>NZ_JARXVE010000025.1 GCF_029893345.1 Mycolicibacterium frederiksbergense | reverse complement strand
CCGGGCGCGAACCGCACGGTGTAGCTGTTGGTACCGGTCAACGGTGCACCGGCCGAGTCGGTGGCGATCACCGGGTACATGGCCTCCTGCGCGACGTTGCCGTAGATGCCCAGCACCGCACCGGCCATCCGGTAGAGGTAGTTGTTTTTCAGTTCCGCGTGCGTGCCGAACAGCTGACCGGAGGTGACTTGACCGGTGTTGAGTTTGTCTTTCTGGAAGGTGGTCAGCTCGGCCCAGGCGTCGGCCATCCCGTCCTGCACTGCCTGCAGGGTTTCCTTGTTCATGGTGTCGGGGTTGAAGTCGCCGTCGGGGCCGATGCCGATGGTGGCGAAACGGTCGCGCAGTTCCTTCTCGTCGGGCAGCACGGGGGCGGACTTCAAGACAAAGTTGAGGATCTGGAAGAACTTCGGCGACGTCTTCTGCTCGTCGGGGCTCAGCGGGGCGACGAAGTCCATCGGCGGGGCCGTGGTGTCGGGCTTGTGCTCGAACGCCGACAGCGGCTCGACGGTGTAGCCGGCCTGGATCTTCTTCACGTTGTCAATGTCGGCGGGGTCGAACAGCTGGGTGCGGTAGATGACCAGGGAGAAGTCGGTGTCCGACCGGATGACCTCGTTGATCCCGTCGGGCTTGTCGCCCTTCCAGCCCGGCCCGGCCAGTAGGTACTTGCCGCCGCCGTTGCCGGTGGTGCGGCTGCCCACGTAGGCGTAGTCGTAGGTGTAGCCGTCGACGAACTGCAACGAGTAGTACCGGCCGCTCTCGATCGGCGGCACCGTCAGTACCAATGGTTCGGCCCGCAGATCCGCACCGAGCATCGTGTAGGGGGTGTCGGAGTTGGGGGTCTGGATGGTGGTGTCTTCGGGGGTGAACACCCGCGCGATGCTGTGCGTCTGGTTCCAGTCGCCCCTGTACTGCGGGTTGTTCTTGTCGACGAAGTAGGAGTATTGAATGCGGTAGGAGTCGACCATCGGGAAGCCGTACATGTAGGCCTCCTTGGCGATCTCACGCACCTGCTGCGGCGTCAGCGCCGAATTACCCGACGATTCCTCGGTTTTCCCACTGCAGCCCGCCGTTGCGGCCATCAGCAG
>NZ_JARXVE010000024.1 GCF_029893345.1 Mycolicibacterium frederiksbergense | reverse complement strand
GCTAGTGTCCTGAGTCGTTAATTCGCTCGCTCTTGTTAGAGTTGGTGATGCCGTCACCGCATGCTGCTCAGATCGTTTTGACCGATGTCGAGCGGGCTGAACTGGAGGGTTGGACCCGTCGGCGGACCAGTGCGGCGGGTTTGGCGTTGAGGGCTCGAATCGTGTTGGCGGCCAGCGATGGTGGCACCAATGTTGAGGTAGCCGATCGGCTCGAGATCGACCGGAGCACGGTTCGCAAGTGGCGTGACCGGTTTGTCGAGTATCGCTGCGACGGCCTACTCGATGAACCGCGCCCGGGTCGTCCCCGCGTGATCGGTGACGACCAGATCGAGGCGTTAATCACCGCAACACTGGAGACCACGCCACCGGATGCCACACACTGGTCCACTCGGTCGATGGCCGATCATCTCGGGCTGTCGCAGTCGATGGTGTCGCGGGTGTGGCGGGCTTTCGGACTGGCTCCGCACAAACAGGATTCATGGAAGTTGTCTAAGGATCCGTTGTTCGTGGAGAAGGTCCGCGACATCGTCGGGCTCTATCTCGATCCCCCGGAGCGGGCCATCGTGCTGTGCGTGGACGAAAAGACCCAGATCCAAGCCCTCAACCGCACCCAACCGGTGTTTCCGATGCTGCCGGGAACACCGGCTCGGGCCAGCCACGACTACGTCCGCCACGGCACCTCCAGCCTCTATGCCGCACTCGACCTCGCCACAGGGAAGGTCATCGGCTCCCTGCACAACCGGCATCGGTCCGAGGAATTCCTCGCCTTCCTGAAGAAAATCGATGCCAATGTGCCGACAGACCTGGACTGCCACGTCGTGCTCGACAACGCCTCAACCCACAAGACCCCAGCGGTGAAGCGTTGGCTGACAAACCATCCCCGGTTCGTCTTGCACTTCACCCCGACCAGTTCGTCATGGCTCAACCTCGTCGAACGCTGGTTCGCCGAACTGACCACCAAAAAACTGCGCCGCGGCACCCACACCTCGGTCCGCCAACTCAACGCCGACATCCGCGCCTGGATCGACACCTGGAATGACAATCCCCGGCCCTATGTCTGGACCAAGACCGCCGACCAAATCCTTGCCAGCATCGCCAACTACTGCCGACGAATTAACGACTCAGCACACTAGG
>NZ_JARXVE010000023.1 GCF_029893345.1 Mycolicibacterium frederiksbergense | reverse complement strand
GGCGTACAGACACTCAGTGTCAGCCTGGACAGTGCCGCTATGCGGTGGTTGGGTCTTTCCACCTGGTGTCTGGCTCCTACAGACACTGCCGCCTTCGGGTTGGCATTCGAGCGTTGTGCCGATGCCAGGTGGGAGGACCGACCGGCGTGACTTGATAGGAGCGTGGCACCGCCCCCACTGAGATGTGTCCTGCCGGCCGGCCCAACCTTCATCACCTCTTCGAGTGAAGGAGGCAGCCACCATGGTTGTTGTTGGAACTGATGTTCACAAGCGCTCCCACACCTTCGTCGCAGTCGACGAGGTCGGTCGCAAACTCGGCCAGAAGGTAGTCAAGGCCACCACAACCGGACATCACGCAGCGTTAGCGTGGGCGCGTGAGCAGTTCGGTGATGATCTGCTGTGGGGTATCGAGGACTGTCGCAACCTCTCAGCGCGTCTGGAGCGTGATCTGCTCACCGCAGGCCAGCCGGTGGTGCGAGTGGCGCCGAAGCTGATGTCGCAGACCCGCGCCTCGGCACGGACCCGGGGCAAGTCGGACCCGATCGACGCATTGGCGGTTGCCCAGGCGGTGTTGCGCCACCCTGATCTGCCGATCGCATCCCACGACGAGGCCTCACGCGAGCTCAAACTGCTCATTGATCGCCGTGACGACCTTGTGTCGCAACGTACTTCGACGATCAACCGGCTTCGTCAACGGGTCCACGAGCTTGACCCCGCCGCCGAGCCGAAACCAGCCTCGCTGCATCGACCCAAGCCCTGCGCGGTGCTGCGCAACTGGCTAGACACCCAGCACGGCCTGTTGGCCGAGTTAGCCCGTGATGAGCTCGCCGATATTGTGCGCCTCACCGAAGCCATCGACGCCTTGGCCGCACGCATCGGCGAACGTGTGCAGAAAGTCGCCCCGACTCTGTTGTCGTTGCCCGGCTGTGGCGAACTGACAGCAGCCAAACTGGTCGCCGAGACCGCCGGGATCAGCCGATTCCGCAGCGAATCCGCTTTCGCCCGCCATAGTGGTACCGCGCCGATCCCGGTCTGGTCGGGCAACACCGCCGGCCGCGTCCGTTTGAACCGCTCGGGCAACCGTCAACTCAATGCCGCCCTGCATCGCATTGCGATCACCCAACTCCGCATACCCGACAGCGCCGGCCAGCGCTACTACCGCAGACGCTTAACCCAGGGAAAGACGACCAAAGAAGCCCTGCGATGCCTCAAACGCCACCTCGCCCGCACCGTCTACCGCTGCCTCCACACCGACCAAGGCACCAACCAAACCCACCCCAAA
>NZ_JARXVE010000022.1 GCF_029893345.1 Mycolicibacterium frederiksbergense | reverse complement strand
CGTATTGCCTCGTGTCAATATGCCCGCGAGGGGATTCGTTGCCTCATTTGGAAAGTGCCCGGTTGGGGTCGTTGCCTCATGTGTGGCTGCCCGGCTGGGTGTCTGGTTTAGGTGCCGGTGGCCGCAAAATTCGTTGCCTCACCTTTAGGTGCCCGCGTGATGAGGGCTTTGGGTTGGGGGCTGGCTTTGCTGGTAGTCAGGGCCAGAAGCTCAGTGGTCAAAGCTTGAATGCGACGCCCCAGGGCGGCGGGGTTGATGTCGGCATAGGTCTGGGCCAGAGCCTTGGCCTGTTCTACGGTGAGCGCTGCGTGTGCTTGGGCGCGGCGATACGGGGTGGTTGCCCTGTCGTACTTCTTGATCACTTTGGCGCCGATACGGACCTTGGAGATGAGCTTTTGCTGCGGGTAAAAGTAGTTCGCCAGCAGTGACTGACGTTCCCAGATTGTGTTGAGCAGCACCAGCTCGGCAGGGGTGTCGTAGCGGTGGTAGCCCACCATGACGCGCACCCTCGCCCAGTTCTTCTGTTCGACGTGGCAGCCGTCGTTCTTGTTGCCCGGCCGCGACCGGGTGAAGGTGATGCGGCGCTTGCGACACCACTCCAGCAGAGCGAAGTTGATGAATTCCGATCCGTTATCTGAATCGACACCACGGATCGGGAACGGCAACCTCGCGGCGATGTCGTTGAGGGCGCCGATCACCCACTTCTGGGCCTTGCCGGGCAACGTGCGGTTCTCGGTCCAGCCCGTGGCGATATCGGTGACCGTCAGGGTCCAGGCGTGCTCACCGGTGACGATGCCGCCGTCATGGCTGACCAGGTCGATCTCGACGAATCCCGGTACCGCATCGTCCCATGCCGCCCAGGTGCGCACCGGGATCTGGCTTTTGAGCAGCGTGCCCGGTTTGGTTCGGCAACGGCCCTTGAGTTGGCATTTCTTGCGTTCGGGAGCCAGCCGCCGGTCGATCGTGGCCGCCGACATCCCCACCAACTGCGCCGCAGTCGCCTCATCGATATCCAGCTCGCCGTGCCGGCGCAGCACCACCACCAATTCACCCAGCACGGGCGCCAGCCGTTTGCCTGCCGGCATCCCCAACACCTTCCAGCACAACACCAGGCCCGCAATCACATTCGGGCCATACGTCGGTGGACGCGGCCGCCGAGGCGGCAGCACCCGCGGCGTTAGGGCCCCGCGCAACGCCTTGCGGGCATGATCGCGATGCCATCCCGTCGTGGCGCACAACTCATCAAGAATCCTGGCCTTCTCGGCCTTGCCGGCCCGCTGGTAACGAACCGCAATTGCCCTGGTCACCGCCGCACGCTCCGCCATCGTCAACCCCATCAACTGGCAATAGCCCACCCCGCAACACACCGTCGAACAACACACCGCACGCGGGCATTCTCAAATGAGTCAACGAAGCAGCCAAACGGGCATTTTTAATGAGTCAACGCGG
>NZ_JARXVE010000021.1 GCF_029893345.1 Mycolicibacterium frederiksbergense | reverse complement strand
TCTCAACACGGCGTTCCCACACCGCATCAACGTTTGTTGTGCACCAAACCCCGGCCACTACAGCCACAGGGTTCCTCACGGCTACACCCCCACCAATTGGGGATGTTTATCGTGGTGCTCCTTAGAAAGGAGGTGATCCAGCCGCACCTTCCGGTACGGCTACCTTGTTACGACTTCGTCCCAATCGCCGATCCCACCTTCGACGGCTCCCTCCACAAGGGTTAGGCCACCGGCTTCGGGTGTTACCGACTTTCATGACGTGACGGGCGGTGTGTACAAGGCCCGGGAACGTATTCACCGCAGCGTTGCTGATCTGCGATTACTAGCGACTCCGACTTCACGGGGTCGAGTTGCAGACCCCGATCCGAACTGAGACCGGCTTTGAAAGGATTCGCTCCACCTCACGGCATCGCAGCCCTTTGTACCGGCCATTGTAGCATGTGTGAAGCCCTGGACATAAGGGGCATGATGACTTGACGTCATCCCCACCTTCCTCCGAGTTGACCCCGGCAGTCTCTCACGAGTCCCCACCATTACGTGCTGGCAACATGAGACAAGGGTTGCGCTCGTTGCGGGACTTAACCCAACATCTCACGACACGAGCTGACGACAGCCATGCACCACCTGCACACAGGCCACAAGGGAACCAATATCTCTACTGGCGTCCTGTGCATGTCAAACCCAGGTAAGGTTCTTCGCGTTGCATCGAATTAATCCACATGCTCCGCCGCTTGTGCGGGCCCCCGTCAATTTCTTTGAGTTTTAGCCTTGCGGCCGTACTCCCCAGGCGGGGTACTTAATGCGTTAGCTACGGCACGGATCCCAAGGAAGGAAACCCACACCTAGTACCCACCGTTTACGGCGTGGACTACCAGGGTATCTAATCCTGTTCGCTCCCCACGCTTTCGCTCCTCAGCGTCAGTTACTGCCCAGAGACCCGCCTTCGCCACCGGTGTTCCTCCTGATATCTGCGCATTCCACCGCTACACCAGGAATTCCAGTCTCCCCTGCAGTACTCTAGTCTGCCCGTATCGCCCGCACGCCCACAGTTAAGCTGTGAGTTTTCACGGACGACGCGACAAACCACCTACGAGCTCTTTACGCCCAGTAATTCCGGACAACGCTCGGACCCTACGTATTACCGCGGCTGCTGGCACGTAGTTGGCCGGTCCTTCTTCTGCACATACCGTCACTTGCGCTTCGTCTGTGCTGAAAGAGGTTTACAACCCGAAGGCCGTCATCCCTCACGCGGCGTCGCTGCATCAGGCTTGCGCCCATTGTGCAATATTCCCCACTGCTGCCTCCCGTAGGAGTCTGGGCCGTATCTCAGTCCCAGTGTGGCCGGTCACCCTCTCAGGCCGGCTACCCGTCGTCGCCTTGGTAGGCCATTACCCCACCAACAAGCTGATAGGCCGCGGGCCCATCCCACACCGCAAAAGCTTTCCACCACACACCAGGAAGTGTGCGGTCATATTCGGTATTAGACCCAGTTTCCCAGGCTTATCCCAAAGTGCAGGGCAGATCACCCACGTGTTACTCACCCGTTCGCCACTCGAGTACCCCGAAGGGCCTTTCCGTTCGACTTGCATGTGTTAAGCACGCCGCCAGCGTTCGTCCTGAGCCAGAATCAAACTCTCCAAACAAAAACCCCGGGACAAACCCGGCAGAATTCGAATCAGAAAAATTCGATCA
>NZ_JARXVE010000020.1 GCF_029893345.1 Mycolicibacterium frederiksbergense | reverse complement strand
TTTTTGGTGTTGGGGTTGTTGTAAGTTTTCGGCCGGTTAGTGCCAGTTCCCTAAACCCATTGCTGGGCGTACAGGTCTGGCCTATCAATCCCGTGGTCTGCGGGGGGCCTTATCCCTCTAAAAGGGTGAGAAGCCTGGTCTTGGAGGGGGTTTCCCGCTTAGATGCTTTCAGCGGTTATCCTGTCCGAACGTGGCTATCCAGCCGTGCTCCTGGTGGAACAACTGGTGTACCAGAGGTTCGTCCGTCCCGGTCCTCTCGTACTAGGGACAGATTTCCTCAAGCTTCTGACGCGCGCGGCGGATAGAGACCGAACTGTCTCACGACGTTCTAAACCCAGCTCGCGTGCCGCTTTAATGGGCGAACAGCCCAACCCTTGGGACCTGCTCCAGCCCCAGGATGCGACGAGCCGACATCGAGGTGCCAAACCATCCCGTCGATATGGACTCTTGGGGAAGATCAGCCTGTTATCCCCGGGGTACCTTTTATCCGTTGAGCGACACCCCTTCCACTCAGAGGTGCCGGATCACTAGTCCCGACTTTCGTCCCTGCTCGACTTGTAAGTCTCGCAGTCAAGCTCCCTTGTGCACTTACACTCAACACCTGATTGCCGTCCAGGTTGAGGGAACCTTTGGGCGCCTCCGTTACATTTTGGGAGGCAACCGCCCCAGTTAAACTACCCACCAGGCACTGTCCCTGAACCGGATATACGGTCCGAGGTTAGAGGCCCAATACGATCAGAGTGGTATTTCAACAACGACTCCACAATAACTGGCGTTACTGCTTCACAGTCTCCCACCTATCCTACACAAACCGTATCGAGCACCAATACCAAGTTGTAGTGAAGGTCCCGGGGTCTTTTCGTCCTGCCGCGCGTAACGAGCATCTTTACTCGTAGTGCAATTTCGCCGAGTCTATGGTTGAGACAGTTGAGAAGTCGTTACGCCATTCGTGCAGGTCGGAACTTACCCGACAAGGAATTTCGCTACCTTAGGATGGTTATAGTTACCACCGCCGTTTACTGGGGCTTAAATTCTCAGCTTCACCCCGAAGGGTTAACCGGTCCTCTTAACCTTCCAGCACCGGGCAGGCGTCAGTCCGTATACATCGTCTTGCGACTTCGCACGGACCTGTGTTTTTAGTAAACAGTCGCTTCTCACTGGTTTGTGCCACCCACTCCCGCTGCCGGCCGCAAAGGCCTTCACGATATGTGGGTCCCCCTTCTCCCGAAGTTACGGGGGCATTTTGCCGAGTTCCTTAACCATAGTTCACTCGTACGCCTTAGTATTCTCTACCTGACCACCTGTGTTGGTTTGGGGTACGGGCCGTGTATGTCCTCGCTAGAGGCTTTTCTTGGCAGCATAGGATCACCGAATTCGCCTCAACGGCTATGCATCACCTCTCAGGATATATGCCAGACGGATTTGCCTATCTGACTCCCTACCGGCTTACCCCAGTACAACCACTGACTGGTACGGCTACCTTCCTGCGTCACCCCATCGCTTGACTACTACCCACCGGGGTCCCACGCAGCCCCGTCAACGCCTCACCCCGAAGGGATCGGTCACGACGGTTTTGGATGGTTAGCACAATGGATTCATCATGGACGCACATACACGGGTACGGGAATATCAACCCGTTGTCCATCGACTACGCCTGTCGGCCTCGCCTTAGGTCCCGACTCACCCTGGGAGGACTGGCCTGGCCCAGGAACCCTTGGTCTTTCGGCGGGCAAGGTTCTCACTTGCCTATTCGCTACTCATGCCTGCATTCTCACTCCCACACCCTCCACAACTAGATCACTCTGCTGCTTCACCGGATGCAGGACGCTCCCCTACCCAACGAACAAAGTTCGTTGCCGCGGCTTCGGCGGTGTACTTGAGCCCCGCTACATTATCGGCGCACAATCACTTGACCAGTGAGCTATTACGCACTCTTTCAAGGGTGGCTGCTTCTAAGCCAACCTCCTGGTTGTCTTCGCGACTGCACATCCTTTTCCACTTAGTACACGCTTAGGGGCCTTAGCCGGCGATCTGGGCTGTTTCCCTCTCGACGCACGGAGCTTATCCCCCGCCGTCTCACTGCCACATTCTTAGACTTGTCGGCATTCGGAGTTTGGCTGACGTCAGTAACCCTGTGGGGCCCATCGGCCATCCAGTAGCTCTACCTCCAACAAGAAACATGTGACGCTGCACCTAAATGCATTTCGGGGAGAACCAGCTATCACGGAGTTTGATTGGCCTTTCACCCCTACCCACAGCTCATCCCCTCAGTCTTCAACCTAAGTGGGTTCGGGCCTCCACGCGGTCTTACCCGCGCTTCACCCTGGCCATGGGTAGATCACTCCGCTTCGGGTCCAGAACACACCACTACACCACACACTATTGTGTGGATACGCCCTATTCAGACTCGCTTTCGCTGCGGCTACCCCACACGGGTTAACCTCGCGACATGTCCCTGACTCGCAGGCTCATTCTTCAAAAGGCACGCCATCACCCCACGCAAAGCGAGGGCTCTGACGGATTGTAAGCGCACGGTTTCAGGTACTATTTCACTCCCCTCCCGGGGTACTTTTCACCATTCCCTCACGGTACTAATCCGCTATCGGTCACTGGGAAGTATTCAGGCTTACCGGGTGGTCCCGGCAGATTCACAGCAGATTTCACGGGCCCGCTGCTACTCGGGAACACTGTTCAAGGCAGATGTCAGGTTTTCACGTACCGGGCTCTCACCGTCTACGGCAGGTCATCCCAAACCATTTCCGTTAACCACGACATTTTCTAACTACCCTCCAGTCGAGTAGAACTGGAAAAACAGGTCCCACAACCCCGCACACACAACCCCTACCCGGTATCACATGCATACGGTTTAGCCATCCTCCGCTTTCGCTCGCCACTACTCACGGAATCACTTTTGTTTTCTCTTCCTACGGGTACTGAGATGTTTCACTTCCCCGCGTTCCCTCCCTACACCTATGTATTCAGTGCAGGGTGACACGACATAACTCGTGCCGGGTTTCCCCATTCGGACATCCTCGGATCAACGCTCGGTTGGCAGCTCCCCGAGGCATATCGCAGCCTCCAACGTCCTTCATCGGCTCCCAGTGCCAAGGCATCCACCATGCGCCCTTAAACACTTACAACACAAAACCAAAAAATGAGTAAAAGAAATTGCACATCAACACACAAAAACAACACCAACCCGAAAGCCGGCGTCGTCTCCTGCGTGCTAGATGCTCGCAACCACTATCCACAAATCAAACACCACACCCCACCACCAAAGATGGAGCAACAACACGCCTCCCACCCCACACAGGGGCCAGGGAAAAACGGGCCTGTTGTCTCAAAGCCCAATAGTGTGTCTGGCA
>NZ_JARXVE010000019.1 GCF_029893345.1 Mycolicibacterium frederiksbergense | reverse complement strand
CACGGGATTGATAGGCCAGACCTGTACGCCCAGCAATGGGTTTAGGGAACTGGCACTAACCGGCCGAAAACTTACAACAACCCCAACACCAAAAAAGGGTTGAGTAAAAGACGCACAGCCTCGCAACCACACCACAAAGCACCCACACACTTGTTGTGTCGGACGTGAACAAGCATTCACGCCCCACCACCAAAACACAAAGATTTACTCTGTGGAATCCACAAGAGAATAGAGTTACGGCGGTCCATAGCGGCAGGGAAACGCCCGGTCCCATCCCGAACCCGGAAGCTAAGCCTGCCAGCGCCGATGATACTACCCACTCGGGTGGAAAAGTAGGACACCGCCGAACACAAATTAAGAATCACCCCCCACGTTTCACGTGGGGGGTGATTCGTTTTTATCGCCCGAATTCGTGATGCGAATTTTGAATGCCATGGCCGACATGATTATGTCGGCCATGGTGGCAGCCAGTATCCTTTGCGGGAAGAGCAGGTAGAAAGGCACACGTGGTCGGAGACAGACAAGGCGACGCTGAGCGTCGTCCGCGGCGTGCATCCAACGACCGCGCATCCAGCAACTCGGGTCATTACCGGCCGCGCGATCATCGGCCCCGCGACCAACGTCCGGGTGCGCCTCGGCCGGGAAAGGCCGGCCAGGCCCGTTCGTCGCAGTCGGCGGACGACGCCGAGCCCAGGACTGACGGTCCGCGGCTGCCCGCCGACGTCGAGGCCAAACAACTCGCGCCGGACGTTCGTCGGGAACTGGTGACCCTGGACAAGGCCACCGCCGATTTCGTGGCCCGCCATCTTGTGATGGCCGGCAATCTGCTCGATGAGGACCCCGAGGCGGCGCTGGCGCACGCCCGGGCCGCGCGCAGCCGGGCCGGCCGGATCGCGGTGGTTCGTGAGGCGGTCGGCATCGCGGCGTATCACTGTGGCGACTGGGCTCAAGCACTCGCCGAGCTGCGTGCGGCGCGGCGGATGGGCAGTAGATCGGTGCTGCTGCCGATGATCGCCGATTGTGAACGTGGCGTCGGACGGCCGGAGCGGGCACTGGAACTTGCGCGCAGCGACGACGCGGCGGCGCTCACCGGTGAGGATGCCGACGAACTGCGCATCGTGATGGCGGGTGCGCGTTCGGATCTCGGGCAGTTCGAGCAGGCGCTGGCATTGCTGTCCACACCGCAACTCGATCCCACCAGTAGCGGTGCAACCGCAGCGCGGCTGTTCTACGCGTATGCCGACACCCTGCTGGCACTGGGACGCAGTGATGACGCCCTGCAATGGTTCATCAACGCCGCCGGCGCTGACATCGACGGGATCACCGACGCGGAAGACCGGATCACGGAGCTTTCCTGACGTGACCACGCTTGCAGGGCAACATGATTGCCTGTTGCTGGATCTCGATGGCACGGTGTTCTGCGGCCACGAGCCCACGCCCGGTGCACTCGACAGCCTGGCCGATCTGGCATCACGGGTGCTCTATATCACCAACAACGCGTCTCGCGGTCCGGCCCAGGTCGCCGCTCACCTGCGTGAGCTGGGGTTTGCGGCCGGATCTGAAGACGTGGTGACCAGCGCCCAGAGTGCGGCACATCTGCTGGCAGCGCAGTTGCCGGCGGACTCAGCGGTTCTCGTTGTGGGCACCGAAGCCCTCGCCGAGGAGGTGAGCAACGTCGGGCTGCGGCCGGTGCGCACTGTAGACCAGAACCCGGCGGCGGTGGTCCAGGGGCATTCGCCGCAGACCGGATGGGCAGATCTCGCCGAGGCCGCATTGGCGATCCGTGCCGGCGCCCTATGGGTGGCCGCGAATATGGATCGGACCTTGCCCTCGGAGCGCGGGCTGCTGCCGGGCAACGGCTCGATGGTGGCCGCGTTGCGGGCGGCTACCGAGCAGGAACCGTTGGTGGCCGGCAAGCCCCAGCCGACGTTGATGAAGGACGCACTGAGTCGGGGGACGTTCGACACCCCGCTGGTAGTGGGCGATCGGCTCGATACCGATATCGCCGGTGCCGTCGCGGCGGGCCTGCCCAGCCTGATGGTGCTGACCGGGGTCAGTACCGCCGGTGACGCGGTGCACGCCGTGCCCGCGGAGCGGCCGATCTATCTGGCCGAGGATCTGCGCGGGCTGCATACCGATGCCGCCACGCTGCGTATCGCGCCTCACCCGGCCTGGCGGATTGAGGTTGGCCCGAGGACGGTCACCGTGCATGCCACCGGCCAGGATCCCCAGGATGACCTGTCGGTGGTCCGGGCGACCGCGCACGCGGCGTGGACCGGCGATCTGGACCACGGCGCCTTTTCGGTGTCGGCCGGCGACGACACGGCCCGCCGGGCGTTGCAGCGGTGGTCGTTGCTGTCGGCACCCATCGACTAGCGTGAGTGTCGCTATGAGTACCGATCCCGATCAGCTGCGCGCGCAGGTCGCCGCAGTGTTGGCAGATGTGCCGGATCCGGCGGTGGACCCGTCCGTGCTCGACGGCGCGGACATCGAAGTGGTGGCAGCGCGGTTGGAGCAGGCACACGATCTGCTCGTGCAGGCTCTCGACTTGGTCGACAGGGGGCAACCGGCCGGACCGCAGGCGACCGGAAGGTGAGCGATCGTGGCACGGCGGGCTCGCGTTGATGCCGAGCTGGTGCGGCGGGGCCTGGCCCGGTCGCGTCAGCAGGCAGCAGAACTGATCGAGGACGGTCGGGTCCGCATCAATGGCATGCTCGCGGCGAAACCGGCCACAGCGGTCGCGATGGACGCCAACATCACCGTGATCGCCACTGCGGAACGCAGCTGGGTGTCGCGCGGCGCGCATAAGTTGATCGGTGCTTTGGATGCGTTTGACGTAACGGTCGACGGGCGTCGCTGCCTGGACGCCGGAGCCTCGACCGGGGGATTCACCGAGGTGCTGCTGGACCGCGGCGCCGCCGAAGTGGTCGCCGCCGACGTCGGCTACGGCCAGCTGGCCTGGTCGCTGCGCTCAGATCCCAGGGTGGCGGTGCTGGAGCGGACGAATGTGCGGGATCTGACTGCCGCCGCGATCGGCGGGCCGGTGCAGTTGATCGTCGCGGATCTCTCGTTCATCTCGTTGGCCACCGTCCTTCCCGCGCTTACCGCGTGTGCGGTGCCCGACGCCGATATCGTTCCGATGGTGAAACCCCAGTTCGAGGTCGGTAAGGATCGGGTGGGCGCCGGCGGTGTGGTGTCCGATCCCGAGCTACGGGTTGACGCGGTGTGTACCGTCGCCCGCAAGGCGGCCGCCCTGCAATGGCATGCTGTCGATGTGACGGCCAGCCCCCTGCCGGGGCCATCGGGCAATGTCGAGTACTTCCTGCACCTGCGCACCGAGACCGATCGCGCACTGGACGGCGAAGCTCTCGAACAAGCGGTGCGGCGGGCGGTCGAGGAGGGGCCGCAATGACGTCTGAACGCACGATCCTGCTGGTGGTGCACACCGGGCGGGATGAGGCGACCGAAGTTGCCCGTCGGGTGGAAAAGGTACTCGGCGACAACGGCATTGGTTTGAAGGTGCTCTCAGCGGAGGCCGTTGACCGGGGACCGCTGCATCTGGCGCCCGACGATATGCGGGCACTCGGTGTCGATATCGAGGTGGTCGACGCCGATGAGCGTGCCGCCGAAGGCTGCGAGCTGGTGCTGGTGCTCGGCGGGGACGGTACGTTCCTGCGAGCCGCGGAGCTGGCCCGCAATGTCGAGATTCCGGTGTTGGGGGTCAATCTGGGCCGGATCGGGTTCTTGGCCGAAGCCGAAGCCGAAGCGATCGATCACGTGCTTGATCGCGTCGTCGAGCGCAACTACCGCATCGAGGAACGAATGACCCTCGACATCGTGGTGCGTGTGGGTGCCGATGTGGTGAACCGGGGTTGGGCGCTCAACGAGGCCAGCCTGGAAAAGGGGCCCCGACTCGGGGTGCTCGGCGTGGTGTTGGAGGTGGACGGCCGGCCGGTGTCGTCGTTCGGCTGCGATGGGGTGCTGGTGTCGACCCCGACCGGATCCACCGCCTACGCGTTTTCTGCGGGTGGCCCGGTGTTGTGGCCCGATCTGGAGGCGATTCTGGTGGTGCCCAACAACGCCCATGCACTGTTCGCCCGTCCGATGGTGACCAGTCCGTTGGCCAACATCGCGATCGAGATCGAGGCCAGCGGCAATGATGCCCTGGTGTTCTGTGACGGTCGGCGCGAGATGGTGGTACCGGCCGGCGGCCGGCTGGAGGTGACCCGCTGCGGCACCCCGCTCAAATGGGTGCGGCTGGACAGCGCCCCGTTCACGGATCGGCTGGTGCGTAAGTTCCGGCTGCCGGTCACCGGATGGCGGGGGCAATAGATACCCGTGCTGTCGGAAATTCGTATCGAGTCATTGGGCGCGATCAGTGCCGCCACCGCTGAGTTCGACCGTGGCCTGACCGTGCTGACCGGGGAGACCGGCACCGGTAAGACGATGGTGGTGACCAGCCTGCACCTGCTCGGCGGGGCGCGTGCCGACGCCACCCGGGTGCGCTCGGGGTCTGACCGCGCGGTGGTGGAGGGCCGGTTCAGCACAACTGAACTCGGCGAGGATGTGTCGGGCCGGGTCGAGGAGATCCTGGATTCCTCTGGTGCCGAGCGGGACGACGATGGCAGCGTGATCGCGGCCCGCTCGGTGAGCCGGGCCGGGCCCTCGCGGGCGTACCTGGGCGGACGCAGCGTGCCGGCCAAATCGCTGAGCAGCTTCACGGCCCAGGTGCTGACGCTGCACGGCCAGAACGACCAGCTGCGGTTGATGCGACCCGATGAGCAGCGGGCGGCACTGGACCGGTTCGCCGAGGTGGACAAGCCGCTGACCCGCTACCGGGGCATCCGCGACGAGTGGCTGGCGGCGCGTCGCGACTTGAGCGACCGTCGCCGGCGGGCCCGGGAGCTGGCCCAGGAAGCCGATCGGCTCAGCTTCGGAATCCAGGAGATCGACGCGGTCGCACCGCAACCCGGTGAGGACGAGGCGATCATCGCCGACATCCGGCGACTGTCGGAACTCGATGCGCTGCGCGAAGCGGCGCACATCGCGCGCCTCGCGTTGTCCGGTGAGCTGGAAGACCCCTCGCCGGAGTCCGTGTCGGCCGCCGACGGTGTGGGACGGGCGCAGGCCGCGCTGGAATCCACCGACGACTCGGCGCTGCAGGCGCTGGCCGCCCGGCTGGCAGAGGCGATGGCGGTGATCGGTGACGTGTCCGGCGAGCTCGGGGACTACCTGTCCGAACTGCCCAGCGACGCCAGCACTTTGGAGACCAAGCTGACCCGGCAGGCCGAGCTGCGCACGCTCACCCGCAAGTACGCCGCTGATGTCGACGGGGTGTTGGCCTGGGCACGCGATGCCGCGGAGCGGTTGGCGCAGCTCGATGTGTCCGAGGAGAGCCTGGCGGCCCTCGACCAGAAGGTCGCTGAGCTGGAAGCCCAGCTGGTCACGGCGGCAGGCGAACTCACCAAGTCCCGGTCCCGCGCGGCCAAGGGACTGGCCAAAGCCGTGACTGCCGAGCTGGCCGGATTGGCCATGGCCAACGCGGTATTCACCATCGGTGTCGCGCCGATGCCGGCGCGGGCCGATGATTCGGCGCCAGTGACCATGCCCGACGGCGAGGTCCTGCACGCCGGTCATGACGGCGTCGACGCGGTCGAGTTCGGGTTCACCGCGCACCGCGGTGCCGATGTACTGCCGCTGGCCAAGAGCGCCTCCGGTGGTGAGTTGTCCCGGGTCATGCTGGCCCTGGAAGTGGTGCTGTCGGCGTCGACGGCGGGCACCACGATGGTGTTCGACGAGGTCGACGCCGGGGTCGGCGGCCGGGCCGCGGTGCAGATCGGTCGGCGATTGGCCCGGCTGGCGCGCACCCACCAAGTCATCGTGGTGACCCACCTACCGCAGGTCGCGGCGTTCGCCGATGCGCATCTGCTGGTCGACAGCGGCAATGGCCGCGCCAAGTCCAGCGGGGTGCGGCGCATCGACGACGACGAACGGGTGGCCGAGCTGGCCCGGATGCTGGCCGGTTTGGGGGAGTCCGACAGCGGCCGAGCCCACGCCAGGGAGCTGCTGGAAGCTGCCCAGCAGGAGCGCAGCGCGCCGTAGGCCGGGCTGCGATGAGTTGCGGTCAGGTTCCAGGTCGGTACCCAAACACCTGCAATCGCAACTGAAGGAGCAGCCTCGTGGCAGAACCCGTGAAGGGCCCGGCGAGTTACTTCCCGTCGATCGAGAAGAAGTACGGGCGGCCGATCGCCGAGTGGCAGGAGTTGATTCGGTCGTCGCCGTTGGCCAAGCACATGGAATTGGTCGGCTGGCTCAAATCCGAGCACGGTCTGGGCCACGGGCACGCCAACGCGCTGGTCGCCTACACCCTTGCCGAGGATCGGGTCGGTTAGCTAGCTGGTCGACGGCCGCGGCTACCCGGGCGAATGTGGCCGTTTTGAGACCCTTGGTCTGTTACTGATGTGACTAAAGGGAACCTCTGAGGCTGGTGTTACGGCGCGCCTCCGCCGCCCGACGGGCAATGCCCGACAGAATCGGCGCATGAAGATGTCCTCTCTGCTCACCCGCAATGCCAGCTCGCGTCCGGGAGTGACCGGCACTGCTCGAGTGGACCGCGACATCGAACGACTGCTGCGCCGGGTCGGACCCGGCGACATCGTCGTCCTCGACGCCCAGGACCTGGACCGGATCACCGCCGACACGCTGGTGGAGGCGAACATCGCCGGGGTGGTCAATGCCTCGCCGTCGATCTCCGGGCGCTACCCGAACCTGGGGCCCGAGGTGCTGGTGGCCAACGGGGTGGTGCTGATCGACGAGGCCGGCCCCGAGGTCTTCAAGAAGATCAAAGACGGTGCGCGGGTGCGGCTGAACAACGGCGGTGTGTACTCCGGTGACCGGCGCATCGCGGTGGGCACCGAGCGCACCGATCACGAGATCCACGAGCTGATGCACGAGGCCAAGAGCGGTCTGGTGGCCCACCTGGAAGCGTTCGCAGGCAACACCATCGAGTTCATCCGCAGCGAGAGCCCGTTGCTCATCGACGGCATCGGTATCCCCAATATCGACGTGGATCTGCACCGCAGGCATGTGGTGATCGTCGCCGAGGAACCCGATGCCGCCGAGGACCTCAAGGCGCTCAAGCCGTTCATCAAGGAGTACCAGCCGGTGCTGGTCGGCGTCGGGGTCGGCGCGGACGTGTTGCGTAAGGCCGGCTATCGCCCCGCGCTGATCGTCGGCGACCCGGACAAGATGAGCGTCGAGGTGCTGCGCTCCGGGGCGCAGGTGGTGCTGCCCGCCGACGCCGATGGCCATGCCGCCGGCCTGGAGCGCATCCAGGATCTCGGAGTCGGTGCGATGACGTTCCCGGCTGCCGGTTCGGCCGCCGACCTGGCGCTGCTGCTGTGCGACCACCACGGGGCGTCGCTGATCGTCACCGCCGGCCACACGGCCTCCATCGAGGAGTTCTTCGACCGGTCGCGGCAGCGCAGCAACCCGTCGACCTTCCTGACTCGGTTGAAGGTCGGAGAGAAGCTGGTCGACGCCAAGGCGGTGGCGACGCTGTACCGCAGCCGGGTATCCGGCGGGGCGATCGCTCTGCTGGTGCTGGCCATGCTGGTGGCCGTGATCGTCGCGCTGTGGGTGTCACGCGCCGACGGTGCCGTACTCGACTGGATTCTGGACTACTGGAACCGTCTCACCTTTTGGGTGCAGGGCCTGATCAGCTGAATGGCCAGGTGAGACGTGATTACGCTACGCGCACATGCGATCTCGTTGGCCGCGGTCTTCCTGGCGTTGGCCATCGGGGTGGTGCTGGGCTCCGGATTGCTGTCCAGCACCGTGCTGTCGGGCCTTCGCGACGACAAGAAGGAACTGCAGCATCAGATCGAAACGCTCACCGATGGCAAGAACGCCCTGAATGAAAAGCTCAATGCGGCAGGCGAATTCGATGCCCAAATGGCGCCGAGGATGGTCCGCGACGCGTTGAAGGACAAATCGGTGGTGGTGTTCCGCACGCCGGACGCCGCCGACGGTGATGTCGACGCCGTCTCGCGATTCATCGGCCAGGCCGGGGGCACCGTGACCGGCACGGTATCGCTCACCCAGGAGTTCGTCGACGCCAACTCGGCCGACAAGTTGCTCTCGGTGGTCAATTCGCCGATCGTGCCGGCCGGCAAGCAGCTGAGCACCGCGGCGGTGGACCAGGGGTCGCAGGCCGGCGACCTGTTGGGGATCGCCCTGCTGACCGACAGGAACCCGGCCGCGGCGCCGGTGGACGACATCCAGCGCCAGACCGTGCTCGCCGCACTGCGCGACACCGGCTTCTTGACCTATGACGCGCCACACATCGCGGCGGCCAACACCGCGTTGATCGTGACCGGCGGCGCGTTGGGCGAGGACGGCGGCAACCGCGGCGCAACGGTGGCCCGGTTCGCTGCCGGCTTGGCGCCGCATGGCTCCGGGACCGTACTGGCCGGCCGCTCCGGTTCGGCATCCGGAACCGGTGCGGTGGCAGTGACCAGGTCCGACGCCGGATTGACCGCTGTGGTCGGCACCGTCGACGATGCCGATTCCAGCGCCGGTCAGATCACCGCCGTGCTAGCCCTGGGCGACCTCGTGGGCGGCGGCAAGCCCGGCAAATACGGCACTGGGCAGGGTGCGACGTCGGTGACCGTCCCGCAATAAGGCTCCGGCGACGTGCGCGTCACATGTTCGCGTCGGCGCGTCAGCGACGGCTGGGCGGTGACGGTGTTAAGGTGAGATTCCGTGGGTCGGCAGGCCACAGCCAGTTTCTCGATTCCCTGCCCGTCGTCACGGAGGATGCTTTTGCCCGCCTTACGCAAGCACCCGAACACCGCCACCAAACACCTCTTCGTCACCGGTGGTGTGGTGTCTTCACTGGGTAAGGGGTTGACCGCGTCCAGCCTCGGTCAGCTGCTCACCGCACGGGGGCTGCAGGTGACCATGCAGAAGCTCGACCCCTACCTGAACGTCGATCCGGGCACGATGAACCCGTTCCAGCACGGCGAGGTGTTCGTCACCGAGGACGGCGCCGAGACCGACCTCGACGTCGGCCACTACGAGCGGTTCCTCGACCGCGATCTGTCGCAGTCGGCCAACGTGACCACCGGTCAGGTCTATTCGTCGGTGATCGCCAAGGAACGTCGTGGCGAGTACCTGGGTGACACCGTGCAGGTGATTCCCCACATCACCGACGAGATCAAGAGCCGCATCATGGCGATGGCCGAGCCCGATGCGGCCGGTCGCCGCCCCGACGTGGTGATCACCGAGATCGGCGGCACGGTCGGCGATATCGAATCATTGCCGTTCCTGGAGGCCGCCCGCCAGGTTCGCCATGAGGTCGGCCGGGAGAACTGCTTCTTCCTGCATGTGTCGCTGGTGCCCTACCTGGCGCCGTCCGGTGAGCTCAAGACCAAGCCGACCCAGCACTCGGTGGCCGCCCTCCGCAACATCGGTATCACCCCCGATGCGCTGATCCTGCGGTGTGACCGTGATGTCCCCGAGCCGCTCAAGAACAAGATCGCGCTGATGTGCGACGTCGACGTCGACGGTGTGATCTCCACCCCGGACGCGCCGTCGATCTACGACATCCCCAAGGTGCTGCACCGCGAGGAGCTCGACGCCTATGTGGTGCGCCGGCTCAACCTGCCGTTCCGCGACGTGGACTGGTCCGAGTGGGACGACCTGCTGCGCCGGGTCCACGAACCCCAGGAGACGGTCCGGATTGCCCTGGTGGGCAAGTACATTGACCTGTCCGATGCGTACCTGTCGGTAGCCGAGGCGCTGCGTGCCGGCGGCTTCAAGCATCGTGCCAAGGTAGAGATCCGGTGGGTGGCTTCCGACGACTGCGAGACCGAGAACGGCGCCGTGGCCGCACTGGCCGATGTCGACGGGGTGCTGATTCCGGGCGGGTTCGGTATCCGCGGTATCGAGGGCAAGCTCGGGGCGATCTCCTATGCGCGTAAGCGCAGGCTGCCGGTCCTGGGATTGTGTCTGGGTCTGCAATGCATCGTGATCGAGGCGGCCCGGTCGGTCGGGATCACCGAGGCCAACTCCGCCGAATTCGACCCGAAGACACCGGACCCGGTGATCTCCACGATGGCCGACCAGAAGGATGTCGTGGCCGGCGAGGCCGACCTGGGCGGCACCATGCGGTTGGGTGCCTACCCGGCCGTGCTGGAAGCCGGATCGGTTGTGGCGCAGGCCTACCAGGCCACCGAGGTGTCCGAACGGCACCGGCACCGCTTCGAGGTCAACAACGCCTACCGGGATCGGATCGCCAAGAGCGGGCTGCGGTTCAGCGGCACTTCTCCGGACGGGCATCTGGTGGAGTTCGTCGAGTACGACTCGAAGCTCCACCCGTTCCTGGTCGGTACCCAGGCCCATCCCGAACTCAAGAGCAGGCCGACCCGGCCGCATCCGTTGTTCGCGGCGTTCATCGGTGCGGCGCTGTCCTACAAGGCCGAGGAACGGCTGCCGGGCATGGACCTGCCCGAGGAGTTCTCCGAGGATGCCGCCAGCCCGGCGGAAGAATCCGAAGCCGCACCTCTTGGCTGAACACGACTTCGAGACCCTGGCCAGCGAAACCGTTTACGTCGGAAACATTCTCGCGTTGCGGGCCGACGAGGTCAGGATGCCCGGGGACGGTACGGCCCGGCGTGAGGTCGTCGAACACTTCGGTGCGGTCGCGGTGGTGGCCCTCGACGACGACAACAATGTGGTGCTGGTGTACCAGTACCGCCACGCGCTGGGCCGTCGGCTCTGGGAGCTGCCGGCCGGCCTGCTCGATCTCGGCGGTGAACCCCCCGAGCTGACCGCGGCCCGGGAACTCGAGGAAGAGGTCGGCCTGGCCGCCGCACAGTGGCGGGTGTTGGTGGACCTGGATTCCAGCCCCGGTTTCTCCGACGAGAGCGTGCGGGTCTTCCTGGCCACCGGGCTGACCGAGGTCGGGCGTCCCGAAGCCGAGCACGAGGAAGCCGACCTGAAGGTCGAGCGGGTGCCGCTGGCCGAGGCCGTGCGGCGGGTGTTCTCCGGCGACATCGTGAATTCGATTGCGGTGGCTGGAATCCTGGCGGCGCACGCGATGCCCGCGGTGGACGTGTTACGGCCGGCCGGGTCCGGGTGGATCGACCGGCCCACGGCATTAAGGCGGCGTAAAGGCCTGCAATGACGGCGCGGTCATCTACCCTGCGGACTGTGCTGGACGGCCAGATACAGGGTTATCTCGATCACCTGACGATCGAGCGGGGCGTGGCGGCCAACACCTTGAGCTCGTATCGGCGTGACCTGCGCCGGTACGCCGGGCACCTGACCCAGCGCGGCATCGACGATCTGGCCAAGGTCACAGAAGTCGATGTCAGCGAGTTCCTGGTGGCGCTGCGCCGGGGAGACCCGGATTCCGGGGTGGCGGCGCTGTCAGCGGTGTCGGCGGCCAGGGCGGTGGTCGCCGTCCGTGGCCTGCACCGCTTCGCCGCCGCGGAAGGCCTGACCGAACTCGACGTCGCACGCGCGGTCCGGCCGCCCACTCCGAGCCGGCGGTTGCCCAAGAGCCTGACGCTGGATGAGGTCCTGGCGCTGCTGGAGGCCGCCGGCGGCGAGAGTGAGGCCGACGGTCCGTTGACGTTGCGCAACCGGGCGCTGTTGGAGCTGCTGTATTCGACGGGGGCCCGCATCTCCGAGGCGGTCGGACTCGACATCGACGACATCGACACCCACGCCCGGTCGGTGCTGCTGCACGGCAAGGGCGGCAAGCAGCGGCTCGTCCCCATCGGTCGCCCGGCGGTCAGCGCGTTGGATGCCTACCTGGTGCGGGGCCGTCCGGATCTGGCCCGGCGGGGCCGCGGAACACCCGGGATTTTCCTCAATGCGCGCGGCGGGCGGCTGTCCCGGCAGAGCGCCTGGCAGGTGTTGCAAGACGCGGCCGAGCGGGCCGGGATCACCTCGGCGGTGTCCCCGCACACGCTGCGGCACTCCTTTGCCACCCATCTGCTCGACGGCGGCGCCGACGTGCGCGTCGTACAGGAGCTCCTCGGACATGCCTCGGTGACCACCACGCAGATCTACACCATGGTCACCGTGCACACCCTGCGCGAGGTGTGGGCCGAGGCACACCCGCGGGCGCGCTAATCGTCACCCAGATATTTGGACTCCAGCACCAGATCGGGCAGCAAGGTCTGGTACTCGGCGTGGGTCTTGTGCTCGACGGTGTCCCAATGTGCGCCCCGGCGCTCGCGCATGTAGGCCAGGTACCGGGGCGACCCCGGCAGCTTGACGTTGTCGGCGACCACGATCGATCCCCGATGCAACCACCCGCGCTCCAGCAGGCTCTGCAGATCCGGCAGGTAGGCGTCCTTGGCGTGATCGAGGAACAAGAAATCCAGCCCACCTGTCGCAAACCCACTGGCTGCGAGTGCGTCGAGCGTGCGTCCACCGTCACTGATCGTCCCGACGACGCAGGTGATCCGGTCGGCCACCCCGGCATGCGTCCAGACGCGCCGTGCGAGCTCGGCGTTGGCGGGGGAGAACTCGACCGAGAACACCCGGGCGTCCGGTGCGGCACGGGCGATCCGCATCGCCCCGTATCCGCAGTAGGTGCCCAGTTCCAGGGCCAGCCGCGGGTTGGCCCGGGTGACCGCGGCATCCAGCAGCGCACCCTTCTCGTCGCCGATGTTGATCAGAAACGACTTCTCGTAGGCGAACTTGTCGAGGGTGGCGATGGCGTCGTCCAGGTCGCCCCGGCGGGCGTGGGCCTCGACGTATGCGGCGGCTGCGGCCTCCCGTCCGTCACCCCACTGACCAGTCCTGGAGAAGTGCCTGGCCCCGATTCCCATCCGGATGAACGACCACCGCAACAGTGGTAACCGTTGCTTGAGAGTCATGACACTCACGATATGCCCGCTCGATTGCCCGCGGGTCTGCCGTTTTTGCCGGCCGGGCAACGTTAAACTTGCCCGGATGTGCGCCAATACTGCGGGATGCCTGACCAGGGGTGGTCGGGTGTGAACGACGACGGCGGACACGACGGCCTGTTTGCGCACAGCGCGCCGGAGGCGGGTCTGACCGGTCGGGCGCCGCGGAGCATCCCCGAACCGTTGCCCCGCACGGCGCACGGCCCGGCCAAGGTCATCGCGATGTGCAACCAGAAGGGCGGGGTCGGCAAGACCACCTCGACCATCAACCTGGGTGCCAGCCTCGCTGAGTACGGCCGCCGGGTGTTGCTGGTGGACCTGGATCCGCAGGGGGCGTTGTCGGCCGGCCTCGGGGTGCCGCACTACGAACTCGCACACACCGTGCACAACCTGCTGATCGAACCGCGGGTGTCGATCGACGATGTGGTGATCAAGACCCGGGTCAGCGGCATGGACCTGGTGCCCAGCAACATCGACCTGTCCGCCGCCGAGATCCAGCTGGTCAACGAGGTGGGCCGGGAGCAGTCACTGGCCCGGGCGCTGTACCCGGTGCTGGACCGGTACGACTACGTGCTGATCGACTGCCAGCCGTCGCTGGGTCTGCTCACGGTCAACGGGCTGGCCTGTGCCGACGGCGTCATCATCCCGACCGAATGCGAGTACTTCTCGCTGCGCGGGCTGGCGCTGCTGACCGACACCGTGGACAAGGTGCACGACCGGCTCAACCCGAAGCTGGAGATCAGCGGCATCCTGGTCACCCGCTACGACCCGCGCACGGTCAACGCCCGCGAGGTGATGGCGCGTGTGGTGGAACGGTTCGGCGAGCTGGTGTTCGACACCGTGATCACCCGGACCGTGCGCTTCCCGGAGACCAGCGTGGCCGGCGAACCGATCACCACCTGGGCACCGAAATCCAGCGGTGCGGTGGCTTATCGATCCCTGGCGCGCGAAGTCATCTACCGGTTCGGCGCGTGAACGATGTTCTGAACACCCCGACCACCGATGGCGCGGATGCTGGTGCGGTCGAGGGCGGCGCGACCGCCGGGGAGCAGCAGGACCGCTTCCGGGTTCGGCTGACCAACTTCGAGGGACCGTTCGACCTGCTGTTGCAGCTCATCTTCGCGCATCGCCTCGACGTCACCGAAGTGGCGTTGCACCAGGTCACCGACGATTTCATTGCCTACACCAAAGAGGTCGGCGCCCGGCTGGAGCTCGACGAGACGACGGCCTTTCTGGTGATCGCGGCCACGCTGCTGGACCTCAAAGCGGCCCGATTGCTGCCCTCCGGTGAGGTGCACGACGAGGAGGATCTCGCCCTGCTGGAGGTCCGGGACCTGCTGTTCGCCCGGCTGCTGCAATACCGGGCGTTCAAACACGTCGCGCTGATGTTTGCCGAACTGGAGGCCGCAGCGCTGCGCAGCTACCCGCGCGCGGTGTCGCTGGAGGATCGCTTCTCGGACCTGCTGCCCGAGGTGATGCTGGGGGTGGACGCCAAGAAATTCGCCGAGATCGCGGCCGCCGCGCTCACCCCGCGCCCGGTGCCCACGGTCGGTACCGACCACATTCACGCGCCCAAGGTGTCGGTGCCCGAACAGGCGCACCGGATCATCGCCCTGCTCGAACAGCGCGGGATCGGCGAATGGGCGACGTTCAGCGAACTGGTGGCCGAATGCACGGACGGAATTCAGATCGTCGGGCGCTTCCTGGCGCTGCTCGAACTGTTCCGGGCCCGGGCGGTAACATTCGAGCAGCCAGAACCGCTTGGAGTGCTCCAGGTTTCGTGGACCGGGGATCGGCCGACCAACGAGCATCTGGCAACCGCTGATGCGGAAGAATAGCGAGAACAATGACTGACGAGATCTCCGATTCCGGAGTTCGGTCCGATGATGCCCCGGGCGAGGTGAGCCCGGTCGGAGATGACCTGGGCATCAATGTGTCGACGGTTCCCGAGCTTGAGGACGGTGAACTGGGCGCGGTGCTCGAAGCATTGCTGCTGGTGGTGGATACGCCGGTGACGGTGGATGCGCTGGCTTCGGCGATCGAACAGCCCGCCTATCGGGTGATGACCAAACTGCGGTTGATGGCCGATGACTTGGCGGCCCGTGACAGCGGGATCGACCTGCGTGAGGCCGCGGGCGGCTGGCGGATGTACACCCGGGCGCACTACGCCCCGTATGTCGAGCGACTGCTGCTGGACGGGGCAAGGTCCAAGCTGACCCGGGCGGCCCTGGAGACCCTGGCCGTGGTGGCCTACCGGCAACCGGTGACTCGAGCGCGGGTGAGCGCCGTGCGCGGTGTGAACGTGGACGCCGTGATGCGGACCCTGCTGGCCCGCGGGCTGATCACCGAGGCCGGAACCGATCCGGATTCGGGCGCAGCGATGTTCGCCACCACCGAGCTGTTCCTGGAGCGGCTGGGCTTGACCTCGCTGACCGATCTGCCCGACATCGCGCCACTGCTGCCCGATGTCGATGTGATCGACGACCTGAGCGAATCACTCGGCGACGAGCCGCGTTTCGCCAAACTCAATGGGGGCTCGTCCGGCAATGATCAGCCGCGGGCCTTCGATGTAGACAAGGACTGACATGGCTGAAGATGATGGCGTACGCCTGCAGAAAGTGTTGTCCCAGGCGGGGATTGCGTCCCGGCGGGTGGCCGAACGGATGATCACCGATGGCCGGGTGGAGGTGGACGGCCGGGTGGTGACCGAGCTCGGCACCCGCGTCGATCCGGCGACCTCCGAGATCCGGGTGGACGGCTCACGGGTGGTGCTCGATGACACCCTGGTGTATCTGGCGATCAACAAGCCGCTCGGCATGCTGTCCACGATGTCCGATGAGCGTGGTCGCCCCTGCGTCGGAGACCTGGTGGAGCACCGGGTTCGGGGCAACAAGAAGCTGTTCCATGTCGGCCGCCTCGACGCAGACACCGAGGGACTGCTGCTGCTCACCAACGACGGGGAACTCGCCCACCGGCTGATGCACCCGTCCTATGAGATACCCAAAACCTATGTGGCGACGGTGATCGGCACGGTGCCGCGCGGACTCGGTAAGAAGCTGCGGGCCGGTGTCGAACTGGATGACGGCCCGGCACATGTCGATGACTTCGCGGTGGTGGACACGGTGCCGGGGAAGACCCTGGTGAAGGTCACCCTGCACGAGGGCCGCAACCGCATCGTGCGGCGGATGCTGGCCGCGGTGGATTTCCCGGTGAAGGAACTGGTCCGCACCGACATCGGCTCGGTGGCGCTGGGGGACCAGCGGCCGGGCAGTATCCGGGTGCTCAGCCGCAAGGAAATCGGCGAGCTTTATCAGGCGGTGGGAATGTGAGCGGGTCTCTGGTGGTGACGATCGACGGACCGGCTGGAACCGGAAAGTCTTCGGTGTCAAGGGGTTTGGCAAGCGCCCTGGGTGCGCGCTACCTGGACACCGGTGCCATGTACCGGATTGTGACGCTGGCGGCGCTGCGTGCCGGTACCGATCTGGCCGATGAGTCGGCAATCGGCGAGGCGGCCGCGAGTGCGGTGATCGGTGTGGATTCGGACCCCGACGAGGACCGTGCCTACCTGGACAGCGAAGACGTCTCGGCCGAGATCCGCGGCGACGAGGTGACTCGCGCCGTGTCGGCTGTCTCCGCGGTGCCCGCGGTGCGTGCCCGGCTGGTCGAGCTGCAGCGTGAGCTGGCGTCCTCGGGTGAGCGCATGGTCGTGGAGGGCCGCGACATCGGCACCGTGGTGCTGCCCAAAGCGGACGTCAAGATCTTCCTCACCGCGTCGGCCGAGGAACGCGCCCGGCGCCGCAACGCCCAGAACGTCGCCAACGGGCTGCCCGACGATTATTCGGTGGTGTTGGCCGACGTGCAGCGGCGCGACCACCTGGACTCCACCCGGGCGGTGTCCCCATTGCGGGCCGCCGAGGACGCCCTGGTGGTCGATACCAGCGATATGGACCAAACACAGGTCGTGGCGCATCTGCTCGACCTGGTGACCCAGCATGCGGGGGTAAAGCGATGAGCGTCTCTGACGGAGACGGCACCTGGTCGGACGAAAGCGACTGGGAGTTCAGCGACGAGGTCGCCGAGGTTCTGGAAGAGGCCGCGGCGCCGCCGCCCGTCGTGGCCGTCGTCGGCCGGCCCAATGTCGGGAAATCGACTTTGGTGAACCGGATCCTGGGCCGCCGCGAAGCCGTCGTGCAGGACATCCCCGGGGTGACCCGGGACCGGGTGTCCTACGACGCGAACTGGCTCGGTCGTCGGTTCATGGTGCAGGACACCGGGGGATGGGAACCCGACGCCAAGGGTCTGCAGCAGTTGGTGGCCGATCAGGCACTGGTGGCGATGCGCACCGCCGACGCGATCATTCTCGTCGTCGACGCGGTCGTTGGTGCCACCTCGGCCGACGAGGCGGCGGCCCGGATGCTGCGCAAGTCGGGCAAGCCGGTTTTCCTGGCCGCCAACAAGGTTGACACGCAGCGGGGCGAGTCCGATGCCGCGGCGTTGTGGTCGCTGGGCATCGGCGAGCCGCACCCCATCAGTGCCATGCACGGTCGGGGCGTGGCCGATCTGCTCGACACGGTGATGGAAAAGCTGCCCGAGGTTTCCGAGGTGGGCGGCAGCGGTGGCGGTGGTCCGCGCCGTGTGGCGCTGGTGGGTAAGCCGAACGTGGGCAAGAGTTCCCTGTTGAACCGGCTGGCCGGCGACGAGCGCTCGGTGGTGCACGACGTCGCGGGCACCACCGTCGATCCCGTCGACTCGTTGATCGAATTGGGCGGCAAGACTTGGCGTTTCGTCGACACCGCGGGTCTGCGCCGCAAGGTCGGGCAGGCCAGCGGGCACGAGTTCTACGCCTCGGTGCGCACCCACGGCGCGATCGATGCGGCCGAAGTGGCGATCATGCTGATCGATGCCTCCCAGCCGCTGACCGAACAGGACCTGCGGGTGCTGTCGATGGTGATCGAGGCCGGGCGTGCGCTGGTCATCGCGTTCAACAAATGGGACCTGGTCGACGAGGACCGGCGGTACCTGCTGGACAAAGAGATCGACCGTGAACTGGTGCAGGTCCAGTGGGCGCCGCGGGTCAACATCTCGGCCATGACCGGCCGGGCGGTGCAGAAGCTGGTGCCGGCTCTGGAGACGTCACTGGGCTCCTGGGATAAACGGATCTCGACGGGTCAGCTCAACGCCTTCCTGAAAGAGGTGGTGGCCGCGACACCGCCGCCGGTGCGTGGTGGCAAGCAACCGCGGATCCTGTTCGCCACCCAGGCGGCCACCCGGCCACCGACCTTCGTCTTGTTCACCTCCGGGTTCCTGGAGGCCGGGTACCGCCGGTTCCTGGAGCGGCGCCTGCGCGAGACCTTCGGTTTCGAGGGCAGCCCGGTGCGGATCAATGTCCGGGTGCGCGAGAAGCGGGGCGGTCCCAAGAAGCGCTAGCGGTTAGTGCACGTCTGGGAACGCGCAGCGTGACGCAGCGTGCACAAGCCGGGCCGATAGGGTGGCCCGGGTGTCTGTCACCCACATGATCCTGATCGCGTTGGCCGGTGTCGGAGCGGGCGCGATCAATGCCGTAGTCGGGTCCGGCACGCTGATCACCTTCCCCACACTGGTGGCGCTGGGCTATCCGCCGGTCACGTCGACGATGTCCAACGCTGTCGGCCTGGTTGCCGGTGGGGTGTCGGGCACCTGGGGTTACCGCCGTGAGCTGCGTGGGCAGTGGAACCGGCTGCGCTGGCAGATTCCGGCGTCGCTGATCGGGGCCGGCATCGGGGCCTGGCTGCTGCTGCACCTGCCGGAGAAGGTCTTCGTCCAGGTGGTGCCGGTGCTGCTGGTCCTGGCATTGGTGTTGGTGGTGATCGGGCCGCGGATACAGGCCTGGGTGCGTCAGCGCGCCGAGGCGGCGGGGCGTGCAGCCGACCATGTCAGCTCGCGTTCGATGATTGCCCTTGTGCTGGGCACGTTTGCTGTCGGTATCTACGGCGGCTACTTCACCGCGGCGCAGGGCATCTTGTTGATCGCGGTGATGGGCGCGTTGCTGCCGGAGTCGGTGCAGCGCATGAATGCCGCCAAGAACCTGCTGTCATTGCTGGTCAACATCGTGGCCGCGGTTGCCTACACCGTCGTCGCATTCGACCGGATCAGCTGGGCGGCGGCGGGTCTGATCGCCGTCGGTTCCCTGATCGGGGGCTTCCTCGGGGCGCACTACGGTCGCCGGCTGTCGCCGAACGCGTTGCGGGCGGTCATCGTGGTGGTGGGCTTGATCGGGTTGTACCGCTTGCTGACCATCTGATACCGGGCAAGGTTTGCTGCGCGGCTGCGGTAATGTTGCTGAGACTGTCGAGCAGAAAGGGGCGACCGGTGACTGAGCGTGCTTACCGCACCGCGCCGTCTGCTTTGGCTGCTCTGGAGCCGTTCTGGCCCTCCCGTCGGCTGATGGCTTTCGACGAATGGTGTTGTGCGCGCCGGTAGATACGCGCCCACCTTCTGACGGGTCGCCCGGAGCGGTGACCACAATCGAAAGCAGCCGAACCCATGCGTTCGCTTCTGATTTTCACGCTCGTCGGCCTCGGTGCCCAACTGGTCGACGGGGCACTCGGGATGGCGTTTGGCGTCACCGCCTCGACGTTGCTCGTGCTCAGTGGCGTGGCCTCCGCTCAGGCCAGCGCCGCGGTGCATCTGGCCGAGGTGGGAACCACCTTGGCGTCGGGTCTGTCGCACTGGCGGTTCAAGAACATCGACTGGCAGATCGTGCTCAAGCTCGGTGTGCCCGGTGCGATCGGCGCCTTCCTTGGGGCGACGGTGTTGTCTGCACTGTCGACCGAGGACGCGGCACCGCTGATGGCGACGATCCTGCTCGGCATCGGTGTGTATGTGCTGCTTCGGTTCTCGTTGCGGACTCCGCCGGCGTTCCGAGCGGGTGGCACCCCGCACACGGCGAAGTTCCTCACCCCGCTGGGCCTGTTCGGCGGCTTCATCGACGCCTCCGGTGGGGGCGGCTGGGGTCCGGTGACCACCAGCACGCTGCTGTCACGCGGGAAGACCGCACCGCGCACGGTGATCGGCTCGGTGAGCGCCTCGGAGTTCCTGGTCGCGGTGTCGGCGTCGCTGGGCTTCCTGGTCGGCCTGCGTGAGGAGTTCCTGCACAACCTCCCGGTCGTGCTGGGCCTCGCGCTCGGTGGGGTGCTGTCCGCGCCGCTGGCGGCCTGGTTGGTGTCGAAGGTCAGCCCCGCGCTGCTGGGCACCGCGGTGGGCGGGGTGATCGTGTTGACCAACGCCCAGAAGCTGCTGACCTACTTCGGTATTCACGGAGCGGCCGCGACCGGCGTCTACATCGTCATCGTCGTGGCCTGGGCGGGTCTGGTGGGCTATGCCTGGCGCACCTCCAGGGCCCCGGAGTACCTGCCGGAGGAACTCGACGGGCAGGCCGCGGCCGAAGAAGACCTGGCCGATGAGCCGGATGCCTCCGCAAGGTGATGCTCAGGGGTGCGATTGGGGCGAAAGCGCACCCCTGAGGTAAGCTTTCGACTCGCTGAAGGTGTACGCCGGAAGCAAGCGGGCTGTGGCGCAGCTTGGTAGCGCACTTGACTGGGGGTCAAGTGGTCGCAGGTTCAAATCCTGTCAGCCCGACACAGGTGAGAGGCACTTTCCGAGGTTTCGGAAGGTGCCTTTTTCCGTCCCGTACCCCAACGCGTACCCCAACCCGCGTACATCCGTCACTGACCGCGTACGTCCGCAATTCGCAATCGCCCGTCCGACCTATCCACCGCGGCACGGGCGGTGTCATCCGAGGTATGCCCGTAGACGTCGCCGGTGATCGCGATCGACGAGTGCCCGAGCCGGTCCGCCACCGCCTTGATGTGGGTCCCCGACTCCAACCACGCCACCGCCGCGCTATGCCGCAGCGTGTGCACCCACGACGTCGCAGACCGCGGCCACCTTTGACGACACCTCGCGAAAATGTTGGGCGTATCCTGTGCCACCGAATACCGCCACCTCCCTGAATACGCGTGCACTTCCGCATAGCTCTCGTGCTTCCTTCTGGATATTGAATGACCAGGACTGACGGTTCACGCAGGCATGCGAGAACCGAAAGGTGAACTGAGCTACGGTTCTAATGCGCCTGAGGTCAGATGGATAAGACGCCCGCCTTTATGCGACCCCTACCCGGGGTCTTCTTAAAGCGGGAGGTGCCCGTTCGAGTCGGGTCCGGCGCACGTGGAGCCAATGGCGTTGACACTGAAGTCGACGCCCGCGAGGTCGGTGTTCAAGAAGATGATGGGCCAGAACAACCACTTCTTGATCACCATCCTTGTGGGCCTCGATAGCGTCGAATCGGGAGAAGCGACCCTCTCTCCGGAGTTCTCGACATCGTGGGATCCGGTTGATGTGCGTAGGTCTGCTCGTCGAAGCCGGGACTTTGCGACGAAGGCATTGTTGGCCTGGGCGGTAGACAGCCTCGATGCCTATCGAAGGCAGTTGTCGAGCCCAGCGAACGTCTACCTTGAGATAGCTGAATGGAACGCGATGAACGCGGAGGAAGGTCTCTGGCATCGATTGCAGTACCTGGCCCAAGTGAGCGGCGCGCAATTAGGTCCCGAGAAGGAACTGGTGCAACTACTGTTGGTGTGGCGCAACAAGGTTGTCCACACCCGATCTCGGGACGGGGTTCCCGCCGAACTCAAACAGCGCCTGCTCGACGATCGAAGCCGTATCTCAACGGGTTATCGCGGACTGGACATCAGGCGTGCGATTGAGGCGGCGAGTCGTGGCGACGCGCCGAGTTTCAAGGAAATCACCTCGCTGGTGACTGCTGCCCACAACTTCGTCAGCGGCGTGGACACGGCGATTGCGCGACGTACCGACATTGATGCGTGCCTCCGGTCGGCGTTGTCGGAATACCTTGCGGTGAACCCTGCTGAGCGAAGCAGGAACATTTGGGACCGAGACCGAGATCGTCGTCGCGCATCGATACTGCAGGTCGCCCACAACTACGGCATGACCGCTGGCGATGGATCGAGTGCCGTCTCAGAGCAGTTTGTTCATCAACTCATGTCCTGGACGGCAATCGAGGCGCGGCAGCAGTTGACGTCGTCGAAGTAACTGCTGTCGTGTCGCCAACTCAATCCACGTACGCGGCATGCTTGTGGAGCGTGGCTTCAGCCGTTTGACCTCGGTGCTGCTCGGTCCGCGCATGCTACGACGGGTGGCGACGAATGATCGACTGTTGCACACCAGCGACATCACTAAGACGCTAGGAGTCTCCCGCGCCACCGTGTACCGCTACCTCGCTGGGGAGGCGTCGGTGGCTGCCTGACCCGTCGTGGCAATCGCGGGACGGGCGGACTCCACCCGTGGACTGGTCGACCTGACACCGACCGGGCGCCGGCGATCGTCGTGCGCTCTGCATGTTCACGTTCGGTACCGCCGTCGAGCGCATTCGGTAGAGCAAGGATCGCTGGCGCTAGGTTTCAGTGGCATTTTGATCGGGGACGTAGAACTGGGTCCGCAGCATGCCGCGTTGAGTGCCGTCTGGCGTATTCACCACCGTGAACCTTGATGGGTAATCGCCGATCTGTCCGGTTCCGGTGGCGAAGTCGCAACCGCCGAAGTCGCCGCCTGTGCCGTCGGAACCTGGCTGGCGCTATTTGTTTGGCTCGGGCGGAGCATCCACTGGTGGAGGCGGAGGCGGGTTGATCACGTAAGTGACGTCGTTGTTGATCACAACGGGTGGCTGCCCGTGTAAGACACCCCACACTGATAGAGCGAAACTGAGGACGGTGAACAACAGACCGAGATAGGCAACCACTTCCGCATGGGTCGGAAGCGACCGCACGTTCTTCGCGATCTCCGGCGATAAATGCTCTATCGCCGCGCCGAACTCTTCCGGCGTCTTGTATGCAGCGGCATTCTCCGCCAGAGACGCGACAGCAGAGGCCATCTCGCGCTTCAATTCTTCGCTGGTCGGGATGGTGGTTCTGACCAGTTTGGCCAGCTTGCTTTGCAGATCCGCGCTGGCCGGGATGGCGGTTCTGACTAGCTCCGCCATCGAGTGCTGCAGATCTTCGCTGATAGCAATCGTCCGCTGCATTTCCACGGCCACAGGCATGGTGAGCTTGGTCAACTCGGCGATCGTCCGTTGGAGTTCTTGGGTGGCGGGCATGGTGATTCGAGACGCTTCGGCGATCGTCCGTTGGAGTTCTTGGGTGGCGGGCATGGT
>NZ_JARXVE010000018.1 GCF_029893345.1 Mycolicibacterium frederiksbergense | reverse complement strand
GCCGGGCAGCCACACATGAGGCAACGACCCCAACCGGGCACTTTCCAAATGAGGCAACGAATCCCCTCGCGGGCATATTGACACGAGGCAATACGGCGCCCGCCTGTTAGCGACAAAGTCGCTGATAGGCGGGCGTCGAAAAACTCGTCACTGCTGAGGCCGCTGGGCTGCGTGTGACAGGTGGGGACCACCAAGCGGTGCTCGAGTGATGGGTGCGACGCAGGAGGCTGTTTCCGCGACTTTGTCGCTAGCAGGCGGGCAGGTGCCGCCGGCCCACGACACGCCCAATCCCACGCCGGGGTGTTGTGTTGAGGGAACACTGCACGCGCGGCTACCGTTGCACCCGCCGTTCTCGCCAGCGCTGTCCGAGAGCCCAGTCCGGCCAACCCCCGGGCACGATCCCGGAACGATCTCGGAAAGCCTGCGAATGACGACCTCCCTCGAACGTCCGCGCGCCGTAGTCGCACCCGACCCCACCGTGCGCCGGCTCGCGGTGTTCGCCCTGGCCCTCGGCGGGTTCGGCATCGGCACAACCGAATTCGTCGCGATGGGCCTGCTGCCCGACATCGCCGCGGGCTTCGGCATCACCGAGCCCACCGCAGGCTACGTCATCTCCGCCTATGCGCTGGGGGTGGTGATCGGGGCCCCGGTGATCGCCGCGCTTACCGCCCGCTGGCCCCGCAAGTCGCTACTGCTCACCCTGATGGCGGTGTTCACCCTGGGCAACGTCGCCAGCATGCTGGCGCCCAGCTACCCGACCCTGGTGATCGCCCGGTTGCTCACCGGCCTGCCGCACGGTGCGTTCTTCGGGATCGCCGCATTGGCGGCCGCGCACCTGATGGGTCCGCAGAACCGGGCAAAGGCGGTTGCTTACGTGATGTGCGGTCTGACCGTGGCGACCGTGCTGGGCGTCCCGCTGGCGTCCTGGCTCGGCCAGGCCCTGGGTTGGCGCAGCGCGTTCGGCGTGGTGGTGGTCGTCGGCCTGATCACCCTGCTGGCCTTGTGGTCATGGCTGCCCGTCCAGCTGCGCTCCATGCACGTCACCAGCCCGCTGACCGAGCTCGGTGCGTTGCGCCGGCCCCAGGTGTGGCTGGCGGTGCTGGTCGGCATGATCGGCTTCGGCGGGATGTTCGCGGTGTACACCTACATCAGCACCACGATGACGGATGTGACCGGCCTGCCGCGGTCCCTGGTCCCGGTGGCGCTCATGGTGTTCGGCCTCGGCATGGTGGTCGGCAATCTGATCGGCGGCCGGTTGGCCGATGCCTCGGTGACCCGCGCGCTGTACCTGTCCATGGGCGCACTGGCGGTACTGCTGGCCGCATTCTCGGTGGGGTCGCACAGCCCGTGGACCGCGCTGCCGCTGTTGTTCGGGGTCGGCGTCGCCGGCTCCGCGGTGGGCCCGGCGCTGCAGACCCGGCTGATGGATGTCGCCCACGACGCGCAGACCCTGGCCGCCGCGCTCAACCATTCCGCGCTCAACATCGGCAATGCCACCGGCGCCTGGGTGGGCGGTCTGGTGATCGCGGCCGGTCTCGGTTACACCGCCCCGGCCGCCGCCGGTGCGGTGCTGGCCGCCGCCGGCCTGCTGGTGTTCACCGTGTCGGTGGCGCTGCAGCGCCGCGGTATTGCTACCTGAGCCGCGCCTCGCCTCAGGTCCCCGCATGGAGTTCGGTTACAACGGTGACTTGCGCGCTTTGTCGGAGGGGCGGCGTACGGTACCGAACATGAGTTCGATAATGATTTCCGAGAGGGACATCGAGCGGACGATTGTCGGTGATGCACTCGATCACCTGCACGCCGCCTGCAAAGAGATAGATGCGCTGTCGGTGCACGCCCTGACCCGGTCGGAACTCCAGGAAGTTCTGAGCCGGCTCGACGCCGGTGAGAAACGGCTGGCGACCGCACAACAACGGCTACTCGGACGGATGGTTGCCACCAATAACGCCGCGCCGCCTCGGTTCGACCCGGCCGCGGTGCTGGCCAGGCGGCTACGGATTTCGCCGGCCGAAGCGCGACGACGGATAGCGGACGCCGGCCAAACGTCCGACTGAGGTCGACTCGGCGGTGATCTCGGCGACTTGCCGCCGTTGACGTGTGTCGGGGCGCCGGCCGCTCGACGCCGTTGCCTATCCTCAGCGCATGACCGACGCCGAGAACATGGAGCACAACGTCGTCGTCATCCACACCGACGGTGGGTGCCGGCCCAACCCCGGCCCCGGCGGCTGGGGCGCGGTGCTGCGCCAGCGTGAGCACGTTCGCGAGATGTGCGGCGGGGACCCCGGAACCACCAGCAACAACCGGATGGAGCTGACCGCGCCCATCATGGCGCTCGAGGCGCTGACGCGATCCGTGGTGGTGCACCTGCACACCGACAGCACCTATGTCCGCAACGGAATCACCAAGTGGGTATTGGGCTGGGAACGCAACGGGTGGATGACCGCCTCGAAGCAGCCGGTGAAGAACGTCGACCTGTGGCAACGGCTGCAGGCCGCCTGCGCGCGACACCAGGTTGAATGGTTCTGGGTGAAGGGGCACTCGGGCGTCGCCGATAACGAGTTGGCCGACGAGCTGGCGACGCGCGGCCTGCAGGAAGCGATCGCCGCTTCCGGCAAGCTAATTCACTGATTCCCACACCACCTGGTCCGGTCCCTTGTCCGGCCGCAGCCCGCGCCAGCTGGGCTGACGAAGCCGGTGGTCCGACGTGCGCTCGCTGTAGCGCACCTCGCCCACCAGCTCGGGCCGCACGAACGTGACGCCCTTGGCGTCGAGCTTCGGCAGCGGCTTGTCGAATGGTGATTCCTCGGTGTGCAGCGGTTCCAGCATGTCCTTGAGCTTGGCCAGCTCCTTCTCGGTGAACCCGGTGCCGACCCGCCCGGCGAACTGCAGGCCGTCGGGGCCGGGCACCCCGAGCAGCAACGCCCCGATGCCGCTGGTGCGGCCACCCTCGCCCTGACGCCAGCCGCCGATCACCGCTTCCTGGGTGTTCCAGATCTTGTCCTTGATCCAGGACGCCGACCGCCGGCCCGGTTGATACGTCGAGTCCCGCTTCTTGGCGACCACCCCCTCGAGCCGGTTCTCGCGGGCATGATCCATGGCCTCCGGGCCGTCACCCGTCAGCTGCCCCGGCACGATCAATCCGCCACCGACAGCCAACGCGTCCAACAGCTTTCGCCGATCGGAGTACTTGGCGCGCAGCAAGGACCGGCCGTCGAGCCACAGGATGTCGAACGCCCAGAACTCGACGCGGGTGGATCGGGCCCGGTTCTGCATCTCGCCGAAGCTGGGCACCCCGGACTCGTCGAGCGCCACGACTTCGCCGTCCAGCACCACGTGGTGATCGGCGAGATCGGCGGCCACCGCCTGCAATTGCGGGAATTCGGCGGTGATGTCGCGGCCGCTGCGCGAACGCAGTTGCAGGCGACCATGATCGGCCTCGACCAGCAGACGGTAGCCGTCCCATTTGCCCTCGAACGCCCACTGGGTGGCCTTGAGTCTGGCCACCGAGCCCTCGGTGGCCAGCATGGGCGCGAAATCCTTGGGCTCAGGTGTCGCCGACTTCTGGTCCTTCATCCGGTGCGCCAACCAGTTCTTGCCCTCGGTCTGGATCAGCGCATAACGGCCCTCGATGCGGTTGCCGTTCAGGGTGAAGATGACCTCGCCATTGCGGGCCTCGGGAGCTTCAGCGCCGGCGGGGACCCGGAACTTCTCCGCCTCATACGTACCGGTGTCCCAGATGACCATGTTCCCGGCGCCGTACTCCCCCTTGGGAATCGCGCCGTGGAAGGTGAGGTATTCGATCGGGTGGTCTTCGGTATGCACGGCAAGGTGATTCACCGCGGTGGTCTCGGGCAGATTCTTGGGAACGGCCCAGCTCACCAACACCCCGTCGCGTTCCAGCCGCAGGTCGTAGTGCAGCCGGCGGGCGTGGTGCTCCTGGATCACGAACCGGTCGTCGTTGCCGGTCGCCACAATCTCGGCCGGCACCGGCTCGGGGGTCTTGGCCGCGTCGCGCATGCTGCGGTAGGTGGTGAGCTTGTCCGCGACGGGCGCGTCCGCGTCGAGCCCGGCCAGCAGGTCGCCTTCCTTCGAAACCCGTTGCAGCACTTCATCGAACTGCAGGTGACGCAGCTCCGGTTCGGCGATCTCGGCCCAGGCGCGGGGCGCCGCCACGGTCGGGTATTCGCGCCCGCGCAACGAGTATGGGGCGACGGTGGTCTTGGACCCGCTGTTCTGGCTCCAGTCCAGGAACACCTTTCCGGCCCGCACGCTGCGCGTCATGGTGGCGGTGACCAGCGTCGACATCGACTGTTCGAGCTGCTGAGCCACCCGACGCGCCAGCACCGAGGCCCCGCGCGAGCTGATCGGTTCAGCCAGTGGCACATACAGGTGCAGGCCCTTGCTACCGCTGGTGAGCGGATAGGTCGTCAATCCGATATCGCCCATCAGCTCGCGCACCGCCACGGCCACCTCGCACAACTGCGGCATCGTGACGCCCTCGCCCGGGTCCAGATCGAACACGATGCGCGTCGCCGGCCCCGCCTTCCCGTCGACGAATCTCCATTGCGGCACATGCACTTCGAGTGCGGCCTGCTGCGCGATCCAGGCCAGCGCCTCGCGGGTGTTGATGATCGGATACGTGGTGGTCCCGGATTTGTGCGCGATGGTTCCGCGGTCAAGCCAGTCCGGGGCCGACGACGCCAGCTGTTTTTCGAAGAACGACGCCTCGGCCACCCCGTTGGGCCAGCGTTTGCGGGTCACCGGACGCCCGGCGATATGCGGAAGCATCACCTCGGCGATGCTGAGGTAGTAGTCGAACACCTCGGCCTTGGTGGTGCCGGAGGCGGGATAGAGCACCTTGTCGGGATTCGTCAGCCGAACCCGCTCATAGCGCTCCATGACGCAAACGTATACCCACATCCAAGACACCGGCCCTGTCGACATGTGAGCATGGGCGGATGGCTCCGAGGATGGCACTGAACAGTTTGCTCCTGCGAGTGGCCGTGGCCGTATTGATGCCCGCGGCGGCCGTTCTCAGCGGTCCGGCCCCGGCGGCTTCGGCCGAGCCCTGCCCGGACGTCGAATTGGTGTTCGCCCGCGGCACTGGCGAGCCGCCCGGGATCGGTCGGGTGGGTCAGGCACTGGCCGACCAGCTCGGGCCCCGGATCGCACCACGCAGCCTCGGTGTGTACGGGGTGAACTATCCGGCCGGGATCAACTTTCTGACCACCGCGGACGGGGCGAACGACGCGGCCGGCCACATCGCCTGGATGGCCGACCAATGCCCCGGCACCCAGGTTGTGCTCGGCGGATTCTCGCAGGGCGCAGCGGCGGTTTCCATGCTGGCCGGCGTACCGCCGGTCGGTGACCGGATCGGCACGATCGGCTCGGCTCCCCCGTTGCCGCCATACAGTGCCGACCGGGTCGCGGCGGTCGCGGTGTTCGGCAATCCCGGCGCCAGGTTCGGCACACCGCTGTCGGGCACCGGGCAGTTCGCCGGGCGGGCCATCGACCTGTGCAGCCCGGGCGATCCGATCTGTGTGGAGGGCGGGCGTGCCCGTGCGGCGCACAGCGCGTACGAGCTTGCGCCGTATCCCGATCAGGCGGCAGGTTTCATCACCCGGACGGCTTTAACCTCCGAGTGCTCGTAGGTGCTCACGAAGCTAACGTGGACAACGTGACCCACACGACACCTCGGGTTTCGCGCCCCAGCTATGACCGCGGTGAAGTGCGGGTCGGCATCGCGCATTTCGGGGTCGGCGGGTTTCACCGCGCACACCAGGCGATGTATCTCGATCGTTTGCTTGACCAGGGTGTGGCCGCCGAGTGGGGCATCTGCGGCATCGGGGTGATGCCGGCCGACCGGCGGATGGCCGAGGTGATGGCCGCTCAGGACGGCCTGTACACCTTGCTGCTGGTGCACCCCGACGGCCACCGCGAGGCACGGGTGATCGGCTCGATCATCGACTATCGGCACGCGCCGGATGACCCCGAGAGCGTCATCGAACTGCTGGCCAACCCGGCCACCCGGATCATCTCGCTGACCATCACCGAAGGTGGCTACCAGCTCGACGCGCTGCCCGAGGTGAATGTGTTCAGCCTGGTCACCGACGCCCTGGCGCGCCGCCGGGACCGCGGCATCGACTCGCCCACCATCGTGTCCTGCGACAACATCGAGGACAACGGCGAGGTGGCCCGGCACGCCTTCACCAGCCATGCCGAACACCGGCACCCCGGACTGGGCGAATGGATCAGCAGCAACACCCGATTCCCCAATTCCATGGTCGACCGGATCACCCCGGCGACCACATCGGACGTGATCGCAACGGTGCACACCGAATTCGGCATCGACGACCGATGGCCTGTCGTCGCGGAGCCGTTCGAGTCATGGGTGCTGGAGGATTCGTTCTCGGCCGGACGGCCGCCCTATGAGCGGGCCGGCGTGCTGATGGTCGACGACGTCACGCCTTACGAATTGATGAAGCTGCGGCTGCTCAACGCCGGCCATCAGGCGCTGTGCTATTTCGGTTACCTGGCTGGGTACCGGCTGGTGCACGATGCCGCAGCCGATCCGCTGTTCGCCGAATTCCTACTCGCCTATATGGATTCGGAGGCCAGCCCGACGCTGCTGCCGGTGCCGGGCATCGATCTGTTCGACTACAAGCGCACGCTCATCGAGCGATTCGCCAATCCCGGCGTGCGCGACACCATCACCCGGCTGTGCTTCGGCTCATCCGATCGCATCCCGAAGTGGCTGCTGCCGGTCATCCGGGAGAACCTGAAAACCGGGGCGCCGGTCCGGCGATCGGCCGCGGTGGTGGCCAGTTGGGCGCGCTACGCCGAGGGCGTCGACGAGCAGGGCCGGCCGATCGACGTGCAGGATGCCCTAGCTGATTCGCTGGTGCCACTGGCCCGTTCGCAACATGAACATCCGACGGCCTTCATCGAGAACACCACACTGTTCGGCGATCTCGCCGATGCGCCACGATTCGTCGACGATTACCTGTGGGCGCTGGACTCGCTGCATCGGGTTGGCGCCCGCGCGACACTGGAGGTATTGCAATCATGAGCCGGGCACTGGTCATCGGCGAGGCGCTGATCGATATCGTCGAGGGAGGCCACGAGCGAGCATCGGGCACGGAGCGGGCATCCCGGACGGAGCATGTCGGCGGTAGCCCGCTCAACGTCGCCGTCGGGCTGGCCAGGCTGGGCCGTCCGGTCGATTTCCTCACCCACATCGCCGACGACGAGCGCGGCCGACGGATCGTCAAACACCTCGAAGATTCTGGGGTACAGCTTGTTCCGGGAAGCATGACGGCCAAGCGGACCGCCACCGCACGGGCCGTGCTCGACGCAGACGGCTCGGCACACTATGAATTCGACATCGACTGGCAGCTGGCCGGCACCCCCGAGGTGGCCCCACCGCTGCTGGTCCACACCGGATCTATCGCCACCGTGCTGGAGCCGGGCTGCCGGGCGGTGGCAGCCCTACTCGACGCCTACCACCTGTCGGCCACGCTGACTTTCGATCCGAATGTGCGGCCCGCGCTGATCAGCGAAGAGGAGACCGCCCGGCGACGCATCGAACGCCTCGTCGAGCGCTGCGACGTGGTCAAGGTCAGTGATGAGGATCTGGCCTGGATCGATCCCCGCCACTCGCCCGAACAAATCGCACGCACCTGGCTGAGCATGGGACCGTCCATCGTCGCGGTGACCATGGGTTCAAATGGCGCATTTGCCGTCTGCCGCGCCGGTTTGGTCCGGATGCCGGCCCGGCCGGTGCAGGTGGTGGACACCGTCGGCGCCGGTGACGCCTTCATGACCGGATTGATCGACGCGTTGTGGTCGCTCGGACTGCTGGGCGCCGACCGCCGCCGCGACCTGGCCCGGCTCAGCGCCGATGCGCTGGAGCGAGTGTTGTCGACGGCGGTGCTCGCCTCCAGCCTGACCGTGGCACGCGCCGGGGCCGACCTGCCCGATCGGGACGCGTTGACCGGCTCGTGAACGGCCGCACCGACTATCGAATTCTTCGCTGCGGCGCCGATATTTCAATAAATAATCAGTACTGTCCGGCGAAAGAATCACCGGAACCCGTTTTGATACCAATAGTCGGTATTTGCACATAAAACTAGCCCGCCATGATTTGACGTTTGCCGGCGAATTCTGCGCATCGATTTGATCAGCAACTTCAGCCTCGATAACCATCCGCACCCTTCGCTCGCCAAACAAGCACACAGAGCGTTTGCCAAAACTCGCCCGCCCGGATAGTTCACCTGCGGTACCGTCCGCGTACGCGAATTGATTTATCTTGACGGAGACGCAAACCCGGCGCGTCGATGGTGCACACAGCGGTAGCCCAATGCTTACGCATTGAACATTTCACAGCTGAACAGTTTTTCGACGAAAGACCGAAGCCCGAGCATGCCGAGTTCTGGATTGCCGACCAATGGTCAGGCCCGAGGCCGATCTCGGTTCATGTCATCATCCGCTGCGAGGGCACCCCGTCCGCAATACTCGCCGTCCCAGATTCCAGGTCTCGATGAGGCGGACGAGCGGTCATGGCAATACTTCTTCGAATCGTCGACCCAGTTGTACGAGACGTTGAACCGGATATTGGTTGACGTCCATCAGCTCACCCTCCTCGATGTGCTGCTGCTGGACGAGCTGGACAGATCCGAAGGATCGGTCCGCATGGGCGACCTTTCCGAAACCCTGATCCTGTTGCCGAGCCGCGTGAGTCAACAAGTGCGACGGCTGGAATCGAGGGGGTTGGTCCGCCGGGATCCCAGCACACACGATCGCCGGAGTGTGCTGGCGAGCATCACCCGGGATGGGCGTGAGCGGGTGATCGAGGTGCGGGGAACCTATGCCCAGGCGATACGCGACCACTATCTGGCCCACCTGTCGCGGCAACAGATGGTCGCCATGAGTGAAGGCGCACGTCGACTCAGCGATGGCCTCAAGAACTCCGGTCACCAGCCAGAATTCAGCCGGATCTAACTGCCATACTGGCCTAATGCGATCCATCTGGAAGGGTTCGATCGCCTTCGGCCTGGTGAACGTGCCGGTCAAGGTGTACAGCGCGACCGAAGACCACGACCTCAAGTTCCACCAGGTGCACGCCAAGGACAACGGCCGCATCCGGTACAAGCGGGTATGCGAGATTTGCGGCGAGGTCGTCGAATTCCGGGACATCAACAAGGCATTCGAATCCGATGACGGCCAGATGGTGGTTATCACCGACGAAGACATCGCCACCCTGCCCGAGGAACGCAGCCGTGAGATCGAGGTGGTCGAGTTCGTCCCGGCCCAGCAACTCGACCCACTGATGTATGACAAGAGTTACTTCCTGGAGCCCGATTCGAAGTCGTCGAAGTCCTACGTGCTGCTGGCCAAGACGCTCGCCGAGACCGACCGGGTGGCCATCGTGCACTTCTCGTTACGCAACAAGACCCGGCTGGCCGCGTTGCGGGTCAAAGACTTCAGTAAGCGCAACGTGATGGTGATCCACACTCTGCTGTGGCCCGACGAGATCCGCGATCCAGACTTCCCGGTGCTGGACAAAGAGGTTGAGATCAAGCCGGCCGAGCTGAAGATGGCCGGTCAGGTGGTGGAGTCGATGACCGACGACTTCAAACCCGACCAGTTCCGCGACGACTACCAGGTTCAGCTTTCCGAATTGGTGCAGGCCAAACTCGAAGGCGGAGAGGCATTTTCCGTCGAAGAGCAGCCCACCCAGCTCGACGAGACCGAAGATGTGTCCGACCTGCTGGCCAAGCTGGAAGCCAGCGTGAAGGCCCGTAAATCCGGCGCCACCCCGAAGCGTTAGCCTTCGGCGACGTTCACCCCCGGCTGAAACTGTCGGCAGTTGCCGACTGGCCTAGACGATCAGCCGAACCGGCACGTCGACGCGCAATGCCTCGTGCTCGTCGAGAATCCGGCGCAAAGCGGCGTCCATCGGATGGGCCGCCGCGAGGTCGTGGCTGCAGCGGCGGTCCACCGCGACCACCGCGCCGCGGCGCAGGGGCATGCGCTCGACCTGATCGACGAACGAGTCGAACAGTGCGCCGGGGGTGGCGAGGTAGTAGAGCCCGTGGCGGGCGTCGGCGAAACGTGCGCCGTAGATCAGGCCGCACTGGGTGAAGACGAACAACTCCGACATGATCGCGGGGTGCCCCAACTCGTCTGCGCCCCACGTCGCCCCCGCGAGGCGAGCCTCGGCCAACCGGTCCTGGAGGTCATCGGTGCAGGCGAGCAGGCGATGGACCAGCGTGCCCGCGGTCGACGGGTACTGATCGATCGCCGGCCTGAAATACCGCGCGAAGATATCGCCGAAAAAGTCGTATTGCGGCTGGGCCATCGCGGCTCCCCACGTTCACCTGACCCCTCGATTGTGCGCCCGTCAGCGCCGAGGTGGAAAGGCTTTGAACCGTTGGGTCCGCGAAGGGTTCCCGGTCAGCCGTCGATGTGCGTCGGCGGGTCAGCGAAGGCGAAATCCCAGGGCGGGAACTGCTGACCGGGACCCATCAAATCGCAACGCTTGACGGGCACCAGGTGGGAACTGAAGCCGCTGGGCACATAGTTGTAAACCGCCGTGCAACGTTCCCAGGTGCCGTCGGGCTGGACGGGTTTGTCGCACTTGCTGATAACGGGTCCGCCGTACAGGCAGCCAGCGCTGGCCGGCGGTGCTGAGGCGATCAGGCCTCCGGCCATCAGCACGACAGCCAATCCTCCGACGACGCAGAGCTTCATGGGTTCTCCCGTCACATCGCCGCCCGGCGCGTTGCCGAGTACTTGGGGGGATTGTGCCACGCGGCTACCGACGGGCAAGGGAGAACCACGGGACAACTAGAACGTGTTTCAGAATCGGCCCACGGGAGCCATCCGCGCACTGCTACCGTGACGCCGAACGAGGAATGGAGCGTAGGTGATTCTGGATAGATTCCGACTCGACGACAAGGTTGCGATCGTTACCGGCGCGGGCCGCGGATTGGGCGCCGCCACCGCACTCGCCTTCGCCGAAGCCGGTGCGGACGTGCTCATCGCCGCCCGCACCCAGGCCCAACTCGACGAGGTGGCCGACCAGATCACCGCCGTCGGCCGGCGGGCACACGTCGTGGTTGCCGACCTGGCCCACCCCGAGGCCACCGCGGAACTCGCGGCCGCCGCAGTGCAGGCGTTCGGAAAGCTCGACATCGTGGTGAACAACGTCGGCGGCACCATGCCGGCGCCGCTGCTGAACACCTCCACCAAGGATCTGCGCGACGCGTTCACGTTCAACGTGTCGACCGCGCACGCGCTGACCTGTGCGGCGGTCCCGTTGATGCTCGAACACTCCGGCGGCGGCAGCATCATCAACATCACCTCCACGGTGGGCCGTCTGGCCGGGCGCGGGTTCGCCGCCTACGGCACCGCCAAGGCCGCGCTCGCGCACTACACCCGGCTGTCCGCACTCGATCTGAGTCCGCGCATCCGCGTCAACGCCATTGCCCCGGGTTCGATCCTGACCTCGGCGCTGGAGATCGTCGCCTCCAACGACGCATTGCGTGACCTGATGGAGAAGGCCACACCGCTGCGCCGCCTCGGCGATCCCGCCGACATTGCCGCCGCCGCGGTGTACCTGGCCTCCCCGGCCGGCGGCTACCTGACCGGCAAGGTGCTCGAAGTTGACGGCGGCCTGAACATGCCCAATCTCGACCTGCCCATCCCTGACCTCTGAGGAGAAGCATGACCATTCGCGTAGCGGCGATCGGCACCGGAAACGTCGGCAAGCATGCGCTGGCGCAGCTCGTCATCAATCCGGACTACGAACTCACCGGCGTCTGGGTGTCCTCGCCGGCCAAGGCCGGCCTGGACGCCGGAGAGCTTGCCGGACTGGATATTTCGACCGGCATCCGGGCCACCGACGACCTCGACGCGATACTGGCCGCCAAACCCGACTGCGTGGTCTACACGGCGATCGCCGACAACCGACTGCTCGAGGCGTTGGAGGACTACCGGCGGATCCTGGCCGCCGGGATCAACGTGGTGGCCAGCTCCGCCGTCTTTCTGCAATACCCGTGGCAGGTACTGCCCGCCGAGATGATCGAGCCCATCGAAGCGGCGACGCAAGAGGGATCTTCGAGCCTTTTCGTCAATGGCATCGATCCCGGTTTTGCCAATGACCTTCTGCCCCTTGCCCTTGCGGGCGCCTGCCAACAGATCGAACAGATCCGTTGCATGGAGATCGTCGACTACGCCACCTACGACAGCCCGGCGGTGATGTTCGACGTGATGGGCTTCGGCAAGCCGCTCGAGGAAACCCCGATGCTGCTGCAACCGGGCGTATTGAGCCTGGCTTGGGGTTCGGTGGTGCGTCAGCTCGCTGCCGGCCTGGGCATCGAGCTCGATGAGGTCACCGAGGAACACACCCGGGTACCGGCCCCGGAGGCTTTCGACATCGCGTCCGGGCACATTCCCCAGGGCACTACTGCCGCACTGCGTTTCGAGGTGCGCGGTATGCGCGACGGCAAGCCGGCCGTGGTGCTGGAACACGTGACTCGGCTGCGCGACGACCTGTGCCCGGACTGGCCGCAGCCCGCGCAGGAGGGCGGGTCGTACCGGGTCGTGGTGACCGGCGAACCGTCCTACACCCTGGACTTGTGCCTGAGCAGTCCCAACGGCGACCACAACCACGCCGGGCTGGTGGCGACGGCGGCGCGGGTGGTCAACGCGATCCCCGCGGTGGTGGCGGCTGCCCCCGGGATCCGGACAACCCTTGACCTACCATTGATTACTGGCCGCGGCCTGTACGCTGCCGGGTAATCTCTGCGGGAAGGATCGTTCCGATGAAGTTTCGCGTGACCACACTCGCCGGTGGCCTGCTGGTCGGCGGTGCTGCGGCGGCGATCGCCATGGCCCCCCTCGCCTCGGCAGAGCCGAGCGAACCTCACTTGCTTCCCCAGTGCCAGGTAACCGGCGGCAGCTCGGTCGAGGGCGGCCAGACCACCGAATGCGCCACCGAGGGCAATGTGCAGATCGACTCGACTCCCCCGCAGCCGGGATACGGCATGTTCCCCTGGGACGACGATTTCTTCGCCCTCTAACGGACATCCACGTCCTCTGACCGACGCCTAAGGCGCCGTTCGGACATAGACTTGCTCCAGCGATCGGAGCAGGTCATGCGCACGACATCCCGGTATCTCACGGCCGTGCTGGCGGCGGGTTGTATCGCCGTCCTCGCGTCACCGGTCAGCTCGGCGGCACCGCATTGCACCAACATCGGGCCGAACACCACACAGTGCGAAACCAGGGGTAGCACCCAGATCGTCACGTCACCCCCGGCGATGAATTACGGCCCCTGGTTTGGCTGGGGCATAGGCGGTTTCGTGGTTGGATTCAGTTTGTGAAATTTCACAGACTCGCGCTGCTGGCATTGACCGCCGCCGGCATCGCCGCCACAGTGCTGACCGCCCCGGCGGCTGCCGCCGATCCGGAATGCATCGACGTGGGCGGAGGAGCCACCCGCTGCTCGAGCCCCGGCAATGTGCAGATCAACGCCACGCCGACGCAACAGGGTCCATATCTTCCCTACGGCTGCGATCCGGCGTACGCCGCGCTCTGCTACGACAACATTCCCGGCATCGCCATCGACATCGGAGGCGGTGACCGCCCAAACGGTGGTGGTGGCGGGCTTCGTCCACGGTTCCGCTAGCCCGACCGCAAGGTTTCGGCTAACCTAACTTTCCTATTCGACCTACCGGATGGGAAGAAGGTTCAGTGCTGGAGGACGTCAAGGTTCGCGCTCGGCCGAGTTGGCTGCTGCTCGGGCCCGCCTTTGTTGCCGCGATCGCCTACGTCGACCCGGGCAATGTCGCCGCCAACATCAGTGCGGGCGCCCAGTTCGGATTCCTGCTGGTGTGGGTGATCGTCGTCGCCAACGCCATGGCCGGGTTGGTCCAGTACCTCTCGGCCAAGCTGGGGCTGGTCACCGGGCGTTCCCTACCCGAGGCCGTGGCCGACCACACCCGCACACGCGTCCGCATCGCCTACTGGCTACAGGCCGAATTCGTCGCCATCGCAACCGATCTCGCGGAAGTGGTGGGTGGCGCGATCGCCCTGTACCTGCTGTTCGACCTCCCACTTCTGATCGGCGGCGCGATAACCGGCGTGGTGTCGCTGGGGCTGCTGGCCGTGCAGAATCGGCGCGGACAGCAGATGTTCGAGCGGGTGATCAGCGGACTGCTGCTGATCATCGCGATCGGATTCCTGACCAGCCTGTTCGTCGAAACCCCTCCCGCGGCTGCGGTCGCCGCGGGACTGATCCCCCGCTTCCAGGGCGCCGAGAGCGTCCTGCTGGCCGCCGCCATGCTCGGCGCGACGGTGATGCCGCACGCGGTCTACCTGCACTCCGGCCTGGCTCGCGACCGGCACGGGCATCCCGACGCGGGTCCGCAACGCCGCATGCTCCTGCGCGTGACCCGGGTCGACGTGGGGCTGGCCATGCTGGTGGCCGGCGCGGTGAACCTCGCCATGCTGCTGGTCGCCGCGACCAACCTGCAGGGCCGCGACAACACCGACTCGATCGAGGGCGCACACGCCGCCGTGGCCGACGCGCTCGGACCCACGGTCGCGCTGCTGTTCGCGATCGGATTGCTGGCCTCGGGGCTGGCGTCGACCTCGGTCGGCGCCTACGCCGGCGCGATGATCATGCAGGGTCTGCTGCACCGGACCTATCCGCTGTTGCTGCGCCGGGTGGTCACCCTGATCCCGGCGCTGGCCATCCTGGCGATCGGCGTGGACCCCACCCGGGCCCTGGTGCTCTCCCAGGTGGTGTTGTCGTTCGGTATCCCGTTCGCACTGATCCCGTTGGTGCGGTTGACCAGCGATAAGGCGCTGATGGGCGAGGACGTCAACCATCGGGTGACGACTGTGCTCGGCTGGCTGGTGGCCGCGATCATTACAGTGCTGAATGTGGTGCTGATTTATCTGATCGTCACGGGCTGAGTGCTTCACCCGTACTTCGCCTACGGCTCGAATCTGTGCGTCGCACAGATGGCCACCCGCTGCCCGGGTGCCATCGATCCCCGGCCGGCACGCCTCGACGGTCACGACTGGCTGATCAACGAACGCGGGGTCGCCACCGTCGAACCGTTCGACGGATCCCAGGTACACGGTGTGTTGTGGCATGTGACCGACGCCGACCTGGCCGCCCTGGACCGTGTCGAAGGGGTGCCGCTTCGGTACCGGCGCAACAAGTTGACCGTGCACACCGCGGACGGCCCGGCGACCGCGTGGGTCTACATCGACCTTCGCGTCGATCCGGGGCGGCCGCGGCCCGGCTACCTGGAACGCATCATCGCCGCGGCGACGTACCACGACCTGCCGCAGCGCTGGATCGAGTTTCTGCGCCGCTGGGATCCAATCCACTGGCCCCACCGCGCCGTGACGACTTCCCCTGCACCACAATCACTTTCCGATCTGCTCACCGAACCCGGCGTGGTCGAGACCGGCAGGCTGAGATCACGGTTCGGCTTCATGGCGATCCACGGCGGCGGTCTGGAACAGATGACCGACGTGATCGCCGAACGCGCCGCGGAGGCCGCGGACGCGTCGCTGTACGTGGTGCGTCACCCCGATCACTATCCGCACCACCTGTCGTCGACGAGCTATCTGCCGGAGGAATCGGCACGGCTCGCCGCGTTCCTCGACCACGTCGACGTGGCGGTATCGCTGCACGGGTACGGCCGCATCGGACGCAGCACCCAACTGCTGGCGGGTGGGCATAACCGGGCCCTGGCCCAGCATCTTGCGCACCACGTCACCATCCCCGGATACCAGGTGGTCACCGACCTGAACGCGATTCCCCGCGAGCTGCGCGGCCTCCACCCCGACAACCCGGTGAACCGGGTGAGCGGTGTGCAGATGGAGCTGCCGCCGCGGGTGCGGGGCCTGTCCCCGCGCAGCCCGTTACCCGGCGACGACGGGCTATCACCTGTGACATCTGCACTGGTTCACGGACTTGCCGCGGCCGCACGCTCCTGGAAGTCAGCGCAGCGCTAGAACCCGGCCACCGTCGCCGTCGCCATTTCAGCGATGACGTCGGCGACCTCACCGCGCCGCTGCCACGCCCGGCGCTGTCGCATTGCCCCGTTGCCCTCCCCGACGATGCGAGCCAGCTCGTCGCGAGCCATGTCGTAATCGCCGAGGTCCTCCAGCGCCGGCCGGATCCTCTCGGCGAGATCGGCCAGCAAGACCCGCGCCGGCGCCGCAGCCTGGGTTTGCACCAGGTCCATGGCCTTACCGCACAGGCCGTCGCGGGCCGATCTCCAATAGCTGGCCCGCAGCGCATGGTCGGCCAGCTGGGGTGTCTCTTCACAATCCGCTTCCAGCGCCGTCATCACGCCGGCCCTGATCAGCGTTGCGAGCAGTACCGTTTCGGCCACCGTGGCGGGGATGTCGGCTACCCGCACCTCGACCGTCGGAAAGTTGGCCGATGGGCGAACGTCCCAATAGATCATGCCGTCGTCGAGAACCGCGCCCGCATTGCGCATCACGTTCAGGGCGGCGTCGTAATCCGCAGCCGAGTCGAAATGCGGGGGCGGACCCGAGCTCGGCCACCGCGTCCACAGCATGCTGCGGAAGCTGGCGTAACCGGTGTCGGCATTGCGGTAGATCGCCGAGTTGGCGGTCAGGGCCAGCAGTAGATGCAGTCGCGGTCGCATCCAATTGCTCGCGCGGATGGCCGCATCACGGCTGGGCACTGCCACATGCACGTGGCAGCCGCAGATGCCCTGCTCATGGGCGAGCATGCCGAACTGATCGGCGATCATGCAGTAGCGCGGGGTGTTGGTGACAGGGAACTCGTGGGGCACCGTGGGCGGCAGCGCGACGGCCAACAGACGCGCCCCGTTGGCCTCCGCCCCCTCGGTGGCGATCCGGCGCAACCGGGTCAGCTCGGCACGCAATTCACTGCTGTTACTCATCACGGCCGTGGTGGTTTCGATCTGACAGCTGGTCAGCTCGAGCTGAAGTCTGACCCCACGCGCGGCGGCATGGTCGGCGACCGCGGTGTTGCGGGCGACCGGTTCGCCGCGTTGCGGGTCGACGAGGAGAAACTCCTCCTCTACCCCCACGGTGGGATGGTCGGACATGGTCTGTTCATGGTGTCAAGGCACGGGGTACGCGGATGGGAAATGCCCAGCATTGATCCGCAAAAAACCACCTTGCCCTGTGCCTAAGATCGGGTGATGCCCAACTGCTTCCGCTTCGGTGTCAGTCTGCGTACGGCCAAATCACAATCCCAGGTGGCCGAGGACGCGCATCGCGCCGAAGACCTCGGCTTCGACGTGTTGCACGTGCCCGACCATCTGGGCGCACCGGCGCCGTTCCCGACGCTGACCGCCGCGGCCGCCGCGACCAGCACGCTGCGGCTCGGGACATTCGTGCTCAACGCCTGCTTCTACAAACCGGCACTGCTGGCCCGCGACGCCACCGCCTTGCGGGATCTGTCCGGCGGACGCCTCGAGCTCGGGTTGGGTGCCGGGTATGTGCGCGAGGAGTTCGAGGCCGCAGAGTTGCCGTATCCGAGTGCGCGCGAACGCATCGACTACCTGCGGCACACCACCGAGTACCTGCGCGAGCAGGCACCCGACATCCCGATCCTGATCGCGGGCAACGGGGATCGGCTGTTGACGGTGGCCGCGCAGACCGCCGACATCGTCGGGCTGACCGGAGGGTCCCACGTCGACGACGATCCCCTGACGGAGCGGATCACGTTCCTGCGCAACGCCGCCGGAGACCACTTCGACAGACTGGAACTCAACATCGCCATCACCGCGATGCCCGCGGTCGGGTCCGAGATGCCGAACCTGTCGACCACACGGCACTTCCTCCCCGGGCTCACCGACGAGCAGCTGCTGCACCACCCGGGCGTGCTGTCCGGATCGGTGAACGCGATCGCCGACCGGTTGCGCGGCCTACGCGAGACGCACGGGATCAGCTACATCATCGTGCAGGCCGCCCACGCCGAGGCCTTCGCCAAGGTGATTTCCGAACTCCGGTAGCCGGTCATTGGACCAACAGCTCCGGAGTGAGAGCATCGATCGAATGCGCTACGGGTAGCGTCAAATCACCGGCGGCTGCGGCATTTCCGACCATGACGACCGGCAGATCAGCAGCGTTGGCCGCAGCGAAACCGGTTGGCGAATCCTCGAACGCGATCGCACGCTCAGCATCCACCCCGAGGAGTTCGAGGGCACGGAGGTAGCAGTCGGGCTCCGGTTTCGACCGGGCGACATCCTCGTAGGCAACGAGCGCGTCGATCATCGGCAAGAGTTCGGCATGGTCGAGCGCCGGTTGCACCACCGACCTGCTTGCCGCGGTCACTACAGCGATCGCCTTACCCTGCCGAGTTGCCGCGCGAACGAACGCGATTGCGGCGTCAGAAATCCGGCGCTGCAACCGAATACGGTCGAGATACTTCTGGTTGAAAATCTCAACCAAGTCCCGAAGCCGCTCCGCATCCGAGGTGCCGGCGAGCACACCGAAAATGTATTCCTCAGTATGGCCGAGGAATTCGGTGAAATAGCGGTGCCGCGAGAGATCGATCCCGAGTTCTTCATTGGAGACCTCGACGAAAAGCTCAGCCAGCAACTCCTCGTCATCCGACAGCGTGCCATTGAAGTCGAGGAGCAGCGCGTCCGCGCGAGCCAGCAGTGCCGCAAGGCCGGCGGGGGACGTCGTCTCTTTGGGTGCGAATCCTTGAGAAACAGTCACGCTGCAAAAGCTAGGGCACCTAGACGAACAGTGGGCAAACGAGAATTCACCTGACGGATACCTCAAAGCCAACTGCGGGTCTGCTGTGGGCCACGCCGGGCACCGATAGTAATTAGGTTCGATCACCGGAATTAGTGAATGGATGAATTACGTTGTCCCCCAAGCTCTCAACCGGCTCCGGCCGGACAATCTCGCGCATCTCGGCTGCTGCTCTCGGAGTGGCGGTGCTGCTGAGCGCCTGCTCTGCGCCGAACAGCTCCGACGGGACAGGATCGAGTGCTCGCCAGCTTGGCAGTTCACTTGACGAGATCACCCAGCGCGCCAAGGAAGAGGGAAAGGTCCACCTTCTGGCCTACCCCAACGACTGGGCGAATTACGCCGAGTCCTTCGACCTGTTCACCAAAAAGTATGGCGTGAAGGTCGAAGTATCCAATCCCGAGTTCTCCAGCTCCCAGGAGCTTGAGGCGGTACGGAACCTCAAAGGCCAGCCCACCCAGCCCGACGTTCTCGATATCGGTGCGACCTTCACCCAGCCGGCCATCGATGACAAGCTCGTCGCGCCGTACAAGCCGTCCACGTTCGCCGAGATTCCCGAACAGCTCAAGGATCCGAACGGGAACTGGGTCGCCGCCTACTACGGGGTGATGAGCATCGCTGCCGACGCGAACAAGGTGGACGTGCCCAAGACCTGGGCCGACCTCAAAGACCCTAAGTACAAGGGCAAGATCGCAATGGGCGACCCCCGAGACGGGGCAATGCAACTTGCGGCGGTGTTCGCGGCGAGCCTGGCCAATGGCGGTTCGCTCGACAACATCACCCCGGGCATCGACTTCTTCGCCGACCTGGCCAAGGACGGCTACCTGGTCCCCGCGGAGTCGGGTTCCCAAGCCCTCGCGACGGGACAGGCCGCCGTCATGGTCGACTGGAACTTCAACCTTCCCGGCGTCAAGGACGAGATGGAGAAGTCGGGCGTCAACCTTCAGATCGCCACGCCTTCGGACGGCGTTTTCGGCACCTACTACGCCCAGCCGCTCACCGTGAGCAGCCCGCAGCCCAATGCCGGCGCACTGTGGATCGATTGGCTGCTCAGCGATGACGGTGCGATCTCCTATGCCAAGTCGGGCGCCATCCCGGCCCGGTACCAGACCCTTGCGAAGAACGGCGCAATCCCGGCCGATGTGCTCCAGAATCTGCCCCCGAAAGAGGTGATCGAGAAGATCACCTTCCCGTCGCCGGCGAACAACGAGGCCGCGACCGCAAAGATCACGGCCGACTGGGGGCCGCGCGTCGCGTCCAAGATGGGCTTCTGACCCGCAACATGTCAGCCACACTCAACGCGCCGGAGCGCCAGGAGCAGCAGCAGTTTCACGCGGCGCTGCGGCCCGAAACCACCGGGGGGAGCGTCCGCACCAGCGGGCGCTCCGCCCGCTGGCGTAAAGCCCTGGACCTGCTCCCGACATTGCCGTACTTCACGTTCGTCGGCCTCTTTTTGGTCGTGCCCGTCATCATCACCACCGCAAGAGCCTTCACCGGCAAGGACGGCCGGTTCACCCTCGACAACTTCGCCCAGCTCGGGGAAGAACAGTATGTGACCGCCTTCGCCAACTCGTTGAACATCTCCTTGGTCACCTCGCTGATCGGTGCGGTTCTCGGCCTGATACTCGGGTGGGCACTGGTGAACGCCACCCGGCCGGCCTGGCTGCACCAGCTCGTCACCTCGCTGTCTGCCGTCGCCTCCCAAATGGGCGGGCCCCCACTGGCTTACATGTTCATCGCGTTCATGGGCGCACAGGGCATGCTCACCACCTGGCTGCGCGACCTGCTCGGGTTCAACTTGAGCCAGACGATCCCGATCGCCTCGTTCTGGGGCATCGTGTGCGCCTACCTCTACTTCCAGATACCGCTCATGGCAATTCTCTCGATCCCTGCGCTGCAAGGCGTACGCAAAGAATGGGTCGATGGCGGACTGAGCCTCGGCGCAAGCCGAACCCGGATCCTGTTCACCGTCACCCTGCCGATCCTCGCTCCGTCGATCATCGGTGGCTTCCTGCTGCTGTTCGCCAACGCCTTCAGCGGCTACGCGGCCGCCTACTCCATGGCCGGCAGTGCGGCGAACCTCGTGCCGATCCTGATCGGTTTCTTCCTCTCCGGCAACGTGCTGGTGAACCAGGGTCTCGCCTCCGCACTCATCACCGGCATGGTGGCGATCATGCTGGTTGCCATGGGCCTGCGCGGGATCCTGCTCAAACGCGCAACGAAGTGGAGCCAGTGAGATGAAACGCTTTCTCCCCCAGGCCGTCCTGTTGGTATTTCTCGCGGCGGCCGTCCTGCCGCTGACCGCGGTGGGGTTGTTCGGGTTCACCAACGCACGTGACGGATTCACCGTCGCCCCGGTGGTCAAACTCCTCACGAACGAGCAAGCGGTGCAACCGATCCTGAACACGGCCGTCCTCACCGTGCTCACCGTCGTCGCCGGGTACGCGCTGGTGATCCCCACCCTGCTCTGGATGCATCTACGCACTCCTCGGGTGCTCGGGGTCGCGGAGACCGCGTCCTTGTTGCCCTTCATCATCCCGGCGATCGCGCTCGTGGGCGGCGTCAATCTCGTGCTCCGCCCACTCTTTCCCGGGTTCTTCGCGAGTCTCTACAGCCTGGTGCCGTTCTACGTGCTGATCACCCTGCCGTTCATGTTCCGGACCATCGATTCCGGGCTGCGCGCGCTCGACCTGCAGACCCTGATGCGGGCAAGCCAAAGCCTCGGCTCCGGAACCCCCAGGACGTTCCTGACCGTCGTCATGCCGAATCTCTGGCCGGCGATCGTGTCGGGATCGCTGCTCGTCGTACTCATGGCGTCCGGAGAACTCGTGATGGCACAACTGTTGCTGCACAAGACCTTCCCCACCATGATGGTCGAACTCGGCCAGTCCCAGACCCGGCTCGCCGCGGCGCTCAGCTTCATCACGATCCTCGGATCCTGGGCGCTGATGGCGGCGATGGTCTTCGCCGGACGCGGGAAGAACGCGGCCGCACGCGCCACCCAGTTCACCATCTGATCCACCGAAAGGCATTCCGATGTCCCGACCAGACACCCCTGAGGCTTGCGGCCTCACCCTCTCCAGCCTGACCAAGACCTACGGCGGTAAGACCGTGTTGCATGCGATCGACCTCGACGTGCGCCCCGGTGAACTCGTCACCCTGCTCGGCCCATCCGGCTGCGGAAAATCGACCGTACTCAAGATCATTGGCGGATTCGAACAGCCCACCACTGGCCGCGTCGCGATCGGCGGCACCGAGGTGACCCGCACCCCTGCCCGCGAGCGCGGCACCGGCATCGTGTTCCAGCAGTACTCGCTGTTCCCCCACATCACCGCTGCCCAGAACATCGAGTTCGGCCTGAAAGTGAAACGGGTGGGCCGTGCCGAACGGCGCGCGCGCTGCGCGGAACTTCTCACGTTGGTCGGGCTCGAGGAGCACGGCGGCAAGTACCCGCATCAGCTCTCGGGCGGACAGCAGCAGCGCGTCGCGCTCGCCCGCGCGCTTGCGGTCGAACCCCGCGTGCTGCTCCTGGACGAACCGCTCTCCGCGCTCGACGCGCTCGTGCGCGAGCGTCTGCGCGAAGAGATCGTCCGCATTCACCGCGAGCGCGGCACCACCACGATCATGGTCACCCACGACCAAGAGGAAGCGCTCGCGATGGCGGACCGCGTCGCGGTGATGCATGAGGGCAGAGTCGCGCAATTCGACACCCCACACGGCATCTACAGCGCTCCCGAACCCGGTTTCGTGGCGGGCTTCATCGGCGTGATGAACCGGTTGCGTCCCGAAGAGATCACCGCGACGACCGTGCGTGTCCTCGGCGAGACGCTGCCCCGCACTCAGCTGACCATCGACGCCTCCGGCGAGGTGTTGATCCGGCCCGAGGATCTCGAGTTGGTGGCACAACGCGACGGTGGGGCGCTCATCACGGATCTGACTCTGCGTGGCGGGTTTACCAGCGCCAGCGTGCTACTCGATGACCTCGACCGCAGTGTGCGGGTCGATCTGCCCACCGGCCGCGCCGCTGATCTGCGCCCGGGCGATCGGGTCAGGGTCAGCATGGCGCACCGGCACCCGGTCCCCCCGCAGCTGCACCCCTGGGACATCACAAGCAACGGCACGAAGGAAAGGGCCACGGCATGACCGAAATGACACTCCCCAATACCCGCTCGGAGCTCTCCGACCGACAGGGACCGGCCGGGTCCGGGGTGAAGCTGCTGCTGATCGGGATCGACGGGCTCAGAATCGACCGCGCCTTCGGCACCGGACTCGCGCCCGCGCTCGACGCTCTCGCGACAGAGGGGTACTTTCTGCCCTCCCAAATCGAGGGGCCGACGATCTCCGGGCCGAGTTGGGCAACAATCCTGACCGGTGCGACCCACGCCGAGCACGGGATCGACGACAACGACCTGCGCGGGCACCGCCTGGACGAGCATCCCGACTTCCTGACCAAGGCCTGGCAGGAGGATCCGACGGTGACGACGTTCGCGGCCACCGGCTGGCCGGTCCTCACCGATCCGGCCGGCCTCGGACCGGTGATCCGGCTGCGGCAAGAACAGATCGACACCGGACAGCACCTGGTCAACAGCCTCAACGGCGAACTGTACGGCTACCACACGGTCGACGGGGAAATCGCGGCGCGGGCCCGGCTGGCCATCACACATGGCGCCCCGGACCTCTCCTTCGTCTACTTCTGCCACACCGACGACGCCGGGCACTACTACGGGGTACTGACGCCCGAATACGACGAGGCGATCCAGCTGACCGACCAACGGGTCGCATCACTGCTCGACGCGGTCGACCGTCGGGTCCGCGACCACGACGAGACCTGGATCATCGCCGTCGCCACCGACCACGGCCACCTCGACGAGGGCGGTCACGGCGGCGACACCCCGGAAGAAACGCAAACGTTCCTGCTCACCGCCGTCCGCGGTGGTGAGCTTCCGGCCGAGCTTCCCCAGCAGCTCCCGCCCCGGGAGTTCACCGCCTGGCTCACCGGCCTCAGGAACTCCTTCCTGACCGTGTGAACACACGTCGATGCCCCGCAGATCCAGGATCTGCGGGGCATCGGCATTCTCAGCCGGAGAGTGTTGCTAGCAGCGCGTCGACGTCCTCGGCGGACGTGTCGAACGCGCACATGAACCGGTAGAGGTTTGGCACGGGCGCCCAGGCTCCGCACACGAAACGCTGCTGAGCGCGGGCCGCGGCCTCCGGCGGGACGGTGGCGAATACCGCGTTCGACTCCACCGGGAACATGATTTCCAGGCCCGGCAGCGTCCCCTGGGCGATCAGTTCTTCGATCCCGGCGGCCAACCGCGACGCCATCGCGTTCGCGTGCGCGGCCGAACGCCGCCAGAGATCTCCGTCGTAGAGCGCGAGCAACTGCGCTGAGACAAAACGCATCTTGGACGCGAGTTGCAGATCGATCTTGCGCAAGAACTCCATCCCGGCAACAACTTCTGGACGGAAGGCGATCACGGCCTCGGCACCGAGCAAACCATGTTTCGTACCACCGAGACTCAGCAGATCCACACCGACCTCGGCGGTCAACGCGGCGAGGGACACCTCGAGATGCGCTGCGGCATTGGGCAGCCGGGAGCCGTCCAGATGCAGCAGCATGCCCCGCTCGTGCGCGTGGTCGGCAAGCGCGCGCAGTTCCTCAACCGTGTAACACGTACCGAATTCGGTGACCTGCGCGATCGAGACGATGCCCGGTTGCGCGCGATGTATGTCGCCCCACCCCCACGCCTCACGATCGACGAGTTCGGGCGTGAGCTTGCCGTCCGGAGTTTCGACCGGGAGCAGTTTGATGCCGGCGGCTTTCTCCGGAGCGCCCGTCTCATCAGCGGCGATATGCGCAGACCGGGCACAGATCACCGCCCCCCAACGCGGCAGGGCCGCCTGCAGGGCAAGAACGTTCGCGCCCGTGCCGTTGAAGACCGGGAATGCTTCCGCGTTTTCGCCGAAGACCCGCTTGGCGACCTCACGGAATCGCGTTGTCCACGCATCACCGCCGTAGGACGGTGCCTGCCCTCCATTCGCGGCGATGAGCGCCTCAAACACCTCGGGGTGGGCGCCGGACCAATTGTCCGAGACGAAGGACACGGAGGGCGCAGGGGCGGCTATGCGGCGTGACGAATCCACCTACGAAGACTACTGCCCTGGCCCCGGTCGCGCCTGCTCCGAAGCGAACAGCGATATGTGTTTGAGCGCACACTGATTTCGAGTGCGCGGCCACGACATCACCTGAGCGACACACAGTTTGGAACCGCCCCGGTCAGGCCCCGGTCTGCCCGTCGATGCACTCGCGGATCAGATCGGCATGCCCACAGTGACGGGCGTACTCGGCGATCATGTGGGTGTAGATCCAGCGCAAACTCACGTCGCCACCCATGAATGCGCTGGTGTCATCGAGCCCACGCGCCTCGCAATTGATGCGTGCCTGTTTGATCTCGTCCTGCCAGATCGTTGCGGCAGCGCGGTATGTCGACTGTGCGGATACCTCGAAACCACCGTCGTGCCCTTCGGGATGATCCCGTGGCCCGAAAATCGGTGGCGCCGGTTCACCGGTGAGCACCCTGCGGAACCAATTCCGTTCCACTTCCGCCGCGTGCTGCAGCAGGCCCAGCAAGGTCAGACCCGACGGAGGCACCGACGCACGACGCATCTGCTCGTCATCGAGTCCTTCGCACTTGCGCGCCAACGTGACGCGGTAGAAGTCCAGCCAACTCTCCAGCGTCGTGCGCTCATCGGCATCCAGTGGCGGCATCGGCCGCTCCATAGGCGTCACGCTCAATGATGCTGCCATCGCGCCCCGACATCGCGTTTTCGAGAGAACAACGCTGCAACGGTGTTACGTTCACGCCAGAAAGTGCGGCTTCGACGGCGCGCTCAGGGGAAGTAGAAATGGCGGCTGAGGCCGTCCGATCGGGGAGGCGGGCGTCATGTCCATGGAAGGCTCGGTAACCGTACGGATGTCCGCACCAGCGGATCGCATCTGGGACCTCATCTCCGATGTCCGCAACACCGGAAAGTTCTCGCCGGAGGTGATGGAAGCGGAGTGGCTCGACGATGCGACCGGTCCCGCACTCGGCGCGCGGTTCCGGGGGCACGTGAAACGGAACGAGATCGGACCCATCTACTGGACGACCTGCAAGGTGACAGCCTGCGATCCCGGGCGTGAGTTCGGCTTCGCGGTCCTGCTGGGCGATCGAGCGGTCAACAACTGGCACTACCGGTTGACGCCGACCGGATCCGAGACCGACGTCACCGAATCGTTCCGGATGACACCGGGCGCTTTCACCACCCTGTTCTCCGTCCTCGGGGGGCAGCTCCGCACGCGCCGCAACGTCCGCGATATGCGTACGACCCTCGAACGGATCAAGGCCGTCGTCGAGACCGCCGCGCAGTAGCCGCCGAACACCCACGACCATGCCGTACACCGATGGCGGGTGTTGGCCGCCGACCGGCTAGAGTTTTTCACGCATGTCCCCGCCCCCGTAGCTCAGGGGATAGAGCACGGCTCTCCTAAAGCCGGTGTCGCAGGTTCGAATCCTGCCGGGGGCACTTAGCCAGAAATGCCTGGTGAAAGGCCATTTCTCGGCGTCACCGAAGCGCTGTGAGCGATCGTTCATTGCGATCTTCCGCCGGCAGGAAACCCACGCAGCCGAGATGTCACGCTGACACTTTTGCCCGTTGTTGCGCGGCGATAGGGCGGCCCTTGATGCGTTCAGGCCCTCGGCCCATCGGGCATCGTTTCGGGATCCGGATTGATCAACGAGGCTGAGGTCCCATCATTCCGCCAGGTCCCATCATTCCGCCAGGCCCCATCATCCCGCCAGGCCCCATCATCCCGCCCATCATTCCCTGCATCATCGCGGGCATGCCTTCGGTGACGAAGCCGGTGACTTCCCGAGCATGGTCGCGGATGGCTTGCGTGAGGTTGGGATCATCGGCGGTTTCGACGGCCACCACGCCCGTGGGGGTGAGGGTGATCTGGCGATGGTAGTCGGAGGCGCGGCGGAAGAGCGTCGGCAGGCTTTGGCTCATGCACATGATTTCGCTGCCCCGGTCGAGATGCGCGTACATGCTCGGAACGTGCTGGTGAAGGAGGGCAGCCAAGTCGGGCGAGTCGGATTCTGTCGTCGTGCGTACGCCGCCGGGGATCTCCTCGACGGTGCGCCGGATTTCGTTGTGTCGCATGAACATTTCCATGTACATGCCCATGTCCATGTTGGTCGCGCCGCCGAATCCGGGGCCGTCAGCGTGAGCGACCCTGTTCGGCAGCGGTACAAAGCCGCGCAGGGCGTACCCCATGGCAAGGACTCCGCTGCCCGCGCCGAGCATCAGCAACAATTGCCGCCTGGTCAATCGGGGCATATCCGAATGATCCACCACACCGTGACGCACGGAGGCCGAATCGGCGACCGAACGCCACATTTCGTTGCACGAGCCGTTCAGCAGATTTCCGGGTTTCAGAGCGAGTTCCGAATAACCTGTACCCCAAGCGATCCGCGCATCGTCTTGTCACCACACCACGCCGTCACCAACGTCCGTGGTCAATCCACCTAGTTCAGTCCGTTGGACAGGATCATCGACTCCCCGCTCTGCAGTCGCCCCCGATCCGACACCAGGTACAGCACGGCATCGGCGACATCCTGCGGCTCGAGCAGACCTGGCCGCGGGCGCCCCTGCCGGAACATCTCCTCGACGTCGTCGAGGCCCGGATTCTCCAGGTCCGGCCGGATCACCTGGTAGGTCGCCGGGTTGTGGATCATCGACGTGTTCACCCCGGACGGCAGCACCGCATTGACCGTGATGCCGTACTCGGCGACCTCGAAGGCCACCGATTTCACCAAGGCCACCACCCCGGCCTTGGCCGCCGCGTAGTGACCGCCATTGGTCGCGCCGGTGCCCGCGACGATCGACGAGGTCGCCACGATGCGCCCGGCCCGACGCTCGATCAAATGCGGCAACACGGCCCGGAAGGTGTTGAACACCCCGGTCAGGTTGATGTCGATCATGGTGCGCCAGCGCTGTTCGGACATCGTCGCGATCGGATCGTTGCTGGCGATCCCGGCATTGGCCAGCACCACGTCGATGGCCCCGAACTCCGTCACCGCGGCGTCCACCACCGACTGCATGGCGCCCAGGTCCCGGACATCGGCGGTCACGGCCAGACAGCGCCGGCCCAGCGCGGACACCTCGGCCACGGTCTGCTCCAGGTCGGCCGGAGTGGACAGAGAATAGTCGACCGTTTCGACCGGTGCCGCGATGTCACACACCACGATGTCGGCACCCTCACCGGCGAGCCTGGTGGCGTGGGCGCGGCCCCGCCCCCCCGCGCCCCCCGGGGAAAAAACGGTGGTTCCGGCGAGAGCACCCCACCACAATCCACCCCCACGACGGGGATACACCTTAAGACCACCCGCGCCCGCC
>NZ_JARXVE010000017.1 GCF_029893345.1 Mycolicibacterium frederiksbergense | reverse complement strand
TTGGCGATCTCACGCACCTGCTGCGGCGTCAGCGCCGAATTACCCGACGATTCCTCGGTTTTCCCACTGCAGCCCGCCGTTGCGGCCATCAGCAGCACGACCAGACCCGATATCCAAACCTTCATCTGTTCCCTCCATGTCGATGCCCTTCCTGTCGCGACACCGTAAATCACGATCGGGCAGTTCAGTCCACCAGATGCGACGACCGGGCCGGCCGCCGCGATCCCTCATACTGTTAGCAGGGATCGCCGGGCGGGGTGAAGTAGGGCACGCCTTCGACGGTGCAGCAGGGGACCTCTCCCCGGGCAAGTAGGGCACATGCGCCGCCGCGTTCTTCACCGCCCCGCTAGCCTCCACCACACCGTCAAACGCTGCGACGAGACCGGGGCCCAACTACTTGACGACACCCATAGCTCCGAACACGACGAGAGGTTGGCGAGAGGGGCAAGTTGAACCCTATGGTCGAACGTGTGTTCTAATACTGCTCACCGCCCATCCCGCTCATTGCGGGCGATGTTGAGAAGGAGTTCGCCGTGACGATGACTGTAGACACTCAGGTAGCGGAAACGTGGCCTACCGACTCCGACACTCCCGACGCCCCGGTGACTTCCGTCGAGAACAACGCGCCTGAGGATACGGCGACGGCCGATGCGCCCGCCCCGGAAGCTTCTGCCGGAGAGAAGGTTAGGAAGGCGCCGGCCAAAAAGGCGCCGAGCAAGAAGGCCAAAACCATCGAGCTGACCCTGACTGTCACGGGTACCGCCGACGGCGAATGGCACGCCGAGCTCAAGCAGGGCACCACCTACCTGGCTCGCAACGTCGCGGTCGCAGCCGCAGCGGTTTCGCGTGCGGCCAAGGAACTACACGAGGACCTCTCCACCCCGATCGACGAGGTGATCGAGGAGGCGCGCTCCCAGCAGGCCGCCAAGGTCGCCGCCCTCGAGGCCGAACTCGAAGCCGCGCGAAAGGTCTTGTCCGACTTGGAGTGAGACACCGGTCCAATTGGCCATGCCTACCGCCATTGATCTAGCCCGAGCAGTTGTAGGTCGGTGACGTATTTGACGATGATCGGCGCCGACACGTGCGGGATATCGTGGTCGGGGCCGATTCTCAGTTCTCGCACCGCGGCACGGAATCGGTCGGTCGGCGCGTAGGACCCGCGCATCGGCTCTGCAGGCTGCAAATACGCGGCATCGCCCAACGGCAACATCTCCAGCACGGTGCGCCGGCGCTGTCGATCCGGCAGGGCACGCAGACCGGTCTCAAACCGGTGCAACCATTCCCCGAAGTCACCGATGCGCTGGAGCGGGTAACCGGCCTCGATCACCCAGTCGACGTACTCATCGAGCCCGATGCCGTCGTCGTGCGGGTTCATCACGTGATAGCACTCAAACCCGTCGACCTCCTGGGTGCTCAGCGTGGTGATCGCTTCGGCGATGAATTCGACGGGCAGCGCGTCGAAGTGCGCGCGTTGCCGGTTGCCGTCGGCGTCAAGCTGGTAGAACGAGGCGGGCGCGATGCCAGTGGCCAACAGGCTCAGCACCATTCGGGTGAACAGGTCCGACACATTGAGCTGACCCGCATATGTGGTGTCGGCCAGGATCATGTCGCAACGAAACACGCCGATCGGCAGCCCGCACAGGTCATTGGCCTCGCGCAATAGCACCTCGCCGGCCCACTTGCTGGTGCCGTAGCCGTTGACGAAGCTGTTGTCGATTGTGCGGGTGGGGCTGATCACCCGGATGTCGGCGTCCTCGGTAAACGCCGACCGCTCGACCTGGTCGCCTACGTTGCCGGTCGACACGTACGTGTAGGGCTTCAGCTTCGTGGTGAGCGCGAGGCGAATCAGCTCGCCGGTGCCCACGACGTTGGGCCTGAACAGCTCGCGGTAAGGCAGGACGCCGCTGACCAAGGCTGCGGGATCGACGATCAGGTCGACGGTGTCGGCCAGCCGCTGCCAGGTCTGCTGGTCCAGGCCTAGGTTGGCTTCGGCCTTGTCGCCGGCGAGGACCTCCAGATGATCGGCGGCCAGTTCCTGGAAGTGTCGCAGCAGTTCCGGGTCGCCGCTGTCGAAGGTCTTGTACAAGCGTTGCTGCGCATCCTCGTTGGACTTGGCCCGTACCAAGCACATCAGCGTGCCGCCTACCAGGTCCATCCGCTCAAGCCATTCCAGGGCCAGGTAACGCCCGAGGAAGCCGGTCGCCCCGGTCAACAGGACCGTCCGGATCTCGGTGCTTGCGCGTGGCAGCGTCGGGGCCGCGGTCAGCGTCGTGACGTCGATGAACTTGTCCAGCGTGAGGTCGCGGGCGTGCACCTCGGCGCTATCGCGGCCGTGCACCGACGCAAAGCTCGGCCCGTTAGCGGAGGCTGCGTCTACCTTGCTGGCATGTCTCTCCACCTGCTGGCTCAAGCTACTTATGGTCGGCGTGTCGAATACGTTGGATACTGAAAGGTCAGCATTCAGTGCGGTGTTGGCCGCGGCGACCACCCGCATCGCCAACAGTGAATCTCCACCCAAATCGAAGAACGAGTCATCGACCCCGACCCGCTCCATATCCAGCCCGAGTATCCGGGCGTAGATGCCGGCCAGGATCTCCTCGACCGGGTTAGTCGGAGCGCGGTAACGACCACCGCCACTTAGGTATTCAGGTGCCGGCAGAGCACGGGTATCCAATTTGCCGTTGACCGTCAACGGCAACGCATCCAACACCACCACCGCGGCCGGCACCATAAACTCCGGCAACCGTTCGGATAGTGCGGCGCGAATCTCGACCGGGTCCGCCGTGCCGGTCACGTACCCCACCAAACGCTTATCCCCGGGGCGATCCTCGCGGGCAATCACCACCGCCTGATCCACCCCATCCAACCTGGACAGAGCCGCCTGCACCTCACCGCACTCGATGCGATACCCACGGATCTTGACCTGCTCATCAGCACGCCCCACATACCGCAACTGCCCATCAACACCCCAACACACCAAATCCCCGCTGCGATACATCGTTCCGCCCGCCGCCCCGAACGGACACGCCACAAACCGAGAACCCGTCAACCCGGCCCGACGCCAATACCCAACCCCCACACCACCACCAGCGATATACAACTCCCCCACCACACCGACCGGCACCGGACGCAACCACCCATCCAGCACAAACAACGCCGCCCCCGCCACCGGCGACCCAATCGGCGGCACTCCCGACCCAGCAGCTAGCGGCGCACTGACCGCCACACACATCGTCGTCTCGGTCGGGCCATAGGCATTGACCATCACCCGCCCCGGCGCCCACCGATCCACCACCTCAACCGGACACACCTCACCACCGACCACCAACGCCACCGACTCCAACCCCTCAGGGGACAAACCCCTTACCGCAGAAGGAGTCTGAGTCAACACACTCACCCGTTGCGCAACCAACACCTCATGGAACTCATCCGGAGAACCCGCCACCACTTCGGGTACCACCACCAACCGCCCACCACGCAGCAGCGCACCAAAGATCTCCCACACCGAAACATCGAAAGCCAACGAATGACACTGGCTCCACACCCCCGCCGCCGGCAACCCCACATCCAACGACCCCAACAACCAAGTCACACCGCGATGAGTGATCGCCACCCCCTTCGGAACCCCCGTCGTCCCCGAGGTGTAAATCAGGTAAGCGATGTCATCCGGACCCGGCAGTGGCAGCGCCGAACCCGACTGACTGTCAACAGCGGGATCCCCGATATCGACAACCACCACATCAAACCCGTCCAACCGCGAACGCAACCCCGCAGTGGTGATCACGGCGATCGGCGCGGCATCAGCAAGCACAAACCCAATCCGCTCCCGCGGAACCCCCGGATCGATCGGCACATACGCCGCCCCCGCCTTGAGCACCGCCAGGATCGCCACGATCGCGTCGGCGGAACGGGACAACAGCAGCCCCACACACCCACCAGGGCCCACACCACGACCGACCAGCAAGCGCGCCAACCGATTCGACGCCTCATCCAACTCGCGATACGACATCGAGCGACCCTCAAAAACCACCGCCACCGCCTCCGATGCGCGGGCCACCTGCGCGGCAAACAACACCGGAATCGACACCGGCGCGGGCGCCGATCGCGTCAACACCGCCCGATGACCCACCTCATCCAGCCGGGCATGCTCACCGGCACCCAACACATCCACCGACGACAACAACCGAGCCGGATCAACAGTCAAAGCCACCAACACCCGCTCCAACCGCTCAATCAAGGTCTGGATGCTGGCCGCGTCGAACACGTCGGTGCGAAATTCCACGTGCCCGGAAATCCCGGCGGGCTCACCGGCATCGGTGAAACGTTCGGCGAGGGTAAATGTCAGATCCATGCGGGCCGACTGGGTGTCCACCGGCAGCGGCGTGACCTGCAGATCACCCAAACTCAGCCCAGTCGCGGGGATATTGACTTGCCCAGGGAAGTTCTGCCAGGCCAATACCACCTGCACCAGCGGGTGATGGGCCCGGCTTCGGGTGGGGTTGATCCGTTCCACCAGCACCTCGAAGGGCACGTCTTGATGTTCGTAGGCGGCCAGGCTGCGCGCTCGCACCTGGTCCAGCAGTTCGGCGGTGGTGGGATCACCGGTCAGATCGACCCGCAGCACCAGGGTGTTGACGAAGAACCCCACCAGCTCATCCAGCGCCGGGTCGCGGCGCCCGGCGATCGCGAACCCGACGGCCACATCGCTGCTGGCGCTGAGCTTCGAAACCAGGGCCAGCAGCGCCGCTTGTATCACCATGAAACTGGTCGCATTGTGCTCGCGGGCCACCTCGCGCACCCGTTGCTGCAACCCCGCCGGCCAATCCACCGCCACACTGGCGCCGCGCTGATCAGCCACCGACGGATAGGGCCGATCGGTGGGCAACTGCAGCCGCTCAGGCATCCCGGCCAGCGCCTGCTCCCAATAGGCCAACTGCCCACCGATGCGGCTGTCGCTGTCATCGAAATCACCAAACTGCGCACGCTGCCACAGCGTGTAATCGACATACTGCACCGGCAATGGCGCCCAGCCCGGGGCCCGCCCCGCGCACCGACTGGCATAGGCCACACCTAGGTCACGCACCAGCGCGGTGATCGACCAGCCATCCGCGCCGATATGGTGCACCACGGCCACCAGCACGTGTTCGTCGTCGCTGATGCGGAAAAGCCGGGCCCGCAACGGGATCTCGGTTGCCAGATCGAACGTGTAGCACGCCGCAGAGTTGATGGCCTCACCCAGCCGGCTCTCCGGCCACCCGGTGACATCAATAACGTCCCAACCGAAATCGGCCCGTTCGGGCGCCACCACCAACTGCCGCGGTATCCCCTCGACCGCCGGCAACAGGGTGCGCAGGCTCTCGTGGCGGCCCACCACATCGGTCAGCGCGGCACCCAACGCCTCGGCATCAAGGCGCCCGCGCAGCCGCAACACCGCCGGTACGTTGTAAAGCGGTGAGGGCCCCAGCAACTGGTCGATAAACCACAACCGCTGCTGGGCAAACGACAACGGCACCACCGCCGGCCGCTCACCCGCCACCAACGGCTCAGGCCGACTCACATCCGCACCGATGCGCAGCGCCAACCGGGCAACCGTGGGCGTGTCGAATACGTTGGGTACTGAAAGGTCGGTATCCAGTGCGGTGTTGGCCGCGGCGACCACCCTCATCGCCAACAGTGAATCTCCACCCAGATCGAAGAACGAGTCATCGACCCCGACCCGCTCCATATCCAGCCCGAGCACATCGGCATAGATACCGGCCAGGATCTCCTCGACCGGGTTAGCCGGAGCGCGGTAACGACCACCGCCACTTAGGTATTCAGGTGCCGGCAGAGCACGGGTATCCACTTTGCCGTTGACCGTCAACGGCAACGCCGCCAACACCACCACCGCGGCCGGCACCATGAACTCCGGCAACCGCTCGGATAGTGCGGCGCGAATCTCGACCGGGTCCGCCGTGCCGGTCACATACCCCACCAGGCGTTTGTCGCCGGGGCGGTCCTCGCGGGCGATCACCACCGCCTGATCCACCCCATCCAAACCGGACAGAGCCGCCTGTACCTCACCGCACTCGATGCGATACCCACGGATCTTGACCTGCTCATCAGCACGCCCCAGATATTCCAGCTGCCCGTCCCGGCGCCACCGCACCAAATCTCCGCTGCGATACATCCTTTCCCCACGCGCCCCGAACGGACACGCCACAAACCGCGACCCCGTCAACCTAGCCCTACGCCAATACCCAACCCCCACACCACCACCGGCGATATACAACTCCCCCACCACCCCGGCCGGCACCGCACGCAACCACCCATCCAGCACAAACAACGCCGCCCCCACCACCGGCGACCCAATCGGCACCACATCCTGTCCCGGGATCAGTGGCGCACTGACCGCCACACACATCGTCGTCTCGGTCGGACCATAGGCATTGACCATCACCCGCCCCGGCGCCCACCGATCCACCACCTCAACCGGGCACGCCTCACCAGCCATAACCAACGCCACCGACTCCAACCCCTCAGGGGACAAACCCCTTACCGCAGACGGAGTCTGAGTCAACACACTCACCCGTTGCGCAACCAGCACCTCGCCGAACTCATCCGGAGAACCCGCCACCACTTCGGGTACCACCACCAACCGCCCACCACGCAGCAGCGCACCAAAGATCTCCCACACCGAAACATCGAAAGCCAACGAATGACACTGGCTCCACACCCCCGCCGCCGGCAACCCCACATCCAACGACCCCAACAACCCAGTCACGTTGCGATGAGTGATCGCCACGCCTTTGGGAACCCCCGTGGTCCCCGAGGTGTAAATCAGATAAGCGACATCAACCGGGGCCGGACCCGAACCCGGCAACGCCGAACCCGACTGACTGTCAACAGCAGGATCATCGACATCGACAACCACCACATCAAACCCGTCCAACCGCGAACCCAAACCCGCAGTAGTCAACACCACCAACGGCCCAGCATCGGCGAGCACAAACCCAATCCGCTCCCGCGGAACCCCCGGATCAATCGGCACATACGCCGCCCCCACCTTCAACACAGCCAAAATCGCCACAACCGCCTCAACCGAACGGGACAACAGCAGCCCCACACACTGCCCCGGACCCACACCAAGGCCGACCAGCAAGTGCGCCAACCGATTCGACGCCTCATCCAACTCGCGATACGACATGGAGCGACCCTCAAAAACCACCGCCACCGCCTCGGGTGCGCGCGCCACCTGCGCAGCAAACAACACCGGAATCGACACCGACGCAGACACCGATGCGCTCAACACCGCCCGATGACCCACCTCATCCAGGTGAGCGTGCTCACCGGCACCCAACACATCCACCGACGACAACAACCGAGCCGGATCAACAGTCAAAGCCACCAACACCCGCTCCAACCGCTCGATCAGCGTCTGGATGCTGGCCGCGTCGAACACGTCGGTGCGAAATTCCACTTGCCCGGAAATCCCGGCGGGCTCACCGGCCTCGGTCCAGCGTTCCTTGAGGAAAAAGACCAGGTCCATTTTCGCGGTCTGGGTATCCCTGACCAGCGGCGAGACCTGAAGATCACCCAAGCTCAACCCATCCGCGGGGACCTCAACTTGCCCGGGGAAGTTGTTCCAGCCCAACATCACCTGCACCAGCGGGTGATGGGCCAATGACCGGGTGGGGTTGAGCCGCTCCACCAGCACCTCGAAGGGCACGTCCTGGTTCTCGTAGGCGGCCAGGCTGCGCGATCGCACCTGGGCCAACAGCTCGGCCACGGTGGGATCCCCGGCCAAATCGACCCGCAGCACCAGGGTGTTGACGAAAAACCCCACCAGCTCATCCAGCGCCGGATCGCCGCGCCCGGCGATCGCGAACCCCACCGCCACATCGCTGCTGGCGCTGAGCTTCGACAGCAGCACCGCCAGGGCGGCCTGCATCACCATGAAACCGGTCGCGTTGTGCTCGCGGCCCACCCGAGCAACCTGCTGCTGCAGCAGCGCCGGCCAATCCACCGCCACCCTGGCGCCGCGCTGATCAGCCACCGGCGGGTAGGGCCTATCGGTGGGCAGCTGCAGCCGCTCAGGCATCCCGGCCAGCGTCCGCTCCCAGTCAGCCAGCTGCGCGGCGATGCGGCTTTCACTGTCATCGAGATCACCAAACTGCGCGCGCTGCCACAGCGTGTAATCGACATACTGCACCGGCAATGGCGCCCAGCCGGGGGCCTGCCCCGCGCACCGGCTGGTATAAGCCACACCTATGTCACGCAGCAGCCGGGTCATCGACCAGCCATCGGCGGCGACTTCGTGCAGGACGGCCACCAGCACGTGTTCGTCGTCGCCGACCCGGAAAAGCGTTGCCCGCAAGGGTATCTCGGTTGCCAGATCGAACGTGTAGCACACCGCTGAGTTGATGGCCTCACCCAGCCGGCCTGCCGGCCAGCCGCTGACATCAATGACGTCCCAGCCGAAATCGGCCCGCTCGGCGGGCACCACCAGCTGCCGCGGTATCCCCTCGACCGCCGGCAACAGCGTGCGCAGGCTCTCATGGCGGCCCACCACATCGACCAGCGCCGCACCCAGCGCGTCGGCATCAAGCGCACCGCGCAGCCGCAACGCCGCCGGCACGTTGTAAAGCGGTGAAGGCCCCCGCAACTGGTCGATAAACCACAACCGCTGCTGGGCAAACGACAATGGCACTGCCGCCGGCCGCGGTTGCGCCGTCAGCGGTGGACGGGCCGTATCGCCCTGGTGCCGATCCAGGTACTCAGAGAGTTCGCCCGCGGTGGACGTGTCGAACAGATACCGCACCGGCACGCCCCTACCCAGCGCCGACTGCAGCCGCGCGCACACCCGGATGGCGATCAACGAATCCCCGCCCAGGGCAAAGAAGTCGTCGTCGAGGCCAACCCGATCCAGGCCCAGCACCTCGGCGAACACCTCGGCGACGATCTTCTCGGTCTCGGTCTGCGGTGCCCGGAAGGACACGGCGGCAAATACCGGTTCCGGCAAGGACTTACGGTCGATCTTGCCCGAGGAGGTCAACGGGAACTCCTCGAGCACCACGATCTGGGACGGCACCATGTACTCAGGCAGCCGCGCACCCAACCACTGCCGCACCACACTGACCTTCGCGTTGGTATGTGGGTCGTTGGCGTAGCTGCTGCGGTGATGCGTCCCATCGGATGCCAGGTACAGATCGGTCAGTACCGGGATGCGCCCGAGGTTGTCGTGGGCGATAAAGACCGCATCGACGGTGCCGGGCTGAGCACCCCAGGTCACCGCGACTTGATAACCGGCCGCCTCGCCGAGCCGATACAACTGTTCGGGCGTGACGGTGTCAGCGGTCACGGTGGCGTTTGCCACGGGCAGCCCGGCGGCCAGGGCCTGTTCGATGCCTACATCGGCGATCACGCCGGCACGCGGAATCTCCGTAACGCGCACCATATGCGGACGTTGGGACATCAGCTCTGCGTTCAGCCCGCTCAGCCCTGCGCAGTCAGTCCACCCCCAGCTCGGTGCATTGGCCAGCGAACACATCGAGGTGGGAGTTTTGTGGATGGTGACGTCATAGCGGTACCGGCTCAGCTCATTGTCGGCTTCGCCTCGCTTGACCTGGATACCCACCCCGGCCACCGAAGGATGCTCAGCCGCCCATGTGGCGAAAAACTCTGGGGCCAAGAGCAATTCAGGCTCGCCGAGCACCGCGCGCTGAACTCGTTGCCGGATCTCGTCGGTATCAGTGCCGGTGCCGGTGCGCGCCAGCGCGACGCCGGTTTGGAACGCGCCCTGCAGGCTGTGGTTGCGCACATCGCCGATGAACAATGCACCACCCGGGGCCAACAGCTCGACTGCCTTGTCAATGACCTCGGCCAGGTACCCAGCGCTCGGGAAGTACTGGATGACCGAGTTCAGAACGATGGTGTCGAAGTAGTCCTGGGGCATTCCCTCGGTGATATGCGCCGGTTGGGTCAGCAGCCGAACCCGATCCCCCCACGGTTGTCCGGCCACCGCCGCCTCTAGCTTCTGGATGGTTGGCGCGGAAAAGTCTGTCCCCCAATACTCCACACACTTCGGGGCGATCTGGGACAACAACAACCCCGAGCCCACGCCGAGCTCGAGTACCCGCCGGGGCTGCAGCGCCAAAATCCGGTCCACCGCCGCCGAGCGCCATTCCTGCATCTGCTGCAGCGGAATCGGCTCGTCGGTGTAGCTGCTGTTCCATCCCCGGAAGTCACTGCCGAACTCGGCCACCTCAAGGTCGGCGTCATAGAGTTCGTCGTAAATCTGTTGCCACTGATCAACGACATCGGCATCGTGATCGGCAGTGCTGGAGTGCTCCAGGGTGATGTAGCCGATCAGATGGTCGACGCCGGTGCTGCCGCGATGCACCGTGGCTGCGGCCCGGGTGACCTGGGGGCAGGCCAGCAGGGTGTTCTCGATCTCCCCCAATTCCAACCGCTGACCACGCAGTTTGACCTGGGCATCAGCACGGCCCAGGTACTCCAGCGTGCCCACCGCAGTCCAGCGCACCAGATCCCCGCTGCGATACATCCGTGCACCCGGCTCACCAAAGGGGTTGGCTACGAACCGATCCGCTGTCAACTCCGCCCGGCCCACATAACCGAGCGCCACCGCCGGCCCGGCCAGATACAACTCACCGACCACCGCGACCGGGGCCGGGTTCAACCGCGCATCCAACACCAACGCACATGTGCCCGGAATCGGGGCACCGATCCGCACCGGCGCACCCGCTGACATCACACTCCACGTCGACCAGATGGTGACCTCGGTGGGACCGTAGGCGTTGAACATCCGCCGCCCCGGCGCCCAGGCGGTCACCAACTCCGCCGGGCAGGCCTCCCCGCCGGTGACCAACGTCGTCATCCCCGCCGTCCGGGTCCGGTCCAGCGTTGCCAGCACCGTCGGGGTGATCAACGCCGCATCGACCCGCTGATCCTGCACCAGCGCGGTCAGCGCCTCCCCCGCATAGCAATCCGGTGGGGCAACTATCAGTGCCGCCCCCGACGCCACCGCCCACAACCACTCGAACACCGAGGCATCAAAGGTTGGTGCGGCCACCATCAACACCCGTGACTGCGGACCTAAGCCGAACAGTTCGCGGTGCGCGGCAGCCTGCCCCAGCAGTCCGGCGTGGCTGACCGCCACCCCCTTCGGCGTCCCGGTGGACCCCGATGTGAAGATCACATACGCCGCGTCGTCAATCCCCAACGGCGCCAACCGATCCGTGTCGCTGATCGGTTCCGCAGAGCTTCTCGAAAGGTCCAGCGCGTCGATATCCAAGACCGGGCGCGTGCCGGCGCCGGCCACCGGGCCGGTGCCACGGGTCAGCACACACATGGCCTCGGCGGTGTCCAGCACGGTGGCGATCCGCTCGGCCGGATGAGCCCGATCCACCGGCACATACACCCCACCGGCCTTGAGCACCGCCCACCACGCCAGCACCAACTCCGCACACCGATCCATCGCCACGCCCACCGCGCGCTCAGGACCCACCCCCGCCTCAATCAGCAATCGCGCCAACCGATTCGACACCTCATCAAGCTCGCGATACGACCACTGCCGGGCCCCGTCGACAACCGCCAACCCATCCCCACCAGCAGCCACCGCCGTAGCCAACAACTCCGGACCCAACCCCACCGGCGCGGCGACGTCAGCACCAGACCACCCGTGCAACACCAAATCCCGCTCACCGCGATCCAGCAGGCCCACCTCGCCCACCACCACCGACGAATCAGCCACCACCGCATCGACCACCCGGCCAAACCAACCCACCAACCGCTCGATGCTGGACCGGTCATACAGATCGGTGGCATAGGTCACCACCCCGGCCGCCATCAGCACACCCAGACCTTCGGCCGGCGATGCCTTCAGATCGAACAGCGCACTCACCTGCCCGCTGGGCAGCTCCCTCAGATCGAATTCCAGATCGAAACGAGCAGTGCGGATATCGGCAACCACCTGCTCGACGCCGAGCTCATCAAGCACAATCTCGGGGCGAACATTGTTCTGGAAAGCCAGGGCCACCTGGAACAGCGGATGATGCGACGCCGACCGCGTCGGGTTGAGGCACTCCACGAGCAACTCAAAAGGCACGTCCTGATTGGCATAAGCATCCAGCGCCTTCTGACGCACCCCCTCCAGCACCTCGCTGAACCGCAGCGCGGGATCAACTGCCACCCGCAGTACCCAGGAGTTGACGAAGAACCCGACCAACTCGTCAAGTGCCTGATCCACGCGCCCCGCGATCGGGGTGCCCAACACGACGTCCTCACCAACCCCCGCCCGGTGCAGGGCAACCGCCAGCACGGCCTGCAACACCATCGACACCGTTGCGTTGCCCTCGGCGGCCACCGCCTTGATACCCGCCCAGGACGCCGGATCGATGCGCAGATCAACCGCATCACCGCGATAACTCGCCACCGGCGGGCGCGGCCGATCTGTAGGCAGCGACACCACCTCAGCAAGGTCCGCCAACTCCTGCCGCCAGTAGGCCAACTGGCCAGCGATCACGCTGTCGGGATCGAACTCCGACCCCAGCCAATCCTGTTGCCACAACGTGTAATCGGCGTACTGAACCGGCAATGGCAGCCAGTCCGGAGCCTGTCCCCGCAGCCGCGCTCGATACGCCTGGCCCACATCACGCACCATCGGCGCCATCGACCAACCGTCAAAGGCGATGTGGTGCGCCACAATTCCCACCACATACTGCTCGGGCCCCACCGAATAGATCTGCACCCGAATCGGGATCTCGGCCGACAGGTCAAACTGGTACTCGGCCAGCGAGATCAACTCGCCCGCCACATCGTCCTGTGCCACCGCTACCACCGCCGGACCGCCACGCCGCCACAGCCCCGGCCGCGCCGCCAGCACCGTCTGCGACGGCACACCATCGATATCGGGAAACACCGTGCGCAGCGACTCATGCCGGGCAATCACGTCATCAAGAGCCGCGGCCAGCGCCTTCACATCCAAGCGCCCATTGATCCGGAACGCCGTCGGCATGTTATAGGTCGCCGCCCCGCCCTCGAACCGGTTGAGGAACCACATGCGGTTCTGTGCATAGGACAACGGAATCACCGAAGGGCGCTCGCCGGCGACCAAGGCAGCGCGCTTGCCCGAGTCCTCCCCGACACGCGGCGCCAACTGCGCAACCGTCGGCGCGTCGAACAAGGTGCGCACCGCAAGGCCGGCATCCAGTGCGGTCTTGATCGCGGCGACCAGGCGCATCGCCGACAGCGAATCCCCACCCAAATCGAAGAAGGAGTCATCGATCCCGACACGTCCCAGACCGAGCACCCGGGCGTAGATACCGGCCAGGATCTCCTCGACCGGGGTAGCCGGAGCGCGATAACCACCACCGGCATCCTGGTATTCGGGTGCCGGCAGGGCCCGTTTGTCGAGTTTGCCGTTGACCGTCAACGGCAACACATCGAGCACCACCACCGCCGCCGGCACCATATAGGCCGGCAACCGCTCGGCCAGCGCGGCGCGCACCCCGGCCGGATCAGCGGTACCGGTGATATAGCCAACCAGACGCTTATCGCCCGGGTGGTCCTCACGGGCGATCACCACCGCCTGATCCACCCCATCCACATCAGCCAGAACCGTTTGGATTTCACCGAGTTCGATGCGATAACCGCGGATCTTGACCTGATCATCGGCACGACCCAGATACCGCAACTGCCCATCAGTGCCCCACGACACCAAATCCCCGGTCCGATACATCCGTGTCCCGGGCGCAAACGGGCACGCCACAAACCGCGACCCCGTCAACCCGGCCCGCCGCACATAACCCACACCCACACCGCGGCCGGCCACATACAACTCACCCACCACCCCGGCAGGCACCGGCCACAACCACTGATCCAGCACGAACAACGCCGCCCCCGGCACCGGTGAACCAATCGGCACCACACCCGAACCCGCCTGCAACGGCGCGCTGATCGTGGCATACACCGTCGTCTCCGTCGGCCCATACCCATTGACCAACACCCGACCCGGCGCCCACCGATCCACCACCTCGGCAGGACACGGCTCAGCAGCCACCATCAACGCCGCCACCGACCCCAACACCAGCGGATCCAACATCCCCACCGCAGAAGGAGTTTGACTCAACACGGTGACGTGTTCGCTGACCAGAAGGGCCTGCAACTCCTGCGGCGAACGGGTCACCTGCTCCGGCACCACCACCAAACGCCCACCATGCAGCAACGCCCCCCAGATCTCCCACACCGAGAAATCGAAAGACAACGACGAACACTGAGCCCACACCTGCCCCGGGCCCAACTCCACACCCACATCCAGACCATCAAAAAGCCGCGTCACATTGCGATGAGTAACCGCCACACCCTTCGGAACCCCCGTCGTCCCCGAGGTGTAGATGAGGTAAGCCACATCATCCGGGCACGGCGGCGATAATGCCGTGCCGGGTTGGCCGTCAACAGCGGGGTCATCGACATCGATGACCACCACGTCAGACCCGTCCAGCCGCGAGCGCAGCCCCGTGGTGGTGATCGCGGCGATCGGCACGGCATCGGCCAGCATGAACCCGATCCGGGCTGCCGGCAGCACCGGATCGATCGGCAGGTACGCCGCCCCGGTCTTCAACACCGCCAAAATCGCCACGACCGCCTCGACCGACCGGGAAAACAGCAGTCCCACACACTGCCCCGCGCCCACACCCTGAGCGGCCAACAAATGCGCCAACCGGTCGGCGGCCTCCTCCAGCTGGCGGTACGTCATGGAGCGGCCTTCGAAGGTCAGCGCCACCGCCTCCGGTGCGCGGGCCACCTGTGCGGCGAACAACGCCGGAATCGACACTGGCGTGCCAGCGGGCAGGGTCAACACCGCCCGGTTACCGACCTCATCCAACCGGGCATGCTCACCCACATCGAGCAGATCCACCGACGACAACGACCGAGCGGGGTCGGCGGTCATCGCCACCAACACCCGCTCCAACCGCTCGATCAGTACGTGGATGCTTTCGGCGTCGAACACGTCGGTGCGAAATTCCACGTCCCCGTAAATCCCGGCGGGCTCACCGACCTCGGTGAAACGTTCGGCCAGGGTGAATGTCAGATCCATGCGCGCCGACTGGGTGTCCACCGGCATCTGCGAGACCTGCAGATCACCCAAGGCCAACCCGGCGGCGGGGTCGCTGGTGTGCCCGGGGAAGTTCTGCCAGGCCAATACCACCTGGACCAGCGGGTGATGGGCCAGGCTTCGGGTGGGGTTGAGCCGCTCCACGAGTACCTCGAAAGGCACGTCCTGGTGCTCGTAGGCGGCCAGGCTGCGCGATCGCACCTGGGCCAACAGCTCGGCCACGGTGGGATCACCGCCCAGATCGACCCGCAGCACCAGGGTGTTGACGAAAAACCCCACCAACTCATCCAGCGCCGGATCGCCGCGCCCGGCGATCGCGAACCCGACGGCCACATCGCTGCTGGCGCTGAGCCTCGAAAGCAGAGCCAGCAGCGCCGCTTGTATCACCATGAAACTGGTCGCATTATGCTCGCGGGCCACCTCACGCACCCGCTGCTGCAGCAGCGCCGGCCACTCCACGACCACACTGGCACCACGGAAATCGGCCACCGGCGGATAGGGCCGATCGGTGGGCAACTGCGGCCGCTCGGGCATCCCGGCCAGCGCCTGCTCCCAGTAGGCCACCTGCGCGGCGATGCGGCTGTCACTGTCTTCCAGATCTCCGAATTGTGCGCGCTGCCATAGCGTGTAATCGACATACTGCACCGGCAATGGCGCCCAGCCCGGCGCCCGCCGCGCGCACCGGCTGGCATAGGCGACACCTAGGTCCCGCACCAGCGTGGCGATCGACCAGCCATCCGCGCCGATATGGTGCACCACTGCTACTAGTACGTGTTCGTCGTCGCCGACGCGGAAAAGCAGTGCCCGCAACGGGATCTCGGTTTCCAGATCGAACATGTAGCACGCCGCTGAATTGATTGCCGCACCCAGCCGGCTCTCCGGCCAGCCGGTGGCATCGATGATCTGCCACCCGAAATCGGCCTGCTCGGGCGCCACCACCAACTGCTGGGGGATGCCCTCGGGCGCAACAAACAGGGTTCGCAGGCTCTCGTGGCGGCCAACCACATCGGTCAGCGCGGCACCCAACGCCTCGGAATCGAGGCGTCCGCGCAGCCGCAGCGCCGCCGGTATGTTGTAAACCGATGAGAGCCCCTGCAATTGGTCGATGAACCACAACCGCTGCTGGGCAAACGACAACGGAACGACCGCGGGGCGCTCACCCGCCACCAACGGCTCAGGCCGACTCACATCCGCACCGATGCGCAGCGCCAACCGGGCAACCGTGGGCGTGTCGAATACGTTGGGTACTGAAAGGTCAGTATCCAGTGCGGTGTTGGCCGCAGCGACCACCCGCATCGCCAACAACGAATCCCCACCCAAATCAAAGAACGAGTCATCAACCCCGACCCGTTCCACCCCCAACCCCAGCACATCGGCATAGATACCGGCCAAGATCTCCTCAACCGGAGTCCCCGGAGCGCGGTAACCACCACCGCCACTTCGGTATTCGGGTGACGGCAAAGCACGAACATCCAGTTTGCCGTTGACCGTCAACGGCAACGCATCCAACACCACCACCGCAGCCGGCACCATAAACTCCGGCAACCGCTCACCCAACTGCACACGTATCTCAGCCGGATCCGCCGTGCCGGTGACATACCCCACCAAACGCCTATCCCCAGGCCGGTCCTCCCGGGCAATCACCGCCGCCTGATCCACCCCATCCAACCCGGACAGAGCTACCTGAACCTCACCGCACTCGATGCGATACCCACGGATCTTGACCTGCTCATCAGCACGCCCCACATACCGCAACTGCCCATCAACACCCCAACACACCAAATCCCCGCTGCGATACATCCTTTCGCCCGGTACCCCAAACGGACACGCCACAAACCGAGAACCCGTCAACCCGGCCCGACGCCAATACCCAACCCCCACACCACTACCGGCCACATACAACTCCCCCACCACACCCACCGGCACCGGACGCAACCACCCATCCAGCACAAACAACGCCGCCCCCACCACCGGCGACCCAATCGGCACCACATCCTGCCCCGGGATCAGTGGCGCACTGACCGCCACACACATCGTCGTCTCAGTCGGACCATAGGCATTGACCATCACCCGCCCCGGCGCCCACCGATCCACCACCTCAACCGGACACGCCTCACCAGCCATAACCAACGCCACCGACTCCAACCCCTCAGGGGACAAACCCCGTACCGCAGAAGGAGTCTGAGTCAACACACTCACCCGTTGCGCAACCAGCACCTCGCCGAACTCATCCGGAGAACCCGCCACCACTTCGGGCACCACCACCAACCGCCCACCACGCAGCAGCGCACCAAAGATCTCCCACACCGAAACATCGAAAGCCAACGAATGACACAGACTCCACACCCCCGCCGCCGGCAACCCCACATCCAACGACCCCAACAACCCAGTCACGTTGCGATGCGTGATCGCCACCCCTTTGGGAACCCCCGTGGTCCCCGAGGTGTAAATCAAATAAGCGACATCAACCGGGGCCGGACCCGAACCCGGCAACGCCGAACCCGACTGACTGTCAACAGCAGGATCCCCGATATCGACAACCACCACATCAAACCCGTCCAGCCGGTCGGCCAACCCGGAGGTCGTGAGCACAACCAACGGCCCAGCATCAGCAAGCACAAACCCAATCCGCTCCCGCGGAACCCCCGGATCCATCGGCAGATACGCCGCCCCCGCCTTGAGCACCGCCAGGATCGCCACAACCGCCTCAACCGAACGGGACAACAGCAGCCCCACACACTGCCCCGGGCCCACACCAAGGCCGACCAGCAAGCGCGCCAACCGATTCGACGCCTCATCCAACTCCCGATACGACATCGAGCGACCCTCAAAAACCACCGCCACCGCCTCCGGTCTGCGCGCCACCTGCGCAGCAAACAACACCGGAATCGACACCGACGCAGACACCGATGCGCTCAACACCGCCCGATGACCCACCTCATCCAGGCGGGCACGCTCACCAGCACCCAACACATCCACCGACGACAACAACCGAGCCGGATCAACAGTCAAAGCCACCAACACCCGCTCCAACCGCTGCACCAAATCGCGGACATCACAATCCGAAAACCATTGCCCAGCACCCGCGGACCCACTCGTCGTTGCGCTCGGCTGCGCGCCGAGAAAAAGCCGATCATCGTCAATAAAAAAGTCCAGTCCAAACTGATCGACGAGGTTGGTATGGGTCAGGGTCCCCGATGCCTTGGCGCCGGCAACATTCGCCAAATGTGTAGTCGGAATGAAATTGAGAATTACGCGATTCGGCGGCTGTGCGGAGCCGCGGAGACGTGCCTTGTTCTCAATAGCGCGCACCTGGAACCGCTGATGCTGCAGCGCTTCCCGCAGTCGCGTGTCGACATGTTCACAAAAACCGGCAACCGCAGAGCCCGGCGAAACTTTCAACGTCAGTGGGACGAACCCGGTAACCATTCCGGGCACCGTCTGGGTCTCCGGACGCACACGCCTGCTTACCGGAAAATCGAACACCACCTCTGAACTCTCGATGTCGCACCCATGCACCAGCAGCGCGCACGCCGCAGTTATCACCGACGAGCGACGCACCCCCAACGCCTGCGCCAACTCCTGGACCCCGGCAACAACGACAGGGTCCAATTGAACCGGTACGGAAGACTCATATGGATCACGCTCGCCCACTGCCGCGGGCGCCAACCGATAACGCGGTTCGCTTTCCAACGGCAGGTTCTCGGCCCAATAGGCCTGATCATCGAGATAATCGGTGGACGCTTCGTACTCTGACTCGCAATCAATCAGATCACGCAGCGACCCAAAATAAGCGGGGGGAATCGGCGCGCCCGAAGCCATGGCACCGTAGACATCTCCGATCCGATGGCAAACGAGTGCAAGGCCAATTCCGTCCGCCACGATGTGATGGCAGCACACGAAGAAATAAGATTCAGCTACCTGCGTCTGCAACAACGCAAATTTGAACAGTGGGCCAGTAAGCGGCATCAGCGTGCGCTGAATCGAGGATGCTAGCCGATGCGCTTCCTGGACAGGGTCCTGCGAGCCCATGAGGTCATGGCAAGCAAGCTCAACGTCCGGGTAGTCAACCGTCTTTTGGAAAACCTGACCGTCCTCTTCGAAAAAGGCGGCTCTGAGTGGTTCGGCCTCGCGCACCACTTGACGGATCGCGCATTCAAGCAAATCAGGCTGCAACATGCCCTCGAGTCGCACCAGATAGCCCAGCTGCCACCGCGCAGCGAAGCGATCCGTTTCCTGCGCAAGCCATACATCCAGCTGTCCCCGCATCAGCGGAAACACGCGATCAGATAGCTGAGTCTCCATCGAAGTGCCCGATCAAGCAGACGCCTGACGCAGGACGAGAGAGCGCGGCGGCCAAAATTCTGCGAGCCACGCGGATTGCTGGGATATTACAGTTAGCATGGCTCGCCACCTCTCGTCATCGGTTCTTCGCGCCGAATCCATGGGAGCCGCTAGACGTTCTCGATGGTGTACCACCGGATCGGGCAGGCGGCACCGGCCGTCCGATTCGACGGTGAACACATTGATCAGCCGGGTTGTCGGCGTGCTAGCGATGTTCGTCGTAAACGCCCTCCTGCAGTTGTGACGAAGACCGTCGACCTGAGGTTCAAATTCCCGAAGGGCTGGTTGATCAAACATCCGGCACCCAGCCACCGGCGGGCGCGGCCGTGACCACCGGCTGCGTGTAAACAATGCCCCGAGAAAGCTGTGAATCCACTGAGACACCCCAACTCTCAGACGCCGGCCCGCTGGCGTGAGAGCCGTTGTCAGCGATCGTCGGTCTTCGCGATGGAACTACTCACTGAACCGGAGTGAACTCGAGGTGCAATTCCTTGAGGCGCCTGAACAGAAAGGTGCGGTCCCATGTGAGCCGACGAGCGCCTGCCGGACCGTGCTCGGCCTCTGAAAGCCGAATGTCGGCCATCCGGTCAAGCATGCGTTCCAAGCTTACCCGCACTTCGGCGCGTGCGATCGGGGCACCCGGACAAGTGTGAATACCACGGCCAAATCCGATGTGTTGCATTACGTTTGGACGGCCTAGGCGGAATTCGCCAGGCTCGTCGAACCGTCGTGGATCGCGGTTCGCCGCGCCGTTCATCACGAGCAGACTGGTACCGGCCGGAACATCGACGTCACCGATCCTGGTGGTTCGCCGCGCCATCCGGAAGTTCGATTTGATCGGGCTTTCGAAGCGAAGCATCTCCTCGATAAAGCCAGGAATCTTTGAATTGTCCTCGCGCAGCTGCTGTTGCAAGTCCGGTCGCTCCGCCAGCATCAGCATCGCGAGACTGAGCAGGTCGATCGTCGTGCCGTGGCCTGCGGCGAACATGAACGTGGCAACGCGGGCAACGTCTATCGCCTCGGGTGTCGTGCCGTCGGGAAACTTTGCCAGCGCAAGCTCGGTGAGGACGTCGTCGCGCGGCTCGCGCCGCCGTTCCTCGATGTACTCGACGAACCACTCCTCTTTCACGCCAACGAAACCGCTGCGATCGCCTTCGAGCCTGCTGGCCCTCGCGGCGCGGCGGAACCGCTCACGGTCGGACTCGGGCACGTCCAGCAGGTTGGTGATCGCGTCGAGCGTGAACGGAAAGTTGTAGTCAATGACGATCTCGCACTTGCCATCCGCGACAAAATGGTCGAGTTGCTCATCGGCGAGACGCCACAAAAATTCCTCGTTGTTCTTGAGCTGCCTCGGCGTAAACAACCGGCCCAACAGCGAACGGTGCGCAGTGTGCCGTGGAGGATCAAACGTAATGAAGTAGTTGCCGAATGTAACTCTGCCGCGGTGCCGATCGATCAGATCCGAGACGTCATCGCTGTCGGTTTCGATCGGAATCCCCGACCATGGCCCACTGACGATATTGCATACCGAGAAGGTGTCTTCGGTGTCCCGTTGCACGGCGATGGCCTCGTCGTACCCCGACACCATCACTACGCCGTGCGCCGGCTCACGCCATAAAGGACAACGACGGATCGCGTCGTAGTAGTCGTACGGATCATCGACGAGCGATTTGTCGGTGAAGAAGTCGAGGTTTTCAGGTCCGCTCACGTCGCCTCCCTCGCGGCCTACACAAAATGCTAAGCGCTCAGCAGATGTATGGAAATAGCCGCACAGCGGACGCAGGAGGTGGCTGTCTCGGTTAGTCCTGCGGGATGGGCGGCGCGTGGTCGGGCGCCATCAGCGCGCCGATCCGCGCGAAGATCGGGTTGCCGGCGTTGGCATAGGAACCGTCGGGGCCGAACGCCTCGGGCTTGTACGTCACGGCGACCGCGATCGCGATCTTTTGCGACGGGAGGTAGGCGGTGACGGCCGCGTAGCCGTTGAACAGCGGGTTCTGGGCGATCCAGTCACCGGTAATGAGCACGCCCGCCCCGTAGGTGTACTGCTCATTCATCGTCGCGCACGTCGCGCATCCAGGCTGCGGTCGCGTCTGCCCGCGCAGCCGCGTCGAGACCATCGTGGCGTAGGACTCCGCGGACAGCGTCTCGCCAGCGTAGAGCTTGCGGGCCGTTGCCTCCACGTCGTAGATGTTCGACGTCTGGACGGCTCCGTGGGTGATGGTCCACGAGGGATTCCAGCCCGTGGTCTCCTCGTAGAACGGCGTGGTCGGCGGGAGCTTGAAGATTCCACGGCGCTCCGACGAGTAGGCGTGCAGAGCGGGCTCCGGGATCACCGCGGTCAGATCCGAGGTGGTGTTGCTCAGGCCGAGGGGGTCGGAGATCCGTTCTTTGAGGAGATCTGCCACGGGCTTTCCGGTGATCTTCTCCAGCACCCGACCGAGGATCACATAGTCGGTGTGTGCGTAGTTCCAGTTGGTTCCCGGTTCGTAGAGCAGCGGCTTGTCGACGGCGTGCGACAGCAACTCGTCGGTGGTCCAGGCCTTGAACGGGTTGTTCAGTTCCTCGGTCTCGAAGGCATCGTTGCCCAGCACGTAGTCCTGATAGCCCGACGTCATGGTCGCCAATTGGCGCAACGTGACCTTGTCGCTGTGCGGGATGTCGGGGACCCACTGCGCGATGGTGTCGTCGAGAGACACCTTCTTCTCGTCGACGAGTTGCAGGAGTACCGCCGCCACATACGAGATGGCGACTGCACCGTTTCGGAAGTGCATGTCGGTCGTCGCCGGGACACCCGTCATCGACTCACCGAACGCCTGGGTTATCACCTCCTCACCGTCGACGGTGACCCGCACGATCACGGCCTTGAGATGCTTTGCCGCCATCACGTCTTCGACGATCCGCTCAATCTGGGTGGCCTTCTGCGGATCCGACGAGGCCGCTGACGGCGCGGACGCCTCGTTGGACCCGCCGCCAAGCCCACATGCGGCGAGAACCGCGACAAGCACTGTTGAAAGGACAACCGACCAAGTCTTTCGCACGCCCGATTGTCGGCGATGCCGCCGTGGCGGCGCAGCTCAGGTCCGCGACCGGCCAGTAAACTGTGCCCGCACCACCTGCGCGGGGCGGATGATTCCGTCCGTGCCCGCCCGGTGACCACCGATGGCCGCGTAGCCGCCATCGGTGGTCACGTAGGCGATGCAGCCGTAATCCGCGGGCCCGCGCGCCCACACCGCGCTTGAGGGGCATACAACGGCCCGGGAACCGGGCCGGCGCAGGTCAGTGCGGCCGCGACATCGGCGGCGACCAGCTCGTCCTCGCTCAGATCGGCCGGGCGCGCGCCCGCGCTCAGCGCCGCGATCTGATCCGGCCGCAGACCGGCACGAGCGGCCAGCGGGGCGTAGGGGCCGCGAGTGCGCCACCCGTTCATATGAGGTCGGAGATCGTCGTAACTGGCGGATGTGACGCGAAAGCGGCGCAGCGGCGGATTCCGGACTTCGTGGTCGTTGGCGTGGGGCGCTCGGAGGCCGCTGAGCAGTTCAGGCCCCAGTGTTGCCGACTTCAATGATCGTTTTTCCCGGAACCCGATGAGCCGGATCGAACGCTGCTGGTGCTTGCGCGAGTGGCACGACGGCACCGATCAGTAGCTGCAGCCGCCCATCGCGCAGCCGGCGTTCCAAGGCGGCCAGCTGGTTACGGTCGGATTCGACAACAAAGAAAACCGATCGGGTGTCCTCACGCCGTACACGGGGTGGTTCGGCAACGGCGACGAGCGTGCCTCCCCCACGAACCAATTGCGTTGAGCGATCAAGGATCTCCCCACCGATCACATCGAACACGACGTCAACCTCGCCGATGTCCTCCAGGCGATCGTGTTGCAGGTCCAGGAAGACATCGGCATTCAAGGCAAGCACGGCTTCTCGGTGATCGGTGCGCCCAGTGCCGATCACCCGGGCTCCCGCCTCATGTGCGAGTTGCACCGCAACCGAACCGACAGCGCCGGCCGCGCCGTGGATCAGCACAGTCTGGCCCGTCGTGAGACGTCCGTGGTCGAACAATCCCTGCCACGCCGTCAATCCGGATATCGGTAGTGCTGCGGCCACGGTGTGACTAATGCTCGCGCTCAATGGGGCCAAGTTACGAGCCTCTACCGCAACGTATTCGGCCAGTGTGCCATTGCGTCTCCAGTCGGCAATCCCAAAAACCCGCTGACCTATCGTCAGTCCCGTTGTGCCGTAACCGAGTTCGGTAGCTACACCCGACACCTCGTGGCCGGGAATGGTCGGCGTGCGGTCTCTGCCCGCCCGATCAGCCCAGGTTCCCGGCCACTCGAGCTCCCCAGGCGTGAAAGCGGCTGCGTGGACTTGGACGATCACGTCGTTCTCCGCAGCGTGCGGGTAGGGTACATCAGCCAAGCGAAGGCCAGAAATCCCCATCGCTCGGTCCGTCGCGACGATCGCTTGCATGACAGTTCCTCGTTTCGTGTGCGTGGATTACCCCGGTGTTGTGACGGTCAGATCAGCTGTGTTGACGGGCAGTTGGATGGCGTAGATGGTCGCGCGCCTTGATCTCCTCCGGTTCGAGCAGGTGATCATCTCAACGCCGGGTGCGCAGATGCAGACCGCAAGAAACCGACTCCAGCCCTCGCGATCAAGGTTGGCCACCTGGTAGTGCACAACCTCACCGCCTGGTTCCCAAAACGCCTCGCCGGCGACGATTTCGCGGGGCTCCTCGCCCGCGATTTCGAACAAGACGCACCTTTCAAGGACGCAACCGAAGACCGGGCCGGAATGACGGTGCGGCGCCAAACCGGCATCGGCCGGCGGCAATTCGACGATCTGCGTCATCGCGTGCGCGCCCTCGGGAATGTAGGGCGGGGTGACCATCAGTAGATCGGTGACCTTCACATTTCCCACAGCCAGCACGTTTACTCCGTTCGTCGATACCCGACATCTCCATCACACCTCGTCATGGGTCATCGTGTCCAAGGAATGAAATCGATATGACTCATCGCCGTTGTCAATGAGATGGGCTTCTCGCGCGCCGCCCATCGCGCTCACATCGTCCAGTCGACGTTGTCCGCTTCAATCGGCAAGCTGGAGCGGGAACTCGGGGTTGAACTGTTTGATCGGTCCAGCAACAGATCAGGATCACGCCAGCAGGTCAGTCGTTCCGCGAATACGCCAGCCGCATCATCCAGACTGCGCGACTGGCCAAGGATTCGATGCACGAATTCGGCGGTGAATTGACCGGAACTGTCGACCTTGGTGCATTGATTTCCTTTGGCACGCTGGATGTGCCGACGGTGCTCGGGGATTTTCACCGCGATTACCCCAATGTCCAGATCCGATTGCGGCAGAGCCAAACCGGATCCATGGCCTACCTGTCGGAGATCGCCGATGGGTCGCTTGATCTGGCGCTGGTGTCGGCGCCCCATCGCTTCCCGGCCCGGGTACATATGGAGCTCCTCAGCCAGGAGCCGATGGTCTTTGTCTGTCGACCCGACCATCGCCTGGCCGCACGCGATCACGTGGCGATTACCGAGCTCACTGAGGAAGCGTTGATCCCTCGAAGCCGCCGCCGGCATCGGCTCAGCGATTTACGGCGCGGACGACATCGTCGTAATGGGCGTAAGCGCCGCACGCCTACACGGGGCAATTCCACGGGCACTCGCCACCGCGATCATCGCAGTGCCACAACAACATCGACCGATCACACTCTCCGATCGGCCAGCGATCGTGCGATTCACCAAACGCCAGACCAGTGAACTCGACGCTGAACGGATCTGCACCGAGCTGGGGCCGACGTTGGTGACCACACCCGAACAGACCGGGCTCGATCTGGCGCACCGTCCCACTCTCGGCGATGCCGAAACCGACGTTCCCGCTGCGGTTGCCGCGCTCTACGCGCGCAGCGACAAGAGGCGCCTGCGGACATTGGCGACCGACCAGCGTCGGCTGGCGTCCCTCCGCCGGGCCGAATCCTGGGCGCAAGCGGGATCATGACCGGCTGACCACTGCTTCGGCCGTATTTTCGGCAGCGATAGGACAGAGTTACTACAAACGGCCAGTCGCCGACCTCGCTAGCAAAACCAGAAAACCCGCCATGGCCGAAGTCAGTGCGGGTTTTCAAACGTGGAGCTAAGGGGATTCGAACCCTATCCTGACCTGCGTTTTTTAAGAAACGACCTGCATAAATACACCTACGTAATAGGTGGCCACTCGTGCCCGCGACGTGCGCAAACGTGTTGGCCAACCTGATCACCAGTCGGGCTGCGCTGGAATACGATTCCGTGACCGTCAATAGACTTCGCCGGGTATCGACCCGGCGCCGGGGGAAGAACACAGCGTGACAACTGAAGACGCCGAGCCCACCGAGCTCGCAGGCACCGCCGAAGCCGATACTCAGTCGGCCTACGCGTGGGGGCTCGACGAGCCAATCCCCGACGACGAGCCACGGCCATCATGGATTACACCCACGCGAATCACTGTGGCCGCCGTGACATTGAGCCTCATCGCCGCCATCGGGGTTGCGGCCTTCGCTGGGTACACGTTCGCGGCCAGGCGAACTGACAATGCATCGATGGCGCCGAGCCAGGTTTCTCCACAGAATGAAATTGCCCAAGCTCCACCGCTCGACGGCCTTTACCGGTTCGATTACGACGGGGCTAAACGCACCCTGAATGGCACTGCATCACCTTGGATGGAAAGCAACGCCACCTACTGGGCGTTCCGCACCGAGTGCGGCCAGGACGAGTGTGTGTCTACTGGAACGGCGATAGACAGTGAGAACCACGAAGCGACTCGGACTCCGCCCGCCGCCGTCACGCTGCGGTTCATAGATGGATGGTGGCAACAGGATCTAAAGCCAGTTCGAGCAGATCACCCAGTATGCCTCGACGGCGACCGCATCGGCCCTGGCCAAAACACTGAGCTGGATTCATGGTCACTGGAGCCTTTGACTGAAACGATGTTGCGAGGGTCGCAACGCTCGATCGTCACCACTGGCGAGTGTGGATATCGGGGCATGGTTACCGATTTTCCGCTAACCGCGACGCGCATCGGCGACCGGCCGAACGTCGATTTTCCAGCTGCAGATGAACTTCCCGCCAAGCCGCCGGCCTCGATGCCGGGCGAATTGGACGGCCTGTACAAAGTCAACTTATTGCACACCATGCAGACAGTGAACGGAAAGCCGGCAACAGGTCCAGCTCGCGACGTAACGCAAATGTGGGCCTTCCGGTCAGCCTGCGTCAGCGGGAAGTGCGCCGCGGTAGCCGCACAAGTAGCGAACGAGAATGTGCAGCAGAACAACGGCATCGCAATCGTTCTCAACTTCACCGAAGGGCAATGGGAGGATGTGCCGTCGCCGCAGACAGGCCGAGTCTGCCCGGACGGGCCAGACTCCGACGCAATGGCCCTCAATTGGGCGTTGACGAAACAGCCTGACGGAACGCTACGGGGGGCTGCTATCGCCCGCGTGCTAACCAATCAGTGCGGACGTCAGGGCTACGTTTATAAGACCCCGATCACAGCCGTCAGAAGTGGCGATGTGTCGCCGGCTGTAGTGATGGCTGAACCAGCCATATTCCTCGCCCCCTCTAGCTAGTTCAGCATCGTGTCCATGAAGTCGGCGGCTTGCCGGGAGCTGGTCCGATCCACGTCCGTGTACAGATCGACGGTGATCTGAATAGACTCATGCCCAAGCTGCCGGGACACGATCGTGATCGGCGTACCGCCGAGGTCAGGCCGCACGTGGATCACGCGGTAGACGGCCTGAACAAAGCATTGAGGAGGATCGAGGAATTGCTTGGAGGTGGGCAATTGTGAGGGTCGTGGCGATCTCGGCCAAGGTGATGAACGAACGCGCTGTCAGAGCATTCCGCCTTGCGTTTCGTACTCTGACTTGACATTAAAAAACCCGCAGCCTGTCGGCCGCGGGTTTTTTCAAACGTGGAGCTAAGGGGATTCGAACCCCTGACCCCCACACTGCCAGTGTGGTGCGCTACCAACTGCGCCATAGCCCCGTTTGTCGTGCTCCACGAAGTTACACCACGGGTAGCTTCTCAACAAAATCGCTGGTCAGGGAACCTCGCCACCGGCTTCCGGGCCGAGCGCGCGCGCCGGGGTGTGCTCGACAGGTGTGCCGCCCCGGGTCTCGGGAGCGAATATCCAACCCACCGCCGCCACCAGCAGAATCACCCCACTGATCACGAACGCCCAGGAGAACGACAGGTACTGCGCGATCAACCCGACCAGCAGCGACCCGCCGATCGAACCGACATCGGCCATCATCTGGAACGTCGCCACCGCGGTGCCGCCGCGGGCCTTGTTACCGATGATGTCGGCCACCGCGGCCTGTTGTGGCGCGGTGAAGATTCCGGTCGAGAAACCCGCGACGTAGGCGCTCACCAGGAACAGCGTCAACCCGTCGGTGAACCCCACCAGCACGGTGGAGATGCCCGCCGCGGTCAGCCCGATGATCAGCAGCAGCCGCCGCCCCACCCGATCGGACAGGTAGCCGCTGGGGATCACCGCCGACACATTGCCGATAGCGAAGGTGGCCAGGGCCAGCCCCGCGATACCCGCCCCACGGTGCAGCACGTCGACGACGAACAGCGGCACCAGGGCGATGCGCAGCCCGAAGGCCGACCAGCCGGTGGCGAAGTTCGACAGCAACGCGGCCCGGTAGGCCCGGTTGTGCAGCGCGGCGCGCACGGTGACCTTGGCGCCTTCGTCCGGCGCAGGTGCGGCCAGTGACGAATGCCGCAGGCTGATGAACACCACCGCGGCTGCCACCGTCAGCGCGCCGCCGTAGATGAGGAACGGGGCGCTCAGGCCCAGCCCGGCGGTGAGACTGCCCAGCACCGGCCCTCCCACCGAGCCGACCAGGAACGCCGAGGAGAACATGCCGGCCACCCGGCCGCGGGCGTCCTCCGGGCTGACCCGGATCATCAGCCCCAACGCCGAGACGAAGAACATGGTCGAGCCGACACCGCCCAGCGACCGGAACAGCAGCAACTGCCAGTAGGTCTGCGCGAACGCGCAGGCGCCGGTGCTGATGGCGACGATCAGCAGACCCCAGACATAGATCCGCCGCTCCCCCAGCCGCTGGATCAGCGCGCCGCTGGCCGGGGCGAAACACAGCCGCGTCAGGGCGAACGCGGTGATGACGAACGTCGCGGCGCTGATGCTGACACCGAAGTGGCGGGCGTAGGCCGGTAGCACCGGCGCCACCACTCCGTAGCCGAGCGCGATGACCGCGTTGGCGACGATCAGGACCCAGACTTCACCGGGCAATTTCGGCTTGGTCTGGGTAGAACTCGACTGGATTTGCTCCTCGCGTCCGCAGTCATCCTCCGTAAGGCTCACCCAATGACTGTATTCACCACGTCCTTCGCCGCCTGCTGCACCTCCGCCAGATGCTCGGGTCCGAGGAAGGATTCGGCGTAGATCTTGTACACGTCCTCGGTTCCCGACGGCCGCGCGGCGAACCAGGCGTTCTCCGTCGTCACCTTCAGCCCACCCAGGGCGGCACCGTTGCCGGGCGCGGCGGTCAGCTTGGCGGTGATCGGTTCACCGGCCAGCTCGGTGGCGCTGACCTGCTCGGGTGAGAGCTTGGCCAGCCGCGCCTTCTGCTCACGGTCGGCGGGCGCGTCGATCCGGGCATAGGTGGGCGCACCGTATTGCTCGGCCAGTTCGGCGTAGCGCTGCGAGGGCGTGGCCCCGGTCACCGCCAGGATCTCTGAGGCCAGCAGCGCCAGGATGATGCCGTCCTTGTCGGTGGTCCAGGTCGTGCCGTCGGTGCGCAAGAACGACGCCCCCGCACTCTCCTCACCGCCGAAACCGATGCCGCCGCCGATCAGTCCGTCGACAAACCATTTGAACCCGACCGGGACCTCCACCAGCTTGCGATCCAGCCCGGCCACCACCCGGTCGATGATCGAACTGCTCACCGCGGTCTTGCCGACCGCGGTGGCCGCCGGCCAGTCCGGCCGGTGGGTGTAGAGGTAGTCGATGGCCACGGCCAAATAGTGGTTCGGGTTCATCAACCCGCCGTCGGGAGTGACGATGCCGTGCCGGTCGGAGTCAGCATCGTTGCCGGTGGCGATCTGGTAGGAATCCCGGTTCGCGATCAGGGATGCCATGGCATTCGGTGAGCTGCAATCCATTCGGATCTTGCCGTCGGTGTCCAGCGTCATGAACCGCCACGTCGCATCCACCAACGGGTTCACCACGGTCAGGTTCAGGTTGTAGCGCTCGGCGATCGCGCCCCAGTAGTCCACGCTGGCCCCGCCGAGCGGATCGGCGCCGATGCGGATATCCGCGGCTCGGATCGCGTGCAGGTTCACCACATTGGCCAGATCCGCGACATAAGCGTCCAGGTAGTCATGCCGTTCGGCCATCTGCAGGGCCCGCGACAGCGGCATGCGTTTGACCGGTTTGAGCCCGTCGCGCAGGATGTCGTTGGCGCGCTTGGCAATCCATCCGGTGGCGTCGGTGTCGGCGGGCCCGCCGTTGGGCGGGTTGTACTTGAAGCCACCGTCGCGCGGCGGGTTGTGCGACGGAGTGACGACGATACCGTCGGCGAAATCACCCGCACGCGAGGAGGAGGTACTACCAGAGCCGCGGCCACGGTTGAAGGTCAGGATGGCGTGGCTGACGGCCGGCGTCGGGGTGTAGCGGTCCGATGCGTCTACAACGGCTACAACATCATTGGCGGCCAACACCTCCAGCGCTGAGGCCCACGCGGGTTCTGACAGTGCGTGGGTGTCGCGGCCCAGGAACAGTGGGCCGGTGGTGCCTTGGCCGGCCCGGTACTCGACGATGGCCTGGGTGGTGGCCAGGATGTGGGCTTCGTTGAACGCGGTGTCCAGGCTGGAGCCGCGATGCCCGGAGGTTCCGAACACCACCTGCTGCGTGACGTCATCGGGATCGGGCCGCTTGGTGTAGTAGGCGGTCACCACCTGCGCGATGTCGATCAGATCCTCGGGTTGAGCCGGTTGCCCGGCACGGGGATTGGCAGCCATGCTTCCCGATTCTGCCCCTGAACGGATGTCGGTGCCCGCCTGGTCGCGCGGTAGCCGCCATACTTTTGCCTTATGTTTGGCATGCGCGGCCACGTCGACCCCCGAGAGTTGGCCGCGGTGTTCGTCGGCGGCGCCCTGGGCACGGTGGCCCGCGCCAGCCTGGCGGTGCTCGCGGCACCGGCCCCCGGTCACTGGCCCTGGCCCACGTTCACCGTGAACATCGTCGGCGCGTTTCTGCTGGGCTACTTCACCACGCGACTGCTGGAGCGACTGCCAGTGTCCAGTTACCGCCGGCCACTGTTAGGCACTGGACTGTGCGGCGGGCTGACCACGTTCTCCACCATGCAGGTCGAGACGATCACCATGCTCGAACACGGCCATTGGGGCCTGGCCGCCGGTTACACCGCGGCCAGCATCGGCGCTGGACTGCTGGCGGTCGCGATCGCCACCGGGATGGTCCGCCGGGTGCGAGTGACGCGATGACCTCTGCGTTGCTGTGGACCGGCGTGGTGCTGCTGGGCGGGGTCGGGGCGGTGTGCCGGTTTGTGGTGGACAAGGCGGTGTCTGCAAGGCATACCCGTGGATTCCCGTTCGGCACATTGGTGGTCAATCTCAGCGGTGCCGTGATGCTGGGCTTTCTCGGGGGGTTGGCGCTCAACCCGCACGCCGCGCTGTTGGCCGGCACGGCGTTCGTCGGCTCGTACACGACGTTTTCCACCTGGATGCTGGAGACCCAGCGCCTCGGCGAGGAGCGCCAAGTCTGGCCGGCGGTCGGCAATATCGTGGTCAGTGTCGCGCTCGGTTTGGCCGCGGCCTGGTTCGGGGTGTGGTTGGGGACACGGATATGACGACCGACCACCTCAAATTGACCACCTACTGCGGTGAACGGCAACGCCACGAGCACCGCTTCGTGGCCGACGCGCTGCTCGACCTGTACGCCGGCGCCGATGTCGCGATCAGCGTATTGCTGCGCGGGATCGCCAGTTTCGGCCCTCGGCACCAGCTGCGCAGTGATGAATCGCTGACGCTGTCGGAGGATCCCCCGGTGACCGTCACCGCGGTGGACTCCGCGGACAAGATCGCGGCACTGGCCGAACAAGCGGTCGCGATGATTCCCCGAGGGCTGATCACCGTCGAACGCGCGCAGCTGGTCCGCGCGGATTCGCCGGCCCCCATCGTGCCCGAAACCGCCAAACTGACGGTGTACGTGGGTCGCCACCACCGGGTGGCCGGGGCCCCCGCCTACCGCGCGATCTGCTCGGCGCTGCATCGGCACGGATTATCCGGTGCCTCAGTGTTTCTCGGTGTCGACGGGACGGTGCACGGGCAGCGTCGCCGGGCCAGATTCTTCGGCCGCAACGCTGACGTTCCAATCATGATCGACGCGGTCGGGACTGGCGCACAGATCACGGCGGCGCTGGCCGAGTTGGACGGACTCGGGGACCAACCGATTTTCACCGTGGAACGGGCACAGCTGTGCAAACGCGACGGGCAACTGCTGACCCGGCCGGCGCCGCTCCCGGCCACCGACGACCTGGGCCGGCCGCTGTGGCAGAAACTGATGGTGCATACCTCCGAGGCTGCGTTGCATGACGGTACGCCGATCCACCGGGCCATCGTGCGTCGGCTGCTGCAGTCCGGCACGACCAGCGGGGCGACGGCGCTACGGTGCGTCTGGGGATTCGACGGCGATGCAGAGCCGCACGGGGACAAGCTATTTCAGCTTGGCCGACATGTTCCGGTGACGACGGTCGTGGTGGACACCCCGGACCGGATTTCCGCGGCCTTCGATGTGATCGACGAGATCACCGCCCGGCACGGACTGGTGACAGCGGAGATGGTCCCGGCCGCAACGACTGTCGACGCCGGCCATCGGTACGGCGGTACCAGTCTTGCCCGGTATAGCTACTGAACACTCCGTTTCACCTATCCGCACTCAGGCCAGCAGCCCGGCCAACACGGGCAGATGACTGAGCTCGAGCTCACGGGTGGCGGTCACCAGCGTGACCGGCCCGTTGTCGGCTATCGCTCGCAACTCATCGAGAGCCGCGGCACCGGCGGCGGACTGCAGCTCCGCGGTGTAGCGCGCGACGAACTCGTCGTGGCGCTGCGGCGTGTGGTCATACCAGCGGCGCAGTTCCGTGGACGGGGCAACCGCGGGCAACCATCGGCCGATCCGCGGATCGGTCTTCTTCAAACCCCTGGGCCACAGCCGGTCGACCAGGACCCGATCCCCCTCGCCGGGCTCAGGATCCTGGTACACACGGGCCAACCGCACGCGGTGCTTCCCTGCCATTGCATGCCATGGTAGAGACATGAGCCTTGATCGGGTCGCGGATTTGCAGCGCTGGCAGGATTCCGGCGCCCACTGGCGTGTGGTTACCCGCACCCCGGAGAGCATCACGATCGTGCTGCTGCGTTGCGATGGCGGCGAGGAGGTGGACCGGTTCACCAGCACCGATCCCCGAGTACTGGACTTCGTCGGCGCACGCACCGGAAGCGACGACGAGTGATTACTCCGGCGGCACCACCCACGTGCCGCGGCGCAACACCCCCGCCACGGTCAGGTCTGAGCCCAGTACCACCAAATCCGCTGCGGCCCCAGGGGTCAGGGCGCCGCCGGGCAGACCCAACGCCCGAGCCGGGTTGACCGAGGCTTGACGGACGGCCTGCATCATCGCCTCGTCGGCGGTCAAACCGCAATGGGCCATGGCGAATCGGACCACCCGGTCCATGGTCGCGGTGCTTCCCGCGACCGTATCGGTACCGCCGACGAGCGCCACCCCATCCACGACATCGACCGGCACCGGCCCCAGGTGGTAGCGGCCGTCGGACATGCCGGTGGCGGCCATCGCATCGGTGATCAGCGAGACGCGGTTCTGCCCCGCGGCGCGCGTGACGTGTCGGTAGATGGCCGCATCGATGTGGACACCGTCGGTGATGAGTTCGACGGTGACAGCGGGATCCTCGATCAGCGCGATCACCGGGCCCGGCTCACGCCGGTCGATCGGACGCATCGCGTTGAACAGATGCGTACCGACGGTTGCACCCGCCGCGATCGCCGCGCGGGTCTGCGCATAGGTCGCCTCGGTATGGCCGACCGCCACCACCACCCCGGCATCGAGGAACTGTCCGATCGCGGCCAGCGCCCCGGGCCGCTCGGGTGCAATCGTCACCATCCGGATGGTGCCCGCGGCGGCCGCGAGCAGCCGGTCGATCTCACCGGGGTCCGGGTCGCGCATGAGCGAGGGTTGGTGTGCCCCGCAGCGCACGGTGGACAGCCACGGGCCTTCCAGATGGATACCCTCGATCAGCCCGGCACGGACGTCCTCGGCCAGTGCGCTGACCTGACGTAACAATTCGTCCGGTGCGGCGGTGACCAGCGAGGCGATCAGTGAGGTGCTGCCGTGCCGGTGGTGCAGGCCGGCGGCGGCCTCAGTCTCTGCGCTGAGTGCCGAAGAGAAGTTCGCCCCGGCTCCGCCGTGCACGTGCGTGTCGACGAAGCCGGGCACCACGGTCGCCACATGCTTGTCCGCCGGCCGCGGCGGTGCACCCTGGGCAACCGCGGTCACCGCGCCGGCACGGATCTCAACCCACCCGGGACGCAACAGTTTCTCCCCGGTGAACACGGTGTCAGCCGAAAGCAGCACTCAGGTCCCCCGCCCAGTCGATCTACTTGGTGGCCGTGAAAAGAAGGGCGCCGCAAGCAATGTCACCACCGGAGCCGACCACCTCCGACGCGGCGATATTCGCCGCCTCGCGCTCGTCCATGACCACCACGGGCACAACGGGATTGAGCCCCTTGGCCACCACCGACGGAACGTCATAGGTGATGACGACCTGGCCCGCGGTGACCTCGTCGCCCTGGCGGACCCGCGCGGTGAAGCCGTCACCGTTGAGCGTGACGGTGTCCAGCCCGAGGTGGACCAGGACGCCGACGTTCTGGTCGGTCAGCACGACGTAGGCGTGCGGCATCAGCTTGAGCACCCGACCGCTGACCGGGGCCACCGCGTCGACCACCTGCCGCGGCGGGTCCACCGCGGCGCCGTGACCGACCATTCCGGCCGAGAACACCGGGTCGGCGACGTCCTGAAGCGCGACGGCACGGCCGGCGACCGGGGCAAGGACTGGCGTCTGGCTCACTGCGTAGGCTCCTTTCGCTCTTGGCCCATCACAATACGAGCGTCGCCGAAAGTAGGCCCCGAGTACCCGCTTTCTCGTCTAAGCTTCGGCTCAGCTGCGGCAACGGAAGGTCATCTTCGGTGGTTGATTCCTCGAAAACGCAAGGGCCAGTGAATAAGTCGAATCTGCGCATCCCCGGTTTCGGGCAGCTGCAGCGGCTCGGCAAGAGCCTCATGCTGCCCATCGCGGTGTTGCCCGCGGCCGGCATCCTGCTGCGGCTGGGCCAACCGGACCTGCTGGGCCGCATCGATGCCCCGGTGATCGGGGCGTTCTTCAAGGCGATGAGCGCCGCCGGGGATGCCCTGTTCAGCAACCTGCCCCTACTCTTCGCGGTCGGCGTGGCGATCGGGTTCGCCCGCAAGGCCGACGGGTCGACGGCGCTGGCCGCCGTGGTCGGTTACCTGGTTGTGGAAGCGGTCTTCAAGACCATGTCCCCGATCGTGCTGGCCGGTGAGGTGGACAAGGCCGGCGGTCAAGCCCAGATCAACTACAGCGTGTTTGCCGGCATCGTGGTGGGTCTGGTGACCGCGTGGTTGTTCGACCGCTATCACACCATCCAATTGCCTTCCTATCTCGGCTTTTTCGGAGGCAGGCGATTCGTCCCGATCGTGGTGTCGCTCGCGAGCCTGTTCATCGCGTTCGTCATGAGCTACTTCTATCCGATCTTCGATGCGGGTCTGACGGCGCTCGGCCGGTTCATCGGCGGAAGCGGAGCGTTGGGCGCCTTTGTCTACGGGTTCGCCAACCGCATGCTGATTCCCCTGGGCCTGCACCACATCCCGAACTCCTACGTGTGGTTCATCTACGGCGACTATCAGACCCCCGACGGCGCCGTGGTCACCGGCGAACTCACCCGGTTCGCCGCCGGTGACCCGACCGCAGGCATCCTCACCTCGGGGTTCTATCCCGTGCTGATGTTCGGTTTGCCCGCCGCGGCGCTGGCGATGATCCTCGCCGCGAACAAGAAACAACGCAAGGTTGCGGTCGGCATCCTGTCGGCGGCAGCGTTGACCGCATTCCTCACCGGGGTCACCGAACCCCTGGAGTTCGCCTTCATGTTCGTGGCGTTCCCGCTCTACGTCATCCACGCGGTGCTGACCGGGCTGTCCCTGGCGATCGCCTACCTGCTCGACATCCACCTGGGCTTCTCGTTCTCGGCCGGCCTGATCGACCTGCTGCTGTACGGCGGTGCCCCCGCAGCGAAGAACATCTGGCTGCTCATCGCGATGGGCGCAGTGTTCTTCGTCGTCTACTTCGTGTTGTTCTACGTCGCGATCACGAAGTGGAACATGCGCACCCCGGGCCGTGAACCCGAGACCGAATTCGAGGCCGAGGAAGAGGCCAACCTCGACGACGGGGCCGACATCCGGGCCAAACAGCTCATCGCGGCGTTCGGCGGCCGGGAGAACCTGGTCAACGTCGACGCCTGCATCACGCGGCTGCGCATGGAGGTCGCCGACAAGAGCAAGGTCGACCAAGATCGGCTGAAGGCACTCGGCGCCGCAGGCGTCATCGAGGTCGGCAACAGCGTGCAAGCGGTCTTCGGCACCAATTCCGAGGACCTCAAGAACGCCATCATCGAGAACCTGTAGGGCGATCAGAGCTTCGCGAAACAGGCGTCGGATTCGCCGTTGGGAATGGACGCGTTCTGGCTGGAGAACTTGCCCACCACACCGGCGTCGGTCACCGCGACGCTGTCGGCATGGATCCCCAACGGGTAGGCGTCGTTCAACTTTGTCGTGAGGCCGTTGAGGGCCGTCTGCACAGTGTCTTTCGCGAATGGTCCGCTGACGTCGATGACCTGCAGGTCCAGGTTCCCATCGTTCACCACCGGTTTGGCCGTGATACTCGTGTCGCCTACCGCCTGCAGGCTGATGGTTCCGGCGGCCGGGTCGGTGCTCACATCGGTGACCAGCGCACCGACGCCCGGTAGGTTCTCGGCCACCGTGTCCTTGATACCGGCCGACGTCCAGGTCAGGGTGGCGCTCAACGATCCGATGGTGCCCTTGGAGTCCGCGGTGCCCTGCAACCGGATGTCGGACAACGCCACATCCGCTGTCATTCCTTTCGCCGCCTGCACCTGCTTACCCCCGGTTTCCACCGAGATGTTGGTGTAGTGACCGGTGATGTGCTGCCACAGGAACGGCGGTTTGACCCCGAACGAAACCGAGACGGTGTCCTCCACCACGCATTCGGCGACCGCGACCAACACGGAGCCGGCCTTGTGCCGGGCGTACAGCTCGGCACCGGTCACGCCGATCACCAGCAGTGACACCGCGATGACGGCGATGAGGATGACCGACTGCGCGCTGCGCCACCGTGAGGACGGTTTGGCCGGCTCGGGCTGCGCCGGTTTGGGCGCCGCGGGCGGCAGTGGCGGCGGAGGTGGTCCCGACCGCTTGGGACCGGCCGGTGGACGGTTCCGCATGATCTTCTCGGTCGCGGCCTCTGGGGGCTGATAGCGCGCCCGGATCTGCTCGGTCGGCGCCTCGGGCCGAACGGGGCGGGGCAGTCGCCGGGTGGCCGGTTCGGGCGGCGGCACGGGACCCCGGCCTGGTCGGCCGGGTTCGCGGGGGCGTTGCGGCGGTGTCGGCACCTCCGCGATTCTGCCCGATCACCCATACGGTCAGGTGTGTGGCGCGCCTGTGGGTTTGCCGTTCATTCCTGGTTGCCCGGCGGCAACGCCACACCGCCGCTCAGCGGGTCCCACGCACCAGACGGCCCGGGCGGGCTCCGGTGTCCACACCGTGGCGACGGGTCACCGTGCCGCTGACGATCGTCGCATCATAACCACTTGCACCCTGCACCAATCGTTTTCCACCGGCGGGCAAGTCGTGCGCCATCTTCGGGGCATGCAAGGTCAGGGCGTCCAGGTCGATGACGTTGAGGTCGGCCTTCTTGCCCACGCTGATCACGCCGCGGTCCGACATGCCGTAGAGCAGCGCGGTGTCGCGCGACTGCTTGCGGATCACGTACTCCAGCGGCAACTTCTCGCCGCGGTGACGGTCGCGGGCCCAGTGGGTCAGCAGGAATGTCGGGTACGAAGCGTCGCAGATCATGCTGCAGTGCGCTCCGCCGTCGGACAGGCCGAGCACGCCGGCCGGGTGGGTGAGCATCTCCCGGATCGCGTCGTGATTGCCGTCGGCGTAGTTGAACATCGGGTACATCAACATGGCGCCGGCGTTGGCCTCGAGCATCAGGTCGTACATAGCGGCGAGCGGATCCACACCACGCTGTTTCGCGATCGCCGCCACGGTGCGCTCCACGGTCGGCTCGTAATCCGGCGGCTCCCCGATGTGGTAGAGCCGGTCTGCCACATTCTGGGCGAGCATGAACATGCCGTCGAAAAGTTTGTTCGGGTCGATCGGCAGGTCTTCTTCAGCCAGGATCGCCGCCCGCACCTTCGGGTCCGCGAGCCGCTCGGCAAGTTCTTCCCTGGTGCATTCGGCCTGCAGGCGCCGGTAGGTCGGCCGGTGGGTGAAGGCATGGTGGCCCGGGAATCCCAGCAGCATGCCGAACGGCCGCGCGGCCACCTGCGGGAACAACCGGCTACCGGCCTTATGCGCCGCCGCCGACAGGTCGAGCTGCTCGCGCCACAGGTTCGGGTCGGCGTCCACCTGGATCAGCGCGAAGCTCAGCGCGCAGTCGATCTCCTCGCCGAGCCGGCGCATCCACTCGAGTTCCTTTCGGGGAGCGACGATGTCCTCGCCCGCAGCGCCCTGCGGAGCCAGCTCGAACACCGCAGCCCCACCCGCAGCGGTGGCCCGGCCCAGGGCGAACAACTCGTCCTCCGCGGCGAACGTGCCGGGTACAGGCTCGCCATCCATGGCGGTGTGGGCAATGGTGCGTGACGATGAAAAGCCTAGCGCTCCAGCCTCAATCGCTTCCTGCACCAATTTCGCCATGGCCTTGATGTCATCGGGGGTCGCCGGTTCGTTGCGGGCACCGCGCTCCCCCATCGCGTACGCCCGGACGGCGCCGTGGGCGATCTGGGTGCCCATGTCGACGGCCAGTTCACGCTGGCCGATCACATCCAGGTATTCGCCGAAGGTTTCCCAACCCCAGGTGATGCCCTCGGTCAGCGCGGTGCCGGGGATGTCCTCGACGCCCTCCATCAGGGAGATCAGCCACTCTTCCTGGCCGGGTCGGACCGGGGCGAAACCGACGCCACAGTTACCCGCCACGACGGTGGTGACGCCGTGATTGCTGGACGGTTCCAGCACAGCGTCCCAGCTGACCTGCCCGTCGTAGTGGGTGTGGATGTCGACGAAGCCGGGAGCGACGATTCTTCCTGTCGCGTCGATGGTTTCGGCCGCGTCACCGGCCAGCGCGGGGTCATTCGGACCGCGCCGATGCACCTCGACGATCTTCCCGTCCTTGATTGCGACGTCTGCGGTGAACCGGTCGGCACCGGTCCCGTCGACGACAGTGCCGCCAGTGATCTTGAGATCGAACACGTTTTTGCTCCCTTGACGCCGGGTCAGCCGCTACGGTGGCAATGTAACACCGTTACAGAGCTATCGTGTCGAATTTCGATCTTTTTCAGCGGGAGGCGCTCCGATGAAGGGCAAGCCACGAGCGATCGATGCCGACGTGATACTGGACGCGGCGGCCAGCCTCATCGAAATGAATGGGGTGGAGGCGTTTTCGATGCGAGGGCTGGCCGAGCGGATCGGGGTGGCAGTCACCTCTATCTATTGGCACGTCGGCGGCCGCGACGCGCTCTTTGACAGCCTGATCGACCGATTGTTGGCCGAGATGGCCGCACTACCCACGGAGGGCGACAGTCCGGTGAATCGGATTGCCGCACTTACCCGTAACCTGCGCCGCCTGCTGATCGATCGTCAGCACCTGCTTGCGATCGCCCACGAGCAGGACCGGACCCCGGCGCTGTTTCTGCCGGTCCAGCAGAAGCTCGCCGCCGAACTGGCCGCGATGGGCGTCACTGGAACACACGCCGCACTGGTGCTACGGGCCGTGCAGGTGCACGTGGTTTCCTCTGCGGTGATGCTGTTCTCGGCCGTTCGTGGACCACAGCACCAGGAGGAGGACCCGTCCCTGTGGACCGCTGACTGGCCCGATCAGGCGCTCGTCGCAGCCCTGCAGTCCCCCACCGACTACGACGCGGTGTTCGAATACGGCCTCGATGCTCTGCTGGCACCGCTGCGCCAGGCTATGGCAGCACGGTCTTCATCAACATGACGTTGTAGGCCGACCACAGCGACAGGTTGTAGTACAGCTCCTTGCCCGTCGACCACGGGTGCAGGAACGGCGCGTAGATGCCGCCGGGGATCTGCATGGACGGCACGACGAGCTGCTCGGGCCCCCACGGGCCTTGCGGCGCAGGCGCAGTCCGCATCACGACATCGTTGGCGCCATTGCCGTACATCACCAAGTACTGCTTGAGATAGGTGTTGTACTGGGCCGACATCTCGCTGACCGGCCCCGGGATCACCGGGGTCGCCGCCGCCGGATTACCCGGCACCCAGGCCCCCCGGTCGGCGTTCCAGTACTCGTATTTGGTGAGGTCCGGGATGAAACCCGGGGACACCCGGGCCACATATGCCGATCCGCCGCGTCCGTTCGGAGTCCCGAACGTGTAGAGGTAGGGATCGCCAGGGCCCGGCTTGAGGAACGCTCCCATCTGGAAGTTCTCGTTGCCTCCGTTGGGTGTGCGGATGGTCCCCGGGTAGACCCCCCAGTTCTCGCCGTTGTCCGACGACATCGCGATCGCCGAGAAGTTCGTCGACCACGCTCCCGGGCTGTCCCAGTTCCGGATGGACATGAAGTTCAGGTACTGATTACGGCCGACGGAAACACCTGCCGTCGGAATGATGCCCGTCTCCTGCGGTGCCCGGCCGATGCTGTTGATGATCTGCTTGGAGATGCCCTGTCGCCATACCGGCGAGCCCGAATACCTATTGGCGACCACGCCGTCGGGCACGGCAACGGTCTGCGACAGCGCACCGTCCTGACTGCGGAACAACGCGTTGTACCGCCACTGCTTACCCGGAATGCCGCAGTAGCCGTTCGTGTCACCGAAAGCCATGAGCACCTGGCGGTTCGCGGCATCGCCGTTGTCCCACATGATGCCGAGGTCGGTTCCGGTGATGGCGAAGCGCTTGATCGTCTGGTTGGGGCTGTCGGGGCCGGTCACCCACCCGACGATCGACGTGCCGGGCGGCCCTGCCGGCGCGGGTTGCGCCGCGGCCGGAGCCGGGGCAGGCGCGGCGGCCGGAGCCGGCTGCGCCACGTTCGGGATCGGTTGGGCGCCACCAGGATGCGGGGCCGGGACGACCGCCGCCTGCTGCCTGACTTGGCCTGTGTTCGGGATCAGCGCCTTGAGGATGGCCAGCGGCAACTGCCCCAGTCGAGGCATCGGCGCCTGGTCATTGGCCCCCACCGGCATGTGCCCGATCGGCCGGTTGAGCGGTGCGAGCCTGGACGGATTGGGAATCTGAAAGGCCTGATTCGGAAGCGGTTGCGCTGCTGCGGCAGCACCCTCGCAGGGTTCGGCCGATGCCGAGGGCGCAACCGCGAAGGCGGCGACGAGCCCAATGACGGCCGCCGCTGACAGCGTTGCAGCACCTCGAGGACGTCGCGACATGTCACCCCTTCCCAATGCGGAGACGTCGACATGACGTCACGGTCGGCTCATGTGACACTAGTGATCAATGTTCTGGATGTGGCCCGTGATGCATTGATAGGTACCGTCCCGTGACCGTGTCGCAACACACCCGGAGTGTCGCGCTCGCGTTTGTTCGCCACGGACCTAGACCCTGTGGGGCGGCCCGCTGGGTCTGCGCTCCTTGGTCAGACTCGCAGCGCTGCCAGGCGACGCTTCGACGCGGCCGATTGGATGACCTGTGGCCACCAGAACCAACGCCCCAGCAGCGACGCGATCGCGGGGGTCATGAACGACCGCACGATCAGCGTGTCGAACAGCAATCCGAGTGCAATGGTGGTGCCGACCTGCGCCATGACCTTGAGATCGCTGAACGCGAACGAGGCCATGGTGAAGGCGAACACCAGACCTGCCGACGTCACCACCGATCCGGTACCCGCCATCGCCCGGATGATGCCGGTTTTCAGCCCACCGGGAAGTTCTTCCTTGAACCGGGACACCAGCAACAGGTTGTAATCGGAACCGACTGCAAGCAACAGGATGACCGACATCGCCAGCACCATCCAGTGCAGTTCCAACCCGAGTAGGTGTTGCCAGACGAGCACGGACAACCCGAATGACGCACCGAGGGACAGCAACACCGTCCCGACGATCACGGCCGCCGCCACCACGCTTCGGGTGATGATCAGCATGATGATGAAAATGAGTGATACCGCGGCGATTCCGGCGATCAGCAGATCGTAGAACGAACCGTCTCGCATGTCCTTGTAGGTGGCTGCGGTACCGGCCAGATAGATCTGGGAACCCTCCAGTGGCGTGCCTTTGATTGCTTCTTTAGCCGCCAGCTTGATCGGGTCTACATGGTTGACCCCTTCCGGGGTCGCGGGATCGCCTTCGTGGCTGATGATGAACCGCACTGACTTGCCGTCGGGTGAGATGAAGTTCTTCATCCCGCGTTTGAAGTCCTTGTTGTCGAAGGCTTCCGGCGGAAGGTAGAACGAATCGTCATTGCGCGCCGCGTCGAATGCCTGGCCCATGGCCGTCGAGTTCTCTTGCATGGCCGACATCTGATCCTGCTGACCGTTCTGCGTGGCGTACATGGTCAGCATCATGTTCTTCATCGTCTGCATGGTCTCGATCTGCTGAGGCAGTAACGTGACCAGCTGCGGCATCAGCGAATCCAGACGCTCCAAGTCCGGTACGAGCTTTTGCACGTCGTCGGTCATGGTGTCGATACCGTCCAGGGTGTCGAAGATCGACCGCATCGACCAGCACACCGGGATGCCGGAGCAGTGCGGTTCCCAGTAGAGGAAGTTGCGCATCGGCCTCAGGAAATCGTCGAAATCGGCTATGTTGTCCCGTAATTCGGCGATATCGAGCGTCATCGTCTTGGTCTTGGTGACCATCGAGTGCGTGGTGTCGGCCATCTGCTGGGTCAGATGCGTCATCTGCTCCATGAGGTCGATCGACTTCTGCATCTCATCGGCCTGGACCAGCATGTCGGTCATCCGGTCCTGCTGGTACTTCTGGTTCATCGTGTTGAGGGTGCCCTGCCGGCTGAGCAGGAACGGGATCGTCGTGTGTTCGATCGGCTGGCCGTTGGGCCTGGTGATCGCCTGGACCCGAGAGATCCCGGGCACCCGCACGATGGCCTTGGCGATCTTGTCGATGACGAGAAAATCTGCGGGGTTTCGCAGGTCGTGGTCGCTGGTGACCATGAGCAGTTCGGGGTTCATTCGCGCGGCGCTGAAATGTCGTTCGGCGGCGGCATATCCGACGTTGGCCGACAGATCGGCTGGCAGGTACTTGCGGGCGTCGTAATTCGTCTTGTAGCCCGGCAGGGTGAGCAGGCCGACCAGCGCGAGACCTATTGTCGCGGCCAGGATGGGTCCGGGCCAGCGCACAACCGCAACGCCCACCCGGCGCCAGCCGCGCGACCGGATGCTGCGCTTGGGTTCGAACCGCCCGAACCGGCTGCCGAGCACGATGACGGCCGGACCCATCGTCAGCGCGGCCACGACGGCGACGAAGGTGCCGACCGCACACGGCACGCCCATGGTCTGGAAGTACGGCAGGCGGGTGAAACTCAGGCACAGCATGGCGCCGGCAATAGTCATGCCGGATCCCAGTACCACGTGGGCGGTACCGCGAAACATGGTGTAGTACGCGGTTTCTCGATCTTCTCCGGCGCCACGCGCCTCCTGATAACGCCCGATCGCGAAGATCGCATAGTCGGTTCCCGCGGCGATGACCATCAGCGTCAGCAGGTTGACCGCAAATGTCGACAAACCGATGATCCCGTTGTGGGCCAGGAACGCCACGATGCCGCGGGCCGCGCCGAGCTCCAGGAACACCATGAGCAGCACCAGGATCATGGTGGCAATCGATCGGTAGACGATCAGCAGCATTACCGCGATCACCACCAGCGTGATCGCGGTGACCCTGGCGACACTCTTGTCGCCGGCATGGTGCTGATCGGAAACCAATGGCGCGCCGCCGGTCACGTACACACTGACACCGGGCGGAGGCGACGATTGCGCGATGATGTCGCGTACTGCCGCCACCGACTCGTTGGCCAGCGTCTCCCCCTGGTTTCCGCGGAGGTAGACCTGCACGTAGGCGGACTTGCCGTCGTTGCTTTGCGCGCCAGATGCGGTCAGGGGGTCACCCCAGAAATCGGCCACATGCTGCACGTGGGCGGTGTCGGCCTCAAGCCTGTCGACGATGCCGTCGTAATAGTGATGGGCCTCGTCACCCAGGGGCTGCTGGCCCTCCAAGACCACCATGGCGTTGCTGTCGGAATCGAACTCCTGAAACTCGCTGCCGATCTTGCGCATGGCGATCATCGCGGGTGCGTCTTTGGCGCTCAGCCCGACGGTGTGCTCTTCGCCGACCTTCTCCAGCGGTGGAACGAGAGCATTCGTCAGGACGGTCAGGACCAACCACCCGAGCAGGACGGGCAAGGCGAACACCCGGATCACCTTGGCGATGCCCGACCTGTTGTTGGTGTCGACGCCGCTCATCGCGTGCACGCCCGTTCACCCGCGCTTGTACGTGATGCGTTGGTCTGCACAACCCGCCCCTTCGATCAGACCACCGTCGCCCCGTGGACAGGTCGCAGGCGATACAAGTTCGCCGCCGCGCGTAAATACACTTAGCCCGTCAAATTGTCGGTGTCAATAATTGATTTGCACGCATGCCGACAGCACTTTCACAGATAGGTCGCAGTGCTGGACCTGGGACCCCGTCAGCGTGGGCCGAATACCGCGGCGACATCCTGCTTGTTGCCGCGGAGATCACCCGCGGCGATCGCCTGCTCAACCGTCAACATGCCGGACGCAAGGCCGAGCACCACCATCGGCTCAGCGCGGAGCACTGTCTTGGATTCCCCATCGCCGTCGAGCGTGGCGTGGGTACCTGTTTCATCGACACGCACTGTGAGGGTCGTGCCGTCGACCTCAACATCGACGGCCGCCGCAACCTCGGTTCGCTTGCCGCCCAACAGCGACTCTAGCGCCACCACCAACCAATGAGTTCGGAAGCTATCGCCGCTCGGGCCCGAAACCATAAGTGGCGTGCTCCAATTCACCAGCGCAGCGATCGGACCACGAAGTTCGCTTCCCCAGGTCGTGAGCGCGTAGGCGACACCATTGCTTCCGGTGTCGAGCTGGCGCTGGACCACGCCCGCTTCCTCCAGCTCGCGCAGGCGCTCGGCCAGCAGGTTGGTGGCGATCCCCGGCAGGCCGGCCTGCAGTTGCCCGTAACGGGCTGGGCCCCCGAGCAACTCGCGCACGATGAGCAGGCTCCATCGGTTGCCGACGACCTCGAGCGCCCGAGCCAAGCCGCAGTACTGGCCATAGGATCGGATGGTCATCGCTGGATCTCGATCTCGTCAAAGTCCAGCGCCAACAACGTCGGCCGGGAGAGAACTCGGCCGGCGAGACCCCGCGGGAGCACGCGCCGTCGGGTGGGAAAGACGAGTCCGTCGAACTGGCTGTGTTGCTCGCAGTAGAGCGCGGCTTTTGCCCAGCTGCCTACTGGTTCGGCGACGAAGTCGTGGCGGCGGATCAGGCCGGCGGTGTCGACGTAGAAGGTCTGTTGCCGACAGTGGGTGTCGACCCCTGCAGGGAATGTTGCCTGGAGTCGTCGCCATTGCTGTCCGGATTCCTGCCAGGTTTCGCCTTCGGTGACGGTGATGCCGTCGCGGGTGAGCAGTAGTGGTGCAGTCAGGTAGTTCCAGAAGGCGTATCCGGCGAAGTAGGCGACGTCGAGTGGGTCCCAGTGGATGTTGCGTCGGATTCCGCTCAGCCCGAAGAAGACCGAACGTGGATCAGTTCGGGTGTCGAGTTGTTCGCCGATGACGGTGCCGTCGTGGGTTTCGATCCGCACGTCGCCACCGTCGAACACGGCGCGCTTGCCCGCTCGCGGGAAGTCATGAAGGACGGTGTGCGGCTGGGCGACTCGGACCTGAACGGTGAAGGTCGCCAGCTTGTTACCAGAGAAGCGTTGAGGCAGCAATCCGCCCAAGCGTCCCCGCGCTGTGATCGCTGAAACGGACCGCCAACGTTGACCGCCACCGTATGCGGTGAGGACTTCGTCGAGCAGTTCGTTCATCTAGCGGCTCCTGTCTACCAATCGGCGATAACTTGATAGTTTCATTGTTGCTTGTAATTCTAAAGCAGATTCGAGGAGGGGTCAGGACATGGCGACTGCGCAACCTGTAGGCGAACGTCCGGCGTGGGTGGACGACGAGCTGTTCCCATTCGAAAGCCGCTTCGTGGAGCTGGACGGGAACGTCGTGCACTACGTCGACGAGGGTTCGGGGCCGATCCTGCTGATGCTGCACAGCAATCCGGTCTGGTCTTTCGTGTACCGCGAAGTCATTGCGGCCCTGCGCGACCGGTTCCGGTGCATCGCCCTGGACTTTCCGGGGTTCGGGCTGTCCACCGGCGCCCCCGGCTACCGGTACCGGGCACAGGACCACGCTGAGCTGCTCGTGTCCTTCCTCGACCGCCTGAACCTCTCGCAACTGACCCTGGTCGGCCATAGCTGGGGCGGCCCGTTCGGCCTCTACGCCGCCCAGCAACGGCCGGACAAGTTCGAACGCCTCGTCTTGGCCAACACATGGGCATGGCCGTTGAACGGCGACCTGTCCAGCGAAGTGTTCTCCCGCGGCATGGGGGGATCTGTCGGACGCGCGCTGATCAGGCGGTTCAACCTATTCGTCAACTACTTCATCCCCTCAGCACACAAGCGCCGGAAGCTGTCCGAAGCCGAGATGGCGCATTACCGCGAGGCAATGCCCACGCCAGAGCGTCGCGACGCCTGCGCCGCCCTTCCCGGCGAAATCACCGGCGCTCGCGAGTTCTTCACTGATCTGTCGGAGCAGCTCAGCGCACTCGATAAGTTGCCCACGCTGATCTTGTGGGCCGACGCGGATCCGATCTTCAACGACAAGTACCGCGAGCGCTGTGAAGCGACCTTCCCCAACCACACCACGAAGGTGCTCCACGGGGTCGGCCACTTTCTGCAATCGGACGCACCAGCGGAGTTCAGCGAAGCCATCGAGAGTTGGTGGGCAGAACTGTCCGGTGCCGACGGAACAGCCTCGTAATGGCCGCAGCCCCAGCGGTCTTCGGCTGAGGCTACCGTTCTCTCCCGCGAACGCACATTTAGACCACGCCCGGACTCTGGTCGACCCGTCGCCGCGTCCGCTCCCAGGGCCAGGTCATCAGCGCCCACACGATGAGAACGATGACGATCTCGGTCAGCAGATACACCGGCCACGGACCCAATACGTCCAGCAGTGATGCAGTGGGAGGCTTCCGGTTGAGGTAGCCGTAGTTGGTTCCGGTGATCGCATTGAAGGTGAGGGTGAATAGCGCCCACCCGAGAGTCGCGATGACAGCGAAGCGATAGTCGCGCCACCGAGGCCGCATCCCACGCCCCCAGGTGAGATAGATGGCCGCCCACACGACGAGCACGTGCAGCGTGAAGAACGTGACGAAGAGGTGGTGGGGAAAGTCCGGAGCCCCTTCCTTCGGGGTACCGACATCCGGCGTGATCAACGCCTGCGAGCTCAGAACGAGGCCCCAGTAGTAGGTGAGAACAAAGGCCCAATGCTGCTGTGACCACAAGGCATACGCCGCCGCGAGTTCCGCGACGTCGCACAACTGCAGCGGCACCGAGGTGTCGATGGTGGGCACGACCAGCTTGTAGGCCAGCGCCACGGTGAATGCCGCGATGATGAGAGCCGCCAGGACACGGCTGAGGAGTCGGGCCTGCGATTTGGTCTGCCGGCGGCCGATCGTGACCAGAAGCACCGCGCCCGCCGCGAACACCGCCAGCACCACCAAGTGCGACGGGCCGTAGGCAGAAAACTCGCGTTGCGCAGAAAACAGTTCGATCACCTCCCCGTCTGCGTCGCACACGGGAACGATTACCAATGGTCGCAGGCGGCGATCGGGCAGCGGAGCAAATTCGCGGTGGACGACGTCGAGACCTCGCCGCTGGACAACAAAAAGGGCCGCATCTCTGCGGCCCTTCTCTTGTGGAGCTAACTGGGCCCTACCAAGGGCTCGGCGCGTAATCCTTCAGGAAGCAGCCGTACAGGTCTTCGCCGGCCTCTCCGCGGACGATCGGGTCGTATACCCGTGCGGCACCGTCGACGAGGTCGAGCGGGGCATGGAAACCCTCGTCAGCAAGACGCAACTTGGTCGGGTGTGGGCGCTCGTCGGTGATCCAGCCGGTGTCCACGGCGGTCATCAGGATGCCGTCCTGCTCCAGCATCTCGCCGGCGCTGGTACGGGTCAGCATGTTCAGCGCAGCCTTGGCCATGTTGGTGTGCGGGTGACCCGGCCCCTTGTACACGCGGCTGAACTGACCCTCCATCGCCGACACGTTGACCACGTACTTGCGGCGCGCGGGCGATGCGGCCATCGCCGGACGCAGCCGGCTCACCAGGATGAACGGCGCGGTCTGGTTGCACAGCTGAACCTCGAGCAGTTCCATCGCGTCGACCTCGTGCACGCGTTGAGTCCAGCTGTTGACCGAAGCCGTATCCGGCAGCAGGCCACCCGCGTCGATGGCGGTGCCCGCGGCGATCCGGTCCGGGGATGCGCTGCGGGCGGCAAGAGCGAGCTCGGTGACCGCATGTGGAGTGTGGTGCTCGGCCAGGCTCCCTGCGAGCGCTGCCGGATGGGCGTCGCTCACCCGGTCGAACGAGATCACATCCACCAGTTCCGGCGCCGGGGTGCGCTCCGCCTCGACGAGCGCCGCGTAGGAACCCGGTGCTCTGCGGACGGTCTGGGCGGCATTGTTGATCAGGATGTCCAGCGGGCCCTGCGCGGCCACGGTGTCGGCGAGCGCGACGACCTGAGCGGGGTCACGCAGGTCGATCCCCACGATGCGCAGCCGGTGCAACCAGTCGGCGCTGTCGGGCATGGCTGCAAAGCGGCGCACGGCGTCGTTGGGAAAGCGGGTGGTGATGGTCGTGTGCGCTCCATCCCGGAGCAGCCGCAGCGCGATGTACATACCGATCTTGGCGCGGCCACCCGTGAGCAGGGCGCTCCTGCCTTCGAGGTCGGTGCGGGCGTCGCGCTTGGCGTGGTTGCGCGCTGCGCATTCCGGGCAGAGTTGGTGATAGAAGGCGTCGACGACAGTGTGATGGGTCTTGCAGATATAGCAGGCCCTCGACCGCAGGAGCGTGCCCGCGGTGGCCCCAGCCGCCGTCGACACCAGCGGCAGGCCGGCCGTCTCATCATCGATGCGCCCCGGCGCACCGGTGGCGGTGGCGGCGATGACCGCGCGGTCGGCCGCTGCGACGGCGTCGCGTTTGGCGTGGCGGCGGGCCTTCCGTACGGACTTGAAGATGCCCGCGGTCGCCCGGCGCACAGCAACGGCATCGGGGTGCTCGGGAGGCAGTGCCTCGATATCTGCCAGCACCTGTAGACACGTGCTGAGCTTGTCCGGGTCGATCGCGTTCACGGTGGAAGACTACGGGGCCGTCCATCGGGCGCACCGCTTCGCGCTGACCGGCAGAGCATCGGCCGTCGTATGTAATACACCCAGCCCGTCCCGTCACAGCATCTTCAAACGGGAACGAAGGGCAGGTCAGGGCCCACAGCGACATCGCAATCGACCGGCAGCAAAGGATAGACACCCCAGGATTCGCGGCGCAGGATCGAGAGAGCCGTCCGGCGAACGTGCGCAAGCTTAGGAGGAGTGATGCCCACCACCGATCCGACGTTCTACCGCAGTCCGGCCCATGCAGTCGCCGCTCCCCCTGAGCAACTCGCCTACGTTGTCGCCTTCGACCCCAAGCGCCAGCAGAAGGACGCGCTTGCCGTGGTCGACTGTGACCCCGAGTCCTCCACCTTCGGCACCGTGGTCGGCTGGACCGAGCTGCCGACGTCCGGCGGCGAGCTGCACCATTTCGGCTGGAGCGCGTGCTCGAGCGCGCTCTGCCATGACGGGCATGGCCATCATGAGGCGCTTGAGCGGCGATATTTGCTCGTTCCGGGTATTCGCTCGTCAACCACCTATGTGCTCGACACCAAGCCGGACCCTCGCCATCCTGTGGTGACCCACACGATCGAGGCCGATGAGCTGGCCGCCAAGGCCGGATACTCGCGCCCGCACACGGTGCATTGCGGACCTGACGGCATCTTCATGTCGGCGCTGGGAGGCGTCAACGGTTCTGACGGTCCCGGCGGCATAGCTCTGATCGACCACGACACGTTCGAGGTCATCGGGCCGTGGGAACTCGACCGAGGACCGCAGTTCCTGTCATACGACGTCTGGTGGCACCTTGATCACGACACCCTGGTCACATCGGAGTGGGCGACACCGTCGATGATCGAGAACGGGCTCGATCCCGCGGACTTGCTCGGACGCAAGTTCGGACATCACCTGGACTTCTGGAGCATGTCCGAACGGAAACTGACTCAGCGCGTCGACCTTGGCGACCAACACCAGATGGTGCTCGAGCTGCGCCCGGCCCACGATCCGGCCAAAGCGTGGGGATTCGTCGACACGGTGATCAACGCCGAGGACCTGTCGGCCTCGGTGTGGCTGTGGCACAACAATGGCGATCAGTGGTCGGTCGATGAGGTGATCACGATTCCCGCCGAGCCCGCCGACGCCGATGAGCTACCACTGGTGTTTCGGCCCTTTGGCGCGGCACCCCCGCTGGTTACCGATATCTCGCTATCGGTCGACGATCGCTGGCTGTACGTATCCTGCTGGGGCACTGGAGAACTCAAGCAGTACGACGTCAGCGACCCGTTCCATCCGCGCGAGACTGCGTCGGTTCGCCTCGGCGGGATCGTGCGACGCGAACCACACCCGGCAGCTCCCGATCTGCCGCTGGGCGGCGGACCGCAGATGGTGGAGATCAGCCGCGACGGCCGACGGGTGTACCTCACCAACTCCCTGTATGCGACGTGGGATGACACGGTTTACCCCGACGGTGTAGGCGCGTGGATGGCGAAGCTCGATGCCGACGTCTCGGCAGGAGGACTCGTCCCCGACAACCGATTCTTCCCGCACGGCAATGATTTTCGTGGCCTACGCGTGCACCAGACCCGACTGCAGGGTGGTGACGCATCGAGCGACTCCTACTGCCACACCAGTTGATCTCAGACCCATCCGATTCCGGGGGACGGTGAGGCGGGCCCCAATGTCGACGGGTCAGACCCGGGTGGCTGCAGTCCGTACCCTGGAGCCTCCGGACCGTACCCCGGTGGTGGACCGTGCACCGACGTATCCGGGCCGTACCCCGGCGTCGTCGGGGCGTACCCCGGCAGCGGCCCGTACCCGGGCACCGTCTGACCGTATCCCGGCGGCAGCCCATACCCCGGCATCTCCGGCCCGTACCCTGGCACCGTCTGACCGGACCCGGCCAGCAGCTTGGATGCAGCGAAAGCCGCCGCCTGGGTGGTGTACACGGGGACGTAGCCCTCGGTGTGTCCACTCCATTCGTTGCCCTGACCCTCGTGACAGATCGGGTCATTGGGGTTGCACAGGTCGATCGCCTTGGAACCGAACAGTGCGCTCTGGGTTGATATCGATTGCTTGGTCCGGGTGGCCACGTCGCCGAAGGTGGTGATGGCAGTGACGTTGTTCGCGTACTCGGGCGGTAGTGAATCTCCCCACTTGATGCCACCCACCGGGTTGCCGGCCACGATGTTGATCACGCTGGCACCCTGCGAGTAGCCACCCAACACGATCTTGGTGTCGGGGCAGGACGACACCGTGGACTTGATATGGGAGATCGCGTCTTTCGCGCCGTCACCGCCGTGCAGCTGCAGCTTGCTGGCCTTGTAGTTCACCCCATAGGTGTTGATGTTCATGCCGCCGGCCTGCTTGCGCAGCGAGTCGACGAAGGCATCGCCGACCCGGCCGAGACCGGGCGGCTCATCGGTGCCACGAGCGAAGACGACCTCGGCGTCAGCGCAGTCGGCGGCTGACGCTACCGGCAGCGCGGTTAGGCCGGCGAGCGGTACGCCGGCGGTGAGAAGTGCAGCAGCGCCAAGCCCGACCCAGCGACCACCTGACCGCGCACTGCCCGTCCGAGGGCTGTGTATGCGGCGAGAAAACATTCCTCAATCTAACCCGTATCCGGAAAGGATCAACCTCATGCGCCTGGATGGACTGCACCCCGTCCACCTCGCCTACACCTAAACCCCACCCGGTCGCGCCGCGCTGCGTGGGTCGGCCCGTGATGTAACAGCAAACGTAGTGACAACGAGAATCCAACCAGACCGCTAACCTTCGAATCGGCGGCACACCACTGCCGACAGCAACCACACGATGAACAAGTTGATCTGCCCTGTTCGTGGCCGAGCGCTGCGGCGGGTGATGGCACCGACACGAAGGAGACGAATGAAGTTCTGGGCTTCGGGATTGATTGTTCTGCTGATGGCCGCAACGGCGGGCTGCAGTGGGAAAACCGAGGAATCGTCGGGTAATTCGGCGCTGACGCCGCAGCAGGTGCGTGAGATCGCCAA
>NZ_JARXVE010000016.1 GCF_029893345.1 Mycolicibacterium frederiksbergense | reverse complement strand
GTGTCTGTAGGAGCCAGACACCAGGTGGAAAGACCCAACCACCGCATAGCGGCACTGTCCAGGCTGACACTGAGTGTCTGTACGCCGACACGCCGTAATTTGCCGGCATTATGTGGTCGCTCGCGGCCGCCACGTGGAGCATTGAGGGATGAACGAACCGCTGCTGCTGCAACACCGCGACGAACGCGGAGTGGTCACGCTGACGCTGAACCGCCCGCAGGCTTTCAATGCGCTCTCGGAGGCGATGCTGGCTGCGTTGGGTGAGGCATTGGCTGCGCTTGCCGAGGACGAGACGGTTCGCGCCGTCGTGCTCGGCGCGTCCGGCAAGGCCTTTTGTGCCGGCCACGATCTGAAGGAGATGCGCGCAGAACCTTCGCTGGAGTACTACCAGCAGTTGTTCGCGCAGTGCACCGAGGTGATGCTGGCCGTCCAACGGCTTCCTGTGCCGGTGATCGCGCGGGTCCAGGGTCTGGCGACCGCCGCCGGTTGCCAACTCGTCGCGATGTGCGACATGGCCGTTGCCAGCAGTGACGCCCGTTTTGCGGTCAGCGGGATCAACGTCGGATTGTTCTGCGCGACACCGGGCGTGGCGTTGTCACGCAATGTGCCGCGTAAAGCTGCGTTCGAGATGCTGGTCACCGGCAAGTTCATCTCCGCGGACGAGGCGCAGGTGCTGGGCTTGATCAACCAGGTGTCGGTGCCAGAACAGCTGGACGACGACCTCGAGGCGCTGATCGCCACCATCGTCGCCAAGCCGCGTGTCGCGATAGCGATGGGAAAGGCGTTGTTCTACCGCCAGATTGAAGTGGGCATCGAATCCGCCTACGCCGATGCGGGCGCCACGATGGCGTGCAACATGATGGACCCCAGCGCACTCGAGGGCGTTGCGGCCTTCATCGAGAAGCGCCCCGCGGTTGCCCAAACTGCCGTCAGCTCATCGGCAAAAGCTGACATTTAGCTGTCGCCCGAGGCTGACGAGCGCTACCGTCGGCCGGTGAGTAGCCCCGCGCGTCCGGTCACTCGGCTGGACAAATCCGATGTCCTCGACGGTCTGTTCGGCGAATGGGGGGTACTGGCCGAGCTGGTCGAGGGCCTGTCCGAGACGCAGTGGCAGGCGCAAACCGCGTTGCCGGGATGGGCCGTGCGTGACGTGCTGGCACACATCATCGGCACCGAATCGATGTTGGGTGGGGTGGCGACCCCGGATGCCGACATCGACATGTCGACGCTCGAGCATGTCCGCAACGACATCGGTGTTCTCAACGAATGCTGGGTGAGGCGGTTGCGTACGGTCAGCCCGGCAGAGCTGGTGCAGCAGTTTCTGGCGGTCACCGGCGCCCGCCGTGCTCAGCTGGACGCGATGAGCGACACCGAGTGGGACGCCGCCACGGTGACGCCCGCCGGCCCGGACAGCTATGGGCGGTTCATGCGGGTGCGCGTGTTCGACTGCTGGATGCACGAACACGACATCCGCGATGCGCTGCAGCGCCCCGCCGCGATGTCGGTCGCGACACCGCAGCGGCTGGCCCTCGACGAGATGATGTTGAACATGGGGTTCGTCGTCGGCAAGCTCGGCGGCGCCCCCGACGGATCGCGCGTGCGCCTGGAACTGACCGGTCCGCTGCGGCGGACGGTCAACATCGCCATTGCGGGCCGCGGGCGGGTGGTCGACGAGTTCGACGCGGAGCCGACGGTGACCATCACGATGGACGGCCTGCTGTTCACCCGGCTCGCCGGTGGCCGCACCACCGCGGGGCGACACGCCGACGAGGTGGACTATGCCGGCGACGAAGTTGTGGGGAAGCGCATCGTCGAGAATCTCAACTATGTGATCTGAGCGTCGCCGGGACATAAATGCCTTGGCGTTGGCTGTTGGTAGTGACGTAACATGGACTGTCCGCCGAAGGTCGGCGGGCGCGCGAGGGGCTGATCGGTTTCGACTTCGCGCATCGAATCAAGGGAAGCGTGCCGGTGCAGGCAAGAGACCACCGTAAGCGTCGTTGCAACCAATTAAGCGCCGATTCCAATCAGCGCGACTTCGCCCTCGCTGCCTAAGCGACGGTGAGTCTGTCAGACCGGGAGCGCCCTCGGCCCGGACCCTGGCATCAGCTAGAGGGACCCACCCATGGGTTCGGTCGCGGAATCCATGGGGACATCAAACAGCGACTGGGATCGTCATCTCGGCTTGTTCGCGTGACTGAGAGATCCGAGTAGAGACACAGCGAACTGCGCACGGAGAAGCCTCGAGGACATGCCGTAGGACCCGGGTTCAATTCCCGGCAGCTCCACGTTTGACCAGCGGTTTTACAACTCAAAAACGGCTCGTCACCCACTTGTCACCCCTTTCATGCGGTAGCCTGCGAGTCAGGCATTCACATGGGAGGGGTGACGTGGCATTTATCAGGCCCCGCAAGCGCGCGGACGGCTCTACCGGACACACCGTCCTGCACAAGGTCAACGGCCAACAGACCTCGCTCGGCACGTTCGACGATGAGCAGGAAGCCGAGGACTTCCGCGACACCGTCAACTCCATCGGAGCGGAGAAGGCCATGTTGGCGTGGGGCATTGCTCCGACCAAGCAGTCTGCGATGCGGTCCAGCTCGCCGACGGTGGCTCAATGGTTGCAGCAGTACATAGCCAGCCGGACCGGGGTTACGAAGGCCACCATCTACGACTATTCCTCGTATTTGGAGAACGACATCGCCCCGCAGCTTGGTGCCGTGCCGATCGACCTGCTCACCCCTGACGACGTCGCTTCGTGGGTGAACTGGATGGCCGCCCGGCCATCGGGGAAGTTCGACGAGGATGGCGAGCCGCTGACACTGTCGGGCAAGACCATCGCCAACAGGCATGGGTTCTTCAGCGCTGCACTCAACACCGCGGTCCGCCAAGGGCTGATTCCATCCAATCCGGCGTTGGGCACGCGGATACCTCGGACACCCCGCGCCGAGATGGTGTGCCTCGACGCCGACGAGGTCGAACTGTTCGCCGGGTGCTTCACGCCGTACTGGCGGCCACTGACTCGGTTCCTGGTGGCTTCCGGTGCTCGAATCGGTGAGGTGTCGGCGCTGTGGCCGTCCGACGTGAACCGCAAGGCCAGCACCGTGCATGTCGGCAAGTCAAGGAAACGCACCTACGACGAAGCCAGGTACGAGATCGGGTCGACGAAGTCGAAGCGGTCCGACCGCACCATCAGCGTCGCCTCAGCGGTTCTGGACGAGCTCGACTACAGCAAGAAGTGGTTGTTCACCAACACGGTCGGCAATCAACTCGACAAGGACAGCTACCGCAACAACGTCTGGTACCCCGCAGTGGCCCGCGCACAGAAGGCCGGACTGGCGAAGAAACCACGCATCCACGACATGCGGCACACCTGCGCCAGTCTGATGATCAACGGGGGAGCGTCGCTAATGGCGGTGCAACGCCACCTGGGACACGAATCGATCAGCACCACCGTGAACCTCTACGGGCATTTGGACAGGAAGTCCGCCGACGAAGCAGCCGCGATCATTGGCCGCGCGCTGGGTGGAATCTAGTTGACCTTCTGGCCTGTGACATCGGGGATCGCCCCGGCGATCATGCAGATGCCTTCGATGAACAGCCAGATAGATAGTGGCACCAGGACGATGAGCCCGACCCAGCACATGAGCGTGCCGATGAGTCCAATCAATCCGAGAGTGAGTTGTACGCCCCCGATTCCTGTGTAACCGAGGTAGAACCGGCCCAGGCCGAACCAGCCGAGGAACAGTTGTAGAAGTCCGGCGACTACGCCGGATTTGGCCGGCCGAGGTGCCGGGGTGGACAGTGGGGCGAGTTGGTCCGTCCAGGCCGTCCCATCAAAGTAGCGCTGGGTTGGCGCTCCATTGGGGTCTGGGTACCAGCCTGGCAACGGTTTCGGCGACGGAGGGGATGCCACCTTGGCTGGAGTAGCAGCCTTCGTCTTGGCCAGCTTCGATATCGGCATGGGGGAGACCTCGCCGCACTTCACGCACCGGAACGACGTTGCCTCGCCCTTGGTGGAGAGCTTGGCCTTGCACTTCGGACAAGTGATGGTGACGGTCACGTTCCCCCCAGGATGCCTATTCGACGGTGACGGAATCGTATTCCACTCGAAGCTAAGACCGATTGACTGCTATCGATCAATGTCAAAGTTCGCCCGAACCTGGCTTGGCAATACCTGTCAGCGGCGTACGTACGTGCTGAGAATCTGATTACCGCAGACCAGTTTGCGGGATGCGATTTTGGGCCTGCATCTGCGGAAAGGTGGTGGAAAAAGACGGCATTGAAGCCCCCCCCCCCGCTGTTTTGCTGCCGCCGCTAACTCTGGCGTTTTCGCCGCTGGTGTACGACGCATTTGGGCCGCTAGCAGCTAACTCCAAGCTAACGGTAAGAAAACGCATGTTGTCTTTGATTTCGCAACCGATCTTGACAGCAACTACCTAGGCTGCCTTTAACGCGCTCAAATACTGGGCGCGGCAACACATTTGACAGATTCGGCCCATGTCGTAATGGGCCTATTTCAGCCTGCGCATTGGGGGGTTGGATTGGGTGACACATCCGAGTTGCTGCGTCAGCGCCGCGACTATGTCATTCGTATTGAGTCCCACCCCGTCAGCACGTGGTCGTCAGGCCTTCTTGCGGTTGTCAATGCCGCTATCGATCTTCAGTTCGGCGATGGAGGCAGCGGTGGCGGCGTCGACCGCGGACGCCGTCCCGAGCTTCGCGTTGTCCGATAACAGTTCGTCGACGGGTGTCGTGAGCACGGTGTGATCGCCGGCGAGCTTCATTCGACGAAGCACCTCATCGGCTAGATCATCCTCCGACACTGAGCGTAACGCGGCAACCGGATCGGCGGTCGTGGCATACCTGGCGGGCAGGTAGCCGCAGTCGATCAATGCGGTTACCGGGTGGACGCCATATGCGATGGCTATAGCGATGACGTTCTCTGCGCTGATGTGACCTCGGTCGATCTGGCTGGCCACGGTGCGGTCTGGGATGTTCGCCGCGCGCCCGATGGCCCGCGTCGCATCCCCTTTCGTAGTGGCTTTGATCCACTCGATGTGATCCATGCGTGGGAGCGTACCCATAAATGACGCGAGTGCGCAACTTTTGCTCACCTATTTACCTGGGGAAATAACAGGTTTGTGTCGTGTCGGTTGCGAAATCTGCGCGAAATGCGCTAGCTTTGCGATGCGCAGAACAAGCGCATTCAGCGCAAATAGTGCGCATCCCAAGGAGGTGAGCGTGTCAATCCGACTCAACCCAGAGGTGCTCGACAAAGCGCGGCGCATCGAGGGGCTGACTAGTGACGAGCAGCTCGGCGGGGCGATCGGAAAGACGGGGCACACCATCCGCGCATGGCGAGCTGGAACCACGGTTCCGAACCTTGTCGCCCTCATGCGGTTGAAGCAACTCACTGGCATTCCGCTCGACCAGATGGTCATCAACACCGGATCGGACCGCCGCACCGCATAGCGAAAGGCCCCCACCCGGTCAGGGGTGAGGGCTACCCGACAACGAAGGAGAAGTTCGTGTCAGACATCGAGCCTATCAACGAAGAGCTGGTCTTCCTCAGTTCAGAGGGTGAGCCGATCACCACGTCGCTGGTGATCGCAACCGAGACCGGGAATGAGCACGCATCGGTCATCAAGCTCATTCGCGATAACACCGCCGACTTGAGCGATGTTGGGACTTTGCGATTTGAAATCGCGAAGTCCGGCGGGCGTCCGACCGAGTTCGCAGAACTGGACGAACCGGCTGCAGCACTACTGATGACATATCTGCGCAACAGCCCGGTCGTGAAGGACTTCAAGAAGCGGTTGGTCTCCGGGTTCTTCCTGATGCGCCGCGCCGCCACTGAACGGACAGCATCCCAGCCGCTACAAGGCCACGACCTGATGGCCGCCGGATACGTCGAGGCCATGAAGCAGCTCGAAGCTCGGAATTCGCGGATATATCAGCTCGAATCCGCTCGTGCCGTCGATGCGCCGAAGGTGACCTATGTCGACACCTATGTGACCGACGCAGACCTGCTGTCCTTCTCGACTGTCGCATCCACGAACGGTGTCAAGGAATCTTGGCTGCGGGATCTGCTGATCGAGCGCGACTGGATCTACATGCAGTCCGACTCTCGGTGGTCAGAGAAGAAGCAGAAGAAGATCATCCGAAACCGGTACTCGGAAAAGGCTGATAAGAAGCGGTATTTCCGGCGGGTTGAAGTGCATGAGGCGCCTCGATTCCGGGGCTCAGAGGTAATGCACACACTCAAGATCACTCCTGCTGGTGCGGAGGCCATCTCCCGCCTTATCGCTCGGGAGATGGCGGCATGAGCGAATGGTTCAGCGCGGGAATCAGGTACCGGTGGAACGATCCTGAGTACGAAGTCCTTGTCCGCGCCTGGGAGCCGGGTGACGGAATTGCCTGTGGTTCGGCGGCATACAACAAGCGGATTGCGTGCAGTGAGCCGGTGGCCGTCGTTCGGCAAGAGCGCATCGACGGCAAGACTGGACGCTACGAGAGGCAGTCCATCACCCGCGTCTGCTGCATCCGACACCTCGCCAAGCTGTTCGACGCCGAGGTATCACCCGCCGTAGATGCTGAAGTGGAAAAGCAGTCGCTAGAGGAACTCGCGCAACGTTACTGGGATCAGTATCAGCAGATTCGGGAACGTCGCGTGAGCGATCTCCTGGAGAAGCGGTTCGCAGCGCTTCCGAATGGGTTGCGCGAAAAGGTAGTGGCGCTAGCGCGCGAGTCCGGAGATACCGAGCCCGGTGATGCCACGTGACCTTCAATTCCTCGCCTCGTCCGCGGATCCAGCACTGGCCGAAGCCGAAACGTCCTGTCTACGTGTCGAAACCGAGGTGAACAAAGTGAAACTTCAACGCCTGGATCAAGTCATCGCAGAGTGGGGTATCGGTGCCGACATGCTGGACCCGGTCGGGTGGCTCAAGCGCCAGATCAAGTCGGGTCGTGTACGTGCCCACAAGATGGGCCGGCACTACTACATGACCGCCGAAGAAGTGCGGGATGCCCTTGATGAGTTCGCGTCGGCGACAGTCGAGAAGAAGGCTCCGGAGGTTGTCGAGGAGCGGCCGCGCGGTGGGTTGAGTGCGGCGTCGATGCGTAGGCGGTTGGCCTCGTGAGTGGGGACATGCGTATCTCCGAGGTAACTGCCCGGGTTGATGAACAGGAGCTTGTGGAGTTGCGGGCCGAGGTTGATCGGTTGCGTGAGCAGCAGGTGCGGGTGGATGAGTTGACCGCTGAGTTGGCTGTGGTGCGTGAGGAGCGGGATGTGTTGCAGCGTCAGATAAACAGGGGTGGCTGGTGAGTGTGATCGTTTGGGGTGCTATCAGATCCCTGGTTTTGATCCGTGTCACCAAGATGGCGTTGGCGGTGATCAAGTGAGCCTGTTCGAGAATCTTTCCGATATAGCTGCTGAGATCCGTTCCGGCATGGGCACTGTGCTCATCACCATCGGGTCCAGGTGGGAAGCGCAACCGCGTGCCCGGGTGGATGAGGTTGGGCCGCAGTGGTTGACCGAGTTCGAGGAACAACGCGACAGCCTGGAACCGCGCGAGGTGTGCGCTTTCCACGGCGAGTGGTGCGCGGGCGAGGAATCTTGGTGCACTCGGCAGTGCAGCAAGTGCGACGAGGCGGTCTACTGGCATCGCGATGTCGAGGCGTGGTTCCACTGTGTCAGCGTCCTAGACAGGCGTCCATGCCCTTACGGCGATGGTCCAGTTGTCGAACATTCTTCTGCCGCCGTCATCGCAGCGGCAGATCCGTCACCCAACAACCCCCGAATGGGTGACGAAGGCTCCGGTGGTGATAGCGACATTCTGCCGTCGCCACCCCCGGAGCAACCAATCTCGGGCCGCAATGACCTCGTGAAGTGCAGCTACTGCCCGATCAATGACGGGGTTACTTGCTACCTCGACTGCGGTGAGGCCCGCCGTATCTACGACCAGAGGCGCACTCCCGAGCCCACGGCCGGCGCGGGTGAATCCCCCGGGGGGGTGAGCGCAGACCAGCCCTCCCTGGGGGAACCGCGTCCGGATTCGAAGCTGCTGAGCATCGCGGCCACCGCCGTCGAGGCCATGACCGTGACCAACTTCAACGGCGACAAGACGCCTAAGTGGGCCGTCCGTCTCGTGGCTGAACTGCGTGACCGTGCATCGCAGTTCAAGGTGTTCGAGCGAGAGGCGGCAGGGGAATGAGCGACGAAGACGCCCTTGTCGCCGAGATGGCCGGATTGATCTACGAGCGATCCCAAATGACACAGGGCGACGCCGGGGACCTGGCGTGGGACCTGCTGCACCTAATCAAAGACTCAACCAAGTAGATCGGCTCGCTCTGGGCGCAATCCAGAGCGAGCCATGAACAGAAGGAGAAACCAAATGTCCGACAACCAGCATAGCCCGGGGATCGAGTGGGTGATGTTCCGCCTGGGATCAGGGGAGCGTCCGGTGTCGCCAGGATGGGACGAAGGCCGGCACTGCCTCGTCCCCGCCGAGTGGCGCAGTCCCGGCGACTACGAGGGCAAGCACCGTATCGACGACGCCCGGGTGGGTTCCGTGGTTGTGGTGCCGTTCCATGACGCCCCCGCGAAGCTGGTGCAGCTCACCAGGACGGCGGTGTCCGCATGAGCAAGAACTCAGGTGTTCCCGGCAAGACTGTCCCGCAGGCGATCCGCGCGGAGGCTGCAAGAAATCGGCAGCTGGATCGAGCATTGCGCACGGCGGAACAGCAGATCGCCCTACTCGATCAGCGTCCCGGCCAATCCGCGCGTGAGCGCGCACGGTTGGCGGTGTCGGCATGATCTTGGCTTTCGTCAACGCTGCCGCGTGCGGCTTCAACGTGTGGATCTACGCCAACAGCGGAAACACGGTCAACCTCGCGTTCGCCGTCTTCTCCGGGATTCTCGCCCTGGGCATCTTCCTCAACGAGGCCGGGAGGTGACCATGATTCACAAGACCATGCATTGGCGTACCGCACGCCGCATCATCGGTGGTGCTGCTGCGGCGATCATCCTGGCCGGTTGTGGAACCTTGTGGGCCACCGACGCTCACGCACTGCCCGATCCGTTCGTCCCCGCACCGCCATTCTGGTGCCCCGGCAACGGCCCCGGACTGTCCGCCTCAGGGTATGGCGGATATTGCGAAGGCCGCACGTTCCCGGATGGTTCCCGCCTGAACACGTTCCGTGTGGGCTATTGGTGGCAGCCGTTGCGCTGCATCATCCCTGACGGTTCACCAATGCCACCTCTTGCCGGTCCAGGCGGATGCGGGGGAGTGCTCGGATGAGCTTGCAGCTGTGCCCAGCATGCGGCCGTCACGTCACCGCCGAAAGCGGAAGATTCACTGTCCACTCGGCCACCGGAGCCAAGGGAGAAACCTGCCACCTGTCACGGGAGAGAACGCCCATCACCGGCACTACCGAGCGTGACTACGAGCGTCGCGCTGACCTCATCGGGCATTTGGCGTGGCGGCTGAAAGACGAAGACCCACGCAAGGTGCGGGACTACCTCACCGCGATGCCGGCTGTCGAGCTGCAGCGCATGCTGATGCTTGCTCTCGCTGCTGTACCGGTCGATCGCAGCATCGATGAAGTATTCGGCTGGGTATGTGATCTTCCCGAAGCGCGATTGGTGGCAGTGGCATGAGGCGACCCACCAATGAGGAGTTGGTGAACGAAGTCGCTTTACTGCGTGGGCAACTCGCTGAGGCTGAGGCGGCACTCAAGTATGTCCGGGCCGCGTACACCACCGCATCTGCTGAGTGGATAGACACGTTCAGGCAGTTGAGGTCCGCAGCGTGATCGATACCCGCATCATCCATGCCTTGGGTAACACGAAAGCCGGTGCCGAAGCGGCCAGGAAGCGGGAAAGGTCTGCTGCCGAAGCCGCATTCGATGACGCCCGAACCGACCTGTGGGAACTGTTGAACGAGGGCCCGAATCCGCCACTAGGTGTTCGCGAGGACCTGGAGGCTGACCTCAATCGGTACGAGGAAGTGCTGAAGCTGCTCCGACTCGGGAGATTTTGGGCCGCGGCGTACATCTCGAAAGTCATCATCGGCGATCTCACCCTGGTGGCGGATAGGTGGGTGGCATGACCGACGCACTACTCATTGCGGCAATGACGTTCGCCCTGGTCTCCGTTGCTGGTCTCGCAGCGTTCTGCATCTGGCTGCTGTGGACGGCCGCGTTGATCAGCGCAGTCCTGTTCATCACCTGGGGGTATTTCGTCTACCCGGATCCAGACGACGAGTGGTTGCGGGTGCGGTCCGGCGAACTTGAGGTGGCCGAGTGAGCGAATGTGCCGCCTGCGGAAAGTCCCGCACCAATTCATCCTCCGACCCGCACGGCCAGTTCGGGCACCACGAGTTCCAACCGAAAGCAGACCCACCCATGACGATTCACACGTTCTCGCACGTCGAACAACGATCCGAAGAGTGGTACAAGCAACGTCGCGGAATGGTAACTGCATCGGCAGTTGGGAAACTCATCACCCCCAAAACCGTCAAGCCGGCCGCGAACCCAGATTCGCGCGGCCTCACGATGCTGCTCGCGGCTGAACGCATCACCGGGTACACCGACCCGACCTTCATCAGTGACGACATGTGGCGTGGCATTGAAGACGAGCCGATCGCCCGTGACTGGTACAGCGAGAATCACGCACCTGTCACCGAAACCGGGTTCATCGTCCGCGAGTTAGACGGCTTCAAGATTGGCTATTCGCCGGATGGTCTCGTGGGGGAGGTGGGACTCATCGAGGTGAAGTCGAGGAGGCAGAAAACCCAACTGTCAACCTTCCTTGACGACCAGCCGCCGATCGAGGTGATGGCCCAGTTGCAGTGTGGGTTGCTGGTGTCGGGTCGCGAGTGGATCGACTACGTGTCCTGGTGTGGCGGCATGGTTCCGTTCGTCAAACGTGTACTCCCGTCGCAGAAGTGGTTCGACGCCATCACCGAAGCCGTAGCCGCATTCGAGGAAAACGTAGGAGTCATGGTCCGAACCTACGAACGCAAGACGGAGGGCAAGCAGCCGGTTGAACGCGTGCAGGAGGTTCTGATCTAGATGGACATCTCAGACGCACTGCTCGCGGATTCTGATCGCATCAACGGAGATGATCTGATCGGCGGACCTCGCACCGTTACCATCGTCAGCGCCGAATGGGACGGCGACAACAAGAAGCCGGCAAAACTTGGCGTTGCAGAGTTCCCAGACCGGAAGTTCATGCCGTGCAAGACGGTGCTACGCATCATCGCCGGAATCTGGGGCAAGGAAACTGACGTTTGGATCGGCCGAAAGCTGACTCTCTACCGCGATCCTGACGTGAAGTTCGGCGGCGATGCTGTCGGCGGGGTTCGCGTATCTCACATGTCGCACATTGAGAAGCGGATGGTGTTAAAGCTTGCCGAAACGCGCGGGAAGAAGGGGCGGTTCATTGTCGAACCGCTGGCCGTCCCACAGATCATCACCTCGGATGCCGTGGCCGAGTTCAACTCCCGCATCGCAGCCGCATCGACTCGCGAAGAACTCGACACCGTATCCGCCGACCTTCAAGCCTGGGAACTCGGGGCATTCCGCGACGAACTCAAGAGCGCATGGTCCAAGCGGCTCGCCGATATCAAGGCAAATCCCGCGCCGGCCGATGGGAAGGCGTCGTGATCACTGCGTCCTGTACACACTGCGCCAAGCTCCTCCGCGTGGAAAGCCTGTCGTTCGACTTCCCTGACCGTGAAGGGGCTGACGAGTTCGCCGAACGTCACGAAACCTTGACCGACCACGAGGTAACCATCACTGAAAGGACCCCGGCATGAACGCCACCGATGACGGTCAGCCCGTAGGTCAGGGGCCGATAGACGCCATCGATGCGATCCGGCAAGCGGTGGATGGCGGGATGCTGCAGGGCGCTGACGAGTTCATGGCGCTGCAACAGCTCGCGGAACGGCAAGCCGCGGCGCTTAACGATGTTCGGAGATTGCATCAGCCCACCCCGAACGGAGACGACCTCGGACTATTTTCGTCGTGCTGCGCAGGCTGCAGCATCCCGAGCGCCGCGTTGTATGTCAGGTACCCATGCCCGACCATGCGTGCGATCGACAAGGCGGGCGTTTGATGGCGGCCGGCGATCTGATCGGTTACATGGTGCTCAACGACAGCCATGTTGGTGAACGTAGTTGGGTGGTCGGTCCACGAATTCCGTCGCTGGAAGAAGCTGAGCGACAGTTGACCGAATCGAGGGAACTTCCGCCCTATCACGGCACTGGCTGGTTCGTCGCTGAGATCCGGTTGGTCAGTCAGCAGCTCGAACTGTTCGGGGCCACATCGTGACGGCCACGACCACGCGAAGAGCGGAACACCGACTCATGACCGCCGCGAAAGTCCTACTCGAGCACCAGGGCCCGTATTTCAACGGGGTCGATCTGCGCTGCAAATGCGGACAGGTCGTGGTGGATGGCGCGGACTGGGCTCGTCACACGGTGGAGGAGTTGGCCGGTGTTCGGCGCCGCATCTACGGATCAATTTGGAGGACAAGGTGAATGACGAGAAGACCGCATTTGAGCGGTTCGATGAAGGCGAGATCAGCTACGGCACGTACAAGGTGCTGGCCGCTGATGAGGAGTATGAGAGGTCGCACGGAGATGACTGACCGCATAGAAACCGTCATCGCCGAAGCATTCGCGCAGCACCGCGTAGAACGCTGCTCAGCGTCCAGCCGCGATCGTCACGAGCAGTGGTGGCAGTGCATCGCCTGCGACTTTGAGAGTGAGCACATTCCACTCGCTGGTGTGACGTGGGAACAGGTTCAATGCGAGGTGCAGTCGGTTCATGGTGCTGAGGTCGCCCTCGCGGCACTCAAGGCCGCCCGTATCGCCACCATGGAACTACCCGAACGCGGCGTGGCAGGCTGGCCTGTCGATCTGGACGATGACGACTTTCAGGTACTTCCGGTGCATCTCGTGGACCAACAGACCGGGGAAGGGCTGACGGGTTGCCGGATCTCCTGGGGTGCCATGGAGTTGAACCTGTTTCCGAGCCATTCCCGGGCGCTCGCCGCCGCTCTGCTCGCTGCGGAGGCGGACCATGACTGACGTTGTGCAGCGTGCCCGTGAAGCGCTCAACGGCCTAGGAACCACTTCCAGCGTCGCTGACATCGAGCGGTATGCCGAGTGGTTGCGTGACGGCGGCCCAAGGGATCTGCTTGCCGAGGTGGATCGGCTGCGGGCAGTTGTCGGTAGAGCCCTCGCCGAGGTTGTGGATTACGAGCGGCGGTGCGGCATGACCCCATTGGCGGCCTGGGTCAAGGTGGCGTTACGGCACGCGGAGGCCGACCGTGGCTGACTTCCCAACGCTGGCGGGCATTCTCAACGCCCACAGGTGGCGCGGCACAACACTCGGCTGCGAATGCCATGGCTGGACCTGGGCCGAGCCGCTGACGCACTTCTGTGGCGAAGAGGAGCGCATTGAACGCGCACACGCCGACCACGTTGCCGCCGAGTGGGTGAAAGCCCGCACCGTCGAGACGGTTGAGCAGCTCGACGCGCTGCCAGAGGGCGCAGTTATCCATGTGCCGCACAAGGTCACTGCATCGTCGGTCGAGCATCGACATGGCCGTTGGTGGCCGAGTAGGTCCACAGGCCCGTACCACCACGGATTCCGTGACGAACTACTCCCCGCTCGCCTGCTGTGGCACCCGGAGCGTGATTCGTGAGCGTCTACGTCGACATGCAGATCAACAACGACCCGCTCACCTCGATCGGCATCACCCGCACGAGTGAGCGTGGATCACAACCCGATTCGGTGAACACCTACCGGTGGGTGCTGTACCGCGACCAGAGCGGCAAGACGGAGGGGTTCGTGGAGCACCGGTACGGCGACGGCGCTGTGGCCTTGGTGCACAAGGTGCTTGGCGCGGTGCTGGAGGTGGACCGATGAGCGGCTGCGCTTTGTGTTCGCATCCACGCGAGGACCACGGCGACGGCGTGATGCACACCGCGTGCTGCCACCTACCGCCCGGCGCCCCGCTGCTCGACATGTGCGACTGCATCGGTTGGGAGCCACCAGAAGACGAGGAGAACGACTGATGGCCCTACCCAATGCTGAACACCAGTGCCCGGCGTGCGGCGCGTGCGGCGGCGAAACGTGCTACGACGACGGATTCGTATGCGAGGACTGCCAACTGTTCTTCAACCGAGACAGCCTCGAAGCGTCATTCCTTGATCCAGGCGACAAGGAATGTAGAGAGCCGTGTGACAACAAGTGGCACGGTGACCACCTGATTAAGCCGGGCTGGAAATTCCAGTGCGGCACTTGTGAGCTGCCCGCTGGCCATAAGTCGCTGCACTTCTATGACTGCCAGCCCGTGAAGGTCGCTGAGGTGCCACCCGATGCCTGACATGTGGTTGCCGTACCCGCGCCGCGAACTCATCGGCATGGGTCGTTGCCCTGACTGCGGATTCCACGAACCAACACAAGGGCACCGCGAGCACTGCCCGAACCATGAAGAGAGGCGCTGAATGGCTGTATCGAAGCGGTTGCGATTTGAGATTCTGCGCCGTGACAACCACACCTGCCGCTACTGCGGCGGAACCCCACCCGACGTGATCCTGACCGTCGACCACGTCATCCCCGTGGCCCTAGGTGGATCCGATGATCCGCACAACCTCGTGGCTGCCTGCAAGGACTGCAACGCCGGCAAGACATCATCCAACCCTGACGCCCCACTGGTGGACACAGTGGCGGATGACGCGCTCCGGTGGGCCGCGGCAATGAAACAGGCCGCCGAGGAACGAAAGCTGAACAACAACACCGCGATCTACGAAGCCGTTGTTCAGGCGTGGTCGTCATTCCGCCGCAACCAGATCCCCGGCGACTACCGGGAGACGATCGACCAATTCCTCAACGCGGGGCTCCCGGCCGACGACATTGTCCAGATGGCCCACGTGGCGGACGCCAAGCCATCCATCTACAACCGGTGGGCGTACTTCTGCGGATGCTGCTGGAAACGGATTGAGCAGATGCAGGAACGCGCGCAGGAGATTGTCGGCGCCGGTGGCGTAGCAGACGCGGCTCCATCACCTCCACGGTTGACCACCTCATGGACAGCTGCGGACATCGCCGTTGAAGTCGCCTGGGCAAAAGAGTTTTCCGATGGCGTGTTCGTCTCATCATCCGTGCTCTGCAAGCACAAGACCCTGGCTGACGTTGACTCCTACTGTGACGATCCCGTCTGCCAAGCGGTGTGGGCGAAGGAAGTAGTAGAACTCGCTCACGGTGTCCTGGCACGCAATACCACTAAGGCGCGACGTAACGACGCGATCATGGATGAGCTTGACCGCCTGGAGCTGCAGGATGGCTAATGCTGCCGCCCTCATCAACGAGGGCCTGTGGAGGAAAGACCGCGAATTCCAAGCACTTCCCCGCGGCGCACAATGCACGTTCTGCCAGGTGCTGGCGCAGAGAGATCTCGACACCGCCGGCGTGCTGACGCTTCACCTGGACCTACTGGCGAAGGGGTGCAACGAGCTCACCACCGATCAGCTCAGGGAAGACTTTGTTGTCCTGGAGCAGCGTCGGTTCGTGTTCGTGGACTACGACACGGACGAGTTGTTCATCCGTTCCTATGTGCGCCAGGTGAGTTCGAAGAACCGGAACTCGTGGTATTCGGTTCCGAAGAACGCTCGCATGGTTGCGTCGGAGAAGATTCGGCACGAGCTCGCCCAGGAGTTGCGAAGGCTGAGGCGCAAGGACGCTGATGAATTGGCCGATGAAATCGACCCCAGGCATACCCCGTCGGGACCGGGTCGGGACGGGGTCGAGACGGGGTCAGAACCGGGTACCGCGTCGGAACCCGGTCGGGACGGGGACAGTCAAGTACAAGTTCAAGTCCTAGTGTCACCTTCCGTTGTTGGTTCAGTTGGGGAGAGCCCCCGCCCCGAATGCCCCGACCATGAAACGAATTACGAGGGCGGTTCCTGCCTTGCGTGCATGAAGCGTCGGAAGTGGGACAAGGCGAACCCGGACTACTTCGACCGCCTGGAGGCCGAGCAGAAGCGGGTGGCGGCTGCGTCGCGGCAGCAGGAGATCGACGATTGCACGCTCTGTGATGAGTTCGGGGACATCACGTTTGACGACTCGGTGCGTAAGTGTGATCACCCCAAGGAGGCGTCAAATGCCTGAGCGGATCCAACGAAAGCGCACCAAGGGCTGGCGGATGCCTGAATGCTCATGCGGCTGCGGGAACTCAGCCCGCTACGTCGGACGGGGAACACGGTGGGGCAACCCGTTCATCATCGGCGCTGCCGGCTTCCGACTCCCCAATGGCGGAGCAGTCTTCTACCGAAGTGGAACCGGAGCATCCGCGGCGATCGTCGTGGACCTCTACCGCAAATGGACTGCGAGAACCCTGCCGCTCACTGAAATCCGCGGCCACGACCTCGCCTGCTGGTGTCCACTCGACCAGGCCTGTCATGCGGATGTGTTGTTGGAGTTGGCCAATGCGTGACTGGACTGGCACGACCGTGCAGCAGCAGGCACTCACTGTTCCCTGCCCTGACTGTCACGCGAAAGCGCATGAGCCGTGTGTGCGGGATGGGGATGGGAAGCCGTTGGAGCATTTCCCGGCGCACACGAAACGGATCACGGCATCAGGGAACGCGAGCGATCGAACGGAGAGCCACGAATGAGCCACCCAGAAGCCACACACAGCCACCAGCGGGCCACATCCGAGCCGCTGACATCAAACCGTGACGAAAGTGACGAAATGGACCGAGCTGAAACCGTTGTCTACCAAGCCCTCGCAGACAACCTCATGGGCAGGCTCAACCGAGGCCCGCAATGGAACACGATCGAACAGATCATGGCCAGCCTTCACGACGAGGCCCGCAACATCCTCGCGGCGCTCAAGGCCGCCCGCATCGCCGTCGTGGAACTACCCGAGCAATGCGCCATTCCGGGCAATTGGGGCGAGGAGTGCCTGGGAGCTTGGGAGGCAATCAACTTCGGCGCGGACCCAGTGAGCGCGTGGCCGGACGAACGGCGCGGCGTGGCCTTGCCCGACGCGACGTTCATCTCTGCCGCAGCAGCCCGCGACTTGGCCGCCGCTCTCCTCGCTGCCGCTGACCACACGGACGCCGCTGCTGTTGGGGCTCGAATCACCGTGGAGGAGCAGTAACGATGGGCATGTACACCGAGTTCTACTTCCGGGCCAACATCAAAGACGGACCCGTAGCCGACTGGCTGGAACGTCAAATCATCACCAGGGAATGGTTCGAGAACGGCGGCTACGATGACCACGAGTTCTTCACGATGCCGCGCTGGGATCACGTATTCATCGGCGGTGGCGCGGTCTACCAAGAGTCACGCAGAGCCCTGTTCCGGCGACCGCAAACATGCGGCCCCTACGCCAATCAGCTTGTCCTGTCGTCATCGCTGAAGGACTACAGCGGTGAGGTGGGCCTGTTCGTTGACTGGATCACGCCGCACCTGCGGATGAGCAATGGCGACTTCCTCGGATACGAACTGTACGAGGACTCAACCGACGACAGCAACGACTACCGGGAGCACCCAACCCTGTACTTCTACGGGCGCGGGTCGGTGCAGGCATGACCTCCCCGTCTGATCGTGAGGTGTTCCTGAACGAGGTACGCGAAGCCATCGAACATGGGCTACTTCACCGAACTCCGATTACGACGACTACTGCCAATGCGGGAAATGGCTGGAGCTCGGCTACTGCTCATGGAACGGGAGTGAGCGCCATGGCCGCCTGCGCGAACTGCCGCCGAGACACCACCCACGACACCATCCCTGCCCAGCAGATCGGCACCTACCCCGTACCCGCCTTCCGTGTCTGTGGTTACTGCGGTTGGGCCGTACCCATCGAGGAGACCGCATGAACGTTGCCCAGCTACGCAAAGCCATCGCCAACCTCCCCGACAACATGCCCGTCGTCACCGACCGTGAATGCGGCATCGATGACGAACCGAACATCGCGATCGTCCCCGCGAATCGGGACAAGTACGGCTGGATCGGCGAAGGCCACGTGAACACCGACAGCCCGATCTATCAGGGCTACGCCAACATCCGAGCACTGCACATCGGCAACCCCTACGGCGACGACATCGAAGACATCACACCCGAACAACCACCGTCCGTGATCGACGCCGAAGTCATCCAACCCGAACTGCCCGGAGGTACCGCGTGAACGCCTACCAGCGCCAACTGCCACTCCCAGACCTGATGCTGAGGGCGTTCGCAGAACTCCGCACCAACCCCACCATCAGCTCATACACATTCGAGGACGGGACAGAGCACCGCCGATACCCCGACATCCTCACCGCCATCAGCAAAGCCATCGACCACATTCTGGACATGCTGTGCAGCATCATCGGCCTGGACTTCACGGCGATCTCAGACTTCCTCGAAGCGTTCCCCGCTGCCGCACTGGGGGATTCCGCGTGAACCTCGCTGACATTCAACGCTCCCAAGCGGTTTTCATCGCCACATCCGATACGTGCCCCGCCTGCTATCGACCACGCACCGAATGCGATCACGGAGGACAGCGCCGATGACCACAGCACACACCGAAGACGGCAACCTCCCCGCCGCGCGCTCCGCATTCCAAGGCGCCGTCAACGAATTCACCGAACCTGTACCCACCCTCCACAACGGCCAAATGCTCTACGCCCCCAGCCTCTACATGCAGTTGTTCGACGCTGTCGGCGGAGACCAATCCCAAACAGGCAACGGTGGCGGTTCCAAGTCCAAACCGCCCATCTGGACCGACGCCCTCGTGCTACTCCAAGACATCGACCTCATGGTGTCCGTCTGGCAACCCGGCTACAAAGCCGTACCAGCCACAGTCGCCCGGTTGAGGCACATGGCCGAACAATCCTGGCGACCACAAGACGTCCACCGCATCGACAAGATGACCAAGGTCATCCAGTCCTGGGCTGTCGACGTCGAGCGCTTGTTCAACCCGCAGCACGTCAAACACTTCAGTGAGCCCTGCCCGAACTGCAACGCCACCCACACCTACAGGCGTGACACCGCGGGGGAGAACGTCCGCGTCGCAGCACTACAACTCGTCGTCAGCGTGGGCTGCTCATGCCTCGTCTGCAAAGCCTTCTGGCCGCCCGAAAGGTACCTGTTCCTGTGCAAGTTGATGGGCATCGAACTACCCGCAGGCATCACCAACATCTGACGTAGTGACCACTTATCGGCGAAAGGAAACGCAGACATGAGAGTGGCAAGTCAAGTCACCGCTTCCCGCGCCACTTGCGAACGGTCATCCGATCAACCCCTAGGACTGCGGCTACTTGCACCTCAGACATCCCCTCCTGATCGAGTACATCGAGCGCCGCCGTCCGGGCGTCGTTCATCGCCTTCTGGTGAGCAGACCGTGCTTTTTGAAGCCGCTTCGCCGCAACCTGCAAGTCCATCAAGCGACCACCTTCACTTTGCTGGACTCAACCCAATAGACGTCGTTGCTCCGCGCAATCTGGATGTGCCCGTCAGGGGTTATTCCGATGACTTGACCGGTGAATCGGACATTCCTGGACATACTCCAGGAAACCTTGGTGCCGACTGCAATGAGAGGCTTTCGCATGTAGATCACTCTACATGCGGCGGTGTAGAGATGTCTACAGCTATTGCGCGGATAATCCTCGAACATAGCTACCGATCGGAATGGTCTGGACCGGCGAAATGGGTCTGGGAATGCAGGCATGAAGGTTGCGCCGCCTCGGGCGCATCAGACGAAGAGCACGCTGCACATCTTGCCGAACGTATCACCGCCGCCATCCGCAACAACCTGACGTAAGGAAATACGCTGCGGCGCAGGGCCGCAATGACCAATTATCGGCACGAAAGGATCGGGCGATGCCACCTAGCGTCCACAAGCTCACACCGTTCGAGAAGCGCCTTCGTCGTGCTCATCGACTGCGCGCTTTCGGTCATGAACCCACAGCTCCGAACTGCTTTTGGGCCAAGCCTGAGGATGCAATCTCGGGCAAGGCAAACTGCGAGACCTGCGCAGAGTTACGCCGCAAGAATCCAGAGTTGAACCGCGTCATGGGTTGACGTAAGGAGTTGATATGGCTGTGGTGGAAGAGATTCCCGGTGAGCAGGTGCTGTGTCGTGAATGCCGGACCTACGTCGGCTGCTATCGAACTGACGGCTTGCACGAAGGCAAGCTGTCACACCTTCCGGCGTGGCGATTCTCTGAGCATCTACGAAACGACGACACCGAGGTGTGTCCGGGTAGCCACCGGGTCCACACCCTGACCTGACGCAAGGAGATGGACGTGACCGACCCAGGCGACCTGTGCCGCGCGGTGGAACTGCTCAGTCAGTTCGTTGATTCCGAACCCTGCACGTTCGACCATCACGGCGACTGCCAGGCGCACGGGTTCATTGGCCTCGATGGTTGCCCATGTCCAAACCAGGTGGCGACCGACTTCGTCAACGCCCATCTAGCTACTCACTCAACCTGACAGAAGGAGATACAACGATGTTCTCATCGGATGAGTACAAGACCGCCATAGCGGTGCTGAGGGCCCACAGCTGCGAAGAACTCGCAGACGGCTTCCTCGGATTCCAGGAGCAAGCCGAGCGGCGTGAGCGTCCGGCCAAGATCAGGATTGGCCTGCTGGCGATGAACCTGGAGCGTGCTCGGCACATCGTCCGGACGGACCCCATCCTCGACGGGGCTGTGCCGCTGTCGGTGCGGAGTTTGGCTCACCGCGGCCTGGTGCTCGACGCCATCGTGGTGGACTCGGACATCTGGCCACTCAGTGACCGGCTGCTCGCCGAGTATGTCCCGTGTCTGGCTGGGACCGGCGGCAGTCTCTACATGCGGCTGGCGGGTTGATGAAACCTGGGGACGCTGAGCGCATGTACGACGCCTGTGTCCTGCTCGGTCTCAACCCTGTGCCATGGCAGTTCGACCTGTTGCAGCGCGTCGAGAACCACGACGTTGACGAGGCATTCCGAGAGATCGTCAACCCTCCGAGCTAACCAGCGCCATGTCAAAGAAACACGCCGCACGGAACCCCAATGAGTACTTATCGGCCAACAACCACAGGAGGGAAACCATGAAGACCATCACCATCGACCAGATCAACTGGCCCGTAGCTGAGCCGGGGGATTTCGATACACGTACCGGCGCCCAGGTGTTCACCGTCATGGAAGACGAGGACGGTGAACGCTACTACGCCTACGGCCATGTCCCCGAGGAACAGATGTTGGCCGAGGTCACCCGCTACCTGAACCACATGATTCCGTCCGGGGACTTCGATGACATTGCAGACGGAACCGGAGTCGGACACGTCTACGCCAAGTTCATAGACCACGACGCCGAACGATTCGAGTGGTGCCCCGCTGAGACGCCGGGAGCGTTCCCGATGAGCGTTGTCTCCTTCTGAGCCAACCCGACATAAGGAGTAGCGATGAAATGGGTCAACAATTCCGGCATGAGCCTCTGGGAAGCCCTGCTACCGCTGGGCCTGGTCCTCGGCCTGATCATTCTCGCCGCAGTCGGCACGGGACTGGCGCTCGGCGAGGTTCTGGGTCGGCACAAATGACAAGTGCAAGCTGACGTAAGGAGATGGCCGTGAACGTAAGTGAGGTGCCGAGGCATCTGTTCAAGCCAAAGACGCCCGGATCGTTGATCTGTGTGTGCGGGGTCGCGCGGGTCGTTCACGCCACGTGGCGGCCCGGCTCGGCAACCCCGCCTAGCTGACGTAAGGGAATCGCGATCGGCACGACACGCCTTTGCTCCAACGGCACCAATACTTGCTGTCCAGGCAAAACAAGGTAGTCTCACAGGTGCGCGCTACACGTGTGCCTAGAGCCAGTTAGCGCAAACGCCCCTTACCGGGGCGTTTCTGCTTTCAGGAGGTGCTTATGTCCACCTTCTCCCCGCCGAGAACCATCGCCGAACGCATCACCGACGCACTCGCAGCCGTACGCGCACTCCGAGCCCAAGGCAACCCGGACCACGTCACGAAAGCCACGAACTGGCTCGACAGCCTCCTAGACCGCTACCCGCGCCGAGAGAATGGACAACCCAGATGACTGTTCTGCAGGCTGGCGGCTACCGACTCACTGAACGCGCCCAAGCAGAAGCGCAGATGAGCGGACTCACCCAGAACCAGGTGCACCGCATCCTCGCTGACACCGTCGACCAAGTCCCCGTCTCAGCCGAACTGTGGAAAGTCACAGACGGCAAAAACACACTCATCCTCAGCCCACTCGACAGCGTCATCACCTCCGTGTCCCGAGGTTCCCAGAAGAAGCCGGTACGTCGATGACCTGCCCCTGGTGCGCACAACCCGACACACGTCACTGGACCTGGTGGCGCAACCTCTGCATACGCATCACCGCACTCTTCTGGCTCTAACCCCACTTCCACAGCCCAGGGAGTAACCATGAAACGCACTGCTGCTCACCGAATGCGCCGCACAGCACGCCTACTGCTCAAGTGGGCCGACAAGCTGGATCCGCACTTCGACCACGTCCACATGGCGTTCCACGCCGCTGACCTCACCCGCGCTGAGGCTGCCGTTGCGGAGGCCCGCGACCGATGACCAACCAAGTCGTCACCGATCGCCTCACCCGCGAACTACCCGGCCTCATCCACCCCGGAGACGGCAAAACAGGCCCGATCCCACTCCCAGCGCCCATGTTCCGCAACAGCGCCCTCCCCGATGCGCAGGCCAAACAGTTCGCAGAAGAAGCCGGCCTACCCAGTGCGAACTTCACCCAACTGTTCGCCGAAGCGGTCGTCGCGAACATCGAATCGGACCACGAGATCCTCACCAAGGAAGAGGTCGCACAACTTCGAGCCGACGCAGCATCCGGCCGCGAACGCCACCGCCAACCCCGCATCCACTGCACCTGCGGAACATTCCTGTTCTCCGCCAACATCGACACCGAACGCCCCACAGTGAATGGTCCACAGTTGATCAAGGCTATGCAGGGCATGAACCCCGACTGCTCCACCAACCACGGGAGCGCATCATGACCCGCAAAGAACTGCAAGATGCCTTCTGGATGGCAATGCTGTACCTGGTCATCATCCCGGCGCCGTTCATCGCCACCATCGCTTGCATGGCGATCGCCCTATGGGGACACCGATGACTCAGATGCGCATCACCGTCAACGGTGACAGATGGTTAGACGGAGACCTCGGCGAATGGCAACAGAAACCACCCGAGCAGTTCGTCAAAGCCCTACAGGCACCCAGCACCCAAATACCCGGGTTGCGCCAACTACTCACCGTCCTCGCTGAATGCGCCACCCAAGACAAGTCCTGCAGCCTCGAACTCACCAACAGTGAACGAGGCTGGACACTCACCGTTGAGGAGCTGTAGATGCCGCGCACTGCGCTACTTGCCCCGACTCGGATACGAGCCCAACACCTGATCCGCAATGGCCAGGTTCCCGCCGACTGCGAGCCGCTGACACCAAACTATGGGCAGTTTCGCGGCCGGACGTTCGACACCATCTATGTCGACCCTGATCTATGGCCACTGAGTGACCGCCTGCAGAACAACTTCGGCCCGTGCTTGTTTGGCAGCGCCGGCACGTTTGAGGTGTTGACCTGTGCCGAGGTCCGGCCGTAAGGCCAACACCACAGACCGCGGCCTTGGCTGGAAGCACCAACAGCACGCCGAAGGACTGCTACGCCGCCACGTCGACGGAATCCTCTGTTGGTGGTGCAACCTACCCATGTTCAAAGCTCCACTGCTCGCACGCAACTGGGACGGCAAGCAGCTCGCCGCAGACCACAGTCAAGCCCGAGCACTCGGCGGCCAACGCGCAGACCGACTACTCCACGGCATCTGCAACAGTCAACGCCAAGACGGCCGACACGACACCAATCGACCTGCTGCCCTCGGTGTTCATCCATCCGAATGGACCGCAGCACTGGCCAAGCTAGGCATCAACCCGACCACCATCGTCACCACCGACGAACTCGCCATGGACTGGTGATGCTCTACCTCATCAGCGGGCCACCAGCATCCGGCAAGTCCACCTGGGTCAAGCAGCACGCCAAACCCGGCGACATCACCATCGACTACGACGCCCTAGCCAACGCACTCACACCATCCGACGGCAAGCCACACAAGCACACCCAGCACGTCAAGGCCGTCACCAAAGCAGCCAGGCAAGCAGCCATCGATGTAGCGGTCACACTCGACTGCAACGTCTACGTCATCCACTCAATGCCCAGCCAACGCCTCATCGACCACTACCTCAGCCTCGGCGCCGAGATGGTCGTCATCGACCCGGGCATCGACACAGTGCTTGCACGGTGCAAGGCCGAGCGACCATGGCAGATGCAACAGGCAGTCAAGCAGTGGTACGCCGACGCCAGCAAACTCGACCAGCAAACCAGCAAACTCCGACCAGGTGGTGATGCAGTGGTGATGCAGTGGTGATCGGTAGCTGCTCGCCATCGCCGCAGGTCAGGGCATCGGGCATTGCTCGACCTCACGCGTCTGACCTGCGGAAACGCGGCCAGCGACAGGCCCCCCTGAAAATATCCGGCGGGGGGCCTATCCCTGACCCCCGGGGTTCCAGTCAGTTTTTTTTCAATCCGGCCGAAACGAACCAAAACGTCGGTGGCCCCCGATGACCGCGAAGGCTCCAGCAAACTCAGGCGCGGACCCAGCAAACTCTGAGGCAACGACCGCAGGGCAGCGTCTGATGGCCGAGTTGGCCCGTGAATCGGATCCGTATCCGTTGACGTTGATGATCATCGAGGCGTGTCGGATGGCCGACCGGTTGGAGCAGTTCGACGCACTTCTGTCGGGCAAGCAGGACGCGTGGATGCGTCTGCGGGTTCGGGACGAGGTGGTTGAGGTCCAGGTGGACAAGGTGCTCCAGGAGGCGAGACAGTGCGCGACGGTGTTTCGTCACTACCTAGCCGACATTCACCGGCAGCGCGCGGGGATTTCGACCGGGCCTGACGATGATAGCGACCCGCTCGACAAGTTCTAGGCCGACGCCGAAGAAGGATGTTCCTACTCCGAAGCGTCCTCCGAATCGGAAGTCGGATCGTGTGCAGTGGCCTGAGTGGGTGGGGTCGTGGCCTCGGCTGAAAGGCCGGCAGACACCGGAGTTTGAGTCGAAGCATCCGGGTGATGAGTCGGCGCAGGCGGATCGGTGCGGCAAGTTCGGTTTCGCGGTCGGCTTGCGGCCGATGCCGTGGCAGTGGCGATCGATTCAGGCGATCACGTCGGTGCAGCCGCCGACGGAAGAGGAACTCGATGACGCGGCCCGCGAGGGTCGGGCCCCGATCAGTTTGTGGACGCACCGGGACGTGTGTATCGAATGCACACGGCAGCAGGGCAAGACACTGCTGATCGTTCTGCTGATCTTGTTCCACATGTTCGTGCTGCGGTCGGGCCGGATCATCTACACGGCGCAGCGTTGGTCGACAGCGCGAGATGTGTTCGACCGGGTGTGTGCGGTGATTGATCGGGTGCCGTGGCTGAAGTCGCGGCTTGCGGAGAAGCCGTCAAAGGCGGGAAACCGCGGCCTGATTCAGTTGAAGCATCCCCGTACCGGCGAAATCGTGTGCAAGGCCGAGTTCGGGCCGCGGTCGCAGGACTTCGGTCGTGGTTACACCGAGATCGATCTGCTCATCATCGATGAGGCCTACGACATCGACCCGGGTGAAGAGGCGAACCTGACGGGTGCGCAGTCAGCGGCTAAGAACCCGCAGACGATCTACATTTCGACGGCGCCGGTGGCGTCGGTGCATCCGAAGTGCCACACACTGGCTGGTTTGCACCGGTTGGGGCACAAGCGTGCCTCGGATCTGTATTACGCGATGTATGCGGCACCGCGGGATGCTGATCGGACCGATCCGAGCACGTGGGAGGCGGCACAACCGTCCTACGGGGTGGCCACGAATGAGCGTGAGATTCGTTCGAAGCAGCAGAAGGCCAAGACGGTTGAGCAGCGGGCGATTTTCGACGCCGACTACTTAGGCTGGGGCGACTACCCGCCCGATGAGGACGAGATCGGTTCGCCGATCCCCGAGGCGGTGTGGACCGGCATGGCCAATCCAGGTGCGCAACTGATCGGCTCACGAACGATCGCGGTCAGGCAGTCCCGCGACAAGCGCACCTGGTCGATCGTGGCGGCGCAAACCACCGCCGATGGGACACGGATCCACGTTGAGGTGGGGCCGCTGCGGCGCGGGCATCACACGGAGATCGCTGAGTATCTGATCACGAAGGTCACGGAGTGGAACCCGATCGCGCTGGTGTTGGACCGGAAGAACGGCGCCATCGTGTTGGAGCCGCTGTTGATCGCCGCGGGGATTGAACCGGTGGTGATGAACACCGGCGATATGGCCCTGTCGTTCAACGGCTTCTACTCCGACGCTCTAGCCGGCCTGCTGTCGCACAGTGATCAGCAGATCCTCAACGACGCGGTGGTGAGTGCATCGCTGCGGGAGTTGCCTGGTGGTGACTCGCTGTGGGCTGAGGATGACGCCGGCGTCGCGATCCCGTTGGTGGGCGCGTCGATGGCGCACTGGGCCATCCGAAAGTTCGGCGCGAAAGCCAAGGGGCCCGCACCGAAACCGGCCTACGACCGATCTGCAGTCCCACGTCCGGGCGCCGAAGCCGTATTCGATGCGATGACCGCGAACTTCTGAGAGGGGTGATGTTGTGACGGAACGAGCACAGACCGCAGCCCCCGTGTCGGAGAAGGGGTATGTCGTCGCGACCGCACCCCGATCGGGTGATGCGTTCTTCAGTTGGTTGTCGGCCGATCCGTTCGAGAAGGTTGCGGATCTGCAGTGGCCACAGTCAGTGGCGATGTTCGCGCAGATGGAGAACGACGATTCACGTATCGCATCCCTGCTGAGTGTGACATCGAAGCCGATCCTGAAGACGCCGAAGAGGATCGACTCGAATGGGGCGCCCGATGAGGTAGCCGAGTTCGTCTCGCGCAACCTGAATCTTCCCCTGGTGGGGGAGGATAAGGTCCGCAAGGCCGGTCGTCGACGTGACCGCTTCTCCTATGAGCAGCATCTGGCCGAGGCCGTATCTCCGACGAACCTGTTCGGCCACGCTGTGTTTGAGCAGGTGTACCGCCGCGATGAGGATGGCCGGTTCTGGATTCGCAAACTGGCGCCACGTCCGCAGTGGACGATTCAGAAGTTCAATGTGGCCGCCGATGGCGGTTTGGAGTCTGTCACGCAGATGGCGCCGGCGACGACGGGGCGTGTGGTGTACGGGGTTGTGCCGGCTGATATTCCGGTCAATCGGCTTGTGGTGTACACGCGGGAAATGCGGCCGGGTCGATGGATGGGTAAGAGCCTTGTTCGGTCGGCCTACAAGCATTGGGTGCTGAAGAACCAGATCATGCGCGTGCAGGCCGCCGCGGCGCAACGCAACGGCATGGGTGTCCCCGTCGGTATCGCCAGCTCTGACGATCAAGACGAAGTCAATGCGATGAAGGAACTCGCGGCGGCCTATCAGGTCGGCATGGGTTCCGGCGTCGGTCTTGGCCTGAATCAGGACCTCAAACTACTTGGCGTGTCGGGCAACCTGCCAGACACACTGTCGATGCTGTCATTCCACGACAAGATGATGGCGCTCGAACCGATGGCGCACTTCCTGAACCTGGACCGAGGCGGCTCGTATGCGCTGGCGACGGTGCAGCAGGATCCGTTCACGCTGGCCGAGAATGCCCTGCTGCAGTTCTTCATCCGTGTGGGCAACGAGCACATCGTTGAAGACCTGGTCGATATCAATTTCGGGCCCGATGTTCCGGCGCCGTTGATTGTGGCCGATGAGATCGGATCGGAGCAGGACGCCACCGCGGCCGGTCTGAAGATGTTCGTCGAAGCTGGCTTGTTGTCGCCGGATGTTCTGGTGGAGCAGACGTTGCGGCAACGGCTCGGTTTGCCGGCCAAACAGCCTGAAGCCGATCAGCCCGAACCAGCGCCTGAGCCAGCCCCTCAAAACCAGCTGGCACTCAAGCCGGCCGCGCGGGCAGCCCATCCCGATCAGATTGCGTTGCAGTGGTAGACGTCCCGTCGAAGCCGATGCTGGCCACGGTCCCCGGCGTTGAGCTCGGATCAGTCGGCTACTGGGACATCTCGAATGCCACCGGTTGGCATCCGACCGCAGATGACTTCGCCGCCGCGATCGCCGCCCTGGATTGCCCCGCAGTCCGGCGCCCGGTACTCAAGTTCGGGCACACCGGCGAAGGTTGCGAAGGTGACCCGTCGATCGGTCTCGTGGACAACCTGCGGCTCACCGATGACGGTCAGACCCTTATTGGTGACTTTGTCGGCATCCCCGCCTGGCTGGCCGAAGCAGATAGCGAGGGCCGGTCAGTCCTGGCGTCGTCCTACCCCGATCGTTCCGGAGAGTGGCAGCACGACTACGTGTGCCAACTCGGCCATACACACCCGTTCGTGCTGCACGCAATGGCGCTACTCGGGGTGGTGAGGCCAGGTATCGGCACCCTCGAATCGCTCTACGACCTGTTCACGAAAGCACCCGAAAAGGAGGTTGCCGTGGCGAAATCAACAGTGGCCTTGGCAGGAACCACCATCGACCAGGTCCGCAAGGCCTACTACGAGGCCGAGCCGGACTATTACCTGTGGATTCGCGAGATGTACGTCGACCCACCGGAGTTGATCGTGCAGAACGATCACGATGACTCGCTGGAGCGTGTGCCGTACACCGTCACCGGTGACGGTGAGGTGGAGTTCGGCGAGGGTCAGGGCGTCAAAGTTGAGTACGTCGCCGCCCGCGCCGCCAGCGAAAAACCCACGATGGCTTTCGCTTCACGTACCGAGGCTCGGCCCGCCTCCAGCCCAACAGACCCCTCTGCCGCGCAGGCCGAGGAAACCGATGGAAAGGAGGGCGCCATGCCCACCCTGAAGGAAGGCCTCGCGCAGAAGCTCGGCATCTCCGCCGACGCTGACGACGAAGCCGTTTTGACCGCATTCACCGAAGCGCTGGCTGCCAATTCGGCCGACAGCACCGAAGGTGGAGCCGAAGCCGCCCCCGAGGTGTCCGAGGCCACCCCTGAGCAGATCGCAGCCGCCGCACAGCGGTTCGGCCTGACTGTGCTCGACTCCGAGGTTGCTTCACGGCTCACCGCAGACGCCGCCGCCGGGCGGGAAGCCCGCGACCGTCAACAGCGCGAGGACGACGCCAAGGTAGTCGATTCGGCGATCGGCAAGGGCAAGATCACACCGGCCCGCCGGGAACACTTCCTGGCCATGATGTCGGCCGACCGCGAGGGCACCACCACTCTGCTGGAGAAGACCCTGCAGGAATCCGCGGTGCCTCTGACCGAACTCGGCCATGCCACTGAGCCGGTGGACAACGTCACCGACAATCCCGCCTACAAGAACTGGAGCTTCTGATATGTCCGGCGTTGCAGTCGTTTTCAAGCAGGGACCGAAGACCGGCACCCCGGCCAGCGGTCAGTCCATCAAGGGCGGCGATGTGATCGTCGCCGCCGCAGCCGGCCGACTCGCGGTCGCCGGTGCGGCCGCCGTCAATGTGTTGGGCATCGCGCTCAACGACGCGATCGCACCCGAGCAGGTCGTGACCGCCGCGAGCGGTAACCCGCCCACGCTGGCGGCTGTCCCGCAGCCCACCAAGGTTGCGTACGCATATGGCGGCCAGGAGGTCGACGGCGTCACGTTCACCGCCGACTGCGCCGAAGGCCTGGCCCTGGTCGCCGCAGCCAACGGTGACGTTTCGCCTGCCGGTGCCACGCCGGATGCGCGCACGATCATCGGCTGGTGCGCAGAACCGGGCGGCGTTGTTGTCGCCACCAAGGCGACCGGCCGGGTCCGGACCCGCTGACCACGAAACCCACAAGGAGACAACGAATATGACTACTCCAGTTGTGAGCGTCAACGACGGGCCCCGGATCACGATCAGTGACCTCATCGGCAACCCGCTCATGGTGCCCACGAAGATCAAGGAGCTGATGGAGAATCAGTTCATCAGCGAGGCGCTGTTCCGTGACGAGGGTGAGAACTCGAACGGGATCGTGGGCTACTCCGAGGGCGATCCGATGTTCCTCGAACAGGACGTTCAGGACATCGCCGAGTTCGGTGAGATCCCGGTCGCGACGAGCAAGCGCGGCGTGCCCGTCGTGGCGTACGCCAACAAGCGGGGTCTGGCCATCCGCATCTCACGCGAGATGATCAAGGCCAACAAGGTCGGTGAGGTGCAGCGTCAGATCACGCAGCTCACCAACACCTTCAAGCGGGCCGACGACAAGGTGGCACGCACACTGCTGCACAGCCAGTTGCCGACCCTGCCCGTAGCCAACGCATGGGACACCGCAAACGGAAGCCCCCGGCTCGACATCGCCACCGGCATCCGCGAGGTGACCGAGGCGGCCCCGGCCGGCGCCAGCTCGGAGGAGTGGTACGGCTTCCAGCCGGACACCATCGTGCTGAACCCGGGCATCCTGCCGACCCTGCTGGACAACGAAAAGTTCCTGAAGGTCTATCAGGGCAACATCGCTGACCAGTCCATCGCCTTCAAGGGTGCTCTGCCGTCGCAGATCTTCGGCCTGAGCGTTATCGGTTCGATGGCGTGGCCCACCACGGAGGTGACGATCCTGCAGCGCGGAGTCGTCGGCTTCTACAGCGACATGTTCCCCCTGGAGATCACCGGTCTCTACTCGGAGGGCAACGGTCCGCTGGGCGGCCCGACGCAGTCCTATCGCTGCGATGCCACCCACACCCGGGCCATCGCCCTGGATCAGCCGAAGGCGGGCATCCGCCTGACTGGGATTCTGACGTGAGCGGGCACATCCTCCTGGCGTCGGTGTTTTACCTGCGCCAGGAGGACGGCAGCCGCAAGCGGTTTCGTCAGGGAGATGTGGTCACGGGCCTGTCTGATGATCAGGTTCAGCGGCTTTTCAAGGCCGGCGCACTCGGGTCTAAGTCTCAACCCGAACGGATTGAGGGTGACACAGGAACCGTGCTCGACGGCGATCTTCGCCCCAAGCATGTCGCCCCGAAGGCCGAGTGGATCGACTACGCGGTCACCCAGGGTGCCGATCGGGAAGGCGCCGAGGACATGACCAAGGCTGAGCTGATCGAGATGTACGGCGGCTGAGCCGTGGCCGATTTTCTGGACGCAGCTATGTTCGCCAACTGGGCTAAGACTCCCGCGTGGGCGTCTGACCCGTTGGCGGCGTCGCTGCTGACAGTGGTCTCGGACTGGATCCGCGACAACAAACCTGACGTTGCCGACGACGACAAGGCTGCCCAAGTCGTCACATTCGAGGTGACGCGGGATTCCTTGATGTCCGGCGAGTTCGGGCCGGTGTCGTCATTCACGAAGATCGTCGGACACCGGACCCGCACCGCGGCCATTGACCGGTCGGTGGTGGAGAAGTTCATCACCGACCGACACAAGCAGATGCTCGGACTATCCCGCGGGCCGCGGCCCGCTTACTACTTCGGCGACTAATGCTGCTCAATCAGCTCGGGGGTCAGCGCGTCGGCATCGTCCGCACTGTCCCGGTTCTCGACGGAAACGGCGACCCCGTTCTCGATGAGCTCATGCACCCCGAGACTGAGAACGTCACCGTGTGGGTTGACTTCTGCCTCTTCGAGATTGAGTCAACTGCCGAGGACGACATGGCGGTCACCACCACAACCACCGAACAGGCGTGGTGTTTCATGCCCGTCTCCGGCGGGCAGGTGCCCGCGGTGGATGACACCGGCGATCCGGCGCCGATCGCTGTATCAGACATCAAGTCCACCGCCAGTCTCATCAGTGGCGGCAAGACATATCCGATGCGCGGTGACGCCGCCCTCGAGTTCGACGACCTGGGCTCCGAAGATCACGTTTTCTGCCTGTGCGAGAGGCGGTTGGGCTGATGGCAAAGAAGAACGCTCTCGTGGCACTCGGAGTCTCACAGGCCGCCCTTGATGAAGAGCTCCGTGATTCTGTTGCGGTCAAAGCGGAGAAGAAGCGTGTCGCGATGCAGATGGCGGGCTGGGCCAAGTCCATCTCGCCTGTGGATCACGGCGACTACGCCGCCGCGTGGAAGGTTGAGCAGGGCAAAGGCGCTGACGACCGGACGCGCATCGTCAACGACAACTTCAAGGCGAACTGGATCGAAGACGGCACCGGTGGCGATACCCCAACGCCGGAGTATGCGGTCGCGGCTCGGACGGCGATTGAGTTCGGGGGAACTGCCCGCGACGTCATCAACAGGCCGCGACGGTGACTGTTCCGCTTTTCGCGCTCACCGTTCCGAACGCGCAGGCGTTTCTGCTAGCGCACATCGCTCCATTGGGGCCGTGTGGCACCACGCGCGTCGAGGGCGATGAACCGATTTTCCGTCAGGTCAACAACATCGACGGCACTGATGACCTGTACACGTACAGCACCCGGGCGATCCTGTCGGTGCACACCTTCGGGCCCACTGAAACGGTAGCTACGCGGGAAGCTGAGATCACCCACCGTCGAATCCTGCTGATCGACGAGCAGTGCGACGTGACAATGGTTGATGGAAGCATCGTGAACGCCTACTACCTCGATGTGCAACAGCGACCTGTCTTGCGTGACTACAAGGCGGACAACGTGTTCCGACTCAAGGCCATCTACGAGATCGGCCTGGATTTCTCCTAATCGTCACCGTCGCTTGACGGTGCGCAGCCTTTGGCTGCATTCAGCCCACCCCGTAATCGCCGGATTGCGTTCCGGTTCACCACACCCGAATGAAAGGGGCGTCTGATGGCGCAACCCGCAACCGGCACGACAATGGCGGCCGGCGGCTACAACGACAATGACTCCCGCTTCCTGGAGCGCGGCAAGCTGATGGCGATGTTCGTCCGCGATGCGCGGGGAGCGGCCACCAACATCTCGCCCCACAAGGGGGACGGGTCTGTGAACTGGTCGCCCCTCGCTCAGGACGGGCAGCTGCGCGACGACCTGTCCGCGTTCAAGAAGGTCAACGGCGTATGGCAGCTGAACCCCGCGCCGAATGAGGGATTCGTCCGGTTCGCCGCCTTCAAGGAAGGCGACGGACCGTCGGAGAAGCCGTCAATGGACACCGATGACCTGATGATCGAACAGCAGGACGAGCCATACGATTCCGTGCGCACCAAGAACGACGCGCCGTTCACGGTGTCGACAGTGGAGACGCTGAACGATGCGTGGCGCAAGCTCCGCAACGATCAGCCGTTCTGTGATGCCAACGGCAACCTGATCGTTCAGTTGCCCGGCGCACCAACCGGGTGGGGCCAAGCGCTGGGTTCCGATCCAGTCGATCGTCAGGTTCTCCTGGTGCGTGAATTCACCCGCGCCGGCAAGAAGGTGCACACCGTGAAGGGGTTCTCTCTGTGCCGCATCACAGATATCGGCGAAGTCAAGCAGAGCAAGAAGGACGCTGAGACTGCGCCTTTCACGTTCAAGCCGATCACGGATGGCTTCTTCATGGCAAAGAACGCCTTGGGTGATGTGGTGCCGGTGATCAAGTACGAGTGGGTTGGTGGGGTCAGTGCGTTATTCGGCGCCCCGGTCGCGCAGTACACCGTTGACTTCGGTGCGGCGACAGCTGGCAGCGCCACGTTCAACTACGGCAGCGTGGGGCCGAGCACTTCGGTGGCCTACAACCCCTCGGCAGCGAACCTGAAGTCCGCCCTGGTGGGCCTGGACGACGGCTACACCGCTTCCGACTGGACTGTCACCGGTACCGCCCCGACGTTCACGGTCACCGTTCCGTCTGCAGCCAAGGCGCTGACCGGCACCGGCTCCGGACTGACTGGCGGCGCGCTGACCATCACCCCGGTCACCACCTAACAGACCTCACCCGGCGGGCGTATGGGCTGCGTCCGCCGGGTGAGCTCCACCCACTCAGCCCGATAGCCCTCAGCCCGAAAGGATCAGCCCATGTCGGACATCGACAAATCAAACCACCCCATCAATCCGAAAGTGGCCCGAGACCAGGCCACCGAATACCTCGGCTTCATGGGCAGCATCCTCTACGACCTCGGTGACGATGAGACGTTCGAACTGCCAAACCCGCAGTTGATGGACCCGGACATGAAGGCCCGCTACCTGGAGCACATCAGGTCCATGGCCGAAGATCTCGACACCGTCAAGCAGAAGAACCCCATCACCGGCGAAGAGCGTGACGTTCCGAAGTACCCGCCGCGCATCGATGGCAAGCTCATCAACGATGAGGAACTGCTGTGCATCGCCCTCATGGGTGAGGACACGTACAAGAAGTTCCTCAAGGCTGGCGGTGTTCCGGGGCAGATCAACACCGCGTGGCAGATGATGGAGCGACAGCTGCGGGAGCGACTGAAGCAAGACTCGAAAAGTACTTGAGGCAACAGCACTTTGGTGCCGCTACCCCAGGGAAATCGCGACGGGTCTACTTGCCCACTATCACGGCGTCGACATTAGGCAGTGGCACCGCGGAGATCGTGACGAGTACGGGTGCTTGAAACTCTCAAGCAGGCTGCTACTTGACCTGATTCGCGGATTCCCTGACAAATCGGACTTCAAAACCCACGCCGCTCCGCCATTCGGACGTGACGGCAATTGGCCGGTCTCGATGCAGATGCTCAAGCACCTAACAAACGAGACGGCTCGCAACCGTGCCAGCAAGTATGCCGGCGGCGATCACGAGTACATGCCAACGATCTACTTCGATCCCGTTGAGGCACTTGAACTGCACGAAGAAGCGCGGGCCGAAGAAGATGACATTGGGTACGCACTCGATGCGTGCGATGAATGAAAGGCGGTGAGCTGTGCCTGTTTCCATCCCGGTAGGTGCGGAGCTTGACGAGCGTAGCGCCACCGCCGCCGCAGAGAAGGCCCGGCGGGTTTTCGCTGACGCCGGTCGGGACGCGGGACGGGCATTCGGGTCCGGACTGGGGCAGGCCGATGAGGGGCTGCGGAAGTTCGAGAAGCAGGCCAAGGACTCCTACGATCGGGCCGCTGACGCCGCGGGGAAACTTCGCTCCGAAGAGGAGAAGCTGCAGTCTCTTCGGGACAGAGGGGCCCGGAATGACCAAATCGTTTCTCAGGCTGAGCGGGTGGAGAAGGCTCGACGTGCTGAGGCGCGGGCTGTTCGTGATGCTACTGATGCGATTCGCGACTACGAAGACGCTTCGAGTGGCGCGGGGCAAGGGTTTCTGTCTGGGTTGCAGGGCGCAATCTCTGGCGCGGGGACATCGGGGCAGGATGCGGCTAACGAGTTTGTCGGCGGTTTCGCCGGATCGTCAATGCTACTGCGCCTCGGTTCGGCGGCCGGCCCGATCGGGCTCGCTTTGGCTGGCGTGGCAACCATCGGGGTGTTCGCCGGACGACTACTTGCCAGCGGAATTGCTGATGGGTTGGCGACAATTCAATTGCAGGACCAGTTCCAGGCTGCGATGGGCCTCGACGAGGCGTCGATGGCCCGCTACGCCAACGCTGCAGGGCAGGCGTACGCAAACAACTTCGGCACCTCGGTAGCCGATAATCTCGCCGCGGCACGCACAGCGCTGCAGTCTGGTCTGGTCGCCCCGGGGTCCTCGGATGCCGATGTGCAGGGTGTCATCGAGCAGGTGCAGGGCGTATCGCAGGTGACCGGCGCGTCGGCTGAGGAGTTGTCACGTTCGGTCACTCAGTTGATGCGAACAGGGTTCGCGGGCAGCGCGTCTGACGCCCTAGACATCATCACAGCCGGTTTCCAGGACGGCTTGGATGTCTCGCACGACTGGCTCGATTCCATCAACGAGTACTCCACCCAGTTCCGCAAGTTGGGCCTGGGTGCTGGCGACTGGATGACGCTGCTGAAGCAGGGACTCGAGGGTGGTGCTCGGGATACCGACAAGGTTGCGGATTCGCTTAAGGAGTTCAGCATCCGCGCCGTGGACGGATCGAAGACCACTGCGGAGGGGTTCAAGGCACTCGGGTTCGACGCTGATGAGATGGGCCGGCGTTTCTCCGAGGGTGGGGATTCGGCGAAGACGGCGTTCGGTGCGGTCCTGGAGGCCCTCCGAAACACTGGTGATGCCCAGCAGCAGGCGTTGATCTGGCAGCGGTTGTTCGGCACCCAATTCGAGGACATGGGCGATGCGATCAACAAGCTGAGCCTGGACCCAGCGAAGCGGGAGTTTGACGATCTGCATGGCACATCCGATCGCGCGACAAAAACGGCGTCGGACAACTTCAAGTCGGAGTGGGAAGAGGCTACTCGAACTGTTGGGCAGTACTTCTCGGACCTGAAGACCGACATTGCTGACTGGTTCACAAATTTGCCGGTGGTTCGCGACATTCCTGGACTGATCAAGGATACGTTCACGCCAACTGGTGGACAGCTTGGTTATTTCGATCCCAATCTGAAGATTGACCCGAACGCTACCGGCAACATGCTTATCCCTCCAGACTTGCGGGTGGGCGCACCTCCTCCGGCACCGCCTGCTGGCGGAGGGGCGGCTCCCGCGGCGGCTGGTCCGCTGGGTCCGTTTGTGCAGTCATTCTTGGGCGCTCCGCCACCCGGGACGGGATCGGCCCCGGTCCCTGGCGACCGCACACCAATAGTTCCCGACGATGGGAACGGTACGGCGAAGAAGACCAAACCTTCGTTCGATCCCTCGCAGTACTCAGTGGATGCGATCCCGGTTGCCGGCGCGCCGGTGGGCCCTATTCCTGCCGGTGGTGCGCCGGGTGTGCCGATGTGGGGCACCGGCAGTGATCCGTTCGCCAAGCCGGGATATGGCGCGTACCAGGTTGATCCGCAGAAGGTGTATGACGCCGAAACGTCGGTGATGTCTGCGCGCAACAGTGTGGAGTCTGCTCGTATTCGGGTGCTGGAGATGGAGGCTGAGGGTACTGCTACGGCACAGGATCTGTTGACCGCGAAAAACGCTGTGACGATGGCTGAGCGTCAGTACACGTCGGCGCAGATGAAACTGGCTGAGGCGCAGCAGGGTGCGTGGAAGAAGATGGAGAACTCCGCCAAAGGTTTCGCCAACGGTATGGGTGAGATCGGCGCGGCGCTCGACAACGATCTCGGTATCTCCAAGGGCCTACCTGGGCTGGCTGAGAACCTGACGAAGTTCATTGCGAACATCGCCGCGGCACCTCTGTTGGGTCAGTTGGATGCGATCAGTCGGGCCAATCCGTCGCAGGGTGGTTATGGCTTGATGGGGATTCTCGGCGCGCAGGGTGTGTTCGGCGAGAAGTACAACGGGATTGACTACAGCAAGTATGGGTACGGCCAGTCGGGGATTGGCCCGGCGGCATTGCAGCCCGGTTACGGCGGGAACGTCGGTTCCATGCTGGGTCTCGCCCAGGCGTCGAGCGGAAACGTCAAGTACGGTCCTGCATCTGATCTGGCCAACGGTCTGGCTGACTGCTCAGGATCGATCTCGGACCTGGTGGAGATGCTGCAGACCGGCAAGACGAGTCCAGGCAGGCTGTTTACCACCACCAACTTTTCCAGTGACGAGGAGGCTGCCAAGCTGGGATTCCTCCCCGGCTACCGGGATGGCGCACTAAACGTAGGCGTCACTCCGCTGCCTGGCAGTAGCGGCCACATGGCGGCCACTCTGCCCAACGGTGTCAACTTCGAAGGCGGTGGCGGAACAGGCGGTGGCGCGCAGTATGGCGGTTCAGCCGTAGGTGCTCTGGATCCCCAGTTCTCGAAGCACTACTACATGCCAGTCGGTGGCACCGCCACAGCCCCGGTAGCTCCAGCCCCCACCTCGACGGGCCCGGCCGATATCTACAACCCAGCGAACACCGATCCAGGGCTGACGAATCCGGCAGCTCCAACTTCAGGTACCTACGTTCCTAACCCCACGCCGCTGCCTGCGTTCGGTGGCGGTGGTGGCGCGATGGCTGGCGGTCCGCCCACTGCGGCTCCGTTTACCCGCACCCCGGGCGTTGGTGGCATTGCGCCCCCGGCGATGCCTGGTGGTGGGGGTCCGGGCGTGGGTGGCGGTGCGATGGACATGGCGATGACGGCGGCAGGTGGGCTCGACTTGCTTGCCCCCGGGGCGGGGCAGGCCGCGCAGATGGGCATGAAGCTCGCGAACCGGGCGATCCAGTTCGGCGGCCAGGCTGCCGGTATCGGGGTCTCGGGGTTGATGGAGACGTTCCTGCCATCCGGGTCCCCGTTGGGGAACCTGGGTAATTCGTGGTTCGGCAAGCTCGCGTCCGGGTTCGCTAGCGCACGCCCAGCTCTGCCGAACACCGCGGCGCAGAAGGCTCCCACGAATCCGAACGCGCAAGGGCAGCAGGGGCAGTCCACCAACAACACCACCAACAACAACGTCTCGATCACCAACAACGGGGCCACCGAGGACGGTAACGGCAAGGACGCTGTTCGTCACCTAGAAGCCATGTACTCGCCGACGGGGGTCCGGTGATCAGCTACCCGGCCGGCCCGATCGTTCCGCACGGCGCGTATCACCACCTCAAGGGCCGTATCCCCACGGTGACGTTGTGGGCGTACGACGACTCGGTGAAGTTCTCGATGATGGGCGGTCAGTCCATTCCGGATCGCACTATGCCCGAGTCGGTGTCGATCAAGAAGGATGGCATCAAGGGTCTGATCGCGCCGTGGGACATCATCGACCAGAAGGGTGCCACTGAGGATGGGGTGACGTTCGTCGATGCCCTGCAGGGCCCGACTGAGGTTGAGATCAAGGTCATTTGCCGTGGCCGGGATCCGCAACACCTGCGCAAGGTGGTGCGGCATCTGCTGGCGTCGATCGACAAGAAGCTCACGTCTGAGTTGTCGTTCATCGGTCAGAATGGTGGGCGTTGGTGGTCGGATATCCGGTGGTTCAAGGGACCGCCTGAGGCGTACAAGATCGGCGAGGCGGTCTCCCAGGAGATCACCCTAGTGTTGCGCGCCGACAACGGGTTTTGGCGCACCTTCAACGACACCGACTCATTCCAGTTCGTCTACGACGCGATGACCGACAAGTTCAATGTCGATCACACCGCGACGCAGAATCTCGGTGCTGTGCCGCAGTATTACATGGGCACTGGGGGTGGTTACTGCACCTCTAAGGGTGGCCAGATGATCTGGGTGGACGACCCGGCACATCCGTTCTCCACTCATAGCCGCGAGGTCGTCAACGGGCCGTGGCCAGGCTTTGATACCACGAGCAACAATCAGGTGATCTCGCAGGTTCATGGCGGGTTTCAGGAAGCGTCGCTACCGGAGTCGGCGCGGAACACGCTGTGGGGCCGCAAGAACCGCAAGCCTGATGGTTCCTGGGGTGGGGATGGGGTGCGGCTGTACTACGGCATCGGATGGATCCGCCTGTCCTACTTCATCAACTTCGTTGAGGTCGCTGTCCTGCGTGAGCGTCCCTTGTTGTTCCCGCCGGCACTGGGGGAGAAGTTCACCCTGATCTGTGGTTACGACGGCAATGAGCGCATGTTCAAGGTGCAGCGCAACGGTGCCGACGTGCCCGGAATGACCGTGGTCGAATCGGGTGCTGGGTCGAAGCTGGGTCCGGATCATCGCGGTGTCGGTAATGGCATGTTCGCTGCGGCGGCGTTGATCACGCAGGCCACCCCGTCGCCGATCCTCAAACTGTCGGCTGGTGACAACGCGACTGTCTCCCAGTCGGGTTTCCTGCGCCGCAAGAACATTGGTGATCAGCCGATGTCTGACAAGTACACCGTGTTTGGTCCGGGAACGTTCAAGTTCGCTGTGTCGCCGGGGTCTTCGGAGATGATCGAGTTTGGACCGCTGCTGCCGAACCAGGTGGTGCGCATCGACACCAGTCGCCAGACCCCAAAGATCAAGGATCTGACGTCGGTTCCGCCGACGCCGCAGGATCTCGACGGTTGGCAGCAGGCGTGGAAGGACTTCATTGACTGGGCGACGGCCAACAACGTCCCCATTCTGTCGCAGCAGATCGAATCAGTGTTCGGCATCGTGCCGCCACAGGGCAACCTGTACTCACTGCTCAAGGGGCGGTGGAACAAGGACTCGGTGATACCGGCGAAATCCCCTGGCGTTCCGGATAGCCAGGTGCAGCCGTATTTCGTGAAGGTGTCGATTGAGGGCGGCAACGCGGATTCCAAGGTGATCGCCTCAGGGACACCCCTACGTCGTTACCCCTTATAGGGGGTGTCCCATCGGCTGCGTCCATGCGCGATGTCGAACCGGTTGTGGCAGGCATGGCAACGCGGCTCGTATACACCAAGGTTCGTACTGAAGATAAGTCGCTTGCCGCAAAGATCCTGTGCCACATCTTCCCACGTACTCCAGTTGTGGGACCACGCGTTGGCAGTGCCCGAGCAGTCCACGCACTGGTAATCACTGGCAGGGCCGCGGTCGCGCGCCAGCCGTTTATGCACTTGTCGGTGGGTCGCGGCCGTCTTTCGTAGAGCCTTCCGCGACTCTGCCTTCTGCTTTAGCAGCGCCGGATCGGCGTTGACCGTTGCCATCTTTCGTCGGTGATCATCTGAAAGGAGCCTGCCCGTGAGTGCCGTGGAAATCTTGCGTCGATGCTCATCGGTTGACCGCGCACCCTTTCGGTTATCCGACATTGCACGGAGTTTGGCGATCGTCTCTGGTGACGGATTGTGTCGCCAGCACGTGCAACCCGGTTCGCATCTAGCTCGCTTGTGCTTTCCGCAGGGGCATCCTGCCTCACATCTAGATCCCTTGGGGGCCATGGCCTCACCTTATCGGAGATATCCGCTGTAATGCGTTGCCTTCTGGGCGGTGAGTCGTAATGACCACCGCGGATCTCGCGCGCCTAAATGACAATCTGCTGCACGGCGATATCGCGATGCAGGCTGAGGCGTCCGAGAAGCTGGCGAAGCTACAGGACGAGGCTGATATCGACTGGGTCTTCACCCGCACGGATAAGTTCTGGACCCGGCAAGACGTGTTCGGTGCCGACCTCATGGAGTCATCGGGCAACGACCCACGCAACGACAAGGGCGCGGCCACCTTCAAGTTGAAGGGGTCTAGTGACCATATCGCGCCGATGAAGCTGTGCCGCAAAGAGATGGTCGGGGTCATCGTCGAGACCGCTGGCGTCAAGATGCCCTACTACGTCGATACCCACGACTGGGCGTATGAGAAGGCGGCGTGGACGGGAACGGCTCGCTGTCTGGGTATCTGGGACATTTTGAACTACTTGACGATCTTCCCGTCTTGGTGGTTACCGATCCAGGTTCAGCCGTTCTCTCACGCCATCTTTGTGGGCCCACTGGTGACGGTGATCGAAAACATGATCTCCGAATGCGCCTTACGGATTCAGGCTGGCATCTGGGAGCTTGTCAACAACGGGCTGTCATTGAATCCTGATGTGCGGGCGTGGTTCGGCACGATCCTGTCGGCGATCGAGCGCGATGGTCTGTCACGGCAGACGTTCTTGGAAATGCTCAAGACGCCCATGTACGTGGTGCGCACTAACCCATTCCTGGATGGTTCACCGTTGGTGGCCAAGACGGTTCGCATGGAGTCATGCGGGACGGTCATCAAGGATCTAACCAAGTCGTACGGCGTCGATGTCAGTGTGTCGCTGTGGGAGGTTGGTGATCCGCAACCAGATCGATGGGCGAACCTGACCAAACCCACCTATGTGGTGACGGTGAAGGACCGCAGCCAGATCACGGGCCCGACAGGCACTGTGGTGGATTCGATCTTCCGTACGGTAGTGGACCTCGGCGGATCTCTGGGGGATATTTTCTCTCCGATCATCCAGCAGGTTCAGTCGATGCCCGGGGTGTATATCGCGCCGAAGCTGGGTGTGAATTTCCACGAGCCGTACGCCGTGGTGGTCGCACCGGAGCATGGTGGCGATTCACCGCTGGTGTCATGCAAGGTCACTGACCACACCCCGAAGGCGTGGCAAATCATCATCGGCGGGAAGTCGCCGAAATGGCTGAATGACCTGATCAACGCCACGCTTTCGTGGCTGATCGATTCACTCATGATCGTGATCGGATTTACCGGCGTGCCAAGCAATCTGCTTGACGGGTTCATGAACGATGCATTCTTCGCGTTCCAGATGCTGCAGCACTACCAGCGCCGCAGCGAGATGGGCCCGATGCACCCGAACATCGAAGTGGTGGTGCCGACCCAGTCCGCGCCGTACAACGTGGAAGCGATCTTCACGTTCCTCTCGACACTGTTCGACACTCGTGGATACACCTCAGCGCAGGCAGTGCTGAAGAACGCCCCATACGGCCCACTCGCGTTGGGGCGGGACTTCTTTAAGGGCGGACTGTTCTCGCTTATCTACCCAGCCCCAGGGAGTGGGTGGGAGATGTACACGGATTACGTCGAGGACACGCCGTGGAAGTTCAACCCGAAAGACAGAGAACTCATGGTGCAGATCGGTGACGGCAAAGCCGAAGAAGCCTCCATTGCAAAGCATCAGCGTTTCATCACCGGGTTGATGGAGGCGTGGAACGTCGCCACTCTTGCCCCGAGATCATAGGAGACCATCGTGCCTGTTGAGCCGTACCCGACGAAGGTTGTTGACGGCCATGAGTATTGGGTTATCGAGACCCTGGTGCCGAAGGAGTCTGACCCGGAGCGTGGTGCCTATATCTTCTTCGCCAAACCGCTTCCTGGGATGTCGGGGATTCCCGGCCTGGTGCAAGGTGACCCAGGCCCGTGGACGGAAATTCTCGAAGAAGTGAACATGATCCCGTTGGAGCATGACGATCCGACGCCGGACTCGATGTCGTTCACGGTCACTCAACCGGGTGGCCCTGGCGTTCCGCAGCGGGTACAGCTCAATGCCACCAACCGCAAGGGGCGGAAGGGTGCCGACGGCAACGCCACTTGGGATCCAACCGACTTGAGCGGATCACCGGTGGCGGGGCAGGTCCCGGCGGTCAAGTCCACTGGGGATGGATTCGAGTTGGTGCAGCCGAAGGTTGTGCGGTCGCATTGGCCGGGCAGCCTGAACAACGCACCGTCAGGGACGACGGCGACCTTTCAGCTTGGCGTAGTCAACATTGCGGCGGGAACGTACAAGTCCCCGTACCGGCTGCACATAAACGCCGGCGCCACCGTGATCGGATCGAGCTCGGATCTGAAGGTGGACATCATTGCCCGCCTGGGAGCTGCCGACGGTCCCATCATCGGATACGGGCACGGAGTGTCTGGGATGCAGACGCAACGCACTGTGGTGATCTCGGGGCCACCCGCAGGTACGGCGGCATCGAACGAGGACTACTTCGTGGCCGGTGGCGCTGCGGCGACGGTGTTCCTGATGGCTGAGAAGAAGTCCGGTGCGGCCACGTATTCGACGACGGAGCCGTGGTTCAGCGTTGGCGTGGAGTTCGTGTGATCGACCCAATCCCTGAGTGGCTGCAGCAGACCCCGAATCTGGAATCACTGCACAACCTCCCGGATGTTCCGTGGGGCGGCTGGAACCCGAAGAATGTTCCACTGCCGTCTCTGCCTGAGTTGGGGGAGATCGCCAAGTTCTTCATTGATGCGTTCCTGGGGTGGGTAGCGAAAGCTCTGGGTGCGATCGAGATCTTGGGGTGGAAGCCGTTCGAGTGGCTGGTCGAGTGGCGGCAGAACTTGGACGCGATCCTCGCCGATGTTAAGGATTGGCCGCTTATCGGCGATCTCATCGAGGCCATCACGGGCGTTGAAGATGGCGACCTTAACGACCTGGGGACGTTCTTCCTGAATGTCCGCAACTTCCTGGCTAGTATCAACTTTCTGGATCCGGCGTTCAATCCGATCACCGCGGTGACCCAGTTCGTCAACCTGATGCTGCTGCCGCTGAATATCTTCGCCAATCTCGTTGGTGGCTTACTTAACGGGGCCTGGATCCCAGGGTTGGACGCATCGAAGATCGTGACTGGCCTGTTCTCCATTGGTCGGATCAATGGTCTCCAGGTCAAGTTGGATGACCTCGACACGACGATCGCTGCGATACCTGGCGCGCAGGGCCTAATCGACAAGATCTGTAATGCGTTGGGCGTGTCGGGGACTGGACACACGGTCACTGACGTCTACAACGCACTGTTTCACATTCCGGGACCGAATATCGGGTCTCCGATCGGTGCGATCAACGTCCCGGGTATTGATGCCAGCAAGATCATCAGCGGCAGCATCGCGCAGACGTTCCTGAATATCGTGTCTATTCCTGGTTCTATCGTGGCGGGGTTGCTGTCGGGCAAGAATATTCCGATCCTCGACCAGACGAAGGTGGACGGGCTTGGCGCCATTGCCGCGAACGCGTCGGCCGCTCAGGGTAATTGGACATCTTGGCTGTCGGGTGGCTCGTGGGCGGACATCAACGCGTCGGTGGCGGACTTCCTCGGCACCAAGGAGACAGCGAACACCGCGGACGCCACCGCGACAACGGCGCATGCGACGGCGTGGGGCACCATCACCCGGATCTACAACAACCTCGGCGGCAACAACGCCGAGAGTGCTACGCAGGCGCAAGCAGATGGCGTGCTGGCCGGCGCGGCGGCCCTACTCAGTCGACATTCGGCGCAGATCTCGGACCTACTGAGCAGGGGTGACGTGAACGGCTTCCGCGAGGTGGTCACGTTCCGGCAGCCCGAGACAGCGGTCTTCGACGTGGCGGGCAACTACACCCCCACGCTGCCCATGTGGTTCAACCATGCGACTGACTCGCTCGACGTGCCCGTCCTCGGCGGTGGTGGTGGCGGCGGTGGCGGGCTCACCGATTCGTCGGGCGCGGGCACTGACACAGTGTTCAGGGTCGCGGGGGTTGCCAAGGCGACCGGCGTGGGTGGCGCATCGGTCGGCTCAGGGACGGGCTCGCACCCCAAGGGCTGGGGCCCCGGCAACCGGATGCTCAACGACATTCTGTACGAGGGTGGCGGCGAAGCCCCTGTGGGGGCGAAGGGTCGCTCGCCGGGTGGTGGCGGCGGTGCTGGCGATTGGTTCAGCGTCCAAGGCAAGGGCGGCAACGCCGGCTCGTGGGGCACGGTCACGCTCGGTCCCGGTGCCGCCACCGGCGCACTCTCCCTAACGGTCGGTGCTGGCGGTGCGGGGACGGCAACAGGGTTCGGCGCGGCCGACGGCGCAGACGGCTGCGCATGGCTGCGAGCGCAGGCGGGCATGCCGGCGGCGTTCACCTCCATGGGGACACTGCTGCTCCCGACCTACAAGCTGAACACCGGGGTCGCCCTCACTGACGCTATGACTGCGGCGGCCACCTGGAGCCGTGTTCCCCCGAACGGGGCATCCGGCGGCCACATCCTGATCATCCGCGCCAACTCGGCGTTCACCAGCTACGTGTATCTGTGGGTGAAAACCGTTAGCGGCGTGACGAACTATGAGCTGGGTCGCGTCTCGTCGGGAACCAAGTCGGCGTGGAAGACCGGCACGCTCGGCGATGCCGTCCCGTTCAACGCGTTCTCCCTGACCTCCGACGACGGCTACATCTACACGATCAGTGTCAACGGCACCCCGTTCGACTCGTACAACGACACCACGCATGCATCCTCGCTGGGCGCCAGCTACCGGTCCGGCGGCTGGGGCTCATCGGATTCGGCGTCACCGGGTTCGATCATTCAGTTCGGCTTCTTGGATACCGGCACACCCTCACGCATCACCAGCAATACGATCGCCACGTCGCAGGGCACCAGCAGCGCCGCCTATGTGGACCTGGCTACAGTCGGACCCTCGGTCACCATTGTGGTTCCGCCGAGCGGGGAAGTCGTAGTGGATATTTCGGCCGAGATGGCCACCACGGCCCTCACTGCTCAGACCGGGTTCGTGGGGATCGCCGTTTCGGGTGCCAACACCATGGCGGCGGCCGATACCCGATGTGCTCGCGGAACATGGGCCGGCGCTTCGGGACTGGGTGGCACCCTGTCAAACCGATTCCACTACACCGGACTGACCCGACTGACCCCAGGAACCACCACATTCAAGGCGGTGTACAAGAGCAGCAGCGGCACCGTCAACTTCGCCAACCGCAACATCATCGTCAAACCGGAACCGTAGGAGGGGCAGTGCCGTTCATGCCAGCAGAACCGATCCAGCAACCCAACTATCAGTCGATGCAGTTCAGTGGACTCGTCGGTGACGCCATGGAACTCGTCGGGGCCATCGACTCCGGCCTGCAGGGCGGACTACTGATCCGTGGAGCAGTAGAGGGCCGGCGAGAAGCGGATGGGAGCGTGCATTGGCGTATCCGCCTGCAGCGACCGGGCGACAGCCCCGAAATGCTCGGCGAAGCCACAGCCTGGATCGTCGTCGCCTCCACCGGGGTCATCCGCGTCCTCGACGACACCGCATACCGTGCCGAGTTCACCGTCCCACAAGGAGTCTGATCATGGCCGCGAAGAAGCCGCCCACCGTCAAGCAGTGCACCGACCGTGAATCGCACATGTTCGGCGCTGTTGCTGTCCAGGCCGCCGATGATCGCTGGGGCGTGATGCATCCAGCCAATGGCGGGCATTGGGCCACCGACAACGAAGTCGCTGACTGGTCCGATCTGGCCGCGCCATGACCCGCGCGCTCGGCTGCGGCCTGCTCGTCAGCGGAGCGCTGTTCGCCGTGCTTACCGTCGCGTTCCTCTACGGCATCGGACCCGTGGAGCACCTGATCGACCGCGACACCATCGCTTCCTGGTGACCTGTAAAAAACCGCGCGAAAACTTGCTATATCCAACGAAAGTGCAAAGTTCTTTGGCTTTGACTTTCACCAGCTTTTAGCCACCGACCAGCACAAACCGCAGCCGCCGTTTCATAAACGCGCGGCTATTCGTCGTCCCTGCCGAAAGGACCAGCCGTGGAACGCATCGGCCAACTCATCGCCACACTCTTCGGGCCCCTCGCCGACCGGATAGCGGACCGCATCGCCGACCGCTTGGAGGCGAAACTCCCCGACCTGTCCGACCTGGACGACCAGATCGTGGCGAAGCTCCCGGACCTGTCGAACCTGCCGGAGCAGGTGACTTCTACAGTCATGGCATTGGCGGGAAGTCTCGCGGGCGGCCTTGGGGAAAACCTCAAGGGGCTGCCGCTGCTCGGTGATCAAATCGCCGACATCATCGGCGGCATCTTTAAGCGGGACCGCTGATGGCTGAGAAGGTACTCCCGTATGACCGGGCGGTTGTGCCGCAGGAGACCGGCTACTGGTGCGGCCCGGCCGCGACGCAGGTGGTGCTTAACTCCCGCGGCATCATCGTGGCTGAGTCGGATCTGGCTCGGCAGATCGGCACCACCACGAACGGCACCGACTACGTCGGGCTGATCGAGCGTGTCCTGGACAACATCGTCCCCGACGCCCGCTACGCCTCGGTCTATCTGGAGCGGGACCCGGCGACCGCGGCGCAGAAAGAAGCGTTGTGGGCCAACCTGAAACGCTCGATCGACGGCGGTTTCGGCGTCGTCATGAACTGGGTCGCGCCACCGTCGAACAAGCCGCGCGGCGTGAAGGGGTCGGTGTCGCCGCGGTACTCCGGCGGAACCACATACCACTACGTCGCGGCGATGGGGTACGACGACGCCTCGGCCGCCCGGGCGGTGTGGATCGCTGACAGTGGTTTCCAGCCTCAGGGCTATTGGATCTCGTTTGACCAGTGCGCCACTCTGATCCCGCCGAAGGGCTACGCCTACGCCGACGTACAGCCGGCCACCGGTGGGCCCAGCGCGCCGACCGCTGATCAGGTGTCGGTGCTGGCTCAGGCCATGTCACCCAGCGTGGTCACCCGGGACCGGTTCGCCGCGCTACTGCCCGCCGCATCCCAGTGCCTGGCCGATTGCGGTTGTACCACGGTGGAGCGGATCGCCATGTGGGCCGCGCAGATTGGCCACGAGTCCGGCGGGCTGCGCTACATGGAGGAGATCGCGTCCGGCGCCGAATACGAAGGCCGCTGCAGCGATCTCGGCAACTGCCAGCCCGGCGACGGGATCCGGTTTAAGGGCCGCGGTCCGATCCAGGTCACCGGTCGGGGCCACTACACGAATCTGTCGCAGTGGGCCCACGGTAAGGGCTTGGTGCCGACGCCGACGTTCTTCGTCGACGATCCCGCCCAGTTGGCCAGCGACCGTTACGGATTCATCGGCGTCACCTGGTACTGGACCACGCAACGCCCGATGAATGACTATGCCGACCGCCGCGACATCGAAGGCGGATCCCGCGCGGTCAACGGCACCAACCCGAAGACCGGCCGTGCCAACGGCATCGATGACCGGATCGGCCGCTACAACCGTGCGCTCGCGATGGGCGATGCGCTGCTCACCCTCACCAGCACCACCGGATCAGGAGAGATCACCATGTCTGCAGCAGAAGAGCTCGAAGCCCAGTCCCGCGGCGTGTTCCCGCCGTCTGACCCGCAGAAGCGCGGCGGCTGGCCGCAGACGTGGCGGTTCGTGTACTCGCGGTTCGCGCGCCCGTTCAACGCGATCGTGAAGGACCCGGCCCGGGGCCCGTGGGGTCGAGTGCAGCCCGACGGGTCGTGGCAGAACGGCCACACCGACAGCGACGAGCAAACCGTCACCATCGGTGAGCAGATCGCCTGGCGCAACAAGTTCTCCGACGGCATCGAGCGCGATCACGGCGACGTGATGATCGAGCTGATGGAGGACCTGATCGCCCGCCGCACGGCAGCCGGCCAGTCCACCTCGCCGGCTACCGACGCGCTCAAGGCGGAGCGGTGACCGCGGCAGCGCCATCGGCGCGGCGGTTCGTTCTCGAACGCGTTGAGGATGTCAGCGGCGTATCGGGCACCGGGACCGTCGCAGAAGGCGTCCAGTTCTCGGATGGCCGCGTCGCGCTCCGCTGGGTGGTCGGTGAGCATCGCTCGACCGTGACGTGGGACTCGATCGAATCGGTCGAAAAGATCCACGGCCACAACGGCGCAACGTCGGTGCGCTGGGTCGACTGATGGCCACCTTCGCCGAGCTGCTCGCCGACCGGCGCGGCGTCGCGTTCGTCCGGCACGCGGTGCTCACGTTCGCCGGCACCTGGGCGGCCCCGGGCACCGGCTACCCGTCATGGGTTGTCGGTGGTGCGCTCGACGTCCTGGAGGCCCCGATTTTCGAGGTGCCGGTGCAGGCGCCGTGGTCGTTCGGGTTCATCGGCTCCCCAGACCCCAGCGCCCCGTCCTATGCGAAGTCGGTCGACATCGCGGTGGAGTGGGCCATCGCGTGGATCTTGGCGCACCCATTCCAGACGTTCGCGATGGTCGGCTACTCCCAGGGCGCCGAAGCCATGTCTCGGGTGCTGCTGGAGATCATCACCCCGGGCGGACGCCTGTATCACCTGCGCTCCAACTTCATCGGTGGTGTCACCTTCGGGAACCCGATGCGGGAAGAGGGCCACAGTGGGCCCGGGCTGCTCTACTCCGACGGCCGCGGCATCGCGGCCAAACGGGTGACCAACACCCCGGACACCGTGGTGGACATCGTCAACCCAGGCGACATGTACGGATCGGTGCCCGCCGGGCCGAAGGCGCTCGACAAACAGGCAGGCGACAACATCACCGCCTGCTACATGGCCGCCATCCAGCTCGGCCTCGACATCAACTCGGCCACCGCGATCGTCGCGGCGCTCACCGGCAAGGGCGGCCTGGCCGAGCAGGTGCTGGAGCTGTTGGCCAAACCGCTGAACGTGGTGGCGCTCGGCAAGTCGATCACCATCGCCCTGCAGTTCGTCGCGCAGAACCCGCCGACCGCACCGCACATCACCTACGAGTGGCGGCCGGTGACCGCCGACGGCCGGACCGGGATCCAGTACGCCGTCGACCACCTCGGCGCGATCGCCGCTGCGCCAGCCGCGGCCTGATGTACGTCGCGGTGGTGATCCTCGGATGCCTCTACAGAGCCATGGCCATCACCACCGCCGCAATTCTCGCCTACCGCAACACGAAAGGTTGACCATGTTCAGCATCACCTGGTGGAAAGACGCCGCTGATCGTGTTTTCTCCACCGCGTTGTTCGCTTTCCTCGGCTACCTGGTTTCGGTCGATCACTTCGACTTGTGGGCCATCAATTGGAAAGCCGCCATCAACGTGACCGTGGTTGCCGCGCTCGGCTCCCTGATCAAAGCCGGACTGGTCGGCAAGCTGCCCATCGGCACCCCGAAGTCGGCTACCCCGGTGAAGCTGGACGGAGCCCTGTGACCATCGCTGATGGGATGCCTGATCTGCCGACCGACCTCGCCCATGATTGGTATGGGCTGGCCACCTGGCTGATCATCGCCGTTGCTTTGGTGATCGCCACTTGGCTTCTGGTGCAGGTGAAGAACCAGGTCAAGAATTCGCACACCACCAACCTGCGCGACGACCTGGATGAGCAGTTCGCCGCACTCGGGGCGAAGGTGGATGGCCTGGCTACGACGCTCGGCGACCACGGCGGCCGTCTCAACAGCATTGAGCAGCACCTACGCAGTCGATAGTCCGCCCTTTTCTGCGGGAACCGTTCCCGGTCCTGTCGCGTCTTATCTACTGCACCGCCCCTCCGCTCTCTCCTAGCGGAGGGGCGGGCTTTTTTGTTCGGAACATGTAGACATGTCTACAGTTTGTGATGTAGAGTGGTCTACATGAACGCCACCACGTACGCCACCGACATCCGCATAGACGAGACGGGCGACCACCTCATCATCATTGGCGCCAACAACGGCCACGACATCGTCATCAACATCGACCCGACCGAGGAATTCAACTCCTACAACCGCTCACTCATACGCGCCGGATTCGTCTATGTCGGCGACGGCCTCGTGGAACGATCATGACGAGCCACTACACCGCCGACGAACGGCGCGCCCACGGCCGGAAGCTCACCAAGACCCGCGCCGCTGCGGCCGAGGCGCTGCGGGTCGCAGAAGTAATCGGCAGATCAGCCATTGCAGAAGGCGTGCCCGAGACTCAGATTGCCGCTGAACTTGGCATAGACCGCATGACCGTCCGAAAGTGGGCCGGAAAGCGGTAGGACTACCGGTACTGCGGGCAGTAGGCATCAATCGCAGCTTCAGCGATCTCTATCTCCTTGTCGCGCGAATTCGGGCTATTCGTCGCATCAACAATCTGGCTGATCGTCCAGCCTTGAGACTTCCAGACGCACATCTGCCGGCCAGCGCGGACGATCGAGCCATCGACCGGGGTTATGCCCAAACGATCCTGCAGCATCGCGAGGAACCGCTCGTCGGGTGGTAGTGCGGCGATCTCTTCCTGACTCCGCCCGCGTGCTTCCGGGCAGAAGTGGTCGATGGCCCCGTTGGTGAACCGCGATGCCTGTTGCCTCGTCCACCCCGGATTGTTGACCATCACCGCATTGGAGAGGTTCATCACCACCCACGTCCCCGGCGGATAGCGAGTGGGCCCGCCGTCTTGGATTGTCGTGCAGACGGCGCGCCCTAGGTTGGCGGTCCACTGGGGATCCTGATCACTGACCGGCACACCGTAGCCGCGCATCTCGGTGATGAACTTCCCGTCCTCACCTTCAAGCTGGACAACCGGCGGCACTGTTGGTTCGGGAGGTGGCGGTGGGTCGGCTTTCGGCGGCACGGGACTTGGTGTCGCGGCCGGGATAGGCGGCACGGAAGCCGCTTGCGTGCCGCGTAGATGCGGCACGGCGACCCACGCTGCGCCGCCAACTACCGCCAGGCTCGCGGCTACCGCGCCAGCTGTGACCCATGCTGGCCAACGACGCACCGGATCATCCTGATAATCATCAGGACCATCCTCGCCCCACGCGTAGGCAGACATGGTGTCCGCTTCTGCGACACCAGCTAGCTCCGTGGGTGCCGCTGCCTCTTCCATTGATTCGACCGACTCCACAACCCCCGTCGGGTCGGCATCTTGTGCCATGCGTGGATGGTAATTGGCGGCGACGACAACGGGGAGCAGTTTGCCGACCGACCGATACCCCATACCCGTATGTGACCGTCGGGTGACCAAGTCACCCGGCTCCGATCCCGCCCTGGGGAAACTCGTCAAAAGTCGTTCATTTTCATTCATCAAACGAGGAGCGAAATGTGGCCCGACCTGCATAAACGCCATCGTATGGCCGGGTTCAATTCCCGGCAGCTCCACAAGAGAAGGGCCGCAGAGATGCGGCCCTTCTTTGTTGTCCAGTGGAGTGAGACCACGAAGGAGTGTCATAGCGGTGGGGGACATGGTATGAGCTGAACCTCAGCCGGGTCTTGTGCGCGAGATCAGGTCTCTCAGGGGCGACATCCGAGCCTCAGAGGCTCGAGCGCCCGTTGCGCCTACCGGTCGGCTGACGGCACGAGCTGGCCGAGATAGTCGTCGAACGACGTGGCGACGAACGATTCGATGTTGGGCTCAATTTCTTCGGTGTCGATCACGACGACGGCGGGATGCGTTCGCAGACCGGCCGGATCTGTCGGTGATCGCCGGTAGTCGAGGCACAGGTCCCAGTGCCCGTCCCCGTCGAAGGGAATGAGCCATTCGGCCCCGACCGGCCTGGGCTCGAAGTCCTCGTCGTCGTGCCACCAGGCGCCCTTGTCCAGACACGGGTACTTCGGGCCGATACCCCGAATGATGTCGTGAGTGGTGTTGTAGTCGAGGCCCCCCGGGAACCCGACGTGTAGGTAGCCGCCGTTCTGGTAGTGGAGCAAAGCGACAAGTGACTCGGGCAAGCGCACACCCAGCTGCTGTTCGGTCGCATCGATCAGCCCATCGGTCAACGACGCTTGCACGTACGACTCATAGGGCGGCACTCTCCAAATCTGGGCTGGATCCATGCTGCGTCAGACTAGACGTCGAACCAGCGCTGCGGTCTCGGTCCCTGTCGGCGCGGCAGTGGCCACTCGCAGCCCACTGGCGGCTCTGGCGATCGGCGGGTCCCTGATGGTGATGATCTATGCGGGCACTACAACCCTGCCGTCACCCTCGCAGCGCTGATTCGCCGTCGGATCCGGCCGCGCGAGGCCGTGGGATTGCGCTCTGTATCCCCAGATGATTTGAGGCTACTGTGTGTTTCGACCAATCACGGTCGGTTCAGATCGGTCGTGACTCCAGGCTCCCTATCCACCAGTCTCGTGATGGGCCGGCCGGGTTGGCTTGATGTGGTTGGTGCCGTAGCAGCCGGTCCATTTTGAAGCCGACCCTGGTTGCGACAGCACGCGAGCTGTCGTTCTCCACCTCCGCCCACAACTCGATCTGACCGAAATCCAGCTCGTCAAATGCCCACTGGCACAACCGTCGGACCGCTTCGGTGGCGAACCCGTGACCGCGATGTTGTGACGCAGTCCAGTAGCCGACCTCAACTGTTCCTTGTGCCCTTCGCTTGAGCCCACAGGTGCCAGCAAGTTGACCTGTCGAGGCGACATAGAACCCGAACGCAAACTCTGTGTCGGCGGCCCACCCCTCGGCCACCTCAGCAACGTACTTGCGGGCGTCCTCATGCAGATACGGTGATGGAACTGGCACATATCGGGCGAGCAGAGGATCGTTACACGCGTTTACGAGAGCATCCTCGTCAGTTGAAGTCACGCACCGCAGCACGAGGCGGGCTGTTTGCAAGACAACGGGTTCCACAACGAGCAATCTTCCGGTGGCGACGTAGCAATCAGCAACCGAATATCTACGTTCGAACCGGGAGTCGCACATCTATCTCCCCATTCCAGACCACTGACACCGGGCACCCGATGTGTCGGTCTTGTCTGCGCGTGTTTCCATGATTGAGTGCCTAGTAGCCGTCCACGGCATCGTTCCGATGGTGGCCACAGACGTATGAACCGACTTCGAGCTCTGCTGAGCTTAGGAGCGCGGGTGCTGCTGAGCTGGTTGGCCGCTGCCGTGGTGGTCCGCGTTGGGTTGGATCTTGTTGACAGGACGGAGTATTCGCCCACCAGCGAATATCTGTACATGCTGGTGGCGGCCTTGGCGTTGCTCACCGGCGTTGCCGGGACCGTCCTGGCATTCCGATCGGGCCGCAAGCCCGATCCGTAGCAGACACTTACCGGAACCTATCGTGGATGCCGGTGAAATATATTGCGACGCAGGATGTTAGTCCCGAATCGCGATCAAGTGTGGTACCGATTTCTGGCGCGGCTAGGGCGGCTGATTCTGGGCCACTATTCGTCACGACCGAAGTCCGCCGCTTTTGGCGCCGGTGAAGTGGCAGATCTGAACGTGTTCGAGTTCATTAAAATTGGTTGGCTATCAGCGTTCCCTCAGGTAGCTTCGAAACTGCCGGACGTCATAAAGGGGGAAGTCCATGCAGTTCAGTGTTCGCTCATCACTCGCCGCGGGGGTCGCGACAGTGGGCGCCAGTGCGAATCACGCTGGCAGCAGGATCGAAGAGGCCACGGATTCGATTGGCAAGCAGCTGAATTCGACCGTCAACTAGATCGGCGACGGGGCGAAAAGCGGCTTTGGCACGCCTGCCAAGAACGCAGCCTTGGCCTGGTTGTCGAAATTCGCTGGTTCAGAATGTATGTGACGCACGCAGCGATCTTTGCGCCATCGCGCGATCGCAGGAATCTACGACGGGCATGGTGATCAATCGGACACGATGCATGTCACCGGTCGGGGCTGTTGAGCGAGTTCCGCCCCGACTGATCAGTGGGGAACCGAGGGGGTTTGGGACAATGGCTTGCCGCAAGGGCGACTCAGTCACTGCTTGCCGACAGATCGAGGGGGTGGACGTCCCGTTGGTTCCTGCGGGTGCCATGGGAACGGTGGTGAAGACCACGCTGTTCGGTAGGCCCAAAAGGGTGCACTTCAGGGTCTCCGACGTGTGGGGCGTCAAGAGCTTCCAGGTCGAGGTGGGCCGAGGCGATGTAGAGCGTGGTCAACAACAGCGGTGAGAACATCCTCGCGACATCAGCACGTTATGGCCCTCATCGTCCATGCTGAGTGAGGAGCCAGGTTGCCGGGTCGTGCTGCAGGACGCGTGTGTCGTCGAGGGTGGCGTTCATCCAGTAGAAGCCGTGGATCATGCCGGCATAGTCGACGTGGTGCACACAGCGACCGGCAGCGTGCAGGCGTCGGGCCATCTCCGTGCCGTCGTCGCGGAGGATGTCGTATTCGGCGGTAGCAATGAAGGTGGGAGGAGTGACACGAAAGACGTCGCAAATATGACAGTTAGCTCCACAAGAGAAGGGCCGCAGAGATGCGGCCCTTCTTTGTGGTTCAGCGAAGGCGGCGTGGTCAGCTTCTGACGGCTTGGGGTGCTTTCCAGGTGCCGTTGAGTGCTTCTTCCTTGGGCCAGTACAGTCGCAGGATCATTTGGAATGGTCCGTCCGGTGCGGGTAGCCAGTTGGCCTCCTTGTCGGAGCCGGGTGACTGGTTCTGCACGTGGATGGTGATGCCGCCGTCGGGGTCGTGGATCAGGTTGGGCAGCATCGGCGAGTTGATCAGGTACCGGTTGATGGGGTTGGCCACCAACAGGCTCTGCGGCATCTTGTACATGGTGATCGACCAGAACGAGTTGACCGGCGGCAACTGTCCGGGCGCGAACCGCACGGTGTAGCTGTTGGTACCGGTCAACGGTGCACCGGCCGAGTCGGTGGCGATCACCGGGTACATGGCCTCCTGCGCGAC
>NZ_JARXVE010000015.1 GCF_029893345.1 Mycolicibacterium frederiksbergense | reverse complement strand
CTCACGGGTCAGCCGGTTGCGGTCCAGCGGGAACACACCGTTGAGGAAGGTGTCCCACTGCTGCACGGTCAGAGTCCGATCCTGGCCATCGACCAAGGTCAGTTCATTGTCCAGACCTGCATGAGAAGTGCCCGCGCCGACAAACAACGTCGCCATGGCGCCAGCGATGGCTGCCACCATCGCCACCAGCACCCGACTGAATGCCTTCATGTTCTCCCTAGCTATATCGCCGGTGATCCTTCGGCCACCGATCTTCTGTTGACGCCGGTCACCAAGACCGTACGACCGTGCGAGGCCTGCATGTGGCATGGATTAAAAAGCTCACACGCTGCTCTTAGGTTCTGTTCATCCTTGAGTGACACGAGGAACATAACTGGGCGGCATCCGGGCGGCAACGCGAACAGATATCAGCGAGCCCGCATGACCCACGCCGACCGAAGTTTGCTGGAGACCGGACAGCGGAACCCCAACTGGACCGTGACGCTGGGCTTAGGGCCCATGAGCAATGCGGCGTCGTCGTTCGCCTAGGTAACAAAGAAGCGATCGAGATCACATCCAGATCCACCTGTTTTGCGCCGTCACTGGCCACTCACACACTCACTGATGGTGCGGCGGAATGTTGTTCCGCAGCCACCGGTCGCGCTCGGCGTCGTCGTCCGGCGAAGCGGTGTCGCGTTCATCCGGAGCGATCTCCGGGAGGGCGTCACCGAAGATCTTGTTAACTGCGTGGCGGGACATTCTGTTTGATTCCGGCATCACCATTCCCCTTTGTGATGAACATCACATTTCATCCTAGCGGCGCCCACGGCGTCCGTTAACCTGCCCTTAACCAGCGGGATGTGCACGTCCAGGTTTCCCCCGAATAGCAGAAACGGCGGCCAGCGGCCGCCGTTTCGGTAGTGGTCAGATCTCCAAACTCGATAGCTGGCCGATGACTTGTCCGGCCAGCGGTCCCAGCGTCGCCATTCCGTCGCGCACCGCGCCCCGCGATCCGGCGATGTTCACCACCAACGTGCTGCCCGAGATTCCGGCCAGGCCGCGGGACACCCCGGCGTCCACGATGCCGGCCGACAGCCCCGAGGCCCGCAGCGCCTCGGCGATACCGAGCAGCTCGCGGTCCAGGATGTCGCGGGTGGCCTCCGGCGTGACGTCGCGCGGTGTCACCCCCGTGCCGCCAACCGACACCACCAGATCGACACCGCCGATCACCGCGGTGTTCAGCGCGTTGCGGATCTCGACCTCGTCGGCCGCCACAACCACGACTCCGTCGACGACGAAACCGGCTTCACCCAACAATTCTGTGACCAACGGACCGCTGTGGTCCTCTTCGCCATGCGCAGTGCGATCGTCCACGACGACGACGAGCGCCCGGCCCACCAACTCCCCTGGCTGTTCCATGCCTGCAACCGTATATCCGGCGACGGACAGCGGTGCAGCCACACGGAGTGCGGTAGGTCCGCTGCCCCCGATCAGCGTGCTCACTGCTCGGCCCGTCCGAGGGTGACGTCGACGGTCTGCGGCTTGCCGGCCTGATCCAGGTAGGTCAGCGTGACCTTGTCGCCGGGGGCCTTGGACCGCACGGCCGCGACGAGTGCGTCGGCACTGCCGATCGCCCGGTCGTCCACCTTGGTGACCACCACACCGCTGGGCAGCCCGGCCACAGCGGCGGCACCGCCGCCGGTGACCTCGACGATCTTGGCGCCGTCGGTGGCGGTGTCATTGCTCACCTGCACGCCCAGCGTGGCGTGCGAGGCCGTCCCGTGCTGGATCAGCTCGTCGGCAATCCGCTTGGCCTGATCCACCGGGATCGCGAAGCCCAGACCGATCGAACCGCTCTGGCCCTGCGGCGAATCTCCGCCCATGGTGGCGATCGCCGAGTTGATCCCGACCAGTTCACCGTTCATGTTGACCAGCGCACCACCGGAGTTACCAGGGTTGATCGCGGCATCGGTCTGGATCGCGTCGAGCACGGTGTTCTGATTGCGGGTGTCTCCACCCGCGGCGACCGGCCGGTTCAGCGCGCTGACGATGCCTGTGGTGACGGTGCCTTCCAGGCCGAGCGGCGATCCGACCGCCACCACGTCTTGGCCCACTCGAAGATTGGCCGACGAACCGAGCATGATCGGGGTCAGACCCGAAACGTCCTGCGCCCGGACCACCGCGATGTCACTGCTGGGGTCGGTGCCCACCACGGTGAACGGTTTGGTCGTCCCGTCGGAGAACGTCACCTTGGTCGTGGCGGCGGGCGCGCCGGGCGGCGCCCCGGGTGCGCCCTGCTTGGCAGCGGCCTGGACAACGTGGTTGTTGGTGAGGATGAGCCCGTCGGAGGTCAGGATGATGCCCGAGCCTTCCTCGGAGGCGCGGCCCATGTCGGTCTCCAGCTTGACCACGCTCGGCACCACCTTGGCCGCCACCTGCTCCACCGAACCGGCGGGCAGGGCGGCTGCGGGGACCGACGGCGCCGCACCGATGCTCTGGTTGCCCAGCCGCGGGGTGTCGTCGCGGACCAGCGTAGCCACACCGCCGCCGATGCCTGCCGACACCACGGCCAGCGCGAGCGCGCCCGCGGCCAGCCCGGCCTTGGACCGCTTCTTGGCCGGGATCGGCTGGGGGCTGGCCGGAATCCGGTAGGGGTCATACGGTGCGCGGTAGGCCTGCTGCGGCTGGTGTTGCTGCGAGGGCTGCTGCTGGCGCGCGTAGCGCCAGTCGTATTGCTGCTGCTGATACGGATCGGGACGCGCGCCCGGGTAACCGGAAGCGCCGCCGCTGTGGTGCTGATCGGGCTGCTGGGGGTACCTCGGGTGATTCGTCATCGTCCTGCGCGCTCTTCTCTATTTAAAAGGTCCGCCGGCCTTACCTCTGACCCTGCCCGACCCGTGTATCGAACCTCTGCGTCTGTCACTGCGTCCAACGAATTTGGTGTCACATACGTTGCCTCGATGGGCTGAGAATCCACTTAGAGATTTTTCGATCCATTCACGACCTGCTGCCCGACCGAGTTAACTGTCTCACCTTTTGTCTACGCCGACAGTGGGCTCGTCGTCGACCGAGGGCGCGCGTGTCGCGTCGGCAGGGGGGATCGGCTGCCCCGGCAGCAGCATGTGAATCGACGCCCCGGGCGGATTGCCCCCCGGCACCGTCTCGTCGATACGAAGCGCGCCACCGTGTTTGAGCACCACTTGCTGGACGATAGCCAATCCCAGCCCGGATCCGGGCATCGCCCTGGCCGCGTCGGAACGGTAGAACCGCTCGAACACCAGACCGCGTTCCTGCGGCGGGATTCCGGGCCCGTGATCGGAGACCACCAGTTCGGCGTGCATCGGGTCGACCTGGTGCAGCCGAACCCCGACCTGCCCGCCGGGCGGGCTCCACTTGGCGGCGTTGTCGAGCAGGTTGAGCACCGCTCGGCCCAATCCGGGCGCATCGCCGAACACCTGCCAGCCGATGACGTCGACGTCGAACTCGATGTCGTTGCGGCGACGCCGGACTCGCTCCAGGCTGCGGTCGACCACCTCGGAGATGTCGACCGGTTCGGGGGTGACGCCTCCGGCGTCGTCGCGGGTCAGGTCGACGAGATCGCCGACCAGAGTGGAGAGCTCCTCGATCTGGGCGATCAGATCGGCCTGCAAGCCGGCCATCTCGTCCTCGGGCAGCCGAGGGGCGCCCGGTTCCTGGGCGGCCATCAGCAGTTCGACGTTGGTGCGCAGCGAGGTCAGTGGGGTGCGCAGCTCGTGCCCGGCGTCGGAGACCAATCGGGCCTGGCGTTCTCGCGATTCGGCCAGCGCCCGCAGCATCATGTTGAACGCCTCGGTGAGCCGGGCCAGCTCGTCGCTGCCGACCACCGGGATGGGCCGCAGGTCGTCGGTGCGGGCCACCCGTTCAGCGGCTTCGGTGAGTCTGCCCACCGGCCGCAGCCCGGCTCTGGCGACCGCACCACCTGCCATGGCGGCCACCGCGACCCCGACGCCGCCGACGATGAGCAGCACCGTGCCCAGGCTTCGCAGCACTTGAACGGTGGGGGCCAGGCTCTTGGAGATCAGCAGCGAACTTCCGTTGGCCAGGTGCACCGCGAGCACCCGCTGATGGTTGACCGTGCGCAACGACATCAACAGCTCGCCGGAGATGACGTCCTTCTCCGGCTGGCCCAGCGGCAGCAGCTGGCCCTGCTGGTTGGCGGTGTAGATGGACCGACCGGGTATCACCAGCATCGCGTTGACGTCGGAGTACGCGGTGCCCTCGATCGCCTTGCCGGGATCGGCGGCCAGCGACCCACTCTCGATGAGCAGCCGGGCGCGGCTGTGCAGCTGGTTGTCCAGGTCGTCGTAGAGCGCGCGGGACACCACGGCGTAGACGGCGACGGCCATCAGCACCACCACCAGGGCCACCATCGACATCGCGAGCATCATCACGCGCCAGCGCAGTGACAGCGAGCTGGTGTTCCGTAGGTTGGCGGTTCGCCAGGTGTTTACGACGGCGGGCCGTCCAGAGTTCGGAGTGAGCGCCATCAAATCAGGGGGGCGTTTCGCGCAGCACGTAGCCGACGCCGCGCACGGTGTGGATCAACCGCGGCTCGCCGTCGGCTTCGGTCTTGCGGCGCAGGTAACCGATGTACACCTCGAGGGCATTGCCCGAGGTCGGGAAATCGAAGCCCCACACCTCTTCGAGGATGCGGCTGCGGGTGAGCACCCGCCGCGGGTTGGCGATCAGCATCTCCAGCAGCGAGAACTCGGTGCGGGTCAGGCTGATCTGGCGCTGGCCGCGGGTCACCTCACGGGTCACCGGATCCAGGGTCAGGTCCGAGAAGGTCAGCTTCTCCGAGTCGACGCCGTCGTCGGTGATGGTCCGGCGCAGCAACGCCCGCATCCGCGCGAGCAGTTCCTCCAGCGCGAACGGCTTGGGCAGGTAGTCGTCGGCACCGGCGTCCAGCCCGGCGACCCGCTCGGACACCGAGTCGCGGGCGGTCAGCACCAGGATCGGCAGATCGTCTCCGGTACTGCGCAGCTGCCGGCACACTTCCAGGCCGTCCAGCCGCGGCATCATCACGTCCAATACGACGGCGTCGGGCCGGTCTTTGGCAATCGCGTCGAGGGCTTCCACACCGTCTTGGGCAAGCTCGACCGAATAACCGTTGAAGGAGAGCGACCGGCGCAGGGATTCGCGCACAGCGCGATCGTCATCAACGACAAGTATGCGCACAGGCACAGTCTCAACCCGCTGTCTGAGAGTGGGCTGAGAGGCACGCCGCAAATTCGCCGAGCATTTTTGCGTGGCCGCACGGCCCTGATGGCCGGCCCTGGGGATCACCAATGAGGAGAGTGCGACACGACAAAAAGCGCTATCACGGGTGATAGCGCTTTTTGGTAAAAGTGTCTGCGGTCTAACGCTTGTCGAGGTCGACCAGACCCAGGCGCGCGGCCTTGAGCAGGCGACGCGGTACCTTGCGCGCCTGACCCGCAACGTTGACGGTGACCAGGCCGGTGGCCTCGGCCTTCCACTGCGCGCGCCGGCTACGGGTGTTCGCGCGCGACATTCTGCGCTTGGGCACAGCCATGACGTGCATCTCCTTGCTTAGGGTTGTTACCGCGCGAAACGATGAGCTCGCCGGCGGCGACGATTGGGTACAGAGTAACGGTTGCCCGCCACCGGTTCCAAAACGGCAGGCTGCAAAACACTTGGGTCAGCCCTTGACGCGCGGCCCGCGGCACCGGCTAACCTACCGGTTGGTTGGTACGTTGGTCAGCGTCGATGGGAGTACGTGTGCGTTCAGAGTCTGGTGCGGTGCGCATCGGCAACTGTTCCGGCTTCTACGGTGATCGGCTGGCCGCGATGCACGACATGCTCACCGGCGGTGAGCTGGACTATCTGACCGGCGATTACCTCGCCGAACTGACCATGCTCATCCTGGCCCGGGACCGCGCCAAGGACCCCGACCGTGGCTATGCGAAGACTCTCCTGCGGCAGCTGGAGGAGTCGCTGGGCCTGGCCCTGGACCAGGGCGTGAAGGTCGTGGCCAACGCCGGCGGCCTGAACCCGGCCGGGCTGGCCGCCGCGGTGCGGGCCCTGGCCGAGCGCCTCGGGCTCACCGTCAATGTGGCGCACGTCGAGGGTGACGATCTGGTGGCCCGGGCCGGCGAGCTGGGGTTGGGTGCTCCGCTCGCGGCCAATGCCTACCTGGGCGCCTGGGGCATCGTCGACTGCCTGAATGCCGGCGCCGACGTCGTGGTCACCGGCCGGGTGACCGATGCGTCGGTGATCGTCGGGCCCGCGGCCGCACACTTCGGCTGGTCGGCCACCGACTATGACGCGCTGGCCGGGGCGGTGGCCGCCGGTCACGTCATCGAATGCGGCACCCAGGCCACCGGCGGTAATTACGCGTTCTTCACCGAAATACCCGATCTGGCGCGGCCCGGCTTCCCGATCGCCGAGATCTTCCCCGACGGCTCCTCGGTGATCACCAAACATCCCGGCACCGGCGGGCAGGTCAGCGTCGGCACGGTCACCGCGCAACTGCTCTACGAGATCACCGGGGCGCGCTACGCCAATCCCGATGTGACGTTGCGGGTGGATTCGGTGCGGCTGAGTTCCGACGGCCCCGACCGGGTGCGTATTGACGGCGTGACGGGCGAGGCCCCGCCGCCGACGTTGAAGGTGTCGTGCAACAGCATCGGCGGTTTCCGCAATGCGACGACGTTCGTACTCACCGGGCTGGACATCGAGGCCAAGGCCGAGCTGGTCCGCGGCCAGCTGGAGGCCGCATTGAAAGTGCGTCCGGCCGAACTGGATTGGACGCTGGCCCGCACCGACCATCCCGACGCCGCCACCGAGGAGACCGCCAGCGCGCTGTTGCACTGCGTGGTCCGCGACCCGGATCCGGCCCTGGTGGGACGCCAGTTCTCCTCGGCGGCAGTGGAACTGGCCTTGGCCAGCTATCCCGGTTTCACCGCGACGGCACCGCCGGGCGAGGCCCAGGTGTATGGCGTGTTCACCGCGGAGTACGTCGACGCCGCGCAAGTGCCGCATATCGCGGTGCACGGTGACGGCACCCGGGTCGACATCGCGCCGGCGGCCGAAACCCTCGAACTAGCACCGGCCGGCGATCCTGCGCTGCCAGAACCATTGCCGCAGAGCGTCACCCGTCGCGCGCCGCTGGGCACGATCGCCGGTGCCCGCAGCGGCGACAAGGGCGGTTCGGCGAACGTCGGGGTGTGGGTACGTACAGACGAGCAGTGGCGCTGGCTGGCCCACACTCTCACCGTCGAGAAACTGCGCGAGCTGCTGCCCGAGGTTTCCGAACTGCCGGTCACCCGGCACGTACTGCCCAACCTGCGGGCGGTCAACTTCGTGATCGACGGCATTCTGGGCCGGGGCGTGGCCTATCAGGCCCGGTTCGATCCGCAGGCCAAGGGGCTGGGCGAATGGTTGCGCAGCCGTCATCTCGATATCCCGGAGGAACTGGTGATGAGCGCCTCGCGCGAAGAAAAGAAGGCACTGCCGTGAGTTTCTGGACCACCCCCGAACGCGACGAACTGCGCAAGACCGTGCGCAATTTCGCCGAACGCGAGGTACTGCCCCATGTCGACGAGTGGGAGCGCACCGGCGAACTCCCCCGCGAGTTACACCGGAAGGCCGGGGCGGCCGGCCTGCTCGGGGCGAGCTTCCCGGAGTCGGTCGGCGGCGGCGGTGGGGACGGCGCCGACGCGCTGATCATCTGCGAGGAGTTGCACTACGCGGGCTGCCCCGGCGGCGTGTTCGCCTCACTGTTCACCTCCGGCATCGCGGTACCGCACATGGCCGCCTCGGGTGATGAGCGGTTGATCGAGACGTATGTGAAGCCCACCCTGCGCGGCGAGAAGATCGGCTCGTTGGCCATCACCGAACCGGGCGGCGGCTCCGACGTCGGGCATCTCACCACGAAAGCTGTCCGCGACGGCGATGACTACGTGCTCAATGGCGCCAAGACCTACATCACCTCCGGGGTGCGCGCCGACTATGTGGTCACCGCGGCCCGCACCGGCGGGCCGGGCGCCGCGGGCGTCTCACTGATCGTGGTGGACAAGGGCACCCCGGGATTTGAGGTCACCCGCAAGCTCGACAAGATGGGTTGGCGCTCAAGCGATACCGCCGAGCTGTCCTACACCGATGTGCGGGTGCCGGTGGCCAACCTGATCGGCGCCGAGAACTCCGGATTTCTGCAGATCGCGGCGGCGTTCGTGTCCGAGCGGGTGGGCTTGGCGGTGCAGGCCTACGCCAGTGCGCAACGCTGCCTGGACCTGACCGTGCAATGGTGTAGGGACCGCGAGACTTTCGGCAAGCCGCTGATTTCCCGGCAATCAGTACAGAACACCCTGGCCGAGATGGCCCGGCGGATCGACGTGGCCCGGGTGTACACCCGCCACATGGTGGAAAGGCAAGTCCTTGAAGGTGAGACGAATTTGATCACCGAGGTGTGCTTCGCCAAGAACACCGCCGTCGAGACCGGCGAGTGGGTGGCGAATCAGGCCGTGCAACTGTTCGGCGGGATGGGGTATATGGCCGAATCCGAGGTCGAGCGCCAGTACCGTGACATGCGCATCCTGGGTATCGGCGGCGGCACCACCGAGATCCTGACCTCCTTGGCCGCAAAGACATTGGGGTTCCAGTCATGACCACACTCACATCGACCATCAACCCCGCCTCCCCCGGCTATCAGGAGGCGGCCGAGGTGATGACGGCCAAACTCGCCGAGCTCGACGCCGAGCACGCCAAGGCCCTGGCCGGCGGTGGGCCGAAATACGTGGACCGGCACCACTCGCGCGGCAAGCTGACCGCGCGCGAACGCGTCGAGCTACTGCTGGATCCCGACGCGCCGTTCCTGGAACTCAGCCCGCTGGCGGCCTGGGGCAGCGATTTCACCGTCGGCGCCAGCGTGGTCTGCGGCATCGGCGCCGTCGAGGGTGTCGAATGCCTGATCGTCGCCAACGACCCGACGGTCAAGGGCGGCACCAGTAACCCGTGGACGCTCAAGAAGATCCTGCGCGCCAACCAGATCGCGATGGAGAACCGGTTGCCGGTGATCTCCCTGGTCGAGTCCGGCGGCGCCGATCTGCCGACGCAGAAGGAGATCTTCATCCCGGGCGGGCAGATGTTCCGCGACCTGACCCGGCTGTCGGCTGCGGGTATCCCCACGATTTCCCTGGTGTTCGGCAACTCGACGGCCGGCGGTGCCTACATCCCGGGAATGTCCGATCACGTGGTGATGATCAAGGAACGTTCCAAGGTGTTCCTGGCCGGTCCCCCGCTGGTCAAGATGGCCACCGGCGAGGAGTCCGACGACGAGTCGCTGGGCGGCGCCGATATGCATTCCCGCACTTCGGGTCTGGGCGACTACCTGGCCAATGATGAGCTCGACGCGATTCGGATCGGGCGGCGCATCGTGGCCCGGCTGAACTGGCGCAAGCAGGGCCCGACGCCGGCACCGGTGGTCGAGCCGGCGTTCGACGCCGAGGAGCTGGTCGGCATCGTGCCGGCCGATCTGCGTATTCCGTTCGACCCACGCGAGGTGATCGCCCGCATCGTGGACGGCTCGGATTTCGACGAGTTCAAACCGCTGTACGGGTCGTCACTGGTGACGGGCTGGGCCACGCTGTGGGGCTATCCGATCGGCATCCTGGCCAATGCCCGCGGCGTGCTATTCTCCGAGGAGTCGCAGAAGGCCACCCAGTTCATCCAGCTGGCCAACCGCGCCGACACCCCACTTCTGTTCCTGCACAACACCACCGGCTACATGGTGGGTAAGCAGTACGAAGAGGGCGGCATGATCAAGCACGGCTCGATGATGATCAATGCGGTGTCTAATTCGACGGTTCCACACCTGTCGCTGCTGATCGGTGCCTCCTACGGCGCGGGCCACTACGGCATGTGCGGGCGGGCTTATGACCCGCGGTTCCTGTTCGCCTGGCCCAGCGCGAAGTCCGCGGTGATGGGTGGTACCCAGTTGGCCGGCGTGCTCTCGATCGTCAGCCGGGCCGCGGCCGAGGCGCGCGGCCAGCAGGTCGACGAGGCCGCCGACGCCGCGCTGCGCGCCGCGGTCGAGGCGCAGATCGAGGCCGAGTCGCTGCCGATGTTCCTGTCCGGGCGGCTATATGACGACGGGGTGATCGACCCACGCGACACCCGCACCGTGCTGGGAATGTGCTTGTCCGCCATTGCCAATGGCCCGATCGAGGGGACGTCGAACTTCGGCGTCTTCAGGATGTGAGGCGCGTCATGACCATCTTGTGCGCCGAGACTACGCATTCTGACGAATTCCGGCCGAAATCCATCACAAACCGTAGTGCCGGCGGAGGAGGAAAATGATCACGAGAGTCCTCGTCGCCAATCGCGGGGAGATCGCCCGCCGGGTGTTCGCCACCTGCCGTCGTCTCGGCATCGGCACGGTCGCGGTGTACACCGATCCCGACGCCGGGTCTCCACACGTCGCCGAGGCGGATGTCCGGGTGCGTCTGGAGGGCAACAGCGGATACCTCGATTCCGCCCAGCTCATCGCGGCCGCCCGCGCCGCGGGTGCCGACGCCGTTCATCCCGGCTATGGGTTCCTCTCGGAGAACCCCGATTTCGCCGCCGCGGTGATCGATGCCGGGCTGACCTGGATCGGCCCGCCGGTGCCTGCGGTGGCTGCCATGGGGTCCAAGATCGAGGCCAAGAAGATGATGGCCGCGGCCGGGGTTCCGGTGCTGGCCGAACTCGACCCGACCACCGTGACGGCCGAGCAGCTGCCGGTGCTGGTGAAGGCGTCGGCCGGTGGCGGTGGCCGCGGCATGCGCGTCGTGCGTGAATTGTCGGATCTGCCCGGCGAAGTCGCCGCGGCCCAACGCGAGGCGCAGTCGGCGTTCGGTGATCCGACGGTGTTCTGCGAGCGTTATCTGGCCGCCGGCCACCACGTCGAGGTGCAGGTGCTGGCCGATCAGCACGGCACAGTGTGGGCGGTCGGTGAGCGCGAGTGCTCGATTCAGCGTCGCCACCAGAAGGTCATCGAGGAGGCGCCGTCGCCCCTGGTGGAGCGCACTCCCGGGATGCGGGAGAAGTTGTTCGACGCGGCCCGGTTGGCTGCCGAGGCGATCGGCTACGCCGGCGCAGGCACCGTGGAGTTCATGGCCGACAACAACGGTGATTTCTTCTTCCTGGAGATGAACACCCGACTGCAGGTGGAACATCCGGTCACCGAGGCCACCACCGGCCTGGATCTGGTCGAGCTGCAGCTCATGGTCGCCGACGGCGGCCGGCTCGATCCGACGCCACCGGCCTCCCGCGGTTCGGCCATCGAGGCCCGCCTCTACGCCGAGGATCCGGCCAAGGGCTGGCAGCCGCAGGCCGGCACCGTGCACCGGTTCGAGGTTCCTCTGCAATCTGCTCCTCACGTGCGCGGGCAGGTGCGCGTCGACACGGGCATCGAGGACGGCTCAGTGGTGTCGATCTTCTACGACCCCATGCTGGCCAAGGTCATCTCGTATGCCCCGACCCGCCGTCAGGCCGCGACCGTGCTCGCCGATGCGTTGGCCCGCGCCCGAATTCACGGGCTGCGCACCAACCGCGATCTGTTGGTGAACGTGCTGCGGCATCCGGCATTCCTGGACGGGGCGACCGACACCGCGTTCTTCGACACCCACGGCCTCGATGCCCTGGCCGCCCCGCTGGCCGACGCAGCAGCGGTAACCCTCTCGGCGATCGCCGCCGCGCTGGCCGATGCCGCGCGCAATCGCGCCCACGCAAGGGTTTTCGGTGCCGCGCCCAGCGGCTGGCGCAACCTGGCCTCGGGATACCAGTCGCGGACCTACCGCAACGCTGCGGGCGATGACGTCGCAGTGCGCTACCGGTTCACCCGCACCGGGGTCGACCTGCCCGACCACGACGGGGTTTCCCTGGTGTCGGTGACGCCGGAGCGGGTGGTGCTGTCGATGAGCGGCGTGGAGCGGGCGTTCGACGTGTCGGGGTACGGCGACCAGGTGTTCGTCGATTCCCCGCTCGGTCCCGTGCAGTTCACTGCGCTGCCCCGCTTCCCCGATCCGGCCGACGCGGTCGCGCACGGCTCACTGCTGGCGCCCATGCCCGGTTCGGTGCTGCGCGTCGGCGCCGCGGTCGGTGACACCGTCACCGCCGGGCAACCGCTGATCTGGCTGGAAGCCATGAAGATGGAGCACACCATCGCCGCACCCGAGGACGGGGTGTTGGCCGAACTCAATGTCGCCGCGGGCCAACAGGTCGAGGTCGGCGCCGTACTTGCCCGCGTGCAAAACCCCGAAGGAGAACAGTCATGAGCTTTATCGAGACCGAGGAACAGAAGGCCCTGCGTCAGGCGGTGGCCGCGATGGCCGCCAACTACGGCCAGGATTACTACCTGGAGAAGGCCCGCGCCGGGCAGCACACCACCGAGTTGTGGAGTGAGGCAGGCAAGCTCGGCTTCATCGGGGTGAACCTGCCCGAGGCGTACGGCGGCGGCGGGGCCGGCATGTATGAGCTGAGCCTGGTCATGGAGGAGATGTCGGCCAACGGTTGCGCACTGTTGATGATGGTGGTCTCCCCCGCGATCAACGGCACCATCATCTCCAAGTTCGGCACCGAGGAGCAGAAGAAGCGCTGGATCCCCGGTATCGCCGACGGCTCGATCACCATGGCCTTCGCCATCACCGAGCCCGATGCCGGCTCCAACAGCCACCGGATCACCACCACCGCCCGCAGGGACGGCAGCGACTGGATCATCAAGGGCCAGAAGACTTTCATCTCCGGCGTGGATCAGGCCCAGGCCATCCTCGTGGTGGGCCGCACCGAGGACCACAAGACCGGCAACCTCAAGCCGGCGCTGTTCGTGATCCCGACCGACACCCCGGGCCTGCACTGGACCAAGATCGAGATGGAGCTGGTCAGCCCGGAGAGCCAGTTCCAGGTGTTCCTCGATGATGTGCGGGTGCCGGCCGATGCGCTGGTGGGCTCCGAGGACGCCGCGATCGCGCAATTGTTCGCCGGGTTGAATCCCGAGCGGATCATGGGTGCGGCGTCCGCGGTCGGCATGGGCCGGTTCGCGATCAACAAGGCCGTCGACTACGTCAAGACCCGTCAGGTCTGGAAGACGCCGATCGGCAGCCACCAAGGCCTGTCACATCCGTTGGCGCAGAATCACATTGAGATCGAGTTGGCCAAGCTGATGATGCAGAAGGCCGCGACGCTGTATGACGCGGGTGACGATTTCGGTGCCGCCGAGGCCGCGAACATGGCCAAGTACGCCGCCGGTGAAGCATCGGTGCGTGCGGTGGATCAGGCCGTGCAGTCCCTCGGCGGCAACGGCCTGACCAAGGAGTACGGCATCGCCGCGGCGGTGACGGCGTCCAAGCTGGCCCGCATCGCCCCGGTGAGCCGGGAGATGATCCTGAACTTCGTCGCGCAGACCTCGCTGGGCCTGCCTCGCTCATACTGACGGGCCGTACTGACGATGTCATCTTTGGTTCAGTACACGGTCGAGTCCAGCGTCGCGCGGCTGACGCTGGATTCGCCACACAACCGCAACGCGCTGTCATCGACTCTGGTCGAGCAGCTGCACCAGGGCCTGGCCCGAGCCACCGCCGAACCCGGGGTCCGGGTCGTGGTGCTGGGGCACACCGGTGGAACCTTCTGCGCCGGAGCCGATCTCAGCGAGGTTGCCGGGCGTGATCCCGGTGATATCGCCGTGGACCGGGCCCGGGAGATGACCACACTGCTGCGGGCCATCCTGGAGTCACCGCTGCCGGTGATCGGCGCCGTTGACGGGCATGTCCGGGCCGGCGGGCTGGGATTGGTGGGCGCCTGCGATCTGGTGGTGGCCGGGCCGCAGAGTTCGTTCGCGCTGACCGAGGCGCGCATCGGGGTTGCGCCGTCGATCATTTCACTGACCCTGCTGCCGAAGATGTCGCCGCGCGCGGCGGGCCGGTACTTCGTCACCGGGGAGCGCTTCGGTGCCGCCGAGGCGGCGGCGATCGGTCTGATCACCATGGCGGCCGATGACGTCGACGCCGCGGTGGCGGGGCTGACGGCGGAGATCGCCAAGGGTTCACCGCAGGGCCTGGCCACGTCGAAGGCGCTGACCACCGCGGCGATCCTGCGCGGGTTCGATGAGCACGCCGAGGCGCTGACGCAGCAGTCCGCGCGGCTGTTCGTCTCCGCCGAGGCCCACGAGGGCATGCTGGCCTTCCTGCAGAAACGCCCGCCCAACTGGATGAAGTGAACCCCGGGCCCCGGCGCCGCCGAACTACGGCCCCTGCCCCGCCGTCGCGGTCGTTCCCTCCGATCAAGCGTGCAAAGGCAAATAGGCAAACAGCCGCACGGGTCTGGCGCGTCGGGGCAGGTCAACATCGGGTCGCTGATCGATAGTCGTTGCCACATCACGCATCGTCCATCTGGAACGGCCCTTCCGGGCAGACGCCCGCGCTCTTCGGTTCTACCGTGTGTCTGCGGACGTCCTCTGCCGTGCGGATTCACCGAAAGGCCGAATCATGGCCGTAGAGCAGCACAAAGCAATTGCCCGACGCGTATGGGAAGTATTCGTCTCCGGCGACCTCAACGAGCTGGATGAACTTGTCGCCCCCGGCGCCGCCTTCCACGACACGCAGGATCCATTCGGCGACCAGCGCGGGCCCCAGCACATGCGAAGCCTCATCGAGATGTACCGGAAGTCGTTCTCCAACATGAAGTTCGACGTCAAGATGCAGATCGCCGAGGGCGACTACGTCTGCACCCTGCTGGAAGCCCAGGGCGACAACACGGGCGAGATCATGGGGCAGCCGCCGACCGGCAAGCACGCCCGGATCAACCTGACCGACACCACCAAGATCGTCGACGGCAAGATCGCCGAGAACTGGGTCACCTGGGACACCCTGGGCATGCTGCAGCAGCTCGGCCTGGTGCCGGCCGGAGCTCAGCGGCGTCAGCACGCCTGAGCCGGGCGGGCCCATGGTCCAAGCCCAGTTCGACCCCACTGCCCGCCAGTTGCTCGCCGCCGCAGCGGTCGACGCCAAGATCCGAAAGAACCTCTCCTGGCAGCAGATCGCCGACGCCTCCGGCTTGTCGGTGGCCTTCACCACCGCCGCCGTCCTCGGTCAGCATCCGCTGCCGGAGCGGTCGGCGAAGGCTGTCGCCGACCTGTTGGGGCTGGACGCCGATGCCGCGCTGTTACTTCAGACCATCCCGACCCGCGGCTCGATCCCCGGCGGTGTTCCCACCGATCCGACCATCTACCGCTTCTACGAGATGCTTCAGGTCTATGGCACCACGCTCAAAGCGCTGATCCACGAGCAGTTCGGCGACGGCATCATCTCCGCGATCAATTTCAAGCTGGACGTGAAGAAGGTCGCCGATCCCGAGGGTGGTGAACGCGCCGTCATCACCCTGGACGGTAAATACCTGCCGACCAAGCCGTTCTGACGTTTTCGGCCGAACCAGCGGGAGCGATCACCGCAACCAAATCGGGGCAATACAGAGAACGTGAGTGGTCAACGCAACCCGTAGCATAACGGGCTGATCTGCGTCGATATCGTCTGCGATTTCGGCGCAGCAGCAATGAATTCAATAGCTGGTGACGCTTGCTTCTGCACTTACGGTTGCCGCCTGAGCAAAAATGTGACTTCGCAAATACAAGTTGCTAGGGTGTCCGGAAACTGTAACGCAGGTCACACCCGAAGGCGGCGCGAATGTCACAGCCCACCCCTCCCCGTCTGCACAAAGCCAAGGCCGCCGCCACCGCGGCCGCAGTCGTCGCCACCACCGCAGCGCTGACCGCCGGGGTCGCTTCCTCCGCGCCGGAGGCGCTTGCCGCACACAACCGGTCCGCGGACGCCGAGGTCGCCCTGACGGCATCGGTGAATGACCTTCCCGACGTCCCCGACATCGTCGGGATCTACGGGGTCGGCCCGATCTTCTGGGCGGCGCAGCTATTGGGCCTGACCCCGATGCAGGTGGTGAAGGCCGCGAGCGGGTTCCTCGGGGGCGCAGGTACCGCCCAGGCCGTCGGCGACCTGCTGACACTGCTGGACAAGATCTTGCCGATCGAGGCCGGGATCAAGGGCCCGCTGCCCAGCGATGTGTACAACGCGGTGAATGGGCTGGACTACACCACCTCGGGCCTGGTGAAGCTGCTGGGGCTGGACAAATACTCCCTCGTCCAGAACGCAGTGAACAAGCTCCTCAATGCGGCCCCCGTTTTGAACCAGCGCCGGGCCATCGTCTTCTCCGAGGGCCTGGGCGGGTTGACCACCTCGCTGGCTTACCGCGACATGATCAAGGCGGTGCAGTCCAACAGCAGCGACTGGGAGGTCGGGGTCACCGGCCAGTGGCTGATCTTCGTCAATAACCCCAGCCGGCCCGGCGGCGGATTGTTCGCACTGGCAACACCTTTCACCAACTTGTTCGGGGTGAACCTGACCACCCCGGACGCCGGCAGCTACACCAATGCCGACGCCAATGGCGGCAAGATCACCAAGGTCCTCAACACCTCGATCCTCGATGTCACCTGGGCCTACAACCCGCTGTCGGACGCGCCCACCACGCTGAACCCGTTGGCCTGGGCCAACGCCGCCGCAGCCGGGATATTTCTGACGTACCTGATTCCCAGCGAGGGCAACAACATCGGCAGCCACGTCGTACCGCAGATGTTGCTCGGCATGCTCGATGGCACGAAAGTGTTGCTCGACCCCACCGGCGGCCAAGGCCTGAACATGGTTCCGGGGTGGACTCAATTCGTCAGCGACGTCAAGAAACTCGGCGTCTTCGACATTCTGGGCTTCGGCAAGTGGCTGGACGGCATTACCAACGCCACCAAGTTCCCCGGCAATGCCACCTACGTCACCTACGACTCAGGCAATCTTCCCCTGCTGGAGCCGTTCCGGATGGTCCCGCATCTGGTCAACCTCCTCCCCGGTGTCCACATCCCGACGCCATTGACCGACAGCGTCGAGACCGCCCTGCGGATGATGGTGAACATGGGTTACCAGGACATCAACCCGGACACCCTGGAACGCGATTTCAACATGGGCGGCGAGCAGGCCTACCTATGGCATTCACCGCTCACCCCGACCGAACAGCTCCTGGCCAACCACAAGGTGTTCGATGCGCTGATCGACGGCATCCAGGCCAACGCGCTGAACCCGGCGGCGTGGACTCCGACCCTGCCGGGTATGGACTTCAAACCAATCGTGCAGAACGCCGTGACGGTCGCGGTGATGAAGGCACTCTCGGATGCCCTGCAGCTCGTCCAAGACGGCGCCAACCCAGTCTTCGGCGCCGTCGAAGCCGGCCTGACCCCGGTCACCCGCGCCCTCGACGGCGTGAACGCTCAGGTCCAGACTGGCATCGACACCATGCTGAAGGTCAACGGTCCCAAGGCCGCCAACCGGGCAGGTACCCAGGCCAACGCGATCCCGTCGGCCGGCAACCAGCTGCGGACGCTGAGTGTCGAGGTCGATGCGCAGCCCGACGCCACGCTCACAGACCCCGGTGTGGAACTCAAAGACCCTGGTGTGGAAAAGGATTCGCCGACCGGCGACGAGGTCTCCAAGACCGTCACGAAGCTCTCGGATTCGGTCAAGTTCAAAGCCAAGGCCCGCCATGCCGCCGATGCGAACGACATGGCGAAGAAGTCGGTGCAGGACACCATCGCCAAGGTGCGCGGCGCGGTCAAGGACACCGCGGACAAGACCGAGAAGACGGTCGAGAAGGCCGCCAAGGACATCGGAATCAAGAAGGACAAGTCCGCCAAGACGTCCACGACCGAGAAACCTTCGGCCGCCGCGGCATAGCACTGACAATCCCCGGGGGCGCGTCGTAGCGTGGCGACTATGCCACGCACTGTGCTCATCACCGGGGCGACCGGCACGCTCGGACATCATGTGGTGCCCGAGGCGACCGAAGCCGGTCATCATGTGCGGGCGCTGACCCGCCGCCGGGACCGGCTCGGCTATACCGGTGTGCATTGGCACCGGGCCGACCTGCTCTCGGCCGAAGGCCTCGCCGCTGCGATCGACGGGGTGGACGTCGTCGTCCATTGCGCCACCCAGCCCACCGGCGACAAGGACGTCACAGCGGCCCGCCACCTGATCGAGGCTGCCCGGCGCGCGGGCGTCGGGCACCTCATCTACATCTCGATCGTGGGCATCGACGACATCCCGCTGCCCTACTACAAGACCAAGTTGCGGGTCGAGCAGGCACTGTCCGAATCGGGTCTCGGGCACACGATCCTGCGCGCCACCCAGTTCCACGAGCTAATCGAGAAGACGTTCTCCGCGCAGCGGTTCTCCCCCGTCTTGTGGGCGCTGCGCGATGTCCGATTCCAGCCCATCGACACCCGCGTTGTCGCCACCCGACTGGTCGAGTTGATCGATACAGATCCATCCGGACGGGCACCCGATATCGGCGGGCCCCACATCCACAGCCACCCGGAATTGGGCCAGATGTATCTGTCGGCCCACAACAGCCGGCGGCGCGTGGTCAGACTCACCATTCCCGGCCGCATCGTCGCGAGTTACAGGTCGGGGGCCAATCTGAGCCCGGAAAATGCGGTCGGAGGTGCATCGTTCCAGGACTATCTGCGCCCACCCGGGTAGATCGTCGGCAGTGAATTGAGGTCGGCGCCGCAACCACGGCGACACGGATTGGCAACCGGTCTTGCATGTAGCAGGGATCGTCGTAGGCTCGTGACCGATGAGCACTTCAGCGCCGCAGGATAAATCGATGCGGGCTGCCGACACCGACCGCATCCAGGTGGCGCAGCTACTCACCGATGCTGCCGCCGCGGGCCGGTTGCCGATGACCGAGTACGAGGACCGGCTAGCAAAGGCCTACGCGGCGCAGACCGCCGACGAATTGGCTCAGCTGAGCCGCGACCTTCCCGGCGCGGTGAACTGCTCGGCCGGAAGCTGTCGCCCGGCCCCCTCGACCCTGCTGCTGGCGATCCTGAGCGGGTTCGAACGTCGCGGCCGATGGAATGTACCGAACAAGCTGACGACGTTCGCACTCTTCGGTGGCGGAGTGCTCGACCTGCGCTACGCCGCTTTCACCGCGACCGATGTGGAGATCCGCACCTACACGATCTTTGGCGGGCAGACCATCCTGGTGCCGCCCGAGCTGAATGTGGATGTCGACGGCGTCGGCGTGATGGGAAACTTCGACCACAGCGCCGCCGGCGAGGGCACTGCCGGCGCACCGCGTGTGCACGTCCGCGGATTCTCGTTGTGGGGCAGCGTCGGGGTCCGGCGCAAGAAGCGTCGCCAGCAGATCGACTGACGCGACAAAACGGGCGGGCCCGCAGGCCCGCCCGTCCGCTATGCCGAGAAAACTCAGCAGCTGGCTGCTTGCGCGCTCACCTTGGTCTTGCCGGCCGCCGCAGTGCAGTTCGACGGCTTGGCGCTGGAGCCCGACTTGGCCGCCGAGGTGTTACCGCTGAGCACCTTGGGCAGCACACCCGGCAGGTCCTTCTCACCCGGCAGCGGGACTCCGGCGGCCTGGGCCTGGTCGTAGTAGTACTTGCCGGCGTTGACGTTCAACTCACCGACCATGACGCCGTTCTTGCCCGGGGTGATCCCGTCGGCGCTCGTGGTGCCGTAGTTCAGGTGGTAGACCCGGCCGAGCTCGCTGTCGTCGAGGGCCTTGTTCACGGGGGTCTTCTGATTGAAGACCTGATCGCCCACCGCCTGGACGGCCCGCACTCCGGGGGCCGGGTTGTCCAGACCGGCCCTGCCGACCGCGTCTGCCGATGCGTTGCCGGTGTGGGTCGGTACGGCCAGCGCCGCGCCCGCGGGGCCGGCCACCGCCAGCGCACCGCCCGCGAGGATCCCGCCCACCAACGTCCGGCCCCGCAGCGACCGCTCGGAGATCTTCCGGTGTTTTGCCATTCCGCTACCTCTCATGATTGGCGTTGCGCCACAGCTAGATTGGATTCAGCGGCGGACATTGCCGCTGGCCCGCAGCGAACCTAAGCGACGGCGGGCGTCAGCGAAAGGTATGTACCACGATGTTCATTTGCTGTTCGGCACATGATCATGAGATCCCATGGCGGACAACCCAATATCCACCTAATGACGCGAAAACACCACGGCCCCCTCCGATTTGGAGGGGGCCGTGGTTAGAGGCTATTGGCTACTTGTCGCCGGAGTCGGAGCTGCCGCTGTCGCCGGTGTTGCCCTGCTGGGCGGCGGCGTCGGACTTGTCCTTGGAAGCCTTGGGGCCCTTGGGCGCAAAGGCGGCCTTGAGATCCTTCGTGGCCTTTTCCACGAACTTTTCCCCAGCCGACTTCTGGCGCTCGGACTTTGCGCTATTCGGCGTAGCGACCAAGCTGTCGCGAACGAGCGACGTCCCGGTGCCGGTTTCCGACGTCGAGGTCTCGATCTTGCGTTGCGGCAGCGTGATTTCCGACGGCTTGGGCGCCTCGGGCTCCGTCACCTCAGGCTTGGTCACCTCAGGCTTGGTCACCTCAGGCTTCGTCGCCTCGGGCTTCGTCACCTCAGGCTTGGTCACCTCGGATTCCACCGGAGTGATTTCGGTGCCACCATCGACAACCTGCTCGACCGTGCCCTGGCCCTTGGTGTCGAGCTCAACGCTGACCTTGGGCTCGGGGGCCTGGAGGGCAGCGGCGAGCTTCGAGAGGCCGTTGACTGACTCCAGCTTGGTGGTCGACAGGCTCAGCAGCGAGCCTGCCTCCGGCAGGCCGGTGGAGCTCGGACCGGACGTCTTGGCCAGCAGCTTGGCGTCGGCCTCCGGCTCGGCGAGGTCTCCGGCCACGAGCTTGTCCGCAGCCGGCGGAGCGGGGTTGAGAGCTTGAACGATGGTGTCCACCACATAGGTGATCGCGGCAGTGATGCCGGTGTGGTTGCCGTACCCGAAGAAGAACGAGTTGCTCAAGTCCTGCGCGAAACTGCCGTCTGGCAGGTTGTCGTTCAGGATGCTGCCGACGACCATGGCCACCCCGCCGGCGAAGAACTCGTCGACGCGCTTCGAGATCTGCAGACGGCCCGTCGGGTCGAAGGCATCGATGAATTCGGGAACGATGCTCGACGCGACCTGGACGAACGGCATCAGGCCGGCCTCCCAGAAGACGTTGTCGAGATCGCCCAGGGGCAGCAGGTTGTCGCTGAAGTAGTAGGCCAGGCCGACAAAGCCGTCCTTGCACACCGAACCGGTCGCAGAGCAGTCGCCGGGGGCATACACGTTCTCGTTGGACTTGTTGTTGGCCGCGTCGTAGAACTGGACGCCGTCGCCCATGTCGCCGACCGTGGCGCGGACGAGCGTCCCGTCCGCGGCTTTGTAGTAAAGGGCCTTGCCGACACGGTCGTAGAGAAGCGCGGTGTCCGGGGTTTTGTCCCCCGGCGCTACGTACTTGCCGTCCACGACGACATAGCCGGATGTGGGGACCGTGACAACACCCGGGACGGCGTAACCGCCATAGCCGTGGGCGAAGGATTCCCAGGCGCCCTGCAACGACAGCGCCAGCAGGTTGACCTGCTCGACAGTCAGCGTCTTCGGGGTCTCCGCAGCCGCGGTCGAGGCCGTAATCGCGATCTCGTCACGGGGGACGAACAACGCGGGAGTCGCGGCGACGAGTGCACCGGCGCTGAGTAGTGCGGCACCAGTGGTGACGAGCGGACGGACTGCCATATGCGTGATGCCCCTTATCTCGAACTCGACTCGGCCGATTCCTGGGAAATCGGTCGCCAATACCTGTTTGCAACTGAAAAGTTTCTGAGAACACTAAAGGCCGGTTTGCCCTACCGCAACCTGTATCCGCACATGGGCATTAGCCAATGTCGCACGCCCGAGCTGCGGCCGGGCCCGCGAAGGTTGCCCGGCATGGCCAGGCGCTGCGGATCGGGAGATTGCTGGCTAGCTAGGGCATATCGCGGTCGAGCCATCCCGACGAGGGAAAATGCGCGGGTTACTTGGCCGGCAAGCTCAAGTTCGGGCCACCGGCGTTGCGGATCCGGCACACTCGCACCCGCCGACGGGTTTGCCCACGGGACCACGCCGAGCACTACGCGGCCGCACTCACCGGGGCGGCGCGATCTGCAAGCCCGCCAACATCACCTGAGCGTCCTGCATGTAGGTCTTGTTGTTGGGCGCCGTGCTCTGCGCCATCACCACCAGGTTCCACACTTTGGCGCCGAGCGGCACCATCACCGTCACCGCGGTCACGTAGATCGTCTTCCCGCCGCCGCTGGGCGGCAGGGTGTAGTTGACCATCAGCGCCGGAAAGCCACAGACCTCGGCCGGCACCTGCTCGATGTTCTGCCCGCCCGCGGACTCGAAGCCTTTGATGCTGTCGCCCAGCAGATCCTCGGGTGTCCTATCGCCGTCGGTCGCATCCCCCGCCGCCACCGTGACCGCCGGATTCGTCACGCCGTCACTGAGCGACTCGTTACGCAGGACCAGCTTGACCGCCCGTTTGGCCAAGTCCGGGGCCGGTTCCCAGTTCGGTGGTTGCGCGATGCGCACCCGGGGTTCGCCTGGGCCGGTCCCGGGGACCTCGATCCAGCGGTCGGAACGCAGCTGCTCGCACTGCCGCGCTTGGTATGCGGGCGTCCTCGGCGCTGGGCTTCTCGAGGTTTCCGAGCTCGTGGACGGTGTGAAACCGACCGTCGCGGTGCCCGCGGTCGTCTGGGTACAGCCGCTGAGAATCAGCCCGGCCGACAGCACCACCACGCCCGCAACCCGTTTCACGCCCGCCCCCCAATCGCTCCCAGACACTACGCGAGCCCGAGAACGACGCTATGGCTGCTCGCGGCGCGGCGGAACGACCGCTGCGTTGTTCTCGGCGCGGGCCGGCGTCAGCGTCGACGCGAGCGCAGGTAGTCGCCGACCACCGCGGCTCCCAACCCGTCGAGATCGGGCACCACCACCCGGCCCTGCACCCGGCGGGCCACCTGGTCGATGAACCGGGCCAGGCCGGGATCGGTGCCCAGCCGGAAGATCGTCACCTGCGCGCCGAGCCGGGCCACCTCGTCAAACCCACGCACGGTGTGCGCGATGGTGCGCGGGTGCGGCGGGTAGTCGAAAAATACGGACGAGCCTTGTCCGTCACCGAAATCCTCGAGATGTGCGGTGGGCTCGCCATCGGTCACCACCAGCACGACCGGCTGGGCATTGGGATGACGGCGCAGATGCCGCGTCGCCAGCGCCAGCGCGTGATGCAGGTTGGTGCCCTGCTCGTAGACACCCTCCAGCCCGGTCAGCTCGGCCGCGGTCACGGTGCGGGCGTAACGGCCAAAGGCGATGATCTGCAACTCATCTGAACGGAACCGGGTGCTCACCAGATGATTAAGCGCCAGCGCCGTGCGCTTCATCGGCAGCCAGCGGTTCTCCATCACCATCGAGAACGAGGTATCGACCAGCAGCGCCACACAGGCCTGGGTCCGGGTCTCGGTCTCGGAGATCTCGACATCCTCGACCTGGACCTGAATCGGCAGGGCCGCAACGCCCGCCTGATTACCGGCCTGGCGCAGCACCGCATTGGTCACCGTGCGGGTGACATTCCACGGCTCGGTGTCGCCGAACTGCCAGGGCCGGGTGGCGCCGGTCAACTCCCCGGCCGCCCCGGCGCGACGGGTGTCGCGTTCCCCGCGCCGACCCGAAAGTTGTTGCGCCACATCACGCAACGCGGTCTGCCCGAGCTGACGCATGGCCTTGGGCGACAGCCGCCACTGCCCGTCGGAGCCACGGTCGATGAAGCCCTGATTCACCAGGGCCTTCTCCAGCTCGGCCAGGGTGCGGGCATCGATTGCCGCCTGGTCGCCGAGCTGGCGGGCCAGCGTCTCCAGGTCGACATCGTCCATCGTCGCCCCGGCGTAGCTCTGCGACAGCGCGTCGGCCAACTGCTCAAGCTCGGCGATGTCGGCCATCGCCTGGGCGCCCTCTCCCATGCCCAGCGGATCGCCGCCGGAGAACCGCTCCTGACCCGACCAGTCCTCACCCGGGCGGGCCGCCTGCAGGTGGGCATCGAGGCGCTCGAGTGCGTTCATCAGCGATGGCGATCCAAACGCCTGCTGCGCCAAGGCATCCAGCTCGGCCCGCTGCTCGGCGGACAGGCTGTTGCGGAACCGCTGCGCGGCAGCGGCCCGTTTCGCCAGCGAATCCAGCAGCTCGTCGATGTTCTGCGGGTTCTCCGGGAAGAACTCGCCGTGCTTGGCCATGAAGTCTTGAAAGTCCTGCGGGCTGTCCTCACCGCGGGCGTGCTTGTCCAGCAGCTCGTTGAGATCGTCGAGCATCTCACCGACCCGCGCCCGGTCCTCGTCGGTGGCGTTCTGCAACGCGTCCTTCATCCCGGCGAAACGCTGATCCAGCATCTCCCGGCCCAGCAGATCCTTGATCTGCTCGTACTTCTGCCGCGCCTCGGGGCTGCGCCAGTCGTAATCGGCAAGCTCTTGCACCGCCTTGGCCGGTGACGACGAAAGCGCATCCAGCTGCAGCTCGCCGAACCGGGCGTCATCGTCGAGCGCGCGGGCCAGCTCCTTGCGCTCGGCCAGCACGGCCTCGTCGAGCAGCTTCTTGATCTCCTGCAGGGTGCCGTCAAGGTTGTGCCGCTGCAACAACTCCCGGCGCTTCCGGTTCGCCTCGGCGGCCAGCCGGTCGGTGCCACGCATCCCGGAAGTGCCGCGCCGCATCAGCTCCGACAGGGCACGCCGCGGCGAGCTGCCCTCCATCACGCTCTGACCGATCTGTTCCAGTGCGTCGCGCAGATCAATCGGCGGCGCCAGCGGATCCGGACCGCCGGTATAACGGGAATACCGCGAGGTATGCCCGTGACTCCGGCCGGCGTGATCAGCCATATACCGTCTCGCCCTCCCCGGACACCTTGTCCACGCGCTTGGCCAGATACAGCGCCTCCAAAGCCAATTCGACCGCGGCGGCCCGCTCACCGATCGACACCGCTGCCAGTCGCGATGCGATCGCATCGATGACCGGCAGATCCGGCAGCGCGGCCAGCACGTCCTTGGCCGACACCCGCTCACCGGTGGTCACCGGGGAGCCGTCCTCGATCGCGGCCACCAGCGGGCCGACGTCGATGCCGCCCAGCAGCCGCTGTGCGGTATCGGCGGTGGCGCGGCGCAGCAGGTGCTCCAGCACCGCCTGCTCACGCCCCTCCTCGCCGGTCTCGAACTCCAACTTGCCGCGCAGCACATCGATCACGGTGGCCAGGTCCACCACCCGAGCCACCGGATCGTCCTCGCCCAGGACGGCCGACCGGTGCCGCGCCGAGGCCGCCACCGTCTCGGCCGCGGCGATCGCGAACCGGGCCGACACGCCGGACCGCTGATCGATCGAATTCGATTCACGCAGATTGCGGGCGAACCGGGCCAGCACACCCAGCAGGTATTCCGGGACCTCGGCGGCCAACTGGGCCTCCTGGCGGACCACCCCGATCTCGTCGTCGATCTCCAGCGGGTAGTGGGTGCGGATCTCGGCACCGAACCGGTCCTTGAGCGGGGTGATGATCCGGCCGCGGTTGGTGTAGTCCTCCGGGTTGGCGCTGGCCACCACGAGCACGTCCAGCGGCAGCCGCAGCGTGTAGCCGCGCACCTGAATGTCGCGCTCCTCCATCACATTGAGCATCGACACCTGGATTCGCTCGGCCAGATCGGGCAGCTCGTTGACGGCCACAATGCCCCGATGCGCCCGCGGAATCAGTCCGTAGGCGATCGTTTCCGGGTCTCCCAGGCTCCGCCCCTCGGCGACCTTGATCGGGTCGATGTCGCCGACCAGGTCGGCCACGCTGGTGTCCGGAGTCGCCAGCTTCTCGGTGTAACGCTCACTGCGGTGGCGCCACTCGACCGGCAGGTCGTCACCGGCATCCGCGGCCCGCCGGATCGACCCCGGTGTGATCGGGCTGTACGGGTGCTCGCCCAACTCGGACCCGGCGATCACCGGCGTCCACTCGTCGAGCAGCCCGGTCAGCGCCCGCAACAGCCGGGTCTTGCCCTGGCCGCGTTCCCCGAGCAGCACCACGTCGTGCCCGGCGATCAAGGCCCGCTCCAGCTGTGGGATCACCGTGTCCTCGAAACCGAGGATGCCCGGCCACACCTCACGACGGTCCGCGAGCGCCGCCAGCAGGTTCTCCCGAATCTCGGCTTTCACGCCCCGTTCGCGATGGCCAGAAGCACGCAGCTCACCGACAGTACGAGGCAGATCGCCGGAGTCGGCCGGCCGCCGACCATCGTTTTTGGGTTGGCTCACCACTCCAAGCTACGACGGCCTGGGCCGCTGAGCACCGTCACCCGCCAAACTGCGGCCCCGCCACGGGCGGCCCAGAGCCCGGCATAGTCGTTGTCCGCCGCCGGCGACCGGTAGTCTGCGCTCCATGCCGTTGGCTAGCGGTCAGGAATTCGCCGGGTTCACCATCGTTCGGTTGGTGGGCACTGGTGGCATGGGCGAGGTCTATCTGGCGTCCCATCCGCGGTTACCCCGCGAGGACGCTCTCAAAGTGCTGCCCATCAGCGTCAGCTCGGACGACGAGTTCCGGCAGCGGTTCATCCGCGAGGCGGACATGGCGGCCACCCTGTGGCATCCGCACATCGTCGGCGTGCACGACCGCGGCGAGTTCGAGGGCCGGTTGTGGATCTCGATGGACTACGTCGACGGGCACGACGCCGCGCGACTGCTGCACGACCAGTATCCGACGGGGATGCCGGCCGAGGACGTCATCGAGATCATCACCGCCGTCGGCGACGCGCTGGACTACGCGCATCAGCGCAAGCTGTGGCACCGCGACGTCAAACCGGCCAACATCCTGCTCACCAGCAAACAGGGCGCCAAACGCCGCATCATGCTGACCGACTTCGGTATCGCGCGCCGCGCCGACGAGGTCAACGGGCTGACGTCCACCAACATCACGGTGGGCTCGATGTCCTACACCGCGCCCGAGCAATTGATGGGCCAACCGCTCGACGGCCGGGCCGATCAGTACTCCCTGGCCGCCACCGCCTACCGCCTGTTCACCGGAACCCCGCCGTTCGCGCACAGCAACCCGGCCGTGGTGATCAGCCACCACCTGAACTCCCCGCCGCCGAAGCTCGGCGATACGAAACCCGAACTGGCAGTTTTCGATTCGGTGATGGCCAAGGCGTTGGCCAAGGATGCCAAGGACCGCTACGCCACCTGCCACGACTTCGCCGCGGCGCTGGCCGAGGCGGCCACCGTGGCCACTCCCGAGCCACGCATCCCCGCGCCCAGCTCCGAGCCGGCCCCACCCACCACACCACTGGTGATCCCACCGCCGATGCACCCGCCCGTGACGGCGCCGGCACCGGCGAACCCGCGGCCGGCGCCACCGTCGGAGCCGCCGGTGTTCACCTCGTCGTGGGCGTCCAACGAAGATGCGTCCCGCAAACCACCCCCAGGCCCGGTGCCGGGGCCGCTCGGGATGCCGGGCCCCGGTGGGCCGCCACGCCCGCCGCAAACCAACTTCGGCCCGCCGCCGCTGCCGCACCGGCCACCCACCAAGCCGAACAACCGGCGCAACCTGATCCTGGCCGCGGCCGGGATCGGCGCGGCGGTCCTGCTCGTCGGCGGCATCACGCTGGCGGTTACCGGCGGCGACAGCGCCGACACCGGCGGTGAGAGCACCACTTCGGCGGTGGCCACCGACACCACCGGCAAGCAGACGACGTCGGCGGCTCCCAAGCCGGCCGGGCACGCCTTCACGATCGCCGACTACATCCGTCAGAACAGCGTCGTCGAAACACCGGTGCATCGCGGCGATCCGGGCGCACCGGCGTTCACCCTGCCGACCCCGCCGGGCTGGGGCGATGCCGGCAACCGCACCCCGACCTGGGCCTACTCGGCGATCGTCAATGACCTGCTCGGCCCGACCGATCCGCCGTCGGTGGTCTCGCTGATCTCCAAGCTGGCCGGCGACGTCGACGCCAACAAGCTGCTCGAGTTCGCCCCCAACGAACTGCAGAACCTGACCGATTACCAGTCCACCAGCGATGTGGCCCGCGGCGAGCTCAGCGGGTTCCCCTCGGTGCACCTGGGCGGCAACTACACCAAGGGCGGTCAGCGCCGCGCGATCAGTCAGACGACCGTGGTGATCCCGGCCCCGGGCAACGTATACGTGTTGCAGATCAACGCCGACGCGCCCGAGGCCGACCAGGCCGCGCTGACCGATGTCAACAAGGTCATCGCCGCACAGGCCACCATCACCCTGCCCTGATCCGTCCGTTTTCAAATACCCGCTACCCTGGGTATCGTGAATTCGCTCGATTGGCGTGGCCGCCCGGCCATCGTGCACTTCGGCCCGGCATCCTGGCAGTCCAGAGCGCTCGGCTGGGTCACCGCAATCTTCGTGCGCCCGTTGCTGGGTCTGCTGACCCTGCTCGGCCTTGCCGTCAACCGCATCTCCCCCAGGCTGCTGCAGCGCGCCCGCCTCGACGTCATCGACGAACCGCTGCGGATCATCAGGCCGCTGCCCGGCACCGCGGTGACTCCGGTGGCGCTGCCCAACTGCCCGGCCGAATGGGTGATCGCCCCAGAGGCCCGCGACTCCGATCTGGTGATCGTGTACCTGCACGGCTCGGCGCTGGTGACCCTGGGGCTGAACTCGCACCGGCGGTTCGTGTCGAAACTGTCGGCCGTTACCGGGGCGCGCGTGCTCAACGTCGGGTACCGCCTGGCCCCGCATGCCGATATCGATGCCGCCGTCTCCGACGGGCTTGACGGCTACCGGTACGCCCTGGCGCACGGCTTCGCGCCCAATCAGATTGTCCTGGCCGGTGATTCGGCCGGCGGATTGATGGCCGCGGACACCGCGCTCGCCGCCCGGGACGCCGGTCTGCCGGTACCCGCCGGGCAGGTGCTGCTGTCCCCGCTGACCTCCTCCGACATGGACCTGAAATACCGTGCCCTGCAACAGCATCGCGATGTGCTGTTCCCGTTCATCACGGTGAAGTTCATCTACGACGTGTTCGCCACGGTCAATGGCACCCGACCCACGCCGGTGATGCCGCCCGAGGCCGATCTGCATGGGCTGGGGCCGTTCCTGATGCAGGTCGGCACGCACGAGATGCTGATCAACGACACCTTCGCCCTGGCCGACCGACTCAAGGCCGACGGCGTTGCGGTGTGGGTTCAGGTGTGGGACCGGGCCATGCACATGTTCCAGCTCAGCTTCGACATCAACCCCGATGCCCGGCGCGCGGTCGACGAGATCACCTCGTTCATCGCCTACGCGACCGCCGAGATCGACGACGAGGGCGAGGCGACCGCGTAGGGGCGCTGCCGCCCGGTCAGCGAGCCGGTCAGATACGAGAAGACGCCGTCAAAAAACTTGACGGCGTCTTCTCGCAGCAACTCATCCGGCTAGTGGGCGAAATGCCTTGCGCCGGTGAGGTACAGCGAGATGCCTGCGGCCTCGGCGGCTGCGGTCACTTCGGCGTCACGCATCGACCCGCCCGGGTGCACGATGGCCTTCACGCCGGCGTTCGTCAGCGTCTCCAACCCGTCCGGGAACGGGAAGAACGCATCGGAGGCCGCGACGGCGCCAACCACCCGATCGCCTGCCCGCTGCACGGCCAGCCCGGCCGCGTCGACCCGATTCACCTGTCCCATACCGACACCCACGGTGGCGCCGTCCTTGGCGACCACGATCGCGTTGGACTTCACCGCGCGGCAGGCCCGCCAGGCGAACACCAGATCGCTCAGCGTCTGCGGATCGGCCGGCGCACCGGTGGCCAGCGTCCAGTTGGCCGGATCGTCGCCCTCGGCGTCCAACGCGTCGCGCTGCTGCAACAGCACCCCGCCACTGATCTGGCGCATTTCGATGCCGCCCACCAGCGGCTCGGAGGCCACCAGGATGCGGATGTTCTTCTTGCGGGCCAACACTTCCACCGCACCGGCCTCATACGCCGGGGCGATGATCACCTCGGTGAAGATGTCGGCCACGGTCTCGGCCATCTCCACGCTGACCTCGGTATTGGAGGCGATGACCCCGCCGAACGCGCTCAGCGGGTCGCACTCATGGGCCTTGCGGTGTGCATCGGCCACCGACTCCGACGAGATCGCGATGCCACACGGGTTGGCGTGCTTGATGATCGCCACGCAGATCTGCTCGTGGTCGAACGCGGCCCGCCACGCCGCATCGGCGTCGGTGTAGTTGTTGTAGGACATCTCCTTGCCGTGCAACTGCTCGGCCTGCGCCAGCCCGGGCCATGCCGAGTCGTCGCGGTACACCGCGGCCTGCTGATGCGGGTTCTCGCCGTACCGCAGCACCGCGCTGCGGTGCCAGGTGCCGGCGAACCAGGCCGGCAGCGGCTGCTTCGGCTCTTCGGGAGCAAGCGTCGAACCCATCCAGCCGGCCACTGCCACGTCGTACTCGGCGGTGTGCCGGAATGCCAACGACGCCAGCTTCTTCCGCTCGTCGAGGGTGAAACCGCCGGCCCGCACCGCGGCCAGCACACCGTCATAGCCGATCGGATCGACCACCACGGCCACACTGGGATGGTTCTTGGCGGCGGCCCGCACCATCGACGGCCCGCCGATGTCGATCTGCTCGACACACTCGTCGACCGAAGCTCCGGACTCCACGGTCTCGGAGAACGGATACAGGTTCACCACCACCAACTCGAACGCCTCGACCTTGAGCTCCTGCAGGGCCGCAACGTGTTCGGGCTTGCGGGTGTCGGCCAGCAGGCCGGCGTGCACGCGCGGATGCAGGGTCTTGACCCGGCCGTCGAGCACCTCGGGGAAGCCGGTCACCTCCTCCACCGGGGTGACCGGAACACCGGTAGCAGCAATGGTTTTGGCCGTCGACCCGGTGGATACGATGGCAACGCCCGCCTCGTGCAGGCCGCGGGCCAGATCGGCAAGACCGGTCTTGTCGTAGACACTGATCAGCGCCCGCCGGATTGGTTTCTTCTCGCTCACGCTGTCTTCCTCAACATCCGAAGGTCGCCTTTCGTCCGGTCCAGGTCACGCCGCGGGTTGCCAGCGCGGCCAGCACGTCCACCAGCAGTCGCCGTTCGACGACCTTGATGCGCTCGTGCAAAGTCTCTTCGGTGTCATCATCGAGCACCTCGATGGGCTGCTGGGCCAGAATCGGCCCGGTATCCATCCCGGCGTCGACCAGATGCACCGTGCAGCCCGTCACCCGCACGCCGTAGGCCAGTGCCTCGGGCACCGCGTGTGCCCCCGGGAACGCCGGCAACAGCGCCGGATGGGTGTTGATCACCCGCCCGGGGAAGCGGGAAAGGAATTGGCCGCCCAGCATTTTCATGAACCCGGCCGAGACCACCAGATCCGGCTGATGTTCGGCGGTGGCCGCGGTCACCGCGGCATCCCAGGCCTGCCGGTCCGGATAGTCACCCAGTCGCACGGTGTAGGACGGCACCCCGGCTTCTGCCGCGATGTCCAGCGCGGCACATTTGCGGTCGGTTCCGACCGCGACCACGCGCGCCGGATAGTCGTCGACGGCGGCGGCCAGTAGCGAGGCGAGCAACGACCCGGTCCCCGAAGCCAGCACTACCAGCCGTGCCGGCTCACTCGGAGGCACTTGTAACGGTTGCTGCACTCGCAGCAGCCTAGTCGCCCGCGCCGTGGGGCTTCCTGCCGGTCAGGTCGTTGTCGACGATGAAGTGATCCTCGGGATCGTCATCGAGATCCTCCCGCGGTCCGGGGCGGTATTCGATGACGGGCTCGGGCTCGAACTCGTCGGCATCGGGCTCCTCCGCCGACCACGACACCAGCGGTTCCTCCGGTTCGGGCTCGGGTTCGGGGTCCGCCTCGAAATACTCGTCGTCCTCGAGATCCGGTTCTGGTTCGGGCTGAGGTTCGGGCTGAGGTTCGGGCCGGGGTTCGGGCTGGGCCACCGGCCGGGGCCGACGGGCCAGGCCACCGGACATCGCGACGGTCAATCCGCCGATCCCGGCGAACCACAAGAACACCGCGGGCGCGAACGTGGACTGATCCACCCCAATGTCCCCGAAATTGCCCAGCCGGCCACCACCGGCGTAGCCGAGCAGCGCCATCGTCGCCGCCGCCAAGGCCGCCGCAACCACCAGCTTGGCCGCGGCCGGCCCGAGCGGAAGCGGACGCCGTGCGCACTGCTGGCCCAGCGCCACGGCCGAGGCCGCGCCGGCGATCAGCAACGCGACCCAGATCGGGCCCAACGGTGGTGTGGGCACCGCGGCCAGCACCGGCACCGCGGGGATGTCACCCCCGAACACCGTGAACGAACTGAAGGTGGCCAGCCCGATGTGCGCGCTGGAGCCCACCGCGATGGCCGAGGTCCCGACGATCACATTCGGGATGTAGAGAATCGACAGCACGGTCAGGCTGAACTGCCCGAACAGGTTGTCGGTAACGCCGAACAGATCGTGCATGGTGCCCCAATGCAGCATCAGCGACGCCGCGGTCACCGCACCGGAGAGCCCGAACAGGGCGAGCACACCGGCGGATCCGGCCCGCAGCGCGTCGGGCAGCCAACGGGGCAGCGGCGAGGCGGCCAGCATGCGTCGGCCCACCTTCGACCCGACGCCGATCAGCGCGCCGATCGCGTGCACGGCCAGCACGCTGCAGAAGGCACGCAGGGCGCTGGGGGTTTGCAGTTCGGTGAGCACCGAGGCGGCGTCGTGGATGACGGCCAACAGGATGGCCGCGATCAGCACCGGGCCACCCAGGGCCGAGGCCACCACCCAGCGGGTGACGAACCAGGAGGAGTTGGGTGCGGTGGCCGCCGCCGTGGTGCGCGCGGTGCCCCAGACCATCGCCAGCACCGGCAGCAGTGGCATCACTCCCAGCTCGCTGCCGCCGATCGACACCGGCACCTGGTGCACGCCCAGCCACATGCTGGCGATCGCGGCGGCCGCGCCCGTCATATCGCTGTTGGCGATCAACAGTTGCAACAGCACGACCGCGGCGATGACAACCAGCGCCACGACCGACGGGCCGAACGCGACCCGGAGCAGCTCACGTGCTTGGCGGGTACCGACTGGCCGGTTACTCACTAGCTGAGCTGCTCCTCGCGGATGATCGCGCGTGCGCGGCTGGCGCACGCGCGATCAGCTTACGACTGCGCAGGGCCAGATTGCTGTGAGGACGACTGCTGCCCCTGCTGGCGCTCCGGCTGCGCCGGAGCGCCAGTGCCGGGCGTGTTCGACTGCTGCGGCGACCCGTAGGTGGGGAAGCCGGTCGGAGGGGTCGGCGGACCACTCGGCGCCTGCCCTTGCGGGCCGCCCTGCGGAGACTGCACCGGGAAGCCACCGGTGTTCGGGCCGCTGCTGGGGTAGCTGCCGTACTGCGACGGGTAGCCGGGGCGCTGCGGCGGGGTCTGCTGGTAGGGCTGGCCACCGTGCTGCGGCTGGTGCTGCTGACCGTAGTACTGCGAGGGGCCACCGTACTGGCCGTACTGCGGCTGCTGCTCATACTGCGGCTTGGGCGCCGGAGGGGTGATGACACCCGCGTCGAACAGCAGCGCGGTGATGGCGGCGCCGGCCTGGATCAGGGTGAGCACGAGGAGCACGTACAGCGTCCAGTCCGCGCTTCCCCCGATCGATACCAGTGCGCCGATCGCGAGCAGGAACGGAATCGTGGCGATGACGGCGGCGACGGCGGTGTAGTTCTTCTGTTTGGGCACCAGGCTCACGCCGGCCAGCAGACCGGCGAGCAGCGGAAGCACCACGAGCAAGGCGGCCCCCGGTCCGGGACCGGTCTCCAGGACGAAACTCATCAGATAAACGAGCAGGCCGGTAACGGCCACCACACCCAGCAGGATCTGAGGCAGGTTGTTCTCGCCTGCGGCGGGGGCCGGCGCGGGCGGAATCTGAACCGGGACGGCCTTGGGGAACTGCTGAGTCGCGTCGTACTGGGAGCCCGACTGCGGGTTGGGCGGGTATCCAGGGCTACTGGGCGGGTAGGTCATGACCTCTCCTGTGCTATCGAGCTTCGCGACGTGTGTTCACGCAGGCATGAATACCGACCACGTAAGCGATTCGACCTTCCACGCTAGCGCACCCAGCTGGGTGCCGAGCGCGTGCGCTGGGTGTCGAACAGGTCTCAAGCCGATACCAGTAAGGGTGCGTCAGCGGAATCCGTTTCGGCCGCTTCGATTTCGCGGACCAGCGGCAAAACTCGGGCGCCGAAATATTCGATTTCTTCTTGGAAGTGCAGGAATCCGCCGAGGATCAGATCGACGCCACGTTTGCGGTACGCGGCAATGCGTTCGGCGATCTGCTCGGGGGTGCCGATCAGTTGGGTGCGGAAGCCGTCGTTGTACTGCACCAGGTCTTCGAAGCTGGAATCGGCCCACATGCCCTTCTTGTCGGCAGTGGAGTTGCCGGCCTGTTGCACGGCATGGTGGAACCCTTCGACGGCGGGCTTGTTGGCCTTGGCGATGATCTCTTTGAGGACTTCTTTTGCTTCTTTTTCGGTGTCCCGCGCGATGATGAACCCGTTGAGGCCGAATTTGACCTCACGGTTGGCGCTGCGGGCGTGGTCGCGGACCTCGACGATCTGGTCGGTGACGCCGTCGAAGTCCTTGCCATTGGAGAAGTACCAGTCGGCATAGTGGCCGCCGTTGCGCCGCGCGGCGGTCGAGTTGCCGCCCTGGAACAGTTCCGGGTTGGGACGCGCCGCGGTGTTGAGCGGCTTGGGTTTGAGGGTGAAGTCGTGGATGCGGTAGAAGTCGCCGCGGAATTCAACGTCGTCCTCGGTCCAGATCTTGCGCAACACCTGGAGGAATTCCGCGCTGCGGCGGTAGCGCTCATCGTGTTCCAGCCAGGGCTCGCCCAGATGGGTGAACTCGTCCTTGAACCAGCCCGAGACGACGTTGACCGCGAATCGGCCACCTGACAGCTGGTCGGCGGTGGCGCCCAGCTTGGCCAGCACCGCCGGCTGCCACAGGCCCGGGTGTACCGCCGCGATGACCTTGAGCCGCTGCGTCGCCAGCAACAGTGCCAGGCTGAAGCTGGTGGATTCGTGTTGGTATTCCGCGCCGTAACTGGCCTCGTAGCGGACCTGGCTCAGGGCGTACTCGAAGCCGTTGTTCTCCGCGGTCTGCGCGAGCTTGACGTTGTATTCGTAGTTCCAGTCGGTGCGCTGCTCGATGTCGCTGGTGACCAGGCCGCCACTGACATTGGGTACCCAGTAAGCGAACTTGACGTGGTCGGCGATGCGTTCGGTGGTCATGGGCCGTCATTGCAGCAAACCCGTCGGCGCCGGTCGCGGGTATCGCTCGCGGTGAAGTTATCTCCACCCTCAGTCTTGCCACTAAGACTGAAACACGTTCTAATCCTGGACATGGACTATGGGCTCGTTCTCTTCACCAGTGACCGCGGCATCACCCCGGCATCGGCGGCGAAGTTGGCCGACGATCACGGCTTCACGACGTTCTACGTCCCGGAGCACACCCACATCCCGGTCAAGCGCGAAGCCGCCCACCCCACCACCGGCGACGAGTCGCTGCCCGACGACCGCTACATGCGCACCCTGGACCCGTGGGTCTCGCTGGGCACCGCGTGCGCGGTGACCTCACGGGTGCGGTTGTCGACGGCCGTGGCGCTGCCCGTCGAGCATGATCCGATCACGCTGGCCAAATCCATCGCCACCCTGGACCACCTGTCCGGCGGACGGGTCAGTCTCGGCGTCGGATTCGGTTGGAACACCGACGAACTCGCCGACCACAAGGTGCCGCCGGGCCGGCGTCGCACCATGCTGCGCGAGTACCTGGAGGCCATGCGGGCGCTGTGGACCCAGGAAGAGGCTTCCTACGACGGCGAATTCGTGAACTTCGGCCCGTCCTGGGCGTGGCCCAAGCCGGTGCAGTCGCACATCCCGGTTCTGGTGGGCGCGGCGGGCACCGAGAAGAACTTCAAGTGGATCGCGAAGTCGGCGGACGGCTGGATCACCACACCTCGCGACTTCAACATCGACGAGCCGGTCAAGCTGCTGCAGGACACCTGGGCCGCCGCCGGGCGGGACGGCGCGCCGCAGATCGTGGCACTGGACTTCAAGCCGGACCCCGACAAGCTGGCGCACTGGCGCGAGTTGGGCGTGACCGAGGTGCTGTTCGGGTTGCCGGACAAGTCCGAGGCCGAGGTCGGCGCCTACGTGGAGCGGCTGGCCGGCAAGCTCGGCACGCTGGTTTAGCTCTCCCCGGCGTTCACGCCGAAATCAACGCCATGGTCGTTCCCCTCGAATTTTTACGACCATGGCGTTGATCTCGCGCAGGGTGGGCTATGCCAGCGTCGCGGTGTTTCGCTTCTCGCTGGACTGCACCACGATCGACGCACCCAGCGGTTCACCGTCGGTGAGCAGAGCCACCAGGCCGGGGTCCGTGGTGGTCGCCAGGAAACGGCTGCCGTCGGATTCCAGGCGACCGATGATGATCCCGGTGTGCGGGGTCCAGTCGTAGCGCACGGTGTAGGTCTCGATGGTGGCTGGGCCGTCGGCGATTTCGGTGATGGCCACCTTCGGCTGGGCGGCCAGCTCCTGCTGCACGGCCGCGCTGCCGTCGGCCACCCAATCGGCGGGTGCGGTGGAATAAATGCCCACCGAATACTTGCTGGCGATACCGCCATTTGCCCCGATCAGCGCGAATTGCCCTGGCTTGTCCCGCATTTCGTTGACCGCCTCGGCAATGCCGTGCATCGAGTAGTTGTTGCCCGGGCCGCCGAAGAACGGCAGACCGCCGGTCAGCGTCAGGCCGCGCTCGTCGTCGCGAGCCAATCCGGTGCCGTCACAGATGTTGAACACCGGGAACGGGAAGCAGCTGTACAGGTCGAAGGCTGAAATGTCGTCGATCCCGATACCGGCCACCCGCAGGGCCTCGTGCACCGCGGCGATCGAGGCCGGACTCGCACCGATATCGGCGCGCTCCAGCAGCTTTGGCTCTTTCATGTCAGCGTGCCCGCGCAGGTACACCCACTTCTCCTCGGGCACCCCGAGACGGCGCGCGGCCTCCACCGACATCAGCAGCACGGCGGCGCCCTGGTTGACCTGGTCGCGCGCCACCATCATGCGCGGGTACGGATCGCAGATCATCCGGTTGCTCTGGGTGACGGTGGCCAGCTCCTGGGCCGAACGCTCAACCGGTGCAGACGAATACGGGTTCTTGGCGGCAACCTTGGAGAACGGTGCGAACAGCTCGGCCATGGCCTGGCGATAGTCCGCCACCGACAGGCCCAGCCGCGCCCGGCGGGCGTTCTCCAGCAGGCCGTATTGCACTGGGGCGCCGATCAAACCGTGCTTGACCGTGTACTCGTCGAAGATGCCGTCATAGCCGTAGCCGCGGTCCTCCAACTGGCCGTCGATGGTCTCGGAGTGATCCGGCTTGTCATCGCGCTTGGCGAAGTGCCGCAGCGTCGAGGTGTTCTCCGAGCCGAACAGCAGCACCACATCGGCCGCACCGGCGGCGATCGCGCCGGCGAACTCGGTCACCAGGTGCTGCGGGCTCTGGCCACCGATCACCTCCAGGATCGCGCGGGCCGGTTCGGCGCCGATGCGCCGCGCCACCGATCGCGGGTAGTTGTTGGAGGCACCCAGCGGCGGCTCGGCCGGGCCGGAGATCTCGAACTGCCGTGTCCCGGCGACGGTGTCGATGGCCTGCGCCACCGCTGCGCTGTCGGCCCCGCAATCATGCAGAGCGGCCTTGGCCGCCTCGGTGGCCAGCTCGACGGAGGACATCCCGCGGTAGCCGTCAAGATCGATCCGCTCGGTGAACTGTCCGACGCCGACGATGACGGGTGTGCGCGGATCGACCATGACAACCTCCCTGACAGGTGTTAATTCGCGAGGCTAACCGATCGGCCTTTGCAGAGCGAATTCGGTGTGCATCAGCCCTCATCAGGGGCATTACTGTGGATACGTGACGCAGCCATCCGGCAGTTGGACTTTCTGATGCGCGCCGCGTCAGCGTTCGTCGCAGCCACACTGACGCTGACCACCCTGTGCGCATGCACGACAACAACTGAGGGGCAGGCAGTTTCAGGCCCGATACCGTATCCCTCTCCCCCGCAAGGCACCTTCCCGGATCTCACCGGCTTCCACGCAGCCGACCTGGCGTCGTACACCAGCACCAACTGGCACAACGACACCCTCGTCTCATTCAAGGCCGCCGGAGACATCACCTGCCTGGCCAATGTGTACGGACAAACGACCGGAGTCGACGGGCTGGGGATGATCGACTGCCGCGGCCCGCGCCTACCCGGATTCCCCGACAGTGCCGGCGACCACGACATCGCGAAGAAGGCACCGGCCTGGGAAACCATCGTCCAAACGGTGCGCGAGACCTCTGATGGCGGTTTCGAATTCACCTACGCCGGCGGCGGTCGATGGGGCAAGGACCACGAGCCCCCAGAACTGCCCGCCGGACAGAAGCTCGTCGTCAACGACTCCGGCTGCGCGGCCGGAGACGACTTCGTCGCCTGCTACACGGCTTATCACCACGGCTTCGTGATCTCACCCCGCGGAAGCTGGGCCTATTAGCCATCGCGCATCGCCGTTTACCAGCTCACCTTGACGGCGCTGTCACTTAGTGACACATTGGAACTGTCACTAAGTGACAAGTTCTGGAGGTGAGGACGATCGGCGAGAAGCAGGATCAGGCGCGTCTCGAGGTGTCCCGACACGCCTGCACATTGTTTTGGGAGCGTGGCGTTTCCGGCACCAGCGGTGACGACATCGCCGCGGCGGCAGGGCTTTCGACCCGCACCATCTGGCGCTACTTTCGCTCCAAGGAGAGCTGCGTCGAACCGGTGCTCGCCCAGTCCGCAGACCGTTTCATCGCCATCTTGAACCGCTGGCCGCACGATCTGTCTTTGGCCGAACATCTTGCCGCGGACGGTATTTCACACCCGTTGGCGCCTCAAGACGTCGAGGACGAGATCAGCGCCATGCGGATCGCCACCATGACTCCGTCCGAGCCTGCCCTGCGCACGGCCTACCTGATGGTGCACGACCGAATGGAGCAGGGCTTCATCCCGGTGATCGCCGACCGGCTGCATCTACCCGTCGACGATCTCACCGTCCGGCTATGCGCGGCCGCCGTCACCGGGGCGTTCCGGGTCGTCGACGAGGACGTCAGCATGGCGGTGATCGTCGAAGGCAAGACGGTCACCGCCGAGCAGGCACTCTCGCTGATCGACCGGGCGATCCGCGACGCCACCAACGGACGCCTCGGCGGACCTGTCGCGTCCTGATCACACCCGAAAGAGCTTGTCCGCACCCACGAAAGGAGCGTCATGGCGTTACCCGAACTCATCTCGGTAGAGGACTTCTTCAGCCCACCCGTGCGCACCGCCGCGACCATCTCACCCGACGGCACCAGAATCGCCTATCTCGCGCCGTGGAAGAACCGGCTCAACGTGTGGATAGAGAACCTCGATGGGGACACCGAGCCGCAATGCGTGACGGCCGACGAGACCCGCAGCGTCTATATCTACCGGTGGACCCATGATTCGCGCTGGCTGCTCTACATGCAGGACACCGGCGGTGACGAGAACTGGCACATCTACCGCGTGGACCTGGAACATCCCGAGGGTCCGGCAGTAGACCTCACCCCGTTCCCCGGTGTGCGGTCGGACTTCGACCTTCTCAAGGGACGTCCTGGCAAGGCGATGGTCCAGCTCAACAAGCGCAACCCCGAACTGTTCGATGCCTACGAGCTCGACATCGCCACCGGCGAACTCATGCTGCTCGCGGAGAATCCGGGCACCGTGATCGGCTGGATGTGCAGCCAGCACGGCGACCTCTTCACCTCGGTACTGACCGCCGATGGCGATGTCGAACTGTCGCAATGGGATACCGACACGAAGGCGTTGCGACCCATCAAGACCTACGATGGCACCGACTATCCCGTGGGCATCCATCCCGTGGCGATCACCCCTGACGGCGCCGGCATCTGGCTCGGATCCAACCACGGCACCGACCGAACCAGGCTGGCCCGCCTTGATGTCGCCACCGGCGTGGAAACCGAGGTGGACAGTCACCCGTCGCTCGACCTGGCCGCCCAGATGGTCCTGCCCTCACCGCTGATCCTCAGCGAGCTCACGGGCGAACTGATCGGGGCGCGCTACTACGGCGACCGCCAGGTGATCCACGCACTGGACGCGGATTTCGCTGCGGTACTGCAGAATCTGACTCAGCTCGGTGACGGCGATCTCGGAGTGATCTCGTCCGACAGCAGCGGGCAACGCTGGGTCGTCAACTTCATCCATGACCGCGACCCCTACGTCACGTATTTCTACGACCACACCACAGGCGAGAGCCGAATGTTGTTCCGGCCGTACCCGAATCTGAATCCTGACGTACTGGCCCCGATGAAGCCGGTCACCATCACCTCGCGCGACGGGCTGGACCTGCACTCGTATCTGACGCTGCCCATTGGGGTCGATCCGGTGGACCTGCCGCTGGTGTTGCTGGTGCACGGCGGTCCGTGGTCACGGGACTGCTGGGCCTACCAGCCCGACGTGCAGATGCTGGCCAATCGCGGATATGCGGTGCTACAGGTCAACTTTCGGGGATCCACCGGCTACGGCAAGGCTTTCACCAAGGCGGCCATCGGGGAGTTCGCGGGCAAGATGCACGACGATCTGATCGACGCCGTCGACTGGGCCGTCAAGCAGGGCTACGCCGATCGCGACCGGGTGGCCATCTTCGGTGGATCCTACGGCGGCTACGCAGCGCTCGTCGGCGTCACGTTCACGCCGAATGTCTTCGCCGCGGCCATCGACTACGTCGGGATCTCCAGTCTCGCAAACTTCATGCGCACGCTGCCGAACGTGGCCCGGCCGTTCATGGCTACCAATTGGCACATGTACGTCGGCGACCCGAGCGACCCGAAGCAGGAGGCCGACATGCTGGCTCGCTCCCCCATCACGAAGGTCGGCCAGATACGTACGCCGCTGCTGGTTGTTCAGGGCGCCAACGACTCCCGCGTCGTGCAAGCCGAATCCGACAACCTCGTGGCGGCACTGCGCAAGCGCTCGGTCGCCGTCGAATACATGGTCAAGGACGACGAGGGGCACGGATTCCTCAACCCGGACAACCAGATCGACATGTACCACGCGGTCGAGCGGTTCCTCGCCGAGCACCTGGGCGGTCGCGTTTAACTGCCCACCAGACACAAAAGTGCCCCAAATCCGAAGATTTGGGGCACTTTCGCGTCTGCTCGCGCAGAAAAGCTCGCGCAGAAAGGGTTACAGGCTCTCGAAGAGCTCGCGGGCCAGCTTGGCGGTCTCCGACGGCGTCTTGCCGACCTTGACGCCGGCGGCCTCCAGGGCCTCCTTCTTGGCCGCGGCGGTGCCCGAGGAGCCCGACACGATGGCGCCGGCGTGGCCCATGGTCTTGCCCTCCGGAGCGGTGAAGCCCGCGACGTAGCCGACGACCGGCTTGGAGACATTGGCCTTGATGTAATCGGCCGCACGCTCCTCGGCGTCGCCGCCGATCTCACCGATCATCACGATGATCTTGGTCTCGGGATCCTTCTCGAACGCCTCGATGGCGTCGATGTGGGTGGTGCCGATGACCGGGTCGCCACCGATGCCGATCGCGGTCGAGAAACCGAGATCGCGCAGCTCGTACATCATCTGGTAGGTCAGGGTGCCCGACTTCGACACCAGGCCGATCGGGCCCTTGCCGGTGATGTTGTTCGGCGTGATGCCGACCAGCGACTCGCCGGGGGTGATGATGCCCGGGCAGTTGGGGCCGATGATCCGGGTCTTCTCACCCTTGTCGACGTTGTAGGCCCACGCATAAGCGCTGTCCTGCACCGGGATTCCCTCGGTGATGACAACCAGCAGCGGGATCTCGGCGTCGATCGCCTCGATGATGGCGTCCTTGGAGAAGGCCGGCGGAACGAAGGCGATCGACACGTCGGCGCCGGTCTCCTTCATGGCCTCGGCGACCGATGCGAACACCGGCAGCTCGACGTCATTGCCCTCTTTATCGACGTGGGACACGGTGGTTCCGGCCTTGCGGGCGTTGACGCCACCGACCACCTGGGTGCCGGACTTGAGCATCAGCGCGGTGTGCTTGGTGCCCTCGCCACCGGTGATGCCCTGGACGATGACCTTGCTGTCCTGGTTCAGAAAAATCGACATATCAAGAGTCCCTTACTTGTTGGCCAGCTCGGCGGCCTTGTCGGCGCCGGCGTCCATGGTCTCGGCCTGGATCACCAGGGGGTGGTTGGCCTCGGCCAGGATGCGACGGCCCTCTTCGACGTTGTTGCCATCCAGGCGAACGACCAGCGGCTTGTTGGCCTCGTCTCCCAGGATCTGCAGCGCCTGCACGATGCCGTTGGCCACCGCGTCACAGGCGGTGATGCCGCCGAACACGTTGACGAACACGCTCTTGACCTGGCTGTCGTTCAGGATGACGTCCAGACCCGCGGCCATCACGGCAGCCGATGCGCCGCCACCGATGTCGAGGAAGTTGGCCGGCTTCACGCCGCCGTGGTTCTCACCGGCGTAGGCGACCACGTCCAGTGTCGACATGACGAGACCGGCACCGTTACCGATGATTCCGACCGAGCCGTCGAGCTTGACGTAGTTGAGGTCGTTCTCCTTGGCCTTGAGCTCGAGGGGATCGGTTGCGTCCTTGTCCTCGAACTCGGCGTGGCCGGGCTGGCGGAAGTCGGCGTTGGCGTCCAGGGTGACCTTGCCGTCCAACGCCAGGATCTGATCGTCGGGCGTGCGCACCAGCGGGTTGACCTCAACCAGGGTGGCGTCCTCCTTGACGAACACCTCCCACAGCTTCTGGATCGTCACTGCGGCGGCGTCGAGCACCTCGGCGGGCAGGTGGCCCTGCTCGGCGATCGAACGGGCGAACGCGAGGTCGACACCCTTGACGGCGTCGACGGGCACCTTGGCCAGCCGCTCGGGCTTGGTGGCGGCGACTTCCTCGATCTCCATGCCGCCCTCAACCGAGCACATGGCCAGGTAGGTGCGGTTGGCCCGATCGAGCAGGAAAGAGATGTAGTACTCCTCGGCGATGTCGCTCGCCTCGGCCACCAGCAACTTTTTGACGATGTGACCCTTGATGTCGAGACCAAGGATGTTCTGCGCGTGGGTCAGGGCGTCCTCGGGAGTGGCCGCGTACTTCACGCCGCCGGCCTTACCGCGGCCGCCGACCTTGACCTGAGCCTTGATCATCACGGGCTTGCCGATTTCGGTGGCGATCGCCTTGGCGTCCTCGGCCGAGTCGGTCACCCGGCCCGGGGTCGTCGGTACGTTGTGCTTGGCGAACAGCTCTTTCGCCTGATATTCGAAGAGATCCATGTGCTTCCTAGATAGGCGTTGTCTGTCTGCTTGGCTTCGAGCGCGCTTCGAAGCTGCCCGGTCCGCTACCTCTGACGGGCCCGTTTGGCACTGTATCCACCGCGCCGTGCTACCCAGGCATCGCCTAGGGGTCATGTGGTAGATCTCACCGCCCGCGCCGGGTGATACGGGTCACATTCCGTTAGGGAATAGACCACATAAGTTGCCACGATCATTGGGATTTGGTTAACGTGCCTGTGGTCCCGATAACGTTCAGGTCACGACGAATAAGGATTGTCCAGCTTGCCGCAGCACCGTTCGTCCGCAGCTCCACTCGGGGTGCCGACGAGCGCACGCGAGCACAGAACCCTTACACCGGACGAACTGGACGCCGCGGAAATCACCGACATCATCCCGTTCAGCGCCTTCGAGGAACTCGATGACTGTTCTGACCGCGAATCCAGCGTTATCTATGCCCCCGAGCTCGACGATCTAAACGACACCGACGATCTGGTGCCGGTCCGGTTGGCCGTGCCCTCCCGATTCCGTCCCGAAGCCGGTGATGGACGCAGCTCCCGATACGCCTACCGGGACAGCCACACCGACGTGAGCGACGGCATCGCCGCCACCGACGTGATCAACATGGCCGGCCGGCGCGGTTCGCACCGCAAGGAGGCCGCCGGGGCCGTCAAGAGCCGTCTGATGATCGCCGCCATGGCTGCGGGCGCGACCGCCGCCGGCGCCTACTCGTTGGGCCAGGGCACCCAGACCCAGGCCGACGACACCATCCTCGCCTCCGAAGGCACCCGCGTCGACGGCGCCGCGATCACCGGCTCGGTGGACGGCATGCAGATCGTCTCGGTCTCCTCGACCGCCGACTCCGCGGTGCACGCCGAGGAGATCACCAAGGCCGCTGCCTTCGCCCAGGAGCGCGCCGAACGCGAGGCCCGGCTGTCCCGACCGTTGTTCGTCATGCCGACCAAGGGTTACGTGTGGACCTCGAACTTCGGCTACCGCTGGGGCGTGCTGCACGCGGGCATCGACCTGGCGAGCCCGATCGGCACCCCGATCTCGGCGGTCTCCGACGGCGTGGTCATCGCCGCGGGCCCGACCGCCGGTTACGGCGCCTGGGTCAAGCTCCGCCACTCCGACGGCACCGTCACGCTCTACGGCCACATCAACACCTGGCTGGTCAGCGTGGGCGACCGGGTGATGGCCGGCGACCAGATCGCCACCGTCGGCAACCGGGGTAACTCCACCGGCCCGCACCTGCACTTCGAGGTGCTGCCCGACGGCTCCAGCCGCATTGATCCGGTGCCGTGGCTGGCCAAGCGGGGCCTCAGCCTCGGCAGCTATGTTGGCTGAGTGAGCGACGCTGGTCATTTCGAAGCCGATCACCCAGACGAAGACGACCGCACACGCATCATTCGGCGGCAGCCGCAGGGGCCGGCCTCTCGTCCGGTACCGGTTACCGACGAATCCCAAACCAGCATCATCCGGCGCCACCCCACCGGTGCCATTCCCACCGCCGGCAGCGCGGAACCGGCGACCAGCCTGATCCGACGCGTCCCCGACGAGGCAGGCACCAGCTACATCCCCCAGGCCCGGCCGGTGGTCATCCCCCGCAGCTCGGTGAACACCAATCCGCGCACCGCCATCGCGGCGGCCGCGTTGGCCATCCTCAGCGGCTGGGCCACCGGCGTCATCGCCACCGACCTGATCGCCGGCTGGTGGCGCACCGACCGGCTGTTCTGCGTTGCCATCGGCTTCCTGGCGGCGATCTCGGCGACAGCAACCATCGGCGGGCTGATCGCAATGTTGCTGCGCCGCAGGATGGGCCGGCTACTGGTCGTCGTCGGTGCGGTCATCGGGCTGCTGATCTTCGGCAGCCTGTTCATCGCCGGGGCGAAACTGCATCCCGTCGTCTACGCGTTTCCGGCGCTTCCGGTGGCCGCCATCGCGTTTACGGTGTTACCGGCAACCGGACGATGGTCGGACGGCCGGACGGCCTAGCGGCTGCGGTCCGCAGTCAGGCTGGGCATCAAGACGTCGTCCACCAGCACGCGAACCGTCTCCTCGCTCGGCGGCCGCCCCGAGACCAAGCAGCGGAACACCAGATACCCCGGTAGCAGATCGAAGATCTCATCGTTGATCGCCGCGGCGTCGATCTCCCCGCGGAACACCGCCTCGGCGAGCACCTCATCCATCACCAGCTTGCGCTGATGGACGAACTCGTCCTGCATGGCCGCAGTCAAAGCCGGGTTGTGCGACATCTCGTTCAATACCGCCCGCAGGGTGCTCGCGTGTTCGCGTACGTGCTGACACACCGACGCGCCGATCTCCAGCAGGTCGCCGCGCAGCGAGCCGGTTTCCGGCGGGACGGCCGTGACCCGGGTCCCCTCGATGAATGCGGCAAGCACCAGGTCGGCCTTCGACGGCCACCGCCGGTACATCGTCGACTTGCTGGCTTTCGCTTGAGTCGCAACGGCTTCCATGGTCAGACGGTCATATCCGTGCTGCTGCAGCAGTTGTAGCGTGATCGCCAGCAGTTCCACCTCCCGCTCGGTCCATCGTGACTCGAGCAGGCAGGTCGACACATCGTTGGTGGTATCGGAAAACACGCGCCTCCCATGAGCTTTCGAGGTCGATTCGAACTGTCCACCGCGAATCTGTTGCGCAGTCCCGTACCGTACCGTACCGTTCTGTTCAGGTCCACTTAGGCGCGCTAACGGCGCGGCAGGCCAGTTCGCGTCAACCGGACGTCGAAAGGCTTTCGTGTGAGCGGTTTTTCGGTCAGCAGCCTGGTGAAGCGGTGGTGGACGATTGTCGTCACGGTGATAGTGCTGTCCATCGTCTCGTTCAGTGTCTATCGATTGCACGGCATCTTCGGCTCCCACAACGTGCTGTCGAGGCCCGGCGCCGACGCTCTGGAGAACACCGGCTTCAATCCCAAACGCGTCCTCTTCGAGGTTTTCGGCACCCCCGGATCCGTGGCCACCATCAACTACCTGGACCAAAACGCCCAACCGCAGCGCGTCGACGACGCCATCCTGCCGTGGTCGCGGACCTTGATCACCGATGAGCCGACGATGTTCGCCGACCTGCGCGCCCAGGGAGACGGCAGCACCATCAGCTGCCGCATCACCGTCAACGATGTGGTCAAGGACGAAAGGACATCCGACAATGTGAACGGATACATCGCCTGCTTGGACAAGTCCGCATGAGCGAGCATCCCGGGCAGAGTCCGGTCGAAGGTTCTCTGCCGGCGCGTCTCATCCATCGACTCGCTGTGCCCATCCTGCTGATGTGGATCGCCATCGCCGCCCTGAGCAACATCCTCGCTCCCCAATTGGAAGTCGTCGGCGCGGAACATTCGGTGTCGCTCAACGCTCTTGACTCACCGTCGATTCAGGCGATGCGACACATCGGAAAGGTCTTCGGCGAGTTCGATTCCGACAGCGCGGCGATGATCGTGCTCGAAGGCGAGCAGCCCCTGGGCGCCGACGCTCACCACTTCTACGACATCCTGGTGAAGCGCTTGGCGCAAGACACCAAGCACGTTGAGCACATTCAGGACTTCTGGGGAGACCCGCTGACCGCCGGCGGATCCCAAAGCAAGGACGGCAAGGCCGCTTTGGTGCAGGTGTACCTGGCCGGCAACCAGGGCGAGGCGTTGTCCAACCAGTCCGTCGACGCCATCCGCGAAATCGTGGCGAGCATTCCGCCTCCGCCCGGGGTCAAGGCCTACGTCACCGGCGCCGCGCCGCTGATCACCGACAACTTCGAGGTGGGTAGCGCGGGCACGCGAAAGGTCACCGTCATCACCTTCGTGGTCATCGGGTTGATGCTGCTCACCGTCTACCGATCCCTGGTCACCACGTTGATCGTGCTCACCATGGTTCTGGTCGAGCTGGCCGCCGCGCGCGGCGTCGTCTCGGTGCTGGCGAACGAGGGCGTGATCGGGCTGTCCACCTATTCGACGAATCTGCTGACGCTGCTGGCCATCGCCGCCGGCACCGACTACGCGATCTTCATCGTCGGCCGCTATCACGAAGCCCGTACCAAAGGGATGAATCGAATAGCGGCCTACCACGACATGTTTCGTGGCACCGTGCATGTCATCATCGGCTCGGGGCTGACCATCTCCGGGGCGGTGGCGTGTCTGAGCTTCACCCGGCTGCCCTATTTCCAGACCTTGGGCATCCCGGCCGCCCTCGGCGTCCTGGTGACACTGTCGGCCGCGCTCACCCTGGGACCCGCCGTGCTGCTGCTCAGCAGCCGCATCGGGCTGCTGGAGCCGAAACGCAAGGCGCGCGAAACCCGTTGGCGGCGTACCGGAACCGCCATCGTGCGGTGGCCCGGCCCGATCCTGGTGGTCTCATGCGCGATCGCGCTGATCGGCCTGCTCGCGTTGCCGGGATACAAGACCAGCTATGACGCCCGGCCCTTTCTACCCGCTTCGGCGCCCGCCAACGTCGGCTATACCGCCGCCGAGCGGCACTTCTCCGAAGCTCGACTCAACCCCGAACTGCTGATGGTCGAGACCGATCACGACATGCGAAACCCGGCGGACATGCTCGTCCTGGAACGCATCGCCAAGAGCGTGTTGCACACCCCCGGGATCTCGCTGGTGCAATCCATCACCCGGCCGCTGGGCACGCCAATCACCCACAGCTCCATACCGTTTCAAATCAGCGCACAGAGTGCCAGCCAGATCATGAATCTCAGCTACCAGAAGGACCGGGGCGCGGATCTGCTGAGACAGGCCAACGACCTCAGCAACACCATCAACGTCCTCAAACAGCAGTTGGCATTGCAGCAGCAGAGCGCCGCCGCCACCCACGAACAGACCCAGGCGTTTCACGACACCGTTGCGGTGGTGAAAGATCTGCGCGACAAGATCGCGAACTTCGATGACTTCTTCCGGCCGCTGCGCAACTACTTCTATTGGGAACCGCACTGCTTCGACATTCCGATCTGCGCCGCTTTGCGATCGGTGTACGACGCGTTGGACGGGGTATCCCAGCTGACCGATCAATTCGAGAACATCACGGCAAGTCTGGACAAACTGGACGCGCTGCAGCCGCAGCTGGTGGCATTGCTGCCGCCCCAGATCGCGATCCAGGAGCGAAACCGCGACCTCACGCTGTCCAATTACGCCACCACCACTGGCATCAACTCGCAAAGCGAGGAGGCGTTGCGCAACGCGACCGCTATGGGACAGGCCTTCGACGCCGCCAAGAACGACGACTCCTTCTACCTGCCCCCGGAAGCCTTCGACAACCCCGACTTCAAGCGCGGCCTGAAGTTGTTCCTCTCACCGGACGGCAAGGCGGCCCGGATGATCATCACCCACGAGGGGATTCCCGCGTCCGCCGAAGGCATTTCGCATATCGACGGCATCAGGAACTCCGCGTTCGACGCGATCAAGGCCACCCCCCTGTCCGACGCCAAGATCTACGTTGCCGGAACCGCGGCCGCCTACAAGGACATTCAGGACGGCTCCAAGTACGACCTGCTGATCGCCGCGCTGGCCGCACTGAGCCTGATCCTGCTCATCATGATGTTCATCACCCGGAGCCTGGTCGCCGCGATCGTCATCGTCGGCACCGTCGTACTGTCCTTGGGGGCGTCGTTCGGACTGTCGGTCCTGGTGTGGCAGTACATCTTCGATACCCCGCTGTACTGGATCGTGCTGGCCCTGGCGGTGATCCTGCTGCTCGCGGTGGGCGCCGACTACAACCTGCTGCTGATAGCCCGATTCAAAGAAGAGATCGGGGCCGGACTCAACACCGGCATCATCCGGGCGATGGCCGGCACCGGCGGGGTCGTCACGGCCGCCGGACTGGTGTTCGCCGGCACCATGTCATCGTTCATCTTCAGCGACCTCGTCGTGCTCGGTCAGATCGGTACCACCATCGGCATGGGCCTGCTGTTCGACACCTTGATCGTCCGGTCGTTCATGACACCGTCGATTGCGGCGCTGCTGGGCCGGTGGTTCTGGTGGCCGATGAACGTGCGTCCCCGGCCGGCCAGTGAAATGCTGCGCCCCTACGGAACCCGCACCAGCGTCCGAGAATTGCTGCATTCCGGCGGTCCCGACGATTCCGCCCCGGATACGGCCTGACTTAAAGCTTCTGCACGGGCGCGAAGTTGTGCATCAAATTGACCCGGCCCGCGCTGCCGAAGTCGATCAACGACATCGCCTGTTCGCCCGTCCCGGTCACTTCCTCCACCCGGCCCAGCCCGTACTTGTCGTGGGTGACCCGGTCGCCGGGTACCAGGGTGATCACCGCGCGGTTGCGCGCGGCGGCCGGACGCGCCGGTGACGGGCGCGAGGTGCCATAGCGGCCGGCGTTGCCGACCGGCGCGCTCAGCGACGACGACGGCTGCTCGACGCGTCGCCAGTTGATCAGTTCCTCCGGAATCTCGCGCAGGAAGCGGGATTCCGGGTTGAGCATGGGCTGCCCCCAGGACGAACGGACCTTGGCCCGGCTCAGATAGAGCCGTTGCCGCGCGCGGGTGATGCCGACATAGGCCAGCCGCCGTTCCTCGGACAGCTCGCCCGGATCCCCCAGTGCCCGCATGTGCGGGAACATGCCGTCCTCCCAGCCGGTGACGAAAACCGCCGGGAATTCCAGCCCCTTGGCGGTGTGCAGCGTCATCATCGTCACCACGCCCGCACCGTCTTCGGGGATCTCGTCGGCATCGGCGACCAGCGACACCCGCTCCAGGAACTGGGCCAGCACCCCGGTGTCGGGAATATCCTCGTCGACCGACTCGCCCTCGCCCTGTTCGGCCAGCGCCCGGGCATTGGCCAGGTCGATGCTGAATTCGTGTGCGACGCTGACCAATTCGTTGAGGTTGTCCAGCCGGGCCAGATCCTGCGGATCGCTGGAGGCTTCCAGCTCGCGGCGGTAGCCGGTGCGCTCCAGCACGGCCTCGACCAGGTCCCCCAGCTCGTCATCGAGCTTGGCGCGCAACTGATCCAGCATCTGCACGAAACTCGCGATGGCCTTCTCCGAGCGGGAGTTCAGCAGCGGCACCCGCCCCTCGGCGGCGGCCTGCAACGCGTCATTGAAGCTGGCCCCGGTGCTCTCGGCGTACACCGCCACACAGGCCTCGGCCCGGTCCCCGATCCCGCGGCGCGGGGTGTTGAGGATGCGCCGCATGCTCACCGAGTCACCCGGATTGTCCAGCACCCGCAGGTAGGCGACGATGTCGCGGATCTCGCGGCGCTCGTAAAAGCGAACTCCGCCTACCACTTTGTAGGGAATGCCCGCGCGGATGAACACTTCTTCCAGCGCACGCGAGGAGTTGTTGGTGCGGTAGAACACCGCCACGTCACCGTATTTGAGGCCCTCACTGTCGGCGAGCGCGTCGATCTCCTCGGCCACGAACCGGGCCTCGTCGTGCTCGTTGTCGGCGACGTAGCCGACGATCAGCTCGCCCTCGCCCTCCTCGGTCCACAGCCGCTTCTCCCGGCGGCCCGTGTTGCGGGCGATCACCGAGTTGGCCGCGTTCAGGATGGTCTGGGTGGAGCGGTAGTTCTGTTCCAGCAGGATCGTCGTGGCGTCCGGGTAGTCGCGCTCGAAGTCCTCGATGTTGCGGATCGTCGCCCCGCGGAACGCGTAGATGGACTGATCGGCGTCACCCACCACGCACAGTTCCGACGGCCCCACCCCGTCCTTCTCGTCCAGGTGGTGACCGACCAGCTCGCGCACCAGCACATACTGCGCATGGTTGGTGTCCTGGTACTCGTCGACCAGGACGTGCCGGAACCGGCGCCGGTAGTACTGGGCGATCTGTGGGAACGCCTGCAGGATCCCGACGGTCTCACCGATCAGGTCGTCGAAGTCCAGCGCATTGGCCGCCCGCAACCGGCGCTGGTACTCGCCGTAGACCTGGGCGACGATGCCGGCCATCTCCTCGGCGGCCTCCGAGGCCTCGGCCGCCGCCTGCTCGGGGCCGATCAGCTCGTTCTTCAGGTTGGAGATGCCGTTGGCCAGGAATCGCGGCGAGTACCGCTTGGTGTCCAGGCCCAGGTCCTTGCCGATCATCATCAGCAGTCGGCGCGAATCGTCGGAGTCGTAGATCGAGAAGTTGGAGTTCAGCCCGGGCAGCAACGACGCCTGGTTGCGCAGGATCCGCACGCACGTGGAGTGGAACGTCGACACCCACATGTTGCGCGCCCGCGGGCCGACCAGGCCCACCACCCGCTCCCGCATCTCCGCGGCGGCCTTGTTGGTGAAGGTGATGGCCAGAATCTGGCCCACCCCGACGTCACGAGCGGCCAACAGATAGGCGATGCGCCGGGTCAGCACCGCCGTCTTACCCGACCCGGCCCCGGCCACGATCAGCAGCGGCGACCCCGCGTGCAGCACCGCCTCACGCTGGTGCGGGTTGAGGCCGTCGAGGAGGGCGTCGATGTCGCTGGCCACCGGGTAGGCGGCTGCCGGAGTGGGGGTGGGAGTGATGCTCATATCGCTTTCAAACCTACCGCTGCGCGGGGACATTCTTTGCGCTGGCACAGCCGCGGGTGGCACACTCAAATACGACGAGGAGCCCCAAATATGACTGAGACGGCGATGGAGACCGTGCCTGACATCGACGACCTACGCAACGAGATCGATGAACTCGACGCAACCATTCTGGCTGCGGTGCAGCGGCGAGCCGAAGTTTCCAGGCTGATCGGCAAGGCACGGATGGCCTCCGGCGGCACCCGGCTGGTGCACAGCCGTGAGATGCAGGTCATCGAGCGCTACAGCGCGCTCGGGCCCGAGGGCAAAGACCTGGCCATGTTGCTGCTGCAGCTCGGCCGCGGCCGGCTGGGGCACTAGGCGCCCTCGCCCAGGCCTCTTGGCGTTATTTCCCCGGCTGCTTCGGGGCCGCCTTGACTGATTCCAGCAACCACGGCGTCAGCCATTCAACCGCCTCGGCCGTCGGGTGCACGCCGTCGCTGCGCATCCTGATCCCGTTGACCCGCGCGGTGTATTTGCCGTCGGGATTGAGCTTGGCATTGAAATCCAGCACCGACACGCCTGCCCGCTGCGCGGCCACACTGCGCAGCATGGTGTTCCAGGCCTGCACCCGGCCCGGCTGATCCTCCGGGTACAGCGTCCCGTCGGACCGCTCACCGCGCCGGTTGTAGGGCGCCGTGGTCACCACCACCCGCGCACCGGTCGAGCTGAGAATGTCCAGGGCACGCCGCAGTTCACCCTTGAGATACTCGTCGTAGGCGCTGTTGCCGATGTGGGTCCAACGCCCGCTCCAGGTGCGGTCGACGGTCTCCCAGCGCCCGATCATCAACAGCACGGTGTCGGGGCGGTCATGGGCGATCCGCTGCACCCAGCGCTCCGGCCAGGTGTCGCATTCCGGCTTCTGGTTCACCGTCTCCCCGGCCGAGCGGTACGGCCCGCCGCGGGCGATCCCGCAGCCGATGGTGGTGTAGTCGCTGAACCGAAATCCCGGCGTGGCGGGCAGATAACGCATCAACGTCCAGGCCACCGAGTCGCCGAACACCGCGACCGTGCGGGTGCCCGGCGCCAGGCGGGTGGGCGGCGCTCCGACCGCGACGGGTACCTCCGCGCCGACGTCGGGCTGGGTCGCGGCGGCCGACATCACGTTCGGGCTCTCGGGCCGGGCCGTCATCCCGGCCGGGACGACGTTCATCGTCACCACCGCGGCGGTGGCCACGGTGGCCGCCGCCAGTCGCAACATCGGGACATGTTGCGGGCGCCAGTGCCGGACCGGCTGCTCGATCAACCACCAGGACACCCACGACACCGCGATCGTCACCGCGCACCGCAGCGCCAGCAGCGCCCAGCCGTCCAGGCCGGTGCGCTCGCCGTTGAGGATCAGGAAGATCGGCCAGTGCCACAGGTAGACGCCGTAGGAAATGACGCCCAGGGTGACCAGCGGATACCAGGCCAGCGCCCGGGCGACATAGCCGTCCTGATCCAGCGCGACCGGGGCGATGACGAGCACCGCGCCCAAGGCCACCACGATCAGCAGCCCATGCCGGAATTGGTCGGCGCTGCCCGTCGCCAGGTGTGCGGCCACCGCCAGCACCGCCACGCCGATCACCGGCAAGGTCCAGGCGACCCAGCGGCGCCAGCGGGCCCGAATCAACGTGCCCGACACGGTCAGCGTCGACCAGTCCCGCACCAGAAGGGCCGCGGCCGCCGCCCCCACCAACAGTGCCTGGGCGCGGGTGTCGGTACCGAAATACACCCGGTTGAGCTGGGCCGGATCGCCGGCCAGCAGGATCGCTGCCACCGCCGAGGCCAGCATCCCGGCCACCGCGAGCCCGAAGACCGTCGCACGCACCGCAGTAACCGAGCGACGCCGCACCAGCAGCACCGCGGCCAGCACCAGCAGCGGCCAGATGACGTAGTACTGCTCCTCGACCGCCAGCGACCAGGTGTGCTGCAGCGGCGACGGGGTACTGCCCTGACTGAAGTAGTCGGTGTCGGCGGCGACGAAAAGCCAGTTCGCCACCCAGAAGAACGCCCCGACCGCGTCGTCACGCAGAGATGACACCGCGTCGGGTGGGAACAGGTCGCGGGCGGCGACCACGAACAGGGTCATCAACACCATCGCGGGCAGCAGCCGCTTGGCCCGGCGGATCCAGAACCCCTTGAGGTCGATGCGATCGGTGCGACCGAACTCGTCGAGCAGCAATGAGGTGATCAGGAATCCGCTGAGCACGAAGAAGATGTCGACGCCGATGAATCCCCCGGCCACACCGGGTACCCCGCCGTGGCCGGCCAGCACCAGGGCCACCGCGACGGCGCGGATGCCGTCGAGTGCGGGGATGTCACGCCGGAACGAGGCACGCCGACGCCAACCGGCAGCACGCGCTGGCGCCGCAGTCACGTCATGCTCTCCCGTCTTCGGCGTCCGAGCCCCAGAGTTTAGGGGGCATCGGGCGCCGAATCGGGAAGGCGCGACGGGAGATGCCGGGTGAACTACTTCGTCACAGGGTTATGCGCGTCGCGCTAGCGGGTGAGCGCAATGTATTTGGTGTCGAGGTATTCCTCGATGCCCTCAGAGCCGCCCTCCCGGCCGAAGCCGGATTCCTTGATACCGCCGAACGGCGCGGCCGCATCGGAGATCACGCCGCGGTTGATCCCGACCATGCCGGACTCGATTGCCTCGGCCACCCGCAGCGCGCGATCCAGCGATTGCGTGTAAACGTAGGCAGCCAAGCCGTATTCGGTGTCGTTGGCGGCGGCCACACCCTCGTCCTCGGTGTCGAACCCGGTGATCGGGGCGACCGGGCCGAAGACCTCCTCCTTGAGGATGCGGGCATCGGCGGGCACATCGGCCAGCACGGTGGCCGGGTAGAAGTTGCCCGGCCCGTCGGGGGCGACGCCACCGACCGCGACGGTGGCACCGCGCGATACCGCATCCGAGACCAGTTCGTTGACGGTGGCGACCTGCTTGGAATTGATCAGCGGACCCAACGTGGACGCCGGGTCGATGCCCTTGCCGAGGGTGAACTCGGTCATCCGCTTGACCAGCTTCTCGGTGAACTCCTCGCGGACCGAGTTGGCCACGTGGAAGCGGTTGGCGGCGGTGCATGCCTCACCGCCGTTGCGCATCTTGGCCAGGATCGCGCCGTCGACCGCGGCGTCCACGTCGGCGTCGTCGAACACGATGAATGGCGCGTTGCCGCCCAGTTCCATCGACGTGCGCAGCAGCTTGTCCGCGGACTGCTTCACCAGGGCCTTGCCCACGCCGGTGGAGCCGGTGAAGGTCAGCTTGCGCAACCGGCCATCATCGATCAGCGCGGCGCTCACCGCACCCGCGTTGCGGGTCGGCAGCACCGACAGCACCCCCTTGGGCAGGCCGGCCTCGTCCATCAGCTTGGCCAGCAGCAGCATGGTCAGCGGGGTTTCCTGCGCGGGCTTGACGATCATGGTGCAGCCCGCGGCGAACGCCGGGCCCATCTTGCGAGTCCCCATGGCCAGCGGGAAGTTCCACGGTGTGATCGCGTAGCACGGGCCGACGGCCTGTTTGGTGACGATTATGCGGCCGGTGCCGGCCGGTGCCGGGGTGTAGCGACCACCGATGCGCACCGCCTCTTCGGCGAACCAGCGGAAGAATTCGGCGCCGTAGGCCACCTCGCCCTTGCTCTCGGCGAGCACCTTGCCCATCTCCAGCGTCATCAGTGCGGCGATGTCGTCGGCGCGTTCGGTGATCTTCTCGAACACCGAACGCAGGATCTCACCGCGGGTGCGGGGTGCGGTCGCGGCCCACTGGGCCTGCACAGCGCACGCCGCATCGAGGGCGGCCACCGCGTCCTCGGCGGTGGCGTCGGCAACCGTGGCCAGCACCTGATCGTCGCTGGGATCGAGCACATTGAACGTCGACGCGGCCGGGCGTTCCTCTCCGGCGATCCAGAGTCCGGTGGGCACGGATGAAATCAAGTCTTTGATGGCCATACATCAATCATGTACACCTTCGGATTGAGCGCCGCACTAAGGTCAGCGGAATGAGTGCTGACATCACCGCGACCCCCGCATGGCAGGCATTGTCGGAGCACCACACCGAGATCGGCGACACGCATCTGACCACGTTGTTCGCCGAGGATCCGCAGCGCGGAACCGAGTTGGCCTTGACCGTCGGCGACCTCTACATCGATTACAGCAAGCACCGTGTCACCCGCCGGACGCTGGAACTGTTGGTGGATCTGGCGCGCGCCGCCGGGCTGGAACAGCGCCGCGACGCGATGTTCTCCGGTCAGCACATCAACACTTCCGAGGACCGCGCGGTGCTGCACACCGCGCTGCGGCTGCCCGCCGACGCCTCGTTGACCGTCGACGGGCAGGACGTGGTCGCCGACGTGCATTCGGTGCTGGACCGGATGGGCGCGTTCACCGACCGGCTGCGGAGCGGCGCATGGACCGGAGCCACCGGGAAACGGATCACCACCGTGGTCAATATCGGTATCGGCGGTTCGGATCTGGGGCCGGTGATGGTGTACGACGCGCTGCGCCATTACGCCGACGCCGGTATCAGCGCCCGCTTCGTGTCCAACGTCGACCCGGCCGATCTGGTCGCGACGCTTTCCGATTTGGACCCGGCCACAACACTTTTCATCGTGGCGTCGAAGACCTTCTCGACGCTGGAGACCTTGACCAACGCCACCGCCGCACGCCGCTGGCTGGTCGCCACATTGGGTGATGAGGCGGTGTCCAAGCACTTCGTGGCGGTGTCCACCAACGCAAAGCTGGTGGCGCAGTTCGGCATCGACACCGACAACATGTTCGGGTTCTGGGACTGGGTCGGCGGCCGGTATTCGGTGGACTCGGCGATCGGGTTGTCGGTGATGGCGGTGATCGGTCGCGAACGGTTCGCCGAGTTCCTGGCCGGGTTCCATCTGGTCGACGAGCATTTCCGCACCGCGCCGCTGGAGGCCAACGCGCCGGTGCTGCTGGGCCTCATCGGCCTGTGGTATTCGAATTTCTTTGGCGCACAATCGCGTGCGGTGCTGCCCTACTCGAACGACCTGTCCCGGTTCGCGGCTTATCTGCAGCAGCTGACCATGGAGTCCAACGGAAAGTCGGTGCGCGCCGACGGGTCGCCAGTGACCACCGATACCGGTGAAATCTTCTGGGGCGAGCCCGGAACCAACGGCCAGCACGCCTTTTATCAGCTGCTGCATCAGGGCACCCGGCTGGTACCGGCCGATTTCATCGGGTTCTCCCAGCCCACCGATGACCTGCCCACCGCCGACGGCACCGGCAGCATGCACGACCTGCTGATGAGCAACTTCTTCGCCCAGACCCAGGTGCTGGCCTTCGGAAAGACCGCCGAAGCCATTGCGGCCGAAGGTACCGCGGCGGACGTGGTGCCACACAAGGTGATGCCGGGTAACCGACCGACGACGTCAATCCTGGCGACCAAGTTGACCCCGTCGACGGTCGGCCAGCTGATCGCGCTCTACGAACACCAGGTCTTCACCGAGGGCGTGGTGTGGGGCATCGACTCGTTTGATCAGTGGGGCGTGGAGCTGGGTAAGACCCAGGCCATGGCGCTGCTGCCGGTGCTCACCGAAAAGGGGTCACCGGCTGAGCAGACCGACAGCTCCACCGATGCGCTGGTCCGCCGGTATCGCACCGAGCGCGGGCGCTCGCGTTAAACACCGGCGCGAGCGGTCAGCCTAGGGGGTTACATCCCCGGGACGCCGGGCATCTGGCCGGGGGCCCCACCGGGGACGCCGGGCATCTGGCCGGGAGCCCCACCGGGGACGCCGGGCATCTGGCCGGGAGCCCCACCGGGACCGGTGTTGCCCATATCGGTGCACGGCGCGCTGGGGGTGGGGACGCACGGGGGCTGCGGAACAGGCTCAGCCAGTGCGACCGGGCCAAAGGCGACAGCTCCCGCCGCCGCGCCTGCAAGGAACATCGAGGCAATCAGTTTTGATGTCATGAGGGCGGTCTACCCATCACCACCCGGTGCCGAAACACCGCGCCGAATGTGGCACGCGCCCGGACCACATGTCGAGCTGCCCGCCTATGCGCGACAAAGTCGCGGAAATAGCCCCTGGAGCCGCACTGACCTCAGCAGCCCCAACTCCCTGGCCACACCGGACTCGCCGGCCTCGCCAACCTCATCGGCACCAGATTTTGAGTCGCCCGCCTTTCAGCGACTTTGTCGCTATTAGGCGGGCAGCACGAAATCCGATGCTGGCGAGTCGCATGTTGCCTGCGTTACCGATGCGACTCGTGCGCTGATGCTGCTGAGGCTGACGTGGCCCACGTGCCGATTTCCGCGACTTTGTCGCGCATAGGCGGGCACTGCCATACCCAGCCGGAGGCGGGGACTGTTGTGACTCGTGTGATTAGGCGAAGTGCTTGGTGAACTTCGGCGGCAGCAACCGCATCACCTGGGTCAGCGGCGCCCACGGCCAGCGCGGCACCACCGCCCGGCCCTTCTCCTTCTCGATCGCCTCGACCATGGCGCGCACGCCGGTCTCGTTGTCGACCATCAACATGGTGCTGGCCGACCTGGCCGTCATCTCCGATTCGATGTAGCCGGGTTCCAGCACGGTGATGCTGATCGGCCCCTTGTCGTACTCGGCGCGCAGCGACTCACCCAGCGAGGTCATCCCGGCCTTGCTGGCGCAGTAGGCGGCCTTGCCCCCGGGTACACCGGTGTTGCCCAGCACCGACGAGATCAACACCAGATGCCCACCACCGGACTTCTTGAACATCTCCAGCGCGGTCTCGATCTGGACCAGCCCGGCCACCAGGTTGGTTTCGATGGTGGCCTTGTTCGCCCACGGTTTGCCCTCACCGAGCGGCCAGCCCTTGCCGATGCCCGCGTTGACGATCACCCGGTCCAAGCCGCCGATCTCCTGGGCGAGCTCGCCGAACACCCGCGGCACGGCCTCGTGGTCATTGACGTCGAGCGCCGCGACAGCCACCTTGATATTGGGGTGACGGTCGGCCAGCTCGGCCTTGAGCTCGTCGAGCCGGTCGGTGCGACGCGCGCACAGGGCCAGATCGCGACCCTTGGCCGCAAAAGCACGGGCCATGCCGGCGCCCAGGCCGGAACTGGCTCCGGTGATTAGGATCTTCTGGCGAGTCATCGCTGCAGGATAACCGAGTTAGACAACTGTCAAGAACGCGGTCCGCTACTTGAGCAGGCGTGACATTCGCCGGTCGGCCAGCACCTTTCCACCGGTCTGACACGTCGGGCAGTACTGGAACGACTTGTCGGCGAAGGACACCTCCCGCACGGTGTCTCCACACACCGGGCACGGCAAGCCAGTGCGGGCATGCACCCGCAGCCCGGACCGCTTCTCCCCCTTGAGCGTCGCGGCCTGCTGCCCCACCGAGCGCGACACCGCATCGGTGAGCACCGAGATCATCGCGTCGTGCAACGAACCGACCTGAGCCTCGGTCAGCTTGCCCGCGGTGGCGAACGGCGACAGCTTGGCCACGTGCAGAATCTCGTCGCTATAGGCGTTGCCGATCCCGGCGATCACCTTCTGATCAGTGATCACGGTCTTGATCCGTCCGCCTTGCCCGGCCAGCACGCCCGCCAAAGCCGCGGAATCCAGCGACAGCGCATCGGGACCCAGCGAGGCGATCTGCGGGACATCAAGCGGATCGGCGACCACCCACACCGCCAACCGTTTCTGCGTGCCGGCCTCGGTCAAATCGAAGCCCTGGCCGTCACCGAGATGCACACGCAGGGCAATCGGCCCCTTGCCCGGCTTGAGCGGCGTGGCCGCCAACTTGTCCGACCAGCGCAGCCATCCCGCCCGGGACAGGTGCGTGATCAGGTGCCAGGGACCAACTTCCAGGCCCAGATACTTGCCCCACCGATTCGCCCCGGACACGGTCTGACCGTGCAATGCGGTGGTGGGCGGATCGAATGTCTTGAGTACCGACAACGCTGACACGTCGACTCGGGTGACCACCCGGCCGGCGGCATGCCGGCGCAGATGGTCGGCCAACGCCTCGACTTCGGGAAGTTCGGGCATGGCTCCAGTGTGTCAGCCAAACGCCGAGCATGCTGTAGACATGGCCGACCGGCCGGCGCCCAAGGCGCCCGCCCACCCACTGCGCAACATCTTGGTGTTCAACACCGTGCAGCACCGCTGGCCGTTCGCGCTGCGCGCCGGAATCTGCATGGCCGTACCGGTTCTGGTGGGCTGGCTGGCCGGAGACACCACCGCCGGATTGATCGCCACCATCGGCGGGTTCACCTCGCTGTATGGCAGCGGCCGCCCCTACCTCAACCGCGGCGGGTTCCTGGCGGTGGTCGTGGTGAGCTTCGCTGCAGCGGTGGCACTCGGCGACTGGGCGTCCGCGGCGCCGTGGCTGGGCGTCCTGACCGTGACCGCGATCGCGGCCGTGGCCACCCTGGTCTGCCATGCGTTGACCGTCGGGCCGCCCGGGGCCTACATGCTGGTCCTGGCTTGCGCCGCGGGCACCGGCACCCCGGCCACCGCGCACCTGAGCCCTGGCCATCACGCAACGCTGGTGCTGGCCGGCGGCGCGTTCGCCTGGCTGGTGCACATGTCCGGCGCGCTGATCCGCCCACGCGGTCCGGAAAGGGCCGCAGTGGCGGCCGCGGCCGCAGCCGTCGCGGCCTACATCGACAGCATCGGCACCGGCGGCCAGGGCGATGCCGGCGCCCAGGCGCAGGCCCGGCACCGGGCCGCGATGCTGTTGCACACCGCGTGGGTCACGCTGGTCACCTACCAGCCGGTGCAACCCAAACCCGACGATGCCCTGTACCGGCTGCGGGTGGTGAACCGTCGGCTGCACATCTTGTTCGCCGCGGCCATGCGGGCGGCCGATACCGGCGAACCACTGCCCTACGACGGCGCCGCCCTGGCCCGGCATCTGGGCACCCTGCCCGCCGACGCGATCGACGATGAGCATGGCGCCGAAGGTGTTCCGCTCGGGCGGCCCAGCGCAGGCAAGCTCCTGCGCCGGGCGCTGACCCCCGGCTCACTGTCGTTGCAGTTGGCCGCGCGGGTCGGGATCGCGGTGCTGATCGCGGGCGCCATCGCCGCGGTGCTGACCGTGAGTCACGCCTACTGGGCGATGGCCGCCGCCGTGCTGATGCTGCACCAGGGTTTCGACTGGCAACGAACGCTGGTCCGCGGTGTCGAGCGGACGCTGGGCACCTGGTTGGGCCTCGGGGTGGCCGGGGTGATCCTGGCGCTGCACCCGCAGGGCCTGTGGCTGGTGCTGGTGATCGGTGCGCTGCAATTCATCGTCGAGATGTACGTGGTGCGCAACTACACCGTGGCCGTCGTGTTCATCACGCCCGCCGCGCTCACCATCGCCGCAGGCGGTGTGCCCGTCGCCAACCTCGGCGAACTGCTACTCGCCCGCGGCACCGACACCCTGATCGGTTGCGCGGTGGCCCTTGCGGTGTACTGGGCAACCCAACGTCTGCGCCGCCCGAACGAGCCGGCCAATGCGATCGCCCGGACCCTCGACGCGGTCACCGCCGCCCTGCCCCAGTTGGCGACCGGAGCGGCCACCTCGCCGGCCGCCCGGGCCAACCGTCGCGATCTGCAGTTGCGGGCCATGGAGTTACTGCCGGCCTATGACGCGAGTGTGGACGGATCAGCGACGCAACGCAATTGGGCCGAACGCATGTGGCCGACCGTGGTGGCCGCCGAACAACTCGCCTACCGCACCCTGGCCGCGTGCTGGGCCTGGGAGCGTGACGGCAACACCGAAGCGGCCGCCGACACCGCGGCGGCGCTGACCGAACAGGCCTCAGCCTTGCACGACGCCCTTGACGAGCGACAGTAGCCAGCTCACCAGCGACAGCACGATCGCCGCCCAGATCGCCGTCCACCAGAAGTGCTCGATGTACAGCCCCCAGTGCGTGGTGTGTTCGGTGATCCACGAGGTGATCCACAGCATCAGCGCATTGATCACGACGTGGAACAGGCCGAGCGTGAGGATGTAGAGCGGGATCGACAGGATCTGCACGATCGGCTTGATGATCGCGTTGACCAGACCGAAGATCACCGCGACGACGAAGATGATGCCGACCCTGGCGATGGTCGAGTCACCCCCGATGAAGCTCATCCCCGGCACGACGAGAGTGACCACCCAGAGCGCGAATCCGGTTACCGCGGCGCGCAACAGAAATGAGCTCATGGCGATCAGTGTGCCGAGCGAAGCAGGTAGGTGTCCATGATCCAGCCGTGGCGTGTCCTGGCTTCGGCACGCGCGGCGACGATTTCGTCGCCGATCTCGCCGACTGTCCCGGCGTAGAGCAGCTCATCGGGCGTGCCGAGATAGGCGCCCCACCAGATCCGGGTCTGCGGTGGGCACTGCTGGAACGAGCAGTCGGCGTCGAGCATCACCACGGCGCTCCCCGACAGTCCCTGCTCGCGTAACCGGCGCCCGGTGGTGATCAGCACCGGCTCGCCGACGTCGTTGAGCGGGATGCGGTGCCGCGCGGTCAGGACCTGGATCGCGGTGATGCCCGGGATGACGTCGTACTCGAACTCGACGTGCTCGCCGACCATCTCCAAGATCCGCAGAGTGCTGTCATACAGCGACGGATCGCCCCAGGCCAGAAACGCCCCGGTGCCGTCGGGACCCAGTTCGGTTTCGATCGCCTGCGCCCAGATCCGGGCCCGGGCGCCATGCCAGTCCGCCACGACCTGGCGGTACTCGCCTTCTTTGGCCCGTTGCGGGTCGGCCAATTCCACGAACCGGTAGCCGGGCCCCTCGGGTCCAGCACTGATGTACCTCTCGCAGATCTGCCTGCGCAGTGCGACCAGCTCGTCCTTCGATTCGCCCTTGTCCATCGCGAAGAACACCTGGGTGTCGTTCAGCGCGGAAATGGCCTGGGCCGTGACGAAGTCCGGATCACCGGCCCCAATCCCGATGACATGGATGCGACGCACAGTCGAAGGTTAGCCGACCCCGGTCAAAGTACCCGAAGTATCCGGTACCCGGGGTATTGACTCCGGTGTTGCCGGTACCTACCGTCGAGGTGCGCCTATTCAACGAAGGGACGTCAACGGTGACAGCTTCGGTCGGGCCGGCCGCCAAATCGGCCAACGTCGCGCGACGTGACGAATTCTCCGAGCGCCTGCTCAAAGGCTCGGTGCGCACGTCCTACGCGCCCGTCGTCGACATCGACTGGGACGCCGCGCTGGATCCGGACAAGTTCTACCTGCCGCCGAAGGTCGTCTCGCTGTACGGAACACCGTTGTGGGACAGCATGTCCCGCGAACAGCAGATCGAGTTGTCCCGCCAGGAGCTGGCCAATACCCTGTCGGCGGGCATCTGGTTCGAGAACATCCTCAACCAAGCACTGCTGCGCAAGATGATGCATCAGGATCCCACCGCGCTGGCCACGCATTACGAGCTCACCGAGCTCGGCGACGAGACCAGGCACATGGTGATGTTCGGCAAGGCCATCGACAAGATCGGCGCCAAGCCGGTGCGTCCGCTGCTGTACCAGCGCATCATCATCAACTCGTTGCCGTTCGTGTTCCGCGGTGCGGTGTTGTGGGTGGCCGCGCTGGTCGGCGAGGAGATCTTCGATTCCCTGCAGCGTCAGATGATGGCCGATGCGCAGCTGCAACCAGTGGTGCAGCGGCTCATGCGCATTCATGTCACCGAGGAAGCCCGCCACATCCAGTTCGCCCGCGACGGTCTGCGCCGGCGCACCCCGGCGATGCCATGGCTCACCCGGCTATGGGTGGCCAATCTGCACGGATTCGGCGGGTACTTCTTCCGCTACCTGTTCACCAACAAGCTGCAGTACCACCGGGTGGGCCTGGACGCCCGCGCCGCGCGCCGGATCGCCCGGGCCAGCGCGCACCGGCACGAGGTGCAGATCTCCGGGTTCGCGCCGCTGGCCGCCTTCCTCGAAGAGGTCGGATTGATGGGCTTCATCGGGCGGCGGATGTGGCGGCGCACCGGATTCCTTCCGGCCCGGGCACCGCGCGGGGGCACCGCGCCGTCGAGTTCCGAAGCCGGGGCCACCGACGAGGTGTACGACGAGGTGTACGACGGGCCGGCCGAGCTGCACCTGGCCGATGACCGGCATCCGGTGCATGTGCGGCTCACCGGCTACCTGGATCCGATCGATGGCCGGTACCACTGGCGCGGAACGATTCTCGATGCGCCGGCCTTCGCCGCTGCCGGACCCGTACGGGTGAGCATCGGCGCACGTACCGTCGACGCACGCATCACCGAGCGCACCGCCCAGGACACGCACTCGATCGCCGGGGTCGGCGAACCACCGTTCACCCTGAACGGCGTGACGGGTACCGGCGCCGAGTGAGCACCGAGCTGCCGAGCAATCCCACCGCGAACACCGCACCACCGATCCCGGAGATCAGCAGCGGCAACTGACCGGGCTGACCGGGAATGGCACTCCACAACAGACCGGCCCAAATGCCGGCGCCGAGAATGGCAAAACCGCTGAGCCCTTGAAAGACTCCCTGGGCGCTGCCCTGCAGATCCGAGCCGACCAACGAGGACACCCAGGCTTTGCCGACCCCGTCGGTGCAGCCGGTGAACAGGCCATAGGCACCGATCAGCAGCCAGGCCGTCGTCGCATCGGTGGTCAACCCCAGCCCGGTGTACCCGATCGCGAAGAACCCCAGGCCGATTCCGAAAATCGGTAGCCGGCCGATCCGGTCGGCGAGCAGACCGGCCGGATAGCTGGAGATGGCGTAGACCGCGTTGTAGGTGACGTAGGCCAAGATGACCTCGACCACCGAGAAGCCGATCTCGTTGAGCCGCAACAACAGCAGTGCGTCGGGAAAATTCACCAGGCCGAATGCCACCAGCACGGCCGTCACCCGCCAGTACCGGGTCGGCAGGTCGCGCACCCGGGCGAACACCGGCACATGTCGGCGCGGCTGGGCGGGCCGGCGCTCGGAAACCAGGAACACCAGCGCGACGCTGAGCACCGCGGGCACCACCGCCACCCACAGCAGCGGCGCGATCTGATGGTCGAGCAGTTCGTAGCCGGCCAAGCCCAGCAGCGGCCCGACGACCGCCCCGAAAGTGTCCATGGCCCGGTGGAATCCGAACACCCGACCGCGCGCGGCCGAGTCGATGTCGGTGACCAGCAAGGCGTCGCGCGGGGCGCCCCGGATGCCCTTGCCGAGCCGGTCCACCACCCGGCCCGCGAGCACACCGGACCACGTCCCGGCGGCCGCGACCATGACCTTGCCCAGGGCGGCCATGCCGTATCCGGTGGCGATCAAGGGCCGTTTGGCGAATCGGTCGCCGAGCGGGCCCGCGGCCAGCTTGGTCATCGCGGCGGCGCCTTCGGCGGCTCCCTCCACCGCGCCGACCACGGCGGGCGGCGCACCGAGCACGACGGTCAGGTAGATCGGGAGCAGTGGATATAGCAGTTCACTCGCGGTGTCCTGCAGGAAAGACACCGCCGAGAGCACCCGGACGTTGCGGGTGAGCCAAGAGGGCACCCGGCCATCATGCCTGCCCGATCCACCCCATAGAACTAGAACGCGTTCTAGTGTGTACGGCATGCGGTTCACCTACGCCGAAGCCATGACCGATCCCACCTACTACATCCCCCTGGCCCAAGCGGCCGAGGCGGCCGGCTATCACGCCATGACGATTGCCGACAGCGTCGCCTACCCGTTCGAATCCGATTCGAAGTATCCCTACACGCCCGACGGCAACCGGGAGTTCTTGGAGGGCAAGGCTTTCGTCGAGGCCTTCGTGATGGCCTCGGCGCTGTGCGCGGTGACCACCACGCTCAAGTTCAATTTCTTCGTGCTCAAGCTGCCGATCCGGCCGCCCGCGCTGGTGGCGAAGCAGGTCGGCTCGCTCAACGCCCTGTTCGACAACCGGCTGGGACTGGGGGTCGGCACCAGCCCGTGGCCCGAGGACTATGAGCTGATGGGTGTGCCGTTCGCGCGGCGCGGCAAGCGGATGGACGAGTGCATCGACATCATCCGCGGGCTGACCAGCGGCGAATACTTCGAATATCACGGCGAGTTCTACGACATCCCCAAGACCAAGATGACGCCGGCGCCGTCCAAGCCGGTGTCCATCCTGGTCGGCGGGCACGCCGAGGCCGCGCTGCGCCGCGCCGCCCGCAACGACGGCTGGATGCATGGCGGCGGTAGCCCCGAGGAACTCGATCGGCTGTTGGCCCGGCTCAACCAGATTCGCGAGGAGGAAGGCCAGACCGGACCGTTTGAGATCCACGTCATCTCGGCGGACGCGTTCACCCTGGACGGCATCAAGCGGCTCGAGGACAAGGGCGTCACCGATGTGATCGTGGGCTTCCGGCTGCCCTACATCATGGGCACGGACCCCGAACCGCTGGACCGCAAGATCCGCCACCTGGAGAAGTTCGCCGAGAACGTCATCGCCAAGTTGTAGTTCGTAACTGGTCCATCCCTGTCACCCTTCCGTCACAGTGGCACCAGCGCGGACATGGGTGTCGTGCTGCCCGCCTATCAGCGACAAAGTCGCGGAAATCGCCTCGTGCGTCGCACCAACCTCACTGGTTGCGGCGCGTTGATCACACCAGGCGCGTCAGCCTCTGCAGGCTCGCCAGCACCAGGTTTCGACGCGCCGCGTTGACTCATTAAAAATGCCCGTTTGGCTGCTTCGTTGACTCATTTGAGAATGCCCGCGTGCGGTGTGTTGTTCGACGGTGTGTTGCGGG
>NZ_JARXVE010000014.1 GCF_029893345.1 Mycolicibacterium frederiksbergense | reverse complement strand
CCGCTCGACATCGGTCAAAACGATCTGAGCAGCATGCGGTGACGGCATCACCAACTCTAACAAGAGCGAGCGAATTAACGACTCAGGACACTAGCACCTCGACGAGGTCGTCGGAGCCTTCCAACGCGGCCAGAACAACGAGTTTTGCCTGATCGCTCAACTTGTCGTCGTGGTCGGCCAAGGACAGCACAAAATTCTTCAGACGATCGTCCGCCATTTTCCCCTCCACTGCTGCCAGCCCGCCTGACTCCCGAACAAGTTCTCCATCGGTCACTGAGCCCGCCTCACGCCCCCACGACTAGATAGCCAGCACATATAACCACGCGCGGCCGAGCCGTACTTGAGCTTTCAAATTTCGGATTGTATTGCGACATAGGACACCTATTCCGATGGCGGGTAGCGGCCATGGAGTCCCCGCGGATCACCCTCCTGGAAGAGCTTGTCTTCGTAGTCGGCGCGGTCGGAGAGCATGTCGCGTTCGAACTGCTCGCGGCGCTGCTGCTCTTCACGTTGCTTCGCAGACTTGAGCGCCCAGACACCCAATCCGGCCAGCGTCCCCACAACCGCCAAAACAACTATCAGCCAAGGGTGTTCAGCGATCACGCCGAGGGCGAACAGTCCGCCGAGCACTGCCGCCACCAGCAATGGTCGACGGTTGGAGGTCCGGGCCATGACTCCCGCGCCCGAGCCGACGGCCACCGAGGACGACGATCCGCCACCGAAGATGGCCACCAGAAACCAGATCGGCAGCCACATCCCGCAGGTCAACAATGTGAGCACAAGGTGCAGTGCGTGATTGGTTCCGCCGCCGGTAGCCACCGCGACCGCGACGGCCGGCGCTGCCGGTGGCGGTGCGGGGACGGCCGGCGGGGTGGGGACGAAGTGCTGGGCCCAGCGCTGGCCATCGTGGTAGCGCTGCCCCGGTTGCCCACCTGGATCCGGGTACCAGCCGGGCGCGGGGACTGGGTTTCTCTGGCTTGTCATCGTTCATTCCTCTCGTCAGCGGTGGAACCGCGCTCACGCGAGCCGATCAGAATGACACCGGGCACCGACAAGTCCGCGCGACTGGCGGATACGGGCGGCGACGCCGCCGGTTTGAACCTGGATATCGGAGGGTCCGGTTAGGGTTGGGGCAGGTCGCGCGACTCCGTCGCCAAAGTTCGGGCTACCGCGGGCCAACCTCCGCGAGACGCGACCGGCACTGGTAGTTGCAGCAAGAGTGCCGCTCTCACGATGGCTCCATATGCCCTGTGACACCGCGCGTTGCGCCGAGCCGCTGACACCTCTGAATGACAGCCGGAACTTCGAACGGAAGAAGGGGGCCCAGATGACCGGATCCGCAGTCCAGGGTTACGACATCATCGGCGACGTCCACGGATACGCCACCCAACCACTGGCACGAGTTGGCGGCGGCGACGCGTGCCGGGCCGGGCGATGAGTATCTTCCGCAGATCGAAAGCACCTGAACTGCATCGTGTTCGCGTGACGGTTACGTACTACATGAGATCCGACTTGGAGACAGTTGACCTCGCGGTGCACGGGTATGAGCTTGGTTCGATACCCCAGCAAGCCGTCGACCGCACCAAAGACTATGCCCTCGTGTAGCTTCACCGAGTTATCACCCAGCGGGGCGGGACGTTTGAGCGCTGGTGGGCGAAGACCAAGATGGCAACGTCCTCGAATCTCACGACGACTACCAACAGCCACGCCGGCCTGAGATGTGGAGCTAGGTGGTACCTGCGGACAAAGCGGCGCATATGGCGACGATGCAATCGGGCAGGCCCTCACGAAAAACTAAGCGCACTCGTCGCATACTCCCGTCACGGGCAGCGCGATGAAGCACTCGGGGCAAAGCTTCGGCGGTTCTGCCATCTTCGCCTGTGCTCGTTTCCACTCCTGCGCCGCCTTCGCCTTGGGGGTGAGCATTGGCTCGCCCCCTCCTGGCGGCAACTCCGCGCCGAAGTATCGGTAGCACTCAAGTCGCGTCCTGGCGGCGTGGTCGTCGAGTTGCTCGAGATTCATCGACTCGACGTCACCAAGGAGAATCGGGACGTTGCTGTAACCGTTTCCGACCGTGCCATCTGCCGTGACGCACAGCGAGCTGAGATGCGGTATGCCATTGTCACGACAGTGATAGATGACCCGCTGCAACAGATCACCGATCCAGTTCGGCAACAGACCGTTGTGCCTGATCCCCGAACGGGTTTGGACGGCATCGGACAGCTCGGTATACGTGACGAAACCGTTGTACTTCTTCGCCGTTTCCGCCAGGAGTGCGATCGCAATTGGCTCCCACGCGTTGAGCGCGTCTTGCATGGACACGAATCCGCCGTCGCTGCCTTTGGGCATATTTCACTCCTTGGTGACACTCACTGTCCCAAATCTAGCTCGGGTGTCGAGCCCGACGGCACTGCAACACCCGGACGCGATGGGCTCGGTCAGTCGTCGGACAACTCGGAACGTTGCTCGGCAGTGCGGATAGCGAGCGTGTAGGCGAACCCGCTTTCGAGTGGCGTGTTGCCACGCCCGTCCCCACCATCCCAAGGCCCGCGGGACCTTCCGCAGCAAATTTCCATCGGATATGTCGGTACCCCTCGGTAGAATTGAAACATGAAGGTACAGCGTACTATATATCCACTCTTGGACCGTGACGTTGCCCGTATGACTCCGTTCAGCTACGTCAGTCAAGCCTTTCGGGAGCACACCGATGTCCCGATTGAGGGGGTGGGTGTCGTACATGTAGTCACCGAGGTAACGGACGGCAATCCGAGGTTCGGGTTCACCGACGTGACCCTTGCCCGCTACCGGGACGGCGAACTGATACCGCCCGTCCCTGTAGCCGGCTCCGTGTGTGAAAGCCCCGTCGCGCACTGCATGCACGAGCACTGGTGTGACCTGGAGCGGTTAATCCGATGCATTCAAGGTGATACCAAGACGCTCTTCATCCTGGACATCGACTGGGAGATCGACGATGACGAGGAGCCAATGCAATCCTCCGGCGAGTCCCCTACCCCAGATCCAGGGCTTACACCTCGCATTCTGGAGATTGCCGAACTCGCAGAGAACACACCCGTGGAAAGTATCCACCGTGGCTGAATCGGCAGGGCGGGGCCTCAACGGCCTACCACTGGTTCGCTGAAAAACGGCTAACCCCAGATCATTACGTGCGGATCAGTCGTCACGAGCTTGTTGAATCTGGTTCTTGATCTCTCGGTAGGCCTGCACACGCGCCATCACCGCGTCCACCGCAGAATCCGCTGGGGTGGTGTCTGGCGTGGCCTCGATCCCGTAGAGCATGGCACTCAACTTCGCGTGCAGCTCGGCTCGTTGCTCGGCGACTCGGGCGTCCTCGCGTTCTGTGCGTAGGGATTTGTCGATGAGTTGTGCTTCCGTGGCGCATTTGCCGATCAGCTCCACCCGCTCGATCGCAGCGCGTTCCAGGTTGGCAGCAGTGGTCTTCGCCTCCCCCAGGATCTTGCGGTCCTCGACGCTGGGTTTGTCCAACGCCGACAGCTTGTCGGCCACTCCGCGTAGGGCATGTGCCTTCTCGAAGTTGTCGGTGATCCCCTTGGCAGACTACGTCGAGAGATCTGGCGCGGTAAACAAGGTCAGTTCGAGTTCGTCCGCCGAGCAGCCCAACTCCTGCGCCGCCTGACGCATCCAATGCAGGTAGACCGCATACCGATACGGGCTCCACGCCCGCGACTTGCCAGCACGGGTCACCAGGTGGGGCATACCACTGAGTGCGGCGACCTTACGGGCGAGTACGTTGTCCAGAATTAGTGCACCAGGAGTGGTGAAGTACAGAAACTTGGTAAAGAATGCTGGTCCGAAACCCTCTATCCGGCACCATGGTTCGTGATTGGCAGGGGCCCGACTCTCTGGACTGTCACCGCCGTAGAACATGGCGTAGCCGGCAACGGGGTGCTCGGAGCTCGCTTCAGCAGCTCGCGCCAGCATGAGGTCAAGCTGCCCCGCAGTCGATTCGACAATGTCCCGGTATCGGCGCGGCCCGTAACCAATCCGCCCCGTACCCCACACATAAGATGCAGTGAAGACATCTGCCAGATCACCGGTTTCGGCAATCGCAAATACGTCACCGCGGGATACGCAGTCATTTTCAGTCAGTCGATCTGGTAACAGCCCTGCCCAACTTGCTGGGTTGTAGCCGACGCGATGGGCTCGCACGCCGCCTTCACCCAGCTCGTTTCGCTTGGCTGCAATTAGCCCGCGGATCTCTTGAAGGTGATGGTTCGCCAGCGGATGATCGGCAGCTTCCTGGCGAGCCTGATCATCGTGAATGTAGGTCATCAGAAACTCAATTCGATCATGGAATCACAACCACGCCCATAGGCGACAGTTTGAGCGCCCACATCCGGGGTTGCTGCAGCGCCGCGTCCCAGCCGGGCTCCGATCGCCAGGGTCACCCTTTTGCCACCGAAGAGCACCAAGGGGCGAAGCGTGGCCATCGGACTCCTCCAGCGGTCTGTCAAACGCCCGCACGTGCGAGCCGTACAGAATATGACAGAGTCAACAGACAAGTGGTGTCGGATTGCCAGGTTATCCCGCCAGCCACCGACGATCCGTGGTCTAGATCAGACAGCCGCTCGCCGCTAGTTAACCTTGGGCGCCACGTGCTCGGTCCACCTCACGCCATCCCAATACCGAAACATCCGCGGATCGCGTGGGTCGTCGTACCACGCGGCCGGGGGCCGCGGAGGTGGGACAGAACCAGGAGAGGCCTGACCTCTGTCTCTCTCGTTATAGGAATGGCGCGCAGCAGACTCGACCGTACCGACACTCACCACCGACATGTCGTACTGCAGTGGATCTGCTTGTGCCGCGACAAGCCGAGGAACCGTCACCGCTTCACCGTCAAGGACCGCGGCATCAGCCTCGTTGGCCTTCACACCGTCGATCCTTACTTCTGCGGCGACTGCTGAGCCCGTGACATCGCCCCAACATGCTGTAAGTAGCCCTCGCGATTGAAGGTGACGGATCATCGGCAAGAACCGCTGGCTCATTTGTGGTGTCAACTGTCCGATGCGTTCATCGTCGATGCGAACTTCCACGATCGACTTGCCCGAGGATCCATTTCCGGACCCACACTCATGCAGGGTGACGAACAGCATCCCGTAGCCACTGGCCGGCACAAACTTCAGCAGCGCGTCGTTGTGCTCTTCTTCCTTGGTCACCTGAACAATCATCGAACGAGGTATCAATGTGTACGCGCCCATTGGCGGGTCGTTGAGCGGTAGCGCAGCGTGGGGATCCCCCAGCTTCAGCTGGATCTTCGCGGCGAACTCTTTCGGCGGATCACCGTCCCCATCCCAGGCGTCCCAATCAACGGCATCGAAGGCATAAACACGGCCTGGCACGACTGGGACATAACCCGAGGCGACGACGCGCCGAACCACATTGGCCCATCCACGGCAATCCTCCCGAGGTAGATAGCCAACCGTGCAGCCGTCGGCCCGCACGGAGATCGCCCACGGATCGTGCGGATTACTGGGTTCTGGAATCAGTTCGAAAGTGCGGCGGACCTCGGTCCCAGTTGGTGACCAGTCCGGTGGCAGCAGCCGACGAATCGTTGCACCATAGTTCTTTTCACCAACAATTTCATCGTCACACCACGTGCCGCGTTGCTGGTTCCATAGTTGGTAGGGTTGCACTCTCCACCTGCTTCGCTGCGGAAGGCCAAACTACCGAGGGTAGTCACGTACCAGGTTGCATCCGTCGAAATATCTGATATTGCGAGCGGTTCTCACCATGCACCTGACTTCGCAGAGTGCGGAATCACGCCATCGGCCCGTTGCGATGCTGCTGACCGGTGGATGACAGCGAAAGCTGTTCGAGGACGTTGATGGATTGGCCCTTTGCGTTATGCCAGCTGGTGCGACCGTTGTTGGTACCGCCGACAAGCAAACTTCCCGCAGCGGAGGGGCTGGTGAACAAGTGGTCTTTCAAGAAAACCAATTCATCGCCCTCCACTTTGATTACGCCTTCAGCCTCGAGATTATCGCGCTGACCAGCCATAGTGGTTGGAGCCGAGGGGCGAAGCACAGACCGCCCTCTTGACCCCGCGAGCACTAGTAGGCCTTCAGAGGTTTGATAACCGGTGGCTTCGCAGCCAACATCGCGGAAGAACAGCTCTTCTGGAGTGTTCTCCGTGTCTAGCGAGTCTGGCGCGACCGCCGGCGAGGGCTTGACAGCTTCCAACACGGGAGCGCCCAAGGTGGCGAGTAGCACAGCAATTGTCTCAATGAACTCCTGGCAATCAGCCTCCAACGGCTCCGGGGTGAACGGGTTCGAGGCTTGATTGCCATTGACTAGGGTGTATCGCCCCGCAGTCTTTGCTCGCGCCAATGACAACCACTCCAGGTAGGCCGCGTGCGTCGAGGTCCATTCGTTGGTCAGCGACACGGCCACCATCGCCCTCGTCCAAAAATCCTTGGACGTGGTGTGCTGTTGAAGACGTGCCCCCACATTTCCCGACTGACCGATGTAGCACTGCGGAGTCTCATCGTCTTTCGAACCAAACAGGTAGTAGACACCAACCTGTGTGGCTTCGGCACGCTGAAGAAACTGCGCCAAGAGCGAGCGAGGCACCTCAAACACACGAACCGTGCGCGTCGTCAAGTTTGCCACTCTCAACCCCGCGGGGTCTCCGGACGGTAGATAGATCTGGATTGTCTGCGCCCGCGCCACAGTTACGTCACCACTTCCCAAACGTCGATCTTGTCTGCCGCCCCGTCATGACCAGACAACCCGACTCTAGAAACGGGTGGACACACAAACAGGGGCTCCCCAAACTGAGGAAACACAGTTGGGACGCTTGATACCAACGTCTCGATCTCATCGCTAGCATCGATAACCGATGCGATGCGGTCGAAGAGACCGTCGTCGAACTCAGCGGCGCTCATGCTGACCCCACCACCACGATCCCCGACGGCAACTTCTTCAGCGTCCCAACGGCAACCGCACGGTCCAACGCCTCATCCAGTCGCGCCCCGATCGCCTGAGTGATGCGAGTACCACCGAATACCGCCAGTGCGTCACGCTTCAAATCATCAACTGCAATCCCGCCGGCTTGCTCGGCCACGATCGTCATGGCATTGCCGATCTCAACCAAACTGACCTCGCCGATCGGCCGGCCCTCACCCTTATTCGAGGCTCGGACCGTTCGCCACGACAGCGGGTCCACTCCACTGGGCCAGTAGAAGTCGGGATCACTCGCATGTTCGTACTGTGTGGGGACGACGCGCTGGATCGCACGTCGCCGCGCCTCGTTGACCTTGCCGAGGCTGAATGCACCCGCCACGAGTTTCGCCAAACGGTCCCGATGGATCGGAGCCTCGGCTTCGATGATCGACTCGACCACCTTCACCACGTGAGATTCGTTGTAGGAACTGTGGATCTCGTCCAGAACGCGGACGTCGCCGATGACGATCGGCATCCACGCACTGAACTCCGCAAGGTTGGGGTGGCGCCGGGCCGCCGCGGGCGCAGGCTTCGGCTCCGCCAGAGGCGCTGACCTGAACGCGAAAACCTCCTCCGATGCTGCCGGCACGGGTGCAGACTCCACCACCTGCGGTGGCGACACCACTTCTTCGACAGGCGGTTCCAGCAGCCGCTGTTTGGCCGCGGCCACCGAATCCCGAAGGCGCGTGACGGTCGCGTCCCGTTGACTCAGCCACTCGGGAAGCCAAACCCGTTCCACGCCGGGCCAATGCAACAGATTGCCCAACACATCGATCGGCAGGCCGTCACGATCCGCTACCGTCTTGCGTTCATACCATTCGGATCCGTCGAGCAGGACCGCTACCAACGGCTGGTCGGGTTCGTTCGGGTCGGCGATCACCAGGTCGACGCGAAAGTCGGAAAGCCCCACATCGGACTTCACGACGAAGCCTTCCCGCCGCAGAGACTGAGCAATATCGTCGCGGTGCCGGTCGATCACCGCATTCCGTCGGCCGCCCTGCGTGATGGTCTCCACACCCCGCTGCGCCATCTCTAGGTACGTGCGCAGATGCTTGGTGCCGACCTGCGTCGTCTCCTCGGCGCGCAGCTCCACAGGGTCGAAACTCGCGTAGAGCACCACCTCGCATCGTGCGCGGGTGATCGCCACGTTGAGGCGCCGTTCACCGCCGGGCCTGGACAGTGGGCCGAAGTTCAGTGGCACCACGCCCTTGCCGTTCTTGCTGAAGGCTACCGAGAACATGATGGTGTCGCGCTCGTCGCCCTGGACGTTCTCGAGGTTCTTGACGAACAATCCGTCCGGTTCATCGAGCGCCTGCACCAGGCGGTCGTCACCGGCGTCGCGCAGCAGGTTCTCGATCAGATCACGCTGCTGAGCGTTGAACGTAATCACACCGATCGACGGTGCAACGTCGGGTGACGATGCGAACCGGCCACGGATGTCCGCCACAATGCGATCGGCCTCGACCCTGTTGGTGCGCAGAGTCTTTCCACGCCCAGTCCGTTCGAACTGCCCGTCGACCCGGACCAGAGAAATCCCGTGCCCACCGGCCGGCGCCAACGGTGCCGGGAACGACGCCAACCGACCGTTGTAGTAGTGGATGTTGCTGAAGGCGATCAGTGCCTCGTCCTGGCTTCGGTAGTGCCAAGACAACCACTGCTGCGGCACCAGCGACTGAACGCATTCGCTGAGGATCGACTCTTCATCGGCGATAACTTCGGGGTTGGTGTCTTCTTCGCCATCGTCGATGGATGCATTGGCCTCCGCGAAGCTGGTCGGTGGCATCTGCTTGCTGTCCCCCACGACAACAACGGATTTCGCGCGTCCCATTGCGCCGATGGCATCAGCCACGCGGATCTGTGATGCCTCGTCGAACACGACGATGTCGAAGATGTCGGCTTGTGCGGGGAAGAACCGAGCGACCGAGTCCGGGCTCATCAACGTGCAGGGCAGGATCTGTGTGATCAGGTCCCCGAAATTGTCCATCAGGCCGCGCACGCTCATACCGCCGCGCTTCTTGTCCAGTTGCCGCTTCAGCAGCCCGATCTGGCCGCTTTCGGTGTACACATCGAACGTGCGACCGGCGAGCAGTTGGGCGGGGATGGCGCGGCGCAGCTCATCACGGATGGCCGACGAGCTGGTGCTGAACCGCTGGATGGCCTTGCCGTGCGCGGTCACGTCGAAGTCACTCAGCCCGCTGGCCTCAAGGCGTTCCGCCACTGAGGCCACGGCGACACCGCGGTCAAACGCCAGGCTGGCGTCCTCGGCCACGACCTGGCCCGCCAGGATGTCTTGCCGCGCGTCGGCCATGTCGGCACGCAGCAGCGGTTCGACGTGTTGCAGCAGTGCGATCCACCGCTCGATGGTCTCCGCGGACTCCAACCGACGGGTGCCGCGAGTGGCCCACCAGTGCCCGATGAACGACCCGTCACCAGCCCAGCGCTGCTGCTCCGCCGTGGTGGTCCCGGTCGTTTCGGCCAGCCGTCGCCATCCGCTCGACAGCGCCTGCAGGGTCGACGCCATCGTTCCGGCTGCGGTGTCGCTGTAGAACTTTCGCAGATCGGCGATGCGCGGCTCAGTCGGGTTCGTGCACAGCACCTCGCCCACGCGCCGCAGAGCCTTGAGGCTCTCCGTCGCGTGCCCAGCATCGGCCTCGATGAAGGGGTTCCATGAGCGGTCGAACAGCACCACCGGAAGTGCCGCAACCTGTTGTCGCAGATCGGCGACGGCGGCATGGCTGTTCTGCAGGTCCGCGGTCAGCGCCGACAGCGATTTGAGTTTGACCTCGGCGGGGTCCACCGCAAGGACCTCGGTGAGCTGCGCCAGCACGGCGCGTCGACGCTTCTTGCGTCCGAAGAATCCCGATTCGTCGGCCGCTACGGCCGCGGCGTGGATGGCGGGAATGTCGAGATCCATGGCGGCCGGCGTTGCGGTGGCAAGCCATTCGGGTTTTCCCCGTTGCAGGCTCGCCAACGCGTGTTCGATTCCGGTGACGTCGGCCTGCCACTGTGCGGTGCTGAGGTTGTCCACCGCCGCCAGCGGGTACCGCGGCTCGTTCGTCAGCCGTGTCCACTCGTCGATGACATCTGGACTCTCATACTTGCCGGCCACATCCAGCGAGATGCCGCCGACGTGAAGCTCGTCCAGCGCCGAGTCGAAGGCCACCGCAGCGGCGTGGATGGCGGCCGGGTCCAGGCCCGATTGCGGGATCGCCCCGATGAATGCCCACGGGTGGTCCGGACGTGGACGGGCGTCGTCAACTTTTTCGGGCAGGGTCCGGAGCGCCTGGGCCACGGCGTCGAAAATCGCGGGATCGGCATTGGTGACAAGGCTTCTCGGCACGGAAAACGGCGTGACGTCCTGGTCTGCCGCGAGTTCCGAAGAGCGGGCGGTGTACAGGGATTGTCCGACGGCGTTGCGCTCGTGCAGCCGCTCGGCGTAGCGGGCGAGGCTGTGTCGGCTCGACTCGGCGACCTGCAATTTGGTGTGCAGCAGGTCTGCGTCATGGCTGAGCCGCAATTCCAACGCGTTCTTGATCTGGGCTCGCACCGCCGCGGGTCGCGCAGATTTGTCGTGGATGTCCAGCGACAGCTCACCCAGGCCCACGCTTTCCAGCCGTTTCTTCACCACGTCGAGTGCCGCACGCTTCTCGGCGACGAACAGGACGCGACGTCCGGCGGCCATGGCATGCGCCAGCAGATTGGTGATCGTCTGCGACTTGCCGGTCCCCGGGGGTCCTTCCAGAACGAAGGTATGGCCTCCGACGGCGTCGGCGACCGCCCGCAGTTGGGAGGCATCGGCCGGCACCGGCACCGTCGTGCTCAGCTCGTTGAGATCAACGTCGGCGGTGGCGGTGACCGGGTCGACGAACGGGTTCTGTGGGTTCTCGATGAGGTGGCGCACCAAACTGTTGCGAGACAGCCCTTTCCACGATTCGTCGAGGTCCTTCCACAGCGGGAACTTGGCGAACTGCAGGATCGAAAGGTGCACGCTGTCTTCGACCCGGAACGGCAGTCCTGCCTGGGCCGCAGCACGGCGGACCGCGTCGAAGGTGCCGGTCAAGTCGATTCCCGACGCGTCTTCGTCGGGCTGTGCGAGCGCGGGGATCTCCAAGCCGAGCGAGGTGCGCAGCTTCTCGACCAGGCAGTAGTTCGGTGTGGAGGCACCGGTGTCGTCCATGGTGATGACGTAGCGCTCGCCCCGGTTCGTGGTGCTCAGTGTCACCGGCACCAGCACCAGCGGTGATCGCAGGGGGCGGTCGTTGAGGTGCCAGGTGAGCATGCCGAACGCCAGGTAGAGGTTGTTGGCGCCGGTCTCCTCACGGATCGTCTTCGCCTTGTTGGCAAGGTATCTGAGCTTGGTCTTGTAGGACGCCGCCGTGATGTCGATGTAGGCGCAGTGTTTGTCGGCGAGCAGGATTTCACGTTCGTCCTCGGCCAGGTCCCGGCCGAATCGAACACCGCGGGCAATGTCGACGTTCTGCACCTCGTCGGACCCGAGCAGACTGATCCGGGCGCCGGCGTTGACGGCGTCTTCGAATCGGCTGAGTGCTGGGGCCGGGACTTCGAGGCGGTAGCCGGCGCGGTCGGTGTAGTTGATGAGCTTGTTGCGCAGGCTCAGGTCAAGCAACGCATTCTTCCACTGCCGGATCCGGCCGGGAACGGTCTCAGCCTGCGGTGCAGGTTTGGTGTCGGTGGCCACGTACGGTGCGATCACCGGGCCGGCGCCCGGTTCATATTGCGCGACAACGACGTTGCCGTCGGCATCGGCGCTACGGCTGGGCAGCGGATAGATGCGGGCCTGCCGGGCCTGCCGGACGTCGGTGATGCCGAGGATGTTGGTCAGGTCATCAGAGAAGTGCCGGCTGCGGGGCGCGCGCCGAGCGTCCTCGAATGTCGCGTCAGGCACGGACTGCGTCACCATTGTGGTTTCGACGAGTCCGATGTGGCCGAGGTCGACCCGATTGACAACATCGATGGGCTCGGTGGTGGAGACGTTCCCGAGCGCGCCGTCGAAGCGCCAGTAGCCGAGGAAGGCGTGGCCGCGAATCAGCCAGATGGTCGTGTTGATGCCGCACTGCTCGAGGACGGCGGCCATGACCAGCGTGGTGTCCAAGCAGGTGCCCAGGCGACCGTCGAGCACCTGGGCGGGGGTGCGCACCTTCTGCCCGATGTCTCCCCAGCTCGCGGGCGGTTCGGCGTAGCGGATGTCGCGGGCCTTCATGGCGTCGAACACGGCTCCCGCGATGGCGTCGACGCGTTCGGGATTCTCACTCTGGTAGCCGTCGATCGACGAGTTCTCGGTGGCAGCACCCAGCCGATCGGAGACATCGATCATCAAGGTGGCGACGGCGGCTGCGTTGGGCTGGATGTAGGCAGCCAGGATTTCCAGCGCGAGTTGCGGCGGGGTGGCCTTCCATTGGTTGGCCGCCAGGATGTTGACCTCTTTGGCGGTTTCGGCGAGGACCTTGCCGGCGTTGTCGCGCAGGACAACCCGGATGTCGCCGGGGCGCTGTTCGTCGACCTGCAGCATCGATGCCGCGTCGAGTTTGAGGTCGACGGTGCGCAGGACGGTCGGTTGGTGGGCCAGCAGGTCGAGGTGGATCTCGGCGGGTCCGCCGTGGGAGCCTTCGGCGCTGACGACGTCGACCTCGATGACCGCCCCTTGGCGGTCACCGCCGGTGTTGTCGACGGTGATGTGGTCGATGACCGGGATTCGGCAGTGGGCCATCGCGTAGCTGAGGTCGGAGATCGCCGAGATCTCGATACGCGGTGCGTCGGCCGCCGGTGCGGGAGCCGGCTCCGGAGCAGGTGTCGCTTGGGCCACTGGGGCTGGCTGCGTCACAGGCGGGACCGCGACGGATGCTTTGAGTTTGTTGACCCGGGCGGCGACTTCCGTGGCACCGATGGCGCGCAGCAGAAGTTCCGCCGAGTCGATCGCCCGGTAGGTCTCGGCGTCACTGAACTCCCCGGTGTGGGCCCACTTGTTGCGGACCTCGCGCAGCTCCTTGGCGTAGATCTCGGCCTGCCGCGGCATCGCGCTGTTGAACGGGTAGCCGAGGTCGCCCAGGCGTTCGGTCATTGCGCGCAGCATCAGGGCCAGGTCGCGGCTCTGGTATTCGCCAGCGCGGCGGCCGTTGGCCGCGTCCTTGGCCCGCAGCAGATCGGCCCAGTCAGTTCCGGGCGGAAGTACGCGGTTGAGGACCTGCGTGACGAACGGCGCGAGTCCGCCGGCCAACGTCGTCAATGTCTGTCCGACGAGCTGATGACGGTCAACGGAATTCACGACTCACACCCCTGCCTTCATGATGTTTTGCAGCACGAACGCGCAAGAGGCCGCCCCCGTGTGTGCTGACACAACAGCCGAAACATGTAACCATGGACCGCCCACTCCATGGAGATCTTTGCAAACGTTAATTTGCTGCGGATCGTAACGGAGAGGATCGGCGCCGCCATCGATGGGTGCACGCACGGGCGTCGGGCCGTCGACAATCACTGGGGTCTCCATCCGTCAGGCTCAGATGCCCGCGGGAGGCGAGCTGAACAGGATGACACAGGACACCGACAAATGCCGGCTCGGAGTCGAGCCAATCCGCTGCGCCGTGCCCTGGTGACCGGCTCGGACCCGCTCTAAGCGAAAGCCTGTAACAGCAGCGGAGGTACCACCGGCGCCAGCCCGTCACTGGCGTTGATCGGTGTGCGGCTAGATGGCCGGTCTGATCGGGTCGTCGAACAGCCCCATCTCCGGGGTGGGCATCCTGGCCGTGCTCATCGCCGCTGTGGTGATCAAGGTGGTGTTCGGCCACACCGACGACGACCAGGCCACCGCGCTGGTGGCGTTCACCTTGTTCGCGGCGGGGCCGAGGTCATCGGGATCGTGGCGTTCGTGGTCGTTGTCGGGTGGCTATACAAGCGGACGCAGAAGACTGCCTAATGCTGGCAACGTCGCTCTACACTCTCGGACGTGGGAGAACCGGACAAACTGCAGCTTACCGAGACGGAGATCCGCACTCGGTTCGTGACACCAGCCTTGAGCGCCGCGGGTTGGCCTCTCGATTCCCTGCGCGAAGAGTTCTTCTACTTCTCTGCCGGTCGCATCCAAGTTGTCGGCAAAAAGGGTGTTCGAAAGAAGCCCAAGCGCGTCGACTACCTACTTGAGTACCGACCGAACCTGCCAGTTGCGGTAGTCGAGGCCAAGGACAATCGGCACGCCCCAGGTCACGGGATGCAGCAAGCGATTCAGTACGCAGAGCAACTCGATGTCCCATCGGTGTTTACGACCAACGGTGATTCGTTCGTTTGGCACGACCGAACAGGGCTTCGACACGACGTCGAGCAGGTCATAGCGCTCGACGATTTTCCAAGCCCGGAAGTTCTTTACGATCTGTACAAGCGGTGGCGTGGGATCACTGACAAAGAAGACGCGGTCACCAGCACGAAGTTTCATGATGATGGCACGGGGCGGCGCCCTCGTTACTACCAACGAATCGCTATTAACCGCACACTTGAGTCGATAGCAGCCGGTGACAAACGACTCCTTCTTGTCATGGCAACGGGTACGGGTAAGACCTATACAGCCGCACAAATCATCTGGAGATTCATGGGCGCGTTCAAGAAGTTGAATCCGACCAAGTCGCAGCCACGTGTTCTTTTTCTCGCGGATCGTAATATCTTAATCGATCAGACAATGCTTAACGACTTTTCGATGTACAAAGGCCGAATGGCTAAGCTCAGCACATCACATAAGACGATCACGAAGCTGACCGGGGAAGTGCCTGAACTAGGTATTAATGCCGGTAAAGTCATTGACAAAAGCTACGAAGTTTATCTATCGCTCTATCAAGCGGTATCGGGGTCGGAAGACATCCAGAACATATACAAGCAGTTTTCGCCTGATTTTTTCGACCTTGTGATCGTCGACGAGTGCCACCGCGGTAGTGCGCGGGCGGATAGCGCATGGCGAGAAATTCTTGAATATTTCTGCTCATCAACACAGATTGGTCTAACCGCGACGCCGAAAGAAACGAAGACGGTCAGCAATATCGATTACTTCGGCGAACCGATCTATACCTACTCACTCCGGCAAGGGATCGAAGATGGCTACCTCGCTCCATACAAGGTGATCCGAGTCGCAACCGACGTCGACACCTTTGGCTACCGACCTACTGCTGGCGAGGTGGATGACTCAGGCGAACTCATACCACAAAAGAACTACGACCAGAATGACTTCGATCGGACTCTTGTGCTTCCGGAACGCGACAAAAGAGTCGCAGAGCGGATTGCGGAGTACCTCAAAAATACCGATCGATTCGCTAAAACGATAGTTTTCTGTGTAGATATAGACCATGCCAACCGCATGCGCCGAGCTTTGTCTAACCTCAATAAAGACGAGGTCAATATTGACTCGCGTTACGTAATGCAGATCACCGGTGACGACCAAGAAGGAAAGGCCGAGCTTGACAATTTTATCGATCCTGAATCGAGATATCCGGTAATCGCAACAACCTCCAAGCTTCTAAGCACAGGTGTCGATGCTCAGACCTGCAAGGTCATTGTCCTGGATAGCAAGATCGAGAGCATGACCGATTTCAAACAAATGATCGGCCGGGGCACGCGGGTACGAACGGACTATGATAAGTGGTTTTTCGTCATCCTCGACTTTCGCAATGTGACGAAGCTATTCGCTGATCCAGACTTTGACGGCGACCCGGTAAAAATTGTCGAACTGCCACCCGCCGGCGATATGGACGAAGCTGTCGACGACCTCGATGAAATCGACGAGACCGAGACCGGGGCAGAGGGCGAGGCGGGGCCGGATGAGTGGGTCGAGATGCCCGAAGACCGTACGGCCAAGCGGAAGAAACTGATCGTAAGTGGGCAGGCGGTGACGATCATCGGCGAACGCGTCCAACTGCTTGGCGCAGACGGGAAGTTGGTAACCGAGAGTTTGAAAGACTTCACTAGGAGAAACGTTCTCGGCGAGTATGCCACTCTCGACGACTTCTTGACCGCCTGGACATCGGCCGACCGCCGATCGGTGCTTCTAGATGAGATGGCCGAGAAGGGCATCCCTATCGACGATCTGCTTGAGCAGGTAGGGGCTGATCTGGACCCATTCGATCTAATCTTGCATGTTGCTTACGATCTGCGTCCGATGCGTCGCCGAGACCGAGCTGCGGCCGTCAGGGCGAGTAACTACCTCAGCAAGTATCAAGGTATGGCGCGCCAGGTTATCGAGGCTCTGCTTGACAAGTACGCCGACTCTGGCCTCCGGACAGTGGAGGACGTCGGAGTACTCCGCGTCGATCCGTTCCGAAATATGGGAACGCCGATGGAAATTATCAAGCACTTCGGAAGTCGCGAAACATTTGAAAATGCTATTCGAGATCTCGAACGTGAGCTATATCAGGAGGCTGCATGATCTCATCAACCTTGATTAAGTCCATCCAAGACATTATGCGCCAGGACGACGGCGTTGACGGTGACGCACAAAGGCTCAGTCAGCTTGTATGGATGGTGTTCCTAAAGATTCTGGACGACACCGAGCAAGAGCTTGAGCTTATGGCGGACGGGTATGCGCCCGCTGTGCCCAAAAAGTATCAGTGGCGAACCTGGGCCGCAGATTGTGAAGGCCTAACAGGTGAGGATCTTAATCAATTCGTGAATAACGACCTGTTTCCTGGACTGCGCAGCCTAGATGGTGGAGCCAATCCGCGGACATTAATCGTCCGTGAAGCTTTTGAAGATTCGTACAACTACATGAAGAGCGGTACTTTACTCCGTCAAGTAATCAACAAAGTCAATAGCATCGATTTCAATTCTCGCAGTGATCGCCACCAGTTCAATGATCTCTACGAGAAACTTCTAAAAGACTTACAAAGTGCCGGCAACTCGGGGGAATACTACACCCCTAGGGCATTGACAGAGTTCATCGTAGAGATGGTAGATCCAAGGTTGGGCGATATAGTTTTTGACCCGGCCTGCGGAACAGGAGGATTCCTTGCCAATGCAATCGACCACGTGAGATCGCAAGTACGGACAGCAGAAGACGAGGCAACCTTACAGGTCTCTATTAGGGGAACTGAGAAAAAGCAGCTGCCGCATTTGCTCTGCTTGACGAACATGATTCTGCATGGATTCGACGCGCCGGTCAGTATCCGGCGTGGAAACACATTGAGCCGTCCTTTGCGAAATTATGGACCTGCCGATCGGGTGGATGTTGTCGTCACAAACCCGCCTTTTGGAGGAATCGAAGAGTCTGGTATTGAACAAAATTTTCCCGAGAGCGTGCGAACACGGGAAACCGCAGACCTTTTTCTCGTTCTGATCATGAGGCTGTTGAAGCCTGGGGGTCGGGCTGGAATTGTTCTACCTGATGGCACGTTATTTGGCGAGGGCGTGAAGACGCGAATCAAAGAAACGTTCTTGAATGAGTGCAATCTCCATACAATAGTGCGAATACCAGGCAGCGCGTTTGCACCGTATACACCAATCGCAACTAATCTTCTGTTCTTTTCTAAAGGTGCACCAACTAAAGAAGTTTGGTATTACGAGCATCGTCTGCCGGTTGGCATCAAGGCCTACAGCAAGACTAAACCAATCCAGTCTGCCGAATTTTCGCCAGAGCGCGCCTGGTGGAACAACCGGACGGAGCACGACCACGCATGGTGCGTTACGATCGATGAGATCAAGAAACGGGACTACAACCTCGACATTCGCAATCCTCACGTTTCTGACGACGAACGTCAGACCCCCCTTGAGTTAATGGAGGCGTACCGACTGCAGCAGTCAGCGGTCGCCTGTGCTATCGCAGATATTCGACACCTGCTAGAGGAGACGCTGGCTCAACGTGCACTCTGATGCGCTTAGCGAGATCGTCGACGGTCTCGACACCTTTGCACGAATGCCCGGTGGGCTCGATGCGTTGCGGGCGCTGATTAGCGACCTTGCAGTGGTTGGGGAGCTGGTGCCGCAGATCGCCACAGAGGACAGCGGACATGAGCTGCTGCAGAAGGTCCTTCTGCGCACCTCCGGAACTAAACCATCGCGGAAGCTCTCCTCGAAAGATCCTGCGCTAGTGAGCCTTTCGCTTCCCGAAAGTTGGGCAACCTCGTACCTGGGTAACCTCGCGGTGGACATAAGCTACGGCACCTCGATGAAGGCGTCCGATACAGGAGATCTGCCTATTCTGCGGATGGGTAACATCCAGCGTCAGAAGATCGATTATTCGACGCTCAAGTTTCTGCCTCAACTGTCCGATGCGGATGGCTTGCTTCTTCGAGAGAACGATCTACTTTTCAACCGTACGAACAGCCGTGAACTTGTCGGCAAATCTGCTGTCTACCATGGTGACGCAGATGCGTACACCTTTGCTTCCTACCTGATACGTGTTCGGTTCGACCCGGATGTCAGCGCCGAGTTCGTGAATATTTGGTTAGGTTCCACCTACGGCAGGAGTTGGGCTCGGCGTGTCCGGACCGACGCAATCGGTCAATCGAACATCAATGGTACGAGTTTGGGGGCCTTCGCCCTCGGCTTCCCAGGGCGTGCCGAGCAGGATCGGATTGTGGATCGCTTCAACCTAGCCACTGCGAAGCTCGACGCCATCGAGCAGAGGCTAGCGGAGGAGGAAACGGCCCGGAGAAGTCTCAGCCGAGTCGCCTTCGGTAATTTCGGTCTCTCGAAGGACACTTTCGCGCTTGATCATCTCGACGACCTCGTTAAGACCTCCGACGACGTTAAGGAGCTCGAAGCGTCGATCCTGACCAGAGCCATGCGTGGCGAACTCGTAGAACAGGTTCCGTCCGAAGGAACGGGCCGCGGACTGCTGGAGGAACTGGCGGCGGCTCGTGAATTGCGAACAATATCCACACTTGACGGAGACGATCTGCCTTTCGATCTACCCGACTCCTGGGTGTGGGTGCGGCTCGGTGATCTTGCAGAGTTGCAGATGGGACGCACGCCTCGACGCGGCGACACCCGCTGGTGGGGGTCTAGTACGGTCCCGTTCGTTTCAATCGCCGACTTGGTTGATCAGCAGGTAATCACCCATACCAAAGAGGGGGTGAGCGCAGCGGCCATATCTGAGGTATACCGAGACCGGCTCGCGCACAAGGGTGCTCTGCTTTATAGCTTCAAACTGACGATCGGAAAGATGTCCATTCTAGGCATGGATGCTGTTCACAACGAAGCAATAATGTCTATAAGCCCGTATCACGAAGAGACTCGCGAGTACCTGTTTCGCATCCTCAAAGTTGTTGACCCCATGAGGCGCACCAAGTCGGCGGTCAAGGGCAGCACGTTGAATAGTAAGAGCTTGGCCGCCCTCGAAATTCCGCTGCCGCCGCTTGACGAACAGCGGAGAATTGTATCCCGCATCGACGAGTTCAGGAAATGCCTTGCGACGCTGCGTGACCGACTTTCCCTATAGCGCGGGCTTAACCGACCAGGGCGGTCCGTCTAGCTCACGCTACCGGTTGGCTCAACAGAGATGGTTGGCGACTGCTCGCCCACAGCAGCCGACGGATCATCGCGGTCAACGGTCACGGGTTGAAAGGGTATCCATAACTAATGCAAGGGTGACGTGCGGGTGTTCACCCAGTGCGTCTACGATCTCAGCCAGGTTGAATCGATGCGCGCCAACTCGACCGCTGCGGGCCGAAAGCGTCTGGATCACACGATGGTTCGCGAAGATCTGCAGTGTTGGTTCCGCAGCGGCAGCGAGCACCACGATGAACGAGCCGCCCAGTACCTACCAACTACTCGGCGAGTAATCCTTCAAGAAGCAGCCAAAGAGATCCTCGCCCGATTCCCCTCGCACAATCGGGTCGTACACGCGCGCAGCACCATTCACCAGATCCAGCGGCGCGTGGAAGCCTTCCTCCGCCAGCCGCAGTTTGGTCGCGTGGGGGCGTTCGTCGGTGATCCAACCGGTGTCCACGGCGGTCATCAGGATGCCGTCACGTTCCAGCATCTCCCCCGTACTCGTGCGGGTCAGCATGTTCAGCGCGGCCTTGGCCATGTTGGTGTGCGGGTGCCCGGGCCCCTTGTAGCCGCGGCTGAACTGGCCTTCCATCGCTGACGACACGTTCACCAGGTGCTTGCGCCGGGCCGACGAGGCGGCAAGCGCCGGGCGCAGCCGGTTCACCAGAATGAATGGCGCAAATGTTGATCAGGATGTCCAGCGGTGCGCGGCCACCTCGTAGGCCAAGGCGACCACCTGAGCGGGTCACGCAGCTCGATCCCCACTACCCGCAGCCAGTGCAACCGGTCGGCACTGTCCTCCATTGCTGCGAAGCGGCGCACCGCATCGTTGGGAAACCGGGTGATGATGGTTGTGTGCGCACCGTCGCGCAACAGCCGCAGCGCGATGTACATGCCGATCTTGGCGCGCCTGCCGGTGAGCAGGGCCCGGCGCCCGGTCAGATCCGTGCGGGCATCGCGCTTGGCCCGGTTGACCGCGGCACATTCCGGACACAGCTGGTGGTAGAACGTGTCGACGACGGTGTGGTGGTTCTTGCAGATGTAGCAGGCCCGCGACCGCAGCAGTTGCCCGCACTGGCCCCGACAGCGGTGGACACCAGCGGCAAGCCCTGGGTTTCGTCGTCGATCCGTCCGGGCGCACCGGTGGTGGTGGCGGCGATGACGGCGCGGTCAGCGGCCGCGATTGCGTCGCGTTTGGCGGCCCGGCGAGCCTTCCTCACCGCCTTGAATATCTTCGCGGTGGCCCGGCGCACAGCAACGGCGTCAGGGGTGCTCGGGAGGCAGTGTGTGCACCTCGGACAGCACCCGCAGGCACGTGCTGAGCTGGTCTGGATCGATCGCGTTCACGATGGAAGGGTACGGGGGTTGGGGTCAAGACCCCGTGTCGAGCGAACTGACCTGGCACGAGGGCCGGGCTGGCATAGTGGCGTGCGGTGTTGTGGCGAACGCCAGGGTTTCCGCGCGATATCAGTCGTAGATGACGCCAAGCCGTCGCGGCGGAAGGTCAGCCAAGCTGTCCCGCATGCCTTGCAGCTGCTTGGGTGAATGCCCGCCCCAGTCGGTGATCTCACCGACGATTCTCACCGGCTCGCGGGTTCGGTAGAAACGGGTCGGGTCTCCGGGAAGCTTCTTGTCGGTCACGTTCGGGTCGTTCCCCAGCGCACCTTCGGGTTCGACGATGTAGATGCGGCCCCGTCCCTCACCGACGGCCATCTCAGCTCCCCATACCGCGGCATCCAATGTTCGGGTGACGTACACGTGGTTCATGATCCGTCCTACTTCGTAATTCGACTCGCGTCCGGGCACCAAGCAATCACCCAGCGCCAGGTCGGCCTTGGTGCCGTGCAAGAGTGCACCGGACTCGTGCAGTTAAAACGGTTTCGGCGTACTCGCCACAATGTCCCCCATCTCGTCGCGGATCGAAAGATTGTGCAGCACAACAGGGGTCTTGCCGCAAGCCCTACTCCCCGCCGTATAGTGAGAGTGGGAGCAGATCCAAATCCCTTTGGCGCCCAGCCAATCCGATTCGGGGGCACTCGCGCCGTGGACTGAACCAACCCGTATCAATCAGAGCCGCTCGAGAAACCCATCGACGAATCGGTTCAACGACGCAAAATGCGTTCCGCGCCAATAGATCTGCCCACACCCCGCACAGCGACTGAATTCGTCGTAGTATCGGCGGGTCAACGGCTGAAGCCGGTCCATCACCTCGTCCTTCGTCACCGCGGCCAGCCGGCCGTTGCACCGCACGCACCGAGTCAGCGGCGCCACCCGCCGCCCCAGATCCAGCCGCCGGATCACCTCCAACGTCTGCTCCTCGGGCAGCTCGGAATGCACGAACAGCCCATGGGTGATGGCGCGACGCTTCAATATGCCACGGTCTCGGGTCAGCAGGATCCTCTGCTGCTCCAGACTGATCTCGGCCAGCATGTCATCGTCGGCAGAACTGGACCACCACACGTCGAACCCCAGCATCCGCAGCAACCGCGCCAGCCGGCCGAGATTGACGTCGATCACGAATCGCGGGTCACGCAGCGGCACTGGCCGCAGCCGCCCCGTCGACCCGATGTCGAGCGCCTCGAACATCGGATACACGGCGATACGATCGCCGGCCGCCGGGCGGTGCTCGAAGCCCACCGGCTCCCCGTCCACCAGGATCAGGTCGACCTCGGTGTGCGGTATACCCATCGCCTCCAGCACATCCTTGACCGTCTGATGGCTGCGGAACGGGCGGCGCACGGTCAGACCGCGCGACTCGGCTCCCAAGAAGTCGTTGAGCTCGGCGTATGCCCGGATATTCACGAAGCCGGCCATACCGTCATGCTCCCGCCCATGGCCACCGGACGCAATCGAGCCGACGGCCTGCGCACCCCCGGATAACCGGCCTACCGTGAGGTAATGACAGATCAATCACCCGCGGTCACCGTGGCTCCCCCACCGAAGGCGGTGCTGCGCGCCGTCAACCCGGTCCTGCGATTACTGCTGCGCACTCCGCTCGCCGGCCCCGCGCGCAAACAGCTCATGGTGGTGACCGTGCGCGGCCGAAAATCCGGACAGCAGTACGCGATTCCCGTGAGCGCCCACCACGTCGACAACACCCTCTACGCCATGACCGACGCGGGGTGGAAGAACAACTTCCGAGACGGCGCCACCGCTGAGGTGCTCCTCGACGGGCAGACGACGACCATGCGCGGCGAACTCATCAAGGACCGCGCGGTCGTCGCCGACCTGTTCCACCGCTGCGCCGAGTCCTACGGCGTCGCCCGCGCGCAGCGGATGATGGGGTTGAAGTTCCGCGACCAGCGCATCCCCACACTGGAGGAGTTCACCGACGCGGTCGATCGCGAGCACCTGGCCGCCATCCGGTTGACCCCGGCCTAATAGCCCGCACCGGTCCGTTCGAGCAGAACGAACCCCACACCGTGATGGCGCTTGGCAATTTGCCTTGAAGCGTGAAACTCCCAGCCACAGTGGCAGTTTCGAGGACGTGGAAGCCTTTGGAGAACTGCGGACACCCGGTGTAGGTTCGCGCCGGACGTTGACCACGCATGGCCGCGTCACGGCTTATTCAGTTCAGCATCAATGGTGTGTTGAGCTACGGTGGCGACCGTGCTCCCTGAGTCAGACAGGGTGGGGGCTTTCGGTCACGCCGTCAGCCCCCTGAACCCCTGAGTTTCTAGTTCGCATCCCAGCAGCCCTGCTGCGCGGGCAAACATGCGCACCCTCCGGGCGCTGGCCGCGGTGACGAGACGTTCCCTGTCCGTCCTCTCACCTCGGAGTCTCGATGTTCCTTCCCCTCTACCTGCTCGCCGTGGCCGTGTTCGCCATGGGAACTTCTGAGTTCATGCTGGCCGGCCTGGTGCCGGACATTGCAGACAGCCTTGATGTGTCGATCGGGGCAGCCGGCCTGCTCACCTCGGCATTCGCGGTCGGCATGATCGCCGGGGCGCCGCTGATGGCGGCGCTGGCACGCCAATGGCCCGCCCGGACAACTCTGTTGTGCTTCGTGCTGGTCTTCGCAGCGACGCATATCGTGGGTGCGCTCACCACCAGTTTCGCGGTGCTGCTGGCCACGCGGGTGATCGCCGCGCTGGCCAACGCAGGATTCCTCGCCGTCGCGTTGAGTACCGCGGCCACGCTCGTCGCAGCCGATCAGAAAGGACGCGCGCTGGCAATCCTGCTCTCCGGCACAACGATGGCCACCATCGCCGGAGCCCCGGGCGGCGCGCTGCTCGGCACACTGCTCGGCTATCGGGCAACCTTCTGGGCGATCGCGCTACTCTGCCTTCCCGCTGCGTTCGGTATCGCCAAGGGCATCCCGACCGATGCCGGGGAATCCACGCAGGGCACTCCAGCCCTCGTATCTCTTCGGCACGAGATCGCCCAATTAGCCAGGCCCGGACTGATCCTGGTGATTCTGCTCGCCGCACTGGTCAATGCCGCCACCTTCGCGACATTCACCTTCCTGGCGCCGATTGTGACCAATACCGCTGGCCTGCAAGAGCTCTGGGTCCCTGGGGTGTTGATGCTTTTTGGCATCGGATCGTTCATCGGTGTCACTGCCGCGGGACGGTTCTCGGATCAACGTCCCGCCATCACGATCGCAGTCTGCGGCCCGGCGCTACTGCTCGGCTGGGTCGCATTGGCGAACCTGGCTGCGCACCCGGTGGCGCTTCTGCTGCTGGTGCTCGCACAGGGTGCACTGTCCTTCGCGCTGGGCAGCACCCTGATCGCCAGGGTGCTCTATGCAGCCGAGGGCGCGCCCACCATGGGTGGGTCGTATGCAACCGCTGCGCTCAACATCGGAGCAGCCAGCGGACCTGTGATTGCCGCCGCCACGCTCAGTGCCGGTGCTGGCGAGCTCGGCCCGGTGTGGGCCAGCAGCCTGCTCGTCGCACTCGCGCTGGTAATCGCAATGCCGCTGCTGCGAGTCATCGCACCCCGTGCCGGCCAGGCGATCCGATGACCCACTCGCTTAGCTGGCGGTGTGCACGATCAAGATGTCGATCTTGGCCTTCCGCGCGACATCGGCGGGCACCGAGCCCAACACTCGTCCTGCCACCGAGTCCAATCCCACGTCGCCGACGACGAGCAGATCTGCCTCGACATCCTCGGCCAGCGTGATCAGCGCCTCGACGGGAGCGCCGATGACCGCCCGCTCCTCGATGTCTCGGGCGCCCGCCACCCAGGCGCGGTCACGCGCCTCATGGAGGATTTCGTAGGCGGCCGCGTCGCCATGCATCCGGTAGCCCTCGCGTCCGAGCGCATCCTCGGCCCGGCGATCACTCACCTGGTCGGGTGAAGGTGGCCGTGACCAGCCGCCCTTTTCGGCGTGATGGAAATGAGCGGTCGCAACGATCAGCTTCGCGTTCTCCTGTGCCGCGAACGCGGCGGCTCGCTCGACCGCCCGCATCGACGAGTCCGAGCCGTCGGTTCCAACGATCACCGTCCGATAGCCACTCATGACCGCCTCCTTACCGTCGTGGCGACGTCAAGACATTAGCGCGCGCCGGTCGACACTGGGCGTTGAAATCTCCGATGGACGCTCCGCTTCGAGCAAGGGCCGGGCCGCCGGCACGACGACCCGACCTCCACCGCGGAAAGGCACCCTTCTAGGGGCACTCCTCGGTATCGATGCGCACCACCCCGAAATCGATCTTGGTGGACGTGCCGAACTGCGCCCCGGGCGGCGGCGTCGAACTGCACACCTGCCAATTGCGGTCGCTGATCTGCGCCCGGCCCTTCCCGGTGAGATCGGTCGAACTGCTGAACCACACCGCACCGCGGGTCAGCGACTGGATCGCATCCTGCGCGCCCTGCAGATCCATCCCGATCAGATTCGGCATGGTCCATGACGGCGACGCCATGGCTGTCGGGCTTGTCACGGCCACGGCCGCAGCCATGACACCGGCAACCGCCACCAGTACACGCTTCATATCAACCTCCTGGTTTTGAAGTGAACCGCGCATCGTCGCACCTGCCACCGACATGACGACGGCGACGGCGACGGCGACGGCGTGAGGATCTGCTTGGTCAATATCAGCCGGGAAAGACCGTCAAAAGTTTTGACGACGTCCACCCGCACATACCGCCCGAACCGACCCGGCCGATCGGTCGCAACCGCCGTGACTGTGACCGACCGCCCGCGCCCCCACACCAAATGCCCCAATAACCGCCACCAGCAACAACCCCCTCGGTAACGTCTGACGAGAAATGAGCGGGGCACCGACGTGTTGATCGCGGCCTTACGCGATCTGCAGTGGCGGCGACGGCGATTCATGATCGCCGCCGTCGGCACCGGATTGGTCTTCGCCATGACCCTGGTGTTGACCGGCCTGGCCCACGGTTTCCGGGTCGAAGCCGAACGCAGCGTCGACGCACTGGGGCTCGACGCGTTCATGATCAAGGCAGGCGCGGCCGGACCGTTCCTCGGCTCAGCGCCGTTGCCGCCCAACGAAGTTCAGCGTGCCGCCGGCCTTCCCGGCGTCAAGACCGCCGTCCCACTGGTCTACGGCTCCTCGACCATCCCCAACAACGGCACCCCGCGCAACGTCAATGTGTTCGGGGTGCCGGATGCGGGCCCGGGCACCCCAGCCTTGAAGGCCGGCCGGGCGCCCCACGCCCCGGACGAGGTCGCGGTGTCGACCACGATGAAGCGTCCGATCGGCGACGATATCGACGTCGGGGCGGCGAAACTGTACGTCGTCGGCCTGGTCGACGACCTCACCGCCTTGGCCGCCCAGGACAACATCTACCTGACCGTGCCCGGCGCCCAGCAACTGCTGTTCTCCGGGCAGAAGTTGATCTCGTCAGTGGGCATCGTCGGCATCCCGGGACCGCCACCGCCCGATTTCCGCATTGTCGATCGGGCCGGCGCCATCGACGACATGGTGCGCCCACTGCGCGGCGCCAACCAGGCGATGAGCCTGATGGCCGGCCTGCTGTGGGCGGTCGCGGTGCTGATCGTCGGCTCGGTTATCTATCTGTCGGCGCTGGAACGCACCCGCGACTTCGCGGTGTTCAAGGCCGTCGGGGTGGCCAGCCGGTCCATCATGGCCGGCCTGGCGATGCAGGCGGTGATGCTGGCCCTGCTGGCAGCACTGCTGGGCGCGGGACTGTCGCTACTGCTCGGACCGCTGTTCCCGATGCGCTGCGACGTCCCCACCGTGGCGTTCGTCGCGCTGCCGATCGTCGCCGTCGCAGTCGGCCTGCTGGCCAGCGTGGCCGGGCTGCGCCGCGCCGTCACCGTCGACCCCGCCCTGGCATTCCGAGGACCCTGATATGGCAGATCTACGCGTCAAAGACCTCGTCGTGGAGTACTCCAGCGGCGGCTACGCGGTGCGCCCGATCGACGGCCTCGACCTCGAAGTGCCCGCCGGATCGCTGGCAATCCTGTTGGGCCCCAGCGGTTGCGGGAAGACGACTCTGCTGTCCTGCCTGGGCGGGATCCTCAAACCGACCGCCGGCCGCATCGAGTTCGGTGACGTCGACGTGACCACGCTGAACAAGAAGGAGCTGTCGGACTACCGGCGCGACACCGTTGGCATCGTGTTCCAGGCCTTCAACCTGGTGCCCAGCCTGACCGCCCTGGAAAACGTGATGGTGCCGCTGCGCGCCGCCGGCCGAACCCGGCACGCCGCCCGGGAACGCGCCACCGAATTGCTGACCCGCGTCAACCTTGAGGACCGGCTGCACCACCGCCCCGGCGATCTCAGCGGCGGCCAGCAACAACGCGTCGCGGTGGCCCGCGCGATCGCGCTCGATCCGCCGCTGATCCTGGCCGACGAGCCGACCGCACACCTGGATTTCATTCAGGTCGAAGAAGTGCTCCGGCTCATCCGCGAGCTCGCCAGCGGCGACCATGTTGTCGTCGTCGCAACGCATGACGTCCGCATCCTGCCGCTCGCCGACCGCGTGGTGGAACTCGTTCCGCACGTCGCCGTCGAACATCAGAACATCGAGGCCGTGGACATCAAAGCCGGCGAGGTGCTGTTCGCCCAGGGCGAGATGGGTGACCTGATCTACATCGTCACCGACGGTGAGATCGAGATTGTCCGCGAATTGGCCAGCGGCGGTGAGGAAGTCATCAAAGTTGCCGGGCCCGGCGACTATTTCGGGGAGATGGGGCCGCTGTTCAGCCTGCCGCGGTCGGCCACCGCGCGAGCGAAAACCGACGCCACCGTCCTCGGCTACACCGTCCAGGCGTTCCGGGAACTGCTCGGCCCCACCGGAGCTCGCCACCTGGTCGGGCAGCCCGAATCAGAGGATTGACGCCCCACCTTTTGAAACAGCAAGCACCAACCCGTCTTTCATTTCGGATTAACGCCACTTCGCACCGGATTGGTGGAGTAACGTCCGGTGATGACGTATCGAGAAAGCGGTACGCCAGTCAGCTAACCGATCCGGAAACCGTACGGGGCGGACAGTGACAGATAACCTGCATAAAACGAAGACCGCCACAACGTTCATCGGCGCCCGCCCCGGTGAGCGGCACGGCTCTACGGCCGACGAGGTCCGCTCCCACTACGACCTGTCCAACGAGTTCTTCCGGCTGTGGCAGGACCCCACCCAGACCTACAGCTGCGCCTACTTCGAACGCGACGACATGACGCTGGAGCAGGCCCAGATGGCCAAAGTCGATCTGGCGCTGGGCAAGCTCGACCTGCAACCCGGCATGACTTTGCTCGACATCGGCTGCGGCTGGGGCTCCACCATCATGCGAGCGGTGGAAAAATACGACGTCAACGTCATCGGCCTGACGCTCTCACACAACCAGCTCGCGCATATCGAACAACAATTCGCCAATTCCGACAGCCCACGCAGCAAAGAGGTTCGACTGCAACCATGGGAGGACTTCGACGATCCGGTGGACCGGATTGTGTCGATCGGTGCGTTCGAGCATTTCGGCTTCGAGAAGTACGAAGACTATTTCAAGAAGACCTACGAGCTGATGCCCCACGACGGCCTGATGCTGCTGCACACCATCGTCTCGACCAGCAAAGAAGAAGTGGTCGAACTCGGGCTGCCGACCACGATGTCGCTGCTGCGCTTCTTCAAGTTCATCGTCACCGAGATCTACCCGGGCGGCCGGATACCGCTGATCGCCTTGGTCGAGGACCGCGCCACCGACGCCGGCTTCACCATCACCCGCGAGCAACGCCTGCGGCCGCATTACGTTCGGACGCTGGACACCTGGGCCGCCAATCTGGCCGCCCACAAGGACGAGGCGATCGAGATCACCTCCGAAGTGGTCTACGAGCGGTACTTGAAGTACCTGACCGGTTGCGCGGACTTGTTCCGCCAGGGCTACACCGACGTATGCCAGTTCACCTGCGAGAAGGCATAGCTCCGAGGAGGCCACGCACATGGCTGAGAGCAGATCGGGAACGGCACCGTTGCGGCCGTATTTCGAGGACGTGCAAGCTCATTACGATCTCTCCGACGAGTTCTTCGGACTGTTCCAAGACCCGTCACGGACCTACAGTTGCGCGTTCTACGAGCGCGACGACATGACACTCGAACAAGCCCAGATGGCGAAAGTCGACCTCGCGCTGGGCAAGCTGGATCTGCAGCCGGGTATGACGCTGCTCGAGGTGGGCTGCGGCTGGGGCGCGCTGATGAGACGCGCGATCGAGAAGTACGACGTCAACGTCATCGGTCTGACCTTGAGCAAGAACCAGTTCGCCTACTGTCAACGCCTTTTGGAGCACGTCGACACCGACCGCTCGCACCTGGTCGAGCTGCGGGGTTGGGAAGAGTTCAACGGCTCGGCTGACCGCATCGTCAGCATCGAAGCGTTCGAAGCCTTCGGGAAATCGCGGTATGCAGCGTTTTTCGATACCACCTACCGCGTGCTGCCCGCCGACGGGCGCATGGTCATCGAGACGATTTTCACCCATCCGATCAACTACTGGCGTGAGCACGGCATCGCCATCACCCTGAGCGACATGAAATTCACCCGGTTCATCGGCAGGGAGATCTTCCCGGGCGGACAGCTGCCGTCGGATCAGGACATGTTCGAATTCTCTTCGAACGCAGGATTTTCCGAAGACGAACCGCAGCGGATGAACGCCCACTACGTGCGAACCCTGGATACCTGGGCGGCGAATCTGGCCGCGCACCGCGACGAGGCGATCGCCACCACATCCGAAGAGGTCTACGACCGTTACATGCACTACATCACCGGCTGCGCCGACTTCTTCCGGCGCGGCATCGCCGAGGTGGCACAGTTCACCTTCACCAAACGCCCCGGATAGGCCCTAATAGGCGCCGAAGGCCAACACCACGTTGTTTCCGCCGAACCCGAATGAGTCGCTGATCGCGTAGCGGTAATGTCCGCGGCGCGGCTCATCGGCCACCACATCGAGATCGATCTCGGGATCCCGGTTCTTCAGGTTGAGGGTGGGCGGGATGATGCCATCACGCAGCGCCTGCACAGTCAGCACCGCCTCCACCGCCCCGGCCGAGCCCATTGAGTGGCCCAACGCCGCCTTCGGCGCATACACCGCGGGCACGTGCTTGCCGAGCGCATTGTGCAGCGCACGGGCCTCGGCCTGATCGCCGAACACCGTTCCGGTGGCGTGCGCGTTGACATGATCGATATCGGCCGGGGTCAGGCCGGCTAGTTCGATGGCCCGGGTGATGGCGTCGCCGGCCCGCTCCCCGTCCGGGTCGGGCATGACGGCGTCATAACAGTCAGCCGTGATGCCGACACCCATCAGCCGGGCCAGAATCGGCGCACCACGCGCCTTGGCGTGCTCCTCGGTTTCGATCAGCATCAACGCGCCGGCTTCACCGAACACCATGCCGTCGCGGTGCTTGTCGAACGGACGGCACGCGGCGGCAGGATCGTCGTTGTCGGTCGACATGATGCCCAGCCGGCTGAATGCCGCGACCGGCACCGCCTCGATCCAGGTCTCGACGGCACCGCAGATCGCGATGTCGGCGTCACCGACGATGATGTGTTGCCACGCATGCGCGATGGCCGCCGCCCCCGAGGCGTCAGCCATCTGCGGAGAGATGACGCCCGCCTTCGCCCCACGCTGCAATCCCACCGCGGCCGCCGGCGCGTTGGGCATGTACTTCTGGATCGCGGTCGGGGGCACCGCGCGCAAGCCCTTCTCCAACCAGGTGTTGTATTGCAGGATCAGCTCTTCGGTCGAGCCGAACGCCAGCCCGATCGACACGAGTAACCGCCTGGTGTCGATTTCGGGTGATCCGGCACTCTCCCAGAGTCGACGCCCGAGCACCGTGGACATCTGCCCCATATACGAAAGACGGCGCTGCTCAACGCGGGTCAGGGTCTGGTCAAAACTCTCCGTCAGCTGTCCGCCGATGCGCACCGGCGAGTTGAACTCGGCGACGAATGGCTTGTCGAGAGTGCGGATACCGCTTCGACCCTCCAGCAACAGCTGCCAGGTCTCCTCGGCCTGGGACGCAAGGGAAGTCGTCGATGTGGCCGCGGTAACGACGACATCGGCCAGCCCCTCCCCCGTGACCTTCGCAACCATAGGTTTTCTCTCGTTTCTCCTTCACGAGCAGATGTGTCGCGACGACAAATCCACTTTAGGACTGCGCATACCGGCGTAGGTCGTAATTTGCACAGTCGAAAGCCGTGAGAACACATATGCGCCAGACTGAGACGATGACCGAACCCGCCACCCGCGTCGCGGTCTACCTCGACTTCGACAACATCGTCATCTCCCGCTATGACCAGGTCAACGGCCGCAATTCGTTTCAAAAAGACAAAGCCAAGGGCCTGGAACCCGAAAAACTCACCAAATCCACCGTCGATATCGGCGCGATCCTGGATTTCGCCTCGTCTTTCGGCACCCTGGTGCTCACCCGCGCCTACGCGGACTGGTCTACCGAGGTCAACGCCGAATACCAGCAGCAGCTCGTCGGCCGCGCCGTCGACCTGGTGCAACTCTTCCCGGCCGCCGCATACGGCAAGAACGGCGCCGACATCCGGCTCGCCGTCGACACGGTCGAAGACATGTTCCGGCTACCCGACCTCACCCACGTGGTGATCGTGGCCGGCGACTCCGACTACATCCCGCTCGCCCAGCGCTGCAAACGGCTGGGCCGCTACGTCGTCGGCATCGGGGTCGCCGGCTCCTCCAGCCGGATGTTGGCCGCCGCGTGCGACGAGTTCGTCGTCTACGACTCGCTGCCCGGCATCCCCACCACCGAGCCCGTCCCGCAGCCCAAGCAGCAGAAACGCACCCGCAGGAAGGAAGAACCCGACCCGCAGGCCGAGGCCACCGCCCTGCTGACCCGCGCCCTGCAGATCGGCCTGGAGAAGGACGACGTGGAGTGGCTGCACAATTCCGCGGTCAAGGGGCAGATGAAACGGATGGACCCCTCATTCAATGAGAAGTCGCTGGGTTTCCGGTCGTTCAGTGATTTCCTGCGGTCGCGCTCCGATGTTGTCGAGTTGGACGAGAGTTCGACGACACGGCTGGTGAAGCTGCGCGCACCGGGCCACTCCTGACATCAGAGAGCCCGGACGCTGGCTTGCGCCCGGGCCCTCGCCTCCCCGATCTAGTTGGCGTGGTTGTTCTGGTGGTGGTGATGCACCGAGCTGCCCGGCTGCGGGGCGTTGGTCTGATGCGGGAAGGCGTGATGCGAGCCGACCGACGGACCGGTGTTCAGGGTCGAGCCGTCGGCGTGAGCGGTGGCGGCACCCAGGGCGATCAACGCCGGAGCGGCGGCGAGGGCGAAACCGGCGGCGATGCGGCGGGCGATGGTGCTCATGTCGACTCCTTTGTCGGATAAGGCTTTTGGTTATTTCTTCCGGTGTGTTCCGGCGTTGAAATAAGAATGCCCCGCACCGACCCGCGCCAGTATCGACCGACCGGCCCATGCACCGGACCAATCCCATGTCCCCCGATCGGGGGAACGAGCCGCGAAAAGCTAATCCACCCGGTGCGCCCGGCGGAACCGGTCCAAATAGCCCTGCCAGTCCCAGGTGGACAGGAACTCCATCGTCGCCGCGTAGCCCTTGTCGTACAGCGCTTCGGCCTGCGCAGTGGTGATGTCGAAGTCGAGCACCCCGACGTCGGTCGAATCCACCTGGATCGCCCGCACCTTCACCCAGGGCTGGCTGAGGTGGGCCTGGTCGTGGCCGACCAGCATGGTGGTGATCAGGCTTTCCAGGAAGGACGGCCAACCGCAGCGCAACATCCCCAGCCCGGGAATGAGCTGATCGACGCTCGGCGCGGGCAGGTACGGCAGCACCGTCGCCCCGAATGTGGGCCAGCGCGGCGCCTTGCCGTCGGGGCGGTCGAAGGAGTCGATCGGGAAGTTCGACAGCACCCCGCCGTCCACCAAGGTGCACGGTTGACCGGCAGCGGTTTTCAGCGTGACCGGCTGATACAGGAACGGGATCGCCATCGAGGCCCGCACCGCGTCGGCGACGGACTGTTCATCGGGGTCCAGCCCGTAGACCCGGCGGTAGTCCCAGGGCAGCCGCACCAGTTGCCCGGTGGTCAGGTCGGCCACCGTGACCACCAGCCGGTAGCGGCGCTCCGGCAGCAGGTTCGTGTCGTCGATGGCCAGATCACCAAAGGTGCTGACGCCCAGGTTCTTCAGCTCCCGGCGTATCCAGGCATGAGCGAAATCGCCACGATAGATGCCCGTCTCGCGCAGCAGCCCCCACACCGAGCCCAGCACCGGGATGCTCTCGACCGGCCCGCTGTCGCGGAACTTGCGGTACGGCACACTCAGCACCAGCTCGCGCAGCTGTGCACTGGTCAGCCCGTCATGTTGCGCCGCCGCGGCCACCACCGCGCCGACCATTGAGCCCGCCGAGGTGCCCGAGACCCGCTCGATCGCGTACCCCGCGTCCTTGAGGGCGACGACGGCTCCGACCAGCCCGATACCTTTGACCCCGCCCCCAGACAGCACCAGGTCGGCGCGGTGCGGCGATCGTTTCGCGGCCATGACCCCAGCTTGGCACGTACATCTGACACTCGGCTGGACATCGGGCCTGTCCAGCCCTAGGTATTCATGTGCTGGTGCAGCCAGTCCAGGGCCTCTTGGCGGGACTCATAGATGTGCGGCGCAAGCCCGCGTTCGGAGAGATGGCCGCTGAGCTTGAGGCGCATGAACGCGCTGGTGGTATAGCGGGTGACCCCGTCGTAATACCGACTCGCCAGGTCGACGACGGCGGAGACGTACTGGTCCGTCAGATGTGGGGGCAGATAGAAGTTGTCGTAGTTGGCAGCGACGTGGACCTTCTTGCCCAATGCGGCCAGTCGCCGGTCGATCTCGGAGATGATCACCTCGATATCGGCGGGTGTGTGCAGCGACGCCCCCTCCATGTTGATGAAGAAGATGTTGCGGGCGGCATCGTAGGAGAACCGGGCCTCCAGCGGAACGCTGAGCAGATCCCGGTCGAGCCCCATCGGCTCATCACGAAAGATCCTGGCATCCATCAGCTTTAGCTCAGGGTCGATGATCGGGGTGAACTCGAGGTGCGCCAGGACATCCTTGTCGAGGTCGATACCGGGTGCGATCTCGACGAGATGGAGCCCGTCGGGCTGCAGGGAGAAGACGCAGCGCTCAGTCACGTACAGCACCTGTTTCGCGGCCGCCGCCGCGTGCCTGCCGCTGAAGGTGCACTGCTGAACCTCTTGAACGAACTTCGCGATGGCATCGCCATCGGTGACCACCAAGCGCCCGTCGGTCACCTTCGTCCGCGACGGCGCCACACACGTCCCGACGAACACCACCTTCTTGGCGTTCTGGCTGATGTTGATGAACCCACCGGGGCCGGCCAGCTTTTGCCCGAACTGGCTGACGTTGACATTGCCCGCAGCATCGACCTGTGCGAGCCCCAGGAATGCCGCGTCCAGGCCACCGCCGTCGTAGAAATCGAACTGGGCGGGTTGGTCGAGTATCGCATCGGCGTTCATGGATGACCCGAAATCCTTTCCACCCGTCGGCATCCCACCGATCACCCCGGGCTCGGCAGTCATGGTGATGAACTCCAGGAGGTGTTCTTCGGCGGCCACATTGGCGATACCTTCGGGCATCCCGATGCCCAGGTTCACCACTGAATTCGGCCGCAGCTCCATGGCCGCCCGGCGGGCGATGATCTTGCGTTCGTTCAGTTCCAGCGGCGGTAGCGACGACAGCGGCACCCGCAGCTCACCGCTCATGGCCGGTGAGTACTGGGTTCCCCAAGTCTGTCGATGATGGTCCGGCTGTGACACCACCACGCAGTCGACGAGCACGCCGGGGATCTTCACATCCTTGGGGGACAACGAGTCCGACTCCGCGATCCGTTCCACCTGGACTATGACCAGCCCGCCGCGATTGTGCACGGCGGTGGCGATGGCGAGGGACTCCATGAACAACGCCTCGCGTTCCATGGTGATATTGCCGTCCGGATCGGCCGTGGTGCCCCGCAAGAAGGCGACGTCGAGGGATTCGAATGCCTTGTAGAACAGGTACTCTTGACCTTCGATGGTCATCAGTGCGACGCGGTCCTCGACGGTCCGCTGGTTGATCTTCCCTCCGCCGTTGCGCGGGTCGATGAAGGTACCCAGCCCCACCCCGGTGAGCAGGCCGGGCTTGTCGGCGGCGGTGTCCCGGAACAATTGGGCGATCACTCCCTGCGGCAGGCAGTACGCCTCGATCTTGTTGTCGACCGCGAGCTTTCCGAGACCCGGCGACATGCCCCAATGACCGCCGATGACCCGTTTCAGCAGCCCGTCATGGCACAGCCGGTCGAATCCCCGCCCATGACCGTCGCCCTGCGCGACCGTGAAGATCAACGTCAGGTCTCCAGGACCGCCGGCCTCCAGGAACCGTGCTTCCAGCGCCAGGGTCAGTTCCTCGGCGAAACACTGTCCGACGAAACCTTCGATCGCGATGGTGTCACCATCACGGATCAGCGCGACGGCCTCGGCGGCGGTGATGACCTTGTTCCGCGCGGTCATCACCCGGGCCGCCGTCGAGTCACCGGAAACGCCCATGCCAATCAGCATGCCCGAGCCGGCCCGACCGCGCAGATGGCAACAATCGATCGCAACCACCTCGCCGGTACGTAGCATCGAGTTGTCATGCGGATCGCCATCAGTGGGGCCGGGGTCGCCGGGACGGCGCTCGCACACTGGCTGCACCGCGCCGGCCACAGCCCGACCCTGATCGAGCGGGCGCCGGCGTTTCGCACCGGCGGCTACATGATCGACTTCTGGGGCATCGGCTACCGCGTGACCCGGCGCATGGGCATCGAGCAGGCCATCCGCGACGCGGGCTATGACGTGCGGTGCGTGCGCTCGGTCGGATCCGATGGCGCGACCCGCGCCGAACTCGGCGTCGAGGTGTTCCGGCGCATGATCGGCAACAACTTCACCAGCCTGCCCCGCGGTGACCTGGCCGCCGCCATCTACCGCACCGTTGAGCACACCGTGCCGACCGTGTTCGCCGACAGCATCACCGGCATCGACCAGCGCCCCGACGACGTCCGGGTGACGTTCGAGAACAGGGCCGCCGACGACTTCGACCTGATCATCGGCGCCGACGGCCTGCACTCCAACGTGCGCCGTCTGGTCTTCGGACCAGAGGAGCGATTCGAGCACTACCTGGGCTGCAAGGTCGCCGCCTGCGTCGTCGACGGCTACCGACCCCGCTCCGGGGAAGCCAGATCCGATCTGTACCTCACCTACAGCGTCCCCGGCCGGCAGGTGGGCCAGTTCACGTTGCGCGGCGACCGCACCATGTTCCTGTTCGTGTTCCGTGACCAACACGACGACCACGGCATGACGCCAAAAGAGCAGTTACACAATCAGTTCGACGATGCTGGCTGGCAATGTCGACAGATCCTGGCCGCGGTGGACGGCGTCGACGACCTCTACTTCGACGTGGTGAGCCAAATCCGGATGGACAGTTGGTCCCACGAGAGGACGCTGTTGATCGGCGACGCGGCGGGCTGCATCTCACTGCTCGGCGGTGAGGGCACCGGGCTGGCCATCACCGAGGCGTACGCCCTGGCCGGGGAACTCACCCGCTCCGGCTGCGATTACGTTCGCGCCTTCGAGTGCTACGAATCGCGACTTCGGCCGTTCATCGAGGGTAAGCAGGCCGGTGCCGAACGGATGCTCGGTTTCTTCGCCACCAGAACCCGGTTCGGGTTGTGGTGGCGCAACGTGGCGATGCGCGCGATGAACCTTGGGCGCCCAGTGGCGGGGCTGTTCGCCGGCAGTGTGCGCGACAACCTCGTCCTACCCGACTACCAGATCGGGTGACCAGCACCGGAGTAACAGGCACTGACCCACCGCCAAGGGCTACGAACTTGCCTTCACGCAGATTCGTGCCCCGCGGTGCGGCACCAGCGTCACATTCTTCACCCGCTGACGCTCCCCAGCAGTGGTGGTGGTGAAAAGATCGACCCGGCGCAGGATTTCGCGGAGCACCACCCGCAGCTCGACCATCGCGAAGGTGGCACCCAGGCAGCGGCGATTACCCCCGCCGAACGGGAACCACACCGTGGGCCCGTACGCCACGCCCAGCATCCGGTCCGGGTCGAACCGGGAGGGATCGGGATACAACTCATCGCTGGCATGCACCAGTCCGATGCCCGGGGCCACCATCACCCCGGCCGGCAGCCGGTAGCCGGCCAGGTCGACCGGCTCGGTCAGTATCCGGCCCACGTCGAACACCACCGGCCGGGTCCGCAGGGTCTCCTTGGCCACCGCATCCAGGTACTCATCCCCCTCCGGCCCATCCGCCCGGGCCGCCCGCACCGCCTTGTCCAGGACCGCGGGATGCCGGATGAGCCGCTCCAGCGCCCACGACAGGCCGGTCGCGGTGGTCTCATGCCCGGCGACCAGCAAGGTCATCAGCTGATCGCGCAGCTCCCGGTCGGTCATGGTGCGCCCGTCCTCGTTCGCGGCACGCACCAGCATGGCCAACGCATCGGTGCGCTGCGCCAATGCCGGGTCGGCGCGGCGGTCGGCGATCTCGGCGTACAACAGCCGATCGGCCTCCTCGATGCGGCGCCGCAGGATTCGCCACGGACGCCGTCGCAGCATGCCGGGGCTGGCCATCGCCAGCACTTCCCACGACCCCACGTCGAGCAGCCGCGGCATCACCCGCCGCAGCGCGGCCAGCCGGGCCGGATCCGACACCCCGATCACCGTCCGCAGGATCACCTCCAGGGTGATCTCGGCCATCTTCGGGGCCGCCGAAAAGGCTGTGCCCACCGGCCAACCCGCGACATTTTCCGCGGCGACCTCGGCCATCACGGCAGTCTGCCGCGCCACCGCGTCGCGCTGGAACGGTGCCAGCATCAGCCGCCGCCGGTCCCGGTGCACATCCTCGTCGATCACCAGCACCGAACTGTCACCGAGCAGGCTGGCCAGCATCGAATTGGCTTCCCCGGCATGGTAAATCGTCGGGTCTCCGGCGAACACCAGCTTGATGTCATCCGGGTCGGCCAGGTACACCACCGTCCCGAGCGACGCGACCCGCAGGGTGAACACGTCACCGTAGCGGCGCCGACAGGCGGATACGAACCGCGGCCAGTAACGCAGCATCAGCGCCGTCTGCACCGAGCCGGGCAACCGGGGCCCCGGCGGAAGCGACGCGATATCGCTCATTCCCCCACCCTAACCGGATTAGGATCAGCAAACAGGATCCAAGGGGGGACCCGATGGGCAGTGCTCTGAGCCGGGCGGCAGCCGGCCTGGCCGTCGTGCTCACCGCCGCAGCGTGCACCCACACCATCCCCGATTCGAGCGGTGCACAGGTCGATGTCCTGGGCAGCATGCTGGCCAGCGAATCCGAGATCAACACCCTCCTGGCCGCCGAGGTCCGGCCGAAAACCGGCCTGCGCATCCCCGCGCAGAACGACAGCTACCAGCCCATCTCCCGCCCCGAATGCATGACCGTGATCGGCAACGCCATGGACTGGGTGTACCGGGACAGCGGCTACCGCGAATTCCGCGAGACCCAGCTCGCCGACGACCGCGATGAACTCGAAGTCGACCAGGCCGTCGCCAGATTCGACAGCCCCGCAGCCGCCAAGGCCCTGGTGGCCCGCACCGTCGACATCTGGCGCCGCTGCGCCAACAACACCCTGACCTTCAGCTACAACGGGGGCAAGACCCGCGACACGCACCGGCTGGCCGTCCCGTCCGTGGTGGACGGTGTCGACGTGACACACGCCGATCCGTTGGTCAGCGACCGGATCACCCACCGCGCGATCCTGGCGGTCGACAACTTCGTCGTCGACCTGCGGATCAGCGGCTACAACATCGACGACGGCCGAACCGTGCAGCTGGCCAAGATGATCGGAGGGCGTAACGCACTCTGACCCGACGCGCCGGACCGGATTCGGTCGACCAGACGCGCGACCCGGCTTACCCTGGTGGTAGGCAACGGAAACGGCAGACACATGGCGAGCGGTGCTGTGAATCAACAGATCCCGGGACGCAAACCCGACGATCGGCCATCGCGTTCGCGCCGAAAGAGCCGCAGCAGCAAGCGGCACGAGGTGCTCACCGCCGCCCTCATCACCGACACCCTGTTTGCCGATGTGTCCGAGTTCCAACCGGTGGTCGATAACAGCTATCCCTACCAAGTGTTATCGATCCGGGTCAGCGACGGCACCTACCAGGACCACAATTTCGCCGCCAACTACGCCTGGATGCGCACCGCGCTGGACGACGGCAAGCTGGTGTTCGGCATCGTCTACACCTACTGTCGGCCCAACTGGCAGGCCAATGCCGGCACGGTGCGGTCCGTGATCGACGCCAATGGTGGCCTGCACCCGCGCATCGCGCTCATGCTCGACGTGGAACAGGGCGGCAATCCCCCAGGCGACGGGTCGAATTGGATCAACCAGCTGTACTGGGATCTGGCCGGCTACGCCGGAAGCCGAGCGCGCATCATCGGCTACGGCAACGTCGGCGACCTCGACAGCATGTGGCCCACCAAACCCGACGGAATCCGGCTCATCATCGCCGCCTACGGCAGCAACCCGGACTACCCGGGCAAGGTCGCCCACCAGTACACCGACGGCACCGGCTACGGCGGCGGATTACCCGAGGGCGCACCACCATTCGGGAACTGCGATATGAACTCCGCCGACGGTCTCAACCCGGTTCAGTTCGCCGCAGCCTGCGGCGTCACCACCCCATCACCAGGAGGTATTTCTCGTGTCTGACGCAACATCGCTGCAATCCGATATCTCCGGGGTAGCCGTCAATGGCGCACCCGAGCCGTGGCGGGTGGTATTCGCCCGGCACCCACGCAATATCGGCGACATTGTCGACGACCCCAACCGTGGCCCGTGGAACTCCACCCACAACGGCCAGCAGTTCCAGGGCACCTATGACGCCTTCGAACAACAGGTCACCGTCGCCGAGCAGATCGCCTGGGTGCACACCTTCAGCGACGGCGTCACCCGCGACAGCGGCGATGTGCTGATTGAGCTGATGGAGTTCGCGATTCAGTGGCGCAAAGCCAACAACCTGCCGACCTCCGCGAAATAGCCGATACCATGGCTACTTTCGGAGATCTCGCGGCAACGGTCTCCGGTGTGCGGCTGGTCCGGCACGCGGTGCTGACCTTCGCCGGCACCTTCGCCGCCCCGGGCACCGGGTATCCATCCGACGTGGTCGCCGGCGCCGATCCGGACCGCGTTTTCGAGGTACCGATCCAGTCCCCCTGGACTTTCGGCCCGCTACCGCCAGGGGCACCGCTGTCGCCCAGCTACGCCGAATCGGTGGCCATCGCCGTCACGAACGCCACCGACTGGATCACCGCCCACCCGCTGCAAACCTTCGCGCTCGGCGGCTACAGCCAGGGCGCCGAGGCGGCCTCACGGGTATTGGCCGCGATCATGACCGGGCCGCTGCAATGGGCCAGGCCCAACCTGATCGGCGGCTACACCTTCGGCAACCCGTGGCGGCTGACCGGACACACCTTCCCGGGCGGCACCGATCCGGGCGGGCGCGGTATCGCCACCACCAATCTGACCGCGGACCAAATTCCCAAGGACGCCAACGGTGTTGACACCTGGTGGGATTTCGCGAACCCCGGCGACCTGTACACCACCACCCCCAATGACGTCGCAGGCGCCGATATCACCGCGGTGTACAAGGCGGCCGTGCAGCTCAGCCTCCAGGTCAACGCCATCGCGGCAGTGATCGCCGGGCTGACCGGCCAGGGCAGCCTGGCCCAGCAGGTGCTGGCCCTGGTCACCGATCCGATCGTGGGTGGACCGGCGCTCGTCGAGGCGATCAACCTGGCGGTCGCCTTCTATGCCACCAATCCGCCGGCCCTGGCGCACAACACCTACCAGATCGTCGACGCGCTGCCTCGGCGCAGCTCGGTGGCGGTGGCCATCGACCATCTGAACACCATTGCCACGACGACCCTGGCCCGCACCGCGGCCTGACGGCGAAAACCGTTAGCGCAACGCCCCATTGATCACCGGTTGGGTGATCATGCCCTTCTCCACACCCCACATGGTGGCGATGGTGCGGTACTCGCCGGTGTCCATCAGGTGTTCCAGCGCCAACCGCAACGACTCGGCCAACCCGGATCCCTTGGCCACCGGCCAGCCGTAGGGCGCGGAGTCGAACACCTCACCGGCCGGCTGCAACGCACCACCGCTGAGCTTGATCGCGAATCCCGCCACCGGCGAATCAGCGGACATGGCGTCCACCTCACCGGCGATCAGCGCGGCGGTCACCTCGTCCTGCTGGGGGCGGACCACTTCCTCGATGGGCGGCAACCCGGCCGCGACGCAGACAGCGGATTTGGCCGGGATCTCCTCGGTCTGCTGAACCGTGCCGTGCTTCACGCCCACTCGCAGACCACACGCCGCGTTCGGATCGGCCGACGACCCGGTGCGCTGCGCCCACAACGTGCCCGCCTGGAAATAGGTGACGAAATCGACCTTCTGCTGGCGTTCCCGAGTGTCGGTGATCGAGGACATCCCGACGTTCAGATTGCCGTCCTGCACCGCGGGCAGGATCGCCTCGAAACCGCTCTCCCGGAACTCGGGCACCAAGCCCAACGTCCGCGCCACGGCCTTCGCCAGGTCCACGTCGAACCCGACGATCTCACCGCTGGAATTCTTGAACTCGTTGGGCGCGTAGGGCACATTCACCCCGATCACCAGCCGGCCGGATTCCCGGATCTTGGCCGGGACCGTCTTGGCGATCTTGTCCACCGGCCCCATCTGCGCCTGCACCGCACCGGATTTCGACGCCGTATCGGCCGGGTTCGGGTTCTGTGCCGCGCCGGCGCCGCCCCGCAGCTGCCACACCCCCACCGCGCACAGCGCCAGCACCACAACCGTCGCACCGGCGATCGCGGCCACCTTCTTGGATATCCGAGCCCGGGTTGATACCCGCTGCGCCGAATGCCGCCCCGACCGTCCGGTGGTGCGCACCGGAACCGCCAGCGCCGCACGGGCCGCGGCCGCCAGGTCGCCGGCACTCTGATAGCGCTTGGACGGCTTCTTGGCCATGCCCTTGGCGATCACCTCGTCGAAGGCCACCAGCCGCGGATCCTTCTCCGAGGGCCGCGGCGGCGGGGAGACCATATGCCCGGCGATCTGTTGTTCGAGGCTGTCGGCCGGATACGGCCGTACCCCGGTGAGGCATTCGTAAAGCACGCAGGCCAGCGCGTAGACGTCCGAACGCGGGTCCACCTTGCCGCCGTCGAACCGTTCGGGCGCCATGTAAGCCAGCGTGCCCAGGGTGCTGCCCGCGGTGGTCATGCCGGACTCGCCCGCGGTGCGGGCCAGCCCGAAGTCGATCAGGTAGACGAAGTCGTTGTCGGCGATCAGGATGTTCGACGGTTTCACGTCGCGGTGGATCAGCCCGGCCTGATGGGCGCTGTCGAGCGCCTCGGCGACCTGCTCGACCATGCCGACCACGAACGCCGGGTCCAGTGGCTTGCCGGTCTTGCCGAGCATGGCGCCGAGGTTGCGTCCCTCGATCAGCCGCATATCCAGATAGAGCCGGCCGTCGATCTCGCCATAGCCGTGGATCGGCACCACATGCGGATTGCTCACCCCGGCCGCGGCATGCGATTCCCGCCGGAACCGTTCCTGGAAGGTGGCGTCCTGGGCCAGGTGCGGCGGCAGCACCTTGAGTGCGACGATGCGGTCGGTATCGGCGTCGTAGGCCTGGTAAACCTCGCCCATCCCGCCCCGGCCGATCAGCTTCTGCAGCTGATAGTGCCCGAATGGTGTCGCATCCACCGTTGAACTCCTCGGGCGCGGCCTTATTCGGCGAGACGTGTCGATCGAAGTTACATCACGTTGACGGCCGTTGTTGGCGTTGATCACACCGGACCGGCAAAAATTGTCGCTCAAGGTGACAAAAGGGACCGATGTGATTACGTGACGGTCCAGATCGCCACCAATTGCCGATATCGGCACCCGGTCCCGCTACCTTGGTCGCGGGCCGCGGACATACAGGGAAAGGGGGAACATGCGCGTTGACGGACGGGACATCACCGTCACCGGCAGCCTGTTGCAACCGCTGACCCGACGCACCAACGACATCCTGCGCCTGATCGTGGCCGCGATCTGCCTGGCCACAGTGATCACCAGCTCACTGATCACCCGCTACGAATGGGTGGCGCTGGAACGCTCGATCTCCGAGATCGTCGGCGTGCTCACCCCCACCCAGTCCACCCTGGTTTACCTGGCCTACGGCATCGCCATCCTGGCGCTGCCCTTCGTGATCCTGGTCAGCCTGATCCTGGCCCGGCAATGGAAACTGCTCGCCGCCTACGCCGCGGCCGCGCTGATCACCATGCTGTCGCTGTCGATCACCGCCAACGGCATCGCCGCCCCGCAATGGCATTTCGATCTCACCGGCCGGCTCGACACCCAGCTGTCGCAGCTGCTCGACGACCCGCGCTGGATCGGCATGCTGGCCGCGGTGCTCACGGTGTCCGGGCCGTGGCTCTCGCGCCGACTTCGCCGTTGGTGGTGGACGCTGCTGTTGGCGTTCGTGCCGATTCACCTGGTGGTCAGCGCCGTGGTCCCGGCCCGCTCGCTGCTGGGCCTGGCAGTGGGCTGGTTCGTCGGCGCCCTGGTGGTGTGGATCGTCGGCACCCCCGCCCTGGAGGTTCCGCTCGACGGCGCGGTGCGCGCCCTGGCCCGGCGCGGGTTCGTCGTCTCCGCGTTCACCGTGGTGCGTCCGGCCGGGGCCGGTCCGCTGCTTCTCGACGCCGCCTCCCAGGACCCCGACGCCACCGCCGTGGTCGAGCTCTACGGACCCAACCAGCGCAGTGGCGGCGCCGTGCGTCAGCTGTGGCTCAAGCTGCGGCTGCGCTCCACCGAGACCGCTCCCCTGCAGGCCTCGATGCGCCGGGCCGTCGAGCACCGGGCGCTGATGGCGATCGCGATCGGCGATCTCGGCCTGGCCAGCACCTCGACCATGTCGGTGGCCGCCCTGGACCGCGGCTGGACGCTGTACGCGCACAACCGCAAACGCGGCGTCCCGCTGGACGAGTGCACCGGGGATGTCCCCGTCGGGCGGGTGTGGAATGCCCTGCGCACCCTGCACGACCATCAGATCTCGCACGGCGACCTGCGCGGCAAGGAGATCACCGTCGACGACGGTGCGGTGCTGTTCGGTGGTTTCGGCGGTGCCGAGTACGGCGCCACTGACACGCAATTGCAGTCCGATATCGCCCAGCTGCTGGTCACCACCACCGCGCTGTACTCCCCGAAGGCCGCGGTGAGCGCGGCTATCGAGGCATTCGGCCGCGACCCGGTGCTCACCGCCTCGCGCCGGCTCACCAAGGCCGCCGTTCCGGCCCGGGTTCGAGACGCCGTCCCCGACGCCAAAGAGGTGATCACCCGGGCCCGTGACGAGGTGAAGCACCAGACCGGCGCCGACCAGATCCAGGCCGAGCCCATCACCCGGTTCACCCGCACCCAGGTGATCCAGCTGGTGCTGCTGGTGGCGCTGGTCTACGTGGCTTACCCGTTCATCAGCACGGTGCCGACCTTCTTCTCCGAACTGCGCACCGCGAACTGGTGGTGGGCGCTGCTCGGGCTGACCGTCTCGGCGCTGACCTACGTGGGCGCGGCGGCCGCCCTGTGGGCCTGCGCCGACGGGCTGGTGAGCTTCCGCAATCTGTCAATCATGCAGGTGGCCAACACCTTTGCCGCCACCACCACGCCCGCCGGGGTCGGCGGCCTGGCGCTGAGCACCCGGTTTCTGCAGAAGGGCGGACTGAGCACGGTGCGCGCCACCGCCGCGGTGGCGCTCCAGCAGACGGTGCAGGTGATCGTGCACATCATCCTGCTGATCTTCTTCAGCACCGTGGCCGGCGCTTCGGCCGACCTGTCGCATTTCGTGCCCAGCGCCACCATCTTGTACTTGATCGCCGGGCTCGCGCTCGGACTCATCGGCGCGTTCCTGGCCGTGCCCAAACTGCGCCGCTGGCTGGCGTCCTCGGTGCGGCCCAAGATCGAAGAGGTCACCGACGATCTGCTCAAACTGGCCCGCGAACCGCAGCGGCTCGCCCTGATCGTGTTGGGTGCCGCAGGTACGACTCTCGGTGCGGCGCTCGCGCTGTGGGCCAGCGTCGAGGCGTTCGGCGGCACCACCTCATTCGTCACCGTCACGGTGGTGACCATGGTCGGCGGCACCCTGGCCTCGGCCGCCCCCACCCCCGGCGGGGTGGGCGCGGTGGAGGCCGCCCTGATCGGTGGTCTGGCCGCCTTCGGGCTGCCCGCCGCGATCGCGGTGCCCGCGGTGCTGCTCTACCGGGTGTTGACCTGCTGGCTGCCGGTGTTCATCGGCTGGCCGGTGATGCGCTGGCTGACCAGGAACGACATGATCTAGATCGGCGTGCGGTAGCCCCACCCCGACCTCCCGACCACCGCCACATCGGCCAATCATGTTTGTTCACACCAGGATTGGCTCCGGCATTGGCCCGGCCGGACCGCGGTCAACCGATCACACAATCCACGGGAATGGCCGGAACATCGAGTAAGGGTTGACAAACGGCGGAGAGTTGTTGATCTGCACGTTGCCCGGTGAAATGCACTGACTGCCAACGTTGGTCGTGGTGCAGGTCTGAGGAGACGGCTTGATGTGCTGAACCGTGGTAGGCGCACTCACCGTTGCACCCGCGAGCGGAGCCAGAATCACCGATACCGCGACGCCGACCGCCCCCAGCGCGGACAAATAGGATATTCGCATAATCGCCACCTTCCGTACATTTAGGTACGGTCAGCTTCCAGCTTAATCCGCGACGTGGACGTTCTCTATGGCGAACCTGAGTGGATGTGATGTGTGAGTGGAATGTCTTCGCCCGCCTGGGCTGTCCCGGGCTCAGTGGAAGCGGTTGATGATCGGGATGCGCTCGATGATCCGGTCCCGCAGCCGCGGCTGCGGATAGGTCACCGGGGGCGGCACATAGGCCGGCGGGGCCGGCGGGACGTAAACCGGCTCGGGGACGGGTGCGGGAGCCGCCGGGGCCGGCGGGACGTAGGCCGGCTCAGGGGCGGGTGCGGGAGCCGCCGGGGCCGGCGGAACCTGCGCCGGCGGGTTTGCGGCCTCGATGGCCGGGGCCGGCGCGGCGGGCGCCGGTTTCGGGGCGGCCTTCGGTTCCGGCTGGTGCACCGGGCCGGCTTCCGGCGCCGATTCCCCGGCCCGGGCGGTATGCATAGGCTGTTCCGGGATCGCGCCCGGGTGCAGGTGCAGCCCGATCGCGGCCGAGGTGGCGACGACGAGCGTGACCGCGGCGCCACCAAGGATCGACGACAACGCACCGACTTTGGTCCAGCGCACCGGCTTGGCCGGTGTGACGGCGGTGTTGACAGCCATCGCCGCGGCCAGTCCGGCGCCCCGGGCAAATGCCAGGTCGGATTCGGCGGCGGTGATCACCTCCGTCCGCGTGAACTGGGCCAGCGCGGTCACGATCGATTCCTGGGCGTCCGAGCCCAGGACGAACATCGCGCCGACCGGCCGGTCGGTGAGCGCGAGCAGCCTGGTGACGTCGCCGACCAGCGCGTCGGATCGCTCGATGCGGTCGGCGGTGACATCGTCGGAGGTCACGATGGCCAGCACCGCGGCATCGGGTTCGATGATGCACACCGCGATGTCATCGTGCTCGGTGATGTCGGCGATGCCGCTGGCCAGCATGCCTGCGGCTTCGACCTCGGAGACCGCGAAGACGTTGACGTGGCCCCGCTCGTCCAGGTCCTGCAGCACGCTGCTGGCCAGGACCGCGGCGTCATTGGTCCACGTCACGCCGATCGCGTGGATGAGGTTTGTGCCGTCGGCCTGGGTGTCGTCCACCAACCCCCGCAGCAGGCCCTCGGGGTCGTAACCGGCGGGGTCTTCCAGGGCGATTGCGCCGCGGTCGACGGGGCGCCCTTCACCTGTTCTGCCTTCGACGAGTACCCACCGCACGGCCCTCGAGGTCATCGCGAGGCCGAGTACGAGGTCCATGAGGATCCCCCCGATCTGCCTAGTCGCTCAGAAGCCAGGTTACCGGTGTGACGGCGCTTACACGCCGTCGCGGCGATCCAACCGACGGCAGCTCGGGGGTGACGGTCTTGCGGACCGCCACCCCCGAGTGGGTGCCGTTAGATGTCGCCGCGCGAGAAATCGGCCAGCAGCGTCGGCACCGCCGAATCGAATCCGACGATGTCGAGCTGCCGCGGGTCGGCCGGATCGGCGATCGAGTTCCGGGTCCCGGTCATCGCCACCACCACCAGCCGCGCATCGATTCCCATCTTCTGGCGGTAGAGCTCCAGCGCCTGGTGCGGGTGGATCTGCCCGTACCAGGTTTCGTTGTCGGTGTAAATGTGGAACGTATCCACCTTCACCCGGTTGTGCAGCGCCCACACCATCGGCAATGCGCAGTCGGTCGCGCCCATCGGCAGCCCGGCGGTGTACCGGCACACGTCGTCGAGGCGACGGCGCGGGCCGATATCCAGCTCGGTGACCGCCGTCGCGGGGTATCCGCCACGGCCGGCCGTGAAGCCGATGATCCGGTGCCGCGGTTCGGTGGCCGCGGTCACCAGCGCCAGCGCGGCCGACGCCTCCCGACACGAGATCGGCAGACCCGACACCGGCACCCCCATCGACCCGGAGACATCCAGCGCCAGCAGCGTGCGCATGCCCGACGGCCGCACCGCACCGTAGGCCGCGTAGAACGCGGCGTCGAGCGCATCGACGATCCGAGGCACCGGCGTCCAGGTGTCCCGGCCGCGGGCCCCGCGACCCGAGGCGTAGGTACGCTGTGCCACAAGGACATTCACCGGGTGCACCCGCGCGCCCGCGAGCCGTCCGGGGTCGGCCAGCTGACCGGCCACGGTCTCACCGACCGCACCGGAGAGCAGACCCAGCCGGGTCAGCCGCGGCAGCTGACGCATCAGCGCGGTCTGCGGCATACCGTGGGCGATCAGCGCCTCCCACACCGCCGGCTGCAGCAGCGCCGCGTCGGGCAGCATCTCCCACGACATCCCGTTGCCGCGGCCGATGATCTCGACCCAGTGCCCGGCCGTCGAAGCCGCCTGGGCGTCCTCGAAGTCGGCGATGATCGCCAGCTCCTCGGGTACGGCGTCGGTGCTCAGCACCGGCCGCACCGCGGTGCGCTGTCCGGCCCGCAGCTGCGCGCCGGTCAACCGGGCCGGGGCCTGCGCGTAGTCACCCAGGCCCTTTCCGGTCGCCCAGTTCAGCGCCATACGCCGGGCCGGGTCGACCACGCCCGACGGGCTGGCCAACCGCAACAGGTCGCGGTGGGTCCATCCGGCCCGCCGCCGGTACTTGACCAGCTGATAGGCCAGCCGATCCACCGGGCCGTCGGTGTACCACCGGCCGACCGCGCGCCGCAGCGTCGGACCCCAGCCCCGGAACTGTTCGACGTACCCGGCGAACAGGAACAGGTGAGTGCCGGTGCGGGCAACTCGCGGCAGGGCCGCCAGCGCCGCCCGACGACCCTCGACGTCGTCCACCGAGGCCGCGATGGCCAGCGCGAACAGCGCCGGGTTCGGCCGCGGCGCGCGCCCGGCCTCCGAGACCTCGACGATCCGGTTCACCAGTGCGATCGGGTCGGCCGCCGCGACGCGCAGCACCACCTCGGCGTTGTCGCGAGTCAGGTCGGCGGCGGAGGCGTAGTACGTTCCGCCATCGGTACCCAACGTCAGGAAACGGTGCACCCGCGACCAGTCGTCAATCGAAAAGGTGTAGCCGCCAGCAGCATTGAGCTTCTGCTTCGATGTGGCGGGTCGCGACTGCCGCGTGCTGCGGGTACCGAAGATGCTGAGAATGTCCATGGGGCTACTCCTTTCGATGACATGTGCCGGTCATGGATGCCGCGAGCGTGTGAGGTGTCAACCGGACGCGTGGCAGCCGAAGCTGCCACGTCAGGAATCGAACCTTAATCGCCAGATAACCGATCGACTTCCGGCCCGCGGCAAAAAAGTTGGGCGCCAGGCGATGTGGGCGTGTGAGGCATCGACCGGAAAAGTGCTCTGCCACTGAGCTACCGTCCCCGAGGGACGGACGGGAATCGAACCCGCGACCTCTCCATCAGCAGTGGTAACCGACCGACATCCGGCTCACATCACCGGGCCCGCAGAACGGTACGCGGGCACAGGTATGCGCGCTACTGATTATTCGGGTTTCGGTGTGGGCCGGTCAGGTCGGCGGGGCGGAGGACGCCGATGGCGGTGCGACCGGTGGCGGAACGGGCGGGGCCGCCGGGCCGGGGAGCGGCGCGGAGCCCGGAGATGTCTGCGACGCGGAGCCCAAATGTTGGGTCGGCTGCAACGGCCCGGCCACCGGCCCCGTCAGCGGTGAGAGTGTGGACGCCGGCGGCTCCTGGGGTGCTTGTGCCGCAGCGGCATCCGCGGACCAGCTGGCTTGAAGCTTCTGCGCGACGAAATCCGCCCCCTTGTTGACCAGGCCCGCGTCGGCGTATTCGTTGTGCGCGGCGAAACTCCGGCCCTGCGGATCGCACACCAGATCATTGTCGACGCACAAGTCGATGGCTTTGGCCGTGTAGTTCGGGCCGACCACGACCGGCGGATCGTTGATCACCTTCATGAACCGGCTCGACGGCTTACCGAACAGCGCAACCGCTGCCACGTGGTCGGCCACCTCGGATGGCATCGGCGCAGGTACATCGGTCGGTGAAACTCCGTCAGGCACAACGGCTGCGGTAACGAAACCCATCACCGCCGCTCCCTGGGAGAAACCACCGAGCACCATCTTGGTTTTCGGGCAGTTCGCGGCGGTGGACACGATGCGTGCCCGCGCATCGGAAATACCCTGGACCGCGGTCGGGAAATCGGTTGTGGCGGGATAGTCGACCGGGTACACCTCGACCGACTTAGCGCCGAGTTGAGACCGCAACGATTGGACGAATGCATCTCCGGTGGGACCGACACCAGGCAGTTCGGTGGTGCCACGGGCGAATATGACTTCGGCATCTGGACAGGGGGCCGCGTACGCGGACGGTATGGCCGCGTCGTTCAGCATGGAGGTCGCCGCTATCACAACGGCAACCAAACCGGCGGGTGTGAACCTCCCCACCGACCCATGGAAACACAGCATTTCGGTGCCCGCGCGGTAAGAATGCGGAGACATAGAGTTTTCACAAGAATTAAAGAGATCCCTCAAAAAGCCCGAATGCTTGATCCTGCAAGCGAATTAGCCGTTCGAGGGTGGCCGCGACTCACCTACTGGGCGACGCTGGATCCGTAGCGCAGTCGTGGGCGCCTGAAAATCGGTGGTCGGTGGCGCCAGAACCGTCGTCGAATCCTCTTTCAGCCGAAAGATTCTCGGTACCGCTGCCGATCGCGGCCGCCGCACGATGGTGGGCGGTGCGGAGGTATCGACGGTGGGTGCCTGTGGCGCAGGCGGAGTCGTCGCCGGCTTGGCGGCCCGGGCTTCGCGGCGGACCAGATAGCCGGCCAACGGACCGGTGAAGAGCATGACGGCCAGCACCAGCAGGCTCAGCACACACACAGCAACGTCGAATGTGCTGGTGATCTGCTGGGCCAGGTTGTTGCCGTAGATCGCCGCAGGCGCCGGTGCCGCGTAACGAGGAGCGAGCGCGACACCGATGGCCAGGTCCGCGACCGTGAAGACGAACAACACCGCGCTGAATGCGGCGGTGACGGTCGTCGCCGCCACGCCCTTGCCGAGCTGGCGGTGCAACCACCGCGCGACAATTCCGGTGACCAGGTTGAATACCGTCATCGCGACGCTGTCGTACAGCGCCCGCGGAAGATCGAGCGACAGCGCGATCAGGTAGTCGACCACGCGCAGCGCCGCGGCCGCGAACGCCCAAAAGGCGATGAGCGTCAAGCACTTCTGTGCGGCGGCACGGTAGGCACCGATGGTCGGCGGCTTGATCAAAAAGACGGCGTACAGCGTCGTCGGCGCGACAATCGCGGCCGCGGCGGCCCAGGCGAGGTAACCCTCGTAGCCCACCGCGGCGGTCGAGGTGTTCTGAGCGATGCCGTGAAAAGCGTCGATGTCGCGGCCGATGCCGACAATCCACACCAGCGTGGCCGCGACCGCGCCCGAGACACCGATGGCGGTCGTCGCCAGCCGGGCCGCGGCGGTCCGCTCGGTGAGCCAGCGCGAGGCAATCACCAACGCGATCATCGCCTCCGCGCCGTAGAGCAATGTGGTGACGATGACGGCGACATCGTGACCACCGAAATCGATCTGGGTGACGAACAGGTACCGCAGCCGCCAGTACAGGTTGAAGCCGACCGACAGCGTTGCCAGCGCGATGGAAAGAAAGCCGATCAACCGGGCTGCCGCGTACCAGCGGCGAAACTTGTTGTCCTCAATCGTGATCGAGGTGATGGGTGGCTGCGCGGCCAACAGTGCGCCCGCGACGCCGAGCAGCATGCCCGGACCGACACCCGGCGGCACCTCCCCGGTCCCGCCGTTGCGGACCGTCTGCACCAGGTGAAAGCCGACGAAACCGATGACCACGACGAAATAAGCGACGCTCAGCACGAGCCGAATCCTGCCGGTGCGCCGGACGTCGGGCGCCGGGCCCGCGAGGCGGAACGGCCCGAAGTGTGGTGCGAGCGCGGCCGCGACGGCCAGCAGCGTCACGACCGCCAGCACAACGAAGGTCGACCCGGCACTGCCCGGGACGCCGACGCCGAATTCCAGGTTCCACGGCACCAGCAGCGTGAGGACGAGCAATACGACCGCGAGCCCGTCGCGCATCCGGTTGGTCCGGGTCGGCACGTAGCCGACCCGCGGGGATCGCGCCACGCCTGGCGCGGCCGTGGTCGCCACCTCGACGGTGGCGGGCGCGGCGTAACGCTCGTCGCTCACGTACCGATTCCTCTCTATGAGTGACATCGCAGTGCGATTCACCCAGCGTGCTCATTTTTGCTCTGACACACAAGCAGAGCCCGTCTGGGTGTTCGGCGCCAACGGTCCGCGAAGGCTGTGCGGTAGCTTGGAAGCGTCCGTCTGGAGCCGGTAAATCGTGCGTGAGGCAAGGAGTGGAACCGTGGACGTAGTCCTCGGGGTGGCGGTCACCGGACGCGTGGCGCGCTTGGCGATGATCGGCTCCCCCGCGAGCGGCGGCCAACTGCTGGACCAGTACGCACTCGATCTGTCCGACGATGCGATGCGTGAGTTGGCCGACACCATCATCGGCACCTACCGCGAAGTGACTCAGTCGGGCAACCGGGTCGCCGCGACCCGACTGTGCCTGCCCGACTCATCTGCGGCCGACACGCTGCGCCAGACGGTGCTCAACGCGGGCGTGCAGAACGTCGAGGTGGTGGCCGAAGCCGAGGCCGCCGCGGCACTGGCCCGCAACGTCGGCGCGGATGCCGCGTTGCTGCTGGCCGACGATGACACGGTGTCGCTGACGGTGGTCGGCGAGGACGAACAGTCGACCTCCACGCTGGCATCCGTGCCGATCGGCACCGCGGGCGCCGCCGTCGCGTGCGCGACGGTGTTGCAGCGGGTGCCCGCCGCCGGAGCCCCGGGCCGGGTGCTGCTGGTCGGGCAACGTCTCGACCTTGATTCCGTTGCGGCAGAGCTTCGTTCGACGGCGCCGGTCGAGGTGGCGCCGGATGCCGGTTATGCGATCGCGCGGGGCGCGGCCCAGACGGCCGACGGGTCCGGTTTCGCACAGGCCGGTGCCTCGACGCAGATGGCACCGGCCCTCGATGCGACCCAGATGGCCCCCGCCGCAGGGGATGCCACGCAGATGGCGCCCGTGCCGTACAGCGCGGCGACGCAGATGGCCCCTGCCGCCGCGGATGCCACCCAGGTGGCGCCCGCGAGCACCCCGGCCGCCGAGGGCGCCGTGGGTCCCGACCTGGCGTACTCGCAGGAAACCGACGACGACCTGTGGGCTGACGAGATGCCGATGGAGCCGCTCAGCGAGTTCGTCCCCGAGCAGGACGACGAGGCGGACTACACGACCGTCATCGCTCCGCCGCCGGCCCGGATGCTGCTGATGGGCAGCGCGGTGATGTTCCTGGTGATCAGCTTCGCCACGCTGGCCGTGACGGTCGCGATCACCGTCCGGCCGACGGCCGATGTCAAGGCCCAGCCGGCGCCGGCCGTGAAGGCGGACACGGTGCCCGGCCGCTATCTTCCGCCGGTTCCGCACGAGCCGGATCCGGTCGCGCTGCCGGTCGCGGTCCTGACGCCCCCGCCCGCGGCCCCTCCCGTATCGAACGTGCGCACCGACGACCGGCCCGTCAACCAGGCACCACAGGTCGCGCCGCCCGCAGCGCCACCGGCCCAGCCGGCTCCCCCGCCCGCCGAGGCTCCCCCGGCCCCGGCGCCGATTCCGGTGCCGATCCCGATTCCGCTTCCTCCGGTGATCGTGGTGCCGCCGCTCAACCCGTGGACGCCGCCGCCGTGGACCCAACCGACTACGCCCCCGCCCACCACGACCACAGCGCCGCCGACCACCACGACCGCGCCGCCAACAACGACGACAGCTCCCCCAACCACAACGACCGCGCCGCCGACCACGACGACGGCTCCCCCGACGACGACCGCACCGCCGACCACGACGGCACCCCCGACGACGACCGCACCGCCGACCACGACCGCACCGCCGACGCACACCACTCCGTCGTCGGCCGCGCCGGTGACGCCCGTAGACGAGCCCACCTACACCGCGCCGTCGACACCGGACTACACGGTGCCGGCCCATACAGCCGAGCCGGCACCCACGCACGAGGCACCGCAGACCACGGTGTACCAGCCGGAGCCGGCCTACGGCGGCGGCTCGTCGGGCGGCTCCTCTGGCGGCTCGTCGGCGGGCGGAAGCTCGTCGGGTCGCGGTGAATCTTCCAGCGGTGGAAGGTCAAGCGGCGGTGGGCATTCGATCGAATCACCGATGACCACAATCCCGGGCAGCCCATAGGGCGGTTGACCCTGGGCTGCACGAGGTTTTCCAGCTGCCGAACGTGCATACCTTGCAAGCGATAACCCGTTGCCCGAAAGGAAGACTCAAGAGTGGCCAAGAAGCGCTGGCGCGACCTGTCCCCCACCACCAAGGCGGCCGTTATCACGATGGCGGCGGTAGACGCCGGGCTGCGGGCCTGGGCGTTGCGCGACCTCGCCGGCCGCGACGCGGAACACGTCAACGGACCCAAGTGGATGTGGGGCGGCGCCCTCGGACTGCTGGGCACCTCGGGCGTGCTGCCTGCGGTCTACCTGATTGCGGGGCGCAAGTCCTGATTCGCCGAGAACAGGCCAAAGCCTAGGTCGGCTACCCTAAACACAGATTGTTGTCTTGTATCCGAGACGACTAGGGGCGAGAGGGGGACGGGCTGTGGCCACCGCAAGTCGGGTGAAATCTGCTGAGCGCGTCATGGACGTGCTGGACTTGCTGGCCCGACGAGGCGTCCCGATGGCGACCATGGAGATCGCCGAGACGCTGTCCCTGCCGAAAAGCACCACCCATCATCTGCTCAATGTCATGCGGGAACGTCGCTTCGTCTCGTACTGGCCCGATCAACGAGCCTGGACCCTGGGAGTTTCGGCCTTCGAGGTCGGCGCGTCCTATATGAGGTCGGGACCATTACATCGGGCCGGCCAGCGCTACATGCTCGCGTTGACCAATGCCGTCAACGAAACCTCACACCTCGCCGTATTGCAGGGCACCGACGTCATCTACCTGGACAAGCGCGAGCCCCTGACACCAGGCGTTCGACTGGTGACCGAGGTCGGTTCGCGCCTACCGGCACATTTGACCGCGGTGGGCCGGGCCATCCTCAGTCGCCTGGATGTCGAGCAGCTCTCGACGCTGTACGACGGCTACTCCTGGCAGTCGCGCACAGGCGAGGGGCCAACGTCGTTGTCGGCGCTGCGCGAGGTGCTCCACGAGGTGCGCGCCAACGGCTACGCGCACGAACGCGGCACCACCACCTCAGGTATCGACTGCATCGCCAGCCCCGTGCTCACCAGCGACGGCCGGGCTGTCGCGGCACTCGGCGTGGCGTACATGTCGGCCACCAAGACCGCCGAACAGGCCGCCGAGATCGCCAAGACGGTGGTCGCTACCGCGGCGGACTTCTCGGCAAGCTTCGGCGCACGGGTGAATGAGGCGCTGGGCGATGAAGGCGCCCACGGCATCGCCTGACAATCGCCGGGCACGCCATTCCACGCTGCCATTCCACTTTGCCGTCGAGTCTGGTAATCAAGACTCATGTCTTGTATCGCAGATCCCGGCGGTGGGCCGGCGCTAACCACAGCCTTGCTGTTGAGCGAGAACTTGTCCCTGACCGTCGGCACGCGCGAACTGTCCGACCTGGCCGATGGTGACGTCCTGGTTGACGTCGACTACGCCGGGATCTGCGGATCGGACCTGCACGTACTGCAGACGGGTGACTGGGTGGCCTACTGGCCGGCCACCTTGGGGCATGAAGTGGCCGGGCGGGTGCGCCAGTCGCGGCATGCGAGCTTCACCGCGGGCGAGGCGGTGGTGGCCGATTCACGGATACCGTCTCGTGTCGTCGATGGCCGCCAGCAATCCGACCGCTTGGCCGAAGATCTCCAATGGCTCGGCGAAGCCCGACCTGGCGGCTACGCCGGGGCCATGGTGATCCCCGGCGACAGCCTCTATCGCGTGCCGCCCGGCCTGAGCACAGCCGATGCCGTGCTGGCCGAGCCGCTGGCCGTCGTCATGTGCGCCATCGACCAGCTTCCCGTCGAAAACCCCGAGACCGTGGGCATTCTCGGCTACGGTCCGATCGGGGCGCTGGCCCACGCCGAGGTCGCCCGCCGGTGGCCGCACGCCGCTGTCACCGTGGCCGAGCCGAACCCCCAACGCGCCGAGCTGGCGCGTACCCAGGGCGCCCGCGTCGGAGTACTGACCGAGACGGATCGGTACTCCCTGCTGATCGACGCCGCAGGTTATGACGGCTCATTGGAGGCCGCCATCGCCGCTACCGCGTTCGGCGGCTCCATTCTGCTCATCGCGCTTGGCCACGCATCGGCGACCGTATTACCCGCCACCATCGTCGAGCACAGCCTGCACGTCGTGGGCAGCGTCGGATTCGACGACCACCACGTCAACGAGGCGCTCGCCGCCCTCGCCGAGAAGCCCGAGCGGTACAACGCCATCGTCACCCACACCGTCGACCTCGCCGAGATCCCGGCCTTCATGACCGACGGCGGCATGCGTGAAGCCATCAAGGTCCTGATCCGGTGCGCCTCATGACCACGCCACGGCGCTACCTGATCACCGGCGGCACCAGCGGCATCGGCGACATGTGCGCCCAGTACCTCAGCGCCCAAGGCCACCAGGTGTGGGTGACCGGTACCAGCGAACAGTCCGTCGCCGCCGCCCTCGGCCGTGGCGCGGCCGGCGGCAGCATCTGCGATGCCGCCGATGCCGCGGCGGTCCATCAGGCGTTTGACGACGCCGCGACAGCATTCGGAGGGCTCGACGGGACTTTCCTCAATGCCGGGATCGACGGCGAAGGCAAACCCGCCGAGCAGCTTGATCCTGCGACCTTTCGCCGGGTACTCGACGTCAACGTGGTCGGCATCCTGCACGGAGCCCAGGCCGCGCACCGCGTCCTGGCCCGGCCGGGGTCCATCGTTGTCAACGCCTCGGTCAACGCGATGCGACCCGAAGCGCACTTCGCCGACTACAACGCCAGCAAGGCCGCCGCGGCCACGCTGGCCAGCACCTTGGCCCAGGAGTGGAGTACCGACGGCCTGTGCATCACGTGCGTGTGCCCGGGTTATTTCCGCAGCAACATGACCGCCAAGTACCTCGACGATCCGCAGATCGGCGCTGAGCTGCTGGCCCGCATACCGGCGGGCAGATTCGGCGAAGCCGCCGACATCGGCGCCACCGTCGCCTTCCTGCTCGCCAACCAGGCCCCGTTCCTCACCGGCGCGATCATTCCGATCGCCGGGGCCAGCAATATCTAGACGTCGCCGTTGTCCGCCGGGCCCGCGCATCCAGCGCGAGCCTGGCGGTTCCCGTCCCGCAGCATTCCGACCCTCAAGAATCTTCCCGGATCTTCCACTAAGTCTTGCATTGCAGATCGAAGTCTCGTATACAAGATGAGCGGCGAGTGTGACGCTTGCCTCACCGACAGTCACCGAATCACTGGGAGTCATGCACATGTCAACCGACCGCCCCCTTCTCGAGCGCGGCCTCTGGCAGGAGATGTCGGCCGCCGACCGCGCCGATCTCATCGACCGCGGCAGCGCCAAGATCTTCGACCCCAACCTGCGCGAAGGCGTGCTGGAGATCATCGAAGACGTCCGCCAGAACGGTGACGCGGGTCTGATCCGTGCCCTGGAAAAGTGGGACAAAATCTCCATCACCCCGGATCGCATCCGGGTTTCGCCCGAAGAATTCGCCGCGGCACGGGAGAAGGTCAGCCCCGAACTGCTGACCGCGATCCGGGACCTGCTGGCACACCTGAAGTCGTTCAACGAACAACTCACCGCACACGGCGACTGGAGCTTCGAAAGCGAGCCGGGCCTGATGGTCGGCGAGAAGGTCACCCCGATCGCCAGCGCCGGGTTGTTCGTGCCCAGCGGTAAAGGCTCCTACCCGTCGGTGATGGCTCAGCTGGGCGCCCCCGCGGTGGTGGCCGGTGTGCAGAAGATCGCCGTGGTCGTGCCGCCCATCCCCGGCGGGGACGGCGAGGTCGACCCCGCCGTTCTGGTCGTGGCCGACGAATTGGGCATCCATGACGTGTTCCGCGCCAACGGCCCGGCCGGTATCGCCGCGCTGGCGTTCGGCACCGAGAGCGTGCCGCAGGTCCGCAAGGTCTGCGGACCTGGCAGCCCGCCGGTCACCTGCGCCCAGGTCGAGGTGCAGCGCTACGGCACCGTCAGCGTGATGCTGCTGGGCCCCAGCGAGTCCCTGATCCTGGCCGACGAATCCGCTGACCCGTATCTGCTGGCGGCCGACCTGCTCAACGAGGCCGAGCACGGCGCCGACTCCACGAGCGTGTTCGTCACCGACAGCCAGGCCCTCATCGACGCGGTCCAGATCGAGGTCGCCAAACAGCTGCTCGATCTGCCCGACGACCGCGCCGGGTACGCCCGTCAGGCACTGGGCAAGAACGGCGGCGCCGTCCTGACCACATCGGTCGAGGAATCCGCCGAAGTCGCCAACGCGTTCGCCCCCGAGCACATGCAGATCGCCGTCCGCGACGAGGACCACGTCCTGGACCTGCTGGTGGATGCCGGAGAAATCCTGATCGGTCAAGACACCACGGTGTCGATGGCCAACTTCATCATCGGCTGCCCCGCCGCCCTGCCCACCAGCGGCTACGCCAAGGTCAGCAGCGGCGTCACCGCCGATGCCTTCCGCAAGCGCACCGCTGTGGCAAAGTCCACGCCCGAGGCGCTCAAACGGATGTCGGATACGGTGATCGCCTTCACCCGCCACGAGGGCTTCCCCGCCCACGAGTTCGCCGTCACCCGCCGACTGAACCGGCACTGACCGGCCGACCTCCGTGAGCCCGGCCCGGCCCTCCCCGCGGCTCACGGAGGTCACCTCTCCGACAACTCAAAATGCCCTATCCCACTTGCCTTTTCACACCACTTCCGGCATAGCCTCCCACCCAGCGGCGCTACCGCGTGCGCACCGAAGGGACCACACAGCATGTCCATCCTCAACCCCGAGCAGCGCTCGATCGAATACGTGCCGCATCACGAACGACACGGGCGGGTCCGCAGCCTGTTCACCCTTTGGTTCGGCGCCAACCTGCAAGTCACCGCGATCGCCGCCGGCGCCATCTCCGTCGCCATCGGCCTGTCGCTACCGTGGGCGCTGCTGGCCACCCTGGTCGGCAACCTCATCGGCGCGGTCTTCATGGCCCTGCATTCCGCACAAGGCCCCGTCCTGGGCATTCCGCAGATGATCCAGTCACGCGCCCAGTTCGGCTTCTACGGGGCCGTGCTGCCGCTCATCATGGTGCTCCTGATGTACATCGGCTACTTCGCCACCACCGCCGTGCAGGGCGGAGCCGCCTTCTCCAGCCTGACCGGCGTCAACATCGACGCCTCGATCATCGTCGTCGTGGTCATCACCGCCACGCTGGCCATCGTCGGGTATCGCCTTATTCACGCCGCCGAGAAGTGGCTCTCGGTGATCAGCGGCCTGGCCTTCCTCTACCTGAGCTACCGGCTGGTGACGGCCAACGACCTCGCCGCGGTATGGACGACGAGCGGCTTCTCCTGGGCGCTGTTCCTGGCCGCCGCCGCGATCGCGGCCACCTGGCAGCTGACGTACGCGCCCTACGTTGCCGACTATTCGCGCTACCTTCCCGCCGATACCTCGGTGCGCGCCGCGTTCTGGTACACCTACGCCGGCGCGGTGCTGTCGACGATGTTCATGTTCGCCTTCGGCGCCACCGCGACCGCCGTCGCCGCCGATGCATTCGATGGCGGATCGGTCGACTTCATCGTCGCCCAGGCGGCCGGGTGGCACGCGTTGTTCCTCCTGGTCATCATCGCCGGCGTCATCGGAGTGAACTCCCTGAACGTCTACGGCATGTTCATGTCGACCAGCACGGTGCTCAACTCGGTGTTCAAGATGAAGGTGTCCCCGCTGATGCGGGTGGGGCTGATCGTGGTCGTGGCCACGGTGGCCACGACGATCGGCATCCTCGGCAAGGACAACTTCCTGGTCAACTTCAGCAACTTCATCCTGCTGCTGGCTTACTTCCTGATCCCGTGGACCTCGATCAACCTGGCCGACTTCTACGTCATCCGCAAGGAGCGCTACAGCATCGACGACATGTTCAAGCCGAACGGGCACTACGGCGGTGTGGACTGGCGCGCGATGACCGCCTACCTTGTCGGCATCATTGTCGAAATCCCGTTCATCGCCAGCCCGTTCTACACCGGCCCGATCGCGACCGCGCTCGGCGACGCCGACATCTCCTGGATCCTCGGCATTTTCATCGCCGGCGGCCTCTACATCTTCCTGATGAAGAAGTTCCCGACCCGCGCCAATTACCCCGAACCCACCTACGCCATCCCGTCCACGTCGAGCGAGCAGACCGCCGCGATGGCCGACGAACAGGAAGCCACACCGGCATGAAGGCCCGCGAGGTACGCGCCCTCATTCAGGTCAAGCCGCCACGAATCGATCGTCGCGCCGCCCGGCTGGACGCCTGCAAGACCATCGAGGATCTGCACCGGCTTTCGCGTCGACGACTGCCACGCCCGGTCGCCGACTACGTCGACGGGGGCGCCGACGAAGAACTGAGCCTGTCCAACAACGTCGCGGCCTTCCGGCGCTGGCAGTTCACCCCCAGCGTGCTGGTCGACGTCGCCAACGTCGACACCTCGACCGCGCTGCTCGGCCGACACAGCAGCATGCCGCTGGGCCTGGCACCCACCGGGTACACGCGGATGATCTCGGCACTGGGCGAGCCGGCGGTCGCCGGCGCCGCCGCCCGTGCCGGGATCCCCTACGTGCTCTCCACGATGGCCTCGACCTCCCTGGAGGACTTGGCCGCTCATCGCGGGGCCGGCGACGCCGACCGGTGGTTTCAGCTCTACATCTGGAAGGACCGCGACCTCACCGCGCAACTGGTAACCCGCGCCGCCGCCGCGGGTTACCGAGTACTGGAGATCGCCGTCGACACCGCCGTCTCCGGCTACCGGGTCCGCGACGTGCGCAACGGCCTGACCATCCCCCCGCAGATGACCCTCAAGGGGCTCGTCGATATCGGACTGCGCCCGGGGTATTGGACGAAGATGCTGGCCAGCCCGGCACTGGAGTTCGCCAACGTCACCGGTGGCGCCGGCGGCGAGGGCTACACCATCGAGAACATCACCAAGCAGTTCGACGCGTCGGTGTCGTGGGAAGACCTGGCCCGCATTCGCGATTTGTGGCCCGGGCCCGTCGTCCTCAAGGGCCCGCTGGGCCCGGATGACGCCACCCGCGCCCGCGATCTGGGCATTGACGGCGTGCACCTGTCCAACCACGGCGGTCGCCAACTCGACCGCACCGTTGCGCCAATCGATCTGGTTGCCCCCGTACGCGACGCCGCCGGCCCGGACTTCGCCATCTTCGTCGACTCCGGGGTGCGCCACGGCGCCGACATCGCCACCGCCCTGGCCCTGGGCGCCGACGCTGCGTTCATCGGCCGCCCCTACTTGTGGGGTCTGGTCGCCGGCGGTGGAGCCGGTGTCGACAAGGTGATCGGGCTGTTGTCGGATCAGTTCACCCGGACCCTGGCACTTCTCGGCGTCACCAGCATTGACGAGCTGCGCAAACGCGGCCGCACGCTGCTCCAGCAGCACTGACCATTTCGGCTTCTCAACCAGCGACCCAGCCCCACTTACCGTCAAAAACGAGACTTAAGTCTGTAATACAAGACAAAAGGTAGATAGATGATTTCGTCCTCCCCGACCACCACGCTGCAGCCCACCGCCGTCGTCACGGTGGGAATCGGGCCAGTCAGCTTCGCAGACGTGATTGCGGTCGCCCGCGACGATGCCGCCGTGCAGTTGTCCGACGACGCGATGACCGCGGTCGCCGACAGCAGGGTGCGCATCGACGCCCTGGCAGCACACCCGACCCCCGTCTACGGTGTGTCCACCGGCTTCGGCGCCCTGGCCACCCGCCACATTCCGCACGAGTTGCGAACCCAATTGCAGCGCAGCCTGATTCGCTCCCACGCCGCCGGCTCCGGCGCCGAGGTGGAACGCGAAGTGGTGCGCGCTCTGATGCTGCTGCGGCTGTCCACGCTGGCTACCGGGCGCACCGGTGTGCGCCCGGCAGTAGTTCAGGCCTACGCCGGGCTGCTCTCGGCAGGCATCACCCCGGTGGTCTACGAGTACGGCAGCTTGGGCTGTTCCGGCGACTTGGCGCCGCTGTCGCATGTGGCACTGGCACTCATCGGCGAAGGGCAGGTCCGTACCCGCGACGGCGAACTCAAGTCCGCAGCCGAGGCACTGGCCGAACACGGACTGCAGCCGGTCGTGCTGGCCGAAAAAGAAGGCCTGGCACTGATCAACGGCACCGACGGCATGCTCGGCCAGCTGGTCCTGGCACTGCATGATCTCGACAGCCTGCTGCGGCTGGCCGATATCGCCGCGGCGATGAGTGTGGAGGGTCTGCTGGGCACCGAGCGGGTGTTCGCCGCCGACCTGCAGGAGCTGCGGCCGCATCCGGGGCAAGGCTTGGCCGCGGCGAATATGATGCGCTTGCTTGCCAATTCGGCCATCGTCGCCAGCCACAAGACCGACAACTGCACCGTGGTGCAGGACGCCTATTCGCTGCGCTGCGCTCCGCAGGTCGCCGGGGCCGCTCGCGACACTGTGGAACACGCCCGATCGGTGGCCCACCGCGAACTGGCCAGCGCCGTGGACAACCCGGTGGTCACCCTCGACGGCCGGGTGGAGTCCAACGGCAACTTCCACGGCGCTCCCGTGGCCTATGTGCTGGACTTCCTGGCCATCGTCGTGGCCGATCTGGCCTCCATCAGTGAACGCCGCACCGACCGATTCCTGGATCCGGCGCGCAACCACGGACTCAACGCATTCCTCGCCGATGACCCCGGCGTGGACAGCGGTCACATGATCGCCCAGTACACCCAGGCCGGCATCGTCTCCGAGCTCAAGCGCCTGGCCGTCCCGGCCAGCGTGGATTCGATCCCGTCCTCGGCGATGCAGGAAGACCATGTGTCGATGGGCTGGTCGGCGGCACGCAAGCTGCGCCGCGCGATCGACGGGCTCACCCGGGTACTGGCCGTGGAAGTGCTCACCGCCGCACGCGCCCTCGACCTACGCGCGCCGCTGACCCCGGCACCGGCGACCGCGGCCGTCATCGCCGCCGTCCGCGAACACGTTCCCGGCCCGGGCACCGACCGCTACCTGTCCCCGGAGATCGGTGCGGTCGTCGACCTGGCCCACAGTGGGGCGCTGGTGGCCGCCGCCGAGAGCGCGATCGGCGCATTGCAGTGACCCACTCCGTCCCCGCCCACCCATTGGGAGCATCCGTGTCCGATCAGCCCGCCCGCCCGACCGTGCGACCCCGTCCCGTGGTGGCCGAGCTGCCCCGGTACTCGCGTGCCGCGGGCCTGAGCCAGGTGCGCTGGCGCGCATCGTCGAATGAATCGACGGTGCCGCCGTCGCCGCGCGTGCAGCAGGCCATCGCCGAGCAGGCCGGGCAGGCTCATCTGTATCCCTCGCTGCAGGGTGATCTGCTCATCGCCGATCTGAGCGCCCGATTGCAGGTCACCCCCGAGCAGATCCTGGTCGGCGGAGGATCGCTGGCGCTGCTGCAGCACACGCTGGCCGCCTACACCGGGGCCGGCTCCGAAGTCGTGCACGCCTGGCGCAGCTATGAGGCCTACCCGATCCTCATCGGTGTCGTCGGGGCCACCCCGGTCCCGGTTGCCCTCGATGCCACCCACACCCACGACGTCGACGCGATGCTGGCCGCAATCACCTCGGCCACCCGCGCGATCATCGTGTGCAACCCGAACAACCCGACCGGCACCGAACTGCCCCGCAGCGAGATCGAGCGCCTCATCACCTCGGTGCCAGGCAACGTGCTGGTCCTGCTCGACGAGGCCTACCAAGAGTTCGCCACCACCAACGTCGACGGGCTCAGCCTGCTCCGCCAATACCCCAATGTCGTTGTCTTCCGGACCTTTTCCAAAGCCTACGGGCTAGCCGGACTGCGCGCCGGGTACATGATCGCCCATCCGGAGGTCGCCGGCAACGTCCGCGCAGCCGCGCCACCGTTCGGATTGAGCCGGCTCGCCGAGGCGGGCGCCCGGGCGGCGTGGGCCGACACCCGTCACACCGATCACATCGTCAAGGTGGTCTGCGACGGACGCGAGTACCTGCGTAGCGAGGCCGCCAAGCGCGGGCTCGACACTCCGGTCAGCGGCGCGAACTTCGTCTGGTTCCCGGTCGGGTCGCGCGCAGCGGAGCTTCAGGACGCCTGTGTTGCCCAAGGTGTTTCGGTCCGGGCGTTCGACGGCGAAGGAGTGCGGGTCACCGTCGGTGACCGTGACGCCGAGGATGCCGTGTTGGCCGCGATCGACAGCCTCGACTGGGCGACCGCGGCGCTGCGCCGCGCCGAGGGCTGATGAGCGTCGGCCAGCCCGATGCGCCGGGTTTGGACACCCGGGCCGGTTGGCAGGTGGTGTGGGCCGTACACGCCTTGACCGCGATCACCTACGGCGCGGCCTACTCCTTTTCGGCCACCTTTCCCGGCTTGGCCGAGGAGTTCCACGCCTCGCGTTCGGCAGTGGCATTGGTGTTCTCGTTGGCCGCAGGCGGTTTTCACTTGTTCGGCTTTGTCGCGGGGCGGCTCGCCGACCGGGTATCCACCCGTGCGATGTGCGTGGCCGGGGTCTTGGTGATGGCTGCCGGATACCTGGCGGCCTCGCGCGCACCGACACTGGGCGCGCTCTACGCCTGCTACGGCCTCGGTGTCGGCTTGGGCATCGGCCTGCTCTATGTGCCGTCGATGGCCGCCGTACAAACCTGGTTCGCCGTCAAGCGCTCCGCCGCGGCCGGAATCGCCACCGCCGGCCTGGGAATCGGCACGGTCGTGGCGCCGATGGCCGTCGGCGCCGCCTTGCCGGCGCTGGGATGGCGGACCTGCTTCGTCATCCTCGGCGCCGCCATCGCCGTCGCGGGATTGCCTGCGGCGCTGTTGGTTCGGCGACATCCGGGTGCCGTCCCCGCGGCGATGACGTCGACGTCGCGGCCGCTGTTGCCGGTCCTGCGCACTGCGGTGTTCGCCCGGTTCTACCTCTCGGTGCTGCTGGCCTCGATCTGCACCTTCATCCCCTACGTGCACCTCGTGCCGGCCGCCCGCGACCAGGGCTACTCCCTGCAGATGGGCACCCTGCTGATCGCACTGATCGGCGTCGGCAACATCCTGGGCCGGTTCGCGCTCGGCGGTATTGCTGACCGGATAGGGCGCCTGCCTGTGCTGGCCGCACTGACCGCCATCCTCGGCTTCTCGTTCCTGGGATGGGCGGCCAACAGTGCCCTACCGGTACTGGTCGGCTTCGCCGTGCTGTTCGGCCTCGCCTACGGCGGGTGCGTCAGCCTGTACCCGGCGGTGACCGCGGATCTGTTCGGTGACAACGGAATCGGCGCCACCCTCGGCGCCCTGTACACCAGCGTCGGGCTGGCTGCGCTGGTCGGCCCCACCCTGGCGGGTTACTTGCGCGACAGCACGCACAGCTACACCGTGCCCGCGCTGATCTGCGCCGCCGCCGCGCTGATCGCCGCGGCGCTGACCTACACCCTGCACCGCGGCACCGGGGCGCAGCGACACCAGATCGAGAGCCCGTCAGGATTCGCCGAACCAGCCCGGCGGCGCGACTCCTGACATCGCCCACGTCAGCTGCTGAGCGGCGTGACGCACCGCGCGAACCAGCTCGCTGACGGCTATCGAGGATCGGTCGGCGCGCCGCGTCACGCTGATCGCCGCGACCGGGCGGCTGGAATGGTCGAACGCGCACGCAGCCACCGAGTGCAGCCCCTCGGTGATCAGGCCGTCCTCCTCGGCCCAACCCTGGTTTCGCTCAACTCCGAGCAGCCGCCGCAGCTGCGGCAACGAGGCCGGACCTCGGCCGGTCCGGATCACAAACCCCGTGCTCGCCGGGAACAACGCGCGCACCTGAGCGTCGGGCAGATGCGCCAGAATCGACCGTCCGCTGGCCGTCAGCTGGGCCGGCAGCCGGACACCGACGTCGGTCACCAACGTCACCGGCACACGGGAGACTGCGGGCTGTTCCTTGATCAGGTACAGCGTCTCCGCGCCATGCAGGACGCCCAGATGAGCGGTCTCGCCGACCGCGTCGACCAGTCGGCGCAGCACCGGCCGTGCCAGCAATTCCAGCGGTTCGTGGCGCATGTAGGCCGAACCGATCTCGAAGGCGGCCACTCCCAGCCCGTAGCCGCGCTGCTCGGGCAGATGCACCACGAAGTGATGCTCGATGAGCACTTCGAGCAGGTGATACACCGTCGATCGAGGAATGCCCAGCTCGCGGGCCAGCGTCGCCGCACCGACCGGACCGGTGCGCGCGGCCAGCGCCAGCAGCAACTCCAGGGAGCGGCCCACGGCCGGAGAGGCACTAGACACCCAATCCACCCATCTGTCTCGGATTCGAGACACTATCGCGAAAACGGGTCTGCGGCAATGCGACCGGATGCGGTGTGCTGGATACCAACAACGCCACCACCCGCACAGCCTCTCGAAGGAATCACCGTGACCGAGCAGATTTCCGGCCCCCGCACCGTGCGCGCCGACCGTGGAACCACCTTGTCCTGCAAGGGCTGGCAGCAAGAAGCCGTCCTGCGCATGCTGAGCAACAACCTCGACCCGGAGGTCGCCGAGCATCCCGACAAGCTGGTGGTCTACGGCGGCACCGGCCGCGCCGCACGCAGCTGGGAGGCCTTCGACGCGATCGTGGCCAGCCTGCGGGACCTCGAGGACGACGAGACGCTGCTGGTGCAGTCGGGCAAGCCCGTCGGCATCCTGCGGACCAGCGAATGGGCCCCGCGGGTGCTCATCGCCAACTCCAACCTCGTCGGCGACTGGGCCAACTGGGAGTACTTCCGCGAACTGGAAGCTGCCGGGCTGATCATGTACGGCCAGATGACGGCCGGATCGTGGATCTACATCGGCACCCAGGGCATCCTGCAGGGCACCTACGAAACCTTCGGCGCGGTGGCCAAGAAGCGGTTCAACGGCACCCTGGCCGGCACCATCACGCTGACCGCCGGCGTCGGCGGCATGGGCGGCGCCCAGCCGCTGGCCGTCACCATGAATGAGGGCGTGGCCATCTGCGTGGACTGCGACGAGAGCCGCATCGACCGCCGGATCGCCCACCGCTATCTCGACACCAAGGCCGCCGACCTCGACGACGCGCTGCGCCAGGCCATCGAGGCCCGCGATGCCAAGCAGCCGCTGTCGATCGGCCTCGTGGGCAACGCCGCCGAGGTGTTCCCCGAACTGCTCTCGCGCAACGCTCCCATCGATATCGTCACCGACCAGACCTCTGCGCACGACCCGCTGTCGTACCTGCCGGTCGGGATCGAATTCGAGGACATGGCCAAGATGGCCGACAAGGACCCGGGCTACTTCACCGAGCAGGCCCAGGCCTCGATGGCCCGTCAGGTCGAGGCGATGGTCGGGTTCAAGGACCGCGGCGCCGAGGTGTTCGACTACGGCAACTCGATCCGCGACGAGGCCCGCAAGGCCGGCTACGACCGCGCGTTCGACTTCCCCGGATTCGTGCCCGCCTATATCCGCCCGCAGTTCGAGGAGGGCCTGGGCCCGTTCCGGTGGGTCGCGCTGTCCGGCGATCCCAAGGACATCGAGGCCACCGACCGCGCGATCCTGGAACTGTTCCCCGACAACGAGCACCTGCGCCGCTGGATCACCATGGCCGGGGAGAAGGTGGCCTACGAGGGCCTGCCCGCCCGCATCTGCTGGCTGGGCTACGGCGAACGCCACAAGGCCGGCCTGAAGTTCAACGAGATGGTGGCCAGCGGGGAGATCTCCGCACCGATCGTCATCGGCCGCGACCACCTCGACTCCGGATCGGTGGCATCGCCGTACCGCGAGACCGAGGCCATGGCCGACGGCTCGGACGCCATCGCCGACTGGCCACTGCTCAACGCGCTGGTCAACACCGCCTCGGGCGCCTCCTGGGTGTCGATTCACCACGGCGGCGGAGTCGGGATCGGACGCTCCATCCACGCCGGTCAGGTCTGCGTCGCCGACGGCACCGAACTGGCCGCACGCAAGCTCGAGCGCGTCCTGACCAACGATCCCGCCATGGGCGTCATCCGCCACGTCGACGCCGGCTACGAGCACGCTGCCGACGTCGCCGTGCAGCGTGGCGTGCGCATCCCCATGCAGGACACCAAGTGAGCACGTTCGACTCGCTGTGGGGGTCGATCCTCGACGTCGGCCGCGATGCCACCAGCGGCGGATATCGCCGATTCGCCTGGAGCACAGCCGATCTGACGCTGCGTGAGTGGTTCACCGGCGAGGCGCAACAGCGCGGCATGAGCGTCGAAGAGGACCGCAACGGCAACCTGTGGGCCTGGTGGCTGCCGCCGGGGCACACCGGTGAACCGCGCGATGCGTTCGTCACCGGGTCGCATCTGGATTCGGTTCCCGACGGCGGCCCCTTCGACGGTCCGTTGGGGATCATCACCGCCTTCGCCGCGATCGACGCATTGCAGCGCACCGGGGTCACCCCGCGCCGCCCGGTGGCCGTCGCCGCGTTCTCCGACGAGGAGGGCGCCCGTTTCGGCGTGGCCTGCGTGGGATCGCAGCTGTCGACGGGTGCGGTCACCGCCGAACGCGCCCTCGGACTGCGCGACGCCGAGGGCACCACCCTCGCCGAGGCGATGAGCGCCGCCGGACGCGACCCTCGCCACGTCGGCCTCGACCCGACGCTGACCCAGCGGGTCGGGGTCTACGTCGAACTGCACGTCGAGCAGGGCCGCGCACTCGACCTCGTCGACAAGCCGCTGGCCGTCGCTTCGGCGATCTGGCCGCACGGCCGCTGGCAGTTCTCGTTCTGCGGGGAAGCCAACCACGCCGGGGCCACCCGGCTGGTCGATCGCCGCGACCCGATGCTCACCTTCGCCACCTCGGTGCACGACGCCCGCACCCGCGCAGCCGCGCACCAGGCGGTCGCCACCTTCGGCAAGGTCCGCGTCACGCCCAACGGCGCCAACGCCATTCCGTCGCAGGTGCTGGCGTGGTTGGACGCCCGTGCCGCCGACGAGGACACCTTGCGCGCCCTCGTCGACGACATCGCCGCCGACGCGATGCGCAACGCCGGAACCGACCGCACCTCGGTGCAGATCGAGACCGAGTCGGTCTCTCCGGCCGTGCACTTCCCCGGTGAACCGCGTGAGCGTATTCAGCGAATCCTGACGCCTCAGTTCGGTGAGCTGCCCGTGCTGCCCACCGCCGCCGGCCACGACGCCGGTGTGCTCGCGGCGGTGCTGCCGACCGCGATGCTGTTCGTGCGCAACCCCACCGGTGTCTCGCACTCACCCGACGAGTACGCCGAGATCAGCGACTGCCGCATCGGCGCCGACGCGCTGGCCGCCGTCATGGCCGACTGGATCAGCCAATGAGTTCCGCCCGGTATTGGTGCCAGCATGCCTGGCTCGGTGGTGACACCGTCGCCGACGGTGTCACCGTCGAGGTCGCCGACGGCTACATCACCGCTGTCACCGCCGACACCGAGCGCGGTGACGCCGACGCGGCGCTGACCGGGTTGGTCCTGCCGGGATTGGCCAACGCGCATTCGCATACCTTCCACCGCGCGCTGCGCTCCCGCACCCAGCGTGACCGCGGCACGTTCTGGACCTGGCGCAACCTGATGTATCAGGTCGCCGACCGGCTTACCCCGGATTCCTACTACCAGCTGGCCCGCGGTGTGTACGCCGAGATGGTCCTGGCCGGCATCACCTGCGTCGGCGAGTTTCACTACCTGCACCACGACAACGGCGGCACCCCGTACGCCGATCCGAACGCCATGGGTCATGCCCTGATCGCGGCCGCCCGCGACGCCGGGTTGCGGATCGCCCTGCTCGACACCTGCTATCTCAGCTCGGGCGTCGACGGTTCCCCCTTGGCCGACGGACCGCAGCAACGCTTCGGCGACCGCACCGGGCTGCGGTGGGCCGAACGCGTTGAAACCCTGCACCAGCACTACACCGGCGACGGCTCCGTCGTGATCGGCGCGGCCCTGCACTCGGTGCGCGGGGTCCCCGTCGACCACATGGGCGCCGTCGTCGACTGGGCCGCCACCCACGACGCCCCGCTGCACGTGCACTCCTCGGAACAGACCGCCGAGATCGACCAATGCCTGGCCGTGCACGGCTGCACCCCCACCGCGCTGCTGCGCGACCACGGAGCGCTGGGGCCGCGCACCACCGCGGTGCACGCCACCCATCTCACCGACGCCGACATCACCGACCTCGACACCACCGTCACCGGCGTCTGCTTCTGCCCCACCACCGAACGCGACCTCGGCGACGGCATCGGCCCCGCCTCTGCGTTGATGCAGGCCGCCGGGTTGTTCAGCCTGGGCTCCGACAGCCACGCCATCATCGACATGTTCGAGGAAGCCCGCGGCGTCGAACTCGACGAGCGGCTCGCCCGCCGTGAACGGGGCCTGTTCGCCGCCGCCGACCTGCTCACCGCGGCCACCGTCAACGGACACCAGGCCCTCGGCTTCAGCGACGCCGGCCAGCTCCGGATCGGCCAGCGCGCCGACCTCGTCGCCGTCGACCTGAACTCCATCCGTACCGCCGGCAGCCCGGCGGCGGCAGAAACCGCGGTGTTCGCCGCGACCGCCGCCGATGTCACCGACGTCATCATCGACGGCCGCCGCGTGGTGACCGACCGCCGTCACACCAGCATCGAACAGCCCACATCCATACTCGCCCAAAGCATTACCGCACTGCTGGATGCGGAACCGATCAGGAGCTCCCAATGACCGTGCTCTACGACAACATCGGCGAACTGGTCACCAACGACCCCACCCAGGGCGATCACAGCCCGCTCGGAATCCTCACCGACGCCGCACTTCTGGTCGACAATGGGCAGATCGCCTGGGTCGGACCGGCCGCCGAAGCTCCCGCCGCCGACCAGCGCGTCGACTGCGGACACGCGGCGGTCATTCCCGGCTTCGTCGACAGCCACGCCCACCTGGTCTTCGATGGCGACCGGGCCGCCGAATTCGCCGCCCGCATGGCGGGGCAACCCTACGACGGCGGTGGTATCGCCACCACCGTCAGCGCCACCCGCAACGCCACCGATGACGTCTTGGCCGCCAACGTCGCACGCCTCGGTCAGGAGCTGCGCGACGCCGGTGTCACCACGTTTGAAACCAAGAGCGGATACGGGCTCACCGTCGACGACGAGGCCCGCAGCCTGCGCGTGGCCACCGGGTTTACCACCGAGACAACGTTTCTCGGCGCGCACGTGGTGCCCGCCGAATACGCCTCCCGTCGCGACGAGTACGTCGAACTGGTGCGCACCACCATGCTCGAGGCGTGCGCCCCGCATGCCCGCTGGATCGACGTCTTCTGCGATCGGGGTGCCTTCAATGTCGATGAGGCGCGCGCCATTCTCACCGCCGGGATTGCCCGCGGCTTGCAGCCACGACTGCACGCCAGCCAGCTCGGCCGCGGCGACGGCATCAAACTTGCCGTCGAACTGGACGCCGCCTCGGTGGATCACTGCACCTACGCCACCGACGAGGACATCGACGCCCTCGCCGGGTCATCGACGGTCGCCACCTTGTTGCCCGGCGCCGAATTCAGTACCCGGGCGCAGTGGCCCAACGGCCGCCGGTTCCTCGACGCCGGTGCCACGGTGGCCCTTGCCACCGACTGCAACCCCGGCAGCTCCTACACCACCAGCATGGCGCTGTGTATCGCCCTGGCGGTGCGCGATATGCGCCTCACTCCCGCCGAAGCCCTGTGGGCCGCCACCGCGGGCGGCGCAGCAGCATTGCGCCGCAACGACATCGGCGCGCTGCATCCCGGTCAGCGTGCCGACTTCGTCCAACTGCACGCACCGACCTATCTGCACCTGGCGTACCGGCCCGGCGTCAACCTGATCGCCCACACCGTGGTGGCCGGCCAAGGCCATCCAGACCACGGCACCCCCGCACCTGACTGCTAGGAACTGTGTTTCGTCAAGTGATCTGGCCCCGCCGATCGTCACGAATTCCGGCCCCAGTGCATGATCGTGTGTTATCGCGGGTGGCCAACTGTGGACAGCCATGCCTGGGTGAGCACGGCGTGGTCCGCGGCCGAGATTAGATCGGGTGCGCCGTAGGCCATCGCCGCATGTTGCAGGCTGGCCCTGGCTGTCGCCCAGGGATCGGCCATTGTTTCTTCGCCCTCGATGTTGATGGTGAAGGCGCCGCTGCCACCGCCTTGTTGAGCGCGGCGGCGTACGGCCTCCGATACGACGAGGAACCCGTTTCCGATTGGTGAACCAGATGGTCCTGCACCGGGAACCAGGAGTGTGTCGAGATGCTCGTCGTTGAGGTAGAACGATCCGTTGGGTTGCACAGCTAACCACTGTGCCCACGCGCGATTGTAGGCGGCCTCAGCGCCGGGATTACATTGAGCCGCCAACTGTTTGGCGCGATCTTCAGTCAGCAAGCGGCCCACCTCGATGATCTTGATGATGTCGGTGCCGTGCGGACCGAACAGGATTGCAGCGTCAAGCTCCTCGATCACATCGACAACGACCACTCGGGAATAGCCGGCGTCTGCGCGCAAGTTCTCGGCAGCCCGGGCGAGCGCATTGTCTTCGGCGGGCGAACGCGGCGGGACGCACGCGACGCGAAAAAGCCGTCCGGGCCAGTGATCGATGTTGCCCCCGGCGAGGGCATGGTTCACCACGATCCACGGCGGCTCCAAAGGTGTTTTCGCAACTCGGACGCCAACAACCGCGCCAGTCATTGGACCAGGTTTCTCATCAGCGACATATACGTAGCCTTCAAGCACGCACCGACGCTACCGTCGGCAATATCGCTAACGCACTCGTTTGGTCAGGTGGACCAGCGCGTAGCCACCTGGAGTCGGGGTGCGGTGCGTTTCCTGGTATCCGAATCGGGAGTAGAGCCGAAGGTTGCCGAGGCTCCGCTCCCCCGTGAACAGTCGAAGATCGGTGACCTGCTCCGGAAGTCGCTCTTCCACAAGTTCGAGCAATCGACTGCCCCGGCCCCGGCCCTGCATGTCCGGGGCCACGACCAGCCTTCCCAACTCGGCGGTGAATGGCTCCGCCGGAAAGAGATACACGCGCACGGCAGCGACCAGACGTTGGGCGTCATCGCGCAGCCCAAACGCGGTCACCTCAGGTTTGGCCAGCTCGGTCGTCAGTTCGTCAAGGGACTGGATCAACGGAGGAAGACCCAGGTCGTTGTGAGCCTGCGCCTCGGTCACATACGCGGCACGCTGCAACGTCAGCAGCTCCCCGGCATCTCCCACCGACAGCGTCACAACCGATTCCATGAGCGCCGACTATTCCATGTCTTCCATGTCTGACTTAGCCGCCCGCCGTCACGGGTGATGGGTGTACCTGATGCGCACGAGAGCCACCCGCCCCTGAGCCTCGACAGATAGCTCAGCTGCCGACGACAACCTCACGCTGTCGAAGCGACTGAGTCGCACCGTGCCACCGTCCGCCGACCGAACGGTCGCACACCCGGCCAGCGCCACAATGAACGTCAGTCCATCATGCGGGGCGCCGATGAGGCCCGAGCCCACCCGAATGCTGACTTCGGCTCGACACACCTGCCGGCGCGTCATCACATTGAAATCGAAAGACAGCGTTGATGTCTCGCACGCAACAACCGACTCCCCCGCGAATTGCCTGGGACGAAACGGATCAAGCTCGAACTCTTCACCGTCGATCACCAACGTCATCGTCGGCCCCTCGGCCAAAACGATCACCCGGTCCACTCCGGGGAACTGGGAGAAAGCACCGCTTGTGACCGTCGCGACGCTCAAGCGCCAATCGAATCCACCGACCATCGAATCGGCGGGACCGACAGCGATTACTCGCGTGCTCCCACCACCATTCGCCCACGGTTCCTCAGCGCAGTCAGAGAAACGCACTACTTCGGGCAGGGCTGAAATCGACATCTTGTCATCACAGCGGCAAAACCAGGCCCCACCAATGCCTCAGGTGCAAGATCCGTCCGAGATCCGAGAAAGCCGACAGCTCGGGTTGGCTACACCGAGGTGGCCAAGCTGACATCGCAGCCTTACATCGCACTCACGGCCTCGCCGCGAGGTGTGACCACCGCAGGCGCTTCTGGGTCACACATCTGTCAGTGGTGTCGTAGGTGCTCCTCGATGCTGCTGAGTCGCGCCACCGTGGCCGCCGAGCATCGAGGCCAGGCAGTCCACCTTTCCCTGCAACGACACGGAGTTGCCAGCTAACCCCGGCCCGTGAGGTAGTCTGCTGCCATTCTTTGACATGGGGAGTCAATGGTGGCGGGGAAACTTTCGGTTGACCATCAGGGATTGAGCGCGGCGGCGTCTGGCAGCGCGAACATTGCAGCTGCGCTGGCGGCTAGCACTACGGCTGTGGCAACGGGTGGCCAACCCAGCCACGCTGGAGTGTCGGCGCTCGACGAGGCGCTGGCATCGGCTCGCAACCGCCAAGCCGCCCGGGCCAGTACCCACGCGGACTATCTGCGGGTCGGCAGTGGCGTGTATCGCCACACCAACGAGGCCGCGGCCGACAACATCACCAGAACTGTATGAGCCCTGCAGCAGCGCCCAACCCAGCCCCGGCCCGCTCACAGGTCGAAACCTGGGCCATCACTCACCTCGATGCTGCTGCCACCAGATGGCGCGCTTCAGCTGACGAGTTCGAAGAGTTGTTTTCTCAACACCGCCAGAACATCAGTTCCCCGGGCGGAACTGAGTGGGAAGGCACTGCCAAAGACGCCGCCCTAGACCGCGTGACCGCCGACTCCGTGATCGTCGGCCGCCACGGTGAGATTGTGCGTAGCGCAGCAGCTCTCGCCACCGGCGGGGCGCATGATCTGCGCAGCGCCCGCGCCAAGGTTTTGGAAGCAATCGCCGAAGCAGAAGCCGACGGTTTCAGGGTGGCAGAGAACCTTTCGATCATCGATACCCGACGTATCGATATCGCGACGATGGCAGACCGCCACACTGCCGGCACCGAGCATGCCGAGAACATCCGCTGGAACGCCGGCCAGCTGCTCGCCACCGACAATCTGATCAGTGAACGCCTCACCACCAAGGCGGCCGAACTGAACGGAATCACCTTCGACGGCGAAGACAGCCGTGACGGCACAGTCCAGTTCGTCAACAACGAAGAACGGCAGTCGCCCAAAGATGAGGCCGTGGACCGTGCGGCAGAGCCGCGAAACCCGATCCCTGATCAGCCGTGGCCACCCCTAGGTACTCCTATCGAAGGTTCAACACCCGGCGGAGACCCCTATTACCCTGATGGGCTCGGCGATCCGGTCCCAGGGGCACAGCTGCCCTCGAAGCCTGAGCCACCGAAGTGGACCCCGGTCGACCCCGGTGCTGGGCCGTTCAGATCATGGGAGCCGCGCAATCCTGGAGATGCGCTCGCCAAGACCACCATTCAAGCCGGTATTGGGTTGAAAGAAGACGAGGTGCCGAACGCGGCGCGCAATCTGCGCCATTACCTCACTGTCAGTGGCGAACCGCTGCAGCAAGATGTCCGCCAGATGCTCAACGACATTCCTGGCTTCCAACGCGGTGTCGACGAGACCGCTCAACGTTTGGGGGCAGATGCCATCAACCGGGCCCAAGCCGCGGGAGCTACCGGACCCCTCACGTTCCCCGTCAATACCGAATGGAACGGTATGGCGGCTCGGCAAAACAGCGTTGGTGCCGAGCATGATTGGTTTCTGGCCTCCGGTAACTTCGATTACAACCTGGCAGGGCAGGTGACGGTTTATCCGCCAGCCGATCCTGGTGGGCAGTGGACGTACTCGATGGACACTGATGTGAACACTCGGGATCGCTATAACTGGGACATCGGGAAGCAGACTCAGATCATGGGTACGCCCATTACCGATGCGCAGCTGGCCCGGCTTCATCTCATCGGCTACGCACAGGAGTTCACCATGGTTGGCAGTACCGGGATTCACCGTGCAGGCTAGGCGCCTCGTACTGGCAGGCCTGCTGCTTGCAGGTTGTGTCGCGGTGGCAGGGTGTACAGGCGGACACAATGATCCGGCCAGTACGCCCACAACCACCACAGCGGCCGTGCCGCAATCGCCGCTGCAAGAAGCGCAAGAGGTCATGGGCTACTTCAACGTTGTGCTGCCCACCGATGCTGAGAACGTGCGGGTCGTGAAGCCGCCGCTGGAACGTTTCCGCGCCAAAGCCCTGGTGAGCTTCACCGCACCACGCAACCAAGTCGTTGAGCAGACCTGCCGGGGCCTCAAGCAGGTGTTCCCCGACGAGCGACCTCCGTTGATCAACGAGTCGTTCGACGGGCAGATCCTGCAATACGCGAACGTCACCATCAACCGCGACGACTACGGCTTCTGCAACCAGTACGAGGGGGGCCGCAAGATCCTCGTCCTCATCCCGCGTACTGAGGCCGGTACGACGTATGTCGTGCTTTACCACGTGCCGTTCCATTGACGGAATCGCACATCGGTTGGCAGTCGCTGATGATCAAATTCGCCAAACCCAGCCCGCTCCGTGCTCTCGTGTGTGTCGCGGTGGTGACAGTATTCATGTGCGTCGTCGTGGGAATCGCGATATCCACCGCCATGATCGTCGGCAGTAGTGACCCCGCCCCCTTACCAACAGGGGAATACGTTCGTCTGTTCATTGTGAACATCACCATGTGGGGTCCAATCATGCTGATCACCGCCTGGTTCTTATCTGTCCCCGTCATCCTGGCAGCCGGGCTACTGGTGGCCTGCATCCACGTCGTCGACCCGCCACGCGAGGATGAGGCTGAAACCGAGGCCGACGCACGCGGAGCGCATCGCAAGACGATCTCGGCACCTAACACGGATCCGGTACCACGCACAGCCCAGCACGAATGTTACTGAGCTCGAACGAATGCCGGAGGTGGTCGTCGGACAAGCCCAACGACTTCACGACATTCTTGTGGCCGATCCGACGAAAGGGCCATGAACCGATGGTCACCAACCAATCCCCGAAGCAACTGCTTGCCACCGTGGGGCTCATCGCGACCGGCGTAATTGCCGGGCTGGTTCTGTACCTGTGGCTCGTGCTGATGTTGGCGCTCGTTGGTTTCTACACGGTGTCCTTCGGTACCGCCGCGTTCGTGGCGCTACTGATATCGGTCGTCTTGGTGGCGACATCGGTCATCACGGGTCGCCGACGTGGCCCCGACGAAGCGGCACCGCGGCGGCTCAGCCTCTTCCTGCGTTCGATACTCGTAGCGCACGTGGCGATATGCATCTTCGCTGCCGTGTTCATGCCGGAGACGGTGCTGTTTCTTCCCCACCGCTGACATGCCTGCCTCGGGATTATCCAGTATTTATCGGTGGTCTGTACGGAGTTCGGCGCCGCGGTGGAGTCAGTGTGAGGTCGGCTGGCTCAGCGTCCCCTCGGGCTGTTGACGGACTGCGGACATCACACGCCAAAATAAGCTCGTCGCGAGTGCAACTGGGCCCGCGCGTGGACAGAACAATGAAGCCCAAGCGGCGGAGGTATTTGACCGCACCGTTTCCCGCCGTTGAACTCAATCGCCGCTAAGACACAAGGCCGGGACGATGCCATATGCGGCGGCGAGGATAGCCTTCGAGCCGGCTTCCTTCCCGCCGTAGTGCAGCAAGTAGTCCGTCGCTTTCCCCGGGCCATATTTCGCCAGGAACGCGTCCTGGCCGAGGGCATCGAACCCTGCCAGCGCCGTCAACACGTCCTCGCCGGGTACATCGCGCTTCGCCACAGGCAGGCCCCACTTTGACAGCCGGCGAGAACCCTCGGTGTTGCCGCGTTTATCGTGATCGACCTGAGATCGGAACGTGTGGCAGGCGAGAGCCGGCGCATCCAGAATGAGGCCCACCGCGCAGCGACGATCTCCGTCGCGGGTGGTGTTTAGGGGGAACGTGATACCGCTGTTCGCGAACCCGACAGGCGCATTGCCTGCCGGGCGTTATTTGACCACCGTTGATGAGATCCGTTCGCGATTCGTTGATAACAAGAGCGCGCGTCGGCAGGAGGTCTGGGACGACTGGAACAAAGCGACGACCCTACTCAGGAGCCACGTACCTGTGTGCGCCGCGTGGCTCAGCGGGAGCTTCCTCACTCAGAAGGACGAACCCGACGACGTGGACTGCGTGTATTGGGCCGCGGATGTAGAAATCGACCGCGCCAGGCTCAACGCAACAAGCGCGACCGTGATCGACGTATTCACGCAGAAGGATGCGTTGCGAAACCTTGTCGGTCTCCGGGTAGACACTTTCGTCGTGCCGTGGAACTGCTGTCATGACCTGGCAAACGCCACCATCGCAACGACGAACTACTACCAGAACCGTGGCCATTGGGACGACTTCTGGCAGAGAATGAGATCAGGCGGGAAGGGTGCAGCGGCCGTCCGTGACGACGCACTCCCCCGGCGCGGGTACTTGGAGGTGATTCTCGATGGCTTCCGATGAACGTGACGTCAAAGCCATTGAAGACCTCATAGTGCGCGCGTACGACGGCCGGCAACCGGGTTGGCAGACCGCAGACGATGTTGCACGCATGAGTTTCGAGGCTCTAGTCACCGAGGACGAAATAGCGCGGTCGCTTCCATCACTCGGCATGCTGCGCCTGAGTGGACCGGGTGTGACAGTCCATTCCGCGCCGTTATCCGACGTGACGCGCATACTGCAGGGACTCCAGCGGGTTGCCACGGCCGTCGCAGCATCCGCGGTTGGCGATACCGAACTCGGTAGGCAAGCAAGCACCGCTGTTTCAAACCAAACACGCCTGCTGATCTCAGGTTCGCCCGCCCCAGGTTCGCTTGTCTTCAATATTTCGCCGGAGATGTCAGCGGTAGCTGAGGTTCGTGAAGCGGACGGATCCGTGTCCATGTTCCGGGAAGAGAAGGACGACGACCAGCAGATCGACAAAGCGATGATTCGCGCGATAGACGTAATTGGGGCGGGTATCAACCTGCCGCCGGTGCCCGACGACTCGGAGTTTCTTGGTGACATTGCCGAACTCGGGCCACGCGTGGCATCGTCCATCCGCGACTTCGCGAGGGGTCTGCATCGTTACGGATTCGACCTAGACCTCGAATGGCGACAACCGCGTCGGCCTACCCATCGGGTTCATCTAGGGACGCATTCCGCCGACCGAATTGCGAGTGTGATCGAATCATCGCACCTCGACGTCGAACCCGTCACGATCGAGGGACGAATCCTGACGGTGAGCATGGTTCAGAACCAAGAATGGCTCATCGAGCAGAACGACGGGACACACGTGTCGATCAAGCACTCAGACCTGCCCTACGACCAAACGGTCGGCATTGCGACAGACGCCCGCGTGCGAGTCATCGCCCAGATGAAGACTTCTGTGTCGAACGCTGGCGTAACGAAAATTACTTACGAAGCAACCAGCGTCCGACGCATCGACGTCGACAACAGCTAGCAAACTCCATCTCCCATCAAACGCATTGTGCAGCAATAGATTTGATGCACCCAGATTCCCCTCGATTTTCTCCGTCGCGAAATACAGACCCGGGACTACCGCGGGGGGAGTCAGCCGAGGGGGCCAACATTTCCGGGGTCGGGGCATCCGGTCCACCATCACGCAACATCAGCCAGTCGGCCGCGGACAGTCCGCTCAATGTCGATGCCGACAGCTTGCATACGACGCCGCCGCTGGACTGCGGATGGCCCGCCAGGAGCGCAAGAACGGACCGCCTGTCACCGGTGGGCTAGATCGGGCTCTGGGGCGGTACCGCCGCGGCGCGCGTCGCTTCTGGCGGGTTGCGATGGTGGTGCGGTGCGCCCGTCCGGCAAAGGAGGAGTCCAGCGGGCGCACGGCGTGCCGGACCGTAACCCGGATGGCGACCGTGACAGTCCGGAGATCCCTGGGGCGCACGGCACCCGCGGCGATCCGACAGACTTCCTGCACGTCTCGGCGCAGCGCGTCGGCGGTGTCCTTGTCGAGGACCTCCATGCCGTTGCGACGTGCACACCGTTGGCGATCAGTTCCCGGACCAACGTGAGGTGGTGCAGAAGCTCCTGGGGGCACAGGACAGCGGTGCTCACCCCCGACCGGTACTGCCGTCTGTTCCCGGACGACCTCGATGGCATTGCCGACGCGTTCGGCGCGGCCGCCGCAACTACTGCGGGCGATCTGCGGGCGGTATCCCCCAGAAACCACTCAGGCCCCCTCAGTGAGGGGGCCTGACGTGGGTGGCAGATGCAGGATTCGAACCTGCGTAGGCGTTAGCCGACGGATTTACAGTCCGCTCCCATTGGCCGCTCGGGCAATCTGCCTTGTGTCGCCCCGCCCCGTTTCCGGTTTGGTGCGACTAGCAGGGTACAACGAGGATGTACCTAAGTTGCAAACCGGCAGCATTCACCGAGGATAGGAGGAGGCGTCCAATGGCGGATTCCAGCTTCGACGTCGTCAGCAAGGTCGATCGTCAGGAGGTCGATAACGCGCTCAACCAGGCCGCCAAGGAACTGTCCACCCGGTTCGACTTCCGCGGCACCGACACCAGCATCGCCTGGAAGGGCGAAGAGGTGATCGAACTCACGTCCACCACCGAGGAGCGGGTCAAGGCCGCGGTCGACGTTTTCAAGGAAAAATTGGTCCGCCGCGACATCTCGATGAAGGCCTTCGACGCCGGCGACCCGCAGCCGAGCGGCAAGACCTACAAGGTGACCGGTGACATCAAGCAGGGCATCAGCAGCGAGCAGGCCAAGAAGATCACCAAGATCATCCGCGACGAGGGCCCCAAGGGCGTCAAGGCCCAGATCCAGGGCGACGAGATCCGGGTGAGCTCCAAGAAGCGCGACGACCTGCAGGCCGTCATCTCGCTGTTGAAGGGCTCCGACCTCGAGGTGGCGCTGCAGTTCGTCAACTACCGGTAGCGCCGAACGTGAACTAGATCGCGAGATTCCTCGAAAATCTCCCGATCTTCTTCACGCTGGGCGACCCGAAGTAGGTCAGCCGGCGAACTGCGGCTGCAGCACCGGGGCAAGCGCCGACAGCGGGATGCGGGCCTGCACGGTGCCGCCGTCCATCGACCACTGCCGCATCCCCGGGGTGAAATCGACCGGGGTGTCGCGCCCGACCGGGTAGTCCGGCATGTAGAGGATCAGCTCGTCGGGGGTCAGCGCCCAGGCCTTGTACCCGCCCGAGTAGACCTTGTCCGGCGTCCACCGCTCCGGCACGAAGGGATAGCTGCCCGGGCTATGTGGTGGCGGGGCCGCATCCAGTGCCTGTACGACGAAGGGCTGCGCCAGCGGTGGGATCGCGGTGAGCGGATCGAGCCCGGGCTGCATCAGATCTGCAAGCCGCAGTTGACGGCGCTGGCCCATGTCGAAGGTGAAGGTGCGGTAGGCGTTGTTGAAGTTGGGTCCGTCGGCGTGATAGGTCTCCCGGAACACCGCTGACAGCACCTCGCCGTGCCGGAAGATCTGATAGTTGCTCTCCCCGAAGCTGTCGGCGGCCATCGACTTGCCGACCCGCTTCCAGTTGTTCACCAGCGTCGTGAGGTACTCCCGCACGGCCGGTCCGGCCACCGGATCGTCGATCAGCTCGACGGGAATGGCCACCGTGACGTCGCGCACCGCGTTGCGGTCCGAGGGCACCGTCAGGTGGCAGTACTGCCCATTCCATTGCCCGGCCAACTCATCACAGAACGAGGTGGCCGACGCCGCGGCGGTCGCGGTCGTCGCGGTGACCGCGGCAGCGACCAGGCTCACCGCACCGATCAGCTTGCCCAGGTGCATGCTCCGCGCCTCAGGCCAGTTCGACTTTGCTTGTGCGCCATTGTCCGTCAACCTTCTCCATGGTCATCTTGATCCGGCTGCGGTCAATCCGCGGATCGGGCACGGTGGTGTTGGACACCGACTGGTCCACGAACAGCAGCACCACGACCTTGTCCTTCGTCGCCGACTGGACCGCCGATTCCGCCACCACCCCATGCGCCGAGGCCTTGTTGTCGATGAGCAACTGACGCAGCTGCATGCTGGACTTCGAGTACATGTCCTTGAATTCGCCGGTCGCACCGGCCAGCACCTGATCGAAGTTCTCGTCGACCTTGTTCGAATCGATGCTCGTCAACACCTGGGTGTAGGCCACCGCGGCGTCCTGGGCCTGACGGCCGGCCTGCGCCACCTGGTGGTTCTGCCATACCTTCCAGCCCAGGAAGCCCGAAAGCGCCAGTGCGGCAACGAACACCGCGACCACCGCGCCGACCAGCACCCGACGACGCCATCTCGGGGTGCCGCCGTCGCTGTCTTGAGCCGGCTCGGCCTCGATCGCGGCGTCGGCCTCTGCCGTCGCGCTCTCCTCGGCAGCGGCAGCCTCGTCGCCGGTCTGGTCCTGCTCGTCGTCGGTCTGCTCATCGGTCGTGACAGTCACCAGTCGTCTCCTTCGGGTGAGGGGTTGGTGGATTCAGCGGGGCGGTTCGATCGGCAGGGTCGGGCCGCCGTACGGCGTCGGAATGGTGTAGCGCCCCTTCGGTGTCGGGTCGGTGGTGCGCCCGAGGTCGGCCCCCGGCGGCGGGCCTGCCGTGTCGTCACCCGCCGGGCGCGGCGCGTTCTTGGCCCCGCGAACCAGCACACCGGGATGATCGTCACGGCAATAGGTGTACATGTAGGGCTCGGGATAGTCCGCCGCCGACGGTGGCCGACGCGGTGTCCCGTAATCGCAGGAATAACGCGGGTAGATCTCGCCGGTCGCCCACAGCCCGTTGTCATGCATGATGCTGCCCAGCGCGTCGAGCGCCGAGGTGCGGTAGTCCGGGAACAGCGCGTGCAGCGCCGGCACCCGCAGATACAGCAATTGCGAAGTGCTGGCGAGGCTTCCGAGCAGCTGCACCATGGTGTCGGAGTTGTCGGCGAACAAGTTGTCGACGGAGTTCAGCGCGCCGGGAGTCTGATCGGTGAGCCGGCGGAAACCGTCACGCATCCTGTTCACACCGTCGAACGTCGAGCTCACGTTGCGCGACGCCACGTCGATGCCGGCGTTCTTGTCGGCCGCCAACGTGAAGGCCACCCGGCTGGTGCGCAGCATGCTCATCGTTTCGGGCAGCACCGAATCCAGCGTCGAGAGCAGAAAGGTCCCGCCGTCGATGATGTCGGCCAGCTTGCGCGGTCCGGCGTCGCTCAGGCTCAGTTCCCGGCGGATCACTTCGAGTTTGCCGACATCGACCTGGCCCAGCGCACCGTCGGCGTGGGCGAGCATCTGGGCCAGGCTGACCGGCACCGTGGCCCGGCCCTGCGCGATGACGCTGCCGTCGGTCAGATACGGGCCCTCCCCGGTGCTCGCCACAAAGTCGATGTACTGCTCACCGGCCGGGGACAACCCCGACACCCTTACCTCGCTGGACTTCGGAATCGGTATCGCCGCACTGACGTTGACGACCGCGTTGACCCCGGTGGGGGTCAGGTCGAGCCGTTCCACCCGCCCCACCCGCACCCCGCGCAGGGTGACGTCCTGATTCGGCAACAGGCCCCCGGATTCGGGCAACTGAATGGTGATGCGGTAGCTGGATTCGAACGGCTTGATCCGAAGCGCCCCGATCAGCAAGTAGGCGCTGGCCACCACCAGGGTCATCACCAGTGCGGCGGCCGAAAGCCAGGCACGGCGCCGGTACCCGGCCCGGACCAGGCCGACCACGAAGTCTGCGAGCGCGTCGATCATCGCGGCGCCTCAGCAGGCGGCGGCACCTCAGCGGGCGCCGGTTCGGGTGCCGGCACGATTACCCCGGGCTCGGTCGGGCTGGGGATCACCGGCAGCTGCGGCACCGCGGGCCCACGCCCCACGACCCGCTCCTGCAGCCGGAACAACGTGTACTGCAGCGAACCGACCAGCTGATGCCAGTTGTACCGCTTCGGACCGTGCAGCCCGGCATCGCCACCGAACCCGATATCGGGGATCGACCCCAGGATCAGCCGGTCGATGCTGGACCCCGTCGAAATGGCGCTGCCCGCCGTCGATTTCACCAGCGGCGGCATCATCCGGTTCAGCGCATACAGGTTGGCATCGGGACTCAGCGCCACATCGTTCCACGCTCCCGCCACCGTATTGGCATCGGCGATCACACTGCGCCCACTGTTGTCAGTGCCCGCAATCGACGGGAACTGGCGTAGCCGCTCGGAGGTGTCGCCGATCTGGGTGATCAGATCGGCGATCTGGGTGGTGTGCTCGGCGAGGGTGTTGGTCGCCGGCCCCGCCGCGTCCATCAACTCACTGACCGTCTGATTTCTTTCTTCGATCCGCTTGAGCAGCCGCGAGGTCTCGGTCATCGCGGTCGAAAGTTCCTCGGAGCGCGAATTGAGGTTTCCCAGAGTGTGATTCGTCTTGGCAATGAGATTGCCGAACGCCTGGCCCTGGTCGCCGGTGGCCTTACCCAAGCCGTTGATGATGTTGGTGAAGTTGCGTACCGCGCCGCCGTTGACCAGGATCGCCGCCGAGCTCAGCAGCGACTCCACGGTCGCGGCGGCCCGCGTCGAATCCAGGCCGATGGTGTCGCCGTCCTTGAGCAGCGGGGCGTTCGGGTCGACCGGGCTCGGCGGCCGGACCGAGACGAACACATCGCCCAATGGGGTCGCCGACCGCAATTCGGCGGTGGTGCCGTGGGGCAATCGGACGCCGTCCATGATCCGCAGGGTGGTCACCGCGGTGTAGTTGCGGGCCACCATCGACTCCAGTTCGCCCACATCGGCTCCGGCCAGCTTGACCTTGGCATTGGCCGGCAGGTTCAGCGCGTTGGAGAACACCGCGGTCAGCTGGTAGCCGCCCGAGCCGACCCCGGGGGCCGGCAGCGGCAGACTGGCCAGGCCTTCGGTGCCACACCCCGAGGCCGTCAGACATGCCGTCAACACCACGGGCAGAACGTATTTGCGTACCGGTGTGATCATCTCTGCCCCATCGCCGCCATGCCGTCGAGCACATACGACAGGCCGAAGTCCGGGCCGAAGTCCTGCATCGTCCCGGTGCTGCAGCCCAGCTGCCGCAGGCCCATCATGTTGCAGACCTCCTTGACCGTCTGTGAATCGAACAGAATCTTGTCGACCAGCACGTGCGCCCGGACCGCACCGTTGTTCTGGTCGACGATGTTGTACATGTTGTCCAGCGTCATCGGGGTGAGATCGAGAAACTCGGCCAGATCGCGCTGATGGTCGACCGTGGTGGTCAATGCGGTATTGCCATTGCGGACGATCTGCTTGACCTCTTCGCGGTGGGTCTGCAGCACCTCCCCGACCTGGGTGATCACCTCGTTGATCTTCTTGCCGGTGGTACCGCCGCCGAAGTTCTCGTCGGCCAGGATCTGGCTGAGCTGGCGTACCGCCGAGCCGAATTCCCGCAGCGTGGCGTCGTTGCGGGCGGCAGCCTCGAACAGCGAGCTCAGGTTGCGCACGATCGTGGTGAGTTGGTCGCGAGTCACCGCGCCCCGATCGGTGCTGAGCCGCAATGCTTCCGACAGTTCGCCGAGCGCGTCTTTCATCTGCTGACCATTGCCGTCGGCGATCGCGGCGCCGGCATTGACGACGTCGGCGATCGGGCCGTTGCCCTTGCCATCGCCCTTCAACGACGACGACATCTTGTCCAAAACATCGAGCACGCGGGCGAACTCGACCGGGGTTTTGGTGCGGTTGCGCCCGATGGTGTCGTGATTCTGCAGCGTCGGCCCGCCCTTGTACGCCGGGGTCAGCTCGATCTGGCGGTCGGTGAGAATCGAGTTGGAGATGGTGACCGCCTGCGCGTCGGCCGGCACCGAAACGTCCTTGTCCACGGTGAACTCGACCTCGACGTAATCGCCCTTGGGGGTGATCTTGGTGACGCGGCCCACCTGCATGCCCAGTACCGCGACCGTGTTTCCCTCGTAAAGTCCTGCTGCGCTGTCGAATTGGGCGGTGACGGTGATGGTGGTGGTCCGGTGCTTGAAATACCACCAGCCGCCGCCGGCCACCGCGACGACCAGCACTGCGCCGGCCAGGCACAGCGCCAGGACCTTGCTTCTGAACAGGTTCATTTGCAGTCCTTGAAGTACTCGATCATGCCGAACTGCTTGGCCCGGCCGCTGATCGCACACATCCAGGAATCGACCAGCATCCCGTTGGTGACATTGAGGTCTACCGCATTACCGCTACCAGTCGCGTTGGCGAGCCCCCGCAGCGCCGGGGGGCCAGACTGCAGCACGCTGCGCAGCAGATCGTCGTGCTGGCCCAACATGTCCGACAACTCACGAATGTTGGTGAGCAGCTGCTCCAACTGCGGACGGTCGTCGATGACGATGCCGCTGAGGGTTTCGACCAGATTGGTCAACGCTGCCAGCATGGCCTGAAACGACGCCCGCCGCAGGACGAACTCACCGATCAGGCCATTGCCCTGGTTGACCAGGCTGCCGATGGTCGACTGCTGGCGACGCAGGGTATTGCTGACCACCTCGGTGGTTTCCAGCAGGCTGCCCAGCTGGTCGCGCCGGTTGGCGATGATCGTCGCCAGCGTGTGGGTGTTCTGCAGGGCTTGGGGCACCACCGCGGGCAGACCCTGCATCTGGTGGCCGAGAATGCTCAGGGTCTGGGCGAACTTGTCGGAATCGACCTGCTCGAAGGTGGTGGTGACGTCGGCCAGCGCCTCCTGCAGGTCGTAGGGAACCTCGGTGTGGGTGAGGTCGAAGGTGTTGTCGGGCAATGAATCCGGCCCGGCGGGCTGCAGCGCGAGATAGCGCGAGCCAAGGATGGTGGTGATCTTGATGACCGCCCTGGAGTCCTTCCCGAGTGCGACGTCTTTGCGCACCTTGAGCTTGGCCTCGACGTGGTCGCCGGCCAGCTTCATGCTCTTGACCTCGCCCACCGGGAAACCGGCCACGGTGACCGGGTTGCCGGGCTTGAGTGCGGCGGCCTGCTGGAATCGCGCGGTGTACTGCCGGTAGCTGACGTCGGCGACCTTGACGATCAACATCGCCCCGATCAGGACCGCCACCACCGCGATCGCGCCGACCCCGAGCCAGGTCCGGTTATAGCTCTCCAGCGTCCGGCGCCGCCGCTTCTGGGGCTTCGACGCCGTCGTCGGCGCCTCCTCCGATTTCTCCGCCAACTCAACCATTGGCCATGTTCCTGCATCTTGGGCTGTGCGCGGCCTTGTTTCCCGGGGTCGCCGCATCAACGATGATCGGCACCACATCATTGAGCCCGGGGAAGAACCCGGTCAGATTCAGATCGCACACGTAGGCGCTGACATAGGCGCCTTCATTGGTCATCCGGGCGAATCCCTTGAGCAGCAGCGGCAGATTGGCGCCCGCGAACGCCAGTTGGGGTTCGATCCCGACCATGTGCGCGGCAAACCCGGGCTGACGGGTCACGAGTTGGTTGAGCGGCGGGTAGACCTCGTCGGTGATGGTGGAAAGCTGACGCACCACCCGCGAGATGGAGCCCATCGACTGCACCATCTCCGGTCGGCGGGCATCGAACGTGGCGACCATGCCCCGGGCCTGGGTGATCACCTCGTCGAGACTGTCGTTGTGCCGGGCCAGGTTCTGGGCCACCGCGTTGAGATTGCCGATCACCGCGCCGAGCTCCTGGTCCCGCCCGGCGAAGGACTCGGTGAGCTGTGCCGTCTGGTCCACGAGCGCGACGATCGAGGCATTGTCGCCCTGCAGCGAGGAGATCACGCCTTTGGTGAGGTTGTCGGCGTCCCGCGGATTGAGCACGCTGAACAGCGGCTCGTATCCGTTGAGCAGCGTCCCGACATCGAAGGACGGATCGGTGCGCTCGACCGGGATGACGCTGCCGGCCGGAAGTGGGCCCGGGTCACCGAGATTGCCCAGCGACAATCCCAGATAGCGCTGGCCGACGATGTTCTGGTAGGTGACCGAGGCGACGGTCCTGCCCAACATCTGCTGGTCGCTCTGCACCACGAACGACACCTTCGCCAGCGGTCCCTGCAATTCGATCTTCTCGACCCGCCCGACCCGCACCCCGGCCATCCGGACATCGTCGCCCTCGCGCAGGCCGAACACATCGGAGAACAGCGCCGCATACGGCACGGTCTTGCCCACCACGTCACGGCGCAGCGTGACGTACACCAGCCAGGTCAGCGTCACCGAGACCACCATGAACAGGGACAGGCCGATCAGCGCACCGCGATACTTCATCGCCCTCCCCCTGCCGAAACTGGTTGCGCCACCGGGTTCTCCGCGATGGAGACGGTGGTGCCCCGCGCGATCGGGCCGAGCAGCAGCTGAGTGGCGGCGCTGGCCGGATGCCCGGTGGCGATGCTCAGTGCGGCGCGTTCCTGCGGGCTCCCGACCGGGCCCACGTTCCCACCGAAGGAGGCGGGCGCGGCCTCGGCCGGCAGCAGCGGGCTGTCCGGGCCCGGCGCCGGGGCTGGTGCCGGCTTCAGCGCGGGATTCGCCGTCCCCGGCACCGGCGCAGAGGGCGGCATCCAGTCTGGCAGCGGCGGATTCGGATCGGCCAGACTGGGATTCGGGTTGATCAACGGCGGTCCGACCGCAACCAGGTTGCCATTCGGGCCGACCACCGTCCCGGCCGGCGGGAGCAGATCCGGTGGCGGCTGATAGTTCTGCGGCAACAACACATCCGGGAGCGACGCGCGGGTGGGGACCAACGGGGCGGTGAAGCAGCTCGGCCCCTTGAGCCCGGCGTACTGCGGACAGTCGGCACGGGTGTAGGTGTAGGTCGGGGTGAACGACAGGTTGACCCGCATGTTGCCGAAATCGTGTTCGGGCATCCAGACCTCGTTGAAGAACTTGTCCGAGAGCTGATTGAGCTTGACGAAGGCCGGAACCCAGTTGTGTGAGGTGTCGGCCAGCTGGCCCAGCACCGGCGTCAGGTCCGAGGTGATCTTGACCAGCCGGTCGGTGTGGTTGTCCAGCGCGGTGTGGGTGGTGCCCACCGTATTGATGCCGCCGTTGATCATCGTGGTCAGCTGTGCGCGTTGCTCGACCAGGGTTTGCATCGGCTGCACGGCCTTGTGCAGCGCGTCGAGCAGATCGGGTGCGGTCTGCTGCAGCCCGCGGGTGGCATCGATCAGCGCGGAAACGGTGGTCGGACCGGGCTCGGTGGCCACGACCGCATCGAGTTGGTCGATCAGCCGGTTCAATTGCGCTCCGCTGGTGAGCAATTCGGTGCGGCGGTTCTCGGTGGCGGCGTTCACCGCGGCCAGGATGCCCACCGTCTTGTCCTCCCGGCCACGCCCGGTCGCGGCGAGCACGTCACGCAGCTTGCTGATCGTGGTCTGGAACAACACCGTCGGCAGCTCGGTGTCCTCAGGGATCTGGGCGCCGGCCGCAATCGCCGGGCCGGGACTCGAACCATTTGCCGGCCCGCCGGCGCGGTCGACCAACTGAACCGATGACACCGCAAAGACGTTGCTGGGCACCACCCGTGCGGTCACCGTGTTCGGAATCGAGGCCGCGTATTCGGGTTTGAGGTCGATACGGACGAAGTTGGGATCACCATGGGCGGCCGGGGTGACACTGTCGACCACCCCGACGAGCACGCCGTGGTATTTGACGTCGGAGCGCTGCGGCAGACCGTCGCCGACATTGACCAGTGCTGCCACCACCGGCACCCGCGCATCCAACCGCCCGGTCGCCTTCACCAGCAGGAAGGTCGAAATCAGTGCTGCCACAACGAGTACCGCGGCACCGCAGCCGAGCAGCTGCCGGTCGGTCGGCCCACGCCCATCGGTTTCCAGCGAATTTCCCATTTACCCGCCGAACCTCGCACCGGAGTCGACCGACCACAGCGCCATGGTGAGCAGCATGTTGACGATGATCACCACGGTGATGCTGGCCCGCATGGCGTGGCCGGCGGCCACACCCACGCCCACCGGCCCGCCCGCGGCGTAGAACCCGTAGTAGCACTGCACGGTGGACGCGATCCAGACGAAGATGACCGTCTTGAACAACGAATAGAAGATGTCCTGGCCGGACAGCATGAGGCTGAAATAGTGCAGGTAGGAGCCGGTGGAGCCGCCGCTGATCAGAAACACCACCACCTGGGTGGTCAGGTAGCTCACCGCCAGACAGAGTGCGTAGAGCGGGATCACGGCGACCACCGAGGCCATCAGCCGCGTGGTGACCAGGTACGGGATCGGCCGGATGGCGATGGAGTCGAGCGCGTCGATCTCCTCGGCAATGCGCATCGACCCGAGTTGTGCGGTGAACCGGCAGCCGGCTTGCGTCGCGAAGGCCAGCGATGCGGCGAGCGGCGCCAGTTCGCGGGTGTTCACCAGCGAGGAGAGGATGCCGGTGGCCGGGCCGAGCCCGAGCAGATCGAGGAAGTTGTATCCCTCGATGCCGACCAGCGCGCCCATCGTGATGCCCAGCACCACCGCTACCCCGGCGGTGCCGCCGCCGACCACGAGTGAGCCGTTGCCCCAGGCGATGTCGGAGAGCAGCCGGACGAATTCGCCGCGGTAGTGGCGCAACGCGATCGGCACGGCCGCCAGCGCCCGGACGAAGAACACCAGCATGTGCCCCACGCGGATCACCGGCTTGCGGGCCCGCCGGTAGAACCGCACCCACGGCCCCAGCAGCGGAGGTATGAACGTTGAGGCCGTCATGTCACAGCCCGACCCGGGGGAACAACATGATGTAGAGCTGGCTGATCGCGACGTTGACGACCATCAGCAACAGAATGGATTCCACCACCGCCGCGTTGACCGAGTTCGCCACCCCGGTCGGCCCGCCGACCGTGGACAGCCCCTTCTGACAGGACACCACGGCGACGATGGCGCCGAAGATCACCGCCTTCAGCAGGGCCACGATCATGTCGCCGGTGGTGGCGAATGAGGCGAAGGTCGCGACGAAGCTGCCCGGGGCGCCGTTCTGGAAGTACACGTTGAACAGGAAGCTGGCCAGGAAGCCGACGAAACACACCACCCCGGTGAGCGCGACGCCGATCATGATCGCGGCCGCGAAGCGCGGCACCACCAACCGTTGGATCACCGACACACCCATGACTTCCATGGCGTCGGTCTCCTCGCGCATGGTCCGCGATCCCAGGTCGGCGGTGATCGCCGAGCCGACCGCGGCCGCCATCAGCACGGCCGCGGTCAACGACGCGGCCTGCCGGATCACCGCGAGACCGCTGGCCGCACCGGCCATCGAGGTGGCACCGACCTGGCCGGCCAGCAGGGCGAACTGGATCGAGAGCGTGACGCCGATCGGCAGGGCCACCAGCACCGTGGGGGCCGCGGCGGTTCCGGCCATGAACGCGCCCTGGCGGATGAACTCCTGCCATTGGAATCGACCGGTCACCAGGTCGACGAACAAGCATTGAACGGTGCGCACACCCAGGACGAACTGGTCCCCGACCGTGGTGAGCGACGCCAGCGGATGACGCTTGGCATAGCCGGTGGCCCAATTCCCTATGGCGTCGAGTCCCCGCTCCGGTTCGACCCCATCTGACACGCTCTCAGGCGGTGCCGTCATCCTCTCTCATCAACCTGCTGAATAGGCAAAGTTGGATCCCTCCCGCCGCCGAGGCCCGGCCGATTCCGATCGGATAACTCGCAGTGGTTTGCACCGTAACGTCGGCGTTGGCCCCCGTCAACGGTTTGCCGAATTCTCATTCACTTAGTGAGCTCGGCTCAGCAATCGCCGCCCATCGGGCCGCCACCGTCTTCGCCCCGGGTAGAGCCACCACCGAATCGCAATTTTCGACGCATATGCCCTGGAAGTGCGCTATATTCGGGCCAACATAGGCACCCGTCAGGCCGACGCTGACGCAACCGAAGGGCCCGGGTCGACGCGCGCGCCGACGGCCCGCACCCCACCAGGCATACCTATTAACTTCGCCGACAACTCCGACGCTGTCGGAAAGTTGTCAGAGTTTGCCAGCCGCGGGCCGCGGGTCAGCCGGTATGGCCTGATTCCCGGTTCGCCTGGGCCAGGATCGCATCCAGCACACCCGGCATCGCGACGTTGACGTCACGCACCCGCAGCTGCTGATAGATGTGCCCCTCGCTGACCACCCTCTCGATGAGCCCGGCGTCACGCAGGATGTTGAAGTGGTGGGTGGCCGTCGACTTGTTGATGCCCTCGTACAGGGCCGCGCATTTCACCGGCTCGCCGGCGTCATGCAACCGACGCACCATCTCCAACCGGACCGGATCCTGTAAAGCCGCCAACAGCTGCGGCAACGCCCCCACCGGACGGAGCGCTTCGGCCACCACAGCCTCTCTCATGCGCACCCCCTCCGCCGTCGGGAAAAGAAGTTTGATGAACGTCAAACCCGGCGTAGGCTCCGTCAGGTTCGATAGACATCGAACCTAGCGGATGGGGGTGGCGATGGAGCCGGTTTCGGAACTTTCATTCGGCAGCGACAGCCAGCGCTGGGCCTACCCACTACTTCTTGTCCTCTGCGGGGTCGCGCTGGGAGTCTCGGGCCTGCCCGCGCCGCTGTACGGGATCTACGAGACGGCGTGGCATCTCACCCCGCTGGCCACCACGATCGTCTTCGCCGTGTACGCGCTGGCCGCCCTGGCCGCCGTGCTGGTGTCCGGCCGCATCTCCGATGTGACCGGCCGCAAACCGGTGCTGATAGGCGCGCTCATCGCGATGATCGTCGGCCTGGGCGTCTTCCTGGTCGCCGACAACATGGCCCTCCTGCTGCTCGCCCGCACCATCCACGGCGCGGCCGTCGGCTCGATCGTGGTGGTGGCCGCCGCGGCCCTGCTCGACCTGCGCCCGCACCACGGCGCGCGCTCCGGACAGCTCAGCGCCGTCGCGTTCAACATCGGGATGACCGTGGCGATCATCGGGTCCGCCATCCTGGCGCAGTACGCCCCGCACCCATTGCGCACCCCCTACGCCGTGGTCGCGGTGGTCTGCGTACTGCTCGGCGTCGGCGTGCTCGCGCTGCGCGAAACCCACACCAGCCGCTCCTCGGGTCCGATCCGGATCTCGAAACCCGCTGTGGCCAAGGAAATCCGGTCCGACTTCTGGTTCGCCGCACTGGGCGCGATGGCGTCGTGGTCGGTGCTCGGCGTGCTGCTCTCGCTGTACCCGTCGCTGGCCGCGCACCAAACCCACATCGACAACCTGGTTTTCGCCGGCGGCGTCGTGGCCATCACCGCGTTCTCCGCGGCGATGGCCCAGCTGGCCGCCACCCGCGTCCCGGCACACCGGGCCGCGATCGTCGGCGATCTGGGCATGGCGATCGCCCTGGCACTGACCGTCCCGGTGTTGCTCACCCACTCCTGGCCGCTGGTGTTCGGGGCTGCCGCCCTGCTGGGCGCCACGTTCGGGCTCGGCTTCGGCGGATCGCTGCGCCATCTGTCGCATGTGGTTCCGTCCGACCAGCGCGGCGAAACCATGTCCGCGTTCTACGTGCTGGCCTACACCGCGATGGCGATTCCCACCCTGCTGGCCGGCTGGGCCGCCACCTTCTGGGACCTGACCACGGTCTTCCCCTGGTTCGCCGGGGCCGTGTCACTGGCCTGCGTGATCGCCGCGGTCATCGGCGCGCTGAGCCGGCGCGGCGGCGCCACCGGCTGACCCAGTTCGACAACTTGCGGTCAGCGAAGGCATCTCGGCCATACGCTGATCGGCATGGCACCAGCGCAACGAGTACCCAACGTCGTCGTCCTCGGCGGCGGATCCTGGGGCACCACCGTGGCCTCCATCTGCGCCCGGCGCGGACCAACATTGCAGTGGGTGCGCTCCGAGGACACCGCCAAGGACATCAACGACAACCACCGCAACACGCGCTATCTGGGCAACGAGGTGGTGCTGCCGGAAAGCCTCAAGGCCACCAACGATTTCAATGAGGCGGCCAACTGTGCCGACGTGATCGTGATGGGCGTGCCCTCGCACGGGTTCCGCGGCGTGCTCACCGAACTGGCCCGCGAACTGCGGCCGTGGGTACCGGTGGTGTCCTTGGTCAAGGGCCTGGAACAGGGCACCAACAAGCGGATGAGCGAGATCGTCGAAGAGATCCTGCCCGGGCATCCGGCCGGCATCCTGGCCGGCCCGAACATCGCCCGCGAGGTCGCCGAGGGCTATGCCGCCGCCGCCGTGCTGGCCATGCCCGACCAGCATCTGGCCGCCAACCTGGCACAGTTGTTCCGCACCAAGCGGTTTCGCACCTACACCACCGATGACGTGATCGGCGTCGAGATGGCCGGGGCACTCAAGAACGTCTATGCCATCGCCGTGGGCATGGGCTACTCACTGGGCATCGGCGAAAACACCCGCGCCATGGTGATGGCCCGCGCGGTGCGCGAGATGGCCAAGCTCGGCGAGGCCGTGGGCGGCCACCGCGACACCTTCGCCGGGCTGGCCGGCATGGGCGATCTCATCGTCACCTGCACCAGCCAGCGCAGCCGCAACCGGCACGTCGGCGAGCAACTGGGCGCGGGCAAGAAGATCGACGAGATCATCGCCTCGATGAATCAGGTCGCCGAGGGTGTGAAAGCCGCCAGCGTGATCATGGAGTTCGCCGAGAAGTACGGCCTGAACATGCCGATCGCCCGCGAGGTGGACGCCGTGATCAATCACGGCTGCACCGTCGAGGACGCCTACCGCGACCTGATGATCGAACATCCCGGCCACGAGGTGCACGGCTCGGGGTTCTGATATCTCACTCCCCGCGCACCGCGGCGCGGAAATCCTCGGCCGGAATCGGCGGCGCAATGGTCCAGAGCACCTCCGCCTCCCCATCGGTCGGGTTGTGCCAATCGTGTAGTTGGGTCGCACCGAACGTCAGGCAGTCGCCGGTGTTGAGCACCGTCGACTCCCGGTCCACGGTGATCGCCAGCGCCCCGCGCAGCACATAGACGAAAATCGTGGTGGCATCCAGCCGGTAGGCCCCGCCGGAACCGCCGCCGGGCCGCATGACGGTATGCATGACCTGCACCTGACCTTCGGACTTCGGGGTGAGCAGCACCTCCCGGACCCCGTGCCCACCCATTTCCACCGGCGCCCCGGCCCCGCTCCGGACCACCGGCGCTGACGGGTACTCGAACAGCTCGCCGACGCCGATGTCGAGCGCATCGCAGATCCGCATCAGCACCGGGACCGAGACATTGGTCATGCCGCGCTCGGCCAGGCTCAGGAAACCCTTGGTCACCTCGGCCCGGGCGGCCACCTCGGTCAGGCTCAAGCCGCGCTGGCAACGAATCTCACGCAGCCGTGCCCCGGCCCGCCCCATCCCGGTCTCCGCGCTCTCCGGCACCGAAGCTTCCCCCTCCTGTTGACGCTCATTCGTTTAGTGGTGTAAAACACGTTCAACGTTTTATGGCATTGAACACTACACGTGGCGATGCCTCCCGATGCACAGAAAGGCACGCGGTGTCTACACCTGAAACCGAGTCCAGCAACGAGTCGACGCGAATCCGGGCCGCCGTCTTCGACGGCAACGGCACCATCACCATCGAGGACGTCGACCTCGCGGCCCCCGGCCCCGGCGAGGTCCGGGTCAAGGTCGCCGCGGCAGGCGTCTGCCACTCGGATCTGCACGTCACCACCCGAGCCTGGGATGTGCCCGCGCCCGTCGTACTCGGCCACGAAGGCTCGGGCGTGGTGAGCGCGGTGGGCTCCGGCGTCGACGACCTCGAACCCGGCGACCACGTCGTGCTCAACTGGGTGCCCGGCTGCGGTGAATGCCGCGCGTGCCAGGCCGGCCGTCCGGCCCAGTGCTCGCTGGTCGCCTCGGTTGTCGCAACGGGCGGGACGCTGTACGACGGGACCACGCGACTGTCCAACGAGCGCGGCACGATTCACCACTACCTGGGCGTCTCGTCGTACGCCGAAGAGGTCGTGGTGCCGCGCAGCGGTGCGATCAAGGTGCGCAAGGATGCACCCCTGGAAGACATCGCAATCGTGGGCTGCGCGATCGCTACCGGTGTGGGCGCGGTGCGCAATACCGCTGGGGTGCAACCGGGTTCGACGGTCGCGGTGATCGGCTGCGGCGGAGTGGGGCTGGCCTGTGTGCAGGGCGCGCGGCTGGCCGGCGCGTCGCGGATCGTCGCGGTGGATGTCGTCGCCGAAAAGCTCACTCTCGCACGCACACTCGGGGCCACCGACGTGGTCGACGCATCGACCGCCGACGATGTGGTCGCGGCTCTGCGAGCAGTGGTCGACGACGCCGGATACGACTACGTGTTCGACGCGATCGGCAAGATCGTCACCACCGAACAGGCCATCGCCGCACTCGGGCTCGGCGGCGCCGCCGTCATCGTCGGCCTGCCCCCGCAGGGCGAGCGTGCGAGCTTCGAGCCGCTGGCCCTCGCCGAGGCCGACCAACGAATCCTCGGATCCAACTACGGATCAGCGGTACCCGAACGTGATATCCCCGCCCTGGTCGACGAGGTGATGGCGGGCAAGCTCGATCTGGCATCGATGATCTCGGGTCGCCGGCCGCTCGACGAAGCCGCAGCCGCGCTCGACGATCTCGCCGCGGGTCATGCGCTGCGCCAACTCCTCATCCCGTCCGCCTGACAAGACCGCCTGATAAGAAACGAGAACCTCAGTGTCCCAAGATATTCAGACGGGCACCGGTGCCAGCACCGGTGATGCCGGGTTGCGGCGTGGCGTGATGGGTAGCGGCGAACTCGCCGCCCAGGCCATCGCCAACATCGCACCGAGCGCGGTCATCGCGTTCACCGCCGCGGCCATCTACACCACGGCAGCCAACGCCACCTGGGTCTCGTTCGCCCTGGCCACGGTCGTGATCCTGTCGGTCGGCTACTGCATCTCGCAGTTCGCCAAACGGCGCTCATCCGCCGGCTCGCTGTACAGCTACGCCGCGACGGCGCTCGGCCCGTTCGGCGCCTACCTGACCGGGATCAGCCTGCTGATCGGCTGCTTCGGCATCGCGGCCGGATCCCTGAGCGGATCGGTGGCCTACACCGGGACTCTGCTCAACCAGCTCGGCATACCGGTGCAGGGGGTCGGTACCCAGATCGTGCTGGCCGTCGTGCTGGGCGCATTGGCGACCCTGTTCACCATTCGCGGCATTCGGCTCTCGGCGCGGGTTTCTCTTGTGCTGGAACTGATCTCGGTGTCCATCATCATCCTGCTGTTGGTGGTCACGCTGGTGCATCTGGGCCCCGACGCACTCGACCCCGGCCAGTTCGATCTGAGTGCCGCGACCCCGTCGGGAATCGTGGTCGGCATGGTGCTGGCCATCCTGGGCTTCGTCGGGTTCTCCAGTGCCGACGCGTTGGCCCGCGAGGCCAAGGACCCCTACCGTGCGGTGCCGCGCGCAATCATGTGGAGCGCGGCCGGTGTCGGCGTGCTCTACATCTTCGCCGCCTACACCCAGGTGGCCGCGCTCGGACCGGATCTCGGCGAATCCGCACAGCCGCTCGATGACATCGCCACCATGGTCGGCATGCCGACGTGGTTCAACCCGATCCTGAATTTCGGTATCGCGGCGTCGTTCTTCGCCGTGGTCGTCGCCCCGATGAACGTCATCGGTCGCATCCTCTACGTCATGGGCAAGGAGGGTGTGATGCCGTCGGCGATCGGCCGCACCCACCCGACGCATCTGACCCCACACCGCGCACTGCTCTCGGTCGGCCCACTGGTGGTTGCGGTGCCCGTGGTGATGTACCTGCGCGGCGTCGACGCGATGGACGTCACGACCTGGGTGGACACCTACGGCACCTACGGGTACATGGTTGCCTACGCGGCAGCCGCGATTGCCGCCGTGGTGTTCCTGCGTGGCATCAACGCCCGGGTTCCGCTGGTCTGGCCGGCCGCCGTGGTGGCCGTGGTCTCCATGGCATATGTGTTCTACGCCAACGTGTATCCCGTACCGGCCTACCCGCTCAACATGATTCCGTGGCTGTTCCTCGCGACCGTGGCCGCCGCCCTGGTGTGGTTCTGGATCCTGAGTCGCCGGTCACCACACGTGATCTCGGGCATCGGCACCAGCGAGGTGGAGACCCTCGAGGGGATCGGCTGAGCCTCAGCCGATGGTGAAGGTGGGCTTGAAGTCCGACTCCTGCTTACCGATGACGAAGCTGCCCGACGGGCTGATCACGAAACCCGCCTGATTGCGCCCGTCGATGCACGAAGTCGTCACACCGTCGGTGCCGCAGCTGATGGTCTGGTAGCTGATCCGCGAGTTGGGCGGCAACGGTTTGGCGTCACCGACCACGGCGAACAGCGGTGCCGAGGAGCTGGCGAACCCCGGCACCCCGGGCCCCCCGCTGACCAGGTTGGCCCCGTTCGGCGCGGCCGGGATCGGCCCGCTGCAGCCGTAGCTGCCGCCGCGCTGCAACACGCAGGTGACGCCGTCGGAGATGCTGAAGGCGTACCAGTTGTTGTCCATGACCGCGTATTCGGAGGTCTTGACCGGCGGGTACGCATTCACATTGGGAATGGCGGGCGGTGGCGGCGGATCGGCTTGGGCAACTGCGGGCATGCTCATCATTGCCGCCCCTGCGGCGCTCACCAGGCCAATCAGCGTTCTGCTCAGCACGCCCGACACCCTATCCCGGGGCGATAGGGCGGTCCACCGCTATCGGTTTCGGCTAACCGCAGTGCAGGTCGACATAGACCGTGGTGTAGCGGACCCGCTCCTCGGTGTTGCCCCGCGGCGCCGCCTTGAGTTCGGTGATGTCCCGGCCCGGCCGCACCGCACTGACCCGACAGTCGTCCAGCGAGCCGGTGCCGACCCGGCTTTGGATGACGCGGTAGCCCTCGTCCTGCAATTGCTTGATGGTCTGGTGGGCCGAACCCATCCCACTCGGCGCTGCCGCAGCCGGGCCGGCCAGCCCCAGCGCACCCAGGGCCAGGCCGGCTCCGACGGTGCCGACAATGGCATTTCTCGCGATGTTCCTCATGCCGGAATTACCTTGCCTTTCTTGTGCTGAAGATACTTTCAGCCTAAGCAGGCAATTGGGCCGGGTCCATCAACTCATGTTGAACACATATGAATTACTGCATTGGATATTCAGGCCGAATTCATATTGTTCGTATGTCCCGCAACGTCGGGAGCGAACCCTGGAGCCAGCGGGATACGCACGGTAAACACCGTCGCACCGGGCTTCGATGCCACGGCGACCGTGCCGTGGTGCGCCTGGACGATCGACGCCACGATGGCCAGCCCCAAACCAGTGCTACCCAATTCCCGCGACCGCGATTTATCGGCCCTGACAAACCTGCCGAACAAATTCGGCAACAATTCGGCATCAATGCCCGGACCATTGTCGGTAACCGTCAATTCCGCGAATTCATCAGCCTGAGACAGGGCCACGGTGACGATGACACCGGGCGGCGTGTGCACCCGCGCATTGGTCAGCAGGTTGCTGACCACCTGGTGCAATCGCGCCAGGTCTCCCCGCACCCACAGCGGATCATCGGGCAACTCGGCCACCCAGTGATGGTCGGACGCGGCCACCGCCACGTCGTTGACCGCGTCGACCACCAGATCGCTCAGGTCGACATCATCGGTCTCCAACTCCTGCCCCTCACCCAACCGCGACAACAGCAACAGATCGCTGACCAACCCGGTCATCCGCCGCGCCTCGGCCTCGATCCGGGCCAGCGCGTACTCGGTGGTCGGCGGGAGGTTCGCGCTGTCCTGCCGGGTGAGTTCGGCATAGCCCTGGATCGCCGCCAGCGGTGTTCGCAGCTCATGACTCGCATCGGTGAGGAACTGCCGGGTCCGCCGGTCGGAGGCGGCCAGCGCGGCCAGCGCGCTGTCGACGTTGGCCAGCAGCTGATTGAGCGTCTCCCCCACGATGCCGACCTCGTTGTCCGGGTCCGTGTCCTTGTCGCGGACCCGCGTGGTGATGCGGTGATCCGAGCCGTCCAACGGCAGCGTCGCCACCTTGGCCGCGGTGGCAGCCATCCGGCGCAGCGGCCGCAGGGCGATCCTCACCACCACGAAAGTGCCCAACGCGGTGACGATCAGCGCCACGACGATCATCACCGCGACGGTCACCGTCTTGCGGGCGATCACGAGGTTCGCGCTGTCCAGCGACACCCCGGACACCAGCACATCGCCGTTGCCCGCGGTCTGGCTGGCCAGCCGATAGGAGCCCAGCACCGGAAGCTGCACCGTGCGGGGATGCTCGTCGACCCAGCTGTAATGGTCGAGCGCACGGGTGACCGCTACCGGGGCCGGGTGCGGTTCACCGTCGGAGAACACCGCCGACTGAATCACCTCGCCGTCGTGCAGCACCGCGATCAGATTGCCCGGAGCCTGCCCGACGAACGCCGTCAGCGCCTCGGGATCCCCGGTGAACACGTGGCCGGCCTGACTTTCACGCCACTTCTCGAAGGAGTGACTGAACGCCGCCAGCGACCGCGATACCTCGGTATCGCTCATCGCCGACACGTAAGTGCGCAGGCTGTACACCGACAACGCCCCTACCGCGAACAACACCACCGTGACGATCGAGCCGACGCCCAGCACCAATTGCCGACGCAGTGAACGCGGCCACCACCATCTCGGCGGCATCACCGGGTCACGATGCCGGCCGCAGCATGTAGCCGACCCCGCGCACGGTGCGAATCATCGGCTCACGCTCGGCATCGACCTTCTTGCGCAGATACGAGATGTAAAGGTCCACGATGCTGGATTTCCCGCCGAACCCGTAGTTCCACACCCGATCAAGGATCTCCGCCCGGCTCAGCGCCCGACGCGGATTACGCATCAGGTAACGCAACAACTCGAACTCGGTCACCGTCAGGCTGATCGGCTCACCAGCACGGGTCACCTCACGGCTGGCACCGTCGAGCACCAGGTCGCCGACCTTGAGAGTCTCATCCGACGGCGGCGTCGTGTGACTGGAACGGCGCAGCAACCCACGCAACCGGGCCACCAACTCCTCCAGGCTGAACGGCTTGGTCATGTAGTCATCCGCCCCGGCGGTCAGCCCCGACACCCGGTCCAGCACCGAGTCCCTCGCGGTCAAAAACAACGTCGGGGTGTAGCCGTCAGCCTCACGGACCCGCTGCAAGATCTGCAGCCCGTCGATATCGGGCAGCATGATGTCGAGCACCACCACATCGGGTTCGATCTCGTCGAATTTCGCCACCGCGTCATGGCCGTTGTGGGCCACATCGACTTCCCAGCCCTCATAGTGCAGGGCCATCTTGACCAGGTTGGTCAGCGCCGGCTCATCATCGACCAGCAACACCCGGATCGACGATCCGTCGGCACGGTGGATCTTCGGCAACTGTCCGAGGATGGCCTGGCGGGGTTGCTGGGCACGGGGGGAAACGGACATCGTCCTCATGACCCCATTGTGCGGAGCACACACAGTGTTGTCACGGAGTTCATATGGAGTTCTAAGGCAATGCCGGTCTTCTATGACGCTGGTCACTTTCACGGCCAGCGATGAGCCATCGCAAACTCATTGCAATACTTACATTTTCAAACAGATGGGTGAACATTTGACGCCGCCCCGCTCCCCATATTGAGCGTTTTCCCCTGTGCGCCAGTCATATTCATGAATTGACACATCAGCGAAACATTTGCGTTCGCTATGCATGCCCCGGACTTCCTTGCACCTGCCCACAGCCATAAATACGCTCGCCCACAGCAATTGGATGCAGCCGTGCCGCAGATCAATAAATCGACCTGTGTCGCACTGCACTCCAACACCTTTCGACGTTGTTCACCCACAACGTCCCCAATATTTGTGCGCGGACTCGCAACGTTGCGTGTCCGCGCAACACCAACTCCAGACGGAGGCGTGTAATGCAGCAAACCACCCAACTCGCGGAACGGGCCCGAGCCGTTCTGCGATACGACCTACCCGCCTCGCTGGTGGTGTTCCTGGTCGCCCTGCCGTTGTCACTCGGCATCGCCGTGGCCTCCGGCGCTCCGGTACTGGCCGGCATCATCGCCGCGATCGTCGGCGGCATCGTCGCCGGCGCTCTGGGTGGATCGCCGCTGCAGGTCAGTGGCCCGGCGGCCGGGCTCACCGTGGTGGTCGCCGGCCTGATCTCGCAGTTCGGCTGGGCCGTCACCTGCGCCATCACGGTGTGCGCCGGTGTGCTGCAGGTGCTGTTCGGGCTGAGTCGGGTGGCGCGGGCCGCACTGGCCATCTCCCCCGTCGTGGTGCACGCCATGCTGGCCGGCATCGGCATCACCATCGCCCTGCAGCAGATCCACGTGCTGCTCGGCGGCAGCTCCAACAGCTCGGCCTGGGCCAACGTCGTCGAATTGCCAGGTCAGCTGGTCAACGCTCACGGTCACGGCGTCATCCTGGGCGCGCTGGTGATCGCCATTCTGGTGGCGTGGCGCTGGGTGCCCGCACCGGTCAAGAAGGTGCCGGGTCCGCTGGTCGCCATCGTCGGCGTGACGGCCCTGTCAATGCTGGCCGCCTTCAGCGACGTCAGCCGCATCCAGATCAACGGTTCCTTGCTGGACGCGCTGGCCCTGCCCAGCCTGCCCGACAGCAACTGGGGCGCATTCGCCGCCGGTGTGCTCACCGTCGCGCTGATCGCCAGCGTCGAGAGCCTGCTATCGGCGGTATCGGTCGACCGCATGCACACCGGCCCCCGCACCGATTTCGACCGCGAGATGATCGGCCAAGGCGCGGCCAACATCGCCTCCGGCGCCATCGGCGGCCTTCCGGTCACCGGCGTCATCGTGCGCAGCTCCACCAACGTCGCCGCCGGCGCCCGCACCCGCGCGGCAGCGATCCTGCACGGTGTGTGGATCCTGGTCTTCGCTGTGCCGTTCGCCGGCCTGGCCCAGATGATCCCGACCGCCGCGCTTGCCGGCCTGCTGATCGTCATCGGCTGCCAGCTGGTCAAGCGTGCACATATCGAAACCGCCAAGCGCACAGGCGATTTGGCCGTGTACGCGGTGACGGTGGTGGGCGTCGTCTTCCTGAACCTGTTGGAAGGCGTGCTGATCGGGCTGGCGCTGGCAGTGGCACTGACGGTGTGGCGGGTGGTGCGCACCAACATCGTCGCCGAGGCCACCGGGGGAGATACCTGGCGCGTCGCCATCGAAGGTTCCTGCACGTTCCTGTCGCTGCCCGCACTCACCAGCGCGTTGGCCAAGGTGCCGGCCGGCACATCGGTGACCGTGGAACTGTCGGTCGACTTCATCGACCACGCCGCCCACGACACCATCGAAGAGTGGCAGCGCCAGCACGTGGCCACCGGTGGCACAGTCGGCATTCACGATGTGGGGGCGGTCGAGATGGGCAGCGCCGTCGCCGGTCCGCCGATGCGGGGCTTCACGCCGTTCGACAAGCGCTCCGGCGTCGTGCCGTGGAGTTCCTGGCGGCGTGAGCAGTCCTCCTCGGTGCTGGACGGCCTGGCCGCCTATCACCGTCGTACCGCCCCGGTACTGCGCCAGCACATGCAAGAGCTGGTCCACGCCCAGCGGCCCGAGACGCTGTTCCTGACCTGCGCCGACTCGCGGGTGGTGCCCAACGTGATCACCAGCAGCGGTCCCGGCGACCTGTTCACGGTGCGCAATGTCGGCAACATGATCCCGGCCGGACAGGAGGATGCCTCGATCGAAGCGGCCATCGCGTTCGCCGTGAACAAGCTCAACGTCTCCTCGATCGTGGTGTGCGGGCACTCCAGCTGCGGTGCGATGACGGCACTGCTGGGCAAGATCGACGCGGGCGACAAGCACCTGGAATCCTGGCTGGCCCATGGCACGCCCTCCCTCACCGCATTCGACGACGGCCGCCATCCAGTGGCCCGGTCGGCAGCCGAAGCCGGCTTCGGCACCGTGGATCAGCTATCGATGGTCAACATCGCGATGCAGGTGCAGACCCTGCAGGCACACCCGCTGGCCAGCCAGGTCAACGTGATCGGGTTGTTCTACGACATCGCCAGCGCCGGAGTGTTGCGGGTGACTCCGACCCACGTCGAGACTCTCGCCGACGCGGCCTAGGTTTCCGCCCCCCTTGCACCGCGAGCGACCATTGCTCCTATGTCAAGCGGCGGCTAGTTCGTCGGGTTTGGGGTGGGTTTGGTTGGTGCCTTGGTCGGTGTGGA
>NZ_JARXVE010000013.1 GCF_029893345.1 Mycolicibacterium frederiksbergense | reverse complement strand
ACACATGAGGCAACGACCCCAACCGGGCACTTTCCAAATGAGGCAACGAATCCCCTCGCGGGCATATTGACACGAGGCAATACGCTGCCCACCTATCAGCGACAAAGTCGCTGATAGGTGGGCAGCTTGAAATCCATTGCAGCAGTGGATGATGCGGCCCATGTGCTCAATGTGACTCACGTCGTGGGACTGGAGGGGTCACAGCGACGGCTGTGGCGATTTCAGCGACAAAGTCGCTACTAGGCGGGCAGCTCGGCAGGTGCTCGCCGAGCCCGACACGCCCGAACACCGGCCAGGCTGACGCCTCACACCTGACCCGCGGCGACCAATGCGTGATAGCCACCGACCACATCGGTGGATCGGTGCAGGCCCAGATCGAGCAATGCGGCGGCGGCCAGGCTTGAGGTGTAGCCCTCCGAGCACAGGATCACCCAGTACACGTCGTCGTCGACGGCTTGCGGCAGTCGGGCATCGCTGGTCGGGTCGCAGCGCCACTCCAGCACATTGCGCTCGATCACCAACGCCCCCGGCACCGAACCTTCGGCCGCACGTTGCGCGGCCGGGCGGATGTCCACCAACACCGCGCCGTCGGCCAGCGCGGCGGGCAGATCCGCGGCGGGCAGCCGCCGCAGTCGGGACCGGGCATCACCGAGCAGGGCATCGATTCGGCTCACGGTCTAGCCCTCCGGTGCGTCGGTCAGTTCGGTGCGGTTGCGGCGCAACGTGTTCTGCGGCGTCACCTCGTAATAGGACATCGCGGTCAGCGGCGGCGAATAGGCATGCACGCTCAGCGTCGGCTGGACCCCCGGTGTGCCAACCGGGTCGGCGTCAGGGGCGCGGACCACGTCGTGCACCCAACCGAGCGGGAACGCCGCCTGGTCACCGGCCGACAAGCGTCGGCGCCGCAGCGCGCCGCCGTCCCAGCGGGACTCGGTGAGCGCACCCGACACCACGGTCAGCGCACCCAGCGAGCCGCCGTGGTCGTGCAGTTCGGTGGATCGGTCCGGCACCCAGCTGATCAGCCAGACGTCGTGTTCGTCGTCACCGGCAATCCGGGTGTACCAGCGGTCATGCTGCGGCAATCCCCGCAGCAGCCGGTCGTAGCGGCCGGACAACACATCGTCGGCGGCGCGGTCGGTGGCGAGCAGCAGGTCGGGCAATCGCAGCCGGGTGGGAGCGGACACCGCAGGAACGGGTGCAAGCGTGGACAACATCAGAAGAACTCCAAGAATGACGGGTCGGAAAGGAAGACGGGTCCGCTAACGCGCCCGACAACACCCCAGGAATCCGGTCCACTCCGTCACGGCCGCCAGTGTTGCATAGATTGACGGCATGCGCAGTTACACGTGGGCCACACCGTTGACCGTGACGGCCGCCCTGGCGGTGGGTTTGACGGGGTGCGGTTCGGAGTCGGGGAAGCCCGGGCCGGCAGAGTCGACAAAGCCGACACCGGCCACCACCACGGTCGCGGCGGCCCCGACGCTGAAACCCGGCGAGGTCGGGATATCCCCTGGCGGCGTCACGACGGCGGTCGGCGCCGCCTCCTCGTCGGAGGAATCGGAGTATTTCCAGGCCTGTCACGCCGCGAAAGTGTGGATGGACGAGAAAGGCGGCGATCCCAAGACGCTGGTCGAGCCGTATCTGGCCACCCTGCAGGCTCCCGGTGCGGTGCCAGGCCCTGGTACCTACAACCAAGCCTGGGCCGATTTGCCGCAGGAACGGCAGGCCGCGGTGATCGTCGCCGCCCAGGGAGCCGCCAATGAGTGGTGCGGCTAGGCGGCGCAGCTAGTTCGAATCACGGTGCGTTAAACCACCCGGCTCACCCGGCTGAGCAGCGATCCAGGCGCGTCCCGCGGCGACGGCTTCGTCCAGGGCACCGAATATCCGGTCAGTGGCCAACACGATGCCGTCATCGCCGAGGATGTCGTCCAGCCCACCGCGCCGCAGCACCTCCGCGCTGCCCGGATTTACCCCGGCGATGATCAGCCGCCCGTTGTTGGCGGCCAGCTCACCGGCCCACCGCCGCAGCGCCTTGATCGCCACCGAGGACGGCACATCGGGCAGGGCGCGCAGGCTGAGCACCACCACGGCGTTGTGGGTGCCGTCGGCCCGCGGCCACTTCTCATCGATCCGGGCCACCTCGGCGAACAAACCCACCCCGGCGTAGTGCAGCACGGTCACGTCATCGCTGGCGCAGCGCTGCGGCACCGGGGCCGACTGCCAGCCGCCGTCGCCACTGGGTACCAGCGCCATCAGCTGCGCGGCCTGCGCCGCCTTCGCGCAGTAGAGCACCAGCGAGGTGATGACGCCGATGAGGATGGCGGTGTGCAGCGGCAACTGTGTGGTGGCCGCGAAGGTGACCAGCATGGCCAGCGCGGACAGCGGCGCCACCCGCAGCACCAATTTGATGTCGGGCAGGCGGCCGACCACCAGTTCGGCGCCGATCACCAGAATCAGCCCGCCGATCACCGGCATCGGGATGATCTCGGCGGCCGACCCGGCCACCAGCACCAGCAGCGCCAGCCAGATGCCGGCGAAGATGCCGGCCCACCGGGTCTGCGCGCCGGCGGAGGTGGCCACCCCGGTGCGCGACAGTGAACCGCCGGTGGGCAACGCACCGAAGAAGCTGCCGGTGAAGTTCGCCGCACCCTGAGCCAGGAAGTCGCCGTTCATATTGGTGCGGCTGCCGTCCGGGTTGGGCACCGCCGCCGAGATTCCGGCGGCCTGGGCCAGTGCCACAAGCGCCACCGCAACCCCGCCGACGATCAGCTCCGGCATCGCCGCGAAATTCGGAACGGTCACCGGGGGAAGAGAATTGGTGATCGAGGCGATATCGCCGACGGTTTCGACGTCGATGTGCGCGAGCGCGACGACGGCCGTGACCACGACGAGCGCGATCAACGTGGCGAAAGACTCCAACGGCTTGATGAAGTGGAACACCACCCACACCGCCACGGTGCCTGCGGCGACCGCGACGGCGGTACCGTGCCACAGCCCGATGTGAGTCAGCGAGTCGATGAACTTGCCGATCGTGTTGCCGCTGTCCGGTTTATAGCCCGTCGCGTCGCCGAGCACCCCGGCGATGATCTGCAGGGCGATGCCGGTGGAGAACCCCGTCATGACGGCGTTGGAGACGAAGTTCATGATCGACCCGAAGCGCAGCAGCCCGAACAGCAGCATCACCACGCCGACCACCAGGGCCAGCGCCGCGACATTGGCCGGGTCGGCCGGATCCAGCCCCGCCTCTTTGAGCACGCTGCGCGAGGACAGCGCGATCGCGCTGGTCAGCGTCGTCACCATCAGCACGGTCCGGGCGAACAGTGAGCCGATGATCCCCGGCACGACACCGGCATAGAGGCCGGCCACCGGATTGAATCCGCCGATGCTGGCGTAGGCCATGCCTTCCGGGATGGAGAACAACCCGGTGACCAAGCCGGAGATCACGTCGCGCGGTTTGGGTTTACCAAGCCCGCGGATCGCCGCGGTTGCCTTGGACGGCGCGCTCATGGTGGATAACCCTGCCACGGCGGCGCACTGCGCGGGCGATACTGGCGCAGTGCGATACCGCCCCGCGTGATCCTCACTCACAATGGTGGCATGCGGGTTGCGTTGGCTCTTGGCAGCGGTGGGGCGCGTGGCTACGCGCACATCGGTGTGATCAACGAACTGCGCGACCGCGGACACGAGATCGTCGGCGTCTCCGGATCTTCGATGGGGGCGCTGGTCGGCGGACTGCACGCGGCCGGCAAGCTCGACGACTTCGCCGACTGGGCAAGGACTTTGACCCAGCGCGCGGTGTTGCGCCTGCTGGATCCGTCGATCAGCGCGGCCGGCATCCTGCGGGCCGAGAAGATCCTGGACGCGGTGCGCGACATCCTCGGCGAGGTCACCATCGAGGAGCTGCCGATCCCCTACACCGCGGTGGCGACGGATCTGATTGCGGGCAAACCGGTGTGGCTGCAGCGCGGCCCGGTGGACTCGGCGATCCGTGCCTCGATCGCCATCCCCGGCGTGATCGCCCCGCATGTATTGGACGGTCGGTTGCTGGGCGACGGCGGCATTCTCGACCCGCTGCCGATGGCGCCGATCGCCGCGGTCAATGCCGACCTGACCATCGCGGTCAGCCTGTCCGGCGATGATCCCGGCACGGCCGCGGCACCCGTCCCCGACCCGGAGCCGCGGCCCAGCACCGAGTGGCTCAACCGGATGCTGCGCAGCACCTCGGCGGTGCTCGACACCGCATCGGTGCGCAGCGTGCTGGACCGGCCGACGGCTCGCGCGGTGCTGAGCCGGTTCGGGTCGCCGGTGACCGACACCCCGGACGGGGCACCGGCCGATGCCGTCGAGACCGCCGAGGTACCGCGACTGGGCAGCTTCGAGGTGATGTACCGCACCATCGACATCGCCCAGGCCGCGCTGGCCCGGCACACGCTCGCGGCCTATCCGCCCGACCTGCTCATCGAGGTGCCCCGCACGCTGTGTCGGAGCCTGGAGTTCAACCGCGCCGCCGAGGTGATCGCCGTCGGGCAGGAGTTGACCGCCCAGGCGCTCGACCGCTGACTGTCGCCGAAACGGCGTTCCGGCAGGAAAAGTGCGAGAAGAGGCCTGCTGGAATGCGGTTTCGGCGGTCAGCCGGCTAGAAACTCGGCGACTCAGCCGGCCAGGAACTCCGCGACCTCGGCGGCCACCCGTCGGCCCTGGGCCCGGCCGGCCTGCGCCGACAGCACCCGACAGGCCGGGTCGAGCGGGTTGGGCCCGAACGCGGCCAGCGCGTCGTCGTCGGCGAAGATCCCCAGCGATCGTCCGTCGAAGCCGTCGACCTCCTCGGCGGCGCCGCCACCGAACGGGGACGGTGTCGAGCGGCCCTGCGGCACCAGTGCCACCACGGTGTCGCAGTCGGCGGCCAGCGCCATGTTGACCGCGCTGCCGATGCCGCCGTCCATGAACCGGCGACCGCCGATCGTCACTACGGGCCACACCCCGGGCACCGCGCAGCTGGCGGCGACCGCGTCGACCAGCGACACCCCGGAGTTCCGGTCCAGCGTCACGAGTTCGCCGGTATCGATGTCGATGGCCGAGATCCGCAGCACCTGGGCGGGCCAGTCGTGAGAGGGCAGGCGCTGCTCGATCACCTTGCGCCGCACGGCCGGGTCGACGGTGGCGGTGTTGAGTGCCACGGCGCCGATGCCCTGCAGTTTCTGCGCCTTGGTGGTGTTGGGTGTGAGCATCGCCTTGACGAACAGGTCGGTGATGTTGTCGAGGCTCACGCCGGGGTCGAGTTCGGCGGAATCGGCACCGATCTGGCGCTCGAACAGTTCCTCCAGGCTCAGCCCGCTGCCGAGCTGTGCCGACACCGTCGAGCCCGCCGACGTGCCCACCAGCACGTCGGATGCGAGCAATGCGTCAGCCGTTTCGGGAGATTCGTCGGCGATGCCCTGCAGGATGCCGGTCTCCCAGGCGATTCCCGCGATACCGCCGCCGGCAAGCACAAGTGCACGTTTGGAAGTCACGAACGTCGAGTGTGCCAGGGCGTCCAAGGTCAGGGTCAGGGGTGCTGCGACGATGCTGCCTGCTCGGATAGGTCTTCGCGGCGCAGCAGGTGACGTGGCGGGACCGGAAACGCCAGCCGTCGGTCGATCTTCAGGTCGGCGTCGACGTGTACCAGCTCGCCGGGCGCGATGAGCTGCCAGTTCTCCTCGTCCATCCGCTCGGTGGCGAACACCACCGACGGCTGCGACGCCAGGCGCTCGGATTCGGCCCGGATCCGAGCGCTGCGCAGGCGCAGGTGTCGCTGCGCCGGGCGACTGCGGTCGAGCAGGTACAGCTCGTGGGTGTCCGGATAGCGCAGTGCCCACATGTCGGTGGCCGTGCTGAGCAGGAAATTGACGGCGTAGATCGGCACGTTGTCGGCCAGCCAGCCGATGGCGTCGACGATCCCCGCGCCGACATCGCCGTCGTGCGCCAGGACGGCCGCGGTGATGAGCGCAAAGACCCGTTCGGAGTCGGTTTGGCCAGCCACCAGGTCGGTCCCGCCCAGCTCGGCTATCCGGCGGTCGAGGACATCCAGGCCTTCGACCACACCGTTGTGCGCGAAGATCCGGCCATCCTGCAGGAACGGATGGGTGTTCACCAGGTCGAGCGCGCCGGTCGTGGCATAGCGGACGTGCGCGATGAAGGTCGTTGCGGTGACATCGTGTGCCTCGGTGGCGAATTCGCTGTCCTGCCACGCCGCCACGGGCTCCTTGTACAGCACCGCGACGCCGTCGGCGCCGAACACGCCCAGGCCGGTGCCGTCCGGGTTGCGCCGGCTCTGCTCGGCCAGGTTGTCCGGGGCGTCGAGCAGCCAGAAGGTGGCCGCCACCAGCTTGTGGCCGGCGTGCAAGCCGAACAATCGGCACATGCCCTCAGCCCACCCGCTCAAGTGCCATGATGCGGATAGTAACCGGGTCGAGGAAGGAAACGCCATGACATCCGATCTTGGTCCGACCATGCGGGCGGAGCGCTTCTACGCCGACACCAAAAGGATTGCGGTTGAGGATGTTCCGATTCCCGAACCGGGACCCGGCGAGGTTCTGGTCAAGGTGGCGTTCTGCGGGATCTGCCATTCCGACCTGAGCCTGATCAATGGCACCTTCCCGGCGCAGGTCGCGGTGGTGACCCAGGGTCATGAGGCCTCGGGCACCATCGCCAAGCTCGGGCCGGGTGTCACCGGCTGGGCCGAGGGTGACCGGGTCATCGTCGCGGCGGGCCGGCCGTGCCTGGAGTGCCCCAACTGTCGCTGCGGCGACATCGCCAACTGCTTGCGAATCCGGTTGATGGCCTTCGCCTATGACGGTGCGTGGGCCGAATACACGCTGGCGCAGGCGGTTGGGTTGACCCGCGTGCCCGACAACGTGCCGCTGGAGCAGGCCGCGATCCTGGCCGACGCGGTGTCCACGCCGTACGGCGCGGTGGTGCACACCGGCAAGGTGGGCGTCGGCGAGTCGGTCGGGGTGTGGGGCCTGGGCGGGGTCGGCACCCACATCGTGCAGCTGGCTCGGCTGGTGGGCGCGGTGCCGGTGGTGGCGATCGACATCAAACCCGAGGTGCTGGATCGCGCCCTGGAGCTGGGTGCCGACTACGCGTTCAACGCCGGCGACGAGCGACTCGGCGAGAAGATCGCCGAGGTCACCGGGGGCCGGGGGCTGGACGTGGCGTTCGACGCGGTCGGGCTGGCCTCGACATTTGAGCAGGCGCTGAGCCAGCTGACGGTCGGCGGCCGGCTGGTCGCGGTCGGGATGAGCGCCCAGGAGCCGACGATCGGCCCGACGTCGATGTTCGGCCTGACCCAGAAGCAGGTGCTCGGCCATCTGGGCTATCAGAACGTCGACATCTCCACGTTGGCCGCGCTGGTGTCGCTGGGGCGGCTGGATCTGTCCCGGTCGATCAGCGAGATCGTGTCCCTGGAGGACGTGGCCCTGGGTATCGACAAGCTCGAACGCCAGGAGGGCAACCCGATCCGGATCCTGGTGCGGCCCTAGGGTTCAGCTCAGGCCGGATGGCCAGCTCGGCCGGCGAGCCCGGGTGCGGCTTTCCCACTGATCAGCGGCAGGTCCGGGTAGGTGACGACGCCGGGTTCGGCCGCGCACACCGCGGGCACCGAGTTGACGCAGTGCGCGGCGGTGGCCACCACACCGGACTCCGGGCCGTCCTCCCCCGCCTCGGACTGGAAGCCCTTGATGATGACCGTGAAGTCCGGGTTGCCCCGGACCTCCATCTCGTAGCGTTGCCCGGCCGGGCCGAAAGTCCATGCGGGATCGAGGTTTTCCTCGCCCATCAGCCAGTTCACCGTGACCCGGACGACGGGTTCGCCGTCGACGAGGGCCTCCCAGTGGAATTTGCGGCCGGCGACCTGCCCGGGTTCGATCACGCCGATCGGCGAGTCGATGGGCGCGGTGGCGACGGCGATCTCCTGGGTGGCCCGGATCCGCGGATCGATCTTGAAACCGATGTGGTCGACGACCATTTTGACGGCCTGGATGAAGCCGCCGTCGAGCATCTTCTGCATCGGTCCGCTCAGCGCGGTGTCGGGAGCACCGCCGAATCCCATGACGTGGCGCACCACGTCGGGCGCGTCATAGGTGCGCAGATCGGAAAACTCCTCGGCACGAACAAATTTCACCCCGGTGGCCATCGCGGAGAACACCAGCGGGAACTTCTCGCTGATCCCGCCCGGCGCGATGCCGGTGCCGTGCAGCGTGGCGTTGCCCTCCACCGCGGCGGCCCGCATCGGTGCGGCCTGCTTCTCGCTGGGGTACAGCCAGCCGACGGGGGTGATCACGTTCTTTCCCGAGCGCAGCAGCGCGGCGACCTCGTCGGGGTTGGGGATGAGCGGTGCGTAGATCACCGCGTCGGCGTCGAGCGCCAGGATCTCCTCGAGGCTGTTGGTGGCGGTGACGCCGATCGGTTCGGTGCCGATGATCGCCCCGACATCGCGGCCGTTCTTGGCGTCCGAGTGCACCCAGCAGCCGACCAGTTCCAGCTCAGGATGTTCGAGGACACCTTTGATCGCGGCCACGCCGACCCCACCGGTAGCCCACTGCACGACTTTGAGCACGGCACCCTCCGAGAAACTAGAACGTGTTCCAATCATCTCTACACCACGAGTATGTTTCTCGACATGGCTAACAAAGTTTTCGTCGTCGGCGTCGGGATGACGAAGTTCGAAAAACCAGGTCGCCGCGAGGGCTGGGACTACCCGGACATGGCGCGCGAGTCGGGCACCAAGGCGTTACAGGACGCCGGCATCGACTACTCGCAGGTACAGCAGGGCTACGTCGGGTACTGCTCGGGTGACTCCACCTCGGGCCAGCGCGCACTCTACGAGCTCGGCATGACCGGCATCCCGATCGTCAACGTGAACAACAACTGTTCCACCGGCTCGACCGCGCTTTACCTTGCCGCACAGGCGATTCGCGGTGGGCTAGCGGACTGCACGATCGCGCTCGGCTTCGAGAAGATGCAGCCCGGCGCCCTGGGCAGCGGCGCTCAGGACCGTGAATCTCCGCTGGGCCGGCACGTCAAGGCCCTGGCCGAGATCGACGAGTTCGCCTTCCCCGTCGCGCCGTGGATGTTCGGCGCGGCCGGGCGCGAGCACATGAAGAAGTACGGCACCACCGCCGAACATTTCGCGAAGATCGGCTACAAGAACCACAAGCATTCGGTGAACAACCCGTATGCCCAGTTCCAGGACGAGTACACCCTCGACGACATCCTGGCCGCCAAGATGATCTCCGATCCGCTGACCAAGCTGCAGTGCTCCCCCACCTCCGACGGGTCGGGCGCGGCGATCGTGGCCAGCGAGGCGTTCGTCGACAAGCATGGGCTGGCCGGTCAGGCCGTCGAGATCGTCGGTCAGGCGATGACCACCGACTTCGCCTCGACCTTCGATGGCAGCGCCGCCAACATCATCGGCTATGACATGAATGTGCAAGCCGCCCAGCAGGTTTACTCACAGTCCGGGCTCGGACCGGAGGACTTCCAGGTGATCGAGCTGCACGACTGCTTCTCCGCCAATGAGCTGCTGTTGTACGAGGCCCTGGGCCTGTGCGCTGAGGGTGAGGCGCCGCGCCTGATCGACAACAACGACACCACCTATGGCGGCCGCTGGGTGGTCAATCCGTCGGGCGGGCTGATCTCCAAGGGGCATCCGCTGGGTGCGACGGGCCTGGCCCAGTGCGCCGAGCTGACCTGGCAGCTGCGCGGCACCGCCGACAAGCGCCAGGTCTCCGGCGTCAACGCCGCACTGCAGCACAACATCGGGCTGGGCGGCGCGGCCGTGGTGACCGCCTACCAGCGCGCCGAGCGCTAGGACCTCCCCGCCGAGCAGTCGCGGACTCGCACAAATCAAGGGTCGACAGTGCGACTCCGTGTCTGCTCGCGGGAGAACTGGCGGGAGGACTAGAGCTCGACCACCTCGTAGACACCGTCGGCGTGGCGGGTCCGGATGACCTTCTTGTCGTACTTGCCGACGCTGGTGCGCGGCACCTGATCGACGAAAGTCCAGCGCTCGGGCAGCCACCAGCGAACCACCCTCTCCGCCAAGAACTCCCGCAGCTCTGCCGGGGTGGCCGCCGCGCCCTCGTTCAGCACCACGACGGCCAGCGGGCGCTCCTGCCAGCGCTCGTCGGGCACCCCGACCACCGCCGCTTCCAGCACCGAAGGATGGGCGATCAGGTGGTTCTCCAACTCCACCGAGGAGATCCACTCACCGCCGGATTTGATGACGTCCTTGGCCCGGTCGGTCAACGTGACGTAATGCTGCGCGTCGATCACGCCGACGTCGCCGGTCCGCAGCCAGCCGGAGTCGAACTTGTCGGCGTCGTAGCCCAGGTAGTAGGAACCGGTAATCCACGGCCCGCGAATCTCGAGCTCGCCGACCGAGGTGCCGTCGTTGGGCAGTGGGTTGCCGGCGTCATCGACGATGCGGACCTCCACGCCGCACATCGGCCGGCCCTGGGTGACCCGCATTTCCCAGTGCCGCTCCTCGGTCACCCCGGGCAGCGGCTTGGCCACCAGGGCCATCGGCGAGGTCTCGGTCATTCCCCAGGCCTGCTGAATGGTCACGCCGTGACGTTCCTGGAAGGTCTGCATGAGCGACAGCGGTACCGCCGAACCACCGCAGGCCACCAGCCGCAGCGACGAAACATCGTGCCCCGGATTCTTTTCCAGGCAGTGCATGACGTCGTTCCAGATGGTCGGCACCGCGCCGGCCAGGGTTGGGCGCTGCGACTCGATCAGCTCGATCAAGGAGAGCCCGTCCAGGAACCGGTCGGGCATCACCAGGTTGGCGCCGGCCATCACCGCCGCATACGTCAATCCCCAGGCGTTGGCGTGGAACATCGGCACGATGGGAAGCGCCGTGTCGCTGCTGCTGACGTCGAGCGCGTTGGCGGTGCAGACGTTGAGCGCATGCAGGTAGGTCGACCGGTGGCTGTAGACCACGCCTTTCGGATTGCCGGTGGTCCCGCTGGTGTGACAGATCGCCGCCGCGGAGTTTTCGTCGATCTCGGGCCAGTCGAACTCGGTGGGCTGACCGGCCAGGGTCTGGTCGTAGCGCAATACGGTTTTCCCGGCGGCGCTCAGCGGGGCCAGGTCACCCTCCCCGACGACGATCACGGTGTGCACGGTCTGCATCTGCGGCAGCGCCCGGGCCAGCAGCGGCAGCACCGACGCATCGGCGATGACGACGCGGTCCTCGGCCTCGTTGGCTATGTAGGCGATCTGCTCCGGCGACAACCGGATGTTCAGCGTGTGCAGCACCGCGCCCATCGCGGGCACGCCGAGGTAGGCGACGAGATGTTCGGTGTTGTTCCACAGGAATGTGCCGACCCGGTCGTCGCCGCTGACCCCGAGGCCACGCAGGGCGTGCGCCAGCTGGGCCGCCTGCTCGCCCACCTCCCGGTAGCTGATGGTGCGGTAGCGGCCTTGACCTTCGGCCGTAGTGACGGTGCGCTCACCGTTCACGCCACAGGCATGTCGCAGGATCGCGGTGATCGTCAACGGCCAGTTCTGCATCGTGCTGTCCATCGACCGGATGCTATTCGCCCGCCGATCGGCACCGGCGGGAACCCATCGAATTCCCCAAACGCTGCAAGTGGAGGAAGATGAGCCCAACGACGGAAAGGTGCGCGAGGATGAGGCCGATGCGGGTGAACTGGTCCCTGGTGGCAGTCGCTGCTGCGGTGTTCGGGGCGTTGGGCGCTTCGACTGCGGTGGCCTCGGCTGAGGAAACCGCTGCGCAGGTGATCAGCCGACTGCAGTCGCAGGGATACACGGTGACGATCGACCGCATCGGTACCGCCCCGATCGATCAGTGCGTGGTCACCAATGTGCGTAACCCGCAGCAGGTCAGCCAGTGGGTACCCTACGTCGGCCCGGGCCTCGGGGGCGATCGGATCCTGGTTCCGGCGGTCACCAGCCAGACGGTGTCGGTGTCACTGAACTGCCAGCGCTAAGGTTCACTTCGAGCAGTCCAGCGAGACCGTGATGGTGCGTCGCACCACCGGAATCAGGTCGAATTCCGAGATCCCGTTCTTGCCGAACCGCTCGACCCGGATGAACTGAATCTGGTTCTGCGGGTTTCGGATGCTGGTGACGGTGCACTGGTCCAGTGGTGCACTGCCGATCCGGTCGACGTTGACCTGGAACCCTTCAGCCTCCAACTGACCGATCACCACGACGGCTGAGTCGGCATGCGCCGGAACGGCCGTGGCCAGAAGGGTTCCGATTGCCGTCCCCGATGCGGCCAGCATGATCACTGACGCTCGCATTCCCGTGTCTCCATTGCTCTCTCGTGGGTGTGCACGAGTAATACGAGCAACAGGTCACAACGGTTCACCGACCACAGAGGCCCGGCCGGGGGTGCGGGCCGGATGGTCGTCGACCATGGTGAGTTCGTCGAACGGGTCGTCACCGCGCAGCACCGCATCGACCTTGGCCTGGTCCACGGTGTGGGTCCACGAGCCGACCAGGAGGGTGGCCACCGCATTGCCGGAGAAGTTGGTCACCGCACGTGCCTCGGACATGAACCGATCGATCCCGACGATCAGCCCGACGCCATCCAGCAGCTCGGGTCGGTGGCTCTGCAGCCCGGCGGCCAGCGTGGCCAGCCCGGCACCGCTGACCCCCGCTGCGCCCTTGGAGGCGATGATCATGAACACCAGCAGTGAGATCTGCTCGCCGATCGACAGCGGGTCACCCATCGCGTCGGAGATGAACAGCGAAGCCATGGTCAGGTAGATCGCGGTGCCGTCCAGATTGAACGAGTAGCCGGTCGGCACCACCACGCCCACCGTGCTGCGGTCGACGCCCAGGTGCTCCATCTTGGCGATCAGCCGCGGCAGCGCCGACTCCGACGAGGACGTCGAGAAGATCAGCAAGTACTCGCGGGCGAGGTAGCGCACCAGCTTGAAGATGGACACCCGCGACACTGCGCGCAGCAGTACGCCCAGCACACCGAACACGAACACCACGCAGGTCACATAGAAGCCGAGCATCAGCGTCAGCAGCTGGGTGACGGCGGTCCAGCCGGTCTGCCCGACGACGTTGGCGATGGCGCCGAAGGCGCCGATGGGCGCCAGCCACAGGATCATGATCAGCACCTTGAACACGAGCTTCTGCAGATATTCGATCCCGCGCAGGATCGGCTCACCGGAACTGCCCATGCCCTGCAGTGCGAACCCGACCAGCAGCGCCACGAACAATGCCTGCAGCACGCTGCCCTCGGTCAGCGCGGACAGCAGGGTGTTCGGGATGATGTGCTCGACGAATTCCATCAGGCCGCCGGCCTCGTGCGCTTTCTCGGCGAGTGCGGCGCCCTGCCCGGCGGTCTTGTCAGTCAGGTGCATACCCGAGCCGGGGTCGAGCAGGTTGCCGACCACCAGACCGATCGCGAGTGCGACCGTGGACATCACCAGGAAGTAGCAGAAGGCCAGACCGCCGACCTTGCCGACAGTAGTCGCCTTGCGTACCGAACCGATGCCCAACACGATCGTGCAGAAGATGATCGGCCCGATCATCATCTTGATCAGGTTGACGAACATGGTGCCGAGCACGCCGACACTCTTGCCGACCTCGGGCGCCACCAGTCCGACGATTACGCCGACGACGACGGCCGCGATTACGGCGATGTAGAGCCAATGGGTGCGATCGCGACGACGCGCGGGCGACGGCGCTGGTTGCGGATCTGCAGACACGCTCATCGGTACACCCTCCGGTTCGGTCCGGCTCGACAGTCCGGTTCGACCGTCGATGCGCTGTACAAGCACCTTCGCCCACAGGGTGAGGCAGGTCACGTTTTAGTTCATTGTGTTCACGCAGCGACCCGGCCCCGAGCCGAACGGCTTCGGGGTCGGGACCGGCGTTCACTTACTCAGATACCGGCGCAGAGCGAGACAAAGGGAATCGGTGCGCAGATGCCGACTGAGAAGTAGGGCGTGATGTCACCGTTCCAGGCCGGCGGCGGGGGCGGTGGGGGCGGCGGCAACGGTGCCGCCACGCAGCTGTTCGAGGGCGGATCGTAGACGGTCCCCGCTCCGCATTCGGCCGCGTTACCGAGCCCCGGGGATATGACTGTCACAAATGCCAGTGACGCAACCGTAGCCGTGATGATGGTGGTCAAGCGACGAATGATGCAGCTCATCGCAGGTCTCCTCGGATCTACCCCTCGACCCTGCTTATGGTCAGATCCTACGACTCTCCGCCCGCCAACCACCCTGAAATCGACGATCAGGAATGCCGTGAGGAAGTGGCCCGGGACCGGGGCGTGCCCATCACTATGGGTACACGGGGACACTTAATTTCATGGTTCATCACGTTCACGATCCGGAGGTGCTGTGGCGCGCTGGTGGCAGCGGCTGTTGAGCCGCTCATGGCCGCGCTCACTGGCCGGGCAGGCCATCGCACTGCAGGTACTGGTGGTCGCGGTGGTGGTGCTGGCCGGCACGGCGTGGGCCATTCTTGATGCCCGCCGCAATGGCGAGGATGCGGCCCGCCAGCAGGTGATCGGTATCGCCACGGCTCTGGCCGATTCCCCGTCCACCGCCGCGGCAATCGAATCCGGTACCGCGACAGAGGTTTTGCAACCGGTGACCGAGGCGGTGCGCACCGGCACCGACATCGCGTTCATCACGATCATGGCTCCGGATGGAATTCGGTTCACCCACACCGATCCCAGCCAGATCGGCGGACACTACCTGGGCACGGTCGAGCCCGCGTTGCGCGGCGAGACGTTCAGCGAGGTCTACACGGGGACGCTAGGTCCGTCGGTGCGTGCGATCGCACCGGTACGCGCTCACGACGGCCGCATCGTGGGTCTAGTCTCGGCGGGAATCACTGAGCAGACACTGGCCCAGCGATGGCGTGCACAGATTCCGGTGATCGGCGCGGTAACCGCTGCCGCACTGGGCATTTCGATGATCGGGGTGTGGGCCATCCGGCGCAGACTGCTGCGCCAGACCCGGGGCCTGCGGCCCGATGAGCTGCGGGTCATGTACGACCACCATGACGCAATCCTGCATTCGGTGTCCGAGGGGCTGATCGTGCTCGATCGCAGCGGTGTGGCACTGGCCAACGACGAAGCGCGCCGACTGCTGGGCCTGGCGCCCGGGCCTGTGCGCGCACAGGATCTGCCCGAATTTCTCCGCAGCGCCGGCCCCGCGGTCCGCGACGAGTTGCACGTCACCGCCGACCGGGTTCTGGTGGTCAACCGGGCCCGGGTCGCCGATTCAGGGTCCGGCGGGCAGGAGCGAAGCGACCGGGGGATCAGATCGGAGGTCGTCACGATCCGCGATCGCACCGAATTACAGGGCGCACTGGGCGAACTCAGCTCGCTGCAGGTCCTGACCGACTCATTGCGGGCACAGGCTCACGAGTCGGCGAACAAACTGCACACGGTGGTCACCATGGTGGAGATGGGCCGATCCGAGGACGCCGTCCGGTTCGCCACCAGCGAATTGGAGCTGTCGCAGCGCCTGGTGGACCGGTTATCGCAGGCCGTTGGTGAACCGGCCCTGATCGCCCTGCTTCTCGGCAAGACGGCTCAGGCAGACGAACGAGGGATCACCTTGACGGTCACCGAGGACACCCAGTTGTCCGCCGACACCGTGCTCTCCGGCCAGGAGATGGTGACGGTGCTGGGTAACCTGATCGACAATGCGATGGATGCCTGCGACCTCGAGGATCCATGGATCGAGGTCACGGTCAGCCAGGACGACCACGACCTGTTGATCCGCGTGGCCGACAGCGGATCCGGCATGGACCCGGGCACCTTCGAAAAGGCCATGCGGCGTGGATATTCCACCAAGGGTGGCGATACCGCTGGTCGCGGACTGGGGCTGGCGCTGGTGGCTCAGGTGATCCGCAGGCACGGCGGGACACTGCGCGCCGATGTCAGCTACGGTTCGGTGGTGACGGCGACGGTGCCGCGGCAATGAACAGAGGGCGCGGCGCATGACGATCCATGTGCTGATCGTGGAGGACGATCCGTTGATCGCCGAGGCCCACCAGGCCTATCTCGGCCGTCTGGAAGGATTCTCGGTCACAGCGGTGGCACATACCGCACGTGAGGCCATGCGGGCGGCGGCTGCGGCCGCCGCGGCCGAGCATCCCGTCGACCTGGTGCTGCTGGATATCGGGTTGCCCGATACCAGCGGAATCTCGTTGGCGTCCGGCCTATCTGGGTTGCGGCCTGCACCTGACATCATCGCCATCACCTCCGAACGTGACCTGGAGATGGTGCGAGCGGCGGTGGCCCACGGCGCCCTGGCCTATCTGCTCAAACCGTTCACCTTCGCAGCATTTCGCGATCGGCTGGAGCGCTACCGCCGCTATCGTTCGGCGCTGCCGTCCGGAACCGATGCCGCCAGCCAAGCCGAGGTTGACCGGGCATTGGCCGAATTACGGGTCGCCACAGATAGATCCACCGCACCCAAAGGCGCGGCGCCGCAGACCACCGAGGAGATCGCCGCCGCGGTGCGCGATGAACCCGACGGGCTGACCGCCGATGAGGCGGCCAAGCGGGTGGGAGTGTCGCGGGTGACGGCGTGGCGCTACCTCGAGCGTCTGGCCGATGACGGCACCGTCGTTCGCAACACCGAGTACGGCAAGGCCGGGCGGCCCCGCACCCGCTACCGATGGCGCTAAATCAGGCGCCGGCCGGCTCCAGGGCAGGCAGTTCCGCGAACTCAGCGGACACCAGATCCGAATACAGCGCGGGCAGCGCCGCGGCGACGTCGAAGGCGTTGACCTGCCCGGCGTAATCGGCGACGTACAGCCGGGTCCCGTCCTGGCGCACGGCGACCGCCGCGGGCTGGGCGTGCACGTTCACGCTGCCCTGGATCTGGCTGGTCAGGGTGCACCACACGGTGACGCGGTCGTAGTCCACTACATAGGCGCGGGTGGCATCGGGGCTCAGCACCAGCTGGGTCGGGGCGCCGCCGACCTCGACTGCGTCGACCACGGTCGCCGCGGTCAGGTCCACGGTGTGCACCACACCACGGCGCTCACGGTCGGAGGTCAGCACGTGGGCGATGCCGTCGCTGATCGCGAGGTCGCGGATCGGTGCGCCAATCCAGACCGTGGCCTGCGCCTGGGCGGTCTCGGCGTCGATGACCACCAACCGGCTGCCACGGACATCGGAGGTGGCGACGTACAGCCGCTTGCCGGTCGCGTCGACCCGCATGGCATCGAGGTTGACGCCGGTGCCGGTGGCGATGTCGATGGTGCCGACTCGCTCAGCGGTGGTGTCGATGACGGCGATATCGATGCGGTTGAGCCCGGTGCGGCCGGCGAACACGCGCTTGCCGTCGGGGCTGATGGCCAGGGCGGTGACGCTGAAGGCCAACGGGTACTCCGCGAGCACCTCGCCGGTGACGGTGTCGACCGTCACGATCGAGTCGTGTCCGGCGGTGGTGACACTGACATAGGCACGATCGTCGGCGACGACGACGGCGAACGGGTCCCCGGCCAGGCGGACCGAGCCCACCAGCCCCAGCGTGTGGGGGTTGATCACGGTGAGGCTCTCGGCGCCGGCATTGGTGACCACCACGGTGTCGCGGTCGGGATCCACGGCGATGTCGCCGATGGGCCCGCGGCCGACCTCAGCCAGGCCTGCCACGTCGAGGTCATCGAGCGCACCGTCGAACACGACGCCGTGGGCCGATGCATCCTCGACGGCCCCGTCATGGCGGTCGCGGCGCGCCAGATCGCTCAGCGCTCGCAGGAAGTTCTTTGCCATCGTTTTCGGCACCTCCACCGGCATGGTGTCACCGGCACTAGATTCCAGGTCTATCTGCGCCGGGAATGGCGCGGTTAGTTCGAGTCTAGCGACGAAAATGAGCGCCTCAGGACGACTTGACAGCGAATGCGCGATAGCTCCCGACTCTCTCTCAGAAAGCGCTTAGAAAATTCTTCGTTATCGACCCGTTACCTTTTGGCCGCATTGCATTAAATGCGTGTTACCAGGGACTTCGCAGCTTGCGATGACAAACTTTCAATCAGCCGCCAACTTGGCCGTCAATGGCGATTCTTACCATTGCCGGCAAAAGTGAGCGATAGATCACACTGCGACACGCCAGCAAACTTTCGCCAACGTCAACGTTTCACCGCCGTAGCGCACCGGCCATCATCTGTTACAGCTGTGAAAGGTGAGTCGCGCCGAAACGGTTGTTCGCTGTCGCAAGCAACTATCTCTGCGGGCCCTGGTGTGCAAGCATCTGCGCATGGACCCGAAGGACGACCCCGAGGCCCGCATCCGGGAACTCGAGCGCCCGTTGGCCGACTCCGCGCGCACATCCGAGCTCGGAACCGGGGGCTATAGCGGCTTCCCGCCTCCACCTCCGGTACCTCCGGGACTTCCGGCTCAGTGGCCGGGCTACCAGCCGTATCCCGCGCCGCCGCAGCCGCGACGCAACGCGGGCACCATGCCGCTCTTGATCCTGTTCGGCGTGCTGACGGCGACCCTGGTGGCCGGCGGTATCGCGGCCAGTCTGATGTTCAGCGACACCGGGTCCGGCAAGACCGAGACGTTCACCGACAGCCAGTCGACGACCATCCGGAAGACCGTGGTCAGTCCCGTCCCGCCGCCCGGACCGGATGCCTCGACCCAGGTGCCGGCGGGCCAGACCGTCATCATCTCGGGGGTCGGCGAGAACCGGACCCTCGACTGCCAGGACCACACCGTGATCGTCAGCGGCATCGAGAACCGACTCGAGATCACCGGCCACTGCGCCGCCGTGACGGTATCGGGCGTGCAGAACACCATCAGCATCGAATCCGTCGACACCATCGGTGTATCGGGCTTCGAGAACCGGGTCACCTTCCACACCGGGCAACCCGATGTGTCCAACTCCGGTCAGTCCAACGTGGTCGAGCAGGGCTGACCGGCTCCGGCACCGCTACAGCACCTTCGACAAAAACTCCTGCAGCCGAGGATGTTTGGGATTGCCGAACACCTCGGCCGGGGTGCCGTCCTCGACGATGTTGCCGTCGGCCATGAAGATCACCCGAGAAGCCACCTCGCGGGCGAACCCCATCTCGTGGGTGACCACCACCATCGTCATGCCGCCCTCTGCCAGTTCGCGCAGCACTTCCAGCACGTCACCGACCATCTCGGGATCCAGTGCGCTGGTGGCCTCGTCGAACAGCATGATCGACGGGTTCATCGCCAATGCCCGGGCGATCGCGACGCGCTGCTTCTGACCACCGGACAAGGTGGCCGGTTTGACCTTGGCCTTCTCCGCCAGTCCCACCTGGGCCAACAGCTCCATGGCCTTCTGCTCGGCGGCGCCCTTGCCCATCTTCTTGGTCAGCAGCGGCGCCAGCGTCACATTGTCGATCACGGTCATGTGCGGGAACAGGTTGAAGTGCTGGAACACCATGCCGATGTGCTGACGAACCCTGTCCAGGTTCACCTTCCGGTCGGTGAGGTCGAACTCGTCAACGGTGACCTTGCCGGCGGTGATGTCCTCGAGCTTGTTGAGACACCGCAGGAAGGTGGATTTCCCCGATCCCGACGGTCCGATGACACAGACCACTTCACCCTTACTGATCGTGGTGTCGATGCCGTCGAGGACCACCAGATCGCCGAACGACTTCTTCAAGCCCTCGATGCGGATCTTGACGGTGCCCTCGGGCTCGGCGGACACGGCTTCCGGTACCAGATGGGTCATTTCGCAGTGCCCTTCCTATCTAGCCGATTCGCCATCCGGTCAGAGAGCTTCGTCAGCGCCATGATGACGATGAAGTAGATGATGCCGATGATCAGCCACATGGTGAACGACTGGTAGTTACGGGCGATGATCAGCCGTCCGGTCTGGGTCAGCTCGGCGATACCGATCACCGACAGGATCGAGGTGTCCTTGAGGGTGATCACGAACTGGTTGACATACGACGGGATCATGGTCCGGACCGCCTGCGGCAGAATGACTTTGCGCATCGTCGGCAGGTAGCCGATGCCCAGGCTGCGCGATGCCTCCATCTGCCCCTTGTCCACGGATTGGATTCCGCCACGGACAATCTCGGTCATATAGGCCCCGGCGTTGAGCGAGAGCGTGATGATGCCCGCGGTCAGCGCCGACATCTGGAAGCCCAATGCCGTCGGGATGCCGAAGTAGATGAAGAAGGCCTGCACCAGTAGCGGTGTGCCGCGGAAGATGTCCACATAGGTGGTGCCGATGGCCCGCAACACGATCGAGCGGGAGACTCGCAACAGCCCGAAGAAGATACCGAGAATCAGCGCGATGGCTATCGACACCACCGTCAGGAGCAGCGTCATCTTCAGGCCGGCCAGCAGGAATGGGTAGGTGCTCTTGAGCAATCCGATGAAGGAGTTGTCGGCTTCCGCGGCGCCCGCGCCGAGATACTTCTTCAGGATCTCGTCGTAGCGGCCGGACTCCTTGAGGTCCTTGAGGCCCGCGTTGAACTTGGCCAACAGCTCGGCGTTACGGCCCTTGTTGACCGCGAAACCGTAGCTGGAACCCTTCTCCTTGGGGGTCACGGTCTTGAACCCGTTGCCCTGCTGGATGCCGTAGTTCAGCACCGGGTAGTCCTCGAAGATCGCCACGGAGTTACCGGTCTTGACCTCCTCGAACATCGAGGCGGAATCGGCGAACGAGACGATCTGGAACCCGTACTTGCCCTTGATCGACTCGGCGAACTTGGCACCCTCGGTGCCGTTCTTGACCGCGACGCGCTTACCCCGCAGGTCGGCATAGGACTTGATGTCGTCGTTGGTGGCGAGCACCGCCATCTGCACACCGGATTCGAAGTACGGATCCGAGAAGTCGAACACCTTCTTGCGTTCATCGGTGATCGACATACCCGCGATCACCCCGTCGGCCTGATTCGCCTGAACGGCCTGCAGCGCGGCGTCGAAGCCCAGCGGCTTGATGGTGACGTTGAACTTCTGGTTCGCCGCGATCTCGTTGATGAGGTCGATGTCGATCCCGACGAATTTCCCATCCACATCCTGGAATTCGAACGGCGCGAAGGTGATGTCGGTGGCGACGATGTAGTTCTCACCCTCAGCCGAGGCATGGGCCGGGGCAAGCCAGGCGGCGCCGACGAGCCCGATCAGCACCGCCATGAGGGTGAGCAGACGTGCGGGTGATCGCGAGCCTGATCGTGGACTGTCAGCGGACCGTAGCCGACCAGCTCGCATCTGGAAACTCCCCTCAGCGCAGCGGTAGAGAAGCCCAACGGTATCGCTATCGCGCGGCCAAAAGGAGGGCAATCGACGCAACCCTGCCAACGCCGGTGGGCCCCGCCGGACAAGACGGGGCCCACCAGACAATGGTCGTCGACGCTAGTCGGCGCTGTCCGAGGCAGATCCGCCCGATCCGGTCGAGGAGCCACCGGATTTCGCCGCGCTGTCAGGCTTCGCCGGCTGGGCGGTCTTGCCGCCGAGGGCGTTCTTCAGCCCTGTGCCGACATTCTTCAGCGCGCCCCGAACACCGTCGCCCAACTCCTTGGCCGCGGCCGCCTTCTTCGCAGCGGCACTGGTCTTGGCCACAACCACCTTGGGGGCGTCCTTGACCACGTCCGCGTCGGTCGCCGCGGTGTCCGCCGTCTGCGGAGTCGACTCCTCGGTGACGGCTTGCTTGGTGACGGTCTCCTTCGTCGTGGTGACGGTGGTCGTCGACTCGTCGCCGGTTGAAACGGGTTTCACGACAACGGTTTCCGTCTCCGCCTTGGTCGCTTCGATCGCCTTCGCCTGCGGAGCCACATCGAGTGTGACCGTGCTGACGGGTGCGGCCGTCAGGGCAGCGACCCCGGACAGCGCGGACTTCTGCGCCGCCGGCGTGATGGCGTCGGCGACCAGATCGCGCAGCGTGAGCAGCCCTGCGACGATGCCGTTGGGTCCGAGCAGGCCCGCGGCATAGCCACCGGCCATGCTGTTGCCGTTGAGCAGCGCCTGCGCGATGGCGGGACCGGCGTGGAGTACGGCGTTGGCCACGGTCTCAAGGTTGCCGGCCTTGAGACCCGCGACGATGCCGTCGCCGGCGGCCCCCACTGCGCCCGTCACGTCCATCAGCACCTGAATGGGGGCGGTGAGCGGCGCGAGAACGTGGAACAGGATGTTCTCGTAGCTGAGCAGGTCAACGACCGCGAGAGCATTGGCGATCGGCTGCCGGAGCGCATTCTGGAAACCAGCCCAGACATCCGGATTGATCAGCACGGCGTTGAGGACGCCCCCCATGACGGGAGACAAGGCAACCCCGAGCAGCGTGTTGAGTCCGGCTGAGATGTTTCCGGCGCCCAGTTCTTCAGCTGCCTGGCGAAGCTGAGCCGGCATATCGGCGAAGGCGCTACCCACACCCTGACCGACCGTATCGATGAAGGTGCCGATGGCGGCCGCGCTGGTGAGCTGGTTGCGCACGATCTGCGCCAGGATTGGCGTGGGGTCTTCGGCGATCCGCTGCCCGAGGGCCACGGCGTTCTGGAAGGCCGCAGCGAATACGGCTCCGAACTCGTCGACCGGGTTGACCAACGCCGACAACTCCACCGCCGCCGATTGCGCCACCGGCTTCAGATCCGGCACCGAAGGCGTGACGGGACTCGCCGCCAGGACGCCAACACCGGCGAACGCCACGCCCGCTGCGAGATATGAGCGAACAGCTTGCTGCATTAAGACTCCTTTTGCTGAATGGGGACTCCGGTCAGCGAACTTACCTGAGAGTAACTTAAAAGCAAGCCAAACTTCGATGTCAAAGAGCATTCACACCCTCACTCCGATCAGGCAGGACTTTGACGTAGCGATTTCACAGTTAGCTGATGCGCGGTGCCAGACTCCAGGTCAGCTAACTCATTGCAATCGCAAATATCTCCAGGCCGCGCCCGGTGGCGCAATGATCACGACACCGGCCGCACCCACCGAAGCCGCCGACCAGGGTTAGCCAGCACGACGCACATGCCGCCATTGCCTCAGTAACTTCCCGAAGGCATGACCCATCCCACTTTGCCGGTAGCAACGTGTTCCAATTCATATGTTGATCGACAGCGAAGAAGCATCACATCCGGGCGCGATTCCGCCAGCAATGCTTGGTTTACAAATCTTGGAAACTGTCCAATTCGCTGGCGCGGGAACCCCGCCTGTAAACCGCGGATTCCATCGTTAGCCCGGCGCATCGCACACGGCCCGCCACGACGAGCGCCGGTACTACCCGAGTGCCGACGCGCGGCGAAATCCCGCACCCACACCCCGCGACCCCCCAAGAAGCTTCAAGAGCCTTCAGCACATTCACAGGACTTTGCCGCGCACTCGATACCCGAGCATTACCTGCAGCGATGAGATCGCCTGCGAATAGCCAGATATGGAGCCAGAAATAGAGGTAGTGCACTACTTATGAGCCGACGCGGGCAGCGTCGTAGGTTCCTCCCATGAGGCGCCGGCAGTCGCGGCACCTCGACCAGAGGAAGTTCGAAATGAGCAAAGTGACAACGGCTTCCGCGAAACAGGAAACCCGTCAACCCGTCCTCATCACCGAGCACGAGGTGTTGTTCAACACCGCCGCGGCACTACGCTCCCCCGCACGTCGCGGTGTCATCGCGAGGATGTCGGGCGCGGTCACATCGGTTGTGGGACAGTGGCGTACCCATGCCGACCATCGGACCGCCAACCGGCACTACCCGGCACGGCTGATCTATCTGGAGCGCAGCCTGATGCTGCGGGAGATCGACCGGCTGTGATCAACGCATCAGCGCGGCTGGGATGAGAACCTCGGCGTGGTCACGCGCGGTCAGTCGATGCGGATGACGTAGGTACCGTCGTCATCCCGCTCGATCTGGCTGCTGAGGGCGTTGATCCACACCGGGGTGTCGCGTCGCGATCCCAGGAACGCGCTTTGCACAGCACCACCGGGCTGCAGGTCGACGTTCCACTCGTCGTCCTGGGCCACGATGGTGAGGATCTCCTCGCCATCGGCCCGGCGGATCGAGATCACCTGGCCGTTGGAGTCCAGGTCCTCCAACTCAGCGTCGAAATCGTCCAGCTCTGCGTCGTCGAAGATCTCAGCGTCCGGACCCGTGACATCGTCATGCACGCCGAAGACTGTACTCAGCATCACGTCGTCCCGAGAAGACCCCGGGGGGTGCTAGACGCTAACGTGCATCCGACGTTTACAGGCCGTTCGCCCCGGGAACAACCAGACCCGCAGCGGCGTTGGCCAAACATTGGTCTCGATCTAGGAGGATCATCTATGGCTACCGATTACGACGCACCCCGTGTCAAAGAGACGGACGAGTCTTCTGACGAGTCGCTCGAGGAGCTGGCCGCTCAGCGGCGAAACCCAGCCAATACCGCGGTCATCGACGAGGACGAGGTGGTCGATTCCTTCGACCTGCCCGACGCCGACATCTCCGGCGAGGAACTCAGCGTGCGCGTGATTCCCAAGCAGGCCGACGAGTTCACCTGTTCGAGCTGCTTCCTGGTGCAGCACCGCAACCGGATGGCCCTGCAGAAGGGCGAGCAGCTGTTCTGTGTCGACTGCGTCTGACGCAGAGCACCGCCAGTCTCACGCCGTGATCACCGAATAACGGCCAACGGCACGGCGCGCAGTTCCTATTCTCAGAACTGCGGACCGACAACGACACTGACCGCGGCGCTCAAACCCAAGGAGGGCGGACTACCGATGGTGGCTCAAATCACTAGTCGACGCCTGATCATCACTGCCCTCTCCGCGCTCGCCTTCATGGCGCCGGCGACTGTGCTCGCCCTGCCCGCCGCACCGGCCCTGGTTGCGGCCTGCCCGAACGGCGAGGACACCGATACCTACACCGGGACCTGCGTGCCCTACCTGGTTCCGAACTCTGCGAACCAGTCCCCGCTGTGCCCGGCCGGAGTTCTCGGCACGGAATGCGGTTCGGCCGAGGTCCAGACAGGTCCCGGGCAACCTCAGCTGCCTGGCGATCTGGAGCCGACCGGGCCCGGGCAAGAAATCGAAGACTTGAGCACGCCAGACTTCTAAGGATCAGCGCAGCGATTCGGGCGACATACGCTCGCGCAGGCTGTCGTAGATGGGCGGCGAACCAATCAGCTCGGCGACCAGCACGGCCGCGGCAGTAGCGATGAGCATCGGGATGGTGACCGAAGTGGTAGCCGTCATCTCGATGACGACGACTATTCCGGTCACAGGCGCGCGCACCGTCGCCCCGAAAAACGCCGCCATACCGACCAGCACCATCGGGATGGCGAGCGCCGTCGTATCACCCGACCACAGCGCGTCGAAGCCTCCGCTGAACAGCAGCCCCCACAGCGCGCCGACCGCCAGCAACGGCGCGAACAATCCGCCCGGAACGGCCGCCGAATACGACAGCGGGCCCGCGATGAAACGCACCAACAGATAACCGAGGACGACGGGAAGCACGATGTGGTGCCCGCTCAGGATCAATTGCGTCAGGGTGTCGCCACCGCCAACCGCAAGCGGGTAGACGAACATCGCGAGCCCGATGACGGCGCCGATCACCGCGGCCTTCACCATCGCCGGGACCCGAGGCAACCCACCAACATGGTCGACGAACCACAACACCAGCCGGTTGTAGAAGGCGCCCAGACACCCGGTCAGCAACCCGAAAACCAGGAAAAGTGGAAGCCACCTGAGCTCCGGCGCTGCGATCGGTGCGACGAAGAAGTCCGGCTCGTTTCCGAGGATGAACCGCATACAACCGACTGCGGTGGCCGCCGCGAACAAGGTGGCAAGCACCGTCTGCCACCGAAACGTCTTCGTCACCTCTTCGAACGCGAACAGCGTGCCGCCGATCGGCGCGTTGAACGCGACCGCGAGACCGGCGCCGGCGACGGCGGTCTGCATCATCCGCACGTCGGGATCCGGGAGTTTCGCGCGACGAGCCGCTTCGGCACCGATCGCCGCACCCATATGCACCGTCGGCCCTTCGCGACCCAGCACCAATCCCGATCCGATCGACAACACGCCACCGATGAACTTCGCGGGCAGCAGGATGAGCAGCGGCGGTTGCGCCTCGCCCCGGAAGACGGCCTCGACGTGCTGGATCCCGCTGCCGGCGGCCAAGGGAACCCGCCGCACGATCAACGCGGCACCCGTCGCACCGATTGCCGCAGCTGCCATGGGCACCAGCCATCCCGGTCCGGGCAGGCCATGGGTCCAGTCGACGAAGTCGATCCGCAACCGGTCGGCTGCCTCCAGACACCAGCGGAATGCGCCACCGATGAAGCCGATGGCCACGCCGGCGACGATTGCCGTCACGCAGATGATGAGCGAATTCCGCAGGGATTGGCCGGATCGTTCGCGGCCGGGCGAGGGTTCGCGCTGCTGCACGGCCGAGTCTCCTCCCTCAGCACCGGATAGCGACTGGATAGCGGCGACGGGCGTCCAGTCTTGCAGGTCGGGGCGGAATTCGTATCCGCTCTGACGTCAATCCCAGTCTCTTCGAAGAGAAGCGGTGGATACTCGCCCCCATAGAGCGCAAGCAAGGGGCCGTGGGAGGTGTACGTGGAGACACTCACGGTTCTGGTCGCCGGTCCAATCAGCGTCACTGCCCCGTTGTGGGTGGGGCTACTGGTCGGTGTGGCGTTCGGCATACCGGCCTCGTTATGGGGAATCGGCAACCCGGAAACCATCATTCGAACCGCGAGGTTGGTTGACCGGCTGCTGTTGGGCTGCTTTCTGTTCGTCACCGCAATAGGCGCTGTGGTGCTGTACGGCCTTTACGCGCTGGGCTTTTCGATGCACTTCTCGCCGAGGCCGACGTATCTGATCGGCGTCACACTCGGCGGGGTGCTGTTCGGTATCGGGGCGGCGGTCAGCGGCTACTTCCCGGGCACAGAGTTCATCGCCCTCGGGGAAGGCAGGCGAGATGCCCTGGCAGCACTGCCTGGTGGACTGCTCGGCGCTGCGGCGTGGACCGCGGTTTACCAAACCGACGTCGGTCGGTGGCTGGTGAACACCGCCAACCTCGGTGACCTCGTGGCGACCGGAAACATCGCGAACCTGCGGCCGATTCCGATCCTCGCCATCGCGATCGGGTATGCGGCGGTCGCATTGACGCTGCTGTACTACCTACCGCGATACCAGGGTGGTGAGCACAGCTGCCTCCAGCATCTGATCCGGAACACACCGGTCGACGAGCATGATCAGGCCTGCGCTGCAGACACCGCCGCCTATCTTCGCGAAGGTGCGGCCGTGCCCGTCGGCGCCGGCCGCGGCGGCCGGCTGCCCCAGCTGACGGCGGAGCGGGTGCCCAGCGCGAACTTTTTCGCCCGGACGATCGTGGTGGTTGCCCTGTTCATCGGCGTGGTCGTGGTGTTGTCACTGTTCCTTCGTCAACCCTTCGGCATGTCGACCACCTACTCCTGGATCGTCGGGCACCTGTTCATGCCGGGCTTCGATTACAGCCAGCAGGTTTTCGCCACGATCGGCTGGGAGCCCCTCGCCGTTGTCGGTGTGTTGCTCGGATCGCTGTTTTCGGCACTGTTCATCAGCGGCCGGTTCAACGCATTCCGTCCCGTCGTGCCGCCGTCATGGCGCAACCGGTTCGGCCCGAGCCGCGCCAAGCGGGCGGCGGCATGCTTCGCGGGGTCCTTCTTGGTGATCTTCGGTGCCCGCATGGCCGGCGGATGCACAAGCGGGCACACCCTCAGCGGCGGCGTCCAATTATCAGTCAGCGCATGGCTTTTCACTGCGGCATTCGTCGGCGCGATGTTCCTCACGGCACGGCTGGCGTATGACAATGCCAGCTGGAAGGTCCACCCAGCCGATCAGCAGGCGCATTGAGATTGCGTGCAGGGCTGTGATCCGCGAGGAATCACGACCGTGTACGCAATCTCAACGCTTCTTGTCTCCGGCTAGGACAGCTTGGTCAAGGTGAACGCGAACCGATCACTTCGCTCGGCCGGGCCACAGTCGTTGGCCTCCCAGTCAGCGAACCCAATGCCACGAAGTGTTGTCGCATCCCAGGAGAGTTTGCGTGAGGCGGTGACGGGAACGCCGTCACAAGTCCCCGCGTCGGTCCACGGACTCACCATCGTCCAACGCCCGCTGTCCAGCCGCGCCTGGCCGCCGTACGGCGCCCAGTTCGCCCCGCCGGTGGCCGCCACGTCGACGCATCCGGAACCGCACGGCGTCACGGTCCAGGTGCTCCACGTCGATGGACCGTTGTAGTCGTAGCGATAGGTGCCGTTGAGTTCTTCGGCGGCAGCCGGACTGGCCAAACCGACAGCGGCTCCGACCAGAACCATCGCCGAAACACTCCCCAAGACAAGCTTCATCGCACTCCCCGGCCGTAATCCCACAAATTGTCGGGCAGAGCATCTCACACGAGAGAGCCACGGGCACAGCATGATTGTCGCTGCCGGCCGGCGGGCTGACCACCTCGATCGGCAGCTAGCGAGGTTCGGGTGGGCCTGGGGGTTCGACCAGCCCGTTGCTGCGGGCATTCGCGACGACGCGTTCCCAGCTGATCACCGCGACCGTGATCACCGTGATGGCGACAGCGAAGCCAGCGAGTGAGGCCACCGGCCCCGCCCACTGTCCGCTGGTGTGGACGCCGAGCAGGATGGCGACGAACGCTCCGGCGAGCGCCAGTCCGGCAATCAGCGCGCTTTGCCACCACTGCCGGTGCCACCCATGCCGATGCCGCGTGCCGGACACGCGGTGAGCGCCCACCCGGCGCGTCGGTTCGATCGGCATAGTCATGAAGCTCACACTGCCCGCGCTGGCTGAGGAGGTTCGAAGCGTTCGCTATGGAAACCCTCTGAACTGCGCACACCGCCGCTGGCCGAACCGTTCGATCCCTGCCCACCAAGAGGCAACGGTTATCGTGATCTGATATGGCCAACTTTGACCGTCGAAGCATGATGATGTTGTCGGGTCTCGGCGTGCTTGCCGCGGCAATCCCCGCCCCGCAAGCCAGTGCCCTCCCGACCAAGCCCCAGAGACCGCCAGCTCCGGCTCCGGCTGCGCCGGAATCCGCCGTGACCTACGTGTTCGCGGACGAATTCGATGGGGCGGCCGGCTCGGCGCCCAGTGCGTCGAAGTGGACCATCGCGAAGGCCCGCGAGACCATCAAGGACCCCACCTACTGGGAGCAGCCGGGCCGCATCGGCCAATACCGGGACGATCGCAAGAACGCCTTCCTCGACGGCAAGGGGAATCTCGTCATCCGCGCCACCAAAGAAGGTGACGCCTATTACGGCGCCAAGCTGGCCAGCGTCTGGGAGGGCGGCGCCGGCCATACCTGGGAGGCGCGGATCAAGTTCAACTGCCTGACCGCGGGCGCCTGGCCGGCCTTCTGGCTGGGCACCCTGGGCGAGGGCGAACTCGACATCGTCGAGTGGTACGGCAACGGTAAATGGCCCTCGGCGACCACCGTGCACGCCAAGTCGAACGGCGGCGAATGGGAGACCCACAACATCGCCGTGGACAACGCATGGCACACCTGGCGAACCCAGTGGGACGCCAACGGTGCCCGGTTCTGGCAGGACTACACCGAAGGTGCGAAGCCCTACTTCGAGGTCTCGGCGAGTCAGCTACCTGACTGGCCGTTCAACCAGCCGGGCTACACGATGTTCGTGGTGCTGAACCTCGCGGTCGCAGGCTCGGGCGGAGAAGATCCCAGCGGCGGTACCTACCCGGCCGACATGCTCGTGGACTACGTGCGCGTCTGGTAAGTGGGCCAGTTCGGCGTTGAGATTGCGCACACGGTCGTGATTTCTCGCCGATCACAGCCCTGGTTGCAATCTCAATGCCTTGCGGCTACGGGGCGGCCTGAGGGGTCACCAAGAATTTCTCGCCGGTCGCCTTCTTGAGGTAGCTGTTGAACGCGTCGGGCTTGAGCATGCCGGCCAGTGAGACCTCTTGGGTGTAGGCACTCGCGAAGGTCGTGGTGAGCTCCGCGGCGACGCGGGCCCGAAGCCTGACGATGGTCTCCGCCCCGGCACCGGCGAGAAACGGGGTGAGCAGCCAGCCGCCCACACCCCAGGCCATGCCGAAGTTTCTGGTGAGGACGGTGGGGCCGGTGTCGAGGTGGCCGTAGATGTAGACCTGCTTGTGCACGGCCGACCCGTATCGGGAGAACTGCGTCGCGGTCTCGTTGGCCGCCTGCTCCATGCCGTTGAGGATCTGACTGGCCAGCGTGCCCCCGCCAGTGGCGTCGAACGCCAGCGTCGCCGACGTCGCCTTGAGCGCCTCGAGGAGGTCGGCCTCGAATGACGGTGACGCCGAGTTGCAGACGTGGGCCGCACCCAGGCTGCGCAGCAATTCTTCCTGTTCGGCCTTGCGGACGATGTTGACCAACGGCACCCCGTCGGCGAGGCAGAGCTTGAGCAGCATCTGGCCGAGGTTGGATGCCGCCGCCGTGTGCACCAGAGCCGAATGCCCTTCGCGGCGCATGGTTTCCAGCATCCCCAGCGCCGTGAGCGGGTTGACGAACGACGAGGCGCCGTCCTTCGCGGTGGCGCCCTCGGGCAGCACCAGACAGGTGGCGGCGTTGACCACTCGGTACTGCGCGTACATCCCGCCGCCGGCGATCCCGACCGTCTTGCCGAGCAGGGCTTGCGCCAGGGCCGACTCCCCCGCCGCCACCACGGTGCCCGCGCCTTCGTTACCCACCGGCATCGAGGTGCCGACGCGCGCCGACAGACCTGACAGTGCTCCCGAGGCCAGCGGTGCGGTGACGACGGGACGCTCTGGGGTGCCCGCGACCGTCGCCTTCGACATGTCGGCGGCGTTGGGAATCAGTAGGCCCAGGTCTGACGGATTGATCGGCGAGGCTTCGACCCGGACCACGACGTCGTCGGGGCCCGGGGTGGGAACCGCAACCTCGTGAAGCGACAACTCCAACGTGCCGTCTGGTGTCACCAACGACCGCAATTCCAAAGCAGTCTTGGGGAGTGGTTCGGTCATCGGTGTACCCCGTTCCAGTGGTCAAAACCCTTGCTTGCACACTACGTCCGTCGCACGGCCCGCCATAAATTTTAAGGTTGAGCAGGCCTAACGGAATCTGCCGAATTGAGCGGTCAGGCGCACACGGCTTGAGAAAATAACTCCGCCAATGGCACTACCTGGTCGAGGGGGCACCGCATGCTCGAAGTGATCGACAAGGGGTCAGCCACCGAATCCCATTCAGTGCCGCTGCTCTTCGTTCACGGCGCCTGTGTCGCAGCATGGTGCTGGGACGAGCATTTTCCGGACTTCTTCGCCGACCGGGCCTACCGCGCCGTCGCGCTGAGCCTTCGCGGCCACGGTGCAAGCAGCTTGGCCAAGCCACTCAACTCTTGTTCGATTGCCGACTACGTGGACGACGTGCACGCCGCGGTCGACAAACTAGGGGTCGCACCGGTGCTCATCGGCCATTCCCTGGGTTGTTGGGCCGTGCTGAATTTCCTTGCGATGCACGGCGCTCCAGCGGGGGTACTCATGGCGCCCGGCACACCGCAGGGATTACGACGATGGGCATTGCGTACCGTTCTCCGTCACCCGTGGCTTGTTCTGCGTAGCAACACCTTCGGCAATCCAGCTGACTTGTTTGGAACTCCGGCGTTGGCCCGTGAATTTGTGTTCAGTGCACACACCCCCGACTCCATCATCAAATCCAGCTCGGCACGTTTGGAGCCCGAGAGCAGACGCGCCGCACGAGAAACGGTGAACCGGCCTCCCGATGCTCGCCGTATCGCAGCGCCCATGCTGGTTCTCGGCGTAGAGGACGACGGCATGCGAGTCCGCGGGCACGCATCCGCGGTCGCCGGGATGTACCAGACCGATGTGGAGCTATTTCCCGAGATGGGACACGCCATGATGCTCGAGCCTGGTTCGCAGGCTGTCGCCGAAAGTATCGACAGCTGGCTGGCAACTCAAGGTCTATAGCTGGGACCCGAGAGCCGACTGGCGGCGAAATCGGCTGCCTGCGCGACCTTTCCGGATTGCACATAGGACACGTGGGCGCCCATGTCCCAGCCACCTTCCCAACAGATTGGGTCGGACTGGTTGCACTGATCGATGGAGTTGGAGGCGTACTTGGGTACACCGCGCAATTAGTCTGCTCATGCCGGCTACAACCCAACCTGGGACGACGCGAACTCGCGATCTAGACATCGACCCAATTGGTAGAGCAAGCCTATCTGCTCACGAACCTGCTTCCTCAACCTACGATGCCCTAATCTGACTGCCGGACTGCAAAACTGAGATACACGACGACGCAAATGCCGGTGGCCGGCCCGCTCCCCGTTGAAATCACCAACCAAACCGATTGGTGGCAGCCGTATGTGCCACCAATCGTCGGACTCGTAGTGGCCTGACCCCGGTCAGTTGATCCAGGGCGTCTGAGAGTCTTGCGGCCCGCATTGTGGGCAGGAAGGCTCGACAGGATCATGGCGACGAGGAAGCCGCATAGTCCCGAACAGATTGTGCGGAAGTTGATGGGCGCTGATCGGCTGGTAGCCGAGAGCAAGCCCACGACGGCGGTATGCCGCGAACTCGGCGTCTCCGATGCGACACATCACCGCAGGCTTAACCAGTTCGGTTGGCTCAAGGCCGAAGACGCCAAGAAGCTCAAGGTCCTCGAATGTGAAAACGCCACGCTCAAGCGCCTGTTGGCCGATGTCGAGTTGGAGAAGCCAGCGCTCAAGGAGATCGCCAAGTAAAACTGCTAGACCCAGGAACGCCGGCGGGGCAGCCGCTCGTCACCTCCAGCGGGTGCTGGGGGTCAGGTGAACGGTTCGCGTGCCGGGCGACCGGGCAACACCGCGCCACGAATCCATCGCGACAACACTGGAGGATCCCCTTGCGGGTTTCTGGCCGGGCCCTGTCACCCGGTCCTCGGGGTACCAGCCACCTGGGTAATGCCAGTTTGCGTGCTTCTCGTGCACAATCGTGCGGTGAACTGGCTGGGGGATCTGTGGCACTACCCGTTCCATGCAGATGTGTGGGGAACCGCCTCCGACTGGTTTAGTGGCTTTGCCACCGGGATTGCGGCCCTCATCGCCGCAGTTGCGTATGCAATCGGCAGGCGACAGGAGAAGTGGGCTCAGGCGTCGCTCATTTACTTCGAGCTTAGCGGCCAGTACTACGTCTATAACCGCTCAGATAAGCCGATCGTCGGAGTCAGAGTAGTACCCAAGAATCGTTCGTTATGGTCGGCGGCTCAATCTGGTAACTACAGCGGCGCGGTTGTGTTCGGCGGGCCAACGATCGCAGCGTTTCCTTCTCATGAGTTTTATCGAGCGGCGAAGAAGAGCCACGGTAAGCGGATGCCAAAGGCGGCTATTGAGAGCTACATGTTTGCAATCAAGATTGACCCTGGCCAGTCGAGTTCGGTTGGGCTTGAGTGGGTTACAATCGCTGGGCACAAGAGTTATATTGAGTTCCGCGACGTCTATGGTCGCGACTGGCAGTATGACATCGAACAAGAACGCCTTAAGCCGATCAAGCGCCGCAGTACGCCCCTAAAGTCAAAGAACAACCGCATATGGGCGCTGTGGTGGATTATCAAAAATGAAGTGACGTACTTCTGGCGTCAGCACGGTTATCACCCGAAGGGTCGACCTCCACCAGATTAGGCGCGAAGGCTGCCGAGTCGTTCGAGCCGGTCTCACAGGTCGTGCAGCGTTTTGGGTGATGTTGCGACTTGGGTGCCGTTGTGTACTCCCGAGTGGCTGCATGCAGCTCCGGACGACACACTTTCGTTATGCACCGCTGCGCGACAGGTTCGCTGCAACCTTCCGTGGCGATCCAATTTCGGTGCCAATTCCCTACCTTGATTTAGGGCGCATAGGTCCGTTACGCCCCAACCGACAGGAACGCGCGAGATACCGGCCCAAACATGCATGCGAGGGCCTAAGCAACAGTTGATGTTTGGCTACAAACGGGTGAGCACTGACGAACAGGTCCACGGCTATGGCCGAGACGCACAACGCGACACTATAGACACTGAGTCCACGCCCGCGGCTGGACCGTTGAGCACTTCGCTTACGAAGGGGTGAGAGGCAAGAGCATCGGACCGAAGCTGCAGGAAGTGTTGCAACTGTTGGCAGCTGGACAGAGTGACGACCTGGTGGTCCTAGAGCTGGACCACTTGAGCCGATCAATCGTGAACGCTTCCAATATCATCGAGGCAGCACAACAGCAAAGGTGGTCGCTGGCGATCCTGGACCTAACCACCGCAGCGGGCCGATCGCAGGCGATGATGCTGATCAGCTTCGCGCAGAACGAACGCGAACTCATCAGTGAGCGAACCAAATCCACATTGGCAGCCAAGAAGCGGCGCTGTGAGCCCGCGAAAGGTCTCGATGACTCCCCCGCCGCCGATGAGCTATCCCGTCTTGTCGTCAGATCGGTCTTCGATCTCAAGCGGTCGCTGAGTCAACTCAAGGATCGCACCGATTGTCTGGTCGTCCACAATGTCGCTGATCTGCTGTGGTGTCAGGACCGCGTCACCATCCTGCACGCGGCGAAGCAACACGCGGGTGACCTCGGCCTTACACTCTGCCTCAGTTCGGATCTGGAGGGCACGGGCTCGAGCCTCTTCAGCTTCAGCATCAAGCTTTCCGGCTTCTGCCTTAGCCTTTGTGGCCTCTGCAGTTGTCTTCGTGGCCTCTGCCTTCAACTTGTTTCGTTTGGGTCCTACGTACCCAATGAAATTGAGCAGCGCGAACAGTGAACCGCCGGTGACCCCGCTTACCGCCAGATGTCCCCACGTGAAGCCTTCAAGGACTATTTCCAGCGGGTTTCTGTACGAGATTCGTTTCACAGTCGGCACCAACGGCCCAGAATCTGGTAGCGCGTCAAGTAGATACGCAGCCTGGGCCTCTGCGGGAGGCTGTCCACCCGGCATACCAAACACAGCGCTAGACAGCAGTAGGTGTTCAAGAATGCGTTGTATTCGACCGGGGTACCGATAGAGTTTGTCGTCGTCGAGGTAGTCGCCGGCATAGCCGCCAAACGGTCGAGCTCTGCCCGTTTGCAGATACTCGATCAGCTCCATTCGCGCTGGGTCGTCAAGTGGAAGCAATCGCGTTGCTCGGTTGAGCTCAGATTGCCGGTCTAGGGCCAGCGCGGTATTACAGACGGTGCTGGTGCTCTGGATCAACTGGGTGACGAGATCCAGAGGCGCAGCGGGACCGACGTCAATACGGATAGCGAGTCGCTGGACCATCGCCAGAATCTAACAGGCACCCACTCAGGAAACCCGCAGGTTGAACGGGTTGTTCGTTTCTGCACAGATGTGGACGTGTAGCCCGGGACGCGCTCGACCGCACGCCCGCGCGACCGAAAAGCCCTCTGACCTGCAACAAATCCGGTGCCCCCTGTCGGACTCGAACCGACACTTGTCCGCTACAGTGGGCGTTTGCTGCGTTCAAACAGAGCTGGTTGCCTCAGCGATTACACGGATGAACTGCACTGACACCCCCTTGTGCGTTGGGTGCCATTGGCCAGTGTTGGTGACGCGTGCATACATATTGTTTACACCCACGATGCTTCAGACGAAGAAGCAGGATTATTACCGCGCAGATCGCTCGCGGGCCTCGATAAGCAGGGCAATCATGGCAGACATGCGGCGCATCAAGTAGTCCTGCGTAACGACTGGGACAGCGATCTTGTCGGTTTCATGGTGCCGAATCTGGAACTGGTTGCCGATACGCGTTAGTTCCCGCATCTCCGCCGTGACGGAGTCTCGCAGTTCGGGCGGTTCAACGTTCGCGACAAGCCGATCTGCACCAATCGCTTTGTTCGAGCCGTCGATTGTCTTCAACCGCTCGAAGCCATCCCATAGCTTCTCTAGTGCCAAGTAGCGGTCCGCTGCACGGCGCGACACGTACAGACGATGAGCTTCCGCCAGTAGATTGTCGAGAACTTCATCGCCCGTTGGTACTTGAAGCGAATCGAGCGAATGAACAACCTCCTCGGGGATGATCCGCTGCACCTCCCCCGCGATGTCCATCGCGAACGCTGAACCGCCTCTGCTGAGGATCATGTTGACGGCGGTGCGGAACTCGATACTCCCTGCATCGCCGTCGAACTCCAGCTCATGGTGCTTGAAGAAGTCATGCCACCCCGCGCGCTTCGGTAATGAAATCTGCTGCACTGCTACTTCAAGGAGGTCGAACACAGCATCGTCGCTGGCATCTCGGTTGACTGACAGCGGCCATTTGATCTGCGGCACTACTGCGCCCAAGTAGGACACAACTGCACCGTGATCGGTGCCCGTTATGCCGTTCCCGTCGTAGCAGTGCTCGGGAAACGACTCCGCGAGCCAGTTCGCTTCAACACGGGATTGCACGTAGTTCAGTAGTGCTTCCTTCGTGGTAGCAGGAAGCGTCTGGGCAGTCTGGGGTGTCCCTCGGCCGTGCCGATCCGAATACAAGCTGCTACTCACACCTCTGATCCTCTCAGGCGGCGACCGGCCGTTTCACGCAGTTTCTGATCACCACGGCAGCCGACTAGCAGTCGTCACCGCTGACTAGCGAGGCAGCCTCGGCTTTGTCCTATGCCGTGGAGGATCGGATTGGGCGAGTTGAAGTGGAACTGCTTGCTGGATGTTTGTTGTCGTTGAACTGTGTTGGAAGCGTTAATAATTCGCTGGTCAAAGCGTTGGCAGTGTGTTGGAAGATTGCGACGGTTGGCGAAGCTACTGTGGACGGTCTCCACGGAGAGCGAACGCTGGCCGTTCGAGGGGATCAGTGGCCAGTTGTTCTGGGCACCCCGAGGGGGCCAAACTCATGCACCAAACGCTGCGGGTGGATCGCTGCAAGCGAGAACCGTACGTCTTGGTGACGCCCTATCGATTCCTATTCGGCTTGGAGGGCGACAACGCCTTTTATGATCTGGTCCGTAAATTGCTGCGTTCGCACGGTGTCGCGGTCTAATTTGGCGTCCGATTCCGTATACTGGACAGCGGCGTCGACGACGGGCAGTAACCTAGAAATTGCCGCCGGACCTTCTTGCACATCCCAGAGCACTTCACTTATTGACTCACAATATTTGATCAGGTTCCTCGGCGTGTTCGGAACTGCAGAGCCGCCAATCAGATGACGAAGAGCCATAAGAAGTTGATAGCGGGCTGGCTTGTACTTAGTACTTAAGTAGCCATTTCTGAACAAGTATTCAAGCCTGTACGCTGCGACCGCACTGACGTAGTATGGCTCGGGAGTATCGTTTGCATTGAATATATCGCCCTTGCGGATGCGAAGGAGCTCCTGATAATAACGTCCGGCCCTCCATGGTTCATCAAGGAACATCGCGGCATACGCCCGGACAAGTTGAGCTCGCGTAATAATTCGAGTCTTTTCGAGACCCACTACCGAGTTATACTGCTTTGACCGACGTTCATAGAAGAGTCTTTTTTCAATCGGATGTGCCGCAAAATAGCTTTCTAGCAGTTTTTGCAAGTGTTCGAGGGCACCCAGATCTTCATCAGATACCTCGGTCTGACGATTTGTTGCCGCCGTTACGCTACTAGCGACTTCGTCGTCTTTTGTTACGATCAGCCTCATTGGAACGAAAACTGAATCCACGTTGTCGCGCTCATCGAACAAAACGTGACTCGTCTGACAACCGTTAACGATTTGGTAGTCCCGCAGAGTGAACTTCTTACCGACAACGTTCAGCTCACGTGCTACTACAGTTACGCCATTGTTTAGTATTAGAAACCGACCGCGCGCTTCTGGCGATTGCAATGTCTCACGGATGCCGTGGTTTACTGAATTATAGTCTTGGAAGTCCCTCACATTTTCATAGAATAGAGACTTCCGGACACTTCCTGAGTCGTCGGTGATCAATTGGAGATATTCATCTGCACTTACGATCCCGATATACGCTTGCTCGACACCGGGCATTTCCGGCAATAGCACTTGACTGCCAAATTGAAATTCAGCTTCAACCGTCTCGCGTGCTTTTCGGTAAAGGTCTTGTAGCTCACGCGCTCCAATGCACTCAAAGCTGACATCCCTAAACAGACTAAGCCCCTCTAGTCGCTGAATTGCACTAGCGCGCTTCGATTCGAGGTAGTCATCGTGGTTCCAAGTTCCCGTAGTGGCATACCTGATGACCAGGTCGGGCGCACCTCTCCTGAATGCTGGACTGTTCTCATACAGAGTGTCAACAAGCTCTTTGAATGCTGCAATTTCTTCATTCATGGGCAAAGAACTGTTCTCTGCGAATAATCCAGAGTTCAGGTTGTCTGCAAGATTTGTGATCGTAGCGCCATCGAATCCGGACGAGGTCTTCGCTTGAACCAGAACGATCCTGCACTGCAAGTAGTTATTCCTACTTCGCAGATCTGCGATTTCCTCGGGTGTAGTTACTAGATCACCGTTAACAATGAGAGCCGCGCCGTCGATGCCGAGGTCGCTGCCACCACCCGTAAGTAAATCAACCGGATCAAATTCACCATCAAACTGGTGCGACAACACGCAATAAGTTGCGAACGCTTCGAACTGATCGGAGACACTCTTGTTGGTGAGTTGCCGTTCCTCCGAAAATTCTCGAAGAAGCCCCTCGGTGATCCGGTCCACAATTCCCCCATACTGGTCGCGCCCTGTGACGAAGGAGCTTACGCAGGTCCGGCGTAGTCTGTCTTCAACCGAGCCGGTGTCCGTGCGCTAAGTCTCGGTGGGTCCCGCCAGCACGCGAAATACGGTCGCCCTGCTGACGCCAAGCGTTGATGCAATTGTTCTCGCCGACTCGTCAGTCGAATGCATCCGCTGGGCCAGTGCAGCCTTGTGTGGATCTAATGCCTTAGAGCGTCCAATGGCCTGCCCACGTGCGCGCCGAGCCTCACGGGCCGCCGAGCGTCGTTCACGCCCCAATTCCAACTCAAGTTCAGCGAGGCTTGCCAACACACCAGCGACCATGCGGCCAGCGGCGTTCGATGTGTCGATACCCTCTCGGAGCGATCGCAGCACAATCCCACGCTCACCGAGTTCACGGATGGTGGAGATGACTTCCGCACCGATACCGACGTGGGCTCGTCCCCAATGGCTTCGTCATCGACGGAGGCGAGGATCGGGCTAACGTGTCTGTACGAACAAGTCTCCGAGGGGGAGCGTATGACCGAAGAGAAGCCGGTTGAAGACGAAGTCCAAAAAACGGCACCCGGCGGAGACGAGGACGAAGAGAAGCCCGATTACAGCGGCGAATTGTTCCATCCTGGCCACCGTCTGAACGTCAACGTGGAACGAAATCGGGATTCCTCCGCGCACGGTGGCAAGCCTTGGTTGGCGACCACCGAACGGAACCACCATCGGTACCCCCCGGTTCCTTTCGACACCGCTGAGGAAGCCAACGAGTGGGCGGCTGAGAAGGTCCGAAGGGCGGATCAGGGCATGAAAGACAGCGACAAGAGCCAGTGGGATTAGAGGCCGTCAGTGTTCTACACCGACGCTCGGGCTAACCCATACGTTGGTGACGACTTTGCCCCGCTCCGCGTTGAACCACGCCTCTGCCTCAGCCTCAGTGCGAAAGTCCTTCGTGTGGGGCTTACCGTCGTCTCCGACGTACCAGCCGCGCCACCGGCTGCCGATACCCTGGGGCTTGCCCTGTCCCTGAGCCCATCGGCCCGTGGCCCGCTTGGTGGGCTTGCCGTCCTTGCTCTTCCATAGATCGGTTTCGCCACCTGTGCCGGGTGTTCGCTTGCCCTTCGTCTTGGCCTTCTCCTCGCCCATAACATCAGGCGTTCCCGCGGGAACCTGCGGCGTCGCCATGGAACTCAGTTCACAAACTGCATACATGCCGACCACAGGCTGAAGCAGAAACATGCACTGAACTGGTGCCCCCAGTCGGACTCGAACCGACACTGTGCGGATTTTAAGTCCGCTGCCTCTGCCAATTGGGCTATGGGGGCGATCGGTAGCACCGTACCCGGCGACTGGGTAGCGGGGCGCTGCCAGCCCTGATTGAAAGTGATACCGGACCTGCACGCGTCTGCTTGAATCAGCACAGGGGTGGACAGCGACGGGGGACGCACATGCCAAGTAGTATCGCGAATTCGATTGCCTTACTGGCCGAACGGATCGCGACGATCCTGGGACCACGCGTGATGCGCGTGATCGCACGGTTCAACAAGTACGTGACCAATCCGCTGCAGCGGCTGTGGGCTCCGTACCTGCCCTACATGGCGGTCATCGAGCACATTGGCCGCACGTCGGGAAAACCGTACCGGACCCCGGTCATGGCATTTGTCCATGCCCGCTCGGTGTCGGTGGTCCTGAACTATGGCGAGCGCTCGGATTGGGTGCGCAACATCAAGGCCGCGGGCGGAGCCGGGGTGGTGCACCGGGGACGGCGCTACCAACTCACCAATCCCCGCATCATCCCCGCCGGTGATACCGACCAGAAGGCGCGGTTCGTCGCCACGTTGGCGCCGCGAGAGTGCGCAGACTGCTGACGAAAAGCGGCGTGTCGGGCAGCAGACGCGCACGTTCGCGCAGATAAGGGGCACCGACGGGCGTAGGCTCCCGATATCCCGAACCTCGGGAGGTCACCATGCCCGAACTGACCATCGAACTCCGCAATGTGGTGCGCGAGTACAGGGTCGGCGGACAGTCGGTGCGTGCCCTCGACGAGATCAGCCTGCGCCTGACCGGCGGGCAGTTCGTGTCGATCATCGGCCCGTCGGGCGCGGGTAAGAGCACCCTGCTGCATCTGCTGGGCGCGTTGGACTCCCCCGATTCCGGCTCGATCACCTTCGACGGTGCGGAGATCGGCCGCCTCGGCGATGAGCAGCAGTCGCAGTTCCGCCACCACCGGGTGGGGTTCATCTTTCAGTTCTTCAACCTGTTGCCCACCCTGTCGGCGTGGGAGAACGTGGCGGTCCCGAAGCTGCTCGACGGGGTCCGGCTCGGCAAGGTCAAACCGCAGGCGATAAAACTGCTGGACCGCGTCGGCCTCGGTAACCGGACCGAGCACCGGCCGTCCGAGCTGTCCGGCGGTCAGATGCAGCGGGTCGCGGTGGCCCGGGCCATGATGATGGACCCACCGCTAATCCTCGCCGACGAACCGACCGGCAACCTCGATTCGACCACCGGCGCGGCGATCCTGGCGCTGCTCGCCGAGGTCGCCCACGAGGAGGGCCAACGTCGGCTGGTGGTGATGGTGACGCACAACGCCGACGCCGCGGCGGCCACCGATCGGGTGATCACCCTGCAGGACGGTCGACTCGGGTCCGACGAGATGTCGGTGGTGCCGCGGTGAGTCACCGCGCACCCGAGGAGCACTCCCGACCGCACCAGACGATGACCGCCGCCGCGAGCCGGCTCCGGGTGTTCAGCCTGCGCGAGCTCACGGTGCACCGTCGACGCACGATCGCCTCGATCGCCGTAATGGCAGTATCCGCAATGTATCTGGTCGCGATCTTCGGCATCTTCGGCTCTATCACCGGGTCGGTCAACCGGCTGGCCGACGGAGTTGCCGGCATCGCCGCGCTCGAAGTCTCGGGCATCACCGACGCGGGCTTCCCCGAGGCGGTGCTGGCCGATGTGGCCAAGGTACCCGGCGTCGCGACCGCGGCACCGATGATCCGGATGTCCGCGCCCACCGCGTCGGAACCGGTCCTGCTGTTCGGCGCCGACGACCGCAGCTCCGCCCTGGAAGGTGCCCTCAAAGACGCTGTCGGAGTGCAGGTTCAGGCACCATCCGGGGTCACCGAGGGGGTCCAGGTCGGGCCCGGCGTCGGGCATGCGAAAGGTGAGACCTTCCAGCTCGGCTCTGGGTCGGTCACCGTCGCCGAGGTGCTCCAGGGCAAGCAGCTCGCCGACCTCAACGGCGGACACTATGTGCTGGCCCCACTTCCGTTGGCGCAGCAGGTTACCGGGAGACAAGGCCAGCTCGACTCGATCCTGATCACCACTGCCCCGGACGCGGACCTGGGCACCGTCCGAGAGAAGGTCACCGCCGCCGTGAACGGCCGGGCCGTCGTCGCGGACCCGAGCCTGCGTGCCGCCCGGGCCGGTGACGGCGTCAAGCTGATGAACTACATGGCCCTGATGGGCGCGGCGGTCGCGTTGGTGGTCGGCGCGTTCCTGATCTACACCACGATGACCATGGCGATCGCCCAACGCCGCCCGGTCATCTCGATGCTGCGCGCGATCGGCGGCCGACGCGCCACCATCGTGCGCGACATGCTCGCCGAGGCCGCGATCCTCGGGCTGATCGGCGGCGCCATCGGATCCGCCCTCGGAGTAGCACTGGGCCGCATGGCGATTGGACGATTGCCACCGACGGTAACCCAGGGCCTGGAAGCCCGCATCGAATACTGGCTGCCCGGCTACGCGATCCCGGCCGCGATCGCCGCGACCATACTCACCAGCGTGGCGGCATCGGCGATGGCCGCGCGGCAGGTGTACAAGGTGTCACCGATCGAGGCGCTGGCACCGGTCGGGGTGTCGGCGGCCGACAATGTCCCGCGCTGGCTGCGCATCACCATCGGGGTGGCCGCGGTCGCTGTGCTGGCGGCGTCGATCCTGATCGTGTTCTACCGGCCGGGCTCGTTCGCCTTCCTCGCGATGGCGGCCCTGTTCACCGCCCAGATCGCACTCGGTTTCGCGTTGACCGCGCCCATCGTCAAAACCACCGCCGCAGCGGCCCGAGTGTTCGGATCGGCCGGGGCGCTGGCGGCGGCGACGATCGAGCGGGCACCGCGACGAGTGTGGGCCACGGTGATGACGGTGCTGATCGCCGTCGTCACCACGGTGGTGATCACCGGGACCAACAACGACATGATCCGCTCGGCACGCGACATCTTCGCCCCGGTCGCCGATGCCGACGTCTGGGTGAGCGCCGACTCTCCCGACCGCTACCCCACCGACGTTCTGCCGCAAGGTCTTACCCAGAAAGTGGCGGCGGTGCCGGGGGCCGCCACAGTCACCGAGGGGGCTGCCGGGTTCGCCGTGGTCGGCGGAACCCGGGTGATGCTGGACGGTTTCGCGGCCGGCACCCACGATCCGCTTTTCCGCGCGCTCGACGAACCGGTGCGCACCGACGTGCTGGCCGGCCGGGGCGTGGTGCTCTCGCAGAATCTGGGCAAGACGCTGAACGTCCGGGCCGGCGACACACTGCGGCTGCAGACCCCGCACGGCCCGCAGCAGACGACCGTGCTGGCCTTGGTGCCCTACTTCTCCACGGTCATCGGCACCATCGGGATGAGCCTGGATCAGATGCGGGCGTGGTTCGACCGCCCGGGGGCGACCACACTGCAGGTCACCGCCGCCGACGGGGTGGACCCGAACCGGCTGTTGGCCGACGTCCGTGCCGCGGTGCCCGCACCCAACTACGTGTACGACGGCCACACCGCGCTGGCCGGTCTGGAGGCGCCGCTGCATCAGAGCATGCTGATCGCCAACGCGGTGTGGATCATCGTGGTATTCGTCGCCGCGGTGGCACTGCTGAACACGCTGACGCTGTCGGTACTCGAACGCCGTAGGGAAATCGGGGTGCTGCGGGCGATGGGATCCAGCCGCCGCTACACGTTGGGCATGGTGCTGGCCGAGGCGGCCGCCATCGGCGTCGTGGGCGGAGTGTTGGGGCTGCTGGTCGGCCTGACCGATCAGTGGCTGTTCAGCCTGGTCAGCGGCGACATCATGAACTTCCACGTGACGTTCCGGCCGAGCCCGATGGCGCTGGCCTTCACCCTCGGCGCGCTGGCGATCAGCCTGCTCGGCTCGATCCCGCCCGCGCGGCGCGCGGCACGGCTCAACATCATCGAAGCTGTCAGCGTCGAATAACCGCTACCCAGAAGCTATTTGGAGACCGTGGCGACACCTTTCAGATGAGGTGTGCACGGCGGCGGCACCAGGGTGCGTCGAATGCTGCGCAGTCCCCCGGTGTCGAATCCGGCCGCGGCAATCGCCTCGACGGTCCGCCGGTTCGGTTCACACCCGGACGCCAACCGCGACCACGGCTTGGCGATGAGGTCCTGGAATCGGCCCATCACGCCGTCCCCGCGGACATGCTCCAAGACGACCAACTTGCCCCCGGGAACCAGCACCCGCCGGATCTCGGCGAGCGTGGCCGCCACGTCGTCGACCGAGCACAACACCAGCCCGACGTGTACCGAATCGAAGCTGTTGTCCGGGAACGGGATCGACTCACCTGCCGCGTCGACGACATCCACCGCAACGCCGTGGCGACGGGCAAGGGCGGTGGCCATCCGCCGCATCGCCGGATCCGGCTCCGCGGCGGCAACCGAGGTCACCGCCGGTGGAAGGAACAACAGATCGGTTCCTGGGCCGAGGCCGACGATCAGTAGCCGACCGGTCGCGTGGCTCATCGCCTCCCGGCGGTATCGGCGATAGAACAGCCGGTCGAAGAACGGCATGCCGAACCGATACACGTACGGAAACAACGGATTACGGTACTTCACTCGCGACACCCCAGATCCAGTCGAAACGGTGGATACTCGTCGCGCATCAACGACACGTACACCGCCACCCGATAACGCCACCGCACGATTCCCATCAGCAGGTCGAACATGCCCGGCGAGATGCTGCCTTTGACCAACAACCGAACCGCGGAGATCACGGTAAGAACCTGCAGCAGCGGCTCCATCGCCCAACACAGGATGATCTGCGGGAACGCCAACAGCCACCACTTCACCAGCACCGCCCAGTTGGACAGTTGCTCGGGATAGTCGACCTCCAGATCGCCCGGATAGCCGGGCCGCGACGCGAGCGTGAACGGCGGATATCTGTCGGTGCTGTTCATCGGAAACCGGTAGTTCATCACCCGCCACGACCAGCGCAGCACCCCGACGTTGAAGTCGAAAATGGGCCGCGGATACCGCCCGGTGAACAGGATGGCAATGCCGGCGACGAGGGTCAGCAGCGGATACACCAGATAGAGAAGAAGCAGTATCGGGTAGTGCGGAACGGCCAGCACGCACCACTTGACCAGCCAGAGTCCACGTGCGGGCGCATCGATGGCGCCCCGTACCCGTACCGGGTCCATCACTGCCCGCAGCTCGTCGCGGCGGCGAGTTCGCGGTTGATTTCGGCGGCCATCCGACGGTGACTCACCGACTGCAGGAATCGCGCCAGCACCCAGGTCATCAACCGGTCCGAGACCATCGCCGCCGGCCGCAGCACCGCCTCGCCGTGCGCCACCTGCAGGGAGGCCACCCGAGACACCGCCGCAACCCGGCGGCGGCGAGCCTTCTCATACCGGCGCAGCGCGGTGGACAGGTTCCCGTTGGTGCCGTTCCGGACATCCGAAAGCGTCTTGCACAACACCATCGTGTCGAGTAATGCCTGGTTGGTGCCTTGCGCGAGGGTCGGCGGCATGGTGTGCGCCGCATCTCCGAGCAAGGTCAGCGCACCGTGGCCCGGCCCGGGAATGGGATGGCGAAAATGCGGATAGGGCGAACGGGCCAGATCATCGTCGGTCAACGTCGCCAGTAGCCGATCAACCGGCTCGGACCAGCCGGTGAAATTGGATCGGATCATCTCGATCGGGCGGCCGGGCCGGACGAAATCGGCGGACCACGGCAGGTCGAACCACCACTGCACATCGGAGCCGCCGGCCGGCCACAGACCGAGGTTTCCGTGGTCGCCGATGACGACCATGGCGACGCGCCTATCCAGCCCGTCAAGCGTGGCCAGGCCCTGCCAGCTGCACCAGCCGGTCGGCTCGGCATGAGGGGCGCCGACGATGTTGCGGACGACCGAATTCAGGCCGTCCGCGCCAATCACCAGATCGCCTTCGGCCCATCTGCCGTCTTCGAACTCGACCCGAGCCCCGTTGCGGCTGTTGGCCACTGCGACTGCGTGGGAACGGCACCGGATCCGTTCGGCCGGAAAGCCTTCCAATAATCTCTCCAGCAGGACCTGTCGCGGGACCATCCGAATAGGCTCGCCCAGCCGGTCCTCGATCGCGGTCAGGTCGAGCGTGGACAGCGGTCGCCCGGTCGATGTCACGACCCGCACCGTGGACAGGCATTGACCGGCCCCGTCCATATCGACGCCGAGCTGTCCCAGCACCGTCGCGCCGTTGGACCAGATGGTGACGGCGCCGCCACCGGCCTGCATATTGGAGCGCCGCTCGAAGACGGTGACGTCGTGTCCGTCCCGGAGCAACCCGCGGGCGATGGAGATACCGCCTACCCCGGCACCGACGACGAGGATCCGAAGTTTCGGTGCTGGCTGGTCGAGAGGCCGGCTCCCGGGCCGGTTTGGGCCCACGGGCTCAATTTATGACCGCTCCGGGGACCTTGTACAGGGTTTGGCGGCCGCCGAGACCATCACCACCGGCCTGGGGAACCGCAACGTCGCGCACGCGTCATCGAGGGTGACCTCGATCGTCTCGGCGAATTCGGACAGGTCGGCAGGCCCTTCGCCGAAGACGAATCCGCCGCCACCCACCACGGCCCGGGTCAGGATCACACCGTGCGCGCGCCGAATATCGGCCATCACGGCCAGCAGATCGCTGATCACCGCCGGATAGCCGGCGAGATAGTGCTCCCGCGAACTGATTTCGCGGTACAGGCCGACCAGATCGAGTCGGGGCCCGTTCAGGACGGCGGCCACGGCGCCGGCCAGGACGGCGTCAGCGCCGAGGACCACTCGCTGCCTGCGGTGCGCCACGGCGCACGAAGCCAGCAGGCCGACGTGTTCGATGGTGTTGGCCACCACCCGGCCCACCCCGAGATTGCCACTGCAGAACACCAGCTCATTGGCATTCACCCCGTCGGCGTGCACGGTCAGGCGCATCGGGTGGATGCCCGCCCCGATGGCCGCACCGAGGTCTGCGCTGGTGCGCACCGCGACGGTCACTCCGTGATCGCGCACCCATTTGGCCACGCCGTTGTCCTTGAGCACCTCAGCCGGCACTGCGAATTCCACCGGATCCAGCGATCGATGCCACGCTGCGCATCGGCGCATCGCCTCCAGCTCAGGCGATTGCTGCGGAGTCGGCAGAGATTTCGCCAAAGATGTGGAACGCAAGCCTGTCGACAGTGTCACCGCAACCTCTTCTTGACTGCGCTGCGGCCGGATGCCACATGCGCTCACTTCGAGCCTTCCGGTCCGGACCCGGCCCGGCCACAGTCCTTGCGGTTTCTTGATGCGACCGGCCGAAACATTCACACTGCGTTGATATTTCGTGGAAGTAGCGCGCGGAGTCAGGCCGCGTTGCGTCCCCCGATGGCGACGGAGGCCGACAGCACCACCAACGGCCGCGGGAATCTCAGCGTCCCGCAGGCATCGTCGAGCGACTCGTCGATCTCGGTGGCCAGTCTGCGCAGCTCGGCCAGCCAGGTCACGGCCGGGATGGGTCGCCCACCGCCCAGCCCGAGCCGAGAAAGCAGAACACCGTGGTTGCGGCGGATCTGTGTCATTTCGGCGATCATCTGCCCTATCGCGGCCGGGTAACTGATGAAATCGTCATCGTCGGCACCGACCTCACAATGCAGCCCAACCAAGTTGAGCCTGTCGTGACCGATGACCGCCGCCATCGCGGCGTCCGACTCGTTGCTGTCGAACCGGAAGCCGGACTGCTCGGCGCCTGTCACCGAACGCAGCGTCACACCCGCGTCGGACATCCGGATGACGACGTCCTGCTCGTGCTGCACAACAACCGATCTGAGCACCTCGACCTGCGCAACGGTTCCGACCACGATGTGGCCGTAGCCCAGTTTGGCTGCCGCGCGCAGCTCTGACTCCCGCAACGAGTCGGCGAAGACCGTGACGCGCGACAGCGGAATGCTTGCTGCGGCCACGGTCGCGATGTCGGCCGCGGAGTGCACATCGACGCTCACCTGCTGATCCCTGGCCCACTTGGCCACCGCGCGTTTGCGCAGGATCGCGGCAGGCAAGGTCACCTCGGCCGCCCGGAACATTTTGCGGTAGTCCTGGTAGCGCACCAGCTCCTGGTACTCGTCCTCACCGGTCGAGCTTCGAAGCGCGTCGGTTCCGCTCACGGCCGCGCGGGCGCGCGGTGTCTGTCCGGACAACACGTGCATCAGGAAATCCGAGAGAGTCACCGGAGCATGTTCTTTCCACATCGAGGCCCCGGCCCGCTACCAGTGGCCATCTTCCGACGATCCCGCAGTCGGTGCGCTGGTCACGAGGGTTTTAGCGGCTTCTTGACGCCTTGCGGCCCAACCTTGACGGCGCCTTGATCACAGCACCGCGTCGGCCACCGGCCCGAGCACCAGGGAAGGCAGATACTCCAGGCCCAGCATGAGCAACGAATTGACCACAACCAGCACGATGAACGTCGGGGTGTGGGTGCGCAGGGTTCCCGCGGTGATGACGCCGGGTCGCTGCGCGGCGAAGGTTCCGGCCAGGGCCAGCACGAAGATGATCGGCAGGAACCGCCCCAGGATCATCGCGATGCCGAGCGCCACGTTGAACCAGGTGGTGTTGCCGCTGAACCCGGCGAACACACTGCCGTTGTTGGCCGCCGAACTGGTGAACGCGTAGAGCACCTCCGACAATCCGTGCGGACCCGCGTTCAGCATCGCCGCGCGTTGCCCAGGCATCGCCATTGCGGCGGCGGTACCGATAAGCACCACACTCGGCAGCACCAGCACGTACAGGCTGACCAATTTCATATGCCGGGCGTGCAGGCGGCGCCGGAGAAATTCGGGCGTCGTGCCGACCATCAGCCCGCCCAGGAAAGTGGCCAGCAGAACGACCACCACCAGGGCGTAAAGGCCACTGCCCGCGCCGCCGGGCGCCACCTCACCCAGCATCATGTTCATGATCAACACCCCGCCACCGAGGCTGGTGAAGCTGTCATACGCCGAATTCCCCGCGCCGTCCGAGGTCGCGGTGGCGACCTGACCGAAGATGGCACTGCCGGGCACCCCGAAGCGCGTTTCAGTGCCCTCGACGGGACCGCCCACCGCGTGCACCACGGTTCCGTGCGGAATCGACGTCGTGGCAATGATTGCCGCCGTCGCCAAGACGAACAGCGCCGTCACCACCGCGAACAGCGCCCAACCTTGTTTGCGGTCCCCCACCATGACCCCGAACATCCGCAGCAACGCCACCGGAATCAGCAGCATCGCAACGATTTCCACCACATTCGCCAACGGGGACGGATTCTCGAACGGGTGCGCGCTGCTGGCGTTGAAGGCGCCGCCACCATCCCCGGACATCAGCTTGATCGATTCCCAGGCCGCGACCGGACCGCCCAGGATCGACTGGCTGCCGCCGGCGAGAGTCGAAACCTGCTGTACTCCTTGGAAATTCTGAACAACGCCGGCCGCGATCAGGATGATCGTCACCACGACCGACAGCGGCACCAGGATCCGCACCACGGTGCGCACCAGATCCACCCAGAAGTTGCCGATCTCCAGACTCTGATAGCGTGCGAGCCCGCGGATCAGAACCACCGCGACGCACATTCCCACCGCGGCGCTGAGGAACGCCTGCACCCCCAGGCCGGCGACCAAACCGACGTGCCCCAGGGTCAATTCACCCGGGTAGTTCTGCCAACTGGTATTGGTCGTAAACGAAATTGCGGTGTTGAACGCTAATGCCGGGGTCATGCCTTTGTGGCCCCACGGTTCGGGCAAATGCACCTGTAAAAGCAGGATTGCGTACAACAGCACAACACTGACGGCGGAAAACGCCAGGAGCGCGCTCAGATAACGGGACCAACGCTGCGTCCCGTCGGCCTGTATCCCGACCAGCCGATAGATCACCCGCTCGGCCCGCCAGTGGGTGCGCGCGGTGTAGACGGCCGCCATGTAGTTACCCAGCGGGACATGCAGAAACACGATGAGGAAGACGATCGCGACCAGCTGGCCCCAAGCCGTCATACCCCACAGCGATGGATCGTCGATGGCTCCAGCTCCTTTGGTGCGGCGATGCTCTTCAGCGCACGCTAGGCAGCACTTCCGGATGAATTCGACGGCGATTACGCATTTTCTACGCCACAACCCGGCACCATTGACAGTGTCTTTACGCCGCTGGGGCGGCCGTCGCTTCCGGCGGGAAAGAACCCGTAAAGGTCCGAGGGCTGAGCGTCAAGAAGACATAAAAATCATGATCGGCCACCCGAACCGGACGGATTCTTGACGAGTCGCCGAGATCCGGCGGCCCGTATACGTGTGGGAGTTCCCATGTCCGTAGTGGTGTTCGTGGTGCTGACAGTGGCGGTCTTCGCCCTGCTGGGCCTGGTGCAAAGGTTGGTCGAGCGACTGTGAGCTACGACAACCTCATCGGCCTCATTCTGGCCATTGCGATCGCACTCTTTCTCTTCGCCGCGCTGCTGTTCCCGGAGAGGTTCTAGTGAATACGTCAACCGATAGCGCAATCGCGGGGGTCATCTTCCTGGCCGCGCTGATCGTGGCGCTGGTAGCGATCCACGTGCCGCTGGGCGACTACATGTACCGGGTGTACACGTCCACCAAGCACTCGCGCGTGGAACGGGTCATCTACCGACTGATCGGCGCGGACCCGAAGGCCGAGCAGACCTGGGGTGCGTATGCCCGCAGCGTGCTGGCCTTCTCCGCGATCAGCATCCTGTTCCTGTTCACCCTGCAGCTGGTTCAGGGCAGGTTGCCCCTGCACCTGAACGATCCCGCCACCCCGATGACCCCGGCGCTGGCCTGGAATACCGCCGTCAGCTTCGTGACCAACACGAACTGGCAGGCCTATTCGGGTGAGACCACCCAGGGCCATCTGGTGCAGATGGCCGGGCTGGCGGTGCAGAACTTCGTCTCCGCCGCGGTCGGCATGGCGGTGGCCATCGCCCTGGTCCGGGGCCTGGCCCGGCGCAACACCGGCGACCTGGGCAATTTCTGGGTGGACCTGGTCCGCGGCAACCTGCGGATCCTGGCGCCGATCGCCATCGTGGGTGCCCTGATCCTGATCACCGGCGGAGTCATCCAGAACTTCGACCTGCATACCCAGGTCGCCACCACCGTTGCCGGCGGGCAGCAGACCATCCCGGGTGGCCCGGTGGCCAGCCAAGAGGTGATCAAGCTCCTCGGTACCAATGGCGGCGGCTTCTTCAACGCCAACTCCGCGCACCCGTTCGAGAACGCCAGCACCTGGACCAACTGGGTGGAGATCTTCCTGATCACGATGATCGCGTTCTCGTTGCCACGCACCTTCGGCCGGATGGTCGGCAGCACCAAGCAAGGTCTGGCCATCGCGTCGGTCATGGCTGTCATCGCAACGTCGAGCGTCACCCTGCTCATGCTGTTCCAGTTGCAGGCCCACGGCACCGTGCCCACCGCGGCCGGCTCGGCCATGGAAGGTGTCGAACAGCGTTTCGGGGTCGCCAACTCCGCGGTGTTCGCCGACATGACGACGTTGACCTCGACCGGTGCGGTGGACTCGTTCCACGACTCCTACACCAGCCTCGGCGGCATGATCACGATGTTCAACATGCAGCTCGGCGAGGTCGCACCCGGCGGTGTCGGGTCGGGTCTGTACGGCATGCTGATCCTGGCGATGATCACGGTGTTCGTGGCAGGGCTGATGGTCGGACGCACCCCGGAATACCTGGGCAAGAAGATCACGCCCCGCGAAATCAAGCTTGCCGCAACGTATTTTCTGGTCACCCCGCTGATCGTGCTGACCGGGACCGCGGTGGCCATGGCCATGCCGGGCCAGCGTGCGGGCATGCTCAACACCGGCCCGCACGGCCTGTCGGAAGTGCTGTACGCGTTCACCTCGGCGGCCAACAACAACGGCTCGGCCTTCGCCGGCCTCAGCGTCAACACCGAGTGGTACAACACCGCGCTGGGCCTGGCCATGGTGTTCGGCCGCTTCACGCCGATCATCCTGGTGCTGGCCCTGGCCGGCTCGCTGGCCAAACAGGGCAAGACACCCGAATCCATCGGCACCCTGCCCACCCATCGGCCTCAGTTCGTCGGCATGGTCGCCGGCGTCACGCTGATCCTGGTCGCTCTGACCTTCTTGCCCATGCTCGCGCTCGGGCCCCTTGCTGAAGGAATTCACTGATGTCCGTCCCAACCATCGAATCCGCCGTGTCTACCCACCCGAAACCCAGCAGCTCCCAACGGATCAAGGGCGGGCTGCTGGATCCCAAGATGCTGTGGAAATCGCTGCCCGACGCGCTGCGCAAGCTGGATCCACGCACGCTGTGGCGCAACCCGGTGATGTTCATCGTCGAGATCGGCGCGGTGTGGAGCACCGTGCTGGCCGTCATCGACCCGTCCGTGTTCTCCTGGCTGATCGTCGTATGGCTGTGGCTGACGGTGATTTTCGCCAACCTGGCCGAGGCGGTCGCCGAAGGACGCGGTAAAGCCCAGGCCGAAAGCCTGCGTAAGACAAAGACATCCACCATGGCCCGCCGGCTGACCGGCTGGGCACCCGGGAAACCCGGCCAGGAAGAAGAGGTCGCCGCACCACTGCTGCAGCAGGGCGACATCGTCGTGGTGGAGGCCGGTCAGGTGATCCCGGGCGACGGCGACGTCGTCGAAGGCATTGCCTCGGTGGACGAATCGGCGATCACCGGTGAATCGGCACCGGTCATCCGCGAGTCCGGTGGCGACCGCTCGGCGGTCACCGGCGGCACCACGGTGCTGTCGGACCGCATCGTCGTGAAAATCACCCAGAAACCCGGCGAGAGCTTCATCGACCGGATGATCAGCCTCGTCGAGGGCGCCAACCGGCAGAAGACCCCCAACGAGATCGCGCTGAACATCCTGCTCGCCTCGCTCACGATCATCTTCGTGTTCGCCGTCGCGACCCTGCAGCCGCTGGCCATCTTCTCCAAAGCCAACAACCCGGGCGTCGCAGACACCCTCGCGCTCACCGGAAACGGTGTCTCCGGCATCGTAATGGTGTCGCTGCTGGTGTGCCTGATCCCGACCACCATCGGGGCGCTGCTGAGCGCGATCGGCATCGCCGGGATGGACCGGCTGGTGCAGCGCAATGTGCTGGCCATGTCGGGCCGCGCCGTCGAGGCAGCCGGTGACGTGAACACGCTGCTGCTGGACAAGACCGGCACCATCACCCTCGGCAACCGCCAGGCCGCCGAATTCGTACCGTTGAGCGGGGTCAGCCCCGAGCGGCTCGCCGATGCCGCGCAGCTGTCCAGCCTGGCCGACGAGACCCCCGAAGGCCGCTCGATCGTGGTGTTCGCCAAGCAGGAGTACGGTCTGCGTGGCCGCACCTCCGGCGAGCTCGACAAGGCGCACTGGGTCGAGTTCAGTGCCAATACCCGGATGTCCGGGGTGGACCTGTCCAATACCCACCGGCTCCGCAAGGGTGCCGCCAGCGCGGTGTCCGAGTGGGTGCGTTCCCAGGGCGGCACAGTGTCGACCGAGCTCGGCGAAATCGTCGACGGAATCTCGGCCGCCGGTGGCACTCCCCTGGTGGTCGGCGAGGTCAGCGACGAGAACGGAGCCAGCACAGCGACCGTCCTGGGTGTCATTCACCTCAAGGACGTGGTCAAACAGGGCATGCGGGAACGGTTCGACGAGATGCGCCGGATGGGCATCCGCACCGTGATGATCACCGGCGACAACCCGTTGACCGCCAAGGCCATTGCCGATGAGGCCGGTGTCGACGATTTCCTCGCCGAGGCCACGCCCGAGGACAAGATGGCGCTGATCAAGAAGGAACAGGCCGGCGGCAAGCTCGTCGCGATGACCGGTGACGGAACCAACGACGCGCCCGCGCTGGCCCAGGCCGACGTCGGTGTGGCGATGAACAGCGGTACCTCGGCGGCCAAAGAGGCCGGCAACATGGTCGATCTCGATTCCGACCCGACCAAACTGATCGAAATCGTCGAGATCGGCAAGCAGTTGCTGATCACCCGAGGTGCCTTGACCACGTTCTCCATCGCCAACGACATCGCCAAGTACTTCGCGATCATCCCGGCCATGTTCGTGGCACTGTTCCCCGGCCTGGACCTGCTCAACATCATGCGGCTGCACAGTCCGCAATCGGCGATCCTGTCCGCGGTCATCTTCAACGCGATCATCATCGTCGCCTTGATCCCGCTGTCACTGCGAGGCGTGCGCTACACCCCGAGCAGCGCCTCAAAGCTGTTGAGCCGCAACCTCTACGTCTATGGCCTCGGCGGCATCGTCGCCCCGTTCATCGGTATCAAACTGATCGACCTGGTAATCCAACTCCTCCCGGGAATGTGACATGAAATTCTCCAACCTGGTTCGCCAACATGCAGCGGCATTGCGTGCGCTGCTGGTGCTCACCGTGATCCTCGGTATCGGCTATCCGGTCTTCATCTGGCTGGTGGCCCAACTGCCCGGACTGCGGGACAAGGCCGACGGATCGCTGGTCGAGGTGAACGGAAAGGTCGTGGGCAGCAGCCTGATCGGCCAGTCGTTCACCGATGCCGACGGCAAGGCCCTGCCGCAGTACTTCCAGAGCCGCCCGTCCAATGCCGGTACCGGATATGACCCGATGGCCAGCGGCGCCGGAAACCTGGGCCCGGAAAGTATCGTCGACACCCTCGGCGATCCGGCGCTGCCCGCCGACGACAACGGCTACAAGCCCAGCCTGCTCACCATGGTGTGCGAGCGCAGCGACGCCGTCGCCGAGCTCGAAGGCCTGGGCAAGGACGCCGGCACCCGCCCGTTCTGCACCGGCGGCGGTGTCGGCGCGGTGCTGTCGGTCTTCGGGCCGCGGGACAACCACGGCAACGTCGTGCATCCCACCCGGGTGGTCAGCGTCAACGAGCCCTGCAGCTCCACCACGACGCCGTTCCTGAACACCTACCAGAACGTGCGGGTGGAGTGCGCTCGCTACGGCGAGGACTACAGCCTGGGGCTGATCGTGCCGGTCCGGGGCAGTGCGCCGGCCGATGCGCAGGTGCCCGCCGACGCGGTGACCGCCAGCGGCAGCGGTCTGGATCCGCACATCTCGGTCGCCTACGCGAATCTGCAGGTGGACCGGGTGGCCAAGGCCCGCGGCATCAACCCCGATCTGGTCCGCGCGGCAGTGGCCGACCACACCGAGGGCCGCACCCTCGGCTTCTTCGGCGAACCCCGGGTCAACGTGTTGCTGCTCAACATGGACCTGGACCGGCTCTATGCACTGAATCGTTGAGCAAACGTGGATGATGGAGCTGTGACCACCGGCGATGTGCACCGCCACGACGCCCGCAAGAAGCGCGGCGAGCTGCGCATCTATCTGGGCGCCGCTCCCGGCGTCGGCAAGACCTACGCGATGCTCGGCGAAGCCCACCGCCGGCTCGAACGCGGCACCGACGTGGTTGCAGCGGTGGTCGAGACGCACGGCCGCAAGAAGACCGCCGAGCTTATTGAGGGCATCGAGATCATCCCGCCGCGCTACGTCGAGTACCGGGGAGGCCGGTTCCCCGAACTCGACGTGCCCGCGGTGCTCGCCCGCAACCCGCAGGTGGTGCTGGTCGACGAGCTCGCCCACACCAACACCCCCGGCAGCAAGAATCCCAAACGCTGGCAGGACGTCGAGGAGCTGCTGGACGCCGGCATCACCGTGATCTCCACGGTCAACGTCCAGCATCTGGACAGCCTCAACGATGTCGTCACCCAGATCACCGGTATCGAACAGCAGGAGCGGATCCCCGACGAGGTGGTCCGGGCCGCCGACCAGATCGAGCTGGTCGACATCACCCCGGAGGCGCTGCGCCGCAGGCTGTCCCACGGCAACGTGTACGCACCGGAGCGCATCGATGCCGCGCTGTCAAACTACTTCCGTCGCGGAAATCTCACCGCTCTGCGCGAAATAGCCCTGCTGTGGCTGGCCGACCAGGTCGACGCCGCGCTGGCGAAATACCGGGCCGACAACAAGATCACCGACACCTGGGAGGCACGAGAACGCGTGGTGGTGGCCGTCACCGGAGGTCCCGAGTCAGAAACCCTGGTACGCAGGGCATCCCGAATCGCATCCAAGTCCAGCGCCGAGCTCATGGTGGTGCACGTGGTGCGCGGCGACGGCCTGTCCGGGGTGTCGGCACCACAGATGGGTCGGGTGCGTGAACTGGCCAACAGCCTGGGCGCCACCGTGCACACCGTGGTCGGCGACACCGCCGACGGTGTGCCGACGGCACTCCTTGAATTCGCCCGCGAGCGCAACGCCACCCAACTGGTGCTGGGCACCTCGCGACGGTCGCGGTGGGCCCGGATCTTCGACGAGGGCATCGGCGCCGCGGTGGTGCAGCAGTCCGGCAAGATCGACGTCCACATGGTCACCCATGAGCACACCCACCGGGTACGGCCGTGGTCGTCGATCGGTGCCCGGCACCGTCATCTGGCATCCTGGCTTGCCGCCCTGGTGGTTCCGTCGGCGATCTGCCTGCTCATCGTCGAGGCACTCGACCCGTTCCTCGGGGTCAGCGGCCAGAGCGCATTGTTCTTCATCGGTGTGCTGGTGGTCGCCCTGCTCGGTGGTGTCGCCCCCGCGGCGCTGTCGGCGGTGCTGTCCGGGCTGCTGCTCAACTATTTCCTGGTCGCCCCGCGGCACACCTTCACCATCTCCGAACCCGACAGCGCCGTCACCGTCGTCGTGCTGCTGCTGATCGCCGTGGCCGTGGCGGCCCTGGTCGACGGCGCGGCCAGTCGAGCCCGCGAGGCCAAACGCGCCTCCCAAGAGGCCGAACTGCTCACGCTGTTCGCCGGATCGGTGCTGCGCGGCGCGGACCTGGACACCCTGCTGGAACGCGTCCGGGAAACCTATTCGCAGCGCGCGGTCAGCCTGTTGCGTGAAAAAGACGGAACCGCCACCGTGGTGGCCTGCGTCGGCCAGAAGCCCTGCGATGACGTCGATACCGCCGACACCGCCATCGAAGTCGGCGACGACGAATTCTGGCTGCTGCTGGCCGGGCGCGAACTGCCCGTCCGGGCCCGCCGGGTGCTCAGCGCGGTGGCCAAGCAGGCCGCTGGGCTGGTCAAGCAGCGTGAGCTGACCGAGGAGGCCGGCAAGGCGGTGGCCATCGCCCAGGCCGACGAGCTGCGCCGGTCCCTGCTCTCGGCGGTCAGCCACGATCTGCGGACGCCGCTGGCCGCCGCCAAGGCCGCGGTGTCCAGCCTGCGCAGCGAGGACGTCAACTTCTCCGACGAGGACACCGCGGAGCTGCTGGCCACCATCGAGGAATCGATCGATGTCCTCACCGCGCTGGTCGGCAACCTGCTGGACTCCTCGCGGCTGGCCGCCGGTGTGGTCCGGCCGGAGCTGCGGAGGGTGTACCTGGAGGAGTCGGTGCAGCGCGCGCTGCTCGGAATCAGCAGGGGCGCCACCGGATTCGCCAGAGAGGGCCTGGACCGGGTGAAGGTCGAGGTCGGCACTGCGGTGGTGATGGCGGATAGCGGTCTGCTCGAGCGGGTGCTGGCCAATCTGATCGACAACGCCCTGCGCTACGCCCCCGACGGACCGGTGCGGGTGACCGCCGGGCGGGTCGCCGATCGGGTGCTGATCGCGGTGGCCGACGAGGGCCCCGGCATGCCGCGCGGCGCCGAGGAACGGCTGTTCGCGCCGTTCCAGCGGCTCGGTGACCACGACACCAGCATCGGCGTCGGGCTGGGCCTGTCGGTTGCCCGCGGTTTCGTCGAGGCCATGGGCGGCACCATCTCGGCGACCGATACCCCCGGCGGAGGCCTCACCGTCGAGATCGACCTCGCCGCACCGCCAAAGGACGAACCGGCATGACAACCACCACCGCCCCCAAGACCCGAGTCCTGGTGATCGACGATGAGCCGCAGATCCTGCGGGCCCTGCGAATCAACCTGTCGGTGCGCGGCTACGAGGTCGACACCGCGACCACCGGTGTGCAGGGGTTGCGCTCCGCCACCGATCACCGACCCGACGTGATCGTGCTCGACCTGGGTCTGCCCGATATGTCGGGTATCGAGGTGCTGGCCGGCCTGCGCGGCTGGCTGTCGGCGCCGGTGATCGTGCTCTCGGCCCGCACCGATTCCTCGGACAAGGTGGAGGCGCTCGACGCCGGGGCCGACGACTATGTCACCAAACCCTTCGGCATGGACGAGTTCCTGGCCCGGCTGCGCGCTGCGGTGCGCCGCGGCGCGGTTGCCGACACCGATCAGCCGGTGATCGAAACATCTTCGTTCACAGTGGATCTCGCCGCCAAGAAGGTCACCAAGAACAACACCGAGGTGCATCTGACCCCGACCGAGTGGGGCATGCTGGAGATGTTGGTGCGCAACCGGGGCAAGCTGGTGGGCCGCGAGGAACTGCTGCGCGAGGTGTGGGGCCCGGCCTACGCCAAGGAAACCCACTATCTGCGGGTCTATCTGGCGCAGCTACGCCGCAAGCTCGAAGACGATCCGTCGCACCCGGTGCACCTGCTGACCGAGGCGGGGATGGGCTACCGCTTCCAGGCCTGATGATTCCGCCCGACCGGTAACCGCATGCGATAGACCACCGGCCGCGGTCGAGCCACCGACCGGCGACAATCATCGTGTTCGACTAGTCGAGCACGATACGGTTCCGGTATGTCCGGCGACACCGCTCTCTACCGTGCCCTTTTCGAGGCCAGCATCGACGACCCAGCAACGTTCTGGGCCGACGCTGCCAAGGCTGTGACCTGGACGACCGAGCCGCAGCGCATACTCGACGACAGCCACCCGCCGTTCTACCGGTGGTTCCCCGACGGGGAGCTCAACACCTGCGCCAATGCCCTGGACCGGCACGTGGCCGAGCGTGGCGACCAGACCGCGCTGATCTACGACTCCCCCGTCACCGGCACCAAGCGCACCTACACCTACCTCGAACTGCGCGATGCCACCGCCCGGTTCGCCGGGGCGCTGCGCGGGCTCGGGGTGGGCAAGGGCGACCTCGTAGTGATCTACATGCCGATGGTTCCCGAGGCGGTCATCGCGATGCTGGCCTGCGCCCGGCTGGGTGCGGTGCACTCGGTGGTGTTCGGCGGGTTCGCCGCGCACGAGCTGGCCACCCGCATCGACGACGCCAAGCCCGTGGCCGTGGTGAGCGCCTCCTGCGGCATCGAGCCGACGCGCATCGTCGAGTACAAGCCGATGCTGGATGCCGCGTTGCAGCTGGCCGAGCACAAGCCGCAGTCCTGCGTCATCCTGCAACGCGAGCAGTGCCGCGGCGAACTGATCGAGGGCCGCGACCACGACTGGCACCAGCTGATGGCCGACGCCACCCCGGCCGACCCGGTGCCGGTGGCCGCCACCGACCCGCTGTACGTGCTCTACACCTCGGGCACCACCGGCAAGCCCAAGGGCATCGTCCGCGACAACGGCGGCCATGCGGTGGCGCTGCTGTGGAGCATGCGCCATCTCTACGACGTGGCACCCGGCGACGTGTTCTGGACCGCCTCCGACGTCGGCTGGGTGGTCGGCCACTCCTACATCGTGTACGCGCCGTTGCTGTTGGGCGCGACAACCGTTCTCTACGAAGGCAAACCGATCGGCACCCCCGACGCCGGGGCATTCTGGCGGGTGGCGTCCGAACACGGCGTCAAGGTGCTGTTCGCCGCGCCGACGGCGATCCGCGCGATCAAGAAAGAGGATCCCGGCGCCACCCATCTGGCCGATTACGACCTGTCCGGGCTCAAGTACCTGTTCCAGGCCGGGGAACGGCTCGACCCCGACACCTACCACTGGGCCTCCGAACACCTCGGCATCCCGGTCGTCGACCACTGGTGGCAGACCGAAACCGGTTGGGCCATCGCCGGCGACCCGATGGGTGTGGAGCAGATGCCGATCAAGCCCGGTTCGGCCACCGTGCCGATGCCCGGGTACAACGTGCAGGTCCTGCATTCGGACGGCACGCCGTGTCAGCCCGGTGAGGAAGGCGCGATCTGCATCAAGCTGCCGCTTCCGCCCGGCACCCTGCCGACGCTGTGGGGCGATGACCACCGCTACGTCGCGTCGTATCTGTCCGCGTTCACTGGGTACTACCTCACCGGCGACGGCGGGTACGTGGACTCCGACGGCTACCTGTTCGTGATGGGCCGCACCGACGACGTCATCAACGTCGCCGGGCACCGACTGTCCACCGGCGCCATCGAGGCGGTGCTGGCCGAGCATCCGGCAGTGGCCGAATGCGCGGTGATCGGTGTCGCCGACGAACTCAAGGGACAGGTGCCGCGCGGCTTCGTAGTGCTCAAGACCGGAGCTTCGGCCGATCGGCTCGCCGAGGAGCTGGTTGCTCGGGTGCGGGAAAACATCGGTGCAGTGGCGGTTTTCAAGACGGTCGACGTGGTGGCCGCGTTGCCGAAGACCCGCTCGGGCAAGATCCTGCGCAAGACCATGCGGGGTATCGCCGACGGCCGTGACGAGCCGGTGCCCTCCACGATCGAGGATCCCGCCGTGCTCGACGCGCTCAAGGACGTCCTGCGCCGCTGAGTTCTCTTGCGCGAGCAGACACAGAATCGCACCCAGAGGGCGGTTTTCGTGCGATTCTGTGTCTGCTCGCGCTAGGAAAGTGGGCGCCAGGCCCGGCCACTCAGCAGCCTCAAACCGTTGAGCGCCACCAGCATGGTCGATCCCTCATGACCGGCCACCCCCAGCGGTAACGGTAAGTGCCCGAACAGGTCCCAGGCCACCAGGACTGCGATAGCCGTGGCGGCCAGCACCAGATTGGCGATGACCAGGCGCCGCGCCCGTCGGGACAGCGAGATCACCGCACCGATCGTCGCGAGTTCGTCGCCGATGGTGACGACGTCGGCGGTGTCGACGGTGAGATCAGCACCGCAGCGCCCCATCGCCATCGACGCATGCGCGCCCGCCATCGCCGGGGCATCGTTGATGCCGTCGCCCACCATCAGAACGCGCCGGCCGCCGGCTTCCAACTCCCGGACCGCGTCGGCCTTGTGTTCGGGCAGCAACCCGGCACGCACATCGTCGATGCCGAGTTGCTCGGCCAACCGGGCTGCCGCACGGTCGTTGTCGCCGGTCAGCAGCACCGGCAAGCACCCCGTGAGCGAGCGCAGTCGGCGCACCGCAGCCGCGGCACCAGGCCGGACGGTGTCGTGTAGGCCGAGCACTCCGACAGCAACGCCGTCCAGCACCACGACGACTGCGGTTGCCCCGCCGGCTTCGATGTCGGCCACCGCCGGGATCGGCGGTCCCGGGTAGGCCGCCGGACTAGATACCGCGACCGCCCGCCCTGCGACCGTGGCGGTCACGCCACGGCCAGGGATGGCTGTGAAGGCGGTGGCCTCGGGAACCGCGATATTGCGGCAGGCGGCCTCGGCGACGATCGCCCGGCCGATCGGATGCTCACTGAATTGTTCTGCCGCAGCCGCTATTTCGAGCACATGGGCATCGTCGGCGCCATTCAGTGTCACCACCCGCGATACCTGGGGATCACCCACGGTCAGCGTTCCGGTCTTGTCGAACACCACGACGTCGGTATCGGCCAGCCGCTCCATTGCGACCGCGGATTTAACCAGCACACCATGGCGGCTGGCGTTGGCGATCGAGCACAGCAACGGCGGCATGGTGGCCAGCACGACCGCACACGGTGAGGCCACGATCATGAATGTCATGGCACGCAACAGGGTCGAGCGCAGGTCGGCACCCAGTGCCAGCGGGACAAGGAACAGCGCCAGAGTGGCTACCACAACCAGCATCGAATAACGCTGTTCGACCTTCTCGATGAACAGCTGCGTGGTGGCCTTTGTCGCCGATGCATCGGCGACCGCCGCGACGATACGTGCCATCACCGTGCTGGACGGGTCACGCATGACGGCGACGCGCAGCGCACCGGAGGTGTTGAGTGTGCCCGCGAAAACCTCGTCACCCTCGTGTTTGGCGACCGGCAGCGGCTCGCCGGTGATCGACGATTGGTCGACGTCTGAGGATCCGCCAATCACCGTGCCGTCGGCGGAAATTCGCTCGCCGGGCCGGATGACGATGTGGTCGCCGGGACGCAATGATTCAGCGGCAATGACCCGTTGACTTCCGTCGGCCTCGAGCAGCGTCGCATCGGCCGGGGCGAGGTCGAGCAGACCACGCACCGAGCGCTCGGCACGCGCGGTGGCCACGTCTTCCAACGCCCCCGAAACCGCGAAAATCACGATCAACAGCGCTCCGTCGAACACCTGCCCGATCGCCGCCGCACCGATCGCCGCCAAGATCATCAGTAGGTCGACATCGAGGGTGCGACAGCGCAGCGCTTGGACGCCGGACACCGCCGCCTGCCAGCCACCGGCGAGGTAGCAGGCCAGATACAGCGTCCACCACACCGGTACGGGGGCACCAGCGACCTGGGCGACCACCCCCACGAGCAGCAGAGTCAAGGCCGCAGTGGCCCAGCGCACCGCCGCCACCGACCAGATCCAGGCACCGGGCCGCCCGTCGGGCGGTGCACCGATACCTCGCACCGGCAGCTGGTCGGTCGGCAGTGCGGTCATGGACTGCTCCCCTGTTCATGGTGGGCTGACTTAGTTCTGACATTTATACATGTAGATATTGAGATGTATCAAGGATGTTTTGCCTTGCATGCTTCAATGAATGCCATGGGCCACGGAGTTGAGGGGCGTGCGACGCCGGCGACATCCCTCGATGCCGCCTCGGCGGCCAAAGTCGCCGAGACCTTGCAGGCCTTGGCCTCCCCGAACCGGTTGCTGATCCTCACCCGGCTGCGCGAATCGGCATGCTCGGTCACCGAACTGTCCGCGGCAGTCGGCATGGAGCAACCCGCGGTCTCCAATCAACTCCGGCTATTGCGGGCACTCGGCCTAGTGGCCGGCGACAGGTCCGGTCGCAATATCGTCTACCGGCTGTACGACAACCACGTCGCCCAACTGCTCGACGAGGCCATCTACCACATCGAGCATCTCCGACTCGGCAGTCGCGACACCACCGCCTGAACCCTCAAATCCGCTGCAATCAAAGAAGTTCCCGCATTGCTCGACGCCGCACGCCGAGGCATATCCGGAACTGCGGCAAAAACGCCGCTCGGCACCGGAGTCCTTTATTTTCACGGTGACCCAAACTATGGTGAAGTCGTTATATGTTGATGACCGCCCAAGCTCGAGCGTTTGCTACCGACCACATCGGGGCTGCCCGGGCAGTGAGGAGCTGAACAACGATGCGCATGGCAACCAAGGGATCCTGCACCTGTCACTGCAATGCCTGCGACGGTGGCCACCATTGCGGGAACCCGCCGAACTGCAACGTCCGGCGCTGACGCCGTCGGTGACCTGCCGCCCGGACAACCGTCGGCAGGTCACCACCCTCTACCGGGCCGATCACCCGACCCACCGCAAACGCGTCGAGGTCCAGCTGCCGCACAGCCCGGGCAGGCACTACCGCTCATCCCGCTCATCGAGATTCTGAACAGTCACCAGACCGGTGAGCCCCTCTGCCCCACCGAGCGCGCCTGTTACCCAGTCAAATCGACCTACGCGGGCACCGGCTCGGCGTGATTGTGCTGGTCGTAGCGGCTGTGAACGCATGCCAATGGCGGCCCCGGCGCACCTCGGCAGCCCTGACCGCCAACCGCTAATGGCAGAAACTGCGAGCTACTGTTCCACAGCATCCTCTTAAGCTGCTAACTTCGCATGAAGTGGGTGTCCCACTGCGGGGGGCCTGCGTCTGTGTTTGGACCAGTCAGGAGTGAATGCCTTGAAGATGACCAGTATCAATACGGCCTTTGTCGGAGCGGCGTTCGCCGCTGCGGCGATCGTCGCCAGCGCCCCGATGGCGCTCGCCGACGACAGTGCCGCCAGCACCGCCGCCCTCGGCAGCCAGGCGAAACTGGAAAACGGCAACGTGATCCAGGGTTGGACGGTTACCGACCTCAAGCCCAGCAGCGACACCATCGATTACCACACCCGCGGCACCCTGTGGGAGGTCACCGCCACCAACGAAGCCCTGCAGGGCTCGGTGACGCCGATCGTCTCCAACTTCAACGTGCGCGCCGCCGACGGGCAGAACTACCGTGCCCTGTTCCAGGTTGCCAGCCCGGAGGGCGTCAACCCGGCCACCATCTCGCAGGGCGAGAAGACCAGCGGCAAGATCTACTTCGATGTGACCGGCGAGCAGCCGTCAGCCGTCGTCTACAACACCGGCGGTCGTGACCTGGCGGTGTGGGACAAGCCCGCCGCACCCGCCCCGGCTCCGGCCTCCAGCGGTGCCCAGAGCCGTCCCGCCCCCGCGGCGGCCCCGGCGACTGCGGCCACCCCGGCCGCCGCCGCACCGGCCAACGCAGCACCGGCCGCCACCCCGGCTGCCGCCGGCACCGCGACCACCCCGGCCGGCACCGGTGCGGGTAGCCGCGCAACGGATCTGCCCGCCGCAACCCCGGCCGCCGCTCCGGCCGCCACCCCGGCCGGGACCGAGGCTGCCCCGGCTGCCGCCCCGGGCGCTCCGGCCGCTCCGGCTGCAGCCCCGGGCGCTCCGGGCGCCGAGACGACCCCGGTCGCCCACGGCACGCCGGTCGCCGAAGGTGCCCCGGCACCCGCAGCGGCCCCGGCCGGCGCGGGCAGCGCCGCCACGGCCATTGCGCCGAGCGAGACTGTCCCGGCCGCCAACCCGGCCCCGGGCGCTCCGGCCCAGCAGCCCGCCGCCACCGAGCCGGCGCTGGTTCCGGCCGGAACCCAGCCGGCGGTGACCACGGTCGCCCCGGCGCCGGCGGTCGCACCGGCGAGCAACCACGGGTCGGCGTCCTGATTCAGAGGTCCTGACCTAGATCGATACGGCAACGGCCGAACGCGGACTACCGCGTTCGGCCGTTGTTTTTTTGGAGCGTGTTTTCGACCGGTGCCGACGGGTCAGACCGACGCGATCGACAATGCGATGCCGTCGAGAATGTCGTGTTCGCTGACCACCAGTTCATCGATGCCGGCCCGCCGGCCGAGCACGGCCGCCAGCTCCTGCACGATGATCGCACCGCCGCCGATCACGTCGGCACGGCCGGAATGCATCGGCCCGAGCGCCAGGCGTTCGGCTTTCGTCATCCCGATCAGCCGTTCGCACACCTCGAGCAGCTCGGTGAATCCGATGCGGGACAAGTGAATCGCGTCGGCATCGTATTCGGTCATGTGCTGCGCCAGCGCCGACAGAGTGGTCATCGTCCCGGCCACCCCGACCCAGGTGTGCGCGCTTTCGACCGGTACCACCCGCAGCGCCTCGGCCAGCCCGTCGCGGACCACCGTCCGCGCCTCGGCCACCTCGGCCGCGGTGGGCGGATCCGAATGCAGGCACCGCTCGGTCAACCGGACGCATCCGATATCGGCCGAGAAGCTGGCCTGCACGGCCGTGCTGCCGAGCACCACCTCGGTAGAGCCGCCGCCCAGATCCACGACCACGAACGGGCTTGCCGCAGAGTCGAGTTCGCCGACCGCTCCGCGGAACGACAACTCGGCCTCCTCGGTGCCGGTGATCACCTCGGCCTGACTACCGGCCACCACCTTGCCCAGCAGCCGCGCGGTCATCGCGAAGAATTCATCTCGGTTGCCCGCATCCCGGGCGGCCGAGGTGGCGACCATCCGCACCGCGGTCACCGAATGCTCGGCCATCAGCGCGGCGTAGTCCGCCAACGCGGATTCGGTGCGCGCCAACGCTTCCGGGGCGAACTTTCCGGTCGCGTCGACCCCCTGCCCCAGCCGCACGATGCGCATCTCGCGGTGCACGTCGCGAAGCTTGCCGTCCACCACGTCGGCGATCAGCAGCCGGATCGAGTTGGTGCCACAGTCAATCGCGCCGACCCGGTTCAAGCCCATACCTCACGATCCAAGATTCCGGCCATCGCCGGCTCGACCGCCAGCACGGCGAGCGCTTCGTCACCAAAGGGGTTGACTCCGGGGCCTTTTGCCAGCGAATGGGCCATCACCACATGGAGGCACTTGACCCGGTCAGGCATGCCGCCACCAGTGAACGAGGTGCCCAGCGATTCGATCGCGTCACGCTCGGCCAGATAGGACTCATGCGCCCGGCGGTAAGCCGCGGCCAGCTCCTCATCCTGTTGCAGCCGTTCGGTCATCTCCCGCATCAATCCGGAGGATTCCAGCCGGCTGGCCGCCGCGGTGAGCGCCGGATGCGTCAGGTAGTACAGCGTCGGGAACGGCGTGCCATCAGGAAGTCTGGGCGCGGTCTTGACCACGCCGGGCTCGCCGTTGGGGCAGCGGTAGGCGATCTCGAGAACACCGCGCGGCTCCCGGCCCAATTGCCGTGACACGGCCTCGATGTCGACAGGATCAACCACGAGGACCTCCCGACGGTTCGGCCGGCGGGGGCGGGACCGGCCCGGGTCCGGCAGGCGCCGGCCCACCCGGTGCCGGCACAGGCACACCGATGGTCGGCGAAACCCCATGCGGCTCATCGGCAATCGTGTGCCACAGCGCGGTGTACCACGGCTGACCCGTGGGCGCGGTCGAGCCCGGCAGCCCGGGTTCTCCCGGCTCGGCCGGCACCATGGCCTCCGGCGGCAGCTGCACCCGATACGGGGTGTCACCGGGCATCACGAAACCGAGCCGTTCCCGGGCCTGGGCCGCGATGTACGCCGGGTCGGCAAGCTTGACCTTCTGCTGCTCCAGGTTGGCGATCTGGGTACGCAACTGCTCCTCGCTGGCTTGGAGTTGTTTCATCTCGGTGCGCTGCGCGAAATAGGTTCGGACCGGCCCGGCGATGGTCAAGGTCAGCACACACACCACCGCGGCCAGAATGGCCGCGCGGCGCGCCGCCGACCCGAACCGCTGTTCGGACTGCAGCTCGGCCTGCTGTTGGGCTTGTACCGCAATCGCTTTGCTGACCGCTTCGTCGGCGACCGGCTCGGCCTGACGGGAATCCGCCGCCCGGCGACGGGCCTGCGAAGCACGCGGGCGATTCGACTCACCAGCCTTGCCCGGCCTCCCCGGCCGGGAGGCCGGGGAGCGTCGCTTCGGATCGGGCCGCTTCGCTTCGGGCATCGTCGTTTTGGCGCGCAGACGCCTGAGTTACTTGGCCTCGAACCGGGGGAACGCCAGATCACCCGCATAGCGGGCGGCGTCGCCGAGCGTCTCCTCGATGCGCAGCAGCTGGTTGTACTTGGCCACCCGCTCGCTGCGTGCCGGAGCACCGGTCTTGATCTGACCGCTGCCCACCGCGACCGCCAGGTCGGCGATGGTGGTGTCCTCGGTCTCACCGCTGCGGTGGCTCATCATGGTGCGGTAACCGCTGTTGTGTGCCAACGCGACAGCGTCCAGGGTCTCGGTCAGCGTGCCGATCTGGTTGACCTTCACCAGCAGCGCATTGGCGGCACCGCGCTCGATGCCGTCCTCCAGGCGCTCGGGGTTGGTCACGAACAGGTCGTCACCGACCAGCTGGACCCGGTCGCCGATGGCCGCGGTGAGCGCCACCCAGCCGTCCCAGTCGTCCTCGGAGAGCGGATCCTCGATCGACACCAGCGGGTAGGAATCGAGCAGGCCGGCGTAGAACTCGGCCATCTGCGCCGCGGTGCGGTTCTCCTTCTCGAAGGCGTAACCCGAACCCTCGGTGTAGAACTCGGTGGCGGCCACATCCAGTGCCAGCGCCACATCGCTGCCCAGCTTGAAACCGGTGGCCTCGATGGCCGTCGCGATCAGGTCCAGTGCGGCCTTGGTGCCTGCGACGTCGGGAGCGAAACCGCCCTCATCGCCCAGACCGGTGGACAGTCCGTGCTTCTTGAGCACCGCCTTGAGCGAGTGGTAGACCTCCGCACCCCAGCGCAGCGCCTCCTTGAACGAGGGCGCACCGATCGGGGCAACCATGAACTCCTGCACGTCCACACCGGTGTCGGCGTGGGCGCCACCGTTGAGGATGTTCATCATCGGCACCGGCAGGATGTGCGCGTTCGGTCCGCCCAGGTAACGGAACAGCGGCAGACCGGCCGATTCCGCGGCGCCCTTTGCGACCGCCAGCGAGACGCCGAGGATGGAGTTGGCGCCCAGCCGGGACTTGTCCGGCGTACCGTCGAGGTCCAGCAGCGCCTGGTCGATGAGCCGCTGATCGTCGGCGCCCAGGCCGATGACGGCGGGGGCGATCTCGTCGAGCACGGCCTCCACGGCCTTCTCCACGCCCTTGCCGCCGTAGCGGGTGCCGCCGTCACGCAGCTCCACCGCCTCGTGCTCGCCGGTCGATGCGCCCGACGGCACCGCGGCACGAGCGAACGTCCCGTCGGTCAGGGCCACCTCGACCTCAACCGTCGGGTTGCCCCGGGAGTCGAGGATCTCGCGGGCTCCGACCTGCTCGATGATGGGCACTGGCTTCTCCTTATTGCGTCCTGCTGGTGGCGTCTGGGCATGCTTGGCGCTACTGCGTGAGCTTAGGGATGAGACTAGAGCGTGGCCCACACCTCGGCCTATTAGGGCGGTGTGTCAACGCGCGTCAGAGAGGGTGGCCGGTCGCGTACGCCGTCGCCCAGTCCCGCACCGCGCGGGCGTACTGCCCGGAGTAGTTGTAGGCCGTCAGGGCGTTCATCCAACCCCGCGGGGTGGACAGATCTTTGCCGTACCAGCACAACAGGCCGGCCGCCGAGAGCGCGGCGTCGTCGAAGTTGTCCGGGCTGACCACTCCGTCGTTGTTGGCGTCGACGCCGTAGTGCCGCCACGTTTCCGGGATGAACTGCATCGGCCCCATCGCCCGGTCAAGCGTGGCGTCGCCGTCGAGCAACCCGCCGTCGGTGTCGGGGATGTGCAGATTGCCGGCGGTCCCGTCCAGCTGCACGCCGCGAATCGGCGGGGTGACGTCTCCGTTGCGGGCGATCATGGCGCCCCGGTACGTGCCGTGGTGACTCTCGACCATGCCGATACCGGCCAAGGTGGTCCAGGCCAGCTGGCAATTCGGGTTCTCCACCTCGGCGACGCGGGCGGCGTAGGCGTAGGCCTCCAGGGCGTTGACGGGGATGCCCAGCGCGGGCGCCCGCTGCGCTGCCCATTCATGCAGCTGATCGGCGGGCCGGCCCTTGGCGTAGGTGTCCACCGCGGGCACCGGATCCCCCGCCGGGGGTGGCACACCTTCGGGGATAGGGGTGCCGATCTGCCACGAACAGCTGGATGCCAACAGCAGTGCTGTCGCAGCAACTACGGCGACAGCCCGCAGCCAACGCACTGGCGACACCGGACTCCCTAAACCCCTCTTCCAACTGATTCGCCATCGTCGCATGCGCGCGCACCGACGTCTCGGCCGACGGGTCCGTGGGAGAAGGCGGCCCAGGCCCGAGACCCCCTGCTAAGGTGAGCCACGCCTTGGTATGGCAAGGCAATGCTACATTCCGATCCGATGTCTCACCCGGTCTAGCGAGGACGCTTCAATGACTGCCATCGCGGACGTTCCGGCCAGCGCCCTGGCCGCATCCAACGTCACATCGCAGCTGTTCGGCAGCGGTTTGATCGGGCTGCGCGAAGGCCTGGAAGCCGCCATCGTGGTGTCGATCCTGATCGCGTTCCTGGTCAAATCCGAACGCAGGGACGCCCTCAAATGGGTCTGGCTGGGCGCCGGTGGCGCGATCGCCGTGACCGTCACTGTGTTCCTGGTCATCCAATTCAGCGAGAACACCATCAGCGGATTGGGCGCCGAAGCCATCGCCGGAATCGCCTCGCTGATCGCGGTCGTCATCGTCACCACCATGGTGCTGTGGATGAAACGGGCCTCGGCGTCGATGTCCGGCGAACTGCGCAGCGAAATGTCGCAGGCGCTGCAGACCGGCGGCCCGGCCGTGGCACTGCTGGCCTTCCTGGCGGTCGGCCGCGAAGGCGTGGAGACCGCGCTGTTCATGGTCGGCTACGCCGAAGCCGAGACGCTGTGGCCGCTGACCGGCCTGATCGCCGGCGTGCTGATCGCCGCGGTGATCGCCTACGGCATGTACGCCGGCGCCGTCCGGATCAACCTGGCGAAGTTCTTCAAGTACACCGGCGCGTTCCTGATCGTGGTGGCGGCCGGAATCCTGGCGTACGGCGTCAAGGCGCTGCAGACCGTCGGATGGCTGCCCGGATTGGGTTCCACCGCCTTCGACATGACCGGCGCCTTCGACTGGTCGGCCTGGTACGGCGAGATCATCCAGGGCATCTTCAACATCGACCCCATGCCGACCGTGCTGCAGTTCCTCGCGTGGCTGGCCTACCTCGTCGTGGTGCTGGCGCTGTTCTTGAAGCCCACGCCGGCCACCGCCGCCGCCGGAACGCCTGCTTCTTCCCCATCCTCCGAGCCGAGCGCCGACCCGGAGCCCGCACCCACTTCGGAAAGGTCGACCACGTGAAAATGACCCCTGTTGCTCGAGCTGGAATCGCGGCCGGCGCCGCGGTGCTCGCCGGTTTCTCCTTGGCCGGTTGCCAGGCCAAGGAATCCGCGCCCAGCGGGGACAGCGGCAGCGCGAAGCCCGCGCCGATCACCGTCGAAGCCTCCGACGCCGGCTGCAAACTGTCCGGCACCGACGCCGTGACCGGCCCGAGCACCTTCGTGGTCACCAATACCGGTTCCAAGGTCACCGAGTTCTACGTGTACGGCGAGGGCGACCGGGTGATGGGTGAGGTGGAGAACATCTCCCCCGGCCTCAAGCGTCAGCTCATCGTGCAGCTCACCCAGCCCGGCACCTACCAGACCTCCTGCCGGCCCGGCATGGTCGGTGAGGGCATCCGCGCCGACTTCGTGGTCACCGGCGACGCCGTGCAGGTCGACACCGAGGGCAAGTTCAAGGAAGCCTCCGACAACTACAAGCGCTACGTCGTCAGCCAGGCCGACGCCCTGGTCCCGGCCGTCGAGGAGTTCGTGGCGGCGATCAAGGCCAAGGACGTCGCAAAGGCCAAGGCGCTGTATCCGACCTCGCGGATCTACTGGGAGCGGATCGAGCCGGTGGCCGAATCCTTCCCGAACGACCTCGACCCGCGCGTCGACCTGCGTGAGGCCGACCTGGAGCCCGGCCAGGAATGGACCGGCTTCCACCGGCTGGAAAAGGAACTGTGGGTGACCGGCCTGCAGGCCGACAGCAACGCGGTCGCCGACCAGCTGCTGGCCGATGTCAAGGAGCTGCAGGCCGGGGTGAAGTCCCCGGACTGGACCATCGACTCCACCCAGATCGCCGGCGGCGCACAGGGTCTGCTCGACGAGATCGCGATCAGCAAGATCAGCGGCGAGGAGGACATCTTCAGCCACACCGATCTGTGGGACTTCAAGGGCAACGTGGAGGGGTCGCAGACCGCGGTGGCCTCGGTCCGCCCCATCCTCGACGAACGCGACGCCGACCTGGGCAAGCGGGTGGACCAGCGCTTCGCCGAGGTCGAAGCTCTGCTGGAGAAGTACCGCGCCGGTGACGGTTTCATCTCCTACGACAAGGTGACCGAACCGCAGCGCCAGGAGCTGTCCCGCGCCATCGACGCGTTGAGCAAAGAAGTGAGCCAGGTACAAGGTGTCATCGCCCCGTAGTCAGCACACCCCCGCCGAGCCGGAAACCGGTCAGCCGTCGGGCATCTCACGACGCAAACTGTTCGGTGCGGCCGGCGTCACCGCCGCGGTGGTCGGTGCGGCCAGCGCGGGTGCGCTGGCCGGCCGGGCCTCGGCAGCCGACACCGGCTCGCACGGCGCGCTGCGCGGGCCGGTCCCGTTTCGCGGTGAGAAGCAGGCCGGCATCATCACCGAGGCGCAGGACCGGATGCACTTCTGCGCCTTCGATGTCACCACCGACAGCCGCGAAGAGGTGGTGGCGCTGCTGAAGCAGTGGACCCAGATGGCCGAGCGGATGACGCGCGGCGAGGAGACCGAGGACGGCGGCGCCGTGGACGGCAACCTCTACGCCCCGCCGTCGGACACCGGTGAAGCGCTGGGTCTGCCCGCCTCGCAGTTGACGCTGACCATCGGATTCGGGCCGACCTTCTTCGAGAAGGACGGCAAGGACCGGTTCGGCATCGCCGACCAGCGGCCCGCCGAGTTGGCGGCGCTGCCGAAGTTTCCCAACGAGACCATGGATCCGGCCAAGTCCGGCGGCGACATCTGCGTACAAGCCTGCGCGAACGACCCGCAGGTCGCCGTGCACGCGATCCGCAACCTGGCCCGGGTCGGGTTCGGGACGGTCGCGGTGCGCTACTCCCAACTCGGCTTCGGCCGCACCTCGTCGACCACCCGGGAGCAAGCCACACCGCGAAACCTGTTCGGGTTCAAGGACGGAACCAACAATCTCAAGGCCGACGAGACCGACCTGCTGAACCGGCACGTGTGGGTCGGCGAGGGTGACGGCCCGGCCTGGATGACCGGCGGCAGCTACCTGATCACCCGGCGTATCCGGATGCGCATCGAGAACTGGGACCGCGCCACCCTGCACGAGCAGGAGCGGGTGGTCGGACGGCAAAAGGGCAGCGGCGCTCCCCACGGACTGCAGGACGAGTTCGACGAACTCGACCTCGATATCGCCGACGCCAAGGGCAACCCGCTGATCGATGCCGCCGCCCACGTCCGACTGGTGTCACCGCAGCACCTCGGCGGCATCGAGATCCTGCGTCGCGGTTACAACTTCACCGACGGCACCGACGGGTTCGGCCACCTCGACGCCGGGCTGTTTTTCATCGCGTTCGTGCGTAGCCCGGAGAAGCAGTTCATCCCGATGCTCGGTGAGATGTCGCGCAAGGATGCGATGAACGAGTACATCACCCACACCGGTACGGCGGTGTTCGCCTGCCCGCCCGGTGTGCCCGATGGCGACTCCTCGGCGTACTGGGGTTCAACGCTGTTCGACTGACGTCAGGTCCGCGGCCTCGACCGGGGTGGCGGTCACCCCGGCAAGCGGCTGAGTCCGCGCCGCCCGGATTGCGTTCAGGATCACCAGCACTTCGGCGAATTCGTGAATGAACACCACGGTTGCCAGCCCGAGCACGCCGAACGCCGCGAGCGGGATCAGCGACCCGATGATGGCCAGTGAGAATCCGATGTTCTGCACCATGATCCGTCGGGCCCGCCGCGCGTGCGCCAGCACCTGCGGGAGGTGGCGCAGGTCCTCGCCCATCAGGGCGACGTCGGCGGTTTCGATCGCGACGTCGGTACCCATGGCCCCCATGGCGATTCCGATGTCGGCGCTGGCCAGGGCGGGTGCGTCGTTGACACCGTCGCCGACCATCGCGATGGCCTTGCCACCGGCCAGCTCCGGCAGCAACCGGGCCTTGTCCTCCGGCAGCAGTTCCGAATACACCGTTGCGATGCCGGCTTCAGCGGCCAACGCTTCGGCGGTGAGTTTGTTGTCGCCGGTGAGCATCGCCACTCGAACACCAAGCCGGTCAAGAAGACTCACGGTCTCGACGGCTTCCGGACGCAGCTCGTCACGTACCGCGATCGCGGCGATGACGTTGTCGGCGCGCTCGAGAATCACCACCGTCGCACCCGCCGCCTGTAACCGTGCCACGTCACCGGAAAGCGAGCCCGGCGCAACCCAGCTGGGCTTACCCAGTCGCAGCCGCACCTCCCCCAGAGTGCCCGCAATGCCATGGCCGGCAACCGCGGTGACATCGGTTGCCGGCGTCACGTCGCCCGCAGCCGACACGATGGCGTGCGCCAATGGGTGCTCGCTGCGCACTTCGAGTGCCGCGGCAGTTCGCAATGCGTCGGCCTCGGTCACCTCGCCGACCGTGACCACCTCGACGACCTGCGGCTTGTTGCGGGTGAGCGTGCCGGTCTTGTCCAGTGCGATGACCTTGATCCGGCCCAGCTCCTCGACCGCTGCCCCACCCTTGACCAGGGCGCCCTGTCGACTCGCGGCACCGATGGCCGCAACCACCGTGAGCGGCACCGCGATAGCCAGTGCACACGGCGATGCCGCAACCAACACCACCAATGCACGCTCCAACCACAGCGTCGGATCACCAAGCAGCGCACCGAAACCCGCGACCACGGTGGCCAGCACCATGATCGCCGGCACCAGCGGCCGGGCGATGCGATCCGCCAAGCGTTGCCCCGCGCCCTTGCGCTCCTGCGCCTCCTCGACGATGTGCACGATCCGCGCCAACGAGCTGTCGGCCGCCAACGCGGTCACCGTGACCTCAATGGCCCCGCCGCCGTTGATGGTCCCGGCGTGCACCACGCTGCCCGGCCCGGCCTCGACCGGGACCGACTCGCCGGTGATCGCGGACAGGTCCAGGCTGGTGCGGCCGGAGGTGATCGTGCCGTCGGTCGCGGCACGTTCGCCCGGACGTAGCACCATCACGTCGCCGATCACCAGATCCTCTGGCGAGACAGTGATCTCGCGGCCGTCCCGAATCACCGACGCCTTGGGTGGGACCAGCGACAGCAGCGCGCGCAGCCCACGGCGGGTGCGGGTCACGGCGTACCGTTCCAGTCCCTCTGCGATCGAGAACAGGATTCCCAGCATTGCGGCTTCGGCGATCTCGCCGAGTGCCACAGCGCCGATCGCGGCGATGGTCATCAATGTGCCGACACCGATGCGGCCATGCCGGAGGTTTCGCAGCGCGTCCGGAACGAAGGTGGACGCGCCGACGACCGCCGCGATCAGTTCGATGACCAGCGATGGTGTTTCATACCCGGCCCGCGAGACCAGCCAGCCGATGCCGAGCAGGACCGCGGCCAATGCCGCCATCTGGAATTCCCGTACTTGCCAGAGCTTTTCCGGACCCGACTCTGGCTCGTCAGCCCCGGCTCCACAACATGCGTCAGACACGGCCTGACTCCGCTCCGGCCGAGACGGCCAGCACGGCGGCCGTGAGCCTGCGGCCATGGTCGGTGAGGCGGTACATCACCAGGCGGCCGTTGCGGCGCGATGACACCATCCCGGCGACCTTGAGTTGACGGAGGTGGTGTGACACCAGGTTCTGCGGAGCTCCGACCACCCACCCCATATCGCAAACGCACAGCTCGCCCCCCTCGTACAACGCCGCGGCAATCGTGAGACGAGTCGGGTCACTCAAGGCTCGGGCCGCGGCCGCCGCGGGTTCGACCCGGCCGAGGTCGGGCAATGCGGTACGAATGGACTCGGCATTCGGAAGGTCCAGGCAGAGTAGGTCGCAACTGTCAGCGGACGGTTCAGCCATACCTATATACTAATTCATGTTGATATGAGCACGAAAGGTACTGACCCGATGACGCGCTTCACTCGGATCCTGCTCACCGCATTCGCCATCGCCGTGCTGGTCATCGGTGTTCTCGTGTACCAGTCGGTTCGTGATCGCGGAGCACCGCCACAGGCGGCGTCCACCGACACCGGCCAGGTGGTCCGGGACAACAGCCATCGGCTGAACTCGGTGCCGGACAGTGATGTGACGTTCGTGGAATTCCTCGACTTCGAATGCGAGGGCTGTCGCGCTGTGTACCCCTCGATTGAGCAACTGCGATCCGAGTACGGCGACCGGGTGAACTTCGTCATCCGGTACTTCCCCATGGGCGGGCATTACAACGCCGAACGGGCGGCACGCGCCGTTGAGGCTGCCGCCCAACAGGGCAAGCTCGAGCCGATGTACAAGAAGATGTACGACACCCAGAGCCAGTGGGGCGAGCAGCAGGTCCCCGCGGACGAGGCGTTCCGGGGCTTCGCCTCAGCACTCGGCCTCGACATGGCGGCGTTCGACACGGCCTACAACGACCCTGCCACCGCCGCGCGGGTCCAACTCGACGTTGCCGACGGCCGCGCCCTGGGCGTGCAGGGAACGCCGACGTTCTTTCTCAACGGCGAACGCATCCAGCCGCGCAGTTATGAAGACCTGGTCACCGCGTTCAATGGGGCCCTCGCCGAGTAGCGGGGTGTAGCGGTCGGGTCAGCCGGCCGCACCGAGCAGGATCTGGCTCAACCGGGTGGTGGTCGCGACCCCGTCGTCGTAGCCACCCTGGTCGTTGAGCCCGTTCATGATGGCCAGGGTGTAGCGCTGCTTGGGCCCGGCGAAGCCGACCGAATTGACCACCCAACCGCCCTGCTCGTCGGACCAGCCGTTCTTGTTGCCGGGCGTCATCGTCGGCCCGGCGCCCCACACACCCCATTGCTGGGCGGGGGCGACCCGCTGCATCTCCGCCACGACAGCGGCCGCGTCCGACGGATTCAGTTGGGTCAGTGTGTAATTCATCAGCCGGTCGAGATCGTTGGTGCTGGATTTCTGAAAACCCCAGTACGGGAACATATCCCCGAAGCCCGGTTGCGGACGCACATCGGTCATGCCGTACCGGGGAAAGCCCGCGTTGAACGCCTGGTGGTCGGCGCCGCCATAGCGGGTCCACAACGAGTCCGCCGCGTCATTGTCGGAGTCGCGCAGCATGTTCACCATGAGCTGCCGGTCATTGCCCGACAGCCGCAACGCTCCGGCACGTTCCCGGGTCAACAGGTCGACGACCATCGCCAGCTTGATGGTGGAGGCGGTCCAGATCATCGTGCTTGAGTTGGCATTGGCGTAGCGCACGCCGGTAACCCGGTCGCGCAGCACGTAGCCGACGGTGCCCGGCCGCGACGCCAGATAGGAGTCCGCCGCCGCGATGCGCGACTGGATGTCCGCGGTGGCCGGCGGCGCGCTGGTGCCTGCGGCGACCGCGAGCAGCACGGCGGTCATCAGCACAACCAGAGCTCGCACGGTGGCACCCTTCCGCCTCTTCAATCGCGTGGGTCAGGTTAGGTGCCGCGCACCGAGTTCGGGCCTTGCCCCGCCGACAGCGTATCGACACGCAACATGGACGAGACGACTCTGTGACCGACGGCTGAAACCTGGTTGCTCACACGGAACGGGTTGGTGTGTCGCGCGCTACGAACACATGCCGATGTGCCCGCCTATCAGCGACAACTCCGCGACAATCGCCACATGGGTACCGCCGGCAGCATTGGTCACAGGTGCGCTCAGAACATTCACCCCTGAAGCCCCATCAGTCTCGTACGCAACGGAATTCGGCATGCCCGCCTATCCGCGACAAAGTCGCTGACAATCGGGCACTGGACTGGCGAGGTTGACGGGACTGCAGCGACACCAGTACCGCATGTGACACCCAACTTTGGGTCCGGCGAGACGCCAGTGACGCAGGAGGCGATTGTCGCGGAAAAGTCGCGCAGAGGCGGGCAACTCGGCATGTCCCAGGACCGCCGCCAACCCGGGCCGTCAGTCGTCCGAGGGTTCGCTCTCGCGGGGCTCGGACTCGTCGGACTCGCTGGGTTCGCTCTCGTCGGGCTCGCTCTCATCGGACTCGGGCTCCGACTCGGGCTCGTCGGCCTCGGATTCGTCGGGCTCGGACTCCGGCTCGAGTTCCAATTCGAGCTCGGACTCGAGCTCCTCGTCTTCATCCACAGGCTCGGACTCGACAACCGCACTCGGCCAGTAGGCCCGCCATTCGTCCTCGGTGATCGACCCGAGCGGTGTCATGTCGAGTTCCTCGGGAACATCCTCACCACGGCGGCCCGCCGCGACGTCGGACTCCACCACCCGCACGGTGTCCATGAACTCCAAAATCGTGCTGCGCAAACCATTTTCGGCGTCGACATCCGCCGAAACCGCCACGGAGGTCAACGTCGACGGCACCAGATCGGCGGGCAGTCCGGCCTGGGCCACCCGGGCCAGCACCTTCTGCGCCAGCGCCAAAGCCGGCTGGCCGGTGGGCACGTCATCCATCGACGACACCCGCGCCTTCACCTTCTGTTCCTGGGCCTTGCGCTCCTCCCACTGGGCCAACTGCTCATCCAGTGAAATCGATTCTCCGGCAAGCACTGCCGGCACCCGATTACCGAGCTTGCGCACCAACGCATCGGCGACGTCGTCGATGCTGAACGGATGAACCGGCGCATCCTCGGCGATGCGGGCATGGAACAGCACCTGCAGCAGCACGTCGCCGAGTTCTTCGCGCAGCTCGTCGGCATTGCCGCCGCGGACCGCGTCGAACAGTTCGTAGGTCTCCTCCAGCAGATAGCGGCGCAGCGAATCGTGGGTCTGCTCGCTCTCCCACGGCCCGGCGGTGCGCAGCCTGTCCATCATCGCCACGGCGTCCAACAGCCGCTCCCCGGGCTGCGCCTGCGGAGCCGCGATCAGCCGCTCCCCGGCGGCCAGCCGCGCCTTGACCGCCGGATGCTCGGGATCCGAGGACAGCAGCACCGGCGCCGGGTCCTCTGCGTCGTCGCCGTAGGCCGGCCGGGCCGCGGGCAACGACCACGGCACCTTGATCGGCATCTCCTCGGTGTACTGGACATCGCCGGCCAGGAACTCGATGGCGTCGACCGGGACCAAGGAGGGGCGACGCGGGTCCACCAGAACGACGGTCATCAGTCCTGCCTCCCCGCTGCAGACGAGAACTTCGTTATATCAACATCGCCCTGTGTTTTTCCATGAAGAACCAGCACCAGACCGGCCACCATTTGGACAACCTCGAGGTCGCGGATGCGCGGCGATCCGACGCCATCGGTCTCCCGCGGGATCGGCACCTGGACCGTCGAGGTGGTGGCGCGGTAGTGCGCACCCGGGTACAGCCGCTTGAGCCGCAACTGCGCGGAATCGGGCAACACCAACGGTGACAGCTTGATCGTCGACGCGGACACCGCACCGATCTCGGTGATCCCGTACTCGCGGCACAACAGCCGCAGCCGGGCCACTGCCACCAGGCGCTGCGCCTCGACCGGAAGCGGTCCGTACCGGTCGACGAGCTCCTCGATCACCAAGTCGATGGCGGCGTAATCGGGTGCGGCGGCCAGCCGTCGATAGCCCTCCAGCCGCAACCGGTCACTGCCGATGTACTCCGGCGGCAGGTGTGCGTCGACCGGCAGATCGACCCGCACTTCTTTCGGTTCTTCGGCTGTCGCAACGGTTTTGCCGTCAACGGCCGCCCGATAGGCCTCGACGGCCTCCCCGACCAGCCGCACATACAGATCGAAGCCGACCCCGGCGACGTGACCGGACTGTTCGACACCGAGCACGTTGCCCGCGCCGCGGATCTCCAGGTCCTTCATCGCCACGGCCATGCCCGCGCCCAGCTCGTTGTTCTGCGCGATGGTGGCCAGCCGGTCGTAGGCGGTCTCGGTGAGCGGGGAATTGGGCGGGTACAGGAAGTAGGCATAGCCCCGCTCGCGGCTGCGGCCCACCCGGCCACGCAGCTGATGCAGCTGCGACAACCCGAAATTATCGGCCCGCTCCACGATCAAGGTGTTGGCGTTGGAGATGTCCAGGCCGGTTTCCACGATCGTGGTGCACACCAGGATGTCGTACTCGCGGTTCCAGAAGCCCTCGACGGTCTTCTCGAGCGTCTCCTCGTTCATCTGCCCGTGCGCGACGACAACCCGCGCCTCGGGCACCAGCTGACGGATCTTCGCGGCCGCCTGATCGATCGTGCGCACCCGGTTGTGGATGTAGAACGCCTGCCCGTCACGCAGCAGCTCACGGCGCAGCGCCGCGGCCACCTGCTTGTCGTCATGCGGGCCGACGTAGGTCAGCACCGGGTAGCGCTCCTCGGGCGGGGTGAGAATCGTCGACATCTCGCGGATGCCGGCCAGGCTCATCTCCAGGGTGCGCGGGATCGGGGTGGCGCTCATGGTCAGCACGTCGACGTGGGTGCGCATCGACTTGATGTGTTCCTTGTGCTCGACGCCGAACCGTTGTTCCTCGTCAACGATGATGAGTCCCAGGTCTTTCCAGGTCACCCCGGTCTGCAGCAGCCGGTGCGTGCCGATCACCACGTCGACGGAGCCGTCGGTCATACCTTCCATGGTCTGGCGGGACTCGGCCGGATCGGTGAACCGCGACAACCCCTTGACCGTCACCGGGAACCCCGCCATCCGGTTGGTGAAGGTCTGCAGATGCTGATCGGCCAGCAGCGTCGTCGGCACCAGCACCGCCACCTGCTTGCCATCCTGCACGGCCTTGAACGCCGCCCGCACCGCGATCTCGGTCTTGCCGTAGCCCACGTCACCGCAGATCACCCGGTCCATCGGAACCGGCTTCTCCATATCGGATTTGACCTCGGTGATGGCGGTCATCTGGTCCATGGTCTCGGTGAACCCGAACGCATCCTCCATCTCGGCCTGCCACGGAGTGTCCGGACCGAAGGCATGGCCGGGCGCCGACTGCCGCTTGGCGTACAGCGCGACCAATTCACTGGCGATCTCACGAACAGCCTTGCGCGCCTTGGTTTTCGTGTTCGCCCAGTCGCTGCCGCCGAGCTTGGACAGCGACGGCGCCTCACCACCGACGTAGCGGGAGAGCTGATCGAGCGAATCCATCGGCACGTACAGGCGATCCGAGCCGCCGCCGCGCTTGGCCGACGCGTATTCCAGCACCAGGTACTCGCGACGCGCTCCGCCGACCACCCGCTCGGTCATCTCGACGAACTTGCCGATGCCGTGCTGATCGTGCACCACCAGGTCCCCGGCGGTCAGCGCCAGCGGATCGACCACGTTGCGACGTTTGGCCGCAAGCTTTTTGCCCTCGCGGGCGGTCACCCGGTTACCGGTCAGATCGGTCTCGGTGATGATCACCAGGTTGGCCCCGGGCAGGATCACACCATCGTGCAGCGGGCCTTTGAGCACCCCGACCACCCCGGCCTTGGGTGCCGCGCCGGGCTCCAACATCGCTGCGGGCGTGTCGGATTCGCCGAGCTGTTCGACGACGCGGTGCGCGGTTCCGGTACCGGGCGTGACGACGGCCGCGTACCCACCGGTGGTGACGTGGGCCCGCAGCATCGCGAAGATCTCGTCGAGGCTCTGTTGACTGCGCGCCGACGGTGACGGTCGCAGGTCGAGTTCGGTGGCCACGCCATCAGGCAGCTGGCTCAGCGTCCACCACGGGTGCCCACCGGCGATGGCGTCGTCGCGGGCCTGGCTGAACGGGACGAATCCGGAGGCTCCCAGGGCCTCGATGTCGATGGGGGCATCCCCGCCGACCGCGGCCGTCGACCACGAAGCCTCCAGGAACTCCTGGCCGGTCTTGATCAGATCGGCGGCCCGGGTCCGCACCTTCTCCGGATCGCACAGCAACACCGGAGCGCCTTCGGGCAGGTAGTGCGTCAGCGTCGTGGGCTGCACCGGATGCAGCAACGGCAGCAGCGCCTCCATCCCGTCGACCGGGATGCCCTCGGCAAGTTTGGCCAGCATGTCGGGCACGCTGCCGGGAACGCTGTTCTCGTGGGTGGGATGGTCTTGGGCCAGCAACGCGGCCCGCTCGCGCACATCGGGGGTCATCAGCAGTTCGCGGCACGGCACGGCGACCATGTTCGGCACCGGGACCTCGGGAATCGAACGCTGATCGGCGATCGAGAACACCCGGATCTCGGAGACCTCGTCGCCCCAGAACTCGACGCGCACCGGATGCTCGGCGGTGGGCGGGAACACGTCCAGGATGCCGCCGCGCACCGCGAACTCCCCGCGTTTGCCGACCATGTCGACCCGGGTGTAGGCCAGGTCGACCAACCGGGCGATCACCGTCTCGAACTCGGCCTCGGCGCCCACCGTGAGGGTGACCGGTTCGACGCCAACGACATCGGGGGCCATCGGTTGCAGCAGCGAACGCGCGGTGGTGACCACCACCCGCAGCGGCGGGCCCAGCATCGCGTCGTCGGGATGGGCCAGCCGGCGCAGCAGCAGCAACCGGGCGGCGACGGTCTCGACGCCCGGAGACAGCCGCTCGTGCGGCAGCGTCTCCCAGGACGGGAACAGCGCGACGGAATCGCCGAACACGCCGCGCAGCTCGGCGGTCAGGTCGTCGGCTTCCCGGCCGGTGGCGGCGACCACCAGCAACGGACCCAGCTTGGCCAGCGCGGCGGCCACCAACACACGGGCGCTGGACGGCCCGACGAGTGCGAGATCGGCGGGCCGGTCGGCTGCGCGGTCAAGGACGTCCTGCAGCGACGGATCGGTTAAAGCCAGCTCAACGAGACCCGCAATCGGGGTCTGAACAAAGGGGTGCCCCGGTGCGGTCATGATGTGGACCATCCTACGGGCCTGGAACTTTCTGCCATCGGCCCCGTCCTGACGCCTTTATGGTGTTGACGAGCCTGGGCGAACCACGCCGCGGATGGGGGGGAAACGTAGTGGAGTCACCGAGCAATGAATCACCCGGGGACGTCCCGCCCTGGCTGGCTGACGGTGACCCCGTGCATCTGGATGACAAGTTCGTTGCCGCAGCGCTGCCGACCCGCGCGCACCCACCGAGCAGCGTTCCGGAGCCGGACTGGCAGGCGGCGATGGACGAACTCGCCGCGAGCCGCTATGTCATCGACCTGGACCGCACCGACCCGGCGATCCGCGACACCTTGGTGTCGGCCCGGAGCCGAGCCGCAGGCCAGCACACCCGTGCCGAACGGGCGGTGCTGCTGGCCTCGGCCCGCGGCAGCTACGACACGCGCGGGGTCACCGCACGGCTCCTGCACGCGATCGCGGCGGAGAACGGACTTCTGGAAGCTGTCCACACCCTGGTCGAATCGCTGCGCATCAGCCGCACTCAGTTTCACGACGGCTACGGCGCCAATGCTGGGTGCTATCTGCTCAACCAACCCGACACTCGTCAGTCCGGGCACGACCCGCTGGACTCGGACCTCGCGATGCTGCGCCAGCTGGCCTGCCTGGCCTCCGACGACGAATACGCGCAGGTGGTCGCCGCCGTGCGGGCCGCCGCACCGCACCTGGCACCGGCCCGACGCGCGGGATTTGCACTGGCCCTGCCCGACACCCCGGACCTCAGCGACGAGCTGATCACCGAATTCGCCGACTCCGACGAGACCTGGCTGCCCTGGCTGCAGGCCACCGCAGCCGACCCGGAGCTGATCGACAAGGCCCGGCCCCGAAAGCGCGGGGAGTTCGGGTACGGGGCCTTCGAGTACGCCACCGGATATCTCAATGCCCTGGTCGTCAACCTAGGGTCAGCGGCGCTGGGCACTCTGCTCCCGCACGTAACGGCCGGCCCGGCAGCCGACGCGCTGGCACGCATCGGGCTGCCCGAGGTTATTCGGGCGCTGGCCGACACGGCCGACGCCAGCAAACCCGATCAGCTGCGGCTGCGGGCCGCCATCGACCGTTGGCCTGCGGCCGCCATCGCCGGACTGGCCCAGGCGGTCGGCGACAGCCGCCGCGAGGCCCCCACATCCCGGGCAATGCTGGCCAGCCTGGTGGCGACACATCCCGAACTGGCCGACGCGGTGCGACCGTGGCTGTCGGGCGGTGCCGTGGGCGTACTCGACAGCATCACCGAGCAGGTCGGTAAAGATTATGACGAAGCCGCCGCCGACGAGCTGCCGCGAGTGCTGGCCGACCCACCGTGGTTGCGGCCCAAGCCCAAATCGGTACTGGTGGAGGGGTTGGAGCCACTGCCACTGCCGCCGGTGGCGCGGTGGCGTGAGGGTCAACGCGAGCAGTGGGCCCGTCGTCGGCGCTCCAGTAGGGCCCCGGCTGCTACAGGCGATCCAGGTGCCGGTGGCGCGGGCCAGGGTCGATTACGGGGTCTACTGCGAAAGCTGAACAGTCCCGGTCGAGTTGACGTCACCGCCGCCGAAGTGGCAGGTGTGACACAGGCGATGTGCGACGAGTACAGCTACTCGAACTCAACGCCCCTGCCACCCGAGCTGCAGCAGAAGGTCGCTGCGGCATTGCATACCGGCGACGTCGAGGCAAGCGTCACGGCGTATCACGCGTGGGCACAGGCGTACCGCGCCAAGCCTGGGTGGACATCGGCGACCGTCAACGGCGAACTGCTGTGTGGCGACAGCGCGGAAGTGCTCGACCGCATCTCCCCCGAGTTCGGGCTGCGACTGTGGAACGCACTGGCCGGCAGCACCGACGACGACGCCGGCGTGACATACGTGTTGGCGCAGCATGGTATCGATGCGCTGCCCGGCTTGGTGTCCGTGGTGCGCCGACGTCCGACCGAATACCTTTCCACGGCAATCGTTTTCGGTGCCGTCGAGCTGGCGCCGCTGGCCGCACGCGCGTTCCGTATGTCGAAGACCCTGCGCGAGGAGGCCGGCGCCTGGCTGCGCACTCACCCTCAACACGCCGCCGCCGGGCTGATCCCCGCGGCCATTGGCAAGCCCGGTGAGGCGAGGGACAATGCCGCAACGGCCTTGCGGGCGATGGCCGCCCAGGGATCCCGTGAGCTGATCCTGTCCACCGCGGCCGGTTACGGACGCGACGACGTGTCCGCGGCGGTGACGGCCATGCTCGACGAGGACCCCACCGACCTGTATCCGACCAAACGCAGCAAGTTGCCCGCGTTCTGGGCACCGGCCGCGTGGCGGCGACCAAAACTACACTCGGGCAAAGCATTAACGACCGAAGCCGTCAACCATCTCGGCACCATGCTGGCCTTTCCCACCGCCGACGGCGTCTACGCCGGGATCGGCCATGTCGTCGACGCCTGCACCGCCGAGTCGCTGGCCGACTTCGGCTGGGATCTGTTCTCGGCGTGGCTGGCCGCGGGCGCACCCAGCAAGGACAGCTGGGCCATGACCAGCCTGGGGTTGTTCGGAAACGACGACACCGCGCGCCGGTTCACCCCGCTGGTGCGGGTCTGGCCCGGCGAGTCCCAACACAAGCGGGCCGTCGTCGGTCTGGACGTGCTGGCTGGGATCGGCTCCGACGTCGCATTGATGATGCTCAACGGCATCGCCAACAAGGTCAAGTTCAAGGCTCTGCAGGAACGGGCGCGGGAGAAAATCACCCAGATCGCCGACGCCCGCGGCCTGACCACCGCCGAACTGGAAGACCGGCTGGCACCCGACTTGGGGCTGGAACCCGACGGCACCATGCTGCTGGATTTCGGCCCGCGGCAGTTCCTCGTCGGGTTCGACGAAGCCCTCAAGCCGTTCGTCCGCGACGCCGACGGCGCCCGGCTCAAAGAGCTGCCCAAGGCTCGCCGCGACGACGATGCCGAGTTGGCCAAAGCGGCCACCGACCGATGGAAAGCACTCAAGAAGGACGCCCGCACCGTGGCGAGCCAGCAGGTGTTGCGCCTCGAGTTGGCGATGTGCGCGCGCCGCCGCTGGAGCCTGCCGGTGTTCGAGCAGTTCCTGGCCGGCCATCCGTTGGTGCGCCACCTGGTGCGGCGACTGGTGTGGGCCGCATACACCGACACCGGAATCGACCGGTGCTTCCGGGTCGCCGAGGACGGTCAGTACACCGACGCCGACGACGATCCGATCACGCTGCCCGACGATGCCATCATCGGACTGCCGCACGCCCTGGAACTTCCAGAGACCGACGCCATCGGGTTCGGTCAGCTGTTCACCGATTACGAACTGCTGCAGCCCTTCACCCAGCTGGGCCGTGACACCTATCGACTCACCGAGGCCGAGCAGACCAGCACCGAACTCACCCGGTGGAAAGACCTCGTCGTCCCCACCGGCAAGGTGCTCGGCCTGACCAACCGCGGCTGGGAACGCGGTATCCCGATGGATGCGGGTGCCATCTACGAGATGGAGAAACCCCTGCCCGACGGTTGGAAAGCGATCGCCGAACTCTCCGACGGGATCACGGTCGGAGCCGTCGACCTCTTCCCCGAGCAGAGCGTCACGCGGGTTACTGTCAGCACGGCCGGACGGTGGGACCGCGGCGACCAGCGCACCTTCGACAAACTCGACGAGATCACCGCCAGTGAACTGCTCCGCGACCTGGAGGGCCTGCGTGGCTGACCACAACCGAACGGGGACAACGCAGAATCTGCAACGCGCCCCGGCCGAGATCGCCTACGCCGACGAGATCACCGCGCTGACTGCGGACACCGCCGAACCCCGGCCGCCCGGCTGGAGCATGGGGTTGCGGTCCGCGCGCGCCTTCGTGCTGGGTGAGCGGGCTCGCGGCATCACCGCCAAGATCGTCGCGCCGGTCGCCTCCATCGAACGCATGCTGGTCACCCTGGCCACCGGACGTGGTCTGATGCTGGTCGGGGCACCCGGCACGGCCAAGTCGCTGCTGTCCGAGCTGTTGGCCACCGCGATCAGCGGGTGCTCCACGCTGACCATCCAGGGCGGGGCGTCGGTGACCGAGGACCAGATCAAGTACTCGTGGAACTACGCGCTGCTGATCAACGAGGGCCCCAGCCTCAACGCGCTGGTGCCCGCCCCGCTGTACACCGGTATGCGTGAGGGCAAGATGGTGCGGTTCGAGGAGATCACCCGCACCCCGCTGGAAGTGCAGGACAGCCTGCTGAGCATGCTCAGCGACCGGGTCATGGCGGTGCCGGAGCTCACCGGCGAGCACGGCATGCTGTATGCCCGCGAAGGTTTCAACGTGATCGCCACCGCCAACACCAAAGACCGCGGCGTCAACGAGATGAGCGCGGCGCTCAAACGCCGGTTCGATTTCGAAACCGTCTTTCCCATCCTCGATTTCGACGCCGAAATGGATCTGGTCGCGCGCGCGTCGATGACACTGCTGGAGCGCAGCGGCGTCCCGGTGACCGTGCCCGAACCGGTGCTCGAGCTGCTGGTGCGAACGTTCCGCGACCTGCGCGACGACGGCGGCACCCCGATGGACCGGCTGAGCGCGGTGATGTCGACCGCCGAAGCCGTCAACGTCGCGCACGCCGTCGGAGTTCGGGCCTGGTATCTGGACCAGCGCCGGGGCAGTCCGGCCGATCTGGTGGACAGCATCGCCGGCACCGTGGTGAAAGACGACGCCGACGACCGTGCGAAGCTGCGACGTTACTTCGAGCAGAAGATCGGCTCCCGGAGTGGGCGGCACTGGCAGGAGTTCTATGCCGCCCGCGACCGGCTGCCCTGACCATGGCACCGGAACCCAGAATTGTTGGGGTACGGCATCATTCGCCGGCATGCGCCCGGCTGGTGGTCGCCGAGATCGAGCGGCTACGCCCGGCGCATGTGCTGATCGAGGGTCCCTGCGACTTCAACGAACGCATCGACGAACTCGACGCCGCGCACCGGTTGCCGATCGCGATCTACAGCTATCTGTCTGCTTCCGATGTGCATCGCGGATCATGGTCGCCGCTGGCCGAGCACTCACCGGAGTGGCAGGCGCTGTGGGCGGGTCGCCGCATCGGCGCTCAGGTCCGGTTCATCGACCTGCCCGCGTGGCACGACGCATTCGCCGACCTGACCAACCGTTACGCCGACGATGCCGACGAGGCGGCCGAGCACCGGGCCGCGGACTACACCGCGGCGGTGGCCCGCGAACTCGGTATCGACAGTCGAGATGCGTTGTGGGACCACTTGTTCGAATCCGAAGAGGACCCCGGGGCACTGGCGCAGCGGCTGTCCGTGTGGTTCACCGGCCTGCGCGGCGAGGATCCCGGCTCGGCAGGCAACGCCGCCCGTGAGGAGCTGATGGCGCACTGGATCGCGTGGGCGGTACATCGCGACGAGGGCCCGGTTCTGGTGGTGTGCGGCGGCTATCACGCACCCGCACTGGCTGCCCGGTGGCCCCAGCTACCCGAAACCAACACTCCACCGGCGGTTCCGGTCCCGCCGGGCGCCCCACACGATGTTCGGCACGGCTCGTATCTGGTGCCGTTCGGCTTCCGCCAGCTCGACGCGTTCACCGGGTACGCGTCGGGGATGCCGTCGCCCTCCTACTACCAGTGGGTCTGGGAGGACGGGGTGGCCGCCGCGGGACGACAACTTCTGCACCGAACCCGGGACCGATTGCGGGACAAAAAGTTACCGGTATCCACTGCCACCCTGCAGAGCGTGTACACCCACGCGCACGGATTGGCCCGGCTACGCGGGCACGCGGTTCCGCTGCGGTGCGACTGGTTGGACTCGGTCGCGGCCGGCTGGGTCACCGACGCACTCGAGGTGCCGTTGCCGTGGAGCTACCGCGGCCCGCTGGCGCCCGGCACCGATCCGGTGCTGGTCGAGGTGATGGACGTGCTCTCCGGCGACCAGGTCGGCGCGCTGGCGCCGGGCACTCCGCAGCCGCCGTTGGTGGCCGCGGTCGCCGCCGAGTTGGCCGCCCACAACCTGCCGGTCGCCGGAGACGTCACCCTGGATCTGTTGTCCGACACCGACCGGCAGCGCAGCCGGGTGCTGCACCGGTTGGCGCTGCTGGACATCCCCGGAACCCTGCGCTGCGCGGGCCCGCGCTGGGTCCTCGACGCCGGCCGAAACCCCACCGAGCAGTGGCAACTCGACAATCCGCCGAGTCGGCTGGCCGCACTCATCGAAGCCGGCGCGTGGGGCGCCACGCTTCTCGACGCTGCCCGCAACAAGTGGGCCGCCACCATCGGTGCGGGTGTCGGCGTGGCCGAGCTCGCCGCCGCGGTGGACGCTGCAGCTGCCTCCGGACTGGGCTCGGTACAGGCCGACGTGATCGGCCGGCTCCGCGAAACGGTAGCCGCCGAAACCGATCTCGGCGCACTCGGCGCGGCCCTGCGGGTGCTGCTGCCATTGGCCCGCAATCTCCGATTGCTCGGTCTCGACGCCGTGGAGGCGATCGCCGACCGCGCGGTATGGCTGTTGGAACCGCCCGCCCCGGTGGCGCCTGCCGAGGTCGACGGTCATCTCCGGTTGATGATCGGATTGCGGGATCTGGTGCGCGCGCAGCTGTTCGATCTCATGGGCGATCGCATCGTCGCGGTGCTGGGCCGCAAGGCGGCCTCCGTTCGGTCGGACCCGGCGAGCCGGGGCGCGGCACTGGGGGCCGTGATCAGCCTCGGCACCGCGACCGACACCGATCCGCTGGCCGTGCTGAGCACGGTCGCCGTGGCCCGACTCGGGGACGCGTTGGCCGGGCTGCTGGCGCTGGCCCGCGAGGAGTTGCTTTCCGAGAATGCCTTCGTGGCCGGACTCGACGCGCTGATCACCGGATTGGACGGCGACGATTTCGTCGGCGCGCTGCCGGCGTTGCGCGCCGCGTTCGCCTGGTTGCCGCCACGGGAACGCGGCGAGGTGGCCGACGCGGTGCTGGGGCTGCACGGCGCGGTCAACGTGTCTCGGCGCGTGCTGATCGGACGTCTGGACGCCGATCCGCAGACGGTGGCCGCGACCGCCACAGCCGAACACCACGCCGTCGAGCGGCTGCAGTCCTGGGGAGTGTGGCCGTGATCGACGTCCCGGAACCGTTGCACCGCTGGCGATTACTGCTCGGCGCGGCCGCCGACGGCGCACTCGGCGCACCCACCGGCGAGCTGGGCGCGGCCGACGCCGCCTTGCAGTGGCTTTACGGCCGCGACCCCGACCGCACCGAACGCGGTGAGCGGGCCGGCGGGCCGGGTACCTCCACCCTGAGCGTCCCGGAGTGGATCGACACCGTGCACACGCTGTTCCCGCAGGAGGTGATCGAACGCGTCGAACGCGATGCGGTGGAACGGTTCGGCATCACCGAAGTGGTGACGCGTCTGGACGTGCTGGAACGCCTCGAGCCGTCCGAGTCGCTGCTGCGGGCGGTCCTGCAAACCAAGCACCTGATGAATCCCGAGGTGCTCACGGCCGCGCGGCGACTGGTTGCCGAAGTGGTGCGCCGGCTGCTGGCCGAGCTGGACACCGAGGTGCGCCGGGCGTTCACCGGCAGCCTGGACCGGCGGCGACGCTCGCCCGTCCCGATCGCCCGTAACTTCGACTTCCGCGGGACCGTCAAAGCCAACCTGCACCGTTGGGACCCGCATCGGCAGCGGCTCTACCTGCAGCGACCACTGTTCTCCAGCCGCACGCAGCAGCACACCGAGCGGTGGCGGATCGTGCTGCTGGTGGATCAGAGCGGGTCCATGGTGGATTCGGTGATCCACTCAGCGGTACTGGCCAGCTGCCTTTGGCAATTGCCCGGGATGGATACCAGCCTGGCCGCTTTCGACACCGACGTGGTGGATCTGACCGACGAGCTCACCGACCCGGTCGAGTTGTTGATGAAGGTCCAGTTGGGCGGCGGCACCGACATCGCTGCGGCCGTCGGCTGGGCGGCCGGGCAGGTACGCAGCCCGCACCGGTCGGTCGTGGTGGTGATCTCCGACTTCTACGAAGGCGGCTCCCAGCAGCTGCTGATCAACCGGGTGCGGGAATTGGTGGCAGGCGGGACGACCGTGCTGGGGCTGGCGGCGCTGGACCGCAACGCCAACCCCGCCTACAACCACGAGCTGGCCAAGGAACTGGTGGCGGTCGGCGCAGAGGTGGCCGCAATGACACCGGGCGAGCTGGCCGGCTGGCTCGCCGAGCAGGTGCGCCGATGAGCGCTTGTGCGAAGAGAGAACAACACCGATGAGCGCTTGCGCGAAGAGAGAACAACACCGGTGACCGTCCGTGCCGACCTGCTCGACCTGACCGTCGACGCACTGACCGCGTTGGCCAACCCCGGATTCGTCAAACGCGCCCGAAAAGACCTCGACGCCGGCCGAGTGCCCACCCTCGACATCAGCGACGACGACACGGTCACCGCACAATTCGACGACGGCGTCGTCACCACGCTGCCGGTGGGGACCGCGGTACGCGACGCCACGTGCAGTTGCCCGGCCAGCGGATGGTGCCGACACCGGGTGACGCTGGTGCTGGCCTATCAGGATCGTCACCGGAACACCCTCGTTGAGCCCATAACCCATTGGAGCCCAGCTGATTTCACCGATGAAGACCTGGAACAGACACTAGCCCCGGCAACGCTGGCCGCGGCGCGGCGGGCAGCGCGTGGCACCGTGCGATTATCCGCGCCGGACGGCATCCCGACTGCCCGGCTGCCGCTGAGCACTGTCCAGTTCTTCTCCCCGTCGGCACTTGCACATGCCCGCTGCGACTGCCGCGATATCAGCGGCTGTGCGCACCTCGCCGTGGCCGTATGGGCGTTCCGCGCGGCAGGCGACGCCGGTTCGACGATGGCCGGCGAGGTGATGGTCACGCTCGGCGGCGCCGAGGACAACCGGCCCGACGTCGACGGGTTCTCCGCCGACTTGGAGACACTGACCGTGGCGCTCTGGGCGGACGGGATCGCCTCCGAGGATGCGGGTCTCGACGCGCGACTGGGCGCTCTGACCCAGCGCGCCCACCGCGCCGGTTGGAGTTGGGTTGCTGCCGATCTGGAGGAACTGCGCAGACAACGCGAGGCCCTGCATCGGCGTTGCACCGACGCGGATCCCGATCTGCTGCTGACGCTGATGGTCGAGACACCGGCCCGGCTGCGCGCCGCGGTGACGGCCGGCGGGCTGGACGCACCGCGGCGCACCGCCGGACAGATTCTCGGCATCGGGGTGCCCGGCGAAACCGAGTTGGCACATCTGCGGTTGATCTCGCTGGGCGCCGAGACGTGGCACGACGATCACGGCGTCGGCGCCCGGATCTATCTCGCCGATCCGGACACCGGTTCAGTGTCGGTACTGGAACGCGGTTGGCCGGGCGTTCAGCAGGCAGCAGACCGCCGGATCCTGGGGACGAAACTGCACCGGGTGGCGCAGGGGCAGGTGGTCACCACCGGAGCGCGGCGCCGGGCCCTGGGGCTGATCGAGATCACCGCCGACCGCCGTCAGACGGCGGTGCACGATCTGGGCCCCACCAGCTGGGACGCCGCCACCCTGCCGCACGGCATCAGCCACGACCGGTGGCCCGGGTTCGTCGGGCCCCGCCGCCTGGGCGAGGGCATCCGGGTGCTGACCGTGGACCACGTGCAGGAGTGGGGTTTCGACGCCGCCGCACAACGGCTGGTCGCCAACGTGACTGGTCCCGACGGAGCGACCCAGTTGGTGTTGGGGCACTCGGCGGCCGCACCGGGCGCCGTCGACGCGCTCGCAGATCTGCTCGAGGAAGCGAGCTTGCACCGGGTCAGTGTCCGGTTGCACCGGCGCGGCGGGCGCCTGGTGTGCGAGCCGCTGGCGGTGCTGACCCAGGACCGGGCCGTGGTGCTGGCGACTGCGGCGGCCTCAGGGCGTGACCTGCCGCCGGCTCCGCCCGATATCCGGGCCGGGCCGCACGAGCGGGCCCGCGTCGAACTCGCCGGTTGGCTGCGCCGAGGTTTGCGCCATCAGGACCGGGCGGCGCGCGAACGGTTGGCCCGGCTCGCCGACGGGCTCGGTACCGCCGGAATGACGACCGCCGGTTCCGAACTGGCGGCGGCAGCCACGGCGATCGGCGAGGATCTGACGATCGCGATCCGCTCGCTGCAACGAGCCGGATTGCTGATCAACGAGATCGATCTCCCTGCTCCTGCTGCGGATTGACTCCCGTCAAGATTGAGCCCCACCGCGTCAAGGGACCGTCAAACCGGGTGACACCGGCCCACCCGGAGCACACGGTGGAGTCATGACGTTGCTGGACATCCTGCCTTCCCTACGTGCCACCACCCGACCGCGGCTCGATCCGGCCATTTGGCCGCTGACCACCGGGGTCGACGAGCTGGGCCGGATCACCGTCGGGCGGGTGGCGCTGGCCGACGTCGCCGATGAGTACCGCACCCCGGCCTACGTCCTCGACGAGACCGATTTCCGGACCCGGGCCCGGCGGTACCGCGCCGTCCTCAGTGGGGCCGAGGTGGTCTACGCCGGCAAGTCGTTGTTGACCACCGCCGTCGCCCGCTGGGCGGCCGAGGAGGGGCTCGGGGTGGACGTGTGCTCGGCGGCCGAGTTGGCGACCGCCCTGGCCGGCGGGGTCGCCCCGGCACGCATCGTGCTGCACGGCAACGCCAAGCCGTGCGACGAGCTGCGGGACGCGATCGAGGTCGGAGTGGGCCGGATCGTGATCGACTCCCCGATGGAGATCAACTACCTGGCCGGGCTGGCACGCCGGCCGCAGCCGGTGCTGATCCGGGTCACCCCCGACGTCGACATCCACGGGCACCGGGCCGTCACCACCGGGGTATGTGACCAGAAGTTCGGCTTCGCCCTGGCCGACCATCGGGCCGCCCGGGCAGCGGCCCGGATCCTGGACACCCCCAACCTGGATCTGGTTGGCTTGCACTGCCACATCGGCTCACAGATCACCGACCCCGCGCTCTACGCCGAGGCGGTGCACCGGTTGATCGGCGCGATGGCCGATCTCCGCGCCGAACACGGTGTCGTGCTGACCGAGCTCAATATCGGTGGCGGCCATGGGATCCCATATGTCCACGGTGACAAGGCCCTCGATCTGAGCGAATTCGCCGCCGCCGTCGACGAAGCCGTGACCGCAGCCTGTGCGGCCGAACGGTTCCCGCGGCCACGGCTGGTCGTCGAACCCGGCAGGGCCATCAGCGCCCGCGCGGGGGTGACGCTGTACCGAGTGTGCGGGGTGAAATCCCAGCCGGGCGGCCGCACCTTCATTGCGGTGGACGGCGGCATGAGCGACAACCCCCGGGTCGCCCTGTATGGAGCGCAATACACTGTGGCGCTGGCCAATCGGCACCCGCTCGGGCCGTCCATGACGGCGACCGTGGTGGGCCGGCACTGCGAGGCGGGCGACGAGATCGCGCGCGACGTCGAACTGCCCGCCGACACTCATGCCGGAGACCTGCTGGCGGTGGCCTGCACCGGGGCCTACCAGCACAGCATGGCCTCGACCTACAACATGGTGGGTCGCCCGCCGCTGATCGGGGTTCGCGACGGCGCCTCGCGGCTACTGGTGCGCCGCGAGACGACGTCCGACCTGCTCTCCCGCGATTTGGGATGAGCGCTTGCGCGAAGACCCAACTGCCGGGCTGAGCGCTTCCGGCGGTCAGCGATCCCGTTCGGCAGCATCTTTGATGCGGGTGAGGCGGCGTTCCCAACCGGCCGCGATGCTGTCGAGCCGTCGCGCCACCTCACTGAGCCGGGCACCCACCGCCTCGTACTTCACCTCACGGCCCACCCGGGTGGCCGCGACCAGCCCGACATCGGTGAGGACTTTCAGGTGCTTGGCGATGGCCTGGCGGCTGATCGGGAGATCGTCGGCGAGCGACGATGCGGAGGCAGGCCGGTGGCCGAGCGCGACCAGGACCTGCCACCGGCTGTCGTCGGCCAGAGCAGAGAAAACCTCGACCGGCGAGGCATTCTCAGGCATCGGCAGCGGCTTTGGCCAGATACCGCTGGGCGAGGCTGAGTTCGATCGGCCAGCCACCGCTGTGGTCGTCGAACCTGGACCGGCGGTTGGCTTCGGGCTCGTCGAGCGAGGCGAACCCGCTCTCGGCGACGCGCAGAACCACGCCGGATGCGGCCGGGGTAATCCAGAATTCGACAAGTGTCGACGAGCTGTCGAGGTTGTCGGCGTCGATGTGCCAGCGGAAGGCCGCGTAGCGCGGCTCATCGAGTGAAACGGTGCGCAGGGCAAATCTGCCGTAGGACGGGTCGGTGACGATGGCGACGTCGCCGTCACGCTCGATGTGGTGGTCGGTGATCTCCTTCTCGTTGATGTACCAGCCGGGTTCGCTCACCAGATCCCAAACGCTTTGCGCCGGCGCATCGATGGCGATCTCATGCTCGATTCGATCGAAGTCGACAGTCATGTCAGGTTCCTCTCGGTCAGCTTTACTGCAACCGGGTGGTTGCACATCCGATAATTGCACACGGTGCCGATTAGTGCAACCACTCGGTTGCAGTTTCTCGGCGAATTGCGGACCGGCGGAGTCCTCGCCGCGCTACTCCTCGTGCAGGACCGGATCTGACTCCAGGTGGGTCAGCCCGTTCCAGGCCAGGTTGACCACGTGCGCGGCCACCACCTCTTTCTTGGGCTCACGCACGTCGAGCCACCACTGCGCGGTCATCGACACCGAACCCACCAACGCCTGGGCGTACAGCGGCGCCAGGTCCGGGTCGAGCCCGCGGCGGGAGAAATCCCCGGCCAGGATCGAGGACACCTGGTTGACCGCATCGTTGAGCAGCGTGGCGTAGGTCCCCGAGGTGATGGCCGCCGGCGAGTCGCGGATCAGGATGCGGAAGCCGTCGGTGCGCTCCTCGACGTAGGTCAGCAGGGCCAGCGCCACCCGCTCGACCCGCACCCTGGACCGGTTGTTGGTCAGCGACGAGGTGATCCCGTCCAGCAGCGCGGACATCTCCCGGTCGACGACGACGGCGTACAGACCTTCCTTGCCGCCGAAGTGCTCGTAGACGACCGGTTTGGAGACGTTGGCGCGCTGAGCGATCTCCTCGATCGAGGTGCCCTCGTAGCCCCGTTCGGCGAACAACGACTTGGCGATCTCGATCAGCTGCTGCCGTCGTTCGTTGCCGGTCATCCGGGCTCGAGGGGCCCGCACTTCCTTTTCGGGTGCTGCCACGAATATCAGGCTAGACCGTTCGACTAGAGTCTCACCCGGACATTCCGTCGTGGTGTAATCGGCAGCACCTCTGATTTTGGTTCAGATAGTTCAGGTTCGAGTCCTGGCGACGGAGCTTTAGTTGCGTCGAACGTGCGCAGACTGCGTGCGCTGAACGGCGTGTCGGGGAACAGACCGCACGCTCGCGGCAAGGAGGAATACCTGTGTCTACCGAAGCCGCGGTGGTGGTGCTCGCTGCGGGCACCGGGAGCCGGATGTGCTCGGATACCCCGAAAGTGCTGCACACCTTGGCCGGGCGCAGCATGCTCTCGCATGCCGTGCACGCCGTCGCCAACGCGACGGCGCAACACCTGGTGGTCGTTCTCGGCCATGACCGCGAGCGCATCGCCCCCGCGGTCGGCGAGCTCGCCGACAAGCTGGGCCGCACGATCGATGTCGCCATCCAGGACCAACAGCTCGGCACCGGCCACGCCGTGGCCTGCGGTCTGAGCGCGCTGCCCGACGAGTTCGCCGGCACGGTCGTGGTGACCTCGGGCGACGTCCCACTGCTCGACGCCGACACCCTGGCCGGCCTCATCGAGGCCCATAGCGCCGCGACGGCCGCCGTCACCGTGCTCACCACCACAGTGACCGACCCGACCGGCTATGGCCGCATCCTGCGCACCCAGGACAGCGAGGTCATCGGCATCGTCGAGCAGGCCGACGCCACCGAATCACAGCGCACCATCCGCGAAGTCAACGCCGGCGTGTACGCCTTCGACATCGCCGATCTGCGTTCGGCGCTGAGCCGGCTGAGCTCGAACAACGCGCAACAAGAGCTGTACCTCACCGACGTCATCGCGATCGTGCGCCAGGACGGCCGCACGGTGCGGGCCATGCACGTCGACGACAGCGCGCTGGTCGCCGGGATCAACGACCGGGTGCAGCTCGCCGACCTCGGCGCCAAGCTCAACCGCCGCATCGTGGCCCGCCATCAGCGCGCCGGTGTCACGATCATCGACCCGGCCACCACCTGGATCGACGTCGACGTCACCATCGGCCGCGACACCGTCGTCCGTCCCGGCACGCAACTACTCGGCGCGTGCGAGATCGGCGCAGGCTGCGAGATCGGACCGGACTCCACGCTGACCGACGTCGAGGTGGGCGACGGCGCATCGGTGGTGCGCACCCACGGTCAGCTCGCCGTGATCGGCGCGGGCGCGACCATCGGCCCGTTCACCTACCTGCGCCCCGGCACCATCATCGGGGCCGAGGCCAAGCTGGGCGCATTCGTCGAGGCCAAGAACTCCACCATCGGCACCGGCACCAAAGTCCCGCACCTGACCTACGTCGGCGACGCCGACATCGGCGATCACAGCAACATCGGGGCATCCAGCGTGTTCGTCAACTACGACGGCGAGACCAAGCACCGCACCACCGTGGGCTCCCACGTGCGCACCGGATCCGACACCATGTTCATCGCCCCGGTGTCCGTCGGCGACGGCGCCTACACGGGCGCGGGCACCGTGCTGCGCGACGACGTCCCGCCCGGTGCGCTGGCAGTCTCGGACAACGCGCAGCGCACCATCGAGGGCTGGGTCGAACGCAAGCGCCCGGGGTCGGCAGCGGCTGCCGCCGCGGCAGCGGCAAATGCGGCCAACGCCGCGGAAGCCGCCCGCAAAGCCCAAGCCACAGACGACTAACCGCACTGCTGAGACGCTTCGTGTTGGCAATCCGGTAACCCGGCTACGAGCACCAGGAAACGCTACGTACGATTGCTCCGTATCGTTCCCCACCGCGAAGGCAGTCACACAGTGGCCACGGACTGGACCGACAATCGCAAAAACTTGATGCTGTTCTCGGGGCGCGCGCACCCCGAGTTGGCAGAGCAGGTCGCCAAAGAACTCGACATCCACGTCACGGAACAGACCGCGCGGGATTTCGCCAACGGTGAGATCTTCGTTCGGTTCGACGAGTCCGTGCGTGGCTGCGACGCCTTCGTCCTGCAGAGCCATCCCGCACCACTGAACCAGTGGCTGATGGAGCAGCTCATCATGATCGACGCGCTCAAGCGCGGCAGCGCCAAGCGGATCACCGCCATCCTGCCGTTCTACCCGTATGCGCGTCAGGACAAGAAGCACCGCGGCCGCGAGCCCATCTCGGCCCGCCTGGTGGCCGACCTGCTCAAGACCGCCGGCGCCGACCGCATCGTCTCGGTGGACCTGCACACCGACCAGATCCAGGGCTTCTTCGACGGCCCGGTCGACCACATGCGGGCCCAGTCCCTGCTGTGCGGCTACATCGCCGAGAACTACTCCGGCTCCGACGTGGTCGTGGTGTCCCCCGACTCCGGCCGGGTGCGCGTCGCCGAGAAGTGGGCCGACTCGCTGGGCGGCGTGCCGCTGGCCTTCATCCACAAGACCCGCGACCCACTGGTGCCCAACCAGGTCAAGGCCAACCGCGTCGTCGGTGACGTCCGGGGTAAGACCTGCATCCTGACCGACGACATGATCGACACCGGAGGCACCATCGCCGGGGCGGTCAAGCTGCTGCGCGAGGACGGCGCCAAGGATGTCGTGATCGCCGCCACCCACGGCGTGCTGTCCGATCCGGCGCCCCAGCGCCTGGCCGAGTGCGGCGCCCGCGAGGTGATCGTCACCAACACGCTGCCGATCACCGAGGACAAGCTGTTCCCGCAGTTGACCGTGCTGTCCATCGCGCCGCTGCTGGCCAGCACCATCCGCGCGGTGTTCGAGAACGGGTCGGTGACCGGACTGTTCGACGGGTCGGCCTAGCGTGCCGGCTGAATCTGATGGGCGGCCCGCCGCCGTCATCTACCACAACCCGAAGTGCTCGACCTCGCGTAAGACGCTGGACCTGTTGCGCGAGAACGGGATCGAGCCCGAGGTGGTGCAGTACCTGAAGACGCCGCCGACGCGCGACGAGATCAAGCAGCTCATTGCCGACGCCGGGATCGACGTGCGCACCGCCGTGCGCAAGCGCGAATCCCTGTACACCGAATTGGGTTTGGCCGACGCCACAGACGAGCAGCTGCTCGATGCGATGGCCGAGAACCCGATCCTGATCGAGCGCCCCTTCGTCGTCACCGACAACGGCACCCGGTTGGCCCGGCCGATCGATTCGGTACGCGAGATTCTGTGAAGCGGCCGGGGGCTGTTGCGGCTGTCCCGGCCGTCCTGGCAGCGCTGCTGACCGGGTGCGGTGCCGAAACACCGGACTACCAGTCGATCTGGACGACGAGCTCGACCACCCCGACCGCGAGCGACGCCGCCCGACCGGTGCCGCTGTGGCAGTTCCTGGAGGACTCCGGCGTGGTCGGTCAACCCGTCGCGCCGGAGAAGATCCCCAGCCTGACCGTCAGCATGCCGAGCCCGGCGGGCTGGCATCCCTACAGCAACCCGAACCTGGCCCCGGGCACCCGGATGATCGCCAAGGGCGACACCTATCCCACCGCGATGCTGCTGGCGTTCGTCCTGCACGGTGATTTCGATGTCGCCCAGGCCCTCAAGGACCACGGCTTCGCCGATGCCCAGCTGTCGGAGAACTTCAAACAGCTCAACGCCTCCAATAAAGACTGGAAGGGCTTCCCGTCGGCGATGATCGAGGGCAGCTACGACCTCAACGGCCGGCGCATGCAGAGCTACAACCGCCTCGTCGTCGCGACCGACGGGCTGCAGCCGCCGCAGCGCTACCTCATCCAGCTGACCGTCACGACCTACGCCGACGAAGCCGCGGCCCAGGGCCCGGATATCGAATCGATCATCGCGGGCTTCAACGTCGCCAAGAAGTGACCCGGGAACTGCCCCCGGTCACCGTAGGGTGAGCTGCATGACTGAATGGACCAGTGCCGATCTGCCCTCGTTCAGCGGCCGCAGTGTGATCGTCACCGGCGCCAACAGCGGCCTGGGTCTGGTCGCCGCCCGTGAGCTCGCACACGCCGGCGCCAAGGTGATCGTCGCGGTCCGCAACCTGGACAAGGGCACCGCGGCCGCGGCCACCATGCCCGGTGGCATCGTCGAGGTGCGCAAGCTCGACCTGCAGAACCTGGCCTCGGTGCACGAGTTCGCCGACACCGTCGAGACGGTCGATGTGCTGATCAACAACGCCGGCATCATGGCCGTCCCGCTGGCCCGGACCGTCGACGGATTCGAAAGCCAGATCGGCACCAATCACCTGGGCCACTTCGCACTGACCAATCTGCTGCTGCCCAAGATCTCCGACCGGGTGGTGACGGTGTCGTCGTTGATGCACTGGATCGGCCGGATCAACCTGCGCGACCTGAACTGGAAATCGCGGCCGTACTCGGCGTGGCTGGCCTACGGGCAGTCCAAGCTGGCCAACCTGCTGTTCACCTCCGAATTGCAGCGACGGTTGACGGCGTCGGGCTCCCCGGTGCGCGCGCTGGCCGCCCATCCCGGCTATTCGGCCACCAATCTGCAGGGCCAGACCGGCAACAAGCTCGGCGCCCGGATGATGGTGGTTGCCAACCGGCTGTTCGCCAGCGACGCGTCGTTCGGCGCCCGCCAGACGCTGTACGCGGCGTCCCAGGACGTTCCCGGCGACAGCTTCATCGGACCCCGGTTCGGGCAGTTCGGCCCCAGCCAACCCGTCGGGCGCAGTCCGCTGGCCCGCCGGGTGGACACCCAGAAGGGGCTGTGGGAGCTGTCCGAACAGCTCACCAGCACGGCCTATCCGCTGTAGGCCGGCCTCGGCCCGGCGCCGGATTTTTGGCCGGGCCTCCTCTTTTGCTACCCTGACCTGGCGTCACGGCGAGGGTGGACCTACTGGGCCACCGTTATCGGCGGGAACTTCTGTAAGTGTTGTGACCCTTGCCGTGCTGACGATCTGACCGCAGTACCGCAATAGAGGAGCAACACATGGCCAAGAGCGCCACCCCCAACAAGCTGACCGCCTCCGTGCGCACCCGTACCGGCAAGGGCGCGTCGCGCCAGGCACGCCGTGACGGCAAGGTGCCCGCCGTGCTCTACGGCCACGGCACCGAGCCCCAGCACCTGGAGATCAGCGCCCGCGAGTTCGCCGCGGTGCTGCGCCACTCCGGCACCAACGCCGTGCTCACCCTCGACATCGATGGCACCGAGCAACTGGCGCTGACCAAGGCCCTGGACATCCACCCGATCCGGCGCAACATCCAGCACGCCGACCTGCTCGTGGTGCGACGCGGCGAGAAGGTCACCGTCGAGGTCACCGTCGTGCTCGAGGGCGACGCCGCTTCGGGCACCCTGGTCACCCAGGACGTCAACGCCATCGAGATCGAGGCCGAGGCACTGTCGATCCCTGAGCACCTGACCGTGTCGGTCGAGGGCCTGGAGGCCGGCACCCAGGTGCTGGCCGGCGAGATCGAGCTGCCGGCCGGCGTGTCGCTGGTGTCGGATCCCGAGGTGCTGGTCGTCAACGTCGTCGAGGCCCCGACCGCCGAGGAGATGGAGGCCGAGGGTGGCGCGGCCCCGGCCGCGGCTGAGGAGCCGGCCGCCGAGGCCGCTGCCGAATAAGGCACCAAGGCATACCTCAGATGGCCGAGCCGCTGCTGGTGGTGGGCCTGGGAAATCCCGGGCCCGCCTATGCCAAGACCCGGCACAACCTCGGGTTCATGGTGGCCGATGTGCTGGCCGCACGCATCGGCTCGGCCTTCAAGGTGCACAAGAAATCCGGTGCCGAGGTGCTCACCGGCCGGCTCGCCGGGTCTCCGGTGCTGCTGGCCAAACCGCGGTGCTACATGAACGAATCGGGCCGCCAGGTCGGTCCGTTGGCCAAGTTCTATTCGGTGGCTCCGGGCAACGTGGTGGTGATCCACGATGAGCTCGACCTCGACTTCGGCCGCATCCGGCTCAAGGTCGGTGGCGGCGAGGGCGGCCACAACGGTCTGCGCTCCGTGGCATCGGCGTTGGGCACCAAGGATTTTCAGCGGGTCCGCATCGGCGTGGGACGCCCGCCGGGCCGTAAGGATCCGGCGGCGTTCGTGCTGGAGACCTTCACCGCCGCCGAGCGGGCCGAGGTCCCGACGATCTGCGAGCAGGCCGCCGACGCGACCGAACTGTTGATCGCCCAGGGTTTGGAGCCGGCCCAGAACACCGTGCACGCCTGGTAATTTTTCCCGCCCCTTTCCTGCGCCGGGATTAGCGGCGGCCACCGATACCGCTGTCGACCACCTTCACGGTTTTATGCGGGTAGCGCTTCTCGGCGTGGGCTTTGGCCGCCGAGTTCGGCAGCACGTACAGCGTTTCCCGCTTGTCCTGTAGGGGTTTGAGCACCCGGTCCATGAATTCCTTGCGGTCGTCGAGGTAGGGCTCGATCACCTCCTCGCCGGCGGGGCACACCGCCAGGCAGTAGGCGGCCTTGTAGTTGGCCTTGAACGACAGGCTCTGCCACATCGACGCATTCTCCGAATCGCTGACCCGGGAACGGAAATCGGCGGCATCGGCACTGTCGGCGATGGTCTGCGCCCAGTCGGTGAAGCCGCCCATGAACTCGCGGTAGTTGTGCACCGAGCAGGCGACGAAGTCGAACTCACCGTCCTTGCCGATGGCCCCGACCGGGCAGGCCGCCACACACAACTTGCATTCCAGGCATGGCGAATAGTCCAGCGGCACACCGTAACTGCTTATCGGCGCCGCCACCAGGATGGTGGCCAACAGGATGAAGTTGCCGAATCTGGGGTGAATCACATTGCGATGAATCCCCATCACCCCCAAACCCGAGGCCACCGCGACGGGCTTGTGCGCCACCACCCAGATCCGCCCGGGGAAGCGGTCCATCTCCATCGGGAACGTCGCTGACGGGTTCACCGCGCGGTGGCCGACGTCCTCCAATGCCCGGGTGATCCGGTGGGCGGCCTCGTTGATGATCTCGCCGCTGCGGTGAAACTCCTGGTTGGCGACGCTGCGGGCCGACGAGCGCACATTGTCGCGGTTCATCTTGACCACCAGCGAGATGTAGCTGCGCACGCCCGGCAGCGCGGTTTCGACGTGTTCCCGCTCCGCCGTCAGGGCCGGGTCGTCCACGCTGGCGAATGCCACGTCGTCGGCCCCGGCGTCCAGGCACAGCTCGCGCAGCCAGTCCGCGTCGATCACGTTCGGAACCGCCGCCTCCGCGCGGGCGCGCACCGCGCGCACGGTCGGGTGATCGGCCAGGCGGGGCGGAAGTTTCGGCTTCATCCATCTGAGTATAGATAACTAGACTCAGCTCGCAAGGATATCTCTCCGGGGCGTAAAGAAAATGTCCAGACCGCGGCTTGAAGCCCACCCAGCGAGTAGACCGAAAGCATGGACAGAATCGGAGTACGGCATAAGCTGGCGCCGCTGCTCGACGGTTCCCGGAGCTGGGGTTGCGTCCAGGTTCGGCCCGGCCGCTTCGGCATCATCAACTACCGCCTGGTGGTGTACCCGCCCGGTCTGGGCGTGGCCGAACGACGCTGGGTCCGGGTGGCCCGGGGCTGGCCGTTGTGGGGGCTGCTGCTGTGGCTGCTGTGCGAGACCTGGCTGACCGGACAAATGGCACCCTGGCCGGCGTTCGGCGTATCCGCGGCCATATGCCTGGCGGCCGGCGCCATCGCGTTCGTCCTGGCCGGCAACGCCTACCATCAGGTCCGCACGCTGGGCGCGACGACGATGGCCGGCTTCCACGATCCGGAGGCGGCCGCGGCCCGCGATCGGCTCACCGCGCTGGCCGTTGCGCTACTGGAGGCCGACGAGCGCCGCCGCCGGGGCGAACTCAGCGCCGTCGACCACGAGCTGATCTGGTGGCAGGTCTATACCGCGATGCACGCCGACAGCGCCGCGAGCACCAGGCGGCCCAGCTGATGTCGGACATGTTCGAAGTGCTGTCGATGATGGCGGCACCGCTGGGAGTCCTGTTGGCGATGCGCTGGCTGGTCATCCGGCAGAACCGGGCCGCCGATCAGAAGGCCGGTACCGACTCCACGTAGCGACAGCTCGCGAGCGTGTGAAAACCGTTGCGGCACACGGTGCGCCGTGAAGCAAGGGTGCTATCGGCGGCCGCCGGGCATGCCGAGCCACGGAATCACCGGCAGATTGGCCGGCGGTGCGGTCGTTCCCGGCCTGGCCTTGATCGACACGCTGCCATTGGTCTGGCAGATGGTCTTGGTGGCCGTGTCCTGACAGGTCGGTCGAGCACCTGCGACCGGAGCCGAAACCGTCGACACTGCTGCCAGAGTCGCCATCAGCAACGCTGCCTTGCCACGACTTGTCATTGCGTCCTCCCCTTTCGGACTACGACCGCGACACCGGAATGGTCATGTGCACAACGCGCTGACATCCGCCGCCCATCAAGGGCAGGCCGATACCACGACTTTGGCCGCCGGATCGAGCGGCGTGTTGTTGGCCGCCGCCCGGTTGAACGCATCCGCACGGGCAGCATCGACGGTCGCCCCGGCGCCACCGGCTACCACGCCGCTGCCATTGCTTGCGGCGACGGACGCGATGCAGAGATTGTCGTTGGTGACCTCGTCGCTGGTGCACTCGATACCACCGGCGTTCTGGCAGGCCGCGACCACCGCCGCGGACGCCTCGTCATTGGTGTTACCGGTTGCGGTGAAACCCACCAGGGAGCCCTCGAATTCGCCGGTACCGACCGCCACCGAGACACCCTCGGGGTCCTCGCTGTACCCGCCCGGGCCGCTCGCCCAGGCGGTGCCCGCCGTGACCCCCGCCGCAATAACCCCCGCGGCCAAAATCGCTGAAACCACACGAGTATCGGCCATCGATGATCCTCTCGTCGAAGACGTTCTGCGAGAGAATATATAGAAGTCGCACGAGGTTACTAGCGGATTCGACAATAAAAGTCAATTCCGCAGCTGGTTTGCTGCAGTGGAGAGCTCAGGTCAGAGCGGCCTGAGCCTGCGTAACCGACCGGCTACTGGGTAACCAGCGATACCGAATTCGCGCGGCGCAGCTTGCCCGACGGGGTCTTGGGGATGCTGCCGGGCCCGAGCACCACGACGTTACGCGGCCGCACGTCAACCTCGGAAACCACCTCGTGGGCCACCTGGTGCTCGATCCGGCGCACCTCGGCCGGATCCTGCCAGGCATTGGATTCCACTGCGACAGCGAAGGTTTCGCGCGAATGCCCGGCATCCAGGCGCACCGCGACGGCGCAGCCGGGGCGCACGCCCTCGACACGGCCGGCCGCACGTTCGATGTCGGTCGGGTAGATGTTGCGCCCGGCCATGATGATCACGTCCTTGACGCGACCGCACACGATGACGTTGCCCTCCTCGGTGATGTAACCGAGGTCGCCGGTGTCGTACCAGCCGTGCTCATCCTGGGCCGGCAGGAAGCCACCCATGGTGATGTAGCCCGGGGTCAGCGACTCGCCGCGCAACTCGATGACGCCGACGCCGCGGGCCGGCATCACGTCGCCGTGCTCATCGACGACGCGGGCCTCCAGGTCCTGCAGCAGCGGGCCGAGTGAGGCCAGCCGCCGGGTGTTGCCCTTGGTGGCGGGCACGGCGCGGCGCAGCGCGGCCAGCAGGTCCGCATCGACCTCGTCGACCACCAGGCCGGCGTCGCACGGGGAGAACGACACCGCCAGGCAGGTCTCGGCCATGCCGTAGGCCGGCAGGATCGCCGACTCCGGCAGACCGAACGGCTTGCCCGCGTCGAGCAGGTCCTCGACATCGGCCGGCTCCACCGGCTCGGCACCCGAGAGCGCGAACCGCAGCGTGGACAGATCGAAATCGCCGGGCTTGGCCTGACGGCGCAACCGCTTGGCGAACAGCGCGTAAGCGAAGTTGGGCGCCGCGGTCATGGTGCCCTTGTACTTGTCGATCAGCTTGGCCCACAGCAGCGTGTCCCGCAGGAAGTCCATCGGGGTGACCTTGACCAGCTCGGCGCCGAAGTACATCGGGATGGTCAGGAAGCCGACCATGCCCATGTCGTGGAAGCACGGCAACCAGCTGACCATGACGTCCTTGTCGACGTCGTACTGCGCGCCGATGAACATCGCCTCGGCGTTGGAGTGGATGTTGCGGTGGGTGATCTGAACGGCTTTCGGGGACCCGGTAGACCCGGACGTCAGCTGCATCAGCGCCAGATCGTCCTCGTCGGTCTCCACCGGGTCGATCGGGTCGGCGGCCAGCAGATCGGCCACCTTGACCACCTTGATGCCCTTTTCCTCCAGCACCGGGATGGCGACCAGGAACGGCTCGGAGACGATGACCGCGTCGGCCTCGATCATGCCGATCACGTTCATGGTGTCTTCGGCCCACACCGCCAGGTCGGTGCGCGGGGTGGGCTGGTGCAGCATGGTCAGGCTCGCGCCACGCATCCACACGCCCTGGGCTGTGGGGGCGATCTCAACCGGGAAGCCGGCCAGCACGCCGACCGCGTCGCCGGGACCGATACCCGCGGCGGCCAGACCGCCCGCGATGCGCTGGGCGCGTTCGTGAACCTCACCCCAGGTGTGGCGCATCGGCTCGTGTGGTTCGCCGGTCACCATGCCGCGCTGGCTCTCGCGAGCGCTGCGGTACATCTTCTCGGTGAATCTGCTCACGACGGCCTCCTTGGCTTCCGCAGCCGCAGCACCGGCGACATCGCGCCACGTGCCATTGCCCGGGTATCCATGCTCCGCCGGGTGAGCACCACTTTTGGGTAGGCACGCACACACAATTCGGGAGCAGTTATGTCTCGATCAGGTGATGCTCCAGGACCACTGGCGACACGGCACCGCGACCGTCCACCCGCACGAGCGGGCGCACAAGCCGTGTCCGATGCCTGACCGCTAGCATTCACCGCCGATCATCTTAAGAGACCCTTAAGTAACCGCCAAACTCTCACGGAAACTGCGGTCTCCGTCACATTCCGGCGAAAACCCTCACCCCAGGTCAAACCAGGTCCGCCCTCGCTCTTCGCGCAAGCGGCTCAGGCCCTCAGACCGACTCCGACGGTGCCGGGACCACCCGGGCACCGTGCACCGGCCCGCTGGCCACCCGCACGGTGCGGCACACCCCGGCCCCGGAGAGTTCCGCACCGACGTCCACGGCCGTGGCCGACGACGGGCACAGGAACGCACACGTCGGCCCGGATCCGGACACGATGCCGGCCAGCGCGCCGGCCTCCACCCCGGCGCGCAAGGTGCGACGCAGATCCGGGTACAGGCTCAAGGCCGCCGGTTGCAGGTCATTGCCCAGCAGCGCGGCCAGTTCGGCCGGGTCGCCGGAGGCCAGCGCGGCCAGCACCGGTTCGGGCTCCTCGGCCCGCGGCGGCGCCCCCTTCGCATCGGCCCGGAGCCGGTCCAGCTCGCCGAACACCTTCGGGGTGGACAGCCCCCGGTGCGCGAACGCCAGCACCCAGTGGAATGTGTTTCGGGCCAACACGGTGGCCAGCTCCTCGCCGCGGCCGGTGCCCAGCGCGGTGCCGCCGTGCAGCGCGAACGGGACATCGCTGCCCAACCGGGCGGCCAGGGCATGCAGGTCGCGCCGCGGCACCCCAAGCTCCCACAGCGTGTTCATCGCCACCAGCACCGCCGCGGCGTCGGCGCTGCCGCCGGCCATACCGCCGGCCACCGGGATCGACTTCTCGATGCTGATCGCCACGTCCGGGGCCCGGCCTACGTGCTCGGCCATCAGTTCCGCGGCCCGCCAGGCCAGGTTGCGCTCATCGGTGGGCACCGACTCGACACCCTCCCCCGCCACCGTCAGCGACAGCATGTCGGCATTGCGCACGGTCACCTCGTCCAGCAGCGACACGGCGTGGAACACCGTGGTGAGGTCGTGGTAGCCGTCGTCGCGCAAATCACCCACGGCGAGGTACAGGTTCACCTTGCCCGGGACACGCACGGTGACCGAACCGGTAGGGACCCACTCTGAGGCGGTGCTGCCGTCGGATGCTGACACGGCCACGACACTATCGCCACCAACGCCGCAAACCACGTTGTCGGTGGACCTAGGCTGAGACGGTGCCCTCACCCGACGAAGTCGTCGCGGGATACACCGTGGCGGAAGTCATCGGGCGCGGCGGATTCTCCGTCGTGTATCGAGCCAGGGCGGACCAGGGACGCGACGCCGACGGGTTCACCGTCGCGCTCAAGGTTCTCGACGATCAGCACCGCAGACCCGACCAGCTGGCCCGGTTGCAGCGTGAGTTCGACTTCGCCCATCGCCTCGAGCACCCCAGCATCATCACGGTGTACGCGGCGGGCCCGGCCTGGCTGGCCATGGAATACATCGACGGCGGGCCGGTGAGCCGGCTGCCCGGCACCGCCGATCGGCTCACCGCGCTGACCCGGATCGCCCACGCACTCGACCATGCCCACCGCCGAGGCATCGTGCACTGCGACGTCAAACCGGCCAATATCCTTGTCGACATCCAGTTTTCGCGGACCGTGCTGATCGACTTCGGGGTGGCGCACTCGATGGCCGAGGATGTGGCCGTCCGGCTGGCACACGACTCCGGCACCCGGTTGAGCCTCGATCCGGCCAAACGCATCACCCATCGGGCGCCGCAGCACCCGCAGCTTCAGGCATCGCTTCCGTATACGGCACCCGAACTGCTGGCCGGCCGGGCACCGTCGGCGGCCACCGACCAGTACGCCCTGGCCTGCACCACGGTCGAGCTGCTGACCGGATCGCCACCATTTACCGCGGACACCGCGATGGGCATGATCGATCAGCAGTTGTACAGCCGACCGCCGCAGATCTCGCGGCGGTGCGGCTGGATTCCGCGCGCGGCCGACACCATCCTGGCCAAGGCCATGTCGAAAGACCCGGACCGACGCTATGGGTCGTGCACGGAGTTCATCACCCTGATCGCTACGGCGCTGGGTGATGAAACTGGCACCGCCGGTTAGGTGATGCGGAGTCGTTCCGCCTCGGTTTCGGCCGCAGCCTCACCCGCGGCTTCTTTGGCCCGCTGCAGCAGGCGGACGAAGTCCGCGATGCCCAGCGTCTCGCCACGGCGCGACGGGTCGATGCTGGCGGCCAGCAGCCGCTCCGCCGACTCGTTGCCCGAGCCCGCCCAGTCGGCGAACGCGTTGCGCGAGGTCTTGCGTCGCTGCGCGAAACCGATGTCGATCAGGTTGAACACCTCATCGCGGAACGCGGCGTCCGTCGGCCACGGCGAGGTCTCGTACCGGTCGATGCGGACCAGCCCGGAGTAAACCCGCGGAATGGGCCAGAACACCGTCGGCGACACCATTCCGTGCCGGCGCACGTTTCCGTAGAACCGGGCCTTGGCGCTGGGCACCCCGTAGTCCTTGCCACCGGGTTCGGCCGCCAACCGCTCGGCCACCTCCGCCTGCACCATGACCATCACCGTGCGAATCGACGGGAACTCGGCCAACAGGTGCAGCAGCGCAGGCACCGCCACGTTGTACGGCAGGTTCGCCACCAGAGCCGTCGGCTGCTCGGCCAGATCGGACGGCATCAGCGTCAGGACGTCCTGGTTGATCACGGTGAGACGGTTGATCTCACTGTGGGAATGATCGGCGATGGTGTCCGGCAATTGCTTGGCCAGCACCGGGTCGATCTCCACCGCGGTCACCCGTGCCCCGCGATCCAACAGCGGCAATGTCAGCGACCCGAGCCCGGGCCCGACCTCGAGCACGTGGTCGTTCCGGTTGATACCGGAGGCCGACACGATGCGCCGCACGGTGTTGGCGTCGTGAACAAAATTCTGGCCAAAGGCCTTGCGTGGTCGAAAGTCGATCTCTTTCGCCAAGCGTCGTATCTCGGTCCGCCCGAGCAGTCGAATAGTCAGCGCGCCCCAATCCTCCCGCTACACGTCGGCCATGCCCCCCAGCCCTGTCGGGCCTGCGTCACCGTAGCAATCGCAATCTGCTCTTCCCTAGTCGCCAGATCGGCCCTCGGAGCATACCGCAGACCCCCCTGTCGCTCCCAGGTGTTCTGGTCGAATTGGACCCCGCCAAAAAAACCGTTACCCGTGTTAATAGCCCAATTACCTCCCGCTTCGCACTGCGCGAGAGAGTCCCAGGTGGCTCCGTTGGAGATCGGCGGGACTTCGGTGCCCGGCTTTGCTCCGACTCGCAGCACGCCGTCGCGGGCCGGCGCGATCACGACATTGGCTACTGGCAGCCTGCCGGTCTCCACCCCGTTCACCGTGGCCACCGCGTAGGTCACATCCTGGGTTCCGGGGGCGCCGGCGTCCTCGACGACCTTGCGGCTCATATTGAGCTCGACATCCTCGATGCGCTGATTGCCCGGCGCCAGCGAGGCCCGCTCGGTGACCTTCTCGATGCGCATCCGGGTCACCTGCACCCGCATCCCCTCGGTGACCGGGGTGGATGCCGGCGGCACCACGGTGTCGTTCTGCTCCAGTGGGGCGCCCGCGGCGGCGAGCAAACCGGCCACATTCGGCGCGGCCAGATGCACGGTGGAGGCGACCCCACCGTCGTCCAGACGCACGGTCTTGGCACTCACCACGGGCAGTGCCATTCCGCCCAGCGGCACCCTGCTGCCGCGGGACGCCGCGGCGGGGGCCTTGTCGGTCATCTTCAGCTGCGCCAGGGCCTCGTCCACGGTCGAGGCGGTGGTCCACACCTGCTTGCTGTCTTCACCGTCCAACGACAACTGCAGCGGGCGGCTGCGGCGCAGAACGATGCTGTCGGCCTGGTGCACGGACTGCTCGGCGGAGGGGTAGAGATCGTCTCGCTCGCCGACCGAGAATCCGTTTTCCTCGACCACATCGATCACCCGGGACTTCATCGTCGTCACCGTCATCGGCGCGCCGTCGACGGTCAGGGTCACCGTTTTGTGCGATGCGACGGCATGGCCTCCGGCCGCGGTGAGAGTCACCAGCAGGGCCCCCACCACACCGCGCAGCAGCGGCGATCGGGATTCATGAAGTTTGTTCAGCGCGTCCAAAGTTTCGCGTTCCCCCCGGGTCTGACGGCACAGGTGTCCGCCGGCCTTGAGCGTTGGATCACAAGACGGTAACGAAAAGACCTACACTCGGCAACTAGGCGCGTCGGCTCCCGTTAAGTCCGTACACCCGCTCCGCAGTGGCTGCGGTCTCGGACGCGACCTCCTCGGCGGGCCGGTCCAGCAACTCTGCGAGTGCCCGCACAGTGTATGGCAGGCAGTAGGGCTCATTCGGTGCTCCGCGGAACGGATGCGGGGTCAGAAACGGCGCATCGGTCTCCACCAGCAACTGGCCCGGCGGGATCAGCCGGGCCGCCTCGCGCAGCTCACGGGCGTTGCGGAAGCTGACCGTGCCCGACAGGCTCAGCACCCAGCCGGCCTCCACGCAGGTGTGAGCCATCTCCGGTCCGGAGGAAAAACAGTGGAAGATCACCGTCTCGGGCGCCCCTTCGGCGCGCAGCACGTCGAGCACCTCCGCGTCGGCGTCGCGGTTGTGGATCATCAGCGGCTTGCCGATGCGCTTGGCCAGGTCGATGTGCCAGGCGAAGGCGTCGCGTTGCTCGGCCGGCGTCGCGCAGCCGTCCAGGCGGCCCGGCCAGTACATGTCCATCCCGGTCTCCCCGACCGCGACCACCCGCGGGTGCGTGGCCAACTGCTCCAACTGGGCTTTCGCCGCGTCGGTAAGCGCGTTGGCGCGGGTCGGATGCAGCGCCACCGCCCCGAAAACCCGCTCGTCGGCGTCGATGGCCGTGGTCACCCAGTGCGCCGATTCCAGGTCGTCGGCGATGGTGACCACCTGCCGCACGCCGACGGCCGCCGCGCGGTCCATGATGGCGCGGACATCGTCGGCGGTCCGGGCCCCGCACGCATCGAGATGGGTGTGCGCGTCGACCAACGGCGTCAGCGGTTCGGGGGCCGGGGGCCGCTCCCGAGATTTGGAACTTTTTGTCGCCACATCCCAGAACAATAGAGTGGAAGCCCTGATGAGTGAGCCTGCGAACACCCCGTACTACATCACCACGGCCATCGCCTACCCCAACGGTGCGCCGCACATCGGACACGCCTACGAGTACATCGCCACCGACGCGATCGCCCGGTTCAAGCGACTGGACGGCTTCGACGTGCGCTACCTCACCGGCACCGACGTGCACGGCCAGAAGATGGCCGAGGCCGCCGCGGCCGAGGGCATCACGGCGCCGGAGCTGGCCAATCGCAACTCCGACGTGTTCCAGGCCCTGCAGGAGAAGCTCAACATCTCCTTCGACCGGTTCATCCGCACCTCCGACGCCGACCACTACGAGGCTTCCAAGGAGATCTGGCGACGGATGAACGAGGCCGGGGACATCTATCTCGGCACCTACGCCGGCTGGTACTCCATCCGCGATGAGCGTTTCTTCGCCGAGGACGAAACCGAGGAGCGCGACGGCGCCCGGTTCGCCATCGAGACCGGCACCCCCGTCACCTGGACCGAGGAGCAGACCTACTTCTTCCGGCTCTCGGCCTACACAGACCGGCTGCTCGCGCACTACGAGGCCCACCCCGAGTTCATCGGGCCCGGTGTGCGTCGCAACGAGGTGATCAGCTTCGTCTCGGGCGGGCTGAAGGACCTGTCCATCTCGCGGACCACGTTCGACTGGGGTGTACCGGTCCCCGACCACCCGGAGCACGTGATGTACGTGTGGGTGGACGCGCTGACCAACTACCTGACCGGTGTGGGGTTCCCCGACACGTCGGCCGAGGCGTTCGCCAAGTACTGGCCCGCGAATCTGCACATGATCGGCAAGGACATCATCCGGTTCCACGCCGTGTACTGGCCGGCGTTCCTGATGTCCGCCGGCATCGAGCTGCCCAAGCGGGTCTTCGCGCACGGCTTCATCAACGTCAAGGGCGAGAAGATGAGCAAGTCGGTGGGCAATGTGATTGACCCTGTTGACCTGGTCAATTCCTTCGGACTCGACCAGGTGCGCTACTTTTTCCTTCGCGAGGTTCCGTTCGGACAGGACGGCAGCTATAGCGAGGAAGCCATCATCGGCCGGATCAATGCGGATCTGGCGAACGAATTGGGCAACCTGGCACAGCGCTCGTTGTCTATGGTGGCCAAGAACCTCAATGGCGCGGTTCCCGACCCCGGTGTGTTCAACGACGAAGACACCGCACTCCTGAGCGCGGCCGACGATCTGCTTGAGCAGGTGCGCGCACACTACGAGGTACCGGCGATGCACCTGGCACTGGAGACGGTCTGGTCGGTCCTGAGCGCGGCAAACCGCTATTTCTCGGCCCAGGAGCCGTGGGTACTGCGCAAGTCCGAGGACCCGACCGACCAACAGCGGTTCGGCACGGTGCTCTACACAACATTGGAGGTAGTGCGGATCGCTAGCCTGCTGACCCAGCCGGTAATGCCGGACTCCACTGCCAAACTGCTGGACCTGCTCGGCCAGCCTGCCGACGCGCGCGGCTTCGACGCCATTGGCACCCGGATCAAACCGGGCATCGAACTGCCCGCTCCTACCGGGGTATTTCCCCGTTACATAGATGGAACGATATGACTGACCTCCACCACAAGCTGCAAGCGCTCTATGAAGAAGTAGCGCAACGAAATCCAGGCGAGAAAGAATTCCATCAGGCCGTCTACGAGGTGCTCACCAGTCTGGGACCGGTGGTCGACAAGCACCCGGACTTGGCCGATATCGCAGTAATCCGCCGGCTGTGCGAGCCGGAACGTCAGATCATCTTCCGGGTGCCGTGGCTCGACGACTCCGGCAACGTCCAGATCAACCGCGGCTTCCGGGTGGAGTTCAACTCCGCACTCGGGCCATTCAAGGGCGGGCTGCGGTTCCACCCGTCCGTCTACCTGGGAATCGTCAAGTTCCTCGGCTTCGAACAGATCTTCAAGAACTCGCTGACCGGCCTGCCCATCGGTGGCGGCAAGGGCGGCTCGGACTTCGACCCCAAGGGCCGCTCCGACAACGAAGTGATGCGATTCTGCCAGTCCTTCATGACCGAGCTGTACCGCCACCTCGGTGAATACACCGATGTGCCCGCCGGTGACATCGGCGTCGGCACCCGCGAAATCGGCTACATGTTCGGGCAGTACAAGCGGATCACCAACCGCTACGAGTCCGGGATGTTGACCGGCAAGGGATTGACCTGGGGCGGATCCCAGGTCCGCACCGAGGCCACCGGATACGGCACGGTGTTCTTCGTCGACGAGATCCTGCAGTCGACCGGCCAGTCCTTCGAGGGCAAGCAGGTGGTGGTGTCCGGATCGGGCAATGTGGCCATCTACGCGATCGAGAAGGTGCATTCGCTGGGCGGAACGGTGATCGCCTGCTCGGACTCGAGCGGCTATCTGCGCGACGACAAGGGCATCGACGTCGAGCTGCTCAAGGAGATCAAGGAGATCAACCGGGGCCGCATCACCGACTACGTCGAGGCCCGCGGCGGCGCCGCACAGGTCGTCACCGACCGCAGCGTGTGGGAGGTGCCGTGCGACATCGCGCTGCCCTGCGCCACCCAGAACGAGGTCTCCGGCGAGGATGCGATCCAGCTGATCAAGTCGGGGTGTCTGATCGTCGCCGAGGGCGCCAACATGCCGTGCACCCCCGAAGCGGTCAAGAATTTCGAAGAGGCCGGGGTGACGTTCGCCCCGGGCAAGGCGGTCAACGCGGGCGGCGTGGCCACCAGCGCGCTGGAGATGCAGCAGAACGCCTCCCGGGACTCCTGGACGTTCGACGACACCGAGGCGCGCCTGGCCGAGATCATGCGGCGCATCCACGACCGCTGCCTGTCCACCGCCGACGAGTACGGCCAGCCGGGCAATTACGTGGCCGGCGCCAACATTGCCGGGTTCACCCGGGTCGCCGACGCGATGCTCGCCCTGGGTCTGGTCTAGGGATCCCGCCGACAGCCCTTCGGGTGATGTGAGTCACATCCCCCGGAGGGGCTGTCACAAATCCGCGCCGCGCGGTGTCTTGAGGGCACAAGCCTTTTGAGACAGGAGACGCTCCCATGACCGAAAGAACTGCGCAGAACACCCACGTGGTCGTGATCGGCGGTGGCTACGCCGGGGTGCTGGCAGCCAACCGCCTGCAGAACGGGTCCGACGTGGCGGTCACCCTGGTCAATCCGCGGCCCCAGTTCGTCGAGCGCATCCGGCTGCACCAAATGGTCGCCGGCAACCATGGGGCTACCGCGGACTACGACACCGTGCTGGGCGCCGGGGTGCGGCTGCTGGTCGACGGTGCCGAGTGCATCGACGCCGACATCCGCCAGGTACAGCTGACCTCCGGCGCCGTGCTGGATTACGACTACCTGATCTACGCCGTGGGTAGCACCAGCGGAGTTCCCGCCTCAGTGCCCGGCGCCGCCGAATTCGCCTATCCCCTTTCCGAATTCGAGCAGGCCCAACGGTTACGCGCCAGGTTGGCGGATGTTCCGATGTCGGCACCGGTCGTGGTGGTCGGCGGCGGACTGACCGGGATCGAGGCGGCCGGCGAGCTCGCCGAGCAGGGCCGGGCGGTCACCCTGGTCACCGATGTGGTCGGGGCGTCGCTGGGCGCAGGCGCCCGCCGCTCGGTGATCAAGGCGCTGACCAAGCTCGGCGTCTCGATCATCGACGGGCCGGAGATCCTGGTGTCCGGCGTCGAACCCGACGCGATCACCCTGGCCGACGGCAACCGGATACCCAGCGCGGTGACGGTATGGACCACCGGTTTCGGGGTTCCCGGGCTGGCCGCGGCCAGCGGGCTGACCACCGATGAACTGGGCCGATTGCTCACCGACGAAACCCTGACCAGCGTCGACGACGACCACATCGTCGCCGCGGGCGACGCCGCCGCACCGTCGGGACTGCCGCTGCGGATGAGCTGCCAGTCGGCGGGTCCGTTGGGCGTCCAGGCTGGCAACACCGTGCTGGCCCGGATCTCGGGCACCGAGCCCGAGGGGATCAACCAGGCCTTCGCCGGCCAGTGCGTGAGCGTCGGCCGCAACGCCGGCACGGTGCAGCTGTGCCACTCGGACGACAGCCCGCGCCGGGTCTACATCGGCGGGCGTACGGCAGCCTTCGTCAAGGAACAGGTGTGCCGCGCGACCGTCACCTTCCTGGGCAAGGAGGGGCGCAAGCCCGGCTCCTACTTCTGGTTCAAGGGTGAGAATCGGGCCCGCCAGCTCGCCGAAGCGCAGCAGGAGACACTGGTCACCGCGGACGCGAGGAGCAAGAAGATCTGATGAACACCCCCAGCGCAGGCAACTCGACCGAGCACGCCGAACGGTTCACCCTGCTACGGCCGTTGTTGTTCACCATCGCCTACGAAATCCTCGGAACGACAACCGAATCCGACGACGTGCTGCAGGAGAGTTACCTGCGCTGGGCCGAGGTCGATCTGGACACGGTGCGCGATACCAAGGCGTTCCTGGCCCAGCTCGTCACCCGCCAGGCGCTCAACGCGCTGCGGGCACAGTCGCGGCGGCGCGAGGACTATGTGGGCCCGTGGCTGCCCGAGCCGCTGCTGCTGGCGGCGGGCGAGGCGGGCGATCCGTCGTCGGATCTCGTGCTGGCCGAGTCGGTTTCGATGGCCATGCTGGTGGTGCTCGAGACACTGACCCCCGATGAGCGTGCGGTGTTCGTGCTGCGCGAGGTCTTCGGGTTCAGCCACGACGAGATCGCTTCGGCGATCGGCAAATCCGCGAGTGCGGTGCGTCAGATGGCACACCGGGCGCGCGAGCATGTCCAGTCGCGACGCAAGCGTTTCGAACCCGTCGACCAGCAGGTGTCGACGGAGGTGACCCAGCGGTTCTTCGCCGCGGCGGCAACCGGCGACATGAACGTATTGCTGGAGCTGCTCGCGCCGGATGTGGTGTGGACGGCCGACAGCGACGGTAAGCGTAGCGCCGCACGCAGGCCGGTGACCGGGGCACAATCGGTGGCCAGGCTGGTGATGGGCCTGATGCGGTTCACCGCGCAAGGCGGCCGATTCGAGCCCACGACATACAACAGCGCCCCGGCGTTCAAGCTGTACCTCGAAGACAGCTTCGAGGGCGTCATCACCGTCGAAGTCGTCGACGGCAAGATCACCCACTTCTACGCGATGCGCAATCCGGACAAGCTGACCGGCATCGACATCCCGCGGGTGATCAGCCGCTAGCGTTCTGGAACGCTGATGGCATGCGGATCGAGCGGCTCGGCACCCTGGGGGATGCCCCGGCCGTACTGCGCTGCGTCGCCGAATCCGCCCGCGCCGCCGGGCTGGCACCGCCCGCCGCGCTGATCGGCGACTGGTTCGGTTCAGGTGCGGTGATCGCACCTTCGGTGCCGGTGACCTCGGTGGTGCCGGAGGCCGTCTTCGATGTCATGCAGGACGCTTCGGGTCCGGCCGGCAGTATCGGCGGCGGCTGGTTCGGCTACCTGTCCTACCCCGATCCCGGCGCCGACGGCGCGGCGCCGCGCATCCCGGTGGCCGCCGTCGGCTGGTCGGATTGTGTGTTGCGTCAGGATGCCGACGGCATCTGGTGGTTCGAAAGCCTCAGCGGCAACGGACTTCCCGCCTGGCTCGGGAATGTGGGGGCTGCGGCACACCGGGATTACACCATCGATTGGGTGGCGCCCGATCGCGACGATCACCGTCGCGGTGTGCTGGCCTGCCTGGAGGCGATCGCGGCCGGTGAGGTGTACCAGGCGTGCGTGTGCACCCAGTTCACCGGCCGGATCGACGGCGCACCGCTGGACTTCTTCGTCGACACGGTCACCCGGACCGCGCCGGCCCGCGCCGCCTATATCGCGGGCGATTGGGGTGCGGTGGCCTCGCTGTCCCCGGAGTTGTTCCTGCGTCGGGTCGGCACTGCGGTGACCTCCAGCCCGATCAAGGGCACGCTGCCCCGTGACGCCGACCCGGCGGGGCTACTGGCCTCGGTCAAGGACGTCGCCGAGAACATCATGATCGTCGACCTGGTGCGCAACGACCTGGGCCGGGTGGCGATGACCGGAAGCGTGACCGTGCCCGAACTGCTGGCGGTGCGTCCGGCGCCGGGCGTGTGGCACCTGGTCTCCACGGTCACCGCGCAGGTCCGGGCCGAGCTGCCGATGGCCGCACTGCTGGACGCGACGTTCCCGCCGGCCTCGGTGACCGGCACCCCCAAGACCCGGGCCCGTCAACTGCTGCGCGAATGGGAACCCGCTCGGCGTGGGGTTTATTGCGGGACAGTCGGATTGGCGTCGCCGGTGGCGGGCTGTGAGCTCAATGTGGCGATCCGCACGGTGGAATTCGGGGCCGACGGCTCCGCGGTGCTCGGGGTGGGCGGCGGGATCACCGCGGACTCCGACCCGGACCTCGAGTGGGAGGAATGCCTGCACAAGGCGGCCAGCATCGTCCAGCCCGCGGCGCCGTCAACCGGTGATCAGCCCCGGGCGCGCAGCACGGCGTCGTAGAGCTCGCGCCGCGACGGCGCCCCCGGGTTCGCGGCGATCACCTGGGCGCAGGCGTCCTTGACCCGGATCCCGTCGGCCACGAGCTCTTCGACCTCGGCCACCAGGTCGGGCAGCTCGACGGTCGGGGTGCCACCGGCCAGCACCACGGTGATCTCCCCCAGTACGCCGTCGGCGGCCCATTCGGCCAGCTCGGCCAGGCTGCCGCGGCGGATCTCCTCGTGGGTCTTGGTCAGCTCCCGGCACACCACGGCGGCCCGCGCCGGGCCGAGGATCTCGACCGCGTCGCGCAGCGTGTCGGCCAGCCGGCGTGGCGATTCGAAGAACACGCAGGTGCGCGGCTCGGCAGCGAGGGTCTGCAACCAGGCCAGCCGGGCGGCGTGTTTGCGTGGGGCGAAGCCCTCGAAGCAGAACCGGTCCGAGGCCAGCCCCGACACCGCCAGCGCGGTGGTCACCGCGGACGGGCCGGGCAGGCAGCTGACCGGCAGCCCGGCCTGCGCACAGGCGGCCACCAGGCGGTAACCCGGATCGTTGATCAGCGGCATCCCCGCGTCGCTGACCACCAGCACCGTCGCGCCCGCTGCGATCTCCTCGACGAGCCCCGGCACCCGGCCGGCCTCGTTCTGGTCGAAGAAGCTCAGCACCCGCCCGGCCGGGCTGACGCCCAGCGCCTGGGCCAGCGCGCGCACCCGTCGGGTGTCTTCGGCCGCCACGATATCCGCGGTTTTCAGCGCCTCCACCAGCCGCGTGGACGCATCCTCGGGCCGGCCCAGTGGCGTGGCTCCGATCAACAGTTTGCCGGGTGTCACGCCAGACAGCCTACGATCGCTTGCGTGACCGCCACCGCCACCAAGACACCGCCGGCCGGTCACTCGGTCCCGCTGATCAGCCCCGCGCCGCTGATCCCACCCGCGGATTTCGGCCCGACGGACCGGCTGCAGGGCTGGGTGATGACGGCCGTCATCACCGCGCTGGCCGCGGTGACCAGATTCTTGAACCTGGGCTCGCCGACCGATGCCGGCACCCCGATTTTCGACGAGAAGCATTACGCCCCGCAGGCCTGGCAGATGCTGTACACCCACGGCGTCGAGGACAACCCCGGCTACGGCCTGGTCGTGCATCCGCCGGTGGGCAAGCAGTTGATCGCGATCGGCGAGTGGATTTTCGGCTACAACGGACTGGGCTGGCGGTTCGCCGGAGCGGTGTGCGGTGTGGTGCTGGTGCTGCTGGTGGTACGGATCGCCCGCCGGATCAGCCGCTCCACGCTGGTCGGCGGGATCGCCGGGCTGCTGTTGATCGCCGACGGCGTCAGCTTCGTCACGGCCCGTACCGCGCTCCTGGACGTGTTCCTGGCGATGTTCGTGGTGGCGGCGTTCGCCTGTTTGATGGTGGACCGCGACGATGTCCGTCAGCGCATGCACAACGCGTTCATGGAAGGCCGTATCGCCGAGACGCTGTCCGGCCCGCGGCTGGGCGTGCGCTGGTGGCGGTTCGGCGCGGGTGTGCTGCTCGGGTTGGCATGCGCGACAAAATGGTCTGGCCTGTATTTCGTGGCGTTCTTCGGCGTGATGACGCTCGTGCTCGACGCCATCGCGCGCAAGCAGTATCACGTGCCACAACCGTGGCGGGGCATGCTGCGCCGCGATGCGGGGCCGGCGATGTACGCGCTCGGGCTGATTCCGTTCGTGGTGTATCTGGCGTCCTACGCGCCATGGTTCGCCTCCGAGACCGCCGTCGACCGGCACGAGGTCGGCCAGTCCATCGGCGAGAACAGCATCATCCCGCTGCCCGACGCCGTGCGCTCGTTGTGGCACTACACCTATGCCGCGTACCGGTTCCACTCCGGACTGACCAACTCCGGCGGCAACCACCACCCCTGGGAATCCAAGCCGTGGACCTGGCCGATGTCATTGCGGCCGGTTCTCTATGCGATCGACAACCACGATGTGGCCGGGTGCGGCGCCCAGTCGTGTGTGAAGGCCGTGATGCTGGTGGGCACGCCGGCGCTGTGGTTCATCGCGGTGCCGGTGCTCTGCTGGTCCGTGTGGCGGGCCGTGGTGCGCCGGGACTGGCGCTATGCGGTCATTCTCGTCGGTTACTGCGCGGGCTTCCTGCCTTGGTTCGTCGACATCGACCGGCAGATGTACTTCTTCTATGCCACGGTGATGGCGCCGTTCCTGGTGCTGGCGATCGCGCTGATCCTCGGCGACATCCTGCACCAGCCCAATCAAAACCCCGAGCGGCGAACGTTGGGGCTGCTGGCGGTCAGCATCTACGTGGCGCTGGTGATCGCGAATTTCGCCTGGTTGTACCCGATCCTGACCGGCATCCCGATCTCCCAGGCGACCTGGAACCTGCAGATCTGGTTGCCCAGCTGGCGCTGATCGCGGATCGTCTGTGCGTTGAAATTGCGCTGAGGGTCGTGGTTTCGAGTTATCCACAGCCCCACCCGCAATCTCAACATTGACGGCAATATTTGTCGGTCTCGCGTCCCAACATCACGCTGTGCGAGAGGTATTCGTCGGCAGCGAGATGCTCAAGCGCGGCATGCTCACGCGCAGCGCCCTGCGATGGAACTACACCGCGATCTTTCCTGACGTCTATCTATCGAAGACCGTCGCGCCGTCCATGTGGCGCAGAACCGTCGGCGCCTGGCTGTGGTCAGGTCGCAACGGCGTGATCACCGGTCGGGCGGCTGCCGCCTTGCATGGGGCGCAGTGGATTCCTGACGACGCCCCTGTCGAGATGATCTGGCGCAACGGGCGCCCACCGACCGGCATTGTTGTGCGGAACGAGCGGATCGACGCGGACGAGATCACCATCGTGGCCGGGCTGACGGTGACGACACCGCAGCGAACCGCACTGGATCTGGCGCGGCACCTGCATCGGGACCTTGCCGTGGAAAACCTCGATTCGCTGGCCCAGGCCACTGATATCAAGGCATCCGATGCGCTTCTACTCGCCGACCGCTATCCGAGAGCCCGTGGTCTACGTCGCGCAGAGATCGCCCTCGACTTGATGGACAGCGGTGCGCAATCTCCGAAGGAGACCTGGCTTCGACTGGTGCTCATCGACGGCGGATTGCCGCGGCCCCGCACGCAGATCCGGGTGACCGACGGCTTCAACGAAGCATTCATCGACATGGGGTACGACGAACCGATGGTCGGAGCCGACTACGACGGAAAACACCACGCCACCGACCGTCCGCGATATGTGCGCGACATCGGCCGCAATGAGCTCATCCAACGTCAGGGGTGGATCGATATCCACGTCGTCGCCGAGCACAACAGGGCGTTCATCTTGCATCGGATGCGTGAAGCGTTGAAATTGCGGTCAGGGTCGTGAAATCGCCCAAACCACGGCCCTGAACGCAATCTCAACGCGGCAGCGGCGCGCGATCTAAACCGGATCCCGGGCCGCCGGGCAGGACATGCACCGGGGCCCGCCCCGACCGGTGCCCAGCTCCGACGCCTCGATGGAGAGCACTTCGATACCGGAATCCTCAAGCCGCGCATTGGTTTCGGCGTTTCGCTCATAGGCCACCACCACCCCTGGGGCCAGGGCGAGGGTGTTATTGCCGTCGTCCCACTGTTCGCGCTCGGCGGTGACGGGATCGAGTCCGGTGTCGATCACCCGCAGCCGCTCAATGCCCATCGCGTCGGCGGCGGCCTGCACGAACGGCACCTCCTCGTCGATCCGGATCCCACCTTCGGTGCGGTGAATCGTGAACGCCGACAACGTGTCCACGATGTTGGGGTACATCACCACCGCGTCGACGTCGACCATCGTGCACACGGTGTCCAGATGCATCTGGGCGCGCTCCTGCCGGATCGGCACCGCCAGCACGGTGTGGGCCAGATCGTCGTCGAACAGGCTGCGCGCCAAGGCTTCAGCACCCGCCGGTGTGGTGCGCTCCCCCACCCCGACCGCCACCACACCGGGCGCCAGCAGCAGGACGTCGCCACCCTCGACCGGCGCCGAACGCGACTCGTAGGCCCGCCGCACGCCGAGGAATCGCGGATGGTGGGCGTAGATCAGATCGGTCAGCGAGGTCTCGCGCACCCGAGCCGGCAGCGCGAGCGAGGTGATGGCCACCCGCGGGCCGATCCAGAACGAGGAGTCCCGGGTGAACAGCAGATTGGGCAGCGGTTCGATGACGAAATCGCCACCGTGGTGCATCAACCGGACCAGCGACAGCTCGGCACCGTGGAACGGCACCTCATTGAACGTCATGCCCGCCATCAGGACATGTGCCAGGTCGACCGGCTCCAGGGTGCGCAGGTAGGCCGAAAGCTCATGGGCCAGCGGCGCACCCAGACGGCGCGCGTCAACGGCCGCGGAGATCCCGTGCATGCGGGCGGCGCCACCGGCCAGCGCCTCGGTCAGCAGGTCTCCCAGCAGCATCACCTCGACCCCGCGCGAGCGCAGCGTCGCGGCGAATGCGTCGTGCTCGCGTTGCGCCTTCGCCACCCAGGGCAGACCGTCGAACAGCAGGGCGTCGTTGTTGCGTGGGGTCAGCCGCTGCAATTCGGCGCCGGGCCGGTGCAGGATGACGGCGCGCAGCCGGCCCACCTCAGAGTTGGATCCGAACGCCCCAGTTTCCACCCCACGACGTTAACTCAACTATGGTTGAGGTGTATGGAGACACACGAGCTCACCCCCGGCGAGATGTCGCAGCGCAGCGGAGTCGCCGTGTCGGCTCTGCACTTCTATGAGCGCGAGGGCCTCATCGCCAGTCGCCGGACCTCGGGAAATCAGCGCCGCTACGCGCGCGAGACACTGCGCCGGGTGGCGTTCATCCGGATGTCGCAGCGACTCGGCATCCCGCTGGCCCGCATCCGGGAGGCACTGGCCACCTTGCCCACCGACCGGATCCCGAACAGTAGGGACTGGGGCAAGCTGTCGGCCGGCTGGCGACAGGATCTCGACGACCGCATCCTGCACCTGCAACGATTGCGCGACAACCTGACCGGCTGCATCGGCTGCGGCTGCCTCAGCCTCAAGACCTGCCAGCTGACCAACCCCGGCGACGTGCTCGCCGAGAGCGGTCCGGGAGCATCCCGGCTCTGACGCAGCCTCGCGCAATCGAACGTCTGTGCGATACACTCGCGCGCATGGAGCTGGCGTTGCAAGGCTCACTGTTCGAGCACGCTGAACGTCGTCGACTCGGCAACGATGCCTGGGTTGAGCTGCGCTCGGGCTGGTTGCCCGACGCCGACTCGTTGTTCGAGGAGTTGATGGACGGGATCCCGTGGCGCTCCGAGGAGCGCGAGATGTACAACCGGGTGGTGGCGGTGCCGCGCCTGGTGAGCTTCCACCACCTGCTCGACGAGCCGGTGCCGCATCCCCGGCTCAAGCAGATCCGACGCAGGCTCAACGACACCTACGGCGGAGAGCTCGGTGAACCGTTCACCACCGCCGGGCTGTGCCTGTACCGCGACGGCAACGACAGCGTCGCCTGGCACGGCGACACCATCGGTCGCAGCCGTACCCAGGACACCATGGTGGCCATCATCGGTCTCGGCGCCACAAGGGTTTTCGCGCTACGACCCCGCGGCGGCGGCCACGCCATGCGGCTACAGCACCGCCACGGCGACCTGCTGGTGATGGGTGGATCCTGCCAGCGCACCTGGGAGCATGCGATACCGAAAACCACCAGCCTGGTCGGGCCGCGGATCAGCATCCAGTTCCGCCCGCACGACGTGCGCTGAGGCTCAGCCCCGAACTAGCCTCGTACGCTGGCCACCGCGGTGCTGAGCAGTTCGCGGGCCCGCGCGGTGTCCACGGGTGCCACCGGCTTGTCCGGCACCACCAGGGGATTGGCCGTGACGATCACCATGAAGGTGTCGAAACTTGCGACGTAGTTGTACAACTCGCCGGTGCGCGGCTTACCGTCCACCACGGTCTGCACGATCCGATGGGTGCCCACCGTGCGGGCTCCGTCGATCTGCGGGGCCTCCACCACGTCCACCTGTCCGCGTGACCCGGGCCCCAGGAACTTCACCTGCTTGCACCCGTCACCCGGATCGTCGAACGGGATCGGCTCGGAGGTCTCCACGGCCAGCACGATGAACCGGTTGCCGGCCCCTTCGGCCGTGGTGGCGGCCATGTTGCCCTTGAGGCCGTCCGGCAGCGTTTGACCTTCGGCGAACTTCGCACAGTCGGTGGGCTCGAATTTCACCTCCGGCGGCATCTTCTGCGGCGCCAGCATTTTCGGGTCGATTCCGGTCGGGGCGATGTCGCTGACCGTGAACTCCGGGCCGAAGCTGGAGCGCACCTTGGCGACGTTGGCGATGTCCGCGTTGGCGGACGCCGACTGGTCGGATTGACCGCAGGCGACCAATCCGGCGGTGCAGGCGAAGACGCCCGCAGTGGCGAGTATGACGTTGCGGTTCAGCATCGCCCGCTAACTTACCTGGCGCGACCGACTCAGCCGCGTAACGCCGAAACCGTTTTCACCAGCAGGTCGGCGGCAAACCCAGACTGCAGCGTGGGATTGGGCGATCCGGGATCGGTGACGACGGTGACGAAGACGTGATAGCCGCCCAGATCGGAGTTTAGATCCGCGGTGAACGTGTCGGCGTGGGAGTGGGTTTCGGTGCCGCCCTCGACGACCGTGGTGATGTCGGTGGCCATTCCGACGGTCACCGCATCCTCGATCACCGGGGCCTCGACCGCGGTGACGCTGCCGACGGCGTGTCCGCCCGACACCCGCCACTGCCCGCATCGCGCGTCACGCTCCGAATCCGGTCCGCCGGCACTCGCCTTCGCCTGCGCAATGGCGGTGTAGACGATGCCGCCCGGTCCGGAGGCCGACCAACCCCGGGCGGGGTCGGCGACGGGGGCGGCCGACTCCGCGCATTCGGGCGGTTCGGCCGTCCAATTCGGTCCGAAGCCCCACAGCGATACCGGTGTGGCGCGGGGGTCGAGGCCCACCACCTCGTACCCGGCCGGCAATTCCTGGCGCACCCGGTCGATCCTGGCCGGGTTGACCGTGCCGGCGTCGCGCGTCGGCTCCGGCGATGCCGGCGTCGCAGCCGGTTCCGGCGGCCGTCCGCACGCCGCCGTCCAGATCAGGAGAACCGCTGCGACGGCGAGTGGGCGCACCACGTGTTGATATCACAGCCTCACCGAGCGTTTCCCTATGCAAGAGATCTGCTTCTGGACCTGCGGCTTTCTGATCCATCGCCTCGCACCGGCCATTATCGTGCGAGTCAATTGCGCCGCACCGGCGTGTCCAACCGATTGGAGACCGATGACCACGTCACTGAGGGCCGGTGGAATCGTCATCACCGCCGTCGCGCTGGGAATCATGCTGGCCGGCTGCGGTTCCGGCAGCAAAACCGAGCAGGGCACGGCGACCAAAGCCCCCGACACCAGCGAGACCAGCGCTGAACCGATCAAGACCAAGCCAGCCGAGGCGCACACCCCCACGGCCGGGCACCAGTACACGATCGTCGACTACATCCGGGACAACAAAATCACCGAAACCCCGGTGCGCCGGGGCGATCCGGGTACTCCGCAGCTGGATCTGCCGATGCCCGACGGCTGGGCGGACGGCGGCGCGGAAACCCCGGATTGGGCCTGGGGCGCAATGGTGGCCACCGACCCCGAGTTCTCCGCCGATCCGCCATCGATCATCATGCTGATGTCCAAGCTGACCGGCAATGTCGACCCGGCCAAGATCCTCGAATTCGCGCCGAATGAGATCAAGAACCTTCCGGGTTATGAGAACCAGGGCAACGGACAGCCCGACCAGCTGAGCGGGTTCAACGCATTTCAGATCGGCGGCACCTATGTGAAGGACGGCGCCACTCGCATGATCGCGCAGAAGACCGTGGTGATCCCGGCCTCCGACGCGCTGTTTGTGTTGCAGTTCAACGCCGATGGCACCGAGGATCAGATCGGCCCGCTGCTGGACGCCACCACCGCGATCGACGAGCACACCGTCATCACCCCGTAACGGCTCACTGGCCCACCGCCCGGACCACCTGGCGGGTCACGTCGCGGATCCGGGCGGTGAGCTCGGGCTCCAGGCTGAGCGTGTCGATGGCCGGCACCGCCACGTCGGTGATCACCACGCCCAGATCCTCGCGTTGCCACACCGCGCCGATCCGGTTCAGGATGCTGCGCATGGCGTAGTTCTCGCTCAGCACCCGGGCGGTAAATCGTTGGATACCAAGGTAATCCGCGGAGATCACCAGAGCGTCCAGCAGGAAGGTGCCGATGCCGCGGCCCTGATAGTCGTCACCCACGGTGAACGCCACCTCGGCCGTCGTCGCATCGTGGCCGTCGCGCACGACCCGGGCATCGGCGACCACCGGCCCCAGGGCGCCCTCGGTCATCACCCAGACGAAGTGGTCGGCGTAGTCCACCTCGAACAGGTACTCCAGCAGGGCCCTGGTCGGCTTGCGCACGGATTGGAAACGCCGGTAGAGGGTTTCGCTGGAGAACTCGACCGGTCCGTTCATGGTGCGCTCGACGTCGCCCGGTAGCACCGGGCGTAGATAGAACCAGTCGCCGTTGCGTATCTGCACCGGGATCGGAGTGATGAAGACGGCCAGCCGCTGGCGGGCGATGCGCACCAGCCGGTCGAACATCTCGGGCAGGTGCAGCAGGACTTCGAAGGCCTCGCGGTCACCGACCCAGCCGGTCAACGGTTCGGTGGCCCGCACCGTGGCGACTCGCGGCGTATCGCGCAGCAGCGCGATCTCACCGACGATCAGACCCGGTTCCAACTCGGCCACCACGGTTTCGCCGTCGGGTCCGTCATGCACGACCTCGGCCCGCCCGGAGGTGATCAGCATGAAGGTCCGCGCCGGATCGCCCTGGCGGATCAGCACCTCATCGGCCGCGGCCGACAGCGGCCGCAACAGGGTGGTCAACGGCTCCAGCGCTGAGGACCGGCAGCCGGCGAAGAACTCCAACGCCGCCAGGTCGTCGGCACGGATCTCGGTCAGATCGGCCACGCCACCAGGCTACGGTGCCACCGCAAACCCGGTCAGGGCTTGCCGAATCCGGCCTTGGCAAGCGCCTTTTGGCCGGCCTCGCCGGTGACCAGGTCGACGAAGCGGTGCGCCAGGTCGGCGTGCGCGGACGGTTTGAGCACCGCGATCGGGTAGGTGTTGACGGCCTGGGCGGCCTCGGGGAACGGCACGCTGGTGACCTTGTCCCCAGCTGCGGCGGCGTCGGTGACGTAGACCAGGCCGGCGTCGGCCTGTCCGGTGGTCACCTTGCCGAGTACGTCGGTGACCGAGGTCTCCTCGCTCACCGGGGACAGCCTCACCCCGGCGTCCTTCTCCACCTTTTCGGTGGCCCCGCCGCAGGGCACCGGCGGGGCGCACACCACGACACTGATCCCGGGCTTGGCCAGATCGGCAAAGGACTTGATGCCCTTGGGGTTTCCCGGCGCCACGGCGATGGTCAGGGTGTTGGTGGCGAAGTTGACCGGCTCACCCTCGACCAGGCCGGCGGCCACGGCCTTGTCCATGTTCCGGGTGTCGGCGGAGGCGAACACGTCGGCGTCGGCGCCGTGGGTCAGCTGGGTTACCAGGTCCGAGGACCCCGCGAAGGAGAACTCGATCGAGGTTCCCGGATTGTCGGTCTTGAATTGCTCGCCGATCTCGGTGAACGCCGATTTCAGCGAGGCCGCGGCGAACACCGTGAGCGAACCCGCCGCGGCGGTGGTACCCGGCGAGGTCGATGGGGCCGAGGTGCAGCCGCCGATCAGGGCCGTCACGGCAGCCGCCATTGCCAACACCCGGGCTCGGGTCATGAGAGTCCTTTCGGGGTTTCCACGATCACGGTGGTCGCCTTGACCACCGCCACCGCGATGCTGCCGGGGGCGAGGCCGAGCTCACGCACCGACTGGCTGCTCATCAGCGACACCACGGTGAACGGTCCGCATTGCATCTCCACCTGGGCCATCACCTCGTCGGCGATGACATTGGTGACCAACCCGGCGAACCGGTTACGTGCGGAGCTGCCGATACCAAGTGGATCCTTGGGCGCAGCAGCGGCATTGGCGCGGGCGAACGCCGCCAGCGCGGCGCCGTCGATCACCTTGCGCCCGGAGCCGTCGAGATGAGCCGGCAGCGAACCGTCGTCGATCCAACGCCGAACGGTGTCGTCGCTGACACCGAGCAGTTCAGCCGCCTCACGGACCCGGATCTCCGCCATCGCGACAGCGTATCGGCACTCGTACCGAGCAACAACCGCATCTACGCATGGATGGGCAATTTTAATCCGCAAATGCGGACTTAACCCGGGTACCGGTCAGACCGGGAACCCGACGGCCGCGAGCTCCAGGGACTTACTCTCCAGCCGCTGCCCCAGGTAGATGTCGGCCTGCAGCAGCCGTTCGCAGTGCCATCGGATGTCCTCGGCGTGCTCCCGGGACGCGGTGTACCGCGCTGCCATGGTGGTCACGTCGATGCGGCGGGCATCGCGCACCGTCAGGTCCTCGGCCACCTTGAAGCCGTCATCCTCGGCGGCGGCGATGGCGTCGAGCACCTGCCCGACGGCCAACCGGATGTCACGACTGCCGTCCTCGGCAATGTCGGCGGCCTCGCGCTGAATGTCACCCTGCTTGCGGATCAGGACGGCGTCGGCGCTGACCCGTTCGGCCGCCGCTTCGCCGGCCGCGCCGGACCACTCCGTGCCGCCGGGCGCACAGACGTTCTGCCGGTGCCACTCGAACAGTTCCTCGGACTCGGCTGCCAACTGTCGCCAACGGGCGGCCGCGTCCGCGAGATACGTTGTGTCCCAATTCTCTAACTGGGAACGCGTCAGAGCTCCGGCCGGCTGACCGGTGGTGGCAAGGGCATTCACAACAGATCCGCCAGCCCTCCGGCGGTTTGTCCGTCAATTGCGTCGTATTGCAGCGCGGCTGCAGACAGGTCCCCCGCCTGAGCGCTGACGCGGCCCGATTGCATGGTCCGCATTGTCGTCACCGCGGCATCCATCGCCACGACTCCAGAACAACTCGAGTATCCCCCGGCACCGCCCCCTACCGGCGATGCCCCCAATTCGACCGCGATCATTTCACTGCTAGTGGCACCCGCGCGCAACGCGCCGGGATCCACTCTCAGATCGTTTGCCATAGCAATCCCCCAACTGGCCAATCTGCTCCCCCAACGCTACCGAGTAGAACACGTTCAGCCCAGGGGCGGAGCAAGTATGCCACTGCGTGGTGGCATCCACCAAGGCGGGTAGGACGTCTGTCGGCCATCAACTAGTCATCATTCGGCCACCTCAGGCCGCCAACAACACTGAGAATGAGCCCGATGACGACGCTGGCATCCGCGGAAGCGAAGAGCACGGCGTCGTTGTCTCGCGTGCCGGTGACGTGGTGACGGCCACAGTCGCGCCGAAAGCGGCACCGGATCTCGCATTGCTGGCAATTCCGATGCAATTTGCCGTGCATTCTTTCTCGAAGCTCGGTTTCGATAGTCGAAAATCCGTAACTTCGGTTGAACGCGTGTGCGCACAGAAGGGACGCCCCCGATGAACCGCTCCGATTTCGAGTCCAATTACCGGCAGCTGACCCTGACCCGCCGGACCAACGGCGTCCTGCTGATCACGCTGAACCGGCCGGAGAAATACAACGCCGCGGACGAGGGCATGCACACCGAATTGGCCAATATCTTCAAGGACGTCGCAGCCGATCCGCTGACCCGGGTGGCGGTGATCACCGGAGCGGGTAAGGCCTTCAGTGCGGGTGGCGATCTGGCCATGGTCGAGCGGATGGCCGGTGACTACGACCGGGTGTCACACATGCTCGGCGAGATGAGCGAGCTGGTCTACAACATCATCAACTGCGACAAGCCGATCGTGTCCGCGATCAATGGCGTCGCGGTCGGTGCCGGCACGGTGGCCGCGCTGCTGGCCGATGTCGCGATCATGGCCGAGGACGCCCGGATCGGCGACGGGCACGTCAAGCTCGGGGTGGCGGCCGGCGACCATGCCGCGATCATCTGGCCACTGCTCGCCGGTATGGCCAAGGCCAAGTACTACCTGATGACCGGCGAGATGATCGGCGGCATCGAGGCCGAACGCATCGGTCTGGTCGCCAAAGCCCTGCCGCGCGAGCAGGTTCTCGACGAGGCGCTGCGCATTGCCGACAATTTGGCCACCGGCGCCCAGCAGGCCGTCCGGCTGACCAAACGCGCGCTCAACAACTGGCTGCGCAATGCCGGCCCGATCTTCGATCAGTCCGCGGCCTACGAGATGTTGACCTTCCTGGGCCCGGACGTGGTGGAGGGATACACCGCCCTGCGCGAGAAGCGCTCGCCCCGTTTCCCTTCCGCACAGGGCTGACACCGGACGGCGCCGGCGACGGCGCTATGCGTCGTCGAGCCCGGTGGGCAGGCCGGTGTCATACAGCGCGAGGATGTCGGTCGCGCCGCGCAGCGTGTCTGTGACGCAGCGGGCCGGGGACGCGAAGATCCGCGGGTAGTCGATTTCGCCGAGCTTGGCATCGACGGGCCAGGCCAGCCGTTCGGCCTCCAGGGAGAACTGTGCGTCGATGCCGTCCTTGTTGCCGCGCGGGTCGTGGCGGTGCCAGGCCCCGTCCAGGTGGATGGCCACCAGGCCGTGCAGAACGTGCCCCTCGCCGTGGCTCAGGCGCTGATAGCACAGGCCGGTCGGGATGCCCTCGGAGCGCAGCAGCGCGGCCAGCAGATGCGATTTGGCGTAGCAGAGCCCGACGCGGTGTTCGAGGACGTCGGCGGCGGACAGCGTCACGCGCGGGTCGAGCACGTCGTAGGAGTGTCCGACGCGGTCACGCACCCATTCGAATGCCGCCTTGGCGAAGGCCGCATCGTCGTCTGTTTCGTGGCGCAGGTCCCGTGCGAGCTCCCGGATCGCCGGGTCCGCGGTCTGGATGAACTCGTCCTCCCCCAGGTACTCGCCCGGGCGTGACGCCTCAAGGACGGGACGGGGCCCGATGCTGTCGGAAGCCATGCCGAAACCTTAGGGCCTGCCGAACAGAAACGCGGCCCGGGAAGATCGTCCCGAACCGCGTAGAACTGGTGAAACTCTGTGGAGCTAAGGGGAATCGAACCCCTGACCTTCTCGATGCGAACGAGACGCGCTACCAACTGCGCTATAGCCCCTTGTACCGGTAGCACAGGCTACCAGCACTGCGCCCGCCGAACGAAACCGGCAGCTCTACTGCCCGGAAGCCCGGGGTAGATCATATCGGCGGGACATCGACGCGTAGTCCAGATGCTCGAAGACCGGATCCTCGTCGTCGATGTCGAGCACCACCGCGCCGGGCCGCCGCAGCCGGGCCGGCACCACGTCGAGCTTGTGGTCGTCGGTGTTCTCCACCCCTAGCCGGGAGCGCATTATCCGTTGCGCGCGACGACGCCGCAGCTGCTCTTCGATGCGGGTCTGCCTGCGCAGGTAGGCCAGGTAGAGCACGGTGAGCGTGCCGGAGCCGGCACATAGCCACCACGCCGATGGCGTCAGCAGGAAGGCCGCAGCGGCCGAGAACAGCATCGCGGCGGCGAACACCGCGAGCACACGCTTGCGGAACTGGTACTTGCGGGCGCTGACCTCCGCGGCGGTCTTGGACTCGAACCGACGCTGCCGGGTGGCGTTCAGCGATGCGACGCGCTCCCTGGCCGGCTCCTCGTCGGGCGCCGGCTCGGTGTCGTCCGCGGGTTCCAGCCCCGACGTGTCGTCGACGTATTCGTACTCGCCGGCCTCGTACTCATCGGTGTCCGCGTCGGCTTCGTGGGCATCGGCCTCGTGCGCATCGGCACTGAGGTCTTCGGGATCGTCAAGGCCCTCGGCGTCCTCGGCCTCATCGAGATTCAGTGCCATCCGGTCGGTTTGGGCGGCCTCGATGGGCTCCTCGACCGCGACAGGCTCAGGCTCCGGCTCCGGCTCCGCGACGGGCTCCGGTTCGGCCTCGGGTTCGGGCTCGGCCTCCGACTCGAACTCCAGCTCCAGCTCGGGCTCGGCGGCGGGCTCTGCCACCGTCTCCGCCACGGCCCCGACCGGCAGCGCCCCGGAATCCGCTTCGACGATGTCGACGTCGAGATAGTCGGGTTCGGGCGCCTCGACGCGCGCGGCCGCCACCACCACGACGGTGCGCTGCACAGTGGCTTGCACCCGCACCTGCGTCGGAGCGTCGTCCTCGTCGTCGAGATCCTCGTCGAGGTGATCGGCTGTGGGCTGCCAGTGCGGATCGCTGTGATGCCCGGCGGCCGGACCGCGGCGCAACCGTTGCGCGTTGCGCCCACTGTTGAGCACTCGGGTCGCCAGGGCTACATCGCTGGTGCGACGCACCGAGTCGCGCTTGCTGATCAACATCGGAACCAGCACGAAAAGCCAGAGCACGACGAGGGAAATCCACAGCAGTGACTGGGGGATGCTTGGCATGAAGCCTGCTCCTTTCCCCTTCAGGCTAGGTCTGTGACCAGCGCGTCCATCGGCGGCGCGCCGATCACAATTACACACCTGTAATTCAACGGATACAAGCACCAACAGTCACAGGTGTCACATTGGTAACAAGCTTGCCCGACCGGCTTTGTTGAGATTGCTTCCAGGGCTGCAGATCCGGCGAAATCGCGACCGCAGGCGCAATTTCACCACGGCGCGTCGCCGCGGTCACCGCCAAATCAGCACCAACTTGCCCGCCCGGCCGAAACCAAGGCCTGGACCGCGGACTGGGTCAGCTCCTCCAACGTGACGGCCACCAACAGGTGGTCACGCCAGGCGCCATCCACCTCCAGGTAGCGGCGCAACAGACCCTCTTCGCGAAAACCCACACGGGCCAGCACGGCCCGGCTCGCGGCGTTCTCCGGCCGGACCGTGGCCTCGACCCGGTGCAGCTGCACCCCGGCGAAGCAATGGTCCAGCCCCAGCGCCAGCGCCGCGGTCGCGATACCGCCGCCGGTCTTGGAACTGGCCACCCAGTAGCCGATCCACGCCGATCGCAATGCCCCGTGGGTGACGTTGCCGATGGTGAGCTGGCCGGCGAACTGCCCGTCGAGCTCGATCGCGTACGGCAGCATCCGGCCCCGCCTGGCCTCGCCACGCAAAGCCGAGCAGATCGGGGGCCAGGACGAAACAGCGTGGCGGGCACGCCAATCCAGGCCGATCACCGGCTCCCACGGCTCCAGATGGGCCTGGTCAGCCAGCCGGATCCGGCTCCATACCGCGGCGTCGCGCAGCCGCACGGGGCGCAGCCGCACCACCCCCGCCGGCACCCGCACCGGCCCGACCGGCTGGGGCCAGCCGGGGTGATAGCCACTGGACCGGAAAAAGCTCATCCGTCATGTCGATTCGTCACACCGTCATTCATCGAATGAAGTCTTATCAGCCGCGCTGGGCCAGGAATGCCACATCCACGGTTTCGCCGGTGCGGACCTCCTCGACATCACCGGGAATCACCACCAGACAGTTCGCCTCGGCCAGCGTGGCCAACAGATGGTTGGATGCCCCGGGCGCCCCACCGAGCGCCTGCACCAGGTACTCGCCGGTGTCCTGGTCGCGCATCAACTGCCCGCGCAGGTAGCCGGTGCGGCCCGCCACCGAGCTGATCGGCGACAGCGTCCGGGCCTGCACCACCCGCCGCATGGGCTGGCGCTTACCCAGCGACAGCCGGATCAGCGGGCGCACCATCACCTCGAACACCACCAGCGCGCTCACCGGGTTGGCGGGCAACAGGAACACTGGCACCCGGTCCCGGCCGAGCTGACCGAAGCCCTGCACCGATCCGGGGTGCATCGCGATGCGGGTCACCTCCATCTCGCCGAGCTCGGCGAGCACGGTGCGCACCGACTCGGCGGCGGCACCGCCCACCGCGCCGGCGATCACCACAATCTCGTTGCGATTGACTTGGCCCTCAACGGTTTCCCGCAGCTCGCGCGGGTCGGTGCTGATGATGCCGACCCGGTTGACCTCGGCGCCGGCATCGCGCCCGGCCGCGGCCAGGGCGTAGGAGTTCACGTCGTACACCTGCCCGGTGCCGGGCGTGCGCGATACGTCGACCAGCTCGCCACCCACGCACATCACCGACAGCCGGGGCCGCGGGTGCACCAGCACGCGGTCGCGTCCCACCGCGGCCAGCAGCCCCACCTGGGCGGCGCCGATGATGGTGCCGGCTCGCACCGCGACGTCACCGGGTTGCACGTCGTCGCCGGTGCGACGGACGTAGGCACCCGACCGCACACCACGCATGACCCGGACCCGGTTCTGACCGCCGTCGGTCCAACGCAGCGGCAGCACCGCATCGGCCAGCGTTGGCATCGGCGCGCCGGTCTGCACCCGCGCGGCCTGCCGGGGCTGCAACCGGCTCGGGGTGCGGGCACCCGCCTCGATCGAGCCCATCACCGGCAGGCTGATCTCGCCGCCGTCATCACCGTCGCCCAGAGCCAGCACGTCGACGCTGCGCACCGCGTAACCGTCGATGGCAGCCTGGTCGAATCCCGGCATCGGCCGTTCGGTGACCACTTCCTCGGCGCACATCAGTCCCTGAGACTCAGCGATGGCCACCCGCACCGGTCGAGACGCCACCGCGGCAGCCGCTACCCGGGCCTGCTGTTCCTCCACCGAACGCACAACACGCCTTCCTATCCCGTCTGCGGGCCTTGACGCGCGGCTTCCGGACTAGCGCACGGCTAGCCCTCCTGTCCGGTCAGGCCCAATCGTTCGACCAACCACCGCCGCAAATCAGGGCCGTAGTCGTCACGTTCCAATGCAAAGTCAACCGCAGCCTTCAGGTAGCCGCCGGGATTTCCCAGGTCGTGTCGGGCGCCGCGGTGCACCACCACGTGCACCGGATGGCCTTCTTCGATCAGCAGAGCGATGGCATCGGTGAGCTGGATCTCCCCACCCACCCCGCGCGAAACGCGGCGCAGCGCATCGAAGATCGCCCGGTCGAGAATGTAGCGGCCGGCCGCGGCGTACAGCGACGGCGCGTCGTCGGCCTTGGGTTTCTCCACCATGCCCTTGACCCGCAGCACGTTCGGGTTGGCCGCATCGGGCAGGGTCTCGACATCGAAGACGCCGTAGGCACTGATCTCGTCGGCCGGCACCTCGATCGCGCACAGCACCGTGCCGCCGCGCTTGGCCCGCACCTTCGACATGATCTCCAGCACGCCCGTGGGCAGCACCAGGTCGTCGGGTAACAGCACCGCGATCGCGTCCTCGGCGGCCGACAACCGTTCCTCGACGCAGCTGACGGCATGTCCCAGGCCCAGCGGCTCGGCCTGCACCACCGACTCGACCTTGATCAGCGCGGGGGCGCGGCGCACCTTTTCCAGCATCGTCTTCTTGCCGCGGGCCTCTAGGGTGCCCTCCAGCACCAGGTCCTCGACGAAGTGCGCGACGACGCCGTCCTTGCCCTCGGAGGTGATGATGATCAGCCGCTCGGCACCGGCCTCGGCGGCCTCGGCCGCGACCAGCTCGATACCCGGGGTGTCGACCACCGGCAGCAGCTCCTTGGGGACCGTCTTGGTCGCCGGGAGGAATCGCGTGCCCAGGCCGGCTGCCGGGACGACGGCCGTGTACGGGATGGGCACCGCGGGCGCCTTCGGGGACGTGCTCATCGTTCACACATTAACGCCCCGTCTGAAATGGTGGAGCCTGTGTTCCCAACGACCGGCCAGTCCAAGACCGAGTGGCGAGCTGCGCTTCTGCGGGCGCGGCGAGCGGTGCCGCAAGACCGCCGCGACAGCGATGCCCGCGCGTTGTGCGGCTGGCTGCCCGATCTGGTGCGCAATGGGCAGACGGTGTGCGCCTACGTTCCGGTCGGTTCCGAGCCGGGATCGCCGGCGCTTCTGGACACCTTGCTCGAACTCGGGGCGCGCGTGCTGCTCCCGGTCGCCCGCACCGATGCCGACGGCCGGGGGCTGCCGATGCAGTGGGGCGGCTATGCGCCCGGCACCTTGGTGGCCGCCGAGTTCGGCTTGCGCGAGCCACCGCCGCCGTGGTCACCCGCCGAGCGGATCGCGGAGGCGGAGGTGATTCTGGTGCCCGCGTTGGCCGTCGACCGGCGCGGGACGCGGCTGGGCCGCGGCGCCGGGTTCTATGACCGCACCTTGATCCACGCCGCGCCGCACGCGCGGCTGGTCGCGGTGGTGCGTGACGACGAGTTCGTCGACGAACTGCCCGCCGACGATCACGATGTGCGGATGACGCATGCGCTGACGCCTTCGGGCGGGGTTGTGCCGATCGGTCGCGCCGGAAACTGAGCCAAATTCGCGGCCCGAATTGCCATCCGCGGTCCGCCGTCAGGAATAGCGTCAATCTTCTCACGTGATGTGATCCAGATCACTCAAGTGGGATGAGGTGGCGACATGGGTGAGACCCCCACATTGAGAAAAGCGCTCAGTCAGCGGCAGCTGAGGATGATCGCGATCGGCGGGGTGATCGGCGCCGGGCTGTTCGTGGGCTCCGGCGTGGTGATCGCCGATACCGGCCCCGGCGCGTTCATCACCTATGCGCTGGCCGGGGTGCTGGTCATCATGGTGATGCGCATGCTCGCCGAGATGGCCGTGGCCAACCCGTCGACCGGATCGTTTGCCGACTATTCCCGCGATGCGCTCGGCAACTGGGCAGGATTCTCGGTCGGCTGGCTCTACTGGTACTTCTGGGTGATCGTCGTCGGATTCGAGGCGATCGCCGGCGCCAAGATCATCCAGTACTGGATACCGGCGGCACCCATCTGGCTCACCGCGCTGCTCCTGCTGATCGCCATGACGGCGACCAACCTGTTCTCGGTGTCGTCGTTCGGCGAGTTCGAATACTGGTTCGCCGGGATCAAGGTCGCCGCGATCCTGGTGTTCCTCGGTCTGGGTGCGCTGTACGTGATCGGGCTGTGGCCGCACAAGCGCTTGGACTTCTCGAACCTGACCGCCAACGGTGGATTCTTCCCGCTCGGCGCGACGGCCATCACGGTCGGCGTGGTGACGGTGATCTTCTCGATGGTCGGTGCCGAGATCGCCACCATCGCCGCCGCGGAGTCCTCGGATCCCGAACGCGCGGTGGCCAAGGCCGCCAACTCGGTGATCCTGCGCATCGCGATCTTCTTCGTCGGCTCGGCGTTCCTGCTGGTGACCATCCTGCCGTGGAACAGCGACCAGGTCGCCGCGTCACCGTTCGTCTCGGCATTCACCCAGATGGGCATCCCGTACGCCGATCACATCATGAATGCGGTGGTACTCACCGCGGTGCTGAGCTGCCTGAACTCGGGGATGTACACGGCCTCGCGGATGCTGTTCGTGTTGGCCGCCCGCCGCGAGGCGCCGCCGCAGCTGGTCGCGGTGACCCGGCGCGGGGTGCCGGCCCCGGCGATCCTGACCTCGTCGGTGATCGGCTTCATCTGCGTGATCGCCGCGGCGTTCTCACCGAACACCATCTTCGCGTTTCTGCTGAACTCCAGCGGCGCGGTCATCTTGTTCGTCTACCTGCTGATCGCGATCTCGCAGATCGTGCTGCGCTACCGCACCTCGCCCGAAACCCTGAAGGTGAAGATGTGGCTGTTCCCGGTGCTCTCAATCCTCACCGCGGCCGCGATCACCGCCATTCTGATCCAGATGTTCGTCCAGGGCGGCGACAACCGGAAGGCACTGACACTGAGCCTGTTGTCCTGGGCCGTGGTGATCGTGCTGTTCGCGGCCAACCGCTGGTTCATCAGGCACAGGCCCGAGGCGGCCGAGGCACCCCGGGCGGCCGGAGCCCCGCCTCCGCACCGGGTGTTGGTGCTGGCCAATGAGACGGTGGAATCCACCGAGCTGCTCGACGAGCTGCGCCGCATCGGCGCGGACCGCGACACGGTCTACCACGTGGTGGTGCCGGCCAGCCCGATCGAGACCGGGGTGGCCGCCACACACGGGCCACTCGATATCGCGGAAGCCACCAGACAGGCCGCGCAGCGTCGCCTCGATCAGACGCTGAGCACGCTGCGCTCCGATCACCTGCGGGCCGACGGCGAGTTGGGTGACTACCGTCCGTTGCGGGCGCTGGCTCACGCCGTCGACACGTTCCGGCCCGACCAGATCGTGATTTCAACTCTGCCGCCGGAGGAATCGGTATGGCAGCGCTTTGATGTCGTGGACCGGGCCCGCGCCGAGCATCAGATCCCGGTGACCCATGTGGTTTCGCGGTCGCGCACCCAGGAGCGTGCGTCATGACCATCCTGGCTGCGTTCAGCGCCAGCCGGCACAGCAGCGCGCCGCTGAATCTGGCCGTCCAGCTCGCCCGCACCACCGGCGAGGAGGTGATCGCCGCGGCGGTGCTGGAACGGTCATGGCCGCCCCGTGACGACCCGGTCGAGGCCGAATATCTGGATCATGTCCGCGCGCAGGCCACCCAGGCGTTGCAGCGGGCAGTCGCCGTGTTGCCCATTGACCTCGACGTCACCCCGGTGGTGCACGAATCAACCTCGATACCAACGGGTTTGATCGATCTCGCGAATGCCAACCGGGTATCGGTGGTGTCTGTCGGCTCATCCTCGTCAGGAATGCTCGGCCGGATAACGCTGGGCAGTGTGACCGAGCGCCTGGTGCACACCGCGCGGGTGCCGGTGGCCTTCGCGCCGCGGGGATACCCCCAGGCCGAGGGGCGGATCCGCCGCCTCACCGCGGCCTACGGCGGGGAGGCGGATGTCAACGGACTCATTCCGGCGACCGCCAAGTTGGCGGCGGCGTGGTCGGCCAAGCTGCGCATCGTGTCGTTCACCGTGCGCCATACCGCGGCGTTCTACGGGCGCATCGAATCCTCGGCCGAGGATTTGGTGGTTCAGCAGTGGGCACGGCGGACCTATGACGAGATCAGCAAGCAGCTCAACGCTATTCGTGACCGGATGGCGGTTGCCGAGGTGGACGTGGCGGTCGGCGCCGGTCACGATTGGAACGCGGCGGTGCAGAGCGTGCAGTGGGAGGCCGGGGACATGCTGGTGCTCGGCTCGGGTGCGGCCTCCCCGGGCGCCCAGGTGTTCCTCGGCTCGGCCGCGGCCAAGATCCTGCGCCACTCGCCGGTGCCGGTGATGATCGCACCGCGCTACCCGGGTTAGCAGTTGTCCAGAACCGCTGCCATGGCCCGCTTCTCCTTGGCCGAGACCCAGAGCCGGTAGCCGGCTTTCACCTCGACCTGGCGGGCCACGAATTCGCAGCGGAACGCCGCGTTGGGCGGCAGCCAGCCGGCGGCGTCGCGAAATGCCTTGTCGAAGTTGGCTTGTCCGGCCACCGCGATCAGGTTTCGCGGGTCGTTGGCGAAGTCCTTGCGGCGCTGCGGGTCCCAGGTCCGCGCCCCCTTGTACCAGGCGTCCGACAGTGACACCAGGTGGTCGATCTGCACCGCGCTGGACGTGTCGGGGCCGCGGACGAACACGATCTGCGCGCCGGTGTAGGGGTCGTGCAGCACGCCGCTGGCGGCGAAGCAGGTGCCCGGGCGGACCACCAGGTCGGCAAGATCACGGCGCAGGATGTCGTCGCGGGTGTTACAGCCGTTGTGGCCGAACTCGACGTTGACATCATCACTCCAGGCCTCGCCGAAGCGGGCCCGGGAGAAGTCGGTCTCGCGGTCCCAGCCCTTGACCGGTAGCGCCGCCAGCAGGGTTCGGGCCTGGTCGTATCCGGGGGTCCGCTGCGGCCGGAATGAAGGCGCCGGTGACGAAATCGGCAGCTGCCCGGCGGACGGAGATTGAGGTTGTGATGGGGCGTGCGCCTGGGGGTCGGCCTGACGCGCCCGGGCCAGCACGAGCACGGCCACCACCGCCAGAACTACCGCTACTGCCACCAGTACCGCTACCCTTCCGGTGCGCCGGAGGCCCGCGGGAATGACATTCCCCACGTAGCGGTTCTAGCACTTAGGCCGGTAGAGTGCTAATAAGTTTGACCAAGTCGGAGGTTGTCGTGCCTACCTATTCCTATGCGTGCACCGAATGCAGCAATCGGTTCGACGCTGTGCAGGCCTTCAGCGATGATGCGCTGACCACCTGCCCCAAGTGCTCCGGCAAGCTGCGCAAGCTCTTCGGCTCAGTAGGTGTGGTGTTCAAGGGCAGCGGCTTCTACCGCACCGACAATCGTGACTCGAGCAAGAGCTCGTCCAACGGTTCCGCCAAGAGCTCGGAAAGCAGCTCGTCGAGCACGTCCTCGGATTCTTCCTCGTCGTCTTCGTCGTCGACCTCCTCTGCTTCGTCGTCGAGCAGCTCCAGTTCCGCCCCCGCCGCGGCCGCCTCGAGCTAGTTCCGCCGCAGTTATCCACAGGCCGGCGAACACCCCGTTCTCACTCGGCCCGCCCGGGCTTACCGTGGCGCCATGGCCGGATCACTCAACCCATCGGCGTGGCATCGGCTGACCGCCGCGATTCGGCCCGATTGGACTCGCACGGTCGCCGCTCGCCGGGCCGCCGCCGCCGGGTTGGTGGTGTTGGCCGGCGTCGCGGCCCTGCGTTCCGATCCGCACGGTGACTACACCGACATCGCGGTCGCTGCCCACGATTTATCCCCCGGCGTCGCCCTGACCGCCGCCGACGTGCGCCTGGAGCGGCGCAGCACATCCACGCTGCCCGACGGTGCCCAGCGCGACGCCTCCGCGGTCATCGGCGCGATGCTGACTGCCCCGGCACGTCGCGGCGAGGTGCTCACCGACGTGCGGCTACTGGGGTCTCGGCTGGCCGAATCCGCGGCGGGCCCGGACGCCCGGATGGTGCCGGTGCGGCTCGGCGACACCGCCCTGCTCGACCTGATCCGCCCCGGTGACGTGGTCGATGTGCTTACGGTGTCCCAAGACCAGGACGATCGGCAACCGGCCCGGCCGGTGGTTCTCGCCTCCGGGGCGATCGTGGTCCTGGTCTCGGAGCAGGCCCGGGCCGCCGGCGGTGACCGGGTGGCCCTGGTTGCGCTGCCCGCACGGTCGGCCAATGAGGTGGCCGCCACCAGCCTGACCCAAGCCGTGACGCTGACCATCCGCTGAGCTCCCGACCGTCTCCGCGCGCCCGGATCTCACTGCTGGACAACGCGATTCGAGGGCCCAGGAAATTGTTGGCAAAACTATCGCCCAGTCATTACCCGAACTCGCTACTGTTCGCCTTGTCCTATCCGACAAGCGCATCGTAGGGAGGGTCCCCGCATGTTGAAGGGCTTCAAAGAGTTTCTGTCCCGTGGCAACGTCATAGACCTTGCGGTTGCTGTGGTCATCGGCACAGCCTTCACGGGTTTGGTCACCGCGTTCACCACTCAGGTGGTCCAGCCCCTGATCGACCGCATCGGCGCCGGGCCGGGCAAGTCGTACGGCGTGCTCAAGATCTCCCTGGGCGGAGATCCCGAGACATTCATCGACCTCAACGTGGTGCTGACGGCCTTCATCAACTTCCTGCTGGTCTCGGCGGTGGTGTACTTCATCATCGTCGTGCCGTACAAGAAGCTGCGCGAGCGTGGCCAGGTGGAGCAGGCCCAGGACACCGAGCTGAGCCTGCTGACCGAGATCCGCGATCTGCTGTCCGAGAACGGCTCCAGCGGTAAGCACGTCAGCGGCGCCGGCACCGGCCCCAGCCCGGACACCGCCGAGCACACCAGCGCCGACCGCACCTGACGCGTCTGCGAACGCAGCGGGCTACCCGAACATCTGAAGTGCTCTGAAGGCTGGGTCCCGAGGGAGCGGCCAACTGGTTCACCTGGCAGCCACGACGACGTTCTGCCAGTCGGCCAGCCGCCCCGGGGGTCGGGCAGACTTGTCGCGGCTTCGCGCCCATGCATCCGCTAAGCCATTACGGCCATCAGGCGATCTCTCGACTCTGACGACAACAGCTCAGATCGACGACCTCGACAAGGGATGTCAACGGTCACTGATCCTGCCGCACCCCAGAGCCTTTCATGACCAACCACGACACGATCGCCGCCACTCAACGCAGCGTGCAGCACCGCGCCGGTGACCGGCAACTGCCCGAAACCTCCATGCACGAACTTCGATTGACCTTCGCCACCCGAACAGGCCGCCAGCGCCGGCCGGGCAACACCAAATTGCTTACCAATCATCATGACTCGTTGATCACATGCGTGAATCTCGTCACTTCCGATCGCCCTACCAGACTTCAGCTGTGAGAAATCTGACATGTGCGCGCTGTGACTACGGCATGACGGAAGTGAATTCCATACCGACACAGGATATTTCAATGAACACGTAGCGCGGGAGCGCATTGCGCGTGACACGCCTGCCTAACTACAGTCTCGAGATCGGCAACATGCAGTCAATCGACTACGCCACCTACCCAACAGTCATCGAAGGAGTTCCGCGGTGTCAACGACCACGCGCAAGACCAGACCAACACGTGCATTCGGGGTAATCACAAGCTGTTTGACCGGAGTTGGCATTGCAGTTGGACTTCTGACAGCACCGCCGGCTTCCGCCGATAACCACGAGATGGTCAGGTGCTTCATCGCACACGGAATCGTAGATCGGGCAGCTATCACGATCGGCAACTGGCACGTCGGAGACCCGCTGATCGACCCGCCTGGCGGTATCGACCGTGACAACTGGTTCCGGGTGTACGGCGTGTGCACCTGGCTTGTCCACCGCACCAACATCTTCTAGCTGGTTCGATGGCCTCAAGCCCGCTGATTCCGGTGGGTTGGTGAATGCACAAAGTGCTCCCCAGAAGTAGGAACCGAATTTCTCGGTCCAGCTTCCGGGGAGCACTTCACGTCCATGAGCCGATTCGGCCCCAGACTCAGTTCATGCGCTCAGTTCATGTTCCAGGGCTCGCCGTAGGTGGTGACGCTGTCACCGGTCGAGGCGATCAGCCGGGCGAACGGACGCAGCAGCACGCCACCGGCCGCACCGGTCACGGTGCC
>NZ_JARXVE010000012.1 GCF_029893345.1 Mycolicibacterium frederiksbergense | reverse complement strand
CCTCCACACCGACCAAGGCACCAACCAAACCCACCCCAAACCCGACGAACTAGCCGCCGCTTGACATAGGAGCAATGGTCGCTCGCGGTGCAAGGAAAGCCAAAGGGATCAGGCGGTGAGGGCGACCGAGGCTTCGGCGGTGTAGCACAGGAACGTCAGGGTCTCCTGCAGGTACAGCTGCACGCTCTCGGCGTCGTGGGACAGATAGCCGATCGACACATCGGTGCCCAGTTGCAGGTCGAAATCTCCACCGCGGGTGGACAACACGAACGCACCGTCGATCGCGGGCGCCCAGATGATGTCACCGTCGACCAGCCGGCTCAGATGCTCCCGGATCGGATAACCGTGCGCGGTGGTCTCGCTGACCTTGGTGTAGGTCGCCGCCGACAGCAGCACCGAGTACGGGCCGTCGACGCCGGCCAGCCGTAGTTCGGACAGCGCCTGGGCGATCACATCGGGAATCTCGCGGGCATCGTCGGGCAGGGCCAGCGTCGGATTGTTGCTTGAATTGCGGATGCCTTCGATCGACGCCGCCGGATACCCCTCGAAGATGGCCCGGTCTTCGACGAAGGCCAGCTTCTTGGCGGCGTCCTTGACCGGATCCCAGTCCGAATCGTGCGAGCCGCGCTCCACATCGTCGATGTCCTTGCGCGACACCGTGAACGGCACCCGCAACTGAACCAGCGGTTTGGCGTCGCGCAGGTGGGCGACCACGCCGTCGCTGGGCGGATTGACGTCGAGCAGATGTCCCGTGCCGATCGCCGCGGTGACCGGACCACCCGGCTCGCTGACATCGACCACCCGCCTGCCGGCGATGTGACGCTTGAACGTCCTGCTGGCCTCCAGTTCGATGTCGGCCCAGGCGGACTCGGTAATCGGGGCGAGTTCGCGGTACAGGTTGTTCATTGCGGGATTCCTTTCAGGCTGCCGATCGCCAGGGAGTGGTCAGGTACCGAGTGGTCAGACACCGAGCCGTCAGACACTGCCAGCTCCGGCTCGCGCGCCGAAACCGGAAGTGGCGGTGGATCATCGAGGAAATCGATAGTGGGGACGAAGAACATGCAGCCCGTGACGGCGGTGGAGAAGTCCAGGATCCGGTCGGTATTGCCGGGCGGATCCCCGATGAACATATTGCGCAGCATCCGCTCGGTGATCTCCGGCGTGCGGCAGTAACCGATGTAGTACGTGCCGAATTCGGAGCTGCCGAGCTCGCCGAACGGCATGTTCCGCCGGACGATCTTGAGCTCGTTGCCGTCCTCGTCGGTGATGACGTTGAGCGCGATGTGTGAATTCGACGGCTTGATGTCGTCGGGCATCTCGATGTCGTCGAGCTTGGAACGGCCGATCACCTGCTGCTGCTCGTCCACCGACAGCGCCCGCCAATCGGTCATCGCGTGCACGTATTTCTGCACGTGCACGTAGCTGGCCCCGGCGAAATCGGGGTCCTCGGAACCGATTTGCACGGTATTTGCCGCGGCGACCCCGTTGGGGTTCTCGGTGCCGTCGACGAAACCCAGCAGGTCGCGGTTGTCGAAATACTGGAATCCGTGCACCTCGTCGACGACGGTGACGGCCCCGGCCAACTCCTGCAGCATCCGGTCCGCCAACTGGAAGCACATGTCCATCGACTCGGCACGGATGTGCAACAGCAGATCGCCCGGGGTCGACGGAGCCTGGTGGCGGCCGCCGTCCAAGGGGATGAACGGGTGCAGCTCGGCCGGGCGCGGGCCGTCGAACAATCGGTCCCACGCCGCCGAGCCGAAGCCGGCCACCAACGAAAGTTCCTTGCTCGGGTCACGAAACCAGATGGACCGGACGATTCCGGAAATATCGGCGAGCACATCGTGGACGACCTGTTCGCCCCCCTCGTCGATGGTTGCGACCAGAAAGATGGCGGCCGACGTCAAGGGCTTCAGCACCGGCTGCGGCAGCGGTTGGGGCACAATCCGACCCTACCGAGAACGCCCCCGAATCCGCGGGCCAAGATGGAAAGATGCCAGCCAGCCCGCAGGACCTGTGCGCGTTCATCGATGCCTCGCCATCACCGTTCCATGTGTGTGAGCACGCCACGCAACGGCTGGTCGCGGCGGGATTCACCGAGCTGGCCGAAACCGACGCCTGGCCGGCCACCGCGGGCTCGGGCGGCCGGTTCTTCACCGTGCGGGCGGGATCGCTGGTCGCCTGGAACGCCGAGGGTGTCGACCGCGCTGCGCCTTTCCGGATCGTCGGCGGCCATACCGACAGCCCCAATCTGCGGGTCAAGCAACACCCGGACCGGGTGGTGGCGGGCTGGCAGGTGGTGGCGTTGCAGCCCTACGGCGGTGCGTGGCTGAACTCGTGGCTGGACCGCGACCTCGGCATCAGCGGCCGGCTTTCGGTGCGGGACGGCTCCGCCCCGGGAGGGGTGGCGCATCGCCTGGTGCGGATCGACGACCCGATCCTGCGGGTGCCGCAGCTGGCCATCCACCTGTCCGAGGACCGCAAGGGGGTCAGCCCGGACCCGCAGCGGCACGTCAACGCGGTGTGGGGGCTCGGCGAGCAGCCGCGGTCTTTCGTCGGCTTTGTCGCCGAGTGGGCCGGTGTGCCGGAGGCCGACGTGCTGGGTTTCGACCTGATGACCCACGACCTGGCCCCGTCCGCGGTGACCGGCGCCGACAACGAATTCGTCAGCGCACCCCGGCTGGACAATCAGGTCACCTGCTACGCCGGGCTGGAAGCATTCCTGGCGGCCTCGGAGTCGGGATCCCGCAGCCACCTGCCGGTACTGGCGCTGTTCGACCATGAGGAGGTCGGCTCCACCTCGGACCACGGCGCACAGTCCGAGCTGTTGCCGACGGTGCTGGAGCGGATCGTGCTCGCCGGCTCGAAAGACGGGGCCGGGACCAGGGAGGATTACCTGCGCCGGGTGGCCGGGTCGATGGTGGCCTCCGGGGACATGGCACACGCGACGCACCCGAACTACCCGGACCGCCACGAGCCGGGACACCAGATCGCGGTCAACGCCGGGCCGGTGCTCAAGGTGCAGCCCAATCTGCGCTACGCCACCGACGGCCGCACGGCCGCGGCCTTCGCGCTGGCCTGCGATCAGGCCGGGGTGCCGCTGCAGCGCTACGAGCACCGCGCCGATCTGCCGTGCGGATCCACCATCGGGCCGATGACCTCCGCGCGCACCGGAATCCCCACAGTGGATGTCGGCGCGGCCCAGCTGGCCATGCACTCGGCCCGCGAGTTCATGGGGGCCGCCGATGTCGCGGCCTACTCGGCTGCACTGCAAGCTTTTTTGTCACCCGCCTGATCTAGGGTCGGCGTCATGGCACTCAAAGTGGAGATGATCACGTTCGACAGCACCGACCCCGACGCACTGGCCCAGTGGTGGGCCAACGCGGTAGGCGGTGAGATAAATGCCGTAGAACCAGGAGAATTCGTCATGGTGCTGCAGGACGGCGGCCCCAGGCTGGGGTTCCAGCGTGTCCCGGATCCGACGCCGGGCAAGAACCGCGTGCACCTGGACTTCACTGCCGCCGACATGAATGCCGAGGTCGACCGGATGGTGGCGTTGGGCGCCAGCGAGACCGGGCGGCACAGTTTCGGCCCGGAGTTCAACTGGGTGGTGTTGGCCGACCCCGAGGGCAACGCGTTCTGCATCGCGGGCGGGTAGCGCAGACCAAGTCACCGTGGGCAGCTCTCGAATTGGGCGCGCAGCCTGGTCTGCAAGTCCACGACCGGTGGCGTCCGCGGCTGGGGTTCCTGGACATCCATCGAACAACTTCCGGGCCGTACCGTGATTTGTGCGTCCTCGACTTTGTAGACCGCGGGCATTCCCGAGTTCTTGATGAGCTGAAGTTGGCCGACGACAACGCGATCCACGTCGGGATCGGCGGGCATATCTTTGATGGAGAAGCGGTTTCGGTCGGGTGGATTCATGTTGAATTCACCGTCGACCGGTGCGATCTGATCGAGTGCCTCCCACAGCGCCAGTTGAGCCGGGTTGGGCAGGCCAGGGTCGGAACGGATGCTCGGTGCACTGTTGGTGTCGATATCGGAGACGCTCCAGCCCACGGTCGAATTCGGAAAGTCTGTGGCCAGCCGCCGGACGGACGCCGCGAACTCCGATGCGCTGAGGTGGTCCCGCCGATCCGCAAAGCGGCGCAGGGTCACCGTGACGCTGGTGTGCGCCGGTCGCCCGTCGTGGTCGGGTGCTGCCCACCCGGTGATGCCGTACGCGTAGTCGCCCTTCGACAGTTTGAGCCAGTCCTGCCACGGCGCTTCCGGGGTGGGACTCGACGGTCTGAAGCTGACGTACATCGTGGAGTCTGTCTGGCCGGGGAAAGATTGGGGTGAACGTCTCACATTGAGGTCGGCTCCCAGCCCGCCGTACACCATCGATTCGTGGATCTGGCTGGCGAAGGTGCGGGTGAGCGCCGACAGTTGGTCAGCGGTGGCATCGGCACTGACGTAGACATCGAAGCTGGCGGTGCGGACCCCGAATCCGTTGTTGCTCGAGACGGTGTGAGCCACGAACGTGACGCCGGGTTGCTTTCCTAGCACGTTGTCGATCAGGCGGGCCGACCACGAGCCCCTGAACTGGCAACAGGTGATGCCGAGGACCAGCACGATGCCGAGAATGGCGAGACGCCCCTTGGACCCGAGCTTCCGCATCCGCTGAGTATGCCGCCGCGCGGGCCGGTGGGGGAGCAGTCAGTATTTGCCGGTCGGACGGGCAAAATCGGCAACGATAGACTGTGCGCGTGACGTCTGAGCTCACCCACGACCTCGATACAGTGCAGCGGGCAGCCGCCACCCCCGATCACCCCCAGCCGTACCGCGAACTTGGCCTCAAGGACGACGAGTACCAGCGGATCCGCGAGATCCTGGGCCGTCGACCCACCGACGCCGAGTTGGCCATGTACTCGGTGATGTGGAGTGAGCACTGCTCCTACAAGTCCTCCAAGGTGCACCTGCGCTACTTCGGCGAGACCACCACCGATGAGATGCGTGCCGGCATGCTGGCCGGCATCGGTGAGAACGCCGGCGTCGTCGACATCGGCGACGGCTGGGCGGTCACCTTCAAGGTGGAGTCGCACAACCACCCGTCCTACGTCGAGCCCTACCAGGGCGCGGCCACCGGCGTCGGCGGCATCGTCCGCGACATCATGGCGATGGGTGCGCGGCCGGTGGCGGTCATGGATCAGCTGCGTTTCGGCGCGGCCGACGCCCCCGACACCCGCCGCGTGCTCGACGGGGTGGTGCGCGGCATCGGCGGCTACGGCAACTCGCTGGGCCTGCCGAACATCGGAGGCGAGACCATCTTCGATCCTTCCTACGCGGGCAATCCGCTGGTGAACGCGCTGTGCGTGGGCGCCCTACGTAAGGAAGACCTGCACCTGGCGTTCGCGTCGGGCACCGGCAACAAGATCATCCTGTTCGGCGCCCGCACCGGTCTGGACGGCATCGGCGGCGTCTCGGTATTGGCCTCGGACACCTTCAGCGGTGACGAGTCCGGCGCCGGCCGCAAGAAGCTGCCCAGCGTGCAGGTCGGTGACCCGTTCACCGAGAAGGTGCTCATCGAGTGCTGTCTGGAGCTGTACGCGGCCGACCTGGTGGTCGGCATCCAGGACCTCGGCGGCGCCGGACTGTCCTGTGCCACATCCGAACTGGCCTCGGCCGGCGACGGTGGTATGCGCATCGAGCTGGAGAACGTGCCGCTGCGGGCCAAGGACATGACCCCAGCCGAGGTGCTCTCCAGCGAGTCCCAGGAACGCATGTGCGCCGTGGTCACGCCGGAGAACGTCGAGAAGTTCATGGCGGTGTGTCGCAAGTGGGAGGTGCTGGCCACCGTCATCGGTGAGGTCACCGACGGCGACCGGCTGGAGATCACCTGGCACGGCGAAACCGTCGTCGACGTGCCGCCGCGCACCGTGGCCCACGAAGGCCCGGTCTACCACCGCCCGGTGGCCCGGCCCGACACCCAGGACGCCCTGGTCGCCGACACCACGGCCAAACTGCCCCGGCCGCAGACCGGTGACGAGCTCAAGGCCACCCTGCTGGCCATGATCGGCAGCCCGCACCTGTGCAGCCGGGCATTCATCACCGAGCAGTACGACCGCTACGTGCGCGGCAACACCGTGCTGGCCGAGCATGCTGACGGCGGTGTCCTGCGCATCGACGAGACCACCGGCCGTGGCGTCGCGGTCTCCACCGACGCGTCGGGCCGCTACACCCAGCTCGACCCGTACGCCGGCGCGCAGCTGGCCCTGGCCGAGGCCTACCGCAACGTCGCGGTCACCGGCGCCACCCCGGTCGCGGTGACCAACTGCCTCAACTTCGGCTCGCCGGAGGATCCGGGAGTGATGTGGCAGTTCAGCCAGGCCGTGCGCGGGCTGGCCGATGGCTGTGCCGCCCTGGGCATTCCGGTTACCGGCGGCAACGTCAGCTTCTACAACCAGACCGGTTCCACGGCGATTCTGCCGACCCCGGTGGTCGGCGTGCTCGGCGTCCTGGATGATGTGAGTCGACGTGTCGGTACGGGCCTGGGCAACGAGCCCGGCGAAACCCTGCTGCTGCTCGGCGACACCCACGACGAGTTCGACGGCTCGATCTGGGCCCAGGTCACCGCTGATCACCTCGGCGGGGTTCCGCCGAAGGTCGATCTGGCCCGCGAGAAGCTGCTGGCCGAGGTGCTGACCTCGGCCTCGCGCGACGGTCTGATCTCGGCGGCCCACGACCTGTCCGAAGGCGGCCTGATCCAGGCCGTGGTCGAAGCCGCGCTGGCCGGTGAAACCGGTTGCCGGGTAATCCTTCCCGAAGGTGTGGACCCGTTTGTCTACCTCTTCTCCGAGTCGGCGGGCCGGGTGCTGGTCGCCGTACCGCGCACCGAGGAGAGCCGGTTCCGGTCCATGTGTGAGGCCAGGGATCTTCCGGTCACCCGGGTCGGTGTGGCGGACCAGGGCAGCGACAGCATCGAGGTCCAGGGCCAGTTCAGCGTCTCCCTTGCAGAGCTACGGAGCACGTCGGAGGGCGTGCTGCCCGGGCTGTTCGGGTGACGGGGGATACCTACAACAACGAACGTCATCCTCTGCTGCGCTGGGCCTGGAGCCTGGTGCGACTGGACTTCGCCGGTGTCGCCGTCGGAGCCCTGTTCTTCTGTCTCTCGCTGACCCCGTCGCTGCTGCCGCGGGACTGGTTGTTCGCCGGGCTGATCGGTGGCATCAACGCCGCCATCGGCTACGGCCTTGGCGTGCTCATCGGAAAAGCGGTGTACCGCTTTGTCTTAGCTCGCCGAAGCTGGTGGCCGCCGCGGACCTGGGTGCTGTACTGGGCCAAGGCGCTGACCGTCGGCGGGTCCGTCGTGGCATGCGTGCTGATGCTGATCCCCGCGGCCGCCTGGCAGCGGGAGGTCTCGGCGCTGATGGGCATCGAAGGGCCGGAAACCGCGGGCTATCTGCGCACTCTGATCATCGCGGTCGCAGTGGGCGGAGCATTGATCGCCACCGCGCGGGTGCTGCGTGACACGGTGCGGCTGCTGTCCAAGCTGTTGATCCGGCGGTGGCGTCTGAACCGGGAGGTGGCCCAGTTCATCGGCACCGCCATCGTCGTTGTGCTGGTCGTCACGCTCGTCAACGGCGTGCTTTATCGGGGCTTTCTGGCCGGCGCCAGCCGGGTGTTCCAACCGCAGAACACCACCACCCGAGAGGGCGTCCATCGGCCGGTCGAGCCGCAACGATCCGGCAGCCCAGCCTCATTGGCGGCGTGGGACTCGTTGGGATTCCAGGGCCGCAACTTCGTCGCGACCGGACCGCGGGCCGCCGAACTCGAAGCGTTCAACGGCAAACCGGCCAAGGAACCCATCCGGGTCTATGCCGGCCTGCAGAGCGGCGACACCGACGATCAGCGGATTGCAGTGCTGCTCAGCGAACTTGAACGCACCCACGCCTTCGACCGCGAGCTGCTGATCATCGTCCCCACCACGGGGACCGGCTGGATCAACCCGCTGGCCGCACGCTCACTGGAGTTGATGTACAACGGCGACACCGCGATCGCCGGAATGCAGTATTCCTATCTGCCGAGCTGGATTTCGTTCATGGGGGACCGGCAGAAGTCGATGGACAACGGCCGCCTGATGATCGACGCGATACACGATCGTTGGGAACAACTGCCTCCCGACCGGCGGCCAAAGCTGGTGCTGTACGGCGAAAGCCTGGGCTCGATGGCCGGGCAGGGAGCTTTCGATTGGCTGCCCGACATCGCCAGGATGGGGTTCTCCTCAGTGCTGTGGGTGGGCCCGCCCAATGCCAGCCCACTGTGGCACGGGCTGACCGTGCGGCGCGATCCCGGTACCCCCGCGGTGCGGCCCAGCTACGACAACGGCCGTACCGTCCGGTTCTCCGAGAGTGTCGACGCCGCCGAGATCGCCCGTACCGCCGCCGACCCCTGGGAGGGCACCCGGGTGTTGTTCCTGCAGCACCCGTCCGACCCGATCATCTGGTGGTCGACGGATCTACTGTTCTCCGAACCGGATTGGCTGGCCGAGCCGCCCGGCGCGGACCGGACCGCGTCCATGCGCTGGTACCCGATCGTCACGTTCTGGCAGGTGGCCGCCGACATCACCAACGCGTCGAGCGTCCCGGCCGGGCACGGGCACAACTACGGGGAAGCAGTGCTCGACGGCTGGGCGGCGGTGGCCCCGCCGGACGGGTGGACGCCCGAGGACACCGAGCGCATCCGGGTGGCGTTGACCAAGACCGCGGCCGAAGACGGACCCGAATACTGATGCCGTCCAGCAGGATCCGCGCACTGGGACTGGCAGCGGGCCTGGTGGCATGGAACGGCCTGGTCGACCCGCGGTTGCCGGCCCGCTGGCAGCCGCTGGTGCGCGCGGCGCTGGGCAGCGGGCTGATGCTGATGACCCGCGCTCGGCCGGGTCTGCTGCCCCCGACGCTGTGGTCGGGACTGCGTCTGGGCACGGCGGCGGCGGGCACAGTGGCCGCGGGGGTGGCGGCGACCACGGCGGCGCCCGTGGTCCGTACCGAAATGCGCCGGCGGGAGCTGCCCGAGGCTCCGGCCCGATGGCTGCTGTGGCGGATCCCGCTGGGCACCGTTTGGTCGGAGGAGGCCGCTTTCCGTGCCGCGCTGAGCAGTGTCGGCACGGACGCGTTCGGCCCCACGGGCGGCAATCTGCTGCAGGCCACGGCGTTTGGGTTGTCGCATATCGCCGATGCCCGGATCGCCGGTGAACCCGTGGTCGGGACGGTGCTGGTCACCGGGGCGGCCGGATGGGTATTCGGTCGGCTCGCGCAGCGCTCGACCAGCCTGGCGGCGCCGATGCTGGCGCACCTGGCGATCAATGAGGCGGGGGCGCTGGCTGCACTGGCCTACCAAAACGCGTCAGCAGGGCCGCCACCGCGAGGATCGCGCCGGTAGTGGCCAGCGGCCACAACGTGGGCCCGGCGAAATTGCTGGCCCGCAACGGGATCAACACCACGCAGACCAGCACCACGGACAGGATCACCCGGGGTGTCTGCTGTGTCGCGGGGGATCCGTCGATACGCGAATTGGCCTCGGCGACAAGCACGTACAGCACCAGCAGGAGCAGTGTCGGGACCGTCGTCGGCAGCCCGTCAATGTGGTGCTGGAACCGGCAGAACAGCACGGCCAGGATGCACATCACCGCCGGCACCAGCATCGCCACCGCAGGGCCGGATCCGAACAGCCGGGCCGCGACCCGGGTGGTCGCCCACATCAGGGCCAGCGAGGCCGCCGAACCCAGACACACCGCCCCGGCGACGAACCAGTAGAACCCGGCATTGTGGAAGAACTCGGAGACGACCAGCGGCAGATTCGAGGCGCTGGGCAGGAACCGGCCGGTGGTGCCGATGTTGGTGGCCACTAGCAGCGCCAACGCGCACAACGCGATCACCGCCACCGCGTTACCCAGTGGCCGGCCCACCGACTGCAGCCGGCCGCTGACGACGGTCGAGGCCTCGAATCCCACCAACCCCAGAGCCAGCGGTATCGCCGCAGCCGTCACCAGTAACAGCGAATCGACGTGGGAGGGCCCGAACTCCATCGGCGGCGTCCCCGACGCCACGCGGGTGACAATCGCCAGCGCGATATAGAGAAAAACCAGCAATCCCACACCGGCCAGCGCCGCGGCCGTCGCCCCCACCGCCCTGGTGGGCAAGTACGCCACGACCGCGCCCGCGATGATCACCACGGCCACCGACCACCCCGGCCACCACCAGCCGGCCAACGCCGACTCCAGGTCCGGGGCCCCGGTCAGCGGTTGCAGGGCCAACGCGAGCGCGGAACCGACACCCAGCAACACATACGCCGCCAGCTGGATCAGGCTGGTGAACCGCCCCGCGCCCGGCCCCACGGTCGACGCGACCAGATCGCCCGTCGACGCCGCGTGCGGTGCATGCCGGTGCAGGCGCACCAATGCGAAGATCACCACCCCGGCGATCACCGCCGCGCACAGCGCAGCCACCCCGTTGAACGCGGAGCCGACGATCGGTGCGAGGGAAAGGCCGGTGGCGCGCCACACCGGAAGGGCAGGCGGCCACGACGCGGGCTGCTCGAGGCTTGTCGACACTGCGCGCTTAGGCATAGGCACAACCGTTCACAAACTTCCCTCGCTCCAGATCGTAGAGGCCATCACGGGTTGATCGTGGGTTCACCGACCTGGCGGCCCCAGACATAGTCGACGAACACTGGCGAGCCGACCTCGACATGGTTGTAGGGCGCGATCGACAGACCGGTGTCCATCACCAGATACGGCGCCGGCCACAGCTCGCGGGTGATCGGCTTCCAGCAGCCGGGCTTGCCTTCGGGCCCGCCCTTGGCGTTGATCCGGGGCAGATTGTCCGGATACACGTACGCGTTCGGGACACCGATGCTCGACAAGGTCCCGGTGCTGTCGAAGGAATATCCGTTATCGCCGCCGAACGTCGCATAGAAGGCGGGCGCGACGTCGTGGTAGTTGCGGATGGTGCAGAACAACTGCCCCTGATAGTCGTCGAACAGTTTCGACGTCGGGATCAGATCCTGCGCGCCCCGCCGCAGATACGGACCACCCCGCTCCAGGATGTCGGACCCGGTGCCGGCGAAACCGATCGCCGCGATCAGCGCGGCGTCGAGGTCGCCGCGCCGCGAGTTCAGGGTGGCGGCGCTGCGCGTCGCGTCGGCCAGACCGTCGAACAGATCGGGCGCGGCCGCCGAATAACGGTCACCGAGATCGGCCAGCCCGGTGATGTCGTGACGCAGCGCCGGCATGCGTCCGTTGAGATCGGCGAGGATGGTGTTGCCGTCGGTCAGCGACTGCCCGAACGCATCACCCAGCCCGGTCAATGCCTGGGCGGTGGCCGACAGGGTTTGGTTCAGCTTGATCGGGTCGACCTGCTCGGTGATCGCGGTGATCGTCTCGAACAACGAGTTGAACTCGACGGTCACCGCGGTGGCGTCGATCGGGATCGAGCTCGAAACCCGTTGCGAACTCGGGTGTTCCGGCGAGGTGAAGGCCACGTACTTGTTGCCGAACACCGTGGTCGCCGCGATCGAGGTCTGCACATTGGCCGGCAGCAGGCCGAAGTACTTCGGGTTGATGTCGAGCGTCACCTGGGCCCGCACCGGATTTCCGCCGTCGGTGCTGACCGCGGCGACCCGGCCGATCGGAACTCCGTTGTAGGTGACTTTCGAACCCGGGTCCAGAACCAGACCGGCCCGCGAGGCCAGCAGAATCAGCGGTGCCTTGGGCTCGAACGCGCCCCGGAACTGCGCCACGATCAACGCCAAGGCCACCGCAAGGATCACCAAGAACACCATGCCGGCCGCGCGATACGGCGGATTGCGGTGATTGGCAAACACTTTGCGACACTAAGGTATGGCCGCGCGAGGTAGTGCCGATCCGCAAAAGACCCGAGCAGCGGTCGCAGCAGTGACCGAGTGGCTGCGCGAACCGGCCAATCCGGAACCGGCCCGCGCCGAACTGGCCGACGCGGTCCGGCTGACCGCGCGGACGCTGGCGGCGGTGGCCCCGGGCTCGAGCGTCGAGGTGCGGGTTCCCCCGTTCGTCGCGGTGCAGTGCATCGCCGGGCCGCGCCACACCCGGGGCAACCCGCCCAACGTGGTGGAAACCGATCCCCGCACCTGGCTGCTGCTGGCCACCGGTCTGCTTGATCTCGATGACGCCGGGCCTGCGGTGCAGATGTCGGGGTCACGGGCCGGCGAGGTGGCCCGGTGGCTGCCGCTGGTGCCGCTCGGGGCTTAGTCCCGTTCGCGTGTGGCGGCCAGGACGATGGCCCGCTCGAAGGTGCTGACGAGCACCGCGCGCCGTTCGACTTTGTACTCGTCATCTGGATCGAGCTCGTCGATGTACTCGTCCCACACGCGCATGTACCGATCGCGCCAATCGCTGAGCGTCGCCACCGACGGGAACGTTGCACCGACCCTTGGCGGTTCGACGATCTCGACCAGGATCTCGAGCCAGGCGGGCACCATCGCTCCGCCCCACTCATCCGGCTCCAGAGCGGAATCGTCGGACGTGTCTTCGAACTGCTCCGCAATCTCGTCGATGATCCGACCCGTCAGCTCTCCCAGCCCGTCGGCCACGGTATCGCTCTCGAAGTTCCCTGGACCCCAAACTCCCACAAAATCCTCCTCAGCAGGGCACCTGACGTGCTCGACGAGGCTATCGGGATCACCACGACTCACCGGAAGTAGGGATACTCCTGCACCCAGTTGAAGCCCCTGCTACGCAGGGTGAACTGGTTGAGGTCCACCTGATCCAGCCAGATCGTGACGGGGCGGCCGGACAGCTCGCCGGTGAGCTGAAGCCGCTGCGGTGACGGCCGGGACGTGGTCAGGGTGGCCAGGGCAGCGCCGTCCGGTGCCGACAGCGTCAGGGTGTTCCCGTCGACCTTGGCCGGCGCGTCGACCAGTTCACCGTTCATCCGCTGGTAGGTCACCACCTCCGGCACATCGAAAATGACCCGTTGCCAACGGTACTGATCGGTGGTCAGCGGAGGGGCCGGCTTGCCGTCGACGTCGAACCGGCCCACCGCCCAGATCCCGTACAGCTCCGGCTTGGCGCGACCACCGCCGAACTCATCCCAGCTCTGCCAGCCGGCCACGACACAACCGGCCACCATCCAGATGCCCAGCACGGCCTGCAGCCGGGCGGAGATGGTGTTCGCGCGGGCATCGGTGAACAACTCGGGCTGGGTGGCCGGCTCAGTGGGCCGTTGAAGCACCAGGAAGTCGGCCAGCCGACGGTACTGCGGAGCCAGCAGCACCAGGCCCATCAACAGCAGATGCCCGGACAGAATCTTGACCGGCACGTCGAAGGTCATGTTCAGCAGGAACACCTGCACCATGCTGGCCACGCCCAGCAGCGCGCCCAGCGTCGCGGTGCGCGGCAGGAACAGCAGCAGCCCGGCGAGGACCTCTACCGCGCCCAGCGCCATCTCGTACGGGTAGGAACTGCCCACCTGCAGCCACAGCACCGAGGCCGGACTGAAGTCGCCGTACTGGCGCAGCAACGCCGCCAACGGCGGGGCAGGCATCTGCGTCGGGACCAGCTTGGCGAATCCGTAGAACAGCATCTGCCCGGCCACGCACAGTCGCAGGAAAGTCAGGAACAATGCCCACAGCCGCGAGTAGTCACGCCGCTGCCGGTCCACCCACGACCACACCGCGGTGCCGACAGCGGCGAAGACCAGCAGGCAGAACACCATCACCCAGATCGCGGCCTGATCGCCGCTGCCCGAATCCCGGTGCAGTACCGCCTCGACACCGAAGACATGGCTGCCGACCCAGCGCAGCACCGGATCCAGCACGGTCATCTGCCACATCACCGCCTGATCCGGCAGCCAGCGGGTGACAACCCCCAGGAACGCAAAGGTGATCTGCGCGAACAACAGACAGAACAAGCCGAAGTAGATGAAGCAGAACCGGAATGCGATCTTCGTCACCTTCGACCACGGTTGCGTCGGGCCCGCTGCGATGGAATCGAGGTGATCGGAATCTGGCTTCTCCGAGAGTTGGCTCGTCACGAAATCCATCTTTACCGTTGGCAAGTGGTGAGTCGACGGGGTTATCCCGACGGTCTTCGGTACGGCTGGCCACACCCACTGGGGGAGGCACCGGATATGAGACTGTCGGGTCCACTGTGGTGAATGACCGGTACCAGACCGCCAATCGATTCTTTGCCTGACGGACCGGGACCGTAGACTCAGTTATGTCACCAACCGCCGCCCTGGGAGCAGCCCTATTGTGACTGGTCAGCAACTCGACGAGAACGAACCGCGCGAGGAATGTGGCGTATTCGGGGTCTGGGCCCCGGGTGAAGACGTCGCGAAGCTCACCTACTACGGCCTATATGCGCTGCAGCACCGCGGCCAAGAGGCCGCCGGCATCGCCGTTTCGGACGGATCGCAGATCCTGGTGTTCAAGGATCTCGGGCTGGTCAGCCAGGTGTTCGACGAACAGACCCTGGCCGCGATGCCGGGCCATGTCGCCGTCGGGCACTGCCGCTACTCCACCACCGGCTCCACCACCTGGGAGAACGCCCAGCCGGTGTTCCGCAACACCGCCGCGGGAACCGGTGTCGCGCTCGGCCACAACGGCAACCTGGTCAACACCGCCGAATTGGCCGCCCAGGCCCGTGACGCCGGGCTGATCGACATGAAAGGCGCGCCCGCCGCCACCACCGACTCCGACATCCTGGGCGCACTGCTGGCCCACGGTGCCGCCGACGCCACCCTGGAGCAGGCCGCCCTGGAGCTGCTGCCCACCGTGCGTGGCGCCTTCTGCCTGACCTTCATGGACGAGAACACCCTCTACGCCGCGCGCGACCCGCACGGTGTGCGGCCGTTGTCGCTGGGCCGGCTCGACCGCGGCTGGGTGGTCGCGTCCGAGACCGCCGCGCTCGACATCGTCGGCGCCTCGTTCGTCCGCGACATCGAGCCCGGTGAACTGCTGGCCATCGACGCCGACGGGGTGCGCTCCACTCGATTCGCCAATCCCGAGCCCAAGGGCTGCGTCTTCGAATACGTCTACCTGGCCCGGCCGGACAGCACGTTGGTGGGCCGCTCGGTGCACGCGACCCGCGTCGACATCGGCCGCCGGCTGGCCCGCGAACACCCGATCGATGCCGACCTGGTGATCGGCGTCCCGGAATCGGGAACTCCGGCCGCGGTTGGTTACGCCCAGGAATCGGGCATCCCGTTCGGGCAGGGCCTGATGAAGAACGCCTACGTGGGCCGCACCTTCATCCAGCCCTCGCAGACGATCCGGCAGTTGGGTATTCGACTCAAGCTCAACCCGCTGCGCGAGGTGATCCGCGGCAAGCGGCTGATCGTCGTCGACGATTCGATCGTGCGTGGCAACACACAGCGCGCACTGGTCCGGATGTTGCGTGAAGCCGGAGCCCTGGAAGTGCACGTCAGGATCGCCTCGCCGCCGGTCAGATGGCCCTGCTTCTACGGCATCGACTTCGCCACCCCGGCCGAGCTGATCGCCAACGCCGCACCCGAGGAGCACGAGGGCGAAATGCTCGAGGCCGTCCGGCACGCCATCGGCGCCGACACCCTGGGCTACATCTCCCAACAGGGCATGATCGCGGCGACCGAGCAGCCCCCGACCCGGTTGTGCTCGGCATGCTTCGACGGGAACTACCCGATCGAGCTGCCCGGCGAGACCGCGCTGGGCAAGAACGTCGTCGAGCAGATGTTGGCCACTGCGCACGCGAGGAGCGAAATGGTCCCCGCGGCCCGCACCGGCGTCCCCGTGCAGTCCGACAACGACAACGCGTCCGCGCTGCGCCGTCCTTGACGCGTCCGGCGTCGTGGCGTCCCTGACGCCTCCGGCGGTGTGGCGCGTCCCTGACGCGTCCGGCGTCGTAGCGCGTCCCTAACACCTCCTCGGCTGTACCCCGCAAAGGGCGGACGGTAGCCTTGCTACCGATGACTAAGGGCGCCGAACAGCACGGCATCGCCGAACAACAGAGCATTTCCTATGCGTCGGCCGGAGTGGACATCGAAGCCGGTGACCGCGCCGTCGAACTCTTCAAACCCCTCGCCGCCAGGGCGACCCGTCCGGAGGTGAGGGGCGGCCTAGGCGGCTTTGCCGGGCTGTTCGCCTTACGAGGCGGATACCGCGAGCCGGTCCTGGCCTCCTCGACCGACGGGGTGGGCACCAAGCTCGCCGTCGCCCAAGCCATGGACAAGCACGACACCGTCGGGCTGGACCTGGTCGCCATGGTGGTCGACGACCTCGTGGTGTGCGGCGCCGAGCCCCTGTTCCTGCAGGACTACATCGCCGTCGGCCGCACCGTGCCGGAGCGGGTCAGCGCGATCGTGTCCGGCATCGCCGAAGGCTGTGTTCAGGCCGGCTGCGCGCTGCTGGGCGGCGAGACCGCCGAGCACCCGGGATTGATGGAGCCCGACCACTACGACATCTCGGCAACCGGTGTCGGCGTCGTCGAGGCCGACAACGTGCTCGGGCCCGACCGGGTCCGGCCCGGCGACGTGATCATCGCGATGGCCTCCAGCGGCCTGCACTCCAACGGCTATTCGTTGGCCCGCAAGGTGCTGCTGGAGATCGACCGGATGAACCTGGCCGGCCATGTCGAGGAGTTCGGCCGCACGCTCGGCGAAGAGCTGCTGGAGCCGACCCGCATCTACGCCAAGGACTGTCTGGCGCTGGCCGCCGAGACCCAGGTCCGCACGTTCTGCCACGTCACCGGTGGTGGCCTGGCGGGCAACCTGGAGCGCGTGGTTCCGCACGGGCTGACCGCAGAACTGGACCGCGGCACGTGGACGCCGGCTCCGGTGTTCGGCATGATCGCCCAGCGTGGACGCATCGAGCGTGCCGAGATGGAGAAGACGTTCAACATGGGTGTCGGGATGGTCGCGGTCGTAGCGCCCGAGGACACTGACCGTGCACTGGCCATCCTGACGGCCCGGCACCTGAACTGCTGGACGCTTGGCACCGTTAAGAAGGGCGGCAAGGACAGTGTGCGCGCCCAGCTGGTGGGCCAGCATCCGCGGTTCTAGAACTTAGAACGGTCGCGCTGGTGTGTGAGACCAGCGCGACCGGTGTTTACGTTCTGCGAAGGAGCGCTGACGGCTTATCGCCGCCAGTCGTCCTCACCAGACCATTCATCGGCGTCGTCGTTGACGTCACCGGAACTCGGAGATGTCGACAGCTCACGTTGGAGCTGACTGAAATCGGTTTGTGGTGAGCTGTACTTCAACTCACGTGCAACCTTTGTCTGCTTTGCCTTCGCCCGGCCGCGGCCCATGGGGGGACCCCCTCGCGCAATAACGGAGCGGCCCAATAACTAGGCGGCTCCGATCTGTGTGTCTGTATTGTCCTGCCAACACCTTACCGTGCCAGCCGGTGAAGTGCCGCCAGGGCCTGGTTCACGGCGAGCGGCTGGGGGCGTGACTTCCGCGACTAATCGCTCGGTAACCCGAACGCTTCCCGGCCTCAGTTGCCGCGGAGGCGTTCCACAGCCAGCCGCCCGGCCCCAGCGGTGTCCGGCGCAGGCATGGAACCGGGGTCGATGACGGCCGGAGCCTGCGCCTCACTCCCGGCGATCAGTTCGGTATCGGCCGGCAACCCCCGCTTGAGCAGCGCGAGCGCGATCGGCCCGTCATCGACGTGCTCCACCACCGTGCCGATCCGTCCGACGGTGCGCCCTCCCGCGGTCACCGGATCGCCGGTGACCGGGCGGTCGGAGGCGCCGTCCAACTGCAGCACCACGAGCATCCGGGGCGGTTTGCCCAGGTTGTGCACCCGAGCCACGGTCTCCTGGCCGCGGTAGCAGCCCTTGTCCAGGTGAACTGCACCAACACCGGGGCCACCGATCCAGCCCACCTCGTGCGGGATGGTGCGCTCGTCGGTGTCCACGCCCAGCCGGGGCCGGCGGGCCGCCACCCGGTGCGCCTCGTAAGCCCACACACCGGCCGGCCGGACACCGGCCTCGATCAGCCGTTGGGTGTACTCGGCGGCCCGATCCCGTGGCAGCACCAGGTCCAGCTCGATCCCGGGGGCGGGCAGACGACGGACGAACCCACCGCCGGGCAACGCCCGCGCTGTCGACTGCTGCGGCAGCTCGTCGCAGCCCAGGGCGGTCAGCACCGGCTGGTTGGCCAAACCCGGTCCCAGCAGCGACAACACCGCCATGTCGGCCGGTTCGATCTGCACATCGGCCCAGAACACCATCTTGCGCAGGTAAGCCAGCAATGGTTCGCCCCGCCACGACTCGGTGTCCAGGTAGGTGGTGCCGCCGAGCTCGGTCTGAATCCAGTGATCTTCGACACGGCCCTGTAGATCCAGGCTCAGGTTCTCGGTGACCGCGCCGTCCGGCAACGCACTGACGTGCTGGGTGGAGATGCTGTGCAGCCACGTCTGGCGGTCCTTGCCGGTGAGGGTCAGCACCGCCCGGTGCGAACGGTCGACCAGGACCGCGTCGTCGGCCGCGGCACGTTGTTCACCGAGCGGATCACCGTAATGCCACACGGCACCGGCGTCGGGGCTGGTATCGGGCGCCGGAACTGCTGACGATAGGGCAGACATAGGCCAACTCTACGGCGCTACGCTTTGGCTCCATGGCGACCCAACCAGCCGTACTGGTCACCCTCGACGGGCAGTTCCACGACCCCGATGTGCCGCTGCTGCATGCCGACGACCTGGCAGCGGTCCGTGGCGACGGGGTGTTCGAGACGCTGCTGGTGCGTGACGGCCGGCCCTGCCTGCTGGAAGCCCACCTGGCCCGGCTCGGCCAGTCCGCCAAGATGCTGGACCTACCCGCACCCGACGTTCAGGCCTGGCGCGCGGCGGTGGCGTTGGCGGCCGGGCGCTGGGCCGCCAATCACGACGACGAAGGCGTTATTCGGCTGGTGTACAGCCGCGGACGGGAAAGCGGCGGACCGACGGGGCCCGCAACGGCGTTCGTCACCATCGGGGCACTGCCCGACCGGGTCGCCGGGGTTCGCCGCCACGGGCTGGCGGCGATCACCCTGGAACGCGGGCTGCCGCTGGGTGCCAGCGATATGCCGTGGCTGGCGGCCGGTGCCAAGACGTTGTCCTATGCGGTGAACATGGCGGCGCTGCGGCATGCCGAACGGCACGGTGCCGGAGACGTGATCTTTGTCAGCTCCGACGGCTACGTGCTGGAGGGGCCGCGCTCCACGGTGGTGATAGCTGCCGAGGGCACCGATGGCCGACCGCTGCTGCTCACCCCGCCGCCGTGGTATCCGATCCTGCGGGGCACCACCCAGCAGGCCCTGTTCGAGGTGGCCCGCAACAAGGGGTATGACTGCGACTTCCGCGCCCTGACGCCTGCGGATTTGCTTACTGCACAAGGTGTTTGGCTGATCTCCAGCATTACCTTGGCGGCCCGGGTGCACACTCTGGACGGTCGACGGCTGCCCGACGCGCCGCTGGCCGCCGACATCGCCGGCCTGGTTGACGCCGCCCTCACCTGCGACCGTTGAGCCCGTAAAAATCGCTTGTCGGGGTGCGTGGACGGGGGTACGGTCGGCCGTACACAGGGAAGGAGGTGGTCCGTCAAATTGAGTAGCTTATGGACATGTGAGGTGGCTGCCCGCTAGAAGCGCCGGGGTATTGCCTGCGCGCGCTGGCGAATTCCCCGCAGCCACCCGGCCCCCGAGCCCCTCGGTCCGTCCAACCAAGTACCACGGCTCGGGGGCTGCCCCATATCTGGGGAAGGTCAAACCCGCTGCCGCGGAGCCGGTTCGGGCGCCGTTGGGCGCACCGAGTTCAGTTAGGGCCGGGACCGGGTGCCAGCGTCGAACAAGCCGTCGTGGCCTGCTGCCAGGTGGTCTCGTCGACACCGCTCGGCGGCCCCGCGACGGGACCCGGCGGGATGGGCACCCCGTGCTCGGACAGGCAGTGGGCGTAGGACCCGTGCTCGGCCGGCGGCGAGGTCGGAGCCGGTTGTGGCCCTTTCGACGAACAACCGCCGAGGGCCGCCGCCGCGGCAAGCAGGCCTGCCGCAATGATCAGCCGCCGCATCAGCCGATGAACCGTGACAGTCGGGCCGACAGGTGCGGTACCAGACCGCCGTCGGCGTCCACACGTTCTTCCACGTAGGCCAGGTCGCCGCCCTCGATGATGCCGTAGAGCCGTTTGGCGCCGCCGACCAGCAGCCCGGATCTACTGCGGGCCAGCGCGTCGGTGGCCAGCTCCCACGAGGCCTGATTGAGCGGTTTGCCGTAAAAGAGTTCGACATAGCCGGCCGAGTGGGCCAGCAGCAGCTCGATGGCCTGGGACTCGGCCGGATCGTCCGGATCGGACACGAATCGCCAGTAGCCGGTTTCGCGCAGGCCGGGGGAGTCGTATTCCCCAGATTCGGTCAACCGCCAGGATCGGGCTTCCCAGTTCAAGTAGTCGCCGCCATCATGGGAGACCACGATCTGTTGACCGAACCGGTAGTCACCGTGGGTGTCGTGGCCTTCGCCCTCGCCGCGCCAGACGCCGACCAACGGCAGCAGTGCAAGCAGCGCATCATTGAGTTCGGCGCCGTCGCGCAGGTTGGCGGTATCGGCAGGCAGCGGCAGGTCGTGGAACGCCGGAACGTTACGGGAGGCCGTGGCCTTGGCCCGTTCAGCGGCGGCCGCTACGGCTCGGTCACCGGAACCCGGCTGTGCGGCCGGGGCGTCGCCGCCGGAGGTCACGACTCGTCAGTGACGAGGCGGTAAAGGGTGTACAGCGCAAACCACGTGATGACCACGACGGCAGCGACGAGCAACATCTCGAAGAAGAGCACCACGGCGATGAGTCTAGTTCCTAGTCAGAGGGGTCGGCGCTCCGGGTGGTGCGCCGTAGTCATCGGCCGAACGTGAGCTTGTGTGCGAGATTTTTGCGAATCCTCGCGCACAAGCTCACGTTCGAGCGCAAAACGCTAGGCGACCTTGACGTCGACTTCGTGGATGCCCGCGCCGGTCGGGGCGACACTGGCGTCGCCGTTGCCGACCTTGGACAGGGCGCGCAGCGTCCAGGTGCCCGGGGCGGCGAAGAACCGGAAATCACCGGTAGCCGACGCCACGACCTCGGCGGTGAACTCGTCGCTGGAGTCCAGCAGACGCACGAAGGCGCCGCCGACCGCCTGGCCGGACCCGTCCACCACGCGACCGGTGATCACCGTTTCCTTCTCCAGGTCGACGCCGGCCGGCAACGTCAGTCCTTGCTTCGGTGCAGAGCACATATCAACTTCCCAACTCGATCGGGGCGCCCACCAGGGAGCCGTATTCCGTCCAACTGCCGTCGTAGTTCTTCACGTTCTGGTGTCCCAGCAGCTCCTGCAACACAAACCAGGTGTGCGAGGAGCGTTCACCGATCCGGCAATAGGCGATGGTTTCCTTCTTGCCGTCCAGCCCGGCCGCTGCGTAGAGCGCTGCCAAGTCCTCGTCGGACTTGAACGTGCCGTCTTCGTTGGCGGCCTTGCTCCACGGAACGTTGATGGCGCCGGGGATATGCCCGGGCCGCTGGCTCTGCTCCTGCGGCAAGTGCGCCGGCGCCAGGATCTTGCCGGAGAACTCGTCGGGGGAGCGCACGTCGACCATGTTCTTCGCGCCGATCGCGGCGATCACCTCGTCGCGGTAGGCCCGGATGCTGTTGTCCAGCGGCTGGGCCACATAGGACGTAGAGGCACGGTGGGGTGTCTCTTTCACCAGCGGGCGGGCGTCCAGCTCCCAGCGCTTGCGACCGCCGTCGAGCAGCTTGACGTCGGCGTGGCCGTACAGCTTGAAGTACCAGTAGGCGTAGGCCGCGAACCAGTTGTTGTTGCCGCCGTACAGGATCACCGTATCGTCATTGCTGATGCCCTTGTCGGACAACAGCTTCGAGAACTGCTGCTGGTCGACGAAGTCGCGCTTGACGGCGTCCTGCAGGTCGGTCTTCCAGTCGAGTTTGACGGCGCCGGGGATGTGACCCTCGTCGTCGTAGGCGCTGGTGTTCTCGTCGACCTCGACGAACACCACGCCAGCAGTGTCGAGATTATTCCCGGCCCATTCGGTCGAGACCAGGACTTCGGAACGTGCCATGTACAAATTCCTTTCGGTCGCTTCACATTTGAGTTTTCAGACGGGTTGAGTTGTGGGGATCGACGTGCGACGCAGCCGGGCCGCCAGCGGGTAGATCTGGCAACCGAGACAGATGCCGAAGGCGGCGTTGAGGAAGGCCGCCACCAGGGCGAGTGCGGTGGCGCCCAATCCGAGCGCGGTGATGCCGAAGCCGAACCCTGCGGTGCCGACGACGGCGAAGACGAAGCCGAGAAGCTGGGCGAATTTCAGCGGCGGCACCGGCTCACGCTCGGTGACCGGCGTCAGGCGCGGTGCGATGAGGCTGGCGAACAGTCGGCCGTAGGGGTGCTTGCGCGGGCCGCCCAGCGCGCCGATCGCGAACACCACCGCCTGTGCGCCCAGTAGCGCCGTGGCGGCCGACTCGTTCACGCCGGCGATCAGCAGGGTTGCGATCAGAACCGCGGTGGTGATCCAGGCCGCGAACCGTGGGCTGCGTACGTCCACCTGGGCCGGTTGGCCGTCGGCGATATGCCGGGGTGACGTCGATGACATACGAACAAACTCCTGTTGTTGAAGATCTGTTTGTGTGCAGGCTCAGGGCACAGAACCCGAGCGGGCGCGCAAAGGCGCGCGGCTGCGCTCAACAGCAACAACAACAACAGCAGCAACCCGCAACGCGGCACAGATCCACTGTGCGGCGCTTGGTGAGCACAAGCTCAAGGCGGGCTGACACGAACGACAGCTTACCCAATGATCGCCAGGTCAGGCCAACAGTGGTTCCAGCGCCGCGCGCAGGTCAGCGGCCCTGGGAACCCCGCTGGTGCGGTACCGGGGCCGCCCGTCCTTGTCGAAGATGATGGTGGTGGGCAGCGACAGGACCGAAAGCCGCCTGGCGGCTTCGGGATTGGCGTCCATATCGATCTCGACGTGAGCAACCTCGGGCAGTTCCGCGCAGACCTGCTCGACGACTCGCCGTACCCCCGCGCAGGGTCCGCACCATTCGGCCGAGAAGTGCAGCACGGTCGGGCCGGTGTGCGACAACCCCAGACCACTGGTGTCGATGTCGGCGGCCTCCTCGCCCGCCCTGATCATGCTGGCGCGCAGCGTGATCAAGCGACCGATCACGTAGGCCACCCCGAGGGTGCCGACGAGCACCACGATCACCAGCACCATCGGAGAGCTCATGACTGTCTGAACCCGGTCAGGTCGATCGTTACTCCCGTGGCGATGCCCTCGATGATCACATCGGAGCCGCGCGCGCCCGCGGTGGTCGGCGCGATGCCGAACGGCAGCTTCTGCCCGGTGATGGTGTTGCTGAACTCGGCCAGCACCGCCGGGGTCTGCTCCTCGGACACCGGCTCGTCGGCGGTTCCGGGTCCGGTGAGGATTCCGGTCGCGGTCAGCACCAGCGTGGTCTGGTCTTTCCCGGCGATCGACAGGTCGACCGCCACGCTGACCCGCTTGTCCAGCCCAGCGGACTTGGGCGTGCCGGTGAACACCAGCCCCTGACTGCTGGAGATACCGGACTCGGTGGTGCCCCCGGTGGCATCGTTGGTCTCTCGTGCGGGAGCCTCGACCAGCAGGTCGTCGATGCCCATGTACCGGCCGATATGCGTCGAGTCGATGATGATGCGGCTCTCCGCCTTGCCGACATGCATGGGTGCGTCGGGGCGGATCAGCCAGGACGAGTCGGTGAGGTCGATGTGGTGCAGGGTGGACTCCAGCGACGCCTTGCCCACCACGGGGTGATCGACGCCGTTGGCCCGGATCTCGACCTCCCGGTAGCGGTGGTTGCGGACCTGGGGAAGGAACGGGAAACCCAGAATGGCCACCCAGGGATCCCAGTTCAGCCCGGCGACGCTGCGCACATTGCGGGCCAACCGGTACTCGGCGTAGATGGCGGCCCCGAAATCGGTGCCGACGAGCCCGACGACTAACGCGGTCACGGTCGCGGTGAGCCCGATCAGCAGTTTGCGCACCGCCACATTGTCGCCCACGGCTGCCCGGCCGAACCGCGCGGAGCGGCTAATTAGCAGGTGAGGCGTTATCGTTAGGTCACTAAGGGCCGGTAACGGCTACATGTCAGTCGCGAATCCGACCGTGCGGACATCGGTGTCCGGGCGATCGTGAGTAGTGATTGCCCGGCGCGCCGGAGGACCTGTTGGATCTTCTGCTACTGACCGTCGACCCGCATCCCGAGTCGGTCCTGCCCTCCCTGTCGTTACTGGCCCATACCGTCCGCACCGCACCGACGGAGGTGTCCTCACTGCTGGAAGCGGGCAATGCGGACGTGGCGATCGTCGACGCGCGCAGCGATCTTGCCGCCGCTCGCGGCCTGTGCCGGCTGCTGGGGACGACGGGTACCGCCGTCCCGGTGGTCGCGGTGATCAACGAGGGCGGGTTGGTCGCGGTCAACCACGAGTGGGGCCTGGACGAAATCCTGCTGCCCGGCACCGGCCCGGCCGAGATCGACGCCCGGCTGCGGCTGCTGGTGGGCCGCCGCGGGGGCGGCCCCAGCCAGGAGAACGTCGGCAAGATCACGCTGGGTGAGCTGATGATCGATGAGGGCACCTACACCGCGCGGCTGCGTGGCCGCCCGCTCGACCTCACCTACAAGGAATTCGAGTTGCTCAAGTACCTCGCGCAGCACGCCGGCCGGGTCTTCACCCGGGCCCAGTTGCTGCAGGAGGTGTGGGGCTACGACTTCTTCGGTGGCACCCGGACGGTCGACGTGCACGTCCGTCGTCTGCGGGCCAAGCTCGGCACCGAATACGAATCGCTGATCGGCACCGTGCGCAACGTCGGGTACAAAGCGGTGCGCCCGTCCCGGGGCCGCACGGCAGCGGCCGCTGTGGCCGGGGTACCCGACCACAGCGACGACTTCGACCCGACAATGGATGACGTGGACGAACCATTGGTAGACAGGCTGCCCAGCCAGTGACCGAACTCGACTGGCGCACCGGCCTGGCCGAGGCCGAACAAACCCGGATTCGTGAGCTGATCGCCGCAGCCACCTCGGCCGACGGCGTAGCGCCGGTGGGCGATCAGGTGCTGCGCGAGCTGGGCCGTGACCGCACCCGCCATCTGGTGGCAACTGACGGTGCCGACCTGATCGGCTACCTGAACCTGGCCCCGGCCGCCGGCGACGACCCGGCGATGGCCGAACTGGTGGTGCACCCGCAGGCCAGACGGCGCGGCGTCGGTACCGCACTGGCCCGTGCCGGACTGGCCGCGGGCGGAGCGGGCACCAGAATCTGGGCGCACGGCAACCTGGCCGCCGCCCAGGAGCTGGCCGCCGGGTTGGACCTGAAACTGGCCCGCGAACTGCTGCAGATGCGCCGCCCGCTCGCCGACCTGCCGCCGCTGCGCACCGCGGACGGGGTGCGGATCGCCACCTACGCCGGCCCGGGTGACGACGCCGAGATCCTGCGGGTCAACAACGCCGCCTTCTCCTGGCATCCGGAGCAGGGCGGCTGGACCGAACGCGAGATCGCCGAACGACGCGACGAGCCGTGGTTCGACCCCGAGGGGCTGTTCGAGGCGTTCGACGAACACACCGGCGCGCTGCTGGGCTTCCACTGGACGAAAAGGCACAGCGCCGAACTCGGCGAGGTCTACATCGTCGGCGTCGACCCCGCCGCCCAGGGACGCGGTCTCGGGTCGGTGCTCACGCTGGTCGGCCTGCACCATCTCGCCGATCGGAACCTGCCGACGGTGACGCTTTACGTCGAGGCAGATAACTCGGCGGCGGTGGCCACCTACCGAAACTTGGGTTTCCAGGTGTTCAGCGTCGACGCTGCATACGCCGTCGGTTAACTGTTTCACCTGTGGACATGCTGAAGCTGTTCATTGTCGATTCATCTGCTGTCCCCGAGCTGTCCACTGCGGCCGAATAGGTTGCCGAAGGGTTTGAAGCCGTCGACTGAAAGTGGGACAAGTGAAGCTCATCAGCATTGGCAAGGGTTTCGGCAAGCCGTTCGGTGTCGCGCTGTCCGCGACGGCCGTTGCGGCGTTCGCGCTGACCGCGTGCGGCAGCGACAACAACGCCGGTCCCGCTACTTCCGCAGCCGCGGGTAGCCCGGCGGCCGCCTCGGCCAACTGTGCCGGCAAGAATTCCCTGACGGCTGAGGGATCGACGGCTCAGCAGAATGCCATCGCGGAGTTCAACAAGGTGTGGGGGCAGGTTTGCTCCGGCAAGAACCTGTCCTACAACCCGACCGGTTCGGGCGCGGGTGTGGATCAGTTCATCGCCAAGCAGGTCGACTTCGCCGGCTCCGACTCGGCGCTCAAGGACGATCAGGTCGCCAAGGCCGCCGAACGCTGCGGTGGCAACGAGGCCTGGAACCTGCCGCTGGTGTTCGGCCCGGTCGCGCTGGCCTACAACGTCCAGGGTGTCGACCACCTCGTGGTGAGCCCGGACGTACTCGCCAAGATCTTCCAGGGCCAGATCGCCAAGTGGAACGACCCGGAGATCGCCGCGCTCAACAGTGGCGCCACCCTGCCCGACCTGGACATCAAGCCGATCTACCGTTCGGATTCCTCGGGCACCACCGACAACTTCCAGAAGTACCTGGGCGCCGCCGCGCCACAGACCTGGACCAAGGGTGCGGGCAAGGAATTCCAGGGTGGAGCCGGTGAGGGCGCGCAGAAGTCCTCCGGCGTGGTGCAGGCCGTGCAGGCCACCCCCGGCTCGATCGGCTACGTCGAGAAGAGCCCGGCCGCCGCGGCCGGCCTGCCCTACGCCCAGATCGACAGCGGTGCCGGTGCGGTGGCGCTCGACGATCAGTCCACCGGCAAGGCTGTCGACGCCGCGAAGTTCAAGGGTGACGGCAAGGACCTGGCCCTGGACCTGAACGCGCTGTACGCGTCGAAGGAGGCCGGGGTGTACCCGCTGGTGCTGGCCACCTACGAGATCGTTTGCTCGAAGGGCTACGACGCCGACACCGCCGCGGCCGTCAAGTCGTTCCTGACGGTGGCCGCCAACGAGGGACAGGGCAGCCTGTCGCAGGCCGGCTACATCGCGCTGCCCGACGCTTTCAAGCAGCGCCTGCTGGCCTCGGTCGAGGCCATCGCGTAATAGCGGACTGGCGTAAGAGGACGAATTTGGACGAGGATGGATTCGGACCAAATGACCAACCGGGGCCCCGACGGGACAACAGTGATAACGCCGAATCCAGCTGATTCGGGGTCGGGGGAGACACTCGCCTCCCCTTTCCCCGAGCCAGAACCTATTTCAACCGATCCCTCCAAGGGAGCTAAAGTCCGCCTCGGCGACCGGATCTTCCGCTCCGCGGCCACCGGTTCGGGCATCCTGATCGTCGCGCTCATCGCGGCGATCGGGGTGTTCCTGCTCTGGCGCGCGATTCCGGCGCTGGCCCGCAACAAGGAGAATTTCTTTCTCTACGGCGGCAACTGGATCACCACCGACACCTCGGCGATGCACTTCGGCATCTTCGACCTGCTGCAGGTGACGGTGTTCGTCTCAGTGTTCGCGTTGCTGCTGGCGATGCCAGTGGCCTTGGGCATCGCGATCTATCTGACCCAGTACGCACCGCGACGACTGGTCGGCCCGCTGTCCTATCTGGTGGACCTGCTCGCCGCCGTACCGTCCATCGTCTACGGCGTGTGGGGCCTGTACGTGCTGGCGCCCACGATCAAACCCGTTGCGGTGTGGCTCAATACCAATCTGGGCTGGCTGTTTCTGTTCAAGACGGGTAACGCCTCGGTGGCCGGTGGCGGCACCATCTTCACCGCCGGCATCGTGCTGGCGGTGATGATCCTGCCGATCATCACCGCGGTAACCCGCGAGGTGTTCACCCAGACCCCGCGCGGCCAGATCGAGGCCGCGCTGGCGCTGGGCGCCACCCGCTGGGAGGTGGTGCGCACCACGGTGCTGCCGTTCGGCCTGTCCGGGTACATCAGCGGCGCCATGCTGGGCCTGGGCCGCGCGCTCGGCGAGACCATTGCACTGCTGATCGTCCTGCGCGGCACCCAGACCGCGTTCAGTTGGTCACTGTTCGACGGCGGCTACACCTTCGCCAGCAAGATCGCCGCCACCGCAAGCGAATTCAACGACCAGTACAAGGCGGGCGCCTACATTGCCGCCGGCCTGGTGCTGTTCATCCTCACCTTCGTGGTGAACTCGCTGGCTCGCGCCGCTGTCTCAGGGAAGGGACGCGCATGACCTCCACGCTCGAACAGCCGGTCAAGGCGCCCGCGTTCCAAGGGGTGAGCCTGCGTCGTAAGGTGACCAATCATCTGGCCACGGTGCTGGTGACCCTGTCATTGTTGATCGCGCTGGTGCCGCTGATCTGGGTGCTGTACTCGGTGATCAGCCGAGGCTGGACGGCGCTCAGCTCGCCGACGTGGTTCACCAACTCTCAGGCCGGTATGACCACGTTCACTGCCGGCGGCGGTGTGTACCACGCGGTTGTGGGCACCGTGCTGCAGGGCCTGGTGTGCTCGCTGATCTCCATTCCGATCGGCGTGCTGGTGGCGGTGTACCTGGTCGAATACGGTGGCGGCACCCGATTGGGCAAGATCACCACGTTCATGGTGGACATCCTCACCGGTGTGCCCTCGATCGTGGCAGCGCTGTTCATCTACGCATTGTGGGTGGCAACGCTGGGATTCGGGCGCTCCGGTTTCGCCGTGTCATTGTCGTTGGTGCTGTTGATGATTCCGGTGATCGTGCGGGCCACCGAGGAGATGCTGCGCATCGTGCCGATGGACCTGCGCGAGGCCAGCTATGCACTGGGCGTACCGAAATGGAAGACGATCGTGCGGATCGTGATCCCGACGGCGCTGTCGGGCATCGTGACCGGTGTGATGCTGGCGCTGGCCCGGGTGATGGGTGAGACCGCGCCATTGCTGATCCTGGTCGGCTACGCCCAGGCGATGAACTTCAACATGTTCGGCGGCTTCATGGGGTCGCTGCCGGGCATGATGTACGACCAGATCTCGGCAGGAGCCGGCGCCAACCCGGTGCCCACCGACCGGATGTGGGGTGCAGCGCTGACGCTGATCCTGCTGATCGCTCTGCTCAACATCGGCGCCCGCATGGTCGCGAAATTCTTTTCCCCCAAGAAGGTTTAGGAGCAATCCATGGCCAAGCGGCTGGATCTCAAAGACGTCAACATCTACTACGGCGCGTTCCATGCCGTTTCCGACGTTTCGCTGTCGGTGCAGCCGCGCAGCGTGACGGCCTTCATCGGACCGTCGGGCTGCGGAAAGTCGACGGTGCTGCGCACGCTGAACCGCATGCACGAGGTGATCCCCGGTGCCCGGGTCGAGGGTTCGGTGCTGCTCGACGGTGAGGACATCTACGGTGCCGGGGTGGACCCGGTCGGGGTGCGCAAGACCATCGGAATGGTGTTCCAGCGTCCGAATCCGTTCCCCACCATGTCGATTCGCGACAATGTGGTGGCCGGGTTGAAGCTGCAGGGGGTGCGCAACCGCAAGGTCCTCGACGAGGTCGCAGAGCGCTCGCTGCGCGGCGCCAACCTGTGGAACGAGGTCAAGGACCGCCTGGACAAGCCCGGTGGCGGCCTGTCGGGTGGTCAGCAGCAGCGGTTGTGCATCGCCCGCGCCATCGCGGTTCAGCCGGACGTGCTGTTGATGGACGAGCCCTGTTCGGCGCTCGACCCGATCTCTACCCTGGCCATTGAGGATTTGATCTCCACGCTGAAGCTGGATTTCACCATCGTCATCGTCACGCACAATATGCAGCAGGCCGCCCGGGTGAGCGATCAGACCGCGTTCTTCAATCTGGAGGCCACCGGCAAACCGGGCCGTCTGATCGAGATCGACGACACCGAGAAGATCTTCTCCAATCCCAGCCAGAAGGCGACCGAGGATTACATCTCCGGCCGTTTCGGCTGAGTTCCCTCCCGCGAGCAGACGCAGAATCGCCCATTTTCCAACGAAGATGGGCGATTCTGCGTCTGCTCGCGCAGTGGAAACGGGCGCTGGGTCAGACGTCGTGGCTGCTGCTCGGGCCGGTGCGCGGACCGTACCTTTCGGCATAGGCCCGGTGGATGTGCGCGTTCTTCTTGCGCGCGAGTTCGTCGATGAGCTTGGGGTCGAGTCCGTGTTTGGCGAGCATGTGGCGCCGCCACACCTTGTTCAGCGCGTGGGAGAAGTACACGAACGGGATGAAGATGGGCAGCGTCATGCTTGCGTGCAGGTACAGGCTCATCGGGATGAACCAGATCGGCGCCAGCACCAGGATCGCCGGTATCGCCACCCGAATCATCATCCGCACGGTTGCGCCGGGGCCGGCCAGGTCGTTGGCCACCCAGGTGCGCATCGAGTCGGGTAGCCGCTTGCCATAGCAGTACGCGATGTACTGCAGCGGGCCCGGTCTCGCGGGGGTATGTCCGGTGGGCATTTCTGAAGGGTAATGCGCACCATAGTGGATTGCGAATTATCTCAATCCATCAAGCTCGGGCGCCCGGCGACCGGACCTGAGCGACTACGTCGAGGTGACCGTCTCGCCGTCCGGGTAGCTGCCGGTGACCTGGAAGATGACCCGGCGGGCCACCTCGACGGCGTGGTCGGCGAAGCGTTCGTAGAACCGGCTCAGCAGGGTGACATCGACGGCGGCGGTCACGCCGTGCTTCCACTCCCGGTCCATCAGCACCGAGAACAGGTGACGATGCAGATCATCCATCGCATCGTCTTCCTCCTGGATCCGAGCGGCCTTCTCCGGATCCCTGGTGATCAGGACCTCACGTGCGGCATGCCCCAACTCGACCGCTACCCGGCCCATCTCGGCGAAATAGCCGTTGACTTCCTCCGGCAGGGCGTGCTGCGGGTGGCGGCGGCGGGCGATCTTGGCCACGTGCAGTGCGAGCGCGCCCATCCGGTCCACATCGGCCACGATCTGAATCGACCCCACCACCGAGCGCAGGTCCCCGGCGACCGGCGCCTGCAGCGCCAACAACACGAAGGCGCTCTCCTCGGCCTGGGCGCTCAACGTGGTCATCTGGTCGTGGTCACTGATCACCTGTTCGGCCAGCGCCAGGTCGGCCTGCAGCAGCGCCTGGGTCGCGCGTTCCATAGCGGTACCCGCCAATTCGCACATCGCGCCGAGTTGGTCCGTCAGTGAGCGCAGCTGCTCGAAGTACTGGGTACGCATGGATGCAACATTAGGCGGTCCGGCGCCCCGTAGTCACGATGCACGCGATGAACGATCGGTGAATGCCGTGCGCCTGGCCGCTGGACTACTCGCAGGTGGTGTCGGCGGCGTTGGTGACGGTCAGATCCTCCGGCAGTTGGGTGGGGCTGCTGTTGCCGTGCAGGACATGCACCTTTACCTCCGACCCACTCGGGGTGGGCGGATTGACCGTATAGAAGTCGCTGCCCAGCACCACCTGCACCACTTCTCCCATGCCCGTCACTCGCTCGATGGTCGGGTTGGCGAAGGAGCTGGCCACCGTCGCGGCCGCCTCTTCGTTACCGGGGGAGAAGAACACCGTGGTGGCCGGCAATGCGCCGGGGTAGTCGTTGGGGGTGTTGACGTTGAACCCGTGCTCCTGGAGTTCGGTGGCCGCGGTGGCGCCCAGGCCGCTCTGGCCGGTCGAGTTCGACACCTGCACCGTGACCTGCGCCGGTTCGGTGGTGATGGCGTTGACCAGTTCACCGGTCTCCGGCATGCCCGGCGCGGGGGCATCGGCGGTCGTCGTCGGCGTATGCGAGGGTGCGGCGGCCAGCACGGACGACGTGGTCGATTCGGGGGTCCCGGGTACCGGGGTGTTGTCGGGATTCTTCTCCCCGGGCAGCGGATCGTCGTTGATGATCGCGTCGAACAGCGCGCGCATGTCATCGGTCCGCGGGACCTCGTTGCCTTCCTCGTCGGCGTAGCCGACCGTAGGCACCGTGACGAAGCTGATCCGGCCGGCATTGACGCCCTGGACGGACTGGCCCAGGTCGACCAGGTCCTTGGTCTTGATGTTGTCGACGAAACTGTCGCTGATGAACATGTTGACGACGCTGTTCAGCTTCTTCAGCGAGAAGAACGTGTCCTTGGAGATCAGCGAGCGCAGCAGCGAGGACAAAAACAGCTGCTGGCGTTTGATCCGGCCGTAGTCGCTGGTGACCTCGGTGGTGACGTGCCGGGCCCGGACGTAGTTGAGCGCGGTATGGCCGTCGACAATCTGTCGGCCGGGGCTCGCCAGCACGGTGCCCAGGATCTCGTCCTCCAGCGGCGTGGTGCTGCACACCTCGATGCCGCCGAGCGCGTCCACCATCTTGGAGAATCCGGCGAAGTCGACGGCCATGAACCGGTTGATCGACAGTCCGGAGAGCTTCTGGATCACCTTCACCAGGCACTTGGGGCCGCCGAAGGCGTACGCCGAGTTCAGTTTGGTTTCGGTGTAGACCTCGTCGGGTCCGTAGGTCTCGGACTCCTCGTCGTACACCGGCCCGTACGCCGCCGTCACGGGGTTCCAGGGTTCGCACTTCATCGGTGTGATCGACAGGTCGCGCGGGAACGACACGGCGACAACGCGTTCCCGGCTGGCCGGGATATTCACCAGCATGACGGTGTCGGACCGCACGCCGTCGGCGTCCTGGGTGTCGCCCGCGCCCATGTCACCGTTCTGGCCGCTGCGGCTGTCGACGCCGACGATCAGGAAGTTCTCGTCACCGAACTGGGCATTGGGGTCGAGGATGTCGCGCGAATTGGGGTCCAGCGCGGCCACCTTGTTGAGGCTGTTGTTCTTCGAGGACTGCCACTGCCAGGCCCCGCCGGTCAGCACCAGGCTGAGCACCGCGATCAGCGCGGCGACCGTCCGCCCGGCCAGCATGACCCGGCGGTTGAGCGGCGGCCGCACTGCCTCGATCTCGGCGGTCTCCTCGGGATCGTGCTCGTTGGGCGGCACCCGGCCGGCCCCCAAGGCCGGGCGCTGCTGGGGCACGTCATACTCCGCCAGGGCCGGGAGCACATCGGTGTCGGTGTTATCGGATTCGGCCTCGCCGGGCTCCGGCGAGTCCTCGAACGGCTCGTCGAAGGACTCCGGGTAAATCTCGGCGACGTCGAAATCTTGGGGTTCGTCGGCTTCGGGGTCGACCCGTATGGCCTCGATGACCTCGGTGGGCTCGGGCACCGGCGGGCGGGTGTACGCCGGTTCCGGCTCGATCTCCGCCACCGGCTCCTGGAAGTATGAGGCCGGCTCAGGCTCAGGCTCAGGCTCAGCGTAGGAGGCCGGCTCAGGCTCAGATTCGAATTCGAATTCGGGCTCAGGGAGGTACTCAGGTTGGTAGGCCGATTCTGGCTCAGCGTCGTCGGAGTCCAACCGGTGCCGGTTCGGTGTGAATCCCGTTCCGGCGATCTTGGCGATCAGATCGGCGACGGTTACGCCGTCGGCATGGCTTCCGGTGGGCTCGTCGGTGTTCGGATCATCGGGTAGCGGTCGATCCTGGCGTTCCCACGGCGCGGCGCCTGGTAAAGGCTGTGGAGATCGGGTAATCCATTGGTTGTCCGACTGATCCTCGAGGTAGCGGTGCCTACGGCCGGGAGTGGCGTTATCGCCGTCACTCATGTTCTACCGGCCTCCGACTCTTCGAGCTCGCACGTGCGCGTCGGTGCGCATCGATCCTGCAGTGCTGCTGCGGGATACGTCCTCATCACTTTTAGCAGCAGTGTGCTGGACTGGCCACCCGAGCCAGCCGCGGCAAGGTTCCTATCGTACTGAGATATCCCGAGGCGGAGCTAGCCCCCAATTGGTGACAGTGCCATCTCGATGTCATCTCGGCGACGAGCGGCTCAGCCTCCGGAGTGCATCACATCGGCCCCGACCGGCACCGCGCAGTCGTCGGGGTCGTCGAGCCACCCCTCCGGCAGCGACACCGAGGCGGACGAGCCCTGGCGGCCCCGCGGGCCGGTGGCCGCGGGCGGGAACGGGGCGTCGCCGTCGAGCTGGTCGAGCAACTCGTCCAGCTCTCGACGGGTCTTGACCAGGGCCAGCCCGCGCCGCAGGTCGGCTCCGGCGGGGAACCCGTGCAGATACCAGGCAACGTGCTTGCGGATGTCGCGCATGGCCTTGTCCTCGCCGAAGTGCTCACTGAGCAGTTCGCCGTGGCGGCGCACGATGTCGGCCACCTCGCCGAGCGTCGGCGGGGTCGCCACCGGATTTCCGTTGAAGGCTGCCGAGAGTTCGGCGAACAGCCACGGCCGGCCCAGGCAGCCCCGGCCGATCACCACGCCGTCACATCCGGTCGCGGCCATCATCGCCAACGCATCGTCGGCCTCGAAGATGTCACCGTTACCCAGCACCGGGATACCGGTGACGTGGGCCTTCAGCGCGGCGATCTGGTCCCAGTCGGCGGTGCCGGAATACCGTTGGGCCGCGGTGCGGGCATGCAGTGCGACCGCGGCCGCGCCTTCCTCGGCGGCGATCCGTCCGGCGTCAAGATGCGTGTGGTGCGCGTCGTCGATGCCGATCCGGAACTTGACCGTCACCGGAATGTCGGTGCCTTCGGTGGCGCGCACGGCGGCGGCCACGATCTGGCCGAACAGCCGCCGCTTGTACGGCAGGGCCGATCCGCCGCCGCGCTTGGTGACCTTGGGCACCGGGCAGCCGAAATTCATGTCGATGTGGTCGGCCATGCCCTCGTCGGCGATCATCTTGGCCGCCTGATAGGTGGTGTCCGGGTCGACGGTGTAGAGCTGCAGCGACCGCGGCGACTCGTCCGGCGCGAACGCCGTCATGTGCATGGTGACCGGATGCCGTTCGACCAGCGCTCGCGCGGTCACCATCTCGCACACATACAGCCCACTCACGGTGCCGGCCCGCGCCACCTCCAGCTCGCGGCACAGGGTGCGGAACGCCACGTTGGTGACGCCGGCCATCGGGGCCAGCACCACCGGGCTGCGCAGGGCGATCGACCCGATCTGCAGTTGTGCAGACCGGGTCGAGTCGACGCGTGCTTGGGTTACGACGCCGATGAGGACACCAGCAGATTCTTCATGGCCTTCTTTTCGGCGACCTTGCGCTCGCGTTCCAGCCGGCGCTCCTTGGCCACCTCGAACTTGTCGCAGGTGTCCTCGAGCTCCTCGATCAGCCGACCGAGGTCGTCGCGCAGCCGGGCGCCCTCGCCGCTGAAGTCGTCCCGCTCGAAGATGCGCCACTTCTTCAGCACCGGCATCACCACGTCGTCGAGGTGGATCCGCGGGTCGTAGACACCGCCGACGGCGATGACCACGGCCTTGCGGCGGAAGTCCGGCACCGTGTAGCCGGGCATCTTGAAGTTGGTCAGCACCCGGTGCAGCGAGGCCATGGCCTGGTTCGGGTTGATGTCCAGGCCCGCGGCGGAGACGTCGCGGTAGAAGATCATGTGCAGATTCTCGTCACCGGAGATCCGCTGCAGCAGCTGGTCGGCGACCGGATCGTCGCAGGCCTTGCCGGTGTTGCGGTGCGAGACGCGGGTGGCCAGCTCCTGGAACGACACGTAGATCACCGAGTCGAACAGGCTCTCGGCGAACAGGTCGCCCTGCTGGTTCTGGCCGGGGGAGAAGCCGCGGGTGACCTGCTCGACGCGCAGCTCCTCCAGCTCCACCGGGTCGCAGTTACGCGTGACGACGAGGTAGTCGCGCAGGGCGATGCCGTGCCGGTTCTCCTCGGCGGTCCAGCGGTTGACCCACTGGCCCCAGGCGCCGTCCATGCCCATGTTCATCGCGATCTCGCGGTGGTAGGAGGGCAGGTTGTCCTCGGTGAGCAGGTTCTGCACCATCGCGGTCTGGGCGACCTCGGACAGTTTGGCCTGCTCCGGATCCCAGTCCTGGCCGCCGAGCGCGTAGTAGTTCTTCCCCTCTTTCCAGGGGATGTAGTCGTGCGGATTCCAGTCTTTCCGCATCGACATGTGGCGGTCGACGAGCTTCTCCACCACCGGCTCCAGCTCATGCAGGAGCTGCAGGTCGGTGAATTCTTTCGTCATCTCGCGGCCTCCGGTTATCTGTGCCTGTCAGTTGCACTCAATATATCTGTGTACTCCGGTGACATCAAGTTGGCGGGGCGGGATGTCGGCCCGATGTGATGACGATGTGATCTAGGACAAGCGTTAGCGGGCTGTCGCCGCTACGATCCTTCGGGAATGGTGCCAGCCGGCTGGAACAGCGCGGACCGGTACCGCCGTCAAGCCCGCAGACTCGGAGGTCATAGCCACGTGAAGAAGCTCATCGTTCTCGGCGCGGGAACAGCCATCACCGCTGCTACGGCGTCGGCGGTCCTGGTCGGAGCGGGTGTCGCGGGCGCGACGTCTGGCCTGGAGGGCCACCGTTACTCGGATGTCGCATCGGCGATTTCGGATGCCGGCGGCACCCCCAAGATTGCGGTGACGGTCGGCAGCAGGCTGCCGCAGGACGACTGCATTGTCACCAATGCGTGGCATGCGCCCACCTTCGAACACACCGGTGGCGTGATGATGCTGTCGCTGAACTGCGACGGCGACCATGCCACCGCCGTCAACCCCGGCGCATCGGTCGCCAGCCCGGTAGGCCGTCAGGCCAAGGCCGCCGCCGACGCGGCCGCCGCCGCCGAGGAAGCGCAGCTCGAAGAGGTCAGCACCCCCGACGAGTAGGGGTTATTTCCCCTTCGTACGCCGTACCGGCGACTAAAATTCAGCCAGCTCCCAGAGTCGGCGACAGCTGTCGCCGATTGTGGGGACGCTGAGCAGGCGCCGCCGATGGCGCTGGCGCCCCACCTTTCCGGGAGGTCACCGGAGGGGGAAGGTCGGGCCAGATGAAGATCGCGATCGGGTTCGGAAGTGTTCTTGGAACGTCGGCGGCGGGTTTCGCGCTGGCCATGGCCGGCGCGGGGGCCGCGAACGCGGCTCCGGACGTGGTGGGCCAGACGTATGTCGACGCAGTCAGCGCCATCGAGGGCGGCGGCGGCACGGTGCATGTCGCGGTGACCGTCGGTAGCCGCTTGCCGCGCGACGAGTGCATCGTCACCAATGCCTGGGAAACCCGGCCGTTGGTACCGATGACCACCGACGTCTATTACCAATACACCGAGAATGTGGTCCAGATGTCGCTCAACTGCGACGGCGACCACGCCACCTCCGCTCACCCGGGCGCATCGGTCGCCAGCCCTGCCGGCCGGGAGGCGAAGGCCGCCGCCGATCAAGCCGCCGCCGAGCAACAAGCCGCTGCTGAGCAAGCCGCCGCCGAACAATCCGGGGTGGTCGAGGCCAGCACGCCCGACCGGTAGCGGTCAGAAGCTGCCGACCCGCCCGAGCAGCATGTCGACGCAGTAGTCGATGAATTGTTCCCGGCTGGCCGGCAGGCGGTCGTCGAGATACGCGGTGAACAAGGCCGTCAGTGCGCCGATCAGGCCGGTGGCCACCATGGCTTGACGCACCGGGTCGGCAATGCGGGTCAGTTTGCGCTGCAGCAGGCTGATGAAGTTGGGCATCCACTCCGCGCCCGACCGGGTCAGCACCGGTTCGGATTCCGGGGCCAGCAGCAACACCCGGCCCCGGGTGGGGTCGTCGACCATCAGTGCGACGAACCGTTCCACCGCATCGCGGGGAGTGACGGCCGTGGTCAGGGCGGCCATCGCCCGGGCGCACACGTCGTCATAGACCGCCCGGACGAATTCGTCCCGGTCGGTGAAGCTCTCGTAGAAGTACCGTTCGGTGAGCTCGGCCGCGCGGCATACCGCCCGCACCGTCAGGGCTGGGCCATCGGCATTGCCGAGCAATGTCACGCCCGCGGCGATCAGCTCGTCGCGGCGCAGTGCCGTGCGTTCCTCCAGTGGAACGCCCGACCATCGGCCGCGTCGTTGACCGGGTGGCACATGTACTCCTAAGCTCGCATGACAACGTATGTAGTCAAAAGTAAAACAGGACCATCGTTCTGCCGGCAGAAAGTGAACCTGTGACACAAGATACTTCTGAGGCATGCCCGGTGACCAGCGGATCCGCTGCTGTAGCGGCCGGATGCCCGGCCGCCCCCGGAGGCTACGAGGCGCCGCCGACACCGCTTGGCCCGGATTCGCTGACGTGGCAGTACTTCGGTGACTGGCGGGGCATGCTGCAGGGGCCATGGGCCGGGTCGATGCAGAACATGCACCCCCAGCTCGGTGCGGCGGTGATCGACCATTCGATCTTCTTCCAGGAGCGCTGGCCCCGACTGCTGCGCTCGCTCTACCCCATCGGCGGCGTGGTGTTCGACGGCGACCGCGCGCCGCAGACCGGTGCCGAGGTACGCGACTACCACGTCAACATCAAAGGGGTCGACGCCCAGGGGCGCCGCTATCACGCGCTGAATCCCGATGTCTTCTACTGGGCGCATTCGACATTCTTCGTCGGCACCCTGATCGTGGCCGAGCGGCTCGGGGGCGGGCTCACCGAGGCGCAGAAGCGCCAGCTGTTCGATGAGCACATCCAGTGGTACTCGATGTACGGCATGAGCATGCGTCCGGTGCCCAGAACCTGGGAGGAATTCCAGGAGTACTGGGAACACATGTGCCGCAACGTGTTAGAGAACAACCAAGCGGCCCGCGATGTGCTGGATCTGAGCGAGCTGCCGAAGCCGCCATTCGCGTCGATGCTGCCCGACTGGATGTGGGCGCTGCAGCGAAAGTATGTGCTGCACCCGATGTTCGTGTGGTTCACCGTCGGTCTGTACCACCCGGCGGTGCGCGAGCTGATGGGCTACACCTGGTCGGATCGCGACGAGAAGCTACATCGCCTGCTGGGTAAGGCGATTGGCAAGGTGTTCAGGTTGGTGCCGGTCCGGCGCCGCATGCATCCGCGGGCGCGCAGTGCGTGGGACCGTGCCACCGGCCGTATACCGGCCGACGCTCCATTGGTGCACACCCCGGCCCGCAACTTGCCGCCAATCGGGCACCGCGACAACGGAATGCACTACAGCCCGAAGGTCTGAGCCGGGCGGATCAGCGCCCGACGATGGCGCTGTACTGCGGGCAGTAGACGCTGACTGCTCCCCACACCAGCTTGGCGGCCTGGCCCTTGCTGATGCCGGCCTTGGCCTGCAGCTGGCCGATGATTCCCCGCACCGTACGTGCGGGCTCGATCTTGCCCTTCTCGACCGCATCGCAGACTCCGCGCCCCACCGTGCCGGCCTCCTCGGCCGAGTTCGTGGGGATGCCGAGTTGCTCCACGATGGTGAGGAAGCGGTCGTCCTGAGAGTCCGCGTGGGCGGGCGCGATACTGAATGCCGTGGCGACCGTGAGCACGCATGCGCTCATCGCCGTGGCGATAGCCCGAGTGGGCACATGCCGCGAACGCCGCCGGGACGACATAGATCACTCCTTCGATTCGAATGCCAAGCCTGGGTGCAGAGCCTACGGGGAGCTGCGCAACGCCGCTCGTCGATTGACATATGACGCCCCACGGGCGCCGCTGTACTGGCGAGCAGAGACTTCGACGGCGCGGCGAACGTCTGTGAGGGTATCGACTTTCCCGGAGAAGTTGGTCTGGGTGGCTGTGTGTCACAGTTGACTGGTGAAATACGGGCAGGGCTCGGAGCCGAAGGTGGTCGATTGGTCCTCGACGCGCGGCCGAATCCTACTGGCGGCGTCGATACTGTTCGCTCAGCGCGGATACTTCGGTACCTCGACGCGTGACATCGCCGAGGCCGTCCAGATCCGGCAGCCCTCGCTGTTCCACCACTTCCAGGCCAAGCATGAGATCTTCCGGGCCTTGATCGAACTGGATCTCGGTCCGTCCATCGACCGGATGAACGAACGACTGAACGAGCAATCGAGTTGGGCTGAGAAACTGCACCTCGCCATAGCGTGCGACGTGCGTGAGAGTCTGTCGCAACCGTTCGACGCCCGTGGGTTGTACCAAGATGCCGTACTCGCCCTGGACGACTTCGTGGCCGAACGTGAAGGCATTGCGCTGTTCCACGATCAGGTCGAGCGCGTGATCGACGGTGGCCGTCGAGCGCGTGAATTCGTGGCGTTTGAGCCGAGTTTCGTGTTGCGGGCCATCAACGGCGTGCTGTTCGAGACATTGCGCGAACAAGGGGGTCCGTCCGGGCAGATGCGTCACGAACGTCCGCTGCAGGCGGCCGACTTCGTCGTGCGCTCGCTGCTCGTCGACCAGTCCCGGTTGGCGGGTATCCGAGAAGCGACGGTTGTTCGACTCCGCGATCTCGAGCTGGCCAAGGTGAATTAGCCGACCGTCGGGGACAAAATCCCGCCTTGGGTATTCCCTATCAATCGATAGTGACCTATCGTTCGATAGACGCAATTCCGCACGAGGGGGTAGTTCAGCCGTGCCCATATCCAACGGGTCATCCGCATTCCGCCACCGCGGGATCCGGCGGGTGACGAAATGATTTCGGAACAGGCGGATGTGCGACCGCTTGCGCATCGCCATCTGCACCTGTGGCTGATGATCACGCTGACCGTGGTGACCGGTGCCCTGGACGCTGTGGGCTACCTGGGCCTGGACCGCGTGTTCACCGGCAACATGACGGGCAACGTCGTCATTCTCGGCATGGGCATCGCCGCCGAGGAGGGCCTACCGGTGGCCGGGCCGTTGATCGCGTTGATCGGCTACGTGCTGGGGGCGGCCACCGTCGGCAGGCTCATCCGCGGCCGCGACCGTGGATGGAGCCCCGTCATCACGGCGACCATCTGTGTCAACGCCGCGGTGCTCGCGGCGGTCGCAACGGTTCTGCTGCGGGTACCCACGTCGGGTCAGTCGCTGGTCGGCATCGCCGCGGCGGCGACCATCGCCGTCGTCATGGGAGCCCAGGCGTCGACCGCGCGGTTCCTCGCGGTGACCGACATGACGACAGTGGTGGTGACGTCGACCCTCACTTCATACGCCAGCGAAACCCTGTTCAAGGGTGGGCTGGTCTGGTTCACCCACCGACGGCTGTGGGCCGTGGTGGCGATCTTCGCCGGTGCGCTGTTCGGTGGCCTGATGATGAAGCTGCACATCAGCGTTCCGGTGTATGTGGCGGCCATCGCCACGCTGGTGACCGCGCTGGTGGGGCACCGCTGGTGGGAGCGGACGTCGGCGGATGTCTAGCGCCGGCCACCACCGCCCGTTTCAGTCCCCGGCGCCGAGCAGTTCCAGTACCCCGGGCTCACGCCACCGCTCGCTGGGAATGCTGGCTTTGAGTCGCCGGGTGTAAGCCTGCCGCGGAGTGCTCAGAACCTGTTCGGTGCTGCCCGACTCGACGATGCGGCCGCGATGCATGACGACGACGTCGTCGGTCAGCTGACGGACGACACCCAGGTCGTGCGAGATCAGCAGGTAGGCCGTCCCGAGCTCGTCGCGCAGGTCGGCGAGCAGGTTGAGGATCTGCGCCTGAATCGAGATGTCCAGTGCTGCGACGGCTTCGTCGAGGACGATGATGCGAGGCTCGACCGCCAGTGCACGGGCGATCGCGACCCGCTGGCACTGACCGCCGGAGAGTTCGCGCGGCGTGCGGTCCAGCTGTGCGGTCGACAGGCCCACCAGCTCGGCGAGGTTGCTGATGCGGTCCGACCGGGACGTTCCGTCGGCGGGGGGATGCAGGCGCAGCACCTCGTCGAGGCAGGCCCGCACGGTCGAGCGCGGGTCAAGCGAGCCGTACGGGTCCTGATAGACCATCTGCACCAGCCGGGCGCGCCGCAGTCGTTCGCGTTGCCGGCGCGCGGGGCGGGTCAGGTCTTCGCCCAGGACACGTACCGTCCCAGCGGTCGCCGTTTCGAGACCCATGATGATTCGTGCCAAAGTGGTCTTCCCGGAACCGGATTCGCCGACGATGCCGAGATCGCGGCCCGCGGTCATCCGGCAGGAGACAGAATCGACGGCGCGGGTGTCGACGCCACGTCGGCTGAAGATCCGCGATACGTCGGTCACTTCGATGAGTGCCTGAGGTTCAGCGCCTTCGGTCATGGGGAGGTTTCCTCCAGTGCGGATTCGAAGGTTTCGCGGTCGGCGGCGGTGATGACCGGAAGCCGTTGTGGGCGTCCGTCGACCGACGGACGTGAGCGCAGCAACGCGATCGTGTAGGGGTGGGTGGCGTCGGTGTGAAGTCGATCGGCTTCGATCTGTTCGACGATACGTCCGCGGTACATGACGCATATTCGGTCGCACAGGGCGCCGGCCAGTTCAAGGTCGTGCGTGATGAACACCAATCCCAGATCACGATCGCGACACGCCCTTCGCAGGATCGCCGCAACCTCAGCCTGCCGGGTCACATCCAGTGCCGTCGTGGCTTCGTCGGCCAGCAGCAACCGTGGATCGGTGGACAACGCCGCCGCGATCACGGCGCGCTGCAGCATGCCTCCGGAGAACTGGTGCGGGTACTCGTCGAGCCTGCGGTCAGGCTCGGGAATGCCCACCTCGGTGAACAATTCGACGGCACGTGCCCGCGCTGCCGCCCGCGACATCCGGCGGTTCACGCGCAGCGCCTCCGTGACGTACTCGCCGACGCGGGCCATTGGGTTGACCGCGGCGCGGGGATCCTGGAACACCATGCCGAGATCGACATCACGGAACCGGTTGAGCTCGCGGGTGCCGAGGGCGAGCACATTGCGGTCGTCGAACAGGATCCTCCCGGTGACCGTCGCACCCTCGGGCAGCAGCCGCGCAATCGCGTTGGCGGTGGTGCTCTTACCGGATCCGGATTCACCGATGAAGCCCACGATCTCGCCTCGGTCGACGGTGAACGACACGTCGTCGATGGCTCGGGTCCCGTCCGGCATGGTCACGGCGAGGCGATCGACCTCCAGTAGGTGGCTCATCGGCGGTCTCCGTTCAGGCTGACGCGGTCGGCGATCCGGTCGCCCAGCAGCGACACGCACGTCACGATGACGACGAGGGCGGCGCCGGCGAAAAGCGCCTCCTCCCAGTAACCCTGGATGAGTCCGCGCTGTCCCTCGGCGACCATCAGACCCCAGTCGGAATCGGGTGGTTGAACCCCGAGACCGAGGTAGGACAGTGCGGCGAGATCGACCAGGGCATAACCGAAGCAGATCGTGGACTGGGCCAGAGCGGTGGGAAGCACCGCAGGCAGCAGGTGCCGAATCGCGATGCGCCATCGGGACTGTCCGAGTGTTACGAGTGCGGCCACGTAGGGCAGCGTCAGTTCTCCGATCGCCACGCTGCGCACGATGCGGGCCACGAACGGGACGTAGGAAACCGAAAGCGCCAGAACGGCCGTCGTGAATCCCGGGCTCAGCACCGACACCGCCAGGATGGCCAGCAGCAGACCCGGGAAGGCGAATCCGACGTCGAACAGTCTGCTGAGGACGCGGTCGACCCATCCGCCGCTCATGGCGGCCGTCAACGCTAGAGCCGTTCCGAGTGACGCTGAGATCAGCACCACGATCGTCGGCCCCAGCAGGCTGGTCCGGGCACCTTGGATCAAGTGGCTCAGGATGTCGCGCCCCGAGCCGTCGGTGCCCAGCAGCGCACCCGCTCCGCTCGGCCGGTAGGTGTTGGCGAAATCGACCGCCGTGGGGTCCACCGGTGCCACCCACGGTGCGCACAACGCGATGACCGCAGCGACGACGACGATAACGGCCGCAACGATTCCCAGCGTGCCCAGGCTGTCCCGCCGGTTGTCGGGAGTCCTGCGGCGGCGCAACGACTCGAACAGGACGGCGGTCATGCTTCGATTCCAAATCGGTTGCGCACCCTGGGGTCGATCACGACCTGGAGGATGTCGACGGCGAGTACCACCACGACGATCACCGTGATCAGCACGAGCGAGACAGCCTGAACCACCGCGAAGTCCTTCTTGGCAACGGCCTCGGCGAGCAGTGACCCGATTCCGTCGAGGGCGAAGGCGCGCTCGATGACCACCGATCCGACGATGAGACTCGTCAGCGTCAGGCCCACGACCGTCGCGACGGGGGTAAGCCCGTTGCGCAGAATGTGTTTGGTGACAACCGTGCGGCGCGGCAGCCCACGCGCGACGGCCGCGCGCACGTGGTCACGGGCCGCCTCTTCGCGCAGCGCCGCGCGAGTCACCCGGATGACGTAGGACCCCGAGGCCAGCGTCAACGCCAGCACCGGAAGCGTCAGGTGGTGGAGACGATCGAGGACGCCCTCGCCCGAGCCGAAAGTGGGAAACCACCGCAGGGTGACCGAGAACGTGAAGATGAGCGCAGCTGCCGCAACGAAACTCGGCACGGCCACGCCCACCGACGTCAGCCCCAGAATCACGTCGCTGACGGTGCGGCGCGCCAGCGCGGCCACGATTCCCAGGCCGACGCCCACCACGACGATGACCACCATCGAATACGCCACCAGGCTCGTCGTGGTGATGAGCCGCGGGCCGAGCAGGTTGGACACGTCGTCGCGATAGGTGATCGATTGCCCGAACTGACCGGACAGCACGTCGCCGAGCCAACTGAACCAGCGAGTCAGGAACGGATCGTCGAGATGGTAGTGCTCACGCAACGCCGCGATCGCCTCGGGAGCCAGCGTCCGGTTGCCGATCAGGTAGCCGAGCGGATCACCGGGCGCCAGGTACAGCGCGCCGAAGATCAGCAACGACGACAGCAACAGTGTCACTGCGCCTTCGGCCAGCCGGATCGAGATGAAACGGATCACGCCGCACCTCGCCGCCATACTGTGAGTGGGCTCATGCGGCCCCCACCTTCGCTGCCCACGGGAAGTACAGGAACGCGATCGACGGTGTCGCGCCGGTGATCCGGTTGTTCATGTACATCGGGATCCTGGGATTGGCAACGTTGATCATGGCCACTTCGTCGATGGCGGCCGCCTGTGCCGCGATGAGCTTGCGAGCCCGCTCGTCGTTGTCGAACGTCTCATAGGCCGCGCGCACATTGTCGGTGAGCCCAGGGGCGTTGAGCGCGCCGTAGTTGTATGCGCTCAACGGGGTGAACTCGCTCAAACTCACCAACGGTTCGGCCACGCCGGCACCGTACTCACCCACGATGAACGCGTCATAGGCTGCGCGGGCGGCCTTGTCGAAGTAGAGGTTGGTGAAAGTCGTGACGGGCAGCGGAACGGTCTTGACGTCGATCCCGATTGCGCGGCCCGCGTCGGCGAGCAGTTGTGCGGTCTTGGTCTCCGCCTCCAGCTCGGCGGGGTAGGCCACCGAGATGCTCTGCCCGTCGTGCCCGCCGTCGGCGATGAGCTTCTTGGCGCCTTCGACGTCCCGGGTGGGGTTGGCGTACTGGGATGCCGCGGCCTCGAAAATCGGCCGGCTGTAGCCCCAGGCGCCGGATTGGATCGGGGTCAACGATGCCTCGGCGGTGCCGTGGTACACCCCGTTGACGATGCCCTGCCGATCGAACGCCATGCTCAGTGCGCGCCGCACATCCCTGTTCTGCACGGGCCCGGGGCGTTCCGTGGGGCGGACGGCCAGCCAGTCGGTACTCGCACCGAGGTAGAACTTGCCTTTACCGGACGAGCGCAGCGGTTCCATGGCCGAAAGCGGCGTGCGGTGGGTTCCGTCGATGTCTCCGGACAGCAAGCTACTGGTGATGGTCGCCTCGTCGGTGACGAAGGTGAGGGTGACGCGGTCGGCCTTGGCGGCGTTGGCGGCATTCCAGTAGTCGGGGTTCTTCGTCATCTCGATTGTCTTGCCGGGCTTCCAGCTGTCGAAGCGCAACGGCCCGGTGCACATGATCCCGCCGTTTGCGGTCCCATAGGCCGAACCCGCGTGCTCCACGAACTGCTTGTTGCCGATCACGCCCGCGGCGGTGGACAGCATCCGCTCGAAGATGGCGTCGGGCTGCTTGAACCGAATGGTGACCTCACGGTCGCCGGTGGCCTGGATCGAGTCGACACGGTCGTAGAACGGTGAGGCCCAATAGGATCCGGCCTTCGGATCGAGGTTTCGGGACAGGCTGAATGCCACGTCGTCAGAGGTCATGGGGGCGCCGTTCCAGAACTTCACACCGTCGCGGATGGTGATCACCATCGTCTTGTCATCCGGTCGGTCGATTCGTTGGGCCAGGCCCGGAGACAGCGTCATGTCCTCGTTCTGGACCATGAGGCTCTCGCACATGTTGGCCAGTGTCGCGTTCTCGGAGTCCGAGTAGGCCAGGGTCCAGTCGAGTGAGGCGGGCTCGCCGTTGGCCAGATTCCAGGTGAAGTGATCGATCGGGCCCTGGGCCGGGGCCGTGGTGAAGACGGTTTCGACCGTGCCGTCGCCGCTGCGTGCATTGCCGGCGGGTGGCCGGTCGCCGGAACAGCCGGTCATGGCCGCGGCGACGGCGACGACCAGCGCGGTCGCAGTGACGGCGGAACGAGCATTTGTCAGCATGGACGACTCCTTTGTCGCGAGGTGACGGATCAGTTTCCGGACCAAATGTCGATGACGGGATGCAGATCGCGGGGGCCGTCCTCGGTCACCACGATGTTGCGTTCGAAGGTTGCACCGGTGCCTTCGCGAATGACGAAGCGCTCCAAGGCAAGTGTCATCCCGACCTCGATCGGTCGAGGGTCGCCCGCGCGGATCCACGGGGCCTCGAACCCGAGCCCCAGGCCGTGGCCGCCGGCCTGGAACTCCGCGGCCGCAAAGTCGTAGTCCTGTGCCCGCAGCAGGTCGTCGGCGGCCTTGGCGACATCGGAGACTGTGGCGCCGGGGACTGCTGCGGCGACGGCAGCGTCCACCGAGTCCTGCGCGAGTGCGAACGCGCTCGCCTGAGCATCGGTGGGGGTGCGGTCGATGACGCGGCTGCGGGCGAGGTCGAAGAAATAGCCGCGGTAGGCGCCGCTGAAATCGACGGTGAACAGGTCGCCCGGGCGCAGTACGCGCTGTGACCAGGTGGGAGCGCCGTCGGGGAGGCCGTCGGCATCTTCGCCGAACGTCGCGACGAAGGCGTTCGCAACCACGGCGTCACTGCGGGTTGCTTCGGCGACGAGTGCCGCGACGACATCAGCTTCCCGGGCACCCGCCCGCAGCACGTCGAGCGCGGCCCGAAACGACGCGTCGGCGATTCGCCCGGACTGCTCGAGCAGGGCGATCTCGGCGGGGGACTTGATCGACCGCAGCCGTTCGACCAGATCGTCGACGATGACGAGTTCACCGTCGCCGACGGGCGCGACGGCCTTCTCCAGATGGCCGAATTGGCGTGCGGTCATCGTGTCGGTGCCGCACACCGCGATTCGGCGGCGCTTGCCCGCGAGCACATTCGCGATCAGATCGCCGAGGGTTTCCCCGTTGCCCACGTCGAGTGCGAGGTGGTCGGTCACCGCACGCGGTTCGGAGAACCGGTCATCCGAGCACAGCACTGCGCTGTCCTGGGTGACGACCAGCGCCGCATACCCGCGATCGGCCCACGCGCCCGGGACGTCACGGATGATCGGGAAGAACGGGTAGTGGCCGCAGAGATACTGAACGTTCGCGAAACGCTCCACCGTTCCGCCGCCGCGAGCCCAGATGACGATGGCGTCGATGTCATCGGCGGCGAGTTGACTGCGCAGGTTGGCAATTCGCTGTTCGTACTCCTCGCTGGAGATCGAGGCTGTCGTTGCTGTGCTCTGCATTCTTCTGCGTTCCCTTCCGGTCCGAGGTAGCTAGCTGTTGGGGCTGATGCGCGGATAGTGTGCGACTGCGGCCGAACCGTCGGATCGAGGATCCGAGGCTGCGGACATGCGACCGTCGGACTCCGCGAAGACAACGTTGGCTTGACCAAGCGTCTCGGTTTTCGGCGGAACCTCCAGCAGGAAGAGCCCGCTGCCGACCAGCGACTCCCGGGTGGCGTGTGACGAGTCGGATTCGAAAGACACCAAATCGTCTGTGGCACCGTCAGATTGCGGCCCGACGATACCGCGTGGCGCGGCGACTGCGGACTGCGCCGAGGCGCCGCGCGTGGCGTGCAGAAGAATCTGCGCGAGGATCTGTGGCTGGCCTTGTCCGCCCATCGTGGACAGGATGTGCCGAACGGACCCGTCCTGCAACGTCATCGCAGGCATCAGCGTGTGGGCGGGTCGCTTACGTGGGGCAATCACGTTGGGGGCGTGCTCGTCGAGCGAGAAGCTCGTCCCTCGGTTGTGGAACAGGATGCCGGTCTCCGGGTCGATCAATCCTGACCCGAACGCGTAGAAGACGCTCTGAATCAACGACACCGCATAGCCGTCGCTGTCCATCGCCGATACGCCGACAGTGTCACCGTTCGGGACGAGGACCGAATCGCGGGCGTGGCCGATGGGTGCGAACTTCGTGAGGTCGGCGTGCACCAGGGCGTCGACGTCGACGCTGGCCTGGCGTGGGTCGGCGAGCAGATCATCGCGAAGTCGGTTGGCGCGATGGAACAGTCGCATGACGGTGCCGAAGTCCGCTCCCAGTGGGTCGGCGAGACCCAGCTCCTCCACCGCGCGGAGGACGCGTAGCAGGATGAAGCCGTGGGTGTTCGGCGGGCTTGTCAGGACGGTGAGGTCCCCGAAGGTGGTCTCCAGCGGTGCGGTGATCTCCGGATGGAAGTCGGCGAAGTCGTCTGGTACAAGCCGGGATCCGCGTGATTGCAGGTAGGCGATGGATCGCGTTGCGAGGTCACCTTGGTAGAACTCGTCGGGACCGCCGGCGCGCAGCCGGGAGAAGCTTGCGGCGAGTTCGGGCTGCCGCAGCACATCTCCGACCCGGCGGCACTGTCCATCGGGGCGGAACACTCGGTCGAAGTCGGCTGTGCCGTGCAGATCGGCGTTTTCGGGATGTAACAGGTGCCACGCCACGGACGGGGCGAGGGGCACTCCGGCCGCGGCGGCGGCTTCGGCCGCCGCGAGGGTGTCGGACCAGGAGAGCCGAGATCCATGGCTGCGGAGGGCTTCCCAGCCGCGTACGCCGCCGGGGACGGTCACCGTGTGCACCTCACGAGCCGGCAGGGCGTGGCCGAACGTCGCGCGCAGTGTGGCCGCATCGGTATTGCGGGGTGCCCACCCTGATGAGTTGACGCAGTGCACCTTCCCGTCCGGCTCGCGCACGAGCGCGATCAGATCGCTGCCCAGCGCCACATTGTGTGGGTAGACCACGGTGAGCACGGCAGCGGCGGCGATGGCCGCATCGATCGCCGTACCGCCGTCGCGGAACGCGTTCAGGCCCGCCTCGGTGGCGAGGGTGTGCGGGGCCGCGATGGCCCCTGTGAGCGACGCACGGGTGGCGTCGGGGGATTCGGCGGGGGTGCTCAAGGTACCCGCAACTCCTCTCGTAAGTGTCCAACGCGCACGCCGACGACGGCGTGGGTCTTGCGGCATCGGTCGGATGTGACCGCAGTCCATGGAGGCTTCGGGAGTGGCGTAAGCCACAACAGCCTATCGAATGATAGGGCCTATTGATCGATAGGGGAAGGGCTTGGCGATAGGGGTTACGCGCGCGAAAAACGAAGACCCAACATCCGAAAGATGTTGGGTCTCGCTGAGTGTGGGTATCTAAGGCGCCGTCGGGCGGGCATCGGGTACGGGAAAACTCCAGGTGCCGGCCTTGGCTGGTGCCCCCAGTAGGACTCGAACCTACGACCTGCGGATTAAAAGTCCGTAGCTCTACCAACTGAGCTATAGGGGCGCGGTGAAACAGAATACTTGGTGATATCCGGTGCCTGCGACAGTGCCTGCGAAGAGGCTTGCGGTTGCCTGCGAAGGGGCCCGTGACCATTGGGTTTGAAGATTTGGGCATCTGTACCCTAAGCTATCGAAGCTCCCAACGAACGAGGTTGATGAGTACCCCGGAGAGATTCGGATTAGGCCCCCATCGTCTAGTGGCCTAGGACGCCGCCCTTTCACGGCGGTAGCACGGGTTCGAATCCCGTTGGGGGTACGCAGCAGCGTAGTTTAGTGGTTGCACAGCAAGGCCCTGTGGCGCAGTTGGTTAGCGCGCCGCCCTGTCACGGCGGAGGTCGCGGGTTCGAGTCCCGTCAGGGTCGCCATCACGGCGAGGTACTTCGGTCTGGTAGGCCGACGGCCTTCCGGCCAGGTAGCTCAGTTGGTATGAGCGTCCGCCTGAAAAGCGGAAGGTCGCCGGTTCGATCCCGGCCCTGGCCACTTCAGAGAGCCACCTGGCAACAGGTGGTTTTTCTTTTTGGCAACCGGCGTCAGACCGACTGCTGACAACGATCGTCGGAACCGTCGTCGCCCTCCTCGAAGCCGCGCCTGACCCCGCAGGTCTACGTCTGCCAATCGTTGGAGCCGTCGTTCCTGGCGTAGGTGCCGGTGGAGTTCTGAACGATGATGGGATCGCCGGCGCCGAAGTTGTCGAAGAACCACCTCGCGTCGGTGGGGCTGATGTTGATGCAGCCGTGACTGACGTCGCGCCTGCCCTGGTCATCCACAGACCACGGAGCACTGTGTACGAAGTCGCCGCTGTCGTCGAACCGGACGGCTAGCTCGACCGTCACCTTGTACCCGTACGTCGAGTTGACCGGTACGCCGTAGGTCGAGGAATCCATCACCACCGAGGGCAACTTCTCTTGAACGTAGTAGGTGCCGTTCGGAGTTTGGTGGCCGCCGGCTGCCATCCCCATCGACATCGGGATGGTTTTCTCCACGGTCCCGTTGCGGGTGACGATTAGTTGGTGCGTGGCGTCGTTGGCCGTGGCCACCAGGGTGTCTCCGGTACGGAAGTTGGACACCGTGCCGCCCGCATCGACGGTCACGGCGGTGTGGGCGGGCCAGAAGCTCAGCGGGCGCCAGCGCAGCTGCGTCGGAGTCATCCAGTAGAACTTGCCGGGAACTGGCGGGACCGAAGAGACGTGAATGGCGCTTTGGGTTGCGCCGGAATCGTCGACGGGCCCCGGGAAGTTGATGATGATCGGCTGGGCCACACCCACCGTCGAGCCGTTGACCGGCACGAGCCTGGGTGGCCCGAATGGCGCCGCGCCGACGAACGGTGTCGGGTCCTGTCCGGCCGGATCCGCCAGCGCGGTACCCGCACCCAGCATGACCACCCAGCCCAATATCGAAGCCGCTCCGGCTGCCTTCACGGCGGCGAAAAGGCTTCCCCTCGTCCAGCCCGACTCGTACATCGCTGACGTCACTTTCTGGAAACCGTGTCGCAGTCGTTCGTCGCATCGGCGTCCCGACCGCCGCTCACCTGAACATCGTGTCACCGCTGGTCAGACCTGTCTGGCGAATCAGGGGCAGATAAACGTGAATCGCCCGACGAACAAGGCCGGGCTAACTCCCGAGTAGCGTCACGGTCATGACTGTCGCTGATTCCGATGCCGTCCGGGAACTGCTGCGCGACGCATTCACCCGGCTGATCGAGCATGTCGACGACCTCACCGACGGGCTGACCGAGAAGGTCTCGAGTTACCGCCCGACGCCGCAGGCCAACAGCATCGCCTGGCTCATCTGGCACAGCGCCCGCTGCCAGGACCTGCAGTTGTGTGACATTGCCGGGGTGGAGCAGGTGTGGACCCGGGACGGCTGGGTGGACCGGTTCGGGCTCGATCTGCCGGTCAACGACATCGGCTACGGCCATAGCGCCGAGGACGTCGCGAAGGTGCATGCATCGGCCGAACTGCTGGCGGGCTACTACCGGGCCGTGTACAAGGCGACGCTGGCCTACATCGCCAGCGTCACCCCCGAGGAGCTCAGCCGCATCGTCGATACCGGGTGGAATCCGCCGGTCACCGCGAGCGCTCGATTGGTCAGCATCATCGATGACTGCGCTCAGCATCTCGGCCAGGCCGCCTATCTGCGCGGAATCATCGCTTGATCGCGCGGTGGTGGCCGCCCGTGGGAGTGGCGGCCATGTTGCTGCTGGGCTGGGCCGTGGGAACCGGGCCGACGCCGATCGACAGTTGGTTTCTCCGGCTGGGCGAGGCGATGGGGGAGTGGAGCGGGGTGTTTCTGGTGTTCACCGAAGAGTGGGTGCTGGTTGTCACGCTGGCCGTGCTGGTTGCCGTGGTACTGCGCCGTAGGCAATGGCGGCTGGCGGTCGCGACGCTGGTCAGCCCGTTGCTGGCGATCGCCGCAGTGCAGGTGTGCAAGCGGATCTTCGGCCGCGAGAAGGGTGGCGAGCTGGCCTATCCCAGCGGTCACTCGGTCACGGTCGTGGTGGTGATGGGACTTCTGGTCGTGGTGGCCGGGGGAGTGCTGTGGGCGGTGATCCTGGCAGTCAGCGTCAGCGCGTTGGGCATGTTCGGCCAGGCCATCACCTACCACTACTTCACCGACACCATCGGTGCGGCACTGTTGGGCACGGCGGTGGTGTGCTTGGTCGCCACGGTTTCCGGGGCAGGCGTCGTTCGCTCGCGGCATCGCCCTGCCAGTACTTGACAGGTGTCAACCCCGCTGCGATATGGATCACACGTGGCGATTAACATAGGCCGCATGACAGCCACGCCAGACGTTGCTCTGACCGGACAGTTCACTGGTTCCGGCACCATTTACAGCCCTGCGACTGGCGCCGTTGCCGGCCAGGTGACGTGGACCGATGCCGCCGACGTGCCGCGGATCGTGGCCGGGTTGCGGGAGGCACAGAAGGAATGGGAAGCCCGCGGTGCCAAAGGGCGCGCCAAGGTGCTGGCCCGTTACGCGGTGTGGCTCGGTGACCACCGTGACGAGATCGAGAAGCTGCTGATCGCCGAGACCGGCAAATCGGCGATGGACGCCGCCCAAGAGGTGCCGCTGCTGCTGATGATCCTGTCGTACTACATCAAGACGGTGGAGAAGGCGATGGCGCCCGACTCCCGTCCGGCGCCGCTGCCATTCCTGTCGATCAAGAAGATCGCGGTGCACTACCGGCCGCGTCCGGTGGTCGGGATCATCGCGCCGTGGAACTACCCGGTGGCCAACGCCATGATGGATGCCATCGGTGCCCTGGCCGCCGGATGCGCCGTCCTGCTCAAACCGTCCGAGCGCACCCCGCTGACCGCCGAGGTGCTGCTGCGCGGCTGGCTGGATTCCGGTGCCCCCGAGGTGTTCGCGTTGGCCCAGGGCGCTCGCGCGGTCTCCGAGGCCGTCATCGACAACTCCGACTACATCCAGTTCACCGGCTCCAGCGCCACCGGTGCGAAGGTGATGGAGCGCGCCGCGCGCCGCCTGACCCCGGTGAGCCTGGAATTGGGTGGCAAGGATCCGATGATCGTGCTGGAGGACGCCGACGTCGAACTGGCCGCCAACGCCGCGGTGTGGGGCGCGATGTTCAACGCCGGCCAGACCTGTGTGTCCGTCGAGCGGGTCTATGCGCTCGAGCCGGTCTACGACCAGTTCGTCGCCGCCGTGGTGCGCGCGGTGCAGAACCTCAAGATGGGCACCGGTCAGGGTTACCACTTCGGCGCCCAGATCGACGGCAGCCAGGTCGCGATCACCGAACGGCACGTCAACGAGGCGGTGGCCGCCGGCGCCAAGGCCCTGACCGGTGGCAAGCGCCCGGACGGCGACGGCAGCTTCTACCCGCCGACGGTGCTCGTCGACGTCGACCATTCGATGTCATGCATGACCGAGGAGACCTTCGGTCCCACCCTGCCGATCATGAAGGTATCCACCGTCGAGGAGGCGGTGCGGCTGGCCAACGACAGCCCGTACGGGTTGAGCGCATCGGTGTTCTCCAATGACATCGAGCGGGCCAAAGCGGTTGCACTGCAGCTGGATTGCGGCGCCGTCAACGTCAACGACGTGATCTCCAACCTGATGTGCACCACGGCCCCGATGGGCGGCTGGAAGACCTCGGGGATCGGCGCCCGCTTCGGCGGCGTCGATGGGGTACGCAAATTCTGCAGGCAGGAGACCGTGGTGGTGCCCCGCACCAATGTGGGTGCCGGCGGCAACTTCTACAACAACTCCGAGAAGGCGCTGGCCCGGATGAACAAGCTGATGACCAAGCTGTCGCTGATCCGTCCGCGGCGCACGGCCAAGTAGCGGGCCGGTCCACCAGCTGTTCACCCCGGCGACACGTCGGTGTTCGCCGGGGTGGATACCGTCGGTCGGTGATTGTGGATACCACCGGCTACGGCGTTCGTGACGATGACGATGACGACCCCGAACTGCTGTTGCCGGGCGGGGCAGTCGTCGACACCTGGCGCGAGGGATATCCGTACGACGAACGCATGCCGCGCAGCGACTACGAGGAGCAGAAGCGGCTGCTGCAGATCGAGTTGCTCAAGCTGCAGAAGTGGAGCCAGGCCGAGGGGCACCGGCACGTCATCGTGTTCGAGGGCCGCGACGCCGCGGGCAAAGGCGGCACCATCAAGCGGTTCATGGAGCACCTCAACCCGCGCGGTGCCCGCACCGTCGCGTTGGAGAAGCCCACCGAGAAGGAACGCACGCAGTGGTATTTCCAGCGTTACGTCCACCACCTGCCCGCCGCCGGTGAGATCGTGCTGTTCGACCGGTCCTGGTACAACCGGGCCGGTGTGGAGCGGGTGATGGGCTACTGCACGCCCAAGCAGCACGCCGAATTCATCCGGCAGGCACCGCTATTCGAGCAGATGCTGGTCAACGACGGCATCAGCCTGACCAAGCTGTGGTTCTCGGTGACGCAGTCCGAGCAGCGCACCCGGTTCACCATCCGTCAGGTCGACCCGGTGCGGCAGTGGAAACTCTCACCCACCGACCTGGCCTCGCTGGACAAGTGGGACGACTACACCGCGGCGAAAGAGGACATGTTCGCCTGGACCGACACCGAGACAGCGCCGTGGACGGTGGTGAAGAGCAACGACAAGAAACGCGCCCGAATCAACGCCATGCGCTACGTGCTCGGTAAGTTCGACTACGACAACAAGGACCACGACGTGGTCGGCCACGCCGATCCGCTGATCGTGGGGCGCGCACTGGCGGACTGACCGCCCGGCGCTGAGTGAGGAGGCGCCGTGCGGTTCGTGCTGACGGCGCTGTTGTGGTTGCTGACGACGGTGCTGCTGGCTGTGGCGATTCCCGCGGCGTGGGCGCAGAAGAATGTCATCGACCGCGATGGGTACTCGGCGTTGGCGGCATCGACCGCCGCTGATCCGCAGCTGCAGGCGGCGATGGCCGGTGAGTTGGGTACCCAGCTCACCAAGCTGGCCAGCGGCACCGGGTACGACACCAACACCAACACCAACACCAACGCTCTGCGCGTCGCGGCGGGGGTGTACACGTCCAGCTCGGCGTTTCCCGGCCAGTTCGCCCAGGCCAATCAGCTCGCGCATGGCTGGCTGTTCACCGACCAGGTGTCAGGCACCGATGAGTCGGGTAGATGGGTGATCGACCTGTCACCGATGCTGGCCGACAGCTCGTTTCAGCAGACCTTGCGGGACTTCGGCATAGCGGCACCCAGCACGCTGGCCGTGCCGCTCACCGACAATGCGCCCGCCGCGCTTCGCCCGGGGGTGTTGCGGCCGCTGGCCACCTGGGGCCCTTTGGTGTCGGTCGGCACGACGGTACTGGCCGGGGTGTTGGCACTGCTGACCCTGGCGGTCGCCCGATCTCGGGGTAAAACCCTTGCCGCACTCGGTATTTCGGCGCTCTTGGTGGGCGCTGCCGGATGGGCCGGGCTGGAGGTGGCGCGCGGCTACATCAACAACGCGCTCAACCACACCAGCGGGGATATCCGCCAGATCGCCGATACGATGGTCGGCCATGCCATTTCGTCGATGCACGAGTGGCTCAACCTGACGCTGGCCGCCGGTGGCGCGCTGGTGGTGTTCGGGGTGATCGTGGCGCTGCTCGGTGGTCTGCGCCGGCGCGACTGAGCGCTTCACGGCCCGTGGCAACGAGATTGAAGTCCGAGACAAATTTGGCGTTCATGTTGTCCCTGGCTGCAATCTGGGTGAACTGAGCTCGCACCGCGTCGGTCGGGCCAACCAGCCTCGGGGTAACCGCGATCTCAACGGCGACGGGGCCGAGGGTTCAAGGAGTAATAGCCGAGCGCATACGCGATGGGTGGCAGCATCAACAATGGAATGGATGCGATCACGACAACCGCGAGTTGTACGTACTGCCTGCGAGCGACGGGAAAGTTCTCGTGGGAATCGATGTAGCCCACGAATGCCAATATGGCGACAATGAAAGCTGCGCCGCCAATCGTCACCGGCATTCGGCTCTGCTCGGCTGCTAGTAGACCGGCCACAGCGCTGAAAATTGCGATGGTCCACCAGAACTTTGGAGCGGTAAGCCAATTCCCGTAGGCATCGACCGGGTGGTCGATTGGCGGATGAGGTGATCCGTCTGTGGGGGGATCGGGCCTGCTGTTGAAGAGCGTGTAGGCGTGTACGCGGTCGCCAAACTTGATGTAAGGAGTCCGGAGGTACGCATACAACCAGGACATGGTGAGACACATCGCCGCGACAACCGCGACGGACCGCCATCCCCGATCGTGGATAGAAAGGGATATCAGCGGAGTAGCGAGAAGCCAGCTGATCCAGTAGATACGGCGCTCAACGCTGATGTTCTTCACGAACATTGCGGTTGAAACCCCAGCGATGCCGATCGCAATGCCGGCAACCAATAAGACGTTCGGAGGACTACTTGTCAAGGAGGCCTCCGAGCTCCTCGCCGCCCGCCATGCCCCATGTTCCGCCGGCGAGCCCGCCGGCTACCGCACCAACGAAGGCTCCGGGCGGTCCCATTGCCCATCCACCAAGGAAACCCGTAAGTGCGCAGATCACCGTGCGAGGTTCTGCCACAGGAATTCGTAGGTCAGCGCCGACTTGAACGCGGCCTGCTTGTTGTCGGCGGCACCGCCGTGCCCGCCCTCGATGTTCTCGTAGTAGGCCACGCGGTGCCCGGCCGCCTCCAGTGCCGCGGTCATCTTCCTGGCGTGCCCGGGATGTACCCGATCGTCGCGGGTGGAGGTGGTGATCAGGATCGGCGGATAGCTCGCCGAGCTCGAAATATTCTGGTACGGAGAGTATTTCGACATGAACTCCCAGTCGGCCGGATCGTCGGGGTTGCCGTACTCGGCCACCCAGGACGCGCCTGCCAGCAGCAGGTGGAAACGCTTCATGTCCAGCAGCGGCACGCTGCACACCAGTGCCCCGAACAATTCCGGGTACCGGGTCAGCATCACGCCCATCAGCAGCCCGCCGTTGCTGCCGCCGGAGGCACCCAGCTGCTCGACCGTGGTGATGCCGCGCCGCACCAGATCCGCGGCGATCGCGGCGAAATCCTCGTACACCACGTGCCGGTTCTCTCGCATCGCCTGCTTGTGCCAGCCCGGGCCGTACTCGCCGCCGCCGCGGATGTTGGCCTGCACATAGGTGCCGCCGCGGGCCAGCCAGGCCCGGCCGATACCCCCGATATAGCCGGGGGTCAGCGAATTCTGGAATCCGCCATAGCCGTAGAGATAGGTCGGGCTCGGCTCGGCCCGGCGCCCGACGACGAAGTACGGGACCTGCGTGCCGTCCTTGGACGTGGCGAAGTACTGCTCGACCTCGATGCCGTCGGCGTCGTAGAACGCCGGCGCGGATTTGAGCTCAACCAGCGGCCCACCGGCCGTGCCGTGCAGCAGTCGCGCCGGCGTGGTGAATCCGCTTGAGTTGTAGAAGACTTCGTCGCCGAGATGATCGATGTCGACGACGATGGTGTCCGCGGACGGTGGAATGCCGGGGGCGTCGGTGCGTTCCCACGTCCCGGGGGTCACGATCTCGACGTGGCTGGCGACATCGCGCAGCGTGATCAGGACCAGCTTGTCTTTGGTCCACTGCACGCTGGACAGGCAGCTGTGTGCGTCCGGCTCGTAGATCATCGCCAGATCGGCTGTGCCGGAAAGGAAATCGTCGAACTTGGTGCCCAGCAGGCAACCTGCCGGGTAGGTGACCTCACCGACCTGCCAGTCGGTCCGCAGCGAGATCAGCAGCCACTCGCGGTGCAGTGACAGCGAGGAGTCCGTCGGCACCTTGAGCTCGATGAGCTCACCGTCGCGCACCTCATAGCGGATGCGGTTGTAGAAGTCGGTGTAGCGGCCCAGCCGGGTGTGCTCGAAGCCCGGGGTCCGGTCGACCGAGGCGATCACCCGGACATCGCTCGGCTCGGCCTCGTAGACCGTTTCGGCGTTGTCCAACGGCTCGCCGCGGCGCCAGCGCTTGGCGATCCGCGGGTAACCGGATTCGGTCATCGACCCGTCGCCGAAGTCGGTGCACACCAGCAGGGTGTCCTCGTCCTCCCACGACACCGAGGACTTGGCTTCGGCCAGCTCGAACCCGCCCTCGACGAATTCGCGTGTCCGCATATCGAACTCGCGCACCACTGTGGCGTCGGCCCCGCCGCGGGACAGGCTGATCATGGCCAGGGTGTGCTCCGGCTCGATCACCTCGGGCCCGGCCCACACCCAGTTCTCGCCTTCGGTGCGGGCCAGCTCATCCAGATCGAGGATCAGATCCCAGTCCGGTGCATCGGTGCGGTAGCTGTCCAGCGTGGTGCGGCGCCACAGGCCGCGCGGATTGGCCTCGTCGCGCCAGAAGTTGTACAGGTACTCACCGCGGCGCCCCGGGTAGGGAATGCGCGCATCGGTGTCGAGGATCTCCAGGATCTCCGAGCGCATCGCCTCGAACCGCTCGCCGCTCAGCTCGGCGATCGTCGGCTCGTTGTGGGCGCGCACCCAGGCCAACGCGTCGTCGCCGGTGATGTCTTCAAGCCACAGATAAGGGTCGTCCGGCACCCTCACATTGTGACCACGCGCGTACTGTGAGCCGGGTAACACCAGTGTGCGAGAGGGATGTCATGGGCCAAGCACCGTCGCGGGCGCTGATCACCGCGGCCGCCGCCGACCTGCTGACACGGCTGCAGCAGCGGCACGGGGCGTTGATGTTCCACCAGTCCGGCGGGTGTTGTGACGGGTCGTCGCCGATGTGTTACCCGGACGGGGAGTTCATCGTCGGAGACCGGGACATCCTGCTGGCCGTGTTCGGCGTCGGCGGCGCGGACGCGAGGAGCAAAGGGATTTCCGGCGTGCCGGTGTGGATCTCCGGCCCGCAATTCGAGGCGTGGAAACACACCCAGCTGGTGATCGACGTAGTGCCCGGCCGCGGCGGCGGGTTCAGCCTGGAAGCCCCCGAGGGCATGCGGTTCCTGTCCCGAGGCCGGGCGTTCACCGACGCCGAGAACGACGCGCTGGCCGAGCATCCGCCGGTGACCGGCGCGCAGTTCGACGCCGGGGTCCGCCCGTCCGATACCGGCAGCAACATCATCGACGAGGCGGCCGACGCCTGCCCGGTACCCGGGGGACGCGCCGCGCAGGTGTAACGGTCGTCGCGGGTCGCGGCGCCTGCGCGTTCGGCTGGATCGCCCGGTAGCACGATTGCGTCGCCAGGTTAGGGTGGATTCGTGACCCACTTTGACGTCGTCGTTCTCGGAGCTGGTCCCGGTGGATACGTCGCGGCCATTCGTGCCGCCCAACTGGGGCTGAATACCGCAATTGTCGAGCCCAAGTACTGGGGCGGCGTATGCCTCAATGTCGGGTGTATCCCGTCCAAGGCGCTGCTGCGCAACGCGGAGATCGCGCACATCTTCAACAAGGAAGCCAAGACCTTCGGCATGAGCGGCGAGGTCACGTTTGACTACGGCGCCGCCTTCGACCGCAGCCGCAAGGTCGCCGACGGCCGGGTCGCCGGCGTGCACTTCTTGATGAAGAAGAACAAGATCACCGAGGTCCACGGCTACGGATCGTTCACTGGTCCCAAGTCGATGTCGGTCAAGCTCAACGACGGCGGCACCGAGGAACTCACCTTCGACAACGCGATCATTGCCACCGGGTCCTCGACCCGGCTGGTGCCGGGCACCTCGCTGTCCGACAACGTGGTCACCTACGAGACCCAGATCCTGTCGCGCGAGTTGCCGGGGTCGATCATCATCGCCGGGGCCGGCGCGATCGGCATGGAGTTCGCCTACGTGCTGAAGAACTATGGCGTGGACGTCACCATCGTCGAGTTCCTGCCGCGTGCCCTGCCCAACGAGGACGCCGAGGTCTCCAAGGAGATCGAGAAGCAGTACAAGAAGTTGGGTGTGAAGATCCTCACCAACACCAAGGTCGAGGGGATCGTCGATGACGGCTCGACGGTGAAGGTGACGGTCAGCAACGACGGCAAGGCCGAGGAGCTCAAGGCCGACAAGGTGCTGCAGGCCATCGGCTTCGCGCCCAACATCGAGGGCTACGGCCTGGACAAGGCGGGGGTGGCGCTCACCGACCGCGGGGCCATCGCGATCGACGAGTACATGCACACCAACGTGCCGCACATCTACGCCATCGGCGACGTCACCGGGCTGCTGCAGCTGGCGCATGTGGCCGAGGCGCAGGCCGTGGTCGCCGCCGAAACCATCGGCAATGCCGAGACCATGCCGCTCGGCGACTACCGGATGATGCCGCGCGCCACGTTCTGCCAGCCGCAGGTGGCCAGCTTCGGGCTGACCGAGGAGCAGGCCCGCGCCGAGGGATACGACGTCAAGGTCGCCAAGTTCCCGTTCAGCGCCAACGGCAAGGCGCACGGCCTGGCCGATCCGACCGGTTTCGTGAAGCTGATCGCCGACAGCAAGTACGGCGAGCTGCTCGGCGGGCACCTGATCGGGCCCGACGTGTCCGAGTTGCTGCCTGAGCTGACGCTGGCCCAGAAGTGGGATCTGACCGTCAACGAGCTGGCCCGCAACGTGCACACCCACCCGACTCTGTCGGAGGCGCTGCAGGAGTGCTTCCACGGTCTGGCCGGCCACATGATCAACTTTTGAGAAACGAAATCGTCGCCGGCATAGCCGGTTTGGTGGTCGGCCACGTTCTGTGGCTGGCCGCCATCACTTTGGCGACCGACAGCTCCCGGGTCAACATCTGGGTGCTGTTGGTCGCTGCGGTGTCATTCATCGGCGGTGCGGCCGGAGGATACTTCGGCTGGCGCAAGTACCAGGAGAAATCCCATACCTTGGCGGCGTTCCTGTGGGCGCTGCCGGTGTCCCCGGTGCTGTTCTCGCTCGGGGTGCTCGGGGTGACCTACCTCTGAGGTCTGCGGTTTGGGTGCATTTGGTAACGCCAAGCGTTACTGGATGCACCCAAATCGCCTAGTCCGGGAAGTCCAGCGGGATGCGCAGCGTGGTCATGGTGGCGGCCAGGCCATCGTATTGACTTGCCAGCATGCAGAATTCGATGATCTGCTGCTTGCTGAGCAGGGTGGACAGCGCTGCCCAGGTTTCCGGCGAGATGGATCGGGTGATGACGAACTCGTCGGTCGCGGTGATCAGCACCCGCTGACGGTCGGTCAGCCCCTCGGCGTCGGGTCCCTCGAAGATGCGGGCCTGGGTCTCGGCGTCCACGCCGCGGCTGCGGGCCAGCCGGCGGTGCTGCTGCAGCTCGTACTCGCAGTCCCGCAGGTAGCCGACCCGCAGGATGACCAGTTCGGCATCCTGGCGGGACAACTTGCCCAGCGGGCCGAGCAGCACCCCGGAGTACGGCAGCCAGGCCAGGAACAGCAGTTTGTGCTGGCCCAGCACGTTGAACAGGGTGAATCTCGGTGCCCGGATGGCCCTGGCGCCGAGCTTGGCGATGGCCCAGTTGATCGGTCCCAGCTCGCGGAATCCGCCCGGTGCGATGCGGGCCGGCTCGAGTGCGCTCACCCCGCCGAGTCTGGCACAGGGCAGCGGGGTTGGAACGTCGAGCTTCCGGTGGGTTATTTCTGCCGCACCAAATACGGCGACACTGTGGAGCGGTGCTCGTTGAGGTCCAAGGCCTTGCCGAGGGCCGGGAACGCACGTTGTGGGCAGTTGTCGCGTTCGCACACCCGGCAGCCCGATCCGATGGGCGTGGCCGCCTCTCCGGACAGGTCAAGCCCTTCGGAGTAGACCAGTCGATGCGCGTGGCGCAGTTCGCATCCCAGCCCGATCGCAAACGTCTTGCCGGGCTGTCCGTAGCGCGAGGCACGACGCTCCACGGTGCGCGCCACCCACATGTAGTTGCGTCCGTCGGGCATCTGCGCGACCTGTACGCCGATCTTGCCGGGATTGCCAAAGGTCTCGTACACGTTCCACAACGGGCAGGTGCCACCGGAGGAGGAGAAGTGGAAACCCGTGGCGGACTGTCGTTTTGACATGTTTCCGGCGCGGTCGACCCGGACGAATGAGAACGGCACGCCGCGCATCGACGGCCGCTGCAGGGTGGAGAGCCGGTGGGCGATGGTCTCGTAACTCACCGAGTAGAACGCCGAGAGTCGCTCGACGTCGTAGCGGAAGTTTTCGGCCACATCGTGGAACTGCCGGTAGGGCAGCACAGTCGCCGCGGCGAAGTAGTTGGCCAGCCCGAGCCGGGCCAGTGTGCGCGATTCGTCGCTGGTGAACATGCCCTCGTCGACCAGCTTGTCGATCAACCCACCGAACTCCAGGAAGGCCAGCTCGGCGGCCATCTTGAACACCTGCTGACCGCTGGAAAGGTGGTTGCCCATCTCCAAGGTCTTGGTGGCCGGGTCGTAGCGGTGCAGCACGGTGTCGCCCAGATCGATGCGCCGCACGACCCGCACCCCGTGCACAGTGGTCAGCCGGTTGGACAGTTCACCGGCCAGATCGCCGCCGTGCATGCGCATCTTGGCGGTGAGATCCTCTGCGGCGGTGTCGAGTTCATGCAGATAGTTCTGCCGCTGATAGAAGTAGTCGCGCACTTCCTCGTGCGGCATGGTGATGGAACCGCTGCCGCTGCCGTCGGAGTAGCGGTCTTCGGTGGCGGCCGCCAGCTGGGTGGTGGTCAGGCGGTAACGGCCGTGCAGGTTGACCATGGCGCGGGCGAAATTCGGATAGGCCGCGACCATGTCGGCGATCTCGGCGACGTCCATGTCGATGCCGAGGTCGCGGTCCATCGTCACCTCGCGCATCTCGGCAACCAGGCGGGTGTCGTCCTGGGGTGCGAAGAAGGTGGCGTCCACCCCGAACACCTCGGTGATGCGCAGCAGCACCGCCACCGTCAACGGGCGCACATCGTGCTCGATCTGGTTGAGGTAACTCGGTGAGATCTCTAACATCTGCGCCAGCGCCGCCTGGCTGAAACCACGCTCGCTGCGCAGTTGCCGCACTCGTGAACCGACGAACGTTTTTGCCACGTCAAACAGCCTAACAACGCTGCGAAGGGTTGCTTCGCATTATTGGCAGACAGGTCTCTATGGCATGAACAGGCCGCCTGGCATGATCGGCTCAGACATCGCAATTTGGGAGATCACCATGACGGGAACCGCGGGCAAACTGACCACCGGGCTGAACAAGCTGATGATGCCGGTGCCCGATCCCCATCCCGACGTCTTCGACCGGGAATGGCCGCTGCGGATGGCCGATGTCGACCGCACCGGCCGACTGCGGTTCGACGGCGCGTGCCGGCACATTCAAGACATCGGCCAGGACCAGTTGCGGGAGATGGGCTATGAAGACGTCCACCCCGCGTGGGTTGTCCGGCGCACGATGGTGGATCTGATCCGGCCCATCGAGGGCGGCGACATGCTGCGGATGCGGCGGTGGTGTTCGGGAACGTCGAACCGGTGGTGCGAGATGCGGGTGCGTATCGACGGCCGCAAGGGCGGCCTGATGGAGTCCGAGGCGTTCTGGATCAACATCAACCGCGAGACCCAGGGGCCGGCCCGCATCTCGGACGATTTCCTGTCGGGCCTGCGTCGCACCACCGACGAGTCCCGGCTGCGCTGGAAGTCCTACCTGAAGGCCGGTAGTCGTGATGACGCAGTGGAGATCCGCGAATACCCGGTGCGGGTGTCCGACATCGACCTGTTCGACCACATGAACAACTCGGTGTACTGGTCGGTGGTCGAGGACTACCTGTACTCCCATCCCGAGCTCCTGGAGAACCCGCTGCGGGTGACCATCGAGCACGACGCCGCGGTGGCGCTCGGCGAGAAGCTGGAGATCCTCTCGCACGTGCACCCGGCCGGATCGACCGACAAATTCGGCGCTGGGCTCACCGATCGCATTGTTAGAACGCTCACATATGCCGTCGGCGACGAGACAAAAGCGATCGCGTCGCTGTTCCCGCTCTGACCCCTCCCGGTTTAACAGTACGAGCGTACTGACCTGCGCCTTTGCGTTACTTGTCGGTAGCTTCTGAACCGGTACAGCCATCATATTTCTTTGCAACCTTCGCAAGTTAACTAAGCGCTTTGGCGAAAGTTGGCAATTGAAACGGGTGGACCTGCGGATATGGGCTATGACATCGTCTGGTTAGCACTTCAGTGAAGCCGCTGCGGCGTTAACAAGCGATAAGCCGAACGACGCGGTGGCGGCGACACGAGGCGACTGAAACAAACCGAAGGAGCAGTCCTATGTCGACCGTCGGCACCCCCAAGTCACCGGAGCAGATCCAGCACGATTGGGATCACAACCCCCGCTGGAAGGGCATCACCCGTACCTACACCCCGGCTGACGTGGTGGCCCTGCAGGGCTCTGTCGTCGAGGAGGCCACCCTGGCCCGCCGCGGCGCCGAGGTGCTCTGGGAGCAGCTGCACGACATGGACTTCGTCAACGCCCTGGGCGCGCTGACCGGCAACATGGCCGTGCAGCAGGTCCGTGCCGGCCTGAAGGCCATCTACCTGTCCGGTTGGCAGGTCGCCGGCGACGCCAACCTGTCCGGCCACACCTACCCCGACCAGAGCCTGTACCCGGCCAACTCGGTGCCGCAGGTGGTGCGCCGGATCAACAACGCGCTGCTGCGCGCAGACGAGATCGCCAAGGTCGAGGGTGACACCTCGGTGGAGAACTGGCTCGCCCCGATCGTCGCCGACGGTGAGGCCGGCTTCGGTGGCGCCCTGAACGTCTACGAGCTGCAGAAGGCCATGATCGCCGCCGGTGTCGCCGGTTCGCACTGGGAAGACCAGCTGGCCTCGGAGAAGAAGTGTGGCCACCTCGGTGGCAAGGTGCTGATCCCGACCCAGCAGCACATCCGCACCCTGACCTCGGCCCGCCTCGCGGCCGACGTCGCCGACGTCCCGACCGTGGTCATCGCGCGTACCGACGCCGAGGCCGCCACCCTGATCACCTCCGATGTCGACGAGCGCGACCGTCCGTTCATCACCGGTGAGCGCACCGCCGAGGGCTTCTACCGGATCAAGAACGGCCTCGAGCCCTGCATCGCCCGCGCCAAGGCCTACGCGCCGTACTCCGACCTGATCTGGATGGAGACCGGCACCCCGGACCTGGCGCTGGCCAAGAAGTTCGCCGAGGGCGTCAAGAGCGAGTTCCCGGACCAGATGCTGGCCTACAACTGCTCGCCGTCGTTCAACTGGAAGCAGCACCTGGACGACGACACCATCGCCAAGTTCCAGCGCGAGCTGGGCGCGATGGGCTTCAAGTTCCAGTTCATCACGCTGGCCGGCTTCCACGCCCTCAACTACTCGATGTTCGACCTGGCCTACGGCTACGCCCGCGAGCAGATGAAGGCCTACGTCGAGCTGCAGGAGCGCGAGTTCGCCGCCGAGGAGCGCGGTTACACCGCCACCAAGCACCAGCGTGAGGTGGGCGCCGGTTACTTCGACCGGATCGCCACCACGGTTGACCCGACCAGCTCGACCACCGCGCTGGCCGGTTCGACCGAAGAGGGCCAGTTCCACTAAGTCACTGACGCCGAGCAGTCGCAGAATCGCACGTGCGAGGTCGCGATAACGCGATTGTGGTGGGGGCACCTCCCGCTTGCGGGGGACTGCTCGCGCCGAGGAGTTCTTGACAGCGCAGGCCCCGCTCAGAAATCTTGGGCGGGGCCTGTCGCGTTGTTCGGGCATTGAGACGAAAGTGAAGTAGTGAGCAATCAAATTGAACGAGTAGGTGTGATCGGCGCCGGCCAGATGGGCGCGGGTATCGCAGAGGTCTCAGCGCGGGCCGGCGTGGACGTGCTGGTCTTCGAGACCACCGATGCACTGGTCACCGCGGGACGCGCCCGCGTCACCAAGTCGCTCGAGCGCGCGGTCAGCTCGGGCAAGGTCACCGACCGGGAGAAAGACGCCGCGCTGGCCAGGCTCAAGTTCACCACGACCCTGGCCGACCTGGCCGATCGTCAGCTGGTCATCGAGGCTGTCATCGAGGACGAGGACGTCAAGGCGAAGATCTTCGCCGACCTGGACCGCGTGATCACCGACCCTGACGCGGTGCTGGCCTCGAACACCTCCAGCATCCCGATCATGAAGCTCGCGGCAGCTACCCAGAATCCTTCCAGGGTGCTGGGACTGCACTTCTTCAACCCGGTTCCGGTGTTGCCACTGGTCGAATTGGTCGGCACCCTGGTGACCTCCGATGCCGCGTGTGCACGGGTCGAGGAGTTCGCCAGCAAGGTCCTCGGCAAGCAGGTCGTCCGTTGTGCTGACCGGTCCGGTTTCGTGGTCAACGCGTTGCTGGTTCCGTACCTGTTGGCGGCGATTCGGATGGTCGAAGGTGGGTTTGCCACGATTGACGATGTCGACAAAGCTGTGGTGGCGGGACTGTCGCACCCGATGGGGCCGTTGCGGTTGTCCGACCTTGTCGGTTTGGACACCCTAAAGCTCATCGCCGACAAGATGTTTGACGAGTTCAAGGAGCCTTTGTACGCGGCGCCGCCGCTGTTGTTGCGGATGGTTGAGGCCGGCCAGCTTGGCAAAAAATCGGGCCAAGGCTTCTATAAGTACTGACTCCACCCGCGCTGGCACTTGGAGCTTGACTTAGCTACTCTACCCATTGTAGGGCCTGCTGGCTCGCTCCAAGAGTCTGCGTGTGAACACGCGTCGGCCCCGAAACCGTTGGTCGTCAGCAGCAGTAAAACGCAAAGGGTTATTTGTCGCATGTCACAAGCCGAGTCCGAACTGGCGCCATATTTCGAGGAGTCGCAGTCCATCTACGACATCTCGAATGACTTCTTCGCCCTGTTCCTGGGGCCCACCATGGGTTACACCTGTGGTTACTACGAGCGCGAGGACATGAACCTCGAGGAGTCGCAGAACGCCAAGTTCGACCTGGCACTCGGCAAGCTCGACCTCCAGCCGGGCATGACCCTGCTCGACGTCGGCTGCGGCTGGGGTGGCGCGCTGGAGCGGGCCGTCACCAAGTTCGACGTCAACGTCATCGGCATCACGCTGAGCAAGGCGCAGTCGGATTATGCCCGTGAGCGGCTGGCCAAGATCGACACCAACCGCAACGTCGAGATCCGGCTGCAGGGCTGGGAAGAGTTCAACGAGCCGGTCGACCGCATCGTGTCGATCGGTGCGTTCGAAGCCTTCAAGCAGGAGCGCTACCCGGTGTTCTTCGAGCGGGCCTACAGCATCCTGCCGGAGAACGGCGGCCGGATGCTGCTGCACACGATCCTGGCCCACACCCAGCAGTTCTTCCGTGAGAACGGCATCAAGCTGACGATCAGTGACCTGAAGTTCATGAAGTTCATCGGCGAGGAGATCTTCCCCGGTGGGCAGCTGCCTGCGGTCGAGGACATCGAGAAGCTGGCCGAAGGCTCGGGCTTCAAGCTGGAGCGCACCCACCTGCTGCGCCCGCACTACGCGCGGACGCTGGACATGTGGGCGGCCAACCTGGAGGCGGCCAAGGATCAGGCCATCGCCATGCAGGGCCAGGAGGTCTACGACCGGTACATGAAGTACCTGACCGGTTGCGCCGACTTCTTCCGTCGCGGCATCACCAACATCGGCCAGTTCACCCTGGTCAAGTAGTTTCGCTTTTTCACCTCACGCCGAAACTACGGTTTCTGACGGATTTCGCCTGGAATCTGTCACAACCCGTAGTTTCGGCGTGAGTGTTTAGGGCGTGGTTGGCGCGAGTGACAATCTCCTGTTGCCGGTACCGCAGTTGACGGGCGCTGACCCGCACGATCGTCCAACCACGTGCGGCGAGAAACTCCAGGCGTTCGATATCGCTTTCGTGGATCTCCGGGCTGCTCCAATGCTGGTCACCGTCATATTCCACGCCCACCATCCACTCCGGCCACCCCATGTCGATCCGCCGCCGCACCCGGCCCCACTCGTCGGCAACCGGTATCTGCGTGACGGGCCAGGGGAGCCCGCCGCGGACGAGTACGAGCCGCAGTCGCGTCTCCTGCGGGGATTCGGCTCCCGCGTCGGCAAGGTCGAGCGCTCTGCGTAGTCGACGGATACCGCGGGCGCCTGGATAGCGGTCGGTGATGGTCATGACATCGGCGACGGTCCCGCGGGTGCTGTTGAGCAGCGCATCGATCCGGATGATCGCGGTGTCGAGCGGTTGGCGTCTCCCTATGTCGTAGCAGGTGCGGGCGACGCTGGTGCAGGTCATATCGCCGACGACGTGAAGCTCGTCGTCGGCGATTACGCCGGTGTGGATCAGGATCCCGGGCGGTGCGGGCTGGCGGATGCGGGCCAGCTCAGCCGGCGCATCGTCGGGGAGCCACTTGCTGCCCAGCACTGCCGCCGCGGAGTACCCGGACAGAGTTGCCGCGCGTCTGGACCACAGCCACGCCGCGGTCGCCCGATCGCGCGCGGTGAGCAGCAAACCCGTTGGCGCATAGACATTCTGGTGCACCATGACGTATTTGGACCGCAACATCTGGCGGGTGACCAACCCACCCGCCATCGCCTCGCTGCCCACGATGATCTCCCCCACACCGATATTGGACGTGGGGTGCGGACAGCCGGTTCCCGCGCCCGTCGAGGCGACGGTTTATGACGAAATTGCGGCGAAATCCGTCATAAACCGTAGTGTCGGCGCAGAGAGTCAAACGGAGGCCAGCCGCTTCTTTTCTGCTTCGACGTCGAAGTCCGGCGGTGGCCAGGACATATTGAGGCCCTTGAGCGCCTCGATGAGCAACTCGGTGATGGCCAGTCGGCTGTACCACTTCTTGTCGCACGGCACGATGTGCCACGGTGCGAAGTCGGTGGAGGTCCGGTCCAGCATGACCTGATAGGCCTCCTGGTACTTGGGCCACAGCTTGCGCTCGTCGATATCGGCCGGGTTGTACTTCCAGTACTTGTCGGGCCGCTGCAGCCGCTCGGAAAGCCGTGCCTTCTGCTCGGCGAGTGAGACGAACATGGCCACCTTCACCAGCGTGGTGCCGGCATCGACCAACTCGCGTTCGAATGCGTTGATCTCGTCGTAGCGGGCGCCCCAGACATCCGGTGGCACCAGGTTGTGCACCCGGACGATCAGTACATCCTCGTAGTGCGATCGGTCAAACACCCCGATGTGCCCGGCCGGCGGCAAGGCGTTGCGAATCCGCCACAGGTAGTGGTGGGCCCGCTCCTCCTCGGTCGGCTTACCGAAGCTGGTATACCGGATGCCCTGCGGATTCGCTGCTCCCACAACATGTTTGACGATCCCGCCCTTGCCGGCGGTGTCCATGCCCTGCAGTATCAGCAGCACCGAGCGGTTGTCGTCACCGGCCTTGCAGCGCGCGTAGAGCATCTCCTGCAGCTCAGCCAGCCGCATGTTTCGTTCGGTCTGCAGGGTGGGCGCATCGGTCTTGTTCCCGCGGAATCCGGGAGTGCTGTTGGGGTCGATGCGCGCGACCTTGTCGCCCCGTCGGAAAGCCAATTGCTGATGTGGCTCATGGGTCCACAGGGCGGGCAAGTCGTTGTCGGTCACCAGCTCAGTCAAGCAGCTGCGGGGGCAAAACCGGGGACGGATGCGGCAGCGAGTTGAACTTCTCCAAGGAGCCACCGACCTCGACGATGCCGCACAGCGCATTCCAGGACAGCATGGTCAGGTAGTCGATCAGCTCATCGGCGCTCATCCGCGGGTTCGACATCCACGAGTGGGTGGCCAACTGCACGCCGCCGACGGTGTGAAATGCCCAGGCCTCGGCGCCTTGGGTGTCCATGCCGGCCTCGGCCATCCGGCGGCGCAGCATGACGGCCAGCATGCGCGCGATGATCTGCTCGGAATCGGCGACGGCCTTGCTCTTGCTCGCCGAATTGTTCGCCATCACAAAGCGATACGGTTCGGGTTCGGCCGCCACGGTCTCCACGTAGACCTTGATGATCTCGCGGGTAAGGTCGAATCCGTCGAGGTTCGACGTCAATGCTGCAGCCATGTTCGGGATCAGCGTGGTCTGCGCGAAGCGCATCATCACCGCGGTGGTGAGATCGTTCTTGTCGACGAAGTAGCGGTACAGCACCGTCTTGGAGACGCCGATATCGGCCGCGATCTCGTCCATGCTGACATTGCTGCCCCGGTGCCGAATAGCTTCAAGGGTGCCGTCGACCAGCTCATTGCGCCGCTCCACCTTGTGTTGGTGCCAGCGGCGCTTACGTCCATCGGTCTTCACCGTCACCGGCGGAGTCTGCTGTGCCACAGTCGCGGTAGTCCCATTCCCTAGTTCCACTTGATACTACGGCGAATCTGCGAATATCGGTCCAAGGCGTTCAAGGCTCGGTCCAGTAATCGCGGCGATAGCGGATGATGGACACGTGGCACATCGATCTGATGTCGGAGTTCGCGCCCTGCCCGGTCCGCGGCGGAGTTTTGCCGAGACGCTGGCCGGCGCGGACAGTGCCGCTGACGCCGAACGTCGTCGGGGTTTGCGGCGGATGAAGCTGGTGGCGCTGGGTTTCCTGATCGGCGCCACCATCGTCTTCCTGCTCTGCACCTGGGCGCAGTCCCGCGGCGCGGCCGCCGGGGGAGCGGCGCCCTGGATTGGCTATGTGCGGGCAGCGGCCGAGGCCGGAATGGTCGGTGCGCTGGCCGATTGGTTTGCCGTCACCGCGCTGTTCAAGTACCCCCTCGGTCTGCCCATCCCGCACACGGCCATCATCAAGCGCAAGAAAGACCAGTTGGGGGAGGGTCTGGGTGCCTTCGTCCGGGAGAACTTCATGTCTCCCGAGGTGATCGCCACCAAGTTGCACGACGCCCAGGTTGCCGGCCGGCTCGGCAAGTGGCTCTCGGATCGCACGCACGCCGAGCGGGTGGCCGCCGAGACGTCCAACATATTGCGGGTCGGCGTGGAGATGCTGCGCGACGAGGATGTCCAGCACGTGTTGGACCGGATGATCGTCAAGCGCATTGCTGAGCCGAAGTGGGGCCCGCCGATCGGCCGGGTGCTGTCGACGTTGCTGCAGGAGGGGCGGCAGGAGGCGCTGATCCAGTTGTTGTGTGACCGGGCCTTCCAGTGGTCGCTCAATGCCGGTGAGGTCATCGAGCGGGTGATCGAGCGTGATTCACCGACCTGGTCGCCGCGTTGGGTGGACCATCTGGTCGGGGATCGGATCCACCGCGAGCTGATGGACTTCACCGACAAGGTGCGCCGCAACCCCGATCACGAGCTGCGGCGCTCGGCCACCCGGTTCCTGTTCGAGTTCGCCGATGACCTACAGCATGACGAGGCGACGATCCAGCGCGCCGAGAACGTCAAGGAACAGATCATGAGCCGCGACGAGGTGGCCCGGGCCGCCGAGACCGCGTGGACGGCCGCCAAGCGAATCATCTTGGAGTCGGTGGACGATCCGTCCTCGGCGTTGCGGACCCGGATCGCCGACTCGGTGATGCGCATCGGCGAGTCCATGCGTGACGACGCCGAGCTCCGCGACAAGGTCGACAGCTGGATCATCCGGGCGGCGAAACACCTGGTCGCGGAGTATGGGACGGAGATCACAGCAATAATCACCGAGACGATCGAACGCTGGGATGCCGACGAGGCGAGCCGCCGAATCGAGCTCCATGTGGGCCGTGACCTGCAATTCATCCGGATCAACGGCACCGTGGTGGGGTCGCTGGCCGGACTGGTCATCTATTCGATAGCGCAACTACTCTTCTGACCTGCGCTAACTAGTGCTTGCAAAAGTTAGCACCCCGTCGTAGCGTGAAATTCGTCGATAACGGATACCCGGCTACGAGGAGCGGACATGGCGCAAGACGAGAATCTCGCGGCGGTCGTTTCCAACGCTGCGCAGGACATCGGAAGCTTCATCCGGGCCCAGCGCGAGGCGGCGCAGGTGTCGGTTCGGCAGTTGGCCGAGAAGGCCGGCGTCAGCAATCCCTACCTGAGCCAGATCGAACGGGGATTGCGCAAGCCTTCGGCTGACGTGCTCAATCAGATCGCGAAGGCACTGCGGGTGTCTGCGGAAGTCCTCTATGTGCGCGCCGGGATCTTGGAACCCAGCGAACCCAGCGAGGTCCGCGACGCCATTGTCAACGACGTGAGCATCACCGAGCGGCAGAAACAGGTGCTGCTCGACATCTACACGTCGTTTCGTCAACAGAACGAAGCCGCTGCAGGTGAGGAGCCGACAACTGACTGACACCCCGCCCGCTGCCCGATAAGAACTCGCACGAAAAGCCCATCCTGAGAAAGGAATTCACATGACCGACAAGACTCAGCCCAGCATCGAAGATCTCAAGGCCCCGCTGCTGGCCGCCGTCGGCGCCGCCGACCTGGCCCTGGCCACCGTCAACGAGATCGTCGCCAGCCTGCGTGAGCGCGCCGAGGGCGCCCGCACCGACGCCGGAGCCCGCGTCGAGGAAGGCCGCGCTCGGCTGACCAAGCTGCAGGAGGACCTGCCGACCCAGTTCGACGAGCTGCGCGACAAGTTCACCTCCGAGGAACTGCGCAAGGCCGCCGAGGGCTACGCAGATCAGGCCACCACGACCTACAACAAGCTGGTCGAGCGTGGCGAGGCGGCGCTGGAGCGTCTGCGCAACCAGCCGGCCATCGAGGAAGCCGCCCACCGGGTCGAGGGATACACCGACCAGGCCGTGGAGCTGACCCAGGAGGCGCTGGGCACCGTGGCCAGCCAGACCCGCGCGGTCGGCGAGCGCGCCGCCAAGCTGGTGGGTGTCGAGCTGCCCAAGAAGGCCACCGAGCAGGCGCAGAAGGCTCCCGCGAAGGCTGCGGCGCCGGTGAAGAAGGCCACCGCCCCGGCCGCGAAGAAGGTTGCTCCGGCCGCCAAGAAGACCGCTCCGGCCGCCAAGAAGGCCGCGCCGGCCAAGAAGGTCACCCAGAAGTAGAACCGCGTTGAGGGCGGGTGCTGAACTCGTTCATTCGACGCTGACGATGACGCCCGCATAGGCTGGTGAGGTGCAACTTGCCAACCTTGCGGGCGTCATTCTCTTAGTGCTCGGTTACCTGGTCGCTATCGCTGGCGTCTACGCCTTCGTGCATGCCGCCATGCAGCGTTCGGACGCCTACACGGCCACGGGCAAGCTCACCAAGCCGGTGTGGCTGGTCATCCTGGGGGCGGGCGTGGTGCTGACGCTGCTGGTGGGTGGTGTTTTCATCGCGTCCATCTCGGCTTGTGCCACCGGTGTCTATCTCGTCGATGTGCGGCCCAAGCTGCTTGAAATCCAAGGAAAGTCGCGCTGATCGATGCGTTCACCACTGGTGCTGGGGGCGGTATGCGTTGCGGTGGGTGCGGCCCTGATCGGGGCCCCAGCGGTCAGCGCCGATCCAGCCTCCGTCGACCACGTGTATATCGACCACGTCGAATGGGCCAAATGGGGTGATCTGTCCAGCCTGAGGGTCTACCCGACCGCGGCGGCGCGGGCGCTGGTCCGCCAGCCGGGCGGCGCTGCACAGGCCGACCGGGCCTGGGCTGAGGTGCTGGGGCAGTCCCCGGACGCCGACACCCCCGGAATGCGTGAGCAGTTCCTGTGCCACTGGACCTTCGCCGAACTCGCCGAGCCGGGGAAGACCAGTTGGAATCTGGAGCCCTGGCGGCCCGTGGTGTCCCCCGAGGAGATGCTGGCCAGCGGATGTAATCCCGGCGGCAGCGAGGAACCGTTCTGATGGGCGGCTACACCCGCGCACAGGTCGCCGCGATGGTCGATCACACCCTGCTCAAACCCGAGGCCACCGCAGCCGACGTCGAAAAGCTGGTGACCGAGGCCGCCGACCTCGGGGTGTTCTCGGTATGCGTGTCACCGTCGCTGGTGGCCGCCGCGGCCGATGTCCGTCCGGCCGGCCTGGTGGTGGCCGCGGTCGCCGGATTCCCCTCGGGCAAGCACCTGGCCGAGGTCAAGGCCCGTGAGTCGCAGCTGGCGGTGGCCGCCGGGGCGGCCGAGATCGACATGGTCATCGACGTCGGTGCCGCTCTGGCCGGAGATCTGAACGCGACGGCGGCCGAGGTCGCCGCGGTGCGCGCCGCTGCCCCCGGCGCCACGCTCAAGGTCATCGTGGAGTCCGCGGCGCTGCTGGAGTTCGCCGGTGAGGCGTTGTTGCAGGACGTGTGCCGGGCCGCCGCCGGCGCCGGAGCCGACTTCGTGAAAACCTCCACCGGGTTTCACCCCAGTGGCGGGGCTTCCACCCGTGCCGTCGAACTCATGGCGCGCGCCGTGGGTGACGGGGTCGGGGTCAAGGCCAGCGGCGGCATCCGTACCGCCGAGGCGGCTGTGGCCATGCTCGACGCGGGCGCCACCCGGCTCGGCCTGTCGGGCACCCGGGCGGTGCTCGACGGCCTTACCGGTTAGGGCCCGCCGAACCGGTTAGATCTTCTGGAAGCAGGCGTCCTCTTGGCCCCTGGGCATCGTGGCGTTCTGGGCGGAGAACTTCGCCACCACGCCGCTGTCGGTGACCTGGACGCTGTCGGCGTGGATCCCCATCGGGTAGTTCTCGGTGATCTGGGCGGTGAACTTGTCCAGGATCGGCTGCAGGGTCTCACGTGGCCAGGACAGGCCGATCGCGCTGAGATCGATGATCTGCAGCGAGATGCCCTTGTTGACCACTGTGGGCTTGGCTGTGATGGTGCCGATCAGCCCCTTGAGTTCGATCGTCCCGTTGGACGGGTTGGTCCGCACGTCTGAGATCGCCGAGCCGATGAACGGCAGCTGGACCATGTCGGCCACGGTCTGGCGGATGCCGTCGGTGTTCCAGGTGATGTCGGCGACCATCGAGCCCACGGTGCCGCTGGAGTCGGCGGTTTCCTTGAGCCGCACGTCCTGGATACCGATCTTCACCTTCATGCCCTTGGCTTCGCGGATCTGGTTGCCCGCGGTCTCGATGTTGATGTTGGTGTAATGCCCGCTCACGTGCTGCAGCAGGAACGGCGGCAGCGGGTCGAACGAGGCCGTGGCGCCGTCCTGCACGACGCATTCCACGATCGAGGAGACGATCTTGTCGGCCCGGTTGCGGGCGAACAGCTCGCCACCGAGCACCCCCGCAGCGGCCAGGGCGACCACGATCACCACGACCAGCAGCACCGACAGCGGATCCGACAGCAGCTTCTTGACCTTCGCCATGGCCGATGTATCCGTCGGCTGAGTAGCGACCGGCGCCGGTTGGGCCGGTTGGGCCGGTTCGGCTTGGATCTGTTGCGTCGGCGGCGGAGGCAGCTGCTGGGGAGATGCTGGCGGAGCCTGGTCAGTTGGGCGGGCCCAGGGATCGGTCACCCCAGCGATTGTGCCTTACCGGACTGAGCGAACTGTGGGCGACCGAGCTGAGCGAGTGATGCCCGATTGTGCAGCACCGCGATGGTGTCGCGGGCCTGGCTGGCCTGGTCGAGGTCGACGTCGAACACCAGCAACTCCGGATCGGCACCGGCCGCGGTGAGCACCTCGCCGGTGGGGGAGGTCACCAGGCTGCCGCCGACGCCGGTCGGCCCGGTCTTGGCGATCTCGTCGCCCGGGTAGGCCTGGTCCACCGCGGCGATGAAACCGGTGGTGTCCAGTGCACGGGCTCGGGCCAGCAGGGTCCACTGCTCGAGCTTGCCGGGCCCGGCTCCCCACGACGCGTGCACCGTGATCAGCTGCGCGCCGCGGCGGGCGAGTTCGACGTACAGCTCCGGGAACCGGATGTCGTAGCAGGTGGTCAAACCGACCGTGACCCCATCGACCGAGATCGTTGTTGGGTTGAAACCTGGTGTCACAGTGCGTGATTCGGCAAATCCGAACGCGTCATAGAGGTGGATCTTGTGGTAGTGCGCATCCACGCCGGGCCCGGTCGCGATCAAGGTGTTGGCGACCCGCCCGTCGTCGCTGGGGGTGTACATCCCGGCTACCACGACGACGCCGGCCTGCGCGGCGATGTCGCGCACCCCGGAGGCCCACGGACCGTCCAGGCTTTCGGCGATCCGGCCCAGCGATGCGCCGAACCGGCACATGGTGGACTCGGGGAACAGCACCAACCGCGCGCCCTCGGCGGCCGCTCGCCGGGTGTACTCCTCGACCAGCTCCAGATTCGATGACGGCTCGGTGCCGGTGGTGATCTGCGCCAGGGCGATTCGCATGGGCTCAGCCTAGTGGCTTGCCAGGGTCGACCACGGCACCGTGAGCACGCCGTCACGCATCCGGCGGCGCGGCGCGGCGATCGGGTATCCCTCGGCCTGCAACGTCTCCAGCATGGCCCGCCAGCGCACCCGGGGCCCGAATACGCCGTGCCCCGCGGCGCTGGCCCAGGCCCGGTCGGCGGCGCTGAGCAGCGCATGGATCGGCTGCCCCGCGACGTTGTCGTGGATCAGCACCTTGGGCAGCCGTTCGGCCAGGTCCGACGGACGCTCGATGCTGAACGGGTCGCAGGCCAGGGTGAAGCTGACCGGGCCGGCTTGGTCCAGCAGCACCCAGCAGCATCGGCGGCCCAGTTCGTCGCAGGTGCCGTCGACGATCAGGCCACCCGGCGCGAGCTGGCGCGCCATGGTGGCCCAGGCGTCGGGCACCGCCTCGACCGGGTACTGACGCAACACGTTGAACGCCCGGACCAGTACCGGGCGCAGCCCGGCCAGCTCGAACCCGCCCAGCGCGAAGTGCACACCGGAATCGTCACCGGCCACCGCCCGAGCGGTGGCCACCCGTTCGGGGTGGATCTCCAGCCCGGCGACCCGGACGTCGGTGCGCACCGACTGCAGCCGTGCGGCCAACTCGAGCGTGGTGATCGGCAGCGCGCCGTAGCCGAGGTCGACCACCAACGGATCGGCCGCGGTGCGCAGCACGCTGCGCACCCGCGCGGAATGCACCAGCCAGCGGTCACTGCGGCGCAACCGGTTGTACCCGGTGGTGCCCCGGGTGACCGCCCCGACCGGTTTAGAGATGCTCAGCGATCCATTCCGTGGTGAAGCGCTGTTCGGCGATCAGCAGGTCGGTCAGCTGCGAGCCGATGAAACTCTCGATCTTGCCGCCGACCAGTGGCACCTTCACCTCGACCGTGATGTGCAGCGACAGCCGGGATCCGGTGCCGGTCGGTGCCAGCGTCGTGGTTCCAGAGAGTGACACCGGCGCGCCGGGGATGGTGCCGGTCACGGTGCCGGTGGCCTGACCGTCGAGCAGCGGCTGCCAACGCTCCTCCCGCCGGATGGTCAGGTCGCCGCGGTGGAACTGCGCCACCAGCCCGGGCAGCCGGTCCGAGCGCAGGGTCTGGGTGGTGATCACGTCGATACCGCCGTCGTCTGTGACGGTCAGGGCATCCAGGCAGGCGTCGTCGGCTCCGGAATCGGCGAGCCGGGCATGCCAATACCGTTCTTCGCTGAATGCCCGGTAGACCTGTTCGACGCTGCCTGCGTAGTCGGTGGCCATGTCGAATGATCGCGGCATAGCTGGTCAGGCTACCGTTACCGCCCGTGGTCAGTTCGCATGTTGCCGGTGTCGTGGTCGCTGAAGCGGTTCCGCTGGCCCCGCTGACCACGCTGCGGGTCGGTCCGGTGGCCCGCAGGGTGCTCACCTGCACCAGCACCGATCAGCTCATCGATGTGTTGCGTGTGGTCGAGGACCCGATTCTGCTGCTGGCCGGCGGTTCGAATGTGGTGTTGGCCGACGATCTGGCCGACACGATGCCAGAGCTCACGGTGGTGCGCGTGGCCAACACCGCCATCACGGTCGAGGGCAACCTGGTGCGTGCCGAAGCCGGTGCGGTGTTCGACGATGTCGTCGTCACTGCGCTGCAGCACGGCCTGGGTGGGCTCGAATGTCTCTCCGGGATACCGGGATCGGCCGGTGCCACCCCGGTGCAGAACGTCGGTGCCTACGGGGTCGAGGTTTCCGACATCATCAGCCGGGTGCGCCTGCTGGACCGGCGCACGGGTGAAGTGCGTTGGGCCGCACCGGAAGAACTGCGGTTCGGTTACCGCACCAGCATTCTCAAACACTCCGACGCCGTCATCGTTGTCGAGGTGGAGTTCGCCCTGGACGATCAGGGCCGCAGCGCGCCGCTGCGGTACCGGGAACTGGCCACCGCACTGGGCGTGGAGCCGGGGGAGCGGGCCGACCCGATGCTAGTTCGCCAGACCGTGCTGCGGCTGCGGGCCGGCAAAGGGATGGTGCTCGACCCGCAAGACCATGACACCTGGAGCGTCGGGTCGTTCTTCACCAACCCGGTGGTGTCGCCGGCCGAGTTCGAGCGGGTGCAGACCGCCGCCGAGGCCGCCGGGGCCGGCCCGGTGCCGCACTACCCGGCGCCCGACGGGGTCAAGCTGGCCGCCGGCTGGCTCGTCGAACACGCCGGCTTCGGGAAGGGTTATCCCGGCGACGGCGCCGCCGCGCGGCTTTCCACCAAGCATGCCCTGGCCCTGACCAACCGTGGCGCAGCCAACAGTGCCGAGGTAATTGCGCTGGCCAGGGCGGTGCAGGCCGGCGTTCGGGCGCACTTCGGCATCACGCTGCGGCCTGAACCGATTCTGATCGGGTGCGATCTGTCGGTACCCTAGGTCGACGTGAGACCAGCCGGTGATATGGAGGCCAACGCGCCGTTGTTGAACCGGCGGCGCGCCCTGACGGTGTTGACCGTCGGGATGGGGGCCGGAGTGCTGGCCGCGTGTTCGGGGAATTCGCCCATCTCGGGGCCGCAGGAGGCAACCCCGGCGGCACCGACCGTGACCTATGAGCCGGCCGCCGACGCCGAGGGCGTCCTGCCGACCGCGCCGGTCGGGGTCAAGGTCAGCGACGGCTGGTTCCAGCGGGTCAGCCTGACCAATGCCAACGGCAAAGTTGTCACCGGCAAATTCAACAGCGACCGCACCGCGTTTACTGTCACCGAGCCCCTCGGCTACGACGCCACCTACACCTGGGCCGGATCCGTGGTGGGACAGGACGGCAAGGCCGAGCCGGTGCAGGGGAAGTTCACCACCGTCGCCCCGCAGAAGCAGGTCAACGGTCAGTTCCAGCTCGCCGACGGCCAGACCGTCGGGGTGGCCGCGCCGATCATCCTGCAGTTCGACGCCGCGATCGACGACAAGTACCGGGCGACCGTCGAAAAAGCGCTGCAGGTCACCACCGTGCCGGCGGTCGAGGGTGGCTGGGCCTGGCTGCCCGACGAAGCCGGGGGCTCACGCGTGCACTGGCGCAGCCGCGAGTACTTCCCGGCCGGAACCACGGTCAGCGTCAAGGCGCCGCTGTACGGGGTCAATTTCGGCGACGGCGCCTACGGTGCAGCCGACTCCACACTCGACTTCGCGATCGGCCGACGGCAGCTGGTCAAGGCCGAGGCGACCTCACACCGGATCCAGGTGCTCGACGGCTCGGGCGCCGTGCTGATGGATTTCCCGTGCAGCTACGGGGAAGGCGACCTGGATCGCAACGTCACTCGGAGCGGGATTCACGTGGTCACCGAGAAGTACGAGGACTTCTACATGACCAATCCCGCGGCGGGCTATGCCAACGTGCGGGAACGGTTCGCGGTGCGGATCTCCAACAATGGCGAGTTCATCCACGCCAACCCGGCCAGTTCGGGTGCTCAGGGCAACAGCAACGTCACCAACGGCTGCATCAACCTGTCCCTCGACGACGCGCAGCAGTACTTCAGCACCGCGCTGTACGGCGACCCGGTCGAGGTCACCGGTACCCGCATCCAGCTGTCCTACGCTGACGGCGACCTGTGGGACTGGGCCATTCCCTGGGGCGAATGGACGGCGATGTCGGCGTTGTCGGGCCAAAACGCGCCGTCGAACATCCCGGCCAGCGCCCCCGCGACGCCGGCCGACGCGCCCACATTGTCGGGCACGCCCACGACCCCCACGAGGCCGCGGCCCGCAACCGGCGGCTAACCCTCGCGGCGGCTACCGTGCTAGTCGCTCAGCCTCCGGCTGAACCTTCCGTGCGGCGCCTGGTCGCGCGGTCTCATCACGATCTGGTCGAGGTTGACGTGCGCCGGGCGTGACGCAACGAATCCGACCACCTCGGCGACGTCCTCGGCGACCAGCGGAGTGATGCCCCGGTACACGTTGTCGGCGCGTTCCTGATCCCCGTCGAACCGCACCAGGGAGAACTCGGTTTCCACCGCGCCGGGCGCAATCTCGGTGAGCCGCACCGGTTTTCCGAGGAGCTCACCGCGCAGCGTGCGGTGCAGCGCTCCCTGGCCGTGTTTGGCCGCGGCGTACCCGGAGCCGCCGTCGTAGGTCTCGAACGCGGCGATCGAGGTGATCGTGACGATCAGGCCGTCACCGGAGGCGACCAGCTTGGGCAGCAGCGCCCGGGAGACCCGCAGGGTGCCGAGCACGTTGGTCTCCCACATCCACCGCCAATGATCCAGGTCGGCGTCCAGCACGGACTCCAGTCCCTTGGCCCCGCCGGCATTGTTGACCAGCACATCCACCCGGTCCAGGCGGGCCGCCAGCGCGTCCACCGCGGCCTGGTCGGTGACATCGGCCACAATCGCGGTGCCGCCGATCTCGTTGGCCAGGGCCTGGATCCGGTCGGCTCGGCGGGCCGCGCAGACTACGTGAAACCCCAGGGCGGCAAGGGTTTTTGCGGTCGCGGCGCCGATGCCCGCGCTGGCGCCGGTAACCACTGCCACCCGTTGACCCGACCGTGATGTCGTCATCCGACCAACTTTAGATCGGCGTGCTAAATTCGCGGTGTGTCCCGGAATCTGCAGTCCCGCTTCGTGCGGTGTGCGTGTTGTTGCGCACCCGCCGTGCCTGACTGATCCCGGACACCGTTTTCTGTCCTGCTGAGTCGCCAGGTGTGGCCCCGTCCCACCAGTCGACGACCAGTAAGGACCACTCACGTGACCACCGCTATTGCCACCCCCCGCCGTACCGCCGCCGGCTCCGCTCGGTCCGGCCGACCGCTGACACCCGCCGGGCGTTACCCGCAGTCGCGGCTGCTGCACATCGTCGCGCCCGCGCTGAAGGTGCCCGATGTCGCCGCGGCGTCGGTGTTCAGCGCCGTTCGCAGCCGCGGCCCGATCGCCCGGGACACCGTCGCCCAGCTCACCGGGCTGAGCATCGCGACGGTCAACCGCCAGGTCACCGCCCTGTTGGAGGCCGGCGTCCTGCGGGAGCGGGCCGATCTGGCCGTATCGGGTGCGATCGGGCGGCCCCGGGTCCCGGTCGAGGCCAACCATGAGCCCTACCTGACCCTGGGGATTCACATCGGCGCCCGCACCACCATCATCGTGGCCACCGACCTGTTCGGCCGCACCCTCGATGTGGTCGAGACCCCCACCCCGTCGGGATCCCAGTCCGCGGCCCTGGCCACGCTGGCCGCCAGTGCCCGCCGCTACCTGAGCCGCTGGCACCGCCGCCGCCCGCTGTGGGTCGGCGTCGCCGCCGGTGGCGTGGTCGACAGCACCACCGGCTATCTCGACCACCCGCGGTTGGGTTGGGCCGACGCTCCGGTGGGCCCGGTGCTCGCCGAAGCTCTCGGGCTGCCGGTGTCGGTGGCCTCGCATGTGGACGCGATGGCCGGCGCCGAGCTGCTGCTGGGCGGACGGCGATCCTCGGCGGAGTCCGTCGGCGCCCAGGCCAGGACCAGCCTCTACGTTTATGCCCGCGAAACCGTCGGCTATGCACTGTCCATCGACGGCCGCGTGCACTCCCCGGCCAGCGGGCCCGGCACCATCGCCGGGCTGCCCGCGCAGTCCGAACTTCTCGGTGGCACAGGACAATTGGAATCCACCGTGAGTGACGAGGCGGTGCTCAACGCGGCCCGCCGGCTGCGTATCGTGCCGGCCGAGGGCCCGGCCTCGACCTTGCCCGCGGTGCTGCGCGCGGCGCGCGCCGGCAACCAGCAGGCCGTCGAGTTGTTGGCCGATCGTGCCCGGGTGCTCGGCGAGGCCGTCGCGCTGCTGCGCGATCTGCTCAACCCCGACGACCTGGTGGTCGGCGGCCAGGCCTTCACCGAGTATCCCGAGGGCATCCCGGTGGTGGAGGACGCCGTCGCGCGGCGGTCGGTGCTGGGGGCACGCGATATCCGGGTGACGGCCTTCGGCAACCGGGTCCAGGAGGCCGGTGCGGGCATCGTGTCGCTGGGCGGGTTGTACTCCGATCCGATCGGCGCCATGCGGCGCGCTCAAACCCGCCGATCCGCGAACGGGGCAGGGATAGCGGCGGTGTAGACATGAGAGCGTGCGTCTAGCCCCAGACCTCGAGACTCCTCGCCGCGTCGCGGTGTTGTCCGTACACACTTCGCCGTTGGCTCAACCGGGTACCGGGGACGCCGGCGGGATGAATGTCTACGTGCTGCAGACCGCGTTGCAGCTGGCCCGCCGGGGCGTCGAAGTCGAGGTCTTCACCAGGGCGACCTCATCGGCCGATCCGCCGGTGGCGCAGGTGGCGCCGGGAGTTCTGGTGCGCAATGTGATCGCCGGTCCGTTCGAGGGCCTGGACAAATACGATCTGCCCACCCAGCTGTGTGCGTTCACCGCGGGCGTATTGCGCGCCGAGGCGACCCATGAGCCCGGCTATTACGACGTCGTGCACTCGCATTACTGGCTGTCCGGTCAGGTCGGCTGGCTGGCCCGGGACCGCTGGGCGGTGCCGCTGGTGCACACCGCGCACACCCTGGCGGCGGTGAAGAACGCCGCGCTGGCCGCGGGCGACTCGCCCGAACCGCCGTTGCGCGCAGTGGGGGAGCAGCAGGTGGTGGACGAGGCCGACCGGCTCATCGTCAACACCGAACATGAAGCGCAGCAGCTTGTTTCGCTGCATCAGGCCGATCCGGGGCGGATCGATGTGGTGCATCCCGGGGTGGATCTGGATGCCTTCACGCCGGGGGATCGCGACGCGGCCCGCGCGGTGCTCGGCATTGCGCGCGACGAGCAGGTGGTCGCGTTCGTGGGGAGGATCCAGCCGCTCAAGGCGCCCGACGTGCTGCTGCGGGCTGCCGCCAAGCTGCCCGGAGTGCGGGTGCTGGTGGCCGGAGGCCCCTCCGGGAGCGGGCTGGCCGAGCCCGACACCCTGGTTCGTCTGGCCGACGAACTGGGTATCACCGACCGGGTGACGTTCCTGCCCCCGCAATCCCGCGAACAGCTGGTCAACGTGTACCGCGCGGCTGATCTGGTCGCGGTGCCCAGTTACTCCGAGTCCTTCGGCCTGGTCGCCGTCGAAGCCCAGGCCTGCGGGACACCGGTGGTGGCGGCGGCGGTCGGCGGTCTGCCGGTCGCGGTGGCCGACGGCGTCAGCGGGGCCCTGGTCGACGGACACGACGTCGACGACTGGGCCGCCGCGATCGATGCGGTGCTGCAGCGCGACCCGGGCCCGCTGCGTGCGGCCGCCGCGGCCCACGCCGAGCAGTTCTCCTGGGCGCACACCGTCGATGCGCTGCTGAACAGCTACGCGCATGCGATGGGCGACTACCGATCCCGGAACCGGAGGCCGTCCGGCCGCCGGGCCGGGCGACGGTTCGCGTTGCGCCGGGGCGTGCGGGCATGAGCGTCGAACAGATCATCACCGACACCCTTGACGAGCATGACCTCGTCTACCACCGGCACAAAGGCGCCCAGGGCGGCCTGCCCGGCATCGTCGTCGAACTGCCCGGCGAACGCCGTCTGGTGACCAACACCCTGCTGAGCATCGGTGAGCATTCGGTGCGGGTGGAGGCGTTCGTGTGCCGCAAACCCGATGAGAACTTCGAAGGCGTCTATCGGTTCCTGCTCAAGCGCAACCGCCGGCTCTACGGCGTCGCCTACACCCTCGACAACGTCGGCGACATCTACCTCGTCGGCCGGATGGCGCTCGCCTCGGTCACCGCCGACGAGGTCGACCGGGTGCTCGGCCAGGTGCTGGAGGCTGTCGATTCCGACTTCAACACCCTGCTGGAACTGGGCTTCCGCTCATCGATCCAGAAGGAATGGGAGTGGCGGGTGTCGCGCGGTGAGTCGCTGAAGAACCTGAAGGCCTTTGAACATTTGATCGAAGAGCGCCTGATCGAGGACTGACGCCACGTGAGAGGATCGGCTCCATGCCGACGCTGATTCTGCTCCGCCACGGTGAGAGCGACTGGAACCAGAAGAACCTGTTCACGGGATGGGTCGACGTCGACCTCACCGACAAGGGCCGCACCGAGGCCGTGCGCAGTGGCCGGCTGATCGCCGAGCAGGGCGTGCTGCCCGATGTGGTCTACACCTCGCTGTTGCGCCGCGCGATCACCACCGCGAACCTGGCGCTCGACGCCGCCGACCGGCACTGGATCCCGGTGCACCGCGACTGGCGGCTCAATGAGCGGCACTACGGCGCGCTGCAGGGCCTGGACAAGGCCGCGACCAAGGAAAAGTACGGCGAAGAGCAGTTCATGGCGTGGCGGCGCAGCTACGACACCCCGCCGCCGCCCATCGAGAAGGGCAGCGAGTTCAGCCAGGACGCCGACGTCCGTTACGCCGAGATCGGCGGCGGCCCGCTGACCGAATGCCTCAAGGACGTGGTCACCCGGTTCGTGCCGTACTACGAGGACACGATCGTGCCCGACCTCAGGGCCGGCAAGACCGTGCTGATCGCCGCGCACGGCAACTCGCTGCGTGCGCTGGTCAAGTACCTCGACGGGATGAGTGACGAAGAGATCGTCGGGCTGAACATCCCGACCGGCATCCCGCTGCTCTACGAGCTCGACGACAACCTGAAGCCCCTGGTCCCGGGCGGTGAGTACCTCGATCCCGAGGCTGCCGCCGCGGGTGCGGCCGCAGTGGCCGCGCAGGGAGCCAAGAAGTAACTATCTTTCGCCGAAACCGCATTCCAGCAGGGCTCCACTCGCACTTTTCCTGCCGGAATGCGGTTTCGGCGTTTCGGGCGGGCCCGTGGGCGAACGGCAGGTTACCGGAGGTTAACGCCAGCCGAACACCTGTAATTGACGGTGTGACTTGTCCCGTTTTGGCCGCACGCTGCTGGGATGACGTTCACCGGATGCGTACGATTTTCGCGTGAGCTTGGTGTCGGCACTGGTGCTGACGGCGGTCCTGTCGCTGCTCGCGCTGCTTGTCGGTGCGGGTGTGGGTGCCGCAGTCGCGCCCCGCTTCGTTGCCAGGCGGCAGCGTCGCGCAGCCGATGAGGCGGGCCTGACGGTGTCGCAGATGCTGCAGTACGTCGTCTCGGCGTCGCCCAACGGCATCGTCGTGGTCGACACCTTCAACGACGTCGTCTACGCCAACAGCCGGGCCGTAGAGCTCGGCGTGGTGCGCGACCGGCTTCTCGACGACCGGGCCTGGCGTGCGGCCAAACAGGTGTTCGCCACCGGTCAGGGCATCGACGTCGACCTGTCACCGCGCAAGGTCACCCACCCGGGACGGTCGGGACTCTCGGTGCGTGGCACGGTGTGGCCGCTGTCCGGCGAGGACAGCCGCTTTGCGGTCGTCTACGCCGACGATCAATCCGAGCATGCCCGGATGGAGGCGACCCGCCGGGATTTCGTCGCCAACGTCAGCCACGAACTCAAGACCCCGGTAGGCGCCATGCGGGTGCTGGCCGAAGCGCTGCAGGCCTCGGCCGACGACCCGGACATGGTGCGCCGGTTCTCCGACAAGATGGTGGCCGAATCGCAGCGGCTGGCCGATATGGTCGGCGAGCTGATCGAGCTGTCCCGGCTGCAGGGCGCCGAGCGGCTGCCCGACCTGGAGGCCGTCGACGTCGACAGCGTGGTGTCCGAAGCGCTGTCGCGGCACAAGGTGGCCGCCGACAAGGCCGATATCGCGATCACCACCGACGCGCCGACCAGTTACCGGGTGCTGGGCGACCAGGCCTTGCTGGTAACCGCCATCGCTAACTTGGTGTCCAACGCAATTGCGTACTCGCCCAACGGGTCCGGAATATCCGTCAGCCGGCGCCGGCGGGGCGGCAATGTCGAGATCGCGGTCACCGACCGCGGTATCGGGATCGCCAAGGCCGATCAGGAGCGGGTCTTCGAGCGGTTCTTCCGGGCCGACAAGGCCCGGTCACGCGCCACCGGCGGAACCGGGCTGGGCCTGGCGATCGTCAAGCACGTGGCCGCCAACCACAACGGAACCATCCGGCTGTGGAGTCAGCCGGGTACCGGGTCGACGTTCACGTTGTCGATCCCGGCCTATCCCGAAACCGATGAGTCCACCAGTGGCTCAGCCGAACGAGAGGATTAGCGAGACCGATGACCAGCGTGTTGATCGTTGAGGACGAGGAGTCGCTGGCCGATCCCCTGGCATTCCTGCTCCGCAAGGAGGGCTTCGAGACCACCGTGGTGGCCGATGGTCCCTCCGCGCTGGCCGAGTTCGAGCGCTCCGGCGCCGATATCGTGCTGCTGGATTTGATGTTGCCCGGGATGAGCGGTACCGACGTCTGCAAGCAACTGCGTGCCCGCTCCAGCGTGCCGGTGATCATGGTTACCGCACGCGACAGCGAGATCGACAAGGTTGTCGGTCTGGAACTCGGCGCCGATGACTATGTCACCAAGCCGTATTCGGCCCGTGAACTGATTGCGCGGATCCGTGCGGTGCTGCGCCGCGGCGCCGACACCGACGACGCCGGCACCGGTGACGGCGTTTTGGAGGCCGGACCGGTGCGGATGGACGTGGAACGCCATGTGGTCAGCGTCAACGGGGAACAGATCACGTTGCCGCTCAAGGAGTTCGATCTGCTCGAATACCTGATGCGCAACAGCGGCCGGGTGCTCACCCGCGGCCAGCTCATCGACCGGGTGTGGGGTGCCGACTACGTCGGTGACACCAAGACGCTCGATGTACACGTCAAACGGCTGCGATCCAAGATCGAGGCCGATCCGGCCAACCCGGTGCACCTGGTGACCGTGCGCGGCCTGGGGTACAAGCTGGAGGGCTGAGCCAGGCTCGGGCCTTCAGCTACCGCCTCTCTAGCAAGGAAAGCAGGTATCGACCGTAGCCTGATTTGAGCAATGCGTTGGCGCGTTGCGCCACTTGGTCATCGGTGATGAAGCCCATGCGCCAGGCGACTTCTTCGGGCACGCCGATCTTCAAGCCCTGTCGGCGTTCGACGGTGCGGACATAGTCGCTGGCGTCCAGCAGTGAGTCGAATGTCCCGGTGTCCAGCCACGCGGTACCGCGGGCCATCACGTTGACGTTCAACTTGCCCTGGTCGAGGTAAGTCTGGTTGATCTCGGTGATCTCGTATTCACCGCGTGCGGATTTCTTCAAGGATCGTGCTATCTGCACAACGTCGTTGTCGTAGAAATACAACCCGGGAATCGCGTAATGCGACTTCGGTTTCGACGGCTTCTCTTCCACAGCCAACGCTCTGCCTTCGGCGTCGAACTCCACCACACCGTATGCCGCCGGGTCGGCCACCCAGTACGCGAAGATCTCCGCGCCGCTGACATTCTGAAACCTGCTCAGGCTGGTTCCCAGGCCGGGGCCGTGGAACATGTTGTCCCCCAGCACCAAAGCCACCGTGTCGGTGCCGATGTGATCAGCGCCGAGGACGAAAGCCTGGGCCAGGCCGTCCGGGCTGGGCTGCACCACATAGCTGAGGTTGATGCCAAACGCGGAGCCGTCGCCGAGCAGCCGGCGGAAGGCCGGGGCGTCGTGCTCGGTGGTGATCAGCAGGATGTCCCGGATGCCGGCCATCATCAGCGTCGACAGTGGGTAGTAGATCAGCGGCTTGTCGTACACGGGCAGCAGTTGCTTGCTGACGCCCAGGGTGATCGGGTGCAGGCGGGTGCCTGAGCCGCCGGCCAGGATGATGCCACGCATCGGTGCAGCCTATGGGGTCCGGAAGTCAACAACCCATCCGGTTCATGAAATCACGACGGTGCCGATCGGGTACCGGCCGGTGCTGTCGCCGGTTTCACCGGTGCCATGGCCTTCGCGTCATTCGGGCATGTAATTATTCGGCCGCCCGGGTGGCCGGATGCACGGCGATGAGGCCTAACCCACTGCGCCGCTTGCACATTGCGGCGAGCTCGGCATAGGCCTTCTCGCCCAGCAGTTCGGTCAGCTCGGGGGCGTAGGACTCCCACACCTGCTTGGCGCCGACGTGTGCGGCCGGATCGCCGGTGCAATACCAGTGCAGGTCGGCGCCGCCCTCGCCCCAGCCGCGCCGGTCGTACTCGGTGATCACGGTCCGCAGTACCTGGGTGTCGTCGGGCCGGGTGATCCACTCCTGGCTGCGCCGGATCGGCAGCTGCCAGCACACGTCGGGCTTCATGGTCAGCGGCTCGACGCCCAGCTTGAGTGCCTTGCTGTGTAGGGCGCAGCCGATTCCGCCCGGAAATCCGGGCCGATTCAGGAAGATGCACGCACCCCTGTATCTGCGGGTGCGCAGATTGGGCTTGCCGTCGTACTCGTCGTCTTCCAGGTAGCCCTTCTTGCCCAGGCCTTTGTCCCGGAACTGCCAGTCCTCGTCGGTCAGCTGCTTGACCGCGTCGTCGAGCCGGGCGCGATCGTCGTCGTCGGACAGGAACGCGCCGTGCGAGCAGCAGCCGTCGTCCGGTCGCCCCTCGACGGTGCCCTTGCAGGCCGGTGTGCCGAACACGCAGGTCCAGCGCGACAGCAACCACGTCATATCGGCCGCGATCAGGTGCGCTGGGTCGTCCGGGTCATAAAACTCCACCCACTCGCGGGCAAAGTCCAGCTCCACTTCACCGGGATGCGCACCTGTCACGGCGCAAACGCTACCCCTACATCGGGGACCGCATTTCCCAGCCACGGCGCATTCAGGGAGGTCCGGCCACGAAGCGCTGGTCGGCAGCGGTTAGGTTGGTGCGGTGCGGTTAGGCGTGCTCGATGTCGGGAGCAACACGGTTCACCTTCTCGTGGTTGATGCGCGCCGCGGCGGTCATCCGACCCCGATGAGCTCGACCAAGGCCGCGCTGCGGCTCGCGGAGGCCATCGACGACACCGGCAAGCTGACCCGCAAGGGTTCGGACAGTCTGGTTGCCACCGTCGATGAGTTCGCCAAGATCGCGACCAGCTCGGGTTGCTCCGAGCTGATGGCGTTTGCCACCTCGGCGGTGCGTGACGCCACCAACTCCGAGGAAGTGCTGGCCCGGGTGCGGGCCGAAACCGGGGTGTCCCTGCAGGTGCTCAGCGGGGTGGACGAGTCCCGGCTGACATTCCTGTCGGTGCGCCGCTGGTACGGCTGGAGTGCCGGCCGGATCATCAACATCGATATCGGCGGCGGCTCACTGGAGCTGTCCAGCGGGGTCGACGAGGAACCCGAGGTGGCGCTGTCGCTGCCATTGGGCGCCGGCCGGCTGACCCGGGAGTGGCTGCCCGAGGATCCGCCGGGGCGGCGCCGGGTCGCGATGCTGCGGGATTGGCTGGCCACCGAGCTCGCCGACGCCGGTGACACCATGCGCCGGGCCGGCAACCCTGACCTGGCCGTTGCCACCTCGAAGACGTTCCGATCGCTGGCCCGGCTGACCGGCGCGGCACCCTCGGGTGCCGGTCCCCGGGTCAAACGCACCCTGACCGCTGCCGGCTTAAGACAGCTCATAGCTTTCATCTCTAGGATGACAGCGGCTGACCGTGCCGAACTGGAAGGGGTTAGTGCCGAGCGGGCGCCACAGATCGTGGCCGGTGCCTTGGTAGCTGAAGCTAGTATGCGAGCACTGCAAGTCGATTCCGTTGACATTTGCCCCTGGGCATTGCGGGAAGGGCTGATTCTGCGGAAGCTCGACAGCGAGGCCGACGGAACCGCCTTGGTGGAGACCTCGGCACGGGATGCCCGAAGTTAAGGAAAAGCTAGCCCCAAAGGCAACACAGGTATGACAGGACCAGAAGACAGCCCATCCGGCACCCGGCCGATCTCGGTAGCGGAGTTGCTGGCGAAGAACGGGACGATCGGCGCACCGCCGGTCGGCGGTCGCCGTCGGCGCCGCCGCGGCAACAGTGACGCGGTGACGGTCGCCGAACTCACCGGCGAGATCCCGATCATCACCGACGACACCGAGCCCGAGCCCAGTTCCAGGCCGGATCCGCTGGTCGACACCGCCATCGTCGCGCCCATCGTCGTCGATGAACCGCGCGATGAGCCCATGGTGCGCAACGGACGTGACGCGGCGCCCCGGCCCGAGCCCAGGACCACGCCCGAGCCGCGGCCCACGCCCGAGCCCCGGCCCACGCCCGCCCAACCGGATGCCGTCCGTGCCGATGCAGCCGATGCGGAAGCCGACTACGACGCGCATCTGGAGGCTCGCGACGCCGATCCGGAACCCATCGAGTTTCGGCCGCGCCCGCGCCGCGTGAAGTACAAGGCGCCGGCCCGCGACCATCGACCGACGGGCACCGGCGCCGAACGGATGAGCCCGGATCCCCTCGACGAACTCGACGATGAGGATGCGGCAGATTCGGCCGTCGCGATCCGGCTGGTGGAATCCGACGCCCTCGACACCGACGGTGCCGATGACGCCGACTACACCGACTATGCCGACTACGAGGATGGCTCGTACTCGTCGCTGTTCGGCGGACCGTCCGTCGACGACGATCCGGCCGAGCACGTCGACGACGCTGATGACGTCATCGACGTCGATGACGTCGATGAGCTGGCCGAGCTCGACGACGAGCGCCCCGCCAGCACACCGCTGGTCCGGGGGTTGTGGATCGTCGGGCAATGCGTCATCGCGGTGGGCTTCGGCGCAGGTCTGTTCATCGCCTTCGATCAGCTGTGGAAGTGGAACACCATCGTCGCGTTGGTGCTCGGGGTCCTGGTGATCCTCGGGCTGGCCGGTGGCGTGCGGGTGGTCCGCAAGACCGAGGACATCGGCAGCACGCTGACCGCGGTGGCGGTCGGGGCGCTGGTCACCTTCGGGCCGCTGGCTCTGCTGCAGGCGAACTAGGCATCCGCGCACGCGAGGAGCGATCAGACACCCGCGCACGCGAGGAGCGATCAACGTCCAGTACACAATGACGTTGTGCGCCCTGCCATCAAGATCGGTCTGTCGACTGCTTCGGTCTACCCGCTGAGGACGGAGGCCGCGTTCGAGTACGCGGCCCGGCTCGGCTACGACGGCGTCGAGCTGATGGTGTGGGCGGAATCGGTCAGCCAGGACATCGATGCCGTCGCCAAGATGTCTGCGCACTATGGCGTGCCGGTGTTGTCGGTGCATGCGCCCTGCCTGCTGATCTCGCAGCGGGTGTGGGGGGCCAACCCGATCTCGAAGCTGGAACGCAGCGTGCGCGCCGCCGAACAGTTGGGCGCACAGACCGTCGTCGTGCATCCACCGTTCCGCTGGCAGCGCCGCTACGCAGAGGGGTTCAGCGATCAGGTTGCCCAGCTGGAGGCCGACAGCGAGATCCTGGTCGCGGTGGAGAACATGTTTCCGTTCCGTGCCGACCGGTTCTTCGGGGCGGGCGAGACGTCGATCGATCGGATGCGCAAACGCGGCGGCGGGCCTGGGCCGGGCATCTCCGCGTTTGCGCCGTCATATGACCCGCTGGACGGCAATCACGCGCACTACACCCTGGATCTGAGCCATACCGCGACAGCCGGCACCGATGCCCTGGACATGGCCCGGCGGATGGGCGATGGCCTGGTGCACCTGCATCTGTGCGACGGCAAGGGCGCGTCCACCGATGAGCATCTGGTGCCCGGCCGCGGCAGCCAGCCCGCGGCCGAGGTGTGCCAGATGCTGGCGGCCGGGAATTTCTCCGGGCACGTCGTCCTGGAGGTCACCACCTCGGCGGCTCGCACCGCCTCCGAGCGGGAGGCGCTGCTGACCGAGTCGCTGCAATTCGCCCGGACCCATCTGCTGCACTGACCCGATCCGACCAGCCCCACGAAGGACTGCGCATGCCTGGCTCCACCCTGTTCACCGATGCCATGGCGCTGACGCCGGTTGGCGACGGCGTCTATCACGGCGAGCTCAATGAGCACTGGACGATCGGCCCCAAGGTGCACGGCGGCGCGATGCTGGCACTGTGCGCGAATGCCGCGCGCACCGAGCTGGGCGGTGCCATGCAGCCCATCGCGATGTCGGCCAACTACCTGTGGGCTCCGGATCCCGGGCCGATGCAGCTGGTCACCACGGTGCTCAAGCGTGGCCGCCGGATCAGCCTGGTCGATGTGGAGCTCAGGCAAGGAGTCCGAGTGGGCGATGAGCGCTCGCGCGAAGAGCAGAGAGTCGCGGTTCGGGCCGCGATCACCCTCGGCGAGCCCGAACACCATGTGCCGCCGCTGCTGTCGTTCAACCCGGTGGTGCCGTTGATGACGCCGGAGCCGCCGCCCGGGCTGGAGCCGATCGGGCCCGGCCACCCGATGGAACCCATCGTGCATCTGGCGCACGGCTGTGACATTCGCCCGGCGCTGCACACCATGGGTCCGCGCACCGACGGTGGCCCACCGGTTTTCGAGTATTGGGTGCGGCCCAAGGGCGTCGCGCCCGACGTGCTGTTCGCGCTCCTGTGCGGAGATGTGTCGGCCCCGGTGACCTTTGCCGTGGAGCGCACCGGTTGGGCGCCCACGGTCCAGCTGACGGCCTATCTGCGGGCGTTGCCGGCGGACGGCTGGCTGCGGGTGATGTGTACCTCGGTACAGATCGGTCAGGACTGGTTCGACGAGGACCACATCGTGGTCGACTGTGAGGGCCGGATCATCGTGCAATCGCGGCAATTGGCGATGGTGCCCGCGGACGCCTGACGCGGAGGCGTCGATGGGGTCTTGACGTCGGAGCCGTGACATGCTGTCGCCCATGTCGAGAATCGCGATCATTGGCGGCGGAAGCATGGGTGAGGCACTGCTCTCGGGACTGTTACGGTCCGGCAGGCAGGTCAAGGACATGGTGGTTGCGGAGAAGTTTCCGGACCGGGCCAAGTTCTTGTCGGAGAAGTACTCCGTGCGGGTGACCTCGGTCGCCGACGCCGTCGAGAACGCCGACTATGTGGTCGTATCGGTCAAGCCGACCGATGTCGAGCCCGTGGTCGACGAGATCGCCGAAGTGGCGGGGCGCGCCGACACCGACACCGCCGAGCAGGTGTACGTCACCATCGCGGCCGGGGTGAGCACCGCGTACTACGAGTCCAAGCTGCCGGCCGGAGCGCCAGTGATCCGGGTGATGCCCAATACCCCGATCCTGGTGGGCGGCGGGGTGAGCGCGGTGGCCGCCGGACGGTTCGCCAACGCCGATCAGCTCAAGGAGGTCTCGTCGATCTTCGATGCCGTGGGCGGGGTCATCACCGTCACCGAATCACAGCTGGACGCGGTGACGGCGGTGTCCGGGTCCGGGCCGGCGTACTTCTTCCTGATGATCGAGGCGTTGGTCGATGCGGGTGTCGACGCGGGACTGTCGCGTGCGGTGGCCACCAATCTGGCGGTGCACACGATGGCGGGTTCGGCGGCGATGCTGCTGGAGCGTCTCGATGAGATCGATGCGGCCGGGGGTGCTGCGCTGGATACCACGGCCGCCCAACTGCGCGCGATGGTGACCTCGCCGGCCGGGACGACCGCCGCTGGGCTGCGGGAACTGGAGCGTGGCGGGCTGCGGGCGACGGTCGCCAACGCCGTTCAGGCCGCGAAAATACGCTCTGAGCAGCTCGGAATTACATCCGAGTAATTAGATTATTTCCGACTGATTAGCCCACACCCGTCGCAGTAACCCCACCCGCCACGCTATTCTCCCCTTGTATGCGCGGGTTGGTGCCAGCGGTGGGGAAGCCGCTGGAACTGTCCGTGCCTGATTGATTGGGTTGCGATGACGTCTATGAACGGGCCATCGGCGCGGGACGCTGGTGACGGCCAGCCCCGAGCTCAATTTCTGACGGTCGCCGAGGTGGCGAGCTTGATGAGGGTCTCGAAGATGACGGTGTACCGGCTGGTGCACAACGGCGAGCTGCCTGCGGTTCGAGTGGGCCGATCGTTCCGGGTGCACGCCAAGGCTGTCCACGATCTGCTGGAGACTTCGTACTTCGACGCTGGCTAAACGGCGTCGTTTCCGTGGGCTGGGCGCGTGAGCAGACCGGCGTTTTCCGTTTCGATGGCAAGCCCGGGTAAAGTGACCGGGTCAATCATCATCGTCAGTAGCGGAGATACCGGGTTTTATGGGCTCAGTCATCAAGAAGCGGCGTAAGCGTATGTCGAAGAAGAAGCACCGCAAGCTGCTTCGGCGTACCCGGGTGCAGCGTAGAAAGCTTGGCAAGTAGCCTTCCGCTGCGGCCGCTAGGCTGAGCCCATGGATTCTGATGGTCGTTCGGGGGAACGCCCGCCGGGAGTCCCTGGGCCGACTGGTGCGGGCTCTTCTGGTGGGGCACAGTCGGAAGCTGCTGCCCCCCATCCGAAAGTCGTTCTGATCACGGGTGCGTGCAAGTTCCTCGGTGGTTATCTGACCGCCAGGCTGGCGCAGAACCCGTTGATCGAGCACGTCATCGCCGTCGACGCGGTGGTCCCCAGCAAGGATCTGATGCGTCGGATGGGCCGTGCCGAGTTTGTCCGGGCCGACATCCGTAACCCGTTCATCGGCAAGGTGATCCGGAACGGGCACGTGGACACCGTGGTGCATGCCGCGGGTGCTTCTTACGCGCCTCGGTCCGGCGGGCGGGCCACGCTGAAGGAACTCAACGTGATGGGCGCGATCCAACTGTTCGCGGCCTGTCAGAAGGCGCCGACGGTACGCCGGGTGGTGCTCAAGTCGACCTCGGAGATTTACGGCTCGAGCGCCCGGGATCCGGTGATGTTCAGCGAGGAGAGCAGTGCCCGTCGCCCACCGGGTGACGGGTTCGCCCGCGACAGCATGGACATCGAGGGTTATGCCCGCGGGCTGGCCAGGCGGCGTCCGGACATCGCGCTGACCATTCTGCGGCTGGCCAACATGATCGGCCCGGCGATGGATACCGCATTGTCGCGGTATCTGGCCGGGCCTGTGGTCCCGTCGTTGTTCGGGCACGATGCGCGGCTGCAACTGCTGCACGAACAGGACGCGCTCGGCGCCCTGGAACACGCGACGGTGACCGGTAAGGCCGGGACGTTCAACATCGGCGCGTCGGGCATCATCATGATGAGCCAGGCGATCCGGCGGTCGGGGCGAGTCCGGGTTCCGGTACCGCGTGGGGCGTTGTCGGCGGTCAATTCATTGAGTCGGGCCGCCCGCTACACCGAGCTGGACCGTGAGCAGATGGACTATCTGAGCTACGGCCGGGTCATGGACACTACGCGAATGCACAGGGATCTGGGTTACAGTCCCAAGTGGACGACCAACGAAGCCTTCGACGATTACGTCCGCGGGAGGGGATTGACGCCGATCGTCGACCCGAAATGGGTGCGCTCAATGGAGAACCGTGCCGTGGGGATGGCGCAGCGGTGGGGACATTAGTAGTCTGGCTCTAATCCCGGGTGGGGAGAAGGTATCGACGTGGCGGGCGAACCTAAAGCGAAAGTCATTCCGTTACACGGGAATTCAAACCGTGGATCCGCCGCGCGCCGTGCTGCGGCCCGTTCCGAGAGCGCGCGCAGACATCCGTCGGTACTGACGGATCCGGGCAGCCGGGCGTCGGCCGAGCAAATCGCCGCCGTGGTGCGCGAGATCGACCAGCACCGTCACGCCGCACCGACTCAGCCTCCAGTAGAAGAGGGCCCCAACGAGCTGGCCAAGCGGATCTCGGCGATCTCGGAATTCCTCCGCACCCGGATGGCGGGCGACTACGACGTCGACGAGTTCGGCTTCGACCCGCATATCAACAACGCAATCTTTCTGCCTTTGCTGCGGACACTGTTCCGGTCCTGGTTCCGGGTCGAGGTGTCCGGTATCGACAACCTGCCCAAGACCGGGGCGGCACTGGTGGTGGCCAACCACGCGGGAGTATTGCCGTTCGACGGGCTGATGGCTCAGGTGGCCGTGCACGATCACCATCCGCGGCAGCGCGACCTACGTCTGCTGGCCGCCGACCTGGTGTTCGACCTGCCGATGCTCGGGCAGGCCGCACGCAAGGCCGGGCACACCATGGCCTGCACCACCGATGCGCACCGACTGCTGGCCAACGGTGAGCTCACCGCGGTCTTCCCGGAGGGCTTCAAGGGGCTGGGCAAGAACTTCAAGGACCGCTACAAGTTGCAGCGGTTCGGCCGCGGTGGCTTCGTTTCGGCAGCCCTGCGGGCTCAGGCGCCGATCGTGCCGTGCTCGATCGTCGGGTCCGAAGAGATCTACCCGATGCTCGCCGACGTCAAGCTGCTGGCCCGGTTGTTCAGCCTGCCGTACTTCCCGGTGACCCCGCTGTTCCCGCTTGCCGGCCCGCTCGGGTTGGTGCCGTTGCCGTCGAAGTGGCACATCCAGTTCGGTGAGCCGATCGACACCACGCACTATGACGACAGTGCTGCCGACGACCCGATGGTCACCTTCGAACTCACCGATCAGGTGCGCGAGACCATCCAGCACACGCTGTATCAGCTGCTCGCCGGCCGCCGGAACATGTTCTTCGGCTGAGTTTTTCGCCTCACCTTTTCACCGCGAGCAGACGCAAAATCGCCCATTTTCACGCGAAAATGGGCGAGTTTGTGTCTGCTCGCGAGAGAAGAAGCGGCAGCCTCAGGACTTTTGCCCAGCAATCATCTTCGCGATGGCGGCGTCGCGCGCCGCGGCGATCTGCTGACTGATCTCGTCGGCCTCATCGGGATGGGCCGCTTCGCCCAACATGGTGACCACGCTGGTGATCACCGGGTTGCCGTCGTCGTCGGTCACCTCGGCCCGGATCTCGCAGATCACGGTGCCGTGCGACTCGATCACCGAGTCCAGGTAGGAGTCGAACCACAGTTTGTCGCCGACCAGGATCGGCCGGTGGAAAACCAGCTTCTGGTCGCGGTGCAGCACGCGCTCCAGGTTGATCGGCACATCGAACTTGTCGAACAGCTCCAGCTGCACGCGCCGCCCGGCCACCGCAACGAACGTCAGCGATGCCACCACTGCGTCGTAGCCGCACTCCTTGGCGGCTTCCTCGTTGAAGTGCGCCGGATGCTCGTCCTTGACCGCGTGGGCGAACTCACGGACCTTCTCCCGGCCGACCTCGAAGTAGTCGGGGTACCGGTAGTGCGTTCCGATGATGTCTGCGGCGATGCTCATATTCCCTGCGCTGTTCGGTGTGCTGTGAGCACAAACGGGCCTGGCTGCCGAGCCGAACTAGCGTGGCCCGCCGGGGGAGCCTATCAGCGCCGCCGGTCTGCTCAGCGGATGTCGTGGCGGCGCGATGCGACGGCGGCCAGCGCGCCACCGAGCGCGCCCAACGCCAACGCCGACGGCACGCCGATCCGCGCGGCCTTGCGCGCGGTGCGGAAGTCGCGGATCTCCCAGCCCCGCTCCCTGGCCAGATCGCGCAGCGCGGCATCGGGATTGATCGCCACCGCGGTACCCACCAGCGACAGCATCGGCACGTCGTTGAAGCTGTCCGAGTAGGCGGTGCACCGGCGCAGGTTCAGGCCTTCGCGGATGGCCAGCGACCGCACCGCATGGGCCTTGCCGGTGCCGTGCAGGATGTCGCCCACCAGCCGGCCGGTGAACACCCCGTCGACCGATTCGGCGACGGTGCCCAGCGCACCCGTCAATCCCAGACGCTTGGCGATCGTGGCGGCCAGCTCATAGGGGGTCGCGGTGACCAGCCACACCTGCTGGCCGGCGTCCAGGTGCATCTGGGCCAGCGCCCGGGTCCCCGGCCAGATCTTGTCGGCGATGATCTCGTCGTAGATGTCCTCGCCCAGCTCGGTGAGCTCGGCGGTCGAGCGGCCCTCGATGAACGCCAGGGCCTTCTGCTTGCCCTCGGCGACGTCGTCGCTGTTCTCCTTGCCGGTGAGCTGGAACTTGGCCTGCGCGTACCCGATGCCCAGGATGTCGCGGTAGGTGAAGTACTTGCGGGCGGCCAGGCCGCGGGCGAAATGCACCAGCGACGATCCGTGCACCAGGGTGTTGTCGACGTCGAAGAACGCCGCGGCGGTCAGATCGGGCGGCGGGGCCGGCGCCGTGGACGTGTCGGTGTCGGGCACGAGCTCGGTGACAGCGAGCTCGGCGCTGGCGTCGGCGGCAAGCTCCTGTTCGAGCGCATCGGCACTACCGGATTCGGACACGAATTCACCCTAGGTCACCGGGCCGGAATACTGGCGGTGTGGAACGCGAGCGGGCGAGTGCGGGCGGTCGGCCCACTGTGACGTTGCTGACCAGGGCGGGCTGCAGCCTGTGCGCTCGGGCGGCCGAGCAGCTGGCGGCCCTGCGCGACGAGCTGGACTTCGAACTGGTGAGCACCGACGTGGATGTCGCAGCCAATGCGGGAGATTCGTCGTTGCGGGCCCGGTTCGGCGATCTGTTGCCGGTGATTTTGCTGAACGGGACTGAGCACAGCTACTGGGAAGTCGATGAGCAGCAGCTTCGGGCAGACCTTGCCAGCTAGCTGAAAATTTGGTGGCAGGCCAGTAAACGATTACCTTGGTTGACGTGGTGATGATGCCGTGAGTGTGCTGCTATTCGGGGTTTCGCACCGTAGCGCGCCGGTGTCTGTTCTGGAGCAGTTGAGCACTGACGAATCCGATCAGGCCAAGATCATCGACGAGGTGCTGCGGTCCTCCTTGGTCACTGAGGCCATGGTGCTCTCCACCTGCAACCGGGTCGAGGTGTACGCCGTTGTCGACGCATTCCACGGCGGGCTGTCGATCATAGGCCAGGTGCTCTCCGAGCATTCCGGCATGTCGCTCAACGAACTCACCAAATACGCCTACGTGCGCTACGCCGAGGCCGCCGTCGAGCACCTGTTCGCGGTGACCAGCGGCCTGGACTCGGCCGTCATCGGTGAAGCCCAGGTGCTGGGGCAGGTGCGCCGCGCCTATTCCTCGGCCGAGGCCAATCAGACGGTCGGGCGCACCCTGCACGAGCTGTCCCAGCGGGCGCTCAACGTCGGCAAGCGGGTGCACTCCGAGACCGGTATCGACGCCGCGGGCGCCTCGGTGGTGTCGGTGGCCCTCGGCATGGCCGAGAACAAACTTCCCGGCGGGCTCGGTGGCCGCACGGCCGTGGTGATCGGCGCGGGCGCGATGGGTGCCCTTGCCGGTGCCCACCTGGTGCGGGCCGGAGTCGAACGGGTCCATGTGGTGAACCGCTCGTTGCCGCGGGCCCGGCGACTGGCTCACAAACTCACCGAGCAGGGTGTCGCGGCGAAGGCGATGTCACTGGACCATCTGTCGGAGGCTTTGGCCGACGCCGATGTGGTGGTCAGCAGCACCGGTGCGGTGCGCCCGGTGGTCTCGCTGGCCGATGTGCATCACGCGCTGGCTCAGCGCAACGCCGCCGACGGTGACCGGCAGCTCGTCATCTGCGATCTCGGAATGCCGCGCGACGTCGACCCGGCGGTGTCCGGGCTGCCCGGCGTCTGGGTGGTCGACATGGACCGGATTCAGCGGGAGCCGTCGGCGCGAGCCGCGGCCACCGACGCCGATGCGGCCCGCAACATCGTCGCCGCCGAGGTTGCCAACTACCTGGCCGGCCAGCGGATGGCCGAGGTCACTCCGACCGTCACCGCGCTGCGGCAGCGTGCCGCCGACGTGGTGGAGGCGGAGTTGCTGCGGCTGGACAACCGGCTGCCCGGCCTGGAGGCAGGCCACCGCGACGAGGTGGCCAAGACTGTGCGCCGGGTCGTCGACAAGCTTTTGCACGCACCCACCGTGCGGGTGAAACAACTTGCCAGTGCACCTGGCGGGGACAGCTACGCAGAGGCTCTGCGCGAGCTGTTCGAACTCGATCCGCAGGCCGTCGAAGCTGTTGCGGCCAGCGAATTGCCCTTTATGTCAACAGATCTCGATAAGTCTGAGTAGAGCTTGGTAACTACGCGCGATACGGTAATCCGGATCGGCACCCGGGGTAGCCTGCTGGCCACCACGCAGGCCGGCACCATCAGAGACGCTTTGCTGGCCGCTGGCCATCCTTGCGAGCTGGTGATCATCTCCACCGAGGGTGACCGCAACCAGGGGCCGATAGCCGACATCGGCGTCGGGGTGTTCACCGCGGCGCTGAGAGACGCCGTCCTCGACGGCCGCGTCGATATGGCCGTGCACTCTTGCAAAGATTTGCCCACCGCACGCGACGAGCGCTTCGTGCTCGCCGCGACGCCGCGCCGGGAAGACCCCCGGGATGCGCTGGTGGCGCGTGACGGAATGGTGCTCGGAGAGTTGCCGGCCGGGTCGACGGTCGGGACTTCGAGCCTGCGCCGGGCCGCGCAGCTTAGAGCACTGGGTCTCGGTTTGGAAATTCGCCCCCTACGAGGCAACCTAGATACCAGGTTGAACAGGGTTACGAGCGGTGAACTAGACGCCATCGTGGTCGCCCGGGCGGGCCTTGCCCGGATCGGACGACTCGATGAAGTCACGGAGACACTCGATCCGGTGCAGATGTTGCCAGCGCCGGCTCAGGGCGCGCTGGCACTTGAGTGCCGGTCCGGAGACACCGAGCTGATTGCGGTGCTGACGGAATTGGATGACGCCGATACGCGCGCCGCGGTCACCGCCGAACGGACCCTGCTCGCTGAACTGGAGGCGGGTTGTTCTGCACCGGTAGGCGCGATCGCGGAAGTGGTCGAGTCGATCGATGAGGACGGCAATGTCTTCGAAGAGCTGTCGTTGCGCGGCTGCGTGGCGACGCTGGACGGATCTGACATGATCCGTGCGTCCGGCATCGGAACCCCCGATCGGGCCGCTGAACTGGGTGTCTCGGTGGCCGCGGAGCTTTTCGAGCTGGGTGCACGCGAGCTGTTGGTAGAGCGCGGGAGTAAAGAATGACTCGGCACAAGGCAAAGCCCGGCCGCATCACGTTTGTGGGCTCGGGCCCCGGGGACCCTGGACTGTTGACGGCGCGGGCACAAGCCGTGCTGGCGCATGCCGAACTGGTCTTCACCGACCCGGATGTTCCCGAAGCCGTGCTGGCCCTGATCGGCACCGAGCTGCCGCCGGCCTCCGGCCCGGCGCCGGCCGCACCGGCCAAGCCGGCCGATGACGCGGCCCCCGCGAGCACCGATTCCGACGCCGCGGCGGCCATCATCCCCGGTGGTCCGGAGATCCGCCCCGCGCTTGGCGACCCCGCCGAGGTGGCCAAGACCCTGGCCGCAGAGGCCCGCCACGGCTACAACGTGGTGCGCCTGGTCGCCGGTGACCCGCTGTCGGTGGACGCCGTCATCACCGAGATCGGCGCGCTGGCCAAGACCCACCTGAACTTCGAGATCGTCCCCGGGCTGCCCGCCACCACCGCGGTGCCCACCTACGCGGGACTGCCGCTGGGTTCCTCGCACACCGTGGCCGATGTCCGCGACCCCAATGTCGACTGGGCCGCTTTGGCCGCCGCCCCGGGGCCGCTGATCCTGCACGCCACCGCGTCGCATCTGCCGGACGCCGCGCGCACCCTGATCGAGTTCGGCCTGGCCGAGGGCACGCCCGCGGTGGTGACCGCGAGCGGCACCACCTGCCAGCAGCGTTCGGTGGAGACCACGCTGGGCGCGCTGACCGACAAGGCGGTGCTGGAGAAGCCCGCCGGTAGCGAGCTGGCTGGGCCGCTGACCGGGCCGCTGGTGGTCACCCTCGGCAAGACCGTGGCTCACCGCGCCAAGCTGAACTGGTGGGAGAGCCGCGCGCTGTACGGCTGGACCGTGCTGGTGCCGCGCACCAAGGATCAGGCCGCCGAGATGAGCGACCGGCTGGTGGGCCACGGCGCACTGCCGATCGAGGTGCCGACCATTGCCGTGGAGCCGCCGCGCAGCCCGGCGCAGATGGAGCGCGCCGTCAAGGGACTGGTCGACGGCCGGTTCCAGTGGGTCGTGTTCACCTCGACCAATGCCGTGCGTGCGGTGTGGGAGAAGTTCAACGAGTTCGGCCTGGACGCGCGCGCGTTCTCCGGCGTGAAGATCGCCTGCGTGGGGCAGGCCACCGCGGACAAGGTGCGGGGTTTCGGCATCAACCCCGAGCTGGTGCCCTCGGGTGAGCAGTCCTCGCTGGGCCTGCTCGACGAGTTCCCGCCGTTCGACGAGGTTTTCGATCCGGTGAACCGGGTGCTGCTGCCCCGGGCCGACATCGCCACCGAGACGCTGGCCGAAGGTCTGCGGGAACGCGGTTGGGAGATCGAGGATGTCACCGCGTACCGCACCGTGCGTGCGGCTCCGCCGCCGGCGCACACCCGCGAGATGATCAAGACCGGTGGCTTCGACGCGGTCTGCTTCACCTCGAGCTCGACGGTGCGCAACCTGGTGGGTATCGCGGGCAAGCCGCACGCCCGGACCATCGTGGCCTGCATCGGGCCGAAAACCGCTGAAACCGCAGTGGAATTCGGCTTGCGGGTGGATGTTCAGCCGGAGTCGGCCGCGGTGGGTCCGCTGGTCGAGGCGCTGGCCGAGCATGCCGCGCGACTGCGCGCCGAAGGGGCACTGCCCCCGCCGCGTAAGAAGAGCCGCCGCAGGTAACGACCCGCCGAAACGGCATTCCAGCAGGCTTGTACTCGGGCTTTTCCTTACGGAATGCGGTTTCGCGGAAAAGGAGACGCGCTAGTGGGGTACCCGAGGCATCGGCCGCGCCGATTGCGAACCACACCCGCGATGCGTCGCCTGGTAGCGCAAACCTCGCTGGAGCCAAGGCATTTGGTGCTGCCGATGTTCGTCGCCGACGGACTGTCGGAACCCCGCCCGATTTCCTCGATGCCCGGCGTGGTGCAACACACCACGGAGTCGTTGCGCCGTGCGGCCGCCGACGCGGTGGCCGCCGGGGTGGGCGGGCTGATGCTCTTCGGGGTGCCCCGCGACGAGGACAAGGATCCGACCGGCACTGTCGGCACCGATCCGGACGGCATCCTCAATGTGGCGCTGCGCGAGCTTGCCAAGGACCTCGGCGATGCCACCGTGCTGATGGCCGACACCTGCCTCGATGAGTTCACCGATCACGGACACTGCGGGGTGTTGGACGCATCGGGTCGCGTGGACAACGACGCAACCAACGCCAGATACGTGGAACTTGCTGTGGCTCAAGCGGAAGCCGGTGCGCATGTGGTGGGCCCGAGCGGAATGATGGACGGTCAGGTGGCCGCCATCCGCGACGGGCTGGACGCCGCCGGACACTCCGAGGTCGCGATCCTGGCTTATGCCGCGAAGTTCGCCTCGGCGTTCTACGGCCCGTTCCGGGAAGCCGTCTCATCCAGCTTGGTCGGCGATCGGCGTACCTACCAACAAGATCCGGGCAACATCCGCGAAGCCGTGCACGAGGTCGAACTCGATATCGACGAGGGCGCCGACATGGTGATGGTCAAGCCGGCGATGAGCTACCTCGACGTGGTGCGCGCCGCCGCCGATATTTCGCCGGTACCTGTTGCCGCATACCAGATTTCGGGTGAGTATTCGATGATCTGCGCCGCCGCGGCCAACGGCTGGATCGATTTGCGGGCCGCGGCCCTGGAGTCATTGACCGGGATTCGGCGGGCCGGGGCCGACATCGTGTTGACCTATTGGGCGGCTGACGTGGCCGGCTGGCTGGCGTGACCGTCCCCGCGACCGAACCGCAACAGCCGCCCGAGGGACGGCCCGAGGACGTCGACACCGGGTTCTGGCTGTGGGCGGCCGCGCTGGTGCTCATGGTGATCGGGTATCTGATCGACGTCTTCGCCGGGCCCGGCGGTGGCGCGCAACGCTCGATCGTCATCACCTTTTCGGTGATGTTCATGGTGGTGCTGTCGTCGATCGTCGGGGCGTTCCTGTTCCTGTTGCGCCAGGGGTATCGCTGGGCTCGCACGCTGCTGACCAGCGGGGGACTGGTGGCGATGCTGCACTCGATCAGCAGCCTGCTGGCCGGGCAGCGCCAGGACGCGGCCGCGGTCGGCTATGCGGTCACCGCGATCGTCGGCTCGGTGCTGATCGCCGGTGGGCTGTACTTGCTGCACCGCAAGGATGCCAACGGCTTCTTCACCCGCTGAATCGCTACGCTGTGCCGATGTCCTCATCGCCCGCGCCGAAACGCCCGCTCGTGGCGACTGTCGGGTTCTTCTTCTGGCTGGTGGCCTCGGTGCTGCTGATCGTCGGGGGCATGATCGCGGCCTCGGTGAGCCTGCCCGGTCTGGACACGGTGCTGTTCCGCGGGACCGGGGTGCTCACCGCGCTCGCCGGTCTGGGCATGGCGTTCTTGGCCGGCCGCAGCCGCACCGGTGACCCGCGCTACCGGCGGGCCGCGATCGCGTTGTCCCTGGCCATCGTGGTGATCGTGGCGTTGATCGCGCGGTTCGGGTTGGTTCATATCCTTACCCTGCTGGGATTGGTTCTACTGGTCGTCGGCACCGGCCTGAACGCTCTGCCGCTGCGGAGGGGAGAGATCGATGAGTGAAGACGCACCGCAGGTGCTGTTCTACGAACAGGGCGCCAGTTGGGCGTGGCTGCTGGCCGGGCCGTTCGCCGGTGGCGGGATGGCGATTCTGCAGATGACCGGCGGTTACGGAAACGACTTGTGGATCCCGCTGGTGTTTCTGGTCCTGGTGTCGGCGTTCATCGCGATCCAGATCAAGGCCGGGCGCATCCATACCTCCGTCGAATTGACCGCTGAGACCTTGCGGCAGGGCACCGAGACGCTGCGGATCGATGAGATCGTGCTGATCTATCCCGAGGCGAGCGGCGCCGAGACGCCGAAATGGCAGTCCGCCCGCGCGCTCGGTGAGCTCTCCGGGATTCCGCGCGGCCGCACCGGCATCGGTCTGAAACTCACCGGCGACCGCAAGGCCCAGGCTTGGGCGCGTAGGCACCGAACGCTGCGGGCGGCGCTGATGACGCTGGTCGAGGAGCGTGCCAAGTGAAAGCCCGGGCCGTTGTCGAGTTGGTGGTGGCTGTGGCCGCCGCCGCGGCGAGCGTGGTGAGCTGGCTGGCGGCCAGGACCACGATCGAGGTGGCGCCGGTACTGGCCGGCGAGCCATCGACCACCGCGGTCGTCTATTCGGCGCCGCTGCTGGTGCTGTCGTTGGTGCTGGCTACGGTTGCCGGGGTGCTTGCTGTTCTGGGGATCGCCAGGCTGCGCCGGGCCTGATCCCGGCGGCTGTGCCGGTTGCGAATGCCGGCAGCATGGTTTCTTCGTAGCTCGGCGCGAGGGCCTCGAGCGCGTCGAGTCTGTGATCCGTCGCCGCTCGGCTCGGGCTGCCCTGATCGGTTGGCCGCCACACCGCCGGCCCGGTGGGCTCGCTCGGCTCGGTGTGACTGGAGTACAGCGATCGTGGTGTGGGCGCCGTGGGTGTGCGCGGGTCGACTGGACCGGTTACCCGTAGAAATGCCGAACCGAAGGGATGTTCGGGCGGCACGATCTGTTGCGGCGGGGGCGGTTGCGGGCTGGTCGTCTCGGGTGGTGCCGGTGGTGCCGGCGGCGACGGCGGTGTGCTCAGCGTATGCTCCAGGTACTGCCGCCAGGCCTGAACGTAACCGAGCAGCTGCTGGGTGTAATCGAACGGCAGGCCGGTCAAGAGCGGCGCCTGCGGCATCGGCATCGCCGGCAGAGGTTGCATGGCCGGCACGGCCGGCCCCGGTTGCATCGACGGCACGGGCGACAAGACGGCCGGGAACAGCGATCCCGGCGCCACGCCGCCCAACGCTTGTTCCAGGTACTGCCGCCAGGCCTGAAGGTAGGCAAACAGCTGCTGGCTGGGATCAACGGGTGGCGTTGTCATGGGTTGACCTCCGGGGAACGGGGGAACGGTAATGCCGAGCGGGGTATCGGTGACGATGTCCAACGGATGGGGCAGCGACTCCCGGCAGTACTGCGAGTCGAGGACGCGCAGCGGACGGGTGTCGGCCGGCTCCCGGTTCTCCACGTCGAACACGTAGCAGTAGTCACCCGCGGGGGAGGGCATCCGAACCGGACTGGACAGGCCCTGGTCGAGGAAGCCGTAGGGCAACCGCCAGTCCAGCGTCGTCTTCTCGCGGGTGTCGGTACCGCCGGATGCGACCCAGATGTAGTGGTCCAGGATTGCGTTCACGGCGTGCCGAGCCGATTCGCACGCCGCTTCCATGGACGTCATCCGGGTGAAGGTCTTGGTCCAGGTGCCCGCGAACACCACCGAGTTGTCATGCACCTGATAGCCGCCGTGGCGGGCCTGCCAGACATTGCGCTGCTGGAGATCCTCGAGCCAACGTGCCTCGGTCGGCCGATACGTCCACGATGTCCCGTGCGGATTCCACGGATCCGCCCCGGGCCGATTCGGCCAGTCCCCGACGATGGGAACCAGATACGGGGTCTCGTTGCGGACTGGGCGGCCCGCGCCCTGACCGGGACCGTGGTCCATGACCAGGCCCCGGTCCAGCGCGTACCACGCGGGCCACGGCAGGTACGCCTCGGCGTCGTTGCTGACGTTGCCGGTGAGGGCGGTGGAGATCTGGCGCCACACCTCGCTCGCGATCTCGTCCGCCGTGCAGTCCCGGGCGGCCTTGCCACGTCCGGACTCGTCGACCAGGTGACGCGACGGCGTGTTGAAATCGCCGATGTCGACCGAGAGCACCGAGACGTGGCCATCGCGGGACAGAATGGGTCGCTTCTCCCACAGGCCGTGCTGGTTGATCGACGACAGCGCCCACTCCGTGCCCGAGTAGTACATGTGTCCGCGCAGCAGCTGGAACTCGGTGTCGAAGTAGAACTGGATGCCGCCCAGCGTCTGGAACCGGTCCCAGGGCAGCTTCCCCATCTCGTCCATCGCGTAGGGATCCCGCCGGGCCTGCGGCCGGGACGCGGCCGGCTGCAGCGGATTGTCGGTGGGTGGGGCGGATGTGGTGAACCCGTCCAGCCCGGCCACCGCACCGCCGGTGCCGGCCGCCCGCAGCGCCGCGGTGAGCCGCTCGGCGGCTGGGGCGTCGACCGCGACCACGGTGTAGTCGGGTGTCAGCCGGGTGCCGTCGCTCAGCGTGACCTGAACCCGCGGTCGAAGCTGTGGTGGCTGGCCAGGGGCGGCGGCGGGCGGCTCCAGGCGGGTGGCCGCACCGCGGACGAAGCGCACTCCCAGCTCTGCGAGGTGGCGGTACCAATGGTCGAACCACGATTCGGTGGTCGGACCGTTGAGCACCCCGTCGGCCTTGTTGTCGCGGCGGTCCATTTGCAGCTGGAGCTGAAGATAGGTGGTCAGGTTGGTGCGGGCGTCGCCCCAACGCGAGTCGAAGGCGGCCAGCACCCGGGGCATCTCCAGCAGCAGCGCGTCGAAGCGTGGCGTGTAGGCGAACCGGGGCTGCTCGGTGACGTTGTCCCGTCCGACGAAGAAGTCGTAGGCCGACAGGTTCTGCAGCTCCTTGGCGCGGCGCAGCGGACTGGTGACGAGGTAGCGCAGCAGCCTGCTGACAAAGGTCCCGATATCGCCCGGGGTGAAACCCAATCCGGCGAGTTGGCCGGCGATGCTGAATGACTCGGCGGGGCTGCGCGGCGCTTCGCGGGGGAAGACCAGGGACGGGTTGCCGTGCAACGTGGTGCCCTGGGTGACCACGCGCCGGACGTTGTCCATGACGGTGCGTGAGGTCGGCTGCCAGCGGACCGCGCCGGCGGTCTGTTCCGCGAGTTGGTACACCGGTATGCGCTGGAACAGGTCCCAGATGTGCAGGTAATAGGCGGGGAAGAAGCGGAAACCATGCTCACCGGCAACCGCGCGCCCGGGAAGACGTGGCTGCCCGCGACGGCCGGGGAAGGCGCGGAGCTCGGCGGCGCTGCCATCGTGCGTGCCCACTGTGGAGTATTGGGAGGCGGCCAGCCCGCCGAGCTTGACCGGCGGATAGCTGGCGGCGGGCGGGGTGCCCAGCCCGTTGCGTTCATCCTCCCGGGGTTCGTACACCGTGACGTCGAAGCCGCGCTCTGCCAGTTCGTGAGCGGCGGTCAGGCCGGCGATTCCGGCGCCCAGCACCACGACGGTAGGGCGCCGGGCGCAGGACGACGGGGTGGTGATGGCTTCGCTCATGGCGACCCCGCTCGCAGCGCGGCCAGCAGTGCGGGCTGCGACGGTGCCCGGATCGCGGCGTGGACGTAGGCACGCAACGTGTCGTGTGCCCGCAGGATGTCGTCGAGCGAGCCCCGAACGTTCAGCACGCCCGCCTGCACCGCCTCCTCGAGTCCGAGCCTGGCATCGAGTACGTCGAGGATGGCGTCCCGCGAGGTGACGATCCGTGCGCCGGCCGTTTCGGCCGCGCCGTCGGACACCTCGAGCCGTCGGCCGCCGCGCAGCGAGAACAACTCGCCATCCACGTCGAGTTCGACCACCAACGGCCCGAGCCCTTCGAGTACCAGGCGATAGCTGTCCGGCACCTCGTCGGCGAGGTGCTGGACCGACCGCCGCAGCAGCGACGAAACCTGTTCAGCCATGGAGAAACTCGAATACTCCGGCGCCGGTGAAGTCGATGCTCTCGCCGTCGATCGATCCGCTCACCCGGGCGCTGCCGGTGGTCTCGCACAGCACGGTTGCCCGGTCCAGGCAGAGCTCGCTCGGCTGGCCCAGGCGGGCATGGGAGTGGGGGCGGAATTCGGCGTGCACGGTGTCGCCGGCTCGCGTCGCGCTGATCTCGACCCGTTCGGCTACCTGGGGTCCGCTGCCGTCCAGGAGCAGCCGCATCGGGGGAGGCAGGGTGCAGTCCGCGGGACGCTCCAGCCGGCCCGACGACCGCACCCGCAGGGCGGCGTGCCGGAAGATCGCGGCCGGTTCGTCGTGGCGCCACACGTAGAGCGCCTGGGACAGGCAGTGCAACCGTCGCCGGTCGGTCATCTGCAGGAACACCAGCGACCACGGGTCGGCCGGGTCGTGGGGCAGGATCGTGCCCCAGGTCCAGCCGAAGTCGTCGCCCCACCAGAACCGTCCCCAGTTGTGGTCGTGATAGGCGACGTCGGCATCCAGGCGATGGTCCCGGGCACCGATGCGCAGCCACCCGTCGGCCCGCAGCCTGGGCACGAACAACCAGCACATCCGGCCCGCTCCCACCGGCTGGTTGTTGACCACGAACGGCCGACTCGCCGAGGTGAAATGGATTTCCCCGCCGATGTCGTGCCCGGGCAGGTCGATGACGACGTGGTAGCCGTCGGGCCGCACGGTCATCCGGTTGCCGCCGATGGTCAGGTCGCCGAGATCGGCGGAGATGTCGAGCGCGGTGTCGTCGTACCGCTCGATGGCGCCGGTCCAGCACTGGTCGTGGGCGATGATGATCACCCGCGGGGCCAGCCGGAGTCGGCCGTCGCGGGATGTCTCGTTGGTCAGGCTGAAGTTGATCAGCAGCCGCAAACCCTGGGCTTGGACGACGAAGTGGTGCCACTCCTTGAACCCGTCGGGCCGGGCGGCGGCGAGCACCGGGGCGCGCAGAAAGTCGCTCTGCCCGAGCACGGCGGTCATCGCAGCCACCGGGTGAGCGTCGGCGGTGACGCCACTGCGGGTTGATGCCGTTGTGCTGCAACGGATCCGGCCAGTTTCTCGACGCCGGTTCCCAGGCTCGCCACACCCAGCAGCAGGTACACCAGGTCGTCGGCGGCCCGCGGCGGCTGGGCCGGTGGGCCGGCGTCGGCGGCCAGCGCGCGCACCATCCGGCCCAGGTTGGCCAGGCCCATCAGGTAACCGATGAAGCTGCTCTGCTCGGCGAGCGCGTCGCGTGGGTCGGTGAGCGTCACGCGAATCCCTCCGGTCGTAGCCGGGCCAGGATGGAATCGTCGAGCCCGTGTCCGACGATCGCGTCGGCCAGCAACTCGGCCCAGGCGTCCGGGGCGGTATTGGGGCGTGCCGGACCGTCGAGGACGTTCAGGCTCACCGTCTCCCAGATGCGGCGCAGGTTCTCCACCGCATCGGAGGCCGCCAGCGCGTCGCGCAACCGCGCCCCGTCCGGTGTTTGGGCGTAGCGGCGACCTTCGGCGATCAGCAGGTCGTGCACACCCCGGGCAGTGACGGGGTTGCCGAGCACGGCGCGGCGGGCGCCGAGCAGCAGCTCGAACATGGTCCGTTCGGTTCCGGTGGCCTCCTCCGGCGGTGCCGGCAGCAGCCGCGGGGCCTGCCGCTCGATCAGGTCGAGGGTGAGTTCCCGGATCCGCTCCAGTTCGGCCAGCATCCCGACCAGGCCTTCCTGGTTCATCGGGTGCGCCCGTGTACGTAGTCGACGAGGTCGCCGAGCACATCCCGGTGCCGGCTGGGCGGCAGCCAGTCCAGATCGGCCAACACCTCGGCCGCCGCCTGGGCATGTCTGGCGGCGAGGGCCCGGGCGTGATCGAGCGAACCGACGCGGTGCATCAGTGCGTAGAGCCAGCGGATGTCATCGAGGCATTTGGACTCCGAATTGCGTTGTCGGTGCAGGTGAGACGTGATCGCGGAGTGCCCGGCCCGGGACAATTCGCCTCGGGCGGTGAGCCGATCCAGCAGGTCGGCCAGGCTCAGCTCGCGGTCGGCGCTCGGGCGCCGTTTGGCCAGGATCTGCACGGCGCGTTCCGCGTCGTCGGGCTCCGCGCAGTGCAGGGCGCGCAGCAGCATCACGGTCCGCTTGCCCTCCCAGAGATCGCCACCGATCTCCTTGCCGTAGTCCTCCGGGTCGGCCCGCAGGTTGAGCAGGTCGTCGGTGATCTGGAACGCGGCTCCGAGGTGGCGGCCGAGGGACTCCAGCGGCGCCAACCGTTCGGGTGCGACGCCGGCGGCGATCGCGCCGACCTGCAGGGGCGTGATGAACGAGTACCAGCTCGTCTTGAGCTCGACCATGTCGAGGTAATCGGCGTCGTCGAGTCGCCAGGTGTTGGCGCGCACCCACTCCAGTTCGCGGGCCTGGCCTTCGACGGTTTGCCGGGTCATATGGGCGACGGCGCGCAAGATGCGCAGCGCGGGTCCGAGTCCGATCCGCTCGACGTTGTCGAGCAGGGGTTGCAGCGACAGCGAGAGCATGGCGTCACCCACGTTGACCGCGATCGGGACCCCGTGGTCGATGTGCAGCGTGGGTTGGCCGCGACGCGACCACGACTCATCTTCGATGTCGTCGTGGATGAGAAAAGCGTTGTGGTACAGCTCAAGTGTCGCCGCGGTCGGCAGGATGGCTTCGAGATGGCCACCCAGACCCAGGCAGATCGCGATGCTCAGGGCCGGCCGCAGCGCCTTACCGCCGCGCAGCGGATAGTCCAGGATCAGGTCGTACAGGCCGCTCGACCCGCGCTCGGAGGAGCCATAGAGTCGTTCGATCTCGTTGTCGCACAGTTCCTTACACGCGGCCAGATAGTCTTCGAGCGGGTCCGGGGCGGTCGCGTCGGTGGACCCGTCGGACAGGCTATTTTTCCCAAGCCGCGCTGAGGCCGTTGGCATCCTTGATCCTTAACGCGTAGCGGATCCGGACGGTCAGCTCGATCTCGCCGGCCGCAGTCTCACCGACCACCTCCAGGCTGGGCGCGACACTGACGGCGAGGTCCACCGGTTCCTCGCCGGGTGAGGCTTCCGCGGCGCACCCCTGGGCGATCCGTTGCCGCCGGCCGAGCAGGACCAGCCGGGCTTTCTTGTCTTGTGGGTCCAGCTTTTCGGCCCGGTGCAGCGTGTTGATGTTCGCCGCGTCGAGCAGCGGCGCGAGGATTGAGCATCCGCTGACCAGCTGGCTGAGCTTCTTGAGCCCGGCGGTGTTGGTGAACAGACAGGACGGCGACCGATACCCGGCCTTCTCGACGGCCGCCCGGGCGCCGATCAGTGCGTCCAGCAGACCGTCGGGGGTGACGGTTGCTTCGGTGCCGGGTGCGTTGGCGGCGTAGAGCTTTGGCAGAACGTCGTCATCCACCACACCGGCGAGTGTCACGGTCTGGGCCATCACCTCGGCGAGCAGCGGGTCGGGGGTCGGGGCATTCGCCTGCACGACTGTCACCTGAAAGTCGGTGTGCTGCAGGTCGACGTTCAAAAAGCCCGGATTGTTCGGGATGTCGTTGCGCACCCTGGCTTGGCCGGGATCGCCGGTGTCCCAGTGTGGTAGGGCCTGCCAGGCGACGCTGGTCCGCGCGAACGTCTCGTGCACAGCCTGGTTGGCCACCGCCAGCCGCTCGGCGCTCAGGTACATGGGCTGCCCCCCTCGACGACTGTGACCAGATCATGGCAGACCTCGACCGTTGGTTGGCGCAGTTGGAGCCGTTTCTATTTCTGGACCAGCGCAACTTCTTGACCAGGCAACATCTCGCCTCGTGCCACCGCATCGCAGTGCCTGAGATGGAGTGGGGCCACCGGGTCCTCGGGCAGCAAACCGCAGCAGCGTTGGAAGGCGGTGCGCGCCCGCGCGGTGTCGCCGGCGTCGAACAGCGCGAAGGCCTCATCGAAAGCCTGCTGCGCGGACCGCTTCGCGTCACGCAGCGGTGCCGGATCGTCGTTGTAGACCTCGTAGATCGTCACCGGTCGGCGCCGGTTGACCACCATCACCCGCTCCATCCGGCGGATGTCGAACTGGTCCGGCTGCCCGAGGCCGGCGATGGTGGCGTCGGAGACCAGCAGGGCCGCGCCGTAGCGCTTGTTGGTGCTCTCGATGCGTGCGGCCAGGTTCACCGCGTCCCCGATGATGGTCAGCACCATGCGGTTCACCCCGCCGACGAGCCCGACTCCCACCGCACCGGAGTTGATCCCGATGCCCACGTGTAGTTCCTCGGAGCCGTGCGCCAGCCGCTCCTGGTTGTGGTCGCGTAACGAGCGCAGCATGGCCAGCCCGGCCCGGACGGCGTCTGATTCGGATTCGAAGACGGCGACGATCTCGTCCCCGCGCACGTCCTGGATCATGCCGTTACAACTGACGATCGGCAGCTCGACGGCCCGGAGATATCCCATCGCCAGGTTGCTTGCGTCCGCCACGTTCATGTCCTCGAGCAGGGTGGTGTAGCCCCGGATGTCGGAGATCAGCACCGTCATCCGGCGTTCGACGCGGTAGCCGCTGTGCACCCGGCGAAGGTCGTCGATGTCGAGGATGCGCAGCAGTTCATTGGGCACGAACTTGGATTGCGCGTCCATCAGGGACTGCCGGTATTCGTCGGCGGCGCGCAGCCGTTCCTGCAGCTCGAAGTTCCACATGGGCGCGGCTGCCTGGGCGCACAGGAACGACACCGATTCCTCGTCGGCGGGCGTGAAGGCTCTGTGCACTCCGTCATGCTCGGCATAGACCACGCCGATCGTCTTGTCCTGCACCCGGATTGGAACCGCGAGGATGGCCGGGGTGGCGGTTCGCCGGACCGGATCGGCGGCGACGACGAGCGGGCGGTCGCTGCCCACCACGCGCTGGATGAGGGACGGGTCATGGTTCACCTCGGTCCACGGCCCGTCGATCATGGTGGTGTGCCCGCGCTCGTGGACGGCCCGGACCGTGAGGTGTTCGCCTTCGCCGGTGAGGAGCAGGACGCGGGCCGCGCCGGTGGCGTCGGCAACCGTGCCGAGCAGAATCTGGGCCAGGCTGTCCGGGGTCTGCGCCGCAGGCAGCGCCCGTACCAGGCGGTGCGCGCTGGCCGGATCGATCCCCGCCGTGCCGGCCTGCACCAGATCGCGGCTGAGTAGCCACGGATGCACCCGCGCGAGCCGGTCGGTTCGCAGTGCCACACCCAGATTCAGCCACCCCTGATAGGCAGTCCGCAGCATCTGCTCGCTCAGTGTGGTCCGGGCGGTCTGGGCGTAGAGGGCGGCCGCCTCCTCGTGGGCGAGGGCGCCGATCATGGGCAGCTGGTGCACGTCGGCAAGCCCGATGGCCCGGTCGAGGTAGCGCTCGGCCTTGCTGTGCAGCCCCTGCGTCCGCGCCCACGCGCCCTGCAGCAATGCATACGGTGCGGCGTAGTTGGCCGGTGCGCCCGCCGCCCAGTTGCGATGCAGCGCCAGTGCCCGGCGCACCGACTTCTTGGTGGCGCGGTCACCCGGCGCGACGTGAATCCGGCTCAGCGCGCCGATCAGGTGCACCAGTTGCAGGACTGCATTGCCGGCCATACCGCCGAGGTGCTCCATGGCCTCGTCGGTGGCACCGACCGCGCCCGGGTAATCGCCGGACCAGAAGTGCAGGCCCTGTTTCAGGTTCGCGGCCACGCTCAGCGCCACCTCGTTGCCCTCGCGCCGGGCCGCGGGCAGCAACTCCCGCTCGTCGTAGCCGCTCTCGCCGGCCAGCAGGAAGGGGTCCTCGCTGCGGCCCATCAAATTGAGACACAGTTGTTGCAGGGCTTCGCACAGCGCGCACGGCACCGGTTGGGAGCGGATCTCGGGGATGAGGGTCTGGGCGAGGGTGTCGATCTCCGCCAGTGGACGACCGACCCAGAACGACTGGGCGAGCAGGACCGCGGCCAGGAACCCGGCATATTCCTGGTCGCCGTTGTCGAGCGCCTCGGCGACCGCGCTGCGGAGCTGGGCCAGGCCATCGCGCAGCGGGTGGCGCCAGTGCCGAATGAAATCCAGGTAGATGAACAGCGTTTCCGGCCGGGCCCGGCGGTACTCGGCTCGCTCGGCAAGCTGCAGGCCGACCTCGCCGAAGCGCTGGCTGCCTGCGAGGTCTCCGGTAATCACCAGCAGCAGCCCGTAGCTGGCGAGCACCGACGGCGAGCTCGGGGTGTGGCCGTGGTCCAGCGTGAGGTCGAGCTGCTTACGCACGATCAGCGGAATGAGGTTGGGCCGGATGATGTAGGACAAGCTGCGCAGTTCGGCGAGGATCAGCTGGATCTGGATGACCCGCTGGTCTTCGCAGCGGGGCAGTCGCAGCAGCCGGTCGGTGGTCCAGCGGCGGGTGGTGAGCTTCATCCGCACCAGCGCGTTGGCCATCCGGGGTTTTCCCGGGTTGAGCGGTAGCGGCTCACCGAGCCCGTCGAGCGCCTGCAGCCCGGTTTCCAGTGCCTCCTTCAGCCGGTTCTGCGTCACCTGGCCCTTGAGCCGAAGGTAGGCCAGCCGGGCCCGGTCGGCCGGCTCGGACAGCACCGCATCGGCCTCGTCGAGCAACGCGTGCAGCGCCGCTGCGTCGCCGATCAGCAGGGCGGCCTCGGCGGCGTCGAGTTGCAGCTCCCGGGACACCGCGAGATGAGCCGTCCAGCGGTGCTCACCCAGCAGGTCCAAACCGTCTCGGCAGTACTCCAGGGTCAGTGGGAAGGATGCCTGCGCGCGGGCCTTGCCGGCGGCCCGGCGCAACACCTCGACGAACCGGGTGCGCTCGTCGTCGGCCAGTCCGTGACCGCCGATCGCGACGTGGCGGGCGGCTTCGAACAGTCGGTCGTCGCCTTGCCCGACGAGCCGCCGGGCGATCCGTAGGTGCGTCTCGCGTCGCGCGTCCTCGGAAAGGTCGGCGCGCGCTGCCTCGGCCACCCGGTCATGGCTGAACCGGTACCGGGCGGCGTGGCTGATCGTGTTGGCGATCCGCCGGCCACGGCTGTCGATGGCCTCGAGCAGACGAAGTTCCTGGGCCGACCACAGTGCCTGGGCCACCAGGTCGGTTGGTTGTGCGGCCGCCGTCGTGGCGTCGGCCAGGTCGAACTCGGCACCGATGCACGCGAGCGAGCTCAACACGCTCCGGTGCGCCGGGCGGAGTTGTTCGAGGTAGCGGCCGAGGAACTCGGCGGCCGAGGAGGTGATCTCGAGCGACGACAGGACGCGCAGGTCCCAGGTCGAGCGTCCGTCCGCGCCGACCGGGCTGAGCGCGCCTTCTCGTTGGGCGCGGTACAACAGCTGGCGGACCTGCAGGGGATTGCCGCCGGTGCGGTGGTGGAACTCGGCGGCGACCTCGCCGAGTTCCACCGCGCGACCGCAGACCGCGGCCAGCAGGTCTTCGAGATCCTTGGCGGACAGCGGGGCGAGGTCGACGTGGTGCAGGTTCGCCGAGGCGAAACCCGCTGCGCTGGGATCGAATTCACCCGTGCGATGGGCTCCGAGGATCAGCAGGTTGCGAATCGACACGGTCAACAATTCGGACAGCAGCAGCAGCGAGTCCTGATCCGCCCATTGCAGGTCGTCGACGGCCAGTACCACCGGCCGGTAGGACGCGGTGGTGGACACCAAGCGGGTGACGGCGCGTTGTAGCCGGCGACGCGCGTCGGCGGCATCGACGTCGACCGTCTGCGGGGCGTCGCTCGGCAGCTGCGCCAGGTCGGGCACCAGCTCGGTGAGGGTGCCTCCGAGCGCCGACATCCCGCGCTGCAGGTCCGCATGCCAGCGGTCACGCTCGGTGCAGTCGGCGGACTCCATGGTGCGGACCATCGCGCCGAGCGCATCCCCGAGGGCCGAGTACGGTGCCGGGGCGCCGTCCTGGAATCTCCCGTAGGCGAACACGCAGTCGCGTCGCGAGACCTCGACACCAAACGCCTGCATGAGCGTCGACTTGCCCACTCCGGGCGCCCCGCTGAGCAGGACGCAGGTTCCGCCACCGCGTCCGGCCTCGGCGATGGCGGCGCGGAGGTCGGTCAGTTCCGGCGATCGGCCGACGACGCGGCCGTCGATGTCGAGAACCGGATTCGTCATGGCGGGGGGTGAACTGCGGAGCGCATGCTGAGCCGTTCCTTTCCCCCCTCGAACTGTGCATTCATGGTAGTGACCGATGCCCGTCCGCGGGTGGATTGTTGCGGAACGTCGTCGTCAATTAATGAGTCGTTCAGTGAGACCGGTCACTACACTTGGAACAAAGTTCGGAATTTGTAACACTGTTCCCATGACCGATTTGGCCGAGCAGCCGCAACGGACCGACGCCCTGCCCCTGGGGCCGCAGTCGCTGGTCTGGAAGTACTTCGGGGATAACCGGATGTACCTGATCGGGCCCCGGCCCGCGGTGCTGCAGAACATGTTGGCCGAGCTCGGCCAGGGCGTGCTCGATCACTCGGTGTTCTTCTCCGACACCGCGGCCCGCGTCAAGCGGTCATTGCCACCGATCTTCATGACCGTCTACGGCGCCGAGGACGACAACCGCGGTACCCAGGTGCGCGACTTCCACCATGACATCAAGGGCGAGATGCCCGACGGGACCCGCTATCACGCGCTGGACCCGCAGACCTACTTCTGGGCGCACGCCACCTTCGTCGAGCAGGTGCTGTGCTTCGCCGACACCTTCGTCAAACGCCTGACCGAGGCCGAGAAGGAACAGATCTACCTGGAATCGAAGACCTGGTATCGCCGCTACGGCGTCAGCGATCGGGTGATGCCCGCCAGCTACCCGGAGTTCGTGCAGTACTGGGACCGGATGATGGATGAGATCGTCGTCGCACACAAGACCGCGCAATACGGCGTCGGCTACGTCACCAAGGGCTTCCCCCGACCGAAGGGCGTCTCGCCGCTGGCCTGGAAACTGATTGCACCGGTGTTCAATCCGGTGGCGGCGTTCATCACCACCGGCGGCATGCCGGCACGGGCCCGTGACCTGCTGGAACTGCCGTGGACCGAGCGTCAGGAACGCAACTACCAGCGGTTCGCGGCGATCTGGCGCTCGGCCCCGGTGAACTGGATATGGGATCATCTGCCAATGAGCGTGCGCTACAACAAGTTCGCCCAAACGGGCTATGCCCGGGCCTGATTCGGTGACCGGGGCCATCCTGGACGCGGCCCTCGTCGAATTCGAGCGCCACGGTTTGCGCCGGGTGGCGCTCGACGATGTGGCGCGCCGGGCCGGGGTCAGCCGCACCACGATCTACCGCAGATTCGCCAACCGCGACGAGCTGGTCGGGGCGGTGATCGAGCGGGAGAACGCGGCGCTGTTCTCCGACATCGCCGAGGAATTGAAAAATGCGGGGCCGCAATCGAATTACTACGTCGAAGCGTTCACGCTGTCGATCCTGCGGTTCCGCCGTCATCACGTGCTCAACCGGATGATCGGTGACGAGCCCGCCTTGGTGATGGAGTTGCTGCATACCCACTACGGCGCGGCCATCGAGCGGATGGCCGCCGCACTGAGGGTGATCTTCCCGGCCGGGTTCGCTGACCGGATCGGCGATCGGGCGGTCAACGAGCTGGCCGACACCATCCTGCGCTACGCGGCGATGGTGCTGCTGCTGCCCAGTGTCGAACCACTGGACACCGCAGACGACATCCGGGCGTTCGCCACCCGGCATTTCCTGCCCAGCGTGCCGGCGTCGGTGCGTACCGTTCCGGCATGACCGCATTACCCGAGATTGCGCCCGCCTTCGTTGCGATGGCCCACGAGATCGTCTGGGCGTCGGTGGCCACCGTCGACGCCGACGGCAGGCCGCGCACCCGCATCCTGCACCCGATCTGGGAGTGGGACGGCACCGATCTGTTCGGGTGGGTCGCGACCGTGCCCAGCCCGGTCAAACGCGCACACCTGGCGGTTCATCCGCACGTATCGGTGAGCTATTGGACCACCAATCACGACACCTGCGCGGCTGACTGCCTGGTGGAGTGGTATACCGACGACGAGACCTGCACCCAGGTGTGGGACCGCTTCGCCAATGGCCCGGCGCCGGTGGGCTATGACCCGTACGTCATCCCGCAGTGGAGCGGCGGGCCCACCTCGGACCAGTTCGCCGCGCTGCGGCTGACCCCGTACCGGTTGCGGGTCATGCCCGGCACGGTGATGACCGCCGGCACCGGCGAGGTGACCAGCTGGCACGCCGGGTAACGACTAGGCCGCCCGATGCCTGGCCTTCGGTATCGGCCGCTCATGGCCGGGATGAAGTCCGGGCACCAGCATTGCCACCCGGTGCCGGTAGTCGCGGTACTGATCGCCGAGGGCGGCCACCAGGTCCCGCTCCTCGAGCTGGATCGCCACCAGGATGTAGGCCGTGCTGACGGCCGCGAACATCAGATGGCCCGCGGTCATCGTCGGGATGGCCCAGAACGCCACGATGAAACCGGCCATGATCGGGTGCCGAATCACCCTGTACAGCAACACATTCTGGAACCCCAGCTCCCCGTAGGGCTTGCCGCGCCACTCCAACCACACCTGCCGCAGCCCGAACAGGTCGAAGTGGTTGATCATGAATGTCGCGCTGAACGCCGTCGCCCAGCCCAGCCAGAACAACGCCCACAGAATGACCCGTCCCGCCGTCGATTCCACGTTCCACACGATCGCCGGCATGGTGCGCCACTGCCAGTAGAGCAGGAACAGCGCCAGGCTGGACAACAGCACGTAGGTGCTGCGCTCGATGGCCTGCGGGACGAACCGCGTCCACCAGCGTTTGAACGCCGGCCGGGCCATCACGCTGTGCTGTGCGGCGAACACAAACAGCAGCACCAGGTTGACGATCACCGCCTCGGTGGTCGGTGCGGCGATACCGGAGTCGACCGTGCGGGGCACGACGAAGTTACCGACAAACGCGATCGCATAGAGGAAGGCCACGGTGAACACCAGATAGCTTGCGATCCCGTAACCGATGATGAGTAGGCGCCTCATGGTGACCTCCTGTCACCGATTGGACAGATGTCGCGCCCCGCTGTTGGCCGCAGCAGTGACCCATCCACCCTAAACCTTGAACACCCAGGTGAATGGGGTTACCGGCTAGCCGGCGCAGCAGCACGCCTCACCCGAGGGTGGACAACAGCGTTTGCAGGGTCCGGATCTCGGTCGCGGGGTCGGGCCTGTCGGAACGTACCGCCTTCAGCACGTCGTCGATCTGACCGTCGAGGACGGTCCAAGCCGGCTCGTCCAGCGGTTGCAGGCTGGATTGGTCCTCGTCCCACGTGGTTTCAAGGTCTTTGGCAGTGTCCGTCGCCCCGGCGTGGTCACCGGCCTTTACCTTCGTGAGGGTGTCGCCGGCGATATCGCGGAGCGTGTGCACCTGGCTTTCCGGGAAACTTGCCGACACCCGGTCGGCAGTGATGACAGCGGCCACCGACGGTGTATCGACCTGTTCGTCATCGTTGCCCCCGATGGCATGCGGTTGCTGGGCCGCCCAGGCGAGCACCGCTGCCGTGGCGATCGCGATCACGGTGTAGTACCCGGTCGTGATCAAGTTTCGCGCGGGATGTGTTGTGGTGGTTGGAGTCTGGGACTCATCGGGTGCATCGATGATGTCGCTGCGGGTCAGTGAAAGGTAGGTGACTGTGACGAGAATGGCCGCCAGGAATATCGCACTGGTCAGCGCGGTGCCGATACCGAGACCATGCTCGCTGCGCGGTGTCGCCAGCCAGTCGCCGAGATTGGCCCCCAGCGGACGGGTCAGGATGTAGGCCAACCAGAAGGACGCCACTGGGTTGGCGCCCAGCCGCCAGCCGATCACGATCGACACGATCAGGGCGACCGGGAGCAGCACCGATGTGCCCGGTGACCAGCCCGTCAGCTGCAGGGTCCAGTCACCGGCCGCGGTGCCGAGCGCGAAGGTGACCAGCACCGCGAGCCAGTAGAACGCCTCGCGGGGAAGCGTGACGATACTGTGGATCGAGAGGGTGCGCTCCCGTGCGAACCACACCGCGAACACCATGGCCAGGATGAGCGCAAAGACGGTTGAGCTCAGTGCAAGTGGAACGCCAAGCGCGTCGGTGAGGATGTCGGTGTACAGCGTTCCCGTCACGCTGAGCGTGACCACGGTCAACCAATACACAAACGGTACATAGCGATTGCGGGTCACCTGCCAAATGAGAACGCCGGCAAGGACTGCGGTGAATGTGAGCGCCGTGGTGATGAGACCGACACCTAGCGTCATATTGATCCAGTCGGCGAAGCTCTCCCCGACAGTGGTGCACAGTATCTTGATCACCCAGAACCAGACGGTGACCTCGGGCACTTTACTGAGCAATGCAGGCTGGGTGCGGCCGCTTGCTGAAACCGGGGTTGTCGCCATCGGGGCGACGCTATCGACACCCCGCTGAACCGACGCTGAGAACCCGCTGCGCCCGGCCCGTCACATCCTCAGCCGCACCCAGCGTCATCAAATGTGGTGTGGCGACACGTCCTTGGCAGGTTTGGTGCCGAGAAGACGATCAGCCTCCTTTCGGGGATTACGCGTCCCCGTCGAGGCGATGAGCACGGACCGCAGTTTCTGACTCGCACGCAATAGCTCGGCACTCACGGTGGCGCGACCATTCCGGAATTTCGCGAGGTTCCTGATCGTCCGCGACGAATCGACCATAAGAACGCGCAAACCTACGGATCAATGCACGACGAACAGCTCCCAGCAATCTGGCAGACGAGGCTGAGGCTGGCTGCGTTGAAGTGCTGCGTCCAAGGTGGCGTCGAGGTTCGGTTGTGCGACCGGCAGGCTACGTCCGGCGCAGCAGCACGGCCTGTTCGAACGGCAGGCGGGCAAAAACCCGCTGCATCCGTCCCGTCACATGCTCAGCCGCCTCTGCCTTGGAGACCACCCGGGGCTCGGTGAGCCGCAGCGTCCTGCCGTGCCGGCGCATGCGGGCGCCACCGGCCGCCAAGAGGTTCTTCAACCAGTCGCGGTCCGGCCCGTAGGTCAGCAGAATCGCCACACCGGCATCGGTGGAGAAGACGGTCAACGGGGTGCGGTACGGCTTACCGGACTTGCGGCCGACGTGTTCCAGGATTCCGAATGTCGGGGCCCATCCGGCCCACAGCCGCTGAATGGGATTGGTCACATGGCGGTTGAACCGGGCCAGCCATTGCGGTAACTGCATGGGCTCATCATGCGCTCGTGACCGCTTCCCCGGAGCCGGATCAGGCAGGGCTGGCGTCGTGGGGGATAGCCGCCGACACTGGATCCATGGCATATCTCAAGCCGCCGTGGTTCGTGCGGACCGTGTTCAACCGGATCGCCATGGCGACCGGCGTGGGACACAGCCAGACACTGACCGTGATCAGGCGGGGCAACAAGCAGTCGCAGCAGATTCCCGTCGTCGTTCCCGAGGTCAACGGGGTCAAATACCTGGTCTCGACCCGCGGCGAATCGGACTGGGTACGCAATGTGCGGGCCGATCCTCGGGTCCGGCTCGGATCGGTCGGCTACGTCGCGGCCGAGATTCCGGTGGCGCAGCGGGCGCCGGTCATCGCGGCCTATCGGCCGCTGGCCGGAAAGGTGGTGGAGGGCTACTGGCGTGAGCTGCCCGACGATGCCGACCACCCGGTGTTCGCGCTCACGCCGGCCGACTAGGGGCGGCCGTAACCGTTACCACTACAACCTGTAGTTGACGGATTTGCGCTGACTGGGACACTGGTGGCGATGCGTGTGGACGAGGCACGCGGATGCGAGGAGCACAAAATCGCCCAGACCCAGCGTTCGGCCCAACTGTTCGCCGACGCCTGCGCAGTGATCCCAGGAGGGGTGAACTCCCCGGTGCGTGCCTTCAACTCGGTTGGCGGCACCCCACGGTTCATCACCTCCGCCAGCGGCTACTGGCTCACCGATGCCGACGACAACCGCTACGTCGACCTGGTGTGCTCGTGGGGCCCGATGCTGCTCGGCCATGCCCACCCGGCGGTGGTGGAGGCCGTGCAGAAGGTGGCCGCCAGCGGGCTGAGCTTCGGCGCCCCGACCCCGTCGGAGACCGAACTGGCCGCCGAGATCATCGACCGGGTCGCTCCGGTGGAACGGCTGCGCCTGGTCAACTCGGGCACCGAGGCCACCATGAGCGCGATCCGGCTGGCCCGCGGCTACACCGGACGCGCCAAGATCATCAAGTTCTCCGGTTGCTATCACGGCCACAGCGATGCGCTGCTGGCCGACGCCGGTTCGGGTGTGGCCACCCTCGGCCTGCCGTCCTCGCCGGGTGTCACCGGCGCGGCCGCGGCCGACACCATCGTGCTGCCATACAACAACGTGGTCGCGGTGGAAGAGGTGTTCGCCCGGTTCGGCGACGAAATCGCTTGTGTCATCACTGAAGCCAGCCCGGGCAACATGGGGACGGTGCCGCCGTTGCCCGGCTACAACGCCGCGTTGCGCCGGATCACCGCCGCCCACGGTGCGCTGCTGATCCTCGACGAGGTGATGACGGGCTTCCGGGTGAGCCGGGCCGGCTGGTACGGGCTGGATCCCGTCGAGGCCGACCTGTTCACCTTCGGCAAGGTGATGAGCGGCGGTCTGCCGGCCGCGGCGTTCGGCGGCAGCGCCGAGGTGATGGGGCGGCTTGCTCCGCTGGGGCCGGTCTACCAGGCCGGGACCCTGTCCGGTAACCCGGTGGCGATGGCCGCCGGGCTGGCCACGCTGCGCAACGCCGACGACGCGGTCTATGCCCGGCTGGACGCCAACGCCGACCGGCTGACCGGTCTGCTCACCGGGGCGCTGACCGACGCCGGGGTGGCGCACCAGGTGCAGCGCGCCGGCAACATGCTCAGCGTGTTCTTCAGCGACGAGCCGGTCCACGACTTCGCCGCGGCCAAGGCCACCGAAACCTGGCGTTTCGCGCCGTTTTTCCACGCGCTGCTGGAGGCCGGGGTCTACCCGCCCTGCAGTGCCTTCGAAGCGTGGTTTGTCTCAGCGGTATTGGATGACGAGGCGTTCTCCCGGATCGCCGATGCGCTGCCCGCGGCGGCCCGGGCCGCCGCGGAGGCCCGGCCGTGACCGTCCGTACCACCGTGCACGTGATGCGTCACGGCGAGGTGTTCAACCCGGAGAAGATCCTCTACGGCCGGCTGCCCGACTATCACCTGTCCGAGCGCGGGCGGGCCCAGGCGCAGGCCGCCGCCGACTGGCTGGCCGACAAGGACATCGTCTACGTGGTGGCCTCCCCGCTGGAGCGGGCCCAAGAGACCGCCACCCCGATCGCCGAGAGCCACGGGCTGCCGATCGCCACCGACGCCGACCTCATCGAGTCGTGGAACCTGTTCGAGGGGGAGCGGGTGGCCCCCGGCGACGGCGCGCTGCGCGACCCGAGGAACTGGTCGCGGCTGCGCAACCCCGTCAAGCCGTCCTGGGGTGAGCCCTACGACGAGATCGCCCCCCGGATGACTGCGGCCGTGCACCGCGCCCGGGAGAAGGCGGCCGGGCACGAGGCGGTGTGCGTCAGCCACCAGCTCCCGGTCGAGACGCTGCGCCGGTCGCTGACCGGCCGCAGGCTGGCGCATCTGCCGTTGCCGCACAGTCGGCTGTGCAACCTGTCCTCGATCACGTCGTTCACATTCGATGACGACCGGCTGATCCGGTGGGGCTATACGGAGCCCTGGGGCATCTGAATGAGGTCGTTGGTCGCCCGGGTAGGTGTGGCAGTGCTGGCAGGGCTGGTGCTGCTCACCGGATGTTCCACGGGTGAGGGTGCGGTGGCCCAAGGCGGCACCTTCGAGTTCGTCGCGCCCGGCGGCAAGACCGACATCTTCTACGACCCGCCCGAAAGTCGTGGCCGGCCAGGCGCATTGGCCGGACCTTCACTGGCCGACCCGGCCAAGACCATCTCGCTCGACGATTTCGCCGGCCAGGTCGTGGTGATCAACGTGTGGGGCCAGTGGTGCGGGCCGTGCCGGGCCGAGATCAGCCAGCTCGAGCAGGTGTACACCGCCACCCGGGATAAAGGGGTGGCATTCCTGGGCATCAACGTGCGTGACAACAACCGTGATGCCGCAGTCGATTTCGTCACCGACCGCAAGGTGACCTTCCCGTCCATCTACGACCCGGCGATGCGCACCATGATCGCCTTCGGCGGCAAGTACCCGACCACGGTGATCCCGTCGACCGTGGTGCTGGACCGCCAGCACCGGGTGGCCGCAGTGTTCCTGCGTGAACTGCTGGCGGAGGATCTGGAACCGCTGGTGAACAGGTTGGCCAGCGAACCAGCCGAATCACAGGGCTCGGCGCAGTGACCGGGTTCGCCGAGATCGCCGCGGCCGGGCCGGTGCTGCTGGCCCTGGGGGTCAGCGTGCTGGCCGGGCTGGTGTCGTTCGCCTCGCCGTGCGTGGTGCCCCTGGTGCCCGGCTATCTGTCTTATCTGGCCGCGGTGGTCGGGGTACAGAACACCGATGCGGCTGGGGCTGCAGTCGCCACCCGGACCGCGCGGCTGCGGGTGGCCGGGGCGGCCGCCTTGTTCGTCGCCGGGTTCACCGTCGTTTTCCTGCTCGGCGCGGTGGCCGTGCTCGGGATGACCACCACGCTGATCGTCAACCAGGTTCTGCTGCAACGCATCGGTGGTGTGGTCACCATCGTGATGGGCCTGGTGTTCGTCGGGTTCATCCCGGCGCTGCAACGTCAGGCCCGGTTCGCCCCGCGGCAGTTGTCCACGATGGCCGGGGCCCCGCTGCTGGGTGCGGTGTTCGCGCTGGGCTGGACCCCGTGCCTGGGACCGACGCTGACCGGCGTGATCGCGGTGGCCTCGGCCACCGACGGTGCCACGGTGGTGCGCGGGGTGGTGCTGGTGTTGGCCTACTGCCTCGGTCTGGGCATCCCGTTCGTGCTGCTGGCCCTGGGGTCGGCGCGCGCGGTGACCGGCCTGGGCTGGCTGCGTCGGCACACCAGGACGATCCAGATCTTCGGCGGCGTGCTGCTGATCTTGGTGGGGACCGCACTGGTCACCGGACTGTGGAATGAGTTCGTGTCGTGGGTGCGCGATGCGTTCGTCAGTGATGTGAGGCTGCCGATCTGATGACCCTCCCCGACACCTCCGACGCGCGAACAGACGCGCAGGTACCCGAAACTCGGCGGCCCGGGGTGCTTTCACGTCTGGTCGCACCGGTGCGCAACACCTGGCGCACGCTGACGTCGATGGGCACGGCGCTGGTGCTGCTGTTCCTGCTGGCGCTCGGGGCGATCCCGGGCGCCCTGCTGCCGCAGCGCAGCCTCAACCAGTCCAAGGTCGACGAGTACCTGGTCGCCCACCCCACCCTGGGGCCCTGGCTGGACCGGCTGCAGGCCTTCGACGTGTTCTCCAGTTTCTGGTTCACCGCCATCTATGTGTTGCTGTTCATCTCACTGGTGGGTTGCCTGACCCCGCGGATGATCGAGCATTTCCGTAACCTGCGCGCGATGCCGGTGCCCGCCCCGCGCAACCTGAGCCGGCTGCCCAAACACCACACCGAACAGGTGACGGCCGACCCGGCCGAGCTCACCGAGACCGTGACCCGACGGCTGAAGGGCTGGCGTAAGGTCACCCGCCGCCAGGACGACGGAAGCACAGAGGTTTCGGCCGAGAAGGGCTATCTGCGCGAGTTCGGCAACATCGTCTTCCACTTCTCGCTGCTCGGCCTGCTGGCCGCGGTGGCCGCCGGCAAGCTGTTCGGCTACGAGGGCAACGTCATCGTGATCGCCGACAGCGGTCCCGGGTTCTGCTCGGCCTCGCCCGCGGCCTTCGACTCGTTCCGGGCCGGCAACACCGTCGACGGCACCTCGCTGAGCCCGATGTGCGTGCGGGTCCACGACTTCGACGCGCATTATCTGCCGACCGGGCAGGCACTGTCGTTCGCCGCCAACATCGACTACCAGGCCGGTGACGACATCGCCGCCAACACCTGGCAGCCCTACCGGCTCGAGGTGAACCATCCGCTGCGCGTCGGCGGAGACCGGGTGTATCTGCAGGGACATGGGTACGCACCGACGTTCACCGTGACCTTCCCGGACGGCCAGCAGCGCAGCCAGACCATCCAATGGCGCCCCGAGGAGCAGATGACGCTGCTGTCCTCAGGCGTGATGCGCATCGATCCGCCCGCGGGCACCTATCCCGACCCGGACGAACGCCGCAAGCACCAGGTCGCGATCCAGGGCTTGTTCGCGCCCACCCAGCAGATGGACGGCAAGCTGCTGTCGTCGAGCTACCCGGCGCTCAACGATCCGGCCGTCGCGATCGACATCTACCGCGGCGACACCGGCCTGGACACCGGCCGGCCGCAGTCGCTGTTCTCGCTGGATCCCCGGCTGATCCACCAGAAACGGCTGAACAAGGTAGCCCGGGTCAACCTGGTGGAAGGCCAGGAAACCCGGCTCGACGACGGCACCAAGGTCCGGTTCGACGGTGCGGTCCCGTTCGTCAATCTGCAGGTGTCGCATGACCCGGCCCAAGTCTGGGTACTCGTGTTTGCGATGGCGATGATGGCCGGATTGCTGGTGTCGTTGGTGGTGCGCCGGCGCCGGATCTGGGTTCGGATCCAGCCCGCTGCTGCGGGTACGGTGAACGTCGAGCTGGGCGGGCTGGCCCGCACCGACAACTCCGGGTGGGGCGACGAGTTCGAGAAGCTGACCGAGCGGTTGTTGCAGGGCTACGGCCTGCCGGCTGCAGGAGAGAAGGCGGAGTAGTTGAATACCGAACACATCGATATCGGGCTGGCCAGGTACTCCGACTGGGCGTTCACCTCATCGGTGCTGGTTCTGGTCGGCGCATTGGTGCTGCTCGCCGTCGAGCTGGCCTACAGCCGCAGCCGCCGCGTCGAGACCCGTGAGCTGGTGGGAGCCAGCGTCGGCGCCGACAGCGTCACCCCCGGTGTGGTCCTCGAGGAGCCCAAGCGTCCGTTCGACGAGCGGGTCGGCAAGACCGGTTTGGCGCTGACCTATGTCGGCATCGGTCTGCTGTTCGTCTGCATCGTGCTGCGCGGCCTGGCCACCTCGCGGGTGCCGTGGGGCAACATGTACGAGTTCATCAACCTGACCAGCTTCTGCGGTCTGATCGCGGCCGCGGTAGTGCTGCGCAAGCCGCAGTACCGCGCGTTGTGGGTGTTCGTGCTGGTTCCGGTGCTGGTCCTGTTGACGGTGTCGGGTCGCTGGTTGTACTCGAATGCCGCCCCGGTGATGCCGGCACTGCAGTCCTACTGGTTGCCCATCCACGTGTCGGTGGTCAGCCTCGGTTCCGGGGTGTTCCTGGTGGCCGGTGTGGCCAGCATCCTGTTCCTGCTCAAGATGTCGCCGCTCGGTGAACCGGGCCGGGAGGGCGCCGTCGCGCGGATCCTGGAGCGGGTGCCGGACGCCCAGACCCTGGACCGGATCGCCTACCGGACCACCATCTTCGCGTTCCCGATCTTCGGCTTCGGGGTGATCTTCGGAGCCATCTGGGCCGAGGAAGCTTGGGGCCGGTACTGGGGCTGGGACCCCAAGGAGACGGTGTCGTTCATCGCGTGGGTGGTCTACGCCGCCTATCTGCATGCCCGTTCGACGGCCGGCTGGCGTGACCGCAAGGCCGCCTGGATCAACGTGGTGGGCTTCGTCGCGATGGTGTTCAACCTGTTCTTCATCAACCTGGTGACCGTCGGCCTGCACTCGTACGCGGGGGTCGGTTAGCCACCTGGGGTGGTCGCCGGGTTGGGGAGCTTGTCGGAAAGAGGGGATGTCATGTCCGAGCCAACCGAACGCCAGGTACCTGCCACGCAGGACATGCCCACAGCCCCAACCGAAATCCCGCCCGACGATCCGACGGACGTCGAGCAGCCCATCGTGCCGTCGGTGTTTGCGCCGGTGCCCGGGTTCCGCAGTCAGCAGCGGTTCAGCAACCCCGCCGGGCCCGGTGTCTCCACGCCGCTACCCGCGGAGTGGACCGCCCCGACGCCGTCGAACGGCATCCCGGCGATCACCGCCCCGCCGCTGCCGGTGCCGGTCGATTTCGCCACGCCGTACCAGGATCTGTCCACCACCGCTTTGCTCGGTCAGCGCAAGAACCCGCCGACCTCGGGCTGGCGCAAGCTGCTGTACCAGGCGTCGTTCAAGCGGATCAATGTGGGGGAGAGCCCCAAGACCACCCACCGTAACGACCTGATCGCCCAGGTCAGCGTGCCGATGCAGGGCTGCTACCGGATCGCGCTGCTGTCCCTGAAAGGTGGCGTGGGAAAGACCACGATCACCGCGACGCTGGGTGCCACGCTCGCCTCGATCCGCGGTGACCGGGTGGTTGCGGTGGACGCCAACCCCGACCGGGGCACGCTGAGTCAGAAGGTGCCGTTGGAGACCGCTGCCACCGTGCGCCATCTGCTGCGTGACGCCGAAGGCATCGAGCGGTACAGCGATGTGCGGGCCTACACCTCGCAGGGGCCGAGCCGGCTGGAGGTGCTGGCCTCCGAGAGTGACCCGGCGGTGTCCCAGGCGTTCAGTTCGGACGATTATCTGGGTGCGGTGGCGGTGCTGGAACGGTTCTACAGTCTGGTTCTCACCGACTGCGGGACCGGCCTGATGCATTCGGCGATGTCGGCGGTGTTGTCCAAGGCCGACGTGCTGGTCGTGATCAGCTCCGGCTCGGTCGACGGGGCGCGCAGCGCCTCGGCAACGCTGGACTGGCTCGACGCGCATGGGCATCAGGATCTGGTGCGCAATTCGATCGCGGTGATCAATGCGGTGCGGCCGCGGTCCGGGAAGGTCGACCTGTCGAAGGTGGTGGACCACTTCTCCCGGCGCTGCCGAGCGGTCCGGCTGGTTCCGTTCGATCCGCATCTGGAGGAGGGCGCCGAGATAAGCCTGGAGCGGCTCAAGCCCCGCACCCGGGAGGCGCTCATCGAGTTGGCGGCGGTGGTGGCGAACGACTTCGCCGGTGCACGGCGGTCCGTCAACCCGCGTGCCTAACGCGGGTTTCGAACAATTGGCTGCGGTCGAGTCGTTTGGGTAGTAAAGCGATTTGGCTGAGGTAGTTGAAGCCTTCGTGCGTGACGAGTGTTATTTCGTCGTGCCGGTCGATGCGGCGGCGGTGGTTGATCCAGCCGTTGGTGGGTTTGATGACCCAGCGGCGGGGTTGGGCGGTGAAGCCGTGGCCGGGGTTGGGTCCGGACATGTTGGTGAAACCAGCCCGAAAGACGCGGGAACCGACGTTCACACCGCACCCGCGACCTGAACCGACGAACGCCCGAGAAGGGCGGTGCCGAACACTCACCAGAGCTGTTCGACACGCTTTAGGGCCGGGGGTTGTCGCCGTGCCCGAGCCGGCGCAGGAAATCAGGGTCGTCGTCCGGGCCGATCACGCGGGTCTTGGGTCGATTACCCGCCACATGTGCCAGCCGCCAGCCGACATACACCAAGCTTGCTGCGACAATCAGCAGGAGTAGGTATGCCACTCGAAACCTCCTTGACCCGAATATACGCGTCGTCGGTAGGCTCGGATGGTGGTAGGAAGTGGTTCGACCTCACGCATGGTCACCGATGTGCTCGTTTATCTGGCGGCCAGGCTGGTGTTGGTCGCAGTGTTGGCCGGGCTGATCTACGGAGTGGGGCTCCTGGTCATCGGAGATTTTCCGGTGGTGCTGGCGATGCTATTCGCCCTCGTGATCGCGCTGCCGTTGGGGATCTGGTTGTTTCGGCCGTTGCGCGAACGGGCCACGGCCTCGATCGCCCTGGTCGACGAGCGTCGCCGCAAGGATCGCGAGCAACTGCAATCCCGGTTGCGCGGCAACAATCAGCCCAAAGACGAGCAGCCCAAAGACAAGTAGCGGCCGCGGTGTCGCTGCCGGCTACCGGTTGAACGCGGCGCCCTGCTCCTCGTCCAGGTAGGTCTCGGCCTTGTTCTTGAGGAAGAACAGGTACACCAGCAGCGAGATGGCGATGCACACCGTCACGTAGGCGATGAACAGTGGCACCTGATCGCGTTGCTTGAGCGCTTGGTAGATCACGGGCGCGGTGCCGCCGAAGATCGAATTCGCCAGTGCATAGCCGACTCCCACCCCGAGCGCGCGCACATGCGCGGGGAACAGCTCGGATTTCACCAGTGCGTTGATCGAGGTGTAGCCGGTCAGGATCACATATCCGACGGCGACCAGGATGAACGACAGGATCGGTGAATGTGTCTGGGGCAGATAGCTGATCAGGATGTAGGTGTAGATCACACCGCCGAAACCGAACCACAGCAGTAGCGGTTTGCGGCCGACCTTGTCGCTGATGATGCCGCCGACGGGTTGCAGGGCCATCAGGAAGATCAGCCCGATCAGGTTGATCCAGGTGCCCGTCATGGCATGGTCCTTGTAAGCGGTCTTGACGATCGCCGGTGCGTTGACGCTGTAGGTGTAGAACGCGACGGTGCCGCCCATGGTGATCAGGAAGCACAGCAGCAGCGGCCGCCAGTAGTGCAGCAGCAGTTCGCGCAGCGAGCCGGCACTCTTGTCCTGTCCGGCTTTGATCGCTTCGAGTTGTTCGGTGGACAGCGATTCGTCCATGGTGCGCCGGAGCCAGAACACCACGATCGCGGCCGCGCCGCCGACGGCGAAGCCGATGCGCCAACCGAATTCGTGAACCTGTTCGGTGCTGAACGTGGTCAGGATTACCAGCAGGGTGAATTGGGCCAGCACGTGTCCACCGACCAGGGTCACGTACTGGAACGAGGAGAAGAAGCCGCGCCGCTCCCGGGTGGCGGCCTCGGACATGTAGGTCGCCGAGGTGCCGTACTCGCCGCCGGTCGCGAAGCCCTGCACCAGCCGGCACACGATGAGGATGAGCGGCGCTGCGACACCGATGGTTTCGCGGGCCGGAACCAGCGCGATCACCAGGGAGCACAGCGCCATCAGCGAGACGCTGAAGGTCAGGGCGGCGCGTCGGCCGCGCCGGTCGGCGTAGCGGCCGAAGAACCACGAGCCGAGCGGGCGGGTGAGGAAGGTCACCGCGAAGATCGCGTAGACGTAGACGGTCGAGTTCGGGTCTTTACCGAAGAACTGCGCTTCGAAGTAGGTGGCGAACACCGTGTAGACGTACACGTCGTACCACTCGACGAGGTTGCCCGACGAACCTCTGATGGTGTTCCAGATGGCGCGCCGGGTTTCGGCCCGCCCCGATGGGGTGGGCACGTGTGCCTCGGTGGAAGTGGTCATGCGCGTCAGTCTCCCTGGCGAGCAGACGTGGCGGTACCCCAAATCCGGGCGTGTCGGGTACCTACGCGTCTGCTCGCGGAGGGAAATTAGGAGGCCAGGACCAGCGCCGCCGCCACCGCGATCGACCACACCAGCATGGTCAGCCCGGTGTCGCGCAGCACGGGGATCAGCTGAGCGCCGGTGCTGCCGTCGCGCACCGGCCGCAGCCCCCGCAGCGCCGGCACCACCGCCAGCAGCCCCACCGCGCACCACGGTGTCGCGAGCATCAGCACCAGCGTCAACGCCAGGGACAGCGCCACCAGCAGCTGATACAGCAGCCGGGTCCGGCCATCACCCAGTCGCACGGCCAGTGTGATCTTGCCGGACTGGCTGTCGGTGGGGATATCGCGCAGGTTGTTGGCCACCAGCACCGCCGAGGACAGCGACCCGATGGCCACCGCCGCCACCAGCCCGACCCAGTCGACGCGCAGGGCCTGGGTGTACTGCGTGCCCAGCACCGCGACCAGCCCGAAGAAGATGAACACCGCCACCTCACCCAGGCCGAGGTAGCCGTAGGGCTTCTTGCCGCCGGTGTAGAGCCACGCCCCGGCGATACACACCGCGCCGACCGCGATCAGCCACGGCGCGCTGAGCGCGGCCAGCACCAGCCCGGCCACCGCGCCGATCGCCAGGCTCAGCACGGCCGCGGTCAGCACCGCCCGCGGGGAGGCCAGCTTGGAGCCCACCAGCCGCAGCGGGCCCGACCGCACGTCGTCGGTGCCGCGGATGCCGTCGGAGTAGTCGTTGGCGTAGTTCACCCCGATGATCAACGCGAGCGATACGGCCAGCGCGAGCAGTGCCTTCCACCACACCGCGGACCCCAGCCAGGCGGCTGCGCCGGTGCCGGCGAATACGGGTGCGACGGCGTTGGGCAGCGTGCGGGGACGGGCGCCCTCGATCCATTGCGCGAAACTGGCCACGACGGTCATCGTATGAGCTGGCCCGGTGCCGGGCCGCGTGGCCTCTTACACTGAGCGTCATGAAGGAGCAGCTCAGCAGAACCGAAATCGGCAAGGACGTGCTGCAGGAATCCGTCGAGGCAGTGGCGTCGGCGGTGGGGGAGGTCGCCTCGATCATCACCACGGCGGTCAAGGATGTGGCGACCACGATCGGCGGCCTGGCCACCGATGTGTTCGAGATCGCCGACGGCGCCCGCCATGCCAACACGGACTTCGACGGCGACTTCGACGGCGACTTCGACGATGACCTCGATGACGACGTGAGCGAGGTCGTGAACCCCGACGAGGCCGAATAGCACTGCATGCTCGGCGTCATCGGCGGTAGCGGTTTCTACACGTTCTTCGGGCCCGAGGCCCGCACGGTCACTATGGATACCCCGTACGGGGTGCCGAGTGCTCCCATCACCGTGGGCCCGGTCGGCGAGCACGAGGTGGCTTTCCTGCCCCGGCACGGGGTGAACCACGAGTACTCGCCGCACACCGTCCCGTACCGGGCCAATATGTGGGCCTTGCGCGCGCTGGGGGTGCGACGGATCTTCGCGCCGTGTGCGGTCGGCAGCCTGATCGCCGAGCTGGGCCCGGGGTCGACGGTGGTGCCCGATCAGTTGGTGGACCGCACCCGCGGCCGCGCCGACACGTACTTCGATTCCGGCGGCATCCATGTCGGCTTCGCCGATCCGTACTGCCCGGCGCTGCGGGCCGCGGCGACCGGCCTGCCCGGTGTGGTCGACGGCGGCACCATGGTGGTGATCCAGGGGCCGCGGTTTTCCACCCGGGCGGAGAGCCGGTGGTTCGCCGATCAGGGTTTCACCCTGGTCAACATGACCGGTCATCCCGAGGCTGTGCTGGCCCGTGAGCTCGAGATGTGTTACGCGGCAATCGCTTTGGTGACCGATCTGGATGCCGGCATCGAGGCCGGGGCTGGGGTCACGACGGCGGACGTCTTCGTCGAATTTCAGCGCAACCTGGTGCCGTTCAAGCAGCTGGTGCTCGAGACGCTGGAGGCCGTCGACATCGAGCGCACCTGTACGCACTGCCTGGCCCATGACGGCGTGACGCTGCCGTTCGAATTGCCCTGACGCAACCTATTGACACCCGTCAAGTAGGGCTGGCAATACTGACGGTGTGAAACCCGTCATCTGTGAGCGGTTCGGTATCGACTTTCCGCTGTTCGCGTTCAGTCACTGCCGGGACGTGGTGGCCGCGGTGACCAACGCCGGGGGCTTCGGCGTGCTGGGTGCCACCGCCTACACCCCCGAGCGGCTGGACCGGGAACTGTCCTGGATCGATGAGCAGGTCGGCGGCAAGCCGTACGGCGCCGACATCATCGTGCCGGCGAAATTCGAGGGCAAGGGCGAGAACCTGACGCGCGATCAGCTCGCCGACCGGATCCCCGCCGAATACCGCGAGTTCGTCGCGCACCTGCTGGCCGATCACGGCATCGAACCGGAGGCCAAGCAGCACCTGGGCGGATCCGCATTGTCCGGCGACACCGGCCGCGAGCTGCTGGACGTGGCGATGAGCCATCCGATCAAGCTGATCGCCAACGCGCTTGGGGTGCCACCGGATTACATGATCGAGGCTGGGCGCGAGCGTGGAGTCCCGGTCGCGGCTCTGGTGGGCGCCCGCGAACACGCGGTCAAGCAGGTGCAGGCCGGGGTGGATCTGATCATCGCGCAGGGCACCGAGGCCGGCGGGCATTGCGGTGAGGTGTCGACGCTGGTGCTGGTCCCCGAAGTGCTAGACGCGCTGGGGGAGATGGGCAGCGACGTTCCGGTGCTGGCCGCCGGTGGCATCGTCACGGGCAGACAGATGGCCGCGGTGGTCGCCATGGGCGCGGCCGGTGCGTGGACCGGCTCGGTGTGGCTGACCACCGAGGAGGCCGAGACCGCGCCGTACACCGTGCAGAAGATGCTCGCGGCCACCTCCCGGGACACCGTGCGTTCGGCCGGGCGGACCGGCAAGCCGGCCCGCCAGCTGAAGTCGGAGTGGACCGATGCCTGGCTGCCGAACTCCGGTGGGCGCCAACCTCTTCCGCTACCGCTGCAGAACATGCTGGCCGAGCCGATCATTCGGCGCGTGGATGTGCTTGCCGCCCAGGGGCATCCGGGTGCGCAGGCGCTGGCCACCTATTTCGTCGGCCAAGGCGTGGGTTTGATGAACAAGGTCAAGCCGGCCCGCGAGGTGGTCCGCGAGTTCATCGAGGACTACCTGGCCGCCACCGAGCGGTTGAGCAACTCACTCCCGGACTGAGCCAGCCGGACTGATGCGCCTGCGTCAGTGCCAGTCCCAGACGGACATGTCGTTGGGCGGGTAGTTCATGCACACGTCGGTGGTGTTGGCCGCGACGCCCTTGTTGTTGAAGAACAGCTTGGCCCAGTTCGGCCAGCGCCAGGCCATGTTCTCGTAGAAGGCGTTGGTGGCCGTGTTCTCGGAGTACTGCCGGCGTCCGGCGTAGTCCATCGAGAAGAACCAGTGGATCCGGTCCTGGGCGCCCTGCTGATCGGCGACGGGTTTGTTGTTGTAGTCGATCATGTAGCGCTCGTAGTACACCGGCTCCACATCGCGGGCGGCCGCCATGATCTGCTCGGCGGTGCACGAGGTCCGCAGGATCCGGTTCGGGATCGGGTAGTCATCGGTCGCGTCGGCCGACGCCACCGAGGGCACTGCGGTTACTGCCGCCACAACGGCCAATGCCGCGGCGCCGCAACGAATCACGCTCTTCAACACGTCTGTTCCCTCTCAGTTCCCGGCCGCAGCGTGTTCCAGCACCACACGCTGATCCGGGCAGTAGTAGTTGATGGCCCCGCCCAGGAACTGCCAGGCCTGCTCGGTGGTGGCGCCCTTCTGCAACTGATCGGACACGAACTTCGCCGAGTCCTGGGCGCTGTGGTCGACGCCGTTGTGCAACCGCTTGCACGCCAGCTTGCCGATCCAGGCGTTGTAGTCCTTCTGCCCGTAGATCCCGTAGGTGTGCAGCTCGTTGGCGAAGTCGGTGTCCGGATCGGCCTGCGCCGGTGCCGATACCGCCAGACTCGTTGCCGCGCCGACCATCAGGGCGATAACTGCGCGTTTCATCAGACCAGGGCCTCCTGGGGCTCTCGTTGGATCGGCTTGGGCCAGGGTTGTGGCACCGGGCGCTGACGGACATGTTGTGGCCACCAGAACCAGCGTCCGAGCAGTGTGGCGATCGACGGTGTCATCAGCGACCGCACCACCAGCGTGTCGAACAGCAGACCCAGGCCGATGGTGGTGCCGACCTGACCGATGACGATCAGGCTGCTGACCGCCATCGACCCCATGGTGAAGGCGAAGACCAAGCCTGCGGAGGTGACCACGGCACCGGTGCCGACCATGGCCCGGATGATTCCGGTCTTCAGCCCGGCGTGGATCTCTTCCTTTATTCGTGCGACGAGCAGCAGGTTATAGTCCGCGCCGACGGCCAGCAGGACGATGACCGACATCGGCATCACCATCCAGTGCAATGGGATTCCCACGATGTGTTGCCAGAGCAGTACCGACAGTCCGAAGGCCGAGGCAAGACTCAGCACCACCGTGCCGACGATCACCGCAGAGGCCACCACGGCACGGGTGAGCACCAACATGATGATGAAGATCAGGATCAGTGCCGCCGAGGCGACGATGATCAGGTCGTAGTCGGCGCCTAGCTGCATGTCGTGGTACGTCGCCGAGCTGCCGCCGAGATAGATCTTGGCTCCCTCGAGCGGTGTCCCCTTGATCGCGTCGGCCGCTGCGATCTTGAGCGGCGCGATGCGTGCGGTGCCTTCCGGAGTCAGCGGATCACCCTGGTGAATGATGGTGAACCGCACCGCATGTCCGTCCGGCGACATGAACAGTTTGATGCCCCGCTTGAAGTCCTCGGTCTCGAACGCCTCCGGCGGCAGATAGAACGAGTCGTCATTCTTGGCCGTATCGAACGCTTCGCTCATGGCGGTGGCGGTGTTCTGCATCGCCATCGTCTGATCCTGTTGGGCCTTCTGCACCTGGTACTGGTTCAGCAGCAGCTGTTTCTGATGCTTCATCGACTGGATCTGCCGCGGCATGGTGGCGACCATTTTCGGCATCAGGTCGGCCATGCGCTGCATCTCGGGAACCAGGTCCTGGAAGTCGTCAGACATCGTGTTGATGCCGTCGAGGGCGTCGAAGATCGACCGCATGGACCAGCACATCGGAATGTCGAAGCAGTGTGGCTCCCAGTAGAGATAATTGCGGAGGGGCCGGAACTGGTCGTCGAAATTCGCCAGGTCGTCGCGCACGTCGTTCATGTCGGTGGACGTCTTCTTCATCTTGTCGGCCATGCGCTGTGACACCGCGGCCAGATCCGTCTGGATGGCCATCATTTCGGTCATCGAATCGATGCTGGTCTGCAGATCTTCGGCCTGGTCGAGCAGATTCTGCAGATTGGCCTGCGCGTAGTCGTTGTTCATCAGCTGGGTCGTGCCGCTCTGGCCCAGCGTGTACGGGATCGTCGAGTGCTTGATCGGATCGCCATCGGGACGGGTGATGGTCTGCACCTGCGCGATGCCGTGCACGCTCTTGAGGGCCTTGGCGATCTTGTCGATGACCAGGAAATCGGCCGGGTTCCGCAGATCGCGGTCGGACTCGATCATCATCAGGTCCGGGTTCATCTTGGCCTGCGAGAAGTGTCGGAACGCGGCGTCGTACCCGACGTTCGTCCCAACGTCCTTGGGCAGGAAGATGCGGTCGTTGTAGGTGGTGTGATAGCCGGGCAGGGCGAGCAGGCCGACCAGCGCTGCGACGATGGCGCACACCAGGATTGCGCCCGGCCAGCGGACGGTGGCGGTGCCAACCCGGTGCCATCCGCGGGACTGAGAGTGCCGCTTGGGCTCGAGAATGCGGCCGAATCGGCTGAACACCGAGATGACGGCCGGCCCCAGGGTCAATGCCATGGCGACCACGACCACCATTCCGACCGCCAGTGGGATGCCCATGGTCTGGAAGTACGGCAGGCGGGTGAAGTGCAGGCACAACGTCGCGCCGGCGATGGTCAGGCCCGACGCGAGTACGACGTGGGCCGTGCCGTGGAACATGTCGTAGTAGGCCGCTTCCCGATCCTCACCGGAGCGCCGGGCTTCGTGATATCGGCCGATCAGGAAGATCGCGTAGTCGGTGGCCGCGGCGATGGCCAAGGTCACCAGCATGTTGGTTGCGAACGTCGTGAGACCGAAGAAATTGTGATAGCCCAATAACGCGACCAGTCCACGGGCGCCGGATAGTTCGAGTACGACCATTCCCAGCACGATCAGCGTGGTGATGATCGACCGGTAGACGGCCAACAGCATGACCGCGATGACGCCGAAGGTGACGAGCTCGATCAGCTTCATACTCTCGTCGCCGACGATGTTCTGATCGGTGCTGGATGCCGCGGACCCGGTGACATACGCCTTCACACCGTCGGGTGCGGGGGTTTCGGTGGCGATGCGCCGCACCGCCTCGACCGACTCGTTGGCCAGCGTCTCGCCCTGGTCGCCGGCGATGTAGACCTGCACGTAGGCGGCCTTGCCGTCGCGGCTCTGGGCGCCCTTGGCGGTCAGGGTGTCGCCCCAGAAGTCCTGCACATGCTGCACGTGGGTGGTGTCGGCGCGCAGGTCATGCACGATCTGGTCGTAGAAGATGTGTGCCTCGAGGCCCAGCGGCTTGTCGCCTTCGAGTACGACCATCACCGAACTGCTGGTGTCGTACTCCTGGAACTTCTTGCCGACCTCTTTGATGGCGATCATCGACGGCGCGTCGTTGGGACTCATCGACACCGCGCGCATCTTTCCGACGACCTCGAGTTGCGGGACGACGGTGTTGAGCAGGGCGACGATCACGATCCACGCCAGGATGATCGGCAGGGCGAACGCCCGGATGAATCGCGGGATCCCTGGGCGCGGGGGCGCCGCGTGGCGACCGGTTGGGATGGCGTCGGTCGGCGCGTCGGTCTGGGTTTCTTCCTTGGGGCTGCTCATGCTGCCTTCACAAAGCAGAAGGTTTGTGCGTTCAATCCAGTAGCCGTTCTCTCTTCTTTGACCTCGTCATCGACGGTGACTCGGCAACTGATGCTGTTTCCGTCGCCTTGCGCCATGATGTTGGGCGTCACCGACGGCAACGTGGTTTGCAGTGTCAAAGTCCATGGCAGCGGCACGGTTCCCGTGCGCTGGGGTTTGCCTTCAAGGTCCATGTAGTTGATGACGGCAGTGCCGCCGGTGCCGAAGATTTCGTACTTCACGAACTTGGGGTTGAAGTCCTCGGCGTTATCCGACGTGGTGTCGGTGACGATGACTGGATGTGCGCCGAAGACCTTGCGGACGTTCATCACGATCAGCACGCCGGCCCCCATCGCGATGATGATCAGTACGGGGAGCCATATTCGGCGGATGGCCTTCAGCATTGCGGCGGCAAGGGGAGTGCGGTGATGTGATGCCGAGCCTGGTCTGCAGTCAATTGTGGCCTCCCGACTTTCGATGCGTTCCCGACGGCCTGGCTGTTAGTCGGCCTAGGCAGTTCGAAGGGTAAAGTTAGCGGAATAAGTGGATAGGATCAATCCACTTATGACGCCGATCACTTAAGCTGAGAGATATGACCGAGGAAACACGCCCCGTGCTGCGCAGGGATGCAGAGCGCAATCGACAGCGTGTGCTCGACGCCGCGCGGAAGCTTTTCGCCGAGAAGGGGTTGGAGGCGACACTCAACGATGTGGCTCATTACGCCAATGTCGGGGTGGGCACGGTGTACCGGCGATTCGCCACGAAGGAAGAGCTGATCGAGGCCATCTTCGTAGACGGTATGGAGCAGCTCACCGCGCTGGCTGAATCTGCGCTGCAACAAGAAGATTCATGGCAGGGGTTTGCGTGGTACGTCGAGAAGATGTGTGAGATCACCGCGACTGACCGCGGATTGCGCGAGATTGCGTTCAGCAAGGCTTATGGCTGCGACCGGGTGGCGGCCTGTCAGGAGCGGCTTGTTCCGGTGTTGACCAAACTCGTTGAGCGGGCGCAGATCGACGGTTACCTGCGTCAAGAGCTGTCCTCGACGGACATGCCGATCTTCGGGCTTTTGGCCGGCACCGTGAGCGAATTCGCCGGTAATGTCGACCCCGACCTGTGGCGTCGATATGTGGCATTCCTGTTGGACGGTATGCGCTACCACGCTGACCAGTCACCCATCCCGGTCAAGGCCCTTGATAAAGATGCGCTCGACACCGCGATGCGCACCTGGGAACCTGCCGGGCCGCCCCGCTGACCTACGGCCGGCCCCGGATGTTTCGGAAACGCCTGTGTGGGCACAATATCGGAGTGGGTATCGACGGTGACTCAGACGTGAGCTCGGATCAATTGTTCTGCGGCACTGACCTGGCCCGGCGTATCGAGAAGGCCGAGGCGGACCTGATTGTTGCGGCGACGCGGGCTGCCGGGCACCGTGGCGCCGACGGATTGGTACTGCCGGTCGCCGGCGGGTACGCATGCTTCGCCGAGACCGATTCGCCGCTGAACAAGGTGGTCGGTCTCGGCTTCGACGGGCTGCCCGATGAGGCCGTATTGGGTGAGATCGAGCGGGCTTTCGCGGCCCGGGGTAGCTCCACCCGGGTGGAGCTGTGCAACCTGGCCGATCCCGAGATCACCGCGTTGTTGTCCGGCCGGGGCTATCACCTCGTCGAGTTCGAGAATGTCCTGGGCCGGACCGTGCGCAACGAGGCGTTACCGGAGACCGATGTGCAGGTGCGCCGGGCCGACGATCTCACCGTCTGGGTGAACGTCGTGGTGGAAGGCTTCGCCCATCCCGACGGCGAGGGCATGGCCGGCCACGAGGAGTTCCCCCGCGACGTCATCGAGCGCGTCGAACGTGACATCGAAAAAGCTGGTGCCACAGCGTATATCGCGCTGTGTGACGGCGTGGTCGCCGGCGGTGGGAGCATGCGATTGACCCACAGGATCGCCCAGTTGGCCGGCGCCGCGACGGCACCGGCCTACCGGCGCCGCGGGGTGCAGGCAGCGCTACTGACGGCGCGACTGGCCGACGCGGCCGACGCCGGATGCGAGATCGCGGTGGTGACGACGGCGCCGGGCTCGAAGTCGCAACACAACGTGCAGCGCCGCGGATTCCAGCTGCTCTACACCCGGGCGATCCTGGTGAAACCGGCCGAGCCGGACTAGTACAGCATCTTGCGCAGGTTCTCGTCGCTGTAATAGGCGTCGAGTTGCTGCTGGCTCAGATCGGGCTTGAACGCCTTCGCCAATCGCGCGGCCGACGGCGCCGCCGTGGGATTCCAGGTCTCGGGCTTCCACGTGTCGGAACGTAGAAACGCCTTGGCGCAGTGGAAGAACACCTCTTCGACGTCGATCTCCAGCGCCAGAATCGGTCGTTTGCCGTCAACCGTCATGGCGTCGAAGTAGTCGGCATCGGAAAGGATCCGGGCGGTCCCGTTGATTCGCAGGGTGTCTCCGCGGCCCGGGATGAGGAACAGTGTGCCGACGTGCGGTCGCTGCAGCACATTGAGATAGCCGTCGACGCGCTTGTTGCCGGGCCGTTCCGGGATGGCGATTGTGGTGTCGTCGACGATGTGCACGAATCCAGGTGGATCGCCTTTGGGGGAGACATCGACGCGACCCTGCGCGTCGGTCGTCGCCACGAAGCCCAGCGGTGAATGTGTGAGCCAATCCCGTTGTGCTTCCGACAATCGGGCAGTCACCTTGTTGGCGACGGCCGCAGTGGGGTGTCCGACGATGGCGCGTAGCTCTTCCGCCGATGTCACTTCCTGGCGCATGCCTCCATGATGCCCAAGGCTGCAATCGAATTGTCGGGTCAGCTGAAGCGTGCCGCCAGGGCGCGCCGGTCGAGCTTGCCGATGCCGCGGCGGGGCAATTCCTCCACGACGTGGATCTCGCGGGGTGCGGCGGTCGGGTCGAGTGTCTGCGCCACCTGAGCCCGCAGTTCGGCCACATCCGGGGCGGTCGATCCTTGGGCCAGCACCACGGCGGCCACCACCCGCTGGCCGAGCCGGTCGTCGGGAACCCCGAACACCGCGCATTCGGCGATCGCGGGGTGGGTCGCCAAGGCCGATTCGACCAGTTGCGGCAGCACCGTCAGCCCGCCGGTGCTGACCGCGTCGTCGACCCGGCCCAGCACGCGCAGCGCCCCGGAATCATCCACGGTGCCAAGGTCATCGGTGCGAAACCAGCCGGGCTCGGCGAACGGGTCCGGGCTGACCGGATTGCGATACCCCTTGGCCAGGGTGGCCCCGCCGAGCAGGATGCGGGAATTGTCGATGCCCGATGTCGCCGCCGGGGCGGCTCCGATGCCCGATGTCGCCGCCGGGGCGGCTCCGATGCGCACCGAGACCCCGTCCAGCGCCACCCCGTCGTACACACAACCGCCCGCGGTCTCGCTCATCCCGTAGGTGCGGACCACATTGACCCCGGCGGCCGCCGCGCGTTCGGCCATTCCGGCCGGCATTGGGCCGCCACCGATCAGCACGGCGTCGAGGTCGGCCAGTGCGGCCGCGGCGGCCGGGTCGCGTAAGGACTTGTCCAGCTGCACCGCCACCAGTGAGGCATACCGCCGTCCGCCTCCCAAAGCTGCCACCGCCGAAGGTAATTCACTCGGATGGAAGGACGCCGGGAGCGCGACGGGCGTGGTGCCGGCCAGTGCGCTGCGCACCAGAACCTGAAGGCCGGCAATGTGATAGGCGGGCAGGGCGAGCAGCCACCGTCCGCTACCGCCCAGCCGGGCATAGGTGGCCTCGGCGCTGGCCGTCAACGCCGAGCCGGTCAGCATCGCGCCCTTGGGGCTGCCGGTGGTGCCCGAGGTCGAGACCACCACCGCGACGTCGTCGTCGATCGCTTCCCCGGCGCGCAAAGTGGTTGTCAAAAGCAAACTTTGGCGTTCATCGTCGGCGGGTACCGGCAGGATGGCCGATCCGCGGCCGGTCAGCACGTCATCGAGTTCGGCCAACAACGAGTCCGTGCGGGACCCGACGGTGACGAGGCGCAGCACGGCTATGTCAAGCCCCCTGGCGTATTCGGGCCGTCGCCGGTGCTGCGGGCCTCTCCGGTGTCTGTGGCTTCGCGGGCGTCCGGAATGTCCTCGGCATCGCGCGGATCGTCCAGTGGCCACCCCTTGGCGGCCAGTCGCGCACGCACCCGCTCGACATCCTCGGCGCGCGGCAACTCGGCGGTGATCTGGGTGATCAGCACCCCGATGTCGATGTGGTCGAAATCACCGCGGTCGATGAGATCTCGTGCGACAGCCTTGACTTCGTCATTGGTCAGCCGCCGGGCGAGCAGCGCCAACAGCGGCACCCGATCCGGTCCGGGCACCCCCTCGGGGTACCCAGCGTTCAGCCAGGCCGCGATCTTCGTCAGAAATGCGTTCACTGCGCCTACTCCTGATGATGCATCCCAGTGAGCAACCCCGCTCATACGACTGCGCCGTATGCAGGCATTGATGGTAGTTGTGCCAGCCGACTCCGGCTTGCAGTGAACTTATCGGTCACACAGGAATCGGCAAACCGACCCGGCGAACAGGTCGGGTTGAGTAGATGAACACTAGGTGAACTCATCTGGAGGGTAGCTGAAATGCCTGGTCAGTAGGGGTGTTTTCAGCCACTGTCGGCTGGTCAAAATTGCCAGTGGTCCTACAGAATTAGCCCCATGAGCGCTGAGCTGATCGTCCTGGTGCTGCTGATAGCAACGGCCCTGGCTTTTGACTTCACCAACGGCTTTCATGACACCGGCAACGCAATGGCCACCTCGATCGCCACCCGCGCTCTCAAGCCCAAGACGGCGGTGCTGCTGGCCGGGGTGCTCAACCTGGTGGGCGCGTTCCTTTCGGTCGAGGTCGCGATCACCGTCACCAGTTCGGTACTCAAGATTCAGGATTCCAAGACCGGAGCGCTGATCCCGTCGATCGACGCCTCCACCGGACTGACGATCATCTTCGCCGGCCTCATCGGCGGCATCCTGTGGAACCTGTTGACCTGGCTGTTCGGCATCCCGTCGAGCTCGTCGCACGCGCTGTTCGGCGGTCTGATCGGTGCCGGTCTGGCCGCGATCGGGCTGGCCGGGGTGAACTGGAGCGGCGTCACCCACAAGGTGCTCATCCCCGCGGTGGCCGCCCCGGTGATCGCGTGCCTCGTCGCCAGCTGCGGAACCTGGTTGGTGTACCGGATCACCCGCAAGGTCGCGCACAAGCGTCGCGAGGCGGGATTCCGCTGGGGACAGATCGCCACCGCGTCGCTGGTGGCGTTGTCGCACGGAACCAACGACGCGCAAAAGACAATGGGCGTCATCGCGCTCGCGCTCATCACCACCGGCCACCTCGGTGGGGATGTGAAGCAGAACGGGTTGCCGTTCTGGATCATCGCGTCGTGCGCGCTGGCCATCGGTCTGGGCACCTACATCGGCGGCTGGCGGGTCATCCGCACCCTGGGCAAGGGCCTGGTCGAGATCGAATCCCCGCAGGGTCTGGCCGCCGAGGCGTCCTCGGCCGCGATCATCCTGAGCTCCAGCGCGGCCGGCATGGCGCTGTCGACCACCCACGTCGCCACCGGCTCGATCCTGGGCAGCGGCGTCGGCAAGCCCGGGGCCGAGGTGCGCTGGGCGGTCGCCGGCCGGATGGCGGTCGCTTGGCTGATCACCCTGCCCGCCGCGGGCATCGTCGGCGCGCTGGCCTTCTGGCTGTCCCACGGGGTCGGGTCGCTGGCCTCCTCGACGCTGGTCGGTGACGGGCTGATCTTCCTGGTCCTGGTTGCCCTGTCGGGGTACATGTGGTGGCGGGCCCAGCAGCAGAAGGTCGACCACAACAACGTCAACGCGGATTGGGATGCCACCACCAATTCGGTGGTGCCCGCCGAGACCGTCCCGCCCGGAACCGTCCCGCCCGAGGCCGACAAGGCCGGCACGGACAAAGCCACGGTCTGATCGACCCGACGGACTTCAGCGGACATCTTCAGCGGACATAAGGAATCGCGATGACTTATCTGGAAGCCATCTTCAAGGTGCTCGTGGTGGGGCTGGTGCTGGGTGCCGGTTTGCCCGCGGTGTTCGCCGCGGGATTGGTGGCCTACTCCAACGGAGCCGGCGGGACGGACGCCGACGGCACCGTCCGTGCGCCCAACCCGGCCTTGAAGTTCCTTGGATTGGCGTTGTTCGTCGTGGTAGCGGCGGTGATCCTGGTGGCCATCGCATGGATCACCCGGACCACGATCATCCACCACACCGGTGTCGACCTGTTCCCGTTCCTGCCCAAGAAGTGAGAGCAATGGCTGAATCGACGAGCTTCCTGGAGAACGTGCTGAGCTGGCTGCGTGCGGGCTACCCCGAAGGGGTGCCGCACAAGGACCAGTTCGCGTTGCTGGCGCTGCTGACCCGGTCGTTGTCCGAGGACGAGGTGGTGCAGGCCACCCACGACATCCTGCGGTCCAGCGACGGGGCCAGCCCGGTGACCGACGACGACATTCGCATCGCGGTGCAGAACGTCATCGAAAAGGAACCCAATCCCGACGAGATCAACCAGGTCGCCGCCCGGCTGGCCTCGGTGGGCTGGCCGTTGGCGACCCCGCTGCGCTGAGCCCGGCGGTCAGTTCCGGGTGTCCCGGCGCAGCGGATGGGTTTCGGGTACCTGGACGAAAATCAGGGTGATGCCGTCGGGATCGGTCACGTGCATCTCGTGCAGGCCCCACGGCTCCTGGGTGGCGGGCCGGGCGATCGGCACGCCGCGGCCCTGGAGTTCGGCCTGGGCGGCGTAGACGTCGCGCACCTGCAACCACAGTGCTCCGGTGAACTCCCCGGACTCGGCGGGGGTGTGATGCCCGGCCAGCTCGATCAGCGACTGGCCCGCGTAAAAGACTGTGCCGGCACCGTATTCGCGGGCGATGGCCAGCCCGATCAGGTCGCGATAGAACGCCACCGACTTTTGATAATCGACCGGCCGGATCAATATCCGGCTGGCCAGGATTTCCATAACGCCCTGTCTACCACCGGCGGCTGCCGCCACGGCTCGCGACACGGGTCAGTTGGGCCGCCCGGGCATGCGGCGGGCGCGGTCGCTGGCCCGCAACCCGATGGCGAACGCGGCCTGGTCCTCGAAACTCATCGGGTTGCGTCCGGTGATCTCGTTGATCCGGCCGAGCCGGTGCCGCACGGTATTGGTGTGCAGGAACAGCTCGCGGGCGGTGTCGATGAGTGAGCCGTTGGTGGCCAGGAAGGCCCGCAGGGTTCGTACGTGCTGGGTACCGCGCTCCCGGTCGAGATGCTCCAGCGGATCGATGAGTTGGGTTTTGAACGGGGCCAACCGGTTCAACGGCAGACTTTCCAGCAGGCTGTCGAACGTGCTCAGCTGATCCGGGCCGACGCTGCCGCCGTGCTGCTGGGCCAGGTCAAGGGCGATGCGGGCCTGGGTGATCGCCGCGCCCAGCTCGGCCAGCGGTGCGGCCGCGGCGCGCCCCGAGGGCAATGAGAGTTCGCCGGCGGTCTCGGTGAGCGCACCGGATTGCAGCACCAGGCACACCTCGGGTGCGTCGCCGACCAGGGCGTCGGGAAGCGCCATCGACAGCACCGCGCCCGCCCCGGCGGGCCAGGCCGAGCAGGTCAGCTCCGAAGCGGACAGCCCCGGCCAGTCCAGCAGTTGATTGAGCGCGTCGGGCAGCAACATTCGCCGCTCGATCAGCGACAGCAGCTGCCCGACCCGTTCGCGGGCCAGCGCCGACTCGATGTTGCGTTCGCTCTGGGCGGCCTGGACGAAGCGCGCGATCAGATCCAGTACGGCGGTCTCGGGCGGATCGCCGCTGCCCACCCAGGCCAGGGTGCCCAGCCCGTCGAGCACCACCGTCGCCGCTGCATCGTCGGGTGCCCCGTCCGGATCCAGCAGGAAGTAGCAGTCCAGCACCTGGCCGGCCCGGTCCAGCAGTTGGCGCACCGATTCGCGCCGACGCTGCGATGAAAGCAGCTCGGGCATCAGGGAATTGGTAGCCCGCGCGACGGCGAGCTCCCCGCCGAGCTGGAAATCGGCGACGTATCGGCTCACCGACGAGAACGGCACATTGGGCGGGGCGATGAGAATCGGCAGGCCATCGTTGGTGGCCGCGTTGATCAGTGCGAACGGGACGGTGTCGTGCACATCGCCGATCCCGAAGCACAGCCCGGCGGCGTCGGCCCGGGTCAGCGAGTCGACGAATGCCGTGCAGTCCTGGGCGGTCTGCAGGCTGATCCCCACCGTGCACACCAGTTCGCCGCCGTGCAGATATCGCGACGGGTCCCGCAGTTCGGTGGTGTGGACCCAACTGATCGGGCGGTCCAGGTCCCCGGTGGAGGGCTCGGGCAGCAGCAGGCCCTGATGGGACGCCAGCAGATCGCGCAGTGTCGGTACGACGTCGGTGCCTTCCGACATAGGGAAGAGCGTAACGCTGTCGTCGCACCGGTGGCGGCCTGCGTTGTCGGATCCTCCAATGCGGGGGTGGTGCGACGGTGTGTTCGCAGCGTGTTCGGGCGCATCGCTTGGCGGTTGCACCACCGCGGGCGATAGTTCCTCGCAACCACGTCAGAGGGAGCACCATGACCCCATCGCCCAGTACCGACCGCGAAGGGCCGCAGGTTCTGCGCCGCGAGTTCTCGCTGTGGTCGGCGTTCGCGTTCGCCTTCGCGTTCATCTCGCCGATCGTCGCGCTGTACGGCATCTTCGGTTTGGCATTGTCTGCCGCAGGCCCGAGCTTCTGGTGGGGCTTTGCGCTGGTGTTCGGCGGGCAGTTCCTGGTCGCCCTGGTGTTCGCGATGCTGGTGTCGCGCTGGCCGTTGGAGGGTTCGATCTACCAGTGGTCGCGGCGACTGCTGGGCACCTCATACGGCTGGTTCGCCGGCTGGGCGTACATGTGGACGCTGGTGATCGCCATGGCCACCGTCGCGCTCGGTGCGGCCGGCTTCGTCGCCACCATCGTCGGGATCGAGGCGCCCTCGGGTGGCACGCTGGCCCTGATCGCGCTGGTGATCCTGTTGGCCGGGACCGCGGTGAACCTGGTCGGCCGGCAGGCGTTGAAAATCTTCATGATGGCCAGCATCGCCGCCGAGGTGATCGGCTCGGTAGTGCTGGGCACCTGGCTGCTGCTGTTCCACCGCAACAACTCGCTGTCGGTGCTGTTCCAGGGCGGCGGCGCGGACTTCGACGGCTGGGCCTATCTGAGCGGCCCGTTCCTGATGGCGGTGGCCTTCATCGGCTGGTCGTTCGTCGGCTTCGAAAGCGCCGGGGCGATCGCCGAGGAGGTGCACGAACCGCGCCGGTACCTGCCCAAGGCGGTGCTGTTCTCGCTGGCGTTCATCGCGCTGGTGGTCGGCTACTCCAGCCTGGCCATCATCCTGGCCATCCCGGACCTGGATGCGGTGGCCCAGGGCGCGGTCGCCGACCCGGTGTATGAAACCCTCACCGCGGCACTGGGACACGGCGTCGCCAAACCGGTCGAGGTGATGTTCGTCATCGGCTTCCTGGCCAGCTTCCTGGCCCTGCAGACCTCGGCTTCGCGGGTGATCTGGGCGTACGCCCGTGATGGTGCGCTGCCTGCGGCCGGTGTGCTGGCCCAGCTGCGCGGCAAGGCCCGCATCCCGGTGGTGGCGATCCTGGTCACGACCGTCGTCGGTGCCGGGTTGTTCCTGCTCAGCGTCGTCGCCGGTGATGTCTACTCGCTGATGGTGAACTTCACCGCCGGTGGCTTCTACCTGGCCTTCCTGTTCCCGTTGATCGGATTCCTGGTGGTGGTGCTGCGCAAGGCGTGGACGCCGGCCAACTTCTCCCTGGGTCGGGCCACCCTGCCGGTCGCCGTGGTGGCCGTGGTGTGGGCCTCGCTGCAGTTCCTCAATATCTCTTGGCCGCGAGCGGCTTTCGAGCAGCGCTACCTGGACTGGTCGGTGTGGATCGGAGTGGTGGTGCTGGCCGTGGCCGGGCTGGGTGTGCTGCTCAGCGTGCGCCGCCGGATCCTGGCTGTCGCGGTGATCGACGACGTCGAGGCACTCGACGAGCTCGCCGATGAACTCGCCGACGGCAAGGTGACCGCCGATGACTGAGACACGTGTCGCGGTCGTCACCGGCGGGGCCAGCGGGATCGGCGCCGCGGTGGTGGCCGCACTGCAGGACCGGGGCTTCCGGGTCGGCACGCTCGATCTGTCCGGTGAAACCCAAGCGGATCATGCTGTCGCGGTTGATGTTTCCGACGGTGTCGCGGTGGCCGGCGCGGTCGCCGAGATCCGGCGGCGGCTCGGCCCGGTGGACGCGTTGGTGACCTCGGCGGGCCACTATGAGATGGCGCCGGTCAGCCAGATCAGCACCCAGTCCTGGCAGCGCATGCTGCGGGTGCACCTGGGTGGGTTGTTCCACGCGGCGCGGGCGTGCCTGCCGGACATGCTGGAGCGTGGCTCGGGTGCGGTGGTCGCCGTGGCCAGTGAGCTCGCGGTGGGCGGCGGCGAGGATGACGCGCACTATGCGGCGGCCAAGGGTGCCATTATCGGTATGGTGCGCAGCCTGGCCGCCGAGGTGGCCGATCGCGGGGTGCGGGTGAACGCGGTAGCCCCCGGGCCGACCGACACTCCGCTGCTTGCCGACGATTCTCCTTGGCGCGCAGCAGATTATCTGGCAACGCTGCCGCTGGGCCGGCTGGTCTCTCCGGCCGAGGTGGCGCGCTGCGTGCAATACCTGGTGTGCGACGCCACGTTCAGCACCGGCGATGTCGTCAACGTCAACTCGGGAGCGGTGATATGAGCTCGCTGCAAGGCCGGGTCGCACTGGTGACCGGCGCCGCACAAGGCATGGGTGTCGCGCACGCCCGTCGGCTGGCCGCCGCGGGAGCGACGGTGGCGGTCAACGACATTCGGGCCAGTGCGGCCCTGGACGCGGTGGCCGCCGAGATCGGCGGGCTGGCCGTGCCCGGCGATGTCAGCGACCCGCAGACCTGTGTCCGGATCGCCGATGCGGTGGCGGACGCCACGGGCCGGCTCGATGTGCTGGTCGCCAACCATGCCTACATGACCATGGCCCCGCTGCTCGAGCACGACGAGGCGGACTGGTGGCGGGTCATCGACACCAATCTGGGCGGCACCTTCCATCTGGTGCAGGCGGTGCTGCCACACATGCGCCGGCTCGGTGCCGGCCGGATCGTGGTGATGTCGAGTGAGTGGGGCGTCATCGGCTGGCCGGAGGCCACCGCCTACGCGGCATCCAAGGCCGGGCTGATCGCGTTGGTCAAGACCCTGGGCCGGGAGTTGGCTCCGGAGGGCATCATCGTCAACGCGGTTGCGCCGGGGGTGACCGATACCCCGCAGCTACAGGTGGATGCCGACGCCGCCGGGATCGACCTGGCCGACATGCATCAGCGTTACGCCCAGTCGATTCCATTGGGCCGCATCGGTTCTGTCGATGAGATCGCGGCCGCGGTGCAGTTCTTGGCCGACTTCGATATGTCGGCCGTGGTCGGGCAGGTCATCGCCTGCAACGGCGGGTCCACCAGGACCAGAGCATGACGGAAAGGGAGCAGGTGACAAACCAGCCGTACGTACGGTCGGCGACAGGAAAGGTCGGCCAGGTCGACGCGCAGGAGGTGCCGCGGTATGCCGGCATCGCCACCTTCGCCCGGCTGCCGCAGCGCTACGAGGTCGATGACTATGACATCGCGGTGGTCGGGGTGCCGTTCGACAGCGGAGTCACCTACCGGCCCGGCGCCCGGTTCGGTCCGGCCGCGATCCGGCAGGCTTCGCGTCTGCTCAAGCCCTATCACCCGGCGCTGGATGTCAGCCCGTTCGCGCAGGCCCAGGTGGTCGACGCCGGGGACATCGCGGCCAACCCCTTCGACATCGATGCGGCCGTGGACCAGGTCCGCGAGGGCATCGCGGGGCTACTGACCCGACCGCAGCAGCGGGTGGTGATGCTCGGTGGTGACCACACCATCGCGCTGCCGGCCCTGCAGGCCATGCACGCCGTGCACGGCCCGGTGGCGTTGGTGCACTTCGACGCCCACCTGGACACCTGGGACACCTACTTCGGTGCGCCCTGCACACACGGCACCCCGTTCCGCCGGGCCTCCGAGCAGGGCCTGCTGGTCAAGGATCGCTCCGCACACGTCGGGATCCGCGGTTCGCTCTATGACCGCGCCGACCTGCTCGACGACGAGTCGCTGGGCTTCACCGTGGTGCACTGCCGCGATATCGACCGCATCGGCGTCGACGGGGTTGTCGACCGGATCCGGGAACGGGTCGGCGAGCACCCGGTGTACGTGTCGATCGACATCGACGTGCTGGACCCGGCCTTCGCGCCGGGCACCGGGACCCCCGAGATCGGCGGGATGACCAGCCGCGAGCTGGTGGCGGTGTTGCGGTCCATGCGCGGGTTGCCGATCGTGGGCGCCGATGTGGTGGAGGTGGCCCCGTCCTACGACAGCGGCGACGTCACCGCGGTGGCCGCGGCCAACCTGGCCTATGAACTGATCACCCTGATGGCGGAAAACCATGGCTGAATTCCGTTGGCCTGAAGGTAAAACCGCGGCCGCGGCGTTCACCTTCGATGTGGACGCCGAGTCGGCGGTGCTGTGGGGCAACGAGGGTGTGGCGGCCCGGATGAGCGTGATGTCGCACCAGGCCTACGGGCCGCTGGTCGGCATTCCGCGGATTCTGGATCTGCTTGAGCGCCACCAGATTCCGTCGACGTTCTTCGTCCCCGGCCACACTGCGCACCGCTATCCCGACGCGGTGCGCGCCATCGTGGCGGCCGGACATGAGATCGCCCACCACGGGTATCTGCACGAGCAGCCGACCGCGCTGACCCTGGAAGAGGAGATCGTCGCGCTGGACCGCGGGCTGGAGGCGCTGGCCGAGGTGGCCGGGGTGCGGCCGGTCGGTTATCGCGCGCCGATGTGGGATCTGTCCTGGCACACCCCTTCTCTGCTGGCGGATCGCGGTTTCTTGTACGACTCCAGCCTGATGGACGCCGACTGCCCCTATGAGCTGGCAGTCGGCGACACCTCGCTGGTGGAGATCCCGATCCAGTGGGCGCTCGATGACTGGGAGCAGTACTGCTTTCTGCCCGATATCTCCGGGTCCGGTCTGATCGAAAGCCCGCGTAAGGCGCGGGAACTGTGGCAGCTGGAGTTCGACGCTCTGCGCCGCGCCGGGGCCTGCTGGGTGCTGACCAATCACCCGTTCCTGACCGGACGGGCTTCGCGGGCAGCCGAACTCGACGATCTGATGCGTTACGTGCTGGAGCACACCGACGTGTGGACGACGAACCTCGGCGCCATCGCCGAGCACGTGCGATCGCTCGGACTTGAGCCGCGCAGCATCACCAAGCCGTGATCAGACCGGCTGGACCCGTTGCCGTTTCATCACGGCGTCGACCAATCCGGGGGCCACGGTGTTGATCGCCTTGGCGGTCACCGCCATTCGCGGGGCGATCTGCACCGGGCGGGTGCGCGCGGCGGTCAGCATCCAGTCGGCGGCTTCGGCGGCCGACAGTCCGGGCAGCCCGTCGTAGGCCCGGGTGGGGGCGATCATCGGGGTCTTGACCAGCGGGTAGTACAGCGTGGTGGAGTGCACGCCGACGGAGGCCCATTCGGTTTCGATCACCCGGCTGACCGCACTCAGGGCGGCCTTCGAGGCGTTGTACACCGCGAACAGCGGGGACGATTCGTTCATCACGCCCCAGGTGGAGACGTTGATGATGTGCCCGTCTCGGCGGTCCCGCATGCCGGGGGCCAGGCCGCGGATGAGCCGCAGCGGGGAGTAGTAGTTCAGCGTCATGGTGCGCTCGACGTCGTGCCAGCGCTCCAGGGATTCGGCCAGCGGGCGGCGGATGGACCGGCCGGCATTGTTGATCAGGATGTCGACGCCGCCCAGCTCGCGCTCCACCGTGGTGACGAGTTCGTCGATGGCGTCCATGTCGGACAGGTCCACCGCGTGGGCGCGGGCGTCGCCGCCCTTGGCGGTGATCCGCTCGACCAGCGCGTCGAGCAGTTCCTGGCGCCGGGCCACGGCGATCACGGTAGCCCCGCGGGCGGCGAACTTCTCTGCCGCGGCCTCACCGATGCCCGAGGAGGCGCCGGTCAGCAGGATGCGCTTGCCTGCGACGTCGATGTCGTCCCGGGCCTGTAGCCGTTCGGTCAGCGGGGGACGCATGCTGGTCAGCAGCAGCTGCTCGGACAGCCGGCGCAGCGGGTTCTTGCTCATCCGCCGAGTTTAGGAGGCCCCACTTTCCCCGCCGAAACGGCATTCCAGCAGGCCTCTACTCGCACTTTTCCTGCTGGAATGACGTTTCGGCGGAGATCTCAGCCGTTCTAGAAGTAGCGGGGGAACGCGCTCCAGTCCGGATCGCGCTTCTCCAGAAACGCGTCGCGCCCCTCCACGGCCTCGTCGGTCATGTAGGCCAGTCGGGTGGCTTCCCCGGCGAACACCTGCTGGCCGACCAGGCCGTCGTCGATCAGGTTGAACGAGAACTTGAGCATCCGGATGGCCTGGGGCGACTTGCCGTTGATCTCGGCGGCCCACTGCAGGCCGACGGCCTCCAGCTCGGCGTGGTCCACGACCTCGTTCACCGCGCCCATCTGATACATGGTCTCGGCGTCATACGCCCGGCCCAGGAAGAAGATCTCCCGGGCGAACTTCTGACCGGTCTGCCGGGCCAGGTAGGCGCTGCCGAACCCGCCGTCGAAGCTGCCGACATCGGCGTCGGTCTGCTTGAACCGCGCGTGCTGGCGGCTGGCCAAGGTCAGGTCGCAGGTGACGTGCAGACTGTGCCCACCGCCGGCTGCCCACCCGTTGACCAGGCAGATCACCACCTTCGGCATGAACCGGATGAGTCGCTGCACCTCCAGGATGTGCAGGCGACCGGCTCGTGCCGGGTCAACAGTGTCGGCGGTTTCCCCGGCGGCGTACTGGTATCCGGACCGGCCGCGGATGCGCTGGTCGCCCCCGGAGCAGAAGGCCCAGCCCCCGTCCTTGGCCGACGGTCCGTTGCCGGTCAGCAGCACCACCCCGACATCGGAGGACATCCGGGCGTGGTCGAGCACCCGGTACAGCTCATCGACGGTGTGTGGTCGGAAGGCGTTGCGCACCTCGGGCCGGTCGAACGCGACCCGCACGGTCGGCTGCCGGGCGCCGTCGGCGACATGGCGGTGATAGGTGATGTCGGTCAGGTCGTCGAAGCCGGGCACCGGCTCCCAGGCTGTCGGGTCGAACGGGTTGTCTGCACTCACGTGCTCGACTGTAGAGCGACGGTGACGCGACGTTTCACAGGTACCGTCACGAGATAGGGAACCGCGTGATGGTGCGTACCGCGCGTCATCAGACGGAGGGAGGGGCCGCGATGACCACAATGAAGAAGTCGGTGAGCGTGTTGTTTTCGGGGGTGGCTGCAGGCCTGGTGCTCGCCGCATGCACACCCGAGGTGACCGGCGGTGACACCAAGTGCAAGGACTTCATCGGTCAGGACGAAAAGACGCAGAACGACACGGTGGCCACGATGCTCAAGGATGAAAAGGGCACCGATGCGGCGCAGTTGCACATCACCGGCACCCGGTTGGCGGTGCAGGCCTACTGCCAGACGGTGGGCAAACAGGACTCCAAGATCAAGGAGGCCCCGCACCTCAGCTGAACTCGGCTAGACCGGATCCAGCCGGAACACCGGGCAACGCCCGGCGAGGTTCTCGAACTCGTCGGGATTGGGCCCGGTGACCAGTCCGGTGTTGCGCATGAATCCCACGCCGGTCGGCACCAGGATCGGGAACTGACGCAGCAGCGGCCGGGCCTGCTCGACGGGGATTTCCACGAGGCGCACCCGCTCGGCGCGACGGCCCTGATGCACGGTCGCCTCACCGGCCGCGCGGGCGTTGGCGGTCCAGTCGGCTCCGGGCAGCCCACCGACGATGTAGCGGTGACCGTCGACGGTCATCGGGGTGACCGGCGTCGAGCGGGGTTTACCGGTCTTGCGGCCCGCCACGGTCAGCACCACTGGTCCCAAACCGCCCGCGATGCCGAGCCGGTTGGCCCCGATCATCACCTTGTTGACGTACTTCAGCCACCACGGTGGCCGGATGCGCTCGTCAGCCATGGCCCCAGCGTAGGCGCGGATGCCGACACTTCGCACCTGTCTCGTCGAGCAGGTTCGGTTCAGATCGCGTCTCGCTCCCGGATGGCCTTGCCGGCCAACACATCCCGTTCCCGTTCATTCTCGGTCATGTCCGCGGCCCGGTCGAACTGTTCGGCGGCCTCCAGGTGTCGGCCCAGCCGGGCGAGTAACTCGCCGCGCACGCTGGGCAGCAGATAGGAGCCGTCCAGGCCCTCGATCCCGTCGACGATCACCATTGCGTCCTGTGGGCCGGAATCCATCGCGACGGCCACCGCCCGGTTGAGTTGCACCACGGGGGAGGGCGCGACCTGCAGTAGTGCGTCGTACAGCTTGACGATGCGTGACCAGTCGGTGTCGGCCGCGGTCGGGGCCGTGGCATGGCATTCGGCGAGTGCGGCCTGCAGTGCATACGGACCCCAACCGCGTTGCTGCCGTGCGGTATTCGCGCGCTGCAGGAAGGCGACCCCGCGCTGGATCTGGGCCCGGTCCCAGCGGGCGCGGTTCTGGTCTTCCAGCAGGATGGGCCGGCCCTCGGCGTCGCGGCGGGCCGCGAAGCGCGAGGACTGGAATTCCATCAGTGCCACCAGCGCATGCACCTCGGGCTCGTCGGGCACTAGGGCGGCCAGCGCCCGGCCCAATCGCAATGCCTCGGTGCACAACTCGTCGCGGATCCAGCGCTGCCCGGCTGACGCCGAATAACCCTCGTTGTAGATCAGATAGACCACCGACAGCACCGCGGACAGTCGCTTGGGATATTCCTCGCGGGGTGGCACCTCGAACGGCGCATTGGCTTGCGTGAGAGCCTTTTTCGCCCGGGTGATGCGCGCGGCCGCGGTGGGCGTCGAGATCAAGAAGGCCCGGGCGATCTCGTCGGTGCTCAGGCCGCCGACCACCCGCAGCGTCAACGCAATCTGGGCCTCACGGGACAACACCGGGTGGGCGGCGATGAAGATCAGCCGCAGCACATCGTCGTCGATGCGGTCGGGATCCCAGGCCTCGTCGACATGCTCGGCCAGGTCGCGGGCCAGCACCGCATATTTGGCGTCCAGGTTCTCCGCCCGACGCCAGTGATCGATCGCCTTGCGCTTGGCCACCGTGGTCAGCCAGGCCCCCGGATTGCGTGGCACGCCGGAGGCCGGCCACTGCGCCAGCGCGTCGAGCAGCGCTTCCTGGGCGAGGTCCTCGGCGAGACCGACGTCGCCGACGGTGCGGGTCAGGGTGGCCAGGATCTTGGCGGCCTCCATGCGCCAGACCGCGTCGAGCGTCGTACGCATGTCCGCCGAGGTCGCCGGGGTCGCCGGGGTTTCAGCCACCCCGCCCATTCTGCCGAGCAGACACAGACTCGCACTGTTACTCCCGAAAAGGTGCGACTCTGTGTCTGCTCGGCAGAAAACTCAGCCGATTGCGCGGGCGGCGCCCTCCCAGAACTGGGCCCGCACGGCCTTCTTGTCCGGTTTGCCCAGCGCCGTCACCGGAACCGAGTCCACCACGATCACCTGCTTGGGCGACTGCACCGAACCCTTGCGGTCCTTGACCGCGGCCTGGATCTCGGCGGTCACCCGGGCCACGGCCTCGTCGTCGGACGCAGCGTCGGGGCGCAGCACGATCACCGCGGTCACCGCCTCACCCCACTTCTCGTCGGGGGTGCCGATCACACACACCTGCGCGACCGAAGGATGCTCGGCGACAACGTCTTCCACCTCGCGCGGGAACACATTGAACCCGCCGGTGACGATCATGTCCTTGACCCGGTCCACGATGAACCAGTAGCCGTCCTCGTCCTCGCGGGCCATATCGCCGGTGTGCAGCCAGCCGTCCTTGAAGGTCTCGGCGGTGGCCTCGGGCAGCTTCCAGTAGCCGCCGGCCAGCAGCGGCCCGGACACGCAGATCTCACCGACCTCGCCTTGCGGCACCGGGTTGCCCTCGGCGTCCAGCAGCGCGGTGCGGGCGAACAGCGTGGGGCGACCGCAGGAGGTCAGCCGCTTCTCGTCGTGATCCTTCTTGCCCAGGTAGGAGATCACCATCGGCGCCTCGGACTGCCCGTAGTACTGCGCGAAGATCGGGCCGAACCGCTTGAGCGCCTCGGCCAGTCGCACCGGGTTCATCGCCGAGGCGCCGTAGTACACCGTCTCCAGCGAGGACAGGTCCCGGGTGTGTGAATCCGGGTGGTCCATCAGCGCGTAGATCATCGACGGCACCAGCATGGTGGCGGTGATGCGGCGTTCCTCGATGACGCGCAGTACCTCGGCCGGGTCGAACTTGGGCAGCACGATCATCTCGCCGCCCTTGACGATGGTCGGCACGAAGAACGCCGCCCCGGCGTGCGACAGCGGCGTGCACATCAGGAAGCGCGGGTTCTCCGGCCACTCCCACTCGGCCAGCTGAATCGTCGTCATGGCGTTGATCGAGCGGACCGTGCCCATCACACCCTTGGGCTTGCCGGTGGTGCCGCCGGTGTAGGTCAGCCCGCCGATGTGCTCGGGCGGCAGTTCGGCGGCCCGCAGCGGCTGCGGCGAATACTTGGCGGCCTCGGCCACCAGATCGGAGGCCACCCCGTCCAGCGCGCCGGGCACCGGGCCGATGGTCAGAATCTGGCGCAGCGACGGCACCTTCTCCAGCAGGCCCACTGCGCGTTCGACGAAGGCCGGCGTGGGGTCGATGATCAGCGTGGTCACTTCGGCGTCGCGCAACACGTAGGCGTGATCGTCCAGCGAGCCGAGCGGATGCAGTGCGGTGCGCCGGTACCCCTGGGTCTGGCCGGCGCCGATGATCATCAGCACCTCGGGCCGGTTCAGCGACAGCAGGCCGACGCCCTCGCCGGTGCCCGCGCCGAGCGCCTCGAACGCCTGGATGTACTGGCTGATCCGCTCCGCGAGCTGACCGCCGGTCAGTGTGACGTCGCCGAGAAACAACACCGGCTTGTCCTTGTTGCGCTTGAGCGCGCCGACCGTGAGGTGACCGGAATGGATCGGATGATGCAGCAGCTCGTCCTGGCTCATACCCATCAGATTAGAACGTGTTGCAGAAATGCCTCAGCCGAACCCGCTTGTCGGGCCGACGACGGCCGTGACACCCCGATTGAGGTAGTGCGCTACTCGTGTTTGGGCGGGATGCGCTGGCTAACGTGGCGGTCAGGCAGTGATACTGCCGGTCGATGGGGTGGGGGCGAGTCCCCGGCGGTTGGGGGCCGCCGGGGACGGTGCCCGGATCAGCGGTTGGCGGCCTTACGCGCTTGGACCGCGGCCTTCTCGGCGACGTCGGCCCGCCACTGAATCTCTTTCTGGATCCACTCGTTGTCCTGCGGGAACTCATCGCTCTCGCTGACGCGTCGAACCTCCAGCTTGACGCCGCACCCCAGCGGGCACTTGCGCGCCCATTGCTTGGCCTCCTCCTTCGAGGACACGTCGAGCATCCAGAACCCGTTGAACAGCTCCTTGGTCTCGGCGTAGGGACCGTCGGTGATCACCGGCGGATCGGCGTTGAAATCGACGACGAAGCCCTCCTCGGGGTCGGTCAGGCCCTCGCCCGCCAGCAGCACGCCGGCCTTGACCAGCTCCTCGTTGAACCGGCCCATCTGCGCGATGATCTCATTGAAGTCGATGTTCTGCTCGATCATCGCCGCCTCGGCCTCGGGGGTGGACCGCATGATCAGCATGTAGCGCGCCATTGTGAAATCTCCTTCTGGTTGGGGAGGGGCCCGTTCATTGTTCTTCAGGGGTGGCCCTCGCTACTACGTCGAACGGCACCCCCGACAAATCGACACGACCGCAGCAAATCTTTCAGTGCGCCCGGATCGACTGCGATACGCCCTAACATCGGCGGGCATGGCCAGCCCTACCGAGACAGCCGAACTCGTCATCTACGCAAACATCCTGACCGTCGACGACACCCGACCCACCGCGGAAGCGCTTGCGGTGTCCGATGGACGCATCGTCGCAGTCGGATCCCGGGCCGATGTGGCTGGCTGGGTGGGGGAGCGCACCGAGGTACGCGACCTGGGCGACAGCTGTGTCATGCCGGGTTTTGTTGAGGCACACGGGCACCCGTTGATGGAGGCGATGGCCCTCTCCGACCGGATCGTCGACATCCGTCCGGTGACCCTGCCGACCGCCGATCAGGTGCTCGACGCCATCCGGGCCGAGGTGGCCAACCGTGGCGCGTCCGGAGCTTATTTGAATGGCTGGGATCCGTTGCTGCAGGACGGATTGCCCGAACCCACCTTGGCCTGGCTGGATGGTGTCGCGCCCGAGACGCCGCTGGTGATCGTGCACAACTCCGGACACAAGGCCTTTTTCAACACTGCGGCGGCCCAGCGCGCCGGGCTCACCCGCGACACCCCGGATCCCAAGGGGGCCATATACGGCCGCGACGCTGACGGTGAGCTAGATGGCACCGCCGAGGAAATCGCGGCGGTATACCCGCTGTTGGGCAACGCCATCTCGGCGAGCGACTATCCGGCGATGCTGGCCGCCGAATGCGCGCGGCTGAACCGGGCCGGGCTGACCACGTGCTCGGAGATGTCGTTCGACCCGATGTTCCGGCCGCTGCTGGCCCAGATGCACGACCAGCTGACCGTGCGGTTGCGCACCTACGAGATGTCCACCGCGGCACTGCACACCGATGCCGCCCCGTTCGACGGTGACGACATCCTGCGCCAGGTCGGGATCAAGATCTGGGTCGACGGGTCACCGTGGGTCGGCAACATCGACCTGACCTTCCCGTATCTGGACACCGAGGCCACCCGCACCATCGGCGTGGTCCCCGGATCCTGCGGGCACGCCAACTACACGCGTGAGCAGCTGGCCGAGATCGTCGGCACGTTCTATCCGCAGGGTTGGCAGCTGGCCTGCCACGTGCACGGCGACGCCGGGGTGGACACCATCCTCGACGTGTATGAGCAGGCGCTGCACGCCCATCCGCGCGAGGATCACCGGCTGCGGCTGGAACACTGCGGTGCCATCACGCCCGAGCAGTTGCGGCGCGCCCACGACTTGGGGGTCACCTGCAGCCTGTTCGTCGACCACCTGCACTACTGGGGCGACGTTCTCGTCGATGGACTGTTCGGCCCCGAACGTGGCGGACGATGGATGCCCGCGGGATCGGCGGTGGCCACCGGCATGCGGATCTCGCTGCACAACGATCCGCCGGTCACCCCGGAGGAACCGTTGCGCAACATCAGCGTCGCGGTCACCCGCACCGCTCCCAGTGGACGCGTGTTGGCCCCCGAGGAACGGCTCACCGTTGAGCAGGCGATCCGGGCGCAGACCATCGATGCGGCCTGGCAGTTGTTCTCCGACAACGTGATTGGTTCGCTGGAGGTGGGCAAGTACGCCGATCTGGTGGTGCTGTCCGCCGATCCCCACACCGTGCCCGCCGAGCGGATAGCCGAATTGGAGGTGACGGCCACTTTCCTTGCCGGCCGGCAGGTATATCCGCAACTTGGTTGATGAAATGTGCGGATCGGGATAGCCGCGACCACACCACGGTATGTATCGATTATCCCGTTTCCGCATATTCCCCATTCCGAGCGGAGTATTTTCGCGTCCGTACGTGTGCGCTGAGATGTGGGGGTGCGGACATGACGGATGCGCAGATTTTGCGGAGACTTTCCCGCGCGCTGGCGGTTTTGTCCGCCCTGATGCTGGCGGTAACCGCCGGACTGCTCGGGCCGCCGCCGACAGCGAGTGCCTGGTCGAGAGCGGGTTTGCCGGTCGAGGTCCTGTCGGTGCCGTCAGCGTCCATGGGCCGCGATATCAGGGTCCAGTTCCAGGGCGGTGGACCTCATGCGGTCTACATGTTGGACGGCCTGCGTGCTCGCGACGACTTCAACGGATGGGACATCGAGACTCCCGCGTTCGAGTGGTACTACCAATCCGGGTTGTCGGTGGTCATGCCGGTCGGCGGCATGTCGAGCTTCTACACCGATTGGTATCAGCCCGCGGCCGGCAACGGCGGCGTGCAGACCTATAAGTGGGAAACCTTCCTGACCAGCGAGTTACCGCAATGGTTGGCGGCCAACAGGCATGTGTCCACGTCGGGCAACGCTGTGGTCGGACTGTCGATGTCGGGCAGCTCGGCGCTTATTCTCGCCGCCTTCTACCCGCAGCTATTCAGCTTCGCGGGGTCGATGTCGGCGTTCCTGAATCCGTCGGTCGAACCGTGGCCCGGGCTGATCGGGTTGGCGATGAACGACTCCGGTGGCTTCTCGCCCGCTGCCATGTGGGGCCCGCCGGGTGATCCGGCGTGGGCGCGCAACGACCCGACGCTGCAGGTGGGGCGGCTGGTGGCGAACCATACCCGCATCTGGGTGTACTGCGGTTCGGGTACGCCGGGTGAGCTGGGCGGCGGCGACCTCCCATCCACCTTCATCGAAGGCCAGGCCTTGCAGAGCAACTTCAACTTCCGCGACCAGTACGTCGCCGCGGGTGGGAACAACGCGGTGTTCAACTTCCCACCGACCGGCACCCACACCTGGGCTTACTGGGGTGCGCAGCTGAACGAGATGAAACCCGACATCCAACGGGCGCTGGGTGCTCGCTGATCCGTTTAGGCATCATTGACGGCGTGATTGACGCGGTGCCGGCGTTGGACGACCTGTTGGAGCGCCTTCACGTCGTGGCACTGCCGATGCGGGTGCGGTTCCGCGGCATCACGGTGCGGGAGGTGGCCCTGATCGACGGCCCGTTCGGCTGGGGTGAGTTCGGTGCGTTCCTGGAGTACGAACCGCCGGAGGCGGCGGCCTGGCTGGCCGCTGGGATCGAGGCCGCGTATCGGCCGGCGCCCGCGGTGCACCGTTCTCGTATCCCGATCAACGCCACCGTGCCTGCCGTGCCGGCCGCCCAGGTGCCGGAAGTGCTGGCCCGCTTCCCCGGCGCGGGCACGGCCAAGGTCAAGGTCGCCGAGCCGGGACAGACGCTGGCCGACGACGTCGCACGCGTCAACGCCGTACGCGCGCAGGTTCCGGTGGTGCGGGTCGACGCCAACGGGGGCTGGACCCTGCAGGAGGCCGTGGCTGCCGCCGTGGCACTGACCGCTGACGGACCCCTGGAGTATCTCGAGCAACCGTGTGCGACCGTCGAGGAGTTGGCGGCACTGCGCCGGCAGGTGGACGTGCCGATCGCCGCCGACGAATCGATCCGCAAGGCCACCGACCCGCTGCGGGTGGTGCGGGCAGGCGCGGCCGATGTCGCGGTGCTCAAGGTGGCCCCGCTGGGCGGGGTATCCCGGATGCTCGACATCGCCGCGCAGATCGACATGCCGATCGTGGTGTCCAGCGCCCTGGATTCGGCGGTCGGCATTGCCCGCGGACTGCTTGCCGCCGCCGCATTGCCCGAGCTGCGCCATGCCTGCGGGTTGGGCACGGGCGGATTTTTCGTGGAGGACGTCGCGGAGGTACCTGCGCCGGTCGAAGGGTACCTGTCCGTCGAGGCCGTGGTGCCGGATCCCGCGCGCCTGTCCGGGCTGGCTGTATCCCCGGCGCGGCGGCAATGGTGGATCGACCGGGTGCGGGATTGCTATGCCCGCGGGCCGATATTCGAGTAGGTCCCTACTCTAGGGAAATCAGCCTGCGCGTTCGACACTCGCTGAATGACTCGATTCCGCGTCGGCATCATGGACCCGACGATCGCCGCACGTCCGGCCGTGGACACGTTCACCCGGGCCAGCTACCTGAGTGCGGTCGCCGGGGGTGTGGACTCGTTCTGGCTACCTGACCACCTCAACGCGCTGTTCCCGCGGACGCTGTGGCAAGCGAAGTACTGTGCCGGCGCCAAGGTGGTGCCGTCGGCGGATGCCTTCCTGGAGCCGTGGACGATGTTGGGCAATCTCGCCGCCCGCAACCGGGTTGCCCGGCTCAGGCTGGGTGTGGGGGTGACTGACACGGGCCGGCGGAACCCGGCCGTCACGGCACAGGCCGCTGCGACGATGAATCTGCTCACCAAGGGCCGGTTCATCCTCGGTATCGGCACCGGGGAACGCGAGGGCAACGAGCCTTACGGTGTGGACTGGGCGAGGCCGGTGGCTCGGTTCGAGGAGTCGATGGCCACGATCCGTGCGCTGTGGGATTCGAAAGGCGAACTGGTGAACCGTGATTCACCGTTCTTCCCGCTGCGCAACGCCATCTTCGACCTGCCTACGTACCGCGGGCGGTGGCCCGAGATCTGGATTGCCGCGCACGGCCCGCGGATGTTGCGGGCGACCGGCCGGTACGCCGACGGATTCTTTCCCGGGATGCCCCATACGCCGCAGGAGTACGCCCAGCGTCTCGAAGTCGTGCGGTCGGCAGCCTCCGACGCCGGGCGCGATCCGATGGCCATCACGCCGGCCCTGTGGTGCATGGTCCTGCCTGGGCGCAACAGCGCCGACGTCGACGAGGCACTGGAATCCGAGGTCGTCAAGGCCGGTGCGCTGATGGCTCCCGATGATTTCTATGCCCGCCACGGCGCGCAGCACCCGCTGGGTGTCGGCTTCTCGGGCGCGCAGGACATCCTGCCGCAGGGCTGGGACGAGCAGACCGCGCTGTCCTACATCAAGTCGATTCCCCGGTCGCTGTTGCGCGAGATGTATCTGTGCGGGACGCCGGCTGAGATCGTCGAACGTGCGGCGGAGTGGCGCGATTGTGGAGTCCGCCACCTTGTGTTGGCCAATGTCGGTCCGCTGCAGCGCAGCCTGCGCAAGGGGCTGGTGTCGCAGCTGCTGTGCAGCCAGGTCGTCCGCAAGCTTAAGAAGCTCTAGGGCCTGCATTTCAGGCCATGGCCTAATTTGTGGGGTACATGGCATAGACGCCATCGCCGACGTCGCCAACACTGAAGACGTGACGCGATCAGTGGTGATCCTGGGCTACCCCGGGGTACAGGCGCTGGACCTGGCCGGGCCGTTCGACGTCTTCGCCACCACCACGATGTGCCTGGCCGGCCTGGGCAACCCCGACGGCGGCTACGCCGTCACCCTGGCGTCGATCGACGGCCAGCCGGTCACCACTCTGACCGGGTTGGAGTTCGTCGCCGCCGCGCCACCCGACCCCCATACTCCGATCGACACGATCGTCATCCCGGGCGGCATCGGCGCCGATACCGCGCGGGCGAACCCGGCCGTCATCGACTGGATCAGCACCGCCTCGCGCCACGCCCGCCGCGTCGTGAGCGTCTGCACCGGCGCGTTCCTTGCCGCCCAGGCCGGACTGCTCGACGGGTGCCCGGCCACCACCCACTGGGCCTTCGCCGGCCAGATGGCCAACGAATTCCCTTCGGTCGCAGTCGATCCGGAGCCGATCTTCGTGCGGAGTTCCGAGCGGGTGTGGACGGCGGCCGGGGTCACCGCGGGCATCGACCTGGCCCTGTCGCTGGTCGAGGACGACCACGGCACCGAGATCGCCCAGACCGTCGCGCGGTACCTGGTGCTCTATCTGCGCCGGCCCGGCGGACAGACACAGTTCGCCGCGCCGGTATGGATGCCACGGGCCAAGCGTGCCCCCATCCGCGACGTGCAGGCGGCCATTGAAGCCGAACCCGGTGGGGTGCACAGTATTTCCGAGCTGGCCCGGCGCGCGGCGATGAGCCCCCGGCATTTCACCCGGGTGTTCACCGACGAGGTCGGCGAGGCGCCCGGAGCCTATGTGGAACGGATCCGCACCGACGCCGCACGGCGCCAACTGGAGGAATCCGATGACACCGTGACCGTCATCGCCGCCCGCTGCGGGTTCGGCACCGCCGAGACCATGCGACGGAACTTCGTCCGGCGGCTCGGGGTGTCACCCGACCAGTATCGAAAAACCTTCGCCTAGAGGAGAAGTCATGCAAATCGCGATCGTGCTGTACCCCAGCTTCACCGCGCTCGATTTCATCGGACCCTACGAGGTGTTGCGTAATCTGCCCGACGCCGAAGTGCGGTTCGTCTGGCACGAGCCGGGGCCCGTCACCGCGGATTCCGGTGTGCTGATGGTGGGGGCGACCCACAGCTTCGACGAAACCCCGTCACCCGATGTGGTGCTGGTCCCCGGCGGGCCGGGCACGTCCATGGTGGCCCGCGACGAAAAGGTGCTCGATTGGCTGCGCCAGGTGTATCCGGGCGTCACCTGGATGGCCTCGGTGTGCTCGGGATCGGTGGTGCTGGCCGCGGCGGGCCTGCTCGCCGGCAAGCGCGCCACCTCACACTGGGTCGCACTGAGCGCGCTGAAAATGATGGGTGCGACGCCGGTCGGGGATCAGCGCATCGTGCGCGCCGACCCGGAAAGCAAAGTGATCACCGCGGCGGGGGTGTCGGCGGGCATCGACCTGGCCATCTGGCTGGCCGGCCAGATCGGCGGTGAGGCCAAGGCCAAGGCCATCCAGCTGATGATCGAATACGACCCGCAGCCGCCGTTCGACTCAGGGCACATGTCCAAGGCCTCGGCGGCCACCAAGGCCAGCGCCACCGCGCTGTTGAGCCGGGACATGATCAAACCCGAGCCGCTGAAGGCCAGTGTGCAACTGGCCTGGGATCAGGCCATCCGAAAAGTGCGGGGGCGCCGCAGCGCCTGAAGTAGGGTCGGCCGGGTGAATTTGGCTTATGACGAGCGAGGCAAGGGCGCGCCGGTGCTGTTCATCGCCGGCCGTGGCGGCGCCGGCCGCACCTGGCACCTGCACCAGGTCCCGGCGCTGCAGCGGGCCGGTTACCGCGTCATCACCTTCGACAACCGCGGGGTCGGCGCGACGGAGAACGCCGAGGGATTCGGCATCGAGCAGATGGTGGCCGATACCGCCGCGCTGATCGAAAAGCTCGACGCCGCCCCGGCGCACATCGTGGGTGTGTCGATGGGTTCGTTCATCGCCCAGGAACTGATGGTGGCCCGGCCCGAGCTGGTGCGATCGGCGGTGTTGATGGCCACCCGCGGCCGGCACGACCAGGCCCGCGAATTCTTCCGCACCGCCGAGCGTGACCTCGCGGCCTCGGGTGTGCAGCTGCCGCCGACCTTCGACGCCAAGGTCCGGATGTTGGAGAGCTTCTCGCCCAAGACCCTCAACGACGACGTCCAGGTGCGCGACTGGAGCGAGATGTTCACCATGTGGCCGACCAAGCAGACCCCGGGGCTGCTTGCCCAGTCCAACGCTTCTCCAGAGGACAACCGGCTGCCGGCCTACCGCTCCATCGGCGCCCCGGTGCTGGTCATCGGGTTTGCCGACGACGTGGTGCTGCCTCCGCACCTGGGCCGTGAGGTGGCCGACGCCATCCCCAACGGTCGCTACCTGGAGATTCCCGACACCGGTCACCTGGGTTTCATCGAGAAACCGGAGGCCGTCAATGCCGCGATCCTCGAATTCCTCGCCGGGCAGGCCTGACGAAAAGGCCGCCGAATAGGCTGTAGTGGTGAATCCATCGACGGCACAGGCGCGCGTAGTCGTCGACGAGCTCATCCGCGGCGGGGTCCGCGATGTCGTTCTGTGCCCGGGCTCGCGTAACGCCCCGCTGGCGTTCGCATTGGCCGCCGCCGACCGGGCCGGGCACATCCGTCTGCACGTCCGCATCGACGAACGCACGGCCGGCTACCTGGCCATCGGGCTGGCGGTGGCTGAACGGGCCCCGGTCTGTATCGCCATGACCTCGGGCACCGCGGTGGCCAACCTCGGGCCCGCAGTCGTGGAGGCCAACTACGCCCGGGTGCCGCTGATCGTGCTCAGCGCCAACCGGCCCTATGAACTGTTGGGCACCGGCGCCAACCAGACCTTCGAGCAGTTGGGCTACTTCGGCACCCAGGTGCGGGCCAACATCAGCCTCGGCCTGGCTCCCGACCTGACCGGGGCACACCCTGGCGAACTCGAGTCCCTCAACGCTCAGTGGCGCTCGGCGACCTGCCGGGTTCTGGCGGCGGCCACCGGGTCGCGCACCGCCAACGCCGGACCGGTGCAGTTCGACATCCCGCTGCGCGAGCCGCTGGTGCCCGACACCGCGGACGAGACGGGCGCATCGGTCCCGGCCGGGCGGCCCGACGGCAAGCCCTGGACCTACACCCCGCCGGTGAGCTTCGACCAGCCGCTGGAGATCGACCTCACCCCGGACACCGTGGTGATCGCCGGGCATGGCGCCGGTGTGCACCCAAACCTGGCCGGGCTGCCGACCGTGGCCGAGCCCACCGCGCCGCTGCCGGCCAACCCCCTGCATCCGCTGGCGCTGCGCCTGGTGCACCCGAAGCAGGTCATCATGCTGGGCCGGCCCACCCTGCACCGGCCGGTGTCGGCGTTGCTGGCCGATCCGGCGGTGCCGGTCTACGCGCTGACCACCGGCCCGCGCTGGCCCGATGTCTCCGGCAATTCCCAGGCCACCGGCACCCGCGCGGTGACGACCGGCACCCCTGACCCGGGCTGGCTGCACCGCTGCGCCGAGATCAACCGGCACGCCGTGGCCGCGGTGCGTCAGCAACTCGCCGCACACCCGCTCACCACCGGTCTGCACGTGGCGGCGGCGGTCTCCGACGCGCTGCGCCCGGGCGATCAGTTGGTGCTCGGGGCCTCCAACCCGGTACGTGACGCGGCCTTGGTCGGGATGAGCACCGACGGGGTCAAGGTGCGGTCCAATCGTGGCGCGGCCGGTATCGACGGCACCGTGTCGACCGCGATCGGGGCGGCGCTGGCCCACCAGGGCCGGACCATCGCACTGATCGGGGACCTGACCTTCGTGCACGACAGCTCGGGCCTGCTGATCGGGCCGACCGAGCCGACCCCGCGCAACCTGACCATCGTGGTGTCCAACGACAACGGCGGCGGCATCTTCGAGCTGCTGGAACAGGGTGATCCGCGGTTCTCGGACGTATCGTCGCGGGTCTTCGGCACCCCACACGACGTCGACGTGGCCGCGTTGTGCCGGGCCTATCACGTCGAATGTCGTCAGGTGGAGGCCGACGGGCTCGGTGCCGCGCTGGCCGAACCCTTCGACGGTCTGCGGGTGCTGGAGGTGAAGGCCGATCGGTCGTCGCTGCGGGCCCTGCACGCATCGATCAAGGCGGCCCTGTGAGGCCGACCGCCATCGCCGCGCGGTTCCGGGCGCTGGCGCAGGCCCTGATCCCGCATCTGTACGGCGAACCCGGCGAGACGCGCTCGCAGCGGATCATCCGGCGGGTGCGGATCGGCGTGGTGATCGCCGCCTGCCTGGTCACCTTGCAGTCGGTGCTGCTGGTGTTGGGCGCCTGGCGCAACGACCAGCAGATCGAGCACAACATGGGGGTGGCGGCCGCCGAGGTGCTCAGCGCCGGGCCGCGCCGTTCGACGATCGAGTTCGTCACGCCGGACCGGGTGACCTACCGCCCCGAGCTGGGCGTGCTCTACCCGTCCGAACTCGACGCCGGGATGCGCATCTACGTCGAGTACGACAAGACCGATCCCAACCTGGTGCGGGTGCGCGACCGCAACGCGTCGCTGGCGATCATCCCGGCCGGGTCGATCGCGGTGATGGGCTGGCTGGCCGCGGGTGCGGCGCTGGTGCTGCTGGCCTACCTGCAGCGACGCCCGGTCAGCTCGTAGGCGTCGCCAGCAGTTTGGCCAGCCATTCGGGGTCGCTGGTGTCCACCAGGTCGTCGTTGACCAGGTCGTAGATCGTCGGGGTCGAGACGTCGTAGGCGGTATCGATGAGCAGCTCGGCGTTCACCTGGTTCAACTCCTCGGAGTCGATGAACTCTTCGCCGGCCACGATGCTGACGATCTGGTCGGGGTCGACCCCGCTGTCGTCGGCCATGCTGGCCAACTCGTCATCGGTCGGGCCTCTGCTGCCCTCGGCCTGTTGATGGCCCCACAGGTCCTGCACGAAGGCTTGGAAGGCCGCGCCGGTGGTGCCCGGGCCGGCGGCCAGGAACATCGCATTGGCCACCCGGGCCGAATAGTCGGTGCCCAAATGGTCCAGGAAGGTCAGCGGCCGGTAGGTGACCGCCAATTGGCCGGAGCCGATGGCCAGGGCGAGCTGGTCGCCGAAGTCGTGTTGCAGCTGGGCGCACGCGGGGCACTGCGGTTCGGTGTAGAACTCGATCTGGACGGGCGCATCCGGGTAGCCGATCTGGATGCCCGCGCCGTCCTCGGTGATCTCGCTGCCGGGCATGTTCAGGTTGGGGTGCGCGGTGCCGTCGACCAGTCGGGTGCAACCGGTGGTGGACCCCACAGCTGACAAGGCCAGCACGGCCAGGACCGCTGCGGCAACGCGGGACAATCGCATGTCGGCAACCCTAACCGGGGGCATCGGGTTTTCGCGTCACGTACTCCCGTGCGCAACCTGGGCGACAGCTGCCGCTGGGACGATCTTGACGTGCGCGTTGCGATCGTTGCCGAGTCGTTCCTGCCCAATGTCAATGGCGTCACCAATTCGGTGCTTCGAGTGATCGAGCATCTGCGCCGCATCGGTCACGAGGTTCTGGTCATCGCTCCGGACACCCCGGCGGGTCAACCGCCGGCCGAGCGGGTGCATCAGGGTGTGCGGGTGCACCGGGTGCCGTCGCGGATGTTCCCCAAGGTCACCTCGCTGCCGCTGGGGATCCCGCGGCCCCGGATGGTCGGGGTGTTGCGCGGCTTCGGTCCCGACGTGGTGCATTTGGCCTCGCCGGCACTGTTGGGTTACGGCGGTCTGCATGCCGCCCGTCATCTCGGGGTGCCCACGGTCGCGGTGTTCCAGACCGATGTGGCCGGGTTCGCCGAGAGCTACGGCATGGGCATGGCCTCCCGCGCCGCCTGGGTGTGGACCCGGCACCTGCACAGCCGCGCCGACCGGACCTTGGCGCCGTCCACCTCGGCAATGGAAAACCTTGCTGCGCACCGGATTCCGCGGGTGTTCAAATGGGGGCGCGGGGTCGACATCACCGGGTACGCACCGTCGGCCCGGGACGAGCGGTTGCGCGCGGCGTGGTCGCCGGAGGGCAAACCGATCGTCGGGTTCGTCGGCCGGTTGGCGCCGGAGAAGCATGTGGAACGGCTGGCGGCGCTGGCCGGGCGCGACGATCTGCAGCTGGTGGTGGTGGGCGACGGCGTCGATCGCGCCAAACTCCAAACCGTGCTGCCCACAGCGGTTTTCACCGGCGAACTGCACGGGTCGGAACTGGCGGCGGCCTACGCCAGCATGGATGTGTTCGTGCATCCGGGCGAGCATGAGACGTTCTGTCAGGCCGTGCAGGAGGCGATGGCCTCCGGGTTGCCGGTGATCGCCCCGGACGCCGGCGGGCCCCGGGATCTGGTGGCGCCGTACCGCACCGGGTTGCTGCTCGCCGTCGACGAGTTCGAGTCGGCGCTGCCCGCCGCGGTCGAGCATCTGATCGACGAGCGGCCGCGCTACTCGCTGGCCGCGCGCCGCAGCGTGCTGGGCCGCACCTGGCCGGCGATCTGCGACGAGCTGATCGGGCACTACGAGGTGGTGCAGGGCCAGCGCCGGCTGCGCGCGGCTTAGTTCTTACGCGAGCAGACACAGAATCGCCCTTTTCCGTGGTGAAAAGGGCGATTCTGTGTCTGCTCGGCGAGGGAAATCAGCCCTCGGCTTCGATGGATACCGGCTGCCACTCGTCCCAGGTGTCCAGGCGGCTCTCGTAATCGGCCCGGGCCAGCTGCAGCGGCAGCTCCCCGAAAAATACTCGCAGCGGCGGGTTTTCGGCATCGAGGATCTTGAGCAGCGCCGCGGCCGAGGCCTTGGGGTCACCGGATTTGGCTGTGCGTTGGGCGCGGGCCTGTTGTGCCGCCGCCCGGGCCTCGTCGTAATCGGCCAGCGGCGCCGCATGTTTGGCCGACGATCCGGCCCAGTCGGTGGAGAACCCGCCCGGCTCGATCAGCGTCACGTGGATGCCGAACGGTGCGACCTCCTGGGCCAGCGATTGCGACAAACCCTCCAGCGCCCACTTGGACGCGTGGTAGATACCGACCAACGGGAACGCGGTGATGCCGCCGATCGAGGACACCTGGATGATGTGACCGCTGCGCTGGGCGCGGAGGTAGGGAAGCGCGGCCTGGGTGATCCACAGCGCGCCGAAGAGGTTCGTTTCGATCTGGTCGCGGGCCTCGGCTTCGGACAGCTCCTCGATGAACCCGAACTGGCCGTAGCCGGCGTTGTTGACCACGATGTCGAGCCCGCCGAAGTGATCGTGGGCCTGTTTGACCGCGGCGAAGTCGGCCTCGTGATCGGTGACGTCCAGCTGGATCGGCAGCAGCGCGGCGCCGTACTTATAGGTCAGATCGGCCAGCGTCGCGGTATCGCGCGCGGTGGCGGCCACTTGGTCGCCGCGGTCCAGGGCCGCGATCGCCCACTCCCGGCCGAAGCCCCGTGACGCACCGGTGATGAACCACACTTTTGCGCTCATGATCATCCCTTCGACGTTTCGTTCCTTGCGGTTCAAGGCCTGCGGTCCCGCACCAATTCCCGGCCGCAGGAAGTTCACAGATAGTGGGCCGGGTAGCGTCGGCGTCGTGAGCCGAGCGAGCCTGGAGAAAGATCCCCACGAAGTGGCATCGATGTTCGATGCCGTGGCGCGACGCTACGACCTGACCAACACGGTGTTGTCGCTGGGGCAGGACCGGTTCTGGCGCCGTCAGACCCGGGCGGCCCTGGGCATCGGTCCGGGCGACAAGGTGCTGGACCTGGCCGCAGGCACCGCGGTGTCGACGGTCGAGTTGGCGGCATCGGGGGCGTGGTGCGTGGCCGCGGACTTCTCGGTCGGCATGCTCGCCGCGGGGGCGTCGCGGTCGGTGCCGAAGGTGGGGGCCGACGCCACCCGGCTGCCGTTCGCCGACGGCGTGTTCGACGCGGTCACCATCAGCTTCGGGCTGCGCAATGTGGTCGACCATGTGGCCGGTCTGCGCGAGATGGCCCGGGTGACCCGGCCTGGCGGCCGGTTGGTGGTGTGCGAGTTCTCCACTCCGACCAACGGCGCATTCGCCACGCTCTACAAGGAGTATCTGATGCAGGCGCTGCCGCGGATTGCCACCGCGGTGTCGAGCAACCCGGACGCGTATGTGTATCTGGCCGAGTCGATTCGGGCCTGGCCGGACCAGGCCGAGCTGGCCCGGCGCATCGGTGAGGCCGGCTGGTCACAGGTGCGCTGGCGCAACCTGACCGGCGGCATCGTGGCCTTGCACGCCGCCACCAAACCGGAGTAATTCGCACCGCGAGCGACCGCGTCTGTACAGCGACACGCCGCTTATCGCGTGCCCCAGCGGTCGCTCACCGTGATCGAGCGACCAGCTTGTTGACGATCGTCGCTGCTTGGTCGTGGATCTGGTAGCCGCACACCTTGGCCTCGACGGACGTCTTGGACACCACGGACAGGGCGTGCTGGCAGGCCCATCCGTGGGTGCCGGCCCGGGTCGCGGTTTGGGTGATCAGATCGCCGGTGGTGACGAGATCGCCGATCTTCCAGACGCGGTCGCTAGTCTGCTCACCGCGCTTCTCGCGGAGCGGGATCGCGGATCCCGCGCATTTTCCCCACCACTTTTTGGAGATTTGGAGCGTGGATTGGGCGTCCTTCTCCGACACGTGGAGCAATGCGGCCTGTTGTACCCAATGCCGATGGTCTGAGTCGGGGTCCTGGGCCACCTGGGTGCGTACCGCCGTCCAGTTCGTGAACAGGTAGTCCATCTCCTCGGCGGGAAAGAGTGCGCCGAGGCACTTTTCGTCGCGAATCTTCCAGAAGTTGTCGTTCATTTCCGCGGTCTTGCTGGTGAACGTCATGGTGTTGGCTCCGACGATCGCTTTGAGTTCCTCGATCGGCAACATGATCTGGTCGAGCTTGGTTTCTTCCGGCGACGGAGTCCTCGGCAGGGCGGTGCCGGACACGGTGCTTGTACAACCCGTCAGTCCGACAAGTGCTGTCGCCGCGACAACCACGCACCACATTCGAGTTCTGCGCACCCGGTGATTGTTGCCGACGGCGGCCGCGGTCCGCCGGTTCGACGCGACCCCGCTTACTGAAAACAATTCTCAATAACCCTAGGATGGCTCGATGAGCTCGACCGGATCGGTACCCGTGCTGGCGGTCGCCGGGCACCTCGGCGCAGGCAAGACGACGCTGCTCAACCATCTGCTGCGCAACAGCCGTGGCGTGCGGATCGGTGCGCTGGTCAATGACTTCGGCGCGGTCAACATCGACGCCATGCTGGTGGCCGGCCAGGTCGACGCCATGGCGTCGCTGTCCAACGGGTGCATCTGCTGCGCGGTGGACGCCGAGGAGGCCGGCGAGATGCTGGGCAAGCTTGCGGCCGTCAAACCGCGGCTGGACCTGATCGTGGTGGAGGCCAGCGGCGTGGCCGAACCTGCCACCCTGGCCCGCACGCTCGTCGTAGCCGACGATCCCCGCTACCACTACGCCGGCTTGGTCCTGGTCCTCGACGGCCTGCAACCCGACCTGAGCCACGGGTTGCCGGTCGCCGATCTGGTGGTGCTCAACAAGGTGTCCTCGTGCACCGACGTCGACGGCCTGCTCGAGCGGATCCGCGAGCTCAATCCTCGGGTTCCGGTGCTGCCCACCGACTTTGCCCGCATCGACCCCGAGCTGCTGATCGACCCGCCGCAGCCGCGGGCGCCGCAGGCCCAGATGTCCTTCGATGAACTTCTGCACGACCAGCATGATCACGACCATCCCGAGTATCAGAGCGTCGAGTACCGGACCGATGCCGCGGTGAACCCACGCTTGTTCATGGAATTTCTGCGGAATCGGCCCGAAGGGCTGTACCGCGCCAAAGGTTTCGTCGGCTTCGGTGATCAGCGGTTCCTGCTGCAGCTGGTCGGCAGCTCGCTGCGCTTTGAGAAGCGGCGCTCGGGCGCCACCGAGTTGGTGCTGATCGGCACCGGGATGGACACGTCGGCGGTGCTGGCCGGGCTGGAGCGGTGCACCGAGGAGCCGGCCGACGAGAACGCGATGCTCGGGGTGCTCAAGTACGTGGTGTAGCTGGTGGTGGCTGTTTTTGCCCGGGTATCCTGACCGCTCACCCGAGTTCAAGGAGCCGCATTGTTCAAGGTCAACGAGTATTTCGGTGGCGACGTCGCATCGATCGCCTTCACGACGCCTGAGGGGCCCGCGACCATGGGCGTCATGGCTGTCGGCGAATACGAGTTCGGCACGTCCCAGCTCGAGATCATGCGGGTCGTTTCCGGTGCGCTGACCGTCAAGTTTCCCGGCCGTCAGGAGTGGGAAACCTTCGAGGCTGGAACACAATTCACCGTACCCGCAGACAGCAAGTTCCAGGTGCGCACCGTGGTCGAGACGGCCTACCTGTGCGAGTACCGCTGACGCTCTGGAGTGAGCTAGACCGAGTCACCTCGGAAACGGCTGTGCAGCCTCTGCTTTGACACACCGAGGACTCTGCCGATCTGCGCCCACGACAAACCGGCCTGGCGGCCGGCAAGGATCGCCCGCTCATAGCGAACCTGGGCCCGGGCGAGATCGTCGCGGGCGAGCCCCAGCGCATGAACTCGTGTCCCGACCGAGAGGTCCGAAACGATTTCCGTTGGGTCGTCGGGTGCAACGGGTTCGTGTGCCGCGATTTCGCGCTCCAATTGCTCCTGCGAGCGGCGGAAGAATTCTCGTAGCTCGGGGTCGTGCGCCCACCAGGGCTCGCTCTTGTCTCCCATGGCCGGAGTATGCCGAGGGGCGCGGACATCTCTTCTCGGCTCGGTGCGTCGTCAAAATCTTTGACGCTTCTCACGGACACCATGAGGGGCGCAGGCTCCCGGGATCCGGCAGCTCTTCCCGCGACATGTCGTGCGGAACTTCGTCAAGATTTTTGACGCCGGGCATTTCGGGGTAACTAACCACGCATGCGACCGATCACCCTGGCCAAGACCGCCACCGCGACAAGCCTTTCCGGTCGTCTGGCCCATCTTGTACTTCGACATCGCGGTGGTGTCGGCTCGCACGATCGACCGGTTGTACGCCGACGACAAGGACGACCAGGCCCGCGCCTACATCGGGGCGTTGGCGGCCAACCTGGCCGTCACAGCCGCGCTGCGCGACTGCCTCAGCGAGCAACCGCCGGATGATCAGGCCGTCCTCGGGGTGCTGCGTTACGTCGTTTGACCGCGGGCGCGGAGGTGGCTTCTCTCGGGCTTCTACTCGGGCCGGCCTCGGAGATGATCGAGCAGCCGCCGCTCGGCGTGCTCGAGGTGCTGGTCTCCCAGTCGCGCCGCCAGTTCGCCGTCGCCGTCGGTGATCGCCGCCAGGATGCCGCCGTGTTCACGATGGATCACTTCTGGATCGAGTAGGTGGTGGCTCTGAACCTGAGCCAGGCACAGGCGCATCTCGTTGATCACCAGACGGTGCGCACGTTCCAAGTGTGGGCTCCCGAGGCTGCGGACAAGCTCGGTGTGCAGGCGGACGTCGGCCTCCACCACGGTAACGAGATCGTCGCCGCCGGCCGCGCGCTGAAAGGCCTCGTGAGCTTTTCGGACCGCCGGGGACAGTTGCCTTTTCCGTGCCAACAAGTCGTAGGTGTGGCTTTCGAAGAAGCGTCGGGCGTAGTACAGGTCCTGCACCTGCTCGATGTCCAAAACCGGAACTCGCGCACTTCGGTGGGCGGTGCGCTTGAGGAGACCCTCCGCCACCAGATGCTCGATCGCGGCTTTGGCTGTTTGCCGGGCAACCCCGTAGTCGCTGGCGACCAGAGCTTCAGTCACCGGCCGGCCGGCCGGGATGTCTTCGGTGAGGATTCGCTCGCGTAGTGAAGCGATGAGCGCCTCGCCCACCGACTGGGTGCTGAGCTCGATTGGCATACCGACAGTCCTTCCGGCGGGGAGGCCCCAGTATATCGGCGGCAGGACCAATCGACGAACAAACCACTGTGATAACTTGACGAACAATCTTGAGTGACGGAGGACACGTTGAACCGCGACCGCGCCCGTATTGTGCTCGCGCCCGACAAGTTCAAAGGCAGCCTGGCCGCCGACGAGGTGGTCGCGGCGATGGCTCTCGGGTGCGCCGATCTGGGGATGGCTGAGCACTGTGTGCCATTGCCGATCGCCGATGGCGGAGACGGAAGTGTCGAAGCGGCATTGCGTGCGGGCTGGACAGCGCGCAGGCTGCCCACGGTCGACGCGTGGGGCCAGTCAGTGACCACCACGGCGGCGATCCAAGAGGATCGCGCAATCGTTGAGGTCGCCTCGATCTGCGGGATGAGCGGCGCCCACCTCACCCCGCAATGTGCGCTCACGGCGTCCAGTCACGGTGTGGGAGTGGCGATCCGGGCCCTGCTCGATGACGGGATCCGAGAAATCACGGTGAGTCTCGGTGGCAGCGCCACGACAGACGGCGGCGCCGGAATGCTCGCAGCGCTCGGTATGAAACTGCGAGATGCTGCGGGTGATCCGATTGAACCGACAGGCGTCAGACTGCTGTCGGTGGCGGACGTCGATGCCAGTGGTCTTGACCCGAGACTGTCTTCGGCGCGATTGACCATGGCATGCGATGTGGACAACCCCATGGTCGGGATTGACGGTTCGGCCGAGGTCTTTGCCCGGCAGAAGGGCGCCGATGATGACGGGATCCGTTTACTGTCTGCCTCTCTCGTGCACCTGGCAGCAAAAGTCGAACCCGCCGTCCGGCAGGCCGGGCTGCACTGCGCACCCGGATCTGGTGCGGCAGGAGGCTTGGCGTGGGCGGGAATGGTCCTTGGTGCCGAAGTGCGATCCGGCGCGGGCCTGTTCCTGGAAATGCTTGGTGCCAGAGGAGTTATCGACGGTGCACAGCTGGTTCTGACCGGCGAGGGCAGCCTCGACGCCCAGAGCCTGCGCGGCAAGGGCCCGGTCGCGGTGGCCGCACTCGCTGCCGAACTGAGGGTGCCGACCGTGGCTGTGGTCGGGACCAATCGCCTCAAGCCGACCGACATCGGCAGCCCGTTCATTGACGTGATCGCCCTTGACCGGATCGACCGCCGCTGCGCCGACGAGCCTGCGGTTACCCGCGCCCTGCTGCGCAAGGCGACCACAGACCTGTTGACGCGACACCTCACATCCCCCGAAACCGAATTCGAAGGAGCCCAGTGATGATCCAGAGACCATGGAGTTGCGACACGTTCGTCGCGTTGCCGGACTCGACCCGCAACGGTGCACTCATCTTCGGCAAGAACAGCGATCGGCCGGCAGGTGAGGCGCAGCCGTTGCGGCGCATACCTGCCCGTCCCGCCGGAAGCCCGCTGCGGCTGGCATACGTCACCCTCGACGATGCCGACGCATATGCGCATGTCGGGTCCGCGCCGTTCTGGTGCTGGGGGCACGAGATCGGGGTCAACGAACACCGCGTCGCGATCGGGAACGAAGCGGTATTCAGCCGACCGTGGTCCGCCGCCGTAGCTGCCGACCGCGATGGCCGCGGCCCACAGCCTGGGCTGTTGGGTATGGAACTCGTCCGGCTCGGGCTGGAGCGTGGTGCCACCGCGCACGAGGCACTCCTCGTGATGACGCAGTTGCTCGAGCGCTACGGGCAGTGGGGATCAGCGATAGTCGGCAAGGACCATGGGTCAGGGGCGTACGACAATTCGTATCTGATCGCGGACCCGACCGAGGCGTGGGTGCTCGAGACCGTCGGCTCTGAATGGGCCGCCCGCCGGGTGAGCAGCGGGTCCTACGCCATCAGCAACGAGCTGACCATCCGCACGGAGCCCGACGCGGCCAGCGACGGCCTGCGCCGTCACGCTGTCGAGGCGGGTTGGTATCCCGCCGACCGTGATTTTGATGTCGCTGACGCCTACACCGATCCAGGTACCCCGCTTCAGGTTTCGCACATCCGACGTCGGCGCGCCGATGACTTGCTGGCCGCCGCCCGCAGTGGCGGAGCACTGGATGTGGCGCAAGGATTCGCCGTCCTGCGCGACCATCTGGAGGGAACGTTCCTCGGCGGACCGATGTTTGACGCATCGCGCCCGGATTTCCTCACCCTGTGCATGCATGAACACCCGGCCGGGTTCACCTGGGGTAATACCGCTGCATCGCTAGTTGTCGAATTGCACGACGATCCCGAACGTCCCGTTGCGCTGTGGTGGTGCCCGGTGACGCCGTGTACCGGCATCTACGTTCCGTATTTCGTCGAGGCGGGGCGGCTTCCCGACAATGTGCAACGGCCCGATCCGCTAGTCGATTCCTGGGATCCCCGTGACCATTCGGCTGCCACCTACGACCCCACCTCCACCTGGTGGCAGTGGCAGCAGTTGCTGGATGTGGTCAAAGACCCTGGCGAGCGCGACTTCCCACGGCGCGCGGCGGCGGTTCGGGAAGCGTTCGATGAGCTGGAAAACCGCTGGTTGACTGCTGTTCCAAAGCTTGCCGCGGCGCCGGAAGAACTCGCGGCGTTCACCGACGACTGTTTGAGTGCGGCCACCCGCACGGCAATCGAACTGATCGAACGTTTTGGTGCCAACCCCCACACGCCGGTCGATCCGCGGTGGGCGCCGTCCATGTCTGCCTAGCCGGCCACGCGGGCCGGCTTCTCTCATAGCGCCATCGGCGCCGAAATCAAGGAGTGTGATGTCACTACGTAGTGCCTTCCGGGGTCCGGAGGCCTCGATCGACGATCAGATCGAGAGTTATGCCATCGATCGGGTGCCCGACAACAAGCGATGGCCGATCCCTGCCATCAGCCTGGTCCTGCTGGGTAATGCCACGGCGATGTTCTTCTTCTCGTTCGGCGCTCAGCAGACGTTCCTCGTCGGCTGGCCGATGATGCTCATCCCGATCGGCTACTTCTTCTTCGGCGCCATCCTGATCGGCGCGCTGACGATGCGCATGGCCAGCCGAGAGGGCCTGTCGCAGAGTCTGATATCGCGGGGTTTGGGTTTCGGCAGTCGCGGCGCGGCGGTGACGGCGCTCATCTACGCGGTGAACTTCGTGTACTACTTCCTCTTTGAGGGCACGATCGTCTCGCACGCCCTGGCGTACTACTTCGACATCCCGATCGGCTCGCTGACCGGCGTCGCGATCTTCGCGTTGATCGGCCTGGTGACAATCGGTTTCGTCTGGCGGGGCATGTATGCGATGTCGGCACTGCAGACGTGGGGCTTCCCGATCTTCGTCGGGCTGCTGGTGTGGGCGCTGATTGCGCTGGGATCGAACCACGAGGTCGTCGGCCCGAGCGGCTGGCAAGCCACCGGAGTGTCCGGCGGCGCGGCGCTGTGGACGGCGATGAGTTTCGCCAACGGGCAGATGATCTTTCAGGGTCTGATGGCCACCGACTATGGCAGGTTCGCCAAGCGCACTATTCGGTATCGGGGCACCTCTTCGATCATGTTGCTCGAACTCATCCCGATGTTCGCCGTCATCTTCCTCGGCGCCATGCTGGGCGCTTCGCTGGTCGGGGAGTTTGGCGAGGAGAAGGCGCAGGATCCCGGGTTCGTGTTCGTTCACCTGATGGGTTTGGCCGGTGTGGTCTTCGTCCTCGTCACCCAGATCCGGATCAACGTGATGAACCTGTACGGAGGGTCGATCACCCTCTCCAGCGGGTTCGACGTCATCGCGCACTTCCGGCCCGGTCGGCCATGGTGGATGTTCGCAGTGTGGTTGTTCGGCGTGGTGTTCTATGCAACCAACGTGATCAACCACCTCGGCACGTTCCTCGCCATCACCGGTGTGCTCACCAACACCTGGGTGTTGATCATCCTGGCCGACTATTTCATCTGTCGTCGCTGGCTGAAGCTGGGCCGCGCGGAGCAGATCGAGTACCGGGAAGGCGAGGTGCGCGAATGGAATCCGTGCGGTCTGACCGCGCTCGCCATTGCGGTGTTCATCGGCGCGCTGGGCATTCTCGAGGTGTACCCGGTGGCGTATGCCTCGTTCTTGGCGATGATCGTCGGGCCGGTGATCCACGTCGCCATGACTGTCGCGACCAAGGGCCGGTTCTACACACCGGCGGGCGGCGCAGCGGTTCAGTAAGCGCACCGATTGTGACGCAAGGGCTGTTCTGCGGCGGGAATCACAGCCCTTGCGTCGAAATCGGCGACCCGCCCGGGCTGTACCGGGCCAAGGGGTTCCTGGACTTCGGCGCGGCCGGGGACGGCCGCAAGTTCCTGCTGCAATTGGTCGGCAGCTCACTGTGATTCGAGCGCCACCGGTGGCATGTCGGTGAGCCGCGGCGCACCTCGCTGGTGTTGATCGGCACCGAGATGGACCACGCCTCCGTCACCGCCGCACTGCGCGACTGCCTCAGCGAGCAATCGCCGGACGATCAGGCCGTCCTCGGGGTGCAGCGCTACGTCGTGTGACTGTTGGAGCGGAATTTGCTGTGCAGCATTTGCTTTGAAACGCCGAGTGCGGCGCGATCTGGCTCCACGATAGGCCGGCGTGACGACCGGCGAGCACCGCCTGGCGGTATCGCTCCTGGGCTTGATCGAGGTCGTGGCGGGCCCGGGCGAGCTGACGCAGACATGCCCGCGGCGACAAATTCGGTATGTCTGGCTCCGCAGAGGCGGCGGGGATAGGTTCGTGCGCGGCGATTTCGCGCTCCAATTGCTCCTCCGAGCGCCGTAGAAACTCCTTCAGCTCGGGGTCGGTCGCCCACCATGGTTCTTTCGTCTCTTCCATCGGTCGGAGCATGCCGACGGGTGGGGACATCTCGATTTGGTCGGCGCGTCGTCAAAACCTTTGACGATCTGTGCGGACAACACGAGCGGAGACACGCGATCCGGTCGACGCTCTTGACCGGATGTTCTTGAGAACGCCGTCAAAATTTTTGACGTGCGACATCAGCTGAACGGCTTGCGCTGATCCAGGCGGCGTGAGGCCAGCCCGGCAGTGCGCCACACCCGTGCGATCCAGTCGTCGTCCTCGTCGGTGACCAGATTGCCCATCACCCGCACCGCGATGCGCATCAGCGCGCTCGAGCGCATCGCCACCGGGCCGGACATCGGCAGGAACCGGGGCAGCGTGAGCAGCAACGCCAGCCGACGGGCGACCGAGAACCCGCGGGCGTAGTGGGCCTGCAACAGCGCGGGCCAGGCGTGCGAATAATCGCCAGCACCCAGCAGCTCGGCGGCCAACCGTCCGGTCTCCAGCCCGTAGTCGATGCCCTCGCCGTTGAGCGGGTTGACGCACGCCGCCGCATCGCCGACCAGCATCCAGTTCGGCCCGGCCACCCCGGACACCGCGCCGCCCATCGGCAGCAGCGCCGACAGCGCGGCGCGCGGCTCGCCGGAAAACTCCCACTCCTCGCGGCGCAGCCCGGCGTAGTAGGACAGCAGCGGCCGCAGCGCGGCGTCGGCGGGGCGTTTGGCCGTCGCCAGTGCGCCCACGCCGATGTTCACCTCGCCATTGCCCAATGGGAAGATCCAGCCGTAGCCGGGCAGCACCTTGCCCTCGGGGGAGCGCAGCTCCAGATGCGAGGTGATCCACGGCTCGTCGGCACGCGGCGTCGCGATATAGCCGCGGATGGCCACGCCGTACACGGTTTCCTTGTGCCAGGCGCGGCCCAGCGACCGGCCCAGGGTGGAGCGTGCGCCGTCGGCCACGATCAGGTCGGTGCAGCCGATGGCACTCCCGTCGTCGAGCAGCACGGCCTCGACGCGTCCACATGAGTCATGACGCACCCCAACAGCTTTGACGCCAAGCAGCATTTTTGCGCCGTCGTCGGCCGCCACCGAGCGGATCCGGTCGTCCAGTTCGGTGCGCGGCACCGCACTTCCGGTGGACGGGAACGATGGCCCGGGCCAGGGCACTTCGACGTCGGCGCCGAATCCGGACATCCGCAAACCGTGGTGCCGGATTCTGGTGTCCAGCCACGCTCCCATGCCGAGCCGTTCCAACTCCGCGACCGCGCGCGGGGTCAGTCCGTCGCCGCATGCCTTGTCCCGCGGGAACTGTGCCGAGTCGATCACCAGCACGTCGCGACCGGCTCGCGCCGCCCACGCAGCGGCTGCCGACCCGGCCGGCCCGGCGCCCACGACGACCACGTCTGCGTTGATATCCATCGCTCACAGTATGTTGGACGAATGAGGACACCAGCGACTGTGGTGGCGGGAGTTGATTTCGGAGACGCGGCCTTCGCAGCCGACGTCCGGGACAACGTCGCCAGGATCGAAGCCCTGATGTCTGATGAGCTGGGCAAAGCCGATGAGCTCATGGCGGAGGCCGTCCAACATCTGTTCCAAGCCGGCGGTAAGCGGTTCCGCCCGCTGTTCACCGTGCTGTCCGCATCGCTGGGGCCACGGCCCGACGATCCGGAGGTCGCCATCGCCGGTGCGGTCATCGAATTGGTGCATCTGGCGACGCTGTATCACGACGATGTGATGGACGAGGCGCAGGTGCGGCGCGGGGCGCCGAGCGCCAATGCCCGGTGGGGCAACAACATCGCGATCTTGGCCGGCGACTACCTGTTCGCCACTGCGTCGCGGCTGGTTTCGCGGCTCGGACCCGACGCGGTGCGTGTGATTGCTGACACATTCGCGCAATTGGTGACCGGCCAGATGCGCGAGACCCGCGGTGCGGCCGAGCATGTCGACACAGTCGACCACTACCTCAAGGTGGTCTACGAGAAGACCGCCTGCCTGATCGCGGCGTCGGGGCAGTTCGGCGCGACCTTCTCCGGTGCCGACGCCGAGCAGATCGATCGACTGCATCGCCTCGGCGGGATCGTCGGCACCGCGTTCCAGATCTCCGACGACATCATCGATATCGACAGCGATCCCGACGAATCGGGCAAGGTCCCGGGCACCGATCTGCGCGAGGGCGTGCACACCCTGCCGGTGTTGTACGCGCTGCGCGAGGCCGGGCCGGACGCCGACCGGTTGCGCGAGTTGCTGGCCCGCCCGGTCGAGCGCGATGAGGACGTGGCCGAGGCGCTGACGTTGCTGCGGCGCTCGCCGGGCATGGCGCGGGCCAAGCAGACGGTGGCCGAGTATGCCGAGCGGGCACGCACCGAACTGGCCAGCCTGCCGGCGGGGCCGGGACGCGACGCGCTGGCCACCCTGGTGGACTACACGGTCAACCGGCAGGGCTGATTCCGGAACCCAACGGGGTAGCTGAGCGTTTAATCGACGAAGGTTGCCTAGTAGGAGGAAACTGCGATGACGTGGAATCCGCACGCGAACAGGATCAAGACGTTCCTGTTGCTGGTCGGCATGTCGGCGTTGATCGTGTTCGTCGGCTCGTTGTTCGGCCGCAACGTCATGTACTTGGCGGTGCTGTTCGCCGTCGGCATGAACGTCTACGTGTATTTCAACAGTGACAAGTTGGCGCTGCGGGCGATGCACGCCCAGCCGATCACCGAGGTGCAGGCGCCCGAGATCTACCGGATCGTGCGGGAGTTGGCCACCACGGCCCATCAGCCGATGCCGCGGCTGTACATCTCCGATACCGCCAACCCCAACGCATTCGCCACCGGGCGTAACCCGCGCAATGCCGCGGTGTGCTGCACCACCGGCATCCTGCAGCTGCTCAACGAGCGCGAGCTGCGCGCGGTGCTGGGCCATGAGCTTTCCCATGTGTACAACCGCGACATCCTGATCTCGTGTGTGGCCGGCGCGATGGCGTCGGTGATCACCGCCCTGGCCAATATGGCCATGTTCGCCGGTATGTTCGGCGGTAACCGTGAGGGCTCGAATCCGTTTGCGATGCTGCTGGTTTCGCTGCTGGGGCCGATCGCGGCGACGGTGGTCAAGCTGGCGGTGTCGCGGTCGCGGGAGTACCAGGCCGATCAGTCCGGTGCCGAGTTGACCGGTGATCCACTGGCATTGGCCTCGGCGCTGCGCAAGATCTCCGGTGGGGTCGAGGCGGCCCCGCTGCCGCCGCAGCCTCAGTTGGCCGATCAAGCGCATCTGATGATCGCCAGCCCGTTCCGGTCCGGCGAGCGCATCGGCAAGCTGTTCTCCACCCACCCGCCGATCGCCGATCGGATCCGCCGGCTGGAGGACATGGCCGGCCGCGGCCCGGGCCACTACTGACCCCTTCTGGTCCCCTCGCACCGCGAGCGACCGTGTTTGTACGCCGACACACCGTGATCTGCGTACAAACACGGTCGCTCGTGGCGTTGTAGCGCCTGACATATATACCCCCTGGGGGTACTTGTGCGTGCGTCGTCGGCTGTGTACCGTCAGCTCCGTCAGATACCCCTAGGGGGTATGAATCGAGAGGAGCGGGCGATGGCGGTAGCGACGACGACGGATTGGCATCTGCGGGGTGAGTGGTTCGATGTGTGCAGCTGCAAGTTGCCCTGCCCGTGCAGCTTCGCGCAGGAGCCCACGCACGGCGACTGTTTGTTCACCCTGGTCTGGAAGATCCACGAAGGCCATTACGGGGAAACGGATTTGAGCGATCTCGGGGTGGTTGCGCTCGGCGAGTTCGCCGGCAACATGTGGGTCGGCGACCCGAACGCCATGATGTCGCTGATGCTCTACATCGATGACTCGGCCGACGCCGACCAGCGGCATGCCCTGGAACAGATTTTCACCGGCTACGAAGGTGGTTGGCCGGGGGAGTTCGGCAGCCTGATCAAAGACCTGCGCGACATCCAGTACGCGCCGATCATCTTCGATGCCGCCGAGGACCTGGCGTACTGGCGGGCCGAGATTCCCGGCAAGGTGGACGTTCGCGTCGAGGCGCTCACCGGACCGACATCCGATCCGACGCGGCGGGTCACCACCGCGAACGCGCCGGGAGCCGAGGTGGGCCCGGGGCAGGTCGCCACCTGGGGTGTGGTCAAGAAGGACGACGCGATCGGATTCGATTTCTCGCACGAGTACCGCGGTGGGTCGAGCAAGCACTTCCCGTTCGACTGGCGTCCGGAGCGTCCAGAGGCCTGACCGCCTGCGCGAGCGACCGCGTTTGTACGCAATTCACGGCGTGTTGGCGTACAGACACTCAGTGTCAGCCTGGACAGTGCCGCTATGCGGTGGTTGGGTCTTTCCACCTGGTGTCTGGCTCCTACAGACA
>NZ_JARXVE010000011.1 GCF_029893345.1 Mycolicibacterium frederiksbergense | reverse complement strand
CCGCTCGACATCGGTCAAAACGATCTGAGCAGCATGCGGTGACGGCATCACCAACTCTAACAAGAGCGAGCGAATTAACGACTCAGGACACTAGCGCGTCGCCGGCGGCCGGTACGTTTTGCAGCAAGGACTTGGAGGGCAAAACCGGCACTGCTAGTGACGGCAGCACTCTTACCTGCACGGCGGGCTCCGATGGCCGCGACCGCTGGACCGCATCAGCAGGTGCGCCAGGCGAGGCGGCGGCGGCCGGTACGTTCTGCAACAAGGACTTAGTGGGCAAAACCGCTAAAGCCAGTGACGGCAGCACTCTTACCTGCACGGCGGGGTCTGATGGCCGCGACCGCTGGACCGCGAAATAGATCCGGGGAGCTTGCCCGGGTTTCACGTCTCTGAGAATTGATCGAACTGATCTAGCACGTCCTGCGTAGCTGTCCTCGGTTCAAACTCCTTGTGGTCCGGGGGTGTTCACGCTTGGACGATTGGGGCGCGCCGAACGGCGGAATGCATCCGTGGTGGGCCCGGTGAATCCGTCGCGGTAGACAGCACACGTTGCGCCGCCCGAGCGTTTCGAGTCGTACATGGCGGCGTCGGCGTGGCGCAGGACATCATCGGTGGTGAAATGCCGGTCAGCTGTGCTGTGCGCGGCGATACCGATGCTGGCGGTCAGTGGCAGACCAACCGCGTGCACACGGGTCAGCGGTTCGAGCCGGGTGAGCAATTCCCCAATCATGGTGTCGATGCTGGCGGTATCAGGGGTGATGGCGACCAGGACCAGTTCGTCGCCACCGATTCGAGCGGTGATGTCGGTGCCGGTGGCCCGCGATTTCAGCTGCTCGGCGATCTCGATGAGCGCGGCGTCGCCGGCGGCGTGGCCGTTGGTGTCGTTGAGGTTTTTGAACCCGTCGATATCGCACACCGCCGCGATTACGGTCACCGGGCCGGTGGCGCGGGCAAGGGCACCGTTGATCGCGGCATACATGCCGCGCCGGTTGCGTAGTCCGGTTAATGGGTCGTAGTGCGCAGACCGTGCAGTCTTGCGCACCGCGCGGCGTCCGTGCTCGACCAACATGCCGCCGCACACTGACACCACCAGCACCCAGGTGAGGGTGGGAGCGAGCAGCAGGATCAGCGTCGCGAGGTCACCGCGTTCAGTGAGCGCGGCGTACGCCACGATCGCTGCGATGACTGCGCAGCAGAACGCCAGGTGCGCCAACAGCATCCGCCAGCCCAGCAGGAAAGCGACGAACACACCGTTCAATCCCAAGAACATCGCGACGCACAGCGCGGCGACAGGGTCCGACATGGTGACGGCAAGCACCGTGACCGATGCGTCCAGCCACGCCGCAAACACCACCGCTTGCCGGTAGACAGGCCACGGCCACCACAGCCAACGCGACCCCACAGCCAGGGCCGACACCACGACCGCAGCCTGCACTACCCGCGCACCCACCCCGTTGGGCCCCGCGGGATGGAACTGGATCGCTATGCAGAGGCCGGCAAGCGAAAAACAGCCAGCCGATGCGATCCGGGCAAACACTCGCATGAAGTGACCCTCGCGCAGCGCCGCTGTGGCGAAGCGGAAATTATTCATGCCAGAAGACGAGGAAGCGGTCAAATCACCAATCATCCAGCCACTCCGCCGTCAGAAAATATGGGGGCCCCAGCAATATCAGCAAACACAATATACGGATACTTCAGGTATCCGCCATGCAGAATGGCAACCTTGTGTTCATCCAGGTCAAGATGGCGTCAATATTCGAACGTCCGGTTGCCCCATCCGCGGTGCGGTGCCAACCTGGAAGGTGCAAGCACTTCGATAGGTGAGGCGGCTGCACGGATATAGGCCACTGACCCCGAACGTCGAGAGACGCCCCAGGTCAGGACAGCTCTTCCCGGCTTAAGGGTTGAGCCCAAGTGGCTTCAGCGAATCTGATACGCCGTGCAGTGCCAAAGCTCTGACGAGGGGGTGTAGACACCGAATCGGTTTGAGCCGTCTTGTGTGTGCTCTCTTCGCGAGTTTGGGTAGTAACCGTGTTATGGCGCGTCAGGCGCTCTGGGCTGGAGGGAGGTGAGGACGAAATGGCAAGCGACAGTAGTCCGTATCTCAGTCCTCGTGAGTCCCTATCCGGCCCACATGTGCACCGCTGAGTGAGTGCGCTGCGGCCGGAATCCTCCGTGCCGTAAAGGAGTTTCGTCATGACCAATGTGTTGACGCTGCCCACCGCACTGCTCGATCTGACCGCCCACACCCCGGAGACGGTGGTCCCGGACCGTAGTGTGCGGCCTGCCCTCCAGGCTGAACTATCCATCGCTGTATCCCGATTCGAGTTCGCCGTCGGTGTGGGCTCGATGCTGGGCGGGCTTGTCGGCCTCGGCGTGGGTGCGGTCGGTGGCTGCATCATCGGTGCTGCACCGGCCAGCGCCGTGGGTGCTGTCGTCGGTGGAGCCGCACTGGGTATTCCGGTGGGGGTCTACGGCCTGGTTCACCTCAACGACACGGCCGGATAACTCGCGGCCCGACTTGCAACTGACCCAATTCGGGTTTGACCTTTTGGAGAAAAGAATGGGTGGCGGTCGCGCAGGCTGTAACCGACGCCCTAATGAACAAAGTTGGATTGCAGTGCGTGTCATTCGTGCACCCAGCGCTGCTGAATCCTTCTTCGGTAGCAGCCATCCGGTAGCGGTGCGGCGAGTTATCAAGACGTGACGCTTTTGTTGCGGGTGTAGATGCAATCGCCACCTACGTTCTAACTACGTACGTATCTATTGCGTAGTTAGAGTGTTGGCACCCGTGGAGGTCAGTCTTGCGTCGCCGAGAAGCAATCAGCATCGCATGTCTCACCATGCTCACCACGGCGATCGGTGTATCTCCTTGGGGCGCAAAGGCCGACCCTGGGCAATGGGATCCGACATTGCCCCAGCTGGTCAGCGCGGGGGCGCCCGGCGATCCGGTGGCGATGGCCAACGCGTCGCTGCAGGCGACCCGGGTCGCCACCGAAACCACGATCGACCTTGGCCGCAAATTCCTTGGCAGCCTGGGTATTTTGGACACCTCGGCGCCGCGCGCCGGCCGGGTTCGCGGCCCGCAGGCGATCGAATACGTGATCCGGCGGGCGGGCAGTCAAATCGGTGTCCCGTACTCCTGGGGCGGTGGCAGCCTGACTGGACCGACTACCGGAGTCGACTCCGGCGCCGGCACCGTTGGCTTTGACTGCTCCGGATTGACCCGTTTCGCGTTCGCCGGTGTTGGAGTCCTGCTCCCGCGATGGTCCGGCGATCAGTACACCGCGGGCCGGCATGTCGCTCCGTCCGCAGCCAGGCGCGGCGACCTCCTGTTCTGGGGCCCGGGCGGCAGCCAGCACGAGGCGCTCTATCTCGGCAATGGTCAGATGGTTGAAGCCCAGCAGACCGGTGTGCCGGTGAGGGTTTCGCCCGTGCGCCTCGCGGGGATGACGCCCTACGTCACCCGCATCATCGAGACCTGATCGAGCGATGCGCCGGAGGTACGCCGCGTCGGCGGGATTAGCGCAGGGCGCTGCCCTTGAGCCACTGATCCCACGGCACACTCCAGTCACCGTTCTGCCAGATGGGCAGTGGGTCACCGCCGGTATTGCGTACCTCGAATACGTCTCCGGGCTGGGAGAATTCGTAGAACCATCGTCCGTGGTCCGCGCTGACATTCAGGCATCCATGCGACGTGTTGGTGTTGCCTTGGGCCCAGACCGTGCTATCGAGTTGATGGACGTAGATCCCGTTGTTGCTGAGTCGGACCGCATTGTTGACCGTCAGCTTGTAGCCCAGCTGCGACTCGATGGGCAGCCCATAGGTGGAGGAGTCCATCACGACGGATTTGGCCTTGTCCATCACCGTGTAGACGCCGGGCTGCGTCCAGAACGAGATGGTTTTGCCCGCAACGTTTTCCGAGCCACCCATGCCCATGGAGGTCGGTATGGTGCGAACCAGCTCGCCATTGCGGTAAACGCTGATCTGCTTGGTGGCGTCGTCGGCGATGGACACGTGAGAGTCTCCGATGCGGAACGAAACCCGGCTGTCCTCTTGGCCGTTGGCGTTCGAGGTCGCAACGACCTGAGTTCCTGGGCTGTAATAGCTTTTCGGTCGCCAGTGGGCGTGCTTGCTGTCCATCCAGTACCAGGAACCATCAACGGCTGGAACGGTTTTGACTGAGAGCTGCTTTTGCGCAGTCGCGCGGTCGGTAACTGGTTCGTCGAAGCTGGCCACGATGACGGTGCCCACGCCGTAGGTCCCACCGTCGACCAGCTTGGCGCCCGATGTCGCGGTAAAGCTGACTCGCGTCTGCGTGGTGTCGCTGCTGGACGTAGCCAGTGTGGGCGATGCCGTGACGACCGCGGACGTTGTCGGTGGAAGTGGTTTGGGCGCCGTCGCGGCACCGGCTGTGATGGTGGCCACAAGGGCCAGTCCGAGTGCCGATTGGATTGGTGCAGGCCGCTTTTGGGGTAAACGGATCGGCATGATGAATGCCTCCCATCTGTCGGCCGCGTTCCGGCGACTCGGTGTGGTAGAACGGACTACGTATCTACGGCGTAGATACGTAGACGAGGCTAACATGGAGGTCGAAGGTGAGTGGACGGCGTGAAAGTGTCAACAAGGACCTCATTTTCATCGGGGGTCTTGTTGTCATTGCGGCTGCCCTCATCGCGTACCTGATGACACGTTCCGGCGACGACGCCATCTCCGCCGCCCCTGCCGCGGGGACGTCAATGATGGCTCCAGCGGGCGGCGCCGAGAAGAGTCATTCTGCGATAGAGCGTCGACAGCCAGGTGACCCGATGGCGATGGGTGATGTCGACGCACCCGTGGCGTTGGTGGTGTTCTCCGACTATCGATGCCCGTTCTGTGCCAAGTTCAGCCGCGACATCGAGCCGGAACTCGTCAAGCGCTACGTTGACGCAGGCCAGCTCCGCATTGAGTGGCGCGACTTCGCGATCTTCGGCCCGCAGTCGATGGCGGCAGCACGCGCCGGGCACGCGGCGGCCGAACAGGGCCGGTTCTGGGAATTCAACCGAGCCGTGTACGCGGCCGCGCCCGAGCGATCGAAACCCGATCTGCCCGAATCGGAGCTGATCGAGTTCGCCAGGCAAGCCGGTGTACCCGACATTGACAAGTTCACTGCCGGGATGCGGGGAACCACCTTCGACGCTGCGATCAATGCCGATCTTGCACAGGGCAACAGCATCGGTGTTCCCAGCACTCCGGCTTTCTTGATCAACGACGTGCCCATTCTCGGCGCGCAGCCGACCGAAGAGTTCGTGCGCGCCGTCGACCAAGCGTTGGCCAACCGGTGAGTGGAATCGGGCTATTCGGCGCGTTCCTCGGGGGATTGGCCTCGCTGCTCAGCCCGTGTTCGGCCCTGCTGCTGCCGTCGTTCTTCGCCTACGCCTTCGACCGGGTGCAGCTCCTGCTCCGTCGCACTGTGGCGTTCTGGGTGGGTCTCTGTCTGGTGCTGGTGCCGTTGGGTGCCGGCGTCGGGGTGCTGGGTAGCGCCATCACGCGCTATCACAGCGAAGTCACCATGATCGGTGGACTGGTCTTGATCGGGTTCGGGCTGATGACCATGCTGGGCAAGGGATTCGGTCTGCCTGCCATGCAGCGGATGACGGCCCGGATCAATATCTCCAGCACCTTATCGGTGCTCGCGTTGGGCGCCGTGTACGGACTGGCCGGCTTCTGCGCGGGTCCGCTGCTCGGCGCGGTTCTCACCATGTCGGCGATGGGGGCCGACCCCGCCTACGGGGGACTGCTGATGGCGGTCTACGCCCTCGGGATGGCCGCGCCGTTGTTCCTGCTCGCCTGGTTGTGGGACCGCTTCAACCTTTCCAAACGGACCTGGCTGCGGGGGCGGCCGGTACGTCTGGGCCCGCTGGAAACTCACACCACCGCACTGCTCACCGGGGTGATCTTCATCGTTCTCGGCGGGGTCTTCCTGTTCACCGACGGCACTGCGGGCCTCGGTGGCCTGCTGACCGTCGATGCACAGTATGACCTGCAAGTTTGGCTGGGCCGACTGTCGTCGGGCGTCGGCGATCCTGCGGTGATCCTAGGTGTCGTGATTGCGCTCATCCTGTGGCGGTCAATTCGGATGTGGCGGCGGCGTACTCGTTCGGACACCCGTGTCGCTGAATCGTCCGAGGTGGATGCCAGTTCCGGCGCTACCACAACTAGCAGTGCCACGAAATGAGCAGAGCAGCTACTATCGCGCTACATGGGTTGGATGCGCGAGACCGAGAAACGGTGAACGACGCACCTTGGCGGGCGGTAACAGGTATGGGAATAAAAGGATTTGGTGATCTCGAAGCTGTGGTGATGGAGGTGCTCTGGTCACGTTCGGAGCCCTGCACCGTGCGCAGCGTGCACGATGAGCTCGTAGCCAAGCGCCAGATCGCCTACACCACGGTGATGTCAACCATGGACAACCTGTTTCGCAAAGGATGGCTGCAACGGGAGAAGGTCGGTCTGGCGTACAGCTACCGGCCGGTGATGAGCCGCGAGGAGCACTCCGCGCAGCTGATGCGCACGGTGTTCGAATCTGGCGGCGACAGCGAGCTGATCCTCAACTTCTTCCTCGAACAGATCGCCGACGATGACTCCGGGAAGCTCCAACAGGCGCTCAAGCGATTCACCGAGGAGCGGTCACGATGAACGCGGTCACGTTTCTGCTCGTCTATGCGGTGGCTTTGAGCTGGTTGGCGCCGGCGGTGCTGACCAGCCCGATCACGGTCGGCATTCATCCCAGGCTTTCCGTCGCAGGCTGGTTGGTGACCGTCGCAACGGCGTCGCTCGCATGGGTGGCGGCGTTTGTAATTCTCATCGTGGGCACCGCCCATAGTCTGATCACCCGCACCGCACCGACGTTCTGTGTCGAAACACTCGGGATCGCCAGCGCGGTGACCTTACCGCCCACGATTGCCACCGCATTCGTCGTCGCACTGCTTTCGCTCACGGCCGCGGTGGCGATCCGCACCGGATGCCGCGCGATCGTGACGTTGCGCAATATGCGGCGCGCCAATTGCCAACACACGGAAGCTGTCCGGATCATCGGCCGGCCCACCGTCCACGAGGGCGTTGTGGCCATCACCGCCGACCAACCGACCGCGTATTGCGTATCCGGGGGCCGGCAACGCGCCATTGTCGTCACGACCGCTGCCCTCGAGCTGCTGAACCCGCCAGCGCTGGCCGCGGTTCTGGCCCATGAGCGGGCACACCTACGTGGCCGCCACCATCAGATCATCGCGACGCTCGGCGCACTCGCGGCGGCGCTACCCCGGCTGCCGTTGATGCGAGAGGCGGCGAGATCTGTACCGGCACTACTGGAGATGTGCGCCGACGACGCGGCCACCCGCAAACACGGTCGTGAACCGCTGTTGGCCAGTCTCCTCACGCTGAGCACCCGCCACCGCATCCCGGATGGAGTGCTGGCTGCAGCAGGCACCGCGGTGGCCGACCGGATCGTTCGACTGATGCAACCACGACGAGCGATGTGGTGGCGCCCACAATCCCTGGTGATGTTGCTGATTGTCATCGGGACTGCTGTCGTACCGGCCTTCGCGTTCACGTTGTGCACCCTGCAGTAGCGTCAGTTCGGAAGCTGATCGAGCCAATCGGAGTCTGTGTCAACGGCCTTGTTGTCGACGGCCACAAGTGGCACGCCAGACTCGGGGAACTGGCTGAGCAGCACAAGATTGTTCGCCGCGATGGTGTGCCCGTCGTAGGGGATGGGTAGCCCCAACCTGATCATGTCCTGCGCCGATTGCGGTGCGCCGGCGCGGCCGGCCAGATCGGCGAGCTGATCGTTGCTGAGATCGCTCGGGCCTTGTTCTTTCGGTTGCTGGTCGGCGGCATAGATCTGTTGAATGAACCGCCAGGTGACGTCGCTCGAGCGAGAGTGGTCGGCAACGATGTAGGTCGCGTAGATCGCCCGACTGTCGTAGGTGCCACTGGCCGAGTATTTTTCGAGGAATCCGACAAAGCGGAGGTTGATGTGAAGCGTGCCGGCTTCGACGCGACTGCCGATCTCGGTGCCCTGTTGTTGGATCATTTTCCCGCTGTATGGGCATAGCGGATCCAAATAGAGTTCTATTTGGCCCGGTGCTGCGGGGTCGCCGATGGAGATGACATCGCCGGCCGACGATGCCTCGGCCGCGTACGCGCGACCGGCACTGGGACCCCACACCAGTGCCGCCGCGAGTAGGCCGATCACCAGCGCGATGCGCGCGTTCATGGTTTCCATCATGTCCCAGCCGGTTTCCCGGGGTGTCAGCGGAATGAACCGGCCCCACCGTCGACCAGCAGGGTCTGTCCGGTGAGGTAAGTGGAGTCGTCTCCGACCAGGAAGGCGACGACGGCACCGATGTCGGTGGCGGGGTCGCCGATTCGCTTGAGCGCGGTGCTCCTGACGACCTGTTCGTAGCGTTTCGGCGCCATGTCGCGCAGCACTTTCATGCCGTCAGTTTCGGCGAGTGGACATACGACGTTGACGCGGATTCCGTCGACGCCCCATTCCAGCGCGGCAACTTTGGACATGCCGCGAATCGCTTCCTTGGCGCTCCCGTAGGCGCCGAAGGCGGCGGAACCGACTGTGCCTGCCGCCGAGCCGAGGTTGACGATGGACCCGCCTCCGCCGCTGGCCATGACCGGGTGAATCGCCTGCATCAGCCGGAAAGTCGCGCGCGGGCCGGTGTCGTGCACCAGGTCGTACTCCTCGGCGCTGATGTCGACAAACGGTATCGGCCCGGCGCTGGCGACGGCATTGTTGACCAGTGCGTCCACCGTTCCGAATGCTGCCAGCGCCGCGTCGACGATGCGCTGTGCGCTGTCGGGGTCGCGCAGGTCGGCCACCACGGACGCGACGTCGAACCCATTGTTGGCGAATTCCGTTGTGGTGTCAGCCAATACGTCATCGAGGATGTCGGTCACGAGCACCCGCGCCCCGCGCGACAGTAGTGCGGTGGCGATGCCCTTGCCGACGCCGCGGGCGGCTCCGGTGACGATCGCGACGTGGCCGTCGAGTGAGCGCGGATGGCTGTAGGTGGAGGTGCCGTTCGAAGTGGGCATGTCGTTGCCTTTCTAGCGTCCTCCAGGGGCACGCTAGCGCGTCTTGTGCGCGCCTTGCCACACCGCATCGAAGGGCGCGTTTCCGCCGACCCTATCGATGATTCCGGCGGTAGTGAACTGTTTGGCCAGGTGAACCGCGTCCAGGACATCGGCGCCCTTGGCGAGTTCAGCGGTGACCGCTGCCGCGAGTGTGCATCCCGCCCCGGCGACGCGTTCGCGTCCGACCTTCGGCGCGCGCAGGATCTCGGCCTGGTTGCCGTCGAAGATGACGTCGATGGCGTCGTCGCCGGGAAACTCGACGCCGCCTTTCACGAGGACGTAAGCGGGTCCGAGGTCGGCAATGCGCCGTGCAGCTTCGACGAGATCATCGATCGAGGAGATGGCATCCATTCCGGCGAGGGTGCGTGCCTCGAACAGATTCGGCGTGACCACCGTCGCCAGCGGCAGGATCTGTCGCCGCAGTGCGGTGTCGGTGTCGAGGGCGGCGCCGGGCTCCTGGCCTTTGCAGATCAGTACCGGGTCGACGACGATGTGTCGCCATGGCTGGCGTGCGAGGGCCGCTGCGACGACGTCGATCGTGGTGGGGGTGCCCAGCATGCCGATCTTGACGACATCGAGGTCGTAAGCCGACGTTGCCGCTTCGATCTGATCGGCGATCACCTGCGGCTCAACAGGCACGAATCGGTGCGTCCAGTTCGCCTTGGGGTCGAACGACACGATGCACGTCACGGTGCCCACGCCGTAGGTGCCTAGTGCTTGAAAGGTGCGCAGGTCCGCTTGTAGGCCGGCACCGCCGGTGGCTTCGGATCCGGCGATGACGTACGAGAGGTCGACCACGGTTATGAGCGTATTACACCGTCCATCCCGTGATGTATATGCCCGGTAGGGACTGATCATCTGGCCGTCGCGGCTCACGAGATCGGACTAAACACCTTGTGGGGCAACGCTTGTGGACCGCCGGTAACGCGTCTGCCGAAAATGCCGCTTTCGGGAATGTTGCCGGCCAAGTCGTCCTGCGGCTCGGTTGCTACTCGGATTGCCGTACGCGGAACCGTTCGTGGAATCGGAAGTCAGTTCCGGCGTGAATTGTGCTGCGCGGTTCACATTCCAAGTGGTTCTCTGTGCCGCGTATGAGGGAGCGGCCCGCAAATCTCAGTGCGGTCAACGGTTTGCTGATAGCGTCCCGGCCATGAAGTTCGTGCAAAGTATGGGCACGGTCGCAGCGGCCCTGGCGGTCTGTAGTGCCGCCGCATGCAGTAGCGCGTCCACCGACCAGGCCCCGTCCACCAGCTCTGTCCCGGCGACGTCGTCCAGCAGCCCTGCCCCGATCAGCTCGCCGGGCGCCACGCCGGCACCGGCTGCCCCTGGTACGTCCACTCAGCCGATGATGCCCAACCCCAATGGTGATGGCTCAGAGGTGCCGTGTGAGGGCACGATCTGCACCAATCCGAATCACGGGGCCGGCGATGATCCGCGCGAGAATGGCGGGGCGGTGATGCCCAACCCCAACGGTGACGGCTCGAACGTGCCGTGTGAGGGCAGCATTTGCACTGACCCCAACTACGGTGCGGGTGACGACGGGGAGCAATAGGCAGACCGGGTCGTGCTGGCTGCGCTCCAATGTAGTTGTGCGGGTTGATGAATCGCGTGATGCGGAAGATGGATCGGTATTCCATGGTCAGCGCCACGACACCGCTTCCCGCCGCCCTGGTATTGAGTGCAACACCAGGGCTGTTGTTCCGGCTGATCCGGGACAAACTACGACCCTGACGTTGCACTCAACGCCGGGACGAAAAGAGAGACGGGCACCCAGGCCCCGGCGGCAGCGAGGGATCGGGTGCCGGTCACGAACCGAGCTGGTCCTACTTTCGAACGCCCTTTGACGAGGCCCGGCGCGGGCGGGACGAACCGGCCTGGTCCTGTTGCAGGATGGCCGCGTCGATCAGGCTGTGGATGATCTCGTCGGTGCTGAAATTGCTCAACCATAGGTTCGGGGTATCGGTGCGGTGCAGCATCGCCACGCCGTGCACGGCCACCGACAGGGCCACAGCAATCCGGTCGGATTCGGCGGTTGGCGGGGCCTGCGGATCGCCGCCGCGGCAGGCCAACAGGCCGCGGGTCACCACTTCCAGTGCCTGTCTGGCTGCCGGGGAGGTGTCGGTGATCTGAGCCATCAGGGCGTACCGCAGTGGGTGGCGCTCGGCGAACGAGACATAGGCCTGGCAGCCGAGCAGTAGGCGCTCGCGGGGGTCCTCACTCGCGCTGGTGTGTTCAGCGATCTCCGCACGCACCTGGGTCCAGCTCGCCTCGGCCACTGCGTCGAGCACACTGTCGCGGTCCTCGAAGTGGGCGTAGACCGACGGTGCCGCGATACCGGCCTCCCGGGCGATGCTGCGCAACGACACGTCGCCCTCGTTCTGGACGATGTCGATGACGCGGATCGCCGCGGACACGATCTCTTCGCGTAGTAGAGCGCCCTGACCACGCACATTGCGTTGACGAGGCGGAGGAACCATGCCCATATGTTAACACTTGTTAGGTTAAACCGCGTGTTCTACGCGCTGGCGAACACTATAGGTGGGCTGGGCCACACCTCGCATACCCGACCCCGACTGTCGTTGTCGCGGTGCTCCCGTGCGGGTTTCGTCAAAACTGTTGCTGCCGAATCGATTACAGAAGTTCCGGCTATTGCCAAAGCGGGATGCCGCGTTTCCGCGTCAACTTTACAGCTGTTTCCTTATGGTTGTAAGGTCAGCTCTTATGTTTGGTGCGGTAACGCGAAATGTGCCAGGGCGCAAGGCATGAAGGCGCTAATGGGCGCTCTGGCGCGAATGTGGATCCTGCTGGTCATCGTCGTCGTGGTGGGCGCCGGCGGCTTCATCATTCACCGGTTTCACGGCGTGTTCGGCTCACAGCGGCTGGCCGGCGGTGACCGCCGGGCGGAGAACATCGTCTCGACCGTGCCGAAGTACGTGACCTACGAGGTGTACGGACCGGCGAACACCACCGGGATGGTCAGCTACATCGACGAACACGCGCAATCGCAAGAAGCCCAGTTCAGCGCGTTGCCGTGGACGCTGACCCTGACCACGACCCTGCCTAGCGTGTTCGCCAACGTCATCGCCCAAGGCGACAGCCACACGCTCGGTTGCCGCATCACGGTGAACGGTGAACTGCGTGACGAGCGGGCCGCAGATGGGCACACCGCCACGACGAGCTGTCTGGTGAAGGCGGCATGAGCGGCCACAACGGCGTCCAGGCCGCCCGGCCGCCGCTCTATCCCCGCCTTATCCGCACCCTGTCGGTGCCGATCATCCTGCTCTGGCTGGCGGCCACCGCCGCGGCGAACCTGCTGGTGCCCCAACTGGAGATCGTCGGCAAGGACAACGCCGTCTCGCTGTCCCCGCAGGACGCACCCTCGGTGATCGCCATGAAGCACATCGGCGAGAAGTTCGGCGAGTTCAATTCCGACAGCAGCCTGATGGTGGTGCTGGAAGGCGACGAGCCCCTCGGCGATGAGGCCCGCCAGTACTACGGCGAGCTGGTGGCCAACCTGAAACGCGACACCGAACACGTCCTGCACGTGCAGGATTTCTGGGGCGATCGGATCACCTCTGCGGGGTCACAGAGCGAGGACGGCAGGGCCGCCTACGTCCAGGTGCACCTGGCCGGCAACCAGGGCTCCACCCAGGGCGTCGAATCGGTCGACGCGGTCCGTGACACCGTCGAGCACACGCAGACGCCTCCCGGCGTCCGGGCCTATGTCACCGGACAGGCCGCGCTGGTCGCCGACACCAACGAGGCCGGCGACAAGAGCATGGTGAAGATGACGGGCGTGACGCTCGCGGTCATCGCGCTCATGCTGCTGGTGGTCTACCGCTCCTTCGGCGCCACGTTGATCGCGCTGGTGGTCGTGCTCACCGAGATGAGCATGTCGCGCGGGCTGATCGCGGTGCTCGGATCCCTCCACGTCTTCGGGCTGTCCACTTTCGTGGTCAGCATCCTCACCGCGCTGGCCATCGCCGCAGGGACCGACTACTGGATCTTCCTGGTCGGTCGCTATCACGAGGCCAGAAGTGCCGGTGAAGACCGCGAAACCGCCTACTACACCACGATTTCCGGCGTCACCCACGTCATCGCCGGGTCCGGTCTGACCATCGCCGGGGCCATGCTGTGCCTGCGCTTCACCCGGCTGAACTACTTCAACACGCTGGCCGCCCCGTGTGCGCTGGGCATGCTGGTGATCCTGGTGATGGGGCTGACCTTCGCGCCCGCCGTGCTGGCCGTCTGCGTCCGGTTCGGCTGGCTGGACCCCAAGCGGCAAACCAAGACCCGCGGCTGGCGCCGGGTGGGCACGGCGATCGTGCGCTGGCCGCTGCCGATCCTGGCCACCGCCATCGCCATCGCGCTGATCGGGGTTCTCGCCCTTCCGGGTTATAGGACCAACTACGACAACCGTCAGTACGTCCCGGCCGATGTGCCGTCCAATATCGGGTACGCCGCGGCCGAGCAGCATTTCTCTTCGGCCAGAATGAATCCCGACATGCTCATGGTCGAGGTGGACCACGACATGCGCAACGCGCGGGACATGCTGGTGCTGGACCGCATCGCCAAGAACATCTTCCGGGTACCCGGCATCGCGCGGGTGCAAAGCATCACCCGCCCGCTCGGTCCGCCGATGGAACACGGCTCGGTTCCGTTCCAGGTCAGCGCGCAGGGTGTGGCCATGCGGGAGAACCTGCAGTTCCTGCGGGCCCGGTTGGACGACACCTTGAAGATGACCGATCACCTGAGCTCGATGATCGCGATCATGGAGCACCTGCACGATCTGAGCGTGCAATTGTCCGATGCCACGCACGGCGCCGTCGGGGCCACGCACGACATGGAAGCCACCACGGCCGAACTGCGGGATCAGATCGCGAACTTCGACGACGTCTTCCGGCCGCTGCGCAACTACCTCTACTGGGAACCGCACTGCGTCAACATCCCGGTCTGCTGGGCGGCCCGGTCGATGTTCGATGCGACGGACGGTTTCGACAAGCTGGCCGACAACACCAAGGTGCTGGCCGCTGAAATGGACAAGGTCGACGGGCTGACACCGCAGATCGCGGCGCAGATCCCACCGATGATCTCCATCTCCACCCAGGTGCGTGACCTGATGCTGACGCTGCACAGCACGTTCAGCGGGATGCTCATCCAGATGGAGCAGATGACCGACACCGCGTCGGTCATGGGCCAGACCTTCGACGACGCCAAGAACGACGACATGTTCTACCTGCCGCCCGAGGCATTCACCAGCCCGGATTTCCTGCGCGGTATGGAGCTGATGCTCTCCCCGGACGGCAAGGCGGCACGGATCCTGATCACCCACGACGTGGATCCGGCGACGCTGGAAGGCATTTCGCATGTGGACGCGGAGCTGTTGGCCGCGAAGGAGGCCGTCAAGGGCACCCCGCTGGCCAACGCCAAGTTCTATCTGGGCGGTACCGCAGCCACCTATAAGGACATTCAGGAAGGCGCGCACTACGACCTGTTCATCGCGGCGATCGCGGCGATCATCCTGATCTTCGTCGTGATGCTGCTGATCACCCGGGCATTGGTGGCCTCGATCGTGATCGTGGGAACCGTGGTGCTCTCGCTGGCCGCCTCGTTCGGCATGTCGGTCCTGATCTGGCAGCACATCCTGGGCATCGAGCTGCAGTGGCTGGTGATCGCGATGTCGGTGATTGTGTTGCTCGCGGTGGGCTCGGACTACAACCTGCTGGTGGTATCGCGGATGAAAGAGGAACTCGGCGGGGGCATCAAGACCGGGCTGATCCGGGCGATGGGGGCCACCGGTGGGGTGGTCACCGCGGCCGGAATGGTGTTCGCCTTCACCATGATCTCGATGATTGCCAGCGACCTGCGCTCGGTCGGTCAGATCGGCACCACCATCGGCCTCGGCCTGCTGTTCGACACCTTCATCGTCCGCTCGTTGATCACGCCGTCGATCGCCGCGCTGCTCGGGCGTTGGTTCTGGTGGCCACTCAAGGTTCGCAGCCGCCCGGCCCGGCCCACGCGACCCACTGCTGTTGTCCCGCAACCAGTCCCCGTGCTGGCCGGCGATGTATCCGGCAACGATGAGCCCACGGTGCAGATCCCGAGAGGAACCCAGTGACCGAGATACTCACGCGTACCCGACCGTTCGCCGAGCTGACCGCACTGCACGAGTTGGGTGCGGAGCGCTTCGGTGCGACCGTCGACCCGATGTGGACCATCGGCCCCAAGGTGCACGGCGGTTGCATGATGGCCATCTGCGCCGCCGCGGCGCGCCGGGCCGTCCTGGGCGCCGGGGGCAGCTCCGATCTGCAGCCGATCGCGGTGAGTGCCAATTACTTACACGCACCAGACCCCGGTGAGCTGATGGCGACCACAAGCCTGCGCAAACTGGGGCGGCAGGTGTGTGCGGTGGACGTGCAGCTGTCGCAGGGAGATCGGGTGGCCGTCACCGCCGCGGTCACCCTGGGAATGCTCGACGATGGCGACCCGCGCCACCAGGAACCACTTGCCTTGACCCAGATGCCGGCCGAGCCGACCGGCGATGCCGTGCACGTGACGCCCGAGCATCCGATGGGGCAGATCGTGCATGTCGCCAAGGGCTGCGATCTGCGCGTGGATCCGTCGGCCGCACTGTTTCTGACCGGCCAGCAGGGCGATCCGATCAACCGGATGTGGCTGCGGCCGTTCGCTGCTGACGAGGCCGACGCCGACACGGCATTGTTGTTCGCGCTGATGGCCGGCGACATCAGCGCACCCGTGACGATGAACCGCGGGATGTTCGGCTGGGCGCCGACCGTCCAACTGACCACCTACCTGCGCCGACGGCCGTCGGCGGGTTGGCTGCGGGTGATGGCCAACTCCACGGTCATGGGTGGCACCTGGTTCGAGGAGGACCACCTCATTCTCGACGCCACCGATGCGGTCGTCGTGCAGAGCCGGCAACTGGCGATGATCCCCAAGGGCGCCTAGACCGCTGGGTGCGTCTTATTCGCAGCGCACCGGGTGCAGCAAATCGAAAAGCGGTCCTGCGCATGGGCCTACCCAATCGCGGGGTGCGACCCAACCGGGCGGGGGAGCCCAGCCGGCGGGCGGGATCCAGTCGTTTGGGGGAACCCAGCCCATCGGCGGTATCCACCCGGGCGCCGGATATCCGTCGTTCCAGCCAGGACCCCACTCCGGGTGGTACCAACCCCGATGTGGGGGAGGCGGATCCTGTTTCCAGGTCGCGTGCTCCGCGGAGAATCCGACCGCGGCCGGAACGGTCCCGACTGCGGATTCGGCTGCTGAAGCGGGTGCCGAGTATCCCAAGGCCCCGACAAATGTGGCACCGGCGACCGCAGCGCCCAGCGTCAGCATCGTTAGTGATGACCTCATGATGCAACTTCCCTTCATTGGGCAAATCCCCAACTTGAATCGAAGGTAGGTCGCTCAGATGAAGGTGTGGGTAGTGCTTGCCGGGAAAACGCTGTGAACCAGCGGTCCGCGAATTTATGCGGTGCGGGCGCTTAAGCCGACAGTCGAGTCAAGTAGTCGGGAATGCCGACGTAGACGATCCCGGAGGGATGCGGCGCGGATGCCGCGTTGGCGATCGCCGTCGCCTCCTCGCCGTCCGAGTCCACCTCCCCGGACACCACCGTGAAATGGATGCCCCGATGGTCGAATTCCGAGCGCATCGCATACAGCGCGGTCTCACCGGCCCGCTTGCTGGCGGCGACCGATGCGTAACCCTTCGGCACTGCCTTGTTCGGGAAGAAATGGGCCTGATGGCTGGTGACGAACACGATGTGGCCGCCGGCCGGCATCAGGGGCAGCGCCAATTGGGCCAGCCGACGCTGCGCCTCCCGGTTCAGCCGCATGGCATCACCCGGATCCGTGCCCAGCTCCGGCCCACCGGATGCGTTGAGTACCAACACATCCAATCGGCCGAACTCGCGCGCGACCTGATCGATCATCGCGGCAACGGCCGCTTCGTCGTAGATGTCGGCCCCGATCGTCGAGGCGTGACCGCCCGAGCTGCGGATCGCGTCGGCGACCGTGTCAGCGCGCTTGGCCCTTTCGCGGTAGTTGACGACGACGTGGGTGTCCGGGCCGGCGACTAGCTGCGCGACTTCGGCACCGATGCCCCGGGATGCGCCGGTGACAAGAACTATCCGGGTGGTGGCTGCTGGCTGCATGTCGGGTCCTTTCCGTCGCTGCCGTGGCGATCGGTCTGACCTGCGCAAACACGGATGCTACGCCGTGACCATTGACCACCGTGACCACCCACGCTACACCAACTCTAAGAAAAATAAGACCCCTCTAAGGTCACGATGAGGATGCGGCGTGGCGTCGGATTACCGAATCGACAGCCCCGTGATCGCTCGGGAGATCACCAGCCGCTGGATCTCACTGGTGCCCTCGAAGATGGTGAAGATCTTGGCGTCGCGGTGCATCCGCTCGACCGGATAGTCGCGGGTGTAACCGTTACCGCCGAGGATCTGGATGGCCTCATCGGTGACGTACACCGCGGTCTCACTGGCCACCAGCTTGGCCATCGAGCCCTCGGCGTTGTCGAAGGCCTGGTTGTTGCGCGCCATCCAGCCGGCCCGCCACACCAGCAACCGGGCGGCGTCGATGCGGCTCTTCATATCGGCGAGCTTGAACGCGACGGCCTGGAACTCGCCGATTCTGCGGCCGAACTGCTCGCGCTGGCAGGCGTAGTCGAGGGCGTACTCGTAGGCGGCACGGGCCACACCCACGGCCATGGCGCCGACGCTGGGTCGGGTGCGCTCGAAAGTCTTCATCGCGGCCTGGCCGCCGGCCGAGACACCGGACTGCACGCGAGCGATCCGTTCCTCGAACTTCTCCCGCCCGCCCAGGATCAGGTCCTCGGACAGTCGGACGTTGTCGAGCACCACCTCGGCGGTGTGCGAGGCCCGGATGCCGTGCTTCTTGAACTTCTGTCCCTGGGTCAGGCCGTGGGTGTCCGGCGGGATGATGAAGGTGGCCTGCCCGCGCGAGCCGAGTTCGGGATACACCGAGGCCACCACGATGTGGACGTTGGCGATGCCGCCGTTGGTGGCCCAGGTCTTGGTGCCGTTGAGCACCCACTCGCGGGTCGCCTCGTCGAAGCGGGCGCGGGTGCGGATGGCGCCGACATCAGATCCGGCATCCGGCTCCGACGAGCAGAACGCGCCGAGCTGGGGGTCGCCCGGAGTGCCGAACATCGGGGGCAGCCACTGGCCGATCTGTTCGGGGGTTCCGTTGCCCGCCAACGCCGCAGCGGCCAGGCCGGTGCCCAGGATGGACAGCGCGATGCCCGCGTCGCCCCAGAACAGTTCCTCGAATACGGTCAGCATGCCCAATCCGGTGGGCTCGACGGACTGCTGGGCGAACAACTCCGGGGAGTACAGGCCCACCTTGGCGGCTTCCTGGATGACCGGCCACGGGGTTTCCTCCCGCTCATCCCATTCGGCCGCAGCGGGACGGATGACCTCCGCGGCGAACTGATGCACCCAGTCGCGGACCTCGATCACGTCTTCGCTCAGTTGCAGTGAGAATGTCACGATTGGCTCCTGGAATATGTTGGCGGTCAGTTGTTTTGAGAGCGGTGCTGCTTGATCACGCTTACGGTCTGGATGACCCAGGCTTCGAAGAAGCGCTCGTGGTCCACGTTTCCCGGCGAACGCCCGGTCAAGGCCTGCAGGGTCGCGGCATACGACAGTCCGGCGATCGCCACGGACGCGGTGGCCTCGGGGTCGGGAATCTGGAAGCGGCCGGTGCGATTGGAGGCAGCCAATTCATCGGCGAACCGTTGATAGGCGTTGTCGGTGATGACCTGCCACGTCTTCTCATCGAGCTCCCCGAGCTCATCGGGTTCGCGCAGCATGACCCGCAGCAGTTCCTCGCTCTGGGTCAGGTTGGTCCAGATCAATTGGCCGGCACTGCGAACCGCCTCTTCGACGGTCTTGGGGTGGCCGGCGTCGTACTGCTCGCGGGCGGTCACGATGGCGTTGATGCGGTGGGTGACCGCGGCCTCCAGCAATTCGCGTTTGGAGCCGAAGTGCTTGTACAGCGCGCCCGAACCCGGCGCCAGGCCGGCCTCCTGCTGGATCTCGGCCACCGATGTCGCGGCATACCCCTTGGCGGCGAACAGCTTCAGCGCTGTGGCCAGGAGTCGGTCGCGTGCGGATGACACGGTGAGAGAGTACTCACTCACCAAATCTGGGGCAAACGGGCCCCATGGAACTGACGGGGTCGATAGATTCGCTTGAACCGTGCCGCGCGATGGGGAGGCTTGGCGATGGCGATGTTGACGCGAAACGACAAGATTCTGTGCGGCATCTATGCCGTGCTGGCCCTGATCGCGCTGGTCGCGACCTGGTCGAACAACATCGGGTTCGTCAGGACCGAAAGTACGAGCCTGATCGACTTCTTCCGCAGTGGGTACGCCAACTATGGGTCGTCCTCGCTCACCAACGACCTGTTACTCCTGTCTTTGGCGGTGTTGGTGTTCATGCTGGTCGAGGCGCGTCGGCTCGACATTCCGCGGGTGTGGATCTACGTGGTGCTCAGTGCGGTTGTCGCGGTTAGCGTGGCGGTTCCGCTGTATCTGATCAGGCGGCAAGTGGCGCTGGCCGCGCAGCGAACGGACACCACCTCAGTGGAATTCTCCTGAAGTCATAGGTGACCTCACCATTCCGATCGGGCCAGATCATCGACACCCAAGCCCGTGAACCCCGGGTTCCAGTGGGAGTACGGTGCCGGCTGTGCGGAAGCGACACCCAGGATTCACGACGATGGTCACTCGTGAGCTGGCCGAAGCCACGTTGCCCGATGTCGAGATACTGACCGATCGGCTACTGTCGGCGATCTTCACCGACAACCCCGAGTGGACCGACTACGGCGGTGTTCCCCGGGATGACCTGCGCGAAGGCTGCAGACATTACCTGACCCGGGTGCTGGAGCTGCTCAGCGGCCGGGTGGCCGGACCGGATGCGGCCGACGAGGTGGTCGGTGCGATCGCCCGGCTGCGGGCGGCCCAGGGCGTGCCGCTGGAGGTCATGCTGCGCACCTTCCGGCTTGGCGGCCGGATCGTCTGGGAGGCGCTTCTGGAGCGCGCCGAGAAGACCGGGGTGGCGCCCGACGATGTTCTTGACGCCGGCACGGCCACCTGGACGGTCATCGATGAGTTGTCCTCGGCGTTGTCGACGTCGTATCGGGACAGTGAACAGCAGCGGGTCCGCGACGATGAGCAGCGCCGCACCGCCCTGATGGAGGATCTGCTGGCTGGACGAGCCGGGGACGTCGGCTTCGCCGCGCGGGTCTCGCGCGAACTGGAACTGCCGGTGACCGGTGGCTATCTGGTGGTGGTGGCCGATGTCCGGCCGGACGGCACGCCGGCACTGGCCAGTCCCCGCACGGTGCTGGCCGCGGTGGGTTTCCGTTCGGTGTGGCACACCAAGGCCGACTCCCGGGTCGGAGTGGTGGCACTTGAACAACACGACGCCGGTGAGGTCATCGACCGGCTACGGCCGCTGGCCCGAGGCCGTTCGGCGGTGTCGCCTGCAGTGTTCGGGCTCGCCGAGGTCGGTACCGCCTATGCGCTGGCCCTGATCGCACTCGGCACCGCAGCAGTAACCGCCACCGAGTTGGTGTCACTCGTGGACCGCTATCCCGAGGCGTTGCTGGTGCGCTCTCCGGATCTGGCGCAACAACTGGTTGCCCGTCGGCTCGGCGGCATCCTCGACCGGCCCGAGCGCGAGCGCGACGTCCTGCTGCAGACGCTTGCGGTATGGCTGGAGGAGGACCGGTCGGCCGCCAATGCGGCGGTGCGCCTGCACTGTCATCGCAACACCGTCCTCAACCGGCTCCAGCGGGTCACCACCCTGGTCGGCAGGCCGCTGCACGGGCGGGCCGACTACGTCGAGCTGTCGCTGGCCCTGTCGGCTCTCGATCTCCCCACACGGTCCTACTGATTGGGCGAACTGCCCAATTCGCATGACGTAACGCTGGGCTTTCGGGCATGGTGGCGGCGCTCACAGCGCAGCAGACTCAATCCGTGCGTGAGTTCGACCTTCTGGTGATCGGCGGTGGCCCCGGTGGCTACGTCGCGGCTATCCGGGCTGCCCAGCATGGGCTTTCGGTGGGGCTGGTGGAAAAAGAGCGGCCCGGCGGCGTGTGCCTGAACTGGGGTTGCATCCCGACCAAGGCCATGTTGCGGTCTGCCGAGGTGCTGCAGACCGTGCGCGATGCCGCGGTCTACGGTGTGCAAGCTGACAATGTCGGCTTCGACTACGCCGCGGTGCGACGTCGGATGGCCGACGTCGTGACCGGGCTGACCGACGGGGTGGCCGGGCTGCTGAAGGCCAACGGCGTGACTGTGATCGAAGGGCACGCCCGGTTCACCGGCCCGACCACCGTCGAGATCTGCGACCTGGCACCGGGGCCGGTCGACGGTCCCCGCTACGCGGCCCAGGCGGCCGAGGTGGTCGACGCGGCCACAGCCCGCGACGTCATCATCGCCACCGGATCCACCCCCATCCCGCTGCCCATCCCGGGCGCTGACCTGCTCGGCGTGATCACCTCCGACGGGGCATTCGGCCTGACCGCAGTGCCCGAGCGGATCGTCATTGTCGGCGGCAGCGCGGTCGGAGCCGAATGGGCCAGCCTGTTCGCCGCCTTCGGCGCCGCTGTCACCGTCGTCGAGATGCGCGACACCCTGGTGCCGGCCGAGGACTCCGATATCGGCGCGGCGCTGGGCCGTTCGTTCACCCAGCGCGGCATCACGGTGCTCACCGGTTCCACGGTCAGCTCGATCGCTCGGGCGGATGCGTTGCGGGTGACCGTCGCCGGCCCCAAGCCCGCCGAGATCGATGCCGACGTGGTGCTTTTCGGTGTCGGACGCAAACCGAACACCGCCGATCTCGGCCTCGCCGTGGCCGGCGTGGCCGTCGATGAGCGGGGTTTCGTCGGGGTCGACGATCAACTGCGCACCAATGTCGACCACGTCTATGCAATCGGTGACGTCACCGGTAAGGCGTTGTTGGCCCACGTGGCATCGCATCAGGGACTGACCGTGGCCGATGTCGTGGCCGGGCACGACAAGCGAATCGACTATGACGTCGTGCCCGCGGCCACCTTCACCCATCCCGAGATCGCCAGTGTCGGGCTCACCGAGGCCGAGGCAAAGGCGGCCGGGCACGATCCGGTGACCGCCAAGTTCCCGTTCGCGGCGCTGGGCCGAGCCCGAACCTTCGGTGACACCGAAGGATTCGTGAAGATCGTGGCCGGACGCGAGCACGGCGAAGTTCTCGGTGCGCACATCATCGGGCCGTCGGCCAGCGACCTGATCACCGAGGCCGCCCTGGCGATCACCCTCGAAGCCACCCTTGACGAACTGGCCGACACCATCCATGCGCATCCGACCCTGGGTGAGATCGGTATGGAAGCCGCGCTGGCGGCCCTCGGCCTGCCCGTACACATCACGCCGCCAAAGCGCTGAGGAGTCACCGATGACCGACACGATCGACCGAACCACCCTGCTCAGCAACGCCAGTGGAGAAGAGCCGGAAACCCTGTGCTCCTATTACCGCCAGATGGTGTTGATTCGCCGGTTCGAGGAGCGTGCTGCCCAGGGCTACACCCAGGCCAAGGTGGGTGGCTACTGCCACCTCAACCTGGGGGAGGAAGCCACCGTGGTCGGGTTGATGGCCGCGCTGCGGCCGACCGACTACCTGTTCACCAACTACCGCGAGCATGGCTACGCGATTGCCAAGGGCATCGAACCGAACCGGGTGATGGCCGAACTGTACGGCCGCAGCACCGGTACCTCGAAGGGCTGGGGCGGTTCCATGCACATGTACGACACCGGAACCCGATTGCTCGGCGGCTACGGCATTGTCGGCGGCCAGCTCCCGTTGGCGGTGGGTGCCGCGCTGGCCATCGACTACCGCGGCGGTGACGACATGGTGATGTGCCAGATGGGTGACGGCACCACCAACATCGGTGCGTTCCATGAATCCCTCAACCTGGCCGCGCTGTGGCGGCTGCCCGTGGTGTTCGTGGTGATCAACAACAACCTGGGGATGGGCACCACCGTCGAAAAGGCATCGGCCGAACCCGAGTTGCACAAGCGCGCCGCGGCTTACCGGATGACCGGGGAACGAGTCGATGGCACCGATGTACTCGCGGTGCGCGATGCCGCGCGCCGGTTGGTCGAGGCGGCTCGCACCGAAGGCAAACCCGCCCTGCTGGAGGCGGTCAGCCACCGACTCAAGGGGCACTCCGTCGTCGACCCGGCCAAGTACCGCAGCGAAACTGAGGTGGCGGCCGCACACCAGGCGGATCCACTGACTCTCTTCAAAGAGACCCTGCTCCGGGTAGGTGCCGTGGATGAGGACGGCGCAGCGGCGCTGGAGGAATCAGCCCAGCAAGAAGCCGATGCCGCCGTCGCATTCGCCGATTCGAGCCCGCATCCCGAAGTATCCACGCTCTTCGACTACACCTACGCCACTCCGGTGCCGGGCGAATCCCGCCGGCTGCCCGCTGACCCGCTGTTCTGAGTCGCATTCTCCGCAAGAAGGGAAATCCTGGTGCCTGTCATCAGTTATCGTGAAGCGCTGCGCGACACTCTGCGTGAGGAAATGCAGCGCGACGACTCGGTCTTCCTGATCGGTGAGGAGATCGGAGTCTTCGAAGGCTCCTACAAGATCACCGCGGGTCTGCTCGCGGAGTTCGGGGAGAAGCGGGTGCGCGACACCCCGATCGCCGAAGAGGGCTTCGTGGGTGCCGCGGTGGGCGCCGCCATGCTCGGGCTGCGGCCGGTGGTCGAAATCATGACCATCAACTTCTCGCTGTTGGCACTGGATCAGATCGTGAACCACGCCGCCAAGATCTATGGCATGTTCGGCGGTCAAACCAGTGTGCCGATGGTCATCCGCACACCCGGCGGCGGTGGACAACAGCTCGGGGCAACACATTCGCAGAACATCGAGCTCTACTACGCGTTCGTGCCGGGACTCAAGGTGGTCGCGCCCAGCACGCCGGCCGACGCGCGGGCGCTGATGCGTGCCGCGATCCGCGACGACGATCCGGTGCTGTTCCTGGAGAACCTCGCGCTCTACAACACCAAGGGCGAGGTGCCCGATGAGCTGCCGACCGTCGAGATCGGCAAGGCGGCCGTGCGCCGGGAAGGCACTGACATCACCCTGATCGGCTACTCCCGGATGGCCGCGGTGGCCAGCCAGGTCGCCCGCCGCCTGCACGATGACGACGGGATCGATGCCGAGGTGATCGATCTGCGAAGCCTGCGGCCGCTGGACCGGGACACCCTGATTGCCTCGGTGCGCAAAACCGGATGTGCAGTGGTGGCCGAGGACGACTGGCTGACCTACGGCATCGGCGCCGAGATTGCCGCCTCCATCTCCGATGGCGCGTTCGATTACCTGGACGCCCCGGTGCGACGCGTCGCAGCCGCCGAAGTTCCTCTGCCGTATGCGAAACCGCTCGAGCAGGCCGCGCTGCCCTCGGCCGAATCGCTCTACACCGCGGCCCGCGAAACGTTGACCGCTGTCGGCCGGCTCTGATCCCGGCTCTTGAGAAGAATTCGAAGGATTATCCGTGCCTGAAATCACCATGCCCCGGCTCTCCGACACCATGGAGGAGGGCGTAATCATCGCGTGGCACAAGAAGATCGGCGATCGGGTCGAGCGTGGAGAGATTCTCGCCGAGATCGAGACCGACAAGGCCATCATGGAGCTCGAGTCCTACGACGAGGGCATCCTCGAGCAGATGCTGGCCGGTGAGGGAGATCGAGTGGCGATCGGTGTTCCGATCGCGATCGTCGGTGACGGCAGCGGCACGATCGTTGCCACTGCCACCACGCCTGACTCGGCAACGGCACCGGCACCGGCGGCACCGTTGCCGGCTCCGGTTGCAGCTGTCCAACCACAGGCCAAGCGGCCCAAGGCATCTCCGTTGGCGCGCAAGATCGCCGAGGCCAACGGCGTCGACTTGGCTTCGGTGAACGGCAGCGGGCCGGGTGGCCGGATCATCCGCAAGGATGTCGAGGCGGCACCCACAGCGGCCCCGGCGGCCGTCGCGACGCAGCCCGCCCCGGTCCCCGCCGAGCCGCGCACCGGCGACTTCGACGAGGTTCCGCTGACCACGCTGCAGCGGGTCGCGGCCAAACGGCTCACCGAGAGCAAGCAGAACGCCCCGCACTTCTATCTCACTGCCGCGGTGGATGTCACCGACCTGCTGGCGTTCCGCAAGACCGTCAATGACAGCCTGCACTGCGCCGATGGTCCCAAGGTCAGCGTCAACGACTTCATGGTCCGTGCGGTCGCCTCGGCGCTGCGGGGCAACCCGGGCGTCAATGTCTCCTTCGGGGGCGATGCGTTGTTGCACCATCACGGTGTGCACATCGGTGTCGCGGTAGCGGTTGAGGCCGGTCTGGTGGTGCCGGTGATCCGTGATGCGGACCGAAAGAGCGTGTCCCAGATCGCCATCGAGACCAAGGAGAAGGCTGAGCGGGCCCGTATCGGCAAGCTTCGCGCCGACGAGATGACCGGCGGCACCTTCACGATCTCCAACCTCGGGATGTACGGAATCGAGCAGTTCGCCGCGGTCATCAACCCGCCGGAAGCCGCGATCCTCGCGGTCGGTGCAGCCGCCGACGAGCTGCGCCTGATCGACGGCGAGGTGGTGGCCCGAAAGATCCTGCGGCTGACATTGTCGGCAGACCACCGGGCCATCGACGGCTCGACCGGTGCTGTCTTCCTGCGTGACCTCGCCCAGCTCCTCGAAAACCCGCTGCGCATCGTCGCCTAAACACCTCTGCCGCCGAGGCGCTTCGTCTGGCTTCTTGGGGCAAGCTGCTTGATCAACCACGCCACAGTACTTCGATTCACGTTCGGTCAGCTGGCATCTCAGATCACCAAGTAGCCGAGACGCTGTGCAGCACCGGCGATCCGAAGTGCTAGCCCGGGATGGGTCAGCGGAAGAGCTAGCACTGGCCGTGCTGGCATCGCCGAGGCAGCGGGCACGAGCAGTGCAACGCAGGGTTCGCCGGCGAACCGACTGTTGTAGCGCAGCCCGTCGAGATCGGGGAAAGCCTCATTGATTCGCCGGGCCCAGCGCTGCGTGATCGAGTGCGGCGCAGTAGATATCGCGAACGTGCCTCCAGCGCGGGTCGGCCACGCCCCAGCGCTGTCCGCGGCTAGGTCGAGCAGCCGTACTTCACGTGTGAACCGCAACCCGGTCAGGTAGGGGTCCCCCCAGAAGCGGTCGATGGTGCGCTCGACTTGGAAGGCTTCCGCCAGTGCCGGCGTGGGCCCTGAGGCGCCGTACCAGACACCGACCCCGGGGTGATCCCGCGCTGGTGACGGGTGAGGGTCGAACCGCAAGTGTGGACCGTGCTCCCGGAACTCGCTCCACGCCAACACATGACTCCCTGTGGTGCGGTGAACACGCCACCACAACTCATCCGTCGTTATGATTCGGTACTCGTCTTCTCGGATCCCGATAGCGCGAAGGTCGGCTACCGGGGGTGGCCCAGGGAGACGAGTGATCACGTGGTGTACCAGTCGGCGCTGGCGGCAGCGGCGACCGCCCGGGCGAGGTCACCGCCATCGCGCAGCCACTCCACCGGAGTCATCGGCCGGTCATGAAAAAGATCGAGCTGCGGGGTGCGGAGGAACCCGGCCACAGCGACGGGATGAAGGTCCGAGGGCAGCGCCTTGAACACCTGATCGAGGCCACGGATCTGCCGCGTGGGGCCACCATTGGCGTCGGTCTCGAACTGCAGCACCGGAAAGAGCCAGGTCTGCCCGTCGGGAATGGCCCACAATTCGCCTGCGAGCCGCTTCTGCCGCACTCGCGAGGGGCTGACCCCTAGTCCGGTGGCGACCTCGTCGGCCGTCAACGCGGTGACAGCGAGGTGCGCCACGTGGCCCGTGATCTCCGTTCCGGCCATAAGGAACGCATCGCGGTCCTCGGCGAAGTTGGCGTCATCGAGCAGCCGAGCCTCGTCTTCGGTGAGGGAAGCGGCCCACGGCCGTAACGTAGGAAGGGTCTTCAACGCGGCGACAAAGTCGGTGGTCGTGATATCGAAACGGTCCTGAAGCAGCTGGTCCAGCTCGGAGTTGGCCTGCATGGCACCCATCCTCCTAACGGATATTAACGTCAGCATATCGTCGTTAACGTGAGGTGTCGAGCCGAGCTGGTTCCCGTACAGACCACTGATTGCGGGATAGTTCGGAGGCCTCGGTGGTGGCCGGCGGTGGGGCGCTGACTGTGCGCACGAAGGCGTCGCGGCAAGGGTAGGGACAGCCCTACCCTGGAGACGCAGGCGCACCGGATGGGGGTGAATCCGACAGATGCGTAGCGTCGAGCCCATGAGCAACGGAACCCTGCTGAGGACCGCAGCGCAGCCCGAGCGAGTCGGCTTCCTTCGACAGCTCGGCGTGGACACCGGGTACGTACTGCTCGGATTCCCGCTCGCCACAGTGAGTTTCAGTGTCTTGGTGACTGGGTTGTCGGCGGGGCTCGGCACGCTGGTCATCGTTGTTGGCCTGCTGATCATCGTCGGCACCCTGTTCGTCGCGCGCTTGTTCGCCGATGTCGAGCGGCTGCGTTTTCCCGCTGTGCTGCGTCGGCCCCGCAGCCGCCCGGTCTACCGGGCGGCCCCACCGGGTGCGGGCCTCTGGAAGCGGATTCTCACCCCGCTCACCCAGGGCCAGTTCTGGCTCGATCTCGCGCACGGCATCCTGTGCTTCCCGATCGCGGTGGTCACGTTCAGCATCGTCGTCAGCTGGTGGGCGTCGGCGATCGCCGGCACCTTGACCTTCGCGTGGGACTGGAGCCTCCCACGCGGCCCGGACAACACCTCGCTCGCGCAGCTGATCGGGCTCGGCGACAGTACCTTCGCCCGGATCGCTCTTCAGACCGCCATCGGCCTGGCCTGCCTGGTCAGCCTCCCGGTCGTGGTGCGGGGGTGCGCCTTGCTCCAGGCCGGTTTCAGTCGAGCCTTGTTGACCGGTGTAGCCGAGATGCGCCAGACGATCACCGTGCTGACGGAGCAGAAGGCAGCGGCCGTCTCCGCCGAGGCGACCGCCCTGCGCCGGCTGGAACGCGATATTCACGACGGACCCCAACAGCGACTCATCCGCCTTGCGATGGACCTGGGCCGCGCCCGTCGGCACCTGGACGGCAACCCGGGCCCGCTGCGCGACACCCTGGACGAGGCGATCAGCCAGACTCAGGAGACGCTGAACGAGTTGCGCGCGCTCTCCCGCGGTATCGCCCCGCCGGTACTCACCGACCGTGGACTGCCCAGTGCACTTGCCGCACTGGCCATTCGGTGCACCGTCCCGGTCGAGCTGGTGGTCGACCCCGAGCTGGGCACGCCGTCCGGCCGGCTCGACGCGGCGGTGGAGACCACCGCCTACTTCGCGGTCGCCGAGGCGCTGACCAATGTCGCCAAGCACAGCGGTGCAGCGAACTGTTGGGTCACCGTGGCGCACCGGCCCGCCGGGGTGCGCGTCGAGATCGTCGACGATGGGGACGGTGGTGCCCACGTGGCCAAGGGGCATGGCCTGGCGGGCCTCGCCGACCGGGTGCGGGCCGGCGGTGGCACGCTGAGCGTGGTGAGTCCTACTGGCGGGCCGACCACGATAGGGGTGGAGCTGTTGTCGTGTTGAGAGTGGTGGTGGCCGACGATGCGGTCCTGCTGCGGGAGGGCCTCATCCGGTTGCTTACCGAGAACGGCCATGAGGTGGTCGCTGCGGTCGGCGACGGCCCGTCGCTGGTGCAGGCAATCGAACAGCACACGCCGGACGTCTCGGTGGTGGATGTCCGGATGCCGCCCTCGCACACCGACGAGGGCCTACGCGCCGCGGTGGAAGCCCGGCGGCGGGTGTCCCGGTCGCCGGTTCTGGTGCTGTCCCAGTACGTCGAGGTCTCATACGCCGACGACCTGCTGGCCGACGGGGCCGGCGCGATCGGGTATCTCCTCAAAGACCGGGTCGTAGCGGTCGCGGATTTCCTCGACGCGGTGCAGCGGGTGGCGTCCGGCGGCACCGTGCTCGACCCGGACGTGGTGGCCCAGCTACTGGTCCGACGCCGACGCGACGACCCTCTGCGGCAGATGACTGCCCGTGAACAGGAGGTGCTCGCGCTGATGGCGGAAGGCCGGTCCAACGCGAATATCGCCCGCACCCTGGTCGTCAGTGCCGGCGCGGTGGAGAAGCACATCAGCAGCATCTTCGCCAAGCTGGGCCTGCCGGCCGACGGCGAACAGCACCGCCGGGTGCGCGCGGTCCTGGCGTATCTGCGCGGCTGACAACCGCCCTGCGCGGTGATGCGACGATAGAGCCATGACCGCAACGCTTGTCGCGAAGAATGTGGCCGGCGGTTTCGCCCATCGAGCAGCTCGAGCAGGCGCTTGAGGCCTATGACGGTGCGTTGTTACTGGTGACGCATGACCGCCGGATGCTGGAGAACGTTCGGCGTGCGGGGCTCCAGATGTTTGGCCCACCCCGACGCGCACACCACGGTGCAGACGATCGCCAGCGCCCCCACCGCTGAGAGCATCACCGGATAGCTGAACCAGTGCGCCAGCGCGGCCAGCGTCGCAGGTAACAGGAACCCGAGGTAGGCCAGCGAGTAGTAGACACCGGAGATACCGGCGAGCTCGTCGGGTTCGGCGATGCGCTGGATCTCCAGCAGGCCCGAGACGATCGCGATGCCGTACGCGCTGCCCAGCAGCATCGCGACCAACAGGGCGACGATTGCCGAGCGGGTGACCGCGGTCTCCACGGCGGCGAAGATGCCCAGCGCCATCAACACCATCGACACCACCACCGCACGGGAGCTGGACACGTCATCGAGGCGACGTGCGACCGGTTGGATCAGCACCCCGCAGCCCAACGTCAGCACGGTCAGCCCCACGGTGTAGAGCAGGGCCCAGGACCCGAGCTTTTCGGCGACCAGTGCCGGCACGACGGCGTAGGCGATGGCCGCCGAACCAAAGATCCACGGCGCCATGGGAACAACGACATGTAGGAACCGGCGGTGTCCGGCCGCGGGCACCTTCAAACCTTCCAAGATCCCCCGGTCGGTGATCCGGTCGCGGGTCTCGGCGGTGCGGTTCCATACCGCCCACAGCACCGGCACGCACAGCGCGGCGTGCACCAGGTAGGTCAACACCAGCGGCAGCGGCGCGTACACGGTGAGCAGCCCGGCGCACAGCGGTCCCACTCCGAAACCCAATGACAGGCAGATCGAGGCGCGGCGTGCACCGGCACCGGCCGGGGCGTCATCGTAAGGGGGCCTGGACAATTCGGCGATCCAGGCCGAACCCACCGCCATCGCGATGCCGACGGCCACCCCGCTGAGCAGCCGGCCGATGAACAGTGCCGAAAAGCCCCAGCCGTCCCCGATCGCCAGGATCACACTGCCCAGCGCCGAACTGAGCACACCGGCGGCCATCACATTGCGCCGACCGTGCCGGTCCGACAGCGTCGAGGCGATCAGCAGACCCGGCACCAGGCCGAGAACGTAGGCGCCCAACAAGATGTCGACGTCCACCTGGGTGTAGCCGGAATGGTGCGCATAGGCGATCAGTAGTGGGGTGAATTGGTTTCCGCCCCAACCGATGCAGAAGACCGCGGTGGCCACGGCCATCCAGGGCTGCAGGCGATGCCGCAGCCGATCCGGCGCCTCGACTGAGTCAACGGCGACGGCCGTCATGCCAGCACCACCCGGTAGGTCGCTTCCAGATGTGCCAGCAGTGCGGCCTCGAAAGCCTGCACGTCGCGCCGCCCGATGGCGTCGGCCAGTGCCGCGTGCTCACCGATCAGCTCGGTCAGCCGGGCGGAGTCCGAGCGGGCGGCGTCGGCCATCATCCGGCGCTGCCGGTCGCTGAGTGAGCCGTAGAACCGCCCGGCGATCGAATTCCCGGCGACCTGCACGATGCGTCGGTGAAAGGCGTCGTCGGCGGCCGCGAACTGATCGGCATCGCCGATCGCGGCGCCGTGGCGCTGCTTGTCCACCAGCTCGCTCAGTTCGCCGAACAGGGTGTCGACGGATTCCGGGGACCGGCACAGCCGGCGCACCGCCGCCGTCTCGAGCGCCAGGCGCATCTCGAGCAGGTCGGTGGCCTCCTGTGAAGAGACGGGTATGACGACCGCGCCGCGTCGGGGCACCAGGTCCAGGAAGTCTTCGGCGGCCAGCCGCAGAAATGCCTCGTGCACGGGGGTGCGGCTGACGCCGAGCTGGGTGGCCACCTCTACTTCGCTGAGCAGCTGCCCGCCCCGGAACTCGCCGGACAGGATCTGGTCCTTGGTCATCCGGTAGACGCGTTGGCTGTTGCTGGATTTCTCGTCGGTGACCACGACAGACGACAATACCCCTTGCATGCAAGCTTGCATGCAAGGGGTCTGGCCAGGCTAAACGCTAGAAGGGGCTGCTGTTCGACTGGTACTTGGCGGATTCCGGCCGCGGCCCGAACCGCCGGATGTACTCCTCGTGCTTGTGCTGGTCCTTCTTGTACTTGATCTCGTCGACCAGGTTCGGGTCGAGGCCATGCTGGGCCAGCCGGTGCCGACGCCACACCTTGTTGAGGGCGAACGCCATGATCACTGCCCAGATGTAGATCGGAACCGTCATCTCGATGTGCACGTACAACGAGGCGGGTAGCAGCCAGAACGGCGCCAGCACGAACAGTGGCGGGATCGCCATCCGGATCAGGTGCCGGCGTATGGCGCCGTGGTCGGCCAGGTCGTGAGCCACCCAGTCCCGCATGGAATCGGGTAGCCGGCGCCCGTAGCAATAGGTGATGTACTGAAAGAAGTTGGGGCGGTCCTTGGCCATGAGTACTCCTGGTTCGCGGGTCAGTCGGTGAGGGTGTTGGCCGCCAGCGCGGCAGCGTTGATGCGGGTCAGTACCCGGTGTAGCTCTTCGAGTTCGGGGATGCCGACGCCCAGTCGCTCAACTACCGCGGGCGGGATGTCCAGGGCGCGCTCACGCAGTGCGATCCCGGCATCGGTGAGCACAACGTCAGTCGCGCGTTCATCGCCGGCCCTGCGGCTGCGGGTGAGCAGGCCCAGTGCTTCCAGCCGTTTGAGCATCGGCGACAGCGTCGCCGAATCGAGTTGCAACGCGGTGGCGATCTGCTTGACCGAGAGCGGGGGGATGCCGCCCGAGTTGGACCGATGATGGTCCCAGAGCGCCAGCATCACCAGGTACTGCGGATGGGTCAGACCCAGTGGCTCCAGCAGTGGCCGGTATACGGCGAGCACGGCGCGATTGCTGATGGCCAGGGCGAAGCACACCTGCCGGTCCAGTGCGAGTGGATCGACGCCGAGCTCTAGTGCTGACGGGGCTGCAGATGGCGGAGCTGCAGACGCTGCGGACATGGTTTGAACGTACCCTAATAGTTAGGGCACTAACAATGTCTCGGTGATCACACGCTCAGCTGGCGCGCCGGGCCAATCGCTCGGAATTGTCGATCAGGATGCTCTTGCCCTGCACGCGGATCCAACCCCGTTGTGCGAAGTCCGACAGCGCCTTGTTGACCGTTTCGCGCGAGGAACCCACCAGCTGGGCGATCTCCTCCTGGGTCAGCTCATGGTCGACGCGCAGTGCGTCGCCCTCGCGGCTGCCGAACCGCTGAGCAAGATGGAGCAGCTGCTTGGCCACTCGGCCCGGCACATCGGTGAAGATCAGATCGGACAGGTTGTCATTGGTGCGGCGCAACCGCCGGGCCAACACCCGCAACAGTTGCTCGGCGATCTCGGGCCGATCGGCGATCCAGCTCTGCAGCACGCTCCGGCTCATCATGACCGCCTGCACCTCGGTCAGGGCAGTCACCGTCGAGGTGCGTGGACCCGGATCGAAGATGGCCAGTTCGCCGAACATGTCCGACGGGCCCATCAGGGCGAGCAGGCTGTCGCGGCCGTCCACCGACTTACGGCCGATCTTCACCTTGCCTGCGGTGATGATGTACAGGGTGTCGCCGGGCTCACCTTCGGTGAACACCGCCCGGCCGCGGTTGACGGTCACCGGTACCAGCTGCCGGACGAGCGCGGCCACCGCATCGGGTGACACACCCTGGAAGATGCCGGCACGCGCCAGCACTTCATTCATCTTTCCCCCTTGGTGGGTGTGCCGTATCCGGCCGGTTGGATGTTTACACAGGTCGCAGCCTGAAGTGCGCTTGCCCCTATACCTTACAAGGGCGTGTCGCCTGATTTTGGCGTCGGCTGTAGACGATGCCTCCGGAAATCTTGAGTTCGCCTGCGCCACTGTGCGTACCGCGCGAGGGAGAGTCATACCGACTGCAGCACGATCGGACGATCGAGTGGCTAGGCTCATGCGGTGGTCACGAATTCGACCCATAGGCGCGGCCCGCGCCGGGACGTCGACACCCGAACGCTGATCATCGACACCGCTGAGCGCATGTTTGCCGAGACGTCGATCGGTGCGGTGGCGGTACGCGCGGTGGCCCGCGAAGCCGGCGTGGCCAGTCGCGCGGTGGCCTACCACTTCCCGGTTAAGCGGGACCTGGTCGTCACGGTGGCGTCGCGGCGAGCCCCTGCGGTGTTCGGCGCGGCCGCCGAGGAGCTCTCGCGGGTCGGCCGATCGGGACAGGAAATCGGCGTTCGTGACGTCGTTGCGGCTCTCGTCGCACCGTATGTCAGGTTGCTCGACGAGGATCCGGTCGGTGGGCTGCGCTGGCTCAAGGTGATGAACCAGCTCGCCCTGGACGGAGACCAGATCTGGGTCGACCAACTGGCGGGCACCCCGAGTCTGCCGGAGTTGTACTTCGCCGCAGCGGGCCGCGTGGTACCGGACATACGGACCGAAGAGGGCCAGCAGCGCAGCACAATTGCCATCTTTTCGATGATCGGCGCGCTGGCCAGTTCTGACCTGTCGCTGTACGGACGGCCATTGAGCGCTACCGGCCTGGACCGTGGGTGGCTCGACCAGCTCATCCAATTCACCAGTGGTGGGTTGCGCGGCAATGGCTCGCACAGTGTTCACGATTAGGATTGCCGGGTGCAGATCGACGGTCAGCAGCTCGTCGCATTCGCTGCAGTGATCGAGCTGGGGAGCTTTGATGCGGCCGCACAGCGGCTGCATGTCACGCCGTCGGCGATCAGCCAGCGCATCAAGGCGCTTGAGCACCGTGTCGGCCAAGTCCTGGTGGTCCGTGAAAAGCCCTGTACGGCAACACCTGCCGGTATTCCGCTGCTGCGGTTGGCGGCGCAGACGGCATTGCTGGAGTCCGAGACGCTCGCGGAGATGAGTGGTGGCTCCGCCCTCCGCAGCCGGATCGCGCTGGCGGTGAACGCCGATTCGATGGCGACCTGGTTCACCGGTGTGTTCTCCCAGACGCCCGATGTGCTGTTCGACATCAGAATCGAGGATCAGGACCTTTCGGCGAGGCTGCTGCGCGAGGGGGTGGTGATGGGAGCGGTGACCACCGAGCGGCGGCCGGTGCCGGGCTGCCGGGTGCATCCGCTGGGGTCGATGCGCTACGTGCCGGTCGCCAGCGTCGAGTATGTGCGTCGCCACCTGCCCGACGGTTTCACCCGGGAGGCCGCGCGGGCAGCACCGTCGCTGGCCTGGAATCACCACGACACACTGCAGGATCAATTGGTGCGCAAGGTGTTTCGCAAGGATATCGTCAGGCCGACGCACTACATCCCGACCGCGGAGGGTTTCGGTGCCGCGGTGCGCGCCGGGTTGGGCTGGGGGATGTACCCGGAGGAGCTGGTGAGTGACACGTTTGTCCGGATCACCGAGCAGCATCTGGACGTGCCGCTGTACTGGCAATGCTGGAAGCTCGACAGTCAGATGGTCGATACCATCACGGCTGCGGTCCGCAACGCGGCGGTCAAGCTACTGAACTGAGGGGGGCCGATGAGTAGGAGTCATCGATACGAGGTCGAGGTGACCTGGACCGGCAACACTGGTTCGGGGACCAGCGGCTACCGGGACTACGCGCGCGACCACGAGGTGGTCGGCGTCGACAGCCCCGGTAAGCCGCCGATCCTGGGAACCGCCGATCCCGCCTTCCGCGGCGTACCACAGCGCTGGAATCCCGAGGAACTGCTCGTGGTCAGCCTGTCCCAGTGCCACATGCTGTGGTACCTGGCGCTGTGTGCCCGGGAAGGCATCACGGTGACCGCCTACCACGATCGGCCGGTGGGCACGATGAACGAGGATGCCGAAGGCAGCGGAAGCTTCGTCGAGGTGACGCTACGGCCCCAGGTGGGCATCACCAGCGGGGACCGAGTTGACGATGCCGCGAAGCTCCATCATGAAGCCCACCGCATGTGCTTCATCGCCAACTCGGTCAACTTCCCCGTGCTCATCGAGCCCACCACCGAGGCGAGCTGAGCCCGGTTATCGATGCAGTCGGCGTAGCTGGGCCGACGCCACCGACAGCACCGCCAGATCGGGCTGATCGGAATCCAGAGTTTCGTCCAGCGTGCGCTTCGCCCGGTCCAACTGCGGTCGATTCAGGGCCTCGAAGTCCTGGATGGTGCCTGCGGTATCGGCATCCTCGACAACGAGTTTGGTGACGTCGAGGGTGAGATCCCGCAGCGACCGGTACAGGTCCTCGCGCAGTGCGAGTCGGGCCAGGGCATCCCACCGGTCGCCCCGGGGGAGAGACGAGACCGCCAGCAGCAGCCGGTCCACTCCCAGCCGGTCGGACAGCTCAAAGTAGGTGCCGGCGAGCGAAGTGGCATCCTCGCCGTGCACCTGCGCTACCTCGACGATGTCCAGAAGGCTGAATGCGTACAGGGATTCGCTGATCCGGCGCGCAATATCGGCCGGCACGCCGCGGACGACCAGGGCGTTGAGCGACTCGGTGACGGTGTCTCGTTCTTGGCCCCGCAACATCGATCCGAGTTGCCCGCGCAGCAGCGCCACCAGCTCGCTGAATCGCGCGATCTCCAGATCGACATCGAGCGGTTGCGGCCGGTTGAGCAGGAACCATCGCGCGGCCCGGTCGAGCAGCCGGCGACCCTCGATGATCACGGCGTTGGTCAACGCCGGCGACAGACCGGCGGCGTAGATGTCGTCCCACAGGGTGTCCAGGTCGAATACCTCGGACGCCACCGCATGCGCCCGCACGATATCGGCTATGTCGGCGCCGGTTTCCTCGCCAAGCCGGAACATGAACGTCAGCCCCGAGGTGGCCAGCACGCGATTGACGATCGAGGTGACGATGATCTCCCGGCGCAGCGGGTGCTCGGGCAGCGGCTCGCCGAGGCGACGCCGCAGTGTCGGGGGGAAGTAGTCGGTCAGGGTCGCGACGAAGTAAGGATCGTCGAACTTCTCGCTGAGCAGCTCGGCCTTGAGATCGAGCTTCACATGCGCCATCAAGGTAGCCAGTTCTGGCGCGACGAGGCCGCGGCCTTCCTTGGCCAGCTCGCTGAATTCGGTTGCACTGGGCAGATTCTCGCGAGAACGGTGCAATCCGCGACGGGCCTCGAGGTCGGCCGTCATCCGAGCATGCACGTCGACCATCTGGGCCGCGTTCGACCGGGCATCGCTGAGCAACCGATTGTGGTCCTGATTGTTCGCCAGAACCAGTTGGGCCACCTCGTCGGTCATGTCCGCAAGCAGGCCGTTGCGGGCACTGCCGCTGATCAGGCCGGCCCGTTCGGCAGAACTCAGCAGGATCTTGATGTTGACCTCATGGTCGGAGCAGTCCACTCCGGCGGCGTTGTCGATGGCGTCGGTGTTCATCAGCCCGCCGAGGCGGGTGTACTCGATGCGGGCGCGCTGGGAAAGCCCGAGGTTTCCGCCCTCGACGATCACTCGGGTCCGGACCTCGTCGGCATTGACCCGAACCCCGTCGTTCACCTTGTCGGCGATGTCGGCGTGCTGTTCGTTGCTGGCCTTGATGTAGGTGCCGATGCCGCCGTTGAACAACAGATCCACTGGGGCGCACAGGATCCTGCTGATCAGCTGATTGGGGGTCAGCCGGGTTTCGTGGTCGGCGATCCCCAGTGCGGCGCGCATCTCCGGCGTCGTGGAAATCGTCTTGGCGGTCCGCGGCCACACACCGCCACCGGCACTGATCAACGTGCGATCGTAGTCATCCCACGACGATTGGGGCAGCTCGAACAGTCTCTTCCGCTCGGCGCGGGCCCGTTCGGTGTCCGGCGCGGGGTCGATGAAGATGTGCCGGTGATCGAAGGCTGCTACCAGCCGCAGACCTCGCCGCAGCAGCATTCCGTTGCCGAAGACATCGCCGCTCATGTCGCCCACGCTGACGGCCGTGAACGGGTCGGTGTGCGGGTCGATGCCGAGTTCGGCGAGGTGGCTGTCGCCGCTGACCCACGCGCCTCGGGCGGTGATTCCCATCGCCTTGTGGTCGTAGCCGGCCGACCCGCCCGAAGCGAACGCATCGCCCATCCAGTAACCACGGTCGAGCGCTACCGCGTTGGCGGTGTCGGAGAACGTGGCGGTGCCCTTGTCGGCCGCCACGACCAGGTAGGGGTCGGCCCCGTCGTGGCACACGACGCCGCCAATGCGCGCCCGGTCCTCGGTGTCGGAGTTGGTGTCGGCAGTGGGGTCGACGACATCGAGCAGGGCGGCGATGAACTGCTTGTAGCTGCGCAGCCCCTGGGCCCGGGCGGCGTTGCCCGCGGCGGTGCGGGCCTTGACGACGAATACCCCCTTGGCGCCCGCGGGCACGATCATGGAGTTCTTCACCGCCTGCGCCTTGACCAGGCCCAGGACTTCGGTCCGGTAGTCGTCGTGCCGGTCCGACCACCGCAGGCCGCCGCGGGCGACGAGTCCGAATCGAAGGTGAAGACCTTCGAATTCTGGTGAGTAGACGAAGATCTCGGACAGCGGGCGCGGATGGGGCAGCTCATCGAGGTCCTGAGCGCTCAGCTTGTGCACCAGGTAGGGGGCTGCGACGGACAGCGCTCCGGGGGCGAATGCGTTGGTGCGAACGGTGGCGTTGATCAGGCTGCGGTAAGCGCGCAGGATCCGATCGGCGTCGATGTGCAGCACCCGGTCGATCTCGGCGGCCACAGTTTCGTCGGCCTCGGCGATGCGCGCGATGCGCTCGGGGCTGTCAGCCGGTTGTTCGGTGCGGTCGAACCGGGCCTCGAACAACGCCAGCAGCGCCCGGCCTGCGTCGGGATTGTCCAGCAGCACCCGCTGGATACGGGTCTGGCTGTAGGGCAGCGGCAGCTGGCGAAGGTAGCGACTGTAGCTGCGCAGCACGCTGACCTGGCGCCAGTTCATCGAGGCCCGCAGGATCAGCCCGTTGAACCCGTCGGATTCGACGCGGCCGGACCACATCGCCTGGAACGTCTCGCAGATGCGGTCGGCAGTGTCGCGCGTCGGCTGCGCCAGCGCGGTGATCGCGTCCGGGCCGGCCTGCAGCGCCAGGTGATAGATGTGGCAGAGCTGCCCGTCGGGCCGCGTCCAGGTGCTGGTCTGCTCCTCGATCACCTCCAGATCCATGCTGTGCAGCGCGGGCAGCATCCGGCGCAGCGGAACGGGCTCGATGGCAGCAAGGGCGAAGTCCAGTCGGCCGTCTTCGGTGCCGACACAATCCAGATTCACCGCGACCGCGTCGCCCATCAGATCGTTGAGCGCACTGATGTCCAACAGCGGGTTGGGTACCGCCGTTCCATCAGCAGGGTCCTGCGTGGCGGGCGCAACAGCGTTGGTGCGCAACGGGTTCACGGATTATTCTCCTCAATCGGCGTTGATCGATTCCGTCGGTGGCCTTCGACGGCTGGATCCAATCCTGTGGTGTGGAACGCCGGTGGGGAGGTTGCAAAGTGTCAGCGATCCAAGGATCGCGATTACAGTGTGTAAGTCAGTCTGGGGCTCAGCCGTGGCTCGGCGGCACCACGCCACGCGGCAGGATCAGCGGGAGATCGTTGTAGGTGACGATGCCGGGTGCGGCGTTGACCACCGCGGGGATCGCATTGATCGGCGGCGTGGCGGTCATGATGTGCCCGAGCACCATGAACTCCTCCAGGGTGGTGGCCTCGAAGTCGGGGGGTGGCAGGAAGCCGACCTTCATCGTCACGGTCGGGCGACCGGCGACCTCGATCACCCAGCCGTCCTGGTCGATCTGCCAATCCGGCTGCAATGTCTGACCTTTGCGCCACCGTAGGGTGAGCTCGACGACAGTGCGTTGGCCACCAGCCGATTCATTGATCAAGCCCTTCCAGCTGACGAACACGCCTGCGACGCATCCGGCCGGGATGGTCCACGAACCCAGGTCGAGATCCGCTGTGGTCTGGGCATATTCGGCGTCGCAGCGGACCTCGTTGAACTCGATGCCCAGCGCGTCACCGATCATCCGCACCGCCTCCCCGAAGACACCGGTGCCGTGGGCGGTCATAGCCTGCAGATCGGGGTGGTCGATCGGTTGGCCGAAGCCGACCGGCTTCTCGGTCTCCGGTGAGTCGTAGAAGGTGGTGTCGGCGGCCTCGTTGACGGTGATCTTGTCCACCCGATCGCAGATGCCGGCCGCCACGATCGCCAGCTGGTTGACGTAGCCGGGGCTGATGCCCGAGCCGAACATCGTCGAGCCGCCGCGGCGGCAGGCCTCGGCGATCCGGTCCCGGCCCTCGCCCTGGTTGTGCCCGGTGATGAACGACGCCGTCGCGACGACATTGACCCCGGCTTCGAGGATGCGGACGAGTTCGTCGAGGTCGATCCACATCGGGTTGTAGACCACGACGTCCGGCTTGAGGGCCAGCAGTGCCTCGACGTCATTGGTGGCGGTGACCCCGAGAGGTTCGATGCCGACCAGCTCGCCGGCGTCCTTGCCGACCTTGTCCGGTGACCACGCGTAGCAGCCCACCAGTTCCAGCGTTGGGTTGCGGGCAATGGCCGCCACCGAACTCTTGCCGACATTTCCCGTCGTCCATTGAACGACCCGGTATGGCGAACTGTGTGACACCGCAGGGCTCCCTTCGTGGGTCTTCCTAGGCATCGGCAGTTTTCCACGCCCGTGAGAAAAAGGAAAGGGTTGAACCGTCGGGGCGGTGTGGGCGGCTAGGGTTGCCGCTGTGAGCACCGGAAACCCGCCACGCCGCGGGCGGGGCCGCCCGCCGCGCATTGATCAGAATCAGATCGTCGCCGCGGCCCGCAGCATCGCCCCGGGCGCGTTGACGATGCAGGCGGTCGCCGACGTGCTCGGCGTGGACCGCAGTGCGTTGCACTACTACGTGGGTGACCGTGATGGCCTGCTTGAGCTGGTCGTGGCCGATCTATTCGAATCCGAGCTCCGCTCGATCGATCTGCCCGACGATGCGAGTTGGCAGGAGATGTTGCGGGCCTACGGCAGGGCCATCCGCCAAGGCGTGCTCAAAATCGGCGTGACGGCCACCAGCTTCCGGTTGCGCGGGGCCGCCGGTGCGGCCAGCCTCGCCGTGGCCGAGCGAGTGCTGCGGGCGTTGACCGTCGGCGGATTCGGCACCGACGATGCCGGCCGGGTGCTGACGCTGGTATCCGGGCTTGCGCTATCGGCCGCGCACGATGTGCTGGGGTCGGCCGAGTCGCGACTGCACCACCAGACACCCGAGGTGGTTCGCGCCCTGAAAGACCTTCCGGCCGATGACTTTCCGCTACTGGGCGCAGTGGTGACCGATCGCGGCACCGCCGCGACCGCGGATCACGACTTCGACTTCAATCTCGACATCGTGATCGCCGGTCTCGAACAGTTTCGGCGGCGGTAAGCGCCGAGTCGTTGACCGGGCCTGCCTCGAGTACAGTACTTGGCATCCTCCCAGACGGAACTTGAGTTCCGTCTGGGTAAACAGTCGAGTGCACAGGGGGAGGCGCAGCGGTGTTCCGATTGCTCAAGAAGGCGTGGATACCGCTGCTGCTGGTAGTCGTTGTCGCCTTGGGTGCCTATGCGATTCTCCGTATTCGCGAGCCCGCAGACCCAGGCCCGAACCTGGCGGAGGGCTCCGCAATCACCGAGAACTTCAACCCGAAGCACATCACCTACGAGATCACCGGGACGGGCGGGACCGCGAACCTCAACTACCTCGATGAGAACGGTCAACCCAATCTCATCGAAAACACCCCGCTGCCTTGGTCATTCACGATCGTGACGACGCTGCCGTCGATGTCGGCCAACATCATTGCCCAGGGTGAGCGCAACGTCAGTGACCTTCGGTGCCGGGTGACCGTTGACGGCGTGGTGCGCGACGAACGAGCGAGCACCGACACAATCAAACCGTTCATCTACTGCTTGGTGAAATCCGTATGAGCAACGCGCACACGAAATCCCATCGTCCGTTCCTCGGCCGGATGGTGCGGATATTCTCGTTACCGATCCTGCTGTTCTGGGTGCTCCTCACTGTCGTCCTGGGCACGTTTTTCCCATCGCTGGGTGAGGTCGCGGCGACCCGGTCGGTGCCGATCAGCCCGATCAACGCGCCGTCCTATCAGGCGATGCTGAATATCGGCAAGGTATTCCAGCAGTACGATTCGGACTCCACGGCGATGGTCGTGCTGGAGGGCGAGGACAAGCTCGGCGCCGAAGCGCACAAGTTCTATGACGAGATCGTCGCCAAGCTGAACGCCGATCGCGAGCACGTGCAGAACGTTCAGGACTTCTGGAGTGACCCGTTGACGGCGGCGGGCTCGCAGAGCGTCGACGGCAAGTCGGCCTATGTGCAGATCTTCCTCAACGGCTCGCAGGGCACCAGCGCGAGCCACGAGTCGGTCGCCGCCGTGCGTGACATCGTCGCCTCGATGCCCGCGCCGCCGGGCATCAAAGCCCATGTTGCGGGCAACACGGTCCTCAACGCCGACACCAGCGTGGCGGGGCATCAAAGCATGGCGAAAATGGAACTGGTTTCGGTCGCCATCATCATCCTGATGCTGCTGTTCATCTACCGCTCCGTGGTGACGGTGCTGGTGTCGATGCTGGTGATCGGTCTGGGACTGTTTGCCGCAATGGGTGTTACGGCCATATTCGGCAACCTGAACATCATCGGTTTGACCCCGTATGCGGTGAGCATGGTGACCATGTTGTCGCTGGCCGCGGTAACGGATTACGTGATCTTCCTACTGGGCCGATATCACGAGGAGCGAGCCAAGGGGCTGGATCGCGAAGACGCGTTCTATGTCGCATACAGCGGCGTCTCGCACGTCATCCTGGGCTCCGGGCTGACCATCGTCGGCGCCCTGATGTGCCTCAGCATGACGACGCTGCCCTACTTCCAGACCATGGGTCCGCCCTGCGCGATCGCGATTCTGGTGGTCATCGCCGCGTCACTGACATTGGCGCCGGCGGTTCTCACCGTGGCATCGAAGTTCGGACTGCTCGACCCCCGGCAGAATCTGTCGACGCGGAACTGGCGCAAGGTCGGAACCGCCACGGTTCGCTGGCCCATTCCGATCATCTTGCTGACCGGCATGGTCGCCGTCCTGGGCTTCGTCAGTCTGATGACCTATGTGCCGCAGTACAACGACCAGAAGTTCACCCCTGAGGACATGCCCGCCAACCTGGCCATGGCCGTCGCGGACCGGCATTTCTCCCAGGCCCGGATGAACCCCGAACTGTTGATGCTCGAGACCGATCATGACCTGCGTACCCCGGCGGACATGCTGGTGATCGAAAAGGTCGCCAAGAGCGTCTTCCGCATGCGGGGCGTCGACCGGGTGCAGACCATCACCCGCCCACTGGGCGCACCGATCGAGCACAGCTCCATCCCATTCCTGCTCGGCGCGCAGAACGCCGGCACTCTGCAGGCCGCGAAGTTCAACAACGACAACTCGGCTCAGATGCTTGAGCAGGCCGACGAGATGGCCAAGACCGTCGCCAGCATGGAACGCATGTACGCCATCACGAAGGAGATGACCGAAACCACGCACAGCATGGCCGGCAACACCCACGAGATGCTGGCGACCACCCAGGAAATGCGGGACAACCTGGCCAACTTCGACGATTTCTTCCGGCCGCTGCGCAACTACCTGTACTGGGAGCCGCACTGCTTCGACATCCCGATCTGTCAGTCGATGCGGTCGATCTTTGACACCTTGGACGGCATCGACCAACTCACCGACCAGATGCAGAAGCTCACCGTCGACATCGACCACATGGACGAGTTGATGCCGAAGATGCTGCCGGTTCTGCAGCAGACCATCGACTCGATGAAGACGATGCGCGACTTCATGATCGCGACCCACAGCACCATGGCCGGAACCCAGGCCCAGCAACAGGAACTGGCCAAAGGCGCGACGGAGATCGGTCTGTATTTCGATCAGGCCAAGAACGATGACTTCTTCTACCTGCCGCCGGATGTGTTCGACAATCCCGACTTCCAGCGTGGGATCAAGATGTTCATGTCGCCGGATCACAAGTCGGTCCGGATGATCATCACCCACCAGGGCGACCCCGCTTCGGTGGAGGGCATCGAACATGTCCGGGATCTCAAGGATGTCGTTGCCGACGCCCTCAAGGGCACCCCGCTGGCCACCGCGAAGGTCTCGCTCGCCGGTACCGCATCGTTGTACGCCGATATGCAGGACGGCGTCACCACTGACCTGATGATTGCGCTCATCGCGTCGCTGATCCTGATCTTCTCGATCATGCTGATCATCACCCGCAGCGTGGTGGCGGCGTTGGTGATCGTCGGCACCGTGGCCGCATCCCTGGGTATCGCGTGTGGATTGTCGGTGCTGCTCTGGCAGGACATCTTGGGCCTAGGCGTGCAGTGGATCGTGCTCCCGTTGTCGATGGTGATCCTGTTGGCAGTGGGTTCGGACTACAACCTGCTGCTGGTCTCGCGCCTCAAAGAAGAGATCCACGCCGGGCTCAACACGGGCATCATCCGAGGCGTGGGGGCGACCGGGCGCGTCGTCACCGCGGCAGGCTTGGTTTTCGCCTTCACCATGATGGCGATGTTGGTCAGCGACCTGCGGGTGGTCGGCCAGCTGGGTATGACCATCGGTATCGGCCTGATCATCGACACGTTGATGGTGCGCGCGTTCATGACACCGGCGATCGCTGCGGCGCTGGGCCGCTGGTTCTGGTGGCCGCTCAACACCTTCGAGATCACCAGGCGGGGGCGTACTGATCCTGAGGCGCAACCGGCGGACGAGAACACCGCGCCCATTCCGGTGACGACTGCGTGAGTGCGAGCCGATCTGGCAAGCTGGTGACCGAGGCGGGGGTTGCCGGATCGGAATGCATGTCGGATACAGAGTCGAAGCTGCGCCAGCGCACCGATGGTCGACTCGACCGATCGCGTGATCCCGCCATCCTCAATGCCGCGTTGGCGGCATTGGCGGAGAACGGCTACAACAACACCAACATGAATGACATCGCCGCCCGAGCGGGGGTCGGCAAGGCTGCGATATACCGGCGCTGGTCGTCGAAGGCAGCGTTGATCACCGATGCGCTGGTGTACTGGCGGCCCGACCTGATGTCCGACGACGCCCCCGACACCGGCAGCCTCGCCGGCGATTTCGATGCGATCGTGGAGCGTGCCGCGCGCAACGACGACGAGTTGGTTCCCTACGACGTGGTGCTGCGGGTTGCCGTCGAGGCCGCCCATGACCAGCAGCTCGCCTCGGCCCTCGACGATCTGATGCTGCTCAAGGGCAGGCGTGTGGTGACAGCCATCCTCGAGCAGGCCGCCGCCCGCGGTGAAGTGGCGCCCGACCGGGACTGGTCACTGGTGGCCGACGTGCTGACCGGGATGGGTCTGATGCGGGTGATCAACGGTCAGAGTGCCGACGCGAAGTTCGTCCGCGACGTCATCGATACCCTGATCCTGCCTGCCATCCGCGCCTGAACACTGACACGGCGGCCGAGCCCTCCGGCGGGACGGAGGAGCGAGCCCATTCAGCGGTACCCCACCAGGCCGTCTGCCAACTCCTCCTCGTCACCGTCCCGGTATGCGGCGAGGGCCTGCTGCAGGGCGAAGGTTCCGCTGATTGTGGCGATGCGGGTGGTCGTTTCGTGGTCCGCCCAGCCGCCCAGTGTCAGTATGTGCCTCAATAGGCCCTCGCCGTAGCCGGCACCGATGGCCGCGAGGTCTTCGGCGGGGTCACCGAGGGTGACTTCGTCCCAGTCGACCACTCCGCTCAGGCGCGGTAGCCCGCCGTGGCTTTCCCACAGGACGTTCTCGGGGCCGAGGTCACCGTGCACCACGGCCGCGGTGAGGCCAGGAAGGTCGTCGAGTGCGACGAGTTCCCTTTGGGCCCGTCGGCGCCCATCGGCGGACATCAGCCCGAACAGCTCGGCGCGGACATCCGCTGCGAATCGCCGCCACCGTTCTTCCGGTGCCGGCAGTGCCGCTCGCACTTTGTCGTTGGCGCCGGCTCTGGCCAGACCGGTCAGCAGACCGACATACTGGCCTGCGACCGCGTCGGCCACCTGGGAATCATCAAGTACGTCAGCTGGCAATGGTGTTCCGGGAACACGGCTCAGCACTAGGAAAGGTGACTCATCGTCGCCGTCCGCGCCGCCTTCCACCAGCGGATCCGGCGTACGGAAACCGAGGTCGAACCCGGCGAGGACACGCAGAATGGCTGCTCGCCGCGGCAGCCGGGCCGCTGCCGCCTCGGTGCGAGGCAGGCACACGACACGGCCCGGGCCGATCACCACCACATGGAATTGCCCCTCGCGGACAGTGAGTTCCTCCGGTTCGGCATCCGGCAGCAGCCGGTTCAACAGAGCCCGATGTCGCCGAAGCACTATCTCCAAGACGCGAACACTCCAAACACCCGCGTGACATGAAAATGGGCTGGTACGGAACTAATCCGTACCAGCCCATAATCAGGTCTTGAGGCGGTCAGATCGCCTTGACTCCAACTGCCTGCGGGCCCTTGGCCCCCTGGGTGATCTCGAACTCGACACGCTGGTTCTCTTCGAGCGACCGAAAACCGCCGCCGGTGATCTCGGAGTAGTGAACGAAGACGTCCGCGGCGCCGCCATCAGGAGCGATGAAGCCGAAGCCCTTCTCGCCGTTGAACCATTTCACAGTTCCCTGTGTCATATTTTTTTGCTTCTCTCATTGATCAAGACCGGACGTACCAAAAACGTCCAGGCTCAGTATGGCACGTGTATATGCGGAGCGCCCAAAAATGTTTGCCCGTGGAATTTCCAGCGTAACGGGCGGCGGACCGTCGACTGACACGACCGGAATGAGATTTCAGCTCGGCGGAGCTACCGGGCACGACCATTCGCCGTGACATTGTCAGACGGTCGACGTGTGTGTGGAAAAGGGTTTCGGCAGAAGGCGTTCCGGTTCCAAGGCAGTGATTGCAGAATGGGGCGTCCACGAAGTGCTCGAAGGGGTGTGGAAGCAGGCGCCGAGCCGTAGACACGCATCAGGGCGTGGCTTCGTGCTTGTCTTTCTTGCCGAACGGCAACACGTGCATGATCGCCACCACGACCGCGCCCACGGTCAATCCGATGACCGCCGAAGCCGCGGTATTGGTCAGCCACGCCAGTACGGCGCCCACGCCCTGGACGGCGTGATGCACCCATTCCTCGGCGTGGTGGACGAGACCGTAGAGCGTGTGCCAACCCAGGGTGTCCGTCCCGGCCAGCAGGATGTGGCCGCCGACCCACAGCATCGCGATGGTGCCGATGATCGAGAGCGCGGAGAGCAGCTTGGGCATCCCGGACACCAGACCGCGGCCGATCTTCTGTGCGAAACGTGACTTGAGCTGAGCCAGGCGCAGGCCGATGTCGTCCATCTTGACTATGCCCGCGACGACGCCGTAGACCGCAGCGGTGATGACCAGCGCGACGATCACCAGGATGATCAGCCGGGGCAGGAACGACTGATGGGCGACCTCGTTGAGCGCGATCACCATGATCTCGGCGGACAGGATGAAGTCGGTGCGGATCGCACCCGTCACCATGTACTTCTCGGTGTCCCCGCCGGAGGCCGCGGCGGGTGTGGCATGGCCGTCGTGCCCGTCGTGCCCGTCGTGCTTGCCGAACCAGCCCCAAACCTTCTCGGCACCCTCAAAACAGAGGTAAGTCGCACCCAGCATCAGGATCGGTGTCAGCAACCACGGCGCAAACTGGCTGAGCAGCAACGCCGCAGGCAGAATGAATACGATCTTGTTGCGCAGCGAACCGATCGCGATGCGCTTGATGACGGGCAGCTCGCGGTCGGCGGTGATGCCGTGCACGTACTGCGGCGTCACCGCGGTGTCGTCGATCACCACGCCGGCGGCCTTGGCGGTCGCCTTCCCGGTCGCGGCGCCGATGTCGTCGATCGAGGCCGCCGCCAACCGGGCCAGTGCCGCAATATCGTCGAGCAGACCGAACAGGCCAGCGCTCATTCGGTGATTCCCATGTGAATGAAGGCTACCGGCCCTCACATACCGATGAGTGACTCGATCCAGCCCCGCGCGAAGTACAGGACGAAGCCGGCGGACACGATCCACAACAGCGGGCTGATTTCGCGGGCCTTGCCCGCGGCCGATCGCAGCACCACCCAGGCCACGAAGCCGACGCCGATGCCGTTGGCGATCGAATAGCTGAATGCCATGGTTGCCACCGTCAGCACCACGGGCAGGGCCACCGAGAATTCCGAGATGTCGATGTGGCGCAGGTGCGACACCATCATCGCTCCGACGATCACCAGGGCAGCCGCGGCCACTTCGGTGGGCACTATCGAGGCCAGTGGTGAGACGAACATGGCGGCCAGGAACAGCACACCGGTGATCAGGTTGGCGAATCCGGTGCGGGCACCCTCCTCGATGCCGGCGCCCGATTCGATGAAGACGGTGTTCGACGACGCCGATGAGGATCCGCCGACCACGGCGCCCGCACCTTCGACGATCAAGGCGGCGGGCAGTCGCGGGAAGTTGCCTTGGGCATCGGCCAGCCCGGCCTCGCGAGACAGCCCGGTCATGGTGCCCATCGCGTCGAAGAAATTCGCGAACACCAGCGTGAACACCAGCATGATCGCGGCCAGCGCACCGATGCGGCTGAAGCTGCCCAGGCTGACATCGCCGACCAGTGACAGGTCGGGCAGTGCGAACGGTGAGCCCGACAGCGCCGGTACCGACAGGCCCCAACCGCCGGGCTTGTCCACCGCCGACCCGAGATGCCAGATCGCCTCGACGATTACTGCGATCAAGGTGCCCGCGACCAGGCCGATCAGGATGCCGCCCCGCACCTTGCGGGCCACCAGGATGCCGGTGGTCAGCAGGGTGAACACGAAGACGACCGTGGGCACGGTGTTGATCGAGCCGACTCCGCCGGTGCCGAGTCCGACCGGGGGAGAGGGCAAACCGGTCGCGCCGACGAATCCGGCGTCCACCAGACCGATGAACAAGATGAACAGCCCGATGCCCGCGGTGATCGCCAGTTTGAGCTGCATGGGGACCGCATCGAACACCAGGCGGCGCAGCCCGCTGGCCGCCAGCGCCACGATGAGCAGGCCGTTGATCACCACCAGACCCATCGCCTCGGGCCAGGTGACCGTGCCGACCACCGTGGTGGCCAGGAACGAGTTGATGCCCAGACCCGCGGCGAACGCGAACGGCAGCCGCGCGATGAAACCGAACAGGATCGTCATCACACCAGCGGCGAGTGCGGTAGTGGCCGATACCTGTGCGAACTGGAGCTTGTTACCCGCGACGTCGGGTGAGCCGGACAGGATGACCGGGTTCAGCACGATGATGTAGGCCATCGCGATGAAGGTGACCACGCCACCGCGGACCTCGGAGGAGATCGTGGATCCGCGGGCCGAGATCTCGAAAAAGCGATCGAGTCGATTCATAGCCGATGAGCCTAAGGTGGGCGCGCTGCGCGTGCGTTGCAGTACCCGGCAGTGCGCGGGCCACACGGTCCTGCCGACCGAAAATCGCTTGACCTCAAGCCCGGTTGAGGTGTGATGCTGGTATGGGAAACCCGCTGAGGCTTGGGGGTTAACCCCATTGGAGGGCCTCGTGGATCGGACTAGGTTTCGGTTTGCGGGCGTACCGACACGGATCTATCAGAGGCGGGGAGTGGGGTCATGCCATCAGTTGTCGATGTCGTCGAGCGCGCGGACGGCGATCTGCAGGATCGGTTCGTCCGTGATGCGCTGCCGCTGGTGGACCAGCTTTACGCGGCCGCGTGCCGGTACACCCGCAACGCTGTCGATGCCGAAGACCTGGTTCAGGAAACAATCGTCAAGGCGTACAGCAGTTTTCACACATACCGGGACGGCACGAACATCAGAGCCTGGCTGTATCGGATCCTGACCAACACCTGGATCAATTCCTACCGAACGGCACAGCGGCGACCCAACGAGGTCATCGCCGAAACCATCAGCGATGCGCAACTGGCGGCAGTGGCCAAGCGTTCGTCGGCCGAGCTGGCTTCGGCCGAGCTCGCCGCGCTCGAATCGATGGGGGACGACGAGGTCAGGCAGGCGCTGGCGGCACTGCCGGAGTTCCAGCGAATTGTCATCTACTACGCCGATGTTGCGGGGTTCCAATACAAGGAGATCGCCGAGATCCTGAACATACCGGTGGGAACGGTGATGTCCCGATTGCATCGCGGGCGTCGCAACCTGCGCGAGCTACTCGCCGAGGTTGCCGTCGCGCGAGGCTATTCGAGGCGTCACCGAAACGCCGGTGCTGCAGCATGATTGGCCAGGGTTAGCACTAAACCGCCACTGCCTGCAGGGAATCGCCGCGCTGGATAGCGGATCGATCGGCACGGCCGATCCCGCGCTCGGCCGCGACGTCGGAGAGTAGTTCGCGAAGTCGGCTGCGCCCGCGATGCAATCGGGACATCACCGTGCCGATGGGAGTGTCCATCAGGGAGGCGATCTCACGGTACTGATAACCCTCGACATCGGCGAAGAACACGGTCAGTCGGTTTGCCGGGGGGATGGCGTTGAGTGCGTGGACGATTGCGTCGTCCTGCATCCTTTCCAGTGCTTCGATTTCCGCGGACCGCAGGCCGGTCGAGGTGTGGTTCTGTTCGGCGGATAGCTGCCAGTCGTTGAACTCGTCGCACAGCACCTCATTCGGGCGCCGCTGCCGGGAGCGGTAGCCGGCAGTCCAGGTGTTGTACATGATGCGAAAGAGCCAGGCCCGAATGTTCGAGTCTGGTCGGTAGGTGTGAAATCCGCTGTAGGCCTTGAGGAGTGTCTCCTGAACCAGATCCTCGGCGTCGTACTTGCTGGTTGTGACTCGGCGTGCGCCGCGCTGGATCTGTTCGAGGTGGGGCAGCGCCTCGGCAACGAACCGTGCAGCCCTGTCGGTCATTTCAACTTCCGGATCAATACATAGCATATCTATGTATCAGTGTAGGGCATTCGAATAGCCGAAATCCAACCGGTTGCGTGTGATGCTCAACGCGTTTGCGGGCATCCAGGAAGCTCACAGGAAACTACCCGGGGGCTGCGCTCGGGCGTGAACGTGTGTAAAGTTCCTCCCCGCTGTACATAGCTAGTCGAACTAATTCGCCGAGTGGATCGGCTGCCTGTCGGGAGGTGCCGGTGCTGGTCAATTCGATTGCCCGCCTGTTCAAGCGGGCGTGGATCCCGTTGGTTCTGGTGGTCGTCTTGGCAATCTCGGGCCTGGTTGTCTCGCGTCTGCACCGGATGTTCGGCTCCGAGGACCTCAACGCAAACGCCGGGGCCGGTATCGAGATCGTCCAGTTCAATCCGAAGGTCATGGTTTACGACGTGTACGGCCCACCGGGGAGTACCGGGCAGATCAGCTACTTCGATGCGGATGCCAACGTGCACTACGTCACCGCTCCGCTGCCCTGGTCGGTGACGGTGTCCACGACGTTGCCGACGGTCAGCGCCAATCTGATGGCGCAAAGCGACAGCGATCAAATCGGGTGCCGGGTCACCGTCAACGGAATAGTCCGTGAGGAGAAGACAGCCAATGGGGTCAACGCCCAGACCTACTGCCTGGTGAAGTCGGCATGACGAAACCCGCTCATACTCAAGCCAAGAAACCGTTCATCGCCCACAGTCTGCGGGTGTTGGCGCTGCCGGTCATCCTGTTCTGGCTGGCGTTCGCCGTCGTCGTCAACGTGATCGCACCGCAGCTGGAGGTCGTCGGCGAGGAGCACTCGGCTCCGATGGCGCCCGAGGATGCGCCGTCGATGATCGCGATGATGCGGATGGGCGCCAACTTCCAGGAATTCGATTCCAACAGCACGGTCATGATCGTGGTCGAGGGCGAGCGTGCGCTGGGCCCCGATGCGCACCGGTACTACGACGAGATCATTCACAAGCTGCAGCAAAACCCGGAACACATCCAGCACATCCAGGATTTCTGGGGCGATACCTTGACGGCGGCCGGGGCGCAGAGCGCCGATGGCAAGTCCGCCTACGTGATGGTGAATCTGGCCGGGAAGCAAGGGCAGACGCTGGCCAACGAAGGTGTGGAAGCGGTCCGTCAGGCCATTGAGGACACCCCGGCGCCGTCCGGAGTGCAGGCCTACGTGGCGGGCCCGGCCGCGCTCACCCACGACATGCACGTCATCGGCAACGCCAGCCTCCTCACGATCACGCTGTTCACCCTGATCGCGATCGCGATCATGCTGCTGATCGTCTACCGGTCGATCATCACCACGCTGATTCAGCTGGTGCTGACCGGTGTCGGGTTGCTGGCCTCGCGTGGCCTGGTGTCGGTCCTGGCCAGCCATGATGTGTTCGGGCTGACCACCTTCGCCGGCAACATCCTCACGATGCTGGCCATCGCGGCCGCCACCGACTACGGCATCTTCCTGTTCGGCCGCTATCGGGAGGCGCGCGGCGCGGGGGAGGACCGAGAAACCGCCTACTACACCACGTTCAAGTCGGTCGCGCCGGTCATCGTGGGTTCCGGCCTGACCATCGCCGGGGCCACCTACTGCCTGAGTTTCGCCCGGCTGCCCTACTTCAGCACCATGGGGGCGCCGGTCGCGATCGGCATGCTGGTGGTCGTCGCGTCCTCGGTCACCATGGGTCCGTCGGTGCTCTTCCTCGGCAGCAAGGTCGGGCTCTTCGAAGCCAAGCGGCCCGACAAGGGCAGGTTCTGGCGCAAGATCGGCACCGCGGTGGTCCGTTGGCCCGCACCGATTCTGGTGGCGAGCTCGTTCGTCGTGCTGATCGGCGTGGTCGCCATTCCCGGCTTCAAGGCGGCCTACAACGATCGTTACTACTTGCCCGACGACGCCCCGGTCAATGTCGGATTTGCCGCCGCCGACCGGCATTTCAGTCAGGCCCGGATGAATCCGGACATCCTGATGGTCGAGTCCAGCCACGACATGCGCAATCCGGCCGACATGTTGGTGCTCGACCGGGTCGCCAAGAATGTGCTGCGTACCGAGGGCATCGCGATGGTGCAGAGCATCACCCGGCCGTTGGGTATTCCCATCCAGCACAGCTCGATTCCGTTCCAGACCAGCATCCAGGGTCAGACCACCAATATGAACCTGCCGTTCCAGCGGGATCAATTGGAGAACCAGCTCAAAATGGTTGAGGCCACGAACGTCTCGATCTCCATCCTGGAGGAGCAGTACCGACTCTCCCTGCTGCAGACCAAGCTCACCCAGGACTCGGCGGCCAAGTCGCAGGAGCTCCTCGAAGTCACCAAAAAAATGCGGGACAACATCGCCAACTTCGATGACCAGTTCCGGCCCATGCGCAACTACTTCTACTGGGAACCGCACTGCTTCGACATTCCCATGTGCTCCGCGGCCAGGTCCGTCTTCGATGCCCTCGACGGGATCGACGAACTGACGGACAAGACGTCATCGGTGCAGCTCAACACTGACCAATTGGCCGACCTGGCGCCGAAATTGACCGCACTCCTTCCGCAGACGATCGCGTCGATGAAAACCAGCAGGGACCTGTCGCTGGCGTCGTACAACTCGCAGAAGGCGCTGATCGACCAGATGCAGGCAATGAACGACACCGCGCTGGCCATGGGGCAGAGCTTCGACGACGCCAAGAACGACGACCTGTTCTACCTGCCCCCGGAGGCCTTCCAGAATCCCGATTTCGAACGCGGGCTGAAGATGTTCCTCTCACCCGACGGTAAGTCTGCGCGGATGTTCATCACCCACCAGACGGATCCAGCGACAGCGGAGGGCATCGCGCGGGTCAACGCCGAGCGCACTGCCGCGCAGGAGGGCCTCAAGATGTCCTCGCTGTCGGACGCCAAGATCTATCTCGGCGGTGTCGCGGCCACCTATAAGGACATGAGTGACGGTGCCCGCTACGACCTGATGATCGCGGTGGTGTCGGCATTGACGCTGATCTTCATGATCATGCTCATCCTGACCCGAAGCGTGGTGGCCGCACTGGTCATCGTTGGCACGGCCGGTAGCTCGATCGCGGCGGCGTTCGGTATCTCGGTGCTGCTGTGGCAGGACCTGTTCGGTATGCCAGTGCACTGGCTGGTCATGTTGATGTCGGTGATCATCCTGCTGGCGGTCGGATCGGACTACAACCTCCTGCTGGTATCCCGGTTCCAAGACGAGATCCATGCTGGGTTGAAGACCGGGATCATCCGCTCGATGGCCGGTACCGGTGGCGTGGTGACATCGGCAGGCATGGTGTTCGCCGCGACCATGGCGGCCATGCTGGGCAGCGATCTGGTGGTGCTGGCCCAGATGGGGGCGACGATCGCGATCGGCCTGCTGCTGGACACCTTGATCGTGCGGTCGCTGTTGATGCCGTCGATCGCCACCCTGCTGGGTCGGTGGTTCTGGTGGCCGCGGGTGGTCTATCCGCGTGGCGATCACCACTTCCGGAAGCCTGTGTCGTCGCGTCCGCGCGCCGAAGATGAGGACACCGCAGCCATTCCGGTGCCGACGGGCTAGCGTCGTGCGTCCTTAGTTCGTCGTCGGTGGTGGTTGCGGTTGGAAGGGTTGGTACCACCACCAATCGGCGCGTTCGCCGGTGGGGCCGGGACACGGTTCTACTGCTGGCGGGGGTTTCGTCGGCGGACGGGCCAGCGATCCCGCGTGCAGTGGTCGACCGAGGTTGTCGGCGACGGTGAGTTGGTGGGCGGGTCCGGTGATGGCGATCCCGCCCCGATGGTGCAACCGGTGGTGGTAGGGGCACACCAGCACGAGGTTGTCGAGTTCGGTGGGACCGCCGTCCTCCCAATGTCGGATGTGATGGGCATGCAGACCGCGGGTGGCTCCGCAGCCGGGGACCACGCACATCTGGTCACGATGCTCGAGCGCACGGCGTAGCCGGCGGCTGATCTGTCGGGTCGTGCGGCCCGAACCGATCACCTGGCCGGCCCGGTGGAACCAGACTTCGTAGGTGGCCTCGCAGAGCAGGTAACGACGCTCGTCGTCGGTCAGCAGCGGACCCAGATGGATTGCGGCGGCGTGGCGTTCGACGTCGAGGTGGACCACGACGGTGGTGTGCTGCCCGTGCGGGCGGCGAGTCACGTCGCTGTCCCAGCCGGCCTCGACCAGACTCATGAAGGCGTCGATGCCGTCTGGGAAGGGGGGTGCTTGGCCGCGCATCGGCTCGCCGTCGGTGTCGTCGGCGGCGTGATCGTGTTTCCAGCCGGCGATCTGTGCTTCGTGGTGAGACTGCAAGGCGGCGTCGAATTTCGCCGCTTCGACGCGCGGCAGTCGGATTCGCCAGGTGGTGTATTCGTCCTCGACGGTTTTGGTGATCGAGCGCGGGGTTTCGGGCCGCGGATCCGGTTGGGGTCGCGGTTCGAGTTTGACCGCGGTGCGCAGTTGGGTGACCGTGGCGCTGGCCGCCAGTTCGGCGTAGTGCTCATCGGATCCGTCGGCCGCGCGCTCGGCGATGACGCCGACCTGATCCAGCGACAGTCGGCCCTCGCGCATGCCTTCCGCGCAGCGGGGGAACTGATCGAGCCGACGCGCGACCGCGACGACCGTGTCGGCATTCCGCGGGGCCGTGCCGGTCTTCCAGGCCACCAGCGCGCCGATCGAGCGGGCGCCGGTGGCACCGCACAGCTCGTCGCGGTCCAGTTCGGCGACGATCTCCACGATGCGTCCATCGATCGCGTTGCGTTGACCGGTCAGCTCCGCCAACTCTTCGAACAGCACCTCCACCCGCTCGTCAGGGCGCAACCCGGTGACGAAAGTGGTTGCGGTCGAAGGCATGACACCATCATCGCAGAGGGGTATGACATTGATGATGGAAGAGCGTTACCGCGCAGGTCGTGACTCTGGGTATGACTGACGCTCTGCTGGGAATCAGGCGCCTGGGCGGTGCGTTGTTGCTGCTGTTGCGGCGTGGGGAGAATCAGTATTGGCGGTAGCGGCGCTGGACGTGTGCTTGGCGGGTACTGATGTGTGCTTTGCGCTCTTCGGGTGTCACAGTGCGGACGTCGCCGGGGAGATGTTGCCGTACCTCGGTGACCGGCACCTTGGTCACGGTGGTGGTTGGTAACTGGTCGGGAAGTGTGGAGTAGGTCCAGCGCAGGGTCAGAATTCCCTTGTGTCTGCCCACTGTGTTCAGCCAGTTGGGCACGCCGGGGTCGGTGTCGGCGACAACGTAGCGGAATACCCCGTCTGCGTCGGGTTCTGACTGAAACCAGTTCAGGCTGCTGGTGTGGTTGGCGTAGTCGAGTGATTCGCCCCAGAGGTTGGATAGGTGGAAGCCCATGTACGCCGGCTCTACTGGGACGCAAACTTCGACGATGAGCGCCTCATCCGGCTCCAGGTCATAGACGCCTCCGCTGTACACGTTGGTACATTGCCCACCGCCAGTCGCGAGGTTGGCCGGGGACGGCTGGTTGAGCCCGTTGTGGGGCATGAACGTCAACCCGTCCCCGTTCTTGTCGCCGTTCACCTCAAGGATGCTGTCGTAGAACTCATTCCAGAATTTCATCTGGTTCTCCACGATGCTGCCGATGCGGCGGATCTGCTGGGCCGCGGTGGCCGGTTCGGTCGGAAGTGGGTGAGTCCCTTCCTTGCCGATCTGCGTTATGTGCAGTTCCGGTGCCGCTTCGTGTTCCCAGTCGTGAAAGAGCACCCGGGCGATGAGGTAGTTGGCGGTTTGCCCGGCGCCCACTGTTGCGGTGGCGATGAAGTTGCCGGTGTGGCCGACTGGGCGTTGCGGAGCCAGCAGGATTTCGAATGTGCCATCGTCTTCGACGTTGAGCCCGGGGGTGTCCAGCAAGCCGGTGACGACGCGTCCCTGTGGCGCAAGCTCGGCCAGACTGCCCGAATCTCCCGCGTAGGCCGTATGGGCTTCAAAGATGATGTACTGGGCTACTTTTCGGCCTTCGGTGAGCCTGCCCTGGACGCGATACTGCTTGGTGCCATCGATTCGGGCCGACAGATACAGCGCATCGGCGTTGTCGATGGTTGCCTTGTCGAGCGGTTGAATGGCGCGGCGAAAATACGGGTAGTCCGGATCTTCACCCAAGGCACGTTCGACGGCGCCGAAGACGTAACCGAGCAAGTAGCGGTATCCGTCGGTCAGCTCTCGGGTTGTCGCCGGCGGCGCGTGCAGCTCTGGCGAGTCGACAGCGTTGCGTGCGCGGTTGAGCGCGTCGATCATGTCGGTCCATGCCTGGTGCAAGGTTGCTTGGCTGGATTCAGCGGACATTGGCATGTTCTCCCTCGGCATCCCATTGGTATTGGTCGAAAAGTGCGGTGAGCCGGGTCCGGATCTCGGCGGGGTCGAGTCCGAACTCATCGAGGCTGTAGCGGTGAGCTGTTTCGTGGCGGTCGCGTGTGCCGGCTGCTTGAAACTCCTGTGCCGCCGCTGGGCTCAGATCGAGCTCCAGGTCGCTGTAGATCTGCCGCATCATGGCCTCGGGCTGCTCGATCAGTCGGCGATAGTCGACAATGCACGCGCGGATCTCAGGGTGACGTGCCAGAACCTTGAGCGGGTCGGTATACGAATCGATCGACTGATCCGCAAGCACGCGTAGGGATTCCGCGACCAAACGTTCATCCCTGCCGCGTAGCCCCCACTCCGTCTTCATCAGCTTGAGCAAGCTCGGAATCGTCTCGTATGGGTTGCGGAGGGGAACGACAAATCGTGCATCGGGAAAGGTCTCGATGAGGGCTTCGAGGCGACCGCAGAACGTGGGGTTCTTACTCAAGTGGATCCCACCGCCGTTGAGGGCCACCTGCCGCCGGATGCACTCCTTGTAGAAGTTCATCAGCTTCCGCCGTCTGCGCTCAGGCCATTTGTCGACGTGATAGAAGTCCAGGTCTCCCATGAAGGGGAACATCAAGATCCAGAATCCTGAACTCAGCGACCATGTCATGAATGCGTCGTCTTCTTCGGGAACGAAGAAGCCGGTCTTGTGCATGTCGTCGGTAGGCTCGAACCTGCGCCTCTCGATTGCCTCGAGTTGAGACCTCAGCCGGTTTCCGAGCAACGCGGCATCGACATGAAACAGAATGCGCAGCAGTCGTTTCTGGATCAGCGAAGGGAAAAACAGCTCGTACATCAGCGCGTAGCTGAACTGAGGGTCGGCGGCCATCAGCCGATGTAGGTATGTGGTGCCACTGCGCGCGTGGCCGACGCAGAATGTCGGAGCGACCACCTCGGTTCGACGCAGCGATGGGAATACGATCGGGTCGAGTGCGAAGCACACCGCATGGAAAGCCGCGACTGCCGGCATACCCAACGCAAACCCGATGCAACGTCGCCAACGGCGCGCCGCCGGCGGATTGCGAAGCAACAGCCGAAGCATCGTCCAGTAGTTGGACCAATCGAAGTAGAACCGTGCTCCGGTCATGAAATCTCCTGTTGTAAACGGATTCAAGCCACCAGCCGGACTGTGTGAGTGATGCCAAGCTATGCGTAGATCATTGACTATGTCAATCAATGTGGCGACGGTTTGTGCTAGCGTCCGATGTCATGCAGGTGTTCGCCGCGATGGCTCCAGATATGCCGCTGATCCAGGTTCCGGCCTATGCGAAGCGTATTGAGGGGTTGGGGTTCGACGGTGTGCACATCGCCGAGACGATTCACGACTCGCTGGCTGCGGCATTGCTGGCCGCGGAACATACCAGCACTTTGACCATCCGCACGGCGGTCTCGTTGGCGTTTGTGCGCAGCCCGATGCTCACTGCCTACTCTGCCTGGGATCTGGCAATAGTTTCCGGAGGCCGGTTTGAGCTGGGCCTTGGCACTCAGATCAAGCAGAACATCGAGGGTCGGTTCGGTATGCCGTGGAGCGAGCCTCGTGCGCGGATGGCTGAGTATGTCGCCGCACTGGAAGCTATCTTCGCGGCCTTCCGGAGCGGAGGGTCTGTCCACTACGAGGGTGATGTCTACCGGATCACTCGTCTGCAGCCCTATTTCAACCCCGGCCCGGAAAACATTGACCCACCGAGGATCTGGCTGGGCGCAGTCAACGCCGGGATGTGCGAGCTGGCGGGCCGCGTCGCTGATGGTGTCGTCACGCACTCTACGAACTCTGACCCGGAGTATCTGCGCTCCGTCGTGCAGCCGGCACTCTCGAGAGGGGCGGAACACGCTGGGCGCTCACGCAAGCCGCGCATCATCGCATCCACGGCGATCGCCTCCGGTGCCACAGACGAGCTGGTTGCGCAAGATCGAGAACGGCAACGCCGCATGCTTGCCTTCCTGCTGGCAACGCCTTCCTATGCAACCGCACTCAAACGACGAGGATGGTCCGGTCTTGCCGACGAACTCCGGACTGTCACCAAACAGCAGCGTTGGCACGACCTTTCGGCTGTATTGACTGACGAGGTGCTCGATGAGCTTGTTACGTCCGGACGGTACGATCAATTGCCAGATCTGCTTCGGGCCAAGTATTCCGGTGTCGCCGACGGTGTAGTCCTTCCGCCGGTCAGCGACATTGACGGCGACATTGGCGATAGCGCGCTTGGAGCCTGTGTAAGGGATCTTCAAAACCACCATGACGCCGCTCCTGATACAACTTGAGTGGCAACCGCAGTCGTACCAGATCGGAGCAGATTGTGTCGACGGCCCGAAAAGCGGACACTGTGGACTCGATCAGCGCCACGCTTGCGCAGATCGTACGTCTCAACCTGAGCCGCTCGGCGTTCAAGTCGCAAGCAACCACCGCAGACACCGAGCTGTCTCAGCCGTCGTACGCACTGCTGCGGGTGTTGATTGACGAAGGACCACAGCCCACGGGACAGCTCGCAAAAAAGGCACATATGGACCCGGGCATGGCTACCCGACGGGTAAAGGCGCTCGTCGAAGCGGGGCTCATCAGTAGGCATGCCGACCACGGGGATGGGCGCATTTCTATAGTCGAAGCCACTGACGACGGCCGGCATTCGGCCGCCGCGCTGCAGGAGTTGCGGCGGGACCACCTGGCGCGGGCCCTCTCGGCCTGGAGCGCGACAGATCTCCGGCAGCTCGACCAACTACTCGCTCGGTTCCTCGACGACACCAAACACACACCTATCGGTGAGCGTTAGTCCCGACCACCGTCGGCCCTGGCGTCGAATTGAGCAGCGCCCCGTCAGTATTCTGTCGTGGTACATCCATTCGACAACGCTCCTGAGCTTGTTCCGTCGGGTGATGGCCTCGCTAGTCAGTTCTGGACAACCTCGATTACTGTCGCGGTCGCCGGTCGCCGGTCGCCGGTTGCCGGTCGCTGGCGAGGTAGATGCTGCTGCAACTACAGCTCGTGAATCTCGTCTTGTGGCAACCGTTTCTGTTGCGTCAGCGATCATCACGGACTGCCCGGTCATGTGGTCGGAGTCGGTCGACGCCCAGGTAGGAAACGAAACTCGCGACGTCCTCCGGTACCAATGCGCGGCCGACGTGGATCAGATCGGAATGCAATGGGCCAATTGGTATATGGGCCAATGGCTTACGGTTCCAAGAGGGCGGTCAGTTCTCGGAAATCGCTAGCACAGGCTCCACCGTCACCGTGACTCCAACGGCGACGCGAACCACTCTGCGGGCCGCTCGGTGCAGCAGGTGGGTTCGAACACGACGCGTAGCGCTTGTAGGGTTCCGTAGCTCGGCGCTCCCGCTGGGCTACCGGATCGTGGCGTGGCTCCCGCAGCGAGTTCAGCGCCCATATCGTCGCGGTCCAGGCTGCCCGCCTCCTGTCATCTCAGGGCCAGCGAAGTCACGTCGCGGGGGAAGAGTGAACCGCTGGTCATTGGCCGTCCGCACCCTGCTGAGTCCAAAGGTGCGCACTGTCGATGGGTGACGTGGAGGCCTCGTTCGAAGGGCCATTTTCGACCATTGAATTCTGTATACAGTCGTGTTAGACATAGACGCCGAAGGGCAGCGCCGGAGTTCAGGAGGCAGTTTTAGTGGCGAACGCGATCCAGCTTGATTGGGATCTTTCGGATCCCAGCGTCTTCGATGCGGGCATCCCGCAAGAGGCTTTTCGCGAGCTGAGGCAGACCCCTGGTCTGGCATGGAACAAAGTCAACGGTTCGGACACCGACGGGTTCTGGTCGGTGGGGCGGTTGGACGACGTCGCTGCGGTCAGCCGCGACACCGAGCTGTACAGCTCTGCGGTCGGGCATATCCAGATCTACAGCATTGATGACGACGCCTTGGATGCTCGGGCGTCCATGATCGATATGGACCCGCCGATGCACACCCGGCTCCGAGGGCTGGTCAATCGCGGCTTCATCCCACGTGCGCTGGAGCGCTATGTCTCGACCGTGCGCGAGCGGGTGATCGTCCAACTGGACCAGCTCGAGTCCGACGGCGGTGGCGACTGGGTGGAGATCGTCTCCAAGCCCATCCCGATTGGGATCATCTGCGATCTGCTCGGCGTGCCGAGCCGTGACCGCAACCTGATGATCGAGCTCACCGATCATCTTGTTGCGGGAACGTCGGCGCGGCCGCTGGATCCGAATGCCTATGGCAACACAATTTCCTTGCGGCTCTTGCCTTTCAACAGCCCAGCCGCATACGCACTCCAGGAGTACGCGCGTGTTTTGGGGGAGGAACGGCGCAGAGAGCCCAAGGACGACCTTGTCAGCCAACTCATCCACGCCGATGTGCACGGTGAGCACTTGAGTGAGAGTGAGTACACCAACTTTTTCAGGCTGCTGATCTTCGCCGGGAACGAGACGACCCGCACGGCAATGTCGCATCTTGCGCTGCTGATCGCCGAGCATCCGGACCTGTGGGCAGCCATCCGTGATGACCGAACTCTGGTGCCCAATGCGGTGGAAGAAGTCGTGCGCTATGCCTCTCCGATCCTCTATTTCCGGCGGACGGCGACCCGCGACACGGTGCTGTCAGGGACGCACGTGTCACGCGGAGACAAGGTCGTCATGTGGTACGCATCGGCGAACTTTGACGAAGCGCATTTTGACGACCCGCTGCGTTTCGACCCAACACGTCCGATGCGACCGTTCCACGCCGGGTTTGGTGGCGGGGGTGTTCATACCTGCCTGGGAGCCGGGCTGGCTCGTATTGAGCTGACCCAGTTGATCAATGAGATCCTCGACCGGGGCCTCAAGCTCGATCTGGCGGAGTCGCCCGAGTATGTCTCCAGCAATTTCGTCAATGGCGTCGAGAAGCTCATGGTTGGTGTCAGGCGGTGACGCTGACCGAGACGCGCGGCTTTCGCGCCTACAAAGTCGTCGGTCGCCGTGATGAGGCCCAAGATGTTGTCACCTTTACCCTTTCCGCTCCAGACAATGGAGCGCGGGCCGGCCATCACCTGATCGTCGTCGCACCCTTGGACCCCGGCCTGCGACGGGAGTACTCGATCTCTGCGATCACGGCTGACGAACTCGAGATCACGGTCAAACGCGAAGGGATCGTTTCGAGTTGGCTCCACGAAACGATCCACCCGGGCAATGTGCTTACGGCAAGCGCGCCGCGAGGATCGTTCCTTCTCGAGGACCGCGACATGCCACTTGTGCTGCTGTCCTGTGGAATTGGGATCACACCCATGATGGCGATGGCGCAGGAGGCGCTCGGCCGCGGTCGCGAGGTCCACTTCGTACACATCGCCCGCGATCGGGCACACCACGCCTTCCGTAAGCAGATCGACCTATACCGTGACAACGGGCTCGTCAGCCACGTAACGTACAAGTACGGTGGCGACACGGCCGAATGCGACCATGTCGGCGAGTTCACCGTCGACCAACTCCGGGAAATCCTGCCGGGCTGTGCGGTCGAGGTAAAGATCTGCGGGCCAAGCCGTTTCATGCAAGCCATGTACGACGCGGCCGTCGAACTCGGAGTGGCACGCAACCACATCGCGTGGGAGGCCTTCGGGCCGTCCACGCTCGTTCCGAGGACAACACCCAACGAACGAGCGGTCAACCAGGACACAAGCGGCACGGCCCATTCGGCGGACACCCCCGAGACCCCGCTGGTGACCTTCGCGGAATCTCAGGTCACGGCGCGGTGGGATCCGACGTCGCACAGTCTTCTCGACTTCGCTGAGGAGCAGGGGGTCTTTCCGAATTACGCCTGCCGCCAAGGCTCGTGCGAAAGCTGCATGACGCGGGTGACGGACGGCGAGTTCGAGTACGTCGACGAGCCATTCGAAGCCCCCGGCGAGGGATTCGTGTTGCTGTGCTGCAGTCGGCCCGTAACTGACATCGAATTGGCCATCTAGTCAAACGTCGTTTCCTCCACCCGGCCCGGCATCACGAAGGAGAAACTGTATGGTCACCAACGAAAAACCCGGCGGGAGTCTGCGCCGAAACGCACTAAGTGTCCGCCACATCGTGTTCTTCGTGGTGGCCGCGGCCGCGCCGCTGGCGGTCGTGGTGGGCGTGACGCCGTACGCCTTTGCCTTCGGCAACGGTTCGGGCGTGCCCCTGACCTTTATCGTCGTGGGTGCTCTCTATCTACTGTTCGCAGTGGGTTACACCGCGATGTCGTCGCACATGGGCAGCGCGGTCAGCTTCTACCCCTATATCGCTCGTGGACTGGGCAAACGGACCGGCGTGGGCTCTGCATTCGCGTCACTGGCCGCATATGCCGCCGTTGAGTTGATGGCGATGAGCCTGTTCGGCATCTACTTCTCGGATTCCGTCCAGCAGTGGACCGGGCTGCACATCCCCTGGCTCGCCTCGTGCCTGCTGCTCAATGTCGTTGTGACCGTTGCCGCCATGCGAAACATCGAGTTCTCCGGGAAGGCCCTCGGCGTGTTCATGATCTGCGAGGTCGCCGTGCTTGGGTTGCTCGCGGTCGCGATTCTGCTCGCCGGTGGCGGTCCGGACGGGATCACGTTGCATGGGTTTGGTCCCGGTGCGTTGACCGGGGGAAGCGGTGGTCTCGGCGTTGCGCTGGTGTTCATAGTCTCCGCATTCATCGGGTTCGAGGCGACAGCGATCTTTGGTCAGGAGGCCCGGAATCCGAAGAAGGCGGTTCCGGCGGCCACCTACATCGCGGTGCTGGTCATTGCCGGGTTCTATGCACTGTGCACGTGGACGATCTCCCTGGACTACGGCCCCTCGAACATCGCCGGCGCGGCTGAGGCCAACTTCACGGGTCTTTACCAAGACGCCATCCGTGTCCACCTTGGCGGTGGCCTGTTCGTGCTCGTCCTGCAGGTGCTGATGTTGACCTCGTTGCTGGCCTGCGTGTTGTCCTTCCACAACACGATCAACCGCTACCTCTGGGTGATCGGCAGGGAACGGGTGATCAGCCCGAGGTTCGCCCGAACCCATGACAAACACCAGTCACCGCACTTCGCGGGCGGCGTGCAGTTCGTCGCGATCGCGGGCATGGTTGCGCTCTTCGCGGCCCTCGGTTTCGATCCGACCTCGGTCGTCGGGTGGTGCTCGGCGTTCACCGCCATGGGCATCCTGATCATGCAGATTCTGGTCTCGGTGTCTGTGGTGAGGTTCTTTGCCGCCGATCATCGCGGCGTTTCCCCATGGCGGCGGTCGATCGCTCCGACGTTATCCGCGATCACCCTGTTCGCCTGCCTGATGCTGATGGTGCAGCACGTCGACTTCGTGTCGGGCTCGGAAAGTCCGATCGTCATGGCATTCCCACTGTTTGTCATCGCGCTGATCGTCGCGGGCTATATCTTCGCCACCGTGCTTAAGCACAGGCGCCCAAAGATTTACGACCAACTAGGTGCGGAGTTGACGACGCAGACCGCGCGCGAACCGCTTGTTGAGAGCTGAGGTGAGTGAAATGAGCAATCGACCAACACGTGAGGTGTTCCCGCTGCCCGAAGGGGTTCACACCGTCGCACTGGGTTTCGGTGACCTCAACGGGATCCTGCGCGGTAAACGCATCCCCGCCAGCCACTGGGAGAGCGCCTGCCGCAACGGAATCGCGATCATCGGCGCCATGTTCGCCATGGACATGACCTGCGATGTATGGGAAACGCCGTTCGCCGGTTTCGACAACGGCTACCCGGACATCCACATCTTCCCATCGGCGCCACCTGCACGGTGTCCATGGGAGGACGGGGTGGCGATCTGCCTAGGCTTCACCGAGGGCATGGACCACCGTCCGGTGCCCGTGGATCCGCGCACCGCCCTAGTCCGGCAAATCGAGCGGGCCCGCGACATGGGGTTCGAATTGAAGGCGGGTACCGAACTCGAGTTCTACCTGCTCGACGCGACGACGCTCCGCCCCCGCCAAGCCGGGCTGCAGGTCTACAGCCTGCTGCGATCAGCGGAGATGGAACACGTACTGGGGCCCCTGCGCAATGGTCTCATCGAGATCGGCATCCCAGTCGAGCAGTCCAACCCCGAGTACGCAGCCGGCCAAGTTGAGGTAAATCTCCACTTCGATGAGGCGCTCGTCGGCGCTGACCGTGTCGTGGTGTTCCGCAACGTTGTCAAGGACATCGCGCAGCGTCACGGCTACGTTGCGACGTTCATGGCCAAGCCGTTCTTTGAACAGTCCGGGTCCGGGTTCCACACCCATCACTCGCTATGGCGAGATGGCGTCAACGCCTTCGCCGACCAAGGACGGCTCAATCAAACCGGCCTCGCGTACCTGGCCGGCCTCCAGCTGCGGATGGCGGAGATGTCGATCGTGTCGACTCCGACTCCCAACGGGTATCGCCGTCGGCAGCCGGGGATGTTCACACCGATCAACAACGCCTGGGGCTACGACAACCGGACCGTTGGTCTGCGGGTGCTGGAAGGGTCGGATTCCGCCGTTCGGATCGAGAAACGCGACGGTGCCGCGGATTGCAATCCCTACTACCTCCTGGCCTGCGAGCTCGCCGCCGGTCTGGACGGAATCGAGCAGGGGATGGTCCCCAGGTTCGCACCGGAGTGCGGTGATGCATGCCAGAGCGACGCGTATGACCCGCTGCCACAGAGTATGACGCAGGCCCTTGAGCTCGCACGTTCCTCCACCTTCCTCAAGGAGGTCATGGGCGCAGAAGGCAGGGACATCTTCATCCAACAGGGCGAGCGTGAACAGATGTTCGTCGACCGACAGGTGACGCCAGTCGAGATTGAGCGCTACCTAGGCAACATGTGAACGACAACCCAAGGGAGACAAGGCACGTGACACGAGTCCGAAGGCGGCAACGGTGACGGGGTCGGCGCTGTCTGGAGTGCGGATCCTGGATCTGAGCCGGATCCTGGCCGGCCCGTACTGCACGCAACTCCTCGGAGATCTCGGCGCGGACGTGATCAAGATCGAACGACCTGGGGTTGGTGACGACACCAGGCAGTGGGGGCCGCCGTTCCTGGAAGGCCCCGATGGCGACACCCAGGAGAGCGGCTACTACCTGTCGGCCAACCGCAACAAGCGGTCAGCCGAGATCGATCTGCACTCGGCCGAAGGGCACAAGGCGATCCTGGATCTGCTGGAAAACTGCGATGTCCTGATCGAGAACTTCAAGGTTGGCGACCTGGCTCGCGCCGGTCTGGACTACGCGACCCTCGCGCCCCGGTTCCCCGGCCTTATCTACTGTTCGATAAGCGGTTTCGGACAGACCGGACCCAACGCCCACCGACCCGGCTATGACCTGCTCGCACAGGGGTGGGGCGGCATTATGTCGTTGACCGGTGATCCAGAGGGGGAACCGATCAAAGTGGCGGTCGGAATCGTCGACATCATGACGGGTATGTACGCCGCGACCGGAATCCTTGCGGCGCTTCGCCATCGGGACCGTACCGGGGAGGGGCAGGCGATCGACGTCGCTCTCGTTGACGTCATGACGTCGTGGTTGGCGAACGAAGGCGTCAACACTCTGCTCACCGGCCGTGACCCGATTCGCCGAGGCAACCAGCACCCCAGCATCGTGCCCTACCAGGTGTTCGCCGTCCGAGACGGTCACGTCATCATCGCCTGCGGCAACGACGACCAGTACCAGAAGCTGTGCCGGATCCTCGCCGTCGAGGAACTCGCCGACGACCCCCGGTTCTGCACCAACCCACAGCGCCTCCGCCACCGCGACGAGCTGATCCCGTTGATCGCCGATATCGCCGCGAAATGGTCGAAGGCCGAGCTCATCTCGGCGATGGAGACGGCCGGCGTGCCGGGGGGACCGATCAACACGCTGACCGAGGTGTTCGAGGACCCACAGGCCATTGCCCGCGGGATGCGCATCGAGATGCCGCACAGCGCCGCCACATCGGGTGTCGTCCCGCTCATCGGCAACCCGCTCAAGCTCTCCGCGACACCCATCGCCTACCGGCTGCCGCCCCCGCAGCGGGGCGAGCACACAACGCAAGTCCTTCGCCAGACCGCGACCCAAGGAGTCTGAAACCCCATGTATGAATTCCCCCTCTCCGACACGCAGTCGATCCTGCAGACGCAGGCGAAGGAGCTGTCGGACGGACCTGTGCGCGACCGGGCAGAGAAGGTCGACGCCACCGAGTCATACCCGTGGGACACGGTGCACGATCTGGTTGAGGCCGGCTTCATGGGTATGACGATTCCTGTCCGGTTCGGTGGGCGTGGTCTGAGCTACTTCGACGCCGTACTCGTGATTGAGCAACTGGCTCGCAATTGTGGGATCACGGCGCGGATCGTCGTCGAGGCCAATATGGGCGGGGTGGGCGCCGTCATGGCGTACGGCAGCGACGAGCAGAGACAGCTCGTCGCGCAGTACGTCCTCGCCGGTGACAAGCCAGCGATCTGCATTACCGAACCCGAAGCCGGTTCCGCGGCAACCGATATGCGGACCACAGCCACCAAGGTCCCCGGGGGGTATGTTCTCAACGGCACCAAATACTGGATCACCGGCGGCGGCGTGAGCCGCGTCCATCTGATCTTCGCCCGCGTCATCGATGGCGACACGGAGGACGGGATCGCCGGCTTCCTCGCCTTCCGGGACGAGACGGATGGTCTGCGCATCGGCGAACGACACCCGGCGATGGGGTTGCGGGGCATTCCCGAGACGTTCGTGCACCTCACGGACATGTTCGTGCCCGACAGCCAGGTGGTCCGCCCACCCGGTGGCGCCCGCGGGGGCTTCGCCGGGCTCATGACCGCCTACAACGGCCAGCGCGTGGGGGCGGCCACCGTGGCGCACGGCATCGCCCAAGGCGCTTTTGAACTGGCGGTGAACCGGCTGAAGGAGCGCGAGCAGTTCGGTCGTCCGCTCGCCGAATTCCAAGGCCTGCAGTGGATGTTGGCCGACATGCAGATCGGCCTGGCTGCCGCGCGCGGGCTCATCTACAACGCCGCACAGTCCACCGACCGCGCCGGGTTTCCGGACAAGAGCCTGGCGGCGCAGGCGAAGGTGTTCGCGTCGGAGAACGCCTTCCGCGTCGCCAACGATGCACTGCAGATGTTCGGGGCGCAGGGCTACAACCGCAGTCTGCCCCTGGAGCGGATGGTGCGAGACTCGCGGATGTTCACCATCGGTGGCGGGACCGCGCAGATGCTCCGCAACCAAGTCGCCAGCAGCGTGCTCGGTCTGAAGCTGCCGCAGACCCGCGACGGCTGGTCCGGGGCGGAGACCAGTCGTGCGCACTGACGGGTTCGGCGCCGAAGTGTCCTACGACGATCCCGGCGCCATCGAGACGTTCACCGAAGCCGCCCGCAAGCTGCTCGGCTACGAGCCCGACCCGGTTGCGCTTCTCGTCGGACTGCTGGCCGATCACCCGGACTTCGTCATGGCGCGGTGCCTACTGGCCGGCGCCTACCTGGTCGCCTCCGACGCCCGTTTCCAGCCGCTGCTGGCTGCGGAGTACGAGGAGCTCACGGCCCGGCAGACCGCGGCGAACGACCGCGAACGTGGGCACCTGCTCGCCCTGCGCCACTGGCTGGACGGGGATTGGTACGGCGCGTCCGCGGCGTACGCCGCCATACTGGCGCGGCATCCACGCGATCTGTGCGCACTGCTTTTCGGCCATCAGGTCGACTTCCTGCTGGGGCAGGGAGCGAGGTCGCAGGACCGTGCAGCCCCGGTGCTGGACCACTGGGACCCTGCCGAGCGGGACAGCGGGTTCATCCACGGGATCTTGTCGTTCGGTCTCGAGGAGTGCGGGCACTACGCACGAGCCGAAGAGGCCGCGCTCCAAGCGCTGGAACTGAATCCGCGCGACACGTGGGCGATCCACGGACGCGCCCACTGCTACGAGATGCAGGGGCAGGCCGAGAGCGGAATCGCGTTCATGTCGTCGCGGCAACACAACTGGGGAGTGAACAACTACCTGGCGTCCCACAACGCCTGGCATTTGGCGCTGATGCACATCGAACGGGCCGAGTTCGATGCGGCGCTCGTGCTGCATGACCGCTACATGCGCATCACCGCGGACTCGGTCCTGATGGGGATGCACGACAGTTGCGCGCTGTTGTGGCGCCTGGCGATGGACGGCGTCGACGTGGGGGACCGGTGGACGGCGGTGGGTAACCGCTATGTGGAGGTCGCCGAGCAGGCCTACATGGGTTTCACCGACCTACACGCGGCGATCGCCTTCGTGGCCACTGAAAACTATGCCGCCCTGGACAAATTGCTCGTCGCGTTGCGCAGGGAAGCGGGCGGGTCGACGCAGCGGGCCACCATCGCACGACTGGCCGCCCTGCCGATCGCGGAGGGCCTGTATGCGTTCGGCAAAGGCGACCACGCCACCGCCACGGAACTGTTTGCGGCCCACCGCTATTCCTCGCACCTGTTCGGAGGATCGGTAGCTCAGCGGGACATCATCACGGTGACCTACCTGGAATCGGCGATACGCGCGGGGCACGTCGATGTCGTGCAGGCACTCCTGGCGGAGCGCCGGCTGTTCAAGCCGGAGAGCCCGCTAACCGAGGTCATTCGGTCCCGATTGGTTGCCCCGGCGACGGTGAGCGGGACTGGCCGCTAGGGATCAGCTGTGCGCGCCCTTCATCGCCTCCAGCTGGAGCTGTAGTCCCTCGGCGATGTGTTGGCACATCAGCTCCGATGCCTGGGCGCCGTCGGAGCTGCGTATGCCTTCCAACAGGGCCCGGTGCTCGCGAACGGACTCTGCCAGCGCGTCCATCTGCATCGTCGTGGCGTAGATGTGGAAGCTCACCGCGCGGTTCCACATGGAGTCGAACATCTCGAGCAGGTAGGGGTTGTGGGTGTGGGCAGTGAACTGTCTGTGCACCCGGCGACTGGAATGGTAGTAGTCGGCAACCGAGACCAGGTCGCGGCGCTCCTCGGCGTCGATCTGCTTTTCGATCTCACGGAAGTCCTCCGGACGACCGTGATCGGCTAGGAAGCGCGCGGCGTATCCCTCTATGGCCTGGCGTGCGCCGTAGATCTGTTGGACCTCTGCCTCGGTGATCTGTCGAAGTTCGAAGCCGGCCCGCCCGGCGCGCACCAGCATGCCCTCCTGCTCCAACCGAAGCAACGCCTCCCGCAGCGGCGTTCGGCTGATACCCAACTCGGCCGCCAAGCGTTCTTGGACCAAGCGGTCGTCGGGAGCGATCCTGCCCTGCGTGATGGCCTCGAGGAGCTGGTCGTAGATCTCGTCGGCGATCCGGCTTGGCGCCTCGATCTTTTTCAGGCTCGTCATCGCGGCCCTTAGGCGACCGAGCCCGACGGCCACGTGACGACCGTGCGGACCCCCGTGCCGCTGCGCATCCCGTCGAAGCCCCCATTGATCGCGTCCAGTGTGATCCTGCTGGTCACCATGGCATCCAAGTTTAATCTGCCCTGCAGGTAGAGCTCGGCTAGCCGCGGCATGTCGATCTTGAATCGGTTCGAGCCCATGTCGCAACCCATCAGCCGTCGTTCGGCTACGAAGGGTTGGAACGGGAGTACCAGTCTCTGCTCCGGAGGCAGCAGGCCGACCATGACAGTCAGGCCCCCCTTTCTTGTCATCAGTAGCGCTGACTCGACCAGATCGGCGCGACCGACCGCTTCGTATGCGACGTGGACTCCTCGTCCGTCGGTGAGATCGTGGACTTGGTCGACAACACTTCCGGCCCGGGGGTCGACGGTCGCTGTGGCGCCGAGGCTGCGCGCGACGGCGAGACGTTCGGGGTTGAGGTCGATCGCGACGATGTTCAGCGCACCGGCCAGACGGGCGCACTGGACGATCGAGAGCCCGACCGCGCCGCAGCCGATGACGGCCACCGACTCGCCCGGCGATACCTTCGCCGTGTGTGTCACCGCCCCGAATCCGGTCATCACCGCGCAGCCGATGATGGCGGCACGGTCGAGAGGGATGGCGGAGTTCACCTTCACAACGGCGTTCTGGTGGACGAGGGCCTCGTCTGCAAATGCCGATAGGTGCATGAACTGCGAGATGGGGGCACCGCTGCCGTCCGCCAGGCGTGGCGAAGGTCCCTGGCACACGAGGTTCCCGGCGCCCTCACAGATCGAGGGCCGTCCCGTTAGGCAGTACTCGCAGCTACCGCAGAACGCCGACAGACAGCCGATGACGTGGTCGCCTGGAGCCAGTCCGCGCACATCGCGTCCGACTTCGGTGACAACGCCAGCTGTTTCGTGACCGAGAATGGTGGGGGTGGGACATGCCATGTGTCCGTCAAGGAAATGCAGGTCGGTGTGACATAGCCCAGCGGCCGCAATCTGGACAACGACTTCTTGGGGGCCCGGGGCGGCCCGGGTGACGTCCTCGATGACCAGTGAGCCGGGCTCGCGAAGGATTGCCGCTTTCATACCAGTGCCTTCCGCAGGTGTGCGTGGAGCGCTCGATTCACTGCCTCGGGCGCTTCGATGTTGCTCAGATGGCCTGTACCGGGAAGCACCTCGAGGGTCGCTCCCGCGATGAGCTCGGTGATCGTCTGCGAGTACGGGACTGGTGTCTCCCTGTCCAGCTCACCCACGATGACCAACGTAGGCACCGTGATCAGCGCCAACTCCTGGCTCGCGTCGTGGCGCGCGATAAGGCCGGCGGCGAGTCTGAGGCCCGCCTTGGTGGCCCGCGACATGTCGGCCACCGCCGATCGTCGGATCGGGTCTGGGGTGTTCGGTGCGGTGATGTCGTGGACCATGCCGTGGCAGAACTCGTTGAGAGGACTCGCTTCGATGGAGGAGAGCATCGGTTGCAGCCATTGCTCAGGATCCACCGACGCCCCATTGCCGAATTTGGCCGACGAATCCAGGATGGCGAGGCTCGCGACGCGCTCCGGATTACGGATGGCGAAGTGTTGGGCGATCATCCCGCCCACTGACAGGCCGACGAGGTGCACACGTTGGTCCAATCGGCGCTCATCGAGGGCGGCGCGCAGCAGATCGGCCATGAATGACATGTCGGCCTGCTGGTCGGCCGGCGCGCTGGAGCCGTAGCCGGGCATGTCCCAGGCAACGCAGTGAAATTCGCCCGACAGCGACTCGAATTGTGGGGACCAAGAAGTGGAGCTGCCCGCCATGGAATGCAGGAACACGACTGGCTCTCCGGCGCCGGTCTCGGTGAGCGTGGGAAGGACAGGTGGCATGTCATGAACTCCGGGTCGAGGAGTGGGTTAAGGTGTGGATTCTGAATACAGTACTCGAAGATGAGGAAGGTGATGGATGCACCCGATTCCCTGCGAGGAGCCCCGCCCGCTGATCGCGGTGCCCGGACGGTTCACGGCCTCGGCGTCGGCATTGCGCTACCGCGGCGAGGTTCTTCCGCGTGCGCTCATCGAGGCAGTGTTCGCTGCAGGCGGTGAACCGGTCATGCTGCATCCGGCAGCCCCCGGCGGCACGGTGTCACCCCAGGAGGTGGCGGCGCGTCTGGCCTTCGCCGATGGCGTCCTGCTACCGGGGGGCGGTGACCTGTCGCCGCAGTGGACGCACGCCGAGTGGCACGAGACCCACTACGACGTGGACGTCGAACAGGACGCCTTCGATCTGGCCGTCGCCCGGACAGCGGTCGCGCAGGGAATCCCACTGCTCGCGATCTGCCGCGGAATGCAGGTGCTCAACGTCGCGCTCGGCGGGACGCTCACTGCCGACATGAACGACGGCGCAGGTGCGGTCGACCACTTCCATCGGGTGCACCACATCACGGCCAACCCCGGCAGCTTCCTGGCGCGCCGTCTCGGGCCCGAGTTCGAAGTGTCCTGCTATCACCATCAATGCGTCTCCGTAATTGCTCCGGTCCTGCAGCCTGCGGCCATGAGCGCGGACGGCAGGGTCGAAGCGCTGGAGCTGAGCGTGGACGGCCCGCACGGCTGGCTTGTCGCACTCCAATGGCACCCCGAAGACACGGCGCAGACCGACTCTGTGCAGATGCGCGTGTTCGAGGACTTTGTCGATGCGGCACGCGCCAACGCTCCCGCGCGGGGACTGCGGCGGGCCGTTTTGCTGGGAGAGGAACCGGCGTGACCACGCCCGAATGATCCGGTCCCGTGAGCACCGGAGGACGCTTCGCGCCAGAATTCCAGTTTTATCCGCAGAACGGATTGAGCTGCGGTATTTGCGAATTCGTCGTCGCTTCGATGCTATCAATGGATGGATGGACCGATTCCGAACGCTGTTGCGCCCAGGAGTGCGGGTGCTGCTGACCGGCGATACGCCTACCCGAGTGCGCTTTTCGCGTTGTGCGAGCCGCAATTGAGGGTAAGTGGGCACGATGAACTCGTTGATGACTGCGCGGTCATCACGGAAGCGGCTGGCGGTCCGCATCGGCGTGGCTCAATATCGCACTGTGGCAGGATTATTCGCAGCGGATCCGTAACCTGTCCGGCCGCATGTCGGCTGGAGTGCGTTGATGGCATCTGGGGTAATAGCGCTGGATGGGCTATCGCCGCAGGTGGGCGCCGGTCGAATCGGGTAGCGTCAATTGGTGTTCCTCGGTTCACTTCTTCCGGATGGAGTACCGTGATGCCTGCCGTTGGCCGTGCCGTCATCAGGGTCGGCGACCTTGATGCCGCCATCGACTTCTATTGCGGCGCACTAGAGTTCCATGTGCTCTTCGACCAGGAGCTGTTCCCCGGGTTCCGCTCGGTGCATGTCGGGCCCGGCGCTGTAGGCGATGCAGGCGTGTGGTTGTTCCCGGCGCCGCAGCAGCCGTCGACCTCCTACGATGAGCCGGCTCTGGTGCTCTACAGCGACGACATCGTCAGCGACGCCGACAGGTTGTCCCGCGGCGGCGCCGACATCGTCCACCTTCTCTCGGGTGCTCCTGGCGAACGCTCGCTGCACTTTCGCGATCCGTGGGGCACCGTTATCGTGCTCGCCGAGCAGCCCGAATGAGCGTTCCTGCTTCGAAAAATGAGCTTCTCGCGGCGATAGACAAGGCGTTTGCCGCACTGAATGTGACTCTTGATCAGGTGCCAGTTCGGGCCGTCCGTGAGCAAGTCCTCGCTGGTCACGCGAAGGGCACGATGATGAGTCCCGCCGACCTCGTTGCGTACCTCATCGGCTGGAATGAGCAGGTGCTGACGTGGCACGAGCGCAGGGCTGATGGCTTGCCCGATGAGTTTCCGGCCCCCGGCGTCAAGTGGAATGAGCTGGGGCTGCTGGCTCAACGATTCTATGCCGCCCATCACGGCGAATCGTGGGCCGAGCTGCGCGAGCATCTTTGTGTTGCAAAGGATCGCGTCGTCGCGCTGATCGAGTCCCGCACGGATGATGAGCTCTATGGTGCCGAGTGGTACGGGAAATGGACCATGGGGCGCATGATCTCCCTCAACACCTCATCGCCCTACACCAACGCGCGAGGGAGGCTTCGGGCGTGGCTGAAGGCTACTCGTTGAGTGACTGCAGCGCGATCCACGCGCTGACCCGGGTCTGCGGATCATCGAGGCGGCCCGGCAGCATCGCCTCGATGGCATCGAGCCGGTTGCGCACGGTGTTGCGGTGCAACCCCAGTTCTTCGGCCACCTTGAGCCGGGAGCCGTGATGGCGCAGGAAACAGCGCAGGGTCTCGCGTTGTTCGGAATCCAGTCCGCGCAGCCATGATTCGGCGAACGCGGCGGCGCGCTGCGGGTCGATGAGTGCCAGCGGGCCGTGATCGACGACCCGGTCCCAGGTCACCAGCATGGCGGCCGGGGTGGTCTGGGTCAGCGCCAGCCCAGCGGTGCGGTATCCGTTCGCAGCGTCATGCAACGCGATGGCGTCGCCGATACCGACCTGCAGTCCGGCGGCGACCAGTTCATCGGCGGCGGCCTGGGCCTGCTCGGGTTTCACTGCGGCACAGAGTTCGTCGGCGTAGCCGGCGGCAAGTGCCCTGCGGCGTTCCATCGCCGCAAGGCCGTCATCGATATCGGCCGCACTGCCGCTGGCGCGCAGGAATCTGACCCGGGCGGGCAACGCCGGCGCCAGTGAGTCCACCTCCATCACCAATTGGGCGGTCCTGGAATCGTTTTCCACCAACAGCTCGATGACTCGGGTTCGCACCTGTCGCCGGCTGATGGCACGACTACGTGTCTGCTCATCGACCAGGCCCAGGACGGCGACCGCGGTGGTCACTGCCTGACGCTGTCCGTCGGACTGCTGTGCGCTACCCATCGTGGCCAGATATGTCGATGGTTTGCCCCGTAAACCAATGGGGTGCACCGAGACCGACAGCGCCGGCCGGGACTGGCCGGCCGCCGACCGCAGTCCGTATGACTGCATCCGGCGGACATCGGCGGCGATCTCCTCGAGCGGGAAATCGGCGCGCCGGGGCCCTAACGGACCGCTGATCACCCGGCCGTCCGGCGCCATCAAACACGCCGCGCCGTCGACGGCCTGCGCCAATGCCGCGATGACCGCGGCCGGCGGATCGGCCTTGGTGGCCGCCGCGATCAGCCGACCCTGGGTTTTGAAGGCCTCGCGTGCGGTGGCCGACTCCTGTTCCTGCAGCAGCTGTGCGACGTGGCGGCTGACGGCGACGAACGTGGTTTGACGCGGCACCTCGAACAGGTTGACCCGGTGTCTGCGGCAGGCCGCGGCGAGTTCGGTGGGCATCTTGGCATGGGTAAGGCCGATACCCAGTCCCACCGCCGCCACCGCGGCATCCGCCAGGCGACGCACGTAATCGTCCCACTCGGCATGCCATTGCCGGGTCTCCATACCCGTGGTTAACAGGATCTCGCCGCCCTCGAGAAACGGCGCGGGATCGCGGAGCTCACTGGTGGCCACCCAGCGGATATCGGTGTCAGCCCGGTCGATGTGGACCGCGCGCAGTCCGAGCGTCCTGGCACCGAGGAGGTTGCCGACCGTGACCATGGTGCCAGTTTTGCACATGTCGCAGCAGAGCGCTTGTGCACAAGTGCACTCCTGTCGCGGCGGCCAGTTGCTTAACGTGAGCGCTAACCCACAGCAGTAGGAGTAGCCCGTGACCATCTCAGAGCTTCCCGGCACCACCATCACCCAAGAGCGCCGGCTTGTCACCGCCATCCCCGGCCCGCTCTCGCAGCAGTTGCAGTCCCGCAAGCAGGCGGCGGTGGCCGGCGGTGTGGGCGTCACCCTGCCGGTCTACGTGGTGGCAGCGGGCGGCGGAATCCTCGTGGACGCCGATGGCAACCAGCTCATCGACTTCGGCTCCGGCATCGCCGTGACCACCGTGGGCAACAGCGCGCCCGCCGTCGTGGAGGCGGTCACCGAGCAGGTCGCCGCGTTCACCCACACCTGTTTCATGGTCACGCCGTACGAGGGCTACGTGCGCGTGGCCGAGGAGCTGAACCGGCTCACGCCCGGTGATCACGACAAGCGCAGCGTGTTGTTCAACTCCGGCGCCGAAGCCGTCGAGAACGCCGTCAAGATCGCGCGGGCCTACACCCGCAGGCAGGCCGTCGTGGTGTTCGACCACGCCTACCACGGCCGCACCAACCTCACCATGGCCATGACCGCCAAGAACCAGCCCTACAAGGACGGGTTCGGGCCGTTCGCCGGTGAGGTGTACCGGGTGCCGACCTCGTTCCCGTTCCGGGACGGCCAGACCGACGGTGCGGCCGTGGCCGCCCAGGCCCTGGACCTCATCGACAAGCAGGTCGGCGCGCACAATGTCGCCGCCGTGGTGATCGAACCGATTCAGGGCGAGGGCGGGTTCATCGTTCCCGCACCGGGTTTCCTGCGCGCGCTGCAGGATTGGTGCACCAAGGCCGGCGCGGTGTTCGTCGCCGACGAGGTGCAATCGGGCTTCGCCCGCACCGGTGCGATGTTCGCCTGTGAGCACGACGACGTGGTCCCCGATCTCATCGTCACCGCCAAGGGCATCGCCGGCGGCCTGCCGCTCTCGGCGGTCACCGGCCGTGCCGAGATCATGGATGGGCCGCATGCCGGTGGCCTCGGCGGCACCTACGGCGGCAACCCGCTGGCGTGTGCGGCCGCGCTCGCGGTGATCGACACCATCGAACGCGACGGCCTGCTGGCCCGCGCGCGCCAGATCGGCGAGACCATGATCGGCCGGCTCAATACGCTGGCCGCCGCTGACCCCCGCATCGGTGAGGTGCGTGGCCGAGGCGCGATGATCGCCATCGAGCTGGTCAAGCCGGGCAGCACCGAACCGGATGCGGATCTGGCCAAACGGATCGCGGCAGCCGCTCACGCACAGGGCTTGGTCGTCCTGACCTGCGGCACCTACGGCAACATCCTGCGGTTCCTGCCGCCGCTCAGCATGCCCGACCACCTGCTCAATGAAGGCCTGGACATCCTGGCCGCCGTATTCGGGGAGAACGCATGACCACCGCCACCGCGATCGCCGAACTCGATGCCAAGCACGGCATCCTGATCGACGGGGCTGCCCTCGGTGCCGCCGCGACTTTCGAGGTGCACGATCCGGCCACCGGTCAGGTGATCGCCGAGGTCGCCGACGGCACTGTGGCCGAGGCGACGGCAGCCGTCGACGCCGCACACCGGGCCTTCCCCGGATGGGCGGCCACCAACCCGCGTGCGCGCAGCGAAATCCTGCGCCGTGCCTACGATCTGATGATCGCCGACATCGACCGATTGGCAGCGCTGATCTGCGCCGAGAACGGCAAATCACAGGCCGACGCCCGCGCCGAGGTGGGGTATGCCGCTGAGTTCTTCCGCTGGTTCGCCGAGGAGGCGGTGCGGACCGACGGCGCCTACGGCATCAGCCCAGCCGGCGGTACCCGCACCTTGGTGACGCACAAGCCGGTCGGGGTTGCCGCACTGGTGACGCCGTGGAACTTCCCGGCTGCGATGGCGACTCGCAAGATCGCTCCGGCACTGGCCGCAGGCTGCACCGTGGTGCTGAAGCCGGCCGCCGAGACGCCCCTGACCGCGTTGGCGATCGCCGGCATCCTGTCGGCCGCCGGCGTCCCGGCCGGCGTGGTCAACATGGTGCCCACCACCGATGCGGCGGCCGTGGTCGAGAACTGGCTCAGCGATGACCGGGTCCGCAAGGTGTCGTTCACAGGTTCCACTGGCGTCGGCCGCGTCCTGCTGAAGCAGGCTGCCGACCGGATTGTCAACGCCAGCATGGAACTTGGTGGCAATGCGCCGTTCGTGGTGACGGCCGACGCTGATGTCGAGGCGGCCGTCGCCGGTGCGATGGTGGCCAAGTTCCGTGGCGGCGGCCAGGCTTGCACGGCGGCCAACCGGTTCTACGTGCACGCGTCGGTCATCGACGAGTTTGTCTCTCGCCTCGGCGCCGAGGTGGCGGCACTTCGCGTGGGCCCGGCTTCGGATCCGGCATCGCAGGTCGGCCCGCTCGTCAACGCGCGCGCCGCGCAGCGAGTGACTGCCGCGATCGATGCCGCAGTGGCCGACGGTGCCGTGATCGCGGCCCAGGCCGAAGCGCCGGCCGAAGGATGGTTCGTCGCACCCACGCTCCTGACCGGTGTCGCACCGGACGCAGCGATCCTGGCCGACGAGATCTTCGGGCCCGTGGCGCCCGTCGTGGTGTGGGAGCACGAGGACGATCTGCTGCGCTGGGTCAACGACACCGAATATGGCTTGGCCGCATACATTTACGCTGGCCGGCTGCAGGACGCGATCCGGCTGGCGGAATCCTTCGATGCCGGCATGGTCGGCATCAACCGCGGCATCGTGTCGGATCCGGCAACGCCGTTCGGTGGGATGAAGCAGAGCGGGCTCGGCCGCGAAGGTGCCCGTGAAGGTCTGCAGGAGTTCCAGGAGACGCAGTACTTCAGCGTGGCGTTCGACTGATCGCTCAGAACGGTGCTGTGTGCAGCATCAGGCTGAGCATCAGCCATGTCATGCACAACAGTGAGCCGAACATGACGAGACACATGCCGGTGACCATGAGTAACCTCAGGCAGCGGCGCCTGGCGTGCTGAAACGCCGCCAGGCGCTCGTCATGTCTCAGCTCACTGGCGAGAACGGCGAACTCGACATTCGTCAGTTCGGCATCGGCGGCAGGCGCACCTGCGGCGATCTCGCGCAGGCGGGCGGCGGCGATGCCGATGCCGACTCCGGCGAATCGCCGGCTCATCTGACGGGCCTGTCTCCGGCTGATACGGCAATTGCGCGTATCCATCGAATACGGCCAATGTTCCCATCCGCCGCGATGCGCGCCTGACGGGCTCGTCATAAACCACTGAGTCTAGTTCCGTCTGGGTGGGCCACGCCGGAAAACGGCAGGGTTGGGGTGCGACCGCGAGAACCGTTTCAGCGGATGACCCGGTGCACGTCGTCGGTCACGTCACCACCCTCCTGAGCGATCCACGGTCCTTCGATCGACGGGTCGATGATCCCGTCCTCGAGCCAGGTGTAGCGACCGGCGAGCACGCCCCGGGTCAATGCCCGATCGGAGTCGTCGCTGTTGTCCCACAGCTCGCCGAAAAGACGCTCGGCCCGCACCCTGGCCTGGCGGCAGAACGCGTCGGCGAGATCGACGGCCGCCGCGGCGGTGGCGGGGTCTGACTCGTCACGCTGGGCGCGGACACAGGCGGCCGTCATCGCGAACAGTTCCGCCCCGATATCGACGATCCGGCCGAGGAACCGCTGTTTGTGCTCCAGCTTGCCCTGCCACCGCGACATCGCATAGAAGGTGCTGCGGGCCAGTTTGCGGCTGGCTCGTTCGACATAGCGCAGGTGTTCGGCCAGCGGCCCGAACTCGGTGAATGATGTTGGCAGCTGGCCTTTTCCGGTGACCAGGGTGGGCAGCCAGCGCGCATAGAACTTGCCGGCCTGCGCCGCCGCTTTCGCCTTGTGTTTCAGGTCCGCTTCGGGGTCGATGATGTCGCCGGCCACCGACAGATGCGCGTCCACCGCCTCGCGGGCCAGCATCAGATGCATGATCTCGGTGGAACCTTCGAAGATCCGGTTGATCCGCATATCGCGCAGGATCTGCTCGGCGGGTACGCCACGCTCGCCTCGGGCGGCCAGGGACTCGGCCGTCTCGAAGCCACGGCCGCCGCGAATCTGCACCAGCTCGTCGGCGATCAGCCACGCCATCTCTGAGCCGTAGAGCTTCGCCAGCGCGGCCTCGATCCGGATATCGGTGCGGCCGGCGTCGGCCAGCTCGCCGGCGAGCTCGACCATCGACTCGATCCCGTAGGCGGTGGCTGCGATGAACGCCACCTTGCCGGCCACCGCGTCGTGCTCACCGATCGGGCGACCCCACTGCACGCGCTCCGTCGACCATTCCCTGGCAATCTTCAGACACCATTTCGCCGTCCCGGTGCACACCGCCGGCAGCGACAGTCGTCCCACATTGAGTGTGGACAGCGCGATCCGCAGCCCGTCTCCTTCGCGACCGATGCGGTTGGCGGCCGGCACCCGCACGTCGGTCAGCTTGGTCAGCCCGTTTTCGATTCCGCGTAGGCCCATGAACGCGTTGCGGTTCGTCACGACGATGCCGGGCGTATCCGCTTCGATGACGAATGCGGTGATGCCACCGCGGTGCCCCTCGCTCGCGGGGACCTGGGCCATCACCACCACCAGATCGGCGATCACACCGTTGGTGGTCCACAGTTTCACCCCGTTGAGCACATAGTCGTCGCCGTCCGGCGTGGCGGTGGCGTGCAACCTGGCCGGGTCACTGCCGACATCCGGTTCGGTGAGCAGGAATGCGCTGATCTGCCTGGTGCACCGCGGCAGCCAGGTGCGTTTCTGCTCGGCGGTGCCGAACATCGCGACCGGCTGCGGCACGCCGATCGACTGGTGCGCCGAAAGTAGTGCTCCCAATGCGGGATGCACCGAGCCGACCAGGGTGAGTGCCTTGTTGTAGTACACCTGCGAGAGGCCGAGCCCGTCGTACTCGGTGCCGATCTTCATGCCGAACGCGCCAAGCTCCTTCAAGCCCTGAATCACCTTGTCCGGGATCTGCGCGTCGCGTTCGATCACCGTTGTGTCGATGTGCGACTCGCAGAACTCCCGCAACCTGGACAGGAAGGCCTCGCCACGCTCGGTCGCTTCGACCGGGCCTCGCGGGTACGGATGGACCAGATCCAACCGCAATCTGCCGAGGAACAGTTCTTTGCCGAAACTGGGCTGGCGCCACTGCGCCTCCCGCGCCTGCTCGGCAACCTGCCTGGCCTGTCTTTCGTTGACTTCTTCGGTAGCGGTCATCGCCGGCCTCCAATGTCGGGCCCTACTCGACGGTAACTCCATTCGCCCGCGCCTTCCGGCGAAACGGCATTCCAGCAGGTCAGCTCTCGAACTTCTCCTGCCGGAATGCGGTTTCGGCGGAGAGTGAGTTGGGCATAAGCCTTCTCGCTACACTTACCGTAAGTGCAACGGTTAGGGGTCGCGTTGATCAAGGTAATGCAGGGTATCCGGGTGTTGGAGGTCGCGCAGTTCACCTTCGTGCCCGCGGCGGGGGCCATCCTCGCCGACTGGGGCGCCGACGTCATCAAGGTCGAACATCCGGTGCGCGGCGACACCCAGCGGGGCTTCATTAACATGGGCGGATTCCAACTCGACCCGAACCGCCACCCCCTCATCGAGCACCCCAACCGCGGTAAGCGCAGTGTCGGCATCGACGTCTCGACCCCCGGTGGCCAGGAGGTCCTTTACGAGATCGCCAAGACCGCCGATGTGTTCCTGACCAACTACATGCCCCAGGCGCGGCAGAAGCACAAGTTTGACGTCGAGCACATCCGTGCGGTGAATCCGAACATCATCTACGCCCGCGGCAGTGCCTACGGGGACAAGGGACCTGAGCGATTGGTCGGAGGTTTCGACGGCACCGCGTTCTGGACCCGGAGCGGGGTCGGCCATGCGCTCACCCCCGAAGAACTGGGCGGCGCACTGTCCCAAGGCATTCCGGCGTTCGGGGATTCGATCGGCGGGATGAACATCGCCGGGGGCATCTCGGCGGCACTTTTCCACCGCGACCGCACCGGCGAAGCCCTCGAGGTCGACGTATCACTGCTCAGCACCGCGTGGTGGGCGGCCGGAGCCAGCGTGACCCAAGGCATGGAGACGGGGGAGACGATGCGCTCGGTGATGCCGGATTCCATTGGCCCCACGGTGAACCCGTTCCTCGGCAACTACCTCACCTCCGACGGCGGCACCATCAATCTGTGCATCGTCAGCCCGACCGGCTACATCCGCGACGCCTTCGAACATCTCGGGCTACCCGAACTGGCCGATGACCCGCGATTCTCCGATGTCCTGCCGCTGATCGAGAACGCCGAAGCGGCGGCCGAACTCATCGCCGAATCGATCCGCAGCAAGCCGTTCGAATACTGGCGTCAGCACCTCAAGACCATGAAGGGTCAGTGGGCGCCGTTCCAGAGCCTGGTCGACCTGGCCACCGACGACCAGGCCGTCGCCAACGACATGATCGTCGAGGTGGAAGCCACTGACGGGGGCAAGCCGTTCAAGGTGGTGCGCGGGCCCGTGCAGTTCAACCATGAACCACTCGAAACCACCCGCGCCCCACAGGCATCCGAACACACCGAGATCGTGCTGATGGAACTCGGGATCGACTGGGACCGGATTGCCGAACTCAAGGACTCGGGCGCAATCGCCTGAGCCGCAGGCGATTCAGTCCTTAGTTGCAGCCGTTCGCGTGGACCCAACGGCCGTTGTAGCCGACGCAGCCACTGATCGGTGGTGGCGGTGGCGGGTCCTCCGGCAGCGGGGCGTAGTAGGCCGGCGGCGGAACGTAGGGGGCGACAGCGTCGGCGATATTGACGCAACCACCCACGGAGATCCGGCGTCCCGCACTCGCGCACACGTCGGCGCTGGCGGTACCGGCGGGGGCGGCGAAGGCGATGACGCCGGGCAGCGCGGTGAATGCGAGCGCAGCGGTCGCGGCGCGGAGCCAGGATGATCGAGACGATGGCCGGTGCATCATTGTCCTTGTCCTAACAAAGGCTGCTCAGGTTGGGCGATACCGCAACGGTCGCGGAAGTCGGTGAGCGGTTGACGGATCCCGACGAGGTCGGCGTGGGCCTGCGGGTTGGCGTCGAAGTAGGCCCGGGTGACCTCCGGAACATCCTCCTGCTCGCGGCCGTGCAGGCTGGTGTAGAAATCGTTGACGTCCGGGTGGGCCCACAAATACGCGGACGTCGCGGCAGCCACCCCGGAGGCGACGTTGGCGAGGTCGGCTGCCGTGCAGCCCGGCGGGCGCGGCGGCGGCTCGGCCGCTGCGGTGGGGGCGGCGAACAGACCGACGACGACCCCGGCCGCGCCGGCGGCGACGGCCGGCAATATTCCAGAACGCATGGTGATCAGTATGCGGGACAAAGCGGGACTCCCTTCCCGGGGCGGGCAGGTGCCGATTGCATTGCCCGGCGGGCCGAACTGTAGCAGCCGAGGCCCGGTCTGGTGGGCTGAACGATAGCCCGGGGGCGTGCCGGTTCGCTTGGCATGCTGTTGATTTGGGAAATAAATCGTGGCCGGAATGGAGATGGCTGCCGGACCACGGGTCCGGCAGCCATTTCGCTGGTTTCGGCGTCTAGTGTGCGATCGGTTACGAGTGGACCACCCGGCGGCGGCGGTGCAGCAGGCCGGTCAACCAGCGAACGTCGATCAACATTGTGTTGGCCTTTCTCTCGGGTCTCTTAGGCGCTCTTGGTCAACAGGGGCAGCAACCGGCGGCGAGCAATGTTGCCTTCGGCGAAGTGATGCAGCGCTTCGGGAACCGACGCGCTGAGCGGCACGCCCGACTCCTGACGGCGGATTTCGGTGGCCACCGACTGGCTGGTGATGACCGTCCAGTCCACGCCCAGTGCGCCGCACCGCTCATCGATGTCGTAGAACAAGGAAATCGCATGCGGTACAAAGCTGTTGACGCCACTCAAATCCAGTGCCAGCGGCTTCTCCGCAAGAATGAACCGGCTCACATAGGAGGCGATCTGGTCGATATTGTCGCTGTGGATGTCTCCCTTGATGGTCACCACTGTCGCCAGCTGCCGGCAATGAGCGCGCATCGAGGCGCCATCGCAGACCACTGCCGGGTTCCCATACCGAAAATGCCGATCCAAAGCAGGGGTGTTGTTCGTGATAGTCATGATCAGCCTCCCGCCGTAATTTCCTGAACTCTGGCTGAGCGACGTCGCATCAACCTGTTCATCACGCTAAGCGGGCAATCTAAGGCGGCTGGGAGCTGCCGTTAATACTTTGCTAAGAACCCGGTGGCGCTACCCGGTGGTAGGGATCACACGATCAGCACGTCGAGGGTGCGGGGTCCGTGCACACCTTCCACCCGCTGCAGCTCGATGTCGCTGGTGGCGCTGGGGCCGGAGATGAAGGTCAGTGGACGTGACGGCATCAGCGCGGCGAAGGCCTGGGGCACGGTGTCGACGATCTGTGTTGCCCGCACCACACAGATGTGATGGTCGGGCACCAGGGTCAGGGCTCGCCGCCCCTGCCCGGCGCTCGCGTCGAGCACGATCGTCCCGGTCGCGGCGATGCCCAGCGCGCATCCGGTCAGCACCGCATCGGCCCGGTCGAGTTGTTCGACGCTCAGCGGAGGCGCGTCGGCGAGGCAGGTCAGCCCGGTCACCCAGTCGGACGGCAGATCGGCCGGAATGACCACCGTGGCGTTGGGCCCCACCAGCCGGAGGACGGTCGAGGCGATCGCGGTGGATTCAATGAGATGCACCCGGGCCCGGTATTCGGCGGCCGTCTCGGCGAACCGCTCGACGTTGCCCGCACCGGTATGCGGCTCGCGGTGATACTCGCGAGGCACCACGACGGGCTCCGGGGGTGCGGCGGCCAGCGCCGCACGGACTCGGCCCAGCACGGCGGCCCTGGCGGGATCGGGCGTCTGGCCCGACGGCGCCGGCCTCACTGTCGGCTCCCGTCGTGGGTTCGGTTCCACCATTGCCGGAACGTCTCGGCGGGCGGCTCGGGTAGGTCTCGGCTGGCGGTCCACCTCGAGGCCGGCCATGGCAGGTTGGAGATGCGGTGATCGCGGCCGGCGATCAGCCGGCCCGCCCCCAGCGCCTTTTCGGCCAGCGAGAACCGCCCCGCCCCGGCCATCGCCCAGCCCGCGGCCTTCATCGCCAGGTCCTGCCCGGAAGGGAGGCCCCCTCTTCCTCCCCTTTCTTGGTCCACCTGCTTCGCGCGCAGGTGCACCAGGATCGACGGGATGTCGATGCGGACCGGGCAGGCTTCGAAACACGCCCCGCACAGCGACGAGGCGTAGGGCAGGCTGGCGTTGGGATCGCCGTGACCGGTGGTGCCGGTGAGCTGCGGGCTCAGGATCGCCCCGATCGGCCCCGGATACACCGAGCCGTAGGCGTGCCCGCCGGTGCGTTCGTAGACCGGGCACACGTTCAGACACGCGCTACACCGGATGCAGTGCAGAGCGGCGCGCCCCACCTCGTCGGCCAGCACTCGGGTGCGGCCGTTGTCCAGCAGGACCAGGTGGAATTCCTGAGGTCCGTCGCCGGGGTGCACGCCGGTCCACATCGAGGTGTACGGGTTCATCCGCTCCGCCGTCGAGGAGCGCGGCAGCAATTGCATGAAGACCTCGAGATCGGTAAACCTCGGCACGATCTTCTCGATGCCCATCACGGTGATCAGGGTCTGCGGCAGGGTCAGGCACATCCGGCCGTTGCCCTCGGATTCCACCACGGCGAGCGTGCCGGTCTCGGCCACACCGAAATTCGCACCGCTGACCGCGACCCGGGCGGTGAGGAACTTGCGCCGCAGGTGCGCCCGGGCCGCCATCGCCAGTACCCGGGGGTCGTCGGTGAGCTCGCCGGCCTCGGGCATCTCGCGGGTGAAGATCTCCCGGATCTCGGCGCGGTTGCGGTGAATCGCCGGCACCAGGATGTGGCTGGGCTTGTCGTGGCCGAGCTGCACGATCAGCTCGGCCAGGTCGGTCTCGAACGCGGCGATGCCGTGGGCTTCCAGGTACTCGTTGAGGCCGATCTCCTGAGTGGCCATCGACTTGACCTTGACCACCTCGTCGGATCCGGTCGCCCGGATCAGGTCCGCGACGATGCGGTTGGCCTCGTCGCCGTCGCGGGCCCAGTGCACCACACCGCCGCGTGCGATGACGTTGCGTTCCATTTGTTCGAGCAGGGCGGGCAGGTTCGCCATGACCTCCTGTTTGAGCGCACTGCCCGCGGCGCGCAACTCCTCCCAGTCATCGCATTCGGCCACCGCGGCAAGGCGTTTCGCCCGGATCGTCTGGGTGGCATGGCCGATATTGCGGCGCAGCTGCGAATCGGACAGCGCGGTCCGGGCGGCCGCCGGGAATGGTTCATCGCCGCGCAGATTGCCGACGCCCGGGGTGCCCAGGAAGGTGCTCATGACTCGGCCGCCAGGATCTCGGCCAGATGCACGGTGCGCACCCCGGAGCGCAGTCGGCTCAACCCGCCACCGATGTGCATCAGGCACGAGGAGTCTCCGGCGGTGCACACCTCGGCGCCGGTGTCCAGGATGTGCGCCATCTTGTCGGCCAGCATGGCCGTGGACGTGTCGGCATTCTTGATTGCGAAGGTTCCGCCGAAGCCGCAACAGGATTCGGCGTCGGGCAGCTGGACCAGAGTCAATCCCCGGACCTTGCGCAGCAGCCGGAGCGGCTTGTCACCCACCCCGAGCATGCGCAGCGAGTGGCAGGTCGGGTGATAGGTGACGCGATGCGGATAGTAGGCGCCAACATCGTCGACTCCGAGCACATCGATGAGCAGTTCCGACAGCTCGTAGGTCCGGCCGGCCAGTTCCTCGGCGCGGGTGGCCAGCTCCTCGTCCCCGGCCCGGCGTGCCACCATCGCGTGCTGGTGACGCACCGAACCCACGCAGGAGCCCGATGGCGCCACCACCGCATCACAGTCCGCGGACTCGAAGGCCTCGACGTGATTGCGCACCAGCGCGGTGGCTTCTCTGAGGTAGCCGGTGTTGACATGCATTTGGCCGCAACAGGTTTGGCCTTCCGGAAACACCACCTGATGCCCGAGCCGCTCCAGCAACTGCACGGTGGCGATCGCGGCGGGCGGGAACAGTGCATCCGCCAGGCAGGTCGCGAACAAGGCGATTCGCATCGACGCTCCTAGGAATCTCGGTGTCGATCTGGGGACCACTGTGCACCGCGGTAGTGCTCCCACGGGTTGTAATCGGCGATCAGCTCTTCCTGCTGTGGGCGTTCGGCTTCGGGCACATGCTGCAGGTTGATCCGCACCCGGTACCAGATCGAACTCGGGCCGCGCATCCCGTCGAGCAACACGTCGACGGGTGCCAGCCGCTCGGTCACCGCGGGATAGCGCTCACGCCACACATCCAATGCCGCCAGTGCCTCGTCCTTGGTTTTGGTGCGGGCGATTTCGATCAGCGGCATCGATGAAACGCGCTTGCCTGCACCGTCTCGTCCGGCGCCCTTCGGGGCCTTCTCGGCCGGGCCGAGCTCCTTGGCCCGCGCGAGCAACTCGTCCAACTCTCCGGCCGCGGTGTCCATCCCCTCCCATGGGTCGCCGATCTCGGCGAACCGGCTGGGCACGGTGGCGACGGTGAATGCCTCGGGACGGCAACCGTCGACCTCGTCCCAGCGCAGCGGGGTGGACACCCGGGCATCGGGGGTGGCCCGCACCGAATAGGCCGAGGCCACGGTGCGGTCCTTGGCGTTCTGGTTGAAGTCCACGAAGACTCGCGCGCCCCGTTCTTCCTTCCACCAGCGCGACGTGGCCAGCTCGGGGGCACGCAGTTCGACTTCGCGGGCCACCGTCTCGGCGGCCAGTCGCACCTGGGTGAACGGCCACCGGGGGTGGATGCGGGCATAGATGTGGAAGCCGCGCGAGCCCGACGTCTTGGGCCAGGCGGTCAGGCCGTAATCCTCCAGCACCTCGCGGGCGATCTGGGCGACGGCGACGATCTGCGACCATCCGACCCCGGGCATCGGGTCCAGGTCGACCCGCAGTTCGTCGGGATGGTCGAGGTCCTCGGCCCGAATCGGATGCGGGTTGAAGTCGACACAGCCCAGGTTCACCGCCCAGGCCAGGCCCGCGACATCGCGCAGCACCGCTTCCTTCGCGGAGGTGCCGGACCGATATTTGAGCTCGGCGACGTCCACATAGTCCGGCCGTTTCTCCGGAGCCCGCTTCTGGAAGATGGCCTCGGTGGCGATGCCTTTGACGAACCGTTTGAGGATCATCGGGCGGCCGTACACCCCGCGCAGCACGCCGTCGGCCACCGATCGGTAGTAGTTGATCAGGTCGAGTTTGGTGACGTGGGCGTCCGGGAAAACCACCTTGTCCGGGTTGGTGACGGCCACAGTGAGGCCGTCCAACTCCAGCGACATCGCACCGGCCATGAGCACATGTTAGTAACCGCCCCTGGCGCGATAGCGGTCACTTATTGTGACGACATGCCAAGTCTGTCTGATCTGCCGGCGAACCTCACAGCGAAAGCCACGCAGTATCTGGAGCGGGGCGCGGCCGAACTGCACTACCTGCGCAAGATGTTCGAGGCGGGAGCGCTGCGGCTGGAGTCGCCACAGCACATGGTGGCCCTGCTGGCCGACATCCGGAACTGGGGCGAGATCGGCATGATTCCGGCGCTCAATGCGCGTCGGCACCCCGACCGTGTCGCGGTCATCGACGACGAAGGCGAGATGACGTTCGGTGAACTCGACGCCGCCGCGCACGCGGTTGCCAATGAGCTGCGCACGATGGGAGTCAGAGGCGGTGACGGTGTAGGCATCCTGGCCCGCAATCACCGTTGGTTCCTGGTCGCGCTGTACGGCGCGGCCCGGGTGGGAGCACGGCTCATCCTGCTCAACACCGAGTTTTCCGGCCCGCAGCTCAAAGAGGTCGCCGCGCGCGAGGGCGCCAGGGTGATCATCTACGACGACGAGTACACCGCCGCGGTCGCGCAGGCCGAAACGGAGCTGGGCAATCTGCGGGCGCTCGGCGTGAACCCGGACAGTGCGAAACCCTCTGGCAGCACCGATGAAACGCTGGCCGACATCATTGCGAGGAGCAGCGGCCGGCCTGCGCCCAAGGCCACCAAGCACCCGTCGATCATCATCCTGACCAGCGGCACCACCGGAACGCCCAAGGGCGCCAACCGCGCTGCTCCGCCCTCACTGGCTCCGATCGGCGGCGTGTTGTCGCATGTCCCGTTCAAGGCAGGCGAGGTGACCTCGTTGCCGGCGCCGATATTTCACGCGCTCGGGTTCCTGCACGCCACCATCGCGATGATGCTGGGCAGCACCTTGGTGCTGCGTCGCCGCTTCAAGCCGGCCACCGTGCTGGAAGACGTTGAGAAACACCGGGTGACCGCGATGGTGGTGGTGCCGGTGATGCTCTCGCGCATGCTCGATCAGCTCGAGCAGATGCAGCCCAAGCCGAATCTGTCCACACTGCGGATCATGTTCGTCTCCGGCTCCCAACTCGGCGCCGAATTGGCCTCCCGGGCGCTCAAGGATCTCGGTCCGGTCATCTACAACCTGTACGGATCAACCGAGATCGCCTTCGCGACCATCGCGCGGCCCAGGGATCTGTCGATCAACCCGTCCACGGTCGGACCGGTGGTCAAGGGCATCACCGTCAAGATTTTTGACGACAACAGCGTGGAGCTTCCGCCGGGGCAGGTGGGGCGCATCTTCGTGCGAACGACCTTCCCGTTCAAGGGCTATACCGGCGGCGGTGGCAAGCAGATCATCGACGGCATGATGTCGTCGGGCGATGTCGGCTACTTCGACGAGCACGGCCTGCTCTACGTCAGCGGCCGAGATGACGAGATGATCGTCTCCGGCGGGGAGAACGTGTTTCCGGCCGAGGTCGAGGATCTGATCAGCGGACACCCCGAGGTCGTCGAGGCCACCGCGCTGGGCGTCGAGGACCCGGAGTGGGGTGCGCGGCTGCGGGCATTCGTGGTGAAGGCCGAGGGGGCCACCATCGACGAAGAGGCGATCAAGGCTTACGTCAAGGAGCATCTGGCCCGCTACAAGGTGCCGCGTGAGGTGATCTTCCTCGACGAGTTGCCGCGCAACCCGACCGGCAAGATCCTCAAGCGCGAGTTGCGCGACATCGAACTCGACTGAGCCGGGCGAAGGTCAGTGCAGGATTGCCGAACCGGGCACAGACAGGCAAACCAGCGATAGCGCCAGCAGGAACCAGCCGGCGCCCTGCCAGATCGGCCAAGTGCCCTCGGCCCGCCACACCTGGTAGGTCCGGACGAAGGCGCCGACCCCGCCGACGAACATGATGGTCGGAACCAGCGTTGCCGAGAGCAACGACCGGTCGAAGGCGTAGAACGTCAGCGCAACCCCGGCGACAGCGACGACGCACACCACGTAGGTGACCGCGGCCCGGAACATCTCCGGGTCATGCCAACGCTTTTCTACGTCGTTGCGGTCGCTGCCCATATCACCACTGCCCGATCACCACTGCCCGTTGACGTACCAGCCCAGGCATCCGGGCTTGCCCCGGCAGGCGATGATCGCACCGGCATCGGGGGCGGACCCGCGCACTCGGGGTGGTCTGGGCTGCAGGTTGCAGTTCACCACGTACGGATTCCACGGGACGACGCCGTTGACGCACGGCTGGGCCTGGGTTTGGGTGGACTGTGGGCCAACCCGCTCGAGAATCTCCGTCGGCGCGATGACCAATGAGAGCGTCGCCGCACCCAGCAGCACTGGGCGCAGGACGCGTTGTGTTGACGTACTCATCGTCAGTGCCAACCGTTTCTGGTGTCCGCCTATTTCAACGTTAGCACCGACGCCGATATCTCCGGCGCGCAAAACAGCCCTCGCTCGGTCGAAACTCGCCGTCGCACAACGGATATCCCTCTGTTTCGACCCGGATGTCGGGGGTCGGGTGACATTGGGCACTCGGCCGGCTCCTGGACCCCGAAGCCCTGCCCGCGCTGTCCCTGCCCGGATCACCATCCGTTGACGTACCAGGACAGGCATCCGGGCCTGTCCCGGCAGGCGATGATCGCGCCGGCATCGGGGGCGGACCCGCGCACCCGGGGTGCTCTGGGCTGCAGGTTGCAGTTCACCACGTACGGATTCCACGGGATGACGCCGTTGACGCACGGGTCCGCGAGCGGGGCGGGTGCCACTTCGGGCGCCAGCAGGGACGGCCCGGCGATCACCGCGAGTGCCGCGAACGCGGTGCCCGCAAGGCGCGCCACTCGTGCGGAACGTGTGGAGAGAGCCATCATCGCTGCCAACCGTTTCTAGGAAACGACCTACTTCGACGGTACGCCCAATCAGCCGACAACGTCGTAGGCGTTGATGTGCGCGCACTGTGCGCGCCGACGACTTGTGGCGCAATCGCGGTGCGGGCGCACATGGTGACCCACCTCACGACAGCGTTGGCTGGTCTGCACCACGACGTGAGGGCTCCGGTCTGCTCTCACCGGACACAGGAAGCGGTGGTTATGAGAATTACTCGGGTGAGGCGCCGAGCCAGTGCGCTGCTCTCGTTGAGTCTCGCAGTCGGTCTGGTGGCGGCCTGTGGCGGATCAAGCCAAAATGCCGCGGCCGCCGACACGCTCGTCATCGACGAGGTGCTCAACATCAGCACGCTCGACCCCGCGCAGGTATTCGACTTCACCGGCGCCAACGCGCTGCTGCACACCTACGACACCCTGGTGACTTTCGACGGCGAATCGGTCGAGAAGGTGGTGCCCAGTCTTGCTGAGAGCTTCGAGGGCTCACCCGACGCCAAGACGTTCACCTTCCGGCTGCGCCCGGACGTCGAATTCTCCGACGGCACTCCGATGACCGCCGAGGACGTGGTGTTCTCCTTCAACCGCCTCAAGAACTACAAGGGCAGCCCGTCATATCTGATGGACGGGTTGTCGGTGACCGCGCCGGATTCTTCGACCATCGTGGTGTCCTCGGAGACACCGCGTCCGGAACTGCCGGTGATGTTGACCTCCGGCAACTTCAGCGTGATCAACTCCGTCGAGGCCAAGAAGCACGGCGCCACCGATGGACCCAACGCCGCGACCGAAGACGCCGCGGGCTCCAAGTTCGACAAGATGTCGATGGGCACCGGGCAGTACGTGTTGGAGAGCTACGAACCGAACTCGAAGCTGGTGCTCAAGGCGAACGAGAACTATCGCGGTGACAAACCCACATTCACCCGGTTGGTTTTCCGTAGCACCTCCAGCCCGCAACAGCAGTCGCTGAACGTCCAGAACGGCGATGCCGATGTCGCGCTGAACCTGTCGTCGCCGATGCTGGCCGAGCTGGACACCGCCAAGGTGTCCGTGCACAGCGGCCTGCCGCCCGAGGTCGTCTATCTGGCCCTCACCAACGCCGGCGACTCACCGACCGCCAACGCCGATTTCCGTAAGGCAATCGCGCTCGGCGTGGACTACGACGGGCTGGTGCAATTGGCCGGCCCTGGCGCGGTGCAGGGCACCGGCCTGATCCCGCGGAGTGTAAAGGCCGCGCTGCCAGAGCAGTTCGCCACCAAGCGCGATGTTGGCGCGGCGAAGAACTCCCTGGCCGCCAGCGGCAAGGAAGGTGCCGAGGTCGTGCTGGAGTACGGCAGTGACTACAAGGTTGGCGGCCTCGACATGGGTACGTTCGCACAACGTATCGCCTCGAGCCTCGGCGAGGTCGGTGTCAAGGTGACTTTGAAGCCGGGCCCGACACAGGTCACGCGCACCCGCTACCAGGAGGGCAAGACACAGGCGGCGATGTACCCCTACCCGCCGGACTATCCCGATCCCAGCCAGTTCCTGATCTACAACCCCGGCAGTGTGCTCGGCCAGCGGATTCACTGGACACCGGAGCAGGACCCGCAACTGGTGGAGTTGGCGGACAAGGCCAGCGCCACGCTGGATGAAGCTCAGCGAGTGGCGGCGTTCCAGCAGTGGGACCAAACCCTCAAAGCGACAAACCATTTCATTCCGATCGTGACGGTGGCCGCGAATGTCGTCGCGGACAACAACCTGACCGGGCTGAACTACAACCCAGCGCTCGGCACGAATTTCGGCAAGGTCGGCCGAGGCTGACGAAGGGTATCCGATGGTCATCGACAGCCCCGCGAACCCGGAGGTGCGCGCTGAGCCCAGCGCGCCCGCCCGGCGTCGCCATCCCCTCGTCCGTTACGCCCTGCGCCGGCTGGGCCTGACCGCCATCCTCGCGGTCGGCATCACGGTGGTGAGTTTCCTGCTCACCACCGTGGTGCCGATCAACGCGGCAGCCGCCAACCTCGGTGACCGCGCAGCCAGCGACCCAGCGGTCGTGGCGGCATATGAAGCCCGATACGGACTGGATCGGCCCCCCGTCATCCAATACTTCATCTACCTCAAGAACCTGCTGCACGGCGACCTGGGAATGTCTCAACAGACCCACCGTCCCGTGGTCGAGGATCTGGGTGCTTACGCACCCGCGACGCTCGAACTCGTGATGGCCGCCGTGCTGTTCGTGGTCGTGGTGGGAGTCGCTCTGGGCACCTGGGCTGCGCTACGGCGCAACAGGTTTCCTGATCAGCTCGCCCGGATCATCGCAATGCTCGGCGTAAGCACCCCGATCTTCTGGCTCGGGCTGGTGGCGTCGTTCGTGTTCTTCGCCAAGTTGGGCTGGTTGCCCAGTGGTGGTCGACTTGACTCGACATTCATTGCGCCGCCGAAGATCACGGGATTCCTCACCATCGACAGCCTGCTGGCCGGGGACCTGCCCGCATTCATTTCGGCAGCCTCACATCTGGTGTTGCCGTCAGTGGTGCTGGGGGTCTACACGTTGGGTTTGATCATCCGGTTCACCCGCACCTCGGTGCTGGAGGTGCTCGGGCAGGACTACGTGCGCGCGGCAGAAGCCAAGGGGCTGAGCGGAACCGAGACTACATTCCGGTACATCCTGCGGGCCGCCGCCGGACCCATCATCACCGTGACCGGTGTTGCTTTCGGCACCCTGCTGGCCGGCACCGTACTGATCGAGACGGTATTCAACTGGCCCGGTCTTGGGCAGTACGCCTACCACGCGGCGACGGCAGGCGATCTGAGCGCAATCATGGGGGTCAGCCTGTTCGTCTCACTGTCCTACATCCTGATCAACCTCGTCGTCGACCTGCTCTACATGGCCCTCGACCCGCGAGTGAGGCTGACATGACGACCACTCTGCCGGCATTCGATGACGTCATCGAGCAGCCCCGGTATCGGCGATGGCGCCGAATGAGATTGGGCAAGTATCGCAACACTGCTTTTCTGACCGGCGCCGTGATGCTCTCCCTGTGGGCAGTGGTGCTGCTCTTCGCGCCGCACATCGCGCCATACGATCCGTTGGCCCAGGTGTTTCCGCCACTGTCGGGGCCGTCGGCGCAGCATTGGTTCGGTACCGACGAACTCGGGCGCGACGTGCTCAGCCGGGTGCTGTACGGCAGCCGGATCTCGGTGGTGTTCGGCATCATCCTGGTGGTCTGCGCCGCCGTCATCGGCGGTGTGATCGGCTTGGTGGCAGGATTCTTCGGCGGCTGGGTCGATGAGGTACTGATGCGACTGGTCGACCTGGTCTTCGCGTTCCCGGTGATCATCCTGGCGATGGCGATCGCGGCGTCACTCGGTGCGAACCTGCACAACTCGGTGCTCGCCGGTGTGATCGTGTCATGGCCGATCTACGCCCGCACCGTGCGCGGGCTCGTGGTCACTCTGCGGGAATCGGACTTCGTGCTGGCCAGTCGGTTGGCCGGGACGTCGTCGCTGCGGTCGATCCGGATGGATGTCCTCCCGAGCGTGGCCGGACCCGTCCTGGTGCTGGCCACCCAAGAGGTGGGCGGCGCGATTCTGCTGCTGGCCGGACTGTCGTTCCTCGGTCTCGGCGCCCAGCCACCCACCCCGGAGTGGGGTTCGATGATCGCGGCGGGCGCCAATCAATTCTCGTCGTGGTGGATCGCGGTGTTCCCGGGCCTGGCCATTCTGACCGTCGCGTTGGCGTTCAACCTGATCGGCGACAGCCTGCGCGACATCCTCGACCCCCGCACCAAGCGGCAGGCCGAAGCGGGGAGGGCGTCGTGACGCTACTGCGCATCGACCATCTGAATGTCAGTCTGCCGGTGGCAGGTACGTACCAGCCGGTCCTCGTCGACGTGAACCTGACCTTGGCGGAAGGACAGATTCTGGGTGTCGCGGGCGAGAGTGGCAGCGGCAAGACCATGACCGGGTTGTCGGTGTTGCGACTGTTGCCCTCGGGCGCGCGCCACACCGGATCCATCACCCTGAACGGCCGCGAGCTGCTGGAGTTGAGTCCGCGCCGGATGCGGGAGGTGCGTGGCCGCGACGTCGCGATGGTGTTCCAGGACCCGATGAGCAGCCTGCACCCGATGCTGACCGTGGGGCGTCAGTTGACCGACCATCTGATCAAGCATCGCAAGGTGTCTCGTGCCGTCGCGAAGGCGCGTGCGGTCGAACTGCTCGAACAGGTGCGGCTGCCCAGCCCTGAGCGCACGCTCAAGGCGTATCCGCATCAGCTCAGTGGCGGTATGCGACAGCGGGTCGCGATCGCGATCGCGCTGGCCTGCGAGCCCAAGGTGCTGATCGCCGACGAGCCCACGACCGCACTGGATGTCACCGTGCAGGCCGGCATTCTGCAGCTGCTGGACACGCTGCGCAGTGAGACCGGAGTCGGCATCATGGTCATCACGCACGACCTGGGTGTGCTTTCCAGCGTCGCCGATGATCTCGCGGTGTTCTATGCCGGGCGGATCATCGAACAGGCGCCCGCCGCGGAGGTGTTTCGGCGACCTACACATCCGTATACGTCCGCGCTGCTGGCTGCGCTGCCCCATGTGGAGGACGCGAACGGTGAGTTCGGGTTGCGGCCGCTGCGCGGCGCACCGCCGGGGATCGGGGAATGGCCGGAGGGCTGCGTCTTCGCTCCCAGATGTGAACGGGCAGTGCAGGAATGTCAGACGCGCATCCCCGATCTCGACAACGTTGCCGACGGTCACAGTGTCGCGTGTTTCGTTGCCGAGCGGGGAAGCGAGATCGCAGAGCAGGTGGTGTCATGAGCGACTCGGTGCTCTCTGTCCGTGACGCGGTGGTGCAATACCGGCGTGCGGATCACACCGTCGTCCGGGCCGTCAACGGCGTGTCTCTGGACCTGGCCGCGGGGGAGATCCTGGGCGTTGTCGGGGAAAGTGGTTGCGGTAAGTCGACTTTGGCGCGGGCCCTGGTGGGCCTGGCGCCATTGACGTCGGGTTCGATCACCTATCGTGGGCGCGATGTGGTGCCGCTCGGCCGACGCGCCAGGCCGGCCGATCAGTGCCAAGTGCAGATGATCTTCCAGGACTCTGCGGCGTCGCTGAACCCCCGGCGCACGGTGGGAGACCAACTCGCCGAGGTGATCCGGGCACGGAAGCTCCGCGGCGGCACCGGCGGTGTTGAGTTGGGGCAACTGCTGGACCGGGTCGGGCTACCTGCGACGGCTGCCCGCAAGTACCCGCATGAGTTCTCGGGTGGGCAGCGGCAACGGATCGCGCTGGCGCGTGCATTGGCCACCGAACCTGAGGTGATCGTGGCCGACGAGCCGATCTCCGCACTGGATGCGTCGGCCCAGGCGTATGCGGCCCAGCTGATCGTGGATGTCTGTTCCGACGACGGCATTTCGCTCATCTTCATCTCGCACGACCTGGCGGTGGTGCGCGCTATCGCCGACCGGGTGGCGGTGATGTACCTGGGCCGGGTCGCCGAACTCGGGGCCACCGCCGATGTCTGGCGTGCGCCGCGGCACCCGTACGCTCGCGCGTTGATCGACGCCGTACCCGTTCCGGACGGCCGGCGCCGCCAGCTCCGGGTGCTTCCCGGAGATGTGCCCGATCCCGCACAGGCGCCGTCGGGATGCCCTTTTCATCCCCGATGCCCGGAGGCGGTTGGCATCTGCGCCACCGAACTGCCGCAACTCCTGGAGATAGGCGAAGGGCGGACTGCCGCTTGCCATCTGGCCGACGCGGCGACGTTGTACTGACGCACCAACCGGTCCCGGTAGGCCATGCACGCGCACATACCGGAGTACTGGGCAGCTCCATAACCTCAATCCTGAACATCAACAGTTGACTGGAGGCGGATCCGTGAAGGAACGCATCGACGAGTTGGTCGTCCGCGAGCGCGGCCTCGTCAGCCGCGAAGTTTTCGTCGACGACGACATCTTCAAACGCGAGCTCAAGCACATCTTCACCCGTGCATGGTTGTTCGTCGCGCACGAGGACCAGATCCGCAACAAGGGCGATTACGTGGTGTCCCGTATGGGAACTGACTCGGTGATCGTTTCCCGGGACATGGAAGGCGACGTACACGTACTGCTCAACACCTGTACGCACCGCGGGATGAAGCTGTGCCGCTACGACATGGGCAATACCCGCAACTTCACCTGCCCGTACCACGGCTGGAGCTACTCCATCGATGGCCGCCTGGTGGAGCGCCCGGGTGAGCTGGTGGGCGTTCCGGGTTTCACCACCTACTATCACGGCGAACTGGACAAGAAGGCCTGGGGTTTGGTGCCGGTGCCACGCGTCGCGGTGTACAAGGGCACGGTGTGGGCGTCTTGGGACCCGCAGGCGCCCGACCTCATGGATTATCTCGGCGACATGCGGCTGTATCTCGACTATGCGCTCGACGGACGGGATGGCACCGAGGGCAACAACGAGATGATCGGCGGCATCCTGAAGTGGCGGGTGCCGTGCAACTGGAAGTTCGCCCCGGAGAACTTCATCGGCGACAACTATCACGATGTCAGCCACCGCTCGGTGGACCTCGTCGGCATCGGGCCCAGCGGTGGACGTGGCCGGCGGGACGACGAACCTGAGAACGTCACCACGCTCGGCTTCCCAGGCCTGGGCCACGGCGTGATCGGGGAGCCGCCGTACTACTCCGAACCGGAGTACCCCGGCGGCTGGGACAACGATCCGGAGGTCGCCGAGTACTACCGGCGCTGCCACGAGCGGCGCGTCGAGCGGTTCGGCGACAGCCCTCGGGTCAGCATGACCGTCGGCACCATCTTTCCCAATATGTCGTTCCATGGCCGCCAACCCCGCACCATCGCGGTGTTCCACCCGATTTCGCCCACCGAGATGGAGATGTGGCGCATCTTCCTCGTGGACCGGGACGCCCCGCAGCAGGTGAAGGACACGGCCCGCCACTACTACCTGCGGTACTCCGGTCCGGGCGGGCTGACCGAATCCGATGACATGGAGAACTGGACCTACGCCTCGGAGTCCAGTCTCGGCACCGTCTCGCGCACTCTGTACTTCAACTACGAGATGGGACTCGGTCACGCCAAACCCATCGACGGGCTCGACGGGGCGGTCGACAACGGTGAATTCACCGAGGAGAACGCGCGGATCTTCTACAACCGCTGGGCCGATTTCATGAAGGCGGACAGTTGGAATGAACTGGCGCCAGTGGCCGCGCTTGATCAGGAGGTGTTGCGTCGATGACCACCGTGCCCACCGCGCCGGGTGCCGACCTGCAGTTGGCATTCTCGGTGCAGCAGTTTCTGTTTCACGAGGCCGATCTGCTTGACGACCGCGACTACGATCAGTGGCTCACGCTGCTGCACCCCGATGTGCGCTACGTGGTGCCGCTGGCACGCAACGTACCTCGGACCGCGACAACGGAATTCACCGTCGAGCAACACGATCTGTGCTGGATGGACGAGGGTCTGGACACCATCACCCAGCGGATCCGGCAGATCCAGACCAACATCCACTGGGCCGAGGAACCGCCGTCGCGGGTTTCGCACCTGGTCACCAACACCAGGATCACCGATGTCGCCGAGGGTGAACAGGGCCGACAGGTGGTGGCCAGATCACGAATCCTGGTGTACCAGAACCGCGGTGAGGACGAAGTGAATTTGTTCGTCGGCAAGCGGAGTGACACCCTGGAGGAGGGACCCGACGGCTGGCGGCTGCTACGCCGGGTGGTGCACCTGGATCAGAACGTACTGCTGGCCAAAGCGTTGACGGTGTTCCTGTGAGCGACATCAAGGCAACATTCATTCTGCCGTCCGGGGAGCAGGTCACCCTCGACGTCTACGACGGGTGGTCGCTCATGGAGGCCGCCCGCCAGGAGGGTGTCGAAGGGATCGTCGCGGAATGCGGTGGCGGTGCGATCTGTGGTACCTGTCATGTGCGGGTGCGTGCTCCATGGGCCGACCGCCTGGACGCACCGGGACCCACTGAGCAGGCCCTGTTGGGTGTCGTCCCGGAGTCGTGTGAGACCAGCCGGCTCAGCTGCCAGGTGATCGCGACGGCCGAACTGGACGGCATCGAGGTCGAAGTACCTTCGCAGCAGCTGGATTTGTGACCGATAACAAGTATCAAAGGACTGATTTGATGACGACGATCTTCAATTCCACCGACGTGCCCGCGGATCTGCTGCAGGCGTTGAAAGCCGACTTCGACGTGGTCGATGTGCCCGCGGGCACGGAAAGTGACCTGGCGGCCTACGGTGCGCCGACGGCGTGGATCCTGGACGGAGACACCAAGATCGACGCCGGGGTGCTGGCGCAGCTGCCATCGCTGAAGCTGGTGTCGAACTACGGCGTGGGCTACGACAACATCATTGTGGACGACGCCACCGCTGCCGGCGTGATCATCAGCAACACCCCCGGTGTGTTGGACAACGCAGTGGCCGAGGTGACCCTGGGCCTGATCCTGGGAATCGCGCGCGGGATCGTGTGGTCGGACCGCTGGATCCGCAACGGCAACTGGGGACCGGAGTGGGCGCCACTGACCGGTGACGTGCACGGCGCGACGCTGGGCATCGTCGGCATGGGCCGGATCGGGCGTCGCCTCGCCGAACTCGTCGCGCCGCTTGGCATGCGGGTGCTCTACCACAATCGCAAGCCCAACCCCGAGATCGACAACAGCGGCCTGGCGCACTACGCCGAGTGGGAGACGATGCTGGCCGAGTCCGACTTCGTTTCGCTGCACACCCCGTTGACCGAGCGCACCCGCGGCTTTTTCACGGCCGAGGATTTCGCATTGATGAAGCCCAGTGCCTACCTGATCAACACCGCGCGCGGCGCGGTGGTCGACGAGGCGGCGTTGCTGGACGCACTGACCAGTAACCGGATCGCCGGTGCGGCGCTGGATGTGTTCGTCGATGAGCCGCTGCGCAAGGACAGCCCGCTGCTGCAGCTGGACAACGTGGTGCTGACACCGCACATCGGCAGCGCCACGGTGCACACCCGCCGAGCGATGATCGAGCTCGCGGTCGCCAATGTGGCGGCAGGCGCACGCGGCGAGGCGCCGCAGACACCTGTCAACAACATCGTCGGCTGAACAATTTCGACGGGTGGGCTATCTTGCAGGGCACCATGCAGTTCCGTTCAGGCCCACTCGGCGGCGGCGTCGCCGGCATAGGTCCGGTCAGCCTGCGGACCCTACTCGACGCCGAGCAGTTCGGCATCCGCGCGATCTATCTGCCAGAGGGCGCCGAACAGCGGGAGATCCGCTGGGTCACGGTGACCGAGATGGTCGACCCGGCGCCGTACCTGCTCGGCGACGAGCTGATCCTCACCTTGGGGATCTCCTGGCCGGAGCCGACCAGCCCCGAGATCACGACGTTCATGGAACGCGTCGCGTCGGCCGGTGTCAGTGCTGTCGGCACAAGCGTGGCTCCGGCACTGCAGCACACGGAGATTCCGGTGGCCCTGGTGGAGGCCGCCCGCCGGTTCAACCTGCCACTGATCGAGATTCCGTTGCGCACGACGTTTCGGTCGGTCGCGGAGTACGTGGTAGACCGGCAGGTGGCCGACCGGTACGCGGTGGCCCGGCGCACCCTCGAAGTGCACGAGGCGCTGACCGACGCGCTGCTGTCCCGGCAGGGGCTGGACGGCCTGATCGCGCGGCTGCGCACGATGCTCGACGCGCCGGTGGCGCTGATCGACTTCCACGGCAACGTGCTGGCGGCGACGCCGACCGGTGAGGTCTGGCCGACCGGGGAGATCCTGGCGGCGCGCAGCCGGCTGCAGTTCGGATCGGTGGTAGCGGGCGTGACGTGCTATCCGGTGAGCGTCGCCAACCACAACGTGGCGTTCGTCTGCACCAGGGGCGGCGCGGAGACCCAGGATGTGGTTCGCTTTGCGCTAGGGCTGGTGGCCTTGGAGTTCTCCCGGCTGCAGGCAGAGCGCAACGGCAGGCGGGAACTCGTCGGCGAGGTCATCGAGGATCTGGTGCACGGCGACGTCTCTGACACTGCGGGGGCGAACCGGCTGGCGAGATGGGGTGTGGACACCCAAGCCGGCAACCGGGTGGTGCTCGCCCGGGTGGCATGTCCGCCGGAACGCCTGCACGACGTGCCCTGGAACGGGGACCGTTTTCTGCCCGGCGGCGTCGGTCAGTATGTGGTGGCCCTGGTCAGTGACGTGATCGCGCTGGTGGTATCGGAGCGGGTAGACGTGGAGCGGCTGACCTGCGGGATGCGCGAGCATCTGGGCCGGCTGGGCCCAGTCAGCATCGGGCTGGGCGGCGTGTATCCGGGCGTCACGGGGCTGCGGATGTCGTGGTACGAGGCGCAGGAGGCGCTGAGCCACGGGCCGGGCGTCAACCAGCCCGCACCGGTCAGCATGTCGCGATTGTTGCTGGCCAACCTGAAAGTGCCGCTGGGCTCGCTCGGCGAGGAGATGCTGCGCCCGCTGCTGGAATACGACCGCGAACACGAGTCGTGCCTGGTGGAGACCCTGCGAGCCTTCGTGGAACACGACTGCCAGGTGTCGCAGGCGTCCGAGGCCATGTACGTGCACCGCAACACGTTTCGCTACCGCATGCAGTTGATCGAAAAGCTGACCGACCGTGACCTGACGTCGTTCGCGGACCTGGTCAATCTCTACTTGGCGATCCTGGCGCTCGACATCGAGCGCAACCGTCACGGCTCTGCCGTCGATTAGTGCACGGCGACGGTAGTCGGCCGGATCCTCGTACATCTGACTATCGGTTCGACCGTCTCCCCGCTTTTACGATCGGGAGGCACACGGCGGCAGTCTCAGATGCCTCAACCGCCATGGACCGAAAGGGGTTTCGGTGCAGACAGATTCACTGCGTTTGACGGAGGTCGACCGGGCTTGGCAGGCCTACGTCGACGGGCGCTGGGTGGACGCCGCCGATGGCGCCACGTCTCCCGTGGAGAACCCGGCCACCGGTGCGGTGATCGCCCAGGTGCCGGCGATGACCGAACACGATGTGTCCGACGCGATCACCGCGGCTCGCCGTGCCTACCGGGGCTGGCGCAGGCGCCCGGCACAAGAACGCTGCCGCATTCTGCGCGCCTGGTACGAGGCTGTTTTGGCGCACGGCGAAGAACTCGCCGCGCTGCTGACCCGCGAACAAGGTAAACCGTTGCGCGAGGCCCGCGCTGAGATCGCCCAGGCCGCGTCCTATCTGGAATGGTTCGCCGAGGAGGGCCGGCGCGCTTACGGCGACACCATCCCGGCCAACACCGCTGACCGCAGGCTGCTTGTGCTGCGCGAGCCCGTCGGTGTCGTCGGGGTCATCACGCCGTGGAACTTCCCGGCCGCCATGATCACCCGCAAGGTCGCCGCCGCGCTGGCCGCAGGCTGCACCGTTGTGGTCAAACCCGCTGAGGAGACGCCGCTGACGGCGCTCGCGCTCGCCGAGATCGGGGCGCGCGCCGGCGTGCCCGACGGGGTGGTCAACGTCATCACCGGGTCCGGCCCGCGTCTGGGGAAGGTGCTCACCGCGAGCCCGCATGTTCGAAAGATCTCGTTTACCGGATCGACCGAGGTGGGCAAGATCCTGGCGCGCGATTCAGCGGCCACGTTGAAACGGATGTCGTTGGAACTGGGCGGCAATGCGCCGCTGATCGTGTTCGACGACGCCGATCTGGATCTCGCGGTGCGCGGCGCGGTGGCCAGCAAGTTCCGCAACTGCGGCCAGACGTGTGTGGCCACCAACCGCATCTACGTCGCGCGTACGGTAGCCGACGAGTTCTTGCGCCGGTTCGCCGCGGCGGTGGCCGAGCTGCGGGTGGGCCCCGGCGACGACGGATCAACCGACCTGGGACCGCTGATCAACCGTGACGCCCTGGCCGCGATGGAACTGGCCGTCAAAGAAGCCGAGGCTGACGGCGCCCGCGTGGTGCTGGGCGGCCGCGCGACGGGCGGACTGTTCTTCGAGCCGACCATTCTCGGCGATGTCGCCGATACCGCGGCGATCACCCGCGCGGAGATCTTCGGCCCGATCGCGCCGGTGTCCGTCTTCGACACCGTCGACGAGGTGATCGAACGGGCCAACAACACCGCCTACGGCCTGGCGGCCTACTTCTACACCCGTGATTACGCGCGGGTCATCCAGGTCAGCGAGGCGCTCGAGTACGGGATGGTCGGTGTGAACGAGAGCCTGGTGGCGACCGAGGTGGCGCCGTTCGGCGGGGTCAAGGAATCCGGATACGGCCGCGAGGGGTCCTACCTCGGACTCGACGACTATCTCTCGGTGAAGTACGTGTGCCTGGGCGGCCTGGGGGACCAATCGTGACGAATTCGGTGTCAGCCGCCTCGGCCACGAGCGTCCCGGCAGACAGTACGTGCGTGGCCGACGTCCTGGTCATCGGCGCCGGGCAGGCCGGCGCCGAGGTGGTCCACGGGCTGCGGCGCGGCGGCCACGACGGCAGCATCCGGTTGGTCGGAGACGAGCCGCTGCTGCCCTACGAGCGGCCCCCGCTGTCCAAGGCCGTGCTGGCGGCCGGCATGGCCGCCGACCGGTTGTCGCTGCGCGCCCCGCACCTGTACTCCGACCTGCGGGTTGACGTCGACACCGAACGTCGTGCGGTGCAGCTGGATTCGCGTGCGCACCGAGTCATGTTCGACGACGGCACCGTAGTCCGATACAGCACGTGTGTCCTTGCCACCGGAGCGCGGGCGGTGCCGCCGCCCTGGCCGCACCGCCACCGGATACACGCGGTGCGCACGCTGCCGGATGCACAGCGACTACAGGCGGCGCTACGGGCTGGCGCACGTTCCTGCCTCATCATCGGTGGCGGATTCCTCGGCCTGGAGATCGCGAGCTCGCTGATCGGACTCGGTCTCGACGTGACGCTGGTGGAGGCCGGGACGAGCTTGCTGCCGGGGAAGGTCTCACCGTTCACGGCGAAATGGTTGCGGCGTCGCCACGAGCAGCGCGGCCTGCGGGTGCACCTCGACTGTCTGGTTACCGAACTGACCGAGCAGGACGACAGCGTTGTGGTGGTACTGCGCAACGGAACTCGGCTCACCGTCGACCTGGTGGTGTATGCGACCGGCGCGGTACCCAATGTCGAGCTGGCCGCCGCCGACGGCGCAGAGTGCGGTCGCGGTGTATTCGTCGACCAGGCCGGGCGGACAACGCTGCCGGATGTCTATGCCGCGGGGGATGCCGCGTCGCTGCGCACGGCCGGGGGCCTGGAAGCCCGCATCGAATCGGTGCACAACGCGGTGACTCAGGCCAAGGCGGTGGTCGCCAGCCTGCTCGGCCAGCCCGAGGTGTCCACGTCGATCCCGACGTTCTGGTCCGAGCAGACCGGTATCCGGCTGCAGCAGGCCGGTTGGCTGCCGGCCGATTTGGACACCCACGACGTGGTGAGCGCCACCGACGATGAACTGACCGTGGAGCGTTATCTGGCCGGCGCCTTGGTGGGCGTCGAGACCGTGGGGCGGCCGGTGGACTTTCTGCGCCTGGTGAAGTCGCTGACCGACCTGCGATTCCGGATGTAGGGGAGAAGAAATGGGACTGGAAGACGGCCTCACCGACTACGGCGACAAGGGATTCGCCCGCTTTCTGCGCACCGCGTTCGCGTCTTCGATGGGCTACACCGAAGAACTTCTCGAGCGGCCCGTCGTCGGTATCACGTGGACAGCAAGCGATTTCAACAACTGCCACCGATTGGTGCCCAGCCTCGTGGAGGCTGTCAAGCGCGGTTTATTGACGTCGGGGGCGTTGCCGATGGTGTTTCCCACGGCCTCGTTGGGCGAAGCGTTCCTGTCGCCGACCTCGATGTACTTCCGCAATCTTGCGGCGATGGAGACCGAGGAGCTGGTGCGGGGTCAGCCGATGGACGCGGTGGTGCTGATCGGCGGGTGTGACAAGACATTACCGGCGCAGCTGATGGCCGCGTTGTCGGTGGACAAGCCGGCCATCATGCTGCCGGTCGGGCCGATGAGCACCGGCTCCTTCGAAGGCGAGGCGCTCGGTGCGTGCACGGACTGCCGCCGCTACTGGGCCAAATTCCGGGCTGGTGACGTCGACACCGAGCGGTTGACGTCGGTGCGACGCAACCTGGCCGCCACCGCAGGTACCTGTCCGGTGATGGGGACGGCCTCGACGATGGCGGCGCTGATCGAGACGATGGGGCTGAGCCTGCCCGGCGCCGCGACCGTACCGGCCGTTCACGCTGACCGGTTGCGGATCGCCGAACGCACCGGGGCGGTCGCCGCGCGGCTGGCTGTCGATGGCTCGCCCACGCCCCGCCAGCTGGTCACCGAACAGGCGCTCGACAATGCTGTGCGGGTGCTGCTCGCCCTGGGCGGGTCCACCAATGCCGTGGTGCACCTGGCCGCCATCGCCGGGCGGGCCGGGCTTCGGCTTGATATGCAGCGGTTCAACGAACTCAGCGACGCCACACCGGTTCTCGTCGACCTGAAACCCACCGGATCGCATTACATGTCGGATCTGCACGCGGCCGGGGGCATACCTCAGGTGCTGCGTCAGCTGGACGGCCGGTGCGACCTGTCCGCGCCGACAGTATGGGGCGGCACGCTGCGGGACGGCGTCGAGGCGGCGGGCCAGTGGCATGACAGCGCGGTGATCGCCGCGCCCGAGGCGCCGGTCGATCCGCACGGCGGGCTGGTGGCGCTGTTCGGCAGCCTGGCGCCGGACGGTGCGCTGCTCAAACGTTCGGCTGCGACCCCGGAATTGTTCGAAAAGACCGCTCGCGCAGTGGTGTTCACATCGCTTCAGGACATGGCCGACCGGATCGACGATCCGGACCTCGATGTGGCCGAGGATGACGCGTTGGTGCTGCAGAATGCCGGACCGATCGCCGCGGGAATGCCCGAGGCCGGATACCTGCCGATCCCTCGCAAACTCGCTCAGCGCGGAGTAACCGACATGCTGCGCATATCTGACGCGCGGATGAGCGGCACCGCCTACGGCACGATCGTGCTGCATGTGGCGCCCGAAGCCGCCGTCGGCGGCCCACTCGGCCTGGTGCGCACCGGTGACCGTATCCGGATGTCGGTGGCCGAGCGCAGGCTGGACTTGCTGGTCTCGCCCGAGCAGCTGGCGGAGCGGGCGCGCGGTGCGGCGAGCCGGCCGACCGCCGACTTCCCGTCGGGGCTCAGCGGCTACGGTCGCCTTTACCAAAGCCACGTGACACAGGCGCCCGACGGCTGCGACTTCGATCTGTGGACCGCCGAGCGCAGGTGACGTGGTGGCCCGACTGATCATCGGCATTACCGGTGCGTCCGGTAGCGCACTGGGCATCCGGGCCCTCGAACTGGCCGCCGAGATCGATGATCTGCACACCGATCTGATCGTCACTCGGGCCGGCCGCGATTCGATCCACCAGGAGACCGACTGGACGGTGCGCGATGTGCTGGCGCTGGCCGACACGGTGCACGACGACCATGACCTGGCCTCGACGCTGGCCAGTGGGTCGTCAACCGCCGATGCCATGCTGATCGCCCCCTGCAGCGTGAAAACCCTGTCCGCGGTCGCGAATTGCTTCGATGCGACACTGCTGGTGCGGGCTGCCGATGTGATGCTGAAGGAACGTCGGCGGTTGGTGCTGTTGCTGCGCGAAACCCCGCTGCATGCGGGGCATCTGAGGCTGATGAGCCAGGTGACCGAATCCGGCGGCATCATCATGCCGCCGGTGCCGGCGTTTTACCACAGACCCGCCGACATCGACGAGATGATCACGCACACCGTGACGAGAGCCTTCGATGTGCTCGGCCTGGCCGCACCGGGTTTGGTCCGCTGGCAAGGGCGTCGCAGGCGCAACGGAATCGCCGATGGCTGAACCAGATCAGGCCGCGGCTGCGCACAACCTGCGCGAGGAGCTGCGGCTGCTGGACCGCGCGGGACTACTCGCGCGGGTCCGCCGCCAGGCCGATCCGCGATTCCAGATCGCGGCACTGGCCCGCGCCTGCGAGACCGGCCCGGCGCTGGTGTTCGAGTCTGTGGTGGGCTCGCGCCACCCCGTGGTGATCAACACCCAGGCATCACGCGAGATGATCGCGACCTCCTTCCGCGTCGGAATCGACCAGGTTGCGCGGCGCTACGCCAACGCATTACGCCACCCGGTGGCACCGGTGATCGTCTCCAGCGGACCGGTACAGGAGGAGGTGCTGGCCGGCGAGGCGCTCGACCTCGGTGCCGAACTGCCGGTACTCACCCATCACGAAGGTGACAACGGGCCCTACATCACCACCGGGGTGGTGATCGCCGAGGATCCCGAACTGGGGGTACGTAACCTGTCGTATCACCGGATGCAACTGCGCGGGGGAAACGAGACGGGCATCGTGATCGTGCAGCGCCACTTACACCGGCTGCTGCAGCGGGCCGAGTCCGCCGGCCGGGCGCTACCGGTCGCGGTGGTGCTCGGGCTGGACGCCGCCACCCGGCTGGCCGCCGCGACCTCGGGAAGCGCCGCCCCATTTGGCTTCGACGAACTGGGAATCGTTGGGGCACTGCAGAATCGGCAGCTCCCTCTGGTGGCGTGCCGTACTGTGCCGGTGCACGTCCCGGCCGAGGCGGAGATCGTGCTCGAAGGGGAGATCGTGCCCGGCCGTTGGGCGGACGAGGGACCGTTCGCCGAGTTCGACGGCGAATACGAGAGCGAACCCGCGCGGGTGTTCCGGGCGACCGCGCTGACCCGGCGTCGGGATGCGATCTACCAGGGCTTGACATCGGGATCGCGGGAGCAACTCAACATCATGGGGCTGCCCAACGAGGGGGTGCTGTTCGGCGCGATCAGGGCCGTGCTGCCCGGGCTGCGCGATGTGCGGGTAACCCTTGGCGGGCTGCGCAAGTTCCACGCGATCGTGAGCATCGAAAAGCAGCATGAGGGCGACGGCATGGACGCGATCGTCGCCGCGTTCGCCGGGCATCGGGACCTCAAACACGTGGTGGTGGTGGATGCCGACGTCTCTCCGCATGACAGTGCGGCGGTCGAGCGAGCCATTGCGACGCGGGTGCAGGGCTCTCGCGATCTGGTGGTCATCCCGGGCGGTCGGGGCAACCCCGTCGACCGCAGCCTGCGCGAAGGCGGGGTGACCGATCGGGTCGGCGTCGACGCGACGCGGCCGCTGGACGGTGCCGGCGAGCGGCCGCGCGCCGTGGTCCCCGGTGCCGACGAGATCCGGCCGGCCGACTGGCTGTGATTCACAGGCAGATATCGGCGGTCACCTCGTCATCGTGCAGCGACGTCCAGACACTCTTGACCCGGGTGTAGAGCTCGATGGCGGATCGGCCGCCTTCCCGGCCGTGGCCAGACCGGTCGATTCCACCGAACGGCACTAGGACGTGTTGCTAAACGCGTTTGACTGGCGTGCGGGCGAAGCCGGATGTCGTGGCGCGTGATGTGATCTCGGATGAGGCGTGGGCTGTGATCGGGCCGTTGTTCCCGACTGTGAAGGCGACGGGGCGTCCGCCGGTGGATCGACGCATGGTGGTCGAAGCGACCGTGTGGCGGTTCCGGACGGGCGCGCCGTGGCGGGATGTGCCGGAGCGGTTCGGGAACTGGAACACGATCTACAAGAACTTCAACCGGTGGTCCGAGCAGGGCGTCTGGGCGCGGGTGCTGGAACAACCGCAGTCCCTCGCGCAGCGATCCGGTGACGTGGACTGGGTGGGTGACGAGCCGCCTGATCATGCGATCGGACGCACTCGGGGCGGGTTGACGACGAAGAATCATCTGGACTGCGACGGGAAGGGACGCGCTCTCGCGTCTATCCTCACCCCGGGGCAGGCTGCCGACACCAGCATGATGACGGCGACGCTCGAGCAAATCCGGGTGCCCGGTCGCAGGGGCAGGCCGCGAACGAGACCGGATCGGGTGATGGCCGACAAGAGGTACCCGTCCAGAGCGAACCGCGCCTGGCTGCGTGAGCGTGGGATCGCCGCGACGATTCCCGAGCGGGACGATCAGGTCGCGCACCGCCGGAACAAGCCGGGTCGGCCGATCGAGTTCGGCGACCAGCAGCGCGCCCGCTACCGCGGCCGCAACGTCGTGGAGCGGTGCTTCAACAAGCTCAAGCAATGGCGCGGCATCGCGATGCGCTCAGACAAGACCGCCCGCAACTACCACGCCGGACTCTGCCTCGCCGCCACCCTCCACTGGGTTCAGGCTCGCTAATCCCACCAGCAGATGACCATGGAACTGCCGGCTGCAAGTTCATACGGCTCAGTGTTGAAGCCCTCCTCCGGCCCCACCCACGCATCACTCGGGGCGAGATCTTCAGGGAACCAATCCATCACCTCGGCGGGTGTGGATGTCGTCGCGATCACCACACGTTCCGCATACGGCCAGTCTGGATCGTCAAAGCTGTAGATAGCGACGCGCACGTCGTAAACATCTGGGCGCTCAGCGATCCTGACCAGCGCCGCACGAACCACCTGAGGGTCAACCTCCGGATACAGGTTGCATCCGATGCTGCCCACAACGTCATTACCGTCAAAGAATTCATCGATCGTCAACAGCGGCGTCGGCGTTCCGGGATCCTCGACATCTCCCAGACGGTTGACGCGCTCAGTGATCCGCTCCAACGCTGCACTCACGAACGAAACGCTAACAGGAAACCCTTTAGCAACACGTCCTAGGTCCGAGATCATCTTGAAGGTGTTGAGCCACACCGTTCCCGCGCGCAGTCGCGCGGCCATCCGGTGCGCGCGGGCCAGCTCCTGAGTCCACACTCCGGGGCGATGCGCCGCAGGACCACAGCGCGTTCTACCGGGCCGATAGAACACCAATCGTCTTGCGCCGCAAGAGCACACCGCATGGCCGCGTCGACGGCCTCGGCGTCGAAATCGGGGACTTCCGTGATGACGGTGCCGTCGATGGGGGAGACGATCGCAGACATGCCGCAATCCTGACGCCTTGGCCCGCACCGGCATACGTGCACGAATACACGCCTTGCGGAGGTGTCCTGTGCGGATGGCCGGTGCGACCCGCGGCGAAGCAGATCCGCTCGTCGGCGGCGGGGTTCCGGCCGCATCCGAAGTCCCGAAACCCACGGTTGCAAAAATCCGACAACGATGTATGTTTTAGCTATTGCGCAGGTCACACCGGAAGGGAGTTGTGGTGTCCGTCATTCGAGTTGCCCTCGTCGGGCTCGGTGCTACGGGGCAGGCGATCGGATCGTCGATGTCTCGGCGAATGGATTGCCGGATCGTGGGCGCCGCCGATCCTCGTCCGGAGCTCATCGGGACAGACGTGGGTCACGTGCTCGGCGTCGGGCCGCTCGGAGTGGCGGTTGTCGGCGATACTGCCGATCTGCCTGACGCCGATGTGGCCATCGTGGCGACCACATCCCATGTGGCGCAGGTCGCCGATATTGCGGTTCCGTTGCTGGAACGGTCCGTCAATGTCGTGAGCATCTGCGAGGAGCTGGCCTATCCGTGGTACAGCCATCCCGATGTCGCTGCCAGGCTGGACTTTGCCGCGAAGTCGAACAACGTGTCCGTGTTGGGCACGGGGGCGAACCCCGGCATGATCATGGACACGTTGCCGTTGCTGCTGAGTTCCCTCACGCAAAACGTCAATAGTGTAGTTATTCGTCGCCAGACCGACATGTCGCGGTACTCGGCGATTCTGTCGAAGTTCGGCCTCGGATTGACACCCGAAGAGTTCGCTGCCGCCACCGCCGACGGTGCCGTCATCGGCCACGTCGGGTTCGAGCAGGCGATCGCCGCGCTGGCGGGCGGCCTGGGTTGGCAACTCGACAAGATCATCGTCGACCCGGTGCGTCCCGCCTTCGTCACCGATTCGCGGCGGGTCGGGACACACCTGGCGCTCGAACCGGGAACCATCGCCGCCGTCCGGCACGCTGCTCGCGGGATGCGCGGTGGTCGCCACATGATCGACCTCGAGATTGTTTTCGGGTTCTTCGAGGATCGCGATGAGATCCGGCCGGGCGACTCGTGCCGCATCGAAGGCGATGAGCAGACGGTCGAGATCAACGCCGCCACCGGATTCGAGTCTTTCCTGAGCACAATCGCCGTCGCCGCCAATGCCGCCACCGCAGTGGTCGACGCCCGCCCCGGATTGCTGTCGATGGCCGACCTACCGGTCGTGGCCATCGCGTCGAAAGGCGGCCGGCGACGTGAATCGACGGCGCGGTGATCACCTCCGGATGTGTGCTGTCTCCGGTTGAATTCCTGACCCGCGCGGCCGCGGTGTATGGCGACAGGGTCGCGGTGATCAGCCCCGGCAGCGCGATCACCTACGGGCAGCTGTACGAGCGCGCGAGCCGGCTCGCCGGCGCCCTGACGGCGTTGGGACTGACGCACGGCGGCCGGGTGGCCGTGCTTGCACCCAATAGCCGGGAAGTACTCGAAGCCCACTATGGGGTGCCGTTCGCCGCGGGCGTGCTGGTCCCGATCAACATCCGATTGGGTGCCGGTGAGATCGGCTACATCCTGGACCACGCGCAGGTTGAAATCCTCATTCACGCCGAGGGTGCAGCCGAGCTCGCCGATGCGGCCATCGGCGCCAGCGGGCGACCGATCACGACCATCGCGACGGGCGAGCAGTTCGAAAGCGCCTTGGCGCAGGCGCAGCCGCGGACCGAGGTCGTCGACGACGAACTCGCCACGATCGCCATCAACTACACCAGCGGAACGACGGGCACGCCCAAAGGTGTCGTTTACACCCATCGGGGTGCCTACCTGCAGGCGCTGGCGATGGCGTTCCACAGTCGGATGGACATGTCGTCGGTGTATCTGTGGACACTGCCGATGTTCCACTGCAACGGCTGGTGCTTCACGTGGGCTGTCACCGCGGCGGGTGCCACCCACGTCTGCATGAGTGAGGTTGCGCCCCAGCAGATCTGGCGGAGCATCGAGCACCACGGTGTGACTCACCTGTGTGCGGCTCCCACGCTCTTGTCCATGATCACCTTCGCCGGCGAGGCCGTGGCGCGGCCCGATCGGCACGTCTGGGTTGCCACCGGTGGATCTCCGCCGGCTCCGGCGCTGCTCGGGCGCGCCCGTGCGTACGGTTTCGACGTCACGCACCTATACGGCATGACCGAGACCTACGGCCCGATCGTCATCAATGACTGGCGCCCGGAGTGGAACCGGTACAGCGAAACCGATCAGGACCGTCTCAACGCCCGGCAGGGGATCGGGAACGTCATCTCCCGTCAGCCCCGCGTCGTCGACCCGGCCGGAAACGATGTGCCCGCCGACGCCCTCACTGTCGGCGAGATCGCGGTACATGGCAACAATGTCACGCCGGGGTACTTTCGCGACGACGCCGCAACCCGCGCCGCGATTCCCGACGGCTGGCTGCGCACCGGCGATCTCGCGGTGCGACATCCCGACGGTTACATCGAGATCAAGGACCGCGCCAAGGATGTCATCATCTCCGGCGGCGAGAACATCTCCTCGGTGGAGGTGGAGCAGGCCCTGATGGAGCACCCCGCCGTCCAGGAAGCCGCGGTCGTCGCGATGCCCAGCGAACGTTGGGGCGAACGGCCATTGGCGTTCGTGGCGCTGGTACCGGGCGCGGCAACCGATCCCGAAGTGCTGCGCAGGCATCTGGCCGCCCGGATCTCCAAGTTCAAGATCCCCGACGAATTCCGCTTCCGGGAGCTCCCCAAGACCTCCACCGGAAAGATCCAGAAATTCATTCTCCGAGAAGAGATTTCGTGACCGCAGCACACCGAGTACCAGGAGTGAGATGAACGAACCAGCCATCCTGATCAACGGCCGTATGGTCGAAGCGATCAGTGGACGCCGGCTCGACGTGGTCGAGCCGGCCACCGAAGAAGTGGTGGCCACGGTGCCGGCGTGTGGCCCCGACGATGTCCGCGCGGCGGTCGGCAGCGCACAGGCCGCCTTCGCCGACTGGAAGCGCACGACGCCGAAGGACCGCGCGGAGATGCTGCTGGCTCTGGCCGACGCCATCGAGGCCGATGCCGAGCAGCTAGCGCAGCTGGAGTCGCGCAACGTGGGCAAGCCGCTATCGGTCGCGCGTGAGGAAGTGCCGCTCGTCGTCGACAACATCCGCTTCTTTGCCGGCGCGGCCCGTTGTCTGGAAGGCCGGGCGGGCGGCGAGTACCTGTCAGGGTACGAATCGGTGGTTCGCCGCGAGCCGATCGGCGTCGTGGCCGGAATCGCACCATGGAACTATCCGCTGCTGATGGCGGCGTGGAAGTTCGCTCCCGCCCTGGCCGCCGGAAACTGCAGCATCCTGAAGCCCTCTCGGCTGACTCCGCTGACCGCCCTGCACGTCGCCCGGCTGGCCAAGGACATCTTGCCGGCCGGTGTCCTCAACGTGTTGTCGGGCAGCGCCGCCGAGATCGGGGACAGCCTGGTCGCAGACCGCCGCGTCGCCATGGTCTCCATCACCGGAGACACCGGGACGGGCAGGCATATCGCCGCAGTGGCGGCCGACCATGTCGCGCGGGCCCACCTCGAGCTGGGCGGCAAGGCTCCGGTGTTGGTGTTCGACGATGCCGATATCTCCGCCGCGGTGGCGGCCATCACGGTGGGTGGGTACGTCAACTCGGGGCAGGACTGCACCGCCGCCTGCCGGGTGATCGCAACGCCTGCGGCCTACGACAAGCTCCTCGATCAACTGGTTCCCGCCGTCGAAGCCATCAAGGTCGGTGATCCGGCGCAGGAGGAAGACCTCGACATGGGACCTGTGATCTCCGGCCAACGACGCGACGAAATCCTCAGTGTCGTAGACCGCACCAACGGGAAGGTGGTCACCGGTGGTCGCGCATTCGGTGACCGCGGGTTCTTCATCGAACCCACCCTCGTCGTCGATCCGAGCCAGGACGACATCATCGTGCAAACCGAACTGTTCGGTCCTGTGGTGTCAGTGCAGCGCGCTGCCGACGAAGCGCAGGCCCTCGCGTGGGCCAACGACGTCGATTTCGGTCTGGCCTCATCGGTGTGGACCCAGGACATCGGTCGCGCGAACCGTGTGATGCGCGAACTGGATTTCGGGTGCGTGTGGATCAACGACCACCTCCCGGTCGTCTCGGAGATGCCGCACGGCGGCTTCAAGCAGTCGGGTTACGGCAAGGACCTCTCGGTCTACGGCCTGGAGGACTACACGCGGATCAAGCACGTCATGACCCGGTACTCCTAAGGAAAAGGACAGCCCCAAATGAGCGACAACGAAATGTCAACCGACGCGGCTTCGATCGACCTGGGTACCCCCACGCACCTCGGCGATGTCGAACGCGCCTTCGTCGAAAAGTGGCACGAGAACGCCACCGGATGCTTCTCTTCCGGTCACAAGTTCTGCCGTGAGGTGTGCCCGGTCACCCAGGTGACCCGCAATGAAAACCACACTCCCACTGCTTTTCACGCCAACGTGATCGCGCTGGAGAAGGGCCACCTCAGCGTCGAGGACGTCGCAGACGACTACGTGCACTGCACCCAGTGCGGCGGCTGTGAGGTCCGCTGTCCCAACACCCTGATGGTGGGCGACTTCTACCGGGCCCGCACCGAAACGGTCAAGGTGGTGCGCGCCATGCGGGCAATGTTGGTGGACAAGGGACTCGATCGCGAGAAGTGGAAGGTCTGGAACCGTCTGACCGATGAGCTGAAGAACGAACCAGTGCTCGGCACCGAGGGATCTCAACCCAACGGCCAAGCGCAGGTTCGGGACTGGGCGCACGGGCTCAACATTCCGATCGGCGGCGAGACCATCATGTTCGTCGACTGTGAAGGTGCCTTCTACCGCACCTCGGTTCCCCGCGCTACCGCACAGATTCTGCAACTGGCCGGCGTGGAGTTCGGTCTGATGAACGAGCAATGGTGCTGCGGCGGACCCGCGGCTGAAATGGGCTACGTCGAGCAGTCAAAGCGGTTCGCCCGGCACAACATCGACGACTGGCGAAAGTCGGGGGTCAAACGGGTCATCGCCATCGAACCGCACGACTACGTGCATTTCACCGAGGACTATCCGGCGTACTTCGGAGACGAATTCGACTTCGAAGTTGTGCAGATCATCGATCTTGTCGCCGAATTGATCCGCGACGGGCGACTGAAACTCACCAAGCCGATCAACAAGGTCGTCACCTACCACGACCCGTGCCGGCTCAACAAGCGCAAAGGCATCCACCAGGCACCGAGGGAGATTCTGCGCGCGATACCCGGACTGACATTCAAAGATGTCGACCGGGTTACCCAATGGTCGTACTGCTCAGGCGGCGGCGGCGGGCTTCCGATCGAAAAGCCCGAGATTACAGCTGAAATCAGTCGCCGGAGGCTTGAGAAAGCCTCTGAACTGGAGGTCGACATGCTGGTCAGCGCCTGCGTCTGGTCGGAACGGCCGCTCTCGGCCGCGGGTGCCGAGGCCGGTATCGAAGTACGCGACATCATCGAGCTGGTCGCGGAATCGGCCGGCATCGAGATCGGAGGGGCCACGCACTCATGACCGTCCCGACCATCAGCGACGAGATCGTCGACCGCCTTCGGGAAATCCTCGACGAGGACGGGGCGGTACTAACCGACCGGTCCAGCCGTTTCAACCGGGCCCGGGTGCCGGCCCCCTTCCCGGTTCACCGCTGGGAAGAGTTCCTGCCCGACGTGGTGGTCCTGCCTCGCACCACCGAGCAAGTCTCACGAATCGTGAAGCTGGCCAACGAGTATGGCGTGCCAATCGTACCTAGGGCAGGTGGAACGGGTCTGGCGGACGGCGCTGTCCCAATGCGCGGCGGCATCCTGGTCGATGTCAAGCGAATGGACAAGATCAAAGAGATCGACCTGGTGAACAACACCGTCACCGTCGGACCGGGCATCAATATGCAGACCCTCAACCGCAGTCTGAGCCGCCACGGGGTGATCTATCCCGACGACCCCGCATCCTATGCCTGTGCACTCGTCGGCGGACGGATCGGCACCAGTGGCCTGTCGCTGCTGGGAGCGCGGTACGGGCACACCCGCGATCTGGTGATCTCTTTCGAAATCGTCCTGCCCACCGGAGAAGTCATCGAGGTCGGAGAGGGTGGCGGCCGCAAGATCCGCAAATCTTCGACGGGCTACCACCTCAAGCAACTGTTCATGGGCCATCAGGGGACCCTCGGGATCGTCACCGAGGCGACACTGGAACTGGTACCCAGGGCCGAGACCGAGTTCGCCGCGTTCTTCCTGTTCGAGGACTACGACACCGCGTATCGGACCTTCTCGAAAATCGCCAAGAGCGGGCTGGCCACCCTGGCCGGCGTCATGCTGTTCGACCCTGAGAAGGTCGAGTACCTTCGCCGTGACGACGAGGCCTATATCGTGCAGCCGGAATGGGTCAAGGCGGTATGCGCAGCCTCGCTGCTCGGTACCCGCGCGGAAGTCGAACCGGCCTCGAAGATCGTGATGGAACTCGGCCGAAGCCTGGGCGGCAAGTACATCGGCGACGAGATCGCCTCCGGTGACTGGGCGGCGCGGCACGACCGCTACGCCAACCCGCTGCACGGCCGCGACGCCAACGGCAAGGTGGTGCCGATGTCGTGGCACTGCGAGGACGCCGCGATCCCGTACAGCGAAGTGCCCGAGGTGCTACGGAAGTGGCACGAAATCGCGCGCCGCTACATGGACAAGTACGACATCTTCGACGACTGGGGTGCGTTCGCCTACACCAACGGTGGCCACAAACCCTGGGGCGATCTCTTGCTGGAGATCGACATGGGGCTGTGGGAAGACCGAATGGATGAGGAGTCGTGGCAGGCGTTCGTCTCGCTCAAACGCGAGATCGCCCAAGTGGCAATCGATCACGGTGGATCGATGTCGGCTTGTCACGGTGCGACCCGCGCCGGGGACGCCGAGCTCGTGCCCACCGAGATGGGGGCGTCATGGCAGGTGATGAAGACGATCAAACGAGCGCTGGATCCGCACAACATCATGAATCCGGGCAAGCAGAGCCTCGATGAGGCCTATCTCCCCGAGGGAGCGCAGCGATGAACACCGAATATCGGTACGGGCGGTACGTACCTTCCGAGCAGATTCCACCCCCGCCGAAGCGCGTGACCGACCAGGTCGTGGAGCGCTTCGAGCACGTCTTCGAGGTAGATCCCGAACGCATGACCCGGTTTTCGCAGCAGCGAATGCCAACCTGGGACACAAAGCGGATCGTGGCCGCGCGCTGGGACCACCTCGATGCAGTTCATCGTGAGTTCGCTGACGAAGTGCTGCTTGCGGGTGAGGGACCCGACCCGAGCCCGTCAACCTCCGCCCAAAACAAGGAATAGGTGGTTAGCCCGTGGAACGCATCAAAGCAGTTGTTTATGGCGTGGGAGCCATGAACACGATTGTCACGCGCATGTTGTTGGACAAGGACGTCGACATAGTCGGCGCCATCTCGCGCAGCGAATCCAAAGTCGGACGCGACCTCGGCGACCTGACCGAACTGGGCCGCCAGCTCGGAGTCGTGGTCAGCGACGACGCGGGGGAGGTCTTCCGGCAGACCCGACCCGACATTGCGGTCATCGCGGTCAATAGTTATATGGCCGACGCAGTGGAGCAGCTACGCATCTGTGCCGAACACGGTGTCAACGCCGTCACCATCTCCGAGGAAGCGTTGTTCCCGTGGCACACCTCGCCGGAGATCACGGCCGAGCTGGACCGCATCGCCAAGTCCACCGGTGCCACGCTGACCGGAACCGGCCATCAGGACACCTATTGGGTGAACATCGTCGCCATGTTGATGGGCACCGCGCATCACATCTCCTCGGTCACCGGCCGCGCCAGCTGGAACGTCGACGACTATGGTCCCGAGGTCGCGGGAGATCAGCAGGTCGGGCGCACCACCGGCCAGTTCGAGGAATGGCTGCGCGACTCGCAGCGCCCGCCGACGTTCGGCCGGAATGTGCTCGACGCGCTGGTGGCTGACACCGGTCTCACCGTGAAATCGCAGACCACTCGGACGCGGCCGGACCTGGCGGCCGAATCCGTCTTCTCCCAGTCTCTGCAGAAAAACATCCGTGCCGGCGACGTCATCGGCTTCACGGATGTCGACGAGATTCAGACCGAAGAGGGCCCGGTGTTCACGTTCGAGATGTCCGGCCGGGTTTACGGTCCCGATGACGGTGACATCAACGAATGGGCGATCGAAGGCGAACCTGACCTGGTGCTGTCCAACGGCGCCGTCCCCACCCAGATAACGACATGTACGCAAATGGTCAACCGGATCCCGGATGTGATCGCCGCTCCCGCGGGTTTCGTGACCGCGGAAAAGCTTCCGCGCCTTCGGTACCGGGCCTTCCCGCTCCACACCTATCTGGGGGGTGATAGATGACCGGAGCGGGGCAGCTGCTCGCGGCAGCTTTCGGTGATCAGGTGGACACCGCCGCCATCTCGCAGAACTTCGTCTACATCGTCTCGTCGACGGCGGTGATCCTGGCCGTGCTGGGCCTGGTCCTGATCGATGCGGGCCTGGTTCGAACCGAGAACATGCTGTCCACCGTTATCCAGAAGATGGTCGGGTTCGCCATCGGCACAGCGAGTTTCATGGTTTGCGGGTTCGGCTTGTGGAACTATCAGTACTACCAGGCGCTCGGGGTTCCGCACGGTTTCGCGCAGTCGATGCAGGACTGGCGGTTCGCGGGCAGCTTCCTGTCCGAGTACGCCCAGCAGATCGACCCGGCGGTGGCGCCGGGGGCCGGCAACTCGCAGATATTCTTCGTGTTCCTGGCCGTCTATGGAGGATTCGTCTGCGCGATCGTGCACACGACGGCTTCCGAGCGTCTGCGTAGTGCGCCCTTCTACGTCATGTCGGCGGTGATAGGCGGTGTGGTCTACCCCATCTTGCTATGGCTGACCTGGGGTTCGACCAGCCCGTTGACCAACCATGGTGTGCACGACTTTGTCGGGGCTTACACGTCCTACATCTTCGCCGGGGTGTTCGGGCTCATCCTCACCATCCGCCTCAAGCCCAGGCTCGGGATTTTTCCCAAGCCCGGCCAACCGGCGACGTGGGCGCCGCACAGTGTCCCGCTGGCCGCGCTCGGCGTATTGGTGTTGATGTTCGCCGCTCCGCTGATCGTGGTGGGATGCGGATTCTTCGTACCTGGCGAGGGCTATTACGGCATCTCGATGACCACCTCCGGGCTGGGGTTGGTGTACGTGAACGTCATCGTCGCCTTGGCGGCCGGCGGCATCGTCGGTGGCGCGCTGGCCTATTACGCCCGCAACCCTGTGCACGCATTACTCGGACCGATCTCCGGATACGTCACGGGTACAGCGGGTTTCGATGTTCTCAAACCGTGGGAGATGTTCCTGATCGCCCTGCTGGGCCCATTGGTGGTAGGCGCAGTGTATGCGTGGGTGAACAGGCGCAGGATCGACGACGGGAAGGTCTTCCCGCTGGCCTGCGCAACGGCGGTGGGCTGTCTGGTCGTCGGGGTGGTCGCATGGGGCACCCCCACGGGCGGCTACTTCGGTCTGACCGGTGACTACGGCTTCCAGCACGCGAAGATCGACCTGTGGTGGCAGTTGGTGGGGCTTGGTGCGACGGTGGCCATCGCGGTCGCGGCCGCATTGGTGCTCGTCGTGGGTCTGGGAAATGTGATGCGGCTACGCGTTTCCGAGCACGATGAGGCAACCGGTATTGACGCCGCACGGTGGCGGCCGAAGGCCTCCGCCTACGTTCCTCCGGAACACGCGTTGCAGCCGTCTTCCTGAGTCTGGCAGCTGCTATTGGGTGGGCGGTCCGCATGGCCGCCCACCCTTTCAGCGAATCGGAACTGCCACCGCCAAACTCCAGCCCGTCCACGACTCCAGTGGGACCACCGTGGCGAAGTTGTCGGGATCCTGGCGGGGATGGGCGCGCAGCCGTTCCCCGGGCATCCAGCGTGGCGAGTTCGTCGCGATGACGGCACGGTCCTCGTTGACGACGAGTACCTCGGCATCGATTGTGCGCAGTTGTCGCGCGATCTGCGCTTCCAGTTCGGACGCGATCAGGTCGGTGGCGACGACACCGACAACAGCGTCGTCGACGAAGATCGGCGCTATCACGGTCACGACGAGCCGGTCGGCTCCGGCGTAGTCGAGGTAGGGACCGGTTAACACACTGGTGCGCTGGTTAATTGGCTTGGTGTACCAGTCCATGTTGACGTAGTCGTAGGCGTCCAGGTCGGTGGTGTCGAAATTCAGGCGTAACCGCTTCACGACGCCGGCGTCGCGTTGCAGCCAGAGCATGTACCGCTCCCGACCGTCGACGACATCGGGTGCCGCGATGAAGCCGTGGCCAATGGCCAACCTGGACTCGCGCAGCGCGGTATCGATGAGATCGACCAGGGCCTCGGCGTCGTCCAGCGACAGCCGCAGTGGTCCGTCGGCGCTGTGCCGAGTCGCCGCGGCGATGCGTCCCGAGAGGACTTCCAACGGTGCCATGTGCTGGGCGAGCAGATTGCTGAACCACTCCGACACGGGGCTGATGAATGCGGGATCGGCGCCATTGCCAGACTGTGTCGTCACGAATCACCTCCAGCGCCATCGACGAGCGTTAAGTGCATGCTGGTCAGCCGACGCAAGTCGCTGCGGACGTGGCGCTCGGCATGACTGCGGGCCAGCTCACGGTCCTCCTCGGCGATCGCGGTCGCTATGTCATGGTGTTCCTGCGCAATGTGCGCGATGTCGTCCTGAGGCAGATGAGAGGTCCACAGCATTCCGACGGTCTCGGCCTGCAGCGCGACCTGACGCCGGGTAAGCCGTTCGGAGCGGGTCTCGATTGCCACCTGAATATGAAAGCGGCTGTCCGCCTTGATTTTCTGGCCACGCGTGGTTGCCGACGCCAGCTGGTCGACGAGTTTGAGGATGCGTCGGACGCTGTCCGGTGTCGCGCGCTCGGCCGCCAGGACGGCACACATGCCGGCGATGGCCATCTGCTCGTCGGCGAAATCCCGCAGGGATGTCACCGCGATGTCGGCCAGCCGCTTCAGATCCCCGGACTCGTCGGGCTCCGGCGAGCGTCTGACGAATGTCCCGCCTCGGCGGCCGCGGCGCGTCTCCACCAGGCCCCGATCACGCAGGGACGCAAGCGCTTCGCGCAGTGTTACCGGTGAAACGCCGAACTGTTGAGCCAGTTCGGCTTCCGGCGGCAGTCTCTCTCCATCGGAGAGTAGGCCGAGCTGGATGGCCTCCGCTATCCGTACGCCGATTTCATCCGCACGGGCGGTACTCGCCAACGGCGCGATGAGAGTCGTGCGCTCGCTGCCCATGCGCACCTCCGCTCCGTATTGGTCCAAGATTAACCTAGCGCAAAAAGCGACACTGATGTATGTTTTCGTGTGAGCCAGCCCACACGTGTGCGTCGCTTGCTGACGCTGCCACCTCTGCCGGAATCCCTTCAAAGGACATCTGCCTTGGATACCAGTAATTTCTGCGCGCCCGATGACGATGACGATGCTCAGTTGGCGGCGTTGGGTTTTCAGTCCGAGTTCAAGCGGGATATGAGCCTGTGGGCGAATTTCGCGCTTGGATTTACCTATTTGTCTCCGGTGGTGGGGATCTATGCGGTATTCGCGTTTGCGATGGCGACTGCAGGTCCGCCGATGATCTGGAGTTTGGTGATCGCCGGGGTGGGGCAGTTGTTGGTGGCGTTGGTTTTCAGCGAGGTGGTGGCGCAGTTCCCGGTGGCAGGTGGGGTGTATCCGTGGGCGCGGCGGTTGTGGGGGCGCAAGTGGGCGTGGATGACAGGTTGGGTGTACGTGTTCGCGTTGTTGGCCACGATCGCCGGGGTGGCTTATGGGGCGGGGCCGTTCATCGCCGCGGTGTTCGGGTTCAGCGCCTCGGCCAACACCACGGTGTTGTGCGCGTTGGGCATTCTGGCGTTGGCCACGGTGATCAACCTGTCGGGCACCAAGATGCTCAGCTACGTGGCGATCTTCGGGTTTTCCGCGGAGCTGATCGGCGCGCTGGCTGTCGGGGGCTGGTTGTTGTTGACGCAGCGACACCACGGCCTGGGGGTGCTCTTCGACAGTTTCGGGGCCCAGGGTTCGCACAGTTTCCTGTACGCGTTCTTGGCCGCCAGCCTGATCGGGGTGTATCAGTACTACGGGTTTGAGGCGTGCGGGGATGTCGCCGAGGAGGTCCGCAATCCGGGGGTGCAGATCCCCAAGTCGATGCGGCGCACCATCTATATCGGTGGGGCGGCGGCGACGTTCGTGTGTCTGAGCTTGATCCTGTCGGTGGTCGATATCGGCGCGGTGGTCCGCGGCGAGGACGTTGATCCGATCACCACGATCCTCGATGCCGCGTTCGGGGCGGTGGGGTCGAAGGTCGTGCTGTGCGTGGTGCTGATCTCGTTTGTGTCGTGTGCGTTGAGTTTGCAGGCCGCGGCCAGCCGGCTGATCTACTCCTACGGTCGCGACGAGATGATCGTCGGGTCGCGGCTGTGGGCGCGGTTTGATCACAAGCGGGCGGTGCCGCCGTTTGCGTTGTTGTTGGCCGCGGTGATTCCGGCGGTGTTGATCATCGGGTCGTTGGTGTCGGCGGATGCGTTGACCAAGCTGATCAGTTTCGGGTCGGTGGGGATCTACATTGCGTTTCAGATGGTGGTGCTGGCGGCGTTGCGGGCCCGGGGCAAGGGCTGGGTGCCCACCGGTAAGTACCGGCTGGGGCGTTGGGGCTGGCCGGTCAATGTCGGGGCCCTGGTCTACGGGGTGGCCGCGATCATCAACATCTGCTGGCCCCGGACCCCGGAGGCGCCCTGGTACGACAACTACATCGTGATCCTGATGTCGGCCATCATCATCGGCCTCGGCGCGCTGTACCTGATCCTGGCCCGCCCCCACCTCAACGGCACCGCCCCTCACGACGACGCCATCCCCACGCCCGCCGCGCCGGGCGTGCTGCTGCGCCGATGACGGGCATGGGGAGGTCACCCGGCGCGCAGCGCGCTCAGGCCCGCCGCGGCGAACTCGGGCGCGGCGTCCGCGGCGAGTAGGGCCGCCGGGTCGTCGTCGGCGTGCAACCGAGCGCGATACGAGATGCCTTCGGCGATGACCGCAACCTTCAGATTCGCCAGCGCGAGATAGCAATTCCAGTTCGTCAGCGGTCGGCCGGCGACGGTGGAGTACAGGTGCGCGATGTCGTCGGCGCTGGGTAGCCGATCACTGGTCCAGGCCGCTCCGGTGCCCAGCAGAAGATCAAAGGCAGGGGAGCGGTAGACGCACGCCAGCGCGATATCGGTGAGCGGATCACCGATCGTCGACATCTCCCAGTCGACGACCGCGAGCACCTTTTCCGGCAGGCGGGGATCCAGGAGTGTGTTGTCTATCCGGAAGTCGCCGTGCACAATTGCGGCGCCACTCGACGCCGGCAGCCGTTCGGCCAAAGTCTTTGCCAACCGTTCGATATCGCCCAGTTCCCGGGTTCTGACTCGCTGCCATTGCCGCGCCCAGACCGCCGCCTGGCGGGCCAGGAAACCGTCGGGACGACCGAAGGCCTCGAGGCCGACCGAGCGGTAGTCCACCGAATGCAGGTCGACCAAGGTGTGGATCAGCGATTCGGTTACCGCGCGCGCTTGCTCATCGCTCAATTCGGCCAGCTCGTCCTGATCCCGGATGGCCAGTCCCGGCACGTATTCGACGACGCTCACCGGACACCCAACGATGGCTCCATCCGGATCGCAGGCAATGGCCTTCGCCACGGGCACGCTGCTCGATTGCAGTGCAGCGGTGACGGCGAACTCGCGAGCCATATCGTGCGCCGAGGCGGTCAGCCCGGTCGTGGGGGGACGGCGAACAACCCAGGTCGATCGCCCGTCATGAACCTTGTAGGTGAGGTTCGACCGGCCGCCCGTGAGGGCCTGCACGCTGAGTTCGCCCTGGACCTCGACACCGCACTCGGTTAGTAGGCGGCGCACGAGGGTGGTGTCGAGCGCGGCGTTCATGACCCCGCTCCGCTCCTGCGGGCGCCGACGGCGCGCTTCGCGAGCGCCCACCGGTGAACCTCAGAGGGGCCGTCATAGATGCGGAACGGCCGAACCTCCCGCGAGATGCGGGCCAGCGGCAGGTCCTCGGAGACGCCGAGTCCACCGCACATTTGCATGCTCCGGTCAACGATGCGGTTGATCGCCTCGGCCGCAAACGTTTTCGCAATCGATGTGGACATACTTGCCGCCTGCCCGCAGTCGAGTTCCCAACACGCCCGCACCAGCAGGGCGCGAGTCGCGGCGATGTCGATCTCATTGTCGGCGAGCATCTGCTGGATCATGCCGAGCTCGCTGAGCGAGGACCCGAAAGCCTCCCGTTCGGCCACGTGGGCCGCAGCGGTCTCGTGGGCCCGACGGGCCGCTCCCAGCCACCGCATGACGTGGGTCATCCTGGCCGGTCCCAGCCGGACCTGTGCATAGCGGAAGCCTTCGTCGACCGCCCCGAGCACACTGTCGGGCCCGACACGAACGTTGTCGAACGACACTTCGCAGTGACCACCGATCATCGATCGGTCCATCGTTGCGATGTGACGTTCGACCCGCACGCCCGGGGTGGCCGCGTCGACCAGGAACATCGTTGCGCCGCCACGCTGTCCGGGCTCGCCTGCGGTCCGTGTCATCACGATGAAGAATCCCGCCCCGTCGGCGCCGGTGATGAACCACTTGTGCCCATCGATGCGCCACCCCGAGCCGGCCCGCTCTGCCCGGGACCGCAGCATTGCCGGATCCGAGCCCGCGCCGGGCGCGGGTTCGGTCATCGCGAAGGCTGACCGGACCTCGCCGCTCACCAGGGGCTTTAGGTAGCGATCCCGCTGCTCGGCATCGGCCACGTGCGCCAGCAGATGCGCGTTGCCTTCATCGGGAGCCGCGATATTGAGGGCCAACGGGCCGAACAATGCGTAGCCCGCCTCCTCGAAAACGGGGATGCGGTCGCACATTCCGAGCCCCAGGCCGCCGTTCTCGATCGGCGCGTGGGGGGCCAGCAGGCCCGCCTCTCGGGCCGCAGACTGGAGTTCGCGGCGCAGGCTGTCGCCCCCGGCGGCCTCGATATCGCCGCCGTAGCTGTCCTCGACCGGCAGGACAGTCCGCTGGACGAAATCAGAGGTCCGCCGGGCAAGGTCGGCGATCTCCGGTGCGTAGCTCAAGTCGATGGGCATCTCGGTTCCTCGCGGTATGGTTTGGTAGCGCACCGAGCGAGCGTTCGGTACCGTGGAAGTTGCAGCGTCGCATAGCGTCGGTAATGCCGTCAATATTGCCAACGGATTTCGTGATCTGCGGAATCTTGGAGGTGGATATGGTGACCTCAATGTTCAGGAATGCTGAACATGCTGAGTAGTTTGAGTGCCGATGGGTACGTCGGCGCAGCGGTCCGTGACGCACGACGCGAGGCGGGGCTGACGTTGCGCGCTCTCGCGGATCGGCTGAACGTCAGTGCCGCGACGGTCAGCGCGATCGAGAACGGCAAGACCGGGGTCTCGGTCACCAGGTTGCGTGCCGTGGCCGATGTGCTCGGCATACCGATCGAACGCCTCCTGCCGGCGACCTCGTCACCCGATTCGCACCCGGACGCCGAATCCCGCCGTGGAAGCAGTGATGTCATCAGCGGCGGTGACTGGCGCGATTTCCCGCCGCTGACTCTCGACCCCGTCCTGCGCGCGGCTGTCGACGCATTCGTTGAGATCGGCTATCACGGCGCCTCGATGAGGATGCTCGCCGAGCTCGCTCAGTTGAGCGTTCCAGGTATTTATCACCACTACCGGGACAAACAGGAACTGCTCGTGCGCGTCCTGGATATCACGATGGCCGAACTGCATTGGCGCGTGGAAGCGGCCCGGCGGGAGGCGCGCACCAGCCTCGAGGAGGTCGCCCTGATAGTTGAGGCTCTGGCGCTGTTTCACACCAACCGTGCACAACTGGCGTTCATCGGCGCTAGCGAGATGCGGAGCCTGACGGGCGAGAATCGACGGCGCATCGCCGCATCACGGAGTCGTCTGCAGCACCTGCTCGATGACGCCATCGCGCGTGCCAGCGCCGAGGGTTACCTGCACCCGGTCAGTGCGCCGACGGCCGGTCGCGCCATCGCCACGATGTGCACCTCGTTGCCGCAGTGGTTCCGCCCTGACGGTCCTGACAGCGCCGAGCAGGTCGCCCGTACCTACGTCGAGTTCGCATTGTCCATGCTTCGCCCGGAAAAGGACACCCCCAGTGAATGATTCGCCTTCGTCAGCTCTCGTCACCGGCGCCTCGCGCGGAATCGGCCTGGTGATCGCCAAACGACTGGCGGCCCAGGGGATGGCGCTGACCATCACCGCGCGGGACCAGGGTGCCCTTGATGCACTGGTGCCGACACTGACCGACCTGGGCGCACCCTCCGTGCGAGCGGTGTCGGCGGATATGGCCGACCCGGCCGGGCCGGCGGCACTCGTTGAGGCCCACCGCAGTTCGTATGGTGACATGGCTGCATTGATCGTCAACGCGGGCGTCGGGACAGCCGGACCGATCGCCTCCTATCCGGCAGGGCGGCTCGACAAGACCCTCGCGGTGAACTTCCGCAGCCCTTTCCTGTTGATTCAGGCGGCACTGCCGTTGCTACGTGCCGGTGCGTCCCGGCGCGATCACCGTGGCGCCAAGATCGTGGTGCTGTCATCCATCACCGGCGTGTACGCCGAGGCCGGATTGGCGGCGTACGGTGCCTCAAAGGCCGCGGTGATATCGCTGGTCGAGACGCTCAACGCCGAGGAATCCGGGAACGGGGTGTCGGCGACGGCCATCGCACCTGCGTACGTCAACACCGACATGTCGGCGTGGGTGCATGACCAGGTCCGTCCCGAGCAGATGATCCCGGCCGAGGACATCGCCATTCTTGTGGACGCCCTGTTGCAGTTGTCGGCGCGGTCCACGCTCGGGCCCATCGTGATGGCCCGCGCTGGTACCGGCGGCTACTGCGCCTGATCCAGAGGTAAAGATCTGGGCCGCATTACGGATCGCGGGGCAGACCCAGCAGACGTTCGGCGATGATATTGAGCTGAACCTCGGTGGTACCGCCGTAGATCGTGGTGGCCCGGCTGGCCAGCAGGTACTCGGCCCACCGGCCGTACTCCTGGCCGGGATCCCCGATGGCTCCGTCGGTGCCGAACGAGGCCACCGCGAACTCCGCGTAACCCTGGCCGGTCTTCATCGACAGCAACTTGGAGATCGCCGCGGCCGGCATGGCGTCGCCGCCGGCCAGCGTCAGCAGGGTGGACCGCAGGTTGAGCACCTTGGCGGCATGCCCCTCGGCGATCAGCTGGCCGGCCCGATTCTGGTCGATCTGATCGAAGTGGCCCGCACCGACGAACGCCACGAACTGTTCCAGGTTGGCCAAAAACGGTGGCTCGCTGCTGCCGATCGACACCCGTTCGTTGGTCAGTGTGTTGCGGCTGACCTCCCAGCCCCGGTCGACATCACCGAGCACCATGGCATCGGGCACAAACACGTCGTCGATGAACACCGTGTTGAACATCGCGTTGCCGGTCAGCTCGCGCAGCGGTTTCACCTCGACGCCAGGCGCTTTCATGTCGAGCAGAAAATAGGTGATCCCGTTGTGCTTGGGGGCGCTCGGGTCGGTGCGCGCCAGCAGGGCACCCCACGCCGAGAACTGCGCAGCCGTCGTCCAGATCTTCTGCCCGGTGATCCGCCAGCCACCGTCGACCTTGGTGGCCTTGGTGGTCAAACTGGCCAGATCAGAGCCCGCGCCGGGCTCGGAAAACAGCTGGCACCAAATCATCTCGCCGCGGAACGTGGGCGGCAGGAACCGTTGCTTCTGATCGTCGGTACCGAACGCCACGATCGACGGGATGATCCAGGAGGCGATGCCCATCTGCGGACGCCGCACCCGGCCGGTGCTGAACTCCTGCGCGATGATGATCTGCTCGACCGGCTCCGATGCGCGGCCCCATGGCTTGGGCAGGTGCGGCTGCACCCAGCCGCCCTCGGCGATGGCGGTGTTGCGCTCGCTACCTCGCGGAAGTTCTTTCAGCGCAGCGACTTCCGCGCGGATTTCGGCACGCAACTTCTCGGTGTCGGGATCCAGATCGATGTCCACCGGACGCATCCCGGTGGCAGTTGCGGTGTCGACCACCAGCTGCGGATAGTCCGCGGCCCGGCCGAAACATGCCGCCAGCACCAGCGCGCGGCGGTAGTACACGTTGGCGTCGTGCTCCCAGGTGAAACCGATGCCGCCGTGCACCTGGATGCAGTCCTGGGTGGTGTGCTGCGCAGCCACCGGCGCCAGGGTGGCGGCCACGGCCGCGGCGAACTCGAAATGCGTTTGTGCCGAATCCATCCCAGAGTCGCTGCCCTGCTGCACCTCGTCCAGGGCGCGCGCGGCGTCCCAGACGGCTGCGGTGGCGCGTTCGGTCTCGGCGATCATCCCGGCACACTTGTGCTTGATCGCCTGGAACTGGCCGATCGGCCTGCCGAACTGTTCGCGGATCTTGGCGTAGCCGGTTGCGGTGTCGGTGGCCCAGCGGGCGACGCCGATCGCCTCGGCCGACAGCAGGGTCGAGATCAGTGCCCTGGCCCGGGCGCGGCCCAGATTGGACAGCACCCGGTCGGCCTCCTCGTCGGGGCCGATCTCGACGGCGTTGGCCCGCACATGGGCCAGCGGGCGCAATGGGTCGACACTGCGGACCGGTTCGATCTCCAGCTGGGCGGCGTCCAGGACCACCCATTCCACGCCGGAGCCGATCGCGACCGGAAGCACCAGCACCGATGCCTGCGCCGCAGCCGGCACGGCCCGCGCCTCGCCGCGGATCACCAGGGCGGAGCCTTGCCGGGTCGTGGTCAGGCCGGAGTCGATGGCATATGCCGCGATGACGTCGCCGGAGGCCAGGTTGTTGAGCACCTTGGCCTCGGCATTGTTGGCCGAGATCAGGGCGCTGGCGATCGCCGACGGGACGAACGGCCCGGGGACCGCGCCGTAGCCGAACTCCGCCAGCGCGATGGCCAGCTCCAGGATCCCGAAGCCCTGCCCGCCGACGGCTTCGGACAGGTGGACGCCCTGCAGGCCCTGGTCGGCCGCGGCCTTCCAGTACGGCGGAGGGTTCGGGATCGGGTTCTGCCAGTCGGCATCCAGGGCTTCGTGCAGCAGCTCTGACGGCGCCACCCGCGCCACCAGGGACCGAACCGAGCCGGCCAGGTCGTTGTGCTCAGACGTGATCGCAATGGGCATGCGGCACCTCCATCCGGGGCATTGCTCGAATAACCGGTCGGTTGGGTTGAGGGTACTCCGGGGTGATCGGCGTCACTCCGGAGGCCTATTTAACTGCGTTTACTACGTGTGCCAGTGCTTCGCCGTCGCGGATGCGGCGGCAGTTTTCCACCGCCATGCCCAGGTAACGCCGCATGGTGTCGACGGTGTACCAGCTCACGTGTGGGGTGAGCACCACATTGGGCAGGGCCAGCAGGGGATTGTCGGCCGGTACCGGCTCCTCGGCGAACACGTCGAGACCGGCTGCGGCCAACGCGCCGGTGCGCAGCGCCTCGACGAGGGCGGGCTCGTCGATGATCGCCCCGCGGGCGGTGTTGACGATCACCGCGCCGGGCCGCATCGAAGCCAGCGCCTTGCGGTCGAGCAGTCCGTGGGTGGCATCTGTCAGCGGGAGATGCAGCGAGACGATATCGCTGGCGGCCAACAGGTCCGGCAGGCTGCGCCAGCGCGGATGGCCGGTATCGCCGGTGCTGGTGTGCAGTACCCGCGACGGCTCGGCGCCCATCGCGATGACGATCTTCTCCACCCGCTGTGCCACGTTGCCGTAGCCGAGCAGCCCCACTGTGCATCCGCCGATATCCCGAACGGTCTCGCCCAGGCTGGCGTCCGACGGCCAGCCCCGGCCGGCCCGGGTGGCTTGGTCGAGTTCCAACAGTCGGCGCAGCGTGGCCAGCATCAGCAGCACGGTGCCCTCGGCCACCGACGGCGCATTGGCACCGGGCATATTGGCCACCAGGATGCCCAGCCGGTTGGCGGTGTCCACATCGATGGTGTTCACCCCGGCGCCCAGTTTGTGCACCAGTCTCAGCCGCAGCCCGCGTTGCAGATCCTCGCCGGAAATCGGGCGCAGCACATGCCAGAGCACCTCGGCGGTGGGCAGCTCCCGGTAGAAGGTGGCGTCGTCGTCCTCGGCGCAGAACCTCACATCGAGCCAGTCTTGGTGTGGCGCAAGAAAGTCCAGGACTTTGTCGCCGGGAGTGAAGTGTGCGAGAACCCTGATCGGGCTGGGGTTCACCGCCACCGCCGCATGATCCATCGGGCGATGGTATCGGCCTGCTCGCTGCGCGCCCCCGGGGTGGTGAAGTAGTGATCGGTGTCGATCGAGCACCGGGTCTTGTCGGTGCTCCCCAGCGCATCGAAAATGCGTTGCGCGTCGGACGGATACACCCCGGTGTCCTGGTCGGCGTTGATCACCAGTGCCGGGCAGGTGATCCTGGCCAGGTGCGGTTCGGCCCTGGTCTGGGCGTGGCGCAGGCTCCACATGCCGATCCAGTTGCGCAGGGTGGTGGCCGCGGCGATGCCCCGGGCCGAGCGGTTCGCCTTGACCGGTACCCCGGCATAGCACGAGTTGGGTTGCCGGTGGGTCGGTTCGATGCCCGGATCGACCATCCTCGGGTCGGCCCAGGTGCGCATCACCGTGAAGGGTCGGTCCGAATATCCAGCAGCCTGAACCCGTTTGAGTTCGGCCTCGGCCCAGTCGGTGATCTTCTCGTTGCGGGCGACCTGGGCCGCGCGGTACCGCGCCACGAACTCGGGTGAATAGGGCGGGCCGTTGCGCTCGTCGAACAGGTCCAGGTCGGGATCGCTGGCGATGGCGTCGTTCTCGTCCAGAACCGAGGCGTCCATCCAGGCGGTCAGCACGTCCGGGCGGCCCGGATGTGCTGCGCTGGCCACATATCCGTCCGCGGGCGGCAGTTCGGTCAGACCCGCGGCAGGCCGCATCCCGTCCAGCGGCCTGATGTGGTGATCGATGGTCTGGGCCTGATAGGCCGCCATCAGTGAGCCGCCACCGGAGTTGCCGAGCAGCACAATGGTTTCGATGCCCTGGGTGTCGCGCAGCCAATGCACCCCGACCCCGATGTCGACCAGCGCGTGGTCCAGTAGGAAGCTGCTCTCGAACCCGCGGAACCGGGTGTTCCAGCCGAGAAAGCCGACGCCCCTGGTGGCCAGGTAGTTGGCGAGGTAGTGCTCGGAGAAGTCGATCTGGTAGTGCGTGGCGATCACCGCCACCTTGGGTTTGCGTCCCACGCCGCGGTAGTAGATGCCCTGACACGGGTGTCCGCCCGCGCCGGCGCGGCGGGCGGTCGGCGATTCCACACCGACGAAGTCGCGGATCACACCGGCGGCGGCCACCGACGCTTTGCTCATGGCTGCAGGTTCCCCTCGCGGTGGATACGCGTCGTCCTCAGGGCAGAAGCCTTGCTACCGGGCATGTTTCACATACTTCCTCGCGGCCATTGATCGCATCTGGATCTGATGTTAGGTTCAGCTGCGCAGTTGTGCCAGGTTCTGATGCGTTTGCCGCGGAGGTGTATCGACGTGATCAAGCCCGACAATCCCAACCCGGAGTTCGAGTTCGGCGGGATCAACCATGTGGCATTGGTCTGCTCGGACATGGCGCGCACCGTCGATTTCTACACCAACGTGCTCGGCATGCCCCTGGTCAAATCACTGGACCTGCCCGGAGGGATGGGGCAGCACTTCTTCTTCGACGCCGGCAACGGCGACTGCATCGCCTTCTTCTGGTTCCGCGACGCCCCGGACGGGGTGCCCGGGGTGTCGGCGCCGGCCGCGATCCCCGGCATCGGTGAATTCATCAGCGCCACTGGATCGATGAACCACATCGCGCTGCATGTGCCCGCCGAGAAGTTCGATGAGTACCGGCAGAAGCTCAAGGCCAAGGGCGTCCGGGTCGGACCGGTGCTCAACCACGACGACAGCCCGATGCAGGCTTCCGCGACGGTGCATCCCGGCGTCTACGTGCGGTCGTTCTACTTCCTCGACCCGGACGGGATCACCCTGGAGTTCGCCTGCTGGACCAAGGAATTCACCGACGACGACACTCAGGTGGCACCCAAGACGGCGGCCGACCGGCGACCGGCTCAAGCGACCTTGGTGGCCTCGACGAAGTAGCCGCGCGGCACATTCGGCACGTCCAGCGGCACGGCGGGGGCGAACCAACGGTTCCAGCGGTTGCCCGGTTCGGCCACATCGGTGACCACCGCCGACCAGCCCAGTCGCTCGCACAGCTGCGCCGGGGTGTCGGTGGCGAACAGCCACGGCGCGCCGCTGCGGGTCATCCGCTCGCGGACTGCCTCCAGCATCACGCTGTCCAGCAGCGCCTTGCCGACGATGTCGTAGAGCAGCACCGAACCGGGCGCCGACATCGCGTCGACCCGCGCGAACAAGGTGTGTACAGCGGACTCGTCGAGATACTGCAACAACCCTTCGATCAACCAGACCGTCGGCACAGCGGGGTCGAAGCCGTTGGCCCGCAGCGCACCGGTCCAGTCCTCGGCGAGGTTGATACCGATCGCCACCCGCCGGGCCCGCGGCTCGTCGTCGGCCAGCACCGTGTTCTTGGCCGCGACCACCGCGGGCTGGTCCAGCTCGAACACCGTGGTGTCCTCGGGCCACGGCAGCCGGTAGGCCCGTGCGTCCAGGCCGGCGGCGAGGATCACCACCTGCGTGATCGGGGGTACCGCACGCAGCAGCGCCTCGTCCCAGAACCGGGTCCGCACCACGATCTGCAGCATGGATTTCTCGCCGGTGGCGGCGACGGCCTCGGCGAGCATCCGCTGCCCCGATTCACCGGCCAGTTTCTGTGCGAACGGATCGGTGAAAAGGCAGTCCGCGCGGCGGGTTTCCTCGGCGCGGATGGCGGCCACCAGGATGCCGGTATCGGCTACTGCCTGACCTGGAGTGTGTCCGGGAATCGTCATACCGCCATCATGCCGGTGCGGCGGTACAGGAGGCTTGGATTTTTCTGTCCCGGTTCACCCGGGCACGGAGCGGCAATGCGCCCGCCGAACTCGATCCCTAGCGTCCCCCAAGAAGATAACGTGCGTCAGGTGCCTGTCCGTTAGAAGAACTCATCAAGAAGCCGGTAGAAGGTAACTAGGGTGGGGTCCAACTCGATGCCATACCGTCCGATGAGGCGGTGGGTCGCCTGATCCGGACAGGAGGCGGTCCAGGAGTCTGCGAGGTCTCTAGTCAGGAGTGCCAGGTCCAAGTGGCGATCGGCGCGACCCAGGCGCGGCACGTCGATCAGTGTGACGGTGTGGCCGTCGACAATTAGATTGTCGAGGCAAAGGTCGCCATGGGCGACGACCACATCTTCGTGGGTTGGGCGGGTACGGCGAAGCTCGGCCAGTAATCTATCGGCCGTCCAGCCCTCACGTTCCGCGTCGAGGTCCGCTGTATCCACTTTTCCGTGCTGGACGGCGTCGACCGCGGCGGCGACTGTAAAGTCAAGAGTGCGGTTGAAGGGACACTGGTTGGCGTCCAAGTCGTGAAGCGCAATCAACACATCCGCAATCGCGTCAATAACGGAATTTGCTTGACTGGCCGGCCACGTGGAGTCCGCCGAACGCCCAGGCACCCTCGCCATCTCGTACCAGTCCGCACCAACATCGAAGACCTCGGGCACGGGGAGCCCCTGGTTGCCCAACCAGACTAGTTTCTCTGCCTCAGCCGGTGCTCCAGCTGAGGTTTTGCGTACGACACCACGATTCGCTTGGACGACATCGCCGGACCTTCCGCTCTCAACGGTTTCCCACATCGCTCCACTCCATCCGATGCTGAGAGCGTTCGCAATCGATTATTGCCGAAACTCATACGCCGATTTGCGGGCGTAGGCGCGATCGACATCGCAGTCGTCCCTTCCGCAGCCCTGTGCGCGTAGTCGGAGACATGCGCTCGCTCAAAGGTTATGCGGGGTGATCACACGAATTGCTGATAGCGACGTAGTTACGCCGCTCATTCCGCCGTGAGCTTGAATGGTGATTCGACCGGCAAGGTTGGCATCAGCGCGTAAGCCATGGTGAAGTACCGCCGAAATCTTGCGTTCACGCAGCAATACCGGGCTGGACACCTCAAGCCGCCGGCGGCTGCATTCCTGCCAGTGCGTCGAGCATCGAGCGCAGCTGGTCGATGAGCTGTTCCGGGGAGAGCGAAAGCTCACCGGACAGCCAGGCGCTGATCGTCTGTGCCACCCCGCCGACCGCGAAATGCCAGGTGGCATTGGCGGAGTCGTCGTGACGCAGCTGCCAGGTATCACCGACGTGTTGGCCGAGCAGCGTGGCGAAGAGTGCGGTGGACTCGACGCGCTTGCGGGCCAGAACTTCATTGGACAGTCTGGTGCTGAACAGCAGCCGACCGATCCGCTGATCCTTGACGATCAGGTGGACGATGTTGGTCATTGCCGCTTGGGTCTGCTCAGCCAGCGGGACCGCGGTAACCGCGGCCTGCGTCGAGGTGGCGATGTCGGCGATCACCCAGTCGTAGACCTCGGCGACAAAATGATCCTTGTCGGCGAAGCTCTCGTAGAAATACCGCGCGGCCAATCCGGCGTTGCGGCATACCGCGCGCACCGTCACCTCGGTGTCTTCGGTTCCCAAGAGATCCAGCCCGGCCTCGAGTAGCTGGCTGCGCCGCTGCGCGAGGCGGTCGGCCGCTTCGATGCCTCGATACGGGCGGACCGGCTTCACCCGAACATCTTGACACCTGTCGGCCCGGCGGGCCAGTATCGGGAAACGGACGTTCTCAGTTTCGAGGGGGAGTCATGACGCTCAGCGAACCAGTCCCGCATGTTGAACGGGCGATGGGCGAGTCGGCCGGTCCCAGGGCCGCGCAATGGCGCCGACGTGGCGCGAGCTTCGCTGACGGACTGATGGGAGTGGCGCTGCTGGCCGGGCCGGCCAATGTGATCATGCAGCTGGCCAACCCGGCTGTGGGCTACGGCGTCGTCGAAAGTCGGGTCGACACCGGTCGCACGGACCTGCACCCGGTCAAGCGGGCCAGGACCACGTTCACCTACTTGGCGGTGGCCACCCGCGGCAGCGATGCCCAGAAGGCGGCATTCCGCCGCGCGGTCAACAAGGCGCACGCGCAGGTGTACTCCACCGACGACAGTCCGGTGAAATACAACGCGTTCGACAAGAATCTGCAGCTGTGGGTGGCCGCCTGCCTCTACAAGGGCGGGGTGGATGTGTTCCGGATGTTCGTCGGCGAGATGGACGACGAGACCGCCGACCGGCACTATCGCGAGAGCGTCACGATGGGCACCACGCTGCAAGTCCCGGAGGAAATGTGGCCGGCCGACCGGGCCGCGTTCGACCGGTACTGGGCGGAATCGCTGCAGAAGGTGCACATCGACGACACGGTGCGGCGGTACCTGTATCCGATCGCGGCGGGCCGGCCGAAGAAGACGGTGCTGCCGCGCGGGGTGCAGCGCCGGCTCGACGAGGTGGCGCTGCTGATCACCACCGGGTTTCTCCCGCAGCGGTTCCGGGACGAGATGCGGTTGCCCTGGGATGCCAAGCGTCAGAAGCGGTTCGATCAGTTGATCGCGGCGCTGGGCACGATCAACAACCTGCTGCCGTCGTTCCTGCAGCAGTTCCCGTTCAATGTGCTGCTCAAGGATCTTGATTGGCGCATCCGTACCGGTCGTCCGCTGGTTTAGCTGCCAGATTTGCGGCGTACCCTCGCGGCGGTGCGTACAGATGATGACAACTGGGATATCACCACGAGCGTAGGGTCGACAGCGTTATTCGTGGCCGCTTCAAGGGCATTGGAGGCGCGGAAACCCGATCCGCTGGCCGTCGACCCGCATGCCGAGGCATTCTGCCGTGCCGTCGGGGGTGAGTGGACGACCGCGGTCGAGGGCACCGACCCCGAGCACCCGCTGCAGACCGAGTTCGGTGAGCATTTCGTCAATTTCCAGGGTGCCCGGACGAAGTACTTCGACGACTACTTCATCCGGGTGATCGACGCCGGGGTGAAGCAGATCGTGTTGTTGGCGGCCGGCCTGGACTCGCGGGCCTACCGGTTGCCGTGGGCCGAGGGCACCGTGGTCTTCGAGTTGGACCAGCCCCGGGTGCTGGAGTTCAAGCGCGACACCATGGATCGGCTGGGTACGGCGCCGACGGCCGAGCGGCGCGAGGTCGCGGTCGACCTGCGAGAGGACTGGCCGCAGGCGCTGCAGGCGAGCGGCTTCGACCCGTCCCGGCCCTCGGCGTGGATCGTCGAGGGATTGCTGATCTATCTGCCGGATTCGGCGCAGGAACGGCTGTTTGCTGGGATCGATGCGCTGGCCGCCCCGGGCAGCTTTGTCGGCGTCGAGGAGGCGCTCCCGATGCCGGCCGAAGCGTTCGAGGCCAAGCGGGCCGAAGCGGTGGCTTCCGGCGAGGAGAACGCCTTCTTCACCCTGGTGTACAACGAGCAGCACGCGCCCGTCGAACAGTGGTTCGGCTCGCGGGGCTGGGACGCAGTGGCGACACCCTTGCATGCATATCTGCAACAGGTGGGCCGGCCAATTCCGGGTCCGGATTCGGATGCCGGCGTGATGACGGGAACTATCAGCCTGGTGACCGCGACTAAGAGGTGAGTGGCTTCACCACCTCTGGTAGATACGTGCCTCTCGACAGTTAAGTTATGCAATGCTAACTTCAGCGAAAGTTAGCTTAGCCATACATAAGGAGAGAGTCGGGGGTGCGCGTCGCTCCCGGGCACGAATATGGGTAGTGACACGCTTGCGGCTCCGCCACAGGGAGCGCCCCGGCTCGATCGAGATGTGATCAGCCGTTTCGCCACATGTTGTCGTGCGCTCGGTCTGACGGTGAACGATCGGCAGCGGCCTGCCGATCTCACCGCCGCCCGGTCGGGCTTTGCTGGCCTGACCCATACCGCCCACGATCACTGTGACGCGTGGACCGGTCTGGCCGCCGCGGGCGACGTGTCGGGCCCGGTCATCGACGCGGTGTGGCGTACCCGGGCCAGCGTCGGACTGCTGCAACGCGAGATCGACCTGGCCGCGGGTGAGCTCGGTTTCAGCTATGACAGTGGGCTGTACCTGCAGTTCCGTGCCGGCGAGGTCGACGACTTCCAACTCGCCTACGCCGCACGGCGTTACGAGGCGGGGGCGTTCGCCGAGGCCGACGCGCTGGTCGCCGATGTGCTGGACCGCAGGCCCGGGTGGCTGAATGCCACCTGGCTGCGGGTGGCGATCAACCACCGCGCCCAGCGTTGGTCGGATGTGGTGCGGCTGCTCACCCCGGTCGTCACCGACGCGTCGTTGGACCAGGTCAGCGCGCATGCCGCGCGGATCGCGCTGGGCATCGCGCTGGCCCGGCTCGGCATGCTGGCGCCCGCCCTGTCCTACCTGGAGGACCCGTCCGGCCCGGTCGCGGTGGCCGCCCTCGACGGCGCGTTGGCCAAGGCGCTGACCCTGCGCGGACAGGGCGAGGACGAGGACGCCAACCAGGTCCTGCAGGATCTCTTCGCCGCCCACCCGGACAACGAGCAGGTCGAAGCGGCCCTGTCGGATCCGACCTTCGGGCTGCTCATCACGACCGCCGCGCGCATCGAGGCCAGGACCGATCCGTGGGATCCGGAGACCGAGCCGTCGGAAGCGGACTTCGTCGACCCGGGTGCCAAGGAACGCAAGGCGCACCTGCTCGTCGAGGCCGAAGCCGAGCTGGCCGAGTTCATCGGTCTGGAAGAAGTGAAGTTCCAGGTGGCGCGGCTCAAGAGCTCGGTCGCCATGTCGATCCGGCGTCAGGAACGCGGGCTGGCTGTGGCGCAGCGCACCAACCACCTGGTGTTCGCCGGTCCGCCCGGCACCGGCAAGACCACGATCGCCCGCGTCGTCGCCAAGATCTATTGCGGCCTGGGACTTCTCAAGAAGGAGACGGTCCGTGAGGTGCACCGCGCGGACCTGATCGGCCAGCACATCGGTGAGACCGAGGCCAAGACCAACGCGATCATCGACAGTGCGCTGGACGGCGTGTTGTTCCTCGACGAGGCCTATGCGCTGGTGTCCACCGGTGCCAAGAACGACTTCGGTCTGGTCGCCATCGACACCCTGCTGGCCCGGATGGAGAACGACCGTGACCGGCTGGTCGTGATCGTCGCGGGCTACCGCAAGGACCTCGACATGTTCCTGGACACCAACGAGGGTCTGCGCTCACGGTTCACCCGCAGCATCGACTTCCCGTCCTACTCCTCGTCCGAACTCGTCGAGATCGCCGAGCGGATGGCCGAGAAACGCGACAGCACGTTCGAGCAGGCCGCCCACGATGAGATGGGCAAGCTGTTCGGTTATCTGGCGGAGGCCACCATGCCGGACGCCAACGGGGTGTCGCGGCGCAGCCTGGACATCGCCGGCAACGGCCGATTCGTCCGCAACCTGGTCGAGCGTTCCGAGGAGGAGCGCGAATACCGCCTCGATCATTCCGATTCCGACGATTTCACCGACGAGGAGATGATGACGATCACCGCCGGTGACGTGACCAATTCGGCTGCCCCGCTGCTGCGCGGTCTGGGCCTGACGGTGCCGGCATGACCGACCAGCGCCGTTCCTTCTCGTCTCGCACACCGTCCAACGACAACCCCGACCAGGTCGACTATCGCCGCGGGTTCGTCACCCGCCACCAGGTCTCGGGCTGGCGATTCGTCATGCGCCGCATCGCCTCTGGGGTGGCGCTGCACGACACCCGCATGCTGGTCGACCCGTTGCGCACCCAGAGCCGAGCGGTGCTCACCGGTGCGCTGATCTTGGTCACCGGCCTGATCGGCTGCTTCGTCTTCTCGCTGATCCGCCCCGGCGGGGTGCCCGGTAACAACACCGTGCTGGCCGATCGATCTACCGCGGCGCTGTATGTGCGGGTGGGCGACCAGCTGCACCCGGTGCTCAACCTCACCTCGGCCCGGCTGATCGCCGGTGCGCCGGACAACCCGACCACCGTCAAGACCAGCGAGCTGGACAAGTACCCCCGAGGCAACCTGCTCGGCATCCCCGGTGCGCCGGAGCGGATGGTGCAGCACGCCGGCCGTGACGCGGATTGGGCTGTCTGCGAAAGCATTTCGGATTCCAATATCGGGGTGACGCTGATCGCCGGGCCGCCCGCGACCGGCGGTGAGCGGGCACTGCCGCTGGAAGCGGATCAGGCGGTGCTGGTGCACCACAGCGGCGGACCCACCCCGGGTGACTGGCTGCTCTGGGGCGGCAAGCGCAGCCCGATCGACCTGGCCAACCGTGCGGTCACCGACGCGCTCGGTCTCGGTGTCGAGATCCCGGCCCCGCGGCCGATTGCGACGGGCTTGTTCAACGCGATCCCCGAGGCGCCGGCACTGACCGCCCCGGCCATCCCGGGCGCCGGGGGGCCCGCGCAGTTCCAGCTGTCCGAGCCGGCACCGGTGGGTGCGGTGGTTTCGGCCACCGAAGCCGACAACACCGTGCGCTACTACGCGGTGCTCTCCGAGGGCCTGCAGCCGATCTCCCCGGTGCTGGCCGCGATCCTGCGGAACACCGATTCCTTTGGGCTGCAACAGCCGCCACGGCTCGGTGCCGATGAGGTGGCCAGCACCCCGGTGGCGCGCGGCATCGATACCGATGCTTTCCCGGCCGCGCCGGTCGACGTGGTGTCGGCCTCGGCGGCCCCGGTGACCTGCGCCCAGTGGACCAAGCCGGCCGGGGCCACCGAGAGCCGGCTGAGTGTGCTGTCTGGTGCGGCCGTGCCATTGCCCGACGGGCTGCGCAGCGTCGACCTGGTCGGCGCGGGGGCCAATGGTGCCGCCAACCGGGTCGCGCTGACGCCCGGCAACGGATATCTGGTGCAGACCGTCGGCGCAGAACCCGGATCACCCACGGCAGGCTCGATGTTCTGGGTCAGCGACACCGGTGTGCGCTACGGCATCGACACCAACGGTGACGACAAGACCCTTGCCGCGCTTGGCCTTACCGCGCCGGCACTGCCCATCCCGTGGTCGATCCTCACGCAGTTCGCGGCCGGTCCGACCCTGTCCCGTGGTGACGCACTTTTCGCGTATGACGCGCTGTCGCCCAACGCCAATTCTGCCCGCCTGGAGGCAACTAGATGAGCAGGCTGATCTTCGAGCACCAGCGCAGGATGGTGCCGCCGAGCACTCGCACGGGCACCATCACGATCGAGCCGCCGCCGGAGCTGCCGCGGATGGTTCCGCCCTCGCTGCTGCGCCGGGTACTGCCGTTTCTGATCGTCATCCTCATCGTCGGCATGATCGTGGCCCTGGTGGCCACCGGAATGCGGATGATCTCGCCGACGACGCTGTTCTTCCCGTTCGTGCTGCTGCTGGCCGCCACTGCGCTCTACCGCGGGTCGGACAACAAGATGCGCACCGAGGAGGTCGACGCCGAACGCGCCGACTATCTGCGCTACCTGTCGGTGATCCGGGACAACGTTCGCGCCGATGCCACCGAGCAGCGGGCGGCGCTGGAATGGTCACACCCGGCGCCCGACGTGCTGGCCACCATCCCGGGCACCCGGCGGCAGTGGGAACGTGATCCTCGCGACCGTGACTTTCTGGTGCTGCGAGCCGGGCTGCACGACGTGCCGTTGGACGCCGCGCTGAAGGTCAAGGACACCGCAGCCGAAATCGACCTGGAACCGGTGTCGCACAGCACCCTTCGCGGCCTGCTCGACGTGCAGCGCACGGTGCGCGACGCCCCGGCCGGCATCGACGTCACCAAGCTTGCCCGGATCACCGTGATCGGTTCGGCAGGCGAGGTCCGCGATGTGTTGCGGGCCTGGGTCGCCCAGGCGGTCACCTGGCACGAACCGACCATGCTCGGGGTGGCGCTGGCCTCACCCGACGTCGACACCGACGACTGGTCGTGGCTGAAATGGCTTCCGCACGTCGACATTCCGGGACAAGCCGACGGTGTCGGCCCGGCCCGCTACCTGACCACCGGTGTGGCCGAGCTGCGCGGACAGCTGGATCCGGCCCTGGCCGGGCGGCCCGCGTTCCCCACCGAAGCAGACCAGGCGCTGAAGCACATGCTGGTGGTGCTCGACGACCCCGAAGCCGATCCCGACGACATCGCTCGCCGGCCCGGCCTGACCGGGGTGACGGTGATCCACCGCAGCGACAAAGAGCCGAACCGCGAGCAGTACCCCGACCCCGAGCGTCCCATCCTGCGGGTCGTCGACGGCCGGATCGAGCGCTGGCAGAGCAGCGGATGGCAGCCCTACATCGATGCGGCCGACGCCATGTCGTCCGCCGAGGCCGCCCACATCGCGCGGCGGCTGTCGCGGTGGGATTCCAATCCGGGTTATGTGCGGTCCACCGCCACCGGCGGCGCCACCTTCACCACGCTGCTGGACATCCCGGACGCTTCGGCGCTGGACGTGGCCAGCCTGTGGGCACCGCGCAACCGCGACGACGAACTGCGGGTGCCGATCGGCGTCACCGCCACCGGCGAGCCGCTGTACTTCGACCTCAAGGACGAGGCCGAGGGCGGCATGGGTCCGCACGGCCTGATGATCGGTATGACCGGCTCGGGCAAGTCTCAAACCCTGATGTCGATCCTGTTGTCCCTGTTGACCACTCATTCGGCCGACCGACTCATCGTGATCTATGCCGACTTCAAGGGTGAGGCCGGAGCCGACATTTTCCGCAACTTCCCGCAGGTCGTCGCGGTCATCTCGAATATGGCCGAGAAGCGGTCGCTGGCCGACCGGTTCGCCGACACCCTGCGCGGCGAGGTGGCCCGCCGCGAGCAGCTGCTCAAGGAGGCCGGCCGCCGGGTGCAGGGCAGTGCGTTCAACTCGGTCACCGAGTACGAGGCTCACCGGAATTCGTCGAACGCCGAGGCCTACGACCTCCCCCCGATACCGACGCTGTTCGTGGTGGCCGACGAGTTCACCCTGATGCTGGCCGAGCATCCCGAGTATGCGGATCTGTTCGATTACGTTGCCCGCAAGGGCCGCTCGTTCCGGATCCACATCCTGTTCGCGTCGCAGACCCTGGACGTGGGCCGGATCAAGGACATCGACAAGAACACGTCGTACCGGATAGGCCTGAAAGTGGCCAGCCCCAGCATCTCTCGTCAGATCATCGGGGTGGAGGACGCCTACCACATCGAATCGGGTCGCGAACACAAGGGCGAGGGCTTCCTGGTTCCGGCCCCGGGCGCGGTGCCGATCAAGTTCCGCGGCACCTACGTCGACGGCATCTACGAACCGCCGCGCGCCGAGAAGTCGATCGTGGTGCGGGCCCTGCCGCAGCCGCAGCTGTTCACCGCGTCGCGGGTCGAGCCCGATCCCGACACCGTCATCGTCACCGGCGAAACGGAATTCGATGCGGCGCCGCCGCGCAAGCTGATCGCCACCATCGGTGACCAGTTGGCCGGCTACGGACCGCAGGCCCCGAAGCTGTGGCTGCCACCGCTGGACGGGCCCATTGCCCTGGACGATCTGCTGGCCCGTACCGAGGTGGAGCCCGGCCAACTGCGTTGGCCGCTGGGTGAAATCGACAAGCCGTTCGAGATGCGCCGGGACGCCTTGGTGTTCGACGCCAATACGGCGGCGGCCAACGTGCTGATCCACGGCGGTCCGCGATCGGGGAAGTCGACCGCGCTGCAGACGTTCATCCTGTCCGCGGCCGCACTGCACTCGCCGCGCGAGGTGAGCTTCTACTGCCTGGACTACGGCGGCGGGAAGCTGGGCGCCCTGGCCGATCTGGCGCATGTCGGCAGTGTGGCGACCCCGCTGGAACCCGAACGCATCCGCCGTACCTTCGGTGAGCTCGAGCAGCTGCTGCGGGCCCGTCAGCAGCAGGGCGCGGTCGACCGGGACGGTGGTTATCGCGATGGTTATGGCACGGTTTTTCTGGTCGTCGACAACCTGTACGCCTTCAGCCGCGACAACACCGACACGTTCAACACCCGTAATCCGTTGCTGGCCAGGGTGACCGAGCTGGCCAATACCGGTATGGCGTACGGCATCCACGTCGTGATCAGCACGCCGAACTGGCTGGAGGTGCCGTTGGCGATGCGCGACGGCCTGGGACTGCGACTGGAACTCAAGCTGCACGACAGCCATGACAGCATCGTGCGGGTGGTGGGGGCGCTGCGCCGGCCGGCTGATTCTGTGCCCGTCGATCAACCGGGCCGGGGTCTGACCATGGCCGCCGAACACTTCCTGTTCGCCGAGCCCGAGCTGACCGACGTCGCCGTCATCAACGCCCGCTACCCGGGCGAGGGGGCACCGCCGGTGCGGCTGCTGCCCACCGAGCTGGCCCCCGCCGCCCTGGCGCCGCTGTACCCGGGCCCCGAGCAGGTGGTCATCGGGCAGCGCGAGGAGGACCTCGCGCCGGTGCTGGTCGACTTCAAGGACAACCCGTTGCTGGTGGTGTTCGGCGATGCCAGATCGGGTAAGACCACGCTGCTGCGACACATCATCCGGACCATCCGGGAGAACTCGCGGCCGGACCAGGTGGCCTTCACGGTCATCGACCGCAGGCTGCACCTGGTGGAGGAGCCGTTGTTCCCGGACAACGAATACACCGCCAATATCGACCGGGTGCTGCCCGCGATGCTGGGTCTCTCGGCGCTCATCGAGAAGCGCCGTCCGCCAGCCGGTTTGAGCCCGCAGGAGCTCAGTGCCTGGAACCGTAGGACCGGGCCGGACGGCCACACCCACTACCTGATCGTCGACGACGTCGACCAGATCCCCGACGGACCCGCCGTGAGTGGGCCGTTCGTCGGGCAGCGGCCGTGGACCAACATCGTGGGACTGCTGGCCGAGGCCTCCGATCTGGGACTGCGCGTCATCGTGACGGCCCGGGCCACCGGATCGGCGCACGCCGTGATGACGGCCCCGCTGCTGCGCCGGCTCAACGATCTGCAGGCGCGCATGCTGATGCTGTCGGGTAACCCGGCCGATAGCGGCAGGATCCGCGGCCACCGGTTCGCCCGGTTCCCCGCCGGACGCGGCATGTTGCTCGGCGACGGCGACGCGCCCGAGTTCGTCCAGCTGGTCAACCCACTCATCGATGACACGGCGCTGTCCGTGGCCAATGGGAGAAAGGAATTCTCATGACATTGCGGGTAGTTCCGGAAGGACTGACCGCCGCCGCCTCGGCCGTCGAGGCGCTCACCGCGCGCCTGGCAGCCGCGCACGCCGCGGCCGCCCCGCTGGTTTCGGCGGTGGTTCCGCCGGCCGCCGACGCGGTGTCGTTGCGGACGGCAACCGGTTTCAGCGCCCACGGCACCCAGCATTCGACGCTCGCCGCCCTCGGCGTCGAGGAACTCGGGCGTTCGGGCGTCGGCGTGGCGGAGTCCGGTGCCAGTTACGCCACCGGCGACGCGATGGCCGCCTCGTCCTACCTGATCGCCCGCGGCGTCTGAAAAGACCACTACAACAACGCAATCCAGCACCGATCCGAAAGGAAAACCAATGAGTCTGTTGGACGCTCACATCCCGCAGTTGATCGCCTCCGAAGCCGCCTTCGGCGCCAAGGCCGCCCTGATGCGCAGCACCATCGCGCAGGCCGAGCAGGCCGCCATGTCGTCACAGGCCTTCCACATGGGTGAGGCCTCGGCCGCCTTCCAGGCCGCGCATGCCCGATTCGTCGAGGTGTCGGCGAAGGTGAACGCGCTGCTCGATGTCGCGCAGCTCAACCTCGGCGACGCCGCGGGCAGCTACGTCGCCCAGGATGCCGCCGCCGCAGCCAACTACACCTCTGTCTAAGCCGGATAGTCAACGGATAAAGGAGTTTTCATGTCTCAGATCATGTACAACTACCCGGCCATGCTGGCGCATGCCGGTGAGATGAACACCTACTCCGGCGCTCTGCATGCCGTCGGTGCCGACATCGCCAGCGAGCAGGCGGCGCTGAGCAGCGCTTGGCAGGGTGACACCGGTATGACCTACCAGGCCTGGCAGGCGCAGTGGAACCAGGCCATGGAGGAATTGGTCCGCGCCTACCGGGCGATGGCCTCCACCCACGAGATGAACACCATGTCGATGAGTGCCCGGGACGCGGCCGAAGGGGCCAAGTGGGGCTGATGCCGGAAACCGATGGGAGCTAACGCCGTCGAGCTGACCACCCATCAGGCCTGGTACCTCGCCGAGGTACTCGGCGCCGGGACGTTTCCGTGGGTGCTGGCCATCACGCCGCCCTACAGCGAACCGGCGCAGCGGTCCGGCTTTGTCGCCGCACAGACCGCTGAGCTGACCGGCATGGGTGTGCTCGACGCCGGTGGCGGAGTCAATCCGCGGGTTGCGCAATGGATCCGGTTGACCTGCCGTCCAACGCAGTGGCTGGATCTGCGGTTCGTCTCGGGTCCGGGTGATCTGCTGCGCGGGATCGTGGTGCAGCACAGCGAGGGCCGGACGGTCGTGGTGTTGCGCAACGCGCAGCTGGTCACCTTCACCGAGCTGGACATCAGCCACCCGCACGCCCTGGTGCCGGTGCTCACCGCCGGACTGTCGCAGTGCAAGCCGGCGCGATTCGAGGGGTTCGCGCTACCGGCTGCGGCCGGGTCCCGCGCCGACGAGCAGATCCGCAACGGCGCCCCGTTGGCCGAAATGCTGGGATTCCTCGGGGTTCCGGCCTCGGCCTGGCCCATCGTGGAGTCGGTGTTCGACGGACGGCGCAGCTACGTCGAGATCGTGGCCGGTGAGCACCGCGACGGCCACCGGTCCAGCACCGAGGTGGGGGTGAGCATCATCGATACCCCTGCGGGCCGGATCCTGGTATCCCCATCGAAAGCCTCAGATGGGGAATGGATTTCGACCTTCACGGCCGGCCATGCCGACGCCATCGCCACGGCGGTCGAACGGCTCACCGCCAGCTTGCCCAACGGCTCCTGGTTCCCCGACCAACCGCTCACCCGCGACTTCGACGAAGACCCGCGAAGAACCCAGAAAGCATAGGAATGTCCGACAACACTGTGATGCCGATCGTCCGGGTGGCCGTGCTGGCCGCTGGAGACGATGGTGGCCGGCTGACCGAGATGGCCCTGCCGTCCGGGCTGCCGCTGCGCGAGATTCTGCCCGCGGTCCAGCGCATCGTTCTGCCGGCTCGCGACGACGGCGCGGGCGCCCCGGACCCGGTGCGGCTCAGCCTGGCCCCGGTCGGGGGAGCGCCGTACAGCCTGGACGCCACGCTCGACACGGTCGGCGTGGTGGACGGGGATCTGCTTGCGCTGCAAGCGGTTCCCGCCGGTCCGCCCGCCCCGCGCATCGTCGAGGACATCGCCGACGCCGCGGTGATCTTCTCCGCCGCCCGCCGGCATCCGTGGGGTGCCGGGCATATCGCGCGCGCCGCAGCGCTGGCCCTCATCGGGCTGATCCTGGCCGGCACCGGCCTGGCCGTGGCACACCGTGTGGTCACCGGTGAGCTGCTCGGGCTGTTCGTGGTCAGCGGCATCGCCGTGGCCACGGTGCTGGCCGCACTGTCGGTGCGGGGCCGGTCCCCGGTCCTGGCCACCGCGCTGGCGGTCCCCGGGCTGCTCCCGGTCGCCGCCGCGTTCGGGCTGGGTGTACCAGGCGATTTCGGCGCGCCCAACGTCCTGTTGGCCGCTGCCGGAGTGGCCGCGTGGTCGCTGATCAGCATGGCCGGCGCGTCGGACGACCGCGGTATCGCGGTGTTCACCGCGACCACGGTGACCGGGGTCGGGGTGCTGCTGGTCGCCGCGGCGGGCGCGCTGTGGGAACTCTCGTCGACGGTGCTCGGCTGCGCTCTGGTCCTGATCGCACTGCTGGTCACCGTGCAGGCCGCGCAACTGTCGGCGATGTGGGCCCGCTTCCCGCTACCGGTCATCCCGGCCCCGGGCGATCCGTCCCCGGCCGCCCAGCCGTTGTCGGTGCTGGCCGACCTGCCGCGCCGGGTCCAGATCAGTCAGTCGCACCAGACCGGCGTGATCGCCGCGGGCGTGCTGCTGGGAGTGGCCGGTGCGGTGATCCTGGCGGGGTCGCCGACCGCGTCGCCGTGGGCCTGGTACGTCGCGGTGGCCGCCGCGGCCGGTGCCGCCCTGCGGGCCCGGGTGTGGGATTCCGCCTCGTGCAAGGCCTGGCTGCTCGGCCATCCCTATCTGCTGACCGTCGCGCTGCTGGTCACCTTCGCGATCGACGGGCGGTACCAGGCCGCGTGGTGGGCGCTGGCCGTACTCGCCGCGCTGGTCGTGGTGTGGTTGGTGGCCGCGCTGAACCCGCGGGCCGCGTCGCCGGACACCTACTCGCTGCCGATGCGCCGCCTGGTGGGCTTCCTGGCGACCGGGCTCGACGCCTCGCTGATCCCGGTGATGGCCGTCCTCATCGGGCTGTTCAGCCTCGTCCTCGACAGGTGATGAATCGGTGATCCACAGAAGCCTTGGCGTCCTGGCCACGGCCGGTCTGGTGCTGATGATCAGCGGCCCGTCGGCGGGCGCCATCAGCCCGCCGGAGGTCGACCCGCAGATCGCACCGCCGGCCGGCAGCGCCGGCCCGATCGCGGCGATGACGCAGCGCACCGCGTGCGTGACCACCGGGGTGCTGCCGGGTACCGACCCCGGCGCGGTCAACCCGAATCAATTGGCGCTCAACCTTTCCGGTGCGTGGCAGCACAGCCGCGGGCAGGGGCAGACCGTCGCGGTCATCGACACCGGGGTGCAGCCCGGTCCCCGGCTGCCGCACGTCGAGGGCGGTGGTGACTTCATCGAGTCCACCGACGGTCTGACCGACTGCGACGGCCACGGCACATCGGTGGCCGGCCTGATCGCCGGCCAGCCCGGTCCCGACGGCTTCTCCGGTGTGGCGCCCGACGCCCGGCTGATCTCGATCCGGCAGAACTCGCCGCGGTTCGCCCCGCGCACCCCCGGCGCCGACGCCGTGCAGGCCCGCGCCGCGGCCGATGTGGCCAACCTGGCCCGGGCCGTGGTGCGCGCGGCCGACCTCGGCGCACGCGTCATCAACATCTCCGTGGTGACCTGCCTGCCCGCCGACAAGCAGATCGACCAGACCGAACTCGGTGCGGCACTGCGCTATGCCGCGCTGGAGAAGGACGCCGTCATCGTCGCCGCGGCCGGCAACAGCCGGGACGGCGTCGCGACCGGATCGGCCTGCGAATCCAATCCGCAGGCCGGAACCCCGGGCGATCCGCGCAACTGGGGTGGCGTCACCTCGATCTCGGCGCCGTCGTGGTGGCAGCCCTACGTGCTGTCGGTCGGCTCCCTGAATCCGACCGGGCAGCCGTCCGGATTCACCATGGCCGGACCCTGGGTGGGTATCGCGGCGCCGGGGGAGAACATTTCCTCGGTGAGCAATGCCCCCGGCGGAGGGTTGTCCAATGCGACGCCCACCGAGCAGGACCGGATGACCCCGCTCAGCGGCACCAGCTACGCCGCGGCCTACGTATCCGGTGTTGCGGCCTTGGTACGCAGCAAGTTTCCCGATCTGACCGCGCGCCAGGTGGTGCACCGGCTGACCACGACGGCCCACGGTGCCGCGCGATCGCCGTCGAACGTCATCGGTACCGGCGGCGTCGACCCGGTGGCCGCGCTCACCTGGGATGTGGCCGACATGCCCCTGGACGGGCCGGCGGCTCCCGAGGCCAAACCGATCGCCGTACCACCAGAACCCGCCCCGCGTGACAACACCGGCCGACTCGTCGCTTTCGCCGGAACCGGGGCACTTGCGATCGCGGCCCTGGTCGCCGTGATGTACCGACGGAAGGACAACACCACATGACCGCCCGACTCACGCTGGCGTCCCTGTTCATCGTCGCGGCGGTGTTGGCCCGGCCGTGGCAGACCAACACCGAACGTTGGGTGCTCGGTGTTTCCGTCGCCGCGGTGCTGCTGTTGCTGGCCTGGTGGAGCGGGTTGTTCCTGACCACGCGGGTGGCCCGGCACATCGCCATCTGGCGACGCAACCGCGCCAAGCACCACCCCGGCGACCAGCCGGCAGGTGTGGCGACCGTCGTGCTGCGGGTCGATCCCGCCGCTCCGGCCCAGCTACCGATCGTGGTCGGTTACCTGGACCGCTACGGCATCCGGTGCGACAAGGTGCGCATCACCCACCGCGACGCCAACGGCGTCCGGCGCAGCTGGATCAGCCTGACCGTGTCCGCCACCGACAACCTCGATGCGCTGCAGGCCCGGTCATCGCGAATCCCATTGTGGGACACCACCGAAATCGTCGGCCGCAGGCTGGCCGACCACCTCCGCGAGCAGGGCTGGACGGTCACGATGGTCGACGGGGTGGATTCCGCGCTGCCCGACCCGGGCAAGGAAACCTGGCGCGGGGTGCACGACGACTCCGGCCACGTCGCGGCATACCGCGTCGCGGTCACCGACAACCTGGACGGCGTGCTGGCCGCGATCGGTGCCCTGCCCGGCCAGGAAACCTGGACTGCACTGGAATTCACCGGATCCCCGGCGCAACCGCTGCTCACCGTCGGCGCCGCGATCCGTACCGAGGACCGGCCGTCGAGCAAGGCGCCGCTGGCCGGCCTGGTACCGGTACGGGGCCGGCACCGTCCGGCATTGGCGGCGCTGAGTCCGTTGTCGGCGGACCGACTGGACGGCATCCCGGCCGCCCTGCCGCAGGCGCTGCTGCAGGCGGACCGGCCGATCGTTGCCGCCGGCCAGTAGTGCCGAGGTGAAATCCGCCGAACGGGATGCGGCTCAGTTCAGCCCGAACAGCCGGGCGGCATTGTCGTGCAGCACGTTGCGGCGCCAGTCGTCGTCGGCCCCGGGCAGGTCGACCACGTGCCGGATGGCCTCGGCGTAGCCGTAGGGGATGTTGGGGAAGTCGCTGCCGAACAGAATCCGGTCGCCCAGCGCGTGCAACCGGGCGGTGTCGGCGGGCGGAAATGGCATGGTGGATTCGACGAATTGGGTGAACGCCATCGTGGTGTCCAGCCGCACCTGCTCGAATTGCTCAGCGAGATCCAGGAATTCGGAGTACTCGGGCATTCCCATGTGCGCGACGATCAGTGCCAGTCGCGGGTGGCGACCCAACAGTCGGGCAATCGGGTCCGGGCCGGTGAACTCCCCGGGTACCGGCCCGGAACCGCAGTGGATGACCACCGGGACACCGGCATCCTCGATGATTCCCCAGACCTCGTCGAGCAACGGATCGTTGGGGTCATAGTTGCCGACCTGGATGTGCGCCTTGAAAATCTGGGCGCCCGCGGCGATCGCGTCGGCGACGTAACTCGCGGCCTGCGGTTCGGGGAAGAAGGTGGCGGTGGCCAGGCAGTCCGGGGTGTCCGCGGCGAAGCCGATTGCCCACTGGTTGAGCCAGGCCGCCATGTCCGGCTTGTGCGGGTAGACCAGCGAGCTGAATTGCCGCACGCCGAACGACCGCAGGGTGGCGAGCCGTTGCTCCTCATCGGCGCGGTAGGTGATCGGCCACTCCCGGCCGATCAGCGGGCCCTGGCTGTCGAAGTACTGCCACACCTTGTCCATCACGTTCTTGGGCATGAAATGGGTGTGCACGTCGACCATGCCTGGCAACCCGAGTGACGTCCAGATCGCGCGTACCGACTCTGCTTCATTCATCGTCAAGGACGATATAACCGTGTGGAATCCCGACACCTACCTGGCCTTCGCCGATCACCGGGGGCGTCCGTTCGTCGACCTGCTGGCGCGAGTAGCGGTAGTCCAGCCGCGCCGAGTGGTCGATCTGGGCTGCGGACCGGGCAATCTGACGGAGACGCTGGCGAGGCGCTGGCCGGGTGCTGAGCTGGAGGCCTGGGACAGTTCACCGGAGATGGTGACGGCTGCGCAGGAACGGGGGATCGCCGCGCAGCTCGGTGCCATTGAGGACTGGCAGCCGCGACCCGACACCGACGTGGTGGTCGCCAATGCGTCCCTGCAATGGGTGCCCCGGCATCGCGACCTCCTGGTGCGCTGGGCCGGGCAGCTGTCCGCCGGGGCATGGATCGCATTCCAGGTGCCGGGCAACTTCGACGCGCCCTCGCACCAGGCGGTGCGGGAGGTGGCCCGGCGTGAGCCGTTCGCCGAGCCGCTGCGGGACATGCCGTGGCGCGAACCCGACCAGGTCGGCACCCCGGTGGAATACGCCGAGTTGCTGACTGACGCGGGCTGTGCGGTGGATGCCTGGGAGGGCACCTATGTGCATCAACTATCCGGTGAGACACCGGTTTTGGACTGGATCACCGGGACGGCGCTCACCCAGGTGAAGAGCCGGCTGAGCGAGGAGGCCTGGCAGCAATACCGCCGGGCCATCATCCCGCTGCTGGCCCAGGCCTATCCCGCCCGGGCCGACGGCACCACGTTCTTCCCGTTCCGCCGGGTGTTCGTGGTCGCCCGCGTTCGGTGATTTGGGTGCGTTTGGTAACGCTGAGCGTTACTCGATGCACCCAAATCACTGGTTGCTAGGGGTGGTATGGCACCCCGACCGCGCGGAATACGTACTCGGGTCCGACGTCGAAGGCCACCGACCGGCACGGCAGCCGCATCAGCACCTCGGCCGGGATCTTGGTCTTGTAGTGCAGCGACAGCTGGCCGTGGAAGCGCGGGTCGATCGCTGGCAGATCGGCTTGCACGGTGAGTCCGGCCGGGGTGAACTCGGCCTGCACCGCGCCGAGCTGCGGCGCCGACCACGGCTGGTCGACGGTGCGGCCGGCCAGCTTGGGCAGGGTGGCCATGGTCGCCAGGGCGCGGTACTCGGTCAGGATCAGCGATCCGGCGTAGCTGGCGATGCTGTGCGCCGAACGCATCCCCGGGATCGATCCGGTGAATCGCCTGGTCACCGGGACATACTCGGCGAGAAACAGGATGCCTTCGGCTGCGGCCTCCGCCCGTAGACCGTCCGGCAGTCCGCCGATGTGCATCAGCTTTCGCAGGAACAGTGCCATGCCATCGACGGTAGCTCGCAGAAACGGCAGAGCGGTTGGAGCTGGTAGAGATGACCGGGTGGGAATTCGCACTCGATGGCTGACCGTGTCCGCCGTGCTGGCTGTTGTGCTGTACGCGGTGCTGTGGGTCGGGTATGCGACGCATTGGGGGTGGCTGGCCGATCTCGACGCCGCCGGGCTGGCCGCTACGTACCGGTACGGCTCGGCGCATTCCGGCTGGGTGACGGCGTGGAATGTGTTCTGCACGGTACTCGGGCCCTCTGCCTTCCGGCTGGTGGCACTGGTGCTGATCGTGGTCGCGCTGGTGCGCCGGCGGCACCGCATCGCGCTGTTCCTGCTGCTGACCGTCGAGCTCAGCGCGGTGACGACCGAGGTCGCCAAGGCCCTGGCGGACCGTCCGCGGCCGGCCACCGCACTGGTCTACGCCATCTCGACCTCGTTCCCGTCCGGGCATGCGCTGGGCGTGATGGTGGGTGTGCTGGCATTGCTGGCGGTGGCCTGGCCGATGCTTGGCCCGTCGTTGCGGGGCTGGTGGGTCGCGGCTGGGGCACTCGTCGTGGTCGCAATCGGCGTGGGACGGGTGGTGCTCAACGTCCACCACCCCTCCGACGTGGTGGCCGGCTGGGCGCTGGGCTACGCCTGGTTCGCGGGGGTATTCCTGCTCGTCCCGCCGTATCCGTCGGTCAGGGCGGCCGAGCTGGCCACCGCGACCTGATCGTGCTGCAAGCTTTATCCCCCCGAGAGGGACGACAAGGACGATGAACTGATGCGCCGACTGCTCGCTGTGCTGTGCGCCGGAGTGCTGGCGCTGGTGTCCGCGCCCACGGCCGGTGCCGTCGACCCGCCGTGGTTCGCCTCCTCGGTTGGGGCCGCCACCCAGGTGATTTCCGTTGTCGGGGTGGGTGGTTCGAAGGCGAAGATGGATGTCTGGCAGCGTGGGCCTGCCGGATGGCAGCCGATCGCCGCCGGGATTCCGGCCAACATCGGCGCCAAGGGGATGGCCCCGGAGACCCACGATGGCCAAATGCTCACGCCCATGGGGGTATTCACCCTCGACTTCGCCTTCGGCACCGCACCCAACCCGGGCGGGGGCCTGCAGTACGTTCAGGTCGGCCCGGACCATTGGTGGGACGGCGATATGAAGAGCCCGACCTACAACACCATGCAGGTGTGCCAGAAGGCGCAGTGCCCGTTCGACACCGACCCGAGCAGCGGCACCGAGAACCTGCAGATCCCGCAGTACAAACACGCCGTGGTGATGGGCGTCAACAAGGCCAGGGTGCCCGGCAACGGTGGGGCGTTCTTCCTGCACACCACCGACGGCGGACCCACCGCCGGGTGCGTGGCGATCGACGACGGCACCTTGGTGCAGATCATGCAGTGGCTACGGCCGGGCGCCGTCATCGCGATCGCGAAGTAGCGTCAGATATTCAGGGCGGCACCGGGTTCCAGCTTGAAGTTGAGACCCTCCAACGAGACGGTGGCGTCGTATGTGCGGTCGTAACCGGTACCGCTGATCTTCCAGCCGTCGGCCGTCCGCCGGTAGCGGTCGTGATAGAACGCCGAGCCGAACAACATGAAGTTCACGCTGGGGATGATCACCCGGTCCTGTAGGTACCAGGTGGCGGTGGCCTCATCGCCGTCCACCTCGATCTCCGGGTGTGCGACGCGATGCTCGGTGATGATCTCCGGGCCCAGTGACGCTTTCATGTAGTCCACCAGCGAGTCGCGGTCGGTGAAATGCAGCGCTTGGCCCTGAGACTGCCCGTAATCACCCACGATGTCCTCGGTGAGGGTGTCGGCGAACTCGTCCCAGTGCTTGGTGTCCAGTGCGCGCAGGTACCGGTACTTGACTTGCTTGATGTCGTCGATGTCACCCATGCCCGACATTTGAGCACACCGGTGACCGGTGCCCCCGGCACTCGGGAATTCCCGGATATTTCGGTGTCGGCTCAGCCAAGTCCGCGGCAGGGCGTCAATGCAGCGCAGGGCTTTCAAAGGCATGTCGGTGGCAACCGAAAAGTTCACCGGCGGGACATGCTTGGGTCAGCCGGCGCGGAGTGTCGGACGGCCGCGCGGCCACACTGCGGCTAGTGTGACCTGCGTTATGAGCGGCCCGTTGGGGTTGTCGATCGGTAGTTATTACTCAACCTGATGGGCTGCAACCTAGGTTGTTTTCGGGCGCGTGATTCAACTGTGGAGCGACGTTGGGCATGGCACGCCGTTGGGTAGTCGATTGTCGAGCTTTACAACTGACCTTGATCGCGCGATTGTGCTTAGCCGGTGTGTTCGGCCGCGTCTGTTTTACCTTCGCGATTGGGCCTGGATGGCACTCGGCTGACTAGTGGGCGATCACTCGCCGTTCTTGGTCGACTCGTAATGCTAGACCGTTGTTTGGCCTGGAAAGCCTGGACCGGGTCAGCGTCTGGGTCATCTCTACGGCGGACCCATTGCACCCGTGTCGGCAGCTGCCAGGCCCGCTCTATTACGGCCTTCGCGTTCGCCTCGGGAACTGCATGGCGTCTGCCGAGCGCATCCACAACGCCAAAGAACCGTATTTCCGACGTCATGTCGAGAAACTCCTTCTGAAGCTCCACGACTACGCTCGATCGGGGCTCAATCACAGCCGGAAGCCCATCCGGGACGACTTGGTTAGCGTTCGCCGTGACGGAATTGCTCGATTCGATAATGACACCCACTACTTGGAGGGCCTGCTCCCCGTGATTCGCAATGTCTAACTTGACGACGACTCGGCTGTACGTAATGTCGCGATCTTGCTGGAGCGCTAGTGGCGTGCCGAAACCCTCGCCTGGATCTTCGTCGCGGGAGGCCGGGTGGTACACCAGAGACGCGTTGACAATCAATCGAGGACGTTCGCGACGCCACTTCACGAATTGCAAGACGGCCAGCGAGGTCGACACAACCCCGCCCCACAGACCGACCCACGTCGCTAGATTCACGGTCCCCTCCTCCGATTGTGGTGACAGAACTTACTGATAGTTCTGCCGGGTAGCGGCAAATCAGGTAATCGACATGGCGGGTAACGCCGGAACGGCCTAATCGTGGTTTCTGAGACTTACCTGTGAGGCCGCTGATAACGTCGGCTCGTGACCGCGCCTTCGCCAGCTCCCGGTTGGTTTCCCGATCCATCTGATCCGAGCCGTCAACGTTACTTCGACGGCAAGGTGTGGACCGATAACTACGCCCCATTCGGTGCGGCGGTACCACCCGCTCATCAACCCACGAAGTCTGGCGTTTCCAAGGGAATGAAAATCGGGCTGGGAGTTGGTGCTGCGGTGCTGGCGCTGATTGCCCTCGGCTCCCTCAGTAATAGCGACAAATCCTCACCTTCGTCCTCTAAGACCGTCACGGTGACTAGGACTGTCGATATCACCCCGACACCAACGAAACCCCCGAGCGCTGGGCCGATGTCGACGATCGATGGCGACGGCACTTACCTCATTGGTACGGATGTCTTGCCGGGCAAATACCGATCGGGAGGCGGAGCCGGTGGTCGATCCGATTGCTATTGGCAACGTCAATCCGGCGTGGGTGGCGGGGGCGATGACATCATCGCGAGCGATCTGGCCGAAGGTCAGCAGATAGTCGAAATCCTTCCGACCGATGTGGCGTTCCAGACTAAGCACTGCCAGCCGTGGGAGAAGATCGGCTAGAGCGCTATAGGCTGAGCCGCCACTTGAACCATTGGGCCGCCTCCCGCCGACGTCCATTTCTACGATGTTGCACGTGCCCATCTGTCCACAGTGAATGGAATTGGCCGGCTCATTAACCCTTCATTCGTTCCCGTTCGGCTAAGTGGCAAGTACCAAGACGGGGAGGCCGTCAGCTACGTTGTTTCCGTCCCTCCCGCCATTGCTTCCGCCCGCTACGGGATTCCGACTGTCACGCTTACCAACCCAGACGGCACAGTTGTCCACGGCCCTCCGTCGCCCTGGCCCAATCGGGCAAGTTCGGCGGCAGCCAACCCCGCGGTTGCCCGAGTTCTACGAATCATGGCAGGCGCAGATGGCGTGGACTGGTATGACCTTTACAAGATCCACGAAATCATCGGGCATGACATCGGTGGCAAGACTCGGCTGATCGAAATCGGCTGGACCACGAAACCTCGCGATCGGGCATTCACCGCATCGGCGGATGGGTTTGATGTCAGCGGAGAGGCTGCACGTCACGCGGTAGACAGCCACGAAGAACCTCCAAAGCACACGATGACCATCGAGCAGGGCCGTGCGTACATCAGCGATCTGGTCACGAAGCGGCTAGACCACCTGGCGTCGCGGAAGTCGGCGCTAAACGTTGGCAAGGCTTGCACAAGAAGACATGAGGTCGCTCAAGTCGCCGGCATCGTAGTCCAGGAAGTCGAGAATCAGCCTCATCACGGGGCCGGGAAATGAAGTTTTTCCAGGGGCCTAGGTGTCCACATTTTTAGCGTGCGCCACGGTCGTGATCGGCCCGTTTCGCTGCACTCATCGCATACGGTCCCCGCATGATTTATGGAAACGCTCTCCTAATCGCTCTGTTGGCTCCGCTATCTCAGTACCTGCTGTGGCTCGCGTTCTGCGCCTTGATGGCTTGCATGCTTCCCATCAAACACGCGGAGCGAATCATCGTGGCGGCAGGAATGTTCCGCCCAAACACGTTCATCCGGCTACGCAGAATCGACGGGAAGTGATGAACGCCCGTTCTGGGGCCAAGAAGTCCGACAACGGATCATCGTTGGCGGCAAGGTCCAGAAGCCTGACGCAACGTCTAACCGGGTATGGAGGACATCGAGCGTGAAGCGATGAGAGAAGACGGCTTGGACCCCGATGACCCAGCCGTCATGGCTGCGATAGATCTAGTTCGATGGGGTATGCAATTACTCGGAGACATGGGGAGCTAGCCTCTTGGGCACGCCAGACCGTAGAGAGGGGCTGAGTTGTTTGTGTCTCCGCTGATCCTCAATTGTGTGTGCTTCGTTTGTATCTATGCGGATGGCGACTACCGGCCCGTAGGAACGGCGTTCTTCTTGGGTGTCACCCCGGAAGGTTCTGATCCAGAAAAACAGTGGTGCGCCGTGGTCACTGCCCTCCACGTAATTGCCGGCATCGAAAACAGTGGTGGGCAAATATTCCTGCGGGTGAACACGAAAGCTGGGGGGTTCGACTACGTTGAAATGCCACCCGAGCGGTGGGTTCGACCCGATCATTCTGACGGCATAGTGGACGCGGCGGCGGCTTGTTTCTTCCCTACTGAGAGCCAGCAGAAATCCGATTTCAAGGTTATTGGCGAGGAACAGGCCATCACGGCTCAGGGGCTGAGAGACCTGCACATCGGTGTGGGGAACGATGTGTACCTGTCGGGTTTGTTCGTCAACCACGCCGGCACTCGGCGCAATGAACCGATTATCCGATCTGGCTCCTTCGCCGCGATCCCCGAAGAGGAAGTGCTCACGAACCACGGGCGCATGCGGGCCTACCTGATCGAGTCTCGATCAATCGGTGGCCTGAGTGGATCCCCTGTTTTCGTAGAACCGGGAATAACCTATTACACCGACGACGGCCAGATACACATGCGGCCACCGTTAACCCGGGCCTGGCACTTGCTGGGGGTAATTCAAGGGCACTGGGATGCGCCGGAGACGATTGGGCCGGATGCGTTACTTTCAGCTGAGCTTGTGAACAAGGGAATTGCCATTGTTACCCCGATTGACAGGGCGCTTCCGCTAGCTCACGAAGCTGTGTCGCAGGCGTTTGCCGCTTGGGACGCTGAGCATCGCTGACACCCGTCAGGGCTTCGTCATCCTGTCTCGAATGTCCTCCGGCGCAAGCAAATTGCTCTTGAAAGCTCCGCCTTGGGTACGGGTCCTACCCTCTAGAAGTACCTCGTACCGGATACCGGAGTCGAGCAATAATCGCCTCCGCGCGTCGGCATCGGACTCTTTCCAATCTTCTGTGTAGGTGCGTCGGTGGGGACGTGCTCAGTACGGGCCGGCGCAACCGGCAGTAGCTCAAGTTCTCCGATACGTGCATCTAGCTCTGCGACCTGTTCGGCCAGGACTTCTAGAACGGTCTGTGAAGTTGCCTTACGCATTGCGCTGGAGACGGTTTCCAGTTGCATCCGAGCCGATTCCAGTTCGTCGGTGTGATCAGATGCTGGGACGATCACAGGTTCGTGAACCTCGGCGTCTCCCAACTCGTCTAGAAACGCCTCTTCTAGAACGTCTTCTAGCCACTCGGCAGGAGTTTTGCTGCCAAGCTGTGGCTTGGCCGGGCAGTAGTAGCAGCGGTACCACTTGCCTTTGGCTAGCTGAGACTTATGGTGCAGCACAGACCCGCACTCCAAGCCCGTTGCGATGCCTAGCAACGGGCTAGCGTTGCCGGTGCGGTTCGTTGTCTTGGGGCGCTTGCGAGCCTCCAAAATGGCTTGCAGCGAACGGAACTCAGAGGCAGAGAGAATCGGCTCCGACTTCATCACCTGTGGGTCTGCGTCGCCCTGGTGGACGGTATAGCCCAGCAGAGTCTTGGACTCCAACAGCCTGTGCAACGTCGTGGTACTCCACGCTGCGCCGGTCGTCTCTTTGCCTTGCAGTTGGCGCTGCCGGTCCCGAGACGACGGCGCGCCTTCAGCCGTAAGCCGGTCAGCGATGGACTGAACTGAGTCACCGCGTTGTACGTCCGCAACGATGCGCTCGATGACTTTCACGGCTACGTCGTCGTGGACTAGCTTTCCCGCCGGGAGTCAAGGTGTGTGATGGGTGGCGGTGATCGGCCGGGGTGCGAGCCTCGGCTTTGAGCGCGATGACCCGTGTTCGTGAGGTCGGCTGGGCCGTTGAGTTTCGGTGCGTAGTCCCCTCTTTGATCGCGTTGCGTTCTACCTCGGCGAAGATCGAAGCAAGCTTTACCCACACCTGTCCCATCTGGGTATCGGTGTCGATCCCGTCGTCTACGCAAACGATGCGCTTGCCGCGCTCCAGGCACCTACGCAACAACGTCTCGGTGTCCATCGAGGATCGAGAGATGCGGTCCAGCTTCCAAGCCACCAGGAGATCTCAAGGCTTCTGGGGAGTGTCGGTCCGCCACTTGCCGAGCGACTGGCGTTTGAATGGATCTATCGTCCCGGATGTGTCCTGGTCTTCTGAGATCGACACAACCGTGGCACCCTGGTGACCTTGTGCCCACTATTCGATACGTTCCCGCTGCCGTACGGGGGAGGTTGATTCGTCTGTCACCTTGGACAAACGCACAGTTCCGGGCACCCGGAGCTGACCTCGGAGGTTGCCGCTAACCATGGTTGAGTACTCCAGCCCGTTGGGGTTGTCGATCGGGACCACCAACATGGTTGCGGCGCGTGTCGGCAATCAACCCGTCAGCCGGCGTTCGGTGTTGACTCTGTCGACAGACCGCACGCCGCAAGTCGGCATGCCCGAATCCGGATCCGGCGTCACCCTGAGCGGGTTCGTCGAGCGGGTCGGCGACCCGGTTCCGCTGGTGGCGCCCGACGGGGCGTCCTATCCGGCCGACACCCTGTTGGTCGAGGCCCTCGATGCGATGGTGGAGATCGTCGGCGGACCCTCCGATCAATTGGCCATCGCGGTGCCCGCGCACTGGGGCGCACCCACCCTGCGGGCGCTGCGCAATGCGCTGCGCACCAATCCCAGCCTGTCCCGCGACGGGAGGCCGCCCCGGCTCATTCCCGATGCGGTCGCGTCCTTGGCGGCCTTGCGGGTCAATCCGGGCCTGCCGCCCAATGGCGTGGTGGCCCTGCTGGACTTCGGTGGCGGCGGCACCAGCATCACCCTCGCCGATGCCGCGTCGGCCTTCGAGCCGATCGACGAGACCACCAGGTACCCGGATTTCTCCGGAGACCAGATCGACCAGGCCCTGCTGACCCATGTGCTCGACGGCGTCGCCCAGGCCGGCGGGATCGACCCGGCGGGCACCGCGGCGGTGGGGTCGCTGGCCCGGCTGCGCGAGGAGTGCCGCCAGGCCAAGGAACGGCTGTCGGCCGATACCGTGACCGACCTGGCGGTCGAGCTACCCGGGTATTCCGCCACCGTGCGGGTGACCCGCACCGAACTCGAATCGCTGATGCAACCGTCGCTGTCCGGCGCGCTGGATGCGCTGGAAAATGCGTTGGAGCGCAACGGGATCAGTTGGCCGGCGGTCTCCGCGGTGGTGACCATCGGCGGCGGCGCCAGCATTCCCCTGGTCACCCAACAGCTTTCGCAGCACTCTCGCGCGGTGGTGGTGACAACCCCGCAGCCGGCGCTGGACGCGGCGATCGGAGCCGCGCTGTCCGCCGCCTACGTCTCCGATGCCGATACACAGACCGGCGTCGCGCCGACCCTTGGTGTGGCGGCTGCGGTGCCGACCGCCGGAATCCCTTCCGGGACAGAAGGTTCGTCCACGTTCCGGGCCCTAGCGTGGTCGGAGGACGAAGCCGGCGACGACGTGGTGCCATACACCGGCCCGGATCTGGTGGAGCACTACGGCACTGAGACCGCGGCGCGCCCGGCGGTGCAGTACGTACCGCCGACCGGTCCGATCGAACAGCCTCGCGGGGCGTGGCAGCGGCTACCGCTGACGGTGTTCGTGGTGGCCGCCGCCTTCGCGTTGGTCGCAGTCGGTGGCGTGACGTATGCGCTGACCGGTTCGACGGGTACCGCCCCCTCTCCGGAGGTCAAAACGGCCGAACCCAAGCCGTTGACGCAGGAACCGGCACCGCCGCCGGTCGAGCCCCCGCCGGCGCCGCCCCCGGCCGAACCGCTGCCACCAGCTCCTGAGCCGGTGACCCAGGCGCCCCCGCCGCCGGTCACGGTGACCGCGCCTGCGCCGCCGCCGGTGACCGAGACGCACGTCGTCACGCAGACGACCACGCCGCCCACCACCACGACCACCACGACGACGGCGCCGACCACCACGACCACCACCACAACGCCGCCCACCACTACAACGACGACCCCGACCACCACCACCACGACGACGAACCCGATGACGACGACGTATGTCACCGTGCCGTTCGTCCCGGTGCCGATCCCGATTCAGGTGCCGAACCGGGGAGAGACGCAGAATCCCTATCCGTATCCGCAGCAGCCGCAGAACCCGTTCCAGCCCTTTGGCTGACGGGAACGGCCTTCGGCGGGTACCTTTCCCGGTCAACAATCGGGAGGAACTGTGAAGCGCATCCATGCCGCCCTCGTCGGCGTCGCCGCTGCCGCCTGTCTGCCGATCGCCCCGGCTGCAGCCACGCCCGCCGAGGGCGACGTCGTGCGTACCGACCTGGCCCAGGGCACCACGACCGCACCGATCTGGGTCGTCACCGCGGGACAACCCACGACGCTGCACGTGCAGAGCCTGGTGCTCAAACCCGGTGCCCGCAGCGGCTGGCATGCACATCCGGGTCCGGAGCAGTCGGTCATCAATAGCGGCGCGGTGATCCTGCGGACCGCGACCAACTGCACCCCGGTGGTGTTCACCGCGGGCCAGGTGGTGGTGATCCCCGGCGGAGTGGCCCACGAGGTGGCCAACGACGGCGCCGACGACGCCGAGGTTGTGGTGACCTACACGTTGCCGGCCGATGTTCCGGTGCGTGACGACGCGCCCGCTGGGTGCGCGTAGCCGCCGTGCGGAACGTTCACCCGCCGCAAAAGTTGGCCAGGTCTCAGGTACGCGGGTTGCAGTTCGGATAAAGTTCTGCTGTGCCTGATATGGATCGTCGCAGTGTGATGTTCATGATGGGTCTGGGGGTGGCAGCGGCTGCGCTGCCTGCCGGTATGGCCAACGCCGACCCGGCGGTAGGGGATAACCCGCCCGGACCAGGGTCGGCCGCGCCTGCCCCCGGTGCGTCCGGGGCGCCGGCCGCCAGTACCAATCCGACTTTCCTGTTCCAGGATGAGTTCAACGGTCCGGCCGGGGCACCGCCGGACCCGGCGTGGTGGCGCCTCGCGCCCGAACGCGAGCCCATCAAGAATCCGGTCGAGTGGGACAAACCGTTCAACATGGGGCGGTACGTGACGGACACGGACCACGCATTCCAGGACGGCAACGGCAACCTGGTGATCCGTGCTACGCGGGGGCCGGGCACCACCATCCAGGAGAAATATGCCGGCGCCAAGGTTATCGGCCTGTGGCGAGGTGGCATCGGCACCACCTGGGAGGCGCGAGTCAAGCTCAATTGCCTGACCGACGGCGCCTGGCCCGCGTTCTGGCTGCTCAATGACGATCCTGTGCGCGGTGGCGAGGTTGACCTGATCGAGTGGTACGGCAACCGCGACTGGCCGTCGGGCACCACGGTGCACGCCCGGCTGGATGGCACGTCGTTCGCCACCAACCCGCATCCGATCGACGCCGGGTGGCACACCTGGCGGATATCGTGGATGCCATCGGGGATGTATTTCTGGAGGGACTACACCCCGGGCATGGAACCGTTCTTCACGGTCCCGGCAAACTCGTTGGACGACTGGCCATTCAACGATCCGGGCTACACCCTGGCGCCGGTGTTCAACCTCGCTGTCGGCGGCTCGGGTGGCCGCGAACCCGCCGGGGGCAACTACCCGGCCGAGATGCTGGTCGACTGGATCCGGGTCTTCCAGGGCTGAGTTTTCTTCCCGATCTTCCGCGAGACTACGGGTTTTGATGTCGTTTCAGCGATTTCATGTCATAACCCGTCGTTTCGGCGCAGTGCAAGCAATCGTCATTGGCCCCTCACACGCTGGGTGAGGGGCCAATTACGTTGGTGTTACTTGGAATCCCCCGAACTGCCGGAGCCGGCGCGGTGTTTGGCTGAGCCGCTGTCACCTGCATCGGATTTGGCGGTGTCAGCCTGGGCCGGCTTGGCGGGTTTCGTGAGTGCCTTCTTGAGTCCTTCACCGATCTTGTTGACGGTGGCCGACACGTGGTCACCGGCATCCGAGACCGCCTTGGCGGCAGCTCTATTCGGTGCCGTCGTAGTGCCGGTCTTGCCGGGGGCCACGATGGCGCTGTCCCGGACGGTGAGCTGGGCTCTTTCAGTTGTGGCGGGTCGAATCGGCGCCGAGGCCGTATTCGTCACTTCAGGTGCCGCCGAGTCGTCGGTGTTGGTCGTCGGTAACGACTCGATCGCACGCGTTGCGTCTGCGGAACCCGCTGTCCGGTCGGCTGATACAGCCTCCGGTGTCTCCGGTGTCTCCGGTGGCTTAGGGGCGATCGCCTTGGCGATGGTTTCTGGCACTGCAACCAGGTTCGGGATCAGCCCGCCGACGCCGACCAAGCCGCCGTAGCGGACGCCGCCGAAAGGTAGTCCGTTGACGGTCATGTCGACGACTCGGCCAGGGAAGCTGGCAAGTGCGAGGGCTGCCCCAGCGGTGTCCTGGTTGGCGAGTGCCTCGGAGAAATCGTTCGCGGTGTCTTCGAACGCCTGGAATGGGGCGCGAAGGATCTGGAACGCGGACATCCCGAGCGACATGGATATGGTGCCGACGGTTGCGACTACGTTGGCGAAGTTCTGTGCCATTTTCGTCGGAATCTGCGTCAGCGCCATCAAGGGGAACGCGCGGAACAGCGCGCCCTGAAATATGTTCCCCCAGATGATCTGCGAGGCGGCGGCCGCGTCGCCGCTGAGGACCAAATTCACTGCATTGATGAGGGTATTGGGGATGCTGAAGGGAAAGCTGGGGTCGAACATCGTCCGGTAGCTGTCGGCAACCGTTTGGAGTGTCTTGGCTGCCGTTTCTATGTAGCCGATTTGGTTGGTGATGATCTGCTGCAGGATCGGTGCCGGATTGTTCAGAACCGTCTGGACGATGGCACCCGATTCATTGAACGTTCTATTGACGATACCCACCCACTGGCTGACGGGGTCCTCCACCGCTGCGCTGAGTTGGACGGCGTGGGTTTGGATTGCGGGCGGGGGAGCCGCTACCGGCGTAACGGCGATGACGCTGGCGCCGACCAGGGCGACGCCGGCGGTCACATAGGGTCGTAGAGCGAGACTCAACTCGTTCTCCTTCGGTTCAGATGAAAATGCCAGCTGTCACTGACCGGCCGAAAAGTACCGACTGAACCGCGGAGAAACATTCGCATTCTGTAACACGTTCCAAATATTCCTACGAAAAATTCCCACTTGCGAAATCGAGCATGTCGATGTTTGCTCCGAGGGGCTAGTGGGCTCGTCGGCCAGCGAAACGGTCCTCGGCCGAGGGTGTGGGCGATAGCCTGTGCCGACCGCGATTGTTGTATCCCGGGGGGTGTTCAAATGGGGATGAAGCCGTGGGATGGAGATCGACCGCTGACGCCGCGCGTCGTGTTGGAGCAGAAGGATGTTGCGGCGCGCGGCCTGTCGTTCACGTTCGCGACTGAGCAGATATCAGAACCCACGGACTGGTGCAGCTTCAGCGACACCCATCATCTGGTGTACGTATATCGGGGCGGCGCAATGCGTTCGATGCGAACTGCGCTCGATTGGGGGCCATCCGGTCAGGTGGCGCCGACGGCCGGGGACATCTGGTGGAAGCCCGCCGGACTACCGTGCGCGGCCCTGGTTCAAGGCGATGTAGCGGGGTATTGCGAGATCGCCATCCCGCGCCGGGTGATCGGCGATACCGCCCTGCTTCCCCGAATCAAGTACCGGGATCTGCTGTTTCACCATCTGGTCGAGGAAATCTACAGCGTCGCCGATCGTGACGATGCCATTGCGCGATTGCTGACCGACTCCGCTGCCGAGACCATGCGCCTACTGATCACCGACAAGTACGCTGAGGAACCCCCCAAGAAGCGGGAAAACCGGACCTTCGACGGCGCCACCCGCTCGATGCTCGTGGAGTACCTCAGCGACAGTGTGGACTCGGAGATTCATCTCGACGCCCTGGCACATCTGACCGGGATGCCGGTCCAAGGGTTCATCAGTGCCTTCCGCCGGGCTTTTCACACCACGCCGTATCAGTTCCTGCTGGATTTGAGGATCGACCGCGCGAAGACGCTGCTGTTGACTACTCCGCAAAGCATCGCGGAAATAGCTGCGGCAGTGGGATTTTCGACACCGAGTCACTTTGCCGCGGCGTTCCGGCGACGTGTCGGGATCTCGCCCAGCGTGTACCGCCGCAGTCTGTGACCAGCTGAGCACGTGACGGTCCCCTCCCGGCTGGGAGGGGACCGATCGCGTCGGTGCTACTTGGTGTCCCCTGCGGCACCGGCTCCCTTGTCGGTATCTGTGGACGCGGTCGTTGACTTCTTCTCGGGTTTGGCTATAGCGGTCTTGATGCCCTCGCCGATCTTGTTGACAGTGCTGGAGACTCGTTCGCCGATATCCGAGGCTGCCTTAGCGGCAGGCTTGCTGGTTGCGGATGTGGCGCCGGCCTTGCCGGGGATCGCCTTGATTCCTGCCGAAAGGTCGGTTGTACCACGGGAACTAACAGTGTCGGCGGATTGGAGCTGTCGCGTTTCGGCTGTACCGGTGGACGATATGGCCGTCCGTGGCGCCGAGTCGGTGGTCGCATCAGTGGCTGTGCCCTGGTCGATTTCGGGGAACTTCAGGTTGGTCAACGGGTTACCTTTGCCGTTCCAACCGAGTTCCTTGGCAACGATTTGCGACAGCTTCGCCAGCGCTCCCAGCGGGCCTACCGGATGGCCACTGATTACCTGTGTCGAGGGATTTCCGAAGATGTCGGTCCGAGTGACGGTGATGCCAACAGAATTCAAGATTGACCCGCCGATGCTGCCGGGTCCGCCGATGGGCGATTCCCCTGCAGGGCTTTGTGCAGTCGTACCCGCAGTCAGCAACCCCCCGAATGCCACGCTGAGCGCGTCGATCGAGGTGCCCTCGGGCATGCTCCCGTTGACCAGCGGCAGAACCGCGGACAGGTCGAGGGTGGCGCCATTGAAGAACGCGCCGACGACGTTGGCCGGGGTTGCCATGAGGGTATGGAGCGCGGCCGCCGGATCAGTCCCCAGTTCCCCGGCGATGGCCTGCACGCTGTTGAGTAGTGCCACCGCCGGGCTGACGATCGGACCCGCAAGCCCGATGAGCACACCCGACAGAGGTGTGGCGAGCAGTGCGACTACTCGAGAGGCGAGCTGCACCGTCTGTGGATCCATGTCGGGCGGCAGGTACAACGGAAAGTACTGAGCCATGACCGTGTGGATGTAGTCGTTGCTCTGTAACAGGCGGCGCCCGAGTTGAAACGTTCCCGTGTCCAAGCCGATGTATGTCAGCCCTTTGAGCACATTCTGTGCGTTGGTGCTGATGGTCTGGATAACCGTGCCGATGCTGGCTGGGTTGTTGAGGATGGTGTTGAGATAGCCGGCCTGGTTGACGATGGCTTGTTGGAGGGCCGGGCCAGGCGCCAGGAAGTAGGCGTTGGCGAGTTTGGTCGCGTTGGCCGCGGCGGTGTTGAACTGCTCGATCCAGGGGTCGACGAGTCCATCGGTGAGTGCGGTGAGTTCGACTGCCGTACTCACGGCGCGCGATTGGATATCGGGCGCGGTGTTGATGACGGGCGTGGCGGCGATGACGCTGGCGCCGACCAGGGCGACGCCGGCAGTCACATACGGCCGTAGAGCGAGGTTCAACACGGTCTCCTTCGACACAGATGAGGGTGTCAGCTATCGCTGATCGCGCGAACGTATCTGTTAAGCCGCCAAACAACATTCGCATTCTTTTGCACGTTTGAATCTTCACGCTGACCCGGCCGCCGCCGCGTGATCAGTGGTGGTGGCGGTAGGTACGTGACGGTCCCCTCCCGGCTGGAAGGGGACCGATCGCGTCGGTGCTACTTGGTGTCCCCTGCAGCGCCGCCTTCTTTATCGGCACCTGCGGACGCGGTCGTTGACTTCTTCTCGGGCTTGGCCAAGGCGGACTTGATGCCCTCGCCAATCTTGTTGACCGTGGCCGAGACTTGGTCGCTGACGGTCGAGGCCAGCTTGTTCTTGATGTCATTCCTGGCTGATGTCACGCCGGGTTTGCCGGGCGCGGCGACGAGGCTGTCGCGGACGAGCGGCTTTGTCTCGCTCGTCGGTGTCTCGTCCTTCGGCGCCACCTCGGCGGGTGCGCCGGTCTCGGTCACCGCATCGGTTTTCGGCTCCGCCTGCGGTGCCGCGATCGACGGTGCCTCGACCGTGGAAGTGGAGGTGGCCGGTAGCGAAGGCGTCGTGCTGTTGGGAACTGTCTTCGCAGTCCGGAATTCTTCCTCCGGATCCGGCGGCGGCGGGTTGATCGCGTTGGCGATGGCCGGGCGTGGGTCGAGGACGAATTTGAGGAGGTCGGCCTGCGTGATCGCCGTCGAGGCGATGTTCGCGATGCCGTGTTGGACGGCGTTGACCACATTCGCCGGATCTCCGGTGCCGATGGCCTTTCCGAGCTCCTGGATACTCCAGGCAGTCGTCCTCGCTAGGCCGAATCCGGCATAGGCGATGCCGATCGTCGCGCTCCAGCCGTAGTACATGGCCGCCGAAGCGAGGCGCTTACCAATCTCGAACTTGTCTTCGACGAGCCCGACAAGCCTGCCGTACTGCATGAAGCCGACCCATACCGGACCGAAGAACAATCCGACATACGTGTCGAGCGCACCGACGAGGTTGCCGGCGGCGAGCTTTTTCAGGGCGACGTCCGTGGAGACCGGGAAATACTTCACCAGGTTGGCGACCACCGGCGCCATGGTATTGGCGATGTCACCCAGGGTTTGTCCGTCGGCCAGCGCCTTCGCCACGATTGCGTTGGCGATCGGGAACGGATGGGCGAGCTCATTCTGGATGTTGGTTTCGATGACGGTCCGTGCCTTGTCGAGGACCGGGGCGAACACGTCGATGGGGTTGTCGATGGCTGCGGTGAGGTGCACCGCCTGGGTTTGCACGTGCGGCGGTGGAGCCGTCAGCGGCGTGGCGGCGATGACGCTGGCGCCGACCAGCGCGACGCCGGCTGTCACATACGGCCGTAGAGCGAGGTTCAACACGGTCTCCTTCGACACAGATGAGGGTGTCAGCTATCGCTGACCGCGCGAACGTATCTGTTAAGTCGCCAAACAACATTCGCATTCTTTTGCACGTTTGAATCTTCACGCTGACCCGGCCGCCGCCGCGTGGTCAGCGGCTGCGGTAGGCACGGGGCGATACGCCGACGCGGTTGCGGAATGCCGTGGCGAAGTGATTCGGCGTCGAGAATCCGACCATCGCACTGATCTCGGTGACCGTCCGCGTTGTGTTCAGCAACAGGGACTTGGCGCGGTTGATCCGCAGGTCCAGCAGGAACTGATACGGCGTGGTGTGAAACGCGGCGCGGAACGCTTTGATGAAGCCGCTCACCGACATGCTTGCTTGCCGCGCAAGCGTTTCGAGAGTGATCTCCGAGTCAATGCCGTCCTCGAGGAACGCGACGATCATCGAGCGGGTGGCCGAATCCATGGTGTCGGGTCTGCGCCTGGTCCGGATCGGAGGGGCCTCGGTGTATTTGTCTGCGATCAGCAGTCGCAGCGTTTCGCCGACCGAGTCAGTGAGCAGCCGCGCGACGGCGTCATCGCGATCGGCGACGGCGTAGATGCGCTCCACCATCTGATGAATCAGCGGATCGCGGTGCTTGATCCGCGGAATCAACGTCGTCGCGCCGAGCAGGCGGTCCGGGATCGCGATCTCGCAGTATCCCGCGGTATCACCTTCGACCAAGGATGCGCACTTGTCGCCGGCGGGCACCACCCACATGTCGCCCACGCTCGGCAGCGCCCGGCCCGACGGGCCCCAGTCCAGATCGGTCTCCATCGAGCGCAGGCGCCCGGCGCGGTGCACGTAGACCAGGTGGCGGGTGTCGTCCAAACAACACCAATCGGTCGTGGTGTGAATCTGCTCGGTCGCGAACCTGACGGACAGCCCGCGGGTGGTGACGGCCTTCTCACCCAGCACGATGCGCGGCGTCTGCGGCCGGTCGCCATTCCACGGCTTCATCGCCACACGCGAAAACCCCCTGCGCCTTGCGGCTGCGTCAAACTGGGCAGCAGCGTATCGAGCAACGATGTGCGGGGTGTTATTTTCGATTCAAAGGGCTGTCTTCGCGCTGATTCGCGTCTTATAAATGCCACCCGTCCGTGATCAATTTGTGACCTTTGACCTGCGAAAACACGCCGAGTAAATACTTGACACGTCTCTGAGGAAACTCTCAGAACGGGTGAGGGGTTGCTGCATCGGCTCAGAACGGCCCGTATGGTGCTCGTGTGGGCCGATATGCATTAGCCAACATCGGCCGGCGCAAACTGCCGGCCGTTGCTGCAGCGATCGTCGCCCCGGCCGCTGTGCTCTTCGCGGTCGGCGGTGATGTCGACCCGTCCCCGGTGAAGGAAGTCGCCAAACTCAGCGCCGACACTGTGGCCGAACCCCTCGATGATCACGGGCCACGGTGCTGCATGGAGATCGTGTCCGTGCCGGCCGCGTCATCGACTGTTGTCGTACAGACCGTTGGCATGAGTTCGGCGCAGGCACAGCCGGCCATGGCCTCGCGCTGGCGCGTCATCAATATTCCGCAGCTGCTGCCCGTCGGCATCGCACCCGAGCAGGGCCTGCAGGTCAAGACCATCCTGGCCGCCCGCAGCGTCCACGCCGACTTCCCCGAGATTCGCGAGATCGGCGGTGTGCGTCCGGACGCGCTGCGCTGGCACCCCAACGGCCTGGCCCTCGACGTGATGATCCCCAACCCCAGCAGCGCCGAGGGCATCGCGCTGGGCAATCGGATCGTCGCCTACGCCCTGAAGAATGCCGACCGGTTCGCGCTGCAGGACGCCATCTGGCGGGGCACCTACTACACGCCGGATGGCGGGGCGCAATCCGGTGGCTACGGCCACTACGACCACGTGCACCTGACCACCAAGGGTGGCGGCTACCCGGCCGGTGGCGAGCTCTACCTGCGCTGACCCGGCGTTCGGCCTCCGTGACGACCTGGTCAAGGCTGCTAGATTCGCGTGGTGGCGAGCAAAATGTCATTCCGCCGGGCGCGATCGGTGATGCGCGCCGAGGTCGCCGCGATCCGCCGCAGCGATCCTGACCTCGACGCCGGCGACATCGCCGGATTCACCCTGCCGATCCTGGTGCGCGCGCTCGGTGTGATCGCCATCGGCGCGGTACCGCTGCTGGTGGTGCGCAATGGCGAGAGCGAAAACTCGCTGCTGGTACCGGTCATCGGATCCGTGGCGCTGGTGATCATCTGCGCGGCCGTAGTGGCCTGGCTCATCTCGATCGTCATCTCCGGCCTGGTGGTGATGATCATGTACCGGACCGGGCCCGTTGCCTCCTCGCACCTGGTCATCCGCATTCTCACCAACTCCTTCATGCGCATCAACGAGGCCACATCGGCGTTGATGCTGTTGGCCCTGTTGGCCGGATTGCTGTCGCTGGCCTTCGGCCTTCCGACCCGCAGGGCCGACGAACTGGCCAACTCGGTGCTCGACGATCTGCTGGCCGCCCAGATCGGGGTGCTGCTGGTGGCCCTGGGAATCGCGTTCGTCGCCGAATCCGTCCGCTCGGCCGCCGACATCGTCGACGACCAGTCGCTACTGCTGGCCTGGCCCTGGGCGCTGATCATCGCATCGCTGAGCTGGGTGCTGGCCACCGTCATCGGACCGTTCGAGGCGACCCGGATGCTGGCCATCCTGTTGCACGACTGGTTGCCCGCGGTCGTCGACGGCAGACCGAGTGCCGAGGTGATCGCCGAATTGGTGCCGCCCTCGGCGAAGTGGTGGATCGTGTTCGGGCCGTTGCCGATCGTCGCGGCGATCTGGGCCTACCAGGCGCATCGGCACGGCGGGTTCGCCGCGATCCGACGCTTTTCCGAAGACGATTCACCCGCCGCTCTGCCGGGGACTCCGCGCGACAATGACGCACCCGCAGGCTAGCCTTCGCGGGAACAAGGGAGTGTGTGGTGGCCAAATGGGCATCGTCGTGGCATTTGGTGTGGCGCAGTCTGGGAATGCTGCGGGCGGTGCGGGGCGTGCTCGCGCTGCTGCTGGTGGTCGGGGCGATCGCCTCGGCGTTGCCTTATGTCACGGTGGCTGTATTCGGACCGATGGTGCAGGTCATCGCTGATGCGGGGAACAGCGGAAACCTCGGCGGGGTATGGGATTTGCGCGGTCCGCTGGTGGCCCGCAAGGACGGTGTACTGAGATCGCTGGCCGGATCGGTGCCGTTCGCGGTGCTGCTGCTGGTCTGGTCCTCCTCGTTGGTCCTGACCCAGATCATGTACTTCGTCAACGCCTGGATCGGCGCAAAGGTCGAACGGGTGCTGTTGGTGGATATCCGCCAGCGTGTTCATGATCACGTGCAGTCGCTGTCCTTGGACTTCTTCACTGGCTCGCGCAGCGGTGAGCTGATGCATCGGGTGATGACGGAATCCGCTGGTGTGCAACGCCTTCTCACCGACTGCCTGCTCCCGCCGCTGATCGATGCGGTAGTGCTGGTGGTGGTGGTCAGCTACCTGTTGGCTGTCTCGTGGCAGATGACGATTGCCGCGTTGGTGCTCACGCCGCTGGCGCTGATCACCCTCAGGTTCGGCGGCCGCGGTGTGCAGGCGGTGATGAGACGGGTGATGAAGGCTGAGCGGGCGATGGCCGCCGAGCTCGAGCAGACCATCAGCGGTATCGCCGAGATTCAGATGTTCAACGCTCAGCCGGTCCGCAGCAAGCGATTTCACGATGTGTCCGAAGAGGCCGCGAAGGGCTCGGCGGCCTCGGTGGTCTGGACGCAAGCCACCGTCAACGGCTCCCAGATATTCGTCGCGGTCAGCACCGTCATCGTGCTGCTCGTTGCGGTCGGGTTCAGTTCGCAGTTCGGGTTGACTTTCGCCGGTCTTCTGGTGTTCGCTGGTGTGGTTCCGGCGATGTTCGGTGCGGCACAACGGGTTTTGGGTGCCTACACCACATATAAGTCGTTGGCGCCGAACGTGGTCTCGACCTATGAATTGCTCGACACCCAGCCCTCGGTGCGCGAAGCGCAGGGCGCCATGGCGCTGGGGGAGGTGCGCGGCAACCTCGTCTTCGAAGACGTGACCTTCGGTTACGTGCCCGGGAAGAACATCGTCGAAGGGCTGTCCTTCTCGATTGCCAAGGGCGAGACGGTAGGACTGGTCGGCGGTATCGGATCGGGCAAGTCGACGGTGTTCAACTTGATGCTGCGATTCCGCGACCCCCAACATGGGCGGATCATGTTGGACGGCCACGACATTTCCACGGTCACCATCGACTCACTGCGTGATCAGGTATCCAAGCTGTCTCAGTTCCCGTTCTTCATCAAGGATTCCATCAGGGAGAACATCCGGTTGGCCCGGCCGCAGGCCAGCGATGCGGAGATCGAGGAGGCCTGCATCCAGGCCCACATCCATTCGGCCATCACGACCGAGATGCACGACGGCTACGACACCGTGGTGGACGTGCAAGTGCCCTCCGGCGGGCAGAAGCGGCTGATCGCGCTGGCGCGGTGCCTGCTGCGCCGGCCGGAGCTGCTGCTGCTCGACGAGCCGACCGAGAACCTCGATGCCGCAGAGCGGGCCCGGCTGACCGGAGTGATCCGCGGCTACGCCCGCGACCGCACCTGCCTGGTGATCAGTCACGACCTGGATTTCATCGCCGCGGTCGCCGACCGGATTCTGGTGCTGGAGGATGGGCGCATCTCGCAGAGCGGCGACCACCAGACCCTGATTGCCCAAGATGGTCTGTACCGGCGCCTGCACGAGGTACGAAACGTGGGCTAGTCGGCCTCGGACTCGGCTTCAGGCTCAGAATCGGGCACGTCACGTCGCCGCGCGAGCATCATCACGATGTCGCGAATCGGTGCCTCGCGGAGAGCTCCCCACTCTGGCCCCACCGTGAAATCGGCATCGGTGGCGACGAAGCGATAGCCCGGTAGGTCGCGTTGCGGGCTGAACGGAAATTTCATGTGCCACAACCGCTCCGCGACCGCAACGGCGGCGTCGGCGGGCATCGGGCGGTCGATGCCCAGCGGTACGCAGATGTCCTGGGTGTGGATCAGGATGTCCATCAGCGGGTCGACATCCTTGGTCATCGGCGGCCGTTTCCGCGAACCGGCCATGGCGCGCAGGCGCGCAGTGATGGCAGGCGGGTCGGCCGGGTCGGCCAGCGCCATCCGACGGACCATGACGTCGAACCGGAACCCTGACTTGAGCGCCGCCCGCATCATCTCGCCGCGGCTGGCGTGCGACTGGGTGATGTGGACCGCGACATCGCGCACGGTCCAGCCGTTGCACAGCGACGCCGTCGACCACTGCCGGGGCTCAAGGGTGTCGAGGAGATCGGCGAGCTGAACACGCTGTTCATCGATGGTGCGCCAGATCGCGTCGGTGTCCATGTCCGCTCCTATCTTCAGGATTCCTGATCAAAAATAGTCGGGTCGGTGCCGTGTCGGCTGAATGGGATCAGCGCAGGGTGCGGTAGTCGCGTGGTGATACCCCGACCCGGCGCCGGAACGCGGTGGTGAACTGATTCGGAGTCGAGAATCCCACCATCGCGCTGATCTCGGTGATGGTGTCATTGCTCGTCAAAAGCAGGTTCTTGGCGCAATCGATGCGGCGGTCGAGCAGATATTGATAAGGCGAGGTGTGAAACACCGAGCGGAAAGCCTTGAGAAAGTTGTTCACCGGCATTCTGGCCAGTCCCGCAAGCGATTCCAGGGAGATCTCTGTGTCGAGACCGTCTTCCAGGTACTCGATGAGCAACGAGCAGGTGTGATCGTCGAGTTCGTGGGGTCCGTACTGCCGATGCGGGCGAACCGGCGTGTACGAATCGGAGAGCATCAGCCGCAGCGTCTCGATGGCCGAGTCCCTGAGCAACCGTGCGACAACGTCATCGCGATCGGCCACGTTGTAGATCGCCTCGACCAGATCGCCCAGCAGCGGATCCTTGTGGTTGATCCGGGGAAGCAGCGGCGTGTCGCCGAACATGTCACCGGGTATGGAGATCTCGCAATAGCTTGCGGTGTCCCCATAGACCAGCGATGAACATCGGCGACCCGCCGGGATCACCCAGATATCGCCCTTCTGCAGCAAGGCTCGGCCGGACGGGCCCCAGTCGACCTCGAAATCCATGGACCGCAACTGGCCGACGCGGTGTACGTAGATGAGGTGGCGGGTGTTGTCCAGGCAGCACCAGTCCGTCTCGGCATCGACCTGTTCGGTCGGGAACCGGAAGGACAGCTCCCGCGATGTGGCGACTCTCTGCCCCAGCACTACGCGCGGCGAAAGAGCTCGCTCGCCGTCCCATCGTTCCATCGGACCCCCCGGTCCTGACGGACGACGTTTCGTCCGTCAACACGAGCGGAGCCTATCGGGGGCGCCGGTGTGGTTTGTGGATATCCCTGTAACTGTCCCGGCGTGATCCACACCGCCGTCAAGCAGGCGTGCACATACTTACTACCGTGCGCATGCAGTCATGGCTGGCGGCGGTGTGGAGATTTGTTCGCAGCGCCCTGCTGACCTATGTCTGGCTGGCCGTGCTGCTGGTCACCACGATCATCCAGCGCCAGACGCATGGGCGGGAGCTGCATGACCTGCTGATTGAGAGTTCGACCAACATCCACCACCTGGAGACCGACCCGCTCTACGTACTGTCCACCAGCCTGTTCTGGATCGATGGCCGGTATTGGACGCCGTATCTGGTGCTGTTCACCCTCATCCTCGCGCCCGCCGAACGCTGGCTAGGTCAAATCCGTTGGCTGGCAGTCGGGTTGATCTCACACGTGCTGGCAACCTACATCAGTGAGGGCCTGCTGTTCCTGGCGATCCGCGATCATCTCGCGCCCGAACGGCTGGTCCACGTCCGCGACATCGGGGTGAGCTACTTCCTGGTCGGGGTGGGAGCCGTGCTGGCGTATCGCATTGTGCGGCCGTGGCGGTGGGTCTACCTCGGGGTCGGCTTCCTGGGCTTCGTTGCCGCTTTGGTGGTCCACATCAACTTCACTGCGATCGGTCACATGTCGGCGATGCTGATCGGGCTGTGCTGCTATCCGCTCACGCGGGATAGACCGGTTGACGCACGTCGCAAGTCCGGGACCACTGTCTGATCGTCGCGCAGCCCGTGGGCTGCAATCAGGCGAATCTCCCCGGATTCGCCGCGACCGCTCTGCGCAGCGTCGGACGGTTGGCCCGGTAGGCCTGCACGACGGGCGCGAGCTCGTGTGGACTTGCCCCGTGCATGATGACCGAGTGCACGCCCAAGTCATATTGCCGGGCAATGGTTTTCGCGCAGTCCTGCGGCGATCCCGAGGCCACCGAGGCCAGCCATTCGGCCGGAATCAACTCGGCGATCCGCTGCAGCGTCTCGAACGACGCACTGGCATCGATGGGCCCGGCGGTGGCCGCATCGGTGAACAGGTCGCTCTGCCTGATCCGGTCCCACGTCGCGCGATCCCAACCATTGGCCGAGACCAGCACGTCCGGGTAGGCCTGCAGATAAGTCGCCAGCCGGCCGACGCCGCGTCGCATTTGATCCTCTTCCGACAACGCGTCCGGGACCGTCGCCAGGCACGCCCAGATCCGGACGCTGTCGGGATCGCGGCCCGCGCGTTCGGCGCCCCGGCGCACCGCCGCGACCGACGATGTCGTCGCCTCGTCGGAGAAAAAGGTATGCAGCACAACGAAATCGCAGATCTCACCGGCAAGTTCCATGGTCTTGGGGCCGACAGCCACCAAGCCGATGGGTGGTCCGTCGGGCAGGCCGCTGACGTGGCGCAGCAGTGGCCACTTCCCGGCCGGGCCGTCGTGATTGAGGATCATCTCGCCGGCCCACAGTCGGCGCAGGATGCCGAAGAAGTCGCGCAGCCGGGCCTCGGTCACCACCGGCAGACCGATCGCCTGCCAATACGCCGCCATCCCGCGACCGAACGCCATCGCGAAGCGGCCCTCGGTGAGCGCGTGCATCGTCGATCCGACTGTCGCAGTGACGGTGGGATGACGGGTGTGGTGGTTGGTCGACGGGGCGATACCCAGACTTGTGCTGCAGCCGGCCAGCGCTCCGCTGAGCACGCCCGCGTCCTTCACGGTGAAGCGCTCGCCGATGTGGCAGGAGCCCAAGCCGAGCTCCTCGGCCGCGCGGGCCTCGGGCAGTACCACCCGGACATCCGCGGGGTGCCTGGTCACGGCGTAGTAGCCGAGCTCGTTGAGCTGGCCGTCGGTGCGACTCATTACGTGCCTTTCGTCCCGTGGACGCCTAGCACTGTCGATCACGGGCGCGACGGTTGTCAATGAACCTTCCCAATGAATGGCCGCCGGCATCAACTATCAGCCCGCACGGGAATCGGCTTGGCGGCGTAGCTCGTGGCGGGCCAGTGCGTTCTTGTGAACTTCGTCGGGGCCGTCTGCGAAGCGCAGTGTCCTGATGTTCGCGTAGGCACTCGCCAGCCGGAAGTCCTGGGATAACCCAGCGGCGCCATGCACCTGTATCGACTTGTCGACGACCCACTGCACGACCGCCGACGTGGCGATCTTGATGGCATGGATCTCGGCTTGCGCGCCCTTGTTGCCGACGGTGTCCATCAGCCACGCGGTTTTGAGGACCAGCAGGCGCAGTTGCTCGATGCGGACCCGTGATTCGGCGATCCAGTCCCGCACCACCCCTTGGTCGGAGTGCGCCTTGCAGGAGATTCGCGGCGCCCTGCAGTGGGGCTCGAAGTCGCGGCGCTGAAAGCCGAGGTGGTGGTGGCCGCCGGAGAGGAGCTGCCACCCGAACTCGCCGAGGAGTACGCGCGTGCGGACGAATAGGTGCTGTCCCGGTTGCGGGAACGGCTTGGGCTGGAACAGGTTCGGTGGGCCATCTCCGGCGCCGCGCCGATATCGTCGGCGACGCTGAAGTTCTTTACCGGACTTGTCAAGCCGACCTCGGCGTTGATCGGCGGTGTGGTCGCGATCGGCGACGGAAAGCCTTACAACATCGCACTTATCGCCCTCGACGCCGCGGGAGTAGCGCAGTATGCCGCCGCCCGCGGTCTGCCGAACCCGGAACCGGCCCGGCGTAAAGCTGACCGGCGGTGCTAATTAGCTAGTTGGCACTGTCGGCTGCGATCGCCGACATCAGACGTTTCAGGTTCGGCAACAGGACGCGTTCCTTGAAGTCCGGTCGCGGAACGCTGAGTTGTTCCAGCACCATGCCATTGATGAGCTGTGCCAGCAGGCGGGTGTCCTGAACCGGATCCTGCGACCCCAGGCGTTTGAGGACCGGAGCCGAGGCGAGCACGAAGGCCTTGCCCCACGAACGGATCAGCGGCCGAAGCTCTGGATCACGGCCAGCGGCCAGGTGTAGCTCGAGCACACAAAACCCCATGGCACGGTCGGTCGTCAGCTGCTCGTCGACGATGTCGGCTAGGGCCTCGGCCAGGGCCGTGGCATCGTCGGCGGCGGCCAGCAGCCTTTCTTGGGCGCTCTCGAGCCACGAAACATTGCGCATGGCAGTGTCTTCGAGCGCGGACCGGATCAGCTTCTCGCTCCCGCCGAAGTAGTACGACACCAGTCCGTGCGTACTCCCGGCCTCAGCCGCCACGGTCCGATGTTTGACCGCACCGGGACCGTCGCGCACGATGATCCGCAGCGTCGCCGCGATCAGCGCGGAGCGTCGGTCGCGTCCGCGCCGCGTCTCGGCCCTGGTTTGCTCGGTCATCCTGCGATTGTAGGGTGACGCCCCTTACCTCCCCGGCGCTATTTTCGCAGCGTCGTACCGGTTCCGTGCAGCATGGTCAGCACCTGGGTGAGCTGGTGGACGGCCTTCTCGGTACGCGCGAACGTGGTGAGCGCCAGAGGGGCCTTGAACAGTTGCCGGATGATCGCCTTCGAGTAAGCGAACTCCCTGAGTCCGTCGACGCCGGATCGAACCGGGCACGCAATCGGGACAACCTTTTCGACGAAGGCGTCATACCGTGTGCGAGAGCGCCGCGTCGTCAGCGACCCCCGGGTTGGACTTCAGGACGGGCGCCTGGACCTGGTCCACCCAGATCTCGACGTTCTCGGACCGGGACTCCGTGGCCACCCAATCCTCGATCCATCCCTGCACACTCGGTTCCGACAACTCGGGCGCCTCCACTGCAATTGCTGATGAGAATTCGAGTCATAGTGTGCCTGATGTGAAAGGTCAATAGAAGCCCAATTGTGTGTTTGCACAACGCGCGTCGCCGAGTTGGTGGGTGCGGACGGAGTCCGTGGCGCGTCGCCGTCGGGGACCGCCATCGCGAAAAGAGTTGGGGTGGGCGGGGGAAGTTGATCGTCCCGGGTAGGGCTTGGTCGTCTGCAGCTGGAAAATCTGTGTGCCCCACGCCTTCCCGGCGTGCCGGCGGCGGTGGTCTGTGGGGCCACGCCGACCGGCAAGGAGTGTGCTGTTCGCCCATCGTGATCCGGTCCGGCCGGAAATAGCGTGTGGTCAGGCGTTCAGGACGGGGCGCCCGATACTACGAAGGAGTGGTAATGACCGAACTGACCGAGAAGCTCACCCCTGCAAAGGTCGAGGCTCCCGGTGGTGCATACGTTTCCGACCCGGCGCGCGCGACGATCGTCATGGGCGGATCCGAGTGGGACGGCGCCCCGCAGATCCCCGGTACGAAGCTGATCTACCACGCCCTGTACGACCGGACCGACGGCCAGGTGACGATCGCCGAGGTGACCTTCCCCGCCGGGCAGCGTCCGTGGTTCCACATTCATCACGGTGAGGACGAGGCGTTCTATGTCGTGGAGGGCCAGCTCACCGTGACCGTGATCGACCACGAGGGTGTCCGGCACAAGATGGTCGCGAACGCCGGCGAGATGGTTTGGGGGCCCAAGGATTACGCCCACAGCTACCACGTGACCAGCGAGGGCCCGACCCGCACGATCATTGTGCTGACCCCGGGCAACACCCTGCCCGCGTATTTCCAGTACTACCAGAACCTCGAGCTCGACCCCAACGACCCGGTGGCCGTTGCGGCGTTCGTCAAGGAAGCGCGCGAGCGCTACAACCTCGAGTTCCTGCCGCATCTCTCACTCGACGACTGAAACCGACATGTCGACCGATGAGGCGACGGTGCGGGCGCTGCTGAACGCGATGGGCCGGATGGACCTCGGGGCGATCGAGGGCCTGCTTACCGACGACGTCGAATGGTGGCTGGCGGGAGATCTCGCGGTCTCGGGGCGCCATGTCGGACGCGAGGCGGTCCTACGCGACTTCCTCGCCGCCGCGGCCGGGATGTTCGAGCCGGGCTCGCTCGCGTTCGAGGTCACCCACCTCTGGGCTCACAGCGGCACCGTCGTGGCCGAGTATGTGGGAACGGCACGGTCGCGCCGCGGCGATGCCTATCGCAACCACTACTGCGTGGTGTTCACGTGCCGGGCAGGACAGGTCAGCGCGGTGCGCGAGTACCTCGACACCGAGCACGTCGCACGGGTGCTGGTCTGATTCGAATGATTGAAGGGGTGGCGGCGCGAGAGCGCCGTCGCCCCTTCAGTGTGTCTGCTCCGCGGGATCCAGAAGGTCGTCGCCGAGAATCTCCAGGACAGTGAGCGCCACGTGTAGGTCGATCTCACGCTTCGCGGCGTCATCGCCGACCAGTTCGTAGGCGCGCGCGACGCGCTTGACGACAGTGTTCTTGTGCAGGTGCAGATCTCGCGCGGTCGCGGTGTGGCTGCGATTGCGACATAGGAACGCGTACAGCGTCGTGCGCAGCTCCCGCGAGCGCGGATCGGAGCCGGCCAGCCCACCGAGAACCGAAGCGAGGAACAGCCGGGCGCGCGCCTTCTCCGCGGCGACGAGCGCGACGAGGCGGACATCGGCGTACGCGACGATGCGCTCGTCCTCCGCCGCGGGTCGGGATGCCTGCAGAACCTCGAGTGCCTGCAAGGCTTCCGCGTGCGAGCGTCGGAAACCGGCGACACCGGCGCCGGTGCCGCCGTAGCCGGCCTCGACGCCGTCGGAGAGCGGACCGGTCAGTGCACGACCGGTTGGCACCGCGAGCCATGCGTGCAGCCGGCGCCGGCCGGCGGGCGCGGTCGTGACGGCGAGCGCGCGGGCCCGTCCGGCGAGCGCGCGGGCCTCGGATTCGAGCAGGGCGAGCGGGTCCGGCACGGAGGTGTCCTCCGCGACGCTCAGTACGACGGCGATGTGTTGGCCGTGCAAGGGGTAGTCCAGTGTCCGTGATCCGGCATCGACATCGACCTTGTCGCCGGCGACCACGGCGCGCAGCAGGGCGAGGCGCCGCTCGGCGCCCACGCTGGCGCGGCGTTTCATCTCGCTCTCGTACTCGGTGACCACGGCCTCGGAGAGCTGATCGATATGGCGGATCGCGGCTTGCGTCGCGTCGCGGAAGTCATTCAGGTGATCGGCGGACGCACTGTGATTCTCGATCGCGGGGGCCGCCCACTGTATCCAGTGGTCTACTCCCAGCCGATAGCCGCGCAGGATCGCCGACAGCGGCACGTGCCGCAGGGCCGCGTCGCGGACGAAGTTGAGGGCCTCGATGGGCGGATCCCCATCGGCGGGGGAGCCGTCGAGCGCGAGCAAGATACGCAGCACATTGACCTCGGCGCTGCGGGCGAGGGCCGTCGCGAAATCGGTCGTGTCGGCGAGCTCGGGAATCGCGTTCTCGATGAAGTCCCGCGCGATCTCCCCGGCCAGCGCGTGCGCCCAATCCAGTGCTCCCGCACCGAGGTTCGCCCGCGCCTCCTGATCGATCGACAGCGGAACACGCGCACGTCGAGCGGCGACGACGGCATCGTCGCCCTGCAGCTCTTGCCACCATGGCATCGCGCCAGTGTAGGTCGCCTATTCACCCGCGCTGCCCCGCCCGCCGCCGCGTTGCACTAGCCACTTGACTTTGAGGTACCCGAGAGATCGGTTGCGTACTTCTTCAGCTGGGCTTCGAGGGCCTCCGGCTTGGACATGAGGCCGACGACACCGCCACCATCCGCGCGATCCTCGATGCCGAAATTGGGCGTGAAATTGCGGATTCGGCCCTCCCGCGCCAACTTCGACGGGTAGTGCGGCACTTGCGGCGGCGCGTCGCCGGCCGGGTTGGCTGTCCACCCGATGGTGTCGGGGTCAGTGCCCGGCCACGAGGTGGCGCGCAATGCCATCGAGGGCGTGTGGCTGAACGCCACCGGTGGAGCGAACCGGGTGAAGGTCCCCCATGGGCTGACCTGATCCACACCGTGCTCGATCAGGTCCTGCTCGGTGATCGGCGCATAAGGCTCGTCATCGACCGGCTCGAGAAGAGTCTGACCGAACGTGGAAGTGCGACTGAGCGAGGCGTCGACGCGCCAGAAACCGCCTTGATCTTCCCGCTCGGCCAGCGCCGCCACCACGGCAATGGCCAGCAGATAGCCGGTGAGGTGGTCGTTCATCAGCGCGGGGGTCACGGTAGGAGCCTGAAGCCCCAGACCCTCGGAATGCACGTCCGCGGTGCCGGTGACCGCCTGCGCAATCTGCTCGAATCCCCGGCGCCCGACCCACGGCGTACCGAGGGAGGCGAAGGACTCGGACCCGTAAATGAGGTTGGGATTGATTTCCCGCAGCTCCGTCTCGCCGAGGCCGAGGCGGTCGAGCGCACCGGGCCGCTGGCTGCTGAGCAGGACGTCCGCGCCGGCGAGCAGGTCGATGAAGCGCTTGTTGCCGTCGGGACTCTTGATGTCGGTCAGGATGGTTTTCTTACCCCAGTTCACGCTCAACCAGATCGGGGTGACCCAGTCGCCGCGAGGTGCCTGGACCGCGATGACATCGGCGCCCTGCTCGGCCATGGCGAAACCGGCGGTCGGACCGGCCACGACATTGGTGAGGTCAACCACCCGCACCCCTTCGAGCGGCCGATACTTGGCGTTGCCCAGCACCCGCTGCTTAGTGGTGCCCTGTTGATCAATGCTGAACAAGGGCAGCGCGGCGGTCGCTGCTCCCTGCGGGTGGGCCAGCCATTCCTGCGGGGTGCGCACCATGCCCACCGCTAGGTTGAGTCCACCGGCGACTTCATCCTCGAGCTGCTGCGCGGTGTACTTCTCGACCGCGGCCTGGATCGCCTGGGGGTTGTTCGGGCACTGGAGATGGCCTAACAGTGCATTGACCAAGTGTGGGAAAAGGCCGATCGTCCACACGTAGCGTCCGTCCTTTGTGCGATAGGCGCCGTTGTCGGCGCCCATCGGCCACGTGTCGAGCATGACCGAATAGCCGTTGAGCAGTTGGACCTGCAGCTCGTTGAGATGGAACCCGGCCAGCCGACGGTTGAGGGTCATGGTCTGTGACGGCAGGCCGCGAACGCGGCCGAGATGTTCGACGACCGAGCCCAACGCGGCCATGACGCCGGCGGCGTAGTCGTGCAGCTTGATCGGGCTCGGTAGATAAGACACTCCGGGCTCCACGGTGATCTTCGCCGGATCAATCGCAAACGGAAGCGCGGACGAGACCGCGTCGTAGGCCTTCCTCTGGAAGGGATTGGTGATCATGGGATTGTTCTCCTTCCTCTGAGTTCTCTTGCTGCTGAGGCTTTTCCGTAGTTCTCTCAGGAGCGTTCAGCTCCCCGGATGCCCCGGCGACAAGCCTCAGACGGTTGTCCATGCCGGCTTGCTCGACCCGCGCACCACCAGTACCGGGTCCCGCCAGTACGGCTTGGTTTCGGAGAACTGCACCGGCGGTGCCAGTCGGACCAGCTCCCCGTAGGGGGTTTGGGCGGTGATGGTGTCCGGCGCCAGCAGTTGGTGCTGCTCGCCGGTTCCCGGGGTGTCGTTGTCGAAGGTGCCCAGGGAGTTGAACCACATCGCGCAGCGGGCCAGGTTGACCCGCACGTGGTAGCTGCCGCCCTCCTTGGCCCGGCGGATCAGCGCGGCCTGGATGCCCGCCGCGCCGACATAGCCCGCGATGAAGTCGTTCATCACGTACGTCGGGGGGAACTTGGGCTGCTCGGGGGTGCCCTCTTCGGTGGTGAACCCGGTGACGCACAGCGCTTCCATGTCGAACCCACCCCGGTCGGCCCACGGCCCGTCGTGGCTGTAGGCCTTGTCGGAGGCATAGATGATGCCGGGGCGGCGCGCGGCCAGTTCCTCGGGCGACATACCCAGGTTCGCTATCTTGCGGCCGCGGTAGTTTTCGACGAACACGTCCGCGTCGGCGGCCAGTTCATACGCCCGTCGCAGTCCTTCGGGCTGTTTGAGGTCCAGCCACGCCGAGGAGGTGAACCCGGCGCACGGGTCCTGCATCAGGCCCTCGTTCTCAAACTCCTCGGGATGGGCGAGCTGCAGCACCTCGGCCCCGTGCTCGGCCAGCGTGCGGGCCATCACGTTGCCGGCGATCACGTGCGTGACGGCCAGCACCCGCAGCCCCGACAGTGGACGCGCGGCCGCGGCGAACGGCTCGGGATCGCTGTCACCGATCTTGACGATCTCCACCAACGGCTTGTCGGCCAGATACTTGCCCTGAGGGTGGGCTGCCCACTCTTCGGGTGTGCGGACGATGGCGAAGACGAGCCCCGCTTCGGCGGCCGCTTCGTCGAGTTCGTCGGCGTCCCACTTGGATACAGCCTCGGTGATCTGGTCACGGTCGGGCCCGCAGCGCAGGAAACTGCACATGGCGTTCAGCAGGCCCGGGTAGGCCCCCGTCGGCAAGAACAATCGGCCGTCCCTGGTCCGGTACAGGTCGAACCCCATCGGATTGTCGATCTGGTAGCTGGGGTTGATCCAATACGGCAACTGATAGGGGAAGCCGTTGATCGTGGGCATGAACTTGTACATCGGGTTGATGCCGTGGATGGCTTTGCGCAGGTCCAGGGTCAGGTCCTGGCCGCGGCCGGTGCGCTGACGCCAGATGTTGGCGACCCCGGCCGCGCCGGCCATGATCGGGATGCTGATGCACGCCCCGAGCCGATGCACGGTCGGGAAGATCGGGTCTTCGCCGACGAAGGTGATCGAGCCGCCGGTGTCCTCGGGTGAGAGTCCGAGCTCGTGCATGACCGAGCGGAATTCCGCGTTGATGTCGAAGCCCGCAGACACCTTGGGTGTGTTTAATGTGTTGCTGGCCATGACGATTCCTTTCAGTGTCGTGGTTTGTTGGGGTGCGCGCCCTAGGACAGGGCGATGTCCTCCAGGTCGATGGAGATGATCACCGGCTCGGCTACTTTGCGGCCGTTCTCATCGGTGGGGTGCACGGAGTGACGCGTCGGGAAGACGAAGCCGTCAAAGGTCTGGTGGTCCCAGGTGTAGTGCGCCGAGTCGGTCTTGGCAGGGCCGAGAATGTCCACGCGGTAGTCGTGGCGTCGGATCAGGCCCTGCGCGTCGATGTAGTAGGTCTGCACGCGCGAGTGGGTGGCGATGCGATCGGGGAAGGTCACCTGCAGGCGGCGCCAGGTCTCGCCGTCTTCCTGCCACGGCTCGAGTTCGACGGTGGAGAAGCCCGGCTCGGCCCAAGCGAACGGCTCGGTGAGGTAGTTCCACATCGCGTAGCCCGCGAAGTAGGCCGCGTGCAGCCGGTCCCACGGGGTCTGGAGGGTGTGGCCGCTGAAGGAGGCGCGGGGATTTGTGCGCTCCTCGACCAGCCGGCCGTCCACGGTCTCGATGGCGACGCGCTCGGGCGTGTAGGTGGCGCGGAGGTCGGGGGCCGCGAACGGTGCCAAGGTCGCGGACTGCACGTTCGGGGTGAGCGTGAGCGTGTAGTCGTCGAGGATGCCGGGCTGGCCCTTGAGACCCCACAGCGCACCGCCAGCGGAGACCTTCGCGGTCAGCTGGTCGAGCGCGCGCCAACGGCCGAGGTCGCCGTGCGCGGGAATGACGGTGTCGAGCAAGTCTGGTGCTGTGCTGGTCATGGTGACGGTTCTCCTCGGTGTGCGAATGGGCCGTGAAACGTGGCATTGCTCCTGTTGTCGATCGTGTCGAGCCGCGGCCAGGGCTGGGTAAACCCCGTTAAGGCTGGTACTGGCAGGGCCACGTTTAGGCTTATTCACGTGGGTAAGGCCAACCACCTGGGCGAGTACCTGCGCGCCCGGCGCGGGCGGGTGACGCCCGTCGAGGTGGGACTGGCGCCGGGGCCGCGGCGGCGGCTTGCGGGGTTACGTCGCGACGAATTGGCCATGCTCGCCGGCATCAGCAGCGAGTACCTGCAGCGCCTGGAGCAGGGCCGCGACCGGCACCCCTCCAGCGAAGTCCTCGACTCGATCGCCCGGGCACTGCGCATGGACGACACGGCGACCGCCTACCTGCATCAGCTTGCCTACCCGACCTCCAGGCCGCACCGCGTGCCGCACGAGCAAGTTTCGGCGGCGATCGCCGAACTCATCGACCAGGTCCCCATGCCCGCGGTCGTCGTGAGCCGATGTCAAGACGTGCTGGCCGCAAACCGGATCGCCCGCGCGTTGTCACCGGGATTTGAAGTGGGACAGAATCTCTCGCGTTGGCAGTTCCTCGATCCTGGGGCCAAGCAGGTGTATCCCGACTGGGACGAAGCGACCGCCCTGGCCGTCCGGGGCCTGCGGGCACTGTCCGCCGACGACCCCGACGATCCTCGACTGTGTGCACTCGTCAGCGAACTGTCCAGTGCCAGTGAGCGATTCAAGCAGCTCTGGGAGCAGGCCGACGTGGGATACACCAAAGGGATCAACCACATGCGCCACTCAGAGGTAGGGGATCTATACCTGACCCGCACCCAGCTCAACCTCGCCCAGGCTCCCGGGCAATTCATCATCACCTTGCATGCGTCGGCCAACAGTGCATCGGCGCGCGCACTCGACCGGCTACGTGCGTCGCTACCAAACAGCTCGGCGTCTGACCGCTGAGGCTTTAAAGACCTAGCTCGTCGGCGAGAGCATGGACTCGGCGTTCGATGTCGTCTCGGATTGGTCGCACGTCTTCGAGCGGTAGGCCCGCCGGATCGGGTAGAACCCATTCTTGATAGCGGAGTCCCGGCAGGACGGGGCATGCGTCGTCGCATCCCATCGTGACGACCAGTTGCACCACTTCGAGTACGTCCATGGTCCATTTCTTGGGCTGCTCACTGGTGATGTCGATGCCCTTTTCGGCCATGGCGGCGATCGCGGCGGGGTTCACCTGTTGGGCGGGTTCTGAGCCGCCTGAGTAGACCGTGGCGCGGTCCCCGGCGAGGTGTTTGAGGAATCCCATTGCTATCTGGGACCGGCCCGCGTTGTGCGTGCAGAGGAACAGCACGGCGGGTTTCGTATCACTCATGCTTGGAGGCTTTCGGTGTCGTGCGGTTGAGGGGCGGGGTTTCGGAATCGCTTGCGTAGTAGCAGTGATACGTAGACGAGCGCGACGAGGACCGGAACTTCGATGAGTGGGCCGACGACACCGGCCAAGGCTTGACCAGAGGTGGGGCCGTAGGTGGCGATGGCGACCGCGATGGCGAGTTCGAAGTTGTTGCCTGCTGCGGTGAAAGCCAGTGTCGCGGTGCGTTGGTAGCCGAGTCCGAGGGCTGCGCCGAGTAGGTAGCCGCCTCCCCACATCACTGTGAAGTAGGCGAGTAGCGGGATGGCGATACGCAGGACGTCGAGTGGGCGGCTGGTGATCTGCTGGCCCTGCAGCGCGAACAGAATGACGATGGTGAACAGCAGGCCGTAGAGAGCCCACGGTCCAATCTTGGGCAGGAACCGGGTTTCGTACCAAGCTCGGCCTTTGGCTTTCTCGCCCAACCGTCGCGACAGGTAGCCCGCCAGCAGCGGGATACCGAGGAAGATGAGCACTGATTGCGCGATCTTCCATGGAGACGTGCTGATGGTGGTGGTTTCCAGTCCTAGCCATCCCGGCAGGACCGAGAGGTAAAACCATCCGAGCACGGCGAACATCAGGACTTGAAAGAGTGAATTGAGGGCGACCAGCACGGCGGCGGCTTCTCGGTCGCCGCAGGCGAGGTCGTTCCAGATGATGACCATGGCGATGCAGCGTGCGAGTCCGACGATGATCAGGCCGGTGCGGTATTCGGGAAGGTCGGGGACCAGCAGCCAGGCCAGTGCGAACATCAGCGCCGGACCGAGGACCCAGTTCAAGACGAGGGAACTCGCCAGAAGCTTGCGGTCGCTGGTGACGGCATCCAGTCGGTCATAGCGCACCTTGGCGAGCACCGGGTACATCATGACCAACAGGCCAAGGGCGATGGGCACCGAAATGCCCTGCACTTGCACGCTATTGAGTGCGACGTTGAAACCGGGGATCAGCCGGCCCAACAGCAGACCGGCGACCATCGCCAAGCCGATCCAGACCGCAAGGAATCGGTCGACCGTTGAGAGTTTCCCGACGACGACCGATCCGCTGCCGCTGTCCACCTGTTGTGTCACGCTTCCGCGGGTGTGTTGCCAGTGCAGCACGTTCCCGTTTCGCTGCCGTCGTTGTCGAGGGCGGGTGAGTTGGTACCGAACGTGTCCGAGTCAGCCAGAACGGTGTACACCTCCCACTTCTCACCCGCAGGACCGGTGACCCACACCTTGTCTTGTGTGGCGAAACAGCAGGTCGTTCCGATTTCCTCTTCGGTGAACATGCCTGCGTCGGTGAGTCGCGCAATCTCAGCGTGGACGGCTTGGCTGGATTCGACTTCTACGCCGAGGTGGTTGAGAGTGCCGCCGTGGCCAGGGTTTTCAATGAGCACGAGCTTCAACGGTGGTTCGGCTACCGCGAAGTTGGCATATCCCGGCTTCACCTTCGCGGGGGCGGTGTTGAACAGCTTGGTGTAGAACGCGATGGCCTGGTCAAGGTCGTCGACGTTGAGGGCGAGTTGAGCGCGAGACATCAGGCCTCCCTACCTTTGCGGCTTATGTCGAACTACTGACAGTGCCGATCCTGCCACCTCTTCGATATTTGTCAACAAGGTATGGCACCATGGCTGGGTGCCCAAGACACTGCCTGTGGTGGACGTTTCCGCGCCGGTCTGCTGCTCGCCCGTCGCGGCCGGTCCGGTAAGCGACGATGCGGCATTGGAGATTGCGCTGCGCCTCAAGGCTTTAGCCGATCCGGTGCGGGTCAAGCTGATGTCGCTGTTGTTCAGCAGCGGCGCCGGCGAAGAATGCAGTTGCGACCTCGCGGCGGCGGTAGGCCTGGCCGAGTCAACCGTCAGCCATCATCTGTCGCAGTTGCGCCGAACAGGCTTCGTCGAGTCCGAACGACGCGGGATGAACGTTTACCACCGCGCCCGTCACGAGTCGCTCGTTGCTTTGTGTTCGGTGCTAGACCCGCACTGCTGCCGCTAACTCACTCAAGCGCGCCGCCAGAGCGTGGAGCCGATGACGGGAATCGAACCCGCGTATTCAGCTTGGCGAAGTTCAGGTTACTGGCGTTCGTGATAGTTCGTTAAAGTACTGTGCGGCAAGTACTCTCGCGAATGTCCGGTACGCCTGGGTGCAGGTAAGTACGCCCCGAATCGGGGCCGTTTATGCGGGGAAAATACGGAGTTGCCGCAAAACTCTCGCCGAGGCCGACCAGAACGCCTAACCGCCCCTCGTCGCGGCCGTTAATATCCACCCATGAGCGACGTGCAGAAGCCTTCCAACCCAGGTTGGTACCCCGACCCCGACGCCCCCGGCGTCGAACGGTACTGGGACGGCAAACACTGGATCGCCTACAGCGACGACGAAGACGACGGTGCGCCAGGGCAGCCCCTCGACCGCAACCGACAGGCCGCAGTGGCAGTAGGCGTGTGCGCGCTGTCAGGCATTGGCGTCATCATGTCGATGCAATCAGCCAGCCTGCTCACCGGGACCACCACAATATGGCTCGGCGTCGGACTCGCAGCCGCCGGACTCGCAGCCGCATACTTCCTCGGAGCAACCAAGGCGATTCGGATAGTGGCCATCGTCGCACTGGCCATCGCGGTATTCAGCGCGGGCTACATGGAGAAGCAACTGAACGACAAGCGCAACGAAATATCCCAGATGTTCAACCCCTAGCCTCCGAGTTGCGGATACCTCGGATGCTGGAGCTGTTGGTCAGAGAAGGCGGTTCGTGAAGCTACTGCTGGCCAAGCTTGCCAAAACGGCAAAACGAGTTGCCACAAGGGTCGCGTTTCAAATCTGGGGCCTGCACGGTGATGAGCACCATGCAGGTTTTCAAATCGCGAAGGGTCGCATTTCAAACGCGACCCTTCCAGCGATACCGACCAGCTCGTAACATCCCCACGGGCAAACCAAGAACCGGAGCAGAGGAGGCGTGATGCTGTCATTTGACGATGCTCGCGCCGTCGCTGACCGCGAACTGCGGGCACAGTACCCGGACGGCGATTTTGTGGTCGCTGAATACGGGTGGGAAACGGCCGACGAGTTCGTGGTAGTTGCCGATGCAGTGTCCGAGGCGATACTCGGGGCGCCGCTGCGCCTGGTAGACAAGCGGACCGGTGAACTCCGCGAGATCTATGCCGTCCCCGACCGGAATGCGTACTTGACTCGCCGCGACCTCGCGCCGATTGGACCAGTTCCCGCGGCCGAGGCGAGGAGGTGAGGACCATGAGTGCACTCGATAGTGGCACCCTCGGATCGCGAGCGGTGACTGATCTCGATGAGATCGCTAAGGCACGCCGCGAGTACCTGGCCATTGGCTACCAGTTACCACTGCAGGATGCGGAGCGCGATGCCGGCCTCACCGAGGCTGACGTCCAAGACGCGAAACGGACAGGAAGATGAGCGCACTCGACAGCGGCACCATCGGCACCGAGATTGTCACCGACCTGGACCATCTCGCAAAGGCCAGAGCCTCTTACCTACAGGAGTACGGCTACCGCGTGCCCTTGCAGGACGCCGAGCGGGCCGCCGGCCTCACCGAGGCTGACATCTGGAGCTGACCCTGGGGGTACACCCCCCTAGGCGTCCGCCGTCCCCCTCTGGGCATAGGGACTCTCCCTCCCCGCAATTTTTTTCCACACCACAGGTGACCCATTTGTGTCACCTGACCGGGGGGAGGGGATGGAACTAGGTGCGGGCTTGGGCCACTCCCCAGGGGCTGCTGGCTGCCCGCGAAAAAAAAGAAATCGCTCCCTCTCGGCTTCCCTATGCCCAGAGGGGGACGGAGTCGTCACCCAGAGGCACCCCCCAGGGGCGCCGGTGCGGAGGTTCGTTCTGCGAAGCTCAGAAGTTCAGAGGCGGCGATTGTCATTGACCTGAATTGAGACGCATGAGCCAACCAACGGACTAGAGACCCCGACGCCGTCTCGTCTACACCTTTGCACTCAGCGGTTGATCGCAGCAGCCACCGGGAAGCAGCCGAACAGTCGGTTCTGCGAGCGTCCCGTGATCTCCTGAAGTAGGCCGTGGTCGACCAACTTCCCGATAGATACATTGGTCGCCTCGAAAGTCTTTCCGATCAGGAGACTCGCCGTGCGCACATCTATCACGGGATATCCGATGAGGATCTCAGCGATTTCGATAACCGAGCCACGGAACCCGCGAGCGCGTAGGTCAGCGACCATCTGATCTCGAAGCTGCAGTAAGTATTGGATCTTCTCCAACCCCTCCCTGGCCTGCAACTCGACGGCATTAGCGAATAGCTCTACCCACGGGTTGAAGTCGCCCGTCAGCGTTACGTTCATCAGGCCCTCCTGATAGAGCTCGCGATGGCTCTCGAACCATGGCGCGATGTTGAGGACCGGCCACCTCAGTTCGCCTACCTTCATCAACTGCAGGATGGATACCAGCCGCCCGAGCCGACCGTTACCATCCCCGAAAGGGTGCAAAGTCTCGAACTGGTAGTGAGCTATGGCAACCTTGGCAATAACCAACAGGTCAGAGTCTTGGGCCACCCAGTCTTCCCACTCCTGAATGCCGGCGGCCAACTGATCACCCGGCGGACACGGCACGAAGCGTGCTTCTTCAATCGGCCTGTCCTTTGGACCGATTGCCACCTGATGCGGTCGAATGTCACCAGCATCAGGGGTGTCACCTTCGGTGCCTTTGACGATCATCTGTTGGAGCTCACCGAGAAAGCTCCTGGTGATCCTGCGGTCGCTGATCTGTGCGCACGCAGATTCCGACGCTTCGACGTAGTTTCGTATCTCCCGTTGCTCAGACGACATCTGGCGGTCCTCAAGGAAGTCGGCTTCCAACACCTCCTCGAAGGTGGCATACGTACCTTCCAACGCCGAGGTGCTTTTGGCTTCCTTGCGGATGATCGGACGCACCAGAATCTCGGGCCGGGGCAGTTGGGCCACCGCCTCATCGAGTCGAGCTACGGCCGCGGCAGCTTTCGATGAGATTGCCAACGCTCGGTGGGAGAGGTTGGGCAGCTCTGGAAGAGTGTGCGGCAGGTATGCCCAGTACTCCCACGGCTTCATGGTCCGTGGATCGATTCCAGAGATCGGAACGAGTTCCCCTACGGGCGATTGGCCGACGGCATCTACATGCATCGTTCAAGTTTAGGCTAGTTTCCTGAACCGCCGGGTCACACCTGCAACATAGCTTGAATGGTCTGCTTATCAATTCAGGTTCTTTTCGATTTCCTGAATTACATCCTCGTAGGTTCAAGGTATCTCGGCCTGCCCGGCCTCTCTGGCGGAGTTCATCAAGAAACAGCTCGACGAGTAGTCAGGTCACTCCAGTTCAGGCAGACGTGCCGCATCCACGCATCGTTCTATGGCTGGATCACGGTCCTGAGTCACCCCCCGGGGGCCTGTCACCACCAGCGGCGTTCGCTCACGTACGTCACGCCTGGTTGGGGGTTGTGGGTGCCGCGGTGTCGTGGGCAGTGCTGGCCGTCTGGGGTGCTGCAGGTGGGTCGTACTGGCGCTGGTGCGTGGCCGGAGTAGTGCGCGGTCTTGGCGGGGTCGAGGGTGATGCCGAGGCGTTGGGCTGCGGCGATGGTGATGGCGTCGACTTTGTCGGAGCGCTCGCGGTTGCATGCGCGGTGTGCTGCGTCGACGTTGGCTTCGATGTTGGGGCCGCCGTTGGCGATCTGCACGAGGTGGTCCATCTGGAATGACCAGGGCGCGGTGTGGTGGGCCTGGTAGTCGATGGGTCGATGGCAGATGTGGCAGTCGTTGCCTCGGCCGCGGAGTCGGGTGCGGAGTCGTTTAGTGGTGGCGTCGTTCTCGCGTCGTTCGCTCATGGGCCTGGCGGCTGCACGGTGAACAGCAGCTCGGCGCGCTGCGCATCGCGGAGCTGACGACCAGCCGCGCAGACGGCCATCTGAAGGCGCTGCCGTCGTCGGCCGCCACCTACATGTGGATCATCCTGGTGGGCATGTACGGCCTAGCGGCGCGGTTCGACGTGGTGAAGCACAACCCGATGCGCGAGACCAAGACGGCCAAGATCGAACGCAAGCCAGCGCGGGCAATCACCTCCATGGAGTTCGAGCGGGTACGCCAGGCCGTCGAGACGTTCTGTGGACGCAAGGGGCCGGGACCGCGGCGGGGTCTGATGCTGCCGGCGTTCGTCGAGCTTCTGGCGAGCACCGGCGTGAGGCCGGGGGAGGTGCTGGCGATCCAATGGCCAGACGTCGACCTGCTCGCGGACCCGGCGACCGTGACGGTCAACGGCACCGTTGTGGACTCCGGCAGGATCACGGGCAAGGCTCTGCACAGGCAGGATGAACGCAAGGGCCGCGGGCCGGCCCACACCGTCACCCTGCCCAAGTTCGGCGTCCAGGTACTCACCGAGCTCTACGGAATGACGGGGCCGGACGGCACGGTGCTGAAGAACAGGGATGGCGGCCTGGTGAGCCTGTCGAACATCCGCTCGTCGCTGCGGGAGGCGCTCGCGCCGCACGAGGATCTCCGATGGATCACACCGCACTCGTTCAGACGTACCACTGGAACGGTCGTCAGGGATGGGCTCGGTATCGAGGCCGCGCAGCAACAGCTCGGGCATGCGCAGCTCGTGACGACTGAGAAGCACTATGTGGAGCGAGTGACGGCGGGGCCGGACACCCGCGCTGTGCTGGAGAAATGGGCCAGCAACGAGGCTAGCTGAACCAATTTACGGGGAATATACGGGATTTCGCCGATGCCAATTTGCTGGCAAGCTGCAATATGGCGCTGACCTGCATGTATGGAGCCGATGACGGGAATCGAACCCGCGTATTCAGCTTGGGAAGCTGATGTTCTGCCATTGAACTACATCGGCATGGTGCTGACGAAGGATAGCAACCCGGGCGGCGCTGTGGGTAACCCGACCCGCAGATCGGTGCCGTCGTTGACCGAGGTTATCGGCCGGTCGCGGGTCGTTCGTGCCGCCGGGACGGCACCCGCGACCCCCGGACCGATACGCTCGTCGGGTGCTGCTCTCCGATCGTGACATCCGGGCCGAGATCGCCGCGAAACGCCTGGCCATCGAGCCGTTCGACGACGCCCTGGTGCAGCCATCGAGCGTCGACGTCCGCCTGGACACCCTGTTCCGGGTCTTCAACAACACCCGCTACACCCACATCGACCCGGCCCAGCAGCAGGATGAGCTGACCAGCCTGGTTGAACCCGCCGAGGGGGAGCCGTTCGTGCTGCACCCGGGGGAATTCGTGCTCGGCTCCACGCTGGAGGTGTGCACACTGCCCGACGACCTGGCCGGGCGGCTGGAAGGCAAGTCCTCGCTGGGCCGCCTCGGACTGTTGACGCACTCCACGGCCGGGTTCATCGACCCGGGCTTTTCCGGGCACATCACCCTGGAGCTGTCCAACGTCGCCAACCTGCCCATCACGCTGTGGCCCGGCATGAAGATCGGCCAGCTGTGCCTGCTGCGGCTGACCAGCCCGGCCGAGCATCCGTACGGCAGCGACAAGGTCGGCTCCAAATATCAGGGTCAGCGCGGCCCGACGCCGTCGCGCTCGCACCTGAACTTCATCAAGTCCTAGGCCATAGGCCCCGAGCGTGGGCCTTATGTACGGGTTTCGGCCGTTGTGAGTGCATAGCGCCCACGGTCGGCGCGTGAGAAGTGCGTGAGAAGTGCGTGAGAAGTCGGAAACACGGCGGAAACACCGTCGCCGCGCAGCTGAAACGCGCGCCGGACATTCTCGTCGGGACCGAAGGAGCCCGACGTGCACGAGATCGATCCGGCCGCCACCGCGTGGCTGCTCGCCAGCACCGCGCTGGTCCTGCTGATGACGCCTGGCCTCGCCATCTTCTATGGCGGCATGGTCCGCACCACGGGCGTGCTCAACATGATCATGATGAGCTTCATCTCGATCCCGCTGGTCACGGTGGCATGGCTGTTGGTCGGCTACACCCTGGCGTTTTCCGAGGACGCCGGCGGCGGGCTGATTGGCGGCCTGCGCCACTTCGGCATGCTCGGCATCACGCCCAGCACCGCCCACGGCGCGGTGCCCGAACTGCTGTTCGCCACCTTCCAACTGGCCTTCGCGATCATCACCGCCGCCCTGATCAGTGGGGCCATCGCCGACCGGGCGAAGTTCGCCGCCTGGATGGTGTTCGTCCCGGTCTGGGCGGTCGCGGTGTACGCCGTCGTCGCGCACTGGGTCTGGGGTCCGGGCGGCTGGCTGGCCGGTCTGGGCGTGCTCGACTACGCCGGCGGTCTCGTGGTGGAAATCGTCTCCGGCGCTTCGGCCCTGGCGCTGGCCCTGGTGCTGGGCCCGCGCATCGGCTTCAAGACCGACGCCATGCGCCCACACAACCTGCCGTTCGTGCTGCTCGGCGTCGGGCTGTTGTGGTTCGGTTGGTTCGGCTTCAACGCCGGCTCGGCGCTGGCCGCCAACGGCACCGCCGCCGCGATCTTCCTCAACACCCTGGTGGCCGGCTGCCTGGGCATGCTGGGCTGGCTGACGGTCGAACAGGTCCGCGACGGCAAGCCCACCACGTTCGGCGCCGCCTCCGGCGTGGTCGCCGGCCTGGTCGCGATCACCCCGTCCTGCGGCACCGTCAACACCCTGGGCGCGGTCGTGGTCGGCCTGGCCGCCGGCGTGGTGTGCTCGTTCGCGATCGGGCTGAAGTTCCGATTCGGCTATGACGACTCGCTGGATGTGGTCGGCGTGCACTTCGTCGGCGGCGTGGTCGGTGTGCTGCTGATCGGATTCCTGGCCACCGAGGTGATGACCGCCGGCCCGCGCGGCCTGCTCTACGGCGGCGGGCTGGCCCAGCTGGGCAAGCAGCTGCTGGCCGCCGTCGTGGTCGCCGGCTACGCGTTCACCATGTCCTATCTATTGGCCAAGGTGATCGACCGGTTCATGGGATTCCGGCTCAGCCCCGAGGACGAGACCACCGGCGTCGACTTCACCCAGCACGCCGAATCCGCCTACGCCGAGGGCGTGCACGGACACCTGCCGGCACGCCGGCCGGGACTGTTCGGCGGCACGCTGGGTCAGTTCGGCCAGCTCGGACAACCCGGACGGCATCCGGACCCGGCCGAGGACGATCCGGTGGGATGAACTGCCCAACGCCGCGCGCCGTAATACCGAGTAGGGTCTAACTAATCGGCGCCGGCGGGCACCATGCCGTCGCGGACCGGCCGGAAACGCAGTGCTTTCAGCTAATGCGCACGAATGTAACGATCGAGCTGGCGGCACCGATGAAGGTTCTAGTTGTCGGCTCGTGCGGAATGTGTGCGCAACGGCGACAACGGCAGTGTAGCAAACGCATTGGAGGGCTTGGTGGACATCGTATTGGGTGTGGCGATGGCACCTACGACGGTCCGCATGGTGCTGGTCGAGGGGGAGAAAGCCGACGGGGTCACCGTCGATCACGACGCTTTCGACGTCACCCCCGGCGATGGCTCGGCAACCATGAATGCGGCCGATCAGGTGGTCGCCGCCATCCTCGGAACCCAGGAGAGCGCCACTGCGGGAGGACACCATCTGAAGTCGATCGGTGTCACCTGGACGGACCATACGGACGCGGCCGCGCTGCGCGACACCCTGGCCGCGCACGGCATCGCCGACGTCATGCTGGTCTCCGAAAGCCACGCCGCCGCGGCGCTGGCCCAGGCGATCGGCCGCGCGGTTGGCTACGACACCACGGCATTGCTGTTCATCGACCGTGACACCGCCACGCTGTCGGTGGTGCGGACCGATGACGGTTCGGTGGTCAAGGTGCTCGACCGCTCGCTGCACAGCACCGATGCCATGGCCGTGCTCGCCGAGATGGCCGCCGCGGTCGACGCCGCCGATTCCGCCCCGCAGGGCATGTTCGTCGTGGGTGCCGGCGTGGACGTGGCCGCGGTCAAATCGCATCTGGAACATCTGGTGTCGCTGCCGGTCAGCGCGCCGGAAGAGCCCGAACTGGCATTGGCCCGCGGTGCCGCACTGGCCTCGGCCAACGCGCCCGCGTTCGAGGCGTCCACGGTCGGATTGGCCTATTCGCAGGACCCCGATGGCACCACCGCGGGCAGTGACTACGCGTTGGGTGAGCTGGTCACCGAGATGGCCCCGGTCGGCGACGGGCTAAGCGTCGACCTCGCCGCCGACGAGATGCCGCTGGAGGAGGGACGTAAACCCTTCCTGCTGGTGGGTAGCGCCTTGACCGGCGTTTTCGTGGTTGGTGTTGCGGCGCTGGTTATTTCGCTGGCGGTCAATATCCGGCCGACCGTGGATCAGCGTCCCGCCCCGGCACAGGGTGCGGTGGTCCCCAGCGCCCCGGCGCAGGTTCCGGCGCCCGCGCCGCAAGCCCAGCCCGTGCAGCAGGCGCCGCCGCCGGCCCCACCGCCAGAAACCATCAAGGCTCCGGTCCCGGTGGTCCAGGAGGCCCCGGCTCCACCGCCGCAAGCCCCGCCGCGCACGGTGTATGTCGAACAGCCCGCGGCGGTGCCGGCTCCCGCGCCGGAGGCGCCCGCCCCGGCTCCGATCCCGGTGGCCCCCGCGCCGGCACCGATCTACGACCCGCCGATCTACAACCCGCCGGGGTATGTGCCGCCGCTGATCGTGCTGCCCGGGCCTCGGTTGCCACCGCTCTTCCGTCCCCCGGTCGACAACGAGCCCTCGTGGCGCCCGCCGTGGCAGCCGCAGCGCCCGTCGCACGATGAACCTCAGACCCCGCCGTGGCAGCCGGGCTCAGGCAACGGCAACGGCAACGGCAATGGCCACGGCTCGGATGACTGGGGCCCGGGCTCGAACTCGGGTGGCTGGAATCCCGGCGGTTCGGGTTCCGGTGATTGGAATCCCGGTCGGTCCGACTCCAAGGGTTCCGGCGACTGGAATCCTGGTCGGTCCGGTTCCGGTGGGTCCGGTGACTGGAATCCCGGTCGCTCCGGTGGTTCTCGCGGTGGCAGTGACGGCGGACCGCTCTGGCCGTTCCCGTTCGGCGGGCATTAGTAGCCGCACCGAGTGCAACGCCATGGTCGTCGTCACCGGGTGACGGCGACCATTGCGTTGTTTTCGCGAGGTATCCGACCTGCCCATCATCAACCGTTACCTGACGTTGGCCTGCCGCTCAGTGTCACGTAGCGGCTAGCTCACTCGCGCCGCCTATTCAGGCAGTATGCGATGCACCGTTTTCGGTACCGGCTATCTGGGCGCGACACATGCCGCGGGAATGGCCGAACTCGGCCACGAGGTGATCGGCGTCGACATCGACCCGGGCAAGGTGGCCAAACTGGCCTCCGGGGACATCCCGTTCTACGAGCCCGGTCTGCGGAAGATGTTGAACGACAACCTGTCCGCCGGCCGGTTGCGGTTCACCACCGACTACGACGAGGCTGCCGACTTCGCCGATGTGCACTTCCTCGGCGTCGGCACGCCGCAGAAGAAGGGCGACTACGGCGCTGACTTGCGCCATGTGCACGCCGTCATCGACACCCTGGTGCCGCGGCTGCGCCGGTCCGCGGTGATCGTGGGCAAGTCCACCGTCCCGGTGGGCACCGCCGCCGATCTCGCCGAGCGGGCCCGGGGCCTGGCGCCCGAAGGTATCGATGTGGAGGTGGCCTGGAATCCGGAGTTCCTCCGCGAGGGTTACGCCGTGCACGACACCCTGCATCCAGACCGGATTGTGGTTGGGGTGCAACGGGATTCGTCCCGCGCGGAAGCAGCGGTGCGCGAGCTCTATGCGCCGTTGCTCGATGAGGGCGTGCCGTTCCTGGTGACCGATCTGCAGACCGCCGAACTGGTCAAGGTGTCGGCCAACGCGTTCCTGGCCACCAAGATCTCGTTCATCAACGCGATCTCCGAAGTGTGCGAGGCCGCGGGTGCCGACGTCACGGTGCTGGCCGATGCGCTGGGCTACGACCCGCGCATCGGGCGGCGATTCCTCAACGCCGGCCTGGGTTTCGGCGGCGGCTGCCTGCCCAAGGACATCCGGGCCTTCATGGCCCGCGCCGGTGAGCTCGGCGCCAACCACGCGCTGACCTTCCTGCGCGAGGTCGACAGCATAAACATGCGCCGCCGCACCGCCATGGTGGAACTGACCACCCGGGCCTGCAGCGGATCGCTGCTCGGCGCCAACATCGCCGTCCTCGGGGCGGCGTTCAAACCCGAGTCCGACGATGTGCGGGATTCTCCTGCCCTCAACGTCGCCGGGATGCTGCAGCTCAACGGGGCCGCCGTCAACGTGTACGACCCCAAGGCGATGGACAACTCGCAGCGGCTGTTTCCCACGCTGAACTACTCCACCTCGGTGATCGAAGCCTGCGACCGGGCCGATGCGGTGCTGGTGCTCACCGAGTGGGCCGAGTTCGTCGACCTGGATCCGGCCGAGCTGGCCGACACGGTGCGCGTGAAAGTCGTTGTGGACGGCCGTAACTGCCTCGACGCGCCGCGCTGGCGGGAAGCCGGATGGCGGGTCTTCGCGCTGGGTCGTCCGGTCCACGCTGTTTGACGCTTGTAGAACAACATTCGCGGTCGTAGGCTCGGGCCATGCGGGAACGGATCCGTTGGATGGCCGTGCACGGAGTGGTTCGCGGTTTGTCCGCGATCGGGATGCGGCGCGGTGACCCGCAGGCTCGACTGATCGCCGACCCGCAGGTGCGTGCCGATCCGGCGCCCTTCGCCGACGAAATGCGCCGCCGCGGGCCACTTGTGCGCGGCCGCGCGGTCCTGATGACCTTCGACCACGGTGTGGCCAGCGATCTGCTGCGCTCCGACGACTTCCGGGTTTCCCGGCTGGGCGGCAATCTGCCACGTGCGCTGCGCTGGGTGGCCGACAAGACCGACAACGGGTCGCTGCACCCGCTGCTGCCGCCGTCGTTGCTCGCCGTGGAGCCCCCCGATCACACCCGCTACCGCAAGCTGGTGTCGTCGGTGTTCACCACCCGCGCGGTGGCCCGGCTGAGGGAACGGGTCCAAGAGACCGCCGACGAACTGCTGGATTCGATGGACGGCGACGCCGGTGTGGTCGACATCGTGGACCGGTATTGCGCGCAGCTGCCGGTCGCGGTGATCAGCGACATCCTGGGTGTGCCCGACGCCGACCGGTCCCAGATTCTGCGCTTCGGTGAGCTCGGCGCGCCGAGCCTGGACATCGGGCTGACGTGGCGGCAGTACCGGCAGGTGAACTCCGGTATCCACGGATTCGAGACCTGGCTGACGGGTCATCTGCGTCAGCTGCGGCGCAATCCCGGTGAGGATCTGCTCAGCCAGATCATCAAGGCCTCCGATGCCGGAGAGGCCGGAGAGCCCCTCAACGATGCGGAATTGCGGGCCCTGGCCGGGCTGGTGTTGGCAGCAGGGTTCGAGACCACAGTGAACCTGCTGGGCAACGGAATTCGCATGCTGCTCGACCATCCCGAACACCTGAACACCCTGGCCGCACGCCCTGAGCTGTGGCCGAACGCGGTGGAGGAGATCCTGCGGCTGGAGTCGCCGGTGCTGATGAGCGCACGGGCGGCTCGCGTCGACACCGAGGTGGCCGGCACCCAGGTTAAGGCCGGGGAATTGATCGTCGTGCACTTGGCCGGCGCCAACCGCGACCCCGCGGTGTTCGTCGACCCGCATCGCTTCGACATCGAACGCGATAACGCCGGACGGCACCTGTCGTTCTCCGGTGGCCGGCATTTCTGCCTCGGCGCGGCACTGGCCAGGGCCGAGGGGCAAGTGGGCCTGCAGACGTTCTTCGAGCGGTTCCCCGACGCGCGGGTGGCCGGCGCCGGCTGTCGCCGCGACACCCGGGTACTGCGCGGCTGGTCGACTCTGCCGATAACACTCGGGAAGGCACGCACAGCGGTACGTTCGTGAGGTGGACTTCCGAGCAGCCCTTCTCGACCAGACCCGGGCCTTCGGGGAGTTGGTCGCCTCCAGCGATCCGGCGGCACCCGTGCCGACCTGTCCGGACTGGACGCTCAAGCAGTTGTTTCGTCATGTCGGCCGCGGAAACCGTTGGGCGGCACAGATTATCTCCGAGCGCCGGGTCTCGCCGCTCGATCCACACGAGGTCCACGAGGGCCGCCCACCCGATGATCCCGATGCCGCCATCGACTGGTTCAACACCGGTGCGGAGCTGATCCTCAAGGCCGTCGATCAGGTAGGCACCGACGCCCGGGTCTGGACAATGTTGGGCCCCAAGCCCGCGGGCTGGTGGATCAGGCGGCGGCTGCACGAGATGGTGGTGCACCGCGCCGACGCCGCACTGGCGGTGGGAGCCGACTTCGACCTGCCGGTCGACCTGGCCGCCGACGGCGTCAGCGAGTGGCTGGAGTTGGCCTGCGCCTTCGCCACCAAGCGGCACGGGGAACCGTTGGCGTTGGGGGCCAGCATGCACCTGCACGCCACCGACGACGGGCTGGGGCCGACCGGGGAGTGGACCGTGGCCCACGAGGAGGACGGCCTGGAATGGTCACATAGCCACGGCAAGGGCAGCGTCGCGTTGCGTGGACCGGCCAGGAACCTGTTGTTGGCCCTCACCAGGCGGCGCACCGCGGCGGATCTCGGGCTGGAAGTGTTCGGCGACACCGAGATTTGGGACACCTGGCTCGACCGCACACCGTTCTGAGGGGCTACGTTTCGTTCATGACCACATCGGAGATCGCCACGGTTCTGGCCTGGCATGACGCGCTGAACGACAAGGACATTGACACCCTGGTCGCGCTGTCCAGCGATGACGTCGAGGTGGGCGATGCGAGCGGGGCCGCTCAGGGACAGGACGCCCTGCGGGACTGGGCCGAATCGGCGGGGGAGACCGTCACGCCGGGGCGGATGTTCGTGCACGACGGCGTGGTCGTCGTCGAACAGACCATTACCGCCGCGGACGGATCCACCCGCACCGGCGCGGCCGCCTTCCGGGTGGTCCACGACCACGTCACCTCGGTGTTCCGCCACGACACGCTGGCTGCGGCCATGGCGGCCACCGAGCTGACCGAGGGCGATCTGGTTTAGGACGTGCCCGACGTGTTCGCGCCGCGGCCGCTGCGCGCCCAGAGGTAGCCGCCGATGCCGAGCAGAGGCAACGGAGCCAACAGCGCCCAGTTGACCCAATCGGTGCGGCCGGTCAGCAATTCGACATTGGTCACCATGAGGTAGAGGCCGACGAGAAGCCCGGCCGTACCGAGCACCGGTGCCACCCAAACCCGGAATGCCGTGCTGCCGCGGCGGTCCGGTGTGAAGAACCGGATGACAGCCGCCATGCACAGGGCTTGCAGCACAACGATTCCGATGATGCCGACGGTGTTCGTCCACAGCAGCAGGTGCAGGTACGGCTCACCGTGCAGCGCCACGGTCACGCCGATCAAGAGCAGCGCCCCGAGCGTCGTGACCAGGCTGGCGCGGCTGGGAGAGCCGAACCGGGGGTGCGCATTCCCCAGGCTTGCGGGCAAGATCCGGTCACGACCGAGAGTGAACATATAGCGCGCGGTCGCATTGTGGAACGCGAGCGTGGCCGCGAGGATGCTGGTCACGATCAGCAGTTCCATCGTGGTCTTGGCCCAGCCCCCCAGGTAGCTGTCGGCGAGGCCGAAGTACACATCCTGGAAGTCATCGGCCTGGATGAGGCTCAGCAGTGCGTCAGTCCCGAACGCTTTTACCGCGATCCAGGTGGTGAATCCATAGAACAGGGCGAGAAACGCCACGGCCGCGTAGGTTGCGCGGGGCACCGACTTCTCCGGGTTGCGGGCCTCCTCGGAGTAGATCGTTGTGCTCTCGAAACCGATGAAGGCGCCCAGTGCCAGAACGAACATGCCGCCCGCGCCGGAGTCGAAGACGTGGGCCGGTTCGAAGGGCTCCAACGTCAGATTGGCCGAGCCGCTCTTGGCCAGAACGGCGACGGACAGCACTAGAAGGATCAGCACCTCGAGGGTCATCAGCACGCCCAGCACCCGGGCACCGATATCGACCTGCCGGTAGCCCAGGACGGCCACGAAAAGGGCGCCGGCGAGGGCGTAGACGGACCAGTGCAGGTCCACCCCCACCAGATCGAGCACGGTTGTCCTGGCATACGAGCCGAAAAACCCGAAGAACCCGAAGCAGACCAGCCCGTAGGACAGCAGTGCCATCAGCGCCGATCCGACCCCGGCCGGCCTGCCGAGTCCGCGTCCGATGAAGGCGTAGAACGCACCCGCCTCACGCACGTGCCGCGCGAAGGCGGTGAGGCCGGCCGCGCACAGGATGTAGACCACGCCGCAGAAGACATAGGCGCCTGGGGCGCCGATCCCGCCCATCCGGAAAGCCAGTGGCGCGGCGCCGGCGACCACCGCGAGCGGTGCCGCCGCGGCAACGACGAAGAAGACGATGTCGATCGTCCCGAGCCGTCCCTGCGCCAAGCCGGCGCGGGAGACGGACTGATCGGCGGTGTGCTGCGATGACGTCACTGCGGCGCACCTACCGGAACGCCCGGCCACCAAGCGGGGTCAGTCCACAGCGCCAGTTCGTGCTCGAGCGCGGCCCCGATTCGGAATACCGATGCGTCGTCGTAGGTGCGACCCACGATCTGGACGCCGGTGGGCACGCCGTTGGGCGCCTTGCCGGACGGGACCGCCAGCACCGGAACTCGTCCAATCACGTTGAACGGCACGGTCATCATGGTCTTGAAGACCGCCTGGGTGTCCAGACATGCGGCTTCGGCGTCGAGCCCGGTGACGGCCATGGTCGGGCAGACCAGCGCGTCGAAGCGCTCCATCAGCTCCCCGAATGGCCGGTAGAACTCGGCCTCGGCGCACAGACCGGCGACGTAGTCGGACGCCCCGGCCGCGGATGCCACGAAGGCTCGCGTGTAGGGCATCAGGGCCTGGAGCATCTCCGGGTCACCCTTGGCCACCTCCTCGATGAACGGCCCCATCACCGCGCCGTAGTGGGCCCAGGCGATATCGAGCACCTGCTGGGGCTGCCACGGCAGGGTGACCTCTTCTACCTCGGCGCCGGCGGCCCTGAGCGCGGCGGCGACGGTTTGCGTGTTCGCCGCGATCACCGGGTCGACGTCGTAGCCGCCCAGCGTGACGCAGAGGGCGATCCGGGTGCCGCGCAGTGAGCTGACCTCGCCAGAGACCGGTACCGGCGGCCGCAGGGAGGCCTGGTCCGCGGACCAGGGCCCCGCGATCACGTTCTGCAGCAGTGCGACGTCGGCGACGCTGCGGCCCATGGGCCCATCGGCGCAGTAGGTGTCGGAGTTGAAGGGGGCCAGGCCGGGGACCCGTCCGAACGGTGGCTTGTATCCGACGACGCCGCAGAACGACGACGGGATCCGGATCGAGCCGCCGATGTCGGACCCCGTGGCCAGAATCGTCGACCCCGCGGCCAGCACCGCGCCGGAACCACCGGATGAGCCACCCGGGGTGAGGGCGAGGTTCCACGGGTTGCGGGTGACGCCCCACAGGTCTGAGTGGGTGACCGACGCGCAGCAGAACTCCGGCGTGGTGGTTCGGCCGTGGATGACGGCCCCCGCCTCGCGGATCCGATCCACGATGGGATGGGTGACGTCGGCGATCCGGCCCTTCTCCAGCATCGACCCGTCCTCGCAGAGCCGCCCCGCGACCGGCTGCTCGTCCTTGAGCATCAACGGGATTCCCTCCAGCGGCCCCACCTCTTCACCCGAGGCGAAACGCTGCTCCGAGCGTCGGGCGTCCTCGCGGGCCTCGTCGAGCCATTGCTCGGTCACGGCGTTGACGGCGGGTTCGGTGTCGGCGGTCCTGGCGATAACCGCCTCGAGCAGTTCGGACGGTGAAAGCTCTCGGCTGCGAAACAGCGCGGTCGCCTCGACAGCGGACATGTGATGCAGAGCCAACGGATCCTCCTCATGTGGCGTACGCCATACCGTACGATGTACGACGATACTGTGAGATCTATGGGAAGAAGTCAAGCGGTGCAAACAAAATCGCGACCAAAGTTGAATCGCGACAACGTTGCCGCGGCCGCGATCGCGCTGATCGAACGCGACGGGCTGGAGACGTTGACCATGCGCGCCCTCGCCGACGAGCTCCGCTGCGGGACGATGAGCCTCTACTCCCATGTCCGAAACCGCGACGACCTTCTCGAAGGCGTTGTCGAGCAGCTCATCGGCCAGCTCGACACCGACGCCCAGGCCGGGGAAAGCTGGCAGCAAGCGATCCGCCGTGTGCTGGGCTCATATCGAGACCTGGCGGTGCAGTACCCGCGGACATTCGAATTGCTTGCCCTGGCGCCCTACGACGAGTTGCCGGTTGCACCCCATCTGGCCCGACTGCTCAACGTCCTGCAGAGCACGGGGCTCAGCGCCGATCAGGCAAGCCATGTCCTGGCAATGGTCGACGCGTACGCCACTGGTTTCCTCGTCGTCTGGGCCCGCGGCCAAGCCGCTGGCCGGCAGGACGACCTGCCCAGCCCGTGGCCGATGCTCAGCGATCTTCGACACCTGGACGGGTTTGAGCGCGGACTCACCACGCTCATCGCCGGGCTGGAACAGACGCTGGGGCCAACCGCCAGCCGCGCCTAGCTATGGGTGGTCAGTCATCGAGCGCTTCCTCGATGAGCGGTTGGAGGACACGGTGCGCTTCGGGCGAGAGTCCGGCGGTGAGGGTATTGACTGCGTCGATGACCTCGTCGCGTTCCAGGGTGTAGAGGAATTGGTGCTTGCGGTTGAGTGCTGCGATGGCGTCGAGGAACCCGGTTGCTGCAGTCACAGTGTTGTCATCCGTGGCTGACTCATCGCGAACCTTGCGGAGGGCGGCGACGAACGCCGTGCGGGCCTTCTTCGCGACCGCGTCGGGGATGCCGTCGCGGCCGTCCCAGCGGCGGAAGGGGTTCTCGAGGTTCTCGGCCAGCCATTCGGGCTTGCGGGGCCGGCGCACGGTCAACTCGACGTGTTGTGCCTTCTTGTATCGGGCGCGCACGCTGGCGGCGACGTCGGCGGGGATGCTGTCCAGGTCGAGGTTCGTGAGCGTAGGGAGTGCGTCCGGGTAGGGGATGTCGTCGGGCCCGTAGCCGAACAGGTCACAGATCCACAGAGCGGACAGCTTCGGCAAGGATTGCAGTCCGTGCAGCCCGACGAGGAGGCCGGGAGCGCCGAACAGATGCAGCCAGGTGATGTTGGGGAAGGACTCGGCGACAGCGGAGACGTCGAGATTCTCGATTGCGTCGATCCGGAGTCCGGGTGCGTGGTCGAGCCCATGGATTGCAGGTACGGTCCCGTCGAGGTGCACCGTGACCCAGCGGCCGTCGTCATCGGCTGTCACGTGCAGGCCGGCCGCTCCCGTGCCGTGCAGCTTCAAGAGGTCGAGGCTCGAGGGGAGCACGAGGCGTTCGAGCCCCGTGATGTCGATCGTGAGCTGGTTGAGGCCCGTGCGGGACAGGTCGATCTCGCGTCGTCCGTGCCCAGTCAGCGTCAGTTCCTTGACGAGTGGTGACGATTCCAGGAACGGCAAGAGGTCGTCGCGCCACGACTGGAGTGCCACCTGGTAGAGCGCCGGCCAGGCGCGCAGCGACTCCATGCGGAAGTCCTCGCCGACCGAGTAGTAGCCGCCATCGTCGCTGAATGCGCGAGCGGCGGGTAGGTGCGATTCGTACTGTTCGCCGCTGCGGGAGTAGGTGAGGCCGGGCATCATCACGGTCTGCTCGCTCTCGAGCGCCGACCGGAAAGCCGCCGTCGTCTCACTCGGGAGGGCGTCCCAGCGGTACTGGCGAATGACATCAAGGGCGAAATCCCAAGCGTCGTAAGACCGTGAGGCGGTCTCGCCGGTCACAGGAAGCGTGCCGATCCTCACGTACTTGGACGGCACTTCGACGGGCACGTTCTTCAGAATCTCCGCGGGTGTCCAGAACATAAAGTCCCGCACCATCCGCGGCGTGCCGGAAAGGGCGGTGACCTCGGGCACGTCCGTGCCGGTCCACGCGAGCACCGCCACGGTCGCGAGCCCGCGTTCCTCGTCGACGGCGACCACCTGGCAAGCCCCGTAGCGTCCGATGCGTTCGAGCGGGAAGACGAAAACGTCTCCGGGACAGGGGGTAACGGCGGGGATCACGACGCGGCCCGGTGTGAATGCTGCTCGGGCGTGGCCAGCACCGCGGCGATGCCCGTCGTCAACGGGACCGACAGGGCCAGGGCGATGCCACCCACCGCGGATCGGGCGATCTCGATGGCCACGCTCTCACTGGTCAGCACGTCGGCCAGGGACCGATTCGCCACGCTGAACAACAACAGCAGCGGCAGCGCACTGCCGGCGTAGGCCAACACCAGGGTGTAGACGGTGCTGGCGATGTGGTCGCTGCCGACGCGCATCGCGCCGACGAAGATCGCCCGCCGGGTGCCGCCGTGTTCGGCCAGTTCGAATACCGTTGAGGCCTGGGTGATCGTGACGTCATTGAGCACACCCAGTGAGCCGATGATGAACCCGGCCAACAGCAGGCCGGTGATCGACACATTGCCCAGATACGCCGCGACCTCGTTGTTCTGATCCTCCGACAATCCGGTCAGGTGCGCTAATTCGATTGCCGCCCAGGACAGTATCGCCGCCAGCAGCAGCGAGGTGAGGGTGCCCAGCAGGGCTGCGCTGGTGCGCAGGCTGACGCCGTGGGCCAGATAGATCACCGCGTAGAGGATGGCTGCCGAGGCCACCAGCGCCACCGGGAGCGCCGGGGCGCCGTCGCGCAGCGCCGGTAGCAGAAACACCATGAGCACCGCGAATGCGACCGCGATGCCGACCAGTGCCCGCAGGCCGCGCCAGCGCGCCACCGCCACGATAACTATGGCGAATACCGCGGCCAGCGCGATCAACGGCCAGGTGCGTTCGTAATCGAAGAAGGCGTAACTCGTCGCCCCGGCCGCATCGACCTGGCGGCTTATCCGGATATTGTCTCCGGCAACAAGATTCGGCTGTCCCGGTCCGGTGCTGAACTCGAGCAGGGTTTTGGCGCCCTGGTTCGGGCCGGAATCAATGGCTACCAGGTCGTGCACGCAGGTGCCATTGCCCGGGGCTCCGGGCAACGGTGCCGAGGTCAGCACGGCGCCCGCAGACGGGCTGCCGCAGTCGGCGAGGCTGCTGGACAACACATGTCCCGCCTCGGTGGTGACGGCGCCACCGGCGGCGTTCTGGAAGGGCAGTGGGATGTCCACCTTCTGCTGGTTGGGCCACAGCAGGGCGGCGCCGGCGATCACCGCGATGCCGATGGCGACCAGCAGACCGACGACGATCCGGGTGGCCAGCGGGCCCAGCGGTGCCGGGCCGGTCAGGGAATGAGAGTGGGAGTGGGAATGCGCCACCCGGACAGCGTAGAGATGCAAGTTGTGAACGGTGCACCGGCAGCGGTGTGCGGTCGGCATACTGCAGGGCGTGGACGGGGTCGGTAAAGCCGGTCTGACCGCAGGTAGCCGCTGGTGGATATGGGTGCTGTGTGGTGGATTGGTGTGCTGGGCGATCGGATTCTGGTGGCACTGGTCAAGGACGGATATGTGGATCCTCGACCCGGTGGTCTCCCCGGTTATGGCCGCGCTCTACGTGGGCGGGCTTGGCGCGGTGGCGGTGGCGCTGCTCGAACGACGACTCTGGCTGGCCGTCGCGATTGTGCTGCCGGTGCTTCTCGTGGCGACCGTTGTTGTGAATGCGACGTGGAAAGTGGCACCCCGAACGTGGTTCATGCTGCACCGGCCGCTTTTCGAGCGGGCACTGGAAACCGATCCGGGGACGGAATATTACGGCAGCCAATTGCCTTGGGCGCTACGGTTTCTCGTAGCAGAGGGGAAAGTTTCGAACCGGGACGGAAGCCGCTTCTTCCCGCAATGGATCGGCATCCCGGACGATGCCGGCGGCTACCTGTACAACCCCATCGAGTCTCCCGAAGGGGTCGACATGTACGGCTTCATCTGCGCCGACCCAGTCGATCTCGGTGACGGCTGGTGGATGTGCGCACTGCGCAACAACGGATTTTGAGGCGGCCGCGCGGTTACTGACGGTAGCTGGCCAGGAAGTTGCCCATCCGGTCGATCGCCTTGGTCAGGTCCCGCGACCACGGCAGGGTGACGATGCGCAGGTGATCCGGTGTGGGCCAATTGAATCCGGTGCCCTGGGTCAGCAGGATCTTCTCCTGCAGCAACAGATCGAGCACCAGTTGCTCGTCGTCGTGAATCTCGTGCACTTCCGGATCCAGGCGCGGGAACGCGTACAGCGCGCCCGAGGGCTTCACACACGACACCCCGGGGATCTCGTTGAGCTTGGTCCACGCGGCGTCGCGCTGCTCGAGCAGCCGCCCACCCGGCAGAACCAGGTCGTCGATGCTCTGGTGGCCACCGAGCGCCACCTGAATCGCGTGCTGGGCAGGAACATTCGGGCACAACCGCATATTCGACAGCAGGCTGATGCCCTCGATGAAGCTGGTGGCATGCTCCTTGGGTCCGGTGATGACCAGCCAGCCGGAGCGGTAACCGGCCACCCGGTAGGCCTTGGACAGCCCGTTGAAGGTCAGGGTCAGCAGGTCGGGCGCCAGGGTCGCCAGCGAGATGTGCTTGGCGTCGTCGTAGAGGATCTTGTCGTAGATCTCGTCGGCCAGCAGCATCAGCTGATGCTTGCGGGCCAGCTCGACGATCTGCTCCAGGGTTTCGCGGCTGTACACCGCCCCCGTGGGGTTGTTCGGGTTGATCACCACGATCGCCTTGGTGCGCTCGGTGATCTTGGACTCCAGGTCGGAGACGTCGGGATTCCAGCCCTGGGTTTCGTCGCACAGGTAGTGCACCGGGGTGCCGCCGGCCAGCGCGGTCGAGGCGGTCCACAGCGGGTAGTCCGGTGCCGGGATGAGCACCTGATCGCCGTTGTCCAGCAGTGCCTGCAGGGTCATGGTGATGAGCTCGGAGACGCCGTTGCCGAGGTAGACATCGTCGATGTCGAACTTCGGGAAGCCCTCGACCAGCTCGTAGCGGGTGAACACCGCGCGGCGCGCGCTGACGATGCCCTTGGAGTCGGAGTAGCCCTGCGCGTACGGCAGTGCCTGGATCATGTCGCGCATGATCACGTCCGGCGCCTCGAAGCCGAACGGCGCGGGGTTGCCGATGTTCAGCTTGAGGATGCGGTGCCCTTCAGCTTCCAGCCGTGAGGCATGCTCGTGTACCGGTCCGCGGATCTCGTACAGGACGTCCTGCAGCTTCGTGGACTGGGTAAACGTACGTGGCTTCGGGTGCTGACCGGTCTGCCACGGCAACTGATGGGTAGTCACGCCCACCATGGTCTCATCACTGTCCAGTGGGTTTGGAATTAGCCGATCCGGTACGCGGTGCCGGCGGCGTTGCTGCGATCCGGATGGCAAACCGCTGTGAATTGGCTTGGGCGGTGATGCGCACAGCAAACAGTTACGTCACGATGGTCGCCAATACCCACAGCCTGATCTCCCCGGCCAGAGGATTTCGAGGCATCACCGTTCGACACGATTGGCAATACACACATGGCACAAACCACGAGCAACACCCGGGTCAAGACCCTGGCGGCAGTCCTCGGCGGCAGCGCCGTCGTCGCGATGGGCGTCGTCGGCGCGACCCTTAGCGGCGGACACGACGGCCCAATGACGGTCATAACTGGCGAAAAGATGACCGTTGGCGAGACCACCACCGTCACGTATGCCCCGACGATCGCCCCCGTCGTCGCCGCTCCGGCAGTGAAAGCCCCGCGCTACGGCAAGAGCTGACCCGCCGGCTTCATGCCGATTCAGCTTGGAGGAATCGCATCCTTGTAGTGGTGCCAGCGCGGAGCACGTGCCACGTTGGTCTAGGACCGCGGGCGCTCACGTTAAACCCCGGCTCGGAAGCATGTGTCGTGCTGCCCGACTGTGCGCGACAAAGTCGCGGAAATCGCCTCTGGAGCCGCACTGACCTCAGCGGCCCCAACGTCCTGGTCACACCGGACTCGCTGGCCTCGCCAACCTCATCGACACCAGATTTTGGGTTGCCGCGTTGACTCATTAAAAATGCCCGTTTGGCTGCTTCGTTGACTCATTTGAGAATGCCCGCGTGCGGTGTGTTGTTCGACGGTGTGTTGCGG
>NZ_JARXVE010000010.1 GCF_029893345.1 Mycolicibacterium frederiksbergense | reverse complement strand
GCGGCGGGTGTGCACATATATTCGCCGCCGTTTGCGCCGGGGCCGGCTTTGACACCCCCCACGTGGTCGCCCCCCCCCCGGGCGCGCGGGGGGGGGGGCGCGCGGCCCGCCCCGCGCGCGCCTCCGGTGATCAACACGGTCTTGCCGTCGAGAGCACCCATGCACATTCCTCCCCGTCGTCGGGTATACAGGTGAAGACGACCGGCGACGGCAAAACTCATCGAGCCTTTACACCTACCTGGCGCCTCCCCGTGAGCAAACTCCCAACCTCGCGCGCCGGCCCGCCGGTGACCCCACCCCGCCGCAAATGCGTTCAACGCTCTGACTGGTAAACCCCTCGCGAGAGCAAAGTGACTGCAGGTCCTGGCCACAGGCTCCTCTCAGGCGGATTGTGAGGTGCACTAAGCTTATTTCAGGTCGGGGGAACTGAGCTCGTAGACAGCAAACAACCCGGAGGTGGAGTATGCGTTCGAAACTGATGAGGGCCGCTGTGGTCGGGCTTGGCGCTTTGGCGGTGCCGGTAGGTGTGGCAGTTGCCGCTGCAGCCCCTGCGTCGGCCGGTCCACAGATCTGCGCGACCGGGCCGTACGGCTACGCGCAGGCCTGCGTCGAGGGACCCGGTTGGGGCCGCTGGTACGACAATGGGTGGCATGGCCGCGGCCACGGGTGGGGTCACGGTCACGACGACTGACCCGTTCCTGACGAGTGACGCCGTGGTGGAAGTCCAGCCGGATTTCCACCACGGCGTCAGTCGTTGATCGGGCCGCGCCGGTCCAGCCGGAACTCCAGGCCGTTGCGTACCGCAGGCCATTCGATGTCCAGGATCGAGTACACGACTGTGTCCCGACGGGAGCCGTCAGCGCCGAGCTGATGGCTGCGCAGTACTCCGTCCAGCTTGGCGCCGAGCCGCTCGATCGCCGCGCGACTGGCGAAGTTGAAGAAGTGGGTGCGCAATTCCACTGCCACACAATTCAACTCGTCGAATGCATGGCCGAGCATCAACAGCTTGGTTTCGGCATTCACGCCGGTACCCCGGACATCGGCCGTATACCAGGTATGCCCGACCTCCAGCCTGCGGTTGGGCCCGTCGACGTGCAGATAGCTTGACGACCCCACCAATCTGCCGTCCAGGCTGCGCACCACGAAGCTCACCCCGTGATCGGCCGCGCGCAGCTCAAGCATGCGCTGCACCCATTCGGCGGCGCGGCCGGGCTGCGGCGTCATGGTGTACCAGAACGACCCCAACTCGCCGTCGGCGGCAGCAGCGGCGATCTCCGGGATGTGCTCACTGGTCAACGGCTCCAGCCGGACCCAGCGCTGCCCGGTCAACACCACGGGCGTGACGAACTCGCTCATGATCGGCCAAACGTCGACAACAGCGACCACACCGAGCACAACGCGGCCAGCACCGCCATTCCGCCACCGACGTAGAGTCCGTAGCCCGCGGCCACCGGAGGTTTGACGTTGAGCGTGTAGTACCACACCGTCAACGCCACCAAGGCCAGCGAAATCAACAGTGCGGCAGCCGAAGCCCACCGTTGCGACAGGCTGCGCCCCGCCATCGCCCCCGCCACGATGAGGCCGGCACCCAGCAGGACGATCAGCTGCCCGGCACCGAAACCGCCCGGCAACACGATGCTGCCCACTGCCCCGCCGATCGCGTTGGCCCGGCCACCGCCGTTGGCACCGGTGGTGATCCACGGCAGCCAGGCCACGACAATCAGGACCGCGGCACACAGTGCCACCAGCCAGCCTGGACGCAGACGAACCATGGCGACGAGACTATCGGGTATGACCGAACTACCCGACTGGGCCCGGCGGCTCGATCTTGCCCCGCACCCCGAGGGGGGCTGGTACCGCGAGACCTGGCGTAGCGACCTGACGATGAGCCAGTCGTCGCTGCCATCGGATTACACCGGGCCGCGCAGTGCGGGGACAGCGATTCTGTTCCTGCTGATGGGTGGCCAGCAGTCGGCATGGCACACCGTGCGTAGCGCCGAGCTGTGGTTTCACCACCGGGGCAGCCCGCTGATCCTGGAGATCGGCGCAGAACAGCACACTGCGACAACGCATCTGCTGGGGCCGGACGTCGGTGCCGGGCACCATCCGCAGCTACTCGTACCGCCCGGGCACTGGCAGCGCGCCAGGCCCCGCGACGACGAGCCCGCCCTGGTCAGTTGCGTGGTGGTGCCCGGCTTCGACTTCGCCGACTTCGCGCTCAGCCCTGCAGAGAGGACAGATTGAACGCGGCCCCGGTCGCGTCCGTCACCGCGGCCAGCCGGCCGTAGGGGGTGTCCTCGGCGGCGCGCAGCGCCGAGCCGCCGTTGGCGACGACCAGCTCGATGGTCTTGTCCACGTCGTCGGAGCCCAGGAAAACGTTCCAGCTGGACGGGATCCCCTCGGGCAGTATCGCGCTGCCGTCCATCACGCCGAGCAGTTCCGCACCGTCGAATACCGCTGTGCTGTAGCGGAACTCATCGGTGTCTGACACCGTCTGGGTGGTCCAGCCGAACACTGTGCGATAGAACTGCAGCGATCCGGCGTAGTCGCGGGTGGTCAGCTGGTGATACACCGGCGCGCCGGCCTCATTGAACACCTCGAAGCCGTCATGCCCACCCGGCTGCCAAATGCCGAAGAACGCCCCATCGGGGTCGGTCAGCATCGCCATCCGGCCCTTGGCCGGGATGTCCATCACCTCGACGCAGTTCTTTCCGCCGGCCGCGGTGGCCGCCGCCACCGTGGCATCGGCGTCGGCGGTGTGCAGGTACGTCGTCCACGCGTCCGGCGCGTTCCACTGCGGGTCGTTGCGCATCAACCCGGCCACCACTCGGCCGTCGACCGAGGCGGTGACGTAGCCGCCGTACTCTTCGCCGCCGGTCTCGAACGTCCAGCCGAACACCGCACCGTAGAACTGCCGGCTGCGTTCGACGTCGGACGTGCTCAGGTCGATCCAGTTGGGGGCGCCCAGCGGCGCGCTCTGACGGGTAACCACGATGGTGTCTCCTTCACAGGCGATTGGTCGGTCGCTAGGTTTGACCACCGCCGTGCCGAAAACTCATCGCCGCTGCCGAGCAGACGCAGAATCGCACTTTTCGGCCCTCGAACGTGCGATTCCGTGTCTGCTCGCGGAGAGAACTAGCGGTAGCGCGTGGCTAACTTCGCGCGGTGTTCGGCGGGCGAGCCGAACAGCGAACGGTTGAGCGCCGCCCGCTTGAGATACACGTGCACCCCGCTCTCCCACGTGTAGCCGATACCGCCGTGAAGTTGCATGGCCTTACCTGCCACCTCGACCGCCGTTTCGGTGACATACGCCTTGGCCATTGATACGGTGCGGGGCCCCGGCGATTCGATGGCCGCGTTCACCAGCTGACGCGCCACCGAGATCTGCACCAGCATGTCGGCGCAGGCGTGCTTGACGGCCTGAAACGAACCGATCGGATGACCGAACTGCTGGCGAACCCCGGCATACGACACCGTGGCGTCCAGCATGGCCTGCGCGATACCCAGGCTGTCGCAGGCGACCGCGAGCGCGGCCCGCTCGGTGAGCGCACACAACTGCGCCTCGGGATCGCCGTCGAACCGCCACACCGCGTCCTCGTCCACCTCCGCCCCCTCGACGGTCACCGTCGCCAACCCGCGGGTCGCGTCGAGCACCGGCCGCTCGGTGACCGCCAGCCCGGGTGCATCGGCGGCCACGTCCACCAGCATCGCGACCCCGTCGGCGTCGCGGGCGGGCAGCAGCAGCCGCTGTGCTCCCACGGCGTCGGGCACGAAGTCGGCCCGGCCGTGGATGCGCCAACCCAGCCGGGTGGTGGCCAATTCGAAGGGCGCCGGCTCGGCTCCCGCCGGCAGTGCGAGCGCGACCCGGGTGGTTCCGGCCACCACGGGCTGCAGTAAGGCATCGCGAGACGCGTTGGTCGCCAACGCACACAGGGCACCGATGGCCAGCACCGCGCCGCCGAGGTAAGCGGTCGACGCCGCGGCCCGGCCGAGCTCCTCGCAGATCACCGCGACCTCGGCGAAGCCGGCCCCGGCACCGCCGACCTCCTCCGGCGCCTCCAGCCCGACCCAACCGGCCTGGATCAACAACGACCAGTCCACCGCGCCGTTGTCGGCGGCCTTGGCCAGCAGATCCGCTGCCACCGAACGTAGTTCGTCATGAATCTCGGCAAAACTCATCGCGGCAACCCCAGTCCACGCTCACCGATGATGGTGCGCTGAATCTCGCTGGCGCCGCCGGGGATGGTCCATTCCCACGAGCCGATGAAGTCGAGCATCCAGGCGCCGGACTCCCAGCCGCTGGATGCCGGTTTGGTCAGCACGGTGTGGGCGGCCAGGCCGCCGATCTCCGCGCCGTACCCGGTCATCCGCTGCAACAGCTCGCTGTAGTAGAGCTTGACGATCGAGGCGTCGGCCGGACCGGCCTGCCCGGCCTCGGTGCGCTCCACCAGATCCCGGCACAACCCGCGCAGACCGGTCAGCTCAATCTCGAACTGCGCCAGCCGATCTGCCACCACCGGGTCCTCGACCGGCGAACAGGCCTGCAGCAGCCAGGTGAACCCGGCATTGCTCAGCCGCTCCGCCAGCTCCAGCATGGTCATGCCACGCTCGGCGCCCAGAGTGGCCTGCGCGACCTGCCAGCCCTGGTTCACCGGGCCGACCAGATTGGCCGCGGGTACCGCCACATCGTTGAGGAAGATCTCGCAGAAGTGCGAATCCCCCACCGCGTTGCGGATCGGCCGGACGTCGATGCCGGGCGTGGTCATGTCCATCAGGAAGTACGAAATACCATGCCGTTTAGGCGCATCGGGATCGGTACGGGCCAGCAGCAGGCACCAGTCGGCGTGCTTGGCGCCGCTGGCCCACAGCTTCTGGCCGTTGACGATGAAGTTGTCGCCGTCGGCTTTGGCCGTGGTGCGCAGCGCGGCCAAATCGGATCCGGCCTCCGGTTCGGAGAAGCCCTGCACCCAGATCTCCCCGTCCAGAATGGCCGGCAGGTGACGCTTGCGTTGCTCGTCGGTACCGGCGGCCAGCAACGTGGAGGCGGCGTGGTGGATGCCGACGAAGGCCAGCACCAGTCGGGGCGCATCGGCCGCGGCCAACTCCTGATACAGCACGATCTGTTGAGCGACCCCCATGCCGCCGCCCCATTCGGCCGGCCAGTGCGGGACGGCGTATCCGGCGGTGTGCAACTGTGCGAACCAGGCCTTCTGGAAGGCCACGAATTCGTCGTCGCCGACCCCGGTTTGGTTGCTGCGCCAGTCTTTCGGGACGTGCGCGGCGCACCAGTCCCGCACGGTGGCCCGGAAGTCTTCGAGTCCGGTCATGAGAACAACCCGGTGAGTCCGCGCCGGCCCAGCCGGGCGGTAAACGTATCGCGGGTTGTGCACACCCCGAAGGGCAGGCGACGCAGCGGCTGGCTGTAGCGCGACAGCCAGGACAGCGTGGTCTCATCGCAGAAGCCGACCGCACCGTGCAGCTGATGGCACACCCGGAAGACCACCTCGGCGGCCTCGATCGCGGCCAGCCGCAGCGCCAGCGCATCGTGGATCGCCTCGTCGGCCGGATGGGTATTCAGGCTCCACAGCGCGTATTTCGCCAGGATGTCGACGCCGCTGCGCTCCACCTCGGCGTCGGTCAGCTGGAACTGCACGCCTTGGAAGGCCGACAGCGGCTGGCCGAACTGCTTGCGCAGGCTGACGTGCGCAATGGTCAGATCGATGGCCCGGTCCAGCATGCCGAGCAGGGTCCAGCACGGCAGCACCAGGGCCAATGCCACGTCTTTAGCGCCCGCCTCGTCCAGCGTGGACAGTTCCAGTGCGGTGACGAACGCCGGGCCGGACGCACCGAACCCGGTCACGATGCTGCGCACCCCGTCCAAAGCGACGGTGGCCCAACGATTGTCCAGACCCTGCAGAGTCCCCTCGGGCGCGCCGGCATCGATGACGATCAGCCCGTCGACGTCGAGATCCTCCGGGCGCGACAGCCGCTCGGCCACCGGATAGGGCACCGCCCAGTACCCGGCGCTGCGGCACAGCGCGGCCGCCGCCTCCAGCGAATCCGTATCGGTGCGCGGCTCCAGCTCGAAGCCGCCCAGGCTGTCTAGAACCGGAATTACCAGCCCCGCACGGGTTTCCGGCTTGGTATCGGCCTGGAACAGCAGCTGATCGCCTCCGGCCGCCTCGAACGCCTTGAGCGCCTGGCGGCCATACTCTTTGGCGTCGTCGCTGAGATCGAGAATCATGGTCACGCCTTCCCGGCCAGCATGGTTCGCGCCAGCAGGATGCGCTGCATCTCGATGCTGCCCGAGGACACCGTGGACGCCTGTGAGTAGCGCCAGTGATCCTCGACCTCGGCGCGGAAGTACTCGGCTTCTGTGCTGTCACCTCGCGGCAGGACCGCGACAATTTCCATGAGCACCTCGGCGCTCTCCTGATCCAATCTCGTCACCGCGATCCGATATGCCGCGGAGTCACCGGGATTCACCCGCCCGGCGGCCTGCATCGACACCACCCGGTAGGCCATCAGCCGGGCCCGGCGGCAGTGCGTGAGCATCCGCGTCCACCGGCCCCGCAACTCCGCGGGCAGCTGCTCCCACCTGTCGCCGAGCACCTCCGGGGCGGCCTGCAACAGCCGCTCGCACCGCGCGTAGCGGGCGATGCCGACCCGCTCAAACGACACCACGTCCTGCACGATCGACCAGCCCTGGTCCACCGTGCCCAGAACATCAGCCTCGGTGACCTTCAGCTCGTCGAAGAACACCTCGTTGAGGTGGTGCGGGCCCATCATGGTGCGGATCGGACGCACCTGGATACCCGGGGCATCCATCGGCACCAGAAAGATGGTCATGCCCTGTTGTTTCTTCTCACCCTTAGACGTGCGGGCCAGCAGGAAAATCCACTGCGCCATGGTGGCGTACGAGGTCCAGATCTTCTGGCCGTTGATCCGCCAGCCGTCGTCCTCGCGGCGGGCGAAGGTGCGCAGTGAGGCCAGATCGGAACCGGCCTCGGGTTCGGAAAAGCCCTGGCACCAGATCACTTCGCCGTTGGCGATCGGCGGCAGGTGCTTGCGCTGCTGCGCTGGCGTGCCGTGCCACATGATGATCGGCCCCACCCAGTTGACGCCCATGTACTGCGCGCCGCGCGGTTCGTGGTGCGCCCACATCTCCTCGCGCACCACGGTCTGCTCCCACACCGAGGCGTCGCCGCCGCCGAACTCCTTCGGCCACGACATGCACAGCAAGTGCTGCTGGGCCAGCGTGCGGCAGAACTGCTGGGCCACCGCCAGATCGGCAGGGTCATCGGTGAACGCGCCGAGAAAATCGGCGGGCACCTGCTCCGCGATCAGTGCACGCAGCTCGGCACGCAATGTGTCGGCCTTCGCACCAAAATCGAAATCCACTCCTGGCCTTCCTGTTCCGGACGCTATCCGGATTTGTCGCGGGAGCCGAGCTGGGCCAGCACCTCGGCGGTGTCGGCTCCCAGTTCCGGTGCATACCCGGCGACCCGACCCGGGGTGCGGGAGAACCAGGTCGGCACACCGGGTATCCGCACCCGACCGTGCGGGGTATCGAGAGTCTCGAACAGCCCGACGGCATTGAGATGCTCGTTCTCGAACAGTTCGTCGGGGGTGAGCATGGGGGCCGCCGGGATCTCCAAGTCCCCGAACAGGTCCAACCACTCCGCGGTGGTGCGTTCCTTGAGGGTCTGCGCCACCAATGCGTACACGGTGTCGATCTGCTGCGCCCGTTGCTCCAAAGAAGCAAGCGCCGGGCCGTACTCAGCCATCCACGCCGGTTGCACCCGTTCGATGAACGCATTCCAGTGCTTGTCGTTGTAGACCAGCGCCGCGATGTGGCCATCCTTGGTCTCGTACGGCCTGCGGTTCGGGGTGACCGCCCGGGGATACATCGCCGGAGAAAGCGGCGGGTCGAACATGGCGCCATTGGCATGTTCGACCAGCATGAAGGAGGCCATGGTCTCGAACATGCTGACCTCCACCTCCTGGCCCTCGCCGGTGCGCTCCCGGTGAAACAGCGCCATCATGGTGGCGTACAGCGCCGTCAGCCCGGCCACCTTGTCGGCCATGATGGTCCCGACATACGACGCCTCACCGGTCAATTGCTCTTGCACCGCAGGCAATCCGCACTCGGCCTGGATGGTGTCGTCGTAGGCGGGCCGGTCGGCATCCGGCCCACGCCGGCCATACCCGTAACAGTTGGTGTAGACGATGCCCGGGTTGATCGCGGCCACCTCGTCGTAGCCGAAGCCCAGCTTGGTGATGGCCTTGGCCCGCATCGAGTGGATGAACACATCGGCATCGGCGATCAGCGCGCGCAGGTCGTCCTTGCCCTGCGGCGACATCAGATCCAGCACCACGCTGCGCTTGCCGCGGTTGACGTTGACGAACACCCCGCTCATACCGGGGGCCGGGCCCACCGAGATGTAGCGGGTGTTGTCCCCGGCCGGGGTCTCGACCTTGATGACGTCGGCACCCATGTCGGCCATGATCTGCGTGCAGTACGGACCCATCACCATGGCGGTGAGGTCGACGACCCGAACCCCTTGTAGCGGACCGGTGGTCATGATCTGGCCTCCTCTACTGCCCGTCCGAAGCTGTAGCGGATGTGGTCGGCATGCCCGTCGGGAACCACCGGGAACACCACGGGCGTCGCCAGATCGCGGATCTCGTCGATGCGTTCGCCGACCTGCTCGACGGTCCACGTCGGCTGGTACACGCCGGGCGTCTCGGCGATGACGGCACGCGCCAACCGGCCCGCGATCGCCACGAAGAACTCGCCGGTGACAGAACAGGATTCGTGGGACAGCCAGCCCACGGCCGGTGCCACCAGCTCCGGACCCATCGGTGGATAGGCCGAGGTGTCCAGCCCCTCGGCCATCCGGGTCACCGCACCTGGCACGATCGCATTGCACAGCACGCCCTCGGCGGCACCTTCGAGCGCCACCGTATTGCACAGCCCGAGGATCCCGGCCTTGGCCGCCGCATAGTTGGCCACCTCATGGTTGCCGTACAGCCCACCGATCGAGGAGGTCAGCACCACCCGGCCATAGCCGGCCGCACACATGAGCGGAAAGGCCGGGCGCACAACGTGGAACGCACCGCGCAGATGCACATCGAGCACCGCATCAAAATCGCTGTAGGTGAGTTCCTTCAACGAGCCTCGACGCACCGTGCCGGCATTGTGGATCAGGATGTCGAGCCGGCCGAAGTGCCCGATCGCCGCGTCGATGATGGCCCGGCCGCCGTCGGCGGTGGCCACCGAATCGGTGACGGCGACGGCTTGTCCACCGGCCGAGACGATTTCGTCGACGACCTGCTGTGCGGGTCCGGCGTCGCTGCCCTCACCATCGAGGCTGCCACCCGGGTCGTTGACGACGATCTTGGCGCCCCTCGACGCCAGCAGCAGGGCGTACTCGCGGCCCAGCCCCCGGCCGGCGCCGGTGATGACGGCGACACGATCGTCGAATCTGAGCGTGCTCAAGCGAACGGCTCCTCGCCCTCGAGTTTGGTGCGCTGCAGCAACCGGCCCGACGCCGGGTCGTACGGCGTGGCCCGGTGCATGGTTCCGGTGTTGTCCCAGATCACCAGGTCACCAACGGTCCATGTGTGCCGGTAGGTGAAATCGGGCTGGGTGGCCCAATCCCTCAGCCGCACCAGTAGTTCGGCGCTCTTACGGAAGTCGGTGTCGACGATATGGCGCGCGGTGGCGCCGAGCACCAGCGACTTGCGGCCGGACTGGTGCGTCCACACCAGCGGCAGCTCGCGGTCACCGATCGCCATCATGCCGCGCAGCGTCTTGATGCTGGGTTCCGGGTCGTAGTAGAACAGCGTGTTCCACGCCGAGTGCATCACCCGCAGATCGGCGATGTCGGCCTTGTCCTCCTCGGACAGGTCGTCGTAGGCGGCATAGGTGTTGCAGAACTCGGTGTCCCCCTCCTCGGGGTTGCCCAGCGCCATGCTCTGCAGCAGCGAGGCCAGGATCGGCACCTCGTTCATGGTTCCGTCGATGTGCCAGTACAACGAGCCCTTGAGATAGTCGGCCTGCTTGTTCACCTGGGTGTCCAGCGACACCTTGTACAGCTTCTCGCCGTGGCGTTCCGGGGCGAACGTTCCGAGGGTTTCGGTGAAGGCGATCTGCTCGTCGTCGGTGAAGCCGATCTGTGGGAACACCAGCACCCCGCGCTGCTCCAGCAGTTCCCGGATCCGCCCGGCATGCGCACCGGAGAGCAGCGTGGCCTTGTCGGCACGGATCTCGGTTCCGATGCGCGGCTTGATATCCCGGGTCTCAAGCGTGGTTGTCGTCGTCATGTGGTGAGCTCTAATCCGTCGAGGTCGCCCTTGGCCCGCCAGTCAGCGATCAGCTCGTCGAAGGCGTAGAACCCGGGCGAGTAGAAATCACCCAGGAATGCGCCGTTGCGCTCCGCGCCACCGCGGCCCTCGTTGTTGTAGTAGCCAGGCGTGCACGATAATTCGAACGCCGAGTTGTCGATCGCCAGTTCGCGGACCGTCGACACCCAGGCGTCCTGGCCCTCCTGGCTGGGCTCGACCGTGGTGGCACCCCGGTTCTGCGCCGCGGCGATGATGTAGGCGATGTGCCTGGCCTGTTGTTCGAACATCGCCGTGGTGTTGGCCGACACGCCGCCCTGGATGAAACCCATGAAGAACTGGTTGGGGAATCCGCGGCTGGTCATGCCGTGCAGTGTCTTGTAGTCGTTCTGCCAGTAGTCGAACAGGGACACTCCGTCGCGGCCCACGATGCGCTCGATCGCGAACCGGCGGCTGATCTCGGTGGAGATCTCGAAGCCGCTCGCGAAAATCACGCAGTCGACTTCGTATTCGACACCGTTGGCAACGATGCCCTTCTCGGTCAGCCTTTCCACACCCTTGGATGCCGACACGTCGACGAGCGTCACATTGGGACGGTTGAACGTGGCCAGATACTGCTCACTCGAAGTCGGCCGCTTGCACATGAAGCGGTAGTACGGCTTCAACGCCTCGGCGGTCTCGGGATCCGCCACGATCTCGCCGACGAGCCGGCGCAGCCGCTCCATGATCTTGAAGTCTTCCTCTTCCCGGAACGCCATGATCTGCTCGATGGTCACCGATGCCGGGTCGTCGCTGGCCGCGATCCGGGCGGTCAGGTTGCGCCCGAGCTCGGTCCAGAAGTCGCAGACCAGGTCTGGTTCACCGAACACCACACCGACGAATGGCGACCAGTTGTGAAAGTTGCGCTTCCGCTCCTCCTGCCAACCCGGTTGCAGGGACGCAGCCCACGCCGGATTTGTGGGTGGGTTGGATCGCGCGTCAACCGACGACGGCGTCCGCTGGAAGACGAACAGCTGCTGGGCATCGCGGCCGAGGTGCGGTACCAACTGGATGCCCGTCGCGCCGGTGCCGACCAGGGCGACGCGTTTGTCGGCCAACTTGCGCAGGTCGCCGTCGGCGTCCCCGCCGGTGTAGTCGTAATCCCAACGCGCGGAGTGGAACACATGCCCGGTAAAGTCTTTGATCCCAGGGATGCCCGGTAGCTTCGGACGGTTGTAGGAGCCTTGCGCCATGACCACGAAACGGGCCCGGATGTCATCGCCCCGGTCGGTGCTGATCTGCCAGCGCTGTGCCCCGTCGTCCCAACGCAGTTCGCGCACCTGAGTGGAGAACAGTGCACCGTCGTAGAGGCCGAAGTGCTTGCCGATGTTGCGGCAGTGCTGCCAGATCTCGGCGCCGTCGGCGAATTTCTTGCTCGGCATGAAGTCGAGCTCTTCGAGCAGCGGGATGTAGCAGTAGGCGTCGTTGTCACACTGGATCCCCGGGAAGCGGTTCCAGTACCACACTCCACCGAAGTCACCGGCCATCTCGATGACGCGGATCCCCTCGACACCGGCCTTCTTCAGATACGCCCCGGCCAGTAGACCGGCGAAGCCACCTCCGAGGATGACGACGTCGGAGTCCTCGGTGATCGGGTCCCGTTCGGTCGCCGTCGTGTACGGGTCGATCTCGTAGAAGTCGGCGAAATCGCCTTCCAGTTCCAGGTACTGGTCTCCCCCCTCGGGCCGCAGCCGCTTGGCCCGCTCGGCGGCGTAGCGTTCCCGGAGCGCCTCGATGTCGATATCGGCCGGGGTATCGGTGGGCCCGCAGGTGTTGGGCTGGGTCATGCGTTGGCCTTCTCCGGAAGCGCGGCCGGGTGCAGCGGGGCTTCCATCTCGTGCACCGCGGGCAGCACCTCGGCGGCGAACAGTTTGACGCTGTCCATCGCCTTCTCGTACGGCATGGTGCCGAACTGCGGGACGATGGTGACCTCGCAGAACGAACAGGCCTCCTGTGCTGCCTTGAGCTTGGTGAACACCGTCTCCGGTGTGCCGATCAGCAGGTTCGACGCGTGGTATCCGGGCGGACCGCCCTTCTTCTGGTTACCGACCTCTGAGGCCAGCACCGCGGTAGCGCTGGCCTCACGGGCGGCATAGGCCTCATAGCCCTTGACGCCGACGAAGTTAGATGCGTCGGCAAAACCGTAGTGCACGTTGACATCCCGGTTGGCCGTCCAGATCCACTCCGCCGTGTCTTGGGCCTGGGCTTCCGTTGGCACGCAGTGCATGAACATCACGTTCTTGGGCTGGCAGGGCCCCAGGCCCTCCTCGGCGCGGAAGGTGTTGACCTTGCGGACCTCCTCGCCGGCATCGGTGATCGGCTTGTTGCCGACGAACAGCGGCACCATGCCGCGCCGGGACAGGATCTCCAGCGATTCGGCGGTCGAGGACGAGCTGTAGATCCGGTCGAACAGGTCGGTGCTGATCGGCTCCGGACGCAGCGACATCTCCGGGAAGGAGAAGATCTTGCCCTCGTAGGAGAACCGCTCGCCGGAGAAGGCCAGCTTGAGGATGTCCAGGGTTTCGTTGAACCGGTCGCGGCTCTCCTCGCGCGGCACACCGACCGCGGCGAACTCGCCCTTCGACACGCCGCGGCCCAGGCCGATCGTGGTGTAGCGACCGTTGGAGACGATGTCGAGGTAGGCGATCTGGGTGGCCAGCCGGATTGGGTTCCACCACGGCACCACGGCCACAAAGGTGCCCAGGCTGACCCGCTCGGTGCGTCCGGCGAAATAGGTCAGGGCCTGAATCGGGTTGGGCGTCATGCCATATGGCGTGCCGTGGTGCTCGGGGAACCAGATCCCGTCGAAGCCGAGCGGCTCGGCGAGATCGCCGAGGGCCAGCGCGGCCTGCACGCACTTGTAGTCCGGCGTGGCGGGCGGGGTGCTGAAATCTCCGGCGAGCACGCGCTCCCAGTCGTGGGAGTTCTGCGCCCCGGTACCCAGATTGACTTTCATTACGGCTCCTTACTGGGCGATTTGTGTGCGTTGAGTAACGCTCGGCGTTACCAAACGCACCCAAATCACTGGATGTCGGTGGGCTCTCCGGTGCCCATGTACTTGGAAAGCTGGTAGTGCAGGTTGACCGTGCTGCGTTCGCGGTACGGATTCGGTTTGGTACCCGGGAAGCCCATCGATTTCATGCCCCGCTGCACCGCGGCCATGTTCGAGAAGTCCTGCGGCAGCACCGAGCGCCAGTTCGGGCTGTCCGGCGGCGTGTACTCCCATTCGGTCTGTGGTTCCTCACCTTTGGGATACAGCTCCAACACCGACACCTCGAAGATGCACTTGTCCGGGTCGTAGCTCGGGTCGGGCCGGGCGCTGTAGCACAACGCACTGGTCAGGCCCTGGCCGATCTGGAAGTTCGGGAAGACCTGCCAGGCGGTGCCGCTCTGCCCGAGGATGTCGGGCGGGATGGTCGGCCAGATGACGCCGCGGGCCTCGTCGTCGCGGCGGGCCGAGGTCAGCCAATGCTCGAGCACCTTGTCCGCGGGGGTGTCTTCGGGCAGTTCGTCGACCAGCCGCTTGGCCGCGTTGACCAGCGTCTGCGTCGTGGTCGCGTTGGTCTCTTCCATGGTGTAGACCTGCATCTCGGCGGTGGAGATCCGCGGGTCCCCGGTGCCGAGGCGGATCTTGGATTTGGTCTCCTCCATGTCATCGGGTGCGTCGTAGCCGATGTTGGAATGCTTGCCCTGCGCCTTGGCCCAGCCCTTGAATTCGCCGAACTGGTTGAATTCGGGGTGGGTGGTGAACACGTGGTAGGTCTCGTTGAAGGCCTCCATCGCGACCTTCCAGTTGCAGTCGAAGTTCAACCACTTGCGCCACTTGTAGCGCATGTTCTCGCACCCGAACGGATCCAGGATCTTGGCCGCTGGAAACAGGAAGTCGGCCAACGGTTCACAGTCCGGGTCCATGTTGATGAACAGCCAGCCGCCCCAGGTGTCGACCCGGACCGGCGCCAGGTGGGTGTTGGCCGGGGTCAGGGTGCCCTGCCAGTCGTCCTGCTCGCGGATGTGGGTGCAGGCGCCGTTCAGGTCGTAGGTCCAGCCGTGGAACCCGCACATGAAGGACTTGCGGGTGCGCGCGCAGGCGTTCTTGGCGCCGGCCGGGGTGTCGACCAGGCGCCGGCCCCGGTGCATGCACACATTGTGGTGGGCGGCAAAGGATTCCGCCGTCGAACCGGCCGCGGTCCGTACCACCAGGATCGAGTCATCGAGGATGTCGTAGGTGAGGTGACTGCCCAACTCCGGCAGATCCTCGATCCGGCCGACCTGCTGCCACACCTTGCGCCACAGCCGATCCCGCTCGGCGCGGGCGTACTCCGGTGAGATGTAGGCGTCGACCCCGATGGTCATGGGGGAAGAAAGCTCGCCGGTCAATTCTTCGGTCACGAGTGTCTCCTTATCGCCGCGCGGAAGTCGTCGTCGGCGAGGAACAACGAGGTGTTGTCGCCGCCAAGATGGGACCAGCGCAGGTTGAGCCCGCCATCGACCAAGATCGTCTGGCCGGTGATGTAGCTCGACAGGTCCGACAGCAGGAACAGGATGGCCCCGGCCTGCTCCTCGGGGGTTCCGCGCCGGCCCATCGCGATGGCCCGGCGGTCACGGTCGGGGTCGGCGTCGACATAGGTTGCCGAGGCGGCGGTTTCGGTCACCCCGGGAGCGACGGCGTTGACCCGGATACCGGCCTCGGCCAACTCGACGGCCAGGGTCCGGGTGGCCGCCACGATCGCGGCCTTCGCGGTGCCGTAGGCGACGTGATAGGGCGCGGTGTTCATCCCGCTGATCGAGGACACCGACACGATCGAGCCACAATTGGACTCGGCCCGCAGCGCCACCGCAAAGGCCTGGCTCATGAAGAACATGGTTTCCAGGTTCGCGGTGAACAGCTCCCGCCAATCGGACCGCGACACCCGGGTGGCGGGCATCCAGGTGGATGGGGCGGCGCCGCCGGCGACATTGACCAGTCCGTACAGCGTGCCGTCGACCCGCCGTGCGGCGTCGAGCACCGTGGCGATGCCGTCATCCGTCGACGCATCGGCCGCCACCGTCACCACGTTCAGTCCCTTGTCTGCCAGCGGTGCGACGTGCGTGTCGAGGTTGTCCTGCGATCGGCTCACCGCCACGACCGTGGCCCCGGCCTCGGCGACCATCCGGGTGACCGTGGTGCCGATGCCCCCGCCGCCGGCGCCGGACACCACCACGATGCGGCCGTCCATGTTCAGCGAGCTGTCCATCCTCGACCATCCCACCCTATTTGTCCGGACAACATATGATGATCTTCATATTGGAGAACACTATTCCCCAGCAGTTATTCGGCCGTCAAGGGCAGATTCTGGCACCGGGCGGCTATTGTCTGGACTACGACGACTTGCTAACGTCCGAGGTCATGAGCGCGCTATCGGTCCCCGCCGGGACCAACGCAGCCCCCGACGCCAGGTACACCGCAAATCCGACGGTGACCGGGAGCTGGACGCTGCGGCAGGTCACCGCCCCGAGCCGGCTTTTCGGGGCGAACGGCCTGCGCACCGGGCCGGACGGCCGCATCTACGTCGCGCAGGTCACCGGCAGCCAGATCAGCGCACTCGACCTGGAGACCGGGCAGCTGGAAACCGTCAGCGCCAAGGGCGGCGACATCATCGCCCCCGACGACGTGGCCTTCGACTCCGACGGCAACCTGTATGCCACCGAGGTGATGGATGGCCGGGTCAGCGTGCGTAAGGCCGACGGCAGCACCCGGGTGCTGCGCGACGACATCCCCTCGGCCAACGGCATCACCTTCCATCAGGGCCGGCTGTTCATCGGCGAATGCCGCGAGGGTGGGCGGCTGATGGAGTTCGACCTGGCCGGCGGCGCCCCGCGCATCCTGCTGGAGAACGTGCCCTCCCCCAATGCCATGGAGGTCGGCCCGGACGGGCTGTTGTATTTCCCGGTGATGGGTGCCAACGAGATCTGGCGGTTAGATCCTGCCCAAAAAGGGCGAGCCGACCCCGAGGTGGTGGCCGGCGGGCTCGGAGTGCCGGACGCGGTCAAGTTCGACGCTGACGGTTACATCGTGTCCACTCAGGTGGCCAGCGGCCAGGTGCTGCGCATCGATCCGCGCACCGGCGGGCAGACCGTGCTGGCCCAGCTGAACCCCGGGCTGGACAATCTGACCTTCGTCGGCGACCGGTTGTTCGCTTCCAACTTCACCGGCGAGATCACCGAGATACTCAACGGCGGCGGCGGTGCCGCCAATGTGTCTACGACCCGGACGCTATTATCTGGCGGGCTGAACTGGCCGCTGGACCTGACCGTCGGATCCGACGGCAGCCTGTACGTCGCCGATGGCACCTACTTCTACCGGGTCGGTCCCGACGGCGCCCTGATCACCGTGGGCATGCTGTTCTCCCCGGGCTATCCGGGCTTCCTACGTGGGGTGATCGCCTCGGGCCCAGGCGAATTCATCGTCACCACCGCCGCCGACACCGTGGCGCGCTACCGCCCGGGCGCTCCGGAAGGCGAGGTGAGCGAGGTGCTCGCCAGCGGAGTGGACCAGCCCTACGGTGTGGCGCTGGCCCCCGACGGCTCCGTGCTGGTGGTCGAACAGGGTGCCGGGCGGCTGCTGTCGGTGCGCGACGGTTCGATAACCGTGCTGGCCTCGGGCCTGGACACCCCGGTCGGCGTGACGATCGGACCCGACGGATCGCCGCTGGTGTCGGTGGCCGGTGGGGTTGTCCGAGTGAGCGGCGAAGGCGTCGCACCCCTGGTCGACGGATTGCACACCCCGCACGGCATTCTGGTGCGCGACAGCGCGCTCTACATCGTCGACTCGGGCAAAAAGGAACTCATCAGCTACAACCTGGCCACCGGGGCCCTTACCACGATCGCGTCCGGGCTGCCGGTCGGCCCGCCGCCCGGGGTAACCCCCAAGCCGCTCAAGGGCATGCCGCCATTCTCCGGACCGCAGGGCCCGTTCGCCGGCATCACCGCGGGACCCGATGGGACGCTGTACATCTCGGCCGACGGCGACGGCAGCGTGCTCGCGCTGCACCGGGCCTGAAGCGAAGGCAGAGGTCAACATGACAGTCGCCCCAGCCGAGCACCGCTACCTGCAGGTGGCACGCACCCTGCGCAAGGAGATCGTCGACGGCGTCTACCCGGTGGGGTCACAGCTGCCCACCGAACACGAACTGTGCGAACGCTTCGAGGTCAGCCGTTACACCGTGCGTGAGGCGTTGCGACGGCTGCGCGACGACAACCTGGTGACCTCCCGGCCGCGGTCCGGGACCATGGTGGTGCCCCGCGCCGCGACGAATACCTATGCCCAGGACGTGGTCTCGATCGATGACCTGCTGGCGTTCGCCACCGGCGCCAAGTTCAGCATCGAGTCCAATGCCATGGTCACCATCGACGACGAACTGGCCGCGCGCACCGGACTCCCGCTCGGCGAGCAGTGGCTGGCGGTGCGTGGCTACCGGCAGGCCGATGACGGCGCGGCACCGGTGTGCCACACCGAGTACTACATCAACCGCAGCTTCGCCGCCGTCGGCCGACTGCTGCAGCGGCATTCCGGCCCGATCTTCCCGCTGATCGAGGATCTGTTCGGGGTCAGCATCGTCGAGGTGCACCAGGTGATTTCGGCAATCTCGGCCTCCCCCGAACTCGCCGCCGGACTCCAGGTCACAGAAGGCAGTGCCGCCCTGCAGATGCAACGCACCTACACCACCTCCGACGGGGAGATCGCCCAGGTCACGGTCAACACCCACCCGTCGGACCGGTTCCGGCACGCCATGACCATGCGCCGGGTCAAGGGCTGAGACGTGGCACCTCGGGATGAGACCCGGGCGGCCGATGCCTACGCCCGCGGACTGTGGGTGTCCACCACCCTGGCCGACGCGCTGGCCGACGCGGCCCGGGACACCCCCGACCGGGTGCTGCTGGTCGACGACGGAGTCCAGCTGACCTGCCGCGAATTACACACCCGGGCAAACACTCTGGCGCTGCAGCTGGCCGGGCGGATGCCGGCCGGCAGCGTGGTCTCCTTCATGCTGCCCAACTGGCACGAGGCCGCGATCATCTACCTCGGCGCCACCCTGGCCGGCATGGCGGTCAACCCGATCCTGCCCTCGCTGCGGGAACGGGAACTGCGCTTCATCCTCGACGATGCGGGCAGCCGGGCAATCTTCATCCCGGCACAGTTCGGCGGTCACGACTACGCGGCGATGCTCACCCGGGTCTGTGCCCAGCTGGCCACACCGCCGCAGGTCGTGGTGTTGCGCGGCGATCCGGGTCCGCACAGCGGATTCACCTCCCTGGGGGACGCGCCGGAGCGGGATCTACCCGTGCTCAACCCCGATGACATTCGGATGATCATGTACACGTCGGGGACCACCGGGCGCCCCAAAGGGGTACTGCACAGCCATAACTCGATCCACGCACTGATCTGCCAGCTGCGCGATCATTGGATGATCGCGCCCGGCGACACCTTCCTGGTGCCTTCCCCCATCGCCCACATCGGCGGTTCCATCTACGCCTTCGAATGCCCACTGCTGCTGGGCAGTACCGCGGTGCTGATGCAGCGCTGGAAGGCCGATGACGGTGTGGCGCTGATGACCGCGGCGCACTGCACCCACATGGCCGGGGCCACACCGTTTCTGGAGCAACTACTGGGCGCCGCCGAGCGGGCCGGCACCCGACTGCCCGATCTCAAGGTGTTCATCTGTGGCGGCGCGTCGGTACCCCCGTCGCTGATCCGGCGGGCGTCGGAGTATTTCGAGCGGGCGGTCGTCAGCCGGGTGTACGGCTCCACCGAGGTGCCGGTCACCACCGTGGGTTCGCTCTCGCCCGGCGACGTCGAGCACGCCGCCGACACCGACGGCCGGCCCGGTATCGCCGAGATCCGGTTGGTCTCCGGTGAGATCACCGCGCGCGGGCCGCAGATGCTGCTGGGCTATCTGCACCCCGAGGACGAGGCCGAATCCTTTGACGCCCAGGGCTTTTTCCGCACCGGGGACCTCGGCCAGTGGGTGGACGGCGGTTATCTGCGGGTGACCGGGCGGGCCAAGGACCTGATCATCCGCAACGGCGAGAACATCTCCCCCAAGGAAGTCGAGGACATCCTGGTGGGTGAGCTCGGCATCGCCGAGGCGGCGGTGGTCGGCCTGCCCGACGACCGCACCGGGGAACGCGCGTGTGCGGTGCTGGTGACCACCGACGGCCAGGAACCCACGGTGGCCGATCTGGGCCGGCTGCTGGCCGAACACGGGCTGGCCCGGTTCAAAACGCCCGAGCAGATCGAAATCTGGGATGCCCTGCCGAAGAACGACGCGGGCAAAGTGTTGAAGCATCAGATCCGAGCGACGCTTACAGAGGTGGACTGAAATGCAGGTTGCGATCGTCACCGGGGCCAGCAGCGGCATCGGCTTCGGCTGCGCCGTCAAGCTCGCCGAGGCCGGTATCGCGGTGCTCGGCACCGGCCGCGACGAAGACCGGCTGACCGAACTGACCAAGGCCGTCCGCGATCCGGACCTGATTGCCACGTTGGCCGTCGACCTGACCGCCGACGAGGCGCCGCAACGCATCGTCGAGGCCGCGCTGAACCGCTGGGGCCGGATCGACTTCCTGATCAACAACGCCGGCGTGGGCAGCCCCAAACCGCTGCACGAAACCGATGACGAAACCCTGGACTATTTCCTCGGTTTGATGCTGCGGGCCCCGTTCCGGCTGGCCCGCGAGGTGATACCGCATATGGCGCCCGGCTCGGCGATCATCAATGTGACCTCGACGTTCGCCGTCGTCGGCGGGTTGCGCGGTGGCGCGTACTCGGCGGCCAAGGGCGGGCTGACCGCGCTGACCACCCATATCGCCTGCCAGTACGGCGCACAAGGTATCCGCTGCAATGCGGTGGCCCCCGGCGTCACCGTGACGCCGATGGTGGAGCAACGGCTGCAGAACGAAGGGTTCCGCAAGATGCAGACCGAGATGACGCCGCACACCCGGCTGGGCCGCGTCGAGGACATCGCCGCCACCGTGGCGTTCCTGTGCTCCGACGGCGGCAGCTTCATCAACGGCCAGACCATCGTCGTCGACGGCGGCTGGAGCTCGACGAAGTACCTGTCGGATTTCGCGCTGAACTCCAATTGGGTTGCCCGATGAACCTTTTCGCGGTTCTCGATCAGGCCGCGGCCCGGTTCGGCGACCGGGGCGCGGTGTATGCGGGCCAGCGGCAGCTGGCCACCTGGGCGCAGCTACGCGATCGGGCGCTGCGGCTGGCCGGCTCGCTGCGCACCCTCGGCGCCGCCGGCACCCGAATCGCCGTCGCCAGTGAGAACCGGCCCGAGATCGTCGAGCTGATGTTCGCGATCTGGGCCGCCGAGTGTGTGTTCGTGCCGATCAACTACAAGCTGCATCCCCGCGAAATGGCCGACATCCTGGCCGATTCCGGCGCCGCCGTGGTGTTCGCCTCGGCCAGGATCGCCGACGGGTTGACCGCCGCCACCGATGCGCCCGTCGACGTCATCGGCAGCCAGGACTACGCACGCCGGTTCGAGGCCGAGCCAGCGACCCCACCGTGCACCGACCCGGCGGCGCTGGCCTGGCTGTTCTACACCAGCGGCACCACCGGAAAATCCAAGGGCGCCATGCTGTCCCACCGCAACCTGATGGCGATGACGGTGGCGCACCTGGCCGACTTCGACGACCCGGACGAGAACTGCAGCCTGATCCACGGCGCCCCGATGTCGCACGGTTCCGGCCTGTACATCCCGCCGTACGTGCTGCGCGGCGCCTGCCAGGTGGTACCCGAATCCGCCGGGTTCGAGCCCGACGAATTCCTGGACCTGTGCAGTCATCATCCGGGCAGCAGCGCCTTTTTGGCTCCCACCATGGTGGCGCGCCTGATCCAGACCGGTCGGCCCCGCCCGGACAACCTGAAAACCGTGGTCTACGGCGGCGGGCCGATGTACGTCGACAGCCTGAAGAAGGCGCTGGCCGCCTACGGCCCGATCTTCGTGCAGCTCTACGGGCAGGGCGAGGCACCGATGACGATCACCGGGCTGCGTCGCGCAGACCACATCGAGGCAACTGATGCCACGCTGGGCTCGGTCGGCTATCCGCGCTCCGGCGTCGAAGTCGCCGTGCTCACCGCGGACGGCGCACCGGCCGGCACCGATGAGATCGGCGAGATCGTGTGCCGCGGCGATGTAGTCATGTCCGGGTACTGGAACAACCCGGCCGCCACCGCCGCGACGCTCAAGGACGGCTGGCTGCACACCGGCGACATGGGCTCCTTCGATGCCCACGGCTATCTCACTCTGCGGGACAGATCCAAGGACGTGGTGATCAGCGGGGGCAGCAACATCTATCCGCGCGAGGTGGAGGAGGCGCTACTGGAGCACCCCGATGTGATCGAGGCCGGTGTGGTGGGTGCGCCCGACCCGGAGTGGGGCGAGATCGTGGTGGCGTTTGTGGTGACCACCGGTGCCGGCAGCGACGGCGGCGTCGGCGCCGCCGAACTCGATGCGCATCTGTTGCAGCGCATCGCCCGGTTCAAGCGTCCCAAGCGTTACGAGTTCATCGACGCACTGCCGAAGAACAGCTACGGCAAGGTGCTCAAGCGGGAACTGCGTGCCCAGTTGACGTAACGATGGACGGGCGGGTCTTGACGGGCATACTCTGATGTGACCTGGATCACTGATGCCGGCCCGAGGAGGCGGGACCATGACCGCCACGACCACGCATTTTCCCAGCCAGAAGGCACCCTGCGGACGCACCACTGACGGCGATCGTCATCTCGAAACCGACGACGATGGCCTGAGCTTCGACGACCTCACCTTCGCCTGCGGCTGCCGCGAGACACACCACACCTACCACGACGGATGCGTCAGCGTCCGGACCATCCGGCACGACGGCAAAGTGCTGCGGGACGAGCGCTGCGGGGAACATGAGGCATTCGAAGTGTGAGAACAACCGATGACGGCCTCGCACAACATCGTGGTGATAGGCGGGGGCGGAGCCGGTCTGCGCGCAGCGATCGCCATCGCCGAAACGAATCCGAAGCTGTCGGTGGCGATTGTCTCGAAGGTGTACCCGATGCGCAGCCACACCGTATCGGCGGAGGGCGGGGCGGCCGCGGTCGCGGGCGCCGACGACAGCATCGACGAACACGCCTACGACACCATCTCCGGCGGGGACTGGCTGTGCGACCAGGACGCCGTCGAGGCATTCGTCGCCGAAGCGCCGCACGAGCTCACCCTGCTTGAGCACTGGGGCTGCCCATGGAGCCGGAAACCGGACGGGCACATCGCCGTTCGCGCATTCGGCGGGATGAAGAAGCTGCGCACCTGGTTCGCCGCGGACAAGACCGGATTTCATCTGTTGCACACGCTGTTCCAGCGCGTGCTGGCCTACCCCGACATTGCCCGCTACGACGAATGGTTCGCCACCACACTGCTCGTCGACGACGGCGTGGTACGCGGGCTGGTGGCGATCGAATTGGCCACCGGTCGGATCGAGACCATCCTGGCCGACGCGGTGATCGTCTGCACCGGCGGATGCGGACGGGTGTTCCCGTTCACCACCAACGCCAACATCAAGACCGGTGACGGGATGGCCTTGGCGTTCCGCGCGGGCGCGCCGCTCAAGGACATGGAGTTCGTGCAATACCACCCGACCGGGCTGCCGTTCACCGGAATCCTGATCACCGAGGCGGCCCGCGCCGAGGGCGGCTGGCTGCTGAACAAAGACGGCTACCGCTACCTGCAGGACTACGACCTGGGCACGCCGACACCAGAACCCAAGCTACGCAGCATGGAACTCGGCCCACGAGACCGGCTGTCGCAGGCGTTCGTGCACGAACTCGACAAGGGCAGAACCGTCGAAACCCCATACGGCCCTGTGGTTTATCTCGATCTACGGCACCTCGGCGCCAAGCTCATCGACGCCAAGCTGCCATTCGTACGGGAACTCTGCCGCGACTACCAACACGTCGACCCGGTACACGAGCTGGTCCCGGTACGTCCGGTGGTGCACTACATGATGGGCGGTGTCCACACCGACATCAACGGCAGCACACCGCTTCCCGGACTGTACGCGGCCGGTGAGACGGCCTGCGTGAGCATCAACGGAGCCAACCGGCTCGGCTCCAATTCGCTTCCCGAGCTACTGGTGTTCGGCGCCAGGGCCGGCGTCGACGCGGCGCAGTACGTCGGCAACGCCCGCTCTTGCACGTCGGCCGTCACCGCCCTGGCCCGCGATGAAGAGCGGCGACTGCAGCAGGAACTGGGCCGGCCCAACCGGGGTGGCGAGCGAATCGCCGATATCCGCACCGAGATGCAGACCACCCTGGAAACCGCGGCCGGGATCTACCGCGACCGGCCCACCCTGTCGGCGGCCAGCGACAAGATCCGTGAGTTGCAGGAGCGGTTCACCAGGACCGGCATCGACGATCACAGCCACACCTTCAACACCGAATTGACCGGGCTGCTGGAATTGTCCGGGATGCTCGACATCGCACAGACGATCGTCGAATCCGCGCTGCGCCGTGAGGAATCCAGGGGCGCACACCAACGCACCGACTTCCCCCAACGCGACGACGACCGATACCTGGCACACAGCCTGATCCATCGCGAGGCCGACGGGTCGGCCCGCATCGAGTACCTGCCGGTCACGATCACCCGTTGGCCGCCCGGCGAGCGCGTGTACGGGAGGTGACAGATGAGCGCGGATCGAATTGTCATGGAAGTGACCCGATATCGGCCCGAGACCGATTCCGAGCCGACACTGCAGGCCTATGAAGTGCCACTCACCCGGGAGTGGGCGGTGCTCGATGGGCTGAACTACATCAAGGACCAGCTCGACGGCACCCTGAGCTTCCGGTGGTCATGCCGGATGGGCATCTGCGGCAGCTGCGGCATGACGATCAACGGCGATCCCAAGCTGTCCTGCGCGACCTTCCTGGTTGACTACCTGCCCGGACCGGTCCGGGTCGAACCGATGCGGAACTTCCCGATCATCCGCGATCTGGTCGTGGACATCAGCGATTTCATGGCCAAGCTGCCCACCGTCAAACCGTGGATCATCCGCGACGATGCGCCCCCGGACGGCGAATACCTCCAGACCCCAGCCGAATTGGATGAGTACAAACAGTTCAGCATGTGCATCAACTGCATGCTGTGTTATTCAGCGTGCCCGGTCTACGCGCTGGAGCCGACCTTCCTGGGGCCGGCGGCCATCGCCCTGGGCCAGCGCTACAACCTGGATTCCCGCGACGCCGGTGCCGAGGATCGTGCCGATGTGCTGGCCGCCGCCGACGGCGCGTGGGCATGTACTTACGTCGGCGAATGCTCGACGGCCTGCCCGAAAGGCGTCGACCCGGCCGGCGCCATCCAGCGCTATAAGCTCACCGCGGCAACCCGTTCGGTGAAGGACCTGGTCTTCCCCAGGGGTGCGCGATGACCACGCCGGCCCGCGCCTACAGCCAGCCGCTGCCCAGATTCTGGTGGGCGAAACGCCGGTCCTATCTGTTCTTCATGCTGCGCGAGCTCAGTTGTGTCGCCGTCGCATGGTCGGTGCTGTATCTGCTGGCCGCAGTGCTGGCGATCAGCGACGGTGACTATCAACGCTTCCTGGACTCCAGCGCCAGCCCGTTGATCGTGGTGCTGAACATCATCGCGCTGGCGTTTCTGCTGCTGCACTCCATCACCTGGTTCGGTTTGGCACCGCGCGCCATGGTGCTGCACGTGATGGGCCGCCGCGTCCCGTCGACCGCGGTGCTGGCCGGTCACTACGCGGCATGGCTGGCGGTGTCGGCGATCATCGCGTGGGTGGTGCTGATATGAGCTCGCCCACCCGACGAACACCCGAACCCTACTTCTGGCTGCTGTTCTCCGCCGGCGGCATGGCGGCCGCACTGATCTTGCCGATCCTGGTGTTGCTGTTCGGTGTGCTGTTCCCGATGGGCGTGCTCGATGCACCCGATCCGTCACACCTGCAGGCCGTGGTGCGGCATCCGGTGACCAGGATCGTGTTGGCCGGGGTCTTCGTGCTGGGCCTGTTCCACGCGGCACACCGGTTCCGGTTCACCATCGAGCACGGATTGCGGCTGGGCCGGTTCGACCGCGTCATCGCCGTGTGTTGTTACGGCGCAGCGACTGTGGCGTCGCTGGTGGCGCTGTGGATCCTGCTGACCCTGTGATTTTCCACCGCGAGCAGACGTGAAAGCACCCTGAAACGCGCGTTTCAGGGTGCTTTCACGTCTGTTCGGCCAAGAAACTTACGAGGCTGCGTAAAGCGATTTGAACTTGTCCAGCGACTGCTGGATGTCGCCCTTGAGCGCGGCGGCGACCACCATGCCGATCGGGCCGAACAGGGCAGGCCCGCCGAGGTGCACATCGAAGGACACACTAGCGCCCTCTCCGCCGTCTACCTGGGCCGGCAAAATCTTCCCGATCAGCTTGACCTTCACCCCGCCGCGGCCATTGCCGTTGAGGGTCAACGATTGCGGTGGCTTGTAGTTGACCAGGGTCCAATTGACCCGGTTCAACATGCCCTTCACCTCGACGATCGAGTCGATGACCGTGCCCTTCTCCAGGGTTTCGGGCAACTTCGATCGCCAGGCCCGGTGAATGCTCAGCCATTCGTCGTAGCGGGACAGATCCGAGGCGTACTCCCACGCCTTATCCGGCGGCAACGGAACATCAACGGAGACAGAAAGTTTGGCCATAAGTTATTGCTGGGGCTCGTCCTTGCGGATGGCATCCTTGGCCGCATCCTGCGCCTTGTCGACGACGCCGGCGAACTTGCCCTCGGTCTTTTCGTCGATCATGTCGCCGGCCTTGTCGATGACAGCATCAACCTTGTCGGCATTCTGCGCCAACAGATCCTTAGCCTTGTCCAGGAAACTCATCAGGCCACCCTATCTTCTCGTCCGCACCGGGAACGCGAGACGCGTTCCGGTTGCAGTTTCCACTGTTGCAGCTATCTCCACAACCGCCGCTTCTCCCCCAGCACCCTGCCCTGCACCCACCACGCCACCTCGATCAGCGCCGCCCCGACCAGGCCGATGCCCAGCGCCGTCGCGGTGACCTCCAGGTTGGAGGGATCCAGCATGAACAGGCGCCGAGTCAGGGGCAACGAGAAGATCAGCACGTAGGCCAGCGCCGACACCGCCACCAGCGCCACCCGCCACCACTCGTAGGGCCGGGCCACCACGGACAGCACCCACAGCGAAGACACCAGCAACGTGATCAGCGCCGCCGTCGAGGCCTGGGTCGGCTCCACCAGCATGGCCTCCCCACCCCGATAGGCCACCAGGTAGGAGACGAAGGTGGCGGTGCCGACCACCAGGCCCGAGGGCAGCGCCGCGGTCATCACCCGGCGCACGAAACCGGTGTGCGCCCGCTCGTTGTTGGGGGCCAGCGACAGGATGAACGCCGGGATGCCGATGGTGAACCAGGCCGCGATGGTGACGTGGATCGGCTGGAACGGGAACAGCAGCGGAGCGGTGCCGAACCATTCAGCGGACAACCCGGCGAGCCCTACCAAGGCGGCCAGCAGCACCGAGTACACGGTCTTGGTGAGAAACAGATTCGACACCCGCTCGATGTTGCCGATCACCCGCCGGCCCTCACCGACGACGTAGGGCAGCGTGGCGAACTTGTTGTCCAGCAGCACGATCTGAGCCACCGCACGCGAGGCCGAGCTGCCCGACCCCATCGCGACACCGATGTCGGCGTCCTTGAGTGCCAGCACATCGTTGACGCCGTCCCCGGTCATCGCCACGGTGTGCCCACGCGACTGCAGGGCATGCACCATGGCCCGCTTCTGATCCGGACGCACCCGCCCGAAGGTGGTGCACTCCTCCAGCGTGTCGGCCAGCAGCTCGGGCTGCTCGGGCAGTTGGCGGGCGTCCATCGTCTCACCGTGCAGGCCCAGCGTGCCGGCCACCGCACCCACCGACACCGCATTGTCGCCCGAGATCACCTTGACCGAGACATGTTGGTCGGCAAAGTATTCCAGGGTCTCCCGGGCGTCGGGACGGACCTTCTGTTCCAGCACCACCAGTGCCACCGGGGTGATCCGCCCCGGCGCGTCGGCAGCGTCGACACTTCGGTCCGACGAGGCCAGCAGCAACACCCGCAGGCCTCGGGCACCGATCTGCTCGGCCTGCTCGGCCACCGGCGACCCGGGTTCCAGCAGCACATCGGGGGCCCCGATCACCCAGTTGCCGTGCTCGCCATAGGAGGAGCCGCTCCATTTGGTCGCGGATTTGAACGGGGCCGTCGCGGTGGCCTGCCAGCCCGGCGAATCGGGGTAGGCCTCGGCGATGGCGGCGATGCTGGCATTGGGCCGGGCGTCGTCACCGGCCAGCTGGGCCAGCACGTGGTCGACGTCGGCCTCGTTGAGCCGGCGCACCTCACCGAGCCGCATACCGTTTTCGGTCAGCGTTCCGGTCTTGTCCGCACACACCACGTCGACGCGGGCCAGGCCCTCGATCGCGGGCAACTCATTGACCAGGCACTGACGCCGGCCCAGCCGAACCACGCCGACCGCGAACGCGATCGAGGTCATCAGCACCAAACCCTCGGGCACCATCGGCACCAGGGCGCCGACCATGCGCAGCACCGCGTCCTGCCAATCGGCGTGGGTGGTGAACAGCTGGGTGTAGATGGTCAGCAGGCCGGCCGGCACCAGCAGATAGGTGATGAACTGCAGGATCTTGTTGATGCCATTGCGCAGTTCGGATTTCACCAGGGTGAACTTGGACGCCTCCTCGGCGAGCTTGGCCGCGTAGGCCTCGTGTCCCACCTTGGTGGCCCGGTAGGCGCCGGCACCGGCCACCACGAAGCTGCCCGACATCACCGCATCGCCGAGTTCCTTGGCGATCGGATCGGCCTCACCGGTCAGCAGCGACTCGTCGACCTCGAGGTTGGACTGCTCCAGGATCTCGCCGTCCACCACGATCTGGTCGCCCGGCCCCAGCTCGATGATGTCGTCGAGCACCACCTCGCTGGGCAGCACCAGCATGGCTGCCGGTCCGGAAGAAGTGAGCCGGCGCACGGTGGGCTTCGCCTGCCCGACGATGGCCAGCTTGTCCAGGGTCTGCTTGGCCCGGATCTCCTGAATGATGCCGATGGCGCTGTTGGCGATGATCAGCAGGCCGAACGCACCGTTGATCAACGACCCGGTGGACAGCACGATCAGAAACAGCACACCCAGAATCGCGTTGATCCGGGTGAACACATTGCCCCGGACGATCTCGGAGATACTGCGGGCGGCACGCGTCGGAACGTCATTGCTCTTACCCTCGGCAACCCGCTGGGCGACCTCGGCATCGGTCAGACCGATGGCATTGATCGTTGTCATAGGGTGAACTTCCCCATCCCGTCATCGTCGTAGTACTCGAGCGTCAGTTTGTCACCGGCAAACGTCGCCTTGGAGATGCTGCCCGGCGGGGCGTTCTCGGTGAGCAGGGTGAAGGTGAACACGTCACCGTCCCAATGCTGCAGTGGCACCACCAACTTCGGACCGAGCGCCAGAGTCAGCTTGCCGACGCGTTCGGTGACGGTGGCCGGGCCCCAGTAGTCGTTGCGGTACACCCCGGCGTAGGACGAAAGCGGTTTGGCCGCAGCCGGATTCGACGGCGGCTGGTTACCCACCAACTCCCCTTCGGGCGCGTCCATCGAGGCGAACGCATCGGCGTAGGACTTGCGCCAGTCCTGGCGGATCTCGCCGAACTGCACCAGATCGGCGAATTCCGCGGTCAGGGTTTCCGGAACACCCGACGGGGTGGCGTTGGTGAGGGCGATGATCGCCACATCGGCCGACGGGATGATGACGAAGTTGCTGGCCGCGCCGATCTCGAAGGCCCCGGAATGGCTGAGTTGCATGCGGGCCGCGGAGGTGGAGCCGACGTTGAAACCGTAGCCGTAGAAACCCGAACGCATCGCCGGTTCGGTGGCCCGGGCCGACACCACCTGCGGGGTCAGCGCGGGTAGCAGCGCCTTGGGGTCGACGACCTGACGTCCGTCGTAACTGCCGTTCGCCAGCACCATGGCCAGCCAGCGGGCCATGTCGTTGACCGAGGAACTCGCCCCGCCGGCCGGCGACTGGGCATCGGCGTCGCGCACATACTTCGGCTCGTACCGGCCGTCGATGCGGATGTGGGCCAGCGCCCGGTCCGGCCGTGCGGCGTAGTCGGCGAACAGCGAACTCGTCGAACCCATCCCGAGCGGCCGGTACAGCACGTCGGCGCTCAGCTGTTCCCAGCTGGTTCCGGCACCGGCCGCCACCGCCTCGGCCGCGGCGGTGAACCCGAAGTTGGTGTAGGCGTAGGAAACCCGGAACGGATCCAGCGGCAACTGGCGCAGGTGCTCGAGCACATAGCGCCGGTCATAACCGAGGTCCTCCAGCTTGTCCCCGGCGTGATCGGGAAGGCCCGAGCGGTGCGCGAGCATATCCCCCACCGTGACCATCCGGCTGACGTCGGGGTCCGACAGCGCGAACCCGTTCAGCTTGGACGCCAGCGGGGTATCCCAGCCGACCGCGCCCGCACCCACCTGATGAGCCACCACGGTGGCCGCCAACGACTTTGACACCGAGGCCAGCTGGAACACCGTGTCGGCGCCCACCCGGTCCTGCCCGCCCACATCACGCACGCCGAAACCCTTGGCATACACCGTCTTTCCACCGTGAACGACGGCCACCGCCATGCCGGGGATCCCGGAGGCGGTCATCAGTTCCTCGGCGATGCCGTCGAGTCGTGCCACCGCCTTGTCGACGGCGTCGTGCGGCAGCGGCATGGCGGGCACCAGCGGCGGCGGCGCATCGGAGATGGGTTGCGGGTCCGGCGCGGATCCCGAGCAGCCCGTCAATGCCAGGCCGAGCGCGGTAATGCAGGCCAGTGTGCGGAAGGTGTACACAGGTCGCGAGTATGCCCGCAAACCTGCCGTTGCTCGATGCAAAGCCGCTACAACTCCCACCACGGGTCGAGTACCGGGCTGTCCCGGTCCACCCGCTGCCCGGGGCGTGGCACCGCGATCTGCACCCCGGCCGGATCGGCCGCGGTCAGCAGCCGGCGCACCGGCTCGGCCCAGGGATGGGGCGCCAGCCGGAACGTCGCCCAGTGAATCGGCACCAGCAACCCGGAATCGGTGACATCCAGATGGGCGCGCACCGCGTCCTCGGGATTCATGTGGATGTCCGGCCAACTCGGGTGATACGCCCCGACCGGAAGCAGGGTCAGGTCGAAAGGTCCATGGTCGGAACCGATGTCGGCGAAGCTCTTGGTGTAGCCGGTGTCCCCGCCGAAAAACGCCCGATGCTGCGGACCGACAACCGCCCACGAGGCCCACAGCGTGGTGTTGCGCTGGAACATCCGTCCGGAGAAGTGCCGGGCCGGGGTGCACACCAGGTTCAGCTCGCCGATCCGGTGGCTTTCGTTCCAGTCCAGCTCGATGATCCGGTCCTCGGGTATCTGCCATTTGCGCAGATGCGCACCGATTCCCAGGGGCACCACGAACGGCGCCCGCTGGGTGCGGGCCAGCCCCAGCACGGAGTCGATGTCGAGATGGTCGTAGTGGTCGTGGCTGATCACCACGGCATCGACGGCCGGCAGCGCCTCCAACGCCAGCGGCGGCTCATGCAACCGCTGCGGGCCGACGACCTGTGACGGCGAACACCGCCGGCTCCAGATCGGGTCGGTGAGCACCCGGTAGCCGTCGATCTCGATCAACGCGGTGGAGTGGCCGTACCAGGACACCGCGCACGCCGCCGCCTGCGCATCGGTCTTCTCGACGCCGGGCTCGGCCAGCGGGATCGGCCCGGGCGGCTGGCTGGCGGCGCGCGGACCGAACATCTCGGCGATCAGCATGCGCCACTCTTCGCCGCTCATGCTGATTCCGAGCGAGGCCGGCTCCAGGTTGGTGAAGACACCGTCGGCGTACTGCGGGGACCGCTGCGCCACCGGGCGGATATCGCGGGTACCGGCCCCCACCGAGGCATAGGTGCCGTTCAGTGCGCGCAGCAGCCAGCCCCCGGCCAGCAGTGAGGCGGACCTGGTCCCCAACCGAAGCGCCGCGCGCAACACGTCAGGCCCCGTTGAAGTTGGGCGGCCGCTTCTCAATCCGGGCCACCTGCGCCTCGATGACGTCCCGGCTGCCCCAGGCCTTGTCGAACAGCTCCTTGTGCGCGGGCCACTGGTCCTCGTAGGCGCCGTCGTCGTTGAGCACCCGCTTGGCGTGCTGCAGCGCCAGTGGCGCGAACCCGGCGAGCTCGGCCGCCCACTTTTGCGCGTCGGCCAGGGTGCCGATGCGGTTGGCCATCCCGGTTTGCAGGGCGGTCTCGGCGGTGAGCTTCTCGGCGCCGAGCAGCATGCCTCGTGCCCGGCCGTGGCCGACCAGCGAGGTCAGCCGCCGGATGCTCCAGTTGTCCAGGGCCAGGCCATACCTGGCGACCGGGAACTGAAAGTAGGCGTCGGGTGCGACGACCCGCAGATCGCAGATCATGGCGAGGATCACACCCGCACCGATCGCCGGGCCGTTGATCGCGCCGATGACCGGAACCGGGGACCTGTCGATCGCCAGGTTCAGTGCCAGCGCCTTGTCGGGCAGCTTCTCGGCCATACCTGCGGCATCGGACAGATCGGCGCCCGAGCTGAATACCGAACCGGCCCCGGTCAGCACGATGGCGCGGACATCCTGGCCGGCGGCATTCTCGATCGCTTCCCGCAGGCTGTCGACAAGCTCGCAGTTCAGCGCGTTGCGCCGATCCTCGCGTTGCAGCTCCAGGGTCAGGACACTGCCTTCTCTGGTGACACCAATCATGTCGCCAGCCTATATAGGCTGGCGCGGTGAGTCGGATCGGCGCACGCGCGCTTCGTGATGCAGTACTGGATGAGGGCTCGTTCCGCAGCTGGGACACCGCGCCGCTGGACGTCGCGACCAGCGACGAGTATCGGCGTGAGCTGGCCGACGCGGCATCGAAGACCGGGCTGGACGAATCGGTGCTGACCGGGGAAGGCACCATCTTCGGCCGCCGGGTGGCCGTGGTGGCCTGCGAGTTCGACTTCCTGGCCGGGTCGATCGGGGTGGCCGCCGCCGAACGGATCACCGCCGCGGTGACACGTGCCACAGCCGAGGGGCTTCCGCTACTGGCCTCGCCGAGCTCCGGCGGCACCCGCATGCAGGAAGGCACGGTGGCGTTCCTGCAGATGGTCAAGATCGCCGCGGCCGTCGAACTGCACAAACAGGCCCATCTGCCCTACCTGGTCTACCTGCGCCACCCCACCACGGGTGGGGTGTTCGCGTCGTGGGGCTCGCTCGGGCACGTCACCGCCGCCGAACCCGGTGCGCTGATCGGCTTCCTCGGCCCACGGGTGTACGAGCATCTGTACGGCGAACCGTTCCCGTCCGGCGTGCAGACCGCCGAGAACCTGCACGCCCACGGCGTCATCGACGGTGTGGTGCCGCTCGCGCTGCTCCGCGACACCCTGGACCGCACGCTGCGGGTGGTCTTGGACGCTCCAGTCCCGCTTCCCCCCGCGCCGACCCCCGAGCAGCTGCCCGATGTGCCGGCCTGGCAGTCGGTGCTGGCCTCGCGGCGCCCGGACCGGCCCGGAGTCGGGTACCTGCTCAAGCATGGGGCTACCGACCCGGTGTTGCTGTCGGGAACAGAGCGGGGCGAGGCGGCGACCATGCTGCTGGCGCTGGCCCGGTTCGGTGGGCAGCCTGCGGTGGTGTTGGGCCAGCGCCGCATCGTGGGCGGGCTGGTCGGCCCCGGCGCACTGCGCGAGGCCCGCCGCGGCATGGCGTTGGCGGCCGGACTGCGGCTGCCGCTGGTGCTGGTGATCGACACCCCGGGGCCCGCATTGTCGATCGAAGCCGAGCAGGGCGGGCTGGCCGGCGAGATCGCCCGGTGCCTGGCCGAGCTGGTGACGCTGGACACCCCGACGGTGTCGGTGCTGATGGGCCAGGGCAGCGGCGGACCGGCGCTGGCGATGGTGCCCGCCGACCGGGTGCTGGCGGCCGCCCACGGCTGGCTGGCCCCGCTACCGCCGGAGGGGGCCAGCGCGATCGTCTACCGCGACACCGAGCATGCCGCGGAACTGGCTGCGGCACAAGGGGTCCGGTCGACCGATCTACTGCGGCACGGCATCGTCGACGCGATCGTGCCCGAGCATCCCGACGCCGCCGACGAGCCGCGGGCGTTCACCGAGCGGCTGTCGACGGCCATCGCCACCGAGCTTTCTCAGTTGCGCGCGGTGCCCGGTGAGGTTCGGCTGCAGACCCGGCTGGACCGCTACCGCCGAATCGGGCTGGCCTAAAGTTTCCACGTGCGTAACGCCACGGCGAAAATCGCGTGGAAGTCTCGCCGTAGAGTTACGAACGAGAACCTGTCGGTACCCGACGGCACACTTCCGCCTGGGGGAGCTCAGGACGACATCAGATCTTGGCAGGCTCCGGAAGGCGTGGGCTTCGCGTGCGTAACGCCATGGCGAAAAATGGGCGAGATTTTCGCCATGGCGTTACGCACGGTGACTCACACCTCGATCGGCGGGTGCAGGCGATCCATGGTGTACTGCCGATCTCGCCGCGCCGCCCATGAACTCGCGGCCAGCGAAACCACCAGCACCCCGGCCAGCACCGCGATCGCGACCCACAGCCGAGGGCCGATGCCGCCCACGATCAACTGCCGAAGACCGTTGACCGCGTACGTCATCGGATCCACCGGGTGCAGGATCTGGAACGGTTTGGCCGTGGTCTCCACCGGGTAGATGCCACCGGCCGACACCAGCTGCAGCATCAGGAAGGCCAACGTGACCACCCGGCCCACCGACACCCCGAACAGCGCGTTGAACGCCTGGATCAGGGCTAGGAACGTCCCGGCCACCAGCACCAGGAACGCCACCGTCGCCAACGGATACTTGGCGTTCAGGCCCACCCCGAAGTGCACCACCACATACATCACCGCGACCTGGCACACCACGATCAGCAGGGCCGGCCAATACGAGGCCAGCACCACCCGCAGCGCCCCCAGCCCGTTCACCACCGGACGAGACTGCAACGGCTTCAACAACATCCAGATGATCAACGCCCCGATGAACAACGCCAGCGGCAAGAAGAACGGCGCGAAACCGGTGCCGAACGTGGCAGCCGGATTGTGCGTCTGGATGTCCAGCGCGACCGGGGCGGCCAGGGTGCGGGCCACCTCGGTGCGCTGCTGGGGAGTCCACGACGGAACCTGGGTAGAGCCCTCCTTGAGCGCCGAGGCCAACACCTGACTGCCATCGGCCAACTTGCCGGTACCGTCGGCGAGTTCGCCTGCCCCGTTGGCCAATTGACGGCTGCCGTCGGCCAGTTGCACCAGACCGCTGTTCAACCGCTGGGCACCGTCGTTGAGCTGATACGCGCCGTCGCGCAGTTTGACGACGTCGGAGCGCAGCCCGCCATCGAGGGCCTTGGTGATGAATACCCGCAGCTTGCTGTTCGGGTCACCCAGCTCGTTCTCCAGCTGGGCGGCGTTGTCACGCAAGCGGATCAGACCCTCGTCGGTGGTCGGGTCGAGACCGCGGGCGACGAGCAGCCGCTGCGCACCGGCCAGGAACTCTCCGGTGTCGCGCACCGCGGGATCGGGGCTGTTGCGCAGGATGCCGACCGCCTGGTCGACGATCGCGGCGGCCTGGGCCTGGTCGATGTTCAGCGCCGCGATCCGGTCGGTGGTCGAGCGCACCGCACCGGACAGGCGTTGGGCGGCCATGCCCACCTCATTGGGGTCCAGGCCCAAACCGCTGACCCGATCGAGCACCGTCAGCAACGGATCGGTCGCGGTCTCGACCGCCGTCGACAACTGCCGGGTGCCCGCGGCCAGCTGCGCCGACCCGTCGCGCGCGGTGACCAGGCCCGAGGTCAGGGCCTCGGCTCCCGAACTCAGCCGGTGTGCACCGGCATCGGCCGCGGCGTTCCCGGTGGCCAGCTGCTGCGCGCCGTCGGCCGCCTTCACCAGGCCCGCCCCGGCGTCGGTCAGCCCGGCCAGCACCGTCCCGACGGTGCGTTCACCGATGCGGCCGTTGACCTGGTTGAGCACCTCCCGGGCAGCGTTCTGCCCGATGATCGTGCCCAGGTAGTTGTTCGCGTCATTGAAGGTGAACCGGATCTTGGCCTGCTCCGGCGACCCGCCCGACGGCGAGGCGATGCCGGCGCTGAAATCCGCCGGCAACGTGATCGAGAAATAGTATTTGCCACTGGCCACTCCCGCCGCCGCCTCGTCTGCCGAAACCCGGTGCAGCTGAAGCTGACCCGAGTCCACCAGCGCGTCGGCAACCTCGTCGCCGGCCCTGACCAGCTGCCCCTGGGCAACCGTGCCCTGGTCCTCGTTGACCAGGGCCACCGGCACCTTGTTCACCTCGCCGAACGGGTTCCAGAACGCCCACAGGTACATCGCGCCGTACAGCAGCGGCAGGAGAATGACGGTCACCAGCGCGATCCGCGGCATGGTGCCTCGGGAGAACCGCTTGAGATCGGTACCCAACGACATTCCGGCTAGCACGGCTACTCGCCACCTTTCTGTGCACCGGCCAGCTCGGCCAGCGTGGTGTTCGGCACGTTCAGTTGGGCCCGCACGGCCGGGACCAGATGCTCGGGTACCCCGTTGACCGTCGCGGTGATGACGGTCTGCTTCTCCCCGAGCGCGATCAACCGGCCCACCAGGACGTCGCGGTTGCGGTCGTCGGTGAGATGGTCGAGGTTTCCGACCACCAGCAGCGGCGGGGTCTTGGTGTTGGCCAGCGCGATCCGCAGCAGAATCTGGTCGAGTTCGCTGAGCCCGTCAAAGTACTCGGTCAAGGAAGGTAGCGGCAGGTCACCGAACACCGGGGCGCAGACCTCGGCCAGGTCGTCCTCGTCGGCCCGGCGCACCAGGGTGTACCAGGGTGCGTCCCAACGACGCTGCTCGGTCACCAGGTCGCGCACCGTCACCGATTCCGACACGGTGTCCAGCTCGTCGATCCCGGCCAGCGCCGCGGACCGGAAGATGCCGGTCGCGCGGGTATGCCCGAACACGGTCAGCTCACCGCGCACCGGCCGCATCCGCCCGGCCAGGGTCATCAACAACGCCGTGCGACCGGTGCCCGAGGGCGCCACCAGCACGGTCACCCCGTCCGCCTCGACATCGAGATCGATCGGCCCGTACACCGGTCCCCACGGCCCGCGCATCGCGATACCGCGGGCGGTGATGACGGGTTCCGGCTTTTGCTCGTCCGCACCGGCGCCGGGCTCGGAACTTAGCTGAGACATGGGCCAATCACAGCACATCCGCGGGGTGCACACATGCGATGGCATTCTGGATTTGTGGGGCCTCTGTGGCAGTTCGCAGGGAACTTTTGGTGGCTGATCTTTCCGCTCGGAGGAGCGATCGGCGGCGGCATCAGGGCCGTCGCCGCTGCCAACGAGCGCCGGGCCCAGCGCCGGCTGGAGCGTTACCGGATCAAGCAGCAGACCAAGGTGGAGATAGCCAAAGCGGCCGGGGCGGCCAAATCCGCCAAGGCCGGCCATCAGCGGGAGCTCACCAAACTGCTCGAACAACACGACCGCACCAACGCCCGGTGGCTCGACTACGAGATCGACATCGCCAAACTGCTGGACTTCCCGCTGATGACCGACATGCGCGACCCGCTGACCATCGCCTTCCACAAGGCCCGCAGCCGGGCCGACCTGCTGCGGCCGGACAATGCCGCCGACTTGCTGGGCGACCGGACCGCCCAGCTGGACTACCGGGATGCGGTGCATGACTACGTGACGGCCTTCGACGTCGCCGAGGCCGAGGCGATCCGCCGTCGGCGCAGCGACTTCTCCGAGGCGGCCCAGGAGCGCATTGCCCGGGCCCAGCAACTGCTGCGGCTCGCCTCCGACGACGGCGCGACACCGCAGGAACGCCAGAACGCCTACACCCGGGCCCGCACCGAACTCGATGGGCTGATCGTGCTGCCTGCACGGACCCGGGCCAGCATCGAACGCCGGATCGCCGGGGAACTGGAAGCCTGATTCGCCACCGGGCTTATACGAATACACAAGCCGTGATCGCGAAATTATCCGGATCGTCCATCGCGAACAGAAATGTGATCCACGCATCATTTCTCATGAGTCCCGGGTCGGGCTCACACCTGAAGGAAGGGCTAGAGCTGGTGAATCGTCAACATCTCGAAGACGACGTCGACGTTCTGATCGTCGGTGCGGGGGCTTCCGGTGGTGTCGCCGCCCTCGAACTGGCCCAACGGGGCCTGAAGGTCGTCTGCCTGGAACAGGGCGACTGGAACCTGCCCGACGATTTCACCGCAGGCAAGCCGGAGTGGGAACTGACCCGGCTCAAGCAGTGGAACGCAAGTCCCAATGTGCGGCAGAACCAAGCCGACTATCCGATCGACAGCAGCGAGAGTCCGGTCGAGCCCCTGATGTTCAGCGGTGTCGGCGGCAGCACCATCATGTTCTCCGGGCACTGGGTGCGCCCCATGCCGTCGGACTTCCAGGTCAAGACCCTTGACGGGGTGGCCGAGGACTGGCCGTTCACCTATGAGGATCTGCGACCTTTCTTGGATGAGGTGACTCACCACATCGGCGCGTCCGGGCTGGAAGGCGACCCGGCTTACCCGGACCCGCACACCTTCCCGCTGCCGCCGCTGCCGATCGGTAAGTACGGCCTGGTGGCCGCAAAGGGCATGGACAAGCTGGGCTGGCACTGGTGGCCCGCGCCGAACGCCATCGCGTCGCGCAAGTACAAGAACCAGGAAGCCTGCATGCGCTACGGCGCCTGCGAATCCGGCTGCCCCGTCGGCGCCAAGGCCAGCACCGACATCACCCATTGGCGTGACGCGATCAAGCTCGGGGTACAGCTGGTCACCGGAGCGCGTGTCAGCCGCATCACGACGAACGACCGCGGCCTGGCGACCGGCGCCGAGTACATCGACCGCAACGGCACGCTGCAGCATCAGGCCGCGCGGGTGACGGTGTTGGCGGCCAACGGAATCGGCACGCCCCGGCTGCTGCTGAACTCTGCGCCTGACGGCCTGGCCAACTCCTCGGGGCTGGTCGGCAAGCGACTCATGACCCACCCGTACGCCTCGGTCTACGGTGCCTACGACGAGGACATGGAGACCTGGCTCGGTCCGGCCGGCCAAGCGTTGCAATCGCTGCAGTTCTACGAGACCGACACCGACCGCGGATTCGTCCGTGGCGCCAAGTGGAACCTCATGCCGACCGGTGGCCCGCTGGCCCAAACCCTGTGGGAGCCGGGCGACAACTGGCGCGACGGCTTCGGCGCCAACTTCCATCCGCGGCTGCAGAAGACGTTCGGCCGCTACACCGAGTGGGGCATCACCACCGAGGACCTGCCTGACGAAACCAACACCGTGACACTGGATCCCGACGTCACCGACTCCGATGGCATCCCGGCGGCCAAGATCCACTACAAGATCGGCGAGAACTGCCAGCGGATGCTCGACTTCAACGTCGCGCGGGCCGTCGAGGCGCACGAGGCCGCCGGAGCTGTTGAGGTGCACCCGGTTCCGGTGGTTCGGCACAGCGCCTGGCACCTGCTGGGCACCACCAAGATGGGTACCGACCCGGCCAACTCCGTCGTCGACGAATGGTGCCGCACGCATGACGTGCCGAACCTGTTCATCGTGGACGGCAGCACCATGGTCACCTCGACCGGTATGAATCCCACCGCCACCATCATGGCCGTCGCGCTGCGGTCCATGCGGCATCTCGCGGACACCCGCTCCAGCATCCCGACTCCCTTCTGAGGACCTCATGCTCAATTCCGACCAGCGCCAGGTGTTCGCCGCCTTGGCCGAAACCCTGATCCCGGCCGGCGACACCATGCCGTCAGCGACCACAGCCGAGGTGTCCGGAGCCCTGCTCGACCAGGTTCTTGGCTACCGGCCCGACCTCGTCGAAGCGTTCACCGCAGCACTGGACTCCAGCGCAGGCATGGACCCCGAGGCCGCACTGGACAGCCTCTCCGCCGAGCAACCCGAGCAGTTCGAGGCGCTCACCGTCCTGGCCGCCGGCGCTTACTTCCTCAGCCCCGCCGTCAAAGCCGCCATGCCCTACGACGCGGCACCGCGTCCCGCGCGTGACGACATGGACAGCTACGTCGACATGCTCGAGCACGTCGTCGACCGCGGCTTCACCATCCGCTGATCATGCCGGACCTGCACCAAACATCCTGAAATCACCGCCACACCAACGCGTAAGGACGTGTCTCATGCCGCATGACAGTGGCTCGAGGGTCGAGTATCTGACCATTCAGCCGGTGCCGGAGTCGCAGCGCACGGGAAAGGTGCGACACCTTTTCTCGTTCTGGTTCACCGTCCAGATCATCCCGCTCGCCGTGGTGACCGGCCTGCTCGGACCGACGATCTACAAGCTTGATGTCGTATCCACGATCGTTGCGATCGTCATCGGTAGCACCGTCGGCGCCGTGTTCATGGCGCTGCACTCGGTGCAGGGGTCGGGCCTCGGTGTACCGCAGATGATCCAGGCCCGCGCGCAGTTCGGGATGTACGGCTCACTGCTGGTGATCGTCGTCGTCGTTCTTGCCTATGTCGGCTGGATCGTCTCCCTGATGATATTGGCCCAGCAGACATTGGTTGCAGTCTTCCCATCGCTGAATGACCTTGTGGCGCTTGCTCTTAGCACTCTTCTCACCCTGACCGCCGTCGTGGTCGGTTACCAGCTCATCCTGCGGATGAACCGGGTGATGGTCTGGCTCTCGGGCCTCGCCCTGGTGCTCACTCTCGGCTATACCGCGGTCGCCCTGGCGCACGGCGGCACCGGCGGTGACGGTGGCGGCGGCGCCTTCAACTGGATCGGCTTCCTGGGTATGGCATCGGTCGCCGGTATCTGGCAGCTTTCGTACGCGCCGTATGTCTCGGACTACTCCCGCTACCTGCCGACCGCCACCACTTCCCGCTCCGCCTTCTGGTACACGTACTTCGGCACGCTCCTCGGTGCCGTCGGCGCGATGATCGTCGGCGCGCTCCTGGTGGCGGGCTTGGGCTCCGATGCCTCGCTGGCCAGTCTGTCGAGCATCATTCCCGGCCCACTGTTCGTCTTCGTGATGCTGGTGTTCTTCTTCGGCGCGATCGACGCCGGCGTGATCAACATGTACGGATCGTCGCTGTGCATCCTGACCTGCATCCAGGCCTTCAAATTGAAGTGGTCGCCGAAGTCCTCGGCCCGGAACATCACGGCGACGGTGATCGCGGTGGTGGTGTTCGTCGCCGCCGTTGGATTTTCCGACGACTTCCTGGTCCAGTACTCCAACTTCATCAGCATCCTGATCTACCTGCTGATCCCGTGGAGCATCGTCAACCTGATCGACTACTACGTGGTCAAGAAGGGGCACTACGACCCGGCCTCGTTCAGCGACCCGAAGAGCGGCTACGGCGCATTCAACGTCCCCGCCGTGCTCAGCTACTTCCTCGGCTTCGTCGTCCAGATCCCTTTCATGTCAACGGCGTTCTATCAGGGCGCGGTAGCCAGCAAGATCGGCGGCATCGACACGGCGTGGATCGTGGGGACCGTCGCCACCTTCTTCATCTACCTCGGGCTGATCAAGCTCTGGAACCAGCGTGCCGTCGCCGTGACCACGCCGGCCGCCGCCGAGGTCGCGCAATGACCGACGAACACCGCGGCGGGTGACGGCAATCTCGTTCACTGATCGGTCCAGCGATACGGTTGGCTGGTGAGCATCACGGTGCGCGAACTGCTGGACATGCCGCACCTGCAGCTGCGCCTGCATTCCGGCAAGACCGGTCTCGACCGGCAGGTGTCCTGGACGCACACGTCGGATCTGCCGGAGCCGTGGCAGTGGGTCAGCACCCGCGAACTCCTGATGACGAACGGCATGTCGTTCCCCGCTTCGGCGGCCGACCAGGAGCGTCTGGTCGAGGAACTCGACCGCGTGGGTGCCAGTGGGCTCGCGATCGGCGAGCAGATGTACTGCCCCAGGCTCACCCAGCGCTTCACCGCGGCGAGCGAACGGCTCGGACTGCCGGTGTTGTGGATCCGCTATCCGATGCCGTTCGTCGCAATTTCGCGGGCCGTCGCCGAGGCGACACTGCTGGAGCAGTCCCAGCGGCTGATCCGCACCGAGCGGATCTACGACACCTTGCGGCGTACCGCGGCCGGCGACCTGACGCGGTCCCGGATCGCGGACGCGCTCACCAAGGAACTGGGCTGCCCCGTTTTTGTGTGTGATCGCCTGACCGGTCAGGCGTACCACCCGGAAGGCCCGCATCCGAGCGCGGACGTGGCCGAAGCGGTGCGTGACGCCGCGCAGGGCACGCTCGCCGCGGGTGCCCGATCGATCCGCAGTACCGGAGGGGTGGAATTACTGGTCGGCGAGGTTCCGACGCATGAGGACGCGGTGCTGGCGGCGACACCGGCCGGCAACGCCGGGCTCGACGGCGTACTGATGCAGCACGCCGCGACCGTCATCGCGCTCGAACTCTCGCAGACCCACCTGGCCCTGGCCCACTCTCGGCGCACCGGTGCCGAGCTCACCGCGCAACTCGTCGACGGACGAGCCGAAGCGCGGGGGGCGCGCCGGCAGCTGATGGGGGCCGGTCTCGATCCGGCGCACTCGATCTTCGTCGCGGCGACCTGCGATGAACCGCAACGGCTGCGGGACCTGCACGTGGCACTGTGGCGGCACCGGATCCCGCATCTCACGATGGTGCGATCGGATGTGGCGCACGCGGTGATTCCGCTGTCCGACGAGGCCGTCGACGTGGTTGAGAATTCCCTTGGGGCGTCCGCCCGGATCGGTCTCAGCCTGGCAATGAAGACCGTCGGCCGGTCGGCGGAAGCGGCGAAAGAAGCGGTGTGGGCGCTGGGCACCGCACAACGGACCGGCGACGCCCTGGTCCGCTACGGCGACGCCATGGTGTGGACCGGCGTGGGTGGTGTCGAGGATGCGCAAGCGTTGGTCCAACGCTGGCTGGGACCGCTGCTCGACCACGATGCGCAGAACCGCACCGATCTGGTCGACACGCTCGAGTCCTTCCTCGCCCATCAACGGTCATGGCAGCGCACCTCCACCGCGATGAACGTGCACCGGCAGACCGTGTTGTACCGGGTACGCAAGATCGAAGAGCTCACCGGCACGCAACTGTCCGAGACCTCCGACATCGTGCAGTTGTGGATCGCGCTGCGCGCCCGGGATCTGCTCGGCGGAGGTCGGAAGTCTTGAACCGCAACGCGTGAAGCCCCGTCCCTCGATCGAGGGACGGGGCCGCATCGCTACCCGGTGGACCGCCGTCGCTACCCGGTGGTGCCCCGACGGGCGAGCAGCGCGCTGATCTCGTAGCCGAGTGTGGCTGCCGCCAGCGACGTCACCTCAGCGTGGTCGTACGCGGGGGAAACCTCGACGATGTCCGAGGCGACGATCTGCTCCTGCGGCAGACCACGCACCAGGCGCAGCAGTTCCCGTGAGGTCATGCCACCGATCTCCGGCGTGCCGGTACCCGGAGCGAAGGCCGGGTCGAGCACGTCGATGTCGATGGACAGGTACACCGGGTTCGAGCCCGCGCGCTGCCGGATCCGGTGGCCGATCTCATCGGTTCCGAGTTGGTCGACGTCCTCGGAGCGGATGATGGAGAACCCGAATCGGGCGTCGTCATCGAGGTCCTGGCTGGAATAGATCGGACCGCGGATCCCGATGTGGGTGCTGGCGTCGGGGATCAGCAGCCCCTCTTCGAACGCGCGCCGGAAAATCGTGCCATGGGTCCGGTCGGCGCCGAAGTAGCTGTCCCAGGTGTCGAGGTGGGCGTCGAAGTGGACGAGCGCGACCGGGCCGTGCTCGCGGGCGACCGCACGCAGGCCGGCCAGTGCGATCGTGTGATCGCCGCCCAGCAGAATCACGTGGGAGCCCGTGCCGTTGAGTTCGCCGATCGCCCCCTCGATCTGCCGCAGGCTGTCGTCGATGTCGTACGGGCTGCACGGCACGTCACCCGCATCGACGGCCTGCAGGGTGTCGTACGGGTTGACGTCCTGGATCGGGTGGTACGTGGGCCGCAGGTTGCGCGACGCCTGGCGGATCGACGCCGGACCGAACCGGGCACCCGGGCGGAAGGACACGCCGCCGTCGAACGGGCAACCGAGGAACGCGATGTCATGACGGGACACCTCGTCGATCCGCGGCAGGCGCGCGAAGGTGGACGAGCCCGCGTACCGCGGCATATGGGTGGCGTCGACGGGGCCGATGGGACGCTGGATCTGATCGGTCATGGCTTACTGAACCTCCGGCTGCGGGAACACCCGCGGGGTGAGTTGGAGTGAACGGACGTGCTCGGCGATCTGGCCGGCGGGTGCAACCCACAGGCCGGGGAGGTCGAGCATGGTTTCAATGAGGGTCTCCAGCGCGCGGATCCGGCCGAGGCGCCCACTGAGGAATGGGTGGATCGTGAGGGTGAAGCAGGACTTGTGCCGGTGCGCCTCCACCAGCTCACCGGTCCAGATGGACAGGGCCTTCGCGGGGTCCTCGATGACGCCGGGGCCGAAGACCTCGGGCACGAACGCGAACTGTTCCCAGTCGTCGAGGGCCCACGACACCGGAATCTCGACGATGCTGCGAGCGTCGGGACCCGGCCGCTCGGCGAGTTCGTACGGCAGGTCCGAGTCCATCAGCGACGAGTCGTACAGGAATCCGCGGTCGAGCAGGATCCGGGCAGTGTCGTACGAGGTCTCCCAGAGCGGTGCGCGATAGCCGGTGGGCCGAACGCCCAGCACGGTGTCGAGCGACTCCAGGCCACGATCGATGATCGCCGCCTCCTGCTCGGGCGGGATCCCGCCCATCGCCTCGTGCATGTAGCCGTGATGTGCGATCTCGTGCCCGGCGTCGCGGATCCGCCGGAGCAGCTCCGGATACCGTTCGACGGTGTAGCCGGGGGCGAAGAAGGTCGCCTTCAGGTCGTACCGGTCGAGCAGGTCGAGCACGCGGGGAACGCCGGTGAGGGCGCCGTACGCCTGGTGACTCATCACCGACAGTCGGTTGCGGGTGCCGGGGTCGATGGTGAGCGCAACATCCTCGGCGTCCAGGTCGAAACCGAGGGTCGCGGCGGCGGAGTAACCGGCCGGCCAGGCGATCGGCGCGGCCGGCACGGTGGCATCGGTACCGGGATTGGTCATCGTGTTCCTTTCTGATCGGGGCGGAGCGGGGCCGTCATGCGCGGGCCCGGGTGCTGCCGCCGTTGACCGAGATGGTTTGGCCGACAAAGGCACCCAGGCCGGGCCGGCACAACAGGGCGACGGCGGCCGCGATGTCCTCCGGGGCGCCGATCCGGCCCGCCGGGATCTCGGCCGCGTAGCGGGCGTGCATCTCCGCCAGGGTGAGCCCCGCGTCGTCGGCGTCCACCTGCAGCTGCGGGGTGTCGGTGATACCGGGGGCGACCGCGTTGACGGTGATGTTCTCGGGTGCCAGCTCCCGCCCGAGCGACTTGGTGAGCGCGATCAGCCCGGCCTTCGAGGCGGCGTACGCGGTCGCGTTCGGCCAGCCCACGACGCCCCACTCGGAGGTGACGATCACGATGCGGCCGGCGCCGCGTCGCCGCATGCCCGGTAGGACCGCCTGGATCGAGCGGAAGGTGCCGGTGAGGTTCGTGTCGACGTTGCGCCACCAGTCGGCCGGATCGTGATCGAGCAGCGGGTTCATCGACATGTAAGCGGCGTTGCACACCAGCACGTCGACGGCGTCGTGCGCGGCCTCGACCCGGGCGAAGGCGCTCCGCACGGACTCCGCGTCGGCCATGTCGGCAGGCACCGCGAAGCCCGACGTCTCCGCGACGACGGCGCGCATCGCCTCGTTCTCCACCCGCCCGTTGACGCCCACCCGGGCGCCTTCGGCGGCGAGCCGGCGGGCGATCGCGCGGCCGATGCCCTGGGTCGCGCCGGTGACGACGGCCACCCGGCCTTGTTGGAACTGTTCGGTCATCAGATCACTGCTCCCATGTTTGGCGAAAGCACCTCGCCGCAACAGAATTGGCCCTCGTCGACGAGGAATTGGACGGCCTGGGCGATCTCGTCCGGCCGGCCGAGACGGCGGGCCGGGAGTGCGGCCAGGTATTCGGGCGTGCGCTGCGGTGCAGGCAGCAGCGGGGTATCGGTCGGGCCCGGCGCCACGGCGTTGACCCGCACGCCCCGCCCGGCGACCTCCGCGCCGAGGCTCCGGACGAACCCGAGCATGGCGCCCTTGGCCGCGGAGTAGTGCGCCTCGCTCTCGGTCCCGCCGATCGCGAGCTCACTCGACACGGCCACGATCGCGCCCTCGCCCCGCTCCAGCATCCCGGGCAGCACCGCCCGCGCGGTATTGACCAGCCCACCGAGGTGGACCGAGAGCATCCGGTTCCAGCGCTCCTCGGTGATGTCACCGATCGGCGAGTACTCGTAGTGGCCGGCCGCGCTGACGAGCGCGCCGATCGGACCCAGCTCGGTGCCGATGCGGTCGACCGCGGCGGCGACGGCATCGGAATCGGCGACGTCGCAGGCCAGTCCGAGCTGCACGTCCGGGCTGGGCTGCAGGTCGAGGCCGGCCACGCTCCAGCCGCTGCGTTGCAGCGCGGCGACGATCGCGGCGCCGATGCCGGACGCGGCGCCGGTCACGACGGCGACAGATGACATGGGATTCACTCCTTTACTTGTTGGGACACGGGTGCGGTTTCGCCGACGGGTGCGGTGATCCGACCGCGGACACGCAGGTAGACGAGGATGCCGAGGACACCCAGGGCGATCAGGCTGAGCAGCATGCTGGCGTCGATGTACCAGGGCTGGCCGTCCTGCTGGCGGGGCCAGACGACGTTGACCACCTCGAACGCGAGCCAGGCCGCGGCGGCATAGGTGACCGGGGCACCCCACCGGCCGAGGGTGAACGGGCCCGGCTTCCACCGGCCGGTGGCACGCGCCAGCGCGGCTCCGAACACCGGGATGGCGAAGGCGATGTATGGACCCATCACGCTGAAGTTGACCAGCATGTCGTAGAGGTTCGACCCTGCGAACAGGATGAACAGTGCCGACACGACCGCGGTCAGTCCGATGGCGCGGATCGGCATGCGCTCGGGACCGGACAGCCGCGACAGCTGCGCCGCGCCCGGGAGCGCGCGGTCGCGTGCCGCGCCGTACACGGCTCGGGAGACCGCCGACTGGACGGCGAGGAAGGCCGATACGAACCCGATCACGAACATGATCAGGAGCGGCTTCGCGATGGAAGGACCGAGGTGGGTGAGCAGGGTCGCCGATACCGGGTCGCCGGACTTCTCGTTGAGCACCGCGGGCAGATCCGGGATCGCCAGGATCACCGCGACGCTGGAGAACATCACGATGACTCCGACCAGCAGCAGGGCCAGGATGATCGCCTTGGGTACGTTGCGCTCCGGTCGTTCGACCTCCTCGGCGATCGAGCCGGCCGATTCGAAGCCCAGGAAGGCCCAACCGGCGAATGCGATGGCGATGAGCATCGGGCCGAGCGTGGAACCGTGCTGGTCCGGCAGGCCCTCGAAGAGGGTGGAGATCGGGTTGACGCGGTAGAACAGCAGCAGAATCGCGCCGAGGACCACCGAGGCGACGATCTCGCAGATGATGCTCGCCACGATCATCACCTTGAGCACTCCGCGGCCGATCATGTTGGCGGCGGTGCCGAACGCGATCACGCCGAGCGCGACGGCCGCCTTGGTCCACCGGCCGGCATCCTCGACGCCGACGACCTCCAGCAGGAAGCCGGCCGCGGCATAGGCCATCGTGGACAGCGTCAGGGTGAGCCCCCACATGTACGCCCAAGCGGCGAACCAACCCCAGGCGGTGCCCCGGACGTGGCGCGCCCACTGATAGACGCTGCCCGCGTACGGCCACCGCGACGCCAGCTCGCCGAAGACACAGGCGACCAACAACTGGCCCACCAGGACGATCGGAAACGCCCAGAAGAACCGCGGACCGGCCGCGAACAGGCCAAGCGCGAAGATCGCGTACAGCGCGACAATCGGGGAGATGTCGGCGAATGCCAGCGACAGCGCGGCCCGGAAGCTGAACCCGCGGTTCAGTTTGGTGTCGGCTGCCGCGGTCGCAGGGGTCGGCGCGTGGGCCGGACCGTCTATAACCTCTGAGGTCACTGAGATGCTCCTCACATCCTGGTGGGGTGTGTGTCGAGTATCAAAGGTGCCCACAGGCGGTTGGAATGGCCGCCGCGTATAGGACGTATACCCAGCGTTGTGCAAACGTATGAGCGGGCGGGCGCGCCGGGCTACCCGCCACTGGGCGTCGCGTGCGTAACGCCACGGCGGGAATCCGGCCATTTTTCCGCCCTGACGTTACGAATGCAGGCGTGTCGGTACCGGTCGGCACACTCTTCGCCCATGGGGGAACCATTTATCGGCAGTGAGGCGCTTGCAGCCGGGGCGTTGACGCGCCACGACCTGCGAAGCCGGTTCATCGCGGTCCATCACGATGCCTACGTTGCGAAAGACACCCGAACCGTCGGTGGGCCCGCGGGTCGTCGCCTGGGCCGTGGTTGCGGTTGCTGATCATTCGCGCGGGCTACCCGCCGCCACAGACTCAATACCCGGTCTACAACGAGTGCTGGATCGTCATCCGGATCACCGCCCGCGACGGTGCGGGCACGGTCCGCGGCAGGCTCGCCAAGGCGTGGGCGTCGCGTGCGTAACGCCACGGCGGGAAACCGAACGGGTTCTCACCCTGACGTTACGAACGCGGTGACCGAGCGACCCCGCGTGCGGTAGATCAGCACGGCCGCAGCGAGCATTACCTCGATCAGCGCCAGCAGCGTGGCCGCACCCATCAGCGTCGAGGTCTGGTGCGGGCCGGCCAATGCGGCCCCGTGTTGGTGCCCAGGCATGGGCATGTGCACGGCGATCATCGCGAGGTTCATCAGCGCCACTGCACACCACACCCTCAGGGCGCCCCGCTGCCACAGGTCACGCGCGCAGAACAGGCACGCGATCATCATCGTGGCCATCAGCGCCATCAGCGCGGCACTGCCGCCGTGGCTCAACATCACACCGTGCAACGCCGCCGAGCCCGCGGCCAGCACGGCACACGCCCGCCGTCCGAGGACGGCGGGCGTGCGACCGATGGACATGGAATCAATCCTCGCAGCAGTGCGACCTCGGTGCAGCTGGAACGTCCAATGCCGGGTTCTGGTCAAAGAAGCTGACCGGCTTGAGCTTGAACCCGGCGTAGTCCACCGGCATCACCGGCCAATCCTCGGGCCGCGGGAAGTGGGTCAGACCGAAGGTGTGCCACACCACGATGTCCTCGCCGTCGATGTTGCGGTCCTGCGCGACGTAGGACGGCAGCCCGGCATTGCCCGGGTGCTGGTTGACGAACTGACCCGCCGGATACCGTTCGGCCGGATCGTATTTGGTCACCCACAGGTGCTTGGTTGCGAAGGCGGCCCGCTTCGCGATCGAGCTCGACGGATCGGCCAACAGGGTGGGCTGTCCCTCGGGGTACAGCGCGTAGCCGACGTTCTGACCGAGCCGGTTCTGCTTGGTCGGGTTGGTGATGTGCCAGGTGCGCGCCTTGAGGTTGTCGGCGGTGCGCATGGCTTCCAGCTCGTGGGTCAGCTTCGTCTTCTGCGGGCGGAAGGCATTGCCCCACGGGTTGTCCGGGCCGACGGGGACCGCGACGGCATCTACTTCCTCGACCGTGTTGGTGAGCCCGTCGACAGCCATGTCCAGCCGCGCCGAGAACATGTGCTGATGGAACGGCGCACCCAGCCCGGGGGCCATCTCGGTGGAGAAGCCGTCCGGGCCGCGGTAGGCCGAAGCAAACACGATGCCGGTGGCCTTGGCCTCCAGCTGGATGGTGCCGTCCAGGTAGAGGTACCAGTAGAAGCCGTAGTCGTAGTTGCCGATGGTCAGGAAGAAGGAGATCACCAGGCGACGCGAACGGCGAACCTCGGCCATGCCGTTGAACATGTCGGTGTGCTTCCACAGCACGCCGAAGTCCTCCTCGTGCAAGCAGATTGCGTTCTTCATCACCTTGGGGTTGCCATCCTCGTCGGCAATGGTGACGTCGAAGTACTTGATCTCGCCCAGGCAGTCGCAACCCAGTTCGAGCGCGTTGGTGTAGCGGCCGAACAGGTACTCGCCCTGGTCGAAGTAGTTCTGCCAGTACCGCACCGGCGACGGGTCGGCATACGGTACGACCATCTCCGCGACGGATGCGCGGTACACCACGGGCCGGCCGTCGATCGACAGCTGGTGCAGGGTCAGGCCTTCACGCACGTCGAAGCCGAACCGGAAATCCCAGTCGGCCCAGGTGATCCGGTTGCCGTCGACGGTGAAACTAGCCCCCTCGGGCTGGGTGATCTCGATGGGTTTGAGATCGGTGCGCGCCGGCACGGCGTGCGGCTCGGCATCCCACTGACCGCGTTCGGTCGGCAGCGGCAGCTCAATCTCATCGATCACCTTGACGACCTTGCGGCCGGTGAGGTCGACGTAGGCCACCACGCCGTCGATCGGGTGCGCCCACGGCAGGTCTGCCTCGTCGTACTGGTAGAACGCCAGCACCCGCACGATCCGGCGCCCCACCTCGTCCTCGTGGCCGAACACCCCGGCCGACAGTGGAACCGCCCGCACATCAGTGGGATTCAGCTTGCGTCTGGTCATCGCCTCGATCCACTCGGGGCAGTCGAGCAGGAACGACTCGATGTCCTCGAATTCCTGGTCGAGGATCGGCACGTGGCCGTCGACGGTGCTGTCGATCGACACCTCGCTGACCACGCGCCCTTCGGTCACCGACACCACCAGGTCGGAACCCTGGCCGGTGGCGCGGTCCAGCAGCAGCACCCGGGCCCGGCGGTCGATGTCGTCGCCAGGGGTGAAGGCCAGCACGTCCCGTTTGTGGGGTTCGTCCAGGGCGACGAACACGAAGCGGACGCTCTCGCCGAGCAGCCCGTGCTCATCCACGATGCGGCGTGCCGCGCGGATCTCGTCGGCGCTCAGGGGCGTGAGTGGATGGTCGGGGGCAGCGGTCTTCTGCTGAGGTTCGAGTGTTGCGGTCATCGTGCGATCTCCTTTGCGATATCAGTGTTTTCGTCTTGATGTCCGGCATGTGGGCGCATGACCGCGACCACGATGCCGCCGAGGAAGGCGCCGGCGAGTAGCACGCCGATGATGGCGGCCAGGGTGCCGGAGCCACCGACAAGCAGTGGCAAGTTCACCGCGGTCATCACCGACAGCACCGCCAGGCCGGCGAAGCCGAGGCCGGGCGCGATGACGGTGTTCCACCGCCGGGTGTCGAAGCGGGTGCGATGGAAGTAGACGATGATGGCCGCCGAGGTCAGCGTCATCAGCACCACGATGCCCACCGAGGCGGCGCCGACGAACCAGGTGAACACCTGCGTCACCGGGTCCAGGTTCGCGACGACGGACGCGCCGACCAACACCAGCGCCGAGGCGGTCTGCACCGCCGACGCGATGTGCGGGGAGTCGTGACGCAGATGCGACCGACCGCACCGCTCGGGCAGCGCCCGGGTGTTGCCCAGCGAGAAGATGTACCGGGCCAGCACATTGTGGAAGGACAGCAGCGCCGCGAAAAGGCTTGTGATGAGGAAGATCTGGACCAGGTCACCGGCCACTGCGCCGACGTAGTGGGTCGCGGTCTCGGTGAGCATGGTGCCCGGGTTGTCGGTCGCCTCGGTCACCGCGCCCGCGTCGCCCCAGGCGCTGACCAGAGCCCAGCTGGACAACGCGTAGAACCCGCCGATGACCAGCAGCGCCACATAGGTGGCCCGCGGGATGGTCCGGGCGGGATCACGGGCCTCGTCGCGGAACACCGCCGTGGCCTCGAACCCGATGTATCCGGCCAGCGCGAAGATCAGCGCGATACCCGGGGCGCCGGAGAAGAAGTTGCCCGGATGCAGCACCGCAGTCGACAGACCGTCGGCCCCGCCACGGCCGATCACCGCGACGTTGATCACCAGGACGATGCCGACCTCGCAGACCAGCAGGACGCCCAGCACCTTGCCGGACAATTCGATGTGCCGGTAGCCGAGGAACCCGGTGATCGCCATCATCACCAGCGCGTAGCAGTACCAGGGCACCGACGGTCCGCCATGACTGGTGACGAGCTCGTTGAGCGAAGCACCGATGTACCCGTACACGCCGCCTTGCACGGCGGTGTAGGACAGCAGGGCCAGGAAGGCCGCACCGAGCCCCGCATGCCGGCCGAACCCGTGCGCGATGTAGGTGTAAAAGGCGCCGGCACCACGGATGTGGCGCGTCATGGCGGTGAAACCGACCGCGAACAACAACAGCACGACGGTGCACACTCCGTAGGACGCGGGGAACGCCGCTCCGTTGCCGGCAGCGATGCCGATCGGGAAGGTGCCGGCGACCACGGTCAGCGGCGCGGCGGCCGCGACCACCATGAACACGATGGCGGTGGGGCCGAGCTTTCCCGCCAGTCGGTGGGAGGGACCACCGGCGGTCACGCCGGGTTCCAGAACTGCGTCAGTTGTCATGGCATCACCTTCAGTGGAATTGAATGGGAATGGATGTCGCTGGCGATTCTCATTTGACGGCGCATAAAAAAATCAGAGCGCGATATTGACGGCTTTTGTCTGGGTGTATTCGGCAATGGCACCCTCGCCGAGTTCGCGACCCCAACCGGATTGTTTGTAACCGCCGAACGGCAATGCGGTGTCGAACGCGTTGTGGCAGTTCACCCACACCGTGCCCGCCTTGATCTGCGCGGCCACCTGGTGCGCGGTCGACACGTCACGGGTCCACACGCTGGCGGCCAGCCCGTAGGGCGTGTCGTTGGCGGCTTCCCTGATTGAGGCGCTACCCCGCCCCTCGCGGTTGAACGGCACCGCGACGGCGACCGGCCCGAAGATCTCCTCCCGGTAGACGCTGAACTCCCGGTCCACGTCGACCAGCAGCGTCGGTTGGACGTAGAAGCCGGTGTCACCGTGGCGACCGCCGCCGGCCAGGGCCCGGGCACCCTGGGCGATCCCGGCGTCCAGATAACCGGTGACCTTGCTGAGCTGCTCACCCGATACCAGCGGGCCGATGTCGTTGGTGGGGTCGAGGCCGGGGCCGATGCGCAGGCCGGCGGCGTGCTCGGCCACGCCGGCGGTGAACTCGTCGAAGATGGCGTCCTCGACCAGCAGCCGGGTGCCCGCGGTGCAGGTCTGGCCGTGATTGAACAGGAAGCCGCTGGCCACGCCGGGAATAGCGGCCTCCAGGTCGGCGTCGGCGAAGATCACCTGCGGGCTCTTGCCACCGAGTTCCAGCGAGACCTTCTTGAGGTTGCCCGATGCGGCGTTGACGATCTTGCGGCCCACCTCGGTGGAACCGGTGAACGCGACCTTGTCGATCCCGTCGTGCGCCGACAGCGCGGCCCCGACATCGCCGAACCCGGTCAGCACGTTGACCACGCCGTCGGGCACACCGGCTTCGGCGATCACCTCGGCCAGCAGCAGCGCGGTCAGTGGGGTCTGCTCGGCGGGCTTGAGGATGACGGTGTTCCCGCAGGCCAGCGCGGGTGCCACTTTGAACGCGGCCATCACCAGCGGGAAGTTCCACGGGATGATCTGGGCGCAGACGCCGACCGGCTCGCGCAGGGTGAACGCGTGGAACCGCGCGCCCGGGGCCCAGGGCACCGACACCGGGATGGTGCGGCCCTCGATCTTGGTGGCCCAGCCCGCGTAGTAGTAGAAGATCTCCGCGGCCCAGGTGACGTCGACAGCCTTGGCGACCGCTACGGACTTGCCGTTGTCGATGCTCTCCAGCTGGGCGAACTGGTCGGCGCGGGCGGAAATGCCCTCGGCGATGCGCCACAGCATGCGCTGCCGCTCGGCCGGGGTCATGGTCGGCCACGGGCCGTCCTCGAAGGCCCGGCGGGCGGCGGTCACCGCCCGCTCGACGTCCTCGACCCCGGCCTGAGCCACGGTGGTGATGACCCCTTCGGTGGCCGGGTCGACGGTGTCGAACCGCCGTCCGGACGCGGCCTCGACCCAACGGCCGTCGATGAACAGGTGTCGCGGCCGAGACATGAATTCGACGGTTCTCGGGTCCAGATCGGCACTGAGCACTGTTGTCATGAATGTCATATCTACCCGCGGATGTGGTGTGAGTCACCACTAATTCGTAATGGGTATTTCAGCGTTTTCCATTCTCATTTGAAATTTACCGGCAGTTCTCATTCGAATTTCCGATGAATTCCCAGCTGGTGTGACCGCGACGGCGCGTCCGCCGGCCCTGGCCGCGCGCCGGCACCGGCGGATTCTCATTTGAAGTTGTCGAAGATTTACCGAACATCGCTGTGGTGGCCCGCTCCGATCGACTACCTTGCGACGGATGAGGCGGCAACCGGGCCCTCAAAAAGGGATGCGAAGCAGCTCGCCGGTCTCGGGGCTCCGGCGCGCGCAGCTTTCGTTCGCTCAGGTGCTGGGCCAGTCGGTGTCGGCGGTGGCGCCGTCGGCGGTGATGGTGACGCTGCCGGCACTCGTCATCCCCGCGGCGGGCGCGTGGACGCTTCCGGTGTTCTTCGTGACGGCGCTGCTGATGACCGCCGTCGGCTACTGCATCGCGCAGTTCGCCTCCCGGATGATCGCGGTGAGCGGGCTGTACAGCTATACCGTCAAGGGACTGGGACCGATACCGGGCATCGCCGCGGGGTGGTCGGTGGTGATCGGGTACGCGGCGGCCGCGATGGCCAGCGTCCTGGGCGCGGCCGCGTATCTCGCTGCGCTGCTCAACCGCGTCGGGGTGCCGGCCGGACGACCAACCATCGCGGTGCTCGCCGTGGTGGTGGCGGCGGTGGCGTTGATCCTGATGGTGCGAGGCGTCCGGCTGTCAGCCCGAATCTCGTTGACAGTGGAGGTTTTCGCGGTCGTAGCGGCTGCCGCGGTCCTGTTCATCACCTTCACCAGCACCCTGGCCGCAGGTCATGAGCGCGCCGATACCGTTGCTCCGCAGTCGTATTCGGCCCTCGGTTTCGCACTGTTGTTGACCATCACCTCATTCGAGGGTTTCGAGAGCGCAGGCACCGTCGCCCGCGAGGCCCGCAAACCGTTCGTGACTGTGCCGCGCGCGATTCGCTGGACCCCGGTCGCGCTGGGCGTGCTGTACATGTTCGCGGTGGCCATGCAGTCGGGCAGGACCGTGCAGGGCGGTGTCGGTTCCACTCCCCTGGTTTTGACGCTGCCCGGCTCCGGCCCCGGTTCCACGGCCCTGTCGGTCGTGATGGAGCTCGGCATCACGGCATCGTGGTTCGCCTGCATCATCGGGTCGACAACGGCGTTGTCTCGCACCCTGTTCGCGATGGGACGCGAGGGCGTGGTGTCCGAGCGCCTGGGCCGTGTCCATCGGCGGTTCCGCACCCCGCACATCGCGCTGCTCATCTCGATGCCGCTGATCGCCGCCGTGCCGATCGGCTATCTGATGCTCGTCGGTTCTCCCCGGGAAGTGATGATCGGGCTGCTGGCCGTGTCGGCACACGGATACGTCGGCGCGTATCTGTTGGTCTGTCTGGCGACACCGGCGTTCCTGCACCGCATCGGCGAGCTGACCCGGACACCGCTGATCATCGGCCTGGCCGCCGCAACATCGATGGTCGCCATCATTGCCTGGGCGGCGTTCACGGTGGCGTCGCCGGTGTGGATCGCCACCGCCGTCTACGCCACCCTGATGGCAGTCGGGTTCGGGGTTTACGCGGTCCGGGCCAGCCACGTCCCCGGTCTGGCCGAGCGGGTGGGTGTGTTCGACGAAACGGTGGCCGGTGACATCTTCGCCGACTACAACCCGTGGGAGGTCCGGCGATGAGTCCACCCGAAGGCTCGCTGTCCGGGCGGCAACCCAAGGCCGTGCAGAGTGCGCTGCTCGTACTCGAGGAAGTGGCCCGGGCGGGTCTCGGTGTCACCGCCAAGGAGATCGCGCAGAACCTGTCCTTGCCGTCGGCCACGACCTACCGGCTGCTGAATCTGCTTGTCGCCGACGGCTATATCGTGCGCCTGCCGGACCTGTCCGGGTTCTCCCTCGGCCCTCGGATGGGGGTGCTGATCGACGCCGCGGTATCGCCGACGGTGTGCACGGCCGCCCGCGACGTCCTCGCCGAGTTGCGGCTGTCGGTGCGTTTCGGTGTGCACCTGTACTACTTCACCAACACCTCGGTTCGCGGTGCGGATATCGACACCGAGTTCCCGCCGCCGGTCGGCGAGTCGACCCTCAACCGGCGCCTGTCTGCCAGTGCCGTCGGGAAACTGCTGCTGGCCGAGAAGCGCGATGTCGGTGAACTGATCTCGGGGCCGGTGCCAGAAACCCTGCTCGCTCAACTCGACGCCGTTCGCCGGCAAGGGTTCTCGTCGCAGACCGGTGAGCTGGACAGGGAGTCGGCGTGCGTCGCGGTACCCGTGCGCGCGGCGTCGGGCGCCCTGGTGGCGGCGGTGGCCATGTCCGGGCGTGCGGATCAGGCCGAACTGTTGCAGCGGCAGGTACCGACGCTGGTCGAGTACGCGGCGCGGCTCAGCCCGTTACTGGCCTGACCGAAATGGGCTAGAGGCCCAGCAGTTTGACGCTCTCCGCGCGCATGTCGACCTTGCGAACCTTGCCGGTGACGGTCATCGGGAACTCGTCGACGACGTGCACGTAGCGGGGGATCTTGTAGTGCGCGAGCTTGCCGGAGGCGAACGCCTTGACCGCCTCGGCATCCAGCGGGTCCCGGCCGGGTTTCATCCGGATCCAGGCGCAGATCTCCTCGCCGTAGCGCTCGTCGGGCACCCCGATCACCTGGGCGTCGTCGATATCGGGATGGGTGTACAGGAACTCCTCGACCTCGCGCGGGTAGATGTTCTCCCCGCCGCGGATCACCAGGTCCTTGATCCGGCCGACCACCGCGCAGTAGCCGTCCGCACGCATCACCGCCAGGTCTCCGGTGTGCATCCAGCCCTCAGCATCCACCGCCTCGGCGGTCTTGGCCTCATCGTTCCAGTAGCCGAGCATGACCGAGTAACCGCGGGTGCACAATTCGCCGGGCTGCCCGCGCTCGACCGTCTCGCGGGTATCCGGGTCGACGATCTTGACCTCGAGGTGCGGGTGGGCCCGCCCGATGGTGGCGGTGCGCCGCTCCAGATCGTCGTCGATCAGCGTCTGACAGGACACCGGCGAGGTTTCGGTCATCCCGTAGCAGATCGCGACTTCCGCCATATGCATGTCGGCCACAACGCGTTTCATCACCTCGGTCGGGCACACCGAACCGGCCATGATGCCGGTCCGCAGCGAGGACAGATCGCGCTGCGCAAAGTCCGGGTGTCCCAGCATCGCGATGAACATCGTCGGCACCCCGTAGGCGGCGGTGCATTTCTCGGATTCGATCGCAGCCAGCGTGGCGCCGGCGTCGAAGCCCGGCGCCGGAATCACGATCGTGGCGCCGTGACTGGTGACACCGAGGTTGCCCATCACCATGCCGAAGCAGTGATAGAACGGCACCGGAATACACACCCGGTCGGCCGGACCCAGCGCGATGCCCTCGGTGACGAAGAACCCGTTGTTGATGATGTTGCGGTGGCTCAGCGTCGCCCCCTTGGGGAAACCCGTTGTCCCCGAGGTGTACTGGATGTTGATCGGATCGCTGTTCGCCAGCCCCGCCATCCTGGCCCGCAGCTCGGCGTCGGGCACGGTACCGGTGCGCAGCACCTCCCAGTCCTGCGTGCCGAGGAAGATCACCTCGCGCAAGGCCGGGCACTGGTCGCGAACCTCGGCCACCATGGCCACATAATCGGAAGTCTTGAACACCGTCGCCGAAATCAACGTCCGCACCTGCGACTGGTTCAGCACATAGGCCAATTCATGCGTGCGATACGCCGGGTTGATGTTGACCAGCACGGCGCCGATCTTGGCCGTCGCATACTGCACCATCACCCACTCCGGGCAATTCGGTGCCCAGATCGCGACCCGGTCGCCCTTCTCGACGCCGAGTGCCATCAAACCCCGTGCCACCATGTCGATTTCGGAGTTGAGCTCGGCATATGTCCAGCGCCGACCGGAGCTGATGTCCACCAGCGCCTCGGCGTCCGGATCCGCTGTCGCGATCCGCTCGAAGTTCGCGCCGATCGTCTCTTCGAGCAGGGCGATCTCCGTCGACCCCGCGTCGTAGGACGTCATTTCACCAGATCCTCGTATCGGTATTCGGTCGAAATCGGTTCGCCGGCTTGGGCGGCGGCGTCCTCACGGTTGCGCAGCTCGACCCGGCGGATCTTGCCCGAAATGGTCTTGGGCAGGTCGACGAACTCGACCCGGCGCACCTTCAGATACGGCGCCAGATGGTCCCTGGCATACGTCATGACCTCTCTTGCGGTGTCGGCGTTGGCTTCCCAACCCTCGGCCAGCGCGACATAGGCCTTCGGAACCGCCAGCCGGGTGTCGTCGGGTTGCGGCACCACCGCGGCCTCCACCACCGCGGGATGCTCGATCAGCACGCTTTCCAGTTCGAACGGCGACACCTTGTAGTCACTGGATTTGAACACGTCGTCGGTGCGACCGATGTAGGTGATGTAGCCGTCGGCATCACGACTGGCGACGTCACCGGTGTGGTAGTAGCCGCCGGCCATCACCGCCGCATTGCGTTGCGGGTCATCGAGATAGCCGGTCATCAGGTTGCGCGGCCGCGCGGCCAGATCCAGGCAGATCTCGCCCTCATCGGCGAGCTCGCCGGTGATCGGGTCGACGAGCACCACCGGGACGCCCGGCATCGGCCGGCCCATCGAACCGGCTTTCACCGGCTGGCCGGGGGTGTTGCCCACCTGCAGGGTGGTCTCGGTCTGACCAAAGCCGTCGCGGATGGTCAACCCCCACGCCGCCTCGACCTGGGCGATGACATCGGGATTGAGCGGCTCACCGGCGCCCAGGATCTCCCGCAGTCCCTCCGGCCGCCCGCCCAGATCGGCTTGGATCAGCATCCGCCACACGGTCGGCGGGGCGCAGAACGTGTTGACCTTGGCCCGGCGCAGCTGGTTCAGCAGCGCCGCGGCGTCGAACCGGTGGTAGTTGTAGACGAAGATGGTGGCCTCGGCGATCCAGGGCGCGAAGAAACAGCTCCACGCATGCTTGGCCCAGCCGGGTGAACTGATCGCCAGGTGCACGTCACCGGGCTGCACTCCGATCCAGGCCATCGTCGACAAGTGCCCGACCGGGTAGGAGACCTGGGAATGCTCGACCAGCTTAGGCTTGCTGGTGGTGCCGGAGGTGAAGTAGATCAGCATCGGGTCGTCGACGGTGGTCACGGCCTCGAACCGCTGCGGCTCGACCTGGTAGGCGTCGGAGTAGGTGTGCCAGCCTTCGAGCGCGGCGCCCACCGCGATGCGCACGTAGTCCCCGGCCACCTCGCTGAACTTGTCCGCGTCGGCGGCATTGGCGATGACGAACCGGGCACCGCCACGGGTGATGCGATCGGCCAGGTCGGCCGGGCCGAGCGCTCCGGTGGTCGGCATGACGACCGCGCCCAGCTTGGCGATGGCCAGCATGGACTCCCACAGTTCGACCTGGTTGCCAAGCATGAGCAGGACGCGGTCGCCCTTGCCGACGCCGAGGCCCTGCAGCCAGGTGGCGACCTGGTCGGAGCGCCGCGCCATCTCGGCAAACGTGATCCGCTGCTCGGAGCCGTCCTCCTCGACGATCCACAAGGCCAGCCGGTCGGCGGAGCCGGGGTCGGCCGCGATGCCGTCGAACCAGTCAGTGGCCCAGTTGAACGTCCCAGTCAGCTCCGGGAAGGCGAACGTCGCGACCGCCTTGTCGTAGTCGGCGACGCTGGCGACGAGCTGGTCCCGGGCACCACGGTAGAGAACGGCATTGCTCTGCATGGCAGCTATGCTCTACGTCACACAGTCCGACCGCTACCCCCGAAAGTGGGTATCCGCGATGCGTTCCTCGCTGCTGCGGCCGCGTGACGCCGATGCGGTCCGCGCCGAACTACGCCAGATGGCCACCGGCACCGGCCTGCCGTTGACATTCGGCGGCGAGGTGCACGAGGACACCCTGCTGTTGAGCGAGTTCTTCGGCACCCGCACCGGGGCCATGCGCGGGCTCGCGGTGCGGCCCAGCGCCGGGCTGGGCGGCGTCACCGTGGTGTCACGCCGGCCCACCTCGGTGCCGGACTACCGGCATGCGTCGACCATCACCCACGACTACGACGGGCCGGTGCTGACCGAGGGCATTCGCTCGATCCTGGCGGTGCCGGTGGTGGTCGACGGTACGACGCGGGCCGTTCTGTACGGCGCGCATCGCACCAGCGCCCCGATCGGCGACCGCACGGCCGCCGCGATGGTGGCCTCGGCTCACCGGCTCGGCGAGGAGTTGCGGGTGCGCGACGAGGTGGACCGGCGGATGCGGATGCGCGAGGCACAGCTGGCCAACTTCAGCGGTCAGCCCGCGGACGCCGAGCAGATCCGTTCGGTGTACGCCGATCTGCGCCGGTTGGCCGCCGATACCCCCGCACTGGCCGGCCCGCTGCGGGATCTGGCCGACCGGCTGGCCCGCTCACTGCGCGGCGATGCCCCGGCGAGCGCTCCGCTGACCGCGCGGGAGGTCGACGTGCTCGCCCAGGTCGCCCTGGGCTGCACCAATGCCGAGGCTGCGCAACGCCTTTCGCTGCGCCCGGAAACCGTCAAGAGCTATCTGCGCAGTGCCACAGCCAAACTCGGGGCGCGCAACCGCCACGAGGCGGTGTCCAAGGCCCGCAGGCTACGCCAGCTCCCCTGACAAGTAGCGCTGGATCGTCGGGCCGATCGAGGAGACGATCTCCTCGCGGGTCATGGCCGCCACCGGCGGCACCGCAAGCACGAACCGGCACAACGCCAGACCCATCATCTGGCTGCCGATCAACCCGGCCCGCCGCTCGGCCTCGGCGGCCGGCGCCACGGTCGCGACGACCGGAACCAGCTGGGCACCGAAGATGTCGCGCATGCGTTGCGCGGCTTCGGCATTGGTGGTCGCCGAGCGCAGCAGGACGGTGAGCGCCTCGTCGCCTTCCCAGCGGTTGAGGAAATGCTCGACGAGCAGCCAGCCCATCCGGGACCGGTCCATCGCAGAGAAATCGGGGAATCGCAGGTCGAACTCCGATGCGGTCGCGAACAGCTTGTCCTTGGTGCCGAAATACCGGATCACCAGCGCCGGGTCGATGCCGGCGGCCGCGGCGACCGCCCGGATGGTCGTGCCCTGGTAACCGGCCGCGGCGAACTGCTCCCGGGCCGCCGCCAGGATCGCCTCCCTGGTCCGATCGGCTGAACGCTTCATGGGGCCCATCGTAGGTCAACGGGTGTTGACATCGATGTGAAACGGGGTGATCATCGAGTATGTCAACAAGTGTTGACTTGTCCGGCAGGCCCGATGAGAGGGGCTCGAAATGACCAACCGCGAACGCGTTGAGCACGCAAAATCCACCGACGTCCTGGTGATCGGGGCCGGTCCGACCGGGTTGACGCTGGCCGCCACCCTGCGCAACCACGGGATCGACGTCACCGTCGTCGACAAGCTGCCCGAGGGCGCCAACACGTCGCGGGCCGCCGCCGTGGCCGCACGGACCCTGGAGGTACTCGAACGCCTCGACGTATCCCGCCGCATGATCGCCGAAGGGCTGATCGCACCGACCTTCACCATGCGCGCCGGCGACCGCGTGCTGATCCCCGTCGACTTCAGCGAGCTGCCCACCGCCTATCCGTTCACGCTCATGCTGTCCCAGGCCAACACCGAACGGATCCTGCTGCAGCGGCTCACCGAACTCGGCGGCACGGTGATCCGGCCGCTGACCCTGCAGCACGTGGAGCAGGAAGCCGAGGGGGTCACCGCGACGTTCACCGATGGCACCGCGATACGGGCCCGCTACGTCGTCGGCGCCGACGGTATCCACAGCCGGGTCCGCGAGCAGGCCGGCATCGGATTCACCGGAGGCGAATACCCGGAGTCGTTCGCGCTGGCCGATGTGCGACTGGCGGCACCACTCGACGACGAGGGAGTGATCCTGTTCTACGCGAAGACTGGGCTTACCGTCGTCGCGCCGCTGCCCGGCGACGTGTTCCGCATCGTCGCGCCGGCCGCCGACGCACCGGAGCGCCCGACGGTGCCCTACGTCCAGCGGTTGCTCGACCAACGCGGCTTCGGCCCCGGGAAAACCGTTGTCACCGAAGTCATCTGGGGTTCACGATTCCGCATTCAGCACCGCGTCGCCGACACCTACCGGGCCGGCCGGCTCCTGCTCGCGGGCGACGCCGCCCACGTGCACAGCCCAGCCGGCGGGCAGGGCATGAACCTGGGCGTCCAGGATGCGGTGGCGCTTGCCGACGCCCTCGCCGCGGTGTTGACCGGCGCACCGGACACGGTGCTCGACGACTACAGCGCGGCACGCCGGCCGATCGCGCAGCAGGTGTTGTCGCTGACCGGGCAGCTGACCCGAGTGGCCACGCTGCCGCCGCCGCTGCGCCCGGTACGCAATGTGCTGATGGAATTGGCCTCGCATCTGCCGGTGGTCCGCCACCAATTGGCCTGGCGACTCAGCGGGCTGGTCTACCGCTGACCGGTGCGACAGGATGGCTCACATGTCTTCGATCACGGAGCCGATCAGACCATTCCGCATCGCCGTACCCGACGTCGATCTCGACGATCTCAAAGCCCGGCTGGCAAGGACCCGGTGGCCCGAGCCCGAATGCGTCGAGGACTGGACCCAGGGCATCCCACTGGACTACACCCGGGAGCTGGCCGACTACTGGGCCAACGATTATGACTGGCGCGCCCGCGAAGCCGCACTGAACCGGTTCGACCAGTACACCACCGAAATCGACGGGCTCGACATCCATTTCATCCACCAGCGCTCACCGCGGCCCGATGCTTTTCCGCTGGCTCTCACCCACGGCTGGCCCGGATCCGTGGTCGAATTCCACAAGGTGATCGAGCCACTGAACGCGGCCGGCTTCGACATCGTCTGCCCGTCACTGCCCGGCTACGGATTCTCCGGCAAGCCCACCACCACCGGCTGGGGCGTCGGCCGGATCGCGCAGGCCTGGGACACCCTGATGGGACGCCTGGGCTACGACCGTTACGGCGCGCAGGGCGGCGACTGGGGCGCGGCGGTGACGACTCAGATCGGCCGCAATGGGGGGACCTGCGTGGGCATCCACCTCAACATGCCGATCGCGCGGCCGCCTGCCGACCTCGGTGAGCTCACCGAGGAGGAGCAGCAGGCCCTGGCCCAGGCGGGCAACTACCGCAGGTGGGATTCGGGCTATATGAAGCAGCAGTCCACCCGGCCGCAGACCCTGGGCTACGGCCTGACCGACTCCCCGGTCGGGCAGCTGGCCTGGATCGTGGAGAAGTTCTGGTCGTGGATGGACTGCGACGGCCATCCGGAGAATGTGCTGAGCCGCGACGAAATGCTCGACAACGTCATGCTCTATTGGGTTACCGGTTCGGCGGCGTCATCGGCCCGGCTGTATTGGGAGAGCGCCAACAGTTTCGGCGGCGGCGATTACGTCAGTGTGCCCACCGGGGTGGCGTCCTTCCCGAAGGAGATCCTGCGCGCCTCCCGCCGTTGGTGCGAGGCCAGTTACAACGTCACCCACTTCACCACGATGCCGCGCGGCGGACACTTCGCGGCGTTCGAGCAGCCGGAACTGTTCGTCGAGGATGTGCGGGCATTCTTCGACACCGTGCGGTGAATCCCGGCGCGGCGACGGTCAGGCATTAGCGTCAGGGCATGGACCCCTTGGCGCTTTCCCGTGCGATCCAGGCCGTCATCTGGGGCATGCCCGCGGTCAACTTCGAATTGTTGCGACAGGCTGGCTCTGCAGTCGGGACCGCTGACAACCAGGTGGTGTTCTGGTCGAAGCTGCTGGATTGGCAGAACCAAACTCTGACACCCAATCCCGACACCATGTACTTCTTCCCGTTCTACAACACCCAGGCCGGACCGATGGTGCTCGAAATCCCGCCTGCCGAAGGCGGTTCCATCACCGGGTCGGTGGACAACGGTTGGCAGGAAGCGTTGGAGGATGTCGGCCCGGCCGGCGTTGACCAGGGCAAGGGCGGCAAGTACCTGATCCTGCCGCCCGGATTCGACGGCCAGATCCCGGACGGATACGTGGCGCTGCCTTCGGCGACCTACACCGGGTTCGGGGCGTTACGGTCCAACATCGCCTCCAGCAGCGATGCCGATATCGCCGCGGCGGTCGCATACGGCAAGCGCATCAAGTTCTACCCGCTGGGCCAGGACGACGCAGCGACGACGTTCGTCGATGCGTCAGGTGCCTTGTACGACAGCACCATTCCCTACGATCTACGGTTCTTCGAGCTGCTCGACCGGTTCGTGCAGCGCGAGCCGTGGTTGCAGCGGGACCGGGTGATGATCTCGATCCTCAAGTCGATCGGCATCGAGAAGGGCAAGCAGTTCTCGCCCGATAGCGAGACGAAATTGACACTCGAATCCGGAGCCGCGGCCGCACACGACTGGCTCGACGCCCAATACCCGAAGGTCTTCTCCCCGCCGTACTTCGAGGGCACGCACTGGGCCGTGCCGGCCTCCCCCGAAGTAGTGCGCGGCATGCAAACCGGTTTCGCCGATCCCGACAGCTACCCCGTGGACGATCGAGGTCTGCTGTACTCGTTCATCTACTTCAGCGCCAAACACCTTGGCCAGGGCCAGTTCTACGTGATGACCATCGCCGACAAGGACGGTGACCCGTTCGACGGCGCACGGACCTACCGGTTGCGGGTGCCCGCCGATCCCCCGGTCTCGCTGTACTGGTCGGCCACGGTCTACGACCGGAGCACCCACGCCTTGATCCGGGAACTGCCGCATTCCAGCCGTTCATCACACCGGCCGGATCTGGCCGCCAACGCCGACGGATCCGTCGACATCTATTTCGGCCCGGACGCACCGGACGGCAAGGGCACCAACTGGATTCCCACCAAGCCGGGCGGACAGTTCGAGGTACTGTTCCGGCTGTACGGCCCAAAGCAGGAACTGTTCGACAAGACCTGGCGGTTACCTGACATCGAGAAGGTGTAGTGGAGCGTCGGTACCTGCTGCTCATCGGGGTGATCCTGCCCCAAACCGGCTATACCGCAACGCCTGTGGTTGCCCCCGACGGCGTTGACCGCTATGTAAGCGACGTCGCTCTCACAACGCCCGGGCGCTGGCAGATTGCCGTGCGCATAGACGGTCGCCCACAGGCATTTACCGCGGTGCTCGACGTTGACGTCGAGGGCTAGCGGCATGCCACCCCGAGCGGCTCAGTTTCACCACCGCTCGACCTAGCGTCGCCCACCGCCACGCCGACCACCACCCCCACCGCGAGATATGGGTCCTGGTCCAGGACGCCCGATATTCGGTCCCCCTGGCCCGATCCCGCCTGGAGGTCCTGGAGCCCCGATACCCGGAGGGCCAGGAATTGGGATATCGACATCGAGGTCGAGGTTGGCATCGACGATATCCGGGACCCAAACCGGCAACCACGGATCGACGTACACCGGTGGAGGTGGCGGAAATTCGCATACAACCGTAGTGAAGTTCCAGTACATGCCCGGCGGGCAAGGTGGTGGCGGTTGAGCGCCGCCGACCGCTGGTGAGGCGAATTCGATCAGCGGCAGAACTGCCAAGACGACGGCAGATAAGGCACTTTGTTCCAACCAAGGCTTCATTGCACACTTCTCTCAGTTGCCTCTGCGTGGAGATCCTACGATTCGTGCAATGCCCGGGGGCTCGATTCAGCGCAGACGGTGGCGACTATGGCAACGAAGTGCGCCTTGGGGGTTCCGCCGAAGCCGACCACGGTGGTAGGACTTTTGCGACGTACCGACCGACCTTTCAATGGCGAATTTGCTTACGCGCCGGAGCCCGGGGACTTAGGGTATGGCGTCATAGGCGGTAGGGAGCCCTACCACCTAGATCGCGGGAGTAGGCCTACGATGACTTCAGCGCTGCGCGATGCGTCTCCCTCGCCGTGGACGGCCAGAATCGGTCGTCCTAGGACCAGCAATTTCTACTAGCGGGCCCGATGAATCTGCTATTCATTCGATGAAGGAGAAGCAGCCATGATGTTGCCGTCACTAGATTCTGGGCGCCGGACAGTAGTGGGAGCCGTCGGTGCTGTCGCATTGGCTGGTGCAATGTTTGTAGGGAGCGCTGCGGCTGCAAGTGCCGAGCCGCCAATGCCGCCGCCACCTGCGCCGCCGAATTGCTCGCCCGCGGATTGGGCGGGCGTCAGGGCGGGCGTTGCTGCGGCCACATCGGCCTATCTGTTCACCCATCCTCCCGTGAACGACTTCTTCGCGACCCTCGCAGGCCAATCCCGGGACGAAATGCTCCCTCAGGTGAAGGCTTACTTGGACGCCAACCCACAGGTTCGGACTGACCTCGAGGGCATCAAGCAACCAGCAGTCGCCTTCCTCGACCGCTGTGGGTACGCGAATCCACTAGACAATCCATGACCGTTTCAGCGGTGTCCTAAGACATCCGTCCGCGGACAACTTATTCGGCCCGTCTACACGAGCCCATCGCAATCAGTCCAACTAGATTCCGACAATGCCAGACGGCCACTCCCAAGTGCCGTTCCGCATATATTCCGCCCGCAACGCGCGCCGTTCGACAAAAGACTGGGCGATTCGTGACATCGAAAGATGTTAGATCTGAAGTGGATTAACTCAAGGGAGATGACCTGACCCCGATCGGTTGATCCGAACGCCGACCACAATCGCGGAGGCCGGGATCGATCCCTCCGCGATTGCGGCAGCCTGGCCGGGACCCTCTAGGGTCTGCTGCAGGCTTGTCGGCCTGGCCTCACTTCAGGTGCCGGGCGAAGAAGCCGGCCGCGGCCTCCCCCGCGAACTGCGGGACGCCGGTGTGCCCGCCCATGTTGGCGTGCAGAGTCTTTTCCTGGGAGCCGAAGGCGTCGAACAGGTCCAGTGCCATCTGCCGGTCGTTCCCTTCGTCATCCCACTGCAGCAGGACGTGCAGCGGAATCATGACCTGGCGGGCCTCGTCGAACATGGAGCGGGGAACGAAACTCCCGGCAAACAGGCCGGCGGCCGCAATGCGCGGTTCGACCACCGCCAACCGGATACCGATGCCGATCACCCCGCCCGAATAGCCGACCGGGCCACCGATCTCGGGCAGCTCGAGAAGGGCGTCCAGGACGGCCTGCCATTCCGGGACCGCCTTGTCGACCAGTGGGAGGATGAGCCGGTCGACGATTTCGTCGTTGACCCGCCCGCCGACCGTCAGCGCCCGGTGCAGGTCGGCGAGGGCCTGATCGGCGGCGACCGAACGGGGCCGCTCACCGCTCCAGGGCAGCTCGATGGTGGCCGCGGCAAAACCCTCCGCCACGGCGTGCCGGGCCCGGGCCAGCAGTCGTGGGTACACCGTGCGCAGCCCGAGGGGCGGAGGACCGAGCAGGATCAGCGGCATCGGTGATGAGGCGGAGGCGGGCGTCCACAGGATGCCGGGGATCTCGCCGAGGATGAATTCGCGTTCGAGACTGCCGTCGTCGAGGCGCTGTTCGGAAATGAAGTGCATGGTCGTGCCTTTCAGGAGTGCTCGCTAAACGGCGCTCCCGGACGACCTACCGCCCGACCGTGACCCCGAAGAGGAGCACCCACGTCGATACGTTCACGGGTACCACCTCCTCGTCCTCTCGCACAGTCTCCCGAAAAGTAGCAGCCGTCGCCGTTGCCTGCCAACCGGTTTACGGTGGCTCCGGGCTGAAGCTGCGGAGCCACGCGCCTCACCGCCAAGGCTGCGTAGTCAAGGACCGCGAACCAGTACGCGCCCACTCAGGCCAGGGAATCCACCCAGGCCCGGTGCAGCGCCGCGTAGGCGCCGTCGGCGCGGCCGATGAGAACTCCCGGCGCACCGTCCTCGACGATGCGGCCATGCTCGAGCACCAGCACCCGGTCGGCGATCTGCACGGTGGAAAGCCGGTGCGCGATCACCAGCGCGGTGCGCCCAGCCAGCACGGTTTCCAGTGCCCGCTGCACCATCCGCTCGCTGGGCACATCCAGCGAGGAGGTCGCCTCATCCAGGATCAGCACCGCCGGATCGGCCAGGAAGGCCCGGGCGAACGCCACCAGCTGACGCTGCCCCGCCGAGAGCCGGCCGCCGCGTTTGGCGACATCGGTGGCATACCCGTCGGGCAGCGTCTCGATGAACCGGTCCGCGCCGACCGCCGCGGCCGCAGCGGCCACCTGCGCGTCGCTGGCCTCGGGCCGGCCGAACCGGATGTTGTCGGCGACGGTTCCGGAGAACATGAAGTTCTCCTGGGTGACCATCACGACGTGGCGACGCAGCTCGGACTGTGCCAGGTCACGCAGGTCCACCCCGTCCAGCGTCACCGAACCCGCCGTGGGGTCGTAGAACCTGGCGATCAGCTTGGCGATGGTGGTCTTGCCCGCACCCGTGGTGCCCACCAGTGCCACCGTCTGGCCGGCTGGCACCGAAAGCTCAAGGCCAGGCAACACCGGGCGACCCGGCGCGTATTCGAACCGCACGTCGCGAAATACAATGTCGCCCTTGGGATCCGGCAGCGCTACCGGACGGGCCGGATCGGCGATGCCGGGCGGCTGCGCCAGCACCCCGGCCAATTTCTCCAGCGCCGAGGACGCCGACTGGAAGGTATTGAAGAACTGCGAGATCTCCTGCATCGGTTCGAAGAACATCCGCAGATAGAGCAGGAACGCGGTCAGGGTGCCGATCGTCATCTGGCCGTGCAACACCCGGTAGCCGCCGTAGAGCAGCACCACGCCGGTGGTGAGGTTGCCGACCAGCTTCACCCCCGGCATGAAGACGGCCAGCAGTTGGAAGGTCTTCTCGTTGATCGCCCGGTACTCATCGGCGACGTCGTCGAAGATCTCCTGGTTGCGCGGCTCCCGCCGGTAGGCCTGCACGGCCTTGATCCCGGTCATGGTCTCGACGAACTGCACGATGACCAGCGCGGCGCTCTCGCGCACCAACCGGTAGATCTTGGCCGACTCGGTGCGGAACCACCACACCAACGCCACCAGCGCCGGGAACGCCGCCAGGCACATCAAGCCCAGCCGCCAGTCCAGCGCCACCAGCAGAATCGCCGTGCCGAACAAGGTCAACACCGCGGTGATCAGACTGTCGAATCCGGTTTCCAGCATGTCCTGGATGGCCTCGACGTCGTTGGTGGACCGGCTGACCACCCGACCCGACGTGTAGCGGTCATGGAAGGCCACATCGAGCCTGCCGAAATGCCGGAACACCCGGCGGCGCAATTCCAGCAGCACCGTCTGCCCGACCCGGCCCGAGCGACGCAGGAAGAACATCCGGCTGGTGGCCTGCACGACCACCACCGCGCACAGCGTGACGACGATGAGCGTGAGCTCGCGCGCCGGGCCGCCGTGCAGAATCGGTGGGATGCCGCGGTCGATGCCGCGCTGCACCAGGATCGGAACCGAAAGCCGGGCAACGTTTTCCACGATGACAACCAAGGCGAGCAGCGCGACCGTCCAGCTGTACGGACGCAACAACGAACCCAGCAGTGCCCGCGCCTCGCGGCGCCGGGGCAGGCTCTCGTCGATCGGCAGAGCCTGGGTGCCGCCGCCATCGAGGTCGTCTTGGTCGTCTTCGACCTGCCCGCGCCATTGTGTAGTGGTCATCGGCGCTGCACCTCCGCACCGAGATGTGGTGGCTCGCCCGCTTCGTCGATGGCCGCGCGTTCATCGTGTCCGCGCTGCAGCCGTCCCAGCGCCTCGTCGTCCTCCCAGTCGCAGCTGCGCTCGCAGGCATCGTCGAGCTGGTCGTCGGCGGCCAGCAGATAGCGGTACTGCGGCACCCGCGCCAGCAATTCGGCGTGGGTCCCGACGTGGGTGATCGTGCCCGCCCCGCCGGCCGAGCCGTCGTCGGCCGCCCCGCCGGCCCCGCCGGCAATGTCCAACAGTGCGACCTTGTCGGCCAGCAGCACCGTCGACGCCCGGTGCGCCACGATGATGCCGGTCACCGACTGCAGTACCCGGCCCAGCGCCTCGGTCACCACCGCCTCGGTGTGCACGTCCAGCGCGGACAGCGTGTCGTCGAGCACCAAGATCTTGGGCGCCGCCAGGATGGCGCGGGCCAGCGAAAGTCGTTGCCGCTGACCGCCGGACAGGCTCATGCCCTGCTCCCCGATCCGGGTGTCCAGGCCGAACGGCAGGTCGTAGACGAACTGGGCGGCCGCGATCTCGACGGCCTGTGCCAGCTGCTCGTCACTAGCATCCGCGCGGCCCAGCCGCAGGTTCTCGGCCACCGACATGGAGAACAACGTCGGATCCTCGAACGCGGTGGCCACGGTCTGGCGCAACACCGGCAGGCTCAGCTCGCGGATATCGCGACCGTCGATCAGGATCTGCCCCTCGGTGACGTCGTAGAGCCGGGAGAACAGCGCGGCCAGCACCGACTTGCCCGACCCGGTCGCGCCGACCAGCGCCACCGTCTCACCCGGCTCGACCGTGAGGTCGACATGGCGCAGCACCCACGCCTGGCTGTCCGGGAACCGGAACCCCACATCGCGCAATTCCAGCCGGCCACCGCGCGGCGGTTCGGATACCGGGCCATCGACGATATCGAGCGGGGCATCGAAGATCTCGGCGATCCGGTTGGCCGCGGTGAATGACTCCTGGGTCATCGACAGTAGAAATCCCAGTGAGGCGATCGGCCACACCAGCGACAGCATCATCGTGATGAAGGCGACCAGTGTGCCCATCGTGACGTGGCCATGGCCCGCGGCGTAGGCCCCGAAACCCAGCACCACGATCAGCGTGAGATTCGGAATCACCTCCAACACCGTCCAGAACTTCGCCGACACCCGCACCCTGGCGACCTGGGTGTCGTACAGCTCGGTGGCCCGCGCGTCGAACCGGTCGAACACGTAGTCCTCCCGACCGAACGCCTTCACCACCCGCAGGCCCAGCGCGGCCTCCTCGACATGGGTTGCGACGTGGCCGGTCTGGTCCTGCGCCAGCCGCGACAACCGGGTGTACTCCCGCTCGAAATGCAGCACGGTCAGCGTGATCGGCAGGATCGACACCAGCACCACCACGCCCAGCGGCCAATACATCGCCAGCAGGATCGCCGTCACCACCACGATCTGCAGGGTGTTGAGGATCAGGAACACCAGACCGAACGACAGGAACCGGCGGATGGTGGACAGATCGTTCATCACCCGCGACAACAGCTGGCCGGACTGCCAGCGGCCGTGAAAGCTCATCGGCAGGATCTGCAGCCGCGCATACAGATCCTTGCGGATATCGGCCTCGACGCCCATCGTCGCCCGGGCCACCAGCCAGCGCCGGATAAACCAGAGCACCGCTTCGGAGACCCCGACACCGGTGGCGGCCGCGCCGAGTATCCACAGCCCGCGCGGATCCTGGTGGCGCACCGGGCCATCGATGACGGCCTTGGTCATCAGCGGAATCGCCACCGTAGCGGCCAGGCTGACCACCGAGACCACGACCATCACGATCCAGCGGGTCCGGTACGGCAACAGATAGGGCAACATGCGCCACAGATCTGAACTGGTCCTGATCCGCTTCGGAGACGAGGCGATCGCGGGTTGACTCACTGAATCAATCCTCCCATCAGGGGCAAACGATTAACCTCACGCAGCCGGAACCTCCTCTGCGAACTGGGTGTCGTACAACTCGGCGTAACGGCCATCCCGGGCGAGCAGTTCACTGTGGGTGCCGCGTTCGACGATGCGGCCATCCTCGACCACCAGGATGAGATCGGCGGCGCGGACCGTGGACAGCCGGTGCGCGATGACGATCGAGGTGCGGCCGGCCAACGCCTCGGCAAGTGCCTGCTGCACGGCGGCTTCCGAGGCCGAGTCCAGCGAAGCCGTCGCCTCATCCAGCACCACCACCCGTGATCGCCCCAACAGCAGCCGCGCGATGGTCAACCGCTGCCGCTGCCCTCCGGACAAACGGTATCCGCGCTCACCGACAACCGTGTCCAGGCCGTCGGGCATCGCCGCGACCACATCGGCCAACTGCGCTCGGCGCAGCGCCGCCCAGATCTGGTCATCGGTCACCTCCGAGGTGCCCAGCGTGAGATTCGACCGGATCGACTCGTGGAACAGGTGCCCGTCCTGGGTCACCATGCCGACGGTGTCGCGCAACGACGCGAACGTCACGTCCCGCACGTCAATCCCGTTGAGCTTGATGGAGCCGGAATCGACGTCGTACAGCCGGGCCAGCAGCGAGGCGCTCGTCGACTTGCCCGCTCCCGACGAACCGACCAGGGCCACCATCTGCCCGGGCCGCGCCGTGAACGAAATACCGTGCAGCACTTCGTCCCCGCCGCGCTCGTCCAGCGTCGCCACCTCCTCCAGCGAGGCCAGCGACACCTTGTCCGCCGACGGGTAGGAGAACGCGACGTTGTCGAATTCGACGGATACCGGGCCGTCCGGCACGCCGACGGCGTGCGGCTTCTCGGCGATCAGCGGCACCAGGTCGAGCACCTCGAAGACCCGCTCGAAGGAGACCAGGGCGCTGGCGATCTCGACCCGCGCGTTGGCCAGCGCGGTCAACGGGGCATACAGCCGGGTCAGCAGCAACGCCAGCGATACCACCGCCCCGGCCTGCAGCTGACCGCCGATGGCCAGCACCCCGCCCAGCCCGTAGACCAGGGCCAAAGCCAGCGCCGACATCAAGGTCAGCGAGTTCATGAAGGTGGACTGCAGCATCGCGGTGCGCACCCCGATGTCGCGGACCGCCCCGGCCCGCACCGCGAACTCCCGCGACTCGCGCGCCGGGCTGCCGAACAGCTTGACCAGCGTGGCGCCCGGGGCCGAGAACCGTTCGGTCATCTGGGTGTTCATCGTGGCGTTGTGGGCGGCGGCCCGCCGCGACAACCCGGCCATCCGGGTGCCGATACGCCGCGCGGGCAACACGAACAGCGGCACCAACAGCAGCGCCAGCAGCGTGATCTGCCACGAGATCCGCAGCATCACCGCCAGGGTCAGGGTCAACGTCACCAGGTTGGCGACGATGCCCGACAGAGTGTCGGAGAACGCCCGCTGCGCCCCGATCACATCGTTGCCCAACCGGCTGACCAGCGCCCCGGTCCGGGTCCGGGTGAAGAACGCCACCGGCATCCGCTGCACGTGATCGAACACCGCGGTGCGCAGATCCAGGATCAGCCCCTCACCGATGTTCGACGACAGCCGGCGGGTCAGCAGCGATACCGCGGTCTCCGCGATCGCGACCGCCGCGATGACCAGGGCCAGCCCCACCACCACCGACGCCGACCCGCCGCCGGTGATCTGATCGACCACCCGGCCGGCCAGCACCGGCGTCGTCACCCCCAGCACCGCGCTCAGCACACTGACCGCGACGAAGGCGCCCAGCGCGCGGTGGTGGCGTCCGGCGAACCGCCAGATCCGGGCCAACAACCGCCGATCGGCCAGCTCGCGCAGGTCACCACCGCGGGCGCGCGTCTGCCGGTACAGCGTCTGCCGGGCCACCGTTTCCATACTCACGGACATCACCGTAGAACCTCAACAATAATTGAGGTCAACGCGTTCCCCGGGCGCCTCCCCGATTCGGCGGCGTTCATCGGGCAAAATGACAGTTATGGATAGCGCTGCCGGCGGCATGGCCTCGCCCCGGGTCCTCGTCGTGGACGACGACCCTGACGTGCTCGCCTCGTTGGAACGCGGGCTGCGATTGTCCGGATTCGACGTGTCGACGGCCGTGGACGGGGCGGAGGCGCTGCGCAGTGCCACCGAGACCCGTCCCGACGCGATCGTGCTCGACATCAACATGCCGGTACTCGACGGCGTGAGCGTGGTGACCGCACTGCGCGCCATGGACAACGACGTGCCGGTCTGCGTGCTCTCGGCCCGCAGCAGCGTCGACGACCGGGTCGCCGGTCTGGAAGCCGGCGCCGACGACTACCTGGTCAAGCCATTCGTGCTGGCCGAGCTGGTGGCCCGGGTCAAGGCCCTGCTGCGCCGGCGCGGCGCGTCGGCCACCTTCTCGTCGGAGACGATCCAGGTCGGCCCGCTGGAGGTCGACATCCCGGGCCGGCGCGCCCGGGTCAACGGCGTCGACGTCGACCTGACCAAACGCGAGTTCGACCTGCTGGCCGTGCTCGCCGAACACAAGACCGCGGTGCTGTCCCGGGCCCAGTTGCTGGAGCTGGTCTGGGGTTACGACTTCGCCGCGGACACCAACGTGGTGGACGTGTTCATCGGCTACCTGCGCCGCAAACTCGAAGCCGGCGGCGCGCCGCGGCTGCTGCACACTGTCCGCGGGGTCGGATTCGTGCTCAGGACCCAATAACCGGTAACCATGAGCCTGCTGACCCGGATCTTCCGCCGCACGCCCTCGCTGCGGACCCGGGTCGCGTTCGCCACCGCCATCGGCGCGGCCATCGTCGTCACGATCGTCGGCACCATCGTGTGGGTCGGCATCACCAACGACCGCAAGGAACGCCTGGACCGCCGCCTGGACGAGGCCGCCGGATTCGCCATCCCGTTCCTGCCCCGCGGCCTGAATGAGATCCCGCGCTCCCCCAGTGATCACGACGCGGTGATCACCGTGCGCCGGAACGGTGAGGTCACGTCGAACTCGAGTGTGGTCCTGCCCGAACTGCCCGACGGCTACGCCGACACTCACATCGACGGTGTGCGCTGGCGGGTGCGCACCGTACAGATCCCCGCGCCCGGCCCGATGTGGGTGGCGGTCGGCGCGACGTACGACGCCACCATCGCCGACACCAACAACCTGCACCGACGGGTGCTCATCATCTGCGGCTTCGCGGTCGGGGCGGCCACCGTGCTGGGCTGGGTGCTGGCCGCGTTCGCGGTGCGCCCGCTCAAGCGATTGGCGCAGCAGACCCGTCAGATCGAGGCCGGCGATGAGGCACCCGACGTCGAGGTGCGCGGCGCGACCGAGGCCGTCGAGATCGCCGACGCCCTCAACGGCATGCTGCAACGCGTCTGGTCCGAACAGGGCCGCACCAAGGCGGCTTTGGCCTCGGCCCGCGACTTCGCGGCGGTGTCCGCTCACGAACTGCGCACCCCGCTCACCGCGATGCGGACCAACCTGGAGGTCCTGTCAACCCTGGACCTACCCGACGACCAGCGCAAAGAGGTGGTCAACGACGTCATCCGCACCCAGTCCCGGATCGAGGCCACCCTCAGCGCCCTGGAACGGCTGGCCCAGGGCGAGCTGACCACCACCGACGATCACGTGACCGTCGACATCACCGAGCTGCTCGACCGCGCCGCCCACGACGCCGTGCGGGTGTACCCCGATCTCGAGGTGTCCCTGGCGCCGGTGCCGACCGTGATCATCGTCGGATTGCCGACCGGGCTTCGGCTGGCGGTGGACAACGCGATCGCCAACGCCGTGAAGCACGGCGGAGCCACCCGGGTGCAGTTGTCGGCGGTGAGCTCGCGCGAAGGGGTGGAGATCGCGATAGACGACGACGGCGTCGGGGTGCCCGAAGCGGAACGCGAAATGGTGTTCGCCCGGTTCTCCCGGGGGTCGACGGCATCGCGGTTGGGGTCCGGACTGGGGCTGGCGCTGGTCGCCCAGCAGGCCGAACTGCACTGCGGCACGGCCACTCTGGAATCCAGCCCGCTCGGCGGGGCCCGCCTGCTGCTGCGCTTGCCCGGCCCACACTGAATGCAAATCGCCCGCCCTCTCGACGAGGACGGGCGATCCGGGTTTCACCGATACGTCAACGCGTACCCAGCAGGTCGATCACGAAAATCAGTGTCTTACCTGCAAGTCGATGCCCCGATCCGGCCGGGCCATAGGCCTGAGCCGGCGGAATGATGAGCTGACGACGACCGCCGACCCGCATCCCGGGAATTCCTTCCTGCCAACCCTGGATGAGACCGCGCAAGGGAAATTCGATGGACTCTCCGCGATTCCATGAGCTGTCAAACTCCTCACCAGAGTCGTATTCGACGCCCACATAGTGCACCTCGACGGTGCCTCCGGGTACCGCCTCGGCACCATCGCCGACCACCAGGTCCTTGATCACCAGCTCGGTGGGGGCAGGTCCGTCCGGAAACTCGATCTCAGGTTTTGTACTCACCGGATCAACGGTAGTCCGGCACACTGGCTACGTGGCCAAAGATCAGGACATCCTCGTCGAAGTTCACCGGCTCGTCGCCGAAGAGCAGGAGCTCCGGTCGAGACTGCAGCGCCGGGAAATCGACGAATCCGAAGAACAACAACGACTGCAATCATTGGAAGTCGCGCTCGACCAGTGCTGGGACCTGCTGCGGCAGCGTCGCGCGCTGCGCGACACCGGACAGGATCCCGGCATTGCCCAAAAACGCGGGGCCGACGAGGTCGAGGGCTACCGAGGCTGAGCGGGCGGACCTGACGTGACCGAACCGGCGTTGGACGCCGTCATTGTCGGCGGCGGGCACAACGGCCTGGTCGCGGCCGCATACCTGGCCCGCGCGGGCCGTCGGGTGCAGGTGCTCGAACGCCTCGACCATGTAGGCGGCGCGGCAGTTTCGGCGCACGCCTTCGATGGCGTGGACGCCCGGCTGTCGCGGTACTCGTATCTGGTCAGCCTGCTGCCGCGGCGCATCATCACCGACCTCGGGGCCCGAATCCGGTTGTCGCGGCGCCGGTATTCGTCCTACACCCCCGATCCGGCCACGGCCGGGTCCACCGGCCTGCTGATCGGACCGCAGCCGACCTTCGATGCGATTGGCGCCGACGCCGACGCGGCCGGGTTCGACGACTTCTACCGCCGCTGCGGGCTGATCACCACCCGGATCTGGCCGACGCTGCTGCAGCCGCTGCGCAGCCGGGCCGAGATGCGCCGAGATGTGCTGAGCGGACAGGACGCCGAGACCGCCGCGGCGTGGGATGCATTGATCGAACGGCCCATCGGCGAGGCGATCACCGCTGCGGTATCGCACGACCTGGTGCGCGGTGTGATGGCCACCGACGCCCTGATCGGGACCTTCGCCGCAACCGATGATCCGTCGCTGATCCAGAACGTGTGTTTTCTCTATCACCTGATCGGCGGCGGCACCGGCGACTGGGACGTCCCGATCGGCGGAATGGGCGCGGTGAGCGGGGCCCTGGCCGCCGCGGCGGCCGGATTCGGCGCCGAAATCGTCACCGGTGCGGAGGTTTACGCGATCAACCCGGATGGCGAGGTGTGCTATCGGCACGCCGGATCGGCGCGGCGGGTTCGCGCCGAGCACGTGTTGGCCAATGTGACCCCGACCGTGCTGGCCGACCTTCTCGGCGAGCCGGCGCCCGCGACCGCCCCTGGCGCGCAGGTGAAGGTCAACCTGATGCTGCGCCGACTTCCCCGGCTGCGTGACGAAAGCGTCACGCCCGAACAGGCATTCGGCGGGACGTTCCATATCAATGAAACCTTCAGTCAGCTGGACGGGGCCTACGAAGCTGCCGCCGCGGGCCGGGTGCCCGATCCGTTGCCGTGCGAAATCTATTGCCACTCTTTGACCGATCCCAGCATCCTGTCGGAGGAGCTGCGCGCCTCGGGTGCGCAGACGCTGACCATCTTCGGTCTGCACACCCCGCACTCACTGGCCGTGGGCGACCCCGACCGGATGCGCGACCGGCTCACCTCGGCGGTGCTGAACTCGTTGAATTCGGTTCTGGCCGAGCCGATTCAGGACGTGCTGATGGAGGACGCCGCCGGCCGGTTGTGCATCGAGTCCAAGACCACCGCGGATCTGGAGCAGACCCTGGGGATGACGGCGGGCAACATCTTCCACGGCGCGCTGCAGTGGCCGTTCACCGAGGACGACGCACCCCGCGATACCGCCGCCCAGCGCTGGGGCGTGGCCACCGGCCACGATCGGATCCTGCTCTGCGGCTCCGGATCGGTGCGCGGCGGGGCCGTCTCCGGCATCGGTGGACACAACGCCGCGATGGCCGTGCTGGAAAGCGCCTAGCACGGCTCCTACCGCGAAAGCGGCATCTCATGACGGCTGGGGCGTCGCCGTGCGCCCGGTTGCCCAGCGGTCGGTGCAGCAATATCTCGATTTCCCGTATCGAAACCACGCAACGCTTCTATATTGCAATGGCCCTACCTTAGAACCATGCATATGGAGGACGGAGTACACAGTGGCAGAACCAGGCACCCCGAGCCCTAAGGAGGCCGGCAACCAGCTGAAAGCCGGCGCAATGGGCGTGCGTTCGATTGTCTTCATGGTGGTCGCGACGGCAGCCCCACTCACCGCGATGGCGAGCGCGTTTCCGCTGGCCGTCGCGCTCGGCAACGGCATCGGCGCGCCAGGAACCTACGTCGCCGTGGCACTGGTTCTGGCACTGTTCGCGGTCGGATATGCCGCGATGAGCCGACACTTGACCAATGCCGGCGCCTTCTTCGCCTACGTCACGGTGGGATTGGGCCGCCGCATGGGCATGGCCGCCGGGATGGTCGCGGTACTGGCCTACAACCTGCTGGTGCTCTATGTCGTCGGCCTGGTCGGGTACTTCGCCAACGAAATCTTCGCGACAGAGCTGGGGGTCGACATCCCCTGGCAGGTCTTCTCGTTCAGCCTGCTCGCATTGGCGCTGATCGTGGGGATCCTCGGTGTCGAGGTCAATGCCCGGGTGCTCGGCGTACTGCTCATCCTGGAAACCGGGTTGCTGTTGCTCGTCGACATCGCGACTCTTGCCGTCAAGGGACCGGCCGCCTACCCGATCAGCTCCCTGAACCCGGCCGAGATATTCAGCGGCGCAGTCGGAATCGGCTTCATGTTCGTCTTCATCTCGTTCATCGGGTTCGAGGCCACCGCCATCTTCGGCGAGGAGGCCCGGGACCCGCGCCGCACCGTCCCCCGGGCAACCAAGGTGGCCATCGGTTTCGTCGGCATCGTCTATCTGCTGACATCCTGGTCGCTGATCGCCGCATCCGGCGGGGCCGATGCACAGGCGGCAGCCGCGGCCGACCCGGGCAACTTCATGTTCAACGCCGCCGGCAGCGTGCTGGGTGGGTGGTCGGTGCACGTCATGAGTTGGTTGCTGCTCACCAGCTTGATCGCGGTGCTGTTCGCCCTGCACGGCATGGCAACCCGCTACCTGATGGCGTTCGGCCGCGAAGGGGCACTGCCCCGCCCACTGGGCCGCACCCACCCCCGCTTTCAGACACCGCATATCGCGGCGTGCGTGCAGGCGGCCGTCGTCGCGCTAGCAGTCATCGGCTATTCGCTGGCCGGGGCGGACCCTTATCTCGACCTGGGCAACCAGACCGCCGGCGTCGGCGCACTCGGGGTGATCTCATTGATGGGCGTGACGTCGATCGCGGTGATCGGATTCTTCCTGCGCCGGCCCGACCGGCACTGGTGGACCCACATCGTCGCGCCCGCCTTGGCGGCGGCCGGGTTGTTCTTCGGCTGCTATCTGATCATCGCCAACTACCCGCTGCTGACCGGTAGCGAATCGGCGATCGTCAACGGCATGCCCTGGCTGCTGGTGATCGTCGCCGTCATCGGCCTCATCGTGGGTTCGGTCCGGCCCTTGCGCACCAACCTCGACATCTTCGGCACCGGCGAGGTCACCGAAGACGACCACAACGCCGCGGCGCCGGCGCCGTCATCGGCACCCGTGAGCTCCGACTCCTAGCCGGCCGTCGCGGCGGGTCCGGTCAGGCCGGACCCGTTGCGACGCCGTCCTTTCCGAAGATCAGCACCTCGAGTTCCTGGCGGGTCTGCTCCAGGTGCGCCTCCATGGCGAGGCGGGCGCGCTCGGCGTCGCGATCCCGGACCGCTTCGTAGACCGCCAGATGGCAGACCCTGCTGGACTCGACGACCTCGGTGTAGACGAGTTCATCCAACGGGGCGAACATCTCCCCGCGCGCGCTGGCGATGGCCGATGCCAGCCGCGGGTTACCCGCCGCCTGCGCCAGCGCACTGTGGAAGCGAGCATCGGCATTACGGAACAAGACCCGCGAATCCGAACTCGACATCTCGTCGATCGCAGCCGCCATGGCTGCCAACTCCTCATCGGTACGCCGGCTGGCCGCGAGCTTCGCCGCCTGGCATTCCAAACCGATACGCAGATCCAGGATGTCGGTGATCTCGCTGGCCCCGCTGCGCATCTCAGTGAGCCAATTCTGGTACGGCCGGTCCAGCGCCGTGATGAACGTGCCGCCGGTGGCGCCGCGGCGCACCTCCACGTACCCACCGGCCTGCAGCAGACGCAGGGCTTCCCGCACGCTGACCCGGCCGACCCCCATCTGCTTGGCCAGGTCCCGCTCCGATGGCAGCCGGTCACCCGGCCCGAGATCACCGGCGCGAATGCGCGCACGCAGCCGCCGGGCAATATCCGCGGTAACGCTGGGCGCCCCAAGATCAAGGTCCATAGGTATCAAGTTAGAACGTTAACCCCGGAGATTGACGAATCTCGTCAATGGTTCTAACCTCAGTCCAATGACCCACCGAGACGTAGATCACTACGCCAGCCGACCTGTGATCGGACTTACCGGACGCAGGCACGACGCCGGCCCCATGGGGGTACCGGTGGTTCGGGACGCGATGGTTGAGACGTACTTCGTCGACTACGCCGCCGCGGTGGCGCGCGCTGGCGGCCTCCCGGTGCTGCTGAGCATGGAATGTGAACCCGCCGCGGTGGTCTCACGAATCGACGGCCTGATCCTGTCGGGTGGAGCCGACGTCGACCCCCGCCGCTACGGCGCCACACCCGGCCCCCATGCGACCCCGGTCGACCCGGTTCGCGACGAGTTCGAGATGGCCGTGCTCGACGCCGCGTGGCTGCGCGGGATCCCGGTGCTCGGCATCTGCCGTGGCATCCAGCTGATCAACGTCAATCGCGGCGGCACCCTCGTCGCACACCTTCCCGCCGACTCGGGCGAGGCGCACAGCTTCCTGGGTTACCCCCGCAGCCACCGCGCACACCCGGTGGACCTCGCCGAAGGCTCGGTGCCCCATGCCCTGTACGGCCCGCGCATCCAGGTCAACAGCCTCCATCACCAGGCCGTCGCCGAGGTGGGCACCGGGCTCACCGTCACCGGGCGCGCGCCCGACGGCGTCATCGAATCCGTCGAAGCCCTCGACGCGCCGATCGTCGGGGTGCAGTGGCACCCCGAAATGCTCAGCGGGACAGACCCGCTGTTCGGCTGGTTGGTCGACAACGCCAGGCAGCACAGCACGACCAACAGAAAGCAGGAGGAAAATGTCGTCATCGCATGAGAACCGGGTCGCGTTCGTGACAGGTGCCGGTTCCGGCATCGGGCAGGCCATCGCCACGCGGCTGGCCGGCCACGGCGCCAAGGTGGCGTGCGTCGACGTGGACCACGGCCGGGCCAAGGAAACCGCCGACGCCATCGCCGAAGCCGGCGGTCAGGCCCTGGCACTTGCCGCCGATGTGCGCGACCGCGAAGCCGTCGGCGCCGCACTGGAGGCCACGGCCACCGAGTGGCAGCGCTTCGACTACCTGGTCAACAACGCCGGGCTGATCACCATGTCCTCGCTGGAAGATCTCACCGACGAGGAATGGGATCTCGTCCTCGACGTCAACCTCAAGGGCGTCTACATCACCACCCAGCTGGCGGTACCGTACTTCCGCAAGGCCAACCGCGGCGCGGTGGTCAACCTTTCGACCGTGGAAGCCGACGTCGTGGTGTCCTCACAGGGCTTCGCCCAGGTTCACTACAATGCCTCCAAGGGCGGCGTGAAGATGCTGACAAAGGCACTCGCGGTGGAACTGTCCCGCTACAACGTCCGCGTCAACGCCATCGCCCCCGGGCCGGTACCCACCAATTTCCTGCCCGGCGTGGACCTGAACAGCCCGGAGGTACTGGCCGTGATGGGCTCGCGATTGCTGGTGAACCGCCTGGGCACACCCGACGATATGGCAGCCGCAGTGTCCTTCCTGCTCTCCGATGACGCGTCGTTCATCAGCGGCGCACAACTGCCGGTCGACGGCGGATGGCTGGCCCGATGACCGCCATCCTGGATATCTCCGACCTGCGCACCGGCGGCATCGACACGGTGATCGTCGCCGGCGTCGACATGTACGGGAAGCTGTTCGGCAAACGCATTCCGGTGCGGTTGTTCCAGGGCATCGTCGACGAGGGCCTGCACGTGTGCACCTGCGTCTACGGCTGGGACTTCGCGCAGAACATGGACAATCTCAAGGTCGAATTCGCCGGCGGCCACACCGGCTGGCACGACTTCCGGCTGGTGCCCGATCTCGCCACGCTGCGGCGAGCGGCCTGGCTGGAGGGTACCGCGATCTGTTTGGCCGACTCGATCGACGAGGAGTCCGGGGAACCGTTACCGGTCGCACCCCGCACCATCCTGCGCCGCCAGGTCGAGGCGCTCGGCGCTGAGCAGCTCACTGCTTACACCGCAACCGAATTGGAGTTCCACCTCTACAACGGCACACCGGATGAACTGCGCCGCAATGGGTATCGCGACCTGGACCCGACCACGCTGATCCGCTCCGACTACGCCATCGGGGCGGGCAACGCCATGGAGCCGTTCTTCCGCAAGGTCCGCAACGCCCTTGAGCAGAGTGGAATCCCGGTCGAGGTGGCGCAGGCCGAATACGGCCTCGGCCAATGGGAGATCAACCTCGAGTACGCCGACGCCATCGAAACCGCGGACCGCCACGTACTTTTCAAGAGTGCGGTGATCGACATGGCCCGTGCCCACGGTATGACCGCGACTTTCATGCCCCGGCCGTTGACCGACGGGATGGGCTCGTCCTGCCATATCCACGCCTCGGTACGGGGCGTCGACGGCAGCACTCCCTTCCACGATGCCGCCGCCGAGCGGACTGCCAGCGCGGCACTGCGCCACGCGGTCGCCGGAGTCCTGGAGCGGGCCTCGGACCTGATGTTGTTCTACGCACCCACGGTCAACGCCATGCGCCGGATCATCAGCAATGACTTCGCCGGCAACGGACTGACCTGGGGCTTCGACAACCGCACCACCACGTGTCGGTTGATCACCGGCGACCCGAACAGCAACCGGCTGGAGATGCGACTGCCGGGCGCCGACGTCAATCCCTACCTCGCAACGGCCGCGGTCCTGGGCAGCATGCGAGACGGCATGGCCCGCCAGATCGACCCCGGTCCGCCATGCCTGGGCGACGCCTACGCCGAACCACACGGCGAACTGCCGGTCACCCTCGGTGACGCCGCCCGGAACCTGGACCAAAGCACCTTCGCCGCAAGCACATTCGACAAAGCAGTGGTCGGACACTATGCCACGGTCGCCCGCGATGAGTGGCTGCAGTTCCTGCGGTCGGTCAGTGACTGGGACCGCGACCGGTACTTCGAAACGATCTGACCTCATCACCATGCGCCGGTGGCGCTGGCCGTGCCTACGCCAGCGCCGCCGCGCCCCGTGCTGCCCACCCCCGCCCGGCATCACCTCGGCCAACAAGAAAGGCGAACGACAGTGACGACCAAGACCCTGGAGCTCGCGCCGCAGCGCGACCTCATCGCCGGCACGTGGTCCGTGCCCGAACACGACCTCGGCGCCGACCTGGCCGACCCCAACACCGGAGCAGCACTGCAACGGCAGCTCCAGAGCGACACGGCCGCGGTCGATCGGGCCATCGCGGGCGCGGCCGAGCTGCACGAGGTGGGCACCTGGCGCAACACCTCCGTCGCCCAGCGAACCGAGCTATTGCGCCGCACGGCCGACCTGCTGGCCGCGCAGGCCGCCGACGTCGCCCGGTACGACGCGATCAACACTGGCGTCGTCGAATCGGTGACTGAACTTTTCGCCCAAGGACTTTCAGATGCAGTCCGCTCGGCGGCCGACCACCTGGAGGCCGATCCCGGGCGGCACGATCCGGCGGACGCCGGACGGCCGGTACACCTTCGGTATCTGCCGTGGGGCCCGACGGCGGTCATTGCGCCGTGGAACGCGCCCAGCTTCATCGTCGCCAAGAAAACCGCGTTCGCGCTGGCCGCCGGCGCACCTGTGGTCGCCAAACCCTCGAACTGGGCACCGGCGAGCACGGCACTGGTGGCCGGGGCGATCCACCAGGCCCTGACCGAAGCCGGATTGCCACCGACGGTCTTCCAACTCGTGCACGGCGGGCGCGACGTGGGTCAGCAGTTGGCCGGCGATTCCCGCTTCCGCGCACTGTCGTTCACCGGCGGCCGCGCCGCCGGAGTCGCAGTCACACAGGCGGCCGCGGCCGACTGTAAGGCCCTGCAACTCGAACTGGGCAGCAACAACCCGGCGATCGTGCGCGCCGACGCCGATATCGATGCCACCGCCGACGCCCTGATCAGCGGATTCACCAAACTCAACGGGCAGTGGTGCGAAAGCCCCGGCAGTGTGGCCGTGGTGGCCGACGTCCACGATGCGCTGCTCGACGCACTGCTCGACCGGCTGCGCAACATCCGGTTCGGCCACTGCCTCGACCCTGACTCACAGATGGGCCCACAAGCGCATCACAGTCAGTATCAACATGTTTCGGATGCGGTAGCCAAGCTGCGCGCCGCCGGTGCGGTGGTACACAGCGTCACCCCGATACCCGATTCGGCCGGGTACTTCCACGCCCCGGTCGTCATCGACGATGCCCCGATCGCGTTGACCACCGATGAGATCTTCGGACCGGTGCTCACCCTGCACCGGGTTTCCGACGACGCGGCAGCGCTCGCACTGGCCAACACCCGCAACACCGGGCTCGCCGGATACGTGTTCAGCACGGACATCGACGAAGCCATGGCGCTGGGCGCGGAACTGAACTGCGGCGAGGTCAAGGTCAACGGAACCAGCGTGCTGGACCTGGTGCCCGAATCCACCCAGGGATTCTGGGGCGCAAGCGGTGTCGGCGCGCACGGCGACGCCGAATTGCTCCGGTTCTTCCGTGGCGCACGGATCATCGGGGTCGAGCGGACAGGGCTGCCGATATGACACAGGTCAACGACGTCCGGCCGAACCGCCACGACCTCAGTGTGCGTTATCGCCCCGACTCCGGCCCGGTGCTGATGACCGGCGTGCAGGCCATCGCACGCCAACTTGTCGAACAACATGAGCGCGACCGCCGTCACGGCCACGATGTCGCGACGTTCGTCTCGGGCTACCCGGGCAGCCCACTGGGCGGCCTGGACCAATTGCTTGCCGGGCTGCCCGAACTGTCCACCCAACACGGGGTACGGCTGGTGCCCGGGATGAACGAGGAGCTCGCGGCAACCTCGGTGTGGGGCAGCCAGATTCCGCTTCCCGGGCGGCGAACACACGACGGGGTGGTGGGCGTGTGGTACGGGAAAGGCCCCGGACTGGACCGGGCCAGCGACGCCTTCCGGCACGCCGCCATGTACGGCGCGCATCCCACCGGGGGTGTTCTGGTGCTCGTCGGTGACGACCCCGCCGCGAAATCGTCCACTGTTCCGGCCGCCAGCGAGCGCTCCCTGGCCGCGCTCGGCATGCCGGTGTTCTTCCCGCGTAACGCCGAGGAGATCATCACCCACGGCCTCTACGGTGTCGCGCTGTCCCGGGCATCCGGGTGCCTCTCGGCAATGAAGATCGTCGCGGACGTGGCCGACGGATTGTGGACAGTGGACCGCGATTTCGCCGACCTAGCCATCGTCACGCCCGAACTCGATTGGCAGGGCAGCCCCTGGCGCTACCAGCAGCGGATGATGGCCGCACCGCCCGACAGCGTGCTCGCCGAAGCCGACCTCTACGGCCCGCGGTGGGCCATGGTGCAGGCGTTCAACGCCGCCAACGACATCGACCGGATCGAGGTCGACCCCGCGGATGCCTGGCTGGGCATCGTCGCGGTGGGATCGGCGTATGACGCTGTGCGCCAAGCACTTCACGAACTGGGACTTGACGAGCACGATCTGCTACGGTCGGGCATCCGCATTCTGCGGGTGGGCCTGCCTTATCCGCTGGATCAGGCCCGGGTGCGCAGGCTGGCCCGCGGCGTGCAGACCCTGCTGGTGGTCGAGGACAAGACTCCGTTCGTCGAATTGCAGGTGGTACAAGCCCTTTACGGCGGCACGGACAAACCTGAACTCCTCGGCAAACACGACGGCCAGGGTCGGACCCTGGTCCCGGCCGACGGCGAGTTGACCGCCGCCCGGCTGCTCGCCCCGCTGTACCGCGTGCTGCATCCACGTGTCGAGGTACGTGCACCGCGACCGCCACGGCTGGAATTGTCCGTCCTGCCCACCCGCCGCACGGCGTACTTCTGCTCGGGCTGTCCGCACAACCGGTCCACCGTCGTTCCCGACGGTTCACTGGCCGCCGGCGGAATCGGCTGCCACACCCTGGTGACGATGACCGACCGGCAGGAGTCCCAGGTGACGGCGCTGACCCAGATGGGTGGCGAAGGCGCCCAATGGATCGGCCAGGCGCCGTTCACCGACGTCGAGCACATCTTCCAGAATGTCGGCGACGGAACGTATTTCCACTCCGGGCAGCTCGCGGTGCAGGCCTGCGTGGCCGCCGGGGTCAATATCACCTACAAGATCCTGTACAACTCCGCCGTCGCGATGACCGGCGCTCAGGACGCCCAAGCGGCGCTCAGTGTTACCGGTCTGGTCCGCAAGCTCAGCACCGAAGGGGCCGCCCGGATCATCGTCTGCACCGAGGACCCTTCGGCATATCGCCATGAGCGAATGCCCGCAGCGGTCTCGGTGTGGCACCGCGATCGCCTCGATGAGGCCCAGCGACAACTGCGCGACATCCGCGGCGTCACGGTGCTGATCTATGACCAGCAGTGCGCGGCCGATGCCCGTCGACGGCGCAAGCGCGGCCAGCAGCCCGCTCGCCGGACCCGCGTGGTGATCAACGAAGCCGTGTGCGAAGGCTGCGGCGATTGCGGGGTGAAAAGCAACTGCCTGTCGGTGCAACCGGTCGACACCGAGTTCGGCCGCAAGACCCGCATCGACCAGACCAGCTGCAATACCGACTACACCTGTGTCGACGGGGAATGTCCGTCGTTCGTCACCGTCGAACTGCCGGAACGCCCCGTCAAGCGTCAGAAGTCGGTCCCCACACCCCCAAGCGCCCCCGAACCCGATCTCCCGTCGGTCACCGACTCCGCATACAACATCTTCCTGGCCGGTATCGGCGGCACCGGCATTGTCACGGTCAACCAGATTCTCGCCGTCGCGGCACAGCGCAGTGATCTGGTGGTCAACGGGCTCGACCAGACCGGCCTGAGCCAGAAGGCCGGCCCGGTGACCTCGCATCTGCGACTCGGGATCAACGCCGACGAGGCGACCAACCGGATCAGCGGCGCGGCGGCCGACTGCGTGCTGGCCTTCGACCTGCTCACTGCTGCGGACCACAAGTACCTGGAGTACTCGGACCCGGGCCGCACCGTGGCCGTCGCATCCACCAGTCGCACACCGACCGGATCGATGGTGCGCGACACCTCGGTCAGCCATCCCGACGATGACGATCTGCTATCCCGGTTGGACGTGTCCTGCCGCGACGTCGTCAGCTTCGACGCATTGGCCGCAGCGCAGGCCCTGTTCGGCAGCACCGCGCCGTCGAACCTGCTGCTGGTCGGGGCGGCCTACCAACGCGGAGTCCTGCCCATCCCCGCGGCCGCGATCGAGGAAGCGATCGAACTCAACGGTGTTGCAGTGCAGGCGAATCAGTCTGCGTTCCGGTGGGGTCGCGTTGCGGTATGGCAACCGGAGGTGTTCGCCACAGCGGTGCGAGCCGCGGTGACCCCACCGGCCCGAACGGTGCCGGCGCTGCCGCCCGCGATGAGCACCGGCCTGCCGACGGGACCCACCCGCGACATCGCCGAGCGCCGGGCCGCCGAACTGATCGCCTACCAGAACACCCGAACGGCAGCCGACTACCTGGGCGTGGTCGAAACGGTGTGGCGGGCGGAGCGCGGCGTCGGCGAACGCACCGCGTTCAGCGAGGCCGTCGCCAGGGGTCTGTTCACCCTGATGGCCTACAAGGACGAGTACGAGGTGGCCCGGCTGCTGACCGACCCAGCCTTCACCGCCGCGGTACAGGCCGAGTTCCCCGGCGCCGGTGACCTGACCTTCAAGCTGCACCCGCCCGCGCTCAAAGCGCTGGGCCGCAGCAAGAAGATCGGTCTGGGCCCGCGCAGTCACGTCGCCCTGCGACTACTGGCCAAGGCGAAGCCGCTGCGCGGCACGGTTTTTGACCCATTCGGCCACACCGCCATGCGCCGGGCCGAGCGGTTGTTGGCCGCGCACTATCGGGCCATGGTGCTCGACGCGGCCCGCCACCTGACCGACGAAACCTACGAGACGGCGACCGCCGTGGCGCAGGCGGCAGATCTGGTCCGCGGCTACGAGTCGGTCAAGATCGGCAATATCGCCCGCTACCGGCAGCGTCTGATCGAAATCGGCGTTCTGCCACCAAAACTCCCGCTGTAAAACCCCCGCGGAAAGGACTCACATGGATATCAGCACCGGCGTGTTCGACCGACCCGACTTCGCCGAGGACACCCCACACCAGCAGGTGGTCTTCTGCTGTGACGAGCGAACCGGGTTGAAAGCGATCATCGCGATCCACTCGACGACCCTCGGGCCGGCGCTCGGCGGTACCCGGTTCTACCCGTACCCGAACGAACAAGCCGCACTCAGCGATGTGCTGCGACTGTCACATGGCATGACCTACAAGGCCGCGATCGCGGGGCTGGCCCTCGGTGGCGGGAAGTCCGTCATCATCGGCGACCCGGACCGGATCAAGACTCCCGAACTGCTTGAGGCTCATGGGCGATTCGTGGAGAGTCTCGGTGGCCGCTACATCACCGCCGGCGACGTCGGCACCACATCCGAGGACATGGACATCATCGGCCGCACCACCAGCCACGTCACCGCCAAGACCCCGGCGCACGGCGGATCGGGCGACAGCGCCCCGCTGACCGCGCTCGGCGTGTTCCACTCGATCCTGGCGGCCGCCGAGTCGACATGGGGCACCACCGACCTGCACGGTCGGACCGTCGGTGTCGAAGGCGCAGGCAAGGTTGGATTCCACCTGGTGCGACTGCTGGTCGACGCCGGTGCGCAGGTGTCGGTCTGCGACGTCAACGCCGCGGCGCTGGGCCGGATCCGGGATGAGTTCCCCCAGGTGACGGTGCTGGACCGGGTTATCGACGCCCCGGTCGACCTCTATGCACCGTGCGCTCTCGGCGCCACGCTGAGCGAAGCCACCGTTCCGGTGCTGTCCGCACGCGTTGTCTGCGGTGCGGCCAACAACCAGCTGGCACACTCCGGTGTCGAACGACTCCTGGCTGACCGTGACATCACCTGGGTGCCCGACTATGTCGCCAACGGCGGCGGGCTGATCCAGGTCGCCGGGGAGATCGAGCAGGCCACCCGGCAGGAGTCCACCGCACGTGTGGTCGGGATCGGTGAGACGGTGCGTGAAATCCTCGGTCGTCGACGCGATCTCGATATGCTGGCCGGCCAGGCGGCCCGCGATATCGTCGACGAACGGGTACGAGCCGGAGCCGTGTGACACGGGATGGACCGATCAGCACTGCACACCCTGACAGTGGAATTCGGTTCCGCCGATCACACCCGCACCTTACTGAGCTTCGCCGCGGATCTGCACCGGCGCCAAATCGCGATCACGGCACTGTCTTTCAGCGTGCGCAACCCGGCGCGGGTGCGGATCGAGGCGCAGTTCACCGCCAGCCCCAGACAGGCCAGGACCGCCCAACGCACCATGGACGGAAAGGTCGACGTGCTGCATACCGCACTGACGACCAGTCCGTGATCAGCCGTCGATGAGGTCGGCCAGCCCGTCGAGCACGCGAGCCAACCCGAACTCGTAGGCGTGCGTGGCGCTGTAGGCCGCGTCGAAAGTCTGACCGGCCGCCGTCCCCACCCGGGAGGCCAGCGGATACCGGTCGCCGTCGAGAGCCCGTTCCAACAGCGGGCCGACGCGTTCCCACCACTGCCCATCGCTTACGCCGCTATCGGCTGCGGCCCGGCGTGAATCGATGGCGATCCGGGCCACCGAGTTCACGAAACCCAGCACATACGTCAGGGCGGAATCCATCTCGAGGTCGCTGAGCCCGAGCGAATCGAACGCGCTCAGCTCGTGGTCGTACTTGGCGATCATGCCCGGGCCGAGCGGCGGGCGGGTGGTGGGCAGGTAGGTGATCCACGGGTGGTTGTCGAACATCGCGAGGTTGTCCTCGGCGATCATGGAAACCTTTTCCCACCAAGACTTTCCAGTGAAATCCCGGCGCGGCATCTGCTGATAGACGGTATCGACCATGAGGTCGAGCAGTTCGGCCTTACCCGGCACATAGGTGTAGGTCGCCATCGGGGTCACACCCAGCTGCACGGCGACGGCCCGCATCGTGAGCGCCTCCAGGCCGTCGGCGTCGGCGATCCGGATGGCAGCGGCGACAACCGCGTCCACCGTCGTGCGCTGTCTGGGGCCGCGCGTGGGTGTGCCCTGGCCGGGCTCACGCCAGAGCAGTTCCAGCGTGCGTACCGGATCACCGGCACTGCTGCGGTCCTCACCTGCTCGTTTAGCCACTTCGCGGTCCTCTCTATACTATGTATAGTGTACTACGTACAGAATAATTCTATGTCGAGGAGAGCATATGGTCACCATGCCGCAGGCCGCCGAATTCAGCCCCACCGCCGCCGATGTCGACTCCGTGTTGGCGTGGTTCGCCCACTACGACGCACTGGTCGGAAACAAGGACGTCGAAGCCATGGCTGATGAGGCGATGTTTCCGCTCAACGAAGTGACCGACGGCAGCGCCAAGGCCGTCGACCGCGCCGGGTTCGTCGCGCAGATGAGCGAGCAGATGAGCCAGAGCACCGATTTCGCGATGGAGTCCACGCGCACACCACATTTCATCAACGAGAACCTGGTGTTCGTCATCACCGACGCGACGTTCACCGCCGACGGGTTCAGCCAGCAGGTGCGCTACGGCGATCTGCTGGTCAAGTGCGGCGGCGACTGGAAGTTCCAGACCATGGTGCAGGGCGGGTGGGGCGAGAGCTGATCGCCGCCGCTACCGCGCGGCGACCTTGGCCAGGATCGCCCGCAACGCCTCCAGGTCGGCAGGACTGAGCGCGGCGAGCTGGTCAGGCGCGGGATCGTCGATCCGGTCGATGTGCGCCAGCAGTGCGCGCCCCGCCTCGGTGAGCGACACCAGCTTGCAGCGCCGGTTGGCCGGGTCGATCTCCCGCACCACCAGCCCGCGTTCCTCAAGGTCGTTGACCGCGACCGTGGCGGCCGGGGCGTCGACGGTGGCGGCGTAGGCCAGCTGTTTGACGGTCAGCGGCTCGCGCGCAAGCCGTTTCAGCACGCGGACGCGGCTGAACGGGAGTCCGGTCTGGTCGATCACCGCCCGCCGCCAGGCGTCGCGGTGGTCGAACACCAACGCGGTCAGGGCGCTCCACACCTCGTCGGCCAATTCGGATTGCCGGTCACCCGACATGACTCACCTCCGTGACATGGTGCTGACCGATCAGGGGCGCCAGCTTCTGCGCGGAGCGCAGCGCCCACGGCGTAGTGGAGATCACGCCAAGTGCGAAGATCGCCAATCCCAGTGCGGCACAGACGAACCACAGTGGACGGGCGGTGGCGGCGAAGTCGTGCCCCGTCCCGGCCAGCGCCGCCCCGGCCACCGAACCGCATAGCGCCACCCCGACACTGACACCGACCTGACGGCTGGTGGAGGCCACCGCCGAGGCAGCCCCGGCGCGGTCCAGCGGCATGCCGCTGACCGCGGTGGTGGTGATCGGAGCGTTGACCATCGAGAAGCCGATGCCGAACACCGCGAAGATGACCAGCAACTGCCACACCGGGGTGTCGGCGGTCAGCCAGGTCAGCAGGACGGTGGCCAGGGTGATCATCGCCCCCGCCACCAGCAGCGAGGGCCGGCTACCGTACCGGCCCACCAGCCGACCCGACAGCGGCGAGAAGATCAGCGCACCCGCAGCGACCGGAAGGTAGATCAGACCGGTGTGCATGGCGGAATACCCCCGCTCGGACTGCAGGTACAGCGACATCATGAACAGGAACGCGCCGTAGGCGGCGAATCCGCAGACCGCGATCAGGGTGGCCGAGGCGAATGGGACGCTGCGGAAGAACCGCAGATCGATGAACGGATCGACCCGGCTCGATTCGTAGCGCAGGAACGCCACCAGCGCCGCCAGTGCCACAACCGCGACCGCGACAGTGCGAGGGTCGGTCCAGCCGTAGCCCGGCCCCTCGATGAGCACGAAAACGGTGCCGAACAGGAACGCCACCCCCAGGCCCTGACCGATCGGATCCATATCGCGCAGCTGGGCCGACTTGGACTCGGGCACGAAGATCGCGGTCAGCAGGATCGCCAGGGCACAGATCGGCAGGTTGATCCAGAACACCGCGCGCCAGTCGACGTATTGGATCAGGGCGCCACCCACGATCGGGCCGAGTGCCATCGCGATGCCCACCACGCCGCCCCACACCCCGATGGCGCGGGCCCGCTCAACCCGGCCGGTGAACACCTGGGTGATGATCGACATGGCCACGGGGTTGAGCATCGAACCGCCGATGGCCTGCAGGAACCGGGCCGCGATGAGCATCTCGATGCTGGGGGCCAGGCTGCACAGCAGCGAGGCCAGCGCGAACACCATCAGGCCGAGCTGGAAGGTGCGCCGACGGCCGAACCGGTCGGCGGTGGCCCCCGACAACAGCAGCAGCGAGGCCAGCACCAGGGTATACACGTCGATCACCCATTGCAGCTGCGAGGGCGAGGCATCGAAATCCGCCCGGATGCTCGGAAGGGCGACGTTGACGATGGTGGCGTCCATCGACACGATCAGCAGGCTCAGGCAACAGGAGACCAGGATGATCGCCTTGCGCCGGGCGCTGAACGCGCCGATAGTTGTATTCACACAACTATTGTGAAACTACAACTGTTGCAGATGCAAGCCGCGGTTGCGCCGCATCGGTCAGAATCGTCGTCGTGAACGAACGCAACGCCCTGGTGGCCAACGCCGTCGCAGCGGCAGGTATCGAACCGGCGATCACCATCCTCGACGCCGACGCGAAGACGGCCGCCGCGGCAGCGGGCCACCTCGGCTGCGAGATCGGCGCGATCGCCAACAGCCTGGTCTTCGAATGCGACGGTGCACCGCTGCTGGTGATGGCCAGCGGCGCCGCCAGGGTGAACACCGATGTGCTGGCCCAGCAGCTGGGGGCGACGAAGATCACCAAGGCCGATCCGTCGCTGGTGCGCCGGGCCACCGGCCAGATCATCGGCGGGGTCGCACCCGTCGGGCACCCCGAACCGCTGCGCACCGTCGTCGACCCGCATCTGGCCGCCTACCCGGTCATCTGGACCGCGGCGGGCACCGCCGATTCGGTGATGCCGCTCACCTATCACCAGTTGCTCGCCCTGACCGGCGGCCTCGCCCTGCCGGTGCGCTGACCCCAGCATGCCAAAAGCCCGGGCGCGCAACCGCTCCCGGGCTTTTGTCAGCGTCTGGTGATGTCAGCGCTAGTTGATGTCAGCGCTTGTTGATGTCCACGTAGCCACGCTCGGTGTAGCCGGTGTAGATCTGGCGCGGGCGGCCGATCTTGTTGGGCTCCGAGTGCATCTCCCGCCAGTGCGCGATCCAGCCGGGCAGCCGGCCCAGCGCGAACAGCACGGTGAACATCCGGGTCGGGAAGCCCATCGCCCGGTAGATCACGCCGGTGTAGTAATCGACGTTCGGGTAGAGCTTGCGCTCGATGAAGAAGTCATCGGTCAGCGCGATCTCTTCGAGCTGCTTGGCGATGTCGAGCAGCTCATCGTCGCCGCCGAGCTTGCCCAGGATCTTGTCGGCCTGCTCCTTGACGATGCGGGCGCGCGGATCGTAGTTCTTGTAGACCCGGTGACCGAAGCCCATCAGCTTCACACCGTCTTCGCGGTTCTTGACCTTCTTGACGAAGGTCTGCACATCGTCGCCACCGGAGCGGATCTTCTCCAGCATCTCCAGCACGGCCTGGTTGGCGCCGCCGTGCAGCGGGCCCCACAGCGCGTTGATGCCGCCCGAGATCGAGGTGAACAGGTTGGCCTGCGACGAGCCGACCAGCCGCACCGTCGAGGTCGAACAGTTCTGCTCGTGATCGGCATGCAGGATCAACAGCATGTCCAGCGCGCGGACGATCTCCGGATCGACCTCATAGGGCTCGGCCGGGAAGCCGAAGGTCATCCGCAGGAAGTTCTCCACCAGCGTCAACGAGTTGTCCGGGTACAGGAACGGCTGCCCCTCGGACTTCTTGTAGGCATAGGCGGCGATCGTCGGCAGCTTGGCCAGCAGGCGGATCGTCGACAGCTCCACCTGCTTCTTGTCCAGCGGATCCAGCGAATCCTGGTAGTAGGCGCTCAACGCGTTGACCGCGCTGGAGAGCACCGGCATCGGGTGCGCATTGCGCGGGAAGCCGTCGAAGAACCGCTTGAGATCCTCGTGCAGCAAAGTGTGCCGCTGGATCTGGTTGGTGAAACTCACCAGCTGCTCGGCAGTCGGCAGCTCACCGTAGATCAGCAGGTAGCTCACCTCGATGAACGTCGAATTCTCGGCGAGCTGCTCGATCGGGTAGCCCCGGTAACGCAAGATGCCGGCGTCGCCATCGATGTAGGTGATGGCGGACTTGGTGGCGGAGGTGTTGACAAAGCCACTGTCGAACGTGGTGTAGCCGGTTTTGGAGAGCAACGGGCCAAGCGCGATGCCGTCAGCGCCCTCGGTGGCGTGGACGATCTCCAGATCGAGCTCGCCACCGGGGTACTTCAGGCTGGCGAGCTCCTGCCCACTCGACGGGTTTTCGGCCACGGGAGTCCCTTCATCGACACGGGGAACCGACAACTGCTCTACAAAAGGTAGTCGCAATCGATTCGCGCTGCCCACGTGGGGTTACCAACCGGTCATATCGCCCTGTCGGCGGTGCCGGTCACCTCCAGAAACTCGGCATATGTGCTACGCATCCCGTCGACGACCCGCTCGACGGTGATGGTGGCCCAGTCGATGTTCGACCCCAGCTTGGCCACCGCGGTCATGATGATCGACCCCCACACTGCTGACGTCAGCTTGAGCCGCCGATGGTTTCGAGGCACCCCCATCCGCAAGGCCAGCACGCCATTTACGGCGTCGTAGCGAAATTGGGATGCGGCCTGCATCAGGGCGCCCGACGAGCTGATGATGCGAGCTGAGGCCAACAACCGGTCGGCGGTCAATGCGGTGGGCGGAGCGGTCTCGGTGTTCAGGAACGCCTGTACATGCGCCCGAAACAGGGCTTCGATGTCGCTGATCCCGGGCGGCTGCTTGACCAGCTCCTGCGCGATCAACTCGACCACCTCATCGACGAACGCCAAGACGACGGCTTCCTTGCTGGCGAAGTAGCGGCTGAACGTGCGCGGTGACACAGCGGCGACCGCGGCGATCTGCTCGACGGTCGTCTCCTCGAACCCCTGCCGGTCGCACAGCGCGACGGCGGCCTCGATCAGCATCGCCCGGGTGCGTTGCTTCTTTCGCGCGCGAAGCCCCGCGTCGGCCTGCGCCACCGCGTCAACCATCTCAACCACGAGACCGGATGCTAAACGTCCAGCCCCGGTCAGCACGGCCGTTTGGGCAACCTTCTGACATCCCACGCCATCAACCAGTGGCCATGACTGGTCAGGCTGGGACAGTTTGCCCCGCACCGTCTGGATCGCTCGCTGCGCTCGCAGCCACCCGGTAACGCACGAACGCCGGCACCGCCAGCGCGGCGATCACCACACCCACGACCACCAGCGCACCCCCGCCGGCCGCGGCCACCGTGGTACCCACCGCCGCCGCTGCCGCCCCGTGCAACGTGTCGGCCAACCGCGGGCCGCCGGCCACCACGACGGTGAACACGCCCTGCAACCGTCCACGCAGCTCGTCAGAGGCCGCCTGTTGCAGGATCGTCGACCGGAACGCGGCCGACACCATATCGGCAGCACCACCAATCGCCAAGAACGCCAACGCTATCCACAACATCAGCCCGATCGTGCCGTGCGCCAGCCCGGCAGCCACCCCGAACCCGATCATCGCGACGCCCCAGACCACGATGGCCACCACCACCGCCAGACCCTGGCGGCGGATCCGCGGCAGCCAACCCGAAAACACCCCGCCGGCCACCGCCCCGCCCGATATCGCCGCCGCCAGCAGCGCCATCGCGGTGCCGCCCCCGACCGGACCGCCGAAACTCTCGTGCGCCATCTGGGGGAACAACGCCCGCGGCATCCCGAAGATCATCGCCACCAGATCGACCACGAAGGACATCAGCACCACACGATTGCCGGCCAGGTACCGGAAACCGTCCAGCACGGCCGTCAGCCCCCACCGGGCCGAGCCCTGCTCGGTGCTCACCGCCGGCATCGGCGCCAACCGGAAGGTGGCCCAGATGGGGACGAGGCAGGTGATCACATCGATCAGGTACAGCGTGGACAGGTCCACCCAGTTCAGCAGCAGACCGGCCAGCAGCGGGCCGACGATCGCGCCGAACTGCATCACCGTCATGTTCAGCGAGTTGGCCGCGGGCAACTGATCGGCCGGCAACATCCGCGGGATGGCCGCCGAACGGGTCGGGCTGTTGATCGCCCAGAACGCCTGCTGCACCGCCAGCAGACACAGCACCACCCACACGTTGTCGAACGCCAGCGCCGCCTGCAGCCACAACAGCACCGAGGATCCGGCCAACCCGATCGAGGCGATGATCAGCAACAGCCTGCGGTCCATCGCATCGGCCCAGGCGCCGCCCCACAGGCCGAACACCACCAGGGGCACCAGCGCGAACAGGCCGGACAACCCGACATAGGCGGAGTTCTCGGTGAGCACATACAGCTGCACCGGCACCGCGAAGATGGTCAGGTTGGCGCCGATCACGGTGGGGATACCGGCCAACCACAGCCGCCGGAAATCCGGTGTGCGCAGCGGGGCGGTATCGGCGAATAACCGTCTCACGGATCAGGGCTGCAGCCGCTCGGCGGCCCCGTGCTGCACGCGAATGCGGTTGTGTATCCGGTTTTCCCGGCCCTGCCAGAACTCCACGCTCTCGGGGGCGATCAGGTATCCGCCCCAGTGCGGCGGCACCGGAACCGCGTCGACGTCGGCGAACCGCTCGGTCACCTCGGCGAGCTGGCTCAGCAGCACCGACCGGGACGCGATCGGGCGGGACTGCTGCGAGGCCCACGCACCCAGCTGTGAGCCCCGGGGGCGTTTCGACCAGTACTCGGCGGTGGCCTCCGGGCTCACCTTGGTGACCGGCCCCCGAACGTGGACCTGGCGGGCCAGCTGGAACCACGGGAATGTCGCCGAGGCATACGGATTCGCCGCCAACTGCTCGCCCTTGACGGAGTCGTAGTTGGTGAAGAACGTGATACCGGTCGGGTCCATGCTCTTGCACAACACGCTGCGGGTCACCGGCCGTCCCTGCTCGTCCGTGGTGGCCAGCACCATGGCGTTCGGTTCGGCCACGCCGGCGCGCTGCGCATCGACGAGCCAGGTCCGCATCAGGGTCAGCCAGCCGGTGGCCGGATCGTCGCCGAGCCAGTCGGCATCCAGGTCGGAACACCCGTCCCGCTCCACGTACTCCACGCGCATGGCGGCCAGGTCATGTTCATCGGGGTTTGCCACTGCGGTAACGCTACGCCTGGCTGAGGTGCGACAATCTGGCCATGCCAGTCGTACCGGAAGACTTCGTATCCGGCCTTGAGGGCGTCGTCGCCTTCACCACCGAGATCGCCGAACCCGACAAGGACGGTGGCGCGCTGCGGTATCGCGGCGTGAACATCGAAGAACTGGTCGCCCGGAAGGTCACCTTCGGCGACGTGTGGGGGCTGCTGGTCGACGGGGGTTTCGGCACCGGACTGCCCCCGGCCGAGCCGTTCCCGCTGCCCATTCACAGCGGCGATGTCCGCGTCGACGTCCAGGCCGGGCTGGCGATGCTGGCACCGATCTGGGGTTACCCGCCCTTGTTGGATATCGACGGCGCGACGGCCCGCGACCAGTTGGCCCGGGCCTCGGTGATGGCGCTGTCCTACGTCGCCCAGTCCGCCCGCGGCATCTACCAACCCGCGGTTCCGCAGCGCAGGATCGACGAATGCCCCACGGTCACAGCGCGTTTCATGACGCGATGGCAGGGTGATCCCGATCCGCGACACATCGAGGCGATCGACGCGTACTGGGTCTCGGCCGCCGAGCACGGGATGAACGCCTCGACGTTCACCGCCAGGGTGATCGCCTCCACCGGGGCCGATGTGGCCGCCGCACTGTCGGGCGCGGTCGGCGCGATGAGCGGGCCGCTGCACGGCGGTGCCCCGGCCCGGGTGCTGCCCATGATCGAGGAGGTCGAGCAGACCGGGGATGCCCGCGCGGTGGTCAAGGCCATCCTGGATCGCGGCGACAAGCTGATGGGCTTCGGGCACCGGGTGTACCGGGCCGAGGATCCGCGGGCGCGGGTGCTGCGGGCCACCGCCGAACGCCTTGAGGCGCCCCGCTACGAGGTGGCCGCGGCACTGGAGCAGGCCGCCCTGGCCGAGCTCCGCGAGCGCCGCCCGGACCGGGCCATCGAGACCAACGTCGAGTTCTGGGCCGCGGTGATCCTGGACTTCGCCCAGGTGCCGGCTTCGATGATGCCGGCGATGTTCACCTGTGGGCGGACCGCTGGCTGGTGCGCGCACATCATGGAGCAGAAGCGGCTGGGCAAGTTGGTGCGCCCGGCGGCCATCTATGTCGGCCCCGATCCGCGCAGCGTGGAGTCGGTCGCCGGATGGGACAAGATCGCGGCGTCATGACGGCCCCCGGCAGCCTGGATGTATTTGCCTCGGCGGCATACGCATTCGCCCGGCTGGTCCGGACGTTGCCGGCGGAGTCCTTTGACGGACCGGGCCTGGGTGAGTGGGATCTGCGCGCGCTGGTCGGCCACGCCTCACGCTCGCTGATCACGGTGAGTACCTACTTGCAGGCACCGGCGCAGACCGCCGATCTGGCCGGGCCGGTCGAGTACTACACCGCGATGCGGGGCTTGATGTCCGACGCCGGGGTCGAGGGCATCATCGAGCGCGGCAGGCAGGCCGGGCGCGACCTCGGCTCCGATCCGGTCGCGGCGGTAGAAGCGCTGGTGACCCAGGCTCTGGCCGACGTCGACGAGGCGGGTGATCCGTTGATCACCGTCATCGGCGGGTTCGGCATCCGGTTGAGCGACTATCTGCCCACGCGCGTCTTCGAGCTCGCCGTGCACAGCCTCGACATCGCCCGGGCCACGGGCGTTTCGGCCGACCTGCCGGCCGAGGTGCTGGAGGCGGCGAGCGTGCTGGCCACCCGGATCGCGGTGGCATCGGGCGAGGGGGAAACCGTGCTGCTGGCGCTGACCGGCCGGGCTCAGCTGCCGCGGGTCTTCTCAGTCACCTGACCTCTCCCACCCTTCGCCGAAACTACGGTTTCTGACGAGATCAGGGCCATTTTCGTCACAAAGCGTAGTTTCGCGGTTCGTGCGCCTGTCAGACCCCGGTGGTTGCATGGGTTTGTCCGCCGATGAGATCCGCCCACCGCGCGGGTCTGCATTGAGTCCGCTCACTCATCAGGAGAAGATCATGGCGATCGAAGTAACACCCGCAGTCATTCCCCATCTGGTTGTCGACGACGCCGCCGCGGCAATCGATTTCTATGTCAAGGCGTTCGGCGCCACCGAGCTGGGCCGGGTACCCGGACCGGACGGCAAGCTGGTTCACGCCGCGCTCACCATCAACGGGTCCACGGTCATGCTCAACGACGACTTTCCCGAGTTCAGCGGCGGCAAGTCGATGACCCCCACGGCCCTGGGCGGCACCCCGGTGACCATCCATCTCACCGTGACCGATGTCGAGGCGAAGTTCGCCCGCGCGGTCGAAGCGGGTGCCGAGGTGGTCGCGGAATTGGCAGATCAATTCTGGGGCGACCGCTACGGCGTGCTGCGCGACCCGTTCGGGCACCAGTGGTCACTCGGGCAGCCGGTGCGCGAGGTCAGCCCAGAGGAGATCGAACAGGCGATGAAGTCCGGGCAATAGCCCGACGCCGCTAGCCCGCAGAGAACGACACGGTCGCCGCAACGTGCCCATCGAGGGTGTTGCGACGACCGTGTTTACCCGCCGGGGCGGGATAGCTCAAATTCGTTGTGCCGGATGGTTACTCGTCGCCGCCCGACCCGGCGCCGGATGCGCCGCCGGATTTCGCTCCGCTGCCGGTGTCGCCGGCGGCGGTGCCATGGTCGGCGGAGCCACGGGACTTGCTGCCACCGCCGAGCCGGAATCCGCCTGGTGCGCCACCGATCCGCTTCATGGTGTCGGACACCAGATCCTTCGCGCGGGTATCGGGCCGGTTGGGCGATGTGATCCTGCTGGGCGAGGTGGCCTTATTACCCGCACTCAGGTCGGTGCCCCCGTTAGCCGGCTTTACGTCGATCTCGGTCCCGGTTTCCGTCTGGTCGACCGTCGTGGTTTCGGTGGCGGATGCCGGGGTTTCGGAGCTGACGCCCTCCACCACGACGTGGTCGGTGAGTGCCTTGCTCTTGACGACACCGACCTGCATGTCAACCAGCTTGGTTTCGTTGCCGGGCAGTGCGGCCACGTTGCCCAGGTCTTGGAGCGCCTGCGATCCCGCAGTGCCCTCCTCGATCTGTGGCTTCACACTGCGCAATTGGCTACCTGGCGGCGTCCAGCCGATCGCCGCGGCGAGCGCTTGCGGTAGCCCAACCGTGAGCACGGGAACAATGCCGCCCTCGGGGCTCAGGATTCCGGGGAAGGGGATCGGCGTCGCGAACTCCGATGCATACCCATTGAGGAAGGCGCCGGTAAGCCGGGCGGGAACATTGATCAGAACGTTCAGCGCCTTCACCGGATCTCCGCCGGCCACCGCGTTGACGAACGCCTGGCCGCTGTCTGCCAATGCCTGGCCGGTGCCCAGTAGCGTCCCGACGGGTGAGGCGATGAGCGAGACCAGCGCGTACGACATGGTCCCAACCACGTTGGCCGCGTTCTGCGCCATGTCTTGCAGCGGCTGCGCGAGCGCCATCAGCGGCACCCCTAGCGTGGCCACGGTAAAGAGCACTTCGGTCGCCACGGTGAGGAAGGCGCCGGAGATGTTGCCGGACATGAGCTGCCCAGCCGCCTTCTCAAGCGCCGCAGGCAATTGCTTTGTCAGCTTCTCGGCCAACCCGCCGGCCATGACTGCCAGCGACTGAGCGACCGTTTCGCCGTAGCCGAGCTGGTTCTTGATGAACTGCTGCAAGAGGGGTGCGGGGTTGGCGATCATCGCGCCCCCGATCTGTCCCAGGTTGTCGCCGGCCGCGGTGAAGACATCCAGCCACGCGGTGAGCGGATCGGGCACCGTTGCCAGCTGCGACAAGGCCGAGAGCTGCACCGACGCATTCGAAGCCTGTCCCAAGGGCAGCTTCATGTCAGATGCTGGCGGTGGCGCCAGCGGCGTGAGGGCGATGGCGCAGGCGCCGGTCAGTGCGATCCCGGCCGTGATATATCGATGGCGATAAGCGGTTTGCAAGACAACTCCTTTGGTGGCTTGAACCTGGACGAGCCGGACGTTACTCGTCAGTAAGGTCAAATTGTCCAAAATGCAAATAATTCAAACGCAAGTATTTGCTGGCGCCCTCGGATTCACCTACCGGCGATGTCGATGAAGAAGGTTGCGCCCGCCTCATGGTGGCGAAGAACGTTGCATTGAAGCGGGTTCGCGCATTGGTTCAGAGCATCCCAATAAAAGCGCGACGAAAGGTCTCTTAGCCGCACGGTCCATACTGGTGCCCTTGCGTACCTCGCAAAACGCCACGAAGGAGACCGATGAGTACCCAGCCCACCGACACCACGGAAGGCGAGCAGCACGCCGGGGTGCGTGTGTTGCGCTGGCGAGTCGTCGACATCGTCGTCGCCAGCGTGCTCGCGACGGCGGCCGGCCTGGTGTTCGTGCTGTGGAACATCGCGTCCAACCCGATCAGCGCACCATTGAGCGCACTGCTTCCCGGGTTGCAGGCCCTGCTCGCCGGGGGCTGGCTGTTCGCCGGCGTGCTCACCGCCCTGGTGATCCGCAAGCCCGGTGCGGCGTTGTACGGCGAACTGGTCGCCGCCACGGTGTCGGCGTTGGTCGGCAACCAGTGGGGTGCGCTCACCCTGGAATCGGGCCTGGTGCAGGGCTTCGGCGCGGAGCTGGTGTTCGCGGTGTTCCTGTACCGCCGCTGGGGATTGCCGGTCGCCCTGCTCGCCGGCGCGGTCGCCGGATTGGCCCTGGCCATCAACGATCTCATCCTGTGGTACCCCGGTTCGGCAGACAGTTTCGCCGCGATCTACACGGTCTGTGCGATCGCCTCCGGCGCCACGATCGCCGGCCTGCTGTCCTGGTTCGCGGTGCGGGGGCTGGCCAGGACCGGTGCCCTCAGCCGATTCGGTTCCGGCCGGATCGGCCCGGACGCTCGATGAGTTCGCCGCCCGGTGCCGGTGCCACCGTCGCGGCGCAGAACTGGGGTTGGCGTCATGCCGGGCGGGCCAGGTGGGCGGTACGCAACCTCGATCTGCGGATCGAACCCGGTGAGCGGGTGCTGCTGTTGGGACCTTCCGGAGCCGGGAAATCGACTCTGCTGCATGGCATTGCCGGGCTTCTCGGCGGCGCCGACGAAGGCGTGCAGGCCGGGCAGCTCCTGGTCGACGGCGCCCGTCCCAGCGAACGACGCCACCGCATCGGCATGGTGTTGCAGGACCCCGACTCACAGGTGATCCTGTCCCGGGTCGGTGACGATGTCGCGTTCGGCATGGAGAACTTCGGCGTCGAACGCGAGCAGATCTGGCCCCGGGTGCGGGCGGCGCTGAGCACCGTCGGGCTGAATCTCCCCTTGTCCCAATCCACTTCGGACCTGTCCGGCGGGCAGAAGCAGCGGCTCGCGCTGGCCGGCGTGATCGCCATGAATCCGGGCCTCATCCTGCTCGATGAGCCGACGGCCAATCTCGACCCCGACGGCGTCATCGAGGTGCGAGACGCGATCGCCGAATCCGCCGAACGGACGGGCGCGACGCTCATCGTCATCGAGCACCGCACCGAGGTGTGGCTTCCGGTCATCGACCGGGTCATCGTGCTCGGCGCCGACGGTGCGGTGATCGCCGACGGAACACCGGAACAGACCATCCGGCGCGAACACGATTTCCTGGTCCGATCCGGTGTTTGGGTGCCCGAGACGCCGCGCCCCGAGATCGCCCGCCACCGCTGCGGACACGGCGAATCTCTGCTGTCCGCCTCGGATCTGTCACTGGGCCACCCGGGCGATCCCCCGATGCACATCGGGCTGAATTTCGAGATCGACGCCGGCCGCACCACCGTGATCACCGGCCCCAACGGGGCGGGCAAGTCGACGCTGGCGCTCACCCTGGGCGGCCTGTTGCCCGTGCCGGCCGGACGGTTTGAGGCGCATCCCGACTTTGCCCCCGCCCCGTCACGACGCAAACCGGTCAAGTGGCGGTCGAAAGAACTGCTCACCCGGATCGGCAGTGTGTTCCAGGATCCCGAGCACCAATTTCTCACCGGCACCGTTCGCGACGAGTTGTCGTTGGGCCCCAAGGCAATCAAGCGAGGTGCGGCCGAAACCGCCGCCCGCACCGACGAACTGCTCGGGCGCCTGCGCCTGGACCACCTCGCCGAGGTGAACCCCTACACCCTTTCCGGCGGCGAGAAGCGCAGGCTGTCGGTGGCCACCGTGCTTGCCACCGGGCCCAAGGTGATCGTCCTTGATGAGCCCACCTTCGGGCAGGACCGCCGCACCTGGGAGGAACTGATCCGGCTGCTGGCCGAAATCGCCGACGACGGAACGGCCGTCGTCGCGGCCACCCACGATCTCGACTTCACCGGTCTGCTCGCCGACGCCAGGATCGAGCTGCCCGCCTGGGAATCCACCGCGGAGACGGCATCATGACCGGACCGGACCTTGCGGACGCCTCCGTCGCACCACGCACGATCAACCCGGTTGCCAAGCTGCTCACCGCCTTGATCATCGCGGGCGCGCTGGTGCTGTCCGTGGACTGGGTGTCGGCGCTGACCGCACTGGTCGGTGAGATCGCACTGTTCGTGGCGATCGGCACGAAGTTGCGTGCGGCGCTGACCCGTAGCGCCGTCGTCACCGTCGCGGCCGCGCTCACCGCGGTCACCATCCTGCTTTATGGGCAGCCCAGCGGAACCGCCTACTGGCATTTCGCACTCGTCACGGTCAGCGACGGATCCATCACCCTGGCACTGGCCACCTTCCTGCGGGTGCTGGCCATCGCGCTGCCGTCGGTCATCCTGTTCATCGACGTCGAACCGACCGAACTGGCCGACGGCCTGGGACAGGTGTTGCGGTTGCCGGCCCGGTTCGTGCTCGGCGCGTTGGCCGGTCTGCGCATGATCGGATTGCTCGGTCAGGACTGGCAGTATCTCGGTTATGCCCGCCGGGCCCGCGGCGTCGCCGACCATGCCCGGCTGCGCCGTATCGCCGGGCAGGCGTTCGCGTTGTTGGTGTTCGCGGTGCGCCGCGGATCGAAACTCGCCACCGCCATGGAGGCCCGCGGGTTCGGCGCCTATCCCACCCGGACCTGGGCCCGCCGGTCACCGTTCGGTGGGCGGGAATTCGGTCTTCTCGCCGCAGGGTTCGCCATTGCGGCCGCCGCCATCGCGGTGTCGGTGGCCTCGGGAGCATGGAACTTCATTGGCGCTCGATGAGGTCATGCGCCGCCTGGGAGCGGCTGCGACGACGGTGCTGATCGACGGCCGGTCCGGGTCCGGTAAGTCGACGCTGGCGGTACAACTGCGCGACGACTGGGCCGGGAGTACGGTGCTGCGGCTCGACGACATCTACCCGGGCTGGGGCGGGCTGCTCTGGGCCGCAGAGCATTTACAGAAATCGCTGCTCGAGCCGCGGGCGGCCGGAGCAGCCGGACGCTGGCGGCAATGGGATTGGGCCCGGGACGCACCGGCCGGCTGGCACACCGTCGAACCCGGCCGGCGCCTCATCGTCGAAGGCATCGGCGCGCTCACCCCGGCCACCCGGAGCCTCGCCGACCTCGGAATCTGGGTCGACGCCGACGACGCCGAGCGCAAACGCCGCGCGTTGGAGCGCGACGGCGATACCTACCGGCCGCACTGGGACCGGTGGGCCGCTCAGGAAGTCGAGTTCATCACCCGATTCCGGCCGAGGGCGTGCGCCGACCTGATCGCGACACCCACCGAACGCGGATTCGGTTTCACCGCGCCCGGTTAGCCGCGCCGGTTAGCGGCGCCCGTTAGCCACGCAGGCCGGTCATTACTCGGTGTCGCACCGTGGGTTTCGGGGCGGTCGCGGCGGCCGCGAGCATGTCAGTCACCGAGGTGAACTTGTCCCGCGGCCGGTCCTCGCCGCCGCGGGCGATCTCGGCGGCATCGATGGCCTGCCAACCGGCGGCGTCGACCACATCGGGCTGGCGGGCCCGCACCAACTTCTCCAGGGCGGCCGGCCGGTGCACCGGATCGGTCAGCACACCGGCGTTGTAATCGGCGACCAGGTTGTGCACGGTCTCGGCCGCGCAGGACTTGTTGGTGCCGATGAACCCCGTCGGTCCACGCTTGATCCACCCGGCCACGTAGGCACCCGGTACCGGGATACCGGCCTCGGCCACGCGGCCACCCTCATTCGGCACCACCGCGGCGGCGTCGTCGAACGGCAGACCGTCAATCGCCTTGCCGCGGTAACCGATTGAGGTCAGCACCAGGCCGGCGTCGAGCGTACGACTCTCGTCGGTTCCGGTCACGCCGAACTCGATGCCGGTAACTCGGGCGTCACCGAGCACGCGCTGCGGGGTGAACCGGTAGGCCAGTCGGATTCGCGGCCGGGTGATCGGAGCGGACGCGTCACCCAACTTGGCCAGGATCTCCAGCTTGTTGCGGGTCAGCGGGTCGGTCTCCTGCGCCAAGTCCGCGGCCACCAGCTGGTGATCGGCCTCATCGAGGACCACATCGCAGGTCGCGGTCAGCCCGATCAGCTCGGGCAGGGTGAACGCCGACTGCGCGGGACCGCGGCGGGCCGCGACAACCACCTCGGAAACCTTCGATGCGCGCAACGCGGCCAGTGCATGGTCGGAAATATCGGTGCGGGCCAACACATCCGGATCGGTGGTGAGCATCCGGGCCACGTCGAATGCCACGTTGCCATTGCCGACGATGACGACCCGTTCGTGGCTCAGATCGACCGGCAGATCGGTGAACTCGGGATGCCCGTTGACCCAGGCCACCATCTCGGTGGCGGTCCCGGTGCCGGGCAGGCCCATGCCGTCGATGTCCAACCGCCGGTCATTGGGCGCCCCCACCGCGTACAGCACGGCGTGGTGATGCTCCAGCAGGTCGGCGTACGAAAGATGCTTGCCCACTTCGACATTGAGGAAGAACTGAAAGCCGGACTGCTTCCCGATGGTGTCGAACAGCCGGGTGACCCACTTGGTGCTCTGATGGTCCGGTGCGACGCCGGCGCGTACCAGCCCGTAGGGGGTCGGCAGCTTCTCGAAGACATTCACCCGTACACCGCGCTGGGTGAGCAGTTCGTCGGCGGCGTACATCGCTGCAGGGCCGGAACCCACGATCGCCACCGTCAACGGCTCGCCGGAACGCGCCGTCACCTTCGGGGCCGGGATCACCGGCGCCAGCTTGGAGGTCGGCGGCAGCTTGCCCTCCCGCTTGGGATAGAACGCCGCGTTGATTTCGATGAACGGCAGCTGCTTGGGCTCCAGCCGGGTGTCCGGCGCGATCGCGCCGACCGGGCACGCGCTGACACACGCGCCACAGTCGACACAGGCGACCGGGTCGATGTAGAGCATCTCGGCGGTGGCGAAACCCGGCTCGTCCGGAGACGGGTGAATGCAGTTCACCGGGCAGGCGTAGACACAGGACCCGTCGCTGCAGCACGACTGGGTGATCACATGGGGCATATCCGACCTCTGCGAACTTCTACGCGACCGCGACGAGGTGCTCGCGCTGCGGCTCGCTGCGGTAGCGGCTCGGCGGCCCGTCGATCTTGCAGATTCGCCACATCAGCTTGGCGATCGGATTCATCAGGCCGGTGTCGTGGCACAACATCCGGACGTCACCGAACATGTCGCGCAGCATCTTCCGGGATTGCGGCGCATCGAAGAACAGCTCCTTGCGCACCGAGCGCGGGATGTCGAATTCCTTCCAGAACGAACGCGGCGGCACGATGATCGCCGAGCACAGGATGCGCATGGTCAGTGGCACAAACAGCGACAGTATCCAGCGCTGCCGGCGGCGCAGCCGCGGCACCCGCTTGTGCAGGTATTGGTGCGCGAACGAAATGTGCCGGGCTTCCTCGGCGACGTGGATCGCCATCACCCGTTCCATGATCGGGTGCAGGTCACGGCCCTCGCGCAGCACGTTCTTCTGAGTGTGATCGATGGGCTCCTCCCCGGCGAGCACGCCGAAGAAGAACGGGATCGGCGTCGGGCCCGCGGCCAACGGGATGAGCGGCTGCACCCATTTGAGCAACCGTGGCATACCGGGCACGTCCTTGCCGATCCGGTTGACCATCTCCTGGAACATCAGGGTGTGGTTGCACTCCTCGACCGCCTCGTGCAGGCAGTAGCGGTATTCCGGGGAGCCGTTGGGCACCCAGAACGAGTACTCCATGAGCCCGCGGATGAGGATGTTCTCGAAGTGCAGGCCAACCTTGGCGACATTGGCCTGACGCCACATGCCGATCTCGATCTGCCGCTGCACGGGCTGGGACTGATACCAGGGATGACCGCCCATCGGGTCGGTATCCGGCAGGATCCAGCGCGGATCGTTGGGCACGACGGCGAACTCCGGCGAGTCCCAGTCGATGTCCAGGTAGGGGTTGAAGTTGCGTCGCACCGACCCCTCGGACAGGGTGGTGAGCATGTCGACATACTGGGTGTCGTCGGTCACATCCATGTTGCGACGCCAACGTCTGACTATTTTGGTTCGAGCCATGTTGCAGACCTCCCGTCTCTCATCTGAGATTTACATTCACCCACGTGTTGTACAAACGGTACCGCAGGTATCGGGTAGATGTCTACGCTTGATTTGAAGAGTTTGCTGAAAGGTTCCAAACGTGGTTGACCTGAAGACTGAAGCCCAGGTCGAGGCGATGGCAGCGGCCGGTGCAGTGGTTGCCGAAGCGCTGCAGGCGATCGTCGAACAGGCCGCCCCCGGGCACACCACCGCCGATCTGGACCGGATCGCCGCCGACGTTCTGGCCGCGCACGGCGCCGGCTCGCCATTCCTCGACTACCACCCACGCTGGGCGCCCAGCCCGTTCCCGGCGGTGCTGTGCGTCAGCGTCAACGACGCGGTGGTGCACGGCATCCCCGACGGCACCGCGCTGGCCGACGGAGACCTGGTCTCGGTGGACTTCGGGGCGATCGTGAACGGCTGGTGCGGCGACTCCGCCCGCAGCTTCGTGATCGGCACGCCCCGCCCGGCCGACACCGCACTGATCGAGGCGACCGACGCGGCCCTGGCCGCCGGCATCGCCGCCGTCCGGCCCGGCAACACACTCGGTGATATCGGACACGCCATCGCGTCGGTGGCACGCGACGCCGGCTACGGCCTGCTGGCCAACCACGGCGGACACGGCATCGGGCGCACCATGCATGAACAACCGCACGTCCCCAACGTCGGACAGCCCGGCAAGGGCATGACATTGCGCCCTGGCCTGGTGATTGCCATCGAGCCGATGCTGATCGCCGACGGCACTGCGGGCTATGTTCACGATCCCGACGGCTGGACACTGCGCACCGCGACCGGCGCCCGCGCCGCGCACAGCGAACACACCGTCGCCGTCACCGCCGACGGTGCCCGAATTTTGACCAACTGCCCCGGTCATTACGCTTAGGCCCATGGCTGAACTGATCATCCCTGCCGACCTCAAGCCCCGCGACGGCCGATTCGGATGTGGACCCTCCAAGGTCCGCCCCGAGCAGTTGACCGCGCTGGCCGCTGCAGGGGATCTGTTCGGCACGTCCCACCGGCAGGCACCGATCAAGAATCTGGTCGGCCGGGTACGTGACGGGCTGCGTCAGTTGTTCTCGGTGCCCGACGGCTACGAGGTGATCCTCGGCAACGGCGGCTCGACCGCCTTCTGGGATGCCGCGGCCTTCGGCCTGATCGACAAGAAGTCCCTGCACCTGACCTACGGCGAGTTCAGCGCCAAGTTCGCCTCGTGCGTGGCCAAGAACCCGTTCGTGGGCGACCCGATCATCGTCAAGACCGATCCGGGTACCGCCCCGCAGCCGCAGTCCGATCCCTCGGTGGACGCGGTGGCCTGGGCGCACAACGAGACCTCGACCGGTGTCGCGGTGCCCGTCGAGCGTCCGGCGGGCGACGCGCTGGTGCTGATCGACGCCACCTCCGCGGCCGGCGGCCTGCCGGTCGACATCGCCGACACCGACGCGTATTACTTTGCGCCGCAGAAGAATTTCGCCGGTGACGGCGGCCTGTGGCTGGCCATCCTGAGCCCGGCGGCGCTGGCCCGCATCGAGGCGATCGCCGCATCGGGCCGGTGGGTGCCCGACTTCCTGTCGCTGACGATCGCGGTGGAGAACAGCCTCAAGAACCAGACCTACAACACCCCGGCCATCGCCACGCTGGTGCTGCTGGCCGAGCAGATCGATTGGCTCAACGGCAACGGCGGCCTGGACTGGGCCGTCAAGCGCACCGCCGACTCCTCGCAGCGGCTGTACTCGTGGGCCGAGGAGTCGGCGTTCGCCACCCCGTTCGTCACCGATCCGGCGCTGCGCTCGCAGGTGGTCGGCACCATCGACTTCAGCGAGTCGGTGGATGCCGCCGCGGTCGCGAAGGTGCTGCGGGCCAACGGCATCGTGGACACCGAGCCGTACCGCAAGCTGGGCCGTAATCAGCTGCGGATCGGCATGTTCCCGGCCGTGGAGCCCGACGATGTGAGCGCCCTCACCGGCTGCGTGGACTGGGTTGTCGAGCGGCTCTGAGCCCATATCCGGGTCGGCCCCGCCGACGCCCGCGTGTCAGCGCCGTAACGAGCCGATAACGCAGTAGGGTTTTCGCGCAGGAGGTCAGTCGGCATGCGAGAACTCAGAGTCGTTGGTTTGGACGTGGACGGCAGACGCATCATCTGTGAATCCGACGACTCCAAGGACATGTTCAGCTTGCGGGTCGACGACCGGCTGCGCGCCGCGCTGCGTGGCGACAAGGTCGCCTCGAAGCAGACCGAGAGCGATGTAGAGGTGCAGAACGTGCTGTCACCCAAGGAGATTCAGGCCAAGATCCGCGCCGGTGCGTCGGTCGAGCAGTTGGCCGCGGCCGCCGGTGTGCCCGTCGAGCGGATCGAACGGTTCGCCCATCCGGTGCTGCTGGAGCGCGCCCGGGCTGCCGAACTGGCCACCGCGGCGCACCCGGTACTGGCCGACGGGCCCGCGGTGCTGACGCTTCTGGAGATGGTCACCACGGCGCTGGTGGCCCGGGGGTTGGACCCCGACACCATTTCCTGGGATGCCTGGCGCAATCAGGACAGCCGCTGGACCGTGCAGCTGGCCTGGAAGGCCGGGCGCTCGGACAACGTCGCGCATTTCCGGTTCACCCCCGGCGCCCATGGCGGCATGGTCGCGGCGTCCGACGACGCCGCCCAACAGCTGATCAACCCGGAGGCCGGCCGCCCGCTGCGCCCGGTTGCGGCGGTTCCCCAGCTGGCGTTCGACACTGACGAGGTCCCGCTCGCGGCACCCGAGCCGTTCGTCCCGTCGGTCGAACCCGCGCCCACACCCCCGGCGACCAAGCGCAGCCGCAAGGCCCGTGCCCAGGTCCCGGCCTGGGAGGACGTGCTGCTGGGCGTGCGCTCGTCGGGCACCCAGCGCTGACCGTTTGAGGTCGCTCACCCACTCTTGACCGGGCTGGCTTGCCGCATTGACCAGTCCGATTGGCGTGCACTCTCCGAAACTAGTTATATTTACTAATAACTAGTTTAGCTATGCATTTGGAGGGCGTTATGGCGCGAACCGACAACGACACCTGGGATCTCGCCACCGGCGTCGGCACCACCGCGACCGCTGTCGCCGCGTCCCGTGCCCTCGCCTCCAAGGCGCCCAACCCGCTGATCACCGACGTCTATGCCGAACCCCTGGTAAATGCCGTCGGGCTGGATTACTACGTCCGGCTGGCCCAGGGCGAGCTGGACGCCGACGCCGGCTCCGACGCCCTGGACCCGAACCTGCTCGCCGACGCGATGGCCATCCGGACCCGCTATTTCGACGATTTCTTCCTGGCCGCTGCCCAATCCGGCATCCGCCAGGCAGTCATCCTGGCCTCGGGCCTCGACGCCCGGCCCTACCGGTTGGACTGGCCGGCCGGCACCACGGTGTTCGAACTGGACCAGCCCGCGGTCATCGAGTTCAAGGGCCGCACCCTGGCCGAGCTCGGCGCCACCCCGACCGCGCAGCTACACGCCATCGGGATCGACCTGCGCAACGACTGGCCTGCCGAACTGCGCGCCCAGGGGTTCGACCCCGGCTCCCCCACCGCCTGGATCGCCGAGGGCCTGCTGGGCTACCTGCCACCGGATGCCCAGGACCGACTGTTCGACGACATCACCGCGCTGAGTGCCCCCGGCAGCCGGGTCGCCACCGACTGGGCACCCGACCGGGACGGTCTGGTCAGCGACCGGGTGCGGGCCATGACCGCACGCCAGCGTGAGCAGGGACTCGAGGTCGAGGATCTGGCCGATCTCACCTTCGGCGGCCGCCGGCAGCTGGTTCCGGGCTACCTCACCGACCGCGGCTGGCGTACCGATACCACCAACGCCGAGGCGGTGTTCGCCGCGCACGGGCGGGTGTTCCGCCGTGACGAGGCCGTCGCCGGCCTGCTCGACGCCAACTACACCGCGGCAGAACTGGTGGCCTGAGCGGTAATTGGGCTAACCCTGCGTCAACCCGATGACCAGCAGCCCCACCCAGCCGCACGCCACCCCGACGCCGGCACCCAGCACGAACCAGCGCCACACCGGTCGGTGCCGCCAGCCCCACACCGTGGGCGCCAACCCGCCGACGGCAACCATGTTCAGGCCGATCGCCAATAAGGGATGCACCCGCAACAGCCCCACACCGAGCACCAGGATCGCCGCGGCCAGCACCGCGGCGACGAAACCTGCCACCACCAGGCCGGTCCCCCACGGCGTGGAATCGTCCGTCACCGTGTCAATGTAACGCGATACCCGTGGCCCCGAGCCTGGCCCGCTCATAGAAGGCCAACGCGGCGGCGGTGGCGACGTTGAGCGAATCGGTACCGCGCGACATCGGAATGCGCACCCGCACATCGCTGGCCCGCATCGTCCGCTCGGTCAGGCCCGGCCCTTCGGCGCCGACCAGAATCGCCACCCGCTCGCCGTCGAGCTGCGCCATCGCTTCGGGCAGGGTCGCAGCGGCAGCATCCGGCGTCATGGCGAGAAGACGAAAACCACTGTCCCGCAACGATTCCAGATCCTCGGGCCACGACGCAGCCCGGGCGAACGGAACCAGCAGGGCATGCCCCATCGATACCCGCACGGCCCGCCGGTACAGCGGATCGGCGCAGCCCGCACCGAACACCACCGCATCCACCGCGAGCCCGGCGGCATTGCGGAAGATCGACCCCAGATTCTCGTGGTCGTTGACCCCCTCCAGCACCGCCACCGTGCGGGCACCGGCGGTCACCTCGGCCACCGACAACCCGGCGGTCGCGAGGCCGAGGCCAGCACGCCACGGTTGAGATGGAACCCGACCGCGGCGGCCATCACCTCCGCGCTGGTCCGGTAAAACGGCACGTCCACCCCATCGAGGTCGGCGGCCAGTTCATCCAGGCGTCGCTGGGTACCCAGCAGGGCACGCGGGACGAATCGAGAGGCCAGCATGCGCTGGGCCACCAGCACGCCCTCGGCGATCACCAGACCTTTGCCGCTGGGCAGATCGGGCCTGCGGTCCACATCGTTGAGATCGCGGAAGTCGTCGAGCCGCGAATCGGCCGGATCCTCGATATCGATTACCTGCAGTGGACTCACACGCCTTCGAGAACCATGGCCGACAGCAGATCGGCGGCGGTGACGAGGGTCTGACGTTCATCGGGTGCCAGCCGGGACAGCTGCTCCTTGAGCCATTCCTGGCTGGCGCGGCGTTCCGCTTCGACCAGAGTCACGCCGGCCGGCGAGGCCGACACCATGATCTGGCGTCCGTCGACGGGGTGCGCGGCCCGGGCCACCAAACCCAGCTCGGCCAACGAGGCGATCACCCGGGTCATCGACGGTGGGCGCACCCGTTCGCGCAGCGCCAAGGCGCTCGGCGTCATCGCGCCCTCCTGGGTCAGCGTGGACAGCGCGGAAAACTGGGTCAGCGAAACCGGGGATTCCGCACGCCGAGTACGTAATTGACGCGCGAGGCGGACAACCGCCAGAGCCAAATCACTCGCCAACCGAGCCTCGGGATCTTTCACAAAGGAAATAATACTGGGGACTGGCCAGTATTGGGCTAAAACTACGGCCAATGGATGTTCACCGGATCGGTTACGTTGGTGCTCGATGACCGAGGACACGAACGATCCGTCGGCGCCCCAACCGCCGGCGCTGCCTGCCGCGCTGCTGGAGCCGTGGCCGGTGATCCTTGTGATCGCCGCCGGGTGGCTGATCGCCACGGTCCTGGCCTTCACGGTGAGCGACCTGCACAGCTGGCGGCCGTTCGCCGTCGCCGGCCTGGCAATCGGCGTTCTCGGCACGTCCATTTTCCTGATCCAGCGCCGCGCCGTGCGCCGTGGATCCCGCGGTGCGCAAAGCGGATTGACCTGAGGAGACACCATGCCCGCACCCCTCCTGCAAGCCAGCATCGAGATCGACGCGCCGGTTGACAAGGTCTGGGCACTGATCTCGGACCTGAGCCGGATGCCGCAGTGGAGCCCGCAATGCCGGGTGATGAAGCCGCTGGGGCCGGTGCGTCCCGGCACCCGCACGATCAATCTCAACCGGCGCAACTTCATGTTCTGGCCCACCACGTCACGCATAACCGAGGTGATTCCCGGCCAGAAGCTGGCCTTCCGGGTGGACGGCAACAACACCGTCTGGGCCTACGACCTGGAATCGACCGACACCGGCACCCGGGTGACCGAGAGCCGGCACGCCGAGAACGGCACCTCGGCGATGTCCAACGCTCTGGTCAATGCGCTCTTCGGCGGGGTACCCAGCTTCGAGGACGAACTCGTCGACGGGATGCACGCCTCGCTGGCGCGGATCAAGGCCGCCGCGGAAAACTGAGCGACGCGACACAACGAGTACTGAGTACGGCTCAGTCGGCAGGGGCAAATTCGCCTCAGTCGGCAAGGGCAAATTCGCCTCAGTCGGCGGTGTCGAGCACACCGTCGTCGTACGGCTCGTGCAACGGCGAGCCGGTGCCCGGCGGCTGCGGGGTATCCGAATGGGCTCCGCAGCCGTAATCGGCTTCCACGACCCGACCGTCGGCGGACAGCTCGTTGGAGCACACGCCGAACATCACGCCCAGCACACCGCCGAGCGGCAGGTAGAAGGCGCAGTCACGGCAGGCCCGGCGGGTGGAGCGAGCCATCGCCGAACCGGGCCCAAAGTCACCGTCGTGCCAGCGCTGGGCGGCCTGCGCCCGGCCCCACTCGCTGAGTAGCTGGCGCCGGCCCAGGCCGAGCTCCACCGCGGTGTCGTCGATCAGCGGATCACCGGTGGCCTGGTAGCCCGGCACCAGACGCGGGTCGTCCGGCGGCGGAGCCAGCAGATCCCCGGGCCCGAGATCACCGGGCCGGACCCGGTCCTGCCAGGGCAGCCACTCGGGCGCCAGCAGCGCCGTCGGCCCAGGAATCAGGACCAACTCGCTGATCGTCACGTGATCGGCACCCGGGTACGCCGCCACCACGACGGCCCACTGCCAGCCGCGATAGCCCGGCAGATCGGCCAGGAACCGGTGGGTCGCCGAGGCGGAATCTTCGATGCTGGCACCGAGGTATTCGCCCACGGCATCCTCGCCGCTGAACTCGAACAGCGCCGCACGTGCCTGCTCGGTGGCGCCCAACAGCAACGCCTCCTGCCCCTGCGACTGCTCCGTAGGGCGGGTCGGCAGGCCGGAGTCGGGGGCCTGCTCAGCTGATTCGGTCGCGCTTTCCATTGCCTCCATAGTGCCTGACCGGCACCACCGCGGGCCACACCGGTTGCCTATCGGCCGCCGCGGCGCCGGATAAGAGAGAATCAGGGGGTGACCTACTACCCGCCGCGGCCGCCGGCCGATCACGGCGCGGAGCATCCCGGAATGGCCAACTACCCCAGCGACGAGACGCCCCGCCGGCCGCGCAGGCAATCGGTGCCCAGCTCCAACCGCTGGTTGCCGCCGCTCGACGAACGACACACCGCCGCGTCCTCGTCGTCGCACGACACCCCGCAACGCTCACCTCGCGTCGGGGCCGCGGCCGGCGAGAAGGTCACCGTCACCCGGGCGGCGGCCGCGCGCAGCCGCGAGATGGGCTCCCGGATGTACGGATTCGTGCACCGCGCCGCCACCGCCGATGGGGCCGACAAGTCCGGTCTGACCGCGTTGACCTGGCCGGTGGTGGCAAACTTCGCCGTCGACGCGGCCATGGCCGTCGCCCTGGCCAACACGCTGTTCTTCGCCGCGGCCAGTGGCGAATCCAAGAGCAAGGTCGCGCTGTACCTGCTGATCACCATCGCGCCGTTCGCGGTGATCGCCCCGCTGATCGGCCCCGCCCTGGACCGGCTGCAGCATGGCCGCCGCATGGCGCTGGCCGCCTCGTTCGTGTTGCGCACCGCGCTGATCCTGGTGCTGATCGCCAACTACGACGGCGCCACCGGAAGTTATCCGTCCTGGGTGCTCTATCCGTGCGCGCTCGGCATGATGGTGCTGTCCAAATCCTTCTCGGTGCTGCGCAGCGCGGTCACCCCGCGCGTGCTGCCCCCGTCGATCGACCTGGTCCGGGTGAACTCCCGGCTGACCACTTTCGGTCTGCTCGGCGGCACCATCGTCGGCGGCGGCATCGCCGCGGGCGCCGAATACCTGTTCAGCATGCTGCAACTCCCCGGCGCGCTGTATGTGGTCGTCGCGGTCAGCGTCGCCGGCGCGATTCTGGCGATGCGGATACCGAAATGGGTGGAGGTCACCGCGGGTGAGGTGCCCACCACGCTGAGCTACCACGGCAGTTCGCCCGGCGGTTCCGACGAATTGCGCCGTCACCCCGGCAAGCCCAAGGCCGAGCGCCAGCCGATGGGACGCAACACCATCACCGCGCTGTGGGGCAACTGCACCATCAAGGTGATGGTCGGATTCCTGTTCCTCTACCCCGCGTTCGTCGCCAAGTCGCACGACGCCAGCGGCTGGGAACAGCTGTTGATCCTCGGGTTGATCGGCGCCGCGGCCGGGATCGGCAATTTCGCCGGCAACATCGCGGCCGCCCGGCTCAAGCTCGGCCGCCCGGCACAGCTGGTGGTGCGCGCCGCTGTTGCGGTGACCGCTGTCGCGCTGATCACCGCGCTCACCGGCAACCTGCTGGTCGCCGCGGGCGCCACGCTGGTGACCTCGGCTGCCAGCGCAATCGCCAAGGCGTCCCTGGACGCCTCGCTGCAGGACGACCTGCCCGAGGCCTCGCGGGCCTCGGCGTTCGGCCGCTCGGAGTCGGTGCTGCAGCTGGCCTGGGTGGCCGGCGGCGCGACCGGCGTGTTGATCTACACCGATCTCACGATCGGATTCACTACGATCACGGCCGTGTTGATACTGGGCCTGGCGCAGACCATCGTGAGCTATCGCGGCGAATCGCTGATTCCCGGCCTGGGCGGTAACCGCCCGGTGCTGGCCGCACGGGAGGGCGGAGGCACCCCGGGCACCCCGATGGCCACCACGACGGGCCAGCCGCAGTGAAGCGCACCCTGGCGATCCTGGCGGCCGTCGTGGTGCTCGCCATTGCCGGCACCACGGTCGGGGTCTGGCGGCTGAGCAGTTCGCACGGTAATCAACTGCCGCAGATCAGCGCGTACTCGCACGGCCATCTGGTGCGGGTCGAACCGTTCCAGTACTGCGAGGTGCTCAACCTCAACAAGTGTCAGGAGCCGGGTGCGACCGGCGAGCTGCCGGTCACCAAGGACCACCCGGTGCAACTCTCGGTGCCCCGGGCGGTCGCCCGGGCGCCGTGGCGGCTGCTGCGGGTGTACGAGAACCCGATCGACACGACGGCGTCGTACTACGCACCCAACACCACCCTGGCCGTCACCATCCCCACCATGGACCCCAACCGCGGGCGACTGACTGGGTTGGCGGTGCAGCTGCTGACGCTGGTCCGAGACGAGTTCGGCGAGGAGTTCGCGCTGCCGCACGCCGAATGGTCGATCAGCACCGCCTGGCCGGACAAAGCTCAACCGGCGCCGTAACCGGCCGTCACCCGCTCGGACTCGCGCGGCAGCCCCGGTGCGGTGCCATCACCAAACGGCCTGCCGCCCAATGACTCCCGGCCGGGCAGCGTGAGCCAGTCGGCCAACTTTCACACGGAAGTCGTTATCGCAGACTCAGAACACCCATGAGCCGGAGGGCTGCACGACGAATCGCGCCGGGACATATTTGACTTGCCAAGCAACCATGCACAGGATTTCGCGAACTACCGATTTCCCCTGGTAACGCGGCGATAGCGTGAATTCATGAAGCGACTGATCGCGGGGCTGGCAACGGCTGTGCTGTTGTCGGGCTGCGTCGCGGGGGTAGTGGGATCAGGCACCGCCCAAGCCCACCCCGGTCTCACACCGTTCCCGGCCGACAATGACGATTGGGGCCCGGCACATCATTGGTGTCCCGGGGAGCAGCCCGTGCCGAAGACCGGGAATCACGTTACGGACCCATTGAATTGGGATTGGAATGTCTGCCACACCTATTACTTCCTCTGGCCGGGAATGGGCAATGTCTCCAGCATTATTTGGGACGGAGACAATCCACCACCGAAGCCTCCACCGGCGCCCGCCCTCAATTTCTGCCCAATCCCGCCGTGGTGTCCGTGATGAACCGGATGCTCACCGGTGCGCTGCTGTCCGGCGGTTTGGGTCTGGCCGCTCTCGGAGTGGGAGCCGGTACCGCCCAGGCCTATACCTATGGCCCATTCCAATGGTGCCCAGGGGAATCGTTGCCGAATGACCCACCGCGGTCGGATGCGGAGCTGGTTTGGGACATGGGTGTCTGCCACACCTACTACTTCGAGTACGACGTGCGAACCAAGGCCCCAGCCCACTATTGGGAGGGACCCAACCTGTTCCCGACGCCGATCCCGACGCCTCCGCCGGCGGCGCCTCCGCCGAACATTTTCGAGCAATGCCCCGGGCTCATCCCCTTCGTGAACTGCTTGCCCGGCCTGTAGTCGCGAACAGTTAGGACGCTCCGTGGCCCTCCGGGACACGTTCGGCCTCACGCGTCGGCCCGGGCGGGCTGCCATCACCGAAAGGCCTGCCGCCCAAGCCTTCCCGGCCATGTGGGGTCAGCCAGTTGGCGAGCTCCGGCCCCTTGGGCACGATCTGCGTCGGATTGATGTCGGAATGCACGACGTAGTAGTGCTGCTTGATCTGGACGAAATCGATGGTGTCGCCGAAACCGGGAGTCTGGAACAGATCCCGCGCATAGGCCCACAACACATCCATCTCGGTGAGCTCGCGAGCTCGCTCGCTCGCCGTTGTTGACCTCGGTATGAAGTCTCCGCCACCTGAAGGAGGCGGTTTCCCTACTGACAGCCGATGTTAGGTGGCGGTTTTCGGGTTTAGACGCTTCAAAGCCTGCCTGGTGGCGATGGGCTCCACGTCCTGCAAGGCCACTTCCTGGCCCCGTTGTTTGATCACGATCGCGGCATTGGTGTCAGCGTTGCCGGCCCACCCGCATGCTGGGTTTGCGCATCGGAACACCGCTTGGTTTTCGCGTTGCCCCTCTGCGTTCGACCCGCATCGGTGGCACGTCTGCGACGTGCCGTGTGGCCGGACCCGGATGACCCGCGCCCCTGCTTGATCAGCTTTGTAGGTCAGCAATGTCAGGATCTGAGTCCATCCCTGATTAAGGATGGACCGGTTCAGCCCGGACTTCTGTTTGACGTTGACGCCCGGCACCTCGACGGTGCCTCTGGCACTGCGGGTCATGTTCTTCACTCGCAGGTCTTCCACCACCAGCGCCGCGACCCCGGTGGCGACGAGCGCGGCGGTCACCTGATGGGCGAAGTCGTAGCGGCGTCGGGCTTGCCGGGCTTTGAGTCCCGCGATCTGGGTGTAGGTGCGCAGCAGTCGGCGGCTGGCCTTGTGGCCGTGGGGTTTTCCTGCCCGCTGCCGCGCGGCTGTACGTTCAAGCCGGTACAGACGTTTCTTCTCCCCCGGGGTGAGAGTGCCGGCTTGGTCGATGAACGATCCGTCCGACAGTGCCAGCGTATGGGTCACACCGCGGTCAATACCCACGCTGCCCCGCTCACGTCGCCGCTGGCGGGGTTTGACCACCTGGTTTTCACCACGCACCACCAGCACCCAACCGGTCGCCTCGCGCATCACCCGAGCACCGGTCACCCGCTCAGGCGTACCGCGGTGCAACCGGACTTTGACGGTCCCGACTTTCGGGATGGCCACTGTGGCCCACTTGCGGTTGAGCTGGGTGATGTTCAGATCTCGGGCTTGGGGGACGTCGACTGCGCGGCGCGCCCGCCGCGTCTTCCACGTCGGCCGCCCATGGGTACCGTTCCAATAATTCGACCAGGCCTGCTTGTAGGCCTTGAGTACTTGTTGGGCGGCCTGTGCGGGCAGGATGGCCAGCCAGTCAATGTCTTTGCGGGCTTGCCGGATCGCCGCGTCCGAATCCGACCACGACGGCCACCGCTTCGATGCCTCGAAAAACGTGTGATGCGCGTGGATCAAATTCCACAACGCCCGAGCAGCGCCGGCTTGGCGGGCCAGCACCTTCGACTGCGTCGCCGACGGTGCCAGCGGATACCTCACGCACCGCTTGATCACCATCAACTCGCTCACAGCGGCAGTATCACCCACACCACCGACAGCACCATTGGTCTATGTCACCGCGCTGGGAACCAAACAACGACGTACGCACCGGACGACACGTCGTTTACAACCTGCACGCGCATTTGGTTTTCGTCACGAAATATCGACGGAACGTGTTCACCGACGCCAAGCTCGCCAGGTGCGAAGAGATCATGAGCGAAATGTGCGCTGACTTCGAGGCCGAACTGCGCGAGTTCAACGGTGAACATGACCACGTCCACCAACCTGGCGATCGGCCTGTCCACCGCGCGCATCATCGAAGCGATCCGCGGCCATCAGCACCGGGTGCTGCCGGTGTCGACGGTGCAGACGGGTGCCTACGGCATCACCGACGTATGCCTGTCGCTGCCCACCGTGGTGTCAGAGACAGGCGCCGGCCAGGTACTGGAGATCCCGCTGTCCGAACTGGAACTGCAGGGCCTGCACGCCTCGGCGGCTACTTTGCGCGATGCGTGGAATTCGGTGCATCCGTAGCGGGAGCGGTCAGGCGTCGAGCTCCTGGGCGACGGCCTTGACCACCTCGGACACCCGGCGGGCGACCTTGCGATCGGGGTAGCGGCCCTTGCGCAGCTCGGGCTGCACGATGTCCTCGAGCAGCGTGATCATGTCCGAGACCATGCCGTGCAGCTCGTCGGGGGTGTGCTTGTGCTCGGGCCGCTCGGCCTCGCGACGGGTACGGCTCAGGCTCGGCGGCGGGTCGAGGAGTTTGACGCTCAACGCCTGCGGGCCACGACGACCGGCGGCCACGCCGAACTCGACACGTTGGCCGGCCTTGAGGCCCTCGACGCCCGCGGGCAACGCCGAGGACCGCACATAGACGTCCTCGCCGTCCTCCTGGGACAAAAAGCCGAAGCCTTTTTCGGCGTCGTACCACTTAACCTTGCCGGTCGGCACTGCTGCTCACCCGCTCGTCGTTGTTCAGAATTGCGTACACATAAAGTAAGCGCCCCGTCATCGCCGGGACGCGATGCAGCGATCCTACTCGGACCTGACGGGGTACTTCACCCCGATTACTCGGTAGGCTTGGTGCACCGCTGGAGGAGAGATGCGCCTGATATGCGAGTGATACTGAACATCATCTGGTTGATCTTCGGCGGCCTGTGGTTGGCGCTGGGATACCTGCTGGCCGCGATCATCTGCTTCGTCCTGATCATCACCATCCCGTTCGGGTTCGCGTCGCTGCGCATCGCCTCCTATGCACTGTGGCCGTTCGGCCGCACGATCGTGGACAAGCCGGGCACCCGGCCCGGCGCACTGGTCGGCAACATCATCTGGATCATCCTGTTCGGCTGGTGGCTGGCACTCGGGCACCTGATCAGCGCGGTGGCCATGGCCGTGACCATCATCGGAATCCCGTTGGCGCTGGCCGATCTCAAGCTGATTCCGGTGTCGCTGGTCCCGCTGGGCAAGGAGATCGTCCCGGTCGACTCACAGAAGGTCCCGGCATGACGGTCACCGCACTCGGGTTGCCCACCGTCAGCGGCGCAGCGACCCGCCCCGCCGCCCCGGCGCCTGTCACGGGCCCGCTGGTCGACACCTACGGTCGGGTGGCCACCGACCTGCGCGTCTCGCTGACCGACAAGTGCAATCTGCGCTGCACCTACTGCATGCCCGCCGAAGGCCTGGACTGGCTGCCCGGCGAGATGCTGCTGAGCACCGCGGAGCTGAGCCGGCTGCTGCACATCGCCGTCACCCGGCTGGGGATCACCAGCGTGCGGTTCACCGGCGGCGAACCGTTGGTCACCCGCCACCTGGAGGACGTGGTGGCCGCGACGGCGACCCTGCAGCCGCGCCCTGAGATCACATTGACCACCAACGGCGTCGGGCTGGCCCGGCGCGCCGCGGGGCTCAAGCAGGCCGGGCTGGACCGGATCAACGTGTCGCTGGACACCGTCGACGCCGCGCACTTCGCCCGCATCACCCGCCGGGACCGGCTGACCGACGTGCTGGAGGGGCTGGCCGCCGCCAAGGCGGCCGGGCTGCATCCGGTGAAGGTCAACGCGGTGCTCGATCCGGTGTCCGGCCTCGACGACGCCGTGGAACTGTTGCGTTACTGCCTGGACCACGGATATCAGCTGCGCATCATCGAACAGATGCCGTTGGACGCGGGCCACAACTGGCGGCGCGGCGAGGTGATCGACGCCGAGGCGATCCTGGGCCGGCTGCGGCGCCACTTCGACCTTCAGCCCGATCCGAGGCCGCGCGGCTCGGCCCCGGCCGAGCTCTGGCAGGTCGCCGGGACCGACGCGCATCCGGCCGGCACGGTCGGGGTGATCGCCTCGGTGTCGCATGCCTTCTGCTCGGCCTGTGACCGCACCCGTTTGACCGCCGACGGTCAGATCCGCAGCTGCTTGTTCTCCACCGAGGAGAGCGATTTGCGGGCACTGCTGCGCAGTGATGCCGACGACGACGCCATCGAGGCGGCCTGGCGAACCGCGATGTGGGCCAAGCCGGCGGGGCACGGCATCAACGACCCGGATTTCGTGCAACCGGTCCGGCCGATGAGCGCGATCGGCGGATAGATGCCCGGACCAGACACCATCGCCGTCAGCATCCGTTATTTCGCCGCCGCGGCGGCCGCGGCCGGAGTTGATACCGAAACGTTAGTTTTGCCGACGGGCACCACGATTTCGACGCTCGTCGAGCAACTCAGCGGGCGCGACCAAGAGCTCGCCCGGGTGCTAAAACGCTGTTCATACCTATGCGACGGGATAGCCGTGCGCGATACGGATAAGCCACTCTCAACGCCGCAGACCCTCGATGTGTTACCGCCCTTCGCCGGCGGTTGATGTGAGTTGCGTCACATAACGGAATGGTCACGGGCTGGCTACAGCACGGTGGAGCGCCTCAATTACCTGCAAGAACGCTCCAGCAACCTGGACCTTTAAAGTTCTTTTAGTATTTGCCCTGGCTGGAAACGCCCGAAACCGCTAGAAGTGACTGGGCCGCAAGGACCAGTTACCTTCATTCCCAAGTCAACCGACTCCCATCGGATGACCTACCCCGATCCCGGTAGCGCCGAGCTCCATCCATCGGGCAGGGGTTAACAACAAACAAAAAGGATGGAGGCGGGGGACCCAACCGGTCCACCGACTTATCAGGACCAGGAGCCGCTTGCGGCACCTTGGGGTGAAGCCGTCGCCGTTTCGACGACGCCGGCCGGGTGGCCTCTCTAACCCGAACCCGACAGCTGACCTCGTGGGCGCCTACGAGAGGACCTTCACGCGTATGAGTGGACGGCACCGTAAGCCCGCTTCCTCGTCTTCAGCAAAGAATGTCGCCAAAATTGCCGTTACCGGCGCTGTGCTCGGTGGCGGAGGCCTCGCCATGGCCGGTCAGGCCATGGCAGCCACGGACGGTGAGTGGGATCAGGTAGCCCGCTGCGAGTCCGGCGGCAACTGGGCCATCAATACCGGCAACGGCTACCACGGTGGCCTGCAGTTCTCCCCCGGCACGTGGTCTTCCCACGGTGGCGGCGAGTACGCACCGTCGGCCTTCATGGCCACCAAGGAACAGCAGATCGCGGTCGCCGAGCGCGTGCTGGCCAGCCAGGGCAAGGGCGCCTGGCCCACCTGCGGCCGCGGCCTCTCGTCCGCCACCCCACGCAACGTGGTCAACGACGCGGTTCCGCTGGACGCTCCCGCGGTCAACGGTGAACTGCCGCCCGCCGAGGGCCTCCCGCCTGCCCCCGAAGCGCTGCCGCCGGCGCCTGAGGCCCCGCCCGCGCCCGAGGCGCTGCCGCCGGCCCCCGAGGCCCCGCCTGCGCCCGAGGCACTGCCGCCCGCCCCCGAAGCCCCGCCTGCGCCCGAGGCACTGCCGCCCGCCCCTGAGGCCTTGCCGGCCCCCGAGGCCGCACCGCTGGACGCCGCGCTGGCCCCGGCCCCTGAGGCCGCGACGATCATCACCGCCTCGCTGCAGGTGCCCGCCCCTGAGGCCGCTCCGGAAGCCCCCGCTCCCGTGGACTGGGATCAGGCTCCCGCTCCGGTCGATCAGCCGCAGACCTGGGCACTGCACGCCGATATCCCGCTCGACCCGGCGCTGCCCCCGGCTCCCGCCCCCGCTCCGTCTCCGGTGGCGGCCGCCGCGGCTGCTCCCGAAGGCGTCCCGCATCTGGCCAGCCCGCAGAACCTTCCGCCGGGCACCACCGTGGACAGCCCGTCACAGGTCCCGGGCCAGGGCCCGAACATGACCTACCTGCGGGAGATCTGGCATGCGATCCAGACCCAGGACATCAGCGGTAAGGATGCCCTGCTGGCGCTGACCCAGCGTCCGCTGACCACCCCGGATACCCCGGGTGGTGCGGCCCCGAACCGTCCGGTCGGACCGGTTGACCCGATCGCTCCGGTTGAGGCCCCGCCGGCCTGAGCCGGCTCAGGCCGAGCCGATTAGGCCGAGTTAACCCATTCGTCGGTGCCGTCGGAGAAGTACTGGTGTTTCCACACCGGTAGCCGCTCTTTGACGGTGTCGACGAGACGGGCACAGGTTTCGAACGCCGCCCTGCGATGGTCCGCTGCCACAGCGGCCACCAGGGCGGCGTCTCCTATTTGCAGGGTGCCGATGCGATGGCTCACCGCGATCGCCCGGACTCCGGTGGCCTGCGCGGCGATCTCGGCGGCGACCTCTTCCAGGGTCTGTTGGGCGTTGGGGTGCGCGGAATAGTCCAGTCGGATGACCGATCGGCCCCCGTCGTGGTCGCGCACGACCCCGGAGAAGCCCACGACCGCCCCGGCCGCCTGATGGGCCACCAGGTCCTCGTATTCGGTCAGCGAGATCGGTGTGTCGGTCAGCTCGACGCGCACGACGACAGCGCTCATCGGCAGATCCGTCTCCTCTTCGCGCAAGCGCTCATCGGGTCCCGTCTCCTCTTCGCGCAAGCGCTCATCGGTGGTCCCCTCCACGAAGCTGGTCCAGCGCGTGCTCCAGCACCCCGGCCAGCACGCCCAGCCCGTCCTTGACGCCTCCGGGGGATCCGGGCAGGTTGACGATCAGGGTGCGCCCGGCGACGCCGCAGACGCCGCGGGACAGCACCGCGGTGGGCACCTTGTGCATCCCGGAGCGCCGGATCGCATCGGCCAGTCCGGGGATTTGGTAGTCGAGCACCGCCATGGTCGCTTCCGGCGTTGCGTCGGTGGGTGAGATGCCGGTGCCGCCGGAGGTGATGATGACGTCGACGTGCTCGGCCAGGGCGGAGCGCAGTGCCTCGCCGACGGCGCGGCCGTCGGCCACCACCATCTGCTCGGTGACGTCGTAACCCCGGTCGGACAACCACTTCACGACGAGGGGGCCGGTCCGGTCTTCGTACACCCCTGCCGCGGCGCGGGTCGAGGCGATGATGACCCGGGCCGAATGCGTCACTGCGTCGATCTTTCCCACAATCCCGTTTTACCGCCTTCTTTGCGCAGCACGCGGATGTCGTCGATACGGGCGGCGGGGTCGACGGCCTTGATCATGTCGTAGAGCGTCAGCGCGGCCACGCTCACCGCGGTCAGGGCTTCCATCTCGACCCCGGTACGGTCGGTGCTGCGCACGGTCGCGGTGATGGCCACCGCGGCGTCGGCGGCCTCGAAGTCCACGTCGACACCCGTCAGCGCCAGCTGATGGCACAGCGGGATCAGGTCGGGCGTGCGTTTGGCCGCGAGAATCCCGGCCACCCGCGCGGTGGCGAGCGCATCACCCTTGGGCAGGCCACCCGAGGCGATCAGGGCCACCACATCGGGCCGGGTGTGCAGCGTGCCCGCTGCCACCGCGATGCGCTTGGTGACAGCCTTGGCCGTGACGTCGACCATGTGCGCCGCGCCGGACTCGTCGAGGTGCGACAGTCCCACTGCTACCTGTTGATGACGGTAGCCGGCTGGATGAAGGGCAGCTCATCGGCCGGCAACGGAAAGACCACATCGCCGAACGGAGACAACGCACCGGTGCGATCGGTCGCGAGCTCGCTCACGGCGTGATCGTCGCCGTCGGAGAGCACCGGCCAGCCATTGTCGACGTATTCGTTCTTCTTCTTGTCAGCCACGCCCCACATTGTGGCAGGCCGCTGCACTGGTGGCGAGACCGGCCGATACCCACAACCAGGCTGCTTTACGCTGGTCAGAATATGACCGCCGCACCGACCCCTGGAATCCCGCTGGGTGCCTGGCTGTCCGACCTCGACGACGAGGGCCTCATCCGGCTGCTGGAGCTGCGGCCGGACCTGGCCCAGCCGCCACCGGGAACGATCGCCGCGCTGGCCGCCCGCGCCATCTCACGGCAGTCGGTCAAGGCCGCCACCGACGCATTGGACTTCCTGCGCTTGGCCGTGCTGGATGCGCTGCTGGTCCTGCACGCCGACACCCACGCCGTGCCGGTCACCGAGCTGGCTGAACTGCTGGGCCAACGGGTCGGCGCCGACGATCTGACCGCCGCGCTGGGCGATCTGCGCGCCCGGGCCCTGGTGTGGGGCGAGGCCGCGGTTCAGGTTGCCCCGGAGGTCGCGTCCGGGCTGCCCTGGTTTGCCGGCCAGGCCGTGATGGAGGTGTCCGAACGCAGCGCCGACGAGATCGCGGATCTGCTCGAGCGACTCGACGACGCCCAGAACGACCTGCTGGCCCGGCTGCTGGAGGGCTCGCCGGTGGGCCGTACCCGCGACGCGGCCCCCGACACCCCGAGTGACCGGCCGGTGCAGCGGCTGCTGGAGGCCGGGCTGTTGCGCCGGATCGACGCCGAGACGGTGATCCTGCCCCGTCTGGTCGGCCAGGCGCTGCGCGGCGAGACCCCCGGCCCGGCCGAGTTGGCCGCGCCGACGTTGGAGACGACGGCCACGACGATGGCCGACGTGGACGCGGTGGCCGCCGGGGCCGCCATCGACCTGCTCCGCGAAATCGACCTGGTTATCGAAACCCTCGGCGCCGCACCGGTTCCCGAGCTGCGTAGCGGTGGGCTGGGGGTGCGTGACGTCAAACGGTTGGCCAAGACCACCGGCATCGACGAACCGCGACTGGGGCTGCTGCTGGAGTTGGCCGCGGGCGCGGGGCTGATCGCGGCCGGGATGCCCGAACCCGACCCGGGCGACGGCATCGGACCGTATTGGGCGCCGACGGTGGCCGCCGACCGCTTCATCGAAGCCCCGACCGCCATGCGCTGGCAGCTGTTGGCCTCGACTTGGCTGGGCCTGCCGGCCCGGCCCGCATTGATCGGCAGTCGCGGGCCGGACAACAAACCGTTTGCCGCACTGTCGGATTCGCTGTACTCGACGGCCGCTCCGCTGGACCGGCGGCTGCTGTTGACCGTGCTGGCCGATCTGCCCCCGGGCACCGGGGTCGATGCCGGGGCGGCGTCGCAGGCGATGATCTGGCGGCGTCCGCGCTGGGCGGTGCGTTTGCAGCCCGCGACGGTCGGCGGGCTGCTCGCCGAGGCGCACGCACTGGGCATGGTGGGGCGCGGCGCGATCAGCACCCCGGGCCGCGGCCTGCTGGCCGGGGCCGCCGATGAGGATGTGCTGGCCGCGATGGCCAAGGCCCTACCCAAACCGCTCGACCACTTCCTGCTGCAGGCCGACCTCACGGTGATCGTGCCCGGCCCGCTGGAACGGGAACTGGCCGAGCACCTGGCCGAGGTGGCCACCGTCGAATCGGCCGGCGCCGCGATGGTCTATCGGATCAGCGAAGGGTCCATCCGCCGCGCCCTCGACGCCGGGCGGACCGCCAGCGAGTTACACAACCTGTTCGAGAAGCACTCCAAAACCCCTGTGCCGCAAGGGTTGACGTATCTCATTGACGACGTCGCCCGGCGCCACGGCCAGTTGCGGGTCGGGATCGCGGCCTCGTTCATCCGGTGTGAGGATCCGGCGCTGCTGACTCAGGCCGTTGCCGCACCGGGGGCCGATCGCCTGGAGCTGCGACTGCTGGCCCCGACCGTGGCGGTGTCGCAGGCGCCGATCGCCGACGTGCTCGCGGCGCTGCGGGAGGCCGGGTTCGCGCCTGCCGCCGAGGACTCGACCGGCACCGTCGTCGACATCCGAGCCCGCGGCGCACGCGTCGCCGCACCGACCCGGCGCCGCGTCTACCGCCCGCCCACCCCACCGACCGCCCAGACCCTCGGCGCGATCGTCGCGGTGCTGCGCAAGGTGGCGGCCGGTCCGTTCGCCAATGTGCGCCTGGATCCCGCGATGGCCATCACCCAGTTGCAGGACGCCGCGATCAATCAGACCTCGGTGGTGATCGGCTATGTGGATCCGGCCGGCGTGGCCACCCAGCGGGTGGTCTCCCCGATCAATGTGCGCGGCGGTCAGTTGACCGCGTTCGACCCGGCTGCGGGCCGGGTACGCGAGTTCGCCATCCATCGCGTGACCTCGGTGGTCTCCGCCGACGACTAACTGCATGAGCGCCGGTACGCACCGTTAGGTAGTAGGGGAAACACAGCCCGCTCACAGAGCGGTTTACGACCATGTTGACGTGACATCGATGTTGCTGGCGGCGGATCAGGCGCCACCGGCATTCCGGGGAGTGTCGCTGCTACACGGTTGGCTGCCGCCGACATTGCAGGCAATAGCGGCCGTAGCGCTGATCGCGGCGATCGGATGGCGCACCCCGCGGCGGCGCCTGATCTGGCTGCTGTGTGCGATCGCGGTCGGGCTGGGCCTTGCGGCCGGGGCCCGCTGGTTTGTCCATTCGCAGGGCCTCGCGGGCGATCCCGCGCCGGCGGCGCTGTGGATCTGGATCGGGCTGACCGGCTCGGCGGTGGCGGTGGGGGTACCGGGTTGGCGCGGCAGCCATTGGCTTCGGCGGACCGCTGCGGTTGCCGCGGTCCCGTTGTGTCTGCTGAGCGTGGGGGTCGCGGTCAATCTCTGGGTCGGTTACTTTCCCACGGCGCCGGCACTGTGGAACGAGTTGACGGCGGGACCTCTGCCGGACGAGACCGATCTGGCCACCGCGCTCGATCAGCGCGAACGGGGTGAGATCCCGTCCCACGGCGCGCTGGTCTCGGTCACGATTCCCGATGACGAATCCGGCTTCAAGCACCGCGACGAACTGGTGTACCTGCCGCCGGCCTGGTTTGCCGCATCGGCACCCACGCTTCCCGTCGTCATGATGATTGCCGGGGAATTCAACACTCCGGCCGATTGGGCGCGCAGCGGCAACGCGATCGCCACCATCGACGACTTCGCCGGCAGCCACAGCGGAAATGCCCCGGTATTCGTCTTCGTCGATGTCGGCGGCTCGTTCAACAACGACACCGAATGCGTCAACGGTCTGCGCGGGAACGTCGCCGACCACCTCACCAAGGACGTGCCGCCGTTCATGGCCGGCACTTTCGGCGTGCACGACACCAACTGGGGTGTGGTCGGCTGGTCGATGGGTGGGACCTGCGCGGTAGACCTGACCCTGATGCATCCCGAGTTGTTCAGTTCTTTTGTCGACATCGCCGGGGACTTCCGCCCCAACGCCGGCACCAAGGATCAGACCATCGCCCGGCTCTACGGCGGGGACGCCGCGGCCTGGGCCAGCTACGACCCGGTCACCGTGGTCGCCAACCACGGCCCGTATCAGGGGCTGTCCGGTTGGTTCATGATCTCCTCGAATGCCCCGACCAAACGCGGGTCGCACCCGGTCAATCCGGACGCGGTCGGCCTCGGCGGGCAGGATGCCGCGGGCACCCCAGACGGCCAGACCCAGGCCGCGCACGCCCTGTGCGACCTGGGACGCAGCTACGGCATCAGCTGTGCGATCACCGCGCTGCCGGGCAAACACGACTGGCCGTTCGCGGCAGAGGCGTTGACCACCACGCTGCCCTGGCTGGCCTCAGCGATCGGAACCCCCGGGGTGGCGCACACACCGCTGCCGTCCGGCGGTGCGCCGGCCCCCGCGTCTACTGCTACGCCGCCACGCTGACTGCTCCCACCTGCGCTGCCCGATTACCGGTGAATCTCGGCGTTGAACACTCGGAGTTTCGTGACGCGCGATTCGCAGCATGGTCACTGCTGTCCTAATTGGGCTTCGAGCCCGTCCAGCAGATACCGCAGGCCAGTCCGGTAGCTGCCTTCGAAATCGTCGTCGAAGAGATAGCCGTTGTCCGCGAGCGTCGGGTACCGGTCACGCTCCGCCTGCAGGCGCTGTTGACCTAGTCGGCGTTCGTCGGTGGAGATCTTCAGCGTGGATTCCGACGAGGCCGAACCCATGACGTGGTTGTAGAGCACCCAGGTCGCCGAGGACAACCGATGGCCGTCAAAACCGGCCCGGGCCAGCGCCGCCTGCAGGGTCTCCATGGTGGCCAGAAAGTTCGGGCCGATGGTCGGCCGCTGCCGCGCCGGCAGTCCCGCGGCCCACGGATGACGGAGTAACGCCGCACGCCACGATGTCAGAACCCCGGTAACCTCCGTGCGCCAATCAGCGGCAGCCGCCCGCTGAGGCGGCGCCTCACCGAAGATGGCATCCACCGCCAGGTCGATCACATCGTCCTTGGTGTCGACGTGCCAATACAGCGAGGGTGCGCCTGCGCGCAGACGGTCGGCCAGGCGGCGCATGGTCAGCCGGTCGACACCTTCCTCGTCGAGCAGCTCGATCGCGGCGTCGACGATGCGTGCCCGGGTGAGCGGCTGATTCCCCCGCACTTCTCGTCGCGGCCGTAACCACACACTGCGGACGGCTTGATCGTCCTGCTGTTCACCTGCGGTATCAGTGATGTCTGCCACCTCACACCATCTTGTCCGGATCGACCGGTGAATGCAGCCTAGTACAGTGATCCGCGTATCGAACGCTGTTCGATAATCGACCAATGTTCTACGGGAGGGCTCAACGATATGGACCACACACTCAAAGCGGGCACCGCGGCGGACGGATTCGTCCCTGTCATCGACCTGTCCCCGCGCACCACCGCAGCCGGGCGCCGGGGCATCGCCGACGCCATCGGCGGGGCGTGCGAAGCATCGGGTTTCTTCATCGTCGTCGGCCACGATGTACCGCGGCGCTTGATCGACCGGATGCATGCCACCACCAACGCGTTCTTCACGCTGCCGGAGGCGCAGAAGGACCTCGTCGCAACCCGCCCGGGCGTATCGGGATTCCGCCGCTTCAGCGGCACCACCGCCCAGACGCTGGGCCAGACCACTCCCCCAGACCTCTGCGAGGGGTTCAGCACACACGTCACCGGCGAGCTCAGCGATGCGGAGCGGGCTGAGCTCGGAAACTACTGGGCCTCATGGAAGCTCGCGAACATCTGGCCGGAAGATCCGGTTGATTTCCGGGACGCCTGGCAGGAGTACGCGGCCGCGATGACCGAACTGTCCCGAGATCTCGTGCGGCTCTTCGCAATCGCACTCGGCCTCGATGAGATGTACTTCGACGACAAGTTCGACAACCACGTCTCCTCACTCACCGCCAACTACTACTATCCGCAAACCACGCTGCCGCTGCCCGGTCAGATGCGGCGCGGACCACATACGGATTTCGGCGCGGTGACCGTCCTCTACCAGGACGACAACGTCGGCGGCCTGCAAGTGCAGTCAAGCAACGGCGAGTGGCTGGACGTTCCGCCGATCGAGGGCAGTTTCGTGATCAACATCGGCGATCTGATGGCACTGTGGACCGGTGGCCGCTGGACCTCGACCATGCACCGAGTGGTCAATCCCGAACGGGGAGTTACCTCTTCGCGCTTATCCATTCCGTTCTTCTATCAACCGAACCACGACGCCGTCGTCGAACCGATGGCCCCGCCCACCGGTCGGGAGCGGTCATCGGTGGTGGCGGGAGAGTGGATCTCCGCCAAGATGCAGATGCTCTTCGCTGCGGGATCATGAGGGCTGAACACGTCGGGTCCTGGCGTGAGTTGAGCCGCCATGTACGTACCGCGACGGTGCTTGCCGGAGGTGTACTCGTCGGCGCGATCAACATCTATCTGACGGCAAGCCTGCTCCCCAACGCGGTCGAGGACATCGGCGGTGAACAGCTCTACGCGTGGAACGCGACGGTATACCTGTGCGGCCAGGTGGCCGGGACCATGGTCGTCGGTCAGATGCTCTCCCGATGTGGCGCAGTGGCCGCCTATCTCGCCGGTTTCGGTACGTTCGCCGTCGGCTCGATCGTCTGCGCGGTGAGTCCGGCAATGCCGATGCTTCTGACGGGGCGGGCCGTGCAAGGCCTGGCCGCCGGGCTGCTGACCGGTCTCGGGTTCGCCCTCATCCACTCGAGCCTGCCGCGTCATCTCTGGGTTCGGGGCAGCGCATTGGTATCGGCCATGTACGGCGTCGGCAATGTGGTGGGCCCGGCGGTAGGCGGGCTGTTTGCGCAGTTCGGATCATGGCGGCTGGCGTTTGTCGTGCTGGCGTTCGTGGCGCTCATGGTGGCGGCGCTGGTTCCCCGTGCCCTTCCCCGACGCCGAGTCGGTGACGACGAGCCGACTGCGGTTCCCGTTGTTTCGCTTGGGCTGGTCATCGCTGCCGTGGCAGCCCTGAGCGTCGCCGGTGTCCTCACCAGCGTCGCGGCGATCGCAGTCTGTATCGGGTCGGCGCTCATCCTGATCGTGGCGTTCCTGGCGTACGAGCGCCGCACGACGACGCCGATCCTGCCGACTGCGACATTCCGTGCGGGCTCCACGTTGCGCTGGGTGTACCTGACCATCTTCTTCCTCACCGCAGGCGTCGCCGTCGAGACATTCCTACCGCTGTTCGGCCAGCGGTTGGCCGGGCTGGCTCCGCTGACCGCGGGGTTCCTTGCCGCGGTGTTGTCACTCGGGTGGTCGATCAGCCAGATGGCGAGCTCCTCGGTGCGCGGCGCACAGGCGGTTCTGCGGTTGCAGGTAGCCGGGCCGGCCATACTGGCCGCCGCGTTCGCGGTACTCGTCCCGCTGCAGATGAGCGCGGCATCGCCCGTGGTTTTGGCATGGCCGGTCATCCTCTTCATCGGCGGCGCGGGTATCGGCCTGGCCATGCCACACCTGTCCGTGGCCGCCATGTCGCGCGTTGACGACACGGCGGAGGGCACCTTGGCGGGCACGGCGATCGCGACGATCTTGACCATGGCGACCGCGTTCGGCAGCGCGTTGGCCGGGTTGCTCCTCAACGCGGGCGCGCCGGACCTGGCTGCATCGGCTCGGCTGCTGATGCTCGGATTCAGCGCTGTCGCGGGGCTGGGGATACTCACCGCTATCTGCGCCTGTCGGCCGGTTGGGAATAATGGACGCCGATGAATTTTCCTGCGAGAAGCGGAGCGGATCGCGCATGACTGACGGCCCATTGATCGTGCAGTCCGACAAGACGGTGCTGCTTGAGGTCGACCATGAGCAGGCCGGGGCGGCCCGAGCGGCGATCGCGCCGTTCGCCGAGTTGGAACGGGCCCCCGAGCACGTGCACACCTACCGGATCACGCCGCTGGCGTTGTGGAATGCCCGTGCGGCCGGCCACGACGCCGAGCAGGTGGTCGACGCGCTGGTGAGTTTCTCGCGCTACCCGGTGCCGCAGCCGCTGCTGGTCGACATCGTCGACACCATGGCGCGGTATGGCCGGCTGCAGCTGGTCAAACACCCCGCGCACGGGTTGACGCTGGTCAGCCTGGATCGCGCGGTGCTCACCGAGGTGCTGCGGCACAAAAAGATCGCGCCGATGCTGGGCGCGCGCATCGATGACGACACCGTGATCGTGCACAACAGCGAGCGCGGCCGGGTCAAGCAGATGCTGCTCAAGATCGGCTGGCCGGCCGAGGACCTGGCCGGCTATGTGGACGGCGAGGCGCATCCGATCGAGTTGGCGCAGGACGGCTGGCATCTGCGTGACTACCAGGAGATGGCCGTCGATGCGTTCTGGGCGGGCGGCTCCGGGGTGGTGGTGCTGCCGTGTGGCGCGGGTAAGACGCTGGTCGGGGCGGCGGCGATGGCCAAGGCCGGGGCGACGACGCTGATCCTGGTCACCAACACCGTGGCCGGACGGCAGTGGAAACGCGAGCTGGTCGCCCGCACCTCGCTGACCGAGGACGAGGTCGGCGAGTACTCGGGCGAGAAGAAGGAGATCCGGCCGGTCACCATCGCGACGTACCAGGTGATCACCCGCCGCAGTAAGGGTGAGTACAAGAACCTGGAGATCTTCGACAGCCGGGACTGGGGTCTGATCATCTACGACGAGGTGCACCTGCTGCCCGCGCCGGTGTTCCGGATGACCGCCGATCTGCAGTCCCGGCGCCGGCTCGGCCTGACCGCGACGCTGATCCGCGAGGATGGCCAGGAAGGTGACGTGTTCAGCCTGATCGGGCCCAAGCGCTACGACGCGCCGTGGAAGGACATCGAGGCCCAGGGCTGGATCGCCCCCGCCGAGTGCGTCGAGGTGCGGGTGACGATGACCGACAACGAGCGGATGTTGTACGCGACCGCCGAGCCCGATGAGCGCTACAAGCTGTGCTCGACGGTGCACACCAAGATCGCCGTGGTGAAGTCGATCCTGGAACGTCACCCCGACGAACCGACTCTGGTGATCGGCGCCTACCTGGATCAGCTGGAGGAACTGGGGCAGGAACTGAACGCCCCGGTGATCCAGGGCTCGACGAAGAACTCCGAACGCGAAGCGCTGTTCGATGCGTTCCGGCGCGGCGAGATCTCCACCCTGGTGGTCTCGAAGGTGGCCAACTTCTCCATCGATCTGCCGGAAGCGTCTGTGGCAGTTCAGGTTTCGGGCACCTTCGGCTCCCGGCAGGAGGAGGCGCAGCGGCTGGGCCGGCTGCTGCGGCCCAAGGCCAACGGCGGTGGCGCGGTGTTCTACTCGGTGGTCTCGCGTGATTCGTTGGACGCGGAGTACGCCGCGCATCGGCAGCGCTTTCTGGCCGAGCAGGGCTACGGCTACATCATCAAGGACGCCGACGATCTGCTCGGCCCGGCGATCTAGGCCGTTGCCGTTGAGATTGCGTCCACGGCTGTGGAAATCGCAGATTCACGACCCTGGACGCAATCTCAAACAAATCTCAAGTGTGCGGGCCCATGGCCTTGACGACGGTCAGCAGCACCACCGAGTCTTCGAGTGCGTGCAGGGTGTGCCGGGAACGCGGCACCACGATGTGATCACCGGGCGATCCTTCCCAGCTGGCCTTCGAGTCCGAAAGTTTCACCCTGCCCGCGATCACCTGCAGGGTCGCCTCGCCGGGGCTCTCATGCTCATCCAGGCCATTTCCCGCGGTCAGCGCGATCAGCGTCTGGCGCAGCTGGTGTTCGTGCCCGCCGTAGACCGTGTGGGCGCTGCGGCCACTGCTGGCGCTGCGGGCTGAGGCCAACTGCTGACGTGCCATCGCGGTGAGCGAGATCTTTTCCATGCCTTAACTATCCGCCAAACCGGGCAGTCAGTGCGCGAGGTTGCCGATTAAATCACGCGGAGCGAATCTGCCTCGTAGCCGAACCGGGACCGCAGTTGCGCCAGAAGACGCTCCACTTCGGCGACGCGCGTGTGCAGTCGAACGAGCGCGTCCGGCAGTGCACCGTCGATCATCCTGCCGCGTTCGCGAATCTGTCGCCATTGCGCCTCCGCACTCGCGGCAAGCTCGGTCAGTTCGGCGATCTCGGCCAGCAGGAGCTCCTCGAACAGCCGCGATTGGGCGATGTCAGCGGCGTGCGTGGGCCGAACGCAGCAGTCCTCGGGCCGTCGACGGCCGGCCCCGAACTTCCGGGGCGCGACTACGGGGGCTTCGTTTGGCCCCGGCACGGGGACCGGCTCGGCACCGACCCCAAATTCCCGCGATAACGGCGACATCTCCGGATCATGTCCGATATCGCCGGACTCAGCGACCGCACAGGGTTCACCGACCATCCTCCGAGCGGTCACCGGCCGGACACGAGACGTTGGTCTGGGCCTGGGCTAGGTGGACGTATCCAGGAACGCCGCGACGTCGGCGGCGAACTCGGCGTGGTGCTGGAAGAGGAACCCATGCGCCGAATCGGGGTAGATCTTGACCTGGGCGTGCGGGATGAGCCCGGCAAGCAGGTGGGAGAAGTGCGGCAGGATCATCGGGTCACTGTCCCCGTTGGCGATGAACACCGGCATCGAGATCGCGCTGACCCGTTGTAACGCAGCGTGGTTGGGGATCCCCCAGTCGGCTACCGCGTCGTATTGGGCCTGCATGGTCTCCCAGGTGACGGGCTGGTCGGCCTCCTCCGGACGGGTGTACGTGCGGCCGAAGATTCGCCCCAGCGCCTCCTGGCCGGCCGCCCGACTCGATTCCGACGAGCTGAAGAACACATCGAGGTAGCCGGCCGGGTCGGGTTCGGGCTGCCCGACGGCGGCCACCACCTCCGGCGCCCAGCCGTGCATGTCCGCCCCACCCCGCGGCGCCGATGACGCAAGTACCAGGCGGCGCACCAGGGCCGGCCGGATCAACGCGATCTCCTGCGCGACGAAGCTGCCGATCGAGAAGCCCAGGATGTCTACCTGCGGCACCCGCAGCGCGGCGATGAACGCGATCGCGTCTCGTGCCATCTGCTCGACGGTGTTCGGTGTCGTTCCGGTCGAGCCGCCGACGCCGACGTTGTCGAATGCCACCACGCGTCGGTTCTCGGCCAGGGCATCGACCAGGGCGGGATCCCAGTTCTCCAGGTTGCCGCGAAAATGCTGCAGCAGCACCAGCGGTACCTCCCCCACGCCTATCTCGCGGTAGGCGTAGCTGACGCCGTTGTCGGCGGTGATGGTCTTCGTGGGGGCGGTGGCGTAGCCCAGGCCCAGGGTCGTTGTCATGTCGGCTCCTTTGCATCGGTGGATGGGTGTTTCCACCGTGGCGTGGCCTTGAGCCGGATCGGGATACCGCGCCGATCCTGGTAATGGCAGGGACAGCATCGGGCCTGACAGCTACAGCGACCGGAGTCGCGCCAGCGCTTTGGCGGACTCGCTGCCCGGATCGGCGCGGAAAATGATCAGATGCTGACCGCCCGAATGCGGTACATGGAGCCGGTTGCGGTGCAGGTACAGCTCGCCGACGAGGGGATGGCGTACATGGGTGATCCCTGGCCGGTAGCCAACGTCGGCCCGGGCCCACAGCTCACGGAATCGGGCGCTGGCCGCCGATAATTCGTCGATCATCCGGCGTAACCGAGGATCATCGGGCGCGGTGCCTGCCACTTCGCGCAGCCCACTGACCGCGATATCGGTCGCCTCGTCCCAGTCCACGAAGAACTCCCGCGCCGCGGGGTCGAGCAGGCGCCACCTCAGGAAGTTCTGCCCAGGCTGGAAGGCCGGTGCCAGTGCGCGGGCGATCGCGTTGGCCGCCAGCACATCCTGATAGCGGCTGGCCACCACCGCGGGCATCGGGAACTGGTCGATGAGCTCATCGAGCCCGTCTGCGACATCCTCCAGATCGGCTTGTTCCCAATGGTTTCCGGCCGGGTTGGCCAGCTGGTGCAGGTACTCGGCGCCCTTGATGTCCAACTGCAACGCCCGGGCCAGGGCCTCGAGCACCTGAGCGGACGGGTTTTTGTCGCGGCCCTGCTCCAGCCGCAGGTAGTAGTCGGAGCTGATGCCCGCCAACAGGGCCAGCTCCTCGCGGCGCAGCCCGGCCACCCGCCGCCGGGACCCGGCGATCAGGCCGACATCTTCGGGGCGGACCTGTTCCCGCCGGGACCGCAGATAGTCGCCGAGCGCGTTGCTCTTCACCACTCAGTGAGCGTAAGTCAGCCGTCACCCGGCCGGGGTCGCTTGCCGAGCCGCTCGGAGCCAGAATGGAGTGAGGCACGGATTGGAGGCACAGCGATGACCTGGGCAGGAACCCTCGGAAAGACGGCGGCAGTATTGGGCGCGGTGTCGGTCTCGGTAGCGTTCGCCGTTGTCGGGGCGGGGCAGGCGTCAGCAGACGGTGATGGTGGTATCTGCGTCAGCGGCCCTTGGGGCTACGCATCCGCATGCGTGAACGGGCCCGGATGGGGCGATTGGGGCCCGCACTGGGGCGATGGGTGGGACGGCGGTTGGGGCCACGGTTGGGGCGAAAACAGCCAAGGTGAAAACGACTGACGTCGCTCCCCAACGGCTCGGCAGCGGGTTGATGGCGCTGGACGAAGCCTGACCCTGTCCCCGCCAATACCAGGATCGGCGCGGCGTTCCCACCGCTGGTTTGGCGGGCCGACCGTAGAGGCATGGTTTCACGAGACGACATCGAGTTCCGCGCCGAAGGCGGAGTGACGCTACGGGGCTGGCTGTTCCACCCCGACGGGCCCGGCCCACACCCCGCCATCACCATGGCGCACGGTTTCGCCGGGGTGAAGGAGCACGGTCTGGAGCGCTTCGCCCGCCGGTTCGCCGAGGCGGGGTTCGTGGTGCTGGTGCACGACCACCGCGGCTTCGGAGCCAGCGACGGCCTGCCCCGCTTCGACGTCGACCCGTGGGTGCAGATCGCCGACTGGCGCCGGGCGATCTCGTTCCTGGAGAGCCATCCGGCCGTCGATCCCGAGCGGATCGGGCTGTGCGGTTCCAGCTATGCGGGCGGACACGCCATCGTGCTGGGCGCGACCGACCGCCGCCTGCGCGCGGTGGTCGCCCAGGTGCCCACCATCAGCGGGTATCAGCAGAGCCTGCGCCGAGTGCCGCCGGATCAGGTGGCGGCCCTGGAAGCCGGGTTCGCCGACGACGATCGCGCCCAGTTCCGCGGCGAGCCCCCGGCCCTGCAGGCCGTTGTCGGTGACGATCCCGGCGTCCCCGCCGCCTACCGCTCCCCCGACGCCATCGCGTTCTACCAGCAGCCGGTGCCCGACGGGGTGTGGCGCAATGTCATGACGGTCCGGTCCGCGCGGGCGGCCCGGATGTACGAACCGGGTACGTGGATCGACCGGGTCTCCCCCACTCCGCTGCTGATGATCGTCGGCCTGCACGACACGGTGACAGTCACCGATCTGGCGCTGGCCGCCTACCAACGTGCGCTGGAGCCCAAACGGCTGGTCACCATCGCGGGCGGGCATTTCGACGCGTATCTGGACCAGTTCGAGCGGGCCTCTGGCGCCGCCGTCGACTGGTTCACCGAGCACCTCACCAAATCCGAACTGCGAAGGGAAGCATCATGACCGAGCTGCGTTACGAGGTGATGGTGCACGACGGCCTGCCGCGTCACCGCGAACAACGACTTCCCGACGGAAGCCCCATCGTGTCCTCCCCGGTGTCATCCACCTTGATCTTCGGTGAACGCGACGCCGTGCTGGTGGATCCGCCATTCACCCGTGACCAGATCCAGCGGGTCGGGGACCGGGTCGAGAGCTCCGGCCGGACACTGAAATTCGTCTACGCCACGCACGGGCATGGCGATCACTGGTTCGGCACCGACCTGCTGCTGCAACGGTTTCCCGGCGCCGTCGCCTACGCCACCGAAGGCACCATCGCGATGATGCGCGAACAGGCCACCACGGGCCGCGCCCAGATGTGGGATGTCGATTTCCCCGGCCAGATCCCGCCGAGCCCGATTGTCTACCAACCGATCCCGGATGCCGGGCTGCAGTTGGAAGGTGAACCTCTGATCGCGGTCGAGGTCGGCCACACCGACACCGACGACACCACGGTGCTGCACGTGCCCTCGATCGGGCTGGTGGTGGCCGGCGACGTGGCCTACAACGGGGTGCACCAGTACCTGCTGGAGAGCGCCGACGGCGGGATCAAGTCGTGGCTGCAGGCACTCAACAAGGTCGCGGCGCTGAAACCCGAGGCAGTGGTCGCCGGGCACAAGAACAAGGATCTGCCCGACGATCCCGCGATCCTCGCCCAGACCCGCGACTACCTGCTCGACGCGCAACGTCTGCTGGCCGGGAAGCCCAGTCCCCGTGAATTTTTCGATTACATGACGCGGCTCTACCCGGACCGGCTCAACGTCGGCCCGGTCTGGTACAGCGCCGTGGCCTTGCTCTCCTGAGAGGAAACCGCACATGATCATCAATGCGGACGACCTGGACCCCACGTCCAGCTACAAGCTGCTGATCGGCAGTGTGCTGCCCCGCGCGATCGCCTGGATCAGCACCAGCTCGACCGACGGCGTCGGCAATATCGCGCCGGTGTCCTTCTTCACCGTGGTCGGCCGGATGCCGCCGATCCTGTCGGTGTCGCTGCAACCCCGATCCGACGGCGTCACGCTCAAGGACACCTTCGTCAACATCCGTGACACCAAGGAGTTCGTGGTCAACATCGCCTCGATCGCGCAGGCCGACGCCGTGCACCGGTCGGCATTCGAATTCGACTCCGGTGTGGATGAATTCGAGGCCCTGGGCTTGGAGAAGGCGCCATCGGAGACCATCTCGGCGCCCCGCATCGCCGAGGCTCCGATCTCGTTCGAATGCGTGGTGGACCGGATCATCCCGATGCCGCCGTTGCCCGACCATGTGGTGTGGGGCCGGGTGACGCGCATCCACGTGCGCGACGACCTGTACCTGTCGCGGGGCCGGATCGATGTCGGTGCGCTGAACGCCTTCGGCCGCCTCGCCGCCGAGTACACGCTGGTCAACAACATCTTCACCACCCCGCTGCCCGACGGCCTCGCCGAGCAATTCGCCGCCCAGCGCGCCGAGCGACTGGACGGGAAGGCCAGCGACTACTCACCGATCGACACCAAGGACTGGTCTTCGTCCGGTGCGACCAAGGAGGCGGCGAAATGACCACCGCACTATTCATCCACGGCTTTCTCGATGACGAAAACGTCTGGGACGACGTTGTTTCCACCCTGCCGGGCGATGTGAACACCATCCGCTACGCACTACCGGGCTTTGGCGCCCGGGTGGACGAATCGACCGACATCTCCCTGGCCTCGCTGGCCGCCGAGGCCGGGGCGCTCATCGCCGACGTCGATGGCGATGTGATCGTCGTCGGGCAGAGCATGGGCTCGCAGATCGCCGAACTGGTCGCGACCGACCATCCGGAGAAGGTCACCGGGCTGGTCCTGATCACCCCGGTTCCGTTGACCGGCACGCATCTTGACGCCGAAGTCACGGCACCGTTCCGTGCACTGGGCGGCGATCCCGATGCGCAACGAACCGCGCGAAAGCAGTTGTCGCCGAACCTCACCGACGATCAGCTCGACCGGCTGACCCCGACGGGCGTATCGGCGCGACCGGAGGTGGTCAGCCGTTATGTCGACGTCTGGAACGACGGCGTGCCCGACGCACCGCCGGTCAGTGCCTTCACCGGACCCGTCCTGCTGATCCGCGGCGGCGCGGACACTTTCGTCACCGCCGAGCTCGTCGCCACGGTCAGCCCGCGCTTCCCGCAGGCCCGTCAGGAGGTTATCGACGGTGGCGGACACTGGGTGCACGTCGAATACGCAGATCGAGTCGCCGCCATGATTGCTGCGTTCGTACAGGAAACGGCGGCGGCTGCCGGCTGGCGACGCAGCTTCGCCGAGAAGTCGGCGGACCGGTTCGCCGAGACCTTCGCCGAGCACATCGTCTTCGAAGCCACCACGCTTCCCGACGCGGTGCAGGGTCGGGACCAGGTCGCCGCAACACTGGCCGCGGCCAGCACGATCTACGAATCCCTCGAGTTCACCGCCGAGGTCCACAGTGGATCGACCAGCTACCTGCAGTGGCGGGCAACGGCTTTCGATGGCATGGCGATGAGCGGCGTGACCATCTTGGATCGTGACGCCGACGGCAAGATCGTCAAGCTGGCGATTCATCACCGGCCGCTGGGTGCCGTCCTGCGGTTCGCGGCTGAAATTCAGAAGCGCACGGAAGGCGTGCGGTCATGACCACCTTGGGATATCAGCTGTTCGTCGCCGGCCAGATCCCGCAGTCCGGCCGCGGCCCCCTGCCCGACGGCAGCACCCGGATGTGGTCCCCGATCACCTCGACGCTGATCACCGGCGCGCGTGACGCAGTGCTGGTTGACCCACCGCTGACCGTCGCGCAGGCCGCCGAGGTCGGCGACTGGATCGAGGCGTCCGGACACCGCTTGCGCGGGATCTACATCACCCATGGGCATGGCGATCACTGGTTCGGCGCCATCCCACTGCTACAGCGATTTCCGGGTGCGACGGTCTATGCCACCGCGGGCACGGTCAAGCACATGGCGGCACAGAACTCGCCGGAGTTCCGGGCCACCTTCTGGGACAAGGTGTTCCCCGGGGAACTGCCCGTCGGTGACGTCGATGTCACCGTGGTCGACGAAAGCGGGTTCGAGCTGGACGGCGCGCATCTGCTGCCGATCGAGGTCGGCCACACCGACACCGACGCGACGACCATGCTGCACGTGCCCAGCATCGGACTGCTGGTCGCCGGCGACGTGGTGTACAGCGGCGTGCATCTGTATCTCACCGAGTCCGGCGGGGTTTCGGGTATCGACGAATGGCTGGCCGCGCTCGATGTGGCCGAGGCGCTGCGGCCCACTACGGTGATCGCGGGCCACAAGAATCCCGATGCCGCCGATGAGCCCAGCCAGATCCAGGCCACCCGCCGATACCTGACCGATGCGCGCCGGTTGCTCGAATCATCCGCCGACGCGGGCGAGTTCTACACCAACATGCTTGAACTGCACCCCAACCGGATCAATCCCGGGGCACTGTGGGGTGCGGCGATCACCCTGTTCCCACCCGATTGAGCAGGCAGAGATGACCGACTTGCTAGCGGATGTGCTGGAAGCCCACGGCGGCGTCCAGCACTGGAAGGAACACGGCCGGGTCGAGGCGACGATCGTGACCGGAGGCGGGCTGTGGGCCCTCAAGGGCCAACCGCAGGACGCCCAGCCCCGGCAGATGGCGGTCACGCTGCACCGGCAGTGGGCATCGGTGCGGCCTTTCGGTGCGCCCGATCAGAAGACGGACTTCACGGCTGATCGTGTCGCCATCGAGAAACTCGATGGCCGGGTGGTCGCCGAGCTAGCGCATCCGCGTGCGTCGTTCGCCGGTCACAAACTGGAAACCCCGTGGAACCCGCTGCAGCGCGCCTACTTCAACGGATACGCGTTGTGGACGTACCTGACCACGCCGTTCCTGATGACTCTGCCCGGCTTCACCGCCGAGGAGATCGCGCCGGTCGAGCACAAGGGTGAGACGTGGCGCGGTCTGCGGGTCGGTTTTCCGCCGCACATCGCCAGCCACAGTGCGGTGCAGGAGTTCTACTTCGACTCCGACAACCTGATCCGCCGTCATGACTACCGGGTCGACGTGGCCGGCGGGTTGGCAACTGCTGACGTTGTTGTTGACCAATAGCGGTTGATCGCTGTTTGTCGGACCCGTCTGGGAGCATCTGGGTTAGGCCACCAGCCATGCAGCGACATCGGGCTGGTGTGGTCGGTCACGGGGGGTGCAGGCGGTGGGTTCGCAGTCCGGCGGGAAGCGGCTGGCGCCAGAGGTCGTAGCGCGACGTCTGTGCATCGGGGTGGCCGATCTTCCTGATATTGGCCGGGCATGGACCAATCGTGATGTTGCCGAGGCGCAGCGCGACCGGCCGGATTGGTTGCAGCGGGCGCGCAAGGTGTTGGGCGTCGCGCGAGCCGAAGAGGAGCGGCAGCGGAAAGCGCGTATGGATGCTGTTCGATTGCGGCAGCGGGGGTTTGAGTATCCGGTTGTCGCCCTTGTTGCGAGTGAGTTCGCCCATGCCTTCGCGAGAGTGAACTTGCTGGAGTTTCTGTATGGCGCGTTGGATGCGCCGGCTGCGCAGACCTATGTGGTTGATAGTGGATTCGATGTGTCCACCTACGCCCGGACCGTCGAGGAGACCAACCGGGACCGCGTCAAACGCGGCGCCTCCTTGTCGGGGCGAGACACTACGGCGTGGGCCGATTACGGAGGTTTCCGCAAGCCGGGGACGCTGGGGGACTTGTTGGACGCCCCGACAGGCAACACCCGGGCGACCTATGTTTCCGGTGCGGGCCTTGATGCCGAGACGTTCGACGACGCATGGTATGACCGGTGGGCGCTTGAAGGTCTCGCCCACGCTCACGTGCTCGCCGCTATGACGCTGCGTGGCGATATCGCGACTTTGGAAACCATTGCCGGAGTGCCCTTGTTGGATGTGGCCACCGATGTTAAGGAGCCGTTCGGTGGTGTCGCCGCCGATGTTGTCTCGCTGGCGAAGGAGGCGCTGGGGGCATGGACTGAGATCGACTGCCCGATATTGGATCCCGACGACGTGGTCGACTTGGAGGCCTCGATCTCAGCTCTGCCTGCGATGCTGCTGGCGGCGCGACGACTATGGGATCGAACCGAACTACTGGCCGCGACGATCGCCGGCCTGGACGTCGAGCAGCTAAGCGATGGCTAGCGGTCCGCGGAATCAGAGTTGGTGGCCGACATGGTGGCCATCGTGACCGGCTTCGCTAGCCGCCTGTACGGGCAGCGCTCAGCCAAGACGAAACGGTTACGCGCAGCGGTGTCTGCTGAGACCGAGTGCGGTGATGGCGTGTGACAACCGGGAAACTGCGGGCGTGGCGTGGGGTGAAGCCGGTCGCTGCCCCGGCGGGGGTGGCGATCAGCACTCGGCTGTGCACCACGGCCGATGAGGATCGGGTGTTGGATGCGGTGGCGCAGCATTTGGGCCGGTTACGTCGGGCTGATCTGGCCGCGGTGTCGCGGCCGGTGCCACTGGATGCGGGGTTGGATGCTGACGGGCGGCGTGGGGTGCGGCGGGGTCGGCTCAACGCCCGCAAGAAGCAGTTGACGGGTCAGTCGTCGGCGCGGTGGGCCAACGCGATCATCGCCGGCAACGATGACCAGTACCGGTTGGCCCGGGAAGCCCAGTACCGGCACATCGTCGGGTTGCAGGCGGCGATCGCCACGATCGAGGCACGCCTGGCCGCACCCACCGCCGACACCCTCACTGTCAGTGAGCGTAAGGCCCTGCGCCGGGCGAAAGCGGTGAAAGGCTATGCCACACAAGCCGAACGCTTCCAGAAGCAACGCAGGGTGCAGTATTTGCGCGGCGAGCTGACCGCAGTGCAGCGGGACCGGGCGGCCGGGATCGTTCACGTGGTGGAAGGTGGTAAACGCCTGGCCAAGACGCGTCATCACCTCGACGAGGCCGCGGTCAGTATCGATCAGTGGCGCCAAAGCTGGGATGTGGCGCGGTGGCGGATCACCGCCAACGGTTCTGCTGATGAGCCGTTCGGGAACCTGACGATCACCGTGACCCCGGACGGGCAGGTCAGTATCCGGCTTCCGAAACCGTTGGAGCACTTGGCCAACGCGCCGCGCGGCCGCTACGTGCTCCGTGGTGCAGCGGTGTTCTCCCACCGTAGTGATCAGTGGGCGCAGCGGATCACCGGCGCCAACTCGATCTCGTACACGATCGCTCGCAAACCCGGCCGCGGTGGTGTCTACTTGACCGGGTCGTGGGCGATCCCAGCGCTGCCCTACTGGGCCGGGCGTGAAGACACCGCCGCCGGCGACGATGTCTACGCCCGCGGCCCGGTGGTCGGGGTCGATCTCAACGACGGGCACCTGGCGCTGCGGCGCCTCGACGCCCACGGCAACCCGGTCGGAGCCGCCCACCGTATCGATTTCGATCTGTCCGGGTCGTCGTCGCGCCGTGATGCCCAGGTGCGCCACGCCATCACTGGGCTCATCAGGTATGCACGGCGGTTCGGGATCGCCACGATCGCCATCGAGGACCTGAATTTCACCGATGCTCGCGCCACGGGCCGGGAAACCATGGGTCGCGGTGTCCGCGGGAAACGGTTCCGCAAAACGGTCGCCGGGATCCCGACCGCGGTGTTCCGTGGCCGCCTGGCCGGCATGTGTCACCGGGCCGGTATCGAGGTGTTGGCGGTCAATCCCGCCTACAGCAGCATCTGGGGTGCTCAGCACTGGCAACACCCCTACCCAAACGTCACCCGTCACCAGGCAGCCGCCACGGTGATCGGGCGTCGCGCCCAAGGCTTGCCGGCCCGGCGTCGGAAAGGTGTGACACCGCAGCGACCAGAGGATCGCCCGGTGAGAGCTACCAACCAGACCGGACCCAACAACCCCAAGGCGATCACCGGTAGCCGCCCCCGGTCAAGGACGCGAGGAACCGAATCTCGCCCGCCTTGCCGAAACGAACGCGGCGACCCGGGCCGGGCAACCGTTACCCCGGCACTGGCCAACAACGGCCAACACAAGACGTAACGGTTCTCGGCCGTCCAGTATGTCGACGACATCGTCGAGACCGACGGCATAAAGGTTCCGACGAAGCGCCGGGCGTACCGCTGCGATGCGGACGGGAAGATCATGCCCGATCAACTGATGGCGGCAATCGACCTGAGCGACATCCGGTTTGCTTAACCGTCCCCGGCCATGTCGAGCACCACCCGGAACCGCGCCGCCCCGGACATCATCCGCTCATAAGCTTGTGGGGCATCGGCGAAGTCGAACTCCTCGACCATCGGCGCGACCTCGCGCGACAGGCAGAAGGCCAGGTTGTCCTCGTTTTCGATCGGTGTCCCGGTGAGGCTGCCGAGGATCGAGCGGCCGCCGAAGATCAGGTCCGCCGTGCCGACCTGGAGGGGATCGGGGGCAGCGCCGACGACGACCAGTGTGCCGTGCGGCGCCAACCCGGCCACCAAACGTGACATCGACGAACCGCTCGATGCGGTGGCGATGATCCCCGCGGCTCCGCCCAACTCCTGCAGGGCGTCGGCCGGATCGCTGGCTGCGCTGTCGATGTAGTAGTCCGCACCCAGTTTGATTGCCAAATCGGCTTTTTCGGCGCCACGCGCGATGGCGGCGACGCGGTAGCCCAGCGCCTTGGCGTACTGCACGGCTAGGTGTCCCAGGCCACCGATGCCTTGCACCCCGACCAGGGCGTCGGGCTTCAGGTCAAGCCGCCGCAGCGGGTTGTACACCGTGATACCGGCGCACAACAGCGGCGCCGCGCTGGCCGACGTGATGCTGCCGGGAATGCGGACCAGGCCGGTGGACAGGGCGTACACCACCTCCGCATATCCACCGTCTTCGGTAAGTCCGACCTGCGGCTGGTTTTCGCACAGCACGAAGTCGCCTCTTCGGCACCACTGGCACCGATTGCAGTGACCGCCCAGGTATCCCAGGCCCACCCGGTCACCGCGCCGCCAGCCGGCCACGTCGACGCCGACGGCGTCAACGACACCGACGATTTCGTGGCCGGGCACAATCGGCCGGCCCGGGTCGGGACGCAGTCCCTCGACCGAGAAGGAGTCGGTGTGGCAGACACCGCACCGATCCACCCGGATTCTGACCCGGTCCGGTTCCGGTTCGACGAGTTCGCGCTCCACCAGCTCGAATTGGCGAGTGCCGGTGACTTGATAGGCACGGTATGTGGGCACAAGCGCCTCCTTAACGAGCAGCGGGATTCTCCAGCACCACGGCCACGCCCTGACCGGAACCGACACACACCCCGATGGCGCCGTAGCGCGCATTGCGCTCGCGCAGCTCGGTCGCCAGGGTGAGTACGTAGCGGGCGCCGGTGGCGCCGAACGGATGCCCGATCGCCACCGCCCCGCCGTTGGGGGTCAGCTTCTCGTCGGGAATGACGAACCCGCCCAATTGATTCGGAAGTTCGCGCAGCACGCCGAGCGCCTGTGCGCTGAACGCCTCGTGCACTTCCCATACGTCGATCTGCTCGGGGGTGAGTCCGGCCCGCCTGATGGCCAGCGGCAGCGCCCACGCCGGGGCAAGACCCATGACCGTCGGATCGATGCCGTACACCGCCGAGGACACCACCCGGGCCAGCGGCTCGATGCCCAGTTCGGCCGCCCGCTCTCCCGACGCGAGTACCAGCGCGCTGGCGCCGTCGGTCAGTGGCGTGGAGTTCGCCGCGGTCATCTGGGTGGTTCCCGGTTGCGGCGGCAGCTTGGCCAGCTGTTCGGCGGTGGTGTCGTTGCGGATGAACTCGTCGTGCTCGAAGGTGCGGGCGGGCGTTTTCTTGGTCGCCGGGATCTCGACCGGCATGATCTCCTTGGCCAGCCGGCCCGAATCCCGTGCGGCCTTGGCGTTGCGCTGGGTGCGCAGCGCGAACGCGTCGATCTCCTCGCGGGTCAGGCCGTACCGGTCGGCCACGTTCTGCGCGGTCTCGATCATGCCGATGTAGGCGTTGCGGGCCAGCAGAGCCGGATTCGGTGGGCCCCCGGCGCCGGCCCACATGGTGTCGAGCAGGATCACCGGTCCCCGCGGCGCGAACGGGGCGTCACCCTTCATGTACGCCCAACCCGACCGGGACATGGATTCGACGCCGCAGGCAATGCCGACACCGAGGTCGCCTGCCCGAATCGCATGCGCCACACCGATAGTCGCGCTCAGCGATGACGCACAGAACCGGTTGATGGTGGCACCGGGCACGCTGTCGGGAAACCCTGCGGCCAGCGCGGCCCACCGGGCCAGGTCACCCATGCCCTCGTGGGCCGGGTTGACGCAGCCCGCGACGATGTCCTCGATCTGATCGAGCTCCACCCCGACCCGGGCGCAGGCGCCCGTCATGGCCATCCCCAGCAGGTCGTCGACCCGAATATGCGACAGCGAGCCGCCGTATCGCGCGAACGGGGTGCGCACACCGCCGAGCACAAATGCTTGGGTCATCACCGGCTCCCTCCGGTCGACGCGAGGGTACCGCGCCTGCCTGCGGGCCGACAGGGTTTTGGCAGGCCAGGCAACCAGACCGGCAGTAAGAGCCCCCGCCTCCCAGCATCGAAGAAACCGGTCATAGCCACCGGGCAGATCCGGGCGCGACGATTGTTGCACCGGTGGTACCCCGTCACCCGAGAGGCATCTCATGGACTTCCTGGTCGACACGCCCCTGGCGGGGCACCCCAACGATCGGGGCCGCGGATCGGCGGCGTCCGAATTTTTGACGGCGCTGACCATCACGGTGTGGGGTGCCGCAGATATGGCTGACCTGACGGCGACGCTGGAGTCGCTACCGTTGTACGACTGGATGACCGTGGAACCCACGCAACTGAGCGTGCACCCGAACGATCCGGCAAATGGGAGGCAATCGTGAACTCACCGCTAGCAGATCTCGGGCTGCGGATCCCGATCATCGCCGCGCCGATGGCGGGCGGCCCCACCACACCGGCGATGGTGATCGCCGCGCACCACGCCGGCGGACTGGGTTTCCTGGCCGCCGGTTACAAGACGCCCGACGCGGTCGAGGCCGAACTTCGCGCCGTGCGGGCTGCGGGAATACCGTTCGGGGTCAACGTTTTCGCGCCCAACCCGGTGCCGATCACCGAGCAGCGTTACGCCGAATACGCCCGGGCCATGCAGCGCGAAGCCGACCGGTTCGGCATCACCCTGCCCGACGCGCCGATCGACAGCGACGACCATTTCGGCGCCAAGATCGACCTGCTGCGCGCCGATCCGGTTCCGATCGTGAGCTTCACCTTCGGCATCCCGGGCCGCGAGGTGATCCGCGGCCTGCAGCAGGCCGGCAGCACGGTGGTGCAGACCGTGACGTCGCGGGCCGAGGCCGAGGCCGCCGCCGCGGCGGGCGTCGACGCCCTGGCCGTGCAGGCCAGTGTCGCGGGCGGTCATTCCGGCACTCTGACGCCGGACAATCCGCCGCCGGCTGTCCCGCTCGGTGAGCTGGTTTCCGACATCGTCGCCTCGGTGGGGCTACCGGTGATCGCGGCCGGTGGCCTGGGCACGGCCGACGACGTCGCCGTGGTGCTGCAAGCGGGGGCGGAGGCCGCGGCGGTGGGCACGGTGCTGCTGCTCGCCGACGAGAGCGGCGCGTCGGCGACACATCAAGCGGCACTTGAGGATCCAGCCCGCACCGAAACCGTCGTCACCCGGGCGTTCACCGGACGTCCGGCGCGGGGGCTGCGCAACCGGTTCATCGACGACTATGAGGCATCCGCGCCGCTGGGCTATCCGGCCATCCACTTCCTCACCAGCCCGCTGCGCAAGGCCGCCGCGGCCGCCGGTGAGCCCGAGCTGGTGCACCTGTGGGCCGGCACCGGGCACCGGCATGCCCGGCGCGAACCGACCGCGAAGATCCTGACCCGGCTGGCCCCGTAGGTTCAGACCAGCCAGGCGAGCGCGACGGGGGCATCGCGCCCGGGCCAGCTGGCCTGCAGTCTCGGAGCCCCGGCCGGGGCATCGGCGGGCAGGGACCGGGCGACGACGAGGTCACCGGCAGCGACGTCGCCGGGCCGGCCGGTGCCGGACACCGTGGCCGCAGTGTCGGCGCGGGGCACCGGTGTGCCGTCGGCAAGGAACACCTCGACCTCGTGGCCGCCGGTGACGATGGCCAGCGTCGTGGTCGACACATATACCTCGTCTGTGGGCCCGTCATAGACCCAGCGATGTCCCAGTACGGAGTGTTCGAGTTCACCGACCAACGTTCCGCCCGGCAGCGGCGCACTGCGGTAGGTCACCGGCACGTGGAACTCGCGTTCGCCGCTGCGCACGATGAACGTCTCGATGCCGACCTCGCCGTCCGGATCGTCGAACCGGAAGCTGGAGACGGTCTCGATGGCGCCGCCGTCGTCGAACCAGGGCTGGCTCGGCAACCACCGGGTGATCAGGTCGAATTTGTGCGGGGTGAGCGTAGCCCGGTGAACGACAGCCATGTCCACATCGTGCCAGACTGCCGCATCGGCGGTGTCGGCGAATATTGCTCTCAACTGCAAGGTGATTGGTACCTTCCAAGTTCACCTCTACAGCGCCATGCGCGGATCGGCGGCTCATGTCCGAGTTCGGGCTTCATCGTTGTTTCATGTCCGGACTGGCGGCCCTCACCCTCGCCCTGTCGGGGTGCGCCACCGCCGGCGCCGAGGAGCCACCCGCGGCGGAGCCGTCGTCGCTGGAAGCCACACTGCTCCCGGTGGTGACCGGGTACATGCAGGAGATGCACATTCCCGGTGTGCTGGTTGCGGTGCAGACACCGGACCGCGGTTCCTGGCAGGCCGCCCTCGGCGTCTCCGACACCGCGACGCAACAGCCGATGAACCTCGCCGATCACATGCGCGTCGGCAGCATCACCAAGTCCCTCACCGCCACGGTGATCCTGCAGCTCGCGCAGGAGGGCCGGCTCGGCCTCGACGACCCGCTGGCGCTGTACTTCCCCGGGGTGAACACGAACGGGGCGACCATTCGGCAAGCGCTCCAATTGACCAGCGGCATACCGGATTACACGTCGATCCAGTTTCTGAACGCGTTGGCCGACCATCCGCACCGGGTGTGGACACCCGAGGAACTCATCGCCACCGTCGCCGGAGAACCGGCGATGTTCCCACCCGGCAAGGGCTGGTACTACTCGAACACCAATTACGTCATGCTCGGCGTGATCGCGGAACGCACCACCGGCCAACCGCTGAGCCGGCTCATCACGGACCGGATCTTCACCCCGCTGGCGATGACGGGGTGTTCGATACCGGAACCGGCTGATGCCGCCATCCCCGAACCGTTTTCCCGCGGCTACCAATTCGGCACCGATTGGGATCGCCCCGGCTCGCCGCCCGCGCCCCTGCCCGCATTGCTCGACGTCACCGATGCCAACCCATCCTGGGGTGCCGGTTCCGGGGTGGCCCTCTGTACCGCCGCGGACTTGACCATCTGGGCGCGGGCGCTGGCGACCGGGGAGCTGCTCGATCCGGCGATGCAGGCCCAGCGGATGACCTACGTACCGGCCAGTGACCCGAAGGCGAAATACGGCCTCGGTGTCGTCGACATCAACGGTCTGGTCGGGCACAACGGCCAGATCAGCGGCTACATGACCCAGGCCACCCGGCGCGCGTCCGACGGAACCCTGATCGTGGTGCTCACCAATGTGACGGCCGGGGCAGACAACGGCGAGCCGGCGACTGTGCTCAGTGAGCTGATCTCCCGGGCGATCCCAAGTAGGTAGTGCTCAGACGGGTTTGGCCCGGGGCACCAGGCGTAGTCCGCCGGAGACCCACCCGACTTGTCCGGCGTCATCGCGGACGAACGGTACCCGCGCACCGCCTGCCACGCCGGAGTCCTTCGCCAGGAAGCCGACGGGAACCGGTTCCGCTGGCGACAGTGGGCCAACGGCCGGCCGCAATGTGTTGGGCACCGCGGTGAACTTCGTCAGCACGGTGAGTTCGCCGTCGCGCACGGCGAAGGTGCTGGCCACGCCGGGGTCCGCGAAATGGCCGGTGTAGTCGGCTAATTCGGCCGCGGGCAGGGTGACTGTCGCTGCATCCGGCGGGGCCATGCCCGCACGGGACAGCCCGACCTTCCCGGTCAACGGCGCCAGGCCGGGATAGTGGCTGAGCGCCGCATCGATGGTGGCCAGTTCGGCGGCGACCGCCCCGGTCAGGCTGTTGGTGAGCAAAACCAGGGCAAACCGCTTCTCCGGTATGGCGATGAATGCGGTGTGCTGACCGACCGTGTCACCGTTGTGGATGATGGCGCGCATACCACCGATGTCCTGCACGAACCAGTTACGCCCGATGCGCACCGGTAACCCGGGCACATCCTTGGTCGGCTCCTGCATACCCCGCAAGCTCTCCGGGGACAGCAGGGCGGGCTTGCCGTCGAGCGCGTCGCCGAGGTGCATTCGGGCGTAACGCAATACGTCGCGGGTGGTCGACCAGAGTCCGCCGGCCGGGTCGACGCTGCGCGGAAGCCACAGCGGCGTCTGCACCGCCACCCCGTCGGCGCCGTTGATCTGCCCCGCGTAATGCCCGTCGGCATAGGGGTGCTGCAGTACCTTTGCCCGGTCGTAGAGGGTGTTCTGCACGCCCAGCGGGCCGAGCAACAGGTCGTCCATTGCGGCGTGGAAGCCTTTTCCGGTGACCACCTCGATGATCCGACCGAGCAGGATGAATCCGGAGTTGTTGTAGGAGAAGAACTTTCCCACCGGGAAAATCTGTGGAAGCTGCGGCAACCGCTGGGCGACGAAGCGGGCGAGCGCATCATCGCCCTCGCCCGTGTAGGTTCCCTCATCGCCCCACCAACCTCCGGAATGCTGGAGGAGGTTGTTGATCGTGACGGCCTCGGCGGTGGCTTCGTCCGCCAGACGCAGATCGGGAAGATACCTGCGCACCGGGGCATCGGCGGAGATGGCGCCGCGCTCGATCAGCCGCCAGATCGCGGTGGCCGTGTATGTCTTTGCCAGAGAGCCGATTTGAAAAAGGGTGTCCGGGCCCACCGGAACCATGGTGTTCGCGCTGGCCACCCCTGCGGCCGCGTGTTCCTCCCGGTCGCCGGACCAGATGCCCAGTGCGGCGCCGGGGACCTGGTTGGCGCGCATCGATTCGATGAGCGCTTCGGCTACCGCCCGGAACTCCGGCGACGCGTCGCCGGCCAACGCTGTGGGTAGCGGGAGTTCGCCGCCCACAGTCGTGGTCGCGATGGTCGGGGCGGACGCCGATGGCGGGTCAGCAGGCGCGCCGCGGCGTCCCGGCAGGATCGCCGCCGCGACCGCGGCACCGCCGGCGACCGCCCCTCCGGCGACAGCAAGGGCGCGACGTCGCGAAACGCGCAGTCTGCTCGGCTCAGCCGTGTCGGCGTCGGGTTCGGTCACCGGTCCTCCGATCCATTCAAGGTCAGAACTTTCCGTCGAGGAACTCCGCGTAGGACGGCAGGTCGAGCTGGCCGTGACCCGAGAGTCCGATCACCACGACCTGCTCGGCCGGATCGTCGGCCACGTGCGCGGCGGCCGCGGCGATGGCGTGGGTCGACTCCGGTGCCGGCACGATGCCCTGAGTCCGGGCGAATTGAACACCGGCGGAGAACGCATCGTGTTGCGAGATGGCGATGCCCTCGACCAGTCCCAGTTCCACGGTGTGGCTGAGTGCCGGCGCCATGCCGTGGTAGCGGAGCCCACCCGCGTGGATCGGGTCGGGCACGAAATCCATACCGAGCGTGTGCATCTTGAGCAGCGGCGTCAGGCCTGCCACGTCGCCGTGGTCGTAGCGGTACTCACCCTGGGTGATCGACGGGCAGGCGGCGGGCTCGGCGGCCACGACCCGCGGGTTCGACCGTCCGTGGATCTTCTCGCGCAGGAAGGGGAATGCCAGGCCGGCCAGATTGGAACCGCCACCGGCACAACCGAACACGACGTCCGCACCGTTTGGTTCGACGGCGGCGAGCTGGGCGACGGCCTCCTGACCGATGACGGTCTGGTGCAGCACAACGTGGTTCAGCACGCTGCCCAGGGCGTAGCGGATATCGGGATCCTTGGCCGCGACCTCGACCGCCTCGCTCACCGCCATGCCGAGGCTGCCGGTGGTGTCCGGGGTCGCGGCCAGGATTGCGCGACCGGATTCGGTGAGATTCGACGGGCTCGGGTGCACGGTGCCGCCGTACGTGCGGATCAGGTGGCCGCGGTACGGCTTCGACTCATAGGACGCACGGACCTGCCAGACCTCGATCTCGAGGCCGAACTGCGCTCCGGCGAAGGCGAGCGCGCTGCCCCATTGACCTGCACCGGTCTCGGTGGTCAGCTTCCGGACCCCGTCGATGCTGTTGTAGTAGGCCTGCGCCACAGCCGAATTGGTCTTGTGGCTGCCGACCGGGCTGACACCCTCGTACTTGACGTAGATATGGGCGCCGGTGTTCAGCGCCTGCTCGAACCGCCGGGCCCGGATCAGTGGGGACGGTCGCCACATTGTGTAGATGTCGCGCACCGCATCCGGGATCTCGATGTAGGCCTCGGTGGACACCTCCTGCGCGATCAATCCGCTCGGGAAGAGCGCCGCGAGGTCGTCCGGGCCGACCGGCTCCTTGGTCCCAGGGTGCAGGTGCGGCGGAATCGGTCGGTCCAGCTCGGCGGCCAGGTTGTACCAATGCGTCGGCACCTCGACAGTCACCAGGTCGGGATGGGCAGCGTCGGTGTGCAGAGTCATGTCGGACACTGTAGCTACCTGGACAAGGGCCCCGCGAAGGTCCGATCCCGTACCGCGACGTCGGATGACGCCGGACACATCCTCAGCCAGGGCGTACCAAAACCTGCGATGACGCCACGCTGCGGTGCATGCCGGTGCCAAAGTTGACGTACGCCGCTCGTCCGCCCGACCACAGGAGACCGAATATGGCCACGCATCGCGCAGTTCATGTCGACACCGCCGGCGCTCCGCTGCATCTGGCCGAGGTCCAGACCACTCCCCCGCCGCCCGGGCATGTCCGCATCACGGTGCGCGCGTGCGGTGTGTGCGGCACCGACCGCGAGTTCGTGAACGGCTCGTTCCCCGCCATGACCTGGCCGCTGACGCCCGGACACGAAATCGCAGGCACCATCGCCGAACTGGGCACTGATGTGCAGGAGTTCGGTGTCGGCGACCGGGTTGCCGTCGGCTGGTTCGGCGGCAATTGCAACCACTGCGCGCAGTGCCGCAAGGGCCAGTTCATGCACTGCCTGAACGGGCAGGTCCCCAGCTGGCACTACCCGGGCGGCTACGCACAATCGGTGACCGTGCCCGCCACCGCACTCGCCCGGATCCCGGAGGGACTGTCCTTCACCGAAGCGGCTCCGATGGGGTGCGCGGGGGTGACCACCTTCCAGGCGCTACGCACCAGCGCGGCGGTCGCCGGCGACCGGGTCGCGGTCCTGGGCGTGGGCGGGCTGGGCCACCTCGGCGTCCAGTTCGCCCGCGCGATGGGGTTCGAGACCGTCGCGATCGCCCGTGGTGCCGACAAGGCGGCCGACGCGCACCGGTTCGGCGCCCATCACTATGTCGACTCCACCGCCGGCGACGTCAGCGAATCACTGCGGAAACTCGGTGGGGTGACCGTCGTGCTGGCCACGGCCGCGAACTCGGATGCGATCGGTCAGACGGTCGGCGGCCTGACGCCGTGCGGTGAACTGATCGTCATCGGGGTGTCCGGCCAGCCCCTGCCGATCAGTCCGCTTCAGCTCATCAACCCGGCCATCTCGGTCACCGGTCATCCGTCGGGCACCGCATCGGAAATCGAGGACACGATGAACTTCGCGGTCCTCAACAACGTCCGGGCCCAGGTGCAAGAGTGTCCGCTCGACGACGCGGCGAGCGCGTACGCCGCCATGGCCGAGGGCCGAGCCCGCTACCGGATGGTGCTCACCATGTGAGCATGCCTATGAGGCTTTACCTTTCAGCTGCAAGATGATCGGACCTGGCCGATCGAGCCGGAGTCAGTACAGCATGGGCCAGTGCTGCAACACCCCTGGACGCATATTGTCCGAACCGCCGCCGTGCTCGGCGCGGCCATGGGGATCGGGCGCTTCGCGTACACCCCGATCCTGCCGCTGATGACCACCCATTTGTCCCCGCAGTCGGCGGGGCAGCTGGCGACTGCCAACTACGTCGGTTATCTGCTCGGGGCGCTCGCCGGAACGGTGTCGCCGCGGCTGGCCCGCTCGGTGACCGTCTGCCGCGGGTCGCTGATCGTCCTGGTCGCGAGCCTGGCGGCAATGGCGTTGACCACCAATGTCTTTGCGTGGGCAGCACTGCGCACGGTGGCCGGTTTCACCAGTGCGCTGGTGTTCGTCATCGCCGTCAATACCCTGCTCGACCGGTTGCACGAACACCCGCCGCATTTGACCGGCTGGGCGTTCGGCGGCGTCGGTGTGGGCATCGCGGCATCGGCCGTGCTGGTGTTCGCACTGCCCGCCTCCGCGGATTGGCGGGCGGCCTGGTGCGCGGCTGCGTTGCTGGCCGCACTGTTGAGCGTCTCCGCGTGGTTCATGCCGGCGACACCGGCGATCGTAGGCCAAACGAAAACCGTTACCGCCCAATCCAAGAAGCGGCACCGGCCGTTCGGTCTACTGCTCATCAGCTACACCCTGGAAGGCGTGGGCTACATCATCGCCGGCACCTTCCTGGTGGCCGCCGTCGCCCAGCATTCATCCGGGCGGCTCGGCAACGCGACCTGGCTGCTGGTCGGACTGGCCGTGATCCCCTCCGCGGCGGTGTGGGCCCGGCTGAGCTCCCGCTACTCGCATCCGGTGCTGCTGACCGCGGCGCTCGTGCTGCAGGCCGCCGGAATCGCCCTGGCGTGCACCGGCTCCGGTGGCGCAGCGCTGATCGGGGCAATTCTGTTCGGCGGCACCTTCATCGGTGTCAGCACCCTGACCTTGGCGGCCGGACGCCTGCTGCAGTTCCCGAGCGCCGTCGCGCTGCTGACGGTGGGCTACTCGGTCGGTCAGATCATCGGCCCGGTGGCGGTGTCACCCTTGCTGCACAATGGGTTTCAGCACGCGTTGGTCGCCGGGTCGGTCATTGTCGCGCTTTCCGCGCTGTCCGCGACCATGATGGGGATCGTCGGGCGGCAGCCACACGCCGTCGGCGCCCAGGCCTAGATCGCCGACATCACGGGTGAATACGTCGATCAAGGCCCGCACCGCGGCGCTGTCCTCGGTACGGCGCCACACCAGCGACCAGGTCCACAACGGGGTCGGCGCGACGATCGGACGGCGCACCAGATCGCGGGGCAGTTGCGCGTCCTGACCTTTGGGGTTGTTCAGCACCGGGCGGCGCAGACTGCGGGCGTGCTCGAAGAACGTCGGCCCGGTGACACCCCCGTCGTCGGTGCGCATCAGGCGCGCCCCGGTGGCCGCGGCGAACTGCTCACCGTAGCGATTCCAGGAGGACCAGGTGGCCGTGTCCGCATCCACCAGTACCACCAGGTCCTTGGCCTGCACCGGGCTGTCATCGGTGCCGACGCACAGCGCGTAGAGGCGGTCCACCCCGATGAGGTGTGCCTCGAGCGAGAGTTCGGCCAGGTCCTGGTTCAACACCCAGCAGATCGCCAGATCCAGGCTGCCGTCGGCGACCCGGGCCGCCTGCGTGTGCGAGGGCATCACCCAGGTGTCCATCCGTAGTTGGGCGACACCGGCGGCGCGTTCCGCCAAATCGGTGGGGCACCACTTCACATAGCCGAGGCGCACCGGATCGGATACCGCCAAACCTGCTGCGCTCCTGCGAAATTCGTCGGCCTTCGCGATCAGCTCCCGGGCGTCCGGCAGCAGCGCCTCACCGGCCGCGGTGAGTGCGACCGAGCGCCGGTCCCGGTCGAACAGGGTGACCTTCAGATCGCGTTCCAACGCCTTGATCTGCTGGGACAACGACGGCCCTGCGATGCGCAGCCGCTCGGCGGCCCGGCCGAAGTTCAGCTCCTCGGCCACCGTCACGAAGTACCGCAACTGACGCAGTTCCACGGTTGCAGCGTAGTAGGCGCAGCCTCTCAGCAGAGAGCAAACCCGTTACGACCTGCGGGAGTCGGCGGCTCCGGGGATCTGTTGTACCCGGCGACGGACCACCGAAAGGAACACGATCATGACCAACACAGCACGGGTAGCCATCATCACCGGCGCATCCCAGGGCATCGGCGCGGGCTTGGTAGCGGGCTACCGCAAACTGGGCTACGCCGTCGTGGCCAACTCACGCAGCATCGAAGCCAGCGACGATCCGATGGTCCTGGCGGTGCCCGGGGACATCGGGCAACCCGGCGTCGGCCAGCGCGTCGTCGACGCCGCGCTGGAGCAGTTCGGCCGGGTCGACACCATCGTCAACAATGCCGGCATCTTCATCGCCAAGCCGTTCACCGACTACACCGACGAGGACTACGACGCCATCACCGGGGTGAACCTGCGTGGCTTCTTCGAGTTGACCCGCGCCGGGATCGCCGCCATCGAATCGCACGGCGACGGCGGCCATGTGGTCACCATCTCCACCAGCTTGGTCGATCAGGCGAACTCCCAGGTGCCTTCCGCACTGGCGTCGCTGACCAAGGGCGGACTCAACGCGGTCACCAAGGAGCTGGCCATCGAGTACGCCGGCCGCGGAATCCGTTCCAACGCCATCGCATTGGGCATCATCCGGACGCCCATGCACCCGCCGGAGACGCACGAGTTCCTGGACGCGCTGCACCCGCTCGGCCACATGGGCGACGTCGAGGATGTGGTGGACGCCGTGCTGTACCTGGAGAACGCCAAGTTCGTCACCGGCGAGATCCTGCACGTCGACGGAGGTCAAAGTGCCGGGCATTGAGGTCACCGCGCAGGACACCGCGCAGGTCCTTCGCGAGGTCCTCGACGAGTGGAAGGCCGGGGTGGATGCGCACGACCCCGGCCGGATCGCCCGGGTGTTCACCGAGGACGCGATCTTCCAGGGACTGCACCCGTACAGCGTGGGCCGGCTGGGAGTCGTGGACTACTACGAATCCCAGCCGGTCGGGCTGACTGTGGACTACCGGTTCTACGAAGCCCTCCGGCCCGCCGATGACGTGATACTGGGTTACCTGCGGGCCGATTTCACCCGGCCCGACGGCGAACTGCTTCCGCTGAACCTGAGTGTCCTCCTCACCCGCGGCGCGGACGGCTGGCGGATCGCCTTTTACCAGGTCAGCTCAGCGCAGGGATGATCTTCTGCTCGAACAATTCGATACCGGAGCGGTCGTAGGCGGCCTCGGGGAAGTACAGAATGGCGTACTCACACCCGAGGTCGCGCATCCGCTGCAGCTTCTCGATGACCTGATCTGGTGTGCCGCTTGCGGATTCGGGTGCGGTGACGTTGGCCAGCATGGCGTCGACGGCCGCCTCGCCCGCGACCGGAACCTGGCGGGCCCGCAGCCGCGCGACCCGGTCGGCCACCTCGGCTTCCGATTCGCCGATGACGGCGTTGAAGTTGGCCGACCGCACGATCGCGTCGTAGTCGGTCCCCAGCTCACGGCAGTGCTCGGCCAGCACCTGGGACTTGTGGGCGAATCCGTCGGGCTCGCCGGTGAAGTTGGTGTATTGCGCGTAGCTGGCCGCGATCCGCAGGGTCACCTTCTCGCCCCCGCCGGCGATCCACAGCGGGATACCGCCCGGCTGCAGCGGCTTGGGTGCCACGATCGCGTCGTTGACCTGATAGTGCTTGCCGTCGAAGCTGACCCGGCCGTCGCGCCAGGCGTCGCGCATGATCTGCACGCCCTCGTCGAGCCGGCCCAAGCGCACCCCGGCGGACGGGAAGCCGTAGCCGTAGGCCCGCCACTCGTGCTCGTACCAGCCACCGCCGATGCCCATCTGCACCCGGCCGCCGGAGATCACGTCCGTGGTGGCGGCGATCTTCGCCAGGTACGCCGGATTGCGGTAGCTCATGGCCGTACACATCTGCCCGAGCTTGATCCGCGATGTCGTCGCGGCATAAGCCGCCATCAACGACCAGGCCTCGTGGGTGGCCTCGTCAGTGGGCACCGGGACGGTGTGGAAGTGGTCATAGACCCACAGGGAGTCCCAGCTGCTCGCGTCGGCGTAGGACGCCAATCCGCTCATCACCGCCCAGTGCTCTTCGGTGGGGATGTCGACGAGGTCAAGGCGCCAGCCCTGAGGAATGAAGAGTCCAAAGCGCATGGCATCAGACTCTACGTCTCCGCCCGGTGTCGGTGGACCCGGTTAGCCTGGCGTACATGGCCCTTTCCAAAGATGAACGCGAACAGTTTCTGGCCGAACCGCACATCGGCGCGCTGTCGGTGTACGCGGGTGACAAGCGTGGCCCGCTGACGGTGCCGATCTGGTACCAGTACGCCCCCGGTGGGGAGTTGTGGGTGCTGACCGGCGCGGGCTCGCGCAAGCACCGGTTGATCGAGGCCGCCGGGCATTTCTCACTGATGGCCGAGCGGCTGGAGCCGTCGGTGCGCTACGTGGCCGTGGACGGTGCGGTCAGCCGTATCGAGCCGGGCACCGACGAGCAACTCGTCGAGATGACCAAGCGGTATCTGGCCCCGGAGAAGGTCGAGCCGTATCTGAAGTTCGCCCGCAGCGAGCTCGGCGAGAACGTCGCGATCTACCTCAAACCGGAGCACTGGCTGTCGGCCGATCTGGGACCGCTGTGACGCCATGGCCTCGCGACAACGGTTATACCGGTGGTTGTACCGACTCGGGTTCACCCCCTGGGACGGGCATCAGCTGGCCAAGGGGTTGCGGGAGCTGATCGAGGGCGACGACGCGCTCACGCCCGGTAAGGCGATCGACCTGGGCTGCGGCACCGGGGACAACTCGATCTATCTGGCCAAGCACGGCTGGCAGGTCATCGGCGTCGATTTCGTCGCCGCGGCGGTGGACAAAGCCCGGGCCAAGGCTGCTGCCGACGGCGTCGATGTGCGGTTCACCTGCGCCGACGTCACCCGGCTCAGCGCCGAAGGGGTGGGCCACGATTTCAGCTTGATCGTGGACAGCGGATGCCTGCACGGCATGAGCGACGACGACCGGGACGCCTACGTCCGCGAGGTGGCCGCGGTGGCCGCCCCGCGGGCGCGGTTGTCGATCGTCGCGTTCATCCCCGGCGGCACATTCGGGGTGCCCGGGATTGCCGAGTCCGAGGTCAAGCGGCGATTCGCCGCGGATTGGACGCTGTTGTCCAGCGGGGATGAGCCCGCGATGGATCACAACGGCAAGAACCCGGCGCGGCACTATCTGTTCGCACGCGCCGGATAGGGCTTCGCGCCGCCCTCACTCGGCGCGGCCGCCCAGATGTTTGGCCAGGAACCGGTCGGCGCGGTGATAGAAGTCCAGACGATTCTCGGGCTTGACGAAGCCGTGCCCCTCGTTCTCGTACATCACGTACTCGTGGTCGAGGCCGCGCTCTGCCATGGCCGCCACGATCTGTTCGGACTCCGTGCGCTTCACCCTGGGATCGTTTTCGCCCTGGCCGATCAGGATCGGAATCCGGATGGCATCCACCCGTGACAGCGGCGACCGCGACCACAAGAAGTCGGGATCCTCACCAACACGCTTGTGCCACAGCGCGATCAGAGGCTTCCAGTACTCCGGAAACGACTCGATGAGGGTGTTGAGGTTGGACGGGCCGACCGCCGAGATCGCGCACGTGAACACCTCGGGTGTGAAGGTCGCACCGACCAGCGCCGCATATCCGCCGTACGAACCGCCGTAGATCGCCACCCGATCCCGGTCGACGATGCCCTGGCCGACGAGGTGCTCGATGCCGTCGAGCAGGTCCTCGTGCATCTTGGCAGCCCATTCGCGATTACCTGCGTTGAGGAAATCCTTGCCGTATCCAGTGGAGCCGCGAAAGTTCACCTCCACGCACAGGTAGCCGCGGTTGGCCAGCCACTGCGCCGCGACATCTAGGCCCCATTCGACGCGGGACCACGGGCCGCCGTGCACGACGAGGACGGCAGGCAGACCGCAACGTTCCACCCCAGGGGGAAACGACAGGTAGCCGGGGATGGTCAGGCCGTCACGCGCGGTGAAGCTGAACGGTTCCATCGCCACCAGCGGATAGTCGTTGAGTTCCGCCCGGTGATCGAACAGGAACGTCGCCGTCTGCGAATCCCGGTCCCAACGGTAGAACTTCACCGGCCCCGAGTCCTGATCGAAGGCGACCAGCCAGGTGGAGTCGTCATCGCTGCGGTCGGTGAGCAACAAATCGCCGTGGTGCAGGTGCTGCAGCGCCTCGATATCGCCGCGAATCGAATCGTCGAATATCCGTAACTGCAGCCGTTCGCCGTACACCGCCACGGCCTGGATCTCCCGGGTGTCCGGATGCATGATCACACCGCTGATGTCGTAAGTCGGGTCCTCTGCGATGACCTCGATCGCACCGGTTGCGATGTCCATCTTGACCAGCCGCGTTGTGTTCGAGCCGACCGAGGACTGCAGATACATCGCCGCGCCGTCCTTGGTGAAGCCGACCGGGCCGGTGGTTTCGGCGTCTTCGGGTCCCACCTCCAGAAGCGTGCGCCACGGCGAGTCCTCGTCGTCACGCACCAGGATCACCAGGCCGCCGTCGGCGGTCGGGGTGACCGCGCCCCGCACTTTGAGGTCGTCGTCGACCACCCAACCGAGATAGCCGGGATTCTCGACGATCTTGCGCAGCTCACCGGTCTTAAGATCGAGGTGATACACATCGTGCAGCTGTGGATTGTCCTTGTTGATGCCGACCAACACATCATTCGGAAATCGCTTGCGGTGCGCGATGAGTCGGCACTGCACACCATCCATCGGGGTCAGATCACGCTCGGCCCCGGTCTCCAGATCGACGTCGTACAGCCGGAAGTTCTCGCTGCCGTCCTTGTCCCGGACGTATATGAGGTGGCGATTGTCGTAAGCCCAGAAGTAGCTCTGTATGCCGCGGTCGGTGTCGTGGGTGACCGGTTTCTCGTCGCCCGTTCCGGCGTCACCGACGAACACATTCAGCACACCGTCGAGCGGAGCAATGTAGGACAACCGGGTGCCGTCCGGCGAGATCTGCGCCGCGGCCCGCTCCGGATGACCCAGTAGGACCTCGAGCGGAATGAGTTTCACGTCTTCGATATCACCGGACATTTGCGCCCCCCGTCATTCGGCAATCCGGTCCATCATGCCCACCTGACGTTGCGGCGGGAACGTTTTCGGGGCAGCTCGGGTGCATCCGGGCGTAGCGTCGGCAAGGACACCGCAAGACGGGGGGCCATCGTGACGAAAGTTTCCGCATTCGCCGAGCTGATGTCGCGCGATCACGGGCTGTGTGTGCTGAACACCCTGCGCGGCGACGGCAGTATCCAGTCTTCGGTGGTGAACGCCGGCGTGATGGCGCACCCGCGAACCGCTGAGCCGGTCGTCGCGTTGGTGGCCATCGGGGGCGCCCGCAAGCTGCGCCACCTGCGCGCCGATCCGCGGGCCACCGTTGTCGCCAAGGCCGGCTGGGAATGGGTGACCGTCGAGGGAACCGCCGAGATCATCGGCCCCGATGACCCGGATCCCGACACCGATGCCGAAACGCTGCGGCTGTTGCTGCGCACCATCTTCAAGGCGGCCGGCGGCACGCATGACGATTGGGACACCTACGACCGGGTCATGCGCGAGGAGCGTCGGGCCGCGGTGCTGATCGCGCCCTCGCGGGTCTACGCAAACCCGGGTTGAGATTGCATACAGGGTCGTGGATATCCGAAATCCACAGCCCTGAGCGCAATTTCAACGCCTAGGAACGCAAAAGCCCCCGACTCGCGTCGGGGGCTTTTGACGTTTGGCGCCTAGGACTCCAGCGAGGCCGGCGGCAGGAAGCGGTCGCCGTACTTGGCGGCCAGTTCCTTGGCCCGGGCCACGAAGGCCTCCTTACCGACACCCAGCTCGCCCTGGTAGCCGACGATGAACTGGGCCGAACCACCGGTGTACGGCGGGAAGCCGATACCCATGATCGAGCCGATGTTCGCGTCAGCGGTGGACGTCAAAACGCCCTCGTCGATGCACTTCTGGGTCTCCAGCGCCTCGGCGAACAGCATGCGGTCGATCATGTCCTGCAGCGGCGGCTGCGAGGACCCGGAGTTGAACGTCTCGCGCAGGCCCGGCCACAGCTGCGTCCGCTTGCCGTCGGCGTACTCGTAGAAGCCGGCACCCTTCAGACGCGACGGGCGACCCAGCTCGATCATCTTCTCGACCACAGCCTCGGCCGGGTGCGGCACGTGGGTGCCACCGGCGGCCTCGACGCCCTCGCGGGTGGCGACGGCGATCTTGTGCATGAGCTCCAGGTTGAGCTCATCGGACAGCTGCAGCGGCGCCGCCGGGTAACCGGCCTGCGACCCGGCCTGCTCGATCGATGCCGGCTCGACACCCTCACCCAGCATGGCCAGCGCCTCGTTGACGAAGGTGCCGATCACGCGGCTGGTGAAGAAGCCACGGCTGTCGTTGACCACGATCGGGGTCTTGCGGATCGCCAGGGTGTAGTCGAACACCCGGGCCAGCGCCTCGTCAGAGGTCTTCTCGCCCTTGATGATCTCCACCAGCGGCATCTTGTCGACCGGCGAGAAGAAGTGGATGCCGATGAAGTCCTCCTGGCGCTTCACGCCGGTCGCCAGACCGGTGATCGGCAGCGTGGAGGTGTTCGAGCCGAGCAGCGCGTTGGGCTCGACGATGTCCTCGATCTCCTGGAACACCTTGTGCTTGAGTTCCTGGTTCTCGAACACGGCCTCGATCACGAAGTCGACGCCCTTGAGATCCTGCGGATCGGCGGTCGGGGTGATCTTGGCGAGCAGCGCCGCGCTCTTCTCTTCGGTGGTCTTGCCACGCTTGAGCGCCTTCGCCTCCAGGCCCTCGGAGTACGCCTTACCCTTGTCAGCGGCTTCCTGCGTGACGTCCTTGAGGACGACGTCGTAGCCGGCCTTGGCCGACACGTAGGCGATACCGGCGCCCATCATGCCCGCGCCCAGAACGCCGATCTTCTTGATCTCCTGCTTGGCGATGCCATCGGGGCGCGATGCGCCGCCGTTGATGGCCTGCAGGTCCAGGAAGAACGCCTGGATCATGTTCTTGGCGGTCTGGCCGGTGACCAGCGAGACGAAGTAACGGCTCTCGATGCGGCTGGCGGTGTCGAAGTCGACCTGCGCACCCTCGACAGCGGCGTCCAGGATGGCCCGCGGGGCGGGCATCGGGGCGCCCTTGAGCTGCTTCTTGAGCAGCGCCGGGAAGGACGGCAGGATCGCGGCGAGCGCCGGGGTGGACGGGGTGCCGCCGGGGATCTTGTAGCCCTTGACGTCCCACGGCTGGGTGTGGGCCTCGGGGTTGGCCTTGATCCAAGCCTTGGCCGCCGGGACCAATTCCTCGACGCTGCCGACCAATTCGTCGACCAGGCCGGTGTCCTTGGCCTTGGCCGGGTTGAACCGGGTGCCCTGCGAGAGGACCTCCATGAACGCCTTCTGGATACCGAACATGCGCACGGTGCGGGCCACGCCGCCACCGCCGGGCAGCAAGCCCAGGGTGACCTCGGGCAGGCCGATCTGGCTGCCCTTGACGTCGGCGGCGATGCGGTGGTTCGTGGCCAGCGCGATCTCCAGGCCACCGCCGAGCGCGGCGCCGTTGATGGCGGCCACGACGGGCTTGGGCAGGGTCTCCAGCTTGCGCAGGTCGGCCTTGATGGTCTCGACCATCTCGAACGCCTCAGCTGCGTCCTCGGGCCTGATGTTCATCATGCCCTTGAGGTCACCGCCAGCGAAGAAGGTCTTCTTCGCGCTGGTGATCACCACACCGGTGATCGAATCCTGCTCGGCGACAAGGCGTTCCACGGCGGTATGCATGGATTCCTTGTAGTGCTCGTTCATCACGTTGGCCGAACCGGTCGGGTCGTCCAGCGTCAGGGTGACGATGCCGTCGGCATCCTTGTCCCACTGAATGGTGTTCTCAGCCATTGGTTTTCAGCCCTCTCAGACGCGCTCGATGATGGTGGCCACACCCATGCCGCCGCCGATGCACAGCGTGATCAGGGCACGCCGGGCGCCGCGGCGCTCGAGCTCGTCGACCATGGTTCCGGTGATCATGGCGCCGGTGGCGCCCAGCGGGTGGCCCATCGCGATGGCGCCACCGTTGACGTTGAGCTTCTCGTCCGGGATGTTGAGGTCCTTCTGGAACTTCAGCACCACGGAGGCGAACGCCTCGTTGAGCTCGAACAGGTCGATGTCATCGACGGTCAGGCCGGCACGATCGAGCACCTTCTTGGTGGCCGGGGTGGGGCCGGTGAGCATGATGACCGGGTCGGCGCCGCTGGTGGCGGTGGCCACGATGCGGGCGCGCGGGGTCAGCCCCTGCGACTTGCCGGCAGCCTCGGAGCCGATCATCACCAGGCCGGCGCCGTCGACGATGCCGGAGCTGTTGCCACCGGTGTGGACGTGGTTGATCTTCTCGACGTAGTGGTACTTCTGCAGCGCCACGTCGTCGAAGCCGCCCATCGCGCCCAGACCCTCGAACGCCGACTTGAGCTTGCCCAGGTCAGCCGCAGTGGTGCCGGGACGCATGTGCTCGTCGTGGTCGAGAACTACGAGGCCGTTCTGGTCCTTGACCGGGACGACGGACTTGGCGAAGTACCCACCCGACCACGCCGCGGCGGCCCGCTCCTGCGACCGCGCCGCGTACGCGTCGACGTCGTCACGGGAGAAGCCTTCGATGGTGGCGATCAGGTCGGCGCCGATGCCCTGCGGGACGAAGCCGATCCGGTAGTTGGTCTCCGGGTCAGACGCCCAGGCGCCGCCGTCGGAGCCCATCGGCACGCGGCTCATCGACTCGACGCCGCCGGCCAACACCAGGTCGTCCCAGCCCGAGCGCACCTTCTGGGCGGCCAGGTTGACGGCTTCCAGGCCCGAGGCGCAGAACCGGTTGAGCTGGAAACCACCGGTGGTCTCGGGCAGCTTGGCGACCAGCGCCGCGGTGCGGGCGATGTCGCCGCCCTGGTCACCGACCGGGGAGACGACGCCCAGGATGACGTCGCTGATCAGCGTCTCATCCAGGTCGGGATAGCGGCTGCGAATCTCTTCGATCAGGCCGACGACCAGGTTGACGGGCTTGACCTCGTTGAGGGCGCCGCCGCGCTGCTTGCCGCGCGGTGTGCGGATCGCCTCGTAGATGAAGGCTTCTTCGGACATGTCTGCTCCCCTGCCGTTCCGGCGTCCAGGTTCAGGTTGGTGGTGGAACCGCCCACGATGTGGGCAGCCCGCTAGTCGCAGGGTAGCAGCCTCGCCCAACCCGTTGGTTGGGCCGGGGCTGGCCACTGCTTTTGTCAGCCTGTCGTTCCGCTTCGGCACAATCAGCCGATCAACCCTGACGACGAAGACGCCGCCGAGCGGCTCACCAGACTGTTCGCTGAGCAGACTGCGGGTGCCACCGCCGCGCAGCGCATATCCGTGATGCGTTGGCAGGGCAAAGATGAGCGGTTCTACCGCGATATCCAACTGGCAGCGGAAGGCAACCTTGGCGCCTCTGCCGACGCGCTGGACGTCGTCGACGACTTAGAAACTCTGATGGCACCGCTCCCCGAGAATGTTGAGGTCTGGCTCGGGGTCCGCACGTCGCAGGTGTCGTTCGGCGTTCCAAGCTCCCAACTAGACGACCTCATCGGCGTTCCCTTGCAGGTGCCTAGATTCTTCGCCACGTCGCTAAACCGGAGTGTTGCTGAATCCGAGTTCACGGCGCCGGGCTCAGACCCCGTTCTCTACAGGATCGCCGCCCAGGCCGGGTCTCCGGCGGTATGGGTGCCCCCTCTCGGAGCGCCAAATGAGGCCTACCAGCAAGAACTTTTGTTTCCCCGGGGCGTGGTGGTGCGTATCGTGGCAGTGGATCGAATGCACCAAGTTCCGATAGTGACAGCGGAGGTAAGCGATGAGTAGATGGGACGACGACATCGCATTGCAGCCTTTCGGGACGGTCCAGCCAACGACTGTTGCCGCGCTACTGAGGGCGCTTCGCCTGAGCGACGCATCCGAGGGCAAGAAGACCGCCGCAATCGAAGCGTGGCTCAACGATCACCAACCAAGTGAAACGATGAAGGCCAGCCTGCGCCGTAACGGGTACGCAAAGCTGCTCATCCGTGGCGCGTCGGCCTGACGAACGGCGTCAGGCCGGCTTGGACTCCTCGAGCCCGTTCAGCGTCGGATAGTCGGTGTAGCCGACCGGGCCGGGCGCATAGAAGGTCGTCATATCCGGCTCGTTCAACTCCGCCCCCAGCACCAGCCGGTCGATCAGGTCCGGGTTGGCCAGGTATGCCCGGCCCACCGCGGCCGCGCTGATCGCACCCCACTGCGCATAGCTCTCCAACTGGCAAAAGTCGGTGCCGGGCTGACGGCCGGCGTTGAGCACGAATGTCCCCGACCACAGCGCGCGGATCACACCGAAGGCCGGCGCGGCCGGATCGATGAGCACATGCAGATAGGCCAGGCCCAGCGGGGCGATCCGGTTCATCAACGCCTCATAGGTGCCGGTGGTGTCGCGCTCGCGCTCGTGCATGTCTCCGGCGGTGTTTCCGGGTGAGATGCGCAGCCCGACGCGGTCCGCGCCGATCTCGGCGACAACGGCCTTGCTCCAGCAACCCGACCATAATCGAGTCATGAGTGTCCCCGCGCCTGAATCCCCCTCGTTCGAGCATGTCGACTTCGAGGCACTCGATTCGTTCCGTTTCCCGGACGGTGGCGGGTACCCCCACAGCTACCGCGAGTTTGTTCGCTCCTGCGGCTGGGCCCGCACGTTCGGCCTGTGGCTCATCTACCCGCCCGTGCAACCCGGTTTCGCAGACGGGCGGGCCCGTGCAGCGAACCTCACCGAGCACTTCCACACGGTCTTCCGCGACGCCGAAGAGGAGGAATTCGACTGGATGATCGAGCCCGAGGGTAGCTGGGACCTCGCCGAACGACTCGAAGTCTTCGGCTGGAGCGAGAACGGCGACCTTCTACTCTGGGACGTCGCAAGCCGCAATGCCGACGAGGAGTTTCCGGTGTGGGAATCGCGCGGCATGAACACCCTCCACCTGCTCGGCTCGAGCCTTGACGAGGCGCTTCTCCAGCTGGGCGAGCGCTCCGAGGCCCAGGTCATTGAGCCGCTGAGACCTGCCCGTCTCTGACCCACAGCTCATCCGGATCCGCTCGAGGCTGCGGTCCGCCGGGACGCCACCGCGACCCGAGGCGCTCCGGCGTCAAGCAGCAGCGCCTGCAAGCCACGGACACGTTCACGTCGCGCCACACGCCGATCGCTCGCTCACTCCGCGTTGACGTAGACCTGAGCCACAGAGCCAGAAGCGACTGCGCTCACGCGAAGCGTGATTCGCGACCTTTCGATCCGGCAGTACACCTATATTGACGGGCTTCGCATATTGACGGGCTTCGCACTCTCCCGAGATCCGTCAAAGTAGCGGGGCGCGTCCCGTCAATCTTCGCTGCATCTCGACAGGTGCTCCTGCACGGGCGGACCCAAGTGACACGAACTGGTTGACTTGCCGCATGAACGACCTACCCGAGGAAATCGAGGTGCGGGGTACCGCGCTGCACCGCATCGAACTCTCGGAGGAGCTTGTCTGCTGGTCGGCCGCTCTGCCCGGTGCCGAGCCGCGCACGGTCAGCATCATCGTCGAACCGGCAGGGCCGCCGACGGATGCGGCCGTCGACTCCGCAGCGGAGGCGATCGCCGGATTCGACGCGCTCGCAGCCGCCGCTTCGCGCTATCTCGTCGCCGAGTTCACCGATCCAGTGTGGGCGCTCGACTCGGTGGACCGTGCACGGCTCGACGGGCCGGAGGCGCCGTTCGGCATGCCCGAGGCGATCATCTGGGCCGACGGTTCCTGGATGATCCGCTTCGCTGAGTGCGGCCTCGCAATGGGCGAGGAGTTCGGCATCGGCGTACGTTTCGACGGGTCGGCGCCGGTCGCCATCGAGGACTTGTCTGGCGCGACCGAGATCGAGACGGACTGACCGCGCTCACTGTCCACTCTGCGGCCAGGGCCTACTTCACCCGCACTTTTCCGGCCTCACCGCAGAATCAACGTGCATTGGAAGCCGTCAGGCCGGCCTGGACTCCTCGAGCCCGTTCAGCGTCGGATAGTCGGTGTAGCCGACCGGGCCTGGCGCATAGAAGGTCGTCATATCCGGCTCGTTCAACTCCGCCCCCAGCACCAGCCGGTCGATCAGGTCCGGGTTGGCCAGGTATGCCCGGCCCACCGCGGCCGCGCTGATCGCACCCCACTGCGCGTAGCTCTCCAGCTGGCAGAAGTCGGTGCCGGGCTGGCGGCCGGCGTTGAGCACGAATGTCCCCGACCACAGGGCGCGGATCACGCCGAAGGCCGGCGCGGCCGGATCGATGAGCACATGCAGATAGGCCAGGCCCAGGGGCGCGATCCGGTTCAGCAGCGCCTCATAGGTGCCGGTGGTGTCGCGCTCGTGCATGTCTCCGGCGGTGTTTCCGGGTGAGATGCGCAGCCCGACGCGGTCCGCGCCGATCTCGGCGGCAACGGCCTCGATCACCTCGGCGGTCAGCCGGGCACGGTTCTCCGGCGAACCGCCGTAGGCGTCGGTGCGCTGGTTGACCACGTCGGAGGCGAACTGATGCAGCAGGTAGCCGTTGGCGCCGTGGATCTCCACCCCGTCCATGCCGGCCTCGATGGCCCGGCGTGCAGCGGCCCGGAATTGGTCGACGATCGCGGGCAGCTCTGCGATATCGAGGGCACGCGGGGTCTCCAGTGGCTGCTTGCCGGTGGGGGTGTGCGTCATCAGGTCGGCCGCGATCGCCGAAGGCGCGACCGGTTCGACCCCGCTGATCTCGGGATGCGCCATCCGGCCGACGTGCCACAACTGCACGAACATCTTGCCGCCCGCGGCGTGCACCGAATTCGCGATCTCGGCCCACCCGTGCTGATGGCGGTCGGTGTAGAGGCCCGGGGTGTTCAGGTAGGCGCCGTTGGCGGTCTCGGCGACGGCGGTGGCCTCGCTGATGATCAGGCCCGCGGCGGCGCGCTGGGTGTAGTACTGCGCGGCCAGCGGCGACGGGGTGCCGTCGGCATCGGCACGGGAACGCGTCAGCGGCGCCATGAACAGCCGGTTGGTGGCGGCGGTGGCGCCCACCTGGATGGGCTGCAGCAGAGCGGCGTCGGTGGCGAGCCGGAAATTCTGGGTGGTCACGCTCGCCTAAAGCGCCTCAGCCTGCCGGTTCATTCCCGGGCTAATGTCGACGACCATGACCGTCACAAGGCTGCGGCCCTACGCCGTCACGGTGTTCGCGGAGATGTCGGCGCTGGCCGCCCGGCTGGGCGCGGTGAATCTGGGCCAGGGGTTTCCCGACGAGGACGGTCCGGCCGCGATGCTCAAGGTTGCCCAGGAGGCCATCGCCGCAGGCGTCAACCAGTACCCGCCGGGGCTGGGCACCGCCGAGCTGCGCCACGCGATCGCCGCGCAGCGCAAGCGCCATTACGGCATCGACTACGACCCCGACACCGAGGTGCTGGTCACCGTCGGCGCCACCGAGGCGATCGCGGCCGCCGTCATCGGCCTGGTCGAACCGGGCTCGGAGATCGTGGTGATCGAGCCGTTCTACGACTCCTACTCCCCCGTCATCGCCATGGCCGGATGCATCCGGCGCGCGGTCCCATTGGTTGCCGACGGGCGTGGCTTCGCGATCGACATCGATGGTCTGCGCCGGGCTGTCACACCGAGAACCAAAGCGCTGATCCTCAATTCGCCGCACAACCCGACGGGGGCGGTGGCCTCCGACGCCGAACTGCGGGCCGTCGCAGCACTGGCAGTCGAGCACGATCTCCTGGTGATCACCGACGAGGTCTATGAGCATCTCGTCTTCGATGGCCACCGGCACCTACCGCCGGCCGGCTATCCGGGAATGGCCACCCGCACCGTCACCATTTCCAGTGCGGCCAAGATGTTCAACGCCACCGGGTGGAAGATCGGCTGGGCCTGCGGCGCACCCGATCTGATTGCAGGTGTGCGTGCCGCCAAGCAGTATTTGAGCTATGTCGGCGGGGCGCCGTTTCAGCCCGCGGTGGCCTACGCCCTCAACAACGAGGACGCCTGGGTGGCCGATCTGCGGGAGTCGTTGCGCGCCAAGCGGGATCGGCTGAGCTCGGCGTTGGCCGACCTCGGGTTCGAGGTGCATGACAGCAACGGCACCTATTTCCTGTGCGCCGATCCGCGACCACTCGGCTACCACGACAGCGCCGAATTCTGCGCCGAGCTCCCGCACAAAACCGGGGTGGCCGCGATCCCGATGTCGGCGTTCTGCGATCCCGACGCACCGCACGCCGACTTGTGGAATCACCTGGTGCGCTTCGCATTCTGCAAACGTGACGACACCCTCGACGAGGCCATCCGGCGATTGGGAGCGTTGCAGGCACGCCGATGAGCCGAACGATCCGTAGAACTGCTAGAACAGGCAGGTAATTGCCTAGCCCATGACCTCCAGCCATGATGAGTCAATGCCAGCGTCGATCGACGCGGTGTTCAGACCGGAAGGACATGCCTTGTCGCCAGTCACTGAGACCACCACCCGCGCCGTGGTGGAGGAACTGTTGCGCCGGATCGGAGCTGGTGACGTCGATGCGATCGCCGAGCTGTACGCCGACGGGGCTGACTGGAAATTGAACTGGCCGGAGGCCGAACACGGACGAAACGAGACGCCGTGGATTCAGCACCGATCGACCCGCGCGGATGCCGCAGCACACTACCGTGCCATCGGTGAACATCATGTGCCGGAGCAGGTAGCCACCGAGGTCGAGCGCATCCTGATCGACGGCGACGATGCGGTGGTGTTCGGCGAGATTCGGCAGACCGCACGAAACACGCAGCGCGCCTATCGTTCACGATTCGCGTTGCACCTGACGGTATCTGGCGGTCTGATCACCCGACATCACGTCTACGAGGACAGCCTGGCCGTCGCGCAAGCCTTCGATCCCGATAGGTGACCCGACACTGACGCGCTGAGACTAAGCGCCCGCCCGCACCGCTGCGCGTTCGCGCGCGGTCATCGCACCCCAGATTCCATAGGTCTCCGGGGCGGACAGCGCGTGGCTGCGGCACCGCTCGAGAACGGGGCATCGGCGGCAGATGTTCTTGGCCGCCTCCTCGCGTGCGTGTCTGCGCCGGCCCCGGTCTTCATCCGGGAAGAACGCATCCACGGGGTGGGTGCGACAACTACCGCTCAGTTGCCAGTTCCAGTGCTCGGCTGTGGGCCGGTTGTCAGTGATAGCGATCATCGTGGCCCCTTCATGAATCGAATCCCAGGCCTGCGGCGTCCAGTGCACGCAGCAGCAGGTTGCGTTTGCCATCGCGGTGGTCGGCCCGATCCAGCGCCCACCGCGTCGCGTTGACGCCCATCCAGGTCAGTGGTTCGGGCGGGAACGGCATCGGCATGGACTGCACCATGGACAACTCGGTGCGTTCGGTGCGCTGCCGGTGCACCTTGTCGAGCAGGACATTGGCGGCGAAACGGGTGGCCGCCACACCCAGGCCGGTGAACCCCGCCGCGTAGGCGATGCGCCCCTGGTTGGCGTCACCGAAGAACGCGCAGAACCGCGTCGAGGTGTCGATCACCCCGGCCCAGCGGTGGGTGAACCGCAGCCCTTCGAGCTGGGGGAAGGTGGTGAAGAAATGGCTCGCCAGCCTGGCGTAGGTGTCGGGCCGGTCCTCCAGGCGCGGATCGATGCGCCGACCGAAGTGATACACCGCGTCGTATCCGCCCCACAGGATCCGGTTGTCCGCGGACAGCCGGTAATAGTGGAACTGATTGGCCATGTCGGCGATGCCCTGACGGCCGCGCCATCCGATGGAATCGAGTTGTTCATGGGTGAGCGGCTCGGTCATCAACACGTAGTCGTACACCGGCACGGTGTGATACCGGTAGCGCTTGAGCAGCGATGGAAAAGCGTTGGTAGCCAGGATGACTCGGTCGGCCAACAATGTGGTGACGTCGGTGGTGATCTGGATCGGGGAGGCTCCGCGTGCGCCGGTCACGCCCGTGACGGGGGTGTGCTCGTAGATCTCGACGCCGTAGCGGTCGCACACCCGGGCCAGTTCGGCGGCCAGCTTCGCCGGCTGCACGGTGGCGGCATCACGGGGGGACAGCAGCCCGGCGAGATAGGTCGGCGAATTAACCAGATCCCGCACGGCGGCCTGATCCAGGAAGGTGCTGTGGTCGTCGGCGGGTTGCTGCCGCAGTTCCTTCACCTGGTAGTCCTCGACCGCGACGTTCAGCACGCCATTGCGTTCGAAGTCGCAGTTGAGGCCGAGTTCGACGACCGCCTTTTCGATGTCATCGAGGTTCTCGTGGCCCAGCCGCTGCAGGGTGTCGAACTCCTCGGGCCACCGGCTGCGGCCGTTGGCCTCACCGTGGGTGAGGCTGGCCTCGACAAATCCACCGTTGCGACCCGAGGCGGCGCCACCGATGGTGGCGGCCTCCAGCACCGCCACCCGGATGCCGGGATCGCGCTGAACGGCCAGCAGTGCACTCCACAATCCGGTGTAACCACCGCCGACGATGAGCAGGTCATAGTGCGCCGTGGTGGTAGCCCGCGGATACTGAGCCGCTCCGCTGACTTCCGCGCTCCAGTAGCAGCCCAGCTCCGTCTCACGCAATGCCTGCCGCACAACATGCTCCGGCGGCGGTTGACGTTCGAAGACGGTGCGGGACACGAAGCTCGTCCTTCTGTGCAGCGGGTGTGTGTGCCTAGTCATACTGCCCCTCACGTTTCCGGGAAACGGCTGCAGTGTGTAAACACCTGACCCCAGGTTGAGACATAGTGTCAGCCCACTTCGCCGTGGACTCGGCTTATAACGGCGCACAAACGACGGACTGACGGTGAGCGTCATTGTCATGTCCACCGAGCGTCTGAGGCATGTCGAGCAGCCGCGGGCTCACCTAGATTTGCCCAGTCCGTGCGTGCTCACCGGGAAGGTACAGATGACTGACGAAAGCCGGCCGGCGTCGGGGGTGACCCTCAAACGCGTTCTCACCCTGCGCTACCTGATCGTCTTCGGCCTTGCCTATCTCGCGCCCACCGTGGTGTTCAACTACTACGGCATCATCACCAGCCTCACCGGCGGGATGATGGCGCTGGCCTACGTGATCACCACGGTCGTCATGTGCTTCACCGCCTACAGCTACGCCGCGATGGTGAAGGCCTACCCGGTGGCCGGCTCGGCCTACACCTACGTGCGCAAGGCGGTCAATCCCTGGCTCGGGTTCCTCACCGGCTGGGTCATGCTCGTCGACTATCTGCTGTTGCCGATGATCTGCTACCTGCTGGTCGGCATTTACATGAACGAGTTCGTCCCCGCGGTGCCCACCTGGGCGTGGGTGGTGGCGGCCGCCCTCATCGGCGCCTGGACCAACATCGCCGGAGTCCGGGCCACCGGACGGGTCAACACCGTGATCATCGCCGCGCAAATACTGTTCTCGGTGGTCCTGATCGGCCTGATCGCCAGCTATGTGATTCGCGGTAACGGCAGCGGATCGCTGTTCGACGCGTCCGCGCTGTTCAACCCGGGCAGCTTCGACGCCGGCAATGTCCTGCTGGCCGCCTCGATCCTGGCGGTCTCGTTCCTGGGTTTTGACGCGGTGTCCACCATGGCCGAGGAGACCGTCGACCCCGCCAAGACCGTCCCGCGGGCCATCATGATCGTGCCGATCGCCGCCGGACTGGGCTTCGCGCTGATCTCCTACTTCACTCAAATCGCTTGGCCGCAGGGCTATCAGGAGATCAGCAACCCCGACGCCGGGATCTTCGAACTGCTCGAACGCGTCGGCGGCACCACGCTGTCCACGATCTTCCTGGTGACCGACAACCTGGCCAGCCTGATCTGCGCGATGGCCGGATTGGCTGCCGCGTCGCGCATTCTGTACGGCATGGGCCGCGACGGGGCCCTGCCGAAGCGGTTCTTCGGCACGCTGCACGCCCGGTTCCGCACCCCGGTCAACAACATCGTGTTGACCTCGCTGATCGCCCTCAGCGCCGTGTTCTATGCCGACAACCTCGGCGGCGCGGCATCGCTGATGAGTTTCGGCGCGCTGACCGGCTTCGTACTGGTGAACTACGCGGTGATCAATCACTACTTCATCCGCGGAAATCGGCGCCACGGCTGGGATCTGGTCCGGTTCCTGGTGGTGCCCGGTATCGGGGTGCTCGTCAGCCTGGTGCTGTGGTTCAACGTCGATTCGTCGGCGAAGATCCTGGGCCTGGTGTGGCTGGCGATCGGCATCGTCTATTTGGCCGTGAGCACCAAGGGTTTCCGGGAAGCGCCGGCCGAGCTGCGGCTGGAGGACGAAGAAGAAATCGAATACGAAGAGGAGTCGAACCGGCGATGAAGGTGGCAGAGAACTTCGCGCTCACCGCGGTCAGTGTGGTGGACGGGCATGGCGGGCCGCCCGTCGACGATCAGGCGGTGATCGTGCGTGCGGGTCGCATCGAGGCCGTGCTGCCGATGTCCAAATACCGTCGCGCCGACGATGTTCAGGAGATCGCCCTCGACGGGCACTACGTCATGCCGGGCCTGATCGACGCGCACGTCCACCTGTCCGGCGGGCGCGCGCAGATCGACGACCAGGAGATCGGGGTAATCGCCGAGCCGAAGCTGATGCGGGCGGTGCGCTCGGTGTATGAGGCGCAGCAGTTGCTCAAGCGCGGCGTCACCACCGCGCGCGACGTGTCCTGGAACGGTTTGTATCTCAAGCGGCTGTTCTTCGAACAGCAGATCCCCGGCCCGAAGGTGATCGCCTGCGGTCCCGGGCTGACCCGGACCGGCGGGCACGCCGATCTGCACCAGTTCACCCATGACTACGTTCAGGAGAACGGGGTCTGGGGCATCATGGCCGACGGCCGCGACGAGGTCGTCAAGGCGGTGCGCACGCTGCTGCGCGAGGGTGCCGACGCGATCAAGGTGTTCGCCAGCGGCGGCGACAACTGGCCGCACGACCGCAACCACGATGTGCACTACTCGTTCGAGGAACTGCAGGCCTGCGTCGAGGAAGCACATCGGCAGAAGGGCACCATCGTGATGTGCCACGCGGAGAACCGCGAGGCCATCAACATGGCGGTCGACGCCGGGTGCGACACCATCGAGCACGGCGAGGACATCGACGAAGAGCTGGCGGCCAAGATGGCCCGCAACGGCACCATCCTGGTGCCGACGCTGCAGCTCATCGTCAACTGGTATCGCGACTTCGTCCCGGTCGGCGACGCCGCACAGCCCAAACCGCGCCCGGACGCGTTCCTGTACCGCGACCTGTACGACTGCCACGACGAGTCGTTCGGTGAGCAGTACAGCAGCAATGCGGTAAAGAGCTTTCAGACGGCCAAGGCCATGGGGGTCAAGATCGCGCTGGGCTCGGACACCGTGTACGAACCCCTCACCAAATACGGCGAATACAGCGCGCTGGAATTCCGGGCACTGGTCGAGTACGGCATGACGACCAGCGAGGCGATCACCGCGGCGACGAAGATCAGTTCCGAAGCCGTCGGGATGTCCCACCTCGTCGGCACCGTCGAACCCGGCAAGCTGGCCGACCTGCTGGTGCTGCGCCGCGATCCGACCCAGGATCCGATGGTCGTCTACAACGTCGAGAACATCTATCTCACGTTCTGCGACGGCAAACTGACGGTGAAGGACGGCATCTTCGCTTGGTAGCCCGCTGCCCGGCCAGCTAGGCTGGCCGGGCCGGCCGGGGAGGTGCCCCGCGCGGGCGCCGAGAAGATGTTTCAAGCGATCGTAGATTTCGCACCGGGATCAGCAGTGCGCGCCGAGGTTTCGGCGATCCGGTTGACCAACCTGCATCTGCACCCCGACGCGCTCGAGATCGTCTATGTGCTGCGCGGTCAACTGCACGTGGCCGTTAGTTGCGAGGCATTCGACCTGGAGGCCGGGGACTACGCGGTGATCAACCGCGGTGACCCGCACTACCTCGAGGGCTCACCCGACAATGTCACCGCGGTATTGCATGTCGACCTCGGCGCGTTCGCCGAGGTCGACCCGTTCGCCGAGCACATCGTGTTCGCCTGTGAATCCTTCGATCTCCCCCGCTACCGCAGGCAGGAAGCCCTGCTGCGCGGTTTGTTGCTGCGGCTGATCGACGCCGCCGTCGGCACGCCCGCGGCCGAGCAGTCGCCGATCGTGCAGCGGGAATGCACCGAACTGATCCGGCTGTTGTGTACCGGCTACTCGATCGAGCACTACTACAACCGGGACAGTGCGATCAATGCCAGCCGGCGGGAGAAGTTCCTGACCATCTTCGGCTACCTGGTGGACCATGCCGACCGCCGTGATGTTCTGGATTTCATTGCCGCAGAACAGCATTACTCGAAGTCCTACATATCGCATCTGGTCAAGGAGGTGTCGGCGGTCAGCTTCAGCGACCTGCTGGCTTTCCTGCGGGTCTCGAATGCCGAGCGGCGCCTGCTGACGACCGAGGACACGGTACTGGAGATCTCGGCCGCCAGTGGGTTCTCCGACGTCAAGTACTTCACCCGCAGTTTCGTCGATTGGTTCCACCAATCACCCACGGAGTACCGCAAGCGTTGCCGGCCAATGATCCTGCGCGACACCGAAGCCGACGTGGTCCCCGCCGAACAGGCGGTGCGGCTGGTCGGTGCGCACCGGAGCCGGGTGGCCTCGCCCACCGAGGGGCCTCGGCTCAGCATCACACCGCTGCTGCTGAAGAATCTCGGCGCCCGGACCGATCTGTTCGATGCGGTACGCGTCCGTAAGCCCGAGCGGGATGCGCCCTCGACCGCCGGAGCGAGTCGAAACCCTTCCGGGAAAAGGCATCTCGTACCCATCCGGGTGGACCACGCCGACCTCGACGCCGGCTACCTGATCGAGGGTCTGGCCTCGTTCGACCAGATCGACACCAAGCCGTGCCTGGTGCTGGAGTACACCACCAAGGCCGGAGCACTCGCGACGGTCGAGGCGCTGGCGGCGCGACTGACGAGCGCGGCCGTGGTCGACCCGCTGATCTGGCTCGCCTACCGCGCGGTACACGATCGCGCCGGGGTCGATGAGGTGGCGGCCCACGCCGATAGCGAGTTCGGCCTGGACATCCAGCCGATCCTGATGCCCTGACAGCGGCACCGAAAGCTTTCGCTTCAGCAAACTCTGCACGTCGCTTTCGGCTATTCACAGGTAACCCTTGACCGGGCCCCGACTGCCAAGTGGCCTAGCTAACAAGTTTGCCGAAGCATGCACCCCGGAAGGCCAGGTAGATGAGTCGCCCCCTCGTACATAGCTAAGCAAGCTTTTCAAGCCGCAACGGCTTAGCGTCGGCTTACCTGGCTCGGTACGAACTGTCGTAATGCGTCTTCACCAATCGTAAAACTTTGACTTACCAGCAATAAAGTGTCTGACACTGCCACATTTTTCCGCCCAAATGAACACGTTCCACCAGCTAGGGGTTCAGGTTATTCTCAGGTAACGTCCCTGTGCGGGGGGTCACACAATGGAAGGAACTACACGCAGGTAACAAAACGCTCACCTCTGGCAGCGGGGGTAGCCCTGATCGGCGCCAGCGCCATCGCGCTCACCCCGATCAGCGCTCCAGCGCCAGCCGCGCACGTCCCAGCAATACAGTCCGCCGCGGTGCAGCTATCGTCCTTCCAGAACCCCGTCGCACTGTGGGCGGACGTCCTCGGGACTGCTGGCGGCAATGTCGTGGGCCTCGCCGGGCAGTGGCTCGAAGACCCCGCGCCGATCCTCACGCAGATCATCGCGAACCAGATCCACAGCCTGGGCGTGCTCGCCACCGCGGGCAACAGTCTTGCCAAGGGGCTGGCCAACGCGTTCAATCCCGAGAACTCCAGTAGCGTGCCGGCAATTCTCCGGAAGGCTTCCGAGCAGATCGCGGCGGGCCAGTTCGAGGACGGGTTCTTGACCGCGTTTTCGACGGTCGTCATGCTCGGTTTCCCCATCATGATGGCGGCGGGGCAGGTCTGGCCTGCGATATCGCAGCCGTTCAAGAATCTCGCGAACCTGGTCGACGGGTCCCTGTTCCCGCTTTTGATGGGTGTCGGACTGGGCATGCTCGTGCCGTTTGAGCCACTCCTCCACGTCGCGGGGAGGACCATCGAAGATGCCGTGAGCGCGGTCAAGGCCATGGACCTGGTAACCCTCGCGAGCACCGTGATCAATGCGCCCGCCGCCCTGACCGGCGCATTCCTCAACGGCTACATTGACCCGCAGTACCACTTCCTCTACCCCGGGCTGCTCAGTGCCCCTCCGGGCTCCACCGGCTCCCTCTCCGGGATTCTGAGCGCGATCGGCAACCTGGCGGACCTGATCAAGACGCCAGGCACCGACCGCCACGACCTGGGCGGCGCCCTCACCGGCCTCGCCGGCATCATCGGCGGCATCTTCGGCGTCTCGCAGGCGAATCGGTCGGCCCCGCAGGATATTGCGGCCGACACGGTGCTCGCCGACGGTCCTGCCGCCCTGCCGTCGGCCTCACCCAAGGCCATCACGCTGAGCTTGGACACCGGCACGGCGCTGAAGGCTCCGGCCGAAAAGGTTGTCGCCGAGAAGGTTGTCGTCGAGGCTCCGGCTGAGAGGGCCCCGGTTGTCGAAGCCCCGGCCGAGAAGGCCCCGGTTGTCGAAGCTCCGGCCGACACCGTCACCGAGAAGGCCGACAGCGTCGTGCAGATCAGCCCGAAGATCACAGTCGGCAAGGTCGGCACCGCCAAGGCCAACGCCGAGCTCAAGCAAGCCGCCGATACCGTTGGCAAGCAACTGAACTCGACCGCCAAGAAGGTCAGCGACGGGCTCAAGAACGGCTTCGCCAAGACCACCAAGAAGACCGCCGACAGCGGCGCCAGCAGCGGCGGCGGTGCCGGTGCCGGCAGCTCCGGCAGCAGCGAGTAACCACAATCAGTAGCCGTCGACCCCCGTCTTCAACACCGAAGGCGGGGGTCGACGCTTATCCACAGCAAATCACGCGAAAAGCGGTCGGCTACTCACAGGTAACATTCGGCCGGGCCCGAGCCCGCCCATCGGTGGCCAATTGACCCAGCAAACAATTTGCCGAAGCGCTCTCCACCGGACGCCGATAGCTGAAGCGCCGCCTCGATGGCTAGCTTCGCAAGCTTTTCAAGCGGCAACGACTGCTAGTCGCAATTCTCAGGTCGACACAAACTGCCGTAACCCATCTTCACCAATCGTAGAACTCCGACTGACCAGCAATGAAGTGTCAGACACTGCCACTTTTCTCCGCCCCAGACCGCTCGAATGAACACGTTCTATCTGCTTGGCGTTCAGGTTATTCTCAGGTAGCTTTCGTGTGCGGGGGGTCACACTATGGAAGGAACTAAATGCAGGTAACAAAACGCTCACCTCTGGCAGCGGGGGTAGCCCTGATCGGCGCCAGCGCCATCGCGCTCACCCCGATCCACGCTCCAGCGCCAGCCGTACACGTCCCAGCAATATCGTCCGCCGCGGTGCAGCTATCGGCCGCCATTGATCCGCTGGACGCGTGGGTGAAGCTGTTCACCAACACCGGGGTGAACGTGACGACGCTCGGCGAGCAGATCCTTGCCGACCCGGCGCCGATCCTGACCCAGATGCTGCACAACGGGGCCGGCTACGCGCAGACCGTGGCCACCATCGTCCAGGGCATGGGCAACGGTGCCGTGCAGTGGGTGAAAGACCTGCCCCTGTTTATCGACATGACGAAAGACGCACTGGCCGAAGGGCGGATCGACAACGCCCTGATAGCGGCATTGGTGTATGTGCCGGGGGGCTTGGCGATGAACCTGATGATGCCGCTGATGTCACTGTCGCAGATCAGCGTCGGCATCACCGAGAACCTCTACAACGTCGCCAAGACCATCGCCAACCCGATGACGTTGTTCGGCACCGTGCTGGGCAGTGTGCAAATCTTGTCGAGCACCGTCGGCGCTCTCGGTGTCGGCCTGCAGTCCTTCGTCGACGCAGTCAAGGCCGGCGATGCAGTGGGGGCGGTGAACGCCCTGGTCGCCACACCCGCCCTCGTCCTCAACGGCCTGCTCAATGGCAACGGCAACACGCCCGGGATCTTTACGCCGGACAAGCCCTTGAGCTCAGGCATGCCCGGACCGATCGCCGGCGTGCTGGTGCAGGTTCGCCGGGCCATCGCCCAGGCGATCGGCGCGCCCGCGCCGTCGGTTGCGCGCATGGCCGGCCAGCCGGCCGCGGGCGACACGCTGCTCGCCGACGGTCCTGCCGCGGTGGACGCCCTGCCGTCCGCCACCGTCAACACCGTCACCCTCAACCTCAGCACCGACACCGTGGTGAAGCACGCGGTCACCGAGGCTGCGGTCGAGAAGGCCCCGGTTGTCGAGGCTCCGGTCGAGAAGGCCCCGGTTGTCGAAGCCCCGGCCGAGAAGGCTCCGGTTGTCGAGGCCCCGGCCGACACCGTCACCGAGAAGACCGACAGCGTCGTGCAGATCAGCCCGAAGGTCACAGTCGGCAAGGTCGGCACCACCAAGGCCAACACCGAGCTCAAGCAAGCCGCCGATACCGTTGGCAAGCAACTGAACTCGACCGTCAAGAAGGTCAGTGACGGGCTCAAGAACGGCTTCGGCAAGACCAGCAAGAAGACCGCCGACAGCGGCGCCGGCGCCAGCAGTGCCGGCGGTGCCGGCGGTGCCGGTGCCAGCAGCTCCGGCAGCAGCGAGTAACCACCAGCAGTAACCGTCGACCCCCGTCTTCAACACGAAGGCGGGGGTCGACGCTTATCCGGGTCGGCGTGCCACGATCACCGGCGCGGTGGCCGAATGCACCACCTCGGCACTGACCGAACCCAACAACATTCCGGTGAATCCGCCACGCCCCCGGCTGCCGACCACCACGAGCTGCGCGGTTTCGGCCTGCCCCAACAGTTGGCGGGCCGGCTTGTCCGGCATGACAACTCGCCGCACCTCGACATCGGGATAGCGCTCCGACCAGCCGGCCAGCTGCTCGGACAGCGCACGCTCGGCCTGCGGGGTCAGATCGTCCCACCTGGCGTCGGGGAACTCGAAGGTCAGGTCGTTCCAGGTGTGCACCACCACGAGTTCCACACCCCGGCGCGACGCTTCGTCAAAGGCGATCTCGGTGGCCAGCTCGGAGGCGGGTGACCCATCGACCCCGACCACCACGGGCGCCGTCGACGGGCGTTGCGCCTGCTCCGTGTCGGGGATGACCGCGACCGGTCCGTGCGCGTAGTGCACCAGGCTCGAACTCACCGACCCGAGCAGCCGCCTGCCCCATTTTCCGAGGCCACGGGAACCCACGACCACCAGATCGGCGTGTCGGGAGCACTCGATCAGCGTGGCAACCGCGTGCCCTGGAGCGATCTTCTCGACGATGCTGGGCGGCGGGTGTCCGGCCGTCGCCTCGGTGGCGACCCGGCGTGCGGCATCCAGCACCTCCTGGCCCTGCCCGTTCTGCCACTGCCAATAGTCCTCGGGCAGCGCGACATCCAGCCATACCGGTGATGAGGCGCCGGGCAGGGCATGCACCAGCGTGAGCCCCACGCCGCGCAGTGCGGCGTCGTGCGCCGCCCAGACCACCGCGGCGTCCGACGCGGGCGACCCGTCGACACCGACAACCACCCCGTGCCGAACCAATTGGGCTTCCATCGAAACCTCCTACCCCGATGAATGTTTGGCGGCCCAGCTGCGCTGCGCCCGGTCCCGGATACCACACATCATCCGGCGCTCCATGACGAACTGTGCCACATCGAAGACACAGGGCCCCAGCAGATCTCCACAGCGCCGCACGATCAGCCTGGTATCAGGACCCTCGGGCCGCAGGAAGAACTCCCAGCGTCCCGACGCGGTCTGGCCCCGCTCCAGGCGCCGGAAATCCGACGGCGACACCAACACCAGATACGAATCGCGCTCGACCGCGGCGATCTGCTGCGCGGCGGTGTCGCCGTAGCCGCAGGCCAGCCACAAGGTGTCACCGACACACAGGTCCTGCCACAGCGGGTGCAGCGCATCCGGGTGGTCCTTGCCGATCTGCGAGAGCCATCCCCAAACGTGTTCGGCCGGAGCGTGAATGGTGATCGCCCGGGTGGTGACCGGCGAGCTGAACCCGGCGAGCACGTCCCCGCTCAACGGCATGGCCAGCTCGTTCGGACTGGCGCCCCAGCGATACATCCACGGCCGCAACCACAAGTAGTACCCCGCCGCCAACCCGGCCAGACCCAAACCCACTGCCAGCAGCAGGCTTTGGTCAGACATGATCGGCAGGCGCGCGGCAGATCATCACCGGCACCGGGCTGTGGTGCAGCAGATTGAGACTCGTCGAGCCCAGCAGCACACCGGCCAACGCGTTACGGCCGCGCGACCCCACCACCATGAGCTGGGCGTCATCGGCATGCCGCAGCAACGCCTTGCCGGGCGAGGCCGGCTCGACGAAACACTTGGCGTCGACGCCGGGATGACGCTTGTTGTGGGTGTCGACCATCTCGGTCAGCTCCAGCAGCTCGGCGGCCTCCACACTGTCCCAATCGATCAGCAGCGGGATGGTGACACCGGCCTCGGCCGGTGCGGACAGGGACAATGATCGCACCGCCTTGACCGGCAGCCCGAACCGATCGGCGAAGTCGAACGCCGAAGTCAGGGCGGCCTGCGCGGCGGGGCTGTCATCGGCCCCAACGACGACCGGGCCGTCCCCCGGCGCCACCCGGTCCCCGCGGAACGCCACCACCGGGCACGCGGCATGGGTCGCCACGGACAACGCCGTCGACCCGAGCAGCAGTGCCGCGGCCGGTGTCACCGACTTGCCGCCCAGCACGACGAGGGACGCATCCCGGCTGGCCTCGATCAGCACCTGATCGGCGGGCTCGTTGAACGAGACCGTGCTCACCGACAACTCCGGATGGTCGGTTTGAACGGCCTCGGCCGCGGCCTTGAGGAACATCTCCGCGCAGTCTTGCTGATAGGACATCATCGCCGCGGTCACGGCGGCCGCGCTCTGGATCAGATTGCGGCCGAGTGTCGGTAGGGCATGCACGATGCGCAGCGGCACACCGTATTTCTCGGCGACCGCACCGGCCCAGCGGGACGCAGTGAGCGCCCCGTCGCTGCCGTCGATTCCGACCACGACCGGGGCGTTCGGGGAGATCATGCCTTCATACTGGCCGTGGCCGGCCGCAGAAGCCAGGGTAGAAAGACCCTAAGCGCTGTCCCAGCCGATCTCGTCGACCGGCGTGCTGGCTTGCGGGGGCGTGCCCGGCGCGGGCGCCGGGGTTCGGGAGAACCGGGGTGCCGGGGCGGCCTGAACGACACCGTCGACCGCGACGATCGTCGAACGCGCCCGCAGATGCTCGTTGCAGGCGGCCTCACCCCAGGTCAGCACCGGCGTCACGCAGGCGTCGGTGCCGGCGAAGATCTCGGTCCACTCGGCGCGGGTCTTGCTGGCGAACCGCTCGGTGAAGATGGCCCGCAACTCGTCATAGCGGGCCGGCTCGAACTGTCCGGGAATCTCGACGGCATCCAGGCCCAGACCGGCAATCAGCTGCGCGAAGAACTGCGGTTCGATCGAGCCGACGGCCATGTACCCGCCGTCGGAGGTTTCATAGCTGCGATAAAACGGGGCGCCGCCGTCGAGCAGGAACGACTCGCGTTCGTCGCGCAGCGATCCGGTGGCGCGCATCGTCCACATCATCTGCGCCAGCATGCTGACCCCGTCGACCATCGCGGCGTCGATCACCTGCCCCTTGCCGGACTTTTCCCGTTCGTACAGCGCGGTGACGATGCCGATGACCACCAGCATCGACCCGCCACCGAAGTCGGCGACCAGGTTCAACGGCGCCACCGGCGGCCGGTCGCGGTAGCCGATCGCGCTCAACGCACCGGTCTGGGACAGGTAGTTGATGTCGTGGCCCGCGGTGCTGGCCAGCGGACCGTCCTGCCCCCACCCGGTGATCCGGGCGAAGATCAGCCGCGGGTTGACCTCGGCGCACTGTTCGGGGCCGATGCCGAGGCGCTCGCAGGTGCCGGGGCGGAAACAGTCCAGCAGCACATCGGCTTTGGCGACCAGCTCCAGCAACTTGCCCGGCTCGGCCTTGACGTCGAGGTCCACGATCCGCTTGCCCCGGTGCATCAGGTCGACGTTCTCCGCGGGCATGGTCAACCCGCCTGGGCGGCGCACCCGCACCACGTCGGCACCCAGATCCGACAGCATCATCGCCGCGTGCGGTCCCGGCCCGATGCCGCCGAGTTCGATCACTCTCACCCCATCCAGGGGGCCGGTGTTGGTCATGCGAGGCACACTAGCGGGATGACCGAGAGCACCTACACCGTCGGTGATTATCTGCTGGACCGTCTCGCCGAGCTCGGGGTCACCGAGGTCTTCGGCGTTCCCGGCGACTATCAGCTGGAGTTCCTCGACCACATCCTGACCCACCCTCGCATCCGCTGGGTGGGCGGCGCCAACGAACTCAACGCCGGCTACGCCGCCGACGGCTACGGCCGGCTGCGGGGCATGGCCGCGTTGGTCACCACCTTCGGCGTCGGCGAACTGTCCGCGGCCAACGCGGTGGCCGGCAGCTACGCCGAACACGTTCCGGTGGTGCACATCGTCGGCGCGCCATCCAAGGATTCCCAAGCCGGGAGTCGCATCGTGCACCACACCCTCGGCGACGGCGACTTCGACCACTTCCTCCGGATGAGCCGCGAAATCACCTGCGCCCAAGCCAATCTCGCTCCCGCGACAGCAACCCGGGAGATCGACCGGGTGCTCTCCGAAGTGCATGAGCAGAAGCGGCCCGGCTACCTGCTGATGGCCACCGACGTGGCCCGCTTCCCCACCGAACCGCCCACCGCACCGCTGCCCCGCTACACCGGCGGCACCAGCCCACGGGCCTTGTCACTGTTCACCGAGGCAGCCGCGCGGCTGATCGGCGAACACCGGCTGACCGTGCTCGCCGACTTCCTGGTGCACCGGCTGGGCTGCGTCGAGGAGCTCGACGCGCTGCTGGCCGCCGATACCGTTCCCTATGCCACGCTGATGTGGGGCAAGAGCCTGGTCGACGAGAGCTCACCGAATTTTCTCGGCATCTATGCCGGTGCGGCCAGCGAGGATTCGGTGCGGGCGGCGGTCGAGGATGCGCCGGTGCTGGTGACCGCGGGGGTGCTGTTCACCGACATGGTCAGCGGCTTCTTCTCCCAGCGCATCGACCCGGCCCGCACCATCGACATCGGCGTCAACCAGAGTGTGATCGGCGGGCAGGTGTACGCACCGCTGGACATGGCCGCGGCGCTGCAGGCCCTCACGGCGATCCTGTCCGAACGCGGGATCACCTCGCCGGCACTGCCGCCGGTGCCTGCCCCCGCCCCGGTAGAAGCGCCGGACCGCGGGGCGCCCCTGACCCAGGAAACCTTGTGGGACAGGCTTTCCGAGGCGCTGACCCCGGGCAATGTGGTGCTCGCCGATCAAGGCACATCGTTCTACGGAATGGCCGGGCACCGATTGGCCTCCGGGGTGACCTTCATCGGCCAGCCGCTGTGGGGCTCGATCGGCTACACCCTGCCCGCCGCACTGGGTGCCGGGCTGGCCGACCGGGACCGGCGCACCGTGCTGCTGATCGGCGACGGCGCCGCCCAGTTGACCGTGCAGGAACTGGGCACCTTCGGCCGCGAGGGGCTGACACCGGTGGTCATCGTGGTCAACAACGACGGCTACACCGTGGAACGAGCCATCCACGGGGTAACCGCCTCCTACAACGACATCACCGGCTGGCGGTGGACCGAGCTGCCCGCGGCACTGGGTGTTCCCGACGCGCTGACCTTCCGGGCCGCCAGCTACGGCGAACTCGATGACGCGCTGAGCGCCGCGGCGCAAGCCCGGGACCGGATGGTGTTCATCGAGGCGGTGGTGCCGAAGATGGATGTGCCGCCGCTGCTGGCCGAGCTGACCCAGTCCGCGGCCGAGGCCAACGCCGGTTAGCTGTTCTGGGTCAGCCGCCCTTCTTGACCTTCAGCACCTGCTTGCGCAGGCCCTCGGTGGCGGTCTCGACCCCGCCCTTCATCGTCCGCTTCAGGATGAAGCCCGGCAGCGGCACCGTCAGGTCGATGGTGATGTCGAACCGGACCTTGGTCTTATCCCCGGCGGGGGTCAGCGTGTAGCTGGCATCCTGCGCCTTGAGCTGACCGGCGCGCACCAGCGTCCAGCTCACCTCGTTGTCACCCCAGGTGTACTCGATGACCTGCTCATCGGTCAGCCCCGCCGCCTTGATCGTCATCTTGACCTGCCGCGGCCGGCCGTCGTCGTAGCGGTCCAGGACCTCGGCGCGCTGATACTGCGGGGACCAGCTGGGCGTCGCCTCGATATCGGCGACGACGTCGAGGATCTCCTGCGGGGTCGCCTCGATTAACACTTCACGGGAATCGCTGGTTGCCATGCGGCGAGGTTACTCGGACTAAGCTCGCCCACATGAGCAAAGCCGTCGATCCGGCCGTGCCGCCGAGCGGCACCGGATGCGTGGATTGCGATGCGGCAGGCGGCTGGTGGGTGCACCTGCGTCGCTGTGCGGCCTGCGGGAACATCGGGTGCTGTGACGATTCACCGTCCCGACACGCCTCCGCGCACTGGCGCAAGACCGGCCACCCGATCATCCGGTCATTCGAGCCGGGCGAGGACTGGTTCTGGAACTACGACTCGAACGAGTACTACGACGGCCCCAGGTTGGCGCCGCCCGAGCACCACCCGGTCGATCAGCCCGTTCCCGGCCCGCGCGGCCGGGTGCCCGCGGACTGGGCCGAACAGCTACGCCGACGCTGACCGGGCGTCCGCGAGTGCCGCCTGGGCGGCGTTGTAGCCGGGGATGAAGGTGATGCCGGGGCCGCCGTGACAGCCGGCACTGCCCAGATACAAACCGGTTATCGGAATCGTCTGATCGACATAGCCTTTCGGCCCGGGCCGGTTGGGTCCCATCTGCTCGGGATGGATCAGACCGTGGCAGTAATCCCCGCCGGGAGCGCCGAACATGGTGCCCATATGCCGCGGGGTGAAGGTGGTATGCCGAATCACCCGGCGTTCGAAATCCGGTGCCAGCCGGGTGATCTTCTCGATCACCCGTCGGCCCATCTCGGCCTTGAGCTCGCCGTAACTCGACGCCGATCCCTCGACCGGGAACCACAACGCGAATGCAGAGGCGGCATGCTTGCCCGCCGGTGCCAGCGTCGGGTCATGCGCCGACGGAATCTGAAACGCGATCGCCGGGTCGGCCGGCACGATCCCACGCCTGGCATCCTGCCACTGCTGTTGAAGTTCCTCCGGCGTGCTGAAAAGTCCTATCGCCGCCTGCATTTCGTGGTCGTTCAGCAGTTCGTAGGGCGCATCGAAGGTGGGCGCCCCATCCAGCGCGAAATGCATCTGCAGATAGCTGCCGCGGTGATCGATGCGGCCGAATCGGTCCCGGACCTCGGGGCTCAACGCCTCCGGGGCCAGCAGCGTGTTGACGGTCAGATCCGGCGCGACGGCGGAGACGACGATGGGCGCGCTGACCATCGCCCCGTCGGCCAAGCGCACTCCGGTGACCCGGCCCTGCTCGACGAGAATCTGTTCGACGGCGCTGCGCAGCCGCAGTTCACCGCCGCCGGAGAGCAGCAGCTCATGCAGATGCTCGGTGAGCGCGCCGATCCCGCCCCTGAGCTTCTTCATCAGCATGGCGTTCTCGTCGGGAACGGCCAGCCCGTATGCGAGGGCGGCCGCACTGCCCGGTGTTTCGGGACCGCGATAGGTGGTGTTGACCGCGAGAAAGGCCAGCATGCCGCGCAGCGCGCCGTGCTTCTCCCGGTCGGGCAGGTAGCGGTCCAGCACGTCGCTGACCGATCCGAACAACAGGTCATCGATGGTGGATCGCTCGAATTCGTTTGTCGCACAGGCATACATCTCGTCAAGCGTGCGAGGCGCACGGCCCGCGTCGAACCGGCCCAGCGCCCGGGTGGGCGCCTGACTCCAGGCCATCAGCCCGGCCATACCGGCAACCGCGTCGGCCCCGTGCACCTCACCGAGGTGGGTGAGCATCCGCATCGGGTCGGCGTAGTAGATCACCGGCGCATCGCCGATGCCGCGCAGCGATACCGACATCACCTCCAGGTCGATGGTCGGCAATTCGTCCAGACCGAGTTCGCGACTGACCACCGCCGAGGTCGGGAACTGCAATGATCCGGCGATCTCGAACCGGTAGCCGTCGAACAGTTCGACGGTGGAAGCCATCCCGCCGGCGTAGCGCTTGGCCTCCAGACACACGGTGCGCAGCCCGGCGCGCTGCAGCAGGGCCGCCGCGGTCAGCCCGTTGTGTCCGGCGCCGATGACGATCGCGTCATAATCCGCCATCGGCTGAGGCTGACACGGGTCCCAGGTTCTGTCAATAACGTCAAAACATGGACCAGGGCCAGCCCACCCGCACGGCCCAGATGCCGATATTGACAGAACCTTGGGCGGCGAGTGTGCTCAGGCAATGGTGTCTCTTATCGTTCACGCGATTCTGGGCGTCACAGTCGTTGCGCTCGTGGTCCGATTGAATCCGCAGATCTTCGCCCGTCCGCCCGGGCCATCGTTCTCCGCGGTGGAGCTGGCGTTCTACGCCGTCGGGATCGCATCAATCCCGGTGTGCTGGTACTTCAACATGAAGTTCGTGCAGCAATACGCGATACCGGGTGGCAACCCGATCTGGGGACCGGGCAGCTGGACCGAATTCATCCGGTTGGGCTACACCAACCCGGCAGCAAGCTCGGCCAGCGCCGACTACACCATCGCGAATGTCGTTCTGCTGCCGCTGTTCACGATCATCGACGGCCGACGCCGCGGTATCCGGCATCCATGGCTGTTCTTCGTGTCCAGCCTGTTCACCAGCTTCGCCTTCGCATTCGCCTTCTACTTCGCCACCATCGAACGCCAACGCCGCCACCAGCAGACCGGCGTGCCGGTGAGCTGAGGCCGGCTCATCAAGCCTGCACCCGTTCGGCACCGACCGGAGTGTCCGCGCGGGACTTGCATTTTCGGGGATAGACGACGGCCAGCCCGCCACGCCCCGGCGCGGTCGCGATCCCGCGAGAGCGGGAACGTTCACCGGCAGCATGGGTGGTGCCGAACTCGAATTCGCGCAGCAGGGTGCGCAGTACGACGTTCATCTCCATATTGGCGAAAGCCGCTCCGATACAACGCCGGATACCGCCGCCGTAGGGAATCCAGGTATGCGAGTCCGGGTTGGTCCCGAGGAACCGGTCCGGGTTGAAGGTCGCGGCATCGGGGAAGTTCCGTTCGGAGGCGTGCGCCATGGTGATGCTCGCGATCAGCACGTGCCCCTCGGGGATCACCCACTCCCCCAGCCGCATTCGTTGCCGGGCCAACCGGGTGGTGGCCTCCACCACCGGTCGAGTGCGTTGGACTTCCCAGATGGTGGCCTGGCGCAGTTCCGAGCCGCCGGCGTCGGCCTCGGCGGCCAGCCGGGTCAGCAACTGTGGGTGCCGTCGCAGCCGCTCGATCGCCCAGGCCAACGTGGTGGCGGTGGTTTCGTGGCCGGCGGCCAGCAGGGTCAGCAGCTCATCGGCGATGTGCGCGTCCGCGATCGGCGAGCCGTCCTCGTAGCGGGCCTGCAGCATCAGCGCCAACACGTCGTTGCGCTCCTCGAAGGCCGGATCCGACCGGGCCTGCGCGATCAGCGCGGCGATGATCTGTCATAACGCCGGCGGGAACGTTGCACCCGGCCCCACGGGCTTCGCGAGCCGAGGTCGCGCCGGAACACCTCGGGCAGCACCGTCATCCGCGAAGCCAGCGGCACCATCGGGGGCAATAGCTCGCGGAGCTCATCGAGCAGTGCTCCCTGCGCGCCGAAAACCGTGCGCAGGATCGCATTCAGCGTGATCCGCATCATCGGCTGCAGGGTTTCGAACTCGCGGCCCAGCGGCCACCCGGCGATCTCGCGCAGCACTTCCTCTTCGACGATCGACGCGTAGCCGGCCATCCGCTTGCCGTGAAACGGCGGGACCAGCAGCTTGCGGCGCTCTTTGTGCGCGTCGCCGTCGAGGCTGAAGGTGGAACCGGGACCGAGCACATGGCCGAGATTGGACGCCCTGCCGACCAGCTCACCGCCGGCGGTGAACAGATCCTTGATCAACTCGGCATCGCTGACCACGACGGTCGGGCCGAAGATCGGCAGATCGACGGTGAAGGCGCCGCCATAACGCCTGCCGATCGCCGCGACCGCGCGGTGCCGCGCCGCCAGGAACGCCACGGCCACAAGAGCCTTCGGGATCCGCGGTCCGGACGGCAGCCGCACCGGGTCGTTCGTCGATTGCGCCATGCCTCATCTCCCCGCCGGTACCGCGATGTACCACCGGACGGTACTCCCCGGTACCGCAGCCCGCAAGAGGCGGTGCGTCAGCCGCGCGGCTCCAGCAACGCGGTGCAGGCCGCAACCGCATCCGCGCTGACATCCCCCACCTGCCCACCGCTTTCCACGGTGATCGCGATGAGCTCCCGCAACCCGCCGAGCATCATGATGATGCGCCGCCGCGAGATCGACACACCGGCGGCGCGGAACTCTTCGGTGCCGATCATCGCCTGCACCATGGCGATGAAGTTCTCCATCGACTCACGCTGCAGCTCACGTGCGGCGGCGCCGAGCGTGGGCATGTCGCGAATCCAGGCCAACATCAGCTCGGGGTGCGCCTCATACGAGGCGATCCAGGCCTCGACCGCCTGACGCACCTGATCGCGCCACGGGGCATGCCTCTCGACCGCCCCGCCGACCTGGCGCACATGCCTGGCGTTGATGGTGGTCAACAACGCGACGAAACAATCCTCGCGGCTGGCGAAATGCTCGTAGAACGTGCGCCGCGAGGTCCGGGCCCGGCGCACGATATCGGCGACCGTGGTGTTCTGATAGCCGTCCTCGACGATCGATTCGATCATGGCGTCGAGCAGACGCGACCGGAACGCGCCCTTGTCGGCCTCAACCGATTTCGTGGGATCGTTCATCTCGGGCTGCAGCGCTACGGCCTCGGCCGGTCAACCGAGATCAGGCGGGCTTGTGGAACGTGTAAACCTGGTACTGAATGAGACCGAGCTTGGACAGCCACTTCATCCACCGAGTACCCGAGATCATCACCTTCTGGGCATCGGCCGACCCCTGCTCGCGGAAGAACTTGATCAGGAACGGGTACGTCGGCATCGTGTTCTTCCGGATATTGCGGCTCGCGTCGAGCCGCAGTCCCGCACGTTTACCCAATGCCTTGTAGGACCGCAGGGGGACATTCCCGAGCGTTCCGTAGGACTTCTCGATCCGGCCGCGAATCGCCATCCAGATCGGGGTCTTGCCGAAAAATCCCATCGCCGGAACGAAATCGGACACCGCCAGGTAGCCGCCCGGCTTGAGCACCCGCGCGGCTTCGGCGAGGAAACGCTCACGGGACGGGAAGTGGAAGACGCATTCGACGGCCAGGATACGGTCGAAGGAGTTGTCCTCGAACGGCAGCTGACATGCGTCGGCTTCCACCCAGCCGATGCGGTTGCCGTTGGCGGGCTTGGTCTGTGCCTCGGCGGCGGCGAGCTGACGCGGATCGATGTTCAGGCCAGTGAGGTCCATGTCGGAATATGCGGCATTGATCTGCTGGATGGTTCCGCCGAATCCGCAACCGACGTCCAACAATCGCTGCCCGTCGGCAAGCTTGCCGGCCTGGAACAGCACGACGTTCATCTGCTCCATGGCCGCGATGTAATCGGCGCGGGTAGCCACGACGGCAGACTTGGGGTCTTCCCAATAGCCCCAATGCACTGACTGCTCCCACAGCTGGCCGGTCTCACCACCGTCTTGCCGTTCGTCGATCAGCAGGTCAAAGTAGGGCAGCTCCGGCATTCGCGGACGCTATCACGATCCGGGCTTGGTACGTCGCTGAACCGCCTCGGCCCGGTCAGAGGGTCGGCATGAATTCGGCGAGCGCAAGGATCATGAACACCACCAAGGCCAGCCCGATCAACCCGCCGGCGGGAATCATCAGCACGCACACCGCCACCCAGACCAGAAGCCTGGGCCATTCAAACGGCTGGTTGCCCATCACGCCGCCACGACGTTCCCGGAGAGCGTGGTAGAGCGCCCACACGCCCGCCCCCGCTGCGGCACACGCGATGATCCGCAAACCGTCCGGCGTCACCGCCAGGGCGACGCCCGCCATGATCGCCGCGGCCGCAACGCGCCACCCCACCACGGTTCGAAGTCCGGCCGCGCGCGTGACCGCGGGGCTCCGATCCGGCTCACCGCGATACCGCGGTAGCCGTCCGTCGATACCCAACATTCGCCAAAGCCAACGCGACCATCTCGTCCGCAGACCGAGATCCTCGGCAACTCGCCGAACGTCGGCGGCCGATTCCGCCATCATCTGGCGCGACTGAGCGCTTCTCCAGAACGCAGCCTTGAAGACCCGTCGCGGGACCCCGAACTGCCGGGCAAAAGTGCGCGGCGGCGTGATCATCTCCCCGATCAACCACCGGAGGAAAAACGGGAAGAGAAATGCGTACCACGCCCGCTTGAGCCGACGAGCATGTTGTATCCGCTCAGCCAGAAGGTCGTCGGCAAACGCTATATGCCGGGCTTCTTCCGCCAAATGGATATAGGTGACCTTGTTCAGCAACGGCGGAACATGGGCCGCACCACGATGCTGCAGCGTCTGCTGAAAGTGCAGCGGCTGTTCACCACACAGCACCCCGATGAAGAGGATGAAGTTGGCGTAACCCCCGATAAAGCCCAGGATCGGCCCGATTACCCGGGAACCTCGCCGCATTCCGGGCACATCCTCGCCGGTGCGGTTGATGAACTCCTGGAACATCTGGATGTGATTGCATTCGTCGGTCAGTTCGTGGAGGAGATACCGAAACAGACGGGAACCATTCGGCAATTTACCGGCGTAATGCACCACTCCCCGGACCAACATCATCTCGAACTGGAGCGTGACCTTGAGGGTGTTGGCGGTGACCCAGCGGCCCATCTCGATCCGCCGGCTCAACGGCTGTTCGGCATACCAATCGGTAGCCCCGAGCGGCGAGGTCTCCGGATCCAGCTGCCAACGCGGATCGTTCTCGTCCAACGCGTTCTCGGGTGCATCCCAGTCGATGTCAACATACGGATCGAAACGCAGACGAACCGTCGCACGAGAGAGGGCCTCCACTCTGTCGAGGTGGAGGTCCCCTGGTGTGCCGTCGGCGTCGCTGACCGCTGTCATTTCCCGATCCGTTGTGCGATTTCGGGAGAGGCTACCAACATGAGAGCTGGATCACTACATCCACCCCGGCTGCTGTTAACCGGTTCGGCGGACTGCGACAGGTAACGGCGCGAGCAAACCTGATGACGATGACCGCGCCGGCCGCCGGCCGAGCCAAACCGACTGTCGGTTTGCGCCCGACGATTACGGATGCGGGCGAGGCCCACCGACTGCTGGCCGCCGGTGCGGTCGCAGGCAAGGTGGCGCAGGCGATTACTTAGCCTGTATAGTGATATGATCAGATGTCCCGAGGGATGCATTCATTCACAGCGAAGAGCCTCTCTTTTTGGACGCAACTATCGCATACCCGATGTGGTATATCCGGGATCTCGATGATCTCGATTTGATCTCGTGCGCCGGCCTGGACCGGCCTCGTCAGTAGCGGCTATTGCGCCGCCGGAGCCCCGTGGAATACCGCCTCGACGTTGTTGCCCTCGGGGTCACGGACAAACGCACCGAAGTAGCCCGGGTGGTACTCGGGCCACAACCGCGGCGCATGCAGCGATTCGGCGCCCAATGCCAGGGCGGCGTCGTAGAACGCCGTGACGGCATCGACGTCGGCGGCCTGGAATGCGACGTGGATTTCCCGGTTCGGTCCGGCGGCGTCACCGGCGCTGGCGTCGCCGATCCAGAACGCCGGACGCCCTTCGCGGCCATAGCCGATGGCCACGCCGTAATCGAGCTGGCGGGTGTAACCCAGGACGCCCAGCACGGTGTCGTAGAACTCGGTGGCCTTCGAGAAGTCTGAGCAATTGATACCAAAGTGATCGATCACGCAACAGATCCTGGCATGCGCCGCAGGCCGAGTCGTAGCTTATTGGAATGAGCTACGACCTCGTCATCCGTAACGGGCAGATCGTCGACGGCCTGGGCGGCGAACCGTACCTGGGAGACGTCGCAGTGCGCGACGGCGTCATCGTCGAAGTAGGTGCCGTGACCGGATCCGGCACTCGCGAGATCGATGCCACCGGGCTGCTGGTCACCCCGGGCTTCGTCGACCTGCACACCCACTACGACGGTCAGGCGATCTGGTCGGATCGGCTCAATCCGTCCTCGGCGCACGGGGTCACCACGGCGGTGATGGGCAACTGCGGGGTCGGCTTCGCGCCGTGCCGGACCGACGATCACGACGTGCTGGTCGACCTGATGGCCGGTGTGGAGGACATCCCCGGTGTGGTGATGGTCGATGGCCTGCCATGGCATTGGGAGACCTTCCCCGAATACCTCGACGCACTGGCGGCGCGACGGCTCGATATCGATGTCGCCGCCTATCTGCCGCATTCACCGCTGCGGGTGTACGTCATGGGCCAGCGCGGAGTCGACCGCGAACCGGCCACCGCCGAGGATCTGGCCCGGATGCGGGCATTGGCAAAGGAGGCCATCGAGGCCGGGGCGCTGGGCTTCGCCTCCTCGCGGCTGGCCACCCACCGCACCGAGGGCGGTCGGCAGATCCCGTCATTCGAGGCCGGACCCGACGAGATCCTGGAGATCGCCCGCGGTGTCGCCGACGGCGGCGGCGGACTGATGCAATTCGTCCCCGATATCCCGGCCGGCGGGTATCAGCCTGTGCTGCAACAGGTTTTCGACGCGGCCGAGGACACCGGCCTGCCGGTCACCTTTACCCTGCTGGTGCTCAACGCCGGCGATCCGCTGTGGGTCGAGGCGATGGAGATGGTGGAAAAGGCCAACGCCACCGTCGGATCCGATGGCCCGAGAGTCACGGCCCAGGTGTTTCCGCGGCCGATCGGATTGATGATCGGCCTTGAGCTGACCGCGAACCCGTTCGTGCTCTACCCCAGCTATCAGGAGATCGCCGGGTTTCCGCTGGCCGAGCGGGTGGCCGAGATGCGCAAACCCGAAGTACGGCAACGCATCCTGTCCGATCAACCGGGCGGGGTGCCGGCCAACCCGCTGGTGTATCTGGCGCAGGCCTGGGATTGGATCTTCCCGCTGGGCGAGGACGCCGACTATGAACCCGACCGGTCGCAGAGCATCGCCGCGCGGGCCGCGGCCCGCGGTGTCAGCCCACTCGAGGAGGCCTATGACCGGCTGCTCGACGACGACGGACACGCGATCCTGTTGGGCGCCATGGCCAATTTCGAGAACAACTCGTTGGACACCGTCGGCAACCTGATGCGTCGCGAGGATGTGGTGCTCGGGCTCGGCGACGGCGGCGCCCACTACGGGATGATCTGCGACTCAAGCTATCCCACGTATCTGTTGACCCATTGGGTACGCGACCGGGCCGGCGGCCGGCTGTCGGTGGCCCAGGCGGTGCGCGAGCTGACCTCCGTGCCGGCCCGGGTGGCGGGCCTGGCCGACCGTGGCCGCATCGCGGTGGGCTACAAGGCCGACCTCAATGTCATCGACCATGAGTCGTTGCGATTGCACAAACCCGTTGTCATACATGACCTGCCCGCCGGTGGGCGCCGGCTGGATCAGACCGCCGACGGCTACGTCGCCACCGTGGTGGCCGGACAGGTGATCGCCGAGCATGGCGTACCCACCGACGCGCGCCCCGGCCGGCTGGTCCGCGGTAAACAGCCCGCACCCATCTGACCAGCTCAGCCACGACGGGACGCCGACCGCACTATTCTCACTTCATGAGCGTGAAGGTGAATCTCGATCAGCTGGCCGACAAGCTCAAGGACTACACGTTCGCCTACCTCATCACGGTCGACGACGACTACCACGCGCACACCGTGGCGGTGGATCCGGACTTGGTCGACGGCGTCATCCGTGTCGGCTCGGTCGGGGGCCACACCAGTAGAAACCTTGCCCTGCATGGGGACGTCACGCTGGTCTGGCCGCCGAGCCAGCCCGGCGGGTATTCGCTGATCGTCGATGGGCGGGGCCAGCCGGGCACGTCCGACGAGGAGACACATCACATCGTGCCCAGCCGGGCGGTGCTGCACCGCAAGACCCCGCGGCCCGGCGAGACCGGTAAGAGCGACAACGACTGCATCGTCCTATCGGAGAACTGACGGGGTACCGAGCGCGGGATTCTCACTCACGGTCGGTACCGCTGGCGTTGGAATCTTCCAGCAGTCGTTTGAGAACATCGCCCGGGTCACCTTGTCCGGGATTCAACTGGTGCGTGGCCTGACCACCCAATTCGGTGGCGATGCGGTCGGCGCCGACGGTGTCCGGCGTCTCGCGGTTGTCGGCACCACCGGGGCCCTGACCGCTCTGCCCCGGCCCGCCCTGGTTCTGCTCTCCCTGGTTCTGGTCACCTTGCCCCTGTTGGCCCTGTTGGCCCTGGCCCTGGCCCTGCTGGCCTTGACCCTGGCCCTGGTTGCCTTGGCCCTGTTGACCCTGGCCGTCCTGGCTCTGGCCACCTTGACCCTCACCGCGTTCACCTTGCCCCTGGCCGTCGCCCTGACCCTGGCCGCCTTGGCCACCCTGTCCCCCGTCACCTTCGGACGGTGGGGGGTCTTTCAACTTGTCCTGGAGCCGCTGTTCGGTTTCGTTGAGATGCTTGCGGCGTTCCTCATCGGGCTCGGTCGTCGTGTCGAAACAACCGTCGGGAGCCTCCTGCGTCACCTTCAGGGCCTCGGTCCAGAACGGCTTCGCCTCATCCCGGTGCTTGTCGGCGTTCTTGAGGTCGCCCAGCGTCTCCAGCACCACCTCGAGATTGATACGTACCGGGCACGACCGTTTCTGGCTGACCAGCGACAGCGACTTCTTGAACTCCGACTCGGCCTCGGCCAGTTTCCCTTCCAGCACGTAGCGGTCGCCTTCGGCGAAATACGGCTTGTAGGAGTCGATCACGTTCAGCGACTTGAGCGTCCGCACGTCGTCGGCCAAGCCGTACGAGTTGTAGTCGAGGTAGTGGGATTTGGCTGAATCGCCGGAGAGCACCATCGTCACCAGTTTGACGCCGACGACCACCAGCACCACGGCGGGAAGAATCGAGAACACGATCAGCCGGCGCCGCAGCACTTTCCGGCTCGGCCCCTGCGAGAAGTACGCGCCAACCGACCTCATCGACGACTGGAGGAGCGAGACACCGTGCTCTTTGATACTGCGTGCTTTCAACATCAGGCGTCCCGTAGCCCCTTCATCCGGGACACCCGGTACTCCCGCGCCATCGCGAACAGCTCGTAGAACATCAACAGCATCGCGATGGCCGTGAAAATCCAATAGAACTCGGCGCGATCGCCCGGCATCGCAACTTCCTGCTGAACCGCTGTCGATGAGTCCGCATCCAGCCCAGGGAAGATCTTGGAGGTCGGATCACCGAGTCCGCGATGGAAGTACGGCACATGCAGTTGCTCGGCAACGGTCCGCAGCGAGGCCTCGTCGAGCACCGAAAGAAACTGTCCTCCACCGCCCTTCGGATCGGGAAAGTAGGTGATCTCCCCGTTTTCGGCCAGCTTGCTGGCCACCGGACCGCCCGCCGCCGTGCCGTATCCGAGCACCGCTCCCCCGGCCACCAGTTCGGCCGGGATATCGAACGCGGTCGCCGTACGCGTCGAGGCCCCGGCGCCCTCCCCGAGGTAGAAGACCAGGTTGTTCGACCCCGGGTACTGCTGGGCAGCAAGTTCCAGCTGATGCTTGAGTTGGTCGCCGGCCGCGCCGACATCGACCTGATACACCGAGTCGAAATTCGATTCGTAGGCCGAGTAGTCCTTGAGCAGTGCCCGCAGGCTCCAGAGGTCATCGGACAACGGCCAGTCAACCCTGGACTCGGTGCCGAACGAGGTGATTGAGAAGCGTCCGTCCGGGTACTGGTCGACGATGGACTGCATATCGGCGCGGACTCCGGCCATCCGAAACTGCTTGTTACCGAAATCCTCTGCCCGAGAGTTGAGCGATCGGTCGACCACGAAGAACACGTTCACGTTGCTGTTGGCGGCATCTGCAGCGGCAGCCTGGGTCAACGAGTGCGTATTTCCTTCGATCCCCGGCCGAACCGCCGCCGCAAACAGGCACACGATCACGAGCGTCAACAGGCTCCACCGCACGACGACCTTGCGTTGAGTGCCCTTGCCCACGACCACAAGCACCCGATAGAGCGTGTACATCCGCAGTGCCAGCGTCAGTCCCGCCAACAACAGGAACATCCACCAGGGCATGATCGGCTCGAACGTCATCGCCGCACCCCCGCGAGGCTGATCGAGAAGACGATCACGATCAGCAGTCCGACGGCCAGGACCAGATTGGGACGGTCGCGTAGCTGCTGCACCATGATCGTGCCGTCCGGACTCGTCACCGCCGGTGGATGTGAGCGGACGTCATCGAGGTGGCTACGCAGCGCCTTGTCCAAGGTGTCCTGGCTGTCCGCCGCGGCCCCGTTATTGGCATCGGCCGCCGCGACATAGCTGATGAAGCGTCCACCGGTTGCCGTGGCGATGCCGCTGAGCCCGCCGCTGGCATCGAGGGTCGTTCTGGTCAACACGTTGACCTGGATTCCCGACGACCTCGCCAGCGCGGTGAGCTCCTCATCGGAATAGATCGGCGCCTCCGACTTGCCGGCCGGACCCATGTAGATCACCGACCGCCTGGCGTCCGATGTCTTGCCTGCTCCGGGAAAACCCTTCATACACATGGCAAGTGCATCGTTGACGGTCAGCTGGTAGTCGGAATAGTTGGGCGTGTTGCGGAACTCGTGGTGGGCACGTTGCAGGACGGCCGTGTCCTCCGGGTTGGGGTTCTGGACGGATCGCAGCCGCTCCAGGCTGGCGTACCGGCCGAGTTCGTCCTGGAGGAACGGATAGTCGCGGGTCAGTGGGATCACCCGGATGGTGCGGGACGTCAGCCCGAGACGTTGCGAGTCGAATCCGGCGACCTGGTTGCCGAAGTAGGACAACAGCACCGACGCGTCGTGGGAAGCCGGGTCGTCCTGCAGACACAGCATCACATCCTCGGGATGGGCGCGGTTGATCTCAGCGGCAGTGGCCTGCGAGCTGACCGGGCGGGCCGTCGCGACGATGGCGCACAGCAGCACGGCGACCGTGGTGGCGGCGATGGCCGCCAACAGGATTCGGTAACGCCGGTACGCCCGCGCATACTCGGGCAGTTCGGTCAGCCGGCCGACCCACGCCAGTGGACGCAACCGTCGGGGCTGCTGACGCATCGGCCAGAGGAATGCGGCGAGCACGATGACGACGAGCGCCACCAGGCCGACCACAACAACCCACCCCCACCTCAGCTCCATGACTGGATCGTGCTCCGCACCTGGGCTGCCGTGGCAGCGACGTCTGGGCTGTCACCGAGTTCGAACTGCCCTGCGTACAGCGCCGACACCGCAGGTGCCGCCGCGGCGGCGGAGCTGTTGGCCACCTCGCCCAACGCCATGTACTGCGCGGCGACACCGGTTTGGAAATAGACGAAGTTCCGCAGTATCCGGCTCATCTCGGTGTACGCCTGGCGGGAATTCAGCCCTCCGGCGTGGTAACGATCGCTGACCTTGCCGACCTCCGCACTGAACTTGCGCCGCAGCACCCGTGCGCTGATGTCACGGATCACCGGGATGGTGCGCAGTCGCTCCACCGGAAGCGTCCACACCACTACCCCGACGAACCAGCCGATGACGCCGAGGACCAGCAGTACGCCCAACACCAGCCAGAGCACCGAATATGGCAGCGGCGCCACGATCCATTTCAGATAGTCATTTGCCACGACTGGCCTTCTTCAGCATCAGGGTGACCGCCCCGAACAGCTCACCGCTTGCCGACACCCGGGCACACGGGATCGCGGAGCTGTTGACGTATTCGGCGAACGCAGCCTCCCGCTGCGCCTCGGCCCGGCGGTAGGCCTCCAGCACCCGGTGGCCCAGGATCTCTTCGCGCAGCAGTGTTCTGCCGCTGTCGACGTCATATCCCTCGCCGCCAAAGGCCGGCACGCCGATCAGCGGGGCATCCCGCACCGTTATCCAGTACACATCGTGGCGAGCCGCCACCTTGCGGAACTGCTCGTCCAGTCCTGCGGAGACATCGGGTTCGTCGGAAACCACGAAGACGATGTGCCGGCGACGGAAATGCTGCTGCACGTACTGCAATTGGGTGGCAAGGTCGCTGCGGCCGCTGTCGGCCACCTGATGACGATTGACCCGCTCCAGGATGTGCTCGAGGTGTGCCTCACCGCGGCGGTTGGGCATATGTGCCGACCCGGTGGCGTCCCCATAGACCAAGCCCATTTCGTCGCCCTTGCTGATGGCGATCAGCCCGACCAGACCGACGGCATTGAGCACCACGCGCTGTTTGACCTCGCCCCCGGCGGCCAGCGCAAGCATGTTCCGGCCGAGATCGGCGACCATCAGGACGCGCTGCTGCCGGTACGAGACGAACCGCTTCACCAGCACTTCGGTTGAGCGGGCCGAAGCCTTCCAGTCGATGTCGCGAACGTCGTCACCGGGGATGTACGGGCGAAGGTCGTCGAATTCCAGGCTGCGCCCGTGGAACATCGAACGATGCTCCCCCTCGAGAAGGCCGCGGGACACCCCGCTCGGACCTGCCAGCCGGTTACCGGCGAGGGTCTGAGCCTTCACCTCCTGCAGTAGAACTCCCATTGCGACTAGGGGGTTCGGACTACATGAATGATGTTGTCTATCAACACTTCCGGTGTGACGTTCTGGGCAACCGCCTCGAACCCGAGAATCAGCCGATGCCGCAGGATCCGGTGCGCGAGCGCCTTGATGTCGTCGGGCAGCACGTGATTGCGTCCGGACAGCAGTGCCAGCGCCCGTGCTGCCTTGCAGAACGCGATAGTCGCGCGTGGGCTGGCACCGTACTCGATGAGCCGGGCAAGGTTCGCCGAAAGGTACTGCTGCGGAGTACGTGTCACCGCGACGATCTGGGTGATGTAGTGGACGATCGCGGGGTCCAGGTAGACCCGCCGAACCACCTCGCGGATGTAGAGGATGTCATCCAACGAGGCCACCGGCGCGGTCCGGCGGTTTGTGTACACCCCCGCGTCGATCCGGAAGACCATCTCCGATTCCTCCTGGGGAGTCGGATAAGTCAGGAGCTCCTTGAACATGAACCGGTCCATCTGCGCTTCCGGCAGCGGATAGGTGCCCTCCTGATCGACCGGATTCTGGGTGGCGAGCACCAGGAACGGCTCGGGGATCTTGTAGATCTCGCCGGCGATGCTGGTCTGACGTTCCTCCATCGCCTCCAACATGGCGCTCTGCGTCTTCGCACTGGACCGGTTGATCTCGTCCATCAACACAATGTTGGCGTGCACCGGCCCCAACTGGGTGTGGAAGGCGCCGCGGGACGCGTCGAAGATCTGGGTCCCGATGATGTCGCTGGGAAGGAGGTCAGGAGTGCACTGGATGCGCCGGAACTTCGCCTGGACCGCATCGGCGACTGCCCGTGCGGCCGTCGTCTTGGCAAGTCCCGGAACACTTTCCAGCAGGATGTGCCCACCGGTGAGCAGACCGATCAGCAGGCTCTGCTGCAGCCCCGCCTGGCCCACCACCTTCGCGGCGAAGGCACCGGACAACGCTCCCACCACGACGCGCGCCCGGTCGAGCTCATCCCGGGTGGGCTGGGGTGCCCTCTGGGGTGGCATGGTGACGCTCATTTGCCCATCCACTTCACGGTCAACGGATCCTGCGTCATGTCGATCTGGCCCATCAACGGGATGAGCGGGGTGCCCTGCATGGGCGTACCGCTGGTGCTGTCGGCGGTGAGCTTCCACTGCGAGGTCCCCATCACCCGAAGCGTCATGTCCAACGACATGAACGAGTATTGGAGGTTGCTCAGATCAGGTGCTTCCCAGTGCGCGGTGCCGTCCACCAACGTGGGATTCGGGACGTTCTGCGGACATCCCGGCGGCGAGAGCACAGTGGATTTCGCGCATTCGGCGATCGCGTCGGCGACGACCTGCTTGGCGGCTGCAGTTCCGGCATCGTTCAACTGCACCTGGACACCGGCCGGAATCGCGACACCCTGAACCATCAACCCGTCCAGCAGCACCGGCCGCGCCGCCGTCACCGCGATGTACTTGTTCGACGAGCCGAGGTCCATCCAACCTGGGAACACATAGACCGCGGATCCGCCCGAAATCGCCTTGCCGAACAGCGATATCGGCGGAGCCGGCAGCGGCTGACCGGTCGCTGGGTTGGTGGTCAGGGTCGACGCGGCGAAGTTCACCTTGGCGGCGGCCGCGGGCAGTTTCCAGCGGCCGTCCTGCTTCTTCACCATCAATGTCTGATCAGCGGACTGCTCACCGAAGTTCGCCACCACGTGCACCTGCGCCACGTCGCCCGTCTCGTTGGCACTGAGAACCCGGACGTTGGTGATGGGCCATTTCGCGATCTGTTGCTTCAGGATGTCGTCGGTCAGGAAGTCTTTCGACGCCGGCTGGTCGGATCCGAATGCCAACGCGGCGTTGGCATCTCCCTTCGACAGCGCCTCCAGGTAGCCCTCGACCGCAGCGGATGCCGTGCTGGCGCCGCCACCACTGGTACCGCTCGACCCGCCTCCCGAAAACGACACGACGGCGACCACGACACCCACGATCAGGAGCACTGCGGCGGTGGCGGCTGCCGTGATGAACAGCGCCTTCTTGTTCTTGCCGCGACGCGGCGGCGGCGACGGGAATCCGGGCTGAGGATTGTGGAAGTCGCGTTGCAACGGCCCCTGCCAGCCGGGCTGAGGCGGTGGCGGCCCACCGGGCGCGGGATAGCCGGGAGCGGGATGAGCGGGCGGGCCGGGTGGACCCGCTGGCGCGGGACGGGGCTGGGCTACCGGCGCAGGTCCGCCCCACTGCGGGGGTACGGGGGGAGGCGCCGGTCGGTGGCCGAAATTCTGAGGCGTAGAGCCGTCGACCGGGTTGGGACCCCCGAACGGCGAATGCGGTGGCTGCGTCACGCAGCAAACCCGCTCATGCGAAACGTCAACAATTCGATCTTCCCCCCATACCAAGCCAAGACAGCTATCGGCGCCTGACCGTATCACGGCGAAATGTTCCATCGGCAACGGGTTGTGGCTCGACTCATGGACGCCGCCGAGCAAACCTACGGCTCGGCGCACCAAGGAAAAAGCCCGGCTGGCTACGGAAGCCGGCCGGCAGGCTTCTGCCTCAGGTCGGGCTGCACCAGCCGGAAGTGCGACTCGCTGCGCTGCAGGAAGCGACGCTCGTAACGGCCCTCGATCTGCTTGCCGTCGACGGTGCCCGTGAGCACCAAGCGGTCGGGCCCGTCCTGCCGGAAGTGCAGAACGATCGGCCGGTCCGACTCGCCCTTCTTGAGCTCGAGGCGATCGTCGTGGATCTCGTAGTCGTAGACGGCGACGTAGCCGGCCGGGGCCTGAGTGACGAAACTCGTGTATTCACCGCCCCGGTCTGTGATCGCGACATTGGTCCACGGGGCGGGTGAACTCTGTTGCAGCGTCGCCTGTCGGCCGTCGATGGTGAACGACGTTGCCGTCCATACCCCGTCGAGATCGGATTGCCGGTCGTGAATATGGCGGACCATGTCGATAACGAATGTTCCCATGTACACCACGAATGCGCCCGCGATGACGAACTTCGCCACAGTGCCCGTCCGCCGCAGCCACCGGGTGCCAGAGCCGAGTGCGGGCCACAGCGTGACCGGCTCCGGGGTTCCGCGCTGGAACACCACCTGGGCGAGGCTCCGCCAGTACGGTGTGGTGATGGCGATCGCGATCAGCAGCAGCTGGCCGGACACCAGTTTCACGGACACGTCGTAGAACAGGTTGAGCAGGAACACCTGGCCCATGGCGCCGATCGCGATCAGCGCGCCCAGCAGCCACGTCCGACGCCACAAAAGCAGTACACCCGAAACGAATTCGACCAGGCCGGCGGCCATCGTATACGGGTCGGAGGCACCCATGAAACCCCACAGGGTGTTCATCAGGCTGACGTCGCCGACCATCTGAATCTGATAGCCGGGCAACGTCATATTGGCCATCTGCGCGGGAATGAGCTTGCCCAGCCCGTAGGCGAGCATCGAAATGGCCAGGCCGAACCGGGCGAACACGAAAAGCAGCATGGCGAGGCTGCGATAGTTCGGCCGCCGCCGGTCCAGCACGGTCCACACCGCGGTGATCAACAGGGCCACCAGGATCCAGCCCAAGTGGTAACACCAGGACGCCAACGAATCGCCGACGTCATCGAGCTGTAGGTGCACGCCCTCGCCGCGGGTGACGACGCTCCCCAGCTGGGCGAGCGCCTGCAGCAGGGGGTACCAGAGCAAGCTCAGGCCGAAGTTGCCAAAGACGGACAGGATCAGAATCCCGCCGCCGATGGTGAACAGCAGGCGGAACGCGAGCTTCTGCGCCGGCGTCCACACCGGGGTCGGGGCCGGCGGCGCGGCCGCGTCGGTCGTCGCAGCGTCGGACATGTCGGCGGTGGAGGTCACGTCCAAACGCTATCGAACGTTTGCGGGCGATTCGCGGGGGTAAACCTCCGAATTCCGGCCCACCGGATACGAAAAAGCCCGGCCTGACTGGGTTTCCAGTGCAGACCGGGCTATCCCGTAAAGAGCAGGACTTAGAAGTCCATACCGCCCATTCCACCGTCGCCGCCCGGCATCGCCGGGGCGGCCTTCTCCGGCTTGTCGGCGACGACAGCCTCGGTGGTGAGGAACAGCGCCGCGATGGACGCCGCGTTCTGCAGCGCCGAGCGGGTGACCTTGACCGGGTCGGCAACGCCGGCGGCCAGCAGGTCCTCGTACACACCGGTCGCGGCGTTCAGGCCGTGACCCGCGGGCAGGTTCGACACCTTCTCGGCGACGACGCCCGGCTCCAGACCACCGTTGAAGGCGATCTGCTTCAGCGGGGCCGACAGCGAGACACGCACGATGTTGGCGCCAGTGGCCTCATCACCGTTGAGCGACAGCTCCTCCAGCGCCGGAGCCGACTGCAGCAGAGCCACGCCACCACCGGCGACGATGCCCTCCTCGACGGCAGCCTTCGCGTTGCGGACGGCGTCCTCGATGCGGTGCTTGCGCTCCTTGAGCTCCACCTCGGTGGCAGCGCCGGCCTTGATCACCGCAACACCGCCGGCCAGCTTGGCCAGGCGCTCCTGCAGCTTCTCGCGGTCGTAATCGGAGTCGCTGTTCTCGATCTCGGCGCGGATCTGGGCGACACGGCCCTGGATCGCGTCGGCATCGCCGGCGCCCTCGATGACGGTCGTCTCGTCCTTGGTGACGACGATCTTGCGGGCGGTGCCGAGCAGCGCGACATCGGCGGTCTCGAGCGAGAGGCCGACCTCTTCGCTGATGACCTGGCCACCGGTGAGGATGGCGATGTCCTGCAGCATGGCCTTGCGGCGGTCACCGAAGCCCGGGGCCTTGACGGCGACGGACTTGAAGGTGCCACGGATCTTGTTGACCACCAGGGTGGACAAGGCTTCGCCCTCGACGTCCTCGGCGATGATCAGCAGCGGCTTGCCGGACTGGATGACCTTCTCCAGCAGCGGCAGCAGGTCCTTGACGGTCGACACCTTGGAGCTGACCAGCAGGATGTAGGGATCCTCCAGGACGGCTTCCTGACGCTCGGCGTCGGTGACGAAGTAGCCCGAGATGTAGCCCTTGTCGAAGCGCATGCCCTCGGTGAGCTCCAGCTGCAGCCCGAAGGTGTTGGACTCCTCGACGGTGATGACACCCTCGTTGCCGACCTTGTCCATGGCCTCGGCGATCAGATCACCGATGGACTGGTCACCGGCGGAGATACCGGCGGTGGCAGCGATCTGCTCCTTGGTCTCCACCTCCTTGGCCGACTTCAGCAGCGTCTCGGTGACCTTCTCGACGGCCTTCTCGATGCCGCGCTTCAGGCCGAGCGGGTTGGCGCCGGCAGCGACGTTGCGCAGACCTTCGCGAACCAGGGCCTGGGCCAGAACGGTGGCGGTGGTGGTGCCGTCGCCAGCGACGTCGTCGGTCTTCTTGGCGACCTCTTTGACCAGCTCAGCGCCGATCTTCTCGTACGGGTCCTCCAGCTCGATCTCCTTGGCGATGGACACACCATCGTTGGTGATCGTGGGGGCGCCCCACTTCTTCTCCAGGACGACGTTGCGACCCTTGGGGCCCAGCGTCACCTTTACCGCGTCGGCGAGGCTGTTCAGGCCCCGCTCAAGGCCGCGACGGGCCTCTTCGTCATACGCAATTGTCTTAGCCATTGCGAACTGATTCCTCCGGATAGGGGGTCGCACGTTCTGTGGTCAGGTTCGGTGCCCGCGACGGACGGCTGAGGTGTGCTCCCGCAGGTGCGGCCCCGGCCTCACCGTCCTGACCTGGCACTCACTGATCGAGAGTGCCAACTGCATTCTTAGCACTCGCCCTGTACGAGTGCAAGGCTGTTCGCCTGTGGCGGAGGCCGCTCGACGCCCCCGCCCCGCGCATTGATCAGGGCGCGCTGGACTGGTGCGCACTCGACCGGTGACGACGCCGCCGGACCACCAGGAAGGCGATGAACGACGCGACGACGACCGCGATGATCGCGCCGATCAACGTCGCGGTCAGGAAACCCGGTGCGTCGACATCCAGAATCCGTTGGCCCGCATGCGCGGCGGAGTTCACGCCCAGGGCGATGGACAGCGTCATCAGATTGGGCAGCGCCGTGATCACGGCACCGATGGCGGCGGCTATGCCGATGACCGGACCGCCGCGATGCCGCCAGACCAGCACCGCGATCAGCAGAAGCAGCAGCGGTATCGCCGTGCCGAGAAATCCGAGGGTCAACCCGCACCCGATCGCCTTGGCGAAGCTGCCGTGCCCCGACATGTCGGCGACCCGCTGCGCCCACCACCGCGGCAGAAACGCGGCCAGGATGAAGTAGGTGATGACGAGCACGGCGGCGAGCACGACCCCGCCGATCAGGCGTCCGCGCCAGTGGGTCCAGGCCGAGGGTTTCTCGGTCTCGCGAGCTTCGGCGCGCTCGGTCACCGATTCAGCGTAAGCCCGCGCCGCGGGCCAGGTCACTCGTTAGGGGCAGTCGCCCGCAGCCGGAATCCGGACCGTTAGCTGGGCAATACGAACTGCCACCCGGCCGCCTGCATCACCGGTATCGCGTCGGCGATGCCGGCGTGGGTGCCCGATGCCGGATGGTTCATGTGCGCCAGAACAATTGACCCGGGCGCCGCGGACATCACGTTGTTGCGCACGGCCGCGGCCGAGGCGGTGGCCCCGATGTCGGCGTTGACGCTGAAGCCGAGGGGCTGTTCGCCGAGTTGATGGACGATGTCCACGGCGACGTCGTCGTAGTACGCGGTGCCCGGCCGGAACCAGGTCGGCGGCCTCCCGGTCAACGCGGTCAACCGCAGATGGTTGGTCCACACCTCATTGACCACCTCGTCGGCGGAGCGGGTGCCGGCGATCCGGTACGCCGACCGCCCGGTCATCGACAACGGGACGTGCCGGGTGCCGTGATTGCCGATCTCGAACAACGGATTGCCCGCCAGCTGAGCCGCGCGGTCGGGGTGACGGTCGAGCCACCTCGCGTTGAGCATGAGCACCGCGGGCACGGCGTTGCGCTGCAGGGTGTCCAGCAGTGCGTCGTCACAGGCGCCGTCGCAGGCGTCGAAGGTCAACGCGATCTGCTTGCCGTTCGGCGCGAAGTTGGTCGTGACACCGGGTAGCGCCGTGCCCCACTGGGTGGGTACCCGGCGACGGTTCAATCCCGCAACCGTGGCGGGATCGCCGACGACCGGATTGGCCAGCGCCCTGGGCATTGCCGCGACAGCCAGTGAGGCCGCCGCGGTGGCGGCAAAGAATGCGCGCCTGGTGAGCATGAACTGACTGTAGGAGTGCAGGTTTCCGCGTTCATGAGAGCAGATTGTGGATTCGCTGTGAGCGTGTTGTCGAAGTTGCCGTGGCGTCCGCCCGCTCACGTAACCTGGCGCTTGTGTCGCTGTGGAATCCCAGGGATGTGCCGCCGTATCCCCCGGTCCGCTACACCAAGGAGCAACCGGAGGTCAGCGCCTGGGTCCGGCGCGCCGAGCAGCCCGCCGACTACGACTCGCAGGGCGTGGTCCAGTACCACTACCTGGCCAACCAGCAACAGACCAACGGCGATTACGGCCTGTACCGGGTCGACATCAGCCCGCGGGGCGGCGGGCCGGGGCCGCATTTCCACCGGACAATGTCCGAGGCGTTTTTCGTGCTGTCCGGCACGGTCAAGCTCTATGACGGCAACGCCTGGATCGACGGCAACCAAGGCGACTTTCTCTATGTGCCGCCGGGTGGCGTACACGGATTTCGCAACGAATCCGACGCGCAGACCTCACTGTTGATGTTGTTTTCTCCGGGCGCACCCCGAGAGGCCTACTTCGAGGGTTTCGCCCAGCTGGCCGACCTCACCGATGACGAACGCGCCGAGTGGTTCATCAAGAACGACAACTACTTTCTCTAAGGTGTTGCGTCCGTGGGCTCCGACGGCGGCGCGTACTGCATGGTCCACCTGGCCACCCGGCCGGGCTGGTACGCGTTCCCGTCCCAGGGAGTGCCGCAGATGTGCAGATACGCGTACGGCGTTCCATCGAACATCACCCACGCGCCGGCATCCCGCACCGTGTTCGGCAGACCGTCACGCGCAGCGTCGTAGGGCCACAGGATCATCCAGTGCGGCCCGATCGGAATCGGCGGACTCGTCTTGTCGAACGGATCGGTATTGCTGTGTTGCATTGCGCCGCACAGCATGTAGATGATGCCCGGGGCCGTGTTGGTCGGGGCCGGTTTGCCGGTCATGATGTCCGTCATCCATTGCAGGCCCATGGGATCGGCACACATGGGCACATTGCCGATTTTGTTCTCATCACCGGGGAAACAGACCCAGTGGTTGGTGCCCTGACGCAGCACCACCGTGTTGCCTTGCTCATCCCGCTCCACCACCGTGGCGTCTTTGGTGATGTGTAGCGGTCCCGAGGACATGGCGCGCGCTATTTTGGCGGCCAGTATCTGTTCGGCGTCAGTCATCATGCGGTCCCCGTTCGTGGACGTGCGCGCTGGGCGTGTAATCGATAAGTAGACTTAGCAATTCGGGCCTGCTGTAATGCCCGCTGGAATCCATGAACGCCTTCCGCCTGTCGATCAAGGCGAAGTCCAGGTCGGCGATTACCTCACCTTCACCGGCGCGCAGGGGCGTACCGATCAGTTCACCTTGGGGCGAGATGATCGCGGTGAAGCAGCCGCCCGAGATCGGGCCCGGCGGGCAGCCGGTATCGGTCATGATCTGCTGCTGCTGATCGGGATCGAGCCATGCCGTCGCCGCCACCACGAAGACACCGGATTCGAGTGCGTGATTGCGCACCTGCACTTCGGTCTGCTGCGAGAACAAGTCGCCGAAGATCGAACCCGGGAACATCGCCGAATGGATCTGCTCGCCATCGGCGATCAGCGCATACCGCGCCAGCGGGTTGTAGTGCTCCCAGCAGGCCAACTGGCCGATCCGTCCCACGGCGCTGTCCACCGCCCGCAGTCCGCTGCCGTCCCCCTGTCCCCAGACCATGCGTTCGTGATAGGTGGGGGTGATCTTTCGGCGGCGCTGCAGCAGCGTCCCGTCGGCGTCGAACAGCAGTTGGCTGTTGAACACCGAGCCGCCGTCCCGTTCGTTCACCCCGATGGAAACCACCATTCCGGCGCGGGCCGCCGCATCACCGATCGCCTCGGTCGCCGGTGACGGCACGGTGACCGCCTGCCCCAGCAGGCGCATCTGCTCGGGCATCATCTCGAAGGGACGTTGCACAAACGAGAAGTACGGATAATACGGGACAACGGTTTCCGGGAACGTCGCGAACTGCACTCCCCGCGTGGACAATTCGTCAATCTTGGCGACCACCCGCTCGACGGTCCCGTCCCGGCTGTAGAGCACCGGGCGCAATTGAACGGCGGCAGCTCGGACAGTGGTCATGGGTGTCCACCCCCTACGGCACGTGTTCAACGCGATGAGAACAAGTGTGAGCCCCGGCGAGCCGGTTCGGGCGATTGTGCGCGATTCGGGGACCGAGGCGGTGCGGTCCATCCTGACCGCCGCCCGTGAGCTGTATCAGGACCAACAGTTCAACTACGCGGGACCGTGCGGCGACCGCGGTTTTCTGGAGGACTACTCCAGCTCGGTCCGCGGCACACCCACCTTCGTCATCGTCATGGTGTCCTTCAACGCCGCCGGGCAGACCCAGCACGTGGTGGTGAACCACCGGCCCCGCAGCGCCATGCTGCAGTTTTCCCGGCTGATGCTGGAGAAGTTTGCCGGAACACCGCACGAGAAGCACTGGCTCGGCACGCCGTAACACGCTCACAGCCGTGCTACCCGGCGTGGCTGGACAACCTGGCCGACGATGCCATCAGGGCACCCCAACGATCCGGGCGGCGAATCAGCGGCGTCGGAATTTTTGACGGCGCTGACCATCACGGTGCCACCGAGCTCCAGCACCGACGAGGTCGACGACCGCTTGGCCCGCAGTTTTCCCGCCCGATGCCGGAGAAGTTTGCTGGAACACCGCACGAGTAGCGCGGTCCTGCTGCTGTCCCGTGTGATGCTCGAGACATTCGCCGGTACACCCCTTGCCAAACACTGGGAAGGCGCACCATAAGAATCCGCCCCGCCGTTCTGTCCTGCGGATATGCGTCGACGTAACCCGCTGGCTTAGACTGCTTTCCGACTGAGAGGAGTCCCAGGGTGCGGGCTGATGCAGCGCCCAGCACCCAGGCACTTCGGGGCTGGCAGCGCAAGGCGCTGGTGAAGTATTTGACCACCAAGCCACGTGATTATCTGCTGGTCGCCACCCCTGGCGCAGGCAAGACGACGTTTGCGCTGCGCATTGCGGCCGAGTTGCTGGCCGATCGCACCGTCGACGCCATCACCGTGGTGGTGCCCACCGAGCACCTCAAGATCCAGTGGGCGGAGTCGGCGGCCCGCAACGGCATCGCGCTGGATCCGAGGTTCAGCAACTCCGATTCCCAGACCTCGGCCGAGTACCACGGCGTCGTCGTCACCTATGCCCAGGTGGCCAGCCACCCGACCCGGCACCGAGTGCGTACCGAGAACCGCAAGACCCTGGTCATCTTCGACGAGATCCACCACGGCGGGGACACGAAGAGCTGGGGCGACGCGATGCGCGAGGCCTACGACGACGCGACGCGACGCCTGTGCCTCACCGGTACCCCGTTCCGAAGCGACGACAGCCCGATCCCGTTCGTCAAATACGAGCCCGACGAGAGCGGCTTCCAGCGCTCACAGGCCGACCATGTCTACGGCTACTCCGACGCCCTGGGCGACGGTGTGGTGCGGCCGGTGGTGTTCCTGGCCTACTCCGGGGAGGCCCGCTGGCGCGACAGCGCCGGTGAGGAGCACGCCGCGCGCCTGGGCGAGCCGCTCACCGCCGAGCAGACCGCCCGGGCCTGGCGCACCGCGCTCAATCCGACCGGGGAATGGATGCCCGCGGTCATCGCCGCCGCCGACAAACGGTTGCAGCAGAAGCGCATGCATGTGCCCGATGCCGGCGGCATGATCATCGCCACCAACCAGACCACCGCCCGCGCCTACGCGGATCTGCTCACCAAGATCACCGGCGAGGTACCGACGGTGGTGCTCTCCGATGATCCGAACGCCTCCGACCGAATCAGCCAGTACTCGGCGAGCACCAGCCGCTGGCTGGTCGCCGTGCGCATGGTGTCCGAAGGCGTCGACGTGCCGCGGCTGTCCGTCGGTGTGTACGCGACGAGTGCGTCCACGCCACTGTTCTTCGCCCAGGCCATCGGCCGGTTCGTGCGGTCCCGCCGCCAGGGTGAGACCGCCAGCGTCTTCCTGCCGTCGGTGCCCAATCTGTTGCTGCTCGCCAGCGAGATGGAGGCGCAGCGCAACCACGTGCTGGGCAAGCCGCACCGCGAGTCCGACGGGCTCGATGACGCGGCGCTCGAAGCTGCCGAGAAGCGCAAGGACGAGAAGAGCGAGCTGGAGAACGGCTTCGAGTTCCTCGGCGCGGACGCCGAACTGGACCAGGTCATCTTCGACGGATCCTCATTCGGCACCGCCACCCCGGCCGGCAGCGACGAGGAGGCCGACTACCTGGGCATCCCCGGCCTGCTCGACGCCTCGCAGATGCGAGATCTGTTGCGCCGCAGACAAGATGAGCAGATGACCAAGCGCACCGCCGAGGCCGTCGCCACGGGCGCTCCGCCGCCGTCGCGCACCACGCACGGGCAGTTGCGCGATCTGCGTCGGGAACTCAACGCCCTGGTGACCATCGCGCATCACCGCACCGGCAAGCCGCACGGCTGGATTCACAACGAGCTGCGCCGGATCTGCGGCGGCCCCCCGGTCGCGGCGGCCACCACCGAACAACTCAAAGAGCGCATCGAAGCGGTGCGCACGCTGAAGGCCTGACCGCGACCGCGGCCGCGAAATCATCGCTATGGTCGTGATTTCGGCCAGCCGACGACCATTTCGTTGATCTGGGCGCAGCTGGAACCCACCCCACCTCCTCCAACGCCAATTTCAGCGTGCTCACCGGCATCAACGGGGTTACGGCGGCCAATCTCAGCGGGCAGGATCTCAGCGTGCGGGACGACGGAACGTTCACCATCATCGTGAGCCCGAACCCGGCGCCGGCGAATCCCGAGAAAGGCATGAACTACCTGCGAGCCCCGTCCAACTCGACCATCCTCGCCACCCGAAACACATTGCCGGACTGGAACACTGACACACCCATGCAGTTGACGATCGAAAAGATCGGCGGGCCGCCCAACAGCTTGTTCAGCCAGTTCGGCGGGTTCGCCATCCCGATCATCGGCCCCACCGTGGTGGAGAATCCGCTGCTGCTGTCACTGGTGTCGATCATCCCGCCGATGCAGAACCCGCCGGTTTTCCTGCAGGCGGCCGAGACCGCTGTGCTGATGTTGGTCACCGGCATCACCGGTGAGGACACCTACATGTCCGTGGCGACCGCCACCGGCCGGCCCAACACGCTGTCCCAGCCGGCGCACAACGCACAGTTCCTCTCCACCCAGCTGCAGAGCGCCGGCTACTTCCAGCTGAAGGACGATGAGGCGATGATCATCACCGTCCATCCCGGTGACGCCGAATACTTCGTGGTGCCGGTGACCAACGACTGGACCATCACCAACAACACCCGCGACCAGCAGACCAGCCTCAACAACAGTCAGGCCATCAAGAACGCGGACGGTACGTACACCATCGTGGTGTCCAAGAACGATCCCGGTGTGGCCAATTGGGTGTCCACCGGCGGCCTGAATCAGGGCACCATCTCCATGCGTTTCCAGGGGGTGGACCCGGCTGCCACGAACATGCCGACGGTGACGACGCGGGTAGTGAAGATTTCGGAAGTTCCGGGGATTGTGAGCGACCCGGGTGACCCCAACTACAACCCCGAGCAGCTCGACTACGACCGCGCGCAGCAAATCGCCGACCGCCAGGCCGGGTACGACCGCCGCTACACGGTGTAGGCCTTCAGCCGGTCCTCGCGCGCCGGTTTCCACCCAGAGGTCGCACCCACCCGAAGTAGCACGACCCAGGTGTGGAAACCGGCGCCGCGGGCCGCACATCGAGGGATCGTTCCCTGGCTTCTGGTTGCCCTTACGAGCCTGTGCACACTTTTCCAATAGTGTTTACACAGCCTGCCGTCACGGGTGTTAGTCTCGCCACGTTTATCAACAGGAGAGTGGCATCTCACCTCCTGACGGACTAGGAGGATCGTGGCCAAGCACAGGGCAGTGGGTACCAACAGTTGGTGGAGTTCCGCCGGAATGCTCGTGACCGCGGGGTTGACGAGTGCGGCGTTCGCCAGCGCGGGTGTGATGCTGCTGTTGGGGCCCGATTCGCCGACGATGCAGTCGGTGACTGCCGATATCAGGCTCGTCAACACCGAGGGCTCGACCAGCGACGGCGGCCCCAGCTCGGTCAGTTCGGGTGCCTCCCGGGCCGGCGATGGCAAAGCCAAGATCACGAGCAAGCTCAAGCCTTCGACCAAGCCCAGGACCGGTCGGACGCAGACCTCCGACGCCACATCCGACTCACTGCGAACCGCGGGCCAGCAGGTCCGGGACCGGATCCGCTTGCCCGCAGACGCTGTGGGCCCCACGACGCCGGACCCGACCACCGCGATGGACACCGCCGGGGATGCCATCACCGGCGACACCACTGCCGGCGACACCGTGGAAACCCGCCGCCCGCGGGGCATGCGGCCAACCCCCAGCCAGCGGCCCAGAGCGGCTCATCGTGCGAATCCCGCCACGGCCGACGACGCCAAACAGAACGCCGGCGTGGTTGGAGCCAACCCGATTACCGGTCACAGCGCCGGCGAACCGGGCACCCCGGCCGCCATCGAAGCACCGAACACCACCATCAACCAGGTTCCGAGCGCCCGGCGAGCCGAGTCCACGCTGGCGACCCCGGAAACCGTCCCGGCCATGACCGCTGCCCCCGCCGCGGCCAAGACCGGCATGAGCACCACGATCAGCCCGATCACCGGCATGCTGTCCGCGGTCAGTCTGGGCACCATGCTGGCCCCCGACGCACCGACCACCCCCACCCAGATGCCCGGCGTCTGGGCCGTGATGGCCTGGGTACGCCGCCAAACCGAGCATGTCGCCGCCAAGCAGGTGCAACTGACTGCCCCGGCCTCCCTGGTTGCCACCTCACCCCTGGCCTCACCACGCCTGGCCCCACCACTCCTGGTCCCCATCAACCCGGTCCAGCAGGTCAATCTCTGGATCTATCAGTCGGTGCACGGCGGCGTGCAGGCGTGGATAACCAGCCCGATCGGCTTCGTTGTCGACACGATCATCAACACCGCGTCCGGCCAGTACCTGATCGGCAACGGTGCCGACAGCTATCTGCCCGGTGTCGCCGGCGGCGACGGCGGGCTGTTGCTGGGCGACGGCGGCAATGGCTACAACTCCCTGGTCTCCGGAGTGGACGGCACTGACGGTGGCAACGCCGGCTGGTTCGGCAACGGCGGCAAGGGTGGCCACGGTGGCGACAGCATCCTGACCGGTGTCGACGGTGGCAACGCTGGTAATGGCGGTGCCGGCGGCAAGTTCATGGGCATCGGCGGCGCGGGCGGCGATGGTGGCGCCGGCTACAACAACATCGTCCTGGGTCAACCCGGCACCAACGCAGGCAACGGCGGTGACGGTGGCGCCGGCCGCGGGTGGCTGATCGCCAACGGCGGCAACGGCGGCAACGGCGGTGTGGGCGGTCACGGCTTCAACGGACTCGCTGTCCTGGGTGAGAACGGCACCAACGCAGGCAATGGCGGCAATGGCGGCAACGGCGGTGCGAGCACGAACTGGATCGGCGATGCCGGCCGCGGTGGCGCCGGCGGAGCAGGTGGCACCGGTGGCTCAGGCGGCTCAGGCGTGCTGGGCGGTGGTGCGCTCGGCGGCGGCGGTCACGGCGGCTCCGGCGGTATCGGCGGCAACGGCGGCAAGGGTGGCGCCGCGATTCTCGGCCTGACGGGTGCCGGTGGCGCCGGTGGCGCTTCCGGTGACGGTGGCGCCGGCGGTGACGGCTCCAACGGCAGCTCGTCGGTGATCGCCGATGGCGGCACCGGCGGTGCCGGAGGCGACGCCGGCCAAGCCGGTATCGGTGGCATCAACGGTGCCGGCATCTTTGGCATCAATCTTGGCGGCATCAGGCAGGCAGCCAACGGCGCGAATGGCAACGGCGGCAACGGCGGCAAGGGCGGTAACGGCTTCAACACCATCACCGCGATCGGTACCGCAGGCAACGGTGGGCGCGGCGGAGCCGGCGGCAACGGCGGCGTCAACGGCAACGGCGGGACCGGTGGTGCCGGAGGCAAGGGCGGTAGCGGCGCCGACGGTCTGGCCGCGCTCGGCGAGAACGGCCCCAACGGCGGCAACGGCGGCGCCGGCGGCACGGGCGGTAACGGCGGCACCCAGTCCGGCAACGGCGGCACCGGCGGTATCGGCGGTATCGGCGGCGACGCCGGTAACGGTGGCTCCGGCGGCTCAGGTGTATTGGGCGGCGGCGCCATCGGTGGCGGCGGCAACGGCGGTCGTGGTGGCAACGGCGGTGGCGGCGGCCAAGGGGGCACAGCCGCTCTCGGCGCAGTCGGCGCCGGTGGTCGCGGCGGCGCCGGCGGCAATGGTGGCAATGGTGGCGCCGGCTCGAACGGCATCTCGTCGGTCCAGGCCGACGGCGGTAAGGGCGGCGACGGCGGCGCAGCAGGCGTGGTCGGCCTCGGCGGCTTCAACGGCGCCGGCTTCAACCAGGCGGCCAACGGCACCAACGGCAACGGTGGCAATGGCGGAAAGGGCGGCGACGGCTTCAACACCCTGACCGGTGTCGGTACCGCGGGCAACGGCGGCACAGGTGGAGCCGGCGGATCCGGCGGCGTCGATGGCAACGGCGGCAATGGTGGCGCCGGTGGTGCCGGCGGAACCGGCGCAGCCGGAGGTGCGGCCCTGGGCACCAGCGGCGCGTCCGGCGCCAACGGTGGTGCCGGCGGTGCCGGTGGTGCGGGCGGCACCCACTCCGGTAACGGCGGTAACGGTGGCGCCGGCGGTGTCGGCGGTACCGGTGGCACCGGCGGCACGGGCGTCGTCGGCGGCAATACCGGCGGGACCGGCGGCAACGGCGGGAGCGGTGGTGCCGGCGGCAAGGGCGGCGCAGCGACCAACGGCGCCGTCGGCACCGGTGGTAAAGGTGGCGCGGCCGGTAACGGTGGTACCGGCGGTGCCGGTTCCAACGGCATCTCGTCGGTTCAGCGCAACGGCGGCAAGGGCGGCAGCGGTGGCACCGCGGGTTCAGCCGGCGCCGGCGGCTTCAACGGCGCCGGCCTCAACCAGGCAGCCAACGGCGCAGGCGGCACCGGCGGCGCCGGCGGTCGCGGCGGCGACGGCTTCGACTCCCTCACCATCGTGGACACCGCGGGCCGCGGTGGTGACGGTGGTGCCGGCGGTTCGGGCGGCGTGACCGGCACCGGCGGTGCGGGTGGGGCCGGCGGTACCGGTGGCAACGGCGGCAACGGGACCATCGGGCCCTCGCTGGGCGCTACCGGCCTGGCGGGAACCAACGCCGGTGCCGGCGGCAACGGCGGCGCTGGTGGTGCCGGCGGTACCACCTCGGGCAACGGCGGCAAGGGCGGAACCGGCGGTGCCGGCGGTACCGGCGGGTCGGGCGGCACCGGTGGCCTTCCCGCGTTCGGTTCCAACAACGCGGCCGGCATCAGTGGTGGTGGCGGTTTCGGTGGCGCCGCGGGCGCCGGCGGTGCCGGCGGTAACGGTGGCGCCGGGGGCACCGCTGTGCACGGCGTCGACGGTGCGGGCGGCACCGGCGGCACCGGCGGTAACGGTGGTACGGGCGGATCGGGCCAGACCGGCGCAGCCGGTACCGCGTTCATCAACAACAACGCCGGTTCCACCGGTGGGGTGGGTGGCCACGGCGGCGCCGCGGGTGCCGGCGGCAACGGCGGAACTTCCGGCAACAACGTCGGTGGCGCGGGCGGCACCGGCGGTGTCGGTGGCGAGGGCGGCTCCGGTGGCGCGGGCGGCAAGGGTTACGACGACAACGCGACCCAGTGGGGTAACGGCGGTAACGGTGGCGCCGGAGGCACGGGCGGCGCCAGCGGCAACGGCGGCAACGGCGGAACCGGTGCGACAACCGGCGCCGGCGGCAGCGGTCCGGCGGGCGGTGCCGGAGGCGCCGGCGGTTCGGGCGGTGCCGATGGCGGCCACGACACCCACGGTGGCACCAGCGGCGCCAGCGGTAGCGCCGGTGCCGGCGGTACCGGTGGCAGCGGAAACCCTGGCGGCAGCACCGCTAGCCGCGCATAGTTGATGCGGTGTGGCGCCGCCAGTCGGCGCCACACCGCATTTTCCTGCCCGTGACGGGGCCGCACGCCAGATCAGAGACCCAGCAGCTCCGGCAGATCGGCCACCGAGTCGATGACGTAGTTCGGCTGCATCGCGAATTCATCTGCAGCCCAACGGTCCAACGCACTCTGCCGGAACTTCCCGGTGCGGGTCAGCACGCCGGTCATACCGACCACCTGGGCGGCCAGCACGTCATTGTTGAGATCGTCACCGACCATGTACATCTCATCGGGATCCGCGCCCAGCCGGTTGGCGGCGGCCAGGAAACCCTCCGGGGCGGGTTTACCGACCGCCGTGGCCTGACGCCCCGAGGCGGCCTCCAAGCCCAGCAGATACATCCCGGTATCGACCCGCAACCCGTCGGCGGTGGTCCAGGCATTGCTGCGGTGCATGGCCACCACCGGAACGCCTTGCGACATCCAGTCGTACACCCAGCTCAAGGTGAGGTGGTTGTATTCCGGCCCGGCCCCACCGAGCAGCACCACATCGGGGGTTTCCGGGGCGCGTGGTCCGGTGAAATCACTCGAATACACCACGTCCACACCGGGCATGTCCTCACCGATCTGGCCGCTGTTGACCAGGAAACATCGGGCGTCGGGATACCGCTCCCGCACATATTCGGCGGTCAGCGCCGCCGCGGTGATCACCTCATCGGCCGCGACGTCCATACCGGCCGCGGTCAACAGCCCGGCGATCTGCGCCCGGGTGCGGGTGGTGGTGTTGGTCAGATAGGACCGGGCGACCTGATACTCGTCCAGCACCCGCAACGTCTGTGCCGCACCGTCGATGGGCTGCCAGGAGGTCACCAGCACACCATCGATGTCGAACAGCACCCCACCGATAGCCATGCTGCGACACTAAACGCCCACCGGTTCAGCGCAACCCGGGGCCCGGATCCGCCCACCTGTTGGCCGCGACCCACGGAGTGGCCGCGGCGGCAATGGACCAGGCCTGCTCGGCGGGGACGTCGATCACGTGGTAGCGCTTCTCCCCGGCCGCGGTGGCCGCGACCAGGGTGGCCACCCCGGCGCGCCGCTGCATCAGCGTCTGGCGCACCGTCCAGCCGATGATCCCGTCGGCCTGCAGGCAATCGCGGCGGCGTTCCAGGCTTCCCGCCCGGGCAACCAGCCATCCGCCGCCGGCCTGGTGCCCCAGCGACCGCGCCCGATCCATCGCCAGCACCGCCGCGCCGACCACCGCCAGCGCCCACAACACCCACACCCACACCGCAACCTGAAACACAATGAGCGCCACCACGGCCAGGGCGGGCAGGGCAAGCGCCCGCACCCAGCGGCGCCGCACCGCCGCCGGTCCGTGGGCGCGCAGTGGCCCGATCACCACGTCGGGACGATCGGTGAGTTCGGCAAGCACGGCGGTGGCGGTGCCGGCCGGGCACGGCGGCAACAGCAGCGACGCCTCGCCCACCCTGCCGACCCCCGTCATCACCGCGTCCAGCCGGGCACCGCCGAACAGCCGCACCAACAGCGGCTCGCGCACCGTGCCGCCACGCAACCGGCGCATGTCGTAGGTGTGTTCGCGCAACCGCAGCAGCCCGTGCTGCAGATCAAGCGCTCCGCCGGCGCCGGGGACATCACGGCGGACCAGTACCAGGTTGCCGTAGGTGACCAGCGACCGCAGCACCGACAGCACCACCGAGAGCGCCAGCACCGCCAACACCGCCAAGATCGCGCTGGCCGCCACACCCAGCCGCGCGGCGAGATCCAGACCGGATTGCGCCAACGGCGAATTAGCCAGTGCCGCACTGGCTCCCACCTGATAGATGACTCCCACCGCGGCAGCGACCATCGTCAGGCCGGTGAAGCTGAGCGGGCTGTAGCGCAACCAGGACGGCGCCCAGCGGGCCAGCACCCGGCCCTGCGGCGCATCGTCGGCCGGAGCGGCATCGGCAAGCAGAATCGACCGCAGCCTCGGCACCTGCTCGGCCTCGACGGCATCCAACGCGAATACGGTGTCCCGCTTGGCTTCCTGGCCGGTACTGATCCGCAATACGGTCAACCCCAGGACCCGGTGCAGCAGCCGCGCGTCGGTGGACACCGAGCGAATCCGGTTGCGCGGCACCGACAACACCTTGCGCTGCAGCACCCCGGTGCGCAGCTGCACGTCGTCAGGCTCGATGCGGTAGCTGGTGGTGAACCACCGGGCCAGGCCGAACGCCACGGTCAGCGCAACAGCGGCGATCGTCCACACCGGGTTACCGGTGGCCGAGCCGAGCACCACCGAACCCACCAGCAGCGGGATCTGTTGCAACAGCTCGTGCACCGGATGCACGAACAACATCCGCGGGCTCAGCCGCTGCCACGAGGTCTGCGTCACGTGGCGTCCTGCTCGCCGATCGCCGCGATGTCGGTCAACTGCGCCACCACCCGCTCGGCCACCTCGGCGTCCAGCGCCACGATCCGCACCGCGCCGGCCGACGACGCCGTCGTCACCGTCACGTTGGCCAGACCGAACAACCGGTCCAGCGGACCCCGATAGGTGTCCACGGTCTGCACCCGCGAAATCGGCGCGATGCGCCGCTCCTGCACCAGCCAGCCCGTGCGGGTGTACACCGCGGGCGTCCCGGACCCGACGCTGATGTCCCACCGGTGCACGCGGTAACGCCAGATCGGCACCACCACGACGAACAGCACGAAAGCCAGGACGGTGGCGGCGGCGGCCAGGCCGTGCAGCCACCACATCCGCTGGTCCAGCGCGAGCCAGATCAGCTGCGCCGGCACCAGCGCGGCCCACGGAATGGCCGCGCCCAGCGCCCACACGAACGGCGCCTTCCGGCTCGGCGGATACGCCGGGTCGCCGAGTGTCACCATCGGAAGGCTGTTCATGAGTCGAGCATGCCGCACAATCCGTAGAGTTCGAACCATGAGCGCCAACACGAAGTGGACCGAGGCCGACGTGCCCGACCAGTCGGGCCGCGTCGCTATCGTCACCGGATCGAACACCGGATTGGGCTATGAAACCGCGCGGGTACTGGCCGACAGGGGCGCGCACGTGGTGGTCGCGGTGCGCAATCTCGACAAGGGCCGCGAGGCGGTCGAGCGGATCAAGGCTGCCGTGCCGAAGGCAGACCTCGCGCTGCAGCAGCTGGACGTGGGTTCGCTGGACTCCGTCCGCATCGCCGCCGACCAGCTGCGTGCCGCCTACCCGCGCATCGACCTGCTGATCAACAACGCCGGGGTGATGTACCCGCCGAAGCAGACCACCGTCGACGGTTTCGAGTTGCAGTTCGGCACCAACCATTTGGGCCCGTTCGCGCTGACCGGCCTGCTGCTCGACCACCTGTTGCCGGTCGACGGGTCGCGCGTCGTCGCGGTGGCCAGCGTCGCCCACCGCATCCAGGCCGCGATCCATTTCGACGACCTGCAGTGGGAGCGCAGCTACAACCGGGTGGCCGCCTACGGCCAGTCCAAGCTGGCGAACCTGTTGTTCACCTATGAACTGCAGCGCCGACTGGCCGCCGCGGGTGAACCGACCATTGCGTTGGCCGCCCACCCGGGCGTCTCGAATACCGAACTGACGCGGCATGTCCCCGGCTCCGGGCTGCCGGGCTTCCGTCAGATCGCCGGCCTGCTCGTCAACAGCGCCGCCATGGGCGCGCTGGACACGTTGCGGGCCGCCACCGACCCAGGCGCAAGCGGCGGCCAGTACTACGGCCCGGACGGCTTCCACGAGCTACGGGGCTATCCCAAGCTGGTCAGATCCAGCAGCCAATCCCATGACCCGCAATTGCAGCGCAAGCTGTGGGCGGTGTCGGAGGAGCTGACCGGCGTCAGCTACCCGGTGTAGCCGTGCGGACCGTCGAAGAGCACCAGCGCATCGTCGCTGGTCTGATCAAATCACGTGCGGCACAACAATTGTCACTGGCCGACAGCCTGGGCCTGGTGCTGGCTGCCGATGTGGTGGCGCCGCTGTCACTACCCGGGTTCGACAACTCGGCCATGGACGGCTACGCCGTCGTCGCCGACGACATCGCCACCGCCTCCGCCGACACCCCGGTGCGACTGCCGGTCGCCGAGGACATCCCGGCCGGCCGCACTGATCCGCTGACCCTCAAGCCCGGGACCGCACACCGCATCATGACCGGGGCCCCGGTGCCGTCCGGTGCCACCGCGGTGGTTCCGGTCGAGGCCACCGACGGCGCGACCGACACCGTGACGATCCGCGCGGCCGTCCGGGACGGCCAGCACATCCGGCGCGCCGGTGAGGACGTCACGGCCGGCACCACTGTGCTGCGCGCCGGTCAGGTGATCACCCCCGCCGCACTGGGACTGGCGGCGGCCCTGGGATTGGCCACGCTGCCGGTGCTGCCGCGCCAGCGGGTGCTGGTGATGTCCACCGGCACCGAACTGGTGGCCCCGGGCACCGAGCTGCAGCCCGGGCAGATCTATGAGTCGAATGCGGTGATGCTGGCCGCGGCGGTCCGCGACGCCGGCGCGCAGGCGACCGTCGCCCCGATGTCCGCCGACGATGTCGATGCGTTCCGCGCCGCGCTGGCCGAGCACGCCACCGACACCGACCTGATCATCACCACCGGCGGGGTCAGCGCCGGCGCGTACGAGGTGGTCAAGGACGCGTTGTCGGATCAGGTGGAGTTCGTCAAGGTGGCGATGCAGCCCGGCATGCCGCAGGGCGCGGGCGCGGTCGACGGCGTGCCGATCATCACCCTGCCCGGCAATCCGGTCAGCGCGCTGGTGTCGTTCGAGGTGTTCGTCCGCTCACCGCTACGCGCCGCGATGGGCCACGCCGAAGCGCACCGGCCACGGCGCACCGCGCAGCTCACCGAAGATCTGACCTCCCCGCGCGGGAAACGGCAGTTCCGGCGGGGTGTGCTGACCGGGGACACGGTGAGCAGCTACGGTCCCCCGGCCTCGCACCATCTGCGCTGGCTCGCCTCGGCGAACTGCCTACTGGAGATCGGCGAGGACATCACCGAACTGGCCGCCGGGGCGACGGTTCCTGTCTGGGACCTGAGCTAACGGATCCGCCGAAGCACGCACGTAGAATCCTCCCGATGGCCAGACGCCCCGACCTCCAATCCGGCCCAGAACGCCTCGCGGCGCTGGTGCGCTCCAGTGTCCCGCCGATGCACTCGGCGGGTCTGCCGTTCGTCGGCGCCAGCCTCGCCGTCGCCGCCCTCGGCCGCAAGCACCGCTGGGTGCGGCGGGCCGGGCTGCTGGCCGCCGGGGCCAACGCGGCGTTCTTCCGGCACCCGCACCGGGTGCCGCCCACCCGGCCCGGCGTGGTGGTGGCACCGGCCGACGGGCTGGTGTGCCTGATCCAGGACGCGGTCCCCCCGGCCGAGTTGGGCCTGCCCGACACCCCGCTGCCCCGGGTCAGCATCTTCCTGTCGGTGCTCGACGCGCATGTGCAGCGCGCACCGATCGGCGGCGACGTGGTCGCCGTGCAATACCGGCCGGGCCGTTTCCACTCGGCCGAGCTCGAAGCCGCCAGCGAGGACAACGAACGCAACAGCATCGTGATCCAGACCCCGGAGGGCGCCCAGGTGATCGCGGTGCAGATCGCCGGGTTGGTGGCCCGTCGCATCGTGTGCGACGCGCACGTCGGCGACAAGCTGAGCATCGGCGAGACCTACGGGCTGATCAGGTTCGGATCCCGGCTGGACACCTACCTGCCCGCCGGTTCGAAGCTGCTGGTCAGCCGGGGCCAGCGGGCGCTGGCCGGCGAAACCGTACTGGCGGAGTTGCCATGATCGCGGAGTTGTCATGATCAAAGCCCGTATGCGGCCACCTTCATTCAGCGTGCGGATGTTGCCCAGCGCGATGACGGTGGCGGCGATCTGCCTGGGTTTGTCCGCGGTCAAGATGGCGCTGGACAACCGGCCCACCGAATCGATGGCGTTCCTGGCGGCCGCGGCAATCCTCGACGCCCTGGACGGCCGGGTGGCCCGCGCGCTCAACGCCACCTCCAAGATGGGCGAGGAGATCGACTCGCTGGCCGATGCCGTGAATTTCGGTGTGGCACCGGCTCTCATCGTGTACGCCACGCTGCTGGAGCACTCCCGGGTGGGCTGGATCGTGGTGCTGCTGTACGCGGTGTGCATCGTGTTGCGGCTGGCGCGGTTCAACGCGCTGCTCGACGTGGATCAGCCCGCGTACGAAAAGGAGTATTTCGTCGGCATGCCCGCCCCGGCGGGGGCCATCGGTGCGATCGGGCCGCTGGCCGCCAAGATGCAGTTCGGCGAGGGCTGGTGGACCAGCGAGTGGGCGGTGTCGATCTGGATGATCGGCGTCTCGCTGCTAGTGGTCAGTCGCATCCCGATGCGCAAGGTGCACACCTTCTCGGTGTCGCCGAACATGGTGACCCCGCTGCTGGCCCTGGTGGCCATCGGCGTCGCGGCCTCGGTGTTCTACGGCTACATCGTCATCATGGTGATCATCGTGGGCTACGCGATCCACATCCCGTTCGGGATCCGCACCAAGCACTGGGTGGCCAACCACCCCGAGTCCTGGAACGAGAAGCCTCGGCAGCGCCGCGCCGCCCGACGCGCGACTCGCCGGGCCCAGCCGCACCGCCGCTCGGTGGCACGCCTGGGGTTGCGGAAGCCGGGCCGTTGACGTGTCGCAGCTGGAGGACAACGCCGACGCGGTGGCCCAGACCCATCTGAGGCTGACCGCGCGCCTGAACACCTCCGCCCTCGACTCGCGCCGCGGCGTGGTCCGGCTGCACCCCGAAGTACTTGCCGCACTCGGAATCCGGGAATGGGATGCGGTGTCGCTGACCGGTTCGCGGACCACCGCCGCGGTCGCCGGAGTGGCCGGGCCTTCGGTGCCGACCGGTACCGCGCTGCTTGACGACGTCACCCTGTCCAATGCCGGAGTGCCCGAGAACGGCACCGTGATCGTGACGCCGGTGACGGTGTACGGCGCCCGGGCGGTCACGGTCACCGGGTCCAAACTGGCCACCGATTCGATTTCGTCGGCCACGCTGCGCCAGGCCCTGCTGGGCAAGGTGATGACGGTCGGCGACACGGTGTCGCTGCTGCCCCGCGATCTCGGCCCCGGCACGTCGACGTCGGCGGCCACCGCGGCGCTGGCCTCCTCGGTGGGCATCACCTGGACTTCTGAGCTGCTGACCGTGACCGGGGTCGACCCGTCGGGTCCGGTGAGCGTGCAACCGAATTCGGTGGTGTCGTGGGGGTCGGGCATTGCGCCGAGCACGTCGGGTTCCACTGGCACACACACGATCAGCCCCGCCCGCGCCGAGCCTGCGGTGAGCTTCGACGATCTCAAGGGATCCCATATCCAGGCCGGCAAGCTCACCGAATGGCTCAAGTTGTCGCTCGACGAGCCCGAGCTCCTCGAAACCCTGGGTGCCACACCGAATCTTGGCGTGCTGGTGTCCGGCCCGGCCGGTGTCGGCAAGGCCACCATGGTGCGAACGGTCTGCGCTGAGCGGCGGTTGGTGCAGCTCGACGGTCCAGAGGTGGGGGCGCTGGCCGCCGACGAGCGCTTGAGTCGGGTATCCAACGCGGTGGCCACCGTGTGCGACGGCGGCGGCGTGCTGCTGATCTCCGATATCGACGCCCTGCTGCCGGCTGCCACCGACCGGGCCCCCGAACCGGTCGCGGCCCTGATCATCACCGAGCTGCGGGAGGCTGTGGCCACTCGCGGGGTGGCCTTCATCGCGACGTCCGCGATGCCCATCGGGGTGGACCCCCGACTGCGCGCGCCGGATCTGTGCGACCGCGAACTCGCCCTCACCCTGCCCGATGCCACCACCCGCAAGTCGTTGCTGGAGGTGTTGCTGCGCGGGGTTCCCGTCGCCGAGCTCGATCTCGGTGAGATCGCAGACCGTACACCTGGTTTCGTGGTGGCCGACCTGGCCGCCGTGGTCCGCGAAGGTGCGCTGCGGGCGGCCTCGCGGGCCAGCGCCGAGGGCAACGCGCCGGTGTTGTGGCAGGAGGACCTGACCGGTGCGCTGACGGTGATCCGCCCGCTGTCGAGGTCTGCGGCCGAGGAGGTGTCGGTCGGATCGGTCACGCTCGACGACGTCGGCGACATGGTCGAGACCAAACAAGCCCTGACCGAGGCGGTGTTGTGGCCGCTGCAGCATCCCGACACGTTCCAGCGGCTCGGCGTGGACCCGCCGCGCGGCGTGCTGCTGTACGGCCCGCCCGGCTGCGGCAAGACCTTCCTGGTGCGGGCCCTGGCCAGTTCGGGCAGGCTTTCGGTGCACGCGGTCAAAGGCGCTGAGCTGATGGACAAATGGGTCGGCTCGTCCGAGAAGGCGGTGCGCGAACTGTTCGCCCGGGCGCGTGACTCGGCGCCGTCACTGGTGTTCCTCGACGAGATCGACGCGTTGGCGCCGCGGCGCGGGCAGAGCTTCGATTCCGGGGTGACCGACCGCGTGGTGGCCGCCCTGTTGACCGAACTCGACGGTATCGAACCGATGCGCGACGTCGTGGTGCTGGGTGCGACAAACCGCCCCGACCTCATCGACCCGGCGCTGCTACGCCCCGGACGGCTGGAGCGCCTGGTGTTCGTCGAGCCGCCCGACGCTGATGCCCGGCGCGAAATCCTGCGCACCGCAGGCAAATCCATCCCGTTGGCACCCGATGTCGATCTCGATGCCCTGGCTTCTGAGTTGGACGGCTACAGCGCCGCCGATTGCGTGGCCCTGCTGCGCGAGGCGGCGCTGACCGCGATGCGCCGTTCGATCGACGCCGCCGACGTCACCGCAGCCGATGTGGCCGGCGCCCGCGAGACCGTACGGCCGTCGCTGGATCCGGTTCAGGTGCAATCATTGCGGGAGTTCGCGGCGGGGCGCTAGGCGCGCTGGCGGGCCGCCGCGAGTCACACATGCCCCAAGCGTCACGGCGCCGAAACGCCTACTCGACCTGCCCGCCTATGCGCGACAATCGAGCGACAATCGCCTCCTGAGCCACTCAGGTATCACCAACCTCTTCGGAGCAGTCACATTGGACGCAGGCGTTAACTCGGACCTCATCCGTCCAGTGCCCGCATGCCAGCGACACTGTCGCTATTAGGTGGGCAGCGTATTGCCTCGTGTCAATATGCCCGCGAGGGGATTCGTTGCCTCATTTGGAAAGTGCCCGGTTGGGGTCGTTGCCTCATGTGTGGCTGCCCGGC
>NZ_JARXVE010000009.1 GCF_029893345.1 Mycolicibacterium frederiksbergense | reverse complement strand
CCGGGCAGCCACACATGAGGCAACGACCCCAACCGGGCACTTTCCAAATGAGGCAACGAATCCCCTCGCGGGCATATTGACACGAGGCAATACGGTTGCCCACCTTTCAGCGACTTTGTCGCTGTTAGGCGGGCGGCCCGAAATCCGAGGCTGGCGGGTCGCATGTTGCCTGCGTTACCCATGCGACTCGCATGCCGGTGCTGATGAGATTGGCGTGGCCCAAGTTCCGATTTCCGCGACTTTGTCGCGCATAGGCGGGCACAGGCACACCCATCCGGAGACGGGGACTGTTGAGACGCGAGTGACTAGTCTCGCTGGGGCGTTTCTACCCCCGGCGCGGCGTGAAGCGTGACAACCAGTCACGAATAACCGCTGCAAGCCCGGTCCTTCAGGGCTGGGTCGTTGACGTTCTGACCTCCGGTACAGAGGCTGGCGCACAACCTCGCCGACAGATCCGCGTTGACTCCACAGACGCCGAACGGCCACCTCCCTGCTGGAGGTGGCCGTTCGGTGCGTCAGGGACGTGCTCAGCGCTTGCCGGGACGCTTGACGCCCGCCTTCATGCCCAGGCCCACGACCGGCGGTTCCGGCTTGGCGGGCTCGGCAGGCTTCTCAGCTGCCGGAGCAGCCGGTTCCGGTGCCGATTCCGCAGCAGGCGCAGCCGGAGCAGCCGGGGCTGCCGCGGCGGCCTTCTTGGCGCCCGGGCGACGTGCGCCTGCGGCGATGCCCAGGCCCACGACCGGCGGTTCCGGCTGGGCCACCGCCGCGGGAGCGGCAGATTCGGCCACCGCCGCGGGAGCGGCAGATGCGGCCGGAGCCACGGGAGCAGAAGGGGCAGCGGAGGCGGCCGGAGCCGCCTTCTTGGCGCCCGGACGACGTGCGCCGGCTGCCATGCCCAGACCCTTCGCCGGTGCAGCGGCTGCGGCCTGGGCCGCAGGTGCCTCGGCAGCCGGAGCCGACGGGGCAGCTGAAGCGGCGGGGGCTGCCTTCTTGGCGCCGGGACGCTTGGCGCCACCGGCGATGCCCAGGCCCTTGACCGGAGCGGCCGGAGCGGCCGGGGCGGCAGGAGCTTCAGCCGGAGCAGCCGACGCGGCCGGAGCCGCCGCCTTCTTGGCACCGGGACGCTTGGCGGCGCCGGCCATGCTCAGCCCGGTTACCGGCTTGGTGGCGGTCGCCGTGGCAGCGGGTGCTTCCACAGCTTCCGCAGCAACAGCAGCAGGTGCGGCTTCCGCCACGACGGGTGCCGCGGCTTCGGCCTTGGCCTCGGCTTCCGCGCGTGCCTCCGCCCGCTTCTCGGATTCCTTTGCCGCCGTGCCCTTTTCGGGCAGCTTGAGGGCGCTCTTATCCAACGAGTTCAGCAGCAGCTGAGCCACGTCGAGCACTTCGGCCTTCTCGACATTGCGGGCGGCGGCGACGTCGTCGACACCGTCGGTGATCATCACGCGGCAGAACGGGCAGCCGGTCGCGATGGTCGAGGCGGTGTCCATCGCCTCTTCGGTGCGCTCGACGTTGACGCGCTTGCCAATGTGCTCTTCCATCCACATCCGCGCGCCACCGGCACCACAGCACAGACCGCGGTCGGCGTGGCGGGGCATTTCCTTCAGCGTCACGCCGGAGGCCTCGACCAGCTCACGCGGAGCCTCGTAGACCTTGTTGTGCCGGCCCAGGAAGCACGGATCGTGGTAGGTGACCTCGGGGCCGCCGGTGGACTTGACCGGCACCAGCTTCTTGTCCCGGACCAGCCGGTTCAGCAGCTGGGTGTGGTGCACCACGGTGTAGTTGGCACCCAGCTGCGGGTACTCGCGGCCGATCGTGTTGAAGCAGTGCGGGCAGGTCACCACGATCTTGCGGTCGACCGTCTCGACACCCTCGAACAGCTCGTTGATGGTCTCGACGTTCTGCGCGGCCAGCTGCTGGAACAGGAACTCGTTGCCCGAACGGCGAGCCGAGTCGCCCGTACAGGTCTCACCGGTGCCCAGCACCAGGAACTTCACGCCCGAGGCGGCCAGCAGTTCGGCGACGGCCTTGGTGGTCTTCTTGGCCCGGTCCTCGTAGGCGCCGGCGCAGCCGACCCAGAACAGGTACTCGAAGCCGTCGAAGCTCTCCACGTCCTCGCCGTAGACCGGCACGTCGAAGTCGACCTCGTCGATCCAGTTGGTGCGGTCCTTGGCGTTCTGGCCCCAGGGGTTGCCCTTGAGCTCCAGGTTCTTGAACAGCACGCCGAGCTCGCCGGGGAACTCCGACTCGACCATGACCTGGTAGCGGCGCATGTCGACGATGTGGTCGATGTGCTCGATGTCCACCGGGCACTGCTCGACGCAGGCGCCACAGTTGGTGCAGGACCACAGCACGTCGGGGTCGATGACGCCGCCCTGCTCGGCGGTGCCGACCAGCGGGCGCAGCGCCTGCGCGGGGCCGGAACCTTCGATGCGAGCGAAGCCGTCCTCAGGTACACCGTGCCCGTGCAGGCTGTCGCCCAGCGTGGCGAAGTCGACCGAGCCGTCCTCGGGCATCGGCTTGCCTTCGATGATGTAGGGAGCCTTGGCGAACAGGTGGTCGCGCAGGTTCATCATCACGAGCTTGGGAGACAGCGGCTTACCGGTGTTCCAGGCCGGGCACTGCGACTGGCAGCGACCGCACTCGGTGCAGGTCGCCATGTCGAGGTTGCCCTTCCAGGTGAAGTCCTCGATCCGGCCCTTGCCGAACACCGCGTCCTCGGCGGGATCCTCGAAGTCGATCTTCTCGCCCTTGTACTCCATGGGCAGCAGCGGGCCGAGGCCGTCGGGCAGGCGCTTGAAGGTGACGTTGATCGGGGCCAGCCCGATGTGCAGGTGCTTGGAGTGCAGCACGATCAGCAGGAAGGCCAGCATGACGCCCAGGTGGGCCAGCAACGCGAGGCTCTCCAGCCACACGTTGGCGGTGTGGCCGAGCGGAGCCAGCAGCGCGGCCATGGCGTCGGAGAAGAAGGCGCCGGACTGGTACGGGAAGTTCTCGCCCAGCACGTTGACGGCCGCACCGCGGAACACCGCGTAGGTCGCGATGACCAGGAAGATCATGATCAGGATCGTCCAGGCGCCGCCGTTGTGCGAGCCGTAGAAGCGAGATTCGCGGCCGAGCTGTTCGGGGTTCTTACGGATACGGATGATCGCGAAGACGATGATGCCCGCTAGCACGGCGACTGCGAAGAAGTCCTGCAGGAAGCCAAGCACTGCCCAGCGGCCGACGAACGGGATGTGGAACTCGGGGTTGAACAGCACACCGTAGGCCTCGAGGTACACCGTCGCGAGGACGAAGAAGCCCCACATGGTGAAGAAGTGCGCGATGCCGGGGATGGACCACTTCAGGAGCTTCGACTGGGCGAAGACTTCCTTGTTCTGGTTCAGGAAGCGCTCGACGAGGTGGTCCTTGCGGCCGCGCTCGTCCCCGACTTTCTGCCCGGAGCTGATCAGCTTCGTCAGCCACAGCACACGCTTGCCGGCGAACGCCAGCACGATGAGCGTGGCGAGCACACCGATAATCAGCCGTGACAGAGTCAGAGTGTGTTCGAGACTCTCCACAGAAACGCCTCCATTTCGCGTGTTACTCGACGGTAACTTAGACCTAGTTACCCGTCGGTAACTTGACTTCCTCAGCTCATAGTGACATTTAGGTGTTTCGTACCGCTACCGAGGCTTACCTAACTTGGGTAACTGTGTTAAAGGTCTCGGTCCGGGGACTGGATTTCAAGTCACGGCAAATCCGTCACCGCGTCGTGCCGGGATGATTAACATCCCCGGCTGTGACGCTGGAGCTGTGAGACGGTCACCGATCCCTGACGCCGCGCAACCTGGTGAGCCAGGACGTCGTCGTGTCGCGCGGGCTGAATCTTCGGTAGGTGGCCGAGCGGATCGACACCCCGACCGATTGGTGCGCTCTCGATGATGCGCGGTACCGGATGTATGTGCATCGCGGCGGCCGATTGAACTCGATCCGCACGAAGGAGGGTTGGGGTCTGCCTTGCTCGGCGATCCGGTGAGCAAGGCACGAGTCAAGGAGCGTCACCGGTTGGGTGCTGGTGTTCGAACATACGAACACCAGTCTGTCGGCGCTTACGGCCCACCAAACACAGCCAATGCAGGTGCTGAGCCAGATCATCGCGAATCAGACCCGGGTTGATCGGACTGAGCGCGATGACGCAGGCGCCGGCCAACGCGATGCCGGTCATCGCCCGGGATCGTATTGGTCAGATTGAATTCGCCCAAGGCCACCGGTGAGAAGGCCGGTGCATCGCAGGGCTCGGCCGGCGCCGAGTTCGGCGGCGGCAAGGCCAGTTCAGTTCTGCGCGGCCAGCATGGCCCGCAGCATCGAGAGCAATTCGGAACGGGAATCGGCGCCGAGCCGCCGGCGGATCCGGGCGACATGATGCTCGACGGTCTTGGCTGAGATGAACAACTGACTGCCGATATCGCGATATGGCATGCCCAACAACAGCAATTCGGCGACCTCGCGCTCCCGGTCGGACAACCGAGCCGGGGAACCAGCGGAAGCCGACGGTGCTGCGGTGGCCGGAGACGCCGCCGTCGGAGTCGGCGCTTCATCGAGCGCTCCGGCCTGTTTGAGATCGCGGGCCAGCTGCAGCATCGCCTGCGACACCCGGGCATCCGGAGTCTGCAGTGCGGCCTGACTGGCCAGCCGCGTGCCATCCCAGGTCAGGCCGAACTGGGACAGGGCCCGGGCCGCGGCGGTGACCTCGTCGGGGTCGACGTGATTGGCCAAGACCCGCAACCAGGTTCGGCCGGCAGTGGCCAGTGCCCGGGCGAACGCACTCTGCCCGGCGGCCGCGGTCAGCGCCTGCCCGTGCGGTGCGACGGCCCCGGGCGAGTTGGCCAGAATCCCGGCGTGCACGCCGGCCCAGTGCAGCGGCACCGACCACAACACCGGGTTGCCGAGCGTATCGAGCAGACCGAACGCTTCGGCCAGAGCGTGCTCCAGCCGGTCCATCTGGCGCATCCTGGCGCCGGCCACCCACAGCTCACCCAGCGGGAGCAGCGAGAACACATCGATCGAATACTCGGCGAGCACCTCCATCGCCGCATACCAATGTTGTTGCACGGCACCGCTGTCCCCGCTGCGTCGGGCGATCGCGGTGCGTAAGGCCGCGGCCCACAACGCATCTCGTCGGTGCAGATTGCCACGCGCTTCCGCGGCGGACACGTCCGCGCCGGCGGCACCGAGCTGGCCGTCCTGCACCTTCACCCAACCCAGCAACAACCGATGGCGCGCCGCGGTGAAGGCCTCGTCACCCGTGCCGTCGCTGTCGCTGGCCCGCACCGCCCGACTGGCCACGCTGCGCGCCCGGACCGAGTCACCGCCGTGCAGTGCGACCAGCGTCACCAGCGCCGACGGGGTATCGGGCGCCGCACCGCCGAGCTGGTACTCGGTGGTGACGGCCTGGCCCAGGCGGGCCACGGTCACCGCGAACGGCTGGTCCAGGGACAGCACCAAGCCTTCGGCCAGGCTGCGCGCCGCCCGCGCCGTCGAGGTGGGCGGCCCGGTCACCTCGACGGCCAACGAGGCGCGTGCCGCAGTCGCGTCGCCTGCTGCGAGCAAGGCGGTCGTGCCGGCCGAACTGACCAGGGTGTCCGGGTATGGGCCGAGCCAGCGGAACAGGTCGGCGGCCTGCGCCGCGCTGCCGTCGTGCATGGCGATACTGGCCGCGATCCGCACCGCCGCGGCGCGTTCGGCCGGGTCCTCGGCGCTGAGCAGCTCATCGGCCATCCGTGCGGCGGTCGGGCAATCGCCGGCCAGCGTCAGCGCATCGGCCAACCGGATGCTCACCGCGGCCGACCCGGCCGTGGCCGCCGCACGGTAGAGCCGGGCCGCCCGCGCCGGCTGTGCCCGATCGTGGGCGGCGTGCTCGGCCAGCGCATCGGCTAGCCGATCATCGCGCAGACCGTGCTCGGCCAGCGCCACCGCGAGATCGGCCGATAACGTGGACAACTCGAGTTGTGAAGCCAGCAGCGAGGTTTCGATCTCATGGTGCCGGGCAGCACCGGCGATCTGCGCGAGGCACTCATGGACCATGCGTAGGAACCGCCGGTCGTGGGAGGGTTCCACCAACCCGGTGGCGTGCGCCCGATCCACCAGGTCCGCCGCCTCGGCGCCGGTGAACCGCAGCGCCGCGGCGACGTCGTCGGGGCCCAGCTCCTGGCTCAGCGACAGGATCAGCAGCGCATCGCGGGTGTGTTCGTCGACCCGGCGTAACCGCTGCAGCAGGGCAAACCGGGCCGCGTCCGCCGGTGCGTCAGTAGAGGTGGCCGCCGCGTGCAGCAGAAACGGCAACCCCGCCGTCGCGGCCGGGTGAGCATCGGCCGTCGGCACCGGGCCGAGCCGGACCACCGGGTTCTCCCGTTCCAGCGCGGTGGCCAGCGCCTGCAACGCCGGACGGTGCGCCAATGGCTCACTGGCCACCACCACGGTCGCCGACGGATCGGCGACCTGCTCTGTGAGACAGTCGATTTCGCTGTCGCCGAGCAAATGCGCGTCATCGACGACGAACGCGGCCCCGGGCCCGTCCCCGGGCCGCGGCGCACGGGTCAACACCACCCGGCCCGCCTCGCGCAACGCGGTGCGGACCTCGGCGAGCACCGTGCTCTTGCCGGTCCCGATACCACCGGACACCAGCAGCTTGACCGGCTCGGTCGGAGCAGCCAGCACGTCGCCGAGGGTCGTTCGGGCAGCCAGCGGAAGCTCCGGAACAGGATCCGGCGCCGGGGCGGTCATCGACGCCGACCTAGGCGCCGCCGTCGCCGGCACCCTCGGCCGCCGCGGTGGTGGTCACCGGCGCGTGGGTGGTGGTCGGCGGCTGTGTCGTCGTGGGTGGCTGCGTAGTGGTCGGCGGTTGTGTGGTTGTTGTCGTCGTCGTAGTCGGCGGCGTGGTCGTCGTCGTGGTGGTGGTGGTCGTCGTTGTTGTGGTGGTGGTCGTGGTCGGACTGGTTGTCGTGGTTGTTGCCGGCTGGGACGTCGTGGTCTCCGGGGGCGGCGGCGGGGCCACGATGGTGGTGGTCTGATGCCCGTCGGGCCCCTGGGTCACGGTGGTGACCGGCTCAGGCGGCGGCCCCTCCGGCGACGGGCCCATCGAATAGGTGGTGCTGGTCTCGGTGACCGGGGTCGAATCCCCGACGGAGCCGGTCAGGGTCACCGCGAGGCCGCCGGCGGCCAGCAGGGCAGCCGCAGCCGCCGCGCCAAACAGGATCGGCGGGCGTTTGTACCAGGGCAGCGGCGCCGGTTCGGCGGCGTAAATCTCTTCGTCGTGGCTGAATTCGACGGCTGGCCGCGCCGCCGTCGTCCCGGGGGTGGTCGCGTAGTCGCCCCCCGTGTACGGCACTGGTTCCTGGCCGGGCGCATCGTCCTGCGACCAGGCCAACGCTCCGGATGTCCCCGAATCGTTGCCCTCGGCCGCCGGTCGGGCCGCGGTGGCAGCCGCTGCTCCGTCCGCCCACGCGGCCGGGCCAAGACTGGTCGGGGCCATGCCGGTCAGTGCGTCGGCCGCGGCCACCTCGGGGGCCATACCGGTCGGTGCGCCCGCATCGGCGACACTCTCGGCGACCAGGGCGGCCCCGAGGGCCACATCGACCTGCGGATGCCGGGTGGTCGCCACCGGCACGCGCAACCGCTCCGACAGGCGCTGAGTCACCAGCGGGATCGCCGCGCCGCCACCGACAGTGCCGACTGCAGTCACGCTGGACAACGCAATATTGTTGCGCTGCAACATATCTTGGATGGCATCCAGCAGGCCCGCCAGGGGAGCGGAGATGAGCTGCTCGAGTTCGGGCCGGGTCACCCGGACATCGGAGTTGAACCCGGGCAGCTCGGTGGGCACCACCGTGACGGTGTCGGCGGACAACCGTTCCTTGGCCTGACGGCATTCGGCCCGCAGCCGGGTGAGTGACCCGACCGCGGCGGTGCCTGCGGGGTCGGTGGCGTCGGTGTTGGCCACCCCGCTGAGCACGTGATTGAGCAAGGCCTGGTCGATCTGGTCGCCGGAGAATTCGGGATAACGCATGGTCTGCCCGATGGTGGCCAACCCCGCACCGGCGTCGGCCAGCGTCACGCTGGTGCCGCTGCCGCCGAAATCGCACAACACCACCACGCCCTCGGCCGGCAACCCGGGATTCGTCCGCAGTGCCGCCAACGCGGTCAGGGAATCGGGCACCAGGGCCGGTGGGACGCCGCCGGGTGCCAGCGCGGGCTTGTTGCGCAGGGCGCCGCGCAACGCGCCGACCGTGCTCGGACCCCAGTGCGCCGGGACGGCGATCGTGACCGGCGCACCGCCACCGGCGAGGCGGGCCAGCGCGTCCAGCGCCTCGGCCAGAACCAGTTCACCGCGGTGCTGAGATCCGTCGGCGGCGACCAGCGGAACCGGATCGCCCACCCGCTCCACGAAGCCGGCCAGCGGCAATCCGGAGCCGGTGAACTCGCCCACTTCCGGGGCGCGGTCGCGGTACAGAGTGAGGACCGATCGGCGGATCACCGGTTGGCGGCCCTCGCGGGCTGCTACCAAGTTGGTCATCCCGATCGACAACCCCAGTGAATCTGTCATCAGGCGTCACTCCTGTTGTCTGGGCGACCCTCACCTTAACCGCCGCGCCGGCCGGGGCCGGGGATTCCCCTAGTGGTGTCAATCCCCTAATGGCCGGCCCCCTAATCCCGACCATGGAGGGGTGGGTTCGGCACCGATCCCAGCGCCCTCACAGCTGGCTAACATTCGAATCGAACTGTTGAGGAGGTGGAACATGGCGAATTCGCTGTTGGACTTTGTCATGTCGCTGGTGCGCGACCCCGAGGCCGCCGCCCGCTACGCCGCCGACCCCGGCCAGGCCATATCCGATGCTCATCTCGCCGATGTGACCAGCGCGGACGTCAATAATCTGATTCCGCTCGTGTCGGAATCACTGCCCATGACCGGCGGGCTGCACGGAGCCGGCGGGGCCCCCGACGTCGACGGCGGCAATGTCTGGGCCAGCGGCGCCGCAACCGCCGCGTTCGACGCCTTCGGCGACCACGTACCCGCCGACGTCCCCAGCGACACCTGGCACGCATCGGCCGGGCAGGTGATCGACTCCTCGACTTCCCCGGATCACCTGATGTCCCAGGGGTCGGCGATCACCGACAGCTTCGGTCAAGAACCGCTCGACGACCTATCGCTGCAGGTCAACGAGCCGATCATCGACGATGCGCCGATCGCGGACACCCATCCCGAGACCGATTGGGCGCACCCGATCATCGACGACTTGCACCACACCGACGACGCCGGCGGCTTCGACATCTTCGGCTGATCTTCATCCACACCCAATAAGCGCACGACCCATTCGGTCGTGCGCTTATTGCGTTTACCTGCATAAACACACCTGGCTTGGGGTGATCGGCGCATACCCCTATAGATCCCCTAACCCCCTATTGGGGTGGCCCCATGCTCCCCGGGTGGGGGCGATACGGGGAGGGGAACCGACCCCGTTTCCGGGGCGGCGGCGCGTCCATAAGTTGGTGTCCAGATGCCGGAGAGCCCGGCGGGGGACTTTCAAGAGACTCCCAGCAACATCCGAAAGGTTGGAGACATGACCACTCTGATCGACTTCATCCTCGAGCTCTTCCGCAGCCCGGCCGCCGCAGCGGCCTACGTGGCCGATCCCAACGGCGCACTGCGCGACGCGGGACTGCCGAATGTTTCCGCGGCCCAGCTGGCCTCCGTCGCCGCGACCGCCGCACCGGCCGGCATCGCCCTGGGCAACGGCGACCCGGTGTACGGACTGCAGCGGGCGGTGGCCGATTACCACAGCATCGCCTCCCCGTTCTCCCCGCAGACGTCGTTCACCTCGCAGCCGACCTTCGCCCCGCAGACCAACACCGACCTGCTCAGCGGCAACTCCACCGATCTGGCCAGCCACAACAACGTCCCGGTGATGAGCCCGGACCAGCACGCCGGCGCCAACGCCCAGCAGGGTGCGTTCAACCTGGGCTTCGGGGACATCACCCTGGGCAACAAGACCACCACCACCAACACCGCCACCGACGGTGCGGTGGTCAACACCGGCCACTCCCAGGGCCCCATCGTCACGGGTGACGGCGCGGTGCTCGGCCACGGCAACACGGTCAACAACGGCGACGTCTGGGCCGGCTCCGGCTCGCACGTCAACGTCGGCCAGGGCAACGCTATCGAGGACAGCTCGCAGCACGCCGGCGGCAACGTCATCTCCGGCAACGACGGTCCGGTGATCAGCGATGTCGACATGAGCGGCGGGCACGGCGGCAACGCCAGCGCCAGCGGCGGTGGCGGCCTGCTCGGGATCGGCGGCGGACACGCCAACGCCGGCTCCGGCGGTAACGCGGGCAGCATCGTGATCAGCGACAAGTCGAACCACTCGGTCGGTGGCAACCAGACCACTGCGGGTCACGACGTGGGCAGCGGCAACAGCAGCGTGATCGACTCGTCGGTGCAGTCCTCGACGTCGACCAGCACCTCGCTGTCGGATCACTCGGTGCGCGACAGCTCGGTGTACGACACCACCTCGGTGCACAACGACAGCTCCGTGCACACCTCGGTGACCGACGACTCGGTGCACCAGGTCGGTGGATTGCACACCAATGTGTCCACCACCAACGATGTGGCCAGCCACAACACCGTCGACCCGCAGGCCGGGTTCCACGGCTTCTGATCCGCAGATCACCACGACCGGCGGGGACCACCCATAGGGCGGTCCCCGCCAGTTCGTGCGTTTACCGTTGAGGGCCGGAGGAGCACCGAATGACGCAACCGAATGACCCGCGCAAAGTCGCGGTCATCGTCGAACTGATCGACCATGCCAGCCGAATCGCCGGTGCCAGGGACCGTGGTGACCTGGTGCAGCGGTTGGCCCGCGCCAAGGAACGCATCAGCGATCCGCAGATCCGGGTGGTCATCGCCGGCCAGCTCAAGCAGGGCAAGAGCCAGCTGCTCAACTCGCTGCTCAACGTTCCGGTGGCCCGGGTCGGCGACGACGAGAGCACCGTGCTGGCCACGGTCGTCTCCTACGGCGAACAGCCCTCGGCGCGCCTGGTGGTGGCCCGGCCCGACGGCGCCGAACCGGAATTGATCAGCATCGCGCCCTCGGACCTGACCAAGGATCTGCGCCGCGCGCCCGAAGCCGGTGGTCGTGAAGTGCTGCGGGTCGAGGTCACCGCGCCCAGCCCGTTGCTCAAAGGCGGGCTGGCGTTCATCGACACCCCCGGCGTGGGCGGGCATGGGCAGCCGCATCTTTCGGCGACTCTGGGCTTGCTGCCCGACGCCGACGCGGTGCTGATGGTCAGCGACACCAGCCAGGAGTTCACCGAGCCGGAAATGACGTTCATTCGTCAGGCGGTCGAAATCTGCCCGGTGGCAACGATTGTCGCCACCAAAACCGATCTGTACCCGCGCTGGCGGGACATCGTCGGGACCAATATCGCCCACCTGCAGCGCGCCGGTATTTCGACCCCGGTGACGCCAGTGTCCTCCGTGCTGCGCAGCCATGCCATCGCAACCAACGACAAGGAACTCAACGAGGAGTCGAACTTCCCGGCCATCGTGAAGTTCCTGTCCGACCGGGTGCTGTCGCGGGAAAACGATCGCATCCGCGACCAGGTGGTGGCCGAAATCCATTCGGCGGCAGAACATCTGCTGATGGCGGTGAACTCCGAGTTGTCGGCCTTCAACGATCCGGGTGAACGCCAGCGGCTGACCGCCGACCTGGAGCGGCGCAAAGAGGAAGCCCAGGAGGCCCTGCAGCACACGGCGCTGTGGCAGCAGGTGCTCGGCGACGGCATCAACGACCTGACCGCCGACGTCGATCACGATCTGCGCTACCGGTTCCGCAACATCACCGCACACGCTGAGAAGGTGATCGACTCCGGCGACCCCGCCCTGCACTGGGCCGAGATCGGGGCCGAGGTGGAAGACGCGGTGGCCACCGCGGTCGGCGACAACTTCGTCTGGGCCTATCAACGCGCGGAGGCGCTGGCCGCCGAGGTGGCCCGCACCTTCACCGAGGCGGGTCTGGAGGCGGTGCAGCTGCCCCAGATCGATGCCCGCGACATGGGCGCCGGGTTCGGCGAGATGAACTCGCTGGCCAAGCTGGAGGCCAAACCGATCAAGGCCGGGCACAAGGTCATCACCGGCATGCGCGGCTCCTACGGCGGTGTGCTGATGTTCGGCATGCTCACCTCGTTCGCCGGGCTGGGCATGTTCAACCCGCTGTCGGTGGGTGCCGGTCTACTGCTCGGCCGCAAGGCCTACAAGGAAGACATGGAAAACCGCATGCTGCGGGTGCGCGGCGAGGCCAAGACCAATCTGCGCAAGTTCATCGACGACGTGGCGTTCGTGGTCGGCAAGGAATCGCGGGACCGGCTCAAAGGCATCCAACGCCAACTGCGCGACCACTACCGGGAAATCGCCAACCAGACCACCCGATCACTCAACGAGTCGCTGCAGGCCACCCTGTCCGCGGCCAAGGTCGAGGAGAGCGAGCGCAACACCCGGGTCAAGGAACTGGAACACCAGCAGAACATCCTCACCCAGGTGGTTCAGCACGCCCAGAATCTGGCCAGGGAAGCCCCACTAAGCTCGACGGGTTAGTTTCCGGGTTTCGACTTCCGGGTTGGAAGGGGTGGGTTTCGCAGCGTGAGCACGGTCGATCAGGTGCGCTCGATCCTGGGTGGCACCGTGCAGGCGTACCGGAGCGACCCGGCCTACCGCCATCGGCCCGACGTGCACAACGAGCTTGACCGCATCGGGCGTCGGCTCAACCAGCCGATCCGTATCGCGCTGGCCGGCACGCTCAAGGCCGGAAAGTCGACGCTGGTCAACGCGCTGGTCGGGGAGGACATCGCGCCCACCGACGCCACCGAGGCGACCCGCATCGTCACCTGGTTCCGGCACGGCCCCACCCCGAAGGTGACCGCCAACCATCGTGGCGGACGCCGCTCCAATGTGCCGATCGCGCGGGATCCGCATGACCGGGGTCTGACCTTCAGCTTCGCCGCGTTGGACGCCGAGGACGTGGTCGACCTCGACGTGGAGTGGCCGGCCGCCGAGCTGATCGACACCACGATCATCGACACCCCGGGCACCTCCTCGCTGTCGCGCGACGTATCGCAGCGAACCCACCGGCTGCTGGTCCCCGAGGACGGGGTGCCGCGCGTCGACGCGGTGGTGTTCCTGCTGCGGACCCTCAACGCGGCCGACATCGCCCTGCTCAAACAGATCGGCGAGCTGGTCGGCGGCTCGTCGGGCGCCCTCGGGGTGATCGGGGTGGCTTCGCGGGCCGACGAGGTCGGCGCCGGGCGCATCGACGCGATGATGTCGGCCAAGGACGTCGCCAAGCGGTTCACCGCCGAGATGGACAAGACCGGCATCTGCCAGGCCGTCGTCCCGGTGTCCGGACTGCTCGCGCTCACCGCCCGCACGCTGCGGCAAAGCGAGTTCGTCGCGCTGCAGAAGCTCGCCGCGGTCGAACCGGCGGAGCTGGCCAAGGCGATGCTGTCGGTGGACCGCTTCGTCCGGGAGGACAGCGCCTTGCCGGTGGACGCGCCCACCCGCGCCGCGCTGTTGGACCGGTTCGGCATGTTCGGCATCCGGATCTCGATCGCGGTGCTGAGCGCAGGCGTCTCCGATTCCGTCGCGCTGGCCGACGAGCTGCTGGAACGCAGCGGCCTGGTCGCCCTGCGCGATGTGATCGATCAGCAGTTCGCGCAACGCTCGGACCTGCTCAAGGCGCACACCGCGCTGTTGTCGTTGCGACAGTTCGTGCAGCACAACCCGATCTACGCCACCCCGCACATCCTCGCCGACATCGACCCGCTGCTGGCCGACACGCATGCGTTCGAGGAGTTGCGGCTGCTCCGCCTGTTGCGTTCGCGCTCAACCACTCTCACCGAGGACGAGATGGCCTCGCTGCGCCGCCTCATCGGCGGTTCGGGCACCGATGCGGCCAGCCGGCTCGGGCTACAACCTGACATCCCCTACGACGGGCCGCGCGCGGCGTTCGCCGCGGCGCAACGCTGGCGGCGGCGCGCCGATCATCCACTCAACGACCCGTTCACCACCCGGGCCTGCCGGGCCGCGGTGCGCAGCGCGGAGGCATTGGTCTCCGAGTATTCGACGCGTTATCGCTGAGTTTCTTCAACGGCCTAACGAATCGGGCTCCGCCGGCGACATACAGGTATGCGTGATTGCCTGGGGTTGTCCGTTGGGGCGACCAATCTGGTGGCGATCACCGACCGTGGGCCGTTGGTGCACCGGCTCGGGCTGGTGTTCACCGACTTCGTGGGGCGCGTCGGCGATCCGGTGCCGCTGGTCGCCGCCGACGGCTCGACGCATCGTGCCGAGTCGTTGTTGGCCGATGCCGTCGAGGCGCTGACCCGGGAAGCCAGCCCGGCTCGTCGTCCCGATACGACGGTGCTGGCGGTGCCCGCGCATTGGCGTCGCGCGGCAGTCCAGAGTGTGCGCGATGTGTTGCCCGGGGTTCGGGTGGTCGCCGATTCGGTCGCGGCGCTGACCGCCATCCAGGCCCATCCCGGCCTGCCGGCTCGCGGGGTCGTCGCGTTGTGCGATTTCGGGGCGTCGGGCACCAGTGTGACCCTGGCCGACGCCGGCGCCGGGTTCGCGACCATCGGGCAGACCGTGCGGTACGACGATTTCTCCGGCGATCTGATCGACCAGGAAATGCTGCGCCAGGTGCTGAACAACCTCGATGCCGAACCGGCGGGCACCGCCGCGGTACCGGCACTGGTCCAGCTGCGCGAGCAGTGCCGGATCGCCAAGGAGCAGCTGAGCTATCAGAGCGCCACCAGCCTGATCGGACCCGCAGGCAGCACGATCAGGGTTACCCGGGCTGAACTGGAAGCGGTGGTGGCCCAGCCGCTGGGTGGGCTGATCGACGCCGTGTGGGATCTGCTGCGCCGCAACGGTATCCACCCGTCCCAGCTGGCAGCGCTGGTCACGGTTGGTGGGGGAGCGCGGATACCGCTTGTCACCCAACGACTTTCCGAGGCCTTCCAGATGCCGGTCAGCACCGTGCCGCAAGCTCAGGTGATCGCGGCGGTCGGGGCCGGACTGCTGGCCCGTCGCGGTGCCGACGACACCGCGACGCAGGTGGTCGGTGCTGCACCGGCTTCTGCGCCCATTGTGGGGACCGGCACGCTGGCCGCGTCCGCGCTGGCCTGGTCGGCGGTTGACGCTGTTCCGGAGGTCGCCGAGTTCGTTCCGGAATCGGTGTCCGACGATTCGGCCCGACCGGGCTTCGTGTTCTCCGACGCTGAGCCGCCCGCACTCGTGTCAGTGCCCTGGTACCGGCGCGGGGGTGTGGTGGCGTACGCGGCGGTGTTCCTGGCGGTCGTCGGCACCGTCGGCATGGTGCTTTCGGCGCGGGCCGACCGGCTCGACGCGGCTTCGGCATCCGGTCTTTCGGCGCCGCGATCGGCCCCGGTCGAGTCCTCGCTGGCGCAGGCCGCACCCGCGCCGCCGACCCGGACCGTGGTGGTGCGCGATCCCGCGGGCCCGGCACCCGCGCAGGCCGCGCCCGTCCCGGCGGCCGCACCGCGGTGGGTGCAGAGCGCGCCGCTGGCGCCCGCGCCTCAGCAGGTGGCTCCCGCGCCGCAGGCCGCGCCGCAACCAGCTGCTCCCGCGCCTGTGCCTCCGCCTCTGGTGGTCGTGCCGATTCCAGTGCCGCCGTTGGTATTTCCGCCAGTGTCGATCCCGCAGTTGCCGGTACCGCAGCTGCCGAAGCCGACCTTCAAGCCGCCGACGTCTTCGTCATCACCATCGCCGTCAACGTCGCAGGTGCCCACGCCGACTGCTACGCCTACGCCGTCAATTGAGCCGACGCACACGCCTGAGCCGACGCACACGCCTGAGCCGACACATACGGCGGAGCCGACGCCTGAGCCGACACATACAGCGGAACCGACCCACACTTCGGCGGCGCCCACGCCCACTTCAGCAGCGCCTACGCCCGGGCCGGCACGGTAGGCCTGCGCCGAAACCGCATTCCAGCAGCGAAAGTGCGAGTAAAGGTCTGCCGGAATGCCGTTTCGGCGAGTGAGCCGTGGAACCCTCGCTACTGCCCAGCGGTCGCGGGGGCCGAAACCGTCGTCGTCTGAGTGATCGTCGTCGTGCTGACCGTGGTGGACGGCGCCGTTGTCGTGGTGGTGGTCGTTGTTGTCGTCGTGCTGGGTTCAGTCGTCGTTGTCGTGGCGGCCGTGGTCTCCTCGACTGTCGTGGTCAACGTGGGCGCAGTCTCGGTAACGGTATGAGTCTGCGCCGGAGCCACCGGGGCCGGAGCGCCGGCCGAGGTCGAGGTGGTGGTCGGGGTCGTCGACGTGGTGGTCGTGGTTGTGGACGGGGAGTCCGAGGAGAACAACTGCACCAGCGCGTAGATGACCAGTGCCGCGATGACCGCGCCGAGGGCGCCCAAACCGATCAGCGCGGCGGGCTTGCGGTACCAGGGATCAGGCTCGGGAGTGGGCGGCGCGGGAGGCTCGGCGTATCCGCCGTAGCTGGGGGCGTATTGGGTCGGCTCGTCGTCGTAATAGTTCGCCACGCGGTCAGATGCTAGGCGCGCTCAGCCGCCGGGCGCCGGATACAGCGTGCGTGTCACGTTGGTGCGTGGCCGGGTGTAGGTGGTGGGGTATTCGCCGCCGTAACCGCCGTTCGACCGGGTGCTTGGCGGCACGGTCGATGTAGGTGAAGTCGACGTCGTCGTCGTCGTTGTCTCCGTCGTCTCCGAGGTTTCCGATGTCTCCGACGTCTCTGTGCTCGATGTACCCGAGGTATCCGATACGTCGGGCAGGCCGAAATCGGTGGTCACCGGGGTCCGTGTGGTGGTGATCGTCGGGGTCGTGGTCGACTTCGAGGTCTTCGTCGAACTGGGCGCGAAGGTGGGCGGGATGAAGTCGATCGGTGCGTCCTCGGGTCCGTTGGCCGAGGTCAGCGCGACCGCCGCCCACACCACCAGCCCGATCACGAAGAGGGCGGCCAAGCTGGCTCCCGCAACGACCGGCGTCGAGTGATGCCAGGGCGGCTCGGGAGACTGTCCCTGGTCATTCCGGTCACCGGCCACGGGCATCGATACTAATGCGACGCCCGTGTCCGGGTTCCGGTCAGCTCAGCGCAGCGATGACTTCACTCGCGAAGAACTCGAGATGATCCAGGTCAGACTGGTCGAGCACCTGCAGGTAGACCCGCTGCACCCCGGCCTCCAGGAACGGACCCAGCTTGTCCACGATCTCGGCGGGGGTGCCGACCAGCGGAGAATTGGAACGCAGTTCGTCCACCTCGCGGTTGATCGCCGCCGCCCGCTTGGCGATCTGGGCCTCGTCGCGTCCCGCGCACACCACGAACGCCGCGGAGTAGGTCAGCGAGTCGGCGGGCCGACCGGCGTCGGCCAGGGCGGTGGCCACCCGGGCGAACTGCGTCTTGAGGTCATCCAGCGGTACGAACGGCACGTTGAACTCAGAGGCGAACTCGGCGGCCAGCGCGGGTGTGCGCTTGGCGCCCATCCCGCCGATGACGATCGGCGGATGCGGGGCCTGGGTGGGTTTGGGTAGACCCGGTGAGTCGACGACGGTGTAGTGGGTGCCGGTGAAGTCGAAGGTCTCGCCGACGGGCGTATCCCACAGCCCGGTGAGGATGCGCAGCTGCTCGGTCAGCCGGTCGAAACGCTCGCCCAGTGGCGGGAACGGGATGGCATAGGCCAGGTGCTCGGCCTCGAACCAGCCGGCGCCCAGGCCTAATTCGACACGGCCACCGCTCATTTCGTCGACCTGAGCCACCGAGATGGCCAGCGGTCCGGGATGGCGGAAGGTGGCCGAGGTGACCATGGTGCCGAGCCGGATCGTCGAGGTCTCCCGGGCGATACCGGCCAGCGTCACCCACGAGTCGGTGGGGCCGGGCAGGCCGTCGCCGCTCATCGCCAGATAGTGGTCAGACCGGAAAAACGCCGAGTAGCCGAGGTCTTCGGCGGTGCGGGCCACCGCGAGCTGGTCAGAGTAGGTAGCGCCTTGCTGGGGTTCGACGAACACACGGAAATCCACGAAGGCCAGGGTATCGGTGATCTCAAGTGGCCGTCGTCGGCGGACTGAGCTCGTCGAACCTCGCGAGGGCGGCGTCGAGGTCTGCCTCGTCGAAGACTTCGCATCGGTTGGTTCGGTCACCCTCGATCGTTAGCAGTCCGATTATCCGCCACTCTGCGTCGAAGCCATCGTGGGAGGTGCCATGCGCCACTTGCGTGACGACCGTTCCGAGCTCGGTCAGCCGGTGCACTGCTTCGACGTAACTCGAGAACGTTGGTGTGAAGTCCAACGCGGTACGGAGAAGTGTCTTCATGTCGCCTGCGGCGATGCTTGCGATGCGGCGGTGATCGATGTCCACGAAATCCGGTGTTGTCACCGGGAGCTGGTGCAGGTTGAGCGCCGCGGTAGCAGCCACGACTGCAGACCACGTATGCGCATGAGCGGCGGCTTCACCCGCGAGGTAGCGGGCGTCGAGTTCAGCAAAGGCGGCGTCGATGTCGTCCAGGTCGAACACGATTATGGCCGAAATCCGCTTGTCCGCGCCGATCTCGACCAGCTGAAAGTCGTCGATGTTGAACCGATCCTGCCCACCTCCCGACACGCTTACCCGAACGCGCGCGAGGGCGAGGCGCTTCCCGCGGATCGCGATGGTGGTCACCGCTTCGGTTCTCAGCCCGACGTCGATGACCGCGCGCCCGTTGTCGATCACGGCCTCGCGGCCGTGCCGGACCCCGGCGCCCACAAACGTACGACGATCGTCGATCACGGTGTCATCGGCCAGCGCTTTCGCCACTGCGTCCCAGTCATCGGCGGCGTAATTCTGGTGGATACGCTCGAACACTTGGGATGCCGCGTTGTACAGCCGCGGCGTTGGCGGGCTGAGCTCGTCGAACCGCGAGAGGGCGGCGTCGAGGTCTGCCTCGTCGAATACTTCGCCGTGGCTAATAAGGTCGGCGTCGAAGGTCAAGATGCAGATCTCCCGCCATTCGGCCTCGAACCCCTCTCGCGAGGTCGCTGACGCCAGGTGAGTTACGACTGCTCCGACATCACTGAGCCGATGCACGGCCTCGACAAAAATCGCGGCCTGCGACGAGATGTCCCAGACCGCGCGGAGCGACGCGCCAAGATCACCCGCCTCAATAGTGACTAACCGTCGGTGATCGATGTCGATCCAGTTCGCCGTGGTCGCGGGAAGCTCGTGCCGATTGAGCGTGGCGTAAACGGCAACGACGCCACACCACGTGTGCGCATGAGCGGCCGCTTCTCCGGCCAAGTAGCGGGCGTCGAGTTCCGTGAAGGCTGCGTCGATGTCGTCAAGGTCGAACACAATGTGAGCCGCGAGCTGGTTGTTGGCATTGATCTCGACGACGCCGACCATCTCGGCATGGAACCTCTCGGGCTCTTGGTCTTGCCCCGAGAAGCAGAGACGGCGGAGGGCGAGGCGCTCACCGCGGGTCGCAAATACGTTCGTCGTCACGTTTGCGTGTCCGGTGACGTCGGCCATGGCCATCACATTGTCGATTTCGGTGTCCCTGCCCTGTCGAAGGCCGGCGTTCAACACTTGACGACGATCGTCAAGCGAAAAGTCTTCGGTCAAGATCTCCGCCATGGCGTCCCAGTCCCGCTCCGCAAAAGACCTCCAGAAGCATTGGTCCACTTGGCTTGCGGTGTTCTCCAGCCGCAGCGTTCGCGGAAGTTCTTCTTCGAATCTTGCGTGCGTGGCGTCTAGTTCGGCCATGGCTGTGTCGATGTCCTCGACGTCGAACCACACCTGCAGCGCGATTTGGCCTTCCTCGTCGATGCCGTACAACTGGAGGAGTTCGTCCTGCGGTGCCCCAGAGTCCATGTCGGCAGTGCACCCCTTCAATCGAGCGAGGGCCAGGCGCTCACCTCGAACGGCGATTACCACCGCAGTGACCCGCATACCGCCTTCCTCGAGAGTGCGCCTATTCAGATGCACCCAGTCCGATGGGAGGTCGATCGGTCTGAAGCCGACAATCTTCCGGTGACTCTCCAGAGTGGCCTCGCGTGAGAACAGCCCCTCGAACTCGTCCCAGGCCCCGCGCTCAATGGCAGACATGACGCGCTCGCCCGCGCGTACGCATGCGTTGTCGAGTTCGACGGTCGGCGCTTGTGGAGGAGACGCGGCAGGAGGTGAAACATGCTCGCCAAGAATGCGGCGCGCCTTTTCGGAAAGTGCCGCAGCCCCTTTCCGCTCGTACAAGTCCACCGCGCGCTCCGCTGCCGCCCGAGCCCCCTCCTTGTCGTCAGCAGCCACCGACACTGTTGCCAGCGCAAGGCAGGCGTCACCGTGATCGACCAGCGCATCGGTGCGTTCCGCAATGGTGACGGCGTCTCCGGCCACTCGCCGAGCCTCGGCGTGCTCGCCACTGCGGGAAAGTAGCTGCGCCCGAACCGTGCGCCAGGCGATCGACGCTTTCAGCGCGTGCCCGGCGAGACGCTCACTCTCCGAACACAACTCCTCCGCCTCGATGTCGCGGTCGAGCAACAGACAAGTGCGGCTCAGCAGTGCGGCGGTCTCGGCGGCGTCGGCGTCCAGGCCCATGCGGCGAAAGCCGTTGTAGGCATGGCGAAGATGTGGCTCGGCGGCAGCGGGATCGTCGACAACCAGCTCGACGATGCCGGCGAAATGTTCGACCTCAAGCAACGCATGGCGCAAACCCTGCTCGGTGACCGTGCGCCGGGCCGAGTCGATCATCCGCCGGGCCGCGGCCGCTCGTCCGCGAAACGCCTCCAGGACCGCCTGGCACCGCGTCGATGTCGCTTCGACAGCAGGCGCATCGGCCGTGATTCGCAGCAGCCGCACCACGTCAAGGCACCGTCCGCCCGCGCGCGGAACCGGGTTGGGTCCCCACAGTGCGGCCAGTGGAGCCCCCGCGAGCACCGCGTTCACCCTGCGGTGTTCCGGTGCCTGCCGCGCCGCGGTGAGAGCGTTGTCCAACGCAACTTCGCAGTCGCCGATACGCCCGAGGCGCGACAGGCACCCGGCTCGAACAGTGTGAGCCTTGGCTTCCCCTGCGGTATCGCCCAATTCGGCCAGCTTCTCGGCGGCCGCGCTCACCGCAGATTCGATCTCGTCCAAGCGCCCGGGATCGACGAGCATAGAGAGTTCGCCCTCAAAGCACGTCGCCCATGCCGCAAGGCGAGCCGAATCACGCGTCCCCGCCATCAATTGCTCGACCGCGCCTGCCGCCGAGGACACATCACCGGCCGCCAGCAGCGCTTCGCAGCGTGCCACCAGTAGCTCGGCGCGCTGGTCCTCCTGATCGGGCAGCTCCTCGTCAAGCTCTTCCAGCGCGTGCAGGGCACGGTCATAGAGGTCGGCGGCGCCCTCGTATGCCAGTCGGGTCATCGCTTGGTCTGCGGCGCGGCGGCAGTACTCGACGGCCTTGAGAGCGTTTCCCGCCCATGCACATTCGAAGTAGTGGTAGGCCAATTCAGCCAGGAGATCGTCGTCGGCACCGGGCTCGTTCTCCAGCGTCGTCGCGATGCGCTGGTGCAGTCGCATGCGCCGCACCGACGCCAGTTCGGCAAGCAGCGACTGGCGGACGATCGCGTGGTTGAACCGGTAGTGACCACCGGGCTCCTCGATGAGGATGCCGGCCTGGCATGCCTCGTCGAACGCGTCGACCAGGTCCTGCTCGACCACCCGCTCGACCAGGTCGAGGGCAAACCGGCTGCCGACGACCGCGGCCGCGGCGAGCGCCTTGTTGGTCTCCGCCGGGAGTCGGGAAAGCCTGCGGCTCACGGCTTCCCGGACTCCCTGTGGCAGGGTGCTCGGGTCCCAGTGGCCGCCGCTTTCCTGCACATGGCGCAAGGCCTCGATGAGGAAGAACGGATTCCCGCCGGTGACCGACGCCAACGCGCGCGCAAGCTCCTCATCGTCGTATCCGGCCTGGGCGACGTACGTGGTCACGTCGGCCCCATCGAGGCCGCTGAGGGCAATTCGGGTGGCGGTGCCGTCGCGGTGAAGATCGGCGAGCATCGCCGCCAGCGGGTGGGAGCGGTCCAGGTCGGTACTGCGGTAGGTGCCGATGATCTGCATGCGGGCGTGCTCGCCGAACCGCAGCAGGTGGCGCAGCAACAGAAGGGTTGGCTTGGCCGCCCAGTGCAGGTCGTCGAGTACCAGGACGATGGGCACATCCGCCGAGGCGACGCCCAGCAGCGCTACGACGGCGTCGAACAGTGCGTAGCGTTCGGTGTCCGGGTCGGCACGGGGCGGCGCGGCGAGATCGGGGAGGACGTCGGTCAACCCGGGGATTAGCGGCAGTAACGCTTCGACTCCGCGCGTCCCGCGCAGCCGGTTGGTACCGACGCAGGGTACGAGCGCGCGAAGGGCTTCCGCAAAAGGCTGGTACGGCGCGCCGAGGTCCTCGTCACTGCGGCCGTACAGCACCACTGCGCCGTGGTCGTGGGCCTGCCGGGACCATTCGCCGGCCAGCCGCGTCTTGCCGACCCCCGGCTCGCCGGCGATCAGCACCGCGCGGGTGCCACCGGTGAGCGTGGCCTGCCACGAAGCCACGAGTTGCTCCAGTTCGCGGCTGCGCCCGACGAACGGACCGAGGCCGGCAAGCACCGCGGGAAGGTCGGGCTGTTCCGTGGACGAATCACCTGCGGGAGTCTCCGGACGGTCCTCGGTGTCCAAGCGAAGCTCGAACACGTGCTCAGGGCGCGCCAGATTGCGCAATTCGCGCATGCCCAGATCGGCCAGCACAACATCGTCGTGCAGCGTGTCGACGATGAGTTCTGCGGTCGCACCAGAGCACAGGATCTGTCCGCCCACGGCTAATGACCGCAGCCGGGCCGCACGGTTGACGGCACGGCCGAAGTAGTCGCCGTCTCTGAGCTCGGCCTCGCCGGTGTGCAGTGAAACGCGAATTCGCATGGGCTGCTGGAGATCCCACGGCTCGTGAAGAATCGCATCCTGCAGCTCGAGGGCGGCGGCAGCCGCCGTCGACGGACGATCGAAGACCGAGAACGTGGCATCGCCTTCGCCGCGGGTCTTGATCAGCCGACCGCCGCGGGACGTGACGACTTGTTCGACGAGTTCGTCGTGGCGGGCGAGTGCCGGCGCCATGGCATCGGCGTCCGCCTCCCATGCGACGGTCGAACCTTCGATATCGGTCAGTAGGAAGGTCACGGTGCGTACCGCCGAGGGAACACGTTGTACGGCAGGGATTTCCAGTGATGCATCCTGTGCGACGATCGCGGTTTCGAGCCGCCGGAGATCGGGACCGGGATCGACCCCCAGCTCGTCGGCCAAAACCGCTTGCGCCCGTTTGAACGCGCCCAGGGCTTCGCCTTGTCTGCCGGCGCGGTAGAGGGCGAGCATCAGTTGACCCCAGCGTCTTTCGCGTAGCGGCGCGTCACCCACGGCGGCTTCGAGCTCACCGATGAGCTCAGCGGCCCGCCCCGTCGCCAGGAGCGCGTCGGCCCGATCCTCCACCAGCGAGGCGTGCTCCTCGATCCAGCGGGTTTTCTCAGATGCCCCACGCCGGCTATCGGGCAGCTCGGGCATTCCACGCCAGACCGTCAGCGCCTCGTCGAACAGCGTGACTGCACGACCGGTGTCGCCCGCGCCGAGAGCATCCCGGCCAGATTTCGCCAACGCCCGATAGCGCGAGGCATCGATCCCGGTCGTGTTCAGGCGCCAGCCGGTCCCTTCGGTCAACACGAAACCGTTGCCGAGGGTGTGACGGAGCGACGAGATGTGGGTCTGCAGGGCTTTGGGCGCGGTACGTGGCGGATCGTCGCCCCAGAGCAATTCCATCAGCACGTCGGCCGGAACCACCGAACCACTGTGCAGCCCCAGCATCGTGAGGATGACGCGCGGCTTTGCGCCCGGCACTGCGACGGGCGCACCGTCCATTCGGACTTGAAGAGGACCCAAAACCCCCAGTTCCACCGATGAAAGCGTACTCACGCGCCAATCGTCGGTGTGGCGATTCAACGCCCGATCAAGAACGAGTAAAGCCGCGGATGACCTGGGTTTCTACAGCCCGCGACGCGCGGCGCGGAGTGCGGCGACCGCGTTGTCGTCTCCCGAGAACGTCACACGGGCGGGTTCGCGGCCAGCGGCGAACAGCAACAGCTCACCGGGCGCCCCCGTCACGGTCACCTCCGGTCCGGCGCCGACGGTGGCCAGCGTCTTGCCCTCCGGCGTTTTCAATGCCACCCGGGCCGGGGATTTCCCCATCGTCATCCGGGCCATCGCACCGATTCCCCGCGACAGCGCGGACACCGTCGCGTCATCGAGATCCCTTGGCTCCCAATTGGGTTGGGCCCGGCGCAGATCTTCGTTGTGAATGAACATCTCGGCCACGTTGACCAACGGATCCAGCAGTTTGAACGGGGAATACAGCGGCGGTCCGGCGGCGATCTGGTCCAGCAGGTCGGCCCAGTCGGTGCTATCGGTCACCTGTCGCTGAACCCGCGCGGTGTAGCCGGCGAGTTGGGGGACCATGATGCCCGGCGCCGCGTCGAGTCGACGTTCCCGCACCACCAGGTGGGCGGCCAGGTCACGGGCGGTCCACCCTTCGCAGAGGGTGGGCGCATCGGGGCCCGCGGTGCGCATGGTTTCAACGAGTGCGGCACGTTCCCGCTGGGCTACTGTCATGCGCGATCCGCCTCCGGTTCCTCGCTTGAAGTCATGACTCCGCCTCCGCCTCCACACTTGCGGTCTGGTCCAACTTTAGAAGATTTGCACCCCTTCGACAGCGACATTCATCCCGTGGTGGCTGGCATCGTTGGTGAACCTGGTGCCCGAGCTGCTGGCCTCGATCGTCCAGCCCAGCGCGCTGTATGTGCGGTAGTCCAGGGTCACCACGGGAATGTCGCCGAGATTGCCGACTATCCATTGAATTTGACCGTCGGCGGTGAGTCTCACCCCGTTGGCGGGTGACCCGCCGATCACCGGTGCGTTATTGAAGTCCGATTCACACCCGACCTCCTGCCTGGACAGTTGGCAGCGGGTCTTACCGGATTTGGTCTCGATGAAGACGTAGCCGTTCTGTGGCTGCAGTGGGGTGGCGCCGGCCGGTGGTTTTGCTGTGGACGTGCCCGGAGGTGTGGCGGCGGTGGTGCGGGGTGTCGGCGCCGGGCTGGACCGGGTGGGCCGAGCGGTTGGGAAACTCGGCTCGGTCGGTGACAGGGCGCTGGGGACGGGCGTGCCCTCGATGCTGGACTGACAGCCTGCGATCAGGGCGCCCGCGGCGAGCAGACCTCCCAGCAATCGCCACGCTTTGACCGGGCCTTTCACCGGGCCAAGGCTACGCAGCGAGCCTGGGAGACCGGGTCATGACGCGCCGAACAGCCCCGCGTACCCGTCGGCCAGCGCGTGCAGTTGCGCGGCCCCGTCACCGTGGTGCGAGGCGCCGTGCATGATCGCCAGCGTGGCAGGCTTCAACGCGGCCAGCTGGCCCAGGGTGGGGATCAGATTCGTCGTCAGCCCGGTTGCATGAAACAGCCCTTCGGCCTCTAGTGCGGGCGCCACACAATCGGATTCGGTGAGTGCCGGGCATTTCCCGGTGTGCGTGAACAGATCACCGGCCAGCAGGGTGGAGGTGGTCTCGTCGAACCACAGCCCGGCTTCCCAGTTGTGCGGGACATGCGGTGTGGCGATGAACCGCAGCCGGTGTCCGCCGATATCGTGTGCGCCGTCCTGCGGTGCCACGACGGGCGCTCGGTCGCATATATCGGTCAGCGACAGCATGACGGCGAGCGGGCCGTGGATGACCTCGGCGTGGGGCGCGGCCGCCAGGAACTGATTGACCGCTCCGCATTCATCGGCTTCCAAGTGCCCGAATGAGATCCAGCGCAGCTGCGTCAGCGGCAGCACCCGCGCGACGGCCCGGGAGACCTGAGGAAACAGGAACCGCTGACCGGTGTGGAACAGGAACGGCTCGTCACCGGTCAGTAGGAACTGATTGAAGGTGAAGCCGTGCTCGGTGATGCCGGGAACCCAGGTGGATAGCCGGTAGATATCCGGCGCGATCTCGTCGACGCGTGTGTCGGTGTCCATGAGTACATGATCCGCCTCCGCCGCCCTCGCGAGGCGTGGTGGGCATCACTGGCACGTCGATTGGCTCAGCGGCGGCCCTGCACGATCGCCTCGATGTTGCGTTCGGCCAGCGCGGTGATCGTCATGAACGGATTGCAGCCGAGGTAGCCCGGGAGCAGGGAAGCGTCGTTGACATGGAGGTTGTCGTAGCCCTTCACCCGTCCGAACGCATCGGTCGCCTCGCCGCGCAGGCATCCGCCGAGAGGGTGAACAGTGTTGGGGGCGAACACTTTTCCGGAGAAAATATCGTCGCGATAGTCGACTTGATTGGCCTGCGTCACCCTGTCGAACACCAGGCGCGCCCGCTCCTCCAGATGGGCGGTGTGGTCACTGGTCCATTGGATGGATACCGAGTCCGACTGCTGGTCGTAGGTGATGTCGGTCTGATCGCCGGTTTTGACCATGGCGTAGTAGCCCAGCATGAACGTTTCTTCCGGCAACGGCATCGAGAACATGCTGGCGTAGACGGGATTGTCCGGGTCGGCGCGACCGTCGAGGTTGATCATGCCCAGCAGCGACTGCTGGGTGCCGGCCGGCTCATTGAGCATGTGCGACACCATCACGTCGCCGTTGTTCCCGTAGCCGCGGCCGATCGCCTCGGGCAGATCCGGCAGGACACCGGTATCGCGAGCCCGCAACAGGATCTCGTTGGTCCCGAGCACCCCGGCGCTGAGAACCAGTTTGGTGCAACCGATCTCGTCACGCCCGAGTTCGGTGCCCCAGCGGTCGATGGTGCGGGTGGACACCACGTACTCCCCGGAGCGCTCGCGACGTATCCCGGTGACCTCGGTGAGCGGCCGAAGGTCGACATGCTTGGTGGCCAGCGCCGCCGCGATATACGTAGCGTCGACGCTGCCGATCCGGCCGTAGTTGTTGCCGAACTGGTTTTCGAAAGCCAGCGCCGAGCGCGGAACCAATTCGGCGGCTTCGTCTTTCATGTAGTCGAAGGAGTATGCGCTGCCGTTGTAGTCGACCGGATATCCGGCCGCGGCCGCATATTGCCGCCCCACCCGCGCATATTGGAACCACGGGGTCTGTTCGAACCAATCCATGTCGCGGTAGCTGATCTGCAGTGTCCGCTGTGCCCGGTCGATGTAGGTGTCCAGGAACTCCTGCGGGTCGATATCGGGAAACGCCTCGGCGAGCTGTGCGGTGGTCGGAATGGCGGCGATGCCCGCATTCACCAGCGACCCGCCGCCGACGCATACCCCGCGGAACACGTCGTGCGCGCCGTGGGCGGCTTTATCGCAGATTCCCGCCTGTATCGGCTGCGGTGACGGTGCGTGCCGCGCCACGTCTTCGACCGAGATACCGCGGAACGACGTTGTCAGGCTGGGCGGTACCTGCGTGAACCACCCTGCGCGGGTATCCGCGGGCAGCATTTTGGAGAATCGTCTGCCGTCATCGTCAGGGGTGTCCCAGTATCGACCCTTTTCCAGAATCAGGGTGTCGATTCCTGCTTGCCCGAGCCGCAGGGCGGAAACTCCACCGCCGTAACCACTTCCGATCACAATCGCCGAGTAGTGGCTGCGTCGTGGTGGGTCGGGTCGGAGCGCGTACACACCGGCGGCGGCACCGCCTGCACCCACAATCGCAAGACCGGTCGCCGTGAGGAACTGCCTGCGGTTCGGCGCCCTCATGCCGGCTGCCCCTTCTGTGCAAGAGCCAGCCGCGCTTGGTGTGCGGCGACGAGCGGATCCATCACCCGTCGCCACAGCGGCGGGATGAGCGCCACGACCAGCATGGCGCCGTAGCCGCCGGGTAGCTGCGGCGCGTCATCCCTGCTGCGCAGGGTCTGGTAGCGGCGTTGCGGGTTCGCATGATGATCGGAATGGCGCTGCAGGTGGAACAGGAAGACGTTGGCCACCAGGGTGTTGCTGTTCCAGCTGTGTTGCGCGGAGACCTTCTCGTAGCGCCCGTTCGATTGGAGTTGGCGCGAAAGTCCGTAGTGCTCCAGGTAATTGACGACTTCGAGGAGGCAGAAGCCGACGATCGCCTGCCCGATCAGCCATGGCAGGACAACTGGGCCGAACCAGATGGCGAGGACGGCGAACAGTGCGATGGTCAACAGCCATCCGCTCAGAACGTCGTTCTTGAGGGTCCAGGGCGACGCCCCCCGCCGACCCAGCCGGCTGGTCTCCAGGCCCCAGGCCGAGCGCACGCCACCGGACACCGAGCGAGGAACGAACCGGTACACGCTCTCACCGAGCCGTGAGCTGGCTGGGTCCTGCGGCGTGGCTACCCGAACATGGTGACCGCGGTTGTGCTCGACGAAAAAGTGGCCGTAGCCGGTTTGTGCGAGCGCGATCCTGCTGAGCCGCTTTTCCAGGTGGTCGCGTTTGTGGCCGAGTTCATGGGCCGCATTGATGCCGATTCCGCCCACGATTCCGACGGTGGCCATCAAGCCAAGCTTGTCGTACCAGGTCATCGACACCCAGCCGCCACCGCTCCACAGCCAGCAGGCGAACACCAGCCACAGGTACTGATTGGGTAGGTAGAGCCAGGTCGCCCATCGGTAGAACCGGTCGCGGTCCAACTCGATATATGCGTCGTCGGGAGGGGTGCTCGCATCGGTGCCGATCAATTGATCGACCACTGGTACCGCGATAAACGTCAGTAGCGGACCTAGCCACCAGCAAATCGAAAGATCGGTGATTGTCACCGCGAGCCATGACAACGGGACCAGGCACGGGACAACCGCTCCGAGTAGCCAGGCGTAGCGCTTGGGGTCGCGCCACCGCTGGCTTCCGGTGTAGTTCCCGGGGCGCCCAGCTGCGGCGTGCGCATCCATATTGGCGAACCCTGACTCTTGAATTTAAGGATGTTCCAGGAAATCTAGCAAAAGCAATCCAATTGCGCCACCCCGTGCTGGCAGTAACTCGGCTACGCGAAAAGTGGTATCCGCTGTTCCCTATTTACGCAGGTGCGCAACTGAATACTGCACCTGAGTCGATGGCGTTGGGCTACGGACAGCTCGAAGCTGCGGTCGGCAATGCGCACGTAACCGCACTTATGGCAAAACTTATGTTTTTTATTAACGATATTGGAGACAATGGTGCGTTACGGCGCTCGCCGATGGCATCCTACCCTCCGTAATGTCGGCAAGATCACACCAATTAGTCCGCCTTTAATTGGGTTGCTGAGCTACCGCGGCGATAGCGGCCGTGAGCCGGGGCCTCTACTGCGCCTCTACGGCACCTGTACGGCCCCTCCCAGTTGAGTTACCTACAGTCGGCCCGGTGCTCGGCAAAACCCTCGACGCGTTCCTGGACTCCCCGCTGTCCGGGCTCGTTCCGTGGGCGCTGATGGCGATACTGGCGGGCCCCGGTCGGTACGAGATCGCGGTCGCGGCCGCGCTGGGCCTCTCGCTGCTGGTACTGGTGCTGACCTGGCGTCGCAGCATTCCGCTGCACGTGCTGGAGATGGTCGGGGTGGCCTACTTCGTGCTGCTGGCCGCCGTCGGATTGGTGGCCTCCAGCGGCGAGAAGGCGTGGCTGGAGATGTGGGCGGGGGAGATCACCAACGCCTCGCTAGCGCTGTTCGCGGTCGCCAGTCTGATGATCGGCCGGCCGTATACGACGGCCTATGCGCGCGACGTCACACCGCCGGACCGTTGGGGCACACCACTGTTCAAGCGCACCAACATGGTGGTGACCGCAGTGTGGGCCGTGGCCTTCGGCTTCGCGGCGTGTGTCGGTTTCGTCGGTGGCGTGCTCTACGGCAGCACCGACAACTTCTGGACCGGCTGGATTCTGCAGCTGGCCGCATTGTTCTTCGCGGTGTCCATCACCGAGTTCTATCCCGAGTACGTCCGTGCCAAGGTCCGCGCGCCGCATCCGGCGCCGTCATGGTCGCAGGTCTTCGACTGGCTACCGCCGTTCGTATTGGGCACCGGTGTCGCCGGCTGGGTGTTCGCCGCGGTCAGTGGTCCGGTGTCCTCGGCGCTGGTGGTGGTCGGGGGGTTTGGGACGGCACTGCTGCGGCTGCGCGGCGCGCGGGCAACGTAGCCGTCAGGGCCTGCCGGGCTCGGGCAGTAGCCCCCGCAGCGCGGTCTGGGCCAGTTGCCGGGCGTGTTCCTCGGTGAGCACCGGTGTCACCGAACGGTGAACAGCCTTATTGCCGATTCTGGGGCGCGTCGGATGCAAGCTCGGTGTTGTTCTCGGAGGTTCCCACTTTGGCGCACAGCAGGGCGCTCAGTGGGACGGCGAACAACAACAGCGCGAGTGTCGGATCGTCGGCAGAGAAGTCGGAATAGAGGGTGACGACACCAGCAGCGGCAGCGACCAGCAACAACTGCGCTGACACCGTGAGCACGACGCCGGTGTGTGCATTTCCGGAATCCGGCGGCATTGCCCACAGCAGCGCGAATAGCGCGGCCGTCACCGCGATGATCGGTGTCAACGGGGTGGCGATGACGTTCGGCAACCACGACGTACCGACGACGATCAGCAGGGGAATGAGCACCAACCGGTTGGCCATCTCGGCCGATACTGGTGTCGGGCGCCCGGCGAGGCCGAATAATGTTGCAGCACAACCGATGACCGTCAGGCAGATGACGACCTGGGACGGCTTCGCCCAGAACACGACGGGCCAGTCGAATCCCAGTGAATGGAACATGACGCCGATATAGACGGGGACCAGGAACAGTAGGCCCACCCGGGCGACCAATTGCCCGACCGTGCCGCGCCACCGCTCCCGTACCGCGATGGGTACCAACGTGCCGATGGCAATCCAGCTGATCAGGAACCCGGCTTCGGTGGGCAGGGCGATGCTGTCCTCGCGCGGTCCGGTGATCGCGTCCGCGAACAGGTTCGCGATCACCACTAGGGCGATCACGATCTGGTTGGACAGGGCGGCCACGCCGATGGCCAATGTCGTTGCGACGTCGCCACGCTGGCTCAGCGGCGACCGGAATGAGCGCTGCGTCCCGTAGGCGATCGCGGCCGCGACGATGATGGCGTGCGGCCACGTGCCCAGGTCACCCAGCGCCCAGTAGCCCTCGAGGAAGCCCGAGGAGATCCCGGCGACGCCGCTGACCTCGAGCACGATGATGCCGACCGCGATCGCGCAGAGGACCGCGGTGAATCCCCAACCCGCGCGGTGCCGGGAGACGTTGTGGGCGACGGCGGAACGCGATTGTGCGGCAAGCGCCACGCCGCCGGTGGCCATGGCCGCGACGAACGCGAGCGATATGCCGGGAACATAGGTTTGGGTCGGAACGTTCGCGATGAGCATCGTGAGCAGATCGTTGGGATCTGCAGGCACGTCGGCGTTCAGTGCGAGCCCGAATTTGATGTTCGCGTAGACGGCGGGGATCCACGGTGCGGCGACAAGGCAGGTGAGCAGGACTGCCGGCCATGGACCGATTGGCCGGCGGCGCACGTGCAGGTAGGTGGTCACCAGAATGGCGGCGGCCAGCCAGGAAGCGGCCGCCGGAATCGCCTGCCACGAACGGTCGATCGCCAGGACGAGGATGGGAATCAGCGGGGTTGCGGCGCCGGCGCACCACGCGAGGGCCGCGTGGTGCCGCGGGGCGTTCTCGCCGGTGGCGGTGTAGATGTAGCCGACTGCCGCCACGCCGGAACCAACGGCGATACCGCAGAGCAGAGGCCAGATCGGCGAGTACCGGAAGACCAGTTCGCCGTCGAACAGCGAGTGCTCCTCAGGGGCGAAGAGCCCGGGAATGAAGCCGAACGCCAGCATGATCGCCGCGCCGATCCAGCTCAGAATCGCCAGGACACGCAACGCAGGCGGGAGGCCGCCGGGGCGAAGGTGCGTCGGCCGGCGCCGGGCCTCATCCCACAGGCGCTGCACGAGCTGCTGCTCCGGTGTCTGTTTCACTGCGGCATTATTGCCGAACGGCCCGATCGCCACACCGGGAACAAAACCCGGATCGCCCACGTTGAGCAGATCGACAACAAGTTGAGTGATACAGACTCAAGTCTGGGTTGACAATCTATAGTCGGCCGGAGCAGTCTTGAGCGCAGTCCGCTCAGACCCCTATATGTCTATCAGGAGGCAACATCATGGCTCGTGCGGTCGGTATCGACCTCGGGACCACCAACTCCGTCGTGGCGGTTCTGGAAGGCGGCGACCCCGTCGTCGTCGCGAACTCCGAGGGCTCCCGCACCACCCCGTCGGTTGTCGCGTTCGCGCGCAACGGCGAGGTACTGGTCGGCCAGCCCGCGAAGAACCAGGCAGTGACCAACGTCGACCGGACCATTCGGTCAGTCAAGCGCCATATGGGCACTGACTGGTCGGTGGAGATCGACGGCAAGCACTACACCGCGCAGGAGATCAGCGCTCGCGTGCTGATGAAGCTCAAGCGCGACGCCGAGGCCTACCTCGGTGAGGACATCACCGACGCGGTCATTACCGTGCCCGCATACTTCAACGACGCCCAGCGCCAGGCCACCAAGGAAGCCGGCCAGATCGCCGGCATGAACGTGCTGCGCATCGTCAACGAGCCGACCGCGGCCGCTCTGGCCTACGGCTTGGACAAGGGCAGCAAGGAACAGACCATCCTGGTGTTCGACCTGGGTGGCGGTACCTTCGACGTCTCGCTGCTGGAAATCGGCGACGGCGTCGTCGAGGTCCGCGCCACCTCGGGTGACAACCACCTGGGCGGCGACGACTGGGACGACCGTGTCGTCGAGTGGCTGGTCGAGAAGTTCAAGGGCACCTCGGGCATCGACCTGACCAAGGACAAGATGGCCATGCAGCGGCTGCGCGAAGCCGCCGAGAAGGCCAAGATCGAACTGTCCAGCTCGCAGAGCACCTCGATCAACCTGCCCTACATCACCGTCGACGCCGACAAGAACCCGCTGTTCCTCGACGAGCAGTTGTCTCGCGCTGAATTCCAGCGCATCACCCAGGACCTGCTGGACCGCGCCCGCAAGCCGTTCCAGTCGGTGATCGCCGACACCTCGATCTCGGTCTCCGAGATCGACCACGTCGTGCTGGTCGGTGGCTCCACCCGTATGCCCGCCGTCACCGATCTGGTCAAGGAAATGACCGGTGGCAAGGAGCCCAACAAGGGTGTCAACCCCGACGAGGTTGTCGCCGTGGGTGCCGCGCTGCAGGCCGGTGTGCTCAAGGGTGAGGTGAAAGACGTTCTGCTGCTGGACGTCACGCCGCTGTCCCTGGGTATCGAGACCAAGGGTGGCGTGATGACCAAGCTCATCGAGCGCAACACCACCATCCCCACCAAGCGGTCGGAGACCTTCACCACCGCCGACGACAACCAGCCGTCGGTGCAGATTCAGGTGTTCCAGGGTGAGCGCGAGATCGCCTCGCACAACAAGCTGCTCGGCTCCTTCGAGCTGACCGGCATCCCGCCGGCCCCGCGTGGTGTGCCGCAGATCGAGGTCACCTTCGACATCGACGCCAACGGCATCGTGCACGTCACCGCCAAGGACAAGGGCACCGGCAAGGAAAACACGATCAAGATCCAGGAAGGCTCCGGCCTGTCCAAGGAAGAGATCGACCGGATGATCAAGGACGCCGAGGCGCACGCCGAGGAGGACCGCAAGCGTCGCGAAGAGGCCGACGTCCGCAACCAGGCCGAGTCGCTGGTCTACCAGACGGAGAAGTTCGTCAAGGAGCAGCGTGAAGCCGAGGGTGGATCGAAGGTTCCCGAGGACACGCTGACCAAGGTTGACGGCGCGATCGCCGAGGCCAAGTCGGCACTGGCCGGCACCGACATCTCCGCGATCAAGTCCGCGATGGAGAAGTTGGGGCAGGAGAGCCAGGGGCTGGGCCAGGCCATCTATGAGGCCACCCAGGCCGAGCAGTCCGCCGGTGCCGGCGCCGGTGGTTCGACCGGCTCCGACGACGATGTGGTCGACGCCGAAGTTGTCGATGACGACCGGGAGACCAAGTGAGCGAGAACGATTCGCACGAGCCGGTGACCATCACCGACAAGCGGCGCGTCGATCCCGACACCGGTGAGGTACGTGAGTCGGCGCCGGCCCCTAGCGGGCCGGCGGCCGCCGCGCCGGAGTCGGCTGGCGATAGCGACGAGGTCGCCGAGCTGAAGTCCACGCTGCAGCGGGTCAAGGCCGAATACGACAACTACCGCAAGCGCTCCCTGCGTGATCAGCAGGTCACCGCGGACCGGGCCAAGGCCGCCGTGGTCACCCAGCTGCTGGGTGTGCTCGACGACCTGGACCGGGCCCGCAGCCATGGCGACCTGGAATCGGGTCCGTTCAAGGCGGTGGCCGACAAGTTCGTCAGCTCCCTTGAGGGACTGGGTGTTTCCGGGTTCGGCGAGGAGGGCGACGAGTTCGACCCATCGCTGCATGAAGCCGTCCAGCACGAAGGCGACGGGGTCCATCCCGTGGTCGGCACCGTGATGCGCCGCGGCTACAAGGTCGGCGATCAAGTGGTTCGCCACGCGATGGTCGGTGTCGTCGACACCGTGCCGGACGCCGAAAATGGGGATGAGCCCGCGGATAACACGGACGCGACCGGTACACAGGCCGCAGAATCAGACAATTAGACAGACCAACTAGAGAGAAGAGGTAAGGAGGTGGCGCATGGCCCAACGCGAGTGGGTCGAGAAGGACTTCTATAAGGAGCTTGGCGTCTCCTCTGACGCCAGCGCCGACGAGATCAAGAAGGCCTACCGGAAACTCGCCTCCGAACTGCACCCCGATCGGAACCCCGATCCGGGTGCAGCGGAGCGATTCAAGATCGTGTCCGAGGCCAACAGTGTTCTGTCGGACCCCGCGAAGCGCAAGGAGTATGACGAAACCCGTCGGCTGTTCGCCGGCGGTGGCTTTGGTCGGCGATTCAACACCGGCGGCAACTTCGGCGGCGGATTCGGCTCCGATGGAGCCGAATTCAACCTCGGCGACCTGTTCGACGCGGCAGGGCAAAGCGGTGGCGCCAACATCGGTGACCTGTTCGGTGGGCTGTTCGGCCGCGGTGCGCAACCGCGGCCCAGCCGACCGCGTCGTGGCAACGACCTGGAAACCGAAACCGAACTGTCCTTCCTGGAGGCCACCAAGGGCGTGGCCATGCCGCTACGGCTGACCAGCCCGGCGCCCTGCACCAACTGCCACGGCAGCGGTGCGCGGCCGGGAACCAGTCCCAAGGTGTGCCCGAACTGCAACGGCTCGGGCGTGGTCAGTCGCAACCAGGGGGCGTTCGGATTCTCCGAGCCCTGCACCGAATGCCGGGGCAGCGGCTCGATCATCGAGCACCCGTGCGACGAGTGCCAGGGCACCGGCGTCACGACCAGGACCCGCACGATCAATGTGCGGATTCCACCGGGGGTGCAGGACGGTCAGCGCATCCGGCTGGCCGGCCAGGGTGAAGCCGGGCTGCGGGGTGCACCTTCGGGTGACCTCTATGTCACCGTGCATGTGCGCCCGGACAAGGTGTTCGGACGCGACGGCGACGACCTGACTGTCAGCGTGCCGGTCAGTTTCCACGAACTGGCGCTGGGTGCAACGCTTTCCGTTCCAACCCTGGACGGCAAAGTCGGGGTCAGGGTGCCCAAGGGTACGTCCGACGGGCGGATCCTTCGGGTCCGCGGGCGCGGCGTGCCCAAGCGCTCCGGCGGCCACGGTGACCTGCTGGTGACGGTCAAGGTCGCGGTTCCGCCGGCCCTGGAAGGGGAAGCGGCCGAAGCCCTGGAGGCCTACGCGAAAGCGGAGCGGGCCAGCGGATTCGACCCGCGTGCCGGATGGGCTGGCAACATATGAGTAAGCGCAAAGAAGAAGCCCGAACGTTCCTGATTTCGGTGGCCGCCGAGCTGGCCGGTATGCATGCGCAGACCCTGCGCACGTACGACCGGCTCGGCCTGGTCAGCCCGGAGCGCAGTTCGGGCGGCGGGCGCCGCTATTCGGAACGCGATGTCGACCTGCTGCGCGAGGTGCAGCGGCTCTCCCAGGATGAGGGCGTCAACCTGGCCGGCATCAAACGCATCATCGAGCTCACAAACCAGGTGGATGCGTTGCGCACCAGGGTTTCTGAGCTGACCCAACAGGTGGAGCAGTTGAGCTCCAACCAGCGCCACGATGTCTCGGTGGCGTCGAAGGCCGTCGTCCTCTGGCAGCCCGGGGCCCATCGCCGACGACGTTAGTCGCGGCTGCTCATATCCACGCGGTACCGAGGAGTGTGGCCAGCGTGCAGGCAACCAATTCGGTTCTGAACGTTGGGTTCTGAGTCAGATAAGAAACCCGCACAACATCGTTGATGATCGTCCGAGCGGCGTTGACCAGCGTGAGAGCCGTCGGCTCGGGGAGCTCAGGTCGGGCCACCCGCAGCCAACGGACCCACCCCGCAATCTCATCCATCAGAATCCGATGGTCGCGCTCGGCTGCCCCCTCCGCGGAAGGTTGAGGGGTTCGGTCACCGAGACTGCGAGTAGGTCGGTGGCGGTGGTTGCGATGCTTACGTAACTGCGCACGAGCTCGACAATGACCTGGTTATCGGTGACGCCGCGCTGCAATGCCCTCATGTTCTCCAGCGCGACCCATTCCCGCAACCGCAAGATGATCGTGGACAAGATGTCCGCCTTGCTGTCAAAGTAGCGGTACACCGCAGGCCCTGCGATACCGAACTCGTCGAGGCCTACGCCACCAAATCCACGTTTGCGGAACGCTTGTGCCGCGGCTGCGATGAGTTGTTCGCGCCGCGAAGTGGCTGCCCGCGCGATGTTCCGCTTGTCTACCTCAAACGAGCCTTCGCCTTCGGAGGCTGAATAACTCGGCGCTCGGATCACCGCCAGCGCCCCTGAGAGGAGTAGGTCAGCCAGTCGGCGACGCGGCAACGGCGAGTCGAAATGGCCAGAACTTGCCATGATGCTGACCACGGCCCACGCACGCATCTCCGCCCGGAATCCGGTTGTCCCGGGATCGGCGGCCTCAATCGCATCGCACAGGGTTTTGCCGATCCGACGAGTGTCCGCCCGCACCCGGTCGAAATCGGCGGCACCGAGATGGCGTGCTTCTCGCTGCCACAGTGGTCCCAGTCGGGCACTGTCCAGCGATGTCTCGACCAGGCGTCGCAGCAGGCCCTCCAGGCTCTTGGTACCCGGTGCAAGCGGCCCGGCCGGAGGATCGAGCACCATGAGCACACGATTCTGATCGTGGATGATCACCTGCGAAAGCAGATCCTGCTTGTTGTCGAAGTGACGGTAGATCGCGCGCGCGGTGATTCCAGCTGCCTCCGCGATGTCTTCCATCCGAACGGCATGGAAGCCCTTACTCGCGAACAACTCACCGGCGTGGTGGAGGATCTGCTCCCGCCGGTCGCGCGGCCGCCGACGAGCAGTAGTGGGTGCTCGCGACGCTGTCGCTTCACCCATTGGCTGCCTCCGCTGTGCCGAACATAGACATATGTCTATGTCTCGACCGCGCCTCGGCCGATGTTACCGAGTGGTGCCGATCAGGAGGGAAACCCCGACGCTCCTAGTTGACCGTGATCGAAAAGGTGGCAGTCTCCGGGCTTCCCGGGACCGCAACGGGATAGGTCCCGCGGCGCAGCGCATCGGTCGGCGCGGCCATCGGTTCAATCCCGACTACATTGTCGTTCTGTGGTGCAAAGAGCTGTGCGGCACCGTAGCCCCGGTCGAAGGTGACCTCGAGCCGATGCTCTCCACCGGCCAGCGCGAACACCGAACCTTCGCGGACCTGGTCGAAGCCGTGGTCCAGCTCGGTGGTGTTCAGTGGCTCGCTCCGGGCGGTCCAATCCTGGGCTTCGCCGGTCGGAATGCCCCGTTCATCCACCAGGAGGTGTCGCATGGTCGGGGTCTGCAACTGCCATTCCTCGCGCGGCACACCGGGAATCGTCAGATACGGATGGTAGCCGTAGCACAACGGCACCGACTCTGTCCCGGACGGCGTCACCGTGGTTGCGACCGTGAGCGTGCGGTCGGCCAGCGTCACGGTCATGGTCAGGATGTGCGGGAACGGGAACGTCGCGAGCAGGTGCGGCTTGCCGCCCCAGTCCAGCCGGGAAACCAGCCTGTTCCCGGATTGCTCGGTGACCTGCCAGTCCGGGTTGGCGGCCAGCACGCCGTGGATCGGTGCGCCGTGCGCGTCGCTGCGTACCCCGTCCACCCCGGCGGTCAGGCTCACCACGGTATCGTCGACGCGGTACTCGTTGGCGCTCAACCTGTTTGCCCACGGATAGAGGATCGGGATGCCCATCGTCTTGCCGTCTGCGATGTAGGCCTGCAGTCCGCGACGTTGGCCCAGGTACTCGACGTCGTCGTCGGCCAGCGATGTGCACACCATCCCGGCGGCCGGTACATACGTCGCTGTCAGCGATGACGATGGGTCACGCAGGGTGACAGGTTGAAAGTCGGCCATTCGATACCAGTCAGTCGGTGAGTGGGTCGTGCTGAATGCGTTCGGGCGGAGCCCCTTTGGAGATCAGGGCGGCTTTCGTCGTTTCCACCATCTGCGGTCCGCCGCAGATCAGGATCTGGCGATCGCCCCAATTGCCATATCGGGTCACCACTTCGGCGAGTGTGCCGGTTTGGCGCACGTGCAGCCCGCGCGGCGGTGTGACGTCGGGATAGTCGGCGGCCCAGGGCGGGTCGGAACTGTATTCGGATACCGGGGTCACCGACAGCCACGGATTGGTTGAGGCGATCTGCCACAGTGTTTTCAGGTCGTACAGGTCGCACGGATAGCGGCCCCCGAAGAACAGATGCACGCGCGGATTGACCCCATGCAGCGTCATGTCCATGATCAGTGCGCGCAGTGGGGCCAGGCCGGTGCTGCCCGCCACCATCAGCACATCCTCGCCACCGCGGTCGACCTGCATCCCGCCGTGCGGGCTGGACACCCGCCACCGGTCCCCAACCCGGGTTTCGCCGACGATGGCGGTGCTCACCATTCCGCCGCTGACCGATCGGACGTGGAATTCGATGCCACCGGAGCGGTCGGCCGGGATAGCCGGGCTCAGATAGCGCCACCGGCGGGGCCACTGCGGCACCTGGACGGTGACGTACTGGCCTGAGTGGTAGAACAGCGGCTGGTCGAGTTGCAGCCGGATGACCGAGACGTCGCGGGTGACCCGGTGGTGCTCGATCACGGTGCCGTCGCAATAGGCCGGAGTTTCCTCGGCGTCGGCGGCCCCGCGCATCACCCCGATGACCAGGGCTACCGCGTCATGTGTCGCTTCGGCAAGTCGGTCGTTCCAGTCGGCGTCGAGGTGGGTGCGCAGCGTGGTCTGCAGCGCCTCCTGCATCGCGTCGTAATGCTGTTGCGTCACACCGTATTTGCGATGATCTCGGCCCAGCTGGGCCAGGAAGGCCACCGGCTCCTCGGCGCGCTGGGCGATCAGTTCCCCGAACAGCCAGGTCAGGGCGCGGGCGAACACGTCACGCTGGCGGTCCATGTCCGGGGGAAACAGGTCGCGCGCCGATAGGTCGGTGGCAAACCATTGGGCGTAGAAGTCGCGGATCAGCGACTCGGATCCATGCTCAGGGTCGACGGCGTCGTGCAGTATCTGCAGCGCTTCACGGTCATCGAGTCCCACGAGGCTGCATTTTAGGCGTGCTGCGGCCGGTCTGCCGCAAAGCCTGCAAGTTGGCTGTGATCAGCACCCTGCGGCATGCGCCTGATTGCGCAGACAGTGACCGCTATCTCACTGCCGATGCCTGCTGAGCTGGGGCTGCAGGATTTGTAGGCCGTCAGGGTGGCTGGTCAGTGTGGCTGGTCGGTGTGGCGGGCAATCAGTGCGAGTTCGGCCTCGCCCGCCTGCGCTGGGGTGGCAAACGGCATGTTGGTCTCGACGAAGTCGCGGGCTTCGTTGAAGTCCATGCCTTGCTCAACCATCATGTTGACGACACCGACATGCACCACGGCGGTGGCCTTCTTGGCAGCGACGCCGGCGACGAACCGGATCTCGTCCGCGAGCTGGGATTCGGTGAGGGTGGTGACTTTCGGGTCCAGGTCCACCTGGGCGACCGAGCCATTTAGATAGGCCGTGACGGTGACGGTGCCAGGCGGATTGATGGCCTGCACGACCGGGATCTGTTCTTGATCTTCAGCCGCGGCTTCGGTGTCGAATGCGCCGAAGCCGTCGTCCTCTTCATCCTCGACTTCGTGGTTGGCGTAGTCGTGGACGGCATCGAGGCCCACACTGTGGTCGACATCGTCGGCGCCGTAATCCGGCAGAGCATCGAGTTCGGATGCGTCATCGCCGAACTCTGGGGTGTCGAAGTCGAGCGCGTCCAAGCCATTGGCGTCGTCGGCGTCGTCCCAGTCGTCCGAACCGTGAGGCGTCATGTGTCAGTCATACCTGTTCCGGGTCGGCCATCAAATACCTGGTCGGGCATGTCACCGCGGATGCATCTCCTTGCCCAGCTGGTCTCCGGCTTGCGTGTCCGTCTGGTCATACTGCGATGCTGCGCTATGTGATGGCAATCCCGCCGGTCGCGACGCTCGGCGGGGAAGAGGCTGTTCGATTACTCGCGCTGAGGTGAAATCACTTCTGCGAGAACGCAGATCCGCTCCGTCCTCTTGATGGGCCGTGTGCGACCTCGCGGGCGGCTTCTTACTTGCCGAAGGCCGCGCTGGCGGCCACCTTGGCGTATTGCCCCGTGGCCTGGCCGATCTCGGCAGCGTTCGCTACCGAATTGGCGGTCATCATCGACATCTGTCCGGCGGCAAGAGGTACAGAGCCGGCGACAGCTCCGACCTCAATTGCTATCGCGAAGGGTGCCGTGGCTGGAAATGCCTTCGCTGCCATCGCCGGCAGGATGGCATAACCGAGTACCGTTGCGCACGTCCCGAGAAAAGAACGTGCCTGATTAACCTGGTCAGCTTGTTTGCTGATGACTGCTTCTATCTTTTTGTCTGTTTCAGCGATCGTGCGGGCACGTTCCTGCTGCTTGGAGTCCTGGGTCGTGTAGGCGCTCGAGGCGTCCCCTTGCCAACTGTCCGTTGGAGTCGCCGACTCCAACGTTTTGCCGACATCGCCGAGCTGCTCTGAGCCGCGTCCGAATCTGTCGCCGCTGTCTGGATTGCCGATCCCGCAGGTCATTGACATTCCCTGGATGGCCAACAGGCCAGCTGAAATGATGGGAGTTGCGTAGGACTTGTTGAGAAACATCTGCACGATGCCGATCGCGTCCGAACCCAACCCGAGCGTGTCTCCCGCATCGTCGTGAGACTTCGTGGACCATATGGTGTTGGCATTCCCGAGGTCGGTCAGCTTCTCACTGTCGCCGAGCTTATCGCTGACCTTACTCGCCGCATCCCAAAAGCTCATCCCGGTCGATCCCTCCTTCGTTGAGGTGAGCCTAACAGCGCCTCAACACGGTGCGACGCACCAGTTTTGGACGTTCAGTTGGTGGCGTTGGTGTTCTCTGGGTCAACCCCGGATTGGCCGAGGGCTGGTGCCTAGGCCGGCGGCGCAATCATTGGGCCCACCGTGAGAACGGTGCTAGCGAATTGAGCCGGTCATACAGAAAGTGCCCAAATGTTGTCGCCAAGATCAGGGCTGGCATTGGTGGGGATGTGGGTTGCGCGCAATCGATCTGGTAATCGAAGGTCGCGTACATGAACATGCGTGCGAGCATAGATTGGTTCCGTCGACTATGTACCCGTCCGACCTCTGCACCGGTGGCATCGCAAATCGGTTCGTCGAGTTCCAACTTGGTGAACTTGGGGATATAGGAACGTATCTTCGTAGCGCCTAACGGTTGGTCCTGACACTCGAGGTCGAACGATATTTTCTCGGTTCGGAAGAATTGCCAGTACGAGCTGGTCTGGCGAAGGCAGCCGAGTTCTCGGCCGGCAGGGTCGCGAACGTGGAGGCGATGGCCGCTGTAACCCTGATTTCGAACGGATCGAGTGAACTGCAGCAGCTGGGTTCCGTCTGGCCGAACGACCTCGAATTGGAGTTCGCTTAGTTCTGCACCTGCCGAGGGGAGTGCTTTCAGCGGTTGGATCAACGCGACTAGTTGCCCACGTGGGTTCGTTATGCTGCAACGAATATCGGAGCCTGGTCCGCTGGGGATGGGCTGCAGGAAGAGCGTGGGTTCCCCGAAGGGGTATCCCCCAGACGACACCGGTGGAGTAGGGAAAGGTGGCTGAGCCTGCGGCTGAGCCACGTGGGCGGTCCATTGCCGCCCGTCGAAGTACCGGATCTGCTGAGCGTTCCACGGATCGGTGAACCACCCTGCCTGCGGGGGTAGTGGCGCGGATTCGTTGATGTTGGTCCCCTGGTGCGAATGACTCACGATGTCGGTGAGGCGGATGCCGGCGTCGAATTGCGGTTGCCGGGACGGTAGGCGGTCACTGCGGCTGCTCGGCATGCCTCGCGATGAGCTCGAGGTCCGCCTCACCGGCCTCTTCCGGGGTGGAGAACGGCATGTTGGTTTCCACGAAGTCCCGCGCGTCGCGGAGACTCATGCCCTGCTCTACGAGCATGTCCACTACACCGACGTGCACGATCGCCGAAGCCTTCTTGGCTGCGACGCCTGCGACGAACCGGACCTCGGCGGCTAGTTCAGCCTCGGTGAGCTCGGTCACCTTCGGGTCTAGGCCTACTTGCGCTACCGAACCGCCCAGGAGGGCCGTCACGGTGACCGTGCCTGGAGGGTTGGCCACCTGGACCATCGGGATCTGTACGTCGTCCTCGGAGGTGTCGTCGAAATCAACGGCACCGAACCCGTCGTCCACGTCGAGTTCGATCTCGTGATCGGTGTAGTCCTCGTGGATGGCATCGAGTCCGTCGTCGTCGCGAGCGTCACCGTCGCTCTCGTAACCCGCCAGGGCGTCGAGGTCGGATTCGGCTTCGGCGAACTCGGGGGTGTCGAAGTCGAGTGCATCGAGGCCGGTGTCGTTGTCGAACTGATCGTCCTCGTCGTTTAGACCGTGTGCGCTCACGTCTCAGTGGTCCCGATTCTGGTTGGTGGCCGCCGGCTGAGACCGTTGGCTTCGAACAGAAACTAACGGGCGCGGAAGTCGCCCGCCTCCGACGGTATCAGCGCGGATGCATTTCTTTGCTCAGCTTGCCGGCGCTCTGCGTATCCGTGCCGTCGTAGCGTGATGCGGCCACTCCGAGTTTTTCGGCGAGGCTTGTGGAGACCAAGTTCATGCTGGCGCAAGCAGCAGCACGAGCTTGTTCGGCTGCCGCGACAGCGGTGTTCGCTGTAGTGCACACGATCCCGTGATTGGCCAGCATCGACATACTGACGCCTTGTGTCGTCGCGGCTGCTGATTGAACTTGTTGCGCGGCGGTCCCCTGTCGTTGCGCAAGTTCACGCACATGTGAGGTGTTCACCCGCAGTTCGCCGGACATGCTGATCTCCTTGTGTACTAACAGTCAGTAGCCGTGATTCGGTTATAGAGAAGATGTGCGCGGGCGACCCCGTCGGGGTCCCTTCCCGTCCTGAGGTGACCTTAACAGCGTGCCGTGGCACCTGGATGCGCCATTTTCGGCATCCAGGCGTGAAGTCCCTCGTATGGGCTCTCCCCGTGGGGGAAGCCGTCTGCCGCTCAGTTGTTCGGTGATTTCCAACGCGGTCCCCCGAGCGGGCCGCCCATCTGCATTCGGTCGTACATGTAGTGCGCGAAGGCGATAGTAAGCATCAGAGTGGGGAGCGGATGTGATGTCGGCGCGGCGCATTCCAGGGTGTAGTCGTAATGCGGATTGCGTGATCCGGTGTTCGGGTGCCACTGGCGATCGACGTGGCCGAGCACTGCGCCGGTCGCGTCGTAGACGGGTTCGTGAACCTTCTTGTCCATTTGCATGATGGTGGTGCCCACATTGGAGTGTCCGAGAGATTGTCCGTGGAACTCCATCTCCATGGTCAAGGTGTAAATCCGCCAGCGCGACCCACCGCGACGCAAACGGCCCAAGTCCTGTCCAGCGGGGTCTTGCACCTGAACAGTCTGTCCGAATCCCCCCAGAGCTGGCGAAGTACAGCAACGGTGTCCCGTCAGGGCGAATCATGACGAACGTCATCCCCTCGGCCCCCCGGGTGAGCCAGCCAATTTTCGCTGTCGGTTGGATCAATCCGATCTGTTCGCCACGTACGTTCTCTACCCCGCACATGATGCTGGCGTCGTACTGGGTCGCGAGAGCCCGTAGGGTCAGGACTTTCTCCCCAAACGGATAGCCGGATTGCTCCACCGGGGGTGTGAGCTGTGGCGTTGGTGGCGTGGAGGCAGCGCCAGGGGTGGTATGCGCGGTCCATTGCGTGCCGTCAAAGTAGCGCAGCTGCTGGGCATTCCACGGATCGGTGAACCAACTCGGGGGTGAAGCCGGCGGAACGGTGTTGTCGATGATCGTCCCCCTGTGTTCACCCCGGTAACTCGCGCATGTCTGCGCTGGGTTCCATTGATGTTAATCCGCAGGGTCCGCCCTACAGCGCGTGAATTCCCTTGTAGAGCACCAGAAGACCGATCACCACGAGAATCGCGGCAATCAGCACAGCATGGTTGCGTTCCATCCATGCCTTGAGGCGGGTCAGCGCAGGGTCCAAGCGTTCGCCGGATACCGCGTAGGCCAGGATCGGCAGGGCCACTGTCGATCCGGCCGCCACCACGTACCAGATGCCAGCCGCCCAGACATCGGGCTGGCCGAGGCCCGCGGTGCCGATTGCCAAACCCGCGGCCGCACAGATGAACAGCACCTTGGGGTTCACCACCGTCAGCGCCGCTCCGGCCGCCCCTGCCTTTACCGGGCTGAGCTTGCTCAGGCTGGTCAGAAAGCCCGGCATGTGTTCTGACTTCGTCCGGGTGAGAAATCGGTACACACCGAACAGGATCAACGCTGTACCCAGCACGACGCGCAACCAAGCCGCCCACGTCGGGGTCTCTCCGAACCCGCCGAGCAGGCCGGAGACGCCGACGAAGATCGCCGTCAGCGCCGCCAGGCCGACAAGCCATCCGGTCAGGAAGGCCAGGCCGGTCGGTCGCGGCCGGGCCGAGTGCAGTACCAGCACCGCCGGAATTATCGACAGCGGGGAGAGAGCCACCACCAACGCCAGCGGGATGAGGTCAGCCAGCACTGACCCCCAACTTTCTGCCATGCTCAGCTGCCTTCGAACTGGTTTCGGCCCAGGGTCTCGACGAAGGTCGGGCCGAGCTGGTCGAGCTCACGGTGGTATCCGTCAGCCCACGTGCCGAACGGATTGTGCGCCAGGTATTCGTTGCGGAACCGGTCGTCCTCGGACACCTCGGATAAGCAGAACGAGGGTATCGCCAGATCGACCACGGGCCCGCCCCGCTCAACCTCGGAAAGCAACAGCGGGGCGTTGCCGCCGAGGAACTGGTCGATGATCCAGCCGTCCTCGCCCAGCCACACCGCGTACCGGACCTTGGCGACCACGTGCTCGGATCGGCGCACGATCTGCGCCGCAACCAGCGGATCGAGGTCACGTTCTGCCTCGTAGCGGGTCCCTCCGACGGCGGGCCCCTTGGCCGTCATGGTCCCTATCGACTCCTGGCCGAGTGCCTCCAGGAGGGCGCCGGGATCGGTGTCGAATTCGGCTGGGACATGTCCCTGCACCCGGACCCGGACCGCATAGCCGTCGGATGCGAACAGATACGCCTGCACGATCAATACGGGTGCAGGATCGGACGCTGCCACGGCGGGCAATTCGCGGACGAAGAACTTCCGCTCGAATTCGAAATCACCGAAACCGGATTCGGACATGGGTAGACCGTAGTCGGAGCCTTCTGAACAACTCCGCTCTTCTGTCATTACCAACCTCCGGTCGCGATGTATTCGACCGTATCAGCCGCGTGCGGGCACAAGCTTGGCGAAGCAGTGAAGTCGAACTCGTCGCCGGCGGACATTGCCGCTCGGGTCAGTGTCATTCGCAGAAGTAGGCGGGGACCTTTGCACCGTCGATGGCCATCGCCACGGCAGCGCGGGCGGCCAACGGGCCGACTAGATTTCCGGTGCCGTTGTACCCGCCAAAGGCGACAACGCCCGGGGCGACTTCGGAGCACAGCGGCCGTCCATCGGCGCTGTAACCAACCGATGCCGCCCAACGGCTGCTGACGGTGACGGGTGCACCGGCCATCCGCAGTGCCACGTCCTCGATATAACGCTGGACATCCCGGGTGGGCGTGGTTTCGGGAGTCCACTCGGAGCTGAGGAATACGTCCCGGCCGCCACCGACGTACATCCGGCCGTCGCTGTCCTGTTGCGCGTAGTCGTACCCCCACCGGCAGTACACCGGGCACGGCAGCCTGCCGGGCGACACCGGATGGGTACTCAGCATCTGCAGGCGCGCGGTACGGACTCGTCCGCGGAGTTCGGGTAGAGCGAGTTCGAGCTTGCCGTCTATCGCGACCAGGATGATCGGTGCGCTAACCCGCCCCGATTGGGTGTGCACCGTGCCAGTGGTGATGCGCACTGCGGGCGAATGCTCGAAGAGCGCGGCGCGCGGTGCCAGCATGGCCGCCATACCCAGCGAGCGCCGCGCCGGGTTCATGGCGGCATCGTCGGGTAGGAAGATGCCACGGCCGAGGTCGCCGTCGTACTCCTCGACCGCGATGCCGTTCTCGCGCAGCACCCGGGTGAGACTGACGCAGTCGGCCAGATCGGATTCGCGGTCCGCGATGTCGGCGGCGTCGACAGGTTCGCCGGGCAGTCCGGCGAGCCGGATGGATCCGCTGCGCCGGATCACCTCCGGCCCGAGCATCTCGCCGAGTCGGTCGATCTCGGCGAGCGTGGCGCGGTATAGATCGATCGAGGATTCGCCCCTGCTCTGCACCGACCGGTGCAGAAACTCGGAGGGGCCGGCGAGCAGGAACCCGCCGTTGCGGCCCGCTGCACCCGCGCCGACCCGGCCGGCGTCAAGCCCGACCACCGATAGTCCACGGTCAACGAGGTCGGCGACGGCCGCCAATCCCGACCCGCCGAGGCCGACGACGCAAACATCGGCGGTCATGTCGCCGTTGACCTTTGGTAGTCCCGACCAGGCGGCGACGACTGGATCCACATCCCATCCGACAGTCATCCGGGTGCTCCCTTCCCTGCTGGTTCTTAACCGAAGTTGACGCCCTGAGCCAACGGCAGCTCCGATGAATAATTGACCGTGTTGGTAGCGCGCCGCATGTAGGCCTTCCACGAATCCGACCCCGACTCACGCCCACCGCCGGTTTCCTTCTCGCCCCCGAAGGCGCCGCCGATTTCGGCGCCCGACGTGCCGATGTTGACATTCGCGATGCCACAGTCGGAGCCGGCAGCGGACATGAACAGCTCTGCCTCACGCTGGTCGGTGGTGAAGATAGACGATGAAAGACCTTGCGGTACAGCGTTGTTCAGTTCAATCGCATCGTCGAAAGACTCGTAGGTGAGGACGTAGAGAATCGGGGCGAAGGTCTCTTCCTGCACGACGGTGCTCTGCTGGGGCATCGTCACGATCGTCGGTTCAACGTAGTACGCGTCGGGTGCCTGCTCGGCCAGCACGCGCCTACCGCCGGCCACGATCTTGCCGCCGTCCGACTGCGCCTGCTGAAGTGCACCTTCAAATGCGTGGAACGCCGGCCCGTGGATCAGCGGCCCCACCAGCGTCTCGGTGCCCAGCGGACTGCCGATGGCAAGCTGCCGGTAGACATCGGCAATGCGTGCCGTCAGCTCGTCGGCAACCGAGTGGTGAACGATCAACCGACGAAGACTCGTGCAGCGCTGTCCTGCGGTACCGGCAGCAGCGAACACGATTCCCCGCACCGCCAGATCGAGGTCGGCGGAGGCGGTGACGATCGCCGCGTTGTTGCCGCCCAGCTCGAGCAGGCTGCGACCGAAACGCGCCGCCACCCGAGGACCGATGGCCCGCCCCATCCGCACCGAGCCGGTTGCACTGACCAACGCTATGCGCGGGTCGTCGACAATGCGTTCGCCGACCTCGCGGTCTCCCTGTATCAGCGTGTGGATACCGGTGGGTGCGCCAGCTTCTCGTACCGCCCGGTCGAGCAGTGCGCTGCACGCGATCGCGGTCAAGGGGGTGATCTCGGACGGCTTCCAGATCACCGTATCGCCGGCGATCAACGCCACCGCGGTGTTCCACGCCCACACGGCCATCGGAAAGTTGAAGGCCGTGATGACACCGACCACACCCAGGGGATGCCAGGTCTCGCTGAGTCGGTGCAGCGGCCGCTCCGACGGCATCGTCCGGCCGTACAGCTGGCGTGACAAGCCGACCGCGAAGTCGCAGACATCGATCATCTCCTGGACCTCGCCCAGCGCCTCCGACTCGATCTTCCCGACTTCGAGGGTGATGAGCGCAGCGAGATCCGTCTTGTGCTCGATGAGCAGCTCGCCCAGCCGTCGTACCAGGTCTCCGCGGCATGGTGCGGGCACCGAGCGCCACTGCCTGAACGCGTCAGACGCCGCAGCGATGACCGCATCGACGTCCTCGGCGGTGTTCGACGGCAGTTGGGCCAGCACCTCACCGTTGATCGGGCTTCGGGAGATCACGCCACCGTCGGACGTGGGTAATTCGACTCCGAGTCGAGCGAGGGCTGCGGCGGCCTGCTCGGCGAGCCTGCCGTGGGTGGGGATTGCTTCAGCGGACATTACTGGGCCTCCAGAATCAGGTTGTCGGGTGATTGCCGGGCGGGGTCGATGTTGAGTTCTGCGCAGCACGCATGCAGGGATCGAATGCGCTGAGCGGCGTAGAGCTGTTCGGGCATATGCACGGTGTAGCCGAGAGTGTCTGCCAGCCAACCGATATCGTAGTGCGCGCCGCGGCGCTCTCCGTCCATGGCGCCGTCGCCAGTGAGGTTGGACTGGAAGATTCCTGCCGCGCTGCGGGGCAGGAAATCCTCGTAGATGATCGGAACAGCTTCCACCACACCCGCAGTGATCAGCGCGTCGAGGTCGGCGTCTGACGAAAGAGGGCGCGCGCCACGCGCGGCGATCACCCGGTAGGTGAAGTAGGCGAGTCCGGCCCGGCGTAGCCCGTCGTGGTCGAGGGGGAACGTCGAGGCCTCCCACACGCTGCGGCCGGCGTCCTGCCAGGACAGACCGGTGCTGGCGGCCGCATCCGTCGCGGCCATCAGGTCGTCATAGCGCTGCCGTCCGAGCGGGGTCAGTGCAATGCCGCGCTGTTCAACCTCGCCGAACCGTACCCGAGTCGTTCCGGGGGCGACGGTGCCGTCCGGCTCCACGAACAGCCGGGCTTCATCGAGTGCACGAAATGACGTCTGCCGCAACAAGACATCAGGACCGTTCCAACGCGGCGGGCCCTGGATCTTGTCGATCATGTGCAACCCACGGGCCTGCAGCCGGCGGTACAGCTCGTCGATATCCAGCACCCGCGGGGTCAGATGGTTGATATGTGTCCGCGTTACGCCCCCGATGTCTGCGGCGACGGCGGAGATCTCTGCCAACTCCGAATACCAGGCGCGGTCCGTCGGCTCGGACGAGAGCTGGAATGCGGCGGTGGCCAATTCGACAAAGCGGTCCGCGTCGGCTTCGGCCAGGCCGTTGTCCTCGGCGGCGCGCGATGCCAGCGTCAGCAGTTCGTCGCTGAATAAGGCGCGGCCCGAGAGGAACGTCGTGAGGCGCCGGCGCAGGTCCGCTGAGAAGAACCGGTCATCGTCCACTGTCAACATAGAGGTGAACACCCGGAACGGGTTGAGCTCCAGCTCGATCTCGTCAACAGGGCGAAATGCAGTGGACACCACGGGGACTGGGGTACTGCCGGTTTCTCGTAGGTCGTAGAAGCCGACGGGGTACATACCGAAGCCGGCGAAGATCTGGCCGACCTGGCGCAGTTCGCGCGGGGTGCCGACGCGGATAGCGCCGTGCCGTTCCGCCGTCACACGGGAGTCCCCGCCCAGGCCGGAGTTGATCTCGTTCGCAACGTCGACCAACGTCGTGTACGCAGGCACCTCCCGCCCGTACATCGTCGACAGCGACGCCGCGAATCGGGCTCGCAGCTGCGAAGTGGGTTGAAACGTCATCGTTGCACTCCCTTCGTGAGCTGACCACGTGCCACCATGGCGGCACGTACCCGAGCCTGGGCGATCTTGCGGGCGGCGTCATGGGGGAGTGCGTCCGTCTTGTCTGACTCGTCGAGCACGTCGGTGGTGTTCGCGCGAATCCGATTGGACACCAACGTGAGTATCGACTCGGCGTCGGGACGGAACGGTGAGTAGCGCGCCTCCATCGCCACGCCGGCGGCGACGATACCGCCCGCGTTGGCGACGAAGTCCGGTACCACCAGGACCTTGCGTTCCGCCAGGATCTTCAGCGCCGCCTGGTCGGCGGGCAGATTGGCGCCTTCCACGACAAGGGTCGCCCTGATCTTGCCGGCGGTCGTCGCATCGATGACGTCCTGGCGCGCAGCAGGAATCAGGACATCGCATTCGACGGCCAGTTCGGTGCCTACGGGTTGCGCGGACAAGCCGCGGTAGTGATGAACCGCGTCGTCGCCCCATTCTGCGGCCGCCTGCAGCAACTCGTCAAGGTCCAGGCCGTTCGGATCATGCAGTGCCCCAAGTGATGTAGAGATGGCGACGATCGTCGATCCGTAGTGCGCGAAGCGTTGCGCGGCGGCCTTGCCTACCGCGCCGAAACCCTGAATCGACACCGCCGCTTTGCTCAGGTCGATCCCGCGACGTTGTGCGGCGACATGGGCGGATTCGGCGATGCCGTATCCGGTCACACCGAGTTGGTCGTAGGGGACGCCCCCCAACTCGTGCGGGCTGCCCACCGCCGCACCGCGGTCACCGAGTTCATCGGCGAAGATCGCGGCGTCGTATTCGTTGAGGCCCATGTCCAGGCCGAGGACGTATTCCCTGGGCACTTCGTTGGACAGCTTGCGCGCGAACGCCCGCAGGATCTCCTCTTTGCCGGCCGCGGCGGGGTCGCCGACGATGCCCGCTTTCGCCCCGCCGTAGAACATGTCGACGCCGGCCCACTTCCACGTCATCACGCGGGCGAGCCGGGCGATCTCGGCTACCGAAACGCCGGGGCTCATCCGGGTGCCGCCCTTGCCCATGCCGCGGGCCGTGTTGTCGATGACGAGTACGCCCTTCATTCCCGAGCGGGCGTCGGAGACGACGACCACCTTCTCTGGACCCCAGTCATCGATCTGGGAAAGCAAGTCAGTCATGGGTCGGTCCTCCTGGACGGCACTTGGGGTGTTCAATGGTCGGATCTGAAACGAGAGGCGAACTCTGATGCTCAATCCGGTCCACCTGCACACCCTCGAAGTGGTGGTGGAGACGGGTTCGTTCGCCTCGGCGGCGCGTGAACTCGGGTACACGGCATCGGCCGTCTCGCAGCAGATGGAGGCGCTGGAGCGGGCCGCCGGGCTTACTTTGTTTGAGCGTGGTGCCCGCGGTGTTCAGGTCACCGCACCGGCGCGGATGCTCGCCGATCGGGCCCGAACGGTGTTGTCGGATCTCCGGGAACTCGATGCCGACGTTCGCTCCATCGCCGCGGGACGCACCGGGCGGGTGAAGGTGGGGTGTTTCCCGACGGCGGGGGCCCGGATCCTTCCGGCCGCATTGTCGGACCTCAAACGGAGCCATCCCTCGGTGGAGGTGACACTGCGGATCGCCGAGCCGGCCTACACCATCGAGATGGTCGAATCGGGTGAGCTCGACGTTGCCATCGTTTATGAATACGCGGCGCTGACCCGTACCTGGCCGGGCCGGCTGCGGCGTGAGGCGCTCGTTGCCGAGGATCTGGTGTTTCTGAGTCCACTGGACATGGTGGTGCGTGATACCTCGGAGATCGCCGCGAAGTTCTCCGACTCGGATTGGATTTCCAGCGGGTCTGGAACGGCGGGTGAGTCGACCACCTACCGGATCTGTGCAGACATGGGTTTCGCTCCCAATATCGCCCTGCGCACCGAATACTATGATCTGGTAACGGAATTCGTTGCGGCAGGCATTGGCGTCGCGATCATCCCCGCGTTGGGCATCGTATCGCGTCATCGTGTGAATATTCTTCCGGTGGAATCGAAATGGGCACAACGGACCGTTTCGGTGGTGTACAACGAGGGCGCGGACAACCCGCTGATTCCTCAGGTGGTCGGGTCGTTCACGCAGACGGTCCGCGCAACCGAGTGGGGGCCCTACATCTCCCTGGCCGGTTGAGTCTGTTCGAACTTGAGGTCAACGATGCCGCATCCGGGACTCGGGGGTAAAGGGTCTGAGCGCCGGAATCAGTGATGCTCAGACTAAGAATCGCTGGCCGTGCTGGTGATCGACCGCGTCGTCGCAGGCCGTGGCGCAGTCCAGGTTGGCGCCCTGATCGCGAATGGCCTGCGCGACGAGAAGGCTTCCGGTGGAGTTGAGGTGGCGGCGTATGGCGTCCGCCACGTGCCAGGGCTGCATGTAGCATGCTGCGGATGGTCGAGGTTGAATTCCTCCGAAAAGCGTTGCACCGCGCAGGTATTGCCGATGTTCGTGCGGACGCCACCAGTCGGGCGGCGTACTCGTCGGATGCGTCTCTGTACCGGGTGGCGCCGAGCGTGGTGGTATTTCCTGCCGGTCATGACGAGGTCGCTGCGGCACTCGATGTGTGTCGGCGCGAAGGGGTGCCCGTCACCGCCCGGGGCGCTGGCACTTCGGTGGCCGGCAATGCCGTCGGCGCCGGTGCGGTGCTCGATTTCAGCCGGTACATGAACCGGGTGTGCTCGATCGACCCGGAGACTCGCACTGCGGTCGTTCAGCCGGGGGTCGTCCAGGCTGTGCTGCAACGCGCGGCGGCCCCGTTCGGATTGCGGTTCGGACCCGATCCCTCGACCCATACCCGCTGCACGATCGGCGGGATGATCGGTAACAACGCGTGCGGCTCCCGCACCCTCGGGTACGGCCGCACCTCCGACAATATCCTCGCGATGCGGGCGCTCACCGCGCGTGGCGAGGACCTGCGGCTGGATTATGCCGCCCCAACGATGTCGCGCACGCTGGATGACCTCGCCGCAGTAGTGACATCCGGACTCGCGACGGTCCGAACCGAGTTTGGCCGGTTCGGTCGCCAGGTGTCGGGCTACTCGCTCGAACACCTCCTGCCGGAGAACGGATTCGACGTTTCACGCTTCCTCGTGGGCAGCGAGGGCACACTCGCGGTGTGCACCGAGGCGACCGTGCGACTGGTCACCGATCCCGTTCATCGCGTCCTGGTGGTTCTCGGCTTCCCTGATATCGCTGCTGCGGGTGACGCGACGCCGGAGATTCTGCAGCACCGCCCGACTGCCTGCGAGGGCATCGATTCGCGCATCGTCGACGTGCTCCGCGACCGGCGGGGCAGCGCCGCGGTCCCACCGTTGCCGGCCGGGGCGGCCTGGTTGTTCGTTGAAGTGGTCGGTGACACCCTGGCGGACGCGATGGCCGCCGCATCCCGGGTCGAGAAGGGTTGCGGCGCGATGGATTCTCTGGTCGTCGACGACTCGGTGCGCGCGGCCGCGCTGTGGCGCATCCGCGCCGACGGCGCCGGCCTGTCCGGGCGCAGCCCCGCGGGGAAGCCGGCATACGCGGGTTGGGAGGACGCCGCGGTTCCCCCGGAACGGCTGGGCAGCTACCTGCGTGACTTCGATGCCTTGATGGCCGAATTCGGCGTCACGGGAATGCCGTACGGACACTTCGGTGACGGGTGTCTGCACATCCGGATCGATCTGCCGCTCGACCAACCCGATGGCACCAGGGTCTTCCGCGACTTCCTGTTCGCCGCGGCCACATTGGTCGCCGGGTACGGCGGCTCATTGTCCGGTGAGCACGGCGACGGGCGCGCCCGGAGCGAGCTGTTGCCGCTCATGTACTCCCCCGCTGCGTTGGCCCTGATGGCGGCCGTCAAGCACACCTTCGATCCGGACAACATCCTGAACCCGGGTGTAATCGTTGACCCCGAACCGCTGGATGCCCAATTGCGTGTTCCGGCTGCGCCGGCACTGCGCAGGAGCCTGGCGCTGGCCTACCGGCATGACGACGGTGACTTCACTCAGGCGGTGCATCGGTGCACCGGGGTGGGTAAGTGCCGGGCCGACAACTCCGCGACCGGGGAGGTGATGTGCCCGTCGTATCAGGCCACCCGCGAAGAGAAGGACTCCACGCGGGGGCGGGCGCGGGTGTTGCAGGAAATGATCAACGGGACCGAGGTGACTCGTGGCTGGCGTTCACCGGAGGTCCACGAGGCTCTCGATCTGTGCCTGTCCTGCAAGGGCTGCGCGTCAGACTGTCCCACCGGCGTCGACATGGCGGCCTACAAGGCCGAGGTGCTATACCAGAGTTACCGGCGACGACTCCGGCCCGCTTCGCATTACACACTCGGGTGGCTGCCGCGGTGGGCCAAGTTGGCCAGTGCCGCACCGCGGTTGGCAAATGCCATATTGCGGGCGCCGCTGGTCGGCCCGGTGGCGCTGTCGGCGGCCGGGGTTGACTCCCGGCGGAATATCCCGCCCGTGGCCCCCCGCACGTTCCGCTCCTGGTTCGATGAAAACGTGCCATCCGCGGCCGGCGGCGGTGCCGGCGACGAGGTGGTGCTTTTCGTCGATTCGTTCACCAACTACTTCTCGCCCGAGGCCGGCATCGCCACGGTTCGGGTCCTGCAGGCCGCCGGATACCGGCCGCGGTTGACTGCCGAACAACAGTGCTGCGGACTCACCTGGATCTCGACCGGCCAACTCGACACGGCACGGCGGATCCTCGGGAAAACAGTCACCTCGCTGGCTGAGTTCGCCGGCCGGGGCGTGCCGGTGGTGGGCATCGAACCGTCCTGCACGGCCGTATTGCGTTCCGACGCAGTCGAACTCGTAGGAGGGGTTGACGCCGAACGGACCGCCGCGACCACGCGTACTCTGGCCGAACTGCTCACCGAGCGGGGCTGGCAACCACCGTCATTGGCCGGCCGCCAAGTCGTCGCGCAACCGCACTGTCACCACCATGCGGTGATGGGTTGGAGCCCCGACGCGCAACTATTGCGAACCGCTGGTGCAGAACTGGTGCGGTTGGGTGGCTGTTGCGGGTTGGCGGGCAACTTCGGCGTCGAGAAGGGCCACTACGAGGTGTCCGTCGCGGTCGCAGAACAGCAACTGCTACCCGCGATTCGAGATGCTGATCCGTCGGCGGCGATCCTGGCCGACGGGTACTCTTGCCGGACCCAGCTCGCGGATCTCACCGCACGCCGCGGCATCCACCTCGCCCAGCTGCTGGCCGATCAGCTGCCCGCTGCCACCCGCGAGTGCTGACCTGCTGATCAGCACATCCCGCTTGCGGCGTTACTGTTACAGCCATGGCGCGTAAGGCAGTGCTGTTGCGGCGAGAAGAGATCATCGACGCGATGGTCGAACAGATCTCCGCGCGGGGAATCGCCGCGACGCGGGTGGCGGACGTGGCATCGGCGATGGGTGTGAGCACCGGACTGATCTTCTACCACTTCGAGACGAAGGAGGCGCTGCTCGCGGCGGCGTTTCCCCGGGCCATGCAACACGACATGGACGATCTGGCGAAGATACTGGCGCGCAAGTCGACTGCGTCGGTCCGACTGCGGGCATTGATCAAGCTGTACAGTCCCGCGGGCGCCGCACCCGGTTGGCGACTATGGATCGACGGGTGGGCCGCGGCCCTGCGGGATCCCGGGTTGGTCCAGGCGATGCGCGATATCGACAATGTCTGGCGGACGGCGGTACACGAACTGATCGTCGAAGGAAACGAGGCGGGGGAATTCCGGTGCCGGGCTCCGGAGGTGTCTGCGGCCCGCATCACCGCACTTCTCGATGGACTGGCCGTGCAACGGGTGGTCCGCGGTGCCGGGCCGACCGCCACCGAGCGCACGCGTTGGGTCAACGAGGTCCTCGAGTTCGAACTGCAGTCCGGATAGGTTTGCCACATGGCGGGAGACGACGCGTCGGAGACAATCACCAGCTCGGTGCGAACACTCGGCCGGGGCCTGGAGATCCTTGAGCTGTTTTCGGGTGAGGTCGCCGAACTGAGTCAGAGCGATATCGCTGCCCGTGCTGGATTGCCCATGCCGACAATTCATCGGCTGGTCAAGACACTGGTGGAGCACGAGTTTCTGGAACCCGTCGCGGGTGGGCGCAATTTCCGGATCGGCCCCGCCGTGCTGCGGCTTGCCGGCCCGCTGATTGCGCGAAACGATCCTGCCGCGATCATTCGGCGCAAATTGCAGCAACTTGCTGAAACCACGGGCGAGACCACCAACCTGGCAACGCTTATCGGGTCGTCGGTGGTGTATCTGGACGGTGTGGCGGGTGGCCGCATACTGACGCCACAGGTCTCGGTAGGACTTCGCTTGAGCGCGTACAACACCGCTTTGGGAAAGGCCTTACTCGCACAGCTGGACGATGATGAGGTGCTGGCGCGAGTGGGGCAGGGCCCGTACCCGCCTGCGACCGAACACAGTGCGGTCGATTGGCCCGATCTCAAGAAGCGACTCGACATCGTCCGGGCCGACGGTATCGCGGTATCGGATGAAGAGTTCGAGGTCGGGCTCGCCTCGTTGGCAATAGCCCTGCCGACACCGGTCGATGGATCGCTACGAGCGGTCAACATCTCGCTGCCCGTCAGCCGCGCAACTCATGATTTCCGTGCTTCGGCGGGCCGGTTACTCCGTGAGGTTGCGGCCGAAATCGGCTCTATTGAAGGCACTACTACTGAGCAATAAGTCAGTTGTTACTGATTTATAAGTCAGCATTCTATTGACTCTCCATTTCCGCCGGCCGTACTGTCGTCGCCATGCGGAAGCTCCTTTCATGCTTCGGGAATGCCGAAGTTGGATCCCGGTGAACGTACTGGTGGCGCGCAGTGTGCGCCGGGAGGCCGATGGGGTCCGTTCATTCCGGTTCGAACGACCTGGTGGTGGAGCGCTGGAGTCTTGGGCTCCCGGTGCGCATCTCGAGTTCACGTTGCCGTCTGGGGCGATACGCCACTACTCGCTGTGCGGCGATCCCGCGGACCGCAATGGCTATGTCGTCGCGGTCCTCGAGCAGCCGGCCGGCAGGGGCGGTTCGCGCGAGTTTCACGAGTATGTGAGACCCGGGACAGAGTTGACGGTCCGAGGCCCGCGTAATCACTTCCCACTGGTCGATGCCGAGAGCTACCTGTTCATCGCCGGCGGCATCGGGATCACGCCGATCCTGCCGATGGTGCGCGCGGTCTCCAAGTCTGGCAGGCGATTCCGAATCCTCTACGGCGGCAGAACCCTGTCGTCCATGGCGTTTCGCGAGGACGTCGCCGGATACGGGGCTGCGGCGGATTTGGTCCCGGAGGACACCGCGGGCCGAATTGACCTCGCCGGTGAGCTGTCCGAGTGTCCGGCGGGCACTCAGGTGTACTGCTGTGGACCCGAACCACTTTTGCGGGCGGTCGAGGACGTGTGTGCGGGGGACCCCAGGGTGGGCGGCGTCCACGTCGAGCGGTTTGGTGCTGCCGGATCCGTCGGTGACCGACGCCGCGCCGGCGCGGCCGGGCTTGACACCTTCGAGGTCGAACTGGCCAGAACCGGCACCACGATCGTGGTCGGCGAGAACTCTTCGATCCTGGACAAGGTGCTGGAGGTCGCGCCCGATCAACCCTGGTCGTGTCGCGAAGGATATTGCGGCACTTGTGAAACCAATGTGATCGCCGGCGAGCCCGAGCATGCCGATGACATCCTCAGTGACGAAGAGCGGGCCTCGAACACCGTGATGATGATCTGCGTCGGACGGTCGCGGTCAGCCAGGTTGGTCCTGGACGCCTGATTCACGAGTCAGTAAATCGCCGATTTCGTTGACAAGCCGAAGGGCCGACTCATAGGATTCATCTAGTAAAAGTGACTTTCAAAGAATGAAAGTTCTCCTCCACCACAGCTATCGGAGCGCAGTCACCGCCATGAGCACCACAGTCGAACCCACCCTCATTCCCCGTCAGACCGTCGACGACATCGCGCGACTGGCGCAGGAGTTCGCCGCGTCCGGCTGCGGAGTGCCACCGACTCAGGGGTCGCCGTCGGATGCGGATTCGCGTGAGGCGTACACGGCCTATGGCAAGGCGGGGTTGATCGGCATGCATTGGCCGGTCCGGTTCGGCGGCAGGGGATTTGACTCCGCAGTAACGTTCGCGGTCGAGGAGCAGATGGGCTATCAGTGGCTACCGATGTCGAGCTACCTGCTGTCGGTGAAGACCATCGGCAACGCCCTGCTCCAGTACGCCACCGAGCAGATGTGCGCCGAGTTCATCCCCCGTATCGCCTCCGGTGAGCTGATCTTCTGCCAGGGCTTTTCCGAGCCCGAGGCCGGCACCGACCTCGGCTCCCTGCGCACCGTCGCCCGTCGTGACGGCGATCGCTACATCGTCAACGGGCGCAAGATCTGGACCTCGAGCGCGGAGTACGCCGACTGGGTCTACCTTGCGGTACGCACCGGCAGTACGGAGTCTCGCCACCGCGGCCTGTCGGTGTTCCTGGTGGACATGAACACCCCCGGCATCCACGTCGACGTGCACCGGACACTGGGCGGCGGCACCATCGGTGAGCTGACCCTGACCGATGTCGCGGTACCCGCCGACCAGGTGGTCGGTGAGATCGACGGCGGCTGGGAAATTCTCATGGGCACCCTCGATTACGAACGCGTCACCAGCGAAAAAGTTGGTGTCATGCTCCGGCTGCTCGACGAAATCGACCCGCTCGTCGTCGACCGTAGCGGACGCCAGACGCTGGACCGGATCCGCGGGGACGCGCATATCGCCCGCGAGCATGGCCGTCGCGCCACCGAGCGCCTGGCCGCCGGCGTTGACGCGAGCGCCGAATCGTCGATGGCGAAACTGTCGATAGCGGTGCTGATGCAGGAGCTCGCGGCGGTCGCGGTCGAGCTCGTCGGACCGCGTGCGCTTATCGAGAGCGGCCCCGGCGCCGTGGTGGACGGCAAGCTCGCTGCGTTCGGTCGGGCGGCCGTGGCGACCACCATCGCCGGCGGTGTCTCAGATATCCAGCGTAAGAACATCTCCCGGCGGCGGATCGGCTCGTGGTCATGAGCGTCAGGCAGCCCCTGGCAGGTCTGCGGGTATTGGACTACGCCCAGTACGTCGCAGGCCCGTTCGCCGCGATGCTGCTGGCCGATCTCGGGGCCGAGGTGATCAAAGTGGAACCACCCCGAGGTGACGCCTGGCGCCATTACGAACCATTGACGCCCGACGGCGGAAAATGGTTCCTCTCGCTGAACCGCAACAAGAAGTCCGTGATCGCGGACCTGAAAACCGAAGAGGGGCAACAGTTCAGCAAGGCGCTGATCCGTAGCGCGGACGTCGTCATCCACAACATGCCGCCCGGGCGCGCACGCAGCTTCGGCCTGGACAAAGAGTCGGTCGCCGCGGTGAACCCGCAGGCAGTGTGGTGCTGCGTGTCGGCGTTCGGCAGCGACGGCCCCGACGCATCGACGCTGGGCTATGACCTGATTGCGCAGGCGGCCTCCGGCCTGCTGCTCGCCGATGCCCGCCCGGGCGATGAGGTGCCGCGCCGGTCCGGTGGAATCGCGATGGCCGACCTGACAGCGGGACTACTTACCTTCTCGGCCGCACTGATCGGCCTGGTCGATCGCCTCCGGGGTGCCTCGCCCGACGCGCCTGCACGGGGAATCGAGGTCTCGTTGCTCGGCGCGGCACTTGCGGTGCAGGTGCAACGGTTCGTCGAGCTGAGTGGCGATGGCGGTGTTGATGACTCCGACACAGCCGATGGTTCGTTCTGCGACGACGACCGACTGGTCGAGATCGCGGCGGCGGTAGCCGAATCCGACGACCTCGAACCCTACTACCGGTGCTACCGGGCGTCGGACGGATATATCGCCCTGGCCTGTCTGAACCTCGCGCAGCGAGTCAAGGTGCAGCACCTCCTGGGTATCGACGATCCGTGGGCGGTCAACCCGCAGGCCGCGCCGGCCGACGAGAGTGAACGGGTACTTCGCAGCGGGCTCAAAGACCGGTTCGCCGAAGTGATTTCGACGCGCCCGGTCCGCCACTGGATCGCCCGCTTCGAAGAGCTGGGCATCCCCGGCGGACCCGTGCACGAAATCTCGCACGCACATCGTTCCGAGCAAGTCCGCGCGAACGGACTGGTCCAGACCATCGACCAACCTGGAGTCGGCACGGTCAGCCTCCTGGGGTCGCTCTTCAAGATCGACGGGCGAGCCGCACCGCACGCGAGAACCGCTCCGCGTCTCGGCGAACACACCGAGGAAATGCTGGAACAGCTCAGCCAACTGCAGACATCCGAAGGAACCGCATACCAATGACAACCGAAACCACCACGCTCGACGCCGACATCCGGGACTTCGTCGAATCCGTACGCAAGATCTGCGAGTCCGCCCCTACCGCTGACCAGTGGTCACCGACAGCACCGGGCGATGACCGGAACCCCCTGCTGCGCAGTCGACTTGCCGATGCCGGATGGTTCGACATCGCCGCCGAACCCCATGCCACCGAGTTTCTCGGCGCGGCGGGCATCGAACTGGGCCGTGCCCTGGCCCCGGTCGACCTCGTCGACGATCTGCTCGGGCACGGTGTCGCACTCGGGGCCAGCGTGATCGGCGATATCGACCTGGCCCGGTATCGCGGTGCCGGCGACACCGTGTGGCTGTGCGGGACCGAAGGTGCCGAACTCGTCGAGGTCGTCGCCGCCGAGCCGGTCCGCTACGTCGACGCGCAGGCGATCTCGATCATCACCACGGGTTCGGTGGCACAGCAGGTGCTGACCACGGCGGCCTACGACGCGTGGATCGCGGCTATGACCGGGTATGTCGCCGGCCTGACCGCAGGCGCACTCGAGCTCGCGGGCGGACATGCCCAGCAGCGGATCGCCTTCGGCCGGCCGCTGACCGAACTGGATTCCGTCGCAAAGAAGATCGCGGACTGTGCCACCGCCAGCGAAGGTCTGCAGATGGCGGCCCAACGCGGGCCGGACGCCTTCGTCCTGCGGCAGGCACCGGTCACCGCGTTCCGGGTGATGCGGGTCTGTCATCAGATTCTCGGCGGCCTCGGATTCACCCTCGAATATCCACTGCAGCGCTACTCGCGGCGAGTGGAAGCCCTGCGGGTCTGGACGCCTGCGGTCATCACCGCGCTGGGCGGGGCCCGGGCCGCAGGATGACCGCGCGCACCATCGTCGTGACCGGCGGCGCGACCGGTATCGGATACGGCATCGCGCAGCGACTGGTCCACGACGGCGACGACGTCGTGCTGGTGTCGAGGAATCCGGACAAGCTCGCGACCGCCGCCCAGAGCCTGGCCGCCGGACCCGGCAACGTGACCGTGCACCCACTCGACGTGCGCGACCACGAGGCTGTGGCGGCGATGATCGAGGCGCTCCCTCGGATCGATGGCCTGGTAAACAACGCCGCGGGCAACTTCACCGCGCGCGTGGTCGATATGAGCTTCCGGGCGTTCCGCTCCGTCGTCGAAATCTCGCTTTACGGGACATTCAACGCATCGCAGGCGTTGGCCCGCCGTCTCATCCGGGAGAACAAGCCCGGCGTGATCCTCAACATCGTTGCCAGCTACGGCTGGACCGGCGCGCCGTTGGTGGCCCATTCGGCCGCGGCCAAGGCGGCCATGATCGCGTTCACCAAATCGGTGGCCAGGGAGTGGGGGCCGGAGAACATCAGGGTCAACGCATTGGCACCCGGCTTCGTTCCGACCGACAACGCGGTAGCCGGGATCCTGTCCAGTCCGGCGGCTCAGGAACGCATGCTGGACCTGATCCCGCTCGGACGGTTCGGCAGCGCAGCAGAGATCGCGGACGTGGCGGCATTCCTCCTCGGCGAGGAGTCGCGCTACGTCACCGGCGCCGTCTTCGCCGCGGACGGCGGGCGATCGCTGGGCATCTCGATGCACGACTCGGATTCGCCCAAAAGCTCGGATTCGCCCAGAAACTCGGTGTCGTCGAACAACGACGAACCACTCATACCAGCAGCCGCCGGAAGGGGATCCTGATCATGAACCGCATCGACTTCGACGTGGAGCCAGCCGAAGCCGCGCGTATCGCGCAAGACCTCCAGCAGGGCCGCACCCTGCCACTGTCCTGGTACACCGACCCGGCGGTCACCGCGGCCGAAATCGACCGCATCTACTCGCATGCGTGGCAGTACATCGGCCGAGCAGCCGATGTCGCCGAAGCCGGACAGTTCGTCACCGCGGATATCGCGGGCCGGCCCATCGTGGTGGTCCGCGACCGGGACGGCTCGCTCAATGCGTTCCACAACGTGTGCCGCCACCGCGCAGCCCAGGTGGTGCTGGAGGAATGCGGGCAGCGTCGGACGCTGCAATGCCACTACCACGCCTGGACCTACGGGCTTGACGGCAGCCTCAAGGGGGCGCCGCGGTCCAAATCCGAGGCCGATTTTCCCCAAACCGAGCTGGGCCTGCGTAAAGCATCCGCACAGACCTGGGGCCCGTTCCTGTTCGCCAACCTCGACGCAGCACCGGAGCCGCTGGAGGCGCAGCTGGCCGACGTGCCGGCACTCACCGCGGGCGCCGGCATCGATGTCGATGACCTGAAGTTCCACTTCCGGGTCGAGTACGACCTGAAATGCAACTGGAAAGTGGCGATCGAGAACTACCTCGAGTGCTACCACTGCCCCAACGCGCACCCCGGCTTCAGCCACGTGCTCGACACCGACATGTCGGCGTATCAGCTCGTGCTCGAGCCCACGCTGGCGTGGCAGAACGGGCCTCTGCGGCAGCTGAATGCCGGCGCCGCTGCCGAGGCCACCGGCTACACCGGGCGCGATGGTGTGGTTCCGGAAGGCCGCTACTTCGCGGTGTTTCCCAACATGAAGGTGAACATCAACCCCGGCCTGCCGAATGTGTCGATCGGGCCGGTGGTGCCGATGGGGCCGAACAACAGCCACGGTTTCCTCGACTACTACTTCGGCGCCGATGTGCCGCAGCAGTGGATCGACGACATGATCGTGTTCGACAACCAGGTCGGCGCGGAAGACACCGTGCTGGTGGAGTCGGTACAGCGGGGAATCCGTTCGGGCGCACTGGAGCAGGGGCGGATCATGATGGAGTCCGAGAAGCTGATCGCCGGCTACCAGAGCTGGATACTGGACAAGCTCACCGCCAAGGACGCGTGACGGTCATGAGCTCGGAAGTGATCACCGCAGGCCGTACCGATCGCCTACTGATCGGTGGGCAATGGTGTGTGCCGCTGACGGTTGCGGAACCGGCCGATGTCCATGACCCGTCCACCGGTCGGGTGATCGGCCGGGTACCGGTCGGCGGGGCGGCCGATGTCGATCGTGCGGTCGCCGCGGCCAAGGACGCTGGCCGGCAGTGGCGCATGACGGCCCCGGAGTTCCGGGCGGACCTGCTCGACGAAGTGGCGCAGCGGATCGAAGACCGGATCGACGAGTTCGCCTCGGCGATCACCGCGGAAATGGGTGCACCCCTCGACAACGCCAGGGATGTGCAGACGCAGCTGGCCATCGACGTGTTCCGCTCCTACGCCGGGATCGCCCGCGAGTTCGTCTGGGAAGAACCGCTGCGGGCCGGAATCGTGCGCCATGAGCCGATCGGAGTGGTCGGGGCGATCACACCATGGAACTATCCGCTGTACCTGGCGTCGATCAAGATCGCCGCAGCCCTGGCCGCGGGTTGCACCGTCGTGTTCAAGCCCAGTCTGGACACGCCGTTGGACGGCTTCCTGCTCACCCAGACCATCGTCGAGGTGGCCCGCTACATGGGCGCCCCGACCGGCATCGTCAACCTGGTCAGTGGACGCGGAACGATTGTCGGCGAAGCGATCTCGACACATCCCGGCATCGCCGCGGTATCGTTCACCGGTTCCACCGCCGCGGGCCGGCGGGTGAGCGCGGCCGCATCGGCCACGATCAAGCGAGTGGGCCTGGAACTCGGCGGCAAGTCGGCGGCGATAGTGCTCGACGACGGTATCGACCTGGAGACCGCACTGTCGGGCGCGTTGGCCAACGTGTACTACAACTCCGGGCAGACGTGCACCGCATGCGCACGAATCCTCGTTCCGCACTATCGCTACGACGATGCGGTGGCGATCGCCGAGCAGATCACCCGCCGCTGGACGATCGGGGATCCTCGGCTGCCCGGTGAGCACATCGGACCCATCGCGACGCGTTCGCAGTACGAATCGGTGATCGAATACCTGAACTCCGGCGTTACCGAAGGCGCCCAACTGGTCGCCGGCGGGCTGCCCGACGCCGATCAGGTGCCCGAGCATCTTCGCGCAGGCAACTGGTTGCTGCCCACGTTGTTCGCCGATGTCCGCCCGGGAATGACCATTGAACGCGAGGAGATCTTCGGACCGGTCGCACTGTTGATGGCCTACGCCGACGAGACAGACGCGGTGCGCACGGCCAATGACTCGATCTACGGGCTCAGCGGAGCGGTCTGGGGAGCAGATCACGAACGGGTGCTGGACGTTGCCCGCCGGCTGGAGACCGGCCGGGTGGTGATCAACGGCGGACCTTTCGACGTACTCGCCCCGACCGGCGGCTACAAGCAGTCCGGTAACGGACGCGAACTGGGTGTCCACGGCCTGCTCGAATTCCTCGAAGTGAAAGTCCTGCAGATGCCGCTGACCGGTGGACAGATGGGGCCACGATCATGAACCTGCCCGGTCGGTTGAATCGCCGCGGATTCTTCGCGATAGGCGGTGCCGGCACGCTGGCTGTCGCCATGGCGGCATGCGGAGGCCGGTCCGAGATGACCGCAACCCAGATGGAAGGTCCGCCGTCCGGGGTGACCGCGGCGCCGCCAGGCCCAGGCCGCGTCGATCGGGGCCGGCCGGGTGGATCGGTGGTCACGGCGTGGACGGCGGAGGGTAACTCCTATGACGCAGCAATCGGCTACGACCTGCATTCGTGGGAAGCGCTGACCAGTCTGCTCTACATGCCGCTCTACCGGTTCTCCGGGCAAAACGGCTCCGCGGCACCGGCGGCCGCTGCCGCCATGCCCGAGATCTCGCAGGACGGCACCCGATATGTCATCAGATTGCGACGGGACTTCAAGTTCCACAACGGCCGTCCCATCGTCGCCGACGACTACATCTATGCGTGGCGCCGAGTGCTCGATCCGGCCACCGAGAGTTGGGCAGCACCGTACCTGGCCTCGATCAGAGGCGCCGACGAGTTCGCCGCCGGGAAGACCACCGATCTGCCCGGCCTGGTGGCCAAAGACGACTACACCCTGGCCGTCGAACTCAAAGAACCCGATATCACCTTCCTCGGCCAGCTCTCCCAGCCTTATACCGCGGCGCTGCCCCGCGAAGAGGTCGAACGCCTCGGCGATCGGTTCAAGCGCCAACCCGTGGGGAATGGGCCGTTCATGATCACTTCGTACGACACAAAGAACCGGCAGGCCACGTTCGTGCGCAACCCGCTGTTCCCCTGGCCCGGTCTGCCGTTCCTCGACCAGGTGGTCTACCGGTGGGGTATCGACCCCGCACTGCAGTTCCTGCAACTGCAGAACGGAAACATCGACATCCTCGGCGAAGGTCTGACACCCAGCCTCGCGGCGCGTGTGCAGGGAAACACCAAGGTGCGCGATATGTTTACCGTCCCTGTCCCGACGCTCGGGGCGAGCTGGGTGGCGATGAACGTGGCCAGCGAGAAACTCGCCGACTTGCGGATCCGGCAGGCACTGAACTGGGCGACAGACCGCGACCAGTTGGCCAAATACTCGCGCGGACTGCAGGTGCCGTGGGGTGCGGTGATACCCGAGGACGAACCGGACTACCGCGGAAAACTCACCCCGTACTCGTACGAACCCGAGCGTGCCAAGGCTCTGCTCAAAGACGCCGGCGTCGACCGTCTCGAACTCGAGTTCTGCTGCAACGAGGACGATTACTGGCTCAATGCCTGTCAGGTACTACAACAGCAGTGGGCGGTGGTCGGGGTAAATCTCACCGTGAAGAGCGTGAGCAACGCGGCGTTCTGGGTGGCGCTGGAGAACGGTGAGGCCGAAGTCTTCGGCCGCAATTACTACCAGGTGCAGCCCACCGGACTGGACCTGGTTGGAGGAAACTTCGCGACCTCGGGATCGTCGAACTACCAGGGTTATTCCAACCCGGCCGTCGACGAGTTGGTGATGAAGTCCCAGCGGAGTCTGACCGTCGAGGACAGCAACCGGTACCTGGCCGATGCGGAGTCCATCGTTTCGGTGGACGCCCCCGGCGTGTTCACCGGCAGCTTGAAGTTCATCGCCATGCGGTCGCCACGCGTGCAGAACTACCAGATGCGTTGTGAGACCGGTACTTACTACGACCGAATGTGGGTGTGACATGGCCGCGATCGTTGCTGCTGCAGTGCGCGAGGAAGTCGATGTCACGCGCAAACGACGCAATGTGCCGCACCGAAGTCGGGTTCTGTATCTCGGATTCGGCCTGCTCGGCCTGCTGACGCTGTTGGCGATCATGGCGCCGCTGTTCGGGTCGCCGTACGTGATGCACAAGGACGGCCTCACCGATCTGGGTGCCCCACTGGGGATGTTCAGTCCGAACCATATTCTCGGTACCGATTCACTGGGTCGAGACATGCTGGCCCGCAGTGCGGCTGGTCTGCGGTCCACGCTGATCATCGCGATCGTCGCCAACGTCACCTCGGTGCTGCTCGGCACCGTGGTCGGACTACTCGCGGGGTTCTTTGGATCCCTCGTCGAACAGGCCCTGATGCGAATCGTCGACGTGTTCCTGTCGATCCCGGTCGTGCTATCGGGCCTGGCGCTGGCCAGCATTGTCGGTCGGGGCATGTGGGGCATCGTCGTGGTTGTCACTGCGCTCTACTGGGCCTGGACTGCGCGGCTGGTCTATGGCGAGGTGCTGCGACTTCGCGGGCGGGGATTCGTCGAAGCGGCAACGGTGCACGGCGTCCGCCGCTTCACTGTCCTACGCAGGCATGTCCTGCCGCATACCTCGACCGTGCTGATCAATATCGCCGCGCTCAACGGGGCGGCGGTCGTGGTGATCGGTGCCGGTCTGTCCTATCTCGGCGCCGGTATCCAGCCACCGCAACCCGAACTCGGAAATCTGCTTCAAAGCGGCTCGGCTGCCATCGATTTCGCTCCGCACCTGTTGCTCGTCCCGCTTGCATTGACGGTAGCTACGGTGCTGTCGATCGTGCTCATCGCCGAAGGTGTCAATCGTCGTAACTCACTCTCGGAGCGGCGCTCATGGCTCAGTATCTGACCAGGCGGGTGCTGTACGGCATCCTGACGGTGGCGCTCGTCATTCTGCTGACTTTCGTCATCCAGTACCTGATGCCGGGAGATCCGGCTCGATCCATTGCCGGACCCAAGGCCTCCCCGGAGCTGCTCGCGAGCATCCGTGCCCGGCTTCACCTGGACGACCCACTGCCGCTGCAGCTTTGGAATTACTTTTCGTCGGTGCTGCACGGTGACCTCGGCGAGTCCTACACCAGGAACCGGCCGGTGCTCGATCTGATTCTCGAACGCCTGCCCGCCACGGCGATGTTGGCGGCGGCGGCGCTGATGATCGAGGTCGTCCTTGGCGCGAGCCTTGGTCTGTGGGAAGCGATGCGGCAAACGCGCAGCTGGCCGCTCGCCGCCCTGAACGTCGCGCTGCTGTCGATACCGGCGTTCGCCCTTGGGTTCTTGCTACTGCTGTGCTTCGGCTACCTCCTACCGGTGTTCCCTGTGGATGGCGGAACGGGGTGGTCGCATCTGGTCCTGCCTGCGGTGACACTGGGCGTTCTTGGTGCGCCTTACTACGCGAACCTGGTTCGCGACGGGATGAACGATGCACTGGCGGCGCCGTACACGCGCACCGCGGTCGCCAAGGGACTTCCAAAGCGTTACATCGTCAGCCGGCATGTACTGCGAAATGCCTTGCCGCCTTCTATCACCATGGTCGGGATGGACGTGGCCATCATGTTCTCCGGCATCGTGTTCGTCGAAGCGATCTTCGGGTGGCCGGGAATCGGTGCGCTGCAGACCCAGGCCTTCGCAGATGTCGACCGTCCCGTGCTGATGGGCACAGTGATCGTGGCCGCGGTGGTGGTCGTTCTCGGAAACCTCGCAGCAGACGTCATGCGTGCCATCGTCGACCCCCGGACAAAGGTAGGTGCACTGTGAAATCCGCCGTACAAATGGTGAGCGACACGCAACCCGCCGAGGAGCCTGTCCAACCGACGCATCGGGTCGGTTCCGATGTGCGGGTGAGGAATCTGTCGGTGCACTACGGCGACTACCACGCGGTACGTGACGTCAGCTTCGATATCGAGGCGGGCACCACGCTGGCGTTGGTCGGCGAATCGGGGTCGGGCAAGTCCACCATTGCACTGGCGGCGAGCCGGCTGTTGGACGCCGATGCCACCATCGATTCGGGGAGTATCAGCGTCGGCGGCGTCGACGTCCTCGGCCTGACCGGACCCGATCTCCTGCAGATGCGGGGGCACACCGTCGCCTACCTGGCCCAGGACGCCCTCGCCGCGCTGAACCCGGTGGTCCGCATCGGCAGGCAGGTCAGTGAGATCTACGCCGTCCGTGGTGGCGAGAAGAAGAACGTCGCATGGGAGAAAGCCATCGCCGCACTGCGACGGGTCAACATCCATGATCCCGAACGCGTCGCAACGATGTACCCGTATCAGCTGTCCGGTGGCATGCGCCAGCGAGTGATGATCGCGATAGCGCTGGCGTTCGAGCCCGCGCTGCTGATCGCTGACGAACCGACCACGGCGCTGGATGTGACAGTGCAGGCAGACATCCTGGGCATGATCGTCGACCAGCAGGAACGAAATGGCCTGACATGCCTGTGGATCACCCACGACATGTCCGTCGTCGCGGAGATGGCTGATTCGGTGGCGGTACTCTACGGCGGTCAGATGTTGGAGATGAGCGACGTCTACTCGGTCTTTGACGACCCGCGCAACCCTTACACCAAGAAGCTGCTGGAGTGCTTCGCCAGCGGCAGATCGGCCGGCCCCAAGGAACCGTTCTGCTCGATTCCCGGAAGCCCGTCGGCGCGGGGGGCGAGCACCGGGTGTCCGTTCGAGCCGCGCTGCGATCACGCCGACGATCGGTGCCGGACCGATGTGCCGGTAGCTGTCGAAATGACACCGCAACACTGGACGGCCTGTCACCATCCGCTCGAGATCGGCGCCGGGAAATGACCATCGAGCCGCCGATCGTGGAAATCAAGTCGGTGTCAAAGCGATTCGGCAACGTCGCGGTGCTCGACGACGTGTCCTTGACTGTCGAACGCGGCAAGACGACCAGCCTGGTGGGGGAATCCGGTTCCGGGAAATCCACCCTGGCACGCGTAGTCACCGGACTGGAGAAGCCCGACACCGGCACGGTGCTGTTCAGCGGCCACGTCCGGCCCCGACGGGGCAAGGCGGCGCGTGACTTGCAACACCGGGTCGGGGTGGTGCTCCAAGACCCGTACGATTCGATCGACTCGCGCTTCACCATCGGTGAGGTGGTCGCCGAACCGCTACGGGCGCAACGTCGTTACCGCCAAGGAGGCCGGGAAAAGGTCCGCGAACTGCTCGATCTGTGCGGGATGACCGATGTCGATCTGGACTCCCGGATCACCGGCTTCTCCGGAGGGCAGCGGCAGCGTGTCGCCATCGCCAGGGCGCTGGCCAGCGACCCCGCCCTCATCGTCTGCGACGAGCCGACGTCAGCGCTCGACGTATCGGTGCAGGCTCAGATCCTCAATCTGTTGTTGCGCCTGCAGCGGGAGCGCGGGCTGGCCTATCTGTTCATCACTCACGACATCGACGTCGTGCGCCGGATCAGTGACCAGGTGGCGGTGATGCACCGCGGCCAGATCGTCGAGATGGGCGAGACCGCCGCTGTCACCGGCGAGCCGCAGCATCCATACACCCAGAAGCTGCTAGGAGCGGTGCTCGGATCCTCGCCCCACACCCGAAAACTATCCGGACCGCTTGCGAAAGCCCGTGACCTGGAGGCATCTTCACAATGACGATCTATGAACTGAGCGCGGAAGACATCGCGCTCACCATGCCGGATGGAATTGCGCTCGCGGCGACGCTTTATCGTCCGGTGACCGACGAGCCCGTCCCCGTCTTGTTGGAGGCGTTGCCGTACCGCAAGGACGACATGCTCGAGCGCGACCACTATGAGAGATTCGCCACCGAGTTCGGATTCGCGGTGTGCCGTGTCGATGTGCGGGGCACCGGATCATCCGGCGGAGCGGCCACCGACGAGTATCCGGCCACCGAACTCGTCGACCTGAACACCGTCATCGAGTGGCTGGCCGCACAGCCGTGGTCGAACGGAGCGGTGGGCATGTTCGGCTGGTCCTACAGCGGATTCAACTCGCTGCAACTCGCCGCCACCCGGCCCCCCGCACTCAAGGCGATCGTGCCCGTCTACTCATCTGACGACCGGTACAACGATGACGTCCATAACATGGGCGGCGCGATGAGGTTTCTTGATCTCGTCGACTATCCATCGTTCATGATCGCCATGTGTGCCATGCCGCCGGTGCCGTCGCTGTGGCCAGGGGACTGGCGCGCCGAATGGCGGAGCCGGCTGGAGACCAATGAGCCCTGGCTGTTCACCTGGCGTGCCGAACAACGACGCCAACCGTACTGGCAGCACGGTTCGATCAGGCCCGACTATGCGCGTGTCGATTGCCCCACGATGATCGTCGCTGGATGGGCAGATGGATACCGTAACAACACCTTTCGCACAGTAGAGGCATTGGAGGAGTCCGGCACGCCGTGGAAGCTGCTGATCGGGCCGTGGAGTCACATGGGCACCGAGAAGTCGCTGCCCGGACCATGGGTGGATCTCACCGCGGAGATGGCGCGCTGGTTCGGCCGCTGGCTGCGCGATGACGACAACGGGGTCGACGATGAACCGCGGGTCCAGATCTTCCACCGTCGGAGCACGCGGCCCGAACCGGATCTCGCCGAGGTGCGGGGAGTGTGGCGGTCCCACCCGGGAATGCCGTTGGCCGACACCAAAACTCTCGAACTCGACCTGGGCAACGGCGTCGCGACGCACGCCATGATCGGTGACATCGGAACCGCCGCCTGGAACAGTTGCGCCGGGTCACTGCCCTGGGGGCAACCGACCGACCAGCGCTACGACAACGCGGGATCGTTGACCTGGAATTTCCCGGGCGACGGGCTGCATGTCTACGGCCATCCCGTGCTGCGGGTGCGGGTCCGCGCTGATCAGCCGGTGGCATTCGTCTCGGCGAAGCTGTGCGATGTATTCCCCGACGGCACATCGGCGTTGATCACCCGCGGGCTGCTCAACCTGACTCATCGCGGCGGATACGATGCAGATCCCGTTGCATTGGTGCCCGGCGAGTGGGTCGATGTCGACATCGAACTCGAGGCTACGGCGTGGAGCCTCGACGACGGACATCACCTGCGGCTCGCGGTGGCGGGCAGCGACTGGCCCAACGTGACAGCCCCGCCTGCGCCCGTCACCATCGAGATCGACCGCGACGCATCGCGGTTATTGGTACCGGTGCTGCCGAGCCTGGATGACCTCGACGAACCCGACCTCGCTCATGTGGTGCCCGACAAGTTGCAAAGCGCCGCGGGGATCACCTGGTCTGTCGAGCGGGATGTGCTGGCGCGCAAGACCATCTGCCGGACCGAACACGGCGGCCAATGGGTGAGCGCCAAGGGCTACCCCTGCGGCGAGCACTACACCGGTCTGGTCGAACTGGATACCCGCACCTTTGATCAGCGGGCGGAAGCCTTCGCCCGCTTCGAGGTCGAGTATCCCGAAGGGCAGACGGTCACCCAGTCCACGACGACCGTGCGCACCGACGCTACCCACCTGCACCTCGACGTGCATGTCGAGGCGTTTGACGGTGGCCAGCCGTTCGCCGAAAAGCGCTGGCACAAAATCATTCCCAGAGATCTCGCCTAACCGACGAAGGAATCATGGCAACCACCTCGATCGACCCCTCCCATGCGACGCTGAGTGTCACTGAGCACGAGCACTGTTTGCACGTCGAGTTAGTGCGCCCCGAGAAGAAGAACGCTATCGACGCGGCCATGGCAGCCGAACTGCACGGGGTGTGCGAGCGGCTGGAAGCGTCACCAAAAACATTGGTGATCAGCGGATCCGGCGGCGTGTTCGCCGCCGGTGCCGACCTCGCCGAGATGCGACAGCGACGCAGCCCGGAGGCGCTCGCGGGAATCAACTCCTTCCTGTTCCGCCGGATTCATCAGTTGCCGATGCCGGTGATCGCCGCGGTCGACGGCTGGGCGCTGGGAGGTGGTGCTGAACTTGCCTACGCAGCCGACTTCCGCATCGCCTCCGTCAACGCCCGATTCGGTAATCCCGAAGTCGGTCTCGGGATCGCCGCCGCGGCCGGCGGAAGCTGGCGGTTGCGGGAACTGGTCGGGGAGCCGATGGCCAAACACATCCTGCTCGCGGGACGGATCCTCGATGCCCAGGAATCGTTGGCGTCCGGGCTGGTGACCGAGGTGGTTGAGCCGGACGAACTGTTGCGCAGCGCGTTCCGGCTGGTTGACCAGATCGCCAACGGGGCGCCTACCGCGGTCCGGTTGACCAAGGCGTTGATGAACATGCCCGAATCGGCCCATCCCGTCGTCGACAACATGGCGCAGGCGTTGTTGTTCGAGAGCACAGAGAAGTTCGAGCGGATGACCGCATTCCTGGAGAAGCGCAATGCGCGAAATTCCTGAACGGGTCGGAGTTGTCGGCGGCGGTCGGATGGGCGCGGGCATCGCACATGCGTTTCTGGCCGCCGGTTGCAGCGTCGTAGTCCGCGAGGCCGATGAGCGCGGTGCGCAGGCCGCCGCCGCCCGAATCGAAAGATCGATCCGCACCGCGATCGAACGGGGCACGGTGACCGAAGGATGGGAGGCCGTCACGGGTCGACTCCGGGTGGTTACTGAATTCGACGCGATGGCGGATCGCGACCTCGTGGTCGAGGCAGTCCCGGAAAACATCGAGCTCAAGGCTGACGTCCTGACTGCAGTCGAGAAGTTTGTCAGCCCCACGTGTGTGCTGGCCAGCAACACCTCGTCCCTGCCAATCGACACATTGGCCGGCGCGCTCGGCGACCCAGGCCGCTTCCTCGGCCTGCACTTCTTCAATCCGGTTCCCACCAGCGAACTCGTGGAGATCGTCGTGGGCAGCCGTACCGGTGCCGCACTCAGTGCCGACGCTGTGCGTTGGGTCGTTGGCCTCGGGAAACAGGCCATCTCCGTCCGGGATTCACCGGGTTTCGCCACCTCCCGACTCGGCGTCGCGATAGCGCTGGAAGCGATGCGGATGCTCGAGGACGGCGTGGCCTCGGCCGCCGACATCGACACCGCGATGAAGCTGGGCTACAAGCACCCGGTCGGTCCGCTCGCGCTGACCGACATCGTCGGGCTGGATGTCCGCCTCGACATCGCCGAGCATCTGTCCTCGGTCCTCGGGACACGATTCGAGCCGCCCGGGATCCTGCGTGATCTCGTCGCGAAGGGGCATACCGGCCGCAAATCCGGCCGCGGATTCTTCGACTACGAAACTTAGGGAGTTGTGATGCTCGACGTTGTGGTGCTCGGTGCCGGCCTGGCCGGCCTGTCGGCCGCTCGCGATCTGGTCAACGCCGGGTGCGATGTGACCGTGTTGGAGGCGCGGGACCGGATCGGCGGTCGGGTCCTGCAGACCTCCCTCGCCGACGGTCGGGTGGTTCAACTCGGTGGCGAGCTGGTGGGTTCGGCGCATACGTCCTACCGGGCGCTGGTCGGCGAATTGGGGCTGACACTGCGGGACAGCTATATCGCCGAGCCGGGCAGTACGGTGTGGGACATCGACGACGCGGTGCTGGTCGGCGATCCCGCGCCGTGGATGACCGCCGAGGATCGATCCGACTACGACCGCGTGGTCGGGCTCTTCGTCGACCTGGCCAAAAGTGTCGATCCCGACAATCCGTGGTCGCACCCCGATGCCGTGGCGTTGGACGCCATTTCGTTCTATCACTGGCTGCGAAGCGTCGGTGCCCGCGATGCGGTAGTGCGGATGTTCGAGCTGGCGAAGGTCGGATTGGCTGCCGACACCCTCAAGCGCACCTCGCTGCTCGCCGAACTACGCAAGGCGGCGGTCGTCGGCGACGGACTGACCAACTACTACGACGTCGATGAGTGGACGCGGTCGACGGTGGCCGAAGGCAGCGCCACCGTAGCTGGGCGGATGGCCGAGGAGCTGGGTGAACGCATCCGGCTGTCCAGCGTGGTCACCGAGATCGCGGTGCATCCCGACCGCGTCGATGTGGTGCTCGGCTCCGGCGAGGTGGTGACGGCGGCCAATGTGGTGTGCGCGATTCCGGTGGCGCCGCTGAGACGGGTCGCGATCACCGGGCTGAGTGACGAGCGACTCCGGGCGCTCCGGCGGATTCGCAACTCGTTGACGGCGAAGGTGGTCGCGGTCTACGAATCGTCGTTCTGGCGTGACTTGGGCAAGAACGGCTCGTCCTACAGCGACGGGCTGGTGGGTGCTACCTGGATTCAGGGTCCCGGCGTGATTTCGGCTTTGGTCGCGCCTGCGCAGCTGGCCTTTCACCTGGCCGGTGATCAGTCAGCGCGGGACCGCGATGCGTTGGAAACGCTGGCCCGGATGTACGGTCCCCAGGCGGCACACCCGGAGGTGCTGTTCACCCGCGAATGGTCCGAAGATCCGTTCACGCTGGGCTATATGGCGCATTACGCGCCCGGTGATTTGACGGCGATCGGCCCGACCCACAGCCGGCCCGAGGGCAGGTTTTTCGTGGCGGGTTCGGACTATTGGGTGGCCGGCTACATGGAGGGCGCGGTGCGCACCGGTCGCGCCGCCGCGGGCGCGATCCTCGCCCGATAGGGGAGCGCGGGGGTGAGGTAAGTGTTTGGCGCTCACCACCGCGCCGCCGCCACATCCTCGACGGCGTCGGCGGCATGTGCTGGTCCGCCGTGGGCATGGATCTCGTTGCGGATGGCGTTGAGCTGCAGACGGATCCGCTGATCGGCTGCCACTCCGAGCACTGCGGCGCGAATATCCGTCGCACTGGGTAGATGGTCCGGTAGGTGGCGTCCGACGCCGATGGCCTCGAGTTGGACCGCATTGGCCGGTTGATCCACCGCCTGCGGAATCGCCACCATCGGCACCCCGAACCACAATCCTTCGGTACACGAACCCATGCCGGCATGGGTGATGAAACCGTCGGCGTGTTGCAACACCGCAGGCTGGGGGACAGTGTCGCGCAGCTGAACCCATGGCGGGATCGCACCCAGATCCTCCGTGTCGGCGCGGCCGGCCGCTAGCACCAGGCGCCACCCCTCACCGTCGAGTGCCTCGATCACGTTGCGGTACACGTCGGCTCGGTCGGTATAGGCGGTACCAAACGCCAGCAGGGCCAGCGGCCCGTCGCCGGCCGGTGGGGTCCAATCGCCGGGATCTTCGCGGCGCGGGTCGATGCACGGCCCGACAAAGCGGTAGCGATCACCGACTCGGTCGGCGTGGCGCTGCATGACCCGCGGGATCAGCACCAGGCAGCGCCGCGGGGCGCCGGTCACCTCGTCGAACGTCAACCCGGACCGGGTATCGGTGAGCCAGTCGTCGAACGTCTGCCGGTAAGCCAGGCCGCTCGGGCTGTTGAGGATCGGCCCCAGAATTTCGGCCATATCGTCGTGATAGCCGTCCCATGCCACCTCGCACGGGGACAGCTGCGCCGACGGCACACCCCAGTGGTCGGCGGCGACAGGGCCGGCCATTCCGCCGATGTCGTAGAGCACGAGATCAGGTCGGTCTGTGTCGAGTGCGGCATGCACCTGCGGCAGGACGTGGATCGCCTCGTCGAGGAATATCCGCATACCGGCCACCGGGTCGGTGTCGTCGAAGGACTCCGGGGCGCCGGGGGCTCCCGGTAGCACCGAGGTGCATGCGATGATCTCAGCCCCGGTCGGGCGAACCAGATCGGTCAGGTGGCCACCGACCAGGTAGCTGACCCGGTGACCCCGGGCGATCAGCTCGCGGATCACCGCCAGGTGGGGATAGATGTGGCTGGGGGCCGAACCGGCGACCACAGAGATGTGCACCCAGCCGATTCTGTCATCCGCAAAAATAGTTGAAGTTGAGCGGAACAGACTCAACCTTGACTACGTTGAACAACACGACAAGCATTTTCTCTACCAAAAAAAGGGAGGTGTCGTGGACTCGTTCAACCCGACGACCAAGACTCAGGCGGCGCTGACCTCAGCGTTGCAGGCGGCCAGCTCCGCAGGCAACCCGGAGATCCGGCCCGCCCATCTGTTGATGGCACTGCTCACCCAGAATGAGGGCATTGCCGCACCGCTGCTGGAAGCCGTCGGCGTGGACCCCGCGACGATCCGAGCCGAGGCGCAGCGGCTGCTCGACCACTTGCCGAGCGCCAGCGGCGCCAGCAGCCAACCCCAGCTGAGCCGGGAATCGTTGGCCGCGATCACCACGGCCCAGAACTTGGCCACCGAGATGGACGACGAGTACGTCTCCACCGAACACCTAATGGTCGGCCTGGCCACCGGCGACTCCGAGGTAGCCAAGCTGCTCACCGGACACGGCGCGTCCCCACAGGCGCTGCGGGAGGCGTTCACCAAGGTTCGCGGCAGCGCCCGGGTCACCAGCCCCGACCCCGAGGGCAGCTACCAGGCGCTGGAGAAGTACTCCACCGACCTGACCGCCCGTGCCCGCGAAGGCAAGCTCGACCCAGTCATCGGGCGCGACAACGAGATTCGTCGCGTCGTGCAGGTGTTGAGCCGGCGCACCAAGAACAACCCGGTACTCATCGGTGAGCCCGGCGTCGGCAAGACCGCGATCGTCGAGGGCCTGGCCCAGCGCATCGTCGCCGGCGACGTGCCGGAAAGCCTGCGGGACAAGACCGTCATCAGCCTGGACCTGGGCTCGATGGTGGCCGGCGCCAAGTACCGCGGCGAGTTCGAGGAGCGGCTCAAGGCCGTCCTGGACGACATCAAGAACTCGGCCGGACAGGTCATCACGTTCATCGACGAGCTGCACACCATCGTCGGCGCCGGTGCCACCGGTGAGTCGGCGATGGACGCAGGCAACATGATCAAGCCCATGCTGGCCCGCGGTGAACTGCGACTGGTCGGCGCGACCACCCTCGACGAGTACCGCAAGTACATCGAGAAGGACGCCGCGCTGGAACGCCGCTTCCAGCAGGTGCTGGTCGGTGAGCCCTCGGTCGAGGACACCGTCGGCATCCTGCGCGGCCTCAAAGACCGCTACGAGGTGCACCACGGTGTGCGCATCACCGACTCGGCGCTGGTCGCGGCGGCCACATTGAGCGACCGCTACATCACCGCGCGGTTCCTGCCGGACAAGGCCATCGACCTGGTCGACGAGGCCGCGTCGCGGCTGCGCATGGAGATCGACTCCCGGCCCGTCGAGATCGACGAGGTCGAACGGCTGGTCCGTCGTCTCGAGATCGAGGAGATGGCGCTCGAGAAGGAAGAGGACGACGCTTCCAAGGACCGGCTGGAGAAGCTGCGCGACGAGTTGGCTGATCTCCGAGAAAAACTGGCGAAGTTGACGCTGAGGTGGCAGAACGAGAAGGGCGCCATCGACATCGTCCGCGAGTACAAGGAGCAACTGGACACCTTGCGCGGCGAGGCCGACCGGGCCGAACGCGACGGCGACCTGGCCAAGGCCGCCGAGCTGCGGTACGGGCGCATCCCCGAGGTCGAGAAGAAGCTCGACGCGGCACTGCCCGTTGCCGAGGCTCGCGAGAACGTGATGCTCAAGGAAGAGGTCGGCCCCGACGACATCGCCGATGTGGTCGAGGCGTGGACCGGTATTCCGGCCGGCCGGATGCTCGAAGGCGAGAGCGCCAAGCTGCTGCGCATGGAGGAGGAGCTCGGCAAGCGCGTCATCGGTCAGAAGGCCGCGGTGACCGCGGTGTCGGATGCGGTGCGTCGCACTCGGGCCGGGGTGGCCGACCCGAACCGGCCGACGGGCTCGTTCATGTTCCTCGGCCCGACCGGTGTCGGTAAGACCGAGCTGGCAAAAGCGTTGGCGGAGTTCCTGTTCGACGACGAACGCGCGATGGTCCGCATCGACATGAGCGAGTACGGCGAGAAGCACTCGGTGGCTCGGTTGGTCGGTGCACCTCCGGGATACATCGGCTACGACCAGGGTGGTCAGCTGACCGAGGCGGTGCGGCGGCGTCCGTACACGGTGGTGCTGTTCGACGAGATCGAGAAGGCCCACCCGGACGTGTTCGACGTGCTGCTGCAGGTGCTCGACGAGGGCCGGTTGACCGACGGCCAGGGTCGCACGGTCGACTTCCGCAACACCATCCTGATCCTGACCTCCAACCTGGGTGCCGGTGGCACCGAGGAGCAGGTGATGGCGGCGGTGCGGGCGGCGTTCAAGCCGGAGTTCATCAACCGGCTGGACGACGTGATCCTGTTCGACGCGCTGAACCCCGAGGAGTTGGTGTCGATTGTCGACATCCAGCTGCAGCAGCTGCAGAAGCGGCTGGCGCAGCGCCGGCTCACCCTCGAGGTGTCGCTGGAGGCCAAGCAGTGGTTGGCCGAGCGTGGTTTCGACCCGCTCTACGGCGCCCGCCCGCTGCGGCGCCTGGTGCAGCAGGCCATCGGCGACCAGCTGGCCAAGATGCTGCTGGCCGGGCAGGTGCACGACGGCGACGTGGTGCAGGTCAACGTCAGCGCGGACGGCGAAGGCCTGGTCCTGGGCTAAATTAGCCCGCCGAGCAGACGCAGAATCGCATGAATCCCCTTGGAGAAGTGCGACTCTGCGTCTGCTCGCGCAATGATGGGCGGGTGATCCCCTCCATCACGCCGGTCCCTGGTAAGCCCAACCTGCTCCTCGGCGCCTACGACCTCGCGACCGTGGGTTACGGTGCCGAGGAGTTCTTCGTCTCTGGGAGGGCGCACTCGTATTCACCGCCCGGCTCTGCGGACTACACGACCCGCATCGTGGTCCTGCGCCCGACTGATGCCGCCAAGTTCAACGGCATCGCGATGGTCGAATGGCTCAATGTCAGTGGTGGGATTGATGCTCCTGCAGTTTGGTTCATGGCACACCGGGAAATCGTGCGGCAGGGCTATGCGTACGTGGCGGTGTCGACCCAATACGTGGGTGTGGAAGGCGGGGACAGTCTCGTCGGCGCCGACATGTCTCTGAAATCGCAGGACCCCCAGCGATATTCGAGACTGCATCATCCGGGAGACGCATTCGCCTACGACATCTTCACTCAGGTCGGTCGCCTGGTGCGCGACGGCGCAACAGTCGGCCTTGAGCCAGAAATCACTCTGTCAGTCGGGGAGTCGCAATCGGCAATGTTCCTGACCACGTATGTGAACGAGATCGATCCCACCGCCGCGGTCTTCGATGGCTTCCTCGTCCACTCCAGGTTCGGCCCTGCTGCCTCCCTCGGCGGAACCAGCGCGCTGAACTCGTCTCGTCCGGTGCCGTTTCGGGACGACTTGCGGGTCCCGGTCCTCACCGTGCTCACCGAAACCGACGTGGTGGACGGCCATCTGCCTGGCTATCATCGGGCGAGGCGACCCGACGCTGCCAACTTCCGGGCGTGGGAGATCCCCGGAACATCCCACGCCGACAACTACACGATTCGCGTGGGATTCATCGACAACGGGTCGGCTCCACTGCCGGACATTGTGGCTGCTTACGCGCCCACCGACCGGCTGATGGGTACCGAGCTGTCGTACTTCATCAATTTCGCTCCGCAACACCACTATGTGCTGCAGGCGGCGGTCGCGGGCCTCACCCGCTGGGTAGGTGCGGGCGAGGCGCCGACGTCGATACCGCCCCTGGAGTTGACCGACGCCGACCCGGTCCGATTTATCCTGGATGCCAACGGGATTGCCGCGGCCGGAGTCCGCACACCGTGGGTCGACGTCCCGATTGCGTGGACGTCCGGCCTTGCTGATGACGAGAGCCCGATGTCGTTTCTCTTCGGATCGGGCAAACCGTTCGACCTTGCCAGGCTGCGCGAGCTCTACCCGGGCGGCAGCGGTGAGTATGTGGACCAGTTCACCATGGCCCTCGATCGCGCTATCGAGGCCGGCGTCATTGTGGCCGCCGATCGTTCCGAGATTCTGGAGCTCGCGGCCGCGATGTTTCCGGGCTGACTCTTCTAGCGCGAGCAGACGCAGATTCGCACAAGACCCGCTCGGGAAGTGCGACTCTGTGTCTGCTCGCGCTAGAAGGGTGAGCGCTACAAACTGAACCGGCCGGCGAAGCCGCGCAGGGGTACGTCGGCGCTGGTCAACAAACCGGGCGGCGCCGCCACCACCGAGGCGACGGCATTGAGCGCCGGCAGCCCGGTCACCGTCATGCCGATCGAGGCGAACGAATCCGGATCCGATAGGTCCACACCGGGTTTCGGGAAGATCATGTGCTTGTTGTAGACACACGGATCGCCCTTGATCTGAGTGATGTAGCAGCCCTTGATATCCCAGCTCGGGTTGGTGTGCGGGGTCATCTGCCACTCCAGATGCGTCTCGACCCGCGGCACGCCGTCGACCATGCCCTGGTAGCGGATGTAGTTGCCGCCCAGCGATCCCTTGGGCAGCCTGTACCAGCCCAGATCGACGTCCTTGGTGCACGCGCCGAGCTCGTAGCTGAACTTGACCTCGTCGAGTTCCAGGCCGAAGCAGTCGGCCATCAGCAGCACGCTGTCGGCGAAAACCCTGGTGTACTTTTCCAACTTGCCCGGGATCGACGGATCATCGACCGGCAGGCCGTAACCGACCTCGATCCAGGTGTCCTTGCTGTGATGGCATGACACATCGACGGATTCGATGGTGGTGACGTTCTCGATCTCGGCGACGTCGGCCGAGCACACCACGCCCAGGATCTGATTGAGGCCCGGATTCATCCCGGTGCCGTAGAACGTCGATCCGCCCTTGGCGCACGCCTCAGCCAATAGCTGCGACACCGGCTTGCCGGACGGGTGCGGGTGGTTGGTGTCGCGGTGCCAGCCGGTGATCCAGTCGGCGGTGGTGACGATATTGATCCCGGCCTCAAGGACTTTCACGTACAGGTCCTCATCGGGGAACACCCCGTGGAACGTGAGCACATCGGGTTTGGCGGCGATGATGTCATCGATCGAACCGGAGGCAATGACCCCGATCGGCCCGATACCGGCGATCTCACCCGCGTCACGGCCGACCTTTTCCGGTGTGTAGCAATGCAATCCGACAAGTTCGAGGTCGGGGCGGTGGCCGATGCGCTTGATCATCTCGGTGCCGACATTGCCGGTCGCCACCTGGAAAACCCGAATGCCAGTCACGGCGTCACTCCTTCTCATCGGCGGGATAGAACTGCATGGCCCACTTGCGGATCGCGGTGAAGCCCTCGTATTCGGCGGTGGCCAGGGCCGGCGGATCGGAGTAGCGCTGGTGTGACCAGATGTGGATGTCCTGGGTGAACTGTCGGATCACTTCGTCGCCGAACTCGGCGGCTTTGGCGGCCGCGCGAGCCGAATCTTTCGCGGCGTCCTTGCCGTTCGGGCGCCCGATGTAGACCATGAACCGGACATCGGAGGTGGAGTCGTCGACCGGCGTGACGGCCGAGATGGTGCGGTTGTCGACCATGCCCCAGCTCTTGGTCACCGCGATGCCCAGACCGCCGTTGATCGCCTGCACGCCGCTGCGGACATCCTCGATGGATTGCTGATCATCGCCCTCGAAGGTGATGGTGAAGTCGACGTAGGAGATCGGTGCGGCGAAGTCGTGGCGGGTGAACACCGGCACGATCGGGGTCTGGTGCACGAATTTGAAGTGGGCGAAATCCACACCGTTCTCGAGCACGTACTGCGGATGCAGTTCCAGGGCCTCGCGAAACAACCGCTGCTGGGGGTAGTAGTCGGCGGCGCTGCGGCCGTCGGCGAAGGACGCGAACACATCCGGCGCGTCGAAGAACGGTTCACGGCCCTCGACGTCGTGCCAGATGTAGATGGCCTGGTTGCGCTCGGCGACGGGGTAGGTGCGCATCCGGCGGCCGCGGTTGGGCCGGTCCTGATAGGGGATGCAGACGTTGCGGCCCTCGGCGTTCCACTGCCAGCCGTGGAACGGGCACTGGATGACCTCGCCGACCACGAGGCCGCCGAATCCCAGATGCGCGCCGAGATGCTCGCAGTAGGCGTTCATCACCGTCACCTGACCGGACTCCGAGCGCCAGGCGACCATCTCCTCGCCGAAGTACTTCATGGCGTGTACGGCGCAGGCCGAAACCTGGTCCGACCAGGCGACCTGGAACCAGCCGGTCGGCTTCATCGACAACGTGGGTTTAGCCATCGATCGGAATCGTAGGAGCATGACAAGGCATTGGCAGAGGGTTCTGTGAAAATCGCGACTCGGTTAGCATCGGCAGGATGACCGAGGCCGCCGCCCCGAGTGCTGATGTGAGCGCGCCACGCGCCAATCGGCCCAATAAGAGAGGCCTCGCCACCCGGGAGAACATGCTGGAGGCGGCGCGCAAGGCGCTGGCCACCGGAGATCCGGGCGCGGTATCGGCCAATCGGATCGCCAAGCAGATCGGGGCCACCTGGGGTGCGGTGAAGTACCAGTTCGGCGATATCGACGGATTCTGGGCCGCGGTCCTGCACCGCACCGCCGAGCGACGTGCGGGCATGCTGAACCACCACAACACCGGTGCCCCGCTGCGCCAACGCGTCGCCGGCATCATCGACCTGCTCTATGACGGGCTGACCGCCAGCGATTCGCGGGCCATCGAGAATCTGCGGGCCGCACTGCCGCGGGACCGGGCCGAGCTCGAACGGCTCTACCCGAAGACCGCCGCCGAACTATCGTCCTGGGGGCAGGGCTGGCTGCAGACCTGTCAGCGGGCCTTCGCCGACCTCGACGTGGATGCCGAGCGGGTGCGCGAGGTTGCCTCGTTCATTCCGGGGGCGATGCGCGGCATCACCTCCGAGCGCCAACTCGGCACCTATACCGACCTTGACGTGGCCCGCCGCGGGCTGACCAACGCGATTGTGACCTATCTGGAGGAGTCCCGTGCACAGCGATCTGATCACCAGTAACCGGGTTGTGACCTCACAACATGGGGGCAAACGGACCACCAACAAGTAGGCTATGCCCGATGGTCCCGCTCTGGTTCACGCTGTCCGCACTCTGTCTCGTGGGTGCGGCAGTGCTGCTGTACGTCGACATCGATCGTCGGCGTGGGTTGGGACGGCGCCGTAAATCGTGGGCGAAGTCGCACGGCTTCGACTACGAGCACGAGTCGCACGAGATCCTCAAGCGCTGGAAGCGCGGGGTGATGTCGACCGTCGGTGACGTCGCGGCCAAGAACGTCGTCCTCGGCCAAATTCGTGGCGAGGCGGTGTTCATCTTTGACATCGAAGAGGTGGCGACGGTGATCGCGCTGCACCGCAAGGTCGGCACGAATGTCGTCGTCGACCTGCGGCTCAAGGGCGCCAAGGAGCCCCGGGAGAGTGATGTCTGGCTGCTCGGCGCGATCGGTCCGAGGATGGTGTACTCCACCAACCTCGATGCCGCCCGCCGCGCCTGCGACCGCCGGATGGTCACCTTCGCCCACACCGCTCCGGACTGCGCCGAGATCATGTGGAACGAGCAGAACTGGACGCTGGTCAGCATGCCGGTCACCAGCACCCGCGCCCAATGGGACGAGGGTCTGCGCACCGTGCGGCAGTTCAACGACCTGCTGCGGGTGCTACCCCCGGTGCCGCAGAACGGTGTGGCCACCCAGTCGGGTCAGGGCAGCCAGGCCGCCGTGGCGCGGCGTGCCGTCTCGCCCAGTCGTCCGCTGACCTCCACCCCGGCCGCGCGTCGGGAGCTGCCTCCGGGCCGTGGCGACACGTTGCCCGGACGCGGTGATGTGAGCCGCTACACCCAACCGCGCCAGGAGCCCGGCCGCCCGGACGCGGTCCGTCGGACCCCGCCGCCGGCGCGCAACGGGCGGCACGCGCCGCACTACCAGCGCTAGTCACCCGAGCCGAGCGGTTCAGTACGCTGTCGGAATGTCCCGCCCTGTCGCGCTGATCACCGGACCGACCTCGGGGCTCGGCGCAGGGTTCGCCCGCCGATACGCGCGGGACGGCTACGACCTGGTGCTCGTCGCGCGTGACGCTGCGCGGCTGGAACAACTCGCTGCCGAAGTGCGCGACGAAGCGGGCGTGCAGGCCGAGGTACTGCCGGCGGACCTGGCGTCCGCGACCGACCGGGCCAAAGTCGCCGACCGGCTGCGGGCCGGGGTGCAAGTCCTGGTGAACAACGCCGGCTTCGGCACCTCGGGAGAATTCTGGACGGCCGACCTCGCCCAGTTGCAGGCCCAATTGGACGTCAACGTCACCGCGGTGATGGAGCTGACCCACGCGGCGCTGCCGCCGATGATCAACGCGGGCACCGGCACCGTCATCAACGTGGCCAGTGTGGCAGGACTGGTGCCCGGACGCGGATCGACCTATTCGGCATCCAAGGCGTGGGTGGTCTCGTTCAGCGAGGGGCTCGCCAACGGGCTGGGCGGCACCGGGGTCGGGGTGCATGCGCTGTGCCCGGGTTTCGTCCACACCGAGTTTCACGACCGCGCGGGCATCGACATGGCGGGCACGCCGTCGTTCCTGTGGCTGGAGGTCGAGGACGTGGTGCGCGAGTGTCTGGCCGACGTGGCCAGCGGCAAGGTCGTCATCGTGCCTGGTATGCAGTACAAGGTGCTCACCACAGGGGGCCGGATGGTTCCACGAAATCTGGTGCGCGCCATGACAAAAGCAGTGGGAAAAGGTCGTGGGAGAACTTAGAACAGAACCTGTGCGCCGGTGCGGGCGCTGATCGCGGCGGTGACGACGGTACTTCTCGTCGTCACCACGGCCTGCTCCTCGGATCAACCACCACGCACCTATGAGGCGTCAACCGCGGCCCTCGGTGACCCGCTGGATATTCTCGGCTGGCGTCTGACGGTGTCGAACCTGCGATACGACTCCGAACACGTACTGATCGACGTGGACGGATCGGCCGCGAGTGACACCCGGGCCAAACCCGAAGACATCCGGTTCGGCCTGTACGGAGCGCTGGCGCATCCGGTCGAGGGCGACGGACTGCGCTCCTGCGCCGGCGTGACCGGCCTGGGGGTCCGGCCGATGTCGGCGCCAACACCCGACAAGCTCACCGGCACAGTCTGTTTGGGTCCATTTCGGGACCAGAGTCAGGTGCGCGGGGTGTATGCGTACTCGCCGCGTGAGCGCATCGCCGGCACCACCGTCGCCTACCCGGCCGCCTTCCCGGTCGGGCTACTGCCCACCAACGTCAACGACGCCGGGGTGACCGTCAAGTCCACCAGCGTGGACGCGTTCAGCGCCGACGGTGCCCAACTGGCACCCACCGCACTCGGTGACCCCACGGCGTTCACCGGCAAGGGCTACATGCTGCTCGGCCTCGAAATCAATGCTTTGGCAGCGCGTTACCGCGATGATTCGGCGACACGCGGCGGCCCGCTGATGGTGGTGGCGGGCCCGACGCTGCCGCCGCCGGGGCTCAGCTACGCATGCTCGGCGTACGGCTCCTCGGTGCTGATCCTGCCCGAGGCCTCCCGCGACGCGGTCAATGTGCGGGCCTCGCTGTGTACACAGGGGGAGATCAACGCCGCACTGCTGTATGCGTCGGTGTCGGTGATCGGCACCCACGCCGCCGTGTGGACCAACCATGGCTGACTCCGTCGGCCCCAGCGAGTGGGGCGAATCCCCGGGGGTGGGCCCGTGGACCGGTCCGGCGCCTTCCGCGGCGGAAGCCGAGCGGTACGACCCCGAGTTGCTGCGCGATGGGGACACCCGCAATGTCGTTGACGCCTACCGGTATTGGACCCGCGAGGCGATCATCGCCGACATCGACCGGCGTCGGCACCCGCTGCACATCGCGATCGAGAACTTCGGCAACGACGCCAACATCGGTTCGGTGGTGCGCACCGCCAACGCCTTCGCCGTCGATACCGTTCACATCGTCGGGCGACGGCGGTGGAACCGCCGCGGCGCCATGGTCACCGACCGCTATCAACGGTTGCGCCACCACGACAGCACCGCCGAGTTGCTGGCCTTCGCCGCAGACGCCGGGCTGACCGTCGTCGCGGTGGACAACGTGCCCGGCGCGGTGCGGCTGGAACAGACCGAGCTGCCCCGCGACTGCCTGCTGATATTCGGTCAGGAAGGGCCAGGTATCACGCCCGAGGCGCAGGCCGGCGCGGCCGTCACGGTGTCCATCGCCCAATTCGGTTCGACCCGCAGCATCAACGCCGGAGTTGCCGCCGGAATCGCCATGCATGCCTGGATCACACGGCATGCCGACATTTCGGCGGCCTGGTAAGGCAGGATCGTCTGCATGGATCAGCTATGGGCTAACCGTGCGGCCAGTGCCGAAGCTGCGATCACCCAACGGCATCTGACGAAACTATGGGGCCTACCGGGCACCCAGCTCGGTGTGGTGGCCTGGCCGGCCGCCAAGAAGTACCGCACATTCGGAACCTGGCACTACTGGTGGCAGGCGCACCTGTTGGACTGCCTGGTCGACGCGCAGCTGCGTGACCCGCTGCCGGAGCGGAAGATCCGAATCGAACGGCAGATCCGGGGACATCGGCTGCGCAACAACCTGTCCTGGGTCAACAGCTACTACGACGACATGGCCTGGCTGGGGTTGGCCCTCGAGCGGGCCGGGCGGCTGGCCGGGGTGGAAAAACCCCACGCGCTCAAGAAACTGTGCGCACAGTTCGTCGATGCCTGGGTGCCCGAGGACGGCGGCGGCATTCCGTGGCGCAAACAAGACCAGTTCTTCAATGCCCCGGCCAACGGCCCGGCCGGGATCTTCCTGGCCCGCTATGACGACCGGTTGCGGCGGGCGCAGCAGATGGCGGATTGGATCGACGAAACCCTGATCGATCCGGAAACCCACCTGGTGTTCGACGGCATCAAGGCCGGATCGCTGGTGCGGGCGCAATACACCTACTGCCAGGGTGTGGTGCTCGGTCTGGAGGTCGAGCTCGCGGTGCGTACCGATGATGCCCGGCATGCCGAACGGGTGCGCCGGCTGGTGGCCGCGGTGGCCAAAGAAATGGCCCCCGACGGTGTCATCAAGGGCGCAGGCGGCGGCGACGGCGGGCTGTTCAACGGCATCACGGCGCGCTACCTGGCGCTGGTGGCCACCACGCTGCCCGGGGACACCGAACAGGATCAGGCCGCGCGCGACACCGCTCGCTCGCTGGTGCTGAAATCCGCTGAGTCGGCGTGGAATTACCGCCAGACCGTGGACGGACTGCCGCTGTTCGGAGCGTTCTGGGACCGTAATGCCGAGGTGCCCACGGCAACCGGGCAGGAAGCCCAGTTCGTCGAAGGCGCGGTCAACGCCTCGGCGATACCCGAACGCGACCTGTCGGTGCAGTTGGCGGGCTGGATGTTGATGGAGGCCGCGCACGCCGTGGCCGCTGCCGATGCGAACCACTGACGATGAGGAACAGCCTGTGACCGACGCTGCACGTGCCCGGATCGACTTTCCGTCCCGGATCGGGGTGTGGTGGGCCAGCGAGACGTGGTCGATGCCCGCCGCGCAGGAGGTCGCCCGAGAGATCGAGGCGTTGGGCTTCGGTTCGCTGTTCCTGCCCGAGGTCACCGGTAAGGAGTGCCTGACGCAGTCCGCGGCGTTTCTGGCCGCGACGCAGCGCCTGGTGGTGGGCACCGGCATCGCGAACATTCACGTCCGGGTGCCGAGCGCGGCCGAGACCGGCGCCCGCACCCTCACCGCGCTGTATCCGGGCCGGTTCGTCCTGGGTCTCGGTGTCAGTCACGGGCCGCTGGTCGAACACGGGTTGGGTGGCGTGTACCGGAAACCGTTGGCCACCATGCGGGATTACCTGGACCGGATGGCCGCCGTCCCCGAACAGATCGAACCGGGTGTCGGCCGCCCGCCGCGGCTGCTGGCCGCGCTGGGCCCGAAGATGATCGAGTTGTCGGGCACCCACGCCGACGGCGCCCACCCGTACCTGGTGACCCCGGAACAGACCCGCGCCACCCGCGAGATCCTCGGCGCCCACAAGTGGATCGTCTCGGAACAAGCGGTGGCCATCGGATCCACCGACGACGATCAGCTCCGCCGCGCGCACGCCCACCTGGACGTCTACAGCGGGCTGCCGAATTACCGAAACTCGTGGCTGCGGCAGGGTTTCGACGAGTCCGATCTGGTGCGCGGTGGCTCCGACCGGTTGGCTCGCGCGGTGGTGGGCATGGGTTCGGTCGAGGACGCCGCGAAGGCCGTGACGGTGCATCTGGATGCCGGTGCCGATCACGTCGTGGTGCAGGTGCTCGGCGACAATCCCATGGCCGATCCGCGGTTGGCGCTGCGTGAACTCGCCGGTGCGCTCGGACTGAGCTAGAGCGTCAACTCCACAGCGTCACATGGACTTTGGGGCGGAACCTGGTGACGGCCACCCCGGTGCCGCGGATCATGGCCTGGGTGCAGCGCGGCGTGGTGATGAATCGCAGCAACTCGGACACCGCCGGCTGGCGGGCCGCCGCGGGCAGGGTCGAGGCAAACCATTCCCCGGCGATCTGCAGGCCCGCGCCCTTGACTTGGGCGAGCCGTCCGCTGGTCAGATCCTTCGCCACCGCGAATCCGATCGTCGGCGTCACCCCGCCGACCCGCTGAACCTCGTCGAGTGCGGCGGCATCGCTCTGGAAAATCCGCTGATGGGCTTCCGGGATCGCGAGATGCCGCAACATCGAGGCGATTTCGCCGTCCGTGCTGCCACCGGACGGGCCGAGCAGCCAGTGCTGCTCGCGCAGCAGCGGCGGGGTGGGAGCCCGGGTGGCCAACGGGCCGGCGGGTGAGGTCACCGTGATGATCTGGTATTTCAGGAACGGGAGCACGGCGAGCGCCGCATCGTCGCCCTCCGGTGGCGGGCCCAGCGCGATGTCGATCGCGCGGGAGGCGATCAGGTAGGCGAAGCGGCTGGCCGGGTGCACGCTGAGCTCGACCGAAAGGTCGTCGGCCCGTGACGAGAACAGCTCGATGAGCCCCGGCGCGGCGTGTTCGGCGAACCCACTCGACGCCGCGATCCGCAGCAGCCGCCGACCGTGGGCGGCCTCGGTCACCTCGATCGCGGTCTGTTGTTGCAGGCCCAGGATCTCGACGGCGCGGCTGGCCAGACGCAGGCCGCCGGGGGTGAAGGCCAGGCCGGAGGCAGTCCGGGTGAACAGCGGATCGTCGAGTTCCTTGCGGAGCTGGGCGACGTGCATCGAGACCCCGGCATCGGAGACACCCAGCTCCTCGGCCGCGGCCCGGACCGAGCCCAGCCGCACCACCGCCGAAAACGCACGTAACTGCGCGGGTGTCACGTCTGCAGCCTAAGTTGATCTCGTGAGAGATGTGCTGAGCACGGTGTTAGCGGTGTGGCGCGCAGGCGAAACCGCCGGTGTCGGGACTGTGGTGCGCACATTTCGGTCGGCCCCGCGCCCCGCGGGGGCGGCGATGGTGGTTGCCCCCGACGGCAGCGTCACCGGGTCGGTGTCGGGTGGCTGCGTCGAGGGCGCGGTGTACGAACTGGCGACCGAGGTGATGGCCACCGGTACCCCGGTACTGCGGCGCTACGGCGTCAGCGACGATGACGCGTTCGAGGTCGGACTCACCTGCGGCGGCATCCTCGACGTGTTCGTGGAACCGGTGTCGCAGAACACTTTTCGCCAGTTCAGCGCCATTGTCGACGATATCGACGCGCACCGGCCGGTCGCGATTGCCACGGTCATCGCGCATCCCGACGCGGCCTGGGTCGGTCGGCGGCTGGTGGTGCGCCGGGACGACAGGGACGGGCCAGTGGAGGGCTCGCTGGGCTCGCCGCGCGCCGACGCCGCGATCACCGACGATGCCCGTGGCCTGCTGGCGGCTGGCCGCAGTGAGGTGCTGACCTACGGCCCCGACGGCCAACGCCGCGGTGAGGGCATGGAGGTTTTCGTCGCCAGCCACGCGCCGCGGCCCCGGATGCTGGTGTTCGGGGCGATCGACTTCGCGGCCGCCGTCGCCCAGCAGGGCGCATTCCTGGGCTATCGGGTCACGGTGTGCGACGCCCGCCCGGTGTTCGCCACCGCGGCGCGGTTCCCGACGGCCGACGAGGTGGTGGTGGACTGGCCGCACCGCTACCTGGCGGAGCAGGGCCAGGCGGACGCGATCGATGCCCGCACGGTGATCTGCGTGCTGACCCATGACCCCAAGTTCGACGTGCCGCTGCTGGAGGTGGCGTTGCGGCTGCCCGAGGTCGCCTACATCGGTGCGATGGGATCACGGCGAACCCATGAGGACCGGATGGCCCGGTTGCGCGAAGCCGGGCTGACCTCCGACGAGCTGGCCCGACTGTCCAGCCCGGTCGGGCTGGACCTGGGCGGCCGGACTCCCGAGGAGACGGCGGTGTCGATCGCGGCCGAGATCATCGCCCGGCGCTGGGGAGGGGGCGGGCGCCCACTGTCCGACACCGGCGGCCGCATCCACCATGAGCAGGGCGAACGCCAGTCGCTGCCAGCCAGTTAAGTGATCGCTTAACTGGCTATTGACGTCGGCGTCGGGCAGGTGTGAGCTGGCTCACATGCAAGTTCCCGGCCCCTTCGAGTACGAACGCGCCACCAGCGTCGACCACGCGGTCGGTCTGCTGGACCGGTTGGGCGAGGACGCCAGGATCGTCGCCGGTGGGCACAGCCTGCTGCCGATGATGAAGCTGCGCATCGCCAACCCCGAATATCTGGTCGACATCAATGACCTGGCCCCCGAGCTCGGCTACATCTCTGTTTCGGACGTCAGCTCCCCACTGCTGGTGCGGATCGGGGCGATGGCCCGGCACCGGCAGGTGCTGGAATCCGATCCGCTGGCGGCGGTGTGCCCGATCTTCCGCGACGCCGAACGGGTGATCGCCGATCCGGTGGTGCGCAACCGCGGGACCCTGGGCGGGTCGCTGTGCCAGGCCGACCCTGCCGAGGATCTGACCACGGTCTGCCGGGTGCTGGGCGCGGTGTGCCTGGCCCGCGGACCGGCCGGGGAACGCGAGATCGGCATCGACGATTTTCTGGCCGGACCGTATGAAACCTCGCTCGCGCACAACGAGATGCTGATCGAAGTGCGGATCCCGGTGCGGCACCGGACCTCCAGCGCATACGCGAAAGTGGAACGCCGGGTGGGGGATTGGGCGGTGACCGCGGCCGGCGCGCAGGCCACGCTGGACAACGGTGCGATCGTGGCCGCCCGGATCGGCCTGACCGCGGTGAATGCAGACGCGGATGCTCTGCGCGCGCTGTCGGATTCGTTGGTGGGTAAGCCCGCGATCGAGGCGACGTTTGCCGCGGCCGGTGACGGTGCGGCGATGGCCTGTGACCCGGTCAGCGATACCCGCGGCAGCGCCGACTACAAACGCCACCTGGCCCGCGAACTGACCATCCGCACCCTGCGGACCTCCGCCGAGCGGGTGCACAACACCGCTGCGCTGAAAGGGAATTAACTCATGCAGGTCAACATGACGGTCAACGGCGAAGCCGTGAGCGCCGAGGTCGAGCCGCGGATGCTGCTGGTGCATTTCCTGCGTGACCGGTTGGGGCTGACCGGAACCCATTGGGGTTGCGACACCTCCAACTGCGGCACCTGCGTCGTCGACGTCGACGGCGAGCCGGTGAAGTCCTGCACGATGCTGGCCGCGATGGCCTCCGGGCACGCGGTGCGCACCGTGGAGGGCCTGGAAGTCGACGGCCGGCTGGACCCGGTGCAGGAAGGGTTCATGCAGTGCCACGGACTGCAGTGCGGATTCTGTACCCCGGGCATGATGATCACCGCCCGCGCGCTGCTGGACCGCAACCCGGATCCGACCGAAGACGAGATCCGCGAGGCCATTTCGGGCCAGATCTGCCGCTGCACCGGCTACACCACGATCGTGAGATCCGTGCAGTGGGCCGCGCGGCACGCCAGCGAGGAGGCGAACGCATGACGACGCTGGACAGGCCGGTCAGCCGGCCCGAGGACACCGCCGACAACGATGCCAAGCCGTGCGGCCACGGCCGGATGCTGCGCAAGGAGGACCCCCGGTTCATCCGGGGCCGCGGCACCTACGTCGACGACGTCACGCTGCCCGGCATGCTGCACCTGGCCATCCTGCGCTCGCCGTACGCGCACGCCAGGATCACCGGCATCGATGTCAGTGCGGCACAGGCACATCCGAAGGTCAAGGCCGTGGTGACCGGCGCTGATCTCGCCGAGAAGGGCCTGGCCTGGATGCCGACGCTGTCCAATGACGTGCAGGCGGTGCTGGCCACCGACAAGGTCCGGTTCCAGGGGCAGGAGGTGGCCTTCGTCGTCGCCGAGGACCGGTATTCGGCGCGGGATGCGTTGGAGCTCATCGACGTCGACTACGACCCGCTCGATCCGGTGATCGACGCCCGGCACGCGCTGGACTCCGATGCCCCGGTGGTCCGGGACGACCTGGACGGCAAGACCGACAATCTCTGCTTCGACTGGGAGACCGGCGACGCCGCAGCCACCGAGGCCGTCTTCGCCACGGCCGATGTGGTGGTCAAACAGGAGATCGTCTACCCGCGGGTGCATCCCGCACCGATGGAAACCTGCGGTGCGGTCGCCGATCTGGATCCGGTTACCGGAAAGCTGACCCTCTGGTCCACCTCGCAGGCCCCGCACGCACACCGCACCCTCTACGCGCTGGTGGCCGGCCTGCCCGAGCACAAGATCCGGGTCATCTCACCCGATATCGGCGGCGGGTTCGGCAACAAGGTGCCGATCTATCCCGGCTATGTGTGCGCGATCGTCGGGTCGCTGCTGCTGGGCAAGCCGGTCAAGTGGATGGAGGACCGCAGCGAGAACCTCACCAGCACCGGCTTCGCCCGCGACTACATCATGGTCGGCGAGATCGCCGCGACCAACGACGGCAAGATCCTGGCGATCCGATCCAACGTGCTCGCCGATCACGGTGCGTTCAACGCGCAGGCAGCGCCGTTGAAGTACCCCGCCGGTTTCTACGGAGTGTTCACCGGCAGCTACGACATCGAGGCCGCCTACTGCCACATGACCGCGGTGTACACCAACAAGGCGCCCGGCGGGGTGGCCTACGCATGCTCGTTCCGCATCACCGAGGCGGTGTACTTCGTCGAGCGGCTGGTGGACTGCCTGGCGTACGAGCTCAAGATGGACCCCGCGCAGCTGCGGCTGCGAAACCTGTTGAAACCCGAGCAGTTTCCGTACAAATCCAAGACCGGCTGGGTGTATGACTCCGGCGAGTACGAGAAGACCATGCGGCTGGCGATGGAGATGATCGACTACGACGGGTTGCGCGCCGAGCAGAAAGAAAAGCGGGCACGCGGCGAACTGATGGGCATCGGCATGTCGTTCTTCACCGAGGCGGTCGGCGCCGGGCCGCGCAAGGACATGGACATTCTCGGGCTGGGGATGGCCGACGGCTGCGAGCTGCGGGTGCACCCGACCGGAAAAGCCGTGGTGCGCTTGAGCGTTCAGACCCAGGGGCAGGGCCACGAGACCACCTTCGCCCAGATCGTGGCCGAGGAACTCGGCATCCCGCCCGAGGACATCGACGTGGTGCACGGCGATACCGACCAGACCCCATTCGGGTTGGGCACCTACGGCAGCCGGTCCACCCCGGTGTCGGGTGCGGCGGCCGCGCTGGTGGCACGCAAGGTGCGGGACAAGGCCAAGATCATCGCGTCGGGCATGCTGGAGGCCTCGGTCGCCGACCTCGAATGGGACAAGGGCAGCTTCCACGTCAAGGGGGACCCGACCGCATCGGTCACCATCCAGGACATCGCGATGCGCGCCCACGGTGCGGGTGATCTCCCGGAGGGGATCGAGGGTGGACTGGACGCCCAGATCTGTTACAACCCGGAGAATCTCACCTATCCCTACGGCGCGTACTTCTGCGTCGTCGACATCGACCCGGGCACCGCCGTGGTCAAGGTGCGCCGGTTCCTCGCGGTCGACGACTGCGGGACCCGGATCAACCCGATGATCATCGAGGGCCAGGTGCACGGCGGTCTGGTCGACGGCATCGGCATGGCGCTGATGGAGATGATCGCGTTCGACTCCGACGGCAACTGCCTGGGCGGATCGTTGATGGACTACCTCATCCCCACCGCGATGGAGGTGCCGCATTTCGAGACCGGGCACACCGTCACCCCGTCGCCGCGTCACCCGATCGGAGCCAAGGGCATCGGCGAATCCGCCACCGTCGGCTCACCGCCGGCCGTGGTGAACGCGGTGGTGGATGCGTTGGCGCCGTTCGGGGTTCGGCACGCCGATATGCCATTGACCCCGTCGCGGGTGTGGGAAGCCATGCAGGGACGGGCCACGCCGCCCATCTAGATGGAGCACAGATGAGTCTCAGTGAGCGCGTCGCGCAACTCCGCCGGGCCCGGACACCGTTCGTGCGCGCGACGGTGGTGCGTGCGCAGCAGCCCACCTCGGCGCATCCCGGGGATGAGGCGATCCTGTTGGCCGACGGCACAATCGAGGGGTTCGTCGGAGGACAGTGCGCGCAGAACTCGGTCCGCAAGGCGGCGCTGGGAGCGCTGCAGGTGGGCCAGAGTGTGCTGCTGCGGGTGTTGCCCGACGGGGATGTGCATTTCCCGGAGGCCCCGGGCGCCTGCGTGGTGGTCAATCCCTGCCTGTCCGGCGGCGCGTTGGAGATCTTCCTGGCACCCGAGATGCCCGCGCCGCTGGTGCAGATCTTCGGTGCCACACCGATCGCCGATGCGATGGTCGCGCTGTGCGAAATCCTCGGCTATGAGGTGCGGCGCCTGGATGCGCCCGATGGCGCCGACCCGGGGAATGCCACCGCGGTGGTGATCGCCAGTCTCGGTGGACCCGAGGCCGAGATGATCCGGTCCGCGCTGGACGCCGGGGTCGGCTACATCGGGCTGGTGGCCGGCCGGGTGCGTGGGGCGTCCATCCTGGACGGACTGGGATTGTCGGAAGCCGAGCGGGCCAGGGTGCACACCCCGGTCGGCCTGGCGATCGGTGCGAAAACCCCAGCCGAGATCGCGGTGTCGATCATGGCCGAGGTGATCGAGGGCATCAGGGTCGGCGGGCTGGGGGTTCAAGAATTCCGACCCAGCGGCGCAGATGGACACTGACCCGGTGTTCGCCGGTGTCGACGATGTGGTGCGGCGGTTCGACGCCTACGACTACCTGCTCGGTGAGGGCACCGCGACCGCCATCTATCTCGCCGTCACACTGGGCCGCCCGCTGTTGCTGGAGGGCGAACCGGGGGTCGGCAAGACCACGGCGGCCAAAACCCTGGCGGCCGTGCTGGATACCCCACTGGTGCGGCTGCAGTGTTATGAGGGGCTGACCGCCAGCGAAGCCCTCTACGACTGGAACTACCCGCGCCAGCTGCTGTCCATACGATTGACCGAGGCACGCGGTGGCGAGCAGATCGACGAGGCGCACCTCTACACCGAGGCGTACCTCATCGACCGGCCGATCCTGCACTGCGTGCGGCACCGCGGACCGCGGCCACCGGTGCTCCTCGTCGACGAAATCGACCGGGCGGACGACGAATTCGAGGCGCTGCTGCTGGAGTTCCTCGGCGAGGCAGCGGTCACCGTGCCGGAGTTGGGCACGTTCGTCGCCGAGCGCCCACCGATCGCGGTGCTGACCTCAAACCGCAGCCGCGACCTGCACGATGCACTGCGTCGACGCTGCCTCTACCACTGGATCGAGTATCCCCAGCGTGCCCAGGCCGTCGCGATCGTTCGCCGCACCGTGCCCGGCGCCACCGACGCGCTCATCGAGCGGGCTGCCCAATTCGTCGGCGCGGCACGGGATCTCGACCTCGACAAGCCGCCGGGTATCGCCGAGACCATCGACTGGGTAGCCGCTCTGGTGGCGTTGGGGGTCGCTGATCTGGTGGACCCCGCTGCGCTGGGGACCCTCGGCGCCCTGGCGAAGACCCCGGACGACGCCGGACTGCTCCGTGACGCACTGCTGGAACTGAGAGGAAGCGCCCGATGAAGATTGCCAACGAGTTCACTGTCAGCGTGCCCGTCGAGGACGCGTGGGACTTGCTCACCGACCTGGAGCAGGTGGTCCCGCTGATGCCGGGTGCGCAGCTGACCGGTCAGGACGGCGAGGACACCTTGGGCAAGGTGAAGATCAAGGTGGGCCCGGTGACCAGTGAATTCAATGGCAAGGTCCGTTTCGTCGAGCAGAACCGCGACGAGCACCGGGCCGTCATCGACGCCAAGGGCAAGGAAGCCCGCGGAACCGGCAATGCCGCCGCCACCGTGACCGCCCAGTTGCACGAAGCAGGTCCGGCGACCCGCGTCACGGTCGACACCGAGCTCAAGATCGTGGGTAAGCTCGCGCAGTTCGGCAGCGGCATGCTGCAGGACGTGTCCGAAAAACTGCTCGGCCAGTTCGTCGAATCGCTGGAGGCCAAGCTCGCCGCCGACAGTTCCACCGCGAAGCCGGCCGACGGCTCCGCGGAAAAGCCGGCCCCCGCCGGGCCCGGCCCCGAGCCGATCGACCTGCTCGACCTGGCCGGCGGCAGCGCCCTCAAACGGTACGGACCGCGCGTCGCCGGTGCCTTCCTGCTGGCCGCCCTGGTGTTCACGATCGGCCGGCTGTGGATGGCCAGGCGGGCTCGGCGCGCTCGATGACGGCGTCCCTGCTGCGCGGGGTCGACCTGGCCGCCTTCGCCGTCGCGCTGGTCGACCGGTTACGCGCGGCCGGGGTGGCGGTGTCGGCAGTAGGGTCCGCAAGCCTGGTCCAGGCGATGCACGTGCTCGTGCCCGCGGTGCGCTCGCGGCTGTACTGGGCGGCGCGGCTCTCGCTGGTGAGCCGCGCCGAGGACCTGCCTGCCTTCGACGCCGTGTTCGATGCGGTGTTCGCCGACGCGGTACTCGGGCTGGATCCACCCGGCCTCAAGCGTTCGATGTTGTCATCGACGGTGCCCGCCCGGAATTCGACTGCCGACGACGCCGGACCGGTCGACGACGGAGACGGGCTGCCCTGGACCACACGGCCCGCATCGGTCGCCCCGGCGGCCGGTACGCCCGAGGGCAATGCCCTGCCCGACCTGGCACCGAGCTGGCTCGCCGTACGCGCCGACGAACCCTTCGAGCGGTTCGACGCCGACGAACTGCGGCGGATCGGAACCTGGCTGGAAAGCGCCCAAGCCCGCTGGCCGCGCCGGCGCACCCTGCGTCGGCGTCGTCACCCCGCGGGCCGCCGCGTCGACCTGCGGGAAACCATCAGGGCGTCGCGGACGACGGGCTGGGAGCCGCTGCGGGTGGCCAGGACCCGCAACCGGGTCCGCCCCCGGCGGGTAGTGCTGGTGTGCGACGTCAGCGGCTCGATGCAGCCGTACGCGGCGGTGTACCTGCATCTGATGCGGGCGGCGGCGATTCGGCAGCGAACCCGCCCCGAGGTGTTCGCCTTCTCGACCACACTCACCAGGCTGACCGCGGCGCTGTCCCACCGGTCGGCCGAGGTTGCGTTGGCCCGGGCCAACGCGAAGGTTGTGGACCGGTATGGCGGCACCCGACTGGCCCGATCGATCCAGGCCCTGCTGGGCCGGCCGCACGGTTATGCCCTGCGCGGGGCGGTCGTGGTGATCGCCTCGGACGGTTGGGATTCGGACCCGCCCGAAGCGCTGCGACGGGCGATGGTCCGGTTGCGGCGTCGCGCACACCTGGTGGTGTGGCTCAACCCGCGTGCGGCGGCACCCGGGTATGTGCCGTTGGCCGGCTCAATGGCGGCCGCGTTGCCGCTGTGCGATCACTTCCTGCCGGCACACACGCTTGCCGGTCTGCGTGAGTTGTTCGACGTGCTCGCCGGTGTCGACTAGATCTGTTGCTCGGCGGCCCGCTTGGCGGCGCGGCGGCGCTTGAACCACTCGATGAACATCGGCGCGACCGACGCCAACACGATCAGGATGAAGATCGGCTCCAACATCTTCTGGATGAACTCGAATTTGCCGAGCCAGTATCCGAGCAGGACCAGGCCCACGCCCCACACCACCGCACCCAGGATGTTGTAGACGGCGAACACCGCGTAGCGCATCTTGGCCGCACCGGCGGTGAGCGGCGCCAGGGTCCGCACGATCGGCACGAACCGGGCGATCACGATGGCGAACGGGCCGCGCTGCTCGAAGAACGTGTGCGCCTCATCGAGGTACTTCTGCTTGAGGAAGCGGGCGTCCGGTTTGAACATCGAGGTGCCGATGGTGCGGCCGATCCAGTAGCCCACCTGACCACCGAGGATCGCGGCCAGCGGGATGAACACCAGCAGCTGCCACAGCTGGAAGTTGGCCTGGACCGCCTCGCCACGCGCCGCGGTACCGGCGGCGAGCATGCCTGCCACGAACAGCAACGAGTCACCCGGCAGGATCGGGAACAGCACGCCCGACTCGACGAAGACCACCACGAGGATGCCGATCAGCGCCAAGGTGCCGAAGGATCCGATGAGATGCACCGGGTCCATGAAGTCGGGCATCAGCGCGAGATTGGTCGTAACCTCTGGGAGGGCGGTGTCGATCACGAGTCCCAAGGGTACCTGGGTGGCTGCACCGGTCTTCACCTGCGAGAACGCCCGGGTGGATGGCCGGGGCGGGAAGGGACGAGCCATGCCGATCGCCACGCCCGAGGCCTACACCGAGATGCTGCACCGGGCCAAAGAACATTGCTTCGCATTCCCGGCGATCAATTGCACGTCGTCGGAGACCATCAACGCCGCGATCAAGGGCTTCGCCGACGCCGGCAGCGACGGCATCATCCAGGTCTCGACCGGCGGAGCCGAGTTCGCCTCGGGGCTGGGCGTCAAGGACATGGTGACCGGTGCCGTCGCGCTGGCCGAGTTCGCCCACGTGATCGCCGAGAAGTACCCGATCACAGTGGCCCTGCACACCGACCACTGTCCAAAAGACAAGCTGGACAGCTACGTTCGCCCGCTGCTGGACATCTCGGCCGGGCGGGTCGCCGCCGGACGCAATCCGTTGTTCCAGTCGCACATGTGGGACGGGTCGGCCGTGCCGATCGACGAGAATCTCCGCATCGCCCAGGATCTGTTGAAGGCCGCGACGGCCGCCAAGATCGTCCTGGAGGTCGAGATCGGCGTGGTCGGCGGTGAAGAAGACGGCATCGAGGCCGAGGTCAACGAGAAGCTTTACACCAGCCCCGCGGATTTTGAGAAGACCATCGACGCGCTCGGTGCCGGCGAGCAAGGCGCCTATCTGCTGGCGGCGACGTTCGGCAACGTGCACGGCGTGTACAAACCCGGCAACGTGGTGCTCAAACCCGAGGTCCTTGCCGAGGGGCAACGGGTGGCCGCCGCCAAACTCGGATTGCCCGGTGACGCAAAACCTTTCGACTTCGTCTTTCACGGCGGCTCGGGCTCGCTGAAGTCCGAGATCGAGGACTCGCTCAAGTATGGGGTGGTGAAGATGAACGTCGACACCGACACCCAGTACGCCTTCACCCGCCCGGTGGCCGCGCACATGTTCACCAACTACGACGGGGTGCTCAAGGTCGACGGGGAAGTGGGCGACAAAAAGGTCTACGACCCGCGCAGCTACCTGAAGAAGGCCGAGGCGTCGATGACCGAGCGGGTCATCGAGGCCTGCAACGACCTGCACAGCGCGGGCCGCAGCGTCAGCGCGGGTTAGCCGGGGTTCGGCGGGCGAACGCCGGGGTGGGTTCGGGCCGGATTCCCACGCCGATCGGGAAGTGGGTAGCGCGGCGGACCCTGGGTTTTAGCTCTGGGGGTGAGCGCGTCGAATTTGTCTGCAAGGTGGCCACTGGTTGATGTTTTCTGGCGCGTCGGATCGTTAGATAGGTGTGATCTGTCTAATGTTGTCGGTTATGGGTGTTACGTTGCGGTCGAACGCGAATATTGCGTTCCAGTGCGCGTATCACGTGGTGTGGTGCCCGAAGTACCGCCGGAAGGTGATCGGTGGGCCGATGGAGGTCCGCCTGAAGGAGATCATCGCCGAGGTGGTCGAGGAGAAGGGGGCATGGTTGATCGAGTTGGAGACCATGCCTGATCACGTTCATCTGGTGGTGGAGGTGGATCCGCAGTTGGGCGTGCACAAGCTGGTGAAAGCCATCAAGGGCCGGTCGTCGCGGGTGCTGCGTGAGGAGTTCCCTTGGTTGCGTTCACGGTTGCCTTCGTTGTGGACAAACTCGTATTTCGTCGCGACGGTCGGGGGTGCGCCGTTGTCGGTGGTCAAGCGTTATGTCGAGTCCCAGAAGGATCGTTGAGTCGTGTTGACGGGGCGGCGTTTTCGGGTCGAGTTCACAGAGGAACAGGCGCAGTTCGCCGAGCGGATCGGAGGGGTGTGTCGGGCGGTGTGGAACACCGGCCTGGAGCAGCGTCGTGAGTATCGCCGCCGTGGTGCGTGGATGAACTACGGCCCGCAGGCCAAAGAGCTGGCCGAGGCCAAGACTGAGCACCAGTGGTTGAAGGACGTTCCGGGGCATTGTTTGCAGCAGACGTTGATGGATCTGGATCGGGCGTGTCGTGAGCACGGCACCTGGAAGGTGCGGTGGCGTTCGGGCAGGCGGTGGGCGCCGTCGTTCCGGTTCCCCGAGGGCTCCAAGATGGCCGTGGAGAAGCTCAACCGGCGGCATGGGCGGATCAAGTTGCCGAAGCTGGGGTGGGTGCGGTTCCGGCAGTCCCGCAGCCTAGAGGGGGAATCCATCCGCTCGGTGACCGTCACGCGTGAGGGTCAGCGTTGGTTCATGTCGGTGCTCGTCGACGACGGGGTGGGGACCCCGGCCGTTCATGCCGCACCGGATGCCGCAGTCGGGTTGGACCGCGGTGTCGCGGTAGCGATCGCCACCAGTGCCGGCGAGTTGATCGACCGGCCTTTCGTGGCCGATGGTGAGCGCCGCCGTGTGGTCGTGTTGCAGCGGCGGCTGACCCGTTGCGCGAAGGGTTCGGTGAACCGGGACAAGACCCGTGCAGCGCTGGCCGGGGTGAGGGCGCGTGAGCGCCGCCGGCGGCAGGATTTTTGCGCCCAGGTCGCGCATCGGCTCGCCGATCAGAACGCGGTGGTGGTGCTCGAAGATTTGAAGACCAAGAATATGACCCGTTCGGCGAAAGGAACCCTCGACAGTCCCGGCCGCAATGTGGCAGCGAAGTCCGGGCTCAACCGCGCCATCCTCGGCAAGGGATGGCATCAGTTTGCGTTGGCGTTGTCCTCGGCGGCCCGCTATACCGGGACCACTGTCGTGGCGGTGCCGGCGGCATACACGTCACAGCGCTGCTGCGTGTGTGGGCATGTGGACCCGAAATCCCGTGAGAGCCAAGCGGTATTCCGGTGCACCCACTGCGCACATCATGAGCATGCGGACGTCAATGCCGCCAAGAACATTCTGGCCGCAGGGCTTGCGGTCACCGCCTGCCAAGACCAGCCCCGGCCCGCGGGCCGGGCGCGGTCAGTGAAGCAGGAACCAGCAGGAAACCGTGAGGAATTACTGCTCCGACCCCGCCACTCCGCACCCGCGGCGTGACCATGTTGGGATCCCCCGGCTTCAGACGCGGGGAGGACGTCAAGATCACGCAGGTGGTGGTCTCACTCATCGGTTCATGCCCCCTGGGGTCCAGGGGTGCAGGCGGGGCACCCAGGCCGGCACCGCCCGACGATAGGCGTCGTACTCGGCACCGAACGTGCGGGCCAGGGTCGGCTCCTCATACCAGCGCACGAATGCCGCTGGGGCCACCCACACCGCCGCCGCGTAGATCAGCAGCCGCGGATTTCCGAACAGCAGCGCCTGGCCGATGATCGCCACCAGCAGGCCCAGGTACATCGGATTGCGCACGTAGCGGTTGAAGCCGGAGACCACCAGGCGCTCGGTCGGCGCGACCGGCATCGGTGTGCCACCGGCCTTGACGAACTCGGCGAACGCCGATACCGGCGGAATCAGGCCTGCGACAACAAGAACCGCGCCCACGATCCGCACTGGTCCCCAACCGGGCAGCGGTTGGTGAAACCGCCAGTGGGTGATCAGCCACGGGATCAGGCCGACGACCGTTCCGGGAGCCACCACGAAGAATCCCGCGCTCAAGGCGGCGGCCTTAGTTCTCTGCATCATCTGCTCCTTTCGCACCCGGGGAGCGGTCCCACTATCGCAGAAATCCACATCCGTGGAATTCCTACTTCCGATGGTAGAGCCGGCACGGCGAATTAATCAACGGCTGTAGAATTTTTGACACCATGGCTACTCGAGGTCGACGTCCGGGAAACAACGACACCCGAACCGTGCTGGTGGAGGCTGCGTCCCGGCTGTTCGCCGAAACCGGGTACGAAAAGACGTCACTGCGCGACATCGCCGCCGCAGCCGGCGTCGACCCCGCGCTGATCAGGCACTACTTCGGCAGCAAGGCCGGCCTGTTCCGGGAAACCATGGGCTGGCCGTTCGAGCCCGCGGACGTCACCGCACGGGTTGTCGACGGTGATCCGGCCGGGATCGGTGAGCGGCTGGCGGAAGTGTTCTTCGAACTATGGGAGCAGCCGGAGTCCCGCGCCCCGCTGATGGCGATCCTGCGCGGCGCGGCCACCCACGATGATTCGGCGGCGCTGGTCCGACAATTCATCAAGGGGCAGCTCTACCTGCGGGTCGCCGGGGCTGTGGCGGGCCCGGACGCCGAACTGCGGATCGATCTCGCGATGGCCCAACTGTTGGGGGTGGCGTACCTGCGCTACATCCTGCAGCTTGAGCCCATCGCCTCGCGGCCCGTCGCCGAGCTGACCGCCCGCGTTGCCCCGGTCGTCTCCGCCCACCTCAACCGGTGATCAGTCGCCCGAATCCGAGGATTCCAGCCACCTCGGCGGCGTCCAGGGTGTGCACCCGGATGCCGCCCTGCTCGTTGCCTCCGACTGTGGTGATCTCATTGCCATCAACGGCCGCAACGAAATTCGTGTGCAACCCGAGCGGGCTGTCGTCGGCGTACATCACCACATCGCCGGTGTGTGGCCGGTAGCTGCCCGGATCGGCGAACCGGCCGGTGCCCTGGTAGTACTCCTGCAGCGTGTACACACCCGGGATGCGCCAGTGCCCCGAGTTCGGGTTGGCCAACGGCTGGCCCGCCTCGTTGAGCACCCAACTGACGAAGTCGGCGCACCACGGCTCCTGCACGCCCTCGGAGAACCGGCTGCCGCCGGGCTGGGCGTCGTATTGCACCTGCAGGATGTCGATGATGCGGGCCTGGGCGGGAGTGAGTGCGGCACGGTCGATCTGGGGGAACGGATCGCGTTTGCCGGGCAGGATGTCGAATGCGGAGTGCGGTCGTTCGATCAGCAATGCGGCCAGCCCGATCGTGGCCACCACCAAAACTGCGCACAACGCCAGCCAGAGCTTGGGTCCGCGCACGGTCATCCCAGCAGATTAGCCGGTGGGCGCCTGGCAGATCTTCCATTGATCGTCGCGGAACTGCAGGTCGAAGCTGCGGGTGGAGCGGGTTTGTGGGGCGAAGGCCATGAAGCTGGTGACGTTGGCCTCGGCATGGTCGCCGTTGACTACCACCTGGTCGATGCTGGCCACCACGGGGTACTGCCGGGCGGCCTCTACCCGGGCATGGGTTTCGTCCCAGGCGCGCTGGTCGTAGTTGACGTAGTTGTCGCGGGTGGTGCCGCAGGTGATCGACCGCAGGGTGGGCAGATCCCCGCGCTGAATCGCCGCGTCGAAGTTCTGGATGGTCGTGCGGACCGCGTCTTCTTGAGACGCCGGCGAGGACGACTTGCGGGTGAGCAGGACCGTGCCCAGCACCGCGATCGCCACCAGCGCCGCGATCACCAGCAGGACCGCGACCACCCATCCCCAGCTGCGTCGCGCGGTGGTCTGCACTGCCCGGTCTGATTCTTCCCGCGGCGGGATAACTTGTGGGGCAGCACCTTTCGGCGCCTCGCCGGTCACCGCTGGGTCGCCCTCGGCGGGCGGTGCGAATATCTCGGTCTCCGGGTCGGGTGGGGTGTCGATCTTCTGCGTCGAGCTGTCGAACCCGGACGGCGCGGTGAAGCGTCGTTCCTCGCTGAGCTGCACCGCTTCGGTGACCGCTTCGGCTGAGCCGATGATCTCGGTGGCCTGCTCGTCTGACTGGTCCGGTGTGCTGCTCTGATCCGGTCCCGTTGGGTTCGACATCCCTGCTGCGGTCCTCCCGTACGTCGGTACCGGTGGAGCTTATCGGGCAGCGCCGTGTGGGGCGCACGACATCGAGGGGTGATCCTGGATCTGCCGGCGCCAGTGCACAATGGGCGCATGACACGGATGGGTGATCTTTTGGGGCCGGATCCGGTCCTCCTTCCCGGCGACCCGGCGGCTGAGGACGAGTTGGCCGCCGGCGAGAAGGCTGCCGTGGTGGCGGCGGCCCACCCGTCGGCGTCGATCGCGTGGGCGGTGCTGGCCGAGAATGCCCTCGACGAGGACAAGGCCGTCACCGCGTATGCCTACGCCCGTACCGGCTACCACCGTGGGCTGGATCAGTTGCGCCGCAACGGCTGGAAGGGCTTCGGCCCGGTGCCGTTCGCCCATGAGCCCAACCAGGGCTTCCTGCGGTGTGTGGCGGCGCTGGCCCGGGCGGCCGACGACATCGGCGAGACCGACGAGCTCCAGCGGTGCCTGGATCTGCTCGACGACTGCGACCCGTCGGCGCGCGCCGAGCTCGGCCTGGCCTGAACCGCCTGAGGCGTCAGTCCTTCGCCTCGCAGGAGCAGTCGTCCGCGGCGTCGGGCGGCTCCACCTGCACGGTGGCATGAGCTAAACCGCGGGCGGTCAGTACCGCCCGCGCGTCGTCGAGCACCCGGGCGGTGTCGGCGCTGCTGGTCAGGTGGGCGGTAACCATGTCCTTGCCGGGCACCAGCGTCCACACGTGCAGATCGTGCACGCCGGTCACGCCGTCCACCGATTCGAGCGCGGCCCGCAGTTCGTCCACGTCGATGTGCTGCGGGGAGGATTCCGACAGGATGCGCAGCGCCGCGCGGGCCAGCGCGATGGCCCGGGGGAGCACCCACAACGCGACCAGCACCGCGACCACCACATCGGCGTAGGGCCAGCCGGTGGTGACGGTGACAATGCCGGCGATCAGCACGCCGACGCTGCCGACAGTGTCGGCGATGACCTCCATGTAGGCGCCCTTGACGGCCAGGCTGTCCTTGGAGTGCGACCGCAGCATCATCACGACGACGGCGTTGGCGGCCAGGCCGGCCAGCGCCACGACGATCATCGGCACACCGGGGACCTCGGGCGCATGGCCGAGACGCTCGAATGCCTCGTAGAGGATGAATCCCGCGACACCCAGGAGCAGGGCGGCGTTGGCCACCGCGGTGAAGACCTCGGCCCGGTGCCAGCCGTAGGTGCGGGCCGGCGACGTGCTGCCGCGCCGGGCCAGCAACACCGCGGTCAGCCCCATGAACATGGCGACCAGGTCGGTGAGCATGTGACCGGCATCGGCCAGCAGGGCGATCGAGTTGATCAGCAGCGCGGTGACCAGCTCAAGAACGAAGAACGCCGACAGGATCGCGGCGGCGATGAGCATTCTGCTGACGCGGGTGTCGCTGCTGTGGTTGTGATCGTGGCCCAAACCCATGCCCGCAATATATGCGGATATTCGCATATATAGCAAGTGTCGCGCCGATACGGCGCCGGGACGTCAGAGCCAGTTGGACCAGAACCGGGTCAGTTGGCTGCCGATGGACACCAGCCAGCCCGGCACGCCGGAGAGATCGACGAACCAGAACACCACCGAGAAGAACCAGCGGTTCAGCGCCGGCGTGATCAGCAGGATCATCAGGATGAAGAAACCCCACTGCTTGGCCGGCTCCAGGGCCCGTTGGGTCTCGGGGCTCAGGTGCGGCTCCAGCGCGCCGTAGCCGTCCAGCCCGGGGACCGGCAGCAGATTCAGCGCGACCGCGGTGACCTGCAGGAAGCCCAGGAAGGCCAGGCCGGACCAGAACACCGCGTGGGCCGGGTCGTAGAAGATCCGGGTGACGCTCAGCAACAGAACGGCCAGCACCAGGTTGGCGGCCGGGCCGGCCAGGCTGACCAGGGTTTTCTGCCGATTCGTCATCCACGAGGTGCGGACGTAGACGGCGCCGCCGGGCAGCCCGATCCCGCCCAGCGCGATGAACAGCACCGGCAACCCCAGCGACAGCAGGGGATGGGAGTACTTGAGCGGGTTGAGCGTCAGATAGCCGCGCACCGCCACATCGTGATCACCGAACCGCCAGGCGGTGTACGCGTGGCCGAACTCGTGCAGACACAGCGACACCAGCCAGCCCGCGATGACCAGGATGAACACGCCGAGGTGGGACAGCGGAGTCCGTTCCATCCCGGCCAGCCAGGCCAGCACGCCGCCGGCCGCCGTGATCGCGACGACGGCCAGGAAGACCGGGCTCGGCCGGACCGATTGATGCAGCGGGCGGATGTTCACGATTCGACGCTACGGCACCTGGGCCGGCAATCGTGCGCTGCTCAGCCGACGCGCAGCCAGCCCTCGGTATGCCGGTAGAACGTCGAGCGCCGCACGATCCGCGGCGCGGGCACCCCGTCACGGATCACCTGCGCGCCCGGGGTGCCCAGTTGCGCGGCGCGTCCGGCGACCCAGCGGCGCGGGCGGCCGCGGTCCGAGAGCACACTCGCGCGAAGTCCCGGCAGGCTCGACATGGGCTCCACGCGTACACCGGGCGCCTCGCCGTCGAACAGCACGCAGTCGTCGACGATGGCTTCGCCCCGCAGCGCCGCGCCGTCGGTACCCCGCCATTGCGCCGCCTCTACCAGCACAGTTCCGGTCTCGTCGCGAATCAGCGGGACGCGTCGCGCCGGCGCGTGCAGGGCGCGGTGGGCCGACCAGCTGCCGGTGGCATGCGCGACCTCGACATCGAGCCGATCGGCGCGCAGCAATCGGGACAGCACCGCGGCCAGGTCGGCCGTCGAACCCGTCACGATGACTCTGCGCTGGGCTTCAACGTCGTCGAGACCAACGGTCGGGAGGCCCCGCAAGGGGCGTGGCAGCGGGGTCGAGCCGAGCACGGCGACACCAGCTGAGGTAGACAAAATGTGCTCCTCGCGTGTGCTGGGATAAGGTGACCTACCGGCTGCACCACACTAGTGCGGGAGACAGGCGGGAGATTACGCCATGCCGGCAATCGTCCTCATCGGCGCCCAATGGGGCGACGAGGGCAAAGGTAAAGCCACCGATCTGCTCGGTGGCCGCGTGCAATGGGTTGTTCGCTACCAAGGAGGGAACAACGCCGGGCATACCGTCGTGCTGCCCACCGGGGAGAACTTCGCATTGCACCTGATTCCCTCGGGAATCCTGACACCAGGGGTCACCAACGTCATCGGTAACGGCGTGGTGGTCGACCCGGGTGTCCTGCTCAGCGAGCTGTCCGGCCTCGAGGACCGCGGTGTGGACACCTCGAAGCTGATGATCTCGGCCGACGCGCACCTGCTGATGCCGTACCACGTGGCGATCGACAAGGTCACCGAGCGGTACGCCGGCAGCAAGAAGATCGGCACCACCGGCCGCGGTATCGGTCCCTGTTACCAGGACAAGATCGCCCGCATCGGTATCCGGGTGGCCGACGTGCTCGACGAGTCGCAGCTGGCTGCCAAGGTCGAGGCCGCGTTGGAGCTCAAGAACCAGGTGCTGGTCAAGATCTACAACCGCAAGGCGCTTGAGCCCGCCGAGGTGGTCGAGAACCTGCTGGCGCAGGCCGAAGGCTTCAAGCACCGCATCGCCGACGCCCGGCTGTTGCTCAACCAGGCCCTGGAGCGCGGCGAGACCGTCCTGCTGGAGGGCTCGCAGGGCACCCTGTTGGACGTCGATCACGGCACCTACCCGTTCGTCACGTCGTCCAACCCGACGGCCGGCGGCGCGGCGGTGGGCTCGGGCATCGGCCCGACCCGGATCACCACGGTGCTGGGCATCCTGAAGGCGTACACCACCCGGGTCGGCTCGGGCCCGTTCCCGACCGAGCTGTTCGACGACCACGGGGCCTACCTGGCCAAGACCGGCGGTGAGGTCGGGGTGACCACCGGTCGGGCCCGGCGCTGCGGCTGGTTCGACGCCGTCATCGCGCGCTACGCCACCCGGGTCAACGGCATCACCGACTACTTCCTGACCAAGCTCGACGTGCTGTCCAGCCTGGAGACCGTGCCGGTCTGCGTCGGGTACACGGTCGACGGCAAGCGCACCGACGAAATGCCGATGACGCAGGCCGACATCGCCCGCGCCGAGCCGATCTACGAGGAACTGCCCGGCTGGTGGGAGGACATCAGCTCGTGCCGCACCTTCGACGAGCTGCCCGCCAAGGCCCGCGATTACGTGCTGCGGCTGGAAGAGCTTGCCGGCGCCTATGTTTCGTGCATCGGTGTGGGGCCGGGCCGGGACCAGACGATCGTGCGCCGCGACGTCCTGGCCCCCAAATGACCGAGGAGCAGCGCCCTTCGGTCTTCGAACAGCACGGTGGGTTCCCGGTCTTCGAGGCCGCCGACCCCGGACCGGGATTCGGCCGATTCGTGGCCGCGATGCGCCGCGCGCAAGACCTCGCGGTCTCGGCCAACCCGGACAGCGACACCTGGGACGATGCCGCCGACCGGGTCGAGGAACTCGTCAAACTGCTCGCCCCGTATGAGGCGCCCGAGGGCGTCGGCCCGGCCGACCGGGTGCCCTCGTTGCCCGGTGCCGGCAGTCTGCTGATGCCGCCGTGGACGATGGCCAAGTTCGACCCGGACGGCGTCGAATTGCAGGTGCAGTTCAGCCGTTTCCACGTCGGCGGCAACTACGCCGTGCATGGCGGGGTGCTGCCGCTGCTGTTCGACTCGGTGTTCGGCATGGTGATCCACGCCGCCGGGCGGCCGATCAGCCGGACCGCGTTCCTGCACGTGGACTACCGCAAGGTGACGCCCATCGACACCGTGCTGACCGCACGTGGCTGGGTGCGTGAGGCCGAGGGCCGCAAGGCATTTGTCAACGCCAAGTTGCTTGACCCCGACGCGAATGTGCTCGCCGAGGCGCACGGCCTGATGATCAGGTTGCTGCCCGGCCAGCCCTAAGCGTGCGACCATGGCGCGGTGAGTCAGCACCCTTTGCGTCGTCTGTCGACCCCGCGCGCGGCGGCTGCCGCCGGCGTACTGTTCGCGCTGCTGTTCGGCGCCGCGCTGATCCTGATCCGGGCCGCGCTGCCGGAGGGCGCCGAACCCGGATCGCAGTGGCTGGTGGCCGGCAGCACCAACCTCAAGATTGCGGCGACGCTCATGCCGTTCGCCGGCATCAGCTTCCTGTGGTTCATGGGGGTGGTGCGCGACGGCCTGGGGGGTTACGAGGACCGGTTCTTCGCCACGGTGTTCATCGGCAGCGGATTGCTGTTTCTGGCGATGATGTTCTTGTCCACCGGGGTGGGGGCCGGACTGGAACGTAGTGGTGCCGCTTTGGATTCGAGTGCTGCGACGTTGGGGCAGATGGTTCTGTTGACCATCTCCAAGACCTACGCGTTACGGATGGCCGCGGTGTTCATGATGTCGCTGGCCACCATCTGGCTCAAGACCGGTTTGATGCCTCGTTGGCTGGTGGTACTGAGTTACCTTGTCGCCGTTGTGCTTCTGATCGGCAGCGACATCACAATGTGGCTCACCCTGGTGTTCCCGCTGTGGGTACTGGTGGTCAGCCTGCTGTTGTTGGTGCGGGCCGGCGTCATCGATCTGCCGGGGGAACATCACCCGCCAGCTTCAACGCCGCGGCCGGACACAGCCTGACCGCCTCACGGGCGTGCTCGATCTCCTCGTCGGGCACTTCATCGACGAGGATTTTGACCACGCCGTCCTCGTCCTGATCGAAGACCACGTCGGAGACCATCACGCAGTTGCCCGAGCCGATGCAGGCATCATGATCCGCTTGAACTTTCATGGCACTCACCACGCTACCTTCAACGATTTCAGCCCGTAGATGAAGTGAAAAGCCCGGTAGTCGACGTCCTCGAACGGCTCGGCCAGGGCCAGGTTCGGGAAGCGGCGCAGCAGCGCCGGGAAGGCGATCTGCATCTCCATCCGGGCCAGCGGCGCGCCCAGGCAGTGGTGCACGCCGTGGCCGAACGCCAGATGCCCGGGGGCGCCGCGGCGGATGTCGAGGAGGTCGGGTGACGGCACGAAATCGGGATCCCGATTGCCTGCCGGCAGCGAGGCGAACACCAACTCGCCCGCGGGTATGGCCACCCCGGCGATCTCGACATCGGTGGTGGTGAAGCGCGGAATCGCGTTCTGCACAACGGACAGCCAGCGCAGCAACTCCTCGACGGCGGGGCCGACGGCATCGGGATCGTCGCGCACCGCGGCGAGCTGTTCGGGGTGGCGCAGCAGCGCCAGCACGCCCAGGCCCAGCATGTTCGACGTGGTTTCGTGCCCGGCCAGCAGCAGCAGTCCGGCGATCCCGACCAGCTCGTTATCGCTGAGCTCGTCGCCATGCTCGCGGATCAGCATGCCCAGGATGTCGTCACCCGGGTCGCGGCGTGCCCGGCCGACCAGCCCCAGCATGTAGTCGCGTCCCTGTCGTTGCAGCGCAAGCCGTTCCGGGATGGGCGCGGACAAATCGAGCTGGCGGGCCGAGCGCTGCTGGAAATCCTCGCGGTCCTGGTACGGCACGCCGAGCAGCTCGCAGATCACCAATGACGGGATGGGCAGGGCGAAATCGGCCACCAGATCGGCCGGCGGGCCCGCGGCCTGCATCGCGTCCAGATGTGCGTCGACGATCTCGACGATCCGTGGCTGCAGCCGCTTGATGCGCCGGATGGTGAACTCGGGGGTGAGCATGCGACGCAGCCGCTGATGTTCTGGCGGGTCGAGACCCAGGAGGTTTCCCGCCCGCGCGCTGTCCTGCTCCTCCTCGGTGGTCTCCGGTGCGCCCGGCAGCACGAAGCCCGGTGGCCTGCTGTTGGAGAACCGCTCATGATCCGACAGCACCGCCTTGACGTCCTCGTGGCGTGTGACGAGGTAGACGCCCATGCCCAACGCATTGACGACGGTCCGTACTCCCTCGGTCTCTCGAATCTCCCGCAGCTCGGGCGTCGGGTCGAATGCCTTGCGCCGCATGTGCAGCGGCGGCTGGGGCGCTACCTCGGTCATGACCCGACGCTACGCGCCGGCGACAAACTCCGTGATCAGCGCGTGTTCAATCACGGTTCAGCGTGGCCTCTTCCAGGTCGAGCCCGTGCAGCACGGTTCGTAGCACCTCATCGTCGATACGTCCGGCGTCGCGTTCGGCGATGAACGTCTCCCGTTCGGCCGCAAGCATTTCCAGCCGAAGTCGGCGGAAGGCCGCGGCCGGGCTCTCGCCGATGTCGTCGTCGTGGCGGCCCAACCGTTCCCAGGCCGCATTGCGGCGCCGGGTGTTCCAGGCCCGCAGCACGTCGGCGGCGCGTTCGGGCACATCGCTGTCTGCCGGCTGCTCGGCGAGCAGTTCGTCGAGCCGCTCGGCCGCGGCCCGCGCCGCCTTGTCCTGAGCCGCGGCGGTGGCGACCGCATCGGCGTGCGCTTCGTCGCCGTGCGCCCCGAGCATCCGGATGAACCACGGCAGCGTCAACCCGTGCAACAACAGCGTCCCGACCACGACCACGAAGGTGAGGAACACCAGCTGGGGGCGACCGGGGAACGGATCGCCGGCCAGCGTGGTGGCGGGTACGGCGTAGGCCGCGGCCAGCGACACCACGCCGCGCATACCCGCCCAGGCGACGACGAACACGTGCCCGCGCTGCGGCGCCGGCTCGTGCGCGCGGACCCGCCTGGACAACAGCCAGGGCAGATAGGCCGCGGTGTACACCCAGACGATGCGCACCCCGATCACCGTGGCGAGCACCGCCGCCGACGCAACCGCCAGGGTGGCCGCCCGGATGCCGGCGAGTTCGCTGATCACCTTCGGTAGCTGCAGGCCGATCAACAGGAACGCAAACGACTCCAGGACCAGTTGCAGCGCCTTCCAAACGGCCTTGTCCTGCAGCCGGGTGGCATAGCCGGCGTGTGTCTCGCGCTGGCCCAGCAGCAGGGCCGCCACCACCACGGCGATCACTCCGGAGCCGTGGATCTGCTCGGCCACCAGGTAGATGAAGAACGGCGAGACCAGGCCGATCGCGCTCTCGACCAGTGGGTCGTCGAGTCGGGTGCGGATGAACTGCACCACCATGCCCAGCCCCCAGCCGACCACCACGCCGCCCACCGCGGCCAGGGCGAAGGTGGCCAAACCGCTGCGCCAGGCAGAAGACGAGCCGATAACTCCTCCCAACGCAAAGCCCAGCGCCACCTTGTAGGCGGTCAGCGCGGTGGCGTCGTTGAGCAGGCTCTCCCCGCCCAGCAGCGTCATGGTGCGCCGCGGCAGGCCGAGCCGGCGGCCGATCGCGGTGGCCGAGACCGCATCGGGCGGTGCGACGATCGCACCCAGGGTCAGGGCCGCGGCGATGGTGAGTTCGGGCACGGTGCGGAAGGCGACGATGCCGACGATGAACGTGGTAACCAGTGGCAGTCCGACCGCGAGGAATCCGATCGGGCGGATGTTGCGGCGCAGCGCCACATAGCTGCTCTCCAGCCCCGCCGACCACAGCAGCGGCGGCAGGATGACGAAGAGCACTAGTTGGGGATCCAGGTGTACGTCGTGGAAACCGGGCAGTGCACTGCCGGCCAGTCCGGCCACCACCAGCGCCAACGGCGCCGAGACGTCGAAACGGCGGGCCACGGCGGCCAGCAGTACGGCGGCCACCAGCGCAGCCAACAACGAGGCACCCACGTTGCCAAACCTCCTTCGTGTGCTGTGCCTATCCTTGATCAACATGTTGAGGAGATCACGCCGGCGTGAGCAGAATCCGGCGTCTTCCACCTGTGTGCATCTCGACACAGAGGTCACCGAGCCGCAACCGCTGACCCCGGGGCGGTGCCAGGAATGCGAGGAACTCGGCGAGAGTAGCTGGGCGCACTTGCGCATGTGTATGACGTGCGGTCACGTCGGTTGCTGCGACTCCAGCCCACTTCAACATGCCACCAAGCACTTTCATCAGACCAGCCATCCGGTCATGCGGTCGGCCGAACCGGGCGAGAGTTGGCGTTGGTGTTATATCGACCTACGAGTGGGGTGACGATCTGGCAGGCTGGGGTGTGCGATGAGTGAATCGATTGACGACGCGCTGACCGATGACAAGGGCGACGGCGCCGAAGATGCTCCGGCTCAGGCCGCGGCAGACATATCCGGCTACGGACCAGACCTGGGATCGGGTCACGCCGTAGCCGGCCCGGAACCCGGGACGGCGGCGACTGTGCTGCTGCTGGGTTCGGGTGAGCTGAGCCGTGAACTCGCGCTGTCATTCCAGCGCCTGGGTGGTCTCGTGGTGGCCGTGGACCGGTACTACGCGCCCGCCCACGGTGTCGCGGACCGCTCGGCGGTGATCAAGATGAACGACGCGGAGGAACTCGCCGCGCTGATCGAGCGGGAGCGGCCCCGCTACGTCGTCGCCGAGTCCGGTGTCATCGCCGCGGACGCGTTGATCGCGGTGGCCGAGCGGGGCGATACCGAGGTTCTGCCGACCCCGCGCAGCATCCGACTCAGTCCGGACCGTGAAGGTCTGCGCCGGCTGGCGTCCGACGAACTGGGCCTGCCCACGGTGCCGTTCTGGTTCGCCGGGTCGGTCGAGGAACTGACCGCGGTGGCCGAGCATGCCGGCTTCCCGTTGCTGGTCAAACCCGTGGTGGGGGCGCTGCGCGACGGCGAGTCGGTGCTGCTGCGTCGCGATGACATCGGACCGGCCTGGCAGCGGGCGACCACCGCCGGGCACATCGCGCACAACCGAGTGTTGGCCGAGTCCGTGGTCGAGGTCGAATACGAGATCACCATGCTGACCGTGCGCACCAACGGGCCGACCGGCCCCGGCGTGCAGTTCTGCGAGCCGATCGGGCACCGCCAGGTCAGCACCGATGTACTGGAGTCCTGGCAACCCCAGCCGTTGTCGCCGGCCGCGCTGGACGCCGCGAAGTCGATCTCCGCGCGGATCGTCAATTCGCTGGGCGGGCGCGGCGTGTTCGGCGTCGAGCTGCTGGTCCAGGGTGACGACGTGTACTTCTCCGACGTGCGGATCCGGCCACACGACAGCGGGCTGGTGACGCTGCGGTCGCAGCGGTTGTCCGAGTTCGAGATGCACGCCAGGGCGATCCTGGGCTTGGCGGTGGACACCATCATGATCTCCCCGGCTGCCGCCGAGGTGGCCTACGGCGGGGCAGAGGTCGGAGAGCTGTCGGCCGACGTCAGCGCGGTGCTGGCCGAAGCGCTGGCCACCTCGGAGAGCGATGTGCGGCTGTTCAGCCGTCAGGGCGAATCCGATTCACCGCGCCGCCTCGGGGTGGCGCTGGCCACCGCCCCTGACGTCATCATCGCCCGCGACCGTGCCCGCCGAGTCGGCGCGGCGCTGCGCAAGCTGTGGTAGGCCGTGATGGCTGACGACATCGAAAACACCGACGGCGCGGCAGCCGATCGGCCCACGATGACGCCGTTCCTGGCAGCGCTGGCCATCATTGTGCTCGTGCTGATCGGAGTGACCCTGGCCAATGTCTTCGGCGGCAGGGAGCTGTCCGAGGACCAGCTGGTGGGTCGCGCGGCGGTCGGTCAGAACGACGCCCTGCAGCGGGAGAACTACGCCGATTTCTCCGGCTACACCTGCGCCGAGCAACGCGGCACCGAGGCCGAATTCATCGCCCGCCAGCGTGATTCGGTGGCCAAGCATGGTGCCAGGTACGTCGACGACGTGACCGGGGTGCGCATCGAGGGGGACCGGGCCACCGCCACCGTGGTCTATCACTTCGAGAACGCACCCGACAACAAGCTGAACAACGAGACGACGTTCGTACGCGAGGACGGAAACTGGCGGGTCTGCGCGAGTATGGGAGACTCACGCCCGTGAGTTATGCAGGAGACATCACGCCTGAGGAGACCTGGAAACTTCTGAGTGAGAACTCCGAGGCCGTGCTGGTGGACTGTCGTACCGACGCCGAATGGCGGTTCGTCGGGGCGCCGGATCTGTCCGCTCTTGCGCGTGACGTGGTGTACATCGAGTGGAACCGGAACGACGGCAGTCACAACGACGCGTTCGTCGACCACCTCCTGGCATCGGGTGTGACGCCGGGGCGGCCGGTGGCGTTCCTGTGCCGTTCCGGGAATCGCTCGATCGCTGCTGCCGAGGCCGCTACCGCGGCGGGCATCGGACCGTCCTACAACATTCTTGATGGGTTCGAGGGCAATCTCGACGAGAACCGTCACCGTGGCGGTACCGGCTGGAAAGCGGTCGGCCTGCCTTGGAAACAGAGTTGAGCAGCGGAGCTGAGGCCAACATGTCCGACATTCCATCTGTCCGGATTCCGGCCGCCCTGCCCGAGGGCGTGAGCCAGGCCACCATCGGTGTGCGCGGTGGCCTGCTGCGGTCGGGTTTCGAGGAAACCGCCGAGGCGATGTACCTGACGTCGGGGTACGTCTACGAGACCGCGGCCGCCGCCGAGAAGGCGTTCACCGGCGAGATCGACCGCTTCGTCTACTCCCGCTACGGCAACCCGACCATCTCGATGTTCGAGGAACGGCTGCGGCTCATCGAAGGTGCACCGGCGTGTTTCGCCACCGCCACCGGCATGGCCGCGGTGTTCACCTCGCTGGGTGCCCTGTTGGGGGCCGGTGACCGGCTGGTGGCCGCTCGCAGCCTGTTCGGTTCTTGCTTCGTGGTGTGCAACGAGATCCTGCCGCGCTGGGGTGTGGAGACGGTGTTCGTCGACGGTGACGATCTCTCGCAGTGGGAGGAGGCGCTGTCGGTGCCCACCCAGGCGGTGTTCTTCGAGACGCCGTCCAATCCGATGCAGTCCCTGGTGGATATCGCCGCGGTGTCCGAGCTGGCTCACGCCGCTGGGGCAAAGGTGGTGCTGGACAACGTCTTTGCCACACCTCTGTTGCAGCAGGGCATGACGCTGGGCGCGGATGTGGTGGTGTACTCCGGCACCAAACACATTGACGGGCAAGGCCGAGTGCTGGGCGGGGCGATCCTTGGCGACAAGGAGTACATCGACGGCCCGGTGCAGAAGCTGATGCGCCACACTGGCCCGGCGATGAGCGCGTTCAACGCCTGGACGTTGCTGAAAGGTCTTGAGACGCTTGCCGTTCGGGTGGACTACGCGAATCGCTCGGCGCAGCGGGTTGCCGAGTTCCTGGAAGGCCACCCCTCGGTGCGCTGGGTGAAGTACCCGTTCCTCAAGTCGCATCCCCAGTACGAGCTGGCCCAGCGTCAGATGAGCGGCGGCGGCACCGTCGTCACCTTCGAGCTCGATGCCGATGACGGTAAGGCGCGTGCGTTCGAGGTGCTCGACAAGCTGCGCGTCATCGACATCTCGAACAACCTCGGCGACGCCAAGACGCTGATCACCCACCCGGCCACCACCACGCACCGGGCCATGGGCCCGGAGGGTCGGGCTGCCATCGGTCTGGGCGACGGCGTGGTGCGCATCTCGATCGGGCTGGAAGGCACCGAGGATCTGATCGCCGATCTCGATCAGGCGCTGAGCTAGACGTGTCCCGGGAGAGTGCCGCCAAGAAGGCCCGCCGCAAGAAGCGGCAGGCGGCCCGCGACGTGCACTGGGTTCCCCAGGAGATGGTCGATCAGTTGGCCGACATTCCGGACAGTATCGTCGCCGATCTGGCCGAGTTCGATGAGCGAATCACCGCGCGCGGCTGGACTTTTGACGAAGATGAGTCCAGCGAGGACTTCGCGGTGTGGTTCTATGAGCCGTCCGGAGCCCAGGTCGACGACGGTCTGCCGGTGACCTCGCTGTGGCTGGACGCGGCCGAGGACGGCGAGATCGTGCGGGTGGTGTTCGTCGGCAGCGTGGAGCGCTACGAGTTCACCCACGACGAGATGTCCACTGCGCTCGACGTGATCGAGGCGTACCGCTACGGCGCCAAGCTGCCGACCTTTTCCTAGCGCGAGCAGTCCCCCGCAAGCGGGAGGGGCCCCCAGCGTAGGTACCCGAAATCTCTGCAATCCGGGTACCTACGCGTCTGCTCGGCGGAAGAAAAGTCAGCTCTCGACGACACCTTGGGCGGACTGGGCCCGGTCCTCGTAGCTTTTGCGCTTGGCGGCGTCGAACTCCAGGAACACCCGGTCCAGGCCCAGCTTCCTGTTGAGCCAGCGCCGCCCGCGCGGCGGCAGCATCTGGGCGGCCTGGGCGGTGAAGCGCAGCGGCGGCGGCACCGACACGTGAGTCTTGGGCTTGTCCAGCGTCTTGATGATCGCGGCGGCGATGTCCTCCGGCTCGACCGGCTTGAGCGCGCCGCTGGACGTGGTGCCCGAGATCAGGTCGGTGTTGGTGAACGGCGGCATGATCACCGAGACGTCGACGCCGTGCGGTGCGACCTCGTCGGCCAGTGCGGTGGACATGCCGACCACGGCGAACTTGGCGCCGACGTAGACGACCTGGCCGGGCACCGGGATGAGGCCTGAGAGCGAGGCGATGTTGATGATGTGCCCGCGACGACGCTTGATCATGTCCGGCAGCGCCAGCCGGCAGCCGGTGAGCACGCCGTAGAGATTGACCTCGATGGCGGAGCGGATCGTCTGTTCGGACTGCTCCAGGAACGGGCCGATCGGCATCACGCCGGCGTTGTTGATCAGCACGTCGATGTGTCCGCCGCCGTCGGTGCGAGCCTTGTCCAGGAAGGTCGCGAACGATTCGCGGTCGGTGACGTCGAGCGGATAGCCGGAGACCTCGCCCAGGTTGGTGAGTTGGGCGACGGCAGACTCCTGAAGTGCCACGTCACGGTCACCGATGACGACGCGGGCGCCGCGGGCCAACAGTGCCTTGGCGGTGGCGTAGCCGATACCGCGAGCGGCGCCGGTGATCGCGATGGTTCTGCCCCGGATGTTGTCCATGTCGGCGAACTTTACATGTGTCAAGTTTTGCGGGGAGGCGTATGAGCTGTTGGGGTGTGCGCTCATACTGGCCAGGGAGGCGAATCGTGTCCGGGATCTGTCGGAAGGGGGAAATCCGATGTCTCGTTTCAGAGCGTCAGCCGTACTCGTCGCGGCGTTCGTCGCCGCGGGATTGAGCGCCGGCGTCGCCAACGCCGCCGGCCCGGTCCAGTTGAAGAGCCGGTTGGGTGATTGGTGCCTGGATGGCCCTGGGAGCAACGCCGCGGCGGTGCTCAACCGTTGTGCGGGGTCGCAGACCCAGATGTGGGATGTCGACGCCGGCGGTCAGATCCGTAGCGTCGCGTTCCCGCAGCAGTGCCTGAGCATCAGCACGGGAGCGGACACCACGCCGGCAACCCTCGCTCCGTGTCAGGTCAATGCGAGCAATCAGCGCTGGAATTCGCAGGGCGACGGTCAGCTCGTCAGCCTCGGTGCCTGTTTGAACGTCAACGGCGGCGTCGCGCAGCCGGGGACGGCCGTGATCGCGTACCGCTGTTTGGCCGACGTCACCGATGAGCAGTGGGACACCGTGTAATTGCATCGTGGTGTCGCAGTATCGCCCCGACGTCCTTCTTCAACTCGCTGCGGATGTCATAGCCCGAACTGGCATCCCCGAGTGCCGGGGCATCGAGAAGAAGATGATCAACCGCAGCCTCACCCCGACCGTGAACGCCACCGCAGCCGCAGCTAATAGGGGCGAACCCAAGCGTTCGGCGTCGCCGGTGTAGAGGCAGGCGTAGGCCCATTCGTCGGTCAGGGTGCGGTGGAATCGTTCGACTTTGCCATTGGTTTGGGGTCGATAGGGGCGTGTGCAGCGGTGGTCGATGTCGCCCAGTGCGTCCCGAAATCGATGTGATCGATAGCAGGAACCATTGTCGGTCAACACTTTCCGGACGGTGATGCCGCATTCGTCGAACCAGGCGTTGGCGCGGGTTCAAAATCCCGCAGCGGTTTCCTTTCGTTCATCGGCGAGTAGTTCGCTGTAGGCCACTAACCTCCGTGGTCAACGCAGCTAACCCTGTTCAGCGGCCGCCTGGCGAGCGGCGCCAGTGATCGCGATGGTCCTGCCCCGGATGCTGTCCATGGCGGTGTGCTTTACATGTGTCAAGTTTCGCTGGGCAGGGGGTTGGTGAGGCCTGGGTGCAAGCGGTGTTAATCCGCTTCGCGCTGGTGTCGGGGATGGGCTCGATACTCCATGGATTGCTTGCGGTGCACTGGTTTACGCTTCCCGATCCAGTACGCAATGAGGTAAATGACTGCAAATGTACCGGCGGTAATGATGGTCGCGATCGCGAACTGCACTTTTTGACCACGCGCGATGCCATAACCCCAGCTGGCGTCACCAAGCCCCAGGATGACTGCGAAGAAAATGATCAAAACCATTGCGGCGCCCGCCACCCAGTCTTTACCTCCGCTTTCGATAAAGATCCAGACATTAATTGCGGCGATGAGCATGAGCACGGTCAGTACCCACCACATCTTCCTAGCTGTTAGAAGGCCGCTGTAAGAGTCGGGTGCCGGATCACTCTCGCCGTGATCATTTGTGTCTAAGGCGGTTTCGGCGGGCTTGTCGTCGAGATCCGGTTGGCTGTCGACCGCGTTGAGTGCGTATACCTTGCCGCGGATCTTGAGGTATGGGGTGTATCCGTACGCCGCTGCCGCCATTGCCCCGACGAAAAATAGGCCGATTCCGACTCCCTTCTGCCAATCAGGATATGGCGCGAGAAACGCGGCTACAGCCCCGATGCTGGTGCATCCCCAGTAGATGCGACGCTGAGAGCTGCGACTGTGATCGAAGAACTGCTGGATAAGCGCCACCGCCACGGCGGCGACAAGGATTGCAAAACATGCATCTGACATTCGCTTATTTACCCATCATCCAGTCGACAGCTTTTTCTCCCCAGATGCCGCCGGCCATCGCGCCAAGGAACCCGACGACAAGTGTGCCCTCCGGTCCGACGAGACTGCCCCACGCTGCACCGGCTGCCCATCCGCCAAGCATCGTTCCGCCAGTTCGCCCGCCAAATTCTGCAAGCTCTTCGCCGACAGGTGCGCCGTGCAACATATCGTTGACCGTGATTACAGCATCTATCGCGGTGCCAAAGTTACCTAGCTTCGAACCGAAGCCCTTGAGTGCTTCAGCGTCGGCGTGTGACCACACTGGGGCTTTGCCCCAGTGTTCGCCGCCGGGCATAGCACGACCATGAGCCTTGGCGCCTTCGCCCAAATTGCTGGCCTGGGTCGCAAGGCCTCCTGTTGCTTCTTTGATGACTTGATCGGGAGACTTCCCGTTTTTGATCTCCTCAACGGCAGCCTTCGCCCCGTCATGCGAGACCCCGAAGTGTTCCAGGTCGTTCGTGATTTGGGTGAGCACGCGCGCGCGGCCCTCGACTTCCAGTCGGTCCATAAGCCGGGTTGCGTCGTCCGGTGTCATAAACCCAGGATGTGCGGCCAGTTGACCGTTCTCGAGGGCATGCTGCATGTCGAGCCTGGTCTGCGCTCGGGTACGGGCATCACCCCCGACAACGGTGTCCTTCGCTAGAGGGCCGGTGAACTGTGACATGCGGTGGTCATCGAGTCGTTCAGCTGCCAAACGGCGTGCCTTTTCACCACCGTGAATAGCGGTGTGACTGTTCGGCTCGGTGATGGTCTTATAGTCGCGCAGGCGGGCAGCCGCGTCGGCCTCTTCGCCGGTCAAATGACTTGGCTGGCCGACCATGCCGGGAGAAGTTGAGGTCCTGCCCTCAGCGTTCGCCTTGTCGACGACGGCTTGGTCCTTCGCCCGCTGCCCGGACTGGTCGTACCGCTGGGCTGTGGCGGCGGGATCATCGGGCTTCGCCCGGCCGTCCGACGCTCCGCCGTTTACGTCGGGCGGCGTGGTGCCCGTAGCCGTGGCGATGTCGCGCGCGAGGTCGGCGTCCACCAAATCGGCATCTGCCAATACTGCAGCTATATCCGACTCCAAGCCTGCGACCTTTGAGGCGACTTTCTCGGCGGCCTCCTCGGTCAAATGGCTGGTGTCAGGCGAGATCACCTGGTTCGTGGACTCGTTGATCTCGACTGCGGGTTGCTCGGCGGCATAGTCGAGGATGTCCTTGACCTTCTTGGAAATATCCTCGGCGTCGTGTGCGGCGTCCTCCATACCCCCAGCTGCATTGCGCAGATTCTCCGCTGTTGCGTCGTGGTTCTGCGCGGTCGCCTCCATCGCGGCCCTGGCGGCGTCTCCTCCCTCGCCTTCCCACGTTGAGGCAGTGTTCAGTGAGCGGTAGAACTCAGCTGCCTTCGAGTGGTTACCGACTGCCTCGCGTGTAGCTTTCGCTAGGTCGCCGATCTCGCTATACCAATCCTTCAGTTCGCTTAATGGCAAAGGCATGCTGCCAGCTCACAGCTCGGAGCCGGCGTCGCTGATTACCTCGGCATTGTCTGTATCGGTCCCGACGTATCGAGTCGCCGCCACGCGGTGTCCCTCGGCGTGTCCCGTGAAGTGCTTATTAAAACGGGCACCGTCGGCCTCCCACTCCGCAAGCATCGCCGGCAACGCCCCGCCGGCAAGGCCAGACCCCAAACGTGTCTGACTTGCCTGCCAATGCGTCGACTGGTGACCGTCGAGGAATTCAGCCGAGTGCCCATCTATTTGGTCCGCCGTCAGATGCAACTCGGTTGGATCGACTTTCAACGGCTCATTTGATTTTGGCATCGCGCCCCCTCTAGCTACGTCCTCGCAGCCAATATTATCGGCTGGCGATCGCCCGTATGCGCACCAATTGAAGCTCATACCTCCGGGACTCGATGGGCTCTAAACCACTTCCGTATTGACCCGGGTGCTGCGACGATAGGCGCTAGTACCACCCGATCAGTTGAACTCGCTGCGGGTGTAGTAGCTGCTAAACGACGTTTCCGCGCGGGAAGTCGCCGCCGGGTCTTGGTCACTTCGAGTGATTGGTAATTCAGAGATTCGATCGCGTGTGTCATGTTGGGGGCTGTCGCATCTGTGGTCCGTCGTCGCCGTGGTGGCAACGGCTGCAAGACGGCTGGCGTAGCCTAGCCGGGCGTGATGGCAAATGGCAGTGGTCAGCAAGCAATTACAGAGACGGTTGAAGACTTCTCCGAACGGATCGCCTCGGCGATCGACGGCGCAGGCTTGGTCCTGCTGATGAGCCTCGGCCACCAGACCGGACTGTTCGACACGATGGCGAAGCTGCCGCCGGCAAGTAGCGGTGAGATCGCCGAGGCACCGGCCTCAATGAACGCTATGTACGTGAATGGCGCGGCGGTGTAGCTGCCGCCTGCAAGGGCGGGGCCGGAAGGATCGCTAGTACAGGTTGTTCGGACAGGTGACATCGACATAGACGTTGTCACCTGGCATCTGCTCGGGATTTGAAGAGGGGTTGTTGACCCTGACCACGGTGCAGTCCGACATCTGCGTGCTGGCCCCGTTGAGCCAGTTGACATTGACGATGTATCCCTCGGCCTGCAGATCAGAGATAACGGCGTCCGCTCCGTGGGCAGAGTGTTTCCCTGACCGGCGTTCCTAGAGGGCGTTGCGCCGATACGCGCTCGGTGTCACCCCGACTCGGTTCTTGAAGGTCGTGGTGAAGTGGCTCGGCGTCGAAAATCCCACGGCTGCACTTGTTTCCGTGATGGACAGGTCGGAGGTGGTGAGCAGGGTCTTGGCCCGTTGAATGCGCCGATCGAGGACGAACTGATACGGCGTGGTGTGAAAAGTCTCGGTGAACGCGACGGAGAACTCGGCAATCGTCATATCCACATGGGCAGCCAGGTTGCCCAGGGTGATCTCGGAGTCGAGGTTGTATTCGAGGTATTCCAGCAGACCGTCGCACACGGCCTGGTCCAGGCGGGGGCGTCGCTGGTCGCGGGGGTTGGTGGTGGCGAACTGGTCGCTGAGGTGTAGCCGCAGCGCCTCGGCCAGTGATTCGGTCAGCAGCCGGCTGGCGACATCGGTGCGGTCGATCACCGTGCTCATCCGTTCGATCACCTGATGCACGAGCGGATCGCGACACCGGATGCGCGGCGCGAGGTCACGCTCTGCCAGCGCGGCCGTCGGAACAGCGAGCTCGCAAAACTGCACGGTGTCGCCGAAGGCCAGCGCCGCGTAGCGGTGCCCGGCCGGGATCACCCAGACATCGCCGACCTGGGGCACCGCCTGGCCGGACGGCCCGCGGTCGAAGACAACCTCCAGGGACTTCAACTGCCCGCTGCGGTGCACGACGATGACGTGATGCGGTTCCTCGAAGCACCAATCGGTTGGTGCGGTGATCTGCTCGGAAACGAACCTGAAGGCCATACCGGCTACCGACGCGTGAGTATTCGACAGCACCGTACGGGTGCTGCGCGCGCGACTTCCGTCCCAAATTCGTGAGGCCATCCGTGCACCACCCTAACCACATCCGGCGCCGCGGTTGTCACGACAATTCGAATCACGGTGAGTGAGATGCGGAATTGCGCGGCAAATTCTGCGTTGATTGCGCTGTGGGTATACAAACGTGGTGATGTCTACCTCCGTGAATCGCCTGAACTTCGTGCCGGTCGGTCTGGATGACGCGCTGGCCGCGCCACTGCTGGCGGAGCTGGCGGTGGAGTACTCGGAACGTTATGGCGGCACACCCCAGCTGATGATGACCTGGTTGTGCAAGCAGCCCGACGGCGGATTCGCGCCGCCGGCCGGCGGTCTGTTCATCGGACTGCTCGACGGCGTGCCGGTGACCGGTGGCGCGTTCGAGCGGTTCGATGGTGAGACCGCCGAACTCAAACGCATCTGGACCGACAGCCATCATCGTCAGCGCGGATTCGGCAGGGCGCTGCTGGCGCACCTGGAACGGGAAATCGCCGCACGCGGGTACCGTCGGGTGTACTTGACCACGGGTCACCTGCAGCCCGAAGCCGAGGCGCTGTATACCTCGGCGGGCTATACCCGGCTGGCTGGCCCGCTACCGGCCGAGGGGGAGGGTGCTGTGTTCCCGATCGCATTCGTGAAGGAACTGATCGCCCAACACTAGGGGGGTGTTTGCCGAGTCCGCAGGTGATCGTGGGTTCGCTGCTATTGGCAGCGGCTGGGGTGGTGTTCGCGGTCGGGGTGGGGCTGCGGTTGTTCATCGGTCGCCGGGCGAAGTCGGATCAGACACGACGGCGGCTGTACGCATTCCGTCGGACCAGATTCGCGCGGGTGCTGTTCGGGGCGATTCAGGACGACGAGGTGTTCGAGCCCGACGAGCTCGACCATATGGTGCTGATGCCGGCGATCGTGCTGGCCTGCGGCCTGTGCCTGACCGGCTTCTTTCTGCTGGGCTCCAAAATGCTCAGTTAGTGCCGAATTGTCAATGGCACGAAAGAAATTCGAGTCGTTCCACCGAGATCCTGGAAAATCCGACATTCACAGACGGATCGCCGGCGCGGGACCGCTGAGCGAAACGACGCCGTTGTCCTGAGATCGCCTGCACACGAAGGTGTCGGGGTGACCGTCAACCAGGAGACCATCGACGCTGCCGCGCGCCGGCTCGAGCACGCAGCAGTCACCGGAGAACCGTGCGACCCGGTCCGTGACCTGATCGGCCGCGACGACCTCGCCGCCGCCTATGCCGTCCAAGACGCCGTTACGGCGCGCCGGGTCGACCGCGGCGCGAAGGTCATCGGCCGCAAGATCGGGCTCACCTCGGCTGCGGTGCAGCAGCAGCTCGGCGTGGACCGGCCGGATTTCGGCGTGCTGCTGGACTCGATGGCCTACCGCAGCGGCGACACCATCACGACGAGCCACGTCATGCAGCCCCGCGTCGAGGCCGAGATCGCGTTCGTGCTTGCGGAGGACCTCGACGACGGCCCGCTCGACGCCGCGCAGGTGCGGGCGGCGACCGGCTACGTCGTCGCGGCTCTCGAGGTCTGTGGCAGCCGTATCCGGGACTGGGACATCAGCTTTGGCGACACCGTGGCCGACAACGCGTCGGCGGGCGCCTACGTACTCGGTTCGCGCCGCGCCACCCTCGATGAGGTCGCGCCGGATGCCGTCGAGATGACGCTATCGATCGACGGGGAGCAGGTCTCGGAGGGCAACGGTGCCGCGTGTCTCGGCGACCCGGTTGAGGCGGTCGTGTGGCTCGCACAGACGGCGCGCGAGTTCGGTGAGCCGCTGCGTGCGGGGCAGGTCGTTTTGTCCGGGGCCCTCGGCCCTATGCGTTCAGTCATGGCCGGCCAACGGGTGAGCGCGACGCTACACGGTCTCGGGTCGGTCTCGGTCGACTTCGCCTGACCCTGGGCTCGCCGGTCCTCGCGGTCGGCCAAGATCACCGGTGCAGGAGGTGCACATGGCGGTGCTGTTCGCGTTGCTCGCCTCGGCGTGCGGCGGGTTCGCAGACTTCTTGGGCGGCATCGCGAGTCGACGCCTGCCTGCCGTCGTCGTCGTCGCTGTCTCGCAGTCGGCGGGGCTCGCGGTCGCCGTCGGGGTCGTCCTTGTGACCCGGCCCGGCAGTGAGCACCCTGCCGATTTGATGTGGGCGGTCGGCGCCGGAGTCTGCATGGTGCTGGGTCTCGTCTCGTTCTACTCGGCTCTTTCGGTCGGGACGATGGGTGTCGTGGCGCCCATCAGTGCCCTAGGCGTGCTGGTCCCGGTCCTATGGGGGCTCGCCCTCCGCGGCGAGGCGCCGTCGCGCCTTGCCGTCGGGGGAGCGGCGCTCGGCATCGCGGGCGTGGTGCTGGCGTCTGGACCCGAGCTTTCCGGGCGGGTCGCGGGCCGGTCCATCGCGCTCGCCGTCATCGCCGGAGCCGGCTTCGGGTCCGCCACGGTGTTCATCGCCGAGGCAGCACCGGGTGGCATCGCGTGGACGGTGTTGATCCTGAAGCTCACGGTGGTGGTCTTGACCGTCCCAGCCCTGCTGCGTCACCGACAGGCGTTTGCCGACGTCCCGCGCCGGTGGCTCGCCCTGGTGACCCTCGCGATCGGCGCGATCGACGTGTCTGGGATCCTGCTGCTCGCACACGCAACGACGCTGGGGCTGGTGAGCCTGGTCGGCGTCGTGGCGTCGCTGTATCCCATCGTCACGGTGCTGCTTGCATTCTGGGTGCTCCGCGAGCGCATGCAGCGGGTGCAGCAGATCGGTGCAGTCGTCGCCTTCGCCGGTGTCGCGCTGCTCGCGCTCGGGTGAAGCGTGACCGGAACGTGTCGCTGAGCGAACCGTGACATTGGCCACGCCGGGAACTTCTCCGCACACTGTCCGCTGATCGACGCACTGTTGACCCCTACGGCCCGCGGCCGTCCGAGGAGAGGAGTTCTCCCATGGCAGAACGAGTAGATACCGGGCGATCGCCGACGCATGGGAAGACGGAGCTTGCACAAGGCAGCCTGAACGTCGCGCACATCGTGTTCATGGTCATGGCGACCGTGGCCCCGGCGGGAGGGGCCGTCGCGATCCTTCCCCTGGCCATCGGTCTCGGCGTCGGAGTCGGCACGCCGGGGATGTACGTGTTCGTCATGGCGGTGATGATGCTGTTCGCCGTCGGCTTCACCCGGATGGTGCCGTATGTCCGCAACGCGGGGGCGTTCTTCGCCTACATCGTCCGTGGTCTCGGTCGCTCGGTGGGCCTCGCGGGTGCCTACATCGCCACGACCGCCTACCTTGCGCTCGCCTCGGCCACCGGTGGCGCGATGGGTTTCTTTGCCTCCGGCAGCGTCAACAAATTCACCGGCATCGACCTGCCGTGGTGGATCTACACGCTGATCGGCCTTGTGGTGGCGTTCATCCTCGGCTACTTCAAGATCACGCTGGCGGCCGGAGTGCTCGGCGTCGCCCTTGTGCTCGAGCTCATCGTCCTGCTCGTGCTGGACGTCGCGATCATCGCGAAGAACGGCCTAAGCAGCTTGCCGGCGAGTTCGTTCAGTCCCGAGTACGTATTCGCCCCGGGCGTGGTCGGGGTGGGCATGATCTTCGCGTTCTCGTGCTACCAGGGGTTCGAAGGTACGGCGATCTACGCAGAGGAGGCACGCGACCCCGAGCGGACGGTCCCGCGAGCCACCTACATCGCGATGGCGTGCATCGGCCTGTTCTTCGTCCTGACGTCGTGGGCATTCCTGGCCAGCTCGGACGGCGCCGTCGCCGCCGCGAGCGAGAGCCCCGGCACCTTCGCGTTCGATCTGAGCGACCAGTTCGTGGGATCGGCGTGGACCAGCATCCTGGAGATCCTGATCGTGACGAGTTGTTTCGCCGGCATGCTGGCGTTCCACAACGCGGCGTCGCGGTACATGTTCGCGCTGAGCCGCGACGGGTTTCTGCCTCGCCCACTGCGGACGCTGCATCCGCAGTTCCAGTCGCCGACCGTCGCCGGTGCCGTCGGCTTCGTCGTCGAGGCGCTCGTGGTCATCTGCTTCGCCGTTGCAGGGCTCGATCCGCTGACCAACCTCGTGTCTGCGCTGACCGGCTTCGGGGCTGTCGGTCTCATGGTGCTCATCACCACGACGTCGCTCGCGGTGGTCGTGTTCTTCGCACGCCAGGGCTCGTTCGGTTGGGCTTACACGGTCGCCCCGGGGCTGGCAATGATCGGCTTCGGTGCGATCACCTACTTCGCGCTTTCGAACTTCATGCTCATCACCGGGACGGACTCCAAGGTCATCAACAGCCTGCCCTACCTGCATATTCTCACTGTCGTGATCGCGATCGCAGTGGCCCTACACGCGCGGAAGGCGCGCCCGGAGGTCTACCAGAACATGGGGTGGACTCTTGTCGACTGACGCTGCCGGCCCTGTCCGCTTCGGGTACGCCGACACCCCGCTCGGGCAGCTGCATTACGCCGAGGCCGGGAGCGGCGGGATCCCGGTGATTGCGCTGCACCAGACGCCGCGCTCACATGATGAGTTCGCCGAGCTACTACCGCTCCTCGGCCCGCACCACCGCATCGTCGCGATGGACATGTACGGGTTCGGGCAGTCCGCCAAACCGCAGGGACCGCAAACGATCCAGCAGTACGCCTCGGGTGTCCTCGCCCTGGCCGACTCCCTGGGCCTCGACCGGTTCGCTGTGCTGGGCCACCACACGGGGGCCGTCGTGGCAGTCGAGGTCGCGGCAGACGCGCCGGGCCGGGTCGAGGCGGTGATCCTGTCGTCGCCGGCCTTCACGGGACCGGAGTACCGGGCCCACCACGCCGGCGGCCCCGGGGTCGACGACGCCGAGATGGACGTCGACGGTGCCCACCTCGTTACGTGGTGGGCGCAGCGGGCCCCGTACTACCCCAAGGATCGTCCGGACATCCTCAACCGCTTCATCCGTGACGCGTTGGCGCCCGGGGTCGACCCGCTCGAGGGCCACCTCGCGTGCGCGCGGTACGTCATGGAGCACCGCATCGGCCGGGTGTCGGCGCCGGTACTGATCCTCGGAGGGGATGCCGACCCGTTCTGCTTCCCCGACATCGAACCGATGCGCCAAGCGCTCACCGGCGCCCCGAGCGTCGAGGTGGCGATCATCGAGGGCGGCATGATCCCGATGCTCGAGCAGCTGCCGGAGCCGGTGGCAGTCGAGATCACGCGATTCCTCGCCGGGCTCCCGGCCTAGACGAACCGATCTCGCGAAGGCTCGTTGAGCGAAACGCTCTCGACCGCACACACCGTCGCGGTGCTTAGCTGGCTGTCACCCACCGAGGTCATCCCAGTCGACCGCGTGTGATGAAAGGAAAACCCATGCGCCACCCCCTCTTCGACTCCTTGACAGCTGACGAGATCCGTCGAGTCGCCGCCATCGTCCGCCGTGAGGAGGTCGCCGAGCGACCCGGCTTCGCCGCCGTCTACACCGACGAGCCGGACAAGCGGCTGCTCCGCGAGGGCGCGGAGGTCGCCCGGCGGGCGCGGGTGCTGCTGGTCGACCGGGCGACGGGCGCCACCCACGACCTCGTTGTCGACCTCGATGCCGAGTGTCTCGTCTCGTCCGTACCTGTCACCGACGGCGCGGCGCCAATGCTCCTTGAAGAATTCGACACTGCGCCAGGCCTGATCAAGAAGGACCAGCGCTACATCGAGGCCCTCGCCAAGCGCGGAATCACCGACCTCGACAAGGTGCAGATCGATCCGTGGGGTGTCGGCAACATGGCAGTCCCCGGCGTGATCGATGTCGATGTCGACGGCCGCCGGGTTGCCGGATCGGTCTCGTACTACCGCGAATTTCCGGATGACAACGGCTACGCACACCCGATCGAGGGCGTCATCGCCGTCGTCGATCTTGTTGCGCAAGAAGTGCTGGAAGTTCACGACTTCGGTGTCCGACCGATGAACACCGAGCTCGCCAACTACACGCCCGACGCGAACCAGCCCATGCGCACCGATGTCGCGCCGCTCGAGATCATCCAGCCCGAGGGCGTGGGGTTCGCGATCGAGGGCCGCGAGCTCACCTGGCAGAAGTGGCGCTTCCGCATCAACTGGCACCCTCTCGAAGGGCTCGTGCTCCATGCTGTCGAGTACAAGGACGGCGACGAGTATCGCTCGGTCCTGCACCGCGCGTCCCTGGCCGAGATGGTGGTCCCTTACGGCGAGCCGTCAAGAGAACACTTCTGGCGCAGCGCATTCGACGCCGGAGAGTTCGGTCTCGGCAAGCTTGCCAACTCACTGCGGCTCGGCTGCGATTGCCTCGGCGAGATCGTGTACCTCGACGCAGTGCTCGCGGGCGAAGACGGTGAGCCCACCGTGATCGAGAACGCCATCTGCATCCACGAGGAGGATGCCGGCATCCTGTGGAAGCACACCGATTGGATGACCGGGGCGGTCGATGTGCGGCGGTCGCGTCGTCTCGTGGTCAGCTTCATCGCGACGGTCGGCAACTACCACTACGGCTTCTACTGGAATTTCTACCAAGATGCCTCGATCCAGGTCGAGGTCAAGCTGCTGGGTATCGTGCAAACCCGCTCGGTCGAGGTCGGGGAGGCCACACCGCACGGCACCCGGATCGCGCGCAACCTGGTGGCGACGTACCACCAGCACATCTTCTCCTTCCGCCTCGATCCCGAGGTCGACGGCTGGGAGAACACCGTGGTCCAGAACGATGCGTACGGCGTGCCCGTCGGCCCGGACAACCCGTACGGCAACGCGATCGGGGTCAACCGGACCGTGATCGATCGCGAGCTCAGCGGCGATGACCACACCAACCCGCAGTCGTCGCGCAACTGGACCATCGTCAACCGCGGAAAGACCAACGCGTGGGGCAATCCCGTCGGGTACAAGTTCCTTCCGGGCTGGTCTTCGGCCACGCTGCTGGCCCAGGATCCGTCCTATATCGCCAAGCGGGCGGGTTTCGCGACCCGGAATATGTGGGTCACGCCCTACGACCCCGCCGAAATGCGGCCGAGCGGTGACTTTCCCAACCAGAGCCGCTCCGGGGACGGTCTGCCGCGTTGGACGAAGGACAACCGACCTGTCGAGGACACCGACGTCGTGCTGTGGCACACGCTCGGCGTCACGCACATCCCGCGCGCCGAGGACTGGCCGGTCATGCCCACCGAGGTGGCCGGCTTCCATCTGCTCCCGGTCAACTTCTTCGACAAGAACCCGGCGCTCGACGTGCCGCCGTCGAAGGCCGCCCACTGCGGGTCGGGGAACGAAGGCGAGACCACCGGGAACCACTGCCACTGAGGCGTCGCCTCACACGGAAGGACCGACCATGTCGACCAGCATCCACACCCGCAACGCCTATCTCCCCGAGGCGGACTACCTGCAGTACATCGACGGGGTCTGGGTCGGGGGTTCGGGCAGCTTCGAGGCCGTCGACCCGAGCGTGGGTACACCGTGGGCCGTCGTCCCCCAGGGTTCGACGGCCGACGTGGAGCGGGCCGTAGCCGCGGCCCGGTCGGCCTTTCGCGGCTGGCGCAAGACGACGCTGGACCGCCGCCAGGCGATCCTGCTCGCGATCGCCGACCGATTCGAGTCCGGCGGCGAGCGGTTCGCGTCACTCCTGGCCACCGAGAACGGACGCCCGATCCGAGAGGCGTTCATCGCCGATATCCCGACCGTGCAGGCGGTCTTCCGGTTCTATGCGGGCGCTATCCGGGCCTTCAACGGCGAGCAGGTGCCGCTGGCGAACCCGGACACGCTGCTGTACACCAAACGCGAGCCGCTCGGCGTCGTCGCGGCCGTTCTGTCATGGAACTCGCCGCTCATCACCTTCGCCAACAAGGTCGCGCCGGCGCTCGCCGGCGGCAACACGATCGTCGTGAAGCCGTCTGAATACGCGTCGGTGAGCATCCTCGAGTTCGTCGCGATGATCGCTGACCTGCTTCCTCCGGGCGTGCTCAACATCGTGACCGGCGTAGGTCCGGAGACGGGCGCGGCGCTCGTCTCGCATCCAGACGTCGCCAAGATCACCTTCACCGGCGGACCCTCGACAGCAAAGGCCATCCTGGGCTCGGCAGCGGGCGCCCTGACTCCGAGCCTCATGGAGCTCGGTGGCAAGGGCCCCATGATTGTGGCGGCGGACGCGGACCTCGAGATCGCGGTCCAGGACGCGCTCATGGGGATCTACCTCGCCAACGGTGAGGCGTGCATCGCGTCGTCCCGGCTGCTGCTTCACGACGACATCCACGACGAGTTCGTGGCGCGATTCACTGACGTCGCGCGGCGGATCGCCGTCGGCGACGCAACCGACCCTGGCACCGAGGTGGGCCCGCTCGTCTCGCGGCTGCAGCTCGACCTGGTGCGCGGCCACCTGGACCGCGCCAGGGGCGAGGGGGTTTCCGTCCTCGTGGGCGACGAGCCCCTCGACCTGGACCCGTCGCTGGCAGGCGGTTTCTACCAGCGGCCGGTACTGCTGGCCGATCCCGACGGTCGGGCCACCATCACGCGCACGGAGGTGTTCGGGCCGGTCACGGTCGCCGAGCGGTTCAGCTCCGACGAGGAGGCCGTCGCCCGTGCCAACTCGACTCGTTACGGTCTCGCCGCGGGTGTCTGGACGCGCGACCTGCGCCGCGCGCACAGGATGGCCGACGAACTCGACGCGGGCATCGTGTGGGTCAATCGCTGGTTCGACCTTCCGCCCGGCATGCCGATGGGTGGTCGAGGCGACAGCGGCTTCGGCCGGGAACTGTCGTTCGAGACGCTGCGTGAATACACTGCCGTCAAGTCGGTCAACATCGACCTGAGCGTCGAACGTCATCCGCTGTGGGGGCTTTCCGAAGCGTAGGTGCGAAATTTCGGACCGAGGGGTGGCCGCACCCCGATGAAGGTTAGGTGACCTTGTGGCGTCTGCAGAAGCTTTGAGCCCGGGGGGCGATTCGGCATCGGGCCGCGACCGGCTCCTCGACGCCGCGATGGAGATCGGGGGTCGCGAGGGACTCCGAGCCGTCACCTATCGGGCCGTCGCGGCGCACGCTGGTGTGGCCCACGGACTGGTACGCCACCACTTCGGAACCCGCGAACAGTTGCTCGCCGAGGCGTTCCGGCGGGCGGCGGCCAAGGACTCTGACAGCGCGCGGCTGGAGGCCGACTCGATCGAGGAATTCGCCTCCACCTTTGTCGAGTCCCTCAACACCTCGTGGGAGCGTCCACTGCTGCAGTTCGACGAGACGATGCAGGCGATCCGCGGTGGACTGTCGATCGACAATGTGCGTCAGCAGTACGAGCGCTACATGGCCAAGGTTCGGCAGACCATTGAGGGGGTCGGAATCGACGACGCCGACGGTCGAGCGTCGGCTGTCGTCTTCGCGGCGCTCGACGGCCTCGTGCTGCAGCACCTTGTCTTCCGGGACGACGCGCGCACCGAGCAGTTGCTGGAAACCCTGCGTGAGGTCATCAGGCGTCTGGCCGACTGAGCCGTGCATCCGCCCCATCGCTGATCGGCGTCTGGCCGAGCAGACGGGCGGCGAGCGTGGTGGCGATAGCTGCGCCGAGGAGTCCGGCGGCCGCCACGAACCACGCGGTGGTGTAGCCGTCGGCGTCGGCGACGGCGCCGTACAGCAGCGGCCCGGCGACCCCGCCGCCGAAGAGACCGAGCTGCATCACGCCGGTCACCGTCGCGACGCGGTCGGTCCAGGTCCGAGCGATCGCGAGGTTGAGCAGCCCGGTCCAGCCCCAGCCGCTGCCGAAAGCGATTGCGAGCCCGACGATATAGCCCACGGTCGTGCCGGTCGTCAGCAGTGCGAGGCCGACAACCCCGCCCAACTGCAGGCCGGCGATGTCGAAGAGGAGCCTGCGTGGCGCATGGCCGCCCCAGCGCCACGAAGTCCAGACTCGTCCCAGGACGCAGCACCCGCTGCCGAGCATCAGGCCAGCGGCGGCAACCGCTGGGGAGAGCCCGCCTGCCAGCCCTCCGGCGACGCCGAACACGGCGACCGTGGTGGCCGCGGCCGACCCCAGGAACCCGCCGGTGCAGAAGGCGACCAGCATCGTGCGGCCGGGACCGGTGTCGCTGAGCGGTTCCGTGGGCGCTGCACAGGTACGCGAGATCGACCGACTCCGGGTAATGACCAGTTGCGGAACCAGCGTGAGTAGGAACAGAACGACCATGGCCTCCCGCCACGGACGGACGTCGTGGAGCAGGGCGAGCAGGATGCCGGCGAGCAGCGTCGCGGCGGGAATGGCCGACTGCACCACGCCGAACAGAGCGCCCTGCAGCTGTCCGCGGACGGCGGTCGCGAGCGTTCCGTTGGAGGCAGGCTGAATGATCGCGTTGGCGAGGCCGATCGACACGAACGCGGCCGTGAGCTCCAGCGGCGAAGTGGCTACGGCGACGAGGGCGACGCCGATGCTCGTCAGGAGCCCGGCCAGGCGCAGGGCACGCGGTGGCGCGATGCGCTGGACCACTAGCCCGCCGGCCGGGCTGAGCACCGCAGCCACCAGGTAACCGAGCGAGATTGTTGCGGCGAGGGCAGAGACGCTCAGGCCGAGGTCGGCCGAGATACCGGGACCCATCGTGCCGACCAGAAAGGGCGGAGCCGCCGTCACGGCCATGGACAGGGCGGCGCCGATGACGTCGCGGCTCCGACCGCGGGACCTCACTGGCCGCGGGTCGCGAGGACGGCGGCCCTCACGCGGAGTAGTTCGCGATGAACTCGGTGTCGGTACCGACCGGGCCGAGCTTCTGTGATCCGCCGGGATCGCCGAGCGGCTCCGACCGGCCCGGCAGCGGCTCGGCGAAGAACGCCACGGAGTCGGCGAGGAACTCGGCGAGTTCGGGGTCCTTTCGAGCCTTTCGGTCTACGAACACGGCATCCACCGGGCATTCGACTTCGCATGCGCCGCAGTCGATGCACTCACTGGCGTTGATATAGCTCTTGCGCTCGCCAATGTAGATGCAATCGACGGGACACACCTCGATGCATGAACGGTCGAGCTCATCGATACAGCTGGCACCGATGACATAAGCCATGGGGTCTCCTTCGGGTTGATGGTGGATCAGGCGCCGTCGGTCGAGTGACCCGGGAACAGCACGAGATCGGGGTCGAGGTCGACCGCGACGTGGTTCATGGCGATCGCGACCTCACCGAAACCGACGGACATGAGCTTGACCTTGCCGTCGTAGTCGGACACGTCGCCGGCTGCGTACACGCGCGGGAGGTTCGTGCGCCCGGCGCGGTCGACCAGTATCGACCGGCCGGTGAGTTCGATGCCCCACTCGCGCAAGGGACCTAGGTCGCTGATGAATCCGAGGGCCGCGATGACATGGTCGGTCGGGACGACGGTCTCGTCGCCGGACTTCGAACGCAGCGTGACCTTTTCGAGCACACCGGCGGTGAGGTCGCCGTGCAGGGCGGCGACCTCGGTGTCGGTGTGGATCACGGTGGAGCCGGAGCGGACGCGCTCGAGCGTCGCGGCGTGACCGCGGAATGCGGAACGGCGGTGGACGAGGGTGACGGACTTGGCGATCGACGCCAGCGCGTCGGCCCAGTCGAGCGCGGAGTCACCCCCGCCGACGATCATGACGTTCCGGTCGGCGTGCTGCTCGGGGTCGACGACGAAGTACGACAGTCCACGTCCGAGCCACTCGCCGCCGGCCTCGAGCGGACGTGGGGTCGGGGTGCCGATTCCGGCGGTGATGACCACCGCGCCGGCACGCACGACGGTGTCGTCGTCGAGAGTCACGACGGGTGACCCGCCGATGTGTTCGAGCGAGACCGCTTGGCGGCCAAGTAGATAGGTGGGGGAGTACGTGTTGGCCTGCTCGACCAGGCTGGCGACGAAATCGCGTCCGCGGATCGACGGCAGGGCGGCCACGTCGCGGATCTGCTTCTCCGGATACAGGGCCATGACCTGGCCGCCTGCCTGAGGCAGGACGTCGACGACAACGGTCGACAACCCGCGGAAGCCGGCGTAGTAGGCGCCGTAGAGGCCGGTCGGGCCGGCGCCGACGATGACGACGTCGGCCTCGACGACGGAGGGCAGTGCGGTCACGAGGACTCCTCGATGGGGGATCTGGTGTCCACGGACTGTAGGTCGGTCGTGATGCGACATCACCTTTGCTGGATCGCTGAACGAAATCGCCCCCGAGGGCATCAAGGACCTGCCGTCAACGGGTGTTGCGAAGGATTTCGCTGGGCGAACCGCGACGATTGTCGGGACTGCCCGGTGATGGTGTCCTGTCATCAAGGAAGCGAGTGCCGCAGCGTCGCCAGTTCGCTCCTGCAAGCCGAAAACTGCTGATGACCTGGAGTTGACACGATGAGCGAGACGCTGGATTCGCAAGCCGCGCCCGCGGCGCGCCGCAAGCGCGAGGGCCGGCTACCGGGCCGGCAGGACTGGTCGACTTGGCCGCACTACCAGGCGGCAGCGGCGGGCTTCCGCGGCTACTGGTACCCCGTGCAGTTTTCGTCCCATGTCGGGGAGCGCCCGGTTCGGGTGAAGCTGCTCGGCGAGGACATCTTCGTCATCCGCGACCGCGGCGTCGTGCGCGCAATGGCCAACCGGTGCCCGCACCGCGGTGTCCCGCTGAGCTACGGCAACAAGCAGTTTCCGGGCACGATCTCGTGCGTCTACCACGGCTGGACCTTCGATCTCGAAACCGGTGTGCTGAAGGCCGCCATCACAGACGGCCCGCAGTCACCCATCTGTGGCAAGGTCACCCAGCCGACCTATCGCGTCGAAGAGCGTCTCGGCATGGTGTGGATCTTCGTCGGTGACGGCGAGGAGCCGCACCCGATCGACGAGCAACTACCCGAAGAGCTCGTGAGTAATCCCGCCGTCATCGGTGCCCGCATCATGCCGCGGGAGGGCAACTGGCGCTTCGCATGCGAGAACGGTTACGACGAAGGCCACGCGAAGTACTTGCACCGCACCGCATTATGGCGCCTGTTCAAGGCAATGCCGGTGTGGAATACGACCAAGATCGTCAAGCGTGGCCGCTGGATCTACCGCGTTCAGGAACAACAGTTCTGGGACGCCGAGTTCCCCGGCCTGGGCCGTTGGACGGGCCTTGCCTGGTACAAGACCAAGCCGCCGAAGCAGACCACCAACATTGGCAACACCGGGTCGCACCGCCAGGTCAACCCCGTGATCGCGGCGCAGGAGTTCCCGGGGTTTGCCTCGGTGTCCATGCCAGGCGTCCTGCGGATCGCCTACCCGACCTTCATCCACTACGAGTTCTACGTACCGGTCGACGCCGACAACCACCTGTACGTCGGCGTGATCGCCGACTTCAAGAAGGGGCTCAAGACCATCCCCTTCTACTTCAAGTACCTCGGCGCGGTGCGGTGGCTGTTCCACGGCCAGTTCTCCGGCCAGGACAAGTGGATGGTCGAGGTCACCGACGCCCCGCCGGAGAAGCTCTACCGCCCCGACGACTCGCTGCTGCAGTGGCGCAAGCTCGCCGAGAGCACCACGGAGGACCGCGTCGACGCGCTGGCCGAGCGGGGCATCGTCGTCTCCGACCCGGACTGACCCGACCCACCGAACACGAGGAGCGAAGCATGGCATCGATCGTGCTGGGTGTGGCGGCGTCGCACTCCACCCTGATGAACACCCACTGGGACAAGGTCGTTCACACCGAGCGCGCGCAGGCCTTCCGCGACGGTCTTGCGGCGGCGCGCGGCCGCATCGTCGAGGCGGCGCCCGACGTCGTCGTGCTCGTGGGCTCGAACCATTTCCGTGGCTTCTGGCTGGACCTCATCCCGTCGTTCACACTTGGCGTCGGGGACGTCATCGCGGCCGGTGACGGTGGCACACCGAAGGGCCCGCAGCACACCGACCCGGCCTTCGCCCAGGCACTTGCCGACCAGCTGGTCAACCGTGGCACCGAGGTGGCGATCTCGGCTCGCCTTCAGATCGACCACGGCCAGGCGCATGCGATCCAGTACCTGCTCGACGGTATCGAGGTACCTGTCGTTCCGCTTGTGGTCAACGTGTTCGCGACGCCGCTGCCGACATTGCCGCGCGTTGCCGCACTCGGCGAAAACATCGCCCGCGCGGTCGCCGAGATCGGCGGAGACAAGCGCGTGGTCGTGATCGCGTCGGGCGGTCTGTCACACCAGCTTCCGTGGCCGAGCGACTGGACCGAGCCGGTCGGCGACGACGAGAAATTCCTCGTCGAGGCTTGGCTCAACGGCCGCGGAGAGTGGGAGCGCTACGACAAGCGGCGTCGCGAGATCATCGTGGCCGCGCAGCCAACCATTTTCTCGGACTTCGATGAAAAGTTCCTTGCCGATCTGGAAAAGGGTGCGCTGCGCCCATACACCGAGTTGACATCGGAACAGCTCGCCGAGCGCGCCGGCAACGGCGGCCAGGAATTGCGCACCTGGCTGGTCATGGCCGCGGCACTCGGATTCGCGCCTGGGAAGGCACTCGCCTACTCGCCGATGCCCGAGTGGCTCACCGGCATGGGCGTCGCCCTGGTCGAGCCGGCCACGGCTTAAGAGAGGAAAGACATGACGATCAATACCACTGAGCGACTGACCTCACCCGCCGCCGGACCGGCACCCGAAAGCCGGTACGCGACCGCTGACGGGGTGACCTACCACTATTACGAGCTCGGTTCCGGCCCGGACACGATCTTCCTGCACGGCGGCGGCCCCGGCTGCACGGCGTGGAGTGACTTCGGTTCGGTCGCACCGCTGTTCGCGACCGACCGGCACTGCGTGCTCGTCGACATCCTGCAATACGGCAAGTCAGAGAAATGCCGCATCAGCGGCCCCATGTGGGATTTCCACGCGGCCAAGACCGTTGCGCTGATGGATGAGCTCGGCATCGCGCAGGCCGATTTCATCTGCAACTCGTGGGGCGGCACGATCGCGCTCAATCTCGCGGCGCTCTACCCCGAACGGGTGCGCTCGCTCGTGATCACCGGCAGTATGCCGGTGTTCTATGGGCCGCTCGCGCCCCTGCCTGAGCGGGGGCACCGGGGTCGCACGGCGCGCGACGTGTACTACGGCGGCGATGGACCGACGCGGGAGAAGATGCGCACCCTCATCACGAAGCTCGAGTGGTTCGACGCCGACCGCCTGCCCGAGGAGACCCTCGACCTGCGCTACGAGCAGAGTCTCGACCCTGAGGAACGCGCGCTGGCCGCCATGTCGGACTCGCCGCGCGGCGATTGGCAGGACCTCACCGAGCAGTTGGGCCGGGTCGAGGCGCCGACCCTGTTCATCTGGGGTCGCGAGGACGCCTTCCTCACGCCGGACTACCCGATGATGCTGGCCCGCATGGTGCAACGCGGCAACCTGCACGTCATGGACCACGTGTCCCATCACCTGCAGGAGGAGCGTCCGGGGGCCTATCACGCCGTGGTGGACGGGTTCCTGCGTGCCATCGACCACCGCTGAACGCCTCGATCGGAGGAGAACCAACCCATGAAGCTGATCTACCTGCTGCTCGCCGCGACCGTGACTCTCGCAGGCCTGCGCGTCGTCAGCAATCGCCTCGCGACCCACCAGCGCGTCTTCCCGAACCCGTTGGCCGGCGTCAACACGCAGGTCCACCGCATCAACCAATGACGAAAGCGGCCGCCCGCCGCCGACAGAGAAAGACCTGAGATGACCCAAGACCTGACCCGCACGATCTGGACCGAGCTTGCCGGGCTCGACTTTTCGATTTCGACCGTGGACGCCGGCGGCGTGCCCACGCGCTCGCTGCAGGCCGGCCATGGCTCGGAGACGATCGTCTTCCTGCACGGCACCAGCGGCCACCTTGAGGCCTTCATCCGCAACATCAAGCCGCACGCCGAGCGGTACACCGTCCACGCGATCGACATGCTCGGCCACGGCTACACCGGCAAGCCGGACTTCCCCTATGAGATCCCGCGCTATCGCGATCACCTGCTTGCCTACTTCGATGCCGTCGGTATCGAGAAGGCACACATCGGCGGCGAGTCGCTCGGTGGCTGGGTGGGCGGCCGGACGGCGATCGACAACCCGGAGCGTGTCGCGTCGCTGCAGCTCCTCGCGGCCGGCGGCACGGTTGCGAATCCCGAAGTGATGGAGCGCATTCGGACCAGCACGCGTAAGGCGGTCGAGACCGACGACGTCGAGCTGACGCGCAACCGCATGCAGCTGCTGATGCACGACCCGGCCAACGCGACTGAGGAACTCGTTGCCGTTCGCCACGCGATCTACCATCAGCCGGAGTTCGTCGCGAACATCGACAACCTGCTGTCGCTGCAGGACCTTGAGACGCGCCTGCGCAACATTCTCAAGCCCGAGGACCTCGCTCAGATCACGGTTCCCACGCTCATTGTCTGGGGTCGTAACAACCCGTTCGGGGACGTCCCGGAGGCGAGCGCCATGCACCAACACATCGCGGGCTCAGAACTAGTGCTGTTCGACGACTGCGGTCACTGGCCGCAGCATGAGAAGGCCGACGAGTACAACTCGATCAGCCTCGCGTTCCTCGACAAGCACCCGGTGTCGTGAGCGCGACGATGCGCGCCGCACGCGTCCATGGCTGGGGGCAAGCCCCGGTCGTGGACGAGGTGCCGGTGCCAGAGCCCGCGCCGGGCGAGTCCCTCGTCCGCGTCGAGGCGGCGGCAGTGGCCCACCTCGATGTGACTGTCGCGGGCGGCGACTTCGGCATCAAGCCGACGCTGCCGTACGTCGGCGGTGTGGAGGGCTGTGGGGTGATCGTGGAGTCCGAGCGGTTCACCCCCGGCACCCGGGTGATCCTCCGTGGGGGCGGCCTCGGCCTGCTGCGCGACGGCACCTGGGCCGAGTTCGTCGCAGTCAAGGACAAGGCACTCACCGAGCTGCCCGACGGCCTGTCGCCAGAGCTCGGCGCCACCTTCTGGGTGCCAACCACCACGGCGCACACGGCCCTCCACCAGGTCGGCCGGCTCGGTGCATGGCTGCCCGATGTCACGACGGCGGCCGATGAGCACGTTGTCGTCGCGGGCGCAGCGGGAGCGGTCGGCGCCATGGTTGCCCAGCTCGCCGTCCGCAGTGGCGCCACGGTGACCGCACTCGTGGCCGATGAAGGTCAAGCCGAGCGCGTCGTCGACGGGGCCACGGTCGTGGTTGCCGGCGACGAGGCGGCGATCGCGAGGCTCGCGGACGACCGTTCGGCCACCGTGCTCGTCGACACTCTGGGCGGGTCTGAGCTGATTGCTCGGTCCCGGTGGGTGCGGCCCGGCGGTCGTGCGGTCTCGATCGGTTACGTCGCGGGTGACGATGTGAGCCTCGGCTTGTCGAACTGGTTGCTCGACGACGTTGCGCTGTTGCCGGTCAACATGATTCGGCGCGAAAGCGACGCCCGGGCCGCGGTTCCGGAACTTGCGGCGATGCTTGGCTCCGGTGAGCTGACCCTCGCGTACGAGACCTTCGGGCTCGAAGACATCGGGCGCGCGCTCGAGCTATTGAGCCAGGGCCGCATTCGTGGCCGCGCCGTCGTCCGGCCCCGGTGAGTCCGAGGCAGCCTCATGAGTACCGGGATCGAGGGCGCCGTCGCCGCGGTGATGCGCCATGTGACGCGCGACCTCCTGCTCGAAACCGTCTGTGGTGTGGTCGATATCGCGAGTCCGACCGGCCATGAGCGACCGGTCGCGACGTGGATCGCCGAGCGTCTCACGGCGGCCGGAGTCGACGCCGCACTGCAGCCGATCGACGGCTACCAGGCCAACGCGGTCGCGACAGTCCATGGCGGAGATGGACCGTCTCTGCTGCTCTATGCACCGCTCGACACCTTCACGACGGGCGACCCGACGCTCGACGTTCCGGACGCGTCGACGGCGTGGCGACCGGATATGCGGTCCCTGGCCGTCGTTCGGGGCGACATCGTCGAGGGGCTGGGCGCAGGTAACCCGAAGGGGCACGCCGCGGTCGTGATGGCGGTGCTGCAGGCATTCGTCGCGGCCGGGGTCGATCCCGGCGGCGACCTCGTGGGCGGCTTCGGTGCCGGCGGGATGCCCTCGTTCGCGATCCCCGGGGTGGGAAACCCCGACCGGGCCAACACCGGTCACGGAGTGGGTGCCGGCTTCCTGCTGGAACGCGGGTACACCACCGACTACGCCGTCATCGCCAAGCCCGGCTGGACCGTGCTGCACGAGGAGGTCGGTCTGGTGTGGCTCGACGTCTTCGTCCCAGGTCTACATACCTATGCGGGGAGTCGGCACCGTCTTCCGTACAGCAACGCAGTAGCCACGGCGGGTCGCGTCGCGATCGCTCTTGAGGCGTGGCTGGAGGCTTACGCGGCACGCCACGAGTACGCGACGATGGCGCCGCAGGGCATCGTGTCATCGGTGCGGGGTGGGTTCGACCGGCTTGCGGCCTCCACCCCGGCGCAGGTGCGGCTGCGGCTCGACCTGCGGCTCACGACCCGCCAGTCCCCAGCCGGGGTGGAGCGTGAGGTCCGCGCCGAGCTGCGCCGGCTGTCGGCAGAGCTCGGTGTTCCACTGCAGGTGCGCCAGGTTGCGGCCATCCCGGCAACGCACACATCGCCGGATTCGCCCGTGGTCCGCGCGGCGGTCGCGGCTTTCGAGACCGTCGACGGCCGAGCTCACCAGCCGATCCTGCACAACAGTGGTGCGACGGACGCCAACATCCTGCGCATGCGGGGAGTTCCGACCGCCCGGGTCGGGATGCCCAAGGTCGCGGCCACGCCCGATGGCGGTGATATTGACTTCACCAGGGGGATGAACCTCGTCGATCTCAATGCCATGCGGCGCTTGGCCGAGGTGCTGGCCCGGACCGTTCTGCTGCTGCCTCAGGCGCACGGTGCCTGAAACCGATGGCGGCTGAAGATGACACCGCTGGAGCCGCCAACAGTGTGCTCGGTAAGGCACGACTCATCCTGGAGTCGTTCGACCTCGACGTCGACAGACTGACGCTCACCGAGATCGCAGCGCGTACTGGCCTATCGAAGGCGACGGTGTTTCGCCTCAACCGGGAGTTGCTGGAGTGGGGCATGCTTGAGCGCGCCGGCCTGCAGTACCGGCTTGGGATGCGGGCGTTCGAGCTGGGCAGCCGGGTACCGCGGTTTCGCGTGCTGCGCGACGCCGCGCGCCCGTATATGGAAAGCCTGCATATCCAGACCCACGAAACGGTCCATCTGGCCGTGCTCGATGGCCTAGAGGTCTTGTATCTGGAGAAGGTCGCAAGTATGCCGCAGGCGGCTCGGCCGTCCCGGATTGCCGGGCGACTCCCGCTGCATTCGACCGCGACGGGCAAGGTGCTGCTCGCGTTCGGTCAGCCTTCACTTGTCGAAGAAGTCGTTGCGCGGGGTGCTCTGCAGCGTGTCACGCCCAAGACGGTCGTTCTTCCCGGGGTGCTGCTCGACCAGCTGCGCCGTGCGCGCCGTGACGGCTACGCCACCGAGCTGGAGGAGACCACCGCGGGCTATTGCTCGGTGGCCGTGCCGATCTTCGGCGCCAGCGGGCTGTTGCTGGCGTCGCTGTCGCTTACGACGCCAGTCGTCCGGGCTGATCTGATCCGCCACGCCGCGGTGTTGCGCGCAGTGAGCCAGAAGGTCTCGGCGCAGCACGCCATCAACTGACGGTGCGCCATCAGCGTCCCTCGAAATGTGCGTCGCGCTTGTCGAGGAAGGCCTGGATACCCTCGGCGGCATCTGCGAGCCCGAGGTTGCGCATGACGTATTCCTCTTCGACGCGCATGGCCTCGTCGATCGGCAGGTCCCGACCCCGGTCGATCGCCGCTTTCAGGAGGCCGATCGTCGCCGTCGGGCGCGCGGCGAGGCGACGGGCCTCGCGCGTGACAACCTCGTCGAAGTCGCCGTCGGCGACGAGATCGACGAGCCCCTCGCGCAGGGCGTCCTGCGCGCTCAGCCGGCTCGCATCGATGATGAGCCGCTTGGCCCGGTGGGATCCGATGAGTCGGGGGAGCCGCTGGGAACCACCGGCGCCGGGGAAGATGCCCAGGTCGGTCTCGGGGAAGCCAAATGTCGCCCGCGCGTGCAGGATTCGCAGGTCGCACGCGAGCGCGAGCTCCGCTCCGCCGCCCAGAGCGTGCCCGTTGAGCGCGGCCACCACAGGCTTGGGAGCCAGCTCGATCAGGCGCTGGACATCGACCCACCGACGCATTGCACGGTAGGTGTCGGGGTCGAGGCGACGCATGACCGTGAGGTTCGCGCCGCCGACGAAGATTCGCTCCTTACCGCGCACGACGACGCAGCGGACCGCGGGGTCGTCGAGGATCGAGGGCAGGTGTTCCAGCAGTGACTCGATGAGTTCGGGGTCGACGATGTTGACCCGGCCGTGGTCGATGACGACGGTCGCGACGGGTCCGTCGTGCTCGATCCGGAAGCCGACGGGTGCAGATGTGGTCACGAGAGGACTCCTTGGGCGCGCAGGTCGGACAGCTCCGCGGAGGTGAGTCCGAGCAGCTCGGTGATCAGAAGGTCGGTGTGCTGGCCCAGCAGGGGCGCGGGCTCCCACAGCCCACCGGGGGTGCCGGAGAGCCGCGCGACGATCCCCTCGTGTCGGACGGGCCCTGCCAGCGGATGTTCAAGGACCGGATAGAAGTGCCGGGCGGACAGCTGGGGGTCGTGTTCGACCAGGTCGCGACCGTCGCGAACGGGGTGGGCCGGGACGCCTCGCGCCTGGAGCTGCGCGGCGAGGTCCTCGGCGTCGCAGGTCACGGCGTGCCGCTCGAGGTCGTCGAGTGGGTCCGGCCCGGCCGCCTCGACGGCGAGGTCGTCAAGGGCCGCGCGCAAGACCGTGGCGGGGACCGCACCGACGGCGAGCCAGCGATCCTCGCCCCGGGTCCGGATGATGCGCGGTGAGGCGGTCGGCGCCGGTCCGGCCGGGAGCTGGGACTCCAGCAGCGCAGTACCGAGGTGGGACGCCATCGCCTCGAGCTGGGACAGGTCCACGTGGCCACCCTGGGCGCGGTTCAGCAGTTCGAGCGTGCCGAGGACCGCAGCGTTGGCCGCGACCATGTCGCCCAGCCCGAATGTCAGGCCTTGGGGCGCGCGGTCGACTCGTGCGGTCTCGGCGGTCAGGCCGGACATCGCGGCGAGCGTGTCGGCGAAGGTCACTGCGGTGCGCCACGGGCCGGTTTGGCCCACACCGGCCATGGACACGAGCACGATGTCGGGGTTCAGCTCGCGCAGGTTCGGGTAGTCCAGTCCCCACTTCGCCAGGACTCCGGGACTGAAATTCTCGACAACGACGTCAACGACGGGCACGAGCCGGCGAAGCAGGTCCTGGCCTGACTCGGTGCGCAGGTTGAGCGCCAGGCTGCGTTTGTTGCGGTTGAAGTTCAGGAAGTAGCCGCTGTCGTCGATGCCGGCATTCGGGCGCAGCCGCATCGACGGGGAGAAGCGGGTCGGGTCCTTGCGGTGCTGGGACTCGACCTTGATGATCTCCGCGCCGTGCTCGCCGAGGGTCTTGGTGACGTAGGGGCCGGCGAGGACCCAGGTCAGGTCGAGGACGCGGACGCCGTCCAGCGCGGCCCCGCGTTGTGTGCGGGCGCGGGGCCGCAGTGCCCGATCTGTGGGGGAAGGCGGATCGGGCCAGGCGCCGGCCGCGGTCGTCGGGCGCGGTGGGGCGAGCCGCACGGGACGCGGCATGCCGGGAGACTCCCACCCCAGGCCGACGTCGCGCACGGACTCCGGTCCGTCGATGTCGACGAAGAAACGCCGGGCGAGCAGTTGCGGGTTCTCCAGCAGGGCGGGCCCGGTCGCGACCTCGGCCCACGGCAGGGCGCGTCGGCGCGCCTCTTCGGCGAACGGCCGTGCGGAGCGGCGGGCCACGAAGCGGCCCACGACCTCGTCGACGTGGGCTCGGCCCGCCCAGCGCACGTCGTTGTCCTGCCACTGCGTATCCGTGAGATCCTCGGCCTCGCCTTCCTCGGCCATCCAGGCGAGCAGGTCGTCCCACATGCGCGGGCTGCCGGAGTAGCCGCCGGCCAGGTACCCGTCGGCCGCGCGGAACACGCGGTGCGCGACGTGACCGTAGACACCGGAGGTGCGGCCCGGAACCGACCGGCCGTGGATCCAGGCGATCGCTCCGGTCTCGAGCGTCGCGGCGACCGCCTCCTGGGCGGAGATCTCCACCAGCTGGCCCACGCCGGTGCGACGCCGGGCGTGCAAGGCTAGCAGCGCTCCGATCGCGGCGTGCGTCCCGGCGAGCTGTATCCCCTGCTCGCGGGGTGGAGGCTCGGGAGCGTGACCCGGGTCGCCGCCGAGCCACGCCATCCCGCCGGCCGCCGTCAGCACGGTGTCATCGGCCAGCCAGTCGCGGCGCGGACCGGTCAGACCGAACGGCGTGACGACGACGTGCGCGACGTGCGCCCAGGCATCAGGGTCCGACTCGCGCAGCGCGAGCGTGCGCAGTGCGGCCCGAGGTCCCGACTCGAGCACCACGTCGGCGCGGTTCACCAGGCCGGCGACGGTCGAGTCGAGTTGGTCGAGGTCGTCCACGGTCAGCACGCGTTTGCCGGCGTGCCAGTGCAGTGCGCCCGCGGTCGTCGAGGTCTCGCCGTTGACGGCGAGCCGGACCACATCGGCACCGAGACCGACGAAGAGCCGCGCCGCCTGGTGGCCCAGAGGGTCGGTGAGGTCGACGACGCGCAGGGTGGGGGTGGTCACGGGGTCTCCTGAGGTGTTGCCGGGGCGTCGCCGTCCCACGCGGTCGGGGGCAGGCCCCGCTCGCGTAGGGCGCGGCGGGCGATCTTGAAGCTGCCGGTCCGGGGCAGGGCGTTCTCGACGCTCACGAAGCGCGGCACGGCATGTCGCGGCAGATGCTCCGCGCAGTGCCGACGCAGCGCGGCGGGATCGGGGCGCACGCCGGGGCGTGGCACGACGACGAGAAGTACCTCGTCCTCCGTCAGTTCGGACGGGACACCGACGGCAGCCGCTTCCTCGACGTCCGCATGAGAGAGCGCCACCCGCTCGAGGTGCTCAGCGTCGATTGTCACGCCCCGCCGGCGGATAACGTCGTCAACGCGTCCCTCGTGGTGGAACCAGCCGTCATCGAGCCGGCCGCGGTCACCGGTCACGAACCAGCCTTCGCGCCAGGCCGCGCGGGTGGCCTCGGGATCGCCGACGTATTCGGTGAACGTGAGCCAGCGGCGGCGTGGCCGCACGACGACCGTGCCGATGTTCCCGTCCGCAACCGGTGCGCCATCGTCGTCAACGATCCGTAGCTCGTACTCCGGTACCACGCGGCCCGCAGCGCCGGGACGAACCTGCCGGCCGGTTGTCGCGACGTCGGCCAGCTCGGTGCACGCGTAGGCCTGGCGCAGCTCGACTCCGAAGCGGTCTCGCACCGCCTGGTACAGCCACGCGGGTGCAGGTCCGCCGTAGGCCTGGCGGACCCGGTGCGTACGGTCCGCCGCTGATGCCGGCTGGCCCAGCAACATCACGCACAGGGAACCCATGAAGTTGAACGCCGTGACCCGCTCCTCGACCGCCGTGCGCCAGAAGCGGCGCGCCGAGAAGCAGTCGACGACGAGTCGGGCGCCGGACAGCACGGCGGGCAGGAACGCGGCGTGACGTGCGTTGATGTGCTGCCACGGGAAAACGTTGAACAGGACGTCGTCGGCCTGGTAAGCCATCGCGCGCCGGACCCGCTGCGCCTGCCCGACCGCGGCACCGTTGGGCAGCAGGGCGCCCTTGGGCCGTCCGCCTGTGCCAGAAGTGATCATGACGGCGGTTGGCTCCTCGAGCGTGGGACGCCTGCGTGGCGCGGGCGCCGCAGTCAGCTCGTCGATGCCGGGGAGCCCGGCGCGCCTACCGGCGATCGTCAGCAGCGGTCGTCGCGGGTGGTGCCCGAGGTCGAGCAGGTGGGGTTCGAGATCGAGCCGGTCCGGCACGGCCACGGTCGTCGCGCAGCCGGCCGATCGTGCCAAGGTGCGCGCGAGCGCCGGGTCCAGGCCGACCGGAACCGGCAGCTCCACAGCTCCGAGCCACGAGATCGCTGTGGTCAGCGCGGCCGCTTCGGGGCCCGACGGGACTGCCGTCGCAACGGTGCCGCCCGGTCCGACCACCGACGCGAGGCAGCCGGCGAATTGGACCGCGCGCTCGAATAGCGCGCCGGCGGTGAGGGCCGGGCCGCCGGCCCGGCGGATCAACTCTCCGTCCGGGTCGGCCTGTGCGCGCCGCTCGACGAGCTCGGCGACCGACTGCCCGGGTGTCACGCCGGCTGGGCCTGCTTCCGCGCGACGAGCGTCAGCGCGATGTCGATGATCATGTCCTCCTGGCCGCCGACGAGCCGGCGACGGCCGCACTCCATGAGCAGATCCCGCACGTCCACCCCGTATTGCGACGAGGCGTTTTCCGCATGCCGCAGGAAGCTGGAGTAGACGCCGGCGTAGCCGAGCGTGAGGGTCTCCCGATCGACGCGCACCGGCCGGTCCTGCAGCGGCCGGACGATGTCATCGGCGGCGTCCTGGAGCTTGAACAGATCGCTACCGTGCTTGAGGTCGGAGAGGTTCGCGGCGGCGATGAACGCCTCGATGGGGCAGTTGCCGGCGCCGGCGCCGTGACCTGCGAGTGAGGCATCGACCCGATAGACCCCGTGCTCGACCGCGACGAGCGAGTTCGCAACCGACAGTGACAGATTCTCATGCGCGTGGATGCCGATCTGGGTATCGGCTTCGAGCACATCGCGATAGGCCTTGACGCGTGCGGCGACACCATTCATGGTCAAGCGTCCGCCCGAGTCGGTCACGTACACGCACTGCGCGCCGTAGGACTCCATCAACTTGGCCTGCTGTGCGAGCTTGTCGGGCTCGACCATGTGCGACAGCATCAGGAAGCCGGAGACGTCCATGCCGATCTCCCGGGCCGCGGCGATGTGCTGGGCGGAGATGTCGGCCTCGGTGCAGTGGGTCGCCACGCGGACCGAGCGGACGCCGAGAGCGTAGGCCCGCTTCAGGTCGTGGATCGTGCCCACGCCCGGCAGGAGAAGCGTTGTGAGCGTGGCGTTTTGGATCACCGACGCGGCGGCCTCGATCCACTCCCAGTCCGAGTTGGATCCGGGCCCGTAATTGACCGAGGACCCGGCGAGGCCGTCGCCGTGGGCGACCTCGATCGCGTCGACACCGGCATCATCAAGGGCGATGACGATGCGCTTGACGTCGGCCGGGCTGATGCGGTGGCGCACGGCATGCATCCCGTCGCGCAGGGTGACGTCCTGGATGTAGATCGGTGTGCTCATTGAACGGTGACCTTCCGGGCTGCGAATCGTTCGGCGACCTGGATGCCGGCCGAGGTCATGATGTCGAGATTGCCGGCGAACGCGGGCAGGTAGTCGGCGGCGCCCTCGACTTCGAGGAAGACCGAGACCTGGTGGGTGGGCCGGGGGGACGAGGGATCGGCGAGCAGGGTTTCGACCGGTTGGTCGCGCGGGATCGCTGTCACCTGCACTTCCTGCTTCATCCGGTATCCCGGGACGTACTCGGCTACATCGGCCACCATCGACTGGACCGAGGCGTTGATGCGCTCGGCGACATCGGGCTCACCGTCGGCGACGACGAGCGCAAAGACGGTGTCGCGCATGATGAGCGGGGGCTCGGCCGGGTTGAGGATGATGATCGCCTTGCCGCGGGCCGCCCCGCCGACAGAGGTGATGGCCGCGGCGGTCGTCTCGGTGAACTCGTCGATGTTGGCGCGCGTGCCCGGGCCGGCCGAGCGTGATGCGATGGAGGCGACGATCTCGGCGTACGCGACGGGCAGCACCCGGTTTATGGCGGCCACCACGGGGATTGTGGCCTGGCCGCCGCAGGTGACCATGTTGACGTTGCGTGCGTCGAGGTGCTGCTCGAGGTTGACGGCCGGGATGACGAACGGGCCGATCGCGGCGGGCGTGAGGTCGATCATCGTCTTGCCGAAGACCTCGAGCCGGGCGGCGTTGGCCTTGTGGGCCTCTGCCGAGGTGGCGTCGAAGACGAGTTCGATCTCATTGAATCCGGGCAGGGCGATCAGGCCCTCGACGCCCTCGTGCGTGACCGGGACGCCGATCGAGCGGGCGCGGGCCAGCCCGTCGGAGCCGGGGTCGATGCCGACCATCGCGCCCATCTCGAGGTGGGGTGATCGGCCGACCTTGATCATCAGGTCGGTTCCGATGTTGCCGGAGCCGATGATGGCGACCTTCGTGGCGGTGCTCATGCTGACCTCATTTGCTGGACCTCGACCGGGTCGACCCGTGTCGGACGACAGCCGGAGCGTCACGAGCGCGCGCGGCGCGACATGTCGCGGTCGTCGTCGCCACCTTCACACGAGCGGGGCACCACGTACACGATGAAGTTCCGTTCAGCGATATCCGCTCAGGCGAGGTGTCGGCGGTCCCATGCGTCGTTCATCGCGAGCCTCGTGTGCTGCCGGGTGATTCCTGCGGACGCGAGACGCAGCGTCTTGACCAGGGCTGTGTCGCCGGTGTGTGAGATCGGGACGGTCAGTGACAGGGCGGCGATGGCCTCGTCGCCACCGTCGTAGATCGGCACGGCGAAGCTCTTGAACCCCATGAGCGTCTCCTCGCGTTCCGTCGCGAGCCGGTTCGAGCGGATGGTGTCCATCTCGCGGCGCAGCAGGGCGCGGTCGTGCGGACTGTGCGGTGTGAGGCGCGGGAACCGGTCGGCCAGGACCTCGTCGAGCAGCTGATCGGACCGCGGCGACATGGCGAGCAGAAGCTTGCCCGAGGCCGTGCAGGTCAGGGGGAGATGTCCACCGACGCGCGAGAGGGCGTGGACGCTGCGTGTGCCGCCCAGTTTCTCCAGGTAATAGGTCCCCGTGCCGTCGAGCACGGCGAGATGCGCCGTGCCGCGAGTCATGGCCACGAGGTCGACGAGGACCGGCCGGCCGACCTTGTGCAGCAATGAGGCTGAGCTGACGCGCTGGCTCAACGCGAACACGTTGAAGCCTATGCGGTAGGCGTTGCCCGAGCGCTCGAGCATGCCGAGCGACACGAGTTCCTGGGCCAGCCGGTAGACCGACGGCTTGGGAACCCCGCTGCGCTGGCTCAGATCGACGAGCCGCAGAGTGTCGCTTTCGTCATCGAAGGCGGACAGGATCGAGAACGCTTTGCCCAAGACGGAGTTGGGAATGGTGCTCGCCGCCTGGGCCGTCGTGCTCGGTTCGCCTGTCGAGACGCTCATCGCGCAGCTCCTTCTGATCGTTGCGAGCCTCGATTGTTACGCTGATCACACGGAATATCCAGTTGGATAGTCGATCCGTCCAGCGGAGCAACAGACCTGCAACGCGCGCTCTCCGTGCGGCGAACTCCTGTGGTGGGGTTCGGTGACCGAAACGATGGCGCAGGAGGCGGTGCGGGAGCTGGCAGATTGGCTCGGCGTCGAGGCCACGTACACGGAGGAGAGAACATGCGGAGCACGCAGCTGTTGATCGCGGACGAGTGGGTCCCGGCGGCTGACGGAGCGACCAGCGAAACCGTCGATCCCGCAACCAACACCGTGATCGGCACCTTCGCCGAGGCCACGGTCGCCGACGTGAACGCCGCCGTGTCCGCTGCCCGGGCCGGGTTCGAGTCTGACGCCTGGCAGGGCATGACGCCGGACCAGCGGGGACAGCTGCTGTGGCGCATCGCCGAGATGCTCGAGCGCGATGCCGCGGAGATCGCGGCCCTCGAGACGCTCGACCAAGGACAACCGTCCTTCATGAGCTCGGGCGTCACCTTGCCGCTCTCGGCCCAGGTCTTCCGCTATTACGCCGGGTTTGCGACCAAGATCCAGGGCAAGGTCGCGCCGATCTCGATCCCCGGCAACCTGACCTACCAGCGCCGGGTGCCGCTGGGGGTGTGTGCGCTCATCACGCCGTGGAACTTCCCGCTGGCCATCGCCGCCTGGAAGCTCGCCCCCGCGCTCGCGACCGGCAACGCGGTCATCCTCAAGCCCGCCGAGCAGACTCCGCTGTCGACCGTGCGACTCGTCGAGATCTGCCGCGAGGCCGGAGTTCCGTCAGGTGTGGTCAACCTTCTGACCGGGGGGCCGGAAGTGGGCAAGGCCCTTGTGGCTCACCGTGGGGTCGACAAGGTCTCGTTCACCGGCTCAACTGAGGTCGGTCAGCACATCGCGCGCGCCGCCGCCGACGACTTCAAGCGGACGACTCTCGAACTCGGCGGCAAGGCGCCCAGCATCGTGTGCGCCGACGCCGACATCGACGCCGCCGTGATGGGCAACCTGCAGGGAGCCGTGTTCAACACGGGGCAGGCCTGCGGCGCCTACACCCGCTTCTTCGTACACAGCTCGCGGGTAGATGAGTTCACCTCGAAGCTCGCGGCCGCCGCGGACTCCCTGCCGATCGGTCCGGGGCAGGACCCGAACACGATCGTCGGGCCTTTGGTGTCTCAGGAACACCTCGACCGGGTGGCGTCGTTCGTGCAGACCGGTCGGAGTCAGGGGGCGGAGCTCGTCACCGGCGGCGCCCGCGCCGACGGTGACCTTGCGAAGGGGTTCTTCTATCGGCCCACGGTCTTTGCTGGGGTGCGTGACGACATGACGATCGCGCGCGAGGAGATCTTTGGTCCGGTCCTTTCGGTCATGGCCTACGACGACATGGACGAGGCTGTCGCCCGCGCGAACGACACCGACTACGGACTGGTGGCGGTGCTGTGGACCAAGGACCTCGTCGCCGCGCACACCGTCCCGCCCCGTCTGCGCTTCGGCACCGTGTTCGTCAACCAGCTCCCGCTGATCGATCCGGCTGCTCCTTGGGGCGGCTTCGGCATGAGCGGCTGGGGCCGCGAGCTCGGTGAGTACTCGATCGACGGCTTCACCGAGACGCAATCGACGTTCGTCAACCTGGCCTGAGGGTGGCGATGAGCATTGGGCCTCCAATGCTCCAGCTGGACAACCGGTTTGGCTACACGCCCTGCTCTCGCAGCGTGGCCGCCTGGCGGGCGAGCTCGTGGATCGGGCCGCGCCACACCGGGCCGTGACCCGGCAGCATCACCTCGGTATCGAGTGCCCCGAGCGTGTCCAGGCTGCGCAGGCAGCCGTCCTCGTCATGGTTGAACACCGCCGGCAGCAGCGTCGGGCCGGTGCGCCGCAGCAGCGGATGCCCGGTCACCAGGGCGTCGCCGCTGACCAGGATCCCGTCGACGATGAATGAGCAGTGCCCACCGGTGTGCCCGGGTGTCGGAACTGCCGCCGGGGTTCCGGGCAGTCCGGCGGCGATCTCCGGGGTGAGTGCCTGCGCGGTCGGGATGCCGGCGTGGTTCAGGCCGCCCTTCGCTGTGATGGTGGCGGCCCATTTCAGCCAGCGGGGCTGCCAGATGTTGCGCACCACATCGGCGGGTGAGACCTGCTCCAGGTATTCGCGCTTGGTGTGTCCGAGTTCGGTGTCATGACAAAACACCGGTGTGCCTTGGGTTTTCGCCAGCCAAATGGCGGTTCCGAAGTGGTCGATGTGTGCGTGGGTGAGCAGCACGGCCGCGATGTCGTCGAGGGAGAAGCCGAGTTGGCGCACCGAGCCGATGACATCCGCACGCTGCCCGGGGAAGCCGGTGTCGATCAGCATGACCCGATTCCCGTCGGTCACCAGCGTCCAGTTGACCAAGTCGGTTTGCGCGAAATGCACGTGCTCGGTGATCGCGCTGAGGGCTGCTGCCATATCGCGAGTCTATGGACTGGAGTAGAAACGAACCGTGGCTGAACTCAAATTGGGATACAAGGCATCGGCGGAGCAGTTTGCCCCGCGCGAACTGGTCGAGTTGGCAGTGCTGGCCGAGGCGGCGGGCATGGACAGCGCGACGGTCAGTGACCACTTCCAGCCCTGGCGGCACGAGGGTGGGCATGCACCGTTCTCACTGGCCTGGATGACGGCGGTGGGGGAGCGCACCGAGCGGCTGGTGCTGGGCACCTCGGTGTTGACGCCGACCTTCCGCTACAACCCGGCGGTGATCGCGCAGGCCTTCGCGACCATGGGCTGCCTGTACCCCGGCCGGATCTTCCTCGGGGTGGGCACCGGTGAGGCGCTCAACGAGGTCGCCACCGGCTACATCGGCGAGTGGCCCGAGTTCAAGGAGCGCTTCGCGCGGCTGCGCGAGTCGGTCAAGCTGATGCGTGAGCTGTGGGTCGGCGATCGGGTCGACTTTGACGGCGAGTACTACAAGCTCAAGGGCGCCTCGATCTATGACGTGCCCGAGGGTGGCATCCCGGTGTACATCGCCGCCGGCGGGCCGGTGGTGGCCAAGTACGCGGGCCGGGCCGGTGACGGCTTCATCTGCACCTCGGGCAAGGGTGCGGAGCTGTACCGGGACAAGCTCATCCCCGCCGTGAAGGAGGGCGCGGAGGCCGCGGGTCGCAACGCCGAGGACATCGACCGGATGATCGAGATCAAGATCTCCTACGATCCCGATCCGGAGCTGGCCCTGGAGAACACCCGGTTCTGGGCGCCGCTGTCGCTGACCCCCGAGCAGAAGCACTCGATCGAGGATCCGATCGAGATGGAGAAGGCCGCCGACGCGCTGCCCATCGAGCAGGTCGCCAAACGCTGGATCGTCGCGTCCGATCCCGATGAGGCGGTGGCCAAGGTCAAGGATTACGTCGACTGGGGACTGAACCACCTGGTGTTCCACGCCCCTGGCCATGACCAGCGCCGCTTCCTCGACCTGTTCAAGAAGGATCTCGAGCCACGGCTGCGCAAACTCGGCTGAGTTGTTTTGGCCGACTGTGAAGAAGATGGCGAGGTCTTCGAGGAATTTCGCCATCTTCTTCACGTTGGGCGACTCAGGTGCTGCTGGTGCCAGCCCCCACCTCAGTTCGCCCAGTCTGGTGCCCACGTCTGTACCTGGGGCGTGCGCTGTCGAACACTGTGCAGGTGGTCGAGGAAGGCCGCGAGTACCGGGTGCGTGTTGTCTTCGCGCCAAATGATCGAGTGGGGGTAGACCGGGCAGGGGTCGACGATCGGGATCCGCCGCAGGTCGTACGCCTCGGGCCACAGATAGCGGGACCCTTCGCCGATGAAGGTGGAGAGCTCGGCGGAATCGGCAAGCTCGTCGAGGAGCGCCTCGACTCCGAAGCTGGGCCCCATCGTGTCGATCTGGAGCCGGAACGTCCGGCCGAGGTCGGCGTAGTACGCACCCCACTCGGTGTCGGCTCGCATCCCCGGCATCCAGATCCGGTGATCGCAAAGGTCGGCGAGTGTGAGGCTGTCCGCGTTGGCCAGCGGATGCCTCGGTCCGACCAGGAGTTGGTGACGGTCGTCGATGACCCGGGCAGCTCGTATCGGCGGGTGAATCTGGCTCCGTGGCGCGGTGATCGACCGAAAGGTGGCATCGATGCAACCTTCCAAGACTGCAGCCACAGCGGAGTCGACATGAGCGTCCGGAAGGGTGATGATGTCGAGTTCGACTTCGGGATGGATCCGGTGAAAGGCGCGCAGCGACGTCGCCGGCGCAGTGCGTCGATTGAGGACATCCACACGCAGCGCGCGCCGGCCCGGTCGGACCGAATCAGTCGCGCGGGCCGCGACTTTCATCAGCTCACGTGCGTGAGGTAAGAACGCCTGCCCGTCGACGCTCAGCTGCGTGCCTCTGGCGGAGCGGACGAAGAGCGAGACCCCAAGCGTGCGTTCCAGCGTTGCAATACGTTTCGAGACCGCCTGCTGGGTGACTCCCAGACTGTCGGCAGCAGCCTGGAATTGGGCCGCGTCAGCGACCGCCACAAACGTTCGAACGGCTCCCAGGTCCACGTCGCCAAGCTAACAAGACAACTATTGGTTGTGGCTCGCCGCGCACCTGGTTGTTTGTCCGGTCGTAGGTATCGCTGATTTCCTCTGCTCGCTCACATAAAAGGTTGTTCGAAGAGGAGAAGACATGGATTTCGCGGCGAAAGTCCAGCGTGCGATCCGGCTGACCGAGGAGCTCAATATGCTGCGGTACGCCGAGCAGGAGGCTATCCGAGAAGGCTGGAGCGAACTCACCGGTCAGATTGTCGATGGAACCTTCCATCTCATCCCGCCGGTGTATTCCGATCATGGCATCAACGTCCGGATCGGCCGCAACGTCTTCGTCAACCAGGGGTGCCGGTTCAACGACATCGGCGGAATCGAGATCGGCGACGATGTGATGATCGGGCCGAGCGTCAGTCTGATCACTTCGGGCCATCCTGTGGACCCGGCTCAGCGCCGGGTGGGGATCACCGCAGCGCCGATCCGGATCGAGCGCAATGTCTGGATCGGGGCCTCGGCGATGATCATGCAGGGCGTGACCGTCGGTAAAGATGCGGTCGTTGCGGCCGGAGCCGTCGTCACCCGCGACGTACCCGCGGGCACCTTGGTGGCCGGCGTACCAGCGGCCGTGCTCCGCCAGATCGGTTAGGTGAAACAGGCGCAAGGCGAGGGTTTAACACCGCTGTAGCAAAAGGGTCACTCGCGAAACATAGCCGTAACGAATATCCTTGCGCTGCAGGCAATTCCAATTTGACGCCCAATATTGGCGCGGCCAGAATGGCCATCGTCGCACCACAATGTCGTCGTCGACGCGTGCCGGTCAGACCAATAGTTGGGACCCTCAATGAGCGAGCTCCTCGATCCTGCCGCTTCTCCTCCGCAGCCGTCTTCGACCGCTGCCATTCAGCGACTAAAACCCAATGCCGTGGGGTTGGTCGGCGTGATGTTCATGGCCGTCGCCACGGCCGCCCCGATCACGGCGATGGTCGGCAATGTGCCGATCTCGGTCGGCTTCGGTAACGGCGCCTACGCGCCGGCCGGCTATTTCGTCGCCACCATCGTGCTGACCCTGTTCGCCATCGGGTATGCCGCGATGAGCAAGCACATCACCGCCACCGGGGCCTTCTACGGCTATATCTCCCACGGCCTGGGCCGGGTCGTCGGTTTGGGCGCGGGATTCCTGACGGCGTTGGCCTACATGGTGTTTGAGGCATCACTGATCGGCATCTTCTCGTTCTTCGGCAACGATCTGTTCAAGTCGTTCTTCAACATCGACGTACCGTGGCTCATCTTTGCCGTGGTGATGTTGGCCGTGAACGCGGTGCTGACCTACTTCGACATCAACCTGGCCGCCAAGGTGCTCGGGGTGTTCCTGGTCACCGAGATCGTCATGCTGGCCATGCTGGCGCTGTCGGTGGTCTTCGCCGGCGGCGGGCCGCAGGGGTGGTCGCTGGGATCGCTCAACCCGCTCAACGGTTTTCACAGTCTGTCGGGTGCGGTGCCCGGTGTCGACGGCAGCATGATCACGGTGGCCGGATCGGCCGGCGTCGGCCTGTTCTTCGCGTTCTGGTCGTGGGTGGGCTTCGAGTCCAGTGCGATGTACGGCGAAGAGTCCCGCAACCCCAAGAAGATCATCCCGATCGCGGTGATCTGCTCGGTGGTCGGCATCGGCGCGTTCTACGTACTGGTTTCCTGGCTGGCCATCGTCGGCACCGGCCCACAGAATGCGATTGCGCTGGCGCAGGATTCGGCTACCGCGGGTGACATCTTCTTCAATCCGGTGCACCAGCACCTCGGGCAGTGGGCCGTCGACCTGTTCAAGGTCCTGCTGATGACTGGCTCCTTCGCCTGCGGCATGGCCTTCCACAACTGCGCCGCCCGCTACCTCTACGCAATCGGACGCGAGAACGTCATCCCGGGCATGCGCAAGACCATCGGCGCCACCCATCCGGTGCACGGCTCACCGCACATCGCCGGATTCGTGCAGACCGGTTTCGCCACCGTGGTGGTGCTGTTCTTCTATCTGACCGCTCGTGATCCCTACACCGGGCTGTACGGGCTGATGGCGTTGCTGGGCACCACGGCCATCATGATCGTGCAGGCGCTGGCCGCGTTCTCGGTGATCTCCTACTTCCACGTGCAGAAGCGGCATCCGGAAACAGCGAACTGGTTCACCACGTTCCTGGCGCCGTTGTTGGGCGGGCTCGGCATGCTCTACGTCATCTACCTGCTGGCCAAGAACGCCTCGTTTGCCGCCGGTTCAGCCGCGTCGGACTGGATCTTCACCTCCATCCCGTATGTTGTCGGTGTCGCCGGAATCGGTGGGGTGCTGTGGGCGCTGTTCCTGAGATTCCGGGATCCGCAACGGTATTCCGATTTGGGGCGCACAGTGTTGGAGGAAGCGCACGAATGTTAGTGGCCGAGTGCGGGTAGCGAGAGGAAGTGCCATGAGCTTCTCGAACATCATGGACTCCAACAGCTACACCGGAGGTCTGTCGACCGATCCCGATACCGAGAAGCTGATCGAGGCCCGCACCCGACTGCTGGGACCGGCGTACCGGCTGTTCTACGAACGGCCGGTGCACCTGGTCCGTGGCCGTGGCAGCCACATGTTCGACGCCGACGGCGTGCGCTACCTCGACGCGTACAACAACGTCGTCAGCGTCGGGCACTGCCACCCGCATGTGGTGGCGGCCATCACCCGGCAGGCCGAAACACTCAACACCCACACCCGGTATCTGCACGACGGCATCGTCGAGTACTCACAACGCTTACTGGACACGCTGGGACTGGACCGGGTGATGTACGCCTGCACCGGGTCGGAGGCCAACGACCTGGCACTGCGGGTCGCTCAGATGTACACCGGGGCCCGCGGCGTGATCGTCACTCGTGATGCCTATCACGGCAATACCGAAGCAGTGACGGCGATTTCACCGTCAATCGGCGGTGCCACCAGCATCGGGCCCCATGTCCGCACGGTGGCCGCGCCGGACAGCTACCGCGCCGGTGCCGATGTGGCAGCCCGATTCCTGGTCGAGGTGCAGGCCGCGATCGACGACCTGCGGGCCTCCGGTGACGGCGTGAGCTGCCTGATCGCGGATACCTTCTTCTCCTCCGACGGCATCTACCCGGACCCCTCGGTGCTGGGGCCTGCGGTGGCGGCGGTGCGCGCGGCCGGTGGCGTGTTCATCGCCGACGAGGTGCAACCCGGCTTCGGCCGCACCGGGGAGGCGATGTGGGGTTTCACCCGCCACGGTGTGGTGCCCGAACTGGTCACCATGGGCAAGCCGATGGCCAACGGGCTGCCGGTGGCGGCGATGGCCGCCCGCAGTGAGGTGCTCGACGCGTTCGCCTGCGAGGTGCCCTACTTCAACACCTTCGGCGGTAATCCGGTGTCGATGGCTGCTGCCGCCGCGGTGCTCGACGTCATCGAGGATGAGCAGCTGATGGCGAATGCGACGCGGGTCGGCACCGCGCTGCGCGACGAGCTCACCCGCCTGGCGGCCGAGCATCCGCGGATCGGTGACGTGCGCGGCGCCGGGCTGTACCTCGGTGTCGAGATCGTCGCCGCGCACGCGAGGAGCACCAATGGCACCGCGCACGCGAGGCCGGACCGGGCCGCTGCCCACGATCTGGTCAACGCGATGCGCGACCGTCGGGTGCTCATCTCGGTGTGCGGTACCGGCGGTAACGTGCTCAAGATTCGACCCCCTTTGGTGTTCTCGATGTCCGACCTGGATTGGTTCTGCACCGAGTTTGCTGACGCGTTGCGTCAAGTGCTCTGACCAGGGCGTCTGGCAGTCGAGCCCCTGATGGGGGATGCTGTATCAGTGCCGGAGGCAGAGGTCGCGACCGCCATTTACATAGCGTCACCAGAGGGTGACACCGGTAAGTCGACCATTGCACTGGGCATTTTGCACCGGCTTGCGGCGATGGCGCCCCGGGTGGGGGTGTTCCGTCCGATCGCCCGAAGCGGCGCCGAACGCGACTACATTCTGGAGCTGTTGTTGGCCGGCGCCACGGCCGGACTGCCCTACGAGGAATGCGTCGGGGTCAGCTACCAGCTGGTCCACGAGGACCCCGACGCCGCGATCGCCGAGATCGTCGATCGGTTCCACCGGGTGGCGAGCCAGTGCGATGCGGTTTTGATCATCGGCAGCGATTACACCGATGTGGCGACGCCGAGTGAGCTGAGCACCAACGCCCGCATCGCGGCGAACCTGGGCGCGCCCGTGGTGCTGGCGGTAAAGGCCGCCCAGCGGACGCCCGAGGAAGTCGTCCACGTCGTCGAGATGTGCCTGGCCGAGCTGGCCAATCAGCACGCCCACACCGCGGCCGTGGTGGCCAACCGGTGCGATCCGGCACAGCTGTCGGCCGTGGCCGCCGCACTCAAGCCGCTCGGCCCACCCGCCTATGTGCTGCCCGAGGAGCCGCTGCTGGTCGCCCCGTCGGTGGCCGAGCTGCAGAAGGCGGTCGAGGGGACGGTGGTCTCCGGTGATCCCGAGCTGCTGTCGCGTGAAGCGATGGATGTGATGGTGGCCGGCATGACGGCCGAGCACTGCCTGGAGCGGCTGACCGAGGGCATCGCGGTGATCACCCCCGGCGATCGGTCCGACGTGGTGCTCGCGGTGGTGAGCGCCCATGCCGCAGAAGGCTTTCCGTCGTTGTCCGGGATCATCCTCAACGGTGGTCTGGAGCTGCATCCGTCCATCGCCGCGCTGGTGTCCGGCCTCGGGCTGCGGCTGCCGATCGTGGCGACCAAGTACGGGACGTTCGAGACCGCCAGCCGGGTGGCAGGGGCTCGTGGCCGGGTAACGGCCAAGTCGCAGCGCAAGATCGACACCGCGTTGGCGTTGATGGAAGAACATGTCGACGTCAATGATCTGATCGCGCAACTGAGTATCCCGATCCCCGCGGTGACCACACCGCAGATGTTCACCTATCAGCTGTTGGATCGGGCGCGCTCGAACCGCAGGCGCATCGTGCTCCCGGAGGGGAAGGACGACCGGATTCTCAAGGCGGCGGGCCGGCTGCTGCAGCGCGGTGTCGCCGATCTCACCATCCTGGGCGACGAGATTCAGGTCCGCGGTAGGGCGGCCGAACTCGGTGTCGACCTGGGCGAGGCGACGGTGCTCGACCCGCGCACCAGCGAGCTGTGCGATCAGTTCGCCGAGCAATACGCCGAGCTGCGCAAGCACAAGGGCATCACCGTCGAGCAGGCCCGCGAGACCATCCACGATGTGTCCTATTTCGGAACCATGTTGGTGCACAACGGACTTGTCGACGGCATGGTGTCGGGAGCCATGCACACCACCGCGCACACCGTGCGGCCGGCCTTCGAGATCATCAAGACGATGCCCGGGATTTCCACGGTGTCCAGCATCTTCTTGATGTGTCTGCAGGACCGGGTGCTGGCCTACGGTGACTGCGCCATCGTGCCGGACCCGACCGCCGAGCAGTTGGCCGACATCGCCATCTCGTCGGCGCGTACCGCGGCCCAGTTCGGCATCGCGCCGCGGGTGGCCATGCTTTCGTATTCGACCGGAACCTCGGGCACCGGGGCCGACGTCGACAAGGTAAGGGCCGCAACCGAACTGGTGCGTCAACGGGATCCCGATTTATTGGTCGAGGGGCCGATCCAGTACGATGCTGCAGTAGAACCTTCGGTCGCGAAGACGAAGATGCCCGACTCCGAGGTAGCCGGGCAGGCCACGGTGCTGATTTTCCCGGACTTGAATACCGGTAACAACACCTATAAAGCGGTGCAACGCAGTGCCGGGGCCATCGCGATCGGGCCGGTTCTGCAGGGGCTGAACAAGCCCGTCAATGATTTGTCTCGAGGTGCGCTGGTGGAAGATATCGTCAACACCGTCGCGATCACTGCTATCCAGGCGCAGGGAAAGCCATGACGCGGGGGCGAGGATCGCGTAATCGATGACGGTGTTGGTGATCAACTCCGGCTCATCATCACTGAAATATGCGGTGGTGAAACCGGATTCGGGAAAGTTTCTAGCGGACGGGATTGTCGAGCAGATCGGTTCGGCGCAGATGCCCGACCACGATGCCGCGCTGCGTGCCGCATTTGACGAATTGGCCGCCCAGGGATTGCACCTGGACACGCTCGGCCTGGTGGCGGTCGGCCACCGGGTGGTGCACGGCGGCAAGGCCTTCTACCGCCCCACCCTGGTCGACGAAGGACTGATCGCCGAGCTCGACAAGTGGGCACCGCTGGCGCCGCTGCACAACCCGCCCGCGGTGCAGGGTATCGAGGTGGCCCGCAAGCTGCTGCCGGATCTGCCCCATATCGCGGTGTTCGACACCGCCTTCTTCCACAATCTGCCCGCCGCGGCGGCCACCTACGCCATCGATCACGATCTGGCCGAGCGCTGGCACATCCGGCGCTACGGCTTTCACGGCACCTCGCATCAGTACGTCAGCCAGCAGGCCGCGGCGTTCCTGGACCGGCCCTACGAGTCGGTGAATCAGATTGTGCTGCACCTGGGTAACGGCGCATCGGCGTCGGCGATCGCCGGGGGCAGGCCGGTGGACACATCGATGGGTCTGACCCCGATGGAGGGGTTGGTGATGGGCACCCGCAGCGGTGACATCGATCCCGGCATCCTGATGTACCTGTACCGCGCCGCCGGAATGAGTGTGGCGGATATCGATACGATGCTCAACCGGAACTCGGGTGTGTACGGCGTTGGCGGGGAGAACGACTTCCGCAAACTGCGGGAGCGTATCGAATCCGGCGATGAGACTTCACAATTGGCCTACGACGTCTATATCCACCGGTTGCGCAAGTATGTCGGCGGGTATCTGGCGGTGCTGGGTCGCACCGACGTCATCAGCTTCACCGCGGGGGTGGGGGAGAACGATCCGGGGGTGCGCCGCGACGCGATGGCCGGGCTGACCGGGCTGGGAATCAAGATCGACGACGCGCTCAACGCCGAACGCTCGTCAGAGGTGCGGCGCATCTCGGCGCCGGACTCCCCGGTGACCGTGCTGGTGGTGCCGACCAACGAGGAGTTGGCGATCGCGCAGGCCTGCGCGGCGCTGGTCTGACTCACAACGCCCGCACAATGACCTGACGGAATACTGTCAGGTTCACGGCGTACGTTCGGCCCGTGACCGGGTTGCAGACACTGGTCCGGTCGTGGATGTTCGACGGCGTGGCCCTGGTGCTGATCCTTGGCTTGGCGGCGGGCTACTACCGGTGCTATCGGCACGCCCGGCGCAGCGGCGCCGTCGGCGGAGTGCAGGCGTGGTGTTTCGGTGCCGGACTGCTGGTCTGGCTGCTGGCCACGCAAAGCGTCATCGCCGTGTACGCCCCGACGCTGTTCTGGGTGCGGGCCCTGCAAGTGCTGCTGTTGTTGTACGTGGCGCCCTTCCTGCTGGCATTGGGGCACCCGGTGACGGTGTTGCGCGAGGCCTCCGGTGAACGGGTCCGCGCCTGGCTGGACCGGGTGCTGGAGTCGCGGATCGCCCAGCTGCTGCTGTCGCCGCCCACCACGTCGGTGCTGATGCTGGTGACGCCCTGGCTGCTGTACTTCACACCGTGGTACGTGGCCGCGCTGACCAACCCGGTGATCGCCGGGGCGACCCGGATGTTGTTGCTGGTCATTGGATTTGGATACTTCTACACCCGTCTGCAAGTAGACCCGGTGCCGCGGCGGTACTCGCCGCTGCTGTCGATCGGCATCAGCGTGGCCGAGGGCTTGGGCGACGGGCTGCTCGGGCTCGTGCTGTGGCTCGGGCCGCTCATCGCCTACGACTACTACGCCGGGTTGCATCGGGACTGGGGACCTAGCCTGCGCGATGATCAGACCTTCGGTGCCGGTGTGCTGTGGATTCTCGGCGACGTGCTGGGCGTCCCGTTCATCATGGTGCTGATGCGGGCGCTGGGTTCCCACGAGCGTCAGCACGCCGCGGAGGTCGACGCCGCCGAGGACCGCAGGGTGCAGGCCGAGGGGGAAGCGGGAACCTCCACCACGCTGTGGTGGGAGCGGGACGCCCAACTGCAAGATCGGTTCCGTCGGCCGAACCCGCGGTGACCCGTCAGAACGTGCTCATCGGCCGCACGCTGTTGGCCAGGTCGACCAGGGCGTAGCGGTGGGCCTGGGTGGGTGCGACGCGGGCCAGCGCGCGCAGCGACGCCTCGACACCGAGCTTGAGACCGTGCTCGGTGAACGGGAAACCCAGGATGTGATTGCTGCTCGCCGAGTTCTCGGAAAGCCAGTCCATCGCGGTGCCCAGCACCAACGCCCGGATTTGCAGCACCCGCGGCTCGGAATCGGGCAGCGCCTCCACCCGCCGGGCCGCGTCGCGGATGTGCTGCTCGGTGATCTCACCGGTGGATCGTCCGGACAGCAGGGTGACCGCGCTGGTGAGCCGGGCCGTCGTGAAATGCCGTGAGGCGGGCGGAACTTCGTCGAGGGTTTGCACCGCCTTGTCCCGCTCCCCGGCAACCGACTCGGCGCGGGCCAACCCGAAACCGGCTGAGATCACGCTGTTGTCGGTGCTCCAGACGGTCTTGTAGAACTTCAATTCGTCGGCGGTGCCGGCCAGTTCGGCCGTCGCCGCCAACGCCAACTTCGGTGCCAGCTCCCCGGGCACGGTGTCCAGAACCTCGCTGAAATGCTTTGTCGCCGAGTCGTAATCGGCGGAGAGCATTTCGGCGACGGCGCGGAACCACACCAGTCGCCAGCGCCAGCCGACCCGGGTGGCCAGGTCGTCGAGCTTACGGGTGGCCTTGGCGACGTCGCCGAGATCCAGCAGCGCGCGCGCCTCCATCAACGGCAGTTCCACCGATTCGGCCAGGTCGACACCCTCGGCGTCGATCGCGCCGTGGCGCGCGGCGCGCAACTGGTCCAGGGTGTGCACCGGTTGGCTCAGCACACTGGCCACCAGCATCGGGGCCCCGACATCGGTGCGGTCAACCAGCGGCACCGGCAGCGCCCGCACGATCTCTTGGGCCGTCAGCTTTTCCGAATGCACTTGCCCGTCAAGGTAAACGTCGGTGTGCGCGACCAGCAGATCGACCCCGAAGGTGGATCGGGACGGGCTGAACACGTTCGACATGCCGGGCCGGGGGATCCCGGTGTCGGCGGCCACCACCTCACGCAGCACGCCGAGCAGCTGGGACGACATCTCCTCGGCACTGCCGAAGCGGCGCCGCGGATCCGGATCGATCGCACGCCGCAGCAGCCGGCCGAACGAATCGTAGGTATCGAGCACCGGGTCCTCGGACGGCAGGCCGTCGACGTAGCGGCCCCGCCGGGTCCGCAGATTCAGGGTCAGGGCGGCCAGCGTGCGGCCCACCGAATAGATGTCGGTGGCCACCGTCGGGCCGGTACGCACGATCTCGGGAGCCTGGTAACCCGGTGTGCCGTAAAGGTATCCGTAGGAATTGAGCCGCGACACCGCACCGAGGTCGATCAGCTTGAGCTGCTCCTCGGTGATCATGATGTTCTCGGGCTTGAGGTCGTTGTAGGCCAGCCCGATGGAATGCAGATAGCCCAGCGCGGGCAGGATCTCCAGCATGTAGCCGATCGCCTCGGCAACCGGCAGTCGGGTGCCCCGCGCCTGTTTGAGCGAGGTGCCCCCGACGTACTCCATCACGATGTAGCCGACCGGATTGCCGTGCTTGTCATCGTGTTCGACGAAGTTGTAGATCTTGACGATCCCCGGATGGGTGACCTCGGCGAGGAACTGGCGCTCGGCCATGGCTATCGCCTGGGCCTCGGCATCGCCGGAATGCACCAGGCCCTTGAGCACCACCGGGCGCTCGTTCACATTGTGGTCGAAAGCCAGGTACACCCAGCCCAGCCCACCATGGGCGATACAGCCCTTGATCTCGTACTGGTCGGCCACAATCTCGTCCGGGGACAGCTGCGGCAGAAACGAATACGCGCTGCCGCAGTGCGGGCACCAGCCCTCCGACAGGGCATGCCCATCCGGCGAGGACCTGCCGACCGGTTTACCGCAGTTCCAGCAGAACCGTTTCGACTCGGCCACCACCGGGTTGGTCATCAACGCCGTCAACGGATCCCGCTCGGGCACCCGCGGCATCTCGACCAGCCCGCCGCCGAGCCTGCGGATCGGCGACAGGATCCGGGTGGCGATCGTGCTGTGGTTCTGCGGTTCCGGCTCACCCTCGGCCACGGTGGGCTCGTCGGAATCGTCGGACTCGGGGCGGAACACCGCCTGGGTCGCCATCGGCCGCATGGTCGACAGCGAGTCCATGTCGAGCTCTTCCAGGCTGGCCGGCTGGGTCCCGGGATCGCCCTCGGTGTCGGGGGTCTCGGTGCCGGTCGGGTCGGTGCTGTCGGGCTGTGTCATCAGTCGATGTACCTCGCGACCGGGGGAGCAGGGGCGGGCCCCAACACCGTCAACCATTTGCGGTACAACGTGTTCCAGGTGCCGTCGCGGCGGATACGTTCCAGCGTTGCGTTGACCACCCGGACCAGTCCGGTGTTTTCCAGGTTCACCCCGATGCCGTAGGGCTCGTCGTTCATGCTGGGCCCGACGATGTGCAGATAGGGATCCTGGGCCACCAGCCCGGCCAGGATCGAATCGTCGGTGCTGACCGCGTCGGCCTGCCGTTGCTGCAGCGCCACCAGGCAGTCCGCCCAGGTCACCACCGAGACGATGATCGGTGGCGGGCTGATCTCCTGAATCCGTTTGAGCGAGGTGGTGCCTTCCACCGCGCACACTCGCTTGCCGGATAGGTCGGACGGCTGCGAGATGTTGGAGTCACGCGCGGCCAGGATGCGTTGGTGGGCCATCAGATACACCGTGGAGAAGTTCACCTGCTTGCGGCGCTCACAGGTGATGGTCATGGTCTTGACCACGATGTCGACCTCATTGTTCTGCAGAGCGGTGATGCGGTCGGCCGAGGACAGGATGCGGTACTCGACCTGCGAGGGGGTGCCGAAGATGTCGCGGGCCACCTCCCCGGCGATGTCGACGTCGAACCCGTTGATCGCACCGGTGATCGGATCGCGGAAGGAGAACAGGTTGCTGCCGATGTCCAGCCCGACGATCAACCGCCCACGTTCCCGGATGTTGGCCACTGCGGCGTCGGCCTCGGCCTGGTTGCTGAACGGCCGCAGGCTGGCGGTGCGATTGCACTCGTCGGTCTGCGGACCCGGCACCCGCACCGGTTGCGGCGCCATTTCCTGCATGCCGGCCGGGCTGGGCGGCGCCAGCGTCAGCGTCGGCAGCGTCACCGGCGGCGCGCTCTGACTGCACCCGCCCAGCACCAGGACCGCCGCCACGGCTGTCGCTATCTTCTGCATCGTTCTGATCATCTGTACTCACTGAGTCGTGGCCACAGCCCGAGCGCCACCGCCAACGCCGCCGCCACACTCAGCAGGGCGGCGCCCACGGTCGCGCCGGACAGCACCCGGCGGGCACTGGTGATGTCATTGCGCAACTGGCTGCGGCTCACCTCGATGCTCTTGGACAACGCGGAATCGAGCTTGTCGAACGCAGGTGTTGAATCGTCCTCCGCGGTACCCAGCGCCACCTGCGTCGCCGCCTGATAGTTGCCCACCGCGATGTAGGCGTTGATCCGGTCGTCGGCCGCGCGCCACCGGGTGAGCAGCTCCTCGGCGCCCATCAGGTCGCTCTTGTCGATGCTGGTGTTGCTGGACAGATACCGGGCGAGCTGTCCCTTCATCGCCTCGATGCGCTGGTAGTAGGACTCCTTACGCAGGTTCTCGTCGCCGCGCCGGATCAGGGCCAGCGTCTCGTCGGCCCGGGCCTGCTGCGCGGTGATGGCCAGGTTGGTAACGGTTTTGAGCGATTCGGCGGCGGTGTCCTTGGCGCTGCGACTGTCCACTGTCGAGATCACCAGCGCGGTGCTCACCCAGATCAGCATGATCAACACCGCCAGGCCACCTGCCACGAAACCGATGTTCACCCGGCGCCGGGTGCGTCGCGCCAGCCAGCGGTTGGCGAAGGCCCCGAACATCAAGGTGGCCAGCACCACCAGCATCACCGGAGCCGGGATCCGGGTGGAGGCCGTCGTCTCGGTATCCACCCGGGCCGAGGTCTCCTCATACAGACGCTGCGCGTCGGGCAGGATCTGCGCCTGCATCATCGCCGAGGCCTCCGACAGGTACGACGAGCCCACCGGGTTGCCGGCGCGGTTGTTGGTGCGCGCGGTTTCCACCAGACCGGTATAGACGGCCAGCCGCGCGTTGATCCGGCCCAGCAGCTGCACCAGCGATTCGTCGGTCAACCCGCTGGATGCCCGGGTCACCGCGACCGAGGCGTCGGTGATGGCCTGCTCGTAGCGCTGCCGCACATCGCGGGGCTCGGCCCCGGCGATGAACGCCGTGGCCGCCGCGGCGTCGGCGACCGACAACGTGGTGTAGAGCCGGCCGGCCGCGAACGACAGCGGCTCGGTGTGGTTGAGGACGGTGGTCAGCGCCTGCTGGCGGTCGTTGATCGTGGTGGACGTCGCGAACGCGCTGGCTATCACCAGCCCGGCGAGCACGACACCGATGGTCAGGATGCGCCCGGGGGTGGTCCACAGAAACCACCAGCGTTGATGGGCAGGCGTGGTCAGCGACCGAGACGCGAGCGGTTCGGTCGAGGGATGTGCCAACTCCACAGTCACCTGCGCACGGACCTCATTTAGTTTCGGTGCTTACGGCTGACTCAACTCTATAAAAACTATCTAAGAGGGGGCGTTTAGGCTCGCGCAGAATTTGGGGCCCACCGAATCCGGCGGTGTTCCCTATCCTGTACGGGTGCATGGCGACGGTGACGGTTGGGTGATTTCCGACAGCGGCGCCCGATACTGGGGCCGGCATGGCGCGGCCGGGCTGCTGTTGCGGGCTCCGTGGCCGGGCGGATCGGCGGCAGTGCTGCTGCAACACCGGGCCCCGTGGAGTCATCAGGGCGGAACCTGGGCACTGCCCGGCGGCGCCCGGGACAGTCACGAGACCGCCGAGCAGGCCGCAGTTCGGGAAGCCCATGAGGAGGCCGGAGTCTTGGCCGGACAGCTCACGGTCCGGACCACCGTGGTGACCGCCGAAGTGGCCGGGATCGGCGGCACCCAGTGGACCTACACCACGGTGATCGCCGATGTGGCCGAACCGTTGCAGACCATCCCCAACCGGGAGAGCTCGGAGTTGCGCTGGGTGGCCGAGGACGAGGTCGCCGACTTGCCGCTGCATCCCGGATTCGCCGCCAGCTGGCAGCGGCTGCGGGTGGTGACGGCCTCGCTCCCGCTGGAGCTCAACCGGCCGCTCTGATCGCGGCCTTCAAATCTTCGGCCGCCGCCCGGGGATCCTCGGCCGCGGTGATCGCGCGGACCACCACGATCCGCCGGGCGCCGGCGGCCAGCACCTCGGCCAGCCGCTGCGCATCGATGCCGCCGATGGCGAACCACGGCTTGGCCGGGTTCAGCGCGGCCGTCGCGCGCACCAGGTCCAGACCCGGCGCGGTCCGGCCCGGCTTGGTCGGGGTGGGCCAGCATGGCCCGACGCAGAAGTAGTCCACGGCCTCGGTGATGGCCGCGGCGGCCTGCTCGGCGTCGTGGCTGGAGCGGCCGATGATCGGACGCGGGCCGATGATGCCGCGGGCGATATCCAGTGGCAGGTCGTCCTGGCCCAGGTGCAGCACGTCGGCCCCGGCCGCCAGCGCGATGTCGGCGCGGTCGTTGACCGCCAGCAACGCGCCGTGCCGGCGGGCGGCGTCGCCGAGAATCTCCAGCGCCTCCAGTTCCTGACGCGCCTCCAGCGGCCCGAACTGCTTCTCCCCGGCGGAGCCCTTGTCCCGCAGCTGGATCAGATCCACCCCGCCGGCGAGCGCTGCGTCGGCGAATTCGGCCAGGTCACCGCGCTCGCGGCGGGCATCGGTGCATAGGTACAGGCTGGCTCGCTGCAAACGATCGACGGGGGATTCCACACCGCGACGGTAGCCGGTGCCCGCCCTAGTACGCTGGACGGGCAATACGGGAGTCCCGGGAACGAGGGGCTGAGAGTGGGCATTCGGACCGGCCCTGACCGTCACACCTGATCCGGGTCATGCCGGCGAAGGGAGCGGGTATGACGCGAACGTTGGCCGTCATCGGCGGCGGCGTGATCGGGCTGTCTGTGGCACGCCGGGCCACACTGGCCGGGTGGACGGTGCGGCTGCACTGCACCGCCGAGCGCGGCGCCTCCTGGGTGGCCGGCGGCATGTTGGCCCCGCACAGCGAAGGCTGGCCCGGCGAGGAACGGCTGCTGCAGATCGGCCTGGAATCGCTGCGGCTGTGGCACTCGGGATTCCTGGACGGGCTGGCGCCCGAAGTGGTGACGGCGCGGGAATCGTTGGTGGTCGCCGTCGACCAGGCCGACGCCGCCGACCTGCGAACGGTCGCCGAGTGGTTGTCGGCCCAAGGACATCCGGTCGAGCTGACCACCGCCGCCCGGGACGTGGAACCCCTGCTGGCGCAGGGCATCCGGCACGGGTTTCGGGCCACCACCGAACTCGCGGTGGACAACCGCGCCGTGGTCGACGCGCTGGCCGCGCAGTGTGAACGGTTGGCCGTGCGGTGGGCCGGGCCGGTCGAGGACCTGTCCGAACTGGACGGCGCCGATGCCCCGGACGTGCGGGTGATCGCCAATGGGATCGACGCCCCGAAGCTGTGGCCGGGCCTGCCGGTGCACCCGGTGAAGGGTGAGGTGCTGCGGCTGCGGTGGCGCAAGGGTTGTATGCCGGTGCCGCAGCGGGTGATTCGGGCCCGGATTCACGGGCGGCCGGTGTACCTGGTGCCGCGTGCCGACGGTGTCGTTGTCGGCGCCACCCAGTACGAGCACGGGCGTGACACCGCGCCGGTGGTCAGCGGGGTGCGCGATCTGCTCGACGACGCGTGTGCGGTGATGCCCGCGCTGGGTGAGTACGAGCTCGCCGAGGCCGCGGCCGGGCTGCGGCCGATGTCGCCGGACGGGTTGCCGATCGTCGAACGTGTCGACGAGCGCACGCTGGTGGCCGTCGGGCACGGCCGCAACGGATTTCTATTGGCGCCGTGGACCGCTGAGCGGATCGCGGCTGAACTCGAGATGAGTGTGGGAGCGAAATGATCACCATCACGGTCAACGACGAGACCCTCAATGTGGACGAGCAGATCACCGTCGAGCGACTGCTGGAAACCCGGGGGTTCCCGGACAAGGGGATCGCCGTCGCGTTGGATGCGACCGTGCTGCCCCGCTCGCAGTGGGATCGCGCCCTGGCCGATGGCGCGCGGGTGGAGGTTGTGACGGCGGTGCAGGGTGGGTGATTCAAAGCTCATCATCGGCGGGCGGGAGTTCGGTTCCCGGCTGATCATGGGCACCGGTGGCGCACCGAATCTGGCTGTGCTGGAAGAGGCTTTGGTGGCCTCGGGAACCGAGTTGACCACGGTGGCGATGCGCCGGGTGGACGCTTCGGGTGGTACCGGCGTGCTGGATCTGCTGAACCGGCTGGGTATCGCGGCGCTGCCCAACACCGCGGGCTGCCGCGGTGCGGCCGAGGCCGTGCTCACCGCGCAGCTGGCCCGGGAGGCGCTGGGCACCGACATGGTCAAGCTCGAGGTGATCGCCGACGAACGCACGCTGCTGCCCGATGCCATCGAATTGGTCAAGGCCGCAGAACAATTGGTTGACGACGGGTTCATCGTGCTGCCCTACACCAACGATGACCCGGTGCTGGCCCGCCGGCTGGAGGATGCCGGGTGTGCGGCGGTGATGCCGCTGGGCTCGCCGATCGGGACCGGCCTGGGCATCTCCAACCCGCACAACATCGAGATGATCGTCGAGCAGTCCGGGGTGCCTGTGGTGCTCGACGCCGGGATCGGCACGGCCAGCGACGCCGCGATGGCGATGGAGCTGGGTTGCGATGCGGTGCTGTTGGCCACGGCCGTCACCCGCGCCTCTGATCCGCCCACCATGGCCGCCGCGATGTGTGCCGCCGTCACCGCCGGGTACCTGGCGCGTCAGGCCGGGCGCATCCCGAAACGGTTCTGGGCGCAGGCCTCCAGCCCCGCGTTGTGAATCTCCGCCGAGCGTGCGCTGAGATCGTGAATGCGCACGAAACCGCGATCTGGATGCACCCTCGATGTGGGCGACACGTCGCCGGCACGCTGGAACGACTCACCGGGGAGGCTGCCGCGAAGACGGGCTGCGGATGGGTTCGCGCTGGGGAAGCCAGCGTGGCACACCATGCCTGGTCGGCCCGGCCTTGGACGACCCGGCCCGGTTTGCCCCGCCCGGGCCGGCCCGCGCCGCTGCACCCGAACGCCGCCGGCATGCGCGCGGTCGCGGATATGGTGGTGGCGCAGGCAGGCCCCGATACGCGAGGTGAGTAACCCATCATGGGAGCCATGATCGAACTGGCCGGGCTGACCAAGCTCTACGGAGCGCATCGCGCCGTCGACGATCTGACATGCACCGTCGAGCCGGGCGTGGTCACCGGTTTTCTCGGGCCGAATGGCGCGGGGAAGACCACCACCATGCGGTTGATCCTCGGCCTGGACCACCCGAACGCGGGCAGCGCGACCATCGACGGCAAGCGGTACCGGGAGCTGCGGGATCCGCTGCGCACGGTCGGCGCACTGCTCGACGCGCGGCAGGCGCACCCGAACCGCAGCGCCCGCAACCACCTGCGCTGGATCGCCGCGGCCAACCGGATCCCGGTCACCCGGGTGGACGAGGTGCTGGAGATGGTCGGGTTGGCCTCGGTGGGGGACCACAACGCCGGGACGCTGTCGCTAGGGATGAGCCAGCGGCTCGGCATCGCCGGTGCGCTGCTGGGCGATCCGCCGGTGCTGCTGTTCGACGAACCGGTCAACGGCTTGGACCCCGAGGGCATCCACTGGGTGCGCACCCTGATGCGCACGCTGGCCGCCGAGGGCCGCACCGTGTTCGTGTCCAGCCACATGCTGGCCGAGATGGCCAACACCGCCGATCGGTTGGTGGTGATCGGACAGGGCAGGTTGATCGCCTCGACCACGGTCAGCGAGTTCGTCAGCGGCACCTCGGCCGACACCGTGCGGGTGCGCAGCCCACAGCTGGAGACGCTGCGTGAGCTGCTGGACGACGCCGGGTTCGAGGTGAACGCCGAGCCCGACGGTGCGGCGTTGACCGTGCGCGGTGTGGCCATCGATGTGGTCGGCGATCTCGCGGCGCGCAATCTGATCACCTTGCACGAATTGAGTCAGCGGCAGGCCTCGCTGGAGGAGGCCTACTTGAAGCTCACCGATGATGCCGTCGACTACCGGGCGGTTCAGAAATGAGTGCGCTGGCAGCGCTGGATGCCGAGCGGATCAAGCTGGCCACCACCCGCTCGCCGCTGTGGTCGGTGGTCGGGGTGGCGGTGCTCAGCTTCGGGCTGGCGGCCATGCAGGGCTGGTCCGCGTCCTACAGTGCGCTGCTTCCGGCCAAGGCGGCATTGGGCGTCGCGGTGTTCGGGGTCCCGGTGCTGATGGTGCTGTCCTCGATGACCGTGACCGGGGAGTACCGCACTGGGCTCATCCGCACCACGTTGCTGGCCACGCCGAGCCGCACTCGGGTATTGGTCGCCAAGGCGGTGGTGTGCGCGGCGTTCTCCTCGGTGTGCGCGGTGATCATGGTGCTGGCCTCGGTGCTGGTGGCCCGGATGGTCGCCGACCCGGTGGTCGGCACCCAACTGTCGATGGCCAACCCGGCGACCTGGCGGGTGGCCGGCGGATTCGCGCTGTATGCCGCGTTGGCCGCGGTGCTCGGTGTGGCCGTCGGTGCACTGGTGCGGTTTGCCGCCGGGGCGGTGGCGGTGCTGCTGCTCTGGCCACTGGTGGCCGAGCCGTTGCTGGGCAACCTGCCCGGCAACGGCGCTCGGATCGGACCGTGGCTGCCGTTCGCCAACATGTTCCGGTTCCTTGAGGTGGAGTGGCTGTTCCCGACCTATGACATTCCGTGGGGCGAGCTGGGCTCGCTGTTCTATTTCCTGGTGTGGGTGGCGATCGCGTTGGTCGCCGCCGCGGTCGTGCTGAACCGGCGCGACGCCTGACCGCCGTTAATCATCTTCGGCGCACGGAGAGGTGGCTCGGACTGTGAGCACGTTCTCGCCGCCGGGTCTGGTTTCAGCCTTGGCGAAGACGACGTAGCCGCGGCCATCGCGGTATGTCTTGTCGTTGGCAGGTTCTGGATCCGGTCGCGTCCAAGGGACAGCTTCAAAGCCTTGTCCGACCAGGGTGCCGATGCGTTGGAAAACCGCCTCGACCTGCTCCGGCGCCGGGTCGCGCACCGACTCGTACACCTGCACCTTCCACGGCGGGCCGACCGACCTCAACGCATCATCGGTGCGGCACCCGATCTTTCGTGCGTAGGCGGGGTTGGGGTCGACCGGCTTGTCGATGACCATGGACACATAGCCGGCCGCTACGCGCGCGGCCTCGGTGACGGTCAATGTGGTGGGTTGCATCGTCGCCTCATCTTCGGTAGCCGGACGATCGTTCCGGAAGAACCCGCAGGAGCTCGTGAATATCACCAGCAATGTCACGAAAACTGTTGTGATGAGCCTCATTTGACCTGCACTCGCGGTCCGCTGCCGGGATTGTCAGTCACGACCGGATTGTCCCATGGATGTTGCCGTCGATCGTAGGATCCGCCGTTGTCCCACGGGAGTTCGGGGATCTTCGGCCCGGCGGCGGCTCGGCCCTGATCGGCGGCTTCGGCCCCGAAGTTGCCGTCGTCACCGACGTTGATGTCCACGTAATCGGTCTGGATGCCGCGCTCCACATAACCGTTGGCTTCACCGCCCTGGATGACGGCGACCATATTGCGGAACGCGTCTGATTCATAGTCGTCCCAATACTTTCCGTGCCCATCGGGGCCCACGATCGGCTGGTTGGCATGCTCGCCTTCCCGGCCGTAATATCCCGTGTCCAGACGGGTGACACCGGGAATGTTGTCGGGATCGGTTGCCGACGGCAGGCCGCCCAGTGGATTGCCGATTCGCCCGTCGACGTTGTGCGGAATCCCCGGTATCGAGTCGACTCCCGGGATATTCGAGAGGGATACGTCGCGCGGCAACGACTGGACCAACGCGATCGGGTCTCCTGGCGCCGTCATCGAGTAGCGCTGAACGTTCGGGTTCGGGTTGGTGTACTCCCCGGTGAGGATTCCGGTGCCGGCCGACGAGGCGTGCAGGACACGGTCGGCACGTAATCCCATCTGCTCGGCGGTTCCGACGATGGCACCGCCATAGGAATGGCCGATATAGGTCACGGGTGTGCCCGGTGCGCCTTGACCCACCGCCCGGTCGATCTCGTGTCCGAACGACACCAGCTTCGGGGCCATCGACGCGGCGTAAGACGGGTCGGCCGCCTTGTCCAGCCCTTGCGGGAAGTCGTCACCCATATACAGAAAGATGGGCGAGTCGCTTTGCGCGGCCAGTTGCACTGCCGATTCGTGATTCGAGCCGCTGCCGTTGAGGTTGGTATTCGTGCCGGGCACGACCACGCCGACGCCCTTGATGCCGGGCTTGATCTCACCGATCATCTCGATCATCCGCCCGTTTCCCTCGGTGGAGAACGCGACGAACTTGCGCGGCACCATCGTTCCGCTGTCGTTGGGATCCTTGATCGGGGTGAGCATGGCTTGCAGTTGCTTGACCCGGACGTCATCGGGTGGCTGTTTCTGCAACTCCTCGGCCAGCGCGTTGCGGATGTTGATGTTGTTGGCTTCGATCCGGGTGTCGAACGGCACGCCGTCGGTGTTGCCCATAACCTGCGGGTCGGCGAGCACCATCTCGTGCACGGTTTCCGGGCTCAACTCCGCGAGGAAGGCAGCCCGCTCATCGGGCGTCATCCCGGCCAGTCGGTCGACCAGTGCCTTGGGGCCGGTCGGCGCGGGCGACTCCTTGGCGGCCGGCCCGCTGAGCGCCGCCGCGGCGGCGCGGATCTGTTGCCCGACCTTGTTGTCGGTGGTTTCGAACTGTGCGAGTAGCGTCTTCAGTTCCAGCGACGCCTTCGCGGCTAGCGCCTGCAGCATCATCCGGTTCAGCGGGCTCAGCCGGGCGAAGGCGTCGAGCACGCTACCCGGACGGATCGACACGGTTCCGTCGTCGGCGACCTGCCATCCTTGCCCTCGAAGCTGGTCGACGGTGCTCACGATGCGACTGCGCTGCTGCACCAGGTCCGTTCCGCCATCCTGCAGGGGGGATTGCAACCCGGTCAGGGCGTCGTGGAGACGCTGCATGCGTTGCAGTGACGCGGTGGCGCTGGCGATGGCGGCGTCTGCCGAGGTGCCCGACCAGCCGGAGCGCAGCTTGTCGATGGTGGCCTGCTGCTGGTCGATCTGGGCGGCCAGCGCTGTTGCCCGGTCGCCGATGTCGGCGCCGCTGCGCACCACTGCCTCAGGATTGGCCGCTTCCACCTGAGAGATCGAAACCGGCACGTCAACTCATTGGTCGTGCTGGGTTCAGCCGGCGCGCGTACTCCTCGTCGGTGCGTTGGTAGGCATCGGCGGCGTAGGTCAGTTTGTTGGCATGTGCGCCGACCTCGCTGCCGACGCCCTGGGCTGTGGTGTCGATGACCGGACCGACCTCACCGCACGCCGCTCCGCTTTGCAGGCCCGGCATGGCTGCCGCCGCGGAGGCCAATCGTTCCCCGATCCGTAGACCCGAGATGAACTCGCCGACCGAGGTTTCGGCCGCAGCGGCCGACCGCAGCCCGGCCGGAGCGACTTTCAGCGGTGCACCCATATCGGGAGCGTAGTGCCATGGCGGAGAGACCCAAGACGCTAATTCTGTTCAACGTGATGCTTCCTGCGGCAACCAATTGTTCCCCGGGGCTAGTCGCTCCCACCGGCTACCGTGGGTGCAATGCGACGTACTTCGACGGGGGCGGTTCTCGGCGCGTTGGCTCTGACCGCAGGGCTGGCCGGCTGTGATGCAAAGACCGAATTGCAGACCAATGGACAGCAGCCCCGAGGGTCCTCGGCGGAGGCGGTGCAGTTTGCCGACCAGCTACGCGACCGGGTGTCGGCCGACGCGATGATGGGCCACCTGCGCAAGCTGCAGGATATTGCTGATGCTCATGGCGGCAACCGTGCGCTGGGCACCTCCGGATACGACGCGAGCGTGGACTACGTGGTCGACGCGCTGCGGAACAAGGGTTTTGACGTGCAGACCCCGGAATTCGAGGTGCGGCTGCCGTTCGCCGAGGACCCGCAGGTCACGGTCGCCGGCCAGGCGGTCGCCGCGAAGCCGTTGGAGTTCACCATCGGAACCTCGTCCGAAGGTGTGTCCGGGCCGCTGGTGCCGGCCAGGGTGGAGGATTCCCCGGGTTGCCAGGCTGCCGATTATGACGGGCTACCGGTCGCCGGTGCGGTGGTGTTGGTCGACCGCGGCGCCTGCCCCTTTGCGGACAAGCAGGCCGCGGCCGCCGAGCGCGGCGCCGTCGCGCTGATCGTGGTCAACACCAACAACGAGGAGAAGATGGGCGGAACGCTGGGAGGCGACACCGACGTCAAGATCCCCGTGGTCAGCGTCACCAAGGCGGACGGCGCCCGGCTGCGCACCGCACCCGGCCCCACCACCCTCAAGCTCACCGCCGGGGTGCGCACCGAGCGCACCCGCAACATCATCGCGCAGACCAAGACCGGATCGACTTCCGACGTGGTCATGGCCGGGGCCCACCTCGACAGCGTGCCGGAAGGCCCCGGCATCAACGACAACGGTTCCGGGGTGGCCGCGGTGCTGGAAACCGCTCTGCAGCTGGGCAGTTCACCGGAGGTGGCCAACGCGGTGCGATTCGGCTTCTGGGGTGCCGAGGAGGAAGGTTTGCGCGGATCGACCAACTACGTCGAATCCCTGGACCTCGACGAGCTCAAGGACATTGCCCTCTACCTGAACTTCGACATGCTCGGCTCACCCAACGCCGGGTACTTCACCTACGACGGCGATCAGTCCGCGCCACCCGACGAGCGGGGGCGTCCGGTTGTCCCGGAGGGCTCGGCGGGAATCGAGCGCACCCTGGCGACCTACCTGCAAAACGCCGGAAAAACGCCGCGCGACACCAATTTCGACGGTCGCTCGGACTATGACGGGTTCACCCTGGCCGGCATTCCCGCCGGTGGTTTGTTCTCCGGAGCCGAGGACAAGATGGACGCCGAGGAAGCCAAGTTGTGGGCTGGTCAGGTCGATCAACCATTCGACCCGAACTATCACAAGAGCGCCGATACCCTTGAGCACGTGAACCGCGACGCGTTACGGATACATGGTGAAGGTGTCGGATTCGCTGTTGGGCTGTATGCCCAAGATCAGCAGGGCCGCAACGGTTTACCGGTTCGCACGGATCGCACCCGGAACCAGATGACCGCTCAGTGAGGGTGCGTCGACTCGCGGCGATATTGCTGGGCGCCGCGCTGGCAGCATGCTCGGCGCAACCGTCGCCGGCGGCCGTCCAGCCGCAGGAACTGGCCGGCAAGGTCACCGTCGACGCCATGTTCGCCCACCTGCGCAAGTTTCAGGAGATCGCCGATGCCCACGACGGTAATCGGGCGGTCGGCAGCCCCGGTTACGACGCCAGCGTCGACTATGTGGCACAACTCCTGCGGGACAAGGGGTTCGACGTGCAAACCCCGGAATTCGAACGGATGGGCGCGATGCGTGGGGGCAGTCCCGCGCTGACCGTGTCCGGCCGCGACCACCGGGTAGACCAGGCGTCGATGCTGGTGACGACGGCGCCCGGCGGGCTCAGCGCCCCCACGTTGCGTCCGGTCACACCCGCGGGTTGCGCGGCCACCGACTATGGGTCGGTGAACGTGACCGGCGCGATCGCGGTGGTCGACGACACCGGGTGTTCGGTTGTGGTGAAACAGAACACCGCACTGGCCGGGGGTGCGGTGGGTTTGCTGGTGGTCAGTACCGACCGGCCAAGTCCGGGTGGGCTGTTCACCACCGGCTACTACCGCCAACTCACCGTTCCGGTCGGAATCATCGACAAGACCGCTGATGCGGCGCTGCGGCTCACCAGCGCCCCGGTTCGGCTGAAGCTCGACGGCAAAGCCGAAATGATCAAAGCCCGGAACCTGACGGCCCAGACCAAGACCGGCTCAGCCTCCGATGTGGTGCTGGTGGGTGCGCACCTGGACAGTGTGGGCGGAGGACCGGGCATCAACGACAACGGTTCCGGGGTGGCCGCGGTATTGGAAACCGCGCTGCAACTGGGCAGTTCGCCGAACACCCGCAACGCGGTGCGGTTCGCGTTCTGGGGCGCCGAGGAAATGGGACTGGAGGGGTCGACGCGCTACGTGCGCGACCTGACACTGGACCAACTCGACGATCTCGCGCTGTACCTGAACTTCGACATGCTCGGCTCACCCAACGCCGGGTTCTTCACCTACGACGGTGACCAATCCGGCCAGGCCACCGACCCCAAGCAGCTGCCCGAGGGGTCGGCCGGCATCGAACGGACCATGGCCGGTTATCTCAACCTGGCCGGGGTGCGGCCGGCGGACATGCCGATCAGCGCCACCACCGACTACCACCCGTTCCTGCAGGCCGGAGTGCCGGTCGGCGGGGTGACCACCGGATCGTCGCAGCGTAAAACCGAAGTACAGGCCCGATTGTGGGGTGGGCGGGCCAGGGTGGCCTTCGATCCGAACTATCACACCGCCCGAGATACCATCGACAATGTCGACGCCCATGCCCTGGGAATCATGGGATCGGCGGTGGCGTTCATCGTCGGCACCTATGCGCAGTCGATCGAGGGCCCCAACGGGGTGCCGGCGCGGGGACAGCGAAACCGCGGCTGACGATTGAACCGCCTGGGGTGCGGCCCCGTACTACAGGTATGGGAATAGGTAGGGGAAACAGCTTCGCGAGACTGCGCAGTCACAGCACCATTGCCGGCGTTCATGCCGTACTGCCACCTCATCGATATACCCAGGACGAGGTCACCAGCGCCCTGCTGGACCTCCCCGGGTACTCCGAGGTCGAGGACATCGTGCGGGCCCTGCACAAGAGCGCGAAAGTGAACAGCAGGTATCTCGTACTGCCACTCGAGGAATACTCCCGGCTCGATGATTTCGGCGAAACCAACAGCCTGTTCATCGAACACGCAACCGACCTGGGCTGCGCGGCGCTGTCGGGGGCCCTGGATGAGGCGGGCCTGCGCCCGCAGGATGTCGATCTGATTGTCACGACCACCGTCACCGGTGCGGCGGTGCCATCGCTGGACGCCCGCATTGCCGGTCGGCTCGGGCTGCGGCCCGATGTGCGCCGCATTCCGATCTTCGGGCTGGGCTGTGTGGCCGGTGCCGCCGGGATAGCCCGGCTCAACGACTATCTGCGCGGCGCCCCAGACAAGGTGGCCGTCCTGGTGTCGGTGGAGCTGTGTTCGCTGACCCGCAAGCACAATCCCTCGATGCCGACACTGGTCGCCGGTGCACTGTTCGGCGACGGGGCGGCCGCGGTGGTGGCCGTCGGCGAGCGACGGGCGCGGCAGCTCAATCCCACCGGACCCGACGTGCTGGACTCGTGCAGCCACCTTTATCCCGACTCGCTGCATGCCATGGGCTGGGATATCGGCTCCGATGGCTTCGAGATCGTGCTCAGTGCCGAGGTTCCGGGTTTCGTGGGTCGCTACCTGGGCGACGACGTCACCGGATTCCTTGGCGAACATGGCCTTTCGGTCGAGGATGTGTCCGCCTGGGTGAGCCATCCGGGTGGCCCGAAGGTGATCGAGGCGATCATCGACACCCTCGGATTACCCGACGACGCACTGGATCTGACCTGGCAGTCGCTCGCCGAAGTCGGCAACCTGTCCTCGTCCTCGGTGCTGCACGTGCTGCGCGACACCATCTACAAGCGACCTGCGCCGGGCACAGCCGGCGTGATGATGGCGATGGGTCCGGGCTTCTGCTCGGAACTCGTCCTGCTGCGCTGGCGCTGATGAGCGCCAACAGGTTTACCGCGCTGATCGCGGTGATCGCCGCCGAGAGAGTGCTCGAACTGGTGGTGTCCCAGCGTAATCTGCGGTGGAGTAAAGCCCACGGCGGCAAGGAGTTCGGGGCCGGCCACTATCCGGTGATGGTGGCGCTGCACAGCGGGTTGTTGCTCGGTTCGGTGCTGGAGGCGCGCCGACGGCGGTCCCGGCCGGCGCTGGGCCGGCTGATGTTTGCGGTCGTGCTCGCCGCCCAGGGGCTGCGCTGGTGGTGCATCGCCACGCTGGGCCGGCAGTGGAACACCCGGGTTGTGGTGGTGCCCGGCGCCAGGCGCGTCGTCAATGGTCCCTACCGGGTGGTGCCGCACCCGAACTACGTGGCGGTGGTCACCGAAGGGGCCGCATTGCCGTTGGCCGGTGGCGCCTGGATCACCGCGCTGGTGTTCTCGGCGGCTAACGCGGCACTGTTGCGGACCCGGGTCCGGGTGGAAAACGAAGCGCTGCAAGGATTGACGTGATTGATCTACTTGTCGCAGGCGGCGGCCCGGCCGGGCTGGCCACAGCGCTGCACGCGGCGCGGGCTGGGCTGGAAGTCGTGGTGGTGGAACGCCGCCCGGGGCCGATCGACAAGGCCTGCGGCGAGGGGCTGATGCCGCATTCGGTCCGGCAATTGCAGCGCCTCGGTGTCCAGATGGACGCCCGAGCTTATTGGCCGTTCCATGGCATTCGTTACCTGGACGGAAGCCGGACCGCCGAGGCCCGGTTCCGCGACGGGGCCGGCCGCGGGGTGCGCCGCACGGTGCTGCACGCCGCGCTGGCGGATGCCGTTTCGGCGGCCGGGGTCCGGGTGGTACAGGGCGAGGTCGGCCCGGTGACTCAGGATTCGATGTCGGTGGGCGCGGCCGGTTTTCGGGCCCGCTACCTGGCTGCCGCCGACGGCCTGCATTCGCCGATCCGGCGATCGCTCGGACTCAGCGCCGGCGAGGGCCATCGGCGCCGCTGGGGCATCCGGCGGCATATGCAGATCGCCCCGTGGTCGGACTGCGTCGAGGTGTACTGGGGGCCGGACGCGGAGGCGTACGTGACGCCGGTCGGCGAGAGCTGTGTCGGGGTGGCGATCCTGACGTCGCGACGCGGTGGTTTTGATGAGCACCTGCCGGCGTTCCCCGAGCTCGGCGAGCGGATCCGTGGGCTCCCGCACGGCCGAGACCGGGCGGCCGGGCCGCTGCGGCAGAAGGTGCGCAGCCGCGCCGCGGGGCGCGTGCTGCTGGTCGGCGACGCGGCCGGTTACGTCGATGCCCTCACCGGGGAGGGCATCGGCCTGGCCTTCGGCGCGGCCGAGCTCCTGGTGGGGTGCGTCCGCGCCGACCGGCCCGGCGACTACGACCGGCAATGGCGCGCGATGACCCGGCGGTACCGGTTGCTGACCGCAGCCCTGTTGCACGGCAGCGGCTTTGGCCCGGTGCGGGCCTGCATCACCCCCGCCGCGTCGGCACTGCCGTCGGTGTTCAGCGAGGTGGTCAACGCGCTGGGGCAATAGGTTGCGCAGCGCAGCAAGTGAGGAGCCGGCCATGTACGCATCTGTGTTCACCCGCGTGAGGAAGTGTGCGGGGTTGGTCTTGATGGCGATGTCGGTGGTGGGGGCCGGTTTGGGTCTGGGATCGGGTATCGCCCAGGCGCAGCCGAAACATCCTGTGCCCCATCCCTTCATCATCAACCATCCCGTCATCGCCAACCATGACTTCGACCGCTTTGTCGATCGTCATTTCCCGAACAGTCCCCTCGACCGGTTCTTGGACCATTTCCTCCATGACTCGATGTAAGGAGCGACGGGTTAGCGAGTAGCCCGCGCCATCTCGCCGAGGTACTCCAGCAAACGCATGCCGTGGAATACCACCAGTGCGGCGATGGCGCCCAACGCGATGCCGGTGAATGTCAAAGAGCCCAGCTGCCAGGTGAAGTCGGCGATCCCGATGATCAACGGGATGGCCGCGGTCATCTGGTTGATCGGCTTGGAGAAGTCGACGTGGTTGGTCAGCCAGATCCGCACGCCCAGGATGCCGACCAGTCCATAGAGCACGATGGTGGCGCCACCGAGCACACCCGGCGGAATGGCCGAGATCGCCGCACCGACCTTGGGGCACAACGACAACGCGATCGCCACCACAGCCGCCACCCAGTAGGCCGCGGTGGAATAGATCCGGGTGGCCGCCATCACCCCGATGTTCTCGGCGTAGGTGGTGGTGGCCGTACCGCCGCCGGCGCCGGCCAGCACGGTGGCCACCCCGTCGGCGGCCAGGGCGCGCCCGACCAGCGGGTCCAGGTCGGTACCGGTCATCTGTCCCACCGACTTGACGTGCCCGATGTTCTCGGCGACCAGCGCGATCACCGCGGGCAGGAACAGCGGAAGCACCGCCAGGCTGAACGTCGGGGTCTGGAACTCGGGCAGCCCGAGCCACGGTGCCGCCGCGATCGCCGCGGTGTCCACCTGGCCCAGCACGAGCGCCAGCAGATAGCCGATCAGCACCGCGCCGAATATCGCCAGCCTGCCGATCAACCCCTTGAAGAATGCCAGTGTGACCACCAGCAGCACCAACGTCACCAGCCCGACCACGGGACCCTGCTCGAAATTCGATTTGGCGGCCGGCGCCAGGTTGAAGCCGATCAGCGCGACGATCGCGCCCGTCACCACCGGCGGCAGGGTCAGGTCGATCCACCGGGTGCCGACCAGATGCACCACCGCGCCGATCAGGATGAGCAGCATCCCGACCGCGATCAGCCCGCCCAGCGCGCTGCCGGTTCCGTGGGTTGCCACCGCCGCGGTCACCGGGGCGATCACCGAGAAACTCGACCCCAGGTAGCTCGGCAACCGGTTACCGGTGATGAGCAGGAAGAGGATCGTGCCGATGCCGGAGAACAGCAGGGTGGTGGCGGGCGGGAAGCCGGTCAGTACCGGGACCAGGAAGGTGGCGCCGAACATGGCCACCACGTGCTGGGCGCCGATACCGATGGTGCTGGACCAATCGAGTCGTTCACCAGGGCCGACGACGAAGTCGTCGTCGGTGCCGGGTTCGACATATTTCCAACTCAGCGGAATCACGACTGTTCACTACACACCATGAGCGCCCGTCGCGCACGCGCACCTGTGGCGTTCGGCAACCGTCAGCGACGTTTGTCCCGCCGCCACCGGTAGAGCAGCGCGCCGGTCAGCACCACGGCCGCACCGGTCAGCGTCGAGGCCGGGGGCAGGGTGAAGGCCAGCAGCAGACACCCGGCCAGGCCCAGGGCCGGGATGACCCGCTTCCCCAGCGTCCAGGCCGCGGCGTTGGCAATCGCGTAATACACCAGCACCGCGAACGACGAAAACCCAATCGCCCCACGCAGATCCACCACCGCGGCCAGCACCGCCACCACGATGCCGACCATTACCTCGGCGTGGTGCGGGACGGAGAACCGCGGGTGCACGGCGGCCAGCCAGTGCGGCAGGTGGTGGTCGCGGGCCATCGCGAGCGTGGTGCGGGACACCCCGAGGATCAGTGCCAGCAGGGAACCGAGTGCGGCCACCGCGGCCCCGGCCCGCACCATCGGCCGCCACTGTTCGGCGCCGGCCGCGGCCACCGCGTCGGCCAGCGGAGCCGACGCCGACGCCAACTCGGAACCGCCCAGCACCGAGAGCACCGCGACAGCGACCACCGCGTAGATCACCAGCGTGATCCCCAGTGCGATCGGTATCGCCCGGGGAATGGTGTGGGCCGGGTCGCGGACTTCTTCGCCCAGGGTGGCGATGCGGGCATAGCCGGCGAACGCGAAGAACAACAACCCGGCGGCCTGCAGCACACCGCCGGCACCGATGTCGTCGCCGAGCGTCAGCCGGGCGGCATCGGCGGTGCCGGAGTCGGCGATGATCACCACCACCGCGGCCAGGACCGCCAGCACGCAGGCGACGATGATCCGGGTCAGCAGCGCCGACTTCTGGATGCCGGCGTAGTTCACCGCGGTCAGCGCCACAACGGCGGCCACCGCCACCGCGTGCGCCCACTGCGGCCATACGTACAGCCCGACCGTCAACGCCATCGCCGCACACGACGCGGTCTTGCCGACGATGAAACTCCAACCCGCCGTGTAGCCCCAGAACTCGCCCAGCCGTTCCCGGCCGTACACGTATGTGCCGCCGGATTGTGGGTAGCGGGCGGCCAGTCGCGCGGAGGAGGTGGCGTTGCAGTAGGCCACCACGGCGGCCACGGCCAAGCCGATGAGCAGACCGGTTCCGGCAGCGGCCGCCGCGGCCGGCAATGCGGCGAAAATGCCTGCCCCGACCATTGATCCCAGGCCGATGATGACGGCGTCGACGGTCCCGAGCCTGCGCTGCAGCTCGCCGGGGGTGGTCACCCTGCGATATTAGGGCGGATCGCGCGGAGTCTCCCGGTGAACGGTTTACCGACGATGACCTCGTGACCTGGGTTGTTACTCTCCAATTGTGGAAAAACCCGAGCCAACAGCCACACCGGCGCTCGCTGCCAACAGCTGGGCACTGCTCGGGATGCTGTCTTATCAGCGTGAACTCTCGGGCTACGACGTCCGTAAATGGCTGCACTGGGGTGTGCGTTACTACAACGGCAGTCCGGCTTTCAGTCAGATCTACTCCGATCTGAAGAAGCTCGAGAAGATGGGTCTGCTGACTTCGCGAGTGGATAGCACTGGCACGCGAAACCGCCGCCTTTACAAGATCACTCAAGCCGGTATGGATGCCGTCACCCGGTGGGCGCGGGATACGCCGGCGGATCCTCCGTCGCTGAAGCACCCGGCGATAATGCGGGTGACGTTGGGACACCTCAGTGACCCCGCCACACTCAAGCAGATACTCCAGGAGCACATCGCCTACGTCGATGAGATGCAACGCGATGCCGCCAAGGGAGCACGGTTTGCCGCGGGCTACCCGTCATGGACCTATGCCAGGATCGCCTTGGATTGGGCGGAACGCTACTACGCGTCGGAGCGGGAGCTCACCTTGAAAATGATCAAGGATCTCGATGACGCCGAAGATGATTTTCCGAAAGTGCTTGAGGGAGCGAGAATTCCGTGGCCTTTGCCGGACGATTGGTATGAGTTCGAAAAGGGGATGGATGCCGAAAGCGGGGGTTGATTCAACGGGGCAGGGTCATGCCGGCTGCAGAGTGGCCGTGGTCTGCACGTAGGCGGGGCTGGGTACCGGGCCGCCGCGTAGCGGCCGCAGCGGCTGCAAGGTCGGCGCCGCCTGGCCGGGCCCAGCTTCGGCACTGCGCCAGATGGCCATCGCGGTCATCCGCACGGGAGCGGTCAACCGCTGGTCGAACGTCATCCGGTTCATCGGACCGCACACCGACACTGCCGCAACGGCTGCGCCGGCCGGGCCGATCGGCGCTGCGACACAACCGAATCCCAGCAGCGACTCTTCCCGCTCGAACGCCACCCCGTGGGCGCGGGTCTTTGCCAGTTCGGCTGCCAACTGTTGTTCGGTGGCGATCGAGAACCGCGTCTTGCGCGAGTCCAGGTTGACCTCGGCTGACGGGTTGTCGGCCAGTATTGCCTTGCCGACGGCTGTGCAGTGCGCGGGTTGGCGTCCTCCGACGCGGGTCGGGATGGCGACCACCATCTCGCCGCCGAACTTCTCCAGATACACCACATCGGAACCGCTGAGGACGGCCAGGTGGACCACCAGTCCGGTGGCCCGGTGCAGATCACGCAACAGTGGAGTCGCTGCGCGATGAATGCGGTCCTGGTGCAGCGCCAGCGACCCCAACTCCACCAGTCGCATGCCCAGCTCGTAGTCGCGGCCGTCGCGGCGAAGCCACCGCAGCTGAACGAGGCGTTCGAGCATGCGGTGGGCCGACGAACGCGGCAGCCCGGTTCGTCGCACGATCTGGGCCAGCGTCAGGCGTCCGGGCCCATCGAAAGCATCGAGGACCAGGGAAATCCGGTCGATGACGGCGCTGGGCGTCTCGCTTGCCGTCTCGGCAGCACTTGTCACCTGGGGCCTCCCACCTTGAGCTGATCGCCTGAACTGGATATGACTAATAGAAATATGACTGTTTGTAACATGGCGCTGTAGGTCCTGTCACATGAACGCCCGAATGTGATCGGCGTGTGCAGAACCGTTCCAGACGGTGCGAGGGTTTGCTCAGATCATCGCCCGCAGTGGACCCTGCGGATCAATACCCAACGAGCTCAGCGCCGAAGCGTGATAGACCGTGCCCGGAACGTGGATGGCATGCGCCTGGCCGACGTGCACATCGCGCCAATAGCGCTGCAGCGGTTTGTCCATCCGGGCGGCGTTCCCGCCGCACCGGGCGAAGATCTCGTCAACCGCGGAGACCGCGCGCCACACCGCCCGCACCTGGGTGCGCCGCCCCGCGGCCCGGTCCTCGAAGGAGACCTCCTTGCCCGCGTCGACGATGTCGTAGATCCGGTCGGTGTTGGCCAACAGCTCCTGGCGGGCGGCGTTGATATCCGCGGCGGCCTCGCCGATCGCATACATGACGTAGGGATCGTCCTTGATCGCAACTCCGGTGGCACTCACCCGTGTGCGTTGGTAATCCAGTGCGGCCGCCAGCGCGCCCTCGGCAATGCCAATGGTCGCCGCGCTGATGCCGAGCGGGAACATCGTCGACCACGGCATCAGGTAGAGCGTTTCGGTCATCCCGGCCTCGCGCTGAGCCGTGCCGTCCATCACCTTCATCGCGTCCATCGTCCGGTACGACGGCACGAATGAGTCCTTGACGATGACGTCCTTGGAGCCGGTGCCACGCAGACCCACCACATTCCACGAGTCCGCGACGATCTCGTAGTCCTTGCGCGGCAAGATCACGTGCAGCACCTGCGGCGGCATCACCGGACTACCGTCGGCCCCGGGTTCATTGCTGCCGACCAACGCGCCCAAGAAGATCCAGTCGCAATGGTCGGTGCCCGAGCTGAACTGCCAGCGGCCGTTGAGGACGTAGCCGCCGTCGACGGGTACCGCCACCCCCTGCGGTGCGTAGGGAGAAGCCACCCAGGTGTCGACATCATCGGCCCAGATCTCGGCCGCGACCCTGGGATCGGCGTAGGCCAGCTGGTAGGGGTGGACGCCGACCACGCCGTTGATCCAGCCGGCGGACGGATCGAGCGCAGCGGTGGCCATCACGGTTTCGGCGAACTCGCGCGGATGGACCTCCAAGCCGCTGTGGGCCTTGGGTTGCAGCAGGCGGATGTGGCCCGCCGACTTCATCAGCTTGACCGTCTCGTCGGTGAGCTTGCCGATCTTCTCAGCCTCGGCGCCCTGGTTGCGCAGTTGTTCGGCGATCTCGCGCACCCTGTCGATTACCCGGTCGGTCATCATGCGGTCCTATCGTCGAGGGCTGTTACTGATGGTGTACTCCCTCGTGGCCGCGCTCGGGCCAAATCCCGGTGAGTCCGGCTCAGAACTCGGAGCGCGGTTGATCTCCCGATAGGCGGGACAACCGATGGCGGGCCCCGGCACAGAACTGCGAGTGTTCCCCGTCAGACGGTGCTGCAGGTCATACCGGCCGTCGGGGGATGCACGCACAGAAACGGAGAATCCGATGCCGCAGCGACTGCTCGCCCGACCACTGGAAGGGGTGGGCGGGTTGTTCGCCATGTCGGTCGATGCCGCGCGATTCGCGGTGCGCGGGCCGTTTCAATGGCGCGAGTTCCTTGACCAGTCATGGTTCGTGGCGCGGGTGTCCATGGCGCCGACCCTGCTGGTGGCGATCCCGTTCACCGTTTTGGTGTCGTTCACCTTGAACATCTTGTTGCGCGAACTGGGTGCGGCAGACCTTTCCGGAGCCGGCGCCGCATTCGGCGCGGTGACCCAGGTCGGGCCCATGGTGACGGTGTTGATCGTGGCCGGCGCCGGAGCCACTGCGATGTGCGCCGATCTGGGTTCGCGCACCGTCCGGGAAGAGATCGACGCCATGGAGGTGCTGGGTATCAACCCGGTGCAGCGCCTGGTCACTCCGCGGATGTTGGCCTCGGGTCTGGTGGCGCTGCTGCTCAACAGTGTCGTCGTGATCATCGGCATCCTTGGCGGATACCTGTTCTCGGTGTTCGTCCAAGATGTCAATCCCGGTGCGTTCGCGGCAGGTATCACCCTGCTCACCGGCGTTCCGGAGGTCGTCATCTCCTGCGTGAAGGCGGCATTGTTCGGCCTGATCGCCGGGCTGGTCGCCTGCTACCGCGGGCTGACCGTGTCGGGCGGGGGCGCCAAAGCCGTCGGCAACGCCGTCAACGAAACGGTGGTCTACGCGTTCATGGCCTTGTTCGTGGTCAACGTGGTGGTCACCGCCATCGGAATCCAGATGACCACACGATGACGCCGTCGACGTTGGCGCTGCGGGCGACCTACCCGCGCCTGTCCCGGGCGGTGCGACGGCCCGGGGCCGTGCTGAGCGGTATCGGTGACCATGTCCTGTTCTACGGTCGGGCCCTGGCCGGCATGCCCTACGCGGCCGCGCACTACCGCAAGGAAGTCATCCGGTTGGTAGCCGAAATCAGCATGGGTGCAGGCACATTGGCGATGATCGGCGGAACCGTCGTGATCGTCGGGTTCTTGACGCTGGCCACCGGCGGCGTCTTGGCGATCCAGGGCTACAGCTCGCTGGGCAACATCGGCATCGAAGCGCTCACCGGATTCCTGGCCGCCTTCATCAATGTCCGGATCTCGGCGCCCATCGTCGCCGGTATCGGTCTGGCCGCCACATTCGGTGCCGGTGTCACCGCGCAGCTCGGCGCGATGCGGATCAACGAAGAGATCGACGCCTTGGAATCGATGGCGATCCGGCCCGTCGAGTATCTGGTGAGCACCCGCATCGTGGCCGGGATGATCGCGATCACGCCGCTGTACTCGATCGCGGTGATCCTGTCGTTCCTGGCCAGTCAGTTCACCACCGTCGTGCTGCTCGGGCAGTCGGGCGGCCTCTACGGCCACTACTTCGGCACCTTCCTCAACCCGATCGATCTGCTCTGGTCGTTCCTGCAGGCCCTGCTGATGGCGCTGGCGATCTTGCTGGTGCACACCTACTACGGATTCTTCGCCACCGGCGGCCCGGCCGGCGTGGGAGTGGCGGTCGGCAATGCGGTCCGGACGTCGCTGATCGTCGTCGTCTCGATCACCCTGCTGATCTCGCTGGCCGTCTACGGCTCCAACGGCAACTTCAACCTCTCCGGCTAAAGGGCACCTGATGTCGCGTGACGCTAAACGTCTTCTGACAGGACTGACCACGGTCACGGTGATCGCCGCGATCATCACCGGTGCCATCGTGCTGTTCCGGGGCGGAGCCGTGTCCACCGCTTCGGTGACGGTGATCTCGCCGCGGGCCGGCCTGGTGATGAACCCAGACGCCAAGGTCAAACTGCACGGCGCGCAGGTGGGCAAGGTCGTCGCCATCGACACGCTGCCGGACGGGCAGGCGGCCATCCGCCTGGCGATGAATCCCGATCATCTGCAACTTATTCCAGCCAACACCGGTGTGGAGATCGCCTCCAGCACAGTGTTCGGTGCCAAGTTCGTCCAACTCGTGCCTCCCGAGGATCCCTCGCAGGAGACGATGTACGCCGGCCAGGTCCTCGACACGCGGCACACCACCGTCGAAATCAACACGGTATTCCAGCAATTGGTGTCGGTGCTGTCGCAGATCCAACCGGAGAAGCTGAATCAGACACTCGGTGCTCTGGCGCAGGCTTTCGACGGTCGGGGTGACAAGCTCGGCCAGACCATGGTCGATCTGGACTCGATGCTGGCCAAGATCGCCCCAAGCCTGCCGACCGTGAGCCACGAGATGGCCGTCGCACCTCACGTGTTCAGCGCCTACGCCGACGCCGCACCGGATCTGATGGACACCGCTCGCAATGCGACCCAACTCAGCAACACCCTCGTAGATCGCCGCAACGATCTGGATACGTTGCTGATCAGTGCGATCGGACTGGCCGATGTCGGCAATGACGTGGTCGCGACCAACAGTGCCGCGGTGACCGACGCCATGCGCCTGCTGGTGCCGACCACGAACCTGACCAACCAGTACAACCCGGCGCTCAACTGTGCGCTGAAGGGCTTGGAGCCGCTCGCCATGGGGCCGCCGGTGCCGTTGCCGGGGGTCATGTTGCTGGACTCGTTCCTGCTGGGAACCGAACGGTACCGCTACCCGGGCAACCTACCGAAGGTGGCTGCCACCGGCGGCCCGCAGTGCCAGGGCCTGCCCGAGGTCGGTTTCGGGCAACGGCCGCCGTTTGTGGTCACCGACATCAATGCCAACCCTGCGCAGTACGGGAATCAGGGGATCTTGTTGAACTCCGATGCGCTCAAGCAGGCGCTGTACGGCCCGCTCGACGGCCCGCCACGGAACACCGCCCAGATAGGACAACCGGGATGACGCGCAGCCGCGGGACCGCTGTGAAGTTCGGCGTGTTCGGACTGACGATGCTGCTCTTGACCGGAGCGCTGTTCGTGATCATGGGCCAGTACCGCACGGGGTCGACAAACGGCTATTCCGCCGTGTTCACCGATGCGTCCAGCCTGAAGGTCGGTGACTCGGTACGGGTCGCCGGTATCCGCGTCGGTACGGTCAATGACGTTGCCCTGCAACCTGACAACAGGGTCCTGGTCCACTTCGACGCGGACCGCGAAGTCATCATGACGACTGCTACCAAGATCGCGGTGCGCTATCTGGACCTGGTCGGCAACCGGTATCTGGAGCTGCTCGACAGCCCCGGCTCGACCAAACTCCAGCCGCCTGGGTCACAGATACCGGTCGAGCGCACCGAGCCGGCGCTTGATCTCGACCTTCTCCTCGGCGGGCTCAAGCCCGTCATCCAGGGTCTCAACGCCCAGAACGTGAACGCCCTGACCAACTCGTTGATCCAGATCCTGCAGGGCCAGGGCGGCACGGTGGAATCGCTGATGTCCCATACGGCTTCGTTCACCCAGGCGCTCGCCGACAACGGACAGACCGTGCAACAACTGATCGACAATCTGAAAACCGCCGTGGCAACGGTTGCCAAGGACGGCGACAAGTTCTCGGGTGCTGTCGAGCAACTGCAACAACTCATCACCGGTCTGTCTCAGGAACGCGATCCCATCGGAGAGGCGATCAACGCTCTGGACAACGGCACCGCCTCCCTGGCGGATTTGATGACACAGGCCCGGCCTCCGCTGTCGGGCACCGTGGATCAACTCACCCGCCTGGCGCCGTTGCTCTCCAATGAGGACGACATGGCGCGTCTGGACCTGTCGTTGCAGAACGCGCCCAAGAACTACCGCAAGCTGGTCCGGTTGGGCGCTTACGGCAGCTTCATCAACCAGTACGTGTGCGGCATGAGTGTCCGCGTCACCGACCTGCAGGGGCGCACCGCGTACTTCCCGTGGATCATCCAGAACTCCGGACGCTGTGGGGAGCCCTGATGCTGAAATACCGTGGATCGCACCTCGTCCGCAGCGGACTCATCGGCATCGTGCTGATCGCGATGATCATCGCGGTCGGACTCCAGCCGCAGACCCTGTGGTCGTGGGCCACTTCGGTCAAATACAACGCACTGTTCGCCGAGGCCGGTGGGCTCACCACCGGTAACGACGTCAAGATCTCCGGGGTCACCAAGGGCCGCGTCACCGATGTCAGCCTGAGCCACGGGAAGGCGTTGGTGACCTTCACCCTCGACAGCAAGGTCCGCCTCGGTTCCGACACCACGGCGCACATCCGCACCGGGACGATGCTCGGTGCCCGGATGCTCACCCTGGAACCGGCCGGCGCGGGCACGATGCACGCCTCGGGCACGATCCCCATCACCAGGACGGCGTCGCCGTATTCGTTGACCAATGCTGTCGGCGACTTCACGAACAACACGGCCGGCACCGACACCGCGGCGCTCACCCAGTCCCTGGATACGTTGTCGGACACCATCGACCGGATGGCGCCGCAGCTGGGGCCGACGTTCGAAGGCCTGTCCCGGTTGTCGGAAACGCTGAACAGCCGCAACGAGTCCCTATCCAACCTGCTCAAGAGCGCCGCCGATGTGACCGGCATCCTGTCGAAACGAAGCGAGCAGGTCAACACGCTGTTGCTGGACGCGAACGCGTTGACCGGGGTTCTCGACCAACGCCGGTATGCGATCGTCAACCTGCTGGCCAACACCTCGGCTCTGTCCCAGCAGCTCTCCGGACTCGTCCACGACAACGAAGAAGAGCTCGCCCCCACCCTCAAGCAGCTCAACTCGGTGAGCGCGATGCTGGAGAAGAACCGTGACAACATCGCGGGCGCACTGGCGGGCCTCGCCAAATATCAGGTCACCCAGGGTGAATCGGTGAACAACGGCTTTTACTACAACGCCTTTGTCTCGAACCTCAACCCTGCGCAAACCGTCCAGCCGTTCTTCGACTACGCCTTCGGTTTCCGCCGTGGCACCAATGCCGGACAACCACCGGACAATGCCGGCCCGCGCGCCGAATTCCCCTGGCCCCATAACGGCATTCCTGGAGGAAGTCGATGATCGCCCACCGCAGGAAGCGGCTCAGCCGCACCGCGCTGGTCCTGCTCGCCGTGCTGGCCGTTGCCGGTGCCGCGGTGCTGGTGCGGCAGACTGTCTTCAAGCCCACCACCATCGCCGCGTACTTCACCTCCGCCACCGCGATTTATCCCGGCGACGAGGTCCGTGTGGCCGGCGTGAAGGTCGGCTCCATCAAGGGCATCGAGCCGGTCGGCGGGCAGGCGCGGATTACTCTCGCCGTCGATCACGGCGTGAAGATCCCGGCCGATGCCAAGGCGATCATCATGGCGCAGAACCTGGTTGCCGCCCGGTACGTCCAGCTGACCCCGGCCTATGAAGACGTCGGCCCGACCATGGTCGATGGTGCGCAGATCGGGGTGGAACGCACCGCTGTGCCCGTCGAGTGGGACCAGGTCAAGGACCAGCTGATGCGGTTGGCGTCCGATCTGGGACCGATAAACGGAGCATCGGCCACCTCGCTGAGCCGATTTGTCGACAGTGCCGCCGCGGCCATGGACGGCAACGGCGAGAAACTGCACGAGGCCATCAGTCAGTTGTCGGGTGTCGCAAAGATTCTGGGCCAGGGGAGCGGCGATGTCGTCGGCATCATCAAGAATCTGCAGGTCTTCGTGACGGCGCTGCGCGACAGCAACGCCCAGATCGTGGAATTCCAGGGCCATCTGGCCAACGTCACCAGCGTCGTCGACGGGAGCCGCTCCGATCTGGACAGCGCACTGACGAACCTGGCGGACGCCGTCGGCAACGTTCGGCGATTCGTCGCCGGCAGCCGCGACCAGACTGCCGAGCAGTTGGAGCGGCTGACCAACGTCACGCAGAATCTGGTGGACAACAAGACCAAGCTCGAGAACGTCCTGCACGTCGCACCCAACGCAATCGCCAACGGCTACAACATCTACAACCCCGACAGTGGTACCGCAGTCGGCGCGTTCTCGTTGGCGAACTTTTCCGATCCGTTGTCTGTTGTGTGCTCGGCGATCGGCGCGGTCAAGAATGCCACCGCGGCAGAATCGTCCAAGCTGTGCGCGCAGTACCTCGGCCCGGCCCTGTCGTTGCTCAACTTCAACCACATGCCGATGCCGTTCAACGCATATCTGAAGAAGGCGCCCAGTCCGGAGAACCTGGCGTACACCGATCCCAACCTCGCACCGGGCGGGGCGGGCGGGCGTCCGCAGCCATACGCAGATCTACCGCCGGCCGTGTCCGCATACACCGGCGCCGATGACATGGCGCCACCGGCCGGATGGGGTGCGGCCCCGGGACCACCTGGTGCGTACGCACCCAACGGCCTGCCCGCGAATACCTCACCCGCGGCATATCCCGGATCGCCGATCGTCTCGGACCTGCCCGTGCAAGCGCCAAAGACGTTGCAGGACATGCTGCTTCCGGCCGAAGCTGCACCGGTACCCGCACCGCCCGCCCCAGGAGGCACCCCATGATCACTCGGCGGTCGCTGACCCGCCTGACTGCGGTAGCCGCCTGCTCGGTGGCGACGCTGACGGGCTGCGCGTTCCACGGGCTGAACTCCCTGCCCCTGCCCGGCACAGTGGGGCGCGGGCCGGACGCGACGGTCTATCACGTCGAACTCGCCAATATCGGGACACTGGAATCCAATTCGCCCGTGATGATCGGTGATGTCATCGTGGGCAGCGTCTCCGGCATGGTGGTCAAGGGCTGGCATGCGGACGTGGAGGTCTCGGTCAAGCCCGACGTCGTCGTTCCGGCCAACGCGGTCGCCACCGTCGGGCAGACCAGCCTGCTGGGCTCCATGCACATCGCACTCGATCCGGCGCTGGGACAGTCTCCGTCCGGGCGGCTTGCCCCGGGGGCAACCCTGGGGCTCAACCAGACTTCGGCATATCCGTCGACCGAACAGACCCTGTCGTCGCTGTCTGTGCTCGTCAACGGCGGAGGCTTGGGCAAGATCGGTGACCTGGTCACCGAATTCAACGCCGCGCTCAACGGCCGCGAAGACAAGATCCGCGATCTACTCACCCGACTCGACGACATCGTCGGCATGTTCGCCAATCAGCGGGACGACATCAACGCCTCCATCACGGCACTGAACCGGCTGGCCGGCACGTTGGCCGGACAGCAGGAGGTGATCACCACGGCGTTGAACCGGATACCGCCCGCACTGGACGTCCTGGTCAAGGAACGCCCGCGCATCACCACCGCGCTGGAGAAGTTCGGGAAGTTCAGCGACACCGCGACGAATCTCGTCAAAGCAACGCGCGAGGACCTGCTGACCAACCTTCGCAACCTCGAACCGACGGTAAAGGCTCTGGCCGACGTCGGCCCGAATCTGGGCACCGTGCTGGCATTCGCGCCGACATATCCCTACCCCCAGAACTTCATCGACCGGGCGGTCCGCGGGGACTACCTCAACCAGTTCATCACCTTCGACTTCACGATTCCGAGGCTGAAGCGGGGATTGTTCCTGGGCACCCGGTGGGGCCAGGAGGGGCTGCCCCTCACCCCGGCGCCCGGCGACCCCTTCTACGTCAACTACACGAAGGACCCGCTCGGCATGCCGCTGACGCCGCCACCGGCCGCGGTGGCCACGACGCCGCCGCTGATCGATGCGGCTCCGGTGAATGCGCAGTCCGCTCAGGCGGCACCCGCGGATCCGGCGGTGCCTGCGGATCCGGCCGTCGAGACAGTGCCTTCTGACCCTGCAGTACCGAACGGAGGTGGCAACTGATGCTCACCCGCTTCGTCAGAATCCAGCTGGGCATCTTCGCGGTGGCATCGGTGATCGGCATCGCCTTGATGGGCATCGTCTACCTGCAAGCCCCCACGCTGTTGGGAATCGGGCGGATGACCGTCACCCTGCAACTGTCGGGAACCGGAGGGCTCTACCAGTTCTCGAATGTGACCTATCGCGGTGTTCAGATGGGGAAGGTCACCGAGGTGCGGCCCACCCGGGAAGGAGCGGAAGCGACACTGTCGCTGAACACTTCACCCAAGGTTCCCGCAGACCTGCACGCCGCGGTGCTGAGCGTGTCGGCAGTGGGCGAGCAGTACGTCGATCTGCAACCCCGCAACGACTCGGGACCGTATCTGCACGACGGCTCGGTGATCCCGGCATCCAACACATCGATCCCCCAAGCCGTGGGGCCGATGCTCGATCAGGTCAGTTCACTGATCGGCAGCATCCCCAAAGACAAGATCGGCCCCCTGCTCGACGAAACATTCAAAGGCTTCAACGGTTCCGGAGATGACATGGGGGCGTTGCTGGACTCCTCGTCGAGACTGATCGCCGAGGCGAACGCCGCCTCCGATCAGTCCCGTGCGCTCATCGATGACGGCGCGCCACTTCTTGACGGGCAGGCCGAATCGGTCGATGCGATCCGTACCTGGGCTCGCAGCATGGCCGGAATCACCAAGCAGGTCGCCGTCAACGACTCGCAGGTGCGGACCCTGCTCAGGGACGGGTCAGGAGCCGCAGAAGAAGCCTCCCGCTTGTTCAATCAAGTCAAACCCACGCTGCCGCTGTTGCTGGCCAACCTCACCAGCCTGGGCCAGGTCGGGGTGACCTACCACCCCTCGCTGGAGCAACTACTGGTACTTCTGCCGCCGTCGATCTCGGCGACACAGTCATACGGTGCGCCGAAGAACAATCCGGTCGGAATGTCGTTGGGCGACTTCACTCTTACGATGGGCGACCCGCCGGCATGCACCGTCGGGTTCCTGCCGCCGTCGTCGTGGCGGTCTCCGGAGGACACCACCGACATCGATACCCCCGACGGGCTGTACTGCAAGCTGCCGCAGGATTCGCCGATCGGCGTCCGCGGCGCCCGTAACTACCCGTGCATGGGGAAACCTGGAAAACGTGCTCCCACAGTCGAAATTTGTGACAGTGACCGACCTTACGAGCCATTGTCGATGCGTCAGCACGCCCTCGGCCCCTACCCGATCGATCCCAACCTGCTCGCTCAGGGGATCGCGCCGGACTCCCGCGTCGATCATGACAAGTTCATCCACGGCCCCATAGAGGGCACACCACGTCCGCCGGCCGCGGTGCCGCCGGGGGAGGCTCCGACGGCTCCCGCGCCGCCGGCCGAGGTGCCGCAAGGGGAGGCGCCGGCGGGTGCGGTGCCCCCAAGCCCGGATGCGCCGACGGTGGCGCCGAGTGCGTTCAGTCCCAGCAGATCTGACGGGCCGTCGGTTGCGATTGCCACCTATGATCCGCGGACCGGCCGGTACGCCACCCCGGACGGGAAGGTATACCGGCAAGCCGACCTCGTGCCGCGTGCCGGTGACCCGACGTGGAAGGACCTCTTCACTACCTGATCCGAAAAACCCCGCGATGGAATCCATCGCGGGGCCGGGTGCCGGAACTGACCGGGCAGCTGAAAAGCTGTCCGGTCAGGCAGTTTTCACGAGCTTGAACGGCATCGTGATGAACACCACCCTGCTGCTGCCGCACGACCCGCTGACGCCTGTGGTCGAATCCTCGCCCATCAATGTCGTCGATGCCGGATCGAAGGCGGTGGCACTCTCGTTCGAGGGGAAGAAGCGGTAGACCTGCAGACCCGGGCCGGCAGTGCCGTCGCCGCACGGCTGCCAGTTGTCCACAGTCTTCTTGACGTACCAGACGCCGCTCTTCTTGTAGATCGGTGCGCTCCATCCCCAGTCGGTGTCGACCGTGCCGGTGCATTCGCTCGGGTAACTGCATGTCGTGGAGATCGTCCATGTGCCACGAATACTGGCCTCGTCGTGGAAGATGTCGTTCGTCTTCGCCCACTCACCGTTCGACGTGGCGATGTAGGTCCCGTTGAGACCCCAACTGCTCGGAGATGCCTCGGCGACGGGGCTGCACAAACCGCCCACCGCAGCGGCGGTGAGCACCCCTGCCCCAATGAATGCCGTCGACACCCGCATGACCAAACTCCTCCGTGCACCGGCCACCGGCGGTCGCCGTGGCAAGCCTTCACTGTCCAACTTCTGGCGCCTTTTGACGGACAACCTCCCACCTAGTGGGCAATGCGATGGCAGTCGGATTCGGCCGTGCCACAGTGTCGTGCGTGCGGATACCGTTGGCAGCCATGGCAGGGCTGCTTGTCGCGGCGGCGATGATCGCCCCTGCCCCAGCTAGCGCAGAACCTGCCATATGCAGTGAACCCTCGTGTGTACCCGGGATAACCGGCGGCGTCGTGCTCGGTGCGCCGTGTTCGGATACGGCGTACTACGTCTTCGGCACAACTTCGTGGGGACGGCTGGTCTTCTGCGGGTCGCCGCGCCGTTACGAGCCGCGGTACTTCCGGTCACCGCCGCTGAAGGGCATTCGTGAGGAGAACACCCCATGCACCGGCTTCGAAAACTCCGTCGCCCAGGCGCCCGACGGGCTCTTCCTGACTTGTGTGTCAAGTGACGGATCGAGCAGGTGGCTACGTGGCGACGCCTGACGTGCGGGATCGTGCGGTGCTGAGGCGCCGCGCGGGCGCGGTGCTGGCCGTCGCCCTCGGTGCGTGTCTTCCGCTGGCGACACCGGCGCATGCGGACGACGATCCGGCGCCGCACCGTGTGACGTACACCGTCACCGCCGAGCAGCCGACGACCGTCGGCATCTATTTCCGCGACGCCGAACCGCCATCGTGGGCGGACTACAGCCACAACCCGTATGAGTTCAGCCCCAAGGACGACATCGTGCTTGAACCGGGTAAGCCGTGGATCCGCGACACCACGCTGGCCGACCCCATGCAGTGGGCCATGGTCACTGTGACCACCGCGGGACTGGCTCCGCAATCTCCCGGGAGTCTGCGCTGCGAACTGGCCATCGACGGAATCGTCGTCAACCGTGCTGCCGGCCCCAAAGGGGCGCTGTGTTCGCTACGGAACTGGTGATCGCGCGCTGGTGACCGCTGGGTGGGACAGTGGCGCCGACGCCGCCTGTGACCGCACTACCGTGCGGCAGCAGTCACATCGGCCATGAGGCGACCGCAGTAACTGGTGCCATCCGCGACTGGCCGAGACCAACCGGAGGTGCACTATGCGGTTACTCAGCCGCTCCGACCAGGAAACTGAGACAGCCGAGCTCGACGAGCTCGACGAGTCCGACGATGTCACTTCGCAGCTGAGCGACGATGACCCGGAGTTGCCGGATCAGGCTGAAACCACCGACCCTGCGGATGAGGACGAGGATCAACCGTCGGACGCGGACGAGAAGCGCAGGTGGCGTCCGAGTCTTGCGACATTGCTCGCCGGCGTCGCCATCCTGGTCAGCGGCGCGTTGCTGGCGGCCAGTGGATACATGATCTGGTTTCACCAGCAAGCCGACGGTGAGCAGCAGCGCCGCGCGGAATTCGCGGCCGCCGCGTCGCAAGCCGCCGTCACCTTGATGTCGATCGACAGCGCCACGGCACAGGACAACGTCCGGCAGATCATCGACAACTCGACCGGCCAGTTCAAGGACGACATCCAGTCGTCCGCCGAAGATCTGGTGAAAGCGGCGCAGGATTCGAAAGCCACGACGAAGGCGACCGTGAAGGCCTCCGCAGTGCAGTCGATGGATGCCGACTCCGCAGTCGTCCTCGTCGGTACGGCGACCACAGTGAGCAACTCGGCCGGGGTCAATCAGCAGCCGCGGAACTGGCGCTTGAGCCTCACCATGGTCAAAGACGGGGGACAGATCAAGATGTCGAAAGTGGAGTTCGTCCCGTGAGCACAACTACAACCGACGCCGATATCGAGAGCACTTCGGACGGTGAATCGATCACCGAGGAGTCAAAGACCGGCGGCGTCAGTGAGATTGAGGCTGAGCAGACGGTAGTCGACGAGGGGGTCGCGCCCCGGGAACGGTGGATCCATCGCGTTGCCCGGCGATGGCGACCGATCGCGGTCGTCTGCGTACTGCTGGCTTCGGCGGGCTCTGCGGCGGCACTCTATTTCGGCGTCTATCGCGCCGAACATGAGGCAGCCGGAGCGTCTGCGACGGTTGTCGACGCAGCGTCCGAAGGTTCGGTGGCGTTGTTGTCGTATGCGCCAGATAGTTTGGATCGGGACTTCGCCGACGCGCGATCTCACCTGACCGGCGATTTCCTGGACTATTACAGCCAATTCGCCGACAAGTTCGTGGCGCCTGCGGCCAAACAGAAAGACATTCGCGCCGCCGCCTCGGTTGTTCGCGCTGCTCCGATCACCATGCAGTCCGACACCGCGGAGGTACTGGTCTACCTGAACCAGGCGACAACCAGCCGCGACAACCCCGAACCGGCACAGGCGGCCAGCGCGGTGAAGGTCGGGCTTACCAAAGTCGATGGGAACTGGCTGATCTCGACATTCAACCCGATCTAGCTGCCAGGGCGGATCAGAAACGGCACCACCGCGGCCACCGGCCGTGTAGCCCCGGAGCTCGCCCGGTCGTTCCCGGCCGTAGTCTTCCAAGGAGAAGTCCGCTACTCAGGAGGAATCACTGCCATGAGCGACACCGACCTGCTGGATGCCACCGCTGCCGCGGGAGCGGCTATGGAGGAAGCCGTCGCTGTTTTCATGCTGCATCCGGAGACCTTTGCCGAGAGTGTCGCCGCCGGCTATCAGAACCCGCTGGCGCATTATGTCGCCGGCCGAGGCGGAGTGCTGGGTGAGGCCACCGGCGCCACGGTCAGTTCGGTGTTCGCGGTGTTCGAACCGGCCGGGATCGCCGCGATGTGGGACGCAGGTATCGCAGTGCGCGGTGCTGCCGGTGCGGCGCAACAGTATTGGGACCAAACCGCGAATTTCGGACGCAAGTACCTGGACGGCGCCCAGGGGCTGGATCGGCTGGCCGAGCTGGGGGAGCGGGTCATCGCCGCGACGCCGGGTGCCGGGCTGCCGTTGTTCGCCGGTTGGCGCGTGATGCCGTTGGCCGACGATGCCGCCGCACGGGCGCTGCAGGTGATGTTTGTGCTGCGGGAGCTGCGCGCCGGGGTGCATTTCAACGCGCTCACCATCTCCGGAATCGACCCGGTTGAAGCGCACATGCTCAACAAGGGGCCGAAGTACACCATGATGTTCGGCTGGCCGGAACCGTTCGCCGACGGCGCAGCCAAGAAGGACCGCTACGCCGCGATCGAGCAGGCCACCAATCGACGGATGGCGGAGATCTTCGCGGCCGTTCTCGATCGGACCGAGGCCGAGGAGCTTGCCCGGTTGAGTGCCGATGCACTGGCATCGTTGAAGGCCAACGTCCCCGGGTGAGCTTCGCCGCGACGCGGTGGCCCAGCAACCTCCATAGCCTGGCAAAGCGCTGGGCCCCCGTCCGGCCTGGCGCCGGTCTATGTTAACGCCCATTCTTCGTCGCGCTGGCATTTTGACGCGACTGTTCGGTCCGTTATGGTGACGGAATGGCGCGCACCTCGCCCCGGCCCGTCGACACTGGTGCCGATGGAGTGCGACGTCGTCCGAAGGACCGAAAGGCGCAGATAGCGCGGGCTTCGGCGGAGTCGTTCAGCGCACTCGGGTATCACGGGGTGAGCATGGAGGCGATCGCCTCGCGGGTCGGGATCTCCGCTGCCGCGTTGTACCGGCACTATTCGAGTAAGTACGAGCTGTTTCGCGACGCCGTGCTCAACCTCGGCCAGCAACTCGTCGACGCGACCGCGTTCGCCGACGAAGTCGACGGCGAACCGCGCGAGCAGCTGCGGCGGCTGCTCGCCGCGATCAGCGACACCTCCTTGGCAAACCGGGAATCCGGCGGCTTGTACCGCTGGGAGGCGCGCTATCTGCGTGGCGATGACCAGAACACGCTCGATGTCCAGATCCGCAAGGTGCACCGCAGGATTCAGCGGCCGCTGACGCAGCTGCGGCCCGAACTCGGTTCGCGGGAACGCTGGACCCTGTCGACCGCGGCACTGAGCGTGATCGGCAGTGTGGTCGATCATCGGGCCAAACTGCCTGCCGGTCAGATTCGCGCGGTGCTCACCGACATCTGCGATACCGTGCTGACCGCCGAGCTGCCGGAGTTCCCCGGTGCGACCGACCCGGTTGTGACGCCCCCGGCCACCGTGAGCCCGACCAAATACGAAGCGCTGCTGACCGAATCGATGCGGCTGTTCAACCAGAATGGCTACCGCGACACCACGATGGAGGACATCGCGACGGCCGTCGGCATCCCTGCTTCGGGGATCTACCGGTATTTCTCGGGCAAGTCCGACATCCTGGCCGCCGGTTTCCGGCGGGCCGCCGACCGGTTGTCGGCGGACATGGCCGCGCTGCTCGGTGCCGCCGATGACCCCGAGCAGGCGCTGGGCGCCCTCATCGACGATTACGTGGCCAGATCCTTCGACCGCCCCGAGTTGGACTACGTCTACTACACCGAACGCCTGAACATGACGCCCGCCGACCAGAAGATCCTGCGCGACCTGCAGCGTGCGGCCGTGGAATCGTGGGTCGAGGTCGTCATGCCGTTGCGCCCGGACTGGAGTGCGGGTCAGGCGCGCTTCGCCGTTCATGCGGCGATGGCGTTGGTGATCGACCTGGGCCGGCTGATGAACTATCAGAATTCAGAGCAGGCCCGCGCCGTTGTCGCGGGCCTGCTCGATCTGACTCTGCTGGGTCGTTACCGGTTGCGCACGGCGTTGCCGGCCAGGTAGGCCAGGTAGCCCAGCGTGCCGATTTTGGCGAGCTTGCGGGTCTTGGGCAGCACGAGGCCCAGGCCGATCGCGGTTTCGATGCCGCCGTTGGTGTAGATGTGCTTCTGCGTGTCGTTGGGGAACGCAGGCTTGGTGATCGACTCGAACAGCTCTGGTTTCACAAAGTGTGAGACACCGACGCCGGCCAGGCCGAGGCCGACGAGCTTGACCAGCTTGCAGTTATTGCCCTTTGCCATTTGTGACCCTCTCTGATCAGGCAAATGTGTAGTCGCTCAACGAGAATCGTGAAGCTTCGGTGACGGCCCGGAGGGTCGTCACCGGTCGTAGCGGCGTTGCCTCGCCGCTTGGGTTGAAATAGTACGGCCGTGCCGATGCGCAGTTGCCGACCGGTTGGGTTCGCGTAGCAGGAGTGCTTTCAACACATCTTAGAATCGTTGGCGTGGGCCGCCGCTCGTGCGCTGCCGGCCCCACGGCCTGCGGCGGGATGGGAGACTCTGATGGGCTCGTTCGATGTGCGGCTTGACGAGGAACGCGCCCAGTTCGATGCGTTCGTCGAGGAGTACCGGAGCGCGCTGGAGCTAACCCTCGCGGGCCTGACCGAGGAGCAGGCCCGCCGCCGGCTCGTCTTGTCGGCGACGACGTTGCTCGGGCTGCTCAAGCACGTCACGTGGATGCAGCGGGTGTGGTTCGAGGAGTGCGTGAATGGCACGTCCCGTCGTGAGCTCGGTTTGGTGCAGAGCCCGGACGAGTCCTTCCGGCTCGCCGACGACGACACCGTCGCCTCGGTTACGGCGGCCTACCGGGAGGCCTGCGCGACGGCGCGGTCGGCGGTCGCTGATCTGCCGCTGGACGCCGTCGTGACCGGCCATCGGGCCGGGCCGCGCACGCTGCGTTGGGTGTATTTGCAAGTCCTGCGCGAGCTGGCACATCACTGCGGGCACGCCGACATCCTGCGCGAACAGGTACTTGCCGGGCTGAGTGCTGAGACTAGGTCTTAGTCGGTAGCGTGCGCCACAGCGTTACGCACGCGGCGGCGACGGTTACCTCAATGCCGGGTGCGGTGGCCAGCGCTGCGGATCGCATTCCAGGCCCGCCCGATCCCAGTCGCCGAGGTCGGCCGCGGCGGCGTAGCTGGACTGCAAGAATTCCAACAGGGCGCGGTCGGGGTCGGTGGACGTTCGCACCGCTTCGTAGGGCAGCAGGAACTGCTTGAAGTCCGGGCTGTAGAACGCTGCGTCCGGGCCGACGGGATAGTCCGCGAAACCGTCCGGCTCGGGATAGGCGTAGGCGTAGAACGCGCCTTCTTCGCCGCCGCCCGGCCAGAATCCACAACTGCTCAACTCGTGCGAATACCCTTCCACCATCACCCAATCGGGGCAGTTGAGTGCGCCACCGGAGTGCTTGGGCGCGGGACGGCCGGAGAATCTGGTGCAGGCCAGGTCGAATGAGCCCCAGAAGAAGTGCACGGGGTTCACCTTGCCGATGAAATACGCACGGAAATCGCTGATCACCCGGTGCGCCTGTACCAGTTGACGCCAGAACGCGTTGGCGGCTTCGGGGTCGTAGGACGCGTGTTGGTGATCTTCGGCAAACGGTATGGCAACGACGACCTCGTTGGGACGCGCGGTGATTCGCGATTCGATGCCCAGCTGCTCCAATGCGGCAAAGGTTTCGGCGTAGAACTCGGCGACCGACTTCGGGGCCAACGCGACGGTGCGCGATCCACCGTCGCTGGTGCGGATCGCCAGCACATGGTCGATGAAGTCGAACTCCATGTCGAACAACCGGTTTCGATACGGAATCGAAGACGTCGTCAGGCCGCGCGGACTCACATAGAAGGTCACCTGCCACCAATGGTTGAGCAATGGCGAATACGTCAGGCGGATCTTTCCCACGATCTGCGTCCACATGTGCAGGGTGTCGCGGGTGGGCTCCCAATCCGACACCAGTAGTGCGGGCCAGGGGTTATCGGACGCAGCGCGCATGGGCCAGCTTCCCACCTTCCCGCCACGCAACCGCACAGCACGCGGCAACGCGAGCATAACCTCGCGCCGGTCTGCTCACCGGCGGAAAGGCAGTATTGGCCAGGCCGTCAGAACAGCTTGGCAATCACCTCGCCGGCCTCGGCGTCCTCCACCGCGGGCGTGATGTCAAAGGTGAGGAACTCACCCCATTCGGCGACCGATTCGAACATGGTCTTGGCGTCGTCGGTCTCCACGATGGCGAAGCCCTGGCCGTTCATGCCCCACCAACGGTGGAGCATTTTCGCCCCTTTCGGAACCTGGCCGCCGGTCTTCTTGAACTTCTCGACCGCGTCACGGAAGTTAGCTTGTGACTGAGTCCAGTGCACGATGAACTTCATGGTGTTCTCCTCCTGGTAATGCGGGCCGGGATCGGCTCCGCGGCGATCACGGTGAAGGGGGTCTCCACCGGGAAGTCGTTGTGCAGGGATTCGACGTGAATGCTGCCGACGATGGTGGCCAGGGCCAGGGTGGTCTCCAGCATGGCAAAGTGATCGCCGACGCAGGACCGTGGACCCCCGCCGAAAGGCAGGTATTGCCAACGGTTTCGGCCAGCGGAGCGCTCGGGGGTGAAGCGGTCCGGGTCGAAGGTCAACGGGTTCTCCCACAGCGCCGGATCACGGTGCATGACATAGAAGTTGACGATGGCCATCGTGCCGGCCTCGGCCCGGTAGCCGTGGACGGTCATCTCCTCGTTGAGCATCCGTGGCGTGCCGGCACCGGGCGGGCACAACCGCAGTGCTTCATGCAGAACCCGCACGGTGTGCTCCAGGTGCGGCACGTCCTCGGGGGTCAGCGTGCGCTCGCCCAGTGCGGCGACTTCGGCGTGCACGCGGGCCTGGATATCGGGATTGCGGCCCAGCGCCCACAGCGAGTAGCACAGTGTGGTGGAGGTGGTGTCGTGTCCGGCGAGCATGAAAAGCACCAATTCATGGCAGATTTCGTCGTCGGTGAGCGCTAGCCCGGTGTCCGGGTCGCGAGCCTCGATGAGGGCACGCACCAGCGGCGCGTCCCGATCAGGATCGGCGCGCACGGCGGCAAGGATCTCGGCGGCCAGCTGATGCAGATGGGCATTCGCCGCCTTGGCCCGCCGCTGGCCGCCGGTGGGCACCCACTGCGGTAAGTTCACCGGCCGCACCGCCCGGTCGGAAATCCAGCACAACGCGGTCCGCAGCGCCGGGCCCACGTCGTTGGCCCGCTCGTCGAGATCCAACCCGAACACCGAGCGGCCCAGCGCACGCAGGGTGAGCGCCCGGCACGCGACATCCAGATCGACCGTCTCACCGTCGCGCCAGCCGTCGGCGATCGATTGCGCCGCGGCGGCCATGTGCCCCGCATACCGCGGAACGTTCTGCTTGGTGAACATCGGCTGCACCGTGCGCCGCCGCGGCAGCCAGCGCTCATGCGGCAGATTCAGCAAGTTGCCGCCCATCAGCCGACGTAACTCGATCATGTTGAGCGCGCCGCCGCGGTCGGCGACGGCATCACTGCGCCCAAGGACGTCGCGCGCTCCCTGTGGGGAGGTGATCAGCAGGGCCGGCGGGATGAGCCACCGCGGCCCCAGCACCATCCGGCTGACCGGACCGCCGGCGTCGCGGAGCGCCTGGTGGCCCTCGATGAAGGACCGCAACGCTTTGAGCATCTGCCGGTACGGCAACGGATTGCGCGGTGCCAGCGGCAGCGTCGAAATAGCCGGAGCATCCTTGGTCTCGACCATGAGTCGAGTGTCAGTTCGCCCGAACTGGGCGGACTAGAGTAGGGCGTTACCCTAATTTCCCGGTGCGGGGATTCTCGCTGGTCGCGATGCATGTCACGGTGCGGTCCCCACGTTGCCAGGAGTCGGCTGTCGGGTACAGCACGAACAGCTGGATCTCAGGATCCTCGATAGTGTCCGGGGCGTACTGGGCCAGCGCAGGCGCGCACTTGTCGGTGTACTTGACCACCGCGGCCTCTCCGGGGAAATCTCCATCCGGCAGCGTCAGCACCGCGAACACCTCACCCTTGTGCGGCTGATCGCACCCCAGGGTCTTGACGTAGAGCACACGGCTGCTGTCGGGGATTTCGGCCAGGCAGTCGCCGGACTTGACCTCACTGGCCCCGGTCGCCCCGCGATCCTTCGCGAGCACGAACACCGCCCCGGCCGCGACGACGAGCGCGACCAGAACCACGACCCCCAGCAGCACCCACTTGAGCGCCGGGGACGTTTTCGGGGGCTGGCTCTGGGGCGCCGGAAACTGGCCAGGCCCCATGGAATACGGCTGCGGTGGTGGCGGCGGATAGCCGGGGCCGGGAGGACCGGGCGGGTAGGTCATGGTTCGACGATATCGAGTGCCCGCAACGCCGCATCCACCGCAAGGGCCGGAACGTCGAGGGTCTTGGAACCCAGGTCGTGGCGGGCGCCGGTGATGACGACCATCTCGGTGGGGCCGCCGACCAGTGCCGCCGCGGCGTTGAGCTCGTCGATCGAGCCGAACGGATCGGCGGTGCCGTGGGTGAACACCGTCGGCACCGCGATGCGGGGCAGATGTTCGGTGCGGGCGCGTTCCGGCTTGCCCGGCGGATGCAGTGGGTAGGAGAACAGGGTCAGTACGTCGGGGCCCGCCCCGTCCGCCGTCACCATCGAGGTCATTCGCCCGCCATAGGAATGCCCACCCGCGATCACGGGGCCAGCGGTGAGGGTGCGGGCCAGCGCGATCGCCTCAGCGATCCCTTCCTGGTCACCGGCCGCCGACCCCGACGGCGGTCCCTTGGGCCTGCGCCGCCGGTACGGCAGGTTGTACCGGATGGCCAGCCAGCCGCGGCCGGCCCATTCGTCGCAGATCCGGACCAGCAGCGGCGATTCCCGGTTGCCGCCGGCGCCGTGGGTGAGCACCACGACCCCATTCGGGGTGCCGTCGGGTTCGTGGGCGATGCCCGCGATCGCGTCGAGGCTCATGACTGCAGCCGGAACAGCGCGTTCACCGGGCCGTGGCCGTGCCCGAGTGGATAGGCCGCCCGGATGCATTCGGTCACCCAGCTCTTGGCGAACTCCACCGCCTCCGGCACCGAATAGCCGTGTGCCAGAGCGCAGGTCGTGGCGGCCGCGAGGGTATCGCCGGCGCCGTGGTCGTGACCGGTGTCGATCCGGGGCGCGGCGAATTCGTAGAAGTCGGTGCCGTCGAACAGCACGTCCGGGCTGGCCGCCGACGCGCGCATGTGCCCGCCCTTGACCAGTACCCATCCGGGCCCCAGGGCGTGCAGTGCCCGCGCCGCCTCGCGTTGCGACGTTTGGTCGACGACCTCCACACCCACCAGCAGCCCTACCTCGTCGAGGTTCGGGGTGACCAGCGTGGCCAGCGGAAACAGCTCCGTGCGCAGCGCGTCCAGGGCGCTGTGGTGCAGCAACGGATCGCCGTGCATCGACGCGCACACCGGGTCGACGACCAGCGGCACATGTGCAGCCAGGCCCTCGGCCCGCCAGGTCTTGGCGATCGTGGTGATGATCTCCGAGGAGGCCAGCATCCCGGTCTTGGCGGCCTGAATCCCGATGTCGGAGGTGACCGCCGAGATCTGATCGGCGATCACGTCGACCGGGACCTCGTGAAATCCCTTGACACCGACCGAGTTCTGCACGGTCACCGCGGTCAGCGCGACACAGCCGTGCAGACCGAGCATGGCGAAGGTCCGCAGGTCGGCCTGGATTCCGGCGCCACCGCCGGAATCGGAGCCGGCGATGGTCATCACCCGCAGCGGCGTGTCACCCACTGCGGGCAGCGGCAGGTAGTTCACTTCGGCCTCACGAGGTCAAGGGTAGATAGACGCGGTTGCCGTGTTCGGCGAACTCCTGAGACTTGGCGGCCATCCCGGCCGCGATCTCGTCGGGCACACCATCGGGATAGGTGTCACGGATGTCGTGCGAAATACGCATCGAGCAGAACTTCGGCCCGCACATCGAACAGAAATGCGCGGTCTTGGCCGGTTCGGCCGGCAGCGTCTCGTCGTGGAATTCGCGGGCGGTGTCCGGGTCCAGGGACAGCGCGAACTGGTCGTGCCAACGGAACTCGAACCGGGCCTTGGAGAGCGCGTCGTCGCGCTGCTGCGCCCGGGGATGCCCCTTGGCCAGATCGGCGGCGTGCGCGGCGATCTTGTAGGCGATCACCCCGTCCTTGACGTCCTTGCGGTCCGGCAGGCCCAGGTGTTCCTTGGGCGTGACGTAGCACAGCATCGCGGTGCCGGCCTGGGCGATGATGGCCGCGCCGATCGCCGAGGTGATGTGGTCATAGGCCGGTGCGATATCGGTGGCCAACGGTCCCAGGGTGTAGAACGGCGCCTCCTCGCACAGCTCCTCCTCCAGGCGCACGTTCTCCACGATCTTGTGCATGGGAATGTGGCCGGGGCCTTCGATCATCACCTGTACGCCATGGGATTTGGCGATCTTGGTGAGTTCGCCCAGGGTGCGCAGCTCGGCGAACTGGGCTTCGTCGTTGGCGTCGGCGATCGACCCGGGCCGCAGCCCGTCGCCCAGGGAGAAGGTGACGTCGTAGCGGGCCAGGATCTCGCAGAGTTCGTCAAAGTTGGTGTACAGGAACGATTCGGTGTGGTGGGCCAGGCACCAGGCCGCCATGATCGATCCGCCCCGGGACACGATGCCGGTGACCCGGTTGACCGTCAGCGGGATGTAGCGCAGCAGCACCCCGGCGTGCACCGTCATGTAGTCGACGCCCTGCTCGCATTGCTCAATCACGGTGTCGCGGTACATTTCCCAGGTCAACTTGGTGGGGTCACCGTTGACCTTCTCCAGTGCCTGGTAGATCGGGACGGTGCCGACCGGGACGGGGGAGTTGCGCAGAATCCATTCCCGGGTCAGGTGGATGTCCTTGCCCGTCGACAGGTCCATGATGGTGTCGGCGCCCCAGCGGGTGGCCCACACCATCTTGTCCACCTCTTCGGCGATCGAGGAGGTGACGGCCGAATTGCCGATATTGGCATTGATTTTCACCGAGAACGCCTTGCCGATGATCATCGGCTCGCTCTCGGGATGATTGTGATTGGCCGGGATGACCGCGCGGCCCCGCGCGACCTCGTCGCGCACCAGCTCCGGCGAGACACCCTCGCGCTCAGCGATATACGCCATCTCGGCGGTGATTTCCCCGGCCCGGGCGCGTTGCAGCTGGGTGCCGCGGTCGGACACCACGCCGGGCCGCGGCGGCAGGCCGGCGTTCAGGTCGATCGCCGCGTCCGCATCGGTGTACGGGCCCGAGGTGTCATGCAGGTCCAGATGCTCACCATTGGTGAGGTTCACCCGGCGATATGGCACCCGCATGCTCACGCCGGCATGCGCGATTTCGCGATAGACCTTGGTGCTTCCGGTGATCGGACCGGTGGTCACGGATGGGTCGACAACAGCACTACTCATTTCATCTCCCTACGCCGGCATTACCCGGTCAGGTTCGTACGGTCGACGGGCGTACCCGTCCTCTCAGTGCGCTCGTGCGCACTCCCGCGTGTGGTTTGCAGGCCCCAACCTAGCGCAGTCGTGGCGGCGAGGGGAACCGGACGTCACGGTTTCCGACACCAGGGCTGGGTTGAGCCTGGTTGCGCAACCTTGACGTCGAAACCGGCGAAGCGGGCAGGCGGCCCCGCGACGGGGAGTTGCCGCAGCCCGATTTGCATAGCTAATGTATATGTTTTGCAGGTATTGGGTCGTCGCTGGCCCCGATTTGGTCCCGTTAAGCGATACGAAAAGCGAACACAAGATGACGACTGAGACTGAAGCGACGAACACCCTGGGTGTCGTCGACGCCGCCCAGGCCGAGACGGCCCGCCGCCGCAAACGAATGGATCAAGACCACCCGTTGTACAAGTGGATCGCGCTGTCCAACACCACCCTGGGCACCTTGATGGCCACCATCAACGCCTCCATCGTGCTGATCTCCCTGCCCGCGATCTTCCGGGGCATCGGGCTCAACCCGCTGGCCCCGGCCAACGTCAGCTACCTGCTGTGGATGCTGATGGGCTACCTGGTGGTGACCGCGGTGTTGGTGGTGCTGTTCGGCCGCCTCGGCGACATGTACGGCCGGGTCCGGATCTACAACCTGGGCTTCGTGGTGTTCACCGTGGCCGCGGTCGCCCTGTCGATCGACCCGTTCCATCTCGGCGGCGGCGCGGTCTGGCTGATCGGCTGGCGGGTGGTCCAAGGTGTGGGCGGCGCGATGCTGATGGCGTCGTCGTCGGCGATCCTCACCGACGCCTTCCCGGCCAACCAGCGCGGCATGGCCCTGGGCGTCAACATGGTCTCCGCGGTCGCGGGTTCCTTCCTGGGCCTGTTGATCGGTGGTGCGCTCTCCGAATGGGACTGGCGGGCGATCTTCTGGGTCGGCGTCCCGGTCGGCATCCTCGGCACCATCTGGAGCTACCGCTCGCTCAAAGAGCTCGGCGTGCGCAGCCCCGGCCGGCTGGACTGGGCCGGAACCCTGACCTTCGGCATCGGGCTGACCGTGCTGCTGATCGGCATCACCTACGGCATCCAGCCCTACGGCGAGTCCACCACCGGCTGGCTCAACCCCTGGGTGATGGGCGCGGTTGTCGCCGGTGTGCTGCTGCTGATCGGGTTCTGCTTCATCGAACTACGGGTCGAGCACCCGATGATGAACATCCGGCTGTTCCGCACCACGGCGTTCGGGATGGGCAACCTGGCCGGGCTGATGAGCTCGGTGGGCCGCGGCGGGCTGCAGTTCATGTTGATCATCTGGCTGCAGGGCATCTGGCTTCCGCTGCACGGCTACAGCTTCGAGTCCACCCCGCTGTGGGCCGGCATCTACATGCTGCCGATGACCATCGGCTTCCTGGTGTCGGGTCCGCTGGCCGGGACACTGTCCGACCGCTACGGCGCGCGCCCGTTCACCGTCGGCGGCATGCTGCTGATGGCCGTGACCTTCGTGGCGCTGGTGATGATCCCGGTCGACTTCAACTACTGGCTGTTCGCGCTACTGGTGTTCCTCAACGGCCTGGGCGGCGGAATCTTCACCGCGCCCAACACCGCGGCGGTGATGTCCGCGGTGCCCGCGGCCGAGCGCGGTGCGGCCTCCGGGGTGCGGGCGACGTTCTTCAACGCCGGCTCGTCGCTGTCGATCGGCATCTTCTTCTCGTTGATGATCGTCGGGCTGGCCGGAACCCTGCCCACCGCGATGAGCACCGGGCTTGAGCAACAGGGTGTTTCGTCGGCAGTGGCCCAGGATGTCGCCAACCTGCCGCCGGTCGGCAGCCTGTTCGCGGCGTTCCTGGGATACAACCCGATCGCCGAATTGCTGGCCCCCTCACACGCGCTGCAGCAACCCGGTGTCAACGCTGACGTGCTGACCGGGCAGGAGTTCTTCCCGCGGTTGATCACCGAACCGTTCCATGCCGGGCTGACGGTGGTGTTCATCGCCGCCGCGGTGATGATGCTGATCGGTGCGGTGGCGTCGCTGTTCAACGCGGGCAGGTATGGGACGGAGGCCGGAGCCGACAATGAGGCCTGAGCGGCGGGCATCGATGATCGAGCCCGAGCAAATATGTGCCGGCGGGTCAGGTGTCTGCGTGTCAGAATTTTCTGATGATCGAGCAAACTCTGGCTGCCGGCAGCGCCGCTGAATCCTTCGGATACCTGATCGGGTCGCTGTTCATTCCCGGGGCGGGGTTGCTGTTGTTGATCATCGGCTTGCGTCAGCGCTCGGCGTCGCGCAGGCAGCCGCCGGGTCAGATCGGGTACCCGCAGCATCCCGGGTACCCGCCAACCCCGGGCTATCCTCCGGGGTACCCGCAGAATCCGCCCGGCGTATACCAGGCCGGGCCGTACCCACAGGCATATCCGCCGGTGGCCCGGAAGTCCCGTGGTACCGCGTTGATTGTCATCGGTGCCCTGATACTTGTGTTCGGGTTGTTCGGTTTGGTGGCGAAGACCGCGCTGCATTCGTCGAAATCGGCTGCCGGCGGGGGTCTTTCGATAGGTGACTGCATTACCGGCGACCAGTACTCCTCGGCGAACATGAACCCCGAACCGGTCAGTTGCAGCAATCCGGACGCGGTCTACCAACTGGCGTTAAAGGGCGACGGATCGGCGATCTGTCCCGACGGTGAGCGGGATGAATCCCGCTACGGGGTGCTGACGAACAGTTCCCGCACCTATTGCTTCATCCTCGATGCCGACGAGGGGGAGTGCTTTGACGTCGAGGTGGCGAAGGGGCTCTTCACGCCGCTGGAATGTTCGGATCCCGCAGCCGTCACGAAGATCGCCAAGCGGGTCGATGGCTCGACGGACACCTCGGTGTGTGGACCCGACGGTCAGGCGGTCACATTTCCGCAGCCGCAGCGGGTGTACTGCGTCGAAGAGCCGTCCTGAGCAGCCTGAGGCCTGAGCGGCCGGGGCGGTGTCACCTACCCTGGCGCGGGTGACCCGGAACAACGACAGCCAGCTCCAAATACGCGGTTCGGTGCAACTGCGTCGCGAACGCTGCGCCACCACGACCGCCGATCAGCGCCTACTGGGCAGGCGTGACGACACCAACTGGAAGCACACGGATCCGTGGCGGGTGCTGCGAATCCAGGGCGAGTTTGTAGAGGGCTTCGATGCACTCGCCGAAATACCCAACGCTGTCACGGTTTTCGGGTCGGCCCGGGCCGAGCCGGATTCCCCCGAGTACCAGTTGGGCCGCGAACTGGGAACCGCTCTGGTTCAAGCGGGCTACGCGGTGATCACCGGCGGGGGCCCCGGCGCGATGGCGGCGGTCAACCGCGGGGCCAGCGAGTCCGGCGGTTACTCCGTCGGCCTTGGTATCGAACTGCCTTTTGAGCAGCGCCTCAACAATTGGGTCGATCTCGGCATCAACTTCCGCTACTTCTTCGTCCGCAAGACCATGTTCGTCAAGTACGCGCAGGCGTTCGTGTGCTTGCCCGGCGGATTCGGCACCCTCGACGAACTATTCGAGGCCCTCACCCTGGTGCAGACGCGCAAGGTCACCCAGTTTCCGATCATCCTGCTCGGCGTCGACTACTGGTCGGGCCTGATCGACTGGATCCGCAGCACGGTCCTGGCCGGCGGCAAGATCAGCGAATCCGACCTTGCCCTCATCCGGTGCACCGACAACGTGGCGGAAGCCGTGGAGCTCATCGCGGCGTCGGCGCGATAGCCGGAACGTCACTCACCCAGCTCGACCACGACCGGCGCGTGGTCGCTGGGTGCGGTGGTGCCCTTCTTGGGGCGGCGTTCGTCCTTGACGATTTCGGCGTGCTTGACCCGCGAGGCCAGTCCGGGTGAGCCGAGAATGAAATCGATGCGCATGCCGCGGCGCTTCTGGAACGCCAGCTGGGTGTAGTCCCAGTAGGTGTAGATCCCCGGGCCGGGCGTGAAAGACCGCACCACATCGGTGAATTGGGCGTCATGCATGGCCTGGAAGGCGGCCCGCTCGGGTTCTGACACATGGGTGCTGCCATCGAAGGCGGCCATGTCCCAGACATCCTCATCGGTGGGCGCGATATTCCAGTCGCCGACCAGCGCGATGGGCTGGTTCGGATCCTCGCGCAACCATCCCGTGGCGGTATCGCGCAGCGCTGCAAGCCAATCCAGCTTGTAGGCGTAATGCGGATCGGCCAGCGTGCGGCCGTTGGGGACGTACAGGCTCCATACCCGCACGCCGGCGCAGGTCGCGCCCAGGGCGCGGGCTTCGGCCGCCGGGTCCTCTTCGGGCTTGCTGCTCCAGGTGGGTTGACCGGCGAACCCGATCTCGACGTCGTCGAGGCCGACCCGCGACGCGATGGCCACCCCGTTCCACTGACTGAGTCCGACGTGCGCCACCTCGTAGCCCAACGCCGCGAACGGCATCATCGGGAACTGTGCGTCGGTGCACTTGGTCTCCTGCATGGCCAGCACATCTACGTCGGCTCGGGAGAGCCAGTCGGTGACACGGTCGACGCGGGTGCGGATGGAGTTGACGTTCCAGGTGGCCAGGCGCATGGGCACCTACCCTACGTGGGCCGGTGCGACGGTCTTCTTGTCCTTCCGCCGGGATGGCCAAACGCGTCATGTCCGGCCGGAACTCATCGCCACCACGGTATGGAGCCCGCAAGGCTGATCGCGCCGACGGGTCAGCGCGGCGTCAGCAGCTCGTCGGCGGCGACATAACGGGTTTGGTGGTGCAACCGGAAACCCATCGAGGTGTACAGCGCGATCGCGGCCAGGTTGTCGACCTCCACCTGAACGTAGGCCTGCCGCGCACCCGTCGCGGCGCCCCAGGCCAGCAGTGCCGCACACACCGCGCGGGCGTATCCCTGTCGCCGCTGGGCGGGGGAGACCCGTACCGACGAGATGCCGAGCCACGGCGTGCCGTCCGGGGCCGTCGTCACCGCGCCACGGCCGACGGCGCAATCGGCGACCGTGGCGAAGGCCAGCTGGCCGTCGACCACCGCGGCCAGCACGTCGACCGGGACCTCGCGTTCGTAGATTCCCAGCCACGCCGGGTCCGGTTGGGGCGCCAGCCTGACCGCCGGCGTCGAGTGCTGCTCGGGCGTGCCAGTGGGTGCGGGGCCGGATAGCGCCCGAACCATGACCCGGGCCGGTTTGATGCCGGCGGCGCGGATCGGCAGCAGCCGCTCGGGTAGGGCCAGCCAGGCCGGCAGGCCGCGTTCGCGGTACCAGTCCGCCACCGCGCGAAGATCGGCGATCTGGGCCGAAACCCCCAGTGGAACAGCGGAATTGGCGCGACTGGTGACGCCGTGGCCGGCGCGCAGCAGCCAGCCGCCAAGCCACTGCTGCTCGACTCCGGGCCAGGCCAGGGCGGCAGCGTGTTCCAGCGCGCGGATCTCCGAGGCCCGCACCGGGGCATGCGACAGCTCGCGCACGCTCACGATGTCGGTGGGGGCGACGTCGACGAGTTCGCCGTCCTTGGTGCGGATCAGCACCGTCGGCTCCAGGCGTTCCAGGTATCCGATGACGTCGGTCAGCGGTTTGGCCGACCCGGCGGGCAGCCGGTAACGCAGGCTGACCCGGGACCCGAGTGCGGGTAATGCCGGCATCAGTGGCCGAACGGGTCGGGATCCTCGCCGGGCATCCAGGACAGACCGGGCGTGCCCCAGCCGTTGCGTTTGACGGTCTTCTTGGCCGCACGTGCATGCCGGCCGACCAGGCAGTCGATGTAGAGGAACCCGTCGAGGTGCCCGGTCTCGTGCTGCAGCATCCGGGCAAACAGGTCGGTGCCCTCCAGGGTGATCGGCGAACCGTCGGCGTCCAGGCCGGTGACCCGCGCCCAGTCGGCCCGGCCGGTGGGGAACTGCTCGCCGGGCACCGACAGGCAGCCTTCCTCGTCGTCGTCGGGGTCGGGCATCGTCTCGGGAACGTCGGACGTCTCCAGCACGGGGTTGATCACCACGCCGCGGCGGCGTGTCGTCTGGCCGCGAGTCGGGGCGCAGTCGTAGACGAACAACCGCTTGCCCACACCGATCTGGTTGGCGGCCAGGCCAACCCCGTTGGCGGCGTCCATGGTGTCGAACATGGTCTGGATGAGTTCGGGCAGGTCCGCCGGTAGCGAACCGTCCGGGCCAACGGGCACCGGGTCGGTCGGCTTGTGCAGAACGGGATCCCCGACGATGCAAATCGGTACGACGGCCATGGGGGAAGCTTAAGGTGGCAATCCTTCTCACCCGACTCGCGGGATCAAGTGTCACCTCAACCCAGCAAGCCGTGGTTGAATGATCGCCGAACTACAGCAATGTCATTTCTCGGTTGTCGGAAGGGCCCAAGGAGCGATATGGACGGCGCCATGGCGCGGGCTGAGCGATCCGGGGACGACTCAGATCTGCCCGAAGGGCTCACCCGTCGCGAGTATGACGTTTTGGCTTTCGAGCGGCAATGGTGGAAGTACGCCGGCAGCAAGGAAGACGCCATCAAGGAGCTGTTCTCGATGTCGGCCACCCGGTACTACCAGGTGCTCAACGCACTGGTGGACCGGCCGGAGGCGCTGGCCGCCGACCCGATGCTGGTCAAGCGGCTGCGCCGGTTGCGGGCCAGCCGGCAGAAGGCTCGGGCCGCGCGTCGGCTCGGCTTCGATATCAGCACCTAAAGGTCACACGATGACGGATCGGGCGGTTCGCTCGATACAGTGGTGGCGATGAATCAGCGAGACTCCTCCGGGCTGCCCCTGCGCGCCATGGTGATGGTGCTGTTGTTCCTCGGTGTGGTGTTCCTGCTAGTCGGATTCCAGGCGCTCGGCTCCGATGACGACTCGTCGGACCAGACGACAGTGGCCACCACGACCACGACCACCACCGCCACGAAGACATCGGCAAAGGCCGAACCGGCACCCGAGGCCAAGGCCGACGTGCGGGTGTACAACATCTCCGAAATCGCGGGTGCGGCCGAGACGGCGGCCAACCGGCTGCGCGAGGCGCACTGGAATGTCACCGAGACCGGCAACCTCACGCTGGAAGGCGTTGGGGGCACCACGGTGTACTTCGGTGAGGCTCCGGGCGAGAAGGAAGCCGCCGAATCTGTGGGCAAGGCGCTGCAGGCACCCGTCGAACCCCGGCGCGCGGAACTTATCGAGCAACCACCGGGAGTGATCGTCGTCGTCACCGGCTAGGCTTTGGGCCATGCTCAAGCCCGTCAGTGTCGCCGTCCTGTTCGCTGCCCCCGTTGTCGCGCTGAGCGCCTGTAGCCCCCCTGGTCAGGTGCCGTCCGACACGCCCGGCACCACGCCGGCTATCTGGACCGGATCGCCGTCGCCGTCGCCGTCTGCTGCTCCCGGTGGCCACGGCGCGAACGCGGCCGGCGGCAATGAGACCCTCACCGCGGACCTCAAGAACGCCGATGGGACGTCGGTGGCAACCGCCTCCTTCCAGTTCGCCGACGGCTTCGCCACCGTGACGGTCGAGACCACCGCTCCGGGCAAGCTGGCCCCCGGCTTCCATGGTCTGCACATCCACTCGGTCGGCAAGTGCGAGGCCAACTCGGTGTCACCGACCGGCGGCGCGCCCGGCGACTTCAACTCCGCCGGCGGCCACTTCCAGGTGTCCGGACACACCGGACATCCCTCCAGCGGCGATCTGAGCTCATTGCAGGTCCGCCAGGACGGCTCGGCCAAGCTGGTGACCACCACCGACGCGTTCACCGCCGAGGATCTGCTGGCCGGCAACAAGACCGCGATCATGATCCACGAGAAGTCGGACAACTTCGCCAACATCCCGCCGGAGAAGTACCAGCAGATCAACGGCACCCCCGGTCCCGACCAGGCGACGATGGCCACCGGCGACGCGGGTGGCCGGGTGGCGTGCGGTGTTATCGGCGCAGGCTGATAGCCGCATCGATTTCGCCGGGTCGCCCCGGCCGACCGTCGGCGTCGAATGGGAGTTCGCTCTCGTCGACGCTGACACCCGCGATCTGAGCAACACCGCCGCCGAGGTGATCGCCGAGATCGGCGAGAACCCACACGTGCACAAGGAGCTGCTGCGCAACACCGTCGAGCTCGTCACCGGGATCTGCGAGAACTCCGGTGCGGCGATCGATGATCTGCGCAGCACGCTCGGCGCGGTGCGCAAGATCGTACGTGCCCGCGGCGTGGAGCTGTTCTGCGCGGGCACTCACCCGTTCGCAAAATGGTCGGCGCAAAAGCTGACCGACGCTCCACGCTATGCCGAGCTGATCAAGCGCACCCAATGGTGGGGCCGGCAGATGCTGATCTGGGGTGTGCATGTGCACGTCGGGGTTTCCTCGGCGCACAAGGTGATGCCGATCATCTCCTCGCTGCTCAACCAGTACCCCCATCTGCTGGCGCTCTCGGCGTCGTCACCGTTCTGGGACGGGGAGGACACCGGGTATGCCAGCAACCGGGCGATGATGTTTCAGCAGCTGCCAACCGCCGGTCTGCCGTTCCAATTCCAGACTTGGTCGGAGTTCGAGGGTTTCGTCCACGATCAGAAGAAAACCGGCATCATCGACCACCTCAACGAGATTCGTTGGGACATCAGGCCTTCACCACACCTGGGCACGATCGAGGTGCGGATCTTCGACGGGGTGTCGAATGTGCACGAGCTCGGTGCGCTGGTCGCCCTGACCCATTGCCTGATCGTCGACCTGGATCGCAGGCTCGACGCGGGTGAACAGTTGCCGACCATGCCGCCGTGGCATGTGCAGGAGAACAAGTGGCGTGCCGCGCGTTATGGCCTGGACGCGGTGATCATCCTGGACGCGGACAGCAATGAGCGGTTGGTCACCGAAGATCTCGATGAGCTGCTGAACCGCCTTGAGCCGGTTGCCAAGTCGTTGCGGTGCGCAGACGAGTTGGCCGCGGTGGCCGATATCTACCGTGGCGGGGCGTCCTATCAACGACAACGCCGGGTGGCCGAGGAGAACGACGGCGACCTCCGCGAAGTGGTGGACGCCCTGATCGGCGAACTTGACCTATAGCCGAGGGTGAATCGCCTTGTAGTGCACCGAGATATACGGCCATGCCTGGATCTCGGTGATGCCGTCGAGCCCACGGATGCTGTCGTCGAGCACGGTCAGTAGATCCTCGCCGCTGGCGGTCACCACCTCGACGAGGACATCCCAGCGACCGGCGGTCAGCGCCACATAGGACACCGCCTCCACCCGGGTGAGCGCTTCGGCCACCTTCTGGGCTCCAGCCCGGCCCTTGGTCGTGATCGCCACCCAGCTGCTGTGCCGGTACCCGAGCCGCAGCGGGTTGGCGATACACATCACCCGGGCCGCACCGGAGTCCACGATCCGGCTGTAGCGGGAGCGGATGGTGGTCTCGGATAAGCCCAGGGCAGAAGCGAAGTCGCGGAACGCGGCCCGCCCGTCGACAGCGAGCCGGGTGAGGATCGAGCGGTCGGTGTCGTCGAGCGGCCGGGGCCGCACCCCGCCATCGGCGAGCATGCCGGATAGTTGGGCCTGCTGATAGTGCAACCGCAGGTAGGGCAGCAGCTCGACCGAGCGCACCCCGGCCAGGGCGCCGACCTTGCCGAACGCCACGTCGTGCAGCTCGCGGGTGTCGGTGCAGACCAGCTCCAGTACCACCCCGAACGGCCCCGTCGTGGCCGTCACGTAGTCGGCTTCGGGCAGGTGCGCCAGTTCGGCGGCGAGGTCGACGGGGGTGCGTGAGCCGTCGAGGGTCAACAAGGCCAGGCCCATCGAGCCGAACCCCAAAACCGACGGATCTGTGACCGCGGCGATGGTGATATAGCCCTCGTCGAGCAGGCGCGCGACGCGGCGGCGCGCAGTTTTTTCGGTGATATCGGCCCGGCGGCCCAGCTCTGCATAGGGGATTCGGCCGTCCGCCTGCAACAGGTCGATCAGCTGTCGGTCAACCGCGTCAAGATCGGTGAAGCCCGGATCGGACAGTAGCCTGCGGGCCGACTCCGGCTCGGCTGGTGATGGCATGGAGAGAGGTTACTAAGAGTTGACCCGGTTCGGGGACTGGGACGATCCTGGCCGAATGACGGTCTCACCGATGTTTCCGCTCGAAGTGGCGATGCTGCCCGGCCAGGAATTGCCGCTGCGGATCTTCGAACCGCGCTATGTGGCGATGGTGGGCGACTGCATGGCCATGCCGGAGCCCGCTTTCGGGGTGGTGCTGATCTCGGCCGGCCGCGAGGTGGGCGGCGGCGACCGCCGCTGCGACGTCGGGGCGCTGGCCCGGATCGTGGACTGTCAGGAGTTCGGGGTCGGCAAATACCGGCTGCTGTGTGTGATGGGTGAGCGGATCCGGGTGCTGCGCTGGCTCGACGACGACCCCTATCCGCGCGCCGAGATCGAACCCTGGCCCGACGAACAAGACGGCCCGGTCGACGCCGCACGCATCGCCGACGTGGAAAACCGGATGGTGGCGCTCTTCGACCGGATCGGGGAAGCCCGCGGCACGCCGATCCACAGCCGCGAGATCGTGGAGGCTGCCGGGATTGATCCGGTGAACCGGCTGTACGCGCTGGCGGCCCGGTTGCCGATGGGGCAGGCTGACCGCTACTCGCTGTTGGCCGCGCCCGGCGAGGCGGCTCGTCTGGACGTGCTCAGTGAAGCGGTCGACACCGTGACGGCGATGGTGGAATTCCAACTTTCGGAGTAGCCGGCGTGGTGGCGCGTCCCGTCATCGGCGAGCACAATTGGCCACGGTATGAGGGTGCTGATCGTCGATGACGAACCGCGGCTGACCAAGACGCTGAGTCTGGGGCTGCGGGCCGAGGGTTGCGTGGTGGTGGTGGCCGACAACGGTGTGGAGGGCGCACACCTGGCCGTCGAGGACAACTTCGACGTGATCCTGCTCGACATCATGCTGCCGGGCATGAGCGGATACGAGGTGCTGCGGCGGATCCGGGCGCAGCAGGTGTGGACTCCGGTGTTGATGCTGACCGCCAAGGACGGTGAGTTCGATGAGACCGACGCGTTCGACCTCGGTGCCGACGACTACCTGACCAAACCGTTCAAGTTCAATGTGCTGGCTGCCCGGATGCGTGCGCTGCAGCGCCGGGGTGCGCCGCAACGTCCGGTCGTGATGACGGCGGGGTCACTGTCGCTGGATCCTGCTCGCAAGACCGTCGCCCGCGACGGCGTCCCAATCGACTTGACGCCCAGAGAATTCGGATTGCTGCAGTATCTGATGCGCAACAAGGACACCGTGGTGAGCAAGACCGACATCCTGCAGAATGTCTGGGATGCCCACTATGCCGGACCGCACAACGTTGTCGAGGTGTATGTCCGGTACCTCCGCCGCAAGATCGATATACCGTTTGGTACCAACAGCATCCATACCGTCCGAGGGGCCGGCTATCGGCTCGAATCGGAAGAATGCCAAACCGGCAACTGAACCCTGACCAAGGTTCCGCCACCGGGCCGATCGGTCATCACAACGGTACCGCCATGTGCCGCAACGATTTCAGAGACGATGGCCAGTCCCAGTCCGGTACCGCCGCTGCTGCGGGCGCGATCGGAGTCCAGCCGGACGAAGCGGTCGAACACCCGCAGGCGGTCGGCCACCGGAATCCCCGGCCCGTCGTCGGCGATGGTCAGCACCACCGTGCCGTCCCGCTCGCGCAATGCGATGTCGATGCGGGAAACCGCGTGGCAGGCAGCATTGTCGGTGAGGTTGCGCAACATCCGCGACAGCGCCTGGGCGTCACCGGGCAACCGGACCCGCCCGATGTCGGTGTGGATCGTCAGGCTGGTTCCGCGACGTAGCCGGTCGGCCTCGGCCTCGGCCGCCGCGGTGAGGTCCACATCCTCCACCCGCAGTTTCAGGCCGCGTTCGTCGGCGCGGGCCAGCAGCAGCAGATCGTCGATCAGTACCTGCATCCGCTGAGCCTCGGGGATCAACGTCGTGTCGAGCAGATCCCGGTCGAGCAGTTCGGGATGCGCGGAGGCGACATCGAGCGCGGAGATGATGGTGGTCAGCGGGCTGCGCAACTCGTGGGAGGCGTCCCCGACGAATTGGCGCTGGGCATTGTGGCCGGTCTCCAGGCGGTCCAGCATCGCATTCATCGTGTCGGCAAGGGCGGCGATCTCGTCGTGGCTGTCGGGTCGTGGCACCCGCTCGGCCAGGTCCGATGTGCTGATCTCGGCGACCCGGACGCGGATCGCGTCGACCGAGCGCAGCGAGCGCTTCACCAGCAGATAGGTGACCAGGGCCGCGACGGCGACGATCAGTGGCGCCGATCCGCACAGCAGCAGCGCGACCGTCTGCACGGTGGCTTCGGCGAGTTGGCTGCTGCCGGCGACGAGGACGGTGTAACGCCCGTGCGGTGTGTCGATCCGCCGGCCGATGATCCGCAGGTCATCGTCGGATGTCGAGCCGCCGAGCACCAGGGTCGGTTTGGTGCCGACGCTGGCGGCGGGGACCAGGGGGGTGTCCGGGGCGTCTGCCGACCGGTAGCCGACGGTGGTGTCATCGGTGAGCACCTGGATCGCGATCACCCGCTGATCGGTGTCCAGCAGGGCACCGTCGAACTCGGCGGGTGGCTCGGTCTTGAGCACATTGGTGATGTCGTGCAGTCGCGCCGCCGCGGCCTCATCGATTCCGGTGATCAGGAAATGGCTCAGCAGCGCCGTCAACCCCGCACCGGCGGCGATCAGCGCCACCAGCACCACGGTGGCGGCCACGATGGCCGAGCGGGTCGCGATCCCCCATTGCCGTGGCCGTCGCAGCTGACGGCGTCCGGCGGCAGTCGACGTCATGTCGACAGTCTGAGCTCCGATGCCTCGGTGCTGATCTCGGGGGTGGTGACCGGCAGCAGAAAAACCGATCCGAGCAGCACAGCCGCCGAGCCCAGCAGGGCTCCACCGAGGACATCGGTGAGCCAGTGCACGCCCAGGTACAGCCGCGTCGCGGCGACGGCCGACGTCGCCACCGCGGCCAGCAGGAGCAACAGCGTGGTGCGCCCGGTACGCACGCCGATGACGACCGCGAGGATGCCCAGGAGCGCGGCCGTTCCGGTAACGTGCCCGGAGGGATACGAAGGGTCGGTCTCGGCGAGCAACCGCACGGCCTGTGGCGGTCGCTGCGACCCAACCACGACCTTGGTCAACGTGCTTGCCACCGAGGCGATCCCGACGGTGGCCACCACCACGATTGGCGGCACGACGGTGCGCGTCCTCCACCAGATCAGCGCGGCGGCACCGAGCGCGATCAGTGCCACTGCCGCGGGGCTGCCCACGTCGGTGATGACGTTGGCGGTAGCGGTCAGCCAACCGCTGCGACGGGGGACGATCCAGTCGAGCAGCCGGTGGTCAAGCCCGGTGCCGGCCCTAGCCGAGTGGGCGGTCAACGCCAGCCCGACGAATCCGACGAGGAGCACGATCGCTATCTGGACTTGCCGGGGTCGGCATCTCATCGCATTCACTGCTCCACTCTCACCGGCCGTGCTGAGGGGACGCTGTGAACGCCGATCTCGATCAGCGTCCTCTCATCGATGACCTGCCGCGCTGTGGCCTGCCGCTCATGAGCGACCGCCATTCTCGGAGCCGCGGGGCAGGAGGATCAGATACACCGCGCTGCCGGCGAGTAGGCCCCAGAAAGCACTGCCGACACCGATGAGGACGACACCGGACATGGTGACGGCCAGGGTGGTGAGTGCGGCTACACCGGTGTGTGAATTCCCGGACATGGCGCCCTTGAGCGCTGTGACCGTGGAGGCCAGCAGTGCCACCGCGGCAAGTGCGGTAATGGTCTCGGACGGGATGGACTGAAAGCCCGAGACCAGGAACCCGCCGAAGAACCCGACCAGCAGATAGCTGAGTCCGGCGGAAATCCCTGCGATATAGCGACGATTCTTGTCCCGGTGCGATTCGGGTCCGGCGGCGATCGCCGCAGTGATCGCCGCGATGTTGATGCCGTGGTTACCGAACGGCGCGAGCAACGCAGAGACCGTCGAAATCGATCCGACCAGAAGTCGGTCACGGGGGACATAACCTTCAGACCGCAGCAGCGCCAGCCCCGGCGCGTTCTGCGATGCCATGGTGACGATGAACAGCGGAAGTCCGATGCTGACCAGTGCCGCAAGGCTGAACGTCGGAGTCGTGAACACCGGGCCGGTGATGGTCAGTCCCACGGCCATCGGGTGGAACGCCCCGGTGAGCGCCACCGCGGCGACTCCAGCAAGCAGGGCCGCGAGCACCGCGTACCGGTCGAAGAAGCGTTTCCCGACGAAGTAGGTCGCAATCACGGTTCCGGCCAACAAGGGGGCGGCTTGGAAGGCCCCGGCCGCGGAAATGACGAAGGGAAGCAGGATTCCGGCGAGCAGTGCCTGTAGTACCGGTGCGGGCACCCGGTCGAGCAGCCATCCGAACCAACCGGTGTATCCGAATACGGCTGCGGCGACGGATGCGACAACGAACGCGCCGACCGCGTCGGTGAAGCTGAATCCGCCGAGCGAGGCGATCAGCAATGCCGCCCCGGGTGTCGACCAGGCCACGATGATCGGCATGCGGGTGAACAGACTCAACGCGATACTGCACACCCCGTTGCCGATTGATACGGCCCAAACCCAGGACGCGGTTTGGGCCTCATTCAGCCCCGCCGCCCGGGTGGCCTCCAACACGATGAGGAACGGGCCGGAGTAGTTCACCAGTGCCGATATGACTCCGGCGACGAGTGCCGACACGGAGATGTCGCGGAGGATCGAGCTGGGACGCTTCGGTAACGGTTCTGCGGAACTTGTCGTAACGTTATCTATATCCCTCATGGATAACGATAACAGTATGTGAGCGGGATCTTCATCAGCGTTCTCTCATCAACGGCCTGCCATCATGTGGCACATCTATTCGGCAACCAGGCCGAAGGACTGTTGAGGAGACACGTATGTACCAGCCGGACAAGCGACGTCAGCGGGTCAAGTTGTGGGCGGCGATCGTCGGTGTCGGAGCCATGGCCGGCTTGGGCGCGGTGACCATCATCGATGGCGCTGAAGGCACGGGAAACGCCGACACGGTGGCGGTGAAGATGAGCAGCACAATGACTATGACCACGCCGCCGTCGGCCCCGGAGACGCCGTTCGCCTCACCCACCGTGAAGGCTCCGCACAAGTAGTTACTTCTCGCCGTCGCTGTCAGCGTCCCCGAAGTCGGCCATCTCGTCGCGGGTCAGCAGATCGTCGCGGATGTTCTGTTCGCGGTAGGCCAGCTGGCCGACGCGGTTGGCGATCACCGGCGCGGTGATGAGCGTGAACAACCCGGTGAGAATGACCATGCCGATATCGGCGTGGCCGCGCAGTCGGATCGCCGCGCCGGCCAACACCAGCAGCAGACCCAGCACCTGCGGCTTGGTCGCCGAGTGCATCCGGGACAGGGTGTCGGGAAACCGCACCACCCCGATCGCCGCGGTCAACGCGAGCGTCGATCCGGCCAGAATCAGGACCGCGGTGACGATGTCGAGAATGCTCACCGGGCCCCCCGGCGCCGTCGCGACTTATCGGTGTCGGGCACGCGGAACCGGGCCACGCTGACCGAGCCGACGAAGCTGATCAACGCCAACGCCGTCAAGCTGTAGGTCACGGTGGTGTCCAGGCTGTAGGCCGCCCACGTCCCGATCGCACACAGCGTGACCGCCACCAGGGTGTCCAGCGCCACCAGGCGGTCCAGCGTGCTCGGCCCGGCCAACAGCCGGAACATTGTGATGGCCGCGGCGGCGGTCAGCATGACCGCGGCAATGGTCCACACGGTGCTCATGCGCGATCCGCCTTCGCTTCTCGCTCGATGTTCATGCGGTCTCCTTGTTCGCCGCTGGGCGCCAGTCCGATTCGCGTTCGAACGCAGCCACCAAAAGCCGTTGCAGGGTCTCGATTTGGCGGTGGAATCGGCTCACCGCACGGTCGGAGCCGACATCGACCACGTGGACGTAGAGCATCCGGCGGGTCTGGTCGATCTCCAGCACGATGGTGCCCGGCGTGAGGTTGACGATGTTGACCCCGAGTGCGAGCACCAGATCCGATTTGACCGCCAGGTGTGCGCGCAGCACCGCATTGAGCGGTGGTGGCCCGGGTTTGACCGCCAGCCAAGCCATTTGGAATGACGACATCACCAGCCAGACGGCGACCTGAATGACCAACCGCAGCAGCGACAACAGGTGCACCCGGCCCTCCACCGGCACGGGCGGCAGCGGCAGCAACACCGTGATCACCAAGGCGACAGCCAGCCCGGCCAATATGTTGGCGGCAGACACCTTGCCCCACAACAACACCCACACCAGCGTCAGCCAGCACAACATCCAGGCCCGTAGCAGTATCCATCTCATCGTGCGTCACCCCCGAGTACCGCTGAGATGTACTGGCCGCGGTCCAGAACCTCGGCGGCGGCCCGGTCGCTGTACCCGATGATCGGGCCGGCGGCAACAGTCAACGCCAATCCCACCGCGATCAGCGCGCCGGTCGGAGCCAGCATGCCGACCGGCATCCGCCCCACGCTGTCCCGGTCGGCGAACTCGATGTCCCCGATATCGTCGAGCAGCACCGCCGGGGCCGCCGCGGCCAGGTGACCTTCGGGCGCATCGGCCCGGGCCCGCCAGAACGCCTTGGTCCATACCCGGGCCACCACATACAGCGTCAGCAGGCTGGTCACCACCGCACCCGCAACCAGAACCCAGGCCAGTGCGGACCCGCTCTCGGCGCCCGCTTCCAGTAGCGCCACTTTCCCGATGAATCCGGAGAACGGGGGAATGCCACCGAGATTGAGTGCCGGCACGACGAACACGAAGGCCAGCACCGGGCTGGCGGCGGCCAGCCCGCCCAGACGGTTCAGCGTGGATGCGCCGGCTTGGCGTTCGATCAGGCCGACCACCAGGAACAGCGTCGTCTGCACCACGATGTGGTGCGCCACGTAGTAGATCGCGCCGGACATGCCGAGCGCGTTGCCCAATGCGATGCCGAACACCATGTAGCCGATATGGCTTACCAGGGTGAATGACAACAGCCGCTTGATGTCGTTCTGCGCGATGGCGCCGAGGATGCCGATCACCATGGTCAGCAGCCCCGCGACCAGCAGCACCGAATCCAGCCCGCCACCGGGGAACAGCAGTGAATGTGCCCGGATGATCGCGTACACACCGACTTTCGTCAGCAATCCGGCGAACACCGCGGTGACCGGCGCCGGTGCGGTCGGATACGAGTCGGGCAGCCACGCCGACAGCGGGAACACCGCGGCCTTGATGCCGAACGCCACCAGCAGCACCGCGAACAGCGCGGTGCGGGTGCCCTGCGGCACACCGTCCAGACGTACTGCCAGCTCGGCCAGGTTCAGGGTTCCGGTGGCGGCGTAGACCAGCGCGATGCCGATCAAGAAGATCAGCGAAGACACCATCGACACCATCACGTAGGAGATGCCGGCGCGGACGCGGTCCTCACTGGCGCCGATGGTCAGCAGCACGAAGCTGGCGGCCAGCAGCACCTCGAACCCGACGAACAGGTTGAACAGGTCGCCGGCCAGGAACGCCATGCACACACCGGCCGACAGCACCAGATAGGTGGGCAGGAAGATCGACACCGGCTGGCGTTCGTCGCCGTCCCGGATGCCCTGCCCGATGGCGTAAACCACCACCGCCAGCAACACGATGGACGACACCACCAGCATCAGCGCCGAGAGCCGGTCGACCACCAGGGTGATACCCAACGGCCCCATCCCGGGAATGCTCTGCCCCCAGCCGCCGACGTGCAGCACCAGGGTGCCGTCCCGGTCGGCCAGGTAGACCAGCGCCGCGCACACGGCCACCACCGCGGTCAGCGCCGCCTGGGTGATGATTCGTTGCAATTGGGGCCGTCGCCCGGCGATCAGGGTGATCGCGGCGGCCAGTGCCGGGATCAGCAGGGGCAGCGGGATCAAGGTTTGGGCGGTCATTTCGATCCCTCGAATCCGGGCAGCGCGTCCAGTTCGTCGGGGGCGTCGGTATCCCGCGTGAGATCGGGTACGGGGACCACGTCCTCGATCTCCTCGCCGGACTGCTGCGAGACGCGGGTGTCCTCCGGGTCATTGCTGACCTCTTCGACGGTGGTCAGCCGGTAGGACCGGTAGGCCAGCGCCAGCACGAACGCCGCGATCCCCATGCTGATGACGATCGCGGTCAGGATCATGCCCTGCGCCAACGGGTCCGCGGTGGTGGTGGCGCCGTTGCTGGTGCGGCCCCGGATCGGGGGATTGCCCGACGCGCCACCGGCGGTCAGGATCAGCAGGTTGACGGCATTGCCGATCAGCAACAGTCCCAACAGCATTCGAGTCAGGTTGCGTTCCAGCAGCAGGTACACCCCGGTGCTGGTGAGGCCGCCGATGATGATCAGGGTGACCAGGAATACCGTCATCGCGCCACCGCTTTCGACGGTTGCGGGGAGTCGGCGATCTCCATGTCGACCCGCGCTCCCAGGCTGCGCAGGACATCAAGCACAAGTCCGACCACGATGAGATACACCCCAAGATCGAAGAACAGCGCGGTCACGAGTTTGACCGAACCCAATACCGGAAGATCGAACTGCACCACGGCTGACGACATCGCCGGCGCGCCGAGCAGCAGCGAGGCCACCGCGGTCCCGGCGGACAGGCCCAACCCGGTGCCCAGGATCTTGCCGGCGTCCAGCGGCAGCGTCTCGCCGAGCTCGTAGCGGCCTCCGGCCAGATAGCGCAGCACCAGCGCCAGCCCGGCAGTCAGACCGCCCGCGAATCCGCCGCCCGGGGTGTTGTGCCCGCCGAAGAAGAAGTACGCCGACAACACCATGATGAGCGGGAAGATGACGCGGGTGGCGACCTCGAGCACCAGTGAGCGGTGCCGCGGGTCGCGCAGGTCGCTACCGCGCAGCCAGGTGATGTCGCCGACCGCCGGGCTGTAGACGCCGGCCGGGCCGATGTCGGGTTGGCCGACGGCCGCGCTGACCCGGGGTGCGGCGCCGAACCGGCGGTGCCGGAACACCAGTGAGGCCACGCCGGTCGCCGCGACCAGCAGCACCATGATTTCGCCCAGGGTGTCCCAGGCCCGGATATCGACCAGCAGCACATTGACGGTGTTGGCGCCATGCCCCCGGTAGTAGGCGGCATCGGGCAGCAACTCGGCGATGCCGATCCCGGTGCGGGCGGCCGTCGCGTAGGCGGCCAGGGTGGTGACCGTCGCGCCGACGGCCAGGGCGAGCAGGGCTCGCGGGAGGCGGTGACTGTTGATCTTGGCCGCGTCGGACTCGGCCGGCAGCGTCCGCAACACCAGCAAGAAGATGACCAAAATCAGTGTCTCGACCAGGAATTGGGTCAGTGCCAGGTCGGGTGCGCCGTGGAATGCGAAGATCGCGCCGCAGCCGTAGCCGGTCACACCGACCAGCAGCACGGCGGCCAGGCGGTTGCGCATCACGGTCGCACCCAGCGCGGCGGCCAGCATCAGCAGCCCGACCACCACCTGCAGCGGGGAGTCCCACAGGGCGAAATCGGGGTGGTTGCGGGCGCCGAGGACCAGCGTCGCGGCGGGCAACGCCACCAGCGTGCACAGGATCACCGACTGGGTGGCCGGCAGCGAGCCACGCTGGGTCGATGCGGTCAGCCGCAGCGAGATCACGTCCAGCGCACGGATGGTCGCGTCGTACATGCGGTCGGCGTTGCCCAGCGGCAGGTAGCCGAATCGGGCTCGGCGCAGCCGAGCGCGGCCGAAGAACGCCGCGGTGCCCAGCGCGAGCACCAGCGCCGACAGCAGCAGCGGCAGGCCCAATCCGTGCCACAGCGCCAACTGGTAGCCGGACCCGCCGGGCATGGTGTCGGCGTAGTCGTCGAGCACCGAGTCCAGCCCGGCCGGCCAAAGTCCGAACAGCAGGCCCGCCGCGGCCAGGATTGCCGGTGCGGTCAGGAAAGTCGCTGGGGGACGGTGCATTTCGGCCACCCGCTTGCTGGGCTGGGGCAGTCCTTTGCCGGCGAACGCCCCCCACAGGAAACGCAGGCTGTACATGGTGGTGAACACCGATCCGGCCACGATGCCGGCCAGCACGTAGGGCGCCGCGGAGCCGAGTGCCGCGCTGTGCAACACCGTCTCCAGGTCGGCCTCCTTGGCGACGAAACCGAAGAACGGTGGCAGGGCCGCCATACTCGCGGCCGCGCCGACGGCGATGATGAACAGTGGTTGGTGCTGGCGTCCCAGTCCGGCCAGGCGCCGGACGTCGCGGGTGCCGGTGGCGTGGTCGATGACGCCGACCACCATGAACAGGGCCGCCTTGAACATGGCGTGCGCACACAGCATGGCCAGCCCGGCCAGCATCATGTCGCTGCCGCCGGCCCCGACCATCACGGTGATCAGCCCCAACTGGCTGACCGTGCCGAACGCCAGGATGAGTTTGAGGTCGTATTCGCGTACCGCGCGCCAGCCGGCCAGCAGCATCGTCGCCAGGCCGAGGCCGATCACCATGGGACGCCATAGCGGGGTGTCGGCGAATCCGGGCGCCATCCGGGCCACCAGGTAGACGCCGGCCTTCACCATGGCCGCGGCGTGCAGATACGCGCTGACCGGCGTGGGGGCGGCCATGGCGCCGGGCAGCCAGAAGTGCAGCGGCACGATGGCCGATTTCGACAGCGCGCCGACCAGGATCAGCGCCACCCCGACCGCGGCGGCTGTCCCGGCGGGAGGTGCGGCGATCAGCTCGGACAGCAGATAGGTGCCGGACAGGTTGCCCAGCACGACGATGCCGACCAGCATGGCCAGCCCGCCGAACGTGGTCACCAGCAACGCCTGGGTGGCGGCGCGACGGCTGGTGGCCCGTTCGGCGTAGTGGCCGACCAGCAGGAAGGACAGCACCGTGGTGGTTTCCCAGAAGATGTAGAGCACCAGCATGTTGTCGCTGATCACCAGGCCGAACATCGATCCGGAGAACGCGACCAGCTCGGCGGCGAAACTGGGCAGCCGTTTCTCGATGTGTCCGTCGTGGTGGCGGAAGTACTCGGCGCAATAGAAAAGGACCAGGGCACCGATCGCCAGCACCAGCACGCTCATGATCGCGGCGAGTGAGTCGAATCGCAGGGTGATGTCCATCGACAGCTCGGGCACCCACGGGATGTTCAGGGTGGGAACGCGGTCACCGTTGGGCCAGTTAAGTGCGACCCAGACCAGGGAGCCCAACGGGACCAGGGCGAGCGGATAGAAAGCCATCCGTCCCCATCGGGCCACCAGAAGCGGCGCCAGTGCGGTCGCGACCGCGTGGGCGAGCAGAACGGCGAGCATGGCACTCCGATCGGGTTGGGGTCGGGGTGTCAGCCGTATAGCGTGGGAATGTCTACGGCTTTTGGTTAACCCCATTCTACGTGGGCCGATGTCGCTACCATCAGCCTGCAGAGCCGCTTCGCCGCGCGGAGGTGAAATCTCTTGGCAACCAAAAGAGTTCTTGTCGTCGGCGCCGGGCCGACCGGTTTGATGATGGCTTGTGAGCTCGCGCTCGGCGGGGCGGCGGTCACGGTGCTCGAAGAGCGCACCGTGGTGCCCAATATCACCCGGGCCTTCGCGGTGCACGCGCGCACCCTGGAATTGCTCGACGGGCGCGGGTTGGCCGAGGAGCTACTTGTTCGTGGGGTGCAGGTGCAGGAGGTGGTCCCGCCCGGCGGGGCGAGGCTGGATCTGCGGCAGCTGCCCTCCCGGTTTCCGATGGTGTTGATCGTCCCGCAAAGCGGCACCGAACACGTCCTGGAGGCCCGGGCCGCCGAGCTCGGGGTGCAGCTGCGCCGCGGCGCCCAGGTGGTGGGGCTGAGCCAGGACAACGACGGGGTCAGTGTGCAGCTGGCCGGCGGGGAGAGTGTGCGCGCCGATTATGTGGTCGGTTGTGACGGGGCGCACAGCACGGTCCGAGAGCAGGTCGGGATCGACTTCGTCGGCAAACAGTACGAGACGCACATCCTGCTCGCCGATGTCCGGCTGCCCACACCGCCCGAGGAGGCCCTGTTCGCCCGAACCGGCGCCGAGGGCGTGGTGCTGTTCGTCCCGTTCGGTGACGGCTGGTTCCGCGCCATCGCCTGGGACCGGCTGCGGGAACAGGCGCCGCTGGACGAACCGGTGACGCTGGATGAGATGCGCGAAGCGTTTCGCCGCATCGCCGGGGACGACTTCGGGATGACCGATATGCGGTGGAGTTCGCGGTTTCTCAGTGAACGGCGCCAAGCCCGGCACTACCGGTCGGGGCGGGTGTTTCTGGCCGGCGACGCCGCGCATGTGCATTCCCCGCTGGGTGGGCAGGGCATGAACACCGGGCTCGGCGACGCCTTCAACCTGGGCTGGAAGCTGGCGGAGGCGGTGCGGGGGCAGGCGCCGCCGTGGCTGCTGGACAGCTACGAAACCGAGCGTCATCCGGTGGGCGCCGCCGTGTTGCGGCTCACCGATGCGTTCAACCAGGTGGTGCTGAGCTCGGCGGTGGCGCGCCGGGTTCGGGTCTTCGCGTTGGGGACGGTGCTGCGCATTCCCCGCACCCGGCGCTTCTTGGCCGACCGGCTCAGCGGCATCGGCATCTCCTATCCGCATTCCCGCGATGAGGACCGGCTGGTGGGTCGGCGGATGGCCGATGTGAACTGCGGCGATTCCAGGCTTTATGAGCTGTTGCGGGCTGGGAAGTTCGTGTTGGTCACCGCGGACGCGAGGAGCGGTTTGGCAGATGCCGAGCCCGTGGATATCGGCGGTCACGACGTGATCCATGCGATCGACAACCATCCCGAGCTGCCCGATGCGGTGCTGGTCCGGCCGGACGGCTACGTGGCCTGGGCCAGCGAGCGGATGCCACGCGCCGAGGAGGTGCGTGCGGCGATCGCGCACTGGATGGCCGCCGCTGGGTGAGGGCAGGTCGTGCACCGGGGTGAATCGCCAGAAGCTGACCGGATGCCCGGCCCGCTTGGCGATGCCGATGCGGCTGAGTCACCTGGGTATTCGTCGATCAGCAGTGCACGTGCACGTATGCCGTCATCGTGCCAATACCCTGCACCTTCGGTATGCCCAACCTGCTCGGGTTCTGCAGAATCAGGATGGTTTCGCCGGTCCCCGAGACGGTCCGAACGTTATCCACTGTGCACTCTTGCAATGATCCGTGGCCCACCTTGTCGACGATCACGTGGTAGCCGTCGTCCTGCAGTTGGTTGATGATGTCTTGTGCCGACTCGGTACCGGTGGGCGCCGCCAAGACCTGTGCCGCCAATCCGACGCTCGCCGCGGCCAGACCACTGGCGGCGAGTGTCGCAAATGCAAGGCTTTTCTTCTTCATCATGTTTCTCCTGGCTAGCGATCCGGCGTAGATCCTTTCGGCATCTGCACTGCTCCGGGCACCCTCATTGTCAACTCGCAGGCTCCGCCCGGCAAGGGAACAAGTGCTCGAAAGCAGAGGACCATTGGCCTCGGAAACGTACTGCCGACAGTGGCGAAAAGATCGTCGCGGAACTCGGCCTGCGGGATCGGCTGGCGCTGACGCGTTAGGCGATCAGTCTCGGGTGCGTCGAACCGTGAGCCCACACCGGAATGGCATGGGACGCAACGCCGATGCCCCAGCCCATGCGTTGGGGACGGTGCTGCGCATTCCCCGCACCCGGCGTTTCTTGGCCGACCGGCTCAGCGGCATCGGCATCGCCTATCCGCGTTCCCGCGATGAGGACCGGCTGGTGGGTCGGCGGATGGCCGATGTGAACTGCGGCGATTCCAGGCTTTATGAATTGTTGCGGGCTGGGAAGTTCGTGTTGGTCACCGCGGACGCGAGGAGCGGTTTGGCAGATGCCGAGCCCGTGGATATCGGCGATCACGACGTGATCCATGCGATCGACAATCATCCCGAACTGCCCGATGCGGTGCTGGTCCGGCCGGACGGCTACGTGGCCTGGGCCAGCGAGCGGATGCCACGCGCCGAGGAGGTGCGTGCGGCGATCGCGCACTGGATGGCCCCGTCGGGCTAGCTTTCCCGCCGCGAGTCAAGGTGTGTGATGGGTGGCGGTGATCGGCCGGGGTGCGAGCCTCGGCTTTGAGCGCGATGACCGGTGTTCGTGAGGTCGGCTGGGCCGTGGAGTTTCGGCAGGCTGATCAGTCGCCGTGGTCGGCAGGCTTTCGTGTGCGCCGTAGGGGCGGCCCAGCGCGGGCGGGCGGCAAGCTAGGTTGCGCCGTCGTGCGGCATAGCTGGCAGAGCCGTCACCGCTCGCGACCGAGCCTTCCTCGACGATAGCGCTGTTCATCGAAGGGTTGTTGGGTTCGTAGAAGTCGGTAGGCCAAACGACAGGCGTGCCGTGCCACCGCGACCCGGGCCTGAATCGGCGCCATGCCGCGAGCTCGCAGTTCAGCATCTCGGGCAATGAATGACGGCGAGCACTGCGACAGACCCCACGCGAGGCCCATCAACGCGTCGCGGTGTTCGGCCAGTCCCTGTCGTGAGATACGCCCACGACGATGCAACGTGGCCGACTGATATAACGCTGGCGCCAAACCTGTTGCTGAATAAAGATGTTCGGCATCCGGGAACCGGTGGATCGGAAGGTTGTGCGCGGCGAACGCTGCAGCCCGGAATGTGCCGACACCGGGAAGGGTGGTCAGGATCTGACCGTCGGTGCCCGCGAGCAATTCCGTGATCTCCTCATCCACCGCGGCGATGTCGGCCTGCAGACATCGGTAGCGGCCCAGGTCGCGTCCGAGGCGGCGAGCCCGTTGATCGGCGTCGGCGGGCGGGGACAGGCATTCGCCCCACCGGTGCACCCAGTACTGCGCGGTGCTCGTGGTCAACCGGCCCGGGGCGCGGCATATCAACGATCGCAACTGCGGTGCCCGGCCGGCGAACGCTACCGCGCAGGCCAACACCGCCAGCCCCGTCGGTGAATCCAGCGGCAAAGACCGCCCGTGGCCGGCAGGCGCCGACAGACCCGGGCACAAGGCGTTGAGCTGATCGTGCATCCGCTGCTGGGCGATGCGTTTGTCGGCCACCAAACCGCGACGATGACGCACCGCCGCGCGCAGCGCTTCAATCGATGACTCCTCAGCGTGGCGGCGGCCCGCGCCCTGACGGGCCAGATAGGTCAGCGCCGCGCAGTCGCGGTCATCGGTCTTGAACCTGCCCGATCCCAGCTGGATTCGGGCTGCCTTGGTCTCTGACGGTGCGAACAATCGCACCGATCCAGGATGGCGTCGTTCCAGCTCAACGACCCACGATCGGTGCAAGCTGCCCGTGGCTTCGATCGCTATCACCGGCTCGGTGGCGTCGTGCTCGGCAAGCAACCGGTCCAATCGGGAAATGCCCTCCCGTGACACCGGCAATGAGGCCGGTTCAGCCAGCAACCCAGAACCGTTACTGACCCAGACCCGATTGAGCACCTTGCCCGGGTCCACCGCAACGATCACCGTCGCGGGATCAAGCGCAACATCCAACACCGACATGAGCAGCCTCCTCTGAACCGGACCTCCATAAAGAATCCGCCCAGTAACTACTCACGGCCTATCAGCTGGTCGCTCGGGCGATGCCTTGGATAGCTCGGAGCCGTCCGTCGGCCAGGGCTGCGGTGAGGTTCTTGGCTTTCTCGGCGAAGTCGGTGACGAAGACGTGCAGTCCGAGCGGGTTGGGCGGCAGTGCCAGCAGCGTCTGCATGATCGAGGCGGCCTGCTCGCTGAGATCGTTCCACTGCTCGATCGCGAACCCCGAGGATTCGATGGCCGCGCGCAACCGATCGGACGTGGCCAAGTGGCTGAGTTTGGGCTGGTCGGCCCACGGCAGCGGATAGTCGGGTTCGCCGCGTTCCCCGATGACGATGTCCCACAAGGCGAGTCGACCCCCATCGGCCAATACCCGGCGCGCTTCCCGGTAGAGGGAGTCCTTGTCGGCCACGTTCATCTGAACGTGTTGGCTGAGAACGACGTCGAAGCTGGAGTCGGGGAAAGGCAGGTCCGTGATGTCGGCTTGGCGAACGGTGATCTGCTTGTCGAGTCCGACAAGTTCGTTGAGCCAGTTGGCTGTTTGGCAGTATTCCTCGGTCAGATCGACGGCGGCCACCGTGCAGCCGCACTGGTTGGCGACATAGCGTGCGGTGCCGCCGATCCCGCTGCCGGCATCGAGCACCGTGTTGGTGCTGGTGATGCCGGCCAGGTCAATCAGTTGGCTGGTGGCGATGCGACCCATGGTGTGGAAGTCCTCGAGTGGAGCGAGGTCTGGGGGCTGCATGTGGTTGATGTCGATTCCAGCGGCCTTGAGGGCTTGCTCAATGTTGCGCCGAGAAAGGCCGGTTGAGTACTGGGCGCGGATGCGGGGGTCGTTCATGTTGGGTTGCTCTCAAGAGTCGGGTGCCGCGGTGCGTTTGTCAGTATGCGCGCCATGTCGGTTGGGCGTTCCAGAGCGGAGAAGTGACCGGTGTGCGGGAGGGTGATTCGGTGGACATCGGTCAGTAGGTTCGCGACGTGATCGCGCTCCGCCGGACGCGACCAGTCGTGCTCGCTGTAGACGAGTGTGACCGGCACAGCCACGTCCGCGTATCGGGGTCGGGCCTGGACAAGTCCGTTGAGGTTGCGCAAGACCGCGCGCGCCACCTTCGGGTAGCCCTTGCGGCCGCCGCTGCGGCGGAGCTCGACGAGGAAGTCGTTGGGAAGCTTGTCGGCGTCAACGAATCCGCCACGCAAGATGCCTTTCAGGATCGGTCGGGTCTCCATCGCGGCGAATACCGGTCCCAATCCGGGCTGCCGGATGGAGGTGCCGATGAACCGGGCGAACCAGTTGCCGCGTTCCAGCCCGCCTGGGTAGTCGTAGGGGTTGAACGCGACGACCCGGCTCACCCGGTCCTTGAGTTCGACCGTTGCGGACAATGCGAGTGCCGCACCGAGGGATTCGCCTGCCAGCGTGACGTCGCGGAGGCCTAGTCCGGTGACGAATTCGACTATCGCGGAGCGCAGATCCGGCTCTTCGTACCGTGCGGTGGGGGCGATGTCGGACCATCCCATACCGGGCAGATCCAGCGCGTAGATGGTGAACGAATCCCACAACTGCGGAATGACGCGCTGGAAGTAGTCCAGCTGGGTGCGGACGGTGTGCAGCAGAACCAGCGGTGGGCCGGTGCCTGCGGTGAAATACCGCAGGCGGGAACCATCGGATCGGGTGAAGAACTTGATCTCACCGCGGCTCTCGTTCCAGGTCTGGGTGTAGCGTGTCTCGGGAATCTCGTTGGTTTGCATGTTCTTTCCCTTCCTGCGTGGATGGATACAGATCGAGGCTGCTCAGTGGCATGGCCGCGCTTTGTCGTGCGCGCGGGGGCAGCAGCGCAGCGACGAGAATTGCTGCGCCCAGCGCGATCCCGGCGCACACTATTGATCCGACCTGCAGGCCGTCGAGGAACGCGTGATTGACCGCAGCGCGGACGTCGGCGACACGACCGGCGGGCAGCTGTCCGATGACCTTGTAGGCCGCGGCAATTGACCGATGCATCGTGTCGCGCACATCGGTCGGCAGCACCATCAGTGCTGAATCGGTGCCGACGCGACCGGCGTATATGGACGCGAAGACGCTGCCGACGATTGCGACGCCGAGGGTTCCGCCGAGTTCGCGGGTGGTGTCGTTGACCGCGGAGCCGACCCCGGCCTTGTCGGGGCTCAGCGAGCCCATGATCGACTCGGTGGCCGGTGCGGTGGTCAACCCGAGTCCACCACCGAGAAGCAGCATCTGCATGGCGATCTGGGTGTAGGGCGTGCTGGCGTCGACCGTAGAGGCCCATCCCAGCCCGGCGGCGAACACCGCCAGGCCGGTGGCGACGACCGCTGTGGTGCCGACGCGTTCGACGATGCGTGGCCCCACCACGCTGGCCAGCGCGATCGAGATGGCAACCGGCAGCAGCCGCACCCCGGTCTCGAATGCGGTGTAGTTCTTGATGAATTGGAAATACTGGGTGATGACGAAGATGAAACCGAACAGGGTGAGGAACCCCGCGGTCACCGCCAGGCTCCCGCCGGAGAAGCGTCGGTTGAAGAACACCGAAACGTCCAGCATCGGATGGGCGCTGCGCCGCTCCCACAGTGCGAAGGCGGTGAGAACGATTGCCGCGAGGGCAAAGCCGACCACCGTCCGCGTGCTGCCCCAGCCCCAGGTGGGTGCCTCGATGACGGCGTAGACCAGCGCGGTCACCCCGACCGAGGACAGGATCAAACCGGGCACGTCGACGGGCGGCGTCGTCGGGTCGCGTGAGGTTGGGACGAACAAAATGCCGCCGATGATGGCCACTGCGGCGATCGGAACGTTCACCAGAAAGATTGAGCCCCAGGAGAAGTGCTCAAGCAGCCAGCCCCCGCTGATCGGTCCGACGGCCACGCCGACGCCTACCATCGCGGCCCACAGGCCGATCGCCTTGGCGCGCGGGATCGGGTTGGTGAAGATGTTGGTGATCAGTCCCAATGTGGTCGGGAAGATCACCGCCGCGCCGACGCCCATGGCGGCGCGTACCGCGATCAGTGCGTCCGCGGAGTTGACCTGCGCCGCGATGGCGGAGGTCAACGCAAAAACGATGAGTCCGGAGCTCAGCCAACCACGTCTGCCGTAGCGGTCACTCAGGCTGCCGGCGGACAGCAGCAGGCCGGACATGACCAGGGTGTACGCGTCGACGATCCATTGCAGTTGCGCGGTATCGGCGTCGAGCTCACGCGACAGCGTCGGCAGGGCGACGTTGACGATCGTGGTGTCAATGCTGATCACGAAGACGCTCAGGCAGATGACCGCAAGCGCGGCGATTGGGTGATCCCGGAACGCTGGGAGATGAGGCTTGGTACTCATAAAGCCGAACGTAAACCTGCTAGACAAGAAAATCAAGCAGCATGACGTAAAAATTGTCTAGCGGGTATGATGGCAGTCATGCCCGCGCGGAAGAGCTACAACCAACACTGTCCGATTGCCAAGGGGCTCGACATCCTCGGCGAGCGGTGGACGTTGCTGATCCTGCGCGAGTTGCTCGGGGGACCGCGTCGCTACAGCGACCTGCGCGTTGAGCTGCCCGGCATCGCGACCAACCTGCTGGCGCAGCGACTCAAGGAACTGGACGACTCCGGGCTCATAGACCGAACCGAGCTACCGCCCCCGATCGCGCGGACCGTCTACAGCCTCAGCGACGTCGGCTGGCAGCGAGTGCCGCCCATCCTGCAGAGCATCGCCGGGTTCGGCCTGGACTTGCTCGACCCGCTCGAGGTCCCGGTATCGGCATTGAACGGCTTCCTCGCAATTGTGCTGGCCTTCGACCCGGTCAAAGCCGCCGAGTTGACTGCGGCTTACCGCGTCGACATCGACGGCCGCCGTTTCGAGTTCGCGGTGGATCGGGGTCAGCTAGCGGCGGCTCAGGGCGTGCCCGCGGTGACGGTCACCGCCAGCGCGGAAGATCTCGTCACTGCTCGCTTCGGGGCCAGCGAGGCCAAGCGCAAGGCGGCCCTCCGGCGAATCGACTTCGACGGCGAACCCGACGCCATCGCCGCATTGCGTACGGTGTTTTCGCTGTAGGCGGGTGGCCTATCGAGCCGTGAGCCGTACCGGAATGGCATGGGACGCAACGCCGATGCCCCAGCCCATGATCGGCCAGACCGGCCAGAAGTACCATCCGCCGCCGCCGAGCCCGGCCGCCAGCCAGATGCCGAGCATCAGGAGCGCCCCGGCCAGGTAGGCGGCCAGGTGGATGGTGACGCCGAGACGGGCGGCCCGCTGTTGGGCGGCGCGGCGGCGTGGGTCGTGACGGCGGAGCCGGTTGATGGGTAGGTCGGCGACGAGTCGGCGCAGTTCACCGGTGGTCTGCGCCTGGAAGGTCGACTCCAGCCGATCCTCGTATTCGGGCATGGTCAGGTAGCCCTGGGTGAGGGCCTGGCCGAGGTCGTTGGCGGTCCGTTCCCGCTCCCGGTCGCCGGCGCGGGCGGTTTCAACGGTGTGTAGGGCGGTGTTGGTCATGACAACTCCCGTGGATCTAGTCAGTGACAAGTTGGACTATTCCACCGGAACTAGTCAGTGTCAAGATGTAGTCGTGACTTCTTTTTCGGCCAGTTCGCGCAGGGTGAGTAGTTGTTTGCGCATCATCACCAGGTCGCCCAGCGCCAGCGCCGAACCGATGATCCGCGGGACCTCGAACCAGACCCGCACATGCAGGCGGGTGTGATCGGCACGGGCCCGTACGGCGTAGGTGACCGCCGCCCTCGGGGATTGCAGGGTTATCTGCTCGTCCTCGTCGAATGAGTGCAGGGCGAATATCTGCATGAAACGTTGACCGACCTGCAGGCGGGTCAGTTCGGGGTCGCGGGTTCGTGGGCTGCGCCGGCCGAAGTTGTCGAGCAGGTCGTAGCTATATGGCGCGACGCGTAGCTGGCAGAGCCACCCGAACACGGTCGACGGGGAAGCGTCGATGCTGATCGCCCGGTCCGCCCGGGTCTTGGCGCCCGGGGCTAGGGCGTCACACGGCAGGGCGGCGGTGCGCTCCTGCGGTGTGGCGCCCCAGTTCATGATCACGTCAGCACCTGCGGGCGCGGGCGCAGTTGCGCGGCAATGCGTTTGAGCATCCGGCGTACCGCAATCGCGTGGGCGCCCGAGCTGATCACCAGGGCGCGGTAGATCTTTCCGTGGATGCCGGGGAAGGCCGCCCAGGTTTGCGACCGCACCCGGGTGCGATGTGGGCCGAGGTGGTCCAGTTCGAAGACCCACTCGTAGATGGCGAAGGGGTGGCGGCCCTTGAGGACTAGGCGTTCGCGCGGTGTGCACTCGCGAATCGCGAAACCGAGTGGGGCGCGGGGCTCGGTCGGGTCGCTGCACATCGTGCGCAGGACGGCCGCCCATGTCGTGGCCGCGTCGGCGTCCAGGGTTATGGCATGCTCATCGATATAGGGTAAACGTTCCATATAGAAGGACCGTACTAGAACATGGCACCTCCACGGAAGCATGAAACCGATGCGATTTTGGATGCGACGCGGGCGCTGGTGCTCGCCGAAGGGCCCAGAGCCGCCAGTGTTGCGGCAATCGCCAAGGTCAGCGGTGCCCCGGCGGGCACGCTGTATCACCGGTTCGGCAACCGCAACGGTGTGTTGACCGCTGCCTGGCTGCGGGCGCTGCAGCGGTTTCAGTCCCGGGCCATGGCGGCGGTGGGGGAGGACGAGGTGGATGCGGCGGTGGCGATGGGCGTGGCCGCCGTCGGTTTCGCCCGCGAGACGCCCGAGGATGCCCGACTGCTGCTGACCATCCGGCCCAGCGACCTGCTCGACGGTGAACCCGACGCTGAGTTCACCGCGACCTTGGCGGCGATGAACGCGCCACTCATGGAACGGCTACGCGAGCTGGCGCGCGGCATCTTCGGCAAGGACGACCCGCGCACCATGGATGCGATGTCGCGCGCCGTCGTCGACCTGCCGTATGCGGCGGTGCGACGCCATGCCAACGATGCCGAGTTGCCGTCCTGGCTGGAGGAAGATCTGGCCGATGCCGTGCGAAAGTTGTTGACTGTTTAGGGGACTCGGCTGGCAGATGTCGCAGGATTGCGTCCCGGCGTTCAGTGCAACTACAGGGTCGTGGTTTTAACGGGGACCGGCCGAATCAACAGCCGTGGTGTTGCACTCAACGCCAGGCTCGGCCGAAGCACCTGTCCGCCGGGCGGGTTGGGTCAGCGCGGGTGCATCTGGCCGTCGAGGTTGCCGGCCTCTTGCTGGTCGGTGTTTTGGTAGTCGGTGGCTGCTGCTCTGAGCTTGACGGCGAGGTCGGTGGAGATCAGGTGCATCTTCTCGGCTGCGTTACGGCGTGACAGTTCTGCGGACTTCAGTGCCATCGCGGTGGGAGAGCACACCAGGCCGTGTGTCTGGAATAGGTGGCCTGCCGATCCGTCGGTCGCCGACTTGGCCGTCTCGATCGTTGACGCGGCCTCTCCCTGAACGGTCGCGGTCGACCGGATCTTGTCGGAAACGGTGAGCGTTGGCTGAGTCATGCGTAATTCCCTCGTCGGATTCGGGTAGGCGGGTGGGTCCAGATCTAGCCGGGGCCGAAACCGCCGCCTGGGATCTCGGCATTCGAAGCGATCGACTCGTATTGCGAGGCCAGGTCCTTGATCTTGCTCGCATGTTCTCCAGAACGACTGGCCATTTGATGGACCTGTAGTGTTCCGGCCGGCACGGTGGCCGCGACGGCTGCAATCTCTATTGTCATGGAGATCTCTGGACCGACGACGGGGATAGTTTTGGCGATGAGGGCCGGAATAATACTCAAGCTCAGTATCGTTTGACATTGCGTGACGAATTCACGCGTTTTGTCCACTTGGCCGGCTTCTTCGGCGACGACCTTCTGAATCGCTGAGTCCGTAAATGACATATCAGCGGCGCGTGCTTGTTGTTCTTTATTTCTGTCGCCGTAGGCGGTTGACCCATCGCCCGTCCAGTCGTCGGGCGGCGTGGACTTCACCAGAGTCGAATGCGCGTTCAGGAAATGGTTAGCACCCTGGGTGAACTTCGCCCCGTCCTCGGGTCGGCCGAAACCCAACATATTGCTTTCCATGGTTAGAGTGATCAGCCCGGCGTTGATAATCGGTGTGCCAGCAGCCTTGGCGAAGCTCTTGAGGCTGTTGGCTGCGCCTGCTTCACCCGATGCGGCCGCCGATCTGGCGAGCGCTGAGGCTCCTTCGGTCGCCACATTCTGCGCAATGGACAGCAGGTCGGAGCCGATTCCGGCCATGCCCCACGGAACGCTTGACTTGACTCCGTTGGCGTGGTCGACGACGCCATAAACGTAGTTGCCGTTGAGGTATAGAAAGTTGCCTACACCCATGCAGAATTCCGTTCGTCAGGGAGGCGTGTGGCCCCAGGATATGACCTCGTCAATCCTCAACATGAAGCTTTACCGGAACGAGCTTAACTCCGCTTCGGGGTGGTTGCCTGCGGCAAATCTCGGCTGAAGGCGCAGGGTGTGCGCCTACAGGACGCGCAGTCGCTCGATAGCTCGCCCGTCGGTGAGTTCGGCGCGTCGCTCGGGATGTTGCCAGTAGAACCGAACTAACTCGACGAGCGCTGTGCCCTTCGGCGTGTAAATCCCGGCAGCTTCCATTACCAGCGTTTCGCCATCAGTCGTTGTCACGACCATCGGAGTCCAGAACCGTCCTTCTTCGGGCAAACTGTCGGCGATGTTTTCGACGTCGTCCCATTTTCCGGTTTTTGGTTCTCGTAACGTCGAGAATTCAAACCTCTCTGGGGTTAGGAAAAGATAGCTGAGGTTGCCCTGCCTGGACAATTTTATCCAGCACCATGTCAGCACGACCGCGGCGGCCCCGGCGCAGAGTGGGAACGCGTGTTGGAATTCGCCAAAAGGTAGATATAGCACGCCGAAGGCCCAGGCCAGGAACATCAACCACGTGGATAGAGTCCCCGTGACAATCAGTCTTTGGAGGTTCTTTTCTATTCGTATATCGGGCCGTATCCGGGTTCCAGTGGTGTCGAATGAGGCCTGAAATGATACAGTCTTTGACTGCATCATCATGGATATGGAGAAAATGCAGGTCAGTGACAAGCCAAGGGCGACGACCAGCGTGACAAGTGAGAATTGCTTTGCTGCATTCACTGCCCATATTGTCAATATCGCAATAAAGATCAATGTGATCGCAACGCCGAATCTTCTGAGTAATTTCTCCATTTCGCCCCTCGTGTGCGCCCGCTGATGTCATGGGTATGGTCTGGCTTATGGATGATAAGGCCGATGTTGAGCGGGTTGTTGCAGCAAGTCGAGAGATCGCCGCACCGGCAGAGGCCATCTTCGAGTTGATCGCCGACCCGTCGCAGCAGCCGCGCTGGGATGGCAATGACAACCTGGCGCAGGCTCCGGAGGGGCAGCGGGTGCGTGCGGTCGGGGATGTGTTCACCATGACGATCACCCAAGGCAGCGATCGGGAGAACCGCGTCGTGGAGTTCGAGGAGGGCCGGCGTATCGCATGGCGGCCATCGGAGGTCGGTAAAGAGCCGCCCGGACACCTGTGGCGCTGGGAGCTGGAGCCGTTGGGCGACAACCGAACTCTGGTCACACACACCTATGACTGGTCGCAGCTCACGGACGAAAAACGGCTGGTCCGTGCACGTGCGACCACGGCGGACAAGCTGCAGGCATCCATCGACCGACTGGCCGCCCTCGCCGAGGGATGAGCCGTAACACCAGTCTCAACAGCCACGGCTCGGCGAGCGGGCATCGTTGTGCCCGCCTATGCGCGACAATCGAGCGACAATCGCCACGTCTGGCCCCTCGGTAACTTTCGCCACAAGCACTTCGCAACTGGCGTCACTGGGACCGCATTAGCCTCGTGTGCAACGGATTTCGGGCTGCCCGCGTTGACTCATTAAAAATGCCCGTTTGGCTGCTTCGTTGACTCATTTGAGAATGCCCGCGTGCGGTGTGTTGTTCGACGGTGTGTTGCGGGG
>NZ_JARXVE010000008.1 GCF_029893345.1 Mycolicibacterium frederiksbergense | reverse complement strand
CAATCCCCGGCCCTATGTCTGGACCAAGACCGCCGACCAAATCCTTGCCAGCATCGCCAACTACTGCCGACGAATTAACGACTCAGCACACTAGGGGATGCAACCACCAGACCGGACCTGGTGGAGTCGCTGACGACTGCCGAGGACGAATCAACCGAACCCGTTGGCGCATATCTGCGTTCGATCACCGTGCAGGGTTTTCGAGGGATTGGGACAGCGGTCACTCTTCCCTTCCAGCCAGGGGCCGGTTTGACCGTGGTCGCCGGTCGCAACGGGTCGGGAAAGTCGACTCTGGCCGAGGGCCTGGAGCTCGCGCTGACGGGGAAGAACTCCCGTTGGAACGACAAGGCTGGTGTGTGGTCGCAGAACTGGCGGAACCTGCACGCCGGCGAGCCCGCGCAGATTCGGATCACCCTTGCCGAAGAAGCTTCCGGTCCCACGACAATCGGGGTGGATTGGCCGGCCGGCAACGATGTCGACGTCGACAACTGCAAGTCTTGGGTCCAGCGAGACGGGCAGAAGCGCGAAAGCGTAAGTGCACTGGGCTGGGCCGGCGCACTCGAAATGTACCGGCCGCTGCTGAGTTACGACGAACTCGGTGGAATCCTCGAAGGCCGCCCCAGCGACTTCTATGACCAGTTGCACAAGCTTCTCGGATTGGAACAACTGACCGAGGCAATGGCGCGTCTCGACACTGAGGTCAAGCAACTCAAGCAGCCCTCTGACGAGCAGCGAAAGGCTCGTAATACCCTCCGCCCCAAGCTGGAGGCTCACGACGATCCGCGCGCCGCACAAGCTTTGGTGCAGCTGAAGAAGCGTCGGCCCGATCTGGGGGCAATTCGGCCGCTGGTGACAGACGGGACGGCGTCCAGTCTGCCCTCGGCGTGGGTCCGCGCAGAAGCGCTGAGCACTCCACCCGACGAAGAAGTGTCGTTGGCGTGCGAGGCTCTTCGGTCGGCCGCCGACATCGAGCAAAAGGAAATCACCCGCGCGGATGCTCTCGCCGCCGACCGCGGGCGACTGGTGGAGATGAGCCTTGAGTTTCATGAGGCTCATGGGGATCAGAAGTGTCCCGTCTGTGGGCACGGAGACCTCACGGCGGAATGGGCAACCGCTGCCCGGTCTGCGCTGGAGCAGGACCAACGGTCAGCCAAGGCGCTGGCAGTGGCTCGTGCGGCCACGAAAGCCGCTCGCGCGGCACTTGCCAACATCGTGCATAGCGTCGAGGCGCCGCCCGAATCTGACGGTGCCCTAACGACATTGGCGGCGGCACAGACCGCCTATACGGCGTTCGCCGCCGTGCCGACCGACGGTCATCACGCGTTGGCCGATCACGTGCAGCAGACGCTGTCACCATTGCGCCAGGCCTATGCCGCGGTGCAGCAGGAGGCCACCTCGTTGATCAAGGCGCGGCAAGATGCCTGGAATCCGGTCGCGTTGGACCTGGCGGACTGGCTGCGGAAGGCCGAGCAAGCCTACGACGTTGAGGCGCAACTCAACGTGGCGTCAGAGGCGCTGCAGTGGTTGCAGGACAACGCCGCCGAGTTGCGTAACCAGCGCATCTCGCCGCTTGCCGAAGAAGCCCGACAGATCTGGGCAGCGCTACGGCAGGAAAGCAACGTCGAACTCGGCGCCATCCAATTAGTGGGGCAGAAGACAAGTCGTCGCGTCCTCCTGAAAGCAGCCGTCGACGGATCTGATACGGAAGCCTTCGGTGTGATGAGCCAGGGTGAACTGCAGGCGCTCGCGTTGGCGGTGTTCATCCCGCGAGCTACATCGGCAGCCAGCCCGTTTCGGTTCATGGTGCTTGACGATCCGATCCAGGCGATGGACCCGTCGAAGATCGACGGCTTGCTGCAGGTACTGACCCGACTGGCAGAGAACCGGCAAGTCATCGTCTTCACCCACGACGACCGGTTGCCGGCCGCGATCAGAAGATCGCATGTGCCGGCACGTGTCGTCGAGGTTGTCCGCGGGATGAATTCGACTGTCACGGTGTCGGAAGCGAGTCGGCCGGCGACCCGCATGTTGGCGGACGCCTACGCCATCGCCGCGGACGACGCGGTTCCTGCCGCGATCAAGAAGGCAGCTGTACCGGTACTGTGCCGCGACGCGCTGGAGTCCACTGCCTGGGACGTGTTCAGTGCGCGACGTCTGGCGCAGGGGCAGTCGCACGCTGAGCTCGAACAAGCGTGGGAGAAGGCACGGTCGACCAAGAAGCGCCTCGGGCTGGCAGTGGATTCCGACAATGAAGCGGCAGTGGACAAGTGGCTGTCGGGTGGAGCGGCACGCCGTCAGGCGTTGTGGACCGCCGCCAAGGGTGTGCACGAAGGTGTAGACGATTACCGGGAAGCCGTGAAGGCGACACGACTGGCGGTCGGTGACTTGGTGAAGCTGGCGTCATGACCGATCGCGTGGAATTGCTGGCCTACGCAGACCAGCTGCTCGATGGCACCGTGTGTCTCGGTCCACGAGGGCCGCGTACCGCGGCGTTGTTGGCGCGCCGCGCGTTCGAGGATTGGCTCGACGAGGTCAGCACCTCCTGGGCGGTGCATGCTGAGTCCGATCGAGCGCCGACCACCAGCTCCAAACTTGTGGTGCTGTCGGCGCTTCGCGGCGCCGAGCTCGGGGAGACCGCCAAGCGCGTGTGGCACGGACTGAGCCGAGCGGTCCATCACCACGCCTACGAACTACAGCCTTCGGTGGCTGAGGTGCGGGATCTGGTCCGGCACGTGAAGGCGGTGTGCGGATCGGGGAAGGCTGATGACGGGACCTGAGCCTGCGGCGCTGTTTGATCGGGCGGTACGTAGTTCGATTGCTTCGTCGAGGCAGCACTTGTAGTACGCCTCCGGTAGCTAACTTCGAACCACCCGGATTGTCATACCCGGCTGGGATAATGTATGCATGTCGCAAACGATTAGCCACCGTCTTCACATCCTCGAGGCGCCCGAGTGGAAAGACGGTGTCATCACCCTGCTGGAGCCGAGATCTCCCTACCAGCCGTGGCGTTACGCCTTCGGGGAGTCCCGACCCGGTGACTACGCGATCTTGCTGTTGGGCACCGATCCGGTCTCGGTGCTGACCGTTCCGGCCCGCATCGACCACGAGGGCGGTCTGGGTGGGGCGGTGGTGACTCCGGACTCTGCCGATCTCGTCGACCTGACCACGCTAGCGATGCTGCTCGACCTCAAGGGTGCGTTCGCCAACTGGCGCCTGGACGACGATGAAGCCGAGCGGGTGATCCTCGCCCTGCATCTGAGCCCGGTGTACGGGGATCCGTTCTACCGCTGGGGGCACTCGTCGGTTGTTGCCGCGCGCAACCTGCTGCGGTTCGGCGGCGACTGCCACGGTTGCGGCACCGCAATCGACCTGAGCGAAGCCGACGCCCGCGATCGGGTGCACATCCACACCGCCGATCCGCTGCCGCGCCCAGCACCCGATTCGCCGATCAGAACTCCCGATAGTCCACCCGCACGCGGACCGTTCCGAGCGTCGATGCGGTCGTCCGCCCGGGACTGGCCAGCCATCCTCTGCCTCCGCTGCCGTGACCGCATGCGGGACGGCAACTTTCGCTCCTTCATCGATTTTCAGTTCGCCCAGAATCCTGACTGCCCGTGCTGCGGTGGACAGCGCACCCAGACGATTCAATACGGCATGCCGGCCGACCCCGAATTCTGGGGGCCGTGGCTGCACATTGGCGGCTGCTGCCGCCGCGACGAGAAGTGGCGTTGCACGGTCTGCGACCACGAGTGGGCGTGACAGCAATTCGCGCAGGCTCTACTTGACCGGGCTGAATTTGCCCGCGCCCCGACTGACGAGAGGGCTCGGCAAGCGACCCTCGCTGATGAAAGCGCTGGACGCGAAGGGCCTCTGAGCGGCACCGACGGCATGTCACACCGCGTGCGTAGCGTCCGCGACATGAATGACAAACGACGAGCGCGCAGGGCCAAACAGGCCCGCCGTGATGCGCGGCGGGCGAGGAAACGCAATGCGGAAGATCCTGGCGACACGACGTTCAGGGACGCAATACGCAGGGCCATGGCGGGTGGGCATCCCCTCGGTCTGCTCAGTTTGGCCAGTTACCTGATCCACGTGGCGAAACCGGACCCGCTCGATGGTGAGACGTATCTGGACAACGTCCTGACCGGCCTGATCGGGGTGCGGACTCGGGAGATGACGGCGCTGCTGACCGTGATCGCCGAGCTTCTCGTCGACGACCCAGCGCCACAGCTCCGATGCCGACAGGAGCTGGCTGACCGTCACGAGCATCTGCCGCGATGGATCACCGCTTTACCGCAGGCCCACGTGTATCGGGCGGTCCGCAGAACTGATGTGCTCGGCGATGTCGACGAACTCGTGATCGGCATGCGATTTAACAGCGCGCACGAGCTGACTGTCGCGGTCCTGATCGACCACAACATGTTTTCGGGCATTGCCGATGCCGCCGCTGTGCCGGATCCGATCGACGAGGCTCTTGCGCGGGCGACCGAATCCAGCAGCGATACCCACGTCGTCGAGATGAAGCTGGCCGACGCGCGAGCGTGGATCGAGGAGGCGCTCACCCAGCCGACACTCATACCTAAAACCGATACGTGGCCGCTGTACCGAGCACTGGTGCGGTGGTTGGTAGATCGGCTACCCGAAGGTGGTGAGCACCGGTCACCGGCCATGGATTGGGAAGCGATTGAGGAGCTGTGCGACAGATTCTTCGCTACCGATTCCGCGTCGCCGTTCACCGACGCCGGCCATCGGGAGCTGCTGCTTGAACTCCTCGAGGATGACAGGGACCCATTGCGGTGGAGCGATGTGCGTGTCGAACTGGCGATCGGCAGTCCGTACTACAGCGGCGGCACGATTCCGCTGGAGGTCGTGCTCGACGCCCCGACCTGTTGCGCGCATTCATCCCATACGCGCACGCGCAGAGCGGAATTCGAGACGAGCTGACGTCACGAGCGCTTGCTGTGATCGACAAACTGAGATCGGGCTACAAGCGCGAGGTCCTGCGTCAAGCGGCAGACTGGGGTCTCGACGATGCGGTCTAGCGGTGGATCCGCCGATGATGAACCGCGATTCGCTAGCAAAATTCAAAGCAGAAAGCTGGAAATCTGGGCACACTCGAAATATGCGGACTCTGTATCTGCGCAACGTCCCCGACGACGTCATGGATCGGCTGGAACGGATGGCGCGTGCAGCGGGCACATCGGTGACAGCCGTCGCGATCCGTGAACTCGATGCCGCGACTCGCCGAGTCGACAACGCCGTGTTGCTCGCCACGCTGCCCGATCTCGACATCTCGACGGAGACCATCGTCGAGCAGTTGGAGTCCGAACGCAGGTGATCGGCGTCGACGCCTCGGCGGCAGCCTGCTGGATTCAGGGGCGGCACACCGGGCACTGAATGTCTGGAGGAGGCTGGGGCTGATTCGCTACGCCGCTTCGCCTGTTCTGGAACGTGTCTGGGAACTTCGGGCCGCTATAACGGCGTATGACGCAATGTATGTCGCTCTTGCTGAGAACTTGGACTGCGCCCTGGTGACCGCGGATACGCGGCTGCCCGGAGCGAACGGGCCTCGGTGCGCCATCACGGTCGTACCTTGGTGAGCGCCCTGGGAACTTGCTCCTGATCCTCACCAGCCCCGGCGGTCACGATTCTCCTGTGCCCCGCCACACGCGTCACATCGGTACCGCGAGGCGGGCTAGGTGTGGTCGCGAAGTGCGGTATCGCCGGTGATACCGGGTTTTGAGATCGGCTATGCCTCCGAAGCCTGAGCAGCCCGGCGCTCCGAAACCTTCTGCGTCCGCTTATACAGCCACGTGACAACAACGACGAACGCCACGACCCCGATGACCTGAGCCAAGGTGCCGTTGTTGCCGGAAAACACAGCGAACGGATCCTCGCTGCCGGTGCCGGCGACGAATCCGGCGAAGATCACGCCGTAGAGGCTTTCGCCGACGATCATGCCGGTGGCCAGCAGCACGCCCAGGCGTTTCTTGCGTTCAACATCGCCGCCGGTGCGATCGGCCCACCGGTTGTAGAAAAAGCCCAGCAGCGAACCGAGCGGGATGATCAGGGTCAGGCTCATCGGCAGGTACATGCCCATCCCGACGGCCAGCGGCGGCAACGCGAACCGAGAAGTGCGACACAGGATCTCGTCGACAAGAACGATCACGACGCCGATCGCCGCGCCCAGGCCGATCAGCGACCAGTCCAACGACCCGCCGAACACGCCTTTGGCCAGCGACGAGATCAGTGCGGCCTGCGGGGCGGCCAGGGCATGGTCGGTGGCACCGGGTGCCCCCAGGAACCCGAATGCGCGTTGCATCAGATCGAGCACCGGCGGGATGATCGCCGAGCCGAACAGCACGCCAATCACCAACGCCACCTGCTGCTTCCACGGGGTGGCGCCGACCAGTTGGCCGGTCTTGAGGTCTTGCAGGTTGTCATTGGAGATCGTGGCCACGCCGAAGGTGATGGCCGCGGCGAACAGGGTGAACGCCACCAGCGCGGTGGCCTGGTCGTCGTCGGTGTGGCCGAACACCACCTTGATCAGCACCGCAGCGATGAGCACGGTCAGGATGCCCACCCCGGAGATGGGGCTGTTCGACGAGCCGATCAGGCCGGCCATGTAGCCGCACACCGCGGCGATCACCAGGCCGATGACGAAGATGAACACCACGCTCGCCGCGATGATCCCGGCCGCACTGCCTTGTAGCGCGGTGCCGCGGCTGAAATCCCACAGCAGCACGGCGATCGGGATCAGCATCGCCACCACGGTGCCGATGACGATGGGGAACGGGATGTCGCGTTGGGTGATGTCGACCAACTGACCTTGGCGGCGCTCGCGTGCCGAGGCGAGTGCGTCGGTGATGCCCTTGATGATTGGGCGCAGGATCTTCAGCAGCGTCCACACCGCGGCCACCGCGATCGCCCCAGCCCCGATGAACCGCACCTCGTGCACGAACACGCCATCGATCACGTCGGCCACGGATTCACCGGTCCCGAACGCGCCGATGCTGCGGATCGGGAGCAGTACCCCGAACGAGATGACCAACCCGACGAGCATCGCGATACCGACGGTCATCCCGACCAGATGCCCCACCCCGATCAACGCCAGCGACAGGCTGGCGCCGAACATCGAGCCGCCGGCACCGATGCGGAAATACGCCGCAACGTAATTGGCGAGCACCTTGAGGTTGGCCAGCAGCCCGAAACCGGCCGACACCAGAGCGCCGAACGCGATGACCCGGATGCCGGTGCGGTTGTCGGCGGCACCGCCGCTGCTGTCGCCGACCTTGAGCACCTCGGCGGCGGCCACCCCTTCGGGATAGGGCAGATCTGAGCCGGTCACCAGCGCACGGCGCAGCGGGATGGAGTACATCACGCCGAGGATGCCGCCGACGGCGCACACGGCCACCGTGGTCCAGTACGGGAACCCGGTCCACCAGCCGATCATGATCAGCCCGGGCAGCACGAAGATGATCGCCGAGAGCGTGCCCGCCGCCGAGGCGACGGTCTGCACGATGTTGTTCTCCACGATGGAGTGGTTGGCAAAGTTGCGCAGGAGCGCCATCGAGATCACCGCGGCCGGGATGGCGGTGGCGAACGTCAGGCCGACCTTGAGGCCCAGGTAGACGTTGGCCGCGGTGAACACCAGCGTGATGACCCCGCCGAGCAGGATCCCCCGGACGGTCAGTTCGCGCAGCGTCGGTGTGGCGGGGGTTTCGACGGCCAACTCGGCATCCTCTCGGTCTCAACGCACAGGGCCGGCGTGGCTCGGGCTGCGGTGTAGTCACTACACGGTAGGCACTGGGGCGCGACGGTAGGCACTGGGGGCGCAGTAACTGGCGATTGATCTGCCCTGTGACATGCGCATTTGGGTCTCGGTGGCGCCGGAACCGAACTATGATTCCCCGATGACTCGGGCCAGTCTGGCGCTGTTGTCAGGGGTCGTGATCGCGGGGTTCACCGGTGTCGCCGCGGCGACGGCGGCGCACGCCGAGCCAGCCCCGCCGTGCGTTTTCACGCTGTCGCCGCCTGCCGTCGTTCATATCGATGGCGCCGATATGGTCGGTGCGACCGTCACCGCAACCGGATGTGGAGCGCCGGCAGACCCCCGCATGAGCGTGGCGTGCGTGCAGCGTCAGGACGGCGCCTCGCCGGTGCAATGCAATCAGGGCAGGGGAGCCGAACCGGCGGAGGTGCTGACGCCTTACAGGCCCGGAGCAACCTATGTGTCAACCGGCCGGGGATGCGGCGGCTGGATGGGCATCGCTGAGATGGCCCCGCAGTGCCAGATACTCGGCCCGCTCTCAGCGCCGCTGTAATCGTCGCGACGGGAGTCCGGCCCGCCAGCCGGCAGGAAAGGTCCCACCCGTTGCCGCCCGTTAACCTGTGAACTCCCTGCCAGTTACCTGTGCGGGATAGGTTCGTGCGACGCATCGGCACAACTGCAGAGGGTGACGAATGAGAACGGCACGGGCCGCAGCGGCAACCACGGCAGCAGCGCTGATCCTGGCGGGCTGCACCACTGAGGACCGGAAGCCAGAGGCGCCGGCGATCCAGAGGGCGAGCTCGCCGATCGACTGGAACCTGCCCGACGCGGATCGCTACCACCGCACCGCCACATACCCGGTGTATCTCAACAAGCTGGCCGAGGATCCGGTCGAAAAGGAGACCGTCGCCGAGATCTCCACCGTCACCCCCGACGGCAACACCGTCATCTACACCGACGCCGCGGCCAAACGCATCGGCTTCGTCGATATCCACGATCCCGCCAAACCTGTTGGCAGAGGCACGCTTTCCCTCAAGGAACTCGGCCACGCCGATGACCAGCCCACCTCCGTAGCGGCGGTGGGAGACCACGTTCTCGTCGTCGTCGACACCACCGGCGGGGACTTCGCCCATCCTTCCGGACGCGTCGATATTGTCCGGATCAGCGACCGCACCCGTGTGCACAGCATCGATCTGGGTGGTCAGCCCGACTCGATCGCCATCAGCCCCGACGGCTCCTTCGCGGCGATCGCCATGGAGAACCAGCGCGACGAGGAGTTCGCCCCGCGCGGCAAGGAGAAAGGTGACTTGCCGCAGCCGCCAACCGGATTCGTGCAACTGCTCGACCTGGTGGGTGCGCCGAACACCTGGAATCCCCGCAACGTCGAATTCGACGTCGAAGCTGCGCGGAAAGCCGGCCTGGACACCCCTGAGGATCTCGAGCCGGAGTACGTCAGCATCAACTCCCGCGGCCAGGTCGCGGTGACCCTGCAGGAGAACAACGGCATCGCCGTCATCGACGGCCGCACCGGCACGGTCAGCAAGATCTTCAGCGCCGGAAGCGAATCCGTCGACGGCATCGACACCAAAGACGACGGCACGATCGACCAGACCGGTGCGATCAAAGACACCCCGCGCGAACCCGACGCCATCGGCTGGATCGGCAATGACTACCTGGCCACCGCGAATGAGGGCGACTGGAAGGGCGGGACCCGCGGCTGGACGATCTTCGACGCCGACACCGGTGACGTGGTGTGGGACGCCGGCAACTCCCTCGAACAGCTCGCCGTGCGCACCGGCCTGCACATCGAAAGCCGCGCCAAGTCCAAGGGTCCCGAGCCAGAAGGCCTGGCCATCACCAACATTGGTGGCCGGCCCACCGCGCTGATCGCCTCAGAACGCAGCAATTTCGTCGCGGTCTACGACGTCAGCGACCCCAAGGCGCCGAAGTTCCGGCAGATCCTGCCGACCTCGCCGGGGCCCGAAGGTGTCCTGCCGATCCCGTCGCGCAACCTGCTGGCGATCTCCTCGGAGGCCGACGATGCCGAGGCCCACGTGCGGGCCTCGGTCAACCTCTACGGATATGGCGACGCCTTCGCCGGGGCGGGCAAACCCAACTTTCCCTCCATTGTCTCCGGGGACATAAGTGGTGCGCCGATCGGATGGGGTGCGCTCGGCGCGTTGTCCGCGGACCCGCGCGACGCCAACCGGCTGTACACCGCCACCGACATCGCGTACGGGCCGGCCCGCATCCTTGGTATCGATGTGAACCAGAAGCCGGCCCTGATCGATACCGCGTTGCCGATCACCGAAGACGGCACTCCGGTCACGCTCGATACCGAGGGCGTATCCGCCCGTCCCGACGGAGGTTTCGTCCTGGCCGTGGAAGGCGAGGACGGCCCCGGCAATCAGCTCGTCTACGTCGACGCAACAGGTCGCATCGAGAAGCGGGTACCGCTGCCCAAAGACACTGCGGCCCAGCTCGGCAGCCAGGGCCTCGAAGGTGTTGCCGTCGACGGTGACTCGGTCTGGGTGGCGTTGCAGCGCGAGCTCAAATCCGATCCGAAGGGCGTGGTCCGCATCGGGCGCTACACGCCGGACGGTGACAAGTGGGAATGGTTTGGCTATCAGCTGGAGCCGACCAACACCCCCGACGACTGGGTCGGCACCTCCGAAATCGCCGTCCACGACGGCGAATTGCTGATCCTCGAACGCGACAAGCTCAACGGGCCAGATGCGCGACTGAAAGCGCTGTACCGGGTGGCGATTCCGGACGGCCAGGGCGTGACCTCGGCCGCCGACAAGCCGCAGGTTCTACCGAAGAGCTTGGCCCGCAATCTGTTGCCCGATCTGCAGGCCACCAACGGCTATGTGCAGGAGAAGGTCGAAGGTTTCGCGATCGCCGGGAATCAGAACCTGTATGTGGTCACCGACAACGACGGGCTCGACGACGCCAACGGGGAGACGGTGTTCCTCGACCTCGGACCCGCCGCCGACGCGTTGAAGGGGTAGCGCCGGTTCGGCCCCTGAGCCGGGCCAACGTGTCATGATGACGCGTCTGGCGGCGATGATCGGGTGGCCTACCCTTCAGCCGCCACCAAAGACCGCAGCTTGATGTCGGGGTTGTCGCGCTGGAAACCCTCCAGCCGCCACGGCGTGGAGAACAGCACCAACATCACCCCGTCGGTGCGGGTCAGCACCTCGCAGGACACCTGGCGATTCACGAACTCGGCGTCCTCGGGGTCCACGATCCGCGCGATCTGATACGGCAACGACTCCAGCGAGACCGGCGCGCTGAGCTCGGTGGCCATCCGGTGCGCGGCCACCTCGAACTGCATCGGTCCGACCGCGGCGAACACCGGTGCCTGGTCACCGCGCTTGTCCGAGCGCAGCACCTGAACGACGCCTTCCTGGTCCAGCTGTTCGATGCCGCGGCGGAACTGCTTGTGCTTACTGGGATCCTTGCCGCGGGCCACCATGAAGTGCTCGGGGGAGAAGCTCGGGATCGGCGGGAAGTGCACGGGAACATCGCGGTACAGCGTGTCGCCCGGGCGCAGGACCGCGGCGTTGGCCAACCCGATCACGTCACCGGGCCAGGCATCGTCCAGCGTCGAACGCTGCTGGCCGAACACCGACTGGGCGTACTTGGTGACGAACGGCTTGCCGGTGGCGGCGTGGGTGAGCACATCACCGCGCTCGAAGGTGCCCGAGACCACCCGCGCATACGCGATGCGGTCGCGATGCGACGAATCCATCCCGGCCTGCACCTTGAACACGAACGCGCTGAACGGCGACTCCACCACCCGTCGCACCCCGTCGACATCGGCGGCGCCGGTGGGCGCCGGTGCCAGCTCGACCAGCACGTCGAGCAGCTGGTTCACCCCGAAGTTCAGCGCCGCCGAGGTGAACAGCACCGGGGAGGACTCGCCGCCGAGGAAGGTGTCGCGGTCGTAGTCGGAGCCGTCGGCCGAGAGCAGCTCGGATTCCTCCACGGCGGTATCCCAGTCATCCCCGGCGGCGGCGTGCGCGTCATCCGCCAAGATGTGCTCCTCGGGGGCCGCGGTGGCCCCGCCCGCGGTCCGGGTGAACCGGATGAACTTGTTGGCCCGGCGGTCCATCACACCCTTGAAATCCCCGGCGATGCCGACCGGCCAGGTCAGCGGGGTGGTGCGCAGCCCGATCCGGTCGTGGATCTCGTCCATCAATTCCAGCGCGTGCCGGCCCGGCCGGTCCCACTTGTTGATCACCGTGATGATCGGGATCCCCCGGTGCTTACACACCTGGAACAGCTTCAGGGTCTGCGGCTCGAGGCCCTTCGCGGCGTCGATCAGCATCACCGCGGCATCCACGGCCGTCAACACCCGGTAGGTGTCCTCGGAGAAGTCGGCGTGACCCGGGGTGTCGAGCAGATTGATGACGCAGTCGCGGTAGGGGAACTGCAACGCCGTCGAGGTGATCGAGATGCCGCGGGCCTTCTCCATCTCCATCCAGTCCGACACCGTGGAGCGCCGGCCCGCCTTGCCGTGGGTCGCGCCGGCCTCGGTGATCACCCGGGCATGCAGCGCCAGCGCCTCGGTCAGCGTGGACTTACCGGCGTCGGGGTGGCTGATAACGGCGAAGGTGCGGCGGCGGGCACCCTCGGTGGCGATCTTGGCAGCTTGCGAGGTTTTGGTGGCGGGGGTGGCCAGGGCGTTGTCGGTCATCTCGACTAGCGATGGTATGGGCGTTCGGGGTCAAACCAGTAATCGAGCACCTGGAGTCAGTTGCCCGCAAACCAGGCGGTCGACACGGTGTACCGGCGCGGGGGCTCGAACGACGTGCCTCGCGCGCCCAACCCGCCGACCTGCACCGCCCACGGTTGCTGCGAGCGGTCGATCGCCGACACCAAGTCCTGGCCGGGATCGATGAGGACCCCGCGCGATATCACCCGCGGATCGCATACGTACGCGGGAACCAGGCCGTCTCTGCGCCCGCCCCAGTCGACGCCGCCGGCGAGCACGCAGCTCGTTCCGTCCTCCAGGAGCAACGCGAACGGCATCGGTGTGCCCGGCGGGCCCACCGCCGGCAGTGCGCCCGGCGCGGGGAACCGGCGAAGTTCCTTGCTCCACGGATCCACCAAGCACAACACGGAACCAGGTGTCGGCCAGCACACCTGGGCCATGGCCTGACTCGGCTCACAGGCGTAGATGTCGTCGGCCGTTGCTGCCGGCGACGGGCCCGGGCATGTCGACAGGTTGGGGGAGGGCTGCCGGTTGATCACGTGGTAGCCATTGACCGGCTCACCGTTGGCAACGGCTACCACCGTGACGACAGCCGTTGCCCCGAGATCCGCGCCGGCCGGTCCCGGCGACGGCACGGCGGCAGCCGCCAGGACCGCCAGCGCAGCCGCACCGCGCGACCAACCCGAGACCCGTCCGCACATCACGAGAGCCTCCTTCGTGACTTACCTCCACCTTCCCCGAAATGTCGAACCGGCGCCGGGGAATCTGATCGATTCGGTGACGACTCGCTCATATCTGAGAGGTGCTGCGCTGGTGGTCAGGTGGCCCGGCTACGATGTGACCCATCAGATCGGGTCCTGATCAATACGGCTATCGCCGAACCACATTGGAGTGAGCTTGACGTCTGTTCGTCGTGCCTACCTGGCGGCCGCGCTCGCCGTGCTCGCCGTGTCGGGTGGGCTCGTTGTCACCGCCAAGCCGGACTGCGACGAGCACTGCCAGACGTTGGCCGCCGCATCTCAAAACGCGCCACAGGCCTCGCCGACCGAACCGGCCCAACTGACCATCACCCCCAAGGCCGCCGCCGAGGACGTCGACCCGCTGGCCCGCGTCATGGTCACCGCCGACTCCGGCACCGTTGCCAGCGTCAAGATGGTCAACGACGCCGGCAAAGAGATCCCCGGCGTCCTCACCCCCGACGCCAAGACCTGGAAGCCGACCACTGCGCTCGGTTACGGCCGCACCTACACAATGACCGTGGACGCGCGCGGACCCGGCGGCATGCCGACCCGCACGACCACCAAGTTCACCACCCTGACCCCGAGCTATCAGGCCCGCGTCTACCTCAACGGCACGTCCTACGCCCCGCTGCAGGACGGCGCCACCTACGGCGTCGGGATGGTGATCGTCGCGCGCTTCGACGAGCCGATCACCGACAAGGCCAACGCCGAGCGCCGGATGAAGGTCATCACCGAGCCCGCCGCCGTCGGCTCATGGAACTGGATCGACGACCAGACCGCGCACTGGCGCCCGGAGAAGTACTACGCCCCGGGCACCAAGGTCACCGTCGACGCCGGCATCTACGGCGCCAAGCTCGGCGACGACCTCTATGGCGCCCAGGACGAGAAGGTCTCGTTCACCATCGGCGCCTCGCACGTCACCATCGCCGACGACACCGACAAGCAGGTCAAGGTCTTCGAGAACGGCAAGCTGGTGCGCACCATGCCGACCTCGATGGGCATGGGCGGCACCGAGACCATCGGCGGTGCCATCCTGAGTTTCTGGACGCCGCGCGGCATCTACACCGTGATGGACAAGGCCAACCCGGTGGTCATGGACTCCTCGACCTACGGCCTGCCGGTCAACTCCCGGCTGGGCTACAAGACGACCATTCCGTGGGCCACCCGGATCAGCATTGACGGCATCTATCTGCATCAGCTCAACGCCACGGTGTGGGCGCAGGGCAACACCAACACCAGTCACGGCTGCCTCAACCTCAATAGCGACAACGCCGAATGGTTCTACAACTTCTCGATGCCCGGCGACATCGTCGAGATCCGCAACACCGGAGGCGATCCGCTCAAGCCGACCAACAACGGCGACTGGTCCGTGCCCTGGGCCGAGTGGGTCAAGGGCAGCGCACTGCGCTGACGCTGCGCTGCCTAGGTGAGGACGATGACAGCGACGGCGATCGCGGCCGTCAGCGGAGCCGCCATGCAGCCGATCAGCATTCCTCGGCCGATCTGTGTTGCTTTGCCCTCGCAAAGGGCGAGGTAGCCCCCGACCGCGGCGACCGTCAGCAGTGCGGGTAACACGAAGTACAGCAGATAGATGACCGAGTAACCCGTTGCGACAGCTGCGACTTCGAAGACCAGGGTCGTTGCGAGCGTTGCCCTGAAGCTGAGGGGGCCGAACACATTCGGCGAACGGGAGCCCGTCACTGAACGATCCAGACTGCTGCGGCGGCACTGACGATGAGGATTGCCACGGCAGAGGCGGCAGACGCCAGGCCGACGCCATGCAAAAACGTTCGGCGGGTCATTAGGAATATGGCGCCGGTGGCAACGGCGACGACCGTGCACACCGCTGCTCCGAAGAGGAGCAATGTCGCACTGCCGCCCTGGCCACCGAGTAGCCATCTCCGTGCAATCCACATAGTCGATAGCAGAAGCGCCAACACCAACTGGAATACCAGCGGCACCGTCCAGGTGGCGATCCGCCACGTGGCGGAATCGATGCCGCGAAGCCAGGGCATCGCCGGAGCAGCGGGCCGGTCTGAGCTGTGTCTCACGTCTACCGCGAGGCCGGCAATTTGTCGGCAATCCGGTCGACGATCTGATTGGCCTGTGCCTTGGAGTCGCCGTCACCGCACACGATCGACTCCACCACGGCGTTCGCACGGGCCAGAACTGCGTGATAGCAGTTGCGTGCCGGTGCTTCCTGACGTTGCGCGCCGCCACCGCCGCGGGCGGTGTCACGGCGCGGATCGACCAGGGCCTCAGGGTTTTCCGCGGTCACCGGCCCGGCCGTCCAGTGCTGGGTGACGTCCTTGGCGGTGGTGCTGAACGCCGTCCCTTCGCGGCACTGCTTGCCGTTGAGCATGCCGACGATATTCCCGGCCACCCGCAGTGCCTGGCGCCCCTTCTCAGGCCACACCGGTGTCGTTTCCGGAAACACCTGAATCATCTGGGCCGCCGTTTGTCCGCGCGTACCGCGGTTGTTGTCGCCGACCACAGCTTCGAAGCCGTCGGCCCCCGGCGCCTCCTGGAACAGCAAGCGGGCCGCGCAATCACGCGGCGCGATGCCGTCCGGGAGCTGCGCGGGCTGGGTGAAGGTGGCGGTCTGCCGCAGATCGGTGTCGCCGATGATGTCGCCCAAGCCGCTGGGCTTGAGGAGTGCCTCACGAGCCAGTTTGGCGGTGACCGGCGTTCCAGGAGGCGGCGGGACAGGGGCCGAAGTTTGGGAGGTCTCGGTGGTCGTGGCCTCTCTGGACGACGCCTCAACGGTGCCATCGACACTTTGCGAGCATCCTGCTAATAGCAGACCGGCTCCGAGCAAACCAACTACAGCCCGCACTGCGCCCCTCGTCATCCCGTGTTGAAAGCCGCCGTACCGCTCACGGTGGCCCTACCTCCGCGAAAGATCTTGCCTCAGTACAGAGGGGTGCAGATGCAGCATTTCGGCTCAACGCAGGTCGATTAGTGGGTGACTAGCGCATGAGACGTTCACCGGGTTGGAGGTGAAATTAGTGCCGGTGAACCCTGACCGCTGCAGTTACTATTTTTCACGGTCACTGCCAGGTGGCTGCCAGGTGCCGCGCGGACGGACTGGTCGATGGTGAGTGATTCGAGGGACGCGGTGCAATCCACGCTGACTTTTGGGGCGAGCCTGTGACAGGCGGAGGCTTTGGCAGCCCCGGCCAGTTCGGTGGTCAACCAGGTCCTGGCCCACATAACCAACCACCGCTGCAACCGGTATGGGGTGCCAACCCCGGCCCGCAGTACCCCCCGCAGGCGCCTGCCGGTGGGCAGCAGTTCGGCGCACCCCCGCTGCCTCCGCCACCCTCATCGCCTCCGCAGTGGGGCGCCGGTGCACCGCAGCCCGGTCCGTTCGGCAACCAGCCACCGTTCACCGGGCAACCTTCCGGTGGCCCGGGATATATGCCGATGCCTACCCCCAAGTCCGCAGGCAAGGGCTGGTTGAGGCTCCCGTCGAGCAAGCGGGGCCGTCGGATACTGCTGGGCGCGGGTGCCGTCGCGGTGGTGGCGGCGCTGGTTTCGGCCGGCGTCATGGTGTTCGGTGGCGGCGGGTATGGGGACGGCACGGGTACGGCCAGTGAAGCGGTGGCGGCCTACCTGGAGGCGTTGCAGCGTGGCGACGCGAAGACGGCGTTGTCGCTGGGGCGCGATCAACCGCCGGACACCTCGATGCTCACCCACGAGATCCTCAAGAAGCAGATGGAGAAGTTCCCCATCACCGACGTCAAGATTCTCGCCGACCTCCCCACCGGTGACGGCGGTGCCATTGTGCACGTGATCGCGAAGGTCGGAGGCCTCGACAGCGACCAGAGCATTCGACTGGAGAAGCCACCACCGGGCCAGGGGTGGAAGCTGAAATCGGCTGCGATGAAAGTAGAATTCAACGTCGACAACGCGAGTCCTGAGCTCGCCAAGTACATCACGGTGTGGGATAAGCCAGTTCCCAAGAGCGGCAAGGCCTATACCTTCCCCGGCCTGGTCCAGCTCGGTAGTTCGAACCCGGCCATCGAGGTCGGCAATTCGCCGGCTGTCGGCAGGACGGACCCGTCTCTGTACGAGATTTCGACCATGAGCAGAGTGGTGTTCACCGATTTCAAGGCCAGTGACGAAGGCCGTCAGATGGTGAAGGACGCCTTGAAAAAGGCGTTGGAGGAGTGCGCCGGCAGTTCGAGTCTGGAACCGCCGAAATGCCCGAACAAGGCGGCTCGGTCTGACTTCGTGGCCGATTCCGCGAAATGGACGGCTCCGTCCAACCTCGACGACTTCACCATCAACTTCATGGACGAGAAGACGGGCAAGGTCTCGATCATCGGTACTGCTGAATTCGGTATCTCTGTCCGAACCCAGTCGGGCTCGACCGAGTCGGGCACGCTGTCGGCGTACGTCTACGGCAACGCCGACCTGACCCAGACCCCGCCCGTAATCGATTTCGACAGAGCGTGAGCGCGGAGAACCCAACGTGACAAATTTCTCGAACTGGCCCGGGCAGGACCCGACGCGGGGTGCCCCGCCCCCGCGCTTTGATCAGCCGGCGCCGCAACCAGGCTTCGGCGGCCCCGCACCCGCAGGTGGTCCACCGAACTTCGGCGGTCAACCGCCGGCTCCGAATGCGAACTCCCCGCAGGGATTTGGCGGCCCCCCGTCCCCGCCCAGTGTGGCCCCGACGCCGGGGCGGCCGGCCAAAAACCGCAAACCGCTGATCGTCACTGCTGGTGCCACCGTCGCCGTCCTCACGGTGCTCGCCGTGATCGTGGCGTTCCTGCTGAGCAACGGCGGTGGTGGCGGTCCTTTCAATCCGAATGGCTCACCGACCGACGTCGCCATGGCGTATTTGGACGCCCTCTCGCGGGGGGACGCCCGGGCAGCGCTGGACCTCAGTGCGACGGAACCGGCGACTACTGACTTCCTGACCAACGACATCTTGAAGATGCAGTTGGAGAAGTTGCCGATCACCGACGTCGAGGTCATCGGGCAGGAAGACCTGCCCGATGCCGACAAACGGACCGCCGTGGTGAACGTCGCAGCGAAATTCGGTGGCCAGCGCACCGAAGGCAAACTCGACATGGTCGTGGTCGACAACCAATGGAAGCTGGCCACGGCATTCGTCAACGGCACCACCGAAGACATAGTCGGATACGGAGACCTGGAGGCGGACGCTGCCCTGACGGTGTTCGGCAAGCCCTTACCGAAGAGCCGGCACTTCTACGTGTTTCCCGGCTACCTTCAGATGGGCGCCGTCACCCCGTATCTCAACATCAACGAGATGCCGCCGACCACACTCGACGACGTCAGAACGTTCATGCCCACGACGGTCAAGCCGAAGTTCTCGATGACCGATCAAGGGCTCAAAGCCGCCCAAGATGCGCTACGGGCATGGATTGACAAGTGCTTGAACCCGGGCGACAAAGCAGACGAGTGTAAAAATCTCATCAGCGGGCCCTGGGCGGCATCGTATGACACAAGCACGATCAGGGTGAGCCGCCCGGTCGACCTGCCGCCGGATCTGTTCAGGCTTCCTGATCACACCAGTTTGGTGCAGATAGGCAGTCTCAGCGTCCCGATCAGTGTCGTACTGAAGGCCACCGGGCAGCCGGTCAATATCGACCTCGGCATCTCAGACCAGATCAAGGTGAACCTCGGCGAGCAACCGCCCAGAGTGTTCAAGAAATGGTGAACATGGCGTTGATTGACAGGGAGGTGCGGTGACCAACTTCGGGGGAGACAATCCCATCGGTGGCAGCGGTGGTGCGTCGCAGCCACCGCAAGCCTTTCCGCCGCCACCGCCGTTTGCACCCGGACCCTCAAGTGGGAGCGGCGGTTTCGGTGGCGGCTTCGCTAACCAACCGCCGGGCCCCGCCGGCCCGGCACCATTCTCCGGCGGCGGATACCCGAATGCGCCGGGCAACGCACCCTTTCCTGGCGGTGGACCCTCGTTCGGATCCCCGTCATTCGAACCTCCGTCCTACAGCAGCGCCCCGCCCAAGAATCGCCGCAAGCTGTTCGGCCTGGTCGTCGGCGCCGTGGTGCTCGTGGTCGCGGTGGTCGTCGGGATCATCGTGGTCGTCGATGGATCCAGCTCGGATGCCACGACCGCCAGTGGCGCGGTCAAGGGTTACCTGAAGGCGCTGGCAAAAGGCGACGCCGACAAGGCGCTGTCGTTCGGGATCAACGAACCTCCCGACAAGACCTACCTCACCGATGAGGTGCTCAAACAGCAGCTCGCGAAGATGCCGATCACCGATATCCAGATCCTCGGCGAGGACGGCAACACGGTGCATGTCCTGGCCAAATTCGGTGACCAGCCCGTCGACGAGGAAATCCCGGTCAAAAAGTCCGGCGACGGGTCCTACAAAGTCGAATATGTGACATACGCATTGAACTTCGGGAAAGAGAAGGCCCAAGGTTCCACCGCGCTGTTGGACTCGTTCAGCATCTTCGGCAAGCCAGTGCCCTCATCGGGCATCGCTTACCTCTTTCCCGGAGCGATCGAGGTGAGCAATTCCAACCCGAACATCACCCTGAAATACCGCCGGGACTCCTACCTTCAGTCAGGGGCCACCTACAAGCAACCCGAGGAAGACGCCGACTACGAGCTTGAAGTCAGCGAGGAGGGCAAGAACGCTGCCGGCAAGGCGATCCTGGACGCCATGACCGAATGCGCCAAATCCACCTCGCTGGCACCGCCCAAGTGCCCGATGGACGGCGACATCAAGTACGGCCTGATCGAAGGCAGTGCGCGCTGGACGGCACCGACCAACACCGACAAGGTGATGCTGAGGATGCCGTCGACTCTCTACGGAAAGGCGTTGAGCGGTCACGCAATAGTCAGCGGCGCCGTCGATTTCACGTTGAGCGCGCAGTCCACGGAGCCGATGTTCAACGTCAACAACGAGAACATGCGGGTGATCATGGACGGCTATGTCGATCTCACCAAGAACCCCCCGACCTACACCTACGAGAGGGATCACTGACCAGTGGAGCTCCAACAGCCCGGCGTGGAGTCGGGGGAACGCACAACATTGACCAACCGGATTCAACCCGGAAATCAGGAACTGCAACTCGCCCTGCAGGCAGTGCGCGAGATCGGCTATGCCTTCGGCGCCAAGGTGGTGGGGCAGGAGCAACTGCGTGAGACGCTGCTGATCGGCTTGCTGGGCGGCGGGCACATTCTGCTCGAAAGCGTGCCGGGGCTGGCGAAAACCACGGCAGCGCGCACACTCTCGGATGCGATCGCGGGCAGTTTCCAACGAATCCAGTGCACCCCGGACCTGCTGCCCAGCGATATTCTGGGTACGCAGATTTACGATGCGACCACGGCGGAGTTCAAGACCCAGTTGGGCCCCGTGCATGCCAACATCGTGCTGCTCGACGAGATCAACCGCTCCAGCTCGAAATCGCAGAGCGCCATGCTGGAGGCGATGGAGGAACGTCAAACCACCATTGCGGGAACGACATACAAGCTGCCCGAGCCGTTCCTGGTGATCGCCACCCAGAACCCCGTTGATCAGGAGGGCACCTATCCGCTCTCCGAAGCCCAGACCGACCGGTTCATGCTCAAAGAGGTGCTGCGTTACCCCACTCCCGACGAAGAGGTCGAGGTGTTGCAGCGCAGAGACCGCGGGGTCTACGACAGGGCGGGTGTGCCGCGGCCGGTCGTCAACCTCGAAACCATTCGGCGGCTGCAGGTCACCACTCGCCACGTGCACATGGATCCGGTGTTGATGCAGTACGTCAGCCGGCTCGTTCACGTCACCCGTGAACCGCAGCAGTTCCTGCGTCCCGAGGTGGCCCGGTTGATCGAGTACGGGGCCAGCCCGCGCGCGACCATCGCCTTCGTCAACGCGGCACGCGCTGCTGCCCTGATCGCCGGCCGCAATCATGTTCTGCCACCGGACGTCCACAAGGTGGCCTACCGGGTGTTGCGGCACCGACTCATCCTCGGATTCGAGGCGCTCAGCGCCAAGGTCACCCCCGAGTCCGTGATCGATCAGGTGCTGCAAGCGGTCCCGGTGCCCGGATAGTCCGGCGATGGGTAGGCACCTCAACCGCTCGCGGCAGTTCTTCGGCAACGTCAGCCGCAGCATGCTGCAAGGCGGTAAACACGCGCTGCTGCACACCCGCACGCTGGAGTTCGACGACCTCCGTCCCTACGTGCCCGGCGACGACATCCGCGACATCAACTGGAAGGCCTCGGCGCGCTCCAGTGACACGCTGGTCACCAAGTTCGTCACCGAGAAGCACCATAAAATCCTGCTGGTATGTGACACGGGCAGAAACATGACGGCCCTGGCGCCCAGCGGCGAATTCAAACGCGACATCGCCGTTGTCGTTGCCGGTGTCATCGGGATGATCAGCATGAGCCGCTCCGATGAACTCGGCATGGTCTACGGGGATGCCCGCGGCAGCGCCGCGGTGCGAAGCCGCAAGGGGGAGAACCACATTGAGGGAATGCTCGACCAGCTCGCTGCGCACGGTGTCGGCGATGTCGGGGAGAGTCGCATCCTCACCCAGCTGAACTACGTCGCGCACAGTCATCGTGCGCGGCTGTTGATGGTCGTCATCGCCGACGAACCGGAGGTCACTCAGGAGCTTGAGGAGGCCGTCAAGCGCCTGGCGGGTCGCCATGAGCTGCTGTGGGTGGCGATCTCGGACATGGCGGCCGTCGGCGCCGACCAGGGGGAGATGGACGGCTACGACGTGGGCACCGGGCGATTCGTCCCCGACGGCACCACGTTGGGTCAGGCGGTGGTCGACGCCTACCGCCGAGCCGAACAACAGCGGATGGCTGAGCTTGACCGGTTTTTCGAACGGATGGCAGTGCCGTTCGTCCGGATCGGCGGCAGCGCCGAAGTCCGGAACCGGATCACACATCTGACGGAGGTGTACAGCCATGCCCGATGATGACCTGTTGAGGTTCATCGGCGGACCGCTCGCCCTGTCGGGATGGTGGCTGGCACTGGCCGCCCTGATCGTCGCGGTGCTTGCCGCCTGGTATGCGGCCGTGGTGATCTGGACCCTGCCGCCGCAACGGTTGCGGACCATCCCCGTCCTTCGTGACTGGCATGCTCGGCTGACCCGGCGCCGGTTCGCCCGCACAATCGAAGAGACGACTGCGCGCTACGGCAGACGAGAGCTGTCGCGGGAAGACGCTGCCACCGCCTACAACCACACCCTGCGGAGCTTCCTGTACTTGCGCACCGGGGTGTATGCCAAGAACCTACTGACCGACTACCTCGCCCAGAGCGAGTTGTCGAATGCTGTCCCACTGCTGACGCTCCTGCACGATGCGCAGTTCAATCCCGAATCCCGCGCTGACGTACTGGCTTTGGGGCGTTCGGCCGAGGAGTTGATCCGCGCATGGACCTGAGATGGAGCTGGCTGTTCATCGTCGGCGTGCTGAGCCTTGCCATCGCGGTGATCATCGCTTGGCGATTGCCGGTGGCCAAGGTGCAGCGACGGATGCGGCCGCTGGCCAACGTGAGCCGCCTGACCCGGCTGCCCGAGTTCGCCCGGGTTCAGCGCATCTACCTGATCTCGATGGCGGCCGTGGGATCGATGGTGGCAATCGCCTTCCTGGGCGCCATCGTCGCCGCGGCCCGGCCCACCAAACTCGCCTCGGCCAACGACGGTTACGACGCGGTCTATCCGCGCGACATCGTGTTGTGTGTCGGGCAGCCCGTCAATGACCCGACCACCGCCGATTTTCTGAGCTACTGGGCCGACAAGGCCAAGGACTCCACCAGCACCTCGTTCGGGATCACCTCCCAGAACCTGCGGGCACTGCCGATCACCCGTGACAACGCATTCGCCGAGCAGCGAATGCGCTACTTCGCCGGGCTGGCAGGCATCCAGAAGAAACTCGACACCCACCAGAACGTGCCGGTGGAGCAGAAACTCGAACTGTCTGCGGGCATAGCGGCGTTCGCCCGGCCCATCACGTACGTCGACTACGCACCGAGTTTGGAAGACACGCTGGCCATGTGCCTGTCGGGATTCGGGCCCAGCAGCGGCGCCCACCGCCGCCAACTTGTCTACATCGGCTACAGCAAGTTCCGCGCCGATGACGAGAAGAGGCCCTCCGTCTACGACCAGTCTCAGGTGCTGGCCATGGCGCTGCGTCAAGGGATCCAGATCAACGCCATATCTCGGGCCGACGTCGAGCAGATCAGCCAGGCCGGCAACGACTCCCTGCGCGCACTGACCCAAGCAACCAAGGGCCGGTTCTCGCTTTACAACCCGGCCGGCACCGGATCCTCGGACGGCACCAACGCGATACTCAATGGTGACCTCGACAAGATCAACGAGAATCCGCCCGCGCCGATCTACGTGGGAGTCAACCAGGACTCGAAGCGCTACTTCGACATCCCGAGGGTGCCCTTGCAGATCGCGGTTGTGGCGGCATTGGCGTTGTCGGTTGGGCTGGGGGTGTTGCGCCGATGAATTTCGCCCCGGTCCTGCCTGTCTACGTGCTGGCGCTCCTGGCTTTCCTGATCGTGGCCGTGCGGGTCTTCACCCTCTACCAGCTGCTGATGCGTACAACTCCGGGCCGCTACCGTCCCGTGGTGTTGCGCTGGCTCGGACTGACGTTCGCCGCGCTATTGCTGGTGCTGGCGGCGTTTCGGCCGGGAATCGCCGATGACGGCGATCGCAAGGCCTCCACCGCCGGGGAGGCGGTCTCCGACATCAATGTGTTCTTCGTCGTCGATCGATCGGTGACCTCGCGGATACCCGATTACGGCAACGGGCAGGCCCGCATGGAGGGCATCCGTGCCGATATCGCCGAGCTGATGGAGAAGTACCGATCGGCCCGGTTCAGCATGATCGGCTTCGCCACCAAGGGCACAGTCAACTGGCCCTTGTCGCCGGACAGCGACAGCTTCACGGCCTACACCAAGAACCTGTCTGCCTACTCCCTGACGCCGTATGACTCCTACAATTTCATCGATCCCGTGGCGGCCAATGGCCTGTTGCGCGAACAGCTCGAAGCGGCCAAGAAGGCCTACCCGAAGTCGAAGAGCGTCGTGTTCTATTTCGGTGACGGCTTCAAAGGCTCCCAAGCCAAGCCCGGCGAATTCAATATTTCCCAGGACCTCTTCAAGGGTGGCGCTGTGCTGGGTTACGGCACCCCGGCGGGAGGGCCGATCCCGCACAGCTACTCCAACGGGCACAAGAACTATCTCGGTGACCCGAACACCGGGGCGATCATCCGGTCCGGACTCGATGAGGCCCGTTTGCAGGAGATCGCGAAAAACCTTGGGGTCAAATATTTTCACCGCGAGCCAGGTAGAGACATCGTGCCGGTGCTGCCTCCGGTGGCCTCGGGCGGCCTGGTCGACGGCGGCGAGATCACCGGTAAAGACGATCCGCTCGTCGGCCGCACCGAGTGGTATTGGGTGTTCGCGTTGATCAGCGCAGCGCTGTTGTCCATCGAGGCGGTGTTGATGGTTCGCGAAGTCCGGCGTAACCGCCTGTCGCGCAGCGACCTCACCGCAGAGGACGTGGTGGCCCAATGATGTTGCGTCAAGCACCGAACCAGTTCCTGCGACAGGTCGGCCTGTTCTTGCGTCACTTCCCGCGGCTCGTCCGCCGCACGGTGGTGTGGTTCAACCCGCCGCATCGTCGGTTGCGGCTGCGCCGGCGCCTGTTCCTCTACAGTTCGCCGGTCGCGGTGCTGCTGGCGCTGGTCGTGGCCGCGCTGATCACCGTGATGGTGGTCGGGCACTTAACCGTGGCCTCGTTCAACAAACATGACATCGAGGCATTGCGTCGCGATGTCGACAGGCTGAGATCGTTCGGGGTGATCGAACCCGGCAAGATCGAACCCGGCAAGATCGCTTTCGCCGAAGCCGATCTACTTGTCTTGGAAGGCAAACTCAACGACGCTGAAACGCGGTTCAGTGAAGCGCTGGAACGTTTTGACGGCGAGGACTCATGCCCGGTCCGTATCAATCTCGAACTCGTACGGGAAACCCTGGCCGGCCTGGCCGTGCGGTCCGGACGCCCCGAGGACGCTGACCGGCTCTACAACAGTGCCGTGGGTGTGGTCAAAGATGCCCCCGCTGGGTGTTTCAAAGACAACACCGATCCCAACGAGGATCGGCGGGCGGTGCGTGCCGACGCTCAGCCGCGATTGGAACGCAAACTAGCGGCACTGCATGCCCCGCCTCCGCCGCCGCCGACAGGTCCTGCAGTGGTGACCCCCGAGCCGCCTCCGCCGCCACCACCCCTGCCGCCACCACCGGGGCAAGGCATCGGTCAAGGGCAGGGACCGGGGGAAGGCCCAGGCCAGGTTCAGGTTCCGGGTCAGGCTCAGGTGCCCGGCCAGGGCCCGGGTGAGGCGCCTGCTCTGCCTCCACTCGGACAAGGCGAGGCGCCTGCTCTGCCTCCACTCGGACCTGGTGCCGGTCAGTCGCCGGCTGAGACTCCGCCGTTGCCGTCGCTGCCTGGGGAGAACCTGCCGATGGCGCCGCCACCTCCGCCGGCTCCGTCCGGCCAGCAACCACCACCCGGCGGCCCTGGCGATGGACCACTGCAAATGGCCGATCCTGCCGCCGCGAATCCGGCGCAGATCCTTGGGCCGGTGGGGCCAGACGGGCTGCCGTTGGGCGACAAGAACACCAGCGCTCCAGATCTCCATCTGACTGACCGGGAAGTTGGTGGTACCGGCCCAGCAGGCAAGCTGCAATCCATCCTGGAGGACGCCAGCTCATACGGTGGAGAGCGCGAGTAAGCGCCACGAACCGCATATACCAAGCTCAGCTAGGCATTTTGCCGCTGAATCGGTATCTGAATCGCGGCCCATTTGCATGTGATTCAGCCCACGGTCGGGGTAGATTGTGACCGCTGTCATAGGAAGGGCGGTCAAATGTTTGGAGCGTTTGTTGGCGTACTTCTGCTGATGCTCGGCATCAGTGCGGTCGCCGGCGTCGTGGTGGCTGCGGCGATGGGCTTGCCCACCTTGGCCATTGTGATCGGTCTGGTTTCCGGCGCGTTCTTCGCCGGCCGCGCCGTTTAGAGCTTCAGCCGCCTCCGCAGGCCGGTCGCTCGGACCGCCTGCCGGGCGATCGCCGCGCGTACCTCCGCTTCGGAGCCGACGACGCGCACCCGGGTCTTGGCCCGGGTGACCGCGGTGTAGAACAGCTCTCGGGTCAACAGCCGCGAGTCCTCAGGCGGCAACAGCACCGTCACCTCGTCGGCCTGACTTCCCTGCGACTTGTGGATGGTCATGGCGTGCATGGTCTCCACCTCGGTCAGCCGGCCCGGCGCAAAGGATCCCGAACCGCCCACCACGGCCCGGATCCCATCCGGGGTGGCGATCGTGACGCCGGTATCGCCGTTGTAGAGCTTGAGCCCATAGTCATTGGCCGTCACCAGGATTGGCCGCCCGACGTACCACGGCGCCCACATCGGGTCCCCGGTCGCCTCGGCCAGCCAGCGCTGCACCTGACGGTTCCACTGCGCGACGCCCGACGGCCCGCGCCGGTGCGCACACAACAACCGGTGCTCATCGAGGGTTGCCAGCGCCGCCCGGGCATCCCCGAGGATCGCCGCCTGCCGCAACGCAAGCGCGTGTGGCACAAGCACTTCCCGCATCCGTTCGACTGACTCGGAGCGCACCCACTCGACGTGTTCGCCGCCGGCCGCCAACACCGTCATCGCCGTCGCGGCGTCCCCGACCCGGATCGCCGACGCCAGCGCACCGATCGACTCGCCGAACCGGTGCGAGGTCCGCAATGCCGCCACCCCGCGCGAACCCAGCCCGTCGACCAGATCGGCCAACACCGCCCCGGCCTCCACCGAGGCCAGCTGATCAGGATCGCCGACCAACAGCAGCCGGGTCTGCGGACGCACCGCCTCCAACAACCGGGCCATCATGGTCAGCGACACCATCGAGGTCTCGTCGACCACGATCACGTCGTGCGGCAACCGATTTGCCCGGTGATGGCGGAACCGCGATGAGGTATCCGGGCGCGAACCCAACAGCCGGTGCAGCGTGGTGGCCTGCAGCCCGGCCAACCGCCGCCGATCGACCAGCTCCAGCCGATCCACCTCCAGCTGCACGGCCTCCTGTAGCCGCGCGGCGGCCTTACCGGTGGGCGCGGCCAGCGCAATGCGCAGCGACGGACGCCCGGCCAGCGCGGCCTGCTCGGCCAGCAGCGCCAACAACCGCGCCACCGTAGTGGTCTTACCGGTGCCAGGCCCGCCGGTCAGCACCGTCAACCCCTGCGACAGCGCCACTTTCGCCGCGGCCCGCTGCTCCTCGAAACCCGGCGGGAACAGCCGCGCCACATCCGGCACCGAGCCGTCCGGCTTGGCACCCACCAACGCCAGCACGTCGTCGCACACCTGCTGCTCCTCCAACCAGTACCGGTCGAGATACAGCAGATCCCCGAACAACCGCAGCACCGGGGGAGTGCCCAGCAGCGGGCTGGCCGCCACCGCCGCCAGCCAGCCGTCAACCTCCGGCCACGGCAGCTGCGGCAACTGCGCCTGCTCAGCCACCGACCGCAGGTCCACACACACCGAGCCGCCGCGCAACGCCCGCACCGCCAGCGCCAGGGCCAGCTCGACCGACGGGTCGGTCTCCCCAGCCAGCGCGCTCAACCGTTGCGCCACGTGCACATCGGCCGATTCCAGGATTTCGGCGAAGGCGTCCAACATCACTCGGCCCCCCGATCCAGTAGCTCCGAGAGTGCCACCACCAACGCCGCGGGCGGTTCCCAGCCGAACACCCCGGCCGGGTGCCCGTCGACGACGGGGGTGTCCGCCCCGCACATGCCGCGCACGAACAGGTACATCACCCCGCCCAGATGCGTGGCCGGGTCATACCCGGGCAGTCGCCAGCGCAGAAAGCGATGCAGCACAACGCTGTACAACAGCGCCTGCAATGGATAGTCGGAATGCAACATGGCCTCGACCATCCGCTCGCGACCGTAATCGGCCGCCGTCAACGCCGCGTCGCCGGTGCCCAGCCAGTTGGTCTTGTAGTCCACGATCACGAACCGCTGCCCGATCCGCAGCACCACATCCACCGAACCGGACAGATACCCGCGCAGCGGCTGGTTGCCCAGCAGGCCGGTCGACAACCGGTCGGCATAGCAGGCCATCGGATCCTCGGCGGGCAGATGTTCGGCCAGCAGCGCCCCGACGTCGGCCAGCCGCGCGAACGCGCCGCCACGCAGATCGCCACCGGCCATCGGGAACTCGAAATTCAACTCGCACAACCGGTCTGCCAGACCGATCTGACGCAACGTCACGCCGGGAGCGAGCGGACCCAGCGGGGTGTCATGCATCGGCAGCAGTGCGGCGGCCAGCTCGTCGGCCCCGACCTCGACCGGCCAGTGCGCCGCGTGTCGTAGCACCTGGGCCTGCAGTTCGGCCGCCAGATCCGGGGCCAACGGGTCGGCGGTCTCCAGCACCGCGTGCACCAGCGAGCCGAACGCGGCCCCGGTCGGCAGCGACGCCATCGGGGAGGGCACGTCGGCGCCCTGCGCGCGGGCGACGACCACGATGTCGGTCGACTCGTCGTCGAGCTCGACGACCTCGGGTTCACTGGACACCCCGGAACTCGCGGCATCCTCGGCGGCACGCAGCAGCCCCGAATACGACGTGCGCCGCCACGCGGTATCTATGGACCGGTGAAAATGCCGGGCCGCCAGATCATCTGGCACCGGTTTGGCCGGTATCGGGGGAACCACACCGATCACCGACTCCTCCAGCACCGGGCCGCCCGCGGCCGCCCAGGCCTGCAGCCGGTCCAGCGCCTCTTCATCGGACACCTTGGCCGGCGCAACCCGATCGGGCACCGCCGACTGAGCGGGGCCACGGCCGCGCAGCAATCGCGACAGGCCGCCGTTGGGCTCGTCGTTGGACGGTGCCCACCACGCCACCACCTGCGACTGCGCCCGGGTCATCGCCACATAGGTGAGCCGGCTGTCATCGGCGGCAGCCTCGGCCCGCCCGGCCCGGGCCACCGCCGGATCTGGCCCGCCGATATGCAGGCAGCGCACCCCTTCGTCATGGAACAACACCAGATCCGGTTCCGGCACATACCGATTGAACGCGAACGGCAGATACACGATCGGGAACTGCAGTCCCTTGCTCACCCACACCGTCATGATCTGCACCGCGGCCGCGTCGCTGTCCAGGCGGCGGTTGCGCTCGGAGGCACCGCTGCCCTCCGAGCGCTGGGCCCGCAGCCAGTCCCGCAGCGCGGCCAGGCCGAACCCCTCCCGGTGCGCGGTATCTCCGAGCAGCTGGGTCATGTGGGCCAGGTCGGTCATCAACCGCTCACCGCCCGGCCAGGACAGCACCCGTTTACTCATCCCGGCCAGCTGGGCGGCCTCGAAAATCGCTGCCACCCCGCGTTCCCGGGCGTGACCGGCCCAGGTGCGCAGGGTGTCGGCGACCTGATCGGTCAACGCATCACCGCCCGCGGCAAGCGTTTCTGCGGTCTCGCCGAAGAACAGCGTCGCCGCGGCGGCCCGCACCAACCCGGGCCGGTGCGGCTGGTCGAACGCCTCCAACAGATACAGCCAGTCCTCGGCGGCCTCGGAGCTGAACACATCCGAATCCCCGGTGTAGACCGCGGGGATACCGGCCGCCAGCAGTGCGGTGTGGCAGGCGCGGGCATCCTTATGGGTCTCGACGATCACCGCGACATCGCCCGCTTGCACCTTGTTGCCGCAGAAGGTGGCGTCGCTGGCCAACAACGCACCGATGTCGGCGGCCAGATCCCTGCCGATGTGGCTGCGCAGATCGGCGATCGGAATCACCCTGGTGCCAGTGCGTTTCCGCGCCACCACGCGCAGCCGGAACGGATCGTTGCGTGGCGCCCCGGCCAGCCGATGGCCCTGATGATGCGCCTGCACATCGTGCACCACGATGTCGGGACCGCCCAGCTCGGCGCCGCGCAGCACCGCCTGCAGCCGGTCGACCAGCGCGCTGTCGCTGCGCCAATTGGTGCCCAGGGTCTGTTTGTCACCGGCGGTCTCCGCGGCCCGCAGGTAGGTGTCGATGTCCCCGCCGCGGAATGCGTAGATCGCCTGCTTGGGGTCGCCGATCAGGATCAGCGTGCACCGCCCGGAGAAGGCCCGCTCGATCACCTGCCACTGCACCGGATCGGTGTCCTGGAACTCGTCGACCATCACGATCGGCCAGCGCTGGGCCATCCGCACCCGGGCGGCAGAGCCTTCAGCCGCCAGGGCCCCGGCCAGCCGGGTCAGCAGATCGTCATAGCCCAGCACACCACGGCGGCGCTTGCGAATCTCCAACTCGGCCAGCACCGCCCGCGCGAACGCCAAACGCACCCCCGCCGGGGACTCCGGCTCGGGCTCCAGCGGGCGCAGCTCGGTCGCCGGGTTGGCCACCACCACACGGGCCAGCTTGAGCGCCTCGGCATAGCCCAGCTCGGGGGTATCGCGCTGCGCCCCGAAATGGGCGAGATACAGATCGTCGACGATCTCGCAGACCAGCTCGTCAAGACTTTCCACCAGCGTCACACCGGAATCACTGTCCCCGGCCACGCCAAGGGATTTCAGCACGATCTGGCAGAACTGGTGCGTGGTCGCGATCGTCGCGGCATCGAAACCGGCCAGCGCGTCGCGCAGCCGCTGGCCGCGGGCCTGCTGATCCTCGGCGATCAGGTACCGCAGCAGATCGTTGTCGGCGCGCGCCGGATCCTCCAACGCCGCCAGCGCCCCGACGATCTGGGCGCGCACCCGCTCCCGCAGCTCCTGGCTGGCGGCCCGGCCGAAGGTGATCAGCAGCATCTGATCCAGCGTCGCGGTGCCCTCGGCCACCAGCCGGGTCACCAAACCGGCCAGCGCGAAGGTCTTTCCGGTGCCCGCACTGGCCTCCAGCACCGTGGTGCTGTTCGGTTTCGGCAGCGGACCAAGCAGGTCGAAAACGTTCATCGCGCCGCCCCCTCGGCCCGCTGCTGGGCCTGTAAGACCGGCAGCCACAACCGCTCGGCGTACTCGCCCAACCCGGTCAGCCGGCTCAACGGGGCGCCCCGACCCCAGGCCCGCACATGCGCCGGCGCCTCATCCTCGCCGGGGAATCTGCCGCTGCGCCAACGGAATGCGGCCTCGCGCTCCGGGTCGTCACCGGCGTGCCGCGCGGCCGCCCACGCATAGGAGGTCTTGACGGGTAGCGGCAGCGGCTCGCGCCGGCCCGCGTCGTAGATCGCCACCAGATCGGCCAGCAGTTCGATCGGATTGTCCGGACGCCCCAGCCCCTCGACGCGTGGGGTGTCGCCACGCCGGGGCCGCCCGATGCATACCGCCGACCAATCCCGGTCCGGGTATCCAGCGGCCAACGCCAACAACGGAATCCAGGACTGCAACAGGTGCTTTCCGTCCAGCTTGGAGTAGTACACCGACACCAGCCGGTCGCCGAACACCGCGGAGACCGTGCCGGTCAGCCGCCGTCCGGTGCCCAGATCGATGTCGATGTCATAGGCCTGCGGGTCAGCGTCGCGGTAGTGCAGCGCCTCGGTGGCCAGCAGAGCGCACTGGTCGCGCAGGGCGACCGCGCGGCGCCAACCCAATTGGCCGGGCGGCAAGGTGCCGCGGCGCCACTCGGCCTGCTGGGCGTCGGCCGGGGTCATACCGCGCATGATGTCGCCGAGCATGCGGTCGCCGACGGTCCATTCCTGCAGGGCGTCGATTTCGACGGGCATCACATCCGACACCCCATCGACATCCCACGGCAAGGTGTAGTCCAGGGCCCGGAAGAACCCCTTCACCGGATCCTTGAAGAACGTGGCCAGATCCTCCAGCGCGACATCGGCTATCGGCGGTGGCGGCAGTGGGTCGGCGAAGAACACCGGGCGCTGCGCCCGCTGCCCGGCGCTGGCCTGCGCGGCGGTGAGCGCAATCGGGTCGAAGGTGAACGGACCGCTGGGCACCAGCTCACCGGGGGTGACGTTGCGAATGTCGAACGGCTGCAACGGATGTGTCGTGACGACGTGCACCGGCTGCTCGGTGGTGAGGGCGAGGGTGTCGAGCAGCTCGGCCAGTGGCACCGCCGGCGGGCGGGGCTGGCCGGAGTATTCGTTGGCCCCGGTATAGGTGACGACGAGGGTCTGGCTGGCCGCGCCGATCGCGTCGAGCAGCAGTTGGCGGTCCTCCGAGCGGATATCGCGCTCACCGGTCATTGGGTCGCGGGCCAGCACGTCGTCGCCGTCGATGGCGCCCAGCCGCGGAAACACTCCGTCGTCGAGCCCGACCAGACACACCACCCGGTGCGGCACCGAGCGCATCGGCACCATGGTGCACACCGTCAGGGTGCCGGTGCGGAAGTTGGCCCGGCTGGGTCGGCCGGCCAGGTGCCGGTCCAGCAGCGCCCGGATATCCGGGAGCCGCATCGGGGTTTCGGCGGCGCCGGCAGCCTCGCCGATCTCGGCGAACTCGCGCTGCACCTGGGCGGCGGGCCACTCCTCATCCCAGGCGGCCAACCCCTCGATCCCGGCGGACAGCGCCGCCAACCACTCGCTCAGCGGGCGCACCCCGCTGAGATGACGGACGGTTTCGTGGAGTTTGGCCACGAAATCGGCGAACCGGCCGGCCAATTCGACCCGATTGCTGCTGACATCGTCGAGCGGCAGCGTGGTGCCCAGCCAGGCATGCGAGTCGTCGGACATCGCCACCCCGGCCAGCACCCGGTCGATACCGAAACGCCAGGTGTTGTGCAGGAATTCGACCCCGTACGGGCGGCGGTGTTCCTGATCGAAACCCCAGCGGATATTGGCCTCCCGCACCCAGGTGGTGACGGCCTCCAGGTCGTCGTCGGTGAACCCGAACCGGGCCCGCACCGGGGCGGACTCGGCCAGGTTGAGCACCTCACTGGCGGTGGCGCGCCCACCGGCCAGCGCCAGCAGCGACGCGGCCACCGACAGCAGCGGATTCGTCTGTACCAGAGCACGATCGGCCAACCGCACCCGCAGTTTGTGCGCCGGATGCGCGCCCTGCACATCGCCCAGCCCGAACCCGGCCGTGATCAACGGCGCATAGGTCTCGATGTCGGGGCACATCACCAGGATGTCGCGCGGTTCCAGCGTCGGATCATCGGCGAGCAGGCCCAGCAGCACCTCGCGCAGCACCTCGATCTGCCGGGCCGGGCCGTGACAGCTGTGCACCTGCACGGAGCGGTCCTCGCGTCGGTGCACCCGCCCGGCCGGGCGGACCGCATTGGCGGCGATATCGGATTGCAGCCAGCCCAGCAGGGTGTCGGGCTCGGCGGCAGCGGCGGGTGGGCGGATGTATTCGTCGGTGTCCGGGGTCGGCAGCCCGCGTTGCAGCTCGCGCAGATCGCGGCCGAGGGTGGCCAGCAGCGGGTGGCCCACATCGCGGTGGCTGGTGTCCGCACGCCGGGGGAGTGGGCCCTTGGCCGAGGCCAGTGACTGCCACAGATCGTCACTGGGGTGCGGCAACCACAGATGCAGATCGTGATGGGTGGCCAGCGCGGTGAGCAGTTCGATCTCGGTGACCGGCAACCGGGTGTGCCCGAACAAGGACAGCCGTTCGGGCAGGTCGCTGGGCGATTCAGTCAGCCGGGCAAGGGTTTTGGCGTGCCGGATGTGCGGCGGGTCGGCGTCGATCCGGTCGACCAGGGCCTGCCACAACGGGGCCTGCCAGGACAGGTCATCGGGCAGACCGGCCCAGTCGACCAGCAGCTGCGGGCGTTGCCGCGCGTAGGAGGCGAACAGCCCGGCCAGCCGTCGGGCCACCGCATACCGCCGGCCCTGGCGCAGCTCGTGTTCCTCGCCGATCTCGAAGTGGCCGAGGTGGGTGGCCACCGGCTCGCACCACGGCCGGTCCAGGTTCTCGTCGATGACGGCCAGCAGCGGCCAGGCCATGGCGTCGGCCGACCACGGATCTTCCTCGGTGGTCCCGGTCAGCTCGGCGATCAGCGAATGCGGGTTGCGTAGCTCAACCGCCGCGCACACCCCCAACCGGTTCGACAGCCGCTGGCTCAGCCAGCGCTCCACCCCCTTGGCCGGCACCAGCACCAGCTCCTGGGCGAACGGGTCGGACAGAGGCTGCGACAGCAGAGCCGCGAGCCCGTCAGCGAGCAGATCGGTGCGCTCGGCCCGGTGCAGGTGCAGTGCCATCGACAGACACGATAGGAGACCGGGTCAGGCGGTTGCCGGGTTTGGGCCCGACAACGCGCCGGGCCGGGTGGCCAGCGCGACCGCCAGGGTCACCGCGGCGGCGATGACGAAGGCCACCCGCACATTGAACACATCGGCCGCGCCGCCCAACAGTGCCGCGGCGAACGGGCGCGACCCGAGGAAGCCGACCAGCCACAGCGCCATGATGCGGCCGCGCAGTTCGTCGGGCGCCCGCTCCTGTACGACGGTGCTCAGACCGGTCATCGCCCAGCCGAAGCCCAGCCCCGCGATCGCGAACCCGGTCAGCGCCAACGCGGCGGTGGTGCCCAGGGCCAGCAGACCGCTGCCGGCCACAAGCAGCCACAGCCCGATCGCCGATACCCGCGCGGCGGCCAGCCGTCCGCGCAACGTGGCCAGCACCACCATGCCGACGGCCGCGCCGATGCCGAACGCCGCCGACAGGGCACCGACCAGGTCTGCGCCGCCGCCGAGGGCCTCGGCCATCGACGGGGTGAGCGTGATCGACGGGTCGGAGGCGAACCCGACGGTGGTCACGGCAAGCAGGGCCAGCAGCAGCGGACGATCCCGCCAGACGTAGGCCAGCGCCGCGCGCACCCGGTAGTCACCGTCGGGGCTGCGCTCCGGCTGGGTCGGGAAGGTGACCAAGAGCAGGAAGATGGCGAACACCAGGTGCAGGCCCGCGCTGATCGCGAAGCCCGGCGCGGCACCGAGGTTGGCGGCCAGATAGGCGCCGATGGCCGGGCCCAGGATGCGGCCGATGGTCATCGGAATGCTGTTGAGCGCCATGGCGGTCGGCAGTTCGCCGTCCCGGATCAGGCTGGGCACGATGGACTGCATGGCCGGACCGCCGATGACGAATCCGAAGCCGACGAGGGTTGAGCCGACCAGTACCGGGATGGCCGCGGCGCTGCCCTGCAGGCCGGGTGCCGCCGCCAGCCATACCGCGGTCGACCCGGAGCCGATGATGCACAGCACCCGGCCCCACAGGATCTGGCGGGCCGGGTTGCCGGTATCGGCCCACTTGCCGCTGGTCGGGCTGAGGATGAGCTGGGGTAGGAACTGCGCGACGCCGACCAGGCCCACCATCACCGCCGAACCGGTGGCGTCGTAGATCACGATGGCCGCCACGATGCCGTGGGTCCACACCGCGACGACGGAGAAGATCTTGCCCCAGAACAGCGCACCGAAGACCGGGTCGAACATCAGTCGCAGTGCGCCGCGTGGTTGCGGGCGGGCGGTGACTCGGGCCGTCACGGACCCACCTCCCGCTCGAAATCGGTGACGAGTTGCTGGAGCAGGTCGACGAGTCGGTCCACATCGGCCGCCGGCCAGTTCGCCACCGTCTCGGCGACCATCTGCTGGCGCCGTTCGGTCACCGCGGCCAATGCCGAGCGGCCCGCGTCGGTGAGCATCAGCACGCACCGGCGCTGATCGTCGGCGGCGAGGGCTTTGGTCAGCAGGCCGGCGGCGACCACGTTGGTGACGGTGCGACTGGCGGTCGAGTGCTCGACGGCCATGTATTCGGCCACCTCGCCGATGGAGGCGCCCTGTCCGCCCTGCTCGCGTTGTTCGACGGCCCGCAACACCCGCAGCGTCGACAGCGATGGGACGCTGCCCGACGCGTCGATCAGTCGGCGTCGCCAACCCGGGCGCTGGCGAACGATGTGGATGCGCACCAGAAGCTCGTCGAGTTGGTTGTAGCGAGGCACTTTATATGCATAGCACATGCATATATTCGCGTGGAGCGGCGCTCGATCGCCGTGCCCGCGCCTCTGCGTCCGTAACGCCAGGGCGAAAAAACGCGCGTCTGACCGCCCTGGCGTTACGAACGCGAGCGGTTAGCCCCGTCGGTGGGGCGAAAGTGGTACATGTGACGGCGGGCCACCCGAAAACCGGGTGCGACGACGCGGCCCGGGGCCCAGCTGTCGTGATCTAGCCCGCGAATTCGGTTGCCAATCCGTCGATTCCGGCGCGGATCGCGGACAGGGCCTCGGCGCGGGCCTTGAGCTTGCTGGCCACGTGCGCGCCGGTGTGCAGCGTGGCTACGGCCTCGGCGGCCACCTGCTGTGCGCGGTCGAGCACCGCATCGGCTTCCACGATCTCGTCGAGCCAGCCGCCCGCGATCGCCGCGTCGCCACTGAACGTCGCGGCCAGAGAAACCGCGCACTGAAATGCCGCCCGGGTCAACCGCATCCGCATGATCTCGATCGCCGCGATCGGCAGCGTCATCCCGATCTTCACCTCGTTGGCCTGACACCGCGACCGCGACGAGCCGACCCGGTGATCGCCGGACAACAGCAGAAACGAGCCCATCGCGATGGCCGGGCCGGTCGCGGCCATGATCACCGGCACCGGGAAGGTCAAACAGCGCACTGCCAGCTCGAATCCGCCGGACAGCATGCCCAGGGCCTTTGCCGTATCGCCGGAGGAGAACACGCCGAGGTCGAAGCCGCCGCTGAACACCCGCGAATTCCCGGCCAGCACCACGGCTTTCACTTCGCCGTCGATCACTCCCTGGGCCGCCCGGTCCAGCGCGGCATTGAGATCGGCCTGCATCGCCGGGGAAAGCACGTTGACCTTGCCGTCGTCCAGGGTGATCGTGGCGACGAGCGCATCAAGCTGATAGTTCACCAGGCTGCTCATCGCACCGATGGTATCGAGTGCGCACTTGCCTCACGACGCGATGGCGTCGAAGATCTCCCGATGGACCGGCGCGGCGACCGGCGTGGGCACCAGCCGCTCACCGCGGGCCAGCCATTCGACGTCGGCCCATTCGATACGCGCCGGCAGTCGCCGCCAATAGTGCGGGTGGGACCGCAGGTACACCTCGACACTGGCATGTACCTTCGCGTCCAGCGGGACCCGGCACCGGCCGATGGCGGGTGCGGTCCCGGCCATCGCATCAAGGTCGGTGGGGCAGGTGCACTGGTCGCGGATCTGCAGCCCAGCGGCGGTCGCGCCGTCCAGCATCCAGTCCAGCGCGATATCGGCCAGCGGCCAGCACGCGCCGGGGCTGCCGGTGACATCGCTGCCCGATCCGCGGAACCAGACTTCCTCAAGGCCCTCGCGGTACCGCATCACCCGGCGCCCGCCGTCTACCGCCATCGCATGCCGACCCGCTTCCACGGTGGGCAACGGCCCCATCCGGTGCTTGGTGCCCGGAGTGGCGATCGCGTTCCACAGCCCGACGAACTGAACCGGCAGGGCCGGGTCGCGGTCGCCGAACAACTGTGCCGCCAACACCCTGAGCTGCTTCCAGTCCTGGGCGGTGCGTGCCGTGCGCGGCAGCACATAGGTGTCCAGCGCGTAGTCCAACACGTCGTCGGAGTGGGTCGGCAACAAGCCGACCGTCCCGAGCAGGGTGGCCAGTTCCCCGGCGCGATGGCCGCCCTCACCACCGCCGAACACGAAGATGCGATCCCCCGGATCCCAGGCGTCACCCAAGAATCGGTACGCCTCGCCGATGGCCGCTCGGGCCTCGCTGACGGAGTCCCTGCGGCGGCCCGGCGTGAGCCCTCTGCCATGTCGAGTGGCCGCGCCGCGGTGATACCAGCTCAGCTGATCGGCGCCATCCAGCAACCGAAACACCATCCCGGTATTCGTTGCGTCGCGGGGTCCGGACCGATCATCTGTGTGGTCGAAGCACAGCACGATGTTCTTCATCGGTGACTCCCCGGCGGGACTGACAATCAATGCTGAGTACCAGTTTGCCGGGTTGTGAGCGGCGGTGTCCTGGGTATCGCACTACCCGAATCGCGCCCGGCGACGGACTCTTTCCGTTCGCAACGGGATAGACAACGAAATCAGTGGCAGGGGATCGCCCGAACGGCGGAAGTGCTCCGTTTCAGTGCCGTCAATTCGGTGGATTCCGCAAATTTTCGCAGGATTATGGCCCGCTAACCACCCATCAACATGTGCCACTGCTGAAGGTTCGATGCCCGAAAAACGTAGTTGCTACGTTTGACCTCGGCCAGTGCGGCGCTCGGTTCGGCCGAGTACCAGTGTCCGGGGAAGACGGTCGGGTCTCCGGGAAGCTGGGCCAGCGCCTGCAGACTGCGGAACATGTCGTCGACGTTGCCGCCGGGAAAGTCGGTGCGGCCGCATCCCTCGAGGAACAGCGTGTCCCCGGCGACCAGTCGGCCATCCAACAGAAAACACTGGCTGCCCGGGGTGTGACCGGGGGTGTGCAGCAGTTCGATGTCGATAGCGCCGATGTCGACCTTGTCGCCGTGCTCGTGCTTGGTGAGGTCGCTGGGCGCGATCCCGGTGACCCGCGAGACCCAATCCGCCTCGTGCGTGTTGACATGCACCGGCACGCTCTGACGCTCCAGCAGCTCGGCGAGCCCCTTCAGGGTGAAGCCCATCATCGAGCCGCCGACGTGGTCGGGGTGGTGATGGGTGACCAGCACGCCCGACAGGTGCATGCCGTCGGCCTCCAGGACATCGACCAGATCATTGGCCGCGTAAGCCGGATCGACCACGACCGCGTCGCCGGTCTCGCGGTCGCCGATCAGATAGGCGAAGTTGCGCATCTGCTGGGCGATCACGTCGTCGACCGCATAGTCGCGGCCGGCCAACAACTGCCGGAAGTACAAGCGGTCTTCAACCTTGGGCTCGGCCATACACCAAGACTATTGGCGCTCGGTGATCGACGGCGCGCGCGGTCCGCGCAGGTATCCGCGCAGGTCCAAAAACCGCATGTCATGACGTGTTTAACCGCACACGAATAAAACTCGCATCTTAAATGCGGAATTACTAACGTCGGCGCCATGCACTTGACCCGGTTCACCGACCTAGGGCTTCGCACGATGATGCTGCTCGCCGCTGGTGAATCCGATGACCGGCGGATCACCACCCGCACCATCGCCACGGGGGCCAATGCCTCCGAGCATCACGTCGCCAAGGCGGTGTCGAAGCTGGCCGAACTGGGCATGGTGCACGCCCGAAGGGGCCGGGTCGGGGGACTGATGCTGACCGAGGCCGGGCGCACCGCCTCGATCGGCTGGGTGGTGCGTGAACTCGAAGGTGACCGCGAGGTCATCGAATGCGGCGGAGACAACCCGTGTCCGCTGATCGCAGCCTGCCGGCTACGCCGGGTCCTGGCCGAAGCGAAGGAGGCGTTCTACCGCGAACTCGACCGCTACACCGTCACCGATCTGACCGGGGGCACCAGCCTCCCGATTGTTCTGCAGCTCACCGGAGAAAAAATCCCGGAAAGGAATCCCCGATGACCACCCTCACCCCCGAGCCATCTGCGGTACGCGACGAACTGGAGCCGCACCACGCCGAAATCGTATCGGCGACACTGCCTCTCATCGGCGCCAAGATCGACGAGATCACCTCGGAGTTCTACCGCCGGCTGTTCGACAACCATCCCGAGTTGCTGCGCAACCTGTTCAACCGCGGCAACCAGGCTCAGGGAGCCCAGCAGCGCGCACTGGCGGCCTCGATCGCGACGTTCGCCACCCATCTGGTGAACCCCGACCTGCCGCACCCGTCCGCCCTGCTGTCGCGCATCGGCCACAAGCACGCCTCCCTCGGTGTGACCGCCGAGCAGTACCCGATCGTGCACGACAACCTGTTCGCGGCGATCGTGGAAGTGCTGGGCGCCGACACCGTGACACCCGAGGTGGCCGCGGCCTGGGACCGGGTCTACTGGATCATGGCCGACACCCTGATCGCCTTGGAGCGCGGTCTGTACGCCGACGCCGGCGTCGAGCCCGGTGACGTCTACCGGCGGCTGCGTGTGGTCTCCCGGGTCGACGATCCGTCCGGCGCCGTGCTGGTCACGGTCCGCTCCGCCGAGCCCGCCAACTTCGTTGCCGGACAATATGTTTCGGTCGGCGTGACGCTGCCCGACGGCGCCCGCCAGCTGCGTCAGTACAGCCTGGTCGGAGTGGCCGGCGGTACCGATCTGACGTTCGCGGTCAAGCCGGTCGACGCCGTCGCGGACCAGCCTGCCGGTGAGGTGTCGTCCTGGATCCGGGCCAACCTGTGTGTCGGCGACCTGCTCGACGTCACCGTGCCGTTCGGCGACCTCTACGCCGGTGGCCGGCCTGATGGCCCGCTGGTGCTGATGTCGGCCGGAATCGGCGTCACCCCGATGGTCGGCATCCTGGAGTTCCTGGCCGCCGAGGCGCCCGACACCCACGTGCGGGTCCTGCACGCCGACCGCAGCGACACCGCCCACGCGCTGCGGGAGCGTCAGCACGAGCTGATCGACGCGCTGCCCAACGCGTCGCTGGACCTCTGGTACGAGGACGGCGTCACCGGCGGTGCCCCCGGCGTGCACGCCGGGCGGCTCAACCTCGACGGCATCGAACTGCCCGTCGGCGCCCGGTTCTACCTGTGCGGCGGTGCCGGGTTCGTCGAGGCCGTGCGCACCCAACTGGGTGAGCGTTCGGTGCCAGTCGATCGGGTGCACTGCGAGCTGTTCGCGCCCAACGATTGGCTGCTGGACTAAGCCCAACAGTCGAAAAAGCCTCCTGGCGGCCGTGTTGACCTGCGGTTTGGTGTGGCCGCCAGTGAGGTTGTAACCTCTTTAAGGCCGCGCGGCTACGGCAGCGCGACAAGCCCCCTTAGCTCAGTCGGCAGAGCGTTTCCATGGTAAGGAAAAGGTCAACGGTTCGATTCCGTTAGGGGGCTCGGTGGACGAGCAGGCGGTGCGTCGACTCGCATCTATCGGGGCGGTGTAGCTCAGCTGGTTAGAGCGCACGACTCATAATCGTGAGGTCGGGGGATCGAGTCCCCCCACCGCTACAGGAACATCAAGCAGCGTGATTTTGAGCAGGGAGAGTTGACGTGGCGTCGAGTACCGACGTACGGCCGAAGATCACTTTGGCGTGCGAGGTGTGCAAGCACCGCAATTACATCACCAAGAAGAACCGCCGCAACGATCCCGACCGGCTCGAGATCAAGAAGTTCTGCCCCAACTGCGGCACCCACCAGCCGCACAAAGAGTCGCGCTAGCACCACGCTCGTGGCTCTTTCGACAAGCATCGTCGGGATGCACTACCGGCATCCCGAGTACTACGAGGTCGGTCGCGAGAAGATTCGCGAGCACGCCATCGCGGTCAAGAACGATGACGCGTTTTTCCACGATGATGCCGCCGCGGCTGAGCTCGGATACGACCGGCTGCCCGCGGCGCTGACCTTCATCTGCATCTTCGGCTACCAGGCGCAGTCGGCATTCTTCGCCGACGCCGACATCGGTATCCACGACGCTCAGATCGTCCAGGTCGACCAGGAACTGAAGTTCCTCAAGCCGATCATGGCCGGCGACCGACTCTACTGCGACGTGTATGTGCATTCCGTTCGCAAGGCGCACGGAACTGACATCATCGTGACCAAGAACATCATCACCAATGAAGCCGGTGACGTGGTGCAGGAGACCTACACGACCCTCGCCGGGCGTGCGGGTGACGGAGAAGAGGGTTTTAGCTGATGGCACTGCGCGAGTTCAGTTCGGTCAAGGTCGGTGACACGCTTCCGGAGCGGGTGATCCCGCTGACCCGCGGGGACCTGGTCAACTACGCCGGGGTGTCCGGCGACCTCAACCCGATCCACTGGGACGACGAGATCGCCAAGCAGGTCGGTCTCGACACCGCCATCGCCCACGGCATGCTGACCATGGGTCTCGGCGGCGGATACGTCACCTCCTGGGTCGGCGACCCGGCCGCGGTGACCGAGTACAACGTCCGGTTCACCGCCGTGGTGCCGGTGCCCAACGACGGTGTGGGCGCCGAGATCGTCTTCAACGGGCGGATCAAGTCCGTCGACCCCGAAGAAAAGCTGGTCACCATCGCCATCTCGGCGACCGCGGGCGGAAAGAAGATCTTCGGGCGAGCTGTCGCTACCGCGAAACTGGCGTAAGGAGGACGGGGGCCATGGCACTCAAGGTTGACATCCTCGGAATGGTCTGGAAGTATCCGTTCCCCTTCCTGATCGGCCGCGAGCAGATCCGTCAGTACGCCAAGGCCGTCAAGGCCGTGGATCCGGCCAGCTACGACGAGGCGGCCGCCGCCGAACTCGGCCACGACACCCTGGTCGCACCGCTCACCTTCGCCTCCACCCTGGCGCTGCTGGTGCAGGAACACTTCTTCCAGAATGTCGACATCGGCATGGAAACCAAGCAGATCGTCCAGGTGGACCAGAAGTTCGTCTACCGCAAGCCGCTCAAGGCCGGCGATCAGCTGCACGCCGTCATGGAGATCACCTCGGTCGACGAGCGCTTCGGCGCCGACATCGTCGTCACCCACAACGTGTGCACCGACGACGACGGTGAGGTCGTCCTGGAGGCCATCACCACCATGATGGGCCACGACGCCGACGATTCCATCCAGGTGAAGTGGGATCCGGAAACCGGCAAGGTCGTGCGGAGGGCCGCCGGGGAGTGACGGTAGTCAGCCGGCGCGATTAGTAGATGGCACGCACGCCGGGGTACACTCGGCACTCGGGGTTTTTCCCATTTCAGCGCGCTGTCCGTCGGCTTGACCATCGAACGGGCCGCGCGCGAATTGTGTGAGTCTCGACGCAGTACGGTGACGAAAGCGCCAGCATGTCACCAACAGAGGGGCGTAGCTCAACTGGCAGAGCAGCGGTCTCCAAAACCGCAGGTTGCAGGTTCAAGTCCTGTCGCCCCTGCTCAACTGAATACTCGACAACGTGTGGACACTGGTAAGTGACCACACAAACAGGATGAAAGGCATGCGGTGAGCGACGAGCGCGAAGGTGCCGGCTCCGCAGACGACACTGGCACCGGCGCTGGGGATACCGGTTCCGACCACGGTCAGACCGCGGTGGTGACCCGGCCGCTGCGTCCGACCGGTAAGCGGTCCCGCCGTGGCGCGGTCAGTGACCTCGACAGCGACGAGACCGTCGAGGTCGACGCCGAGTCCAGCGAGGATGCCAAGGCCGACTCCGGCAAGGCCAAGAAGGCGAAGAAGGCCAAGAAGAGCGGGCCGTCGCGTAACCCGATCATGTTCGTCGTCAACTACCTCAAGCAGGTCGTTGCCGAGCTCCGGAAGGTGATCTGGCCCAACCGCAAGCAGATGGTCAGCTACACCACGGTGGTGCTGGTCTTCCTGGCGTTCATGGTCGCGCTGATCGCCGGCGCCGATTACGGCCTGGGGCGACTGGTGTCGCTGGTGTTCGGCACCTGACCTGGAATTTGAGAGAGGACTGACAACGTGACCACGTTCGACGGCGATGAGACACTCGCCGACGAGACCGTCAGTGTCGAAGACGGCGGAGACGCCGTTCTGTCGGAGACCGACGGCTTGGAGACTGCCGAGTCGGAGACCCTCGACGCGACCGAATCGGTCGATGAGACCGAGTCAGAAGCTGAGACCGAGTCGGTCGATGAGACCGAGGCTGCTGAAGAAGCGCCTGCTGTCGACGAAGACGAGGACCCGGCTGTCGCGCTCAAGAAGGAGCTGCGGCTCAAGCCTGGTGACTGGTACGTCATCCATTCCTACGCCGGCTACGAGAACAAGGTGAAAGCCAACCTCGAGACCCGCGTGCAGAACCTGGATGTCGGCGACTACATCTTCCAGGTCGAGGTTCCGACCGAAGAGGTCACCGAGATCAAGAACGGCCAGCGCAAGCAGGTCAACCGCAAGGTGCTGCCGGGCTACATCCTGGTCCGCATGGAGCTCAACGACGAATCGTGGGGCGCGGTGCGCAACACCCCCGGTGTCACCGGTTTCGTCGGCGCCACCTCACGTCCGTCCCCGCTGTCGCTGAACGACGTGGTGAAGTTCCTGCTCCCGCAGGGCGCGGCGAAGAAGCCCGCCAAGGCCGGCGCTGCCGGCGCCGCCGCCGGTGCCAGCACCGAGGCCACCCTGGAACGGCCGGAGATCCTGGTCGATTTCGAGGTCGGCGAGTCCGTCACCGTCATGGACGGCCCGTTCGCGACGCTGCCCGCCTCGATCAGCGAGGTCAACGCCGAACAGCAGAAGCTCAAGGTGCTGGTGTCCATCTTCGGCCGCGAAACACCTGTCGAGCTGACCTTCAACCAGGTCTCCAAGATTTAGTCGCTCTCAGCGGCTAGTAACAACGGGCGCTAACGCGCCTTTGGATGAGCAAGTAAAGGAACACCAGAAGCATGGCCCCGAAGAAGAAGAAGGTCGCCGGGCTCATCAAGCTGCAGATCCAGGCCGGGCAGGCCAACCCCGCCCCGCCGGTCGGTCCTGCACTTGGCCAGCACGGCGTCAACATCATGGAGTTCTGCAAGGCGTACAACGCCGCGACCGAGTCGCAGCGCGGCAACGTCATCCCCGTGGAGATCACCGTCTACGAGGACCGCACCTTCACGTTCGCGCTGAAGACCCCGCCCGCCGCCAAGATGCTGCTCAAGGCAGCTGGTGTGCAGAAGGGCTCCGGCGAGCCGCACAAGACCAAGGTCGCCAAGGTGACCTGGGACCAGGTGCGCGAGATCGCCGAGAGCAAGAAGGCCGATCTGAACGCCAACGACATCGACGCAGCGTCGAAGATCATCGCCGGCACCGCCCGGTCGATGGGTATCACCGTCGAATAATTCGGACGTGTGGGAGGGCCCGCTTCGGCCCGCCAACCACAACTCCAACAGACACGATTGGATTTTCAATGAGCAAGAACAGCAAGGCATACCGCGAAGCCGAGGAGAAGGTCGACCGGACCAAGCTCTACACGCCGCTTGAGGCGGCGAAGCTGGCCAAGGAGACCTCCTCCAAGAAGCAGGACGCCACTGTCGAGGTCGCCATCCGCCTCGGTGTGGACCCGCGTAAGGCTGACCAGATGGTGCGCGGCACCGTCAACCTGCCGCACGGCACCGGTAAGACCGCCCGCGTCGCGGTGTTCGCCGTCGGCGAGAAGGCCGAAGAGGCGCTGGCCGCCGGAGCCGACGTAGTCGGCAGCGACGACCTGATCGAGAAGATCCAGGGCGGTTTCCTGGACTTCGACGCCGCGATTGCCACCCCGGATCAGATGGCCAAGGTCGGTCGGATCGCCCGCGTGCTGGGCCCGCGCGGTCTGATGCCGAACCCCAAGACAGGCACCGTCACCCCCGATGTCACCAAGGCTGTGAACGACATCAAGGGCGGCAAGATCAACTTCCGGGTGGACAAGCAGGCCAACCTGCACTTCGTGATCGGCAAGGCGTCCTTCGACGAGGCCAAGCTGGCCGAGAACTACGGCGCCGCCCTCGATGAGGTGCTGCGTGCCAAGCCGTCGTCGTCGAAGGGCCGTTACCTGAAGAAGGTGACCGTCTCGACCACCACCGGACCGGGCATCCCGGTTGACCCGTCGGTGACCCGCAACTTCACCGAGGCGTAATTTTCTCTGCGCGAGCAGACGCTAAAACCCCCGAAATCCCTGGGATTCGGGGGTTTTAGCGTCTGTTGGGCGGAACCGGATCAGCTGCACTCGGCGAGGCGGCGACGCAGGAAGGCCCGCGCAGGCTCGGACCCAGCGCCTTCGCCCTCGAGTGCGATGCGGTACCAGCGCCGGGCCTCGTCGAGGCGGCCGGCCCGGCGCAGCAGGTCCGCGCGGATCGGCGCCACCGTATTCGTCCGGGCCAGCCGCGGATCACCGGCCACTTCATCGAGCGCGGCCAAGCCGGCTGGGAATCCGTCCCGAAAACCGATGGCCAAGGCCCGGTTCGCCCGAACCACGGGGGAGTCCATCAGCGCCAGCAGCCGGTCGTAGCCCCGACAGATCAGGGCCCAGTCGGTGAGTTGCCAGGTCGCAGCGGTGGTGTGCAGCGCCGCGATCACCGCCTGCGGCAGATACGGGCCCGTCGCGCCGTCGGCGAGCCGCAACTGCTCCAGCCCCCGGGCGATGCGGCCGCGGTCCCAACGGCTGCGGTCCTGCTCGTCCAGCGGCACCAGCCCTCCGTCGTCGTCCACCCGGGTCTGGCGACGCGAATCATGCAGCAGCACAAGTGCGGCCAGCGCGTGCGCGTCCCGGTTGTCGGGCAGCAGGGTGCACAGTTCGCCGGCCAATCGCACCCCCTCATCGCACAGTTCGTCGCGGATGGCCGACGGTCCTCCGGTCGACCAGTAGCCCTCGGTGAACACCGAGTAGACGCAGCTGAGCACGTGCGGTGTGCGCTCGCCGAGCAGCTCGGGCGGCGGCACCCGCAGCGGTATGTTGGCCTTGCGAATCTTGTTCTTGGCCCGGGTGATTCGCTGTCCCACTGCGGTCTCGGACTGCAACAGGGCCCGGGCGATCTCGGCGACGGTGAGTCCGGAGATCAACCGCAGGGTGAGCGCCAGTTGCGAGCTGCGGTCCAGGGCCGGGTGGGCGCAGGTGAACATCATCCGCAGCTCATCGTCGCGCACCGGGTGCAGCTCGCCTTCGTCCCGTGCCTTCGCCTCCTCGTACACGGCAGCGGATTCCTTTCCCGGACGGGCGGATTCGCGCCGCATTCGGTCCAGCGCCCGGTTACGGGCCACCGCGGTCAGCCAGGCACCGGGATTGGCCGGCACGCCATCGTCCGGCCATACCCGCACCGCCTGCGCGCAAGCCTCCTGGACGGCGTCCTCGGCCACGGTCAGGTCACCCGACCAGCGCGCGATGGTGGCCACCGCCGGGCCCCACTCGCGCCGAAAAACGCCGTCCAGCTTGGTCATTGACGGCTACAGGCCGGAGACCCCGGCCAGCTGGCGTAGCTGCACCACCGAAGCCGGGATCATCGACGCCAGCTTCACCGCCTCGTCGCGGTCCGCGGCACGCAGCAGATAGAAGCCGTTGGCCACCTCGGCACCCTCGATGTAGGGGCCATCGGTCAACGTCACCTGCCCGTCGCGGACCTGCACCGTCGTCGCGGTCGACGGCGGATGCAGTGGCGCCCCACCCAGGATGTGTTCGCCGGCCGCCTTGCCGAACTCGCCGTGTGCGCTCACGCCGCGCTTCCATTCCTCTGAGTCCGGCACAGTGATGTTCTCCGGCCGCTCCAGCAGCAATGCCAGCCAATCGTTCCCGACCTGTTTGGCCGGAGCGTTCCACCACACCATGGGCCACACCTCGACCGCGCCGAACTGGGCGACCGGAATGTCACGGGCCAGGGCCAGCGCGTCGTCGAGATTGTCGGCCTCGAAGACGTAGTAGCCGCAGGCCACCTCGGATCCCTCGGCGAATGGCCCGTCGGTGACGATCGGGGCATCCGGACCACCCGTGATATGCACGGCGACGGCGGCCTTGGCCAGGGCGTCGCCCGCCCGTATCGCCGACTTGGCCCGGTCATGAAAAGCCTGGAAGGCAGCCATTCCGGCGGCTTGTTCGTCCGGGGTGAGTTCCCGATCCTCGCTGATCAGTAATGCGAAGTAGTGCATGGTCGTCTCCTCGGGGAGGTGAGCGGAACCCTTTGTTCCACTCTCTACCTATCCGACGAACAGCGCTGCCCCGATCCGACAGCCCGGGGGAGATTACTTCTGCAGGGTGAACTGATGCACGCTGATGTGGCCCGACGCGAAGTACCGCTGGCAGCCGTTGAGGTACTTGTCGTAGCGGTCGTAGACCACTTGCCCCTGGATCTCGATGGCCTCGTCCTTGTGCGCCTCAAGTGCGTCCGCCCAGATCTTTAGTGTCTGGACGTAGTGCGGCCCGATCTCCTGCAGCTGAGTCAGATCGAACCCGCCTTCGGTCGACTTCTGCTCGACCATCGGCACCGAGGGCAGCCGGCCGCCGGGGAATATCTCGGTCATGATGAACCGGGCGAACCGCGCGTCTTCGAATGTCATGTGCAGGCCGAGCTTTTGGCCTTCACGAAGATCGAATCCGGTGATGCAATGCAGCAGCATTCTGCCGTCATCGGGAAGCGCGTTGTAGGCCATTTCGAAAAACGCCGGATAACGCTCGAATCCGAAATGCTCAAATGCGCCGATCGATACGATGCGGTCCACTTTGCCGGTGAACTCTTCCCAGCCCTGCAGCCGTACCTCGACGGTGCGGTCGGTGGGGACCTGGGCCAGCTTGTCGATGGCGTACTGGCGCTGCTCGCCGCTGAGGGTCAGGCCGATGACATTGACGTCGTACTTCTCGATCGCCCGCGCCATTCCACCGCCCCAGCCGCAGCCGATGTCGAGCAGCGTCATGCCCGGCTGCAACCCCAGCTTGCCCAGCGCCAGATCGAACTTGGCGATTTGAGCCTCGTCGCCGGTCATGTCTTCACGCTCGAAATAGCCACACGTATAACCCATTGTGGGGCCGAGAAACAGTTCATAGAATTCGTTTGAAATATCGTAGATCGACTGCAGTTCTTCGTATTTCGGTGTCAATTTTGACATGTGCGAAATGCTCCAAGCCTAGAGTTCTTCTCTATTCGTCAGCGTACAACAGGTCAGCGCAATGCGGCGTTCTCCGCGGCCCGTGCTCCCGTCAAAATATTTCGATGGCAAACAAATTCATCTCGCCGATTACTATGTGGCGCCGACAGTGCCTGCGGAAACCCATCCGGTCACACCGCGGTGGCGAAGAAGAAGAACGCAACGACACGGCTACGCGTGCAGGGTGAACTGGTTGACGTCGATGTAGCCGATCCGGAAGGCCTCCGCGCACCCGGTCAGGTACCGCATGTAGCGGTCGTAGACCTCCTCGGACTGGATCGCGATGGCCTCGTCGCGGTGTTCCTGCAGGGCCGCCGCCCACAGATCGAGTGTGCGGGCGTAATGCGGTTGCAGCGACTGCCGCTGGGCCAGCGTGAATCCGGCCGGTGCGGACCGCTCATCGACCATCTCGATCGTCGGAAGGCGCCCGCCCGGGAAGATCTCGGTGGTGATGAACTTGATGAACCGCGCGAACGCGAACGACATCGGCATGCCCCGGTCGATGATCTGCTGCGGTAACAGCCCGGTGATGGAGTGCAACAGCATCACCCCGTCGTCGGGCAGTGCGTCGTGGGCGAACGCGAAGAAGTGGTCGTAGCGGTCGTGGCCGAAGTGTTCGAACGCGCCGATCGACACGATCCGGTCAACCGGTTCGTGGAACTGCTCCCACCCCTCCAGCAGTACCCGCTTGTGCCGCGGGCTGTCCGACCGCGCGAAAACCCGCTCGACGTGGGCCTGCTGGTTGCGGCTCAGCGTGAGGCCGACGACGTTGACGTCGTAGCGCTCGATCGCGCGCATCATCGTCGCGCCCCAGCCGCATCCGACGTCGAGCAAGGTCATTCCCGGCGTCAACCCCAGCTTGCCCAGTGTCAGGTCGATCTTGGCGAGCTGGGCTTCTTCGAGGGTCATGTCATCGCGTTCGAAGTACGCGCAGCTATAAGTCCGGGTCGGATCCAGGAACAGGGCGAAGAAATCGTCGGACAGGTCGTAATGCGCTTGAACGTCGTCGAAACGGGGTTGGAGCTTGGCCGGCCGTTTTGCCATGTGGCGCCTATCCAAAAAAGACGGACTGGCGAGAGCCGCACTAAGCCGCGTCTTGACTTAGCCGCCCCCCAGACTGCTGCCAGCCACTGTAGGTCGACTTCGGTCAGCTACCGAGCTTTCGGGCGTCGGCAAAGCGGTGATGAGCAAACGAACGTTGCCGACGCACTGATTATCCGGAGCTGGCGAAGTTGACCTTGAGCTCGCCGACGACCTCGTCCCACACCGGTTCGGGTAGCTCATGGCCCATCCCGTCGATCAGCACCAGGCGAGCACCGTCGATCGCGCGGGCCACCGCACGGCCGCCGAACGGGCGCATCAACCGGTCCGAGCGCCCGTGAATCACCAGGGTGGGCGCACTGATCCGCTTGTCGTGATGGAGCAGGCTGCCGCTGCCCAGAATGGCGTCGAAGTGCCGGGCGATCCCGGCCGGGTAATACGCCCGGTCGTACAGTTCGGCGGCCTGGGTCCTGATCTGGTCCTCGGGAGTGGGATAGCCGGGGCTCCCGTTGAGCCTGCTGATCCGAACCGTGTTGTCGATGATGGCTTCTCGCGACGAATTGGCCGGTGGGCCGGTGATCACCGACAGCAGCTGCTTGATCCCCGGCGGCGGTAGCAGCGGCTGGTTGTTGCTGGAGAAGATCACCGCCAGCGTCTTGGTGCGCGGCACGTACCGGGACGCGAAAACCTGGGCGATCATGCCGCCCATCGAGCCGCCGACAATATGGGCGTCGTCGATTTCCAGGTGATCGAGCAGGGCGGCCGCATCGTCGGCGACATCCTCGAGGGTGTAGACCGCCGGGCTGCGCAGGCCGAGAAACGACCGGGCCATGCGCAGCGGCAGCGGGGAGTCCGCCCGCCTTCCGGACAACTTGGTGGACAGGCCCACATCGCGATTGTCGTACCGGATGACGCGAAATCCCTGATCGACGAGCTTCTCGCAGAAACCGGTACGCCACAACAACATTTGCGCGCCCAGACCCATGATCAGCAACACCGCCGGATCGTTCGGGTCGCCCATGTCCTCGTAGTAGAGCTCGACATCGCCGGGCTCCGCGAACGACTTGGCGAAGCCGGTGCGCACCTTCATGTTCGTCACGAGGCCTCGGGTCCGTCTTCGGTGTCTGCTTCGGAATTCTTATGCTCACGGCTGATATCCACCATGAAGTTGGCGAAATACCCGGTGAGCTGCGGATCGTTCATCATGTGCCACTTCGGGGCCAGCAGCTTCATGTACCGCTCGACGTAGAGGAACTGTTTGCCGATCAGCACCAGTTCACGGGGCAGCTTGACGTCGTAGGCATCGGCCAGGGCCGAGAGCTGCTTGCCGATTTCGGCGTAGGACATATCGCCGAGCGACTTCATCGTCAGCGGGGTGGCAAACGCTTCGAGATCCTTGGCGGCCTGGCCTTCGGGTTTCACCGTTCCCACGGCCCCCATCAGCACCACGATCTTGCCGGCCGCGGCGTGGTCCTTCTTGACCAGCAGGGCATAGACCAGCTCGCGCAGCAGCCAGCGAGTGCGCGGGTCGATGCGGCCCATGATGCCGAAATCGAAGAACACGACCTTGCCGGCGTCGTCGACGTACAGGTTGCCCGCGTGCAGGTCTCCGTGGAACAGCCCGTGCTTGAGCCCGCCCTCGAACACGCTGAACAACAGGGCCTTGACCAACTCGGTGCCGTCGAAACCGGCCTTGCGGATCCCGGCCACGTCGTCGATACGCACCCCGGAGACCCGCTCCATGGTCAGCACCCGCTGGCTGGTCAGGTCCCAGTACACCTGCGGCACCCGGATGTTCTCGCCGAGCGGTGAGGCGTGCATATGCGACACCCAGCCGTCCATCGACTGGGCTTCCAGCCGGAAGTCCAACTCCTCGGCCAGGTTGTCGGCGAAGTCGGCGACCACATCCTGTGCCGACAGCCGCCGGCCCAGCTTGGCCAGCTCCACCAGCTGGGCGCCGCGCTTGAGGATCTGCAGGTCGGCGGCGACCCGGCGGCGGATGCCCGGGCGCTGGATCTTGACCACCACCTCCTCGCCGCTGTGCAGCGTGGCGTAATGCACCTGGGCGATCGAGGCCGAGGCGAACGGCTTGTCGTCGAAGCTCTTGAACAGCTTCGTGGGCTCACCGCCGAGCTCCTCGACAAACAGCTTGTGCACCTCGCCGGTGTCGGCAGGCGGCACGCGATCGAGCAGGCTGCGGAACTCCCGGCTCAGTGGTTCGCCGAAGGCACCCGGGCTGGAGGCGATGATCTGGCCGAACTTGACGTAGGTGGGACCCAGATCGGAGAAGGTCTGCGGCACCTGCTTGATGATCTTCTGCTGCAGGGATCCGCGGCCGAAGATGTTGGCGGCGACACGGGCCCCAGTCCGGGTGATCTGCCAACCGGTGACGCCGATGCGGGCGGCCTCGACCGGCAATGGCACCCGGCTCAACCTGGCGACCTCGCGGTGCTTGGTTTTCGGCGGCGTAGTGCTCATTGCTGCAGTGTCTCAAAGCACACGGTGCGGCCAAAAACATCTGTGTGGTGCGTCACACCGACATGAAACTCTCTTCGACCTGCTCGCGGCTCAAAATTGGGTCGGTTCCGGGCGCATACGTGGGCTCGGTGTGCGGCACGGAGGTTCCTGCGGCGACGCGCATCTGGGCCTGCCGGAACTCCGGTGTGGTGCCGGCCGCGGTGTGCAGTCCGTTGATGATCGACCAGACCACGGCGCGCCGGCCGGCCCGCTCGATCGGGTTGGGATCGGTATGCCCGATCAGTTGCTTGGCCCACTTCGGCATGGTGTCGCGGATCGCCCAGTCCACGGCGCTCTGTGGCATCGGCAGGTTGGAGCCGGTGGCCATGGCCGCGCCGTGGGTGAGGGCCAGTTTGGGCAAGTAGGAGTGCAGGCAGTCCAGGGTCTCGGCCTTGGTGCTCGGCAGGTCGGTGCCGCCCAGGGCGTGCCCGACCCGGATGAATTCTCCGTAATAGCGGTCAAGTTTCTTCCCGCGCAACGGGTTCGGATGATAGATCTCGTGGGCGGTGGCCAGGCCCCACACCACAGTCGCGTAGTTCCAGCGCAGCCAGTCCGGATCGTCGGCGTCATAGGCGGCGCCGTCGGGGCGGGTGCCTTTGATGGTGTGGTGCATGGCGCGGACCGTCTTGGCCACCCGTTCGGCGGTTTCGGTATTGCCGTAGGCGGTGCCGATGAAGAACGCGATGGAGTGGCCCAGCCGCACCGCCGCGCCCTGCGGATCGATGACCGGGACGGCGGTCCCGTTCTCGTCGCGTTTGACCAGCCGCGAGTGCTGCATGCCCATCCAATAGATGGACGGATCCAGACGCTCGATGTAGGCCGCACACTGCAGGCCGAAGATCAGGGCATGCAAGTGGGAATGCACATGCCACACCGCGCTACCCGGTCCGAACCAGCCCGGGTCGCCCTGCGGGCCGGCGAAGTCCATCCCGCGGAAGTAATTACTGCGGATGTCGTGGTCGAACTTCTGGTTGAGCCAGTGGCCGAAGAACTGGTGCGGCATAAACACGGGGCAGCTCCCCTCGGGTCCGGAGGTTTGGTCACGCCTGTAACCACACTACATTTTGGGTGCGGGTGTGACCAGACTTAGGCTGTAACCGTGTCGACTCCGACTCGATGGGCCGGCGTGCCGCTCACGGACCGCCGCGCCGAACGCCGTGCCCTGCTCATCGACGCGGGGTTCCGGCTGTTCGGCGACGGCGGTGAGGCCGCGGCCTCGGTGCGTTCCATCTGCCGCGAATGCGGCCTGAACACCCGCTACTTCTACGAGAGCTTCACCGACACCGACGATCTCCTGGGCGCGGTGTATGACGAGGTGAGCGCGCAACTAGCCGCCGATGTCGAGGCCGCGATGGCCGGGGCCGGTGACTCCCTGCCGGCCAGAACCCGCGCCGGGATCGCCGCGGTGCTGGGCTTCAGTTCGGCCGACCCGCGTCGGGGTCGGGTGCTGTTCACCGACGCCCGGGCCAACCCGGTGCTGGCCGCCCGGCGCGCCGCCACCCAGGACCTGCTGCGCGAGGCCGTGCTGTCCGAGGGGGGCCGGCTCAACCCCGACTCGGACCCGGTGGCTGCACAGGTGGGTGCGGCCATGTACACCGGTGCGATGGCCGAGCTGGCCCAGCAGTGGCTGGGCGGCAACCTCGGCGACGACCTGGAGGTCGTGGTCGACTACGCCCTGCGGCTGGTCCTCGGCGGCGGTGCCGCCAATTAGGCCCGGCGGCGGTGCCGCCAATTAGGCCCGGCGGCGGTGCCGCCAATTAGGCCTGGGCCGTTAAGCCGTGCCGGCGGCGGGCCGCCAGCGCTTGATCCAATCGGTCTCGGGCCACTGCTCCTCGGCCGCCATCAACTCGTACATCGTTGCGCGGTCGATGGATTCACGGACGATGTCGGCGTGCCCGGCGTGCCGGCTGAGTTCCTCGATCAGGTGCATGGCCGCCCAGCGCACCGACCAATGTTCGATGTCCTTCGGGAACCACGGCACATCGCGGGGCACCGGAACCGCGGCGTCGAGGTCTTGTTCGGCGAAAACCCGCAACGTCTCGGTGTTCTGCACCTTGAGCGCCGCGAGCAGATCGGCCAGGCTCTCGTCGTCGCGCATCACGTACTGATCGGCGTACTCGGCCATCTGCTCTTCGACCGGGCGGGGATCCGGCGGCGGAAACTGCGGCGCATGCTCGGCGCGGGCGGCCCAGCTCTGCTGAACCCCGGTGGCGTGCTTGATCAAACCACCGATCGACAGCGCGCTCACCGACGGTGTAGCGCGCGCCTGCTCGTCGGTCAGGCCGTGCGCGACCGCGAAGAAGGCGTTCTGCTGAAAGGCGAGGAACTCGATCAGGGTCTGGCGTTCGTCGGCGGCCGGTGCGGGCATTCCTTGCATGTCAGTTCTCCTTGTTGGTGGTGGTGTGTACGTAAAGGTCGCGAATGCAGGCGATTTCAGCGCCGTGGTGGATGACTTCGCGGTTGATGTGCAGGATCAGCTCGGCCATCGAATACTCGGCCCAGGGTCCTTCGGCCGGTCCGCACGGTCGGCGTAGCTCATCGTCGTCCAGACCCCGCACACCGTCGATCCAGTTTCGGTACGCCTCGTCGAGCTGGCTCAACGCCGTGGCCGCGTCGGTGGCATAGGGCCAGGACTGATAGTCGGCCGGCGGTCCGCCGAAGTGGGAGTGGTTGCGCATCGCGAGCACGCCGACGATCACATGCGCGAGCCGCCAGGCGATGGTGGTGAACGGCTCGGGTTGCGGCGGCGGATAGCTGAAATCGATGGCGCCGTCGCGGTGAAGCGTCCAGCAGTCCTTCACCGGCTGCCAGAAGTACTCGTCGTCGGTCAGGCCGTCCAATCGGGGTCGCAGCTGATGCGTCCAATGGAAGTCCAGTTGGTCGGCCAGAAGGTTTGTCCACATAGGACTACCGTTTCATGCATATAGGACAGTTTCAGTCCTAAAAGTGCGGCAGACTTGGCGCATGGCTGGCACCACCGGGCGCGTCGTGCAGCTCCTCGGTCTGCTGCAGTCGCGCCGGGTCTGGACCGGGGAGGAGCTGTCTGAGCGGCTCGGCGTCACCACACGCAGCGTCCGCCGCGACATCGAGCGGTTGCGTGAACTCGGGTACCCCGTCCACGCAAGCAAGGGGCAGGGCGGCGGGTACCAACTCGGCGCCGGTGCGGCGCTGCCTCCGCTTCTGCTCGACCCCGACGAAGCCGTCGCGATGGCGGTCTGCCTGCGGCTGGCGGCCGGAGGAAGCGTCGCGGGCGTCGGCGAATCGGCCCTGCGGGCGCTGTCCAAACTCGACCAGGTCATGCCCGCGCGGTTGCGTTCGCAGGTCTCGGCGGTGCACGACGCGACCGTCACGCTGGCCCCCAACTCATCGGACCCGCCGGTGGAACCCGAGGTGCTGATGACCCTGGCCCGGGCCTGCCGCGACCACGAACACGTCAGCACCGACTACACCGACATCCGGGGCAACCACACCCAGCGGAGACTGGAGCCCTATCAACTGGTCACCACCGGCCGGCGCTGGTATCTGATGGCCTACGACCGCGACCGCGAGGATTGGCGCAGCCTACGGCTGGACCGGATGTCGCAGGTGGCCGCCCGCGGCACCACGTTCTCCCCGCGCGCGGCCCCGGACGCGGCCGATTACGTGCGTCGCTCGATTAGCTCCTCGCCCTACCGGTATATCGCCCGAGTGCGCTACCACGCCCCGCAAGAGGTTGTGGCGCAGAAGTTCCCACCGACCGCGGCCACGGTCGAGGCTGACGGACCCGACGCCTGCATCGTCACCACCGGCGCCGACGACCCAGAGCGCATGGTGCTGTACTTCGCCACTGTCGGTCACGACTTCGAGGTTCTCGAACCGCCCGAGGTGGTCGCGGCCGTGCGCGCCGTCGCCGACCGCCTGCGGGTCGCCTCGACAGGGAATATCAGGTGATACCCAGCCGTTCGATGAGCATCAGAAACGCGGCAGCGAAGTCGTTGTCGGCGGTGGCGGCCCGCACTGCATCCCAGTCAACCTGCTCGCGCACCCCACGCACGGCCGGCAACAGCGCCGCGAAATCGCAGTGGTGCTCATTGAGTGACTGCAACTTCTCCGAGACCACCAGCGTCGGCGGCAACACCGGCATCCGGATCGCGAGCACGTCGAACACCTCGGCCGATCGGAGCGTGACCGCGTCCACCGACGCCCCGTTGAGCTGAAACAGCACGTCGACCAGCACGTCTTCATCGAGATAGGCCTTGAACAGCCAGTCCTCGGGGACGTGCACAATCTGGAAACCGGCCTTGGCCAACGTCACTTCGGCGGCCTCGGCGTCGGCTTCGGCGACCACGAAATCGACGTCGTGAACCGGTTCGGGCGCGCCGTAGACCCACAGCGCATAGCTGCCGGCCAACGCGAACTGGGGGCCGTGCGCCTTGAACGCCGACGCCGCGCGTTTCAGCGCGTCACGCAGGTCATCGTTGTGGTCGAGCACGTGCCATCCCGGTTCTCAGGGCATCGCCATGGTGGTCCGATGCAATTGTGGGTACTGAGTACCCATGCGCCTGGCCACATTCAACATCCTGCACGGACGCAGCGTCCATGACGGCGACGTCGAGCTGAGCAGACTGGCCGCCGCCGTGGCCGAACTCGACGCCGACATCCTTGCGCTGCAAGAAGTCGACCTGGATCAGCCGCGTTCGGGCAAGGCCGACCTGACCGCTGTAGCCGCCGACGCGATGAACGCCAAGCACCACCGATTCGTCGCCGCGATCTCCGGAACACCCGGCGCGACCTGGATGGACGCGAACGGGAGCGAACGACCCGGCACCGCCGCCTACGGCATCGCTCTGCTGTCCAGGTACCCGGTCGAGAACTGGCAGGTGTTGCGGCTTCCACGGATCCCGGTCCGGTTCCCGATGTATGTCTCTGGAATCCGCCGGTTCCGGGTCATCCACGAGGAACCCCGGGCCGCGATGGTGGCCCGCGTCGACACCCCGCTCGGCGCGATCACTGTGGCCAACACTCACCTGTCGTTCGTCCCGGGATGGAACCGGGTACAACTGTGGCACTTGGTGCGTGACGTGAGCGGCTTCCCCGGGCCGAGGCTTCTCATGGGCGACCTGAACGTGGGCGAGCCGGGCCACTGGCGTCCGCTCGGGGCCGCACCGACATTCCCGGCCGAGGCGCCGACGACGCAACTCGACCACATCCTCACCGACGACCCCGGATTGTCCGTGGTCGCGTGCGCCGCACCGCGCCTACCGATTTCCGATCATCGGGCGCTAGTCGCCGACATTTCTCGGCCCTGACGCCGTAGTGTTTTCAGATGCACGTCACGTCAGTGGAGGCGACGGAGCTGTTTGCCGGACCTGCCGACTCGCCGCGGCAGCTGGTTCGGGTGCGATATGCGGCCTGCACGAAGCCGACGCCGGTGCGGGTGACCGGCGACGGGCTCTCCGGTGAGGCGGTTGCGGGCCCCGGGGACGGCACCGTTGAGGTCCCGGTGGACGTCGAGCGGCCGGTGCCGGGCGAGATCCGGCGCGCGCGGGTGGACGATGTCGTTTTCGACTTCACCGTGGCCGAACCCGGCTGGACCATGTACATGATCAGCCACTTCCACTACGACCCAGTCTGGTGGAACACCCAGGCCGCCTACACCAGCGTGTGGACCGAGAACCCGCCCGGCCAGTGCCGCCAGACCAACGGTTTCGACCTGGTACACGCGCACCTGGAAATGGCCCGCCGCGAACCGGAATACAAATTCGTGCTGGCCGAGGTGGACTACCTCAAGCCGTACTGGGACGCCCGCCCGCAGGACCGGGACGACCTGCGCCGGTTCATCGCCGAGGGCCGCGTCGAGATCATGGGCGGCACCTACAACGAACCCAACACCAACCTCACCAGCCCCGAGACCGCGATCCGGAACTTCGTGGCCGGCATGGGCTTTCAACGTGATGTGCTGGGAGCCGAACCCGCCACCGCCTGGCAACTCGACGTGTTCGGGCACGACCCGCAGTTTCCCGGGATGGCGGCCGACGTCGGCCTGACCTCAAGTTCGTGGGCGCGCGGACCCCATCACCAGTGGGGTCCCATGCAGAACGACGGAGACCCCGAGCGCATGCAGTTCGCCAGCGAGTTCGAGTGGATCGCGCCCTCGGGCCGCGGGCTGCTCACCCACTACATGCCCGCGCACTATTCGGCGGGATGGTGGATGGACTCCGCGGCCTCACTGGCCGAGGCCGAGGACGCCACCTACGCGCTGTTCGCCAAACTCAAGCGAGTTGCGTTGACCCGCAACGTGCTCCTGCCCGTCGGCACCGACTACACCCCACCCAACAAATGGGTCACCCAGATCCACCGGGACTGGAATTCGCGCTACGTCTGGCCGAAATTCGTATGCGCGCTGCCATCCGAGTTCTTCACCGCGGTGCGGGCCGAAGTCGACGAGCGGGGGATCACGCCGTCCCCGCAGACCCGCGATATGAACCCGATCTACACCGGCAAGGATGTCTCCTACATCGACACCAAGCAGGCCAACCGTGCCGCCGAGGACGCGGTGCTCGATGCCGAACGGTTCGCGGTTTTCGCCGGGTTGCTCGGCGGCGCGGCCTACCCGCAGGCGGCGCTGGCCAAGGCCTGGGTGCAGTTGGCCTATGGTGCGCATCACGACGCCATCACCGGCTCGGAATCCGACCAGGTCTACCTCGATCTGTTGACCGGCTGGCGTGATGCCTGGGAGCTGGGGCGCGCGGCCCGCGACAATGCGCTGCGCCTCCTGTCCCAGGCCATTGATGGCTCCGTGGTGGTGTGGAATGCCGTGGCGCACAGTCGTACCGACATCGTCACCGTCCACCTGGACCGGCCGTTCTCCGGTGCGGTGCTCGACAGTGCCGGCAACCGGGTTGCCGCCCTGGTCGAGCATGACGGGACAACCGTGAGTTGGCTGGCGCGTGACGTGCCGTCGCTGGGCTGGCGGTCCTACCGGTTCGCCTCCGGGGCGGCGCACGGATGGGAACCGCTGGCCGGGGACACCATCGGTAACACGCGCTACCGGCTGCGGGTCGACGCCGCGCGCGGAGGCGGGGTGTGTTCGCTGACCGACGACGGACGCGAGCTCATCGCCGAGGGCGGCGTCGGCAACGAACTGGCCGTCTACGAGGAGTATCCGGCGCACCCCACGGCCGGGGAGGGGCCTTGGCACCTGCTGCCCAAGGGGCCGGTGGTGTGCTCCTCGGGCAACCCGGCCGAGGAGGTGCGTTGCTACCACAGCCCGTTGGGGCAGCGGGTGATCGTGCGCGGGCGCATCGGAGATCTGTTGCGCTACACCCAGACCATCACGTTGTGGGACGGCGTGGACCGGGTCGACTGTCGCACCACCATCGACGAATTCGTCGGTGCGGACCGGCTGGTGCGGCTGCGTTGGCCGTGTCCGGTGCCCGGCGCGCTGCCGGTGAGCGAGGTCGGCGATGCGGTGATCGGCCGTGGGTTCGGGCTGCTGCACGACCATTCGGCTACCGAAGCTGTCGACGCCGCGCAGCATCCGTGGACGCTGGACAATCCGGCCTACGGCTGGTTCGGGCTTTCCTCGGCCGCCCGGGTGCGCATCGGCGAGGACGTGCGGGCGGTGTCGGTTGCCGAGGTGGTCGCCGCCGATGGTGCGAACCCGCGGGATCTGATGGTGGCCCTGGTCCGGGCCGGGGTGACCGCCACCTGCAGTGCCGCCGACAAACCCCGCTACGGCGATCTCACCGTGGACTCCAACCTGCCCGACACCCGCTTCGCGCTCGGCGGTCCGGACGAAAACTCGTTCACCGCAGCGGTTCTCGCCGCAGCCGATATCGCCTACAGCGATGAACTCAAACGCCAACTGGACCAGAGCCGGACCGCCCGGGTGTGGGTGCCGGCCGCCGCTCCGCTTTCTGACCACTGGGTGCCCGGCGCCGACCTGCGTGGCGTGCGGGCCCTGCCGGTGCTGATCCTGGCCGGTGACCTCGATGCGGTGGTCGAGGACCTGGCCGACGCCGAGATCGTCGTCGACCAGCAGGCGCCCGCGGCGACGGAGCCGTTCGATGCCCGCACCGTCGCGTTGCTCAACCGTGGCGTGCCGAGCTTCGCCGTCGACCCCGACGGCACCCTGCACACCTCGCTGATGCGGTCCTGCACCGGCTGGCCGTCCGGGACCTGGATCGATCCGCCGCGGCGCACCGCGCCGGACGGGTCTAACTTCCAATTGCAGCACTGGACACACACGTTCGATTACGCGCTGGTCGCAGGCGCGGGTGATTGGCGTGCCGCGGGCATTGCGCCCCGCGCCGCGGAATTCAACCGGCCGCTGCGGCCGGTGGTGGTCAATCCCCATGGCGACGGCGGTCTGCCGTCGTGGGGATCGCTGCTGGAGATCGAGCCGGCCGGCGCCGTGCAGCTGGGCGCACTCAAGGCGACCGGCAATCCGTTGGCCTCCGGCAGCCTGCGCAGAGTCGATCCGGCCGACGGGGTGACCGCACGCCTGGTCGAGATCACCGGCAGCGCCGCCGAGGTCACCATCCGGTCCGGGTTGCGCGCGGTTTCCGCCGCCGCCACGCTCAATCTGCTCGAGGAGCCGGAACCCGAGCAGCCGCCGCGGCTGAGCCTGCACGGCTACCAGATCGCCACCGTAGCCACCCGGCTGAACCTGCCCAAGGTGCTGCGCGCCGACCATCGGCAGTTGGCGCCCGAAGCCGAGGCGGCCCAGCCGCTCTACGCCCGGTACTGGCTGCACAACCGCGGGCCGGCGCCGCTGGGCGGTCTGCCCGCAGTGGCCCACCTGCATCCGGAAAGTCTTACCGCGCAACCCGGTACCAAGGTGGTCGTGCGGTTGAGTGCGGCCAGTGACTGCACCGACGCCGCATTGCACGGCCGGGTCAGGTTGCACGGTCCGCCTCGGTGGGCGGTGCACCCCGCCGAGCTCTCCTATGTGCTTCCGCCCGGTGAACATCTGGAAACCGATGTGGTGCTGAAGATCCCGGCCCGGACCAAACCCGGGCTCTACCCGCTGCGCGCCGAGCTGGCGGTGGCCGGCAGCGATTCGGGTGCGCTGCCGCCGTCGTGGCGGCAGGTGGTGGAGGACGTCTGCATCGTCACGATCGGTGCACCTGATGCTCATGTGCTCAAGCTGGTGTCCGAGCCGCAGGCCGTCGACATCAAGGCCGGTGAGACAGCGCGGCTGTCGATCACGATCGGTACCGACGCGCGGACCGCGCTGACCGCCGAGGCGCACCTGATCAGCCCGTGGGGAACGTGGGAGTGGATGGGGCCGGCGGTGGCGGGCGTCGAACTGCCCGCGGGCGGTACGGCTGAGGTCGGCTTCGACGTCGCGCCCCCACCCTGGGTCGAACCGGGGGATTGGTGGGCGTTGATCCGGGTCGGTTGTGCCGGGCGGCTGATCTACTCACCGGCAGTGCGGGTGACGGTGCGATGAACCCGGTGACATGTGTGGCGCGGGTGGCGGGAAATCCGGTGTCGATCAACGATATTGACGAACGGGAGGCCACACTGCGGGCGGGCAATCTGGCCTCGGCGCTGCCGCGTCCGGGGACCAGCGAGGGGCGGCAACTGCGCCGCTGGCTCACCCAGCTGGTGGTGGCCGAACGGGTGGTGGCTGCCGAAGCGGCGCAGCGTGGATTGTCCGGCGCTGGTGCTCCCAGCGAAGACGAGGTGCTGCCCGATACCGCGGCCCGCCTGGAGATCGGCAGTATTGCCGCCGCGACCCTGGCCACCCCCACGGCCCGTGCGGCGTTCGCCGATGTCACCGCTGCGGTTGATGTTTCGGACAGCGAGGTGACGGCCTATCACGCGCGTAATCCGCTGCGCTTCGCCGCCCAGCTCGCCGGGCCGAACGGCTGGCATGCCCGGCCCGTCGCGCCGCCGCTGGACGAGGTTCGCGACCGGATTACCGCGCATCTGCGGGCGTCCGCTCGCCGGCGGGCCTTCCGGCAGTGGCTCGACGCGCGCTGCGGGGTCCTGGTGGAACTGGCGCCCGGGTATGAACATCCCGGTGATCCTCGTCAGCCGGACAACACGCACAAACACTAGGAGTGCCACGTGACCCTGAGCCTGGCCCTCGACATCGGCGGCACCAAGATCGCCGCCGGCCTGGTCGACCCCGACGGGGCGCTCGTGCACCGGTCCCAGCTGCCCACCCCGGACGGTGACGCCGAGGCGGTGTGGGCCGTGGTCGAGAAGCTGCTCGCCGAGACCATGCAGGTGGCCGGCGGGGCCGCGACCGGTGCCGGTGTTGCGTCGGCCGGGCCGATAGACCTGCCCAATGGCACCGTCAGCCCGATCAACATCACCGAGTGGCGGGGTTTTCCGATCGTCGAGCGGGTTGCGGCCGTCACCCGGCTGCCGGTGCGCCTCGGTGGTGACGGGTTGTGCATGGCACTGGGTGAGCAATGGTGCGGCGCCGGCCGGGGCGTGCAATTCCTGCTCGGCATGGTGGTGTCGACCGGGGTGGGTGGCGGCCTGGTGCTCGACGGCGCGCCCTACGACGGTCGCACCGGTAACGCCGGGCACGTCGGCCATGTGGTGGTCGCCCCCGACGGCGGCGACCCCTGCACGTGCGGTGGGCGCGGCTGCGTGGAGACCATCGCGTCGGGACCCAGCATGGTGCGGTGGGCCCGTCGGTACGGCTGGGACGGCACCGACGCCAAGGCATTGGGCGATGCGGCCGCACAAGGTGATGAGCTGGCACTCGAGGCATTTCAGCGCAGTGCGCGGGCACTGGCGGCGATGATCGCCTCGGTGGGGGCGGTCTGCGACCTGGACCTGGTGGTGATCGGCGGGGGAGTGGCCAAGTCCGGGGCGCTGCTGTTCGACCCGCTGCGGGCCGCGCTGGCGGACTACGCCGGACTGGACTTCCTGCGCGGGCTGCGGGTGGTCCCCGCCGAGCTTGGCGGGGATGCCGGACTGGTCGGTGCGGCGGCCCTGGTGCGCGGCTGAGCTCCCTGCTGGATCTGCATGTGGGTGCGGCCCCAATCGCACAGGGCCTGCAGCACCGGCGCCAGCGTCTTGCCGTACTCGGAGATCGAGTAGTGCACGCACGGTGGCACGGTGCCCGCGTCGTGGCGGTCGATGATCCCGGCCGCGACCAGCTCGTGCAGATGCCGGATGAGCATGCGCTCGGTGATCTCAGGGATGCTGCGGCGCAGCTCGGCCGTGCGCATCGGTCCATCGGCCAACCGCCACAGGATGGTGCCCTTCCAGCGGCCGTCGATGACCGACAGCGTGGCGTCGATCGGGCATTCGCCGATCTCCTTCTTCGACACCGGCATGGCGGACTCCCAACGATTCAGCGCTGCCAAAATTGTCAGTACCTTGTTTTTTGTCAGCTTACTGACCAGTGTCGATGACGTGGAAGAAGTCGTCATGATCGCCGCGGTGCTGGTGACCGGATCACTGACCGGTGTCGAGTTCGGGGTGACGGCGTTCTTCCACCCGATCCTGGAGCGGCTACCGGACGCCGCCTATATGCAGGCACGCAGCGCGAGTGCGCGCATTCTCGGCGCGGTGATGCCGTTCTGGTACGGCGTGGTCGTGCTGTCGGTGATCGTCGCGGCGGCGATGCGACCCGAGCCGCTGGTCATCGCGGCGGCGGTGGCGATGGGTTTGGTCATGCTGTTGACGTTCAGCATGCTGGTGCCGATCAACAATCGCGTGGGTGCCTGGTCCGGTGGTGGCGACATCTCGCGTGCCGACGCCCGCCGCTGGGACCGCCTGCACTGGCTGAGGGTCGGCCTGCTGGCGGCGGCGTTCGCGCTTTTGGTGGTCGACAGCGGGCTATGACACTCGGCGAGCGACCGCGCAGGTACGGGTTTTGCGGCGTGTTGGCGTGCAGACACGGTCGCTCGCGGTGCAAGGGGTGGCAAAGTGTGGGCCGTTTTGGCTGATCGAGGGGTGTTCGGCTACGCTGGTCGCGTTCCACCGAAGACCGTCGGTCACCGAGCAATCGGTTGAAGGTCCGGAAACATCTGTTCAACAGATATCCGGCGGCCCACGCAGGAGGACGAGGCTAGGCCAGCATTGTGCTGGATATATCTGCGCCCCGACCTGTCTGCGTCGGGGCGTTCGTCATTTCCGGACCTGCACCAGCCCGGTTGGCGGTTCGAGGCGGGACGCCCGAAACCCACCACAAGGAGGCATGCATGGCCAAGGCTGATAAGGCCACGGCGGTTGCCGACATTGCCGAGCAGTTCAAGGCGTCGACGGCCACCGTCGTCACCGAGTTCCGCGGGCTGACTGTGGCGAACCTGGTTGAGCTGCGTCGTTCCCTCGGCGACTCCGCCACGTACACCGTCGCCAAGAACACTCTGGTGAAGCGCGCCGCGTCTGAAGCCGGCATTGAAGGTCTCGACGAGCTGTTCGCCGGTCCCACGGCGATCGCGTTCGTCAAGGGTGAGCCCGTTGACGCCGCCAAGGCGCTCAAGAAGTTCGCCAAGGACAACAAGGCGCTCGTCATCAAGGGCGGCTACATGGACGGCAAGGCGCTGTCCATGGCCGAGGTCGAGAAGATCGCCGACCTCGAGTCGCGCGAGGTTCTGCTCGCCAAGCTGGCAGGTGCCATGAAGGGCAACCTGTCCAAGGCCGCCGGCCTGTTCAACGCGCCCGCTTCTCAGGTTGCCCGGCTCGCCGCCGCGCTGCAGGAGAAGAAGGCTGCCGAAGAGGCTGCGTAGCGGCTTAACCGCAACCGCACAATCCACCCAACATCTGTAAGAAAATTCAGGAAGGACCATAAACATGGCCAAGCTGTCCACCGAAGAACTGCTCGACGCCTTCAAGGAAATGACCCTGCTGGAGCTCTCTGAGTTCGTGAAGCAGTTCGAAGAGGTCTTCGAGGTCACCGCCGCCGCTCCGGTCGCCGTCGCCGTCGCCGGTGCCGCCCCGGCCGCCGCCGAGGCCGCCGAGGAGCAGTCCGAGTTCGACGTCATCCTCGAGGGTGCCGGCGAGAAGAAGATCGGCGTCATCAAGGTCGTCCGCGAGATCGTCTCCGGCCTGGGCCTGAAGGAAGCCAAGGACCTGGTCGACAGCGCTCCCAAGCCGCTGCTGGAGAAGGTCTCCAAGGAGGCCGCCGAGGACGCCAAGAGCAAGCTCGAGGCTGCCGGCGCTTCCGTCACCGTCAAGTAGTCCACAACTGGACACCAGAACCCCCGGATCCCACGGATCCGGGGGTTCTTTTTTTATGGGTGCAATCGTGTTTGATGCATTCCTGGTGCGCTATGGTGACTCAAGCCACAGGCCGCAGCAGGTGGCTCGGTGTGCTGTACGGGGAAGGGATCTTTGATGGGCGTCCAAATCGATGTGACGGGGCTGAGCAAATCTTTCGGATCGTCCAAGATCTGGGAAGACGTCACGATGTCGATCCCCGCTGGCGAGGTCAGCGTGCTGCTGGGCCCGTCAGGTACCGGTAAATCGGTGTTCCTGAAGTCGCTGATCGGCCTGCTGCGCCCGGAACGCGGCACCATCGTCATCGACGGCACCGACATCCTGCAGTGCTCGGCCAAGGAGCTCTACGAGATCCGCACGCTGTTCGGGGTGTTGTTCCAGGACGGCGCGCTGTTCGGCTCGATGAACATCTACGACAACACGGCGTTCCCGCTGCGTGAGCACACCAAGAAGTCCGAGAGCGAAATCCGCAACATCGTCATGGAGAAGCTCGAGCTGGTCGGTATGCCCAACGATGGGCACAAGTTCCCCGGCGAGATCTCCGGTGGTATGCGCAAGCGCGCCGGTCTGGCCCGCGCCCTGGTGCTGGATCCGCAGATCATCCTGTGCGACGAGCCGGACTCCGGTCTGGACCCGGTGCGTACCGCCTACCTGAGCCAGCTGCTGATCGACATCAACGCCCAGATCGATGCAACCGTGCTGATCGTGACGCACAACATCAACATCGCCCGCACCGTGCCGGACAACATCGGCATGCTGTTCCGCAAGGAACTGGTCATGTTCGGCCCCCGTGAGGTGCTGCTGACCAGCGAAGAGCCGGTGGTCAAGCAATTCCTCAACGGTCGCCGGATCGGCCCGATCGGCATGTCCGAGGAGAAGGACGAGGCAACCGCTGCCGCCGAGCAGGCGATGCTCGACGCCGGCCAGAGCGACGGTGGTGTCGAGGAGATCGAGGGCGTGCCGCCGCAGCTGACCGCCACCCCGGGTATGCCCGAGCGCAAGGGTGTGGCCCGCCGGCAGGCCCGGGTGCGTGAGATTCTGCACACTCTGCCGCCGGCCGCGCAGGCCGCGATCCTCGACGACCTGGACGGCACGCACAAGTACGCGGTGCACGAGTTCGGTGACGAGCCGACCGCGCGGCACAGCCGCCCGGCCGAGGAGGACGCTCCGACCGGCGCCATCGAGGTGCCGCAGCAGAGCTGACAACCTGACCGTCGGACGCGGGCTGATCCATTTCGGATCAGCCCGTTTTCGATTGCGGGCAGGGTTTTCCGGGGCGTGGCGATGGGTGGCAGGGACAATTCAGCGAACCGTGCAGGGAACTCACAAGTTCGGCGCGTCACCTCTTGACGGACGGCCACTGAAAGGCCAATCTGTTGGGCAGCATGTATGAGGGGTTCAGGAATGCCAGCCAGCGCCGGATGACCCAGCTCGTGCATTGGATGTGTGGTGGTTGAGGAATGCGCCGTTCTGCGCTATTGTTGGACGTTGCGCTGGCTCCATCCTGCCCACCTCACCTGATCTGCACATCGTAGTTCTAGCCTGAGCGTTGCTCAGCCTCTAGTCCTGTGCCGTGCGTACGGAGTTCTGGACAGGCGAAAGCCAGCCGAACCGACGCAGAATCGCGGCCAGCGGACCGGCACCCGGATCTTTCGGAAGCCCTCCGGGCAGTCGCATGAGGTGCTGGAAGGATGCATCTTGGCAGTCTCTAGCCAGAGCAAGTCAGCGAACGCTATCACCAATAACTCCGTCCCAGGAGCACCGAACCGAGTTTCATTTGCCAAGCTCCGCGAACCGCTTGAGGTTCCGGGGCTACTCGACGTTCAGACCGATTCTTTCGATTGGCTGGTCGGCTCCGATTCGTGGCGCCAGAAGGCGGTGGATCGCGGTGAGGCGAATCCCAAGGGCGGCCTCGAAGAGGTGCTCGAGGAGCTCTCTCCGATCGAGGATTTCTCCGGCTCGATGTCGCTGAGCTTCTCCGACCCGCGCTTCGATGAGGTCAAGGCTCCGGTCGACGAGTGCAAAGACAAGGACATGACGTACGCGGCCCCGCTGTTCGTCACGGCCGAGTTCATCAACAACAACACCGGTGAGATCAAGAGCCAGACGGTCTTCATGGGTGACTTCCCGATGATGACCGAGAAGGGCACCTTCATCATCAACGGCACCGAGCGTGTCGTGGTGAGCCAGCTGGTGCGCTCTCCCGGTGTGTACTTCGACGAGACCATCGACAAGTCCACCGAGAAGACGCTGCACAGCGTCAAGGTGATCCCCGGCCGCGGTGCGTGGCTGGAGTTCGACGTCGACAAGCGCGACACCGTCGGTGTGCGTATCGACCGCAAGCGCCGTCAGCCGGTCACCGTGCTGCTCAAGGCGCTGGGCTGGACCAGCGAGCAGATCGTGGAGCGCTTCGGGTTCTCCGAGATCATGATGGGCACCCTGGAGAAGGACAGCACCGCCGGTCCCGATGAGGCGCTGCTGGACATCTACCGCAAGCTGCGTCCGGGCGAGCCGCCGACCAAGGAGTCGGCGCAGACCCTGCTGGAGAACCTGTTCTTCAAGGAGAAGCGTTACGACCTGGCCCGCGTCGGCCGCTACAAGGTGAACAAGAAGCTGGGCCTGAACGCCGGCCAGCCGATCACCTCCTCGACGCTGACCGAAGAGGACGTCGTCGCGACCATCGAGTACCTGGTGCGCCTGCACGAGGGCCAGACCACGATGACCGTTCCGGGCGGGGTCGAGGTTCCGGTCGACGTCGACGACATCGACCACTTCGGTAACCGTCGTCTGCGCACCGTCGGTGAGCTGATCCAGAACCAGATCCGGGTCGGCCTGTCCCGCATGGAGCGCGTCGTCCGCGAGCGGATGACCACCCAGGACGTCGAGGCGATCACGCCGCAGACCCTGATCAACATCCGTCCCGTCGTGGCGGCGATCAAGGAATTCTTCGGCACCAGCCAGCTGTCGCAGTTCATGGACCAGAACAACCCGCTGTCGGGTCTGACCCACAAGCGCCGCCTGTCGGCGCTGGGCCCCGGCGGTCTGTCCCGTGAGCGCGCCGGTCTTGAGGTCCGCGACGTGCACTCGTCGCACTACGGCCGGATGTGCCCGATCGAGACTCCTGAGGGTCCGAACATCGGTCTGATCGGCTCGCTGTCGGTGTATGCCCGGGTCAACCCGTTCGGCTTCATCGAGACGCCGTACCGCAAGGTCATCGACGGTGTGGTCACCGACCAGATCGACTACCTGACCGCCGACGAGGAGGACCGCCACGTCGTGGCGCAGGCCAACTCGCCGACGCAGGACAACGGCGCTGGTGCTCAGGTCTTTGCCGAAGACCGCGTCATGGTCCGCAAGAAGGGCGGCGAGGTCGAGTTCGTCCCGGCCGATCAGGTCGACTACATGGACGTCTCGCCGCGCCAGATGGTGTCGGTCGCGACCGCGATGATCCCGTTCCTCGAGCACGACGACGCCAACCGTGCCCTGATGGGTGCCAACATGCAGCGCCAGGCGGTTCCGCTGGTGCGCAGCGAGGCCCCGTTGGTCGGTACCGGCATGGAGCTGCGCGCCGCGATCGATGCCGGCGATGTCATCGTCTCGGAGAAGTCGGGCGTCGTCGAAGAGGTCAGCGCCGACTACATCACCGTGATGGCCGACGACGGCACCCGGCACACCTACCGGATGCGCAAGTTCGCCCGGTCCAACCACGGCACCTGCGCCAACCAGCGTCCGATCGTGGACGCCGGGCAGCGCGTGGAGGCCGGCCAGGTCGTCGCCGACGGGCCGTGCACCCAGAACGGTGAGATGGCCCTGGGCAAGAACCTGCTCGTGGCGATCATGCCGTGGGAAGGCCACAACTACGAGGACGCGATCATCCTCTCGAACCGCCTGGTCGAAGAGGACGTGCTCACCTCGATCCACATCGAAGAGCACGAGATCGATGCCCGCGACACCAAGCTGGGCGCCGAGGAGATCACCCGGGACATCCCGAACGTCTCCGATGAGGTGCTGGCCGATCTCGATGAGCGCGGCATCGTGCGCATCGGGGCCGAGGTCCGCGACGGCGACATCCTGGTCGGCAAGGTCACCCCGAAGGGTGAGACCGAGCTGACCCCGGAGGAGCGCCTGCTGCGTGCCATCTTCGGTGAGAAGGCCCGCGAGGTCCGCGACACCTCGCTGAAGGTGCCGCACGGCGAGTCCGGCAAGGTCATCGGCATCCGCGTGTTCAGCCGCGACGACGACGACGACCTGCCGGCCGGCGTCAACGAGCTGGTCCGCGTTTACGTGGCCCAGAAGCGCAAGATCTCCGACGGCGACAAGCTGGCCGGACGCCACGGCAACAAGGGCGTCATCGGCAAGATCCTGCCCGTCGAGGACATGCCGTTCATGCCCGATGGCACCCCGGTGGACATCATCCTGAACACCCACGGTGTGCCGCGTCGTATGAACATCGGCCAGATCCTGGAAACCCACCTGGGGTGGGTGGCCAAGGCCGGTTGGAACATCGACGTTGCGGCCGGGACCCCGGAGTGGGCGGGCAAGCTGCCCGAGGAGCTCTACTCGGCTCCCACCGACAGCATCGTGTCCACCCCGGTGTTCGACGGAGCCCGCGAGGAGGAGCTGGCCGGGTTGCTCGGCTCGACGCTGCCGAACCGCGATGGTGACGTCATGGTCAACGCCGACGGCAAGGCGCGTCTGTTCGACGGCCGCAGTGGCGAACCGTTCCCCTACCCGGTGACGGTCGGCTACATGTACATCCTCAAGCTGCATCACCTGGTGGACGACAAGATCCACGCTCGCTCCACCGGCCCGTACTCGATGATCACCCAGCAGCCGCTGGGCGGTAAGGCGCAGTTCGGTGGCCAGCGGTTCGGCGAGATGGAGTGCTGGGCGATGCAGGCCTACGGTGCCGCGTACACGCTGCAGGAGCTGCTGACCATCAAGTCCGACGACACCGTCGGCCGGGTCAAGGTGTACGAGGCCATCGTCAAGGGCGAGAACATCCCCGAACCCGGTATTCCGGAGTCGTTCAAGGTGTTGCTCAAGGAACTGCAGTCGCTGTGCCTCAACGTCGAGGTGCTCTCCAGCGACGGCGCGGCGATCGAGATGCGTGACGGTGACGACGAGGACCTGGAGCGCGCTGCCGCGAACCTGGGAATCAACCTGTCGCGCAACGAATCGGCTTCTGTGGAAGACCTTGCGTAGATCTCGTCCGAAAATTTCTAGTCCCGAAAGGGGAAAGGGAGTTACGTGCTAGACGTCAACTTCTTCGATGAACTCCGCATTGGCCTGGCCACTGCGGACGACATCCGCAACTGGTCCTTCGGCGAGGTCAAGAAGCCGGAGACGATCAACTACCGCACGCTCAAGCCCGAGAAGGACGGCCTGTTCTGCGAGAAGATCTTCGGACCGACTCGCGACTGGGAGTGCTACTGCGGCAAGTACAAGCGCGTCCGGTTCAAGGGCATCATCTGTGAGCGCTGCGGCGTCGAGGTGACCCGGGCCAAGGTGCGTCGTGAGCGGATGGGCCATATCGAGCTGGCCGCACCCGTCACGCACATCTGGTACTTCAAGGGTGTGCCGTCGCGGTTGGGCTACCTGCTCGACCTGGCCCCGAAGGATCTGGAAAAGATCATCTACTTCGCGGCCTACGTGATCACCTCGGTCGACAACGAGATGCGCCACAACGAGCTGTCCACGCTGGAGGCCGAGATGGCCGTCGAGCGCAAGTCCGTTGAGGATCAGCGCGACTCCGACCTGGAGGCCCGCGCCCAGAAGCTCGAGGCCGACCTGGCCGAGCTGGAGGCCGAGGGTGCCAAGTCCGACGTGCGCCGCAAGGTGCGCGACGGCGGCGAGCGCGAGATGCGTCAGCTGCGTGACCGCACCCAGCGTGAGCTGGACCGGCTCGACGAAATCTGGACCACCTTCACCAAGCTGGCCCCGAAACAGCTGATCGTGGACGAGGTGCTCTACCGCGAGCTGCAGGATCGCTACGGCGAGTACTTCACCGGCGCCATGGGCGCGGAGTCGATCAAGAAGCTCATCGAGACCTTCGACATCGACGCCGAGGCCGAGTCGCTGCGCGACACCATCAAGAACGGCAAGGGCCAGAAGAAGCTGCGCGCGCTCAAGCGGCTCAAGGTCGTCGCCGCGTTCCAGGTGAACCGCAACTCTCCGATGGGCATGGTGCTCGACGCCGTCCCGGTGATCCCGCCGGAGCTGCGTCCGATGGTGCAGCTGGACGGTGGCCGCTTCGCGACCTCCGACCTCAACGACCTGTACCGCCGCGTGATCAACCGCAACAACCGGCTCAAGCGACTGATCGACCTCGGTGCGCCCGAGATCATCGTCAACAACGAGAAGCGCATGCTTCAGGAGTCGGTGGACGCACTGTTCGACAACGGCCGTCGTGGCCGGCCGGTCACCGGTCCGGGCAACCGTCCGCTCAAGTCGCTGTCCGATCTGCTCAAGGGCAAGCAGGGCCGCTTCCGGCAGAACCTGCTCGGTAAGCGCGTCGACTACTCGGGCCGTTCGGTCATCGTGGTCGGCCCGCAGCTCAAGCTGCACCAGTGCGGTCTGCCCAAGCTGATGGCCCTCGAGCTGTTCAAGCCGTTCGTGATGAAGCGTCTGGTCGACCTGAACCACGCGCAGAACATCAAGAGCGCCAAGCGCATGGTCGAGCGCCAGCGTCCGCAGGTGTGGGACGTGCTCGAAGAGGTCATCTCCGAGCACCCGGTGCTGCTGAACCGTGCACCTACGCTGCACCGCCTGGGTATCCAGGCCTTCGAGCCGCAGCTGGTGGAAGGCAAGGCCATCCAGCTGCACCCGCTGGTGTGTGAGGCGTTCAACGCCGACTTCGACGGTGACCAGATGGCCGTGCACCTTCCGCTGTCCGCGGAGGCGCAGGCCGAGGCCCGCATCCTGATGCTGTCCTCGAACAACATCCTGTCCCCGGCGTCGGGCAAGCCGCTGGCCATGCCGCGTCTGGACATGGTGACCGGGCTGTACTTCCTGACCACCGAGGTTCCCGGCGACACCGGCGAGTACGTGGCCGCCGCCAAGGACCAGCCGGAGCAGGGCGTGTACAGCTCGCCCGCCGAGGCCATCATGGCGATGGACCGCGGTGCGCTGTCGGTGCGTGCCCCGATCAAGGTGCGGCTGACCGATGCGCGTCCGCCGGCCGACATCGAGGCTCAGCTGTTCGAGAACGGCTGGAAGCCCGGCGATGCCTGGACCGCGTCGACCACGCTGGGTCGGGTGCTGTTCAACGAGCTGCTGCCCAAGAGCTATCCGTTCGTCAACGAGCAGATGCACAAGAAGGTCCAGGCCCGGATCATCAACGATCTGGCCGAGCGTTTCCCGATGATCGTGGTGGCGCAGACCGTCGACAAGCTCAAGGACGCCGGTTTCCACTGGGCCACCCGTTCGGGTGTCACGGTCTCGATGGCCGACGTTCTGGTGCCGCCGCAGAAGCAGGAGATCCTGGAGCGGCACGAGGCCGAGGCCGAGGCGATCGAGCGCAAGTACCAGCGCGGTGCGCTGAACCACAACGAGCGCAACGAGTCGCTGGTCAAGATCTGGCAGGACGCCACCGAAGAGGTGGGTAAGGCGATGGAGGAGTACTACCCGGCCGACAACCCGATCATCACGATCGTGAAGTCCGGCGCCACGGGTAACCTCACCCAGACCCGCACCCTGGCCGGCATGAAGGGTCTGGTGACCAACCCGAAGGGTGAGTTCATCCCGCGCCCGATCAAGTCCTCGTTCCGTGAGGGCCTGACGGTGTTGGAGTACTTCATCAACACCCACGGTGCTCGTAAGGGTCTGGCCGACACCGCTCTGCGTACCGCCGACTCGGGTTACCTGACCCGTCGTCTGGTCGACGTGTCGCAGGACGTCATCGTGCGTGAGACCGACTGCGAGACCGAGCGCGGCATCATCGTCACGCTGGCCGAGCGCGGCCCCGACGGTTCGCTGATCCGCGATGCGCACGTCGAGACCAGTGCGTTCGCACGCACCCTGGCCACCGACGCGGTCGACGCCAACGGCAAGGTGATCGTCGAGCGCGGTCACGACCTGGGCGACCCGGCCATCGATGCGCTGCTCGCAGCGGGTGTCGCGACGGTCAAGGTGCGTTCGGTGCTGACCTGCGCCTCGGCCTCCGGTGTGTGCGCCAAGTGCTACGGCCGCTCGATGGCCACCGGCAAGCTGGTCGACATCGGCGAGGCCGTCGGCATCGTCGCCGCCCAGTCCATCGGTGAGCCCGGTACCCAGCTGACCATGCGTACCTTCCACCAGGGTGGTGTTACCGGCGGCGCCGACATCGTCGGTGGTCTGCCTCGCGTGCAGGAGCTGTTCGAGGCCCGTATTCCGCGGAACAAGGCGCCCATCGCCGACGTCGCGGGCCGGGTCCGGCTGGAGGAGAGCGACAAGTTCTTCAAGATCACCATCGTTCCCGACGACGGTGGCGAAGAAGTTGTCTACGACAAGCTCTCCAAGCGTCAGCGGCTGCGTGTGCTCACCCACGAGGACGGCTCCGAAGGCGTGCTGTCCGACGGTGACCACGTCGACGTCGGCGACCAGCTCATGGAAGGCTCCGCCGATCCGCACGAGGTGCTGCGTGTCCAGGGCCCCCGCGAGGTGCAGATCCACCTCGTCAAGGAGGTCCAGGAGGTCTACCGGGCCCAGGGCGTGTCGATCCACGACAAGCACATCGAGGTCATCGTCCGGCAGATGCTGCGCCGCGTCACGATCATCGATTCGGGCTCGACGGAGTTCCTGCCCGGCTCGCTGACCGAGCGCGCCGAGTTCGAGTCGGCCAACCGCCGGGTCGTCGCCGAGGGCGGCGAGCCTGCGGCCGGCCGTCCGGTGCTGATGGGTATCACCAAGGCGTCGCTGGCCACCGATTCGTGGCTGTCGGCGGCGTCGTTCCAGGAGACCACTCGCGTGCTGACCGATGCGGCGATCAACTGCCGCAGCGACAGGCTGCAGGGTCTGAAGGAGAACGTGATCATCGGCAAGCTGATCCCGGCCGGTACCGGGATCAACCGGTACCGCAACATCCAGGTGCAGCCGACCGAAGAAGCTCGGGCCGCGGCGTACACGATCCCGTCCTACGAGGATCAGTACTACAGCCCGGACTTCGGCCAGGCCACCGGTGCCGCAGTGCCGCTGGACGATTACGGCTACAGCGACTACCGCTAGGAAGTCACCTCTCTGCGCGAGCAGACGCGAATGTCCCCGCACGCCCGGCGTGTCGGGGACATTTGCGTCTGGTGGGCAAGTTATCCACAGCCGATGAGCCCGTGGACTTTCGCGGCGGCGGGAGCAGAACCACGATCAACGGGTGTTCATCGACGAGGTGTTCGCAGTCAACGGCGGTGTGGCGACACATCGTCAGTTGATGGCGGTGATGTCCCGAAAGGCGCTCGCGCAACATCTGCGCGTCGGAGCTATTACTCGGGTGTGGCACGGCGTCTACTCCCTGAGCCCGCCCGATACCGTCGGACGCCTCGCGGCGCTCGACCTTGTAGCGGGGAAGCCCATGGTGGCGTGTTTGCACACCGCGGCCGCGCTGTACGGCTTCGGCACCGAAGCCGATGTCCGCGTCCATGTACTCGATCCAGGTATCCGAATGCGCCAAAAGGTCGGGTTGATGGTGCATCAAAGAACCGGAGCGCCATTGCAGCGTGTGCAAGGTCGGTTGGCCACGGCCCCGGCGTGGACCGCCGTCGAAGTCGCACGCACACTGCTGCGGCCGCGCGCACTGGGGGTTTTGGACGCAGCGTTGCGCACCGGCACGTGCAACGCTGGGGAACTGGACATAGCGATCCGGGAGCAGAAGGGGCGGCGCGGGATCATCAAGGTTCGTGAACTGTTGCCATATGCCGACAGCAGAGCCGAGTCGCCGATGGAGAGCGAGGCACGGTTGGTATTCATTGATGGCGGATTACCGCTGCCTGAGCTGCAATACGAAATCATCGATCGTTGCGGCCAGCTTTGGCGCGTGGACTTTGCCTGGCCGGAGGCGCTGGTGGCCGCAGAATACGAAAGTATGGATTGGCACGCGAGTCGCGAGGCACTGAAGCACGACCGGATCAAAACGGCCCGGCTGCAGGAGTGCGGGTGGATGTCCGTTCCGCTGGTCGTCGATGATGTGCGGCGTCATCCTCTGGCCCTGGTCGCGAGGATTCGCCACCACCTTGAACTCGCTGCCTGAGCAGACACATATGTCCCCGACACACCGTGGATATGGGGACATATGCGTCTGCTCGGCGGAGGAAATGGCGCCCGGAGGCGGTGTCGGGGCGCACGCCTAGACTGGTGCGGTGCTTATCGGTTCGCATGTAGGCAACACCGATCCGTTGGCCGCGGCCGCCGCCGAGGGCGCCGACGTGGTGCAGTTCTTCCTCGGCAACCCGCAGAGCTGGAAGAAACCCAAGCCCCGCGAGGACGCCGAGGTGTTGAAGGCGTCGAGTGTCCCGCTGTACGTGCACGCCCCGTACCTGATCAACGTCGCTTCGGCGAACAATCGGGTCCGGATCCCGTCGCGCAAGATCCTGCAGGACACCTGCGACGCCGCCGCCGAGATCGGCGCCACCGCGGTCATCGTGCACGGCGGCCATGCCGACGACAATGACATGGAGGCCGGCTTCGAGCGCTGGGTCAAGGCGCTGGACAGCCTGAACACCGATGTCCCGGTGTATCTGGAGAACACTGCCGGGGGCGATCACGCCATGGCCCGGCATTTCGACACCATCGCCCGGCTGTGGGATCGGATCGGGGACAAAGGGATTGGCTTTTGCCTGGACACCTGCCACGCGTGGGCGGCCGGCGAGGCGTTGATCGATGCGGTGGACCGGATCAAGGCCATCACGGGACGCATCGACCTGGTGCACTGCAATGATTCCCGCGACGCGGCCGGTTCGGGTGCTGACCGGCACGCCAATTTCGGTGCCGGCCAGATCGATCCGCAACTGCTGGCCGCGGTGGTCAAGGCGGCGGATGCCCCGGTGATCTGTGAGACCGCCGAAGAGGGCCGAAAGGATGACATCGCGTTCCTGCGTGAGCACGCGAGCTGATATCGGTTCGGCACCTGAATCGTTTTCAACGACGCCGCGACGCGTAGGTGAACTAACGTCACCCTGGTGACCGCGGTTGAAGACTCGGTAACCGAGGAGGCCCCAGCGCAATGGGGCAGCGGTATCCGGGCCCGTCAACTGCGCATCCTGCGGTACTGCGCGATCGTGGTGTGGGCGGCGGTGGTGATCTACCGGACCGGCACCGATGGCTTCGCATTCAACCGGGAGCTGTTGCTGCTCTACATCTGCACCGGCCTGCTGGGCGCGAGCATCGGTCAGGGCAGGCGGATGCTCTACGTGATCCGGGACTGGCTGCCGTTCGCCCTGGTGCTGGTGGCCTACGACCTGAGCCGCGGTGCGGCCAGGATGGTGGGCCGGCCGACGTTGTGGCACTGGCAGGTCGACGCCGACCGCCTGCTGTTCTTCGGCACGATCCCCACGGTGTGGCTGCAGGAACGGTTGAAAATGCCGCACCCTCCGTGGTGGGAGGTCGTGATCAGCACGGTCTACATGTCGTTTTTCATCCTGCCCTATGTCGTCGCCGGCGTGCTGTGGCTGCGTGACCGTGAGGAATGGAAGCGGTTCGTGCGGTTGTTCGTCGGGCTGTCGTTCGTGGCGTTGGTGGTCTACGCACTGCTGCCGGCCGCGCCGCCGTGGGCCGCGGCGCGGTGCAGTGCCGGTGAGGTCGAAGGCGGGCCGTCCGGTCCCAGGTGCATGTTCCGTTCGGCGCGCGAGGCCGTCGACGGTGGTCTGCTGGGCGCCATGCAGGGCACCCATCACGGTGCCCATGAGTGGATCGAGCGAATCGTCACCCGGGGCTGGGGCAAGCTCAATCTGCATTCGGCAACCGCGTTGATCGATCAGGGGCAGGCCAGCGTGAACCTGGTGGCGGCGATCCCGTCCCTGCACGCCGGCCTGACCGCCGCGGTCGCGGCGTTCCTGTGGAACCGGGTGCACCGTGGCTGGCGGCCGGTTCTGGTGGCCTACGTGCTGATCATGGCCTTCACGCTGGTGTATACCGCCGAGCACTATGTTGTCGACATCCTGCTGGGCTGGTCGCTGGCGGCCGTCGTGGTGTTTGCGCTGAGCCGTTACGAAGCGCGACGGTCAGCACGCGCGGGTGAGATGGACACCCGGTAGACGTTGGTTCATGGTGTGGTGGCTTCCCGCAGCAGGTAGACAAGCGGGCGGCCGCGATCGTCGATGGTCTCGTGGTGGCGGTGAAAGCCCAGCTTGTCCAGGACGTGCAGCGACGGTTCGTTCCAGGCCCCTACGGTTGACCAGATGCGGTTGCGCCCGGTTGCGAACGCGGCATCCATCACAGCGTGGGCGGCCTCAGTCGCGTACCCCTGATTGTGGAACCGTTTCAGCAGTTCATAGGCGATCTCTGGCTCGTCGAGGCTGCATCGCCCGACGATGAGTCCGCAGTAACCCATGGGTTCATCGTCGGCGCGACGCCGAATCGTGAGTAGCCCGATACCGCTGTGGCGGAACCGGTTTCGCTGCTCGGCCAGTCGGCGACGGACACTCTGCACCGACTCGGTCGTCCCGCCCTCGTGCTCACCGAGCAGTTCGTGATTCCACTCGGCATCGCATTCGTCACGCAACTGCAGGCATAGGCGTTCGGTGAGGATCGACGGTTCCATTGCGGCATACCGCATCATCGGGCTCCTGCTCGAGCGGATTCCGGTCAGCGTAGCGAAGCGCTCGGCGGGCCGAGCGAGTTCGTGACCAGGACAGTTCCGGCTAGCCGTCAACATCCGCGAGATCCGGCATTACAACTATTGTGCGACTGTCGAGAAACTGTAACACTGGGTGCATGGCTGATACGCACGTCGTCACCAATCAGGTCCCTCCGCTGCAGGACTACAACCCCGCCACCTCGCCGGCGCTCGCCGAAGCGCTGATCCGCGAGGGTGGGCAGTGGGGCGTCGACGAAGTCCACGAACTGGGCGCGATCAACGGCAGCGCGCAGGCCCAGCGCTGGGGCGAGCTGGCCGACCGCAACCGGCCGATCCTGCACACCCATGATCGCAACGGTCACCGGATCGACGAGGTCGAATACGACCCGGCCTACCACGAGCTGATGAATGTCGCCGTCACGCACGGCCTGCACGCCGCCCCGTGGGCCGATGAGCGCGAGGGTGCGCACGTGGTGCGCGCCGCGAAGACCTCGGTGTGGACCGCCGAGCCCGGCCACATGTGCCCGATCTCGATGACCTACGCCGTCGTGCCCGCACTGCGGTTCAACCCGGACCTGGCCGCGGTATACGAGCCGCTGTTGACCAGCCGGGTCTATGACCCCGAGCTGAAGGTGCCGTCCACCAAGCCCGGTATCACCGCCGGCATGTCGATGACCGAGAAACAGGGCGGCTCCGATGTCCGCGCCGGCACCACCGAGGCCGTTCCCAACGGCGACGGCAGCTACTCGCTGCGCGGGCACAAGTGGTTCACCTCGGCCCCGATGGGCGACATCTTCCTGGTGCTCGCGCAGGCGCCGGGTGGTCTGAGCTGCTTCTTCCTGCCGCGCATCCTGCCCGACGGCACCCGCAACCGGATGTATCTGCAACGCCTCAAGGACAAGCTCGGCAATCACGCCAACGCCTCCAGCGAGGTCGAGTACGACGGTGCCATCGCGTGGCTGGTCGGCGAGGAGGGCCGCGGCGTGAAGACCATCATCGAGATGGTCAACCTGACCCGGCTGGACTGCACGCTGGGCAGCGCCACCAGCATGCGCAGCGGGCTGAGCCGCGCCGTGCACCACGCCCAACACCGAAAGGCGTTCGGCGCCTATCTGATCGACCAACCACTGATGCGCAATGTGCTCGCCGACCTGGCCGTTGAGGCCGAGGCCGCGACCATGCTGGCCATGCGGATGGCCGGTGCCACCGACAAGGCGGTGCGCGGCGACGAGCGGGAGGCGTTGCTGCGCCGGATCGGCCTGGCCGCCGGGAAGTACTGGGTGTGCAAGCGGGCCACCCCGCACGCCGCCGAGGCGATGGAATGCCTGGGCGGCAACGGCTATGTCGAGGATTCCGGTATGCCCCGGCTGTACCGCGAAGCTCCGCTGATGGGCATCTGGGAGGGTTCGGGCAATGTCAGCGCGCTGGATACCCTGCGCGCCATGGCAACCCGGCCCGAATGCGTCGAGGTGATGTTCGACGAGCTTGCGCTGGGCCACGATCCACGGCTGGACGCCCACGCCGCCGCGCTCAAGGCGGAGCTCGGCGAGTTCGACAACATCGAGTACCGCGCCCGCAAGGTCGCCGAGGACATCAGCCTGGCGTTGCAGGGCTCGCTGATGGTGCGTCATGGCCACCCGGCGGTGGCCGAGGCGTTCCTGGCCAGCCGGCTGGGTGGGCAATGGGGCGGCGCATTCGGAACCCTGCCCACCGGACTGGATCTGGCGCCGATCCTGGAACGCGCGCTGGTCAAGGGATGACGGTCGATACGCTGTCCACGATGACCTATGAGGTCACCGATCGGATAGCGCGAATCACCTTCAACCGCCCCGAAAAAGGCAACTCGATCGTCGCGGACACCCCGCTGGAACTGCAGGCTCTGGTGGAACGCGCCGACCTCGACCCGAATGTGCACGTCATACTGGTATCCGGCCGGGGCGAGGGGTTCTGCGCCGGATTCGACCTGAGCGCGTACGCGGACGGGACCGGCTCGGCCGGGGGAGGGCGATACGACGGCACCGTATTGTCCGGGCAGACCCAGGCCGTCAACCATCTTCCGGATCGGCCGTGGGATCCGATGATCGATTACCAGATGATGAGCCGGTTCGTGCGTGGCTTCGCCAGCCTGATGCACGCCGACAAGCCGACGGTGGTCAAGATCCACGGCTATTGCGTGGCCGGCGGCACCGACATTGCGTTGCACGCCGACCAGGTGATCGCGGCCGCCGACGCCAAGATCGGCTATCCGCCGATGCGGGTGTGGGGGGTTCCCGCGGCTGGGCTGTGGGCGCATCGACTGGGGGATCAGCGCGCCAAACGCCTGCTGTTCACCGGGGATTGCATCACCGGCGCACAGGCCGCCGAATGGGGTCTGGCCGTCGAGGCCCCTGAACCACAAGACCTTGACGAACGCACCGAGCGCCTCGTCGAGCGCATTGCGGCGATGCCGGTCAACCAACTCATCATGGCCAAGCTGGCCTGCAATTCCGCCCTGCTGCAGCAGGGGGTGGCCACCAGCCGAATGGTCAGCACGGTGTTCGACGGAATCGCCCGGCACACCCCGGAAGGTCACGCGTTCGTCGCCGACGCCCGCGAGCACGGTTTCCGCGAGGCGGTGCGCCACCGAGATGAGCCGATGGGTGACCTCGGGCGCAGGTCCTCCGGAGTCTGATATGCCTGCGCTCAAACGGATGACGGCCCGATCGGTGGTGCTGAGCGTGCTGCTCGGTGCGCACCCAGCCTGGGCGAGTGCCGCCGAATTGATCAGGCTGACAGCCGATTTCGACATCAAGGAGTCGACGCTGCGGGTGGCACTGACCCGGATGGTCAGCGCCGGTGACCTGGTCCGCTCGGAGGACGGCTACCGGCTGTCGGATCGCCTGCTGGCCCGGCAACGTCGCCAGGATGACGCGATCGACCCCCGGCTGCGCGAGTGTGACGGCCAGTGGTTGGCCCTCGTCATCACCAGCGTGGGTACCGATGCCCGCACCCGCGCCGCATTACGGAACACCCTGCAACAGTGCCGGTTCGGCGAGCTGCGGGAGGGCGTCTGGATGCGGCCGGACAATCTCGATCAGGCGCTGCCGCCGGAGGTGACCGGCCGGGTGCGGCTGCTGCACGTTCGAGACCAGGATCCGGCCGGTCTGGCGGCCACGCTGTGGGATCTGCCCGGCTGGCGGCGCACCGGCGAGCAGCTGCTCGCCGAGATGTCCAGCGCCACCGACGTTCCGGGACGCTTCGCCGCCGCCGCGGGCATCGTGCGGCACCTGCTGGTGGATCCGGTGCTGCCCGACAACCTGCTGCCCGCCAGTTGGCCGGGCGCACAACTGCGCAAGGCCTACAACGACTTCGCCGCCGAACTCGTCGAGCGGCGTGACCGGACTGAACTCCTGGAGGCGACGTGACCGATGCTGTCCGGATTGAGCGCAATGGTGCGGTGACGACGGTCATCATCGACCGGCCGCACGCCCGCAACGCCGTCGACGGGCCCACCGCCGCGGCGCTGTTCGCCGCGTTCGAACAGTTCGACGCCGATCCGGACGCCGCGGTCGCGGTGTTGACCGGTGCCGGTGGGACGTTCTGCGCCGGCGCCGATCTCAAAGCCTTCGGCACCCCGGAGATGAACCGGTTGGACGCTAGCGGTCCGGGACCGATGGGTCCCAGCCGAATGGTGTTGTCCAAACCGGTGATCGCCGCGATCAGTGGCCACGCGGTGGCCGGTGGTCTGGAGCTGGCCCTGTGGTGCGATCTGCGGGTGGTCGAGCAGGACGCTGTGATGGGGGTGTTCTGCCGGCGTTGGGGTGTGCCGCTCATCGACGGCGGCACGGTGCGACTGCCCCGGTTGATCGGCCAGAGCCGCGCCATGGATCTCATCCTGACCGGCCGAGCCGTCGACGCCACCGAGGCCCACGCGATCGGATTGGCGAATCGGGTGGTGCCCAACGGGCAGGCGCGTCAGGCCGCGGAGGAACTGGCAGCCGAGCTGGCTCGGCTGCCCCAGCAGTGCCTGCGGGCGGACCGCTTGTCGGTACTGCATCAGTGGGGTGAATCCGAGCAGGCGGCAATGGAATTCGAGTTCAACAGCATCGCGCGCGTCGCCGACGAGGCAGCCCACGGCGCCGGACGGTTCGCCGCCGGGGCGGGCCGGCACGGCGCCGGTGCGAGCTGACCGACTTACAGGAAGCTCCCGGAACCGGGAGATTTGGCGGTACGCAACCGCGCGGCGTCCTCACCCGGTGGTGCGCCGAACAACCGGCGGTACTCACGGTTGAACTGTGACGGACTGTCGTAACCCACCTGGTGTCCGACACCGGCGATGTCACCGGGCCGGACGATGAGCAGAGATCTGGCCTGCTGCAGACGAATTCGCTTCTGGAACTGCAGCGGGCTCATCGCGGTGACGGCCCGGAAATGGCGGTGGAACGCCGATCCGCTCATTCCCGACATCCGCGCGAGATCTTCGATCCGCACCGGAGCGGCGTAGTTGTCGCGCATCCATCCGACAGCCCTGTTGATCTGGGACAGGTAGCTGTCGGCGAGACCGATCTGCCGGATGGTGCCGCCGTGCGGGCCGGAAAGCAGACGCCACAGGATCTCCTGCTCGATCAACGGCGCAAGCACCGGCGCGTCCGCGGGGTTATCGAGCAGCCGCACCAATCTGGCGGCGGCATCGAGCAGCTCTGCGTCGGCATCCGCCGTGGCGATCGCGGGTCCGCTGGCCGCGGCTCGGGATGCCGGTTCGGTGCGGCCGCGCAACATCAACTCCGATAGTGTCGCCGGGCGCAGCACCAACCCCATGGCCAGCGACGGTTGTGCCGGGCCGGTGCCCAGGTAGTGCCCGGTGACCGGAAGGCTCGCCGCCACAATCAGGTATTGGCCGGCCCGGTACTCGAACGTGTCGTCGCCCAGCAGCAGACGCTTGCCGCCTTGGGCCATCACGACCAGCAGCGGTTCGGTCAGTGAATACTCCGGGCTCGCCGACCCGGCGACCTTCGACAACAGGAGACCATCGATCGGTGTGCCCATGTCCGGTCGTGCGTGTGTGTCGATGAGACGGCGGAGCTCGGCGAGTGAGTCCGTGCAAGGGCGCATACCGGTAGACAACCATGCCGGCGTCGGGTTAGTAGTCCGATCCAGTCGCATTGAGCAGGATCGTGCAAGGACGTGAGAGGAACGATCTACCCCGGGCATGGAATCGGCGTTGTGATGGAGACATCCAATTTCGTTCTCCGAAGGAGCAATTCCATGTCACTCGACAGCTACGTCACCCTCGGTAGGTCCGGCCTCCGGGTCAGCCCGTTCGCGCTCGGTGCGATGACATTTGGAGAGGATCCCGGTGCTGCCGGCACGACTGTCGAGGAGTCTGAGCGCATCCTCGCGGCGTATCTCGATCGAGGCGGCAACTTCGTCGACACCGCCAACTTCTACACCAACGGCCACTCGGAGAAGATCCTCGGCGATTTCTTCGCCCGCAACCCGGGACGGCGGCAACGTGTAGTGCTGGCATCGAAGTTCTTCGCGAATCTGTTCCCCGGTGACCCGAACGGCGGCGGTGCCGGGCGTTCGGCAATCATCGCGCAATTGCATGAAACGCTTCGTCGGCTGAGCACCGATTACCTCGATCTGTACTGGCTGCACAACTGGGACCGCAATACCCCGATCGAGGAGACGATGCGTACGCTCGACGACCTCGTCCGGGCCGGGACCATCCGCTACATCGGCTTTTCCAACACGCCGGCCTGGGTCACCGCACAGGCTCAGACCATGGCTCAGTTACGGGGTTGGACCCCGTTGATCGCGCTGCAGGTGGAGTACTCATTGCTGGCCCGCACCGTGGAAGGCGAGTTGGTCCCGCTCGCACTGGACCAGGGGATGGCGCTGGTGCCGTGGAGCCCGCTGAAGAACGGCTATCTGTCCGGAAAATACCGTCGGGGAGCCGAGGTGGCCGACTCCGCTCGCAGCGCATTCGTCGGCGGTCCGTCCGAGGCGGAGTTCGCCGTCATCGATGTGGTGGCCAAGATTGCCGAGGAACTCCAAACCTCCTCCGCGGCAGTGGCATTGGCATGGCTGCGCGCGAGGTCCGGAACTGTAGTGCCGATCCTGGGCGCACGGAAGCTCACCCATCTGGAGGCCAATCTCCAGGGGCTCGATGTGGAACTGGATGACGTACATCTACGGCAACTCGATGAGGTATCGGCTCCCGCGCTCAACTACCCCGCTGCGGTCAACCGCGGGACGCGCGCAATGCTCCAGTTCGCCGGCTGCACCGTGGACGGTGAATCGTCATCGGTCTATCCGCCACTGTTGGCCAGTGACATCCGCTACTGAGGTCGTCGGAGCCTGACATACGCAAGGCGCCCGGCTGGAAACATCCAGCCGGGCGCTTCCCCCCGGGAACTACTCGCTGTGATCGGCGCCGGCACCTGGCTTGTCGGCACGCTGCTTGTCGGCGCGGTGCTTGCCGACACTGCTGAGTGTCTTGGCGGCTTGGGCCTTTTGCTTGGCAGCCGTGACCGCCTTCTTGACCTTGTTCTGGGGTTTCAGGTCGGGTGAGCTTCCGTCGTTGCCGGTTGCCTTTTCGGCAGGTGATGCATCAGCAGGCGATGCATCAGCAGGCGATGCATCAGCAGGCGATGCATCAGCAGGCGATGCATCGGCACCGTTGCTCGCATTCAGCGCACTTGGCGCACTGGCGAGTTTGGCCTTGGCGACGTTGCGTTGCGGGGCTACCGACAGTGTGACGGTTTTGACCGGAGTGACCACCGCGTCGGGACTGCTCACGACTTCGGGTGCGGTCTCAGGCAGGCCGGTCTTGACCTGCATGGTGCTCGGGCCCTGCCAGCCAATGGCTTTCGCGATCGTTTGCGGCACGGTCACCAACAGACTCTGGATCAGACCCCTGCTAATCTCCCACTTGCCCTGCGTGAACAGGCCGCTTGTCCCTAAGTATTCATTCGTGTAGCCGTTCAGGATTGCGCCGGTGACCACAGCGGGAGTGTTGATGATGGAAGTGATCGCCGCAGCCGGATTACCCTCCTTGACCGCGTCGAAAACGGCTTGGGCGCTGTCGCCGAGCGAAAGGATGGCGCCCTCCACCGGGTTCAGAACGCCAAGACCGACAGGCATCAACAGTTGAGGCACTGTCGAGAGCACGTTCATGACGTTCTGGCCTATCGCGAGAGGGATCTGCATGATGTTGATCAGCGGAAACGAAAACGCCGTCAGCCGGAACACGATGCTGTTGACCACGGCGGCCGCACCGGAGATATTGCCTGCTGACAAGTGTTCGAAGGCCTGTCCGAGAAGGAATTTCAGCTTGTAGTCCTCATCGGATGTGAAGAACTGAATGTAGCTGTCGGCGGTGGCCTGCAGCGAGCCGGCGAGGATCGATGCGTAGCCGGCCTGGTTGGCGATGATCTGCTGCACGATCGGCAGCGGGTTGTCCGAGATTGAGCTGCCCAGTTGCACGACGTTGTTGAAGGCAGTGCCCACGACCTCCATCCATGCCGAGACAGGATCGACGAGAGCTGGATCCTGAAGCATGTCGGTGAGCGCGGTGAGTTCGACTGCGGCCGTTGATGTATGCGCGGTCGCGATCGAGGCGCCGGACAGTGGCGAACCGACTGGGCTGATCGGACTCACCGCGATGGCGCCGACGGCGGCAAGCGCCACGCTCGCGGTGAGTGTTGATCGCATAGCTAATTGCATGGAGATCCCGTTTCCGTTTGTGATCTTTGAACGCGTCAGAAGCTACCCGAGCAGATGCCGGGTGATCGCGGCCGAGCGAAACTCGTCGCCGGTGACGGGAGATTTGCATTCATTGGCAATCAAACATCTGGATAAACGTGCAGTTCGTCGGCTGGTTTAGGCCGTCAAGCAAAGTTCGATCAGAGGAAAAATATTTCACTGCAAAAATACTTGGGTGATAGTTGAAACTGGTTCATCACTGAACTATGGATAGCTCTAAGCGGCGCAAAACTGATGGTTAGCTGGACCTATGGCCCGGTCAGGGCATTAGCTGTGCCGTATGTCGGCTGAACAAGTCTTGCTTCGCCCGGAGGGGGCGCTGCTGATGGGAGCAACGCTAGGATGCACCGTGCCCAGATGCGCCGGATTCGATGCAGTAATCTCGGTAGGCGCATAATTGGGACGCTTGCCGCGACTTCTCGGATGCCGTTCGAAGCCGGGGCGATGGGCACCGGTGAGAACCCTCCCTCGTGACCGCGTGAACGGGGGGACTTGTTAGTGCAGCAAACCCAATGTGGGGTCAGTCCGGGTCGGCTACACGCTGTCGAACCACCGGGGGGCCTCCGGAAGTGCGGCGTTCACTCGCCGGCAAGAATCGCTCACGGCCGTCATCTGGTTGCGCGACAACGGATTCAGGTAAAGCTCACGGACAGCCCGTGCGTAGGTGCGCATCGCGCGTTGACCATATGCGCGACCTTCGCGGGTGATGGTGGCCCGCACGGATCGCCGGTCGTCCCGGTCGGCGCTGCGAAAAACCAGGCTGCGGGATTCCAATCGGCTTATCCGTGCGGTAACGCGGCTGGGGATCAGAGTCAAGGATTGGGCCAGCTCACCCATCCGGGCCGAACCGCAGTCGGACTTGGTGAGCAGATCGAGTAGCAGGATGTCGACAAGCGAGAGATCGTGCTGGTCCATCAGCCGCTGATTCACCGACTCGCAGACCCGCGTCGATGAATAGAGAAAGCTCTGCCAGCATTCGTGTTCGGTATCGCCGAGGCCGGGAAGGCGGCTGATGCTGGTCTGGTTCACAGCGCGTGATGTTAACAAGCCGAAACGGCCGACGCGGGACGATTGCTAGGAATATATTCATAATCGACGCCCCGAGGTCGCGCCTGCAGTCGACCATTTAGGCTGCTGGGCATGGTTATTGGCGGGACACTTGTCCGGTGTGTATCCGAGTGGTTGCGCACAGGAGGAGGTAGCCGCCACTAAGCATTCAAATTGGCGGGTAGTCGCGGAGCGCGGTGAAACCCCAGTCGACAGGTGTGGGTAAGTCGATGAGTCCGGGCCCCGGTGGGGGCGGCTAGCTGTGATGTCCCGGGAGGATGTTCTGCTCGGTGTTGGTGAGCCTGTGTGACAGGTGAAGGGGGACTGGCCCGACTTCAGTTGACTCGTGTGGTGTGAATTTCAGGCCGCCGTTGCGACGGGGGTTGTGCAGCAGTTCGAACTCTATCGGGCTGAGCTTGCCGAGGCCCGGGGCCGTCCCATATGTGATGCTGGGGCGCTGCGAATACCGCCGGGCTTGATAAGCCGGCGCCTTAGGTGAATCGGGTTGCTTAACAACGCGGTTGACACGGACACCCAGACAAACGCAGTCTTTCCGCGTGCCGTTCGGCTGCGGCTGACGCGGAGCGCAAATTCACTGGATTGGCTTGTGCCGCCAGCTTTACTATTCGCGTCTGGCTTGAACACCGAAAGGAAGTGGAAGAGTAGTGACGTGGAGTACCCGAGTGGAGCGCCCGGAGGATGCCCTATCCATTCATGCCGTGAATGCGGCAGCGTTTCCTACGGAACTCGAAGCCAATCTCGTCGACTCGCTCCGACAGGATCCGGCCGCCTGGATCGAAGGATTGTCCACCGTCACCATCGACGAGAACGGTGCAATCGTGGGATACGCGTTGCTCACCCGATGCACAGTGGATGGTAAGCCGGCACTTGCGCTCGGCCCCTGCGCGGTCGTGCCCGGTGTCCAGCGGAACGGTGCTGGTTCTGCAGCGATTCGCGCTGTACTGGAGCTGGCACGAATTCGGGGGGAGAATCTGGTCGTGGTGCTTGGTCACGCCGAGTACTACCCCCGTTTTGGGTTCATCCCGGCATCTCAGTTCGGCGTCACCGCTCCATTTGCAGCACCGGACGAGAACTTCCTCGCTCTCGCTCTCAAACCGGATGAGACCGCCCCAAGCGGCGAGATTGCGTACGCGGAAGCCTTCGGCGTCTGACGCGTCCCTTCCCGAATACGAGACCGAAGAGAGAAGGCCGCCACCGCGATCGGGGTACTGCAGCGTGCCGTCGCCTGGTTCAGCGAGCACGACGTCACCGTTGAACGGGTCCTGTCCGACAACGGATCGGCCTACCGGCCTACGCCTCCACCGCAGTGCACATCACTGCCAAGCGAACCCGCCCGTACCGGCCCCAGGCCAACGGCAAGATCGAACGCTTCCACCGCACCCTCGCCGACGGATGGGCCTACACGCGGCTCTACCAATCCACAGAGCACCGCGACGCCGCCCTCCCCGGACATCACAGCTAGCCCTTGCTGACGGTGTTGTTGCTGCCGGTGTTGGTGACCTTGGGGTCACCCGCTGCGTAGCTCACGGTGTTGTTCAGCCCAACGATGGTCAGGCCCTTGTCGATTCGCTCGAACGTGATCTTGTTGTCGGACCCGCCGATGTTCACGTTGGCGCAGGTTCCCTTGACGGTCAGGGTGTTGTTCGTGCCACCTACGGTGAGCGATTTGCCGTCGGCGCAATCGATGTCAGTGGTCGTGCCGATCGACATGTAGTTGATGGTGTTGCCCACCTCGACGTTGACTCCGGACCGCCCTGCGGTGGCCGACGGTCCGGAGGTATCCGAGCTTTCGGAACCACAGGCCGCCAGGGTGAGCGCGGCGGCCGCGGCGCCGACCCCGAAGATCAACTGGGAGTATGCAAATCGGGTGGGCACGGTCTGCCTCAACTTTCTGGTCAGGCTGGTCAGGCGGGGACGCGGTCGATCTGGTTGGTCATCCCCAGTTCGCGGCCACGATCGACGAGCACGGGGTCGCCGTTCTTGAAGAACACGGTCTGGTTCCAGCCGTACACCGTGATGTCGTTGACGACGTTCTCGGCGATGATGGTGTTCGAGGACCCCTGCACCGTCACTGCCCAGCAGGTGCCCATCGCGTTGATCCGGTGGCCGAATCCATTGACGATCAACGTGCCGCCATTGCAGTCCAGGGTTTGTTCGGTGCTCGTGCCGACGATGGTGGTGTCGCCGTTCTTTGCCGCTGCACCGGGCGCGCCGACGGTCAGTGCCAGCGGCAGTGCGATCACTCCGGCGGCCACTATCCGGCCCACAGCTGTCCAATGCACGGTTGTTCCCCTTCCGATCCGCTGCAACGAAGAGTACGTGGCGTGCCCCTCATCGCGACAAGGGTTCACCAGTTTGACCGCCGGCCGCCGACGGGTCGTTGACTGCCGGCCGTCGATGGGTCGCGCGCGCTGTCGGTGCTGGGTACCGTGTTGTGCGATGCATCGCCGTGTAGTTCAGGCCACTGTCGTGGCGGTCATGACCGTAGTGGCCGTTGCGGGGTGTTCGGACATCGTCGCCGGGACCGCGCAGCGCGTATCGACCGACACCGCCGACTCCGACCGCAGCTTCGGCTACGTCGACGATCGGTGCGGGCTGCTGGTCGACAGCGACGTTCAGGAGATCCTGGCCGCCGATAAGGTGGTGCGCCCCTATAGCGGTGCGGTGTGCCAATACGTGCTGTCGCAGAAGGCCACGCCGGTGATGCTCGACGTGATCTTCTCTTGGTTCGAGGGGGGCTCCTTGGACCGCGAGCGGTCGGTGGCTCAGGGCCGGGATGCCGAGATCACCGACACGGTGGTGGAGCGGCACCCGGCATTCCTGGCCCGACGGGATGTGACCGGGGCCGCCTGCTCGGCCACCGCGGCGGCCGGGTCGGGCGTGGTCAGCTGGTGGGTGCAGTTCCGCGGCGCCGGCGGCGCCAGCGGCAAGGGGGACAAGCGCGATCCTTGCCTGGACGCCAAGAACCTGCTCTCGGCGACTCTGCAATCGGAACTCTGAGGTGGCGCATCCCTCCGCCGCCGTGGCGTGCCTGGCCGGCCTCGTGGTCGGTGCGGCGGTACTGACCGCGTGCACGACCGAGACCGCGGCGGCGCCCGAATCCGTCCAGGTGGGCGAGGGCTTTCACGGTGCGGACTGCAACGGCATCACCGACGCCGACATCGCCGCTGTGGCCGGCCCGGCGATGTACATCAAAGCCGTGGTCAGCGATGCCGGGTGCTTCTGGCAGGAAAACACCATGCTGGGCACCGTCGGCGCCGGCATGGGCATCTCCACCTGGTGGTACCGGGGCAGTGACATGGACACCGAACGAACGCTGGAGACCCAGGCCGGGCGCACCCTCACCGAGCTGTCCATCGACGGCAACCAGGGATTCCGGGCGGCCGACGCGAATGTGTGCAGCATCTATGTCGCCAAGGGCGAGGATGTGATCACCTGGTCGATCCAAACGATGAACCCGGCCGACCTGCCCGACCTGTGCCAGGTCACCGAGAAACTCGCCCGGCTCAGTCAGGGCCGAGTGAACTGATCTGAGCCGGTTGAGGGGCTAGAGTTTCACGGCGACCTAATAGGGTCCTCGTTCACTTCGACCCGAAGGCAGTGGGTACATGTCAGCTCGGCCGGAGCCACAGGCGGCTGGCAGTCGGCGTGGTCAGTCCCGGCCTGCGCGGACCAAACTCAGTCGCGAGACCATCGTCAATGCCGCGCTGTCCTTCCTGGACCGCGAGGGCTGGGACGCGCTGACCATCAACGCGCTGGCCAGCCAGCTCGGCACCAAAGGGCCGTCGCTCTACAACCATGTGGACAGCCTCGACGACCTGCGCCGCACGGTGCGGATGCGGGTGATCGACGACATCATCGAGATGCTCAATACCGTCGGCTCCGGCCGGACCCGCGACGATGCGGTGTCGGTGATGGCCAGCGCCTACCGCAGCTACGCTCACCACCATCCCGGTCGTTATTCGGCGTTCACCCGGATGCCTTTCGGCGGCGACGACCCTGAGTACTCGGCTGCCACCAAGGCGGCGGCCGGACCGGTCATCGAGGTGCTGGCCTCCTACGGGATGGAGGGCGAGGACGCCTTCTACGCCGCGCTGGAGTTCTGGGCGGCCCTGCACGGGTTCGTCCTGCTGGAAATGACGGGTGTGATGGACGACATCGACACCGATGCGGTATTCACCGATATGCTGCGACGGCTGGCCGCTGGTATGGGGCAGCGAGAGTCGTAGCGTCTGACCTGGGGATAGGCTGCCACGAACGGGTTTTGGTTCGGTGCGGCCAGCCCTGGTATTGTGGTAGATCGTGCCTGGCCGGAATGTGCTTGCGGCTGAGTGTTTAGCAAGCGTGTCCGCGCGCCGGGTCAATTCGCATGTCTAATACGCATCGAAATTGTATCGGTGTAAGACGGTGCGACACGCCCGGGCGCGGGGTACGCGGGCTCGGGGATAACTGCAGTACAGAGACTTAGAACAGCAAGAAGCGAACAGAGAAAGCCGGTACATGCCAACCATCAACCAGCTGGTCCGCAAGGGTCGCCACGACAAGGCCGCCAAGGTCAAGACCGCGGCGCTCAAAGGCAGCCCGCAGCGCCGTGGTGTGTGCACCCGCGTGTACACCACCACCCCCAAGAAGCCGAACTCGGCTCTGCGTAAGGTCGCCCGCGTCAAGCTGACCAGCCAGGTTGAGGTCACCGCCTACATCCCGGGTGAGGGACACAACCTGCAGGAGCACTCGATGGTGCTCGTGCGTGGTGGTCGTGTGAAGGACCTCCCCGGCGTTCGCTACAAGATCATCCGCGGTTCGCTGGACACCCAGGGTGTCAAGAACCGCAAGCAAGCCCGCAGCCGTTACGGCGCCAAGAAGGAGAAGAGCTGATGCCGCGCAAGGGACCGGCGCCGAAGCGTCCGTTGGTCAACGATCCGGTCTACGGGTCGCAGCTGGTTACCCAGCTGGTCAACAAGGTGCTGCTGGATGGCAAGAAGTCGCTGGCTGAGCGCATTGTCTACGGTGCACTCGAGCAGGCCCGCGAGAAGACCGGCACCGATCCGGTCGTCACCCTCAAGCGCGCGATGGACAACGTCAAGCCCGCCCTCGAGGTTCGCAGCCGCCGTGTCGGTGGCGCCACCTACCAGGTGCCGGTCGAGGTGCGTCCGGAGCGTTCGGTCACGCTGGCGCTGCGCTGGCTGGTCAGCTTCTCCAAGGCACGCCGCGAGAAGACCATGGTCGAGCGCCTCGCCAACGAGATCCTTGACGCCAGCAACGGCCTCGGTGCCGCGGTGAAGCGTCGTGAGGACACTCACAAGATGGCCGAAGCGAACCGGGCTTTCGCGCACTACCGCTGGTGATACCCGCGCCCGGCATCCAGCGTTGGGTGCCAACGGGCGCGCAATCGAACACCTAATCAAGCAAGCGAAAAAGTTGGGAAGACTTCCGTGGCACAGGACGTGTTGACTGACCTGAGCAAGGTCCGCAACATCGGCATCATGGCGCACATCGACGCCGGTAAGACGACGACGACCGAGCGCATTCTTTTTTACACCGGCGTCAATTACAAGCTCGGTGAGACGCACGACGGTGCCTCGACCACCGACTGGATGGAACAGGAGCAGGAGCGGGGTATCACCATCACCTCGGCTGCCGTCACGTGCTTCTGGAACAACAACCAGATCAACATCATCGACACCCCCGGGCACGTCGACTTCACCGTTGAGGTGGAGCGCTCGCTGCGCGTGCTCGATGGCGCTGTTGCCGTGTTCGACGGCAAGGAAGGCGTTGAGCCGCAGTCCGAGCAGGTGTGGCGTCAGGCCGACAAGTACGACGTGCCGCGTATCTGCTTCGTCAACAAGATGGACAAGCTGGGCGCGGACTTCTTCTTCACCGTTCAGACCATCAAGGACCGCCTCGGCGCCAAGCCGCTGGTGATCCAGCTGCCGATCGGTGCCGAGAACGACTTCGAGGGCATCGTCGACCTGGTAGAGATGAACGCCAAGGTGTGGCGCGGCGAGACCAAGCTCGGCGAGAGCTACGAGACCGTCGAGATCCCCGCCGACCTGCAGGAAAAGGCCGAGCAGTACCGCAGCGAGCTGCTGGATACCGTGGCCGAGACCGATGAGGCTCTGCTGGAGAAGTACCTCGGTGGCGAGGAGCTCACGGTCGAGGAGATCAAGGCCGGCATCCGCAAGCTGACCGTGAACAGCGAGCTGTACCCGGTGCTGTGCGGCAGCGCGTTCAAGAACAAGGGCGTGCAGCCCATGCTGGACGCGGTCATCGACTACCTGCCTTCGCCGCTGGATGTCGAGTCCGTCAAGGGCCACGTCCCCGGCAAGGAGGACGAAGAGGTTCTTCGCAAGCCGTCGACCGACGAGCCGTTCGCCGCGCTGGCATTCAAGATCGCCGTGCACCCGTTCTTCGGCAAGCTCACCTACGTCCGGGTGTACTCGGGCAAGGTCGAGTCCGGTGCGCAGGTCGTCAACGCCACCAAAGGCAAGAAGGAACGGCTGGGCAAGCTGTTCCAGATGCACGCCAACAAGGAGAACCCGGTCGAGTCGGCCGCCGCGGGTCACATCTACGCGGTGATCGGCCTGAAGGACACCACTACCGGTGACACCCTGTGCGATCCGAGCCAGCAGGTCGTGCTGGAGTCGATGACCTTCCCCGATCCGGTGATCGAGGTGGCCATCGAGCCCAAGACGAAGAGCGACCAGGAGAAGCTGGGCACCGCGATCCAGAAGCTCGCCGAAGAGGATCCGACCTTCAAGGTGCACCTGGATCAGGAGACCGGCCAGACCGTCATCGGCGGTATGGGCGAGCTGCACCTGGACATCCTGGTCGACCGCATGCGCCGTGAGTTCAAGGTTGAGGCCAACGTCGGTAAGCCGCAGGTGGCCTACCGCGAGACCATCCGCCGCAAGGTGGAGAAGGTCGAGTTCACCCACAAGAAGCAGACGGGTGGCTCGGGCCAGTTCGCGAAGGTGCTCATCGATCTCGAGCCGTTCGCCGGCGAAGACGGTGCCACCTACGAGTTCGAGAACAAGGTCACCGGTGGCCGCATCCCGCGCGAGTACATTCCGTCGGTGGATGCCGGTGCCCAGGACGCCATGCAGTACGGCGTGTTGGCCGGTTACCCGTTGGTGAACGTCAAGGTGACCCTGCTCGACGGCGCTTACCACGAGGTCGACTCTTCGGAAATGGCCTTCAAGGTTGCGGGCTCACAGGTTCTGAAGAAGGCCGCTCAGGCGGCACAGCCGGTCATCCTCGAGCCGATCATGGCGGTCGAGGTCATCACGCCCGAGGATTACATGGGTGACGTGATCGGCGACCTGAACTCTCGCCGTGGTCAGATCCAGGCCATGGAGGAGCGCAGTGGTGCGCGCGTCGTCAAGGCGCAGGTGCCGCTGTCGGAGATGTTCGGCTACGTCGGCGACCTTCGGTCGAAGACCCAGGGCCGGGCGAACTACTCCATGGTGTTCGATTCGTACGCCGAGGTTCCGGCGAACGTGTCGAAGGAGATCATCGCGAAGGCGACGGGTCAGTAGGCTCGCCCGTGGCGCACAATTGAACACATCAACTCTGCTTTAACCAAAGCACCAACAAGTCCAGGAGGACACAGAAGTGGCGAAGGCGAAGTTCGAGCGGACGAAGCCGCACGTCAACATCGGGACCATCGGTCACGTTGACCACGGCAAGACCACCACGACTGCAGCAATCACCAAGGTTCTGCACGACAAGTACCCCGATTTGAACGAGTCGCGCGCATTCGACCAGATCGACAATGCGCCCGAAGAGCGTCAGCGCGGTATCACCATCAACATCTCCCACGTGGAGTACCAGACCGAGAAGCGTCACTACGCCCACGTGGACGCCCCCGGTCACGCTGACTACATCAAGAACATGATCACCGGTGCCGCCCAGATGGACGGCGCGATCCTGGTGGTCGCCGCCACCGACGGTCCGATGCCGCAGACCCGCGAGCACGTGCTGCTGGCCCGCCAGGTCGGTGTGCCCTACATCCTGGTCGCCCTGAACAAGGCCGACATGGTCGACGACGAGGAGCTGCTGGAGCTCGTCGAGATGGAGGTCCGCGAACTGCTGGCCAGCCAGGACTTCGACGAAGAGGCCCCGGTCATCGCGATCTCCGCGCTGAAGGCCCTCGAGGGCGACCCGAAGTGGGTCAAGTCGGTCGAGGATCTGATGGACGCGGTCGACGAGTCGATCCCGGATCCGGTCCGCGAGACCGACAAGCCGTTCCTGATGCCGGTTGAGGACGTCTTCACCATCACCGGTCGTGGCACCGTGGTCACCGGTCGCATCGAGCGCGGTGTGATCAACGTGAACGAGGAAGTCGAGATCGTCGGCATCCGCCCGACCAGCACCAAGACCACCGTCACCGGTGTCGAGATGTTCCGCAAGCTGCTCGATCAGGGCCAGGCCGGTGACAACGTCGGTCTGCTGGTTCGTGGCATCAAGCGCGAGGACGTCGAGCGTGGCCAGGTTGTGGTCAAGCCCGGCACCACCACCCCGCACACCGAGTTCGAGGGCAGCGTCTACATCCTGTCCAAGGACGAGGGCGGTCGCCACACGCCGTTCTTCAACAACTACCGTCCGCAGTTCTACTTCCGCACCACGGACGTGACCGGCGTTGTGACCCTGCCCGAGGGCACCGAGATGGTGATGCCCGGTGACAACACCGACATCACCGTCAAGCTGATCCAGCCCGTCGCCATGGACGAGGGCCTGCGCTTCGCGATCCGCGAAGGTGGCCGTACCGTCGGCGCTGGCCGGGTTACCAAGATCGTCAAGTGATGATCTGACCTAGCACTGCGAAAGCCCCCGGAGTCTCTGGATTCCGGGGGCTTTGCGTGCTGTTGGAGTGCGGACGGACGGACGCGCGCGTGCCGCGCGTCCGGGTGATAGCTTGACGAGGGCGACGTCGTTGAATCTGCAACTGTCGGGACCATTGATCGTTACGGGGCGAGCTACAGATGGACGTTGATGTGACAGAACCGATCCCGGCCTCGGCGCCGCTCGCCGAACGGATCCGGAAGAAATTGAACCCGTCACGAATCGTCGCGGGGGTGTCGACGACGGTCGCAGTTGTCGCGGTTGCTGCTCTGGTATGGGTGGTGGGGCAGGAGCCAGACAAGCCAGCGGCTGAGACCCCGAGACCGGTTGCCGTCGCATCGGCACCTGTCGAACACGCGCAACCAATAGCCGCCCATTCCGCACCGTCGGTGATCCCGGACGTGCTCCCTCCGGTGACTCCGTCGCCGAAACCACCGAGTCGAACCACCTCACTGCTGCCGGCCACTGGCGGGACCAGCTGGAACTCCACTGGCGGGACCAGCTGGAACTCCGACATCGTGAACCGTCCCGAGCCCGTCGTTCCGTCGTTGCCCGCGGCGCCGGCCGAGATGCCCAGCATTTCCTGGCCGCAGTTCGACGTCGGCTCGATGCAGCCCGCATGGTCAGCATTGATTGACACGAATGCGCAAAACACTGCTGGCACCATCGCCTCTTCGATTTCCGGCGGAGTGGGTGGCATCGGCGGCGGCGCATTGAACTTCCTGGGCGCCGTCATCACCGCTTCCGTCTACGGCAATCAGAACGTCGGGCTGCCCTCCCCAGATGGTTTGAGTGCGCTGATGTTGGGGCCCGCTGCGGCCGGTGCTGGCCTGCCGGCCCTGCCGCAGTTTGATTTCTCGAAGTTGCCGCCTCCGCCGCAGTTCGATTTCTCGAAGCTGCCGCCCCCGCCCCAGCTGCCCCCGCCTCCGTCGCTCGACAACCCGCTCACCAAGCTGCCGAGCATCACCAAGGCGGTCGGCCTCCCGTTCTGATGCGCCATCTCACGGTGCCCCAGGATCGGCGTGGCGGACTGATGTAACGCATGTGGCCTGTGAGGCGATGTACCCACATAGCCAAAGGGTATGGGGGTCCGCTGATGTTTCGACGGATAGCTGCACTGGTAGGCGCCGGTGCGATCGCCGGTGCGGCACTGATCGGCCTGACGGGCCCGGCCCAGGCCAGTCCCGGGTGCCCCGACGTGCACTGGATCGGTGTCGCCGGCTCGGGCGAACGTGATGATCCGACGGCCGACGCCGGAATGGGCCGGGTGGTCTACAACTCCCTGCGCGACCTGGCCGGGTGGGTACAGCGGGACGGCCGCACCATGACCGCCGAGGCGGTGGTCTATCCGGCCACCCCGGTACCCGCCGACGGCGACCTGCTGGGCTGGGGCGGATTCATGAGCAGTGTGGACACCGGGGTGGCGGCGCTGGCGAATCAGTACGCGGGGTTCACCCAGCAGTGCCCGTCCAGCGAGGTGGTGCTGGCCGGCTATTCGCAGGGTGCGATGGTGGTCCACCGCAACCTGGCCACCTTGGCCGCAAGCCCGAACCTGGCCGGTGCGTTGTTGGTCGCCGACGGTGACCGGTTGCCCGCCGACCCCACCCTCAACCTGGGCACGGCCACTGCGGTGCGCGGCACGGGCAAGGGCGTCGCGCAGGACTGGCCGATCCTGGCCCATGCGCCCGCGCCGCTGCCCGCGTCGATCGGCAACCGCACGATCAGCGTCTGCGATCGAGGTGACGCGGTCTGTGACTACGACTCGAAGGCCGACGGGGTGACGGCCAACGCGATCGCGGTGCACACCAGTTACGCCAGGGCGAGCAGCGGTGGGTTCGCCTGGACCTGGCCGCTGTACCGGCTGTTGGGTCCGTCGCCGGTGCAGCAGCAATGGGTGCCGGCCAGTGGCGTCGTGGATGGCACCGTTCACCCCTGAATCGGGCTGCCTTCGGCGTTAGGCTGATTGCGCCCAGCCGACGAGGGGAGAGCATGGGGTGTCCACATTCTGGCGGTACGTGCGCATTCAAGCCTTCGTATTGATGTGTGGCATCGTCGGCCCGATCTTTCTGACGATCTATTTCGTCAGTGGCGCCGACCCGATGATGAAGTGGATGTTCTGGATCGGCCTGTTGATCACTGCGATTGATGTTCTGATCGCGCTGGGGATCACCGCCGCCGGATCGAAGTCGGCGGCGACGAACCAGAAGCTCGAGGAGGTCGGCGTGCTGGCGTTGGCCCAGATCATCGGCATCCACGAGACCGGTACCCGGATCAACGAGCAACCGCTGGTCAAGCTGGATCTGCAGATCTCGGGTCCCGGGATTGCACCGTTCGCGAGTCAGGACCGGGTGCTTGCCTCGGTAGCGCGGCTGCCGATGATCACCAGCCGTAAGTTGGTCGCCCTGGTTGACCCCACCACCAACGAATACCGGATCGACTGGGAGAGAAGCAGTCTGGTCAGTGGTCTGATGCCTGCGACATTCACGATCGCCGAGGAGAACAAGACCTACGACCTGACCGGTCAGTCCGGTCCGCTGATGGAGATCCTGCAGATCCTCAAGGCGAACGGCATCGGCATCAACAACATGCTCGATCTGCGGGCCAATCCCGCGGTCCGGGAGCAGGTCCAGTCCGTGGTGAGACGGACGGCGGCCCAGCAGGCGCAGGCATCGTCGGTGCCGACCCCATCGGAACCGATGGCACCGGCGGTGTCGGTGCCGCTCATCGCGCCGCCGGCGCCGTCGACAGCCCAGCGCCTCCAGGAGTTGGAGACGCTGCGTGCGACGGGCGCGGTCAGCGAAGACGAATACACCGCCAAGCGACAGCAGATCATCGCCGATCTCTGAGACGGCCGATCTCATTGAGTGGTACTAGTCCAGGAACACGTTCTACTTCTGCTGTTAGCCTGGGCGCAGACTCACCGAAAGGACCCTGGGATGGCGGCAGATAAAGCAACGTTGGAAGGCCGGGTGGCGTTTGTCACCGGCGCAGCGCGCGGCCAGGGGCGCGCACATGCGGTGCGATTGGCCAATGAGGGTGCCGACATCATCGCCATCGACGTGTGCCGGCCGGTCGACGACACCATCACCTACCCGGCCGCCACACCGGAGGATCTGGCCGAGACGGTCAGCGCCGTCGAGGCCACCGGCCGCAAGGTGCTGGCCCGCGAGGTAGACATCCGCGACCTGGCCGCCCAGCAGCAGGTGGTGGCGGATGGCATCGAGCAGTTCGGCCGGCTCGACATCGTGGTGGCCAACGCCGGTGTGCTCAGCTGGGGTCGGATCTTCGAGATGTCGCCCGAACAGTGGGACACCATCATCGACGTGAACCTCAACGGCACCTGGCGGACCATCCGGGCAGCGGTGCCCGCGATGATCGAGGCTGGCAACGGCGGGTCGATCATCATCGTCAGCTCCTCGGCCGGTCTCAAGGCGACCCCGGGCAACGGCCACTACTCCGCGTCCAAGCACGGGTTGGTGGCACTGACCAACGCATTGGCATTGGAGGTGGGGGAGTATGGGATTCGGGTCAACTCGATCCACCCGTACTCGATCGACACGCCGATGGTCGAGCCCGAGGCGATGGCCGCGGTGTTCGCGAAGTTCCCGAGCTATCTGCACAGCTTCGCGCCTATGCCGCTGCATCCGGTGGGCGCGGACGGTCAGCGGGGGCTGGCGACGTTCATGTCCCCCGACGAGGTTTCCGATGTGGTGGCTTGGTTGGCCGGTGACGGCTCGGCCACGCTGTCGGGCAGCCAGATCGCCGTCGACCGCGGCGTGATGAAGTACTGACCTTCCGCCGCGATCAGCCGGGTAGGACGAGAACCGGAACCGGGCTGTGGCGCAGGATCTTCGAGCCGTGCGAGCCCAGGAAGACCCGCGCCACCGCGCCGCCCGGTGACGTGCCGATGGCCAGGATCTCGCCGTCGAGCCAGTCGGTGGCGTCGAGCGCCTCGCTCCAGTCATTGCCGATGACGACCTGGAGCTCCACGTCGTCGCCGACGATCTCCTGGTCCTTCAACCGGGCCAGTGCCTGGTGGGCCTGCTTGGCCCACTCCTGCAGGATCGAGTCCTCGGAATGCAGACCGACCGTCGGTGGGTACATACTGCGTCCGCGCACCGCGAAGGTCACCACGCGCATGGGCGTTTTGAACCGTCGGCTGAGTCCGGCCGCTTGCCGAACCACCTCCACCGCTTCAGGTGATCCCGGATAGGCGCACGTGATGCGCGCCAGCACACCGGATTTCGGCCGACGGTAGCCGCGCGGGCTGATCGCCAATGGCACCGGGCAGGAGTGCAGTAGTCGGTCGGCGGTCGATCCCACCACCACCTGACCCAACTGGCCGTCGGCCGCGGAGCCCAGCACCAGCGCCTCGGCGTCGAGTGCTTCGACGGCTTCCAGTAGGCCACCGGAGACCGAACGATGCGCGAACTTGTGGAAGCTGACCTCGAGGCGGTCATCGAGGGCAGAGATGTGCTGGCGTGCCTGCTCGGCCGACGAGGCCGCCAACTGCGCTGCGTACTGCGCATACTCGGCGTCGACGCGGGCAGCTGACGGGGTCAGCCACGGACGCGGGACGACGGTGGCCACCGCCAATGACGTGTTGAGCGTCCGGGCCGCGCCCACCCCGAGGTGCAGCGCCGAGGCGCCGCCCTTGCCGGCCAGGTATCCGACGACGACGGTCATCGGGTCTCCCCGGCTCCGGGTGCGGTCATCACGTCGTCCTCGCCGGCCGCGGCCCCGGGGATGTAGCCATCGCCGCCGTCGTTGAGCGCGCTGTGATGCCGGCTCCACAGCAGGTAGAACGCCAGCACCGCGGCGACCCAGAGGCTGAACCACAGCCAGGTGATGTGAGGCAGCCCGTACAGCACGAACAGGCAGGCCGCCACCGACAGGATGGGCGTCACCGGATAACCGGGGACCTTGAACGAGCGCGGCAGGTCCGGTTCGCGGACCCGCAGGATGATCACGCCGATCGAGACCACGATGAACGCCACCAGCGTGCCGATCGACACCAGATCCCACAGATAGTCGAGCGGTACGAATCCGGCCAGGGTGCCGGTGACCGCGGCGACGATGATGGTGTTGTTCACCGGAGTCATGGTGCGCGGGTTGACTTTTGCGAACATCGGCGGCAGTAGACCGTCGCGGCCCATGGCGAACAGGATGCGGGTCTGGCCGTACATCACCACCAGGGTCACCGAAAAGATAGAGATCACCGCGCCCACAGCGAGAACGGTGCTGGCCCAGGTCTGGCCGTGCAGGATGCTGGTCAGCATCACCGACAGTCCGGCCTCGGATTGTTCGTCGGAGCCGAACTGGTCGGCGGATTGGGTGCCCAGGCCGGCGAACGCCACCAGGACGTAGACGCTGGTGACCACCACCAGCGCGCCGAGGATTGCCCGCGGCATGGTCTTCTGCGGATTCTTCACCTCGTCGCCGGCCGTGGACACGGCGTCGAGCCCGATGAAGGTGAAGAAGATCGTGCTGGCGGCGGCGGTGATGCCGGTGAATCCCTTGTCCCAGAATCCGGCGAAGTGGTCGGTGGTGAACGCGGTGAACGCGATCGCCACGAACATGCCGAGCACGCACAGCTTGAGGATCACCATGACGGTGTTGACGGCCGCGGATTCACTGGCCCCGCGAATCAGCAGCAGCGCGCACATGATGATCAGGACCGTTGCGGGCAGGTTGATGAGGCCGGGGTTGTCACCCCATGGGGCCGCCGACAAGGCGTGCGGCAACCGCCAGCCGAACAGGTTCTCCAACAGCTGGTTGAGGTAACCGCTCCAGCCGATCGACGTGGCCGACATGGATACGCCGTATTCGAGGAGCAGGCAGGCCGCCACGCCCATCGCGATGAACTCACCCATGGTGGTGTAGGCGTAGGAGTAGGTGGAACCCGAAACCGGAACGGCCGCAGCCATTTCCGCGTAGCAGATCGCCGACAACCCAGCGGCGATACCGGCGACCACGAAGGACACCAGCACCGCGGGACCGGCCTTGGGGACCGCTTGCTGCAGCACGATGAAGATACCGGTGCCGACCGTGGCCCCCACGCCGAACATGGTGAGCTGGAAGGTGCCGATACTTCGGCGCAGGTGGTCGGATGCACCGTGCGCGACCGGGGCCCCGTAAACGGGTCTGCGCCGCAACATCTGGCCGGTCAGGTTGGCTGGGGCGGTCATGGTGCCTCCTTGCTGCCGATCAATCGATTATCGGCGAGCCTGCATCAGTGCGTCGGCGAATTGGTCAACGGCCCAGTCGAGCTCGTCGGCGGTCACCACCAGTGGTGGGGCGAATCTCAAGGTGCAGCCCTGGGTGTCCTTGACCAGCACGCCGCGTTCGGCCAGCGCCATGCCGAGCTGCTTGCCGGTACCGAGCGCCGGGTCGATGTCCACCCCCGCCCACAGCCCCATGCCCCGCACGGCCACCACGCCCTGGCCGATCAAACCGCGCAACCGTTCGTGCAGCTGTGTTCCGAGTTCGGTGGAACGGAGCTGGAATTCGCCACGGCGCAGCATTCCCACCACGGTGCTGCCGATGGCCGCGGCCAACGGATTACCGCCAAAGGTGGAGCCGTGTTCCCCGGGGTGCAGCACACCGAGCACATCGCGATCGGCGACCACCGCGGACAATGCCACCACGCCGCCGCCGAGTGCCTTGCCGAGCAGGTAGACATCGGGGACCACACCCCAGTGTTCGCAGGCGAAGGTTCGTCCGGTGCGGGCGAGCCCGGACTGGATCTCGTCGGCGATCATCAGCACGTTGCGCCGAGTGCAGATTTCGCGGACCCGGGGCAGGAAGGCCGCGGGCGGGACGATGACGCCGGCCTCACCTTGGATCGGCTCGATCAGTACGGCGACGGTATTCGCGTCGATCGCGTCGTCGAGGGCCTGATGGTCGCCGAAGTCGATCGAGCGGAAACCGGGTGTGAAGGGACCGAACCCGCGGCGTGCGGCCGCATCGTCGGAGAAACTGATGATCGTGGTGGTGCGTCCATGAAAGTTGTTGTGCGCTACCACAATATTCGAGCTGTTGGCCTTCACTCCCTTGACATCGGCGCCCCACTTGCGGGCCACCTTGATGCCGGTCTCCACGGCCTCGGCGCCGCTGTTCATCGGCAGCACCATGTCTTTGCCGCACAGCGTGGCCAGTGCTTGCGCAAATGGGCCCAGCCGATCGGAGTGAAAAGCCCGGCTCACCAATGTGAGTCGGTCCAGTTGGGCGTGGGCGGCGGCGATGATCTCGGGGTTGCGGTGACCGAAGTTGATCGCCGAATACGCGGCCAGACAGTCCAGGTAGCGACGGCCGGTCACATCGGTGATCCAGGCGCCCTCGGCGCTGGCCGCGACCACCGGCAGCGGTGCGTAGTTGTGCGCGACATACCGGTCGTCGAGGGCGATCGCCTCGGCGGCCGCCGAACTGGGTGTGGCCTGGTTGTCCACACTGTCCAGGATGGTCATGGATGCAGCTCCAGGGTGCAGCATTTGACGGATCCGCCGCCCTTGAGCAGCTCGGAGAGGTCGACACCGATCGGCTCGAATCCGGCCTGGCGCAGTTGGTCGGCGAAGCCGGCCGCGGCGGCGGGCATCACCACATGCCTGCCGTCGGACACCACGTTGAGGCCCAGGACGTAGGCGTCGCCTGAGCTCACTTCGATGGCGTCGCTGAACAGTTCGGTCAGTGCGCGGCGGGCGGTGTCGCTGAAGGCCGGGGGATAGTAGGCAATCGTCGAATCGTCGAGTACGGCCAGCGCGGTGTCGAGATGATAAAAGTGCGGGTCGACGAGTTCCAGGCTGACCACGGGCAGCCCAGTGATCGCCGCGATCTCATCATGGGCGCGGCGGTTGGTGCGAAATCCGTATCCGGCCAACAGGGTTGACCCGACCAGCAGTAGATCGCCCTGGCCCTCGTTGACGTGGTCGGTGCGCACCGGCCGGTAGCCATGGGCGGCCATCCATTCGGAATAGGCTTCGGCCTCTTCGGCGCGCTGGGGGTAGGCGAAGTGGGCCACCACGGCGGCGTCACCGACGATGAAACCTCCGTTGGCGGCGTACACCATGTCGGGCAGGCCGGATCGCGGTGGCACCAGATCGACGATATGACCGAGGTCGGTGTACACCCGGCGCAGCGCCTCCCACTGGGTCAGCGCGAGCGTGGTGTCCACGGGCGTAGAGGTGTCCATCCACGGGTTGATGGCGTATTCGACGGTGAAGTACTCCGGAGCGGTCATGGCGTAGTGCCGGATGCTGGCGGTGCGTGCAGGTGGAGTGGCGGTGCCGTCCTTGGGTGGGACGGCGGGCATGACATCGTCGGAAATCGTCATGAATCGACGATATGAGGCCAAGATTGTGCAATCAATCACTGCATATTGCGTACTGGCCAGCGATATATTGCGGCAATCGCCGGTATGCGGTGATTTGTTGTGTGGAGGTCGTTGTGGAGCGTCTGGATGAGACCGACGAGCGGATTCTGGCCGAACTTACCGAGCACGCCAGGGCGACGTACGCCGAGATCGGCCAGCGGGTGAATCTGTCGGCGCCCGCGGTCAAACGGCGGGTGGACCGCATGATTGCCGATGGGGTGATCCGCGGCTTCACCACCGTGGTCGACCGCAATGTCCTGGGCTGGCGTACCGAGGCGTATGTACAGGTGTTCTGTCAGGGGACCATTGCGCCCGACCAACTGCGTGCCGCCTGGATCGACATCCCCGAAGTGGTCGGTGCGGCGACGGTCACCGGCACCGCCGACGCCATCCTGCACGTGCTCGCCCGCGACATGCGGCATCTGGAAGAGGCGCTGGAGCGCATCCGGTCCACCGCCGACATCGAACGCAGCGAGAGCATCGTGGTGCTGTCCAACATCATCGAGCGGGCCCGTCCGTGACGTGAGTCATCGAGCTGCGCAAACGTAGGGTGGCGCACAACGCCTGCCGGTCATCGTGTACAAACCCCCACGTGACTACATCAACGGGATCTGTGGCGGGCATCGTCATCGTCGGCGGCGGTCTGGCCGCTGCCCGGACTGCCGAGCAGCTGCGCCGTTCGGAGTACGCCGGACCCATCACGATCGTCAGCGACGAGGACCATCTGCCGTACGACCGGCCGCCGCTGTCCAAGGAAGTTCTGCGCGCCGAGACCGACGACGTCACGCTCAAGCCGGCCGAGTTCTACCAGGAGAACGACATCACGCTGCGGCTCGGATCCGCCGCGCAGTCGGTGGACACCGCCGCCAAGACGCTCAAGCTCGCCGACGGCGCCGAGCTGGCCTACGACGAGCTCATCATCGCCACGGGGCTGGTGCCCCGGCGGATCAAGTCCTTCGGCGATCTGGCCGGCATCCACGTGCTGCGGTCCTACGACGAGAGCATGGCCCTGCGCGAGCACGCCGGGACCTCTCGGCGTGCCGTCGTGGTCGGTGCCGGTTTCATCGGCTGCGAGGTGGCCGCGAGCCTGCGCAAGCTGGGCGTCGAGGTGATGTTGGTGGAGCCGCAGCCGACGCCGCTGGCCTCGGTGCTGGGCGAGCAGATCGGTGCCCTGGTGACCCGGCTGCACGAGGCCGAGGGGGTCGACGTGCGCTGCGGTATCGGGGTCACCGAGGTGCGCGGTGCCGACAAGGTCGAGCAGGTTGTGCTGGGTGACGGTACTGAGGTCGACGCCGATCTGGTGGTGGTCGGTATCGGTTCGAACCCGGCCGTGGACTGGCTGGACGGCAGCGGTATCAAGCTCGACAACGGTGTGGTGTGCGACGACATGGGCCGGGCCAGCGCCCCCAATGTGTGGGCCATCGGCGATGTGGCGTCATGGCGTGATCACGTGGGTGGTCAAGCGCGCGTGGAACATTGGAGCAACGTCGCCGACCAGGCGCGGGCCATGGTGCCGGCGATGCTGGGTCAAGAGGCCGCACCGGTGGTGTCGGTGCCGTACTTCTGGAGCGACCAGTATGACGTCAAGATCCAGTGCCTGGGCGAGCCCGAGGCCGACGATGTCGTGCATGTGGTGGAGGACGACGGCCGCAAGTTCCTGGCCTTCTACGAGCGCGACGGCGTGGTGGTCGGCGTGGTCGGCGGCGGAATGCCCGGCAAGGTGATGAAGGCCCGCGGCAAGATCGCCGCCGGAGCCCCCATCTCCGACGTTCTGGGCTGACTTTCCTGCGATTTGGGTGCGTCTGGTAACGCTCACCGTTACCGGACGCACCCAAATCGCTTTAGAACTGGCCGAGGTAGAACCGGCCGCCCTGGTCGTCGGTGCACTGGGCCATCAATCCGTAGGGTTGCCGGGCCGGCTCCTGCAGCACCGTGCCCCCGGCCTCGCGGACCCGGGTGACCGCGTCGTCGATGTCGGCGACCGTCCACATCGGCACGGTCACGGCCCCCTGGGCACCGCCGGCCACGCCTGACATCGGCTGGCTGCCCTGCACCCCCCAGCCGTCGTGGACCCGGCCGGGTTCGAAGGTCCAGAAGAACAGCCGGCTGTAGAAGGCCTTGAACGCCGTCGAGTCGGGAACCTCGTAGGTGATGTACGAAAGCTCGCCCGGCCCAGCGCCATTGAGTTCGGGCCGGGGGATGGCGGTGGCCGGCTGGAACACCGCGAAGGCCGTTCCGGCCGGGTCGGTGGCATCCAGCACGGTGCCGAATTCCCGCACCTGCGGCTCACTGGCCACCCCGCCGCCTGCCACGATCGCCTGGCGGGCCCCGTCGAGATCGGACACCGCGTAGCAGCAGAACAGGGTGGGCGGACCGTCGGCGTTGAAGATACCGATGTGCTGTCGGGTGTTGGTGACCTGGCGGGTGTCCGGGTCAAAGGTCCAGCCCAGCACCTCACCGTAGAACCGGGCGGCGCGTTCGACATCGGGTGCCCAGACCGAGACGTAGCCGACGTCCCCGTGCTGGATGGTCACGGTCGCGCCGGTGACCGGCCCGGACAGCATCCACCGGTGGCCGAACGGATCGATGATCGTGGCGTTGCGTGCCCCATAGTTCTCGTAGGACTCCCGATGCACGACGGCGCCAAGCGCGCGCGCCCGTTCCAGGGTGGCGTCGGTGTCGGCCACATGCAGCATCAGGCTCACCGAATTGATCTGTGAGACAGGCGCTTTGAGGCCAAGTTCGGGGTACTCGTCGGCCAGGTACAGCACGCCGTCACCGATCTGCAGTTCGGCATGTCCGATGCGGCCGTCGTCCATCTCGTACATCTCGCCGACGACGGACGCGCCGAAGGCATCGGCATACCACGCGATAGCCTCACGGGCGCCGGCGATCGCCAGGTAGGGAATCGCCGCGGCGGGCCGCGGATCGGGCCCGGCGGACCGCGGGGGCGCTGAAACGGCCGTGGGCTGATTCAGTTCGGCGATGGTGGCGTCGGTGTCGCTCATGGAAACTCCTTCGGTGTGGGTGGGCAGGGTGAGGGCCGATTCCAGGCGGGCGCGCAAGCGGGCCGCGAACGCCGGATCGGGGGCGACCGGATAGGCGTCGCCGCTCAGCACGCTCAACGGATCGTGGTTGTTCACGACGGCCCTCCTTCCGGCGTCGGGTATTGGGATCTGAAGGCGCGGCGGGCACGCACCAGCAGGGCTTCGGTGGCGTGCACGGTGCGGCCGATCAACGCGGCGCATTCGGGCACCGAGCAGTCGTCGAGGTAGCGCAGCGCCAGTACGGTTCGGTGCTGTTCGGGCAGCCGGGCCAATACCGCTTCGGCGACAATGCGATCCAGCTCGGCATCCCAGTCATCGGCGGGGTCCACCGGTTCGGGCAGTTCGGCCACCGGGACGGTGAACCGGTCGTGCCGGCGCCGGTAGTGGTCTGCGAGTTTGTGCCTGGCCACGCCGACCAGCCAGGGCACCGTGATCGACGGTGGGGACGGTTTGCGGGCGGCGTCCATCGCGGCCAGGAACGTTTCCGACGTCAAGTCCTCGGCGGTTCCGCGGTCACCGCAGCGGCGGACGAAGTACCCGTACACCACGGGTAGGGCCTCGTCGTACAGCCTCAGCAGTACCCGCGGAGCGTCTGTTTCGGCGCTCACACCCTTATCGTCGCCGCCGGGCACCAAACTCCGACGGGGTTGTGCGAAGAATTTTCCCGAAGCGCTGTAATCGGGCAGAAAACCATTGGCGTAGCGCAGGCGTGGTACGTCATGGTCGTTCGTGTGGTGAACGTCGACACATTCACGCGGGACGGGTTTGTCAAGATCGAACAGGCTGCTCCGGCCGAAATCGCGGACCAGGCCAGAGATGTGCTCTGGACTCAGATGGGGCTGTCTCCGGATGAGCCGGCATCGTGGACGCGGGCGGTGGTGTGGGCGGCCGACCTGACCGGCGCCGGCCCGTTCCGGCAACTGGTGGGCAGCGCGGCGCTGACCGACGCGCTGGACCAGATCTGCGGTAGGGGAGGCTGGCTGCCGCGGGGCTCCGTGGGCAATATCCCGGTCCGGTTTCCCGTGCATCCGCCTGCGGAGGACCGAGGCTGGCACATCGACCTCAACACCCCGGCGCCGGGAGGAGGTTGGGTCGTCAGCGGTCGTCCGCACACGGTCTTGTTGCTGACCCTGCTGTCACAGGTCGGGCCCGACGATGCGCCGACGCGGATCCGGGTCGGGTCGCACCGAGATGTCGCCAGGGTGCTGGGGCCAGATCCTGTCGAGTTCATCGAATCCGGTGCGTTGGTGGACCGGGCCAGCCAAACCCGTCCGGTGGCCCATGCGACGGGCCGGCCCGGAGACATGTACGTGCTTCATCCGTTCACGGTGCATGCCGCCGACATACACCGCGGCAGCGCACCGCGTTTCATGTCGCAGGCGCCGGTGATGCTCACCGAGAAGCTCGGTCCGCAAGGGCCGGCGGCGCTGGCCCACGTGTGGGACGGGCTACCGCCCGGCCAGAGCCTCCAGGCCGGGTCGCGCCACTTCGAAGGCTTGGGCGATGGCGTGCGGTAGCGAGACCGATTCGTCGGCGAGCCAGTGCTCGTAGGCCGATAGCGCGACGCCGAGCATCAGCCATCCCACCGTCTGTGGCATCAGATCGGTGGTTGAGGCGCCGATCCGCTGGGCCACGTATGCCGCGATGACCTCGCGCCAGCCGGCATACATTGTCATCGAATATGCCTGTAGCTCGGCAGTTTCCAGGATCACCCGCATGCGTTGGCGGTGTTGGGTCATCTCACGGGCGTCGTAGGTGTTGAACGACAGCAGTGCCTCGCGCAGCGCCTCGGCCAGCGAGATCTCGGTGCTCAGCGTGGCGAGCAGTTCGCGCAGGTGTCGCAGGTGGGCGTCGAAGTCGCCCCACGGGATGGCGTTCTTGGAGGCGTAGTAACGGAACAGGGTGCGACGTGCGATGCCGGCCGCCCTGGCCACGTCGTCGACGCTGACCTCGCTGAAGCCGCGGGTGGCGAAGAGTTCCAGGGCTACGTCGGTGATGTGGTCCTGCGTGGTTGACGGGCGCCGACCGACGCGCGGCCCGGATGCCCGCGGCGTGTATCCCGGCATTGAACCCACCCCTTCCGTTTCTGCACTCGATGCCATATTGTTGCGACTCAGGTCACTATTGTCGAGACCCACAGCTGTAAGAAAGGTGCGATTGATGGATCAGAACCCGCAGGCCGAGACCGAAACCCAGCTCGTCACCGAGACGCTCGTCGAAGAGGTCTCGATCGACGGTATGTGCGGGGTTTACTGACGGTGGCCACACAGGTCGCCGATACGGCCGGACACACCGCCGTGGTCTTCGACCCGGATGTCAGCTGGCGGTTGCACCACCAGGTGGCGGTGCGGCCGGAGCCGTTCGGCGCCCTGCTGTATCACTTCGGAACTCGCAAGCTGTCGTTTCTGAAGAACCGGAAGGTCGTCGAGGTGGTCAACTCGCTGGCTGATCACCCCGACGCCCGGTCCGCCTGTCGCGCGGCCGGTATCACCGACTCCGACCAAGGTCCTTACCTGCACGCGCTGGGCGTGCTGGTGTCCTCGAAGATGCTCATCCCCGGGAATACACAGTGACTTCAACGATTTCGCCCGCGCCCGTACGCACGCCAGTCCCCAGGCTCGTCGATCAGTTCGAACGCGGCCTCGATGCCCCGATCTGTCTCACCTGGGAGCTCACCTACGCCTGCAACCTGGCCTGCGTGCACTGCCTGTCCTCTTCGGGCAAGCGGGATCCGCGTGAGCTGTCCACCCAGCAGTGCAAGGACATCATCGATGAGCTGGAACGCATGCAGGTGTTCTACGTCAACATCGGTGGCGGGGAACCTACCGTGCGCCCGGACTTTTGGGAGCTGGTCGACTATGCGACCGAACACCATGTCGGAGTGAAGTTCTCCACCAACGGGGTGCGCATCACCCCCGAGGTGGCTGCGAAGCTGGCCGCCAGCGATTACGTGGACGTTCAGATCTCCCTGGATGGCGCCAACGCCGAGGTCAACGACGCGGTGCGCGGCGAAGGCTCATTCGACATGGCCGTGCGTGCCTTGGAAAACCTTGCCGCGGCAGGCTTTTCGGATGCCAAGATCTCAGTCGTGGTGACGCGGCACAACGTTGATCAGCTCGATGAGTTCAAGGCGCTGGCTGATCGCTACGGCGCCACGCTGCGGATCACCCGGCTGCGTCCGTCCGGCCGCGGTGCCGATGTCTGGGATGAGCTGCACCCGACTGCGGACCAGCAGCGCCAGCTCTACAACTGGCTGGTTGCACACGGTGAGCGGGTGCTCACCGGCGACTCATTCTTCCACCTGTCCGGGTTGGGGGAACCCGGCGCGCTGGCTGGACTCAACCTGTGCGGTGCCGGCCGGGTGGTGTGCCTGATCGACCCGGTGGGTGACGTGTACGCCTGCCCGTTCGCCATCCATGACAAGTTCTTGGCCGGAAACATCCTGGAAGACACCGGGTTTGGGGCTGGCTTCCAGAACGTCTGGCAGAACTCGCCGCTGTTCCGCGAGCTGCGCGAGCCGCAGTCGGCCGGAGCCTGCGGTAGCTGCGGGCACTATGACGCGTGCCGCGGCGGCTGCATGGCGGCCAAGTTCTTCACCGGTCTGCCGATGGATGGACCCGACCCGGAGTGCGTCGAAGGCTACGGCGAGCCGGCGCTGGCACTCGAGCGCGATAAGCCCAAACCCAGCGTGGACCACTCCCGCACCGGGCGCCGCAAAGAGCCCGTTCTGCTCAAACTCACCGTTCCTCCCCAGAAGTTCTGCAACGAAAGTCCTGTCTGACCTCATGGCACGTGATACCTGGTTCGAAACTGTCGCCATCGCCCAGCAACGGGCCAAGAAGCGGCTGCCCAAATCGGCATACTCATCGCTGATCTCCGCCAGCGAAAAGGGGTTGACGGTCTCCGACAACGTCGAGGCCTTCGCGGAGCTGGGTTTCGCCCCGCATGTCATCGGTGCCACCGAAAAGCGCGAGATGGCGACAACCGTGATGGGCCAGGACATTTCGATGCCCGTCATCATCTCGCCCACCGGTGTGCAGGCCGTGGATCCCGACGGCGAGGTGGCTGTGGCCCGGGCGGCGGCCGCGCGCGGCACGGCGATGGGCCTGTCCTCGTTTGCCAGCAAGCCGATGGAGGAAGTCACCGCCGTCAACGACAAGGTCTTCTTCCAGATCTACTGGCTGGGCAGCCGCGACGAGATCGCCGAGCGGGTCCAGCGTGCCAAGGATGCGGGTGCGGTCGGCATGATCGCCACCACCGACTGGAGCTTCAGTCACGGCCGGGACTGGGGTAGCCCCAAGATCCCGGAGCGGATGGACCTCAAGACCATGCTGCGGATGTCACCCGAGGTGCTCACCAAGCCGCGCTGGTTGTGGAGCTTCGGCAAACATCTGCGCCCGCCGGACCTGCGGGTTCCCAATCAGGGTCGGCGCGGCGAACCGGGCCCGACGTTCTTCGAGGCCTACGGACAGTGGATGGGCACCCCGCCGCCGACGTGGGAGGACATCGCCTGGCTGCGAGAGCAGTGGGGCGGACCGTTCCTGCTCAAGGGCATGGTTCGGGTGGACGACGCCAAACGTGCTGTGGATGCCGGTGTTTCGGCGATCACGGTGTCCAACCACGGAGGCAACAATCTGGATGGCACTCCGGCCGCCATCCGGTGCCTGCCGGCCATCGCCGATGCCGTCGGTGATCAGGTCGAGGTTTTGCTGGACGGCGGAATCCGGCGGGGCAGCGATGTGGTCAAGGCCGTCGCGCTCGGTGCCCGCGCCGTCATGATCGGGCGCGCATACCTGTGGGGCCTGGCGGCCAACGGACAGGCCGGCGTCGAGAATGTTCTCGACATACTCAGCGGTGGCATCGACTCGGCGCTGCGCGGTCTGGCCAAGTCCTCGATCCACGAGTTGACTCGCGAGGATATTCTCGTCCCCGACGGCTTCACCCGCACCCTGGGCGTTCCCGCAGGCTCCTGAAGGCCACTGTGCACTGAGGCCCGACGTGACAGGGGTGGCAGAAGGGGCGGACGTGATGCTCACACCCTGCCTCGGTGATGGTGCGGGAAATCAATTGCTGCTCGTGCTCCAACAATTGGCGCACAGTAGGTGAATTCGGCCTACGATCGGCAGGTGGCTTTCCCCAGTGGGCTCGGGAACTCAACGTCGAGGCAGCTGCGCAGCATTGCGCCAATGTTGATCATCCCGGTTGGTTCTACCGAGCAGCATGGTCCGCACCTGCCGCTGGACACCGACACCCGCATCGCCGCCGCGGTAGCTGACGCGGTTCTCGAGCGGGTCAACGGTGCGGGCGGTGCGGACTGGATGGTCGCGCCGCCGGTCTGCTACGGCGCTAGTGGGGAGCACGAGGGATTTCCCGGCACGGTGTCGATCGGCACCGAGGCGTTGCGGTTTTTGCTGGTCGAGTACGGTAGGTCCGCGTCGAGCTGGGCGTCGAGGTTGGTCTTCGTCAATGGTCATGGGGGGAATGTGGAGGCGCTGGCTGCTGCGGTCGCATTGTTGCGCCACGAAGGTCGAGATGTTGGCTGGGTTCCGTGCATCGCCGCGGACGCCGATGCGCACGCCGGCCATACCGAAACATCTGTATTGCTACATATTTCGCCCGGTGATGTCGCCGTCGACGACCTCGTCCCGGGCAACACCGCTCCGCTGGCGGAGCTGATACCGGCGATGCGCAGCGGCGGGATCGCTGCGGTCAGCGCAGTCGGGGTGCTCGGTGATCCGACAACGGCCACCGCCGCCGACGGGGAGCGTATCTTTGCTGAAATGGTCGACGGCTGCGCTGTCCGGATGCGGCGGTGGCATCCGGACCGGAACGGGATGCTGAGATGACCGGACCGAGACTGCCCGATGGTTTTGCCGTACAGGTCGATCGTCGGGTCAAGGTGCTCGGGGCCGGTTCGGCTCTACTCGGCGGATCGCCTACCCGGTTGCTGCGACTGGCGCCGACCGCGCAGACCATGCTCAACGGGGGTCGCCTGGAAGTGCACGACGCGCAGAGCGCACAGTTGGCGCGCACTCTGCTCGACGCCACGGTCGCCCACCCCCGGCCACCCAGCGGACCCTCGCATCGCGATGTGACTGTGGTAATCCCGGTGCGCGACAACGCATCCGGCCTGCACCGGTTGATCGCGGCGCTGCGGGGCCTGCGGGTGATCGTGGTCGACGACGGTTCGGCGGTGCCGGTCGCGCAATCCGAGTTCGCCGGCATGCACTGCGACGTGCAGGTGCTCCGGCACAGCCGCAGCAACGGTCCGGCGGCCGCCAGGAACACCGGCCTCGCGGCGTGTGAGACCGACTACGTGGCGTTCCTGGACTCCGATGTGGTGCCGCGCCGCGGTTGGCTGGAGGCGTTGCTCGGGCACTTCTGCGACCCGGCGGTGGCCCTGGTGGCGCCGCGCATCGTCGGACTGCACACCGCCGACAATGTGGTCGCGCGGTATGAGGCGGTGCGCTCGTCGTTGGATCTCGGCGTGCGTGAGGCGCCGGTGGTGCCCTACGGCCCGGTGTCGTACGTACCGAGTGCGGCGATCATCTGTCGCCGGTCGGCGCTGACCGCCGTCGGCGGCTTCGACGAGACCATGCAGTCCGGTGAGGATGTCGACCTGTGCTGGCGCCTGGTCGAGTCGGGGGCTCGGCTGCGCTATGAGCCGATCGCTCTGGTGGCCCACGACCATCGGACAGACCTTCGAGAGTGGTTGAACCGCAAGGCTTTCTATGGCACTTCGGCCGCTCCGCTGAGTGTCCGGCACCCGGGTAAGACCGCGCCGGTGGTGATCTCCGGATGGACGCTGACGGTGTGGTTGCTGCTGGCGATGGGTTCCTGCGTCGGGTATCTGGGCTCGGTGGTGATCGCGATCTTCACCGGTCGGCGCATCGCACGGTCGCTCAGTGCCGTCGACACCGAGCCGACCGAGGTCGCCGCGGTGACCGCGCGCGGGTTATGGTCGGCGGCGCTGCAGCTGTGCTCGGCGATCTGTCGGCACTACTGGCCGATCGCTCTGGTGGCCGCCCTGCTGTTCCGGCGGGCTCGGCACGCGGTGCTGGTGGCGGCGGTGACCGACGGGGTGGTCGACTGGGCGACGCGGCGCGGCAACGCCGACGACGAGACCAAGCCGGTCGGGCTGCTGACCCACATCCTGCTCAAGCGTCTCGACGATCTTGCCTACGGCATCGGGTTGTGGACGGGTGTGGTGCGGGAACGTCAGTTCGGCGCGCTCAAGCCGCAGCTGCGGAGCTAACCCGCTTTGGCGATCGATATCCTGATCGTCGGTGCCGGAAGCGCCGGATCAATTCTGGCCGAACGGCTTTCCGCAGATCCCAACTGCCGGGTGACCGTCGTCGAGGCCGGTCCGGCGCCGTCCGACCCGCGGGTGGCGGCCCAGATCAGCAACGGTCTGCGGCTGCCGATCGGGGCCGCGTCTTCGGTGGTGCGCCACTACCAGTCGGTGCTGACCGAGCAGCCGCCCCGGCACACCCAGATCATCCGGGGGTCGGTGGTCGGCGGCTCCGGGGCGGTCAACGGCGGCTACTTCTGCCGAGGGTTGCCGGCCGACTTCGACACCTGGGCCATCCCCGGATGGGGCTGGGACGACGTGCTGCCGCACTTCCGCGCGATCGAGACCGACCTGGATTTCAACACCGCCGTACACGGGGCGGGTGGTCCGATCACGGTGCGTCGGGTCCGCGAATTCGATGGTTGCACAGCCTCATTCGTGGATGCGGCGGAGCGTGCCGGGTTCGGCTGGATCGAGGATCTGAACGGTTCGGGTGCCGGCGCGGTCCTGCCGGCCGGGGTGGGCGCGGTCCCGCTGAACATCAACGGTGGAACCCGGGTGGGGCCGGGAGGTGCCTACCTGCAACCGGCACTGGGCCGCCCCAATCTGCAGATGCTGACCGATACCCGGGTTCATCGGGTGCTGTTCAGCGCGAACCGTGCTGTCGGCGTCCAATGCCAGGATGGATCCACTCTCGGGGCGGATCGAATTGTTCTGTGTTCCGGCGCAATTGGATCTGCACACCTGCTGCTGCTGTCCGGGCTGGGGCCGCCGTCCGAGCTTGCGGCACTCGGGATCGAGGTGCTGGCCGGTCTGCCGGTCGGGATGAACACCGTGGACCATCCGGAATGGGTGCTACCGGTCTCGTGGACGCCCACCCACGACCTGCCGCCGTTGGAGGCCGTGCTCACCACGGCTGACGGCATCGAGATCCGCCCCTACACGGCCGGATTCGCGGCGATGGTGCACGGGCCCGGACACGATCCCACCGAACTTCCGCACCTCGGGGTGGCACTGATGCGACCACACTCCCGCGGCCGGGTCCGGTTGGCATCGGCGGATCCGGCGGTGCCGCCGATCATCGAGCATCGCTATGACACTGTGGCCGCGGACGTCGAAGCTCTGCGTTGCGGCGCCGAGCTGGCCCGCGAATTGGTCAGTCACTCAGCAGAAGTCGGTGACGCATCGTGGTCGACGTCGCAGCACCTGGCCGGTACCGCGCCGATGGGGGCCGGGCCCGCGGCCGTACTCGACCCGACCTGCCGGGTCTTGGGGGTCAGCGGCCTGTGGGTGGTCGACGGGTCGATCATGCCGGCGATCACCAGCCGCGGCCCGCACGCGACCATTGCCATGATCGGTCACCGGGCGGCTGAGTTCATCGCGACCTAGCCGCCGAAACGACAGGCCGGCCCTGCCCGGGCCGCCAACGTGGCCCGGGCCACGTTGTACCGGCACTTTCCCAGCGGAAATGACCTGCTGGCGGCCGCATTTCGAGCACTGATGCCGGCAGCGCCGATGCCGCCGGAGGAGGGCACGCTGCGGGACCGGCTGATCGCAGTGGTGCAGGCCCAAGCGGATTCGATCGCCGAGGCGCCGATCAGCATCACCGCGATGTCGTGGCTGGCGCTTGGCGGCGACATGACGCAGCTGCCCGTGCGTACAGCCGACAGCGCAGAGGTGAGGACCTTGCGTGAGCGGGCGGCCGAGCACTACGCGGTGCCGTTCGACGCGATCTTCGACAGTCCCGAAGCGGTGGCCGAACTCGGTGCGGTGGACCGCACTCAGGCCGCCGCGCTGCTCCTGGGCCCCATCGTGTTGGGCAAGCTCAGCACGCTGTCGGAATTCGACTACGCCGCATGTGTACGGGCCGCTGTGGATGGCTTCCTGGCCACCTACCGACGGGCCGACCAGCCTCAGCGCAGCGAGTAGCGGATCGGCAGATGTTTGAGCCCGCCGACGAACGTCGTCGCGGAAAGCTCTGGTGTTCCCGCCAATTCGATCGAGTCCAGGCGCGGCAACAGCTCGGTGAACAAGCTCTCCATCTCCATCCGGGCCAACGCCGCGCCCAGGCAGAAGTGCACGCCATACCCGAACGCCAGGTGTTTGTTCGGATCGCGCCCGACATCGAACCGGAAGGGTTCGTCGAACACCTCCTCGTCACGGTTGCCGGAAACGTAGGCCAGATAGACGGATTCGCCTTTGGCGATCGGCACGCCGCGCACGGTGGTGTCGGCCGTGGCGGTACGCATGAACTCCTTGACCGGCGTGGACCACCGGATCATCTCTTCGACCGCGGTGCCCATCAGCTCGGGCTGTGCCCGCAGCCGGGCCAGCTCACCCGGGTTCTCGATGAGCGCCAGCAGTCCGCCGGAGATGGCGTCCTTGGTGGTGTCGTGGCCGGCGCTGGCGACGATGACGTAGTACGAGGCGGTGTCGACGTCGGATAAGGGCTGGCCGTCGATGCTTCCGTTGGCGATCGCGGAGGCCAGATCCCCGGTCGGGTTGGCCCGACGGGACGCGGTGAGTGCCGAGAAGTAGGCGAAGAAGTCGAGCAGCACAGCCAGCCCGTCCTCCAGGGACTTGCCGCGCTGGTACTCCTCGTCGTCCCCGCCGAACATCTCCTGGGTCAGCATGTGCATCCGGGGGTAGTCCTCTTCGGGCAGGCCGAGCAGCGACATGATCACGTAGAGCGGAAAGTGGACGGCGATCTCGGTGACGAAATCGCACTCGGGTCCGATATCACGCATCTTGTCCACATAGCGCTTGGCGAGCTCGTCGACGCGTAGCTTCAGCTCGCGCATTGCCTTGGGGCGGAACCAGTCTGCGCCGATGGCCCGGACCTTGCGGTGGTGCGGGTCGTCCATGTGGATCAGCGTGCGCAGGCCCATGCCGGCTTCCAGCTGCTCCTTGGCCATGTCGTCGGCGGCCGCGGTGGCCAGCAATGGCCGCGGCTCGCTGATGAACAACTCGTTGTCCCGCTCGATGGCCATGATGTCGGCATGTTTGGTGATGGCCCAGAACGGCCGGTACGGCGGATGGTCGACCCAGGCCACCGGATGGCCGGCGCGCAGCTGGGTCAGCGCCGTATGCAGCCGGGCGTCGTCGGCGTATGCCGTCGGATCGGCGAGCACCTTCGCGGCGTCATCCATCGTCGGCGCACTCATTCGGATTCCTCCTGGCAGCAGAGACTTGACGGGTGTCAAAACTCACCCTATGTGATCGGCGCCACGCAAGGTACTTGATTCCGGCAATCGGCCCCGTAGTCTCGATTGTCATGCGGTCGGGGCGACGCGGGATTGCCTTGCTGGCGGCGCTGGTGTTGGTACTGGCGGCCGGCTGTGCGCGTGTCAGCAGCCCGGCGGCGAACCAGTATCGGGACCCGGCGCTGGTCCATATCGCGGCCGGAACCCTGCGCGGCACAGTGGCATCCGATCATCGGCTGTTCGCCGGGATCCCGTATGCGGCGGCCCCGGTCGGCGCGCTGAGGTTCGCGCCACCGGCTCCGGTCATCGGCTGGACGGGGGAGCGCGACGCCACCCAACCCGGCCCACGATGCATCCAGGACCCCAGCGCAGATCCTGAGCACGGGCGCAACACCGCAGAGGACTGCCTGACGCTGAACGTGTGGACGCCGCCAATCGCCGACCAGCCGCGGCCGGTCATGGTGTGGATCCACGGCGGCGCGTTCGCCAACGGCAGCAGCGGCATCTACGACGCCCGGCGGCTGGCCGCGCGCGGCGACATCATCGTGGTCACGATCAACTACCGGCTGGGCACGCTGGGATTCCTGGCCCACCCGGCCCTGGGCGCCGGTGGCGATGTCGGCAATTACGGGCTGGCCGACCAGCAGGCGGCATTGCGATGGGTCCGGGACAACATCGCCGATTTCGGCGGTGATCCGGAAATGGTCACCGTCGCCGGTGAATCCGCGGGTGGCATGTCGGTGTGCGATCACCTGGCCGCGCCCGGTTCGGCGGGGTTGTTCCGCGCGGCGATCCTGATGAGCGCGCCGTGTCAGGCGCAGGCCGGCCTGGACGTCGCGACCCGCCGCTCCGTCGACTATGCGGCGGTCGCCGGATGTGCCGAGCCGGCGACCGCGGCGGCCTGCTTGCGTTCGCTGCCGCTGGACAAGCTGCGAAAACCGGTGTGGTACTTCAATATCGGCAGCGACGAGCTGACCGGTCCGGTCACCGGCACCCCGCTGCTTCCCAAGGCTCCGCCGACGGCGTTCTCCAGCGGCGATGCCGCGGCGGTTCCCGTGCTGATCGGTACCACCCGGGACGAGTTCACCTTGTTCGTGGCGCTGCGATACCTGCGGGAACACCAGAGCTTTTCGCCGGCCGACTATCCCCGACTGCTGGTCGAAACATTCGGCGCCGATGCCGCGAAGGTGGGTACGCACTATCCGGCCGAGCGGTACGGCGGTGTGGCGCAGGCGTATTCGGCCGCGGTGACCGACAGCATGTTCGCCTGCGAATCCGACCGCTTGGCCGATGCGCTGAGCAGGACCGGACCGGTCTACGCCTACGAGTTCAACGACCGCCATGCCCCGGCGCCCGATGTGCTGAGAACGCTGCCGTTCCCGGTCGGGGCCAGTCATTCGCTGGAACTGCGCTACCTGTTCGATGTCGGCGGCGCACCGCCGCTGGACCCGGCGCAACAGAAGCTGTCGGATCAGATGATCGACTACTGGAGCGCCTTCGTGCGCACCGGTGAACCCGCGGTCGACGGCCAGCCGGCCTGGCCCGAATTCGATGGCGCATCGATGCCGACCCGAATGTCATTGCAGACCGACGGGAGTCGCATGATGGACGGATACCGACAGGAACACCAATGCCCGTTCTGGGCAGGACTCAAGGGTAGGTGACTTCGATGCCGACGCCGGATCCGCAGGCCTTCGCCGAGGAATGGGTGAATGCGTGGAACGCCCACGACATCGAGGCGGTGCTCGCGCATTTTCACCAGGACGTGGTGTTCAGCTCGCCGGTCGCGGCGCGGGTCCTGCCCGACAGCGGTGGCGTGGTGCGGGGCAAGGACGCACTGCGGCACTACTGGACCACGGCGCTGGCCGGCATGCCGGATCTGCATTTCCAGGTGCTGGACACCTACCGCGGTGAATCGGTTCTGGTGATCCATTACCGCAACCAGCGCGGTGGGCTGGTCAACGAGGTGCTGCTGTTCGACGACGGCCTGGTGCGCGAGGGGCACGGCACCTATCTGGAGTAGGGCTAGGCCGGCGTGACCCAGGTGGTGATGTCGGCGTGCACCACCTCGACGCCGTGCCGGTCGGTGATGCTGACCGGCACCACGATGTCGGTGCCCTGGGTGATGGCGCTGAAATCGGGCGGGGTGAGCTCGGCCCGGGCCCGCAACGAGGTGGTGGCCTTGGCCAGGTAGGCGACATTCATCGCCTTGGGGATCCACCGATGCGTCGTGGGCACGGTGGCCTCCATCAGCATCCCCATCGCCACCTCGGCGGCATTGCACGAGGCGATGGCGTGCACGGTGTGCAGGTGGTTGTAGACGTAGAACCACTTCGGCACCGTCACCTCGGCCAGTCCCGGTTCCATGCGCACGACATGGGGGAGGATCGAGGCGAAATAGGGCACCCGGGCCATCGCTGCGGCCGAGAACAGTCTGGTCCCCAGCGGCTTGCCAGAAAGCTGCTGCCACGCCCGGTAGGTGCTGGTAGTGCCGGTCATGGCGCGATCTTAGGAGGGCCGGCGGGCCGAGCGGGGGAGCTAGGTACCCTCGGCAGCGGTTTTGCATGCACACAACCCCACGCTCGGCGGGTTTTGGCGGCTTGATCAGGGATTTGGAGGACGCCCAGATCTAGGGCATACTATTCGGGTTGCCTTGCGCCGGGTATTCCTGGCCGGGCATCCGACCAGCGCCCCCACGGGCGCATCCGGTTCCAACATTAGATCGCGGCTGATTTTCAGGGCGAGAAAATGTGCGCGAGGGCGACACGCCCGACCGCGGGGGCCGGTGGACCACAGACAGGTAAACAGCGGCGGCAATACTCGGCGCATCCGCGCGGGGGTACCAGGCCCGACGGGTTTCGGTGGGTTTTCCCATCGAGGCTCCGATACGGCCGGCCGATGTACGAAGTAGAGGTAGGAGAAGCGTGGCGGGACAGAAGATCCGCATCAGGCTCAAGGCCTACGACCATGAGGCCATTGATGCCTCGGCGCGCAAGATCGTCGAGACGGTCACCCGTACCGGTGCCAGCGTGGTGGGCCCCGTGCCGCTGCCGACCGAGAAGAACGTGTACTGCGTCATTCGGTCGCCGCACAAGTACAAGGACTCGCGGGAGCATTTCGAAATGCGCACCCACAAGCGGCTGATCGACATCATCGACCCGACGCCCAAGACCGTTGACGCATTGATGCGCATCGATCTGCCGGCCAGCGTCGACGTCAACATCCAGTAGGAGACCCGAATCAAATGGCTAGAAAAGGCATTTTGGGCACCAAGCTGGGCATGACGCAGGTGTTCGACGAGAACAACAAAGTCGTCCCGGTGACGGTCGTCAAGGCCGGCCCCAATGTGGTGACCCTTATCCGTACCCCCGAGCGTGACGGCTACAGCGCCGTGCAGCTCGCCTACGGCGAGATCAGCCCGCGCAAGGTCAACAAGCCGGTCACCGGCCAGTACGCCGCCGCGGGCGTCAACCCGCGCCGCCACCTTGCCGAGCTGCGCGTCGATGAGGCCGCTGCCGCTGAGTACGAGGTCGGCCAGGAACTGACCGCCGAGATCTTCGCCGACGGTGCTTACGTCGACGTGACCGGCACCAGCAAGGGCAAGGGCTTCGCCGGCACCATGAAGCGTCACGGCTTCAGCGGCCAGGGCGCCGCGCACGGTGCCCAGGCGGTGCACCGTCGTCCCGGCTCCATCGGTGGCTGCGCCACCCCGGGCCGCGTGTTCAAGGGCACCCGGATGTCGGGCCGTATGGGCAACGACCGGGTGACCACTCAGAACCTGAAGGTTCACAAGGTCGATGCCGAGAACGGCGTGCTGTTGATCAAGGGCGCCATCCCCGGACGCAACGGTGGTCTGGTGGTCGTCCGCAGCGCAATCAAGCGAGGCGAGAAGTAATGACTTTGAAGATTGACGTTAAGACACCGGCCGGAAAGACGGACGGTTCCGTCGAGCTGCCCGCCGCGCTGTTCGACGTCGAGCCCAACATCGCTCTGATGCATCAGGTGGTCAACGCACAGCTGGCCGCCAAGCGTCAGGGCACGCACTCGACGAAGACCCGCGCCGAGGTCTCCGGTGGCGGCAAGAAGCCGTACCGGCAGAAGGGCACCGGCCGGGCGCGTCAGGGCTCGACCCGCGCACCGCAGTTCACCGGTGGTGGCATCGTGCACGGCCCGCAGCCGCGCGACTACAGCCAGCGGACCCCGAAGAAGATGATCGCCGCCGCCCTGCGCGGAGCGCTGTCGGACCGGGCCCGCAACGAGCGCATCCACGCGATCACCGAGCTGGTCGAGGGGCAGACCCCGTCGACCAAGAGCGCCAAGTCGTTCCTGGGCTCGCTCACCGACCGCCGCAAGGTGCTGGTGATCATCGGCCGGACCGACGAGGTCGGCGCCAAGAGCGTTCGCAACCTGCCTGGTGTACACGTGATCTCGCCGGATCAGCTCAACACCTACGACGTGCTCAATGCCGATGACCTGGTGTTCTCGGTCGAGGCACTGAACGCGTACATCTCGTCGAACACCAAGGACGAAAAAGAAGGAGCGTCGGTCTGATGGCAACAATTACAGACCCCCGCGACATCATCCTGGCCCCGGTCATCTCGGAGAAGTCGTACGGGCTGATCGAGGACAACGTGTACACGTTCGTCGTGCACCCGGATTCGAACAAGACGCAGATCAAGATCGCGATCGAGAAGATCTTCGACGTCAAGGTGAGCTCGGTGAACACCGCCAACCGGCAGGGCAAGCGCAAGCGCACCCGCTCGGGCTTCGGCAAGCGCAAGGACACCAAGCGCGCCATCGTGACCCTGGCCGCCGGCAGCAAGCCGATCGAACTGTTCGGAGCCCCGGCGTAACGCCGGGAACTAAGAGGATTTAACTGATATGGGAATTCGCAAGTACAAGCCGACGACCCCGGGTCGTCGCGGTTCGAGCGTCTCCGATTTCGCCGAGATCACTCGCTCGACTCCGGAGAAGTCGCTCATCCGTCCGCTGCACGGCACCGGTGGGCGTAACGCGCACGGCCGCATCACCACCCGGCACAAGGGTGGCGGTCACAAGCGCGCCTACCGCCTCATCGACTTCCGTCGCCACGACAAGGACGGCGTCAACGCCAAGGTCGCTCACATCGAGTACGACCCGAACCGCACCGCGAACATCGCGCTGCTGCACTACCTGGACGGCGAGAAGCGCTACATCATCGCGCCCCAGGGCCTGAAGCAGGGCGACGTGATCGAGCAGGGGCCGAACGCCGACATCAAGCCCGGCAACAACCTGCCGCTGCGCAACATCCCCGCCGGCACCGTGATCCACGCTGTGGAGCTGCGGCCCGGTGGCGGTGCCAAGCTGGCTCGCTCGGCCGGCGTGAGCATCCAGCTGCTGGGTAAGGAAGGCACCTACGCCTCGCTGCGTATGCCGTCGGGTGAGATCCGTCGCGTCGACGTGCGCTGCCGCGCCACCGTCGGCGAGGTGGGCAACGCCGAGCAGGCCAACATCAACTGGGGCAAGGCCGGCCGTATGCGGTGGAAGGGCAAGCGCCCGACCGTCCGTGGCGTCGTGATGAACCCGGTTGACCACCCGCACGGTGGTGGTGAAGGCAAGACCTCCGGTGGCCGCCACCCGGTCAGCCCGTGGGGCAAGCCTGAGGGCCGCACCCGCAAGCCCAACAAGCCGAGCGACAAGCTCATCGTCCGTCGCCGGCGCACCGGCAAGAAGCGCTAGGCCGCCGGAAAGGATAAGCAGCGATGCCTCGTAGTCTCAAAAAGGGTCCGTTCGTCGACGACCATCTGCTCAAGAAGGTCGACGTTCAGAACGAGAAAAACACCAAGCAGGTCATCAAGACCTGGTCGCGTCGGTCGACCATCATCCCGGATTTCATCGGGCACACCTTTGCGGTGCATGACGGCCGCAAGCATGTCCCGGTGTTCGTCACCGAGGCGATGGTCGGGCACAAGCTCGGCGAGTTCGCTCCGACGCGCACGTTCAAGGGTCATATCAAGGACGACCGGAAGAGCAAGCGTCGATGAGCACTATTACCGAATACCCGTCAGCGACGGCGAAGGCGCGCTTCGTGCGCGTCTCGGCCTCGAAGGCCCGGCGCGTCATCGACCTGGTCCGCGGCAAGAGCGTCGAGGAAGCCCTCGACATCCTGCGGTGGGCACCGCAGGCTGCCAGCGAGCCGGTCGCCAAGGTGATCGCCAGCGCTGCCGCCAACGCGCAGAACAATGAGGGGCTGGACCCGGCGACCCTGGTGGTCGCCACCGTCTACGCCGATGAGGGCCCGACCGCCAAGCGGATCCGTCCGCGCGCCCAGGGGCGTGCGTTCCGGATTCGCAAGCGCACCAGCCACATCACGGTGATCGTGGAGAGCCGTCCGCCCAAGCAAAAGGGTGCCTCCGCTGGAGCATCCGCACGGTCGCGTCGTGCCCAGGGCAGCAAGGCAGCAGCCGCCAAGACCGAGGCTTCTAGCGAAGCGAAGGGAGGGTCGCAGTAGTGGGCCAGAAGATCAACCCCCACGGCTTCCGGCTCGGTATCACCACCGAGTGGAAGTCCCGGTGGTACGCCGACAAGCAGTACAAGGACTACGTCAAGGAAGACGTTGCCATCCGCCGTCTGCTGGCCACCGGTCTGGAGCGGGCCGGCATTGCCGACGTGGAGATCGAGCGCACCCGGGACCGGGTCCGCGTTGACATCCACACCGCGCGTCCCGGCATCGTCATCGGGCGCCGCGGCACCGAGGCCGACCGCATTCGTGCCGACCTGGAGAAGCTGACCGGCAAGCAGGTTCAGCTCAACATCCTCGAGGTGAAGAACCCTGAGTCGACGGCTCAGCTCGTCGCCCAGGGTGTCGCCGAGCAGCTGAGCAACCGCGTGGCGTTCCGTCGCGCGATGCGCAAGGCCATCCAGTCGGCGATGCGTCAGCCCAACGTGAAGGGCATTCGGGTGCAGTGCTCGGGCCGCCTCGGCGGCGCCGAGATGAGCCGCTCGGAGTTCTACCGCGAGGGCCGGGTCCCGCTGCACACGCTGCGGGCCGATATCGACTACGGCCTCTACGAGGCCAGGACCACCTTCGGCCGGATCGGCGTGAAGGTGTGGATCTACAAGGGCGACATCGTCGGTGGCAAGCGTGAGCTCACCGCCGCCGCGCCGGCCGCCGACCGGCCGCGTCGTGAGCGTCCGTCGGGCACCCGGCCGCGTCGTAGCGGTTCCTCGGGTACCACGGCGACGAGCACCGAGGCCGGCCGCGCTGCGACTGGCGATGCGCCCGCCGCTACTGAGGCCGCGGCTGCTTCGGCGCCCGCAGCTGAGAGCACGGAGAGCTAAACATGCTGATTCCCCGTAAGGTCAAGCACCGCAAGCAGCATCACCCCAGGCAGCGTGGCATCGCCAGTGGCGGCACGTCGGTGAGCTTTGGTGACTATGGCATCCAGGCACTGGAGCACGCCTACATCACCAACCGGCAGATCGAGTCCGCTCGTATCGCCATCAACCGGCACATCAAGCGTGGCGGCAAGGTGTGGATCAACATCTTCCCGGACCGCCCGCTGACCAAGAAGCCCGCCGAAACCCGCATGGGTTCCGGTAAGGGTTCGCCGGAGTGGTGGATCGCCAACGTCAAGCCGGGTCGCGTCCTGTTCGAGCTGAGCTACCCGGACGAGAAGATCGCCCGGGATGCACTGACCCGCGCGATCCACAAGCTGCCGATCAAGGCACGCATCGTGACTCGAGAGGAGCAGTTCTGATGGCAGTGGGAACTACGCCTGGTGAACTGCGCGAACTGACCGACACCGAGTTGACGGCCAAGCTGCGCGAGTCCAAGGAAGAGCTGTTCAACCTGCGCTTCCAGATGGCGACCGGACAGCTCGCCAACAACCGTCGGCTGCGTACCGTACGCCAGGAGATTGCACGGGTTTACACCGTGCTGCGTGAACGTGAACTGGGTCTGGCGTCCGGGCCCGTTGGTGAGGAAAGCTAATGGCAGAGACTAAGGGCCCCAAGCACACCCCAGCCACCGAGAAGCCGCGCGGTCGTCGCAAGACTGCCATCGGCTACGTGGTGAGCGACAAGATGCAGAAGACCATCGTGGTCGAGCTGGAAGATCGCAAGATGCACCCGTTGTACGGGAAGATCATCCGGACCACCAAGAAGGTCAAGGCGCACGACGAGAACGGTGACGCCGGCATCGGCGACCGCGTCTCGCTGATGGAGACCCGGCCGCTGTCGGCCACCAAGCGGTGGCGGCTGGTCGAGGTGCTGGAAAAGGCCAAGTAGCCTTCTCCGCTTCTCCGCGCGAGCAGACAGAAAAGTGCCCCAAACCTTCGGGTTTGGGGCACTTTTCTGTCTGTTCGGCAGCCGGCCGAATCCGCTCTTACGTCAACACTCTTGAGCTAAGCCGGTGATTGCTTCTTACTGGGTGATACATCGCCATCAAGGAAGATAGCCGTGCACACCGTTTTCGAACGAAACACTCCCGCCGCCAGCCTCATCGATCGCTCGCTGGCCAACACCACGTTCAAGCCCTTCTGGCTCGACGACGTGCCGAACCAACTCAGCTATCCCGCGCTGACCAGCGCATCGTCGCATTACGACCTCGTCGTGGTCGGCGGCGGGTACACCGGCCTGTGGTCAGCTTTGCTGGCCAAGCAGCGCGACCCGGGCATGCGGGTCGCGCTGCTTGAGGGCCAGACCATCGGATGGGCGGCCTCGGGGCGCAACGGCGGTTTCGTCGAAGCCTCACTCACCCACGGTGAGGAGAACGGCCGCAGCCGCTGGCCCGATGAGATGGACGTCCTCGACCGGCTGGGGATGGAGAACCTTGACGCCATCGAGAACACCGTCGACTCCCTGGGCCTGGATTGCGACTTCGAACGCCCCGGCTCGCTCGCGGTCGCGGTGGAGCCCTACCAGGCGGCCGAATTGGCGGCTGCCGCGCTAGGGCCCGGAGTGGGCTACCTCGATCAGCAGGCCATACGTGCCGAGGTGGCATCGCCCACCTATCTGGCCGGCGTGTGGTCGAAGGACAGCACCGCGCTGGTCCATCCCGCCAAGCTTGCCAACGAACTATCCCGTGCCGCAACCGAACTCGGGGTGGAGATCTACGAGCACAGCAAGGTGCTCGGGCTCGGACAGGCCCGCCGCGGTGGGCCGGTGTCGGTGCGCACCGAGCGTGTGTCGATCCACGCCGACCGAGTGATCCTGGCGACCAACGGGTTCCCGTCGCTGCTGAAGCGATACCGGTACCACACGGTGCCGGTCTACGACTATGCGTTGATGACCGAACCGCTGACCGACGCCCAGCTGGCCGAAATCGGCTGGCGCAACCGGCAGGGCATCAGCGACATGTCGAACCAATTCCACTACTACCGGCTGTCGAAGGACAATCGCATCCTGTGGGGCGGGTACGACGCCATCTATCACTTCGGCGGCCGGATCCGGCCTCAGTACGAGGACCGCGACGCCACCTATCGCCGCCTCGCGAGCCACTTCCTCACCACGTTCCCGCAACTGGAGGACATCAAGTTCACCCACCGTTGGGCCGGGATGATCGACACCTCGACGCGGTTCTGCGCCTTCTTCGGGTCCGCCTACGGGGACCGGGTCGGATATGCCACCGGGTTCACCGGGCTCGGCGTGGCGGCGACGCGTTTTGCCGCCGAGGTCATGCTCGACCGCTTCGCCGGGACGCCGACGGCCCGCACCGAACTCGAGATGGTCAAGTCCACTCCGCTGCCGTTCCCGCCAGAACCTTTGGCATCGCTCGGGATTCAGGCGACCCGCTGGTCGCTGGACCGCGCCGACCATCGTGAGGGACGCCGCAACATCCTGCTGAAGACACTCGATTCACTCGGATTAGGGTTTGACTCGTGAGCAAGCCAGATAACGCCGTCGACGCCGCAGCCTTGGCGCTCGACCACACGCCACTTCCCGACGAGCTGGTGGTCCAGGGGGCGCCGACAACGGGACATCGTGAGGTGTCCTCGTTGTCGGATCTGACGATCGGGGTCTGGGAACACACGCCCGGGGTATCCCGCGACGTGGAAGCAGACGAGGTGTTCGTCGTGCTCAGCGGTGACGGGAGCGTCGCGTTCGACGATGGTTCCCCGGCAATCGATCTTCGCCCCGGCAGCGTGGTCCGGCTGTACGCCGGACAACAGACCACCTGGACGATCCGCGAGACGCTGCGCAAGGTGTACATCGCATAGGTCCGAAAGTTCCGGGCCTGATAGCACTATGCCGAGGATTGCAGTCACATGGTGACCGCAATCCTCGGCATAGGTGCTTCTGGGGACTAGCCGCCCGCGAGGGTGGACGCGATCTCCTGTGATCCCGCACCCGAACGGCGCAGCACGTAGGCGACGGCGCCGAGCGCGATCAGAGTGAGCACCAGCATCAAGGTCGACACCGCAGCCACTTCCGGGCGAAGTCCGACCTTCAGCGACGAGAAGATGTACACCGGCCACGGTGTGGAGCCGGGCAGTTGGACGAAGCTCGACACGATCGTGTTGTCCAAACTGAGCGTGAACGACATCAGCGCGCCGGCCAGGATCCCGGGAAACGCCAGTGGCAGCGTGATCTGGCGGAATGCGTTCCACTTGCTGGCGTACAGGTCTGCCGCGGCTTCCTCGAGCCGTAGATCCATGCCTTGCATGCGTGCCCGGATGATGAACGTCACCACGGCAACCGACATCACGGTATGCGCGATGACCAGACGGACCAATCCGATGTTCATCGGCAGGAATCCGGCGTCGGTTCCCAACGACACAAACCAGGGCAGCAGCGAAACACCGGTCATCACTTCGGGTGTGACGAGGGTGATCGCGAGGATCGCGGTCAGCGCAGCGGCCCAGCGATTGCCGTTACGGGAACGCGCCAGGGCCAGACCGCCGAGCGTGCCCAGGATGGTGGACAGTACCGCCGCTCCGGCCGCTGCCTGCAGCGAGGTGAGCACCGAGTTTCGGATCATGATGTTGTTGAACGCACCGGTGTAGGCGCTGAACCCGAATGCCTGCCAGGCGGCGAGAATCCGTCCGGTGTTGAACGAATAGGCGACGATCACGATGATCGGCAGGAACAGGAACGCGTACACCGCGATGCCCCACAGCCGCAGTCCGATGGCGATCGGATCCCAGGACCTGCGCCTGCGCATCGGCACGGCGACCTCCCGCTCGAGTGTTTCGGTCATGCCTGTGCCCCTTCGGGAATCGTGACGCGGCGGGATCGCTTGATGAGTGTCTTGACGACCAGCGCGACTCCGCCGACGGCGATCACGGTGGCCAGGATGAAGCCCATCAGGGTGATGGCCATCGCCGATCCCAGCGCCCAGTTCTGGGCGATGTTGAACTGCGCGGCGACCAGCTGGCCGACCATGTTGCCCTGTGCGCCACCGAGTACCGATGCGGTGATGTAGTCGCCCATCAGCGGGATGAACACCAGCAGGCAGCCGGCGGCGATGCCGGGCAGCGCAGACGGGACGGTGACGTCAAGAAACGTCCGCAGGCGGCCCGCGCCGAGGTCCTTGCTGGCCTCGCGCATACTCGCCTCGGACCGCTCCAGCGCGACATACAACGGCATGATCATCAGCGGCAGATAGTTGTAGACCACGCCGATCTGCACCGCGGTCGGGGTATAGAGGATCGACAGCGGGCCATCGATCAACCCGATCTTGTTCAGTACTCCGGAGACGAAACCTTCTGGGGAGAGCATGATCTGCCATCCCAGCGTGCGGACCAGGAAGTTCGTCCAGAACGGGATCAGCACGAGCGCCAGCAGCATGGCGCGCCAGCGCGGGGCGACCTTGACCGCCAGCCAGTACGCGAACGGCAGGCCGATCGCCAGGCAGATCAGGGTGCCGAGTCCGGCGATGCGCAGGGTGTTCCAGAACGTGGTCAGGAATGTGGCATCGGTGGCTTCGATGTAGCGGTCGAAGGATATCTGGTCATTGGACCGTGCGGTGTAGATGTCGGGCTTGTACCCGAAGCTGTACCAGCCGATCAGCGTGGTCGGGATCAGGAAGAAGAAGACCAGATATGCCCACAGCGGAAAGGACAGTGCGGCATTCGATTTCGTTCCAGCGGACAGTTTGATCACGCTACGGCTCCCGCCTGGATGCGGTTGAAGATCTTCACCAGCCGGGGGATGGCGTCGGTGACCTCGCTGGGAGTCAGCCGATCCAGCGTGGCCTGGGTGGGGTAGATCAGGTCGATCATCGGGACCTCGTTCTCCACGGCCAGCTGTTGCTGACCGATCAGCCCGGTCGGGTAGCCGATGTACTCCATCTCCTTCATGCCGACCTCGGGCTCGAGCATGTAGTTGATGAATGCGTAAGCGGCATCGGGGTGTTGGGCACCCTTGGCGATGGCCCAGGTGTCCATCCACAGGTTCGCGGTGGGGGTCGGGAACACAAACCGCCAGCGGTCCGGATCGTCGTCCTCGAGCAGGGCCAGGCGCACGTCGCCGTTGAACGCCTGCATCAGGGCGAACTGGCGCTGGGCCAGTTGTGCCGACACCTGGGAGATGAATGCCGAGATGGTCGGCGCGAACGTGCCGACCATGTACTTCTCGCAGGCGTCCAGTTGGCGCTCATCGGTGGTGTTCAGGTTGAAGCCGTTGGCGGCGAAGAAGATCGAACACACCTCCCACGGATCCTCCAGCACCGAGGTCTTGCCACGCGCCTCATTCTGCGCGGCGTCGAGAAAGTCGTTCCACGACGTCAATTCGCGGTGGATGACGCGGGTGTCGTAGACGAATCCCGTCGTGCCCCAGTTCTTGCAGACCACGTACTCGTTGGTCCGGTCCCAGGGCTGATGCCGATAGATGGGCTCGACGTTGGCGAGGTTGGGCAGGTACGAGTGGTCGAGCTTCTCCAACAGGCCGGCACGCGCCATCACGGGGACGTAGCTGCCGGTCGGCACGACGATGTCGTAGCCGCTGGTGCCACGGGCCGCGCCGAGCTTGGCCACGAGTTCCTCATTGGAGCCGAAGTTGTCGATCTGGATCGTGACGCCGCGGCGCCCGAACTCCGCAATGTTGTCCGGGTCGTCGTAGTCGCCCCACGAGTAGATGTTGAGTTGGTCCTCCATGATGCCGTCCGCAGGTGGGGACGGTACGCCACCCCGCGAGCAGGCCGACAGCGTCAGGCCGGCTCCCGCCACGGCGAAGCCGGCGAGCAGGCTACGGCGGGTGATCCGTTGGGCGTCGCTGGGGGAGGCCAGAATTCGCAGTCTGTCCATCGGATTCACCGCGCCGCCACGGCGGCGGACTCCGCGGCGAAGACGTGCACCGGGTCGCCGTCCCAGCTGCAGCGCACCGGCGAGTGCAGATCCAGACGTTGCGCGCTGCCTGCCGGCATCCGGGACAGCAGCTCCACCCCGGACTCGGTCGTCACCACGTACTGCACCGTCTCGCCGAGGAAGGAGATGTTGGCCAGGGTTCCGTCGACCGCGTTGATCGGGGTCTCGCCCACGACGGGGCCCACCGAGACGGACTCGGCCCGCACCACCGCGACCACCGGCTCACCGCTGCGATGGCCGTCCATCGCCGTGCGGGCGGGCCGGATGGTGAACTCCGGTCCGGTGAGCGTGTCCGGTCCGGAGACAGTGCAGTTGAGGAAGTTCTGCTTGCCGATGAAGCCGGCGACGAACGAGTTGGCCGGTGCCTTGTAGATCTCGGACGGGGTGCCGATCTGTTGGATCGCGCCGTCGCGCATGACCACCACCCGATCACTCATCGACAGCGCCTCCTCCTGGTCATGGGTGACGAAGACGAAGGTGATGCCGAGTTGGAGCTGAATCAGCTTGAGCTCCACCTGCATTTCCTCGCGCAGCTTGCGGTCCAGCGCCGACATCGGTTCGTCGAGCAGCAGCACTTTCGGCCGGTTCACCAGAGCACGCGCCAGCGCCACCCGCTGCTGCTGTCCACCGGAGAGGTTCTTGGGATTGCGATCGGCGAAGGTTTCCATCCGCGCCAGCCGCAGCGCATCGCCGACCCGCTGCCCGATCTCGGCTTTCGGGGTGCGTTGCTGACGCAGCCCGTAGGCGACGTTCTCCGCGACGGTCATGTGCGGGAACAACGCATAGGACTGAAAGACGGTGTTGACCGGCCGCTTGTTGGGCGGCAACCCGACGATCGAGGAGCCATCGAGAAGGATGTCGCCGCCATCGGGTTCCTCGAATCCGGCGATCATGCGCAGCAGGGTCGTCTTACCGCAGCCGGACGGGCCGAGCAGGGAGAGGAATTCCCCGGCGCGGATGTCGAGGTCGGCGCCGCCGACCGCGGTCGCACCACCGAACTGTTTGGTGACCTTGCGCAATTGGATTGCGGTGCCTGTTTTTTGCGTTTGTTCCGGGGCCTCGACGAGGGTGGCTTCGGTCATGTGGGTTCCTTCGGTCGTCGGGTGTGGTCAGCGGGCGGCCGCGGCCGGCGAGCTGCGAGCATAGACGAGATCGCCGTCGACATAGGTTCGCTCGACCTGGGTCTGACAGATCTCCTCGGCTGGCAGGGTGAACGGATCCCGGTCGAGCACAACGAGATCGGCCAGGTAGCCGGGACGGATCACTCCGGTGTCATCGAGATGGTTGACGTAGGCCGAGCCGGCGGTGTACGCCGCGAGGGCGGACATCAGGTCGATCCGCTGCTCGGGGAGGAACACCCGGGGGTCCGTGGTGCCCGGTTCGCGCCGGTTGACCGCGACGTGGATGCCCTGGATGGGATCGGCACTGCTGACCGGCCAGTCGCTGCCCGCGGCCAGTACGGCGCCCGCCCGCAGCAGGTCCCCGAACGGATACTGCTGGCGCGCGCGTTGCTCGCCGAGGAACGGGACGGTGAGTTCGTCCATCTGCGGTTCGTAGCAGGCCCACAGTGGCTGCATGTTCGCCGTCGCGCCCAGGGTGCGGAACCGGGGGATGTCCTGCGGGTCCACCACCTGCAGATGCGCCAGGTGCGGGCGGGTGTCACGAAAACCGTTGGCCCGCCTGGCAGCTTCGACAGCGTCGAGGGCCTCCCGCACGGCGCGGTCGCCGAGTGCGTGGAAGTGCAGCTGAAATCCGAGGGAATCCAGTTCGATGGCGTACTGCCGCAGCGCATCCGGATCGACGAAGCTGACTCCGGCATTGGCCGTGCAGCAGCCGCACCGGTCCAGGTAGGGCTCCAGCAGGGCGGCGGTCTGGTTTTCGGCGATGCCGTCGACCATGATCTTGACCGTGTTCGCGCGGAATCGCCCGTGCTGCAACGCGGTCCGGCGTTCGACCAGCTCCGGGATCTGCTCGGCTCCCCGGTCACGTTCCCACCACTGCGCCGCCGCGACCCGCACGGTCAAGGTGCCCTCGAGGGCGGCTCGCCGATACGCCTGTTCCGAGTCCGGCACGGCGGCGTACTTGCCCAGTATGGCGTCCTGCCAGGCGGTGATACCCAATGAATGCAGATAGCTCTGCGCGTCCAGCAGCGCCAGGTACAGCTCGTCCTCGGTGGGCCGTGGGACGTGTGCCGCCACCAGGTCCATTGCCGCTTCCTGCAGCATCCCGGTCGCCGCCCCGTCGGTGTCGCGCTCGATGCGGCCGCCCGGGGGATCGGGGGTGTCGTCGGTGATCCCGGCGATCTGCAGGGCCAGGCTGTTCACCCAGGCCCCGTGATGATCGCGGTTGGGCAGGTACACCGGACGGTCGGCGACCACCGAATCGAGCATGCGGGCGGTCGGGATGCCGCCGTCGAAGGCGTCCAGGGACCAGCCGCCGCCGGTGATCCAGGCCCGGTCACGGTGCGACTCGGCATATGCCCGGATCGTGGCCAGGGTGGTGTCGGCGTCGTCGGCGCCCAACAGGTCACACGTCATGCGCTCCACGCCGGCTCCCACCGGATGGACATGGGCGTCCTGGAAGCCCGGGATGAGCAGCTTGCCGGTCAGGTCGACCACCTCGGTGTCGGGCCCGATCAGTTCGCGGGCCGCAGGTCCGACGGCGGTGATGCGGTTGCCGGTGACCGCGACGGCGCCCACCCGAGACCGGGCAGAGTCCATCGTCAGGACCGGTCCTCCGGTGAATACAATGGTTGCCGGCGCAGCGGGCATTACCTGGTCTCCTCTTTTCGATGTGGCTTGGTGGGCTCAGCCGATCGTTCAGGCGCCCGAGTTGTGACCCGTACTCAGGTGACAATCTGTAGTGCGCCATGACACACCAGCGCCGCAAAATGGGTCAAGGGCGTTGACGTAAGCGCCGGAAGGCAGTGCGGATGGGCCGGACGTTGAAGTCCGAGTCGCCACGGCGACGACGGCGACAAACAAAGCAGGGCGTGGTCCTGTCGGAGGAGCTCATCGTCGAGACCGCGTTGCGGGTGCTGCAGTACCACGGTGCGGCCGGCCTGACCGTCCGGCGCCTTGGCGTGGCACTGGGTGCCGACCCGACGGCGCTGTACCGCTACTTCCACGGCATCGAGGATGTGGTGCTGGCCATCACCGATGAGCTCCTGCGACGCGTGGGCGAGGGTTGGGAGCCAACCGGCAGTTGGCGAGAGGACTTGCGTGAACTCGGGCTGCGCATCCACCGCGTCTATCTTGAGCACCCACAGGCCGGGGTGCTGGCGGCGAGCCGGGTGACTGGGGGCGCCTATGAGATCCACATCATCGAGACGGTCTTGGGACTCCTGCGCTCAGCCGGATTTTCCGAGCGGGAGGCGGTCGAGGTGTATCACGCCTTCGTCGACCAGATGCTGGGGTTCGCGGCGCTCGATGCCGCCTTCGAATCCCTGCCCGCCGAACACCAGCAGCGCGACGACGACACATGGCGTGACACGTACGCGGAGTTGCCCGCCGAGACACACCCGAACATCGCCGCCACCAGCCATCTGCTCGACGAATCGATGCGGCGAAGCGCGTGCGAATCGGCCCTGGAGCTGATCCTCGATGGTATTGCCGCGCGACTGAGTTCGCGCCGACCCGAATCAGCCCAGCCGTAGCAGGGACGGCCAGACCCTCGACCACGGAAGCAGCGGGTCCGTGCACTTCCAGATCGTCACGTCTCGGGTCACCCCGGGGTATCCCAGCCGGGCATCGACCCGGCCGACCGGTTGCACGTGAGCGCACAGTGTCTTGGCGGTGTCGGGTCGCCGGTCGACGAACAGTGCGGTGGTCGCCGAATCCGGTGGGGCACCGAAGTACCCCCAGCCGCGGCTCGGGGAGTACACCGCCGGCAGGTAGCCGTCGCGATAATTATCCAGGGCGCTTGCCTGCCAATAGGAATTGGCGATGATGACGGCGTGCGTCTGCTCGTCCGGGGTGAGCGCACGGTAGGCCTGCGCGGTGGCCGCGCCAAGGTCGGGCCAGCCGAACCTGCCGTACAGCAGGATCGAGATGCTGGGGGAATCTGGTGCGGGCGGGATATCGCTTTCGGGTTGCCACGGCAGGCTCCACAGAGCCAGCGCGACCGATGCGCCGATCAGCGGCACGGCGACGACCCGTTGCCAGCGCTGGGTATCGCGCGTGAGCCACACCGCCCCTGCTGCCATCGCCACCGAATAGACCCCGGCGACGTAGTAGGGCCGGCCGCCGAGCGCGATGAACACCGCGAACAGCAAAAGCACTGTGACGCCGAGGAATCGGTAGTTGCGCAGCGGTTCGGACCGCAGCAGCGCCCACACACCGCATACCAGGAGCACGCTGCCCAGCAAGCCGGCGACGAACATCGCCGACGGGATGAACAGGAGCCGTCCGCCGACGAATTCATTCTCGGCTGCGACAACCCCGCCCATCGACAACTGCGGCCATCCGTTGCGGTGCTGCCACCAGATGCTCGGCAGCGCGGTGGCCACCACGATGGCCGCGCCCAGCCACAATGCTCTGCGGCGCAACAGTTCTCGTGGGCCGACGGCCACGGCTGCGACCGCCATGGTCAGCCAGAGGGTCGGAATCAGCCATTTCACCTGCAGCGCTGTGGCTGTCACGAGGGCTGCCCAGATCAGCAACGAATCACGGCGGTTGCGGGTCCAGCGCACCAGCAGCCAGGTGATCATCACCCACAGGGCGACGTCGATCGTGTTGGTGGCCAGCTGCGAGCCTTGGACGAGGAGAAACGGCGACGTCGCGTAGCCGGTGGCGGCCAGTAGTTGGGCTGCCCGGTTGCCGCCCAACTCGCGGGCGATCAGCGCGGTGACCACGATGGCGGCGGCGGTGGCCACGACGGCCGGGAGTCGCAGCGCGCACAGCGAGCCAGGCGCGATGGTGTCGATGACGTGCGCGATCAGGGGCACCAGCGGCCCCTGATCGGCATAACTCGCGGTCAGTCGGCGCCCGGCCGCCAGGAAATAGAGTTCGTCGCCGAAATACCCGTATCGGTCCAGGACTGCCAGCAGCGCGACCGACCCGAGGGCGGCAATGGCTGCGACACCGATGGTGGCAAACCGCGGATCGCGTCGAGCAGTGTCGGGCAGCGTGGAGGTGATCACTGTTGATCGCTCTTGGTGGTCGCCAGATCGAACAAGCGCGTCAACGCCGCTGCAAATGGCATGACGTCGAAATCGGGTTCGCGCACTGCACGCCCGGCGATACCGTCGATGCTGTCGCGGACGAGTTTGGCGGTGACCGTCGCATCGAAGTCACCGAATTCGCCTGCGCGTTGGCCGTCGGTCAGCAGCTCGACCAGGGGCGCGATCACCTCATCCTCGTTCCCGGTCTTGACGAAGACCAGTGCCCCGTCGGCGTCCCGGAGATTGAGCACCACCTCCATCATCGCGGCGACGAACGTCCGGTTTGCGTCGATGAATGCGAGATTCGATTCGATGTAGGCCCGCAACTGATTTCGCGCCCCTTCGGCTGCCTCGACGAACGGCTTCATGTATTCGCCGCCCGACACGAACAGCTGGATGACAACCTGCGTCATGAGGTCGTCTTTGCCCGCGAAGTGATAGGAGATCACCCCTTTGGAGATCCCGGCGTGTTTTGCGATCCGGGCCAGTGAGGCATTCGAGTAACCGGTCGCGGCCAGGACCTCCACGGCGGACGCGATGATCTGGCGGCGTCTGGCCTCCTCGATGAAGGATCGCTGTTGGCCGTCTGGACTATTTTCTGTCCGCACGGTCAAAAATTAGCACACGCGGGCAGCCGGTGGGGCGGCCGGTTCGGGCCGCCGCCAGGTTATTGAGTGGCGTCGGCGTCGGCCGTGATCCGATCGATGACGGCCAGCAATCCGTCGTCCTGGTCGGTCTTCGCCAGTAGATGACCGCCGAGTGCCCGGTGCAGAGCGCTGTAGTACAGGCCGTCACCGATGAGCTTGACGGCGCGGGCGACGTCGAGGTCGCCGAGCGTGTCGTGCAGAACGTGCAGCCAGTCGTCTGAAACCGACTCGATGACTTCCCGGGCGTGATTGTCGCCGGCCTGCTGCAGCCGGGACACCGCCACCACGGCCCGGTCGAGCGGCGTACCCGCATAATGCGACGTCCGAATGTAGTAGCGGGCCGGCCCTTCGGGGGCGGTCCGCATCGCTTGCACATCCTCGGCCGCCAGGGTCAGCAGGCGGTCGCAGAGTGCGCAGGCGAGCCGGTCCTTCGACGGGAAGTGGTAGAGCAGTCCGCCTTTCGACACGCCGGCCTTTGCGGCCACCGCGTCGAGGGTGGCGTAGCGCTCGCCTTCGACGGCGAGCAGATCCGCATAGGCGTCGAGGATGCGGTCCCGCGACGAAGTCATCTCCCGAGCCTACGACAACGAGTCAGCAACTGTACCGTCTGGACGGTATAGTTAGCCGGTCACGGTGGTTGAGCCGGTGGAGGGAGCTGGTTGATGCGGGCGTATCGCGACTTGATGCGTACCCCGGGGGTGCTGAACGTGACTGCTTCCCAGTTGTTCGCCCGCCTGCCGCTCGGCATGCTCAACCTCGCGATCCTGCTGCACGTCCAGTCCAAGACCGGGTCCTTCGCGCTGGCCGGCGCCGCTGTGGCGTGCCTCAGCGTGGGGGAAGCGCTGGCGATGCCGGTGACCGCCCGGATCGCCGGACGTGCCATGGTGCCGACGCTGGTTGTTGCGGCCCTGGCGAACGGTGCCGGGATGCTGGCGCTTGCGTTCGCGGGTTCGTCACCGGTGCTGTTGATGATGCTGGGGGCGGTCGTCGGCGCAACCGTGCCACCGTTGATGCCCGTGGTTCGGGCGCTTTACCCGCAACTGGTGACCCGTGACGGAGTTCGGGTGTTGTTCGCGCTCGATACCACTGCGCAGGAACTGATCTGGGTCGTCGGCCCGGTGGCGACGACCTTCCTCGCGTCCTCGGTGTCGACGGCCATCCCGTTGGTCGCATCCGCGGCCGTCACCGTCGTCGGGACCGGGTGGTTTCTCCTGGGCGCCGGGCAGCTTCGACCACAGCGGGCGGATAGCTCATCTGCGTTCGGCCGCGTGATGGCCAACCGGGCCGTCATTCTCGCCATGGTCGCCAGCCTCACTCTGGTCGCCTCGTTCATGGCCCTGGAGGTCGGCATCGTTGCCGCACTCGGCCGCACCGGTATCACCGCCGGGGCCGCGATCGCCGTGGCCAGCGTGGGATCGCTGATCGGAGGCTTGACCTTCGGACACCGGAAGCTCGGGCTCCCCGGCCTCGTCGCGGCGTTGGTCATGGTGGCGATCGGGACGGGCGCGTTCGGGATCGTCGACAGCCTGGCATTGCAGTTCTGCGCCTTGTTCATCTCGGGATTGGGCTTCGCTCCGGCCATGACCGCCTTGTACCTCATGGTGTCGACCGAGGTCGCCGATCATTCGGCGACGGAGGCGTTCGGCTGGCTCAACAGCGCCGCCCTGGTCGGCGGGGCGGCGGGCACGGCCATCGCCGGTGTGGCGGCCGACGCGCACGGTGCGACAGGTCCGGTCGTCGTGTCGGTGCTGCTGGCCGTTGCCGCCGCATGCACCCCGGTCGTCGCCCGGATCGGTGGACCATTGCGTGGTCTCACCGACCAACCGAATACCCGAACAGACTCGGCCGATCACCTGTGCGGCACCGCCGCGAACCCTGAAGCCTGACAGCCGTCAGGGGCTCTGAGCTGACGCCCAATTGACCGGGTAGCCGGCGACGCCGGATTCCCCCGCAACCAGCAGCGGGCGGGTGTACTCTCCGGGCGATCGCCCTTATCAGCGGTGATCCGGCCAACCGGGAATGAGGCCCATCATGGCTACCGAGTTCAATGGCAAAATCGAGCTGGACATCCGGGATTCCGAGCCGGACTGGGGGCCGTATGCGGCGCCGACCGCCGTCGAGAACGCGCCCAATGTGCTGTATCTGGTGTGGGACGACACCGGCATCGCGACCTGGGACTGCTTCGGCGGTCTGGTCGACATGCCCGCGATGAGCCGCATCGCCGAGCGCGGCGTTCGGCTGTCGCAGTTCCACACCACCGCGCTGTGCTCGCCGACCCGGGCGTCGCTGCTCACCGGTCGCAACGCCACTACCGTCGGGATGGCCACCATCGAGGAGTTCACCGACGGATTCCCCAACTGCAACGGCCGCATCTCGTTTGACACCGCACTGCTGTCGGAGGTGCTCGTCGAAAACGGCTACAACACCTACTGCGTGGGAAAGTGGCATCTGACTCCGCTGGAAGAATCCAATCTTGCTTCCACCAAGCGACATTGGCCATGCTCACGCGGATTCGAGCGGTTCTACGGGTTCATGGGTGGGGAGACCGACCAGTGGTACCCGGATCTGATCTACGACAACCATCCGGTCGACCCGCCGGCCACCCCGGAGGACGGCTACCACCTGTCGAAGGATCTCGCCGACAAGACCATCGAGTTCATTCGCGATGCCAAAATGATCGCCCCGGACAAGCCCTGGTTCAGCTACCTGTGCCCGGGTGCCGGTCACGCCCCGCATCACGTGTTCAAGGAGTGGGCGGACCGCTACGCGGGCCGGTTCGACATGGGCTACGAGGCCTACCGTGACATCGTGCTGGAGAACCAGCGGCGGCTGGGCATCGTGCCGCCCGACACCGAACTGTCGCCGGTCAACCCGTACGCAGATGTCAAGGGGCCCAACGGGGAACCGTGGCCGGCCCAGGACACCGTGCGGCCATGGGACACGCTGAACGGCGACGAGAAGAAGTTGTTCAGCCGGATGGCCGAAGTGTTCGCCGGGTTTCTGTCCTACACCGACGCCCAGATCGGCCGGATCCTGGACTACCTGGAGGAAACCGGCCAACTCGACAACACCATCATCGTGGTGATCTCGGACAACGGCGCCAGCGGTGAGGGCGGGCCGAACGGCTCGGTCAACGAAACCAAGTTCTTCAACGGCTACATCGACACCGCCGAGGAGGGGCTGAAGTTCATCGACCGCCTCGGTGGGCCGCAGACTTACAACCATTACCCGATCGGCTGGGCGATGGCCTTCAATGCGCCGTACAAGTTGTTCAAACGGTACGCCTCCCACGAGGGTGGCATCGCCGACACCGCAATCATCTCCTGGCCCAACGGAATCGCGTCTCACGGCCTGGTTCGCGACAACTACGTCAACGTCAGCGACATCACCCCGACGGTCTACGACCTGCTCAACATCACCCCGCCCGCGACGGTGCGCGGCATCCCGCAGAAGCCGCTGGACGGGGTGAGTTTCAAAGTGGCGCTGGACAATCCTGACGCGCCCACCGGCAAGGAGACGCAGTTCTACACCATGCTGGGTACCCGGGGAATCTGGCACAAAGGCTGGTTCGCCAACACCGTGCACGCCGCCACCCCGTCGGGCTGGTCACACTTCGACGCCGACCGCTGGGAGCTGTTCCACATCGAAGCCGACCGCAGCCAGTGCCACGATCTGGCCGCCGAACATCCGGACAAACTCGAAGAACTCAAGGACCTTTGGTTCAAGGAGGCCGCCAAGTACAACGGCCTGCCACTGGCCGATCTCAACATCCTGGAGACGATGACACGCTGGCGGCCGTACCTGGCCGGCGAGCGGTCCACCTACACCTACTACCCGCACACCGCCGAGGTCGGCATCGGCGCGGCCGCCGAGCTGCGCGGGCAGTCGTTCAAGGTGCTGGTCGAGCTCACCGTCGACCACGCCGACGCCGAGGGCGTGCTGTTCAAACAGGGTGGTGCACACGGCGGCCACGTGTTGTACGTCGCCGACGGACACCTGCATTACGTCTACAACTTCCTCGGCGAACTCGAGCAGCAGCTGACCTCGCCGGATCCAATCCCATTGGGGCGGCACATCTTCGGAGTGCGATACAACCGGACCGGCACGGTGGAGAACAGCCACACACCGCTGGGTGACACCACGCTGTTCATCGACGACGTCGCGGTGGCCGAACTGCCGGGCATGCAGACCCACCCGGGCATGTTCGCGCTGGCTGGTGGTGGCATCTGCGTCGGCCGCAACACCGGCTCGGCGGTGTCACAGCACTACCGGGCACCGTTCGGATTCACCGGCGGCAGCATCGGGCAGGTGACCGTCGACCTGTCCGGCGAGCCGTATCAGGACATCGAGCGGGAACTCGCCGCGGCCTTCAGCAAAGACTGAAGCCAAAGACTGACGATGATCTCGATGGTGCTCCGGCCGGGATTCAGCCTGCTGGCGATTGCGGTGCTGGCCGGCTGTGCAAGCGGGGGCGGCGGTGCCGCCGAGAATCCCGCCTCCGCCGGCACCTCCCGCACCACCGCGGCCGCACCGATCACGACGACGCAGACTGGGACGACCCGAAGCGAGCCGGCACCGGACTTCACCCCGCCGCCATATGGCGTGGAGCCGACCATCACGCGAGCGCTGCAGCCGGGTGAGGTCACCTGCCCACCCCCGGACGGGCCGACAGTGACGGTTCAGGGCCCGGCACCGGGCGCCCCGACCCTTACTGTCGCGGTGCCGGCCGGATTCACCGAAGCGGCACCGTCGGCAGCCGAAGTACGCCTGGCCGGCCCCGACGGGATGACCGCCACCGTGACCATCACGCCGACGACGCGGGACGCGGCGGCGGCCTTTGTGCAGTACGCCGACGATCGCGTCGCGGGAGCCGCGTTTCACAGCATCAGCGTGTTGCCGGGTGACCTGTGCGGCTACAGCGGGCAGAAGCTGATCGGTGTGCTTGCCGAGCAGGCCGGGACCGGCCAAGGAAAGAGGGCTACCTATGCCGACCGGATCGTGCATATCTGGGCCAACCACGGCGATTTCCTGGCCGCTGTGCAACTTGAATCCCCCAACGGGACACCCGGATTCGACGCAGCCAGGTCGGCGATGCTGGCAGAGCTCGGCATCGCCATGCCGAGCTGAACGGCATCTGGTCGACACCGGCTAGCCTCGATTCCGTGTTCACCGAACTCATCGAATTGTCCGGGGGAGCGTTCCGGATGGGCTCGACGCGCTTCTATCCGGAAGAGGCGCCGGTGCACACCGCGACGGTCGCGCCGTTCGCGATCGAGAAGTACCCGGTGACCAACGCCCAGTTCGCCGAATTCGTCGACGCCACCGGCTATGTGACCGTCGCCGAACGCCCGCTGGACCCCGCGCTGTATCCCGGCGTGGCCGAGCAGGATCTGCTACCCGGTGCGCTGGTGTTCCGGCCGACCGCGGGGCCGGTGAATCTGGGGGACTGGCGGCAGTGGTGGGACTGGGCGTGCGGTGCCAACTGGCGGCACCCGTTCGGACCGGACCGCGATGCGGGCCATCCCGACCACCCGGTCGTGCAGGTGGCCTATCCCGACGCCGCGGCCTACGCATCCTGGGCCGGCCGGCGGTTGCCCACCGAGGCGGAGTGGGAGTACGCCGCCGGCGGGGGAGCCGACACCGTGTACGCCTGGGGTGATGAGCCCACGCCGCACGGCCGCTTGATGGCCAACACCTGGCAGGGCCGGTTCCCGTACCGCAACGACGGCGCCCTGGGCTGGACCGGGAGCTCTCCGGTGGGCACCTTCCCGCCGAATGCGCACGGCCTCTTCGACATGATCGGCAACGTGTGGGAATGGACTAGTACCCGGTTCACGGCGCACCACCAGCCCGCGGTGGCGGAGCCGGCGTGCTGTCCCCCCGCCGGGCCCGACCCGAGCATCAACCAGACCCTCAAAGGTGGCTCGCACCTGTGCGCGCCGGAGTACTGCCACCGCTACCGGCCCGCGGCGCGGTCACCGCAATCGCAGGACAGTTCGACCACCCACATCGGGTTCCGCTGCGTCGTCGACCGAGGACGAATTCCGGTGCAGCCGTAGGTGACCGGCGATCACCACAGCGCAGGTGAGGACGGCGGCCAGGCCGAGGGGAACCGCGATGTGCAATCGCAGCAGCACCGCGCCGATCACGGCGCCGAGGAAGATGACCAGGATGGCGGCGAGCCGGCGGTTGCCAAGCGCGCCGCGTACACCGCCCGGCCAGGTCTCCCCGGCCAGGCTGGCCAGCGTCGAGGTCACCACCACGGTGGTCATGTCCTTGACGGCCAGGGCGCGGGCCACCATCGCCTGCTGCCCCATCACCGCGGCGATCGCGGTGGCGATGACCACCTGACCGGTGGCACCCGGACCGTCCCCGGTGACGACGACGGCGGCGGTCAGCACCAGCAGGATCAGCGCCCCGGCGCCAAGCAGGACGGTGATCCGGGTGTCCCAGCCTGCCGATGGCCGGCTCTGCAATGCCAGGCCCGCGGCGAAGGCACCGGCGGTGAAACCGGCCAGCGCAATCGCCGGGCCGAGCACCGGCAGGTCGTCGGCGCCGGCCACACCCATGCCGAGGATGACGATGTTGCCGGTCATGTTGCCGGTGAACACCCGGTCCAGCCCGAGATAACCGACCGCATCGACGATGCCAGTGACGAACGTCAGTGTGATGGTTGCGAGGAGACCGAGGCGGTTTCGATCCAGTTGTCGCATGGTCAGAAGATGACGATCGCGACTGAGGTGGCCAGGATCAACCCGGCCATCACGGGCAGGAAGCACTTGCGGGCCAGGCGCAGCACCGGCACCCGGGCGAACCCTGCCACCGCCACCAGCGAGGACCAGGCGACCAGCGTTCCACCGCCGGACCAGATGTTGCCCATCTGGCCGATCGCGGCCAGTGTCGAGGGATCCATGTCGACCACCGGGGCCAACGCGCCCGACAGCGATCCGGTCAACGGCAACCCGCTGAAGCCCGAACCTTCCAGACCAGCGATGAGGCCGACGAGCAGCACCGAGAACGCGGTGATCACCGGGTTCGGGGACAGATGCGACTGGGCAGCGGTGATCAGGTCGAACAGGAAGGCCGGTCCCTGGGTCTCGGCAGGCAGCCCCAGGATCGCAGCCGAGAAGTCACCGTTGCCGATGAAGAAGAACCCGGCGATCGGCAGCACGATCCCCATCGCCTTGAAGGCGAACACCAGTCCGTCGACGACATGCTCCGAGGAGGTTTCCAGGAAGTTGCGCTTGTCGTTGGTGGCCGATGCGGCGAACAGCAGCAGCGCGGCCAGGCCGCCGACAATGGCCGCGGCGTCCCCGCCCTTGAGCGGAGGCACGATATCGGTGAATTTTCCCAGCATCAGGTACACGATGAAGCCCAGGTAGACGAGCGGTACCAACAGCGCGAACACCTTGGCCGAGAACATCTTCCGTTCCGGTTCGGATTCGTCGACCGGTTCCGGCGAGATCACGGTGGCGGTGGCCACGACGGTGGCTGTCGCGGTGGCGGAGCCGCCGCCGTCGGTCGGGGGTACGGGTAGGGGCTTGGGGGCCACGGCGCCGGTGGTGGCACCACCCGAATTGGAACCTGAACCTGAGCCCGGCTTCGGCTCGGAGTCGGTGAGATGGCGGTCGGCCTCGTTCTCCCACTCCTGCAACAGTTCCGGCGACGGAGTCCGCCACGTGTGTCGCTGCGTGAAGTAGGTGATGGCCAGGGCGGTGAGCCCGACGATCAGCGAGAGCACCATCGCCTTGTCGGCGACCGCATCGGGATCCACTCCGGCGGCTTTCGCCGAGATGCCCGGGGCGACTTTGATGATGTAGTCAGCGGACAGGGCCATGCCCTGTCCACAGATCGCCACAACCATGCCGACCGACAGCGGGGCCAGACCGGCCCGGATGGCGACCGGGATGAGCACCGCGCCGACCAGTGGAACCGCCGGGGTCGGCCAGAAGAACAGTGAGATCACGTAGGTGACGATCGCCAGCACGATGAAGCTGCTGGTGCCCGCGCGCATCACCCGGCGGAACGGGGTGACCATCATCCGGTCGGCGCCCATCTGGCGTAACGCGCCCAGCATGGCCGTCACGATCGCGATGATCAGGAAGATGTTGAACAGTTCCTTGGCCGCGGTGAGGCTGGCGTTGAAGATCGACGACAGCCCCGTGATGAGGCTGCCGGAGAACGCCCAGGCGGTCAGCAGGGTGGCGGTGACCGCCGGGACGACGATGTTCTTGCGGATCGCCATCGTGACCAAAATGACGACGATCCCGGCCAGATAGATCCAGTGCGCCGCGGTTAGTGGGGTGTCCAAAGTGGGACCTCTCGTTGAACTGCTGGTGGGCTGTGCAGTCTGATGTTGGAATGTTCGGCGCGGTCGCGACCGGGGTCAACGACAACAGTGCACATCTGCGACTGCCTCACCATGTGCAATATGCTCGAGACTTGTCGCCGGCATGGCCTACGGTTTCCGCGACGTAACAACTTGCTGTGACGCCGAACTCGTCGTGCCGGCGAGCAGCGGGTTTGTGCACCTTGCACATTCGTCGCCCGCGGGTGCTGTGCACCGTATCCCGTTGTGACCGGCCAACTCCGGGCATAGCGGTGAGACAGTGCTTGAGGAACGTACGCGCGCTCGTGCCTGACGGAATCGCGTCTCGAACAAGTGCGTCGCCGAGAAGTTTCAGCAAACAGCTGAACCCGCAACAGGATTCGCCTGACGATGAGGATGGTTGACGCAGCATGACCGAAGTTCGTGGCACCGCTCAGCAGCCTGCCGTGCTATCGGGAGGCAGCGAAAACGGCCATGGCAGCTGCGACAGCACCGGCACGCCGCTCGGGCTTGCGGCGCTGCTGGCGGGCACGTTGGTGGGAACCGTCAGCAACAACGTCGTGAATGTGCCACTCGGCGCCATCATCGACGAGTTCGACGCCCCACTGGGCAATGGAGTGTTCGTCGTGGTCGGCTTCCTGGTCTGCTTCGCCGCGACGATACCTCTGGCCGGCTGGTTCGGTGACCGGTTTGGCCGCAGGCGCATCTACTGCGCGGCGCTGCTGGCGACCGCGGTCTGCGCCGTGGGCGCCGCGACCGCCCCGACACTGCCGTTGCTGATCGCGTGGCGCTCGCTCGGCGGGGTGGCCGCTGCAGCATTCGCACCGGCCGTCATGGGGCTGATCGCCTGGATGTTCTCCGGGGCCCGGCGGGGTCGGGCGGTGGGAGCCTGGGCATCGGTCAACGGGATCGGGCAGGCGGTCGGTCCGAGCCTCGGCGGCCTGGTCGCCGACACCTGGGGCTGGCGCTGGGTCTTCGTCCCGCTGGTACCGGTGGCGCTGGCGGGTTTCGTCGGGACGCTGCGATATGTGCCGCGTTTCCCGGGGGTGCGGATACCCTTCGACGTGGCCGGCGCGGCCGCACTGACGTTCGGCTCGGGGTTGCTGATGCTGGGCCTGGCCCTGGTGCCCCAGCCCAACGTCCCCGGTTGGCTGGTGGCCGGCGAGGTGGTGGCAGCCGTCGTCGCGCTGGCCTGGTTCGCTCGGCACTGCGCCCGGACCCGGACCCCGTTCGTCGATGTCCGGCTGATCACCGAATCCCGGTTTGTCCGCAGCTGCCTGGCGGCGTTCGCGCAGATGTTCTGTCTCGGTGCCACGCTGCTGGCGGTACCGCTGTACCTGGTGGGCCAGTCGGTGTCGATCTCGGCCGCCGGGCTGATGCTATTCGCGGTGCCGGCGACGATGACGGTGCTCGGTCCGGTGGTGGGCCGCTGGCAGGACCGGTTGGGGCCGAGGCGGGTGCTGCGCAGCGGCCTGCTGTTGCTGTTGATCGCCCAGGCAGGGATGGCTGTTGCGGTCGGACAGGACGGTCTGGTGCTCGGCGCGCTGATCGCTGTGCTGGTGATCGGGGGTGTGGGCATCTCGCTGGTGCAGACCCCGGCGGCTACCGGCGCCACTCGTTCGCCGGCCGGCGAACAGGGCACCGGGCTGGGGTTGTTCAACCTGCTGCGCTTCGGTGGGTCGGCATGCGGGGCTGCCTGGGTTGCGGTGGCGCTGGGCCCCGCGGAGAACCCTTCCGCCTACCCGGCGGTGTTCATCGCATGTGCGGTGATCGTGGCGCTGGGGCTGGCCGGCTCGTTCGTGGGCCCGGATCCGCAGCCCGTGTGATCAGCGGAAGCTGGCCTCCCGGTCGATGGCGGCGTGCACCTCGTCGAGCAGGTCGAGGCGGATCGCCAGCCACACCGTGAACTGGTTCTCCGGGACCCGGATGTCCATCCCGAGCAACCGCGAAATCCGGTCCAGTTTGGCCAGCATGGTGTTGCGGTGCACGTTGAGTACCCGCGCCGTCGCATTTACGTTGCCGCCCTCGGCCAGATAGGCGCCGAGGGTTTCCAGCAGGTCGGGTCCGGAACGCAGCGGCCCCAACACCTCCCGGACCAGCTGGCGGCTCTGCTCGGTCTCGGTCGCCTCTGCCAGCACGGTGAAACTTCGAAGCTCCTGGTAGGAGGTCGCCCCGGTGCGGTGCAGCCGGCGGGCGATGCCGAGGGCGACACGTGCCTCCCGGTAGCTCTCCCGGACCTCTCCGGCGCCGTGGGCCGGTCGCCCGTAGGCCACTGGCGCTGGCAGGCCCCGGCGCCGTTCCAGTTCCAGCGACATCGCCTCCGCGTATTCGGCCATCTCCCTGCGCATATCGGTGCTCTCCTGGGCGCGCAGCGTCCGCACCACCACCAGGACGTCCCCGATCACAGTGACATAGGCGTGCACCGAAGGATGCGGCGCGAGGCCGGCGGCGTAGCGGGCCAGCCGCACCATGCTGGCGGCCGGGTTGTCCACCCGTCGCGGCAGCACACCTGGCGCGACGAACACCGCGAACCGCGCATCGAGTTCGAAGTCGTGGTGTTCGGCGCGGGCGCGCATATCGTGCTCGCTGGAGAAACTGCCGTGCACGAGAGCTTGGACGAAGTCGCCTCGGGCCCGCTCTTCGGCCTCGTCGACACTGCGTTGCCGCAGCATCTCCGAGCCGACGATAGCGGTGGCCTGTTCAGTCAGCACCTCGTATCTGGCCACGTCATGCGTGCCGGGCGCGGGGTCGGGGACAAGGATCACCACCCAGCCCTCGAATGACTTGCCCAGCCGGATCGCACTGGCGACGCACGTCCAGGTGCTCTCGTGCAGCCCGGTGACCGGCTGTATCCGGGTGTGGTGGCCGTCGGACCGTCGCTCGGCCGCGGTTACATCGGTGGTCACCATCGCATTGATCGAATCCGACAGGGGTGCAAGCGTTTCCGGGTGCAGGCCATGGAATGCCACCACCTGGCCGCGGGCATCGAGGGCGAGCGCCGGGTTGCGGGCCAGATTGGAGACCTCCCGGATCAGGATCTGCAGGCCGGCGCCACGGTGGAACAGCCCGGCCAGGGAGGCATGTACCTGCGTCGAGTACCGCATGACGTGTACTTCCTGGCTGAGTGCGCGCTCGGCCAGCAGGCGGTTCAGTGCGGCGAAACTGACCGGGATACCGAGTTCGACGATCACCAACTGATCCGGCACGGGATCCAGGTCCGGCGGTACGACACCGTCGACCAGCAGCGTGGTGGCGCCACGAGCGGCCAGTGCGGACAGCGCCGCACGGTTGGCCGTCAGCGACTCGGGGCGGGCGTAGACGGCTACCGCGTTCAGCGGATCATGCTGGGACAGAACTTCATTGAGCGGCAAAACCCAGTTCAGCTCCATGTCGAGGCGGTCGGCTCCCGCGACGACCTGGGCGCCGGACATCAGGGTCTCGTCGAGGAGACCCTGGATGGTCATCCGCCCGCTCTCGGCCGGTGGTGCTGTCATCTCAAACCCCGTGCTCTGTGGATGCTCCCTGTATCGATTACCGGATAAGAGCGCCCAGCGGTTATGTGCAACTTAACCGGCATTTGCCATCAGTTCAGGTCATATTAACCATCCCGCCTGCGTGCGCACGTTGATAGACATGCCAGCGTCAGCCGATACCGACTGCCGCGAGAGAGCGAGATATCAATGCACCGAATTCACCGCATCACCCTCGACGATGCGTTGCCGCTGTTGGCCGCGGGCCGGGCCAAGGCCGAGGAGATCGGCGTCAAGCAGACGTTGTGCGTCTGCGACGACGGCGGCAATGTCCTTGCGCTGCACCGGTTGCCGGGGGCTCGCCTTACCGGGGTGGATATCGCGATCGCCAAGGCGTTCACCGCCGCCGGCCACGAACGCGCTACCCATCTGTTCAACGAGCCACCCAACGGGCCCGCTCTGCCCGGCAACGAGGCCTTCGGGATCAGCCACATGTTGCCCGGCAAGTTCGCCATCTTCGTCGGCGGGTTTCCCCTGGTCTTCGACGGTCAGATCGTGGGCGGCGTGGGAATCAGCGGAGGCAACGGCGAACAGGACAAGGCAGTGGGAGCGGCGATCCTGGCCGAGTTCGAGGCGCTGACCGCCTCGGTGGCCCGGGCCTGACTCCTGGCTGGTGTGCACCCTGACCCGTCCGAGTGCTGATCACCGGTGATTGTGACCATGGCCTGCGCCGATTGCCTTAGCTAATCTCCTTGGCACCCAAGCTAATTCAAGAAAGGACGAATCATGACCCAACTCCTCGGACGTGACGAGTTTCGCGCTGAACTGGAGAATGCGATCAAAGGTCGGGAAGCCAAGAACGCGTCGTTCTCCAAGGCCTGGGCCGAGGGCAAACTCAGCAAGGAGCACTTCGCCCGGTGGGCCGAGAACCATTACCACTACGTCGGTCCGTTCGCTGACTACCTGGCCAACATCTACTCCAACACCCCCGACGAGTTCACCGGCGCAAAGGATTTCACGCTGCAGAACATGTACGAGGAGGAGCTGGCCGACATCCGGCACACCGATCTGCTGATCAAGTTCGGTGAGGCCTGCGGGACCACCAAGGAACGCATCGAGGATCCGGCGAACATGAACGCCATCACCCGCGGGCTGCAGGCCTGGTGCTACGCGGTGTCGCAGCGCGAGCACTTCGTGGTGGCCACCGCAGCCCTGGTGGTCGGCCTGGAATCGCAGGTGCCCAGCATCTACACCAAGCAGATCGTGCCGCTGCGTGAGGTGTACGGGTTCAGCGAGGACGAGATCGAGTTCTTCGATCTGCACATCACCTCCGATGTGGTGCACGGTGAGCGCGGCTACCAGATCGTGCTCGACCACGCCGACACAGCGCAGCTGCAGCAGCGCTGCCTGCAGCTGGTGCGCTGGGGCGCCGAGATGCGCTTCTCCTACACCAAGGGCCTCTACGACTATTACGTAGCGCCCGATCTCGAACCGGTTTCCGCCTGATTCCCGATCCGCCGCCTCGGCAGAAAGGTAACGCCATGACCACGCAGTGGATCGCGGTGGCCAGCACCAAGGACCTCACCCGCCGCCGCAAGCTCCGGGTCGAGGTCGACGGCCGGGCCATCGCACTGTTCGAGGCGGCGGGACGGGTATATGCGTTCGCCGACAGCTGTATTCATCAAGACCGGTCCCTGGCCAAGGGCACCCTGCTGCACGGCAAGGTGATCTGCCCGGGCCATCAGTGGCAGTTCGACCTGGAGACCGGGTACGAGGAGAGTCAGGACCTCTGCCAGCCCACCTACCCGGTCCGGGTCGAGGGAGAAACCATCTACGTCAACCTCACGGCCCCGCTGGGCGCCGTGACCGCGGGAAGGGAAGCACAGGCATGACCGGCCGCACTTTCGTGACCGTCGGGGCGGGGCAGGCGGCCGCGGTGGCCGCCCGCACCCTGCGCCGGCGCGGCTTCGACGGACGGATCGTCCTGGTGGGCGAGGAGCCGCACACGCCCTATCAGCGCCCCCCGCTGTCCAAGGAATTCCTCTCCGGCACCGAGGGATTGGAGTCGCTGCAGATCCTGCCCGAGAAGTGGCTGGCCGACAACGATGTCCAGATCCGCACCGGCGCCGAGGTGACCCGGGTCGATCCGGGCAGCCGCCGGGTGGAACTGGCCTCGGGTGCGCCGATCGAGGCCGATGCGGTGCTGTTCGCCACCGGTGGCCGGGCCCGCCGGCTGCCGGTGCCCGGCCCACGCCCGGACCTGGTGCACTACCTGCGCACCGTCGACGACGCCATCGCGCTGCAACGCCGCATCACCCCCGGCAGCCGGCTGGCGATCATCGGCGCCGGCTTCATCGGGCTCGAAATAGCTGCCACGGCACGGGGTCTGGGTGCCGAGGTGACCGTTCTGGAGGCCGCGCCGATGCCGCTGGCCAACATCATCGGCCCCCGGCTGGGGGCGGAACTGGTACGCATCCACCAGGACCGGGGCGTCGACGTGCGCACCGGCGTCACGGTCGAGCAGTTGCACACCACCGCCGATGGTGTCGTGGTGGGCTGCGGGACAGACGCACCGCTGGAGGCCGATGCGGTGCTGATCGGCATCGGCATCGTGGCCAACACCGAGGTGGCTGCGGCCTCGGGCCTGCAGGTGCAGGACGGCATCGTGGTCGACGCGCAGGGCCGGACCTCGATTCCACACATCTACGCCGCCGGTGACGTGGCGCGCCGGTACTCGGCACGCGCCGGACGCCATGTGCGGTTCGAGCACTTCGACAACGCCAACCGACAGGGCGCCGCGGTGGCCAACGCCATGCTGGGCCGGGATGCGGTCAACGACGATGCCCCGTGGTTCTGGTCGGATCAGTACGACCACAACCTGCAACTGCTCGGCGAGGCCACCGCCGACCTGGTGATCCGCGGCAATCCCGACACGAACGACTTCACCGCCTTCTATCTCGACGACGGCCTGCTCCGCGGGGTGTTCACCTCCGATCGGGGGGAGGACGTGATGGTGGGCCGGGAACTACTCGGCCGTCGCATCGAACGTGCGGTGCTCGAAGACGAGGACACCGATCTGTGGGAACTGGTGGAAACCGAGGAGGCGGTGTCGTGATGCCCGCGCACGCGAGGAGCAAAACAGTGATCGAGGGAACCAACTTCGTCGACGGCCAGTGGGTGCCCGCGGTGTCCGGCCGGACGTTCCAACGGTGCAACCCCGCCGACCCCGACGATGTGATCGGTGTCTTCCCGGCATCGGACGCTGCCGATGTGAGTGCCGCGGTCGACGCGCTGGAGAAGGCCGCCCCCGAATGGGCGGCCACCGCGCCCGAACGCCGCGCCGCGATCCTGGAATCGGCTGCCGCGCAGCTGGAGTCGCGAGCACCCGAGTTGATCGCCGAGCTGATCCGGGAGGAGGGAAAGACCACCGCCGAGGCCACCATGGAGGTCAGCCGGACCCCGGCCAACCTGCGCTTCTATGCCGGGGAGGCCACCCGGACCACCGGCACCACCTACCCCGCGGCCGGCGACGGCCTGGTCTACACCCTGCGGGAACCGGTCGGCATCGTCGGGGCGATCACCCCGTGGAACTTCCCGTTCAACATCCCGTCGCGCAAGATCGGCCCGGCGCTGGCCGCCGGTAACCCGGTGCTGTTCAAGCCCTCGGAGGTCACCCCGCTGATGGGGCAGCGCCTGGTCGAGGCGCTGCTGGACGGCGGTCTGCCGCCGGGCGTGCTCGCCCTGGTGCAGGGCGACGGAGCTGCCGGGGCGGCGGTTGCGGCCGAATCCCGGGTCGCGGCAGTCACCTTCACCGGATCCACCCAGGTCGGCCGTTCCATCCACCGCGTGGTCGGCCCCCAGCGCCGCGTGCAGTTGGAGATGGGCGGAAAGAACCCGGTGGTGGTGGCCGAGGACGCCGACCTCGACGGGGCCGCGGCCCTGATCATCAAGGGCGCCTTCGGACTCAGCGGGCAGGCCTGCACCGGCACCAGCCGGATCATCACGGTCGACGCCGTTCACGACGCCCTGCTGGAGCGGGTGGTCGCCAAGGCCGAGGCGCTGCAGGTCGGCGCGGGAGACCGGCCCGGGGTGAACATGGGCCCGCTGGCCAGCGCCGCACAACTCGACAAGTTCCTGCACTACGTGCAGTCCGGTGTGGCCGAGGGAGCCAGCCTGCGCTGCGGCGGCACCGTCATCGGTGATCACGGATTCTTCGTCCGCCCCACCGTTTTCGCCGATGCGCTCCCCACCATGCGGATCGTCACCGAGGAGGTGTTCGGACCGTTGGTCGCCTTCCAGCGGGCCGGCTCGCTGGACGAGGCGGTGGACCTGGCCAATGCCACCGAGTTCGGGCTCAGTGCGGCGATCGTTACCGGTGACCTGGCCACCGCCACCCGGTTCGCGCACCGGTCCAAGACCGGCTTGGTCAAGGTCAACCAGCCGACCACCGGGATGGCGATGAACGCCCCGTTCGGCGGTTACAAGGCCTCCAGCACCCAGACCTACAAGGAACAGGCCGGAGCCACGCTCATGGAGTTCTACACGCTGGAGAAGACCGTCTACCTCACCCCGTCCGTTTAAACAGGAGCTGCAATGGAATTCACCCGAGTCGCCCGGTCCGGGCAGGTGCCCGAGGGCATTGTGCGCCGATTCTTCGCCGGCGAGCACGAGTTCGCGGTGGCTCGTCTGAATGGCAAGGCCTACGCCACCTCCAACTACTGCACACACCTGGACTGCATGCTGTCCTCGGGCAAACTCGTCGACGACGGTATCGGATGCTCCTGCCACGGAAGCGCATTCGACCTGGAGACCGGTGAACCGATCTGCCCGCCCGCCACCGTGGCGATCAAGACCTACCCGGTGCAGGAACGCGACGGGGAGATCTACGTCGGGGTCGAACCCGGGGAGATCCCGGTCGGCCCGCGCCGCCGGCGCAAGGGTGCGTGATGGCCCCCGAGGCGCATCCCGCCCCGCGCCCGTCGGCGCTGTCGCTGGGCGGCATGGTCAGCTCCAGCCACCCCGCCGCCAGCTTCGCCGGCGCCCGGGTGCTGGCCCAGGGCGGCAACGCCATCGACGCCACCCTGGCCATGGCCGCGCTCACCTGGCTGGTACTGCCCGGCCAATGCGGAATCGGCGGTGACGCATTCGCGGTGGTGCGTGAACCCGATGGCCGGGTGTGGACGATCGGCGGATCGGGATTCGGCCCGGACGGCGGGACGACGCAGTTCTACCGCGACCAGGGTCTGTCCACCATCCCGCTGTACGGGGCGCTGGGTGTCACCGTCCCCGGTGCCCCCGCGGCGCTGGCCGCCCTGCATGCCCACGGGGCCAGCCGCGGACTGCCCGAACTGTGGGAGCCCGCGGCCCGGATCGCCGAAACCGGCCTGGCCTGCTCGGCCAAGACCGCCGCCGACGTACGCGAGGCACTCACCGCGATCCGCCAGGATCCCGGCCTGGCGGCGGTCTATGCCCCCGACGGGCAGACGGCGCGGGTAGCGGACCGGATAGCTCAACCCGATCTGGCCCGCACCATCCGCCGGCTGGCCCACGACCCGGCCGATTTCTACACCGGCGAAATAGCCGAACGTGCCGTCACGATGCTGTCCGCGGCCGGTGCGCCGTTCAGCGGCGATGAGTGGGTGGCCGGGGCCACCGCCACGCCCGAGGCCGCGATCACCGGCGGCTACGCCGGCGCCACGATCCACCAGACCCCGTTGCCCACACCCGGATGGATGGTGCTGCAGCAGGCCGCGCTGTGCGACGGCGTCGTCGGAGCCGAGCCCTGGCTGGGCGCGGGTGCGATCGACCGGATGGCGCGGGCCGCCCGGCTGGCCTTTCAGGACCGCCTGGAGCGCTGTGGCAGCGACAACACCGGATGGCGTGATGTCCTGGACCCTAACCGGATCGCACAGCAGCGTCGGGACCTGGCGAGCATGGCCGAGGATCGGCTGGTGTTCTCGGTGCGCACCGGGGACACCACCTGCACCGCCGCCGTCGACGCGGACGGCCGCGCGGTGTCTTTCATCCATTCCCTCGGCTTCACCTTCGGCGCCACCCTCACCGTGCCCGGCACCGGGGTGGTGCTGGGCAACCGGCTGGGGCGCGGTGCCTACCTGATCCCGGGTCACCCCAACGAGGTGGCACCGCGGCGAAAGCCGCTCAATACGCTCAACGCCTGGATCGCCACCGGCGCCCGGGGCGAGCTGCTGGCCTTGGGCAGCATCCCCGGCGGGGACGGCCAGGTGCAGTGGAACATGCAGCTGCTGTCGCATCTGTTCGACCACGGGCTGGAGCCGGCCGCGGCGGTGGCGGCACCCCGGTTCACCGTATTCCCAGGGTCCGACGCCGAGGTGATCGACCGGCCCGCCGAGCTGCGCGTCGAGGACCGGATCGGCGAGCAGATCCGGGAACGGTTGTGCGCCAGCGGTCATCGGATTGTCGTGCAGACCGCCTACGGTGCCGGCGGTAGCGCCCAGGTGATCTGCCGCGATGAACGCGGGGTGCTCAGGGGTGCCGCCGACCCGCGGCAGGAAGGCGTGGCGATCGGTGTCGACTGACCAGACGGGCGCACCCGCCCCGCAGGGGGACTACCGGGCCGCGTTGGTGCACGACGGCGTCGTCTACACCGCGGGCATGACGCCGCGGGTGAACAATGAGCTGAGTGTGCGCGGCGTCGTGGGCGCGACGCTCTCGGTGCAGCAGGCCCACACCGCGGCCGGGATCGCTGCGGCCAACGCACTGGCGGCAGCGCGTTCGGTGCTGCCGGCCGGTGTCGCCTCTGACCGGATCCGCTGTCTGCGGATGACAGTCTATATTGCCTGTGCACCAACATTTCACGCTCTGTCGGCGGTGGCCGACGGAGCGTCGGCGCGGATCCGGGCTGAACTCGGAGCTGATGCGCTGCCGGTGCGGGCGGCAATCGGTGTACAGACCCTGCCATCGGGTGCCCCGGTCGAAATCGACTTGATTGCAGCGGTTTTCTGATGTCGAGGGTGGCGCGAGGGGAAAATGTGAGCGCCATCGGCCGACGTGCGCTATGCATTGTACTGCGGCTTCAGTTGAAGAGGATTTGCGAAACCGACTGAACACCAGAATGTTACGGAAGTAAAGCCCGAGCAGAACTACCGGATTGGACGGTGACGCCATTGTCTGCGGCACATTGGGTCTACCTGATCGGCCTTGCTGTACTGATAGCCACCGTGGTGGCCAAGAAGAACGTGATCGCCCCTGCCCTGATCGCCACCTTCCTTACCGGCCTGGTCTACCAGGGCAGTTTCACCATGGGGCTGGGATCGATCTTCAATGCCTCCATCGCCGGAACCCGGGAACTGCTACCGGTTTTCATCATCATCGCGCTGGTCTGCGCGATGCTCGGGGCGATGCGCGCACTCGGTGCGGACACCTTGATGATCCGCCCGTTGAGCAGGTTCTTCCGCAACGGCCACATATCGTATGTACTGCTCGCGGTGGTGACTTTCGTACTGTCGTTGGCGTTCTGGCCCACTCCGGTACTGCCGCTGATCGCCGCGATCCTGCTGCCCGCTGCGCTCCGGGCCGGACTGTCTCCGTTGGGTGCGGCATTGGCGATCGCCATTGCCGGACAGGGGATGGCGCTCAGCTCCGACTACATCATGGGAGTGGCACCGGCGCTGTCCGCCGAGGGCGCCCATGTCTCGGCCCGGATGATCGCCGACCGGGCCACCTTGATCGCCCTGATCGCCGGAGTGGTGGCGTTGGCGGTGGCCTACTTCCGTGACGTACGGACCAAGATGTCCGATCTGGCCACGGTCGCCGAAATCCCATCATCGAGCGCCGGCGCCGACCGGGCGCCGGAACCTACCCCGGGCACGAAGGGCCCAAGCGCCGAATCCGTGCCGGCCGGCAGCGGGGCCGCGCACCAAGGCGCGACAGCCACCCTGACCGCTGCCCCGGCGTCGGACACGCCCACGGTCGCATCAGGCCTGGCCTCGCCGAAGGCTCTGATCGTCGCGGTGGCGGTCCCGGTGTTGTTCGCCGCTCTGCTGGCTTTCATGCTGCTCGGCCGGTTCACCTCGCTGATCCCCGACATCGACGAAGGATTGGGCGCGCCCCTGGTGGGTGGTACCGCGGCACTCGCACTGGTGGCAATCGCGTTGATCGCCAAGAGAAAAGACTGGCTCGGTGAGGTCGGCACCCACTTCACCGAGGGCATCACTTTCTCGTTCCGAACCATGGGGATGGTGATTCCGGTAGCCGGCTTCGTCTACATCGGGCTGGCCGACTACTCCGCGGGAATCCTGGGTTTGCCCGAAGGTGCGGATGCACCGGCATTCCTGTTCGATGCCGTCGCGCTCGTGCAACCGCACATCCCGCAGGTACCGGTGTTCGCGGCCTTCGCGATGCTGCTGATCGGCATGTTGATCGGGCTGGACGGAAACGGGTGGCCTGGATTGCCGTTCACCGGATCGATGGCCGGGGCGCTCGGGGACGGCAGCACCGATGTGGCCACGCTGGCCGCCATCGCGCAGAACGGTGCCAGCTGGACCGGCGGCGGCACGCTGGTGATCTGGTCCTCGCTGATCGTGGTCGCCGGACTGACCGGGGTTCCGGTGGTCGACCTGGCCCGGCGGTTGTTCATCCCGGTGGTGACCGGACTGGTGGTGGCCACTGCGATCGCGGCGGCGGTCATGCTGTGAGCATCCCGCTGACAGCCCAGGGGCGCACTGCAGTCGACATCGCTGACGCGGTCAGGGCGGGGGAGACCTCGGTCGCCGACACCGTCCGCGCGGCATTGGGCCGGATCGAAGCTCACGACGATGAGATCGGCGCATTCGTACACGTCGACGCCGAGGGTGCACTGACCCGGGCCGATGAACTGGACCGGTTGGTGTCCCGCGGCGTCGACCCCGGTCCGCTGGCCGGGGTTCCCTTGGGCGTCAAGGAACTTCACCCGGTGGCCGGCTGGCCTTTTGCCATGGGTAGTGCGCTCTATGCCGACCGGGTCGCCGACCATACCTGCACGCTGGTGAACCGGGCGGTGGCCGCCGGGGCCGTGCCGATCGGCTTGACCGCCTCGCCGGAGTTCGGCCGCGCGTCTTACACCGCATCTGAACTGCACGGCGTGACCCGCAACCCGTGGAACCCGCGGCTCACCCCGGGCGGTTCCAGCGGAGGATCGGCGGCCGCGGTGGCCGCGGGCATGGTGCCGATCGCCACCGGCACCGACGGGGCGGGCTCGCTGCGCATCCCGGCCTCCTACTGTGCGCTGGTCGGCTTCAAGACCACCTACGGCCTGGTGCCGCGCGGCCCCCAGCACCGCGGCGCCGCCGACAACGACCACTACGGCGTACTGACCCGCACGGTCCGCGACACCGCCCGGTTCTTGGACTGCGTCTGCGGGCTCGACCCGTATGACCGGGCCTCGATGCCGGCACCCGGAAGCTTCGAAGACGGCCTGGGCGCCGACCTGCAGGGAGTGCGCGTCGCCTTCGCCCCAGACCTCGGCAACGCTCCGTGCGACCCGGCGGTGGCCGAGGTCGCCCAAGGGGTGGCCGAGCGGTTCATCGCTGCGGCAGGGGCGATGCGGGTGACCGCCGGGCTGCGCCTGGACCAGGCCTGCGGCACGGCCTATCGGACCCTGTCGGCGCCCGACGTCTACACGCAGGTGCGCGACGCGCCACCGGGTGGCGCGATCCACCCCACTCTGCGCGGATACCTCGATGCCGCCTCGCGGGTCGATGCCGACGCGCTGGCCGATGCACACGAGGTACGTGCCCGGCTGGTCGCTGCCACGGCCGAGGCCTTCGAGGGCTTCGACCTGCTGCTCACGCCGGCCACGCAGGTCCCGGCGTTCGCCGCCGCCGGGCCGATGCCCACCGAGATCGCGGGGCAGCCGGTGGACCATTGGGGTGCGCTGGCCATCACCTTGCCGTTCAACCTGACCGGGCAACCGGCGATCTCGGTGCCTGCCGGTACCGTGGGTGGCGCACCGATCGGCCTGCAGATCGTCGGGCGCCGGCACGCAGATGCACTGGTCCTGGCAGCCGCCGGGCTCGTAGAGAGCATCTGGCCCTGAAGCCCCGCTGCCCCGATCGGCAGCGATTTGGCGCTTTCGGCGTGCTCACCTACTATGTAGGGGTTGCCTTGGGCAGACCTCGGCTGACTGCTGTTCTGAGTCAGCCCCGCGTGCCCTTCGGTGACAAAGACCGCGCATGTCCAGGTCGGTATCTGGCGTGCATACAAAACCAGGTCAGGAGATCGAGTGATTCAGCAGGAATCGCGGTTGAAGGTCGCCGACAACACGGGCGCCAAGGAAATCTTGTGCATCCGCGTGCTCGGTGGCTCATCGCGACGCTATGCCGGCATCGGTGACATCATCGTTGCGACCGTCAAGGACGCTATCCCGGGCGGCAACGTCAAGCGCGGTGACGTCGTCAAGGCCGTCGTGGTGCGCACCGCCAAGGAGCGCCGCCGCGCCGACGGCAGCTACATCAAGTTCGATGAGAACGCGGCCGTCATCATCAAGAACGACAACGACCCGCGCGGCACCCGCATCTTCGGGCCGGTCGGTCGTGAACTGCGCGAGAAGAAGTTCATGAAGATCGTCTCGCTGGCCCCGGAGGTTTTGTAAATGAAGGTCCACAAGGGCGACACCGTTCTGGTGGTCTCGGGCAAGGACAAGGGCGCCAAGGGCAAGGTCATCGAGGCCTACCCGACTCGCGACAAGGTCCTGGTCGAGGGCGTCAACCGGATCAAGAAGCACACCGCGCAGTCGCAGAACGAGCGGGGCGCGTCGTCGGGTGGCATCGTCACCCAGGAAGCCGCCATCCACGTGTCCAACGTGATGGTCGTCGACTCCGATGGCAAGCCGACCCGCGTGGGTTACCGCGTCGATGAAGAGACCGGCAAGAAGGTCCGCATCGCCAAGACCAATGGCAAGGACATCTGATGACTGCACCAGAGAAGGCTCAGCCCCGGCTGAAGCAGCGCTACCGCGAAGAGATCCGCGAGTCGCTGCAGAAGCAGTTCGAGATCGCCAACGTCATGCAGATCCCCGGCGTCGTCAAGGTCGTCGTCAACATGGGTGTCGGTGACGCGGCTCGTGACGCCAAGCTGATCAACGGCGCAGTCAGCGACCTGACCCTGATCACCGGCCAGAAGCCGGAGATCCGCAAGGCCCGCAAGTCCATCGCACAGTTCAAGCTGCGTGAAGGCATGCCCATCGGTGCCCGCGTGACCCTGCGCGGCGACCGGATGTGGGAGTTCCTCGACCGGCTCATCTCGATCGCGCTGCCCCGTATCCGCGACTTCCGCGGCCTGAACGGCAAGCAGTTCGACGGCACGGGCAACTACACCTTCGGGCTCAACGAGCAGTCGATGTTCCACGAGATCGACGTGGATTCGATCGATCGGCCCCGGGGCATGGACATCACCGTCGTCACCTCGGCGACCAACGACGACGAAGGCCGTGCGCTGCTGAAGGCGCTGGGCTTCCCCTTCAAGGAGAACTGAGCACATGGCAAAGAAGGCGTTGATCCACAAGGCCAACAAGAAGCCCAAGTTCGCGGTTCGCGGGTACACCCGGTGCAACAAGTGCGGTCGCCCGCACTCGGTCTACCGCAAGTTCGGGCTGTGCCGCATCTGCCTGCGCGAGATGGCGCACGCGGGTGAGCTGCCCGGCGTGCAGAAGTCCAGCTGGTAACAGCGATCAGCGCCCTGCGCGCAGCAGACCACAGACCAATCCAAACAGGTTGCGGAAGGCCCTGACCAGGGAACCGCCGCGAGGAAGGTGAGCCGGTTGTCATGACGATGACTGACCCGATCGCAGACTTCTTGACACGTCTGCGCAACGCCAACTCGGCGTATCACGACGAGGTGACTCTGCCCCACTCGAAGATCAAGGCGAACATGGCCGAGATCCTCAAGAAAGAGGGCTACATCAGCGATTACCGCACTGAGGATGCTCACGTGGGTAAGTCGCTGGTGGTGCAGCTGAAGTACGGCCCCAGCCGTGAGCGCAGCATCGCCGGCCTGCGACGGGTGTCCAAGCCCGGCCTGCGGGTCTATGCAAAATCCACCAATCTGCCGCGGGTGCTCGGCGGCCTGGGCGTGGCGATCATCTCCACGTCCTCGGGCCTGCTCACCGATCGTCAGGCAGCACGAAGCGGCGTGGGCGGCGAAGTCCTCGCGTACGTGTGGTAGCGGGATAGGAAGAGCAGAACTATGTCGCGTATTGGTAAGCAACCGGTCCTGGTTCCCGCCGGGGTCGATGTGACGATCGACGGACAGAACGTGTCGGTCAAGGGTCCCAAGGGCACGCTGACCCTCGATGTCGCCGAGCCGATCACGGTCTCGCGCAACGAGGAAGGCGCCATCGTGGTCACCCGGCCCGATGACGACCGGCACAACCGTTCCCTGCATGGGCTGTCCCGCACGCTGGTGGCCAACCTGGTCACCGGTGTTACCGAGGGCTACGTCCGCAAGATGGAGATCTTCGGCGTCGGCTACCGCGTTCAGCTCAAGGGCTCCAACCTGGAGTTCGCGCTGGGCTACAGCCACCCCGTGGTGATCGAGGCACCCGAGGGCATCACCTTCGCGGTCGACACGCCCACCAAGTTCTCGGTCTCAGGTATCGACAAGCAGAAGGTCGGTCAGATCTCCGCGGTCATCCGCCGCCTGCGCCGCCCCGACCCGTACAAGGGCAAGGGTGTGCGTTACGAGGGTGAGCAGATCCGCCGCAAGGTCGGAAAGACAGGTAAGTAACCATGGCTACCAAAACCGAAGCCACGGCGGCCGCGCAGCGTAAGCCGGTGGGGCAGAACATCTCCGAGACCCGGCGTAACGCCCGGCTGCGTCGGCACGCCCGGCTGCGCAAGAAGGTCGCCGGCACGGCCGAGACCCCGCGTCTGGTGGTCAACCGCTCAGCACGGCACATCCACGTCCAGCTCATCGACGATCTGGAAGGCGTCACCCTGGCGGCTGCCTCGTCGATCGAGGCCGACGTTCGCGCCGTCGAAGGCGACAAGAAGGCGCACAGTGTGCGAGTCGGACAGCTGATCGCCGAGCGCGCCAAGGCTGCCGGAGTCGAGACTGTGGTGTTCGACCGTGGTGGCTACACCTACGGCGGTCGGATCGCCGCGCTGGCAGACGCTGCGCGCGAGGGCGGGCTGAAATTCTGATGACTGTTAACGAGAGGACTGCATGATGGCCGATCAGGCTGGCGCCGGGTCGGCGTCGGACAATCGCGGCGGTCGCGGCCGTCGCGACGACCGCGGTGGTCGTGGAGGCCGCGACAGCGGCGAGAAGAGCAATTACATCGAACGCGTGGTGTCGATCAACCGGGTTTCCAAGGTCGTCAAGGGCGGCCGCCGGTTCAGCTTCACCGCGCTGGTGATCGTCGGTGACGGCCATGGCATGGTCGGCGTCGGCTACGGCAAGGCCAAGGAAGTTCCGGCCGCCATCGCCAAGGGCGTCGAGGAAGCCCGCAAGAGCTTCTTCCGGGTTCCGCTGATCGGCGGCACCATCGTCCATCCCGTGCAGGGCGAAGCCGCTGCCGGTGTGGTGATGCTGCGTCCGGCCAGCCCCGGTACCGGTGTGATCGCCGGTGGTGCGGTCCGCGCGGTGCTGGAAGCAGCCGGCGTGCACGACATCCTGGCCAAGTCGCTGGGCAGTGACAACGCGATCAACGTGGTGCACGCCACCGTTGCCGCGCTGAAGATGCTGCAGCGCCCCGAAGAGGTGGCGGCCCGTCGTGGCCTGCCCCTCGAGGACGTTGCGCCGGCCTCGATGCTCAAGGCCCGGCGCGAGAGCGAAGCGCTGGCTGCCGCAGCAGCGCGTGAGGGATCGGCATAACCCATGGCAGAGCTGAAGATCACCCAGGTGCGCGGGACCATCGGCGCACGCTGGAAGCAACGCGAAAGCCTGCGGACCCTGGGACTGAAGAAGATTCGTCAGTCCGTGGTTCGTGAGGACAACGCACAGACCCGTGGTCTGATCAAGACCGTTCATCACCTCGTCACCGTCGAGGAGGTCTAGGAATCATGAGCGTTATCAAGCTGCACGACCTGAAGCCCGCACCTGGCGAGAAGAAGGCCAAGACGCGCGTCGGCCGTGGTGAAGGCTCCAAGGGTAAGACCGCGGGCCGTGGCACCAAGGGCACCAAGGCACGCAAGAACGTCCCGGTGACGTTCGAGGGTGGCCAGATGCCGATCCACATGCGGCTGCCGAAGCTCAAGGGCTTCAAGAACCGCTTCCGCACCGAGTACGAGGTCGTCAACGTCGGCGACATCGCCAAGGCTTTCCCGCAGGGCGGCACCATCGGTGTCGACGAGCTGGTGGCCAAGGGCCTGGTTCGGAAGAACTCCCTGGTGAAGGTGCTCGGCGACGGCAAGCTGGCCGTCAAGGTCGACGTCACCGCCAACAAGTTCAGCGGCAGTGCCCGTGAGGCGATCACCGCCGCCGGCGGCAGCGCCAACGAACTGTAATCAAGCGCAGTCATCCAGCCCCCGCACGCAACAGCGTGCGGGGGCTGGATGCGTTTGAGGCGCAGTTACGGCCCACCGCGCGTCGGCACCGGGTTCCGCAGGAAGTCGCTGACCACCGGTGCCAGTTCGACCGCGTTGGTGACCAGGTCGATATGCCCGCCGTCGTGCAGATGCAACGTTGCGTGCGGGATGAAGCGCGAAAGTATGTGCGCGTTGGCGATCGGGATGATCGGGTCGTCGGTGCCGGCGACCACCAGGGTGGGCTGCCAGATCGCGGGCAGCGCGAACAGGCTGGTCCACACCGATCCGGCGAGCAATTGATGCAGGTAGCCGACCTTCGAGCCGGCGTGCAGCTGGGTGTCGAAGATGCGGGCCACGTCTTGCGGGTGGGTGCGGACGGTGCCGCCGTAGAGGTCGCCCGCGATCGTTGCCGCATATCCCGGATCGGTGAACCGTCGCGGTGTCAGCATCCTGGCCAGTACCCGGGGATGGGCCGGCACCATGAGCACACCGGTCCCGGTGGCCACCAGCACCAGTCGCCGGCAGCGGCGCGGGTTCTGTAACGCGAACTGCTGGGCCAATGCGCCACCCCAGGACATCCCGAGGACGTCGACGACGTCGATGCCGAGTTTGGTCAGCACCCGGCCCAGAACCCATGCCAGATACGGAATCCCATACGGCAGAGCCGAATTCGGCGAGCCGCCGGTGCCTGGGACGTCGAACCGGATGACCGTCAGCCCCGGGTCCAGCCGCTCGACGAACGGGTCCAGCACTTCGAGGCTGGCGCCGATGCCGTTGCACAACACCAGGGGCACGCCCGTGCCGGGCCGGATGTCCACGCGGATGCGCTGGCCGCCCGCGGCCACGTAGGTTTCGGTCATGGCGGCGCCCTCGTCACTTCTCCCGCACGTAGGTTCCGGGGGCCGGTGCCAGTGGTTCGAATCCTTTGCCACCCAACACTGTCGGTGCCGCCACCTCGGGCCCGCTGCGTGCGGCCAGCCATTGGATGTAATGCGGCCACCAGGAGTCGGTGCTGGTCTCGGTCGCGGCTGCCCACTCGTCGGCGGTGAGATCGTCGATGGGCCCCGCTTGGTATGACGCTTTGGGATTACCGGGCGGGTTGACCAGTGCGGCGATGTGACCGCTGGAGGACAGCACGTAGGTGTTGTCCTTGCTGCCGAGCAACTGAGCGCTGCGGTAGGTGGCCTGCCACGGGCAGATGTGGTCGGCGATTCCGCCGATCACATAGGCGTCCGTGGTGATCTTGCCGAGGTCGACCGGGCTGCCGACCATGGTGACCGCACCCGGCGTCGTGAGCGAATTGTGTAGACCCATCAGCACCATGTCGCGGTGCAGGGCGGCGGTCATCCGGGTGGTGTCGGCGTTCCAGAACAGCACGTCGAAGGGGGCCGGGGTGCGGCCCTGGACGTAGTTGTTCACCCAGTACCGCCACACCAGATCCGTCGGGCGCAGCCAGGCGAACATCTCGGCCATCGCGCGTCCGTCGAGATAACCCTTCCTTGCCGAGGATCGGATCGCCGCCCGTGCCGAGCGTTCGCTCATCGCCGCGGAGGCGAACCCGGCACGGTTCTGGTCCAGCACGGTCACCGCCAGCGTCAACCCGGCGATCTTGTCCCCCTCGCCGATCTCGGCAAGATGTGCGGCCACCATGGCCGCCAGGATCCCGCCCGAGCAGGTCGCGAGCAGATGCGCGCTGTCGGTGCCGGCGATGGTGCAGACCGCGTCCAGCGCTTCTACAATCGCCGCGCCGTACGCGTCGAATCCCCAATCACGATGCCGTGCCACCGGATTGCGCCACGAGATGGCGAACACCTGTTGTCCCTGCGCGACGAAGTACTCGATCATGCTGCGGCCTGGGGCAATATCCATGATGTAGTACTTGTTGATCACCGGCGGCACCATCAGCAGCGGGGTCTGCCGCACCGTCGGGGTCTGTGGCGCATAGTGAATCAACTCGAACATCCGGGTCTGCAGCACCACCGCGCCCTTGGTGACAGCCACCGTCTCGCCGACCTCGTAGGCGTCCGGCTCGACCATCGCCGGAACCCTCGGCTTGGAGCCCATGTCGCGGGCGAAGGCCCGCAGACCGCGCACCGCGGAGAGCCCGCCGGTGTCGATCAGCGCCTTCCAGCCGAGCGGGCTCAGCACGGGATTATTGGTGGGGGACAACCCTTCGATGAGGTTGTCCAGCACGAAACGCATCTTCTCCCGATCCCGCCAGCTCAGGTTCGCGTCGGCGAACAACTGCTCCGCGGTGTCCGATGTCGCCAGGTAGGCCTGCATGGTGCGGCGCATCAACGGATTGCCCTGCCACGCAGGGTCGCTGAAGCGTTTGTCGGAGCGGGCCGGGCCGCGTTCGGAGTCGCCGGCGGCGATCATCGCGAGTTCGCGGCCGAGACTGCCGACTTCGGCGGCGACGGTACGCGGGTGCCTGGCCAGCTGCCCTCCGAGCCGGGCCCAGGACGCGTTGGGCATCATCCGCCCGGCGAAGTTGCGGGTCGAGTTGACCAGCAGCAGGTCCAGCGGGGCAGCCAACTCTTCGAATCGTGCGGACATGGTTATCGAGTGCTTTCTGAAGGGGGAACGGTGATTTCGCGGTGCAGGATCTTGCCCGTCGGACCCTTGGGCAGGGCGTCGACCAGCCAGACGCGGCGCGGGTACTTGTAGGCGGCGACCCGTTCCTTGACGAAGTCGCGTAACTCGTCGGGGGTGGCCTGCGCCCCCTGCTTGAGGGCGACAGCCGCACCGACCTCTTCGCCGAGGCTGTCGTGCGGGATGCCGATGACGGCGGCCTCGACGACATCCGGATGCTCGTAGAGCACTTCCTCGATCTCGCGGGGATAGATGTTCAGGCCGCCGCGGATGATCATCTGCTTCTTGCGGTCGACGATGTAGAAATTGCCGTCGGCGTCGACCTTGCCGATATCGCCAGTGCCGAACCAGCCCTCGGGCGAGATGGCTGCCGCGGTCGCATCGGGCAGATTCCAGTAGCCCTTCATCACGTTGTGTCCGCGGATCTGGATTTCGCCCGGCTCGCCCATGGGCACCTCGGTGCCGTCGGTGTCGACGACGCGCATCTCGACACCTTCGATCGGCGTACCGATGGAGCCGGGCTTCCTTGGCCGATCGGGGTGGTTGAAGCAGGCGGCCGGAGACGTCTCCGACAGGCCGTAGCCCTCGAGGACCATGCACCCGAAGGTCTTCTCGAACTCGCTCAGCACCGGCACCGGCAGGGCGGCGCCACCGGAGGCGCACACCCGCAGCGACGCGGTGGTCGACCCCGGAAAGTCCGGCGCCACGCTGAGCAGCGCGGAGTACATGGTGGGCACACCCTCGAAAACGGTGACACCGTTGCGCGCTATCGACTGCATCACGGTGCGCGGGTCGAACCGCGGAACCAGCGCCAAGGTCGCGCCGACGGTGATCGCGGCGTTCAGACCGCAGGTCAACCCGAAGACGTGGAACAACGGAAGTGCACCCATCACCACGTCGTCCGGACCGATCTGGATCAGGGTGCGCACCGCGATCTCGGCGTTGCGCCGCAGCCCACCGTGCGTGAGCTCGGCCCCCTTGGGCTTGCCGGTGGTGCCGGAGGTGTGCAGGATGACCGCGGTGTCGGAGTCCGCCCGTTGCACTGGCGCGGGCTGTTCGGGGAGGTCGGCGATGAGTTCGGCCAGAGTGGCGTCGTCAACCAGCCAGAGCCGCGCTCCGGCGGCCGCGGCGCCGTCGGCGGCGGCAGCGGCGAAGTCGGGCGTCGCGAACACAACCTTCGCGTCGGTGTTGGACAGGTAGAACTCGACCTCACGCGCCTTGAGCAGCGGATTCATCGGTACCGCGATCGCTCCCCGGTGCATGATGCCGTAGAACACCACGGCGAACGCGGGACTGTTCGGCAGCATGATCCCGACGCGGTCGCCGGGTTCCACCCCGGCACGCTCCAGGAGGGTGGCCACCCGCGCCGCTGCGCCGTTGAACTCAGCGTAGGTCAACGTGATGTCATCGCACCGTAATGCGTTGTGGCGCGGGAGATCACGGGCCGTATCAACAAGGGTCATGCTCAGGTTGGACATGGGTTCCTCCGGGGTCGGGAGATACTGACCGATGTACCAATGGTGATCCCGGCCGCGGCCGAAGGCGATGGTGGCGGGAACAACGTCAACGGCGCCACGGTGTGAGCGCCCACATCCGGGGCCCCGCGCGCCTATCGTGTCGGTATGGGTACGGCGCCCGCCCCGAGCATCGCCAGACTCGGCGAGGTACTGCTGACTCGCGCCGACGAACTGGCCGCCGCAATGGCCGAGGAAATCCGGCACAGCGTGGACTTCTACGAGGCCAATTCCAGCCTGGTCACCCCCGATGACCTGCGGCGCAGCTGCCTGGACAACATGACGTATGTGTTCGAGGCGCTGACCGGCGCGGTCGATGCCGATGTGTCGGTCGCGCAGGACACCGGGAAACTGCGCGCGCTCGCCGGCGCGCCTTTGACGGCCGTGATGAGCGCCTACCGCGTGGGTTTCCGGTTCATGTGGGAAGCATCGTTGGCGCAGGCGAAGGCGATCGGCATACCGACGGATGTCATCCTCGACGCCACCTCGCAGATCATGCTGGCCCAGGACACGTTCACCCAGGCGATGGTCGGGGGCTACCGCGAGCAGCTGACCCAGAAAATCCTGAGCCACGAGGAGGAGCGCTCCGCGCTGGTCGAGGCGATCCTGTTCGGGCGGATCACCGACACCCAGAACCTTTGGGACGCCGCGGATATCCTGCGTCTGCCCACATCGGGACCGTATGTCGTTGTGGCGGCGCAAGTTCCGGGCGTCGGCAAGGCCGGGCTACCCGATATCGCGAACCGGCTCGACACCCGCGACATTCGGTCCGCGTGGCGCTTGCTGCCCGATCAGCAGGTGGGAATCGTGCACCTGCGCCGCCCGTCGGCCCGCGATGATCTGATCGCGGTGCTGCGCGCCGCGGCGACCTCCCGGGTCGGCATGAGCCCGGAATTCCGCGACCTCACCGACACCGGAGAGGCGCTGCGCTTCGCGCGGCTGGCCGTCGCCGCCAAACCCCGCGACGGGGAGTTGGTGCAGGTCTTCGACGACTCGCCGCTGGCGGTGGCCGCGGTCGCGGCTCCCGACGTCATGCAGCGCGTCGGCCGCGGAGTGCTCGGCCAGTTCGGCGACCTGCCCGCCGAGGAGCAGGCGATGCTGGTCGAGACCTTCGAGGCGTGGCTCGACGCCGGCGGCTCGGCGAATCGCACCGCGGCCGCGATCTATGTCCATCCCAATACCGTCCGGCACCGGCTGCACCGGATCGAGGAACGCACCGGGCGGTCGTTGTCGCATCCGCGCGACCTGGCCGAGCTGTGCCTGGCTTTCGAGGTGGACCGCCGGTTGCCCTGACCGCTCAGGTCTGCGGGCGGGCGCCGAGCACATCGCGGAACAGCGCCTGGCGCACCGCGAGTTCGCGCGGATCGCTCCACAGGTGGAAACCCAGCCGGTTCATCACGTAGCCGAACCCGATTCCGGTGTCGGGGTCGGCGAACCCGAAGGACCCGCCGAAACCCGGTGTGCCGAATGCTTTGCCCGACGACCCGAATGCGAAATGCGGGAAAGGTTTGCAGTAACCCAGCGAGTAGGCCACATCGACGTGCAACACCTTGTCGCGCACCCCGGCGCTCGGGGACACCGGCGGTGCCGCCAGTGCTGCGACCGTGTCTGCCGTGAGACCGATCTCGGTGCCGCTGGTGGCCGCGCTGCCGTAGATCCGGGCGACCGCCCGGGCCGTACCGATGCCGTTGGCTGACGGGATCTCGACGGCGCGCACCTCGTCGCGGTTGTAGTCCCCGTCGAAGGCATTGACGCCTTTAGGGACGCCGACGGTCCGGGCGGCCAGGCCGAACGGGTTCAACGACGTCGCGACGAACCCGGGCGGCATCACCCTCAGATGCCGCAGCACCTCGATGCGAGCCCAACTGTGGATATGGGCCAGGCGATCGCGGTCCACGCCGTCGGGCAGGCCGATATGCAGGTCCGACCCGAGCGGGCCGGCGATCTCATCGGCGAGGAACCGGCCCAGAGTGCGGCCGGCCGGGTCGGTCCGGCGGATGAGTTCGGACTCATACCAGCCGATGGTGACCGCGTGGTAGCCGTGCCGGGTGCCCGGCGGCCACGCGGGAGCCTGCGCGGCAAGGAATGTCGACAGCCGGGCCGGGTCGGCGACATCGGCCAGGGTGGGTGCCGGTTTCAGTGCCGAAAGACCGGCCTGGTGCCCCAGCAGTTGGCGGACCGTGACATCGCCCTTGCCGGCCTGGGCGAATTCGGGCCAGTAGTCGGCGACCCGGGCGTCATAGCAGAGCAACCCCTTGGATACCGCCAGTGCGACGGCAAGCGCGGCAACGCCTTTCGTCGTCGAGAACATGTTGACCATGGTGTCGCGCTGCCACGGCGCCCGGGTCAGCCCATTGCGGTAGCCGCCCCACAGGTCGACCACCTTGCGGCCGTCGCGATACACCGCCAGCGCCGCCCCGACCTCGTGGCCGTTGGCGAAGTTGGCGCGGAATGCGTCGGCGACCCGGCCGTAGCCTTCGTCGACGTCCCCGCCGATCAGGTCCGGTGACACCGTGACGTTGAGAACCATCAGCGCATTGTCGCCTCGGCTCTGGGCGGCCAGCGCGGTTTCGGCCGAATCAAGCTGCGGAATCGAGGTCGGGCGCGACTCAGGCGAGCCGCGGTGGACCGTCGGTACGCTCGAATCATGGTCGCCTTTCTCCCCGGCATTCCCGATCTCGACGACATCCGCGCATTGACCCGGCGCGTGGACACCGCCCGCCATCACGGCGTGCCCAAGGGCTGTGTGCTCGAACTGGATCTGCAGACGGCCCCGCCCGAGACCACCGGGTTCGACCCGCTCGCCATGATCGCCGGCGGGGGACGCGCGATGGTGCTGCGTCAGGCCGTTGCCGCCATCCACCGCGCCGCCGAGGACGAGCGGGTGGCCGGGCTGATCGCCCGGGTACAGCTGCCGGCCGCCGCGCCCGGTCCGGTGCAGGAACTGCGGGACGCCATCGTCGCCTTCGGCGCGGTCAAGCCGACGCTGGCCTGGGCCGAAACCTACCCGGGCACACTGTCTTACTACCTGGCATCGGCGTTCCGCGAGGTGTGGATGCAGCCGTCGGGCAGCGTCGGCCTGGTCGGGTTCGCCACCAACGCGATGTTCCTGCGCGACGCGCTGGACAAGGCCGGGATCGAGGCACAGTTCGTCGCACGGGGTGAATACAAGTCCGCGGCAAACCTTTTCACCGAGGACCGGTACACCGACGCGCACCGGGAAGCCGACAGCCGGATGATCGAGAGCCTGCGATCCCAGGTGTGGCAGGCCGTCGCGGAATCGCGAAACCTCACCCTTGCGGCGCTCGACGAGTTGGCCGACACCGCACCCGTGCTGCGCGACGCTGCGATCAGCGCTGGGCTGGTCGACCGGATCGGATTCCGCGACGAGGCGTACGCGCGCATCGGTGAACTGTCCGGCGGCCCGGCCGGTGCCGATGCCGACAGTCACCCGGATGCCTTGCCGCGGCTTTACCTTTCACGCTATGCGCGGGCCGCCGCGAAGGTACCCGCGCCGCCGATCCCGGGCCGCAAAACCAAACCCACCGTCGCGGTGGTGACCCTGCACGGCCCTATCGTCAGCGGTCGCGGTGGGCCGCAGGTGCTGCCCGTGGGGCGTTCCAGCGCCGGCGGCGACACCATTGCCGCGGCCCTGCGGGAGGCCGCCGCCGATGACGAGGTGTCGGCGATCGTGCTGCGGGTGGATACTCCCGGTGGGTCGGTAAGCGGATCGGAAACCATCTGGCGCGAGGTGGTTCGGGCGCGTGAGCACGGTAAGCCCGTCGTCGCCTCGATGGGCGCGGTGGCCGCCTCAGGCGGCTATTACGTGTCGATGGCCGCCGACGAGATCGTGGCCAACGCCGGCACGATCACCGGATCCATCGGTGTGGTCACCGGCAAGCTGGTGTCACGCGAGCTCAAGGACAAGCTCGGCGTCGGTTCCGACGCGGTGCGCACCAACGCCAATGCCGATGCCTGGTCGACGGATGCACCGTTCACCGATGAGCAGTACGCCCACGTCGAAGCCGAGGCCGACCTGCTGTACACCGATTTCGTCGAGCGGGTGGCGCACGGGCGCAAGCTCTCGGTCGAGCAGGTCGACGCGGTGGCCCGAGGGCGGGTGTGGACCGGTGCCGACGCCAAGGACCGGGGTCTGGTCGATGAACTCGGCGGCCTGCGTGCCGCGATCATCCGGGCCAAGGTCCTGGCCGGGCTGGATCCGGACACCAAGGTGCGGGTGCGCAGCTACCCCGGTTCGTCGGTCTTGGACATGTTGCGGCCCAAGCCTTCCTCGCAACCGGCCGCCGCGTCGTTGCCGCAGGCAGTGGGTGCGTTGTTGGGCCAGTCGGTGCTCGGGATCGTGGATCAGGCCGGGCGCGCGGTGACCGGCGTGAATGCACTGTGGTTGGGGGACTACCGCTTCTAGAGTGGCTTCGGAGCGGAACTTGGTCGGCGTTCCCGAAAGCTATCGGCTGGTTGTGGCGCTGTCTGCGAGCGGACTAGCGGGATGTCACTGCAGCGGAATGTTATTGGGGCGATCACTGGTGTCCGGGCCGATCTCGCGCACGTCGCGTGCGGCGGCGTCGATGAGGCTGCGCATCTGTTCCTCGGCTTGTCGGGCGTCGGCGGCTCGGATGGCGTCGGCGACGGCTCGGTGCTGATCCCATCCACGTTTGATCGAGATGCGGTGGCTGTGCACGTGGTTGTCGCGGGCTTGCAGACCTACCGCGACAAGGACGCCTTGCTGCTCGATCAGGACGTTATGTGTTGCGGCGAACAACGCGCGGTGGAAACGCACGTCTGCTTCGACGATCGCTTCGGTATCGGCGTTCGCATCGGCCATGTCGGCCAGCGCTTGGTCGAGCAAAGCAAGATCAGCGTTTTCGCGCCGCAACGCGGCCAGCGCCGCAACCTGTGGTTCGAGTAGGCGGCGAAGTTCGGTGAAGTCCTCAAGCCGTTGAGCGCTGAGTGTCCCGGTGGCGAACTCCCAAGCCATCACGTCAGGGTCGAGTCGATGCCAGTCACTGTCGTCGAGCGCGTAGGTGCCACGCCGCGGTTTAGCAGCGATCAGGCCTTTGTCTGCCAGCACCCGCAGAGCTTCTCGCATCACGGTCCGGCTGGCATTGAGCTCGATGGAGAGACCGTCGACGTCAAGGACTGCGCCCGGGGCAATCTGACCACTGATGATGCGTCGGCCAATTGTGTCAACGGCATGCCCATGGAGTGCGCGGGCTGAATACGAGCTCACCGGCTCATTATCCGACGGGTTGCGCGGTGAGTCGTGCAGCGTCTCGGTGGCGCTCTCTCGCGCCTTGCATCATCTGACCATATAATAATATTATATGGTCAGATCTGCTGAGGAGAGGTTGCATATGTCCGAAGTTCCTGCTGGCGCCCTGGCCGGCCTCCGCGTCCTAGACGCCACTCAGATGCTCGCCGGTCCGATAGCGGGCATGCGCCTGGGCGACCTGGGGGCTGACGTGATCAAGATCGAGGGGTTGAACGGCGAGTTCAACCGCAGCCACGGTTACGCCGATGTTGACTTGAAGGGTCATACCACGACTTTTCTCGGCCTGAACCGCAATAAGCGCAGTCTGGCAGTCGATCTCAAGAACGACCGGGGTCGGGAAGTTTTCTACGATCTGGTCCGCCACAGCGATGTGTTCATTCAGAACTTCCGGGCTGGCACTGTCGATCGGCTCGGAGTTGACTGGGATACCTTGCGCGGGATCAACCCCCGGCTGGTCTACGCCTCCATCAGTGGCTACGGGTCGACCGGCCCCGGGGCCGAACGTCCCGGGCAAGACCTTGTGCTTCAGGGGTATTCCGGGTCGATGTGGTTCGTGGGAACGGAGGACCAACCCCCATCGCCAGGAGGGATCCCGGCGATCGACGCCATGACCGGCTACCAGGCCGTCGTCGCCATCTTGGCGGCACTGATCGCGCGCTCAAACTCGGGACAGGGCCAGCACGTCGAGGTTGACATGTTGTCGGTCGTCATGGACGCCCAGATTCAGGAGCTCGTGACCTATCTCAACGCCGGCGTCCTTCCGCGACGCAGCGCTGAGCACACCGCCCACGCATGGATCGGTGCCCCGTATGGCGTCTACCAGACGTCCGACGGCTGGCTGACACTCGCGATGTGTCCGATAGACAAGCTCGGACAGGCCCTGGGCGAACAGCGGCTGAACGACTACACCGACGTCCGCGATGCTCAGCGGCACGCCGACCAGATCTACGCGATCGTGCGCCCGCACTTCACCAAACGCAGCACCCAGGAGTGGATTGAGCTACTCGACACCTACAACATTTGGAGCGGCCCGGTGTATACCTATGCCGATCTCGAAAGCGATCCGCACGTCCAGGCGCGCGAGCTGGTGCAAACCATGCAGCACCCTGACGCCGGGACCGTGCGCACCGTAGCGCCGCCAATCCGGATGTCGCGCAACAAGGTTGCGATCCGCAAAGCGCCTCCGCTGCTCGGCGCGGACACCCGCTCGATCTTGGTCGACCTGCTCGGCTACGACACCTCTAGCGTCGATGAGCTGATCGCGTCCCGAGCAGTTGGCACTGCCGATTGCGAGGAGGACGCGCAACGATGAGCGCTGCAAATACCGACCCAGTCAACGACTCCATCCAGTTCGCAATCCGCGATGGGGTTGCCGCCATCACCCTCAACAAGCCTGAGAAGCTCAATGCGATGTCCGTCGCAATGGATCGTCTCCTCAACGAACTCGTCATCGACATCAACAACAATGACGACATCAAGGCAGTCGTGCTGACCGGTGCGGGCGGCCGTGCCTTCTGTGCTGGCAGCGACCTGACAGACCTCGAGGGGTACGGCACCAGCTGGCAGTACCGCAACCGTTTCGACCGCAACCTCGACTACGCCATTGGCATCTGGAAGATACGCAAACCGGTCATCACCGCTGTCGACGGTTACTGCATCGGGGGCGGATTGGAGATGTTCTGCGCATCCGACGTGCGCCTGGCTACCCGCGCGTCGTCATTCGGAGCGTCCGAGATCAAGTGGGGATGGCATGGCGGCTCCGGCGCGACCCAGTTCCTCACCCGGGTGGTGGGCCCAGGGCACGCCTCCGAGCTACTCCTCACCGGAGAGCGCATTGACGCCGCGGAGGCCGACCGCATCGGCTTGCTCAACCACCTCTATGAGACTCGCGAGGACATGATGCGGGGCGCGATGCGGATCGCGCAGACGATCGCTTCACGGCCTCCGATCGCAGTGGAAGCGGTCAAGAAACTCGTTCGCGTCGCTCAAAGCTCCAGCATCGACATCGGGCTGGCATACGAGAACGACCTCTTCACCTACGAGATGCGTACCAATGACGCCGACGAGGGGAAACGGGCCTTCGCCGAAAAGCGCGCGGCGGAGTTCCGCGGTGACTGATCTCGTTCAACTCACCGCATCAGCTGCTGACCATCTGACCAATCTTGACTTCGAGGCCTGGCATTTCGGCGACTCCATCGCGTTCGAGGGCATTCTGGCCGCGGCCACACAACTTCAACGTCCCGAACTGACCGGCTTCGCGCACGGCTTCGTCCGGGCGTGGAAAGCCGGTCGAGGCACCTCGTTCAGGCGTCTGGACTGCACAGCCCCGGGTCTCGCCATTTGCGACCTCTACCGCGACACCGGCGACGAGAAGCTCCTGGACGCGGCGTTGGAGCTCGGACACTACCTTCGCGGTCGGCCCCAGCTGCGGGGCGTCTTCACGACATGGGACCAATCACCTCTGCGTGAGCCCTACGGTCCGGAGAAGCTTGGCGAGGCGGATCGAGCCCTACTGGCCGATCCGGGCCCAGGCGTCTTCATAGACTGCCTCCATTTCGACCCGCCCTTCTTTGCTGCACTCGGCAACATCAGCCGTGAACGCTCCTGGACCGACCTTGCCGTCGAACAGGCGCAGGGCTACATCGACATGCTGCAGGACAGCGACACGGGCCTGTTCCACCACTTTTATCTGCAGGGCACCGGAAGTCCCCACATCCTGGGATGGGGAAGAGGTCAGGGGTGGGCGCTGCTCGGATTGCTCGACACCGTCGAACGCGCACAAGAGCATCCGGGCATCGAATCGCTACGTCGTTCTGCACGCGACCTCGTGGCAGCAATGGTCGGCACCCAGCAGCCAGGCGGCGGCTGGAACGCCGTGGTGCATGCGCCTGACTCGGGTACCGAGTCCTCGACATCGGCATTCATGGCCGTTGGTCTGCGTCGCGCGCGCGACCTCGGCCTCGTCGAGGCAAGCGTTGCCGAGCCCGCGATCGCTACGGCCCGCTGCGATCTCGCAGCCAACCTCAGCACCGACGGTGTTCTGCGCGATGTCTCGGCGGCGGTGTGGGCCAGCACGCTGGACTCCCACTACCACCACGTGCCGAAGGGCTACGTCGTGCCGTGGGGTCAAGGCCCTGCCGTCCTTGCTCTTCTCGAGTGGAGCCACGAGCAAAGGCCCGAACAGGCAGGACACGTATGAATCGCTCCATCGCCACCTACGGCGAGGCGCTGGCATTAATGATGGTCGACGACGGGCTCCCGCTGCACCGGGCCGGACACTTCCGGCGCTCGATAACAGGTGCTGAGGTCAACGTGGCCGTCGCGCTGGCCCGGCTCGGCCATAACGTTCGCTGGCTGGGGCGACTCGGCGACGACAGCGCCGGGCACGCCGTGTTGCGGTTCCTGCGTGCCGAATCCATCGATATCAGCCACGTAGGTGTGGACTCAGCGCGTCCCACAGGAATGCTGGTCCGCGACAGCTATGCCAGCGACGCGATGATCACCATCGACTACTACCGACAAAACAGTGCGGCAAGCGCGTCCACCTACACCGAGCTCAAGCCAGGTTGGCTCGATGGCGTCGAACTGCTCCATCTCACCGGCATCACAGCAATGCTGAGCCCGACAGCCCCAGCAATGGTCAACGCCCTGATTGATCTTGCCCAACAGCGAGCGATCACCGTCAGCTTTGATCCCAACATCCGGCGCAAGCTCGCACCGATCGAGCGATGGCAGGCAGTCGTCGCACCGTTGCTGGAACGGGCCGACATCGTTATCGCCGGCGACGACGAGGTCCACGTGCTCACCGGGCAAGAACCGATGTCCTGGGCACATCGCAGCGTCAATGATGGTTACGGCACCGCTGTTCCGGGCCCGAACCTCCAGGCTGGCAAGACGGTCGTCCTCAAGCATCCCGATAAGTCAAGTACCGCCATTACCGCTGACAGCAAGCACTCTCAGGCGGCACTACCCACCCAGCTCATCGACCCAATAGGCGCCGGCGATGCATTTGCAGCCGGTTACCTCTCGGGGATCTCGTGCGGCCTGCCGCTCCAACAATGCCTGCACCGAGCCGCTCTGCTAGGAGCGCGTGCCGTCACGACCCGCACCGACACAGATGGCCTACCCACCGCCGCCGACATACAAGCTTACGAACGCCAACAGGAGGTTATGCGATGACCGCGTTGACGAGTGCCATTCTGGCCCAACGCATTATCGGCATCATCCGGTGCGCTGAGGCATCCACAGCCCGCAACACGGCCAACGCCATGCTCGACGCCGGACTGCGCACACTCGAGATCACGCTCACCACTCCCGGTGCTCTGGATCTCATCACCGAGTTGGCCACGCGCCATCCTGATGCTGCCATCGGAGCCGGAACGGTCCTCAACGCCGGCAGTGTCGGTGCTGTCGCCAACGCTGGAGGCGCATTTGTGGTGAGCCCCAACGTCGACGGATCGGTGATCGCCGCTGCGCGACGGCTCGGACTGGTCAGCTTTCCTGGCGCCGCTACACCCACTGAAGCTCTCAACGCAATCGCGCTCGGCGCGGACGCGGCCAAGATTTTCCCAGCCTGCAATCTCACGCCACGTTGGATCAACGATGTCAGGACCTCAATGCCGCACATAGACATGATCCCCACGGGAGGCATCGACGTCGAAAATGCCCGCGAATGGATCGATGCGGGTGCTGTCGCGGTGGGCATGGGGTCGGCGCTGACGCGCGGCGAACCGGCCGAGGTCAAGTCTCGAGTCCAACGCCTTCTGAAAGCTCTTGGGGACAGACCTAGAAGTGTTGTGCAGCAGCAAATTACGAAGCCAGGGGGCCGGTGATGGCAACGGAAACCAACGCGGTGGACCGCCGCAGGACGGCTGCCGCGGCGCTCGTCGGAACCGCAGTCGAGTACTACGACTTCGCGCTCTACGGCGCGGCGGCCGCAGTGGTCTTCGGGACGGTCTTCTTTCCCAACACCAGCCCGGCCACCGGAATGCTGGCGTCATTCGCCACCTACGCTGTCGGGTTCGCGGCCCGCCCGCTCGGCGGATTCATCTTCGGTACGGTCGGTGACCGATCCGGCCGCAAACCGGCACTCATCGTCACTCTCCTCCTGATGGGAGTGGCAACCGTCGGCATCGGCCTTATTCCCAGTTACGCCAGCATTGGTATCTGGGCGCCCATCCTGCTGATCGGACTGCGGCTCGTCCAGGGCCTAGGCGCGGGTGCTGAATACGCCGGCGCCGTTGCGTTATCCACCGAATCCGCCGGACAGGCGAGAGGCGGGCTGTTCGGAGCTTTGCCCGGAACCGGCAGCTACATCGGTTCACTGGTGGCTCTGCTCACCTTCCAGCTCGTGGCTCGCCTGGACGACGACGCCTTGTACTCGTGGGGCTGGCGCATCCCATTTCTCCTGGCGCTTCCGCTGCTGGCGGTCAGCCTGTGGATCCGCGCCCGCGTCGATGAATCGCCAGAATACGTCGCTCTCCGCGAAAACGCTGTGGCCGAAAGGCGCGAGCACCCGTTTCGTCTGCTATTCAGCAAACACCGCACCCGCGCGGTCATCGGTCTTGGCCTCAACTTCACCCTGACCGGGTACTCCTATGTCCTCCAAGTCTTTTCAGTCTCCTATTTGATCAATGAGCTCAACATGGACCGGTCGCTGTCGCTGATCATCGGAGCCAGCGCCTACGGGTGCGGCGTCCTAACGCTTCCCCTCTTCGGCATCCTGGGCGATCGGATCGGACCGAGCCGACTGTTCATCGCCGCCAACATCGGTTCAATCTTGTTTGTGATCCCGTTCTGGCTGTTGCTGGACACCAGGGATCCGTTGATCGCGGCAGGTGCGGTCATTTTCGGGCTGCCCGTCCTCATCGGTGCTCAGTTTTCCACCCAACCGGTCCTCTACAAACGCCTGTTTCCGACAGAGGTGCGCTACAGCGGTATTGCGTTCTCACGCGAGGTCACCGGGGCCGCGCTTGGCGGTACTGCTCCTCTCATTGCCGCGGCGCTGGTAGGCAGCGATGGCAACTGGCACGCCCTGGCCTTATTCATGATTGTGGTGTCGTCCATCGCGCTGGTCTCAGCGATCGTCGCCGCCCGCATGGGAACAGTTTCGAGTCCCACCACTTCAGTGGCCCAATTCAACAGTTGTCCGTGAACCACCAACTTCGAACATCCATCGCTTGACCGGAACCCATGAACACTGAGGTGGTCAAATGCGCACAGCCCGTTCTCGATTGGCGGAGGATTGGAGTTGGCAGCTACGCGCCAGATGCCGTGCCGCAGATCCCAACCTGTTCTTCCACCCAGAAGGAGAACGTGGTGGTGCCCGTGCACGACGACAAGCACAAGCGAAACAAGTCTGCGCGACCTGCCCGGTCACTCGTCAATGCCGCGAACACGCGCTGACGTTCCAAGAAGCATTCGGCACCTGGGGTGGCATGTCCGAGGAGGACCGCAGTTGCCTTCTGGCCTCGGGTGCGGTCACCGTTCGCACGCACCGCTGCGTGATCCCCACAGCAGAATTGAGCCTTGTCTAGTCGAGGGCGCCTCGCGCCGGGGAGTATCGCTTCTAAAGTCGGCTCTCCCGCCGCGACCCTGAACATCCACCTCGGGCCCATTACAACCTGCGACCCTGGAATGTTCGAGTTAGCTGCGCGCGCGGTCTTACTCACTTGAGTGGTCGGTAATACGTTGCTCACGTTGACACCCAGGTTCGGCCACCTAAAGTGGCCGAACCTGGGTGTCGTTAGCCAAACAGCATTGCGGTGTACTTCTCGGATGCGGCGCTGCGCTGGCCGTCCGCACCGAAGTAGCGATCCACGCGGCATAGCCGCTCCTTCACATCGCAGAAGATACCGTTGGTGAAGGTGAATTCAGTCAGGTCGAAATCGCCCTGTGAAAGCAGCTTATCTTGGGCCTCCTTGCCCAGGTACATCTCGGTAAAGGCGAAGGAAATACCCTGGCGGTCGGCACACACGTACTGGTCGCAGACCACCCCCCGCTCAGGCGAAAAAACAGCATCGTCGTCGGCGTGAGCCGGCGTAGCCGACATTGCCGAGACCAAGGCTGCAGAAAGGACGGTGAAAGCAAGGGAAAAGGTCGGCTTGATCACAGAATCGACCGTACATGGTGAGGACGGCTCGCGTCCGGCTTGCTTCTGTTAGCAGGGGGCTCGAACTGATAGACCAAGTCGTATATGTATATGTCTGAATGAGATTGCCCCACAGTATTATTCAATGCCTGCAATCGGAGGCAGCGTTAACCGGGTAGGTGCCCGGCCGTCCGACTATCTGGCCCCCCGATCGGGGGACTTATGCACGGTGACCTCCGTGCGACCTACCTGCTCAAGGCGCCGACGACCAGGTGGGGAAGTCCGGCCACTCACTGACCTGGCCCACACCCTCGGCGATTCATTCGCCAGCGACACCGTCGAGCTCGCGCGGCGTTATCTGGATGGACGGTTTCTTTGCGAATATCGCCCGCAATGCCACGATCTCTCTCCGTCGAGTGCTGCGCTGATCTAGCCGACTCGCCGAGTGTCGTTGCCACTCAAGGGCAATGGCCGCACAGCTTGGGCGGCAAACGATTTCACGCGGTGTTCGATCCGGGGTGTCGATGCGTATTCTGAGTCGTCGGCCCTGTGTCAGTGAATCATGGCTGGCGAGTTACCTGTTCTGACGCTTGTGACAATTGCGGCACGGTGACGAGGGTGGGTGCATCCCGCGCGGTGGAGCTGTAACGTCGCACATTGGCAACTACTGAATTGCTGACGAGACGACGGCCTGGCCCTGCGGTGTTCACCCAGTCAGACCAGCCGAACAGAGCGCGCGGCGGGGACCGGTGTCGTCAGACACATGGAGGAACCGTGCCTGCGCACAAGAGCCCGATGAAGGGCTTTGGAGACAAGCCGGAGATCGACTACCGCGAACCCACGGAAAGTGCCCCACACCCTGGCGCGCTTCGACGGGCCATCGCCGCATCGGCGATCGGCAATGCCACAGAATGGTTCGATTACGGCATTTACGCCTACGGCGTGAGCTACATCTCGGCCGCCATCTTCCCCGGCGACACCCAGCAGGCGACCCTGTTGGCCCTTGCAACATTTGCGGTTTCGTTTCTCGTGCGGCCGCTCGGCGGGTTGGTGTGGGGCCCGCTCGGCGATCGGGTCGGCCGAAAGCACGTGCTGGCCATCACGATAGTCCTGATGGCCGGTGCCACGTTCTGTGTGGGGCTGGTGCCGTCGTATGCCGCAATCGGATTGTGGGCCCCGGTCATCGTGGTTGTGCTGCGGATGATTCAGGGCTTCTCGACCGGCGGCGAATATGGTGGCGCGGCAACGTTTATGGCAGAGTACGCGCCGTCGCGCCGACGCGGTTTCCTCGGTAGTTTCCTGGAATTCGGCACGCTTTCCGGCTTTTCGCTAGGTGCGCTGTCGATGCTCGGTTTCTCGGTGCTGCTCACTGACGACCAGATGGAGGCATGGGGCTGGCGGCTGCCGTTCATGGTGGCCGCGCCGCTCGGCCTGGTCGGTGTCTATCTGCGCTCCAAACTTGAGGACACCCCGGTCTTCCGCGAGCTCGAGCAGTCCGGGGAGGCCGAACAGGGGGCGGTGACCCAGTTCAAAGATCTGGTCGGGGACTACTGGGCGCCGGTCCTGCGGATGGGCGGGCTGGTGGTGGCGCTCAACGTGGTCAACTACACCCTGCTCACCTATATGCCCACCTACTTGGAACAGGCCATCGGCTTGCCGAGCAGCCACGCGCTGGTCGTTCCGATCATCGGGATGCTGACGATGATGGTGTTCCTGCCGTTCGCCGGGCATCTTTCTGACCGGGTTGGTCGAAAACCGTTGTGGTGGTTCTCGCTGATCGGCCTGTTCATCGCGGGTGTGCCGATGTTCCTGCTAATGGGTACCGGCGTGGTGGGCGCGGTGGTCGGCTTCGCGGTGCTCGGCCTGCTGTATGTGCCGCAGCTGGCCACCATTTCGGCGACCTTCCCGGCGATGTTCCCGACCCAGGTCCGTTATGCAGGTTTTGCGATCGCCTACAACGTGTCGACATCGATATTTGGTGGCACCGCGCCGGCGATCAACGACTGGCTGGTGAACCTGACCGGGGAGAACCTGGTGCCGGCCTACTACATGATGGCGGCATGCGTGATCGGCGCTGTGGCGCTGGTGAAATGTCCGGAGACGGCTCGGTGCCCGATCAGTGGCACCGAGATTCCCGGCACCCCGGACGCGCCACCGCCGATCGAGTACAACGCCGAAGCCGACAACGCGTCGGTCCGGGCCGGCTGAGCACTCAGCCCAGAGTGCCGCTGACGTAGACGATTTCGCCCATCGGGTCGTTCTCGTCGCGGTCCGGTACCGGCAGTCCGTTGCGGACGAACAGCTCCGAACGGGTGATGCCGGTCATCTGCCAGCCCTTGGCGCTCAGATAGTCGGCGGCGGAATGCCTTTCGCCGTGATAGATCAGCGACGGCATGTCCAGGTTCAAACCGATCTGGCTGAACGTCGCGGTGGCTGCCCGGGCTTTCTCCGGATCGAAATCCTTGAGCCCGGGCACGAACTCGGTGGCCACGGCACTGCCGGGTGCGCTGAGCGCGGCGATGTTGTCGAACAGCCGGTCCTGCGCCTCGGGCGGTAGGTAGATCAGCAGGCCCTCGGCGCACCAGGCGGTCGGCTCGGCCGGATTCAGTCCGGCCGCCTGGAGGGCGGCCGGCCAGTCGTCACGCAGATCGATCGGCACGGTGCGGCGGTGCGCGGTGGGTGCCGCGCCGAGATCGGCCAGGGTGCGGGTCTTGAACTCGATCACCTGTGGTTGATCGATCTCGTAGACCACGGTGTCTTCCGGCCACGGCAGTCGGTAGGCGCGCGAGTCCAGCCCGGAGGCCAGGATCACCGCTTGACGGATTCCGCCGGCCGCCGCGGACACAAAGAAATCATCGAAGAACCGTGTGCGCACGGCCATTTCATCGATGTTGGCGCGGGCGCGTCCGGCCGCATCCGGGGCGAGCTGGGCCAGCGCATCCAGATCGAGTTCACCGTCGACCATCTTGGTGAACACGTCGATGCCCACCGCGCGGACCAACGGCGCGGCAAACGGGTCGTCGATCAGGCCGTGAGCGTCCCGGCTGGCGATCGCCCGCCCGGTCGCCACCAACGTCGCGGTTGCCCCGACGCTGGAGGCCAAATCCCAGCTGTCGTCGTCGGTGCGTGCCATAGTGCGCCCTCCCGGTCGTCTAGTTCGGTGCCTTGTACGTTGCCGATAGATAACCAGAATCGCCGGTGATATCGGCGAGTTCCTCCGGGAAGGTGAAACCATGCGCGGCGTAGGCCGCCCGGGTGGGCTGCACCGTCACGTCCCAGCCCTTCGAGGCGAGGTAGTCACGCGCCGTGGCGCGCTCACCGGTATAGAACAGGTCCATCAGGTCCACCTCGGACCCGACCTTCTTGGACCATTCGCTGACCCGCTGCGACCAGTCCCGCGAGAGCATGACGGTGTCCATGTGCTCGGTGGCCAGCCGGCTGCCCGGCGCGCTGAGCGCGGTGATGTTGTCGAACAACCGGTCCTGGGCTTCCGGCGGCAGATAGATGAGCAGCCCCTCGGCGATCCAGGCGGTCGCAGCCTGCGGATCGAACCCGTTGTCGCGCAGGGCTGACGGCCAGTCGTCGCGAAGATCGACCGGCACGACGTGATGCTGAGCGGCGGATGTGGCTCCGAGTTCGGTCAGCTTCCTGGTCTTGAACTGCAGCACGGCGGGCTGATCCACCTCGAACACCACGCTGCCCGCCGGCCAGGGCAGCCGGTAGGCGCGGGTGTCCAGACCCGAGGCGAGAATCACCGCCTGCCGGATACCGGCCTGGGTTGAGGCAGTGAAGAAGTCGTCGAAGAACCGGGTGCGCACGGCGATCTGTTCGCACATCCGCTGCCGATCGAGCATCGGGTCGCCGTCGACGCACACCTCGCCGTCAGCGAGTCGGATGCTGTGCTCCAACCCCACTGCGCGCACCAGCGCGTCGGCGTACGGATCGATGATGAGTGGGTCGGGTTGCTTGGTGGCCAGCGCGCGGGAGGCCGCGACACCGGTTGCCGTCGCGCCGACGCTGGTGGCCAGGTCCCAGCTGTCGCCTTCGGTGCGTGCCATTGTCGTTCCTAGTTTCGTATTGCCACGATGGCTTGTGAATTGCGTTGTGACGCGGCCTGTTCTCCAGAGGGAAAGACGCGACCGTATTCGGCGAACAGTTCGGGCCGTAGTCGGGCGGTCACCGACCATCCGCTGTCGGTGAGGTACTCGGCCACCGAGTTGCGCTCGCCGGCGTACCAGAGGTTGGCCAGATCGAGGTCCAGTCCGTGCTGACGCCACTGCTCGCTCATCGCGTTGCCGCGCTCGCGCAGGTTCGCCGCGATGTCGGGATGGAATTCGGTGGCCAGTCGGCTGCCCGGGGCGCTGAGCGCGGTGATGTTGTCGAACAGCCGGTCCTGGGCGTCCGGCGGCAGATAGGCCAGAAGTCCCTCGGCGCTCCACGCGCTGGGGGCCGTCGGATCGAAGCCGGCGGCGCGCAACGCCGCGGGCCAGTCGTCGCGCAGGTCGACGGCCACGGTGCGGCGTTCGGCGGTGGGGGAGGCGCCGATCTGGGCCATGGTCGCGGTCTTGGCGTCGATCACCTGCGGCTGGTCGATCTCGTAGACCACGGTGCCTTGCGGCCACGGCAGTCGGTAGGCGCGCGAGTCCAGCCCGGAGGCCAGGATCACCGCCTGCCGGATACCGGCGTTGGTCGCGGAACGAAAGAAGTCGTCGAAGAACTTGGTCCGAACCGCCATCACGCCGGTCATCAGCTCGGCCCCGGCGGCCAACTCGCCGTCCAGGGTGATCTCGCCGTCGACGAGCTTGGTGAAGAACTCCAGCCCGACCGCGCGCACCAACGCCGCGGCGTAGGGGTCGTTGATCAGCGGATCGGGTTCGGCGCTGGCGATCGCGCGGGCCGCGGCGACCATGGTCGCCGTCGCGCCCACGCTGGAGGCCAGATCCCAGCTGTCGGTGTCAGACCGTGCCATGTGTCCCCCTACTTCGCTACTTCTCGGCGCTGATGTAGTGCACCGACGCCGCGTGGGCCTCATCCTCGATCGGTGGCAGACCCGTGCGGATCAGCAGATCGTTCGACGAGATGCCGGTGGTCCGCCAGGCGTGCCCTTCCAGATACGTCGTCACGTCGGCGCGGTCGCCGAGGTAGATCAACTCGTTGAGGTCCATATCCAGGCCGTGCGCACGCCAGCGCTCGGTGAACTGCCGCATCCTGGCCCGGACCGTCTCCTCGTCATTGGCCTCGGTGGCAGGCACCCCTTCGACCCCGAGGCGGCTACCGGGCGCGCTCAACGCCGTGATCTGGTCGAGCAGTCGATCCTGAGCGTCCGGCGGCAGATAGCCGAGCAGTCCCTCCGCGATCCAGGCGGTCGGCCGGGCCGGGTCGAAGCCGGATTCGGTCAGCGCCGTCGCCCAGTCGTCGCGCAGGTCGATCGCCACGGCGCGCCGGTCGGTCGTGGGGGCCGCCCCGAGGTTCGCGAGGGTTTCGGCCTTGAACTCGACCACCTGCGGCTGGTCGATCTCGTACACGACGGTGCCTTGCGGCCACGGCAGGCGGTAGGCCCGGGAATCCAGCCCGGCTGCCAGGATCACCGCCTGCCGGATACCGGCACGGCACGCATCCAGAAAGAAGTCGTCGAAGAACCGGGTGCGCGCGGCCATACCGTTGGCGAACCGGGTCAGTCCGATCGCGGCCTCGTCGTCGAGCTCATCGAGCTTGACCTCGCCGTCGACCAGCCTGGTGAAGAAGTCCATGCCGACGGCGCGAACCAGGGGAGCGGCGAACGGGTCGTCGATCACCGGATCATCGGCATTGGTGGCCATCGCCCGAGCCGCCGCGACCATGGTCGCCGTGGCTCCCACACTGGACGTCAGGTCCCACGTGTCTCCATCGAATCTGGAAGCACTACACGCCATCGATTCCCCTTGTGTTCATTGCAAAGCAAGGTATTAGTTAGGTGGTGTAACGAGCTGTCGCCGACTGTACGCTCCGATTCTGAAGAAACGGTTGGCCCGAAATCCTGGACCGATCGATGCGGGCCGACGCCGGGGCCATCCGAGTACTGCTGTTACTCTCGTAGACTGTTTGACGGCTGAGTCCGCAGGCTATGCGCCTGATGGACAGCGGCTGGATATGACCTGACCAAGACGCTGGCCCCACCAGCCCCATTTGGCACGCCGCGCTGAAGAGGTCGGCTGCGCAGGAGGAAGAGTGCTTTCGGCTTTCATCTCATCGCTGCGAACTGCCGACCTCAGACGCAAGATCCTGTTCACGTTGGGCCTGGTCATCCTGTACCGGGCCGGCGCGTCGATCCCGTCTCCCGGGGTCAACTACCCGAACGTGCAGAAATGCATCGAGCAGGTCAGCGGCGGAGATTCGGCGCAGATCTACTCGCTGATCAACCTGTTCTCCGGTGGCGCGCTGTTGCAGCTGACCGTGTTCGCGGTGGGCGTCATGCCCTACATCACCGCCAGCATCATCGTGCAGTTGCTGACCGTGGTCATTCCGCGGTTCGAACAGCTGCGTAAAGAGGGCCAGGCCGGTCAGGCCAAGATGACGCAGTACACCCGGTACCTGTCGGTCGCGCTGGCGATTCTGCAGGCCACCAGCATCGTGGCGCTGGCCGCCAACGGCGGGCTGCTGCAGGGCTGCAGCCTCGAGATCATCCAGGACACCTCCATCTTCGGGCTGGTGGTGATCGTGATGGTGATGACCGCCGGCGCGGCGCTGGTGATGTGGATGGGCGAGCTGGTCACCGAACGCGGCATCGGCAACGGCATGTCCCTGCTGATCTTCGCCGGTATCGCCGCCCGGATTCCGGCCGAGGGCCAGACCATCCTGCAGAGCCGCGGTGGCCTGGTGTTCGCCGCGGTCTGCGTGGCCGCGCTGATCATCATCGTCGGCGTGGTGTTCGTCGAGCAGGGCCAGCGCCGCATCCCGGTCCAGTACGCCAAGCGCATGGTGGGCCGCAAGATGTACGGCGGCACCTCGACCTACCTGCCGCTCAAGGTGAACCAGGCTGGTGTCATCCCGGTCATCTTCGCGTCGTCACTGATCTACATTCCGCACCTGATCACCCAGCTGATCCGGAGCGGCAGCTCCAATCCGGGCACCGGATGGTGGGACAAGTTCGTCGCCGACTATCTGACCAACCCCGCGGATCCGGTTTACATCGCGATTTACTTCGGCCTGATCGTGTTCTTCACGTACTTCTACGTGTCGATCACCTTCAACCCGGATGAGCGTGCCGACGAGATGAAGAAGTTCGGCGGGTTCATCCCGGGCATCCGGCCGGGCAAGCCGACCGCCGACTATCTGCGGTACGTGCTCAGCCGGATCACCCTGCCAGGCTCGATCTACCTGGGTGTGATCGCCGTCTTGCCGAACCTGTTCCTGGAGATCGGGAACACCGGGTCGGTTCAGAATCTGCCGTTCGGTGGAACCGCGGTTCTCATCATGATTGGTGTCGGCTTGGATACCGTCAAACAAATCGAGAGCCAGCTCATGCAACGCAACTACGAAGGGTTCCTGAAGTGAGAGTCGTCCTACTCGGACCGCCCGGCGCGGGCAAAGGCACGCAGGCAGAGAAGCTGTCCGAGAAGCTCGGCATCCCGCAAATTTCTACCGGGGACCTGTTCCGCAAGAACATTGGTGAGGGCACGCCGCTCGGCCTGGAGGCCAAGGGCTACCTGGACGCCGGCAACCTGGTGCCTGCTGAGCTGACAAACCGCCTGGTCGAGGACCGTATCGACCAACCGGACGCGGCTGACGGTTTCATTCTGGACGGGTACCCGCGCTCGGTTGAGCAGGCCGGTGCGCTGCGCGACATGCTTGCCGCCCGTAACACCAAGCTGGATGCGGTGGTGGAGTTCCAGGTGTCCGAGGACGAGCTGCTGACCCGGCTCAAGGGCCGTGGCCGTGCCGACGACACCGAAGACGTCATTCGCAACCGGATGAAGGTCTACCGGGACGAGACCGAGCCGCTGCTGGAGTACTACCGCGACGAGCTGAAGACCGTGGATGCGGTGGGCGCCCTCGACGAGGTGTTCGCCCGCGCGTTGCAAGCACTGGGTAAGTGATCAGCTTGCCGGGGTTGCGCAAGCGCAAGGTCGTTGCGCAGCGCAGCGCCGGAGAATTGGACGCGATGGCCGTGGCCGGGGCGCTGGTCGCCTCGGCGCTGCGCGCGGTGCGTGCCGCCGCGGCCCCGGGCGTGACCACCCTGGAGCTGGATCAGGTCGCCGAAGCCGTCATCCGTGACGGTGGCGGTACCCCGTCGTTCCTCGGTTACCACGGGTTCCCGGCCAGCATCTGCGCCTCGGTCAATGACCGTGTGGTGCATGGCATTCCGTCGGCCGGCGAGGTGCTGGCCGCGGGAGATCTGGTGTCTATCGACTGCGGCGCGATCGTCGACGGGTGGCACGGGGACTCGGCCGTCACCTTCGGAGTCGGTGCACTCATCGCAGCCGACGAAGCCCTGTCGGCGGCAACCAAATCGGCCATGGAGGCCGGCATCGCCGCGATGCTGCCCGGAAATCGGCTCACTGATGTCTCGCACGCGATCGAGGTCGAGACCCATGCCGCCGAGGCCCGCCACGACCGCAAGTACGGAATCGTCGACGGCTACGGCGGCCACGGCATCGGCCGGCAGATGCACATGGACCCGTTCCTGCCCAATGAGGGCGCACCCGGGCGCGGCCCGTATCTGCAGCCGGGCTCGGTCCTGGCGATCGAGCCGATGCTCACCCTCGGCACCGTCGAGACCGTGGTGCTCGAGGACGAGTGGACCGTGGTCACCGCCGACGGATCGCGCGCGGCGCACTGGGAGCACACCGTCGCCGTCACCGAGAACGGGCCCCGCATCCTGACCCAATAGGTCGCTACAGCAATCACTACTCGAATCCCGCGCAATCCCTGGTGTCAGTCCGCGCGCAAAGGTAGTAATTGAACTGGATCACCGCCAACGTCGTATCACAGACGGAGGTGCGTAAATGGATGATCCGGAGGCCGCCATGATGCGGGTGCTCTACGACGAGCATGCTGCCGCGCTATGGCGCTATGCCCTGCGGCTCACCGGTGACCGGGCGCGGGCCGAGGACGTGGTGCAAGAGACGCTGCTGCGCGCCTGGCGCCACCCCGACGTCACCGCAGATACCGACCGGTCCGCGAGGGCCTGGTTGTTCACCGTTGCGCGCAACATGATCATCGATGAACGCCGGAGCGCCCGGTTTCGAAACGAAACCGGGGTCCCCGACCCTGAACAGGTCGCGGAACACGCCGGCACCGCTGCCACCCCTGATCAGGTGGACACCGCATTGGATCGAATCTTGCTGAGCACCGCGCTCACCCAACTGTCCGAGGACCACCGGGCAGTGGTTCGCCGGGCTTACTACCAGGGCTGGACTACTGAGCAGATTGCCGCTGATCTGCAGATACCCGAGGGCACAGTGAAATCACGGCTGCACTACGCGGTCCGCGCGCTACGGCTCAACCTGCAAGAAATGGGGGTGACACGATGACACAGTTCGGCGTACCCCACATTCCTGATCCGGTGGAGATCGACCGCTACCGGACCTGGGATGCCGCCTATGTGTTGGGAGCGCTGTCCAGTTATGAGCGTCGTGAGTACGAGGCCCATCTAGGAACCTGCGAACGGTGCCGTGCCGGGATCGCCGAGCTGAGCGGCATGCCAGCGCTGCTGGCCATGCTCGAGCTGGACGACGTGCTCGCCCTCGAAGATGAACAGCCCGATCCGCCGCTGCGGCCCGAGGTGCTGCAATCCGTACTGGACAAGGTCAGCTGGCGCCGGCGGCGCTCACGCTGGGTGACCTCGGCGGCGGTGGGCTTGGCTGCCGCCCTGCTGGCGGTGGGCGTGGTGGTCGGTATCCGTCCCGAGGTGTTCGGTCTGCGCAACGGCACCGAGCAGCAGAGTGCGCAAATGTTGGCCATGACCAAGGTTGCCGACACGACGATCAACGCCAGCATCGCGATGAGCAGCTATTCCTGGGGCACCCGTATCGACATGGCGTGCAGTTACGGGAATTGGGGCAAGCAGGATGTCGCGCCGCAGAACCTGGGCATGGTGGTGCTCGGTCGCGACGGCAGCCGCGACGAGATCGCGACGTGGCTGGGGCTGTCCGGTGCCACCGCGCTGCCCAGCGCCAACACCCCGAAACCGGTGGGGGACATCGCTGCGGTGCAACTGGTTTCGTCCCCCGACGGCAAGGTGCTGCTGGAAAAGAAGCTGTGACGCCGGCGGCATCGACGCACCAGCGGACGCCGGCAGCGCCGGTGTGCCGGCACTGATCATGCCGCTGCGGCGCACCCTGATCGCACCCTGACCGCCAGCTGTGGTGTCGCAGGGAGTTTGCGCCAACCCGTGCTCGCGGTGAACCAACCCTACTGACGGGTCGTGTCACTGTTCAGAGAGGGAGTAGGTGACACATGGTCAGAGGGCACAGGGTGGTCGATCACATCGTCGGCTATCTGGCGGCGCGGGGGATCTCGCACATCTTCGGCGTCGACGGCGCCAACATCGAGGATCTCTACGACGCGGCATTCTTCCGGGACGACATCGCCGCGGTATTGGCCAAACACGAATTCTCCGCTGCCACAATGGCGGACGGCTACAGTCGCAGCGGCGCCGGGATCGGCGTGGTGATCGCGACCTCCGGTGGCGGCTGCCTGAACACCGTGCCCGCGCTGGGGGAGTCGCTGGCCAGCCGGGTTCCGGTGCTGGCCCTGATCGGGCAGGCGCCCACGGCCCTGGACGGGCGGGGCGCATTCCAGGACACCAGCGGGGAAAACCGGAGCCTCGACGCGCAAGCCCTGTTCTCGGCGGTCTCGGTGTACTGCCGCAGGGTGCGCACACCCGCCGACATCCGCACCGCACTGCCCGAGGCGCTGGCCGCCGCACGCACCGGCGGACCCGCGGTGTTGCTGCTGCCCAAGGACATTCAACAAGCCGAGCTGGGGCTGTGCAGCGTGACATTCGGAGCCGGCAACGGAGCCCGGGTGGCGGCACAGCGTTGCGACCCGCAGCCGCTGCTGCAGGCGCTGCGCCGGGTCGACGGGCCGGTCACCATCATCGCCGGTGAACAGGTGGCCCGCGATGATGCCCGCGCCGAGCTGGAACGGTTGCGGGCCACATTGCGGGCACGGGTGGCCACGGTGCCCGACGCCAAGGACGTCGCAGGCACCCCGGGACTGGGCTCGTCGTCCGCCCTGGGAGTGTCCGGGGTGATGGGCCATCCCGGGGTGGCCGCCGCGGCCGCGCAGAGCGCGCTGTGCCTGCTGGTCGGCACCCGCATGACGGTGACGGCGCGGGCCGGCCTCGACGATGTGCTGGGCAAGGTGGCGACCTACTCGATCGGCTCGCAGGCGCCCTACCTGCCGTGCACCCACATCCATTCCGACGATCTGCGGGAATCGCTCGCGGTGCTGGCCCGGGCGCTGTCCGGGCAAGGCAGAGCCACCCAGGTGCGGGTGCCGGACCAGGTGCCGCGCAGCGAATTGCGGCCCCCGGCTCACGTCGGTCCGGGCATCCGGTACCGCGACGCGATGGCGGTACTCGATGTCGCGCTGCCCGACGGCACCGATATCGCCGTCGACGCGGGTAACGTCGGCGCCTCGGCGATCCACTACCTGCCTGCCCGCCGCGACGGCCGCTTCTTGGTCGCGCTTGGCATGGGCGGGATGGGCTACAGCTTCGGCGCCGGTATCGGGATGACATTTCACCGAACCTCTGACACGGCCACCAGACGCACCGTCGTGATCGCCGGTGACGGCTCATTTTTCATGCACGGCATGGAGATTCACACCGCTATGCAGTACCGGTTGCCGATCACCTTCGTGCTGTTCGACAACCATGCGCATGCCATGTGTGTCACCCGGGAACAACTTTTCTACGACGATCTGTACTCCTACAACCGGTTCGGGCCGAGCCGGCTGGGAGCCGGGCTGGCCGCGATGTTCCCCGGCCTGCTCGCCCTCGACATCACCGAGATCGGGGATCTGCCCGCGGCACTGGGTATCGCATTGGATACCGACGGTCCGTCGGTGCTCAGCATCGAGTGTTCAGCCGACGAGATCCCACCTTTCGCGGCGTTCCTCGCCAACCCAGACCGCACCCCTTCGATCGCAGAGGAGAACAAGACCCATGTCACTGCCCGCGCTTGAGGACATCACCGCCCACCGAGGTTCCCACGCCCCGATCGATGGTCTCATCCGGATCGAGACCTCGCCCAAGGAGCAGGCCACACCGATCATCCTGGACATGATGCGGTCGGTGTACCCGCACGATCAGGTATTCGGTCAGTACTGCACGGTCAACGAGTACATCGACTGTCCGCCAGATGAGCTGTTCGACTACATGTCCGATACCCGATGCTTGGAGGAGTGGACCTACAGCCTGCGTGGTTTCACCCCGACCGACGAGCCCGGACTGTGGCTGGCGCACGACCGGCTCGGCGCCGGGCCGCACACCCCGGGCAGCGAAATCTACACCCGCACAGTGGCCAACCGCGAGGCGCTGACCGTGGACTATCACTGCGCCTGGGATCAGGGCAAGCACCTGTGGATGATCTATCTGATGCGCATCGTCGACGCGCAGGTGGTCTTCGACAAGCCGGGATCGGTTGTGCTGTGGACGAATTGCCACCATCCCTTCTACGACGAGAACCCCTACCCGCAGACCGCTCCGCCGGGCCGGCCGGTCTGGGTGGGTGACTTCTGGGACATGTTCGGCCCGGGCCACCTGCTGGAACTGCGAAACCTCAAGGCAATAGCCGAATACCGCCACCACAACGGGCTGCCACTGACCCCGGCCTGGATGATATGAGCCTGCGCATGAACAACCACGAGAACAACACCGTCAGCCTCATCGACGTGTCGACCTACCTGCCCGGCGAGAAGATCGGTGCCGACTATTACGCCCGGTTCGCCGGGAACGATGAGCTGGCCGAGAACGTGATGTTCCGGGCGCCGCGGTTCCGCCACCACGTGGCCCCGGAGGAGACCGCGATCGACATGGTCGAGCGGGCCGCCGCCGGGTTGATCGAACGTCACGGGTCCGACGTCGTCGCCGGGGCCGATGTGCTGATCACCCACACCCAGATGCCCGATATGCCCTTCTACGGCGGCGGCGGCGGTATGGCGCATCGCCTTGGTATGAAACCGAACTGGGTGATCGACCTACACAACGGTGGGTGTGCGGCGTTTGTGCTCGGTCTCAATCTGGCCCGCACGCTGCTGGCCACCGGACAGGGCCGCACCGCGCTGATCGCGGTGGCCCAGAACGCTGCCGGTCAGGTCTTCGACCAGCCGGGCATCCGGCGTAAGGCGCAAGCATCGGTTCCCGGGGACGGTGCGGCCGTCGGGCTGGTGACGCTGTCCGACCAGTCTCCGATTCTCGATATCGAGTGCCGGACCTACGGCGAGTACGCCGGCGAGATGACCGCCACGTTCGATCCGCCCCGCAAGTGGTGGCAGCCCGGGCCTGGGGAGGCGAGCATCGGGTTCACCGAGAGCAAGATCACCAAGGTGCTGGCCCGGGGCAACCGGCAGGTTCCGGAGGTGTGCTACGCGGTCTGCGACCGAATCGGTGTGCAGCCCAAGGAAATCGACTTGCTCGTCACCAACCAGCCCAACCGGGTGTTCCTGCGCAACTGGCGCGACGCCCTGGAACTGCCGGAATCTCGGCACGTCGACACCTTCGAGGAATGCGGAAACCTCTTTGCCGCAGGGATTCCGGTCAACTTCGACCGGGCCGTCACCGATGGACGGGTCAAGGCCGGCGATACCGTACTGATGGCGGCATTCGCCCACGCCGGCGACTTCGCCGGGGCCGCGGCCGTGCGGTGGGGCGGACGCCCCGCCGGGGACCAGGGGGTCCGCTGATGACGGCATCACGCACCGCACTGCTGGACGCGGTCGGGGCACTGCCGCAGGCGGTCAACCCGTTGGCGTTGTCGCTCAACGAATGCCCGTTCCCGCCGCTGCCCGCGGTGCGCTCAGCGCTGTACGCGGCCAACGACGCCGTCAACCGGTATCCGGAGTTCCTGCCGCAACGGCTGCGCTCGCTGATCGCCGGCCACGACGGGATCGCCGAGGACCAGGTGATTGTGGGCGCCGGTGCGACCGGGGTCATCATGCAGGTACTGCATGCGGTGACCAGTCCCGGCGACACCATCGTGATGTCGGCACCGACCTTCGACGGTTATCCGATCTTCGCGCAGATGGCGCGGTTGCGGTCGGTGACGGTTCCGCTCGATGTGCATGGCCATCACGACCTGGAGGCGATGGCCGAGGCCGCGGCGCAGGCCCGGGTGGTGGCGGTGTGCCGGCCGCACAATCCGACCGGCACCATCGAACCCGCAGACGACATCGAGCGCTTCCTGTCCCGGGTGCCCGAGGACACCGTGGTCCTCCTGGACGAGGCCTATGTGGAGTTCCTGGCCGCCGAGCAGCGCATCGACGGGCCGAGCCTGGTTTCCCGGTTCGGCAATGTCGTGGTGGTGCGAACCTTCTCGAAGGCCTACGGTCTGGCCGGCCTGCGGATCGGGTATGGCTTCTGCGCCCCGGATCTCAGTCGCCAGCTGTGGCGGATGCAATTGCCGTTCGGTATCGGGCACACCGCAGAGGTCGCGGTGGCGGCGTCCTATGCCGCCGAAAACCAGCTGTGTCAACGTATCCGGATGATCGCCGCAGAGCGGCGCTACCTGCAGATGCGGTTGTGGGCGATGAGTGTCTACAGCACCGACGGGCAGGCCAACTTCGTCTATCTGCCCGGCCGGTCCACCCCCTGGCCGGAGGTCTTTGACGGCACCGGTCTGCAACTGCGTCATTACCCCGACGGCGGGGTGCGGATCACCATCGGTTCGCGGCAGTCCACCCGAGCGGTGCTGGGCGCGGTGACGGCAGCCCGATAGCCGCGATTGCCGTAGTCGCCTGGGGCGCATGCGCGCAGAATGCGCGGGGTCCGCACGGCATGCGGTATGAAGAGGCGTGACCTCGCCACCGGACAAACGTGACCCCATTGCGCAGGCGCGCACGAACTGGGAGGCCGCGGGCTGGGGCGATGTGGCCGGCGGCATGGTTGCGGTGACCTCGGTGATGCGCGCCCATCAGATCCTGCTGGCCCGGGTGGAGACCGCGCTGCGGCCGTACGATCTGAGCTTCTCCCGGTACGAACTGTTGCGGCTGCTGGCGTTCAGCCGGGCCGGTGCCCTGCCGATCACCAAGGCCTCCGATCGCCTTCAGGTGCACGTCACCAGCGTCACGCATGCGATCCGGCGGCTGGAGTCCAACGGCCTGGTCGAACGGGTCCCGCACCCCACCGATGGGCGCACCACGCTGGTTCGGATCACCGAACTGGGACGCTCGACGGTCGAGGATGCCACGGTGACGCTCAACCAGCAGGTGTTCGCCGATGTCGGGATGTCCGATGAACAATCCCGAGCCTTGGTGACATCGATCGAGACGCTGCGCCGCAACTCCGGCGACTTCTGAACGCGGGGACTACTCGATCACCGACGGCAGGGGAATTGTGGCGGTCACCGCGGTGCCGGCCCCGGGCCGGGACCGGATGTGCAGCCGGCCGCCGACGATCTCGGCCCGCTCGGCCATCGACAGCAGACCGTAACCGCCCATCTCGTCACTGCCCAACGGATGCTCGAAGGTGTCGAAACCTTTTCCGTCGTCGACGATCTCGAGTCGGGCTACACCGTTGTCGACGGCGAAGGTGAGCCGGGCCCGGTTGGCCTCGGCATGTTTGACCACGTTCTGCAGGCATTCCTGCGCGATCCGGTACAGCGCCAGCTCGATGTGATCGGGCACCCGGGTCTCGGCCAGGTCGACCTCGAGATCCACCAGCGGGATGGTCCGGGCCAGGCTGGCCAGCCCGCCGGACAGACCGAGGTCGTCGAGCACCGGGGGCCGCAGCCCGCTGATCGCGGCCCGGGCCTCCTGCAGGGTCAGGGCAACCAGTTCGCGTGCCTCGCCCAGCTGCTCGGCCACCACGTTCGGGTCGACCGCGCGCGCCGCGGCGTCGAGCCGATAGGACAGCGTCACCAGCCGCTGGGAGATGCCGTCGTGGATATCGCCGGCCAGCCTGCGCCGCTCGATCTCCTGAGCCTGGATGACCTGCTCCACGAAATTCTCGTGCGCCCGCTCGCGGGCCACCAGCTGGCGGTGCAACCGGGCCTGGTGCAACGCACCGGCGATGAGGCGGCCGATCACCAACAGCAACTCGACGTCGCGCGAGGTGAATTCGCGGCGGTCGACGGTGTGCACGTTGAGCACGCCGACCAGACCGCCCGGCCCGGTCTCCATCGGGACCGACACCATCGAGGTGAAATCCCGCCCGCGCAGCGACTCGAAAGGCTTGTAGCGCGGATCGGATTCCTTGTCGTGGCTGATCACCACGGGCTGGCGGTGGCTGGCCACCCAGCCGGAGATGCCCTGTCCGAGCGGCAGCCGGATCTTGCCGATCTCGGCGTCGAACGGTGGGGTGGCCCCGGCCAGAGTCAGGGAGCGATCCGAGTCGTCCAGCACGTGCACGAAACACACATCGGTGGCGGTGGCCGCGGTGATCATCCGGGCCGCCGCGGCGGCCAGCGGCTCCACCCCGGGGCCACTGGAGGCGGCCTGGATGAGCTCGCGCAGCAGGGCCAACTCCCGGTCGGCGGTGAGATCGATCGGGCCGAGGTCTCGTCCGGGTTTCATTGATAGATCCCTTCCCGCAGTGCGGTGGCCACCGCGCCGGCGCGGTCGCTGACGCCGAGCTTGCGGTAAATGGAGCGAAGGTGGGTCTTCACGGTTTCCTCGCCGATCACCAGCTTGTTGGCGATGCCGCGGTTGGACAGGCCCGCGACCACGAAGGACAGGATCTCGCTTTCGCGTTGGGTCAGCCCCTGACGCACACCGGGCCAGAACTCGTCGCGTTGCAGCCGGGCCGCCGTGCCGGCCGCGCGGGCCGCCATGCCGGGGTCGATCGCGGTCTGGCCGCTGTGCGCGAACTCGATCTGACGCACCAGTTCGTCACTGCTGATGCTCTTGAGCAGATACCCGGCGGCGCCCACCCGCAACGCTTGGAACAGGTACTGCTCATCGTCGTAGACCGACAACATGACCACCTTGCGGTCCGGATCGCGCTCGCGCAGCACCCGGCACAGATCCAATCCGCTGGAGCCCTCCATGCGGACGTCGCACAGCACGATGTCGGGGTCGAGTTCCGCGATCACGGTCAGGGCGCGTTCGGCACCGACGGCCTGGCCCACCACCTGGACCCGGTCGTTGAACGCGGCAAGCATGGCCTTGAGACCCTCGATGACCATCTCATGGTCGTCGACCAGCACAAGGCGCACTGGAATGGAGGGCGCCATGGCATCACCCTAAGCGCGGTGAGGGCTCATTGAGGGCTTGTGTCGGGTTGAGTAGCTCAACTTGACCTGCCCTATCCCCCCTACGGGGGACGCGCGACGGTTGTGACGTGCGCCACTGTCATGGGGTGTCGTCACCACAAACGAAGTCATGGCGTGCTGGACGGTTCTGGTGGGACTGTTCGCGGGCCGATACCAGTCCCCATCCGCTGCGCGCGGTGATCTTTGACCTCGACGCGCTGTCGGATCTCGGCGTCGACGGGCATCGCGTCGTCTTCAACGCCGCCTTCGCCGCCCACGGCCTGCCCATCGAATGGGGGATCGGCCGCTATCAGCAGCTCCTGGCGCTGCCCGACGAACGGCAGCGGGTCGCCGCTGAACTGCGCAAACGGTGTGTGGTGCCGGATAGCGATGTGCTCACCCAAGTGCTCGCCGACGAGATCTGCATGACCAAGGACATGATGTTCGACGAGATGATCCTCGACGTCGGCCTGACGCCCCGGCCGGGTCTGGACGATCTCGCGATGGACGCGTTCTCCGCCGGAGTGCCGGTGGGGGTGATCGCCGCCGGCCGGCGGCGCTGGGCCGAACCCCTGGTGCGCCAGCTGGTCGGTGAAGGCCTGGTGGAAACCGTGGTCACCGCCGACGACGTGAGCACACCGGGAGCCGGGTTGTACCGGCACGCCCTGGCCGAACTCGGCGTGGCGGGCCACGACGCGCTGGCCATGGTGGGCTCGGCCGCGGGGCTGCGGGCCGCCAACGGTGCCGGGCTGGCCAGCGTGCTCATCGACCCCGACTCCAGCGCGGGTTCGCGCGCCGCTGCTCATGCTCGCGGCGCCGCCGCGGTGCGCGCCGACTACGCCGGTGCCGACGCGTTGCGCCTGCCGGTATGCCAGCGACTGCACAGCCAGTGGTGGGGCAGCCGCAGCCCGTCAGCCGCCTAGTTTTCGACACCGCGGCAGGCCGCGTTTGCGACACCGCGGCGGGCCGCGTTTGTGACGTCGTGGCGGCGAATCTCGAGTTTCATCGCCCTGGCGTTACGAACGTGAGGCTGTCAGTGGGCGCGGGCACACTCCTCTCGCATGGTGGAACCGTTTATCGGCAGCGAGGCGATTGCCGCCAAGAAGCTGACCCGCCACGAATTGCGCGCCCGGTTCATCGCCGTGCACCACGACATCTATGTCCCGCGTGGAACCCGGCCTACCGCGGTGCTGCGGGCCAAAGCCAGCTGGCTGCGGTCACGGCGGCGGGGTGTGCTGGCCGGATACTCGGCTTCGGCGCTGCACGGTGCCCGCTGGATCGATCCGGCGCTACCCGCCAACATTCTTGATACCAACCGGCGACCGACCCCCGGCGTCGTCGCGTGGGCCGATGCGGTCGACGATGACGAAATCTGTCTGATCGGCGACATCCGGCTGACCACCCCGGCCCGCACGGCGGTGGATTTGGCCTGTCGACTGCCCGAAGATGCCGCCGTGGCCGCAGTCGATGCGCTCGCGCGCGCCGCTCGCCTGAAAGTCGCCGACATCGAACTGGCGGCACAGCGGCACGCCGGGCGCAAGGGCATGAAGCGGGCGCGTGCGAGCATCGCCCTGGTCGATCCCGGAGCCGAATCGCCGAAGGAAACCTGGTTGCGGCTGTTGGTTGTTCGCGCGGGCTATCCGCCGCCACAGACACAGCACCCTATTTACAACGAGTACGGCGTATTGATCGGGGAGGTCGATACTGCCTGGCCTGAGCTGAAGATCGCGATCGAGTACGAAGGGCAACACCACACGGATCCCGACATTCTCCGCAAGGACATCGCCCGCATCGACGAAATGATCGAAATGGGCTGGATCATCATTCGGATCACCTGCCGCGACGGCGAGGCCACCGTTCTCGGAAGGCTTGCCAAGGCATGGGCTTCGCGGTCGTAACACCGCGGCGGGCCGCGTTTGTAACGTGGCGGTGGCGAAACTCGGTTTTCGGCGCCACCACGTTACGAACGCGAACGCGAATCAGCCGCGCAGCGTCTCGATCACCGCGCTGAAGTCCTTGTCGGCATGGTCGACGGCGTACTTCCGATAGATCTCGGCGGCATGGCTGCCCAGCGGGGCCGCCGATCCCGTGGATTCCACCGCCGCCATGGCCAGGCCGAGGTCCTTGTTCATCAGCGCGGTGGCGAACCCCGGCTTGAAATCATTGTTGGCCGGGGACGTGGGAACAGGTCCAGGCACCGGGCAATTCACCTGCACCGCCCAGCAGTTGCCGGTCGCGCCGGTGATCACGTCGAACAAAGCCTGCTTGTCCAGGCCGAGGTTCTCGGCCAACACGAACGCTTCGCCGACGGCGATCTGCTGCACTGCCAGCACCATGTTGTTGCAGACCTTGGCGGCCTGGCCGGCGCCGGTGGCACCGCAGTGAATGATCTTGCCCGCCATGGGTTCCAGCACCGCGCGACCGCGCTCGACGGCATCATCCTCACCGCCCACCATGAAGGCCAGCGTGCCGGCCACCGCGCCCTTGACGCCGCCGGACACCGGGGCGTCAAGCTGGGCGAATCCGTGATCGAGCGCCAGCTTGTGCACCTCGCGAGCGTCATCGACCGAGATCGTGGAGCTGTCGATGAACAACGCACCCTCGGCGGCGGTGGGCAGCACCTCGGCGTAGCAGCTCTTCACCAATGCCCCGTTGGGCAGCATGGTGATCACCACGTCGGCACCGGTGACCGCCTCCGCGCCGGTGGCGAACACGTTGATGCCGTTGGCCTTTGCCGCTTCCTGCGCCGCGGGCACCGGGTCGAAACCACGCACGGTGTGCCCGGCGGTCACCAGGTTGGCGGCCATCGGCCCGCCCATATTGCCCAGCCCCAAGAACGCGATCGTGCTCACGTACCCCTCCTATGCAGAGTTGCGTGCACGCGACGATTCGGACCGCCCGATCACCACGCGCATGATTTCGTTGGTTCCCTCAAGGATGCGGTGCACCCGCAGATCCCGGACGATTTTCTCCAGACCGTACTCACGCAGATAGCCGTAGCCGCCGTGCAACTGCAGCGCCTGATCGGCCACCTCGAAGCACTTGTCGGTGACATAGAGCTTGGCCATCGCACACAACGTCACCTTGTCGGGGTGATCGGTATCCAGCGCGGAGGCCGCCCGCCACAACATGTTTCGCGATGTTTCCAGGCCGGTGGCCATATCGGCGAGGGTGAACCGGATGGTCGGCTCGTCGAGCAGGGCACCGCCGAAGGCCTGCCGGTCGGCGAGGTAGCTCAACGTCTTGTCGTAGGCGGCCTGTGCCCCGCCCAGCGAGCAGGCCGCGATGTTGAGCCGGCCGCCGTTCAGGCCGTTCATCGCGATCCCGAACCCGGTGCCCTCGGTGGCGCCCAGCAGGGCGTCCGCCGGAACCCGCACGCCCTCGAAGATCACCTGCGCGGTGGGCTGGGCATTCCAGCCCATCTTCTGTTCTGTGGCACCGAAACTCAGCCCCGGCGTGTCCTTTTCGACCACGAAGGTAGAGATGCCCTTCGGGCCGTCAGCACCCGTGCGGGCCATCACCACATACACGTCCGAGCTGCCCGCGCCGGAGATGAACTGCTTGACCCCGTCGAGGATGTAGTCGTCCCCGTCGCGAACGGCCTTGGTGCGCAACGCTGCCGCGTCCGAGCCGGCTCCCGGCTCGGTCAGGCAGTAGCTGGCGATGGCCTCCATCGAGGCCAGCCTGGGCACCCAGGTCTTGCGCTGCTCCTCGGTGCCGAAGCTGTCCACCATCCACGCGCACATGTTGTGGATGGACAGGAACGCCGCCAGGGTCGGGTCGGCGGCGGCGAGGGCCTCGAAGATGCGCACCGCATCCAGGCGGCGCAGCCCGCTGCCACCGGTGTCCTCGCCGCAGTAGATCGCTCCCATGCCGAGTTCGGCCGCCTCGCGCAATACGTCGGTGGGGAAGTGATGGGTCTCATCCCATTCCAACGCGTATGGCGCGATGCGCTTTTCGGCGAACGCAGCCGCCGTCTCGGTAATTACTCGATCGTCTTCGCTCAGGCTGTACGGGTCATGCAGATTCACTGGTTGTTCTTTTCCTCGCGCAAGCGCTCGTCGGTCCGCTACTTCATGGTCGGGATGACGAACTCGGCGCCATCTTTGATGCCCGACGGCCACCGCTCGGTGACGGTCTTGGTCTTGGTGTAGAACAGGATCGAATGCGGCCCGTGCTGGTTGAGGTCGCCGAATCCGGACCGCTTCCAGCCGCCGAAGGTGTGGTAGGCCACCGGAACCGGGATCGGCACGTTGACGCCGACCATGCCGACCTGCACGCGCGACACGAAGTCGCGGGCGGCGTCGCCGTCGCGGGTGAAGATCGCCACGCCGTTGCCGTACTCATGTTCGGTCGGCAGCCGCAGCGCCTCTTCGTAGTCGTGCGCACGCACGATGCACAGCACCGGTCCGAAGATCTCGTCGGTGTAGATCGACATGTCGGTGGTGACGTGGTCGAACAGGGTGGGCCCGATGAAGTAGCCGCTCTCCAGGTTGTCGTCGCCGAAGGTGAGTTCGTTGCTGGCCCGCTCACGGCCGTCGACCACCAGCTCGGCGCCGGCCTCGACGCCCTGGCCGATGTAGTCGCGCACCCGCTCCAGCGCGGCCCCGGTGACCAGTGGTCCGTAGTCGGCCTTGGGGTCCAGGCTGTGGCCGACGCGCAGCTGGTTGACCCGCTCGACGAGGCGGGCGCGCAACCGGTTGGCGGTGTCTTCGCCGACCGGCACGGCGACACTGATCGCCATGCAACGCTCGCCGGCACTGCCGTACCCGGCGCCGATCAGTGCGTCGACGGCCTGATCCAGATCGGCGTCGGGCATGACGATCATGTGGTTCTTGGCGCCGCCGAAGCACTGGGCGCGCTTACCGTGCGCGGCCGCGCCGGCGTAGATGTACTGCGCGATGTCGGAGCTGCCGACGAAGCCGACCGCCTTGATCTCCGGGTGCTCCAGGATCGCGTCGACAGCTTCCTTGTCGCCCTGGACCACCTGGAACACACCGGCCGGCAGCCCGGCCTCGATGAACAGCTCGGCCAGCCGCAGCGGAACCGAGGGGTCGCGCTCGGACGGCTTGAGAATGAACGCGTTTCCGCAGGCCAGCGCGGGGCCGGCCTTCCACAGCGGGATCATCGCCGGGAAGTTGAACGGGGTGATGCCGGCGACCACGCCCAGCGGCTGGCGGATCGAGTAGACATCGATGCCGGTGCCGGCGCCCTCGGTGAACTCGCCCTTGAGCAGGTGCGGGATGCCGATCGAGAACTCGATGACCTCGATGCCGCGCTGGATGTCGCCCAGCGAGTCGGCCACGGTCTTGCCGTGCTCGAGCGAGAGCAGTTCGGCCAGCTCGTTGGAGTTCTGGTTCACCAGTTCGATGAACTTCATCAGCACCCGGGCGCGGCGCTGCGGGTTGTAGGCAGCCCATTCCTTCTGGGCCTCCGCGGCGCCGGCGACGGCGGCGTCGACATCGGCTGCCGACGCCAGCACCACCTGCGCCTGCACCTTGCCGGTGCTGGGGTTGAGCACGTCGGCGGTGCGGGTGGACCCAGCGGTGGTGCGCTGGCCGTTGATGAAGTGGGGAATCTGAGTGGTCATGGCGTTCCGTCCAAAGAGAGGCGCGTTGATGCAGGAATGAGGTCCGGGGTTCACCCGAGATACTTGGATATCCTAGTAATTGGTCCGGGTGATTGGCAAGGGGTGGCGAGCACCCCAGCCGAGGCCGTTTCGGCATTTACATTACGAAACGGGGTCGTTACGATATTTCGATGACCGGTAGTTCCGCGGATGCCGATGTCGTCGTGGTGGGGGCCGGGCCGACCGGTTTGACGTTGGCCTGCTGCCTGCGATTGCACGGCCTTTCGGTGCGGGTCGTCGACCGCGCGACGGGGCCGGCGACAACGTCGCGGGCCAACTTTCTGCACGCCCGTGGTTCGGAGGTGCTCAACCGGATCGGTGCATTGGGCACGCTGCCGGATGAGTCGCTGCGCGCCATGCGCATCACCAACTATCTGGGCGATCGGCCGGTGATGACCGTGGAGTTCGGCGACCCCGGCATGCGCACCGCCGCCCCGCCGATGGTGGTGTCCCAGGCCAGGATCGAGGCAGCGCTGCGTGCTCGACTGGCGGAGCTCGGTGTCGAGCCGGAGTGGGGTAGGCCGCTGGTCGGTCTGCGGCAGCAGGGTGACACCGTGGTGGCCGAACTCGGTGACGGCGAGCTGATCGGCGCGCGGTGGCTGGTCGGCTGTGACGGCACGACCAGCGCCACCCGGCAACTGGCCGATATCGACTTTCCCGGGGTCAGGCTCACCGAACGCTTCCTGCTCGCCGATGTGCACCTGGACTGGGACCTCGACCGAAGCGGCACGACCGGCTGGATTCATCCCGACGGCATGCTCGGCGCGATGCCGATGCCCGATACCAGCGGCCGCGACGACCTGTGGCGGATTCTCGCCTACGACCCCGGCATGGACGAAAAGCCAAGCGAGGCAGACATTTTGGACCGGATCCGGCAGATCCTGCCGCACCGCACCGGGCGGGAGGTGCGGGTCGGTGACGCCGAATGGCTGTCGGTGTTCACCGTGCATCGCCGGCTGGCGGACACCTATCGGCGGGGGCGGGTCCTGATTGCCGGTGACGCCGCCCACGCGCACGCGCCGTTCGGTGGCCAGGGCATGCTGACCGGTATCGGCGACGCGGAGAATCTGGCCTTCAAACTTGCTCTGGTAGTGCGTGACCGGGCCGCCGACGCGCTGATCGACACCTACGAGGCCGAGCGTCGACCGCTGGCCACCGAGGTGCTGCGCGGCACCAGCGCGGTGACGCGCGTCAACGTCGTGAACAATCCGCTGGGCCGCTTCCTGCGCGACCACGTCATACCGCGCATTTTCGGCCTGGCCGTCGTCCAGCGGTGGACCACCTACTCGACCTCTCAGTTGTGGGTGAGCTACCGCAAAGGCCCGCTTGGCGGCCGGGGGCGCAAACCGCGGCCCGGCGATCGGATCGCCGACCTGCCCTGCACCCGTACGGACGGCACCCGCACCCGCCTGCACCGCGAGCTGGGCGGGCGGTGGGCGGTGCTGCTTCCGCCGGGCGCGCCCGCCGGGCAGCCCCTCGACCCGGTTCGGGATCGGCTCGGCGAGTTTGTCGGGGTCCTGCGTTACGACGATGACCAGATGATGCTGATCCGGCCGGACGCCCATTTGGCATGGCGCGGCAGTCCCGATGAGGTGGATGGCTTGCACCGCTGGCTCATTGCGGCCTTGACCACCGGGAGCACTCGATGACCCAACCGGGTGTCCGAGGCCGGCCCCGCGACGCCGCGGTCGATCGCGCGATCCTCGACGCCGCCCTGCAGCTGTTCATCGAGCGGGGCGTCGAGGGCAGCAGCATCGAGCAGATCGCGAAGAAAGCGGGTGTCGGCAAGCCGGCGATCTACCGGCGGTGGTCGACGAAGGAAGACGTGATCGCCGTGGCCATCGAGACCTTGATCGCCGAAGAGGTGGATTGGGCGTCGCCCGAGGCCGTCGAGACGCAGTCGCCGTACGGATTGGTCGAAGCGGCCATCGACAGTGCTGCCGCCACGGTCACCACACCGCGCTACCGGGCACTGATCGCGAAGGTGTTCGGTTCGGCCGTCAGTCATCCCGCGCTGATGACTGTTTACTGGGAGCGCTTCATTCTGCCGCGCCGTGAGCTTGCCCGGCGCTTGCTGGAGCGGGCACGCGAGGAGGGCACCGTACCCGCCGACACCGATTTCGAGGTGGCGATCGACATGATGGTGGGAGCCGTGACTTACCGTGTGCTGCAGCCCGATCCGCCCGACGCCGAGGAGATGCGGCGGTATCTGCGGGCGGTGTACCGCCAGGTCGGTCTGCTGCGCTGAATCATCGCCGTTGCTGCCACCGCTCGAGTACCGCTGGGATCTCGGCCATCAGGAAGGCGTAGAAGTCGCGCATCTCGGTGAGGCGCTGCCGTGCTGGGCCTTGAGCCTCGGCGACCGCGAGACCGGCATCGGCCGCGTCCTGCATGGCCCTGATGGTCTCGTTCTGGTTGGTGAACAGAATCGCCCAGGCGTCGTCACGCAGCCGAAAATGCTCGCGCCGACTTGCCGGTGCGGGCACCCGTTCGGCAAGCCCGACGGAGGTGAGCATTTTGAGCGCACCGGATATCGCGCCGGCGCTGGCGTTGAGGGTATCGGCCAGTTCACCCATCGTGACGCTGGATTGTTCGGTGAACAGCAGCGTGGCCAATACCCGGGCGGTCATCCGTTGCATCCCGTGGTTGGTGAGCGTCAGGGCGAGCTGCTCGGCCGCATGCTGCAGATCTGGCGATGTTGACACCGCAATCCTCCTCAACCCAAATAGTCTTCACAAATTACTGAAAGTTTAGTACGGTCATCACCGGTGCTCCGGGAAGTCTGGTCGGAAACGTTATTCAGCTGTGCGCTCCTTGTCGAAACCCGACCGGGCGCGCCGACCGAAAGGTGACCGATGCATATGCCACCGGTGGCTACAACCCCGCACGTCATGACGGATGTCATCGAGGTGCAAGGGCTGACATTCAGCTATCCCAACGCGACCGAACCCGCAGTCCGCAACATGGATTTCACCGTCCGGCGCGGAGAGATCTTCGGGTTCCTCGGTCCCAGCGGCGCCGGAAAATCCACCACCCAGAAGCTCCTGATCGGCCTGCTGCGCGGCCACCGCGGGCTCGCCACGGTGTGGGGGAAGGACCCGTTGGACTGGGGTCCGGACTACTACCAGCGCGTCGGCGTCTCATTCGAGCTGCCGAACCACTATCACAAACTCACCGGGCTGGAGAATCTCCGGTTCTTCGCGGCACTGTATGACGGCCCGACGGCGGATCCGATGGAGTTGCTCGAAGCGGTCGGCCTAGCCGACGCCGCCCACACGCGAGTTTCCAAGTACTCCAAGGGAATGCAGATGCGGCTGACATTCGCCCGGTCCCTGCTCAACAATCCCGACTTACTCTTCCTCGACGAGCCGACGTCAGGACTCGACCCCGTCACTGCCCGCAAGGTCAAAGACATCATCATGGGGTTGAGGGAGCGTGGCTGCACGATCTTTCTCACCACCCATGACATGTCTACCGCCGATGAGCTGTGTGACCGGGTGGCATTCGTCGTCGACGGCGCCATCGTGGCACTCGATACTCCGGCCGAGTTGAAGATCGCGCGCAGCCAACGCCGTGTGCGGGTGCAGTACCGCGTTCGGGGCGAGCTCACCACCGCCGAGTTCGGGATGGACGACCTGGCCGACGATCCGGAGTTTCATGCGATATTGCGCGATCACCACGTCGATACCATCCACAGTCGCGAAGCCAGTCTCGATGACGTCTTCGTCGAGGTCACCGGAAAGCGGCTGACATGAGCAGGCTGGCGACCGCGATCCGGCTCGAGCTGAAACTGCAACTCAGGCAGAAATTCCTGCACGCGGGGGTGTTCTCCGGGCTCATCTGGCTGGCGGTCCTGCTGCCCATGCCGCACAGCCTGCGCCCGGTCGCTGAACCTTACGTGCTGTCCGGCGACATCGCGATCATCGGATTCTTCTTCATCGGCGGCTCGGTGTTCTTCGAGAAACAGGAACGAACCCTCGGTGCCATCATCTCGACACCGTTACGGTTCTGGGAGTACCTCGCCGCTAAACTTGTTGTGCTCGTGGCAATCTCATTGCTCGTGGCGATCGTGGTTTCAACCGTCGCCGACGGGTTCGCCTACCATCCGGTGCCGCTGATTCTCGGGGTGGTGCTCGGCACGCTGGTAATGCTGATGGCGGGGTTCATCACGTCGCTGCCGTTTTCCTCGGTCACGGACTGGTTTATCGCCGCCACCATCCCGCTGGCGATCCTGCTCGTGCCGCCGCTGATCTACTACTCGGGATTGTGGCCGAACCCGATGTTGTACGTCATGCCCACCCAGGGGCCACTGCTGCTGCTGGGTGCCGCGTTCGACCAGGTGGATCTGGCGAACTGGCAGCTGCTCTACGCGGTGTGCTACCCGGTGCTGTGGCTGGTCGCGTTGTGGCGCGCCGCCCATGTGCTGTTCGGCCGTTATGTCATTGAACGGTCGGGTTCGCGATGACCCAAGGATTGACCACGCGGAAGGCGCTGGCCGCATTCGGCCGCAATGACATTCGCGGAACCTACCGTGACCCGCTGCTGGTGATGCTCATACTCGCTCCGGTGATCTGGACGGCGGGGGTGGCGATCCTCACCCCGGCGGTCGCCGAAATGCTTGAGCGCCGTTACGGTTTCGATCTGGTGCCGTACTACCCGTTGGTGCTCACCGCGTTTCTGTTGCTTACCAGCATCATCATCGCCGGTGCGCTTGGGGCGTTCTTGGTGCTCGACGAGGTCGATGCGGGCACGCTGGCAGCGCTGCGTGTGACGCCGGTGCCGATGTCGACGTTCTTCGCCTACCGTGCCGCAACGGTCATGGTGGTCACAACGGTCTACGTGGTCGCGACGATGTCGTTCAGCGGGATCCTGGCGCCTGGAATGGTCGCGGTGCTGATGCCGATCGGAATGGTCGCCGGATTGTCCGCTGTGGTGACGTTGTTGCTGATCGTTGCTTTGGCCGGCAACAAGATTCAGGGAATTGCCATGGTGCGTGCGCTGGGCATGCTGATTGCGGGATTGCCGTGCTTGCCCTGGTTCATCGACTCGCCTTGGCAACTCGCGTTCGGCGTATTGCCGCCGTACTGGGCGGCCAAAGCATTCTGGGTGGCCAGTGACCATGGCACGTGGTGGCCGTACCTGGCCGGCGGCGTGCTCTACAACCTGGCCCTTGCCTGGCCGTTGTTCCACCGCTTCATAGCCAAGAACACCTGACGGCTCAAACCGTCACCGGCAGGCGCGCGCCGGTGGCCAACTCGGCATACCCGCGCATGAGTCGCAGCGCCGTGTCGCGACCCATCTGAGGATCGCGTGCCACGATCCGGTACCCGAGATAGTCCTCCATCGCCATCAACGTCATGGCGATATCGCGGGCAGGGGAGCCGAGTTCGAAGGAGCCGTCCGCGGCGCCGGCGTCGAGGATGCTGGCGTAGAGGCCAACCTGGCGGTGGTAGATGTGCTGCACGTCGCGGCGTTGGTCGAGTTCGAATCCGGCCGCCAGCACGGCCCGCCAGATCGCCCGCCACTCGGCGTCCTCGGGCCCCGTCGGCAGGCCGGAGGCGATGGTCAACGCCAGCTGCTCGGCAATATCGTTGGTGCCCTTGATCACCGCCAGCCGTGCGTCGTAGAAGCGGCTGTCCGAGCGCTGCGCGAGTTCGGACAGCAGCTGATCCATCTCCTTGAAGTAGTAGCGCACGGCGTTGGCGGTGAGCCCCAGCTCGGCTGCGACGTCAGCGATGCGCAGCGTGGCGAGGTCATGTCGCTCGATCAGCGCGATGGCCGCATCGAGGATCTCCTCGCGTCGTTCTGCCTGTCGGTTGGGCCGTGCCACAGCTCCATCTTTACCGATCCGCTTTTACCCCTTGCATTAACCGCCCCCTACCCCCATTATTTTCCAATCATGAAAAGAACAGGTCAACCGACGCGGGCCCGGGATCTCGGTGTCGTCATCGGGGAACACCCCACCGGCCCGCACAACGCCATCACCGACGTCGCAGGTGTGCGCGTCGGTCACACCACGATCCAGCAGCCCGGATGCGTCAACACCGGGGTGACCGTCATCGTCCCGCATTCCGACATCTGGACCGAGCCGGTGTTCGCCGGTGCGCACCGGCTCAACGGCAGCGGTGAACTCACCGGACTGGAATGGGTGCGCGAATCCGGCGAACTCACCACCGCGATCGGACTCACCAACACCCACAACGTCGGGGTGGTCCGCGACGCGCTGGTCGACGCGCAGGTGCAGGCCCGCGGTGAAGGGCTGTACTGGTCGCTGCCGGTGGTCGGGGAAACCTACGACGGGTTGCTCAATGACATCAACGGCCACCACGTGCGTGCCGAACACGTGCACGCCGCGCTGGCCGCGGCAGCCGACGGACCGGTCGCCGAGGGCAACGTCGGTGGCGGAACGGGCATGATCTGCCACGGCTTCAAGGGCGGCGTCGGCACCGCCTCGCGGGTCACCGACACCGCCACCGGCCGCTACACCGTCGGCACCCTGGTGCAGGCCAACCACGGACGGCGGGAACGGCTTCGGATCAATGGCATTCCGGTAGGGGAGTTGATCGGACCCGACCAGGTCCCGGTCCCCGATATGCCGCGGGCCTACGAGCCGGGGTCGGGTTCGATCATCGTCATCGTCGCCACCGACGCGCCGCTGCTGCCGCACCAGTGCACTCGGCTGGCGCAGCGAGCCGCCCTGGCGGTCGGGGTGCTCGGCGGCACCGGTGAGCAATACAGCGGTGACCTGATGCTGGCCTTCGCCACCGGAAACCGCGGCATCCCGCCGTACGCATGGGACGAGGACGTCGACACCGAACGCCCCGAAGTCGAGCTGCGGATGGTCGCGCCGCAGCTGATGACGCGACTGTTCGACCTGGTCATCGAGGCCACCGAGGAAGCCATCGTCAACGCACTCGTGGCAGCGCAGACCCTGACCGGCCCCGACGGCCGCACGGCGCACGCACTCGACCACAAACTGTTCCGCAGCGCACTTCTGCTGGAGGGCCAATGACCGACCAAGCTGTCGCCACCGAACCGGGGCAGCGCCTGCAGGGCAAACTCGGCCCCATCGGTGTGGTGTTCATGGTGGTTGCCGCCGCCGCACCGCTGACCGTGATCGGCGGGAACATGCCGCTGGGAATGGGTTTGGGTAACGGTGCCGGCGCCCCGGTCGGATTCCTCATCGCCGCACTCGTGCTGCTGGTGTTCAGCGTCGGGTTCGTCGCGATGACGCCGTACGTGCCCGAGGCCGGTGCCTTCTTCTCCTACGTGACGCTGGGCATCGGCCAGCGGATGGGCAACGGGATCGCGGCGGTGGCGCTCATCGCCTACACCGCGATCCAGGTGGGCATCTACGGCTACATCGGCTGGGCCATCGATGACACCGTCCGGTTCTACGGCGGTCCGCAAATCCCATGGCCGGTCTACTCATTCGCGATACTGGCCATCGTCGCCTTCCTGGGTTACCGCCATATCGACCTGAGCGCCAAAGTGCTCGGCATCGCCCTGGTGCTGGAAATCGGCATTGTGGTGCTGCTTGATCTGGTGATCGTCGCCAACCCCGGGCCGGCCGGGCTGACCGTCGCGTCGTTCACGCCGGGTGTCTTCACCGACGGGGTGCTCGGTATCGCGGTGCTGTTCGCGCTCACCGGATTCATCGGATTCGAGGCGACCGCGGTGTTTCGCGACGAGGCCCGTGACCCCGAACGCACCATTCCCCGTGCGACCTACGCTGCGGTGCTGATCATCGGCGGCTTCTACGCCCTGACCTGCTGGGCGTTCGTCGTCGCGATCGGACCCGACCAGGTCGCCGAGGTCGCGCAGCGCACCCTCGACGGTGAGGCCAACATGCTGCTCGACACCACCAACGACAACCTGGGCCGGATCGGGCGTGACATCGTCAACGTGCTGCTGCTGACCAGCCTGTTCGCCTGTGTGCTGTCCTTCCACAACGTCATCGCGCGCTACCAATTCGCCTTGTCCCGAAAGGGATTGCTGCCGGCCCGGCTCGCAGAGGTACACCCCCGGCACGGCTCGCCCGCGCGGTCCTCGGTGGTGCAGACCATCACCGCGGCAGTGATCGTCGGGATCCTCGCGGTCCTCGGGGTGGACCCGCTGGTCGGCGTGTTCGGTTCGATGGCGGGGGTTGCCACCGTCGGCATGGTGTTGCTGATGCTCACCACATCGGTGGCTGTGCTCGTCTACTTCGCGCGGCACCGTGAGCATGCCAGCGGGCGGGTCTGGCAGACCCGTATCGCCCCGGCACTGGCCTGCGCCGGGCTGCTCGGCAGCCTGTGGCTGGTGCTCACGAACTTCACCCTGGTCACCGGTGGCAGCACAACGCTGAGCGCCATCCTGGCGGCGATACCGTTCGCCGGGCTACTGCTGGGCGCGGCCTTGTCCCGGTCAACACCGGCGCGAAATACCTGACCCCCGGCGCATACTGGGACAGATGACCAAGCTGGCACTGTCAACCAGGCTGCGCACCTCCTTCGACGACGCGGTCGAGCAAACCCGAAAAGCCCTGGCCGACCAGGGTTTCGGGGTGCTCACCGAGATCGATATCAAAGCCACCATGAAGGCCAAACTCGACGCCGACATGGCTGACTACCTGATCCTGGGAGCCTGCAACCCGAGCCTGGCGCATCAAGCCGTGCTCAGCGACCCCGAAATCGGGCTGCTGCTGCCGTGCAACGTCGTCGTGCGCGCCGACGGCAACGACACCGTCATCGTGGACGCCATCAATCCCGCCCTGATGGCCGAACTCAGCGACGCACCCGGCCTATCGGAGGTCGCCGAACAGGTCACCACCAAACTGCAGGCCGTCATCGACGCACTCGATCAGGGCTGAGCGTTTCCGGTCCGCTTCAGCCCTGCACCCGGGCGCGCAGTTCGTCGACGAACGCCCGGGTCTCGTCCCAGGTCGGCAACAGTCCCGCGGCGCGCACCTGCTCAAGCGTCGGGGCGGCGGCGTCACGGTCGGACAGCACCGGCTCGCCCTCGATCGGCCAGTCGATCCCCAGGTCGGTGGCCAGGACGGTGTGCTCCCGGCCCGGGCTGTACGGCGCCGAGCACAGGTACATCACCGTCGAGTTGTCCTCCAGCGACAGGAAGGCGTGACCCAACCCCTCCGAAAGGTAGATCGAGCGCCGCTGGCGATCGTCGAGCAGCACCGAATCCCATTGGCCGAAGGTCGGCGAACCCACCCGGATGTCGACCACCACGTCCAGCACGGCGCCACGCACGCAGGTCACGTACTTGGCCTGGCTGGGTGGCAGCTGAGCGAAATGCACCCCGCGCAGCACCCCGGCCGCCGACACCGAGCAGTTGGCCTGACTCAGATCGAAGCGGTGCCCGGTCATCTCGGCGAACCCGGCATCGGTGAACCACTCGAAGAACAACCCGCGGGCATCGCCGTGCAGCGTCGGGGTGATCTCCCAGGCGCCGGGGACGGTCAGTTCGCGCGCGGTCACTGGCCGCGGTTCTGGTAGTTGGCCTCCACTGCGTCTTTCAAGGGACGCCACCAGGATTCGTTGTCGCGATACCAGTCGATGGTGGCCTCCAGGCCTTCGTCGAAATCGGTGTGTTTGGGAGCCCAACCCAGTTCGTTGTGCAGGGTCGAGGGATCGATGGCGTAGCGCAGGTCGTGGCCGGCCCGGTCGGTGACGTGGTCGAAATCGTCGGGGTCGCGGCCCATCAGCCGCAGCAGGGTGCGCATCACGGTGAGGTTGTTGCGCTCGCATTCGGCGCCGATCAGGTACGTCTGCCCGACGCGTCCGTTGGTCAGGATCTCCCACACCGCCCGGTTGTGGTCGTCGACGTGGATCCAGTCGCGGACATTGGCGCCGGCGCCGTAGAGCTTCGGGCGCCGGCCGGTGAGGATGTTGGTGATCTGGCGCGGGATGAACTTCTCCACGTGCTGATACGGGCCGTAGTTGTTGGAGCAGTTCGAGATCGTCGCGCGCACACCGTAGGACCGCACCCAGGCCCGTACCAGCAGGTCGGCGGCGGCCTTGGTGGACGAGTAGGGGCTGGACGGGTTGTACGGCGTGCCCTCGGTGAACCGGGCCGGGCTGTCGAGCTCGAGATCGCCGTACACCTCGTCGGTAGAGATGTGGTGCAACCGGACGCCGTGCGCGCGCACCGCTTCCACGATCGCGAACGTGCCGATCACGTTGCTGTGCAGGAACGGCTGCGGATTCGCCACCGAGTTGTCGACGTGGGTCTCGGCAGCAAAGTGCACGACGGCGTCGACCTCGCCGACCAACTTGTTCACCAGCTCGGCGTCGGCGACATCGCCCTGCACCAGCCGGATCCGGTCGGCCACCGGCGCCAACGACTCCTGGCTGCCCGCGTACGTCATTGCGTCGAGCACGGTCACCGAGGTGGTGAGTGCCTCACGAAGGGCGAGATGCACGAAGTTCGCCCCGATGAACCCGGCGCCGCCGGTGACCAGTAGCCGCATGGGTCAACCCTAACGGGCAAACCCCTCAGCGTTTGAGACTCAGCGGTCCGGCCAACTCGGTCAGCGTCGGGATCAATTTGTCCGAGCCGCCGAGCACCTGGATCGTGACATGGTCGGCGCCGTTGGCGATATGTTGCTGCAACCGCGCGGAGATGGCATCGGCCGTGCCATGCGCGACGACCGCGTCGATCAGCTTGTCGCTGCCGGGCTTGGCAATGTCGTCTTCGGTGAAACCGAGCCGGCGCCAGTTGTTTAGGTAGTTGCTCAGATTCAGATAGAAGTCGACCGTGTCGCGTCCGATCGCGCGGGCCGCTGCGGCTGCCGAAGATTCTGGGGTGCTCAGCACCACCTTGTGCTCGGGCGCCAGGAACACCGTCTCGCCCAACACTTCGCGGGCATGCGCGGTGTGTTCCGGCGTCGTGAGATAGGGATGCGCTCCGGCGCTGCGCTGCGCCGAGAGCTTGAGCACCTTGTCGCCCAGCGCGGCGATCACCAGCCGACTGGTCGGCACCTTGGCCGCATCCAGCACATCGAGATACTCCACCAGCGCGTCGTAGGGCTTGCGGTATTCGTCGGTGTGCTCGGGATGGCCCACCCCGATGCCGAGCAGGAACCGGCCCGGGTGGGCCGCCTCGATGCGGTGAAAGGACTCGGCGACCGTATTGGCGTCGGCCGTCCAGATGTTGACGATGCCGGTGGCCACCTGCAGCCGCTCGGTGTTCTCCAGGATGGGTTCGACGAACGCGAGGTCGGCGGCCGGGGATCCGCCCACCCACACCGCGCCGTAACCCAGCTCCTCGATCTCGGCAGCCTGCCCGGGCTGCACCGCACCGAAGGTCCACACCCCATAGCGACCCAGATCCGGCTTTAACGAGAGAGATTCGGTCATCGATGCGTCCTTGTCTTCTTAGGCCAAGCCGAGCGGCCCGGCGAGTTCGGCCAGTGCCGGTACCAGTTTCTCCGGTGAGGTCAGCACCTGCACGGGTACGTGGTCGGCACCGGCGTCCCGATGCTGGCGCAGTCGGGCGGCCACGTCATCCGCCGTGCCATAGGCCACCACGGCGTCGATGAACCGATCACTGCCCGGCTTGGCCAGATCCTCGTCGGTGAAACCCAGCCGCTTGAAGTTGTTCAGGTAGTTGGTCAGGCCGAGATAGATGTCGAGTGCCTTGCGGCCGAGCGCACGCGCCTTGTCCTGGTCGGTGGTCAAGACCGCCTTGTGCTCGGGGGCCAGGAACGCGTCGGGACCGATCAGCTCGCGGGCCTGCGCGGTGTGCTCCGGTGTGGTCAGGTACGGGTGCGCGCCGGCGGAACGGACCGCCGACACCTGCAGCACCTTGGGGCCGAGGGCGGCGACCACCCGGCGATGTTGCGGCACGCCGTACTCGTCGAGTTTGTCCAGATAATCGGTGAGCGCGTCGAGCGGTTTGCGGTACTCGCCGATCGCCTCGCGGTGGCCGACGCCGATGCCGAGCAGGAACCGGCCCGGGTAGGCCGCGTCGATGCGATGGAACGACTCGGCGATCGGGCCCGGTGGCCAGCTGCAATGTGGTGGTCGCGGCCAGGATCGGGTCAACCCAGTCCAGTTCGGCGGGTGGCGATCCACCGGCCCAGATGGCGCCGTACCCGAGTCCTTCGATGTCCCGCAGTTGTTGCGGGGACAGTTGCCGGAACTGCGAGTAGTGGCCGAATGCGCCGAATGTGCCGAGGTCGGGTTTGGTGTCCGCTGTGGTCTGGGTCATGAACCTCTCAACTCAGCTGTGCGCGGGGGCTATTCCGAACGAATCACGCCGAATCTGAATCGACCAGCGATTCGGGTACGGGGGCGTGCAACGGCAATAGCACGATGAAGCGGGTGTTGCCCGGTTCGGACTGCACCCGCAGATCGCCGTGATGTTTCTCGACCACGATGCGCCAGGCCAGATCCAGGCCCAACCCGGTGCCCTCGCCGAACGGCTTGGTGGTGAAGAACGGGGTGAAGATCCGGCCGATGTCTTCGGCGGGAATGCCCGGCCCGTCGTCGCAGATCTCCACCCGGATCATGTCGTCGGTCTCCCGGCAGGTGCGCAGCGTCAGCGTGCCGCGCCCGCCCATGGCCTGGATCGCGTTGTCGATGATGTTGGTCCACACCTGATTGAGATCGCCTGGGTAGCAATGCAACTCGGGCAACGATTTGTCCAGGTCCTTGATCAGGCTGATCGGCTTGTCCTTACCGACCTTGTCGCCGAACATCATCATGGTGCTGTGCAGCAGTTCGTGCACGTCGGCGCTCTGGTAGGAACCGCGGTCCATCTGCGAATACTGCTTGGCATCGGCCAGCAGCGCCGAGATCCGCTTGCTTGCCTCGGCGATCTCAATCATCCGCAACTCGGTGTCGATGGTGTACTTCAGCCAGCCGAGGGCGGCCTGCAAAGACGCAGACGGCTCCCCGTCTTTGAGTTCATCCTCGAGAGATGCCGATATCCGTTCCAGCCAATCGATGTCGAGCCCGACCTCGACGAACGTAGGGGCGTAGTCCCAGGCGAATGCGATCTCGTGCTCCTCGAGCCAGTCACCGAGCTCGTCCTCGCGGTCGGCCGTCTCCAGGGCGGTGAGCTCCAACCTCTTGCTCTTGGCGACCTGCTCGGCCACCTCGTCCTGGATGGTCACCAGCGTGCGCAGCGCCTGCGGGGTGAACTTGCCCTCGGCCAACATCGCCAGTTTGTGGCGCATCTTGCCCGAACCCTCGCGAAGGTCGGCCACGGCCCGGGCGGTGGCCGCGGCCGGATTGTTGAGCTGATGGGTCAGCCCCGCGGTGATGGTGCCCAGCGCCAGCAGCTTCTCCCGCTGACCGATGATCTGGCGCTGCCGGCGCCCGCCGACCATGTGGCCTTCGAGCAGGTGCACCGCCATCGGGAACTGGGATTGCATGAACGATGCGAATGCATTGGCGTCCAGGACGAATACCCGCGACGGCTTGGTCAGGCGCACCGACGCCTCATAGATGTGTTCTTCGCCGGGGATGTAGGCCGACCAGGCGCCGAAGTACACCCCTTGCTGGGAGGTCCGGCTGGTCTGGATGTCTACGCCGCCGGAACGCTTCGACATCACCAATGCGCCGTCGATCAACACATAGAAGCAGGTGGCCGGGTCGCCCTCGGTGACGATCAGGCCTGGCGGAAACGTCTCGATGCTTCCGGCCTGGCACAACGTGTCGAGTTGCTCGTCGGAGAGATGCTCGAACAGGAACAGGGTTCGCAGCTCGTCGCGCACACACGCCTCGCCCATATCCGTCATCAGCTCCTCACGACTCGTCGACAGTGCCGGCCGTCAGGATTCCGCCAGGTAGCGATGCACCAGCATCACCGCCATCGAGCCCTCGCCGACCGCGGCCGCCACCCGCTTGGCGGACTCGGCACGCACATCCCCTGCAACAAACACACCGGGCACACTTGTTTCCAAATGATGTGGCGGACGTTCCAGCGTCCAGCCACACACATCGCGCAGATCGGGTCCGGCCAGGATGAAACCGTGGTTGTCGCGGGCCACGACGCCGTCGAGCCACTCGGTGCGCGGCGTCGCGCCGATGAAGCAGCACATCCGCGTCGAGGCCACCTCCTCGCGCTCCCCGGTGCGCTTGTCCTCCAGCACCAGACCGATCAGGTGATCGTCTTCACCCTTTGCCCCGACCACCTCGGTACAGGTGCGGACGTGAACGTTGGGGGTCTGCTCGATCTGCTGGATCAGGTAGTAGGACATCGAGGCTTCCAGCGACGGGCCGCGCACCAGCAGTGTCACCGACTTGGCCGCCTTCGACATGAACATCGCGGCCTGGCCGGCCGAGTTGGCGCCGCCGACGATGTAGACGTCCTCACCGGCGCACTCGGCGGCGTCGGATACCGAGGCGCCGTAGTACACGCCGCGGCCGACGAAATTTGACGGATCGGCTGGGTCGTCCCAGCACCCGGCCACCGGCAACTGCCGGTAGTCCACGCCGGTGGCCAGGATGACTGAGCGGGCGCCGATGGTGTCGCCGTCGGCGAAGGTGATGGTGCGGGCGGCGCCGGCGACATCCAGCCTGGTGGCTTCCCTGGTGGTGATCACCTCGGCGCCGAAACGTTCGGCCTGCCTGCGCGCGGAGGTGGCCAGCTCGGCCCCCGAGACTCCGGTGGGGAAGCCCAGGTAGTTCTCGATCCGCGAGCTGCGCCCGGCTTGCCCGCCGGTGGTGGTGCCCTCGATCAGCACCGTCTTGAGGCCCTCGGAGGCGCCGTAGACCGCGGCTGCCAGGCCGGCCGGGCCGCCGCCGATCACCGCGAGGTCATACATCGTCAGCGACGGCGTGGTGGACAGGCCGAGCATGTCGGCGAGCTCGCCGTCGGTGGGTTCGACCAGTGTCTCGCCGCCCTCGGTGATCACCACCGGCAGCTGCAGACCGTCCAGGCCCGCGGCGTCCAACAGTTGTCGGCCCTTGGGCTCGTCGGCGTTGAAGGCGCGGTAGTTGTGCTGGTTGCGGGCCAGGAACTGGCGCACCTCCCACGACCTGGGGCTCCACTGGTGCCCGATCACCTTGGTGTGCGGGATGGCCCGGTCGCCGACCTCGTGCCAGGCCTCCAGCAGGCCGTCGACCACCGGGTAGAGCTTCTCCTCCGGCGGGTCCCAGGGCTTGAGCAGGTAGTGGTCCAGATCGACGACGTTGATCGCGTTGATCGCCGCGGTGGTGTCGGCATAGGCGGTGAGCAGTACCCGACGGGCCATCGGGTACAGGTCCATCGCGGCTTCCAGGAAGTCGATGCCACTCATCTGTGGCATCCGGTAGTCAGCGACGAACACCGCGACGGTGTCACCGCGCAGCTTCAGCTCGTTCAGCGTCTCCAGGGCGTCCTGACCCGACTCCGCGCGCACGATCCGATACCGCTCGCCGTAGTGCCGCCGCAGATCACGGGCAACGGCGCGGGACACTGCGGGGTCGTCGTCGACGGTGAGGAGTACCGGTTTACGGGGCTGGGGGGTGGGGCCAGTCATCGCCTCCAATTATGCGCCCCGGCGCCAGCGGTTTTCTCAGCTCGGCCGATCAGTGCGGTGAAGTCGTAACTCACTACTCGGTCGCGGTCGACGCAGGTGAAACGGGCTTGCCGTTTGTCGCGGGGGTGGGATCTGCCGAACCCTTGAGCATGGCTGCCACGTCGATGCCCGACGATTTCAGCGATTCCAGGATGTTGGCCACCGCGAGCGGGCTGATACCGAGCAGGCCACCGACGGCGTCCTGGGTGTCGCGCGACCCGCCGATGATCGACAGCCGGTCGATCTCGGCCAGCGGTGACGCCGCCGCCTCGGTCGCCTTGACCACCGAGGCCAGCACGTCGGGCAGCATCAGCAGGCGCGCGGCCTCGGCCGTATAGCCGTTGAGCGCCGCGGCGATCTCCTTCTTACCGTTGGCCTCGGCCAGCAGCTTGGCTTCGATACCGGCGGCCTCGGCCTGCTGCTCGATGCGCAGCGCATCGGCCAGTTCCTTCTTGCCGGCGGCCTCGGCGATCAGTTTGGCCTGGAGGCTGTCGGCCTCGGCCTGCTTCTCGACCCGAAGCGCGTCGGCCGCGGCCTTACGAGCATCGGCCTCGGCCTGCCCCTTGCGGCGCTCGGTCTCGGCCTCGGCCTCGGCGGCCAGGATCGTGGACTGGCGCTGGCCCTCGGCGATCGCGATGTCGGCCTGTCGTTTCGCCTCGGCGGGTGCGATCACGTCGGCCTGCAGGGCGGCCTGCGCCTGCTCGGCGCGACGCTGTTCCACCTCGATGCGGGCCTGCACCCGGGCCGCCTCGGCCTGTTCGATGGCGATGCCGACGTCCTTCTGGGCCCGGGCATTGGCCAGCGGGCCGGCCTGGTCGGCCTGGGCGTTCTCGGCCTCGGTCTGGGCGCGCAGCCGGGCCAGCTCGACATCGCGCTTCTGGTTCGCCGTCGCGATCGCGGTGTCGGCCTCGGCCTGGGCGATCGACCCCGCCTGGCGGGCCTTGGCCGACTGGATCTGGGCGTCGCGTTCGGCCTCGGCGGTGCCGACCGTGGCGTCCCGCTTGACCTCGGCGATGCGGCGCTGGCCGAGCGATTTCAGGTAGTCGTTGCCGTCGGAGATGCCGGCGATCTTGAGCACGTCGACCTCCATGCCGATGCGGGCCAGGTCGCCGCCGGCCTCCTCGACCACGCTGCGGGCCAGGCTGTCGCGGTTGGAGTTGAGGTCCTCGACGGTCATGGTCGCGGTGATGCCGCGCAGGCTGCCGGCCAGGATCTCGTTGATCTGGCGCTGCAATTCACCCAGGTCGGAGGTGAGGAAGCGCTGCACCGCGGTCTGCACAGCTTCATCGGCCGAGCCGATGCGGACCAGCCCGACCGCCTCGACGTTGACCGGCACACCGTTGTTGGACAGCGCGTTCTGCAGGTTGATGCTGACGTTGAACGGTTCCAGGCTCATGATGTCGACCCGCTCGATGCCGGGCATCCGGAACCGGGCCCCGCCGCGGACCACCTTGGGTGTGCCTCGCCCGGTGAACACGGCCACCTCATTGGGTGGCACCTTGATGTAGTTCTTCACGTAGACCAGCGGCAGCACCACCAGGATCAGGATCGCGGCGATGGCAGCCAGAAGGACGATGAGCAGCAGGGACACTGTGGGGACCTTTCTGAAGGTTCGGTGCTCGGGTACTACTCAGGTTTCTGGAACAGCGACGACGTGGACGAAGTCCGAATCGATGTCGGCGATGTAGACGCGGCTGGCCTTGGGGAGCGCGGCCACCTCGGCGCTCTTGGCGCGGGAGAACACCCGGTTACCGTCGGCGTCGACGAAGGACACCTCGCCCCAGCCGCCGGGTGGAATCTCCAGGGTGACTGTGCCGAGCAGGCCGATGTAGGAGGACCGGCCCCGGTGTGAGTTGGACTGCTGCTTGCGTAGGTAGGGCAGCAGCAGGCCGTTGAGTGTGAACACCAGCACGATCGCGCAGGCCGCGGCCAGCACTGCGGCCCAGACCGGGCCCAATCCCAGCCAGGTGCCGACCAGACCGCCGGTGCCTGCGCCGAGCAGGCCGACCGACAGTCCGGTCAGGCTCAGAAACGGCATCCCATCGCCGTGCCCGATGTCGGAGAGCAGAAACGCGGCCAGCACAGCGATGCCGCCGACGACGAATGCGGCCAGGTACACAGCCATCACGTGCGGGAGGTCTCCGTTCGAGAGGCGGATCAGTCCGTAACATTGTCGCCTGGTCCCGGGAGTTCGAGGCGCACCAATATTCGGTAGGCCCGAAGCTGCTCAGCCGTGATTTTGGCGCAGGCCGATCAGCGGGTAGTGTGGACCAACGGTGCGGCTTCCGCGCTGACTTTGTGCGTGCTCCGTCGTGGAACTGCTGAATTGTAGGAAATTTCGACGGTCCAGCTCACGTTTTGAAGTTGGTCGGCTGTTGCTCCACGACGGGCTGCATTGCGACTAATGAAGCTACGAAACGAAAGCAAGGATCGCCGAACAGCATGGCCAAGAAAGACGGTGCCATCGAGGTCGAGGGTCGCGTGGTCGAACCTCTGCCCAATGCGATGTTCCGCATTGAGCTGGAGAACGGACACAAGGTCCTGGCCCACATCAGCGGCAAGATGCGGCAGCACTACATCCGCATCCTGCCCGAGGATCGGGTAGTGGTGGAGCTCTCTCCCTACGACCTGTCCCGGGGTCGCATTGTGTACCGGTACAAGTGACCCGATAGTTCCAGACCAAGCCCGACCAGTAACGACGAGAGCAGTGGTGTGCGGTTCACGCATGCCACCGACAGAGCCAGAAGGATCGAACAGCCGTGAAGGTGAACCCGAGCGTCAAGCCCATCTGCGATAAGTGCAGGGTGATCCGCCGGCATGGGCGGGTCATGGTGATCTGCAGCGATCCGCGCCACAAGCAGCGGCAGGGTTAATCCGGGCCCCTTGGGGCTCGGATCGCAATACAACTGAATGATGAACTCCCAGCACCACTGAGCTGCCCGGCGCGCCAAGCGCCAAAAAGACGTATCAGGGCCGTTCACCCGCGATGCAGGCCAAGCGCAAGCATCCACGTCCGGTACGGAGGCCGGACCCCGGAGAGCTCTTAGGAGCTGATGGGAACGGGCTGGGACCAGACCTCTGCAGAGAAGAAGGAATACCGCCACATGGCACGGCTAGTGGGCGTTGATCTTCCGCGTGACAAGCGTATGGAGATCGCGCTGACCTACATCTACGGCATCGGCCGTACCCGTTCGAACGAGATCCTCGCCGCGACGGGCATCGACAAGAACATGCGCACCAAGGACCTGACCGACGATCAGGTGACGGTTCTGCGCGATTACATCGAAGGCAACCTCAAGGTTGAGGGTGACCTGCGCCGCGAGGTGCAGGCCGACATTCGCCGCAAGATTGAGATCGGCTGCTACCAGGGCCTGCGGCACCGCCGTGGCCTGCCGGTGCGCGGCCAGCGGACCAAGACCAACGCGCGTACCCGCAAGGGCCCCAAGCGCACCATCGCCGGCAAGAAGAAGGCTAGGTAACCCGGATGGCACCACCGAAGAAGGCCTCAGGTCCCAAGAAGGGCAAGACCACCCGTCGCAGGGAAAAGAAGAACGTCCCGCACGGCGCCGCACACATCAAGAGCACGTTCAACAACACGATCGTGTCGATCACCGACCCCGAGGGCAACGTCATCGCCTGGGCGTCGTCGGGTCATGTCGGCTTCAAGGGTTCGCGTAAGTCGACCCCGTTCGCCGCGCAGCTGGCCGCCGAGAATGCCGCCCGCAAGGCGCAGGAGCACGGCGTCAAGAAGGTCGACGTGTTCGTCAAGGGTCCGGGTTCGGGCCGCGAGACCGCCATTCGCTCGCTGCAGGCCGCCGGCCTGGAGGTGGGCGCGATTTCCGACGTCACCCCGCAGCCGCACAACGGTTGCCGTCCGCCCAAGCGGCGCCGGGTCTAGGTCTAGGAGGAGAAGAGACTCATGGCTCGTTATACCGGCCCCGCCACCCGCAAGTCGCGCCGCCTTGGCGTCGACCTGATCGGCGGCGATCAGTCGTTCGAGAAGCGCCCCTACCCGCCCGGCCAGCACGGCCGCGCGCGGATCAAGGAGAGCGAATACCGCACCCAGCTGCAGGAGAAGCAGAAGGCTCGCTTCACCTACGGCGTGCTGGAGAAGCAGTTCCGCAAGTACTACGAAGAGGCCAACCGCAAGGCGGGCAAGACCGGTGAGAATCTGCTGCAGATTCTGGAGAGCCGGCTGGACAACGTGGTGTACCGCGCCGGCCTGGCGCGTACCCGCCGGATGGCCCGTCAGCTGGTCAGCCACGGCCACTTCACGGTCAACGGTGTCAAGGTGAACATCCCGAGCTACCGGGTGTCGCAGTACGACATCATCGACATCAAGGAAAAGTCGCTGAACACCCTGCCGTTCGAGGTTTCTCGGCAGACCGCGGGTGAGCGTCCGATCCCGTCCTGGCTGCAGGTCGTCGGCGAGCGTCAGCGCGTCCTGGTGCACCAGCTGCCCGAGCGGGCGCAGATCCAGGTGCCGCTCGCCGAACAGCTCATCGTCGAGTTCTACTCGAAGTAATCGCCTACTGGCCATCCGGTCGGTAAGCCCCCAGACGGCATCAAATAGCGGGTGCCGAGAAGGAGAAGAACACCATGCTGATCTCACAGCGACCCACACTGTCCGAGGAGAGCCTGGCCGAGAACCGCTCCAAGTTCGTCATCGAACCGTTGGAGCCCGGTTTCGGGTACACGCTCGGCAACTCGCTGCGGCGCACGCTGCTGTCGTCCATTCCGGGCGCGGCGGTCACCAGCATCCGCATCGACGGTGTGCTGCACGAGTTCACCACCGTCCCCGGGGTGAAGGAAGACGTCACCGACATCATCCTGAACCTCAAGGGCCTGGTCGTGTCCTCCGAGGAGGACGAGCCGGTCACCATGTACCTGCGCAAGCAGGGCCCGGGTGCGGTCACCGCCGGTGACATCGTCCCCCCGGCCGGTGTGACGGTGCACAACCCGGACATGCACATCGCCACCCTCAACGACAAGGGCAAGCTGGAGGTCGAGCTCGTCGTCGAGCGCGGTCGCGGCTACGTCCCGGCCGTGCAGAACAAGGCGTCGGGTGCCGAGATCGGCCGCATCCCGGTCGATTCCATCTACTCGCCGGTGCTGAAGGTCACCTACAAGGTGGAGGCCACCCGCGTCGAGCAGCGCACCGACTTCGACAAGCTGATCCTCGACGTCGAGACCAAGAACTCGATCAGCCCGCGTGACGCCCTGGCGTCGGCCGGCAAGACCCTGGTCGAGCTGTTCGGTCTGGCACGGGAACTCAACGTCGAGGCCGAGGGCATCGAGATCGGGCCGTCGCCGGCCGAGGCAGACCACATCGCCTCGTTCGCGCTGCCCATCGACGATCTGGACCTGACCGTCCGCTCGTACAACTGCCTCAAGCGCGAGGGTGTGCACACGGTGGGCGAGCTCGTCGCCCGCACGGAGTCCGACCTGCTGGACATCCGTAACTTCGGCCAGAAGTCCATCGACGAGGTGAAGATCAAGCTGCACCAGCTGGGTCTTTCGCTCAAGGACAGCCCGGCTACGTTCGATCCGTCCGAGGTCGCCGGCTACGACGCCGCCACCGGCACGTGGACCAGCGACGCCGGTTACGACATGGACGACACCCAGGACTACGCCGAAACCGAGCAGCTTTAAAGAATCCGTCCCGGTCCTACCTGATACGGGGACCGGCCCCAATTAGGAGATAGTCGCAATGCCCAAGCCCACCAAGGGTCCTCGCCTCGGCGGGTCGTCCTCACACCAGAAGGCGCTCTTGGCCAACCTGGCCACGTCGCTGTTCGAGCACGGCCGGATCAAGACGACTGAGCCGAAGGCCCGGGCGTTGCGTCCGTACGCCGAGAAGCTCATCACCCACGCCAAGAAGGGCGAGCTGCACAACCGGCGCGAGGTGATGAAGAAGATCCGCGACAAGGACGTCGTGCACGCCCTGTTCGCCGAGATCGGTCCGTTCTTCGCCGACCGCGAGGGTGGCTACACCCGGATCATCAAGGTGGAGGCACGCAAGGGCGACAACGCCCCGATGGCCGTCATCGAGCTGGTGCGGGAGAAGACCGTGACCTCCGAGGCGGATCGCGCACGTCGCGCCGCCGCCGCGCAGGCCAAGGCCGCCAAGGCTGAAGAGGCCGAGGAGGCTCCCAAGGCTGAAGAAGCCGAGGAGGCTCCCAAGGCTGAAGAGGCTCCGGCCGCCGAGGCTCCTGCCGAAGAGGCAGCCGCTGAGGATGACGCCAAGTCCTAACCAGGCATTGAACGACATGCCCGCCATCGATACCGGTGGCGGGCATGTTCGTTTGCGCCTGGACATCGCCTACGACGGAACCGATTTCGCGGGCTGGGCGGTACAGGCCGGCCAGCGGACCGTCGCCGGGGTGATCGATGAGGCGCTGTCGACGGTGTTCCGGACGCCGGTCGTGACGCGCACAGCGGGCCGTACCGACACCGGTGTGCATGCCACCGGACAGGTCGCCCACGTCGATATCCCGGCCGACGCCATCGCGCACGCCTACCCGCGCACCACCCGGCCGGCCGACGCCGAGTTCACCCCGCTGGTGCGCCGGTTGGCGCGGCTGCTGCCGGTCGACGTCCGCATTCGCGACATCGTGCGTGCCCCTGCGGGTTTCGATGCCCGGTTCTCGGCGTTACGCCGGCACTACACCTACCGGTTGAGCCTGGCCCCCTATGGCGTCGAACCGGCCGAGGCCCGGTTCGTCACCCCGTGGACGCGGCCGCTGGACATCGACGCGATGACCGCCGCATCGCGGGAGCTGCTGGGGCTGAACGATTTTGCGGCGTTCTGCCGACACCGTCCCGGGGCCACCACGATCCGGGATCTGCAGCGGCTGGATTGGGTGCGCGACGGTCACTATGTGACCGCTTACGTCACCGCGGATGCCTTCTGCTGGAACATGGTCCGCTCACTGGTCGGCGCGATGTTGGCCGTGGGGGAGGGCAGGCGGGCACCGGAGTGGACCGCCGGGCTGCTGAGCGAGACGAGCCGGTCCAGTGACTTCGCCGCCGCCCCGGCGCGCGGACTGACCCTGGTCCAGGTCGACTATCCGCCGGACGATGAACTCGAAGCGCGCAATCTGGTGACCCGCGACGTGCGGACCGCCGACTGACACCACGCCGGGGCTACGGTTTTTGGTGGGATTCCAGCCGAAAACCGTCAAAAACCGTAGCGCCGGCGCGTCGTTAGAGCCGGCCCGCCACGAAATCGGCTGCCTGGTTGACCATTCCACCGTCGATGTAGGCGCCGGCCAGATGGTCGGGCCAGTTGTTCTGCCAGGTGTTGGGGTCTGCCGGGTTGCAGATCGGGTCGGCACCGTGGCACAGCTCGATGGTCCGGTCCCGGTAGGCCGGGCTGAAGTTGGAGATGGGACCCACCCAGCCGGCGCCGTTGCCGAACAGCGCGACCGCGGCGATGTGCTCGTCGGCCCCCGCCGGTAGCGGGTTCTTGAATCCCATCGCGGTGAACGGAACGGCCAGCACCACGTCGGCGACTGCGGCGCCCAGCGAGTACCCGCCGATCACCAGCCGGGTGTCCGGGCAGTTGTTCATCATGTACTGGATGTGCTGGCTCATGTCGTTGGCACCGATGTCGACTTCGGTGTCGGCCGGATACCGAACGGCGTAGACCCCGATGTTCTTGTTGACCCGGTTGCGCAGGGCGCTGACGAAAGCGTTACCCAATGTGCCGACGCCGGGGGGTTCGGTACGGCCGCGGGCGAAGACCACCTCAACCTGGGGGCATGAGGCGGCATTGGCCACCGCTACGGAACCGGGCAGGACGGTCGATGCGACCGGCAGAACGGCTGCCGCCACCACAAGAATGGCGACCATGGACATCCAGCGCCGAAACAGTCGGCTCACAGAAAGTTCGACCACCTAAACGATCGTAGCGGACGAAATCGACCGCTCGCCTGGTCTCGTAGGTGCTAGCAGCTGAACTACAGGAACCCGACGACGAAGTTGGCCGCGTCGTTTGCCGCGCCCTCGTAGTCCCGGTGTGCTGGAACGCTGTCGCCGTTGCTGCAGATCGGATCACCCGGGTTGCACAGATCGATGGCGCGGGATCCCCACACCGGGCTCAAGGTCAATGGCAGACCGAGTTTGGCCGTCGGGTTGCCGAACACCGCGAGCGCGGCGACGTGCTCGGGGACGTTCGGCGGCAGCGGGGCGTTGAAGCCGACGGCCGGGAACGGGACGGCGGCGATCACGTCGATCACCGCGGCGCCCTGGGAGTAGCCGCCCAGCACCAGTCGGGTGTTGGGGCAGTTGTCCACCATCCACTGGATGTGATTGCTGGCGTCGTTGGCGCCGCCGGCCGCGGCCAGGAAGTCGAAGGTGGCCGGATAGTTCACCGCATAGGCACCGACCGAGCGGCCGCCGACCTTGTTGCGCAGCGCGCCGACGAACGCGTCTCCGATCCGGCCGAGGCCGGGTGTGTCATTGGTGCCGCGGGCGAAGACGACCTCGATGTCGGGGCAGTCGGCGGCCTTGGCCAATGGGAGGGCCACGCCGAGTCCGGCGGTCGGGGCGGGCAGCAGAACCGGGGCGATGACGGCGGCGGCAGCAGTTAGCGCTGCCGCCACGAGCACTGTGCAGCGACGAACAAGATCAAAGGCCACACCAAATAGTAGCGTTCGACGCTTTTAGACCAGCCCAGCGATGAATCCGGCGGCCTGCTGGATGTACGGCGAGCTCTCATAGTGCGTGTGCGCGAACGGATTGCGACCGCCCGAACAGATCGGGTCACCGTCGCTGCACAGGTCGATCGCCCGGCCGCCGTACCGGCTGGAGGTCACCGGGATGCCGAACTTCGCCGACGGGTTTCCGAACACCGCGACCGCGGCGATGTTGTTGCTCAGGTGGCCCGGCAACGGCGCGGCCGACCCGACCTCACCGACCTTGTTGCCCAGCGGGGGGACGCCGACCAGCATGTCGACGATCGCAGCCCCCTGCGAGTAGCCACCCAGCACCACCCGGGTCGACGGGCACTGCTCCGCCAGCGCGGCAACGCGGCTGGTGGCGTCGTTGGCGCCATCGGCCGCGGCCATGAAGTCGTAGGTGGCCGGGTAGTTGACGGCGTAAGTGCTCACAGTGCGGCCACCGAGCTGGGCCTGTAGCGCGTCGGCGAGCGCCTGGCCGACGCGCCCGATGCCGGGTGGTTCACTGGTGCCGCGCCCGAACACCAATTCCACGTCGGAGCAGGGCTCAGCGGCGGCGATCGGGGTATTCGGGGAGGAGATGGTGGCCAGGGCGCCCGCGCAGACTATGCCTGAAGCGATGGCGGCCAGCCGGGCCAGCTTCGGAAGTGAAGTCACGACCGCCATAGTCACATAAATTCGTTAGCCGCGGCTAATCGTTTGCTCAACCGATTCGTCCGGCGTCGGTGCATCGGGCCAACATGCCAATTCCACCGGTTCGACCACCTGCTGGGCGTGCTGCTCGCTGCGGTCGCCTTGGCGGGCCAGTGCGAGGCCGGCCAACACCACCACACCACCGATCGCCTGGCTCACCGACATCGCCTCGCCCAGCATGATCCAGGCGATCAGGACGGCGAACAGCACTTCCGACAGTCCGACCAGGGAAGCGAAGCGCGGCTTGAGTCGGGCGATTCCGAGGATGCCGAGGGTGTAGGCGAGCGCGGTGGGAATCAGGCCCAGCGCGATCACCGGAACCAGCCACGACGTGATGTGCCCTGCGATGGTCACGGGGTTGGTGCTGAAGGCCAGCGGCATGACGCCGGTGACACCGAGCAGCGCCACGGCGACGGCACCGACGATGAGTCCACCGGTGGCCAGGCTGATCGGGTTGAGCCCGTCTCCGTCGACGGAGGCCTGATTGGACATCATGAAATAGCAGGCTGCGCAGACCGCGGCGGCCAGCCCCCAGCTCACCCCGGCGAGGTTGATCTCGGCGCCGTTCAACACGTCGAGTACCAGGATGATTCCGGCGATGGCCAGCGCCACCCCGCCGAAGGTCATGGCGCTGGGGCGATGCCGGGTGGTGGCCCAGACCCAGCCCACGACCAGGATCGGGGCGGTGTACTCCAGCAGCAGCGCCACGCCGACAGACAGGTGTGCGACGGCGTTGTAGTAACACAGCTGGGCGCCGGCGATCGGGATCAGGCCGTAGCCGATGACGGTCTTGGCGTGGCCGAGGACTTCGCGGATCCAGCCGGGGCGTACGACGCTGGCGAAGACGGCCAGCATCAGGGCGCCGCCCGCGAGCCGGGCGGTGACGGCCGCGGTCGGGCTCCAACCGGATTCCATCAGGGCCTTGGCGAACGGGCCCGATGACCCGAATGTCAGCGCGGAGCTCAGCGCGAATAGTAGGCCGAGCCGAAAGTGGTTGTCGGCGGTCGTGCGGTCGAGCTGGGCCTCGGCAGTCATCGGTACACCTCCCCGGAGCATGTCATGAGTAAAGTTGGTTATGGTAGTGACAGTAGCGATGACGCTACGGCGGCTGGGGGTCATGAGTCAAATGCTTTTCACCTATGACACGGAGCTCACGCTCCGGGCAGCGATGGTGCTGGTCAACACCGATCGGGTAGACGGCGAACAGCTGGCAGATCTGTCGGCTCTCGACGCCTACCTGGACCACTTCGGCTGGACCGGGCGCCGGGATCGTGACGCTGCCGAGCTGACCGCTGTGCACAAGCTGCGCCGGCGCCTGGGCGAGATTTGGGCGGTGGCCGACGACGAGGAGGAGACCGTCCGTCGGGTCAATGCCCTGTTGGGTGACACCAAGGCGGCGCCGTGGCTGACCCGGCATCCGGAGATGCCCGAATGGCACCTGCACCTGGCATCGGTCGACGACCCGCTGTGGCAGCGGATGGGGGCCGAGATGGCGATGGCGCTGGCCGACCTGATCCGTGCCGGTGAGCTGCGCCGGCTGAAGACCTGTGCGGCACCCGACTGTGCGGCGGTGCTGACCGATCTGTCGCGCAACCGGTCCCGCATCTTCTGCGACACCGGTAATTGCGGCAACCGTCAGCACGTGGCGGCCTACCGGCAGCGCCAGCGCGAGGACTAAGCGTCGGACTCGGTCCGGGGTGCCGGACGGCGGTGGTCGACAGTGGCCTGGAGCCACAGCGCGAGAACGTCTTCGGCGTTCGTCAGTGATACTCCGGCGATCTCCTCGAGCCGGCGGAGCCGATAGCGCAGCGAGTTGGCGTGGATGCCGAGGAGCCGGCCCGCGGTCGCGATGTCGAACATTGATTCGCACCAAACCCGTAGTGACTCTGCGTATTCCGTGTGGTGCTCACTGTCGTGAGCGGTAAGTCGGGCATAGGACGGATTCACCAGCAGCGGCTCCTGCTGCTGGAAGTCCCGAAGCCGGTCGATCATCACCGCGAGTTGGACGTCACGCAGATCGGCCACCCTCGGTGCTCCCTTCGCGTCCGGCGTGGGGGCGCCGTTCCGCAAAACCCGTAGCACTGTGCCGACCTGTTGGAGGGCATGCGCGAAAGTGCTGGAGTCATCGATGGTGTCGCTGACGGCCGCGACCACTTCGACGTCGAACCGATGGCGCAACTGCTGGAGCATATTCTCGATGAGACGACGGGTGGCCAGCGGGGAATCGAGCGACAGCACGTAGATGGTGTTGTTCAACACGGCGCTGGTGGCCCCGGGGCGAAACGCGGAGAGGTAACGCCGGATCTCGATGGCGATCTGGTCGACGGCAGATGCGGACCGCGAGGCGGTACCGATTGTCGACAGCGCCCCTAGCGTCGCCGTCACGTTGCTGTCCAGGCCCAGTTCCTCCTTGACCTTGGCGGTCACCAGCGGCGATTGCAGCGCATCGATGAGGGCACTGGCGCGAATCCGGCTGTCGACCTCGCCCGTCGATGCCGACCGCAAGATCTGCAGTGCGGCGATCTGGGCTGCCTCGGCGAGCTTGTCCTCCTGTTCGTCGGTGAAGGGGCGTGGCCCTTCTATTGCCCACACGGTGCCCAGGGGCATCCGCCCGCTGCGGATCGCGGCGGCAAGCCGGGGCAATTCGCCATTGCGCGCATCGAACCGGACGGGGGTCGGTGACATCAGCACCTTCATGTATTGCTCGCGGTGGTACGGCAAATCGGGCACTTGCCGCTGCAGGATGCACTCCTGCCGTGATTCATCGATCCGCTGGCCGGGTATGGACGAGTAGGCGAGGATGTGCTGCTCCAGCGATTCGACGACAACCGAGCCTCCGATCAGTGCGGCCAGCGCATTGCACAGTGCGAACAGGTTGTCGGACGCGCGCTCGACGGCGTCGGACACCCCGAACACCGGATTGACGGCGTGCTCGCGGCCGGCACCGCCGGAGTCGAGGCCGCTGGCCGCCAGGAGGCTGGTGAACAGCACATCGACGTCTCGCCAGCTCACATAGTGGCTGGCCACCAACACCGGCAGCGTGGCGGTGTCGGGGTCGAGTCCGCGCAAGATCGTGCTGGTCAGCTCCTCCTCGAGTTTCACCACCACAGCCGCATACCCATAGCGGTGCGCCTCAACGAGACGGCTGGGCAACTCGGCATACCTCGTCCTGGCACCGATGAGAAGCACCACCGCGTCACTGACCGCGGGCAGCGGTTCGTCCGGATCGCACAGGACTACCTCGCGCACCGGCCGGCTGACGTCGGCGTCGGGGTTCGCCAGGTGAAGTGCGCGGGCATCGACGCGGTCGATGACTGCCCCCACCGTCATCTGAGATTCGATGTCGAGCGGATTTGTCCCACTCTCAAAATCAAGGCTCACTGCTTTTGACTCCTGCACCAGGATTGGTTCCGGAGACCTTACTAAGTTTCTTCTGAACTCGTTTGGCGACGGCGCCATGCCTCTCCCACAGCCGTGTGGTCGACCGTCATCTAGGTGAAGGAATCTTGGTGATGAGGCTCTTCAAGGAAACGGTCGCGGCGTTGGTTATCGCGCCTGCTCTGGTGCTTGCGGCCGCAGGGTGTTCGGCGGACAACGACGCCGCCGGATCGAGCGGCACCGACCCTGCGGCTCCCGAGGTGCTCGACCTCAAGCTGGGAACCGACCCGGCGGTCGCCGCGAAGTTGCCCGACAAGTACAAGAACGGCATTCGGGTTGCGATCGACGTCCCGAACCCGCCGTTCGAGATGTTCGATTCGAATCAGCGGATCATAGGGTTCGATCCTGATCTTGCCACCGCCCTCGGGCAGAAGCTCGGCGTCAGAGTCACCGTCAATCAGGTCCCGTGGGAATCGTTGCTTCCGTCGCTGCAGTCCGGTCAGCAGGACATCATCGTCACGGGGATGAATGACACCGTTGAGCGCCAGGCCAACCTCGACTTCGTCGACTACGTCCAGGGCGGCTTCTCCATCCTCGTCGCCGAGGGAAATCCCGAGGGCATCAAGACCATCCACGATCTGTGCGGACGGAACGTGGCCGTGCAGAAGTCGACGGTGCAGGGCGAGATCCTGCGTGACATGGCAGCCGAATGCCAGGCGCGGGGCAGCGAACCGGTGGTGGTCAGCGAGCTGCCGGCCGAGGAGGACGCACGCACCGCCGTCCGGGCCGGTAAGGCGGTGGCCGATGTGTTCGACTCCGCTCAGGCCAAGTACGTTGCCGAGAATGCCGGTGGCGGAAAGCACTTCGACCTCATCGTCGACCCCGAGCATCCGAACGGGTATTTCCCGGTGTACAGCGGGATTGCGGTGCTGAAGTCGAATCCACAGCTGACCGCCGCCCTGCAGGCCGCCTTGCAGTCGCTCATTGATGATGGCAGCTACACCAAGCTGCTCGATCATCACGGGCTCAGCGCATACGGTCTGAAAGAAGCCACGCTGAACGCGGGTAAGTGAGCGTGGAGACGCCCGCCCCCGTAGCGGCCGCGAGCCTGCTCGACGACAATCGTGCGGGCCGCCGGCCCAGAACAGAACGGCCGCCGGGCGACACCGATACCGGTGCCGACGATGAACCCGTCGTCCCGCTGCGTCACCCGTGGCGATGGATCGTCTCCGCCCTGCTGTTCGTGGTGGTCGCGGTGTTCGCCATCTCGCTGTGGCAGAACGAGAACATCAACCACGCCGTCATATCCAGGTACCTGTTCGACCCGCTGATCCTCAAAGGCGTTGTGCTGACGGTAGTCATCACGATCCTGTCAATGCTGATCGCCTCGATCCTGGCCGTGCTCCTCGCGGTGATGAGACTGTCGGCGAACCCGGTGCTGCGCTCCACGAGCTGGCTGTTCATCTACTTTTTCCGGGGAACGCCACTGATGGTGCAGGTCATCTTCTGGGGCTACCTCGGGCTGCTGTACTCGCAGATCTCGCTCGGTATCCCATTCACCGATATCGGCTGGGTCATCGGGAACACGAATGCGCTGATCCCGGCATTCGTCGCGGGGCTGCTGGCGATCAGCCTCAACGAGGCGGCCTACTCCGCCGAAATCGTTCGCGCGGGACTGCTTTCGGTCGACAGTGGACAGTCCGAAGCCGCCTTCACCCTGGGTATGTCGCGCGCGTACACCCTGCGCCGGGTGGTGCTGCCGCAAGCCATGCGGTTCATCATCCCGCCGATGGGCAACGAGCTGATCTCGACGCTGAAGAACACCTCACTGCTTTCGCTCATCGCCGTGCTCGAACTGTTCACGGTGGCGACGAACATCTCGTCACGAGTGCTCGCCCAGGTCGAGCTGCTCATCGTCGCAAGCTGCTGGTACCTCGTCCTGACCAGCGCGTTGTCGATACCGCAGTACTACCTGGAGCGGCACTATTCGAAGGGCGCGGGGCGTGACCTCCCGCCCACTCCGCTGCAGCGACTCCGGCGATGGACCGCAGGTGTCCGGGGCCACGGCGCGGACGCGTCGCCCGGCTCGGTCCGGACACCCGAACTGGAAGGAACCCCGCGATGACCGCCGCCCCGGGCACCGCCGAGCCGTCGACCGCGGAAACCGACATCGCCGCGATCGAGGCGCGCGGAATCCGCAAGCGATACGGCGCATGTGAGGTTCTGCGCGGGATCGATCTCACCGTCGGACGTGGGCAGGTGGTCTGCCTGCTCGGACCTTCCGGCTCCGGCAAGTCGACATTCCTGCGCTGCCTGAACCACCTCGAAAAGCTCGACGGTGGAAAGGTATTCCTGGAAGGTGAATTGATCGGCTACACCAGGCGCCGCGGTCGTCTGCATGAGCTCAAGCCCAAAGACGTGTCCAGGCAGACCATGCGAATGGGCATGGTGTTCCAGCGGTTCAACCTGTTCTCCCACATGACGGCGCTGCAGAACGTCATGGAGGCGCCGGTCGGGGTCGCGCGCCGCAAGCCCGCCGAGGCCGAGGCGGACGCCAAACGCCTGCTGGACCGGGTCGGGTTGGCCGAGCATTACCGGTCCTACCCGCGTCAGCTCTCGGGCGGTCAGCAGCAGCGTGTGGCGATTGCGCGCGCACTTGCCATGCAGCCCAGCGTGATGCTGTTCGACGAGCCGACCAGCGCGCTGGACCCCGAACTCGTCGGCGACGTCCTCGAGGTCATGCGTGATCTCGCCAAGAGCGGGATGACGATGATCGTCGTGACGCACGAGATCGGTTTCGCGCGTGAGGTGGCCGACGAGATCGTCTTCATGGACGACGGCGTCGTCATCGAGCAGGGTGCGCCCGACAGCGTCTTGAACCAGCCCCAACATGCGCGGACTCGCGCGTTTCTGAACAAAGTCCTCTAAAAGGAGATGCCACATGCATGGCGATAGCCCGGTGCCGGGCACGGCACCCGTGGGTGCCTTCGTCACCATCGAACAGGTCCTGCTGGAAGCCGGCCAACGTGCCGCCAACCTGCCGAGCGACACCGCGATGACACCTTTGGTCGCACACATCAACGGATTCGCAACGGAGCCGGCGCAGGTCGGCAGCGACGTGGACGTGGTCACGCTGTCGGGCCGCACCGTTCGCGGGGCCGCGGTCAACCTGTACCCCGCGCACACCCACGGGTTCGGGGGACCGGACCCTGAGATCCTCGCGATCGCTCCGCGCGTGCGGGCTTGGCTCGACGCACAGGCCGGTGCGCAGTGAACGTATTGCAGTATCAGGATCCGCAGCTGCAACGGGCGGTCATCGAACGCGCCACCGGCGTCGACTACTCCCGGTTCGAGGGCGACGGTGTGGGATTCGACTACGCCGAGCTGATGGCGTCACCGCCGTTCAGCTGGGAAGAGGTTCGCCGAATCCAGCAGGCCCACAAGGTCGGTGACACCCCGCTGCTCGAGCTGCCACAACTGACGAAGATGGTCCGGCACATGGCCCGGCCCGGATTCGGTGCGCAGTTGCTGCTGAAGGACGAGGCGGCGAATGCGTCCGGCTCATTCAAGGCGCGACGGGCCAGCTTGGCCGTCGCACTAGCGAAACGGTTGGGATACCCGGGCGTGATCGCGGCGACCTCCGGCAACTACGGTGCGGCAGTCGCGTCACAGGCCGCGATGCATGGCCTGAAATGCATTATCGTGCAAGAGGTTTTCGACTCGTCGGGGATCGGTCAGCCCGAGATCCTGGAGAAGACCCGCGCGTGCGAGGCGCTCGGCGCCGAGGTCGTCCAATTGACCGTGGGGCCCGAGCTGTTCCTGACGTTCCTGCAACTCCTCGACGAGACAGGCTATTTCAGCGCATCGCTGTATGCACCGTATTCGGTGCTCGGTGTCGAGACGCTGGGGTTCGAGATCGTCGAACAAACTCGTGCACTGACCGGTCGCGACCCCCATGCCGTGGTGGTCAGCCACGCCGGTGGCGGGAACGTCACGGGCACCACACGGGGCGTGCGACGCGCGGGGGCCGCGGACACCGCGATCATCGGGGCCAGCGTGAACCTTGCCGGCCTGCACATGGCCAGTGACCACGATTTCAACCGGAAGTCGTTCACCACCAGCCATACCGGGTTCGGTGTGCCCTTTCTCGCCGAACCCGACCGCGTCGACGTGCCGCGAAACGCGTGCCGCCCGCTGCGTTATCTGGACCGCTACGTCACGGTCGAACAGGGTGAGGTGTTCTTCGCCACCGAGCTGCTGGCCAAGTTCGAGGGGATCGAACGGGGGCCGGCGGGCAATACCTCGCTGGCCGCGGCCCTGGTGATCGCGCGGGAACTGCCCTCCGACCGCACCGTCGTGATCCAGGAAACGGAGTACACCGGCGCCGGTAAGAGCCATTTCGCCCAGCTGGAATTCGCCCGGCGCAACGGAATCGAGGTTCGCACCGGCGATTCGGCCGAGAGCGTGCCGGGAACCAACATCGTGATCCCGCGGACGCCCGCGGATATGACGGTGCGCGATATCGACCTGCCGACGCTGAAAAAGAAGTTCGCGCTGGCCCGGCTGGGTTCCGGGCCGACCGACGCGGACCTGGAATTCATGAGCGCCGAGACCGGCGTTTCCGTCGAGCAGATCGGTCAGTGGATGAGAGGAGCAGCATGACGCCGCAACCGGCGGACCCCGGATTCTTCGTCTGGGGTATGGGCCAGATGGGCAGCGGCGTCGCCCGCGAACTCATCCGCCGCGGATGGCATCCCACGGGTGCGGTCAGTCACCAGGTGGGCGAGGATATCGGCGGAGTGCTCGGCCTCGACCGGATCGGCCTCGGGGTGACCGCGGAGCCGCCGTCCGACTTGGCCGATAGCACGCAATTGTGTGTGATCGCCACGAATAGCCATGTGGAGCAATGTCTCCCGCAGATCCTGTGGGCCGTGGAGCACGGTCTGGACGTGATCTGCAGCGCGGAGCAGCTGGCCTACCCGTGGGAGTCCGAGCCGGAGCTGTCGGCACAGATCGACCGCGCGGCCCGGCGCAACGACGTCTCGGTTCTCGGCACCGGAATCAACCCCGGATTCATCATGGATGTCCTGCCGATCTGCCTGTCCGCGGCAAGTAACGGTGTCGAACGTCTGGAGATCCGGCGGGTCAACGATCTGTCGCCGTTCGGCCAGAGCGTGCACGACAGTTTCGGTGTGGGCCTGACGCCCGCCGAGTTCGAGGCAGCCGAGAAGCGCGACGAGATCGCCGGCCACGTCGGGTTCCCGGAGTCGATCGCGATGATCTCCGCGGCGCTCGGGTTGGCGATCGACTCTGTTGTCGAGTCGAAGACACCGATCATCAGCACGGTGGCACGCAGGTTGCGCGATCGGGTGCTGCCCGCCGGGGTGGTGGTCGGCTGCCGGCAGGTGGCGCGGGCCTACGCCGATGGCGAGCTGCGTATCGTCATGGACCATCCGCAGCAGGTTGATCCGGCGGCGGAGGCGACGGAGACCGGTGACTTCATCGAGCTGTTCGGGAGCCCCAACATCTCGATGCGTAGCTCGCCGGAGATTCCGGGCGGTACCGGAACCATTGCGGTGATGGCCAACTGTGCCGCCCAACTGCGCACGGCCCGGGCGGGCCTGTTGACCATGATCGATCTCGCTTTGCCGCGGTTTGCCCGGGCGGGCGACTTCAGCGGATCGATGCGGTGATCCACCAGCACCAGCCCGATCACCAATAGGTGCGATCACCGTCCCCGATCCCGGGTTAGGGTTCTGCTCGGGGGACATATGGCACGGCAACCGGCAACTCGGTTACAACTGGGCGGGCATCGATTCCTGTTGCGGCGCCTGGCACACGCGCTGGTCCGCGGTGACGCCAGGATGCTCGATGATCCGCTCCGGGCGCAGGCGATCGCCTTCGGCGCCGGGTGCGTGCTGGCGGTGATCGCGATGGCGGGCTGTGCGGTGCTGGCGTTGGTGCGTCCCGGCGCGGCACCGGGCGGCGCGTCGATCCTGCTGGTCCGGGACTCGGGCGCGCTGTATGTCCGCATCGCCGACGTGGTGCATCCGGTGCCCAACCTCGCCTCGGCCCGGCTCATCGTCGGCGCGCCGGCGAATCCGGTGGTGGTCAGTGCCGCGGCGCTCGCCGGGGTCCGGCGCGGACCGCTGGTCGGAATCCCGGGAGCGCCCGCACAGATCGGCCACCCGCTGGGCATCGATGAGTCGGACTGGGCGATCTGCGAGGTGGCCGAACCCGCGGAAACGGTGCTGCTGGCCGGCCGGCAGGACCGGGGGATGACACCGCTGCACAGCGGCCAGGCGCTGTTGGTGTCATCGCGCGCGGCGATGTCGGCCACCTACCTGCTCGCCGACGGCTGGCGGGCCCGCGTGGACCTGCGTGACATTGCGGTGGTGCGCGCCCTGCGCCTGGAAGGGATAGCGCCACAGCCGGTTTCACAAGCCCTTTTGGATTCCGTGCCGGAGGCTCCCGATCTGCGGGCCCCCCAGATCGCCGGAGCGGGAACCCCCGGGCCGGCGGCGTTGGGCGGGCTCACCGTGGGCACGGTGGTGCGGACCGGCTCCGCGGAGTTGTCCGGCGACGAGTTCTACGTCGTGCTCGGCGATGGGCTGCAACGCATCGGCCGGGTCGCCGCGGACCTCATCCGCTTCACCGTGGCACAGCCCGGCGAGCGGCCGCCGGTCCTCCCCGCGGCCGTGCTGGCCGACGTGCCGGTCGCCGCAAGCCTCACCGTGGCCCGGTTCCCGGATCGGATCGCGCCGCGTGCCCGGGCGGTGGTGTGTGCCCGCTGGGATCCGCAGCAGCCCAATTCCGGTACGAATACCACTGTGGCCATGGCCGATTCGCTGCCGAATGCCGGCCTGCAACTGGCCCAGGCCGACGGCGACGGACCGAATATCGACCGCGTGCAGTTCCCGACCGGCCGCAGCGCGCTGATCCAGGCCACCGGTGTCACACGCGGGCCGGCTGTCGCGGGGCCGCTGTATCTGATGAACGATCTCGGCGTGCTGTTCGGAATCCATGACGGTGCCACCGCCGAGCAGCTCGGCCTGACCGGCACCGGCCTGCCGGCGCCATGGCCGATGCTGGCCATGCTGCCCCGCGGGCCCGAACTCAACCGCGATGCGGCATCAGTCGTGCGGGACGCCGTGCCCGGTATCCGTCCGCCGGCGTAACCGGCTGGCCGACAGCGCTATTGCGGTCAGTACCGTGGTCGCTACGCAGACCGCGCCGCCGCCGAAAGCGATTCGCCGCGGCAGCGGATCGCTGGATGCCCGGCTGGGTGGTGTGACGGTCGGCGGGACGACCGACGCCGCGTTGGTCGGCGGGGAACCGGCACTGACCGCGGCCAACGCGTCGACCACGCCGTGCCCGACGAACGGATTCCAGCCGTCGGGCGGGGTGTGTGCGGTGCCCTCGATGCGGCGCATCACCTCGCGCGCACTCAACTGGGGGAACCGGGATCGCACCAGCGCGGCGAGACCGGCGACCACGGGTGCGGCATAACTGGTGCCCGAAATCGGGGCCGACGGCCCGACGGCGTCGATCAACTGCTCCCCGTCGGGGTGCAGCGACACCATGTTCTCTCCGGGGGCGGCGACATCCACCCACGGCCCGGCCAGGCTGAAATCCGATGCGGTGCCATCGGATCCGACCGAACCGACGCACAGCACCAGGTCGTCGTACCAGGCCGGGCTGGATACCGAACGCACCGAGTTCCAGTCCGGCCCGCCGGCCGGATCGGCGGCGGCATCCTGTTGTGCACAGGCCCCGCCGACGTTGCCTGCGGCCGCGACGACCACGGCGTTGCGCACGTCGACGGCGTAGCTCAACGCCGCGCCGAGGGCACGGTCGTCGGGCGCGGCCGTGGCGGCCACACAGGCCACCGAGGAGATGTTGATGACGGTGGCGCCGAGATCGGCGGCGGTGCGCACCGCCATGGCCAGGGTGTTGACGTCGCCGACACCGGCCGAGACGCCATCCGCGGCGAACTTGTTGCTGGACTGCCGGATGGCCAGGATGGCCGCATCGGGTGCAACCCCGCTGAAGCTCGAACTCGGTGCACCACCCGCGATTCCGGCGACGATCGTGCCGTGACCGTCGCAATCGGAGGTGCCGTCACCGCGCGATACATAGTCACCGCCTCCGATCAGACGAGGCAGCAACCTGTGCCGGGCAACCCCGGTGTCGATCACCGCGATGGTTTGGCCCGCACCGCGGGTGAGCGGCCACACCGCATCCAGTCCCAGCAGGTTGCCGGCCCCGGTGCGGGTGCCGGCCGACAATTCGACGCACGGGCGGCGTTGTTCGGTTCGACGCGCGGGTGCCGGCGCCGCCGGCCGGGGCACCAGTGCGTCGTCGACAGCGGGCGGGACCACCGCCGCGGCCGGTGTCATGGCCAGCAGCGGCAACCCGGTGAGCAGCGCCGCGGCCAGCCTGCCGGACCGGCTCACAGCGGTCCCAGTTGGCGAGTCAGGTCAAAGACGCCGGCGAGCCAGCACGCCAGCGGTACCACCGCGGCCAGCGCGCCGTATTCGAATGCATCGGCGGCACGGCCGGCCACGGGATGGCGCACCATGACCGGCCCGAGCAGGGCGATCCCGGCGCCGACGGCAAGGATGCCGGTCCAACCGCCCTGCGCCGGCGCCCAGGCCAGCACCAGGACGAAACTGGCGGTCAGGGCACAGAATCCGCCGACGGTCAGCGCGGCGCGACAGCGTCCCGACGCGTAGGTACGCGACCGCAACAGCACCGCCACACCGACGGCGGTGGTGAATGCGACCTCGACCGCTGTCACCGGTTGCCGCCCGCTGACCGCGACGATGCCGGTTCCCAGCCCGGCCGCTGCCGCACAACCAAGCACCAGGCCGATCAGGTTTCGATGGCCCGATCGGACGCGCAGTTCCGACTCGTTTGCGCTGTCGGGCTGAGGGTTTCCGGCGCCGTCGGGGTGGCCCGGTATCGCGGGAGTCAGTCCGGCCAAGGTGATCGACAGCCGCGGTGTCAACGGCAGCAGGCCAACCCCGAGCGCGCTCAGCACCGCGCCCAGTGCCGGCGTGCTCAACGGCAACAACGCCGCGCAACCCATCGCCACCGCGATCAGCGCCGTGGCGGTCACAACGGCACGAAGGCTTTCTGTGCCACATCCGGATACCCGGATCAGGACGGCGCCCAGTGAGCTTGCGGCCACCGCGGCCAGGAAGAAGTTCGCCGGGGCGGGCCCGGCCGGGACCACGAGGAAGCCCAGGATCGCGGCGGAGGCCAGGGCCGCGATGTTCAGTGTTGCGACGGCGGTCGAGTCCATATCGAGCCGCTGTGCGAACAGGGCCGTGGCGGTGACCCCGATGGCCAGCACTGCGGCGGCGCAGATCCGGCCGAATCCCTGGCTGCCCAGCCCGGCGCAGGCCAGCGCCAGGATGCCCAGTGCACAAGCCCACAGGCAGCCCCCGACGCGCAGGGCGGTGGGAACGCCGTCCTGCGGAGCCTCCGCGGTCAGCGCGGCGATGACTGTGCGGGCAATCGAGGGCCGATCGGCGGCGTCGGTCAATATCAGTAGATCGCCATCGCGAATATCGTTCTGCACCAACGTCGCCGACTCATCCAGGCGGCCTCCGCCGAGGTGTGCCAACCGCCATTGGCGGGGTGTCCCGTCGCCGGCGCCGAGGGCACCCACGATCCACGGCAGCAGCTCGCCGACCGTCAGGGCAGCAGGAACCGTCAGATCAATCGTTTCACCATGCCCCGCATCGGTCGCTGTCCCGCAGTGAATCGATACGTGGCGCAACGCATCCGGCATCACATCACCCCCCGGTCGATGCCAATGCATGTCACGTTAGCCGACCGGGGAGCGCACTCCGAACGGAAATTTCGCCGCCGCGAACAGGGAACCGAACCGACCAACCGTGCGTCCTAATGTCGATGGAATCTCTTCGCGATCCGCAATCCACCGACGCGAACCGGCCATCGGCTCCGCCGCCGGGGGAGCTGGTGATCGACGCGCCTCCGGCGCTGCCTCGGCACAGCCCGGTCAGTCCGCTGACCCGGCTGCTTCCGGTGCTGCTCGTGATTGCGATGGCCGGCATGATCGCGGTGTACATCGGTTCGGGTGCTGCCGCCACGCGCGGTCCGGCGGCCATGTTCTTCCCGGTGATGATGGCGATGTCGGCGATCGGCACGGTCGCCTACAGCTTCAAGGGCAGCGGACGGGCCGGCGAACTGCACCGGGATCGCTGTGAATACCTGCGCTACCTCGACGGGATCGACACCGCGGCCGGTGAAACCGCCCGCGCCCAGTGGCTGGGGCTGCATGCGGCGCATCCCGCACCGAGTCGGCTGTGGATGCTGGCCGGCGGCGACCAGATGTGGGCGCGCGGTCCCGACGATCCGCAGTTCTGCGAGGTGCGGATCGCGGTGGGGGAGCGGCCGCTGGCTACCCGGCTGGTCACACCAAAGCGCGATTCCGGCCGCGATGCGGATCCGGTGACCACATCGGCCCTGGAACAACTGATCCGGCGCCGGGCCATGGTGGCCGGGGTGCCGGTGACGGTGAATCTGCGTGGACTGCAACACCTCACCGTCGGGGGCGGGGCCGAGCCGGCCCGGGCCCTGCTGCGTGCGGCGATCTGTCAGTTGGCCGTGGCGCACAGCCCGCGACACCTCAGGATCGCCGCGGTGCTCGACATCTCGACGGCGCGGCACTGGGACTGGCTGAAGTGGCTTGCCCACCATTGGCATACCGACCAGGGCGGTGACCGCGTGGCATTGAAGTTCCACACCATCGCCGGGCTGCCCGATACCGCACCGTCGGTGCACACCGTCGTCATCGTCGACACCGGCACCGCCGCACCGTCGGCTCCCGGTGCCGGTGTGACCCTGCTGACCGTCGCGGCCCAGGCTGCAACCGGCGCCGCCGATCTGCATCTGGACCTCGGCGCCGAGGTGGTGCGATGTGCCGGTGTCCCGGTGCAGCCGGACCAGCTGACCCAGCAACAGGCCGTCAGCTGCGCCCGGCGGTTGGCGCGATACCGTGCCGCACCGGCGTCCGACAACTCCGGTTGGCCGGCCCTGCTCGGTATCGCTGACCTGGCCCGGATCGACCCGTCGCGCAACTGGCCGATACCCGACCAGCAACGGTTCCTTCGGGTTCCGGTCGGCCGATGTGAGGACGGCACCCCAGTGCACCTGGACCTCAAGGAGGCCGCGCACAACGGCATGGGCCCGCACGGGTTGTGCGTCGGGGCCACCGGATCGGGCAAATCGGAGTTCCTGCGCACGCTGGTGCTGGGGTTGATCACCACGCATCCACCCGAGGCGCTCAACCTTGTCCTCGTCGACTTCAAGGGCGGCGCCACGTTTCTGGGCCTGCACCAGGCTCGGCATGTGAGCGCGCTGATCACCAACCTGGCCGAGGAAGCCCAGTTGGTGGCCCGGATGGCCGACGCGCTGGCCGGGGAGATGACCCGCAGGCAGGAACTGCTTCGGGCGGCGGGAAACCTGGCCAACGTCGCCGACTATCGACACCGTACCGATCTTCCCGCGCTGCCGGCGCTGCTGATCGTGGTCGACGAGTTCTCCGAACTTCTGCAGCAGCACCCGGATTTCGCCGAATTGTTCGTCGCGATCGGGCGGCTCGGCCGATCGCTGGGGATGCACCTGCTGCTGGCCAGCCAGCGGCTCGACGAGGGCAGGCTGCGCGGGCTGGAAAGCCATCTGTCCTACCGGGTGTGCCTCAAGACCTTCTCGCCCAACGAATCCCGCGCGGTGCTCGGCATCGCCGATGCGCACCAGCTGCCCAGCACGCCGGGCGCGGCGTATCTCAAGACACCGGCCGGGGAGATCGTCCGGCTTCAGACTGCGTTCGTATCGGCGACGAACCCGGCCGCTGAGGCACCCGAGCCGGCCTCGGCGCCGTCGGCCATTCGGACCTTCAGCGCGCGCTGGACGATCACCGATCAGCGTCGGCCGCAACCGGAAACGGCGACGGTGTTGCAGCAGGTCGTCGGCAGGCTGGCCGGACACGGGACACCGGCACACCAGGTCTGGCTGCCGCCGTTGCCGCGGGCGGTCCCGCTCAGCGATGTGCTGCTGTCCGATCACGAGCCGCTCTCGGTGGCCATCGGGCTGGTCGACCGTCCCTTCGAGCAGCGTCGTGACCGGCTGATTGTGGCGCTGGGCGGGGCCCAGGGCAATGTGGCCGTGGTGGGCGGACCCCAGGCCGGAAAGTCCACCACCGCCAAGACATTGGCGGTCGCCCTGGCCGCCACGCATCATCCGCGTGATGTGCAGCTCTACGGTCTGGACTTCGGGGGCGGAGCGTTGACCGCTCTGCGGTCGCTGCCGCATGTCGGCGCAGTCGCCGGACGCGGCGACGGCGACCTGGTCCGGCGCACCGTCGCCGAGTTGCACACATTGGTCCAAGCCCGCGAGGCGCGCTTCGCCGATCTGGGCATCGACTCGATGGCCGAGTACCGCACACGTCGGGCCGGCGGCGGTATCGATGATCCCTTCGGCGATGTCTTTCTGATCATCGACGGTTGGTCGACCTTTCGAGCGGAGTTTGAGGCCCTGGAGCCTTCGATCACTGCACTTGCGGTGCAAGGGCTTTCGGTTGGTGTCCACATCGTGCTGACCGGGTCGCGGTGGGCTGAGTTCCGCCCTGCGCTCAAGGACCAGCTCGGTACCCGGATAGAGCTGCGGCTCGGCGACCCAGCCGAATCCGAGATGGATCGCAAACGCGCCTGTCAGCTCGGCCAGTGCGCACCGGGGCGAGGACTCACCCGCGAGGGCCGCGAACTGCTCATCGCCCTGCCCCGACTCGATGGCGCGCCGAGCGAGGCCGGCATTCCTTCGGCGCTGTCGCGGGTCGGGGACGTGCTGCGCGCCCAGTACCCCGGTGCCCGGGCGCCGGCCGTCCGGTTGCTACCGGCGCTGGTGCACGCAGATGAGTTGGCCGGGGTGTGCCGGACCCGGCCCGCCACCCAGGTGCTGTTGGGTCTGGGTGAACGCGAACTCGAACCGGTGGTGATCGATTTCGCCGCACAACCCGATTTGGTGATTCTCGGCGATGCGGGCTGCGGAAAGTCCACCGCGTTGCGCACCCTCTGCCGCGACCTGGTCGCGGTCAACTCCCCGGGGCGGGTGCAGTTGCTGATCGTGGACTTCCGCCGGGCCCTGCTGGGTGCGGTGGAATCGGATCATCTGGCCGGATACGCGGTGTCGGCCGGGGCACTGGACGTGGCGTTGCCGACGCTGCTGCAGACCCTGCAGGCCCGGATGCCCGGCGCCGAGGTGACCCAGCGACAACTTCGGGACCGCTCGTGGTGGTCGGGCCCGGAACTCTACGTCGTCGTCGACGATTACGACCTGGTGGCCGGCGGCACCGTCAATCCGCTGGCGCCGCTGCTGAGCTACCTGCCGCATGCGCGCGACGTCGGACTGCACCTGCTGCTGTCCCGCCGTTCCGGTGGCGCCGCACGCGCGATGTTCGACCCGGTCCTGTCCGCCGTCAAAGATCTCGGCTGCATGGGCCTGATGATGAGCGCCAATGCCGATGACGGTGTGCTGCTGGGATCGGTGCGCCCGGTGCGGCTGCCGCCGGGACGCGGCACGCTGATCACCCGCGCGGCACCCGATCAGCTGGTTCAGGTCGCGATGCCGTCCGGAGATGATCCGCGGTGACCGTGGCCGTCATCGAGGTGGGGCCGGTGACGGTGCGCGGACCGGGCCCGGTGCCGGCCGATCTGGCGGCAGCCGCGGTGGCCGGCATCGACGATGAGATCGTCCTGGTCGACGACGAACCGGTCGAGGTCGCGGGTCTGTGGGCCGAGGTTCTGGCTGCCGCGGCCGCGGGGGCGGCCACGCTCATCGTGGTGTGCCCCACCTGGTGGACCGCCGACCGGTGCGATCGGGTGCGTGCGGCCGGAAACCTGTCGGCCGCCGAAGTTATTGTGATGCAGCGGGTTCAAGCCTTGCGGGCACCGTTGGCGGCCGCTGCCTGGGTGGTGGTGGAGATCGCCAACGAGGTGGTCTTGGTGTCGGGTGCCGATGCCGATCCCGTCGCGCTGGCCCGCCACGCCGATGCCGATGTTGAGCCGGACGAGGTCGTGCGTGCGGTGTTCGGCGCTGTCGGCGCACCGGCCGAGGTGACCGTGGATGCCCCGCCGGAGGTGGTCGGTGCCGAGGCGCTGGGCCGCGCGGTGCTGGCCCGGCTGCGCAGCCGCGGTGTGTGGGTCGCGCTGGCCGATGCCCGTGCCTGGCGTGCGGCCGTGGCCGTGCCGGAGCACCCGCCTGCCGAGCACGTTGCCGCGCGGGCACGGCCGGGTCGGGCCGTGGTGGCCGCGGCAGCGGTTCTGGCGGTGGCGTTGGGTGGGGTTGCGTTGGCCGACCGCGGTCTGCCACGGCGCGGCCCGCAGCTGACGATTCTGGTCGAGGGCCGGGTCGGCATGCAGATCCCAGCCGGGTGGACGGTGCATCGAGTGACCGACGGGCCGGGATCGGCTCGGGTTCAGGTGATTTCGTCGTCGGATCCGCAGGTGGCGATCCACCTGACCCAGTCGGGCGTCGCCGACGGTGGCGTGGCCGATACCCTGCGCCGGGCCTTGGCCGAGCAGCCCGCGGGGGTGTTCTTCGACTTCGATCCGGCCGCGGTCCGCGCCGACCGGCCGGTGGTCAGTTACCGAGAGGTCCGCGTCGAGCGGGAGATTCGGTGGGCTGTGTTCGTCGACGGTTCGGTGCGCATCGCGATCGGCTGCCAGGCCGCACCCGGTCACGATGAGGCGGTCCGGCCCGCATGTGAGGCCGCCACCCGGTCGGCGCACGCGGTGTTCTAGAAATTGGGTGGAACCAAACCGGGCTGCGCTGCGTCGAATTGTTATACACCGCAAGACAAGACCGGAAGGCCAGATGAGATGTCAGCAGGATTGACCGGGCCGCTGGGCACCGACTTCGACGTGATGACCAGCGTGGCAGGACGAATCGACGTGCTCAACGATGACGTCCGGGCCATGCTGCAGACGTTCATCGGCAGGATGGGCAGTGTGCCGTCCACGGTGTGGGGTGGTGCGGCGGCGGTGCGGTTTCGCGATGTGGTGGACCGGTGGAACCGGGAATCGCTGACGTTGCACACCACCCTGAGCCGCATCGCCGAAACCATTCGCACCAACGAGCGCACGCTGCGCGGCGCTGCCGACGGACACGCGCAGCGGCTCGGTGCGGTCGGCGAGACGATCTGATCGGATCCGTTGATGAATCACGTTCTCTCATATGACTTCGGCGCGATCGAGTACACGGTCCGCCAGGAGATCCACACCACCTCGAGCCGGTTCAATGCCGCCCTCGATGAGCTGCGTTCCCAGATCGCCCCGCTGCAGCAGGTGTGGACCCGTGAGGCCGCGCAGGCCTACGGCGTCGAGCAGGCCCGGTGGAATCAGGCCGCCGCGGCGCTCAACGAGATCCTGTTCACCCTGGGTAATGCGGTGCGCGACGGTGCCGACGATGTGGCCGCCACCGACCGCAGCGCCGCCAACGCGTGGGGAGTCTGAGCCGCCTTACCCCACCAGGACGGTGCGGTCCCGTTCGTAATGGAGAGACGAGCGGGACCGCACACTCTCCGCACCGGCATGCAGCCAGGACAGCTGCTGGGCGAGGCGGCGGCGCTCGTTGCGGTAATGCCGGTCGAGCCAGGCCGCTTTGTACACGTCACCCGCCTTCTCAGCGCGGCCGATTCGGCCGTGCTGCACGGCTTCCACTGCCTGCAGCCGCAGCGTGAACAACGGGACGAGCAGGTGCTGCATCGACCAGTCGTAGGATCGGGACAGTGCCGAGAGCGCCGGTGTCGACGCGGTTTTGGTGTATGTGCGGTAATCGACCTGGGTGATCCGGGTGGCGACGCCGTTCGCCTGGATGCGCTTGCGGCCGTGCGCTACGGCATCCTCTGCCTGCAGCCGCAGCGTGGACAACGGTCCGCGCAGGTGCTGCACCGACCAGTCGTACGATCGCGACAGTGCCGAGAGCGTTTGTGCCGAGGCGGTTCTGGTGTGTGCGCGGTAATCGACCTGGGTGATCCGGGTGGCGACGCCATTCGCCAGGGTGCGCCACGGGACCTGGCCGGAGGCCAGCACCGTGTTCACGGCATCGACGGTGCACATCGGGCGGTCGGTGCGGTCGCGGACGTCGGCGGCGCGGTCGAGTACCTCGGGCACGGTGAGCGCCGGGGTCAAGGTAACGAGTTCGGTGGCCGGTCGATGCAAGGAACCGGGCGCACCGAGATGTTCGAACAGTGCCCGGGACAGCGTTTCGGTGCGCACGTAGTTGCGCACCGCGCGGTGCAGCCAGGCTGCCGCGAACACTACGACTGCCAGCAGGGCCAACTGTCCCATCCACCAGGCGCCGGTGCCCAACGCCCCGTAGTAGACGGCCAGGGTGCTGAGCAGTCCCAGCCCGATCAACCCCAGGTGCGCAATATCCTTGCCGCGCTGTGGGTATTGCGTCAGGTAGGCCAGGGTCAGGGTGTCGGCGTCGATACTCGCGGTGAGCTGGGCACTACCCGGCGTAGCGGCGGGCAGCTTCTCGTCGAGCAGCAGTGACCGATACAGCCGGCGCTGTACCTGAGCGCGTGATCCGAAGACCCGGAGGCCGCCGGCCGTGACGTATGTCGCCGGCGCGACGGCGGCAAGGGGTGCGCAGGCAAACACGATCTCGGACAGCATTGCTGAAAGTGTATGGCCCGAGTACGTGTTCCGGCGTTATTACCGGCCCGAGCCCGAGTCGTTCGGCCGGCTGGGCCGGCGCCCACCACCGCGCTGCTGCCCGCCGCGCTGTCCGTTGGAACCGGACCGGGCCGCGGGAGCACCGTTCCTGGCCGCCGGGGCACCCGAGCGGCCCGATCCGGCACCGGAGCGTCCGGACCCGGCGCCGGAGCGTCCGGATCCGCCCGGGCGGGTGCGGCGCTGCTGACCGGAATTACCGGGCTGGCGGCGGGCCGGGGCTGCCGGAGCGGCCGGCTCCGGGCGGATGGGGTCACCGAAAACCCGTTCCCCGGGGGCGATCTCACGAAGCACCGGATGATCGAGGTCCTTGACCCGGGTGATGGTGGGCTTCACCCCGGCCTTGCGGGTCAGGCTGCGCACATCGGAAACCTGCGCATCGTGCATGAGCGTCACCACGGTGCCCTCGGCCCCGGCGCGCGCCGTGCGCCCCGAACGGTGCAGGTAGGCCTTGTGCTCGACCGGCGGGTCGGCGTGCACCACCAGGCTGACCTCGTCGACGTGGATACCGCGGGCGGCGATATCGGTGGCGACCATCACGGTCGCCGATCCGTCGGAGAACGCGGTCAGATTGCGGGTGCGGGCATTCTGGGACAGGTTGCCGTGCAGCTCGACTGCCGAGATCCCGCGCGAATTGAGTTGGCGGGTGAGGTTTTTTGCGCCGTGCTTGGTACGCGCGAACACGATGGTGCGGCCGGGCGCGGCCGCCAGGTCGGCGACCACGTTGATTCGCGCGGCGTTGTCCACGTGCAGCACGTGGTGCACCATCGCGGCCACCGGTGACTGCGCGGAATCGACGCTGTGCACCACCGGGTCGTGCAGGTAGCGATCGACCAGCACGTCCACCCCGGCATCGAGGGTCGCGGAGAACAGCAGTCGCTGGCAGCCTTTCGGCGTGCGGTCCAGCAGCCGCTTCACCCCGGGCAGGAAGCCGAGGTCGGCCATGTGGTCGGCCTCGTCGAGCACGGTGATCTCGACTGCGGACAGATCGACGTGGCCGGACTTCATGTGGTCCTCCAGCCGCCCCGGGCAGGCGATCACGATGTCCACGCCGCGTTGCAGGGCGGCGATCTGCGGGCCGGGGCTGACACCGCCGAACACGTTGATCGACCGCAGCCCGGTGGCGGCGGCCAGCGGGGCCAGCGACGCCTCGATCTGGGTGACGAGTTCGCGGGTGGGCGCCAGGATCAGCGCGCGGGGCCGGTTCGGCGTCCGGCGGGTGCCGCTGGTCGACAGGCGGGCGACCAGCGGAAGCAGGAAGGCGTAGGTCTTACCCGATCCGGTGCGGCCGCGGCCGAGGACGTCGCGGCCGGTCAGCGAGTCGGGCAGGGTCGCCGCCTGGATGGGGAACGGGGTCATGACCCCGTTGGCCGCGAGGGCGGCGACGATCTCGGCGGGCAGGCCGAGATCAGCAAAGGTGGTTTGGGCAGCCGTGTGGGCAGGCTCTTGCGCAGACAAAAGAAAACTCCGAATAAAGAGGGGCGGTCGTCCTGCCCGGCGCGGGTGACTCCCGCGGCGCTCGGTTGACGATCGAGATGGCGGCAAAGGCAGAACAGGCATGCCGCCGTGGCTCAACTATACCGGCCGGGTACGGATTCGCCGATTTCGGGTCGCTGACCTGCGGGTGGCAGCCGAACGGCCGGTAGGTCAACTATCCTGGCGGTTACGCGTGAATGCCATGTCAATGGCCCGACGCCGGGAGCGTGATCGCCGTGGCCGCATCGAGGAGCGTGGGCAACCGGGGGTCGACCCGGGCACTGCCCGCGAAGGTGCGCGCCGTCCATGACCTGTTCGTCGAGGGGCAGGTGGACGCCGATTATCTGGATTCCACCCCGGTGCGCCGGGTCGTGGTGGAGAGCTGGCAACGCAGCCTGGCCACCGGCGTCGACCCCGACCTCGGCACCCGGGCCGCCGCAGCGGCCGCGGCACTGACCGAACTGCGCAAGACGCATCCGCTGGCGCCCACACTGCCGCTGATCCGGCGATTGCTGGTCGAGGACGCCGTCGACGCCGGCGTCGTGGTGGCGATCACCGCGGCCGACGGCACCCTGCTGTGGGTCGAAGGGGATCCGGGCGCGTGCCGCAAGGCCGAGGCGATGAACTTTGTGCCCGGTTCGGATTGGAGCGAACAAGCGGCCGGGACGAATGCGCCGGGGACCGCGCTGGCGCTGGATCGTGAGCTGCAGATCCTCGGCTCCGAGCATTTCTCCCGCATCGTGCATCCCTGGAGTTGCACCGCGGTGCCGGTGCACGATCCGGCCACCGGCTTGCTGTTGGGCGCCATCGATTTGACCGGCGGATCCGCGGTCGCGTCGCCGCAGACGCTGGCGCTGGTCCGGGCGACGGCGGTGGCGGTGGAAAACCAGCTGGCCCTGCTGCGGCTGACCGAGCCGGCCCGGCCGGCCGGGGCCGAGGGGGCCCGGCTGACGGTGCTGGGCGCCGACCGGCCGCGCTGGCAGGTTGCCGATGCCGATGGCCGGCCGCAATCCAGTGTGCTGACCGGGCGGCACGCCGACATCCTGGTGCTGCTGATCCGCCACCCGGAGGGGCTGAGCGCGGACCATCTGGCCATGCTGCTCGACGACAAGGACCTCGACGTGGTCACCGTCCGCGCCGAGATGTCGCGGCTGCGTCGGGTCATCGGCAACAGCTACATCGCGTCGCGGCCGTACCGGTTGTTGGCGCCGGTGGCCAGCGATATGGGCGACGTGTACGACGCGCTGCAGGCCGGGAACGTGTCGGCGGCCCTGGACGCGTACTCGGGGGCGCTGTTGGCGCAGTCGGTGTCGCCGGCGATCGCCCGGCTGCGCACCGAGCTGAGCGCGAGTCTGCGCGGAGCGGTGCTGGCCGGGGGCGGCCTGGTCCAGCTGCGGCGCTGGTTGGCGCTGCCCGACGGCCGCGACGATCGGCACGGTTGGCGCATCCTGCACGACCACCCACAGGCCGATCCGGTGGCCCGGGCGCAGGCCCGCGGTCACCTGGCCGGAATCGACTCCGAACTCGGCTGAACGTCGCCACGCCGGAGTGGGCCACTGCCCTTGCCGCAGGGCTGAATTGTCGGCTTGCCGACGTGTGCAACTGTGCTGCAACCTACTGCTGCCTACCTTTAGTGACGGCTGACACATTTGGGTGTCTGAATGCAGGAGATTGCCATGACCGTTTACGCACGTCCCGGCACCGAAGGTGCCCTGATGTCGTTCGAATCCCGATACGACAACTACATCGGCGGAGAGTGGGTCGCGCCCACCGAGGGCCGCTATTTCGAGAACCCGACTCCGGTGACCGGCCAGGTGTTCTGCGAGGTGGCTCGCTCCACCGAGGCCGATATCGAGAAGGCGTTGGATGCCGCGCACGCGGCCGCGCCGGCATGGGGCAAGACCTCGCCGGCCCAGCGGGCGGTCATCCTGAACAAGATCGCCGACCGGATCGAGGAGAACCTCGAATCCATCGCGCTGGCCGAGTCCTGGGACAACGGCAAGCCGATCCGCGAAACCCTCAACGCCGACATCCCGCTGGCGGTCGACCACTTCCGGTACTTCGCCGGGGTGCTGCGCGCCCAGGAAGGCTCGCTTTCGCAGATCGACGAGGACACCGTCGCCTATCACTTCCACGAGCCGCTGGGCGTGGTCGGCCAGATCATCCCGTGGAACTTCCCGATCCTGATGGCGGTGTGGAAGCTGGCGCCGGCACTGGCCGCGGGTAACGCGGTGGTGCTCAAACCGGCTGAGCAGACCCCGGTTTCGATTCTGTACCTGGTGTCGCTGATTGGTGACCTGCTGCCTGCCGGTGTGCTCAACGTGGTCAACGGGTTTGGCGTGGAGGCCGGCAAGCCGCTGGCCTCGAGCAACCGGATCGCCAAGATCGCGTTCACCGGCGAGACCACCACCGGCCGGCTGATCATGCAGTACGCCAGCCAGAACCTCATCCCGGTGACGCTGGAACTGGGTGGCAAGAGCCCGAACATCTTCTTCTCCGATGTGCTGGCCGCCGCCGACGACTTCCAGGACAAGGCCCTGGAAGGGTTCACCATGTTCGCCCTGAATCAGGGTGAGGTGTGCACCTGCCCGTCGCGGTCTCTGATCCAGGCCGACATCTACGACGAGTTCCTGGAATTGGCCGCCATCCGCACCAAGGCGGTGCGTCAGGGTGACCCGCTGGACACCACGACGATGATCGGTGCGCAGGCCTCCAACGACCAGTTGGAGAAGATCCTGTCCTACATCGAGATCGGGAAATCCGAAGGCGCCAAGCTGATCACCGGTGGCGAGCGGGCCGACCTGGGTGGCGATCTCAACGGGGGCTACTACGTGGCGCCGACGATCTTCACCGGCAACAACAAGATGCGGATCTTCCAGGAGGAGATCTTCGGCCCGGTTGTGGCGGTCACCTCGTTCACCGACTACGACGACGCCATCTCGATTGCCAACGACACCCTGTACGGCCTCGGTGCCGGCGTGTGGAGCCGCAACGGCAACACCGCCTACCGGGCCGGCCGGGACATCAAGGCCGGTCGGGTGTGGACCAACTGCTACCACGCCTACCCCGCACACGCGGCGTTCGGTGGTTACAAGCAGTCCGGCATCGGCCGGGAAAACCACAAGATGATGCTCGATCACTACCAGCAGACCAAGAACCTGCTGGTGAGCTACGGCAACAAGGCCCAGGGGTTCTTCTGACGAGCGCTTGCGCGAGGAAGCGAAAACTCTGAGCGCTTTGGTAAGCCGTCGAGAGCCCTGAGTCGGCTCTGAAGGTCGTTGCAACGCTGCCGCGCTGGCAGCACCGGTCCCCGCCGGTGCTGCCAGTGGAAACGCACAATCGAATAACAATAAAAAACGGTTGACAGCAACAACTTTCAGTGAATGGAACGTCTCATGACCCAGACTCTTGACAACAGCGTCGGCGCGCCCAGTGCCGACACCATGCGCGCTGCCGTGGTCGCAGAATTCGGTGCACCGCTGCAGGTTTCCGAGCTTGAGCTGCCGACCCCGGGTCCGGGTGAGGCATTGGTCAAGCTGGAGACTTCCGGCGTATGTCATACCGATTTGCATGCTGCGCATGGTGATTGGCCGGTGAAGCCGAGCCCGCCGTTCATACCGGGCCATGAAGGGTGTGGCACCGTGGTGGCGCTGGGGCCGGGTGTGCAGGGTCTCAAGGTTGGTGACAAGGTCGGAAATGCCTGGCTGTGGTCGGCCTGCGGCAGCTGCGAGTACTGCCGCACGGGCTGGGAGACGCTGTGTGAGCAGCAGCGCAACGGCGGGTACAGCGTCAACGGGAGCTTCGGCTCCTACATGCTGGTCGATGCCGATTTCGCCGTCCGGATCCCGGACGGCGTCGACCCGGTCGAGGTGGCGCCCATCCTGTGCGCCGGGGTGACGGTCTACAAGGGTCTGAAGGTGACCGACACCAGGCCGGGCCAGTGGGTGGCGATCTCCGGTGTCGGGGGACTCGGGCACATCGCGGTGCAGTACGCCCGCGCGATGGGCCTACGGGTGGTGGCGATCGACATCGACGACGCCAAGCTGGCGCTGGCCGGCGAGCTCGGCGCGGAGGTGACCGTGAACGCCACGACGTCCGACGTGGTGGCCGAGGTGCAGAAGGCCACTGGTGGTGTGCATGCAGCGCTGGTGACGGCGGTGCATCCGCAGGCGTTCGGCCAGGCCATCGGGTTGACCCGGCGTGGTGGCACGATCGTGTTCAATGGGCTGCCGCCGGGGGACTTCCCGGCGCCGATCTTCGACATCGTGCTCAAGGGCCTGACCATCCGCGGTTCGATCGTGGGCACGCGCCAGGACATGGTGGAGGCCCTCGACTTCTACGCCCGGGGCCTGATCCACCCGATCGTCGAGACGGCGTCACTGGATCAGATCAACGAGGTATTCGACCGGATGCAGCGCGGCCAGATCGACGGCCGGGTCGTCATCGACTATCGGTAGCCGCCGAGATGTCACGGGCGGCCGGTAGGCCGTATCGCGGCGTTCCGATGTCGTCTCATCGGTGAATGCTGTTGGTGTGCAACATGATTAGATCTATCCCTGACTCTGGACAAATCCGTCCGGCAGGGTGATACTGCTTACTTAAAGGTTGGTTTACAAACCTTTAACCTTATCGGCGCGGCGCTGAAGCCCTGCATTGCCGAAGATAAAAGCAAGGGAATCAAGGAGTTTGACATGGCAGGTGTGGAAGAGCATTTGGAGAGCGCAGATTATCTGCGGAAACGACAGCTGCAGAAGGGTAGCGCCGGGTGGCTACTGCTGGCCGGCCTCGGCGTCAGCTATGTCATTTCCGGTGACTTCTCCGGCTGGAACTTCGGCCTCGCGCAGGGCGGTTTCGGCGGCCTGATGATCGCCGTGGTGATCATCGCCGCCATGTACTTCGCCATGGTGCTGGGGTTGGCCGAACTGTCCTCGGCGTTGCCCGCGGCCGGCGGCGGCTACACCTTCGCCCGCCGCGCGCTGGGCCCGTGGGGCGGCTTCGCCACCGGCACCGCGATCCTGATCGAATACTCGATCGCGCCGGCCGCGATCGCCACCTTCATCGGTGGCTACGTGGAATCGTTGGGGCTGTTCGGCATTCACAAGGGCTGGTGGGTCTACCTGGCGGCGTTCGTCATCTTCATCGGCATCCACCTCGCCGGTGTGGGCGAGGCGTTGCGGCTGATGTTCGTCATCACCGCGGTCGCGCTGCTGGGCCTGATCATCTTCGCCGTCAACGCCGTCGGGCATTTCGACATCGCCAACCTGACCAACATCGCCCCTGATGCCGCCGTGGCCGGTGCTTCCCACTTCCTGCCGCACGGCTACCTGGGCATCTGGGCCGCCATCCCGTTCGCCATCTGGTTCTTCCTCGCCGTCGAGGGTGTCCCGCTGGCCGCCGAGGAGACCGCCAACCCGGAGCGCAACGTGCCCCGCGGCATCATCGCCGCGATGACCGTCCTGATCGTCACCTGTGTCACGGTGCTGTTCCTGGCCACCGGTGCCGGTGGCGCGGAAGCGATGTCGCACGTGGACGATCCGCTGGTGCAGGCGCTCGGCGGTGGCGGCACGGCGGCCAAGCTGGTCAACTACATCGGGCTGGCCGGGCTGATCGCCAGCTTCTTCTCGATCATCTACGCCTACTCGCGGCAGACCTTCGCGCTGTCGCGGGCCGGTTACCTGCCGACCCGGTTGTCGGTGACCAACAAGCGCAAGGCCCCGACGCTCGCGCTGATCGTCCCCGGCGTGATCGCCTTCCTGCTGTCGCTCACCGGCCACGGCGATCTCATCCTCAACATGGCCGTCTTCGGCGCCGCACTGAGCTACGTGTTGATGATGGTCAGCCACATCGTGCTGCGGGTGCGTGAACCCAACATGCCGCGGCCGTACCGCACCCCGGGCGGCATCGTCACCACCGGCTTCGCCCTGGTCATCGCGGTCGTCGCGGTGATCGCGACCTTCCTGGTCAACCCGGTCGCGGCCGGTCTGTGCCTGGCTGTGTTCGGCGCGTTCATGCTGTACTTCGCGCTGTACAGTCGACACCGTTTGGTGGCCAATTCGCCCGATGAGGAGTTCGCCATGCTCGCGGAGGCGGAGAGCTCCCTGAAATGAAGTACCACCAGCAGGTTTCGGGGGTGACCTACAGCTTCGACGGTTTGGTCGAGGTGATGGCCAAGGCCACCCCGCTGCGCTCCGGTGACCAGCTCGCCGGCTGCGCGGCCGAACACGACGGGGAACGCGCCGCGGCTGCCTGGGTGCTCGCCGACCTGCCGCTGGAGGTCTTCCTCAACGAGGAACTGGTGCCCTACGACACCGACGAGGTGACTCGGCTGATCATGGACAGCCATGATCGCCAAGCCTTTTCGGCGATCTCGCATCTGACCGTCGGCGGCTTGCGGGACTGGCTGATGGATGCGGCCGCCGATGATCACGGTGCCGAGCGGCTGACCGCCGTCGCGCCGGGCCTGACCCCGGAGATGGTGGCCGCGGTCAGCAAGATCATGCGCAACCAGGATCTGATCGCGGTCTCCGCGGCCGCCCGGGTGACCTCGGCGCTGCGCACCACGGTCGGCGCACCCGGCACGCTGGCGACCCGATTGCAGCCCAACCATCCGACCGACGATCCGCGCGGCATCGCCGCCGCGGTGCTCGACGGGCTGCTGTTGGGCTGCGGCGACGCGGTGATCGGGATCAACCCGGCCACCGACTCGCCGCAGGCCACCGCCGATCTGCTCTACCTGCTCGACTCGATCCGCACCCGCTACGACATCCCGGTCCAGTCCTGCGTGCTGTCGCACGTGACCACCACGATCGGGCTGATCGAGGCGGGGGCGCCCGTCGACCTGGTGTTCCAATCCATCGCGGGCACCGAGGGCGCCAACACCGCATTCGGGGTGAACCTGGCGCTGCTGCGGGAAGGCAATGAGGCGGCCCGCAGCCTCAACCGCGGCACCGTCGGCAACAACGTCATGTACCTGGAGACCGGGCAGGGCTCGGCGTTGAGCTCGGGCGCCCATCTGGGGGTGGGCGGCAAGCCGGTGGATCAGCAGACCCTGGAGGCTCGTGCCTACGCGGTGGCCCGCGACCTGCAGCCGCTGCTGGTCAACACGGTCGTCGGCTTCATCGGGCCGGAGTACCTCTATGACGGCAAACAGATCATCCGGGCCGGGCTGGAAGACCACTTCTGCGGCAAGCTGCTCGGCCTGCCGATGGGGGTGGACGTCTGCTACACCAACCACGCCGAGGCCGATCAGAACGACATGGACACGCTGCTGACGCTGCTGGCCGCGGCGCAGGTGGCCTTCGTCATCACCGTGCCGGGCGCCGACGACGTGATGCTGGGCTATCAGAGCCTGTCGTTTCACGACGTGCTCGTCACCCGCCGCACCATGGGGCTGCGTCCGGCGCCAGAGTTCGAGGCCTGGTTGCGCAGCGTCGGGATGGTCGACGACGCCGGCCGGCTCACGCCGTTCGACCTGGCCAGCTCGCCGCTGCGCTCGCTGACCGCCGCGGAGGCCCGATGAGCACCGACGAGCCCGCCGTCCGGGAATTCTGGGACGAGCTGCGCAAGACCACCCAGGCCCGGATCGGTCTGGGCCGCTCCGGCAACGCGCTGCCCACCCGGCAGGTACTGGAGCTGGCCGCGGCGCATGCCGCCGCGCGCGACGCGGTGCACGTGCCACTGGACACCGATCGGCTGGTCGCGGCCGTCCGGGAAGTCGGGATCGGGGAGCCGACCGTGGTGACCAGCCGCGCCACCTCCCGCGATGAGTATCTGCGCCGACCCGACCTGGGCCGGGTGCCGGCCGCGGACATGAGCGTCGCCGAGTCCGGCGCCGATATCGGCTTCGTGCTGGCCGACGGGTTGTCGCCGACCGCGCTGGCCCACCACGGCGCCGCGCTGCTGACCGAGCTGGTGGCCCGGCTCAAGGACCGCCACACCCTGGCGCCGCCGGTGATCGCCACCCAGGCCCGAGTGGCGCTCGGCGACCACATCGGGGCGGCGGCGCGGGTCCGCACGCTGCTGGTGATCATCGGCGAACGGCCCGGTCTGAGCGTCGCCGACAGCCTCGGTATCTACCTGACCCACCTGCCGACTCCCGGCCGAACCGACGCCGACCGCAACTGCATCTCCAACATCCACCCGCCCGACGGGCTGGGTTATGCCGAGGCCGCGCGGGTGACGGCCGGCCTCGTCGACGGGGCGCTGGCGCTGGGCCGCTCCGGCGTCGACCTCAAGGACACCTCACGAACCTCGGCGCTGGGGCCGGGCGGGGCCGCAGAGTTGAAATGAGCTAGTCGAACTTGCGCCGAGCGTTGGCTTGTGTGCGAGATTTTTTGAGAATCTCGCACACAAGCCGACTTTCGTCAGTAGGGAGCGCCGGCGGAGCGCAATGCTTCGCGAGTGCGGGCGATGATCGTGTCCTGGCGATACCGCAGCAGGTCGGCGCCGACATGAACCATGCGCCACCCGAGGTCCTGGTACTCGACGTTCTGGTCGATATCTCGCGTGCGTTGCCTCGGATCGGTCCAGTGCTGAATGCCGTCGTACTGCACACCCACTTTCCACTCCGGCCACCCCATATCGATGCGGCCCACGTGCCGCCTGTGGTCGAACACCTCGATCTGGGTGTGAGACGGACGCATCCCCGCCGACGTAAGGAGTAGGCGCAGTCGGGTCTCCTGTGGTGATTCGGCACCGTCGTCGGAGAGATCGAGCACTCGCCTCAATTGCACGACCCCCCGAACACCGCGATGATGATCGACGAGCAGCCTCACATCGGGAATCTTGAGGCGAGTGGCTTGAATGAGGGCATCGACCCGGATCACCGCCATGGTCAGTCCGCGCCGGCGGCCCAGATCAAACGCGGTGCGCGCGGGCGTGGTCGTCCGGACGCCCCTGATCTGGCAGGTCTCGTCGTCGGCGAGTGTGTCGCTGTGGATCACGATGCCCGGTGGCCGAGAGCGGCTCGGTTGATTGAGCTCGGCCGGATGTTTGGCGTCGATCCACAACGCGCCGTGTAGAGCCGCCGCGGACAGTCCCATCGCCGTCGCCTGCCGACCTGACCACAGCCACGCCGCCACCGCTTTGTCCACGGGTGTCAGCGTGGCGCCCCGCGGCACGTAGACATTGCGGAAGACCGCGTCGTACCTTGTGCGCAATTGATAGCGGTTGAGTCTGCCGGCGGCCAGCGCCTCGGTGCCCAGAAAAGGCATGTGAATAGGACGCCGGGGCGGTGCATTCCGGTTCCCGTTGTGCCGAGCGTTGGGGTGTGTGGGGGGTTTTATTTATAGTTTTTGCACCAACCCAACCCCCAACCCCCAAGGCGCCGGTTTTTCTACCCCGGCCCCCCCCCCAAGCAGC
>NZ_JARXVE010000007.1 GCF_029893345.1 Mycolicibacterium frederiksbergense | reverse complement strand
CCCCGCAACACACCGTCGAACAACACACCGCACGCGGGCATTCTCAAATGAGTCAACGAAGCAGCCAAACGGGCATTTTTAATGAGTCAACGCGGCAGCGCATTACCTGTGGCCGACGGGGCCGATGAGGCTGCAGTGGCCATCGTGAGCCGCGGTCTGTGACGGACGGGGCCTGCTGCGCCTGTTGTGGCGATTTCCGCGACTTTGTCGCGCATAGGCGGGCACGACGACAGTGCTTCCGGAATCCGCGACCACTGTGACGTGTGTGATGACGCCAGGCTCAGGAGTTTTCGTTGCTGCTCAGCAACGGGCGCAGCTTCTCGGTCTTTTCCGGCGACCAGCCCGGCGGCTGCAGCACCGCGGCCCACCCGTCGGCGACGTTCTTGACGTACACGTGGCCATGCCCGTCGGGCACGTCCACCGCCACCGCCATATCGGCCGACACCTGCAGGAACGTCACCACTGGAATCCACTGCATGCGTCCGGAGACGTCGTAGCCGCGGGGCTCACGCAGCCAATCTGGCTTGGCGAACAGCAGGTCGGGATTCCACCAGGCGATCGGGTCGGAGGCGTGCTGCAGATACACCACCCGCGGCTGGCCCCATGGGTCATCCGGGCGGGCCAGGTTCTCCGCCCGAGCCACGAATCGGGCGTTGTCGCCGTCGTCGTAGATCGGTAGCCACTCCGGTGAACCGGGGTCGCGGTCGCGGTCGCGGGTGAGCGTGGTCCAGATGGTGTTGTTGAACGTGGGCCCGGAGAACAGCGCGCCGTCGGTTCGGGCGACCAGATTGTTCAACGCCAGGAACGGAGCCTCGCCGCCGAACGAGCCCAGGCTCTCCCCGAACACCACCAGCTTGGGCCGCTTGCCCTCGGGCATCGCACGCACCAGCTCGTCGACGGCCTCGAACAGTGCCTGGCCGGCCTGGCGGGCGTTCTCCTTGTCCACCAGGAACGACAACCAGCTGGGCAGGAACGAGTACTGCATCGACACGATCGCGGAGTCGCCGTTGTACATGTACTCCAGGGCCGAGGCCTCCGCCTCGTTGATCCACCCGGTTCCGGTGGTGGTGGCCACCGCCACCACCTGGCGGTCCAGCCCGCCGGTGCGCTGCAGTTCGCGTGCCGCCAGCGCCGCGGTCGCCTTGATGCCCTCGGCGGAATGCAGGCCGGCGTAGGCCCGGATCGGCTCCTTGGCCGGCGCACCGTTGAACTGCGAAAGCTGTTGCACCGAAGGCCCTGCCGACACGAACACCCGGCCCTGATGGCCCAGCGACTCCCAGCTGGCCAGCGACTGCGGACCACCCGAGCGCAGCACCGAGGTAGGCGCGGCGAAATCCGGGCTGGTCTCGTCATTGACCGCCGAGAAGGTCTTGTTGATGGTCGACATGGCAAACCGGACCACCACACCATTGAGCAGCGCGATGCTCAACGCCAGCAGCAGCGTCACCGTGATGACCGCCGAAACCCGGGGCGGCGCAACCCGATTGGTCTGACGGACCAAGAACCGCACCAGCCTGCCGATCAGCTGGCCCACCTCGACAAAGGCGAACAGCACGACGATCGCGAGTACCCCGGTGAGCGGGTGGTCCCAGAACTTCAGCCGGGGCACACCCATGAAGTCACGGATCTCGTCCTGCCAGATGTGGAAGTAGATGATCATCAGGATCTGGCCGATGACACCGACCACCAGCAACGTCAGCCAGGCCCACTTGGGGGCCTTTGGGCTCGTGTCGGCCGAGCGCATGTAGCGCACCAGCCAGACTCCGAAAACGCCGAGCCCATAACCGATTGCGCCGGCCCCGCCGCTGACCAGCCCCTGGAACAGCGGGCCACGGGGCAGCAGCGACGGGGTCAGCGACAACCAGATGAACACCAGACCCACCGCAGTGCCGAAGAACGTGTAGTGACGCAACCACCACATCGGCTTGGCCCCCGGCTTGGCCCGAGGCTTCTCGGCCTCATCGAGCGCCGGTGCGGGTGAGTCGGTGTCGGTCACCAGTCGACTTTAGCGATGGGTGAAGTTCGCGGCGCGCTTCTCGGAGAACGCCGCCATGCCTTCCTTCTGGTCGGCGGTGGCGAAGGCCGAATGGAACAGCCGGCGCTCATAGAGCAATCCCTCGGCAAGGGAAGACTCGAAGGCGCGATTGACCGCCTCCTTGGCCATCCGCGCGGCGGACAGCGACATCCCGGCGATGGTCTCGGCCACGGCCAGAGCCTCGTCGATCAGCGAGTCCGCCGGCACCAGCCGCGACACCAACCCGGCGCGCTCGGCTTCGACGGCGTCGATGGTGCGCCCGGTCAGGATCAGGTCCATGGCCTTGGCCTTGCCGATCGCCCGGGTGAGCCGCTGCGAGCCACCCATGCCCGGCAGCACGCCCAGCTTGATCTCGGGCTGACCAAACTTCGCCGAGTCGGCGGCGATCAGGATGTCGCACATCATCGCCAGCTCGCAGCCACCGCCGAGGGCGTACCCGGCGACCGCGGCGATGGTCGGGGTGCGGGTGGCTGCGAACTTCGACCACAGCTCGAAGAAATCGGCTGAGTAGACATCGGCGAACGACAGCTCGGCCATCTCCTTGATGTCGGCGCCGGCGGCGAACGCCTTCTCGTTGCCGGTGAGGATGATCGCGCCCACGTTGGGGTCACGGTCCAGTTCGGCTGCGGCCGTGGTCACTTCGGTCATCACCTGGCTGTTGAGCGCGTTGAGCGCCTTGGGCCGGTTCAGCTTGATGGTGGCGACCCGGTCGGTACGGGTCACCAGGATGGTCTCGAACTCGCTCATTTGCTCTCCTCCTGGAACGTCAGTTCGGGGTCTGCCGGAACGAAATATGCGTCCACGTCGGCCTGCGTCACGGCCGATATCGAGGCGGGGGACCACTGCGGGTTACGGTCCTTATCTACCAACTGTGCCCGGATACCCTCCACCAGGTCATGGGATTTCAGTGCCGCGCACGAAGTCCGGTACTCCTGCACCAGGGTGGCTTCGAGGGTGTCCAGCTTCGCGGCCTGGCGCACCGCCTCCAGCGTCACCGCAAGCGAAACCGGGGAGCGGGAGGCGATCAGGTTGGCGGCTTCGGCGGCGGCGGTGCCCGCGTCGTGCCCCCGCAGCGCGGCGATGATGTCGGCCACGGTGTCACCGGCGTAGCACTTGTCGATCCAATCCTGCTGCTCCACCAGTGCGCTGGCCGGCGGCTCGACGGTATAGGTGGCAAGCGCGGCCTGCACACCGTCGGCGATGAGGGTCTCGGTGAAGTCGGCCAGCCGGTCGTGCGGCACATAGTGATCGGCGAACCCCATGGCGATCGCGTCGGCACCGGAGAACGGTGCCCCGGTGAGCGCGGCGTGCAGCCCCAGCCCGCCCGGAGCCCGCGACAGCAGATAGGTGCCGCCCACGTCGGGGATGAAGCCGATGCCGACCTCGGGCATGGCCATCTTGGTGGTGTCGGTGACGACGCGGATGCTTCCGTGCGCGGCGACGCCGACGCCGCCGCCCATCACGATGCCGTCCATCAGTGCCACATACGGTTTGGGGTAGCGGCCGATATACGCGTTGAGCAGGTACTCGTCGTACCAGAACCGGCGCGCGTCGGCGCCGCCCGCCTTGGCGCTGTGATAGATCGCCACCACGTCGCCGCCGGCGCACAGACCGCGCTCGCCGGAGCCGGTCAGCAGCACGGTATGGATGGAATCGTCGTTCTCCCAGTCCGCGAGTGCCTTGGCGATGCCCGCGACCATGCCCTCGGTGAGGGAGTTGAGTGCCTTGGGCCGGTTCAGCATGAGGATGCCTACGCCGTTACGGACACTTACTAGGATGTCCTCGTTTTCTGTCACGAGTTGCAATCTAGTTCGGCACCCCAGAGACAGTGCGCTACGGGTAGGGTTTGCCCCAAGATCAAACCTGGACGTTTCCTGGGAATCTTTTCGTCCACCGGGAACCACTGCAGAACTTTGATCGTTGACCATCTAGTTCGTAACCGTAATTCGCGGCGCGAACTCAGTACACAGGAGAGGACCGACGGTGCGCGAAACCAGCAACCCGGTATTCCGCAGCCTGCCCAAGACGCAGGGCGGATACGCACAATTCGGTACCGGAGCCGCAGGCTACGGTGCACAGCAGGTGCATGCGCAGCCCCAAGCGCACGAGTACCTGGAGCAGCCGCAGACCGGCGTTTCGCGTCCGCTGACCATCGATGACGTCGTCACCAAGACGGCCATCACGCTGGCCATCGTCACTGCCGTGGCGGTCGTGTCCTACTTCTTCGTGGCCGCGAACCCAGCCCTGATGATGCCGTTCACCGTCGTAGGTGGGCTCGGCGGTCTGGTCATGGTGCTGATCGCCACCTTCGGCCGCAAGCAGGACAATCCGGCCATCGTGCTGACCTATGCGGCGCTGGAGGGTCTGTTCCTCGGCGCGGCATCGTTCCTGTTCGCCAACCTGGTCTCCACCGGCGGGCCCAGCATGATCTTCCAGGCCGTGGTGGCCTCGATCGGTGTGTTCATCGGCATGCTGGTTGTCTATAAGACCGGCGCCATCCGGGTGACGCCCAAGTTCACCAGGATGATCGTCGCCGCGATGTTCGGCGTGCTGGGACTAGTGCTAGTCAACTTCCTGCTGGCGATGTTCGGCGTGGGCGGCGGCGAGGGCCTGGGCCTGCGCTCCGGCGGCGGCCTGTCCATCGCGTTCTCGCTGTTCGTCATCGGCCTGGCCGCGTTCAGCTTCCTGATCGACTTCGACGCCGCCGACCAGATGATCCGCGCCGGTGCTCCGGAGAAGGCCGCGTGGGGCATCGCCCTGGGCCTGACCGTCACCCTGGTCTGGCTGTACATCGAGATCCTGCGGTTGCTGTCGTACTTCAACAACGACTAGCAGCCCTGCCCCGAGAAAGGCGTCCGCGATTGCGGGCGCCTTTTTCTTATGGGTGTGGAATCGTCTGGATCCGCGTTGCCGGTCAGGCGGTGCGGGGTTTGACCCGGCTGGCGGCTTCTCTGGCGTTGGCGCGTGCGACCTCCACGTCGTCATCGAAGGCGAGGGCCACACCCATGCGACGTCTGGCGAAACTCTGCGGCTTGCCGAACAACCGGAGATCGGTGCGCGGCACGCGCAGTGCGGCATCCACACCGTCGTAGACAATCCCGTCGGCCTCGACGCCGCCGTAGATGACCGCGCTGGCCCCCGGAGTCTTCAGCGTGGTGTCCACCGGTAACCCGAGAATCGCGCGCGCGTGCAGTTCGAATTCGTTCTGCCACTGCGTGATCATGGTGACCATGCCGGTGTCATGAGGCCGGGGGCTGACTTCGCTGAACCACACGTCGTCGCCCTTGATGAACAACTCGACACCGAAGATGCCTTGCCCGCCCAGATTCTCGGTCACCGCACGCGCAATCTGCTGGGACTTCTCAAGTGCAGCAGGCGACATCGGATGCGGTTGCCAGCTCTCGACGTAATCGCCGCTGTCCTGCAGGTGGCCGATTGGGGCGCAGAAGTGCGTTTCGATCTCGCCTGTGGCACCGCGCGCCCGCACCGTCAATTGTGTTATCTCATAGTCGAAGTCGATGAAGCCCTCGACGATGATCCGGGTTTGGCTCACCCGGCCACCGGACATGGCGTAATCCCAGGCGGCCGCCACGTCGTCCGGTCCGTCGATCTTGCTCTGGCCCTTGCCGGAACTGCTCACCACCGGCTTGACCACGCAGGGGTATCCGATGCCACCGGTGGCACTGCCGATGGCCGCCTGCAACTCGTCGAGAGAGTCGCAGAACCGGTAGGGGCTGGTCGGCAGGCCGAGCGTTTCGGCGGCCAGCCGTCGGATGCCCTCCCGGTCCATGGTCAGTCGCGCGGCACGCGCGGTGGGAATCACCCGGACGACACTGTCGGCCTCCAGGGCCTCCAGCGCCGGCGTGGCGATCGCCTCGATCTCCGGCACGACGAGATCGGGTTTCTCTGCCCGGATCAGCGCCGTGAGTGCCTCGGGGTCGGTCATGTCGATGGTGCGCGCGTGATGCGCGACCTGGTGACCGGGCGCGTTCTGGTAGCGGTCGACGGCGATGGTCTCGATACCGAGGCGCTGCAACGCGATCAACACTTCGCGTCCGAGCTCACCGGAGCCGAGCAGCATCACCTTCGTCGCATGTGGCGACAACGGGGTCCCAAGAGTGGTCACGGGAACGTCCTTCTCTTGTTTGTGCCTATGGCCTGGGCCCCGCGGTGCGGGCGCCCCGTTTCCGGGGCCACCCGCCGACACCGCGGAGCCTGCCGCAAATCAGGAGAGGCGCTCCACGACCATCGCCATACCCTGGCCGCCACCGACACACATGGTCTCGATGCCGAAGGTCTTGTCATGGGTCTGCAGGTTGTTCAGCAGCGTGGCGGTGATGCGCGCACCGGTCATGCCGAACGGGTGGCCGAGGGCGATCGCGCCGCCGGACACGTTCAACCGATCCTCGTCCATGCCCAGGGCCCGGGCCGAGCCCAGCACCTGCACCGCGAACGCCTCGTTGATCTCGTACAGATCGATATCGCCGATCGTCATGTTGGCGTTGGCCAGCGCCTTCTTGACCGCCTCGATCGGGCCCAGGCCCATGATCTCTGGCGACAGACCGGAGACGCCGGTCGAGACCACGCGGGCCAGCGGGGTCAGGCCCAGCTCCTTGGCCCGCACATCGCTCATCACCACGAGCGCGGCCGCACCGTCATTCAGCGGGCAGGCATTGCCGGCGGTGATGGTGCCGTTCGGCCGGAACACCGGCTTGAGCTGGCTGATCTTCTCGTAGGTGGTGCCCGCGCGCGGCCCGTCGTCGGTGGTCACCACGGTGCCGTCGGGCAGCGTCACCGGCGTGATCTCGCGCTCGAAGAAGCCGCTCTTGATGGCCTCCTCGGCCTTGTTCTGCGACCGCACACCCCAGTGGTCCTGGTCCTCCCGGCTGATGCCGGTGTGCAGCGCGACGTTCTCGGCGGTCTGGCCCATCGCGATGTAGACATCGGGAATCAGGCCGTCCTCGCGCGGATCGTGCCATTCGTCGGCGCCTTCGGCAGCCTTGACGGAGCGGGCCATGGCCTCGGCGTAGAGCGGGTTCTTGGTGTCGGGCCAGCCGTCGGCATTGCCGCTGGCGAACTGCGACACGGTCTCCACACCGGCGGAGATGAAGGCGTGGCCTTCACCGGCCTTGATGGCGTGGAACGCCATCCGGGTGGTCTGCAACGAGGACGAGCAGTACCGGTTGACGGTGGTGCCCGGCATGAAGTCGTAGCCCAGCTGCACGGCCACGGCGCGACCGATGTTGAAGCCGGCCTTTCCGCCGGGCTGGCCACAGCCCATGATCAGGTCGTCGATGTCGCGCGGATCCAGCGCGGGCACCTTGTCCAGCACGGCCTTGACCATCTGCGCGGCCAGGTCGTCGGGGCGCATGGTGACGAGTGAGCCCTTACCGGCGCGGCCGATCGGCGAGCGGGCGGTAGCGACAATGACGGCTTCGGGCATGACGGCTCCTGCTAATCGGGTGGCTAACGAATCAGCTGTGAAACTAACCCGCGGGCACCACGACGGGCGCAGGCACCCCGGTTGAGCGCCGCCACAGCCTGGTCACACCGCTCAGCCTGGTCAGCATGGAGGTGCCGTCGGCATTCGCGGATTCGAGGGCCTCGTCGCCGTCCCACTGGCCCAGCGTGTGGCACAGCGCGGGCAGTAGCTGCTTGGCGGCCAAGGCATAACCGGCCGCCGACGGATGGAACATATCCTCGGAGAACAGCAGCTCAGGGGCTTGGTAGAAGTCCGGGGCGAGCAGATCCGAGAACGGCACCGGCACCCCGCCGGCGGCCCGTACCGCCGCGGCCTGGGCGCGGGCCAGGCGCAGGCCGCGACTGCGGGCCACCGCGCGCAGCGGCTGGGGGATCGCGGTGATCACCCCGAAGTCCGGGCAGGTACCGACCACCACGACGGCCCCCGCTGAGCGCAGCCGCCGGACCGCCGCACCCAGCCGGCGTGCCGACGGCCCGATGCCGTTGGGTTTGGTGATGTCGTTGGCGCCGATCATGATCACGGCGGCGTCCGGCGGCGGGCCAGCCACGAACATCGCATCGATCTGGCCGGACAGCCCCTTGGAGGTGGCGCCGACAATTGCTTTGGTGCTCAACCTGATTCGCTTGCCCAATTGTTCGGCCACGCCGCGCGCGATCAACACACCGGGAACTTCCTCGGCCACGCGGCAGCCGTATCCGGTGGCCGTCGAGTCGCCGAAGATCATCAGGTGCAGGTCGAACGGGACACCGCGCTCCCAGCGCTGCATCTCGCCCCCACCGGGTAGGTAGACGCCATCGGCGCGCGGCGGGATGTCCCAAGACTTGGGGATGACCCGACGGGCCTTGTCGGCCTGCCCGGTCAGCAGGTTGCGTGCCCCGATGTAGGCGGATCCGGTGGACGCCAGCGTCGCCGCAGCCGCCAGGGCGATGGTTGACCGCCGCGATATGCGACGAGATGCATGAGGAGTGCGACTTCCAGAGCCCACATTCTCAGTTTAGGTCGAAGGGGCCGGTTACCCGCGTGGCGAAACCGCGACGCTGGTCACGGTGCTGTATCAAGTCCGGTATCAAATCAGGTTAGTTGATTGTTGAACTGAATAAGGATGTCAAGCTAAGTTACCCGGGTTATCTGAGTGACGAAGCTCACCTAGCACTACAAAGGCGTAGGAGTGGTGACGATGACCGCACCGAGCAAGGTATCCAGGACCCTTCATGCTGGCATAAGCCCAGCTAGGATGCACCGCACCCACAGGTTTCCGGTCAGTGACGGCGCACCGGTAGAGGTAGTCGAGGACGGCCCGAGCCTGGCAGGCCGGTTGGCTTCGCTGGCGGCGATGCTGACAATCAAGCCGGCTCTGGCGATTGGTAGCCACGTACCCCATCTGCCGTGGCCGTTCGGGGTGGTCAACTTCGCGGCCCGGCTGCTGCATCCGGTGCCGGGAACCATCAAGGCCACTATCGCGCTGCCGCACTGCACCGCCCAGTTGGTGCGCGCCGACGGCGTGCTGCCCGCCGACGGGAAGCGCAGCGTCGTCCTGTACCTGCATGGCGGTGCGTTCCTGGCCTGCGGGGCCAACACGCACTCCGGGATCGTGACGGCGCTGTCCGGGTATGCCGACAGCCCGGTGCTCGTCGTCGACTACCGGATGGTGCCCAAGCATTCCGTCGGCACCGCCATCGACGACTGTTACGACGCCTACCAGTGGTTGCGGCGGACCGGCTACCAGCCGGACCAGATCGTGCTGGCCGGCGATTCGGCAGGCGGCTACCTTTCGCTGGCGCTGGCCGAACGACTGCTCGATGAGGACGGCGAGGTACCTGCCGCGCTGGTCACCATGTCGCCGCTGTTCGAGATCGACAACGAGACCCGGGCCCATCACCCGAACGCCCGCTCCGACGCCATGTTCCCGGCCAAGGCATTCGATGCGCTGGTCGAGCTCGTCGAGGCCGCGGCCAAGCGCAAGGGTGAGGACGTCTACGAGCCGCTCGATCACATCGAACCGGGCCTGCCCCGCACGCTGATCCACGCGTCGGGTTCGGAGGTACTGGTCAGCGATGCACGCAAGGCCGCACACATGCTGGCGGCCGCCGGCGTGCCCGTCGAGGTCCGGATCTGGCCCGGTCAGATGCACGTCTTCCAGCTCGCGGCGCCTTTCGTCTCCGAGGCGAAGCGCTCGCTGCGGCAGATCGGTGAGTACATTCGAGAGGCCACCTGGTGAGCCTTTCGCGGGCCTGAGACGATGGACGCATGCGCATCGCCAGGCACATCAGTGAGCTCATCGGCAACACACCCTTGGTACAGCTGAACTCAGTCGTACCGGAAGGCTCGGGTGTGGTTGCGGCCAAGATCGAGTACCTCAACCCCGGCGGCAGCGCCAAAGACCGCATCGCGGTCAAGATGATCGACGCCGCCGAGGCCAGCGGTGAACTCAAGCCCGGCGGCACCATCGTCGAGCCCACCTCGGGCAACACCGGAGTGGGTCTGGCGCTGGTGGCCCAGCAGCGCGGCTACAAGTGCATCTTCGTCTGCCCCGACAAGGTCAGCGAGGACAAGCAGAATGTGTTGCGCGCCTATGGCGCCGAGGTCGTGGTGTGTCCGACGGCGGTGCCGCCGGATCACCCCGACAGCTACTACAGCGTCTCCAACCGGCTGGTCGCCGAGATCGACGGCGCCTGGAAGCCCGACCAGTACTCCAACCCGATGGGGCCGGCCAGCCACTACGAGACGACCGGTCCGGAAATCTGGGCCGACACCGACGGCAAGGTAACGCATTTCGTGGCCGGCGTCGGCACCGGCGGCACCATCACCGGCACCGGGCGCTACCTCAAGGAGGTTTCGGGTGGCCGGGTCAAGGTGATCGGCGCCGACCCGGAGGGCTCGGTGTACTCCGGCGGGACCGGCCGGCCGTATCTCGTCGAAGGCGTCGGCGAAGACTTCTGGCCCAGCGCCTACGACCCGACCGTGCCCGACGAGATCATCGCGGTTTCCGACGCCGATTCGTTCGACATGACCAGGCGGTTGGCTCGCGAAGAAGCGCTGCTGGTCGGCGGATCCTGCGGCATGGCGGTGGTGGCCGCTCTTGAGGTGGCCCGCAAGGCCGGCCCCGACTCGCTCGTCGTGGTGCTGCTGCCCGACGGTGGACGCGGTTATCTGTCAAAGATTTTCAACGACGCCTGGATGTCGTCCTACGGGTTCCTGCGCAACCGGCTGGACGGCTCGATCGAGCAGTCGACGGTCGGCGACGTGCTGCGCGGCAAGTCCGGGGCGCTGCCCGACCTGGTGCACACCCACCCGTCGGAGACGGTGCGCGACGCGATCGGCATCCTGCGCGAGTACGGCGTCTCGCAGATGCCGGTGGTCGGTGCCGAACCTCCGGTGATGGCCGGTGAGGTGGCGGGCAGTGTGTCCGAGCGGGAGTTGTTGTCCGCGGTGTTCGAGGGTCGGGCAAAGCTCGCCGACGCGGTCTCCGAACATATGAGCCCGTCGTTGCCGCTGATCGGTGCGGGGGAGTTGGTCTCCACCGCGGCCAAGACCCTGCGCGAGTCCGACGCGGTGATGGTCGTCGAGGACGGCAAACCGGTCGGCGTCCTCACCCGCCACGACCTGCTCGGATTCCTGTCCGAGGGGGGCATCCACCACTGAGCCGGTTAAGCACAAAAATAATGAATTGCCCGGGTAAGGTGAGTTCGTTTGGATCCAGCTAACTTATTCACCGGAAGGTGTTCATGACTGAATATCCACCGCCGCCCGGAGGCTATCCACCGCCACCAGGTGGCGGCTATCCACCGCCGCCACCTGGCGGGTATCCGCCACCTGGGCCGCAAGGCGGATTCCCGCCGCCCGGAGGAATGCAGGGCTACGGCGGTGCACCGCCCGACAACAACTTGGTGTGGGCGATCCTGTCGACCCTGCTGTGTTGTATTCCGGTGGGCGCGTTCGCGATTTACAAAGCGACGCAGGTGTCCGGTCTTTGGGCGCAGGGCCGCTATGCCGAAGCCCAGAAGTCCGCGGACGACGCGAAGAAGTTCGCGATCTGGGGAGTGGTTGCTGGGGTCGCCTTCTCGGTGCTCTGGTTGCTTTTCCTGGTCGTGACGGGAGCTTTCACCGCGTCGATGAGCACCTACTGACCCGTCTCAGCTGTCCAGTGAACATCGCACCCCGCCTCGGCGCACCCATCGCGGTGGCAGTTTCGGCGGGGTGCGCTTGTTTCGCGGTCTGGCTGGCGGACCCGACTACGCCCGGCGGAGTGCTCCCGCCGTGTCCGACCAAGCTGTTACTGAGAATCGACTGTCCCGGGTGTGGCAGTCTGCGAATGCTGTATTCACTTATGCACGGCGATCTGGTTGCGGCCGCGAGGTTTAACGCAGTCGGCTTGCTTGCGCTCGGGTTGCTCGGCTGGGCGTATGTGGCGTGGACGCGCGGACGTGTCTCCGGGCGGCAGATTCGTAGCTGGCAACATCACAGGTGGTCAGCGGTTGCCGCATTGGTCGTGGTCCTCGTGTGGTTCGTGGTCCGCAATCTGCCCTTCGCGCCATTCGACTCCATGAGGGTGTAGCACTTTCCCCGGTGTGTCGTCACGGCCCGCGGATCCCGGTCTGGGCTAGCGATTTTCGAAGCGCTGGTGGTGACGAAAGACGTTCACCGGGAAATCCTGTCCATCACTCACACCTACCTGTAGAAAAGGACCCATGACTAATCCACCACCGCCTCCTGGCGGCTTCCCGCCCCCACCGGAGGACAATCCCCCGTCACAGGGTGGCTTCCCGCCGCCATCCCCCGGCGGTGACTACCCGCCGCCGCCCGGCGGCTTTCCGCCTCCGCCACAGCAGGGTGGCTACCCACCGCCGCCCCCGGGCGGCGGTTATCCGCCGCCGGGCGGCTACCCACCCCCGCCGCAGGGTGGCTACCCGCCGCCGCCTCCGCCGCAGCAGGGTGGCTACCCGCCGCCTCCTCCGCCGCAGGGTGGCGGTTATCCACCGCCCGCCGGCTATCCGGCCCCGGGCTACCCGCCTGCGGGCGGGCCGGGATACCCGGGTCGTCCGGCCTACAACGTCGGTGACGCGTTCTCCTGGGCGTGGAACAAGTTCACCAAGCATCCGGCCGAACTGCTGGTGCCGACGCTGGTGTTCGGGCTCATTTACGGTGTGCTGCAGTTCATCTCCCAGACCGTCACGGGCCAGTTCAGCACCGTGGACAGCACGTCGGATAGCTACAGCGTCTCTCTGGGTGCTGCCGGCATCGGGGTCTCGCTGCTCTTCGGCATTGTGGGAGTGGTCGTCGCAGCGGTGATCCAATCCGCCTACATCGGTGGCATGCTCGACATCGCCAATGGCGTCCCGGTGACGATCGGATCGTTCTTCCGGCCGCGCAGCGTCGGCAATGTCATCATCGCCTCGGTGGTCTCGGCCATCATCGTCTTTATCGGCATCATCCTGTGCATCGTCCCCGGCATCATCGCGACGATCATGCTGATGTTCACCACCGTGGTGGTGCTGGATCGCAACGTCTCGGGCATCGATGGCGTCACGACCAGCTTCAACTTGGCCAAGGAGAACTTCGGTCCGGTGGCGTTGACCTGGCTGGTCACCATCGTCCTCGGCCTCGTCGGGGTGCTGCTGTGCCTCGTCGGCCTGCTGGTGGCTTACCCGCTGATGTCGCTGATCACGGTGTACGCCTGGCGCCGGCTGACCGGCGCTCCGGTGGCACCGCTGTCCCCCTAGTACGCCCGAACGCAGCGCCCACGGCATGCAGGCAGAAATTTCCTGCGCCGTGGGCGCTGTGCTGCGTGACATCATTTGCGCATGACTCAGCCGCCGCCGGGCTACGGATATGACCCCAACGCCTACCAGCCCAGCCCGTACGGCGCCGCCCCGGCGGGGTACCCCAACCCGTACGGCGCCGCCCCGGCCGGCTATCCGTCCCCGCAATGGAATTACGGCCCGCCCGTACCGAACCCACATGCGTACACGTCGTGGCTGGATCGGGTGCTGGCCTCGGTGATCGATCAGCTTCCGATGGTCGCGATCATCGGTGTCGGTTACGGCTTGATGATGGTCGGCATCTTGACTGTGGACTCAACCACCGACTCGGGCACCGGCGAGCCGTCCGGTTTCGCCATCGGGCTGCTGTTCCTGGGGATGTTGGCGATGTTCGCGGGAGCAATCGCGTACTGGGTGTGGAACTTCGGCTACCGGCAGGGCACAACGGGCCAGAGCATCGGCAAGAAAGCCATGAAGTTCAAGGTGATCAGCGAAAAGACCGGTCAGCCGGTGGGTTTCGGCATGTCGGTGGTGCGTCAGATGGCCCACCAACTCGACGCCCTCTTCTACATCGGCTATCTGATGCCGCTGTGGGATTCCAAGCGTCAGACGATCGCCGACAAGATCATGACCACCGTCTGCGTACCGGCCCCGGTGCCGACCGCGCCGGTGATGCCGACCATGCCGGCCATGGGGGACGGCCCCAACCCGTACGGATACCCGCCCCGATAGGCTTACTGAGTTATGAGTGAACAGCGCAGGTGGCACGGTCTGGCCACAAAAGCCATCCACGCCGGTTACCGACCCGACCCGGGCACCGGAGCCGTCAACACCCCGATCTATGCCAGCTCGACCTTCGCCCAGGACGGCGTCGGCGGGTTGCGCGGCGGGTTCGAGTACTCCCGCACCGGAAACCCCACCCGGGCGGCACTGGAATCGTCGCTGGCCGCGGTCGAAGAAGCCGGCTACGGACGGGCATTCAGCTCGGGAATGGCCGCCACCGACTGCGTGCTGCGCGCGGTGCTGCGGCCCGGCGATCATGTGGTGATTCCCGACGACGCCTACGGCGGCACCTTCCGGCTCATCGACAAGGTCTTTTCACAGTGGGGGGTCACCCATACCCCGGCCCCGCTGAGCGACCTGGACGCGGTGCGCTCGGCGCTGACCCCGCGTACCCGGATGATCTGGGTGGAGACCCCGACCAACCCGCTGCTGAGCATTGCCGACATCGCCGGAATCGTGCAGATCGCCTCAGCTTCGGGCGTCAAGGTGTTGGTGGACAACACCTTTGCCTCCCCGGCACTGCAGCAGCCGCTGCTGCTGGGTGCCGACATCGTGCTGCACTCGACCACCAAGTACATCGGCGGACATTCCGACGTGGTGGGCGGTGCACTGCTGACCAATGACGAGGAACTCGACGCGGCGTTCGCGTTCCTGCAGAACGGCGCCGGTGCGGTGCCCGGCCCGTTCGACGCGTACCTGACCATGCGTGGGCTCAAGACGCTGGTGCTGCGGATGCGTCAGCACAGCGAAAATGCCGCGCTGATCGCCGAATTCCTGGACGGGCACCCGGCGGTCGAGAGCGTGCTCTACCCCGGTCTGGCCAGCCATCCCAACCACGACGTGGCCGCCCGGCAGATGTCCGGCTTCGGCGGCATGGTGAGCCTGCGGCTGCGTGGCGGGCCACAGGCGGCGCGTGAACTGTGCTCGCGCACCGAGCTTTTCATTCTGGCCGAGTCGCTGGGCGGGGTGGAATCGCTGATCGAGTACCCGGGAGCGATGACGCACGCATCGACTGCGGGCTCGCAGCTGGAGGTGCCCGACGATCTGGTGCGGTTGTCGGTGGGCATCGAACACGCCGCCGACCTGCTCGCCGATCTGGAGCAGGCGCTCGGGAAGTAGCGCCAGCCGCTACATCAGGGCCGGACGCAACGCCGACGTCGTCACTGCCAGATTCATCTCCGGCAGTGCCGACGCGGTGTCGTCCACCCAACCGCCGGTGGCGATCTCGGTGGCCCGGGCGTGCACCCAACGCCACCCCCGGTCATTGAGGCTCAGCACCGCGCCCAGGCCGTCCACCGCGTGCAGCAGACAGATGATCGCGGCGATCGGCGGCGCCGGGGTACCCCCGTCGAACAGTGCCGCCAGCAACGCCGCCCGAGCATGGCTGACCCGGTCCCGGCTGGTCAGCGGCCAGCAGTACACCGGACGGCCCGGAAACCCTTTGCCGGGCATGCGGACTCGCCGGATCTGGCCGATGCTTTCGAGGTGCAGCTCCAGGTTCGACTGGGTGTGCTTGCTCAGTTTGGCCAGCGCCGTCTCGGCCGGGAGCGGCCGGCGCTGCAGCAGCCGGAATGCCGGGTCGGTGATCGGATCGGCAGGCCAGGTGCCGGCCAGCGCAACCAGCCGGCCGGCCGCGATCGGTTCGTCGGCGACGGCAGGGCGGATCCGGCAGGCATACGCCAGATCCAGCAGTACTGCGGCGCTGAGTACTTTCTCCCTGCGGTTGCGGTCCAGCCCGGGCTGTGCGGACGCGTTATCCAGCAACAGCAAGAACAGGTCTTCGGCGATTTGCGCCATTTCCCCGACTGTAGTGCTTACCCCGGGCCTCTCGATCAGGCGTGGTAGGGCTCCGCGCTGATCAGGGTGACCTTGACGGTGTTGCCGTTGGGCACGGTGTAGGTGCGGGACTCGCCGACCTTGGCTTCGAGGAGCGCGCTGCCCAGCGGTGAGTTGGGGGAGTACACCTCGAGCTTGCCGTCGCTGATGCCCTCCTGGCGGGTGGCGATCAGGAACGTCTCGGTGTCGTTCTTGTCGTCGTCGTAGTACACCTTGACCACGGAGCCGGGCAGCGCCACACCGGACTGCTTGGGTGCCTCGCCGACCTTGGCGTTGTTCAGCAGCTCCTGCAGCTGGCGGATGCGGGCCTCCTGCTGGCCCTGCTCCTCGCGGGCGGCGTGGTAGCCGCCGTTCTCGCGCAGGTCGCCCTCTTCGCGACGGTCATTGATCTCGGCGGCGATCACCGGCCGGTTGGCGATCAGCTGATCCAGCTCCGCCTTCAACCGGTCGAATGCTTCCTGAGTGAGCCAGGTGACCTGCGTATCGGTCATGATCTCGAGCTCCTGTCTGTCTGGGTGTCGCGGTGCTCTCGCGCCTTTTTTCGCATACAAAATCCGCCGTTTCCGGGCCGGGAACGGGTACGTGTATTGCCGCGGGCGCAAGCGCCTTCCTGAGCGCTAATGCAGCAATACACGGCCCCAGCGAGGAACCGTGTATCGCACAACCATACCACCGAGCAGACGGCGGATCTTCAATTATTCGCCGTTCGGCGTTAGTTGCGTTCGCCAGAATCAGGGCGCAACCAGGTAAGACGGCACGTCCGTCCCGCAGCCGTAGACATCGCCCACCACGGGGGGCTTACTGGATTTCACCTCGGTGGTCACCTGCACCACCCTCTGGTCGGACGGGCCGACCAGAATCTCGCGCCGACCGGTTTCGCTGCCGTCGATCGACTTGGCCCGAACGATGCACACCACGGGCCGCGACGGGTCGGGACGGGTCACCCCGATCGTCACCGAAACGGTCTGGTTGTCGATCAGTTCATAGGCCGTGAGCTCGCCTTTTACCTCGCGGGGGCCGAGCCGCTGGTACGCCACAACGGCGAGGATCACACCGGCCACCGCGACCAGGCCGACGAGTCCGGCCGCCATCCAGCGCCGGGTCCGGCGAGGCAGCTGTCGGGATCCGTAGCGGGCGGCGGGGCGTTCGATCATCAGAACTGGAACTATAGGGCGAGACAGATCAGCCACCGGAGCCGAGGCAGCTTCGGGAGGCTGAGGGCATAGGAAAGTGGGCTCCGTAGTTAGATGAAAGCGAAATGAGTGAACTGCGGCTGATGGCGGTGCATGCCCACCCGGACGACGAGTCGAGCAAGGGTGCGGCGACCACCGCGCGCTACGCGGCCGAGGGTGCGCGCGTCATGGTGGTGACGTTGACCGGCGGTGAGCGCGGCGACATTCTCAATCCGGCGATGGACCTGCCCGAGGTGCACGGCCGGATCTCCGAGGTGCGTCGTGACGAGATGGCCAAGGCCGCCGAGATCCTCGGCGTCGAGCACCACTGGTTGGGATTCGTCGACTCGGGCCTGCCCCAGGGTGACCCACTGCCGCCGCTGCCGGACGGATGCTTCGCGCTGACGCCGCTGCTGGAGCCGGTAAGTCGCCTGGTCCAGGTGATCCGGGAGTTCCGGCCGCACGTGCTGACCACCTACGACGAGAACGGTGGCTATCCGCACCCCGATCACATCCGCTGCCACGAGGTGTCGATGGCGGCCTACGAGGCGGCCGCCGACCACCGGCTGTTTCCCGACGCCGGCGACCCGTGGAGCGTGTCGAAGCTGTACTACAACCACGGCTTCCTCCGCCAGCGCATGCAGCTGCTGCAGGACGAGTTCGCCAAGATCGGTCAAGAGGGCCCGTTCGGCAAATGGCTGGAGCATTGGGACCCCGACCACGATGTATTCGCCAATCGGGTCACCACTCGTGTGGAATGCTCGGAGTACTTCAGTCAGCGCGACGATGCGCTGCGCGCGCACGCGACACAGATCGACCCGAAAGGCGATTTCTTCCATGCGCCGATCGAGTGGCAGCAGCGGTTGTGGCCGACTGAGGAGTTCGAGTTGGCACGGTCGCGCGTTCCGGTGAATCTGCCGGAAGACGACCTGTTCACCGGGATTGAGAAATGAACGACACTTTCACCGCAATGATCACACTGCTCGCCGACGAGCCGCGTAACACCGGACCCGAGTTCGGTAAGGCGACCCCGCTCGGCCTGCTGGTCACGGTGGCGCTGCTGGTTGGGACCTTCGCCCTGGTCTGGTCGATGAACCGGCACCTGCGCAAACTGCCGGAGTCCTTCGACCGGGAACACCCCGAGCCCGATCAGGCCGCCGACGAGGGCACCACCGAGCCCGACGGAGACCAGACCCAAGACCAGGCCACCAACCGCAAGGGTGAGCCACGTGAGCCGGGCAGCGGGTAATACGCTCGGCGGGTCCACCAGCCCGACCAGCCCGTACCTGCGCCAGCACGCCGACAACCCGGTGCACTGGCGGCAATGGTCGCCCGAGGCGCTCGCTGAGGCCGCCGCACGGGACGTCCCCATCCTGCTGTCCATCGGATACGCGGCGTGTCACTGGTGCCACGTGATGGCGCATGAGTCGTTCGAGGATGCCGACGTCGCCGCGGTGCTCAACGACGGCTTCGTCTGCATCAAGGTCGACCGCGAGGAGCGTCCCGATCTGGACGCGGTGTACATGAACGCCACCGTCGCGCTGACCGGGCAGGGCGGCTGGCCGATGACGTGTTTCCTCACCCCGGATGGCCGGCCGTTCTTCTGCGGCACGTACTACCCCAAACTTGGGTTCCTGCAATTGCTGGACGCGGTCGCCGAGACCTGGCGGGACCGCCGTGACGAGGTTGAGCGCGCCTCCGAACAGATCGCCACCGAGCTCCGATCGATGTCGGCCGGACTGCCCGGGGGCGGGGCACCCGTGCAAGCCGAGCTGTGCGACCACGCGGTGGCGGCGGTGCTGCATGACGAAGACGAGACATACGGTGGCTTTGGCCGGGCGCCCAAGTTCCCGCCGTCGGCACTTCTGGAAGGCCTGATGCGGCACTACGAGCGCACCGGATCCGGCGATGCGCTGGGAGCCGTCGAGCGCACCGGCACCGCGATGGCCCGGGGCGGGATCTACGACCAGCTGGCCGGCGGGTTCGCCCGCTACAGCGTGGACGCGTACTGGGTGGTGCCGCACTTCGAGAAGATGCTCTACGACAATGCGCTGCTGCTGCGGTTCTATGCGCACTGGGCGCGGCGCACCGGGAATCCGCTGGCCCGCCGGATCGCTTCGGAGACAGCGCAGTTCATTGTGTCGGATCTGAGTGCCGGCGACATGTTCACCTCATCGCTGGACGCCGATGCCGGCGGCAGCGAAGGGCTGACCTACGTGTGGACTCCCGCCGAACTGCGCACGGTTCTGGGTGAGGCCGACGGTGCCTGGGCGGCTTCACTTTTCGGCGTGACGCCGGAGGGCACGTTCGAACACGGCAGTTCGGTGCTGCAGCTGCGTCGCGATCCCGACGATGCGGCCCGGTTCGAGCGGGTGCGGGCGGCGTTGTCGGCGGCTCGTGCGCTGCGGCCGCAACCAGCGCGCGATGACAAGGTGGTCACCGCCTGGAACGGGCTCGCCATCACCGCACTGGCCGAAGCCTCGGTGGCGCTGGGGCAGCCCGAATTCCTTTCCGCGGCACTGCGATGCGCGCGTCGAGTACTGGATCTGCATTTGGTGGACGGCCGGCTGCGCCGGGCCAGCCTGGGGGACCGAGTGGGGGAGAGCGCGGCGATCCTGGAGGATCACGCCGCGCTGGCCACCGCGTTGTTGACGCTGTTCCAGCTGACCGGGTTCGGACTGGATGAGGCGATCGGTCTGCTGGACACCGCGCTGCAGCATTTCGCCGACCCCGATCAGCCGGGCCGCTGGTTCGACACCGCCGACGACGCCGAGCAGCTCATGGTGCGGCCCGCCGATCCGATCGACGGCGCGACACCATCGGGCGCGTCGCTGATCGCCGAGGCCTTGCAGCTGGCCGCGTACTTGACGGCGTCGCAACGCTGTGCGGATGCGGCGCAGGCGACGTTGTCCTCGGCCACGCCGATCCTGGCGCGCGCGGCACGCTCCGGCGGGCACTGGCTGGCGGTGGCCGAGGCGCAGGTGCGCGGGCCGATCCAGATCGCGGTCGCCGGCGATCCGTCCTCGCCCTTGTTGGCCGCCGCGCGGATGCTGGCCCCCGGTGGGGCGCTGGTGCTCGGCGGTGCCCCGGATTCCGCAGAGCTGCTCAAGGGGCGCGACCGGGTGGACGGTGTTGACGCCGCCTACGTGTGCCGCGGCACGGTGTGCGACCTGCCGGTCACGACAGTCGAGGAACTGGCCACCGCGCTTGGGCGGTGACACCGCCAGAGGGCGACGCGGTGAACCGCCACGCGACGGAAGTCTGGCCGTGTAGCGTCGCGGCCATGAGCCACGACGCCGCAACTCTGGAATCCTTCGTCAAGCGCTACCTCGACACCGTTGCGGGCGGTTCCGCGGCCGACATCGCCGCGCTGTACGCCGACGACGCGACCGTGGAGGATCCGGTGGGCAGCGGTGAGGTGCACATCGGGCGTCAGGCCATCGAGGGCTTCTACAAGAATCTGACCGCGGCCGGTGCCGAACTGACGACCGAGCTGGTGCAGTTCCGCCCCGGCGGGCATGAGGCCGCGTTTCTGTTCGGCATCACGGTCGGCGGCGCGATGCGCATCGAGCCGATCGAGGTGATGACGTTCAACGCCGACGGGCAGATCACCTCGATGAAGGCGTACTGGTCGGCGGCTGACATCAAGCAGTTGTAGATCTCCCGGTTTTCCATGGGCCCTGCCGCGCCGCGGCGGGGCCCATTGTCAATTTGCCCCGTCGAGTGGTCGCCGGAACAGGCCACCGTGGTGTGACGCGCCGCGGTGTTCGGTCAGAACACCGCGAACCACATGGCGATGTAGTGGCAGATCGCCGCGACGGCCGTGCAGGCGTGGAAGAACTCGTGATGGCCGAAGGTGGTCGGCCACGGGTTGGGCCACTTGAGTGCGTAGAGCACGCCGCCGATGCTGTAGAGCGCGCCGCCGACGATCAGCAACACCACCGCGGCCACACCGGCTCCGTGCATGATCGGCCCGATGAACCAGGCCGCCACCCAGCCCAGCAGGATGTAGAGCGGCACCCCGAGCCAGCGTGGCGCTGACGGCCAGAACATCTTGAGCAGCACGCCCGCGATCGCCCCACTCCACACGATCCAGAACAGCACCATGCCCTTGGACTCGGGCAGGGCCAGCAGTGCAAACGGGGTGTAGCTGCCGGCGATGAAGATGAAGATCATCGAATGATCCAGGCGCTTCATCCATTTGCGGGCGCCTTCGGATTTCCAATTCACCCGGTGATAGGTCCCGCTGACCGTGAACATCGCCACAATCGTGAAGGTGTAGAGCAGCGTCGCCAGCCCGGCCCGGGTGGACTCCACCGACCATGACACCGACACCAGCGCCGCGCCGGCGATGAACGCGATGATCGCCGAGTACACGTGGATCCAGCCTCGTGCCCGCGGTTTTCCGAGGAACTGGGCGACGCCATCGGCGAAGGCTTCCGGTAGGTCTTCGGCGGGCCGGCTTGTCACGGCCGCAGAGCGGTAGGGCTTGGTGGCGTCGGTCGGCGCGGTCATATCACCTCCATTGGCAACCCATGGTGTACCCCGGGGCTCACAGTAGTCTGGATTCTCGTGGACATCATTCCCCCGCGGCTCAAAGAACCGGCCTACCGGCTCTACGAGATGCGGTTGCGTCAGGAGCTGGCGCAGTCCAAATCCGAGCTGCCCCGCCACATCGCGGTGTTGTGCGATGGCAACCGGCGTTGGGCGCGTGACGCAGGTTACGACGACGTCAGCATCGGCTACCGGATGGGCGCGGCCAAGATCGCCGAGATGCTGCGCTGGTGTCAGGCTGCAGGCATCGAGATGACGACGGTCTATCTGCTGTCGACCGAGAACCTGCAGCGCGACCCCGAAGAGCTGACCGCCCTGATCGAGATCATCACCGATGTCGTCGAGGAGATCTGCGCACCGGCCAACAAGTGGAGTGTGCGCACGGTCGGTGACCTGGAGCTATTGGGGGAGGAGCCGGCCCGGCGCCTGCGGGAGGCGGTCGAACGGACGACGGAGTCAACTGCTGCGACTTTTCACGTGAATGTCGCCGTCGCCTACGGCGGGCGGCAGGAGATCGTCGACGCGGTGCGCTCGCTGCTGTCCAAGGCGCTGGCCAACGGTGCCACGGCCGAACAGCTGGTGGAGGCCGTCACGGTCGAAGGCATCTCGGAGAACCTCTACACCTCCGGCCAACCCGACCCCGATCTGGTCATTCGCACCTCCGGTGAGCAACGCCTCAGCGGATTCCTGTTGTGGCAGAGCGCATATTCGGAGATGTGGTTCACCGAGGCGTACTGGCCGGCCTTTCGCCGCGTCGACTTCCTGCGCGCCCTGCGTGACTACACCGCCCGGCATCGCCGGTTCGGCAAGTAGCGTGCCAAACTTGACCCATGGCTGCGCTGTCGGCAGTGGTCTTCACGCTCAGCTGGTGGCTGGGTCTGTACCTGCTGGCCCGCGATCCGCGTAAACCCGTCCTGGTCCTCGCCGCGATCGGGCTGACCAGTTTCGCGGTCGTGGTCGCGCTCGACGCGGTACGGCTGGTGACCGGCTCCGAATTGCTCAGTCGCATCGAGATCTACCTGGTGGCGGTGCCGGGTATCGCCTGGTTCGCGGTGCTGGTGGAGCTATCCCGCCCGGCCGATACGTTCCGGTCCCGTGCCGGGGAGATCGCGGCGATCTTCGCCGTCGCGGTGCTGGCGCTGGTCGGGGCGGGGCTGGCGGGCAGTGTCGACGGCCCGCTGCGGCCCGGTCACTGGGTGCTGTTCGCGGTGATCTCGTTGTCCTCGCTGGGCGCCATGGTCAAGGCCGTGCTCGGCGGCGCCAAACCCGGGTCGGTGGTGGGCTTCATCATCGTCGCGACGTTGTTCTTCGCGTTGGGCAACGCGATCCTGGTGATCCCGCTCGGGTTGGTGCCGAGCTGGTTGGCATTGGCCTCCACCGGATTCGACGTGGCGCTGCTCGGTGTCGCGGTCGCGATCTGGGACGCCTTCGACGAAGGCCAGGCGCTGCGTGCTGACATGCGGCGCTCGATCGTCGGCACGCTGGTGATCGCGGTCCCGTTCGCCGCCCAGGCCCTGATCGGGATGGCCGTGCTGAACGCCGGAACCGGCCGCACCGTGATGACGGTGCTGTTGTTCACCAGCCTGGCCGTCGCGGTGGCGGTGGAGGTGCTCGCCGACCCGCTGGCCGGACTGTTCGACCGGCTGGCCTTCTTCCGGTCACCGGACCTGCGTGCCGACCGTGAGGCACTGCGCCAGACCGAGGCCGCCCTGCCGCTGCGATCGGATCACCCGCTGGGCGGAATCGACGACGACGCGTTCGTGCGGCTGACTCGCCGTGCCCTCGGCCACTACGGCGACCTGTCCAAACTCGTCGCCAGTCCGCTGACCGCTCTGCCCGCCGTCGACGCGGGGCTGGCGCGGCGCGGGGCACCGGATCAGCCCCTGGAACGGGCCAACGAGCTCAAGGCGTTGCTGGCCGACCGGATTGCCGCGCTCAAACCCCGCGACAGCGGCGACTTCGGCACGACCGAGCAATGGCGCCACTACAACTCGCTCTATTTCCCCTACGTCGTCGGCGTTCGCGCCTACGCGCAGAACGCCACCGCGGCCGGCCTGGATCCGGTCGCCCGCCAAGCCTGGCAATGGTTGGTGACCGAGGTGCCGCAGCGCTCGCTGCACAACTGGCAGAACGCGGCCGCGCGGGTGATCGCCGCGGATCTGCGCGGGGATCTGACGCCGGTGGTCGGCTCCGCGGGTCGATAGCTGCGGCCGGAGAACTGCCGCTGACCTGGTCTTGGCAGTGATTGGCAGTGTCTGGCGTCGATCTGGCAGTGCCCGATGAGCAGTGTCTGAGGTGTTCCAACGCTCGACACCCTCAGCACCGAGGAGCCCGACATGACCGCCATCATCACCCGACCACCACTGTCCGATTCCAGCGATTCGCTGCTGCGGTTCGCGCTGCGCGCCGACGCGACTCTGTGTGCGGCCGTCGGCCTTTTCGTGGCGATGGCCGCTGATCAGTTGTCCCGCGTCGCCGGCCTGTCACCCACTGCCGGGTGGTTCGTCGGCGCCGCCCTGGTCGGCTACGGGGCGTTGCTCTACGTCCTCGCCGCCGTCGCGCACATTCGGCGGGTCGGGATCGCCACCGTCGCCGGCAACGTGTCCTTCGCGATCGCCATGGTCACCGCCATCCTGGCCGGCTGGTTGTCGTTGACCGGGACCGGTGTCGATCTCGTGCTCGGTTTCGTCTGCGCCACCGCCGGGTTGGCCTGGCTCCAGTACCGCGGCGTGCGCCGCCTGATGTGACACCCACCTAGCCGTACCGCTCGTCGATCACTGCACCACCAACACCACCAGATAGGGAGAGTCATGACCGCCATCACCACCACCCGTACCGCCACCGACGCGTTGCTGCGCCTGGCGATGCGGGTCGACGCAGTATTGGTCGCCATCGCCGGGATCGTCCTACTCGCCGCGGCCGGATGGTTCTCGGAGCTGACTGGGCTGGCCACATCCGTCGGATACGGCGTCGGGATCTTCTCGGTCGTCTACGGCATCGCGGTATTCGCCCTCGCCGCGATCGAACGGGTGCGCCCGGCCGGTATCGGCACCGCGATCGCCAACGCGACGTGCACGGTGATCGCCTTGGCCGCCGTCTTCACCATGGAGCTCACCACCGCGGGCGTCGTGGTCGTCATCCTCACCGGGATCTACACGCTGGTGATGGCCGAGTGGCAGTACGTCGGGGTCCGTCGAATCCCGGCCTGACCCACGCCAGGATCGCCCAGGGCCCTGTGGCTCTGGGCGATCCGCATTCGAGTAGTCGACTACTCATGTGATCCCGGGCCGGCGCGACCACACTGGGCGCATCCGGATTCTGGAGGTCGCCGTGACGGAGTCATCTGATCTGTGTGTCGTGGGGGCCGGTATCGCCGGGCTCAATGCGCTGTTCGTCGCGAGCCGCTATCTACGTCACGACCAGAAAGTGATCCTGATCGACCGGCGCCGCCGCGTCGGCGGGATGTGGATCGACACCTATCCGTATGTCCGGCTGCACCAACCACACCCGATCTTCACCGCGGGCAACATCGAATGGACACTGGGCCGCGAACGGTCCTATCTGGCCACCAAGGACGAGGTGCTCGGACATTTCGCGCACTGCCTCGACGAGATCAACACCAAGGTGACCGTCGATGCACGCTACGGCTGGGAATTCGTATCCGAAGAGCAGATCGGCGCGACGGTCCGGGTCACCTGCCGAGATGCTGACGGTGAGACTCGTGTCGTCGAGACGCCACGGTTGATCAAGGCCTACGGCCTGCGGGTGACACCCAACCAACCGCTCGAACTGTCCAGTAGCCGTGTGCATTCGGTGTCGCCGGATTACTGCGATGTCCGGGATGGAGAGATCCGGGACAGCGATGCCCCGGTGTGGATCATCGGTGGCGGCAAGACCGCCATGGATACCGCACATGCCGTGATCACCCGGTACCCCGGGCGTGAGGTCAACCTGGTTGCGGGGTCGGGGACTTTCTTCAACAACCGGGATCGGTTTTTTCCCAAGGGCATTCGGCGATGGTGGGGTGTCGGCACCCTGGGCGATATCGCTTTCGAGATGTGCCAGCGATTCGACGGCACCAACGAAGCCGAGGTGCGGAGCTGGTACCGCTCCGCGTACGGCACCTGGCTGACGCCGCAGACCGGGAACTTCCTATTGGGCATGCTCTCCGAGGCCGAGAACCGCACGATCGGCGCCGGGCTCAATGACGTGATCATGGACCATCTCGTCGACGTTGTCGACCGTAACGACACCACCGATCTGGTACTGCGAAGCGGCGCAACGAAAACCATCCAGCCGGGCAGTTGGATCATCAACTGCACCGGCTATCTCACCAACTTTGAGCATCCCTACGAGCCGTATGTTTCCCCCGGCGGCGCGGTGATATCGATACAACCACGTTCGGCCACAATGCATCTGACCTCGTTCATGGCCTACTTCACCAGTCATCTGCTGTTCCTGGACAAGCTGAACGAGATCCCGCTCTACGAACTGGACATGCAGGATCTGCTGGACAAGAACAAGCCGGTGCTGCCGTACACGCTGTTCTCGTTGGTCCAGTACAACCTGGGACTCATCTTCGACAGTGTCCCGAGACAGGTATTCAGCGAGTGCGGTCTGGACTTCGACCGCTGGTACCCGTGGCACCGGCGTACCGCAGGGGCGTTGCGGTTCGTCCGGACCCACCGCGGCCAGCGTGAACACCTGCGCCGCACGCTCGACACCGTGGGTGAACGCTTCAACGTGCGGTGTGGCCCGCTGGTCGGCTGACCGCTACAGCTTGCGCAGCCGCAGCCGGTTGATCGCGTGGTCGGCATCCTTGCGCAGCACCAGGGTGGCCCGCGGCCGGGTCGGCAGGATGTTCTCGATCAGGTTGGGCCGGTTGATGGAATGCCAGATGTCGCGCGCGGCGAACACGGCCTGCTCATCGGTCAGAGTCGAGTAGTGGTGGAAGTGTGAGGCCGGATCGGCGAACGCCGTCGAGCGCATCGTCAGGAACCGGGAGATGTACCACTTCTCGATGTCCTCGATGCGGGCGTCGACGTACACCGAGAAGTCGAACAGGTCCGAGACCATCAACGCGGGCCCGGTCTGCAGGACGTTGAGGCCTTCGAGAATGAGGATGTCCGGATGCCGAACCACCTGATTCTCGCCCGGCACGATGTCGTAGAGCAGGTGGGAGTACACCGGCGCGCAGACCTCGTCGGCGCCGGATTTCACCGCGGTGACGAACCGCATCAACCCGCGTCGGTCATAGCTTTCCGGGAACCCCTTGCGGTGCATGAGGTTCCGACGGTTCAGCTCCTTGTTGGGATACAGGAACCCGTCGGTGGTGACCAGGTCGACGCGGGGATGGTGCCCCCAGCGGGCCAGCAGGGCCTGCAGCACACGGGCGGTGGTCGATTTCCCGACCGCCACGCTGCCCGCCACACCGATGACGAACGGCACCGGCCGGTCCGGATTCTGCTGCGGCTCACCGAGGAACTCGGCGGTGGCGGCGAACAACCGCTGCCGGGCGGCCACCTGCAAATGGATCAACCGGGCCAGCGGCAGGTAGACCTCTTCGACCTCGAGCAGGTCGAGTTTCTCGCCCAGACCCCGTAGGCGCAGCAGCTCGTTCTCGGTGAGTTTCAGCGGTGTCGACATGCGCAAAGCACGCCATTGACTTCGGTCGAACTCCACATAGGGGCTCGGCTCGCTCGGCCGCGGCATCCGGTCAGTCTTGCATCTACGGTTGGGGCATGCCTAACGGGATGGACTTTGGGGTGGACTTGGAGACCGGCGCAGGGAACGGCTCAAGGACCGGCGCAGCGGCGGGCTCCGAAACGCTGATTCGCGAATACCTGCTTCTCGGACTGCGCTTCAACCGGGTTGAGGATGGTTACGTCGATTCCTTCACCGGCGATCCGCAACTGCGGCGCACGGTCGACAACGAGCCCGCGCCCGACCCGGCCGATCTGGCCCGCCAGGCCGACCGGCTGCTCGGCCAGATCCCCGATGACCTGGACCGGGATCGGGCCGCCTACATCGCCGCACATCTGCGCGCACTCAGCTGCGCGGGACGCAAATTCGCCCGTGAGCAGGTCGGTTTCGTCGACGAGGTACAGGCCTATTTCGACGTGCGGATCAGCAAGGGGGATCCGGAAAAATACCGTCAGGCCCACGCCAAGCTCGACGAAGCCCTCGGCGGCACCGGCCCGCTGGCCGACCGGATCCAGGCGCACCGCACCGGCGACGAGATTCCGCCGGCCCGCCTGGAGGAGTGCATCCACGCGTTCTCCTCGGCCCTGCGCGACAAGGTGCGCGCCGAATATCCACTGCCCGAGACCGAGACCATCACCTACGAGGTGGTCACCGACAAACCCTGGTCGGGGTTCAACTACTACCTGGGCGACTACAAGTCGACCGTCGCGGTCAACGCCGACCTCAAGCAACAGATGGCCAACCTGCCCCGACTGGTCGCGCACGAGTCCTACCCGGGCCACCACACCGAACACTGCCGCAAAGAGGCCGGTCTGGTGGAGCGCGACGGGCACGCCGAACAGACCATCTTTCTGGTCAACACCCCGCAGTGCCTGATGGCCGAGGGCCTGGCCGATCTGGCGCTGGACGCGATCGTCGGATCGGGCTGGGGTGCCTGGGCCGCGGACATCTACGCCGATCTGGGCCTGCGGTTCGATGGGCAGCGCGCCGAGGCCATTTCCGAGGCGGTGGCCGGGCTGGCCGATGTGCGCCAGGATGCCGCGCTGATGCTGCACGATGAGCATCGCGACGTCGACGAGGTGGTCGAGTTCCTCAAACGGTGGCTGCTGATCAACGACGATCGGGCCAAGCAGACGCTGCGCTTCTTGTCCTCACCGCTGTGGCGGGCCTACACCAGCACCTACGTCGAGGGTTACCGGTTGTTGCGCGGTTGGCTGGACGCCCGGCCCGCCGATGTCAGCCTCACCCAGCGGTTCGGTCGGCTGCTCGACGAGCCGCTCATCCCGTCGACGCTGCAGGGCTGACGCCAGGCCCTGGTGATCACCTCGACCGCTCCGACTACGCTAAAAGCCATGGCAGCAGACTCGTCATCCACCTTGCCCGCGGCTTCCGGCGTCGATTACGCCTCCACTTCTTCGGCCGCCTACCAGGCCGCATTGCAGGTCATCGAATCGGTCGAGCCCCGGGTCGCCGCAGCCACCCGTAAAGAGCTTGCCGATCAACGTGATTCGCTCAAGCTGATCGCCAGCGAGAATTACGCCTCCCCGGCCGTGCTGCTCACCATGGGCACCTGGTTCTCCGACAAGTACGCCGAGGGCACCGTCGGGCACCGGTTCTACGCGGGCTGTCAGAACGTCGACACCGTCGAGGCGCTGGCCGCCGAGCACGCTCGCGAATTGTTCGGCGCCCCCTACGCCTACGTGCAGCCGCACTCCGGCATCGACGCCAATCTCGTTGCCTACTGGGCCATCCTGGCCACCAAGGTGGAGGCGCCCGGCCTGGCCGAACTCGGCGCCAAGCATGTCAACGACCTGTCCGAGGCGGACTGGGAGACGCTGCGCAACAAGCTGGGCAACCAGCGTCTGCTGGGCATGTCGCTGGACGCCGGCGGGCACCTGACCCACGGCTTCCGGCCCAACATCTCGGGCAAGATGTTCCATCAGCACAGCTACGGAACCAACCCCGAGACCGGGTTCCTGGACTATGACGCCGTCGCCGCCGCGGCCCGCGAATTCAAGCCGTTGGTGCTGGTCGCCGGCTACTCGGCCTACCCGCGCCGGGTGAACTTCGCCAAGATGCGTGAGATCGCCGACGAGGTCGGCGCCACCCTGATGGTCGACATGGCGCACTTCGCCGGCCTGGTGGCCGGCAAAGTGTTCACCGGCGACGAGAACCCGGTGCCGCACGCTCACGTCACCACCACCACCACGCACAAGTCGCTGCGCGGCCCCCGCGGCGGCATGGTGCTGGCCACCGAGGAATTCGCCCCGGCCGTGGACAAGGGCTGCCCGATGGTGCTCGGCGGCCCGCTGAGCCACGTCATGGCGGCCAAGGCCGTCGCGCTGGCCGAGGCCCGCCAGCCGGCGTTCCAGACCTACGCCCAGCAGGTCGCCGACAACGCCCAGGCGCTGGCCAACGGCTTCGTCAAGCGGGATGCGGGCCTGGTCACCGGCGGCACCGACAACCACCTGGTGCTGCTCGACGTGCGCTCGTTCGGGCTGACCGGCCGCCAGGCCGAGTCCGCGCTGCTGGACGCCGGCGTCGTCACCAACCGCAACGCCGTCCCGGCCGACCCGAACGGGGCCTGGTACACCAGCGGCGTCCGGCTGGGCACCCCGGCGCTGACCAGCCGCGGATTCGGCGCCGACGATTTCGACCGGGTCGCCGAGCTGATCGTCGACGTGCTGTCCAACACCCAGCCCGACGGGACGTCGAAAGCCAAGTACAAGCTGGCCGACGGCACCGCCGAGCGCGTGCATGCGGCCTCTGCCGAGCTGCTCGACGCCAACCCGCTGTACCCGGGTCTCACCCTCTGATTCGACGCTCTGGTCCGGTCCGGCGCGACACGCGCCGACCGGATTTTCAGAACGTGTGAATCCGGGTTACAGTTACTGCATGGCACAGAAACCTGTAGCTAATGCGCTGACCCTGGAGCTCGAGCCGGTTGTTGAGGCTGAGCTGCGTCGACACCTGGATACCGAGGATCTCTGGTACGCGCACGATTACGTGCCGTTCGACCAGGGCGAGAACTTCGCCTTCCTCGGTGGCCAGGACTGGGATCCGTCCCAGGTGACGCTGCCCAAGAAAGTCACCGACGCCCTCGAGATCCTGCTGATCACCAAGGACAACCTGTCCGGGTACCACCGCGAGCTGGTCGAGCACTTCATCCTGGAGGAGAAGTGGGGCCGGTTCCTGGGCCGCTGGACCGCCGAGGAGCATCTGCACGCCGTGGCGCTGCGCAACTACCTGGTGGTCACCCGCGAGATCGACCCGACGGCCAATGAGGACGTCCGCGTCGAGCACGTGATGAAGGGCTACCGCGCCGACAGCTACAGCCAGATCGAGACGCTGGTGTTCATGGCGTTCTTCGAGCGCTCGCACGCGGTGTACACCCGTAACCTGCAGGCGCAGATCGCCGAGCCGGTGTTGAAGTCCATGGTCGGCCGGATCGTCCTCGATGAGGAGCGGCACGAGGAGTTCTTCGCCAACCTGGTCGCCCACCTGCTGAAGACCCATCGGGACGAGACCGTGGCGGCCATCGCCGCCCGGGCCCGCGCGCTCGATGTGATCGGTGCCGACATCGACGCCTACCAGGACAAGGTCGCGGTGGTGGCCGAGGCCGGCATCTTTGACATGGCCGCGCTGGCCAAGGTCGTCGCCGACCGGATCACCGAGTGGGGGCTGGCCGACGAAACTCAGCTTCAGGAATTCATCAGCGCGTAACGCTCCGGGCGCCGTTCACCCGGCGTGCCAGCCAGCAACCCCGCCCCGGCGGGAGTAGCGTCGAATCCGATGGCTAGCGACATGCTCTGCTGTCCGGGCGGTACCGATCGTTTCGATCACGAGAGGACCGGCCCCGGTCCTGGTGCCGCAGTGTCCACCGACGGGTTCGTGTGGGGCCGCGCGGGCACTAGGAGCGCCACGTGACTGATTCGCGCCGTACGTATGTGCTCGACACTTCGGTGTTGCTGTCCGATCCGTGGGCATGCACCCGCTTCGCCGAACATGAAGTGGTTGTCCCGCTGGTTGTGATCAGCGAGCTGGAAGCCAAACGGCATCACCACGAGTTGGGCTGGTTCGCTCGGCAGGCGCTGCGGATGTTCGATGATCTGCGGCTCGAACATGGACGGCTGGATCAGCCGATTCCTGTTGGGACCCAAGGTGGAACACTGCATGTCGAGCTGAACCACAGCGATCCGACGGTGCTGCCGGCCGGATTCCGCACCGACAGTAACGATTCGCGGATCCTGACCTGTGCGGCCAACCTGGCCGCGGAGGGCAAGCATGTCACGTTGGTGAGCAAGGACATTCCGCTGCGGGTCAAGGCTGGCGCGGTGGGCCTGGCCGCCGACGAGTACCACGCGCAGGATGTCGTGGTGTCCGGCTGGACCGGAATGACCGAGTGTGACGTCGCGGCCGAGGCGATCGACACCTTGTTCGCCGACGCCGAGGTGGACCTGGCCGAGGCTCGGGATCTGCCCTGCCACACCGGAATTCGCTTGCTGGGCGGTGGCTCCTCGGCGCTCGGGCGGGTCAACGCCGAGAAGCGGGTGCAGTTGGTGCGCGGTGATCGCGAAGTGTTCGGCCTCCGGGGAAGGTCAGCCGAACAGCGAGTGGCGCTGGATCTGCTGCTCGACGAATCCGTCGGCATCGTGTCACTGGGCGGTAAGGCCGGCACCGGCAAGTCGGCGCTGGCGCTGTGCGCGGGCCTGGAGGCCGTGCTGGAGCGCCGAACCCAGCGCAAGGTCGTGGTGTTCCGGCCGCTGTATGCGGTCGGCGGCCAAGATCTCGGCTACCTGCCCGGCAGTGAGAGCGAGAAGATGGGCCCGTGGGCGCAGGCCGTCTTCGACACCTTGGAAGGGCTGGCCAGCCCGGCGGTGCTCGACGAGGTGCTCTCCCGCGGCATGCTGGAAGTGCTTCCGCTGACCCACATTCGGGGCCGCTCCCTGCACGACTCGTTCGTGATCGTCGATGAGGCGCAGTCGTTGGAGCGCAACGTGCTGCTGACCGTGCTGTCCCGGCTCGGCGCGGGCTCGCGGGTGGTGCTGACCCACGATGTGGCCCAGCGCGACAACCTGCGGGTGGGCCGGCACGACGGGGTGGCCGCGGTGATCGAGAAGCTCAAGGGGCACCCGTTGTTCGCCCACATCACCCTGCAGCGCAGTGAACGTTCGCCGATCGCGGCGCTGGTCACCGAGATGCTGGAGGAGATCAGCCCGGCCGCCCTGCCCTGAGTCGGAGCGATTTGGGTGCGTTTGGTAACGCCAGCCGTTACCAAACGCACCCAAATCACCGGTTCGGTAGGCTGCCGGGGTGCCGAGACGTCGCGACAGCCAGGCCTGGCGGTGGACTGTCATCGGCGTGGTTGCCGCCGTCGCGGTTCTGGTGGTCGGGGCGCTCACCGGGGGCATCCATCGCGACGGTCCCGACGAGGTGGACTGCTCGAAGGAGAAGTGCATCGCGCTGACCTTCGATGACGGGCCCGGGCCGTACACCGAGCGTCTGTTGAAGATCCTCAAGGACAACGACGCCAAGGCCACGTTCTTCGAGATCGGCAACAAGGTCGCGGCCAACCCCGAGGGCGCCCGGCAAGTCGTCGAGGCGGGGATGGAACTGGGCAGCCACACCTGGGAACACCCCAACATGACGACGATCCCGCCCGAGGAGATTCCGGCGCAGTTCAGCAAGGCCAGTGACGCCATCGAGGCTGCGACGGGCCAGCGGCCGAAGCTGGTGCGCACGGCCGGCGGGCTGATCAACGACCAGGTGCTGGCCGAGGCCGGTAAGCAGGGGCTTGCCGACATCAACTGGGACGTCATCCCGTTCGACTGGGCCAACGACTCGAACACCGCGGCTACTCGCTACATGCTGATGACCCAGATCAAACCGGGTGCTGTCGTACTTTTTCATGACACCTACTCGTCGACCGTCGATCTGGTGCAGCAGTTCATCCCGGTGCTCAAGGCCAACGACTACCACCTGGTGACCGTGAGCCACCTACTCGGTGAGCGTGAGCCGGGCACCTCCTACGGCAGCCGCGAGAACGGCCCGCCCGTGCCGCCCGGCGAGGCCCTGCGCGACATCGCCCCCGAGGAAATCCCGTCGCTGCCCGCCACCCCCTCACCCGCGCCGATGCCGAACTTCCCGATCACCGATATTCCCGGGGCCAATTCAGGGGGCCCGAACAACGGGGCGTGAGACGCACATCGCGCAGGTTTGAGGACCAAAGACCCTTATCCGCGCGACCGGGCCCGACGAGGCTTGAAGCATGCCCGACACGATGCTCGACTCCGCAACCATCACCAGTGCCGTGCAGCTGGCATCGCGTGCCCCCTCACTGCACAACACCCAACCGTGGCGGCTGGTCGCCGACCGTACGGGCCTGCGTCTGTATCTCAACCCGAACCGGGTGGTGACCGCGACCGACCGGTCCTCGCGTGAGGCGATCATCAGCTGCGGTGTGCTGCTGGATCACCTGCGGGTGGCGATGGCGGCGGCCGGGTGGGCCAGCACCGTGGACCGGTTTCCCAACCCCAACGACCTCGACCATCTGGCGACGCTGCAGTTCACCCCGATGGACTTCGTCACCGACGCCCACCGCCGGCGGGCCGACGCGATCCTGGCGCGGCGCACCGACCGGCTGCCGATGACCGGGTACGCGGGCTGGGATTCCTTCGAACCGTTGCTGCGGGCCCAGTTGGCAGACGGCCCGGTACACCTGGACGTGCTGACCGAGGAGATGCGGGCCGAGGTGGCCGAGGCCGCCGCACTGACCGATTCGCTGCGCCTCTACGACACCGCCTACCACGCCGAACTGGCCTGGTGGACGACACCGTTCGCGACCGAGGACGGGATCCCGCAGAGTTCCCTGGTGTCGGCCTCCGAAAGCGAGCGGGTCGCGGTCTCGCGTACCTTCCCGGTGACCGCGCACAGCGATCGTCGGCCCACCGTGCACGACGATTCGGCCACGATCGTGGTGCTGTCCACCGACGGCTACAGCCGTGCGGACGCCCTGGACGCCGGTGAGGCACTCTCGGCGCTGCTGCTGGAGTGCACGATGTCGGGTCTGGGCACCTGCCCGGTGAGCCACGTGACCGAGTTGCACGCCAGCCGCAACATCATCGGCACCCTGATCAACCGCGACGCCTGCCCGCAGCTGCTGGTCCGGATCGGGCTCGCCCCAACGCTTACCGAAGTGCCACCACCGACCCCGCGCCGCGCCGTCGAGACCATCCTGACCTTCGAATAGGAGATGAAAGTGACCGACACCCTGATCGACACCGCCGTTGCCACCGCAGCCGTTGTGGTGGAGGCCGACGGCCGCACCGCCAGCAACGAGGCACTGCAGAGCGCGGTCGACGAGGCTCTGCTGCGTGGCGCGCCGTTGCGGGTGCTGACCACCTGGGGAGCCCGGCACCGTGAGATGTACGACGCGACCGCCGTCGCCGACCGCGACCGGCTGTCCGAGGCGCAACTGGAACGCAGGATCACCCGCTGGCGTCGCCGCTCCGCGGACCTCGACGTGCAGAGTATCGAAGGTTACGGCAGCGCTGCGGAATACCTTGCGGCACATCCGGACTCGGCGCAGGTGCTTGTGGTCTGCGCCGATCATCCGGTCTCGGATGAGCTGCGGGCGGCGCTGGCCGCGGCCGATTGCGCGGTGCTGACTTGCGATCGGCGGCAGCGGTTGTGAGACTCATGCCATGATCAGGGTGTTTCTGGTCGATGACCACGAGGTGGTGCGCCGCGGATTGATCGATCTGCTCAGCGCCGATCCGGAGCTGGATGTGATCGGCGAGGCGGACTCGGTGGCGCAGGCGCTGACCCGGGTTCCGGCCCTGGCGCCCGATGTCGCGGTGCTCGACGTGCGGCTGCCGGACGGCAACGGGATCGAGCTGTGCCGGGATCTGTTGTCGCGCATGCCCGATCTGCGGTGCCTGATGCTGACCTCGTTCACCTCGGATGAGGCCATGCTGGACGCCATCCTGGCCGGCGCCAGCGGCTATGTGGTCAAGGACATCAAGGGCATGGAGCTGGCCCAGGCGATCAAGGATGTCGGGGCCGGCCGGTCGCTACTGGATACCCGCGCCGCCTCGGCGCTGATGGCCAAGCTGCGCGGCGACGCCGAGCGTTCCGATCCGCGGTCCGGGCTGACCCAGCAGGAGCGGGTACTGCTCGACCTGCTGGGCGAGGGACTGACCAACAAGCAGATCGCGGCACGAATGTTCCTCGCGGAGAAGACCATCAAAAACTATGTGTCGCGGTTGCTGGCCAAACTCGGCATGGAGCGCCGCACGCAGGCCGCGGTGTTCGCGTCCAAGTTGGATCGTCGTGAGCAATGAGCCACGACATCGATTTCGTTGCGGGAGCAGGAATGACCACAAGTGGTGAGCCGATCACGATTCTTTCCGAGCGGGAGAGCTGGGACCTGTTGGGCAGCGTGTCGCTCGGCCGGATCGTCACCACGGTGGACAACGAGGCCAACATCTTCCCGGTCAACTTCGCGGTGCAGCACCGTACCATCCTGTTTCGTACCGCGGAGGGCACGAAGCTGATCAGTTCGGCCATCAACAAGCAGGTGTTGTTCGAAGTCGACGACCACAACGCGGCCGAAGGCTGGAGCGTGATCGTGCGCGGCGTCGCACGCACGCTGCGCACCGACGAGGATCTGGACGAGGCCGCCCAAGCGCAGTTGCTTCCGTGGACGGCGACGACGAAGACGCACTATGTGCGGGTGTCTCCGACCCGGGTCACCGGTCGCCGATTCAGGTTCGGCCCCGAGCCGGCTGCCGGGTGAGGTTCCCGGACAAACTTGGTGTGCCGCAGCCGATAATGCGAGCATGGGCGACGTGACTGGGCAGGCGCCGCACCCCGACGATGAACAGCGGGTCCCGCCGTTGCGGGACACCCTCTCGCAGTTGCGGTTGCGCGAATTGCTCACCGAGGTTCAGGACCGGGTAGAGGAGATCATCACCGGCCGGGACCGGATCGACGGGCTGGTGGAGGCCATGCTGTCGGTGACCTCGGGCCTGGATCTCGAGGTCACGCTGAGCACCATCGTGGCGACCGCGATCCAGTTGGTCGACGCGCGCTACGGTGCGCTGGGCGTGCGCGGCGAAGACCAGGAGCTGACCGAGTTCGTCTATCAGGGCATCGACGACGAAACCCGGGCTCTGATCGGGCATTTGCCGGAGGGCCGCGGTGTGCTCGGTGTGCTGATCGACGATCCGAAACCGATCCGGCTCGACGATATCCGCCTGCATCCGGCATCGGTCGGATTCCCGCCCAATCACCCACCGATGCGGACGTTCCTCGGTGTCCCGGTGCGGATCCGCGACGAAGTGTTCGGCAACCTCTATCTGACCGACAAGACCAACGGGCAGCCGTTCAGCGAGGACGACGAGGTGCTGGTGCAGGCGCTGGCCTCGGCCGCCGGTATCGCGGTGGAGAACGCCCGGCTCTATGAGCTGTCCCGCGACCGGCAGGCCTGGATCGCCGCCACCCGCGATATCGGCACCGAGCTGCTCGGGGGTACCGAACCGGCCACGGTGTTCCGGCTGGTGGCCGAAAAGGCACTCAAACTGACCGGTGCTGACCGCATCGTGGTCGCGGTGCCGTCCTATCACGAGGATCCGGGGACCGAGGCCCCCGACGGTGAGGTCGACAACTTGGTGGTGGCCGCCACGGCGGGCAGCGCGACCACGGTCGATTCGATTCCGGTGGGCAACCTGACCGGAGATGAAGCGGTGGACGACGCGGTGGGAGCGGCGTTCCGGGACGGCACGCCGCACCGGCTGGACCGCCTCGAGCTGGACGGATCGGGCGGCCCGGCCCTGGTGTTGCCGTTGCGGGCCACCGGCACCGTCGCCGGGGTGCTGGTGGCGGTGCGCGCCGACGGTGCCCGCCCTTTTACCGCCGAACAGCTCGACATGGCCGCGGCCTTCGCCGACCAGGCCGCGGTGGCCTGGCAGCTGGCCAGCTCGCAGCGCCGGATGCGCGAGCTGGAGATCCTGGCCGACCGGGACCGGATCGCCCGGGATCTGCACGACCATGTGATCCAGCGCCTGTTCGCGGTGGGTCTGTCCCTGCAGGGCACGATCCCGCGGGCCCGGTCCACCGAGGTGCAGCAGCGACTCACCGGCACCGTCGATGACCTGCAGGCGGTTATCCAGGAGATCCGGACCGCGATCTTCGACCTGCACGGTGCGCAGGCCGGGACGACTCGGCTGCGCCAGCGTCTCGATGAGGTGATCGCAGGGTTCGCCGACGCCGGGCTGCACACCACCACCCGGTTCATCGGCCCGCTGTCGGTGATCGACGCGACCCTGGCTGACCACGCCGAAGCGGTGCTGCGCGAGGCGGTGAGCAATGCGGTACGCCATTCGGGCGCAACCGAACTCACCGTCCGGGTTGAAGTCGCCGATGATCTGTCCATCGAAGTTGCCGACAATGGTTGCGGTATCGCCGCCGAGGTCACCGAGAGTGGGCTGGGCAATTTGCGGGCCCGCGCGGGGACTGCGGGTGGCGAGTTCAGCATCGCCGATCGCCCTGGTGGTGGGACCGTGTTGCGCTGGGCGGCACCGCTTCCCGATTAGATCAGGGCGGGTCGGCGTGGTGTGGCCGGCAGTGGTTCGGTCTGCTCGGCCGGCCAGCCGATCCGGATCAGCATCTGCGGGTACTCGCGGGAATCGAAGAACTCCTCGCGCAGCGCCGCCCGGGTCTCGTCCACCTCCAACGGTTCGGTGATCGGACAGGTCGCCAAGCCCAGTGCGGTCGCGGTGAGCAGCACCAGGCTGGTGGCCTCCCCGGCGCGTAGCCTGGCGGTCGTGTCGTCGTCGCGGGTACCCAGCGCCAGAAACTGGTAGTACTCGCTCCGGCAGGTCAGCTCGGTGAAGTAGTCCGCATCGCCGATGTGTTTGGAGATCGCTTGTTCGACAAGGCCGTTGAGCTGGGCGATGGACTCGATCCGGCGCATGGTCACGCCCATCCGGGCCACCCGTGCACCGATCAGGGCGATGTCGGCGGGGGAGACCTCGGCGTTGCCGTAGTGGCGGCGGTCGGTGCGGCGGCGCCCGATCGCGTCGACAAGCCTGATGTCGGCCTCACTCGGCGGGGCGGGCGTCACGGTGATTCGGGCCAGGTGGTGGTGGTTGGCCGGCTCGGGGAACCGGTGCACGGTGGCCTGCCAGCCCACCGCCGCCAGGGCCACCACGCAGTGATGCAGTGCCGCACCGCAACTGAGCAGCAGATCGCGGTCGTCGGGATCGGTGGCCCGTAGTTGCCGACTTCGATGGGCGTACAGATGCAGGCTCTCGGCGTCCACCCGCCAGTGCCAGGGTTGCGAGTTGTGCGCCGATGGGGCGCGCACCGCCAGCGACAGTGCGGTCTGCACGGTCTGCTGGTCGGGGAACCTGCTGTTCACCCCTCCACGGTGCCGCAGGGCGCCCCGGGTGCGGTAGGGAAGAAAGTCCCGACCACTGGCGACCAGCAGACGCAAAACTGCCCATTTCCCGAAGGAAATGGGCAGTTTTATGTCTGCTCGCGCAGAGAAGGTGAGGGGTGAGGGGCTACTCGCCGTCCTTCACCTTGGCCATGGCGAGCACGTCGAGGCGCTTGTCCAGCTCGGCCTCCGACAGCTTGTCGCCGATCAGCCCGCGGTCGATGACCGTCTGGCGGATGGTCTTCTTCTCCTTCAGCGCCTGCTTGGCGACCTTGGCGGCCTCCTCGTAGCCGATCGCCGAGTTCAGCGGCGTCACGATCGACGGCGAGGACTCGGCCTGGGTGCGCATGTGCTCCTCGTTGGCCACCAGGCCGTCGATGCACTTGGCGGCGAACAGCCTGGACACGTTGGCCAGCAGGTTGAACGACTCCAGCACGTTGCGGGCCATCATCGGGATGTACACGTTGAGCTCGAACGCACCGGAAAGACCGCCGACGGTGACCGCCGCGTCGTTGCCGATGACCTGCGCGGCAACCTGGGTAACCGCCTCGGGCAGAACGGGATTGACCTTGCCCGGCATGATCGAGCTGCCCGGCTGCAGATCCGGCAGCTGGATCTCACCGAGTCCGGTCAGCGGGCCGGAGCCCATCCACCGCACATCGTTGGCGATCTTGGTCAGCGAGACCGCGATGGTCTTCAGTGCGCCGGAGGCCTCGACCAGTCCGTCGCGGGCCGCTTGGGCCTCGAATGAATCTGCGGCGGTGCGCAATTCGGCCAGACCGGTCTGGTTGACCAGAACCTCGACCACCTTGGCGCCGAAGCCGTCGGGGGCATTGAGTCCGGTGCCCACGGCGGTTCCGCCGATGGCGAGCTCACCCAAACGCGGAAGACTCGCACGCACCCTTTCTATGCCGGCCTCGATTTGCCGGGCGTAGCCGCCGAACTCCTGGCCCAGGGTCACCGGAACCGCGTCCATCAGGTGGGTGCGCCCGGACTTCACCACGGTCCGCCATGCGCGAGCCTTGACGGCCAGTGACTCGTGCAGCACTTCGAGCGCCGGAATGAGATGGCGCACAGCGGCTTCGGTGGCCGCGATATGGGTGGCCGTCGGGAACGTGTCGTTGGAGCTCTGCGACATGTTCACGTGGTCGTTGGGGTGGACCTCGACACCATTGCGGGCGGCGATCGAGGCGATCACCTCGTTGGCGTTCATGTTCGAGCTGGTGCCCGAGCCGGTCTGGAACACGTCGATCGGGAACTGATCGTCGTGCAGGCCGTCGGCGATCTCGCCGGCCGCGGCGATGATGGCGTCGGCCTTCTCGGCGGCCAACAGGCCCAGGTCCTTGTTGACCTGGGCACAGGCCGCCTTCAGCAGGCCCAGCGCCCGGATCTGGGTGCGCTCCAGCCCACGGAACGAGATCGGGAAGTTCTCCACGGCCCGCTGGGTCTGTGCCCGCCACAGGGCGTTGACCGGCACCCGGACCTCGCCCATGGTGTCGTGCTCGATGCGGAATTCACCCTCGACTGCTTCGGCTTTATCGGCGGAGGTGCTCATGCTTGCCTTTCTGGATTACGGCAGGGGTTGGATGGCGGACAGGTCGCCGGTGAAGTCGATGGCGGAGTACTCGTTGAGCTTGGACAGCCGGTGGTAGGCCTCGATCATCCGGACGGTGCCGGACTTGGACCGCATCACGATCGACTGGGTGGTGCAGCCGCCGCTGGCGTAGCGCACACCCTTGAGCAGATCACCGTCGGTGACGCCGGTGGCGCAGAAGAACACGTTGTCACCGGACACCAGGTGTTCGGTGACCAGCACCTCGTCCAGGTCGTAGCCCCGGTCGAGCGCCTTCTGCCGCTCCGCGTCATCGGTGGGAGCCAGCTGGGCCTGGATGGCGCCACCCATGCAGCGGATCGCGGCCGCGGCGATGATGCCCTCGGGGGTGCCGCCGATGCCGGCGAGCAGGTCGGTGCCGGAGTTGGGGCGGCAGGCCGAGATGGCGCCGGCGACGTCACCGTCGGAGATCAGCCGGATCCGGGCGCCGGTCTCGCGGACGTCGGCAATCAGCTTCTCGTGCCGCGGCCGGTCCAGGATGCAGACGGTCATATCGGACACCGACAGGCCCTTGGCCTTGGCGACCTGGCGGACGTTCTCGCCGATCGGGGCGGTGATGTCGATGGCGTCGACGGCCTCGGGTCCCACGGCGATCTTGTTCATGTAGAACACTGCCGACGGATCGAACATCGAACCGCGCTCGGCGACCGCCAGCACCGAGATGGCGTTGGGCATGCCCTTGCTCATCAGGGTGGTGCCGTCCACCGGGTCGACCGCGAAATCGCACTCCGGCCCGTCGCCGTTGCCGACCTCTTCACCGTTGTAGAGCATCGGCGCGTTGTCTTTTTCGCCCTCGCCGATGACGACGACGCCGCGCATGGACACCGAATTGACCAGCTCACGCATGGCGTCGACGGCGGCCCCGTCACCGCCCTCTTTGTCGCCACGGCCGACCCAGCGGCCCGCGGCCATGGCGCCGGCCTCGGTAACCCGGACAAGTTCGAGGGCTAGGTTGCGATCCGGGGCTTCCCCCCGCGTGGGACTCATGGCGTGATTGTCCCAGAACCGGCTGCAAGTTTGGGAGCTGGGATACTTGCGAGCATGTCAACTGAGCCGACCTCCCAGCCCACCCCGGCTCCGAAGCCTGCCAAGTCCCGGTTGCTGCAGGATGGCCGGGATATGTTCTGGTCGATGGCCCCGCTGGTGGTGGCCTGCATCGTGCTGGCCGGAATGTTGGGAATGTGCTCCTTGCAGGCCAGTGGGCCCGGCCCCGGTCCGGCCCCGGACTTCGATGCGCCGCTCGCACTGCAGGCCGACGCCGACGCCCTGAAGATCCCGATCCGGCTGCCCAAACTGCCCGAGGGGTGGCGGCCCAACTCCGGCAGCCGCAGCGGCATCGACGGCGGTGTGACGTTGCCCAACGGTCAGCACGGCCGGGCGGTCGCCTCCCGGGTCGGCTACCTCGCGCCCAGCGGCAAGTACCTGAGCCTGACCCAGAGCAATGCCGACGAAGCCGCTCTGGTGGCGTCGATCAAACCGGACGCCTACCCGGCCGGCACCCAGGACGTCGACGGGGTGACCTGGGTGGTCTACGAGAGCAGCGATCCGGAGCCGGTGTGGACGACGCGGCTGAGCGGGCCGGCGCAGGTGGCGATCACAGGTGCCGGTGGTACCGATGAGTACCGTACGCTGGCGAGTGCGACGCAGACGCAGTCGCCGCTGCCGCTGAAGCGGCCGTGACCTAGCAACGGATGGAGCCGGGTTGACATCACCAGAAGCTGATCTCACCGGCTGGACCGTCACGTCCTTCACCGCCGCCGGCCAGACCCACGACGTGTACCGCAAGGGCGACGGCCCCGGTGTGGTGCTGATTCCCGAGATGCCCGGCTTCCACCCCGGTGTGGCCGCGCTGGGCAATCACCTGGTCGACAACGGGTTCACCGTGGCCGTCCCCTCGTTGTTCGGTACGCCCGGAGCCCCCGCGCTGCGGCCCGGAGCCGTTCCGGTGTTGCTGAAAGGTTGCGTGACACGGGAGTTTTCGGCATTCAGCACCAACGCCGACCGGCCCGTCGCGCACTACCTACGGGCCCTGGCCCGCGACCTCAACGCCAGCACACCGGGCCAGGGAGTCGGCGTGATCGGGCAGTGCTTCACAGGCGGCTTCGCATTGGCGGCCGCCGTCGACGACAGTGTGCTGGCCCCGGTGCTCAGCCAGCCGTCACTGCCGTTGCCGCTGACGTCCAAGCACAAGCGCGACCCGGGGTTGTCCGAGGCCGAGCTCAAGGTCGTCGAACAGCGCGCCGCCAACGATGGCCTGTGCGCGCTGGGGTTGCGGTTCAGCCAGGACTGGATGGCCCCCGGCGAGCGGTTCGCCGCACTCAAGGCGCGGCTCGGCGACGCGTTCGAGGTCATCGAGATCAACTCGGGCAAGGGCAATCCGGACGGGCTTTCGCCGATGGCACACTCGGTGCTCACTGCTGAAGTCCGCGAGGTCGACGGGCATCCCGCCTACGAGGCGCGCAAGCGGGTGGTCGAGTTCCTCAAGACCCGGCTGACGGTGGCGTAGCGGGTTCGGTGGCGGGGGCAGTCTCGTCCTGCGCGGTCTTGTCCGCAGCCGTGCGGAACCGCGACCACAGCTTCTTGCGCGGCGGCTGCGGCTCGTCGGTTTCGAGCTCGACGCCCTTGTAGACGGCCAGGTACACGCTGACCGTGGTGACGATGATGATCATCAACACCGGCCCGATCACCAGACCGAAGAAGCCGAACATCGAGATACCGGCGAACACCGCGAGCAGCATCAGCGCTGGGTCCAGCCGGGCGGCCTTGGGCACCAACCACGGTCGCAGCACATTGTCGATGTTGGTGACCACCAGCAAGTGGAACACCACCACGAAAATGCCGCCGAAGGTGTTGCCGAAGAACATCATTCCGATGCCGAACGGAATCGTCACGATGCCGCCGCCGAGCGGGATCACCGACAGCGCGGTCAGCAGGATCGCGAAGACGAAGAACCCTTCGTGGAAGCCGGCGATGTAGATCGAGATCGCCCCGGCCACCCCCTGGCAGATCGCGATGACGAACTGGCCCTTGACCGTTCCCTTCACCATGGCTGCGGTTTTGGCCAGGTATAGGTCGGTGATCTCCTCGCCGAGCGGGTTCAGCCGGCGGATCAGGGTGGCCACCTCGTCCTTGTTGACCAGCAACGAGATGAACACGTACAGGAAGATGATCGATGAGGTGATCGCGCCGACCATCCCGCCGACGGCGCCCTGCAGGACGCCGAGCAGCCATTCGCCGATGTGCTGTGACACCTTGACCACGGTGTCGCGCAACGAATCCGCGCTGACTTGGACGTTCAGGAACGGCAGCCGGTCCAGCAGCGAGTTGATCAATTGCAGTGCCCGGTCGCCGAGCGTGCTGACGTCGGTCTGGGCGATCCAGGTGCTGACCGTGTCGACCATCTGGGTGATCTGCACGATGCCCAGGAACACCACCAGGGATATCGGGATGATCACCATCAGCACGGCGACCAGCAGGGTCAGTGCGGCCGCGAGACCGGTGCCGAATCGGCGCTGAATCCGTTCGTACAGCGGGGTGAACAGGTAGGCGCCGACCCCGGCCATCACGATCAGCACGAAAAAGCTGCGCAGGAAATACGCGCCGAGCAACACGGCGAGCACCGTGACGACCGCCAGCGCACGCTTCTGGTTGAGGGTGAACTGGTTTTCCATCAGGTCCCTTCGCTGTTGGCCTGACCTTATCGTCCGGCGCGACGCAGCAGGGTCACGCTCACCCCTGGGCCAGTTTCATCACGTGCCCGAGCACATCCGGATAGCGCAGCAGATGCGCGCCGCCGTTGAGGTCGAGGACCTCGCCGGTCAGCCACGACGCCCGCGGCGAGCAGATGAACACCACTGCCGCGGCGATGTCCTCGGGCGTCCCGGCGCGGCCCAGCGCGGTGTTCTCGACGTAGTCCTCGACCACGCCGGGGATCATCGCCGCGGGGTCGGTCAGCGGAGTTTGCACGAATCCGGGGGCGATGGCGTTGACCCGGATGCCCCGCGGCCCCATTTCCAGCGCGGCCACCTGGGTGAGCATCGACAGGCCGGCCTTCGCCGCACAGTAGGCGCTCATCCCGGCCGCGGGCTGGCGCCCGTTCAGCGATGACATGGAGACCAGCACACCGCCTTCGGGCAGGTGCTTGCCGGCGTGTTTGGCGACGATGAACCCGCCGGTCAGGCAGACATCGATGACCGCGCGGAAGTCGTCGACCGGCATGTCGGTGATCAGGCCCATATTGCTGAACCCGGCGCAGTTGACCACGATGTCGATGGGTCCGGCGGCGGCAACGTCAGCGAACAGCTTCTGCACCGAATCTTCGTCGGTGACCTCGACGTAGCCGCTGGTGTGTGGGGTGCCGAGCTGGGAAGCCCGGGCGGCGGCGCCTTCGGCGTTGCGGTCGGCCACCACGATGCGGCAGCCGTCGGCGGCCAGTGCCTGGGCGCTGGCCCAGCCGATCCCCGATGCCCCGCCGATCACGATCGCGACGCGCTGGCTGCTCATGCTTGACTCCGATCCGGGCGAGGGTCGCCCCATTTCTTGGCTATTGCGTTCCATGTGTCGGCGTACTGGCCGGGGTAGTCCGCGTAGGCGGATTTGCTCCGCAGGAAGCGTCGGACCAGCGGTGCGGCCGCCCGCATCGGATAGCGCTTCCATCCGGCGTTGGTCATGGTGTCGGCCAGCAATTGGGGCCAGGAGTGGTGCTGGAACCCGAGCACCTGCTGAGCGCGGCTGGTGTCCATCCAATCGGTGGCGAACCAGGCGGTGTCATCGTCGGGATTACCGGGCCGCCCGATCGGCAGGCCCCCCTTGAGCCCCATGGCGGCGGCCGCTTCGGCGCCGACCGCGGACTGGGTGTGCCGGTGGGTGGCCGAGTCGCCGCCGACCAGCAGCACCTCGTGGTTGGCCGTTTCGACCGGGACCGTGGTGGCCGCTATGAATGCGGCCGCGACGTCGCGCACGTCCACTGTCTGCAGTCGCCCGTCGGCGGGCAGCACGCTCTCGAACGAGATGAGGTCGACGTCCATGTCGAGGCTCAGTTCCGGGGTCATCACCCCGCCCAGGCGAAGGATCAGCCAGTCCAGCGTCGACGCCCGGACCAGGGCCTCCGCCTCGACCTTGTGCGCCCCGTAGATGTCGGACGGGTTGGTCGGGGTGTCGGGGGTCAGCACGTCGCTGATGCGGTGCGGGTTGCGGCTGCCGTAGACCGCGACGCTGGATGCCTGCACGAACCGTGGCGGCGTGGTCTGGGCCTGGGCGGCGCGCAGCAGCGATGCGGTGGCGTCGACGTTGACCTTGCGGGCCAGGCCGCGGCGCATGTAGCAGAACGGCGGGATGATCGCGGCGAGGTGGATGATCGCGGCCGGCGCGACCGCCGCGACCAGACCGTCGACTGCGGCGGGATCGGTCAGATCGGCCCAGCGCACCCGCACGGCCGCCGGTAGCGCGGCCGCCGCCTTGCGGTTCGCGGGCACGTCCAGATCGGTCGCGACCACCGTGCGCCCGCTGGCGGCCAAGGTCTGCACGACGGTGGAGCCGACCAGACCAAAGGCGCCTGTGACCAAGACGGCGTCGGACATGGGTCTCCTCGCTAGAACGTGTTGCAACACTAGCGAACGCCGATGTGGTGCGTGTCACCCTCATCCGGGTGGATTTCGGGATGTAGCTGCGCGCAGTTCGCCGCTGCCCGCTCAGCAACCGATTCGTGCTCCGGGTGCTGGGGGAGTGCCGGTGCAGGCGAATGTGGCTGCGGTTGCCTGAAAAGCACTCGCCGATGGCACAGTCGGCGGGTTTCTGTGACCGGGGTCGCACCCGGCACCGATCTGTGACGGATTTGCCGGAATGGTCTTCGTGTCTGGGATTGGACATTTGCCGGAGGCATATGCAAGGTGTGGCTGTAGGAATTGATTAATGCGAGCCAATCGCAGGCGTTTGTGATGTACTCAGTTGCACGCGTCAGCAATTGGGGAGGTGTGTATGTCCAAGGATGTAGTGACGCGAGTTAACGACAGTGACTCCGACGAAGTTGCCGATGAGATTGCTGTCGGTGCGGCGGTGGTTGTCTATCCGGGAACTGACGACGAGCTGCACGGCACGGTCGTCGAGGATTTCGCAGACCTGGCCGGTACCGCGGTCGATGTCGCCGGTGAGCGAATCGCCGATCCGGCGCGCCGGTGGGCGGTCAGCCTCGACGACGGCGGCTTGGTCTTCGTCGACGACGACAGCATCGCCATCGCCGCCTAGCGTTCCCGGCTCAATCCACCGTCAGCGGTAGCCGGCTGAGTCGGCGCACCAGCAGGCTGGGGAGCCACTCGGCATCGCCCGCCGGTGTGATGTCGCGACTGCTTGCCAGCAGCAGCGATATCACGATGCGGGCTTCGAGCCGAGCCAGCGCGGCGCCGACGCAGAAGTGCGCGCCTTTTCCGAAAGCCAAGTGGCTCTTGGCATTGTCCCGGTCGATCCGAAACTCGTGCGGATCGTCGAATGCGGCCGGATCCCGGTTGGCCGCACCCCACAGCAACAGCAGGTGCGATCCGGCCGGCAGTGGCGTGCCGGCCAGCTCGGTATCGCCCAGAACGTGCCGGAAGTGCCCGCGGAACGGTGACTCGTACCGCAGCACCTCCTCCAGAAATGCCGGAATCAGACCGTCGTCCTGCCGCAGCCGGTCCGCGAGATCGGGCCGCTGCGCCAGTATCCGCACCGCACTGCCGATCAGCGATGCGGTGGATTCGGCGCCGGCGCTGACCAACTGGATCAGGATCAGCGCCGCGGTGTCGGCGGTCAGTTGCTCGGCTGTGCAGTAGGTCGCGAAGTCGCCGAGCAGATCGTCGCCCGGGTTTGCCGAGGCCCGCCCGAATTGGTCAATCAGGTACCCGCCGAGCTCGACCGCGGCGATCCCGGCCGCAGTGAGCTGGTCCTGGTCGACCAGCCCGTCGAGCAGCTGGGTGCTGCCGTACGCCCAGGCCACCAGCCGATCGACGTCGGCGGTGGGCAGTCCCAGCAGCCGCGCCACCACCAGCATCGGCAGCCGGTCGGCCATGGTGGCCATCCAATCGATCTCGCCGGTCGTGAGCAGGTCTGTCGCGGTCGCGGCGATGAAGGGTTCCAGCTCGCGCATGCGTTTGGCCGCCAGCCGGGGCAGCACCAGCTTGCGATGGGCGGCGTGCAGCGGGTCGTCGGCGGTGGCGAGCACATGGGTGGATCCACCCGGCCCCTCCATGGCGAACTCGGTGACGGTGCCGTCCGGCTGGTGCCACATGGCGGCGGTCAGGTTCGACGAGAAGTCCTGCGGGCGCGCGGTGGCCTCGGTGACCGCGTCGTACGACGTCGCGGCGAAAAATGCTGAATCACCAACCCGCTGTACCGGCTGCCCGGCCCGCATCCGGTCGTAGAGCGGGTAGGGATCCTGCAGGCAGGCCGGATCGAACAGGTCGTGTGCCAGAAGCATCAGCCCAGGTTGACGGCCGATCTCGGGTGTCGTCAACGGGGTCGACGCAAGTTGATACGGCGGGTGCGGGGCCGGTGCGGACGGTTGTCTCAGCGCGGGCTCTCTACCAGCGCAGCGGTTGAGATGACCATCGGATTCCGTCTCACGCTGCGATATCGTTCGACGCGTGTCTCGGCAGCGCGATGATTGGTTGGTCGGCGGCGACCGGCGCGCGCATGCGGCCGAGCGGATCTACGCTGCGGCCGCCGACATGATCGCCCGGGACGGGCTGGATGCGTTGGATATCGACGCCCTGGCCGCGCGGGTGCACTGCTCGCGCGCGACGGTGTACCGGCACGCCGGCGGGAAGGCCGAGATCCGCGATGCGGTGCTGGCCCGGTCGGCCACCCGGGTCGTCGACGAGGTGCGCCGGGCGGTGCCGGGGCTGGCCGGGCCGGAACGGATCCTGACCGCGGTTACCGTTGCGCTGCAACGCATTCGAGTCGATCCGATGTTCGATCTGCTACTCGGCTCACTGCGCATCGGAGGTGGGTTGGCCGAGTTGGCGCAATCGCCGGTGCCGGCGGCGTTCGCCACCGAACTCAGCGGGTTCGGCGAGGACGATCCGATGGCTGCGGCGTGGATCGTGCGTCTCGTGCTGTCTTTGCTGGTTTGGCCGGGTGCCGACGAAGCCGCCGAGCAGGAGATGCTGAGGCGCTTCGTCGCTCCGGCGTTCGGCCAGGTCCGGCCATATTAGAGGGTCTAGCGCTCGGGGTCCGGGCACGAACACCCTTCGTCGGGTTCACAGTGAATATTTAGCTGTTCCTCAGCAAGTGTGAAGCAATCAATGCAGTTCGCAGAGGTGCTTAGCTACATCTAATAATTGACTTCGTTAAGTATCGCCCAGTTCGAGGCGGCAAATTGATACAGATTTCACTCTCGGGTCCGGTACGTTTCGATCGCGCTGGCCCTCACGCCGGCGTTTTTTGAAAACCGCTGCGCTGGAAGGCATCCGGCGTGCAGAAATGTTCGGCGAGGGGAGACTTCACACCGTGGGCAAACATAGAAAAGCTCGGTCGCGCGGTGCCGCGCGGCCGATTGCTGCAACCGGCGCGGCCGGTGTGGCAATGGCAGGGGCGGGCATCTTGCTGTTCTCGAGTCCGGGCACGCCGATGGCGGCCCCGACTGTGGCGAAGGTACATGCCCAGGTGGACCTGGTCAGTTTCGACTCGGTCCTGGTGCCCTTGGCACCCGGTGTGGATGTCTCGGCGACGAACGATCAATGGTGGTTCGAGCAGCACCGAAACTCCGCCGCGGACACGTCGGCGAATACGCTGGCGGCGGCCAACTTTGGGCCTGCGGTGGGCGATGGCGGCTGGCTGATCGGCAACGGTCTGGACGCGGCGGCCAACTGCACCGGATCGGCCTGCAATGGCGGCAATGGTGGCCTGCTGTGGGGTAACGGCGGCGACGGTGCCAACGGTGGCAACGGTGGCAACGCAGGTATGTTCGGGGGCAACGGCGGCCGGGGCGGTGACGGTGTCACGGGCGGCGACGGCGGAAACGGCGGCAACGCCGGGATGTTCTCGCTGTTCGGCTGGGGCGGAGCCGGTGGCAATGGTGGATTGGGCTTCGACGGTGCGAACGGTTCGAACGGTGCGACGGGCGCCAACGGGGCCCACGGCGCCAACGGTGCCGACGGTGACAACGGTGCCAACGGTGAGGACGGCCAGAACGGCGCCGACGGCGCCGACGGCGTCAACCCGACGGGTACCCCGGGTACCCCGGGTACGAAGGGCACCGGTGGCGTAGGCCAACCGGTGGCGGGCCACGGTGGTGACGGCGGTGCCGGTGCCCCGGGCGGTGACGGTGGGAATGGCAACGGCAACATCGGGGCCGGCAAGACCGGAGGTAACGGCGGCAACGGCGGGGACGGCGATGTGGCCGGCGCCAGCGGCGGTAACGGCGGAACCGGCGGTACCGGTGCCTTCGGCGCCAATGGCGGTAATGGCGGTAACGGCGGCAATGGCGCACAGGGCGCAGCCGGGCAGAACGGTGCGAACGGTACCGACGGCGGGGCCGGCGGCGCAGGCGCCAACGGGCAGGCCGGTGCCGACGGTGGCAACGGCGCCCAGGGTGGCACCGGTGGCGCTGGTACCGCCGGCGGCAACGGCGGCAAGGGCGGCAACGGCGGAAGCGCCGGGCTGTTCGGGTTCCTCGGGTCCGGCGGTGCGGCCGGCAACGGCGGATGGGGCGGCTTGGGTGGCACCGGCGGTACCGGTGGCACCGGCGGTGCGGCCGGCAACGGTGGAAACGGTGGCACTGGTGGCACCGGTGGTCAGGGCGGTGCGGCCGGCAACGGTGGTAACGGCGGTGCCGGCGCCAACGGCGGCAATGGCGGCAATGGCGGCGATGGCGGCTCGACCGCCGGCGGTCTGATTCCGGGTACTGCCGGCCAGGGCGGCCAGGGCGGCACGGGTGGTGCCGGTGGTACCGGCGGCTCAGGTGGTGCCGCGGGCGCTGCCGGTTCCGGTGGCTCCGGTGGTTCCGGTGGCTCAGGTGGTGCCGCGGGCGCTGCCGGTTCCGGTGGTACCGGTGGTTCCGGTGGTACAGCCGGCCAGGGCGGTGCCGCGGGCACGGCGGGCTCCGGAGGATTGTTCGGTTCGAAGGGCAAGACCGGCACCGGCGGAACTGCCGGCGGTACCGGCAGTTCCGGGTCGACGGGTGCGGCCGGGGCCAACGGGACGGCGGGCAGCGCCGGTCAGGCCGGAACGAGCGGTGCGAACGGCAACGCCGGAACCGCCGGTCAGTCCGGGAGCGCCGGTAACGCCGGTTCGCACGGCACGCCCGGCAAGCCCGGCAAGCGAACCGCTCCGTAGGAGCTAGGCGAGAAGGGTGAAGAGGAGGCCTCCCGCACCGGGAGGCCTTCTCGTCATTTCGCTCACTGCGTGCGGCGCACGCATCGAAACCCGATGTGGCTCATGCCCGTATCGATCATCTGCGGACGACGGGCCGCGGGCCGGTAGCGCATGCAGTAGCTGTCCGCGCACAGGAATGACCCACCCTTGATCACCTTGCGTCCGATCTGGAACTGCGGCTGGTTCGGGTCGTAACTGTCTGCGGCGCAACATGGTTGGCTGGATCGGTCGGCGCCGTACCAGTCGGTGGTCCACTCCCAGACATTGCCTGCCATATCAAACAGGCCATAGCCGTTGGGTTCGAAGCTTCCTACCGGTTTGGTTGTGCCATAGCCGGTTTCGGGTAGGTAGGGAAACTCGCCGTGCCAATAATTCGCCAGGCGCTGACCAGGCCGCTCCGGCTCGTCGCCCCAGGTGTAGGCCGCGCCACGCAGACCGCCTCGTGCCGCGGTCTCCCATTCGGCCTCGGTGGGCAGTGCGAGCCCGGCCCACTCGGCGTAGGCCTGCGCATCCTCGAACCCGATGTGCACCACCGGATGGTCTTCGCGGCCTTTGTATGACGACCTTGGCCCGCGGGGGTGGTTCCAGCATGCGCCGGGCGTCCAGGTCCACCACTGGCTGAGGTGGCGCAGGTCGACCGGCCCAGTGGTGCGGGTGAACACCATCGAGCCGGGAACCAGGTTTTCCGGTGGTGCGCCGGGATAATCGGCCGGGTCCACTGCCCGCTCGGCGACGGTCACATAGCCGGTGGCCGCCACAAAGCGGGCATAGTCGGCGTTGGTCACCTGGTGCGGCTGAATCCAGAAGCCGTCCACGGTGACCTCGCGAGCCGGGGCCTCTTCTGGGTAGTGCGCGTCGGAGCCCAGGATCGCCGTCTGCGCCGGGATCCAGACCAGATCAGTCAAAGATCCGCACCCAGTCGTCGCGCATGCTGGCCACCGTCCAGCCGTGCTCATCGGCCTGCTGCAGCGCCTTCTCCGCTCCCGCGGAGTACGCGAATTCGCGTTCGGCGTCGTCGTGGCGCACCAGCAGCCGCAGTCCCTGGGTGTACTGCAGCATCTCGATGTCGCCGTTGGAATTACCCGCCGCCAGGATCGGCCTGCGCCCCACCCGGTCCCAGATCCGCACCGGCTTGACCGGGCCGTCGTCGAGGAACTCGGGATTCGCGGTGGTCAGCAGGTCACCGTCCTTGAAGTCCAGGCCCACCGAACTGCCGATGACCCGCTCCGGCGGAATCCCGTACATCTGGGTGGTCACCGGACGCATGAAATCCCGGCCGCCGCCGGAGGCGATGTAGTTGGTGAAACCGTTGTCTTCCAGGAAGCGAAGCAGTTCGACCATCGGCGCATACCCACATGCCAGGTACGGGCGATCCAGCGACGGATGCTGTGCCTCGGCGAAAAATGCCCGGACCCGCTCGGCATGCTCCTCGACCGTCAACCCCTGGTATGCCGAAAGTATGGCTCCGGCAAGGACTGTGAGCGCCGAATCGTCGCCGTTGTAATGCTTGGTGACGGCATCGCCGAACCAGCCGAGATCGCCGGCGGCCGCGGCGATGTAGGGCTGCTTCGCGGCCAGCGTGGGGTCGGTGCCGACCTGCTCGGCCAGCCGGCGCACCAGGAAGTCCAGTTGGACGTAGGCCGGCCTTTCACACCAGAGCGTGCCGTCATTGTCGAACACCGCGACGCGTTCCTCAGGCGCGATTTCAGTGCTGACGTGCCCCACGAAGTCGATGATCGCCGACTTTGTCGGGCCGTCGACCCAGGATGCGAGGTCCGGCGGGCAGGAGCGGAGCGACCCGGGGATGTACTCGGCCACACTCACCCGCCGCGGCCGGCGAGGAACTTGTCGAGTTCTTTGACCGCGTGGTTGATGGTGAACGTTGCCGGCTCCTGGCGGGGTGGGAACTCCTTGAACGTCTCAAGGAACTGATTGACGATGGCGGACCCATAGAACATCAGGTAGAGCCGGTCGATCAGCCAGTCCCAGTACGTGTTCGAGGTGACGTCGGCGTGTTCGAACGGGTCGGTGCGCAGGTTGAACAGCTTAGGCGCGCGCAGCGGAGTGAACGGTTCGAACCAGACCTGAAGCGTGCCCTGGCACCGCTGCTCCATGAATACGATCTTCCAGTTCTCCGCCCGGATGCCCAAGACGTCGCCGTCGTCGGAGAAGTAGATCATTCCGCGCCGGGGGCTCTTGTCGACCTCGCCGGTCAGATACGGCAGCAGGTTGTAGCCGTCGATGTGCACGTGATAGGTCATGTCCCCGATAGTGTGCCCGGCTTTGAGCTTGTCGACGATATCGGGATCACCAGCGGCTGCCAGGAAGGTGGGCAGCCAGTCGTGGTGCTGCACAATTTCGTTGGAAACGCTGCGCGGCTTGATCTTTCCGGGCCAGCGGATCATTTCCGGAATCCGGAAAGCCCCCTCCCAGTTGGTGGCCTTCTCGCTGCGGAACGGTGTGGTGGCACCGTCCGGCCAGCTGTTGGCGTGCGGCCCATTGTCCGTCGAATAGATGACGATGGTGTCCTCGGCGATGCCGAGCTCATCGACCAGGTCGAGCAGGGTGCCGACGTTGCGGTCGTGATCGATCATCGTGTCGTGATACGGCGACTGCCAGCGGCCGGCCTGGCCACGGCTCTCCGGCTTGGTGTGCGTCCGGAAGTGCATGTGCGTCATGTTCATCCAGACGAAGAACGGGGTGTCCGCAGCGTGCCGACGTTTGATGAAGTCGGCGCACGCCTCGGTGGTCTCGTCGTCGATGGTCTCCATCCGTAGCTTGGTCAGCGGACCGGTGTCCTCGATGCGCTGCTTGCCCACGGGGCCGTACCGCTCGTCCACCTCGCCGCTGTCTTCGTCGGTGGCCCACGAGTGGATGACGCCGCGCGGCAACAGCGCCTTGCGCAACCGAGGGGCTTCCTCGGCGGTGGGATAGTCCTCGTGTTCGGGCTCCTCCTCGGCGTTGAGGTGATAGAGGTTGCCGAAGAACTCGTCGAAGCCGTGCGCAGTGGGCAGGTACTTGTTGAGGTCGCCGAGGTGGTTCTTGCCGAACTGTCCGGTGGCGTAGCCCAGTGGCTTGAGCAGTTCGGCGATGGTCGGATCCTCTTTCTGGAGGCCGACATCCACACCGGGCATTCCGACCTTGCTCATTCCGGTGCGGTAGACGCTTTGACCGGTGATGAACGATGAACGCCCGGCGGTGCAGCTCTGTTCACCGTAGGAGTCGGTGAACAACATCCCCTCATCGGCGATCCGGTCGATGTTGGGCGTGAAGTAGCCCATCATTCCCCGGCTGTAGCAGCTGAGGTTGGAGATCCCGATGTCGTCGCCCCAGATGACCAGGATGTTGGGTTTCCCGTTCGGCATTGTGCAACCCCTCTCAATCCTTGGCCAGGTACTCGTGCAGCTTTTCCACCACCTGGTCGACGCTGAAGCTGGCCGGTGGGTGCCGGGGCGGGAACTCCCTGAATGTCTCGAGGAACTTCGTGGCCATGGCGGTGGCGTAGAAGATGAAGAAGTCGTGCCGCAGCAGCCACTCGTAGTACGTGTTGGAGGTGATGTCGGCGTATTCGTACGGGTCGGTGCGCAGGTTGAAGATCTTGGGTACTCGCAGCGGGGTGAAGGGTTCGGCCCAGATCCGCAGCGTGCCTTGGCAACGCTGCTCCTGGAAGACGATCTTCCAGTTCTCGAAGCGCATCGCGACCAGGTCGGCGTCGTCGGAGAAGTAGAAGAACCCGCGCCGCGGGCTGGCGTCCACCTCGCCGGTGAGGTACGGCAGGAGGTTGTACCCGTCGATGTGGACCTTGTACTCGGTGTCCCCGTCGGCGCCTGCCTTGTGGCCCTTCGCCAACTTCTCGCTGATGTCCGGGTCGCCTGCCGCGGCAAGGAGAGTCGGCAACCAGTCGTGGTGCTGGATGATCTCGTTGGACACCGAGCCGGCCTTGATCTTTCCGGGCCAGCGGATCAGCTCCGGAACCCGGAAGGCGCCCTCCCAGTTGGTGTCCTTCTCGCTGCGGAACGGTGTGGTGCCGCCGTCGGGCCAGGTATTGCGGTGTGGTCCATTGTCGGTGGAGTAGATGACGATGGTGTCCTCGGCGATGCCCAGTTCGTCGAGCACATTGAGCACCGTGCCGACGTTGCGGTCATGGTCGATCATGGTGTCGTGGTAGGGCGACTGCCACAGGCCGGCCTGTCCACGGCTCTCCGGCTTGGTGTGCGTGTACAGGTGCATGTGGGTGAAGTTGCACCACACGAAGAACGGATTGCCCGCCTCATGCTGACGCTTGATGTAGTCGACCGTCGCGTCGGCGATGTCCTCGTCGATGGTCTCCATGCGTTTGGTGTTCAGCGGACCGGTGTCCTCGATGGTCTGCTTGCCGACCGGGCCGAACTTCGGGTCGTCGGGTTCGGTGGACACGGTGTCGAGGGCTTTGCACTTCAACACGCCGCGCGGCTTGGCCAACTGGTAGAGCCGCGGGTACTGGTCCTCGTGCGGATAGTCGAAGTTTTCCGGTTCCTCTTCGGCGTTCAGGTGATACAGGTTGCCGAAGAACTCATCGAATCCGTGCACCGTCGGCAGGTACTTGTTCAGGTCGCCGAAATGGTTCTTACCGAACTGTCCGGTGGCGTAGCCGAGCGGCTTGAGCAGTTCGGCGATGGTCGGATCCTCGGCCGCCCAACCGACATCGACGCCGGGTACCCCGACCTTGCTCATTCCGGTGCGGTACACGCTTTGTCCACTGATGAACGCCGCCCGGCCCGCGGTGCAGCTTTGCTCGCCATAGGAATCGGTGAACCGCATCCCCTCATTGGCGATGCGGTCGATGTTGGGGGTGCGGTAGCCCATCAACCCGTCGCTGTAGCAACTCAGGTTGCTGATCCCGATGTCGTCGCCCCAGATGACAAGGATGTTCGGTTTGCCGTTCGGCATGTACAGCCCCCTCGACGAAGCGGAAAAACTTGTGCGGGTTGGACTTTATGCCGTCGACAGTGCCCCTAGTGCCAGTTCGGCTGCGCGTTCACAAAATTTCCGCTGTGTGCATGCTGGCGCTGCGAATCGCGGCGGCGCACCCTGGAAGCGGAGGGTGATCGATATGTACGACAAAGATCTGACCAACAAATGGCTCGTCGAAATCGAGTTCTCCGAGGACGACGTGCACACCCACGCCTCGGTGCGCGCCCAGGTCCGGGAAGACACCGTCGTCACCACCGGCGACGCCTATCGCAACCCTAAGGACCCGGGCCTGCCGATGATCGGCGAAGAGATCGCGGCGGCTCGGGCGCTCATCGCGCTGGGCACCGAACTACTGCACTCGGCGTCGATCCAGATCGAGCAGGGCACGCATCATCCGGTGCATCTCTACCGCTGAGCTGTGGCCCTTGCGGTGTGTCTGCTGTTCGATCGGCACTCGGAGCGGGCGATTCGCTCGTTGTGGGACCGCATCGAGCAGCTCGGTGTCCCGAGTCTGCGGTCGCACACCCATGGCAGGCACGTGCCACATGTGTCCTATGCCGTGCTGCGTCGCTGGGACCGACTCGCGGTGCTGGACGCGCTGGCGGGCATCGACGGCGGCACCCCGGTACAGCTGAATTTCGACGGAGTCGGTGTGTTCCGTCGCGGCCGCACCTGGTTGGTCGCCGGGGTGAGCGCGGATGTCGCGGTACGGCAGCAACGCGTCGTCGACCTCGCCGCGGCGACCGGGGCGGAGTTGCACAAGCACTACCGCCCGGGAATCTGGTTGCCGCACTGCTCGCTTGCGCCACGGGCCACGCTGGCGCAACTGCCGCAGCTAGTGGGTGCCGTGATGGACGTGCTGCCGCTGCGGGCGACGTTGGATCACGCCGCCCTGATCAACAGTGCCACCGGCGAGCTCAACCGGCTGCCGACGTTGCCGTGAGTCAGGCGCGCGCCGGCGACGCCTGGTTCTCCATCTGGGCGAAAAGTTCGGTGTAGTACGACATGCAGTCGGCCATGGCCGCTTTGGTGGTGTAAAGCGGCCGGTAGCCGAGGTCGCGCTCGGCCTTGCCGATCGAGAAGTAGTTGTTGAGGTAAAGCCGTTCCACCGCAAGGGGTTCGATGAGCGGGGCGGGCAGGCCGAACTTGAAGTGCAGCCACTGCCACGCCATCATCGCCTTGTGCACCAGGCGCCCTGACACTCGGATGTTGGGCAGCTTTCGGCCGCACGCCGCGATTACCGGACGGGCGAACTCGAACATGTTGATCGGCTCACCGTCGTTGATGAAGTACGCCTGACCGGGCGCCGTGCCGCCGGGCACCAGATGCTGCGCGGCCAGGATGAAACCGTGAATGAGGTTGTGCACGTAGGAGTTGTCCAGCTTGATGTTCTTGTTGCCGACCAACACCTTGACGTGCCCGGCGAGGACGTTCTCGAACACCTTGCGGAACATGGTCTGGTCGCCCCGGCCCCAGATGCCGCTGGGCCGGATCGCACAGGTGAGCATGGCTCCGTTTTTTCCGGCCGCACCATTTTGGCTGAGCACGAACTTCTCGGCCACCACCTTGGTCTCGGTGTAGAGGTCGTTGAACCGAGCGGTGTAGGGCATGGTCTCGTCGCCGTTGACGATGTCTTGGCCGCCCATCACCACGCTGTTGGATGCGGTGTAGACGAAGCGTTTGACGCCGGCCTGCTGGGCCGCATGCACCAGATTCTTGGTGCCCTCGACGTTGACGGCGAAGCTGCGCTGCCGGTATTCCTCGGTGACCGAGGCGCCGCCCATCAGGTCGATGATGGCCGCGGTGTGAAAGATCGTGTCGATGCCGTCGACCGCGGTGGCCACGGTGTCGGGGTCGCAGATGTCTCCGGTGATGACTTCTAGCCCCGCGTGGTCAGGGAGCGGGGACGGGGCACGGTCGAACGACCGCACCGAATAGCCACGGTCGAGCAGTTCGGTGACCAGGTTGGAACCGACGAAACCGGAACCACCTGTGACGAGGATGCGGCCCAGTTCGGCGAGGGCGGGAGTCGCGGACGTGTCAGCCATAGCCGAAAGCATAACTACAACCTGTTCCAGTTACGAGCGTCAAAGATGGAAACCGGCTGCCGGATCAGTCCTCGTCGGGCTCTCTGGCGGCCAACGCCGTCTCGACCCGCTGCCGCGCTCCAGCTAAATGTTCTTCACAGCGTTTTGCCAGCTGCTCGCCGCGTTCCCAGAGGTTCAGCGAAGAATCGAGGTCGAGTCCGCCCTGCTCGAGCTGCTGCACTACCGCGATCAGCTCGTCGCGGGCCTCTTCATACCCCAGCTCACTAATAGGCTTCATGATGACGTTCCTTCGTCGCTGTGTTCGGGGCCTTCGCTGACCGTGCTGACCACCCCGTCGGACACCCGGACCCGTAGCCGGGTGCCGGTCGGCGCGTCGGCCACGCTGCGCACCACGGTGGGTGGGCCCGAGGCGTGTACCGCCTGCACCACCGCATAGCCGCGGGCCAGGGTCGCGGCCGGCCCGAGCGCGGTCAGCCGCGCCGACAGGTGACCGATCGTCTCTTCCCCCGCGTGGATCAGCCGGGTGATGTCGCGCTGGGCGGCGGCGCGGGCCCGGTGCACCTCGTCGGCGCGTGCGGTCAGCGAGGCCAGCGGCTGGGCCAGCACCGGCCGGCTACGCAGCTGGTCGAGGTGATGCTGCTCGCGGTGCACCCAGTTGCGCAGCGCGCGGGCGCTGCGCCTGTGCAGATCGGTGACCAGCGCCTGTTCGGCGGCCGCGTCGGGAACGATGCGTTTGGCCGCATCGGTCGGGGTGGCCGCGCGTAGGTCGGCGACCAGATCGCACACCGGGTTGTCGGGTTCGTGACCGATCGCGCTGACCACCGGGGTGCGGCAGGCGGCGATGGCGCGGCACAGCGTCTCGTCGGAGAACGGCAGTAGGTCCTCGACGCTGCCGCCGCCACGGGCCAGGACGATGACGTCGACTTCGGGGTCGGCGTCGAGCGCTGCCAACGCTTCGACGATCTGCGGTACCGCGCTGGGGCCCTGCACGATGGTGTTGCGGATCGCGAAGCGCACCGCGGGCCAGCGGGTGGTGGCAACCGAGGTCACGTCGCGTTCGGCGGCCGAGGCGCGGCCGGTGATCAGCCCGATAGTGTTGGGCAGGAACGGGATTGGCCGCTTGAGTCGCGGATCGAACAGCCCTTCGGCCTCCAGCAGTCGGCGCAGCCGTTCGATGCGGGCCAGTAATTCGCCGATGCCGACGGCGCGGATCTCGCTGACCCGCAAGCTGAATGTGCCCCGGCCGGTGTAGAAGTTGGGCTTGCCGCAGATGATCACCTGGGTGCCCTCGGTCAGCTTGACCGGGGCATTACGGACCAGGTCGCGCGGGCAGGTCAGGGTCAGCGACATATCGGCCGCCGGATCGCGCAGCACCATGAAGACGGTCTTGGAATCCGGGCGGATCTTGAGTTCGGTCAGCTGCCCCTCGACCCAGACCGTGCCGAGGCGATCGATCCACTTGGCGACCCGGGTCGCCACGGCGCGGACCGGCCACGGGTTCTCCGGTGACTGACCCGGTTCGGTCACTTCGCGGTCGCGCGGGTGATCCTGTTGGCGAGCAACGTGATGAACGGCGCGCGGGCCCGTCCCGCCTCCTCATAGGCCAGCAGTGCCTCCAGGTCGGCCACCTTCAGTGACGCCAACCGGGCCCGCAGCTGCGCCAGGGTCAGCGCGTCATAGCCGAGTTCGCCGGCGATCTCCGGTGCCGCACCCGGGGTGGAGGTGGGCTGGCCGTCCGTCGTGCCCACCGACTCGGGCCCTCCGGTGGTGTACAGCGCGAACCGGCCCTCGGTGCGGCGCTCGCCGTCGGAGGCGGGGTCGCCCGCTGGTGTTGCGGTGCTGTCGGTGTCGTCGGGGTCGATGTCCTCGTCGAAGGTGGCCCACTCGGGCTGTTCGTCCTTGGGCGGAAACAGCTGCTCGAGCGCTTCGTCGCCCTTGACCACCAGCTCGGCGAGATTCTGCTGGACGTGCATGACGAGGTTGGCGGCCTGGCTGGCCACCGTCATGGGGTAGGTCAGGATGGATTGGGGCAACTTGCGGGTTTCCTCGATCGCGGTGACCGCTGCACCCACCAGCAGCCGGACCCCATACGGTGCAGTTCCCATGGCCCACAGCCTACGGCTGGCTGGGCCGCGCGGCGGCCCCGTACCCTGGAGACATGCCGCCGACGATCAATATGGGTATTCCTGGTGCAACGAGTTCGGTGCGGTCCGGCGGCGCTGCGCAGGTGTCCGGCAAGCGGGTCCTGCTGGCCGAGCCGCGCGGGTACTGCGCCGGAGTCGACCGGGCGGTGGAAACCGTGGAACGCGCCTTGGAGAAGCACGGCGCCCCGGTCTACGTCCGGCACGAGATCGTGCACAACCGCCACGTGGTGGAGACGCTGGCCAAGGCCGGCGCCATCTTCGTCGACGAGACCGATGAGGTGCCAGAGGGCGCGATCGTGGTGTTCTCGGCGCACGGTGTGGCGCCGACGGTGCATGAGAACGCCGCCGAACGCGACCTCAAGGTCATCGACGCCACCTGCCCGCTGGTCACCAAGGTGCACAACGAGGCCAAGCGGTTCGCCCGTGACGACTACGACATCCTGCTGATCGGCCACGAAGGCCACGAGGAAGTGATCGGCACCGCCGGTGAGGCGCCCGATCACGTCCAGCTGGTCGACGGTCCGGATTCGGTGGACAACGTCACCGTCCGCGACGAGGACAAGGTGATCTGGCTGTCGCAGACCACGTTGAGCGTCGACGAGACGATGGAAACCGTGCAGCGGCTGCGGGAGAAGTTCCCCAAGCTGCAGGATCCGCCCAGCGACGACATCTGCTACGCGACGCAGAACCGCCAGGTCGCGGTCAAGGCGATGGCGCCCGAATGCGAGCTGGTCATCGTGGTCGGCTCGCGTAATTCATCCAACTCGGTGCGGCTGGTCGAGGTAGCCCTCAATGCCGGGTCGCGGGCGTCCTACCTGGTGGATTACGCCGAAGACATCGATCCGGCCTGGCTGGAGGGCGTCACGACGGTTGGTGTCACCTCGGGCGCGTCAGTGCCCGAGGTGCTGGTGCGCGGAGTGCTCGATCGGCTCGCCGAATACGGCTTCTTGACCGTGCAGCCGGTGACCACCGCCAACGAGACGTTGGTGTTCTCGCTGCCCCGCGAGATCCGTCCGCCGCGCGCCTGAGAGGCCAGGCGCCTGAGCGGCCAAGCGGCTCAGGCGTCGTACTCCGAGGTGTGACGTCCCGGCGTGGCTGACCCCCGGCTGGACGAGCGGGGCCGGGTCCGATGCTCTGCCCGACGATCCTCATCCTCGGAGCCGCGGTAACGCACCCGCGACGGATGGTGCGTCGTGCGCCCGTTCTGACCGTCGGACTGCTCGAACGGATCCTTGAACGACTGGTAGTCATCGAACCGTCGGTGCTGTCGCTGCGGCCGCTCCCGTGGGGCGTCAAAGCCGCTGTCGAAGGATTGTGCCCCCCGGCGCTCGGGCGGCGGCTGCTTGCGCGGCTCACGCGGCTGGGTGCGCACCCGGCGGCGGGGCTCACCGGCCGTCGGCTCGGCCGGGCGCGGGGGCCTGGGCCGCCGCGGCCGCTCGGGCATCGCGCCATCGAATTCGCTGCCGAGGTCGGCGGCGGCCGGACGGGGTGTGCGGGGCCGCGGGGGTGCGGTGCGTTTGGTCGGTCTGCGCTCGCCCCGGGCCTGGCCCGCGGCTGCTCCCGCTGCCGCGGTGGGTTCTGCGCCGGCTGGGCGCCGCCGTGGGGGCCGATCGGCGGGACGTCGTCGCGGCGGAGCGTCGGCGCTCTCGCGATCCTCGCGAGCTCTGTTCGGGCGCGGCGATGCGGCGGCGGGTTTGCGGAGCAACAACCCGGAAATTGCCGATGTGACAGAGGACACAATGCCGGCGATGGCCGGTGTATCGGCCGTTTTGACGGTCGTCGAGTCTTCGGCTCCGTCGGATTCGCGGCGTGCCGACAGGCCGACGTACCACCGGCCCAGGCCGATCAGCAACACCGCCGCCGAGATGAACAGCATCAGCGGGAAACGTTCGATCAGTGGATACCCGCAGTTGATTGCCAGGTCTTTCACGCCGGCGAGCTGGCCGCGGTGGAACAGGAAATACGACCCGGGGACCGCGACGAACAGGATCAGCGGGGGCTGGATAACCGCGGTGAACAGGCCGACCTGCTGAACCGCCAGAACCGCCGACAGACAACCGAGGGAATAGCAGACCGCGAACACCGCGCTGAGCTCGTGATTGCCGGAACCGGCGTCGAAAGCGAACCCGATTGCGGTAGCCGTGACCGCCAGCAGCATGGCACCCCACCACGGCACACCTGCGAATCTGGGGTGCACAGAGCGGTGGTCAGCCGGCACTGCCGACTGTGCGCGCTGTCCTGACACAGGTAGACCGTACCGGCTCGCGAGGGCGCCGTGCGGCCAGCGCGCGCTGACGTGCCTGTCACATCGTCCTAGACTGTGGTCCCTGTGAGCCTGAACCTGGGAATCGTCGGTTTGCCGAACGTCGGAAAGTCGACTCTGTTCAATGCCCTGACACACAACAACGTGTTGGCGGCCAATTACCCGTTCGCGACGATCGAGCCGAACGAGGGTGTCGTGCCGTTGCCCGATCCCCGGCTGGACAAGCTCGCCGAGATCTTCGGCTCGGAGAAGCTGGTGCCTGCTCCGGTGACGTTCGTGGACATCGCCGGAATCGTGAAGGGCGCGTCCGAGGGGGCCGGCCTGGGCAACAAGTTCCTGGCCAACATCCGCGAATGCGATGCGATCTGCCAGGTGGTCCGGGTGTTCGCCGACGACGACGTGGTGCACGTCGACGGTCGGGTGGACCCGCATTCGGATATCGAGGTCATCGAGACCGAGCTGATCCTGGCCGATATGCAGACGCTGGAGAAGGCGGTGCCGCGGCTGGAGAAGGAAGCACGCAACAACAAGGAGCGCAAGCCGGTCTTGGATGCGGCGGTCGCGGCCCAGGCCGTTTTCAATGACGGCAACACGCTGTTCTCCACCGGCAAGGACTGGTCGATACTGCGTGAGCTGAACCTGCTGACCACCAAGCCGTTCCTGTACGCGTTCAATGCCGACGAGTCGGTGCTCACCGATGCTGCGAAGGTGGCCGAGCTGCGGGAGCTGGTCGCCCCGGCCGACGCGGTGTTCCTGGACGCCAAGATCGAGGCCGAGTTGCAGGAGCTCGACGACGAGTCGGCCGCGGAGCTGCTGGAGTCGATCGGGCAGTCCGAACGTGGTCTGGATGCGCTGGCTCGGGCCGGGTTCCACACGTTGCGTCTGCAGACCTATCTGACCGCCGGGCCGAAGGAGGCGCGGGCCTGGACGATCCACCAGGGCGACACCGCACCGAAGGCCGCCGGGGTCATTCACACCGACTTCGAGAAGGGCTTCATCAAGGCCGAGGTGGTCTCCTTCGACGATCTCGTCGAGGCCGGGTCGATGGCCGCCGCCAAGGCGGCGGGCAAGGTCCGGATGGAAGGCAAGGACTACGTGATGGTCGACGGAGACGTGGTGGAGTTCCGGTTCAATGTCTGATCAGTTGCCACCGTGTCCGGAATGCGCCGAGGCGTTCACCTACGAGCAGGGCCCGCTTCTGGTATGCCCGATGTGCGGTCACGAATGGTCGGCTGATGAGGCATCCGACGGTGATTCGGCGGAGGCCGGCGTCGAGGTGAAGGACTCGGTCGGCAACCTCCTCGCTGACGGAGACACGGTGACCGTCGTGATGACCGTGAAGGTCAAGGGTGGCGGAGGCGGTGTCATCAAAGCCGGGACGAAGGTCCGCGGAATCCGGCTGATCTCCGACGGCGTCGGCGATCACGACATCGACGCGAATGTCCCCGGTTTGGGGCGCATGCAGCTCAAGTCGAGCGTGGTGAAGAAGGTCGTCTGACCGCGGTCCACCGGTGAGAGCGGTGGCTGCGGTTCAGGCTCGTTGGGTCAGTGATGCGTAATAGTCACTGAGCGTGCGTATCCCGTAAGGGACGCCGATGGAATCGGTCTGCATGCCGTCGAGGAAGAACCGTGTCAGGGAGGCGGCGCGGGGGCTGACTCGGTCGGCGATCCAGACCGCGGACGACGCTAGCGGGCCGGGCACTCGCACGTACCGGTCCTTCCGTCCTGCCGCATCGAACGCCGTCTGCACAATCTCTCTGTAGCTGAGCACTTCCGGTCCGCCGATGTTCCAGGTACCCGCGCCCGCAGGGAGTTTCGAGACGCAGAAGTCTGCGAGGTCGGCTCCGTGGATGGGGGACAGCCGCACGTTCCCCTCGCCCAGCCCGAACGCCATTCCGCGACGCGCAAGATCGTAGATCTCGGTCAGGTCGGAGAAGTAGCCCGACGGGTTGACGATCTGAGGGTGCACGCCGGACCGGCTCAACGCCTCCATGAACGCATGCTTCGCGCGACTCAGCGCCGATGTGCCGGTGGCGGCGTTCATGACCCCGACGTAGAGGAAGGAGTCCACTCCCTGCTGTTCTGCAAGCTCGAGGTAGCGCAGATTCAATAGGAAGTCGATCGTCCAGGGATCCGCCTTCTGCCGGGTCACTCCCAGCGCCGACACGACATGGTCCACGTCCGACATGACCTCTGCATCGAGGTGGGATCCGCCGTCGTGTGCGACCACCCAATCGTCGACGTACGCGGCGAGAGCGGGGGCACCGTACGCGCCGGGGGTAAGTGCCCGCGTCTTGTCGCGGACGACTGCGCGGACCTGATAGCCGCCTTCGTGCAATCGCGCGATGACGTGCCGGCCTATATAGCCCGTCGCTCCGACGACGAGGACTCGCTTCTGATCGACATTCATGGACGGCCTTTCCTAGTGGTCGGTTGATGTCTGCGGATACGTGCTCACGTGCAGGCGAAGATGCTGGTGGTGTCGCCGTAGCCGCGGCGGAGCAGGCCGGCGAAGGCTTCGCGCATGACGATGCAGGAAAGTGCTCCCTGGATGACGAGGCCGGTGCGTGTTCTTGGCACGAGGGTGCGCGCGAAGGCGCGGGCGCGGTCCTGGCGCAGGCGTACGGCGGGGCGAAGTCGCGCGTCATAGGCGCGGAAAGCGGTCGTGTGATCGGCGTGCTGGTTGAGCGCTTCGGCGAGGAGGTATCCGCCGGCCATGGCCATGGACGCACCCTGCGCGGAAGTGAGGGTCATGGCGGCGCAGGCGTCGCCGATCAGGGCGACGCGGCCGCGGTGCCATGTCGGAATACGGATCTGGGTGAGGTTGTCCATGAAGAGGTCGTCCTCGGGGGCGGCTGCGAGAAGGTCTGGCGTGATCCACCCCATCCCGTCGAACGCATCGTGCAGCGTTGCACGTCGTTCGGAACGCCGAGGTATGTCCCGTTCTGCGGTGTGGTGAAGGAAGAGCGCGATCAGCTCGCCCGGGGTGTCGGTGGGGTAGAGCACGATCTGCCGGCCGGGCTCGCTGTAGTGGATGCGCCGCGGGCCCAGATTATGGGTGTCGGGCACCGGGTAGCAGGCCATGGCGTATCCAAGATGTCGAGCGAACTGCTCCTCGGGGCCGAAGACCAGCTCGCGAGTCGCGGAGTGCACACCGTCCGCACCGACGAGGAGATCGAAGCCCTCCTGGGTGCCGTCGGCAAAGACGACGTCGATACCGTCCGGTCGTTGCTCGACGGCGGCGATGCGATTTTCGTGGCGGACTTCGACCCGATTCCCGACCGCATCGGCTAGCGCTTCTTCCAGTCGGGCGTGCATCAGTGCGAGATAGGGGCCACCGATCACCTTCTCCAGCAATCGCCGCTCGAGCCGTGCCCGAGGCCGACCCCGCTTGTCGATGTAGCGGATGTCCTCAGTGGGCAGCTGGTGCGCAGCGAGCCGGTCGGTCAGACCCATCCGGGCGGCGATGTCATAGCCGGTGCCGAAGAAGTCGATGCCGTAGCCGCCGAACTGTCCGCGCGGCGCGCGCTCGACCACGACCGGGTCATGGCCATGGTGGTGCAGCCAGTAGGCCAGCGTCAGCCCGGCGATACCGCCGCCGGAGATCAGAACCCTCACGGCTCGACTCCGATGAGTTCGCCGAGGACCGTCAACGCCGGATCGATGGGTAGGTCGTCGTCGAGCTCGCGGTGCAGCATCGTTCCGTCCAGCAGCGCCGCGACAAGCGTGGCAGCCCCGATGCGCCGCTCGGGCGTCCACTCCGGTCGTAACCTGCCGAGCCAGTCCGCGATCCGGTCGCGCGCTTCCCTCAGGCTGTCGCGCAAGGCCTCGCCGAGCGCCGGATCTTGTCTCGTCCCTGAGACGAGTTCGACAGCCAGCCGGACCATCTGGTGGTCAGTCGCAACACGGGACACCGTTTCACGCATCGCGTCGATCGCCGAGCGTGCATCGGGCGAGCTCAGCAGCGCGTCGACGACGGGCGTGATGGCCGCCTCGCCTGCTCGCTCGGCGACGGCCAGACGCAGGCCGGGTAGCCCACCGAAGTGATAGTGGATGAGCCCGACATTGGCTTCGCTGCGTGCCGCCACCGCTCGGGTGGTCACAGCCGCCCAGCCGCCTTCGATGAGCAAGGACAGCCCGGCCTCGATGAACTCCTCGCGTCTCCGGCGACCTCGATCCGAATTTGGTCGATCGACTAACTTAGTCACTCGACCAAGATAGCTGCGATGGTGAGCCCGGGCAAACAATGCTTCGACGAGTGGTCCAGCTCCGCGTCAATGTATGGAGCGTCGAACGTGGGGGATACGCACGCAGTCTGGGCGATTTCCGTGCATAAGCCCCACGCTCGGTGCTAACGGGGTTTGCCAGGTCGTTACTATCGCCTCCTTGTGACTACAGCGACCAATCATCTCGCCGGAATAATCGCCGCCACCGCCGATGCGGTCACGGCAAACGAAGCCAATGCGAAGGTGGTGTTCCGGGCAGCCGCGCACGCGCATGACGCGGTGGCCAGCACGGTCACGCTGGGGAAGTACCGCGTTGAGGTGGACGAGCCGCCGGCGTTGGGTGGGGAGAACAAGGCCCCGAATCCGGTTGAGTACTACCTGGCTTCGCTGTTGTCCTGCCATGTCGTGACGTGGCGGTTCTGGTCGGAGAAGCTCGGCATCGCAGTAGACGACATTTCCGCGCGCGCCGAAGGCGACCTCGACGTCCGGGGCTTCTTCGGGCTGGACGACGGTGTGCGGGCGGGTTTCGGCGAGGTCCGAGTGACGGTGACGGTGACCGGGCCGGAAACCGAGGAACGCTACCGCGAGCTGCACGAGGCCGTCGAGGCGCACTGCCCGGTGATGGATCTGACCCGCAACCCGACGCCGGTGCGCGCCACCCTCGAAGTCCGGCACTGAGAGTGTCGAGTGTGGGCCCTATGCACGCGATCTGTGCGATCGTCGTGCATAAGGCCCACACTCGCTGGGCAGAACGGGGAGGGCATGGTCGCTGGACCAAAGAAGTCTGAGGTCATCGACGGCTTCACCATCAAGTACCACGCCAACGGACAGACTCGGTGGTCCAAGGGCAAGATCGTGGACGGCGAGCCAGATGGCTACTGGGAGTGGTACCGCCTTGATGGAACGTTGAAGAGGTCGGGCCACTTCGCCGTCGGCGTTGCGGTCGGCGAATGGATCACCTACGACCAGGACGGTGTGGTCTACAAGGTCACCGACCGAGGGCATGGCTGAGCACGTTGGCAGGGTGCGACGCGGTGACGGTCATCCCATCCGTTCGACCCACTGAGCGCGGGACGGTCCGGGTTCGAACGGGTCGCCGAAATACTGTGTCTCCCGGGCGACTTCGCCACCCTCGAATTCCATGATGCTCACCACGTAGTACGGCTGCTCGTCGTAGGTGAGCACGAGTTCGCTGATCCAGAGATCGCCGCCGCCGGTGATTCGCCGCACGGTGAAGCGTTTCGCATTCGGCTGGGCCTCTCGCGAGGATTGAATGTTGTCGCGGCCGCGAATACGTTCACCGGACTGGGGGTATTCGAGGACCGCATCGGATCGGTAGATCCGATGTTCGGCGTCGAAGTCGTTGGCATCGGAGGCCGCCCAGTGGGCTTCAATCGCACCCCGCACGTCGTTGTCGTTCATGGCGACCTTTCTTCACGCGGATGCACCAATTGTCCTGCCGCCGCTCAATCGGCGATCACCGCGATCTCGTCGCCCAGTCCGTAGCCGGCGGTCAGCGGCAACCGGTCGCCACTCCAGAATGAGCCGGGATCGAACCAGTTATAGCGCTTCTCGGTGCTCAGCAGGCCCATCTCCTCATAGGTGATGGCCACCGTCTCCGCGCAGTAGGCGGTCTCCAGTCCAACCTGGCGACTGCGCACCTTCTTGCGCTCGGCCGATTCGCGAACCTTGCTGTGCAAGAAGGGAATTCCGCGGGTGAAGTCGCTGACCGTCGGCACCCGGCCGCGAAGCCAGCGTCCGGTCAGCCGCGCAGTGGTGGGGAACGCCGTGCCGTTCATCCGGGCGATCACCTTGAGCAGCTTGTCCTCCTGCTCGCGGGTTGCGTACGGGGTGAGCTGACGCAACCAGCAGCGCTGTCCGTAGGTGTGCTCCCAGCGTTCGACGGCCTGGCGGGCGTCGTTGAGTTGCACGCCGCGGTGATTGGTTCCGGTCCACATGTCCAACAGCTTGTCGCCGAGTTCGGCATGCCAGATCAACGGCGGCAGATCGTCGATCGCCACGGTCATCCCGACGTGGTTGACCGGGCTGTTGGTCAGGGTCTGGATGGCGCGGTCCGGCCCGGAGCCGCCGCGAAACAGCCAGATGTCACCCGTACGGGTTTCCTCCAGCGCCTTGGTCAGGGACACCGTATTCGCACTCACCTGCGCAGCTTAGGCACACTTGGGGCATGCGCAGCATCTGGAAGTGGGTCGGACTGGCCGGTGTCGCCGGTGTCGTCGCTGGTGGCGTGATGGTTGCGCGTGATCAGCGCCGCCGCAACGCCTACACCGCGAAGGACATCCGGGAGCGGTTGCACCAGCGATTGGCCGAGGCCCAGCAGGCCGAACCGACGCCGTAGGGCCGGTCGGCCTGCGAGGTTGTCACCAGCCTTCGGTCAGCACCCGGTCCAGTGCGTCGGCGTAGAAATCCGCTGCTTCGACGTCGATGCACAGCGGCGGCTTGGTCTTGAGGATGTTCTGGTGGTCACCGGTCGGCTGGATGACCACCCCGAGCTCAAGCATCCGGTCGCAGATCAGCGCCGTCTCCTCGGTGGCGGGTTCCAGCGTCTGCGGGTCGCGGATCATCTCGACACCCAGGTACAGGCCGATGCCGTGGACGGTGCCGATGATCGGATGCCGCGCGGCCAATTCCTGCAGCCGGGACTTCAGGTGGGCGCCGACCTGGGCCGCGTTGCGTTGCAGCCCTTCGTCCTCCAGCACATCGAGCACCGTCATGCCGATCTCGCACGACAGCGGGCTACCACCGGGCGAGGAGAAGAAGTAGCCCTGGCTGCGGAACGCCTCGGCGATCTCGCGGCTGGTGACCACCGCGCCCAGCGGGTACCCGTTGCCGACCGACTTCGCCATCGACACGATGTCGGGCACCACGCCCTGCTGCGCAAATCCCCAGAACCATTCGCCCAGACGGCCATAGCCCACCTGCACCTCGTCGGCGACGGCGTAGCCGCCCGCCCCGCGGATCGCGGCGTAGACCTGTTGCAGATACCCGTCGGGCAGCGCCATGCCACCGGCATTGCCGTAGAGGGTCTCGCAGATGAATGCCGCCGGGGCCCGCCCGTCGGCGATCAATTCGTTGATCTGGGCCACCGCGTCCACGGCGTAGCGACCCACGTCGTCGCCGCGGTACTTGCCCCGGAAGCTGTTCGGCGATTCCACGGTGTGCACCCAATCCGGCCGGGTGGCAAGCGCATTCGGGTTATCGGCGGTCGAGGTAGACACGGCGTCGGTGCCGTAGGTCCAGCCGTGATACGCCTCGCGCATCGCCACCACGTCGGGGCGCCCGGCCGCCGCGGTGGCCAGCCGTAGCGCCAGATCGCTGGCCTCGGACCCGGAGTTCACCAGGAACACCGTGTCCAGCGGATCGGGCAGCATCCCCGCGAGGCGTTCGCTGAACTCGACGACGGAGGCATAGTTGAACCGCGAGTTGGTGTTCAGCTTGCGCAGCTGCCGGACCGCGGTCGCGGCCACCCGCGGATGGGCATGACCCAGCACGGTGACGTTGTTGACCATGTCCAGATAGCAGCGCCCATTGGTCGACATCAGGAAGTGCCGCCAGCCCCGCTCGATGCGTGGCGGTTGTCGGTAGTAATGCTCCTGCACGGGCGCGAACGCCCGGTCCCGCCGGGCCACCAGGTCGGTGTCCACCGGGGCCGCATCGAGCTCGGGCAATCCCAGCAGCGGCCGCGGATCACGGCTGCACGCCAGCCATCCCGGGGCCAGCCCGGGGGTGCTCAGCGCGGGCGCCTGCGGCGCACCGATGGGACGCAGCGCAAGCTCGGTCCAGCGTCCCGGCTCGGCAATCCCCAACCCGCCGTCAGTGGCCGTGATCCCGGTGAGGGTCAGCTCGTACTCGGAACCCCGGAAGGTCACCGAATCCGCCGTCCGCTCGACGATCGCGCCGTCGAACGGGGCGGTCAGCTCCAGCCGATCGGCCGGCCACAGGCCGATGCCGGTCGGAACCACCGCCGGCTCGTCCTGGCTCAGCGCCGGTGCGCGCGAGATCCGCGGTTGCCCGAACCGGGTCACCACCAGGGTGGCGCCGTCGGCGACTGCGGCCCTGGCCAATTCGTCCTCGACATCGGGTTTCACCCAGCCGCCGGGAATGAAGGCGTCGTCCAGATCGTCAGACGTCGCGCAAAGATCCAGCGTCACCACCGATTCCGTCGAGGCGATCATCGGGGACGCAACCTGTGCCGGTGCCGGAGGTGACGCCAGGCCGAGCTCGGCCTTGATCAGCGCGGTCATCACGTCGAGCGGCACCGAGGTGGCGCGGTCGAACATCTGCCACTCGCCGTCGGCCTGCTCGGTGATGTAGTCGTTGTCCGGATCGAGGCCGGCTTGATGTGCACCACTGACGATCAGTACCGCCGTGCGCAGAACCAGCAACGGCCACAACGCTTCTGCCTCCACAGCGGAAAGCGGCCGGATGGCGTGGAAGGCCCGGATTCCGGGAAGCACGGATTCTGGACCGGCGCCGGGATGCTGCAGCACCGAGGACAGTGTGATGGCCAGTTCGGCCACGGCCCAGCTGTCGGTCAGGTCTCCGAAATCGATGATCCCGTCCGGATGGACGACACCGCCGGCCGCATGGGACACCACCACATTGGCGTCGGTGAGGTCCATGTGGACGGCTTGCCGAGGCAGTGCGTCGGCCAGCGGATCGATGCGTGACCACGCCGCTGCGGCGGCGGCCTGCAGGCGGTCCCGCGCGGCGTCGTCCTCGACGTGGGAGACCAGCCTGCTCACCACGTCGGCTCCGTACCGCAGGTCCCACTGCAGGATGCGGTCCAGACCGGGGTGGCTGAATCCGGCGAGCGCCCGGCTGACTCGCCCGGCCAGAGCGCCCAGTTCGGCCACCGTGGCCGGTGCGAGATACCCGGACTCGATGAGTGCGCCGCCGGGCAGGTGACGCAGCAGCCGGACGTAGGCCGGGCCGTCGGAGCCCAAACCGGTTACCGCGGTGAGCTTCTCGCCGCGCCGGTTGGGCAGCGACTGTGCCACTCGCACGTCCGGCTCGGCCTGTGCGATCAGGTCAGCGGCCAGATCCTGGGCGGTCAGCTCGGTCTCATTGAAGACCGGGTTGGCGATCTTCAGCACACCGGTCACGGCGTCGTCCTGGCTGACCAAAAAATTCTTATCCTGTTGGCTACCCAGCGATTTCACATCGGCATTCAGGCCGAAGTGGTCGGTCAGGATGCCGTGGGCCTGCGATTCACTGACCTGGGGTGCAGGCAACTCGGGCTGGCTCAGGAAGTTGAAACCGATGGTGTCGCTAGCAGTGCTCATCGACCGACGAACTCCACAACGACCTCGGAGAATGCGTCGTTGTCGTCACCGGCAGCGGTATGCCCCGCATCGGATAACTCGACGAACTCGGCGGCGGGCACTTTCTGCAGGAAATCTTGAACACCTTCGGGACTGACCACGTCGGATAGCTTGCCACGGATCAGCAGGATCGGAATGGTCAGGTGCGTCGCGGCCTGCTCGAGTTTTTCCACTCGCGCGAACGGGTCATCCTCGGGTTTGGTCAGGAATGCCGGGTCCCAATGCCAGTACCAGCGCCCGTCGCGCTGCCGCAGGTTCTTCTTCAGGCCCTCCGGGCTGCGCGGTTTGGTCCGGTGTGGCAGGTAGGCCGAGACCGCGTCGGCGGCCGCCTCCAGAGAGTCGAAGCCATGCACGTGGTTGAACATGAAGTCGCGAATGCGTGCGCTGCCGCTCTTCTCGAACCGCGGCACCACGTCGACCAGCACCAGTTTGGTGACCAGTTCCGGGCCGGCCTCGTGGGCGGCCAGGATGCTGGTGAGCCCGCCCATGCTGGCGCCGATCAGCACCACCGGGCGCCCGACCTGGTAGAGCACATGCTGCACATCCGCGGACAGCACCTCCACCGAATAGTTCGCACTGGGGGAGCGGTCGCTGTCGCCATGGCCACGCGCGTCGAGCGCGATCACATGCAAGCCGCGGTCGGCCAGGATTTGTCCGGTGTTCTTCCAGGAGAACCGGTTCTGCCCACCGCCGTGCAGCAGCAGGACCGTGGGGTGGTCGGCGGCCGATGCGGCGTCCCGGTTCCACTCGTCGCCGATCAGATTCAGGTCGTCGACGCCACGGAACGTCACGGTGTTCGATTCGCTGTGTTCGGTTTTCCCGGTGCTCACAGACATTCCTCTCGGCAGGCCTTGGGAGGTCACGTTACCCAGACCGGTTTTCACCGTATAGCGGACCCGCTGCAGGACCGGGTTTCTAGAATTGTCGATCGTGTCGATCGATCCGGGTGATGTGTCAGGTGACGGCAGCGACCGCGACCGCATCATCGAGGCCGCCTACAGCTGTCTGGTCGAGCCGCACGCCGGTGCGGTGTCGGTCGCCGCGGTGCTGACCCGGGCCGGCTTGTCCACCCGAGCGTTCTACCGGCATTTCGCCTCGAAGGACGCGTTGTTCCTGGCCATGCTGCGGGGCGAGAGCGACTGGCTGGCCCAGCGGCTCGACCAGATCGCCGACGATTTCGACGGCCTACCGGTCGATCAGCTGCGGGCCTGGGTGGCTCAGGTCTTCGACCTGCTGCGCGATCCGCGGCGGCGGATGCGTGCGAAGGTGCTCGATTCGGACGAGGTCAGCGCGGCCAGGGGCTACCGCACAGCGCGTGTGCAGTGCCAGACCGACGGTGAACGGTCGCTGGCCACCATCCTGCGCCGAGGCCTTGGCCAGGGGGCGTTTCCGCTGACCAAACCGGAGCAGGACGCGGTGGCCATCGCCGCCGTGGTCGGTCGCGAGATGACCCGGCCGGGCATCGGCGATGAATGGGAGGAAGTGCAGGCCGGCGTCGTCGACTTTGCCCTGCGCGCGGTCGGTGCGCAGGCAGCGTGCCGGGAGTGCGGCTGCGCATAGTGCCGCGCCGGTACCGCCGATGACGGTGTGATCGCCGCCACGTACGTTGGACCGCACGTGTGCCTACGACACGCGGCCCGCAGTGCCACCGAGGAGCAGATGTATGGCAGTCGACAGCGCGGACGTCGAGCCGACCGAGCCGGTCGAGCCGGTCGAGCCGACTGAGGAGCCGGTCGAGCCGACTGAGCCGGTCGAGCCGACCGAGGAGTCGAGCGAATCCGCCCCCGAACCCACGGAAGCGCTGGCCGAGCGGCGAGGGTTCTTGCGCACGCCGACCGGGCTCCTCGGTGCGGCGCTCGTCGTCGCGCTCGCTGCGCTGACCGGCTGGCTCGGGTACGGGTTCTATCAGGTCAATCACGACGAGCGGCAGCGCGTGATGTTCGTGGAGACCGCGAAGCAGGCCGCGCTGGATCTGACCACCATCGACTGGGAACACGCCGAAGCCGATGTGCAGCGGGTGCTCGACGCGTCGACCGGGAAGTTCTACGACGATTTCCAGAAGCGCTCGGTGTCGTTCCTCGAAGTCGTCAAGCAGATCAAGTCGAAGTCGGTGGGTACCGTCACCGCATCGGGCCTGGAGTCCTCGTCCGATGTTGAGGCGAAGGTTCTCGTCGCGGTCACCGTGCAGTCCACCAATGCGGGCGTGCCCGAGCAGGCTCCGCAGGTCTTTCGGATGGTGTTGACGATGCAGAACGGCGATGGCAAGGCAAAGGTTTCCAACCTGGAGTTCATCCAATGAGCGGCCGGCACAACATGCCTACGGCCGGGCACCACGATGCCGAGGTAGACGAGCCCGCCTCGACCCAGCATCCGCCGGCTCGCTCGCGGGTCGGTGTGCTGGTCGTGATGTCGGCCATCGCGTTGGTGCTGACGCTGGCCTCCGCGGCATTCAGGTGGCTGATCGGGTCGGATCATCGGATCGACACGGCGCGAACCGAATCGGTGCAGGCGGCCAGGGATATCACCATCGAGATGCTGTCCTACCAGCCCGACACCGTCGAGCAGCAGCTCAATGCCGTGCGTGAGCGGCTGACCGGGGAATTCCTCGGCACCTACACCACGCTCACCAGCGCGGTGATCCCCGCGGCGCAGGCTGAGCGGATCGCGGCCGTTGCCGATGTGCCGCAGGCGGGGTCGGTGAATGCATCGGCTGATCGCGCCGAGGTGGTGTTGTTCGTCAACCAGTCCGTTTCGGTCGGCGGCAAGGCGCCGCAAAAGACCCCGTCGGTGGTGCGGGTCACCATGGTCAAAGAGGGTGACCGCTGGCTGATGTCGAAATACGAGCCGGTGTAGCTGTGGGTGAGCCGCGCTGGATTGACGTCACCACCCCCGCGGTACAACTGCGGGCGCTGGTGTGGGGTCCCGATGATGGCCCGGTTGCCTTGTGCCTACACGGTTTTCCCGATACGGCCTACGGCTGGCGCGGGGTGGCCCCGATCCTGGCCGAGGCCGGCTGGAAAGTGGTGGCACCGTTCCTGCGCGGCTACCTACCGTCGTCAGTCCCCACGGATGGCAGCTACCACGTCGGGGCGCTGATGGACGATGCGTTGCGTGTGCTCCAGGCGGCCGGGCCGACCGGAGGTGACGTTCTCATCGGGCATGACTGGGGTGCCATCGCGGCATCGGGTCTGGCCGCAATGCCGGACAGCCCGTTCGCCAAGACGGCGATCATGTCGGTGCCGCCAATGGCGTCGTTCCAGCCTTTGGGCCGGATACCTGACGCCGGAAAGTTGGCGGTGCAGTTGCCCCGTCAACTGCTGCGCAGCTGGTACATGATGTACTTCCAATTTCCTTGGTTGCCTGAGCGTTCCGCGTCCTGGGTGGTGCCGCGGCTGTGGCGGCTGTGGTCACCCGGATACGACGCGGCCGAGGATGTGCGCCACGTCGACGCCGCGATCGGTGCGCCGGACCATTGGCGAGCCGCGCTGGGGTACTACCGGGCGATGATCCGCCTCAGCAAGCCGCCGGCGCATTATGCCGAGCTGCACCAGCACTGGTTGTCTTCGCCGATGGTTCCGACGCTGTACCTGCACGGCGCCGACGATGGCTGTGCCACACCGGATTACGCGCGATGGGTGCGGAAGGTTCTGCCGCAGGGCAGCGCGGTGAACATCGTCGATGGGGCGGGTCACTTCCTGCAGCTGGACCAGCCGGACGTGGTCGCGCAGCACCTCGTGGATTTCATCGGCAGTCCCGGGAGCGTGTGACCGGTGCGCCGACTGGCCGCAATCGACGCCCAGAACTGGTGGATGTCGGCCAAACTCCCCAACGATCAGTTTCTGCTGTACGGATTCGACGGTGTGCCTGACGATCCGGGTGCGGCGGTGGCCGAAATCCAGGCCCGCGCGCAACGCTGCCCGGACCTGGCGGTGCGGGTCCGCGACGACTGCCGGCTGACCTATCCGGCCTGGGTGCCGCGAACGGTGGGCGGTGATCAATTCGTCGGGTACGACGACGAGCTCGGCTGGAACGAATGCCTGGACGTGATCGCGGAGCTGGCCGATCGTCAGCTCGACGTCACCGTCGCCGCCTGGCGTCTGCACGTATTCGCCCGGGTCCGTGAGGTTCCCGGCGGCGGCGCCGATGCTGGAACGGTGGCGGTACTGCAGATTTCCCACGCCCTTGCCGACGGCACCCGGGCCTCGGCGCTGGCCGCGTGGCTGTTCGGCCGCCCCGACGAGGTGGCGCCGGTACCGTCGCAGCCGTTTGTGGCCGCGACGCTGCCCTGGCGTGCGGTGCAGGCTGTCCGCACCCAGCGGGAGTTGGTCCGCGACACCGAATCCGGAGCGGTGCCCCCGCAAGCGCCGTCGCGGCCGGTGCTGCACAGCAATGCCGAGCCGGCGGGGCGGCGCTGGGTGCGCACCATCGTTCGGCATCGTGCCCAGATTCCCGGCCCGACGGTGACCGTCGGGGTGCTCGCGGCGATCTCGTCGGCGTTGGGGGAGCACCTGCGCGAGTTCGGGGACGACATTGCCGCTCTCGGCGCCGAGGTGCCGATGGCCAAGTCCGGCCCGCGTTGGGCGAACAACCACTTCGGCAACGTCGGCATCGGCCTGTACCCCGAACTCGCCGAGCCGGATCGCCTCACCCGGATCAACCTGGACTTCGCCGAGCGCCGCCGCCGTGCGGCGCATCCGGCGATGGCCGCGGCCAGCCGGGCGTTCGCGGCGACACCCGCACCGCTGTTGCGTTGGGGTGTGACGCAATTCGATCCGACGGTGCGCTCACCGATGGTGACCGGCAACACCGTGGTGTCCAGCGTCAACCGGGGTGCTGCGGATCTGCGGTTCGGCACGGCGCGGGTGGTGGTGACGGCCAGTTACCCGTCGCTGTCGCTGATGATGGGCCTGACCCACGGCGTGCACGGTATCGGCGACACCGTGGCGGTCAGCGTGCACGCCGCGCAGTCGGCAGTGGGGGACATCGACGCGTATGTGGCGCGGCTGGAAGCGGCGCTCGGGGGTTAGCCGCGGCGCAGCATCGCGATGCCCACATCCAGCGCGGACTCCAGATAGCTGAGGTCGCCGGAGGCCAACATCACGCTGACGCCACCCTGGATCCCCGCCAGCAGTGCGGCACCCACCCGGTCGGCGTCCAGGTCGGCGGCCATCTTCCCCTGCGACTGCATGTGCCGGATCCCCGCGGCGATCTCGTCGTGCCATTGCCGCAGCAGGGCTTTGGTGACCGCCTGGGCGCCGGGAGTGGTGCGGCCGATCTCCGACATCAGCAGGCTGAGCGGGCAGCTCTGGCCCTGACGGCGGTAGCGCTCGACCACCGCGTCGCGCCAGCGCTGCCAGGCCGCCCACGAGGTCAGCTTGCCGAGGTAGGGCTGTTGATCCTCCAGCACCATCTGGGCCTCGCGTTCGGCGACCGCGAGCAGCAGTTGGTCTTTGCCGTCGGGGAAGTAGTGGAACAGCTGGCTCTTGGAGGTCTGAGTCTCGGCGCGGATATCGTCGAGCGTGGTGGCGGCCACGCCGTGGCTGCGGATCACCGCGGTGGCGCCCTCGATGATGCGGCGGCGGGTGGCCTCGCCCTTGGCGGTCAGTTTCTGGACTTGCAGGTCCATTTTCATCTGCCTATACCTGGACTCATGAGTCCAAACATTACGCGTCTGCAAGGGCGCACTGCGCTCGTCACAGGATCCACCGGCGGCCTCGGCGTCGCCATCGCCAAGACCCTCGCCGAGCAGGGCGCCCTCGTCGTCGTCAGCGGCCGCAACAAGGAACGCGGCGACACCGTCGTCGCCGAGATCCGCGCTGCCGGAGGGCGGGCCGAATTAGTCGCCGCCGACCTCGGGGCCGGGGCGGGGGAGGTGCAGCGCCTGGCGCGGCAGGCCGCCGAGGCCGCCGGCGGGCAGATCGACATCCTGGTCAACAATGCCGGGGTCTGGGGGATGCCGGAACCTACCGGCGAGGTCTCCGAACAGGCGCTGCTGGAGTCGTATCAGACGAACGTCATCGCCCCCTTCCTGTTGACCGGTGCTCTGGTGCCCGCCATGGCCGAGCGCGGCCACGGCGCGGTGGTGAACGTCGGGTCGATCACCGGGCTGATCGGTGGAGACCGGTCGGCGCTGTACTCGTCGACCAAGGCGGCCGTGCACTCGCTGACCAAGTCGTGGGCGGTCGAATACGGTCCGCGCGGGGTGCGGGTGAACGCGGTGGCTCCAGGGCCGATCGCCACCGAACGGGCCGCCGACGTGGCCGATGAGATCGGGCCGGTGCTGGCACGCATCCCGTCCCGGCGGATGAGCACCCCCGAAGAGGTCGCCGCGGCAGTGGCTTTCCTGGCCGGTGACGACGCCGGAAACATCCACGGGGCCATCCTCAGTGTGGATGGCGGCTGGGCAGCGGCTTAACAGATGGCCTAGATTCTGTTGCATGGCTGCTGATGCTGCGATCCTGATTCTGCGCGTGGTTCTTGGCCTGACCATGGCCGCCCACGGCTACAACAAGTTCTTCGGCGGCGGGCGCATCCCCGGCACCGCGGGCTGGTTCGAGAGCATCGGCATGAAGCCGGGCCTGTTCCATGCCCGGGTCGCGGCCAGCACCGAGATGGCCGCCGGTCTCGGCATGGCGCTCGGCCTGCTGACCCCGGTGCCCGCAGCCGGTTTCGTGTCGCTGATGCTGGTGGCGGCCTGGACCGTGCACCGGCACAACGGCTTCTTCATCGTCAAGGAAGGCTGGGAGTACAACCTGATCCTGGCGGTGGCCGCGGTCGCGATCGCCGGCACCGGTGCCGGTCGCTACAGCCTGGATCACCTGCTGTTCTCCAACAACGGCTTCTATCAGCTGTTGCACGGCTGGTGCGGGCTGGCGATCGCGGTGGTGCTCGGGCTGGCCGGGGGCATCGGTCAGCTGGTGATCTTCTTCCGCCCGCCGGTGAAGTCCTAGGAAACCGGTCCTTGATGCCGAGGACCGCTGACCGGTCAGAACGACTACCACCGGACTAGAACACGTTCTAATCTGACCGGTATGGGCTTTCTCAAACAGGACACCCCCGAGATCAACTTCGAGGAGTGGAGCAAGGGCACCCGCGCCGAGAAGATCCGGCCGATGGCCCGGCATTGGGCCGAGGTCGGCTTCGGCACCCCGGTGGCCCTGCACCTGTTCTACGTGATCAAGATCTGCCTGTACGTCCTCGGCGCCTGGCTGGTCGTGCTGACCACCCGCGGTATCGACGGGTTCACCAACGTGGCCGATTGGTGGACCGAGCCGATCGTGTTCGAGAAGGTCGTGCTCTACACCATGCTGTTCGAGGTCGTCGGCCTCGGCTGCGGCTTCGGCCCGCTGAACAATCGTTTCTTCCCGCCGCTGGGGTCGATCCTGTATTGGTTGCGGCCCAAGACGATTCGGCTCCCACCCTGGCCCGGTCGGATCCCGCTGACTACGGGGGACAGCCGCACGGTAGTCGACGTGGCGCTGTATGCGGCGCTGCTGGTCGTGCTCGTCATCGCCATCTTCTCCGACGGCGCCGGCCCGGTCCCGGCGCTGGGCACCGCGGTCGGCGTGCTGCCGATGTGGCAGATCTGGGCGATCCTGGGGCTGTTGGCGCTGGCGGGCCTACGCGACAAGGTCATCTTCTTGGCCGCGCGCGGCGAGGTGTACGGCTCGTTCGCCGTGGCGTTCCTCTTCGCCGGCTACGGCCTCGACATGATCCTGGCCGCCAAATTGGTCTGCATGGTGATCTGGCTGGGTGCGGGCGTCTCGAAGCTCAACAAGCATTTCCCGTTCGTGATCTCGACCATGATGAGCAACAACCCGGTGTTTCGGCCCCGGTTCATCAAGCGCAAGTTCTTCGAACAGTTCCCGGAGGATCTGCGGCCCGGCCGCCCGTCGCGTTGGCTCGCCCATCTCAGCACGGCAATCGAGTTGTTGGTGCCGCTGGCCCTGTTCTTCTCGCACGGCGGCTGGCCGACCGCGATCGCCGCATTCGTGATGATCTGCTTCCACTTCGGCATCCTGAGCTCGATCCCGATGGGGGTGCCGCTGGAGTGGAACGTCTTCATGATCTTCTGTGTGCTGACGCTGTTCGTCGGTCACGCGAATGTCGGGCTGTCCGATATGACGACTCCGCTGCCGATCGTGCTGTTCGTCGTGTTGGCGGGCACGGTGACGCTGGGAAACCTGTTCCCGCGCATGGTTTCCTTCCTGCCGGGTATGCGCTACTACGCCGGCAACTGGGACACCTCGCTGTGGTGCGTCAAACCTTCGGCCGAGCAGAAGATCACCGAGAGCATCGTCGCGATCGCCAGCATGCCCGCCGCGCAGTTGGAGCGCTTCTACGGCAGCCAGGAAGCCGCGCAGATCCCGCTGTACATGGGATATGCGTTCCGCGCCTTCAATACTCACGGACGGGCGTTGTTCACCCTGGCGCACCGCGCGATGGCCGGCCAGAACGAGGACGACTACACCCTGACCGACGGCGAGCGGATCGTCTCGACGGCGATCGGGTGGAACTTCGGTGACGGCCATATGAGCAACGAGCAGCTCGTGGCAGCGCTGCAGGCGCGATGCCATTTCGAGCCCGGCGAGGTGCGGATCGTGATGCTCGACGCGCAGCCGATTCACCGCCAGACTCAGCAGTACCGGCTGATCGACGCCGCGACCGGAGAGTTCGAGCGGGGCTATGTGGAGGTAGCCGACATGGTCACCCGGCAACCCTGGGACGACGAGGTCCCCGTCCACGTCCACGGAAATGATCGAGCCCGAAACACCCCAGCCACCTGAGCCGGTCGGGGTCTGGGTCGACGAGTCCGGCCGGCTGATGAGCGAGCTGGGCAGCGTCGACACCGGATGCGTGGCCACCGTGCGGGCCGGGCATTGCCCGCAGCGTCCGCAATGTGTGCTGCTGTATCGGGCACCCGGGCCACGCCTGTTGTACGGCGAACTGATGTCCGAGGTCGACGACGAGGCCGGGGTGTATCTGGAGACCCACGCCAAACTGATTGCCGCCGATGTGATTTCAATCAGCGTCGATCACGTCGGGGCGGACGGACCGCCGGGCTCCTGGCGTTACCGATTGCTGCCGATGCGGTGGAAGACCGCTGACGGTTGGCGGGACACTTCGGCCCGGCTAGCGGTGTGGCCCGACTAGGTGGATCCCTCAGCGCATGACGTCGCGTACCTTGACGCTCTCGATGTCCTTGAGCATGAGGATGCGCGCGGTGTCCAGGTGCTTGCGCCAGTGCGCCTCGGCGGCGTCGCCGTCGCCGGAGCGGATGTGCTGGATCAGCTTGCGGTAGGACCGCATCAGCTTCTCGTAGTCGGACTTCGCCACCGGCCTGCGCTCCTTGAGCAGGAAGGCGTGGTGGCGCACGGTGATCTCGTGCAGCATGCCGGCGATGATGCCCAGCGTGGCATTACCCGACAGTTCGACCACCCGGCGGTGAAAGTCGCCGGTGGTCTCGGCGAGCCGGTCCGACTGGTAGTCCTTCGGGATGTGCTCGTCGAGCATCCGCTCCAGTTCGGCGATCGCTGCCTCGTCGCCCTTCTCGGCCAGCAGTCGCGCCGCCATTGGCTCGATCGCCGCACGGCCGACGAGGAGATCGGCGATGTCGGCGCCGGAGAGTTCGAGCAGGAGGCCGGCTGGGCGGGCGACGATCTCGGGGCCGGGTACCCGAACCCGGGCGCCGGTACGGGAGCCGCGCCGCACCTCGACCAGGCGCTCGGATTCCAGTACCCGCACGGCCTCGCGCAGCGTCGGCCGGCTGACCCCGAAATGCTCCATGAGCTCGGCTTCGTTGGGCAGGAAGTCGCCCTCTTTGAGTTGGCCGTCGACGACCATGCGCCGTAATGTGCCTGCGACGAGCTCGGCGGTCTTCGGGGAACGGACCGGTGCCTGTGGGGCGATCGCGTCGGGGCCGATCATCGGCGCCAGCGGTGTGGTTCGAGCCACCAGACACTCCCAGGTAAGACAAACTTCGTGCCGGCCGGATGGCCAGCTGTACAACTCAGTAAACCATCTGTTCGCCGCTGGAACGGAACGTCAACGTCTACCAACCAGTAGGTTGACCTAGTAAACCTACTGGTCTATTTTCAGCTCGAGTGCCCCATTGGGTCCAATTGGGGTCGCACCACCCATCTTCGAAGGAGAAGTTATGGCTGAAGCCGTCATCGTCGAGGCTGTCCGGTCACCAGTCGGGAGGCGCAACGGCGCCTTGTCCGGGGTGCACCCTGCCGACCTGTCTGCGCAGGTGCTCAATGGCCTGGTGGAGCGCGCCGGGGTCGACCCCGCCCTCGTCGACGACGTCATCTGGGGCTGTGTCATGCAGGCCGGTGAGCAGGCGCTCGACATCGCCCGCACCGCCGTGCTGACCGCCGGGTGGCCTGAGACCGTTCCCGGTGTCACCGTCGACCGCCAGTGCGGTTCCAGCCAGCAGTCTCTGCATTTCGCCGTCGCCGGTGTGGTTGCCGGCCACTACGACGTCGTCGTCGCCGGTGGTGTCGAGTCGATGTCGCGCACCCCGATGGGCTCCTCGCTGGCCAGCGGCGGGCGCCCTTACTCTGAGGCATTCCTGACGCGCTACGACCACAAGATCCCCAACCAGGGTGTCGGTGCCGAGATGATCGCCGAGCAGTGGGGGATGTCGCGCACCCAGCTCGACGAGTTCTCCCTGCGTTCGCATGAGAAGGCGGCCGCTGCACAGGATTCCGGTGCCTTCAAGGATCAGATCGTCGGGATCAAAGTAAAGGATGCGGACGGCAACGACAGCACAGTGCTGGAGGACGGCGGCATCCGCCGCGGCGGCACCGTCGAATCCATGGCGGCCATCAAGCCGGCTTTCAAGGAGGACGGCGTGATCCACGCCGGTAACTCCAGCCAGATCTCCGATGGTTCGGCCGCGCTGCTGATCATGTCGGCCGAGAAGGCAAAAGCACTGGGGCTCAAGCCGCTTGCCAAGGTGCACACCGCGGTGCTGGCTGGTGCCGATCCGGTGATCATGTTGACCGCGCCGATCCCGGCCACGCAGAAGGCGCTGGCCAAGTCCGGCCTGAGCGTCGACGATATCGGCGTGTTCGAGGTCAACGAGGCCTTCGCCCCGGTTCCGATGGCCTGGCTCAAGGACATCGGCGCCGACGAGAACAAGCTCAACCCCAACGGCGGTGCCATCGCGTTGGGTCACCCGCTCGGCGGCTCGGGTGCGCGCATCCTGACCACGCTGCTGTACCACATGCGGGACAACAACATTCAGTACGGCCTGCAGACCATGTGCGAGGGCGGCGGCCAGGCCAACGCGACCATCCTGGAGCTGATGTGACCGACAACGAACCGGGTGCGCTGGTTGAGCGCAAAGGCAACGTCCTGCTGATCACGATCAACCGGCCCGAGGCGCGCAACGCCGTCAACGGCGCGGTCAGCACCGCCGTCGGAGACGCCCTGGCGCAAGCCCAGAATGACCCCGAGGTGCGGGCCGTCGTGCTCACTGGTGCGGGGGACAAGTCGTTCTGCGCCGGTGCCGATCTCAAGGCGATCTCGCGTGGGGAAAACCTGTTCCACCCGCAGCATCCGGAATACGGATTCGCCGGCTACGTCAGCCATTTCATCGACAAGCCGACCATCGCCGCGGTCAACGGCACGGCGCTGGGTGGTGGCACCGAACTGGCGCTGGCCAGTGACCTGGTCGTCGCCGCGGAGAGCGCGAAATTCGGTCTGCCGGAGGTCAAGCGGGGATTGATCGCCGGCGCCGGCGGGGTGTTCCGCATAGCCGAGCAGTTGCCCCGCAAGGTGGCCCTGGAGATGCTGTTCACTGGTGAGCCGATGTCGTCGGCCGATGCGCTGCGTTGGGGGCTGATCAACCAGGTGGTGCCCGACGGCACCGTGCTGGAAGCGGCACTCAAGCTCGCCGAACGGATCACCGGCAACGCACCGCTGGCCGTGCAGGCCAGCAAGCGGGTCGCCTACGGCGCCGACGACGGCGTCATCACCAGCGACAAGGACGGTTGGAACCGCACCAGCCGCGAATTCAGCACCCTGCTGCAGAGCGAGGACGCCAAGGAAGGACCGTTGGCCTTCGCCCAGAAGCGTGAACCGGTCTGGAAAGCCAAGTAAGCCAAGCAAAGAAGGCCACAGTGAAGCGACTGATCTATACCGCGGAACACGAGGCGTTCCGCGAGACCGTCAAGGAGTACATCGAGCGTGAGCTCGTGCCCAACTCCGAAAAGTGGGAAGCCGAGCGCATCGTCGACCGGTCGGCGTACACGGCCGCGGGCAAGTATGGGGTCATCGGCTTCAATATGCCGGAGGAGTACGGTGGCGGCGGGTCGGAGGACTTCCGGTTCAACGCGATCATCGACGAGGAGATCGCCAAGGCCGGAGTGCACGGTCCGGCGCTGAGCCTGCACAACGACGTCGTCGGCCCGTACTTCAAGGAATTGGCCAACGAGGAGCAGAAGAAGCGCTGGATGCCCGGCATCGCCAGCGGCGAGCTGATCATCGCGATCGCGATGACCGAGCCCGGCGCCGGCAGCGACCTGGCCGGCATCCGCACCTCGGCCGTGCGCGACGGTGACGACTGGATCATCAACGGCTCCAAGACCTTCATCTCCTCGGGTATCAACTGCGACCTGTGCGTCGTGGTTGCGCGTACCGACCCCGAGGCCGGCCACAAGGGCTTCACGCTGTTCGTGGTGGAGCGGGGCATGGAGGGCTTCACCCGCGGCCGCAAGCTCGACAAGATGGGCCTGCACTCACAGGACACCTCCGAGCTGCACTTCGAGAATGTGCGGGTGCCGAATGTCAACCTGCTGGGCAAGGAAGGTCGCGGTTTCTACCACCTGATGACCAACCTGCCCTCGGAGCGGCTCTCGATCGCCATCTCGGCGGTCTACGGTGCTCGCGCGGTGTGGCGGGAAACGCTGCAGTACGCCAAGGACCGCAAGGCATTCGGTCAGCCGATCGGCAGCTTCCAGCACAACCGGTTCCTGCTCGCCGAGATGGACACCGAGCTGGAGGTCACCGAGCAGTACATCGACCGCTGCCTGCAGGCCGTGGTCGACGGTGAGCTGACCGCGGTCGAGGCGGCCAAGGCCAAGTGGTGGGCCACTGAGGTCGCCAAGAAGGTCATCGACAACTGCGTGCAGCTGCACGGCGGCTACGGCTACATGATGGAGTACCGGGTCGCCCGCGCCTATGTCGACGGGCGTATCCAGACGATCTTTGGTGGCACCACCGAGATCATGAAGGAGATCATCGGCCGCGACCTAGGCGTCTAGCCGGCCCGCCGGCGTGGCGTCTAGCCGGCCCGCTGGCGTGGCGTATAGCCGGCCCGCCGGCGTGGCGTGTAGCTATCCCGCCCAGCAGACGCAAAAGTGCCCCAAATCAAGCGATTTGGGGCACTTTTGGTGGGGGCTCCTCCCGCTTGCGGGGGACTGCTCGCGCAGAGAAAATCAGCCGATCGGCGCGTCGGCGGCCGGGGTTGCCGGCTCCGGGGCCTTGGTGGTGGACGTGCCCGTGATCGTTGGCACCAGGGACTCCGGCGGGGAGTTGGGATCCAGCACGGTGTCGACCATGTAGATGCGGGCGTTCTCGGACTGGATGGGGCCGCAGACCAGCTTGGCGGTGTCATTGACCTTGATGTCGCCGCCCTTGCCGGTCACCTTGACCTCGGCGCCCTGCTGGGTGGGCCGCTGACCCTTCACGTCGTCGGGGCCGAGCAGGCCGAGGAACGCGTGGTAGTAGTCGAAGCTGGTCAGCGCGGCCGGATCGGCCTTGAGCGCGTCGAGCTTGCCGGGTTCCATCGCAGCGAACGCGTCGTTGGTCGGCGCGAAGATCACGTACGGGCCGTTGTCGAGCACCGGCACGATGTTGACCGCCGGATTCATTCCGCCCGAGATGGCGGCGTTGAACGTGCTGATGTCCGGGATGCTCGCCAGAACCTTGCCCGTGGGCACGTCTGCGAGTTTCTTCCACTCCGGCATGGCCTTCTTGAAGTTGTCGCAGCCCGAGCCCTGCGGGTCGGGAATCTCGACCACCGGAGCGGCCGTGGTCGTCGGCGCCGGATCGGCGTACGCGGTCGCCGCCAACGGCAGCGACGCCGTGATCGCGGCAACCGCCGCAGCAACGCCCAGTGTCTTGGTGCGAGTCTTCATCGGTGGGTTTTCCTCCCGCTCGTGCCTAGCCTGTATTCGTCGGCTGCCGGTGCCGCGTTACGCGGTTCTCCGCGCGACTATGGCGAGCGACCGCGGAAACTACAGCCTCAGCGTTCCCCACGGCGCCGCTTCGGATGGTAAGGGTTACGAAGCGGTTACGGCAAAGCCGAACTGGCCGCTCGGACCATCTCGAGGTCGCTGAACTGGGCTTTTCTGATATGGAACCAGTACTGATGCGGACCGGAAGATCTACCAGTGCGCGTGAGCCCCCTTGTCGGCTGTCTACGATGGCCGGCATGCCTGAACCGCTGATCGTCTCCGTCGCAGGTCATACGCCCCAACTTGACCCCAAGGCGTGGGCCGCGCCCAATGCCACGATGGCCGGTCGGGTTTCGTTGGCCGCCGGCGCCAATGTCTGGTACGGCGCCACCCTGCGGGCCGAGTTCGAGCCCATCGAGGTCGGGGAGAACAGCAATATCCAGGACGGGGTGACCGTCCACGTCGACCCGGGCTTCCCCTGCCGGATCGGCGCCGGCGTCACTGTGGGACACAACGTGGTGCTGCACGGCTGCACCGTCGAGGACGACAGCTTGGTCGGGATGGGCGCGGTGGTGCTCAACGGTGCAGTCATCGGCGCCGGCTCGTTGGTGGCCGCGGGCGCGGTGGTGCCCCAGGGCATGGTGGTGCCGCCGCGGTCGCTGGTGGCCGGGGTGCCGGCCAAGGTGCGCCGGGAGCTCACCGACGACGAGGTCGGCCACAACCGGACCAACGCCCAGGCCTATACCCACCTCACCGAACTGCATCGTTCGGCCGACTGAATCGGGCCGTCAGCGCAGCGGGTGCGCCAGCTCGTCGCGCGGCATCCGCGCTGCGGCCACGGCCACCGCGGCCAGTAGTGCCGGCGTCAGCCCGGCCACCAGAAAGATGGTCTGCATCGGAACCACTTTCGACAATGGGCCGACGATCGCGAACGACAGCGGCATGAACGCCAGTGACACGAAGAAGTCCAGGCTCGACACCCGGCCCAGCATCTCCGTCGGCACCCGGCGCTGCAGCAGTGTTCCCCAGATCACCACGGCCGCACCGTCGGTGACGCCGATGGCGAAGGTGGCTGCCGCCATCAATGGGAACGACGAGGTGATACCGACGATCACCAGCGGAATCGAACCCAGGCCCCACAACAGCATCATCGTGGTCAGATAGCGGCGCGGCATCCGGCGCGAGGACACCGTCAATGCGCCCAGGGCGCTGCCGAATCCGTAGAACGCCAGGATGAACCCGTAGGCGCGGGCACCGTCGGCGAATCGGTCCTGGGCGATGAACGGCACCAGCACCTCGATCGGTCCCAGGACGACGAGCACGAACAGGCTGGCGAACAACAGCGTCCACAGCAGCCACGGGGTGTGCAGCATGAACGCGAAACCGTCACGCAGATCGCGTAATACGTGTGGGCGCGCGCTGTCGTCTTGGGCCTCAGCGGAATCCGTCGTGGGGCGGGTGGCCACCAATAACACCAGCCCCAGCCCGAACAGCATCGCCACCACCACCGCGCCCAATGACGGGAAGGTCGCGGCAATCACCATGCCGGCCACCGCCGGGCCGACCGAACGCTGGAACACCGGCCGTACGACACCTTCGACGCCGTTGGCCGCCAACAGCTGTTCGGGCGGCAGGATGCGCGGCAGCATCGCACTGTAGGCCGGGAAGAAGAACGCCGCGGCGATACCGAGAATGGCTGCCGCCACGGCCAGATGCCAGACCTTGACCGCGTCGAGCAGTCCCAGAACTGCGATCGTCGAGACCGTCATCAGATTGACCGCCTCCACCGCGATGATGATCGCCCGCTGGTTGATCCGGTCGGCGGCGATCCCGCCGATGAGGACGAACATCACCAGGCCGACGCCCAGGCAGGCGGTCACCAGCGAGAGTGAGGCCGGATCGTTGTCAATGGCGATGACCTGCAACGCCATCACCACCGACCACATGCCTTCGGCGAAGATCGACAGCGTCATCGCCGCGATCAGCAGTCGGTATTCACGGATGCGGAACGGGGCGAGCACCCGCCAGCCGCCGGGCTGCTGGACCGCTTGGGTCGGCTGTCCGACGTCAGGTTGCATGCTCACAACATTCGATGGTGCCGACGCAGTCCGGATCAGTCCAACGATTTTCAAGCGTGAGCAGACATGGAATCGCATGAAACCGGGTGCGGTAATGCGATTCCGTGTCTGCTCGCGAGGGGTCAGGAGTCGGTGAACTCCGGACGCCGGTTCTGCTGGAATGCCAGGGTGCCCTCGCGGAAGTCGTTGGACACCAACAGTTGCAGCTGTCCTTCGCGCTCGCGGGCGAAGGCGTCCTCGAGCTCGGTGAGCGTGGCCTCGTTCACGGCGTGCTTGGTCTTGCGCAGCGCGACCGCCGGACCGGACTTCAGCTTGGCGATGACCTTGTCCACTGCCGCGTCCAACTCGTCGGCGCCGAACACCCCGCTGATCAAACCCCAGTCATAGGCGTCGGCGGCGCTGAGCCGCTCGGCCAGCAGCGCCAGGCGCATGGCCCGGATACGTCCGATGGCCGCTGCCACCAGTGCCGAGGCGCCGCCGTCGGGCATCAGCCCGATCTTGGTGAAGGCCAGCAGGAAGAACGCCTGATCGCTGGCCAGCACGACATCGCAGGCCAGCGCCAGCGACAACCCGACCCCGGCGGCCGGCCCTTGTACAACGGCGACAACGGGTTTGGGCAGCGCCACGATGGCCGCGACGGCACGGTTGGCGGCATCTAGCACCCCGGCGGCGTCGTGACTCTTGGCGTTCTGGTCTTCCTCGCTGAGACCCGCCCCGGAGCTGAAGCCGCGGCCCGCCCCGCCGAGGCGCACCACCCGCACGCCGGGATCGGCGGCGGCGCGTTCGAAAGTCTCGGCGATCGCGGTGAGCATGTCCTGGGTCAGCGAATTGAGGCTGTCGGGCCGGTTCATGGTCACCGACAGGATTCCGTCGGCAACGGACACGGAAACGTCGTCGATTGCGGGGTATTCGCGGTTCGCGGACTCGGCCGGGGCGTCGGAGGGGGTCATGTCTGCACCTTAAGTCCGGTCGAGAAGGTTATACAAGTAAGCTATGTCGCCGGTGAACTGAGGCATAACACGCGAAGGGGCGGTTGAGCATGGCGGGACCATTACAGGGATTGCGCGTAGTCGAATTGGCCGGCATAGGTCCGGGCCCGCACGCGGCGATGATTCTCGGCGACCTGGGGGCCGACGTGGTGCGGATCGAGCGGCCGGGTGGCGGCGGCGGGGTGCCCACGGGCAACCGCGATGCCATGCTGCGCAACCGCCGATCGGTGGCAGCGGATCTCAAGAGCGACGAGGGCCGCGAGCTGGTACTCAAGCTGATCGCCAAGGCCGACGTGCTGATCGAGGGCTACCGGCCCGGCGTGACCGAGCGTCTCGGGCTCGGCCCCGAGGACTGCGCCAAGGTCAACGACCGGCTGATCTATGCCCGGATGACCGGCTGGGGTCAGACCGGCCCGCGCGCCGAGCAGGCCGGCCATGACATCAACTACATCTCGCTCAACGGCCTGCTGCACGCGGTGGGGCGCAAGGGGGAGCGGCCGGTGCCGCCGCTGAATCTGGCTGGCGATTTCGGCGGCGGTTCGATGTTCCTGCTGGTCGGCATCCTCTCGGCGCTGTTCGAGCGGCAGACTTCGGGCAAGGGGCAGGTGATCGACGCGGCCATGGTCGACGGCTCCAGCGTGCTGATGCAGATGATGTGGGGCTTCCGGGCCAATGGCATGTGGTCGGATGAGCGCGGCACCAACATGCTCGACACCGGCGCGCCCTATTACGACACATACGAGACCGCCGACGGGAAGTACATGGCGGTCGGGGCGATCGAGCCGCAGTTCTACGCCGAGTTGCTTGCCGGTCTGGGGCTGAGTTCCGCCGATCTTCCGGCCCAGAACGACATGAGTCGCTGGCCCGAGCTGCGGGCCGCGTTCACCGAGGCGTTCGCCGCCCATGATCGCGACCACTGGGCCAAGGTGTTCGCCGGCACCGATGCGTGCGTGACGCCGGTGCTGTCCTTTGCCGAGGTGCTCACCGAACCGCATATTGCCCAGCGCGACACGTTCTTTGACGACGAGGGCAACCTGCAGCCGATGCCCGCGCCGCGGTTCTCCCGCAGTGCGTTGGGGGTGCCCACCCCGCCGCCGGCGCGCGGCGCCGACACCGAAGCCGTGCTGCGGGACTGGGTATAGTCCCAACCATCCAGTTGGTCGGCAAGGGGTCCGGCCGGGAAAGAGCGGAAGACACAGCTAAGGAGTCCGTTTGTGGCATTGAAGACGAAGTTCACCGAGACGTTCGGGATCACCCACCCCATCGTGCAGGGTGGCATGCAGTGGGTCGGCCGCGCCGAACTCGTTGCGGCCGTTGCGAATGCGGGTGCGCTGGGATTTCTGACCGCGCTGACCCAGCCGACGCCGGCGGATCTGGCCAACGAGATCGCCAAGACCCGGGACCTCACCGACAAGCCGTTCGGGGTCAACCTGACCATCCTGCCGACGATCAATCCGCCGCCATATGACGAGTACCGCCAGGTGATCGTCGACGCCGGCATCAAGATCGTCGAGACCGCGGGCTCCAACCCGGCCCCGCACCTGCCGATGTTCCACGACAACGGCATCAAGGTGCTGCACAAGTGCACCTCGGTGCGGCACGCCGTCAAGGCCCAGAGCCTGGGTGTGGACGGCATCAGCATCGACGGTTTCGAGTGCGCCGGTCACCCCGGCGAGGACGACATCCCGGGCCTGGTGCTGATTCCGGCGGCCGCGGAGAAGATCGACATCCCGATGATCGCCTCGGGCGGTTTCGCCGACGCGCGTGGCCTGGTGGCCGCGCTGGCATTGGGCGCGGACGGCATCAACATGGGATCGCGATTCATGTGCACCGTGGAATCGGCGATTCATCAGAACGTCAAGGAAGCGATCGTGGCGGGCAGCGAGCTGGACACCGAGCTGATTTTCCGGCCGCTGCGCAACACCGCTCGGGTCGCGAGCAACGCGGTGTCACGTGAGGTGGTGCAGATCCTCAACAACGGCGGCCAGTTCGAGGACGTCAAGGATCTGGTGGCCGGCAAGCGCGGCGTGAAGGTCTATGAGCTCGGTGACCTCGACGCCGGAATCTGGTCGGTCGGGGCCTCGATGGGCCTGATCAACGACATTCCGACCTGCGGCGAGCTGGTCTCGCGGATGGTCTCGGAGGCTGAGGTGCTGATCAGCGGGCGCCTGTTGAACATGATCGGCGCAGACGAGGCCGAGTCTGAGATGGAAGCAGTCCTCGCGTAACGCGAGGACTGGCGCCCTGACGGGCAAACTCAAAACGGAAAACGCGCGCCGCGAGGCGCGCGTTTTCTCATACTGCGGTAGGTAGTTGCTGGTAGTCGTCGAACTGCTCCGAGGTGTCACCCTCCACCAGGACATCGCCGTGGTAGAGAGCCTCGAAGTCGACCTTGATGACATCTGCACTGGTGTCGTCGATCCACATGACACTGAGCGTATGGGTCACTATTAAGGAATCATTGAGTTTCGATTCGGAAAATGGTGGCAATCCTACTTTTGGGTAGGTTTCTGGCCGGTAGCCCGAGTGCTCTCGCAGAGGGAACCCCCTGCATTCGTCTTAATTCTGCTGAACTGTTCGCGGCCGGCGTCCGTGTGTAGAGCGAGGCCGCGTTGACGACAATAACTTACCGTTGTTAACTTAACGGCGATAACGCACCGGGGGAAGGACACGAGTTGCTGTACCGAATCGCCCATCTGGCCATCGCCGCACCGCGTCGTGTCCTCGGTCTTGCCGTGCTGGTGATGGTGGCCGCCGGCATCTTCGGCGTTCCCGTGGCCAAGAATCTGTCGGCCGGCGGCTTCCAGGACCCCACCTCGGAATCGGCCCAGGCCACCCAGCTGCTCGCGGACAAGTTCCATCGCGGTGACATGCAGTTGGTCATCAGCGTCACCGACAACAACTCGGCAGCCGGTGCCGACAGTCCGGCGGCCAGGGCCGCCGGGACGCAGATCGCCGCCCAGCTCGACGCGTCGCCGTACGTGACCGATGTCAGCTCCGCCTGGACCGTGCCGGCCTCCGCCGCGGCCACGCTGTTCAGCAAGGACGGCAAGACCGGGCTCATCCTGGCCGGAATCACCGGCGGCGAGACCGGCGCGCAGCGGCATGCCAAGGAAGTCACCGACCAGCTGGTGTACGACCGCGACGGCCTCACGGTGCGGGCCGGCGGTGAGGCGATGATCTACGTCCAGATCAACGCGCAGAGCGAAAAAGACCTGTTGATGATGGAATCCATCGCGATCCCGTTGAGCTTTGTGGTGCTGGTGTGGGTGTTCGGCGGATTGCTGGCCGCCGCGCTGCCGCTGGCGGTCGGCGGCTTCGCGATCCTCGGATCACTCGCGGTGCTGCGCGGGTTCACCATGATCACCGACGTCTCGATCTTCGCGCTCAACCTCACCGTGGCCATGGGCCTGGCGCTGGCCATCGACTACACCCTGCTGATCGTCAGCCGTTACCGCGACGAACTGGCCGACGGGATGGACCCGGACCGGGCGCTGGTGCGCACCATGGCCACCGCCGGACGCACCGTGCTGTTCTCGGCGATGACCGTGGCGCTGTCCATGGTGGCGATGGTGCTGTTCCCGATGTACTTCCTCAAATCGTTCGCCTACGCGGGCATCGCGGTGGTGGCGCTGGCGGCATTCGCGGCCATCGTGGTGGCCCCGGCCGCGATCGCGCTCTTGGGGGACCGGCTGGACGACTACGACGTGCGCCGGTTCATCCGCCGGATCCTGGGCCGGCCCGAGCCGGCGCGCAAATCCGTCGAGCAGACCTTCTGGTACCGCACGGCCAAGCGGGTCACGCGTCGCTCGATCCCGGTCATCGTCTCGGTGGTCGTGCTGCTGCTGGTGCTGGGCGCACCGTTCCTCGGCATCAAATGGGGCTTCCCCGACGACCGGGTGCTGCCGTCCTCGGCGTCGGCCCGAGACGTGGGTGACGCCCTGCGCAACGACTTCACCGTCGACTCCTCGACCGGTGTCACCGTGGTGCTGCCCGATGTCACCGGGTTGGCCCCCGCCGAGCTCGACCGCTATGCCGGTGAGCTGTCGCGGGTGGCCGATGTGGTCTCGGTGTCCGCGCCCGGGGGCACCTTCGTCGACGGCCGCCTGGTCGGCCCGCCGGCCGCGGGAACCGGATTGGCGCAGGGCAGTGCGTATCTGACCGTCGGCAGCCACACGCCGTTGTTCAGTGACGCCTCCAACGCTCAACTCGATGCGCTGCATGCTGTGCCGGCACCGGCCCAGGTGCAGTTCACCGGCGTCGCGCAGGTCAACCGGGACAGCTCGCAGGCCATCACATCGCGGCTGCCGCTGGTGCTCGGCATCATCGCGACGATCACCTTCGTGCTGCTGTTCCTGCTCACCGGCAGTGTCCTACTCCCGCTGAAAGCCTTGGTGCTCAACGTATTGTCGCTGTCGGCGGCGTTCGGTGCGCTGGTGTGGATTTTCCAGGAAGGTCATCTGGGAGCGCTCGGCACCACGCCGACCGGCACCCTGGTGGCCAACCTGCCGGTGTTGTTGTTCTGCATCGCGTTCGGGTTGTCGATGGACTACGAGGTGTTCCTGGTCTCGCGAATCCGCGAGTACTGGCTGCAGCCCGGGCAGACCGGGACTGTCCGGGCCCGCAACGACGAGGCCGTCGCGCTGGGCCTGGCCCGCACCGGCCGGGTGATCACCGCTGCGGCGCTGCTGATGTCGATTTCGTTCGCGGCGCTGATCGCCGCGCAGGTGGCATTCATGCGAATGTTCGGCCTGGGACTGACCCTGGCGGTACTGGTCGACGCCACCCTGGTGCGCATGCTGTTGGTCCCGGCGGTCATGCACCTGATGGGACAGTGGAACTGGTGGGCACCGGCGCCACTGGCCCGTCTGCATCAGCGATTCGGCATCAATGAATCCGGGTCGGGCCCTAATGAATCCGGCCACGCGCCCGAAGCCGACTGCAAAACGGAACGGGCCCGCGCCGGGGTGACGGACACTGGTTAGCGTGACACTCGAATCCTGCAAGCGGCGACGTGCCCCGCGTGGAGCCGGGGAGCTGCTGCGCGAGCAGATCCTGGATGCCACCACCGAACTGCTGTTGGAAACCGGCCACGCCAAGGCAGTTTCGATCCGGGCGGTTACCCGGCGGGTCGGAGTCACCCCGCCGTCGATTTACCTGCACTTCGCCGATAAGGACGCGCTGCTGGACGCGGTATGCGCAAGGTACTTCGAGAAGCTCGACGAACAGATGCAGCGGGTGGCGGTCGATCAACCATCGACCATCGAGGTGCTGCGGGCTCAGGGCCATGCCTATGTGAGCTTCGCCCGACAGACTCCGGAGTTGTACCGGTTGGCCACGATGGGCGAGGGCCGGCCCGGGAGCGATGTCGACATGACGCTCAACAGTTCGGCGTTCGGGCACATGCGCACCTCGGTGGAGGCGCTCATGGCCGAGGGGGTCTACCCGCCCGGTGACGCCACGATGATGGCGCTGGAACTGTGGACCGCGGCGCACGGGGTGGCCGCGATGCTGATCGCCAAACCGTACCTGCCGTGGGGCGACGTCGAGGAATTCACCGATCGCGTGCTGCGTGCGGTGTGTGCCGGCCAGATCGTCTCGGGCATGATCGGAACCGACGTCTCGCCCCCGGAGGCGGTCGCCCGGCTGAAGGGATTGGCCAGTGAACGACAAACCACAGCATGACAAGACGGTGGACAACCCGTTCTTCGCCGGGGTGTGGAAAACCCTGTCGAGCCATGAACCTGGGGCGTTGCGCCGGTTGCGCGCCGAGAACCTTGCCGGGCTGAGCGGCCGAGTGCTCGAAATCGGTGCGGGCACCGGTACCAACTTCGCGTTCTATCCGTCGACGGTGACCGAGGTGGTCGCCATCGAGCCCGAACGCCGGCTCGCCGAGCTGGCCCGGACCGCGGCCGGCCGAGCCCCGGTGGAAGTGACCGTCACCAGTGATACCGCCGAACGGTTCGCCGCTGCCGAACCGTTCGACGCCGTGGTCTGCTCGCTGGTGCTGTGCTCCATCGATGAGCCGGACACCGTTCTGCGTCAACTCTTTTCGCTTTTGCGACCGGGTGGGGAGCTGCGTTACCTGGAGCACGTCGCCAGTGCGGGCCGCCGGGCCCGGATGCAGCGCGTGGCCGATGCCACCGTGTGGCCGCGGTTGTTCGGCAACTGCCACACCCATCGGCATACCGAGCAGACCATCGTGCACAGCGGCTTCCAGGTCGCCGACGCCCGCCGCGAATGGACCATGCCGGCCTGGGTGCCGCTGCCGGTGTCAGAGTTCGCGATCGGCCGCGCGGTGCGGCCCGCCTGACTGTCGTCGGCCGGACTCAACGAGCAACACCGGTAACCGCTGCAGCAGGGTCGGCAGGGCACTGCTCGCGGTCTCACGCAGCGAGACCGTCGCACTGTCGGACAACGGGGTCCGCTCCGGATTGACCTCGATCACCGCGGTGCCCGCGGCCAGGGCGGCCTCGGGCAGGCCCGCGGCCGGATAGACGATCGAGCTGGTGCCCACCACGATCACCACATCGGCATTGCTGACCGCCAGGGCCGACCGTTGCCAGGCACTATCGGGCAGCGGCTCGCCGAACCAGACCACGCTCGGCCGGATCAGGCCGCCGCACGGGCACACCGGCGGCTCGACCGTCTCGACCGGTTCCGGCATCGCCGGCAGGTCGCCCTCGAACTTCGAACCGCAAGCATCGCAGCGGAACTCGAACAGGCTGCCGTGCAGGTGGTACACGTTGGTGCTGCCGGCGCGCTCGTGCAGGTTGTCGACGTTCTGGGTGACGACGTGCACGTCGGCATAGTCCTGCCAGGCAGCCACGGCCCGATGCCCGTCGTTCGGTTCCACCCTGGCCATCATGTAGTGGCGCCACAGATACCAGGCCCACACCTTCTCCGGATGCCGCTGCCAGCCTTCCGTGCTGGAGATCTCGTAGGGGTCGACCTTCGCCCACAGGCCCGTCTCGACGTCGCGGAAGGTGGGCACACCGCTTTCCGCCGAGATCCCGGCACCACTGAGGACAGTCACCTGCACGTCACCAACGTAGCGGGTTTGGGTGATACTGAGCACGTGGGTCAGTTGGGGGATTGGGTGCGGGTGGATTCGAGCCTGGAAAAGCCGTTGTTCGAGCAGCTCAGGATTCAGATCATCGACGGAATACGGCAAGGTCGGCTGTCGCCGGGCACCCGGCTGCCGACGGTCCGCGAACTCGCCGGCCAGATCGGGTTGGCGGTGAACACGGTGGCCAGGGCCTACCGCGAATTGGAGTCTGCGGGGGTGTTGGAGACCCGGGGGCGCTACGGCACATTCGTCGCGCGGGCCGATCCTGCCGATGCGGCGATGGCCGCGGCCGCGAACTCCTTCGCCGAGGCCGCCCGGGCGCTGGGCATCGGCAAGGTCGACGCGCTGCGCTACCTGGACGCGGTATTCGACTAACCGGGCCGGTTGCCGTTCCAGCGCAGCACGTCGAGTGCGACGGCCACGTTGACGCTGCTTTGGGTCAGCGGGCGGGGTAGCAGTTCATCGGCGCGGGCCAATCGGCGCAGCAGGGTATTGCGATGCAGGTAGAGCCGCGCAGCGGCCCGCGAGGCGTTGCACTGCTCGTTGACGAAAACCCTTACGGTGTCCTGTAATTCGGTGTCTGCGGACTCCAGGTCGCCGAGTGTGTGCTTGACGAAGGCGCCGGCCCGGTCGGCATCGGCGGTGAGCAGCGCGACCAGCTGGATGTCGGTGAACGTGGCGATCTGCTGCGGTGAGTGCAGGCGCGCCATCATCTGCTGGGTGGTCAGCGCGTCGAAATGGCTGCGTCGGAAGGCCTCGACGCCGTCGCCGGTCGAGCCGATGGCGACCCGGACATCGCGCATGTCGCCGATCGACTGGGTCAGGGCCTCGGTGTCGACGGTGCTACCGGGTGCCCAGACCCACCGGGTGGCGGTGCTGGCCAGCACGCTCAGCGGGCGTACTCCGCCTGCCGCCTGCCCGAAGGCCTCGGCGGCCCGGTCGAGTGCGGCCAGGTCGCCGTCCGGGTCGTCGCTCCAGATGACCGCCGCGGTGTGCGCGCCGGTCAGTGCGTAGCCGAGCCGTTCCTCGGCGCGCCTGCGGGGGATCGGGGCGCCGTCGAGAATCAGCGTGATGGTCTCGCGACGCTCGGCGTGGGTGCCGCGGGTGAGTTCGTCGCGCTCCACCTCGATCTGGGCGGCGATGCCCGCCAGCGTGGCGTCGATGAACGCACTGATCGACCGGGAGCATGCGTCCAGCAGTTCGTGCAGTACGGCCGGGTCGGAGGTGAGCTCGAAGGCGATCTCCATCAGCCGCCGCCACGCGACGCCCTCACCCACCCGGTAGGCATCGAGCGGGAACTCATTGACGCCGCGGCGTACCAACTCGCGGGCGATGCTCAGCGGCTCGGGCCCGGTGTTCGGGGGAACCGGTGCACCCGGATCCCGCACATTGGCCGTGCCCCAGAAGTACAGATTGGCGCGGTTGCTGCGGCTGACGGCCGCGGCGAGTTCGGGATCCGACGCGACCGCCGGGGTGGCGGCCAGCACGGCCCGGTCGAGTTCCTCCAGCCATTCCGGCCGGGCATTGACCACGATCTGTGCGCACTGCCGGATCAGGTCCCGTACCTGCGCCGACGGCTGTTTCCACGCCATCCACCGACTCTAAGCCGGTGGTGCACTATGCACTACTGAATCGCAAGGTTGGGATGTTTTGACCTAGGGATAAGGGTTGCGGAACGAGACGATGGTCACATCGCTTCACCCCGCCACCGTCAGGAGTGACACCATGGCCCACCCCGAGCGCACCCGCATCGAGCACCTCGACGTGCTGATCGTCGGCTCCGGAGTCACCGGTATCGGTGCTGCCTACTACCTCCAGCGCGAGCACCCCGGCCGCAGCTACGCGATCCTTGAGGCCCGCGGCGCCAGCGGGGGAACCTGGGATCTGTTCCGCTATCCCGGAATTCGATCGGATTCCGATCTGCACACCTTCGGCTACCAGTTCAAGCCGTGGCGCGACGAGAGTGCCATCGCCGATGGTGCCAAGATCCTGGACTACCTGCGGGAGACCGCGGCCGAGAACGGCATCGACAAGTTGGTGCGGTTCCACCACAAGGTGTTGGGCGCGGCCTGGTCGAGCGCGGATGCGCGTTGGGTCGTCGACATCGAGCGGACCGAACCCGCCGGAGATGCAGAACTGATCCAGATCAGTGCCAACTGGTTGTTCAGCGGCGGTGGCTACTACCGCTACGACGAGGGCTACACCCCGCACTTCGAGGGGCAGGAGCGGTTCACCGGGCAGATCGTGCACCCGCAGCACTGGCCGGAGGATCTGGACTACACCGGCAAGAAAGTGGTGATCATCGGCAGCGGCGCGACCGCGATCACCCTGCTGCCCGCGATGGCCGAAAAGGCCGGGCACGTCACCATGCTGCAACGGTCGCCGACCTACGTGATGCCGGTGCCGGGCAAGGACGTGTTCGCCAATACCGCGCGCAAGCTGCTCGGTGACAAGCGCGGTTACGCGCTGGCGCGGCGCAAGAACATCCTCAAACAGCGTGGCGTGTACGAGTTCTGCCAGCGGTACCCGAAGCTGGCCCGGCGGGTGATTCGTTACGTCAACGCCTCGAAGCTGCCCAAGGGCTATCCGGTCGACGAGCACTTCAGCCCGGCGTACAACCCCTGGGATCAGCGGTTGTGCGCGGTGCCCGACTCCGACCTGTTCGACGCGCTCAGCGACGGCAGCGCCGCGGTGGTTACCGACCGGATCGCGACATTCACCGAGACCGGCATCCGGTTGGAGTCCGGCCGCGAACTCGACGCCGACATCATCGTGACCGCCACCGGGCTGAATCTGCAGGCCTTCGGCGGGATCTCGCTGAGTGTGGACGGTGAGCCGGTCAACCTGCACGACACCGTGATCTACAAGGGCATGATGCTGTCCGGGGTGCCCAACTTCGTGTTCGGCTTCGGCTACACCAACTCCTCGTGGACGCTGAAGATCGACCTGGTGTGCGAGCACCTGTGCCGGCTGCTGACCCACATGGACGCCGCCGGATATGACACCGCCCGCCCGGTGTTCGACCAGAACCTGCCGACCCGCCCGATGCTGGACTTCGGCTCCAACTACGTCCAGCGGGCGGCGAGCGACCTGCCGCTACAGGGTTTCGAGCAGCCGTGGCTGATGTCGATGAACTATTCGACCGATATCAAGGTGTTGCGTGAGGGGCCCGTCGTCGACCCGAACCTGAAGCTGACGGCTTCGGTCCAGACCGGTGCGCGGCACGGCGCGGCGGTGACGGCGTGAACAGTCGCGACCGCTTCGCACTGCTGGCCGACGGGAATCGGGTGTGCTACCGCACAGCCGGTGACCCGTCCGACCGGCCGCTGGTTCTGATCGCCGGGCTCAGTCTTGATCTGACGTCGTGGCCGGCCGCCATCGTCGACGGCCTGGTGGAGCGCGGGTTCTACGTGATCGCACCGGACAACCGCGATGTCGGGCATTCGACCTGGGCCACCAGCAAACCACCCGGCCTGGTGCGTCAGATGCTGAGCAAGCCCCGGTCCGACGGCTATGACCTGGCCGATATGGCCGGTGACGTCATCGGTCTGCTCGATCATCTCGGCATTGCTTCGGCGCACATTGTCGGTATGTCGATGGGCGGCATGATCGCTCAGACCGTCGCCGCCCGCTACCCGGACCGGGCCGCCTCGCTGACGTCGATCTTCTCCACGACCGGCGCACCCGGCGTGGGCCAGGTCGCGCTGTCCACAAAGGTGCTGATGGGCAAACCACCGGCCCGGACTCGAGAAAAGTTCATCGCGTCGCATGTCGGTTTGATGCGCCACCTCGCCGGCCGGAAGTACCCGTTGGATGTGGCAGCCGCGACCGCTTACGCCGCAGGCGCATGGGAACGCGGCCCGGGCCCGATGGCAGCCGAAGGGGTGGCGCGCCAGATCAACGCGATCTACAAGTCAGGTGACCGCACCGCCGAACTGGTGAATGTCACCGCCCCGACCGTGGTGATCCACGGCGACCGCGACCGGATCGTGGCGCCCAGCGGGGGACAGGCCACCGCCGCGGCGATCCGCGGTGCGCGGCACGTCACCATTCCCGGAATGGGGCACGACATCGCGGCCGGGGTGGTGGACCGGATTCTCGGGGAGATCACGCAGAACGCAGCGCGCGCCGCGACGACATCATTGTCACCGCAACAGAATTGAACATCCGGAGTTCACCGGGGGCCAGCTCGTGCGCTGAAGGTGTTCTCAGGGACGGCACATGTGGCAGCGCTATGCTCGGCGCTCATGGAGACGTTCTCGCCGGCGTTGCCGCCCGACATCGACGGCGTGCCGTCGGCCATCGGCGCGGAACTACCATCCGGTCCGGTTCCAGGCAGGCCCTACGCGCTACCTGCGGATCTGCTCCCCGGGCAGTACGGACCGCTGTTCTACGCCGATTTCGGCGGCACCCGGCGGCTGTACGCGTGTTCGCTGGCCCTGGTCGACGAACTGTGCGACGAGACACGCTTCGCCAAGGGCATCACCGACCGGTTGGACCGCTTCCGAACGCTGGTCGAAAACGGCCTGTTCACGTCGTATCCCGGCGAAAACGGTTGGCAGCAGGCACATGACGTCCTGATCCCCGGGTTCAGCTTCAGCGGTCTGCGTAGCTACCACCCGGCGATGCTCGACATCAACCGCCAGCTCATCGCGTTGTGGGACGAGGCAGCCGGAGCGCCGCATCCGGTGGATGTCGCAGTGGACCTCGGGAAGCTGGCCATGGACACCGTGGGCCTGGCCGGATTCGGTGCGCGGTTCGACTCTTATCACCAAGACGGGCTGGCCGACATCCCGGCCAGCTTCGCGGCCGCGCTGGAACAGATCATCACGCCGGGCGGTGGCGACCGGACGGTCTTCGCCGCCGAGCGCGACAAGCTCTATGCCTTCATCGACGACCTGATCGCCCAGCATCGCGCGGGTGCCGTCGATCTGGACGACCTGCTCGCCCTGATGCTCGAGCCGGGTGCTGACGGCGCCCCGCGCCTCGGCCACGACAGTATCCGCAACCAGATCCTTACGTTCCTGATCGCCGGGCAGGACACCACGTCGACACTGATGCCGACCGCGCTGTACAGCATCGTCAAGGACCCTGCGGTGCTGCACCGGGCACGTCGTGAGGTGGACGGGTTGTTCGGGCCGGACGACGACCACGTGCCCGCGTTCGATGAGATCGGCAAGCTCACCTACATCCGGCAGATCGTCGACGAAACGTTGCGGCTGTCTCCGCCGGTTCGGGAGTTCGACCGGATGGCGTTGGCGGACACCGTCATCGGAGGCCGGTATCCGGTGCGCAAGGGCGAGGTCGTCACGGTGATGACCGCGGCGCTGCACCGGCAGCCCGAATGGGGTGACAATGTCGAAATCTTCGACCCGGACCGGTTCGGCGCCGAGCGTGCAGCTGGCCGACCGGTCAACCTGTTCAAGCCTTTCGGTACCGGGGCGAGGTCCTGTATCGGCCGTCAGTTCGCCTTGCACGAGGCGACGATGGCGCTGGCCACCCTGGTACACCGGTACCGCTTCCTGGACGTCGAGCATTATCAGCTGCGCACCCACAGCGACCTGCTGCGCAAACCGGTCGGATTCCACCTGCAGTTGGTGCGGCGGACACCGCCGGAACGTCAGCACGCCGCCGGCCTTGCGGCGGGGGCGGTCTCGGCGCCCAAGCCGCGGGCAGTGGCCGCGCCGGGTTCGAAAGTGACTGTGCTGCACGGTTCGAACCTCGGCAACTGCCGGTCACTGGCGCAGCAACTGGCCGACGAGGCCACCGATCTCGGCTATCAGACCACGGTGGCCGCTCTCGACACCGCGGCCGGCGCACTGCCCTCCGAGGGGGCGCTGGTGGTGATCGCCGCGTCGTACAACGGCCAGCCCACCGACGACGCGCGGCGCTTCGTCGAGTGGCTGGACAGCCCGGATATCCCGGCGCAACCGGCGATCCCGTACGCCGTGCTCGGTGTCGGCGACCGGAACTGGGCCGAGACCTACCAGACCGTGCCCAAGCGCATCGCCGAGCGTCTCGCCGAATTGGTTGGTGCACCAGTGATTCCGCGCGGCGAGGCCGATACATCGGGAGACTTCGTCGGGACTGTCGAAGGCTTCTCCGCCGCTCTGTGGCAAGCACTCTCCCCGGCGGATGGCCTGGCCGTTTCGGGTGGTCCCGAGCGCACCGACGGCGAGCTGCTCTACGAGCTACGTGCCATCGACGGGCCGGTGACTTCGGCGATCGATGCACGTTTCGAGGTGCAACCGGCCATCGTGTTGGACAACGTGGCGCTGGTCGATGTGGCCGGCCCGCTTGGTGATTCGATGGGGAATGACAAGCGACTCGTCCGGATCGCGTTGCCGGATGGCGTCGAATACCAGACTGGTGATCACCTCACGGTGCTGCCGGACAACAGCCCTGAGGCGGTGGACGAGATCGCAGAACTGCTGGAACTGCGGCTGGACCGCCGGATCTCGGTGAATCCGCGGCGCAGCACACGACGTGCCATCGCCATCGACCGTGAGGTCACCGTGCGTGAGCTGCTCACCCATTTCGTCGAGCTGCGCAAGGCCGCCAGCCCAAGTCAGCTGCTGAAGCTGGCGGCAGCCAACCCGTGTCCGCCCGAACGTGCGGCACTGACCGAGCTCGCCGAACGCCCCGAGGAGCGCGCGCTGAGCGTCACCGAATGCCTGGCCGAATTCGCGGCGACCGAGCTGTCGCGCGCCGAGCTGCTGGAGTTGTTCGAGCCGATGGCCCCACGGCACTACTCCATCGCGTCCTCCGCGCGCCGGCTGCCGCGTGAGGTCGAGCTGGTGGTCAGCGTGCTTGAGGGGCCGGCCCGCTCCGGGTACGGCGTCTTCCGCGGTGTGTCGTCGAGCTATCTCGCCGATGCCGTACCGGGACAACAGATCCGGATGCGCGTCGACACCGCACGCCGCGCGTTTCGGGCCGGTGCCGAGCCGGCGAAGAACGTCATCCTGGTCGGCGCCGGGACGGGAGTCGCCCCATTCCGTGGATTTATCGGGGACCGGCTCGCCGCACAGGCCGCCGGCGAGCCCTTCACGTCGGCACTGTGCTTCTTCGGCGTGCGCCACCCGGACGTCGACTACCTGTTCCGCGACGAATTCGAAGTGGCCGAACAGGCCGGCGTGGTGCGGATGCGCCCGGCGTTCTCGCGGCGGCCCGAGGATGAGGTCCGCTACGTGCAGGATCGCATCACCGCCGACTCCGACGAGGTCTGGGCGATGCTGGGCGACCCGGCTATGGATGCCCATGTGTACGTGTGCGGCGACGGAGCCCGGATGGCCCCGGCGGTGCGCGGGGCCTTCCGCGATATCTACCGCCGCAATACCGGTGCAGACGATGACGCCGCCGCGAGCTGGCTTGCCGAGCTGGTGAGTTCAGATCGCTATGTCGAGGACGTGTGGGCCCAATAGCCGTCGGCCGGCGGTCTAACCGAACTCCAGCAGTCCCACTACCGGGCGGATCGGGTCGAAGATCGGCAGGTGCTGCGCCTGCAGCATGGCGTTGAGGACCATGCCGCGGCCCGACGGCATCGGCAGGTCGCGCACCGTCCGCACCCCGGGGACGGTGTTGACCAGGTCGGCGAGCTGCGCGGGGGACAGGCTGAACGGCATCGGCGGCACCCGGTACCGAGTCGAGGTCGGCACCCCCCTGCGGGTCAGGAAGGCAAAGAACGCCGGAGGCAGGTCGAACATCATCTGCGCGCCGCCAAAGCGCTGCGCGCAGGCGCGGATCAGCGACATGGCCTCCTCCGGCTGCAGGTACATCAGCAGGCCCTCGGCAGTGATGAAGACGCCGTCGCTGGTGTCGACCTGGTCCATCCAGCTGAAGTCCAGGGCCGACTGGGCGCATTGGGTGACCCGGTCCGGCTTCGGCAGCAGCTTGTTGCGAAGTTCGATCATCGGCTCAAGATCGACTGACAGCCAACGAAACTGATGTCCCAGGCCGGCAGCGTCGAGCCGGTAGAAGCTGGTCTGCAGCCCTTCGGCCAGCGCCACCACGGTGGCTTGCGGATGGTCACGCAGATAGTCGCCGGTGATCCGGTCGAACAACATCGACCGCAGGGCCATGTCCTGGCGCCGGGTGTAGCCGAACTTGGCGAAATCGAAATCTATCGAGTCGACCAGTTGGACGGCCATCGGATCATCGATCAGACGGTCCGGGCGACGCGCCTCGTGGGCGCGAACCTGCAATGTCATCAGTGCGGTCTCGGAGACGCCGGTGAGCGCGCTGCCGCTCACCTTGCGTGAGGTACCCGTCATTGGCACGAATGTAGATGAATCTCGTCAGCGCAGCACTTTCGCCAGCGTGCGCAGGTTTCTGGTGGTCGTCGAGGATTTGTAGCGCTTCTTGCCCATGGTCTTGCCGATCGTGCTGTCCAGCGTGGCCGCGCGCGGCACCTGCCAATAGAGCACGCCGTCGCCGCGCTGGATCTTCTCGTCCGGTCCGGGCTGCAGGGCGGCCAGCTCGTCGAGGATGTCCTCGTCGCTGACGAAGGTGACGTACGAGTGGTGCCCGTCCACCTCGCGTTCGAATGGATAACCGGCGGAGACCTTTTGCAGGGTGGTCAGGCCGTACACCAACACCCAGGCCTCATAGCCGAAGGCGTCGCGCAGTGCCCGCTCGGCCGTGCTGCGCACCGCCGCGGCGTCGAAGGCGCTGTCCAGCAAGACATTTCCACTCGCCAGGATCGTCCGCACGTCGGTGAATCCGGCCGCTTCCATGACCTGTGCCACCTCGGCCATCTTGAGGTTGACGCCTCCGACGTTGACGCCGCGCAAAAACGCGATGTAGCGGGCCATCCCCACAGCCTAGATCGCCTACTTCACCGGCAGATCGTTCAGCTCGGCCTGTGAGGTGGCGGTGATGACCTGCAACACCCGGCCGAAGCTGGGGGAGCGCTTAGACACGATCGAGGTGTGGTTCTCGCCCGCGAGCAGCTCGAGGGCGGCCCGGCCGCCGAGTTTCTTGGCCGCCGCGACATAGCGCTGCGAATTGGCCGGTGCCACCACGGTGTCGAGGGTGCCGTGCAGCGCGATCACCGGCACCGATGGGTCGATGTTCTGGATCGGATCGACCGAGGTGTACCGCTGCGGCACCTCGGCCGGGCGGCCGCCGAGCACCGAGACGATGTGTTTGTCGCCATGGTTCGCCGCGTAGACCATGTCGAGCGGACCGGCCAGCGAGACGACCCGGGTCGGCCGGAACAGGGGCCGGGAACCGACCTCGTCGTCGCGCAGGTTGTGCCGGGTGCCCGCCCACACCGCGAGCTGAGCCCCGGCGCTGTGGCCGACCACCAGCTCGTCGTCGGTGGTCAGCTGTGGGTACTTCTTGTCCACCTCGACAACGTAATCCAGGGCGCGGGCCACGTCGTGGAACGTGGTCGGCCACCCGCCGCCCGATCCGACCCGGCGGTACTCGATGTTGTAGACGGCCATGCCGCGGCCGGCGAGCTCGCGGGCCAGGCCGTCGAACACCCCGGCACTCAGCGTGCTCTGCCAGCCGCCGCCGTGGATGAGCACCACCAGCGGGATGGAATCGACGGCCTGCGGGCCTGCGGGCAGGTACAGGTCGGCCCAGTTCTGGTCGGTGGTGTGGTCGTCGGTCGGGTAGTGGAAGCGGGTGACGGTCATCTCGGGCAGAGTGAGCACTTCGGGCACCACCGCAACTTCGGCCAATCCCGCTTCCGTCGCGCACGACGACGCGGTGACTGCTGCGATGAGGACTGTGGCGAACATCGCCAGCAGGCGGCGGTGGCGGGTACTGCCGTCAATCACGCTCATCGAACCGATAGTAAGGACGTACGCTCGACACATGGGGCGTCAGGTTTTCGACGACAAACTTTTGGCCTTGATCTGTGACAACTCGATGGGCGTACTGGCCACGATCAAACAGGACGGTCGGCCGCAGCTGTCGAATGTCTCGTACCACTTCGACCCGCGTGCGCTCCAGATCCAGGTGTCGATCACCGAACCGCGGGCCAAGACCCGAAATCTGAGGCGCGATCCGCGGGCGTCGATCCATGTCAGCGCCGATGACGGCTGGGCCTATGCCGTCGCCGAGGGCGATGCCATCCTCACCCCGCCGGCCGTGGCGCCGGACGACGATACGGTCGAGGGGCTGATTGCCCTGTACCGCAATATCGCCGGTGAACATCCGGACTGGGACGATTACCGGCGCGCCATGGTCGACGAGCGCCGGGTGCTGCTGACGCTGCCGATCACGCATGTGTACGGGATGCCGCCGGGCCGGAGGTAATGGCGCCGCCGGAGGTAATGTGCGTGACTATGACATCGGATTCGGGCTACGGTGTGGCGTATGGCTGACGACAAACCGGAAGACGACAACAAGCGCAAATTCCGGGAGGCCCTGGAGCGCAAGAAGGCGCAGTCGTCCGGCGGCGCGGCGCACAAGGACGGCGGCCGGAACCAACCGCGGGCGCACGGCCCGCTGGAAAACCGGCGCGAATTCCGCCGCAAGAGCGGCTAATCCCTGACACGAGACTGCGCATAGATCGCGAAATCCAGACAGCAGAATCGCGATCTGTGTGCAGTCTCGATGCGTTGTACGCAATGTCGATGGGCGTCAATTACGTTGCCGGGCAACCAGCTGGCCACGCTTCTCGATGGCGTCGAGCAACACTTCCACGCTGAATTCGAAGACCTCGGCGGTGTCCGGGTAGATCGTCGGCGCCGCGGTGGCTGACGACGGGAACCTGCGGGGGTCGAGCGCGGCGTAGTGCCGGCGTTGCTCGTCGCGCAGCTCGATGTCGGTGAGCCATGGAGACAACGCCGCAACCAGACCGTTTCCGACCGTGTGGTTGTAGATGGTCTGGTGGTACAAGCCGAGCTCGTCCTCGCCGACGCCGGCCCGAATGAGTTCGCGGACAGTCCATTCCGTGAGGTGAAAGAGCTGCGGCTCGTCGTCGGGCTGGCCGGCCATGGCAGCGGCCAGACCTTCGTGCCTGCGGTAGATCTGCCACCATTGCAGCATCAGCTTGCGCAGGTTGTCGCGCCAGTGCCCCTGTGGGTCGGGCTCGTCCACTTCGAGCCGGAACAGCTCGTCGATGAGCGCCGAGATCAGCTCGGCCTTGTCCCGGAAATGCCGGTACATCGCGGTGGCGTCGACACCGAGTTCGTTTCCGAGTCGCCGCAGGGTGAGCGCGCTCAAGCCGTCGCGGTCGCAGATCTCCTGCGCCGCGGCCAAGATCACGGCACGGTCCAACCGAATGGCGCCGCCGCGGGTGTGCGATCCCTGGGCTCGTCCGCTGCTGTCCACGACGCACAGCATGGCATGCGGGGACCGCGGGGACACGCAGGTGGTGTCCACACTGCGGACAGCAATGTTGTCATCAGTGTTGACATCGGGCGCCGGTATCGCCAAGATCACACCGTCCGGCTCGCACCGACCGGACCGCCGACACCGTTGGTGAACCCATCCAGGTGGCCGTGAGAAAGGCGCCGAATGAGCGAATCACAGTCCCGTCCCAGGGCATACAAACAGGAGCTGAAGCGCGATCTCAGCCTGTGGGAGAACTCGTCGCTGGTCATCTCCGCGACCACCCCGGCGACCGGCGCGTTCATCATCGCCCCCGTGCTCTTCGGGCTGAACGGCACCGGTGCGGCCCTCACGTTCTGCATCGCCGCGGTGCTCGGCCTGTCGCTGGCGTACTGCTGGGCGGAATTGGGCGCGGCCTATCCGATCGCCGGTGGCGACTACACGTTCATCGCCCGAATCCTGGGGCGGGCACCCGGTTTCGTGTCGATGTTCGTCACCGGTCCGGTACAGGCTGTGCTCATCCCGGCCGTGGTCGCGCTCGGGATGGCGGAGTATCTACGCGTCATCGTCAACGTGGACGCGAACATTCTCGGTGCCGTGATCATCATCGGCGGTGCCGTGATCGCGCTGTTCGGCGTCCGGCTCAACGCGATCGCCGTGACCATCCTGCTGATCGTTGAGATCCTGGCGGTCATCCTGGTGGCGGTGTTCGGATTCATCAACGTGCAGCGGCCATTTACCACGCTGCTGCGGCCGGAGGTCTTCGACGCCCAGGGAATCGCCAGCCCGCTCACCATGAGCGCACTGGTGGCCGGCATCGCCGTCGGCAGCTTCGCCTACAACGGCTTCCAGGGCGCACTGATCTTCTCCGAGGAAACCGTCGGCGCCCGCCGCAACGTCGCCCGCGCCGTCTTCATCGCTCTTGGCGTCGCCGTCGCCTGCGAGGTGTTCCCGGTGGCTGCCGCGACCCTCGCCGCTCCCTCGCTCAGCGAGCTGTCGAACTCGGACAACCCGTGGCAGTACGTTCTGACCGCGATCGGCGGCGAAACCTTCAACACCATCATCAGCCTCGGCATCGCCGTCGCCGTGCTCAACGCCGTCATCGCCCTCATGCCGTACTACGCGCGCATCCTGTACAGCACCGGCCGGGACATGGCATGGCCGGGCGCCATCAGCCGGGCGCTGGCCGTGGTGCATCCCAAGTATGGAACGCCTTGGCTGGCAACGATTCTGGTTGGGATCGGTGGGGCAGTGATGATCCTGGTCTCCGACGTCGCCACGCTGACCACCTGGACCGGAGCGCTGCTGGCGGTCGAGTTCATCCTCGTCGCGGGGTCCGCGCTGGTGAGCCGACTGCGCAACCCTGACCTGGAACGCCCGTACCGGATGCCGCTGTGGCCGTTGTGGCCGATCGTCGCGATCGTCATGTCTGTCGCCGTGCTGAGCCAGCAGGTCCGCGCCGATCTCATCGTCGCCGGGGCGTGCGTGCTGATTGCCCTGACCTACTACGTCCTCTACCTGCGGCCGCGGGGCAACACCCACTTCTTGATGCTGGCTCCGCCGGACGAGGATCTTCGCGACTCGACGGTCGAGGTGGCCCGATGAGCCTCGACTTCACCGTTGTCGATGACATCGTCGGCCAGTTCCACGACGGTCGGCACGCCCCTGGACTGCAACTCGGCGTCCTCGCCGACGGCAAGGTGGTGCACTTCACCGGTCGCGGGGTCACCGACCGTTCAACCGAGGCCGCACCGGCGCAGGATCGGGTCTTCCGGATCGCGTCGATGTCCAAGAGCTTCACCGCCGCTGCGATCCTGCAGTTGCGTGATCGGGGCCTGCTGCGGCTCGACGATCCGGTGATCCAGCACCTTCCGGGAGCGGTCGGCTTGGCCGGTCCGACCGCCGATTCGCCGAAAATCACTGTGCGCCACTGCCTGACCATGAGCAGCGGGCTGCCCAGCGACGATCCGTGGGCCGACCGGCAGGAGGAGATGACCCAAGCCGAGTTCGACGACCTGCTGGCCGGCCCGGTGGCCGGGGCGTATGCCCCCGGCACCGAGTTCGCCTACTCCAACCTCGGCTACGCCATTCTGGGCCGGGTGGTGGAGGCGGTCACCGGCCGACCGTTTGTCGAGCACGTGGCGAGCGAGCTGCTGGCGCCCCTGGGCCTGACCGATACCGGCTACGACTACCGCGCGGTGCCGGCCGGGCGCCTGGCGCAGGGCTATCGGCCGACCCCGACCGGGGAGTGGGAGCCGCAACCGTTCACCGCGCCGGGCAGTTTCTCCTCGATTGGCGGTCTGCTGAGCACGGTGACCGACATCGGGAAATGGGTTGGCTGGCTGTGCGACGCGTTCCCGCCGAGCGATGATGCCGACGATGCGGTGCTGTCCCGTGCCTCCCGGCGGGAGATGCAGCAGTCGTACCGTCTGCTTCCCTTCGACCTCGTCGAGGAACCGAGCGGGCAGAGCCGGTTGAGAAGCAAGGGCTTCCCGTGGGGATTGTCCGGCTACGGCTACGGGCTGTTCGTCGAGATCGACCCCCGGTGGGGGCAGATCAGCCAACACAGCGGCGGGTACCCCGGCTTCGGGTCCTACATGGCCTGGCATCACGCCAGCGGTCTGGGTGTGGTGGCCTTCGGCAACGGCACCTATGCGCCGACGCCGGCGCTCGCTCGGGCCGCGCTGGACGCCCTGCTGCAGCAGGACGGCAGCGGCCCAGCCCAGGTGCGGCCCACCGAGCAGTTGCGCTCTGTGCTGAGCGTGGTCGAACGTGTCATCGCAGACCCTTCGGTGCTGCAGGAGCCGGCATTTTCCGGCAATGTTCTGCTCGACATCCCGCTGGCCGAGCGGGCCGCGGCGATAACCACGGCCCGAGAGGCGATCGGCGAGCGCAACGGTGAGGCGGAGTCGCAGTGGCGATCACCGACCGAGGCGATCTACCGGCTGCCGGGTACTGCCGGGCGGCTGGAGGTCACCGTCGCGCTGGCCCCGACCGATCCGCCGCTCATTCACACCTTCGGTGTGCGGGCCGTGCCCATGAACTGACGGGTGCGTTCCCCGGGGTTGCGGGCCAGCCAGCGGGCACCGGCGAGGGCGGCCAGCATGACGGCCACGCAGTACACGCCCTGGTCCTTCAGGCCCCATGCCACCGAGGTCAGCGTCGCCGCACCGGCTGTGCACAGCAGGAAACCCACAGTGGCGCTGTGCATTCCGGTGCCGGCGACCGCGCCTCCGTCCCAGCCGGGCAGCGGCGAGTTCTCCAGCGGCCGCAGTGCGACGAACGTCATCGCAACCAGGCCGGCCATCACCGCCAGCTGCAACACCGACAGCGCGATGAAGCCGGGCGCCGTCGCGTCGAAGCGGTCCAGGCCGAGGTAGTCGAACACCAGGTGCAGGCCCAGCAGCAGCGGCATGTGCCACAGGTACAGCGTCATCGCGCCGGAGTTGCCGATCGCGGTCAGCCACCACACCCGCGGTCTCTGTGCCCACCGGTTGATGGCGGGGGCAGCGGCAATGGCGAACGCGCACATCATGATTGCGTGACCGGCCAGCAGCAGCGAGGGTGGGGTCATGTTCTTCAGCTGCTGGGTCTCGATGCCCACCAGGCTCAGCTCGTAGGGCCCGAAGTACAGCAGCGCCAGGTTGACGCCGAGCATGCCGATTCCGATCGTGAGCGCGGCGCTGCTGGACAGCAGGCGGCGGCGGTAGGCCACCCCGAACATGCCGGGGATCAACCACACCACGGTGTTCAGATAGCCCAGCGCGGCGTAACCCTCGACGTTGATCCGGATGGCGTCGATCACCGCGATGAACGCGTAGCTGCCGATGACTGCGCCGGTCAGCTGCGCGGTACCCGTGATCCGGGCCAGCACCGGAACCGCCGCCAACACCAGGACATAGGCGCCGAGAAACCACAACAACTGGATGGAGATCCCGGCGACGGGTTCGTAGACGTGCACGGGGAGCACGAACCGCAGCACCGCCAGGGCGACGGTCCAGAACGCCAGGTAGTAGAACACCGGGCGGTACAGCCGGGTGCAGCGCCGCAGTAACCAGCCACCCCAGGATGAGCCGGGGCGCCAGGAGGTGACGCTGGCGGCCACCCCGGCGAAGAAGAACAACGGCATGATCTGGAACACCCAGGTCAGCGCCTGAAAGACGGTGGATGTGGTGAGCAGGTTGCTCCAGATGAACACGTCATCGCGAATCGTGCTGGTGGCCATGACAGTGTGGCCGACCACCACACCGACCAGCGAGGCGATACGGATGACGTCGATGGCCCGGTCCCGATCGGCCGGGGTGTTCGCCTCGACCTCGGCGGGGGACGGGAACAGGCCCGGGTTTTTCGGGGCCGTCATCGCGGAAGCAATGGTCATGCTGGAAACGCTATGGCCTCGCGGCCGCGTAGTCCCTAGGTAGAAGCACTCAACTTCTCGGGCTGCAACTTCTCGGGCTGCAGGCGCTTCAACCGGGCCTCCTGCACCAGGATCGCGGTCAAACAGACCGCGGCCAGCACCGCGACGCCGATCGCGAACGTCACGCCCGCGGTGCGCAGGCCCAGCTGTTGGGCAGCCAGACCCTCACCGATCACCGGCACCGAGATGGCGATGTAGGCCACCACGAAGTACGTGGAGCTGACCTCCGCGCGACGCTCGGCCGGGGTGCCCGCGGCGATGGCGGCCAGCCCGCGGCTGAAACTCATGCCCTGACCGATGCCGGCTATCACGGCGGCCGCGATCAACCCGGTCAGCGACGAAAAATACAGCGCTGCAGCCAGAATCGCCATACCGACGATGAGCAGCACGCAGCCCACCGCGACGGCCGGTCCGGTCGGCACCCGGTTCGCGGCGATCTGGGCCAACGCCGATGCGGCGAAGATGGAGCACGCGATCGCGCCGGACACCGCGTGGTTGTCGATGCCCATCACCTGGGACAGAAACGACGGTGCCACCGCGGCGTACATACCTGTCACGGCGAATCCGGCGAAGGCCGCCAGCGCCGCGATGACGAACACCGCCCGCACCTCGGCCGGCACCGACAGGCGCTGCAACCCGATGCGGCCGGTACGTGCGGAGGTCTCCGGCACGATGAACACCGCGATCCCGGCCAGTACTGCCAACCCGATGTGCACCAGGAACGGCAGGCGCAGCGGTTGTGGCGCGTACTGCACGAGCAGGCCGGCCAGCAGCGGGCCGGTTCCCAGGCCACCGGCGTTGGCCACCGTCGCCACCGCCGCAGCCCGATTGCGCCAGGCCGGCGGCGCGGCCTCGATGACGGCTGCGGTGGCGGTTCCGGCGAAGATGCCCGCCGACACGCCCGAGAGCACCCGGCCGATCAGCAGCACCGGCACCGAGTCGGCGAACAGGAACACCACCGCGCTGGCGAGGGCGAAGGCCACACCCGCCAAGAGCATCGGCCGCCGGCCCACGGCATCGGACCAGCGGCCCACCCCGAGCAGGGCCGCCAGCACGCCGCCGGCGTAGGTGGCGTAGATGACGGTGGTGGTCAACACCGCGAAGTTCATCCGCTCGGCGTACAGCGCATACATCGGGGTGGGCAGGGTGGTGCCGACCATGATCGCGGCGAAGGCGTAGGCGAGAAGGGCGAAGGAGTATCGGCGCACGCTGAATGTTAGCGGCGCGACCCAACCCCTTTATTCCACCGATATTGCGCCGAAACGGCATTCCGGCAGGCCGCTACTCGCACTTTCGCTGCCGGAATGCCGTTTCGGCGGATGGGCGGATCGGGTTAGTGCGCCACCGCCTTCTCGGCGCCCACACCGGTCAGCGATCGCACTTCCATCTCGGCATTGAGCTCCGGGTTCCCCTGGTCCGAGGAGGTGAGCGTGCCGATGATGCCGAGCGCGAAGGCCAGCGGGATCGACACGATGCCGGGGTTGGCCAGCGGGAAGAAATCGAAGTCCGCGCCCGGGATCATCGAGGTCTTGCTGCCCGACACGGCGGGGGAGAACACGATCAGCACGATGGTCGAGATCAGCCCGCCGTACATGCTCCACAGTGCGCCACGGGTGTTGAACCGCTTCCAGTACAGCGAGTACACGATCGTCGGCAGGTTGGCCGCGGCCGCCACCGCGAACGCCAGCGCCACCAGGAACGCCACATTCTGGCCGTTGGCCAGGATGCCCAGGCCGATCGCGAGCACACCCAACACCACCGCGGTGATGCGCGAGACCCGCACCTGCTCGTCCTCACTCACCTTGTGCGACTTGAGGATTGAGGCGTAGATGTCGTGCGCGAAGGAGGCGGACGCGGTGATGGTCAGGCCGGCCACCACCGCCAGGATCGTCGCGAACGCCACCGCCGAGATGACACCGAGCAGGATCACCCCACCGAGTTCGAAGGCCAGCAGCGGGGCCGCGGAGTTCACCCCACCGGCCGCGCCGAGGATCCGGTCCGGGCCGACCAGGGCGGCCGCGCCGTAGCCGAGCACCAGGGTGAACAGGTAGAAGGCGCCGATCAGCGCGATCGCCCAGACCACGGACCGCCGCGCCTCTTTGGCGGTGGGCACGGTGTAGAACCGCATCAGCACATGCGGCAGGCCCGCGGTGCCCAGCACCAATGCCAGCGCCAGCGAGATGAAGTTGATCTGCGAGGTGAGCGAACCGCCGTACTGCGCGCCCGGCGCCAGTACGTCGCGGCTGGAGACGCCCTTGGTCGTGGATCCGGAGATCGCCGACTGGGCCGAGCCGAGGATCTCGGAGAAGTTCAGCCCGAACTTGCTCAGCACCATCACGGTCATCAGCGCGGCGCCAGCGATCAGCAGCACGGCCTTGATGATCTGCACCCACGTGGTGCCCTTCATCCCGCCGACCAGGACGTAGACGATCATCAGGATGCCGACGACGGCGATCACGATCGACTGGCCGGTCCGGCTGTTGACGTCGAGCAGCAGGGCGACCAGACCACCCGCCCCGGCCATCTGGGCCAGCAGATAGAACAACGACACCGTCAGCGTCGATATGGCTGCGGCCAGCCGCACCGGGCGTTGCTTGAGCCGGAAGCTCAGCACATCGGCCATGGTGAATCTGCCGGTGTTGCGCAGTAATTCGGCCACCAACAGCAGGGCCACCAGCCAGGCCACCAGGAATCCGATGGAGTAGAGGAAGCCGTCGTAGCCGTAGACCGCGATGGCTCCGGCGATCCCCAGGAAGCTGGCCGCCGACAGGTAGTCACCGGCGATGGCGATGCCGTTCTGCGGGCCGGTGAATCCGCGTCCGCCGGTGAAGAACTCGTCGGCGGTGGCGTTGCGCTTGCTGGCCCGGATCACCACGATCATCGTGACGACGACGAACAGGCTGAAGATGCCGATGTTGGCGGCCGGGTTGCCGACGGTTTCGGACGCGAGCAGGGTGACGGTCACTGGATACCCTCCAGTTCCTCGCGGATGGCGGTGGCTCGCGGGTCGAGCTCCCTGTTGGCGAAGCGCACGTAGAGGCCGGTGATGACGAAGGTGGACACGAACTGGCCCAGCCCGATCAGCAGGCCGACGTTGATGTTGCCGAACACCGGGGTCGCCATGAACTCATGGGCGAAGGCGCCGAGCGCGACGTAGAGGGCGTACCAGACCAGGAAGAACGCGGTCATCGGAAAGACGAAGCGGCGCAGTCGGGTACGCAGTTCCTGAAATTCAGGGCTGGCCTGGGTGGCGAGGAACTGCTCCCCGGTGGGGGCAACCCTCTCGGGAAGGTCGGTTTCGGGCACCGGCGGCTCCTGACATTTGGCAGTGAACGGAATAGTGCCTGAACCTAATTGAGAGGTGGGTCACATTGGGGCGGTATTTTCTGGCGATACGCCGAAATCGGCCGTCGCTGCGCCCAACGGTCGGTCGATGAGGCTGAGCGGCGCTACGTTCAGCCGCCGGGCACCCGCTCGACGCCCAGGCCCAGGCGTTCCGGCACGTGCATGCGGGCGAAGGTCTGCGCGACGCCCGGGGTGGGCCGGGTGAACTTGCTGACCACGATCATGGTGAGAAAGGCGATCGGCACACTGACCGCCGCCGGGTACCCGACCATCACCGCGGGCCAGCCGCCGAGCACGGTGTCGTCCACGCCGCCGGCGAAAGCCATGACGACTGCGCCGCCGCACACGCCTCCACCCACCACGAGTCCGCACGCGGCGCCGACCGCGGTCAGGCCCCGCCACCAGATGCCGAGCACCAGTAGCGGGCACAGCGTGGACGCCGCGACCGCGAAGGCCAGACCGACACTGCGGGATAGCTCCAGTCCGGAGACCAACAGCGACAACGGAATCGGGATCAATCCGCCGATCACTGCGCCGATCCGGAAATCCCGTACCCGGCCGCGCAGCACATCGGTGGCCAGGGCGCCGGCGACGCTGACCAGCAGGCCCGACGAGGTGGCCAGGAACGCCGCGATGGCACCGGCTGCCACCAGCGCCGCCAGCAGTTGACCACCGACGCCGCCGATGGCCGCACCCGGTGCCAAGAGCACTGCGGCGTCCGCGGTTCCGGTGATCAGCAACTGCGGGACGTACAACCGGGAGAACACCCCGAGCAGTATCGGAAAGAAATAGAACACCGACAGCAGCGCCACCACCGCCAGCGCGGTGCGACGGGCAGCCCGCCCGTCGGGGTTGGTGTAGAACCGGACCAGCACGTGCGGCAGACCCATGGTGCCCAGGAATGTGGCGACGATGATGGACAACACCTGATAGAGCGGATGTCCGCCGCCCAGGCCGCCACCGGAGGCGATCCACTCACTGCCGGTGCTCGGGGTGCCGGCCACCACGGGCGTGGCCGCCCCAGCCGCCAGGGTCAATGTGGTGCCTGCGCCGAGCGTGTGCTGTCCGGGCGCGGCGATGGCGGCGGATTCGACGTGCCGGCCGTCCAGATCGCCGGTCACGGTGATGCCGGCCGGTGCGGTGACCTGGACCACCACGTCGGTCTCGATGTCGACGATGGTCTGTTGCTGCACGGTCGGCGGCAACGGGCCGCCCAATTCACCACGGTCGCTGATGAACAACGCCAGCAGCGCCAGTGCGGGGATGGCGACGGCGGTGAGCTTGAGCCAGTACTGGAAGGCCTGCACGAAGGTGATCGACCGCATGCCCCCGGCCACCACATTGGTGATCACGATGGTGGCAACCAGCAGTGGCCCGACCCAGACCGGCACACCGAGAAGGGTTTTGAGGGCCAGCCCGGCGCCTTGGTACTGCGGGGCCAGGTAGAACACGCAGATCACCACGACGACGAGCATGGCCACCTTGCGCAGCCGGGCTGAGCCGAGCCGGAACTCGGCGAAGTCGGGAACGGTGTAGGCCCCGGAGCGCCGTAGCGGTGCGGCGACGAACAACAGCACACCCAGATATCCCGCCGTGAATCCCAATGGGTACCACAGCGCGTCGGCGCCGTATTTGGCGATCAGTCCGGCCACTCCGAGAAACGATGCGGCAGAAAGGTACTCGCCCGAGATTGCGGCGGCATTCCATTGCGGTCCGATGCTGCGCGAGGCCACCAGGAAGTCGGAGGTGGTGCGCGACAACCGGACTCCGTAGCTACCGATGGCGATGGTGGCCACCACGGCGGCCAGCAGCGCGGCGGCGGTCAGCGGTGAGCCGGTCATGGTTCGCTGTCGACGACCTGGACGAAGTCGCGTTCGCTCTGCTCGGCCAGCCGGACGTACAGCCGTCCCACGCCGTAGAGCAGTGGGTAGGCCAGCCCGGCCAGGATCAGCCAGTTGAGCCGGATGCCGAACACGCTGAGTGCGGCCAGATCCGGCATGGCCGTGTTGAGCAGCAGGATCGCGACCACGACGGTGATGACGACGAGGGCCAGTCGCAGCCCGAGCCCGAGTTGGGCCCGCACCAGGCCGCGTACCAGGGCGTCACCCACCTGGGTCTGCTCCTGCACCTCGACGCGGGTGCGCACCATGCGGGTGCCGCGCCGGTGGGCCAGCACGACGCGTTGGCGTGCACTCGCGGCGGGCCGCGCATGGGATCCCGTGGGTCGGTCACTCATCGGAGCCCGCAGGTTTGAGGTAGCGCATCGGATCGCGGACCAGTCGGTCGCGCAATTCGCGGGCCTGGCGTCGGCTCACCGGTAGTTCGACCGCGGGGGAGGATCCGTTGGCGCGCAGCCGTACCAGGACCGCGCCGTCGGCCGTGCGCAACCCGGTGACCTGCCGCAGCGACACCAGGTACGACCGGTGGATGCGCTGGAACCCGTGATCACGCCAGCGAGTCTCCAAGGTGCTCAACGGAATTCGTACCAAGTGCGCGCCGGTCGCCGAGTGCAGCCGGGCGTAGTCGCCGTCGGCTTCCACCCAGCCGATGCTGTCCCGGGGCACCAGGTGGGTGATGCCGCCCAGCTCGGCGGGGACCACATTCCAGTCCTGGTCGTCGGTTGGGGTGGGCTCGGCCGAAGGGGTGGCTCCGGCGGCGACGCGGCGCACCGCCTCGTCCAGACGCTTCTCCCGGATCGGCTTGAGCAGGTAGTCCAGTGCGCCGACGTCGAAGGCCGCCACCGCCTTGTCGTCATGGGCGGTCACGAACACCACGGCCGGCCGATTCGTGAAGTTGGCGAGCACGCCGGCCAGTTCTATCCCCGACAGCCCGGGCATGTTGATGTCGAGGAACACCGCATCGATGGTGTGCTGGCTGAGTTCGCGCAGCGCCGAGGTGGCGTCGGTCGCGGTGTGCACCTCGGCGACATCGGGGTGTTGGCCCAGCAGGTAGGCCAGCTCGTCGAGTGCGGGTGCCTCGTCGTCGACGGCGAGCACGATCAGCGCCTTGCCTGTCTGGCTGCTCACCTGTACCTCATCCGAACGCACCTCCGCTGGCCCGTACTCCCGAGCGGAACTTCGGCACACGCATCACCACTTTGGTGCCCGCGCCGACCGCTGTCTCGACCACCAGACCGTAGTCGTTGCCGAACGCCGCGCGTAGTCGATGGTCCACATTGGTCAGCCCGACGTGGGCGGACTCGCCGGTGCGGTCGGCCAGTGCATCGCCGGGCCCGGCGCGCAGGGTGTCGGGATCCATGCCCGCGCCGTCGTCCTCGACGGTGATCACGCACTCGGCGCCGGCGTCGCGGGCCACGATCTCGACCGATCCACCGCCGCGGCCGGCCAGCCCGTGCCGCACCGCGTTCTCCACCAGGGGTTGCAGCGCCAGGAACGGCACCACCACGTTGAGCACCTCGGGCGCCACCTGCAGCCGGACCTGCAGGTTGGCGCCGAACCGGGCCCGCTCCAGGGTGAGGTAGCGGTCGATGTTGCGCAGCTCCTCAGCCAGCGTGGTGTACTGCCCGGCCGCCCGGAACGAATAGCGGGTGAAGTCGGCGAACTCCAGGATCAGCTCGCGGGCCCGGTCTGGGTCGGTCCGCACGAACGAGGCGATGGTGTTGAGCGCGTTGTAGATGAAGTGCGGGCTGATCTGGGCGCGCAGCGCCAGCACCTCGGCCCGGTCCAGGCGGGCGCGTGACGCGTCCAGCTCGGCCAGCTCGATCTGGCTGGCCGCGTAGCGGGCGACTTCGCCGACCGCGCCGAGCATGCCCGGGCCGGGGCTGGCCGGCGCCAGCACCACCAACGCGCCGAGAATCTCACCGCCCTCGGTCAGCAGCGGCTGGGCCACGACGGCCGTCGAGCGGGCACTGCGCAGCACCCGGCGCCCGGCGGTGATGGACTCGCGGGCGGTGTCGGCGCAGACCTCGACGGTGCCGGACTGCCAGATCGTCTCGTCGTCGTGATCGCGGGCCAGCAGCACCGCGTCGCCGTCGAACAACGCCAGACCGGCGGTGCCGGTCAACTCGCGCAGGTAGGGCGCCGCGGTCTGTGCCGATTCGGTGTCCAGGCCTTGGCGCAATGCGCGAGCAGCCTGCGCGGCGGTGTGCAGCGCGGTGTGCACGGCGCGTTCGGTGGGGGTGGCCACCATCCGGCGGGTGCGCACCACGACGACGGCGGCCACCGCCGCCAGGATCAGCGCCAGGGCCAGCGCAACTGCAACCTCGACCGACATTTCGCGGCCCACCTTAGACGGGCGAGGTGCGAAACTGCAGCTAGTCCAACTACTGGACCGGGCAGGCGTACCTTCTGGCCACGTCCATTAACCGCTCGCCAGATCCGGTACCGATAACCCCCTGTGCGGCCATTTCCCAACCGATGAACCCTGGTAAACCGCCTTCACATGCCTGGTGAGCGACGCGCCAGGCAGTATCAGGATTCAAGTGGAATCCGTTGCGGTCCAGGCCCTGCATGTAGTTGTCGAATTCCGGCGTGCCCTGGTCTGGAATCGCATTGGCCGTGGCGGCCAAGGCGATAGCGGTAACCATCGCTCCGATAAGAGCTACAACGACACGTCTCATGTCTATCCCCCTGGGAATTCACTGGTAATCGCGTATACATTCGCACACTCCGCCGACACCGGCGTCAAAAACCCCTGACTCGTCAGCGGCTACCGCGGCATCGCGGAGCCCTAGACTGGCCGGCGTGGGAAAACTGCAGCTAGTCCAAGATCCGGAGGCCGACGCTCTGCTGGAGGCCAACCCGTTCGCGCTGCTGGTCGGGATGTTGCTGGATCAGCAGATCCCGATGGAGACGGCGTTCGCCGGGCCGAAGAAGATCGCCGACCGTCTCGGTGACGTCGACGCCCACCAGATCGCCGACTACAACCCGGACGAATTCATCGAGTTGGTTTCGCAAACCCCGGCCATTCACAGGTTTCCGGGGTCGATGGGCAAGCGGGTGCAGGAACTCGCGCGGGCCATCGTCGACGAATACGACGGGGATGTGACGGCCGTGTGGACCGGCGGCGACCCCGACGGTGCCGAGGTGCTGCGCCGGCTCAAGCGGCTGCCCGGCTTCGGTGATCAGAAGGCTCGAATCTTCCTGGCGCTGTTGGGTAAGCAGTACGGGGTGACGCCGACGGGTTGGCGTGCGGCCGCGGGTGACTACGGCACCGCGGGCAGCTACATGTCGGTGGCCGACGTGGTCGACCCCGGGTCGCTGCAGAAGGTGCGGGCGCACAAGAAGCAGATGAAGGCGGCAGCGAAAGAAGCCAAGGCCGCCAAGGCCTAGTCGGCGCTAGAAAGCGGGGCCGTCGAACCGTTCGCGGGTGGCGATCTCGGCGACAGGATTGCGCTTGAGTTTGGTGGGTTGCCGCACGGGCTTGCCCAGCGGCAGCACCGCGGCAATCGCGTACGCGTCGGGTATCCCGAGCAGTGCCTTGACCTTCGGTTCCTCGGCCACCGCCATGGTGGTCAGCACACCGCCGTAGCCCTCGTTGCGGGCGGCCAACAGAATGTTCCACACGAACGGATACACCGACGCTCCCGACACCACGCCGATCCGGTCGAGATCCTGGTCGAGCGCCGCGACGACGCCGAGGTCGACGCAGACCACCAGCACCACCGCGGCATCGAGCGGCTGGGTGACCGGCGGAACCTCGACAGCGGCCAGATCATCGGCCGATGCCCCCGAGGGATGCAGCGGGTTCCACGGGCTCTCACCGATGCGCTGTTGGGCGAGGTAGCGCCGGGCGCCGGTGACGCTGAGATCGGCAAGCGACTCGCGGGTGTTCCGGTCGCGGATCACCACCACGCGGGTGCCCTGCCGGTTGCCGCCGCTGGGTGCGAAGCGGGCGTTGTCGAGGATCCGTTCGAGAACGTCGTCGGGCAGCGGGTCGTTGGTGAACTGCCGGATGGCCCCGGTGGTGCGCATGACGTCGTACAAGTCCATCGCTGCATCCTTTTGTCGGTAGCCGACCTATGCCAAGGTGACTATATGGCGAAGACACACTTGAATTGCCCGTGCGGCGAAGCGATTACCGGGACCGATGAGGACGACCTGGTCGAGAAGGCTCAGGCGCATCTGGCCCAGCAGCACCCCGGACGTGAATACGACCGGGAGATGATCCTGTTCATGGCCTACTGAATCCCCAGATCAACTACCCCATAACAAAATTCCCGGTCGCCAGCCGATAGGCCAGCGACCGGGAATTTCGTTTCCCCATTCATATGGTGTGGCTAGGGCACCACCGTGGATCCGATGGTGGGCATGAATTGGCATTGATTGTCGGTCGTCGTGACCTGCCCGAAGATCGTCGACATGATGCTGCCCGACCCGGTGTCGGCGATCGCGGTCAGCGTGGTCGGCCCCTCGGGGTTGATGTCGGAGCGCGGCGTGAGGGTCGCGCTGCCGGACTTACCCGTGGTCAGGTTCACCCAGGTGACGTTGAGCGGCAGCTTCTGTTCGGCCGCCGGGCCCGGGGTGCCGATCGCGGTGAACACGTAGGCGGTCTGGCCGGGTTTCGGGCCGGGCAGCGGGATCGTGGCCGGGCCGGCCACTGAGATCGCCGTTGCCAGAACGTTTCCGCCGTCCTTGAGGCACCCGTTGCTGATCGACGGGTACATGAAGTCCTGCTTCGTCGGGGTGTCGGGCCCGAAGCCTGGGGCCGGTACGGCTTCAGGTGCAGGCCCCGGCGTAGTGGCAGCTGCCGGAACCACCCCGGGAGCGGGCGCAGGGGCCGGAGCAGGCGCTGAATCCGGAGCCGGAGCCGGTGCCGGTGCGACCAGCGCCTCGGCCGGCCCGGCCGCGTGGGCCGGGTCGATCCCCAACGGCAGGTGAGCGTCGCTGCCGGCACCCAGAGCGGGAACATGCTCGGGTGCGGCGACGGGCTGTGCCGCGAAATGGTTGACCGCTGTCGCGACGTTGCGGGATTCAGCCGTTTCCGATTTGTTGGCGGCGAAGGCCTGCGCGGCCGCCATCAACAGCTGTACGGCGCCCCCCGGGTCGGCCGCGGCCTGCTGGATGATCGGGCTGAGACCCTCCATCGCTGACAGACCGGGTGCCTGCACCGCGTCGATCGGCAGCGGTCCCGGGTCGGCGTTGGCCACCGCGCTGCTGAACAACAGCAGGGCGGTGGATCCGATCGCAGCGGCGGTGCCGAACATCGTTTTCAGTGACTTGCGCGATGACATGGCTTTCCCAATCGTTTCGGGCGGTCAGACCAGTTCTCAGACCAGTTCAGTGATCAGGGCAGGCCGGCGATCAGCAGCGGCGCCAGCGCGGTCGCTGCCGGGTTGACGGCACCGGGAAGCGCGGCCGCTGGTGCCACCGCTGCCGGGGCTGCGGCCGTGGCGGCGGTGGCGCTGGGCAGAGCCGCGTTGACCGCGGACGGGGCGATCGAGGCCAGCGACAGCAGGTCACCCGGGATGTTCACCTGCTGGGGCAGCGGGATCGGCATGCCCGGCACCTGCGGGATGGTCACCTCGGCTGACGGGATCAGCGATGCCGGGCCAGTAGCGGCCGGTGCCGCTGGAACCGTGGCGGCCGGTGCGGCAGGCAAGCCAGGCACCAGCGATCCAAGGGGTGCATTGGCAGCCGCCGGTGTGACGGCCGTCGGTGCCTGCGGCAGGGTCACCGATGCGGTGGCCGTCGGAACCGGCGCCGGGGCGGCAGCGGGGGCACCCGTCAGCGCGGAGCTCACGCCCTGCAGCAGCTGCGGCGCGACGGCCGGCACGCCGGCGAGTTGGTTGACGATCGGCAGGCTCGGCGCGCCGGGGACGACCGGCGCCGGGGCCACCGGCTCGGCATTCGCTGTGGCGCTCAGTGCCAACGCGACCGGGATAGCGCCCGCCGCCGCGATCATGCTGGTGGAAAGTGCTTTCCAGGTGAGGCTCATGGTTCTCCCAATCGGTTGACTGCACGTCTGCGCTCGAAACTATCGAGTTACTGGTGTTACTCAAGTGACACGTGTGGCGGTTATTGAACCGTTACGGCAGCGACTGGAATCGGTTATCGCGCGTTGCCTGCGGCGTGACGTGCCGCCGCGCCCGCCGACTGTCGCGCCGGTCGCTAAAGTCGTGTCCGTTAACACCGAACCGGCCACCACCGTCCCAGCAACCGCGCGGCTGAACCGTCTGGCGCCGACGTTGCTGGTCCTCAGCGTCGCGGTGCGCCTGGCCTGGACGTATCTGGTGCCCAACGGCGCGAACTTCGTCGACCTGCACGTGTATGTCGGCGGCGCCGCCACGCTCGGTGGTCCCGGCGCGCTCTACGACTACGTCTACGCCGACCAGACGCCGGATTTCCCGCTGCCCTTCACCTATCCACCGTTCGCCGCGGTGGTGTTCTACCCGCTGCACCTGCTGCCCTTCGGGCTGGTCGCGTTCTGCTGGCAGATCGGCATCGTCGCGGCCCTGTACGGCGTGGTGCGGATCAGCCAACGACTACTCGGCGGGCCGGCGTCCCGGCGAGTCGCGATGCTGTGGACCGCCGTCGGCATCTGGACCGAACCGTTGCGCAGCACCTTCGACTACGGGCAGGTCAATGTCGTCCTGGTGTTGGCGGTGCTCTACGCCGTGTACAGCAATCGCTGGTGGCTCTCGGGGCTGCTGGTCGGACTGGCCGCCGGAGTGAAACTCACCCCAGCGGTGTCGGGGCTGTACTTCGTCGGCGCGCGGCGTTGGGCCGCCGTGGTGTTCTCGGCCGTGGTGTTCTTCGGCACGGTCGCGGTCTCGGCCCTGGTGATCGGGGACCAGGCCCGCCGGTACTTCACCGAACTGCTCGGCGATGCCAGCCGGATCGGGCCGATCGGAACGTCGTTCAATCAATCCTGGCGCGGCGGCATCTCCAGGATCCTCGGCCACGACGCCGGATACGGCCCCGCTGTGCTGCTCGGCATCGCCGTCACGGCAATCCTGGCGGTGCTGGCCTGGCGGGCCATCGGCGGCGCCGGTGTTGAATGCGGCGCCGGCGCCGGGGACCGGCTTGGTGGGATTGTGATCGTCAGCCTGTTCGGGTTGCTGCTCTCGCCGATCTCCTGGACGCACCACTGGGTCTGGCTGATCCCGCTGATGATCTGGTTGCTGCACGGGCCGCTGGCCGATCGGCTCGGCGCCCGAATCCTGGGCTGGGGCTGGCTGGTGCTGACCCTGGTCGGGGTGCCGTGGTTGCTCAGCTTCGCCCAGCCGACGATCTGGGAGATCGGCCGGCCCTGGTATCTGGCCTGGGCCGGGCTGGTCTACATCGTCGCCACGCTGGCGACGCTGGCCTGGATCGCGGCTAGCCGGGCAGAATCCGGTTGATCTCCTTGGCCATCTCGATGTCCCGGTGGGTGATCCCGCCGGCCGAATGCGTCACCAATGCGAATGTGACGGTCCGCCAACGGATATCGATGTCGGGGTGATGGTCCTTCTGTTCGGCGAGCTCGGCCACCTGGCGCACCGCGTCGATGCCATCGAGGAATGTCGGGAACTTGATCGATCTGCGCACGGCGCCCGCCGCGCGTTCCCAGCCCGGCAGATCGGGCAGTGCGGCGTCGACCTGATCGTTCGATAACACGGCCATATGCCCGACGGTATACCGTCGGGGGCGATGGATGAGCAGATCGTTGTGGCCGGGGCGCTGATCTCGGCGGCCAAGCTGTTGGTGGCGCAGCGGCAGCGGCCCCCGGAGCTGGCCGGGCTGTGGGAGCTGCCTGGCGGCAAGGCGTTGCCGGGGGAGAGCGACGCCGACGCGCTGGCCCGCGAACTGCACGAGGAGCTCGGCATCGAGGTGACCGTCGGCGACCGGCTTGGCGCCGACGTCAGGCTGGGCCCGGCCAGGACGTTGCGGGCCTACCGGGTGGGGCTGACGTCGGGCAGTCCGCAACCGCACGACCACCGCGCGCTGCGCTGGGTCGATGCCGACGAACTTGACCACCTGGCCTGGGTTCCGGCCGACCGGGCCTGGCTCGCCGACCTGGTCGACGCGCTGCGATCGGATTAGCGCTCGGGTTGTATTGGCTTGCACCGTATTTCCGTGCAGCCGCCCGCGGCGTTTCCGCCGAAAACGGTCGGTGGCCGACGCGGGCGCACCATATGCGCCTGCGGTCGCCGCCGTGCGTGCGACATTGCCGGTTCTCGTCGTCGCCGACGAGCGGTAGGTGAAACTAAGGACTTTCGCCTCTGCCGCGGGCACGGTGGGCCCGGGCACAGTAGACATATGGAGCAGTTGACCGTCCTGGACGCCGGGTTCCTGGAAGCCGAGGACTCCGACTCGCACGTGAGCTTGGCCATCGGCGCCACCGCGGTGCTGGCCGGTCCGATGCCCGAGGTGGACACCCTCGTCGCATCGCTGGCCGAACGTGCGATGTCGGTGCCGCGGTTACGTCAACTGCTGCGCACCCCGCCACTGGATCTCGCTGCCCCGCATTGGGTGACCGACACCAACTTCGATCCCTCCCACCACATCCGGCACGCCGCATTGCCGCGCCCCGGCGACGAGGCGGCGCTGCACCGGTTGATCGCCGACATCATGGAGCGTCGGCTCGACCGGGACCGGCCGCTGTGGGAATGCTGGGTCATCGACGGGCTGGCACACAACCGGTGGGCGATCCTGATGAAAGTGCACCACTGCGTCGCGGACGGTGTGGCCGCCACCCGGCTGCTCAGCCAGCTCTGCGACGACCGAGACGACCCGGGCCCCGCAACCCCCGACCGAGCGCGGACCAAACCGGTGTGGCCGGGGCTGCGCCCCATCGAATGGTTCACCGACGCCTGGCGCACCACCATGGCGCTGCCCGGCGCGGCGATGCAGGCCGTGCACGGTGCCCTCGACATCGCCGAGGGCCTGCTGCGGCCCGCGGCCGCGTCGTCACTGACCGGGCCGATCACCAGCATGCGCCGCTACGCCACGGTCGAACTGCCGATGGAAGACATCGACAAGGTGCGGCAGCGGTTCGATGTCACGGTCAACGACGTTGCGCTCGCGGCGATCACCGACAGTTTCCGCACCATGCTGATCCGCCGCGGCGAGCGGCCGCGGCGCACGTCGCTGCGCACCCTGGTCCCGGTATCGGTACGTGCGACCGACACCGGCGACGCACTCGACAACCAGGTGTCGGTGATGCTGCCCTACCTGCCGGTCGAGAAAGAGGATCCGGTCGCCCAACTGCGCAGCGTGCACGCGCGGTTGTCCAAGGCCAAGGACAGCGGTCAAAGCCAGGCCGGAAACCTCCTGGTGTCGGCGGCCAAGGCGATTCCGTTCCCGTTCACGGCCTGGACGGTCCGGGCGCTGACCCGGCTGCCGCAACGCGGTGTGGTCACCGTGGCGACCAACGTGCCGGGGCCGCGCAGCAGGCTGCGGCTGATGGGACGTGAAGTGGTGCGGCTGCTGCCGATTCCGCCGTTGGCCCTGCAACTGCGCACCGGTATTGCGATCATGAGCTACGCGGACAGCTTGGTCTTCGGCGTGATCGGCGACTACGACGCCACGCCCGATGTCGATGAACTGGCGAAAGGCATCGAGCGGGCAATCGAGCGGCTGACCGTCATCAGCACCGGCCACTGGCGCTCCACCCCGGTGGGGACCCTGCTGCTTGTCGAAGGAGGTTGATCATCGTGCCGAAGGGATCAGAACTCGACGTTCTCACCCGCAGACAGTGTCTGGATCTGCTGGAGCGGGTACGTGTCGGCCGACTGGTGTTCACCGAGGAGGCGTTGCCCGCGGTGCAACCGGTCAACTTCCGGGTATGGCGCGACGATGTGGTGATCCGGGTGGCCGGCGGGCCCAAGCTGACGGCCGCCACCGAAAATCAGGTGGTCGCGTTCCAGGCCGACGAGTTGGACCCGGACCTGCGCACCGGCTGGAGCGTGACGATCGTCGGGCATGCGCAGCAGATCAACGATGTGGACGAGATGGTGGAGGTGGCCGGGACGTTCGTGCAGCCGTGGGTTGACGGCCGGCGCGATCACTTCCTGCGGATCCGCACCGAAAAGGTCACCGGGCGCCAGTTCCGGGACCGGGGCGTGCCGCACTACCAGGGCTAATAATGCAACCGGTCGCCGACCACCCGGACCGGGGCGTGCCGCGCCGAGTACAGCGGGTGCATCAGACCCGGATGACGGCAATGAGCGCAGGACGTCTGCGGGCGGTTCACCGAGGCGAAGGTCAGGTGATGGCATTCACTGCACCGGACCACGTAGCAGGCACCGATCCAATTGGCCATGCCCACATAGATCGCCACCGTGGTCGCCGTGGCCAGCACAATGATCAATGCCACCGTGAGCGCTTCATAGACCGTCATAACTGGCACCTCCAAGCACGCCTATAACAACGTGACGGATACCTCAAACGGTACTCGCGAACCTTAGGATTTCCTCGCGCGTTTGAAGACCTTCTGCAGTTCTTTACCGCGCAATCCGTCCAGCTCAGCCTTGTGAACTTTGTTCAACACGAGAGGGCAGCGTTTGCACCGCGGCTTGCTGCGACAGCACTTCTTCTTGGGTTTGAGACCGGCTATTTTGGCGGACTTCAAGGTGGCGGAGTGCTCTCGTTTTCGTGATCGACCGGCGTACCTGCGAGAATCATGGTGTGGATTCACGGCCCAGTTTCAGAAACGTCGCCATCGTCGCCCACGTCGACCACGGTAAGACGACCCTAGTCGATGCGATGTTGCGGCAGTCCGGTGCGTTGAGGCACCGCGGTGACGAGGCCGTCGTACGCGTCATGGATTCCGGTGACCTGGAGAAGGAAAAGGGCATCACCATCCTGGCCAAGAACACCGCGGTGCACCGGCACCACGCGGACGGCACCATGACGGTGATCAACGTCATCGACACTCCTGGTCACGCCGATTTCGGCGGTGAGGTGGAGCGCGGCCTGTCCATGGTGGACGGCGTGGTTCTGCTGGTCGACGCCTCGGAGGGGCCGCTGCCCCAGACCCGGTTCGTGCTGCGCAAGGCCCTGGCCGCGCACCTTCCGGTGATCCTGGTGGTCAACAAGACCGACCGGCCAGACGCGCGGATCGCCGAGGTGGTCGAGGAAAGCCACGACCTGCTGCTCGACGTGGCCTCCGATCTCGATGAAGAGGCACAGGCCGCCGCCGAGAAGGCGCTGGACCTGCCCACGCTCTACGCCTCGGGCCGGGCCGGTATCGCCTCCACCACGCAGCCCGCCAACGGCGAGAATCCCGACGGCGAGAACCTCGATCCACTGTTCGACGTGCTGATGGAGCACATCCCGGCACCGTCGGGCGATCCGGAGGCGCCGCTGCAGGCGCTGGTCACCAACCTCGACGCCTCGGCCTTCCTCGGCCGCCTCGCGCTGATCCGGATCTACAACGGCCGGCTCAAGAAGGGCCAGCAGGTGGCCTGGATGCGCGAGGTGAACGGCTCGCCGGTGATCACCAACGCCAAGATCACCGAGTTGCTGGCCACCGAGGGTGTTGACCGCAATCCCACCGAGGAAGCTGTCGCCGGCGATATTGTCGCTGTTGCGGGCATCCCCGAGATCATGATCGGCGACACCCTGGCCGACCCCGACAATTCGCACGCCCTGCCACGCATCACCGTCGACGAACCCGCCATCTCGGTCACCATCGGCACCAACACCTCGCCGCTGGCCGGCCGGGTGTCCGGGCACAAGCTGACCGCTCGGATGGTGAAGAACCGGCTCGATTCCGAGCTGATCGGCAACGTGTCGATCCGGGTGGTCGACATCGGCCGCCCCGACGCCTGGGAGGTGCAGGGCCGTGGAGAGCTGGCGCTGGCGATCCTGGTCGAGCAGATGCGGCGCGAGGGCTTCGAGCTGACCGTCGGCAAGCCTCAGGTGGTCACCAAGAACATCGACGGCAAGCTGCACGAGCCGTTCGAGGAGCTGACCATCGACTGCCCGGAGGAGTTCGTCGGCTCCATCACTCAGTTGATGGCCAACCGCAAGGGCCGGATGGAACAGATGACCAACCATGCCGCCGGCTGGGTGCGGATGGACTTCGTGGTGCCCAGCCGCGGGCTGATCGGTTTCCGCACCGACTTCCTGACCGAGACCCGCGGTACCGGCATCGCCAACGCGGTGTTCGAGGGTTACCGGCCGTGGGCCGGGGAGATCCGCGCCCGCCACACCGGCTCCCTGGTTTCGGACCGGTCCGGCTCGATCACCCCGTTCGCGATGATCCAGCTGGCCGACCGCGGACAGTTCTTCGTCGAACCTGGTCAGGACACCTATGAGGGCCAGGTGGTCGGGATCAACCCGCGCGCCGAGGATCTCGACATCAACATCACCCGCGAGAAGAAGCTGACCAACATGCGGTCCTCGACCGCCGACGTCATGGAGACGCTGGCCCGGCCGCTGGAGTTGGGCCTGGAGCAGGCCATGGAATTCTGCGCTGAGGATGAGTGCGTGGAGGTGACTCCCGAGGTCGTCCGCGTACGCAAGGTGGAGCTGACTGCCTCACTGCGGGCGCGGGCCAAGGCGCGGGCCAAAGCCCGGGCGTAGGTTGCCTTCCGGGTATGACGCCGGTCGTGTTCGACCGGCCTACCGGACCGCGTCCAGGGGCGGCGTGGAATACATTCAAAAATCGACAACGCGTGTCGTGCCGGCGGGATGTCGCAGTTCGGTCCGGCAGTCCGGCGTGCTCGCGAACCTCGGGAGGGTGCCTGAATGGCGTGGCTCGATACTCTGATTGGCGTGCCGACACCCTCCCGCCGCGCCTGCATCACGATCGGCGCGCTCATCTCGGTGCCGGCACTGCTGCTGGGTGGCTGCACGGTCAGCCCGCCGCCGGCCCCGCAGAGCACTGAGACCACCGAGACCACGCCACCGCCCCCGACGAAGGCGACGCAGGTCATCATGGCCATCGATTCGATCGGCCCTGGCTTCAATCCGCACCTGCTGTCGGATCAGTCGCCGGTGAATGCGGCGGTCGCGGCTTTGGTGTTGCCGAGTTCGTTCCGGCCGGTGCCGGATCCGAAGTCCTCGACGGGTTCGCGTTGGGAGCTCGACACCACCCTGCTCGAATCGGCCGAGGTGACCAGTGAAAGCCCCTTCACGGTCACCTACAAGATCCGGCCGGAGGCGCAGTGGACCGACAACGCACCCATCGCCGCCGACGACTACTGGTACCTGTGGCGCCAAATGGTCGGCCAGCCAGGGGTTGTCGACCCGGCCGGCTACGACCTGATCACCGGTGTGCAATCGGTGGAGGGCGGCAAGCAGGCGGTGGTGACCTTCTCGCAGCCCTATCCGGCCTGGCGCGAGCTGTTCAACGACATCCTCCCGGCCCACATCGTCAAGGACATTCCTGGCGGGTTCGGGGCCGGCCTGGCCCGGGCGATGCCGGTCACCGGCGGTCAGTTCCGGGTGGAAAGCATTGACCCGCAACGTGATGAGATCCTGCTTGCGCGCAACGACCGATACTGGAGTGTGCCGGCCAAGCCCGATCTGCTGCTGTTCCGCCGTGGCGGCGCGCCGGCCGCGCTGGCCGACTCCATCCGTAACGGCGATACGCAGGTGGCCCAGGTGCACGGTGGCGCAGCCACTTTCGCCCAGCTGAGTGCCATTCCGGATGTTCGTACCGCCAGGATCGTCACCCCGCGGGTGATGCAGCTGACCCTGCGCGGTCAGCAACCCACGTTGGCCGAAACCCAAGTGCGCAAGGCGATTCTGAGTCTGATCAACGTCGACCTGCTGGCGTCGGTGGGCGCGGGGGACGACAACACCGTCACCTTGGCCCAGGCCCAGGTCCGGTCCCCGTCGGATCCCGGGTACGTGCCGACCGCGCCACCGGCGATGTCGCGGGAGGCGGCGCTGGATCTGTTGCGCGGGTCGGGATATCAGATCGAGTCCGTGGCCGAGATGCCGGCGCCGGGTGCGCCGCACGCACCGGACAACGGCAGGCAACGCATCACCAAGGATGGTGTGCCACTGGCCTTGGTGCTCGGTGTGGCATCCAATGATCCGACGTCGGTGGCGGTGGCCAATACCGCGGCCGACCAGTTACGCAATGTCGGGATCGATGCCTCGGTCCTGGCCCTGGATCCGGTTGCGCTCTACGGCGATGCGCTGACCAACAATCGCGTCGACGCCGTGGTCGGATGGCATCAGGCCGGGGGCGACCTGGCGACCACTCTGGCTTCGCGATACGGCTGCCGGGCATTGGAAGCGACGGCGGTGTCGACCGCGGTTCCGGGTGTTTCGGCGTCGCCGAAACCCACCACCAGCGCCACGCCTGCGCCGCCCGCCACCACGACGACACCCACCCCGCCGGTCCCGGCTCCCGACTCGAGTGAGCTGGTGCAGGCGCCGAGCAACATCACCGGGGTCTGCGATCGCAGCATCCAGCCGAAAATCGATGCGGCGCTGGATGGTTCGGAGAACATCGCCGAGGTGATCCAAGCCGTCGAGCCGCGGCTGTGGAACATGTCCACGGTGCTGCCGATCCTGCAGGACACCACGATCGTCGCGGCCGGCCCGAGCGTCCAGAACGTGAGCCTGTCCGGCGCGGTGCCGGTGGGAATCGTCGGCGACGCCGGAAACTGGACCAAGGCCAGGTAGTGCAACAGTGGGCCCCCTCGGACGAGGAGGCCCACTGATCGGTGGTGAGTCCGGCCGCGTTAGCTTGAGCTTGAGGATTCACCGCCGGATTTCGCGGCGTCGCTCTTGTCGGCCTTGGTGCTCTTGCCGCTGAGCCCTTCGGCCGCCTTCTTCACGCTGTCGGTCATGCTCTTGACCGATCCCTGAATGCCCTCGCGCACCTGGTTGACCGCGCTGGGCCGCTTGGGCGCCAGGGTTCCGGTCTTGCCGGGCTCGGCCTTGAGGCTGACCTTGGCCGGGTCGCTCTTGACCGGGGTGTCGGCGGACGCGGATTCGGCGGGAGCTTCGGCGGAAGCTGCCTGGGCGGGAGAGGTCCTGGCCGGGGCGGCTTCCTGAGTGCCAGCCGTCGTCTGTGGTGCGACGGTCAAGGTCACTGTTGTGCTGCCGGCGGACTCCAGGGCGAGATTCGATGTGCCGGCCGACTCCAGGGCGAGATTCGATGTGCCGGCTTTCTGTGGAGCCGTGAGGCCAAGACCCGGCAGGTTGCCGAACAGATTATGCCGATCCGCGCCGGGCGTCTTGATCGAGTTCGCGATGCCGGCAATTGCGCTGATCGCGGTGGCGATGGCCCCGCCCGGCACCCATCCTTGCGCAGGACTCAGCAGACCGACGGCATGGTAACCGTCGATGTCGTATCCGTTGAGCAAGGCACCGGTGATCGTGGCAGGAGCAGTCAACAAGGCGCTGGCGAACTCGGCAAGGTCGCCGCTCTTCACCGCGTTCACCAGGGTGGTCAGGCTGTGTCCGGCCGCGGTGGCGGTCGCCCACAACGGAGTCACCATTCCGTTTACCAGCAGTGCCGGCACATTGTCGTTCAGGTGGAGGACCAGTTGTCCCAGGTTCAGGAACGGCTGGGCGATCACGGGCCACGCCTGACCCACGCCCATTTGGATCGGCAGTGCGAGAAGCAGGGCGCTGGTTACCACGCCGCCGAAGCCGTTTTCGAAGTCCCCGGCCGCGATCAGGTCGAGGGCACTCCGGAATGCGGCGGGAAAGCTCATGAAACCGTCGGGTGCCAGCGCCTCTTTGAATCCGTCGATCGTCGTTTGCATCGCGGCGCCCAAGGCATTCGCGCTGTGCAGTTGGTTGGCGATGATCTGGGTGAGTATCGGGGCCGGGTCGGCCGCCCACTGTTGGCCCAGGCCCTGGATGTTCTGGACCGCCGTCCCGATCACCTCGGCCCACGCGGCCAGGGGATCGGCCTGGGCGGTCAGTGCCACCGCGGCCGACGAGGCGTGAATTGCCGGAAGATGGATATCCGGGGCGGGAGGCGCGAGGGGGCTGACCGCGATGGCGCCGGCGCCGACCAGTGCGACACCCGCGGTCAGATAGGACCGAGCAGCAACTTGCATTGGATCTCCTTACGGGAGCGAAACTTAGGGGCGGCACAGAAGTTACCCGATAGTAAGTTCCGTCGTCTGCAAATTTTCACAACCAATTTTTGGCCATCCGGAGTGCTCGCGGCGTCCGGCAAACGAAGTTCGACTTCCTGGAAGAGTGCTGGTAACGGCGTTTTTTGCGGCCCATATCACATAATTGAGATGCCGCAAGTCGCGCCTTGCTCGGTGATTCGGGCCGGGCTGTGGCAAACCATTGGCACGGTCGGTCATTGATTTGCTGGCGAAGGTTCTGGCAAGAAGTGCAGTTACGTTACCCAGCGGTAATATCGGTGCAGTGACGATGAGGAAGTTAGCGCTGTCACGGTGGACATTGAAGTGTGATGTGTAAAGCATCGTCCGGGCGACGTGATGGCGGTCGCCTTCGGTGGCGGCGAACGTCGGCGAATGCCTTCGGTGCCCTTTCGTCGCATCTGCTTTCGTTGGCAACTATGTGGCGGTGTCGGGCATCGTTGAAAACTACGGATTTCGTTGTTGTGTTCGCCGCCCGCCACTAGGCGTCGGCGACGCCGGAAACTGGACCACGGTGCGTTAAAGGTCGCGGACTCGTCGCAGCGCGTGCGCGGCAAAGGCCGCGACGGCGAACGGCAACAGCACCCACCACGGCGGCCGGGCCAGCTCCCAGACAAACAGCGCCGCCCACAGCGGGGAGCCTTGGGTGATCGCCAGCACGCCGGCAGCGCAAGTCAGCGAGACCGCGGCGACACTGACCGGATGCTCGGTCCAGGCATTGATCGACAGCGCGACGATCGACCCTAGGGCCGCGCCGGTGGCCAGCGCCGGGGTGAGCATGCCGCCGACCGCTCCGGCGCGCAGGAAGGCCGCGGTGAGCAGTGGCTTGAGCAGCAGAATCACCACTGCGGACCCGAGAGTCAGGCCGCTGTCCAGGCTCACCGTGAGAATGCTCTTGCCGTTACCGGGCAGTTCCGGCCACCACACCGAGCAGATGCCGATCAGCAGGCCGGCCGCGGCGATTGCCGGGATCAACACCCAGGACGATATGAGCGTGACCGGTCGGACCAGGGCCATCAACCGGTTGAATGCCAGGCCGACGCCGAGCGCGAGCGGGGCCAGAAGCAGCGCGAACGCGGTGAGTAGATAGGACATCTGGGGCGCGGGCCAGGTCAGCGGTACCTCGGCATGGGTCACCGGCGAGGCCACCGCGACCGCCAGGCTGGAGGTGATCAGCGCTGCGCCCAGCGCGCGCGGCTGCCAGGTTCTGAGCATGATCCGGGTGGCGAACAGTGCGCCGCCCACCGGGACGCTGTAGACGGCGGCGAGGCCGGCGCCCGCAGCACAGGCCAGCAGGATCTCGCGGTCCCGGGCCGACAGTGCCCAGCGTGAAGTCCCGAGATCGCCTAGCACCGCAGACAATTGGCGTGGCGCGTTCTCCCGGCCCAGTGAAGCGCCGGAGCCCACCAGCAGCACCTGCAGCGCGGCATCCAGTGACAAGGTCAGCCGGGGCAGGCGCCGGTGTTGTGGAATGACCTCTGCCAAGGCCGCCGACAAAGTGGGCACCTCGGCTTTGCGGCGCAACAGCCACCAACCCAATCCGGCCAGCGCGCCGCCGATCATCGGGCCGAGGGACCGGCGTACCGGGCTGCTGTCCGTGACGCCTTCGAGCAGCGAGCCGAAGGTGTAGCGATAGGTCAGGTGCTCGACGCCGTGCAGCAGCAGTGTGGTCGCGACGCCTGCGATTCCGGCGAGCAGTCCGATCACGATGATGCTGCAGCCGAACTCGAGCCTGCGCCGGTCCATCGGGTGAAATGTACGCCGAGATGATCAGGCGTAGCGTCAGTCTCGATGACTGAGCATGTGCGACCCCGACTGCTGTTCGTTCACGCCCATCCCGACGACGAAACGCTCACCACCGGCGGAACCATCGCGCACTACGCCGCGCTCGGGGCCGATGTCCACGTCGTCACCTGCACGCTCGGTGAAGAGGGTGAGGTGATCGGTGAGCGTTACCAGCTGCTCACCGTCGACAATGCCGACCAGCTCGGCGGCTACCGGATCGGCGAGTTGACCGCGGCACTGAGCGCGCTGGGCATCGGTGCCCCGCGGTACCTGGGCGGTGCCGGGCGCTGGCGTGACTCCGGGATGGACGGAACAGCGCCCAGGGGGCGTCAGCGTTTCATCGACGCCGATTTGGACGAGGCAGTAGGGGAGCTGGTCTCGATCATTGGCGAGCTGCGGCCCCACGTCGTGGTGACCTATGACCCCGACGGGGGTTACGGGCACCCCGACCACATCCAGGCCCACCGGGTCACCACCAAAGCCGTCGCGGCCGCCGCCGACGCGGTGGGCTGGACGGTGCCCAAGTTCTATTGGACCGTGATGGCAACCAGCGCAATGGGTCCCGGGCTGGCGACGCTGCAAGACGTGCCGGCGGATTGGATCCGGTTGAGCGTCGACGAGGTTCCGTTCGGCTTCTCCGACGATCGGATCGACGCCGTCGTCGACGCCTCAGCGCAGTTGCCGGCCAAGGTGGCCGCGATGCGGGCGCACGCCACCCAGGTCACCGTCTCACCCGACGGGCGGGCCATGGCGCTGTCCAACAACCTCGCGTTGCCGATCCTGGGGCAGGAGCATTACGTGCTCGTGGCGGGTGAGGCCGGGCAGCGCGATACCCGCGGGTGGGAAACCGATCTGCTGGCCGGTTTGGTTCTGGAGTAGCGCCCGTACCCGACCAGGTAGGCTCCGAACCAGTCAGCGCGTCGAAGGGAATTTCATGGACCCCGATCTGGATCCGAACCTGCAGCACTGGCAGGACCGGTTCGACAACTACCAATGGGTGGTCGGCTCGCTGGTGGGGTTGCTCGACAGCATCCCGACCTGACCGCGGTCAAGACCCGCGTTGAGATTGACGACGCGGCCCCAGCCATGGCCGGCATCGTTCTGGCCCTACTCGCCATTGATGGCGTCATCTCTGCCGTCGTCGGCGCCCTGTTGCTTCCGTCCTATGTCGGCTCCGTGCCGTTCCCGATCAGTGCACTGTTGAGCGGTGCTGTGAACGCCGCGCTGGTGTGGGCAGCCCTGCACTGGACCGACTCCGTGCGCCTCGCCGGGCTGCCACTGTGGACCTGGATGGCCACCGTCGTCGCGATGACCTTCGGCGGGCCCGGAAGCGACGTCATCTTCGCCGGCCCAGGCGTGATGGCCTACGGCTCACTGATCTTCATCGTGGCCGGGGCGCTACCCCCGGCCCTGCTGCTGCGGCGGCACCTGCGCCGCTGAGCTGGTTGTTCTGACCGGAGAGGTCAGATACCTGCAAGGGCACGAAGACCTCCGAGTGGAGCAGTGCGTTCCTTGGACGGTTCGCACTTCACTCGGAGGTCTTCGTCTTGTCACCACGGCACGCCGTCACCAACGTGCGTGGTCACTACGGCTAGTTCTTGTCGGCCTTGCTGTCGGCCTTGTTATTGGCCGTGTCCGACTTGTCGCTCTTGAGCTTCTTGCCGGGCTGCTTCGGAGCCTGCTTCACCGCGTTGTCCGCCGCATCGCCGAGGTTGTCGGTGGTCTTCTTCGAGTCTGCCCGCATGCCGGCGGTGGCCTTGCGCAGCGAGTCTCGGACACTGTCGGCGGCCGTGCGAACCGGTGTCTTGGTGTCCGCCGACCTCAGCGACTGCCGCACCGACTTCGGGACGGTGGTGACCTCCGACTGCTGGTCGAGCGGGGTTGGCTTGGTGACCTCCGGCTGCTGGTCCAGCGGGGTTGGCTTGGTGACTTCCGGTTGCTGGTCCAGCGGGGTTACCTTCGCGTTTTGTCCCTGCTGCCCGTCGGTGAGATCCGCGATGGTCTCGACGGCATTGGTCAGCTGGGGCGCAGCGGGTCCCGAGACATCGCCGGCCTGGTCGACCAGGCCCTGCAGCGGGGTCTGACCGGCTCCGACTGTCTTGAAGAAGTTCTCTTTGGCGCTCGCCAGTGCATTCTTGAGCGCTTCGACCGGGCGCGGCGCTGTGAGCCCTGCGGCCTCGGTGGTCGCCAGGGTGCTGAACGGCCGCAGCGGCGGCAGCGGCGGCAGCGGCGGCAGGATCCACCCGAGGAAGTAGTCGGCTTCCCTGAGGCCGGTGTTCCACGCTGCTGACGCCACGGACCAGGCGACATCGGCGATGCCGTTTGCCCAGACGCCGAGGTTCAGCGGTGCATTCAGGACCGGGTTGATCAGGTCGTACACCACGCTGTTCGCGATGGGCCGGATCAGCGAGTAGTAGAAGATGCCGACCTGGTCACCGATCAGGCCGGCGAACGGCACCCCCCATCCCGCGGCCCAATACGCAAGATCAATGCCGTAATTCACGCCCCAGTCGACCCATGACTGGATGTACTTGTATGTCGAGGTAACCCAGTCGCTGGCCGCGTTCTGAACGGTCACGCCATCGCGGGCGGCTGCCGCCGCAGGTGCGCCGCCGATCGCGGATGCACCGCTGATCATGGGTGCGGCGCCGAGTGCGGGCGCGGCGCCGAGTGCGGGTGCGGCGCCGAGTGCAGGCGCGGCGCCGTTGGAAGGCGCGCCGCCGTTCGTGGGTGCGCCAGAGTGCGAGCCGGACGGCGTCGGCAGCGTCACGGTCATCCGGCTCGCGGCGGCCAGTAGGTCCACCATGGCCTGGGTCAGCTGCGGATGCGTGGAGACCGAGGTCGAGTGGGTGGGTATGGCGACGTCGCGAGGTGTCACCTGCACCGAGGTGAGGGCGACAGTGGTGGCGGTGGCGGCCACAGCTCCTGCCATCAAATACGTGCGGACAGAAACTGACACTGACATGACACACCCTCTTCGAATCCGTGGCCCGACCGGGAGACAACCTATCGTGCCGAGCCCCGTCGACCGCGCATTTAAAGCTGTGATGCAGGGCGTGAACTCGGCAGCGCCACGCAGCGGTCTCAATGCTGGGACTACTGTGACCGGTATGTCAGACGCAGTGGTTTCAGAATGTGAGACGCGTGGATGATTGTGAACAACTTGACGGTTACACGGGAGTGGCTCTGAACCCCCAGCGCGGCGCTGATCTGCCCACCCCCGTGGTTCCACCGGCGTCTGCAGCGCCCAGCCCTGCGGCCTTGCGGCGCGTGTTGCGCCGGGCCCGCGATGGTGTGGCGTTGAATGTCGAGGAGGCTGCGGTCGCATTGACCGCGCGCGGTGAGGATCTGGCGGATCTGTGTGCGAGTGCCGCCCGGGTGCGGGATGCGGGTCTGGAGTCTGCGGGCCGGCGTGGCGCGCACGGCCGATTGCCGGTCAGTTACTCGCGCAAGGTGTTCATCCCGGTCACCCACCTGTGCCGGGATACCTGCCACTACTGCACGTTCGTCACCGTGCCGGGCAAGCTGCGCGCGCAGGGCATGGGTATGTACATGGAGCCCGACGAGATTCTCGACGTGGCCCGCCGCGGCGCCGAACTCGGCTGTAAAGAAGCACTTTTCACGCTCGGGGACCGCCCGGAGGACCGGTGGGACGAGGCCCGGCAGTGGCTCGATGAGCGTGGCTATGACTCCACGCTGGACTATGTGCGGGCGATGGCGATCCGGGTGCTGGAGGAGACCGGCCTGCTGCCGCATCTGAACCCCGGGGTGATGAGTTGGTCGGAGCTGTCCCGGCTCAAGCCGGTCGCCCCGTCGATGGGGATGATGCTGGAGACCACCAGCCGGCGGTTGTTTGAGACCAAGGGCGAGGCGCATTACGGCAGCCCGGACAAGGACCCGGCGGTGCGGCTGCGCACGCTCGATGATGCCGGCCGGCTGTCCATCCCGTTCACCACCGGCCTGCTGGTCGGGATCGGTGAGACGCTGCTCGAGCGGGCCGAGACCATGCATGCGATCCGGCGCTCGCACAAGGAATTCGGCCACGTTCAGGAAGTTATCGTGCAGAACTTCCGGGCCAAGGAACACACCGCGATGGCCTCGACGCCCGACGCCGGTATCGAGGACTTCCTGGCCACCATCGCCGTCACGCGCTTGGTGCTGGGCCCCAAGATGCGGATCCAGGCGCCGCCGAACCTGGTGTCGCGCGAGGACTGTCTGGCCCTGATCGGCGCCGGTGTCGACGACTGGGGCGGGGTGTCGCCGCTGACGCCCGATCACGTCAACCCTGAGCGGCCGTGGCCCGCACTCGACGATCTGGCCGAGGTCACCGCCGAGGCAGGCTATGACCTGGTGCAGCGTCTGACCGCGCAACCGGCCTACGTGCAGGCCGATGCCGGCTGGATCGACCCCCGCGTGCGTGGGCACGTCGAGGCGCTGGCCGACCCCGACACCGGATATGCCCTCGACATCAACCCGGTCGGGCGGCCCTGGCAGGAGCCCGACGATGCCGCCGAATCGTTGGGGCGCACCGATCTGCACTCCGCGATCGATTCGGAGGGGCGGCGCACCGAGACCCGCAGCGATCTGGACAGCGCGTTCGGCGACTGGGAGTCGATTCGGGAGAAGATCAACGAGTTGGCGGCCCGCGCTCCGGAACGCATCGACACCGATGTGCTGGCCGCGCTGCGCAGCGCTGAGCGTGATCCGGGCGGCTGCAGCGACGACGAGTACCTCGCGTTGGCCACCGCCAATGGTCCGGCGCTGGAAGCCGTTACCGCACTGGCTGATTCGCTGCGTCGCGATGTGGTCGGCGATGACGTGACCTTCGTCGTCAACCGCAACATCAACTTCACCAACATCTGCTACACCGGCTGCCGGTTCTGCGCCTTCGCGCAGCGCAAGGGCGACGCCGACGCCTACTCACTGTCCACCGACGAGGTCGCCGACCGGGCCTGGGAGGCGCACGTGGCGGGCGCCACCGAGGTCTGCATGCAGGGCGGCATCGACCCGGAGTTGCCGGTCACCGGCTATGCGGACCTGGTCCGCGCGGTCAAGGCGCGGGTGCCGTCCATGCATGTGCACGCGTTCAGCCCGATGGAGATCGCCAATGGTGTGACCCGCAGCGGCCTGTCCGTCCGGGAGTGGCTGACTTCGCTGCGCGAGGCGGGCCTGGACACCATCCCGGGCACCGCTGCCGAGATCCTCGACGACGAGGTGCGCTGGGTGCTGACCAAGGGCAAGCTGCCGACGTCGGAGTGGATCAACGTCGTCACGACCGCCCACGAGGTGGGGCTGCGCTCCAGCTCGACCATGATGTACGGCCACGTGGACACGCCCAAGCACTGGGTGGGTCACCTCAATGTGCTGCGTTCGATCCAGGACCGCACCGGCGGGTTCACCGAGTTCGTCCCGCTGCCGTTCGTGCACCAGTCCTCGCCGTTGTATCTGGCCGGCGGGGCCCGGCCCGGGCCGACCCACCGGGACAACCGTGCGGTGCATGCGCTGGCCCGGATCATGTTGCACGGCAGGATCTCTCACATCCAGACCAGCTGGGTCAAGCTGGGCGTGGAGCGCACCCAGGTGATGCTGCGCGGCGGCGCCAACGATCTGGGCGGCACGCTGATGGAGGAGACCATCTCCCGGATGGCCGGCTCGGAGAACGGCTCGGCCAAGACCGTCGAGGAATTGGTGGCGATCGCCGAGGGGATCGGCCGGCCCGCGCGCCAGCGCACCACCGACTACTCGCCGCTCGCTGCCTGACGTCCCTTCTGCACCTTTTGCACCGCGAGCGACCGTGTCTGTACGGCGACACGCCGTAAATCCTGGCATTTTGCGGTCGCTCGCGGAATGCGGGAATGAAATCGGACCGCGGTCCGGTTGGACGTTGGTGAAGGTGCCGGATCAGCCGGCTCTCAAACCAAGGAGACCTCATGACCGCAGCCGTAGCCACCGACCTGACCGCAGGCACCTGGGCCATCGACCCGGTGCATTCGTCGATCAATTTCTCGGTCCGTCACCTCATGGTGAGCAAGGTCCGCGGCAGTTTTGAGACGTTCAGCGGCGCGGTCACCGTCGCCGCGGACGGCACCCCGTCCGTCAGCGCCACCATCGACGTCAACTCGATCGACACCCGCAACGAGCAGCGCGATGCGCACGTGCGGTCCGCAGACTTCTTCGACGCCGAGAACTACCCGACCGCCACCTTCGTCTCGACCGGCGTCCGCCCCGATGGTGACGACTACATCGTCGACGGCGCCTTCACCCTCAAGGGTGTGACCAAGCCGGTGTCGCTCAAGCTCGAGTACAACGGTGTGAACCCCGGCATGGGCCAGGGCGCTGTCGCGGGCTTCGAGGCCTCGGTCGTGTTGAACCGCAAGGACTTCGGCATCGACATCGACATGCCGCTGGAGACCGGCGGCACCGTCGTCGGCGACAAGGTGACCATCACTCTCGAAATCGAGGCGCTCAAGCAGGCCTGACCCCGGCTAACGAGAGTCAGCTTCCAGATGCTGGAGAGCTACGGCGGTGCTGGTGCGGCTCCCGATATAGGATTCGGCGCGCATTCGCTTGACCATGTGCGGGTAGCGCAGCTCGAATGCCGGGCGTTCGGAACGGATGCGCGGCAGCTCGGTGAAGTTGTGCCGCGGTGGCGGGCAACTGGTCGCCCACTCCAGCGAGTTGCCGTAGCCCCACGGATCGTCCACCGTCACCGGCTCGCCGTAGCGCCAGCTCTTGAACACGTTCCAGACGAACGGCAACATCGAAACGCCGAGCGTGAATGCGCCGATGGTGGACACAACGTTCAGCGTGGTGAAGCCGTCACTGGGCAGATAGTCGGCGTAACGACGCGGCATGCCCTCGTTACCCAGCCAGTGCTGCACCAGGAACGTGGTGTGGAAACCGATGAAGGTCAGCCAGAAGTGCAGCTTGCCCAGCCGCTCATCGAGCAGTCGGCCGGTCATCTTCGGGAACCAGAAGTACACGCCGGCGAACGTCGCGAACACGATGGTGCCGAACAGCACGTAATGGAAATGCGCCACCAGAAAATAGGTGTCGGTGACATGGAAATCCAGCGGTGGGCTGGCCAGCATGACGCCGGACAGGCCACCCAGCAGGAAGGTGACCATGAAGCCGACCGCGAACAGCATCGGCGTCTCAAACGTCAACTGGCCCTTCCACATGGTGCCGATCCAGTTGAAGAACTTGATCCCGGTGGGCACCGCGATCAGATAGGACATGAAGCTGAAGAACGGAAGCAGAACGGCCCCGGTGGCGTACATGTGGTGCGCCCACACTGCCATCGACAGTGCCGCGATCGACAGTGTCGCGTAGATCAGCGTGGTGTAGCCGAAGACCGGCTTGCGGCTGAACACCGGGATGATCTCGGTCACGATGCCGAAGAACGGCAGCGCGACGATGTACACCTCGGGGTGTCCGAAGAACCAGAACAGGTGCTGCCATAGGATCACGCCGCCGTTGGCCGGGTCGTAGATGTGTGCGCCCAGATGGCGGTCGGCGGCCAGGCCGAACAGCGCGGCGGTCAGCAGTGGGAAGACCACCAGCGCAAGGATGCTCGTGACCAGGATGTTCCAGGTGAAGATCGGCATCCGGAACATGGTCATGCCCGGTGCGCGCATGCACGCCACGGTGGTGATCATGTTCACCGCGCCGAGGATGGTGCCCAGGCCGCCGACCGCCAGGCCCAGGATCCACAGGTCGCCGCCCGCACCGGGCGAGTGGATGGCATCGGTGAGTGGCGAGTAGGCGGTCCAGCCGAAGTCCGCGGCACCGCCGGGGGTGATGAAACCGGAAAGTGTCAGGGATCCGCCGAATATGAAGAGCCAGAACGAAAGTGCGTTCAGCCGCGGGAAGGCCACATCGGGCGCGCCGATCTGCAACGGCAGCACCAGGTTGGCGAACCCGAACACGATCGGGGTGGCATAGAACAGCAGCATCACCGTGCCGTGCATGGTGAACAGCTGGTTGTACTGCTCATTGGACAGGAACTGCAACCCAGGCATCGCCAGCTCGGTGCGCATGAACAGCGCCATCAGGCCGCCGAGGAAGAAGAACACGAAGCAGGTGACCATGTACATGATGCCGATCAGCTTGTGATCGGTGGTGGTGATCAGCTTGTAGATCAGATTTCCCTTGGGGCCCATGCGTTCTGGGAAAACCCGGGTGGGTGCAACAGGGATGGTCCTGGTCATGATGTGCGGCGTCGCTCGGGGGGCTCGAGCACCAGCGCCTTTCGACGCTGATGCACGGTGAGGTAGCGCAGCCCGTGTTCGCCGGCGACGAACTTGCGCTCGGATCGTCGTGGCAGCCACATCAGGTCGCCCGGTTTGAGCAGGCAGGGTAACTCGAACTCGGTGATCAGGTTGCCGCTGCCGGCGAGCACGTGGATGACGACGTCGACGTCGAGCCCGGTGTGCTTTTCGATCACCCCGCCGGGCGGCAACGCGATGATGTTGGCATCCAGATCGCGGTTGCTCACCTGCAATTTCCACACCGCACCTGCCGCATCGGGTGCGTGTGCAGCGGACTCGTCGACAGTGTTGGTCAGCAAGTGCGGCAGCGCCGTCGACGTCCGTTTCCCGATCCGGATGCGCCAGACCTCCGGTCCGCGTTCCACGTAGGTCCAGTCGTATCCGCCGGCGAGATCGGTCTCGAACTCTTCGTGCAGGTGCACGGGGTCATGGTTGTTGACCAGGATGAACGAGCCTCCGAGCGGCAATGCGGTGAAGGCGGCGAAGATCGCCGGGTGTTTCTGGGGTTTCGGCAGTGCACGCACATCGAGTTGCTGGGATGTCATCGTTCGCCTCCACTAGTTTTTACAACTAGGACTTGTATAAACTATGGCGCATGACATACGTGATCGGCAAGCCTTGTGTGGATGTCAAGGACCGGGCGTGTGTGGAGGAATGTCCTGTCGACTGCATCTATGAGGGTGCGCGGTCGCTCTACATCCACCCGGACGAGTGCGTGGACTGCGGTGCCTGCGAGCCGGTTTGCCCCGTCGAGGCGATTTACTACGAGGACGATGTGCCCGGCGAGCTGAAACCGTATCTGGCCGACAACGCCGCGTTCTTCACCGAGACCCTGCCGGGCCGGGATGAGCCGTTGGGGTCGCCGGGCGGGGCCGCCAAAGTGGGGCCGCTAGGCGTCGACGCGCCGCTGGTCGCGAGCCTGCCACCGCAGCAGTAGGCATCATTGGGTGAGCTTGGCGGTCACCCCGTTGAGTACCTCGCCGATGGCCCCCGGGTTCTTCAAGAACGGCGTGATGATGTCGACCGGTAGCGGGAACACCACGGTCGAATTCTGGTCCGCGCCAAGCTCAAGCAGAGTCTGCAGGTACCTCAGCTGAAGCGACGCCGGGTTCTTCGACAACGTTTCGGCGGCCTGGCGCAGCTCTTCGGAGGCCTGCAGCTCACCGCGGGCGTTGATCACCTTGGCCCGGCGTTCGCGTTCGGCCTCGGCCTCCCGGGCCATGGCCCGCTGCATGGACTCCGGGATCTCGACGTCCTTGATCTCGACCACCCGAACCTCGACACCCCACAGGGCGCTCTGGGTCTCGATGATGCCGCGCAGGTCGACGTTGAGGTCCTCGCGGTGCGCCAGCAGGGTGTCCAGATCGGCCCGGCCCAACAGCGACCGCAGCGTGGTCTGGGCGATCTGGGAGGTGGCCACCGCGTAGTTCTCCACTGCCATAATCGCTTTCAGTGGATCGGTGACCTGGAACATCACCACGGCGTTGACCCGGGCCGGCACATTGTCGCGGGTGATCACCTCCTGCGGCGGGATGGTCAGCGTGACCACCCGCTGATCGACCCGCACCATCCGGTCGGCCAGCGGCAGTAGGACCACCAGTCCGGGCCCGTACAGCGGGCGGGCCCGGCCCATCCGGAACACCACCCCGCGCTCGTATTCACGCAGCACCTTCAACGAGACGAAGGCCAGTGCCGCCACCACAATCAGCCCCGCCGCGGCGAGGAACAGCCATAGTCCGGTCACTGGATCTCCTTCCGGTCGGACCAGCCGCCACCCCACTGGGTGCTGAACCGGTCGACGCTGATTGCCGCGATGTCCTGTTCGCCCGTGCGGTGCGGGAGGTGATCGGGTGCGTTGGCCGGGCTGGCCCAAAGGTGGTGCGCCAGTGGTACACCGGCGGCGACGACGATCAACGCCGTCACCGTCAGCACCACCACGTCACCGGCACCGTGCTGGCCGATCAGCATCGCCACCAGCATCACGAGCGCCAACCCCGCCACCGCGCAGGCGATCCCGCGGTGAAACTGTCCGGCCTCCGAATACGGCCACGGATCGACTTCCCGACTGATCTCACGGCCGTGTTCAGAGCTGGTGCAGGTGGTCTTCACCGGGCAGCTGTTGCAGACCGACGGCTTGGCCCGGTAGCGCATCACCCGGTTGGCCGGATCGAATGAGGTGGGCCACAACCACTGGTCCTGTGGGCACAGCCAGGCGTCGTGATCGGCGTGGTAGGTGAATTGCCCAGTGCGCCAACGGGCGGCGCGCATCGAGGCGCGCCGTGCCATCGCGTCGAATCCCCAGGCCACCGCGACCAGTGCCAGGGCGTACCCGGCCATCAGCCATACCGCGGTGGTCGGAGGAGTCATCGCGGTTCCGGTGTGGGGGTTGGCCGCACCTCGGTGTACAGCGGATTCTCGGGCATCTCTTCGGTGGTAAGGCCGGACTTGAAGTGCCGCAGCGCCTGCAGGGCGATCCACACGAACGGTACGACGCCGCCGATGATGAAGATCAGATCGCCCGGCAGCCGCAGCCATTCCAGCACGGCATTGCCGGGTTCGGTGATGTAACCCAGCGAGCGCGCCTCGAAGTAGCCCTCGTTGACCGAGTGGTAGAGCTGCAGCACACCCAGCGGCAGCAGGCTGGCGAACACCATCCAGGCCAGGCCGATATTGAGGCACCAGAACGATACTCGTGCCCACTTCTCCGGCCACTTGTCCGCCGGAATCACGTATCGGAAGGCGAACATGGCCAACCCCACGGCGAGCATGCCGTAGACGCCCATCATGGCGGCGTGGCCGTGATTGGCGGTGAGTGCGGTGCCGATCTGGTAGTAGGACACGATCGGCAGGTTGATCAGGAAGCCGAAGATCCCGGCGCCGACGAAGTTCCAGAAGCCCACGGCGACTAGGAACATCACCGCCCAGCGGTGCGGGAACGGTTTGGAATCTCCGGCGGTTTGTCGCGAACCCAGCTGTAGGAACGCCCAGGCCTCGACGGTCAGGAACGTCAACGGGATCACTTCGGCCGCGGAGAAGAACGCGCCAAGGGCCATGTGTTCCACCGGGGTTCCGGAGAAGTAGAGGTGATGCATGGTGCCGATGACGCCGCCGGCCGAGTACAGGATGACGTCCAGGAAGATCACGCCGAGTGCGATGCGCTGGCTGACCACTCCGAGCATGACGAAGATGTAGGCCACCATTACGGTGGTGAACAGTTCGAGGAAATCCTCGACCCACAGGTGCACCACCCAGAAGCGCCAGAAGTCGGCCACGGTCAGATGGGCGTCGCTGCTGGCGAGCAACCCCACGGCGTAGAACGTCGGGATCGCCAGGCCAGAGAAGAAGAACACCCACGGCATGTTCAGTTTGGACTCGACCTTGAGCCGGGCCCGCATGCCGCGCCAGACGATCGCGATCCACAGGAACATCCCGACGATCAACAGGATCTGCCACAGCCGCGGCAGGTCCAGATACTCCCACTGCTGCGAGAACAGCGAACCCGACGGGATGATCCCGTAGATCGACAGCGCCTCGGAGATCAGCGAGCCGACGACGACTACCACCACGGCACCGAGCAGGCCGTAGGACAGCCAGTGCTGCCGTCGTGGCTCGCGCCGGGAGATGAACGGCGTCAAGAAGATTCCGCCGGCCAGGAACGCCGCCGCGGTCCAGAACAGGGCCAGCTGTAGATGCCAGGTGCGGGCCAGGTTGTAGGGCAGGATCGCGGCCAGGTCCAGCCCGAAGAAGTTCGACAGGTCGGCCCGGTAGTGCTGTACGGCACCGCCGAGCAGGGCCTGCCCGAGGAACAGCACCGACACGATGGCGAAGAACCAGATGGTCGAGCGTTGTGCGGGAGTCAGCGGGACCTCGCCGGGCTGGCGGAACGACAGCGTCGGGGCTTCGCCGCTGTGCCAGCCGATCTTCTGGCTCCAGCGCCCGTAGACGGCGAACATGATGCCGGTCCCGCCGAGCAGCATGATCAGCGACAGCGCTGACCAGACGATGAGCTGGGCGGTGGGGCCGTTGTCGACGCGGGGTTCGCTGGGCCAGTTGTTGGTGTAGCTGTAGTTGTGGCCGGGCCGTTCGGCGGCCGAGGCCCACGCCGTCCACGCGAAGAACGCGGTCAGGTCGTGGATCTCGGCGGGATCGGTGATCAGCCGGGGGAGCAGGCCGTACTTGGTGGAGTTCTCGCCGAAGAATTGCGCGTAGTGCTGGGTGATCCGGTTGAACGCCGCGGCCTGTCGGTCGGTGAACACCAGGGTGCGGGTGTCCGGGTTGTAGCGGTTGGTGCGGAATTCGGAGACGACGGCGTCGTGGGTGTCGCCCATACCCCCGGCCTGCAGTTGCGCGGCGATGTCATCGGTCGCGCGGCGCAGATAGTCGGCGGTGTAGTCGGGGCCCAGGTAAGCACCGTGGCCGACGATCGATCCGTATTCGTGCAGGCCGCGGGCCTGGAAGAGCTCCTGCCCGCGGGTGATCTCGTCGCCGGTGAAGAGCACTTGTCCGGATTCGTTGACCACCTTGTCGGGTATCGGCATCGACGCCGTGTAGGTGCGGTAGGCCAGTAGCCCCATGACGAAGAAGCCGAAGATCAACACCAGGGCGACGCCCTGAACCCAGCCCTTGCCGATCAAACGTTCATGGGTGGACTCTTCGATTGCCATGCGCTGGCTCCCCCCAACACGTAGGTGCGGGGCGGAATCTGAACCCGCACGTGCGGAATCGTCGACGGGGTCAAAATACCGATGCGCCGTGCCCCGATGTGGGGTTTTCCGAAAGTTGGTCTGGGCCGCCGACTACAGGCGGGCCGCCAGTTCGGTGCCCTGACGGATCGCCCGTTTGGCGTCGAGTTCGGCGGCCAGTGCCGCGCCGCCGATGATGTGCGGCTCGATACCGGCGCCGCGCAGTGCGTCCTCCAGGTCGCGCACCGATTCCTGCCCGGCGCAGATCACCACGTTGTCGACGGGCAGCACCTGTCGATCGCGGTGCTCGGGACCGAAGCTGATGTGCAGGCCATCGTCATCGATGAGCTCGTAGTTCACCCCGGAAAGTTGATGTACCCCTTTGGCTTTCAGTGACGCGCGGTGCACCCAGCCGCTGGTCTTGCCCAGGTTGGTGCCCTGTGGCCCCTTGCTGCGCTGCAGCAGGTACACCTCGCGGACGGCCGGGGTGGGCAGGGGAGTGGTGAGGGCGCCGCGCGCTTCCTGGGGGTCGGCCGCGCCCCACTCGGCCTTCCATTCCTTGAGACGTTGTGGCGACTGCCATCTGCCATCTGCCGGCTCCGCCGGCGTGGTCAGGAATTCGCTGACATCGAAACCGATTCCGCCGGCACCGATGACGGCCACGGCCCTGCCGACCGGAGCGCCGGTGATGGCCTGGCCGTAGGTGAGGACCTTCGGATGGTCGATGCCGGGAATGGCGGGTAGTCGCGGGGTGACTCCGCTGGCCAGCACCACATCGTCGAACCCGGTCAGGTCATCCACCCCGGCCCGAACCCCCAGTCGCACATCGACTTCGAGCTTGTTCAGCATCGTGGTGTAGTAGCGGATGGTCTCGTTGAACTCTTCCTTGCCGGGAATCCTTCTGGCCAAATCGAATTGACCACCGATTGCCGCCCCCGCCTCGAACAGCGTCACCCGGTGACCGCGCTGTGCGGTGCTGACCGCGGTGGCCAGCCCGGCCGGGCCGGCTCCGACGACGGCCACCGATCGGGCGCGGCGGGTGGGGCTGAGCACCAGTGTCGTCTCCCGCCCGGCCCGCGGGTTGAGCAGACAGGACACCTTCTTGTGCACGAAGGCATGGTCGAGGCAGGCCTGATTGCAGGCGATGCAGGTGTTGATCTCGTCGGCGCGCTCGGCTGCGGCCTTGAGTACCCAGTCCGGATCGCTCAACAGCGGCCGGGCCATCGAGATCAATTGCACGTAGGTTTCGGCCAGGATCTGTTCGGCGGTCTGCGGCATGTTGATCCGGTTGGACGCCACCACCGGAATGCTGATCTGCTCGGCCAGCGCGCTGCTGATATCCACGAACGCGCTGTTGGGCACCGAGGTGACGATGGTGGGGACTCGCGCCTCATGCCAGCCGAAGCCGGAGTTGACGATCGTGGCCCCGGCGGCTTCGACTTCGGTTGCCAGCGCGACGATTTCCTCCCAGCTCTGGCCGTCCTCGACGTAATCGGCCATCGACATCCGGTAGCAGATGATGAAATCGGTGCCCACCGCTTCGCGCACCCGTCGCACGATCTCGACCGGGAAGCGGCGGCGTTTCTCTGGAGTTCCGCCCCATGAGTCGGTGCGCTTGTTGGTGCGCGGCGCCAGGAACTGGTTGAGCAGATATCCCTCGCTGCCCATGATTTCGACGCCGTCGTATCCGGCTTCCCTGGCCAGCAGCGCGCACCGGACGAAGTCGTCGATGGTGGTCCGCACACCCTTGGCGGACAAGGCACGTGGTTTGAACGGGTTGATCGGGGCCTTGATCGACGACGCGCTCACCGAAAGTGGGTGGTAGGCATAGCGTCCGGCGTGCAGGATCTGCAACAGGATCTTGCCGTCGGCCTCGTGCACGGCGCCGGTGATCCGGCGGTGCCGCCGGGCCTCGGACGAGGACACCAATTGTGAGGCGAATGGCAGCAGCCAGCCCGTCTTGTTCGGTGCGTAGCCGCCGGTGATGATCAGGCCCACGCCGCCGCGGGCGCGTTCGGCGAAGTATTCGGCGAGCTTTCCGGTGTCGCGGGCCCGGTCCTCCAAACCGGTGTGCATCGAGCCCATCACCACCCGGTTGCGAACTGTGGTGAAGCCAAGGTCCAACGGCGACAACAGATTCGGATAGCTCATTGGGGCTCCTTCAAGGCGTCCAGAACTTCGGCAAGCCAATCGATGGCGCTCTCCTCGGACCGGATGCCGCCGCGCAGCACCAGGTACTGGTGCAGTGCGCTGCCGCGCAGCCCGGCCGGGTCGGGGAACTGTCGCTTCTCGTAGCCGCGATAGGTGTCCAGAAGGGCGGCGCGTTCGGCACGTAACTCTTCGACCTGGGCCCGCACCGCGCATAGGTCGCCGTAGGACGCGGCGCGGATCTTGACGGCCAGGTCGCGGGTGCGGTTGTCGGCCACCGATCCGCCTCGGCCGGTGAGCGGTTCGGCGATCCAGCGGGTGAGTTCGGCTTGGCCGGCCGCCGTGACGGTGTAGACCTTTTTGTCCGGCCTGCCCTGCTGTGCCACCGGCGTGACGAGCACCCAGCCGGCCTCTTCGAGGGTGCGCAGGGTCCGGTAGATCTGTTGGTGCGTGGCCGCCCAGAAGTGGCCGATCGACCGGTCGAATCGGCGGGCGAGTTCGTAACCCGACCCGGCCTGTTCGCTCAGGGACACCAGGATGGCGTGCGGCAGGCCCATGCCGGCAGCGTAAGTGGGACCGGCGGTCCTATGCAACAAGTTGCATTCGGTCTACCGGTTGGCCAACTCAATGGGCCTGTCGGCTAGGCGAAAGGTATCTGCAACGATTAGTATCTGTTACCACGCGCCACCCATAAATGGGTTGGAGTGTGAAGTTAGGGCACACTGAGACGAGCGTCCAGGTATGCGCAACGCATACTGTGACGTCGGACTCTCGAGTCCCGACCATCGAGCTGGACCCGCAGCCACTGAACAGGAGAGACATCAGTGACGTACGTCATTGCCGAACCCTGCGTCGACATCAAAGACAAGGCATGTATCGAAGAATGCCCCGTCGATTGCATCTACGAGGGTGCACGCATGTTGTACATCCACCCCGACGAGTGTGTGGACTGCGGTGCATGCGAACCGGTGTGCCCGGTTGAGGCCATCTACTACGAGGACGATGTCCCCGACCAGTGGGCCGGCTACACGCAGAGCAATGCCGACTTCTTCGCCGAGCTGGGCTCGCCGGGTGGCGCTTCCAAGGTCGGGCAGACCGACAACGATCCGCAGGTGATCAAGGATCTGCCGGCCAAGGCCGAGGACTGAGCAGTCGAGACCGAGACTGACGTGGTGCGACAGCGTCGTTCGGCGGTACTGCCGGAGTTTCCCTGGGACACACTGGCCGACGTCACCGCGCTGGCCCGTTCGTATCCCGACGGAATCGTCGATCTTTCGGTAGGTACCCCGGTAGATCCGGTGGCGCCGGTGATCCGGGAGGCGCTGGCGGTCGCCAGTTCCGCTCCCGGGTATCCGACCACCGCCGGAACCCCGGCGCTTCGTGCGTCGGCCGCAGCGGCGTTGCAACGCCGGTATGGCATCACCGGCCTGGCGCCCGACGCCGTGTTGCCGGTGATCGGTACCAAGGAGCTGATCGCCTGGCTGCCGACGCTGCTCGCGATCGGACCCGGCGACGCCGTCGTGGTGCCCGAACTGGCCTACCCCACCTACGAGGTGGGCGCCCTGCTGGCTGGGGCGCAGGTGCTGCGCGCCGATTCGCTGACTCAGCTCGGGCCGCAGGTGCCCGCGCTGATCTACCTGAACTCGCCGAGCAATCCCACCGGCCGGGTGCTTGGAGTGGACCATCTGCGCAAGGTGGTCGCCTGGGCCCGCGAGCGCGGCGTGTTGATCGCCTCCGACGAGTGCTATCTCGGGTTGAGTTGGGAAGCCGAACCGTTCAGCGTGCTGCATCCGTCGGTCTGCGACGGTGACCACACCGGGCTGTTGGCGGTGCACTCGCTGTCCAAGACCTCGTCACTGGCCGGTTACCGGGCCGGGTTCGTGGCCGGAGATCCCGCCGTGGTCGCCGAGTTGCTCGCGGTGCGCAAGCACGCCGGGATGATCGTGCCGACGCCGGTGCAGGCCGCGATGGTGGCGGCCCTCGACGACGACGAGCACGAGGACGCCCAACGCCAGCGGTATGCGCGGCGGCGTGCTCTGCTGCTGCCGGCGTTGCGGGATGCCGGGTTCACCGTCGAGCATTCCGAGGCCGGCCTCTATCTGTGGGCCACCCGCGGAGAGCCGTGCCGCGACACGGTCAGGTGGCTGGCCGAGCGCGGGATCCTGACTGCGCCGGGCGAGTTCTACGGACCGGCTGGCATACAACACGTCCGGATTGCGCTGACCGCCACGGACGAGCGCATCGCCGCCGCGGTTGCGCGCCTCACCTAACTCGGCGAGCAGACGCTCCGGTACCCGAAAATGCCCATTTTGGGGTACCTCCGCGTCTGCTCGCGGGAAGAGTCTGCGCCTCACTCGACCATGACGGTAACCGTCTGAATCCCGTTGCCGCCGTAGCCGAGTCGGTTCCATGCCGGTCGCTCGGGCTGGATGCGGCCAGCGAGGTCGGTGGCCCTGGACCGCAGGGTATTGGTGCCGCGAGTGTCGCAGCGGGTCAACAGCTCCCACCACTGCCAGCTGTGCCTGTGGCGTTCGCCGATCAGCCGGGCGGGCTGCCACGGGCCGCCGCCGACCGATACGTCGACGTGGTCGATCGCCGCCGCACCCGACCACGCGACGCCGCGCACCACGAGTTCACCCGCGGTCACCGCCGCACCGTCACTGGGTTCGGTGATCAGCGCCCTGACTCGTTGCAGCCGAACGGGTTCGCGGACGGTGTGTCCGACGTCCTCGTATTCGTAGACGTAGCGGTCCGTCTGGAAGAACGCCTGGAGCGGCTCGCCGATCACGGTGATTTCGGTGAGCCACTTGACCGACGCGACCGCATACCAGCCGGGAACGACAAGCCGGACAGGCCGGCCGTGCTGCACCGGCAGCGAATCGCCGTTCATCGCATAGGCGACCAGCGCGCCCGAGTCGCGCGCGTCGTCCACCGACAGGCTGCGCTCGAATCGCACCGGCGCCGTTGCGTTGTCGACCAAACCGGCGTCGGCCCCGCGAAACACAATGTCGCGTGCGTCCGGCGTCAGCCCGGCCCGGTCGAGGATCTCCACCAGCGGCACACCCGTCCATTCCGCGGTGCTGGCCGCGCCGAACCGCCACTGCTCACCCGGCGTCGGGGGGTCGAACATCGATCGGCCGTTGCCCGCGCACTCCAGCGTGGCCACCAGCGACTGCGACGGCATGTTGTGCAGATCCCGCAGCGAAAGCCGCAGCGGCCGTTCGACGAAACCCGTCACGGTCAACTCGAATGACTCCGGATCCAGTGCCGGCGTGGCGAAGTGGTTGCGGACATAGAAGCGGGCGTTGGGCATCACCACCCCGCCGACCAGCGTGGAGATGGACGTCTCGCAGTTCAGTGGCTCCTCCCGGTGCACGATAAGACCGGGGTCGCTGCCCCCGGAGACCACCGGCAGCCCCGCGGACGCCCACGCGCACATCCCGCCCGCCAAGTTGACGGCGTCGAAACCGGATTGCCGCAGCGACGCGGTCACCGCCGCCGAACGCCCACCCGAGCGACACACCACCACGATCGGGCGGTCGTGGGGCAACTCGTCCTGGCGGGCGCGCACGCGACCCATGGGGAGGAGCATCGCGCGGGGCGCGTGGTCGGCGTACCACTCATCGGGCTCGCGCACATCGAGCAACAGCGCGCCGGCATCCACCATCTTCTTCGCCGCCCGGGCCCCGACGTGCGGGGCGTCGCCGATGATGTCGGCCTCATCGCCGCGTGAAGAGGGCAGGCCGGCGCTCTGCCACGCTCCGTAGCCGCCGATGACGTCCGAAACGTCCTCAAAACCGGCTGCTCGGAGCACGCTGGCGGCCACCACCGACCGGTACCCGCTACCGCAATACAGGACCACCGGAGCAGTCCGATCGAGGGCCGCGACCGAATCGGTGAACACCGCCAGCGGAATCTCGCGCGCCTTGGGGATGGTGCCAGCCGCCGTCTCGCCCGGGCTGCGGACGTCGACGACCTGCAGGTCGGGCTCCAGGCCGCGCAGTTCGGCCAGCTGTTCGATGGTCAGCCGCGAGGTGGTCTCGACCAGGTCGGGCCGGTGCGCGAAGACCGCGGCGAGGTCGCGGAGCTGGCCGACGACCCTGTCGTAGCCCACCCGGGCCAGGCGGACCTTCGACTCGAACGCAATCACCGGGTCGCCGACCAACACGATGTCGCGGTCCGGGGACAAGACGTAGCCGGCCCACTCCGCGAAGCGTCCCTGCAAGCCGATGTTCACCGCGCCGCGCAGGTGACCGGACGCATAGTCGACCGGTTCGCGGCTGTCGAGCAGGATGGCCCCGGCGTCGCGGCGCGCGCACACGTCCTCGATGTCGAGCGGGGGCGGCGCCTCTTCGTCGAGCAGCGGCCGCAGCTCACGGTTGCGGTGCGCGTCGAACTCGAAGTAGTGCGGACGCGCCGACTGGCCTTCGGTGACGGCGGCGACGAACTGGTCCTCATCCATGCGCTGCAGCGCGTAGTTGGTCTGGCGCTGTTCGCCGATGGTCGAGCTCGTATCGCTGGAGAGCTGTTTGCCGCAGGCCGAGCCGGCGCCGTGGGCGGGGAACACGCGGGCGGCGTCGGGCAGCCGCAGCAGCTTGCCGTGCAGGGACCGGTACAGCTCACGGGCCAGTGTGTCGGCCGACAGTCCCGATGACGCCAGCAGGTCGGGCCGTCCCACGTCGCCGACGAACAGCGTGTCACCGGTGAGGACGCCGTAAGGCACGGTGTCGCCGGGATGCTCGTACACCGCGACGCAGATCGATTCGGGGGTGTGCCCGGGTGTCGCGAGCACCTCCAGGGTCACCTCGCCGAGGGACAGCCGCTGGCTGTCGCGTAACGCCTCGACCGGGAACTCGACGTCGGCGCCCTCGCCATACGAGATGACCGCCCCTGTGGCCGCTGCCAGCTCGAGGTGGCCGCTGAGGAAGTCGGCATGAACATGCGTCTCGATGACCCGCTCGATATCCAATCCGTTTGCGGCGGCTTCATCGAGGTAGACCTCGACGTCGCGCCGGGGGTCGACGACGACTGCCCGCCCGGTGGTCTCGTCCCCGATCAGATACGAGGCGTGTGACAAGCAGGCCAAATAATGCTGAGTGAAGATCATTTCCGTCACCCTCGGTAATGCCCTCTGAGGTACTTCCTACGCCGCCGGGCGTCCACCCGCCAGAGGGCGCTTCACCAGAGGGCGCTTCACCGTTATGACAGCAACCCCAGCGACATTGCCGTGGTCACCGCCGCCGTGCGGTCCGACACCCCGAGTTTGTTGAACGCCCGCAGCAGGTGCGTCTTCACCGTGGCTTCGCTGATGTGCAGGGCGCGGCCGATGTCGGCGTTGGTGGCGCCCTTGGCCACCAAGGCCAGCACCTCGACCTCCCGCCCGGACAACGTCACCGAGGGTGCGCGGACCGCGTTTACCAACCGGTCGGCGAGCCCCGGGGCGAGCACCGTCTTGCCGCGCGCGGCGTCGCGCACCGCGCGGGCCAACTCGGCGCGTGACGCGTCCTTGAGCAGGTAGCCGGTGGCGCCGGCCTCGACCGCCCGAAGGATGTCGGTGTCGCTTTCGTAGGTGGTGACAACGACGATGTGGATCGACGGATCATCGGCCAGGATCCGAGCGGTGGCGGTGACGCCGTCGAGCTCGGGCATCCGCAGATCCATCAGGATGACGTCGGGCCGCAGCTGCCGGGCCAGCCCGATCGCCTCGGCCCCGGAACCGGCCTCGCCCACCACGGTCAGGTCGGGCTCGGCGTCGATCATGCCGCGCAGGCCTTCGCGCACCACCGGGTGATCGTCGACCAAAAGCACCCTGGTGATATCGCCGGTCATGCCGGCACCACCACGATGACCAGCACCCCGCCGCGCTCCGGCGCGGACAGTGACAGCGTGCCGCCGACCTGGGCCAGCCGGGTGCGCATACCGCGCAGGCCGAAACCGTCGACGTGATCGGGTCGCAGACCGATCCCGTTGTCCGACAGGGACAGTCGCACTCCATCCGGGTCCGGCTCCAGTCGTACCTGTAGTTCACTGGCGTGGGAATGCTTGCGCACGTTCGCCATCGCCTCCTGTGCACTACGCAGCAGCACCACATCGGTGGCCATGCCCAGCTGCGGTAGGTCGCCGTCGATGCACAACTCGACGGCGATACCGGTCTCGGCGGCCAGGCTGTCGCACTGGCGGTGCAACGCCGCGGACAGCGTTCCCTGCTCCAGCACGGCCGGGGTCAGCCGGGTCACCATGGTGCGGGCCTCGGCCAGGTTGTCCCGCGCGGTGCTGCGGATCAGCTCGACGTGGCGGGCGGCGGCGGCCGGATCGCTGTCGCTTTCGGCTTGCACCGCCTGGGCCAGCGCCACGATGCTGGTGAACCCCTGGGCCAGGGTGTCGTGGATCTCCCGGGCCAACCGCTCCCGCTCGGCGGCAACCCCGGCCTGCCGGGACAGCCGAGCGGTTTCGGCCCGGCTGGCCGCCAACTCGGCGACCGTCTCGGCCAACCGCTGCCGCTGCCGCAGGGTGGTCATGATCGTGGTACCGATGATCGGCGCCGCGACCGCGCCGACCAGCGTCACCGCCGCTACCGCCGGCAGGCCCGGCCAGTCCAGCCCGTGGCTTGCCGTGGCAAGGGCCAACGGCGCCAGGGTGACCAGGAAGGTCAGCGTCAATGCCGCGGCGAGCGGCAGAGTGGCGAAGATCAGCGGGTACAGCGCCGGGATGGCCGCGACGGCCGGAGCGGCCGCGAGGATGGCGACCAGCCACAGCCCCAGCGCCGCCGCCACGAACCCCACGGCCCGGGCCCGCACCGTGCCCGCGACGGGATCCGCAACGCGAATGACGTTGCGGCCGAACGTCAGAACGATCAGCACCAAGCCGCCGAGTGCGGTGCAGGCCACCGGCACATTGCCACCGAAGGTAGGTTGCAGCAGTACCACCGCGACGATCGCTGCGATACACAACCCGCAGACGTAGATCTCCCACATCCAGTGCCAGTCCGACGGCTCGCCCACCCGGGATGGCGGCCCGCTTTCGGTCATCTGCCGATGCTAGCGGTCCGACGCTACCCAATTGCCGTGGAAGCCATGCGGAACCCGGACCGGAATCTGCACGGTGGCAACGGGTGCCAGGCTCTGGCCGTCAAGCAGCACCAGATCGCTGCGGTTTTCGGCCCGGTCGTAGACGAACCCCATCAGCACACCGTCGTTCTCCTCGGCGTCCGGCCCGGCCGGGACGAAAACGAATTCTCCCGGTTCACGACCGGGCCCGAACTCGATCCGCTGGGTGCTGTGCTCACGCAGGTCGTGACGCAGGATGGCGGCCGGCGGGCCGTCGGGGCCCGGTGCGAATCCGACCGTGTAGCCGTACCGGTGTTCGGAGCCGACGACCCGATCGTCGACCCGCGGAAACTCCTGGGCGTCGCCGTCGAGTCGCTGCTCGTCCACCCGGCCGGTACTCAGGTCGATGGTCCAGCGGTCCAACGTGATCGAGTCGGTGAACAGTTGGTTGCCCGTGGTGAACACCTCCGGATGCCGCACCACGTCGAGCACGACCTGCTCGCCGTCGGGCCCGGTGCGGTCATAGCCGTTGAGGGCATGGAACACATAACACGGTGGCACCTCGAACCACCGGATCTCGGTCGCCGAACCCGCCCGCGGCAGCACGCCGACGCGGGCGCCGTGTTCCGGTGCCCACCGGTAGGGCATCGTCGTCGTCGGCAGCCCAGCGTGTTCCGATCCGCGCATGGCCGCGCGCAATACGAAGTCCGGTGCCGCGTGCCGGGCCGCGAATCCGGTCAGCAACCGCGCCGCGGTCCGGGCCGGAGCGCTCTTGACCATCATCGTCAGATCCAGCAGCACCGGGAGGTCGTAGATGACCACGTACTTCTCGGTCAGCGTGAAGTCATGCATCATGGTGTGCGCGGGCAGGGCGATGTCGACGGCACGCCGGACTCTGCCGTCCACCCCGGTAACCGTGTAGCTCACCAGGTTTCCGCGCAGCGGGTTGTATGAGACCGCGTGCAGCTCACCGGTTTTCGGGTCATGCTTGGGGTGCGCGGTGAACCCGCCGAACAAGGTGCCGCAGAAGTCCGACGGGCCGACGGTGTCGAGCTCCTCGCTCAGTTCATAGGGCCGCACGCCGGCCTCGGTGAGTGCGAACGTCTTGCCGGCGTGGCCGATGATGTTGGTGTTGGCGGCGAAGTCGAATCCACCCGCGTGCGCACCACCGGCCCACCGTTCGCCGAGCTGGCGAGCCACCGAGGCCGAACGCACCCAGCGGTTTCGGTACCAGGTCGCCACGCCGTCGCGCAGCCGGATCCCGTGCGCCATACCGTCGCCCAGGAACCAGTGATAGTGCCGCGGGTCGGGAGCCCGCAGCGGATTGGGGCCGACGCGCAGGTAGCGCCCGTCGAGATAGTCCGGAATGCTCCCGATGACCTTGAGGTCGGTGATAGTGACCTCGTCGTGCACCGGGGCGAAGTTTCCGCTCAGATACGGATGCTCGGATTCTCGGTGAATCGCTTCGGTGGTCATACCAACACACTGCCCCTGCGACCAGCGGTGCGCGACGACTTCCCGGCTGATTCTGATGTCAGTCGAACGGTTGACAGGGGGTTACGCCGTGGCGCGCAGGCTCAAGGACAGCAGCAGTCGAACGTCGGGGTCGCTGAGCGAAGCCGAAAGCAACTGCTCGATCCGGCGCACCCGGTAGCGCACGGTGTTGGGGTGCACATGCAGCTGCTGCGCGGCCCCGGCGACGTCGCCGAAACTGTCCAGGTAGACGCCCAGGGTTTCGGCCAGTACCGGTTCGTCGGCCCGCAGCGCCGGTATCCGCGGATCGATCAGCCGTTCGTCGGTGGCGATCGCGGTGACGATCTCGTCGAGCAGCACCGTCGTGCGCGACTCGGCCAGTGAGGTGACCGCGGCGAGCGTTCCGGGATGACGTTCGGCGCTGTCGAGCACCCGGTCCACTTCGGCGCGGGCGCCCGCGGCACCGGACAAGCCGGCCACCGGGCTGGCGATCACCGCATGAAGCTGCAGCCCCAACTCGGCGCGCAGCGCTGCCACGGTGCCACGCACCCACGAGGTCACCGCCTTGCCGGTGTTGGGGAACAACACATACACCCGTGAGCCCGCCGAGGCCATCTGTGCGTCGTGGCGAAAAGCGCTGGCGCTCAACGCCAATACATCAGCGAGCCGGGTACCGGTGGTGCTGGCGTCGAATCCGATCACCGCGGCCCGGCCGTCGACCGCCACACCCAGTTCCCGGGCGATCAGCTCCAGCTCGACAGGGGCGTCCGACTCTCGCAAGCCCAGCAATTCCTGTACCCGCGCAGCATGTGTCGACGGTGTCGCCGCCAGCCGGGCCATGATGCGCGCGGCCAGCACCGCGGCCCCGCGCAACACCTCCTCGGCATCATCGGCCAGTGGGCGACTGCCCTGCTGCACCCAGATGGTGCCGACGAAGGCCGGGGCCCGGCGCTCGTCGGGCGCGGGGGAGAAGATCCCGATCGCCAGCCGGGGACGCAACCCCAGTTCCGGGCGCTCGGCCACCCGGACCGCCTCCGGCCGGGCGCGCAGCGCATCGAAGATGCCCCACTGGGCGATCCAAGCCAGGTGCTCCGGCGGGCCGGCCCGGCCCAGAATCGACAGTCGGCGCAACTCGTCGGCCTCATCGCTGGAGGCCGAGTAGGCCAGCACGTGTGATTGGGCGTCTTCGATGCTGACCATGCCGTGCGTGCGTTCGGCGATGGATTGGGCCAGGCCGAACAGATCGGTGCCCGAATCGTGCAGGGCGCCTTCGCCGTGGTGCTCGAAGACGTGATTGACCAGACGATAGAGCCGCTCCCACCGGGCCCGCGGATCGACGGCCACCACCGCGGTGCCCGCGGCCACCGCACGGCCGACCACGGCGCCCGATGGTTCCTTGACAAAGATCGCCGTGGGTGGCCGGCGCACACTCTGCTGCTCGACCCAGAGCAGCGCGTCGCTCTCGGACACCCCGAGCAGGAAGAACACATCGGCCGACCCGGCCGACGGGGCCAGGCCCAGCCGCACATCGTCGGAATCGATCAGTGCGGCCGAGGCCACCGGAAGATCCAGGCCGCGGGGCGCCTGCACCAGCCGGACCAGCGTGGCATCCAGCGCCAACAGCAGTTGGCCCAGGCTGACACCGGTTGCCCGCATGTTGGCCGATTCTACCGATCGTCGTGGTCAGTGTTGTCTGATCCGACAAGGGATGCGTGGGTCGTACCGAGGATTCTTATCCCATGGATGCCATCACCGACGTGCCGATCCCGGCCAACGAGCCGGTCCACGACTACGCACCGAGCTCGGGTGAACGCACCCGGCTCCGCGCCGCATTGTCGGACCTTTCCGGCGCTCCGATCGACCTGCCGCACGTGATCGGCGGCGTCCACCGGATGGGCGACGGTGCCCGCGTCGACGTGGTGCAACCGCACCGCCACGCCGCGCGGCTGGGCACTTTCACCAACGCCGATCACGCCGACGCCACCGCCGCCATCGAGGCCGCGCTGGCCGCCAAGAAGGATTGGGCGGGGATGCCGTTCGACGCGCGCGCCGCGGTGTTCCTGCGTGCGGCCGACCTGTTGTCCGGACCGTGGCGGGAGAAGATTGCCGCGGCCACCATGCTCGGACAGTCCAAGACCGCCTATCAGGCCGAGATCGACGCCCCCTGCGAGCTGATCGACTTCTGGCGGTTCAACGTCGCCTTCGCCCGCCAGATCCTGGGGCAGCAGCCGGTCAGCGGCCCCGGCGTGTGGAACCGCACCGACCACCGCCCGCTGGAAGGCTTCGTCTACGCCATCACCCCGTTCAACTTCACCGCGATCGCGGGCAACCTGCCCACCGCACCCGCCCTGATGGGCAACACCGTGGTGTGGAAGCCGTCGCCGACGCAGGCCTTCGCCGCCCATCTCACCATGCGGCTGCTGGAGGCCGCCGGCCTGCCGCCCGGCGTGATCAACCTGGTCAACGGGGATGGCATCGCGGTTTCCGATGTGGCCCTTGCCGATCCGCGGTTGGCCGGTATCCATTTCACCGGGTCGACTGCCACCTTCCAGCACCTGTGGCGGGAGGTCGGCGCGAATATCGAGCGCTACCACACCTATCCGCGGCTGGTCGGCGAGACCGGTGGCAAGGACTTCGTCGTCGCGCACTCCTCTGCCCGCCCGGATGTGCTGCGTACCGCCTTGATTCGCGGCGCCTTCGACTACCAGGGGCAGAAGTGCTCAGCGGCATCCCGGGCCTTCATCCCGCGCTCGGTATGGCACCGGATGGGCGACGACTTCCTGTCGGCCACCTCGGAACTGAAGTATGGCGATGTCACCGACCTGACCAACTACGGCGGTGCGGTGATCGATGAGCGGGCCTTCGCGAAGAACGTCGCCGCAATCGAGCGGGCCAAGAGCGCCGCGGGTGTCACCATCGCGGCCGGCGGTGAATACGACGACAGCGAAGGCTATTTCGTGCGGCCCACGGTGCTGCTCTCCGACGACCCGACCGACGAGGCGTTCTCCACCGAGTACTTCGGCCCGATCCTGGCCGTGCACGTCTACCCCGACAACGAGTACGAGCAGATCCTCGACGTCGTCGACACCGGTGCCCGGTACGCGCTGACCGGCGCGGTGATCGCCGACGATCGTGCCGCGGTGCTCACCGCCGCCGACCGACTGCGCTACGCGGCGGGCAACTTCTACATCAACGACAAGCCGACCGGCGCGGTGGTCGGTCAGCAGCCCTTCGGCGGGTCCCGCGCCTCGGGCACCAACGACAAGGCCGGCTCGGCGCTGAACCTGTTGCGCTGGACCTCGGCGCGGTCCATCAAGGAGACCTTCGTGCCACCCACCAATCACATCTATCCGCACATGGAGGCCTGACCGTGGTGCGCACGCGGGGAGCAATAGAGTCGACGTTCCAGCGGCTTGCCCGCCCGACGATCCTGGCTGCGTCGCGCTCGGCCCGGCTGCGCCAGGCGGCTGAACGTCTGCCGGTGACCCGCAAGGTGGTGGACCGATTCGTCGCCGGGGAGACTATTCCCGATGCGCTCTACGCCGCTGGGGTACTGCGGGATTCGGGACGCTTCGTCACCGTCGACTACCTGGGTGAGGACACCACCAGCATCGACGACGCCGAACGCACCGTGGCGGCCTATCTGGTGTTGCTCGACGCGCTGGCGGAGCGCGACGACGCTGCAACCGGGGTGCGGCCGCTGGAGGTGTCGCTGAAACTGTCGGCATTGGGACAGGCGTTGCCCCGCGACGGGGAGAAGATCGCCTACGAGAACGCGCACACGATCTGCGCGAAGGCCCGGGAGGTGGGTGCCTGGGTGACAGTGGACGCCGAGGACCACACCACCACCGACTCAACCCTGTCCATCGTGCGTGACCTGCGCACCGAATTCGACTGGTTGGGCACGGTTTTGCAGGCCTACCTGCACCGCACTGAAACCGACTGCCGCGAGTTCGCCGCGTCGGGGGCCCGGATCCGGTTGTGCAAGGGCGCCTACGACGAGCCGGTCTCGGTGGCCTACCGCGACGCCGCGGAGGTCACCGACTCCTACCTGCGGTGCCTGCGGGTGCTGATGGCCGGGTCGGGCTACCCGATGGTGGCCTCGCACGACCCGGTGATCATCGATGCAGTACCCGGTTTGGTCGACGAATTCGGCCGCGGGGTGGACGATTTCGAGTATCAGATGCTCTACAACATCCGCGATGGCGAACAACGCCGGCTGGCCGACGCGGGCAATCACGTACGGGTCTACCTGCCGTTCGGCTACGAGTGGTACGGCTACTTCGTGCGGCGGCTGGCCGAGCGTCCGGCCAATCTGACGTTCTTCCTGCGGGCGCTGGCCGAACGGCGCTGAGCCACAACCTCAGTGCGGACTCAGGTCGTAGGCGACCTTGAACTTGTTGAGCAGGTACGGTCCGGATACCACCGGCTCATACCGCGGTGGGTTGTCCGGCGTCGCGCAGGTGGGAATGCACTCGATCACGGCGTCATAGTTGGGCTGGTGGAAGAACGGAAGGCTGAACCGCTCGGCGGTGGGTGCCCCGGTGCTCACCACCCGGTGCACGGTGCTGACCCACCGGTCGTTGGTCCACCGGGCCAGCAGGTCACCGATGTTGATGACGAACGACCCCGGAATCACCGGCACGTCGAGCCACTCGCCGCGGTCGTTGAGAACCTGTAGCCCGCTCTGGGATTCGTCCTGCAGCAGGATCGTGAGGTTGCCCCAGTCGCTGTGCTGGCTCAGCCGGATGTGCCCCGCCGGCTGATCATCGGCCGGGTAGTGGTTGGCCATCAGATTGGAGTTGGGCCGGTCGATCAAGGCGTCGAACCAGTCCTCGCGCAAGCCGAGCGCCAGGGCGAACAGCCGGGACAATTCGGTCGCAAGTGATGCCATCTCGTCGTAATAGCGTTGGTAGGCAGTGCGGAATCCGGGCACCTCGGGCCACCGTTCGGCGATGAACACGCGATCGTCGGTCCATCCCGGCCCGTCGAATCCCTCCGGGTTACCCAGCGGAAAGTGAACGAATTTCTCGACGTGGTCGGGTGCTTCGTGCTCGGCGGCGGGATCGGCTCCGTCGTTGGTGGCCGCCAGGTTTCCTGCGCTGCTGAACCCGCGGGCCAGCGGATCGGCGGGATCCGCCCTGACCTGATCCTTGACGGCCTGGGGAAGCGAGAAGAACTCGCGCAGCGCACGGTTGACATCGGCGATCACCGCATCGGGCACCCCGTGGCCGGCGAGCAGAAGAAACCCGCTGCTTTCACAACACCGGCCGATGGCATCGGCCACCGCCTGACGTTGACGCTGGTCTCCGTTGCGGGCGCTGCTGATATCGATCAGCGGGACGAAGCCGTCTCGAAGGACGATGTGGTCGACGATTACTTCTGGTTGGCTCACGCGCTCGACGCTAGAACCTCAACCCAAGTTGATGTCAACGATGAATTCCGCTCTCGCGCAACAGCAGCAACGCCAACGCGGCGATCGACTGGGCATCGGTGATCTCGCCGGCCCGGATCATCCGCTCAACCTCGGCCCGTGCGAACCACGCGCTGTGCATGTCCTGTTCCTCGGGCTCGCGTTCATGAGAGCCCTCACTCAGACCGGTCGCCAGAAACACCCAGCCCCGCTGGCTGCTCATCCCGGGAGCCAAGTCGAGTTGGCCCAGCCGTTCCATGCTGTCGGCCCGTAATCCGGTTTCCTCACGCAGCTCGCGGTGCGCGAGCGCTACCGGGTCCAGGTGCTGCTGTTCGGGTGCGGTGCCCTGGGGGAATTCCCAGCGCCGCATCCCCAGCGGGTACCGGAATTGTTCGACGAGGTGAAACCGGTCCTGATCGGTGTCGTGCGGGATCACCAGGGCATAGGTCGGTTTGTCCACCACGGCGTGGATGCCGGTGCTGCCGTCGGGTCGCACGATGTCGTCCTCGCGCAGCGTCAGCCAGTTGTTCCGGTACACCTCGCGCGTCGCAGTCTGCCGGATTGTCCCCATGGCCTCATTATCCCGACAGGCGTGGATTATCCCGACAGGCGTGGGCATAACCGCTGTGGCGCGATGTCTCCAGGTTTGCCGACGTCATCGGCGAGGGCTACGGCGTATTCGACCAGATAAGCCACGTCGACGCCGTAGGGCGCTGGTCGGTCGACACGCGAAATCCGCTCCGAGGCGCGATTCAGCAGCGCCGCCGCACCGGTCCGATTACCTCGCTGCACATGGGTGATGCCCACGGCCAGCTGCGCCAACCCCTGCCACAGACAACGTTCGTGTTCCGGACCGTTCTTCCACGCCGCCTCGAGTACTTCGTGCGCACTGAACGCCTGTCCGCGGTCGAGCAGATGCTGGGCGTAGGCGAGAGTTTCGGCCGGCGAGAGCTCCAGGTCATCGGGAATCCGCGCGACGCCCTCGCTGCCATGGGGCAATGGCCGGCCCAGTGCGTCGCGCGGGCGGGTGTTGCGCGGCCGGCCGGAGTCGTCGCGGTCGCGCCCAGCTGTAGTGCCCATGAGCACCAGCCTGTCGCCAACTTCGACAGCTGTCGAGTACGAGTGGATCGCACAAGGGTGCGCCGGTAGCCTCACAAGCGTGTTGCTGGCTTCCCTGAACCCCGCCGCGGTCGCCGCCGGTGCCGACCTCGATGACGCCGTCCGTATCGGCGGCACCGTGCTCAGCCGCAGTGATCTGGTCGGCGGCGCCACTTCGGTGGCCGAGCGCGTCGCGGTGGCCCAACGGGTAGCGGTGTTGGCGACGCCTACTGCCGCAACGGTTCTGGCGATCACCGGTTGTCTGATCGCCGGTGTGCCGGTGGTTCCGGTACCCGCCGACGTGGGCGCCGCCGAGCGTCGGCACATCCTCGCAGATTCCGGGGCTCAAGCCTGGCTGGGCGAGCAGCCCGAGGACGCCGAGGGCCTGCCGCATATCCCGGTGCGGCTGCATGCCCGGTCCTGGCACCGCTATCCCGAGCCCGCGCCGGATTCGACCGCGATCATCATGTACACCTCCGGTACCACCGGAGCGCCGAAGGGTGTGCCGATCAGCAGGCGGGCCATCGCCGCCGATATCGACGCGCTGGCAGACGCCTGGCAGTGGACCGCCGAGGACACCCTGGTGCACGGGCTACCGCTGTTTCACGTGCACGGCCTGGTGCTGGGCCTACTTGGCTCGCTGCGGATCGGAAACCGGTTCGTACACACCGGGAAACCGACACCGGCCGCTTATGCCGAAGCCAGGGGTTCGCTGTACTTCGGGGTGCCGACGGTGTGGTCGCGCGTGGTCAAGGATCTCGATGCGGCACTGGCGCTGTCTTCGGCGCGGCTGTTGGTCTCCGGCAGCGCGCCACTGCCGGTGCCGGTGTTCGACGAACTGGTGCGGCTCACCGGCAAAGCTCCGGTGGAGCGCTATGGCAGCACCGAATCGCTGATCACGCTGAGCACCCGGGTCGACGGTGATCGCCGGCCGGGTTGGGTGGGCCTGCCGCTGAACGGGGTGCAGACCCGGTTGGTCGATGACCAGGGTGCCCCGGTGCCGCACGACGGCGAGACGATCGGCCAGCTACAGATCAAGGGCCCCACGGTGTTCGACGGTTATCTCAACCGGCCCGAGGCCACCGCCGAGGCCTTCGATCCCGAGGGCTGGTACCGCACCGGTGATGTCGCGGTCATCGACGCCGATGGCATGCACCGCATTGTCGGGCGCGAGTCGGTCGACCTGATCAAATCCGGCGGGTACCGCATCGGTGCCGGGGAGATCGAGACCGTGCTGCTGGGCCATGAGCGTGTGCACGAGGTGGCCGTGGTCGGGGTGCCCGATGACGATCTAGGTCAGCGCATCGTGGCGTTCGTGGTGGGCGACGCCGAGCCTGAGGTGTTGATCGAGTTTGTCGCTCAGCAACTTTCGGTGCACAAGCGGCCGCGTGAAGTGCGGTTGGTGGATGCCCTACCGCGCAACGCCATGGGCAAGGTGATGAAAAAGGAACTGGCCCAGTGGGGCTGAGGTTCTCCGAGATCTGCATCGACGCGCGTGACCCCGAAGCGCTCGGAGGCTGGTGGGCTACCGCGCTGGGCTGGCCCACCCACATCAACGCCGACGGCGACGTGGTGCTCACCCCGCCACCGGGAGCCGGGCCGATCTGGTTGTTCCTGGCGGTGCCCGAGGACAAGGTGGTCAAGAACCGTCTGCATCTGGATTTCACCCCCGACGATCAGCAGGCCGAGGTGAACCGGCTGATCGGCTTGGGCGCCCGCCACGTCGACATCGGTCAGGGGGAACAGAGCTGGGTGGTGCTGGCCGACCCCGAGGGCAACGAGTTCTGCGTGCTCGCCGCCGACTAAACACCGCGGGCGTACCTTGGTATCTGACGGGGCATGCACTGCACGTCAGCGATGCCTCGGTTTGGAGGCCGCAGCGTGAATCTGAAAAGAATCGCAGGAACAGCAGTGATCGCCGGTGCGCTGGGCATTGGCTCCCTCGGACTCGGCACCGCTCTGGCACAGGCTGATCCCGGTTGGGGCCCGAATATCCCGTGGATTCCGGGACCGGGCTGGGTCGACTGGAATTGGAACCCGGGAGTCAACTGGGGTCCACCCGGCCAGGTCAAACAGTGGTGCCCGTGGCATTCCCCGCCGGGCCACTGGATCGGCGGCCCACACGGGATTCCCTGCACCTAGTCGGTTGATTTTCCACCAGCGGCCGGGCTGGTAACCCGGTCAGCAGCTGGCTGCTTGAGTCCGGATGACAGTACGAGCACCGCCAGCACGACGGCCACCAGCAACAGCGCCAGGACGTCTCCCCACAGATGTCCCATATGGTGGCCGCTACCGAAAGACTGCACCGCCATTATCCCGGCGTGGACGGCGCTCGAGCACACGGTGAACCAGATCAGGCTGATGTTGGCCTCGGGACGTCGCGCCGCGTTGCACAGGAATACGCCCAGCGTCGCGTACACGCCGACGATCATCATGAAGTAAGTGGATTGGTAGGGAGCACCGGGATGCCACGCCCACCCCGACGGCCAGATCACGGCCAGCGGATAGAGGAGCAGCATCACGGCGCCGAACACAACGAGCGCGATCTGAAGAAGCCTGTAGCTGTTCGAGGGTGTCATCATCGACGCTCCAAGAGGTATGGATCCCGGGGGACCCGATTCTGGGATCGCCGAGGCGACCGTGCAATCAAACCTACGCAGGGCGAACCCCGCGCAGGCCTGATTCGCGGTTCTAGTTGGCGTGCAGTGCCTCGTTGAGCGTGATACCGGTGCCGTCGCGCTTGACCACCTCGACTGCGCCCGACAGCGAGTTGCGGCGGAACAGCAGGTTGTTGGCCCCCGACAGTTCGACGGCCTTGGTGGTTTGGCCGTCGGCAGTGGTGACCTTGGTGCCGCCAGTGACGTACAGGCCGGCCTCGACCACACAGTCATCACCCAGCGAGATGCCCAGGCCCGAGTTGGCGCCCAGCAGGCAGCGCTTGCCCACCTTGATCACCTCTTTGCCGCCACCGGACAGCGTGCCCATGATCGAGGCGCCGCCACCGATGTCGGAACCGTCGTCGACCACCACACCGGCCGAGATCCGGCCCTCCACCATCGAGGTGCCCAGGGTGCCGGCGTTGAAGTTCACGAAGCCCTCGTGCATGACCGTGGTGCCCGCGGCCAGGTGGGCGCCCAGGCGCACCCGGTCGGCGTCGGCGATACGCACGCCCGACGGCAGCACGTAGTCGACCATGCGCGGGAACTTGTCGACGCCGTAGACCGCGACGGCCCCGCGGCGGCGCAGCTTGGCGCGCACCGTCTCGAAGCCCTCGACTGCGCACGGCCCGAAGTTGGTCCACACCACGTTGGCCAGCGCGCCGAAGATGCCGTCCATATTGGCGCCGTGTGGGGCCACGAGCCGGTGTGAGAGCAGGTGCAGCCGCAGGTAGGCGTCATGCGCGTCGGCCGGCTTGTCGGCGAGGTCGGCGATCGTGGTGCGCACCGCCACCACCTCGACGCCCCGGTCCTCGTCCTTGCCGGTCAGCGGTGCCAGCTCGGCGGGCACGTCGTCACCCGTCAGCTTCACCGTCCCGGCCTCGCCGGAGGCGCTCAGTTCGGGGGCGGGAAACCAGGTGTCCAGGACGGTCCCGTCGGCGGCAATGGTGGCCAGGCCGACGCCAGATGCTGCAGTCACGTTGGCCAAGGTTACTGGACTAGCCTCAATCCCTGTGGGCCTAGATCTTCGTGCCGATCCGATTGAGCTGACCGCTGCGCTGGTGGACATCCCCAGCGAATCCCGCAATGAGAAGCGCATCGCCGACGAGATCGAGGCCGCGCTGCGCTCCCAGGCCCCGGGCTTCGAGGTGATCCGCAACGGTGATGCGGTGCTGGCCCGCACCAACCTGGGCCGGGGTTCGCGGGTGCTGCTGGCCGGGCACATCGACACCGTGCCGGTCGCCGACAACCTGCCCAGCCGGTACGAGGGCGGCGAACTGTGGGGCTGTGGCACCTCGGACATGAAGTCCGGGGACGCGGTGTTCCTGCACCTGGCCGCGACCATCGCCGAACCGAGCCATGACATCACCCTGGTGATGTACGACTGCGAGGAGATCGAGTCCAGCGCCAACGGGTTGGGCCGCATCGAGCGCGACCTGCCCGACTGGCTGGCCGCCGACGTCGCGATCCTCGGTGAACCCTCCGGCGGCTACATCGAGGCGGGCTGTCAGGGCACCATCCGCGTCGTCATCCGCGCCGCGGGCACCCGGGCGCATTCCGCGCGATCCTGGCTGGGCGACAACGCCATTCACAAACTCGGTGCGGTACTCGACCGGCTCTCGGCGTATCAGCCCCGCAATGTCGACATCGACGGCTGCGTGTACCGGGAAGGACTGTCCGCGGTCCGCATCGACGGCGGCATCGCCGGCAACGTCATCCCCGACGCCGCATCGGTGACCGTCAACTTCCGGTTCGCCCCGGATCGCAGCGTGGAGGCGGCCGTCGCCCACGTCCGCGAGGTGTTCGACGGGCTCGACGTCACCATCGAATTGACCGACGCCGCCGCGGGCGCCCTGCCCGGGCTGGCCAAACCCGCCGCCGCGGCGCTGGTGGCCGCGGCCGGGGGACAGGTCCGCGCCAAGTACGGCTGGACCGACGTGTCGCGGTTCGCCGCGCTGGGGATCCCGGCGGTGAACTACGGGCCCGGCGACCCCAACCTCGCGCACAAGGTCGACGAGCGGGTCGAGGTCGCCGCGATCACCGCCACCACCGACATGCTGCGGCGCTATCTGACATGAGCACGGTTCGCGTCGACAGCTGGATCTGGGCCGTGCGGATCACCAAGACCCGCTCCGCCGCGGCGGCGGCCTGCCGCGGCGGGCACGTCCGGGTCAACAATGTTCCAGCCAAGCCGGCGCAACATGTCAGCCCAGGTGACGAGGTGCGGGTCCGGCTGGACGGCCGGGAACGGATCGTGGAGGTGATCCGCCCGATCGCCAAGCGAGTCGGTGCCGCCATCGCATCGGAGTGCATGATCGACCGCAGCCCGCCACCCCCGCCCAAGGAGATGGTGGCGACGGTGCCGATCCGCGATCGTGGTGCCGGCCGGCCAACGAAACGTGAACGGCGACAACTGGATCGGCTGCGCGGAACGTTCTGAGCCGAAAATCGGTTGCGCCCATGCGTACTGTGGGAACCGCAACTGCTGTCTAGCCGAGGTGGGCCGAAAACATGCTGGGAGACATGGACAACGAAGAGGTCATCTCCGGGTAATCCCGGCCTCTTCATTCTGTTCCTATCCCTCAATGCGGTGCCTGCTGCCCGCATCACCTTGGAGTACCAGCATGTCTATTGTCTGTTCCCATTTGTCCTTCGCCTGGCCCGATGACACCGAGCTGTTCTCGGACCTGTCCTTTACCGTCGGCCCGGGCCGCACCGGCCTGGTCGCACCCAACGGCGCCGGGAAAAGCACGCTACTCAAGCTGATTGCCGGCGAGTACCGGCCCTCGGCGGGGGCGGTGGCCCTAGACGGAGGTGTTGGCACCGTCGGGTACCTTCCCCAAACCCTGCCGTTCACAGCCGATCTCACTGTGGCCGCGGTACTGGGGGTGGCCCCGGTGCTCGAGGCATTGGCAACGCTGGCCGCCGGAGACGCCGGCGAGGCGGTGTTCACCGCCATCGGCGACGACTGGGACATCGAGGAGCGGTCCCGCGCCCAGCTGGACCGGCTCGGCCTGGATGACTTGGCCCTCGACCGCCGGTTGGGGACGCTGTCCGGTGGGCAAGTGGTGTCCCTCGGATTGGCCGCCCAGCTGCTGAAGCGGCCCAGCGTGCTGCTGCTGGATGAGCCCACCAACAACCTGGACAGCGCTGCCCGGCAACGTCTTTACGACGCGCTGGACACCTACACCGGGTGCCTGCTGGTGGTCAGCCATGACCGGGTGCTGCTGGACCGGATGGATCAGATCGCCGAGCTGTACCGCGGCGAAATGATCTTCTACGGAGGAAACTTCACCGCATACCAGGAGACCGTGCAGGCCGCCCAGTCGGTGGCCGAGGGCAACATTCGCAACGCCGAACAACAACTCAAGCGGGAGAAGCGGCAGATGCAGGAGGCGCGGGAGCGGGCTGCCCGACGCTCTTCCACCGCGGCGCGCAACCTCAAGGACGCGGGACTGCCGAAGATCGTGGCGGGCAAGCTCAAACGCGATGCGCAGGAATCGGCCGCCCGCTCCGACGATGTGCACGCCCGCCGGATCGATGACGCGCGGGCGCGACTCGACGACGCCGAACGGGCGTTGCGCGACGAGAAGGTGATTGCGCTGGACCTGCCCGACACCGTGCTGCCAACCGGGCGCACGGTGTTCTCCGGAGCGGGATTGCAGACCAGTCTTGATGGGCGGAAGCTGTTCGCCGACAACGGGATTGACATCTCCATCCGGGGACCGGAGCGGATCGCGTTGACCGGTCCGAACGGGGCGGGCAAGTCGACGCTGCTGCGGATCATCGACGGAGGGCTGGCGCCCGACTCCGGTACGGTGCAGCGGGCGCAGGGCCGGATCGCCTACCTGTCGCAACGGCTGGACCTGCTGGCCGAGGACCGCACGGTGGCCGAGAGTCTTGCGGCCGCCGCGCCCAGCCTCACCCATACCCGTCGGATGCATCTGTTGGCGCAGTTCCTGTTTCGCGGCGACCGGATCAACCTGCCGGTGGCGGCCCTGTCGGGTGGAGAACGATTGCGCGCGACGCTGGCGTGCGTGCTGTATGCCGAACCTGCACCCCAGCTACTGCTGCTCGACGAACCGACCAACAACCTCGACCTGGTCAGCGTGGGACAGCTGGAATCGGCGCTGAACGCCTACCGGGGAGCATTCGTGGTGGTCAGCCACGATGAACGGTTCCTGGCGGCCGTCGGCATCGACCGCTGGCTGCGGCTGGACGGTGGAGAGCTGAGCGCTACTGCCGGCCGGTGACGTTGCGGACCTGGGTGGGCACCGGGCCGATACCGGCCTCGGCCCGGGTGCCGAGTTGTTCGGTGCCCCGGTCCGCATTGGCATCGGCCGGTGCCCGCTCGCCGTCATGGCCTTCCGCCGCGGTGGCCGCGTCCGCACCGCCACCAGCCGCCTGGGTGGCGGCCTCGACGATGCCCTGCACGCCCTGCATGGCCTGCTGCGGCAGCTGACCCATGGCCTGCGCCATGCCCTGTATCGGTTGGGTGATCGACTGCGCCATCTGCCCGGCCATCTGACCGAATTGGCTCATCATCTGGGTTGCCGCGCCACCCGCGCCACCCGCTGCACCTGAGCCGCCCCCGGCCGATGCCGGTGATGCTGCGCCCTCGATCTGGTCGGCCTGGGCCTTGAGGCTGCTGGCGGCAGCCATATCGCCGCGCTGATATGCCTGGGAGGCCTGGCCGAGCAGTTCAGCCATCCGCGACGCGGCGGCCTGCGTGGCACCCAGGGCTCCCTCGCGGGAGGACTGCGCGCCATCGAACGCGTTCTGCATCGGAAACCCGATGGCGCCGTGACTGTTCGAGAGGTCCGAGGCGCCCGGCGCCCCGTTCTTGAAGGTGGTGACCTCGCCACTGACCCCGTCAACGATCCCTTGCCAGCCATTCATGGCGCCGGTGTCGGCGGTGAACTGGTTCATCGGGCCCCCTGCAGATCGTGCGGTCTAACTGGGAATTCTATTGTCGGCACAGGTGGGCACTACACGGCACGTGTCGAGCCGACGCTCTGCGCAAATCACGCCGACGCCTGGCCCGCGGCATCTTCGGCGGCCGCGAGCATGCCCACACTGCGGTAACGCGCCGCGACCTCGCGTAGCGCGGCACTGTCCCCGGCCGTCAACGCGCGGGCATGGTCGCGGGTCAGCTGCCCGAACACGCAGTCCAGGTCCACCCTGGCCAGGGCGTCGACCGCGCGCACATCGCCCAATTGCACGCAGTCATGCAGCGCCCGTAACGCCACCGCCGATTGGCCGCCACGCTCGGCGGTCCGGACCGCCTCGCGGGCAGCCGCCAACGCACCCAGGGAATCCTTGCGGGCGAAGCAGGTCCAGGCCCGGGCCAACCCCAGCTCCGGGGCGAACAACATCGACTTGAGGCCGTGCCGGGATTCCGCACGCGACAACGCTTTCCCGGCCTCCACCGGCATCCCGCGTCGACCGAGCGCCTGCGCCAACAGCATCCAGGCCAGCGGCCCCCAGGAGTATCCAGTTGGCGCCAATGCCGCAGTTGCCTTGCGCAACAAGGAAATCGCCTCGTCCAATTCGCCGCGCACCAGCAGCACATCGGCCATCAGCACCTCACCGACGGCCCGGCCCGGCTGCAGCAACTGAGTGAAATCGGTAATGCGCCGGGCCAGCTCCTGCGCCCGGTCCAGCTCGCCCGTCAACAGCAGCATGGTGGTCTGGCCGAAGCCGCTGGTGAACCGCAACAACCCGGGGTGGCCCGCCCCAACCGCGCGTTCGGCCATCGCGTCGACCTGGTCGAACCGGCCGATCCGGGCACAGCTCAGCGCCGCCGTCGATGCGGCCCAACCGATCGCGGTGTCATCGGCCATCGGGGAGGCCAATACCTCCATCGCGAGGCCCAAAGCCCGTTGCGGGGCACCGGCATTCATCGCGAATGTCGTCGCCAATGCGTCGAGCGTGGTCTGTGCCGCCGGGGTGGACACCCGGTTGCGGGTGGCGCGCAGGAACGCGGTGGCGCGTTCGGGTTCCGAGAGCATCCAGAACTGGTTGGCCGCCTGGGGCAACGCCCAGGCCATCAACTCGGCCTCGGTCAAACCCGCCGGGTCGATCTGTCCCAGCACGGCGTCGGCCTCGCGCCCGCGGCCCTGCCAGGCCAATGCATAAGCCAGGGTCAGCAGTCCGTCGAAACCGGCACTGGATTCGGCACTGAATTCACCACCGGACCCGGCGCCGGACGCCACCGCGGCCCGGGCCAGCCGCTCGCTCAACACCAGATCGCCCAACCGCAGGGCCTCGCCGGCAGCGTCGACCATCTCGCCGGTGGGCAGTGACACGTCGCTGTCGAGGGCCAGCACCGCCACCCGCAGCCGGTCCACCACGCTGCGCCGCGGCTCCGCGGCCAGTTGTTTGACGAGCGTGCTGCGCAACCGGCGCAGGCCGGGCCCGCCGACGGTGGCCCGCGCCGCGCGGGCAAACAGTGGATGCACGCAACGGACCACCGGGCCCTCGACCCGCAACACTCCGCAGCGTTGCGCTTCCTGCACGGCGTCCGCGCTGGTCAACGCGGTCGCTGCGGCCAGCGGCAGCGGATCCTCGACCGCCAGGTAGCGCAGCAGGCCGACCGCCTCGTCGGGCAGGTCGTCAACAAGAACCGTCACCTGCTGCGCCAGCCGGTTGTCATCGTGGCCCGGCAGCTGCACCTCGATGCGGCTGACCAGCCCGTCGGTCCACAGCGCCGCGACGTGATCGGGTGCGTGCGCGGACGCGGTGACGATGAGTTTGGCCGCCCCGCTCACCGCGAGCTGATACACCAGGGCCGCCGAGAGCCGGTCCAGCAGGTGGGCATCGTCGACGACGAGCAACAGCTCGGACCCGAATGCCTCGCGTGCCGCCCGCAGCACGTCGGCGGTTCTGCCCACCGCGGGGACGTCAATCAGGTGCGCCACCGCCGCGAACGGAATGGCAGCGGCCGATTCGGTGCCGGTGATCCACACGACCCGACGGAAATCCGGCGCCACACGCTCGGCTGCTGTACGGGCCAGTGTTGTCTTGCCCGCGCCGTCGGGGCCGAGCAGAACCGCGCCGCGCCGCTCGTGCAGGGCCGCCGCCACGCCGTCGAGCGCGCGGTCCCACGGTGCGATAACCCGGCCGACCGTCATCAATCGAATCCTATGGCGGGCCGCCCGATACCGGTGGTTAACAGACACCCTTTACGTTTGTGTACGTGTTCGGTGAAACTGACCGCCAATGGGCGGTGTGTGTCTATTGCGCCTCCAGCCCTATGCATCCTGAGTTGCTGGCGCTGGCCAGCGAGGTCGGGGTGGGGATCGCCGAACGCGGGTGGACCTTGGTTTCCGGCGGCGGCAACGTCTCGGCGATGGGAGTGGTAGCCCGGGCGGCGCGCTCGCGGAACGGCCACACTGTCGGTGTGATCCCCAAGGCGCTGGTGCATCGTGAACTCGCCGATGTCGACGCCGCGGAGCTGGTGGTCACCGACTCCATGCGGGATCGCAAAAAGGAGATGGAAGACCGCTCCGACGCGTTCATCGCACTGCCAGGCGGTATCGGCACCCTGGAGGAGTTCTTCGAAGCCTGGACGGCCGGCTACCTCGGTATGCACGACAAGCCGCTGGTGTTGCTCGATCCGTTCGGCCACTACGACGGCCTGCTGACCTGGCTGCGTGGACTGGTCGACAGCGGCTACGTGGCGAGTTCGGCGTTGGATCGGCTGGTGGTCGTCGACGAGGTTGCGGCCGCGCTGGACGTGTGCGCGCCCGTTGGTTACTCGTAAGTAGTACCGGCGGTAACGGAGGCGTCCTGCGCGGTTAAGGTGTTGCCCACACCGAGGGCAACATCAACGCGCAAGGGGACACCGCATGACGGACGAGACATCGGGCACCAGAAGCAGCGTCGGCCTATTCGAGATCGCAAGTCAGGTACCCGGTCTACTGATGGACGCTCCGGTCATCGTGCGGGGCGTAGTCACCGGCATGCTGGCCCGGCCCACGTCCAAGACCTCCATCGGCAAGGTGTTCCAGGAGCGGGCCGCCCAATACGCCGACCAGGTTTTCCTCAAGTTCGGTGACGAGCGCATCACCTACCAGCAGGCCAACGAGACGGTCAACCGCTACGCCGCCGTTCTGGCCGCCCGCGGTGTCGGCCAGGGCGACGTGGTGGGAGCAATGCTGCGCAACTCACCCGATGCGGTGCTGCTCATGCTGGCGATCGTCAAGTGCGGCGCCGTCGCCGGCATGGTCAACTACCACCAGCGCGGAAAGGTGTTGGCGCACAGCATCGGGCTGCTCAACGCGACGGCCGTGGTCGCCGAGTCCGACCTGATCGATCCCATCACCGAATGCGGAGCCGAGGCCAACGGACTGATGACGGTCGAGGAGCTGCGCCAACTCGCGGCGACCGCGCCGACCACCAACCCGGCCAGTGCGTCGGCCGTACTGGCCAAGGACAAGGCGTTCTACATCTTCACCTCGGGCACCACCGGCATGCCCAAAGCCAGCGTCATGACCCACTACCGCTGGCTGCGCGCCCTGGCCGGGTTCGGCGGCCTGGGACTGCGGCTGCACAGCACCGACACCCTGTACTGCTGCCTGCCGCTCTATCACAACAACGCCCTGACCGTGTCGATCGGATCGGTGCTGAACTCGGGGTCGGCGCTGGCGCTGGGCAAGTCGTTCTCGGCCTCACGGTTCTGGGACGAGGTCATCGACTACGGCGCGACCGCCTTCGTCTACATCGGTGAGATCTGTGGCTACCTGCTCAACCAGCCGCCCAAGCCGACCGACCGTGCCCACAAGGTCCGGGCCATCATCGGCAACGGGCTGCGCCCGGCCATCTGGGACGAATTCACCCGGCGGTTCGGCATCGCGCGGGTGTGTGAGTTCTATGCCGCCAGCGAGGGCAACACCGCATTCGTCAACGTCTTCAACGTCTCCAAGTCCACCGGGATCTGCCCCAGCCCGGTCGCCTTCGTCGAGTACGACACCGACAGCGGCGAACCGGTCCGCGGCGCCGACGGCCGGATGCACAAGGTCAAGCGCGGCGAGCCCGGGCTGATGCTGTCCCAGGTCAACGCGCTGCAACCGTTCGACGGCTACACCGACTCGTCGGCCAGCGAGAAGAAGCTGGTGCGCAACGCGTTCAAGGACGGCGACGTCTGGTTCAACACCGGTGACCTGATGCGCTCCCAAGGGCTGGGGCACGCCGCGTTCGCCGACCGGCTGGGGGACACCTTCCGGTGGAAGGGCGAGAACGTGGCCACCACCGAGGTGGAGGCCGCGGTCGCCGGCCATCCGGCCATCGAGGAGTGCACCGTCTTCGGTGTCGAGGTACCCGGGGCGGGTGGCCGCGCCGGCATGGCCGCCGTGCAGTTCAAGAATGGCCACGAGTTCGATGGGAAAGCGCTGGCCGAGGCGTTCTACGGCCATCTGCCGGGTTATGCCGTGCCGTTGTTCGTCCGTGTGGTCGGGCAGCTGGCCCACACCTCGACCTTCAAGAGCCAGAAGGTCGACCTGCGCAAGCAGGGCTACGGAACCGAGGTCACGGATCCGCTGTACGTGCTGGCCGGACGTGACGAGGGGTACGTGCCGTTCTACGCCGAGTACGCCGAGGAAGTGACGGCCGGGAAGCGGCCCAAGTAATCAGGCGTGCCGATTTCTACGCCGGGGTCGTGGATCGCGACGGACCGCGACCCTGAGGTAGAAATCGCGGCGGTTGCCGCACCAGGCACTATGGAGGGCGTGTTGTCGACGTTCTGTGGTCGCCCAGTAGCGGGTGACCGTGCGCTGATCATGGCGATCGTCAACCGGACGCCGGACTCGTTCTACGACCGCGGCGCCACCTTCACCGATGAAGCCGCCAAGGCCGCGGCGGCGCGGGTGATCGACGAGGGCGCCGACGTGATCGATGTGGGCGGGGTCAAAGCGGGTCCGGGCAGCACCGTTGACGCCGACGAGGAGATCGCCCGGGTGGTGCCGTTCATCGAATGGCTGCGCAGCACCTATCCGGACCAGCTGATCAGCGTCGACACCTGGCGTGCGGCGGTGGCCAAACAGGCCTGCGCGGCCGGTGCTGACCTGATCAACGACACCTGGGCGGGCGCCGATCCGGGGCTGCCCGAGGTGGCCGCCGAGTTCGGTGCCGGGCTGGTGTGTTCGCACACCGGCGGCGCGGTGCCGCGGACCCGGCCGTTCCGGGTGAACTACGGGATCACCGAACGCGGGGTGGTCGACGACGTCATCGCGGAGGTGACCGCAGCGGCCCAGCATGCGGTAGCAACCGGTGTGCCGCGGGATCGGATACTCATCGATCCGACCCACGATTTCGGCAAAAACACTTATCACGGTCTTACTTTGTTGCGTCACGTAAAAGATCTTGTTAAGACCGGATGGCCTGTCCTGATGGCACTGAGCAACAAGGATTTTGTCGGGGAGACTCTGGGTGTGGATCTGACTGGACGCCTGGAGGGCACCCTGGCCGCGACCGCCCTGGCCGCCGCGGAGGGAGCCGCGATGTTCCGGGTACATGAGGTCGGTCCCACCCGGCGCGTGCTGGAAATGGTCGCGTCGATCCAGGGAGTGCGGACGCCCGCACGAACAGTGAGGGGGCTGGCGTGACTTTCAGCGAGGAGCCGAAGGCGGATCGCGCATGACTACGGTACCGGAACTGGACGTCACCGCCGGCGTCGCGGCACGCAGTTGGTTGACCGACCACAGCTGGAACCGGCCGAGCTGGACGATCGCCGAGCTGGAGGCCGCCAAGGCCGGTCGCACGGTGTCGGTGGTGCTGCCGGCGCTCAACGAGGAACAGACTGTGGGCTCGGTCGTCGAGACCATCGTCCCGCTGCTCGGTGGGCTGGTCGACGAGCTGATCGTGCTGGATTCCGGCTCCACCGACGACACCGAGATCCGCGCGGTCGCCGCCGGGGCCCGGGTGGTCACCCGGGAGGCGGCGCTGCCCGAGATCGCGCCGCAACCCGGCAAGGGTGAGGTGCTGTGGCGGTCGCTGGCCGCGAGCACCGGCGACCTCATCGCCTTCATCGACTCCGACCTGATCGACCCCGACCCGATGTTCGTGCCCAAGCTGCTGGGCCCGCTGCTCACCACCGACGGAGTGCACCTGGTCAAGGGGTTCTATCGGCGCCCGCTCAAGGTCAGCGGCCGCGAGGACGCCAATGGCGGTGGCCGGGTCACCGAGCTGGTGGCCCGCCCGCTGCTGGCCTCGTTGCGGCCCGAGCTCAATTGCGTGCTGCAACCGCTGGGTGGCGAATACGCCGGCACCCGCGAGCTGTTGACCTCGGTGCCGTTCGCGCCCGGTTACGGCGTCGAGATCGGCCTGCTGGTCGACACCTACGACAGACTCGGCCTGGACGCCATCGCTCAGGTGAATCTCGGGGTGCGGGCGCACCGCAACCGCCCGCTCACCGAGCTGGCCTCGATGAGCCGACAGGTCATCGCCACCCTGCTGTCCCGATGCGGCATCGCCGATTCGGGTGTGGGGCTGACCCAGTTCTACGCCGACGGCGACGACTTCACCCCGCGGGTGACGGCGGTGTCCCTGGCCGACCGCCCGCCGATGCTGACCCTGCGCCCGCGGTAGATGTCACCCGGGTGAGGCAGTATCGAAGGCGTGACACTGATACTGCTGTACCTGGTGGTGCTGGTTCTGGTCGCCACGGTGCTGTTCGGGCTGGGCAGCGTCATTTTCGGCCGGGGCGAGACACTGCCACCGCTGCCGCGGGGAACCACCGCCACGGTCCTGCCGGCCTCGGGCGTCACCGGCGCCGATGTCGACGCGCTCAAGTTCGCCCAGGTGCTTCGCGGTTATAAGACCAGCGAGGTGGACTGGGTGCTGGATCGGCTGGGCCGCGAACTCGACGCTGTGCGCGGCGAGCTGGCCGCGGTGCGGGCGGCCTACGGTGTGCCCGACGAGGCCGATGAGGCCGATCCCGACGATGTCGAGGTGTCGGCCAGCACCGGGCAGCGGCGCACGGTGGACGAGCCGTGACCGACGACGGTCGCATCCGCTGTGGTTGGGCGGTCCAATCCGGCGGTGCGGCGGCCGGCGATACCCTCTACCGCGACTATCACGACACCGAGTGGGGACGGCCGCTGCGGGATTCGGCCGCACTGTTCGAGCGGATCAGCCTGGAGGCCTTTCAGAGCGGGTTGAGCTGGCTGACGATTCTGCGTAAGCGGGAGAATTTCCGGGCCGCGTTCGACGGGTTCGACGCGGGCAAGGTCGCGCGCTACACCGATGCCGATGTCGAGCGGCTGATGGCCGACGCCGGCATCGTGCGCAATCGGGCCAAGATCGCCGCCACCATTGCCAATGCCAGGGTGGTCACCGACCTCGACGTCGACCTGGGTGAGCTGCTGTGGTCGTTCGCCCCGCCATCTCGGCCGCGACCCGCCGACATGACCCAAGTGCCTGCAGTGACCCCGGAATCAACGGCCATGGCCAAGGAACTCAAGCGCCGGGGCATGCGATTCGTCGGCCCCACGACGGCGTATGCCCTGATGCAGGCCACCGGAATGGTCGACGACCACATCGCGTCCTGCTGGGTTCCGGCGGTGGCTCAGATGTGACTCAGGTCAGTATCCGACGGGTCTTTGCACATGTCTTGCCGCGGATAAGGAACAATAGGGGTAGTTCAGTAGCATTTCAGCGCCGGGTGCCGTCAACACGTTGACGGCTTCGGCCCCAACCTGGCCCGCTGGCGCGGGCCGGCTCAGTTGGAGGGAGTACTCGATGGCGGCGATGAAGCCCCGGACCGGTGATGGTCCACTCGAAGCAACCAAAGAGGGGCGAGGAATCGTGATGCGAGTACCGCTGGAAGGCGGTGGGCGCCTGGTTGTCGAGTTGACTCCCGACGAGGCCGCCGCGCTCGGCGACGAACTCAAAGGCGTCACGAGCTAGATTCCTTTCGCAAGGTGTCCGCTATGCGGACACCTTGCGGTATATATCCAGGGTCTGCTCGGCGATATGGGCCCAGGAGAACTCCGCGATACAGCGCTCACGTCCGGCTTCGCCGTACTTGCGGGCGATGTCCGGTTCGGCCACGAGTGAATTGACCGCATCGGCCAGTCGGGTCTCGAAGAAGCGTGGGTCGCTGGTGTCGTAGTGCACCAGAAGCCCGGTCTGCCGGTCGGCGACCACCTCGGGGATGCCGCCGACATCGGAGGCCACCACGGCCGTCGAGCATGCCATCGCTTCCAGGTTCACGATGCCCAGCGGTTCGTACACCGACGGGCACACAAAAACCGTTGCAGCGGACAGTATTTCGCGGATCTTGTTGATCGGCAGCATCTCGCGCACCCAGAACACGCCGGTGCGGGCCCGGGCCAGCTCGGCCACCGCCGAGGCCACTTCGGCGGCGATCTCGGGGGTGTCCGGCGCGCCGGCGCACAACACCAGTTGCACCTCGGGGCTGAACCGGTGGGCCGCGGCCACCAGATGCGCCACCCCTTTCTGGCGGGTGATGCGTCCGACGAATGCCACGATCGGGCGGCGCAGATCGACGCCGAGCTCGGCGAGGACCGAATCACCTTCGGCCGGCGGGGTGGGAAACCAGACGTCGGTGTCGATCCCGTTGCGCACCACGTGCACTCGGTTGGGATCCAGTGCCGGATAGGTCCGCAGCACGTCGTCGCGCATACCGGCACTCACCGCGATCACCGCGTCGGCGGCCTCGATCGCGGTGCGCTCCACCCATGACGACACCCGGTAACCGCCGCCGAGTTGCTCGGCCTTCCACGGCCGTAGCGGCTCCAGCGAGTGCGCGGTCAGCACATGGGGGATGTCGTAGAGCATTCCGGTCAGATGCCCGGCCAGCCCGGTGTACCAGGTGTGCGAGTGCACCACGGTGGCCTGCGCGGCGGAGTTGACCATGTTCAGGTCCGCCGACAGCGTCGAGAGGGCTGCATTGGCGCCACGCAGCGCCGGATCGGGCTGCGCCACGAAGGCCCCGTCCCGCGGAGCGCCCATGCAGTGCACGTCGACGTGGCACAGCTGGCGCAGCTGTGTGACGAGCTCGGTCACGTGCACTCCGGCACCGCCGTACACCTCGGGTGGATATTCCCGAGTCATCATGGCCACCCGCATATCCGAGACGGTAGTAGGTCGTTGTGGGGCCAGCCACTCGGCGCACACTCGTGGTGCCATTGGCTGGCCGCAGTGCTGGCTGGCGGATAGGTTTGGACCATGAGGGAGTTGCCACATGTGCTGGGCATCGTTCTGGCCGGGGGAGAGGGCAAACGGCTGTATCCGTTGACGGCCGATCGGGCCAAACCGGCGGTTCCCTTCGGCGGTGCGTACCGGCTGATCGACTTCGTGTTGTCCAATCTGGTGAACGCCCGATATCTGCGGATCTGCGTTCTGACCCAATACAAATCGCACTCACTGGACCGCCACATCAGCCAGAACTGGCGACTTTCCGGCCTGGCCGGCGAGTACATCACCCCGGTGCCGGCGCAGCAGCGGCTCGGGCCGCGCTGGTACACCGGTTCGGCGGACGCGATCTATCAGTCGCTCAACCTGATCTACGACGAAGACCCGGACTACATCATCATCTTCGGCGCGGACCACGTGTACCGCATGGACCCCGAGCAGATGCTGCGGTTCCACATCGACAGCGGGGCCGGGGCGACGGTGGCCGGGATCCGGGTGCCGCGAGCGGAGGCCAGCGCGTTCGGTTGCATCCACGCCGACGAGTCCGGACGCATCCGCGACTTCGTGGAGAAACCGGCCGATCCCCCCGCTGTTCCCGATGATCCCGAGCAGACTTTCGTGTCGATGGGCAACTACATCTTCACCACCAAGGTGCTCATCGACGCGATCCGCGCAGACGCCGACGATGACCACTCCGACCACGACATGGGCGGCGACATCATCCCGCGGCTGGTGGCCGACGGCATCGCGGCGGTCTACGACTTCAACAACAACGAGGTACCCGGAGCCACCGAGCGCGATCACGGCTACTGGCGCGATGTCGGAACTCTGGACGCGTTCTACGACGCCCACATGGATCTGGTGTCGGTGCACCCGGTGTTCAACCTGTACAACAAGCGCTGGCCGATACGCGGTGAGTCGGAGAACCTCGCCCCAGCCAAGTTCGTCAACGGCGGCTCGGCGCAGGAGTCGGTGGTCGGTGCCGGAAGCATCATTTCGGCCGCCTCGGTGCGCAATTCGGTGTTGTCGTCCAACGTGGTGATCGACGACGGCGCCATCGTGGAGGGCAGCGTGCTGATGCCCGGGGTGCGGATCGGCCGCGGCGCGGTGGTCCGGCACGCGATCCTGGACAAGAACGTGGTGGTGGGTCCGGGCGAGATGGTGGGCGTGGACCTCGACAAGGACCGGGAGCGGTTCGCGATCAGCGCGGGTGGCGTCGTCGCCGTCGGTAAGGGCGTGTGGATCTGAGCCGGAACTCGGCGAGGCCGGCCGCAATCACTCCCACGGGTCCACTGCGGCGGGCTGTGCCAGCGGCTTGGGCTGCGCACGCCGGCGTCGCCAGCGCCACAACCGGAATGCCCCCCAGCCCAGCGCAACCAAAGCCACCAGCACCAGGATCGGCAGCAGGATTGCCACCACGACCAAACCGACGCTGGTGACGTCCTCGACGGTGGACAGCACCGGTGCGGCCACCCCGGCCGAGGCGACGTTGGCAGCGGGCCGCACCGCCGACTTGGTCAGCGACACCACCAGGGCGGTGACCGCGCCGATCACCACCGGGATCCATTGACCGGAGTGGGCGAACGCGCCAGGGTCGGTGACCGCGGCGGTCTGGGCCGCGGTGCCCGATCCGAATACGATGCCGCCGGCGGTCGGGCGCACGAAGGTCTGAACGGTGTCGTTGACGGTGTCGAGCGCGGGGATCTTGTCGGCGATCACCTCGACGATCAGCAGCACCGCGACGATCGCCATCACCCAGCCGTTCTCCAGCCAGGCCCACCCGGCCGGCAACGACACCAGATCGGTGAAGCGCGCCAGCAGGCCCAGCGCCAGCAACGGGATGTAGGCGTTGAGTCCCGCGGCGGTCGCCAACCCGAACCCGGTCAGCAGTTCCATATCAGCAGTATGCGGTGAATCCGCGATATCACCAGACCCCGGGTGCCAGCCGGTAGTGGACCCGCTGCATGTACTCGGCGTAGCCGTCGAGTTCGGCGCACAGCATCTTTTCTTCGTCGAGGATGCGCATCGCGAGAATCGCCAGGCCGGGCAGCATCAACACCAGTCCCCAGTACGAGCCGAGCGCCAGCGGAATGCCGAGCATCATGATCACGTTGCCGGCGTACATCGGATGACGCACCAGCCGGTACAGGCCCGTGGTCACCACGGTTTGGCCGGATTCCACGATGACATTGGCGGCCGCGTAGCCGTTCTGGGCGACCACGAGCATCGAGATGCCAAGCCCGGCCGCCAGCAACACATCTCCCAATATCGACAGCCCAGCCGGTACGGCGGACCAGCCGAACCGGTGGTCCAATACGCTCACCACGATCATCGCCACCAGGAACAGGAACGCCAGGGTGCTGGCGACCTTTTGCAGCGGCCGGGTTTCGGCGACCGGGCCGGCCCGCATGCGTCGCCGGAGCGCGGCTGGATCGTGTATCGCCAGATACCTGCTCGGGATGAGCGTGGTCAGGCCGAACACCACGATGAATACCCAACCCTGCCAATAGTTGAACGTGCCGGCCGGACCGAACACCAACACGGCGAATGCGACCAGCCCGATGATCGCCGACACCGCGGTCTGAAGTCCGATCTTCATATCGCCCTCCTCACCACACGTAGGGAACCAGTCGGTAGCGGACCTTGCGGGTGTAGTCGTCATACCCGTCGAGTTCGGTGCGCAGCATCTTCTCCTCGTCGCCGATACGCACGGCGAATGTCGGCGCCGACACGATGGCCACGATCAGGGCCCAGTATGAGCCCAGCGCAAGGGGAGTTCCCAGCATCATCACCACCGCACCGAAGTACATCGGATGACGGACCAGTGCGTACAGCCCCGTGGACACCACGTGCTGTTCGGCTTCCACTTGGATGCTGGCCCCGGCGAAGCTGTTCTGCAACACCACAGCCTCGGCGAGGAGGATGCCGGCCGCCACCACGATGTTGCCCAGGATGACAACCGCGGTGGGCACGCTCGACCAGCCGAACCGGCGGTCGAGGCCACTGACCACCAGCACCACCAGCACCGAGCCGATGACCGCGCACATGGCGAACTTCTGGACCAGTCTGGTCTCGGCGAGGGGCCCTCCGTGTAGGCGTCGCTGTAGCGCAGCGGGGTCCTTGGCCGCTAGATACAGGCTCGGCACCATGACGCAGAGCAGGAACACCGCGATGAAAACCCAGGCCTGCCAATAGCGCAATGTGCCGGCCGGCCAGAACAATGCGACGGCGAAGAACGCCAGGGCGAACACTCCCGATGCCACGGTTCGAAGTGCGAGTTTCATGATCAGCCTCCTATCCGGGTCACACCGCGTCACGGGTGCGGTAGATCCAGCCCGCGATGGCCGCCAAAACCGTTGCGGCGGCCAGCATCACAACCAGCGCCAAGGCTGGGAAATCGGTCGGTACGGTGGTCTGCCCCACCGGGGACAACTTGAGCAGCCAGCGTGGCAGTCGCAGCAGCGCGCCGAGATACAACGCGGTGATGACGAATGTGACTGCCAGCCAGGCGATCCACGGTGTGCGCAAGGCCACGGCCAGCGCGGCGATCGCGGCCACCACGGCCAGGGCGGGCAGGTAGGCCAGCGCGGACAGGGTGAGGCGCAGGATCGTGCCCGGTTCGCCCAGCGTCAGTCCGGCGCCCAGTCCGTTGCCCAGGCCGGCGCAGAACATCAGGATTGCCGCCCCCGCCAGGGCGCAGCTGACCGCGCCCAGCAGCCAGCGCCAGCGTGACACCGCACCGGCCAGCACCGGCTCGCCCAGCCCGTTCTGCTCGTCGGTGTGCACCCGTAGCACCGCCGAGGCGACGTAGGCGCTGGCCGCCGCGGCCAGGAATTGGGTCATGGTGGTGTAGATGCCGTCGTTGCCCGTCGCGGTCAACAGCCGGGCGATCAACTCGTTGGTCTTGGCGGCCTCCAGCAGCGCCTTGGTCATCGAACCGAACACCAACCCGGCCACGAACAATCCCACGGCCCAACCGATGGTCTGGCCGCGCTGCAGCGTCAGGTGCAACTGCAGCGGGCCAGCGATGGCGTGGGCGCCGGGCTTCTCACCGGTGGATGCGATGGTGCCCGCGTCGTATTGACGACGGCTCTCCAGCGCCGCCGCCACTGCCATCAGCCCGACGGCCAGCGCGACCAACAACCCGAACGGCCACCAGCGCAGATCGACGAACGGACGCATCTGCTGGGCCCACGCGATGGGGGAGAACCAGCTCAGGGCGCTGCCGGTGTTGTTGATGACGTCACCGGCGCCACGGACCAGCGCGGCCACCGCCAGCGTCGCCATCGCCGCACCGGTCGCGGTGCGGGCCTGGCGCCACAGCTGGGCGGTCACGGCGGCGACCGCACCGAACACCATGGCCACTCCGGTGATGGCCAGGCACATGGCGGCGGTGTCGAGGACCGCGAAACCGGTGGAGGCCATTGCCAGTGTCATGGTTAGCGCCAGCAGTGCGTTGAGCCCGCCGACCAGGAGCAGGGCCGCGGCGGTGCGGGCATAGCGGCCCACCACCGAGGACAGCACCAGCTCGGCGGAGCCGTTCTCCTCCTCGGCGCGGGTGTGACGAATCACGGTGAGAATCGCCAGGATCGAGGTCGCGATGGTCAGTGTGAGGGTCAGCTCGTTGGCCATCATCACGCCGAGGTCGGTCTCGTTGACGCCGAACATGGGCCCGCCGAGCATCATCCCGGCCGGTGTCTTGAGCAGGTTGACCCGGGCCAGTCGCTGGGCTTCCTCGGGGTAGGCCAGCCGGATTGCGTTGGGGGCGTAGACCATCATCAGGGTCAGAACCGCCGCCCAGACACTCAGCCGCACCCGGTCCCGGCGCAACGCCAGCCGCAGCAGCGGTGCGGTGCCGGTGAACGGTGTCAACACCGTGCGGGCCGGGCCGCTGTGCCGGGGCACAGCGATCAGGGCGCTCACGATGTCGCCCCCTGGTACTCGCGCAGGAACATGTCCTCAAGTGAGGCCGGTGCGACGGTGAGATCCTCGACACCGAGATCGGTGAGGTGCTCCAGGGTGAACTCCAGATCGGTGCGATCCACCGAAAAGCTCATGGCGCCATCGCGGATGGCGAAGTCGTGGACGTACGGGGTGTTCTGTAGTGCTCGGCCGTCGGATCGGGTCCGTGCGGTGACCTTGGTGCGCATCAGGTGCCGCAACTCGGCCAGCGTGCCCGAGCGCACCGTGCGCCCGGACCGGATGATGGTCACGCTGTCGCAGAGCTTCTCCACCTCGGCGAGGATGTGGCTGGACAGCAGTACCGCGGCGCCTTGGCCGGCCACTTCGGCCACACATCGCTGAAATGCCTTTTCCATCAACGGGTCCAGCCCCGAGGTGGGTTCGTCGAGAATGTACAGCTCGGAATGGCAGCTGAACGCCGCGACGATCGCGACTTTTTGCCGGTTGCCTTTGGAGTAGGTGCGGGCCTTCTTGTGCGGGTCCAGCTCGAACCGTTCGATCAGTTCGTCGCGGCGTCGGGTGTCGACGCCGTTGCCGCGCAGCCGGCACAGGAAGTCGATGGCCTGCATGCCGGTCAGGTTGGGCCACAAGGTGACATCGCCGGGCACGTAGGCGATGCGGCGGTGCAGGGCGACCGCATCGCGCCACGGGTCGCCGCCGAGCAGCCGCACGGTGCCGCCGTCGGCGCGCAGCAGTCCCAGCAGCACCCGGATCGTGGTGGATTTTCCCGCACCGTTGGGTCCGAGGAAGCCGGTGACGTCGCCGGGGGAGACGGTCAGGTTCAGCCCGTCGAGGGCCTTGGTGTGGCCGAAAGATTTTGACAGTCCACGGATTTCGACGGCAGCCGGAGACTGCGGCCTGGTGTTGTTCACGGTGCGGTTCACGCTTGCTCCTTGGTGTCGGTGTCGATGGTTGAGCTGAATGGGATGCCCTGTTCGCGTTGGTGCAGGAATGCGTCGTACATGGTCGTGTCGGTCATCAGGCCGTTGCTGTAGAGCTCGAGGGCGGGCAGCACCATGTCTTCGCCGTAGTCGTGCAGCACACGGCGCAGGTCGGTCGGGTCCTCGTGCATCTGCAGGTACAGCAGGAAAGCGCCGCCGCCCGAGATGGCGAGGAACTTGGCCCGTGCCTTCGGGTCGCGGCTGGGTTTGAGCACCCCGGTGCGGACGCCCTCTTCCAGGTACTGCTCGGCGTTGTCAGCCATGGTGCGCCAGAACGCCTTTGCCAGGTCGCTGCCGGACTGCATGCTGCGGACCAGGTAGGCCATCAGCGGCGCATAGGACTCGATCTCCGACATTTGGGCCAGCCAGGTCGCGGGGTCGCTGGTCTGCATTGACTCGGACTTGGCCTCGCGCACCACCTCGGCGACGTAGGCGTCGCACGCTTTGCGCAGGCCTTCCTTGGAACCGAAGTGGTGGATCACCAAGGCGGCGCTGACGCCCGCGGCCTCGGCGATGGTGCGGAGGCCCACGCTGAATCCGTGTTGCCCGTACTGCTCGATCGCGGCGTCGCGGATCCGGGCCATCGCTGTTCGATCATCTACTGAACGCATGTTCAGAACGCTAAACGCGCGTTTAGTCAATGGTCAAGGGGTTTCCCGTCAGGGATGCGTAAAGAAATCGGTCAACAACCTCGGCGAGCAGACACAAAATCGCCCATTTCCGCGCGGAAATGGGCGATTTTGTGTCTGCTCGGCGGGAGAAATTTAGTCGCGGACGGCGGCGAGCAGGCCGTCACCCAACGGGATCAGCACCGGGGTGAGTCGCTCGTCCTCGGCGATCAGCCGGGCCGCCTCGCGCACCGCGCTGACCTCGGCATCGTGGGCCGTGGCGTCACCGGCCCGGCCACCCAACGCGGCCCGGTGCAGCACGATGGCGCCGCCGGAACGCAGCAACCGCACCGCCTCGGCCACGAATTGCGGCTGGTCGATCGGCTCGGCGTCGATGAACACCAGGTCGTAGGACTCGTCGGCCAGGCGGGTGAGCACCTCCTGGGCGCGGCCGCTGATCAGCCGGGTGCGTCCGGGGCCGACGCCGGCCTCGGTGAACCCCTGCTTGGCGATCCGCTGATGCTCGGGTTCGACGTCGATCGTGGTCAGCACGCCGTCGTCGCTCATGCCCGACAGCAGCCACAACCCGCTGACCCCGGCCCCGGTGCCCACTTCGACCACCGCCCGGCCCCCGGTGAGCCGCGCCAGCACGCTCAGCAACGCTCCGACCGCCGGAGTGACGGCATCTACGCCGAGTTCTTCGGCCCGCTCGCGCGCCGCCGCGACGATCTCGTCCTCGGAGATCGACCGTTCGGCATGCGTCATGATCGCCTCGGCGCGACCGGGGTTGGAGCAGACCATGCCCGCAGCGTAGGCCAGAGCTTTGGACCGGCATCGCGACACGCCCGTGGGCCGCCTCGAAAGGCGCGGCAAAACAGCTGGTTCTCGCAGGTCGCCGGATCGCCATCGGCTTTCTCAGGCAAAGCTCAGATTGCTCATATATCCGCCACACCGGCGTGCGAGACGGTATCCCGCATGGAATCCGGCGCCGGCTGGCGCGCAGCCCAGCAGAACCAGGAAAGTGCGCGGAATAACGAACTCCGCCGTCGTGTTGGGCTCATTGAGATCTGTGATCAGGAGGATCCGACGAACGCAAACGTTGTCACCGTGAACCCCGCCCCCCAGGCCGCGCCGGTGTCGATGGCACATCTGGAGCAATTCACCGGAGGTGACTGGGTGGAGCCGTCCGACGAATTGACCGGAACCGCGGTTTTTGACGCCACCGGCGATCAGGCCACCATGCCGTCCTGGGACGAACTGGTGCGTCAACACGCAGATCGGGTGTACCGGCTGGCCTACCGCCTCTCGGGCAATCAGCACGATGCCGAGGACCTGACCCAGGAAACCTTCATCCGGGTGTTCCGCTCAGTGCAGAACTACCAGCCCGGAACCTTCGAGGGCTGGCTGCACCGCATCACCACCAACCTGTTCCTGGACATGGTCCGTCGTCGTGGCCGGATCCGGATGGAGGCACTGCCCGAGGATTACGACCGGGTGCCCGCCGACGACCCGAACCCCGAGCAGATCTACCACGACTCGCGGTTGGGTGCCGATCTGCAGGCCGCCCTGGACTCGCTGGCACCGGAGTTCCGCGCCGCGGTGGTCCTGTGTGACATCGAAGGTCTGTCCTACGAGGAAATCGGCGCCACGCTCGGTGTGAAACTGGGCACCGTGCGTAGCCGAATTCACCGCGGTCGCCAGGCCTTGCGTGACTATTTGGCGAAGAATTCGCCCGAAACCGCCAAATCGGTCTGAGCGTTGATTGATGTAGGGCGCGCCCGGTCGCGCTACATTCGGGTCAGGACAGTTGGGCGTACCGAGAGGAGCTGGGTGATGGTCGACCCGGGACATGTGTTCCGTCGGGCGTTCTCCTGGCTGCCTGCTCAGTTCGCCTCGCAAAGCAACGCGCCGGTCGGCGCGCCTCGCCAGTTCGGTTCCACCGAGCATCTGTCGACCGAGGCGATCGCCGCTTTTGTCGACGGTGAATTGCGGATGGGCGCTCATCTTCGTGCCGCGCACCATCTGTCCCTGTGTCCGGATTGCGCGGCCGAAGTCGATGCCCAGAGCCAGGCGCGGACGGCATTGCGGGATTCGTGTCCGGTAGCCATTCCGAATTCTCTGCTGGGAATGTTGTCGCAGATACCGCACCACCTTCCGCAGCCCCCGTCCGAGGTCGGTGAGCAGGCTCAATTAGCTGATGACCCGACGCGGAGTCGGCGTAAACGCCGGTAGTCTGGACCCCAACGCGATCAGTGTCCGGCGTCGGCCTTTAGGGCTGGGGCCGGCGCTCCGATGGAGAGTGATACACCGGTGACCAATCAGGACCAGTCCGGCGATAGCGGCCGCCTGGCGCCGCGCCCTGTGGAGCGGCCACCCGTCGACCAGCTGTCGCAACGCACGTTCGGTCGGCCCGCCGGTGTCGACGGTTCGTTCCTGGGCGCGGAGAAGTACCAGGACCAGGGCGAGTACGCCCCCAAGGACCAGCCGCCCGACCCCGTGCTGGCAGATGCTTTCGGGCGTCCGCGCGGCGCCGCTGACTCACTGCAGCGCCATCCCACCGACGCCGGGGCCCTGGAGGCCGAGCGGGCCGGCGGGGACGACGTCGATGATCCGTGGCGCGACCCGGGCGCAATCCCGGCACTGGGTAACCCGGCGCAGGCACCGGTGGCCCCGGTCGTCGTGGCGGCCCCGGTCGGCAAGCTGGGCGCACGTGAGGTTCTGTTCGGCGGCCGGGTGTCCTGGCTGTCGCTGCTGATCCTGTTCCTGGTCGCGGGATTCATCGCCTTCATCGGCGGTTGGGTGGGCCAGAAGACCGCGGGCACCGTGCAGGCCTTCACCACCTCGAAGGTGACGCTGGAGACCGGCGAGGGCCTTCCCTCCCCGGACGCGGGCCGGTTCGCCACGGTCGCCGCGGCGGTCGAGGATTCGGTGGTCACCATCGAGGCCAAGAGCAAGACCGAGGGCTCACAGGGCTCCGGCGTCGTGGTCGACGGCAAGGGCTACATCGTCACGAACAACCACGTGATCTCCGATGCCGCAGGCAAGCCCGCCGACTACCAGATCACCGTGGTGTTCAACGACGGCAGGGAAGTGCCGGCCAACCTGGTCGGCCGCGACCCGAAGACCGATCTCGCGGTGCTCAAGGTCGACAACGTCGACAACCTCACCGTGGCCCGTCTGGGAGATTCCGAGAAGCTGCGGGTCGGCGAGGAAGTCATCGCCGCAGGCGCCCCGCTGGGCCTGCGGAGCACGGTCACCCACGGCATCATCAGCGCGCTGCACCGCCCGGTGCCGCTCTCGGGTGAGGGTTCGGACACCGACACCGTCATCGACGGCGTGCAGACCGACGCCTCGATCAACCACGGCAACTCCGGCGGCCCGCTGATCAACATGGCGTCCGAGGTGATCGGGATCAACACGGCCGGAAAGTCGTTGTCGGACAGCGCGAGTGGCCTGGGCTTCGCGATCCCGGTCAACGAGGTCAAGCAGGTTGTCGAGACGCTGATCAAGGACGGCAAGGTCGCGCATCCGACGCTGTTGCTCAGCGCCGTGACGGTCAGCAACAGCGTGGCCTCGGGCGCGCAGGTCCGCAACGTCAACGCCGGTGGCCCGGCCGAGAAGGCCGGCATCCTGGAGAACGACGTGGTGGTCAAGGTCGGGGACCGCAAGGTCGCCGACGCGGATGAGATGGTGGTCGCCGTGCGTCAGCTCAAGATCGGGCAGGAAGCCCCGATCGAGGTGCTGCGCGACGGTCGGCCGATGACGTTGATGGTCACGCCAATCGGCGACGATCAAAAAGCGCAGTAGCCATGTTTGCCAACATCGGGTGGGGAGAGATGCTCGTCCTGGTGATCGCCGGTCTGGTGATCCTGGGGCCGGAACGTCTCCCCGGTGCCATCCGCTGGACCTCCGGTGCCCTGCGACAGGTGCGCGACTACGTCGGCGGTGCCACCAGCCAGCTGCGTGAGGACCTGGGCCCGGAGTTCGACGATCTGCGCCAACCTCTGGCCGAGCTGCAAAAGCTGCGCGGCATGACCCCGAGGGCCGCGATCACCAAGCATCTTCTCGACGGTGACGACTCATTCCTGACCGGTGCCTTCGACGACAAGTCCCAGCAGCAGCCGTCGGCAGCGCAGCCGGAAAAGCCCGCAGACAAACCGGCCGACAAACCGGCAGGCCCGGTCTTCGATCCGGACGCCACCTAACGACGCCTAGCGGCGAGCGGTATCCAGGCCCAGCGACATCCCGGCCAGGCCCCGCTTGCGGGCCGACAGTCCTTCGGCGATCTTGCTCAGCTCGGCACCGGCGGGTGAATCGGGCGCCGACAGCACCAGCGGCACCCCGGTGTCACCGGCCGCCACCAGCGCCGGGTCCAGCGGCACCTGGCCCAGCAAGGGCACGTCGGCCCCGACCGAGCGGGTCAGCGAGTCGGCCACCTGGCGTCCGCCGCCCTCACCGAACAGCTGCATGACGGTGCCGTCGGGCATCAACAGGCCCGACATGTTCTCCACCACGCCCGCGATGCGCTGACGGGTCTGCAATGCGATCGCGCCGGCACGCTCGGCCACCTCGGCCGCGGCCAGCTGGGGTGTGGTCACCACCAGGATTTCCGCGCCCGGGATCAGCTGGGCCACCGAGATCGCCACGTCGCCGGTGCCCGGCGGCAGATCGAGCAGCAGCACATCGAGATCGCCCCAGTACACGTCGGCGAGGAACTGCTGCAGCGCTCGGTGCAGCATCGGCCCCCGCCACACCACGGGCGTGTTGCCCTGGGTGAACATGGCGATCGAGATGACCTTCACGTCGTGTGCGACCGGCGGGATGATCATCGAGTCGACCTGGACGGGCCGATCGGTGGTGCCCATCATGCGCGGCACCGAATGGCCGTAGATGTCGGCGTCCAACAGACCGACGGTCAGGCCGCTGGCGGCCATCGCGGCGGCCAGGTTGACCGTCACGCTGGATTTGCCGACGCCGCCCTTGCCGGAGGCCACCGCATACACCCGGGTCAGGGAGTTGGGCTGGGCGAACGGGATCACCGGTTCGCGGGAATCGCCACGCAGCAACGTGCGCAACTCGGCGCGCTGCTCGTCGTTCATCACATCCAGGCTCACCTTGACGGTGCCGGTGCCGGGAACGTCGGTGACGGCGGCCTTCACCAGGTCGGCGATCTCGGTCTTCTTCGGACAGGCCGCGGTGGTCAGGTAGATCTCGACGTGCACACCGTGGTCGGCCTCGATCGAGATGTTCTTGACCATGCGGAGTTCGGTGATCGGCCGTCGCAGTTCGGGGTCGATCACCTTGGCCAGCGCGGCGCGAACCGCGGATTGCAGCTCAGTGGCAGATTCGGACATCACCGCCGAGTCTACGGCGGCTCAGCTGGGTTGCGGATTCAGGCCAGCGTCAGGCCGGACCGGGAGCCGGGCCAGGGGCGGGCCCTGCACCCAGCACCGGAGCCGCGGGGGCTGCTTCCATCGGCGGGGCCGGGGCCGGGGCCGGGGCCGGTGCCGGTGCCGGTGGAGGAGGCTTTTCACCCAGGCAGAACACCACGCACGCGGGCTGCCGCGGTTGCTCCCACGGCGGGACCCACGGCGGCGGGGCGGCCGGAGTCTCGGACTGCACCGCCTGCGCCGGGCCGGGCAGCGGGCCGAGCACCTGCCCCGGCGCGAAACCGGGAACATTCTGGGTACCCGTCTCATTGCGGTTGAGCAGCGGGATCAGGGCCAGCGGATCACCGGCGGGCAGCCCGGTGGCATCGGCGGGCAGGCCGGGGCCCAGGCCCTCCGGGTTGTCCAGATGGGAATCGCCGATCGGGGGAATGGCCCCGGTGATCGGCGGCAGGTTCACCGGCACCACGCCGGTGGCGTAGGCCGCGGCCCAGCCCAGCACGTTGCGGGCGTAGGCCACCGAGTTGTTGTACCGCAGGATGGCCGTCATGACCTGGGACTGGTCGCGCAGGTTGAGCCCGCCGCTGCACAGGTAGCGGGCCGCGGCCAGCGCCGAGTCGTACACGTTCTGCACATCGGCTTTGCCGTCGCCGTCGCCGTCGGAGGCGTACCGGGCCCAGGTGCCGGGCAGGAACTGCATCGGCCCCATGGCCCGGACGTAGGTGGTCCGTCCGGCCTGGACGCTCTGCACGATGACCTCGTTGCCCGGCAACGTGCCGTCCAGCGCGGGGCCGTAGATCGGGCGGACCGCGGTGCCGCGAGCATCGGTGGCGCCGCCGTTGGCGTGCCCGGATTCGATCCGTCCGATACCGGCCAGCAGGTTCCAGCTGATTCCGCAGCCCGGTGCGGCCGCGGCCATCATCCGTTCGGCATTGCGGTAGGCGTTCAGCGATGTTCCCGGAATGCCAAGGGCGCCAGGGGTATTGACGACAAATGCGGGCGGGGGAGCCGATATCGCGGCCGCCGACACGATGTGGAACCGGGTCGGCGGCTTGGTCGCGGCGACCACCGCGGGGCCGGTCCGGTCGATGTGGGGTTCGACGGCCGCCAGCGGGGTGAACGCGGCATCGGGTACCTCGGTGCGCGAGGCGGTCGATCCGGCGCCGGCAACCAGGACGATGGGTGCCAGGACGGCGACACCGAGTGCGGGCGCATGCATGATCCGGCCCACGTGGCGTCGAACGGTTGCGAGCGCCGCTGCTCCCCCTACGCGCACTTACCCGTCCTTAGGTTCGCACTGGCCGACAAATACCGTGTTGTGAACCAAGTCACCATACCTAGTCCCGGTTCCGTTGTTTCAACAATCATGGATACCGCGATTAGCTAACCGCGCTTGGGCCTGCGCTCGGCCCCGTCGGGCCTGCCCGACTCGGCCCCGTCCGTCGACAGGTGCAGCTCGGTGATCAGGTTGCGCAATTCCTCCAGCTCGCGCCGCAGGTAATCGCGGGTGGCCACCTCGCCCACCGCCAGCCGCAGTGACGCCAGTTCGCGGGCCAGGTACTCGGTGTCGGCCTTGGTCTGCTCGGCCCGGCGCCGATCCTCCTCGAGCGACACCCGGTCCCGGTTCTCCTGGCGGTTCTGCGCCAGCAGGATCAGCGGGGCGGCGTAGGCGGCCTGGGTGGAGAAGGCCAGGTTCAGCAGGATGAACGGATACGGATCCCACTGCAGTGTGACCGCGAACAGGTTGAGCGCGATCCAGATGATCACCACGATCGTCTGGATGGCCAGGTAGCGGCCGGTGCCGAGGAACCGCGCGATGGACTCACTGAACCGGCCCACCGCCTCGATGTCGACGTGCAGCCTCAGGCCGCGGTGCGCGCGCGGGGTATCCAGCCGCTGGCGCGCCGTCGCTTCGCTCATGCGGCCCCCTCGCAGGCTCGGTCACCGCATGCTGTGTCGATGATTCGCTCGCAAGCTTCGCTCATGCGCCGGTCACCGGCAGCACGGGCTCGTCGTGCTCGCGCCAGTCGTCGGGAAGTAGGTGGTCGAGCACGTCGTCGACCGAGACCGCACCCAGCAGGTGGCTCTCCTCATCGACCACCGGCCCACACACCAGGTTGTAGGCGGCGAAGTAGCGGGTCACTGCGGCCAACGAGTCAACCGGGCCGAGGCTGGGCAGGTCGGTGTCGGTGATGCCGCTGACCAACGCGGCCGGGGGCTCGCGCAGCAACCGCTGCAGGTGCACGCAGCCGAGGTAGTGACCGGTCGGGGTAGCGGTCGGGGGCCGGGCGACGAACGCCATCGAGGCCAGTGCCGGGGTCAGGTCGGCGTCGCGCATCCGGGCCAGCGCCTCGGCGACCGTGGTGTCCGGCGCCAGAACCACCGGCTCGCTGGTCATCAGACCACCCGCGGTGTCGGGGGAGTGGGCGAGCAGCCGTCGCACGTCCTCGGAGTCCTCGGGATCCATCCGCCGCAGAAACGTCTCGGCATCGGCCGGGGCCATGGCGCCCAGCACATCGGCGGCGTCGTCGGGATCCATCGCCTCCAGGACGTCGGCGGCCCGTTTGGTGTTCAGTTGGCGCAGCGCCGCGGCCTGTTCGTCCTCGGGAAGCTCCTGCAGCACGTCGGCGAGGCGCTCGTCGTCGAAGGCCCGGAACAGCTCATAGCGGCGTTTGGACGGCAGCTCACGCAGCGCTTCGGCCACCTCGACCGGGCGCTGACCCTCGAACTGCTCCAGCAGTGAGGCCACCCCCTGGTCGGGCATCGCCAGGCCGGATGGGGTCAGCCCGTGCACGTCCTGCCAGTCGACGACGTGGATGTTGGTGCGCCGGCCCAGACGTCGTTGCGGACGCACAGCAACCCGGGTCACCATCCAGTCCCGGGTCCGGGTCTGTTCGATGCCCATATCGACCACCACGACGTCGATTCCGGCCAACTGCGGCAGATCGGGATCGTCGACCCGCACCCGGGTCTCCAGCACCTGGCCCAGCACCAGTACCTCGCCGGGACGTTGAGCGAACCGGCGCAACGACACGCTGCCGGTGGCCAGCGTCACCGAACCGGGCTCGATCGCGGTCACCCGCAGGATCGGAACGAAAATCCGCCTCCGGGTGAGCAATTCGACCACCAGGCCGAGGACGCGCGGTTGCTGGCGGACGATACTGATGCTGATCACGACGTCGCGGACGCGGCCGATGGACTCGCCGTCGGGGCCCAGAACCACCAACCCCGCCAGTCGGGCCGCATAGACCCGGTTCACCGCCACCATGAAACAAAGGGTAGAGACTGTGGTCGTGCAGAACATGTATCGACCCCGCAGAACGTGCCTCTCGGTTCCGGGAAGCAGTCTGAAGATGATCGAGAAGGCCAAGAATCTGCCCGCTGACGAGGTGTTTCTCGATCTGGAGGACGCCGTCGCGCCCGAGGCCAAGGAGTCGGCGCGCACGCAGGTGGCGATGGCGTTGGCCGCCGACGGGTGGGCGGGGCAGCTGCGCGGGGTCCGGGTCAACGACTGGACCACGCCGTGGACCTATGCCGATGTGATCGAGGTGGTGTCAACCGCCGGGGCGGCACTGGATCTGATCGTGCTGCCCAAGGTGAGCGAAGTGGCCCACATCCATGCCCTCGATCTGCTGCTCAGCCAGCTGGAAGCCACTCATGGCCTGGAGCCGGGCCGGATCGGCATCGAGGCGCAGATCGAGAACGCGCAGGGGCTGACCCACGTCGACGAGATCGCTGCGGGCCCGCGGGTGCAGGCGCTGGTGCTGGGACCCGGGGACATGGCGGCCAGCCTCAACATGCGCACCTTGGAGGTGGGAGGCCAACCCGACGGCTACGACATCGGCGATGCTCACCACCACGTGCTGATGCGGATCCTGATCGCCGCCCGTAACCGCGGCATCAACGTGATCGACGGGCCGTATGTGAAGGTGCGCGACGTGGACGGCTTCCGCAGGGTGGCCGGCCGCTCGGCGGCCCTGGGTTATGACGGCAAATGGGTGCTGCACCCGGACCAGATCGAGGCGGGCAACGAGATTTTCAGCCCGCGCCAAGCCGACTACGACCATGCCGAACTGATCCTCGACGCCTACCAATGGCACACCTCGCAGGCCGGCGGGGCCAGGGGAGCGGTGCTGCTGGGCGACGAGATGATCGACGAGGCCAGCCGCAAGATGGCGCTGGTGGTCGCGGGCAAGGGGCGTGCCGCGGGGATGAGCCGGCTGGCCGAACCGTTCCGGCCGCCCCAAACGTGATTGCCGCTAACTACCGCTGGCCGCCGCGATCACGACGATCAGGACGTATATCAGGTTGCCCGCGATGACGAGCCCGCCGAGGATCGTGCCGGCCAGCGCCATTCCGTGACCGTCCTGGCCGGTGCGGCGGGTCTCACGCATGGCCAGGATGCCCAGGACCACCCCGGCGATCGCCGACAGGCAGCACAGCACCCCGCCCGCCGAACACGCCAGCGAGGCGATGGCCATGCCGTTGGTTCCGGTCGGCTGTTGCTGCTGGTAGGGCAGATAGCCGGGCGGGGGCAGATAGCCGGGCGGCGGGGGATACCCCGGCGGCATGCCGGGCGGGGGCGGAAAGGCTGGCGGTGGGGGGTAACCGGGAACGCCGTAGGGTCCCGGCGGCGGGTATCCGGCACCGGCCGGATAGTCGAGTGGTGCGAACGGATCCGCCGACGGTGGCGGGCCGTAGGCGGGCGCCTCGAACGACTGCGGGCCGTAACCCGGGGGGAACGGTTGCGCGTGGCCGGTTTGCGGCAGATCCTGGGATTGCTCGAGAGACGGTGCTTCGTAGCCGGTGGACAACGGTTCCGACGGCTGTGGGCTGGGCTCGGATGGTGGCGTTTTGCCCGCGTTGCCGTCCGCGTTTGTCATGCTGATCAACCTAGCGCACTGACTACACGCCACCCGGGCACGTGACGGCGGCACCAAATCCGGCGCCGGGGCGTTGCTGTTACGAGACGCCGCCGAGCAGGCGGTGCGGAGGAGAGTGAAGTTCGATGACGAGCCCATTTCAGTCCGGTCAGACACCGGGCGCCGCGGGCGCTGCGCGCGGCGCATTGCCGACTCCGCCCAAAGGCTGGCCGATCGGCTCATACCCGACCTACGCGGAGGCTCAGCGTGCGGTCGACTACCTCTCCGACCAACAGTTCCCCGTGCAGCAGGTGACGATCGTCGGTGTGGACCTCATGCAGGTCGAGCGGGTCACCGGACGGCTGAGCTGGCCCAAGGTGCTCGGCGGCGGCGTGTTGTCGGGGGCCTGGTTGGGCTTGTTCATCGGCCTGATCCTGGGTTTCTTCAGTGCCAACCCGTGGAGCGCGCTGCTCACCGGTCTGATCGCCGGCGTGTTCTTCGGCCTGATCACCTCGGCAATCCCGTACGCGATGGCTCGTGGCACAAGAGATTTCAGTTCGACGATGCAGCTGGTGGCCGGCCGCTACGACGTGCTGTGCGATCCGCAGAGTGCTGAACAGGGTCGGAATCTGCTGGCGCGCTTGACGATCTGAGCCATCCCGCCGGCCCGGCGTCAAGTGTGGGGCAAAGCACTGCAGGTCACGATTGTGACGCAGGCAGCCGAAACTGTTGCAAATTACCGGCGTAAACCTCTACGGTTTGCGCGCGGGAGGTTCCCGCGTGAACGGGAGGCAGAGCGGTGCGCGCTCGGCGGCTGGGTGCTGCGGCAGTGGCCGCGTTGACGACGGCCTCGGTGGTGTCGGCATGTGGTAAGGGCGACGACGGCGTCGTCATCAACTACTACACCCCGGCCAACGAGATGGCCACATTCACCGCGGTGGCCAAACGTTGTAACGCCGAACTCGGCGGCCGTTTCACCATCAAGCAGGTGAGCTTGCCGAAAGGCGCTGACGACCAACGGTTGCAGCTGGCCCGGCGGCTCACCGGCAATGACAAGACGCTCGACATCATGGCGCTCGACGTGGTCTGGACCGCTGAGCTCGCCGAGGCCGGCTGGGCCGTCCCGCTGTCCGAGGACCCGGCCGGACAGGCGGAGTCCGACGCCACCGAGAACACCCTGCCCGGACCCGTGGAGACCGCCCGCTGGCAGGGCAAGCTGTACGCGTCGCCGATCACCACCAACACCCAATTGTTGTGGTACCGGGCCGATTTGATGGACGAACCGCCGGCGACCTGGGATGGTGTGGTAGCCGAGGCGACCCGTCTGCACGCGGCGGGCAAGCCCAGCTGGATCGCGGTGCAGGCCAAGCAGTACGAGGGTCTGGTGGTGTGGTTCAACACCTTGCTGACCAGCGCCGGCGGGCAGGTGCTCTCCGATGACGGCAAGACCGTCACCCTGACCGATACCCCGGAACATCGCGCGGCGACGGTCAAGGCGCTGCAGATCATCAAGTCGGTGGCCACTGCGCCCGGCGCCGATCCGTCGGTGACCCAGACCGACGAGGGAACCGCCCGGCTCGCCCTGGAGCAGGGCAAGGCCGCGCTGGAGGTCAACTGGCCGTTCGTGTTGCCCTCGATGCTGGAGAACGCCGTCAAGGGCGGGGTGACCTTCCTTCCGCTCAACGATCGTGCCGACCTTGCCGATGCCATCAACGATCTGGGCAGCTTCTCGCCGACCGATGAGCAGTTCCAGGCGGCGTATGAGGCCAGCAAGAAGGTGTTCGGATTCGCCAACTATCCGGGTGTACTCCCCGGCGAACCCGCCAGGGTGACCCTGGGCGGGCTGAACCTGGCGGTCGCCAAGACCAGCCAGCACAAGGCCGAGGCGTTCGAGGCCGTCCGCTGCCTCCGCAATGTCGAGAACCAGCGCTACACCTCGGTCGAGGGTGGTTTGCCCGCGGTGCGTGCTTCGCTCTACGACGATCCGGCGTTCCAGGCCAAGTACCCGCAGTACGCCATCATCCGCGAGCAGTTGACCAACGCCGCGGTGCGTCCCGCCACCCCGGTGTATCAGGCGGTGTCCACCCGCATCTCGGCCACCCTGGCCCCGATCACCGCCATCGATCCGGAACGCACCGCCGATGAGCTGACCGAACAGGTGCAAAAGGCCATCGACGGCAAAGGGCTGATCCCATGAGTACCGCTTCAACTGGGACCGACGACAGGAAGTCCGAGCGCAAGCTGGCGTTCGGGCTGATCGCGCCCGCGGTGATTCTGATGGTCGCGGTGACCGCGTACCCGATCGGCTATGCGGTGTGGCTGAGCCTGCAGCGGTACAACCTGGCCGCCCCCGACGACACCGCCTTCGTCGGGTTCGCCAACTACCAGACCATCCTCACCGACCGGTACTGGTGGACGGCGTTCGTGGTGACGCTGGCGATCACCGTCGTCTCGGTGACGATCGAGTTCGTCCTGGGCATGGCGCTGGCGCTGGTCATGCACCGCACCATCTTCGGCAAGGGCGTGGTCCGCACCGCGGTGCTGATTCCCTACGGGATCGTGACCGTGGCGGCCTCCTACAGCTGGTACTACGCCTGGACCCCGGGCACCGGTTACCTGGCCAACCTGCTGCCCGACGGCAGCGCCCCGCTGACCGAGCAGTTGCCGTCGCTGGCCATCATCGTGCTGGCCGAGGTGTGGAAGACCACGCCGTTCATGGCACTGCTGCTGCTGGCCGGTCTGGCGCTGGTGCCGCAGGATCTGCTCAACGCGGCCCAGGTCGACGGCGCCGGAGCCTGGACTCGGTTGGTCAAAGTGATTCTGCCGCTGATCAAACCGGCCATTCTGGTCGCGCTGCTGTTCCGCACGCTCGATGCGTTCCGGATCTTCGACAACATTTATGTGCTGACCGGTGGTGCCAACAGCACCGGGTCGGTGTCGATCCTGGGGTATGACAACCTGTTCAAGGCATTCAACCTCGGATTGGGTTCGGCCATCAGCGTGTTGATCTTCCTCTCGGTGGCGATCATCGCGTTCGTCTTCATCAAGCTCTTCGGTGCGTCGGCGCCCGGTGCAGAGGCGGAGGGACGCTGACATGAGTGAGCGGGTGGGTGCGCGGCGCGCGACCGGCTGGACGATCGTCAACGTCCTGGTGGTGCTCTATGCGCTGATTCCGGTGCTGTGGATTCTGTCGCTGTCGCTGAAGCCGACGTCAAGTGTCAAGGACGGCAAGCTGATTCCGGCGCAGATCACGTTCGACAACTACAAGGGCATCTTCAACGGTGACATCTTCAGCTCGGCGCTGATCAACTCGATCGGCATCGGCCTGATCACCACGGTGATCGCCGTGCTGATCGGCGGTATGGCCGCCTATGCGGTGGCCCGGCTGGAATTCCCCGGCAAGAAGCTGTTGGTGGGCGTGGCGCTGTTGATCGCGATGTTCCCGCAGATCTCGCTGGTGACACCGATGTTCAATCTTTGGCGACAGATCGGGTTGTTCGACACCTGGCCCGGGCTGATCATTCCCTACATCACCTTCGCGCTGCCGCTGGCCATTTACACGCTGTCGGCGTTCTTCCGGGAGATCCCACGGGATTTGGAGAAGGCGGCCAAGATGGACGGGGCCACCCCGGCGCAGGCCTTCCGCAAGGTGATCGCGCCGCTGGCGGCCCCGGGCATCGTCACCACGGCCATCCTGGTGTTCATCTTCGCGTGGAATGACCTACTGCTGGCGTTGTCGCTGACCGCGACGCACCGGGCGATCACCGCGCCGGTGGCGATCGCGAACTTCACCGGTAGTTCGCAGTTCGAGGAGCCGACCGGGTCGATCGCGGCCGGCGCGATGGTCATTACCATCCCGATCATTATCTTTGTTCTGATCTTCCAGCGGCGGATCGTCGCTGGCCTGACTTCCGGTGCGGTAAAGGGGTAGTTGGATGGCCGAAATTGTGTTGGACAGGGTGACCAAGAGTTACCCCGACGGCGCAGGCGGTGTCAGGGAAGCCGTCAAAGAGTTCTCGATGACGATCGCCGACGGCGAGTTCATCATCCTGGTGGGTCCGTCGGGCTGTGGTAAATCCACCACGCTCAACATGATCGCCGGGCTTGACGACATCTCCTCGGGCGAGCTGCGCATCGCCGGGGAGCGGGTCAACGAGAAGGCGCCCAAGGATCGGGACATCGCCATGGTGTTCCAGTCCTATGCGCTCTACCCGCATATGACGGTGCGGCAGAACATCGCCTTCCCGCTCACCCTGGCCAAGCTCAAGAAGGATGAGATCGACGCCAAGGTGACCGAGACCGCCAAGATTCTCGACCTCACCGAACTGCTCGACCGCAAGCCGGCTCAGCTGTCCGGTGGGCAGCGTCAGCGCGTCGCGATGGGCCGGGCAATTGTGCGCCGCCCCAAGGCATTCCTGATGGACGAGCCGTTGAGCAACCTGGACGCCAAGCTGCGGGTGCAGATGCGCGCCGAGATCGCGCGGCTGCAGAGCCGGCTGGGCACCACCACCATCTACGTCACCCACGATCAGACCGAGGCGATGACGCTGGGCGACCGGGTCGTGGTGCTGCTGGCCGGGGAGATTCAGCAGATCGGCACGCCCGACGAGCTCTACAACAACCCGGCGAACCTGTTCGTCGCCGGCTTCATCGGCTCGCCCGCGATGAACTTCTTCCCGGCCACCTTCACCGACGTCGGGGTGCGGCTGCCGTTCGGTGATGTCACGCTGACCCAGCAGGTGCACGATCTGCTGGCCCGTCATCCCAAGCCGGAGAACATCATTGTCGGTGTCCGCCCCGAGCACCTGGAGGACGCCTCGCTGCTCGACGGCTACGCCCGGATCCGGGCGCTGACCTTCCCGGTTCGGGCTGAGATCGTCGAGTCGCTCGGCGCGGACAAGTACGTGCACTTCAGCACCGAAGGGGCCGGCGCCGAGGCGGCCCAGCTCGCCGAGCTGGCCGCGGATTCGGGTCCGGGTGCCAACGAGTTCGTGGCGCGGGTGTCGGCCGAATCCTCGGTGGCGGCCGGTCAGCAGATCCAGTTGGCGTTCGACACCTCGAAGCTGGTGATCTTCGACGCCGATACCGGGGTGAACCTCACCCGGGCCGAAGCCGAACCGGAGGCCGAACCGGTCGTGCCGGCTGAGCCGGTTGAACCGGTCGCGCAGGCCGAGCCGGCCGGAGAACCCGCAGAAGAGTGATCGACGTCCTGGCTGCCGTTCGCGCCCGGGTGGGCGAGTACTTCAGCGCGGCAGGCATCACCGCCGAACCCGTCAGCGCGAGCGTCACCTTCCTCGGTACCGACCGCATCGACGTGCTGCGTTTCGGGCCGGATCTGCGTGTCGACGGCAGCGGGGCGGATGTGTATCACTATGTGACACTGGGTTGTTCGCGTGATCCGATGTTCGACCCGACCGAGTTGGTGGCCGATCCGATTCATGGCCCACGGGCCGAGGTGGTGCTGTCGCTGCGCGGGCCGACCCCGGCCGGGCTGGCCCGATCGCTGGCGGTGCTGGCCGCCGCGCCGGCGGTGGAGGGGCTGATGCTGGAGGTCGATGCACTCATCGACCTGGAGACGGCGTTGTTCGAAGGCGCGCCGTTCAGCGCATTCCTGTTGGGCCCCAGTGATATTGGCGAGGTCGACCTGCCTGATCCGTTGCCGGCGGTGACGATGCTCTCGGCCACTCCGATCACCCCTACCGAGGCCGCCTGGGTGCGGCTCAAGGGCGCCGACGCCATGCGCGAGGCATGGAAGGCCGACGGAGTCGACGTGCTGAATCCGGCCCGCAGGGCCGTGTCTCCCAGCTAGCGACGGAGCCCGGCTAAAGCCAGTCGTTGCGGCGGAACGTGCGGTACAACCCGAAGCACACCGAGGCCATCAGCAGTAGCACGGCGGGATATCCCCAGGTCCATTGCAACTCGGGCATGTGCTCGAAGTTCATCCCGTAGATCCCGGCCATCGCGGTCGGCACCGCGGCGATGGCCACCCAGGCCGAGATCTTGCGCATGTCCACGTTCTGCTGCATCGCGACCTTGCCGAGGGCGGCCTGCACCAGCGAGCTGAGCATCTCGTCGTAGCTGGTGATCCGGTCGGAGGCCTGCACATTGTGGTCGTGCACGTTGCGCATGTATCGGCGCACCTCGACCGAGATGAGGTCATTGTGGTCGCTGAGCAACCGGGCCAGGGCCAGCGTCAACGGGGCCACCGCGCGGCGCATTTCCACCACCTCGCGTTTGAGCAGGTAGATGGATTCGATATTGGTGTGGGAGCGCGGGGAGAAGACGTCCTCCTCCATCGCGTCGATATCGGTCTCGATCAGATCGGTCACGTCGAGGTAGCCGTCCACCACGTGGTCGGCGATCGCGTGCATCACCGCGAAGGGGCCCAGTTTCAGGATCGCTGGTGCGTCGTCCAGCCGCTTGCGCACGTCGGCCAGGCCGCCGTGTTCGCCATGGCGGACGGTCACCACGAAGTCCGGGCCGACGAAGATCATGATCTCGCCGGTCTCGACGATCTCGCGGGCCAGTGCCACGGACTCATGCTCGACGTAGTTGATCGTCTTGAGCACCAGGAACAGTGTCTTGTCGTAGCGTTCCAGCTTGGGTCGCTGATGGGCGTGCACGGCGTCCTCGACGGCCAGCTCGTGCAACCCGAAAACATCTGCGACCGACTGCATTTGGAACTCATCGGGTTCGTGCAGGCCGATCCATACGAAGGCCTTCTTACCGTCGCGCTGTAGTTCGCGGACTCGGTTGAAGGCTGCGGCATGGGTGTACTTGCCGGGCAGTCGCGCCCCGTCGCAGTAGACGCCGCAGTCCACCATCGCCCGGGCCACCGGGATGTGGATTGCCTTGGCGTCGGCGGTGGCCGGCCTGGGGCGGGGGTTGGAGCGCAGCAATGACGGTGGCAGGGCGCGGAATGAGGGCATCGGCCGGTCCTTCCTGCGCGGTGTTCTGCCAACCTGATCAGCAGTTCGCATGCTACGCGCACGCCGTGTTGCGCAACGCTCACCGCTGGGGAACCCGGCCCTGTGAGGTTCGGCGTTGAAGTACCCTAGCGCCGTGTCGGAAAGTACAGTCGCCTCCTCGTCCGAGCGCTCGTCAGCCGAGCGCACACCGCAAGTAGTCATCGAAGACGCCGAGATCTTCGATGCGCATGAAGGCGGAAAGCTCTCGGTCGAGTTGAAGTCGCCGCTGGATACCCAGAGGGCCTTGTCGATCGCCTATACCCCGGGCGTCGCCCAGGTCAGCCGGGCCATCGCCACTGACAACACGCTGGCCGCCAAGTACACCTGGGCCAACCGCCTGGTCGCCGTGGTCAGCGACGGCAGTGCGGTGCTGGGGCTGGGCGATATCGGCCCCGCGGCGTCGCTGCCGGTCATGGAGGGCAAGAGTGCGCTGTTCAAGACCTTCGGCGGGCTCAACTCCATCCCGATCGTGCTCGACACCAAGGATCCCGACGAGATCGTCGAAACCCTGATCCGGTTGCGCCCGACGTTCGGCGCGGTGAACCTGGAGGACATCTCGGCGCCGCGGTGCTTCGAGATCGAGCGCCGGGTGATCGAGGCGCTGGACTGCCCGGTGATGCACGACGATCAACACGGCACCGCGATCGTGGTGCTGGCCGCCCTGCTGGGCGCCACCAAGGCGCTGCAGCGCGACATCCACTCACTGCGCGTGGTCATCTCGGGCGCGGGTGCGGCCGGTGTGGCCTGTGCCAACATTCTGCTGAACAAGGGCATCACCGACGTCGTCGTGCTGGATTCGCAGGGCATCGTGCACTCCGGCCGGGACAACCTCAATGCGTTCAAGGCCGAGCTGGCCGGTCGTACCAACCCGCGCAAGCTGACCGGCGGTGCGGCCGAGGCGCTCGAGGGCGCCGACGTCTTCCTCGGGGTGTCGGCGGGCTTGGTGCCCGAGGAGCTCATCGCGACGATGGCGCCCAATTGCATCGTCTTCGCGCTGTCCAACCCGGATCCGGAGATCCACCCGGACATCGCCCGCAAGTACGCGGCCGTGGTGGCGACCGGACGCAGTGACTTCCCCAACCAGATCAACAACGTGCTGGCCTTCCCCGGGGTGTTCCGCGGTGCGCTCGACGCCGGTGCCCGCCGGATCACCGAGAAGATGAAGGTGGCGGCGGCCGAGGCAATCTTCTCGGTGGTCGGCGACGATCTGGCGGTCGATCACATCGTGCCCAGTGCACTGGATCCGCGGGTCGGGCCCGCGGTTGCGGCCGCGGTCGCGGCGGCTTCCGAAGCCTGAGTCTGCCGATGCGCCGAGGGTTGGCATTGGCGCTGCTGGCATTGGTGTTGGCCGGTTGCGGCGGTCACCCGGCTCCGGCCGCCCTTGCGGTCGGGGCGGGGCCGCAGCCCGAGTCGGCGCTGCTCGGTCACCTCTACGCGGCGGCACTGCGCTACTACGGCACCCCGGCCGCGGTCACCGTCACAGATGGGGCGCCGGGCGTGCTGGATTCCGGAGAGGTCACCGTGCAGCCCGGGTTCACCGGCAGGCTGCTGACCGCGCTGAATCCGGCCACCCCCGCCCGCTCCGATGAGCAGGTGTACCGGGAGCTGGTGTCTGCGCTGCCAGAGGGTGTAGCAGCCGGTGACTACGCCATGTCGGCGCAGGACAAACCCGCGGTGGTGGTCACCAAGGCCACCGCCTCGGAGTGGGGTGGAACCGAGCTGGCCGCGTTGCGCCGGCACTGCGCCGCGGTGCGGCCGGGGGTGCTGGCTTCGGCGCAGGCGCCTGCGGCGGTCGGCTCCTGCTCGCTGCCGAAGGCCCGCGAGTTTCCCGATGACGTGAGTCTGTTCGCCGCATTGCGGGCCGGGAAGATCAACGCGGCCTGGTCGACCACGGCCGACCCGGCCATTCCGTCCGACCTGACGGTGCTGAACGACGAAACGGCGCTGATCCGGGCCGAGAACGTGGTGCCGCTGTACCGCCGCAACATGCTTGATGAGCGCCAGATTCTGGCGCTCAACGAGATCGCCGGGGTGCTCGACACCGCAACGCTGGCCGATATGCGCAGGCAGGTTGCCCATGGTGCCGATCCGGGTGCGGTGGCCGAGGCGTTCCTCCAGGCCAACCCGCTCGGCCACTAGCGGTCAGCTCGTCAGGCTCAAGCGTGGCGGATGTGCGGCGCCAGGTCCGGGTCGGATTGTTCGCCGATGGCCACCCGGATGACGTCCAGCACGTGCGGATCTGTCGCGACGTATACCTGGCGTTTGCCATGCCGCTGGGCCCGCACCAGGCCGGCCAGTTTGAGCTTGCCGAGGTGATGGCTGACGGTGGCCAGGCTCTGTCCGGTCTTGTCGGCCAGGGTGCCGACATCTCGCTCGCCGCCGGCGAGCAGCCACAGCACGTGTAGGCGCACAGGCGCGGACAGCAACCCAAAGGTGGCGGCGGTGTCTTGCAACAGCCGGGCCGGCAGCTCGCTGTCGACGGGTGTGGGGTCGGGCACGGAATTCCTTTCGATGGCATCTGCCAGGCTGACGCATGTTTAACAGTTGTGCAACTGTTTGACTGAACTGATCACGTGGGGTCTACTGGAATCCGATGCCGCCGCACGTTCGGCGGGACACGCGGCGGCTTGGAGGTGGACCATGGTCGAGGGAAGTAGTGCCCGCCTCCGCGTGCGGACGCAGCGTAGCCCGCTGCAGTCCGGATAGACGGCCTCGGTCCGCGCGGAGTGGAACCCGCCCAAGGAGCCTTCGACGCGATAGGACCGGATATGACCACACCGGGCATTGACCGCAGTGCGGCCCGTTTCGATACCGGCAACCATGTGACGCCACTGCGCGAACTGGCCGAGGCGCCGGTGTTCACCGTGTTCCAGCAGATGGCTGCGACCCCGAGCGGACTGACCGAAGCCCAGGCCGCCGACCGGCTGCATCGGCACGGCGACAACCTGCCACCGGCATTGTCGGAGGACGGATTGCTGGCGCGGACCACCGCGGCGCTGCGCAGCCCCTTCATCGCTCTGCTGAGCGTCCTGGCGGTCGTCTTCGTTGCGGTGGGTGACCCACGAGGCTCAACCACCGTGGCCGTGATGGTGGCACTGGCCGTCGGGTTGCGGTTGTGGCAGCAGACCAGGTCCGTGCGGGCGACCCGGCAATTGCGCACCCTGGCCTCGGCCACCGCGACGGTGCGCCGCCGCGCCGACGATCTGGCCGAACCGCTCGAGCGCGAGGTACCGGTGAGCGATCTGGTGCCGGGGGACATCGTCCTGCTGCGAGCCGGCGATGTGGTGGCAGCCGATCTGCGCGTGCTGTCCAGTACCGATCTGTTGGTCGACCAGTCGGTGCTCAGCGGCGAGGCGCTGCCCGTCCGCAAGGGCGCCCCGATTGCCGACGGTGCTGCGGCCGGCGGTGGGATCGTCGACTCGGCCAACCTGTGCTTCGCGGGATCGGCCGTGGTGGCGGGCAGCGCGACCGCCGTGGTGGTGGCCACCGGCGGCGACACCTACAGCGGGTCGCTGGCGCATGCCGCCGCTGGTCTGCGTCCGGAATCCAGTTTCGACAGTGGGGTACGTGCGGTCGGTTGGACCCTGATCCGGTTCATGCTGGTGCTGGTCCCGATCGTCTTCGTGGTCAACGGGGCCGTCTCCGGAATCTGGACGCAGGCGGCAATGTTCGCGGTCGCGGTCGCGGTCGGCCTGACCCCGGAAATGTTGCCGGTCATCGTCACCTCCAATCTGGCCCGGGGCGCCACCCGATTGGCCCGCGACCGGGTGGTGGTGAGCCGGCTCAACGCCATTCAGGATCTCGGTGCGGTTGAGGTGTTGTGCGTCGACAAGACCGGAACCCTCACCGAGGATCGGGTGGTCTATGCCAACAGCATCGACGTGACCGGCCGGATCGACCACGGGGTTGCCGAGTTCGCTTACCTTGCGGCGTTTTTCGCCGATGAATCGCACGACCGGCTGGATGCCGCGATCTGCGAGATGCTGACCGAACAGGGTATGCCGCTGCTTGCCGAGGCCGCCTACGACAAGGTCGACGAGATCGCCTTCGATCCCGGGCGTCGCCGGTCGAGTGTGGTGGTGCGGCGCCAGCCGGGGGAGCACGTGCTGATCTGCAAAGGCGATCCGGACCGGGTGCTGCCGCAGTGTTCGCGGGTGTGGCTGGACCAGGCCGCCGTCACGCTGAGCGACGACATCCGGTTGGAGGCCGACGATCTCGTCCAGGCGTACCGCAAACAGGGCATGCGGGTGCTGGCCGTGGCGGCCAGACCGGGCCCGGCCCGCCTGGAGCGCTACGGCGCGGACGACGAAACCGATCTGGTGCTGGTCGGATTCGTAGGTTTCGTCGATCCGGTGCGGGTCAGCGCGGCCCCCGCGGTCAGTGAGCTCGCCGACTGTGGCGTCCAGGTCAAGATCCTCACCGGCGACAGTGCGATCGTCGCGCGGCAGGTCGCCGGTCAGGTCGGGGTCGATCCCGAGCGTGTGCTGGTCGGAGCGCAGATCGACCGGATTGCTGATCACCGGCTGGCGAAAGTAGCGGCCGACACGTCGGTGTTCGCCGAGTTGGGGCCCGGTCACAAGCTCCGGATCGTGACGGCACTGCGCCAACATGGTTGTGCGGTCGGCTTTCTCGGTGACGGTGTGAACGACGTGGCGGCGTTGCGCACTGCCGATGCCGGCATCGCGGCCGATACGGCCACCGATGCGGCCAAGGATGCCGCCGATGTGATCCTGCTGGACAAGGATCTGCAAGTGGTGGTCCGCGCCGTGATCGAGGGCAGACGCACCCTGGCCAACACCATGAAGTACGTCAAGATCACCGCAGCGTCGAACTTCGGCAATGTGCTCTCGGTTGTTGCCGCAAGCGTTTTCCTGCCGTTCCTGCCGATGCTGCCCGTGCAGTTGATGGTGCAGAACCTGCTGTACGACACCGCACAGCTGGCCCTGCCGTGGGACCGGGTCGAGCGCGACTATCTGCGCGCGCCGCGCCGCTGGCCTTCGGATGGGCTGGTCGGGTTCATGGTGGTCTTCGGGGTGGTGAGCTCGTTGTTCGACCTCGCCACCTTCGCGATGCTGTGGTGGGTTTTCGGGGCGGGCCAGAACCAGGCGATGTTCCACGCCGGTTGGTTCGTCGAGGGCCTGCTCACCCAGCTCGCGGTGGTTTTGGTGCTGAGGTCGAAGGCGGCCCCGCTGCGCGGTGATCGCCCCGCCCGAATTGTGGTGGCGGCAGCCGCCGCGGCGGCGAGTGTCGGTCTGGTCCTGGGGTTCACCCCGCTGGCCGGTCTGCTCGACATGAGTCCGCTGCCGATCACCTACGCAGTCTGGTTGATCGCGTCGATCGTGGCGTACGGATTCGCCGCGCACGCGGTCAAGCGCCGGTACCTGCGCCGGCGGCGGAGCTGGCTGTAACTCGGACTCGAAAGTGAGCGCAGGATGACGACTGCGGATATGCTGCTGCGTCTCGGCGCCGGTGTGGGCCTGGGGGCGCTGATCGGGCTGGAGCGCCAGTACCGGGCGCGGATGGCCGGGCTGCGCACCAACGCGCTGGTGGCGGCCGGGGCGACGCTGTTCGTGCTGCTCTCGGCGCACGGGTTCGCCGGCGCGACCGCCGACCCGACGCGGGTGGCCGCCCAGATCGTCTCCGGTATCGGATTTCTCGGTGGCGGGGTGATCCTGCGAGAGGGATTGACCGTGCGGGGGCTGAACACCGCGGCCACCCTGTGGTGTTCGGCCGCGGTCGGGGCACTCGCGGGTGCCGGGATGTACGCCGAGGCGGTGGCCGGTGCCGGTGTGGTGGTTGCCGTGCATGTGATCCTGCGGCCGGTCGGAACGTTCGTCGACCGCCGGCCCGACACCGGAACCGAGGCCCCGACCACCTACACGTTCCGTGCTCTGGCCGACGACAGCGCCGAGGCGCATGTGCGTACGGTGTTGGTGGATGCGTTGTCCCGCACCGATTTTGCCCTGCAATCGGTGCAGAGTACGCACATGACCGACGGCGGCCAGGTCGAGGTGAGCGCGACCGTGAGTGCTCCCGGGCGGGACGACAAGGGCATGGAGACCGCGGTCAGCCGGTTGTCGTTCGAACCCTCGGTGGTCAGCGTGCGCTGGCAGATCGATGAACCCGTGGCCGACGAAGTCGAGGACTGAGGCGATATGGCTGTGACGCAGACCTTTCCGACGCCGGGTGCGCTGTCGCGGCCGGCTCGCAGCGTGGCAGCCGATGCGCTGGTGTTCGTCGGTGCGGCCGCGGTGCTGTGGGTGGTGGTCCGCCTGGTGCAGAGCGCCGCGGTGCCGTGGGAGGTGACCTCCGCGCCGGCCGAGGTATCCACCGAGCTGTCGAATCTGCCGTACTACGCGGGCCGATCGCTGCTGCGCATGTTCGCCGCTCTCGGACTCTCGCTGGTGTTCACCTTCGTCTACGCCACCGCCGCGGCACGGTTGCGGCGTGCCGAGAAGGTGCTGATCCCCATGCTGGACATCCTGCAATCGGTGCCGATCCTGGGTTTCCTGTCGATCACCATCACGGGCTTCATCGCGTTGTTCCCCGGATCGGAACTGGGGTTGGAGTGCGCCGCGATCTTCGCGATCTTCACCTCGCAGGCCTGGAACATGACCTTCTCCTTCTACTATTCGCTGAAATCGCAGTCACACGAGCTCGATGAGGCCTGTCGGCTGCTGAGAGTTTCCCGGTGGCAACGGTTCTGGCGGGTCGATGTGCCGAGCGGCATGATCCCGCTGGTCTGGAACGGCATGATGAGTTTCGGTGGCGGCTGGTTCTTTCTCACCGCGGCCGAGGCGCTCAGCGTCAACAACCACAAGTTCGCGCTGCCCGGTATCGGTGCGTTCGTCGCCGCCGCGAGCGACGCCGGCGAACTGAACAAGGTGATGGTGGCGATCGCGGTGATGATCGCGCTGGTCGTCGGAGTGAACTTGCTGTTCTGGCGCCCGCTCACGGCCTGGGCCGAACGGTTCCGGATGGAGGATTCCGAGGCGGCGCAGGCGCCGCGCAGCGTCACCCTTGAGGTGTTGCGCCGGTCGAACGCCGCACGCCTGCTGGGGCGTCCCCTCGGGGTCCTGGTCTACCCGATGGACCGGATGATGGCGGCGTTCGGTATGGCCGAGCGCCCATTGCGCACGGCGGTGGGCCGGCGCCGGTTGGGCGACTTGGTGTTCGGGGCCGCGGTGGCGGTGTTTGTCGGCTACGGCTGCTACCGCGCGATCGCCTATATCTCGACGACCGTCGGCCTGGGTGAGGTGGGTCATGCGGCACTGCTCGGGCTCGCCACCTTCGCCCGGGTGGTGGTGCTGGTGGCGGTAGCGACCGTGATCTGGGTTCCGGTGGGGGTGTGGATCGGATTGAACCCCAAGGTGTCCCGGTTGGCACAACCGATTGTTCAGGTGCTGGCGTCGTTTCCGGCGAACTTCTTGTTCCCACTGGTGACCGCGGTGCTGCTGGCCACCGGTGTGAGTCTGAACATCGGCGGCATCCTGTTGATGGCACTCGGTGCGCAGTGGTACATCTTGTTCAACGTCATCGCCGGGGCCAGCGCGATCCCCAACGATCTTCGCGAGGCCGCCGCCAATCTACGGTTGCCACGAATACTGTGGTGGCGCAAGCTGATTCTGCCCGCGATCTTCCCCAGTTATGTCACGGGCGGCATCACCGCCGCGGGCGGGGCGTGGAACGCCTCCATCGTCGCCGAGGTGGTCAGCTTCAACGGCACCACCCTGACCGCAACCGGACTGGGTGCCTACATCACCCAAGCCACCGCGGCAGGCGACGGCGGCCGGATCCTGGTCGGCGTGATCGTCATGAGCATGTACGTGGTGGCGACCAACCGGCTGTTCTGGCGACGCCTCTATGCACTGTCCGAACGCCGATTCTCTCTGTCCTGAAACGAAAGCCGATGGAGGTTCACATGACTGACAACGTGCTCGTCAGCGTCGACGGTGTGAGCAAGAGCTTCACCGGCTCGGCCGGCGATACCCTGCTGGTACTCGATGACATCAAGCTGGATCTGCGGGCCCGGGAGATCGTGGCGCTGCTGGGCCGGTCCGGCTCGGGCAAGTCGACGCTGCTGCGGACCATTGCCGGTTTGATCGCACCGACCAGCGGTTCGGTGCGCTACCGCGGCACCGAACTCAACGGGGCGAATCCGGGTACGGCCATGGTGTTCCAGACGTTTGCGCTGATGCCGTGGCTCACCGTGCAGGACAATGTCGAACTCGGTCTGGCCGCCCGTGGCGTACCGCCTGCACAGCGGCGGGCGCAGGCATTGGCCGCGATCGACATGATCGGTCTGGACGGGTTCGAATCCGCCTATCCCAAGGAGCTTTCCGGCGGTATGCGGCAACGGGTCGGTTTCGCCCGGGCACTGGTGCTCGAACCCGACCTGCTGTTGATGGACGAGCCGTTCTCAGCGCTGGATGTCCTGACCGCCGAGAACCTGCGCACCGAGTTGATGGCGCTGTGGACCGGCGGACAGTTCCCCACCCAGGCGATCTGCCTGGTGACCCACAACATCGAGGAGGCGGTGCTGCTCGCCGACCGGGTTATCGTGCTGGGCGCCAACCCCGGTCGCATCCGTGCCGAGGTCAAAGTGGACCTGGCCCGGCCGCGGGACCGGCGCGCCGCGGGATTCGAGGCCCTGGTCGACAAGCTCTACGAGCTTTTGACCGGTACCGAACCCGGCGCGGCGCCCGAACCCACCGAGGCGACCCCGACCAGCGCCCCGCTGCCGGACGCCACTGTCGGCGGCCTGGCCGGGCTGGTGGAGATCGTCTACGCCAGGGGCGGGAAAGCCGACCTGCCCGACATCGCGACCGAACTCAACTTCGAGATCGACGACCTGCTGCCGCTGGTGGACGCCGCGGCCATGCTCGGCATGTTGCGGGTGCACCATGGTGATCTCGAATTGACGTCGACCGGAAGCGAATTCACCACCGCCGACATCCAGTCCAGCAAGCGGATTTTCGCCGAGCAGGCACGAACCAGGGCGCCTCTGGTCCGCACCATCTGCACTGCGCTGGGCACCAGCTCCGATGGGAATCTGCGTGCCGGGTTCTTCCTGGATCTGCTGCGGCGCGGGTTCGGACCCGAGGATGCCCAGCGCCAACTCGACATCGCGATCGACTGGGGCCGCTATGCGGAGTTGTTCGACTACGACACCGATACCGACCAGATCTCCGCCGATCCGCTTGCGGCGGCGTCAGCGCGGTAGCGCCCGCTCGGCCATCGACGAGAACAGCTTCTGGTATCCCGAGCCGGTGATCCGCACGACGATGTCGAGGATCTTGGCGTCGGCGCCGACCAGCACCCGCGCCTTGTCCTTGCGCACAGCCTCCAGGATGATCTTGGCCGCGCGCTGCGGGGTGGTCTTGGCCAGCTTCTTGTCGAAGCCCTCGGCCAGCGCCTTGGCGTCCACGCCCTCGGCGGCGGTGGCGTTGCGGGCGATCGCGGTCTTGATGCCGCCGGGGTGCACAGTGGTCACCTTGACCGGGTGCTTGGCCAGCGTCATCTCCTGGCGCAGGGCCTCGGTGAAACCGCGCACCGCGAACTTGGCCGAGTTGTAGGCGGCCTGGCCGGGCACCGAGAAGATGCCGAACAGGCTGGAGACGTTGATGACGTGCCCGTCGCCGGAGGCGATCAGGTGCGGCAGGAATGCCTTGGTGCCGTTGACGACGCCCCAGAAGTCGACGTCCATCACCCGTTCGATGTCCTTGAACTCGGTGACCTCGACATCGCCGCTGAACGCGATACCGGCGTTGTTGTAGATCTGGTTGACCGTGCCGTAGTGCGCCTTGACCGCATCGGCGTAGAGCAGGAACGCCTCGCGCTCGGTGACGTCGAGCCGGTCGGTCTTCACCGGGGCGCCAATCGCTTTGAGCCGTTCCTCGGTGACGGCCAGGCCCTCGGTGTCGACGTCGCTGATGGCCAGCTTGGCCCCGGAACGCCCGAGTTCGATGGCCAGTGCCTGTCCGATACCCGATCCGGCACCGGTGACGACGGCGACTTTTCCGGCGAAGCCCTCCATAGAACACTCCCTCGTGTCGTTCGACTTGTGTCGAGATTAGCCGGTACCCGCGGTCCTGTGTTCGTTGGCCGGCTTGGTGGTGGTCTCGAATTGTCTACGACGCTGCGGCGCTCACCGGCCGCCATACTTCGGCCAGTGTCTCCAGCGGGATTCCGAGGGCATCGCTGAGTCCGATGATGGTGCCGAAAGCGGGGGACGGCAGCCGACCGGTTTCGATCTTGCGCAGGGTCTCGGGGGAGATGCCTGCGGAATGTGCCACATCTTCGAGGGTGCGGGCGGCCCGGGCGGTGCGCAGCGCTGCGCCGAGCCTGCGGCCGGCGGCGACTTGCTCGGGGCTCAGCGGGGTGCGGACCATGGGACCACCGTAGCGCCGGTATTTAAATACCGCTACGCTCGTGTCGGTATTTAAATACCACTCTAGGAGAATGCAACGTGATCGAACTGAAAACCGCCGCCGAAATCGAGTGCATGCGGACCACCGGACGATTCGTGGCCGAGGTGCTCACCGAGTTGAGCGCTCGCGCCGATGTCGGGGTCAACCTGCTCGATCTCGAACACCACGCCCGCGACATGGTCGAACGCCGTGGTGCCGAGTCCTGCTACTGGGACTATGACCCGTCATTCGGCAGAGGGCCGTTTCGCAATGTCATCTGCCTGTCGGTCAATGACGCTGTGCTGCACGGTCTTCCGCACGACTACCGGCTGCGCGACGGCGACGTGCTCACCATGGACTTCGCGGTGTCCATCGACGGCTGGGTGGCCGACGCGGCCCGCACCGTGATCGTCGGTACGGCCGCGCCTGCCGATGTGCGGCTGGTACGGGCCACCGAGGAGGCGCTGGAGGCCGCAACGGCAGCGGCGCGACCCGGTAACCGGCTCGGCGACATTTCGGCCGCCATCGGGGCCGTCGCCGCCGACTACGGCTACCCGGTCAATACCGAATTCGGCGGGCACGGGCTGGGCCGGACCATGCACGAGGACCCGCACGTCCCGAACCTGGGCAAGCCCGGTAGGGGCCTGAAGTTGCGGGCGGGTATGACGCTGGCGCTGGAGCCGTGGTTCGCCGCCGGCACCAACCGCATCGTCTACGACCGCGACGGCTGGACCATACGGTCGGCCGACGGCTCCCGCACCGCCCACTCCGAGAACACCGTGGCCATCACCGAATCCGGTCCGTTGGTACTGACCGCTGACTCCCGGTGAGCCGGACCAGGCGCGTCTACTCGAACGCCAGGTCGATGATCTCCTGCTGTTCGACCGCGTGCACCTTCGAGGAACCCGAGGACGGCGCCGACATCGCCCGCCGCGAGATCCGCTTGATCGGGTTGAAGTAGTCCGGCAGCACCTCGGGCAGGGTCAGACCGACCGACGGCCAGGCGCCCTGGTTGGCCGGCTCCTCCTGCACCCAGAACTTCTCGGTGACGTTCGGGTACCGATCCAGCGTCTCGGCCAGCCGGCGCCTCGGCAGCGGGGCGAGCTGCTCGATGCGCACGATCGCGACGTCCTCGCGGTCGTCCTTGGCCTTGCGGGCGAGCAGGTCGTAGTAGATCTTGCCGCTGCACAGCAGCACGCGGCGCACCTTGGCGCGGTCGCCGTCGCCGTCGGTGTAGGTCGGCTCCTCCAGCACCGAGCGGAACTTCTGCTCGGTGAAGTCGCGGATATCGCTGACCGCGGCCTTGTTGCGCAGCATCGACTTCGGGGTGAAGACGATCAGCGGACGCTGGATGCCGTCCAGCCCGTGCCGGCGCAGCAGGTGGAAGTAGTTCGCCGGGGTCGACGGCACCGCGATGGTCATCGAACCCTCGGCCCACAGCTGCAAGAACCGCTCGATGCGGCCCGAGGTGTGGTCGGGACCCTGGCCCTCGTGGCCGTGCGGCAGCAGCAGCACGACGTCCGAAAGCTGGCCCCACTTGGCCTCACCGGAGGAGATGAACTCGTCGATGATCGACTGGGCCCCGTTGACGAAGTCGCCGAACTGGGCCTCCCACAGCACCATGGCATCCGGGTTGCCCACCGAGTAGCCGTATTCGAAGCCGACCGCGGCGAACTCCGACAGCGCCGAGTTGTACACCAGGAACTTGCCGCCGCTGGGGGTGCCGTCGGGGTTGGTGGCCAGCAGCTGCAGCGGGGTGAACTCCTCGCCGGTCTTGCGGTCGACGATCACCGCGTGGCGCTGGGTGAAGGTGCCGCGCTGGGTGTCCTGGCCGGACAGCCGGATCATCTTGCCCTCGGAAATCAGCGAACCGAGCGCCAGCAGCTCGGCGAACGCCCAGTCGATCTTGCCCTCGTAGGCCATCTCGCGGCGCTTCTCCAGCACCGGCTTGACCCGCGGGTGCACGGTGAAGCCCTCCGGGACGGCCAGGTGGGCGTCGCCGATGCGGGCCAGCAGCGACTTGTCCACGGCGGTGGAAAGGCGCGCCGGGATCTGCTGATCGGACTCGACCGATTCGCTGGGCTCGGCTGGGTGCTTCTCCAGGTCGCGGACCTCGTTGAACACCCGCTCCAGCTGGCCCTGGTAGTCACGCAGGGCGTCCTCGGCCTCTTTCATCGAGATATCGCCGCGGCCGATCAGCGCTTCGGTGTAGGCCTTGCGGGAGCCGCGCTTGGTGTCGATGACGTCGTACATGTACGGCTGGGTCATCGACGGGTCGTCGCCCTCGTTGTGTCCGCGGCGGCGGTAGCACAGCATGTCGATGATGACGTCCTTCTTGAACGCCTGGCGGAAGTCCACCGCCAGCCGCGCCACCCAGGCGCAGGCCTCCGGGTCGTCGCCGTTGACGTGGAAGATCGGCGCACCGATCATCTTCGCCACGTCGGTGCAGTACTCGCTGGAGCGGGAATCCGATGGCGCCGTGGTGAACCCGATCTGGTTGTTGACCACGATGTGGATGGTGCCGCCGGTGCGGTAACCCTGCAGCAGTGCCAGGTTCAGCGTCTCGGCGACCACGCCCTGGCCGGCGAACGCCGCGTCGCCGTGCAGCATCAGCGGGACCACGGGGTACTCACCGGAACCGTCGGCGTCCTTGTTGGCGTCCAGCATGTCCTGCTTGGCCCGGACCAGGCCTTCCAGCACCGGGTCCACCGCTTCGAGGTGGCTCGGGTTGGCGGTCAGTGACACCTGAATGTCGTTGTCGCCGAACATCTGGATGTAGTTGCCGGAAGCGCCAAGGTGGTACTTCACGTCGCCCGAGCCGTGGGCCTGCGACGGGTTCAGGTTGCCCTCGAACTCGGTGAAGATCTGCCGGTAGGGCTTGCCGACGATATTGGCCAGCACGTTGAGCCGGCCACGGTGCGGCATCCCGATGACCACCTCGTCGAGCCCATGCTCGGCGCACTGGTCGATCACCGCATCCATCATCGGGATGACGGTTTCCGCGCCCTCCAGCGAGAAACGCTTCTGCCCAACGTATTTGGTCTGCAGGAAGGTCTCGAAGGCTTCGGCTGCGTTGAGCTTGGACAGGATGTACTTCTGCTCGGCGACGGTGGGCTTGCCGTGCTTGACCTCAACCCGGTCCTGAATCCAGCGCTGCTGCTCGGGCTCGAGGATGTGGGTGTACTCCACACCGACGTGGCGGCAGTAGGCGTCGCGCAGCACCGAGAGCACGTCGCGCAGCTTCTTGTATTCCTTGCCGGCGAACCCGTCGACCTTGAACTCGCGGTCCAGATCCCACAGGGTCAGCCCGTGGGTGTTCACATCGAGGTCGGGGTGGCTGCGGAACCGGGTGTTGTCCAGCCGCAGCGGATCGATATCGGCCATCAGGTGGCCGCGGTTGCGGTACGCCGCGATCAGCTCGATGACGCGGGCGTTCTTGTGCTCGATCGAATCCGGGTTGTCGACGCGCCAGCGGACCGGCTCGTACGGGATGCCGAGTTCGCGGAAGATCTCATCGAAGAACTCGTCGTCGAGCAGCAGCTGGTGGATGGTGCGCAGGAAGTCGCCGGACTCCGCACCCTGGATGATCCGGTGGTCATAGGTCGAGGTCAGGGTGATCAGCTTGCCGATACCCAGATCGGCGATGCGCTCCTCGCTGGCGCCCTGGAACTCGGCCGGGTACTCCATGGCGCCCGCTCCGATGATGGCGCCCTGGCCCTGCATGAGCCGCGGCACCGAGTGCACGGTGCCGATGGTGCCGGGGTTGGTCAGCGAGATCGTCACGCCGGAGAAATCCTCGGCGGTCAACTTGCCGTCGCGGGCCCGACGCACAATGTCCTCGTAGGCCGCGATGAACTGACCGAAATGCATTGTCTCGCAACGCTTGATCGCGGCGACGACAAGTGAGCGGCTGCCGTCTTTGCCGGGCAGGTCGATGGCCAGACCCAGATTGGTGTGGGCCGGCGTGACCGCGGCGGGCTTGCCGTTGGCCTCGGCGAAGTGCCGGTTCATGTTCGGGAACTTCTTGACCGCCTGCACGATCGCGTAGCCGAGCAGGTGGGTGAAGCTGATCTTGCCGCCGCGGGTGCGCTTGAGGTGGTTGTTGATGACGACGCGGTTGTCGATCATCAGCTTGGCCGGGATGGCGCGCACGCTGGTGGCGGTGGGCACCTCCAGCGAGGCGTTCATGTTCTTGACCACGGCGGCCGCCGCGCCGCGCAGCACCTGCGACTCCTCACCCTCGGCGGGGACGACAGCCGGCTTGGCCGGTGCCGGCTTGGCTACCGGTGGTGCGGGAGGCGCGGCGGATGCAGGGGCAGGGGCGGGGGCGGGGGCGGGCGGCGCGGCCGGGGCCGTCGGCAGACCGTTGGCGACGGTGCTGTCGGTGGTGGGCTCGGGAGAGTAGTCGACCAGAAATTCGTGCCAACTGGGATCCACCGAAGAGGGATCCTCGCGGAACTTGCGATACATCTCCTCGACCAGCCACTCGTTCTGACCGAATGGTGAAGGTGAACTGCTCACGGCCGGCACTCGCCTCAATTCTTGTTTCCGGCCAGACGTCACAAGGACGTCTCGCCGCTTGTGTTCTTGTGTGGGCGGCTCGCCCCGCGCGACCGCCTCATAAAGGCTATCCCCTTTCGCTGCGGGCCGAGCGGCGCACCATGCCTGCTGCGTGGAACAGCGGGTTTGCGAGATGTATCAGACCCGGGCCGACGGCAGCACATGCAGTGTTGCCGGCCACCACGGCGGGGGTGCGCCGAATGCGGTGCGGGCATTGCCGACGATCTTCTTACCCATCAGCCGGTTGCCGACACCGCCGACGACGGCGCCGATACCGACCGGCAGCAGCTTGCCGAAGGCCATCACGCCGCGCTTGAGCGTGTACCGCTTGACGAAGTACTTGAGCAGCCGGGAGTTGAGCTGCGAGACCGCGGGCAGCGGCAGCGTCGCCGCACCGTCGGACAGCCACGCCCCGCTGGTGCGTTTGCCGCCCAGCAGATCGGCGATGGCGCGCTTGCTGTCGTCGCCGACCAGCACCGAGAGCACCAGGGCGCGGCGGCGCTCCCGATTATCGGCGGGGATGCCGTACACCTCGGCGACCGCCAGCACGAACACCGCGGTGGCCTCCAGGAACACCACGGTTTCGCCGGCCACCGCCGACAACGCCACCAGCGTTCCGATTCCCGGGAACGCCGCCGCCGAGCCGACCGCGGCACCGCTGGCCATCACCGCGGCCAGGTAGTGCTTCTCCAACCGGGTGACGATCTCGGCCGGGGTGGCGTCGGGCTTGCCGCTGCGCAACCGGTCCACATAGGCCTTGACCGCGGGGGCCTGAACGCGCGAGCTGCTCTCGATGATGGCCGACAGCACCTTGGCAGCGGCTGTGGGATCGGTGTTCTCTTCGACGGTGGCCGGTAGTTGGGTCTTGGACCGCGCACGCACTTCGGGGCCTCCCAGGTGTGAACCCATCGTTGACTTTGCCAGGCTAGCGGCTGCCCGGACGCCGGGAGAACGAACGGCGACCCGGTACCGGTGCCCGGTGGTGACGGCCGTCACTGTGTGCGGTTCGGCGCTGAACCGGGAACAAAAAACTGAGATGTAGGGCTGTTCACCTTCATGGCATCATCGCCCGACGTGAGGCAGGCAGCATCGGTAACTGTGCACAGTCCGATGCCGGGCCGAATCCGGATGATCCTCGTGCTGGGCGCGCTGATCGCGCTGGGTCCGCTCACCATCGACATGTACCTTCCGGCGCTGCCCAGGATCGCCGACGAACTCTCGGTGTCCTCCTCGGTGTCGCAGTTGACGCTCACCGGCACACTGGCCGGCCTGGCCCTGGGCCAGCTGATCGTCGGCCCGCTGTCGGATTCACTGGGGCGCCGGCGCCCGCTGATGGCCGGCATCGTGGTGCACATGGCCTCCTCGGTGCTGTGTGTGCTGGCGCCCAACATCGCGGTCCTCGGGGTGGCGCGCGGGCTGCAGGGCATGGGCGCGGCGGCGGCATCGGTGGTGGCCATCGCCGTCGTCGGTGATCTGTTCACCGGCACGGTGGCGGCCACGGTGATGTCGCGGCTGATGCTGGTGCTCGGGGTGGCCCCGGTGCTGGCGCCTTCGTTGGGGGCGGCGGTGCTGTTGCACGGATCCTGGCACTGGGTCTTCGTCGCATTGGTGGTGCTGGCCGGCGGATTGCTGGCCCTGGCCGCGCTCGCGCTGCCCGAGACGCTGCCGGTGTCGCACCGCCGCCCGCTGCGGGTGGGCAGCATCCTGGCGACCTATGCCGAGCTGCTGCGCGATTCGCGTTTCGTGATCCTGGTCCTGGTGGCCGCCCTGGGTATGTCCGGGCTGTTCGCCTATATCTCGGCGGCGCCGTTCGTGCTGCAGGGCCACTACGGGTTGGACCAGCAAGCGTTCGCGCTGGTGTTCGCCGCGGGTGCGATCGCCCTGATCGGCTCGACACAGTTCAATGTGGTGCTGCTGCGGCGGTTCTCGCCGCAGCACATCACGGTGGCGGCGCTGAGCTGGTCGATGCTGGCCGGGGTGGTGTTCGTCGCACTCACCGTCGCGCAGGTCGGCGGGCTGATGGGGTTCGTGCTGCCGGTGCTGACGATCCTGGCCGGCATGGGGCTGGTGATCCCCAACGCTCCGGCGGTCGCGTTGTCGCGACATCCCGATGCCGCGGGTACCGCGGCCGCGTTGTTGGGGGCCGCACAGTTCGGGATCGGGGCCGCGGTGGCACCCGTGGTCGGGGCGCTGGGCAATGGGGCGCTGGTGCTGGCGTCGGTGATGACGACGAGCATGGCGATTGCCCTGGCCGCGCTGCTGCTGGTCGGTCTGCGTGGCGAAGACGACAGCGCCCGCCCGATGGCGGCGGTTGCCGAGCCGGCTTGATCCGGTCGCGACCGGTCCGTAGCGTCGGCTGGGCCATGCCCCCAGTTGTGAACGCCAGGAACCCGGTGCATCCGCACGCGGAGAATCCGTGGAACGCGCTGTGGGCCATGATGGTCGGCTTCTTCATGATCCTGGTGGACGCGACCATCGTCGCGGTCGCGAACCCGACGATCATGGAGCGGCTCGGCGCCGACTACGACGGTGTGATCTGGGTGACCAGTGCCTACCTGCTGGCCTATGCGGTGCCGTTGCTCGTCGCGGGACGGCTGGGCGATGTGTACGGACCCAAGAATCTCTATCTGGCGGGCCTGGCCGTGTTCACCGCGGCCTCGCTGTGGTGCGGTCTGGCCGGCAGCATCGAGATGCTGATCGCGGCCCGGGTGGTGCAGGGCATCGGCGCGGCGCTGCTGACCCCGCAAACCTTGTCCACGATCACCCGGATCTTCCCGCCCGAGCGGCGCGGGGCGGCGATGAGCGTCTGGGGTGCCACCGCCGGGGTGGCCACCCTGGTCGGACCGCTGGCCGGCGGCGTACTGGTCGGGGGACTGGGCTGGCAGTGGATCTTCTTCGTCAACGTGCCGATCGGAATCCTGGGCCTCGGCCTCGCGGTGTGGCTGATCCCGGTGCTGCCGACGGCGCCGCACCGGTTCGACGTGCTGGGCGTGGTGTTGTCCGGCGTCGGCATGTTCCTGATCGTGTTCGCGCTGCAGGAAGGCCAATCGCGGGATTGGGCGCCGTGGGTGTGGGCCACCGGCGCGATCGGCATCGCGGCGATGGTGGCGTTCGTCTGTTGGCAGGCGATCAACACCCGCGAGCCGCTGATACCGCTGCGGATCTTCGGCGATCGCGACTTCAGCCTGGCCAACCTGGGCGTTGCCACGATCGGGTTCGCGGTGACCGCGATGATCCTGCCGCTGATGTTCTACGCGCAGACGGTGTGCGGGCTCTCGCCGATCCGCTCGGCACTGTTGACGGCTCCGACCGCGATCGCCAGCGGGGTGCTGGCACCGGTGGTGGGCCGCATCATCGACCGGGCGCACCCGACGCCGGTGATCGGCTTCGGCTTCTCGGCCATGGCGATGGGGTTGACCTGGCTGGCGATGGACATGACCCCGGCCACACCGATCTGGCGGTTGCTGTTGCCGCAGATGGTGATGGGTGTCGGCATGGCGTTCATCTGGTCCCCGTTGGCGGCCACCGCAACCCGCAACCTGCCGCCGGATCTGGCCGGGGCCGGGTCGGGGGTGTACAACGCCACCCGCCAGGTCGGGTCGGTGCTCGGCAGTGCCGGGATCGCGGCGTTCATGACATCGCGGATCGGCGCTGAGCTACCGGGGCCCGGTTCGGCGGCGCCGCGCGGTGAGGGGTCGGCCGCCCAACTGCCGGAGTTCCTGCACGCACCGTTCGCCGCGGCGATGTCACAGTCCATGCTGTTGCCGGCGTTCGTCGCGCTGTTCGGGGTGGTGGCGGCGTTATTCCTGGTCGGTTTCGGAGCCGGCCGGGTCCCGGCAGCAGCCAGTCCCACGCCGGCCGCGACGGATGCCTCCGATGCCGTGGCTGCCGAAGCGATGGATGTCGATGAGGACGACTACGTCGAGTTCACCGTGGCGCACGACGATCCGGTGCCCAAGCGGCCGGACCGGTGGGAGGACATCCTGGCCGAGTTCATGGTCGAACGCGACGACTGATTGCTTTTTCTATGGCGAGAAGACGTGTAGGTACCCCAGAACGTACGTTATCGGGTACCTACACGTCTTCTCGCGCAAGGAAATTCAGTCGAACAGCACGGCCGGATTGAGGAAGCCGTCCGGATCGAAGGCTGCCTTGACCGAGCGCATCGCCGCGATGTCGGCCTCGGTCCGCGACATCGCCACATAGTCGCGTTTGCGCGAGCCGACGCCGTGCTCGGAGCTGACGTTGCCGCCGCAGCCCGCGATCAGCGCCATCATCGCCGCATACAGCCCGGGTTCGGCGTCCGGTGCGCAGCGCAACACGTTCAGGTGCAGATTGCCCTCGCCGATGTGGCCGAACAGCACCGGGATGGCCTGCGGGGCGTGGGTGCCGATCAGGTCGGCGGCCTGGACCGCGAATCCCTGGATCGCCGACAGCGGCAGGGAGACATCGAATTTCACTGGCGGACCGAACAATCCGAGTACCTCGGCCACCGACTCGCGCACCTGCCACAACCGCTGCTGGGCTGCTGTATCCACCCCGACGGCCGGTTCGCCGCAGATCTCGGCACCCTCCAGCGCGTCGGCCAGGCGGTCGGTCTGGTCGGTGTCGCCGGCCAGTTCGATCAGCAACTGCCAGGCGCCGTCGACCGGGGCGGCCACCCCGAGGTGTTCGGCGGTCAATGCACTCGCCCGGGCATCGATCAGCTCCAGAGCGGCGATGCCGTCCAGATCGCGGAAGGTTCTTCCGGCGTCGACCAGCCCGTCCAGATCGGCGAACCCGCAGATCGCGGTGACCCGGTGGGTGGGGCTGGGATGCAACCTGAGGTCCAGTGCGGTGATCACGCCCAGGGTGCCTTCGGCGCCGACGAACAGCGCGGCCAGGTCGTAGCCGGTGTTGTCGCGGCGCACCTGACTGTGCCGGTGCACCACCGACCCGTCGGGCAGCGCGATATCCAGGCCCAGCACCTGCTCGCCCATGTTGCCGTAGCGCACCGTGCGCAGCCCGCCGGCGTTGGTCGAGGCCATGCCGCCGATGGTGGCCGATTCGCGGGCGGCCAGGTCGACGCCGAACACCAGGCCGGCGGCGGAAGCGGCCCGCTGCACGGCGGCCAGGGGTACTCCGGCGCCCACGCTGACCCGGCGTTCGACGGTGTCGACCGCGCCGATCTGGTTGAGCCGCTCGGTGGACAGCAGGATGTCGTCGTTCTCCGGCACCGTTCCGGCTACCAGCGAGGTCCGGCCGCCCTGCACCGTGACATAGGCGCCCGCGTCGCGACAGGCCCGCAGCACCGCGGTCACTTCTTCGGCGTTGCCCGGGCGGACCAGCGCCGATGCCCGGCCGCGGTAGCGCCCGGTGTGGTCGACGCAGCGGCCGTCCAGTACGTCGGGATCGGTGGTGACATGGCCGGCCCCGACGATTCCGGCAAGCGTTTCGGTAAGCGTTTCAGTCACTCCGTGGGTGTATCACACGCGAGCGCCAGGAACGCACCGAGCGCGATCAGGCTGTCCGGCTGGCCGGGCAGATAGTCGGTGAGCTGTGGTGAGCGCACGATGTAGGCGACGTACTTGGCCCGGCTGATCGCCACGTTGAGCCGGTTGCGGTTCAACAGGAATCCGATCCCGCGGGGCACATCGGCGGCCGAGGACGCCGTCATCGAGACGAATACCACGGGCGCCTGTCTGCCCTGGAACTTGTCCACCGTGCCGGCCTGCACCTCGGTCAGCCCCGCCGCGTCGAGCGCTCGGCGCACCGTCGTCACCTGGGCGTTGTACGGCGTCACCACCAGGAAGTGGTCTTGGCCCAGCGGTGTGCTGCCGTGCTCGTCGGTCCAGGTGGTGCCGATCAGGCCGGTGATGGCCGTGACGATCGCGTCGGCCTCTTCCGGACTGTCGGTCGAATTGCCCAGGTGCGGCACACCGAGTACCCGCACGCCGGGCTCGACACCGTCGAGTGTCCTTGCCGCACTGACCTGTTCGTATGACCGCAGCCGACCGTCATAGGACAGCCGCGATACCGGGCCGCACACCGCCGGGTGCATCCGGAACGAGCAGTCCAGGAAGTAGCCGCGTTCGGCCGGCAGCGTGTGCGCGCCCTCGACCAGCCAGCCCAGCGCCGAGTCGTCGACCGGTGCCGGGTGGGTGCCCTGGCAGACCTGGGGGAGTTGCTGCGGGTCGCCGAGCAGCAGCAGGTTACGCGCGGCCGGGGCCACCGCGATGGTGTTGGCGAGATTGAACTGACCGGCCTCTTCGAGCACTAGCAGATCGAGGCATTGCCGCGGCACCCGCGTCTCGTTCGCGAAATCCCATGCGGTACCGCCGATCACGCAGCCGGGATGGTCGGCGATGAACGAGGCGTACTGGTTCTGGTCGATTTCAGTCCACCGCGGGTCGGCGCCCTTGCGTTTCTTGGCAATTCGTGCCGCGTCCACCCCGGCGTCGAGCACCTGATCCAGCAGATGCTCGATCACCGCATGTGACTGTGCGACGATGCCGATCCGCCAGTGATGGTCGTTGACCAGCCCGGCGATGATCCGCGCCGAGGTGTGGGTCTTGCCGGTGCCGGGCGGCCCGTGCACCGCGACATAGGAGCAGTCCAGATCCAACAGGGCGGCGGTGATATCGGCGGCGGTCTCACCGCCGCGGGGCAGCGCCCGACCGCTGATGGTGCGTGGTGGGCGGCGCAGCAGAATATCGGTCACCGCGTCGTCGGGCAGCTTGGGCAGACCGGCGGCGACGGCGGTCGCCGTGCTGTCGATGGATGCCTGTAGGGGCCGGGTGTTGATCGGCGGCCCGGGGGTCAGCGCGAACGGTACCTGGGCGAAGGTTTCGCCGTCCTTGGGTTGGCGTTCGGTGATCAGTACCTCGGTGGGTGCGTCCGGGTTGTTGCAGTCGACGACCGCAGCGCTGCCGAAGCCGCGACGGTCCGGGTCATCGGACAGGCCTGCCGGTGCCGGCGGGCTGTAGAGCGCGTACACCTCGGTGCCCAGCTCCCCGGCGTCGATGGCGCCGGTCAGCAGGACCTGTCGTTGCGGTTTGCGGGCCCGCGGCGGGGTGTGCCAGTCAGTGACGACCTGTGCCCGTTCGGCGACGAAAACACCTGTGCTGTCGGACCATTCGTCGACCGGACTGTTGATCCGGTCGAAATGTCCCCACCAGAACGGTTTGTCCTCACGTTTGTGGAAACCGCGGGCCGCGGCGATGAGCGCCACCGCCTGCTGCTCGGCTGTTCGCGCTTCCACGCCGTCGCCGGCGAATCTGAGCAGCTTGCGTTCGGTGGCGTCGGCCTTCTCGATCGGTGCCCCGTCGCGCACCGGTTGCGGGCCGCGCGGTGGCACCTCGGCTTCGAACGCCCGGTTGATCAGCCAGTCCCGCAGCCGGTGCGTGGAACGGCAGTCGTAGCGGTTGTAGTCCTCGATCTCCTTGAGCACGGTGGCGGCCTCGTCGTGCTGACCGGCATCGCGCAGCGCACAGAAGCGCGCGTATTCGGTGATCGAATCGGTGGCTTTGGTGACCTCACCGTCGCGCAGTTCGGTACCCATGTAGAGCGGTTCCAGCGATTTGATGCTGTAGTTCTCGGTGCCGACGCGAATGCTCTTGCGTACCAACGGAAGCAGATCGACCAGGACGCCGTTGCGCAGCAGGTCGTCGACATCGTTCTCGCCCACCCCGTAGCGGCCGGCCAGCCGCAGCAGGGTGCTGCGCTCATACGGTGCGTAGTGGTAGATGTGCATTTTGGGAAAACGCTTGCGGCGCTTGCGGACCAGGTCCAGGAAATCGATGAGCACCTGACGCTCGCTGGCCCGGTCGTGCGCCCAGAACGGCTGGAAATTCCCCTCCGCGCCGAGGACACCCCACAGGTATTCCAGGCCCCAGTCGCTGCCGTTGGCCGTCCACAGCGGGTCGCCCTCGTAGTCGAAGAACAGGTCACCCTTGTCCGGATCGGGCAGCAGCATCAGCGGTTGCGGATCGGCGACCTCATACGGTGGCTTGTCGCCGGACCGCGGGGCCACCTGCAACCGGGCCTGACCGGCCAGCGCCGTCACCGTGCGCTGGGTCAGCCCGGGCACCGCGCCGGTGTGCCCGGCCAGCTGGTGGGTGGTGGTGATACCGGCATCGATGAGCCGGGCGCGCTGGCTTGCGCGCATCCCGGCGACCAGCAGCAGGTCATCGGTGTCGCGGACCTGCTGCTGGCATTCCGGGCAGCCGAAACACGCCCGCACCGTTTCGTCGGACCAGCGCACCGCGGGATCGGCGGCGAGATGCTCGTCGAGCAGGGTCTGCAGCGCGGCGCGCCGCGGCCGGTATACCGCCAGCAGCTCGTCGACGCGGTAGCTGGCCACCGCACCGCCGCCGAGCACCAGGTCGACCTCATCGGCGACCGGCACACCGGCGCGAGCCAGCACATCGGCGTAGGCGGCCAGCTGCAGCAGCGCCTCGACCTTCACCGAGCGGGCCAGTTTGGTGTCGCGCAGGCGGTAGCGTTCGCCGTCCCAGATCAGGAAGTCGGCGAAGCCGGCGAATCGCCCGTCGAACATCGCGGCCTGGAAGATCACCGGGTCCCGACGTTGCACCGCCGCCAGGGTGGCTTCGGCGGCGGTGGTCAGCCCGGCCACCGTATAGGCGGGCCGGCCGATCACTGTCACCCCGGCGTCGGCGCTCAGTTCATCGAGGTGGCGCTGCTCGTGCTCGGCGCCGAGTTGCGCTGTGCGGGCGAGCAATTCGTCATCGGATGACACCGCCGGACCCCGGCCGAGCCGGGCGTCGAATGAACGCAGTAAGGCGTACTCACAGCGGGCGGCCGCGGCGAGGTCCGACGCGCTGTAGATGACCGTCGGCGTGGGAGTGCCTTCGTCGGTGACGAACACGCTGCCACTGTAGGTGAGCGCCCCGACAAGACCTCAGGTGTTGCCCATCAACTCCACACCGCTGCCGTTCCAGCGGAACTTCACCGTGCTGGCCAGCCCGTGGAATCCGCCGGAGTACTGCAGTGCCACGGTGTCGCCGGTGCTGGCGGACTTGTCGATGCCGTTGAAGCCATAGGTGTCGGGCACCCCGGTGGGGATGAACTTGCCGAGATGGAACAGCACGGCCCGGGTGTTGGGGTGCTCGGAGTTGGTGTTGGCCCGCACGATCACCGCGGATAGTTGGGCGCATTCGTTGTAGTTGCCCGCCACCGGTTCGGGGCTCCAGGCCTGATTGCTGCGCGGGTCGCGGGGCAGCTCGGAGACGGCCTTGACGATCGCGGCGGCGCCCAGGTTCACCGCGCACGGGTCGGCCTCCGGCGGCGCCGATGCCGGGGCGGCCTGCGCGGGCGGCGCGGCCGTCGTGGTCGGTGCGGGATTCGGGCCGGCATCGGGGGTCTTGGAGACGGTCGAATCACCCGATCCGCAGCCGGCGAGGCCGAGGATCAGGATCGCCGCGATCATCGAGCCCTTTTGCACAGTTGGGCAACCTACCGTGACCCCGGCGCGGGCTTCTGCAGGCGCGCGGCGGGGGAGCGCGCCGATTGGCACTAGACTTCTCACTCGATGACCTCGCTAGACCCGGATTCGGGGGATACCGCCCCGACGTTTGCCGACCTGCAGATTCACCCGTCGGTACTGCAGGCGGTCGCCGAAGTCGGCTATGAGACGCCTTCGGCTATCCAAGCCGCCACCATCCCGGCCATGCTGGCGGGTTCCGATGTGGTCGGGTTGGCCCAGACCGGCACCGGTAAGACCGCGGCCTTCGCCATTCCGATCCTGTCCAAGATCGATACCACCAGCAAGAACACCCAGGCCCTGGTGCTGGCACCGACTCGTGAGTTGGCCCTGCAGGTCGCCGAGGCTTTCGGCCGTTACGGCGCGCATCTGCCCGCGGTCAACGTGCTGCCGATCTACGGCGGAGCGTCTTACACCGTGCAGCTGTCGGGCCTGCGGCGCGGCGCGCAGGTAGTGGTGGGCACCCCGGGCCGGGTGATCGATCACCTGGAGCGCGGCACCCTGGACCTGTCCAACCTGGACTATCTGGTGCTCGACGAGGCCGACGAGATGCTCACCATGGGCTTCGCCGAAGAGGTCGAGCGCATCCTCGCCGACACCCCCGAGTACAAGCAGGTGGCGTTGTTCTCGGCGACCATGCCGCCGGCCATCCGCAAGATCACCACCAAGTACCTGCACGATCCGGTGGAGGTCACGGTCAAGGCCAAGACCGCCACCGCCGAGAACATCGCGCAGCGGTTCATTCAGGTGGCCGGCGCGCGCAAGTTGGACGCCCTGACCCGGGTGCTCGAGGTCGAAGAGGGCGACGCGATGATCGTGTTCGTCCGCACCAAGCAGGCCACCGAGGAGGTCGCCGAGCGGCTCAAGGCCCGTGGCTTCGCGGCCGCCGCCATCAACGGTGACATCAACCAGGCTCAGCGTGAGCGCACCATCACCGCGCTCAAGGACGGCACGATCGACATCCTGGTCGCCACCGATGTCGCCGCGCGCGGTTTGGATGTCGAGCGGATCAGCCACGTGGTCAACTACGACATCCCGCACGACACCGAGTCCTATGTGCACCGCATCGGGCGTACCGGCCGAGCCGGCCGCTCCGGGCATGCGTTGCTGTTTGTCACCCCGCGTGAACGCCACCTGCTCAAGTCGATCGAGAAGCACACCCGGTCGAGGGTCGTCGAAGCCGAGCTGCCCAGCGTCGACGACGTCAACGCGCAGCGCGTAGCCAAGTTCCGCGACTCCATCACCGATTCGCTCAATGGCCCTGGCGTGGAGTTGTTCCGCCGGCTGATCGAGGACTTCGAGCGCGAGAATGACGTGCCGATGGCTGATATCGCCGCTGCGCTGGCGCTGCAATCGCGCAACGGCGAAGAGTTCCTGATGACCGAGCCGCCGCCGGAGAAGCGCCGGGAGCGGGATCGGGATCGCGGGGAAGACCGGGGCGAGCGTGCGCCGCGTGCGCCGCGTGAAGGCCTGGCGACCTATCGGATCTCGGTGGGCAAGCGGCACAAGGTCGGACCTGGACACATCGTGGGCGCCATCGCCAACGAGGGTGGCCTGCACCGCAACGAGTTCGGGCACATCACCATCCGCGGGGACTACTCGCTGGTGGAGTTGCCCGAGAAGTTGTCCCAGAAGACGCTCAAGGCCCTGGAGAACACCCGGATCTCGGGCATGCTGATCAATCTGGCGCCGGAACGTGGGCCGCGCCGTGACCATCGCGACCGGTCCGAGAACCGGGATCGCTCGGATTATCGCGACCGCCCAGGAAAGCCGCGCCGGAAGGTGAAGTGACGGTTTCCGAAAGCCTTCCGGTCACCTCCAAGCAATCCGGGTCCACCCGGGTCGCATCGCTGACCGGGATCCGGGCGGTAGCCGCCCTGCTGGTGGTACTTACCCACGCGGCCTACACGACCGGGAAGTATCCGCAGGGATATCTGGGGCTGCTGTATTCGCGTGCCGAGATCGGTGTGCCGATCTTCTTTGTGCTGAGCGGTTTCTTGTTGTTCCGGCCGTGGGTGAAGGCCGCGGCGGCCGGCGACATCGCGCGCCGGAGGTCGCCGTCGGTGCGCCGCTACACCTGGCATCGGATACGACGGATCATGCCGGCCTATGTGGTCACGGTGCTGATCGCCTACTTCATCTACCACTTCCGCACGGCAGGCCCGAACCCCGGTCACACCTGGATCGGCCTGTTCCGCAATCTGACGCTGACCCAGATCTACACCGACAACTACCTGTTCTCCTACCTGCATCAGGGCCTGACCCAGATGTGGAGCCTGGCAGTGGAGGCCGCGTTCTACGTGGTGCTGCCGCTGCTGGCCTATCTGCTGCTCGTGGTGTTGTGCCGGCGGCGCTGGCGGCCCGGACTGCTGTTCTTCGGCCTGGCGCTGCTGGCCGCGGTCTCGCCGGTGTGGCTGACGATCGTGCACGATTCCACCGGTTTGCCCGACGGCGCCCGGCTGTGGCTGCCCACCTACCTGGCCTGGTTCCTCGCCGGGATGGCGCTGACCGTGCTGGCCCAGCTCAAAGTGCGCGGCTATGCCATGGTGTGCGTGCCGTTGGCGCTGGCGTGTTACCTCATCATGTCGACGCCGATCGCGGGGGAGCCGACCACTTCACCGGCCAAGTTGAGCGAGGCATTGGTCAAGACGTTCTTCTACGCCGTGGTCGCGGCGCTGCTGGTGGCGCCCCCGGCGCTCGGTGACCAAGGCTGGTACGCCCGGTTTCTGGCCTCTCGGCCGATGGTCTTCCTCGGTGAGATCTCCTACGAGATCTTCCTGATCCACCTGATGATCATGGAGCTGGTCATGGTCGAGGTGATGCAGGACCCGGTCTACACCGGGTCGATGTTGAACCTGTTCGTGCTCACCATGGTGTTCACCATCCCCGCGGCCTGGCTGCTGCACCGGTTCACCCGAGTCCGCCCGGATCAGAGTTCGGCCTGAATCGGGGCCGGTACCGGGACCACCGGGATCAGTAGTGGGGCCACGAACTCGGCCAGCATGGCGCGTTCGTCAGCCTCGTCGCCGCCGGGGAATACCAGTAGCGACACCATCACCCGCACCAGCCACCGGGCGCGACGACCGATCTCGTCGTCCCCGGCGGTGCCGATGGTCAGTGACCGCACGAATCCCTCGACCAGCGCCCGAATCACCTCAGACTGTTCGGCCATTTCTCCGCCGATCGGCGGGGACGCGGTGGCGAACCAGGATGACAGCGCCGGGCTGTCGCGCACCGCGCGCAGGGCGGTGATGACACCCTCGATCAGCCGCTCCGCCGGATCGGTCACCGCGGCCACCTGCTCGCTGACCTCCTGGTACAGCCGGCGTGCCTCGCGGTGCACGTAGGCGGTGTACAGCGCGTCCCGATTTTCGAAGTAGCGGTACAGCGTGGCCCGGGAACACCCTGCGGCCGAGGCGATCTCGTGCATGCCGACGGTTGCCGCGGCCTGGCGGGTGAACAGCGCGTCGGCGGCGTCGAGGATATGGTCGGCGGCCAATTCGGTGCGCCGCGCGGCCAACCAGTCGCCTGCCATCAGGTAACCGCCCGGAAGGGCACCGACAGTGGCCGCCGCACGTAGTTGCCACCGGCCCACACCACGGCATCCAGATCGACCTCGAAATCCGGGTAACGCGAGAGCAGTTCGGTCAGCGCCACCCTGGACTGCATGCGGGCGGCGGCCGCCCCGAGGCAGAAGTGAGCGCCGTGGCTGAAGGTCAGGATATTGCGCGGCTTCCGCATGATGTCGAGTTCTGCTGCGTCGGAGCCGTATTCGCGCTCGTCCCGATTGCCGGAACCGTACAGCAGCAGCGCCTTGCGTCCGGCTGGAATGGTGGTGTCGCCGATGGTGACGTCGCGGGTGGTGGTGCGGGCCAGGCCCTGCACCGGGGAGGTCAGCCGCAGGAATTCGTCGACCGCATCCGGGATCAGCCCGGGATCATCCACCAGCAGCCGGCGCTGATCTGGCCGCTGCTGCAGGAGTTGCACTGCGCCACCGAGCATTCCGGTGGTGGTGTCGTTGCCGCCGGTGACCATGGTGAAGGTGAACGCCAGGATCGACAGCACGCCGGCGACGTCGCCGTCGGCCCCCACCCCGGCGGCCACCAGATGCGAGATGGTGTCGTCGCCGGGCTCGCGGCGGCGGCGTTCGATGAGCTCGGAGAAGTAGCCCATCATCGAGGCCACCGCGGCCCCCGCACTGGTCATCGCCGAGGCGATGCCGCCGGCGGAGCTGTTGGCGGCGACGATGGCCTCGGTCCAGCCGTCGAACTGGTCCCGGTCGGCCTCGGGCACCCCGAGGTAGTGCGCGACGACCATCGAGGGCAGCGGCTTGAACAGCTCGGTGACGATGTCGCCGCCGTTCGAGCACAACCCCTCGAGGCGCTCGACGACGAACTCCCGCACTTTCGGCTCCACCGCTTCAACCTGCCGCGGAGTGAATCCGCGTGAGACCAGCTTGCGGAACTCGGTGTGCACCGGCGGATCCTGCATGACGAACGGTGGGTTGTCGGCCAGCCCGATCATGTCCAGTTCGCCGTAGGCCACGGTCAGGCCTTGCGCCGAGGAGAAGGTCTCGTGGTCATGGGCGGCGGCCCAGATATCGGCGTGCCGGGAGAGCACGTAGAAATCCTGCTCGGGATCTTCGGCGGGCACGACGTGGTGCACGGGGTCCTGGTCGCGCAGCGCGGCGTACATCGGCCAGGGGTTCGACCAGGTGTCGGCGTCGGCGAGTCTGAACCGGGCCGGGCTTTGAGACAAAGTCGGTGGCATGTCTTATTGCTACGACATATGCCGTCGTGGTGTCAATAGTGGTTCGCTGTGCCGTCCGCTGCGCCCGGCACCGCAGACTAGGCTCGGGCGCGATGAGCATCCCCAACACGCCGCAGCTACCTGCCCAGACGCCGACGTGTTACCGGCATCCGGACCGTCCCACCTATGTGCGTTGCACGCGGTGCCAGCGCGCCATCTGCCCGGACTGCATGCGCTCGGCCGCCGTGGGCCACCAGTGCGTGGACTGCGTCAACGCGAGCGCCAAGTCGGTGCAGGCGCCGCGTACCCAGTTCGGTGGGGTGGCGCGGACCGGCGCGCCGGTGGTCACCTACGGGCTGATCGCGGTCAATGTCCTGATGTTCGTGCTGCAGGCGGCCTCGGGGACCCTGACCAACGACCTCACGCTGTGGCCGCGCGGAATCGCCTTCGGTGACCAGTACTACCGTCTGGTGACCTCGGCATTTCTGCATTACGGGATCACGCACCTGCTGTTCAACATGTGGGCGCTCTACGTGGTCGGGCCGCCATTGGAGGCCTGGCTGGGCCGGTTGCGCTTCGGTGTGTTGTACGCGCTCAGCGGGCTGGGCGGTTCGGTGCTGGTCTACCTGCTCACCCCGCTTGACACCCCGACCGCCGGTGCGTCCGGCGCGATCTTCGGTCTGTTCGGCGCCATCTTCGTGGTGGCTCGCAAGCTCAACCTCGATGTCCGGTGGATCGCCGCGGTGGTCGTGCTTAACCTGGTCTTCACCTTCGTCGGGCCGGCACTGGGCACCGGCGCGATAAGTTGGCAGGGCCACCTCGGCGGGCTGGTCACCGGCGCAGCGGTCGCCGCGGCGTTTGTATATGCACCGCGTTCGCATCGAAATGCGACACAGGCCGCCGTCTCGGTGGCGGTCCTGGTGCTGTTCGCCGGATTGATCCTGTGGCGCACCAGCGCTCTGCTGGCCTACTCCGGTCTGGCATAGATTCCGCCAGCCGGCCGAGTTCGCCGCGGCAACGCAACGACGGGTACTCCTAGTCTTGTTCGCGTCGAGTGCCCGGGAACTCGAATTGCAATATCTCCTCGTCGTCGATCGACTGGCCTGTCGAGCGAAATCCAACAGACTCGTAGAGCGTTTTGGCAGCGGAATTGTCGGGCCGGACGCCCAGCCGCAGCACCGGCGCGTGCAGGTCGGCGTGGACGTGCTGCAGAATCCGGCCGAGCGCGGCACGTCCGAGCCCACGACGCTGGTGGTGGCGGTCGATCATCAGCCGATAGAGCCAGATGTGTCCGTCATCCGGGTCGGGACCGTACATGGCGAATCCCACGATCCTGTTTTCGGAGACCACTGCTTTGGTGAAAAAGCCAGGCAAGAAGCGACTCTGGGCGATTGAATACAGATTGGAGGCCATAAAGCCGCGCTGGTCGTCGGCGACCTCGAGTTCGGCCACCTCTTCCCAGTTGTCTTGGTGCAGGTCCTCGAGTTGCATGTTCAATGAAATCCGTTCCTTCATTGTTCTTGGGGAGTTCTGAGCGGTGCCGCTGCCAGACCGGCTGCAAGTTCGCCCGAATCCTGTAGTGCTGCTGCCCGTTCCGTCTACTGTCAGATCGCGGTGCCTGCCTCGGCTGCCGGGCGCCTTATCGGCCGTGCTTTCCTCCGCGTTCAAACGCTATGTGCTGTGGCACTTTAGCGAACCCCTTTGAATGCTGAAACTGGTTTTCTGGCCAGGCTCACATGTCGCCTATATTGGCCTCTTGTAGGGTGGCTGCTCGGCTGTTGACCTAGGGGAGTTGTGATAGTGCGCAAGGGTTTACGGCGGTTCGCATCGCCTGATACGACACCCTTCGCACTGTGAGGATCTCGATTCCCGCGCCGACCGGACCGTATCCGGTCGGGGTCACCGAGCTGCACTTGGTCGACCCGAACCGCGTCGACCCGTGGGACAACGAACGCCAGCGCGAGTTGATGGTGCAGGTCTGGTATCCGGCGAGCCGACAGGCACGTCGGCGGTCGATCCCTGGATGCCGCTCGGTGGCAGGTTCGGCGCTCCCTTCTAAATCGCCGCGCCGGGATTGAGGATGTTGTCCGGATCCAGCGCACGCTTGATCCGCTGGTTGAGTTCCATGGCATCCGGGCCGATCTGACCGGCCAGCCATGGCCGCTTGAGCCGGCCCACGCCGTGCTCGCCGGTAATGGTTCCGCCCAGGCCGACAGCGAGGTCCATGATCTCGCCGAACGCCTGTTGGGCGCGATGCGCCTCGTCGGCGTCGGCGGGGTCGAACACGATCAGCGGGTGGGTGTTGCCGTCACCGGCATGGGCGATCACCGAGATCAGCAGGTTGCGCCGCTCGGCGATCTTTGCCACCCCGCCGACCAGGTCGGCCAGTGCCGGCAGTGGCACCCCGACGTCTTCCAGCAGCAGTGAGCCCTTGGCCTCGACCGCCGGGATGGCGAACCGGCGAGCTGCCACGAAGGCCTCGCCCTCGTCCGGGTCGGAAGTCGAAAACACCTCGGTAGCACCGCATTCGGTGAACACCTCGGCCATGAAAGCGACATCGGACTGGCCCGCGGCGCCGCGGTCGTCGGAGGCGGCCACCATCATCGCCGCCGCGTTGCGGTCCAGGCCCATCTTGAGTTTGTCCTCGACGGCGTTGATCGCCGCCGAGTCCATGAACTCCAGCATGGACGGCCGGATCCTGCCGGTGATCTTGGTGACCGAATCGGCGGCGGCCTGTACCGAGTCGAAGGTGGCCACCACGGTGCACGGCGCGTGCTGCGGCGGCAGCAACCGCAGGGTTACCTCGGTGACCACCCCCAGGGTGCCCTCGCTGCCGACGAACAGTTTGGTCAGGGGGAGCCCGGCGACGTCCTTGAGCCGGGGTCCACCGAGGCGCACCGCGGTGCCGTCGGCCAGCACCACCTGCAGGCCCAGTACATAGTCGGTGGTGACGCCGTACTTGACGCAGCACAGCCCGCCGGCATTGGTGGCGACATTGCCGCCGATGCTGCAGATCTCGAAGGACGACGGGTCGGGCGGGTACCACAATCCGTGTGCGGCAACGGCTTTCTTCACCTCGGCGTTGAGCAGGCCGGGCTGCACGACGGCAGTACGGGTGACCGGGTCGACGGTGATGTCGCGCATCTTCTCGGTGGACAACACGATCGCGCCGTCGAGTGCGGTCGCGCCGCCCGACAGGCCGGTGCCCGCGCCGCGGGGCACCACGGCCACCCGGTGTGCGGTGGCCCACCGCAGCACGGCCTGGACCTCCTCGGTCCGGGTGGGCCGGACCACCGCCAGCGGTGTGCCCGCAGCCGGATCGGCGGCCCGGTCCTGGCGGTAGGACGCCAGGATGTCGGGGTCGGTAACCACGACTCCGTCGGGGAGTTCGCTGATCAGCAGCGGCAGCGCGGCGGTACTCACGCCTTTGATGCTAGGAGGGCCGCCTTAGAGCAGGCCAATCGCTGCCTCGGGAACCTCTAGGTCGTCGGTGGATGGTGAATTGCTGTGCCCGTTCTGGACGGATGCTTGATCGGTTCATTCCGGTTTGAATTAACTGCGTGAATTCGCAAGAAAATAACTAACTTTCGACCGAAGTTGGCGGCTCTGGATGTGCCGACCCGCTTGTTTGTTCCTATTTGCTGACTATGGACAACGGCATGCGTGGGTGGGCTAGCATGGCGATAAGCCCAAGACTCCAAGTGTGTTTGAGGGGGCGCCATGACCAAAGCCGCCGAACGTGCCGAGCAGTTGGCGTTGATATCCAGGCTTCAAGCGACGTATCCGGAAGTTCCGGAGTGGCCGATGCCGGATCAAGTGACCCACGATCACTACCTGGCCTACATGAAGACCCCCCACGATGTAGGGGGCGAGCTCAATGTGCCAGGGACTTACGAGAACAAAGAAGAAGAGCAGTGGGAGTTGATGACCTACGTGCTCTGTGAGGTGCTCGGCTGGCGTGGAATCTGGGTGTCCGAGGAACGACGCCGGATCGGCAACGTCGACGTCGGGCGTTCGATCTATCTCGGGTTGCCCTACTACACCCGTTGGTTGTGGGCTGTGGGCCGCCTGCTTTTGGACAAGAAGCAGATCACCTGGGGTGAACTGACCGAAAGATTGGATGAGGTGCGCGCCCGCTATGCCGGGGGGCTCAACGGGCGTAGACCTGAGGCCCAGCCGAAGTTCGAGGGTGACGGTTCAAAGGTGGTGCGCAACCGTCACCATCTCGAGGCGGTCGGCATCGGCGATCCGCAGATCTTCGCCGGAAAGGCCGGGCCGGCGAAGTTCAAACTCGGCGATCGAGTCAAGGTTCGTGAACTCCCTGCGTTGTTCTACACGCGTACTCCCGAATACGTGCGTGGGGCGGAGGGAGTGATCGCCGAAGTCAGCTACGAGAGTCCGGCGCCGGAAGATGAAACCTGGGACCGTGAGGACGTCAAGCCGGAGTGGTTCTACATCGTTCGGTTCAACCAGGCCGATCTCTGGGACCGCTATACCGGCCCGGCGAGCGACACCCTGCAAACCGAGATTCCGGAACGGTGGTTGGAGAGTGTTTCCTGACCATCTCCGCCTGCGGTAATCAATCTGGCTTGACCTCGAAAGGAAGACCGCGCCGATGTCTCACCACGATCACGACCACGAGCGAACCGTCAAGCCGATGGTCGAGGAGATCACAGATTTTGAGGTTCTGGAAATCGCGTTGCGGGAATTGTGCATAGAAAAGGGCCTGTTCACTGCCGCGGAACATCGCCGGCTCACCGAGTACGCCGAGCAGATCGACGCGACACCCGCATCCCGGTTGGTGGCCAGAGCATGGCTGAACCCCGAGTACAAGGCACTGGTCTTGAGTGATCCGATCGCGGCCTGCAAAGAGATTGGCGTCGACTGGCTGGAACCCACCGGTTTCGGCACGCCCAGCGACTTCGTCGCGTTCAAGGTGCTCGAGGACACCCCGACGGTCCACCACGTGATCGTCTGTGCGTTGTGTTCGTGCTATCCGCGCCCGATCCTGGGAAATTCCCCGGAGTGGTACCGCACTCCGAACTATCGACGCAGGTTGGTTCGGTGGCCGCGCCAGGTGCTTTCCGAGTTCGGACTCGAGCTGCCCGAGAACGTCGGGGTGCGGGTGGAGGATTCCAATCAGAAGCATCGCTACATGGTCATGCCGATGCGACCGGCAGGCACCGAGGGATGGACCGAAGATCAGTTGGCCGAGATCATCACTCGTGATTGCCTCATCGGTGTCGCCCTGCCCAAACCGGGTGTCACCAGCAATGTCATCACCGCCACCAGACCGGCCATCCGCGCGGTGACCAGCCCGGGTGTATGAGTCTGTAGTTGCCAATCACCCACGCTATCAAGGGAATTGCGATGACTTCGGTTTCCCTTGCCGCTGAGGTCGATCTAGCTGCGGTCCAGGTCGCGGAGCGCAGGCAGCGTGATCGCCACCAGACCGAGCAGCAGCATCGGCAGCGACAACGCCAGGAAGGTCGCGTGCAGTCCGGCGGCGTCGGCCAGCGGTCCGGCCAGGATCAGGCCCAGCGGGCCCGCGGCGTAGGCCAGTGAACCCATCACCCCGACGACCCGGCCGCGCAGGTGCGTGGGTGCTCTTGTTTGCATGACGTAGTTGTAGATCGGCGCGATCGGCCCGTACACAAGGCCGACGACCGCGCACAGCACCAGAATCACGGGCAGCGGCGGCAGGAATGCGATGACCGTCATCGCCACCCCCAGCGCGAGCACCGCGGTCAGCATGGTGGCCCGTCGGCTCATGTACTTCGACAGCACGGCGTAGCCGAGCGCACCCAGCAGCCCGCCGATGCTCATCGCCATCAACACCCAGCCCAATTCGGCCGGCTCGTTGCGGTCGGTGAAGTACTTCGGGAACAGCACGCTTTCCATCGGCATGTACAGGCCGGTGGCCACCAGGTCGACGATTGCCAGGGTGCGCAGCACCGGTGTGTGCCAGACGAATCGCAGGCCCTCGACGATGCCCGCCCATGCCCCCTCTGTCAGCGTCGAGCGATCCGGGGTGCCGGCACCTTCCAGGCGCAGCACCGAGATGGCCAGGATCGAACAGCAGAACGCCGCCGCGGTCACCCACATGGTGTTGATCCCGCCGAGGGTGGCGATCAGTAGGCCGCCGAGGCCAGGGCCGACGATGTAGGCCAGGTTGAACACCGCCTCGTACATCGAGTTGGCGTGGTCCAGCGTCCAGCCGGCCCGGCCGGCGACCTCGGGCAACATGGTCTCGCGCGCGGTGATCCCGGCGGGGTCGAAGAACGCGCCGAGGGCGGCCAGCGCCGCCAGCACCGCGACATTGATCGCCTGCACGCCGAAGATCAGGGCCAGCACCGGAACCGCGGCGACCGACAGTGCCGAGAGCAGATCGGAGATCATCGAGACCCGGCGCCGGCCCAGATAGTCCACGGCCGCCCCGGCGATCAGGGTGGCGACCAACAGCGGCAGCGTCCCGGCCATCGCGACGATCGATGCGTCGAGTGCGGATCCGTTGCGCTGCAACACCAGCCACGGGAAAGCCACGATCGAGATGCCGTTGCCCGCGCCGGCCATCAACGCGCCGAACAGGATCAGCAGCAACGGGCCGCGCTTGGTTCTGGTCATGGCGATTGGCTGAATCTAACAGCGTGCCCGGGCCCGCCGCGACGAAATATCCGGCACAGTGTGGTGATGGAGCCGGCGCGACTACCTCACCCGAAGACCGGCGCCCTGTTCACCTCGCCGGTGCCACCGGGTTCGGGCTGGCCCGCAGATCCGGCAACCCCGTCCACCCCGGTGGCCAAGACGCCCGCGCAGGTGCGGCGCCTGGCCGCGCGCGCATCGTCGGTCGACGAGCTCGACGCGCTGGTTTCGGTGTGCCGGGCTTGCCCCCGGCTGGTCAGCTGGCGCGAAGAGGTGGCGGTGACCAAACGGAAATCGTTTGCCGATCAGCCATATTGGGGCCGACCCGCCACCGGATTCGGCGCGCAGCGGCCCGGCATCCTGATCGTCGGGCTGGCCCCGGCCGCACACGGCGCCAACCGCACCGGGCGGGTGTTCACCGGGGACCGGTCCGGAGACTTCCTGTTCGCCGCGTTGCACCGGGCCGGGCTGGCCAACCAAGCGACGAGCGTCGACGCCGCCGATGGACTGCGGCTGTTCGACACCCGGATGGCCGCCGCGGTCCGGTGCGCACCGCCGGCGAACGCGCCCACCCCCGCGGAACGGTCGACCTGCGCGCCGTGGCTCGACGCCGAATGGCGCCTGGTGGGTCCGCACGTGCGGGTGATCGTCGCGCTGGGCGGATTCGCCTGGCGAGCGGCGTTGGACATGGTCGGTGCGCGCAGCAAACCCGCGCCCAAGTTCGGCCACGGGGCCACCGCGACGCTGAGCACCCCGAGCGGCTCGGTCACGCTGCTCGGCTGCTATCACCCCAGCCAGCAGAACACCTTCACCGGACGGCTCACCGAGGCCATGCTCGACGACATCTTCGGCACCGCCAAGCACCTGGTGGCCGAGGCCGGCGGGAACGAACCCGGCGGCCGGTGACGTTGTGGCTGTCATGCGGCTTTCTGTCCTCGACCTCGTCCCGGTACGTACCGACCAGAGCACGGCCGATGCGCTGAGCGCCACGACCCATCTGGCGCAGACCGCTGACCGGCTGGGATACACCCGCTACTGGCTCGCCGAGCACCACAACATGCCCGCGGTGGCGGCCACCAGCCCGCCGGTGCTGATCGCGCATCTGGCCGCGCACACCACGCAACTGCGGCTGGGCTCGGGCGGGGTGATGCTGCCCAACCACGCGCCGCTGGCGGTGGCCGAGCAGTTCGCGCTGCTGGAGGCCGCCCACCCGGGCCGCATCGACCTGGGCATCGGCCGGGCGCCGGGTTCGGATCCGGTCACCTCGCTGGCGTTGCGTGGCGCGGCCGGACGCGATGATCGCGATATCGAGGCGTTCCCGCAGTACCTCGACGACGTGGTGGCGTTGATGGGTGCCCGCGGCGTGCGGGTGCCGTTGCCGCGGGATCTGATGCGGGAGAACTACATCCTCAAGGCGACGCCCGCCGCGGTCACCGAACCGCGGATGTGGCTGCTCGGGTCGTCGATGTACTCGGCACACCTGGCGGCGGCCAAGGGGCTGCCGTACGTGTTCGCCCACCACTTCTCCGGTCAGGGCACCGCCGAGGCGCTGGCCGTCTACCGCGACGAATTCCAGCCCAGCGATCTCGCCGCCGAGCCAGTGACCTTCCTGACCGTCAATGCGTCGGTGGCCGAGACCACCGAGGAGGCCAAGGCGTTGATCCTGCCGCAGCTGCAGATGATGGGGCGGTTGCGCACCGGTCAGCCGCTCGGCCCGCTGGACCTGGTCGAGGACGCCCAGTCGACCACCATGACTCCGCAGGCCGAAGCCGTGGTGGCGTCCGGGCTGGCCCGAGCCGTGGTGGGAACGCCGGCCGAGGCGGCCGAGCAGGTGCGGGCACTGGCCGAAGAGTTCGACGTCGACGAGGTCATGGTGAACCCGGTGGCCTCGGCCCGGCGCGGCGCCGATCCAGCCACCGCGACGGCGCGCGACACCACCCTGGAGCTGTTGGCCAAGGAGCTGTTCTAGGGGGTCAGCACGACGACCGGGATCGGCCGCGAGGTCCGCTTCTGGTAGCCGATGTAGCGGTTCTTGTTGCCCCGCATGCCGTTGACGATCTGCCACAGCCGCGGGTAGTCGGGGTCACCCGGTACGACTGGTTTCGCGGTGACACCGAACCGTTTGGGGCCGACGTTGATCTCCACCTGGGGATTGGCCTTCAGATTGTGATACCAACCCGGCGCGGTGGGTTCGCCGCCCTTCGATGCCACGACGAGGTAGTCGCCGCCGTCGCGTGCGTACGCCAGTGAATTGGCGCGGTGCAGACCCGTTTTGGCCCCGACGGTGTGCAGGATCAGCGTCGACGGGCCGCCGGGGATGGTGTGCCCGATCCGGCCGTCGGTGGCCTTGTAGATCTTGTCGTGCAACATCAGCATCGGCAGGCCGATGTATCTCTCCCACCAGGGCATGCTCATGGGGTCAATCGTGCTCCGGCGCGTCGAGTTGTGCCAGTGCCGCGCGGAGCAGCCGGCCGGACTCCTCACGGTCCGAGTCGCGCCGCACCAGCATGCCCTTGACGAAGGACAGCTTGTCGCCGGTGCGGCGCGGCACCACATGCAGATGGATGTGGAACACGCTCTGGAACGCGGCCCTGCCGTCGTTGATGACGATGTTGTTGCCGTCAGCGTGCAGTCCGGATTGCCGGGCGGCCTGGGCGATGCGCTGGCCGATACGTGCCATCGTTGCAACGATTTCCGGTGGAGTGTCGGTCAGGTCGACGGTGTGCTCCTTGGGGATCACCAGGGTGTGCCCGCGGCTGAACGGCCTGATATCGAGGATGCCCAGGTAGTCGTCGTCCTCGTAGATGCGGATTGCGGGGGCATCACCGGCGACGATGGCGCAGAAAACGCAAGACATGCGGCCACGTTAGCCCCCGGCGGTGGCGGCCCATTCGGCGACGCGACGTTCGCGTTCGGCCGGCGTGAGGTTCTCGACGCGGGTCATCACGGTCCAGCGCAGACCGAACGGGTCGAGGACGGAGGCGAACCGGTCGCCCGTGACGAACGTCTGCGCGGGCTCGCGGATCGTGGCTCCGGCCTTCTCTGCGCGGGCCACCACGGCGTCGACGTCGGTGCAGTACAGCCCGATCGAATAGGTCGCAGCGGCGCCTGGCGTGGGTGCGGCGATCTGAAAGGCCTCTTGTGGGTCTCCGAGTTGCAGCCGGCCGTTACCGAAGTCCAGCTCGGCATGCGCGACGGTGCCATCGGTACCGTCCATCCGCTCGATGACGGTGGCGCCGAACACGCTCTGGTAGAACGCGATCGCGTCGGCAGCGCCGTCGAGGCAGAGGAACGGGGTCAGGCTGGTGTATCCATCGGGAATCGGTGTGACGCTCATACGACGAGTTTCGTAGTCTATGGTCCATGGCCGCTTGGAAAAACACGCCAGTGCGGGGTGTGGTCGGCCGCGCCGGTAGTGCTTCGGCGTTCGACCTGCACCGCTGGGCGCCATCCGATGAGGCCGCGAGATTCGTCGAGCACTTCTGGTCGGTGACGTGGGACCGGCGGGATGCGGGGCCATTCGAGAATGCGGTGATCACCTTCCCGGCAATGCACCTCACCCGGGAGTGGGGGGATGATGTTGTGCGCCATGGCCATCGGATGCCCAGCACACTGCTGCACGGGGTGGTGCCCCGAGTTTTCCGGATCGCCATCAGCGGGCGGGGCAGCGTGGTCGGGGCGCGGTTCCGGCCCGGGGGTTTCACCGCCCGGTTCGGTGGGGATGCCGCCGCGATGACCGGCCGGGTGGTGCCGGTGGACCACGAGTTACTTGGTGCACCAGTGCTTCTCAGTGAGGACGTGACGGCGGTCCGGCGGGCGTTGGACGATGCGATCGGCGCGGTGGCCGGTGAACCGGACCCGACCTACCGTGCGCTGGGCGGATTGATCGAGCGGATGCGCGAGGACGCGACATTGCATCGGGTGGGCCAGGTCATGGCCGTCTCACCGTGGAGTGCGCGCACCACACAGCGGGTATTCCAGCGCTATGTCGGGGTTTCGGTGAAATGGGTGTTGTGCCGGTACCGGTTGCAGCAGGCGGCATTTGAGATCGAAAGTCTGCCCGGCATCGACTTCGCCGATCTCGCGGTGCGACTCGGCTGGTACGACCAGGCGCATTTCATCAACGACTTTCGGTCCATGCTGGGTTGCACACCGGGGGAGTACGCCGCGCAGAACGGGGGTGGATCGTAGTTGCCGGCCAGGCAGACCTGGTGTTGACGCTACGCCGGGTGGATGTCGTCGACCCACTCAACGGGCTGCGGATCGGCTTCGACGTCCGGTAGGTCGAGGTTGATGACGACAGCCTTCTGGTCGCTTCTCACGACCACGCATGACAACCGAGCATCGTCGGCGGCGTTGATTTCCTGGTGAGGCACAAACGGCGGAACATAAATGAAGTCGCCCGGCCCGGCGTCCGCAGTGAATTCCAGCCGGTCGCCCCAGCGCATTCGGGCCCTTCCCCTGACCACGTAGATCACGCTCTCGACGTGACCGTGATGGTGAGCGCCGGTCTTGGCCTTCGGCTCTACGACAACCGTTCCGGCCCAAAGCTTGTCGGCACCGCCGCGGGCAGCAGTGATCGCGGCAGCTCGGTTCATTCCCGGGGTCTGGGGCGTGTTCGGATCCAATTCGCCCGCGCGCACGACCCGGACGCCGTGCAAGCGGTAGTCCGTCATTGTGCCTCCCCGGAGTTTTCTAGTTGGTCAAGACGAAGGCTTCTATCGGTTGGTCGCGGCCGCGTAGCGCCAAGTGTCGTCGCGACCCGTGCGCCGCCAGATCGTCTGCGACTCCGGCCGCGACGAGCAATTCCCCTCCCGCGGCCACTTGCTGCATGCGCGCCGCCGCGTTGACGGTGTCGCCGAGCGCGGTGAAGTCCACCACCGCACCACCAACGTTGCCGACGAACGCGGGACCCGCGTTGACCGCCGCCCCCACGTCAAGCCAGGGCCCACCGTCCCGTCCGTACCCGACAGCGCTCAGCAGCTCCAGCCCCGCACGGACGGCTTGGTGTCGATAGTCCGGGCCGCTGATGCCCCGTACGAAGAACGCCATCACCTCATCGCCGATGAGTTTGTCGACGACGGCGTCGCGTCGCAAAAGTGTCTGTGTCGCTGCCGCGTAGAACCGGTTGAGCAGCGTGGCGAAGTCCGCTGCCGGCGTCCGCTCGCCGAGCGCCGTTGAACCGCGGACGTCGGCGAACAAAACGGCGATGTCGACTTCGGCTCCGCCCTGCGGCGCCGTGTCGCAGCAACGGGTACACATATTGGGATTCTTACGAGACGGTTTGAATCCTGCCACGCCAAAAATGCGGCCGATGGGACCGCCGAACGGGTTGTTACACATCTTGCAGCGAGGTGCGGAGGGGAGGTAACGAAACACACGCCGGGCTCTGACAAAACGAGCGTGGCCTTCCGTCAGTAGTCGGTACCACTGGTCAGAATTCGGCCGTCCCGTCTGACCGTATGCGTCAAGCGTGTTGTGATCGTTCATCTCGCACCTGTGCGGCTGGGCTCCGTCAGAGTCATTGTCCCGCGTTGTGGCGTGGCACGGAACTGGCTGACGTGGTGTCGTCGGCATCGACACGACCGGCGCACCGCATGCGTCGCAGTTGCCGTTATTCGAAGCCCCCGGGGGGAGTGCGCCGCTCAGAATGGGGGTGGTTCGTAGTTGGCGGCTAGCCAGGCTTGGTGTTGGCGTTGTTGTTCGGCGATCAGTTCGGTGCGTTCGCGTCGTTCGGCGTTGATCCGGTCGCGGCGGTCCTGTTCGCGGGTCTGTTTGCGGGTCGGCATCATCACCCCGCGATGCGGGCTCGGGGTGTGCGGCTCGTCGATGGTGAGCTCCCCGGTGGGCTGGGCCAGGGCGGGAAACATCGCGGCGCCGTGCGCCTCGGTGAGGTAGGTGTGCCCGGTCGGGGCGGTGAACACGACTGTGCCGTCGGGTAATTGGCGATCGGTCCAGCCGCCGGGGCCACCGCGAAAGGTTTTCAGCAGGTGATGGGCCCGGCACAACAACTTGGTGTTCGACGGATGCGTCGGACCGTGCGGGTGCGGGGCGGTGTGGTCGATGTCGGCGCGCATAGCGGGGGCGTCACAGCCGGGGAACCGACAGGTCAGGTCCCAAGGCGTCGATCAAGTCCGCATCGGAATCGGAATCGAACATACGTTCGATGCTACCGGAGCTCGCCGCCACGGATGGGTGAAACCGGATTGTGGGTTCAACCCCAGGTCAGGGGATCCAGGAAGAGGTGGAACCTGAGCCTGTCGGGGTCGATCGGGTGACCGTAACGGGCGGTGAGCACCTCGGCCAGGCTCTGGGCGTGCTCGGGCCAGGCGTCCTGCGCGTTGGCGAGCAGAAGCGAGATGTCGGCGTGACGGTCGGCGCACCCCAGGCGTCCCAGGTCGATGAACCCGACCACCTCGAGCGTGTCGGGCGCCAGAACGATGTTGGGTAGGCACAGGTCTCCGTGGCACACCACCAGATCCGACGTTTCCTGGTCCAGGTGCTGGGGCAGTTGGCCGGCAAGCTCTTCCAGCAGGTCGCCGGGCGCCCGGGTCTGCTGCTCCGGGCGCAGAAACTCGGGATGGACCGCATCCCGCGCAACGACGTCACGGGCCAGGGAGAACATGCGGTTCAGGCCCCGGTCGAACGGGCACGCCGTCGTGGGCACCTGGTGCAGTTCGCGCACCGCATCGACGATGTTCTCCCACGCCCGGCCCAGGTGTTCGATCCCCACCTGGTCGGCAGGTATTCCTGGCACCGCGCTGGTGACCAGGCATGCGCTGGTCTCCTCGGCCTGCCAGCGCACCACCTGGGGGCCGGAAATGCCCTGGTCGGCCGCCCAACGGGCGCGGTCACGTTCAGCCGCAAGGTCGGCGATCTGGTCTGCGGGAACCTGCTTGGCGTATTGGCTACCGTCGGCACGCACGAAGACCCGTGCTCCCGACTCTCCGGCGCCTACCTCGTCCCAGGTGCCGTCATCGATCGGCCCGGGCAGCGGAGAGTCTGCCTGTGTCTGGCTCATTGGTTTCAAGTTACGGCGTCGATCCAGGCCTGTGCGGCTGGGTCTAGCCGCCCAACGCGGCTCGCCAGGCGTGCACTTTGTCGGCATACCGCATGGTTTGCGCGGGGCTGCTCGACGGCACCCGCACACTGGGCAGGGCGGTACCGCGGACCAGGCGGCGGTAGTTCGCCTCGGCGGCCGCACCGTTGAACACCACCCGCCCGATCGCCGGGTACTCGCCGAAGAACGCCGCAAAGTCGTTGGGCACCATGCTGTCCCGTTCCACCGCCGAGTCCAGGCTGCCGATCCGGCGGCAGGATCGCAGCACATCCCACACGGCGATGCCGTGGGCACACAACGCGGCCACCCGGTCGGGATAGGGTGCGGCGGCATCGAATCCGAGAATCTCTCCGGTGATCCGCCAGAACCCATTGCGCGGGTTGCCGTAGTACTGGCCGACGGCCAGCGACATGACGCTGGGCATGTTCCCGAGGATCAGTACCCGGGCCCGCTCACCGACGATGGGGGCCAGCCCAACCAGCGGCTCGGTCACGACCTGGCCAGTAGTTCGGAAACGGTGACGAATCGGTAACCAGCCGAGCGTAATTCGCCGATGATCCGGGGGATGGCGGCCCGCGAAGCGGCGCGGCTGTCATACATGGCATGCAACAGGATGATCGAGCCCGGCCGTGTCTTCGAGACGGTCTCGGCCACGATCGCATCTGCACCTGCCGTGGTGGCCGAATCAGGTTGGACGTCCCAGGTGACCATGGTCCGATCATGGGTGGACAGGTAGTGCGGCAGCGTCCAGAGCTTCTTGCCGTACGGCGGGCGAAAGGTGATCGGGCCCTGGTACCCGGTGGCGCGGATGGCGGCGTCGGTCCGTTCGATCTCGTCGGCGACGGTGGCCGATGAAGTCAGCACCATCCGTCGGTGCGAGTAGCTGTGATTGCCGATCTCGTGGCCGCTGGCGGCGATCGCGGTGCCGAACTGCGGCGCGGCGGTCAATTCCGCACCGGTGAGGTAGAAGGTGGCCCGAACCCCGGCGTCGCCGAGCATCCGCAGCACCTCAGGGGTATGCGTGGTCGGGCCGTCGTCAAAGGTGAGGGCGATGACCTTAGCCGGGGTGTCGACCCGGTGCACCAGATGCCCGGTGATCGCGAAGGTGCGTGACTTCGACACCCAGTACCCGGTGGCGAGCACGGTCACCGCGACGATCAGCAGAACCGTGAGACTCCACAACCATCGACGCACCCTCGCATGTATACCGCGCAGACGCGGGCGCCCCGAACGGGGGTCACGTTCGGGGCGCCATGTCGTGGGCTCTCAGCTCAGGTGATGGACCTCCTGCAGTCCGTACACCGGCGTTGCCAGACCCTCGTAGCGGGCCTTGAGCTGCAACGCCAAATACAACGAATAGTGCCGGGACTGGTGCAGATTGCCGCCGTGCAGCCACAGGTTGGGTTGCTGGGTGGGCTTCCACATGTTGCGCTGTTCGCCTTCCCAGGGGCCCGGATCCTTGGCGGTGCCCGAGCCCAGACCCCATACCTTGCCGATCCGGTCGGCGACCTCCGGGCTGATCAGGTCGGCGGCCCAGCCGTTCATCGAGCCGAATCCGGTGGCGTAGACCACCACGTCGGCGGGCAGTTCGGTGCCGTCGGCCAGGATCACCGAATCCTCGGTGAGCCGGTCCACCTGGCCGTGGGCGAGTTGGACGCTGCCATCGGCGATCAGGTCGCAGGCTCCGACGTCGATGTAGTAGCCCGAGCCGCGGCGCAGGTACTTCATGAACAGGCCGGAGTCGTCGTCGCCGAAGTCCAGCTGGAAGCCGGCGGCTTCCAGCCGGGCGTAGAAATCCTTGTCGCGCTGCCGGATTGCGTCGTAGATCGGCCGCTGGAAGTCGGCCATGATGCGGTAGGGCAGTGATGCGAAGGTCAGATCGGCCTTCTCGGTGGTCATTCCGGCGGCCACCGCCCGCTCCGAATACAGGTCGCCAAGGCCCAGGTCCATCAGGGAGTCCGATTTGACCACGTGGGTCGAGGAGCGCTGCACCATGGTGACCTCGACATCGTTCTCGTGCAACGCTTTACAGATGTCGTGCGCGGAGTTGTTGGAGCCGATCACCACCGCGCGCTTGCCGACGTAGCGGTCCGGACCGGGGTGCTGGCTGGAATGGTGCTGGTCGCCGCGGAACAGCTCCTGGCCCGGCAGGGTCGGAATGCTGGGCTTGCCGGACATGCCGGTGGCCAGCACCAGGTGCACGGGGCGCAACGTGACTCGGTTGCCGGCCCGGTCCACTTCGACGGTCCAACGTTGCTCGGCCTCGTCGTAGGACGCCGACAGGCAGGTGGTCGAGCTCCAGTACGGCACCTCCATCACCCGGGTGTAGAACTCCAGCCAGTCGCCGATCTTGTCCTTGGGCGCGAACACCGGCCAGTTCGCCGGGAACGGCAGATACGGCAGGTGGTCGTACCACACCGGGTCGTGCAGGCACAGCGACTTGTAGCGCTTGCGCCACTGGTCGCCGGGCCGCTCGTGCTTGTCGACGACGATGGCGGGCACCCCGAGTTGGCGCAGCCGCGCGCCGAGCGCGATACCGCCCTGGCCGCCGCCGATCACCAGGGTGTAGGGCTGTTCGGAGTAGCCGAGGGTCAGTTCCTCGTCGAGGCGCTTTTCCGACCACGACCGGGTGTCGGGGTCGGAGCCGTGGGTGGCACCCAGCGGCCGGGTGGCACCCCGGCGCTCCTCGTGGTCCTTGAGCGCCTGCAGGGTGGTCAGCAGGGTCCAGCCGGTCTCGCCGTCGGCGTCGCTGCGCAGCCGCAGATGCCCGTTGCCGCGGCCGGCCGCGGTCTCGAACTCGATGAATGCCGAGGTGATGACGGCGTCGCCGTCGAACTCCTCGGTCGGCGTCTCGTACGCGCGGAAGCCTGACGGGTCGGTGTCGTCCAGGCGCGCGGTCAGCATGTCGGCAATGCCGTCGTGGCCCTCGACGGTCTTGATGTTCCAGGTGAACGCGACCAGGTCCCGCCAGAAGCTGTCGACCGAGAACTTCGCGACGGCCCGGGGGATGTCCCGGTCGGCCAGGGCGGACTCGAAGTCGGCCAGCCAGGCGTCGACACGTTCCTGCGGTGACAGGGTGGTCAGCGGTGCGGCGGTGGTCTGTGTCATGTGGCCCAGCCCACACCGGGGCAAAGGCCCGCGACAAGGGTTGCACGGGGTTGCAGTCCCCGTGACGTTTGCCTACGCAAACAGGTCACGCAACGTCTTGCAACTCTTACGGGGCCCCTGGCCGTTGGCCTAGAAACGTCGATCATGAAAGCAGCCGTGTACTACGGGCCGAACAAGGTCGAAGTCGCCGACGTCCCGGAACCCGATCCCACCCCGGGCACCGTGAAGATCAAGGTCGGCTTCAATGGAATCTGCGGCACTGACCTGCATGAATACTATGCGGGCCCGATCTTTGTGCCGACCGAGCCGCACCCGCTCACCGGCCGGCAGCTGCCGTTGACCATGGGCCACGAGTTCTCCGGGACCATCACCGAGGTCGGGGCCGGGGCCACCGACTACGCACCGGGCGATCGGGTAGCCGTCGAGCCGATTTACCGGTGTGGACATTGCGCGCCGTGCCGGGCCGGTACCTACAACATCTGTCAGCAGATCGGTTTCCACGGCTTGATGTCCGACGGCGGGATGGCCGAGTACACCGTCGTGCCGACCGACATGCTGCACCGGCTGCCCGACAATGTGTCCCTGGAACTGGGCGCGCTGGTCGAACCGATGTCGGTCGCTTACCACGCCGCCACCCTCGGCGAGGTCGGCCCACCGCACACCGCGGTCATCTTCGGGGCCGGGCCCATCGGCATCGGGCTCTGGTTCGCGTTGCGCGGAAAAGGCCTGGACTCGGTATTCGTCGTGGAGCCTTCGCCGACCCGGCGCGCTGCGATCGAAGCGCTCGGGGCGAAAACCCTGGACCCGACGACCACTGATGTTCCGGCCTTCATCGCCGATCACACCGGCGGCCGCGGGGCCGACGCGGCATTCGATGCCGCCGGGGTGGCGCCGGCCATTGCGGCGGCCACGGCGTGTGTGGGGGCGCGCAAGCCGACGATCAGCGTCGCCATCTACGAGAAGCCGTTGCCGACGCCGCTGCTCAACCTGGTGATGAACGAATCCCGGATCCAGGGGTCGCTGTGCTACACCTCGGCGGACTTCGCGGCAGTCATTGATCTGATGGCGCAGGGGGTGTACGACGCCAAGGGGTGGGTGACGCCCATCGCGATCGACGATGTGATCGACGAGGGATTCGAAGCCCTGCACGCGGGACAGAAGATGAAGGTCCTGGTCAATCCGGCGGCCAACCCGAATGGAGAAGCATCATGACGCTGCAGGGCAAGGTGGCGCTGGTCACCGGAGCGGGCCGGGGGATCGGGCGGGGCATCGCGTTGCGGCTGGCGCGGGAAGGTGCCGACGTCGCGCTGGTCGACGTGGTGGGCGACGGCATCGATGTCGTCGCCCAGGAGATTGCCGAAATCGGTCCTAAGGCAACAACGTTCGTCACTGATGTGAGCGACCGGGACTCGGTGTACTCGGCAGTCGGTCATGCCGCTTCCGCTCTGGGCGGATTCGATGTCATGGTCAACAACGCCGGAGTGGCACTGGTCGGCCCGATCGCCGACGTCACGCCCGCCGACATCGCGCGGGTGTGGTCGATCAACGTCGACGGCGTGCTGTGGGGAATCCAGGCCGCCGCGGCCAAGTTCATCGAGTTGGGCCGGCCCGGCAAGATCATCAACGCCTCCTCGATCGCCGGTCACGACGGATTCGCGATGCTCGGGGTATACAGCGCAACCAAGTTCGCGGTGCGTGGCCTGACCCAGGCCGCGGCCAAGGAGTACGCCTCGGCCGGGATCACGGTCAACGCCTACTGCCCGGGGATCGTCGGCACCGACATGTGGGTTGAGATCGACAAGCGGTTCGCTCAACTCACCGGTGCAGCCGTTGGCGAGACGTTCCAGAAGTACGCGGGTGGCATCGCATTGGGGCGGCCGGAAACCCCCGAGGACGTGGCCGGATTCGTGGCCTACCTGGCCGGGCCGGACGCCGATTACATGACCGGCCAGGCCGGTCTGATCGATGGCGGGCTGGTCTATCGGTAGGGCCGCCGTGGCGTGCGGTTGTGAAGTGGAGCACAATCACCGGTGATGGCTGATTCATCGGCTCCTGAGCCCGCGGTCTCATCCGGTGAGGACCCGCGGCGTTACGCGATGTTGTTGTCCGCTGTCTATGACGCCACCATGTCTGGTGACCGGGCGCCCGCGCGTCCCCGTTCGGTGATCGAAGAATCTTGGAATAGGTTGCGGGCCAAAGGGATAAACCCGGACTGTCACATCCCGCCGCGGGTCGAGACCGCCGGGCTGGACTTGCTCAGGCAACAATCCGGGCTGATGACGGTGCTCGACGATGTCACCCGCGGACTCGAATCGGTGATCGGAGAAGGCGACAACATCCTGGTCATCGCCGATGCCCGGGGTCGGGTGCTGTGGCGGTCCGGATCGCCGCGGGTGCTCGGGCTTGCCGACCGTCTGGGCTTTGTCGAGGGCGCGATCTGGAACGAGAACGCGGTGGGCACCAACGGCATCGGCACCGCGCTGGCCTCCCATCGTGCGGTGCAGATCTTCTCGGCCGAGCATTTCCTGCGCAGCCATCACCCCTGGACGTGTGCCGGCGCACCGATCCGTGACCCCCGGACCGGTCAGGTCATCGGAATCGTGGATGTCTCCGGCCCGGCTGCAACGGTGCATCCCACCACGGTGGCGTTGGTGGACCTGGTGGCGCGGTTGGCCGAATCCCAGTTGCGTGAAGCGCATGACCGCACGTTGAACCTGCTGCGCACGGTAGCGGCACCCATTCTGGCCCGGATCGGCAGCCCGGCGCTGGCGGTGGATGCCGACGGCTGGGTTGCGGCGGTGGACTCGCTGCCACTGCACAATCGGATCCTGTTGCCCGAGACCGGGTTACCCGGGCGGGTGTGGATTCCCCCGCTGGGTATGTGTGACGTGGAGTCGTTGCCGGGCGGGTGGCTGGTCCGAGTGGCCGACGTTGAATCCGCCGCGGCGCCGTCGCGGGTCATCCTCGACCTGCGCGACGGCGAACCGTCGCTGGAGATGGCCGGCCAGTTCGGTAGCTGGCGGCGCAGTATCTCCAGCCGACATGCCGAGATCTTGCTGGTCCTGGCGACCAGCAAGCAGGGCCGATCGGCGCCGGAGCTGGCCGAGGACCTCTACGGCGATCGCTCACGCGTGGTGACGGTGCGAGCCGAAATGTCGCGGCTGCGTAAGCAGTTCGTCGGTCTGGTGGCCGGCAAGCCGTACCGTTTCGGGGAGTCGGTAGTCGTGGACGTCCTCTACCCTCGGGACATGTCGTCGCTACTGACCTCGTCGACGGCTCCGGCCGTTCGCGCGGCCCGCGGGTAACTTGGCCTGATGACGGCTGACCCGACTGACATCGCGGCCTCCGGTCTCCTCGACGGGCTCGACGCTGAGGCCAGAGCACAGCGGGTCGAGCTGATCGAATGGCTGTTGGGCCGGGGTATCACCGTCGACCAGATCCGGCATGCCGCCACGCCGATGCTGCTGGCCTCGCGCCGAGCGGTCGGTGATGACGGCACATACGTCTCGACGAGGGAGATCAGCGAGCAGACCAGGCTGGACATCGGGCTGCTGCAGCGCCTGCAGCGGGCGATGGGGTTACCGACCGTCGAGGATCCCGATACCGCGGTGCTGATGCGGGCGGATGCCGAGGCGGTGGGTTTCGCAGACGGCTTCCTGGAATTGGGCTTCGACCCGGACCAGATCGTGATGATCACCCGGGTGCTGGCCGAGGGGCTGAGCCGGGCGGCCGAGGTGATGCGGTATGCCGCGCTGGCGGCGGTGCTGACACCGGGGGCCACGGAGCTGCAGACCGCCAAAGCGTCGGAGGCGCTGGTGGCCGAGGCGGCCCCGCTGATCGGCCCGATGATCCGGGACATGTTGTTCGTGCAGCTACGCCATGCCATGGAGACCGAGGCGGTCAACGCCTCAGAGCGGGCCGAGGGGGTTCCGCTGCCCGGCGCCCGGCTGGTCACCATCGCCTTCGCCGACATCGTCGGGTTCACCCGGTTGGGCGAGGTGGTGCCGCCCGAAGACCTTGAGCGGCTTGCGAATCGGCTGGCCGACGCGGCGCGCGAGGTGGCGGTCGGCCCGGTGCGGCTGATCAAGACGATCGGTGACGCGGTGATGTTCGTCAGCACCGACCCGGCGGCACTGCTCGATGCGGTGTTGCAGTTGGTGGCCACCACCGAAACCGACGAGGGCTTTCCGCGGCTGCGGGTCGGGCTGGCGACCGGGTTGGCGGTGAGCCGGGCCGGTGACTGGTTCGGCAGTCCGGTGAATCTGGCCAGCCGGGTCACCGGGGTGGCGCGGGCCGGGACGGTGTTGGTGGCCGAGTCCACCCGCGCGGCGATCGCCGAGGCGGGCGGCGCCGAGGACCGGTTCGGCTGGTCGTACGCCGGGGCCCGCCACCTCAAGGGCGTCAAGAGCGACGTCAAACTGTTCCGCGCCCGCTACGGCGCGAGCTTTATCGAATCTTCATCGAACGGCTAGAACAGTCACATCGATTCTCGGGAGGCTCGAGAGATGACCAAGTTGATGATGTTGAGCGCCGGCGCGGCGGTGGCGGCGGTACTGGTGGCCGGGTGTAGCGGCAACACCGCCGATCAGCAGGCCAAGAACCCCGCGGCGACCTCGACGGCGATGAGCGCACCAGCCCCCGGCAGCGAGGCCGAACAGGAGGCCAACAACGACGCCGATGTGATGTTCGCGCAGCACATGATCCCGCACCACCAACAGGCGGTCGAGATGAGCGATGTGCTGCTGGCCAAGACCGGCATCGATGCGCGGGTGAGCCAACTGGCCACCCAGATCAAGGCCGCCCAGGCCCCAGAGATCGCGCAGATGCAGGGCTGGCTGAAGGATTGGGGCAACCCCCCGATGCCGTCTATGACGCACGGCGACATGGGGCATGACACCATGCCCGCCATGCAAGGCATGGTGTCGGAGGCGGATATGACCGCGCTGCGCAACGCCCAGGGGGTCGAGGCGGCCAAGCTGTACCTGACCCACATGATCGCTCACCACGAGGGCGCGATCACCATGGCCAAGGATGAGATCGACCGTGGTGAGTACGCGGACGCGATCGAGATGGCCCGCGCCATCGTGACCACCCAGGAGCAGGAGATCGACACCATGCGGCAGATCCTCGGCACGCTCTAAGCCGTCGGCAGGGTGATCGTGAAGGTGGTGACGCCCCCGCCGCTGGCTGCGCCGATGCCGCCACGCTGCGCCTCGACCAGGGCCTTCACGATCGCCAGGCCGATACCCGAGCCGCCGTGGTCGCGGTCGCGCGCGGTGTCGGTCCGGTAGAACCGCTCGAAGACATACGGCAGGTGCTCGGCGGGTATGCCCTCGCCGGTGTCGGTCACGGTCAGGGTGACCCGGTCGGCACCGTCGTTTCGGCCGGCGTCGACCGACACCCGGCCGCCGGCCGGGGTGTGCCGCAGCGCATTGTCGAGCAGGTTGCCCAGGATCTGGGCCAGCCGGTGCGGATCGGCCCACAGTTGGGGCAGGTCGGGGTCGGCCCGCCAATCAAGCGCCACGCCCGCGTCGTCGAAACGGTCCTGAGCGGCGGCGACCGCGGCGGCCACCACGGTGTGTGCCGACACCGGAGTCGGGGAGATGGTGGCCTGGCTTTCCTCGGCCTGGGCCAGGGCGGCCGCGTCGCCGGCGAACCGGACCAGCCGGTGGGTCTGTTGGCGCAGCATCGAGATGGTCTCGGGGTCAAGGGTTCTCACGCCATCCTCGACGGCTTCGAAATAGGCTTCCAGCACGGAAATCGGGGTACGGATCTCATGCGCAAGATCGCTGAACAATCGGCGGCGGTTGGCGTCGACCGCCTCGAGTCGATCCGCCATCCGATTGAAAGATCTTTCCAGCGAGTCGAAATCGTCACCGAGATGCGCCGGTGGTACTCGCGAGTCGTAGTGCCCGTCGGCGATCGCGGTGGCGGCCGCGGCGACTTCGGTCACCGACCGTTGCAGGCGCCTGCTGAAATACCAGGTGACCAACAGCGCCACCAGCGCCGCGACGCACAGCGCCACCCCGATCGAGATCACCGTGGCGTAGACGTAGGCCTCTTCGGCGTGCATCTGCTCGGCCGAGTCGCCGGATACGCCGGCGCGGTGCAGGTGTTCACGGAACAGCGGCGGACCGACGACGGCGGCCACCAGGCCGGTGGTGCCCGCAGCGGTGACCAGCACCAGGGCCTGGGTGGAAAGCAGCCGAGTGCGCAGACCGGCGGTCATCGCCGGTTGTCCTGTCCGGTGCCCATCCGGTATCCGACACCGCGAACGGTGATCACATAGTGCGGGGCCGCCGGGTCGTCGCCGAGCTTGCGGCGCAGGTGGCCGATATGGACGTCGACGAGCTGTTCGTTGCCGACATAGCTGGGCTCCCATACGGTTTCGAGGATCTGACGGCGGCTGAGCGCCACCCCGGGCCGGTCCGACAGAGCAGTCAGTACGTCGAACTCGGTGCGGGTCAACATGATCGGTTCCTCGTCGAGGAACACCTGTCGGCCGGCAACGTCGATGTGCAGCGCACCGAACTTCCGAGTCTCGGTGGCGGGCGTGAGGCCGGCGGAGGTGGTGCGGGGCCGACGCAACATGGCCCGGATCCGGGCGACCAGCTCGCGTGGGCTGAACGGCTTCGTGACATAGTCGTCGGCGCCGACCGAAAGGCCCACGACGGTATCCATCTCGGTATCGCGCGCGGTCAGCATTACCACGTAAGCATCGGAGAAGGTGCGCAACTGACGGCAGGTTTCGACGCCGTCGATACCCGGCAGGCCGAGGTCGAGTACCACCACGTCGGGGTCGACCTCGCGGGCCAGTCGCAGTGCTTCGCGCCCGTCGTGGGCGACGGTGACCTCGAACTGTTCGCGGGCCAGGTAGCTGGCGATGACGCCGGCCAGCGGAACTTCGTCGTCGACGACCAGCGCCCGGTAGCCGCCCGGTGTTCGCTCCATCTCCTCATCGTGCAGGAGACCCTGGCCTTGATACCCTAGGGGGGTATAGTATGAGTCGACAACACAGCCATTCAGGAGGAACTTGTATGAGCACCCAGACCGTCACCGTCACCGGCATGACCTGCGGACATTGCGCCACCTCGGTGCGCGAAGAGGTCGGCGGCATTCCCGGCGTGCACACGGTGGACGTTGACCTGGCGACGGGCCTGGTGACCATCCACAGCGAAAGCCAGCTCGACCCGGTTGCCGTCAGCGCCGCGGTGCACGAGGCCGGCTACGCCGTGGCGAATTGAGCCGGGGGCGATCGTGAGTGTGACGCAGAAGCTCATCGGGTTCGTCGTAGGCCTTGCCGTGGTGTTCGGCGTGGCCTTCGGGCTCGGCGCGGCATGGGGGCCGGTGACCGCGCTTGAGAACGGTTACACGCTGGAACTCGCCGACTCGACACTGCCGTCCGGGAAACAGGCCGGACTGCGGTTCCGGATCACCGACGATTCGGGAGTGCCGGTGACCAGTTACGTCGAGAGTCACCAGAAGCTGCTGCACCTCATTGTCGTGCGTCGTGACCTGACCGGTTACCAGCATGTCCATCCGAGTTTGGACGGAACCGGAACCTGGAGCGTCCCGCTGGACCTGTCCAGCGCGGGCGACTACCGGGTGTTCGCCGACTTTGTCCCGACCGGCGGCAACGGGCTGACGCTGGGCGCCGATCTGCGGGTGGCCGGGGACTATCGACCCAGGCCGTTGCCGGCGGCCGCCAACACGGCAACCGTCGACGGTCACACCGTTACCCTGGCCGGTTCGCCGAAGGCCGGCGAACCGTCGGAGCTGACGTTGTCGGTGAGCCGTGCCGGCCGGCCAGTTACCGACCTGCAGCCCTATCTGGGCGCCTACGGCCACCTGGTCGCCTTGCGTGCCGCGGATCTGGCGTATCTGCACGTGCACCCGATGGGTGAGCCGGGGGACCCGGACACCCCCGCAGGCCCCGACATCGGTTTCCACACCAGCTTCCCGAGTGCCGGGGACTACCGGCTCTTTCTCGACTTCAAACACGGCGATGTAGTGCGCACGGCGGAGTTCACCGTCTCGGTGCCCGCGGGCGGCCCGCGCCAGGAGCAGAGCTCCGAACACGACCATCAGGGGGAACATTGAGTACCGCAACCGGGCACGTCGACCTGCAGATCGGTGGAATGACGTGTTCGTCCTGCGCCACCCGCATCGAGCGCAAGCTCAACAAGCTGGACGGCGTCACCGCGACGGTGAATTACGCGACCGAGAAGGCCAGCGTCGACGTCGCGGGTGAGGTATCGCCCGACCAGCTGATCCAGGTCATCGAGAGTGTGGGCTACACCGCCCATGTGCCCGTCACCGAACCGGCCGAGACCGGCGTCGAGGACGATCCGACCGCCGCCTTGCGTACCCGGCTGATCGTCTCGGCGGTGCTGACCCTTCCGGTGGTGGCCATGGCCATGGTTCCCGCGCTGCAGTTCACCAACTGGCAGTGGTTGTCGCTGACCCTGGCCGCGCCGGTGGTGGTGTGGGGGGCGCTGCCGTTCCACCGGGCCGCCTGGACCAACCTGCGCCACGGCGCCGCCACCATGGACACGCTGATCTCGATGGGCACCATCGCGGCATTCGGATGGTCGCTGTATGCGCTGTTCTTGGGCACCGCAGGGGTGCCGGGGATGACGCATCCGTTCTCGCTGGCGGTCTCGCATTCCGACGGCACCGGCAACATCTACCTGGAGGTTGCCGCCGGCGTCACCACCTTCATCCTGGCCGGTCGGTACTTCGAAGCCCGGTCCAAACGGCGGGCCGGGGCGGCGCTGCGCGCATTGCTCGAGCTTGGCGCCAAGGATGTAGCGGTAATCAAAGACGGTGTGGAACAACGTATTCCAATAGAATCACTGGCCGTCGGTGACGAGTTCGTGGTGCGGCCCGGCGAAAAGATCGCCACCGACGGCGAGGTGGTCGACGGCTCGTCGGCGGTGGATGCGTCAATGCTGACCGGTGAGTCGGTACCGGTCGAGGTCGCTGCGGGCGACCAGGTGGTCGGTGCCACCGTCAATGTCGGGGGCCGGATCGTGGTGCGGGCCAAGCGAATCGGATCCGACACCCAGCTGGCGCAGATGGCTCGGCTGGTGGAGGACGCGCAGTCCGGCAAGGCGCAGGCGCAACGCCTGGCCGACCGGGTATCTGCGGTCTTCGTGCCGATAGTCATCGCGCTCGCGGTGGCCACCCTCGGGTTCTGGATCGGGACCGGAGGATCGGTGGCCGCCGCCTTCACTGCCGCGGTGGCGGTGCTGATCATCGCCTGCCCGTGCGCGCTGGGGCTGGCCACGCCGACGGCGTTGCTGGTGGGCACCGGCCGCGGCGCCCAGCTGGGCATCCTGATCAAGGGACCCGAGGTGCTGGAGTCCACCCGCAATGTCGACACCATCGTGCTGGACAAGACCGGAACCGTCACCACCGGGACGATGACGCTGCTCGATGTGATCACCGCGCCCGCCGAGGACCCCGTCGAGGTGCTGCGGTTGGCCGGGGCGGTCGAGGACGGCTCCGAGCATCCCATCGCCAGGGCCATCGTCAAGGGCGCCAAAGACAAGGTGGGGGAGCTGCCCGCGGTGGCGGACTTCGCCAACGTGGCGGGTCTCGGGGTGCAGGGTGTCGTCGACGGGCACGCTGTCGTAGTCGGCCGGTCCCGGTTGCTGGCCGACTGGGCGCGTCGGCGAGCCGACCATCAGCCTGAGCACTTGCCGCCGGAGCTGGACGCCGCGATGCGTGACGCCCAGGAGCAGGGCCGTACGGCGATCGCCGTGGGCTGGGATGGGCAGGCGCGGGCGGTGCTGGTGGTGGCCGACGCGGTCAAACCCACCTCGGCCGAGGCGATCGGTCAGCTCCGCCACCTCGGCCTGAAACCGATCATGCTGACCGGGGACAACGAGCCCGCCGCCCGGGCCATCGCCAAAGAGGTTGGCATCGAGGATGTTTACGCCGAGGTACTGCCGCAGGACAAGGTCGACGTGATCAAGCGGCTGCAGGGCGAAGGCCGGGTGGTGGCCATGGTCGGCGACGGGGTGAACGACGCCGCAGCGCTGGCGCAGGCCGATCTCGGTCTGGCCATGGGAACCGGCACCGACGTGGCCATCGAAGCCAGTGACCTCACCCTGGTGCGCGGTGACTTGCGTGCCGCCCCCGACGCCATCCGGCTGTCCCGGCGGACACTGGCCACCATCAAGGGCAACCTGTTCTGGGCGTTCGCCTACAACGTCGCCGCGCTGCCGCTGGCCGCGGCCGGCCTGCTCAACCCGATGCTGGCGGGCGCCGCGATGGCGTTCTCCTCGGTGTTCGTGGTCAGTAACAGCCTGCGGCTGAGACGATTCCGATGATCGCGCCGCTCACTGCATCGGAACCGTGACGCCCTCGGATGGCTGCACGATCACGAAACCGTTGCCGTGGAACGAGACCTGAAGGGCCTCGCCGGAGCCCCGGCCGATCAGCGCGCCCGCCTTGAAACTGGTCTTGAGCTGAGTCTGCAGGTGCGCCGACCAGGCCACCACGGCATTGGTGTCGGCGAAGGTCGGGGCCTCGGCGGCGTCGAGCACTACCGGTGGGCCGTCGGTGGTCAGGGCCACCCATCCGGTGCCGCGCAGCGTGGTGTTGAACAGGCCGCCGGTGGCGATGCTGCCGCCGCGGACCCGTTCGATGTTCCAGTCCAGGCTCGATGAGAAGGCCAGTACGTTCTTGCCGCTGACCGACAGGCCCGAGTTGGACAGCTGCAGCAGGTGGACGTCGAAACTCTGATCGGCGAGGAACACGTCGCCCTGGCCCTGGCAGCGCATCAGGGGCAGGCCTTCACCGGTGAGGGCCTTCTTGATGAACTTCGACGCGCCGCCGCCCTCGAAGGCGAAGTCGACGTTGCCCTGGTAGGCGACCATCGAGCCCTGCCGGGCCATGAACGGTTCACCGAGGCGTACCCGCAGCATCTTCTTGTTCTGGTTGGCGATCGGTGTCGCCTCTTTCTCGCTGAACCGGCCGTCGACGAGATCTCCGCTGATTCCGGCGAATCCGTCGCCCTGAGGTTGAGCCTGAACCTGCGCCTGCTGGGGCTGCGATTGCTGCGGGGTTGCCGCCAGCGGCGCCCGGCCGGCCTGGCCCTGGTGGGAAACCTGGTCGGTCCAGGATCGCCCGTCCCACCACCGGTATTCGTAGCGGCCTTCGGGATCAGGTAGCCAACCGGGTTGCGGGTTTCCGTTCACAGCCATCCCTCGAATCGTCGTGTGGAGCAGAAGAAGGCACCAGGTTACAAGTCCCGGACCGGCGTCTTCGGGTCGCGTTTGTAACCAGGTGGCGGAACTTTCGCTTTGGCCCCGCCGCAGCGTTACGAACGTGGCGAACCACTGGCATTCTGGGGTGATGGGAAAGGAAATCGACCCGATCCGCGCTCGGGGCGCGCTCGCGGTCTTCAAACAAAACCCCGGCATGGTGCTGTTCGCGCTGTCGCCGGCGATCGTGGTGCTCGGTGCCGTGTGGTGGATCGCCGGTGCGGGCTGGGCGGGGCTGTTGCTGGTGGCCATGGTGCTCGCCGGCGGGGCAGCGCTGCTGCGCAAGCGCAACTGAGAGCCGACGCCGCTGAATCTGCGTTCGCCGGCGGTGAACGCCGTTCCATCAGCGATGTAACGGTGTAATCATGTAATCATGAAGCAATATCACTACCGCCGCAGCGCGGACGAGGCCGCCGAATGGTTCGCCGGCCGACTACCTGACACCTGGTTCACCGGCGACCCGACGGTGGTCGTCGACCGTGAAGAGATCACCGTCATCGGCCGACTCCCCGAACCCGAAGAATCCGAGACCAAGGCCCGCGCCTCCGGACGAGCCTCCCGGTTCCGGGAAGAGACGCGCGGTGAGCGCATGCGCATCGCCGACGAGGCGCAGCACCGCTTCGACCGCAAGGTCTCCTGGGGCGTAGAGGTGGGAGACCCGCCCGAGCGAATCCTGTTCACGCACATCGCCGTACCGGTGATGACCCGGCTCAAGCAGCCCGAACGGCGGGTGCTCGACACCCTGGTCGACGCCGGTGTGGCGCGGTCCCGCTCGGACGCGCTGGCCTGGTCGGTACGACTTGTCGGCGAGCACACCGAGGAATGGCTGGGCAAGCTGCGCGACGCCATGCAGGCGGTCGACGATCTGCGCGCCGAAGGCCCTGGCAACGCCGAAGGCCCCGGCAACTCTTAGATCTGCGTCATCTCCCAATACCGCCCGTGACGCGACATCAGCTCCTCATGGGTACCGCGTTCGATGATCCGGCCGGCGTCCATCACCAGGATCAGGTCGGCATCCCGGATGGTCGAAAGCCGGTGGGCGATGATGAAACTGGTCCGGTCCCGGCGCAGCTCGGCCATCGCCTGCTGGATCAGCAGTTCGGTGCGGGTATCGACCGCGCTGGTGGCCTCGTCGAGCACCAGCACCCGCGGGCGGGCCAGCACCGCACGGGCGATCGTGATCAACTGCTTCTCGCCCGCGCTGATCGCGCCGCCGTCGTCGTCGACACGGGTGTCGTAGCCATGCGGCAGGGTGTGCACGAATCGGTCCACATAGGCCGCCCTGGCCGCTTCGATCACCTCGTCCTCGGAGGCATCCGGACGGCCGTAGGCAATGTTGTCGTAGATGGTGCCGCCGAACAGCCAGGTGTCCTGCAGCACCATGCCGACCCTGGACCGCAGCGATCGGCGGCTCACCGTCGACAGGTCGACGCCGTCGATCAGGATTCGGCCGGAATCGACGTCGTAGAACCGCATCAGTAGGTTCACGCACGTGGTCTTGCCGGCGCCGGTGGGGCCTACGATCGCCACCGTGCTGCCCGGTTCGGCGACCAGCGACAGATCCTCGATCACCGGGGTGTCCGGAAGATAGCCGAAATGCACCCGGTCGAATTCCACCCGGCCGGTGCGGATCTGAAGCCTGGCGGCCGGCTCGGGAGACTGCTCGGGGGCATCGAGCAGCTCGAAAACACGCTCGGCACTGGCGATCCCGGACTGCAGGGTGTTGTACATGCCGGCCACCTGGGTGAGCGGCTGGTTGAACTGGCGGACGTACTGGATGAACGCCTGAATGCTGCCCAGGGTGATCTGCCCGGTGGCCACTTGCAGGCCGCCCATCACCGCCACGGCCACATAGCTGAGGTTGCCGATGAACATCGTCGTCGGGCCGACCAGACCCGAAAAGAACTGGGCCCCGATGCTGCTCTGGTAGACCTCCTCGTTGAGCTCGGCGAAGCGGCGCTGCGCGGCCTGCCGATGCCCGAAGGTCTTGACGATGGTGAAACCGCTGTAGGTTTCCTCGATGTGGGCGGCCAGCCGCCCGGTGTTGCGCCATTGCGCCACGAACAGGGGCTGGGAGCGGCGGGTGATCCAGCGGGTCACCCACAGTGACAGCGGCACCGTGATGACGGTCAGCAGCGCCAGCAGCGGCGAGATGGTCAGCATCATCACCAGCACCGCGAACACCGTCAGCAGCGCGGTCAGCAGCTGGCTGATCGTCATGGACACCGAGGTCTGGATGTTGTCGACGTCGTTGGTGACCCGGCTCAGCACTTCGCCACGCTGACGGGAATCGAAGTAGGACAACGGAAGCCGGTGCAGCTTGTCCTCGACCTCGGCGCGCAGCGCCAGCATGGTGCGCTGAACGGTGACGTTGAGCAGCCGGGCCTGCAGCCAAACCAGTACCGCGGCAAGCAGATACAGGCCCAGTGCCAGGGCCAGGGTGCGGGCCACCGCGGCGAAGTCCACGCCCTGTCCGGGGATCACGTTCATCCCGGACAACAGGTCGGCGAATGTGGTGTCGCCGCGGGCCCGGGCCGCCGCGACCGCCTGCTCCTTGGTCAGCCCGGCGGGCAGTTGGCGCCCGATCACCCCGTTGAACAGCAGATCGGTGGCGTGACCGAGGATCCGTGGGCCGATCACGCCGATCGCGATGCCGGCCACGCCGAGCAGTACCACCGCGATCGCCATCCCGCGCTGCGGTATGAGGCGTCGGAGCAGGCGCAGCGCCGAACCGCGGAAGTCCCGGGTGCGCTCCAGCGGCGCGACCGGGACGCCGGAACGGCGCAGCACCGGGCCGGTCATCGCGGGTCCCCGGCGGTGACCGCCTGCGAGGCGGCGAATTCGGCATAGCTGGGGCAGTCGGCGAGCAGCTCGTCATGGGTGCCGATGCCGACGATGCGGCCGTCCTCGACCACGATCACCTGGTCGGCCTCGGTCACCGTCGAGATCCGTTGCGACACGATGACGACCGTGGCCTCGGCCGACACCTCGCGCAGTGCGCTGCGCACCCGGGCGTCGGTGTGCACGTCCAGTGCCGAGAACGCGTCGTCGAACAGGTAGATCGCCGGCCGGCGGATCACCGCGCGGGCGATCGCAAGCCGTTGCCGTTGCCCGCCGGAGAAGTTGATGCCGCCCTGGGCCACCGGGCGGTCCAGGCCGTCGGGGTGCGCCCGGACGAAATCGTCGGCAGCCGCGATCCGCAGCGCCTCCCACATCTGCTCCTCGGTGACCAGCTGACCCGGGGCCGCGCCGTACTGGAGGTTCTCGGCGATGGTCCCGGAGAACAGGTATCCGCGCTGGGGGACCAGGCCGATCGTCGACCACAACTGTTCGACGTCGAGGTCGCGGACGTCGACGCTGTCGACGTGCACCGAGCCGGCGGTGACGTCGTAGAACCGGCAGATCATGGCCAGCAGGGTGGACTTGCCCGAGCCGGTCGATCCCACCACCGCGGTGGTGGTTCCGGGTCCGGCGCGCAGCGAAACCTGTTGCAGCACCGGACGGTCGGCGCCCGGGTAGCTGAATGTCGCATTGTCGAACACGATCTCGCCGGTGCGGGTCTGCGGTCGCACCGGGTTGTCCGGGCTGACGATCTGGGGCCGGGTGCCCAGCACGTCGGTGATCCGCTCGGCGCACACCGCGGCGCGCGGGAGCATCACCGCCAGAACCGCCGCCATCAGCACCGCCATCAGGATCTGCATGAAGTACGCCAGAAAGGCGATCAGCGAGCCCACCTGCATGTGCCCAGCGTCGATGCGCAGCCCGCCGAACCAGATCAGCGCGACGCTGGAGATGTTGATCACCAGCGTGGTGGACGGCAGCATCAGCGCCTGCCACCGCCCGGCGTCCAGTGCCGTGGCCGACAGTGCCCCGCTGGCCTCGGCGAACCGTTGTTGTTCGACGGGTTCGCGGGCGAACGCCCGGATCACCCGGATCCCGGACAGCTGATCGCGCAGTACCCGGTTGATCCCGTCGATGAGGCGCTGCATGCGACGGAAGATCGGCATCAGATGCCTGATGATCGCGTAATTGGCCAGTGCCAGTACCGGCACGCTGACCAGCAGCAGCCAGGACAGCCCGGCGTCCTGGTGCACCGCCATCAGGATGCCGCCGATCGACATGATCGGGGCGGTGATCAGGATGGTGGCGGTCATCTGCAGCAGTTGCTGGATCTGCCCGACGTCGTTGGTGCTGCGGGTCAGCAGTGACGGTGCGCCGAACCGGGCGGTCTCCTCGGCGGAGAACGTGGTGACGTGGTTGAAGATCCCCGAACGCAGATCGCGGCCGAAGCCCATGGCCGCCCGTGACCCGAAGAACACCGCGCCGATGGCGCAGGCCACCTGCAGACCGGTGACTGCCAGCATCACCCCACCGAGCTCGACGATGCGCCCGGTGTCGCCCTTGGCCACCCCGTCGTCGATGATCGCGGCGTTGACCGTCGGCAGGTACAGGGAGGCGAGGGTGCTGATCACCTGCAGCGCGGCGACCACCGCCAGCAGCCGCCGGTACGGCCGCACGTACTGTCGCAGCAGCGCCCAGAGCATCTCGATACTCTCGCACACGCCGCGGTGTCCTTCGTGTCCAGCCGTTGTCGTGTCTGCTGTAGAAAGTCCAGGTCAGTCGGCCTGTCGGTGGTTGAGGTTGGGCACTGCCGCTACAGTGCATGGCGTGACTAGAACCCTGGTGGTACTGGCTGCGGCGGCAATGGTTCCGGTGTTCGCTGCGTGCTCGTCTTCCGAGCCCGCATCCCCCGAGGTTCCGCAAACCCAGACGCAGAGTGCCGGTGCGGCGAAGCATGGCCCGCACTTTCCGCAGTGTGGCGGCCTGACCGATCAGACGGTGACCGAGCTGACCCAGGTGCAGGGCCTGGTCAACACCGCGGCCAATTCGTCGGGCTGCCAGTGGCTGCAGGGCGGCAGCATCCTGGGGCCGCACTTTTCGTTCACCTGGTTCCGGGGCAGCCCGATCGGCCGGGAACGCAAGACCGAGGAATTGTCACGGACCAGCGTGGAGGACATCAACATCGAGGGGCACGGCGGTTTCATCGCGGTCGGGGAGAACCCGCTGAAGGCCGGCGACGTCAACCTTTGTGAGATCGGCATCCAGTTCGACGATGATTTCATCGAGTGGTCGGTCAGCTTCGACCAGAAGCCCTATCCGGATCCGTGCAATGTGGCCAAGGAACTCGCCCGCCAGTCGATTGTGAATTCGAAATGAGTATTCAGCGTGGGATTGCCGGGGCGGTGGCTGTGCTGGCGGTGTTCGCCGCACTGACGGGTTGCTCCCGCACGGTGGACGGCGTCGCCGCCAAGGAGGGGGCCAGCGGCGGTCCCAGCAACAACAAGTCCGAGAAGACCTATCCCAATCTGCTCAAGGAATGTGACGTCCTGACCGAGGACATCCTGGCCAAAACGGTGGGTGCCGACCCGCTGGACATCCAGAGCACGTTCGTCGGAGCGGTGTGCCGCTGGCAGGCGGCCAATCCGGCGGGCCTGGTCGACATCACCCGGTTCTGGTACGAGCAGGGCAGCCTGGACAACGAACGTCAGACGGCGGAGAAGCTGCAGTACGCGATCGAGTCCCGCCGGATCGCCGGGGTCGATTCGATCATCATGAAGCCCAACGGGCTCAACGGGGCGTGCGGCGTGGCCAGCGACGCGGCGGGCGTGGTCGGCTGGTGGGTGAACCCGCAGGTGCCCGGGATCGATGCCTGCTCGATGGCCACCAAGCTGATGGAACTGACGCTGGCCACCAACTCCTAGCGGTTGGTTTCAGCGGGGGACGTGGAAGGTGACCAGTGCCGCGCCGCCCAGCGCGAGCTGGTCCCACGGGCCGCTGGTGCGTAGCACGGCGATCGCCGAGGTCGGAAACTTGAGTGAAATGCTCTCGGCCGCAGCGCGGTTGGAGCCGTCGGCCAGGCCCAGCGCCACCGCGGAGATGGCCGGCTCGTGGCCGATCAGCAGCACCGTGGACACCTCGGAGCCGAAACGTGACGGCACCCCGTTGATCTCGTCGATGACGGTGCCCGGTCTGGCGTCGTAGATGCGCTCGGCGTACTGAACCGGCGCGTCGATGCCGGTGCGCGCCAAGGTCTGGCGGGTCCGTTTCGCCGTCGAGCACAGCACGGCGTCCACCGGCGGAACGTTGGCTCGGATCCAATCGCCGGCCAGCGCGGCCTCCCTGATCCCGCGCGCGGCCAGTGGACGGTCGTGGTCGGCCACCCCGTCGGGATAGGCCGACTTGGCATGGCGCATCAGCAGCAGGGTTCTGATCGGACTGATCGGACTGGCCATTCTCAACAGGGTAGGTAACCAAGCTGGGCCATGCCGCCGCAGGTCCCGGGACTTGTCGGTCCTCAGTCCTAGACTCGCCTTGCTCGATGACGAACCGCGCCGAACGAATACAGAAAGGACGGGCCGATGCGTTTTCTGCACACCGCCGACTGGCAACTCGGCATGACCCGTCACTTCCTGAACGGTGAGGCTCAGCCGCGCTACTCCGCGTCGCGGCGGGAGGCCGTCGCCGCGCTCGGCGCGGTGGCCGCGGCCTCGGGTGCCGAGTTCGTGGTGGTGTCCGGTGACGTGTTCGAGCACAACCAGTTGGCGCCCCGCGAGGTCAGCCTGTCGCTGGAGGCGATGCGCGCCATCGGAGTGCCGGTATATCTGCTGCCCGGCAACCACGACCCGCTCGACGCCGCGTCGGTCTACACCAGTGCGCTGTTCACCGCCGAATGCCCGGACAACGTCGTGGTCCTGGACCGGGCGGGCGTGCACGAGGTGCGGCCCGGGCTGCAGATCGTGGCCGCACCGTGGCGGTCCAAGGCGCCGACGTCGGATCTGGTCGGTGACGTGCTGGCCGAATTGCCCGCCGACGGGGTGACCCGGGTGGTGGTAGGCCACGGTGGGGTCGACATTCTCGATCCGGACAAGGAGAAGCCCTCGCTGATCCGGATGGCCGCCGTCGAGGATGCGCTGGCGCGCGGCGCGGTGCACTATGTGGCGTTGGGGGACAAGCACTCCCGCACCGAGGTGGGGTCGACCGGTCGGGTCTGGTACTCGGGTTCGCCCGAGGTGACCAACTACGACGACATCGAATCCGATCCGGGGCATGTGCTGCTGGTCGAGATCGACGAGACCGACCCGGGCCGTCCGGTCCGGGTCGACTCCGAACGGGTGGGCCGGTGGCGGTTCGTCACCCTGCGCCGGTCGGTGGACACCGACCGGGATGTGGCCGATCTGGATCTGAATCTGGACCTGCTGGCCGACAAGGAACGCACCGTGGTGCGCCTGGCGCTGACGGGTTCGCTGAGCGTGACCGACAAGGCTGCCCTGGACGCCTGCCTGGACAAGTACGCCCGGCTTTTCGCCGCCCTCACCCAATGGGAGCGGCACACCGAGATCGCGGTGTTGCCCGCCGACGGCGAGTTCGACGACCTGGGCATCGGTGGGTTCGCCGCGGCCGCGGTGGACGAATTGGTGGCCACGGCCCGCTCCGGGGGTGCCGAGGCCGACGATGCCCGGGCGGCGCTGGGGCTTTTGCTGCGTTTGGTGGACCGGAAGAGTGCAGCGTGAAACTGCACCGGCTGGTCCTGACCAACTACCGCGGCATCACCCACCGCGAGATCGAGTTCCCCGATCACGGCGTGGTGGTGGTCAGCGGGGCCAACGAGATCGGCAAGTCCTCGATGATCGAGGCGCTGGATCTGTTGCTGGAGGCCAAGGACCGCTCGGGCAAGAAGGAGGTCAAGCAGGTCAAGCCGACGCACGCCGATGTCGGTGCCGAGGTGACCGCCGAAATCTCCACCGGGCCTTACCGGTTCGTGTACCGCAAGCGGTTCCACAAACGCGCCGAAACCCAGCTGACCGTGCTGGCGCCGGTACGCGAGCAACTCAGCGGCGACGAGGCGCATGAGCGGGTGCTGGCCATGCTCGCCGAGACCGTGGACACCAGCCTGTGGCAGGCCCAGCGGGTGCTGCAGGCCAGCTCGACCGCCCCGGTGGACCTGTCCGGCTCGGATGCGCTGGCCCGGGCATTGGATGTGGCCGCAGGTGAGGCGGTCGCCCTCTCCGGTGACGAGCCGCTGCTGATCGAGCGGATCGACTCCGAGTATCTGCGCTACTTCACCGGCACCGGCCGCCCCACCGGCGAGTGGGCCGCGGTGACCAAGCGGCTCGCCGGCGCCGACGACGAGGTGGCGAAGTGCGCCGCCGCGGTGGCCGAGGTCGACGATGCGGTGCGCCGGCATGCCGAACTCAGCACCGAGGTCGCCGGGCTGGCCGGCGAACGCGCCCAGGCTCAGGCCGGGCTGGCCGCTGCCCGCACGGCTGCGGATGCGGTCGCCGCCCTGGTGCAGCGGCTGAACGAGGCCGAGGTGGTGGCCGAGGCTGCGCGGGTTGCCCGGGCCGCATCGGCCGCGGCGCTCACCGAACGCCGGAGGCTGCGGGCCGAGCTCGACGAACGGGCCGCCACCATCACCGAACTACAAGCCGCGCTGACCATTTCCGACGGTGAGACCACCACCGCACGTGAGGTGCACGAGGCCGCGGAAGCCGCGGCCGAGCAGGCTCGGGTGGCCGCCGATGAGCACGCCGGCCGGGTGGAGACGGCCCGGGTGGTGCTGGCCCGGCTGGCCGATCGTGACGAGGCCGATCGGCTGGCGTCGCGGCTGAGCCGGATCGACACCGCGGTGCGCGAGCTCGACCGGGTCACCGGTGAGCTGCGCGGCATCACCCTCGACGAATCCGGGATGCGGGCCATCGAGGCGGCCGCTGTCGCGGTGGAACGGGCCGCCGGACAGGCTGAACTCGCTTCGGCGCGAATCGAACTCGTCGCCGAGTCCGATCTCGGGGTTCGGGTGGACGACGCACCGGTGGACCTCGGCGCCGGGGTGACATGGTCGGTCAATACCACCGCCCGCACCGAGATCGACCTACCCGGGGTGTTGAGCGTGCGCGTGGTGCCCGGGGCTCCCGCTGCGCAGACCCGGGCCCGTCTCGACGAGGCGCAGGGTGTGCTGGCCGGCGCGCTGGCCGGGGCCGGGGTCGACGGTGTCGAGGCCGCACGGGCCCTCGACGGTCGCCGGCGTGAGCTGCTCGCCGCCCGGGATCGGTTGCACGCCACCATCGAAGCGGTCACCGGCGATGATCGAATCGAGGACCTGCGGTCGCGGCTGGCCGAGTTGCGCTCCGGCCAGCCAGCCGAGGCCGGGTTGTTCGAGCTGGCCGGGCCGGCCGATATCGCCACTGCGCGAACTGAACTCGACACCGCGGTGGGTGTGCATCGGCAGGCCGTCACCGCGGGCGAAGCCAGCCGCAAGGCCGTCGCCGCGGCGACCCAGCGGCTGTCCGAGAAGACCACCCGGCTTAGTGTGCTGCGTGACAAGCTCAGCACGGCCCAGGCCGAGCTGACGGTCGCGGGCGGGCGCCTGGAAGTGCAACGCGGGCAGGCCAGCGACGACGAGCTGGCGGTCCAGGCCCAGGTCACCGACGAGGAGGCCATTGCGACCGCGGGCCGGGCCGGCGCGCTGCGCGACGAGTTGTCAGCCACCGCACCGGATTCGGTGAGCACCGCGCTCGATGAGGCGGTACGGCGCGCCGAGCTGCTCGGTGCCCGCCATGACGCGGCAGTCGAGGGCCTGCGCGAGGTGGCCGCCCAGCTGAAGGTGTATGGCACCCAAGGACGCAAGGGCCAGCTCGACGCCGCCGAGACCGAGCGCGAACACGCCCATGCCGAATATCTACGGGTGCATCGCCGGGCCCGCGCGGCCGAGATGCTGCGGTCGGTGATGGCCCGGCACCGCGACGCCACCCGGCAGCGCTACGCCGACCCGTTCCGGCTCGAGGTGCAACGGCTGGGCCGGTTGGTGTTCGGTGAGGATTTCGAGGTCGACGTCGACAGTGACCTCAACATCCGCACCCGGACGCTGTCCGGTCGCACGGTGCCCTACGAATCGCTGTCCGGTGGCGCCAAGGAACAGTTGGCGATCGTGGCCCGGCTGGCCGGGGCCACCATGGTGGCCAAGGAGGACAGCGTTCCGGTCATCATCGACGATGCGCTCGGGTTCACCGACCCCGACCGGTTGATAAAGATGGGGGCGGTGTTCGACGTGGTGGGCGGCGACGGGCAGGTCATCGTGCTGACCTGCAGTCCCGACCGCTACGCCAGCCTGCACGGCGCCCATCACATCGCGTTGACGGCCTAGCCGGCGCGGCCGGGCGTCTTTTTTGTTCCGGTGAACACTTCAGACAGCGTCGTCGTGTCTAACTCGCACGGATCGCGGCGGCGGTCATCGCGATCGTGACGGCGGCGAGTAGTCCGACGTAGGCACGGGCATGTGTGACATCGGGGATCTTGGGCCCGCGTCGCCGCAGTGCGATGACCACAGGTGTGGCACCGAGCAGCAACGCGGCGGCTGCGGGGTAGTCGATCGATCCGAGCAGGGGTAGAGCTGCCGGAGCGGCAATCGCGAACGTGAGCGGGTTTGCCAGGGCTGTCGCCGATTCCATCGAATGTCCCGCCCGTCGCAGCAGCGGTACCGTCAGGATGCTGCCGCCGACGCCGAGGAAGGCCGCGACCATACCGATGGGAACCCCGTACGCCGCACGGATGGCGCTCGGGTCGGCCCCGGCGTCTGACGACCGCAAGAAACCGGGGCGGGTCAGTGTGTCAATGAGCGTCACACCCACGTAGACCACGAAGCCCCACTGTGCGAGGGCGGCCGGTGCATACTTCGCCGCCAGACCACCGAGTGTTCCGCCCATACCCAGTGCTGCTACGAGTGTGCTGTTGCCGCGCAGGGCAGACAGAATGTCTCGACGCGTGGATGCGGTGGCGATCGCTGCGCCGGCGCACACCACGACAGCCGATGTCGCAACGGCGGTACGCATGGTGTCGGGGCCGAGTTGGGTGTTCGCCCAGACGATCACGGGCACCGTCACGAACCCGCCGCCGAAGCCGAACAGCACGGTGGTGACGCCCGAGACGGCGCCGACCATGACCAGTACCCAGAAAGTCATGCGATCAAGCCAACCGGCTCCCCGGTGTGCTGACAATCGATAGTCGGACCAATAGTTTCGATTCTCGGTCGTACACTCGCAGTGTGCGCAACGTAGCGGCGGACGACTTCGACGACGTGCCACGCGCGGTGTTGCCGGTGGGGACGGACTACCCCGACGGGTTTGTCCTGGACTGGCATTCGCACCGGCGAGCACAGTTCCTCCACAGTGCCACCGGGGTGATGGTGGTCGAAACTGCGCATGGCGCCTGGACCGTGCCGACTGACCTCGCGGTGCTCATTCCGCCCGGCGTTGCGCATCTGATGCGGACGCAGGACGTGAGCACCAGGAGCCTGTATATCGAACCTGCGGCGGTGCCGTGGTGGCCGGACAGCTGTGTCGTGGTGCAGGTGACGCCTCTGCTTCGCGAACTTCTGCTCGTGGCAGTCGATTTCGATCTCGACTACGACCTGTCAGGACGTGACGGCGCCGTCGTCACGCTGTTGTTGCACGAGATCGCCGCACTGACACCGGTGGCGCTGCACGTGTCTCTGCCCGCGGCAACGGATCTCGCCATGTTGTGCCGGGAGTACCTCGCCGCCCCCGACGTCAGCATCGGGAACGCGCAGTGGGCCGCCCGGACGAATCTCGGCGAGCGAGCATTCACCCGTCGGTTTCGGACCGAGACCGGGGTCAGCCCCGCCGTCTGGCGCCGGCGGGCTCGACTCCTCGCCGCAGTGCCGTTGTTGCGGGGCGCCACGGTCACCGAGGTGGCCAATCGGCTCGGCTACGCTACGCCCGCGGCGTTCACGGCGGCATTCACCGCGGAGTTCGGATTGCCGCCGTCGCGGATGTCACGGCTGGCGAGCGTGCACCGACCGCCCGCTCAGAAGTAGGCGTTGGCCGGAACGGGTGTGCCGTGCAACAGGTTCTGTCCGATCACCCGGGCCTTGTAGGCCACCGGATTGTGCAGGGTGATGGTGCGGATATTGCGCCAATGCCGATCCAGGTTGCGCTGCCGGCTGGCCGCGCTGGCGCCGCCGAGTTCCAGTAACCGGTTCGCGGCCTCGGGTGCGACGTCGTCCAGGTGCACCTTGACCTTGGCCACCTTGAGCTGGGCTTCCGCGGCGAGCCGCGCATCGGGCACGGCGGCGAGCCGCGCATCGGGCACACCGTTGACCGTCGAGTCCGTGGCCGCACCGACCGCGGCCGCCGCGTCCAGCACCGCGGCTTTGGCCACGTAGGCCGTGCTGGCCAGCACGCCGAGTTGGCGTTGCAGCAGCGGATCATCGGTGGGCCGCTCGGTGACGGCATGGCTGAAGTTGCGCTCGCGCGAGCGCAGCAGCGCCACCCCGTCGTCGACGACGTTGGCCAGAATGCCGGCCACCACCGCATGGATGAACAACTGCAGCGCGGCGTACTGCACGGTCGGGACCGGTTCGGAGTCATACGGCGTATCGGAGAGCACCTCGTCAGCCGCGACCGCGACGTCGGTGAATGTTGTGGTGCCGGTTCCGGTGCGGCGCTGTCCGAAGCCGTCCCAGTCGTCGACCAGTCGCACGCCGGCGCGGTTGGTGGGCACCAGGACATTGGCCACCGAGTCGTGATCGGTGGTGGCGGTAACGGTCAGATAGTCCGAGAACAATGTGCCTGTGCTGTAGTACTTCTCGCCACTCAGGGTGAAGCCGGAGCCGTCGGGGGCGGCCAGCAGCCGGGTGTTGAACACCAGGCTGCCCACGGCCAGTGAGCCCTTCTCGCTGAACGCGTTGGCGAAGATCTTGCCTTCGGCGATCTTGCCCAGCCAGTGCGCGGAGCGCGGGTCGTCGGCGGTGCGCAGCCGCTCCTCGGTGAACCAGAAGTGTGTCCGGAAGATATGGGCCACAATGGGATCTGCCTTGGCCACGTCGATCACTGCGGAGAACAGCTGCGGCACAGTGAATCCGGCGCCGCCGAGAGACTCCGGCAGGCGTAGTGTGCCGAACCCGGCCCGCTTGAGCGCACTCACCTGATCGAAGGGATTCTCGTCGTTGAGGTCGCGGTCCTTGGCTCCCGCGGCGATCGTGGCCAGCAGGTCTGACCACTGCTGGGTGCCAGGCAGGACGTGCGCTACGTTCTCGATGGTCGTCATGGCACTGTTGTAGTCGCACCCGATATGGCGGGCACGCCTTTGGATCAGCTCGAATCAAAGGTCAACACCCGCAGGCCGTACAGGTAGGTGGTCAGGTATTCCTGCATCACCGGAGTCCGGATCTGGGCGTCCCCGGGGATGGTGATCAGCAGCGCGTAGTGCCCGACCAGGAACGACACCCCGTTGTGCGTGACGTCGACCTCGGCGGGGATTTCACCGTCGTTCTGGGCGCGCTGCAGTTCTTCGACCACGGCGACCACCACCGGATACTTGTCCCATTCTTCTGACGGTGACCTGGTCGTGGAAAAGTGCAGGGCCAGAAAGTCTTTGAACAAGCGCCCGCCCAGGCGCTGCTGCGTGGCGGTGAGGTGAGCACCGCCCGATGCTAAGACAATGAAACTGACTTAACTCAGTAATACTCTTTTCTTTTGCCGATAGAGGAATTACCGTTTCGCTGTCAGCATTGTCTGACTGAAGTCAGTTTTGGAGGTAGTCGTGCAGATCCTGGAGCAGGCTCAAGACCTGCCGAAAGCCGGAAACATCAAAGCCCAGTGGGTGAGCCTGTGGACAGGTCCGGCGGTGGGCGCCGTTCTGCTGGTGGCGTTGCTGACCTTTCCCGGGTTCTGGCCGCCGGTGTCACCGACCTGGAGCGCGCAGCAGGTGGCGTCGTTCTACGCCGATCACACCGCGTGGATCCGATTCAGCCAGGTGACATTCAACCTTTGCGGGATCATGATCCTGCCGTTCTTCATGGTGATCGTGGTCCAGATGAAACGGATGAAGGGCCAGAGCCACGTCTTCGCTTACTGTTACCTCACCGCGGTGGTCAGCGGGGCCACCATCTTCGCGCTGTCGAACATCCTGTTCCTGGTCGCAGCATTCCGTCCGGAGCGCAATCCGGAGCTGATCATGCTGCTCAACGACCTGGCCTGGATCGTCTTCATCGCACCGGTGGGCATGATGGTGTCGCAGTTCGCGGTGCTGGCGGTCGCGGTCTACTTCGACAACGGTGCCGACCCGGTGTTTCCCCGCTGGGTGGGGCACTTCTCGCTGGCCACCGCGGTGGCCATGATTCCCGCCGCGGGGGCGGCGGTGTTCCACACCGGACCACTGGCCTGGGATGGGCTGCTGACCTTCTGGTTGCGTAATGGCGCCTTCGCCGTCTTCGTCATCGTGATGTTCTTCGTGCTGCGCCGCACGGTGATCCGCCAAGCCGTGGCAGAGGGGGTTGCAGCGGAAGGGGCGGCCGGGTGAGCACCCTGACCAAGGCGCCCCCGGGCCGGCCCGATGTGCGGTTGATGACCTGGTTCTTCCCGATCTGGTACGGGGTTTTCGGCGTCATCATCTGCATACTGGCCCGGGTGACACCGCCACCACGGCCCGATGTCACCGCGGCCGACAAGGTGGCGTTCTTCGCCGAGCATGGGGTGACCATCAAGATCGGGTTCTGCCTGCTGCTGATCCTGCTGGGCGGCGCGGCGATGACCAACGGACTGGTCGCCTATCAGATCAAGCGTATGACGGTGGGGTCGGCGTTCGCCTACGCCTACATCGGCGGCATGGGCGTCGGTGCGCTGCCCGGGTTCCTGCTGGTGGCGGTGTGTTTCCTGACCGCGGCGTTCCGCCCCGACCGTGACCCCGAACTGATCAGCCTGCTCTATGACCTCGGAATGCTTTCGTACAACGGATCATTGGGCTGTTTCACGGCCGCCTACCTGGTGTTCGCCATCGCGATCCTGTACGACAAGAACAAGATCTTCCCGGCCTGGTTCGCCTACGTGACCATCTGGCAGATCATCACCGAGGTGATCGCCAGCCAGATGTTCATCTTCCGGTCCGGGCCGTTCGCCTGGAACGGTTCGATCGCGTTCTGGTGGGCGGTGGTGGTGTTCTCGGTGTGGCTGTCGGCGCTGATCGTGCTGCTGCGCCAGGCCGCTATGCGGGAGGAATCCGTCAGTGACGCAAACTGATTCGCGGCCAAAGCCGGCATCCGCGCACCTGCCCGGCGACGGGCACATGTGGGTGATGGTGCTCGGTGACCTGGTCATCTTCGGCGGCTACTTCATCGTCTTCATGATCTACCGGACCATGCATCCGGTCGAATTCCTGCGTGCCCAACAGCATCTCGACATCACCATCGGTGTGCTCAACACGGTGATCCTGCTGACCAGCTCGTGGTTCGTCGCCCGTGCGGTACTGGCCACTCGGGCCGGGCGGCACCAGGCGGCGATCCGGCTCACCTACGCCGGCGGTCTGGGCGGCCTGATGTTCATGGCCTGCAAGGGTTACGAATGGGTGGTCAAGATCCGGTCCGGCCACACCAATTCCGAGATGTTCTACTCGTTCTACTACGTGCTCACCGGTGTGCACCTGGTCCACGTTCTGATCGGCCTCATTGCGTTGGGCGTGATCGTGCGCGAGTTGGGCAATCCGGCCCGCCGCCGGGCATCGGTGGTGGAATCCAGCGCGGTCTACTGGCACATGGTGGACCTGCTCTGGGTGATCATCTTCAGCCTGCTCTACGTGATGAGGTGACATGACCGACACGACGAGGATGACCTGGACCTGGTTGGTGCTCACCGCCATCACCGTTGGATCGTGGTGGCTGGCACCGGCGCAGTACTCCGGCACGCTGCGGGCCAGCGTGCCGATCACCGCGCTGGTGCTGATGCTGACCTTGATCAAGTCCCGGTTGATCATCCGGCAGTTCATGGAAGTCCGGACCGCCCCGCGGTGGCTGAAACTGGCCACCGACGGCTGGCTGATGGTGTTGTTCGGGGCCGTTTTTGCGATCTACCTGGTCTGAGAGCGGCCCGGGCACAATGGAGCGCGATGACGATGAACTCCAAGCGCAGGCGTGTGCACGACCGGCTGGCCGGGCTCCCGGGGGTGCGGGCGGTGCGGCGCCCGGTGAATCCGGGAGCTGACGAGCACTTCGACCTGTACTACGTGCGTACGGGGCGCAAGTCCGCAACGCCGGTGGTGATCATCCCCGGCGGTCCCGGCGTCGCGTCGATCCAGCACTACCGCTGGCTGCGCCGACGCGCGGCAGCGGCCGGATTCGACGTGATCATGATCGAGCACCGCGGGATCGGGATGTCGCGGCACACCGACGCGGGCTCCGATCTGCCCCCGGCGGCCATCACCGTCGAGCAGGTGATCGACGATATCGCCGCGGTGCTCGACGACGCCGGGGTGCACCGCGCGGTGCTCTATGGCACCTCCTACGGCAGCTATATCGCGGCGGGTTTCGGGGTCCGTCATCCCGATCGGGTCGCCGCGATGGTGCTGGATTCGCCGCTGCTGTCCACCACCGACATCGAGGTCATGCGCACCGCCATTCGGGGTCTGCTGTGGGAGGGCGCCGATCCGGAGACCGCCGGGCTGGCGCCCAAGGTCCGCCGCTTGGTCGCCGACGGGGCATTTGCCACCTCGGGCGGGCAGTTGGCCGGCCTGGTGTACGGCCTCGGCGGTGCGGAGTTGCTGGACCGCCAGCTTGAGCTGCTGTTGCACGGACGCACCCGGGTGTGGTCGGGGTGGGCCTGGCTGGGCCGGCTAGCCACCCGAAAGACGCCGTACCACAATGAAGTTGATCTGGTCGGGCGAATAGCGTTTCGCGAGTTGAACTATGCCGGAGTGCCGGACGGCCTGCCGCTGGACCCCGCTCTGGACATGGCCGCGATGGCCCGCAGCGCAAAGTTCTACGAACCCTTCGACGCTGAGCCCTACGACCTGGTGGCTGAGATGCCGAAGTTCGGCTGGCCCACCGTCGTGGTGTCCGGTGGCCGGGACCTGACCACCCCGCCGGCGGTCGCCGAACGGATCGCGGCACTGGTGCCCGGATCGGTGCTGGTGCGGATGCCGACAGCCGCCCACAGTGTGCTGGATACCCGCGAGCGTGCCGCCTTCGCGGTGATCCGAGCGGTGTGCGACGGTGCCGCCGAACAACTTTCGGCCACCGCAGCCGAGTTGGACGCACTGCCTGCGCGTGCCGTCATCCGGGTGGCGGTGACGGCGATCTCGGCGGCCACGGTGCTGGAGGCGGCGCTGCCGCGCCCATCGGCCACCTGAGGCCGGTGATTACTTCATGAAGCCGATCTTGGTGTAGTCCAGGTCGCCGATTCCGACCGGCCCGTAATTGGCCAGGGTGTCGCGGACGGCTGAGTTGCCCGCCGGCTGAAACAGCGGAAGGCTGAAGCCTTCGGCCCAGATCATCTTGTCGAGCTCGTTGGCCATGGTCCTGGCCTTGGCCGGGTCGAGTTGGCCCATGGTTGCGATCGCCTTGGCGTCGATCTCCGGGCTGCCGATCTTGCCGAAGTTGCTGTCACCATTGGTGGTGTACATCTGATTGAGGCAACACAGCGAGAAGGCGTCGCCGGACCACCCGAACTGTGCGATGTCGAAATTGCCGACGTTGATGTAGTCGCTGAAGAAACCGCTACCTGCCTTCACGTCGAGGTCGAGCTTGACCCCGATCTGGGCCAGACTGTTCTGCGCGATCTGCGCGATCATCTTGTTCGATTGCGCATCGGCAAACACCATACGGACGGCCAACTGCCGGCCGTCCTTCTCCCGGGTTTGTCCGTTGAGTTTCCAGCCCAGTGCGTCGAGTTCCTGTTTGGCTTTTTCCGGGTCGAATGCCGCAACCTCGCTGTTGTCCTGATAGCCCGCCTGCCCGGCCACGTAGATGTGGTTGTTGAGTGGCACCGGATTGTCGGTGAGGCCGCGTTGGCTGATGGTGGCAATGGCGTTCCGGTCGATGCCTTTTGCGATCGCCAGCCGCAGTGCCTTGTCGGACAGGATGGATCCGGGCGCACCGTTGAACGTGAGATGCCACCACAACGGACTCGCTGCTCGCCGGATCGCAATGCCGGGCGTATTGCGTGCGATGGTCAATTCATCCAGTGAAGAGACACCGCTGGCATCAATGGTGTTGTTCTGCAACGCAGGGATGCGAGCGGCATCGTCGAGCACCAGGTAAGAGATGCTGTCCAGCAGAGGCGGGGTACCCCACCATTTCGGGTTGCGGCTCAATGTGATCCGTTGCGCTCCCCGGTCGATGTTGGACACCAGGAACGGGCCGGCCGACGGTCCGGGCCCACTAAGTTGGCCTTTGTTGAACACTTCTGGATTTGCGGTCATCGCCTTGGGCAGCAGCATGTTGTTCCCGGCGAACATGCCCCGCCAGTCCGCAAACGGTTGGCTGAACGTCACAATCGCCTGCCGGTCGTCGACACCCTTGGTGACCGATCCCACCCGGTCGGAGCCATTCACCGATGCGATCGCGAAGGCCTTGTCCGTGCCGCTGGTGGCGTGGATCTGGGAGGCGATGTCCTCCCAGATGATCGGCGTGCCGTCGGACCACTGGGCCTTCGGATTGATGGTGTAGGTGACGACCTGCGGGCTGGTGCTGGTCAGTTCGACACTGGTGAAGTAGTCGGTGTTGACTGTGGTCGAACCGTCAGCCCCGACGCGGAAAGCCCGGGGCATGGTGGCCCGCATCATTGCCCCCTGGTACGCCTCGTTGCCGTCGACGTGCAGGGTGTTCCAGTTCGATGGGAAAGCAGGCAGCGCCAGGCGCAGGTTGCCGCCCTGACGCAGGTTCGCCACGTCCTGCGGGTTGATGTCATTGGTGGTGCCGACCTCGGCGTTGCCGCCGGCGGATGGGGTTTCCCGGTTTCCGCCCGAACACCCGGCCAGGGTGAGTGCGGTGACCGCTGCAAGTACGGCAAAGCGACGGAGCTGGGAACCCTTGAACCCGTTCATCCCGTCGATGCTAGATGTAGCCCGGCACCGCGGCCAGCAGCCTGCGGGTGTAGTCGTGCTGCGGGTTGACGAATACCGCATCACCGGAGCCCTGTTCGACGATCGCGCCTTTGTACATCACCGCGACGTCGTGGGCCAGGTGCTTGACCACCGACAGGTCGTGGGACACGAACAGGTAGGCCAAGCCGAACCGATCCTGCAGATCGAGCAACAAGTTGATGATCCCGGCCTGGATGGATACGTCCAGCGCGGAGACCGGTTCGTCCAGCGCGATGATCTTGGGCTGCAGCGCCAGCGCGCGGGCGATCCCGATTCGTTGCTTCTGGCCGCCGGAGAACTCGGCCGGGTAGCGGCTGGCGTCGGCGCGTCGCAGCCCTACCACCTCCAACAGCTCGGCCACCCGCTGGTCTATCCGTGGTTTGTCGAAACCGTTGGCGGCCAACGGCTCTGCCAGCACATCAGACACCGGTAGTCGGGGGTCCAGGGAGGCTACCGGGTCCTGGAACACCACCTGTAGGTCGGTGCGCAGCGCCCGGCGGGCGCTACGGTCCAGGGTGGCGACGTCGGAGCCGAGCACCTCGATCGAACCCGATTGCGGTGCAGAAAGATTCAGGATCTGGTGCAGCGTGGTGGACTTACCGGATCCGGACTCGCCGACGATGCCCAGGGTCCGACCGCTGCGCAGTTCGAAGCTGACGTTGTCGACCGCGCGCACCTCGCCGACCTGCCGGCGCAGCACCACCCCTTTGGTCAGCTTGTAGGTCTTGGACAGGTCGCGCACCCGCAGTACCACCGCGGTGTCGGCGGCCGGTGCGGTGTCGGTGTCGGCAGCTGGTGTGGAGTCGGGGGCGACCGGCGCCGTGCCGGTCACCTGGTAGATCTCGGCGGCGCTGCGTCCGGCGACCTCCGCGGTCCGGATGCAGGCGGCGTGATGGTCCGGCGCCAGCTCGATGAGTTCGGGTTCGGCGGCGTCGCATTCGTCAATGGCCAGCGGACAGCGCGGGGAGAACGGGCAGCCCTGTGGCGTCCTGGTGAGCGAGGGCGGTGCGCCGGGGATCGGCACCAACCGGGTGCCCTGCGGGGCATCCAGTCGCGGAACCGAGCCGAGCAGCCCGATGGTGTAGGGCATTCGGGCCTGGTCGTAGAGCCGGGCCACCGGCGCGTCCTCGACGGCCCGCCCGGCATACATCACCAGGGCCCGATCGGCGAATTCGGCCACCACGCCGAGATCGTGGGTGATGATCAGCACCCCGGCGCCGGTGACGTCCCGCGCGGTCTTGAGCACATCGAGGATCTGGGCCTGCACCGTGACATCGAGGGCGGTGGTGGGTTCATCGCAGATCAACAGGTCGGGATCGTTGGCGATGGCGATCGCGATCACCACGCGCTGGCGTTCCCCACCGGACATCTCGTGCGGGAAGGCGCGGGCGCGTTGCTCCGGTTGGGCGATGCCGACGAGTTCGAGCAGCTCGACAGCACGGGTGCGGGCGGCCCGGCGGCTCAGATCGGGCCGGTGGATCTGCAGGGCCTCAGCGATCTGATCGCCCACGGTGTAGACCGGGGTGAGCGCGGACATCGGGTCCTGGAACACCGTGCCGATGGTGTTGCCGCGAATCCGGGACATCGCCGGATCGGACAGGCCGATGAGTTGCTCGCCGCGCAGCAGCACCGATCCCGACACCTCGGCGAACTCGGGCAGCAACCCGACCACGGCCATGGCACTGGCCGATTTCCCGGCGCCGGATTCCCCGACGAGTGCGACCACCTCGCCGGCGTCGACGTGAAAGTTCAGGCCCCGCACCGCGTGTACCGCATCGGTGTCGGTGGGGAAGGTCACGGTCAGGTCGGATACTTCGAGTAACCGGCTCATCGGCGTGCCTGCCACCGGCGGAGCCGGTAATTGGACTTATGCGCCCGTCGGCGCCGAAGCTGGCCGCTGCCTGGGTCCAGCGCGTCGCGCAGGCCGTCACCGGTCAGGTTGGCGCACAGGATGATCAGCACCAGCACCCCGGCCGGGAACAGGAACACCCACGGGAATGTCGTGGCGGACCTGGTGCCGTCGGCGATCAGCGTGCCCAGCGACACGTCGGGCGGTTGGATGCCGAATCCCAGGAAGCTCAAACCGGTTTCGGCCAGGATCGCCAGGCCGACGTTGAGCGCGGTGTCGATGATCAGGATGGATGCCACGTTGGGCAGGATGTGGCGCACGATGATGCGCCAGTTGCTGACGCCCATATAGCGTGCGGCCAGCACGAATTCGCGCTCCCGCAGGCTCATGGTCATCCCGCGCACGATGCGCGAGCTGATCATCCAGCTGAATGCCGACAGCAGCACGATCAGCCAGAACACCCGATTGGATTGGCTCAACCGCGGGGTGACGATCGCGATCAGGATGAAGCTGGGCACCACCAGCAGGACGTCGACGATCCACATCAGCGTGCGGTCGCGCCAGCCGCCGAAGTACCCCGCCACCGAGCCGACAGTGGCGGCGATCACGGTCGAGATGAACGCCACACAGACACCGATCAGCATGGATTTCTGCATGCCGCGCAGGGTTTGGGCGAAAATGTCCTGCCCCAGCGCGTTGGTGCCGAACCAGTGGTCGGCGGACGGCGGCTGCTGCAGCGCGTAGTAGTCGAGCTCCGAGTAGCTGTAGGGCAGCACGGACGGCAACGCGTAGCAGGCCACGAACATGACCACCAGCAGAATCAGCGACACCACGGCCGGGCGGTTGCGCACGAATCGGCGGAAAACCAATGTGCGCCGGGTGGCGAACTCCTCGGTGTGCAGGCCCGAACGGGCCGCGGTGCCGTCAGCGGTCTGGGTCGTCATCGGACTCTCACCCTGGGGTCCAGGGCCGCATAAATGACATCCGAGAGCAGGCCGGCCAGCAGCACCACGGTGCCGGTGAACACCGTGATGGCCGCGATGATGTTGGTGTCCTGGGTGGCGATGCCCTGCACCACCCATTCGCCCATGCCGTGCCAGCCGAAGATCTTCTCGACGAACACCGCCCCGGTCACCAGGCCCGCCACCCCGTAGGCGAACAACGTGGCCATCGGGATCAGCGCGGTGCGCAGGCCGTGCTTGAACAACGCCTGGCGCCGGGTCAGCCCCTTGGCGCGGGCGGTGCGGATGAAATCCTGGCCGAGCACGTCGAGCATTGCGTTGCGCTGGTAGCGGCTGTACCCGGCGATGGCGCCCAAAGCCAGGGTGAGCGTCGGCAACATCAGGTGCTGCAACCGGTCCACGAACTCATTCCAGCCACCGCCGGTCGCGCCGGGTGAGGTTTCCCCGGTGTACTCGAACAACTGCACACCCAGCACCGTGTTCACCTTCAGTGCGGCCAGGATCAGCATGTTGGCGATCACGAAGGTCGGGGTGCTCAACAGCAGCAGGGACAGCAGTGTGATGACCCGGTCCGACAGCCGGTACTGGCGGATCGCCCCCCAGGCCCCGACCACCACGCCGATCACGGTGCCCGCGACGGAGCCGATGATCAGCAATCGCAGGCTCACCCCGATGCGGCGCCACAGTTCGTCGGCGACCGGCTGTCCGGTCACAGTGGTGCCGAAGTCGCCGCGGACCGCCCCGGCGGCCCAGCCCAGATATCGCAATGGGATCGGCTTGTCCAAGCCGAGTTCGGCGCTTTTCGCATCGATCGTGGATTGCGGTGGCCGCGGATTGCGCTGTTCCAGGCTGTCGAGGGGTTTGAAGTTCAGCGATGTCAGCGTGAACGTCAGAAAGGAGGCCAGGGCCAGCAGCACGAAGTAATTGAGCAGCCGGCGCGCCAGGAAGCGCGTCATCCGGTCAATCTCACGCACGGCTGCATGGGACAAAGGGTAGAACAGCCACGATTGGGCCGGTCGGGACGGCGGCGATCGGGCTTGTGATGTGTCCGCGCTCACTGCGGCAACTGACAGCTGATACCCAGCCTGGGCGGAGAAACCGCGCGTTCACTGACTCACAGGATTCTCAGCTGCGGTTTTACCGAACTCGGACGGTGAGGTGGTGCTGTGAAGGTCTGCGAACTCAACAACGTGAAATTACTCGCAGCCGTCGCCGGAGGCGCGGCGGCCGTGGCATTGGGTGTGTTCGGCGCGGTGTATGAACCGGCGATGACGTCGGGTTCTCAGGTGCTGGCCAAGACAACCCACATGACTGTGGGACAGACCACTACCTCGACGACGGTGCCGAACGCGCCGGAGACGAGCATGGCGGTCCCGGCGATCAAGGGCAACACGCCACCGTCCGGGTTCGCCGCCAACCACCATTGATTCCCCGCACAGCTGGCACATAGAAACCACACAGTTGGGTCCCATCGGACCGGCCAATAATGGTGGGGTGAGCACGACCAATGGCGCCGAATCCGAACCCGGGCGTGCTGTCATGCGGCGCGCCGACGGCAACCCGATCCAGGTCTTGGTGGTCGACGACGAGCCGGTGCTGGCCGAACTGGTATCGATGGCGCTGCGCTACGAGGGCTGGGACATCACGACGGCCGGGGATGGGGCGAGCGCGATCGCCGCGGCCCGGGAGAACCCACCGGATGTGGTTGTTCTCGACGTGATGCTGCCGGATATGAGCGGTCTGGACGTCCTGCGCAAGCTGCGCGAGCAGATCCCCGGCCTGCCCTTGTTGCTGCTCACCGCCAAAGATTCGGTGGAGGACCGGATCGCGGGGCTGACCGCCGGCGGTGACGACTACGTCACCAAGCCGTTCAGCCTGGAAGAGGTGGTGCTGCGGTTGCGGGCACTGCTCCGCCGTACCGGGGTGACCAGCGAGGACGGCGGCGCCAAGATCATCGTCGGCGATCTGGTCCTCGATGAGGACAGCCATGAGGTGACCCGCGGTGGTGACTCGATTTCGTTGACGGCCACCGAGTTCGAGCTGCTGAGATTCATGATGCGCAACGCCAAGCGGGTGTTGAGCAAGGCGCAGATCCTGGACCGGGTGTGGAGCTACGACTTCGGTGGCCGATCCAACATCGTCGAGTTGTACGTCTCGTATCTGCGCAAGAAGATCGACAGCGGTCGCGAACCGATGATCCACACGTTGCGTGGTGCCGGTTATGTCCTGCGACCCGGGCGCTGAGGCGACGGGCGCACCACGGGGCGTCACCCGGTGGTGGTCGCCGCGGACCTGGTCGCTGCGGGCCCGGCTGGTGGTCACTCAGGTGGTCCTGCTGGCCGTGGTGTGCGCCAGCATCGGGGTGGCGACAGAGTTTGCGCTGCAACGGTTTTTGATGCACCAGCTGGACGAGCAGTTGGTCGAGGCCGGTCGCCGCTCGGCGGCGATTTTCGAATTACCGCCCCCGCCGTTCATGTTCCCGCCCCCGCCGTTCGGGTTCCCGCCCCCGCCGTTCGGGTTCCCGCCCCCGTCGTTCGGGTTCCCGCCGCTGGGTCACCGTGATCACGGGCGGCTCGACCCGGGGGAGGGGCCGGGACCCGGATTCCTCAACGCGCCGGGGCAGGCCGCGCGCACGGTGGGGGCAGTGGTGGTCCCAGGCTGGCCGGTGGACGCGGCGGTGATCACCGCCGACGGGGCCCGGGTCGGGGTCAGCGCGGCCGCGGCCGAACAGCTGTCCCGGATTCCGGCGACGCGGGTGCCCGAAACCGTCGACCTCGACGGCCTGGGCCGCTATCGGCTGATCGGCATACGCCCTCGCCACGCCGGCCCGCAGACGATCGTGACCGGGCTGCCGACGGCGATCGTCGACGACACCCTGCTGTGGGTGCTCGGCATGTTCTGTGTGCTGGCCGCGATCGCGCTGATCGCCGCGACCACCGGAGGGATCCTGATCATCCGGCGCCAGCTCGCGCCGCTGTCGCGGGTTTCGGCCGCGGCGCGGGAGGTCGCCGATCTTGAGCTCGACCGCGGCGAGGTGCAGTTGCCCACGCCGATCGTGCCGGTCGACCCGGCCAGCGCCCATACCGAGGTCGGGCAGCTGGGCACCTCGCTGAATCGGATGCTCGACCGCATCGCCAGCGCGCTGTCGGCCCGGCATGCCAGTGAGACCAGGGTGCGCCAGTTCGTCGCCGATGCCAGCCACGAGTTGCGGACGCCGCTCGCAGCCATTCGGGGATACACCGAGCTGGCCCAGCGCAAACGCGATGATCTGCCCGGCGACGTGGCCCACGCGATGAACCGGGTGGAGTCCGAGACCGCGCGGATGACGCAACTGGTCGAGGACATGCTGCTGCTGGCCCGCCTTGATGCCGGCCGCCCCCTGGAACGTGAGGCGGTGGATCTGTCCAGCCTGGTGGTCGACTCGGTGAGCGACGCGCACATCGCCGGTCCGGACCATGAATGGTCGCTGGATCTGCCCGAGGATCCGGTGGTGATCGACGGCGACGGGGCCAGACTCCATCAGGTGCTGGCGAATCTACTGGCCAACGCGCGCACCCACACCCCGGCCGGTACCTCGGTGACGGTTTCGCTGAGCACCGAGGATGCAGGGGCCGGCGGAGACGGCGCGGTGTTGATCACCGTCGCCGACGACGGTCCAGGCATTCCACAGACATTGCTGCCCGACGTGTTCGAGCGGTTTGCCCGCGGTGACTCGTCGCGGTCGCGGCGCGCGGGCAGTACCGGACTGGGGCTGGCCATCGTGGCCGCTGTGGTCAAGGCACACGGTGGCACCATCGAGGTGCACAGCGTTGCCGGTTCCACCGAGTTCGTGGTGCGGCTGCCCGGCACGAGCTCACAGTTGACCCACAGTGTGGACCAATCGGGCACCTAACGGCCGGGGCAACCATGGAGACGTGATCCTGGTTGCCGCCGAACCCGTTCCCGAGGTGGACGCGGCAGCGCCCGGATTCGCCAAACCTTCGGCGCCGATTGCCGATCGGCGGCCTCAACGTCACCCTCTACGACCTGACTCGCATGCGACGAACACATAGCCGGCGCATAGCTTCGCCCAACCCAGATCACAAGCCGCGGGAGAACGATGAAGCCATGACAACCTTGGTCCGGGAACCCGAGCAGCGGTTCCATTTCGCATCGCGGCCCAACGCCGCGCTGGCCGCCCGGGCCGCTGGTGTCCCGGTGCTCGACGTCGTCGTCCCGGTGTACAACGAGCAAGCCGCACTGGCGCATTCGGTGCGCCGGCTGCACAGCTATCTCGAGGAGAACTTCGCGGTGCCGGTCCGCATCACCATTGCCGACAACGCCAGCGTCGACGACACACCGCGGATTGCCGCCGAACTGGCCGCCGAGCTCGACGGGGTGCGGGTGGTCCGGCTGGAGGAGAAGGGCCGCGGGCGGGCGCTGCGCGCGGTGTGGTCGACGTCGGATGCGCCGGTGCTGGCCTACATGGACGTCGACCTGTCCACCGACCTGGCGGCGCTCGCCCCGCTGGTGGCGCCGCTGATCTCCGGGCATTCCGACCTGGCCATCGGCACCCGGCTGGGGCGCGGCTCGCGGGTGGTCCGCGGCGCCAAACGAGAGTTCATCTCCCGCTGCTACAACTTGATCCTGAAATCGGCTCTGTCAGCACGATTCTCGGACGCGCAATGCGGCTTCAAGGCGATCCGTGCCGACGTTGCCCGCCGGCTGCTGCCCCATGTCGCCGACACCGGATGGTTCTTCGACACCGAGCTGCTGGTGTTGGCCGAGCGCAGCGGGCTGCGCATCCACGAGGTGCCGGTGGACTGGGTGGACGATCCGGACAGCCGGGTGGACATAGTGGCCACCGCCACCGCCGACCTCAAAGGCATCGGCCGGTTGCTGCGTGGCTTCGCCAACGGCTCGATCCCGGTGAACACCATTGCCGCCCAGCTCGGATCGTCGCGGAAATCGGCCCCTCCCGGCTCGCTGCTGCATCAGGCGGTGCGCTTCGGCGCGGTCGGTGTCATCTCCACGCTGGTCTACCTGGTGCTGTTCACGGCGCTGCGCTCGGGCGTCGGTGCACAGGCCGCCAACCTGGTGGCCCTGCTGCTGACCGCGATCGGCAACACCGCCGCCAACCGGCGGTTCACCTTCGGCATCGCGGGCACCGGCAACATCACCCGTCATCATCTCGAAGGGTTGACCGTGTTCGGGATCGCGTTGGCGATCACCAGCGGATCACTGGGACTACTGCATTTCCTGGCGCCCGAGCCGCACCGCGGTGTCGAATTGGGCGTGCTGGTGGCGGCCAACCTGCTGGCCACCGTGGTGCGTTTCGTACTGTTGCGCGGATGGGTCTTTCACCCGTCGCGGACCCGGTGCGCAACCGAGCCGAAACGAGAGACCGCGATATGACGGCCATCGCCGATCCGGCCCCGGATACCACACCGGCGCCGGTGGATTCACCGGATGTGGTCCCGCCGCGCTGGATCCGGCCCTCGTACTGGGCGCTGCTGGCCGGCACCGCCGTGCTCTACCTGTGGGGCCTGGGGTCTTCGGGGTGGGCCAACAACTATTACGCCGCCGCGGCGCAGGCCGGCACCCAGTCGTGGAAGGCCTGGCTGTTCGGGTCGCTGGACGCCGGAAACGCCATCACGGTGGACAAGCCCCCGGCCGCGATGTGGGTGATGGGTTTGTCCGGCCGGCTGTTCGGCTTCAACGAGTTCGCCATGCTGCTGCCGCAAGCCCTGATGGGGGTGGCTGCGGTGGCCCTGCTGTATGCGACCGTGCGGCGCACCAGCGGTCCCGGTGCCGCGCTGATCGCCGGGGCGGCGCTGGCGCTGACGCCGGTGGCGACCTCGATGTTCCGCTACAACAATCCCGATGCGTTGCTGGTGCTGCTGCTCGTGCTGGCGGCGTATCTCATGGTGCGCGCGGTCGGGCCGGTGTCGGCCAGGGTGAGTACCGGGTGGGTGGCGTTGGCCGGATGCGCGCTGGGCTTCGCCTTCCTGACCAAGATGCTGCAGGCATTCCTGATCGTGCCCGGGCTGGCATTGATGTTCCTGGTCGCCGCGCCCGCCCCGAGCGTGTGGAAGAGGTTGGGCGCCTTGCTCGTCGGCGTGGCCGCGATGATCGTCTCGTCCGGGTGGTACATCGCATTGGTGGCGTTGTGGCCGGCGGAGTCGCGGCCGTATATCGCCGGATCCACCGACAACAGCCTGCTGCAGCTGGCGTTCGGCTACAACGGTTTACAGCGCATCCTGGGGCGGGACGGACCCGGCCCGGGCGGCGGTGGCGCTCCGGAGCCCGGTCAGGGGCCGGGTGGCGGCGCCAACCTGTTCTTCGGCGGCGATCCGGGGATCGGCCGGATGTTTGGGCTGTCGATGGGCACCGAAGCGTCCTGGCTGTTGCCTGCCGCACTGATCGGACTGGTGGCCGCGCTGTGGCTGACCCGACGCAGCGCCCGGACGGCCACGCTTCGGGCCGGCCTGCTGATGTGGGGCGGGTGGCTGCTGGTGACGGCCGTGGTGTTCAGCTTCATGGACGGCATCATCCACCCCTACTACACCGTGGCGCTGGCGCCCGCCGTCGCCGCGCTGGTGGGCATCTCGGTCGCCGAATTGTGGTGCGTGCGTGGACATCTGCCGGCGCGGCTGGTGCTGGCGTTGATGCTGGCGGTTACCGGAGTGTGGGCGTTCGGCCTGCTGAACCGGACTCCGGACTGGCTTCCGGCGCTGCGCTGGATCGTGTTGATCGGCTCGGTGCTGGTCGCGGTGGTATTGGCGATCGCCGCCGACCGGCCGCGCCCCTCGCCTGGGGTAGTGGCTTTGGCGGCAATGATTCTCGGTCTCGGTGCCACCGCCGCCTACTCGATCGAAACCGTGGTGGCCGGGCGCAACAGTGGTCCGATCACCGTCTCGGGACCCAGCCGGGACTTCGATTTCGGTCCTCCGGGTGCGCCCGGTGGTCCACCTTCTGGATCCCGGGCCGACGACCCGGCCCTGGCCGAGCTGATCGCGGGCACCGATGGCCGCTGGGCCGCGGCGAGCGTGGGCTCGATGATGGTCAGCGATCTGGAGCTGCGGACCGGGGAGTCGCTGATGGCGATCGGCGGGTTCATCGGGAGTGACAACTCGCCCACCCTCGCGCAGTTCCAGCGGTATGTCGCCGACGGTCAGGTCCGCTACTTCCTGGACCGGCCCGAACGCGGACGTGGCGGGCCGCCGCATGAAGCTCACGGCAGCGTCAAGGAGATCACCGACTGGGTGAAGGCGAACTTCACCAGGAGCATGGTCGGCGACACCGGGGTCTACGACTTGACGGCGCCGCGCACCTGACGGCAGATCGGCTCAGCCTGATTCATCTGCTAGCGGTGCCGTCATCGCGTTGTTAGCGTCAAATGATGTCTGTCACCGACCAGTACCTGGCCAACAACGAGGCATATGCCAAGACCTTCACCGGTCCGTTGCCGTTGCCGCCGAGCAAGCATGTTGCGGTGGTGGCCTGCATGGATGCTCGATTGGATGTGTATCGCATCCTCGGTCTGGGCGCCGGCGAGGCGCATGTCATCCGCAATGCCGGCGGGGTGATCACCGACGATGAGATCCGGTCGCTGGCCATCAGTCAGCGGTTGCTGGGGACCAGGGAGATCATCCTGATCCACCACACGGACTGCGGAATGCTGACATTCACCGACGACGGGTTCAAACAGCAGATTCAGGACGACACCGGCATCAAGCCGAACTGGGCGGCCGAGGCGTTCGTCGACCCGGTGGAGGATGTGCGCCAGTCGTTGCGCCGGATCGAGGCCAGCCCGTTCGTCACCAAGCATGAATCCTTGCGCGGCTTCATCTTCGACGTCGCCACCGGCAAGCTGACCGAGGTCACGCTCTAAGAGTTGCCGCTGCGTGTGGCGGCGCACGTCAGTGGGCTCCGGGTCTGACAGCTACCCGGCATTGACACCGGATCGGGGTGGCGGATAGATTCCAGGCCATGCTTGCAATTCTGGCCATTTCTACCAACTTAATGGGGAAGTGATGACCACCGCGCTGAAGGCCGACACACAGGCCGGTCATTACGAGCTGAGCCACCTGCGGTCGCTGGAGGCCGAGGCCATCCACATCATCCGCGAGGTCGCCGCCGAGTTCGAACGGCCCGTGCTGCTGTTTTCCGGCGGCAAGGACTCCATCGTCATGCTGCACCTGGCCGTCAAGGCGTTCGCGCCGGGCCGGCTGCCGTTCCCGGTCATGCATGTCGACACCGGGCACAACTTCGACGAGGTGCTGCAAACCCGGGACGAGCTGGTCGCCGAGCACGGCGTCCGCCTGGTGGTGGCCAAGGTGCAGGACGACATCGACGCGGGGCGCGTCGTCGAGAACGGACCGTCGCGCAACCCGCTGCAGACCGTCGCGCTGCTGCGCGGCATCCGGGAGAACAAGTTCGACGCCGCCTTCGGCGGTGCCCGGCGCGACGAGGAGAAGGCCCGCGCCAAGGAGCGGGTGTTCTCCTTCCGCGACGAGTTCGGTCAGTGGGACCCCAAGGCGCAGCGCCCCGAGCTGTGGAACCTGTACAACGGCCGCCACCACAAGGGCGAGCACATCCGCGCCTTCCCGATCTCCAACTGGACCGAGTTCGACATCTGGTCCTACATCGGTGCCGAGAAGATCGAGCTGCCGTCGATCTACTACGCGCACCAGCGCAAGGTGTTCGAGCGTGACGGCATGCTGCTCGCAGTGCACAAGTACCTGCAGCCCCGCGAGGACGAACCGGTGATCGAGAAGACCGTGCGGTTCCGCACCGTCGGCGACGTCACCTGCACCGGCTGCGTCGAATCAACGGCCGCAACGGTTTCCGAGGTGATCGCCGAGACCGCGGTGTCCCGGCTCACAGAGCGTGGCGCCACCCGCGCCGATGACCGCATTTCGGAAGCCGGTATGGAAGACCGCAAGCGCGAGGGGTATTTCTGATGAGCGCTTGCGCGAAGAAAAGAGAGCACTGATGTCGACGCTGTTGAGAATCGCCACCGCGGGATCCGTCGACGACGGCAAATCCACGCTGATCGGCCGGCTGCTGTTCGACTCCAAGGCGGTCATGGAGGACCAGTTGGCCGCCGTCGAGCGGACCTCCAAGGAACGCGGCCACGACTACACCGACCTGGCGCTGGTCACCGACGGCCTACGCGCCGAGCGGGAGCAGGGCATCACCATCGATGTCGCCTACCGCTACTTCGCCACGGCCAAGCGCAAATTCATCATCGCCGACACCCCGGGTCACATCCAGTACACCCGCAACATGGTGACCGGGGCGTCCACCGCCCAGCTGGTCATCGTGCTGGTCGACGCCCGGCACGGCCTGCTCGAGCAGTCCCGCAGGCATGCGTTCCTGGCGTCGCTGCTGGGCATCCGGCACATCGTGCTGGCGGTGAACAAGATGGACCTGATCAACTGGGACCAGGCGCGGTTCGAGGCGATCCGCGACGAGTTCCACGCGTTCGCCGCGCGATTGGACGTCCACGATGTGACCACGATCCCGCTCTCGGCGCTGCAGGGCGACAACGTGGTGACCAAATCGGATGTGACGCCCTGGTACGAGGGCCCGTCGTTGCTGAGCCATCTGGAAGACGTCTACATCGCCGGTGACCGGAACCTGGTCGACGTGCGCTTCCCGGTGCAGTACGTGATCCGCCCGCAGACCCATGAGCACGCCGACCACCGCAGCTACGCCGGCACCGTCGCCAGTGGTGTGCTGCGTCCCGGCGACGATGTGATCGTGCTGCCGGCCGGAAAACCCAGCCGCATCACCCAGATCGACGGCCCGAGCGGTCCCGTCGAAGAGGCATTCCCCCCGATGGCGGTGTCGATCAGCCTGTCTGACGACATCGACATCTCCCGCGGCGACATGATCGCCCGGCTCAACAACCAGCCCCGGGTCACCCAGGAGTTCGACGCCACGGTGTGCTGGATGGCCGACGAATCCACGCTGGAGCCCGGCCGGGAATACCTGATCAAGCACACCACCCGCACCACCAGGGCCAAGGTCGTCGGCCTGGACTACCGCCTCGACGTCAACACCCTGCACCGGGACAAGTCCGCGACCGCCCTCAAACTCAATGAGCTGGGCCGCATTTCGCTGCGTACCCAGGCCCCGCTGCTGCTCGACGAGTACAGCCGCAACGCGGCCACCGGCTCATTCATCCTGATCGACCCCAACACCAACGGCACCGTGGGCGCCGGCATGGTGCTGCGCGACGCCCGCAACGAGACCGCGAGCCCGAACGCCGTGCGCCACGAGTCGCTGGTCACCCCGGCCGACCGGCTCAGCCGCGGACGCACCCTGTGGTTCACCGGGTTGTCGGGTTCGGGTAAGTCCTCGGTGGCGGTGCTGGTCGAGCAGAAGCTGCTGGAAAAGGGAATCCCGGCATACGTTCTCGACGGGGACAACCTGCGCCACGGCCTCAACGCCGACCTCGGCTTCTCGATGGCCGACCGGGCCGAGAACCTGCGCCGGCTGGCCCACGTGGCCTCGCTGCTGGCCGACTCCGGCCAGATTGTGCTGGTGCCGGCGATCAGCCCGCTGGAGGAGCATCGCGAGCTGGCCCGGCGGGTGGCCACCGAGAGTGGCGTCGAGTTCTTCGAAGTGTTCTGTGACACCCCGCTGGAGGACTGCGAACGCCGCGACCCCAAGGGGTTGTACGCCAAGGCGCGCGCCGGTGAGATCACCCACTTCACCGGAATCGACAGCCCGTATCAGCGGCCGAAGAACCCGGATCTGCGACTCACCCCGGATCGCAGTCCCGATGAACTGGCCGAGATGGTGATCGAGCTGTTGGAATTGCCGTCGTGAACGATCACGAATTGGCCGCCCGGCTGGCCACCAGGGCCGGGGATCTGCTGCTCGACGTCCGCGCGGACTTCGCCGGCGCCCCGGCTGCCGAGCGGAAAGCCGCCGGGGACAAGCAGTCCCACGACTTCCTGATGGCGGAGCTGGCGGCGCGGCGTCCCGGTGACTCGGTGCTGTCCGAGGAGGCGTCGGCCGACCAACGGGCCGACCCGGCGCGCCTGAGCGCGGACCGGGTGTGGATCGTCGACCCGCTCGACGGCACCCGGGAGTTCTCGGAACTCGGCCGTGACGACTGGGCCGTGCACGTGGCCCTGTGGAGCGCGGGCGAACTCGTCGCCGGGGCGGTCGCGTTGCCGGCGCAGAACACCACGCTGTCCACTCCCGAGGTGGCCGCACCCCGTGCCTTCGACGGCCCACCGCGGGTCGTGGTGTCGCGGACCCGGCCGCCGGCGGTGGCGCTGGCCGTGCAGGAGGCGCTCGCCGGCACCCTGGTGGAAATGGGTTCGGCAGGAGCCAAAGTCGCCGCGGTGATCCGCGGGGTCGCCGACGTGTATGTGCATGCCGGTGGCCAGTACGAGTGGGATTCGGCGGCTCCGGTCGCGGTGGCCCGGGCGGCGGGGCTGCACACCTCACGCATCGACGGCTCCCGGCTGGTCTACAACGCGGCCGATCCGACCCTGCCCGATCTGGTGGTGTGCCGGCCCGAACTGGCCGAACGTGTGCTCGCGGTCACGGCGGGTTAAGGCACACTAGGCTGGTCCGGGTGACCCGTCCCACCCTGCGCGAACTTGCCAGCCTGCCGACCGCACCGGCCCGACTCGCCGATTCCACCCTGGTACTGATCGACTGCCAGAACACCTATACCCAGGGCACCATGGAGCTCGACGGGGTGCAGGCCGCCCTCGCCCAGGCCGCCGAACTGCTCGACCGGGCCCGCACCGCGGGTATCCCGATCATCCATGTTCAGCACACGATGGGGCCGGGCTCGCTGTACGACATCGAGGGTGAAAGCGGCGCGATCGTCGCATCGGTGGCCCCGCGCGCCGGAGAACCCGTGGTGGTCAAGCAGTACCCCAACTCGTTCGTGCAGACCGATCTGGACGACCGCTTGAAGGGGCTCAACGCGTCGAATCTGGTGCTGGCCGGCTTCATGACGCACATGTGCGTCAACTCCACCGCACGCGGCGCGTTCAACCTCGGGTATGCCCCGACGGTGGTGGCCGCCGCCACTGCCACCCGCACGCTGGCCGGACCCGACGGGGCGCCGGTGCCGGCCGCGGCCATGCAGTCGGCGAGCCTGGCCGCGATGACCGACCTGTTCGCCGTCGTGGTGCCGGATGCGGCCGGTATCCCGGAATGACGGATATGACCCAGCCCTCGACGCGCGTCACCCGGCTCGACGAAAAACAGAACACCTCGCGGGAGCGGCTCTATGAGCTGCTGGATAGCACTCCGCTGGCCACCATCGCGCTGGTACGCGACGGACATCCGGTGGTATTCCCGACCGGATTCGCCCGGATCGCAGACGAATTGGTGATCCACGGGTCCACCGGCTCACCGTGGATGCGGGCCCTGGCCGCGGGTGTGCCCGCCGCGGTGTCGGTGACTGAGCTCGACGGTGTGGTGGTGGCGCGCAGCAGTTTCGAATCGTCGTTTCACTACCGCAGCGCCGTGCTGTTCGGCTCCTTCGAGGTGATCTCTGAGGAGGACAAACCCGGCTATCTCGACGCGCTCACCGACACTTTCATCCCGGGCCGGGTGGCCGAGGTGCGGGCCAGCACCCGCAAGGAGCTGGCCGCCACCCTGGCCATGCGCCTGCCGATCGGTTCGGACAATTGGTCGCTGAAGATCAGTGCCGATTGGCCCGACGATGCGCCGGAGGACGTGGCGGGCGGAGCGTGGGCCGGGGTGGTGCCTATGACGGTGAACTACGGCCAACCGCAGACCGCGCCCGATGTCGCAGCGGGAACGCCGCTTCCCGAGTCGGTGCGGGCCATGACCGGCCTGGCAGAATCCCTACCATGCGGATGTCGGCAAAGGCGGAGTACGCCGTCCGAGCCATGATTCAGCTCGCCACCGTCGACGACGGCGAGCTGGTCAAAACCGACGACCTGGCCAAGGCCCAGGGCATCCCGGCGCAGTTCCTGGTCGACATCCTCTCCGATCTGCGCACCGACCGACTGGTGCGCAGCCACCGCGGCCGCGACGGCGGTTATGCGCTGGGCCGCCCGGCCGGCGAGATCAGCATCGCCGATGTACTGCGCTGCATCGACGGACCGCTGGCCAGTGTCCGCGACATCGGGCTCGGGGATCTGCCGTATTCCGGCCCGACCGCGGCGCTGACCGACGTCTGGCGCGCCCTGCGGGCCAGCATGCGTTCGGTGCTGGAGGAGACCAGCCTGGCCGATGTGGCCTGCGGCTCGCTGCCCGCACACGTGGCCAAGCTGGCGGGCGACTACCGCGATCAGGAAGCGGCGCGCGGGCACCGCTGACCGGCGCCGGGCTCAGCCGCCATACGGTCGGGTGATGATCTCCAGGTAATGCCCGGACGGGTCCCGGAAGTACACCCCGCGACCGCCGTCGTTGTGGTTGATCTCGCCCGGGTGCTGACCGTGCGGATCGGCCCAGTGCTGCAGACCGCGGTCGCGGATCTTGCCGTAGATCGCGTCAAACTCGTCCTCGGACACCAGAAATGCGTAGTGCTGGGGCCGAATCTGTTCATCGGCAGCGGCCTGGGCGTAGTCCAGGCTGACTCCGTGATTGAGCGTCACCGCCAGAAACGGACCGAACTCCGTCGGGCCGGGCAGGCCGAACAACTCGGTGAAGAACTCCGCCGCACCCTGTCGATCCCTGGCGGCCACGATGGTGTGATTGAAGGTGATTGCCATATCTATCCAGTAAACCCCCGGCAGTGGCCGATTTCAGCGGGTTGCGATGACCACGTCGCCGTTGTGAGACCGGGCTGTTACTTCGCTGGCGGCGTCGCGCGCCGAACTGGTCTGCGGGACGCGGACGGAGGTCGATCCGGCGGCTTGGGTCTGCAACAGGTAGGGGCCGGGGCCGGGCAGGGCGATGGAGACGTCACCGTCGCCGCTGACGGCCTGCACGGTGCGCGGCGCGGCGTCTTTGAAGTCGATCCGCACGTCGCCGTGTGCGGTGTTGGCGCGGAACGACTCGGTGACCGAGATCGGTTCGCGGGTGATCACATCACCGTTGTCGGTGTCGATGGCGATGCGGCGCGCTGCGGCGCTCAGCAGTACCGGGCCGTAGGTGGTGTGCGCGATCAGTTCATCGAGATCGGCCTGGGCCAGCAGCACCCCGGTTTCCTGACGGGTGGTGACCGACAGGTGTCGCGCCACATCCGGGGGCAGTGTCACGGTGAGCTCCCCGGCACCGCCCCAAGGCAGGACCCGCGCCGATCCGACATTGACCGTCACCCGGGCATCGGCGGGTTCCCCGGCCAGCGTCAAGGGGTCTGCGTCGTCGCGGATGGTATTGACCAGGTGCAGTGCGACTTGTGGCGTGGTGGCCGCCCGATCGGTGGTGATCCGGATCGCGACCGGCACGCTACCGGTATCGATGGTCAGCGTTCGCATCGCCGCCGGGAGCGACTTGGTATCGGCGACAACCCGGAACTTGCTGATTCCCCACGCCGTCGCGCCCATTCCGGCGATGCTGCCGGCGACCAACACCGCGGCAGCGGCGACGAGGACGACTCGGATGGTCCTACGGCCGCCGGTCGACAGTGATGGTGCGGAACTGGGCGGTGCGTCGGTGATGGTCACGGTGAAATCCCTTCCAGGAACAGGTTTTAGCTATGACTCGAGGTAGCGCAGCACCGCCAGCACCCGGCGGTTCTCACTCTCATCGGGTGCCAGGTCCAGCTTGGTGAAGATCGAAGCGATGTGTTTCTCGGCCGAACCGATGGAAATGTGCAGGGCGGCAGCGATTGCCGAGTTGGTCTTGCCCTCGGCCATCAACTGCAGGACCTCGCGTTCGCGCGGGGTCAGTTGGTCGAGTGCGCTGCGGCGGGCGGAACGAATCAAGATCTGTGACACCACCTCGGGGTCGAGCACGGTTCCGCCGCCGCCCACCACCTCGACGGCGTCGATGAAGGCAGGCACATCTGCCACCCGGTCCTTCAGTAGATATCCGAATCCCCTTGTGTCCGAGGCGATCAGCTCGGCGGCATAGCGTTCCTCGACGTAGTGCGAGAGCACCAGAACCGGGGATTCGGGATTCTGGCTGCGCAGCAGTGCCGCCGCCCGGATGCCCTCGTCGGTGAAGGTCGGTGGCATCCGGACATCGAGGATGGCCAGGTCGGGCCGGTGCTCGTTGACCAGTCGCAACAGGTCGGTGGCATTGGGGACTCCGGCCAGGACGTCGTGTCCGGCGTCGGCGAGGATCCGCTCGATACCGGCCCGCAGCAGCGCCGAATCCTCGGCGATCACGATGCGCATGGCAGCACCGCCGTGACGATCGTCGGCCCGGTCGCCGGGCTGGACACCGCGAACGACCCGCCCGCGGCACGTACCCGCTCGTCCAGCCCGCGCAGGCCGGTGGCGTTCTCGCCGGCATCGACCACCGCACCGCCGGTGCCGTCGTCGAACACCGAGACGTGCAGTTGGTTCGCCGCCTCGTCCAGTCGGACGGCGACCACCGCCTGGGTGGCGCCGGCGTGTTTGGCGATGTTGGTCAGGGCCTCGGCGACGACGAAATAGGCGACGCTTTCGGTCTCCTCGGGCAGTCTGCGCGGTAGGTGGACCGTCAATGTAGTTGGTACTCCTGATGTTTCGGATCGCTGCACCACCGAGGATAGTGCGGCGTCCAAACCGCGGTCGGACAGAATCGTCGGGGCGATGCCGCGCACCACGTTGCGCAGTTCGACCAGTGCGCTCTTGGCATCGTCGTGTGCCTCGGCGATCAGCGATTTGGCGGCGGGCAGATCACTGTCCAGTTTGGTCTGGGCCAGCCCGATCGTCATGGCCAGCGACACCAGCCGCGGCTGCACGCTGTCATGCAGGTCGCGCTCGATGCGGTGACGCTCGGTCTGCGCCGATGACACCGCGCCTTGCCGGGCGTCGGCCAGCGCGGTGACCTGGTGCTGCAGGGCCGCAGTCGGCGACGGGGACAGCAGCCAGCGGTCGAGCGCGGCATCGAGCGCCGGCGCCAAGATCAGGATCGCCGCCGCGGCCGCCACCGCGACCAGTGCGAGCAACCAGGCCAGCGGTGGTGAGACGAAGGTCAGACCCGCGGCGTCGTCGCTCTGGCGGATCGCCACGGCGGCGGCCGGCCCGAGGAAGGCGAACACCAACAAGGCGAACGCGAGACCGGTGGCCAGCATGTCGTAGACCATCCGCAGATAGTGATGAGCGCACGCCTGCCAGAACCGGGCGTTGCTGATGTCCAGCCACAGCTGGTGAGCCCAGCGCTGAAACCCGGTGTAGCGCGACATTCGTCGTGGCGGAACTCCGATGCCCAGGCCGAATACCGCCTCGCTACGGGCACGTTCGACCGCCTCGACACCGCGCATCAGGTAGACGAACACCACTGCGGAAAGGACGAACCCGATCACTGAGGGGATCGACGAGATGCCGATGATGATGATGGACAACGGAATCCAGAACCAGACCAACGCCACGGCCGCCCCGGTGATCATCGAGGCGGTCGGTACGACACCGATGTTGCGTACCGTCCGCACGCGCTTGGCGGGCGTGGGGACGGCGGACGGGCCTGCTTCGCTGATGGCGACCATGCCATTAACTTACGAAGTCAGCCTGAGCAGCGACACAGCGTTTTCCCGAGAACCGGGTGGGGGATAACCCCCGCTCGTGAAAGAATTCCCGGGTGCGGGTGGGGATGACGATGCCGGTGATGGAACCGCAGTTGGACGCAGCGACCTTGCGGTCGTGGGCGCATGTCATCGACGGCGGCCCGTTCTCGTCGCTGTGCTGGGGTGAGCGCATCGCGTTCGACAATCCCGACAGCCTGACCCTGTTGGGCGCGCTGGCGGCCTGGACCGACCGGGTTCGGTTGGTGACCACCGTGGTGGTGCCGCAACTGCACGATCCGGTCATGCTGGCCAAGGGGCTGGCCACCGGCGACCTGCTCAGCGGTGGACGGTTGACCGTGGGCCTCGGGGTCGGCGGCCGGCACGAGGACTACCACGCAGTGAGTGCCGATCCGGCCAGCCAGAGTCGTCGAGGTCTGGCCGAGCGCGTCGAGGTGATGAAACGGGTGTGGGCCGGGGAGAAGCTCACCGAATCGGTGCTTCCGGTCGGACCAGCGCCGGTTCAGGCCGGTGGACCACCCCTGCACGTCGGCACCATCGGGCCCAAGACCGTGCGCGATGCCGCGGCCTGGGCGGACGGGGTGGCCGGCACGACTCTGGATTTGGATCTGGACCGGCAGGCCGAACTGTTCGATATCGCCCGGAACGCGTGGGCGCAGGCCGGTAGACCCAAGCCGCACCTGGCCACCTCGTTCTGGTTCGCGCTCGGTGAGCCCGATGATGCCCGCGCCCAGGTGCACCGCCACCTGCGCCGGTACATGAACTGGATTCCGGCTGAGTACGTCGACGCGATGGCCCCGACGACGGGCTGGGCCGGCACCGAGGACCAGTTGGTCGAGATGCTCGGCAAGTTCGAGGACATCGGCACCGACGAGGTGCACCTCATCCCGACCAGCTCCGATATCGACCAGCTGCGGCGGGTGGCCGAGGTGGTGAAGATCTTCGCCTGACGCGCGTCGGCGTGCGACGCGTTTCATCGGCGGTGACCGGCGCCGCCAAGGGCGCCATCACCGATGCCGCGAGCCCGCCGACCAACTCCACTGTCGAGAAGTGGAAGAACTTCCCGGGTAAACAGCTCAAGAAGTGGACCGGCCTGGGCTAAGCCCGGGCTGACAAATTGAAATCAGCGGTAGCGCAACGTCTTCGACGTGCTACCTGTTAGCGGTGGCGGGTACCGGTCGTCCACTTCTGGAGCTGGGTGCTCGGGAAGCTGGTCCACTTGTTGAGCTGGGTGCTTGGGAAGCTGGTCCATTTGTTGAGCTGTGTGCTGGGGAAACTGGTCCATTTCTGGAGCTGGTTGGCCGGGAAGTTGGCCCATTTGTTCGCGAGGTTGCCGGGGAAGCTGGTCCACTTGTTGAGCTGGGTGCTCGGGAACGTGGCCCACTTATTCGCCTCGATCTGAGCCGCGCAGGCCCACTTCTCCCCGGTGGTCGGCGTGTAGCCGCTGTTGTTGATCTGGTTGATCACATTGGCGCAGTTGGGCGCGGCGGCCGCGGGCGATGCGGGCGCCCCGAGCGCGATGCCGGCGCCGAGGGCTGCGGCGGCCACTGCCATTGAGATGCGCTTGTTCATGATCTGTGCCCCCTGGATGTGATACCGGCACGGTGCCGCCCACTGTATACCCTCGGTAGTGTTTGCCACACATTCAGTTTGCGGACAGTTTGAAAACCGAAAATCTCCTATTCGCGGCGCTGTCCGGGTCGGGGAACGGGATTGATGAAGGCATGGATCACAGGGTATTTGCGTTTTCATGTTCTGTGGGTCCGGGCGCCGCAGGGTTGATCGGACATGTGTTCACCAACTCGATGCGGAAAAGTTGCTGAGTGCGCTCCGATCCACCGCAAACCAGCAGCATTCTGCGCACGCGCATCACCGATCTCGCGCAGCGCCCAGACTCGTCGGCAGTAGGGTCTGGCATGGCCACCACCCGCCCGGACGAGCCGCGGACCCGAGTCGAGGTACTGGGCAACATCGGACCCAACTGGTTCGCGTCGGTGATGGGCACCGGGATCGTCGCGGTTGCCGGGGCCACCCTGCCCGTCCACGTGCCGGGTCTGCGCGGATTCGCCGAGGTGGTTTGGGTGATCGCCGCGCTCCTGCTGCTCGTCCTCATCGTCATCGTCGGCGGGCATTGGCTGCGCCACCCCACGGTGGCCCGCAGCCACGCCCGCAATCCGCAGATGGCGCATTTCTACGGCGCCGCGCCGATGGCACTGCTGACCGTCGGAGCGGGCGCGACCCTGGTGGGCCGGGACCTGATCGGTGCACGCGTCGCCATCGACCTGGATTGGGTGCTGTGGACCGCCGGCACGGTCGGCGGGCTGTTCACCGCTGTCAGCATCCCGTTCCTGATGTTCACCCAGCACAACGTCGAACCCGATGCGGCCTTCGGCGGCTGGCTGATGCCGGTGGTCCCGCCGATGGTGTCGGCCGCTACGGGTGCGCTGCTGATCCCGGATATGGCGCCAGGTACCGGCCGGCAGACCATGCTGTACGGCTGCTACGCGATGTTCGGGTTGTCGCTGCTGGCCTCGTTGTTGATCCTCGCGATGATCTGGAGCCGGCTGACCCACTACGGCACCTCCGGCACCGCGCGGGTGCCGACGCTGTGGATCGTGCTCGGCCCGCTCGGTCAATCCATCACGGCGGCAGGACTTCTCGGAACCAATGCGGCGCTCGCCGTCGACTCCCAGATCGCCGGGGACCTGAGCACATTCGCCATTCTCTACGGCGTCCCGGTGTGGGGCTTCGCGGTGCTGTGGATCGCGTTGGCGACCTCGCTGACCGTGCGAACCTTGCGGCGCGGCATGCCGTTCGCGCTGACCTGGTGGAGCCTGACCTTCCCGGTCGGCACGTTCGTCACCGGTACCACCCAGCTGGCGCTGCACACCCACCTTCCGGCGTTCAAGGTCGCGGCCGTCATCGCCTACGCCGGTCTGCTCGGCACCTGGATTCTGGTCGCTGTCCGCACCGCGAGGGGCAGCCTGGGCGGTCACCTGCTGCGGCCGCCGAGTACCGGACCGGTGAAGGCGCAGAAAGACCCCGTGAGCTGACGTGCGGAGTGTTGATTTCAGAACACCCCCGGCCTCCGCGGAAGCGGAAGCCGGGGGTGTTTCAGCTACGTCGCGCTGGGTTGGGCTTCGTAGGTGACCCAGCTCGTGCGCGTGGCGAGGGTGTTGTACAGCGCCTGGGCGGTGTGGTTGTCCTCCGCGGTCACCCACTGGACCACGGCCCGCCCTTCGGCGCCGGCCATCTCGGTGAGACGCCCGATGAGCGCGCGCCCGATGCCCCGGCCGCGAACCTCGGGATCGGTGAACAGATCGTCCAGGAAGATGCCGGTGGTGCCGGTGTACGGCGAGGAGAAGCGGCGGTGATGCGCGAAACCGACGATCGCCCCGTCCACTTCGGCGACGAGGGCCTTGCATTCGTGGCGGGGGTCCATGAACCACCCCCACGCGCGCGAGACGACCTCCTCGGACTCGGTCAGCTTGTAGAACACGCGGTAGGCCCGAAAGAGGACGCGCCAGCGAGCCTCGTCGGCGTAGGCGAGCGGACGGATCGTCGGGGTGGTGGTCGTTGCCATGGGCGGCTCCTATCGAGTTGGGGTTTCAGGGCGGAGTGGGGTCTTGTGCTTGCGCAGCACGCGATTTCGTGCTCGAGGGTTACGTGATCACGGGGCCTCCTTCGCCTCGATGGCGGAGGCCGAGACATCCCGCGACACGGAGCGGCCGCCGTTCATGGCTGTGGCAGAGGGAGAGCCGGTTGCGCACCGGATGCGGAGGGTAACGGACTTGCCGAAATCGCAGTAACGTTATCTAATAGCCTCATGTCGAACGATAACAGATCGTCCGCCATTGCGGTGCAGCTCCAGCAGCGGATCGCCACGATGCACCCCGGAGAGAAGCTCCCGGGCGTGCGGGAACTGTCTGCCCAGTTCCATGCGAGCGCGGCCACCATCTCCGCGGCGCTCTCGGAATTGAGCGCATTGGGATTGGTGCGGGCGGAGCCGGGACGCGGGACGTTCGTGGCCGGCCACGAACGTCTGTCCGAGCCGGATTTCTCCTGGCAGTCCCAGACCCTGGGCCGCGCGCGGGTGGACGCGGACCGGGCCTCGAGGCTGGGCGGTTACGGCACGCCCGAGCACATCCCGTTGTCGTGGGGATATCTCGCCCCCGAACTCCTGCCGACCGAGGAACTGCACCGGATCGGGTCCCGCGCCGCCAAAAGTAATCGCGCCTGGGTCATGACACCGCCGGCCGGATCACCGGAACTCAGACGGGTCCTCGCCTCCACATACCACGCGGACCCGAATGACGTGCTCATCGTCTCCGGCGGGCAACAGGGCCTCGTCTTCGCGATGCGAACCCTCGCCGAACCGGGTTCGACGGTGATAACCGAGAGCCCCAGCTACCCAGGTGCGATCCTGGCCGCACAGAGCGCCGGCCTCGACCTCGCCTCCGTGCCCACCGACGCCGACGGCATTCTGGTGGATCGCCTGGCCGACGAGCTCACTCGCACCAGGGCGCGGGTGATCTACCTCCAGCCGAGCTACGCGAACCCCACCGGCGCGGTGCTGAGCGCCGAACGCAGGAAGCAGGTGCTCGAACTCGCCACGCGACACGGGGCGTTCATCATCGAGGACGACTGGGCCCGACACCTCGGCATCGACGGACAGGCCCCGGCGCCGCTGTCCGCCGAGGATCCGCACGGACACGTCGTGTCCATCCTCACGCTCTCGAAACCGGCTTCACCGGGGCTCAGACTCGGTGCGATCATCGCTCGGGGTCCGGCTGGTGCCAGGCTCCGGGCTTCCCGCACCGCCGACGACCTCTGCGTCGCCCCGATAGTGCAGGAAATCGCCCTGAGCTTGGTGACCTCGAATGTGTGGCCGCGGCATCTGAAACGGCTCCGCGGCGAACTCGGCAGCCGACGCGACGCACTCGCCGCCGCGATCCGGACCACCCTGCCCGGGGTTCGTATTCCCAAGATCCCCCAGGGCGGCCTCCATCTCTGGGCGCGGTTGCCCGAGGGCACCGATACCCGCGAGGTGTGCGCCGCCGCCTATTCGGCTGGGGTGCTCGTCGGCGACGGGCGACATTTCTTCGTGGACGAGCCACCAGCCCCGTTCCTGCGCTTTTCCTATGGGGCCGCGAGCGTCGCTCAGATCACCGAAGGCGTCAGGCGCCTTGCCGAGCACATTGGTCTGGGTGAATGACCCCGGCGCGTGACTTGGCCCGAGATGCACAAGCCTCACAGTCACCCCTCGGTTACCCGCAGCCCCGACGGGTTTAGGCGGGGACGCCGTAGGTCAGCTTCATTGATTCCGGGGCATCGACGAGCGCCATGAGGGTGATGAAGGCTTCCGTGGTCGCGACGTTGCTCATCGACGCTTGAGCGTCGGCGAGTGTCACCCATCGGTAGTCGAGGAGCCAACCGTTCTCTGTTCCCGCCGCGCGATAGAGCGTCCGCGACTCAAAGCCGCCGATGGCGGTAAGTTCCCGGTCGAGGTTGTCCAGTGCGTCGCGAAGAGTTTCGACCGTGGTTCCGGGTCGGGTGTTGAATTCGATGATCTCGATGGTGGACATCGCGGTTCCTTCGGTAGTGGGATGGGTCAGAGGGACCGTAGGGCGCGTCTGGTGATGCGTTCGGTCGCTTCGGTCGGGCTGTCGGTGCGCCAGGTGCGGCACAGGATGCGCGCCCAGTCGGGGTTCGTCTTGGCGGCGTCGTTGATCCAGTTCGCCACTGAGTCCTGCACGTACCGGGACGGGTCTACGCGCAGGGGGTTCAGGATCGGCAGCCCTCTGTCGGGATCGGCCTTGAACTCAGCGATGTGGGTCGCCCATACCCCGCGTGGGCGGAGTGCTTCGCTGGCGAACCGGCGGGTGCGTTCGGACTTATCTTTCGTCCATTTGGCCAGAAGCGCGATGCTGGAGTCGAGGTTGGTGACCAGGATCGGGCGTGCGGCCATCCATGCCCACTCGCGCACCGCGAAGTGAGAGTTGTCGGCAAACGGGCGCAGTCGAGTCAGCAGCCTGGCGGGTTCGGTGTCCTCTGCGGCGGCGGCGAAACAGCTCCAGCCGCGCACCGTGTCGGATGGGTGTGCGGCAAGTCGCGCCAACTGGTCCGTGTCGAGGGATCGTTCGAGGGCGGCGCCGATCAGTTGCATCCGCCCGAGGATGCCTCGCGACTGCGCCTCGACGACGGTGGCCCGCAGCTCATCCTCCGCGTCGGGGAGGACGCTGCGCAGCAACAGGGTGTGGTCGACGGCGAGGGCCTCGGCGAGCGTGCGTGAGGCTGCACGGCCCTCGTTCATTGCGGTCAGGTGCTCAGGGGTGATGTCAGCGCGTCGCGATGTTCCACGATCTTTCATCGGCTGGGTTCCTCGCTGATGTTGTGCTGGATCACGGCCATCGTGCGCAGGACGGTCGCGTGTTCGTCGGCGCCGATCCCGGTTTCGAGGTGGTGGAGCCAGTCCGCGTAGAGGGGCGTCAGCGTGGCGATGAGGTGCTCTCCGAGGGGCGTGGTCCGCAGCGTGAGTGAGCGCCGGTCGCCCGCGTTCCCGCCCCGTTGGATAAGTCCGCGACGTTCGAGCCCGTCGAGCAATCCCGTGACCGTCGCCCGTGTCACTTCCAGACGGTCCGCCAGCGCTCCGGGTGCGACGCCGGGATCGGCCGACACCGCCAAGAGCGCAGCCAGGCGCCCCTCGGAGATGTCGTATCGCGACAGGATGTCAGCGCACGCCGCATCGATCCGACGCGCCGTCGCCAGCACAGCCATAACCAGCCGCCCCGCCTCATCGTCGCCGATCCGAGACAGCAGCAGCTCCAGCTTTGCGCCCACAAGACCATTCATTAGGCGCCATACTATCAGGCGGCTAATGTTTAATGGGGAACGGTGGTGTTGACCGCTGAATGATGTTCACCGAGGTGTAGATGGAATGGCCGTCACTCGGCGCGGCGTTGAAGGCGGAGAAGAAGCGGCAGGCCGGTGGGGAAGGGTGCCGGGGTCACATCCGTCTCCGAGATGCACAAAAGCCAGGTCAAAAACATGCTCTGACCTGGCTCTTTTCTGTGCCCCCGGCAGGATTCGAACCTGCGGCCTTCTGCTCCGGAGGCAGACGCTCTATCCCCTGAGCTACGGGGGCGCGGGCTGGAGACCAGCCGCGCCGTTTGGGCTTGCATAGCGTAGCGCATGTCGTGGCGAATACTGATTCGGGGCAGGGAGACCCCAGACCATAGGATGGACCCTCGTGACCCCCGCCGACCTTGCCGAGCTGCTCAAGGCCACTGCCGCGGCAGTGCTGACCGAACACGACCTGGACCTGGGCGCGCTGCCCGCCACCGTCACGGTCGAGCGCCCGCGCAACCTCGAGCACGGCGACTACGCGACCAACCTTGCCCTGCAACTCGGCAAGAAGGTCGGCGTCAATCCGCGCGAGCTGGCCGGCTGGCTGGCCACCGCGCTGACCTCGGCCGACGGCATCGCCGCCGCCGAGGTCGCCGGCCCCGGCTTCGTCAACCTGCGCATCGAGGCCTCCGCGCAGGGCGTCATCGTCACCAACGTGCTCGACGCGGGCGCGGGCTACGGCAACTCCGCCGAGCTGGGCGGCGAGAACATCAACCTGGAGTTCGTCTCGGCCAACCCGACCGGACCGATTCACATCGGCGGCACCCGCTGGGCCGCGGTGGGCGATGCACTGGGCCGGCTGCTGACCACCCAGGGCGCCGCCGTCACCCGGGAGTATTACTTCAACGATCACGGTGCCCAGATCGACCGGTTCGCCCGCTCGCTGGTCGCCGCGGCCAAGGGGGAGCCGGCGCCCGAGGACGGCTACGCCGGCACCTACATCAACGACATCGCCGCGGACGTGCTGGCCAAGCGGCCCGATGTGATGAGCCTGCCCGACGACGAGCGGCAAGAGGCCTTCCGCGAGATCGGCGTCGACCTGATGTTCACCCACATCAAGGAGTCGCTGCACGAATTCGGCACCGACTTCGACGTGTACACCCACGAAGACTCGATGCACACCTCCGGTCGCGTGGATCAGGCCATCGCCAAGCTGCGTGAGACCGGCAACATCTACGAGAAGGACGGCGCAACGTGGTTGCGCACCACCGAATTCGGTGATGACAAGGATCGCGTCGTGATCAAGAGCGACGGCAACGCCGCCTACATCGCCGGCGACCTGGCCTACTACTTGGACAAGCGCCAGCGCGGATTCGACCTGTGCATCTACATGCTCGGTGCCGACCACCACGGCTACATCGCGCGGCTGAAGGCGGCCGCCGCGGCGCTCGGTGACGACCCGAACACCGTCGAGGTGCTGATCGGTCAGATGGTCAACCTGGTCCGCGATGGCCAACCGGTGCGGATGAGCAAGCGGGCCGGCACCGTCATCACCCTCGACGATCTGGTCGAAGCCATCGGCGTCGACGCCGCGCGGTACTCACTGATCCGCTCGTCGGTCGATACGCCGATCGACATCGACCTCGCGCTGTGGTCCAGTGCATCCAACGAAAACCCGGTCTACTACGTGCAATACGCACATGCCCGGCTCTGCGCGCTGGCCCGCAACGCCGCCGATCTGGGCGTCACCGCCGACACCGCCCACCTGGATCTGCTGACCCATGACAAAGAGGGCATCCTGATCCGCAACCTCGGTGAATTCCCCCGAGTGCTCAAAGCCGCCGCGGCCCTGCGGGAACCGCACCGAGTGTGCCGGTACCTGGAGGACCTGGCCGGTGACTATCACCGGTTCTACGACTCCTGCCGGGTGCTGCCGCAGGGCGATGAGGAACCCGGCGATCTGAATGCGGCGCGACTGGCGCTGTGCGCGGCAACCCGTCAGGTGATCGCCAACGGCCTGGCCATCCTCGGTGTGAGCGCTCCGGAGCGGATGTGAGCGCGCACCCCGCCGGGTCCCGCCACGCCGAGGACATCTACCACCCCGGCGCACCCATCAAGCCGCAGAGTCCCGACGAGATCATGTTGCTGGCTCCGAATGTGTGGCCGCGCAACCTGGTTCGCGGCGCTGACGGCGTGGTGTCGATCGCCGGGGTGCCGGTGACCCAGCTGGCGGCCGAGTACGGCACGCCGCTGTTCGTGATCGACGAGGACGACTTCCGGTCGCGTTGCCGCGATATCGCCGCGGCATTCGGGGGCGGTCAGTACGTGCACTACGCGGCCAAGGCCTTCCTGTGCAGCGAGATCGCGCGCTGGGTCGACGAGGAAGGGCTGTCGCTCGACGTGGCGACTGGGGGAGAGCTGGCCGTCGCCCTGCATGCGGGCTTCCCTCCGGAGCGAATCACCATGCACGGCAACAACAAATCGAACGCCGAGCTCACCGCCGCGGTCAAGGCCGGGGTCGGCCACGTGGTGCTGGACTCGATGATCGAGATCGAACGCCTGGATGCCATTGCCGGCGCGGCCGGCATCGTGCAGGACGTGCTGGTGCGGGTCACCGTGGGTGTGGAGGCCCATACCCACGAGTTCATCTCCACCGCCCACGAGGACCAGAAGTTCGGCCTGTCACTGGCTTCCGGCGCCGCCATGGACGCGGTGCGCCGGGTTTTCGAGACCGACAACCTGCGCCTGGTCGGTCTGCACAGCCACATCGGCAGCCAGATCTTCGACGTGGCCGGCTTCGAACTGGCCGCGCACCGGGTGATCGGCCTGCTGCGCGACGTGGTCGCCGAGTTCGGGGTGGACAAGACCTCGCAGATCTCGATCGTGGATCTCGGAGGCGGGCTGGGTATCTCGTATCTGCCCCAGGACGATCCGCCGCCGATGCAGGAGCTGGCCGACAAGCTGCTGGCCATCGTGCGCAGCGAATCCGCCGCGGTGGGGCTGCCGGTGCCCAAACTGGTCGTCGAGCCGGGCCGGGCCATCGCTGGGCCCGGGACCATCACGCTCTACGAGGTGGGCACCGTCAAGGACGTCGCCGTGGCCTCCGACAAGTACCGCCGGTATGTCAGCGTCGACGGCGGGATGAGCGACAACATCCGCACCTCGCTGTACGGCGCTGAATACGACGTGCGGCTGGTCTCCCGGGCCAGCGACGCGCCCGCAGCGCTGTCCCGCATCGTCGGAAAGCACTGCGAGACCGGTGACATCGTGGTTCGTGACACCTGGGTCTCCGACGACATCGCGCCGGGCGACCTGCTCGGCGTGGCCGCGACCGGCGCGTACTGCTACTCGATGTCGAGCCGGTACAACCTGCTTTGCCGCCCGGCTGTAGTGGCTGTTGCCGACGGCAAAGCACGGCTGGTGCTGCGGCGCGAAACTGTCGAAGATCTGTTGAGCCTGGAGGTGAGTGGTCAATGAGTGAAAAGCCCATCGGCGTAGCGGTACTGGGGCTGGGCAATGTCGGCAGCGAAGTGGTGCGCATCATCAATGAGAGCGCCACCGACCTCGCGGCCCGCATCGGCGCCCCACTGGAGGTTCGTGGCATCGGGGTGCGCCGGGTCTCCGATGACCGTGGCGTGCCCAAGGAGCTGCTCACCGAGGACATCGTCGGACTGGTGTCGCGCGACGATGTCGACATCGTGGTGGAACTGATGGGTCCGGTGAAGCCCGCCCGCAAGGCCATCCTGGCCGCCCTGGAACAGGGCAAGTCGGTCGTCACCGCGAACAAGGCGCTGATGGCGCAGTCCACCGGCGAACTGGCACAAGCCGCCGAAAAGGCGCGTGTCGACCTGTATTTCGAGGCCGCGGTGGCAGGAGCCATCCCGGTGATTCGCCCGCTGACCCAGTCGCTGGCCGGTGATTCGGTGCTGCGGGTGGCCGGCATCGTCAACGGCACCACCAACTACATCCTGTCCGAGATGGACAGCACCGGAGCCGATTACGCCTCGGCGCTGGCCGATGCCAGCGCGCTCGGCTACGCAGAGGCGGACCCCACCGCCGATGTCGAGGGCTACGACGCGGCGGCCAAGGCTGCGATCCTTGCCTCGATCGCCTTCCATACCCGGGTCACCGCCGACGACGTCTACCGCGAGGGCATCACCAAGGTGAGCGCGGCCGACTTCGAATCGGCGCGAGCCCTGGGCTGCACCATCAAGTTGCTGGCGATCTGCGAGCGGCTCACCGGTAATGGAGGCAAGCAACGTGTTTCGGCCCGGGTTTACCCGGCGCTGGTGCCGTTGACGCACCCGCTGGCCGCGGTGAACGGCGCCTTCAACGCGGTGGTGGTGGAGGCCGAGGCCGCCGGCCGGCTGATGTTCTACGGGCAGGGTGCCGGGGGAGCGCCGACCGCATCGGCGGTGCTGGGTGACGTCGTGATGGCCGCGCGAAACCGGGTCCAGGGTGGCCGTGGTCCGCGGGAGTCCAAGTACGCCAAGTTGCCGATCGCCCCCATCGGATTCATCCCCACTCGCTACTACGTGAACATGAACGTCTCCGATCGGCCCGGCGTGTTGTCCGCTGTGGCAGCCGAATTCAGTAAGCGTGAGGTCAGCATCGCCGAAGTGCGCCAGGAGGGCATGGTCGACGAGGACGGGCAGCCGTGTGGTGCCCGCATCGTGGTGGTCACCCACCAGGCCACCGACGCCGCGCTCTCGGAGACCGTCGAGGCGCTGGCCGACCTCGACGTGGTGCAGACCATCAACAGCGTGCTTCGCATGGAAGGAACAGACGCATGAGTGCAGGACCGGTGCACCGGCCCTGGCCGGGATTGATCGAGGCCTACCGCGATCGGATGCCGATCGGTGACAACTGGACGCCGATCACCTTGTTGGAGGGCGGCACGCCGCTCATCCATGCCAAGCGGCTGAGCGAACTCACCGGCTGCACAGTGCATCTCAAGGTCGAGGGGCTCAACCCGACCGGATCCTTCAAGGACCGCGGCATGACCGTGGCGGTCACCGAGTCCGTCGCGCGTGGACAGAAGGTCGTGCTGTGTGCCTCCACCGGCAACACCTCGGCGTCGGCCGCGGCCTACGCGGCCAAGGCCGGGATCACCTGCGCGGTGCTGATCCCGCAGGGCAAGATCGCGATGGGCAAGCTGGCGCAGGCCGTCATGTACGGCGCCCAGATCATCCAGGTGGACGGCAACTTCGATGACTGTCTGGAACTAGCGCGCAAGATCACCGCGGATTTCCCCGCCATCGCGCTGGTGAACTCGGTCAACCCGTACCGCATCGAGGGACAGAAGACCGCGGCGTTCGAGATCGTCGACGCGCTGGGCACTGCTCCCGACGTGCACGCGCTGCCGGTCGGCAACGCGGGCAACATCACCGCCTACTGGAAGGGCTACACCGAGTACCACCGCGACGGTCTGTCGGACCGGTTGCCGCGCATGCTCGGTACTCAGGCTGCCGGTGCCGCCCCGCTGGTGCTGGGTGAACCGGTCAAGGATCCCGAGACCATCGCCACCGCCATCCGGATCGGTTCGCCGGCGTCGTGGTCCGGCGCGGTCGAGGCCCAGCAGCAGTCCAACGGCCGGTTCCTGGCGGCCACCGACGAGGAGATCCTCGCCGCGTATCACCTGATCGCCCGCAGCGAAGGCGTGTTCGTCGAACCCGCCTCGGCCGCCAGCGTGGCGGGTCTGCTCAAGTCGATCGAGGACGGTTGGGTCGAGCGTGGTTCGACCGTGGTGTGCACGGTCACCGGAAACGGCCTGAAAGATCCCGACACCGCGCTCAAAGACATGCCCACTGTCACCCCGGTGCCGGTCGATCCGGTCGCCGTGGTCGCCAAACTCGGACTGGTCTGAACCTGGTGAACAACACCCTGCCCGCCGGACTCACGGCCCACGCTGTTGTTGCGGCCTCCAGTGCCAACCTCGGCCCAGGCTTCGACAGCCTGGGGTTGGCACTCAGCCTGTACGACGAAATCACCGTCGAGACAACCGATTCCGGTCTATTGCTGGAGGTCGAGGGTCAGGGTGCAGGCCAGGTTCCGCTGGATACGACGCATCTGGTGGTTCGGGCTATCGAGGCGGGGCTGGAGGCCACGGGCTATCGCGCCGCCGGTCTGATCGTGCGCTGCCGCAACGAGATTCCACATTCGCGTGGGCTTGGGTCATCCGCGGCTGCCGTCGTCGGCGGCCTGGCGGTGGTCAATGGCCTTGTCACGCAAGCTGGTTCGGATCCGATGAGTGAAGAGCAGCTGATTCAGCTGGCCAGTGAGTTCGAGGGGCACCCGGACAACGCCGCGGCGGCGGTGCTGGGCGGTGCGGTGGTGTCCTGGACCGAAGTCGAGGATGGCGGGAATCCGCGGTACCGTGCGGCGCCGGTGCGGGTGCATCCAGACATCCGGCTGTTCCCCGCGGTCCCGCAGCAGCGGTCCTCCACCGCCGAGACCCGGGCCGTTTTGCCCGAGCAGGTCAGCCATGTCGACGCCCGGTTCAACCTCAGCCGGGCGGCGCTACTGGTGGTGGCGTTGAGCGAACGCCCGGATCTGCTGATGACCGCCACCCAGGATGTGTTGCATCAGCCACAGCGCGCCGCGGCGATGCCGGCTTCTGCGGAATACCTGCAGCTGCTGCGGCGTTGTGGGGTAGCGGCGGTGCTTTCCGGGGCCGGACCTACGGTTCTGGGGCTGAGTTCGCAGGTCGGACTGCCTGAACAGGCCGTGGAGTACGGCGCTACCAATGGATTCACCGTCAGTGAGATGGTGGTCGGAGCGGGCGTCCGCTGGACGTCGGGTGTAGCTGTCAAGAACTGACGATGGGCGACACCGGAAACAGGAACCGTCACACGCCGAGCGGTGACGTTGCTTGATTACTCGATCGAATCGAGTTATTCTCGCTCTCGTCCAGCAATCGCAGCGTATCTGCCTGCGTCGAAACCAGGACGACCACCCAATCTTCTTGTGTTCTACTCGTGGACTGACGATTCGCCGCGTGACGGCGGATCCTGGCGACCGCCGTCGCTGCTGCGACGGTGTGAGCTCCGCGTTCAGCGGTACGGCTGAGCGCGTGTTGACTTTGGGGAACCCTCGCGCGACGCAATGAGCGAGGGAAAGAAAGGAAATCCGTGACAGATACGGACCTCTTCACGGCTGACAGCGCCAACGGCACTGCCGTGACATCTGAAAGCACCGCGGCCGCTGAAACTGCGGCGCCGGCTGCTGCCTCTGCGTCCGGATCGAGCACTTCGCGGCGCGCTTCGAGCGCCCGGCCCGCGTCGCTGTCGACCATGGTGCTGCCAGAGCTGCGAGCGCTGGCCAAGGAAATCGGTGTTGAAGGCGCGTCCGGTTTGCGCAAGAGTGAGTTGATCGCAGCTATTCGCGCCCACCGCGGCGAATCCAATGGTGCCACCGCGGCTCCTCAGGCCGAGGCTCCGCAACAGGCCCCCGCCGACGTCCAGCCGGACGCCGGTGCTGAGGTTGCCGAACCGTCGGCACCGCGTCGCCGCGAGCGTCGGGGTTCCTCCCGTCAGGCCGGTGCGGCGGCCCCCGCCGAGGCCGTGACCGAAGACACTGCCAAGGACGCCGGCAAGGACGCTGCGAAGGATGCGGCGAAGGCCGATTCCGCGGTCGAGGCCAAGGACGCCGAGCCGCAGGTCAAGCAGGAAAAGCGGGACAGGCAGGACAAGCGCGAGAAGCGCGAGCAACCTGACACCGAGAACAAGCAGGACGAGAAGCGCGAAGACAAGCGCGAGAAGCAGGATCAGCGGCAGGACCGCGGTCAGGCTCGTGAGCAGGGCGATCAGCAGGACGACCAGCAGAACCGGGGCGGAAACTCCGCCGGTACCGCCGACGACGATGGCGAAGGCCGTCAGGGCCGTCGCGGTCGCCGGTTCCGTGACCGCGACCGTCGCCGCCGCGGCGAGCGGGGCGCCGAGGGCGGTACCGATACCGAACTGCGCGAGGACGATGTCGTGCAGCCCGTCGCGGGCATCCTCGACGTGCTGGACAACTACGCATTCGTCCGCACCTCGGGCTACCTGGCCGGGCCGAACGACGTGTACGTGTCGATGAACATGGTGCGCAAGAACGGCCTGCGCCGCGGCGACGCGGTCACCGGTGCCGTGCGGGTGCCGCGTGAGACCGAAAGCGGAAACCAGAACCCGCGGCAGAAGTTCAACCCGCTGGTGCGTCTGGACAGCGTCAACGGTGGTCCGGTCGAGGCGGCCAAGAACCGTCCCGACTTCACCAAGCTGACCCCGCTGTACCCGAACCAGCGGCTGCGCCTGGAGACCACCCCCGAGCGGCTGACCACCCGCGTGATCGACCTGATCATGCCGATAGGCAAGGGGCAGCGTGCCCTGATCGTGTCGCCGCCCAAGGCCGGCAAGACCACGATCATGCAGGACATCGCGAACGCGATCACCAAGAACAACCCGGAATGCCACCTCATGGTGGTGCTCGTCGACGAGCGTCCGGAAGAGGTCACCGACATGCAGCGCTCGGTCAAGGGTGAGGTCATCGCCTCGACCTTCGACCGGCCGCCGTCAGACCACACCCAGGCCGCCGAGCTGGCCATCGAGCGGGCCAAGCGCCTGGTCGAGCAGGGCAAGGATGTCGTGGTGCTGCTGGACTCGATCACCCGCCTGGGCCGTGCGTACAACAACGCATCCCCGGCGTCGGGCCGCATCCTGTCCGGTGGTGTGGACTCCACCGCGCTGTACCCGCCGAAGCGGTTCCTCGGCGCGGCCCGCAACATCGAACACGGCGGATCGCTAACCATCATCGCCACCGCGATGGTCGAGACCGGCTCCACCGGTGACACCGTGATCTTCGAGGAGTTCAAGGGCACCGGTAACGCCGAGCTCAAGCTCGACCGCAAGATCGCCGAGCGCCGGGTGTTCCCGGCGGTCGACGTCAACCCGTCCGGCACCCGCAAGGACGAGCTGCTGCTCTCGCCGGACGAGTTCGCCATCGTGCACAAGCTGCGCCGGGTGCTGTCCGGTCTGGATTCTCATCAGGCCATCGACCTGCTGATGAGCCAGCTGCGCAAGACCAAGAGCAACTACGAGTTCCTGGTGCAGGTCTCCAAGACCACTCCGGGCTCGATGGACGTCGACTAACCCGAATCGACGAGCGCAAGGCCCCCGTTCGCGGGGGCCTTTTGCTTGCTCAGAATCACTAGTCAAGTTTGACTACCAGCTGGCCGAACAATTGTCTGTCAGCCGCGCGATCGGTGATGAACTGCAGGGCATGAAGCCGCAATGGCCTGATCCCCAGCAGCCCCCGCACGCCCAGCATCTGCTGGACCTGTGGAGCGGCGTGTTCGGCGCCAACGCGCAGTGGACCGAGGCGATGCTGGATCGGGTGCGGGCCGGCGAGTTCCGGTTCGCCGACGACGGCTAAAGGGCCGGATCTGCCTTCAGGCCCGGCATGACGTAGCGTCGAACATGGGCCAGCACGGCATCACCGTCGCTGGGATCGAGTGTGTTGCCCGGCACGGTTGCCAGCGAGATCAATACTCGCGCAACCCATTCCGATGCTTCGGGCACATCGATGTCGGCATGGATCTCGCCGCGGTCGCGGGCGGCCACGAGATAACGCGACCAGAACTCGGCGAGGTCGGGGATCATGCCCCGAACACCGGCGCCGGCGCAGGCGGCGAACTCCTCGGGTTCGTCGGTGCGGAGCTTCATCAGCAGCGTGCCCGGATCGTCATAGGCGCGTAGGCCGTTGGCGATACCCGCGACGAGTTGGTGGTCGAACCCGTCGATCTGTTCGATCATCGCGTGGGCTTCCGACCAGAACGTGTCGTTGAGTCGCACGATCACGGCGCCCAGCAGCGTCACCTTGTCGGGGAAGTGGCGGTAGAGCCACCCGCGGGACACTCCTGCGGCCTCGGCCACCTCGGAAACGGTGGTCGCACGAATGCCCTTGGCACGCAGACACTCCTCGGCAGCGTCGATCAATCGATCGCGCACACTCGGGGTGGCCTTGTCGGTCGGCGCGCTGGTCAACGGGGTAACTCCTGGTCATCCGGGTTCGGGTCTGGACATGTCTGTACATGATTGTGTCAGGGGTGGACGCTACCGGTTGACGCACAACCGTGGTAGACAGTTTTCTCAATCTGTTCACTCGCTCCTAGGGGTTCGCCGATGGCCGACACATTGCAGCAGTTACTCCGCGAACGCGCCGGGCAGGACACCGTCGCCATCAAATACGGCGACCAACGCCGGACCTGGCGCGAGTATGTCGCCGATGCCTCCGCTCAGGCCGCCGCGCTGATCGCCGCCGCCGATCCGGCACGCCCGCTGCATGTCGGTGCGCTGCTGGGCAACACGCCGGACATGCTCACCGCGATGGCCGGGGCCGCACTCGGCGGATACGTGCTGTGCGGCATCAACAACACCCGCCGCGGCGCCGCGCTGGCCAGCGACATCGCCAAGGTCGAATGTCAGGTCGTCCTGGTCGATGAACACCATCGCGGGCTGCTCGACGGCGTCGACCTGCCGGGCGTCACCGTCATCGACGTCTCGAATACCGCCTGGTCGCCGCGGGAACTCACCCCGCACCGTGAAGTCGGGCCCGACGACACCTTCATGATGATCTTCACCTCGGGCACCAGCGGCGAGCCCAAGGCCGTTCAGGTGGCGCATTCGATCGTGCTGTTCTCGGCCGCTGCGCTGGTGCAGCGCTACGACCTGACCGAGGCGGACACCTGCTACCTGGCGATGCCGCTGTTCCACTCGAACGGGGTGTACGCCGGGTGGGGCGTGGCGCTCGGCTCGGGCGCGGCAATGGCACCGGCACAGTTCTCGGCATCCGGCTTCCTCCCGGACATCCGCCGCTACGGCGCGACGTACATGAACTACGTCGGCAAGCCTCTGGCCTACATCCTGGCCACCCCCGAGCAACCCGACGACCACGACAACACGCTGCGGGTGGCTTTCGGTAACGAGGCCGCCGACCGCGACATCGACGAATTCAGCCGCCGGTTCGGGTGCAGTGTGTGGGACGGCTTCGGTTCGACGGAATTGGCGATCATAATCACGCGCTCCGAGGGAACCCCCGCCGGCAGCGTCGGCCAGGGATTCCCCGGCGTGGCGATCTACAACCCGGAGACCCTCGAAGAGTGCCCCGCCGCACAATTCGATGACACCGGGGCCCTGATCAACGCCGAGGCCGCCACCGGCGAGCTGGTCAACACCAACGGAAGCGGGATGTTCCGCGGCTACCACAACGACCAGGGCGCGACCGATGAACGGCTGCGCCACGGCATGTACTGGTCGGGCGATCTGGCTTACCGCGATGCCGACGGCTGGATCTACCTGGCCGGGCGCACCGCGGACTGGATGAGGGTGGATGGGGAGAACATCACCGCGGCACCCATCGAACGAATCCTGTTGCGGCAGCCGGTGATCAGCCGGGTGGCCGTCTACCCGGTGCCCGACGAGTTCGTCGGTGATCAGGTGATGGCCGCGATCGTGCTGCGCGACGGCCAGGCGTTGACGCCCGACGAGTTCGGCGCATTCCTGGCGCGGCAGCAGGACCTGTCACCGAAATCCTGGCCGCGATACGTCTGGATCGCCGACGATCTGCCCAGCACCGCGACCAACAAGATTCTCAAGCGTGAACTGATCACCCTCGGTACCGATCCGGCCGGGCGGGTGCTGTGGAAGCGCGACGGCACGGTCTATACCCAAATTTAAGCTGACTGTCCCCGCTGCTGTCCCTTTCAATGTCTCCCGTTCGTCTCAATGCTGTTAGACGATCGCCCAGAAGGAGACAACGATGAAATACGCAACCCTGATCTACACCAGGCCGGGCAGCCACGACACCGATCTCACGGACGACGAGCACGCCGCCCTGAGCGCGGAGTACATCGCCCTGCGCCATGAGCCGCAGTGCATCGGTGGTGGCCACCTGCAGCCGGTGGAGACCGCGACCACGGTCCGACACGGTCCGGGGGAGGGCCTGATCACCGACGGCCCATACGCGGACACCAAGGAGGTGTTCGCCGGCTACTTCGTGATCGAAGCCGCTGACCTCGATGAAGCCCTGAAGTTCGCCCAACGGATACCGGCGGTGCGACTCGGCGGGGCCGTCGAGGTCCGCCCACTTGTCGACATTCCCGGGGAGACGGGGCACTGATCGACGCGATCTTCCAGCGTGAGTGGGGCCGCGTCCTGGCTGCACTCATCGGCGTCCTCGGCGATTTCGATCTCGCCGAGGAAGCCGCGCAGGAGGCGTTCGTCAGGGCGGCCGAGCGGTGGCCCCGCGACGGAGTGCCGGAGGCGCCGGTGGCCTGGTTGGTCCGTACCGGACGCAATGTGGCGATCGACCGGTTGCGGCGGGAACAGACGCTGCGCGCCAAAACCCGGCTGCTCCACGCAGATCAACCGTCGACGACCACGGATGAGATCGGCCTGGATGACAACGCCATCCCCGACGAACGCCTGCAGCTGGTCTTCATGTGCTGCCATCCGGCGCTGGCCCCCGAGGCGCAGGTGGCGCTCACGTTGCGGGCGTTGGGCGGGCTCACCACGGCGGAGATAGGGCGGGCGTTCCTGGTTTCCGAGGAGACCATGAAACGTCGGCTCTCCCGGGCGAAGGCCAAGATCAAGGCGACCAACATCCCATTCGGGCTGCCGGCCGATCCTGTTCTGCCGGACCGCTTGTCGGCCGTGCTCGCCGTGATCTACCTGATCTTCAACCAGGGGTTCACCGACCGCGACGACCTCGCCGCCGAGGCGATCCGGCTCGGACGACTGGTGGCCGAACTGAAGGCCGACGAGCCCGAGACACACGGCCTGCTGGCCCTGATGCTGCTGCACGATTCGCGACGCGCGGCCCGGATCGTCGACGGCGCTCTGGTCCCACTCGCCGAACAGGACCGGTCTCTGCACGACCAAACCAAGATCGATGACGGGCGGGCCGCGCTCGACCGCGCGCTGGCCCTGCGGCGGCCCGGCGGACCGTATGTGCTGCAGGCTGCAATCGCCTCGCTGCAGACCGAGCCGGACATCGATTGGCGCACGGTCGTGGCGCTGTACGAGCGGCTCGAGCAGCTCACCGGATCGGCGGTGGTCGGGCTGAACCGCGCGGTGGCCACCGCCGAGGCGGGGGATCCCGGACGCGCCTTGGCACTGATGGACGCGCTCGTGCTCGGCGACTACCGCTACCTGCCTTCCAGCCGGGCGGAATTGCTGCGGCGGCTGGGCCGAAAGGACGAAGCGAGAAGAGCCTTCGAGCGTGCCCTGCTACTGGCCACAACCGATCCGGAGCGCCGATTCCTCGAGCGTCGACTGGCCGAACTCCGGCCCGACAACGACGGGGAATAGCGCCCGGTCACCGGGCGTTTAGGCTGCTGGCGGTTGACCTGGCATAATTGACCGCCGACCCTCGGTCCCGGTTCACGTCCCCTGACGTGCGGAGCAACTGAGTTCGCTGTGGGCGACCCGGGCCAACGATTGAAGAGGAACCATGAAAACAGGCATTCACCCCGAGTATGTCGAGACCACGGTGCACTGTGGTTGCGGCAACACCTTCACCACCCGTAGCACCAAGCAGAGCGGCCAGATCGTGGTCGAGGTCTGCTCGCAGTGCCACCCGTTCTACACCGGCAAGCAGAAGATCCTCGACAGCGGCGGCCGCGTGGCCCGCTTCGAGAAGCGCTACGGCAAGCGCAAGCCGGCCGGCGAGTCGGCCGCAGCCGACAAGTAGCTACGTCAACGGCGCCCGATCTGTCGCATATGCGTCAGATCTGGGCGCTGTTCTCGTTTCCGGACCCATGTCGAGGAGGTTGACGTGACGGACACTGCTGCCGCCAGATTCCCGGCTCAGCCGGGGGGCGCAATCGAGGCGTTGCTGGCCGAGCACGCTGACCTGGAGCGCCAGCTCGCCGACCCCGGTCTGCACGCCGACGCGTCGGCGGCCCGCAAGGTGGGCCGGCGCTTCGCCCAGGTCTCGCCGGTCGTGGGCACCTACCGCAAGCTGGAGACCGCCCGAGGTGACCTGGAGGCCGCGCGCGAATTGGCCGCCGACGACGCCAGCTTCGCCGCCGAGGTGGATGAGCTGACCGCCAAGGTCGCCGAACTCGACGCCCAGCTGACCGATCAGCTGGCCCCCCGGGATCCGCACGACGCCGACGACATCGTGCTGGAAGTCAAGTCCGGGGAAGGCGGCGAGGAGTCGGCGCTGTTCGCCGCGGACCTGGCCCGGATGTACATCCGCTACGCCGAACGGCACGGCTGGGCCGTCACGGTGCTGGACGAGACCTACTCCGACCTCGGCGGCTACAAGGACGCCACGCTGTCGATCACCAGCAAGGGCGATTCGGCCGACGGTGTGTGGTCGCGGTTCAAATTCGAGGGCGGCGTGCACCGCGTGCAGCGGGTCCCCGTCACCGAATCGCAGGGACGCGTGCACACCTCCGCGGCCGGCGTGCTGGTGTACCCCGAGCCCGATGAGGTCGAGCAGGTCCAGATCGACGAATCGGACCTGCGCATCGACGTCTACCGGTCCTCGGGTAAGGGCGGGCAGGGAGTGAACACCACCGACTCGGCGGTGCGGATCACCCATCTGCCCACCGGAATCGTGGTCACCTGCCAGAACGAACGCTCTCAGCTGCAGAACAAGGCCCGCGCCATGCAGGTGTTGGCCGCCCGGTTGCAGGCAGTGGCCGAGGAGCAGGCGCAGGCCGACGCTTCCGCCGACCGAGCCAGCCAGATCCGCACCGTGGACCGCAGCGAGCGCATCCGCACCTATAACTTCCCGGAAAACCGGATCGCCGACCACCGGATCAACTTCAAGGCGCACAACCTGGACCAGGTGCTCGACGGGGAGATGGACGCGCTGCTCGACGCCTTGGCCGCCGCCGACAAGGCATCGAGGTTGCAGCAGGCATGATCCGGCCCGCCGGGGAACGCATGACTCCCATGCGGCAGGCGATCGAGGCCGCAGCGGCACGGTTGGCCGCCGCCGGCGTCGCTTCCCCGCGCACCGATGCCGAACTGCTGGCCGCCCACGTCGCGGACGTCGACCGTGGCCGGTTGATGCTGCTCGACGACGCCGATGAACAGTTTCTGCACGCCTACGACGAACTCGTCGCCGCCCGGGCGCGCCGGATACCCCTGCAACATCTGGTCGGCACCGCGGCATTCGGCCCGCTGACGCTCACGGTCGGTCCTGGTGTGTTCGTGCCGCGTCCCGAAACCGAAGCGTTGCTGGAATGGGGCGCGGCACAAAAACTTCCACCCAGCCCGGTGATCGTCGACCTGTGCACCGGATCGGGGGCGCTGGCGCTGGCCCTGTCGAAGCGCTGGCCCGACGCGCGGGTGATCGCCGTCGACGATTCACCCCAGGCGCTGGACTACACCCGGCGCAATACCGCCGGATCCGGGGTCGAGGTGCTGGCCGCCGACGTCACCGACCCCGAGCTGCTCCCCGAACTCGACGGCCGGGTGGACCTGCTGGTGTCCAATCCGCCCTACATCCCCGAGAACGCCGTGCTGGAACCCGAAGTGGCCGAGCATGATCCCGCGCACGCGTTGTTCGGTGGCCCCGACGGCATGGCGGTGATCCGGCCGATCGTCAGGCTGGCCGCCCGGTGGTTACGCGACGGCGGGTGCTGCGGCGTCGAACATGACGACACCACCTCCGAACTGACCGTCGAGGCCTTCGCCGGCGACGGACATTTCACCGATGTGACGGCCCGCCGTGACCTCGCCGGGCGACCCCGCTTTGTCACCGCGACCCGTATTGGGCGAAGCTGAATCTATGCGCGTGCTCCAGGAGGCAACGTGACCGAGATATTCGACTGCGCCGACGCTGAGCAGCGCGCCACCGGGATCGCCTCGGCGATCAGCGCGGTCAAGGGCGGCCGGCTGGTGGTGATGCCCACCGACACCGTGTACGGGATTGGTGCCGACGCGTTCGACCGGGAGGCCGTGGCGGCGCTGCTGGCCGCCAAGGGCCGGGGCCGGGATATGCCTGTGGGGGTGCTGGTCGGATCCTGGACCACCATCGACGGGCTGGTCTATTCGGTTCCGGCCGCGGCCCGGGAACTCATCCGCGCGTTCTGGCCGGGGGCGTTGAGCCTGGTGGTGACGCAGGCGCCATCGCTGCAGTGGGACCTGGGCAATGCCAACGGCAGCGTCATGCTCCGGATGCCGCTGCACCCGGTCGCCATCGAGCTACTGCGCGAGGTCGGGCCGATGGCGGTGTCCAGCGCCAACGTGTCCGGCCGGCCGGCCGCAGTCAACGCCGCGGCGGCCCGCGATCAGCTCGGTGACCTGGTCGAGGTGTACCTCGACGGAGGGCCCGCCGAACAGCAGGCCGCGTCCACCATCGTCGACCTGACCGGCGCCCAGCCGCGCATCCTGCGGACCGGCCCGATCAGCGCCGCCGACATCGCCCGGGTCCTCGACGTGGAACCGTCCACCCTCACCTCAACACCTACGGAGTGATCTCAGCTTGCTGCAGTACGGTGCATCCGTGATCACGGCCGGGGACGCACTGACCCCCGCCGTCCAGGCCGCGAATCTTCTTGCGCTGTCGGACCGGGGCGCCGGTGTGCCGCTGCGCGAACTGGCACTGGTCGGCTTGGCCGCCGCCATCATCACCTACTTCGCCACCGGCTGGGTACGGGTGCTGGCCATCCGGTTCGGCGCCGTCGCCTACCCCCGGGAACGCGACGTGCACGTGCGGCCCATCCCGCGGATGGGTGGGTTGGCGATGTACATCGGGGTGGCCGCCGCGGTGCTGCTGGCCTCCCAACTGCCCGCCCTCACCCGGGGCTTCGTCTACTCCACGGGTATGCCCGCCGTGGTGGTGGCGGGCGGGCTGATCATGGCGATCGGGCTGATCGACGACCGCTGGGGTCTGGATGCCCTGACCAAATTCGCCGGGCAGATCACCGCGGCCAGCGTGCTGGTCACCATGGGGGTGGCCTGGAGCGTGCTCTACATCCCGATCGGGGGAGTGGGCACGATCGTGCTCGACCAGGTGTCCTCGATCCTGCTGACGCTGGCGCTCACGGTGTCGATCGTCAACGCGATGAACTTCGTCGACGGTCTGGACGGGCTGGCCGCGGGGCTGGGGTTGATCACGGCGTTGGCCATCTGTGTCTTCTCGGTCGGCCTGCTGCGCGACCACGGCGGCGACGTCCTGTTCTATCCGCCCGCGGTGATCTCGGTGGTGCTGGCCGGCGCATGCCTTGGCTTCCTGCCGCACAATTTTCACCGGGCCAAGATCTTCATGGGTGACTCCGGGTCGATGCTGATCGGCTTGATGCTGGGGGCGGCCTCGACGACGGCCGCGGGCCCGATCTCGCAGAACGCCTACGGCGCCCGCGACGTCTTCGCGCTGTTGTCGCCATTCCTGCTGGTGATCGCGGTGATGCTGGTCCCGGCGCTGGACACCCTGCTGGCGATCGTGCGGCGCACCCGCGCCGGCCGCAGCCCGCTCAGCCCCGACAAGATGCACCTGCACCACCGGCTGCTGCAGATCGGGCACTCCCATCGCCGGGCCGTGCTGTTGATTTACCTGTGGGTCGGCATCATCGCTTTCGGTGCGGCCGCCACGATCTTCTTCGATCCGCGCTATACCGGCGCGGTGGTTGTGGCGGCGATTCTGGTCGCGATCGTGGTGACCTTGATCCCGCTGTTGCGACGCGGCAGCGAAGCCTCCGATGAGCTGCCCGAGGAGCAGTACGACAAAAAGTAGTAGGCACCATTTTGGGCCGTCTACCATGTGGTACCGTGCTGGCAGAACCCGAAAAACCTCGCGGGTTGCCGGCCCGGCACATCGGTTCGACGAACCGTCAGGTGTCGTTCAATGACCGACAAAGGGAGCTACCCCGTGGGTGAGTCCAGCCCGCCCGTCGCCCTCCGATACGCTCGTCGGGCACGCGCAGGTTCACGCCAGGCGGTAGCGGTCAACGGGGATAGTTCTCGGGATAGCGGGATTGGGGTGAAGCGGTGACGACACCAGCGCACGATGCGCCGTTGGTGTTTCCGTCAGTGGCGTTCCGGCCACTGCGCCTCCTCATTGTTTGCATCGCCCTCACCGCGCTGGCCCTGCTGGGTGCCGGATTCACCGGGAACATTCTGTTCGGCGCGTTCTTCGGCGTCGGGCTGTTGCTCGGTTTGGTGAATGCACTGCTGGTGCGCCGCGCGGTCGAATCGATCACCGCCGAGGATCACCCGCTCAAAAAGAAGATGGCCGTGAACTCCGCGACGCGGTTGCTGATCATCACCGCGATCGCCCTCGCCATCGCATTTGTCTTCAAGCCCAGCGGCATCGCGGTGCTGTTCGGGCTGGCGATTTTCCAGGCGCTGCTGGTGATGAGCACCAGCATCCCCGTGCTGCGGAAGATCCGCTCTAACGGCCTGGATGTCTTGGATACGGAATCGAAGGGTTGAGCTGACCTAAATGACTCAGACGACGACCATGCTCGCCGCCGCCGAAGAGGGTGGCCCAGCCATCCACGTCGGCCACCACACAATGGTGTTCGAGCTGTTCGGGATGACGTTCAACGGTGACACCATCCTGGCCACCGCGATCACCGCGGTGATCGTGATCGGGCTGGCCTTCGTCCTGCGGGCCAAGGTCACCTCGACCGGCGTGCCGGGCGGCGTGCAGCTGTTCTGGGAGGCCCTCACCATCCAGATGCGCGGGCAGATCGAAGGCGCCATCGGTATGAAGGTCGCCCCGTTCGTGCTGCCGCTGGCGGTGACGATCTTCGTCTTCATCCTGATCTCCAACTGGCTGGCGGTGCTGCCGCTGCAGTACGGGGGAGCGGACGGCGCCGCGGCCGAGTGGTACAAGCCGCCGGCCTCCGACATCAACTTCGTGCTGGCGCTGGCACTGTTCGTGTTCCTCGCCTACCACGCCGCAGGCATCTGGCGCCGGGGCATCATCGGCCACCCGATCAAGGTGGTCAAGGGGCACGTCGCCTTCCTGGCACCGATCAACATCGTCGAAGAGCTGGCCAAGCCGATCTCGCTGGCCCTCCGACTTTTCGGCAACATCTTCGCCGGCGGCATCCTGGTCGCGCTGATCGCGATGTTCCCCTGGTACATCCAGTGGGCGCCCAACGCGATCTGGAAGACCTTCGACCTGTTCGTCGGCCTGATCCAGGCCTTCATCTTCTCGCTGCTGACGATCCTGTACTTCAGCCAGTCGATGGAGCTCGACCACGACGATCACTGAGCATGACCAGCTAGACCCCTACAACCGCACGACACGAACCTCTGGCGGCACAGCCACCAGTTATCAAGGAGGATAAAAGGAATGGAACTCGATCCCAACGCCCTCATCACGGCCGGCGCTCTGATTGGTGGCGGTTTGATCATGGGTGGCGGTGCTATCGGCGCCGGCATCGGCGACGGCATCGCGGGTAACGCGCTGATCTCCGGCATCGCCCGGCAGCCCGAAGCCCAGGGCCGGTTGTTCACCCCGTTCTTCATCACCGTTGGTCTGGTGGAGGCCGCGTACTTCATCAACCTGGCCTTCATGGCGCTGTTCGTGTTCGCCACCCCGGGCCTGCAGTAGTCCATCAGCATGAGTGAACTGAGCGCAACGATCCTGGCTGCCAGCCAGGCAGCAGGGGAAGGCGGTGGGGGCCAGAGCAACTTCCTGGTCCCCAACGGCACCTTCTTCGCCGTGCTGATCATCTTCTTGATCGTGCTCGGTGTGATTGCGAAGTGGGTTGTGCCGCCGGTCGGCAAGGTGTTGGCGGAGCGGGAAGCGATGCTCGCCAAGACCGCCGCAAACAACCGGAAGTCGGCCGAGCAGGTGGCCGCGGCGCAGGCCGACTACGACGAGGCGATGGCCGGGGCGCGTACCCAGGCGTCGGCCATCCGCGACGAGGCCCGCGCCGCGGGCCGCGAGGTGGTCGAGGCCAAGCGTGCCGAGGCTGGCACCGAGGTCGCGCAGAAGGTCAGCCAGGCCGACGAGCAGCTCGCTGCCCAGAGTGCACAGGTTCGGTCGGGTCTTGAGTCGTCGGTGGACGGACTCGCGCAGACCCTGGCCGGCCGAATTTTGGGCGTCGACGTGAAATCAGGTGGGACGCAGTAGATGTCGATATTTATCGGGCAGCTGATCGGCTTTGCCGTCATCGCATACGTCATCTTCAAGTGGGTGGTGCCGCCGGTGCGGAACCTGATGAAGAAGCAACAGGATGCCGTGCGGGTTGCGCTCGCCGAGAGCGCCGATGCGGCCAAGAAGCTCGCCGATGCCGATGAGATGCACGCCAACGCACTCGCCGACGCCAAGGCCGAATCGGCCAAGGTGACCGACGAGGCCACCCAGGACTCCGAGCGGATCACCGCTCAGCTGGCTGAGCAGGCCGGCACGGAGGCCGAGCGGATCAAGGCCCAGGGTGCCCAGCAGGTGCAGCTGATGCGCCAGCAGCTCATCCGCCAGCTGCGGACCGGTCTGGGATCCGAGTCGGTCGCCAAGGCCGACGCGCTGGTGCGGGCACACGTCGCCGACCCGGCCGCCCAGGCGGCCACCGTCGACCGGTTCTTGGCCGAGCTGGACCAGATGGCTCCGTCGGCCGCGGTGATCGACACCGCCGCAACGGCCAAGCTGCGCGCCGCCAGTCGTGAGTCGCTGGCCGTTGTGGTCGGCAAGTTCGACTCGGTGGCCGCGGGTCTCGACGCGAACGGGCTGACCACACTCTCCGACGAGCTGGCCTCGGTGGCCAAGCTGCTGCTGTCGGAGTCGGTGCTCGCCAAGCATCTGGCCGAGCCCACCGATAACGCCGCCTCCAAGGTGCAGCTGGTCGAGCGCCTGCTGTCCGGCAAGGTCGGCGACACCGCCATGGATGTGCTGCGGACCGCCGTGTCGCAGCGTTGGTCGACCGAGTCCAACCTGGTCGACGCCATCGAGCACACCGCCCGGCTGGCGCTGCTCAAGCGCGCAGAGGTCGCCGGTGAGGTCGACGAGGTGGAGGACCAGCTGTTCCGGTTCGGCCGCGTTCTCGACGCCGAGCCGCGGCTCTCGGCCCTGCTGAGTGACTACACCGCCCCGGCCGACGGCCGAGTTGCCTTGCTGGACAAGGTGCTTGCCCGAAACACCGGTGTGAACGGGACCGCAGCGGCGCTGCTGACCCAGACCGTGAGCCTGCTGCGTGGTGAGCGCGCCGACGAGGCCGTCATCGACCTGGCCGAGCTCGCGGTGGCCCGGCGCGGCGAGGTTGTCGCTCACGTGACCGCGGCCGCCGACCTCACCGAGGCCCAGCGGACCCGGCTTTCCGAGGTGCTCACCCGTATCTACGGACATCCGGTGTCGGTGCAACTGCACGTCGACCCGGAACTGCTCGGTGGTCTGTCGATCACCGTCGGCGACGAAGTGATCGACGGATCGATCTCGTCCCGTCTAGCCGCCGCTGCGACCCAGCTGCCGGACTGACGAGCGCTTGCGCGAGGAAGCGACAAGTCCGGCCCCGACCCCCGAATGACCCCAAGAACAAGGTAGGAAGACGAAAAACCATGGCAGAGTTGACAATCTCGGCTGCTGATATCGAAGGTGCCATCGAGGATTACGTATCCTCGTTTTCCGCCGACACCGAGCGCGAAGAGATCGGCACCGTCGTAGACGCCGGTGACGGCATCGCTCACGTCGAGGGCCTGCCCTCGGTGATGACCCAGGAGCTCCTCGAGTTCCCGGGTGGTGTCCTGGGTGTGGCGCTGAACCTCGACGAGCACAGCGTCGGCGCCGTCATCCTGGGTGAGTTCGAGAAGATCGAAGAGGGCCAGCAGGTCAAGCGCACCGGCGAGGTGCTCTCGGTGCCGGTCGGCGACGCGTTCCTCGGACGCGTCGTCAACCCGCTCGGTCAGCCGATCGACGGCCAGGGCGACATCGCCGCCGAGACCCGGCGTGCGCTGGAGCTGCAGGCCCCTTCGGTGGTGCAGCGCCAGGGCGTGTCCGAGCCGCTGCAGACCGGTATCAAGGCCATCGACGCCATGACCCCGATCGGCCGTGGCCAGCGCCAGCTGATCATCGGTGACCGTAAGACCGGCAAGACCGCGGTCTGCGTCGACACCATCCTCAACCAGCGCGAGGCCTGGCTGACCGGCGACCCGAAGCAGCAGGTGCGCTGCGTGTACGTCGCCGTCGGCCAGAAGGGCACCACCATCGCCAGCGTGAAGCGCGCGCTGGAAGAGGGCGGCGCCATGGAGTACACCACCATCGTCGCGGCCCCCGCCTCGGATCCGGCCGGCTTCAAGTGGCTGGCGCCCTACACCGGCTCCGCCATCGGCCAGCACTGGATGTACGACGGCAAGCACGTGCTGATCGTGTTCGACGACCTGACCAAGCAGGCTGAGGCCTACCGCGCCATCTCGCTGCTGCTGCGCCGCCCGCCGGGCCGCGAGGCGTACCCGGGTGACGTGTTCTACCTGCACTCCCGCCTGCTGGAGCGTTGCGCGAAGCTCTCCGACGAACTGGGCGGTGGTTCGATGACGGGCCTGCCGATCATCGAGACCAAGGCCAACGACATCTCGGCCTACATCCCGACCAACGTCATCTCCATCACCGACGGCCAGTGCTTCCTGGAGTCCGACCTGTTCAACCAGGGTGTGCGCCCGGCCGTGAACGTCGGTGTGTCGGTGTCCCGTGTCGGTGGCGCCGCGCAGATCAAGGCGATGAAAGAGGTCGCAGGCTCGCTGCGTCTGGATCTGTCGCAGTACCGCGAGCTGGAGGCCTTCGCGGCCTTCGCCTCGGACCTGGACGCGGCCTCCAAGGCCCAGCTGGACCGCGGTGTGCGCCTGGTTGAGCTGCTCAAGCAGGCCCAGTACAGCCCGCTGGCGGTCGAGGATCAGGTCATCGAGATCTTCCTGGGTACCCAGGGCCACCTGGATTCGGTTCCGGCCGAAGACGTCTCGCGCTTCTCCGCCGAACTGCTGGAGCACGTGAAGGCCAGCCACAACGACATCCTCAAGGGCATCAAGGAGACCAAGAAGCTCTCCGAAGAGAACGAGGAGAAGCTGGTCTCGGTCATCAACGAGTTCAAGAAGGGCTTCGCCGCCACCGACGGCAGCTCCGTGGTTGTGAAGGAGGCCGATGCCGACGCACTCGACCCCGAGGACCTGGAGAAGGAATCGGTCAAGGTCCGCAAGCCGGCTCCCAAGAAGGCCTAGGTAACTACTAATGGCAGCCACACTTCGCGAGCTACGCGGGCGTATCCGCTCCGCTTCGTCGATCAAGAAGATCACGAAGGCCCAGGAGCTGATTGCCACGTCGCGGATCGCCAAGGCGCAGGCCCGGGTCGACGCGGCCCGGCCCTACTCCACCGAAATCACCAACATGCTCACCGAGCTGGCCGGTGCCAGCGCGCTGGATCACCCGCTGCTCGTTCAGCGGGAGAACCCCAAGCGAGCCGGTGTGCTGGTGGTGTCCTCGGACCGCGGTCTCTGCGGCGGTTACAACGCCAATGTGCTGCGCCGGGCCGAAGAACTGTTCTCGCTGCTGCGGGAACAGGGCAAGAACCCGGTGCTCTACGTCGTCGGCCGGAAAGCCTTGGGCTACTACAGCTTCCGGCAGCGGACGGTGACCGAGTCGTGGACCGGGTTCTCTGAGCGGCCCACCTACGAGAACGCCAAGGAGATCGCCGACACCCTGGTGACGACGTTCATGTCCGGCGCTGACGACGACGGAGATGACGCCGGCGCGGACGGGATTCTCGGGGTGGACGAACTCCATATCGTCTCTACCGAGTTCCGGTCCATGCTCTCGCAGGCCGCGGTTGCTCATCAGATCGCGCCGTTGGTCGTCGAGTACGTCGGTGAGCCGACCGGTCCGCACACGCTGTATTCGTTCGAGCCGAGCGCCGAAACCCTGTTCGATGCGCTGCTGCCGCGCTACATCGCCACCCGCGTGTACGCGGCGCTGCTGGAGGCGGCGGCCTCGGAGTCGGCTTCGCGCCGGCGCGCCATGAAGTCGGCCACCGACAACGCCGACGATCTGATCAAGGCACTCACGCTCGCGGCGAACCGCGAACGTCAGGCGCAGATCACCCAGGAAATCAGCGAGATCGTGGGCGGCGCGAACGCGTTGGCCGACGCGCGCTAGCCGGACCAAAGACGAAAGCCTCGTAGGAAAGCGAAGAGAGAATGACTGCTACTGCAGAAAAGACCGCGGGCCGCGTGGTCCGTATCACCGGCCCGGTGGTGGACATTGAGTTCCCGCGCGGTGCCGTGCCCGAACTGTTCAACGCGCTGCACGCCGACATCAGCTTCGGCGCGCTGGCCAAGACCCTGACGCTTGAGGTCGCCCAGCACCTCGGCGACAACCTGGTGCGCTGCATCTCGATGCAGCCCACGGACGGCCTGGTGCGCGGTGCCGAGGTTTCCGACACCGGCGCGTCCATCTCGGTTCCGGTCGGCGACGGCGTCAAGGGCCACGTGTTCAACGCGCTCGGCGACTGCCTCGATGATCCCGGCTACGGCAAGGACTTCGAGCACTGGTCGATCCACCGCAAGCCGCCGGCCTTCGCCGACCTGGAGCCCCGCACCGAGATGCTGGAGACCGGTCTGAAGGTCGTCGACCTGCTCACCCCGTACGTGCGTGGCGGCAAGATCGCCCTGTTCGGCGGCGCCGGTGTGGGTAAGACGGTTCTGATCCAGGAGATGATCAACCGTATCGCCCGCAACTTCGGTGGTACCTCGGTGTTCGCCGGCGTGGGTGAGCGCACCCGTGAGGGCAACGACCTGTGGGTCGAGCTCGCCGACGCCAACGTGCTCAAGGACACCGCGTTGGTGTTCGGCCAGATGGATGAGCCGCCGGGCACCCGTATGCGCGTCGCCCTGTCGGCCCTGACCATGGCCGAGTTCTTCCGCGACGAGCAGAACCAGGACGTGCTGCTGTTCATCGACAACATCTTCCGGTTCACCCAGGCCGGTTCCGAGGTGTCGACCCTGCTGGGTCGTATGCCTTCGGCCGTGGGTTACCAGCCGACGCTGGCCGACGAGATGGGCGAGCTGCAGGAGCGCATCACCTCGACCCGTGGCCGCTCGATCACCTCGATGCAGGCCGTGTACGTGCCCGCCGACGACTACACCGACCCGGCACCGGCCACCACGTTCGCCCACCTGGACGCCACCACCGAGCTTTCGCGTGCGGTGTTCTCCAAGGGCATCTTCCCCGCGGTGGATCCGCTGGCATCGTCCTCGACGATCCTGCACCCGAGCGTGGTCGGCGACGAGCACTACCGGGTTGCCCAGGAAGTCATCCGGATCCTGCAGCGCTACAAGGATCTCCAGGACATCATCGCCATCCTCGGTATCGACGAGCTTTCCGAGGAAGACAAGGTCCTGGTGTACCGCGCCCGCAAGATCGAGCGCTTCCTGAGCCAGAACATGATGGCGGCCGAGCAGTTCACCGGCCAGCCGGGTTCGACCGTGCCGCTCAAGGAGACCATCGAGGCCTTCGACAAGCTGGCCAAGGGCGAGTTCGATCACCTGCCCGAGCAGGCGTTCTTCCTCATCGGTGGTCTGGACGATCTGGCGAAGAAGGCCGAAAGCCTCGGCGCCAAGCTGTGAGTGCCCTAGCCCGAGAGGTGGTGTGACATGGCTGATTTGAACGTCGAGATCGTCGCCGTCGAGCGCGAGCTCTGGTCCGGCGCAGCTACGTTCGTCTTCACACGGACCACTGCCGGTGAGATCGGCATCCTGCCGCGGCACATTCCGTTGGTGGCGCAGCTGGTCGATGACGCGATGGTTCGGGTCGAGCGCGAGGGTGACGATGATCTGCGGATCGCCGTCGACGGCGGCTTTTTGTCGGTAACCGAGGAGACCGTCCGGATCCTGGTGGAGAACGCTGAGTTCGAATCCGAGATCGACGGCGATTCGGCCAAGCAGGATGCGGAGTCCGACGACGAGCGGACTGCAGCTTGGGGCCGGGCGCGGCTGCGCGCCCTCGGCCAGATCGACTAGCGATAGAACTGACGACAGATGAGCGCGCCCATGATCGGCATGGTCGCGCTCATCTGCGTTCTGGCACTGGCGGTCATTGCGCTGAGTTACCGGCTGTGGAAGTTGCGTCAGGTTGGTGGAACGGCTGCCATCCTGCGCGACATTCCCGCGGTGGGCGGACAAGGCTGGCGCCACGGCGTCATGCGCTACCGCGGTGGCGAGGCCGCCTTCTACCGGCTTTCCAGCATCCGGTGGTGGCCGGATCGCCGATTGAGTCGACGGGGCCTGGAAGTGGTGTCCCGCCGCGGTCCGCGAGGCGACGAGTTCGACATCATGACCGATGAGATCGTGATTCTGGAGCTACGCGATACCAGTCCCGAACGCCGGCAGGGCTACGAGATCGCCCTGGACCGGGGCGCCTTGACGGCATTTACATCGTGGCTGGAGTCGCGGCCATCGCCGCGGGCCCGGCGGCGGAATTACTAGGGCCGCGGGCCCGGCGGCGTAACTACTGATTACTTCTCGGCTCCGCCGCCCGGCTTCCACAGGACGTCTCCTTCTGGGTTCGCGACCCGGGACAGGATGAACAGCAGATCCGACAGCCGGTTGAGGTACTTCGCCGGCAACACACTGACCGCTTCGCCATGCTCGCGCACCGCAATCCAGGCCGACCTCTCGGCACGGCGCGCCACGGTGCGCGCGACATGCAGCAGTGCCGACAACGGACTACCGCCGGGCAGGATGAAGGAGTTCAGTGCAGGCAGGGCCTCGTTGAACTCGTCGCACCACTTCTCCAGCCGGTCGATGTAGGCCTGGGAGATTCGCAGCGGTGGATACTTGGGGTTCTCCACCACCGGTGTCGACAGGTCGGCGCCGGCGTCGAACAGGTCGTTTTGAATCTGGCGCAACACCGTAAGGATTTGCTGGCTGGGATTGCCCAGCGCGACCGCGACGCCGATGGCCGCGTTGGCTTCATCACAATCGGCGTAGGCCGCCAACCGCGAATCGTCTTTCGAAACCCTGCTGAAATCGCTCAGCCCGGTCGTGCCGTCATCGCCGGTGCGGGTATAGATGCGGGTGAGATGAACTGCCATGGCTGCACGGTACCGGGCATTTGGTAACCCAGCAGGGCCGGCCGGAATCTGCTCAGCGAGCGGAATCTCATTGGCCGCCTGTTTAAACTAACCGGCGTGAGCGAGCGTTTCGTGGTGACCGGCGGTAACCGGTTATCAGGCGAAGTTGCTGTCGGCGGCGCAAAGAACAGTGTGCTGAAGCTGATGGCGGCTGCACTACTGGCTGAGGGCACCAGCACGATCACCAACTGCCCGGACATCCTCGATGTGCCGTTGATGGCCGAGGTGCTTCGGGGATTGGGAGCCACCGTCGAACTAGATGGCGACACGGTGCGGATCACCTCGCCTGACGAACCCAAGTACGACGCCGATTTCGCAGCGGTCCGGCAGTTCCGCGCATCGGTGTGCGTGCTGGGTCCACTGGTCGGGCGGTGCAAGAAGGCCAAGGTTGCCCTGCCGGGGGGTGATGCGATCGGATCCCGGCCGCTGGATATGCACCAGGCCGGGCTCCGCCAACTCGGGGCGACCTGCAATATCGAGCACGGCTGTGTGGTGGCCGAAGCCGATCATCTGCGTGGGGCCGAGATCCAGTTGGAGTTCCCGTCGGTGGGTGCCACCGAGAACATCCTGATGGCCGCGGTACTGGCCGAAGGTGTCACCACCATCCACAACGCGGCGCGCGAGCCCGACATCGTCGACATCTGCGCGATGCTCAACCAGATGGGCGCCAAGGTCAGCGGTGCGGGGACGTCCACACTGACGATCACCGGTGTCGATCGGCTGTATCCGACAGAACACCGGGTGATCGGCGACCGGATTGTGGCGGCGACGTGGGGGATAGCGGCGGCGATGACCCGCGGCGACATCTCGGTGACCGGAGTGGACCCGCAGCATCTGCAGCTGGTGCTGCACAAGTTGCACGATGCCGGCGCGACGGTGACCCAGAACGACAACGGCTTCCGGGTGGTTCAGTACGAGCGCCCCAAGGCGGTCAACGTGGCGACGCTGCCATTCCCGGGTTTTCCGACCGACCTGCAGCCGATGGCTATCGGGCTGGCGGCGGTAGCCGATGGAACCTCGATGATCACCGAGAACGTGTTCGAAGCGCGATTCCGGTTTGTCGAGGAGATGATCCGGCTCGGTGCTGACGCACGCACGGACGGACACCATGCGGTGGTGCGGGGAATCCCGCAGCTGTCGAGTGCGCCGGTGTGGTCTTCGGACATCCGCGCCGGTGCCGGCCTGGTGCTCGCCGGCTTGGTCGCCGACGGAGAGACCGAGGTCCACGACGTCTTTCACATCGATCGCGGGTACCCGTTGTTCGTCGAGAATCTGTTGAGCCTCGGAGCCGAGATCGAACGAGTAGGCTCGTAGGCAGCACGTTCGAGCCGGTCTACCAGCCTCGAAGTCGGTGACCAGCGGATTTGACCTTTGAAGCCGGCTCGGGCTAATCTTTTGAAGTCGCCGCGGAGCGGAGAGAACAGCCCGGACCAAAGCGACTTGACAAGCTAGCCGAGATGGTACTAAGCTGGCGAGGTTGCCTAGGATCGGATGAGATAAACCGGAACGAAGCGCCTTGACTTGCCAGCGAGATTCAGATTAAGCTGGCGGGGTTGCCCCAAAACAGGGCGACAAAATTGTAAGGCCTGTTGTTTGAGAACTCAATAGTGTGTTTGGTGGTTTTAAGTTTGTTGTTTTTTTGACCGCGCCTCTTTTTCCCGTTTAGGGGTGTGGTTGTTTTT
>NZ_JARXVE010000006.1 GCF_029893345.1 Mycolicibacterium frederiksbergense | reverse complement strand
CCAAAGAAGCCCTGCGATGCCTCAAACGCCACCTCGCCCGCACCGTCTACCGCTGCCTCCACACCGACCAAGGCACCAACCAAACCCACCCCAAATCCGACGAACTAACCGCCGCTTGACATAGGAGCAATGGTCGCTCGCGGTGGGAAGTGATCAGTCCAGGAAGCCGTGCAACAAGGCCGACGATCCCCCGACGTGGGCCAGCATGGCCGCTGCGGCGCCCTCGCTGTCACCGGCCAGGATGGCCATGACGATGGCCTCATGCTGCTCATCGGAATGCACAATGTTGCGTGGTAGCAGCGGGATCTGATCCAGCAGAGCGTTCAGTCGCATCCGGTTCTCGGCCACCAGCGGTACCAGTGACGGCGAACCGGCGGCCTCGGCGATGGCCAGATGCAGCCGCGAATCCAGCCGCCGGTAGTCGTCGGGCTCGGCACCGCGGACATCGGCCAACCGCGACCACAGCCCATCACGCTCGGCCGCACTCAAGGTGCGTCCGGCCGCCATCCTGGCCGCCCCGACCTCAAGGATCTCGCGTAGCCGCAGCGCATCGTCGATCTCCTCGCGCGTCGGCCTCGGTCCGTCGGCGATCGGCCGCGGCAACTCCTCGGCCAGGAAGGTGCCGCCGTAGCGACCCCGCTTGGACACCAGGTACCCCGCATCGGCCAGCGACTTGATCGCCTCCCGGACGGTGTCGCGGCTGACCCCGAGCCGGGCGGCCAGCTCGCGCTCGGGCGGCAACGACTCCCCCGGCGCCAACATCCCGAGCCGGATCGTCTCCAGCAGCCGGCCGACGGTGTCCTCGAACGCATTGCCCAGCCGAACCGGCCGCAGCAGGGCATCGGCCGCCGCCTCCGCGGCGAGCCGCGAATGAGGCACGGCGGCGGGCTGCGGATCCGGTTCGGCTGTCATGGTGATCTACAGGGGTATCACACGACGAACTGTCACAGCGGTGTGACGTAAGCGGAGCTGATGCCGCCGTCGACCAGGAACGTCGAGCCGGTGATGAACGACGCGTCGTCACTGGCCAGGAACGCCACCGCGGCGGCCAGCTCCTCGGGCTCGGCGAACCGGCCCAGCGGGATGTGCACCATCCGCCGGGCAGCCCGCTCGGGGTCCTTGGCGAACAGCTCCTGCAGCAGCGGGGTGTTCACCGGTCCGGGGCACAACGCGTTGACCCGGATGCCCTGGCGGGCGTACTGCACCCCGAGTTCCCGCGACATCGCCAGCACCCCGCCCTTGGACGCGGTGTAGGAGATCTGCGAGGTGGCCGAACCCATCACGGCCACGAACGACGCGGTGTTGATGATCGAGCCCTTGCCGGCCGGAACCATGTGCCGCAATGCGGCCCGGCAGGACAGGTACACCGACTTGAGGTTGATGTCCTGCACCCGCTGCCAGGCCGGCAGCTCGGTCGTCTCGATGAGATCGTCGTCGGGAGGCGAGATCCCGGCATTGTTGAATGCGATGTCCACCGAGCCGAAGGTCGCGGCCGCGGTGTCGAAGAGGTTGTCGACGGCGGCCTGATCGGCGACATCGACTTCGACGAACAGTCCGCCGAGTTCGTCGGCGGCGGCCTTACCCGTCGCGGGGTCGATATCGCCCACCACGATCGTGGCGCCCTCGGCGCGCAAACGCCGGCCGGTGGCCAGGCCGATGCCGCTGGCGCCACCGGTGATGACGGCGACCTTGCCGGCCAGACGTTGGGTCAGATCCATCTGGAGCTCCTCTACTGCGAATCTTCGACTGCGATGAAGACGTTCTTGGTTTCGGTGAACGACAACGGGGCGTCCGGGCCGAGTTCGCGACCCAGGCCGGACTGCTTGAAGCCACCGAACGGGGTGTTGTAGCGCACCGAGGAATGCGAATTGACGCTGAGATTGCCCGATTCCACCGCCCGCGACACCCGCAACGCCCGCGAGATGTTGTCGGTCCAGATCGAGCCGGACAACCCGTAGGGCGTGTCGTTGGCCAGGGCGATGGCATCGGCCTCGTCCTCGAACGGCAGCACCGTCACCACCGGTCCGAAGATCTCCTCGGTCACGGTGCGGTCGGTGCGCTGCGGGGTCAGCACCGTCGGCGGGAACCAGTATCCGGGCCCCTGCGGGGCCGAACCCCGGAACGCCACCGGCGCCCCGTCGGGCACATAGGACACCACCGATTCCCAGTGCGGACGCGACACCAACGGCCCCATCTCGGTGGCACGCACGCTCGGATCGCCGACCACCACGCCCTTGACGGCCGGCTCCAGCAGCTCCATGAAACGCTCGTAGACGTTGCGCTGCACCAGGATCCGGCTGCGCGAGCAGCAGTCCTGCCCGGCGTTGTCGAATACCCCATAGGGCGCGGTAGCCGCGGCCTTCTCCAGATCACAGTCGTCGAACACGATATTGGCGCTCTTGCCACCCAATTCCAGGGTGACCCGCTTGATCTGCGCCGCCGCTCCGGCCATCACCCGCATCCCCACCTCGGTGGAACCGGTGAACACCACCTTGCGCACACCGGGGTGGGTGACGAAGCGCTCTCCGACCACCGAGCCCCGGCCGGGCAGCACCTGGAACAGGTCGGCAGGCAGTCCCGCCTCGACGGCCAGCTCGCCCAGCCGGATCGTGGTCAGCGGGGTCCACTCGGCCGGTTTGAGCACCACGGCGTTGCCCGCGGCCAGCGCCGGGGCGAAGCCCCAGGCCGCGATCGTCATCGGGAAGTTCCACGGGGTGATCACCCCGACCACGCCCAGCGGCTCGTTGAACGTGACGTCCAGACCGCCCGCCACCGGGATCTGCTTGCCGGTCAACCGCTCTGGGCTGGCCGAGTAGAACTGCAGCACATTGCGGACGTGGGCGGCCTCACCTTCGGCCTGCCCGATCGGGTGACCGGAGTTGGCCACCTCCAGGGCGGCCAACTCGTCGATGTGGGAATCGACGACGGCCGCGAAGGCGCGCAGGGCCTCGGCCCGCGCGGCCGGGGCCAGCCGGGCCCAATTCCGCTGCGCCGCAGCCGCGCGGGCCACCGCGTCGTCGACGGCGGCCTCGTCGAGGAGGTCGACCGTGGTCAACACCTCCTCGGTGGCCGGGTTGATGACTTGGCTGGACGTCATGAGACCCTCTCCGTCGCATAGGTTCTGGCCGCATCGACCACGGCGGTGAACAGCCGCAGATCGTCGAGTCGTTCCTCCGGGTGCCATTGCACGCCGAGGACGAAATGTTCGCCGGGCAGTTCGACTGCTTCGATGACGCCGTCGGTGTCGCGGGCGCTGACCACCAGGCCGTCACCGAGCCGGTCGATGGCCTGATGGTGATAGCACTGCGCGTCCGAGGACTCCCCGATCAGCGCCGCCAGCTTGGTGTTCGGCACCGTGCGCACTGCCGAGGTGCCGAACACCGCATCGCCCTTCTGATGATGGGTGTGCCCGATGACGTCGGGCAGGTGCTGGTGCAGTGTGCCGCCCAGCGCCGTGTTGAGCAGCTGCGTGCCGCGGCACACGCCCAGCATCGGAATACCGCGCCGCAACGCAGCTTCGAGCAGAGCGAACTCCCATGCGTCACGCTCGGTGGCCGGCTTGTCCGTGCTCGAATGTGGCTGTTGCCCATAACGGGCCGGGTCGACGTCCGGGCCGCCGGTGATGACCAGACCGTCCACCCGGTCGAGTACCCGGTCCGCGATGTCGCTGTCCACGGGCTGTGGTGGCAGCAGCAGCGCGATGCCACCGGCGCGGGTGACCCCTTCGAAGTAGATCTGCGGCAGGAAGCTGGCCTGCAGATCCCACACACCGGTCTGCGCCTGCTGCAGATAGGTCGTCATGCCCACAACCGGGCGTGGCCGCCCGATCGATTCAGAGCCGTTCAAAACCTCGTACCCTTTCCCAATCAGTCACGGCGGCGTTGAATGCCGCCAACTCGATCCGTGCATTGTTCAGGTAGTGCTCGACGACGTCGTCTCCGAACGCCGCGCGCGCCACCTCGGACTTTTCGAACAGCTCAGCGGCCTCCGCCAATGTGGTCGGCAACCGTTGCGCCTCACTGACATAGGCGTTGCCGGCCAGCGGCTCGGGCAGCTGCAACTCGTGGTCGATACCGTAGAGGCCACCGGCGATCAGCGCCGACACCGCCAGGTACTGGTTGACGTCGCCGCCTGGCGCCCGGGATTCCATGCGCATGCCATGCCCGTGCCCGACCACCCGCAATGCGCAGGTGCGGTTGTCCATGCCCCAGGCCACGGCGGTGGGCGCAAAGCTTCCGTCGGCGAACCGCTTGTAGGAGTTGATGTTCGGCGCATAGAACAGCGTCAGCTCGCGCAGGGTGGTCAGTTGACCGGCGATGAAGCTGCGGAACATCGGCGACATCCCGCGCGGTTCGGACTCATCGGCGAACACCGCCGTCCCGTCGGTCCCCCGCAACGAGATGTGGATATGACAGCTGTTGCCTTCGCGTTCATCGAATTTCGCCATGAAGGTCAGGCTCTTACCGTGCTGGTCGGCGATCTCCTTGGCGCCGTTGCGGTAGATCGCGTGGTTGTCGCAGGTGACCTTGGCATGGTCGTAGCGGAAAGCGATCTCCTGTTGCCCGCGGTTGCACTCCCCCTTGACGCCCTCGCAGTACATGCCGGCGCCCTCCATGCCGAGCCTGATGTCGCGCAGCAACGGTTCCATCCGGGTGGAGGCCAGCATCGCGTAGTCGACGTTGTAATCGGTCGCCGGTGTCAGGTCGCGGTATCCGGCGGCCCAGGCCTCGCGAAAACTGTTGTCGAAGACCATGAACTCGAGTTCGGTACCGACATAGGGCACCAGTTGCCGCTCGGCCAGGCGGTCGATCTGCCGGGTGAGGATGCTGCGCGGCGCCTGCTCCACTGGGCGGCCGTCGAGCCAGGACAGGTCCGCCATCACCAGCGCGGTGCCGGGCAGCCAGGGGATCAACCGCAAGGTGGTGAAGTCGGCCGTCATCACCATGTCGCCGTATCCGGTATCCCAACTGGAGATCGCGTATCCGTCGACGGTGTTCATCTCCACGTCGACGGCCAGCAGATAGTTGCAGCACTCCGCGCCGTGGGCGGCGACCTCCTCGACGAACAGTCGCGCGGAAACCCGCTTGCCGGTCAGCCGACCCTGCATATCGCAGAAGGCGACGATCACGGTGTCGATCTCGCCCGCCGCCACCATTTGCTCCAGGTCGGCCTGTGCCAGCATGCCGGGGTTCTGGCTCATTGCGCACCCTTCTGTCCGTGTGGGACTAGCTGGACAACATGGCGACCAGCCGACCATTGCCTCGACGATGACGTGACGATCGTGCCCCGAATCAGCACGATTGTCACGCCCAAAAGGTAGGACAGCCGACCAATAACGCTCTATTGTCCGTGAGCAGCGCGGGTTCATCCGCCCGGCCCGCCCGTACCCGAGGAGGCGTTGTGCCTGAAGGTCATGAACACCTGAACGACGACGAACAGCATCTCGCGAGGCTCGGCTATGTCCAGGAACTCCAGCGGTCCTGGTCCGGCTTCTCCAACTTCGCCATCTCGTTCTCGATCATCTCGATCCTGGCGGGCTGTTTCACCTCATTCGGACTGGGCTGGAACAACGGCGGTCCGGCCGCCATCGCCTGGGGCTGGCCCATCGTCTCGGTGTTCATCCTGATCATCGGATTCTGTCTGGCCGAGCTGGTTTCCGCGTATCCCACATCGGGCGGAATCTATTGGTGGGCTTCCAAACTCGGCGGCCCCAAGGCCGGTTTCTACACCGGCTGGCTCAACCTGATCGGGTTGATCGCCATCCTGGCGTCGGTGTCCTACGGCAGCGCGACATTCCTGGATCTCACCATGGGCACCTTCAGTGAATCCTGGCTCGCCGGCTACAGCCTGACCCGGGTGTTCATCATGTTCCTGATCATTCTGGCGGCCTCAGCCGTGATCAACATCTTCTCGTCGCACCTGCTGGCGGTGATCAACAACGTCTCGGTGTGGTGGCACGTCGCGGGCGCCGCCGCAGTGATCGCGATCCTGTGGCTACTCCCCGACCAACACGCCAGTGTCTCTGACGTTTTCGCCAAGACCATCAACAACTCCGGGATCTTCTCCGGCTCCACGTCGGGCTGGGGCTTCCTGCTGTTTGTGCTGCCGATCTCGGCGATCCTCACGCAGTACACGATCACCGGATATGACGCATCGGCGCACCTGTCCGAAGAGACCAAGAGCGCGGCAAACGCCGCCGCAAAAGGCATCTGGCAGTCGATCTTCTACTCAGCCATCGGTGGCTGGATCCTCTTGCTGTCCTTCCTGTTCGCCGTGCAGAACTCCGACGAGGTGTCGGCCAATGGTGGCGCGGTGGCAACCATCTTCACCCAGGCGCTGGGATCGAAATGGGCCGGCGTGGTGCTGCTGATCGCCACCGCGGGTCAGCTGTTCTGCACCACCGCCTGCCAGACCAGCGCCTCACGCATGCTGTTCGCATTCAGCCGGGACCGTGCCGTCCCCGGGCACCAGCTCTGGTCGAAGATCAGCGCCACCCGGGTGCCCGCCAACGCCGTCATCATCACCGCGGTGATCGCGGCGATCATCACGCTGCCCGCCATCGTGCCGGTGAAGATTCCGGTCAACGGTGTCGACGTGCCGTCGCCGGTGGCGTTCTACGCGGTCGTCTCGATCGGCGTGGTCGGGCTGTACCTGTGCTTCGCCGTGCCGATCTATTACCGCTGGAAGGCCGGAGACACGTTCGAGCAGGGTCGGTGGAATGTGGCCAACAAGTACAAGTGGATGGCTCCGGTGGCGATCATCGAGATCATCGTCACCGCGATCATCGCGATGTTCCCGACCTCGCTGGGCGGCATGCCTTGGGATCCGAGTTTCGAGTGGAAGTTCGTGAACTACACCCCACTGCTGGTGGGCGGCGTGCTGGTACTGCTCTTCGTTTACTGGCACGTGTCGGTGAAACACTGGTTCACCGGCCCGATCAAGCAGGTCCGTACCGCCGGTGGGGAGCTTGAAGAGGTCGGTTGAGTGGGGCGTGCGCACCAGCAGGCGCGGTTGTCACCAACTGCTGGTGCGCAGCACGATCTCGGCGGCGAGCTGTGCGGTGGAGTCCCCGGCCTTGCGCCCGCCCGGCATCTCCACCAGCCGGAAGTCTCCGTACACATAGCGCTGGCTGGCCTTGGCCACGGCGCGGGCGCCGGGGGTGCTGACCAGCACGGTGGTGTTCATCTCCACCGGCGGGCACTCGTCGTCGCGGATCACGCCGGTGGTGTCGGCAACCCGCGGGTGACCACGGTCGACCACCACCAGGCCGGTGAACTTGTCCAGCCGGGTCGCGGCCAACTCCCAGGCGAGTTCGCCGCCGAGCCGGTCACCGACCAGCAGGGCCCATTTGATGTCCAGCGAATCCAGGATGCCGACCACGGACTTGGCGGTCAGTCGCGGGTCGGGGCCGATGATCACGGTGCGCAGTGAGGCAGTGTGCAACCGCTGGCAGATCGCCTCATAGGCGGCCGGCCCGTGATGACCGGCGCAGAGCACCACCACGGTGGAACCCTTGTCAGGTCCCGAGACATCGACGGGTGTGGTGAAGCCGTCGAGCGTCACGACGGTGGTAAGCATTCGGACAAACTACCGTCCAGGGTCGGCGAACGGGCCGGAATCCGATTGTCCTGACGCCTGCGTCAGCCGCTCACCAGGCGTTGCGCCTGCATGCTGAACATGTCCAGAAACGTCTGCGGCAATTCAGCTTTGGCCGCAATAGCTGGATTCCGAGTCGGGAACGCGATGCCGAAAACCGCCCAGTTGCCGACATTTTCGAATGCGAAGAAGATGCTCTGCTCGGTGCCGCGCAATCGCATGGTCTGTTGATAGGCCAACGCCGATGCGTGAGGCGCGGGCAGCTTGGTGGTGGTCATCGGGATGCCCGGATCTGACAGATCGAAGTGGGTGGAGAACCGTGCGCACCGTTGTGCTGTGGCCTCCAGTCGGTCCAGCGGCAGCGGCGAGGACATCACGGTCAGCACCATGCGCGCCCCGTCGTAGGCCACGACGATCTGCGCGGCGCTGCCCGGGCCGTGCTCAGCGGATTCGGCGATCACCCGGGTGAGCCCGTCACTGCAGCCGGCCGGTGTGGACAGCATCGGTGGCGGTCCAACCGATCCGCCCGGTCCCCCGCCGTTGTCGGTGATCCGGTCGAACTGCACGCCGGGCGGGAAGTCTGCGGAGGTGAGCAGCACCTTCTCCAAGGTGGCGCCCGGCCAGGTGGGTGTGCCGGCGACCACGGACGCACAACCGGACATCGCCAGCAAGGTGGCGACCAGACCGATCGGCGTTGCCACCCATCGACGGCACCAGTTCATAACCCCAGGTTAACCAGCAGGGCCGGTCAGCGCAGTGCTCATGGTGGGCCGTCGCGGCGGCCCGTGCTGCAGCAAGTCCAGCACGGCGTCGATGTCGAGATGGGCCGCCAGCAGATCGGCCATCAGATCCAGCTGGGCATCGCGGCGGCCCGGCACATCGGTGTCGTCGGCAACGACGAATCCGGTGCGACCCGCGCCGGCGGCGACCTCGGTCAACCAGGCCCGGCGCAATGCGTCGTTGTCGAGCAGACCGTGCCAGTGCGTGCCGTACACCGCGCCGCGACGCAACCCGACCCCGAGCCAATCCTCGGCCGCCGAGCGGGTCACCTGACCATGGTGAATTTCGTAGCCCCACAACGGTTTTTCCCAGTGCCGCAGCGTCTTCTCGGCGGCGAACTCGATATCGGCATCGAGCAGGCCCAGCCCCTCGACGGAAACTGCCGCGGATACGGCTGCCCCATATGCCCCTACCTCCACGGCGTCGTCGATTCGGCGGCACAGCATCTGGAACCCGCCGCATACGCCGAGCACCGGCCGGTCCCGCCGGGCGTGGGCGAGGATGGCATCGGCCAGGCCGCTGCGGCGCAGCCAGGCCAGATCGCTCACGGTGGCCTTGCTGCCGGGGATCACCACGAGATCGGCGCCGGCCAGGTCGGCGGCGTCGACAACCCAGCGCACCGCGACACCCGGTTCGCAAGCCAACGCCTCGACATCGGTCGAATTGGAGATGCGCGGCAGTCGGATGGCCGCGACGGTGAGCGTCTGCGTGCCGCGCGGCGGCTGCGGCGCACCGACCATGCCGCCCGGCCGGACCGAAACCGAATCCTCGGCGTCCAGCCAGATTCCGTCGTCGAACGGGATCACCCCGTAGGTGGGCCGCCCGGTGAGCTCCTGCAGCTGGTGCAGGCCGGGCTGCAGCAGGGTCGGGTCACCGCGGAACTTGTTCACCACGAAGCCCGCGATGAGCTCCTGATCCTCGGGCTCCAGAATGGCCACGGTGCCGTGCAGGTGGGCCAGCAGGCCGCCGCGGTCGATGTCGCCCACCACGACGACGGGTAAGCCCGCCGCCCGGGCCAGCCCCATGTTGGCCAGGTCGGTGCCGCGCAGGTTGATCTCGGCCGGCGAGCCGGCACCTTCACAGATCACCGCGTCGAATTCGGCTCTCAGCGAGGCTAATTCGTCAGCGACCAGCGCGGCGAGCCGGTCGCGATGGGTGAAGTAGTCGCCGGCGGCCACCGTCCCGGCGACCCGGCCACGGACCACCAACTGGGAGGTGCGATCCCCGCCGGGTTTGAGCAGGATCGGGTTGAACCTGGTGCTGGGGGCCAGCCCGGCGGCGCGGGCCTGCATGGCCTGCGCCCGGCCGATTTCCCCGCCGTCAACGGTGACCGCCGAGTTGTTCGACATGTTCTGCGCCTTGAACGGCGCCACGGACAGACCTTTGCGGGCCAGCAGCCGGCATAACCCGGCGACGACCATCGATTTCCCGGCGTCGGAAGTGGTGCCTGCGACCAGCAGCGCCCCGCCGCTCATTTTTCCAGCGCGAGCAGACGCAGAGTCGCACTGCACACCGCCAAATCGTGCGAGTTTGCGACTGCTCGCCGAAGAAGTGTCACGGCAGGGTCAGGATGTCGGCGCCGTCCTCGGTGACCACCAGGGTGTGCTCGAACTGCGCGGTCCACTTGCAGTCCTTGGTCACCACGGTCCAGTCGTCGTCCCAGATCTCGTAGTCCAGCGTGCCCAGGTTGATCATCGGTTCGATGGTGAAGGTCATGCCCGGCTCAAGCACCGTCTCGACGGCGGGCTGATCGTAGTGCAGCACCACCAGACCGTTGTGGAAAGTAGTACCGATGCCGTGCCCGGTGAAATCGCGAACCACGTTGTAGCCGAAACGATTTGCGTAGGCCTCGATGACCCGGCCGACGATCGACAGCGCGCGTCCGGGCTTGACCGCCTTGATGGCGCGCATGGTCGCCTCGTGGGTGCGCTCGACCAGCAGCCGATGTTCTTCGGAGACGTCTCCGGCCAGGAAGGTGGCATTGGTGTCGCCGTGTACACCGTCGATGTAGGCGGTGACGTCGATGTTGACGATGTCACCGTCCTCGATCACGGTCGAGTCCGGGATGCCGTGGCAGATCACCTCGTTCAGCGAGGTGCAGCAGGACTTGGGAAAGCCCTTGTAGCCCAAGGTCGACGGGTAGGCACCGTGGTCGATCATGTACTCGTGGGCGATGCGGTCCAGCTGGTCGGTCGTGACGCCGGGCGCCACGGCTTTGCCTGCCTCGGCCAGCGCGCCGGCGGCGATCCGACCGGCGACGCGCATCTTCTCGATCACCTCGGGGGTCTGCACCCAGGGTTCGCTGCCCTCCTGAACCGTGGGCTGCCAGGCGTACTCCGGCCGCGGGATCGACTTGGGCACGGCCAGGGTCGGCGAGAGCACGCCGGGGCGCAACGCGGTACGAACGGACATAGGGGTCAGGGTACCGATCACCGCCCTGGGCGAGCGTGGCAGCTAGCGAAGAGAATGAGGCTCTCCGGAATCGAGAATGATGCTAGCGTGGCGGCCATGCTCACCGAGCCTGCACCGGTCCATCTGCTCAAACAGATGGGTTTCCGCGATATCGAGGAGAACGACGAGCGGTTGATCATCGAGATGGACAACCGCCCCGACCTGGCCAACATCCGCGGCGCCCTGCAGGGCGGGCTGATCGCCACGCTGATCGACATCGCCGCGGGCCGGCTGGCCGGCCGCCGCGTAGGTCCGGGCCAGGACGTGACCACCGCCGATATGAACGTGCACTACCTGGCACCCGTCGTGGAGGGCCCGGCCCGGGCCGAGGCCACCGTGGTGCGCGCGGGCCGGCGGTTGATCGTCACGTCCGTCGACGTCACCGACACGGGGCGGGACAACCGGCTGGCCGCACGGGCCACCTTGAGCTTCGCGGTACTCGATCCGCGCTGACCGGCAGCCCTGCTCAGCCCCTGAGCGAACGCCCGAACCAGGCTTTCCGTGGCCCGCGGAGGTCCACCGAGCCGCACACCACGCGCCCGGTCAGGATGACGTGCGGTCTGCCCTCGCCTGGGGCGTCGCGCCGGTGGTCACGGGCACTGCCCACGATGACCTCGACGTCGTCGATCGACGCACTGGCGCCTTCGGGCAGCCGGATCTCCACGGACCCGAATCTCATATCGAGCTCGACGACCACCATCGGGCCGGCAAACCGCGCCCTTGTCAGGTCCAGCTCGACCGAACCCATCCGGCGCACCAGCGCCAGCCTGGTCGGAACCGTCCATTCCCCATGGCGTTTCAACGAGCCGAGGACACCTCGCAGCTCGACCCGGTCGGTGGCCGTGGTGACGATCGCTCCGGGCCCCGGCAGGTCACCCACCAACGCATCGAGGTCGGAATGCAGCCGGGCCGCCGACACCATCGCCGAGCGCTCCTCGAACTCGGCGATGTCGATCAGCCCGAGCGCCACGGCATTGTGCAGCCGCCGCATCGTCCCGTTGCGATCCGCATCGGAAACCCGCAGCTCCACCGATTGATCATTGGTGCCTGTCATGACCCGTTCCACGTTACCGCCACCCGCTACCGCGGGGAGCGCGCGATCGAGCGCAATCACTCAGGCGAGGTAATCGGGCGGCAACCCGTCGAACATCGTCTTGCACATCCGCACCGCGTACTCCGAACTTCCGCCGCCGACGATCAGTGCCGCAAACGCCAGATCCCCGCGGTATCCGGCAAACCAGGAATGCGAGCCGCCGTTGAACTCGGCCTCACCGGTCTTACCCCGCACATCGCCGAGCCCGTTGAGGTCCTTGGCGGTGCCGTTGGTCACCACCAGCCGCATCATCGGCCGCAATCCGTCCAGCATCTTCGGGCTGATCGGGGCGCCCGCATCGTCGACCATGGTCTGGCGTCCCTCGATGAGTTGCGGCACCGGGGTCTTGCCCGCCGCCACCGTCGCTGCCGCGATGGCCATGCCGAAGGGGCTGACCAGCACCTTGCCCTGGCCGAAACCGTCCTCGGTGCGTTCGGCCAGATCCACCGTCGGCGGCACCGAACCGGTCAACGTGGTGAGGCCTTCGACGTGGTAGTCGGTGCCGATGCCGTACCGCGCGGCGGCCTGGGTGAGGCCGCGCGGGGGCATCCGGCTGGCGAGTTCCCCGAACGTGGTGTTGCACGAGTTGGCGAATGCCCGCGACAGCGGCACCGTGCCGAGGTCGAACTCGTCGTAGTTGGTGACGGTCCGGTGCCCGATGTCGAGGCTGCCGGGGCAACCCAACAAGGTGTTCGGCGTTGCCATGTCACGCTCGATGGCCGCCCCCGCGGTGACCATCTTGAAGGTCGATCCGGGCGGGAACTGTCCCGTGGTAGCGATCGGCCCGTCGGCATCGGCGGCGGCGTTCTGCGCGACCGCCAGGATGTCCCCGGTGGACGGTTTGATCGCGACGATCATCGCCTGCTTGCCGGTGGTGTTGACGGCGTTCTGCGCGGCAACCTGCACGGCGCGATCCAGGCTGATGGTGATCGACGGGGCCGGTTGGCCCGCCACCTCGTTGAGCACGTCGACGTCGACACCGTTCTGGTTGACGGTGACCACCCGCCAGCCCGGTTGCCCGTCGAGGTCGTCGGCCACCGCCTTCTTGACCTCGTTGACGATCGCCGGGGCGAAAGTCTCGTCGGTGGGCAGCATTTCGGGCTGCGGGGTGACGACGACTCCGCCGAGGTGGCCGATGAACGGTGAGATCCGGTCGTTGTCGGCCTGGCGCAGCGTGATCAGGCTCATCGGCTGTGCTGACGCGCTGGCCTGCTCGGCCAGGAGCTGAGGATCACCCAGGGCAGGATCGAAATCCCGCAGTGCGTCGGCCACCGCACGGGCCGTCGGCATCAGGGCCGCGCCGGCCGCCCTGGCATCCAGCGCGTAGTGGTAGACGTAGCCGGGCACCAGCACGTCGGAGCCGCCGCGCTCATTGATCGAGGCCCGTCGCGGCGCATCGGCCCGCAGCGCGAAAGTCTGGTGCTCGCCGAGTCTCGGATGCAGCCCGGTGGCGCTCCAGCGCACCTCCCAACGCCCTTCGTCGCGAACCATGTTGAGCTGGCCGTCGTAGGTCCAGGTGCGGTCCTTGGGCAGATGCCAGGTGTAGCGGTAGGTGACGCTGCCGGTGTCCCCGGCGTACTTGGACCCGAGGATCTGCGCGTCGAGTCGGGTGGCCTGTAGGCCGTGCCACGCTTCACTGAGGGCGGTCTTGGCCTCCCCGGGGCGGTCCGCCAGCGCCGCAGCGGCAGTGGTGTCACCAGTCACCAGTGCCGCGAAGAACTTCTCGGCGGCCGGCTCGGGCCCGTCCGGCCGTGGGGTACAGCCGCTCAGCGCCGAGGCCCCGATAACCACAACGACCGCGAAACGGCCGGCAGCCCGTGTGACTGATGATGTTTGAGTTGCCATTGAGGCTGATGGTAAGAACGCTGCCGCTGGTTTCGTCGGAGGCGCACCGAGACCGAACCGAGACTGTGCCGAGACCGACAGGTTGCCGGCCAGCACACCGTGCCGAATCCGACAGCGCGCCGGATCAGGTTACAGACCCAGGGCACGTAGCAGGAGTTCCAGGCCGCGCCGGAATTCCTCATCCGGCCCGATATCGCCGGCCAGCGCCGCGGTCTCGGACAACAGCGGGTACTCGCCCGCGGGCATATTCGCCAGGGCTTGAGTCCCGGGCCCGGTCAAACTCCCCAGCATCTCGATCTCGAGGGCTCCGAAAATGTAGGCCAGCAGCGCCCGGAACGCGTACACCCGTCGCTTACCGGCATAGCCGGCGGCCGCCAGCACGCCGAGCACCGACTCTCCCCAGCGCAGCGACGCGGCCGCGCGGTGCCGATGGGTGAGCATCAGCGGAGCCACCGCGGGATGGCGCACCGCAGCATCACGCACCTGCTCGGCGAGCACGGTGAGCTGATGGCGCGCAGATCCCTGGGGCAGGCCGAGGTCCATGCCGTCGAGCACCAGGCCCACCACCATCGCTTCCAGTTCGTCGCGATCGGTGACGTAGCGGTACAGCGACATGGTGCCCATACCCAGCCGGCGAGCCACGGCACGCATCGACAAGCCCGCCAGACCGTCGGCATCCACCACCGCGAGCGCAGCGGCGGCGACTTGAGTTTGACTGAGTGAACGCGGTCGTGGCATGACGATTGACAGCGTACACCGTACGCCTATAGCGTGCGAGAGTAAGCGTACATCGCACGCTAACGAGGAGTAGCCGTGACCCAATCCGCTTCGCCCAAACCCCCCAGAATCATCGACCGGTACCAATTCCTCAGTGTCACCGGCGAACACGTCCCGGTGCCTGATCCGCAGGGCCTGGTGCACCTGCAGTTCCGGCGGTTCGCGGGTTGCCCGATCTGCAATCTGCACTTGCAGTCGTTCGTAGCCAGGCATCCGGAGATCAGCGCCGCCGGTATCCGCGAGGTGGTCTTCTTTCACTCCCCCGCAACCGAATTGGCCGAGCACACAGCCGAACTGCCAATTGCCACGGTTGCCGATCCAGACAGGGACGTCTACCGACTGTTCGGCGTCGAGTCCAGCCCCCGCGCCCTGCTCGATCCCCGCAGCTGGACCGCGATCGTCCGTGGCATTGCCCTGACGCTGCGCGGGCGCTTCCGCGCCCCGGCCGGCCGACAGCCCGGTGGACGGCTCGGGCTGCCCGCAGACTTCCTCATCGCCCCGGACGGGGAGGTGCTTGCCGCCAAGTACGGCGCGCATGCCGACGACCAATGGTCCGTCGATGATCTGCTGGCCCGGGCCGCCTCCGCGCGGCGCTGACGCTCAGCCCGGCGAAAGTCAGTCCAGCAACACCGTGGCGAACGTACCGACCTGCTCGAATCCGATCCGGGCGTATGTCGCCCGGGCCACCGTGTTGTAGCTGTTCACGTAGAGACTCGCGATGCGGCCCGACCGCACCACCGCGGCCGCCAGCGCCGCTGTCCCGGCGGTGCCCAGGCCGTGCCCGCGCCATTCCGGATGTACCCATACGCCCTGGATCTGACCGACCGCGGGTGACTGCGACCCGACCTCGGCCTTGAACACGACCTTGCCGTGCTCGAACCGGGCCCACGCCCGCCCCGCGGCGATCAGCCCGGCGATCCGGCGCCGGTAACCCCGGCCGCCATCACCCATCCGGGGGTCGACACCGACTTCACCGATGAACATGTCGATCGCCGCCACCAGGTAGGTGTCGAGCTCGTCCATCCGTACCGGGCGTACCGCCGGGTCCATCGGGCACTGCGGCATCGCGTTCAACGCCATCAACGGCTGTTGCTCACGCACGTCACGGGCGGTCCCCCACACCGATTCCAGCCGCTGCCACATCGGCATCACCAACTCGGCGCGGCCGACCAGAGAGGAACACCGCCGCGGGATACTCATCGCCTTGTCCGAGAACGCCTTGAGATCCTCGGCGCCACCACGCAGCGGGATCAGGTTCGGCCCGGCGTAACACAGCGATTCGGCGGCGCCGCGCCGAGTCCACAGTTCCCCGCCGATCGCGCCGGGCTCGACACCGAACTCGGCGACCCGCGAGGCCACCATGCAGGAACCCACCGGGTCTTCGGCGAAAACCCGCAGCACCGGCGCCGCGTCGCGCACCACGGAGACTCGTCGCTCGTCTACGAGGCGAAACACGGGCGGAGCCGACATTGACGATTCTCTCTGCTCAAGCCGAGGCTGGGTGACCCCGCTCACAGCGGTCGCTATCAGCTTACGGTGACCACTGGGGAACCGCTCGCACCGGGCGAACCGGCTTCGGTATCGATCTCGGCGGCGAGGCGCATCGCCTCCTCGATCAGGGTCTCGACGATCTGCGCCTCCGGGACCGTCTTGATCACCTCACCCTTGACGAAGATCTGCCCCTTGCCGTTGCCGGAGGCCACCCCCAGGTCGGCCTCACGAGCCTCCCCCGGGCCGTTGACCACGCAGCCCATCACCGCCACCCGCAGCGGGACGTCAAGCCCGTCCAGGCCCGCGCTGACCGCGTTGGCCAGCGTGTAGACGTCGACCTGGGCCCGCCCACACGACGGGCAGGACACGATCTCCAGACCGCGGGGCCGCAGATTCAGCGACTCCAGGATCTGGTTGCCGACCTTGACCTCTTCGGCCGGCGGCGCCGACAGCGACACCCGGATGGTGTCCCCGATGCCCTCGCTGAGCAGCGCCCCGAACGCCACCGCGGACTTGATGGTGCCCTGGAACGCCGGGCCGGCCTCGGTGACCCCGAGGTGCAGCGGGTAGTCGCACTGCGCGGCCAGCTGCCGGTAGGCCTCGACCATGATCACCGGATCGTTGTGCTTCACGCTGATCTTGATGTCGCCGTAGCCGTGCTCCTCGAACAGCGAGGCCTCCCACAGCGCCGACTCCACCAGCGCCTCCGGGGTGGCCTTGCCGTACTTCTTCAGCAACCGCGGGTCCAGCGAGCCGGCGTTGACGCCGATCCGGATCGGGATGCCCGCGTCACCGGCGGCCTTGGCGACTTCGGCGACCCGGCCGTCGAACTCCTTGATGTTGCCGGGGTTGACCCGCACCGCTGCGCAGCCGGCGTCGATCGCGGCGAAGATGTACTTGGGCTGGAAGTGGATGTCGGCGATCACCGGGATCTGGCTGTGCCGGGCGATCTCGGCCAGCGCATCGGCGTCCTCCTGGCGGGGGCAGGCCACCCGCACGATGTCACAGCCCGACGCGGTCAGCTCGGCGATCTGCTGCAGCGTGGAGTTGACGTCGTGGGTCTTGGTGGTGCACATCGACTGCACCGCGATGGGGTGCTCGCTGCCGATGCCGACACCGCCCACCTTGAGCTGACGGGTCTTGCGCCGGGGTGCCAGAGTGGGCGCGGGCGGGGCGGGCATGCCCAAACCGATGGACGAGGTCATATGGGGATCTCCTATTGGAAGATGCTGAGCGGGTTGACCAGGTCGGCGGTCACGGTCAGGAGCATGTAGCCGCCCACGACCGCCAACACCACGTAGGTGGCCGGCATGAGCTTGAGGTAGTTGACCGGTCCGGCGGCCACCTTGCCGCGCGCCGCCCGGAACATGTTGCGGATCTTCTCGTACGTCGCCACCGCGATATGTCCGCCGTCGAACGGCAACAGCGGCACCAGGTTGATCGCGCCGAGCACAAAGTTCAACTGGGCCAGGAAGAACCAGAACGCCACCCATAGCCCGGCCTGGACGGTCTCGCCACCGATGATGCTGGCACCGACCACACTGATCGGGGTCTCCTTGTCCCGCTCGCCGCCACCGATCGCGTGCACCAGGGCACCGATCTTGGTGGGAATCTTGGCCAGCGACTTGCCCAGTTCCACGGTCAGGTCGCCGGTGAACGTGATGGTCGCGGGCACCGCGCTGAGCGCGTTGTACTTCGTCGGCGGCTGGACCGGGACGGCACTCACGCCGATCGCGCCGACCGTGGCGGCCTCCTTGGCCTCCGTGCTGGTGAACCGCTGGGTCTGGGTGACGTCGACGACGGTGTTGATGGTCTGGCCGTCGCGCTTGAGCTCGATGGTCACCGGACCGTTGAGCTTGCGGATCGCGGCGGCCATCTGGGGAAAGTCGGAGACCGTGGTGTCGCCGACCTTCACGATTTCGTCGCCGGCCTGGATTCCGGCCAGCGCCGCGGGCCCCTTCCCGGTGCACTCGCCCATCTTGTCGAGGCTCAGTTGCGGTGCGACACAACCGGTTTCACCGACGATCGCGGTGGTGGGCTGGGTGATGTTGGGCAGGCCCCACATGATCGCGACGGCATAGATGAGCACCAGGCCGATGATGAAGTTCATCGCGGGACCGGCGAACAACACCGCGACGCGCTTCCACACCTTCTGCTTGTACATGGCATAGGGCTGGTCTTCCGGCGCGATCTCGTCAACCGAAGTCATGCCCGCGATATCGCAGAACCCGCCCAGCGGGATGGCCTTGAGGCCGTACTCGGTCTCACCCAGCCGGTTGGGGCGACGGGTCGACCACAACGTCGGCCCGAAGCCGACGAAATAGCGGCGGACCTTCATCCCGGTGGCCCGCGCCACCCACATGTGGCCGCATTCGTGCAGGGCCACCGACACCAGGATGGCCAGCGCGAACAGCGCGATACCGATAACGAACATCATTTGATGACGAGCCCTCTTCTGCCGGATTCCTGCTCGACGCGGCGCCGGGCCTGGTCTCTGGCCCACCGCTGCGCGTCGAGTACCTCGTCCACGGTAGCGGGTTCGGCGGCCCACTGGTCAGCGGCGTGCAACACCTCACCGACGGTCTGCACAATCGCCGGGAAGGAAATGCGGTCCGCCAAGAACGCCTCGGCGGCTTCCTCGTTCGCCGCGTTGTAGACCGCGGTCAGGCACCCGCCGCGTTGCCCGGCGTGCCTGGCGAGTTGCACCGCGGGGAACACCTCGTTGTCCAGCGGCAGGAAGTCCCATCTGGACGCGGTGCTGAAGTCGCAGGCCAACGCCGCCCCGGGAACCCGCTCCGGCCAGCCCAGAGCCAGCGCGATCGGCAGCTTCATATCCGGCGGGCTGGCCTGGGCCAGCGTCGAACCGTCGGTGAACGTGGCCATCGAGTGCACGATCGACTGCGGGTGCACCACCACCTCGATGCGGTCGTAGTCGATACCGAACAGCAGGTGGGTCTCGATCAGCTCCAGCCCCTTGTTGACCAATGTCGCCGAGTTCAGCGTGTTCATCGGGCCCATCGACCAGGTGGGATGCTTGCCGGCCCGTTCGGGGGTGACCGACTCCAGCTCGGTGGCCGACCATCCCAGGAACGGCCCGCCGGATGCGGTCAGCACGATCTTGGCGACCTCGTCCGCGGTGCCGCCGCGCAGGCATTGGGCCATCGCCGAATGCTCGGAATCCACCGGGACGATCTGCCCCGGCGCGGCGGCCTTGAGCACCAGCGGGCCGCCCGCGACCAGCGACTCCTTGTTGGCCAGGGCCAGGCGCGCGCCGGTGCCCAGCGCGGCCAGCGTCGGCGTCAGCCCCAACGCGCCGACCAGGGCGTTGAGCACCACATCGGCCTCGGTGTTCTCGACCAGCCGGGTGGCCGCGTCGGCCCCGGCATAGGTCACGTCACCGACTTTCTCCGCGGCGGCCGGGTCGGCGACGGCGATGTTGGTGACGCCGGTCGCGGCGCGCTGGGCGGCGAGTAGGTCCGGGTTGCCGCCGCCGGCCGCCAGGCCGACCACCTCGAAGCGATCCGGGTTGGCGGCGATGACGTCGAGCGCCTGGGTGCCGATCGATCCGGTACTGCCGAGTATCAGCACGCGCTTTCTGTCGCTCACCCCTACATTGTGCCGCGCTGTGACCCGGGTCCCTGAGTCGACCAGGGTCAGGACTGCGCCGCCGTCCGGGCCGATGGGTCCGCGGTCGCTTCGATCTTGACCACCAGCCCATCGCGGATGGTCAACACCACGACCGCGAACAGCCGACGGTGGTCGAATGCGAGCAACACCGGCTCAGCCGCGCAGACCACCGTCGCACCGGGCCCGAGGTAGCGCAGCAGGTTCGTCGCGACATCCTGGCGACCCCTGTTGACCTGGCGAAACGCCGGGTCGACGAGTACCGTTCCGACGCCCCACACGCTGGGGTCCAGCACCGCGGCCAGCGCACGCACGTCACCGTTGGCGCAGGCGGTGATGAACGCATCGGTGACCTGCCGGTGTTCGCCGGGGCTGATCTCGTTCAGCCTCGGCGCGGCACCGACCACCTTTGTCCGGGCCCGGCGCGCCAGTTGACGGCACGTCCCCACCGGCCGCCCCACCGTTTCGGCGATGTCCTCGAACGGAGTTCGGAAGATGTCGTGCAATACGAAGGTGACCCGCTCCCCGGGACTGAGCCGGGTGAGGACGGTCAGGACCGCGGCAGCGACCTGGTCGTCGAGCGTGACCCGATCGGCCGGGTCGGCACCGGCGGCTGCGGTGGTGTCGAGCACGGCGGAACCGTCGGAGCGTTCCAGCCGGGCCCGCGCCGACCGCAGGCTGTCCAGACACAATCGGCCCGTCACCACTGTCAACCAGGCGCGGACATCGTCGAGGCGCTCGGGGTCGGTGCGGGCCAGCCGCAGAAACGCCTCCTGGGCGACGTCCTCGGCGTCACCGATGTCGCCCAGCATCTGGTAGGCGAGATTGACCAGGTAGGGGTGATGGTCCCGCCATGCCTGTTCGATCGGCGCGGAATCGCTCATGTGAGTACGACGAATAAGGGCCGGGGAAAGTTACCGTGTCGCGGCTGTAACTTTCCCGGACGGCGCCCCGTCCTTGACTGCATGAACACAATTCTGATCACGGGCGCCACCGGAAACGTGGGACGCCCACTTGTCACCGAACTCGTCAACGCCGGCGCACGGGTACGCGCCGTTACCCGCCGGCCCGAGGCCGCGGGCCTTCCACCCGAGGCCGAGCTGGTGACCTCCGCCGCAGCCGGGCTGACCGGCGCGACGGCGGTTTTCCTCAACTCCCGCGCACTGGGGGACGAACTGGCCGCGACGGTGGACCTGGCGCGGGAGGCCGGGGTGCAGCGGCTGGTGGCGCTGTCGGCGATCAACGCCGACGACGACGATTCGCGCCAGCCCTCCCGGGTCCGCGGCGATCGTAATCGGGAAGCCGAACAACTGGCCGTGGCCTCCGGGCTGGAATGGGTCAGCCTGCGGCCCACGGTTTTCGCCTCCAACTTCGCCGGCATGTGGTCGGCCCAGATCCGAAATGGCGACGTGGTGAGCGGCCCGTATGCGAGTGCATCCACCGCGGTGATCGTCGATGCCGACATCTCCGCCGTTGCCGCGGTCGCGCTGCTGACCGACGACCTTGTGGGACAGCGCATTCCGCTGACCGGACCGCAGTCGCTGACCAACACCGACCTGGTGGCGACGATCGGGCGGGTGCTGGGGCGGCCACTGCGCTACCGCGAGGTGCCGACCGAGGTGGTGCGGCAGCGGTTCGTCGACCTGGGCTTCGGTGCGGAGTTCGCCGACGCGTACATGGGCCTGCTGGCCGACACCGTCGAACGGCCCGCGCTGGTCACCCACGAGGTCGACAAGATTCTCGGTCGGCCCGCCACCGGGTTCGCCGACTGGGTGCGCGGACATCGTGCACTATTCGCCAACAGCTAAGGAGGACAAGACATGTCCGAACACCAGACCGAGCTGCGGCCGCCGCGCTGGCTCAAGCCGATGAACAAGATGATGGTGACCCTGCAGCGTCTCGGCATCCCCGTCGGACCCGCGATGGTGCTGACGGTGCCCGGGCGAAAATCCGGGGTGCCGCGCAGCACCCCGATGACACCGTTCGACCACGACGGTGGCCTCTACACGGTGGCCGGGTATCCCGGCTCGGACTGGGCGGCCAATGCCCGGGCCGCCGGTGCCGGGACGCTGCGGCGGGGCCGACGGTCGCGCCGGGTCCGCATCGTCGAACTCAGCCCCGAACAATCCCGCCCGATCCTGCGCGCGTTCGCGGTCAAGGTGCCCGTCGGCGTCGGCTTCGCCAAACGCAGTGGCCTGGTCACCGACGGAACCCCGGACGAGTTCGAGGCGCTGGCAGGGCGATTGACGGTGTTCCGGTTCGACCCGACCGTCTAACCGGCAGCTGCGGTAGTTGCGCGGCGGATCGAGATGTCGCCGGATCCGGTGCGGGCCTGCACGATCACGGTTTCGTCGCCGGCGACCGGTCCGTCGGATTCGCCCAGCCGGTTGTCGACGGCTCCGGATCGGGTGTTGAGTTCCAGACGCGCGGCGGTGCCCTCCGGGATACCGACCTCAACTTCGCCGCTGCTGGTGTGCGCAGTGAGCGCACCGGCAGCGGCGACGGCGACGGTCACCGAACCCGAGGCCGCCTGCACCGTGAGATTGCCCCGCAGCGTGCCGACGATGAGGTTGCCACTGGCCGCCTGGAATTTCACATTCCCCTCGACGTGGTCGATCCGCGCGTCGCCCGATGCGGTGGCGATCCGGGCTTCGCCCACCACCTTGCCAACTGCGATGTCACCGGATGCACTGTCCGCCTTGATGTTTCCCGCCACATCGTCGATCCGCACGTCACCGCTGGCCGTAGCGAACCGACAGTCGGAGTACCTGCCGTCCGCCTCGGTGTCAGCCGATGCGGAGGAGATCTTCAACCGGGATTCGGCGGGCAGGGCGATATCGATGCGTACCGCTCCCCCGCGCCCCAGAGACAGCATCCGCCGGCCGGCGGTGACCGTCAGCGTGCCATCTCGGTAGTCGACGCGCGTCTGTTCGGCGACACGGACGTCCGAGGCCCTGCCCGGGTCACGGGGCGCGACCTCGACGACCGTGTCGTCCCGGTCGGAGGCGGTCAGGTGGACCGTACCGGCCACCACCTCGACGGTGACCGAAATGGGTTCGGGCGTGTTGAACGTGGACATTTCGATTTCCTATCGGTTGGGTTCAGCTCTGTCGGGTTCAGCGGACCCAGCCGCTGAAAGACTTGCCGGAACTGCGGTTTCGGCCCGTGGATCTGCCGAGCGCCGCGGTCGCCGAGCGCACCAGCCAGGCGTTCACCGAGATGCCCTCGCCGCGGGCCGCGGATTCCACGCCGGCGCGCAGGCCCTCCGGAAGACGCAGCGTCACCCGCCAGGTACCGCCACCATCGTCGTCGGCGACATCCGAACTCGGCGGCGGTGCGGGCATGGCTGGTTCGGCGGGCTCTGCCGGTTCGACCGCGAACTCCGGATCCCTGCCGTTGAGCCGGACGTGCACGGCCCCGGGTGCGAGTTCTCGCGTGATCTGCTCGGCCGCCTCGGAGAGCGCTTCGAGCAGCACGAGTCGCAGCGCGGAATCCAGTGGCGCGGTCAGTCGCTGCGCCAGCGCTTCGGCATCGACACCACCCGCGGCCGCGGCCACTCCCAGTTCGTACCGGACGGCGTCGACATATGGCTGCAAATCCATGGTGTCATGGTGACATCATTGTGATGTCGTTTCAAGTGTCATCACGGTGCGAACGCGCCGCCGCCGCCCGGCTACGTCGAATGACGCATGACGGACGCTGCCCCACCGGCAACACTCGATCGAATGGCAGCAGACACATCACAGTGGCCCGGGGGTGCCCCGTACGGCGCCAGCATCACCTTTGACTTCGACGCCGAGGAGGTGTGGATCGGCGAGGACCCGGCCAACGCCGACAAGCCCGGCGTGCTGTCACAGGGCACCTACGGTCCCAAGGTGGCCATCCCGCTGCTGCTCGAGCTGCTGGACCGCCACCAGGTGACCGCGACGTTCTACGTGCCCGGCGGGGACGCTGAACGCCATGGCGACCGGGTGCGCGAGATCATCGCGGCCGGCCACGAGATCGGCCATCACGGGTACACCCACCGCTCCCCGACCGCACTGACCCGCGACGAGGAGGAGGCCGAACTGGTCCGCGGCCTCGAGGTGCTGCGCGGACTGGGCGCCGAGGTGGTCGGCTACCGGTCCCCGTCCTGGGATTTCAGTCCGCACACCCTGGACCTGCTGGTGGAGCACGGTTTCGAGTACTCGTCGAACCTGATGGACGATATCCGCCCCTACCGGCATGCCGGCGGCATCGTCGAGGTGCCGGTGTCCTGGCTGCTCGACGATGCCCCGCACTTCTGGTTCGCCGGGGACACCTGGAACAAGACCATCCGTACGGTCGATGAGGTGTACCGGTTGTGGAAGGACGAGTTGGACGGGATCGCCGAACTCGGCGCGCATTACATGCTGACCATGCACCCGCAGTTCATCGGCCGGCCGTCCCGGCTGAAGCTGCTGGACCGATTGCTGACCGACATGCGGGCAAGCGGGGCGTGGATCGCCCCGACCCGTGACGTCGCACGGCTGGTCCGATGAGCGCGCACCGCTGTGCCGTCGTGACCGGCTCCGCCGACGGCCTCGGGCTGGGAGTCACCCGGCGCCTGCTCGCCGACGGATGGTGCGTGGTCGCCGCCGATATCAGCGACGCCGTCGGCGAACTGTTTCCCGCGGGCTCCCATGACGGCCGGGTGCGTGCCGTGGTGGCCGACATCGCCGCCCCGGACACCGCCGATGCATTGGTCCGCACCGCGATGGCCTCCTACGGCCGGATCGACGCCGTGGTCAACAACGCCGGGGTGGGCGGCCCCAGCGGCGACCTCGACGCCGTGGAGATGGCTGACGTGGAACGCACCCTAGAGGTGAATCTTCTTGGGCCGGTGCGCCTTTGCCGCGCAGTCATTCCGTTCTTCAAGGCTCAGGGATCGGGCCGGATCGCCAACGTGGGATCGCTGTTCGCCGACGCCCCGGTGGTCGGTGGCAGCGCCTACATCATGAGCAAGGCCGCGTTGCGCAGCCTCACCCATTGTCTGGCATTGGAACTCGGGCCGAGCGGGGTCACGGTGAACACCGTGGCACCGGGTTACATGATGACCAAGATGCACGAGGAAGAGGTGGCCGCGCAGGCCAGCACGGCCGGTGTCGACCCCGACGAGCAGCTTCGTCGGCTGCGGGCCCGGGTGCCGTTGGGGCGTCACGGTGACGGCGGCGACGTGGCGGGCGCCGTCGCGTGGCTGCTCTCCGACGACGCCGGGTACGTGACCGGTCAGACGATCGGAGTCAACGGCGGGGTTCAGGTCAGCTGATGAGAAATGTGATCGTGACGGGCGCCGCCTCCGGCATCGGTGCGGCAGTGCTTGACCGGGCCCGCGAACAGGGTTGGCGCGCCGCCGGAATCGACCTGTCCGGCAGCGATTTTCGCGCCGGGGATGTGCATCGCGCCGACGTGACCGATGCGGCGCAGGTGCGGGCCGCCGTTTCGGCGATCGTCGACGGCTGGGACGGCCCGCCCGACGCTGTGGTGCACTGTGCCGGGATTTACCGCACGGCACCGTCGGTCACCGTCGGCGCCGACGACTGGGAACGCACCATGGGGGTCAACGCCCGGGGCAGTTTTCTGGTGGCGCAGGCCGCCGCCGCGGCGATGATCGCCGCAGGCACGCCGGGGTCGATCGTGCTGCTCGGCTCGGTGGGCGCGGGCCGCGGGGATCTGACCGAACCCGGTGCGGCCTACGCGGCCAGCAAGGGCGCGGTGTCGGCGCTGGTACGCCAGCTCGCCGTCGAATGGGGCCCGGTCGGGATCCGGGTCAACAGTGTGGTGCCCGGCGTCATCGACACCGCCATGACGACGGTCACGTCCGACCCCGCCGCGACCGCCGCACTGCTCGCCCGGTTGCCGCTGCGGCGACTGGGCGACGCCAGGGAGGTGGCCGCCGCCTGCCTGTTCCTGGCCGGCCCGGACAGCAGCTACATCACCGGCAGCGAAATCACCGTCGACGGAGGATATCTCGTCTCATGAACAGCATTCCCGTCGTCACCGTCACCGGTACCGCCATCGAGCGCGGCGTCCAGTACGGCCAGCAGGCGGCCGCCCGCGTGAACCGCACCCGCGACGCGTACGCCGAGGTCTACGCCCACTACGCCGGCTGGGACTGGGACCGGGTGCGCGATGAGGCGCAGGCGTTCATCGCACCGATCGACGCCTTCCACCCGGCCTCCCTGGAGGAGATGCGCGGTATCGCCGCCGGTGCGGGCCTGGACTTCCTCGACGTGCTGGCGATGAATCTGCGCACCGAAATCCTTTTCGCCGCAAAGGTTCGAGCCTCCGGGGAGCTGCCCGCGGTAGGAGAATGCACGTCGTTCTCGGCGCTGACCGGGGACGGGCGGCGGTTGTTCGGCCAGAACTGGGACTGGCTGACCTTCTCGGCCGACACCGTTGTGGTACTCGAGTCGACCCCCGACACCGGCCCGGCGTTCATGACCGTCGTCGAGGCCGGACTGCTGGCCAAGTTCGGGATGAACTCCGCCGGTCTGGTGATCGCCACCAATGCGCTGGTGTCGACCGACGACGTCGGCGCCCCCGGGGTCCCGTACCACGTGATGCTGCGCGCCCTGCTCGACTGCCGCACCCCGACCGCGGCGGCCACCCTGCTGCAGTCGGTGCAGCGGTCCTCCTCGGCGAACTACCTGATCGGCAGTGGCGACGGTCTGGCCGTCGACGCCGAAACGCGGCCCGGTGGGTTCGACGCCATCTCCTGGGAACTGCCCGATGAGCGCGGGGTGCTGCTGCACACCAACCATTTCTCGGTGGCACCGTTGGGTGAGCTGGGCGGCACCGACATGGGGCTGAAACTGATGGCCGACTCGCTGTTCCGGCTGCAGCGGATCCGGGATCTGATCCGGGCCGCGCCGGCCGGCGGGGTGACGCAGTGGCAGGCGATCCTCGCCGACCACGCGGGCAATCCCTTGGGCATCTGCTGTCACCCCGATCCCGATGCCGCGCCGATCGACCGCTGGACCACCGCGGCTGCGGTGGTGTTCGAACCCGACCATCGCCGGGCCCACATCAGCGCGGGCAATCCCTGCCAGGGCAACTGGCTGACCCGCGACTACGCCGACGCCTGGGCCTAGACTCCTTCCGATGTCGCGCATCGTCGCCGAACTGAGCCTCACCCCGGACGCATGCGCCAGTCATCCCGCGGTCCCGGCCGCGGTGATCGGGTACGGGCAGGCGTTCTTCCGGACCAGCCGGGACTCGCTGCGGTTTCTCTACCGCCACGACGAGGCCTGGTTGTCGATCCACCTCGCGCGCGACCGCACCCATTGCGGTGGCGACAGGGCGACGCTTCGGGTGGCCGAGGTCGAGATGCCACGCGGCATCACGGTGCGCGAAACCGACATCCTGACCCTGTTGACGCTGGGGCTGACCAACGCCGGCATCGCCGAACGGCTGGGCACCAGCGCCCGCACCGTATCCACCCAGATCGAACGACTGCTGGCCAAACTCGACCAGGACACCCGCGGCGGGCTGTCGGCCCTCGCGGTGGATTCCGGGCTGATCCGGTTGCCCATCCCCGGCGGGGTGGACGGTCGGCCGGGCATCGGTGTGGTGGAGCTGGAGAAGATCGTCACCGGCGTACCGCGCATCGAGGTGCCACCCTTGCGGCCCGCGTACCCGGGCCGTCGCCCCTTGTTGGTGGGCGTGCTCATCCCGACCGGCGCGGCGGCCGCCGACGGTATCGAGGTCCGGCAGGGTTCCACTCTGGCAATGGAGGAGCTCAACGCCACCGGCGGCGTTGCGGGACGCCGGGTGGATCTCGTCACCGCCGAGGTCGACGTGTTCAGTTGGGACAGCGTGCAACGCGGGCTGGGACAACTGTTCGCCCACGATGTCGACGCGATCACCACCAGCTACGCCAGCGCCGAACATTCCGGTGTCATCGATCTGGTCGCCGACTACGGGAAGCCCTTCCTGCACACCGCCACGTTCGCCGAGCAGGTCGAGCAGACCGAGGCCGATCCGGCCCGGTTCGGCGCGGTCCTGCAGACCTGCGCCTCCGAGACGTTCTACGGGATGGGCATGGTGCGACTGCTCACCGATCTGCAGACCCACGGCCGGTGGCGGCCGCGCAGCAGACGGATTGTGTGCATCGAGGCGGCGACCTCGAGCACCCAGGTGACCACCGAGCCGTTCCTGGCCACCGCGGACCGGGCCGGGTGGTCGGTGGACGAGCTGATCCGGGTGCCCATCGGCAGCATCGACTGGTCCAGGGTGGCGGCCCGGTTGGCGGCGCTGGATCCCGAGGTGGTGATGGTGACGCATTTTCTGGACCAGGAGGTGGCGGCGTTCCACCGCGAGTTCGTCAAGCTCGGCCTACCCGCCCTGGTGTATTGCGTCTACGGGCCGTCGATCCCCCAATTCCAGGCGACACTCGGGGTCAGCGCCGACGGGGTCATCTGGTCCACCACCACCGGCACCTACGACGATGTGCTCGGCCAGCGCTTCCGCAGCCAGTACACCGCCCGGTTCGGACGCCCGCCCGGCTGGTCACAGGCCGGGGCCGCCTACGACCGGGTGAATCTGCTGGCTGCGGCGTGGGCGGCCACCTCCAACCGTGATGCCGCCGATGTGGTGCGCTACCTGCGCCGATGGCCGCACCGCGGGGTGAACGGCGTGTACTACTTCGGCGAGCGCAATCACGCCACGCTGTCGTATCCGGACGTCACACCGGATGCGTCGATCGGCCAGGCGCACATGATCTACCAGATCCAGGGCGGCACCCACCGCGCGTTGGCACCCGAGCCGTTCGGGTCGGTGTCGCGGTTCGTGCTGCCGTCCTGGTGTGTGTCGCGCTGATCCGCTGCACACTGCCGTCTCGTCAATGCGTCATTTGACGGATGTCCGTATCCACGCTGTTCGCTGTAATGACATCCCCTGCTAACCGAAGGAGACCCCATGCCGCACACGCCCGATCCCGGAGGACCGCGTGGAGTCTCCCGGCGCAACTTTGTGCGCGGGCTGACCACCGCCGGCGCCGGTGGTTTCGTGGTCGGTGGTGCCGCTGCGTGGGTGATGAAACCGCAAGGTGGAACCGGGTTCGCCGGCGCCGCGTCGGGCGAGACGATCAAGATCGGCAGCGTCGCCCCGGTCACCGGCCCCTACTCCGGCGACGGGCTGGAAATGGTGCGCGGCGCGAAGATGGCCATCGAGGACATCAACGCGGCGGGAGGGGTGGCGGGCCGTCCGGTGGAACTGATCACCGCCGACATCTCCGATCAGGCCCCGGAGAACTTCATCCAGGCCGCGCAGCGGTTGGTGTCCCAGGAACAGGTGGCCGCGGCCTTCGCCGGCTACACCTCGACCACGTCCGCCGAGTACGACATCTACGGAAATGCGGGAGTGCCGCTGCTGCACACCAACACCCTGCAGGCCAACACCGATTACGTTGTCGAGCACGGCATCACCAACATCTTCCAGTGCTGCCCGACCGAGATCTGGTACGCCAAGGGGTTTCTGCAGCTGATGCAGGAATGGATCGACGCCCGCACCTGGGTCCCGAAAACCAAAACAGCAGCCGTGATTTCGAGCAATGACTCGTACAGCATCTCGATCGCCAAGGTGCTGCAGGACGGGATCAAGGCAATGGGCTGGGAGGTGACCCACTACGACGAAGTGACGGCGCCGAACGCCGACTGGGGTCCGCAGTTGGCCCGGATCCGGGCCAATCCCCCGGCGCTGATCTTCATCACCGACTACCTGGCCGGCGACCTCGCCAGCTTCGCCACCCAGTTCGCCAGCGCTCCCACCCCGTCGCTGCTGTACCAGCAGTACGGGCCGAGCGTGCCCGAGTACCTGGACCTGGCCAAGGGCGCGGCCAACGGCATCCTGTGGTCGACCACCATCGGCACCCTGCCCGACCAGATGGGCACCGAGTTCGCCGACCGTTACCGCAAGAAGTACAACGTCGAGCCCGGCATGAGTCAGTCTGGCGCGCAATACGATACGGTGCGGCTGTGGGCACGTGCCGCCGCGCAGGCGGGCGACCCGTACGACTTCGACACGGTCACCTCATACCTGAAGTCGACCATCTTCCGCGGTGTGGTGGGTACTTACCGTTTCGACGACAAGGAGCTCACCGCGGTGCCGTATCCGGACAAGGTCGACGATCCCAGCCTGGCCATGCCGCACCTGACGTATCAGATCCAGGACGGCAAGCAGGTGCTGCTGTCGCCCGCACCGTACGGCAAGGGCACCTTCGTGCTGCCGGCCTGGATCCACTGACCCATGTCCGCTCCACTCTTCGAAACCGACTCCGTCACCAAGCGGTACGGCGGGCTGACCGCCGTCGACGGCATCTCGGTCGCGGTGCACGCCGGCGAGGTGTTCGGCATCGCGGGCCCCAACGGGGCCGGCAAGACCACGTTCTTCGATGTCGTGACCGGGATGACCGGCGCCACATCCGGGCAGGTGCGTTACCAGGGCACCGATGTCACCAGCGCCAGCATCACCAGGATCTGTCACCTCGGCATCGCCAGGACGTTCCAGCACCCGTCGGTGTTCGACACCCAGACGGTGCTTGCCAACGCGGTGGTCGGCGCCCAGTTCGGCACCGGCAAGCGCTGGTGGTCGGCGCTGCGCAAGGACCCCGATGCTCTGGAAAAAGCTTGGTCCGAGCTGGAATTCGTCGGCCTGGCGGGCCGCTCCGACGATCAGGCCGGGCCGCTGCCGGTGTTCGACAAGAAAAAGCTGATGATCGCCTCGGCACTGGCCACCGAACCCAAGATGCTGTTCCTGGACGAGCCTTTCGGCGGCCTGAGCCTGGCCGAGATCGATGAGCTGCTCGACTTGTTGACCGCGATCAAGGAGCGGGCGGTGACCATCGTGCTCATCGAGCACGTGATGCGCGCGTTGATGACGCTCTCGGACCGGGTCCTGATCATGAACCAGGGCCGAAAACTGTTCGAGGGCACCCCGGACGAGATGCTCTCGCACGAGGAAGTGGTGCGGGTGTACCTGGGCGAAGCGGCTGCCGAAGGCGCGCAAGCCACCAGGCAGGAGGGAGGTTCTGATGCCTGACACGCTGTTGGAGATCACCGGCCTGCACGCCGGATACGACGCCACCCCGGTGGTGCACGGGGTGGACCTGCAGGTGCGCGAAGGCCAATTCGCGGTGCTGATCGGCCCGAACGGTCACGGCAAATCGACGATCCTGCGCGCGGCCAGCGGGTTGATCGCCCCGACCAAGGGCACGATAACGCTTGCCGGACAAGACATCACACGGCTGCGACCGGAAACCATCGCCGCCCGCGGTTTGGTGCACATCCCGCAGGGAGACCTGCTGTTCGGTGATATGACCGTGTTGGAGAACCTGACACTGGGGGCATTCCTGCGCAAGGGCGGCCGAGCCGAGCGCGCCCAGCTGCTGGAGCGGGTGTACGACATCTTCCCGCGGCTGGCCGAACGGTCCGGGCAGCGGGCCCGCACCCTGTCCGGCGGGGAACGGCGCATGGTGGCGATCGGGCGCGGGCTGATGGCCGATGCCCGAATCCTGATGATCGACGAGCCGAGCCTCGGCCTGGCCCCGGTGCTGGTGGACGAGGTGTACCGCAAGATCGCCGAGATCCACGGTTCGGGGCTGACGATTCTGCTTGTCGAGGAGAACTTCTCCCGCGTCCGCGATCTCGCCGACCGGCTCACGCTCATCGAGAACGGTGCGGTGCGCGCCACCGGCACCGTGACGCAGGTGTTGTCCGATCCGGCCGTCGCGGCCACCTACCTCGGAGTGGACTCGTGAACCTGGCACTGCAAACTCTGGTCAGCACGATCGTGCAAGGCTCAATGCTGGCGCTGATCACCATCGGGATGAGCCTGGTATACGGCACTTTGCGGGTGCTCAATATGGCCCAGGGCGTCATGGTGATGGTCGGCGGCATGGCCGCCTACGTGTTCGTCGAGCAGTGGGGCCTGCCGGTGTGGGCGTCGCTGCTGTTCGCCGCATTCGTGGCGTTCCTACTCGGGGTCGTCTCCTTCTACGGCGCGGTGCGCCCGCTGCTGGGCCGCGCCGGGGTGGATTTCGAGATGACGGCATTCATCTCGACGTTCGCCATCGCCACCATCATCCAGAGCCTGGTGCTGGCGATCTTCGGCCCGCGTCAGAAACCCTTCCCCGAACTGGTCTCCGGGCGGCTGGACCTGTTCTCCGGGGTGTCGATCACCTATCACTCGTTGCTGATGGCGGTGGTGGCCATCGGCATGCTGCTGGGGCTCGGCGCATTTCTCACCCGGAACCGCTACGGGCTGGCGATCACCGCGGTGGCGCAAAACCTCGACGCCGCCCGGTTGATGGGTATCCCGGCGCGGCGGGTGTACGTGGTCACCGTCGGTCTGGCCGCGGCGCTCGCCGGTATCGCCGGCGTGCTGTTGGCGCCCATCTATTTCGTCTATCCGAACTCCGGCGATCTGCCGCTGCTGCAGGCCATGATCGTGGCGATCTTCGCCGGGCTAGGCAGCGTGCGCGGCACCATCATCGCCGCCTACATCATTGGGTTCGTGCAGGCCGCGGTCTCCATCTACTGGAGTTCGACCTACGCGCTGCCGGTGCTGTACGCGGCCATCCTCATCGTCCTCGTCTTCCGCCCCTGGGGTATCGACGGCAAACCCCAGGAGGCCCGACTGTGAGCACCCGCACTTGGAGCCCGGCCGCGATGGGATGGCCACGGCCGCAACGCATCGCACTGGCCGTCGGCCTGCTGTTCGCGGTCATGCTGCCGTTCACCGTGCCCAACACCAGCTGGCTGGTGATCGCGACCCTCGGCGCCATTTGGCTGACGTTGAACCAGAGCTGGAACCTGGTGCTCGGGTTCTCCGGGGTGTGGCACTTCGGCCAGCTCGCGGTGTATGCCGTGGGCGCGTATGTCGCCGCCCTGTTGAGCCTGCATTCGCATCTGCCCATGCCGGTCAACATCGTGCTGGGCGGCGTCGCCGCGCTGGTCGTCTCGACCCTGCTGTCGTTGCCGGCACTGCGATTGCGGGGCATCTACGTGTCGCTGATGACGTTCGGTTTCGCCGAGGTGGTGCGGCTACTGATCATCTCCGATCAGACCGGGTTCACCGGCGGTTCCTACGGCCTGTCGGGGTACCGGGGTTTCGGGCTCGGGCTCGACGGCATCTCCAAGGACCGGGCGTCGTACTGGATCGCGCTGGCGGTCGCGGTGTTCACCGGCTTCGCCCTGTATCTGGTGATGCGATCCCCGTTGGGCAGCGGATTCGTTGCGCTGCGCGACAATCCGTCACTGGCGGCGGCGCGCGGCATCAGCCCGCGGACCTTCCAGATGCTGGTGTTCGGGCTCTCCGGTTTCTTCGCCGGGGTGGCCGGGGCGCTGTATGCCTATGTGTTCGGCGTGGTTTCGCCCAGTTTGATGGGTCTGGCGCCGATGGCGCTGTTGGTCACCATGCTGGTGGTCGGCGGGCTCGGCACCGTGATGGGCCCGATCGTCGGCACCGTGATCATGACGTTCGTACAGGCCCGCTTGCAGAGCTGGCCCGATGTCCGGCTCATCGTGCTGGGCTTGATCCTGCTGGCGATGATCGTGCTGGTACCCCGAGGACTGGTACCTGTGGCCGCGAAATACAAGAAGCGGCTGGACGATTGGATCGAGGAGGACGAACTCTCCCGGGTCAGCACACCTTCGAAATGATCGTTTCGGAGAACCGCTCGATGGCTTCCCGATAACCAGGTGCATCAGCACCTGCCCACGGCGCGCACATCACCGCGGTGATGCCGAGGTCCTCGGCCCGTTTGTACAGATCCGGCGACGGCGGGTCCAGCAGTGCCAGCATGATGTCGAACGGCTCGTGTGCGCGCCCGTAGTCCCGGCGCAGTTCGGCCAGCCGGGTGGTGTAGCGGGTGGCCTGCTCCAGGGTGTAGGCATAGCCGATCCACCCGTCGCAGGATCGGGCCGCACGCCGCAGCGCCGCCTCGGATTCGCCGCCGCACAGGATGGGCACGGGTGCCACCGGATGGGGTTCGATCATCATCTCGGGTACCTGGTAGTACTCGCCGGTGAAGGACACCCAGCCGCCGCGCCACAGCTCACGCAGCGCCGGGATCATCTCGTCCAGCCGCTTACCGCGGGTTTCGAAGTCCTGGCCCATCAATTCGAATTCCTCGCGCATCCACCCCACCCCGACGCCGAGCGCGACCCGCCCGTCGGACAGCACCGACGCCGTGGCGACCTGTTTGGCCACTTCGAGCAGTGGTCTGGCCGGCGCCACGTACACGGCGTTGGAGAACCGCAACCGAGCGGTGACGGCCGCCATGGCGCCGATCAGAATCCAGGAATCCGGCCAGGGCGTCTCGGGAGCCCAACCCGGTTTTCCGTTGACATCCTCCACCGCTTGAAAGCGGTGGATTCCCTTGGCCGTTAGGCGGCTTCGGGTGGTTTGCGGTTCATCGCAGATGCCGCCGGCCCAGGGGCCGGACCCGTGTGGGGGTCGGTCTTACTCTTGCTCCCCGCCTGGCTGACAGCGATGCTGCCCGCGTTCACCGCGGATGTCCCAGCCAGTTGTTCAGTTTGCGCCGCCCAGCGTGTGAGGGCTTCCTCACGCACGTTGATCGCGGCGTTGGTATCAGCGTTGCCGGTCCAGGTGCACGCCTTGCACGCGAACACCGCTTGGCTTTTGCGGTTCTCGCGTGCGGTGTGCCTGCACCGATGGCAACGTTGACTGGTGTACGCGGCCGGCACCTCAACCACGGTGACACCGGCCAGTTCGGCTTTGTATCCGATGTGTTGGGCCAGCCGCGCGAGCGCGGCGTTCCGCAGCGCCCGGTTCAGTCCGCGTTTGGCGGCTGCGCCGGTTCCCTTGCGCCGGCGGGTCATCTGCTCCAGGTGCAGCGTTTCTATCCCGATGAAATCGTTGCCCCGTACGAGTTGGGTGCTGAGCTTGTGCGCGAAATCGTCGCGGATCCGCGCCTGCTTGGCGGACAGGTTCGCCGCGGCAGCCTTGTGCGCCTGGTAGCGGGCGGATTTCCAGAACGGGCGGCCCTCACGGCCGGCGATCAGCCGGGATTTGGCCATCCGGCGTTGATGAAACTTCCGCTGCTTGTCCAGGGCCGCGGTGTCGGGCGAATTATAGAACCCGCCCCGGTCATCGGCGGCGGTGTGCACCACACCCCGATCAACACCGACCACCTCACCCGTACGGATCTTGCCGGCCACCGGTAGCGGCTCGTTGACGAACACCAGCTCCCGACGCGTCCAGTTCACCCGCACCGACGTGTAGGGACGGATCGGCTGCGACAACCGCACATGCAGCGTGACTTTCCAGCCCAGTTTGTGCGGTTTGCCATCTCGTCCCAGCCCGGGCGCACGGCGCGTTGCCGGGCTGGCCCCGCTGATCGTCACCATCCCAGAGCGACGGCCCGTCTTGGTCAACACCGCGTTGCGGCCACCGTTGAACCAGCACACAAACCGCTGATCGCAATCCTTGCGGCGGAATCCGGGCATCGCGCCGGGCCGGCGCCCGGCCGCAGCGTTTGTCTTGCGGCGCTTGGCCGCTGAAAACCAGTCCGTTGCTTCCGTTTTCAGCGTCGCCTCCAACACCAGCGACGGCATTGCGGCCAGAAAACTGTGCCGGCGTCGGGCTTGCGCGTCGGTGATGTCGGTGACCGCGCGCCCGATCGGCACCAACACCGGCTCCCCAGCAGGATCGATCACCATCACCCGATCACCGTCGCGGTCTTCGCAGGTCAGATACCGGCAGCGTGTCGAACGGCGCTGGTTAAACCGGAACCGGAAGCCATCACACAGCCAGCACACCACCTCGTCCGGACTGGCCGACCACGCCGGAGTCACAGTGCCGTCCGGTCCGGTGACCTCTCCCAGGTACACCGCGCTGCCATGCAAACGGGCCCGGGTGATCTTGACCTGCTGACTCATGACGCCAACACCGCATCCCACTGGTGCTCGATGTAGCGGCGCACCGTCGTCTCCGACACGTAGCCGACCGACGCTGCGAAGTAGGCCGGTGACCACAACACCTTCGCGAAATTCCGCAAGTGCGGGAACTCCTGGCGCAGCACTCGCGCGGTGCGCCCTTTGAACGCGCGTACCACCGCCGCTGGGGCGTCGGTCGGCCCGACCCGCACGAACAGGTGCACGTGATCGGGCATCACTTGGTGAGCCACGATCAGCCAACCGTGCTCGTCGGCGATCTGCTCGAGCAATTCGTCTAGGCGACGGGCGACCCGCCCGCCCAACACTCGCCGCCGATACTTCGGGCACCACACCAGATGCAGGCCCAGCGAGCACACGCCTCCCGGCGTGCGACGAAACCGCTGACCTGACATGACCCGCACGTTACGACACGGGACCAACAAACTCGCCTGACCACGCTGTTCGCCTACGCCCCGATTCCCCCGGCCGCTAAAGCGACCGGCCCCCTCGGGGCTCATCGGTGGACGAGTCCGGATACGGCGAGGACAGCTCGCGCGGATAGATCATGTGGTCCGAGCACACCATGCCGTCAAACCCGGCCTCGTCGAGCAACCGTGCCACCGCCAGGGCGTCGCGGGTGCCCATGAAGGCCGTGCCGCTCCAGAATTGCATCTCAGATCCTCCCCTGTTCGCCCGCCGCACGACGGGACGCGACGACGTGATGATTGATGCTGGGCCGGCACCGATGACTCCGGCCGCTCGCGTACGACGCAGCGTCGTATGCCAGAATGTCCGCAGTGCTAGCCCGAAGCCGGCCGATCCTGAGGAGTAACCCGTGGCCAACACCGAGGTGGAACGACACAACGGCGTCGACGTCGAAGACGTGCCGTCTGCAGCCTGGGGCTGGTCCAAGGAGAACATCAAGCTGATCCACATCGGCGGTCTGCTGTCCGCGGCATTCCTGCTGATCATGATGCATGGCAACCACGTCGGCCACGTCGAGGACTGGACCCTCATCGTCTTCGCGGCGCTCCTCGTGCTGGCCGTGGCCCGCGACTGGTGGATGAAGCGTCGCGGCTTGAGCCGCTAACTCCGCGTCCCGCGTACATCCCGGCCCTACAACCGGGCCGGCATGTCGATGACGGTGTCGGCCGGTCGCATCGGCCCGATCAGCCCTTCCTGGGCAAATGAGGCCAACAGCTCGCCGTCCTCGGTGTGCACTTGGCCGCGGACGTACGACATCCCCTGACCGGCCGACGTGCTCTCATGGCTGTAGAGCAGCCAGACATCCCACTGCACAGCCTCGTGGAAGCTGATGAACGTCGTCATCAGCGCCGTCGAGATGCCGAGTTGCCCAGTGAAATATGTCAGCAGGGCCTTGGCGAGCTCGTCGCATTCGGGTATCGGGTCGTAACGCAACCAGGCGTAGAGCTCGGGCGGTCCGACCTCGTCGGGACTGTTCACGTCGATCACATCGACCAGGCGCAGCTCGTGCCCGGCCATGGCCCGACCGGCGGGTTTGGCGTCGGCCGGCGTGCCGACGTCGGGCCGCAGCGCGTGGTGGCGGATCACATCGACCGACGGGAGATCGGTCAGCACCGTCACCGTCGCACACAGCCGGCAGTCCTGACTCACGGTCACCACTGCCGTCGCCGTCGAGCGGCCCTCGTGCACCACGTTGACCGATAACTCGACAGTGAAGTCGACCGCGACCGGCCTGGTGAAAACTCCGTGTGCCGAACGAATGACCTTGTCCGGGAGCCGTTTTGCAGTTGCGACGATCGCCTGCCCCAGCGCTTGCGCCCCCTTGGCCACCTGCCGCCCGTCAGTTCCGGCCGGGCCGGTCACACCGACGGACCGGTCCGGTCCCGCGGGCGTGACGTCGAATACCGCGAGCAACTCGGCAACCGACGCCGCCCCGGGCATCAACACACCGGTACCAGATCGGCGCCGACCGGGCCGGTGGCCCGCGCGTAGCCGAACATGGTTTCCACCGCCCCGACCGATTCCGGGCACCCGCCGGCCACGGCCAGGGCCTGCGCCTTGAAAGCCCGCGCCGCCGCGCTCATCCGATACTGCACCGGGTGAACCTTGCCGCTGAGAACAGCGGGACACTGCGACCCGAAGAAGGTTACTTGGCCGGAGTCGCCCAGCGCGGTGAGCCGGTGCAGCTGCACCTCGTCGCCGGAATCGATGCGATCGGTGGCGATCACCATCATCGCGATGCGGCCCGTTTCCGTCCCCACCGAGCGCCACAGCCCGCTCAGGTCGACGGCCTTCATGCCGAGGATGCGCAGCGCACGTTCGTCGTGCTCGCTTCGACCGGCGGCCACATTGACCCGCCAGCCGGCCATGCCCCGGTCGAACAACCATCCGCCGATACCCGACACCACGTCGGCGACGCTGGTTGCCACCACGTTCAGCTCGTACTGCAGGGTCTTGTCGGGACGCACCCGCGTCCTGGTGAACGGGACTGCGCCTGGCGATGTCTGTGGGGACATAGGCCATCCAATCCGGGTCAGTGGGCTGATCGCCCGGCACGTCTCGAGTGGATTCCGCGGTGTGCCACACCTCACCCAACAGCGTGACATTATCCAGAGACTCTGTAAAGCTTCTATCTTGACGCCCGATCGCTCGCGCGGGTTGCCGGCCCGAGTGGCCGGCAAAACCGCCGACGTTCAGCTGTTCAGCCAAAATGGAGGTGCCACAATGAGTCTCGTCGCGGGGCGGGGTCCGTTGAGTACCCAGCCCGCCGGTTGGTTCACTCCCCCGCTCGCCGATACCCCGGTCTACATCGAGCCACACCCGCGCCGCATCCAGGCCTTCGTGGGCGGACACGCCCGATTGGACACCGAACACGCCCTGATGGTGCACCGCGCCGGCCACCCGTTGAGTTACGCCTTTCCGCGCGACGAGGTCGGCGACCTGCCGCATCAGCCGGTAGCCGAGGCACCGGGATATGTCGCGGTGCCGTGGGACGCGGTCGACGCGTGGTTCGAAGAGGGCCGCAGGCTAGGGCACTACCCGCCCAACCCCTATCACCGCGTCGACTGCCGGCCGACCCGCCGCGGCCTGCGGGTGAGCGCCGCCGACACCGTGCTGGTCGACACCGACGAGACCGTGATCGTGTTCGAGACGGCACTGGAGCCGCGGCTCTACGTGGCCCCGGCACTGGTCCGCACCGACCTGCTGCAGCCCAGCCCGACCACGTCGTACTGCAACTACAAGGGCACCGCCAGCTACTGGTCGGCGGTTGTCGGCGACACCGTGATCGCCGATGTGGCGTGGAGCTACCCCGACACCCCGCCGGAGTCCCTACCCATCCAGGGGTTCCTCAGCTTCGACCCGACCCGGGTCGATGTGCTCGCCGAGCTGCCCGCATCCGGGGCTTCGTGACCACCTGCTCCGAGACAGCTTTCAGCCAATCCGCCAAGACTGTCTACGATTTCGTCAAGCCAACCGGTCATGGCAGCCCCCCGAACGGCGCAACTCGCTTGGGGAGAGCCCATAAAGGACTCGGAAGGCGCGGCTGAAATGCGCGGCGTCGGGAAAGCCCCAACTCGCGGCGATCTCGGCGATACCTCGGTGCGAGAGAACGGGATTGAGCAGGTCCTCCCGGCAACGTTCCAGCCTCCGCGTCCTAATCCACGTGCCGACTGTGCTGCCATCTTTTTCGAAAAGCGAGTGCAAACGCCGTACCGAGACGTAGTGCGCCTCGGCAATGCTGTTCGGTGTGAGATCTCGCGAGCCAAGGTTCTCCACGATGTACCCCTGTATCCGCTGGAGCAGGGTTGTATGGGAGCGGCGCGGCTCTGTCTCGAGGTCGAGGACGGCCGCGAGCATCACCGTGACGAGATCAACGGTGGCGTTCGCCAGGCGCGCGGCGGCGCGGTCTGACAGCTTCGCCAGGTGCGGCGAGGACTGAGCGAGAAACGATGAGACGACGCCGACGAGCGGATGCTGCTCGTCGAGCGGTACCGCGGTGAGCGTGTCGACGAGCGTGCTGGGGAGTTCCAGTCGGTCCTTAGGGAACATCATGACGAGGTTCCGAAACTGTCCATCAAAGCCCAGCGAATACGGGCTTGAGGTCTCGTAGAACAACAGTTCCCCCGGGCTCATCACGGCACTGCGGCCGTTTTGGACCAGCAGACCGGAACCGGAGAGCAGCAAGCTCAGCTTGTAATACCCGCTCCCCCCACGTGCGATCGCCTCAAGTGTGCGCTCCACGTGCCCCGAGGAGGCGGTGATCTCGGCAAACATCACGCCGTCAGCACATGCGGTCGCGATCGAACCAGTGAAGTGGGTGTCGTCGGGCACTTCGAACTGCAGCGGCACGAAGGACGACCCCACCGCGTCCTGGAAGGTCACCGGGTCACGGGTGCGGAGCATCGTTGTCGGCATGTCGCGTTCGATCTGCATTCGCATCTCCTGCAGTGATGGTTCGGCGTATCCGTCTATGTGCGGGTGGTCGTGCGCATCGAGGTACCGGGTATTGGAGGCAGAGCGAAGCCTTCCGCCCTTGCCGCTGACGAGTTCGAACGGTGTGTCACAAAACCGCGGGAATCCCTGCCCAGGGTGCAAATTCGCTCCAGGATCAGGGAAAGGCTCTGCAGGGAGCGGTATGACACGGCACCTCCTCCCGCAATGGCCCGAATGTGGATAAATGTATAGCAAGTCCAAAATTCGAGCAATCAGTTCACATTTCGGGTTAGACGGCTGCGCGGACCTCTCCAACCAGCACAATCGGGGAAGGACGCCGTCTGTCACGCTCCCTGAAAGGCGATTCCGCTGCTCAAGGCAGACGGCTACCTCGGCTCGTCCGATTCGGTCTGCGCGAGTCCGGATACGACCCGACACCGTGCCGCCTTCGATCGCCGTGGCCTGTGAGAACTAAATATTCCGTGCGCGATAGCCAGCGCGAGAACGTTGGAGGCGTCGAGCACGTCGATTCGATGGGGGGCTCGTCGCCCACGGCCGAGATCCGACTCAAACTTCAAGGCGCCCAGGCGATACTCACACAGCACGTTGGCTGGCGCGGCCCACGCCGAGGTCAAGCTCTAATAGGTGCGCGCCAGATTGGCCGAAAGTTGGGTGTCTAGGCGCAACAAGCGCTTAACGGCCAGCGGCACAGTGATCAGCGTCTGGCGACCAACAGATCGCAAATCGGTCAGCGCCACGCTGCTCCAGCCCCATTAGGCGGAGCCGAGCAGCGCATCGCAGATGATGCGCAAGGCGAGCAAAAGCCGCGGCACGCGCTCAGGATCGCGCGCCGCGACACCGCCGATCTCGCGCACCGCCCCCGAGAGGGCGACGGCGATCTCCTCGACCGGGGAGTCCTCGGGAAGGGCGCCTCGCTCGGCCGCATCACGCAGATCCGTGGTCAGCACCTGCTGGAACGTTCGGGAAGACGTACCTGTGACGCTCGCGATCGCGCTCATGATGTCGGGACCCATCAGGCCGTAGAACCGGCCTTCCGGTGTGGTGGCGGCGTCGACGAGCGCGGTCGCAAAGCCGACGACGCGTTCGGCGAGGCCCGCTTCCCGCTCATGACGTGCCGAGCCCTCCGCGATGACCGTCTCCGCCACGCGGAGATAGGCCTCGCGCACCATCTGATCGCGCCCCTCTGGGAAGTAGGCATAGAGGGTGCCGCGAGCGACACCAGCCCGCTGTGCGATGTCGTCGATCGAGATGCCGTCGTACGCCCGCTCGCCGAGAAGCAGCGAGATCGCGATAAGAATGTCCTCACGGGTGCGGATGCGATTGCGCTCACGCAGTCCATGCGGTCTCTCTGACAAATCAGCCCTCACGTCGTGCGGTTCAGATGGTTGCGCTCAAGTCAAACACATCCGCGGTGCTGACTTCGGCGCCTCGCACCACCCCTAACCCCCGCGGATCGCGGGGGTTAGGGGTGGTGCGGAACGGCGTTGAGAACGCCTTCAGCATTAGGCCGGAAACGATGAGCGGCCTGTGTATCCGAAGTCGGATAGTAGGGTCGCGCCGTTGACGGCCCGTGCCTGCCCGCTGCTGAGATAGGCGACCGACCAGGCGACGTCCTCTGCGGACTGGATCGGGAACGGAGGTGCGTCCATCACTTCGTCGCCGAGGCCGCGGCGGGCCATCGGCGTGTCGACGACCGATGGGGCCACGCTGTTCACGCGGATACCGTCGGTCTCGTAGAGCTCGACCGCCAGCGCACGGGTGAGCTGGACGATCGCCCCCTTCGAGGCGTTGTAGGCGAGCATGCCGGGAACTGCGACGAATCCCGAGTCGGAGCCGATGATCGTGACCGTGGCGTCGACGGAGCGGCGTAGGTGAGGCAAAGCGCTCCGGACCGTCAGGAAGGCGCCCAGAACGTTGGTCTCCAGCACTTCGCGGAAACTGTCGGCGGTGACCTCCGGGACCAGCGAGCCCAGCTCACCATCCACACCCGCAGACAGGACAACCGCATCGAGGCCCCCGATCGCCTCGGCGATCCGGTCCACCGCGGAGGAGATCGCCTGCTCGTCGGACACGCTCGCGGACGCGGTCGCGATGGCGCCCGTCGTGCCGCCGTCGTCCTGACGCAACGCGGCCGCCGCCCGTTCGAGGCCCGGTTCGGAGCGGCCGATCAGACCGACGCTGGCGCCTGCGCGACGGAACAACTGCGCGCACGCGAACCCTATACCGGTCGACCCGCCGGTGATGAGCACGCGGGAAGGCAGGCGGAGAGCTGCAGAGCCCGCTGAGACAGAGGTGTTTTGCGACATCTTGACCCTTTTCATTCGATGAACATTGTGGAGTCTTCGGAGAGCTCGTCGAAGCTCTCGAGATCGCGGGAAAGCCCTTCGTACACCTGGGGCCTACGCGCTCTGAGGTAGGCGGCGTAGATCAGGCCACCCACGACCGCCGCCACCAGAATCCACGGGAGGACTACCACGTAGGACGCTTCCGAGCCCGCGACGAGCGGGAAGTTCACCAGCGCCATCACGCTGAAAAGCAGCAGCGCGAGGAAGCCTATGCCCGGGGCGACGGCGGTCGCCCACCAGCGCGGATCCCGTCGGCGGCGGAAGTACACGACGATCGACAGGGCTGCGATCGCCTGCACGATCATGATCGCGAGCGTGCCGAACCCTACGCCTACGGGCATCAGCGTCACCAACGGGGGCAGCGGATTTCCCTCCGGGTCGGTCTCCGTGGCGACTGCAAACACGCCGGCAATCAGCAAGCCAAAGACGAGGTTCACCGCGAGGGCCCGCTGCGGGGTCCCATTGGCTGCAGTCCGCGACAGCCAGGTCGGAAGCACACCAGCGCGACCGAGGGCGAACATGTACCGCGCGGCTGAGTTGTGGAACGTCAGCTGCGCCGCGAAGAGGCTGACGATGAGCAGGACCAGCGCGGTGGTGCCCATCGCCGGGCCGAGGTACTGCTTCACCAGGTCCAGCGTGAGGTCGCCGTTGGCGAGATGCGCGAGCGCCACCTCACGAGCGTCCTTCACGCCGATGGCGCTCACGATCGCCCAGGAGCCAAATGCGTGCACCATGCCGATCAGGACGATCGCGAGGTAGGTCGCCCGCGGGATCGTCTTGCGCGGCTCCTTCGCCTCTTCCCCGAACAGGGCCGTGGCCTCGAACCCGATGAAGGCGGTGGCGACCAGCAACAAGCCGATCCAGATCGACCCTCCGGCAACGACGCCGGGGCTGAGCGAGTGGGTGATCGCGGCGACGTCGAAGCCGGTCCGCACAAGGACAGCGATGCCGAAGCCGAGGAGCAGGAGAACCTCCAGCACCAGCGCGACGCCCAGGACGATGGCGCTGACGTGGATGCCGGAACGCGCGAGGAGGAAGATGACCACGAAGAGCACGGAGGCGGCGAGATACCAGTGGACTTCGAACCCGAAGAGCATCGGGAGTGCCACCTGACCCGCGAAGAAGCCGAGCGCGCCTATCGCGCCGGCGACGAAACCGTTATATCCGATAGTCGCGATGATGCCCGTGATCAAGCCCGCCGGACGCCCGAGGCCTTTAACCGCGATCGCATAGAAGCCGCCTGCGTTCACAAGCTCTTTCGTCATCTGTGCGTATCCGACGGCGAACAGCAGCAGGGCGAGCGCGACGACGACTACCACGACAGGAGTACCGCCACCGATGCCGTTGCCGATGGCCAACGGCATGATGACGATGGCTACCGTCACCGGCGCAACCGCTGCCAGGACGAGGAAGACGATCGGACCGACCCCCAGCCGATTTCGGGCCAGCGCGTCCTTCGGCGCTTCAGACAATAGCGTTTCCATTCTCTCTGCCAACAACTCTCGGATGAGTCCGCACGAGTGGACCACACCCAGCCGTCACTGCATACGGTCTTCGGTCGAGAAGTGCTAACTCAGCCGAAGGTCGTCACCCACGGACAAACCCTTGCGCTCTGAATCAAGTCATTTCCTTCAGTGGCCCAGTCGAATGCGCCTGTGAGGCACCGCGCCGGCGCCCTCGCTACGACCCGTAGGCGCGGTGCTCAGCAGTTCGGTGCAGCACCACTGAAAGCCTTGCAGGGTAGTCGAATCGGCCCCGATCAACCGGCGGACATTCGACTATCGCAGACGGGGATCGGCGACGTCGTTTCCGCCTGCGATCTAAGTCAGACGAGGCCGCCGGGAACGTCTCGGATCGTAGCCAAACCGGTCATCGTGTTCGGATTCGTCCGTCGGCACAGGTGAGCGGCCCTCACGGCTGCGTCGATCATTTCCGTTGCGGCGGAGACCGATACGGCCGAACGGGTGGAGACCAGGTGAGGTAAGCCGGCCGTGCGGTGTGCAAGCTCGGCTGCAGTTGCGATCTCGTCGATCAGACCCAGGCGCGCTAAGCGCGCCACTGCGAACTTCTCGATCTTCGATACTGCATCCAACGGTCAACTGCACCAGATACTTTCGAACCTGCCATTGTTTCCGTACCTCGCCATCGAGGTCACACCGCTCGCTTTTCATCCATCGGACGTCCACGGTCAGGAATGCGCTGCACTCACGCAATGCCGACAGTTCGCTCCCGTCGCGGCGCGAGAGCGCCGTGGCCAACGAGTCGCCAGTGACGGCGCTTTCAGAACTAGCGCTCGGCTCGACGGGTCAGGTAATCGTCGGCCGACATGCAGGCCCGCTCGACGAGCATCGGTCCCAGCGCCTTGGCGGTTGCGGTCTCTGGTCGCGATTGGACCCAGCCGACGTACGTGGTGGCGCGGAGAAAGAGGAACAACGGCAGCAGCGCTTCGTGTTCCTCGGGTAGCGACCGCGCCGTACGGTACCCCTCGATCAGCGACCGCGCGATGCGCGGATACCGCGACTCGCCGATATTGAAATACAAGGCAGTCGCCAATTCGAACATGTGCCAACCGAAACCGGCATCGTCGAAGTCGATCAGCTTAAGCGCACCGTTGTCGTTGAGAAGGTTCTCCGGAACGAGGTCAGCATGGATCAATCCATAGTTGTGGCTGCTCTTGCCGAATGACGCCAGGTCAATCCGACTCGCGGATTTGGCGCGCGCCAAGAGTTCTCGGTCCTGCCTAGTCAGTTTGGGGTGATCCCAAAACCGGCCCCACAGCGGGTCGGGGCCCACCAAGCCAGCCTCGTCCCAGGCGTGCCGGGTGAATCCGATCGGCATCGTCATCGTCGATGCGTGGTTGTGCAGCTTGGCGGCCAATACCCCCGCGTCGAAGTACAGCTTGACTGCGACGTCATCATCGACGTCGGCTCCGTTTTCGGAACTGCCGACGGGGATGCCGGTCAGCCAGCCAAGGACGGAGACGCGTCGGGACTCGGGCACTGCAGGGTGACTGACATGGACGACCAATTCCCCGTTGGCCGCCGGCACTACAGTCGGCACCTCGACCGCGCCGCTGCATCCGATCTCGCGCATCCAGTGCAGCTCGGAGTGCACCGCGGCGTCGGAATGGTACCCGTGCCGGTGAACCCGCACTGCGACTCGCCGACCGTCCGCAAGCCGCGCCGAGAAAACTGCGTTCTCACGGTATTTCACCAACTCGACAATGGTGAATCCACCCTCCCATTGGTCGGCGGCGGCTTGGGCGAGTAGGGTCAGCCGATCTGCCTGAAGGCTGTCGGAAAGCCCGTAGAAGTCGTGGCCCCCGGCACTCACAATGACCCCAACGCGTCATCGAGGATGCTCAACAGCAGGTCGGCATTCTCGGTGTTGAAGACCAAAGGTGGGCGCATTTTGAGGACATTGTCGTGTCGGCCGATGCGGCTCAGCAGCACACCCCGGTCACGCATCAGATTTACGAGTCGTTTGGTGGTTGCGGTCGCCGGAGCGCCGGTGTTGTCGACCAATTCGATGCCGAAGAAGAGCCCTCGGCCGCGAACACCGGCAATGATCGGGTGCTTGGCCATGAGACCCTGTAGCCCCCGCTGCACATGGCTTCCGACGGATTGCGCGTTGTGCTGTAGCTGTTCCTGTTCCAGGACGTCGAGGACCGCCATCCCTGCTGCGGCTGACACTGGGTTGCCGCCGAATGTGTTGAAATACGTTGATGCCAATTGGAAGTCGGAAACCAGTTCGTTAGGGGCGATCACCCCCGCCAGAGGATGCCCATTTCCCATCGGCTTACCCAACGTGACAATGTCCGGCACGACCTGGCTCAATTCGTGTCCCCACATCGCATCACCGGTACGGCCGAAGCCGGCCTGTACCTCGTCGCAGATGAACATGCCTCCGGCGGCGCGCACGATGTCGACGGCGCGGGTGACGTAGCCAGGGACCGGGTCGGGTAAGCCTTCGTTGGCGAAGAACGTATCGACAAGCAAAGCGGCGACGCCGTATCCGTCATCTTGCAGTGATCGGACCGCGTCGGCGACCTGCTCGGCATGGCGTTCGGCGAGTTCGTCGTCACTGAGACCCACTGCGTCGTGACGTGGATCGGGCACGACGACTTTGCGTGCGAACGCGGGAAACGCTTCAATCACCGGGAATGCTGTGGTCAGCGGGGCTAGTGTGGCCGAGTTGCCGTGATAGCTGAAATCACTGACGATGATCCCGCTCTTCCCGGTGGCGAAGCGTGCGATGCGCAAGGCGAGTTCGTTGGATTCGGTCCCCGAGCAGGTGAACATTGCGGTATCGAGGGGGCCGGCGAACTTCGCGGTCAACCTCTCCGCATACTCCACGACGGTCTCATGGAGATACCGCGTATGCAGATTGAGGATCGCAGACTGCCGCGCAATCGCCTCGACCACATGCGGGTGGCAGTGGCCGACGTGCGGGACGTTGTTGTACGCGTCCAGATAGCGGCGCCCATCGGAGTCTTCAACCCACACCCCTTCGCCCCGCACCAGATGTACAGGCTGGTCGTAGAACAACGGGGCGTTGCGACCAAGGGCATTGAATCGCCGCTTGAGCAGGGTGGTGTCGTCAGACATGCGCTGGCCTTTCGCGCGAGAGCGGTTCTGATCGGATCTTCGAGGAGCTGCGGTGGGCGCGGGCGGCTAGTGGGTCACCCGGGCGCTGCGCGCGTGGATGATGCGCGCAGCAAGCAACGCTACGACCATCCCATGCCGAGGCATATAGTCACTTTCTTTACCCGCGATAGAGGTGAGGTCCACGCCGAGTGAGGCTGGCACTAGCAGGCGGTAGGCGGCCCCGGGGATAGCGAGCTCGGCGTTGGGCTCGGGCAACAAGCGCCACACCGAATCCCGCGGCAACCATCGCGATCAGCGTTGAGGTTTCCTCGACTTCGTGCCGGATCAGCGGAACAAGCCGGAGAGATCCGCGTCGCTCGGCTGTGCTCACCGTGGCCGACGCGCGTCTGGCTGTTTGTGGGGCTTGCGGACGGATCGGCCGCGGCGCAACTGGTTGCCGAGCTAGCGTTTGAGTTCGCCGCGGGCGTGAACGAGCCGGTCGAAGACGATCTCTGTGGGAGCACTGAGAAGCACGATCGCGTCGAAGCGATCGTAGAAATGCCACTGATTGGCACAGTGCCTTGGACAAACAACGGTGTCTCTCGGGGCCGGTTGAGAAGCTCGTCTATTAACGGCTCGCGCCAGAGCGGCTCACCATCGACGACGTGAATCTACGGGCGCAGTCGGTGTCGATGGTTGCGAATCCGCGCCGCGCCAACTCGGCCAGCGCAGTCGACGCCGTAGTCAAACCTTCTCGTCTGGGCCAATATCGACTCGCACCACGCCGCGGTAGCCCGGGAACTGGCCGGCGGCTGAGCCGCCAATCAGGCCAGCGCAGCTGAGCCGGCGCAGCTCATCCGAGTCCGGAACCGCCCTCGAAGTCGTCCGACAACGCGGCCGCGAGCTCGAGGATGCGGCGCCGGTACGCCGGCCGCAGCAGATCCAGGTGGATCTCGGTGCCCGCGGCGATGTGCTTGTCCCAGGGCAGCACGAACACCCGGCCCGGAGCCACATGCTTCTGGAACTGATGCACCAGATCGCCGATGTTCACATTCGGTTTGCGCGGCCCGACGTGGTTGACCACCACGCAGGAGCGGTTCAGCAGTTCCTGGTAGCCGTTGTGCCGCAACCAGTCCAGCGTCACCGTCCGCGGCGCCATCGGCCAGGATCAGGTTGTAGTGCTTAGAGACCGACCAGTCGCTTTGAGTCGTTCCATAACGTGACCGCGCGCTGCTCGTCGTAGGAGGCCTTTGATGAACGCATCTGCGAGAGCTTTCCCTGATTGGCTTGGAAGTATTGCCCGGACTTCGTGGCGTACTGCTCGTTGACGGCGAGATCGGCCAGTGCGGCGCCGGAAAATGTGACCGTCGATGTGGTGACGCCGATGCGCTTGAACGCCAATTTCACGAGCGAGCTTGTCGCCAGCCACCGCAACGCTTTTGGCATGTCGCGCAGGAGGCCGGTCTCGGGCACCGCGCCGGGGTCGTAGGCGACGGACGCGATCGAGCTGCCCGCTCGGTCGAGTCGGCGCGCGAGCTCGTAGGCGTACATGATGGTGCAGAGTTTTGACGTGGCGTAGCGCTTGCCCACCGACAGCGGCTTCCCCCCGTTTTTCCCGTCGTTGGCGAGCGTGATGGCGTTCGCCTCAACGGCTTTGCCGACCAGCTTGCCGTCCATGGTGTCGGGGTCGTGGGTGCCACTGGCGGTGAACACGACTCGACCGTCCGCCGGCATCATCGGGAGGAGGAGCTCGGTGAGGAGGAAGTGTCCGAGGCAGTTCGTTGCGAAGGTCAGCTCGTATCCCTCCGGGCTGTATTTCTCCTCCCCGTCGAAGCGACCTCCGGCATTGCAGAGCACCGCTTGCAAGGGTCCGATCTCGCCGCGTTCGATCAGCGCAGCGCACCTCACCGCTGCGCTGCGCACAGAGGCGAGCGAGGACGTGTCGAGTTCAACTGTGACCACAGAGATATCGCGAATCGCTCGCAGCTCGTCGGCAACCGACTGCATTTTTGCCGGGCTGCGACCGGCGAGGACGATGTTGACCCCCCGGTCGGCGAGCTGTCGGGAGCATTCAAGGCCGATGCCGGAATGACCACCAGTGATGAATACGGTTGTCACGCTGTCTCCTTCGGCGAACAGGGTCTTCGCTACTTGCTTTTCCCTTCGGCGCGCAGAATTTGGGCGGTGTAGGCGTTGAGTTCCAAAAGGGGCGGGGTCACCGACGATGACGGTACCGCCGAGATAGGCCAGGTGCCGGCCGAAGACGTAACTGGGTTGGGGGCACCGTCGAATTACAAGGATCTGCGCGCTGAGCCCGCTGACCACGGCGTTGGCCGCTCCCGAGGCGGGTTGAGCACCAAGATCCACCATCTCGTTGACGGGCATGGGATGCCGTTGGCGATCCTGACCGCGCCTGGTCAGGCCGGTGCTGCCCCGATATTTCCGATCCTGATGGGACATCTGCAGGTGGGCCGGCGAGCGCATCCGGCAGCGTCTTTGTAGGCCCCGATGGTGCCCGCCAATCGTCTCTCGGCTATAACTGTCCGATCCGTCAATTTGAACGTCGGCCTGGGGGAGGAAATTTGATGAGCAAGGCGGTCTTGGGCGCAGTCGTGGCATGTGCGAGTACACCGCTCCTGGCGTTGGGTATTGGGGCTGCCGTGGCGTCGGCGGCGCCAGCCCAAACCTGCGATGTTCTGTCCGCGCTTTGCTCGGGTTCTGGTAGGTCGTCCGACTTGTTTGGGTCCAACGTCTCCGCGCCCGTCCCTAATGCGCTGGCCGCTGCAGCGCTCGCCAGCGGGGCCGGCGGCCAGCCGCTCATCGGTCCAGGCGGCTCGTTGATCGGGAACGGCCTTGACGCGTCCGCTGATTGCACCGGGGCCGCCTGCAACGGCGGCAATGGCGGAATGCTGTGGGGCAACGGCGGCAACGGCGCCAACGGCGGCAAGGGCGGCAACGCCGGGCTGATCGGCAATGGCGGCGCCGGCGGCAACGGCCGCAACGGCGCGACACCGGGCCAAGACGGCGGCAACGGCGGCAACGGCGGCAATGCGGGATTTCTCTTCGGCACGGGCGGGGATGGCGGCAGGGGCGGAGCCGGGGCCACCGGCGCCGCTGGCATGGGAGGCGCTAAGGGCCTCGACGCTACCGGCGCCGGCGAGGACGGCGGCAACGGTGGGGACGGCAGCACCGGCGGCGCCGGCGGTAACGGCGGTAAGGGCGGCGCCGGGGGCAGCGGCTCCAGCTTGTTCGGCTCGGCTGGTGCAAACGGCAACGGCGGCAACGGCGGCAAGGGCGGCAGTGCCGGCGTGGGCGGTAACGGCGGTAACGGCGGTAACGGCGATGCTGCCCATACCAACGGTGGAAATGGTGGCAATGGCGGTAATCCCGGCGCCGTGGGCACCGGCGGTAATGGCGGCGCGGCCGGCGGCTCCGGCGCCAGCGGCGGCGAGGCCGGCGCTGGCGGCGATGTGGTCACCGGTGGCGGTAACGGCGGCAATGGCGGCAATGGCGGCAACGGTTTTAATGCCACCGCCCCCGGCGGCAACGGCGCCAGCGGCGGCAACGGCGGCAACGCCGGGCTGATCGGCAATGGCGGCAACGGCGGGGCCGGCGGCGCGGGCGCGAACGGCACATCCGGCGCCAATGGCGCCAACCCGGGTGGCAACGGCACCGACGGCACAGCCGGGGGTGCCGGCGGTAGGGGCGGCGCCGGCGGTGCTGGCGGCTCGACATACGGCAACGGCGGGGCAGGCGGGTTCGGAGGCAACGGCGGCGCCGGCGGGAACGGCGGCAACGGAACCGACGGGACTGCGGGGACCAACGCCGCCATCAACAGCGGTAATGACGGCGACAACGGCGGCGACGGCGGCACCGGCGGCAACGGCGGCAGTGGCGGCACCGGCGGCAACGGCGGCGCGGGCGGCACCGCTACCCACGGAACCACGGGAGTCGTCGGAACCGGCGGGACCGGCGGGGCCGGCGGCGACGCCGGCAACGCCGGCAACGGCGGCAACGGCGGCAACGGCTCGGGCGGCGGCACAAACGCCACCGCTGGGGCCGGCGGCAACGGCGGCAACGGCGGTGACCGCGGCAACGCAGGCACCGGCGGGACAGGCGGCCTAGGCACCAACAACACCCACTCCACTGACGGCGCGACCGGTGCTGCCGCCACTGGTGGTAACGGCGGCAACGGCGGCAACGGCGGCGCCGGTACCTCCGCTAGCACTGTGCAGGCTGGCGGCAACGGCGGCAACGGCGGCACGGGCAGCGGCAATGGCAGCGTTGCCGGCACCGGTGGGGCCGGCGGCAATGGCAGCAGCAATGGCAACATTGCCGACCCCGGTGGGGCCGGCGGCAACGGCGGCGACGGCGGCAACGGTGTTAACGGCGCCGACGCCAACCACGGCGGCAACGGCGGCCTTGGCGGCCAGGGCGGCCTTGCCGGCCTCAATAGCCCCGCCGGCACCGGCGGCAACGGCGGCGCGGGCGGAGCGGGCGGCGCCAGCGGCGGCGGCACTGGCGGCACTGGCGGCGCGGGCGGAACAGGCGGAACGGGCCACCATGGCGCCGGCGGCGGTGGTGGCGGTGGTGGCGGCGGCGCGGGCACCGGCGGGACTGGCGGAGCGGGTGGAAACGGCGGCAACGGTAGCAATGGTGGCGCGCTCAACGGCGGCACCAGCAGCGGCAGCGGCGGCGTCGGCGGGATCGGCGGGGCCGCCAACGGCGGCACCGGCGGAGCTGGCGGCAACGGCGGCAACGCCGGCAACCCCCTCCCGGAAACTATCAACGGCGTCCCCGGTACCGGCGGGGCCGGCGGGGCCGGCGGGGCCGGCAACGGCGGCACCGGTGGGGTTGGCGGCAACGGCGGCAACGGCGGCGACGCCTCCGGCAACGCCACCGGCGGCAGCGCCGGCGGATTCGGCGGGGCCGGCGGGGCTGGCGGGGCCGGCACCGGTGGCAAGACCGGCGGGGCCGGCGGCAACGGCGGCAACGGCGGCACCAGCGGCACGGCCAGCACCGGCGGCTGGGGCGGCAACGGCGGCACCGGCGGTCAAGTCGGCCCCCAGGGCAACGGCAGCGGCGGCCACGGCGGCCACGGCGGTAACGCCAATAACGGCACTCGCGGCGGTAACGGCGGCAACGGCGGCCCGGGAGGCCACACCGGTAGCCCCGGTACACCCGGCACCGCCGGCCAAGATCGCGGATAAAGGGCCATCGGCTACCCCGCTGCGACCGAACGGGTGGTGACGAAGCCGCATAACTGAATGCAGGGCAACGGCCCGGTCGTTGAGGCTGGGCCAGCCCTGCGGCCAGGTAGCCGCCGATCAGGCCAGCCCAGAACCGCCCTCGAAGTCGTCCGACAGGGCGGCCGCGAGCTCGAGGATGCGGCGCCGGAACCTCGGCCGCAGCAGATCCAGGTGGATCTCGGTGCCCGCGGCGATGTGCTTGTCCCACGGCAGCACGAACACCCGGCCCGGAGCCACATGCTTCTGGAACTGATGCACCAGATCGCCGATGTTCACATTCGGTTTGCGCGGCCCGACGTGGTTGACCACCACGCAGGAGCGGTTCAGCAGTTCCTGGTAGCCGTTGTGCCGCAACCAGTCCAGCGTCACCGCAGCCTGCCGGGCACCGTCGATCGAGGCACTGGCCACGATGACGGCTCCGGACACCGTGCTCAGGACGCCACGGGCGGCCGAGGTGAACATGTCCGCCGCGCCATCGGCCAGGATCAGGTTGTAGTGCTTGGAAACCGCGGCGGTGGCGGCTTTCCAGTCCGCGTCGTTGAAAGCCCGGCCCGCACCGCTGTACTCGGCACTGGACAGCACTTCGAGTTTCGCCTCGTTCATGCTGGTGTAGGCCCGGACATCGTTGTAGCGCGACAGGTCCTTGGCCGCCAGCAGGTCACTCACGGTGGCCGCGGATTGCCGTCCGACCCGGTCGGCCAGGTTCCCGCTGGCCGGGTCCGCGTCGACCGCCAGGATCCGATCGCCTCGCACCGCACTCAGCACCGATCCGAGCGCGACGGTCACCGCGGTCTTACCCACGCCGCCTTTCAGACCGAAGACGGCGATCTGGTGGGACTCACGGGCCGTGCGGCGGACTCTGGCGTAGAGGTCGAGTTCGTAGAGCTCGTCACGGGACAGTCCGAGGTTGATGCGGGTCGCCACGAAGACCGCCCGGCGCCAGCCGCGGCGGGGCTGCATCTTGACCGCGGAGCGCACGCCGACGCGGGCCAGGTTGTCGATGGCGCGCGGTTCGCTGGCCACCACGGTGGGGACGGGCTGCTCCAGAATCCAGTTGCCGACCGAGGAGATCGACCCGTTGCTCGGCCGACGGTTGGAGCGGTTCGCGACAACCGGGAGCTTGGCGGTGATCTCGGCTTCGCCGGGTGCGGCGAACGTCGAGGTCAACACGAGCGGCGGGGCGGATGCCGGGGTGTCGCTGTGCCGGGACCGCCCCCTGGGCAGCGCGGCGACCGGACCACCGAACAGGGCATCGAGCCCGCCGTACGCTAGAGGATCCTTGGCGTGCTTGGGATCTCCGGAGTACGTAAGCCGATCGTCGTCGGCCGACATAGATACCTCACATTCGCTCGCTCGCTCCGGCTGCATCGATCGGTCCGCGCGAAATGCCGTGAAACAGACCTGCATTATTGCCCACAATCATCGCCGCGCGCGCCGGCGAGGTGGCCAGCTACCGGGCTATCCGTGCAGGGCTCGGCGCAGCGCCGCGCCTTGGAGGGCGAACAACTGTTGGCTGACCTCCCACTCCGGAACCAGCGAATCGAAGCCGTGGCAGGTCCCGGGAAACACATGTAGTTCGGTGGCAACGCCCGCGGTCATCAGACGCCGGGCGTAGTCCAGCGCTTCGTCGCGCAGCGGATCGAGGTCCGAACAGGTGATCAGGGCCGGCGCCAGCCCGGCCAAGTCGGTGGCGCGGGCCGGCACCGCCGCTGCCGGCGCCTCACGGCCGCCCAAGTAGTTCCGCCACATCGCCACGGTCGCCGGCCCATCGAAGCCGGGGGTGTCGGTGAACTCGTCTTTCGATCCGGTCGGCCGGTCATCGAGCACCGGCTGGTGCAGCACCTGGAACACCACCGCGGGGGCGGACCCCGCCGCGGCGCGTTGTGCCAGCAGGGCGGCCAGCGCTCCGCCGGCGCTGGTGCCCGCGACGGCGACCCGCCCCGCATCGATGTCGAGTTCGGCGGCCAGCGCGACCAGCCAGTTGAGCGCCACCATCGCGTCATCGAACGCGGCCGGGTAGGGATACTCGGGCGCCAGCCGGTAGTCCATCGCGACCACCGTGCAGCGGGCGCGACGGGCCAGCTCCACGCACTGGATCTGGTCGGTGTCGAGGTTGCCCAGCATGAAGGCGCCCGAATGGCAGTACACCACTGCCGGCGACGGAGACGGACCGCCCCGGTAGATGCGGACTCCGATGGTGCGCCGCCCGAGAGTGACGCTGGCTCCGGCGATCTCGACCCCGGGGGTGTCCAGGATCTGGGCAGCGTCACGCCGCCGCTGGTCCAGCGAGCTGCGCACCGCCCCCAGCTGATCCGCCGACAAGTCGGTTCGGGCTTCGGCGAACCCGCGCAATGCGGGGTCGAGGCGGTCCAGCCAGGACATGGCTCAGCCGTCCGTCTGTTCGGCCGCCGCGGTGACCGCGGCCGGGCGGGCGGCGGGCGGATCGAATGTGTAGTCGGCGGCCCGGAAACGGCGGGTCAACGTCCAGAATGCCCTGGCGCTGCGGGGCCACTGGGTGACCACGCGCCCGTTGGGAGCCCGGAAATAGCTGCTGCACCGGGTCAGCCAGACCGTGCCCTGCATCCACCGGTCGATGTTGGCGAGAAACTCCGCCGTCGCCTCGGCTGTCACCGCGATGTATGACTTTTGTTTGCGCCGAGCGTATTTCAGCGCCCGCACCAGATACCGCGCTTGGGCCTCCAGAACGAAGATGACGCTGTTGGAGCCGACGTTGGTGTTCGGGCCGTACAGCATGAAGAAGTTCGGGAAGCCCGGCACCGCCATACCCAGGTGGGCGAACGCGCCGTCACGCCAGGTGTCGCACAGCGACACCCCGTCCTCGCCGATCACCTCGATCTGGCCCAGATAGTCGGTGGCGGCATAGCCGGTGGCGCACACCACCACGTCCACGTCGAATTGGCGACCATCGGCAGTGACCAGCGAGCGGGACCGCAGTACCCGGGCCGGGCTGGACACCACCTCCACATTGGGCCGGGTCAGGGTCTGGATGAAATCGGGCGAGAACACCAGTCGCTTGCAACCCAGCGGATGGTCGGGGGTGAGCCGGGCGCGCAGGTCCTCGTCCGCCACTGCGGAGTCGAGGAGATTCAGTGCGAGCGCCTTGAACTCCTGGGTCTTGTCGCTGCCGTTCTCGATGACGGAGATGTTCGACTCACTGCGCAGCCACAGCCGGGTGCGGTAGATCTTCTTGGCGAACGGCACATGGGCGAACAACCACCGTTCCCGATCGGTGTACGGGCGGTCGGGTTTCGGCAGCACCCAGGTGGCCGATCGCTGCACCGAGTAGACCTTCTCGGCGACCCGGGACAGCTCCGGAACTACTTGGGAGGCGGTCGATCCGGTGCCCAGCACCGCCACCCGTGCGCCCTCGAGTTCGACATCGTGATCCCAGTTGGCGGTATGCATGACGGTGCCGGTGAACGGTTCTTCCTCGACCAGATCCGGGTGCAGCGGCTGGGTGAACAGGCCGATCGCCGACACCACGAAATCGAAGCGGTGCTCAGTTCCGGTGCCGGTGGTCAGTATCCAGCCGCTGGCCTCGGCATCCCATCGCGCGGCAATGATCTCGGTGTTCAGCTCCAGATGTGCAGACAGCTGGTACCGCTGCGCGCAGCGCTCGAAGTACGCCAGGATCTCGGGCTGGCCGGCCCACATCCGGCTCCAATCGGCGTTGAGGTCGAAGGAGTAGGAATACAGGTGTGATTTCACGTCGCAGGCCAGACCCGGATAGGTATTGATGCGCCAGGTCCCGCCAACCCCACCCTCACGATCGAAGATGGTGAAATCGCGGAAACCGGCCTTCTTCAGGAAGATTCCGAGTGCCAGCCCGCCTGGGCCGGCCCCGATGATTCCTACTGAGGGTGAGGTGGACATCCGCGCTATCCGATCTGCAGGCATTGGCCGCCGTCGACGACGAGCTCTGATCCGGTGATGAACGAGGCCCGATCGGAGAGCAAAAATGCCACGGCGTCCGCGATTTCGGTCGGCTTGCCCAGCCGGCCCACACCGGACCGGTCGGCCAGCCGGGCCTGGGTGGCCTCATCGAGCATCGGTGTCTGGACCGGTCCGGGGAACACCGAGTTGACCCGGATACCGTCGCGGCCCAGCTCGGCGGCGGCGACCTGGGTGAGCCCGCGCAGCGCCCACTTCGATGAGCCATAGGCCGCGTGGTGCGGGAACGGACGGATGGCGCCGGTACTGCAGGTGTTCACCACCGCGGCGCCGTCGGCCCGCCGCAGCGGCTCCAAGGCGGCCTGCATCCCCAGGAATGGGCCCAAACAGTTGACCCGCCAGGAACCTTCGAATCCGTCCGCGGTTTCCTCGGCGATCGAGGCCCGGTGCAGCACCCCGGCGTTGTTGACCAGCGCGTTGAGTGCGCCGAACCGGGCCACAGTGGCCCGCACCGCGGCCTGCCATTGCTCTGCCGAGGTGACGTCCAGCTGCACGGCCAACACCCGGTCACCGAATTCGTCTGTGCTGGATGCCAGTTCGTCGACCAGTAGATCTGCTGCCGTCACCCGGTAGCCATCGGTGACCAACTTGCGCACGATGGCCGCGCCCTGGCCACGCGCTGCACCGGTCACCAGCGCGACCCGATCGCCGCTCGGCACTGCTCCTGCGTTCAGTTGTAGCCTCCTCGTTCGGTGCCGGTCGCGTTTCCTGTTGCCTCGTTGAGGTGCTCGGCGGCGCCTCGGCGCAGCGCCTGGGATTCCGAGGCCAGCGTGATCATCTGGAAACCCAAATCGGCAACGGCTTTTCCGAGTTTCCCTGCGCCGGCATGGATTCCCGTGACCAATCCCGCCGCGTGGGCGGCGGCTTGGATCTTGACCATCGCCGAACGCACCTCGGGATGGGTCCAGGCGTCGGCGACCCGATGCCCCATCGAAATGGTGAGATCGGCCGGGCCCACGTAGACCCCGGTGAGGCCGGGTACAGCGCAGATCTCATCGACCGCTGCCAGCCCCCGCGCCGTCTCGATCATCACGAACACGCTCACCCGGGCTTCCAATGCGGCGATGTCGTGCCCCAGGCTCGCGCGCAGCGGTCCGAAGCTGCGCACCCCGGCGGGGGCGTACCGGGTGGCGGCCACCGCTGCGGCGGCCTGTTCGGCGGACTCCACCATGGCGATGATCACCGCGTCCGCGCCGGCGTCGAGCACCCGGCCGATGGGCGCGGGATCGGTCGACGGCAGCCGCACCACGGTGGCGATGGGCACGTACTCGAGACGGCGCAGCAACATCGCCACGTCGGCGTCGTCGAGATAGCCGTGCTGCACATCGAATCCGACGTAGTGATAGCCGGCCGCCGCGAACTCCTCGGGGCCGAGGATGGTCGGCCCGACCACCCAGCCACCCCAGATCTGGGGGTTGACCGCCAGCGCCGTCTGCAACCTGCTGGTACTCATCGGGTGATCGCGATCTTGACCCGTTCGGGCACCGGGCGGCAGGCAAATTCGAATGCCGCCTGCACGTCGCCGACGCCGAAGGTGTGGGTCACATAGTTGGGCAGCAGGTCGGGATGTGCACCGGCGAACTCGTCGGCCTGGCGCAGCACCCGCCGGCGGTCCAGTGTGACACCGGATTTCAGCGTGAGGTTGTTACGCAGCATGGTGCGCATGCTGATCGGATAGCTGTCGTCGTCGGGCACCCCGAAATAGAACACCGTGCCACCGAAGGCGGTGGCTTCCAGCGCGTGATTGAGGGTTGCGACCTGATGCCCGACCGCCTCGATGACGATGTCGGGCTGGCTGGGCCCCAGGTGCCTGACCCAGCGATCGCTGGTGGCCCGGACCACCTCGTCGACGCCGAATCGGGCGGCGATCCCGGAACGGTCGACCGGGTCCACCCCGGTTACCCGAGCCGCACCGAAAGCCTTTGCCACATAGGAGAACAGCAATCCGATCGAGCCCTGGCCGATGACCGCGACATGACGGCCCTGCAGATCCGGCAGCTGCTCGACGGCATACAGGACACACGCCAGCGGCTGCAGGCCGACGGCCAGCAGCGGGGTGAGCGCAGCACCATAGGACACCAGCCCGGCACCGTCGGCGACCACGCGGTCCATCAGGCCGTCGAAACCGGAGGCCCAACCCACCGCCCGCTCCCCCGGCCGGTGATCCGGATGGCGGCTGGCCAGTACCTCGCCGACGATCTCGTGAACCGGGAAGCCGTTCATCTCCGCCGCGCAGGGGCCGGTGTCACCCGGTAGCTTGCCCTGGGTGCCGCGGAATCCGGGTAGATCGCTGCCGCAGATCCCGGCGGCCAGGAAGTCCAGCAGCACTTGGCCGTCGTCCAGCGATTCCGGTGACGGCTCTGAAACCTCGTTCCGCTCAAACGTATACGGAGCGACCAGTCGATACGACCACATCTCACACCTCCACCGGGATGTTGTTCCAGCCCCACTGGAAACTCGATGGTGGCCGGGACGCCGCGGCCGCGTCGATGTGGTAGTCGGGCACCCGTTTGAGGAACTCCTGGATCATGATCGTGATCTCCAAGCGGGCCACGTGCACACCGAGGCAGAAATGCTGCCCATGGCCGAACGACAACAGCCGTTCGATGGGCCGGTTCCACACGAAGGCATCCGGATTCTCGTACTCCCGTTCGTCGCGGGCGGCCGAGGCCAACAGGGTGATGACGCGTTGGCCGGGATTGATGGTGGTGCCGTGAACGGTGTAGGGCCGCCGCACCGTTCGGGCGAACCACTGCGCGGGCGCACTGTGCCGGATGATCTCTTCACGGGCGACCGGCACATTGCCGTCGAGATCGCAACGCACCGTCGCCAATTGATCGGGGTGCCGCAGCAACTGCCACAGCCCGGTCGCGGTGATCTTCGGGACCGTTTCGGTACCGCCGATGAATACGCCGAGCATCTGCACGGCAGCTTCCATGTCACCGAAGGCCGAGCCATCGGGCAGCCGGAAATCGATCAGGCTGTCGGCGATCGGCACGCTGCCATCGTGACCTTCGGCGCGCCTGCGCTCGATGATCGGGGTGAGATAGGACAGGTAGCCGGGCCGGGCATTGCCGACCTCGACCCCTTCCCCCGGTTGCGCGAGGCTACCCGCGTTGACCGTCGCCAGCACTTCCGGAGCGAGATCGACTGGTAACCCGACGAATTCGCAGACCATCGCGGCCGCCACGATGCCACCGTAATCCTGCGTCAGATCGAACCTGCCGCGCGGCAGCAACTCGTCGAGCCGCTCGTTGGCCAGTGTCCGGATCTGCTCGGCCAGTTTGGCCGCAGATCGCGGCCGGAACTGCGCCGACGTACACCGCCGCACGTTCTCGTAGATCGGCGAATCGAAGTTGGCGTGAAACGGCATGGGATGCAACGGCGGATCGGCTACCGGCCCGTCGTTGTGGTTTGCCAGAACGTTGGCAGCGGGCAGTGTCCCCTCGGAGGCGACGAAGGTTCCGTCGTTGACCCCGAGTATTTCCCAGATGTCGCCGAACCTGGACAGCGCGTAGGTGTCCCACTTGTCGATGTAGTACAGCGGGTACTCGTCGCGCAGGATCCGGTAGTACGGCAGCGGGTTGGCCATCACTTCCGGATCGAAGGGATCGTAGGTGAAATCCTGCAGCACAGGCTGTTTCATCGAATTCATGGCCGCCTCTACTTCAACGGTGACGGCGGCAAGGCCGAAAGGATCGAATCCTCCCAGCCGTCGCGCAGCGCGGGGGCCACGCTCATCCAGGTGACGATCTCGGCGGGTGGGCTGCCTTTCCAGGACGGGTAATGGTTTTCGAAGCAGTCCCAGTCGTCATCGAGCGCCCAGTAGTGGATCACCTCGTTGAACCGGAACGTGGTGATGAACGAGCCCAGCCAGCGCTTGCCGGTCGACTCCGACCACGGCACATACAGCCGCTCGAGTTCGCGGATGTAGTCGTCCTGGCGGCCGGGCTTGGTCTGCATGATCTCTTGGATCACCAGACCGGCCCGGAAGCCGGACTCCTGCAGTTGCGCCAGCGTCTTGTTGTACTTGCCGGCGTACATGATTCGGCCCTCACCGCGGGCACCGATCTCGGACAGGTACCTGGCCCACCGCAGTGCGGGCTTCTCGTGGCTGCCACCGACCGCCTGCGCCTTGCCGATCCGGGCATAGTCGGCGAATGCGTCGATCTCCCAGATGATCGTCACCTGTGGCCAGTGCCCGTTGTAGGGCGTGGTTTCCCAGATGGCGAACAACCTGGCGCCCAGATCCTCCATCATCGGCCGGCATACCTCACCAAACATTTCGCTGAATTGATCCGTCCGGCCCGAACCCAGGTCGATGGTCTCGTGCAGATACAGCAGCGTGTGGCCGTAGAACTTCTTCATCTAGGGCGCTCCGGTGGTTGACAGTGACACCCTGCGAGCGTGACACTTGAGCCGTGTTTTGTAAAGGTGCGCTGATATGACCGTGGGAGCCGACCAGATCGGGACATCCGAACTGGCGCAGGGTTTCTGTTTCGGCGAGGGCCCACGCTGGTTCGAGGGATTGCTGTGGTTCTCCGACATGCTCGGCGAGGCGGTGCACACGGTCACCCTGTCCGGCGCCATGACCACCTTGGCGTTGCCTGGACATTCCCCGTCCGGTTTGGGTTTCCGGCCCGACGGCACGCTGTTGATCGTATCCACCCAGCACCGCCAGGTGCTGGGCTACGACGGCGATTCCATCGAGCTACTGGCCGATCTCAGCAACCTGGTTCCCGCGGCACTCGGTGACCTGGTGGTCGATGACCACGGTCGGGCTTACGTCGGATCGCAGGCCCGCACCGGCGGGGTGATCGTGCGTATCGACCCCGACGGCAACCTGGCCCTGGTCGCCGAGGATCTCGACTTTCCCAACGGCATGGCGATCACCCCCGACGGCTCCACCCTGATCGTCGCGGAATCCACCGCACGACAGCTCAGCGCCTTCACCATCTCCCCCGACGGCGCGCTGACCGACCGGCGGGTGTTCGCCGAAGGCCTCGACGGCCCGCCGGACGGCATCGCGATCGATGCCGAAGGCGGAGTGTGGGTGGCATTGACCCTGGCACACCAGTTCCAGCGGATCGCCGCCGACGGTTCCACGGTCACGCACCGCATCGACGCCGACGGACGCACCGCGATCGCCTGTGCCCTCGGCGGCATCGAGGGGCGCACCCTGTTTCTGATCACCACCACCGATGCCTATCCGGAGCGGCTGATCGGCACCAAACTGTCGCGGGTCGACACCCTGACCGTCGAAACACCGGCGCCGGGCCAGCACGCCTCGGATCACCAGCACCGATAGGTAGACATGTCTGACTCCTATTACGAGTTGATCGACGAAGATCCAATCGGCGAGAAGTTTCGCGCCACCGATATGGTGCGCGGCACCTGGTCGGCCGCGATTCAACACGGGGCGCCGGTGTCGGCGCTGCTGGTGCGCGCGCTGGAACGCTGCGAGCAGCGCGCTGACACCCGGCTGAGCCGGGTGGCCGTCGACCTGATGGGCGGGGTGCCGTCCGAGGGTGACCTCTGGGTGACCGCCCGAATGGAGCGCCCCGGCAAGCAGATCGAACTGGTCAGCGCCGAGATGCTCGCGCCCGGCCCGGACGGGACGCCCAGGGTGGTGGCCCGGGCCAGCGGATGGCGCATGGCGCAACTGGACACCACCGCCGTCGCGCACGCCGCCACCGAGCCGCTGCCGCCGCTGGAGCAGGCCCGCAGCCGCGATATGGCCAAGAACTGGGAGCCCAACTACGTGCACAGCCTGGATTGGCGCTGGCTGACCGTGCCGCAGGCGCCGGGTCCGGGTGAATCCTGGCTGAAGCCCACCGTCGACCTGGTCAAGGGTGAGTCGCTGACCCCGCTGCAGCGGTTGTTCACCGTCGCCGACGACGCCAACGGCATCGGCTCCAAGATCGACATCCGCAAGTGGACGTTCCTCAACACCGACCTGGTGGTGCATGTCCATCGGGTGCCCGACGGCGAGTGGATCGGCATCCGCGCCGACACCAGTTACGGGCCGGACGGGATCGGCGCCACGGTGGGCACCCTGTTCGACCAGGCCGGCGCGGTGGGCGCGATCCAGCAGGCGGTGCTGGTGCGCCCCCGACCGCCCCGTTAGACCGGCGCCCCGGTCACGACGGGATTGCGCCCCGGACCGGGAGTGTCAGCGTGCACGGCGCCGACGTCGAGCAGTGCAGTCGATGGGTTGACTTTGCCGTCGACGCGGGATTCCACACGTCTGCGTCGGTGCCCGGGTGCACCGGGTACAGCGGAAAACAGGAGGACATCACCGCGAGTCGCAGCCGGTGGCCTACTCGCACCCGATAGGCGGTGTCACCCATGTCGACGGTGACCCGCTGGGTGCCCGAGTCGGTGTGGGCAACGGCCGCTCCTTCGAGGATCACCCGAGCCCGTCCCGAGGGGTACACGTCCAGCAGTCGGGTGATGACATGGGTGGTCGGGCTGGATGCCTCGACCTGCAACTCGGCGGTGACGTGACCGACGATGTCGAACGGCGCGCCCTGCCGCGCCGAGGTGAACGTGGGTACGTCCGGGCGGAGGTGTAGTTCCTGCTCGTCGGGCAGGTTCGCGCACTGTCCCCAGTCGGAGCCGATCAGGTAGGGCACGGGTGCCTCCGGATCGTGCGTCCAGCAGGCCGTGGAGTTGTCCGCGGGCGCCGCCGGTGACAGTTGGCCACCGTCACTGCTCGACAGCGCCAGGTCGGCGCGGCTGAGGGTCAGGTTCACCGCGGTGGTGTCACCCGGTTCCCACCGGTCGGCGACGCACCAGTCGGCATTGGCCACCTCGTAGCGCACCCGCGGCGCCTGCCAGCGGCCCGGGCGTTCGCGCAGGTAGTGATCGAAGAATGCCAGTGGTTCGACCATCATCATGTCGAGGTAGTCACGCAGCGCCTCATCGTCCACCTCGTGGTCGAAGTGAGCCTCGTCGTCCTCGTGCAGATGGAAGTCCTCGTGGTCGGAGGCGCGCATGCGCAGGAACTGGTGCTCGGCTGCGGGTGCGCCGGCGACCCGCTTCCAGTCGTCGAGTTGATCGCGCTGGAGGTTGTCCCACCAGCCCCCCATGTGCAGTGCCGGGATCTGCAGTTCCGATGCCGGGCTGGCCCCGGCAAAAGCGCGGGCGATCAACGAGCCGTCGGCGTTTCCAGCGACCAACGACGCCAGCGTGTCGGCAGTCTGCAGCACGGTCTCGGGCAGCCCGTACGGGGCGCCCTCGGTGCGCGCGACCAGCGGTTGCTCGAGCATGCCGCTGCGCGAGAACGTGTGCACGATCCACTCATAGAGCGGAATGCGCGGGACCACGTGCGGCGAGAACATCGTGCAGAACTCTGATCCTGTGACGCGCGGAACGATCGCCCGCAGCGCGGGGTGGCCCGAAGCAACCGCCGCCCACTGGGTGAAACCGTAGTAGGAATCCCCCATCATGCCGACGATGCCGTTGCTCCAGGGCTGCTCGACGATCCAGTCCAGTGTGGCGTGGCCGTCACCGGCTTCATTGACGAAGGGGTCGCGCTCGCCTTCGGAGCGGAACTTTCCGCGGACGTCCTGCAGGACGGCGGCGAATCCGTGCGCAGTGAGTCGCGCGGCGATCTGCGGCAGGAAGGTGTAACGGCCGGACTTGTCGTAGGGCACGCGGATCAACACGGTGGGACGCGGCACGGCCGTCGGTTCGGGTAGGTAGACATCGGTGGCCAGTCGGATGCCGTCGGGCATGGCCACCATCACGGGGTCGGCCCGGGGATCGAGGGGCGATGGTTCCGATGCGAATTTGTTGAGTGTTGTTGTCATTACTTTGCTCCGATCATGGCGGCCCATGGCATGTCGATGTAGGCGAACGACGCCGGAGCGCCGCTGATGGTGTTTTTCAGGAACAAGCTCTCGTTGGGAGAGACCAAGGGGATCGCGAGTCGTTGTGGGACGAACAGCGCTTGCGCCTCGGTGAACAGTTGAGCCGACTTGTGCGGGTCGTCGGTCTGACGTGCTTGCTGCAGCAAATCCTGGACCTTCGGATCGGAGTAGCCCGTCCAGTTGAACAGCCCGCCTTCGCCGGCGAACTCCGGCGCATAGGCAAGCGGACTGGCCATCTCGGCGTAACCCTTGGCATACAAGAGATCGACTGCAGCACGGGCAGATTCGTCGTAGAACATCTCAGAGTTCTCCGTGGGCTGCACCTGTTTGATCTTCATGTCCAGGCCGATCTCCTTGGCTGCCGACTGCACGAAGGTCAGCGTGCGCAGACCGGCCTCGTCACCCGATCCGACAGCGGCGGTGAACGCCCTATCGGTCAATCCCGCACTGTCGACGAGTTTCTTGGCCTCCTCGATATTGGCCTCGGTGGTGTCGGGCAGTTTGTCGTAGGCCTGCTGGTAGATCGCGCGTGCCGGCCCCGAGCCCCACATGAACGGTGGGATGAACGACTTCAGCGGTTCTGCGGCACCGCCATAGACCGATTGCGAGAGAGCCTTCTTGTCGATGGCCAGATCCAGCGCGGTCCGCACCGCGACATTGCTCATCGGCCCGGCCTTCTCGGTGGGGATGAGTTCGATCATTTGAGTGCTGGGACCGTCGTACACGGAGCCAGTGGCACTGTTGGCCAACGCACTTCGGGTCGAGACCGGCAGCTCATAGGCGCCGTCGATTTCTCCGGCTTGAAGTGCACTGGTCAGTGTGCTCGGCTCGGTGACGATCCGGAAGTCGACCGTCGCCGCCTTCGCGGCGTGCTCGCGATTCCAATACGTCTCGTTGCGCTTCAGCGTGATCGACTCACCGGGCTTCCAGGACTGCATCGTGAACGGGCCGGTGCACATGACCCCGCCGGTGGGTGCACCATAACGATTTCCGGCCTGCTCGACGAACTTTCGCTGGGATACCGCTCCGGCGAGAGTGGCCATGGCTGATTCGAACAACAAGTCGGGTCGGCTGAGTCGGACCGTCACCTGGTTGGGGCCGGTCACGTCGATCGAGGACACCGATTGGTAGTAGGACGACCAGAAGGATCCCACCTCGGGATCCATATTGCGTTTGAGGCTGTAGACCACGTCGTCCGTGGTCATCGGATCACCGTTGCTGAACCGCACATTGGGCTGCAGGTCGAAGACGTAGGTCGTCGGATCAGGCTTGGTGATGGTCTTGGCGAGATTGGGCCGCAGGTTGAAGTCGGCGTCGAAGGCGGCCAGGCCTTCGCAGACGTTGGTCGCGACCGCCGCCGGCGAGTAGTCGCCCACCTTGGCGGGGTCGACCGAGGTCGGCTCGCCTTCGGGCAACGCCCACCGCAGGGTGTCGATTGCGCCACCGGCTTCCGGTGTCATGGTCTGCAGTGTTCGCGGCGCGGTGTCATGCTGACCACCACTGCCTGCACAGCCCGCGAGCAGCACGCTGCTCACGACGAGGACGGCCACTGCGGACCGCCGCGTGGGAGAACAGATCGTCTTCATGTTCCTGGCCTTTCCTTGGAGTCGATGACCGAGTGGTCACGACGAGTGGGTTTCCATCCACGCCGCGGCACGGCCGTCAGCAGTGCCTGGGTATAGGGGTGCTCGGGTGCCCTCAGCACGTCTCGAATCGGACCGGACTCCACGATTCGGCCTGAGCGCATGACGACGACGTCGTCACACATGAATTCGGCGACGGCGAGATCATGGGTGATAAACAGCAATGCGACACCGGTCGCCGCACGCACGTCCTGCAGCACCTGCAGTATCTGCGCCTGAATCGACACGTCCAGTGCCGCAACCGGTTCGTCGAGCACAAGGACACGAGGTCCGGGTGCCAGGGCGCGAGCAATCGCGACCCGCTGTCGCTGCCCGCCCGACAGCGTGCGCGGATGATCGGCATAACGCTTGTCGTCCAGGCCGACCAGCGACAACAGCTCTCGCGCTCGGGCGGCGGCGGCGGTGCGGTTCAGATCGGTATGCAGATGGATGACTTCCTCCAACGCATCCCCGATCCGCTGGCGCGGATCCAGCGACGAATACGGGTCCTGGAACACCATCTGCACCTTGCGGGCCAGCGCGCGGCGCCCGGCATGCGAGATGTCGGCATCTACCGCGGTGCCGCAGACCGTCACCGATCCCGATGTCGGGGTCTCCAGTCCCACGACGATGCGGGCACACGTCGACTTCCCGGAGCCGCTCTCTCCGACGACGGCCAGGGATCGGCCCTCGTCGATGCTGAAACTCACGTCGTCCACAGCCACGAAGTCCTCGGCCCTGCGGCCATTGCGGATCGCGAACGTCTTGCGCAGCGCGCTGATCGACAAGACCGGCTCAGACATGCAACACCTCTGTCGAGTGGGCGAGGCGGCGGTCCTGCCATAGCTGACACGCCACCGATCCGGTTGTGCTGGGTCGCAATTCGGGATCATCGGTCAGGCAAACATCCATCGCGGCCGCACACCGCGGCGCGAACGCGCAGCCCTGGCCGACCTCGGCTCCGGAGATGGGCCGGCCGGCGATGGGATGCAGTTCACCCTCACGGCCCAGCTCGGGTCGCGACCGCAGCAGGCCCGCGGTGTAGGGATGCGCCGGGGCATCGACCAGGGCCTCGGCCGGAGCCTGTTCGACGATGGCACCGGCGTACATGACCGCGATTCGATCGCACACCGCCGAGGCAAGATCCAGGTCGTGGGTGATGAAAAGCATTGCCATCCCCCGCTGCTGGCGTTGCTCGTCGATGATGGCCATGACGTCAGCCTGGGTGGTGACATCGAGTGCGGTGGTGGGTTCGTCGGCCAGCAACAGTCGCGGCTGCCGCAGCAGCACCGATGCGATCATCACCCGCTGCAGCAGCCCGCCCGACAGTTCGTGCGGCCGTCGCTGCGCGCGCTGCTCGGGATTGCTGATGCCCACCTCCCGCAGCATCTCCATGGCGCTCTTGTGAGCCTCGCGCCGGTTGGCGAATCGATTGTCCAAGCCCTCCAACAGGAAGTCACCAACGGTGCGCACGGGATTGATGTGGGCCTTGGGGTCCTGGAAGATCATTCCGACTTCGGTCGCGCGCCAGCGGCGCAATGCCTTGCCGCTCAACTGCATCACGTCCTGTCCGTCGAACTCGATCAGACCTTGGACATCGGAACCCTGGGGCAGCAGGCGCAGTATCGCCCGCGTGGTGAGCGATTTTCCCGAACCCGATTCGCCGACCAACGCCACTGCCTCGCCGACGCCGACCCGGAGCGAAACCCCGCGCAGCAGAGGACGATCGAGCGCAGGAACCTGGACCTTGAGGTGCTCGACTGTCAACAGCGCCGACATCATCGACCCCCCACTCGGGCCGCCAGCCGGGTGCCCACGAGGTTCACGCACACGACGGTCGCGACGATGATCAAACCCGCGAAGATGGACTGCTGCGGGTATCCGGACAGGATCGAGGATTGGCCGTTGGCGACCATGAGCCCCCATTCGGGATCGGGTGGCTGCACGCCCAGCCCGATGTAGGAGATGGCTGCGAGGTCCAGCAGGGCGTAGCCGAACGCCAGGCTGGTCTGCACGACCACGACGGGAAGCAGGTTGGGCACGACGTGCCGGACACAGATCCATGCCGGCGAAAACCCTTGGATCTGCAGGGCCGCGACATAGGGCTGTGACCTTTCGCGTAAGGCTGCGACGCGCACCACACGACCGATGTAGGGCACGTAGGCCACGGCCAACGCGAGCACCGGACTGAGCAGACCCCGACCGAATACGGTCACCGCGATGATGGCCAGAATCAGGCCGGGAAAAGCGAAGAGCAGATCGAAGATTCGCGAGATCAGCGCATCGGCCGCGCGGCCTCGCCACGCCGCGGTGACGGCCATCAGGGTCCCCACCAGGGCGGCGGTGAGCACCACCAGGGCCGGCCCGACCAGGCTCGGCCGGGCGCCGACGATGATGCGGCTGAAGATGTCGCGGCCGGTGTCATCGGTGCCCAGCAGGTGATTGGCACTGGGCAGCGCGTGAATGTCTGCGGCGTCGACCTGCAACGCATCGTGCGGGGCGATCCAGGGTCCCGCCACGGCCATGCCGACTACGATCGCCAAGAAACCGACGCAGGCCCAGGTCACCCAGGTGAACGATCCATCACCGGAGCGGCGCACCCGGCGTGGAGCAAGTTGAATTGCGCTCATGCGGCAACGCCTCCGGCCAATCGCGGGTCGAGGATCGCGCTCAACATGTCGACCACCGTGTTCACCACGACGAACGCGGTGATCATGATCAGCGTGACGGCTTGCACGGTCACGATGTCTTGCCGGGCTGCGCTCTGTACCAGCAGGGAGCCGATGCCGCTGACCCCGAAGGCTTGTTCGGCAACCGAAGTCGCCGCGAAGATCCCGGCGATCGACAACCCGTTGACCGCCACGATCGGACCCGATGCGTTGCGTACCACGTGCCGCCAGATGATGGACGACTCGGCGATGCCCCGACTGCGCGCCGTCTCGACGTGTTCGGAGGTCATCTCCCGGCGTACCGCCTCCTGAGTGATGTTGGCTACGTAGGCGATCCACGCGAAGCCAAGCGAAGCGGCCGGGAGTGTGAGGTGCCACAGTTGGTCCAGGAACCCCGCTCCGCCGCCGAAGACCGGGAACCAGCCCAATCCCGAGGCGAACACGGCGATCAGGATGACCGCGACGGCGAACGTCGGGGCCGCCATCAGGACCGTGGTCACGGTGGTCATCGCCGTCGCGGTGCGCCCACCACGCCAGCCGGCGAGAACACCCAGCACCACGCCGCCGATGACGATGAAGACGGACGCATACGCCACCAGAAATACCGTGGTCCCCAGCCGGCTGGCGACCATTTCGCCGACCGGCGCACGGTTGATCAGCGATATCCCGAAGTCGCCGTGCACCGCTCCGCCGAGCCACCGGACGTAGCTCTGCCAAAAGGGTTCGTCGAGGTGGAACTCCGCCCGCGCGGCGGCCAACGCCTCCGGGCTGGGCTTGGAACCCCCGACCAGCAACGTTGCCGGATCACCTGGGGATAGGAACATCGCGCCATAGATCAGCAGACTGCCTACTGCCAGAGTCACGACCAGCGCGATCACGCGCTTGACTACCCAACTGAGGGAAATCGAGGCATTCACCGATGTACGCCTCCTCTCCGAGTTTCGAACGGGCCCAACCGAACACGGGCCCATGTTGCGCCAGTGGAGTTTCCTGCAACACTGTGACACAACACTGTTGTACAACGGCGTAGGATAGTGTGGCGTAACGCACGTCACTTCGTCAAGAGATCCAGGAGGTAGCGCACATGCCGATCGAAGTCGATGCCGCTGCGCGCCTGGATCAGATCGCCGAGGCCACCTTGCGGGTTGCCGACCGCGAGCGCCCCGCCGGCGTGACGATCCGTGCGGTGGCCGCCGAACTCGGCGGATCGACCACGGTGGTGACCAACTACATCAAGTCACGAGCCGACCTGCTGCTCAACGCCGTCCGCTACGAACTGGCCGCCTGGCGACGTGAGCACGCGGAGGCGATCGCCGAAGTCCAGGACGATCCACGATCGAGACTGCGGGAAGAAATTCGTTGGTCGACCACGACATTGCACAATGACCGGGCCGCCCGCCAGATTTGGCTCGACCTGGTCTCACGTGCGTCGAGCGACGGCGCTTCGGAACTGCTGCGCGACGACGCCGCCGAACACTACGAGAACATTCGCACCGACGTAGCGGATCTGGCGCCGGCGGACTCGGACTCCGACGCCATCGCCGACGGCATCTACCTGGCTATCCGCGGCTTCTACTTCGCCACAACAGAGGATCCCGAGCAGTGGCCGCCCCAGCGGGCTGCACATGCCATCCTGAAAATTGCCGATCTGCTGGTCGGTCTCGACGAGGGATCGACCACGCGGAAACCCAAGCGCTGATTGCCATCTCGGCCTAACACCGTCACCAGCGGCACGGGATGCAACGATGTGTAAGATCCCGGGCACCGGATGTTACACACTGCCACGCCGTGATCCGACTGGCATCGGGCAAACTAAATCCTTGGCACACAATGGATCACCGCGCAACGCGGGCGCATAAACGCTATGTCACACACCTAAGACGTGGGCACACAGCACGTTCAGCGCTACGCCGGCACGCCGCACCATCCCCCGGATCATCCAGACGAGGAGAAACCCATGACCGCGCTCGAATCCAATTGCTCGATCACGGCGGGCACGATCGCACTCGAATTCACCGATGTTCCGAATGATCAACTGGTCATTGGCCGGCCCCAGACGGGCACCGCCGGACTCGGGACGCTCGGCGACGTCGAGATCGGCGTGTGGGAGATGACCGAAGGCACCATGCGTGACGTCGAGGCAGAAGAGGTGTTCGTCGTTCTGGCCGGACGCGCGGTCGTCGAGTTCGAGGACGGCGCCGCTGCACTGCACCTACAGGCGGGCGACGTCGCCCGCCTGGCCGCGGGGGCACGCACGGTGTGGACGGTGACCGAACGACTGCGCAAGGTTTACCTCACCGTCTGAGTGAGCAGACCCACCGCTACGAGGAACAGGAGAATTCAATGCCCACCAAACACTCGACCGCATACGAGCGCCATGCGCCCGATGCCCGCGTGGTGAACGCCGCGCTGGCCGACAGTGTCGCGTCGGTGTTCTGGCTCGAGGACGCCGGCGATGACGCGGTGTATCCAACGTTGAGCTCATCTACCCACGCCGATCTCACCATCGTCGGCGGCGGCTATCTCGGGCTGTGGACCGCGGTCTTGGCCAAGCGGCGCAACCCGGCTGCCCGGGTGGTGCTGCTGGAGGCCCAGACCCTGGGCTGGGCGGCATCGGGTCGCAATGGCGGATTCTGCGAGGCGAGCCTGACCCATGGCGAGAGCAACGGTCAGACTCGCTGGCCCGACGAGTACGAACAGCTCGAGCGGCTCGGCATGGAGAACCTCGCAGCCATGGAGACCGAGATCCGCGAGCTGGGAATCGAATGTCAGTGGGAGATGCCGGGCGCCCTCAGCGTCGCGGTCGACCAGCATCAGATCGACTGGCTGGATCCGCAACTTCGCCTCGACCGCGAACAGACCCGAGCGCAAGTGAACAGCCCGCTGTATCTGGCCGGACAGTGGCACCGGGAAGGTTGCGCCCTCCTCCATCCAGGCCGGCTCGCCCGTGAACTCGGGCGCGTCGCAGCCCAACTCGGCGTCGAGATCTTCGAGCACTCACCGGTGCAGAACGTCGACACCGACAACCCGGCCGCAGCCTGCGTGCAGACACCGCGCGCCACGGTCACCACGGATCGGGTCGCGTTGGCCACCAACGTGTTTCCGTCGCTGCTGCGCCGCAACCGGCTACACACGGTGCCGGTCTACGACTACGTGTTGATGACCGAACCCCTCTCAACGGCCCAGATGGACTCGATCGGATGGCGCAATCGCCAGGGCATCGCCGACATGGCCAATCAGTTCCACTATTCGCGGCTGACCCAGGACAACCGAATCCTCTACGGCGGCTATGACGCCATCTATCACAGTGGGCGTCAGGTTCGCGCCTCCTACGAGGACAGGCCCGAGTCCTATCGCACGCTCGCATCGCACTTCCTGGCCACCTACCCGCAGCTGGAGGGCATCCGCTTCAGCCACCGCTGGGCCGGGGCCATCGACACCTGCACGCAGTTCGCGGCGTTTCACGGCCTGGCCCGCCGGGGCCGGGTTGCCTACGCTGCCGGTTTCACCGGATTGGGGGTGGGGGCAACCCACTTCGCCGCCGAGGTCATGCTCGATCACCTTGGCGGTCTGCGCACTCCGCGCACCGCGTTGAAGATGGTGCGCCGCAAACCACTGCCCTTCCCGCCGGAACCGCTGGCCTCCTTGGGCATCAACGCCACCCGATGGGCGCTGGATCGAGCGGATCACCAGCAAGGCCGGCGTAATGCGCTGCTGCGCACCCTCGATGCGGTCGGTTTAGGATTCGACTCCTGAGCTACGCGGTGTAGGTGAGCTACCCGATGTAGGCCGGAACCCGTTTGATGCCGTGCACGAAGCTGCTGTGCAGCAGTTCCGGCTCGCCGAACTCGACCGTCTTGAGCCGAGTCAGCAACTCGCGGAACAGATGTCGCAGTTCGGTTTTGGCCAGCTGGTTGCCCAGGCAGAAGTGCGGGCCGCCGCCGCCGAACCCGATCTGTGGGTTGGGCGAGCGGCTCAGGTCGAACCGCTGCGGGTCGGTGAACACCGACTCGTCGCGGTTGGCCGAACAGTAGAACATGCCCACCTTCTCGCCCGCGCGGATCTGCTGGCCGGCCAGCTCGACATCTTCGGTGGCGAACCGGGCGAACTGGATCACCGGGGTCGCCCACCGCACGAACTCCTCGGTGGCCAGACCGATGCGGTTGTCGAAATCGTCCATCAGCCAATCCCGTTGGTCCGGGTTGGCCGCCAATGCCATCATCGCGTGGGTGGTGGTCTGTTTGGTGGTGTCGTTGCCGGCCGAGGCGAGCAGGATCAGGAAAGCCCCGATCTCCTCGTCGGTCAGCCGGTGACCATCCACCTCGGCGTTGACGATGCTGGTCATCAGGTCGTCGCCGGGATTGGCGCGACGGAATTTGGCCAGTTCCACACCGGTATTCGAAATCAGCATGATCTCGTTGATCGTGTCCATGGCGCGTTCTTCGAGCGTCGAGTATTCGTCGTCGCTCATGCTGAACAGTTTCTCGGCGGCCTCGGCCAGCGCCGGCTGATCGGCACTGGGCACACCGAGCATGTCCATGATGGTCACCATCGGCAGCCGCGCCGAGCAGGCGTCGACGAAATCGACGTTCCCGACACCGATCAGGTCATCGACCACCGCGACGGCGTTGGCGTGGATCTGCTCCTCGATCCGGCGCACATTGCGTGGTGTGAACGCCGAGCTGATCAGGCGCCGGTAGGTGGTGTGCTCGGGTGGATCCATCATCAGGAAGAAGGTGGCGAACTTCTGCACCTCGGCCGGCATCGGGTCCAGCGCCACACCCCGTGCCGAGGTGAACAACTCCGGGTGCTGGCTGACGAACTGAATGTCGGCGCGGCGGGTCACTGCCCAGAATCCGGGCTCTTCGACGTCGAACAGGGTCGACAGCGGCGGGTGCCAGCTCAGGCCGTCCCCGGCGCGCAGCCGGGCGAAGGTCTCGTCGCGCACCGCGAACGGCCGGCTCCAGAAATCGTGTGACGTGATATCGAACTGGCTGTATTCGCGTGCCTGCGGCGAGCTGGCAACTGTCACGGGGTTTCCCTCCTGCACGGGCGTCTGACAACGGCGTCGCGCCAAGATTCAGCGTGACAGTTCATCAATATTTTGTAAAGTTATGCTTATGGCGGAGATGGCGTCCATCGATGACGAGGGCAGCACCCGCGGGCGGATCCTGGCTGCTACCGCCGAAGTGCTCGGGGCCAATGGGATAACCAAACTCAGCCTGTCCGAGGTTGCACTGCAGGCCGGGGTTTCCCGGCCCACCCTGTATCGGTGGTTTGCCTCCAAACAGGAACTGCTCGACGCGTTCGTGGTGTGGGAGCGCAAGCATTACGAACAGGCCGTGACGCAGGCGTCCGCCGATCTGCCCACCGGCGAGTGCCTGGACACCACGCTGCGCACGATCGTCGAGTATCAGCAGTCCTATCCGGGGCTGCGCATGGTCGACATCGAGCCCGAACACGTCATCCGACGGCTGGCTCAGATCATTCCGTTGATGCGGGAACGCCTGCAACGGTTGACCGCCGGCCCGGACGCCGACATCGCCGCGGCCACCGCGGTACGAGTGGCGATCTCGCACTATCTGGTGCGCAGTGACGACGCCGACGATTTCCTGGCGCAGTTACGCCACGCTGCGCGGGTGAAACACCGGAATGATCCGAACGGTGACCAAGCCGGAGGCTTGCCTGGGCAGCGGTAACAGCGGTGCGGCGTCGAAATTCCCATTGGCCGAACCGATCTCGCATTCTGGAGCGCGGACGCGGGGCGCTGGGTGGTCGCGCCGCTGGTTCTGGCGGTCCTGGGCGATGCCTCCCCATTCGGTTCGGCCGATGTCGCGCTCGGCAGCAACCTGCTGCGGATGCTGGAATCGGTGCCGATCGGGCGGATGGTCGGGTTCTCGGCCGGCAAGGTCACCCGCGAGCAGCTCGACGAACTGCTCGCGGGGATCAACGCTGCGCGGTCCTGACGCTGCGCGGGGCGCACTGCCCGAGGCCCTGGTGTGGGCCAATCCCCTCGAACCTGGCCCACAGCAAGGACTCTAACGTAAACGTGAGTTACTTCTTAATTAGGTCGAGCGGCTCGCCTCGGTGGCAAGCCGGTCGAAGAAGATCAACGACGTGGCCTGGCGCAGACACGCGGCGAGTTCATCGGCATCCACGGTCGAGCCGGCCGAGTGCCGGGCCATCGCGATCACGCCGTTCCATGCGCCGATCAGAAATCGGGCCAGCAGCGCGGCATCCACCGGTTTGACCGCACCCCGCTCGATGGCATAGTCGATCCGTCGGGCCAGCGTTCGGCACAGGCCGTCGATGTGGGCGGCGACGCGAGCCCGCACCGCGTCGTCGTCGGGGAGCGATGAATCGGTGACCAGGAAGCGAACCGCGAACGGCCGCTCCAACAAGACGTCGAGGTAACTTTCGGCGACCGCGATGATCGCGTCGACCGCCGACTGCCCCGCCGCATGCGCGGCGGTGTCCAGATAGGCGCCGATATGGTCCAGCGCCCGGTCGACGACGGCCAGGAACAGACCGTCCTTGTTGCCGAAATGTGTGTAGACAGTGCCGATCGACACTTCCGCGGCCTCGGCGATCTCCCCGACATGCACGCTGTCATAGGGCCGACGGGCGAAGCGCTCCTCGGCCACGTCGAGCATCCTGCTGTGGTTGCGGGTTCGCCGCGCCTGGGTGCGCCCTTGCCCGGGTGAGCTCACAGCACAAGCCTAAGACCACCGACCGGCGATCGTGGCCGGTCGCGCCGAATCCGGTGCTCGCCCACTGCGGCCGGGCGCGTTCTGCCCCAGCGCAATTCGATCGTCGGCGGCGACGCGGTGGCCGACCGATCACTGCCAGCCACGAAAGCCCCGACTCGGGTCGCGCTCCAATCCGTCGATCAGAGGGCGAAACCACAGATCCGGATCCTCGCCGATGCTGCGGGCTTGCGGCGACGCCGGGTCGTACAAGGCGTCGACCAGCCCACTGTCGAGAAGCGATCCGCGTAGCGCACCGAGGTCGGACGAGTCGATCGCGTGGCCGCAGTCCGAGATCACCAGCGACAGTGCGACGTGCTCTCCGATGGTGCGAGGGTGCGCCGAACCCTCCCGCAGCTCGTCGGCGAGGTCGTCGAACGAGCGCGCCGCCATCATCCGCCACACCGACGTCATCGTGCGTGTCACCACCGGGAAACGATGGAACACCCGCCATTCGGAGTACTTGGTGACGGGATTGTCAGCGTTGATCCGGACGTCCGCATACGCGTCGCCGGCAAGCAGCCGGGCCACCTGGTGCAATTGCGGGTCCGAAACCGCTGGCCCGTCGGGGAAAAACACGATCTCCGCGTCTTGCCACCCCGATGCCAGGGGTTCTACGGAGACGAAATCTGTCACAGGCCAACACCGTTTCGCCGATCAGCACATGCCGATACGCCGACCTTGGGCGCGGCTCGCACGGCCGTCAACCGCCCGGCGATCAGACGCCCTACGCGGCGCTCTGACAAAACCGGTCCGGCACGTCCATGCGATCTCAATTGCGATTGCACGGTGCCCACGCGTTACCCTGTCAACACCCGGATCGGTGGTGCCGAGAACAGATCTTGCACAGCACCTCCCGATATAAGCTCTCAACAACGGTCGCGCGGCGCCGTGCTCGGCCCGCCGATGAACGCGGTTACGTTAGCCTAAAACTGAGTTAACTTCTAAATTGTGCGTCCCCGGGCACCTCGGCGACTCCGGACGGTATTTACATTCAAGAATGCATTTGTAAACTTGGCGAATGCTCACGATGGCCGGTCGCGCCACCCCCGCCCTGGGCCTGGCCGCCCACCTCGGCCGAGGCGCGCAGCGTCTGGCAACGGATGCGACCATCGGGCGAATGCGGGCAATGCCGCGCCAGATCGCCGATCTCGACGCCGCGTACCTGTCCCGACTCACCGGGCGCACGGTGCGATCGGTCAGTGTGATCGGCGGCGACGCCGGCACCTCGTCGCGCGCCCGGCTGGCGCTGTCGGGCGACCCGGACGGGGACGACGCACCGGCATCGGTGTTCGTCAAAATGCCCGCCCAGACCGCGGCCACCCGGATGCTCGGCGAACTGGGCCGGCTGGGCCACACCGAGGTCCGGTTCTATCAACAGCTGGCCGCCGGCCTGCCCGGAGTGCCCCGCGCCTACGGCGCGGCCTTCGATCCGCTGACCGGGCGGTTCGTGCTGGTGTTGGAGGACCTGACGCTGGGGCCCTGCGAGTTCCCCGACACCCTGCATCCACTGGACAAGGACCGGGCCGCGCTGACCGTCGAGTTGCTCGCGCGGGTGCACGCAGCGTTCTGGGGCCGGCTGCCGCAGCGCAGCGGGACCGGCCCGCTGGGATGGCTGTACTCCGCGTCCGGCGACCACACCTCGCTGCTGACCGGGTCACTGCTCAAGCGCTCGACCAAGCGGCTGGCCGAGAGCACCGACATCCCGGTCGCCGAAGGACGGTTCATCGACGAGAACTACCGCGCGGCGGCCCAACTGCTCGACCGGCCACCGCACACCGTGATGCACGGCGACGCCCACCCGGGCAATCTGTTCTTCCGCAACGGTGCGGCCGGCCTACTGGACTGGCAGGCCGTGCGCCGCGGCCATCCGGGCCGGGAATTGGCCTACACCCTGATCACCAGTATGACCACCGCCGACCGCCGGGCGGCCGAACGCGACCTGCTCGACGAGTACCGGTGCGCACTGGCCGCGGCGGGCGGACCTCAGCTGGCTCACGACGAATTGTGGGAGCGCTATCGGCTGGGTGCGCTCTACGCCTACACCGCACCCGTGATCACCGCGGGTCTGGGTGGCATGCAGGCCGAAGGCATCGCGCTGGAAGGCGCTAGGCGGGGTGTGGCCGCCCTGACAGACCTCGAGACTGTGGCAATACTCAAGAAGCTGTTGTGAAGGTCCTACGATTTGGTGAACCACAATCAACCGAGGCCTGGAAGTGAATGAACCTCTGCCCGCACGGCGGGACGCACCAGTCGAAGACACTTCGACACGTCACCGAATCCTCGTGGCGACATCGGAGGTGCTTGCCCGCAGCGGGCACACCAAGCTGAGCCTGTCCGAGGTGGCGCTGCAGGCCGGGGTGTCCCGCCCCACGCTGTACCGCTGGTTCGCCGACAAGCAGGCACTCCTGGACGCGTTCGGCACCTACGAACGCGAAATGTTCGACGGCGGCATGAGCCGCGCCACCGCGGGCTTGCGGGGCACCGAAAAACTGGATGCCGCACTGCGTTTCATCGTGCAGTATCAACAATCCTATTCCGGGGTCCGGCTGGTCGACATCGAACCCGAAGTGGTGATCGCACAGTTGGCCAACATCATCCCGCTCATGCGGGCGCGGTTGCTCAAACTGCTGTCGGGCGCCAATGCCCCGGTCAAGGCGGCCACCGCGATCCGGGTGGCGATCTCGCACTACATTGTGCGCAGCGATGACGGCGATCAGTTCCTGGCGCAGTTGCGCCACTCCGTCGGCATCAAACAGCCCGACGCGGACTGACCCAACCGCCTCACCACTGACCAATCGATCAAAATTCCGCCCGGAGGGGCTGACACGGTCGGCAATTTTTGTAAAGCTGTACCGCATGACCTCAGTGCACAGCGACACCGGCGTGCTCGCCGGTGACGAGCGGATGCTCATCGACGGCGAACTCCAATACACCGGCAGCGGTGCGAAATTCGACGTCATCCACCCGGCCACCGAGCAGGTCGCCGGGCAGGCCACCGACGGTACGGTGGCCGACATCGAACGGGCTGTAGGTGCCGCGCGACGCGCTTTCGACGAAACCGACTGGAGCCGCGACGTCGAGTTCCGCTACCACTGCCTGATGCAGCTGCACGACGCGCTGGAGGCGAACAAGGAGCGGCTGCGCCGGGTGCTGGTGACCGAGGTCGGCTGTCCGGTGACGGTCACCGGTTCACAGATCGAGGACCCGATCGGTGAGGTCAAGCATTGGGCCGAACACGGCCGCAACTTCGAGTACGTCGTCGACAACGGCGTCCACCAAACCCAGCTCGGCCCGGCTCTGCGCAAGATCGTTTATGAGCCGATCGGCGTGGTCGGCGCGATCACCCCGTGGAATGTGCCGTTCTACCTCAACATCGCCGAGACCGTCCCGGCATTGATGGCCGGTAACACCGTCGTGCTGAAACCCGCCCAGCTCACCCCGTGGTCGGGCACCGAGCTGGGCCGCATCGTGGCCGAGCAGACCGACATCCCGGCCGGGGTTTTCAACGTCGTGGTCTCCAATGCCAACGAGGTCGGCGCCGCGCTGTCGGCCGATCCGCGGGTCGACATGATCACCTTCACCGGGTCGACCGCGACCGGTCGGGCCATCCTGGCCGCCGGGGCGCCCACGGTGAAGAAGACCATGCTGGAACTGGGCGGCAAGTCCGCGCACATCGTGCTCGACGACGCCGACTTCAACTCCGCGTTGCCGATCGCGGCGATGATGGCCTGCGTCATGAGCGGACAGTCCTGCATTCTTCCCAGCCGAATTCTGTTGCCCCGCAGCCGTTACGAGGAGGGCATCGCCATCCTCAAGGGTGCGATGGAGAACTTCCCGGTCGGCGACCCGTGGACCCCGGGCATCATGCAGGGTCCGCAGATCAGCGCCGGCCAGCGCGAGAAGGTGCTCGGGCTGATCAAATCCGGCATCGACTCGGGCGCCCGTCTGGTCACCGGTGGCGGTGTTCCGGAGAACCTGCCGACGGGCTACTACACCCAGCCCACCCTGCTGGCCGATGTCGATCCGGACTCGCAGGTCGCCCAGGAAGAGATCTTCGGTCCGGTGCTGACGGTCACCCCGTATGACACCGACGACGAGGCGGTGGCCATCGCCAACAACTCCATTTACGGCCTGTCCGGGGAGGTTTCGTCGGCCGATGTGGACCGGGCGTTCGCCGTCGCACGGCGCATCCGCACCGGCAATGTCACCATCAACAGCCGCAGCCACTTCGGTATCAACAGCCCGTTCGGCGGAACCAAGCAGAGCGGCCTGGGCCGGCGCAACGGTGAAGAGGGCTTCAAGGAGTACTTCGAGTCCAAGACCATCGGAATGCCGGAATAGTGGACGCGCAACAGCTGGCCGATCAACTGGAGATCTCCGCCCTGCTGACCCGCTACGCCCGTGCCGTGGACAGCAAGGATTGGGAGCTGTACCGGTCGGTGTTCACCGCGGACGCCCGCATCGACTACTCGTCGGCGGGCGCCATGGTGGGGACGCGTGAAGAGGTCGTCGACTGGTTCGCCGCGAACTTCGGGGTGATCCCGTGGAGCATGCACTACATCACCAACATCGATGCCCAGATCGACGGCGACAGCGCGAGCGTTCGGGCGATGTTCTACAACCCGATGCAGCTACCGGGAATGGCCGAGATGAGTGCGTGCGGCGGCTACTACCACCACGAGCTGGTGCGCACACCCGACGGTTGGCGCAGCCGCGGTCTGCGTGAGGAGAACCTGTGGTTCACCAATCCGCCGACGCAGGGCTAGCTCGACGAAATCAGCCCTCGTGCCCAATTGACGGCTCGGCCGTCGCGGCGAGCTGACCACAGGCCGCGGCGATTTCCCGCCCCCGGGTGTCGCGCACGGTGCACGACACGCCCTTGGCCTGAACCCGTCTGACGAATTCCCGCTCGACCGGCTTGGGGCTGGCATCCCACTCGCTACCCGGCGTCGGATTGAGCGGGATGAGGTTGACGTGCACCAGCGGCCCCAGCTTGGCGTGCAGCTTCTTACCAAGAAGGTCGGCGCGCCACGGCTGATCGTTGACGTCCCGGATCAACGCGTACTCGACGGACACCCGCCTGCCGGTGGTATCGGCGTAGTAGCGGGCCGCATCAAGAACTTCGTCGACCTTCCACCGGTTGTTCACCGGCACCAGAGTGTCGCGCAGCTCGTCGTCCGGCGTGTGCAGCGACAGGGCCAGGGTGACGCCGAGCCGTTCGTCGGCGAGTTTCCGGATCGCCGGGGCCAGCCCCACGGTCGACACCGTGACCGAGCGCGCGCTGATCCCGAACCCGTTCGGCGGCGCGGCGATGATGCGCTTCACCGCGGCCAGCACCCGGTTGTAGTTGGCCAGCGGCTCCCCCATGCCCATGAAGACGATGTTGGACAGCCGCCCGTCATGCTCGGACCGCATGGCCGACGACGCCGCCCGGACTTGCTCGAGTATCTCGGCGGTGGACAGGTTGCGCTTCAGTCCGCCCTGGCCGGTGGCGCAGAACGGGCAGGCCATACCGCAGCCGGCCTGCGAGGAGATGCACACGGTGTTGCGCTGCGGGTACCGCATCAGCACGGATTCGAACGTCGTTCCGTCCCCGGCACGCCACAGCGTCTTGCGGGTCTCCCCGGCGTCGCACTGGATCTGCTTTACCGGATCGAGCAGCGCGGGAAACAGGGCCCCGGCGACCTGCTCGCGCACGGCCGCGGGCAGGTCGGTCATCTGCTGCGGGTCGGCGAGCAGCCGTCCGTAGTACTGGTTGGCCAGCTGCTTGGCCCGAAATTTCGGCAGCCCCAGCTCGGTGACGGCAGCCGCCCGGCCGTCCTCATCGAGGTCGGCAAGGTGCTGCGGCGGCATCGCACGCCGAGGGGCCTCGAAGACCAACGGCAGCGGCTTACTTTCGGCAGACATAACTCCTCGAGTATCCCAGCACCGTCATTGCGCGTGAACACCGCCGAGTTGTAACGTGTTCTAAAACCAGAGTGTGCACTCTGGTTTTAGATCGAGAGGGTCACGATTGGCTGGCATCGAAGCAACCAGACCTCTTGGTCAGTACCGTTCCAAGACAGCCTCCACGGCGGTCGCCAGATGTTCGGCACGGACGGCAGAGTCCATTCCAACCGAGGTAATTTCGTCAGTCCCGAACACGACTGGCAGAAACGCGTTGGAGTACACCATCCGGAATGCGGTGTCGGCAGCGGCAGCGCTACAACCGAATCGCTCCGTGAGCACCCGGCTGAAAGCCCGCGCCAAGGAACGGCTCCACGCGACTCCGTCCGCCCACATGTCCGGATCGTCCCGGCCGAGACTGACAAACACGAAGAGCAGAGCACGATTGTCCGCGACGGCAGCCAGGAACATGGCCACGAAACCCGACACGAACACTTGCCTGTCGGTAGCCGAATACCAAGGTGCCGAACGGTATTCGCTGGATTCGCTGAGCCGGTTCAAAAACCTGGCATGGGCTTCCACCAGCAACTGTCGACGGTCGGCGAAGCGATGGTAGATGGCGCCGTTGGAGACTCCGGAGCGCTCGCTGACCGCGGCAATGGTCAAGCCCTGCGCCCCCGACTCGGTCAGGATTTCCAGCGCGGCGTCGAGCACCCGCGAAGCCGTCACCTGGCTGCGGCGCTGAACCGCAGGACGTCTCCCGGGAACCTCGACAGCCTCACTCATCGAAGCCAACTGTAAATCCCGCATCGAGCAGAACAAGAAGGAGCTGAACAAACGTGGTCGACGTTCAGAGGTTTTTGTCCGACATCGCGCGAGTCACACCCGTTGTCCCCCCGCCGGACCCGGTACCGGTCACGTTCAACTTCGATCAGGGGATTCCGTCCGCGGAGACATTCCCGCTGGCCGAGCTCGACCACCTGCACAGCGACGTGCTCCGGCGTGACGGGGCGCGCGCCCTGGAATACGTATCGCTGGACGTCGACGGACCTGGCGACCAGATCGTCTACGGCAATACCGGCTATACCGAGCTGGTCCTGGGCAGTCTGCACCTGCGCCGCGAGCTGGCGCGGTGGCTGGGTGAGCGCAACGCGCGCGCCGACCTGGGCCCGGACAATCTGATCATCACCTCCGGTTCGGTGCAGGCCATCGCCCTGGCGATCAACGCGCTGGTCAACCCCGGCGACGGGGTGCTCGTGGAGGCCGCGACATTCCCCTACGCCTTGCGGTACGCCAAGATGCGCGGCGCAGACATTCGGCCCGTGGCGATCGACGCCGACGGGCTCGATCCCGAGGCCCTGGAAACGCGCCTCAAGGAGATGGCCGCCACCGGGGTGGTGCCGAAGCTGCTGTACATCGTGGCCACGTTCCAGCTTCCGACCTGTGTCTCGACGTCGGAACCGCGACGCCGGCGCATCCTGGAGCTGGCGCAGGAGTACGACTTCCTGGTCCTCGAGGACAACATCTACGGCGACCTGCGCTACCACGGCGAACCGCTTCCCACGCTGCTGTCGATGGACACCGCGGGCAGGGTGATGCAGTCGCACGGCTTCAGCAAGACCGTGGCGCCCGCGCTGCGAATCGGGTGGATGACCGGACCGGAAGAGCTGATCAGCGCACTGGGTTCGGTACGGCAGGATTTGGGTCCAAGCCTGTGGACCTGCCGGGCACTGGCGCAATTCGTCGCCTCCGGTGGCTTCGACAAGCAGATCGACCGCGCCAACGATGTGTACCGGCGCAAGCTCGACGTCGCGGTGGCCGCCGTTCGTGAACACTGCGGTCCCTGGGTGACGTTCGCGGTACCCGAGGGCGGCTTCTATCTGTGGCTCAAATTGTCCGATCAAGTTGACTGGCGTGAAGTTCGACGCCGGTCCGCCGAGGGTGGCGTGGCATTCCGTCCGGGCGAGCGGTTCATGATCGACAGTGCCGCTGCCGACGGAGCAGGTTACCTGCGACTGGCCTACAGCCACGTCGATGACGACGAAATGCGAAGGGGCATCGCGATTCTGGGCTCGGCCATCCGCGAATCGGTGATCAAGTGACCGCGGACGGCCCCCGGGCCGGCCTGATACCCGGAGCCGAGGGCCTGACCTTTCCGGAGTGCCCGCGCTGGTACAACGGCGCCCTGTGGTTCTCCGACCAGCACGCCGGCACCGTGTTCCGGATAGCGCCCGGGCAGCGTGCCGAACCGGTACTGGAGGTCGCCGGCCAGCCGTCGGGCCTCGGTTGGACACCCGACGGCGACCTGCTGGTGGTGTCCATGCTGAACCGGAAGCTGCTGCGCTATGACGGTCAGACCACCACAACGGTGGCTGATCTGTCGCCGTATCATCGCGGGCCAAGCAACGACATGCTGGTCGACGATGCCGGCCGGGCCTACATCGGCGACATCGGCTTCGACTACTACGAAGGGGGCTCCCCCACCCCGACGAAACTCATCAGGGTGGACCCGAACGGTGAGGTTCAGGTGGTCTCCGGCGACGTCCTGGTGCCCAACGGCATGGCCCTGATCGAGGGCGGAACTCGGCTCATCGTCGCCGAGTCACTGGCCCGCCGGCTCACCAGCTTTCGCCGGGATCCCGACGGCACCCTTTCCGACCAGCAGGTGTTCGCCGACCTCGGGCGCAGGGTTCCCGACGGGATCTGCGCCGACCCCACCGGTGCGGTGTGGTTTGCCTCGCCCAACTCCAACGCCGTCGTCCGCGTCGATCGCAGCGGCGATCAGACCCATGTCATCGGCACCGGCAGTTGGTACCCGACGGCCTGCGAGCTCGGCGGCCCGGACGGTCGCACGCTCTACATCTGCGCCTCGACCTCGGTGGCACCCACAGACACCGACACCGCGCGGTCGGGCGCAATACTCGCAGTCGAGCTCGACGACGCGATCGCATGACCGACCAGTCGACAGAAGGAGAAGCCGTGAAATTCATGTACGCCCTGTGGGGCTCGGGCCTGGATCAGTCTCTGCGCGCGCCGGCGCTGCACGAGGCGCTGCACGCGGCCGGCGTGAGCCGTCTGCAGGTCAATGTGGACGACGCCGACGTCGCCCCCACACAGCTCCGCATCACTGCCTTCGACGCCCCGGTGAACGCGGCGGTCAGCGTCTGGACCGAGACCGAGCCGACCGCAATCTCCGAGCTGCTGGCCGGAGCCGCCCACCGGTGCGCGGGTTGGGAGGTACAGGAAACGGTGCGGTTGGAGCCGCCCCCGGTCGCTGATGGCGAACGCACCCCGGCACTTGCCCAGATCGGATTCCTGCGAATCCCCGCCGATCTCACTCCCGAGGAGTGGCTATACCGCTGGCAGGGACAGCACACCACAGTGGCCATCGAGACGCAGGCGACCTTCGGCTACGTGCAGAACCGGGTGCTGCGCACGGTTCTCGGTCACGATCGGGTCGACGCCCTGGTCGAGGAGTTGTTCCCAATGGCGGCCATGACCGATCCGCACGCCTTCTACGGCAGCGGCGGCGACGATGCCGAGTTGCAGCGTCGCCTCGGCCTGATGATCGAGAGTGTGACCCGGTTCGGGGCACACACCAACCTGGACTCGGTCCCCACCAGCCGGTACGTCTACGAGCTGGCGTCTCAACGGTCCCGGTAGGCAGTGGTCAGCCGCGCATCGTGACGCCGCGGCTGACCCGCCTCAGGCCAGCAGGGTCAGCACGATCCAGCCGACGACGGCGGACGGCAGCATCGCGTCGATCCGGTCCATGATGCCGCCGTGCCCGGGCAGCAGCGTGCCCATGTCCTTGATCCCGAGGTCGCGTTTGACCTGCGATTCGACTAGATCACCGAGCACACCGGTGATCACCAGCAACAGGCCCAGCGGCACGCCCACCCAGGCCGGCTTGTCCAAGAGGAACGTTACGGAGAGCACCGCGGCGGTGACACCGAACAGCAGCGAACCGCCGAGGCCCTCCCAGGACTTCTTCGGGCTGATCGCCGGCGCCAGCAGGTGCTTGCCGAACAGGACGCCCGCCACATAGCCACCGATGTCGGCGAACACGACCGTGACGATCACGATGAACACCCGCACACCGCCGTGGTCGGCGAAAATCAGCAGGGCGGTGAAGGCCGCAAACATCGGCACCCACGCGGCGAGCAGCACCGAGACCGCAGTATCGCGCAGGTAGTTGACGGGTTGCTGGTCCAGCCCCTGGCCGACCAGCCGCCACACCATGCAGACGACGACGGTGCCGCCGTAGGCGCCCAGTAGGCCCGCGACCCCGAACGGCCAGGTCAGCCAGATCATCGCCTGCCCGCCGAGCAGCAGCGGCACGGTGGGCAGCGCGTAGCCGTGCTCGCGCATCCGCCGGATCACCTCGTGGGTGGCGATGGCGATGGCCACCGCGAGCAGCGGCAGCCACCAGATGGGCGCGAAGAGCAGGGTGCCTATCGCAAGGGCACCGAGGACCACTCCGACGGTGATAGCTGCCGGCAGGTCGCGGCCGGCACGCGAGGTCTTCTGCGGTGGCTCAGACTGTGCCACGGGACTGGGGTGCTGAAGGTCATCTAGACCTCCAGCAACTCGCCTTCCTTGTGCTTGACCAGGTCGTCGATCTGGCTGGTGTAGGTGTGGGTCGATTTGTCGAGATCCTTCTCTGCCCGCCCGACCTCGTCCTCGCCGGCCTCGCCGTCCTTCTTGATCCGGCTGAGCTCATCCATCGCCTTGCGGCGGATGTTGCGGACCGACACCTTGGCGTCCTCGCCTTTGGATTTCGCCTGCTTGACCAGGTCGCGGCGACGCTCCTCGGTCAGCTGCGGGATGGAAATCCGGATGACGTTGCCGTCATTGCTCGGGTTGACCCCAAGGTCGGAGTTGCGGATCGCGTCCTCGATCGGCCTCAGCTGCGAGGCCTCATAGGGCTTGATGACGACGAGCCGCGCCTCGGGCACGTTGATGCTCGCCAGCTGCGTGATCGACGTCATCGACCCGTAGTAGTCGATGTTGATGCGGGTGAACATCCCCGGATTGGCCCGACCGGTCCGAATCGACGCCAAATCGTCGCGGGCCACACTCACGGCCTTTTCCATCTTCTCTTCGGCATCGAAGAGAGTTTCGTCGATCACCTTGTGTTCTCCCGTCCGCTCTCGCTCGCCCGGCCCACCCGTCAGGTGGTGACCAGTGTTCCGATCTTCTCACCCGCGACCGCACGAGCGATATTCCCGTTGGTAAGCAGGTTGAACACCAGAATCGGCATCCGGTTGTCCATACACAAACTGAACGCGGTGGCATCGGCTACCTGCAGACCGCGGTCGATGACCTCGCGGTGGGTGATCGCGGTCAGCAGCTGCGCATCGGGGTCCTGACGCGGGTCCGCGGTATAGACGCCGTCGACCGCCTTGGCCATCAGCACCACGTCGGCGCCGATCTCCAGGGCTCGCTGCGCGGCAGTGGTGTCGGTGGAGAAGTACGGCAGGCCCATGCCGGCGCCGAAGATGACCACCCGGCCCTTTTCCAGGTGCCGCACGGCCCGCAATGGGATGTAGGGCTCCGCCACCTGCCCCATGGTGATCGCCGTCTGCACCCGGGTGTCGATGCCTTCTTTTTGCAGGAAGTCCTGCAAGGCAAGGCTGTTCATCACGGTGCCGAGCATGCCCATGTAGTCGCTGCGGGTGCGTTCCATGCCACGCTGCTGCAATTGCGCGCCGCGGAAGAAGTTGCCGCCGCCGATCACCACCGCGACCTGGACGCCGCTGCGCACGACCTCGGCGATCTGGGCCGCGACCTGGTGCACGACGTCGGGGTCGAGGCCGACCTGGCCGCCGCCGAACATCTCACCGCCGAGCTTGAGCAGAACCCTCGTGTAGAAGGGACGAATGGGTGCTGCGCCCTGGCCGGCGACATTCGGATCCGCCATCGGTTTCCTCGGCACTCCTCGCACGTAGACAGCCATCAGGGATCGCCCTGGACGGCCCTTCTATCCTGCCCTATGACGGGCGGCACACGTTGCCGGGGGCAGCATCCCGCCGACCGGTGTGTCGTCGGGATGCAATCCACCTAGCCCAGGTGTGCCTGCAGCAACCAGGCCGCCATCGACTTGCGCCCGTTGCCTTCGTCCCGGAGATCGAGGCCGGCGAAATCCGCGAAGTTCACGAATTCCGGCGGCACATTGGCGTGGATGCGGGCCGGGCGGACGTCGTCGATCACCCAGTATTTGCCAACGACCTCGCGCAGTTCTTCCTCGCTGACCGGATTGGCCGGCCCGGTGTCGCCCATGGTCGCCTTGTCGAATACCAGTACAAAGTACGAGGCTCCGGGGGCGGCGGCCCGCACGATCGACTGCTGGTAGCCGTCACGGAGCTGCACCGGCATGGAGTGGAACAGCGTGCTGTCGACGATGGTGCCGAAACGTCCGTCGTAGCCGGTGAACGCGCTGATGTCGGCGACCGCAAAGCTGGCGTTGGCCAGACCCCGTTTGGCGGCTTCGGCCCGGGCCAGGTCGATGGCAGTCTCGGACTGGTCCAGCCCGACCGTGGTGAATCCACGTTCGGCCAGGTAGAGCGACGTGGCCGCCTCGCCGCAGCCGGCGTCGAGCACATCGCCGTGGAACTTGCCCTCGGCGATCAGTGCCGCGATCTCTGGCTGCGGTTCTCCAATGCTCCACGGCGGGCGCACCCCCGCAAATTCGGGAGCCTCACCGCGGTATGCCGATTCGAACAATTCTTCTGGAGTAGTCATACGTCCGGTATATCAACCTAGTTGATATGTGTCAATATGACTGATATGAGTGACATCCTTGAGGAACAGCCACTCGGATACCTGATGTATCGCGTGGTCGCGGTGCTGCAGCCCAGGGTCACCGAACAGCTACAACCGCTCGGGCTCACGTTGCCCGAGTTCGTCTGCCTACGACTCCTGTCGATGGCCCCCGGACGGTCCAACGCCGAGCTCGCCCGCCACACCAATGTCTCGCCGCAGGCGATGAACAACGTGCTGCGCGGACTACAGGACCGCGGCGTGGTGCGCAGGCCCGCCACCGTGGCTTCCGGACGCGCCCTGCCGGCCGAACTCACCGCCGACGGAACCGAGTTGCTCAAGCGCGCCGAGACGGCGGTGCTTGCCGCCGAGGACGACGTGCTCGACCAGCTCAACGCCGAGCAGCGCCGCGATCTCAAGCGGCTGTTGGCACACGCGGTGAGTTGAGTTTCCGCCGGCGCGCCGACCCGCGCCGCGATGGGTAACGTCGCCACCTGATGAAGATCGTTCTGGCTCCGGACTCCTTCAAGGAGTCGATGACCGCAGCGCAAGCAGTGGCCGCGATGCGCGCCGGCATCCGGTCGGTACTGCCCGACGCCGAATGCGTCGGGGTGCCGATGGCCGACGGTGGCGAGGGAACCGTGGACGCTGTCGTCGACGCGCTTGACGGTGAACGCGTCACCCAGGAGGTTCGCGACCCGCTGGGCCGACCGGTTCGCGCCGCCTACGGCTATGTCGCCGACCGCAGCCTGGCCGTGATCGAGATGGCCAGCGCATCAGGTCTGGAACTGGTGGCGCCATCGGATCGGAATGTTCTGCGCGCCAGCACTTTCGGGGTTGGACAACTCATCACCTCGGCACTGGACCGCGGCGCGACCGAACTGCTGATCGGGCTGGGCGGTTCGGCGACCAACGACGGTGGGACCGGCATGCTCAGCGCGCTGGGTGCGGTGTTCACCGATATCGACGGAACCGTCCTGGCACCCGGCGGCGCGGCGTTGGCGCGGCTGCAGCACATCGACACCACCGGACTCGATCCCAGGCTGGCCGGCGTCCGGATCCGGATCGCCTCCGACGTCACCGCACCACTGCTCGGGATCAGCGGCGCCAGCGCGGTTTTCGGCCCGCAGAAGGGGGCCACACCCGCCGATGTGGCGCTGCTGGAGACCGCATTGACCCGGCTGGTGGAAGTGACCGACTCCACGCTGGGCCATGCCCGGCCCGACCGCCCGGGCGCGGGCGCCGCCGGCGGCCTGGGCTTTGGCCTGCTGGAATACCTTGGGGCCGAATGCGATCCCGGCGTCGAGGTGATCGCCCAGACCGTGGGCCTGGAGCAGACACTGCGTGGTGCCGATTGGGTGTTCACCGGGGAGGGCAGCGTCGACGCCCAAACCATGCTAGGTAAAACGCCATTCGGGGTAGCCCGGATGGCCGTTCGCGCCGGTGCCCGGGTGGTGATCTTCGCCGGCCAGGTGGCGCCCGACGCCGATGTGCTGTTGGCCAACGGAGTCGAGAAGTTGGTGGCGATCACCGCGCCAGGCACCCCGATCGAGCGGGCCCTGCGCGAAGGACCGGCAGCATTGGCCCGCGCGGCCGCCGAAGTCTGCCGAGCCTTATAGCGCGAGGAGTTAGTGCGCCGGATCCTGAATGCGCGGCCAGGGGTTGGCCTCTTCGAGTTCATAGGCCAGTTCCAGCAGCAGCGCCTCGCGTCCGCGGGTCGCCGACAGCATCATGCCTACCGGCAGGCCGTTGCCCGTCTGGGCCACCGGCAACGAGATGGCCGGGTCGCCGGTGGCGTTCTGCAGCGGCGTGAACGCCACCCAGTCCACGAGCCGGTCGATGATCTGCTCATACTCCGCAGTCGGGTCGAGCCAGCCGATCTCCAGGGTGGGCTCGGACAGGGTGGGCATCAGTACCGCGTCGTAGCTGGCGGCCAGCCGCTCGGTGACTCGTCGGGACCGCGCCAGCCGCGCAATCGCCACCGGAACCCGATGCAGGTTGCGCGCCGCGAACCGGTCCAGCCCGAGGGTGAGATTGTCGAGCCGGTCACGGTCGAAACTCGTTCCGAATGAACGCTTTCCACCGCGCACCATGGCGAAGGCGAGAAACGACCAGTACAGCAGGAAGTCGTCCTTGAATTGGGACGGGACGGGATTGCCGATCACGGTGATCCGGTGTCCGAGCCCCTCTAGCAGCGCGGCGGTCTTGTGGGTGAGCTCCACCATCTCGGGGCCGGCGTCCCGCACGATGGACTGCGTGCACACCGCGATGCGCAGGCGCTGCTTACCCGGACGGCTGACATCGCCGATCGGCGGCAGCTTGGGGTTGCGGTAGACCCGCTCCATCTCGCGATAGAGCGCCGCGGTGTCACGAACCGACCGGGTCAGCACCCCGTCGGACACGATCCGCAGCGGCATCACGCGCAGGTCCTGGTCCTGCGGCAGCCGGCCACGCGATGGTTTGAGACCGACCAACCCGTTGCACGCGGCCGGGATCCGGATCGACCCGCCCCCGTCGTTGGCGTGCGCGATGGGCACCACCCCCGCCGCCACGAACGCACCCGATCCGGACGAGGAAGCGCCTGCGGTGTAGCGCGGATTCCACGGATTGCGCACCGGCCCCAGCCGTGGATGCTCACACGACGCGCTGAAACCGAACTCCGAGAGCCGGGTCTTGCCCAGTGGGACCAGGCCGGTGGCGAGGTAGGCGCGGGCGAGATCCCCATTGGCCCGCTCGGGTCGCGGCTCCCACGCATCGGTGCCGCGCATGGTGGGCATGCCCTCGACAGCGACGTTGTCCTTGACGAAAGTCGGCACTCCATCGAAGTACCCGCCGAACGGGCTGGGCGCGGCGCCGCGGGCGTGAGCCCGGTCGAAGGCCTCGAACGCCAACCCGTTGAGCGTGGGATTGACCGCCTCGACCCGCGCGATGGCGGCCTCGATCAGATCGGCCGCCGACACCCGGCCCGCCCGCAATTCTTCGACCAGACCGACGGCGTCATGCTCGCCGAGGGCGTCGTCACCGAAGGCGAAGATTCGACTCATGAACCGACGGTACCAAGTAGTACCGCTCGCGCCCTGTACCACCGCAGCGCCGAAAGGTAGCCACCCATTTTCGGCACATCGTCAATATCCTCGGTCCCGGTTAGCCACTGTCCTGGGCCGATCGGATCGTCGCCCTAGTCGAGATACGTTTGGAGCACTGCCGAAATCATGGGCGCAACCGACGACGCCGCCATGCGCGGCCACCGCAATCTGACCGCCTACCAACGAGATATCTGGCTGGTCACACAGTTGTTTCCGGGTGTCCCGAGCTATGTCGTCGGGCTCCAGGCCCGATTGGTCGGCGATGTCGATATCGATGTCCTCACCGATTGCTACGCCCGGGCATGGGAACGCCACGACGGGATACGGCTGCGGTTCGGGGTCACCGAAGGCATGCCGTATCAGGAACTCGCCGACGACATGCCACCGATCGAGCACGTCGACCTCACCGGACAACCGGATCCGGCGGCAGCAGCGGACCGGATCGTGCAGGAAGCGGTCGGCACCGCGATCGATCCCACCGAACGGGTGCCGCTGCGGGTCACCTTGTTGCGCGAGGCCGAACAGGTCTACCGGGTCCTGGTGTTCTCCCATCACGTGGCGATCGACGCCACGGGAGTCTTCAACCTGGCCGCACACGTGCTGGCCGACTACAGCTCCGTGATGGCCACCGGCCGACCCGCGCCGTTGCCGGCCACGTCGTTTCGGGAAGCGGCTGAGCTGGCTGACGAGTACCTGCAGTCCGAGCAGTGGCTGGCCGACCGCGACTACCTGACCGACCAAATAGGCGACGCCACCCCAGCCTTGTTCGACAGGTCGCATGCGGTCACCGGCCCGGCCCCGCTGCGGCGGCACCGCTGTCACCTACCGCGGTCCTTCGTCGACCGGCTCCGCGACCTCGACGTACCGTTCTTCCCCTATCTGGCGACGGTGGTCGGCACCTACGTGAGCCGAGTGCTGCGCACCGACGACGTGATGGTCGGAATTCCGCTGTCCAACCGCAATACCCCAGCCGAAATGATGACCGTCGGCGGCCATTTCGCCAATACCCTGCCGTTGCGGATCGACCGGCGTACCGGCGCCGGGCTGGCCGACCTGGTCGGCGATGTCCGCGGCCGGGTCCGTGAGATCAAGGCACGACAGCGGTTTCCGCTCGGCGACCTGATGAACGAGTTGCGCCGGACGGGCCGCGATACCGGTCCCCTGTTCGACGTCACGGTCACCTACGTTCGGCTGCCCGAGGTGCATACGCTGTCCGACATCGTCGAGAGCGTCGAGGGGCTGCCGCAGGGTTTCGACACCCTCACGTTGGCCGTGCACGTCCATGAACTCGACAACGACGGACCGCTGGAGCTGATCTTCGACTACGCGACCGACGTGTTCGATGACGACTATCCGATCGAATCCGTCGAGCGTCACCTCAAGGCGCTGCTCGACGCCGGCCTCGAATCACTCCAGGCGGATCCGGCCACGCTGCCGATGCTGTCGGCCACCGAGCTCGCCGCGCTGACCGAGCAGTCCCGTGGCCCCGTTGTCCCCTACGACGACCGCACGAGTGTGATCGAGCGGATCATGACCCAGGCCCAGGCCACGCCTGACGCCGCCGCCGTGCTGGCCGCCGACGCACCTGCGATGACGTATTCCCAACTGAATCAACGCATATCGGCGATGGCGGCCGACCTGCGGGCACGCGGTGTGCACCGCGGCGATCGCGTCGCGGTCCTGCTGGAGCGCGGCCCCGACATGGTTGTCGCGGTCATGGCGGCCATGCACGCCGGAGCCGCCTACGTTCCCGTCGACCCGCACCACCCCGCCGACCGGATCGCATATGTGCTGGCCGATGCCGGCGTGGCCGCAGTGCTGACCGACGATGCGGCGCGGCCGGGAATCGGCGACCTCCCGGTCATCCCGATGCACGGTGGACAACCCTCCCCCGCACCCGCACCGAACCCATCCGTCCCGACCGGACCCGACCTGGCCTACGTCATCTACACGTCAGGGTCCACCGGAACCCCCAAAGGGGTTGCTGTTGAGCACCACTCGGTGATCAACCGGCTGGACTGGATGCAACGCCGCTATCCGATCGGCCCCGGGGACGTGATCCTGCAGAAGACCCCGATCACCTTCGACGTGTCGGTGTGGGAATTGTTCTGGTGGGCCATGCAGGGTGCCGCGGTGGCGCTGCTGCCGCCGGGGGGCCAGCAGGATCCCGCCGAAATCCTGCGCGCCATCAGCGAATCCCGGGTCACGGTGCTGCACTTCGTGCCGTCGATGCTGACGCCGTTCTTGGATCTGCTCGAACAGTCACCCGGCGCAGCCGAGCAGGCGGATTCGCTTCGACTCGTGTTCTGCAGCGGCGAGGCATTGCGACCACATCAGGTGAACCGGTTCAACCGCATGTTCGCGCACCGCGGTACGCAAGCCCCGACGTTGGTGAATCTCTACGGCCCGACCGAGGCGTGTGTCGATGTGTCGTTCCACGACTTACCGGCCGATCCGGATCGGCCGGTTTCCCGTGTTCCGATCGGGCGGCCCATCGACAACACCCGGCTCTACGTATTGGGCAGGTCGGACGAGCCGCAGCCGGTCGGTGTACCCGGTGAGCTGTGCATCGCCGGCGCCGGATTGGCCCGCGGTTACCTCAACCGGCCGCAACTGCAGGAAGATCGGTTTGTCGCGGACCCGTTCCACCCCGGCGAGCGGATGTACCGCACCGGCGATCTGGCGCGGTGGTGCTCAGCCGGTCAGCTCGAATATCTGGGCCGGATCGACCGTCAGGTCAAGGTCCGCGGTAACCGCGTTGAGCCGGGTGAGATCGAGAATGCCCTCACCGACATTCCCGGAATCCTCGACGCCGTCGTCGTCGCCGATGAATCCGAGAGTCGCGGAACGTATCTGGTCGCGTTCTACCTGGCCACCGCCGAGTTCGACGCCGGCATGCTGCGCGCCCGGCTCGCGCAGCGGGTGCCGGATTACCTGGTCCCGGCACAGTTCTGTCAGGTAGAGACCATCCCGGTGACCTCGAGCGGGAAGGCCGACCGCGCGGCACTGCTGGCTACCGCGCGCCGGCAGTCCACAGTCGAACATGTCGAGCCGCGCACCGATATCGAGGCGGCGCTGGTCGAGGTATGGCAGCAGGTCCTCGACATCCCGGTGGTGTCGATCCACGACAATTTCTTCGACCTCGGCGGGGATTCGATCCTGTCGTTGCGGGTCCGCGCACTGGCCGAAGCCCGGGGCCTGCTCCTGGATGCCCGTGACATCGCGCATCATCCGACCGTGTCCGAACTCGCCCGCCAGGTGGTCGCCGGCGCGGATGCGACACCTCCGGTCGCGCCGTTCGAGCTCGTCTCGGCCGTCGACCGGGCGCATGTGGGCGACGCCGCAGATGCCTACCCGCTGACCAGGCTGCAGCTCGGGATGTTGTTCCACAGCACCGAGCAACACGATTCGCAGGCCTACCACGACGTGTTCCGCTACCAGCTGCGGATGCCGTGGCAGGAATCGGCCTGGCGGATCGCGTTGGAGCGGTTGGTGGCTCGCCATCCCGCGCTGCGGACCTCGTTTCATCTGGCCGGGTTCACCGAGCCGCTGCAGCTTGTGCATCCGCACGTGGACGCGGATTGCGACATCGTCGACCTGCGCGACCGCGAGACCCGCTACGCGCATGCCGTGATCGAAACTCACCTCGCGGATCGGCGGGCCTGGCACTACGAGCTGGGCCGGCCCGGCCTCTGCCACTTCGGGGTGTTTCTCCTGCCCGATCGCGTCGACGTGGTGTTCTCCTTCCACCACGCGATCCTGGACGGCTGGAGTGTGTCGGCGATCCTGGCCGAGCTCCTGCAGGACTACCGGCACGCCGGTGGCGCGGCCGTCGAACCGGTGGCCTCCGCGGCTCTACCTTGCTTCGCGGAATACGTTCGCGCGGAACAGATCGCACGGGACAACCCGGAAGACCGCGAATACTGGACCCGGCTGCTCGCCGATGCCCCGGCTATCAGGATTCCCGGTGACCGCCACCATGTCGAGGCCGGGGAGGCGGACGGGATCGCCTCGGCGGCGGCGACCCGGCTTCGGCACACCGTCCAGATCCCCGAGTCGCTGTGCGCACAGGTGAGCGCCGCCGCGGGCGATGAGCACGTGCCGGCCAAGGCCGTCTATCTGGCCGCGCACCTGTTCACCGTCGGCCGGTTCGCCGGCCAGCAGGACGTGACCTCAGGTGTGGTGACACACGGTCGGCCACAACGTGCCAACGCCGAACGCACCGCGGGACTGTTCCTCAACACCGTGCCGGTCCGGGTGAACACCACGGCGCCCAGCTGGCGGGCGCTGGTGCGCGACGTGTTCGACCAGGATCGCGCGAACGCCGCACACGCGCACTACCCGCTCGCCGATATTCAACGGCACGCAGATCTGGCGCTCGACGTCGCATTCAACTACGTGAACTTCCACCAGGCCGGTGATCTGCTCGCCGCCCTCGACGTCGAACTGTTGGACGTCGACGCCGACGAGGCCACCAACTTCGCATTGCTGGTCAATGTGCTGCGTGACCCGCGCGACGGCAGCGTCACGGTGCGACTCGACGGTGACCCGGCCATGTACACCTCCGAACAGCTCGATGTACTCGGCCGCAGTTTCGTGCAGGCGCTGCAGTTCATCTGCACCGAGCCCGACAGCGCCGTCGGGATCGCCGCCGACGCGCAGATCGCAGCGGTAACCGCAACGGTGGGCACCGGCACGGTCGTCGAACGGTTCGTCGCAAGCGCATCCCGGTTCCGCGACGACGTCGCACTCGAATTCGGCTCGCGCACCGTCACATACGGCGAACTCGACGCCATGTCGGCGCGGTTGGCCGCCGGGTTGGTGCTGCGCGGGGTGCGCCAGGGCGATCGGGTGGCGGTCTCCGCGCAGCGCGGTCCCGAGCTGATCGCCGCGGTGCTCGGCATCGCCCGGGCGGGCGCAGCCTGCGTGCCGGTCGATCCCGCGTACCCGGCCGTACGACGCGACGCGATGCTGGCGGTGGCGCAGCCCGTCGCGGTACTCGGCGACGCACTGATCGCCGAATTGCTCACCGGCCCTACCGCCGCGCTGCCGACCGTCCATCCCGATCAACCGGCCTACGTGCTGTTCACCTCCGGGTCGACCGGTGTGCCCAAGGGCGTGGTGATGGCGCACCGGGCGCTCGCCAACCTGATCGACTGGCAGCTTTCGGTACCCAGCGGCCGTTGCGCTGACACCGGGCGGGCGCCGGCAACCCTGCAGTTCGCACCGCTGTCGTTCGATGTGTCGTTCCAGGAGATCTATTCGACGCTGTGCGGTGCGGGCCGGCTGCTGCTGATCACCGATGCCGGCCGACGGGACCTGCCCACGTTGGTGAGCACCCTCGACGCGACGGCAACCGAGCGGATCATCCTGCCGTACGTGGCATTGCAGCCGCTGGCCGAGGCGGCGGTGGCACGCGGTGCGGCGCCCGGCGCGTTGCGCATCATCGTGTCCTCCGGCGAGCAGCTGCGGGTCACCGATGAGATCCGAGCGCTGTGCACTGCGCTGGCGCGCAACACCGGCGATGTCATTCTCGAAAACCAGTACGGTCCCACCGAAACCCATGTGGTGACCTATCACCGCATGACCGGCAATCCGCATCGGTTCCCGACGCTTCCACCCGTGGGGACACCGATCGACAATGTTGCGATTGCCGTGCTCGATGCCCGGGGCCAGGCCGTCCCCGACGGTGTGCCGGGTGAGATCTGGGTGGTCGGCGCGGCACTCGCCGACGGCTACCTCGGCCGCCCGGATCTGACCGACGAAGCGTTCCTCGACGTCGAATCACTTGGGGGGCTTCGGATGTACCGCACCGGGGACCTGGGGCGCAGGTTGCCCGACGGCCGGCTCGTCGTCGAGGGCCGTCGCGGCACCGCGGTCAAGGTGCGTGGCCACCGCATCGAACCGCTCGATGTGGAGCTGGCGCTGGGCCAGGTGGCAGCCCGACGTGGTGTCACCGAGGTTGCCGTGGTGGCCCGGCCGAGCGGGGAATCCAGTGCGCGAACACAGCTGGTGGCCTTCCTGGTCGGTCCGGCCGACGATGCCCTGGCGGCCGGTATTGCGGCGGACCTTCGTGATGTCGTGCCCGAGTACATGGTTCCGTCCCGGTTCGAATGGCTCGACGAATTGCCGCACACCCCGAGCGGCAAGCGTGCCGATGCGGCGCTGGCCACCATGGTTCTCGCCGCACCTGCCGGGGACCATATTGAGCCGCGTGACGAACACGAACGGGTGATCGCCGAGTTGATGGCCGATGCGCTCGGGGTGGCGCGGATCGGCGCATTCGATGAATTCTTCGCCCTCGGAGGCGATTCCATCTCGGCGGTACGGCTCATCGTCGGCATCGAACGGCGCTTCGGGACCACGGTGCCGATGTCGGCGTTCGGCGCCCGGCCCACGGTCGCCGAACTCGCCGCCCATGTGCGCGATCGAGATGTGGTCGCCTTCGATCCGGTGGTCGCGCTCAAGCCGACCGGTGATCGGCCACCGTTGTTCCTGGTCCATCCGATCGGCGGATCGGTGCTGTGTTACGCCGAACTGGCCGCACACCTGCCGGAGGATCAACCGCTGTACGCCTTGCAGGCGGCCGGATTGGAGCCAGGCACCGCGGCCGTCGACGACCTGCAGCGGCTGGCCGCCGACTACATTCAGGCGGTCCGGCGGATCCAGCCCGACGGCCCGTACCACATTGGCGGCTGGTCACTGGGCGGTCTGATCGCGTTCGAGATGGCCCACCAACTGGCCGGAGACGGTGCCGAGGTCGGCTCTCTCGTGTTGCTGGACACCATGGCGTTGGATCCCGACTCCGCCACCGATCTCACGCCGACACAGCTCTACTCCTACTTCTTGTGGGAGTTGTTGTGGGGCGCGCTCGGCACCGGCACGCCCACCGAGCCCGTTCCCGACGTCGATTCCGATGACGCGGCACTCGATTACATCCTCGATGTCGCGATCAGCCGCGGCGTCTTGCCCCGGACCGGTTCGCGCGAGCTCGTGCGCCGGCTGCTCACCGTGTTCCGGTGCTGCTGGCAAGCCGGGGCGCAGTACCGGCCCGCGGTATGGCCCGGCTCGATGACATTGCTGCGCGCCGGCGAGGCGTTGCCCGAGGTATTGACCAACGCCCACGATGCGGCCGGATCCTGCTACCGCCACGCGGACAACGGCTGGGGCCGGTGGGTGGCGGGCCAGCTCACCGTGGTCGAGGTCCCGGGCGATCACCTGACCATGGTGATCCAACCGCATGTGACAACACTGGCCACGACGCTGACCGAACACCTTGTTGCACAACCTGATTACCTCGGAGCCAGTCAATGAGCACGCGCCCCAACAGCACATCGGCGATCGTCGTGGGAGCCGGAGTCGGCGGGTTGACCGCCGCCGCCGCGCTGCGGCCCGCCGGAGCCGACGTCACGCTGTGCGAACGCGCGCCCCAGCTGCGTGCCGCCGGTTTCGGGTTGGCCGTGCAAAGCAATGCGATGCTCGCACTGCGCACACTCGATCTCGGTATCGAGGAAAACTTGTTGCGGATCGGCGGCCGGGTCAGCACCTTCAGCTTCCGCGATACCTCGGGCAGGATACTGCGAAGCGTCGATGTGACACCCCTCGACTCGGCGCTCGGTGCGCCGTCGGTGGTGTTGGCCCGCAAAGACCTCCACGATGTCCTGCTGACCGCTGCAGGTGACGGTCTCCGGGTCGAAACCGGCGCGGCAGCAGAACGTTTCGATGACACCGGCACCGGTGTGGCGTTGCACTTGTCCGACGGTCGCCGATTGGAGGCCGACGTCCTGGTCGGCGCCGACGGCATCAACTCGACCATCCGGGCACAACTGCACGGCGCGCAGCGGCCCCGCCCGGGCGGATTCGTCTGCTGGCTCGCACTGGCGCCGTTCTATCCGTCCTGGCTGCGCGAAGGCGAATCGGTGCACTACTGGGGCCGCGGCCGCCGCTTCGGCCTGCACGACTGCGGCCAGGGCACCATCTACTGGTGGGCCACCGAGTCGGTGGATCCGGAACTGGCCGCCAACTGGCCGCACGGCAAAGACGATCTCCTTCAGCGCTTTTCCGGCTGGACACCGCAGATCACCGACATCATCTCGGCCACAACCGAATCCGACATCATCACGGTGCCCGCACTGGACCGTCCACCGCTGACGAGCTGGGGTAACGGCCCGGTGACGCTGCTGGGCGACGCGGCACATCCGATGCTGCCCAGCCTCGGCCAGGGCGCCAACTCGGCGATCGAGGACGCCATCGTGCTGGCACATGCGCTATCGGTGACCGGCGATCCGCGTGCCAGCCTGCGGGCCTATGAACGCAGACGCCTACCCCGCACCACTGAACTGGTCACCGGTTCGCAATCGCTGGGGCGTATCGAGCAGAGCAGCAGTCCGGCCGTGGTCGCTGCCCGCGCCCAGTTCATTCGACGTGCCGGCAACCAGCGGGTTCTGGACATGATCTCCAAGCCGATGACCTGGCCTGGATTCGGCGATCTCGGTGCCGCGGCCGCGCTGCCGCGCCGGTTGTCGACGCTGGAACGCTGGCACTGGACCGCAGACCGGATTTCGCCGCTGCACATCTGTGCCCGGGTCCGCCTCGATGGCCCCGTGGACACCGCCGCCTTACGGCTCGCGCTTGATGCTGTCGCACAGCGTCATCCGCTCATCCAAACGACGGTGCGCGCGGCGCGGAGTGGTCCGTCGTTCGTGCCGGCGCCACGGCGCCCGATCCCACTTCGGCTGGCCGACACCGCATCCTGGGTCACCGAGATGGACCGCGAACTGGCCGAACCGTTCGACGACGCCGGGCCGTTGTTGCGGGCCACCCTGGTCACCGTCGAGCCCGGCGTGTCCGACCTGATCCTCACGTCGACCTACACCGTGTGTGACGGGATCACGATCACGGAATTGTGCCGACAGGTGCTGGATTCCGCCGGTGAAACGGCGGATCACCGAGCCGACTGGCACCCCGAGATTCCCGCACCACCCGGCCCGGAAGAGTTGATGCCCAACGGTTTCCGGGGTATCCGCGGAAAACTCCGGACGCTGGGCCGGCTCGTCGCCGACGGGATTCCGGAACGCGGTGCCCCGGCGCTCAAGCGGCTGCCCGCACAACGGCAGGTACCGGCCGCCGCGCGGCGGACCCGCTTCGCGCATCGCGTCATCACCGGTGCCGCGGCTCAGGATCTGCTTGCCGCGTGCCGCGAGCACGGCGTGTCACCGCAATCGGCCGTCGCGGCCGCCCTGGCAACCGCGGCGAGCATCGAAACCGGAGGAGCCCCGGCGAGATTCGCCGTCAGCGTGTCGGTGCCGTTCCGTGAGCACCTGACCGTGCGACCCGACGCCTACGCCACGGGCAGCTATCAGGCGATGGTGGCCGCCCCGGTGGACTGCGTCCCGGGCCGGTCGCTGTGGCAGGCCGCCACCGACTTCGACGTTCGGATGCGCACTGCTGTCGACAATCGCCATCACCTGGCCAACCTGGGTTCGCTGGGAGCGATGTCGGCGGGCGCGGCGCGGTTCGCGGACAGGCTGGCAGCGGTGCTCGACGAGCGTGGCCCGGGCAACCTGTGTGTGAGCCTGATCGACACCGCAGACTTCCCCGAGCACCTCGGCAACTGGAGCGTGTCGGGCATTCAGGTGGTATCGGGGATGTCGATCAGCGGATACCTGATGCTGTACGTGACAGTGGGTCGTGACGAACTGGCACTCAACCTCGGCCACGTCGACGGCATCGTCTCCCCCGACCGCGCCGAGTCGCTGTTGGAGAACACCGCCGCCGCCCTGCGCGGTGCCGTTACTGGGTCCGAGCCACGCTCTGCAACACCGCCAGATGCTCGTCGACCGTCCGCAGACCGGCCCCCATGGTGTTCACCGTGACATGCGTGGCACCGGCGTCGGCCCAGGCGGCGATGTCGGCGTTGATCTTGTCCGGGTCACCGGCCCAGGTCACCCGCCCCTCTATGCCGATGCCGGCCGGATCGCGGCCGGCAGACACCGCGGCGCGCTCGACCCTGGCCCGCGCATCGTCGAACTCGGCCCCGGGGCCGACCATCGGGAACCAGCCGTCCCCCAGCCGTCCGGCGCGCTCCAGGGCACGCGCGGAGGCTGCTCCGAACCACACCGGGATCGGCCGCTGCACGGGCAGTGGTGCCAGCCCGGCTCCGGTGACCCGGTGGTACTGACCGTCGAAGTTGACCGATGATTCGGTCCACAATCGCCGCATCAGCTCGACCTGCTCTTCGGACCGCCTGCCGCGGTTGCCGAAATCCTCGCCGAGCGCCTCGTACTCGACGGTGTTCCAGCCCAATCCGACGCCCAGGCGCAGCTGCCCACCGGTGAGCAGGTCAACTTCGGCGGCCTGTTTGGCGACCAGCACGGCTTGCCGCTGCGGCAGGATGAGGATCCCGGTCACCAGTTCCAGCGAAGTGACCGCGGCCAGATAGCCGAACATCACCATCGGCTCGTGGAACGTGGTGTACAGGTCGTACGGGCCCGCCCAGTCCCGGTGCACGGCCGGATCGGCGCCGACGACATGGTCGTAGGCCAGGATGTGGGTGAATCCCAGTTCTTCGACTCGCTGGCCGTAGGCACGCACGGCTCCTGGATCTCCGCCGAGCTCCGTCTGCGGAAACACCACTCCCACGCGCATGCTGACCTCCAACCCCTATTCGTACCCGCCGTACCCCGCAACGGCAAAACCCCGCGTCGCCGGGATCGCCGGCGAGAGACGCGGGGTTTTACGATGAGCGGTTTGGGTGCACCGCTCAAGCTGGTGGGTTAGGCCTGGCCGACCTCGAACCGCACGAAACGGCTGACGGTGACCCCGGCCTCATCGAGCAGTGCCTTGACGGACTTCTTGTTGTCGGACACCGACGGCTGATCCAGCAGTACGACGTCCTTGTAGAAGCCCGTAACCCGGCCTTCGACGATCTTGGGCAGCGCCTGCTCGGGCTTGCCCTCTGCCTTGGCCGTCTCCTCGGCGATGCGCCGCTCGTTGGCGACGATGTCGCCGGGCACATCCTCGCGGGTCAGGTACTTGGCCTTGAGCGCGGCGATCTGCAGTGCGACCGCGTGTGCGGCCTCCTTGCCCTTCTCCGCATCGCCGGCCTGGTACTCGACCAGCACGCCAACAGCCGGCGGCAGGTCAGCGGCCCGCTTGTGCAGGTAGGTCTCGACCGTGCCATCGAAGTAGACGGCCCGACGCAGCTCGAGCTTCTCGCCGATCTTGGCGCTCAAGCTGGCGATCGCCTGCTCCACGGTGCCACCATCAGCGACCTCGGCGGCCTTGAGGGCCTCCAAGTCGTTGGCCTTGGCGGCGGCGGCCGCAGCCACCACCTGGTCGGCGAGCGCCTGGAACTCGGCGTTCTTGGCGACAAAGTCGGTCTCGGAGTTCAGCTCGATCAGCGCGCCGTCCTTGGCCACGACCAGGCCCTCGGCGGTGGCACGCTCGGCACGCTTGCCGACGTCCTTGGCGCCCTTGATGCGGAGCAGCTCGACGGCCTTGTCGAAATCGCCTTCCGATTCCGCCAGCGCGTTCTTGCAGTCCATCATGCCGGAACCGGTCAGCTCCCGCAGGCGCTTGACGTCGGCGGCAGTGTAGTTAGCCATGTAAGCCTTCTCCTGGAATTACGAAGCGTCAGTGGATGGTTCAGCTGCGGCAGCACCCTCGGCGCCGGCATCGGCAGCGCTCGTGGTCGCCCCGGCCAGCAGCTCCTGCTCCCACTCGGCGAGCGGCTCGGCGGCCTCGGTCTCGGCCTTGCCGGCACCGGAGCGGGCCTGCAGGCCCTCGGCCACCGCGGAAGCGACGACCTTGGTAAGCAGGGCTGCCGAGCGGATCGCGTCGTCGTTACCCGGGATCGGGTAGTCCACGACGTCGGGATCGCAGTTGGTGTCGAGGATCGCGATGACCGGGATGCCCAGCTTGCGAGCCTCGCCGACGGCGATGTGCTCCTTGTTGGTGTCGACGACCCAGATGGCCGAGGGCACCTTCTGCATGTCCCGGATACCGCCGAGGCTGCGCTCCAGCTTGTTCTTCTCACGCGTGAGCATGAGGATTTCTTTCTTGGTGCGGCCCTCGAAGCCACCGGTCTGCTCCATGGCCTCGAGCTCCTTGAGGCGCTGCAGACGCTTGTGCACGGTGGAGAAGTTGGTGAGCATGCCGCCCAGCCAGCGCTGGTTCACGTAGGGCATGCCGACGCGAGTGGCCTCCTCGGCGATGGACTCCTGCGCCTGCTTCTTGGTGCCGACGAACAGAACGCTGCCACCGTGGGCGACGGTTTCCTTGACGAACTCGTACGCCTTGTCGATGAAGGTCAGCGTCTGCTGCAGGTCGATGATGTAGATGCCGTTGCGGTCGGTGAAGATGAACCGCTTCATCTTGGGATTCCAACGACGGGTCTGATGCCCGAAGTGAGCGCCGCTGTCCAGCAGCTGCTTCATGGTTACAACAGCCATAGTGAAGCCTTTTGTTGTCGGTTGTCGCCCAGCGTCGGGTGATGCCGGGCCCTGGTGCCTGCTGGTTGCCGGACCCGCTCTGAGAAACCCCAGGTCAGGACCGCCGGCATCCGGGTATGACCCCGGTGACGAGGTCATGGCGCAGACACGCGAAGTCAGCCCGCTCAGCGAGCTGCGGGTAGAAGTTTACACGGTGCGCCGGCGTGCTTTTACCACGCGACTACCACACGACGGGGCGGGCTCATTCATCCACACGCCTGGCTTTGGGGCTTTCGCGCCGCTGGACCGGCGCGCTGGACTGGGGCGATGAGAAATGCCGCGGCGGTGCTCATCCTGGGTGTGCTCTGGGCGTCGCCCGGTACCGCACACGCCGAGGGTCCGCGGCTGCAGTGGCCGGTAACACCGCGGCCCGCGGTTACGCGTGGGTTCGACGCGCCGTCGCCGAACTGGAACCGCGGACACCGCGGCGTCGATCTTGCGGCGGTCCCGAGTCGGCCGATCTATGCCGCGCGCTCCGGCACGGTGGTGTTCGCCGGTGTGCTGGCCGGGCGTCCGGTGGTGGCCATCGCGCACCCGGGCGGGTTGCGCACCAGCTACGAACCGGTGCGAGCCGCGGTGCGCATGGGACAGACGGTGGCAACCGGGCAGCTGCTCGGCGAACTGGCCCCGGGCCACCCCGATTGTCCCGCGGCGGCCTGCCTGCACTGGGGCGCGATGTGGGGTCCGGCATCGCGGGCCGACTACGTCGATCCGCGGGGACTGCTGACCGAGACCCCGATCCGGCTCAAGCCGCTGGGCAGTTGAACGACGCGCCGCCGGTTCTACGCTCGACAGCATGACCACTGCGGCACACCGCGACCGACCCATGCGTTTCGGCCTGCACACCGCACTGCCCCGCGCCGGCGACTTCGCCGAATTTGCCGTCACCGTCGAACAATCCGGGATCGACGTGCTGACCATCCCCGACCATCTGGTGGCATCCCTCTCACCGTTCGCCGGCGCCGCAACGGCGTGCGCGCTCACCTCGTCGTTGCACACCGGCACGCTGGTGCTCAACAACGATCTGCGTCACCCGGTGGACACCGCGCGCGAGGCGGTCACGCTGGCGGCACTGTCAGGCGGCCGGTTCGAGCTGGGGCTCGGCGCCGGCCATATGAAGTCCGAATATGACGCGGCCGGGCTGAAATTCGACCCCGGCGCGACGCGAGTGGATCGGTTGATCGAATCCGTCGAGGTGATCCGGCCGCTGCTGACCGGCGAACCGGTGGATGTCGACGGCGCGCACTACTGTGTGCGCGCCGCCGCCGGTGAACTCGTTGCGCCGCCAGGGGTGAACGTTCCACTGCTCATCGGCGGCAACGGCACCCGGGTGCTACGGCTGGCGGGCCGAGTCGCCGACATCGCCGGTCTGGCCGGGTTCAGTCACAACCACGACGCCACCGAAGTACAGCTGACGCATTTTGATTCCACCGGACTGCTGAACCGGATCGACGTGGTCCGCGACGCCGCGGGTGATCGCTTCGAAGCGATCGAACTCAATGCGCTGGTGCAGTTCGTGGTGCACACCGATGATCCGGCCGGGGCCGCGGCCGAGCTGGCCGAACAGCTGGGTGCGCCTGCCGATCTGCTGCTGGAATCCCCGTTCGCATTGCTCGGCAGCTACGAGCAGATGGCCGAATCGCTGCGGGAGCGTCAGCGCCGGTTCGGGATCAGCTACTGGACGGTGTTCGACGCCTGGCCGGGACGCGATTCGGCGTTGCCGCATCTGGTCGAAGTGATCAAGTTGTTGCGTTAGCCGCCGGCCAGACGCCCGAGAAAGCCCGTCATCGCGGCGAGCACGATGTCCGGTCGGTCCCGCTGCACCCAATGTCCGGCACCTGCAACGACTTTGAGGTGCGCATCGGGGATCAGCGCGGCGGCCGCGCGGGCGTGCGCGACGGGCACACCGGAATCCCGGTCCCCGTGGACGATGAGGGCGGGGCAGGAAAACGAGGGCAACCGAAGCGTGTAATCCGTGCGTAGCCGGTTCCAGAGGACCTGGTCTCGCTGCCATTGTTCGAACGCGCGGAACCCGTCGGGTTGGGCTGCGGCCGCCATGATCTCGTCCATCAATGTGTCGGTGAGCTGCGTGGGGTCGGTGATCACCGCCTGCATGCCGCGCGCCATCGCCCTGCGGTTGGTGCCCACCCATCGGGTCGCCGCGCCCAGCAGGCCGGTGCGCAGCATCGCCCAGGTGCTGAGCTGACGAACGGCCGACATTGGCCCGTCCGACAGCCGCGGCATCATGCCGTAGCTGCCCAGCAGCATGGCCCCGGTGACGCGCTCGGACCGCTCCAGCACGTGGCCGATCGTCATACCGCCGCCCAGCGACAGCCCTCCGATCGCATAGTCGTCCAACCCGAGCGCGTCGACCAACTCCCCCACGTAGGCGACCAGCCGCTCCTGCGTCGCCGGCAGCCGCGCGTGCGGGCTCTGACCGTAGCCGGGGTGATCCGGGGCGATGACGCGGTATCCGGCGTCGGCCAGTAGCGGGCCGATGCCACCCCACGACAGCGACGCGTTGTCCACCCCGCCGCCGTGCAACAACACGACAGCCGGCGCCGACTTGTCGGGCGACCAGGTCAAATACGAGACTGGCCCGCAAGGCAATTCGATCGTCGTTCGGTTCGGCTCCGGCACCATCTCTCCCTTGATGCGTCAGGCTCGCGGGTGCGCCTGATCGTGGACAGCGCGCAGCCGTTCCACGGTGACGTGGGTGTAGAGCTGTGTGGTGGCCAGCGAGGTGTGGCCCAGCAGCTCCTGCACGATGCGCAGGTCGGCCCCACCTTCGAGCAGATGGGTGGCCGCGCTGTGCCGCAGCCCGTGCGGGCCGATGTCGGGGGCGCCGTCGACGGCCGAGACGGTCTGGTGCACCACAGTGCGGGCCTGACGCGGGTCGAGCCGTTTGCCGCGCGCCCCGAGCAGAAGCGCGGGGCCCGAGTCGGCGGTGGCCAGGGCCGGCCGCCCATCGGCGAGCCAGGACATCAAGGCCACCTGAGCCGGTTCACCGAACGGCACCGTGCGCTGTTTGTTGCCCTTGCCCAGCACCTGCAACACCCGGCGCGCGGTGTCGATGTCGTCGATGTCCAGGCCACACAATTCGCTGACCCGGATGCCCGTGGCATACAGCATCTCCACGATCAGCCGGTCCCGCAACGCGAGTGGATCACCTTCCTGCGCACCGGAATTCAGGGCGGCCATGGCATCGAGCGCCTGATCCTGGCGCAGTACCGCGGGCAGGGTGCGCCGGGCCTTGGGGACCTGCAACCGGGCTGCCGGGTCATCCGAGCGCAGTCCGCGCCGGGCCGCCCAGGTGCAGAAGGTCTTCACCGACGAGGTGCGCCGGGCCAGCGTGGTCCGCGCCGCACCCGCCGACGCTTGAGCTGCCAGCCACGACCGCAGCACCGGCAGGCTCAGGCTGGCGATGTCGGGCTCACTGCCCCGCTGCGCTACGAAGTCGAACAACGCGCGCAGGTCGGTGCGGTAGGCACGGCGGGTGTGTTCGGATCGTCCGCATTCCAGCGCAAGGTACTCGTCGAAGTCGTCGAGTATCGGCTCGATCCGGGTGCTCACTGCACCACCGTGACAGACCGTTCGGGCCGCCGCCATCAACCGCCCGCGCGTGTCGCAGCGTCACGGAATGATCGGCAGCGTCACCGAGGACGGGTGCTGGGCATCATGCAGGATGGTCTGGTCGGCGGTGCGCACCTGGGTGTCCTGCCCGAATGGCGCGCCGGTGTTCGGGTTCGGCGCGAACTGCGGATAGTCGCTGCTGGAGATCTCCAGCCGGATGCGGTCGCCGGCACGGAACTGATAGCTCGTCGGCCAGACCTGGATCTGGAACGGGTAGGGCTGCCCGGGCACGATCGGGGTGGGGTTGGACAACGAGTCCCGGAACGCCGTCCGCACGATGCCGTTGTTGAGGTTGATCACCTGCCCGCCGGGTTTCACCACCGCCAGCTTGGCCGTGAAATCCGTGTCGACCGCGCTGGATTGCGCCCACAGCCGCACCGATACCGGCCCGGTCACCTCGGTGTCGTGTTCGAGCGGTGGGCTGCTGTAGACCAGGACATCGGAACGCTGTTCGACCGGGGTCTGGTCGTAGGGGCCCTGCGGGCCGGTCTGTGCGCCACAGCAGGAATGCCCGCCCAGGCTCGGCGCCGGGAACGCCGGGTCGTAGGTGTAGGAGTCCGGCGGCTGCTCCCCCGGCGCCGCGGCCACGAGTTGTCCTTGGCGATCGGCGATTCCGCCCGGCCCGGACAGGTACAGCGTCGTCCACCGGGTCTGTGGCAGCGGCCACTGCGTCGCCGACTTCCAGGTGTCGGCCCCCATGAGGAAATAGTCCACCCGGGGCCGGCCCGCGACCGGGTTGTCGCCTGGAGCGTCTATCCCTTTCAGAAAGTGGTTGTACCAGGCCAGCATCAACTCATTGATGGGGCTGTTGCCGGCCGCCCCGATGTCGCGCAGCAGCGGAGCCGGTTGAGAGTCTGCCCTGCCCCAGTTGACGTGATCCCATGGACCGATCACCAAACGCTGGTTGTCGCGGGCCGCCTGGGTGCCGCCGCGGGCGACCATGCCGGTGAAGTTCTCGACTCCGCCGGCGAGAAAGGCGTCGTACCAGCCCTCGATGTCGAGGACGGGCACCCGCACCGAGCCGTAGCGCTCCCTGATGCTGACCCGCTGCCAGAAGTCGTCGTGGGTCGAGTGCCGGATCCAGTCGAAATACCACGGTGCGACCGCGGGATTGCCCGGTTGCAGCGGCGGCAGATCCTTGAACGGCCGGAAATTCATCCACCGGGTGGGGTCGGCGGCGGCCGCCGTCAATTGCGCTACCGCGGCCTGATCGTGGCGGTTCTGCGCGGCGGTCAGCGCCAGCGCGCCGATGGCCCACGGCTGGACGAACGCCAGCCGGAATTCCCCGCCCTCGTACGTCCAGCCGTCGTAGTAGTCGGAGGCGGTGTTGGCCGGCACGATCGTCACGAGATGTGGCGGAGCGGTGACGGCAGCCAGCCATTGCGTGGCGCCGACATACGACGACCCGTACATGCCGACCTTGCCGCTGGACCCGGGCAGCGCCGCGGCCCACTCCACGGAGTCGTAGCCGTCGTCCATGTCGTGGGTGAACTCGTCGAAGACGCCACCCGAGGTGCCCTGGCCGCGGACGTCCTGGATGACCACCAGATAACAGTGCGACGCGAACCAGTCCGGTGGCTGGTAGCGCGTCTGGCCCTGAGCGCCCGATTTCCCGTACTGGGTGCGCATCAGCAGCACCGGGACCGGGCGGTCGATACGTGGCCGGTACACGTCGGCGCGCAGCACGGTGCCGTCGCGCATGGTGGCCGGCACGTCGGTCTGTTCGCTCACCTCGCACGGACCGCGCCCGGCAGCGGCCGGGAACGGCTGCCGATGTTCGTCGCCGCACCCGGCGAGGACGAGCACGGTGATAGCGGCGATCGCCAGCCCACGGGCGACGGCGGAGTGCACCCCTTGACCGTAATGCCCGGGGGCGTCCGGCGTTCGGTCAGAGAGAGGTGGAGATGGCCGCCGGAGTTGCGGCGATCTCGTCGAGCACCCGGATGTTGTGGACGATGTCGCGGCTTTCCCGCGCCGCGACCGCGTTGATCGCACTCTGGATGAGCCCGACCAGGCCCGGCGTGTCATAGATCAGTGCGCCTTGGCCGGCGACGGTAAGGTCGCGCAGCCGGATCGTGACCGGCCGCACGAACCCCGGCTCGAACGCCAGGATCTTCGCGAATCGCCAAGCGTCGTCCCGGAAGTTCGTGACCGCCTCGTCGATCAGGAAGATCTCATTCTTCATCAGCACCGCGTAGACGTCGGCCAGCGCGGGCGAGAGTTCGTCGATATCGGTGACGATGCCGCTGACCTGGCTGGCCAGCACCGCGTTGATCCGGTCGAAGTCGGTCTTCATGTCCCGGGTCGAGATATCGACCGCCTGCGCGACGATTCCGAGGTCGAGGCCGATGTGAGCGTTGACCCCAGCCAGCATGTGCTGCAGCATGATCGGTTCTTCCCGAGCAGCGGCATCGAAGCTCACCCGCCACGACCGCGTCGGTTTCGCGAATCTGTCCGGGTGCAAGTAGCCGTTGACCGCGTCGAAATAACGGTTGGCGAATGCCACGTCGAGTCGCGCCAACCGCGGACCATTCTCGAAGAACCCGTCGGTCACCGCGGTTTTCACGGCCACCGTGATCCGTTTGTACAGGGCGGCGAAATAGCCGAGTCGGCTCGACGCCGCGATCGACCACTCGATCACGGTGTCGATGTTGGCAATGACCTCGTCGAGCGTTGTCGCGGGCCGCAGTGGCGAAGGTGGCGATACGGGTGGCAATACGGGTGGCATCAGAACCGGTACCTGTCCGAGGGTTTGGATCGAATCCTGGTCAGAATTCATGCTCGCCCCGCCGACGCCCGTTGACATGAGTAGTCGACTACCCGATTTCGGCCAATGCCGGCCGCCGCTATTCGACTCGGCGCAGCGCGTCGGGCGTCAGATCTTTCAGCGTCGGGTACCCGTCGACACCCATGATCAGGTCAGCCTCGGCCAGCAGTGACCGCAACACGTGCACGATGCCGTCCGCTCCCCCCAGCGCCAGCCCGTAGGCGTAGGGCCGGCCCACGCCGACCGCGGTGGCACCCAGAGCCAGGGCCTTGACGATGTCGGCGCCGTTGCGGATACCCGAGTCGAAGAGCACCGGCAGTCCGTCGGCCGCCTCGACCACACCGGGCAGGCAGTCGATCGCGGGCAGGCCGCCATTGGCTTGGCGCCCACCATGGTTCGAGCAGTAGATGCCGTCGACGCCGCCGTCCTTGGCCCGCCGGGCGTCATCGGGGTGACAGATGCCCTTGACGATGAGCGGCAACGTGGTCAGCGACCGCAGCCACGGCAGGTCGTCCCAGGTCAACGGGTTGCCGAACTGGCTCACCCAGCGCAGCACGGTGGCCTGCGGGTTCTCCTCGGGCGGCTGCGCCAGCCCGGCCCGGAACACCGGGTCGCTGGTGTAGTTGGCCAGGCACTTGCCACGCAGTTGCGGGAAGTTCGAGGTGGCCAGATCACGCGGGCGCCAGCCGGGCACCCAGGTATCCAGTGTCACGACGATGGCCTTGAACCCGGCCGCCTCGGCGCGCTGCACCAAACTGGCCGCCAGATCCTTGTCGGTCGGCGTGTACAGCTGGAAAAAGCCTGGGGTGTCACCGAATTCGGCGGCGACGTCTTCCAGCGGGTCCTCGGTCAGGGTGGAGAGCATCAGCGGCACCCCGGTACGCGCGGCAGCCCGCGCTGCGGCCAGGTCGCCGTGACCGTCCTGGCCGCAGATGCCCAGCACCCCGATCGGCGCCATAAACAACGGCGAGGGCAGCGTGAGTCCGAACAGCTCGACGGACAAGTCCCGCTCGCGGTGCGCGTTGAACATCCGCGGCATCAGCCCCCACCGGTCGAAGGCGGTGCGGTTCACCTGCTGGGTGCGCTCGTCGCCGGCCCCACCGGCCACATAGGACCACACCGACGGCGGCATCGCCGCCTGGGCTTTGGCCTCCAGGCCCGCATAGTCCATCGGCATGGTCGGCAAGACGCCGGACAAGCCCTGCAGGTAGATCTCGAGTTGGTAGTCGCCGTACGCCATGACGGCTACCCTGCCAGTCCCGGTCAGCCCGCGGTACCGGACTCGGCTTTTGCCAGTTCGGCCTTCCACTGCCGGAAGGTCTCCTCGGTGCGCCCGCGGCGCCAGTACCCCGAGATGGATGCCGCCCATTTCGCCGCGACGCCGCGCTCCTTGCGGATGTAGGGGCGCAGATTGTGCATGACGGTCTGGGCCTCGCCGTGGATGAACACCTGAACCTGCCCGGGCAGCCACGCGGTCTCCTTGACCGCGGCGATCAGCGGTGCGTTGTCGCCGGACCGGTCGTCGCCGACCAGGTCGGCGCGCCCACCGCGGTGGATCCAGGTCACCTCAACGCCGGCGGGCGATTTCAGCGGGACCTCGTCGTCGGGGCCGGCAACTTCGATGAAGACCTTGCCAATCGCATTGGCCGGCAATGCTTCCAGCGCGGCGCTGATCGCCGGGAGCGCGGCTTCGTCACCGGCCAGCAGGTGCCAGTCGGCGTCCGGGTCGGGGGCGTAGGCCCCGCTGGGCCCCATCAGGTAGGCGGGCTGGCCCGGCTCGGCCGCCGAGGCCCACGGCCCGGCCACACCTTGCTCGCCGTGCACGACGAAGTCGATGGTGATCTGGCCGCGCTGCTGATCGATCTCGCGCACGGTGTAGGTGCGCACGGTCGGGCGCTGGTCGGCGGGCAGTTCCTGAAAGCTGTCCAGGGTCAAGGGTTGCGGCAGCGCCGCGACGTCGACGCCATCGGGAACGATGACGAGTTTGACGTAGGAGTCGGTGTATTCGCCAGGCGAGAACGTGTCGAAGCCGGCGCCAGTGCTCGACCCACTCAGCACCACCCTGACCATGTGATCGGTCAGTTGCTCGCGGCGCACCACCTGAAACGTATGAACGGGACGTCCCGCCATCGCGATGCCTCCAGACTCGGCCACAGACCGTTAGTTAGCCGACCGGTTAGCCGACCTGATCGACTATACGGAGACCACCGGCCGGCCAGGGCGCTACCTCAGGTCAGGCCTCGAGCCTCGTCCGGATGATAGACAGCCGCTGCTGCAGCTCGGATTCGGTGATCAGCCCGCGAGCCAACAGCGAGTGCGCGAGGGCGACGAGTTGGTTCTCGGGGTACGGCAGGTCGGCATAAAGTGTCGCCGACAGCAGGTCTTCCTCGTCGCGGCGCTGCTGCAAGTCGGGCACCGCGGTGTTGCCCTCGACGCCGTCGAGCGCGTCGCAGAGACCATCGAGGCTGGTCTTCCACGGTGGGACCAGGTTTTCCACACCGTATTTGGCGGCCATCACGGGCCACACCTGATTTCGCTCCACGATCCGCTGGAGGGTCGGAATCGAGGTGTCCTCGATCGGTGCCGGGCCGTTCGGTTCGTTCATACGGAACTCCCCTGGAGTACGCCTGGGTTGTGAACTCACTCGGTGAGGGCAAATTAACACCGCGGCAGCGCGCCCTGCAGCAGATCGACGCCATTCACACCGACGTTTACGATCCCCGGGCCCGGCGTCGACGCACGATCCGCCAGCATCCGTCGGCGCGTTCGACCAACCCGGCGAACTCCAACATCGTCAACGGCCCCAGCACCTGATGCGCCGGAAGGGCGGCGAGCATCGCGATCTCGTCCACGGTGTGCGCACCGCGCGCCGGCAACGCGTCGTAGACCCGTTTCTCGGCCGGACCGAGCCCGTCGAGCGGCCGGGCCGGATGCGGCTCCTGCGGTGCCAATTCACCTATTCGGCCGACGAGTTCGACGACCTGCTCGGCACGGCCGACCAGGGTTGCGCCGTCGCGCAGCAGCACATGGCACCCGGCCGACGCTGCCGAGGTCACCGGGCCCGGCACCGCGCACACCGACCGGCCCAGCACCCCGGCCCACGCCGCGGTATTGGCCGCACCGCTGCGCAGCCCCGCTTCCACCACCACCGTCGCCCCGGAGAGCGCGGCCACCAACCGATTGCGGGTCAGGAACCGCAGCCGGCCCGGTGCCACGCCGGGTGGATATTCGCTGACCAACAGGCAGTCCTGCCGGATCCGGTGGAACAGCGAGCTGTGTCCAGATGGGTACGGGTTGTCGATACCTCCGGCCACGATCGCGAGGGTCACGCCCTCGCACGCCAGTGCGGCGCGGTGCGCTGCCCCATCGATGCCGTACGCCCCGCCGGACACCACCGCCACATCGCGTTCGGCCAGGCCGGCGGCCAGATCAGCGGCGACGTGCTCGCCGTACGCTGTCGCCGCGCGGGTGCCGACGATCGCCGCCGCCCGCGCGGACACCTCATCGAGCCGGGCCGGCCCACTCGCCCACAGCACCAGCGGTGGATGCCCGTTGGGGCGCTTCTTGGTGTCCACACCGTTGAACGCCCGGAATTGCAGCAGCGGCCATTCGTCGTCGTCCGGCGTGATCAACCGCCCACCCATCCGGTCGAGAAGATCCAGATCGCCTACCGCACAATCCAATTCCCGACGCGCTTCGACCCGGCGCAACAAATCCGATTCAACATCACCGGATTTGATCCGGCCGGCCGCCGCGACCGGACCGACTTGCTCTACGAACGCACTCAACTCGGGGCACGGCGGTTCGGCGACCCGCGACAAATACGCCCAGGCGCGCCGCACCTCGTCGGTCATGACACACCCCCGGCCTGACGGAAGCTCAACGCGGCCATCACGTCCTCGAGGGCAGGCATGGTCCGTCCGGCCAGATCGGCCAAAGTCCAGGCGACCCGCAGACACCGGTCGGCACCCCGCATGCTGATCACTCCGCGATCGAGCGCGGACTGCAACGGCTGCATGGCGGCTTTGGGCAAGCGGAATTCGCGTCGCAGCAGCGAACCGCTGACCTCGGCATTGGTACCGATCCCATGCGGTTTCCAGCGTTCCTGGGCGGCAAGCCGGGCCTCCGCGACCCGCTCACGCACCGCCGCGCTGGACTCCCCCGCCTCTGGAGTGAACACTCCGGCGCTGACCGGATACAGCTCCACCCGCAAGTCGACACGGTCCACCAATGGTCCCGACAACTTGCCTCGATAACGCAGCTTGGCCTGGGCCGAACAGACGCAGTCAGCCGAGTTGGGCGGCGCGCACGGGCACGGGTTCGCCGCCAGAACCAGTTGGAAGCGTGCCGGATAACACGCCACCCCGTCCCGTCGAGCCAACCGGATCTCGCCGTCCTCCAACGGAGTTCGCAATGCTTCCAGAGCACTGGAGCCCATCTCGGCGAACTCGTCGAGAAACAACACCCCGCGATGAGCCCGACTGACCGCCCCGGGACGCGCGAAGCCACTGCCGCCACCGACCAGTGCCGCCACGCTCGAGGTGTGGTGCGGCGCGACGAAGGGTGGTCGGGTGATCAACGGTGTGTCCCCCGCCAACAACCCTGCCACCGAATGGATGGCCGTCACCTCGAGTGACTCAGAGTGCGAAAGCGGCGGCAACAGCCCCGGAAGCCGCTGCGCCAACATCGTTTTCCCGACGCCTGGAGGTCCGGTGAGCATCAAGTGATGGGCACCCGCGGCGGCCACCTCAACCGCGTAGCGGGCCTGGGCCTGGCCGACCACATCGGCGAGGTCCGCCGTCGGCTCCGGCGCGCGCCCCGGCGCGGCGACCCGGGCATGCAGATCACCCTTACCGTCGAGCCAGGCCTGCAGCTGCCGCAGAGTACGTACGCCGCACACCTCGATCCCGTCGACCAGACTGGCCTCGGCCAGATTTTCGACCGGCACCACCACCAACGGCCAGCCCTCCTGTTTGGCGGCCAGCACCGCGGGCAACACACCATGGACCGGACGCACCCGGCCATCGAGGGCCAGTTCGCCGAGCAGCACCGACTTCTCCAACCGCGCCCACGCCTTCTTGGTGTGCGCCGAGAGCACCGACGCCGCCAGGGCCAAGTCATACACCGAACCAACCTTGCGCAACGTGGCCGGCGACAACGCCAACGTCAACCGAGACATCGGCCAGCTATTGCCACAGTTGGTGATCGCCGCCCGGACCCGGTCGCGCGATTCCTGCAGCGCCGCGTCCGGCAACCCGACCAGATGCACACCCGGCAGCCCCGAGGTGATGTCGGCCTCGATCTCCACGATCACGCCGTCTACCCCGCGCACCGCCACCGAATAGGCTCTGCCCAAACCCATTTCAGCCCACCCCCTTGAGGTGCGACAGCTCGGGTTCTCGACGGCGCCCGATCCGCACCCCGATCACATCGATCCGCACCCCGGCCCAGTGCGTGTCCTGCGCGGCCAGCCACAACGCGGCCAACCGTCGGATACGCCGTACCTTCTGCGCCGTGACCGCCTCGGCCAACCCACCGAAACCGTCACCGGTGCGGGTCTTCACCTCCACGAACACCACCGTGCGGGCGTCCACATCCTCGGCGATCACGTCGAGCTCGCCATAGCGGCACCGCCAGTTCCGATCCAGGGTCCGCAGCCCCTGCGCCGCCAAATGCTCGACGGCCAACTGCTCGCCCAGTGCGCCGATCTCGGCCCGTGTCATAGAACTCATGTCCACAGGCTGCGGACACGGTCCGACAGAACCGGCTCAGTCCAGCCCGGTTATCCACAGCGCGGCTTTTGTCCACAGGCCCGTTGGGATCGGTCGATGCTCGACGATGGGACATGAGCCAGTTCGGCGTGTCAGGATGGGCGGCATGACCCCGGTACCAGAAGGCGGTGCAGGTTCCGCTGATCCGGCCCGGGTAAGCAACTACGACAGCATCGCTGAGGGCTATACGGCCGAGAACGAGACCAGCCTCTTCAACGCGTACTACGAGCGACCCGCGACGCTGGAACTCGCCGGGGACGTGACTGGTCGGCGGATCCTCGACGCGGGATGCGGCTCGGGTCCGCTGTTCGCCGCGCTGCGCGACCGCGGCGCCATCATGACCGGCATCGACGTGAGCGCCGGGATGCTGGAGCAGGCCCGTCGCCGCCTCGGCGCCGACGCGGACCTGCGGCTCGCAGATTTGGCCGACCCGCTGCCTTTTCCGGACAGCACGTTCGACGACGTCGTCGCGTCCCTGTCGCTGCACTACCTGAAAGACTGGGGACCAACACTGGCCGAGATGCGACGCGTGCTGACCCCCGGCGGCCGACTCATCGCCTCGGTCGAGCATCCTTTCGTCAGCTTCCTCACGCAACGCATGGCCGGGCACCAGACCAACTATTTCCAGACCCGTAGCCGAACCGAAGAATGGACCATGGGCGGGCAGACCGCCCAGCTCAGCTTCTGGGACCGGCCGCTGCACGCGATGACCGACGCCTTCACCGCGGCCGGCTTCCGCATCGGCGTCATCAGCGAACCGCCGGCCGTGCCTGCCGCCCGCGATCTGTTCCCCGATCTATTCGACGAAAGCACCGGCACGAGGTTCCTATGCTTCCTGTTCTTCGTCCTACACGCCGACTAACCGCCACAACCACGAAAGCCACTCAGAGAGCACGGATTTCGCTGCTGCAGTCAGTTGAATGATTGAACCCGCGCGGCGAGTGTGGCTGTCCATTCCTGCAGGTACCGATCATCCGATCCAGGTGTCGACGGACGGCGGAAGAGGTTGGCGGAGAAGCGTTCCCCGAGGAGGCCGTTGATTCCGAGGGAGGCTAGAACCCGAGTCCGTTCGGACGGAACCTCGGGCGCCCACGCACCGATCCATCCGTTCAGCTCGTCACACAACCCGTCGACCAGCGCTGCGTAGGCGGTGTCCAGGCGCTCGGACAATCCCGCGGGGGTGCGGGCAGCGATCCGCAGCAGTTCGCTCTCCTGGTCGATCACGGTGAGTAGGTATCGACCCAGCACGGTCAGTTCGCTGTGCAGGTCCCCGAGACCCGCGAATAGGGTGCGGATGTCCTGCATGGCAGAGCGGCGATCCAACTGTCGGTCAATACCGGCCGCCAGCAACGCATCCTTGGACTTGAAGTGCCGATACAGCGCTCCGGATCCCGCCGAGAGCCCCGCGGCGGCTTCAATCTGAGACACGCTGGTCGCTTCAAAACCTCTCTCGCTGAACAGCTTCATCGCCTCGGTGACCAACCGCTCACGGGTGGGCGTGGCCGACATCGTTGACCTCCTGCAAGTGATCACTTACTGTTTGTATGTATCCACTTTACTTCCTGACGTCAACCAGGTGGGAGTGATTCAATGCCACATCACGACAGGCCGGTGCCGCGGGGCCGGCTCCGGCGGACCATGCCGTTGGCCGGGTTCACCGCCCGCGCCGCGGGCGGACGCCTGATCGCCGGTCTGAGACAACGCGCCGGTCACGACGGTGCGGTCGAACGGTTCCACGAGCGGACCGCCGTGCACTACGCCGAACTGCTGGGCCACTCCAAAGGTGCCCTGATGAAGGCCGGCCAGGTCCTGTCGATGGTCGATGCCAGCGCGCTCGGGAACGGCGGGTTCGCGCCCTATCAGAAAGCGCTGGCTCGACTGCAGACCGACGCACCGCCGATGCCCGCCACCCTCGTGCGCAGCCTTCTTCACGACGAACTCGGCTCAGCTGTCCACCTTTTCGCCGAGTTCGACGACGAACCGGTAGCCGCTGCTTCAGTCGGACAGGTCCATCGGGCCGCGCTGTGCGATGGTCGTACTGTCGCGGTGAAGATTCAGTATCCCGGGGTGGCGCAGGCAATCCGGGATGACCTGGCCAATACCGAGCTGCTCGCCACATTCCTGCGCTTTGCGACCGCGGCATCCGGCATGGTCTTCGACATCCGTGGCATGGCCGCCGAAGTCGCCGCGCGGATCACCGAGGAGGTTGACTACCGGCACGAAGCCGCGATGATCACCGAGTTCAGTGATCTGTACCGCGGCCACCCCTACATTCGCATTCCCGAGGTCATCCCAGAAGCATCCAGCGATCGAGTACTGACCATGACCTACCTCGACGGAATGAACTGGGCGGCAGCCAAACACGCCGATCAGGATCTGAAAAACACCTGGGCCGAGGTGATCTTCCGATTTCTCAACGGCAATTCCCGCCACGCCAACCTCGCCCAGGCGGATCCACACCCCGGCAACTACCGTTTCAACCCTGACGGCACGGTCGGATTTCTCGACTTCGGCTGCGTTCAGACCGTCACCGAAGAGCGACGCTGGCTGTTCTGGGCCGTGGTTCGCGCCGGTATCGAGGAGCGCCTCGACGACTGCCGCGAACTGATGATCCAGATGGGGCTGGTCTCCGCTGAATCCCCACTGAGTTCTGACGATATGCGACGCCTTGTCTCGGACATGACCCACGAGATCACCCAGCCGCAACCGGTCACCTACACGCCGGAGCATATGGCGCGAAGCCTCCGCGGATTCTTCGGCGATGACGACTTTCTGCCAGCCGCCCACATGACGGTGACACCGGAGTTCGTGTTCCTGCCGAGGATTGGGATCGCCTTCAGCCACATCGCGACGGGTCTGCAGGCCACGCTTCCCACAAGAGCGATCATCGACGACCTGGACGGGGTCGCCGAACCGACCACCGAGCTGGGCAAGCTACACCATTCGTGGGTGCGCGAACGTGGACTCTTATGCGGGTTGGATCACCATGACCAGCCTTGACGCCGCCCCAACGCGGCTGCCCTGGAGTGCTGCCGATCCCTACCCGTTCTATGCGGCACGACGCCGCGCGGGCGAGGTCGTCTGGGATGACACCGCCCGGGCCTGGCTGATCCTCGGCTATCACGCTGCCCGCGAGGTGCTCACGGGAGCGCACTGGACCAGCGACCCCCGGGCCAACCCCGCAGCCGCAGATTCGGCGGTACTACTCAACTCGGCCATCGTCGAGGCCAGCATGCTGTTCACCGACGGGCCCGCTCACGACCGGCTGCGCGGCTCGGTGCGGGAGGTGTTCGGCCGCTCGTTCATCAACCATCTCAGCGACGGTATCGAATCGATCTGCGACGACGCGGTTTCCGTGATTCCCGCCGGCGAGAGTTTCGATTCGATGGCGGAGATCGCACTGCCCCTTCCGGTCGCGGTCGTCGGTTCTTGGCTGGGGCTGGACATCGAGCAATGCACGGCGCTGCGAGAGCATTCCCCGGCCATCGTCCGCATCCTCGGCGGATTCGCCGACCAGGCCGAGCTGGAACAGGGCGTCGGTGCTTCGGCGGCGCTGGTCGCCGACATGCTGCCCGCCGCCGCCGACCGTCGCACCCATCCCGGTGATGATCTGCTCAGCTTCATCGCCTCAGACCCCGGTCTCACCCTCGAAGAGGTGGTCATCACCGCGATCCTCATCGCGGTCGCCGGCCACGAAACCACCGCAAACCTGCTCGGGAGCAGCCTCATCCGACTGCTCACCCCCGGCGGCGACGGTAACTGTCTGGCTGATCGGATCGACCCCGCCGATCCGGCGGTACTAACAGAGCTACTGCGCCTGGACGGTCCAGTGCAGGCAACCGGACGCACCGCCACCGCAGATCAGACCGTGGCCGGCATCGATATCCGTTGCGGCGACCCCGTTCTGGTCTGCGTGGCCGCCGCCAACCGCGATCCCAGCGTCTACACCGACCCTGACCGCTTCGATCCCGGCCGACTTGGACCTGCCCCGCTGACTTTTGGCCACGGTGCCCACTACTGCCTCGGCGCACCCTTGGCCAGGCTCGAGATCACTGCGGCACTGCGCCGCATCCTGCAGCGCCGGCCCACCCTTGCCGGCACGCCAACCTGGCGTGACACACCCGCTATCCGCGGACCGCTGACCATCCCGTTCCGCTTCAGCGTCTAATTGGCCCGCAGTCGGGCACGATGTTTGTCGATCTCCGCCGTGAGTAGTGCACCGATCTCGGCGAACGTATCCCGCCTCCGGTCAGGATGACTGCGGAGCGTGGTGTACGCCGCGGCGAGAAGCCGCCACGCCGACGTCGCCAGCCTCGCCATTGCCGGCTGGTCCATGTCCCATGGCCTCGTCACCCTGCAGGCGACAGACAACCTCGTCGACCGGCCCGCCGGAGACATCCTCCACGGAGTGCAGCTTCTGGCCTCACTCCTGAAGAACCGCGAGTGAAGACCGCCGCCCGACGCCAAGGCCCGTTCTGCCCGTGCCCCGGGGTCCGGCTACCGCACCGCTCGGTAATGTAGTTAGGTGATGCTCAGCTAAATATCGGAAGGGGAATCACTCGATGCGTTCACGTTGGGGCCGCCGGATCGCTGTTGTCCTGTCTGCCGCCGCCGTCACGATCGGCGCGGTGGCGTGCTCGGGTTCTGGAAGTTCCGACGAGTTGCTGATTTACAACGCGCAACACGAATCGCTGACCAAGGAGTGGATCGACGCCTTCACCAAGGAGACCGGGATCAAGGTCACCTACCGGCAGGGCGGCGACACCGAACTGGGCAACCAGTTGGTCGCCGAGGGCGCTTCCTCGCCCGCCGACGTGTTCCTCACCGAGAACTCCCCGGCGATGGCCGCGGTGGAGCGGGCCGGGCTGTTCGCCGATGTCGAGCAGCAGACCCTCGACCAGGTGCCCGCCCAGTTCCGGCCGTCGTCCGACAAATGGACCGGGGTGGCCGCACGCTCGACGGTGTTCGTCTACAACAAGGCCAAGCTTCCGGCCGATCAGCTGCCGCACTCGATCATGGATCTGCAGCAGCCGCAGTGGAAGGGCCGTTGGGGGGCGCCGCCGGCCAAGGCCGACTTCCAGGCCATCATTGCGGCGATGCTCGAACTCACCGGTGAGCAGGCCACCTCCCAATGGCTCACCGCGATGAAGACCAATGCCGTCGCGTTCCAGGACAACATCGCCACGCTGCGCGCCGTCAACGACGGCCAGGTCGACGGCGGGATCATCTACCACTACTACTGGTTCCGCGATCAGTCCAAGACCAAGGAGATTAGCGGCAACACGGCCTTGCATTACTTCAAGAACGAGGATCCCGGAGCGTTCGTCAGCCTGTCCGGCGGCGGCGTGCTGAAATCCAGCAAGAAGCAGGACCAGGCCCAGCAGTTCCTCCGGTTCATCACCGGCAAGGCCGGCCAGGAGGTACTGGAGAAGGGCACATCGTTCGAGTACCCGGTGGCCAGCGGGGTGCCGGCCAACCCGGCCCTTCCGCCGCTGGACACGCTGCAGGCCCCCGCGGTCAACCCGTCCAATCTCGATGCCGCCAAGGTCACCGACCTGATGACAAAGGCTGGCTTGCTGTAATTGATCGCGTCAGACGCACCGCAGACCCAGCCGGTCCCGCAACACACCACCCCCGGGACCCGGCAGGGTTTGGTGGTGAACACCGCCGTGGTGCTGTTGCTGGCCGCCACGTTCATCCCGCTGGCCTACGTCGGTTGGTCGGTGATCACTACCGGTCCGGCCCGAGTGATCGAGCTGGTGGTGCGGCCCCGCGTCGGGGAACTGCTGCTGAACACCGTCAGCCTGGTGGTGATCACCCTTCCGGTGTGCGTGCTGCTCGGCGTGGGCGCGGCGTGGCTGGTGGAACGCACCGACCTGCCGGGGCGCACCTGGTGGCGGCCGGTGTTCGTGGCGCCGCTCGCCGTTCCGGCGTTCGTCAACAGCTACGCCTGGGTCAGCGTCGTGCCGTCATTGCACGGGCTGTCGGCCGGAGTGCTGATCGCGACGCTGTCGTACTTCCCGTTCATCTATGTGCCCGCCGCGGCCACCCTGCGCCGGATCGATCCGGCGCTGGAGGAATCGGCCCGCGCGCTGGGCTCGGGATCGGTCGGGGTGTTCTTCCGGGTGGTGCTGCCGCAACTGCGCCTGGCCATCCTCGGCGGTGGCCTGCTGATCGGCGTCCACCTGCTGGCCGAATACGGTGCGTTCGCGATGGTTCGCTTCTCGACCTTCACCACCGCGATCTTCGAACAGTTCCAAGCCACCTTCGACGGCGCCGCCGGCGCCACCCTGGCCGGCGTGCTGGTGCTGTTGTGCCTACTGCTTCTGGTCACCGAGTCCGCCGCCCGCGGTAACGCCCGGTTCGCCCGGATCGGATCCGGAGCCCAGCGCGCCACCATGCCAATGCGATTGGGCCGCAACATGTTGCCCGCGACCGCCGGTCTGCTGGCCCTGGCGGCGCTGGCGTTGGGAGTGCCGTTGTGGACGCTGGTGCGTTGGCTGCGGATCGGCGGCGCACAGGTATGGGATGCCCAGATCGGCACCGCGCTGGCCCAGACCGCGGTGCTGGCCGGCGTCGCAGCGGTCCTGACCACCGTGGCGGCCTTTCCGTTCGCCTGGGTGGCGGTCCGGCACAGCGGATTGCTCGCCCGCACGGTCGAGGGTGCCAACTTCATCACGAGTTCGATGCCCGGAATCGTCACCGCGCTGGCCCTGGTCACCGTGGCGATCCACTACGCTCCCCCGCTGTATCAGACCGCGGCCCTGGTGATCTGCGCCTATATGCTGATGTTCCTGCCGCGTGCCCTGGTCAACCTGCGGTCCGGCCTGGCCCAGGTCCCGCCGTCGTTGGAAGAGGCCTCGCGCTCGCTGGGTAAATCGGCGTCGGGCACCTTCGTGCGCATCACGCTTCGGCTCACCGCCCCGGCCGCGGCTGCCGGCGCTTCGCTGGTATTCGTGGCGGTGGCAACGGAATTGACCGCGACACTGTTGCTCGCCCCCACCGGCACCCGCACCCTGGCGATGCGCTTCTGGTCGCTGAGCAGCGAGCTGGACTATGCCGCGGCAGCGCCCTACGCCCTGATGCTCATCGCCCTTTCCATCCCCGTGACCTTGATGCTGTTGCGGCAATCGACGAAGGTGGCAGCCCTGTGACCGACGACGTCCTGCAGGTACACGGACTTCGCAAGTCTTTCCACGGCGTTCCCGTGCTCGAAGGCATCGACCTGAACCTGGCGCCGGGCACCATCACCGCGGTGGTCGGGTCCTCCGGTTGCGGCAAAACCACCCTGCTGCGGTTGATCGCCGGCTTCGAATCCCCCGACGCCGGCACGGTGACCATCGGCGGCCACCAAATGGCAAGCCCGACAATCAATGTGGCCCCACATCGGCGCGACGTCGGCTATGTGGCCCAGGACGGCGCGCTGTTCCCGCATCTGACGGTGGCCCAGAACGTCGCCTACGGTCTGCGCGAGCGCGGCACCGCGGCCCGGGACAGGGTCAGCGAGCTGCTGGCCACCGTGTCACTGGATGCCTCGTTCGCCGACCGTCGGCCGCATCAGCTCTCCGGCGGTCAGCAGCAGCGGGTCGCACTCGCCCGGGCCCTGGCCCGCCGGCCGGTGCTCATGCTGCTCGACGAGCCGTTCAGTGCCCTGGACACCGGCCTGCGCGCCGCCACCCGCAAGGCCGTGGCCCAGGTGCTGTCCGACACCGGGGTGACCACGCTGATCGTGACGCACGACCAGGAGGAGGCACTGTCGATCTCCGATCAGGTCGCCGTGATGCGCAAGGGCAGATTCACCCAGGTAGGGACGCCGCAGGAGGTGTACCAGCAGCCCGCGGACCGGTTCACCGCCGAGTTCCTCGGCGAGTGCATCACGCTGCCGGGCACCGTCACCGCCGGGCTGGCCGACTGCGCGCTGGGCCGGGTGCCGGTGCAGGCGGACGCCCCGGAGGGTCCGTGCACGCTGGTGCTCAGACCCGAACAACTTGTGGCCACGGTGATCTCGGACATCGGCAACGACGAGGCGCAGCCCGCGATCGGCACCGTGGTCGCCACCGAGTTTCTCGGCCACGACGTGCTGCTCACCATCGATCCGGCCGGTGCCGGCGACCCCATCGTCGTGCGTCAACACAGCCTGGATCCGCCCGCACCTGACGCGAAGGTCCGGATCGATGTGCGGGGCAGGGGAATGGCGCTGCATTGACCGACATCGTCGAGCAGTTGCGGGCCCACGGTGAACGGATCGCGGTGGTGACCGACACCGGGCAGGTCACCTACCGGGCACTGGCCGATCTGGTGGCGGATGCCGCGGCGGCGCTCGGCCCCGGACGCCGGCTCCTGCTGCTCGAGGCGCGCAACGACCTGGCCACCGTCGTGCACTATCTCGGCGCGCTCGCCGGCGGCCATGTGTCCCTGCCGGTGCCGGCCGGCGGCGACCACCGCGCGATCATGCAGGCCTACTCCCCCGATACCGTGGTCGACGCCGCGGGCATCCAGCACCGGCGTCCGCACAGCGCGCACCGGCTACACCCCGAGTTGGCCCTGTTGATGTCGACCTCGGGCAGCACCGGTTCACCGAAACTGGTGCGGCTGTCCGCCGGCAACCTGATCAGTAACGCCACCGCCATCGCCGACTACCTCGGCATCAGCGAAACCGACCGCGCTGCAACCACATTGCCGATGTCCTACTGCTACGGACTGTCGGTGATAAACAGTCACCTGCTGCGCGGCGCGGGCCTGATCCTCACCGATCGCTCGGTGGTCGACGACGAATTCTGGGAGCTGTTCAACCGGCACCGCGGCACCACCTTCGCCGGCGTGCCGCACACCTTCGAGCTGCTCGACCGGATCGGTTTCGACGCCATGGATCTGCCCCACCTGCGGTACCTCACCCAGGCCGGTGGCCGCATGGCACCCGAGCGGGTTCGCCACTTCGCCGCGCTCGGACAACGCCGGGGCTGGCAGCTGTTCGTCATGTATGGCGCCACCGAGGCAACCGCCCGGATGGCCTATCTGCCACCGGAATTGGCATTGTCGCGCCCGGACGCCATCGGCCGGCCGATCCCCGGTGGCAGCCTGTCCATCGAACCCGGCGACGGTTGGCCCGATGGTGCGGGTGAACTGGTCTACCGGGGCCCCAACGTCATGCTCGGGTACGCCTATGGGCCCGAGGATCTGGCCCTGGGCGCCACCATCGAAGCGCTGCGCACCGGCGACATCGCGCGGCGCGCTGCCGACGGCCTGTACGAGATCATCGGCCGCAGCAGCCGATTCGTGAAACTGTTCGGGCTGCGCATCGATCTGGGCCGGCTGCAGGATGCGCTGGCCGAACACGGTGTGACGGCCCTGTGCACCGAGGACGGCGAAACCATCGCCGTCGCGGCCGTCGGTACGGACCGGGGTACGGGCGGTAATACCCGCACCATCTGTGACGTTCAGCGGCTGACGGCCACCGTGGCGGGCATACCGGCCGGTGCGGTGCGCGCCGCGATCGTCCCGGAGTTGCCGCTGCTGGTCTCGGGCAAGCCCGACTACGCCGCAGTACGCACACTCACCGCCGCCGCCACCATCACCGACTCCGCCGATCTGCGGGGCCTGTTCGCCGACGTTCTGCATGTTGCTCCGGACGCCATCGACCGCGACGCCAGCTTCGTCGAGCTCGGCGGCAACTCACTGTCCTATGTGGCGATGTCGGTTCGGCTGGAACGCGCATTGGGCCGACTGCCGAAGGATTGGCATCGGATACCGCTGCGTGAACTTGAGTCCGGGCTCGATCGCGTCGACCCGCCCAGACGGCGCCTGCGGGCGACGGTGGAGACCAGCGTCGCCTTGCGCGCCGCCGCGATCGTGCTCATCGTCGGCTCCCACGCCGAGCTGTTCCAGCTCTGGGGCGGCGCGCACGTGCTGCTCGGGATCGCCGGCTACAACTTCGGCCGGTTCTGCCTGACTCCGGTGTCACGGTCGGCGCGGTCACGTCATCTACGCAATACGATCGCCTGGATCGCGCTGCCCTCGATCCTGTGGGTCGCCGTAGCGCTGATCCTCACCGACGACTACCACACGTCGAACCTGTTGCTGGCCAACAAATTCCTCGGCCCGCATGACAGCATGACCGCCGGACGGTTGTGGTTCGTCGAGGTGCTGGTCTGGATCCTGGTGGCGCTGGCCGTGTTGTGTGCGCTTCCGGGCATCGACCGGATGGAACGACGCCGGCCCTTCGCCTTCGCGGCAGTGTTCCTGGCCCTGGGACTAGCGCTGCGCTACGACCTGCCCGGCTTCGGTCTGGGCCACGACGCCTGGTTCACCGTGCTGGCGTTCTGGTTCTTCGCGGCCGGCTGGGCCGCGGCCAAGGCGTCGGCCACCTGGCAGCGGGTGATCGTCACCGTCGTGCTGATGGCCGGGGTGCACGGCTACTTCGGCAACAGCGGCCGGGAAACCCTGGTGATGGCGGGATTCGCGCTGCTGATCTGGCTGCCCGCGGTGCGCTGTCCCGGCCTGGTAGCAGTCGGCTGCGGGGTGCTCGCCGAGGCGTCGCTCTACATCTACCTCACGCATTACCAGATCTATCCGCTGTTCGGTGAGCATCGGGTGATCGGGGTGCTGGCCGCACTGATCGTGGGCGTGGCGCTCACCTACCTGGTCACGGCGACGCGGAAGTGGTGGACCGGCATGAGATCAGCCCGCGGCGGGTCAGGTTCCGGCGCGGTCGGCGACCAGTCCCTCCTGCACCAGGGTGGCGACGACCATCCCATCGGCGGCGATCAGGCTCGATGTGATGACCCCGCGACCACGCGCGGCGGCCGGTGATCGCGACTCCAACAGATTCCATTCCCCAGCGCATACCGGACGGTGAAACCAGATCGACGAATCGGTGGTGCCGCTGCGGTGACTGCGCGAGCGCATGCTGTGGCCGTGCACGGCCAGGGCGGGATCGATCCCGTACAGGTCGGTGATGTACACCGCGATAAGCGTGTGCAGCAACGGATCGTCGGGCAGCGCCGCGGTGACCCGCCACCACATCTGTCGCACGAACTCACCGCTGGACTTGTCGTCGGCGATGCGGATGTCGAACTCGTCCAGTGGCAGCGACGGCGCCGGACCGGGCGGGCCGGTGCGCCCCAGCGTCTCGGGGTCCTGCCACAACACCGGGCGCCGGCCGTGCGCGGGCCCGGTCAACTCCGTCGCGAAGGACACCGTTGCCGTGGTCAGCATGCGGCCGCGCTCATGGGATTCGACCCGCCGGGTCGAGGCGGTGCGCCCGTCGTATATCCGGTGCACGCGGTAGTCGGCGGGTTCTCCGGCATCCCCTGCCCGCAGGAACTGCAGGTGCATGCTGGTCGGTGATCGGTCAGCGCCGACGGTCCGGCAGGCCGCGGCCAGGCTCTGGGCAGCCAGCAGACCGCCATAGGCCCGCTTGCCGGCCGGGCCGCTGGCCTGCCCGGCGAACACCTCACCCTCAGCCCCGGCATCGGGCCGTACCTGCAGCAGCCTCAGCAGGGTGCTCACTTCGCGTCGGTACCCGTTGCGACGGTGCCCGATTCGGTCAGCGCCACGATCTCGTCGGCACCGAGGCCGAGGTGTTCGGCCAGCACCGCGGTGGTGTCATCGCCCAGAGCGGGCGCGGGGACCGCAGCCGGATACACCCCACCAATCGACATGGGCAGGCCGGGCGCCAGATACGTCCCGATCCGCGGCTGCTCCAGCGGGGTGAACAGCGGGTTGTCGACCACCCGGGCGTCGACGGCGACCTCGGCGAAACTGCGGTAGCGCTCCCACAGCACCGAGGTGCCCGACAGCGCCGCACTGATCTCGTCGGCGGTGCGCTCGCTGAACCACAGGGTGAACAACCCGGTCAGCGCGTCCCGGTGGATGTAGCGCTGGCCCTCGTCGGCGAAGTCGGCGCCGAACGCCTCGGCAAGGGCGGCAACGGCTTTGGTGGTTCCGGTGACCTCGGTCAGGTCACGGAAGTGCCGGCCGGTCAGCGCGACGAGCATGAAGGCGACGCCGTCGCTGCTGGTGAAGTTCTGCCCGTAGGTGCCATAGAGCGTGTTGCCGAGCCGTTCCCGGCTGGTGCCGTTGATCATCACCTCGGGCAGGAATCCGAGATTGCCCGCCGTCGCGAGTGCGACGTTCTCCAGCGGAATGCTGATCCGCGCTCCCTCACCGGTGGAATCACGGTGGCGCAGCGCGGCACTCACCGCCAGGGCCACGTACAGCCCGCAGCTGACGTCCCAGGCCGGCAGCACGTGATTGACCGGGGTAGCCAGTTGCGCGGGCCCGGTAACCAGTGGGAAACCCAGACCGGCGTTGACGGTGTAATCCACCCCGGTGCCACCGTCGGCCCGCCCGGACACCTCGACGTGGATCAGGTCGGGGCGCAGCCCCGCCAGCACGTCATACGAATGCCATTGCCGCCCGGCAACATTCGTGATCAGCACACCGGCCTCGGCGATCAACCGTTGCACCAGCTGCTGCCCTTCGGGCGAGCGCATATCGGCGGCCACCGAGCGCTTGCCCTTGTTCAGCCCGGCCCAGTAGATGCTCTCGCCCGCGTCGGTGACCGGCCAGCGGTGGTAGTCGGCAGCACCCCCGATGGGGTCGACCCGCACCACCTCGGCACCCAGCTGGGCCAGTGTCATACCGGCCAGTGGCACCGCGACAAAACTGGAGATCTCGACGATCCGCACCCCGGCCAGCGGGCGGATCGCGCTCGACGCTACAGGTTCGGCCATCCGGTCAAGCTATCAAGCGGGCCCGGCGATTAGTCCGGGGTGACCAGTTTCAGCGCGGCGGCCTCGATGGTGTTCTCGGACAGCAGCACCTGCAGCGCGGCATCGCCGAGCGGGATGAGGCTGTCGGCGCTGGCCACCCGCTGCACCCGGCCGGTGTAGCCGGCCGCCAGCAGTTCGGCCAGCACTCCTTCGCCCACACCCCCGCTGCGGCGGGTTTCATCGACGATGAGCACACGACCGGTCGCGGCGGCCTCGCGTGTGATGTCCTCGATCGGCAGCGGCGACAGCCAGCGCAGATCGACCACCCGCACATCGATGTCTGCCCGCGCCAGGCGCCGGGCCACCCGCAGGCTCATCCACACCCCGTTGCCGAAGGTGAGGATGGTCAGGTCGGCCCCGTCACCGTAGGTGCGGGCCTGCCCGATGCGCACCGGCTCCCCCGGGTAGCGCGCCAGCCATTGCTGATCGCCGTCGTGGTACAGGTCCTTGGTGTGGTACAGCGCGATCGGTTCGAGGTAAATACACACCGCGCCAGTGGTTTTTGCCGCGGCGACACAGGTGTGCAGCATGGCTACGGCGTCGTCGGGGCGGGCCGGCGAGGCGATCACCACACCGGGAATGTCGCGGATCGCCGCGATCGAGTTGTCATTGTGGAAGTGTCCGCCGAACCCCTTCTGGTAGCCGTAGCCGGCGATCCGCACCACCATCGGGTTGCGGTACTGGCGGTTGGAGAAGAACTGCAGAGTGGCGCCCTCACCACGAATCTGGTCAGCGGCATTGTGCAGGTAAGCCAGGTACTGGATTTCGGGGATCGGCACCAACCCCGAGACACCGGCTCCCAGCGCCAGGCCGAGGATGGTTTGTTCGTCGAGCAGGGTGTCGAACACCCGCGCCGGACCGGCGGCGGCCTGCAAACCGCGGGTCACCCCGTAGACCCCGCCCTTGCGGGCGATGTCCTCACCGAACACGATCGTCTCCGGATGCGCCCGCAGCACATCGTGCAGGGCCCGGTTGATCGCCAGCGCCAGGGTCATCGGGGTGCCGCCGGACTCATCGGGGGCGACGACGGACACCTTCTGGGCTTCCTTGAGCGTCCGACGCAGCGGTTGCATCACGACCGTCGCACTGTCCAGTTGGGGACAATCGCTGACCTCACGCGCCAACCCGATCACCTGGGCCCGTTTGGCCTCATAGCGCTCCAATACCTGCGCTGGCGTCAGGATGCCTTGGGCGATCAGTGTTTTCGCGGTGTTCAGCACCGGATCCCGGTCATAGTCGCCCAGGATCTCATCTGGCTTGCGGTAACCCGGTTCGTAGTCGGATCCGGCGTGGCCCATCAGCCGCACGGTGCGCAGGTGCAGGAATGCGGGCTTGCGTTCGCGTCGGACCCAGTCCGCCGCCGCGCGTGTGGTCTCGAACGTGGCCACGAGATCGCTGCCGTCGGCGACGAAGTACTCCAGTCCTTCGCGATCGCCGTAGGTGCGGGCGATCCAGCCTTGCGGCGTGGGCGTGCTGATGCCGATCCCGTTGTCCTCACACACGAACAGCAGCGGCATCGGCAGACCTTGGTAGGAGGCGTGCAGCGCGGCGTTGATCGCACCGACGGCAGTCGAGTGGTTGACCGAGGCGTCACCGAAACTGCACACCGTCACCGCGTCGCCCGGCCACGGGCAGGCCACGCCGAGCTTGCGGGTCCGGGCGATCGAGAACGCCACCCCCACCGCCCGCGGCAGATGCGAGGCGATGGTCGAGGTCTGCGGAATGATGTGCAGGTCGTGACGGCCGAACACCTTGTGCCGTCCACCCGAAATCGGTTCGGCGGTGGCAGCGACCAGGCCGAGCAGCACATCCCGCACCGGGTCGCTGCCGCCCACCTGCGCGGCCCGGGCCAGATAGAACCCGCCGGATCGGTAGTGCAGCAATGCCGGATCGGTGGGACGCAGCGCGGCGGCCACCGCCGCATTGCCCTCATGCCCGGACGATCCGATGGTGTAGAAACCCTTGCCCTGGGAGCGCAGCCAGCGCGCGGCCAGGTCCAGATGCCTGCTACCCAGTTGGGCGTCGAAGAGCGCCAAGGGATTCGGCACGCTCAGCGCCGGACCCTCGGCGTGGTTCGGCGCGGTAAGCGCCGACACCGTCGCGGTGAAGTACGAATCGATGGATCCTTGATCAGAACCAGCCACCCGACCTCCTCCCATCAACCCTGGTTGTCAGATCAGTTCGATCGCCTCGGCGATCGAGGGCAACACCCGGCTGGGCCGGAACGGATACCGCTCGATGTCGTCCACCGAAGTGGATCCGGTAAGCACCAGGATGGTGTCCAGACCCGCCTCGATCCCGGCCACCACATCGGTGTCCATCCGGTCGCCCACCATCACGGTGCTCTCCGAATGCGCCTCGATCCGGTTGAGCGCACTGCGAAACATCATCGGATTGGGCTTGCCGACGAAGTAGGGATCGCGGCCGGTCGCCTTGGTGATCATGGCGGCCACCGACCCGGTCGCAGGCAATGGCCCCTCCGCCGACGGCCCGGTGACATCCGGGTTGGTGGCGATGAATCGGGCACCGCCCAGGATCAGCCGGATCGCCTTGGTGATCGCCTCGAAGGAATAGGTGCGGGTCTCCCCCAGCACCACGTAATCCGGCTCGATGTCGGTCAGGGTGTAGCCGGCCTCGTGCAGCGCGGTGGTCAGACCGGCCTCGCCGATCACATAGGCCGAGCCGCCGGGTAGCTGATCGGCCAGGAATGCCGCGGTGGCCAGGGCCGAGGTCCAGATCGACGTCTCGGGAACGGTGAGCCCCGATCGGGCCAGCCGAGCGGCCAGGTCGCGCGGGGTGAAGATGGAGTTGTTGGTCAGCACCAGAAAAGGCCGGTTCTTGTCGGCCAGGGTCTGCAGGAATTCGGCGGCGCCCGGGAGCGCATGCTCCTCGCGTACCAAGACGCCGTCCATGTCGGTAAGCCAGCACTGGGCAGGTGAACGCACGGGTCCAGTCTCTCAAGTGCGCCCGCAGATACCGGTCAACCGAGCCATCCACGTGGCCTACGGACTCTCCGCGAACGGCTGCACCTAGCCACCGTCACCGTGTTTGGCGGTGCGGGCCAGTCGCCGTGACAGCGGCAGCAGGATCAGCAGACCCACGATTGCCACCACGACCACCATGACCACAACACCGGGGTCGGTGAAGCTTTGTCCACCGACCACCAGCGCTGCGGCGATGTTGCGCTGGGCAGTACCCAAACCCAGCACGGGTCGGGTGCCAGCGGCTGGGCCGCCCAATACCCAGCCCAGCCCGTAGCCGATGGCGATGAACAACAGCCCTGCCAGGATGGCCCGGGTGCCGAACACCGAGAGCACGTTGCGGAAGTTGACCACCACCAGCAGCACCACCACAGCCGCCAGGCTGAGACTGGACAAACGGTCGCACCAGGGTTTGACGACCGCGGCCGCACGGGGCAGTTTGGCGTTGACCGCGAGCGCGATGGCCAGGGGCACGAGCATCAATACGACCAGGGAGCGGGCGATCTGGCCGGGATTGACCGAGACCCCAGGCAGCAGCAGTGGCAACACCAGAGGCAGGTAGCCGACGGTGATGACCATCAGCACCACCATCAACGCCACCGCGAACGCCAGGTCTCCTTTGGCAAGCTGGGCGAGTTTGGGCAGAAATGGCGCACCCGCGGCGACGCCCAGCAGCAGCAAGCCCACGCCGAATGGCTCATCCAGGTGCAGCACGCGGGCCAGAAGCAGCGCCGCGGCGGGCATCACCACGAAGTTGGCCAGCAAAGATAAGGCCACCAGGCGCAGATTGCGCAACGGGGCAGTGATTTCGGTGATCTTGAGCCCCAAACCCATCGCCACCATGCTCGACACCACGAAGATCAGGGTGACGACCGGGACGGCGTGCTGCAGTAGCGCCATCATCTGGTCGGCCTCGCTTCGGTTAGGCGTAACCCGCGCGACACGGACCGACACTCGCGGTTCAGGTTTAGGGTCACAGAACCTCCCAATCCTGCGGGACGCCTTGATGATTAGTCGGTGGTAGCGAGGGAGTCTGTACTGCCGCCGCAAACCGTACTGTACTCAGTCCGCCCTGTTCGCTCGCGATTTTCACGGTCTGGACATTCTCCTCAGAGTTACCGGGTGCGGGTGCGGTGGCGGTGTTACTGTGACGCCTCGTCGGGTCGGTTTGCTATGAGGAGTGCTTTGATGCCCAACAATCAGGACTGGACCACACCGGCCGCGATGGCCATCCCCAAGGGAGGCTATTTCGAGGAGGAGCGCGGTCGGTTCGGACCGATCTTCCCCAAAACACCCGCATGCTATGGGTTTTCGATCATCGCCAAGGTGATACCGGGCCGCGAAGACGCTATTCGTGCGCACGGGAAGACGTTGGAAGCAGCGGTGGCAGCAGATCCGACCGTTCTGGCGGTCTTAAAACTGCACTACCTGCGCTGGCAGGTATTCCCGATCGGTGACGATCTGTACTTCCAGTATCAGGGCATCTTCGACACTGACTTCGACAAATACACCGAGGACGCGGTGTCGCTGTTCGGCGCCACCGGTATCGACACGGTGTTCACCAATCTCGAAGGTTTTCCCGAGGATTGGAAAACCAATCCTGACGCATTTGCCCAATTCGTCCGCGATCATCACGTGCCCAGCTTCCTGGAGTACGGCGAATACCCGTTCGTCACGGCCGATGAGATCAAGAAGGCGCTGCGCCTCAAGGCCGCATTCTCCGACATGCTGGACCAGATGCAGTGACCGACACCCCGCTCGGAGCCGTCCGGGCCTACCTGGACGCGTTCAACACCGGTGATCCGGTTGCGATGGCGGCGGCGTTCGCACCCGACGGATCAATCCTCGACGGTATGGCCCCGCACCTGTGGCTGGGCCCGACGGCCGCCGCGGACTGGTATCGCGATGTGCTGGTCGAAGGCGCACGTCTGGGCGCCTCGGGCTACCAGGTCACCTTCGGCGAACCATTGCACAACGACGTTACCGGGGACGCCGCCTATGTGGTGGCGCCGGCCACAATGACGTTCGATCTGAACGGAACTCAGGTCATCCAGACCGGAGCCGTCTTCACCGTGGCGCTGCGCAAACTCGACGACAAGTGGCGGGTAGCGGCCTGGGCATGGGCAAAAGGTGCGCGGCAGGCATGACCGACGCTACTGCGCTTGAGTTCGACGATATTCAGCACATCCTGCTAACCCGCACCCCGGCGCTCACCGGCCGCTACGAGTTCCTGACATTCGATACGCCGGCCGGCGGGCGGGCATGGCTGTCGGAGTTGCTGGACAAGGTGCAGTCGGCCGCCGACGTCGCCGCAACCATGGACAGCTCGCAGCGGTGGATCACGGTGGCGTTCACTTGGAATGGGTTACGTGCACTGGGGGTACCCGAGGAATCCTTGGCCACCTTCCCCGACGAATTTCGCGAGGGGATGGCAGCCCGCGCCGGCATTCTCGGTGACACCGGAGCCAACGCCCCCGAGCACTGGGGCGGCGGGCTGGCCGGTGAGGACCTACACGCAATCGCGATCCTGTACTCCCGCACCGACGAGCAGTGCCGCGAATCGATCGCCGAGCACGACAAGCTACTGGCCCGCACCGACGGGGTGCGGAGCCTGTCGTATCTCGACCTCAATGCGACCCCGCCGTTCAATTACGCCCACGACCATTTCGGATTCCGTGACCGGCTGTCACAGCCGGTCATGAAGGGCTCCGGCGAACAACCCACCCCGGGTTCGGGTGATCCACTCGAACCCGGTGAGTTCATCCTGGGATACCCGGACGAGGACGGGCCGGCCACCCAGCTGCCGCAACCCGAAGTTCTTTCCCGCAACGGCAGTTTCATGGCGTACCGACGCCTGCAGGAACATGTCGGACGGTTCCGTGACTATCTGCGTGAGCGTTCCGACACAGCCGAGGGACAGGAACTGCTGGCAGCGAAGTTCATGGGCCGCTGGCGCAGCGGTGCGCCACTGGTACTGGCGCCCAACCACGATGATCCGGAGTTGGGTGCGGATCCCATGCGCAACAACGACTTCAACTACAAAGAGATGGATCCGATCGGCTATGCCTGCCCGCTCGGAGCCCACGTGCGGCGGCTCAACCCCCGCGACACTGCACACAACATGAACCGGCGACGAATGATCCGCCGCGGCGCCACCTACGGACCGGCACTGCCCGACGATGTCCCTGACGATGGCGTCGACCGCGGCATCGCCGCGTTCATCATCTGCGCCAGCTTGGTTCGGCAGTTCGAATTCGCGCAGAACGTGTGGATCAACGACAAGACCTTCCACGAACTGGGCAACGAACACGACCCGATTATCGGCACCCAGGACGGCACCCTGGATTTCACTGTCCCCAAACGGCCGATCCGCCAGGTACATAAGGGTCTACCGGCATTCACCACCGTGCTGGGCGGCGCATACTTCTTCCTGCCAGGTATCTCCGCCCTGCGCTACCTGGCAGCACTCGACAGCGAGGATCCGTCATGACCGGAGCGCGCACCTACAATCAGACCCATATCGCCCGGCCGCACAACGGGCGCCGGCGGGTCAGCATCTACTGGACCTGGAGCTATCCCTGGGAAGCCCAACGGAATCCAGCCGAAATGTACAACCGGTTCTCCACCATGACCGAAGTCCGCAACGTGCTGTGGCCGGCGTACGAGACCCCGGAATATGACGCTGCGCAGTTTCTGCAGGGCATTGCCGGCACCCTGGAACTGTTCCACCGCTCCACCCTGGCATTCCAGGAACTCGCCGGAGAGGCCACCGAGCATCCGGTGGCGGTGTTCCAGCGCATCGACCAGGCCGGGTACAAATTGCCCATCGACGAACGCGTCCTGGCCGACTGCGACACCCTGATGGTGTTCGGGCTGGACCACCTGCTCTCCGAGCAGGAGGCCGCGCCGGAGGAAATCGAAGCCATCCAGCGCTGGCTGCAACGCGAAGGCACCTGCTTGCTGTTGGCCCCGCACCACGACGTCGGCTTCACCGACGACTACGGCCAACGTCAGGTCGAGTACCTGCACCACGGGGACAGCCTCGTGCCCCGCCAACAACGCTTCGGCCAGTACACCCGCTCGCTGATGAAAGCGCTTGACGTCCCAGTGCACAACACCTGGGGGCTACGCCCGGCAGTCGTCGAGGGCACCAACCAGATCGCCCCGCTGACCGGCTACCGCGACATCGACAACGCCGGACTGCTCGCGAACGTCACCACCTTCAACTTCCACCCGCACCTGCCGCACTACCAACTCACCGCGCCCGAAAGCAACGACCTGCGGGTCCTGGGACGCCAACGGGTCGACCCCAACCGTCCGCACCCATTCACCGAGGCGGGCAATACCGAATTCAACGCCCTGGTCTGGATGCCGCCAACCGGACAGCGTGCCGGCGACATTGTCCTGGTCGACTCCACCAACTTCACCACCCTCTTCGGCGGCACCGACAGCCTCAAGAACTTCTGGCACAACCTCGCCACCATGGGCTGACTCTCGACAGCAGTGGCTAAACGCCAATGGCCCGGTATGCGGATACCGCATACCGGGCCATCGAACGTGGAACGTCAGTTCACGTGCTGATCAGCGACGTCGAGTGCCTTGTCCAGGATCGCCAGACCCTCGCGGGCTTCCTCCGCCGAAACATTGCACGGCGGCACCACGTGGACGCGGTTGAAGTTGGCGAACGGCAGCAGGCCGTTGGCCTTGCACGCGCCGATCACCGCGGCCATCGCCGGGCTGGAACCACCGTAGGGCGCCAACGGTTCGCGGGTCTGCTGGTCGGCGACCAGCTCGACCGCCCAGAACACACCGGCACCGCGCACCTCACCGACGCTGCGGTGCTTGGCGGCCAGCTCGGCCAGGCCAGGCGCCAGCACCTCGGCACCGATCTTGGCCGCGTTCTCGACCATGCCTTCTTCGGCCATCGCATTGATAGTGGCGACGGCGGCCGCGGTGGCCAGCGGATGACCCGAGTAGGTCAGTCCGCCCGGGTAGGAGCGATGCGCGAACGTCTCGTAGATCGCCGGGCTGACCGCCACACCACCGAGCGGCACGTAACCGGAGTTCACGCCCTTGGCGAAGGTGATCAGGTCGGGCACCACGTCGAAGTGTTCGATGGAGAACCACTTTCCGCTCCGACCGAAGCCTGCCATCACCTCGTCGGCGATGTAGACGATGCCGTAACGGTCGCAGATCTCCCGCACCCCGGCCATGTATCCGGGCGGCGGCACCATGATGCCGGCGGTACCCGGGATGGACTCCAGGATGATCGCGGCGATGGTCGACGGGCCCTCCAGCCGGATCAACTCGTCGAGGTGGGCCAGCGCCCGCTCGGTCTCCTCGGCCTCGGTGCTGGCGTTGAACTGCGAGCGGTACAGGAACGGGCCGAAGAAGTGCACGACCCCGCTGTTGCCGTAGTCATTGGACCAGCGCCGCGGGTCACCGGTGAGGTTGACCGCGGTGTCGGTGCCGCCGTGGTAGGAGCGGTAGCGCGAGAGCACCTTGTAGCGCCCGGTGTGCAGGCGGGCCATGCGGACCGCATGCTCGACCGCGTCGGCGCCGCCGTTGGTGAAGAACACCTTGTTCAGTTCACCGGGGGTGCGCTCGGCGATCAGCCGGGCCGCCTCCGAACGTGCCGAGTTGGCGTACTGCGGGGCCACCGTACACAGCTTTGCGGCCTGTTCGGCAATGGCGGCAACAACTTTCGGGTGCTGGTGCCCGATGTTGGTGTTGACCAGCTGGCAGGAGAAGTCCAGCAGCCGGGTGCCCTCGCCGTCCCACACGTACGAGCCCTGCGCGGCGGTGATCGTCATCGGCGAGATCTCCTCCTGCGCCGACCAGGAGTGGAACACGTGCGCGCGGTCGAGTTCGTAGGCCCGTGCGGCCTCAGCCTTCGCCGCCTCGACGGTCAATCCGTTGGGCAGCACGGCGGAGTCTTGAGTCACAGTCATGGATTCGATTCTCTCACTTGTTCTCTGGGAAGCCGAGGTTGATGCCACCGTGGCTGGGGTCGAGCCAGCGAGTGGTGATCGCCTTGGTGCGGGTGAAGAAGTGCACACCCTCGGCGCCGTGGGCGTGGCTGTCACCGAACAGCGATGCCTTCCAGCCGCCAAAGCTGTAGTAGGACATGGGAACCGGGATCGGCACGTTGATGCCGACCATGCCCACCTCGACCTCGTTCTGGAAACGCCGCGCGGCGCCACCATCATTGGTGAAGATCGCGGTGCCGTTGCCGTAGGGGTTGCTGTTGATCAACGCCAGGGCCTCGTCGTAGGTCTCCACCCGCAGCACGGCCAGCACCGGGCCAAAGATCTCGTCGGTGTAGACGCTCATCTCGGGGGTGACGTTGTCGAGCAGGGTGGGGCCCAGCCAGAACCCGGACGGATCCCGGTCACCGGCTCCGTCCATGACGGTGCGCCCGTCGACGACGACCTTGGCCCCGGCGGCCTCGCCGGCGTCGATGTAGGTCGCCACCTTGTCCCGGTGGACCTTGGTGACCAGCGGACCCATGTCCGAATCCTTGGTTCCGTCACCGGTTTTGATGGTGATGGTGCGCTCGGCGATCTTGGCCACCAGCTCATCGGCGATCGGGCCGACGGCCACACAGGCCGAGATGGCCATGCAGCGCTCACCCGCGGAACCGAAGCCGGCGTTGACCATGGCGTCGGCGGCCAGGTCCAGGTCGGCGTCGGGCAGGATCACCGCGTGGTTCTTGGCGCCGCCGAGGGCCTGCACGCGCTTGCCGGCCGCGGTGGCGGTGGCGTAGACGTACTGCGCGATCGGGGTGGAGCCGACGAAGCTGATCGCCTTGATCTTGGGGTTGGTCAGCAGCTCGTCGACCGCGGTCTTGTCGCCCTGCAGCACGTTGAACACGCCGTCGGGCAGCCCGGCTTCCTTCCACAGCCGCGCCATCCACAGCGACGCCGACGGATCCTTCTCCGACGGCTTGATCACCACGGTGTTGCCCGCGGCGATGGCGATCGGGAAGAACCACATCGGCACCATCGCCGGGAAGTTGAACGGCGAGATGATGCCCACCGGTCCCAGCGGCTGCAGCACGGAGTGCACGTCCACCTTGGTCGAGGCGTTCTCGGTGAACCCGCCCTTGAGCAGATTTGGGATGCCGCAAGCGAACTCGACAACCTCCAAGCCCCGGCTCACCTCGCCGAGCGCATCGGAGAGCACCTTGCCGTGCTCGCTGGTAATAATCTCAGCGAGCTCGCCCTTCCGCTTGTTGAGCAGCTCCCGGTAGGCGAACAGCACCGAGGCGCGCTTGGCCAGCGACGCGTCACGCCAGGCCGGGAAGGCGGCAGCGGCGGAATCGATCACCGCGCGCGCGTCCTCCACGCTGGCCAGCGCGACCTCGCCGGTGACCGCGCCCGTCGCCGGATTGGTCACCGGTGCGGTGGCGGACGAACTACCGGCGAAAACCATGCCGTCGCGCCAGTGCTCGATGACATTGCTCATAGGTTCTGAACCTTCCTTTAACGGGGAGTATCGCTATTACTCTCGGTCAGCGACCGCGCTCGGCGGGCCAACACCTTGTAAACCGCGTCATCTGGTTTATTACAATCTGTAAATGATCCCTACCGTGCGCGACATCGTCGAACTCGCCGTGGTGCAAGCCAGCGAACCCGAGGTGCTCAGCGCACGCCAACTGGACCAGCCGGTGCGCTGGGTACACGTCAGCGACATGCCCGACCTGGCCGGACTGCTGCAGGGCGGCGAACTGGTGCTGACCACCGGCGCGGCGCTACGCGACGCGCCGCGCGACTATCTACGCCGGATGCAGCGCGCCGGGGCCGTGGGCGTGGTGGTGGAATTGGGCACCCGCATCGAATCGCTTCCCGCCAGTGTCGGCGAAATGGCCCAGACCCTTGGTGTGGCGCTGGTGGTGCTGCACCGGCAGACCAAGTTCGTCGAAGTCACCGAAGCGGTGCACCGGCTCATCGTCGCCGACCAGTACGAGGAGCTCGAGTTCGCCCACCGAACCCACCAGATCTTCACCGAGCTGAGCATGAAGCGCGCCACGATGGCCGATATCGTCCGCGCCGCGGCCGAGATGATCGACGAATCGGTGGTGTTGGAGGACCTGTCCCGTCAGGTGCTGGCGATCTCACCGCGCAATGAGCCGGCCACCACCGTGCTCTCCGACTGGCAGCGCCGATCCCGGGCGATGACCGAACCGTGGGCCACCACCGCGGTCGGCCCGCGCGCCGAGGAATGGGGCCGGCTGATCGTTCCGCACGCCCCGACCGCCCCGGCCAAAACCAAGATGGTGCTGGAGCGGGCGGCACAGGCACTGGCGCTGCACCGGATGGCCGAGCGTGGCCGGTCCGGGCTCGAGCACCAGGCCCAGAGCGGGTTGATCGACGACGTGCTGGGCGGGCGGATCCCCGACGATCGCGATGCCGACGCCCGCGCCGTGGCGCTCGGGCTGCGCGCCACCGGGCCCTACCTACCCGCCACCGTCCGGGTGGGCGCACCGCCGGAGCGGCTCGACCCGGTCGGTGCGCAACGCCGCAACATCCGCATCCTCGACGCGGTCACCCACAGCGTGAAATCCCAAGGGCACAGCACGATCTGCTCGATCCGGCGGGACGGCGAAATCGGGCTGGTGCTGGCACTGACCCCGCGGCGCGGAGTCAGTACCGACGCCACGCTCAGCCGGCTCGCCGAGGGCTGGCGTGAGACCATCGCCCGCGGTGGCGACGCCGACAAGGTCGTCATCGCGGTGGGCAGTAGCGCCGGCGCCTTCGCCGATGCCGTCCACGGCCTGCGCGAAGCGGCCCACGTCGCCGAGGTCGCACTGTCGATGTCCGCCCTGACCCGTCCGTTCGTCCGCGCCTCCGACGTCCGGCTGCGCGGACTCATCACGCTGCTGCTCGACGATCCGCGCGTCCAGACATTTGCCGAGACCGAACTCAAGACCCTGCTCATCCACGATGCCGACCACAGCAGCGACGACGTGGCCGTCCTGCGCGGCTACTTAGAGCTCGCCGGCAATAAGTCAGCCCTGGCCAAGCGGCTGCACCTGAGCCGCCCGGCGCTGTACAGCCGGCTCGCCTCGATCGAACGTCGGCTCGGCGTCGACCTCGACGATGGTGAGTCGATGACCTCACTGCACGTGGCACTTCTGGTGCTCGATGCGCAGCGCAGCGCGGCCCCGGAGCCGCCACGCTGAGGCAGGTGCGCAGATCCATACTTGTGCAATGGCAGATCGCAATGTGCTGGGCGGCCCGCTCCAAGAGTGCGGCACCGACCCCCTGACCGGCTTCTACCGCGACGGGTGCTGCTCGACCGGAGATGACGATCTGGGCAGGCACACCATCTGCGCCGTGGTGACCGCCGAGTTCCTGGAGCACCAGCGATCGATCGGCAATGACCTGTCGACACCGGCACCGCAGTTCCTGTTTCCCGGCCTGATGCCCGGGGACCGCTGGTGTGTCACCGCAGTCAATTGGTTGCGCGCACACCAGGACGGCCAGGCGGCCCCGGTGGTGCTGGCCTCCACCCACGAGCGCACCCTCGACGTGGTGCCCATCGAAGTGCTGCGGCAGTATGCCGTCGACGTGCCCGACGACCTGGGCAGCCTCTGACCGCCATCGACTCCGTAGCCTCGAAAGGGTGAGTGTGGCATCCGATCAGACCGGCCCGTCCAACAGCTCAGGACTGGACAACCGCTTCGCCCGCGCGCTGCCCGAGATGGCCGTCGCGTGGCAGGCCGAGGCCGCTCCCAATCCTCGGTTGCTGGTACTCAACGAGCCGCTGGCCGCCGAACTCGGCCTGGATCCGGCGTGGCTGCGCAGCCCCGACGGGCTCGGCCTGTTGCTGGGCACCGTTGTTCCCGACGGCGCGACCCCGGCCGCCCAGGCCTACTCCGGGCACCAATTCGGCGGCTATGTCCCACGTCTGGGCGATGGCCGTGCGCTGCTGATCGGTGAATTCGCCGGCCCCGATGGCCGTGCCCGCGACCTGCACCTCAAGGGATCTGGGCGCACCCCGTTCGCCCGGGGCGGCGACGGCCTGGCCGCGGTCGGGCCGATGCTGCGCGAGTACATCGTCAGCGAGGCGATGCACGCCATGGGCATCCCCACCACCCGCTCCCTGGCCGTGGTGGCCACCGGCCGTGATGTGCGACGCGAGACGCTGCTGCCCGGAGCGGTGCTGGCCCGGGTCGCGAGCAGCCATCTGCGGGTGGGCAGTTTCCAGTACGCCATCGGACAGGCCGAGGCCACTGGCGACATCGGGCTGGTGCGCCGGCTGGCCGACCACGCCATCGCCCGGCACCACCCCGCCGCAGCCGACGCCCAGAACCCGTACCTGGCGCTGTATGAAGCGGTGGTCTCGGCACAGGCCACCCTGCTGGCGCAGTGGATGTTGGTCGGGTTCGTGCACGGTGTGATGAACACCGACAACATGACCATCTCCGGCGAGACCATCGACTACGGGCCGTGTGCGTTCATGGAGATCTACGATCCCGCAACGGTTTTCAGCTCAATCGACCACGGCGGCCGGTACGCCTACGGCAACCAGCCCACGGTGGCCGCGTGGAACCTGGCCCGATTCGCCGAGACTCTGCTCCCCCTGCTCGCCGACGACGGCAACGACGCCGTCGGCCTCGCCACCGAGGCGCTGCACGATTTCGGCCCCCAGTTCGAGGCGGCATGGTCGGCCGGGATGCGGGCCAAACTGGGTCTGCGGGCCGATATCGACGAGGCCGCCGCGAGGACCGCCGTCGACGAGATCCTCGCGCTGCTCCAACAGGGACGGCTCGACTACACCTCATCGTGGCGCGAACTGGCCCGGGCGGCCCGCGGTCACAGGGAACATGCGTTGACCGGCCAACCCGGATTCGACGAGTGGTCGGATCGTTGGCTGGCGCTGCAACCCGACGCCGACGCGATGGACCGGGTGAACCCGATCTACATCCCCCGAAATCACCTGGTCGAGGAAGCGTTGACGGCCGCCGTCGAAGAAGACCTGACTCCCCTGCAGCGTCTCATCCAAGCCGTTTCCGCGCCCTACGACGAGCGCCCCGGGTTCGAGCGGTACGCCGCGCCGGCGCCCGCCAACTTCGGCGCCTACCGCACATTCTGCGGAACCTGACCGACGGCGGCGTCCTCTCGTCCCCACCCGACGGTGCCCGCCACCGGCTACCCTCAATCAGGTGACGAAGATCACCATGGATGCCCCGGCCGGTCCGATCGACGCCCTGCTCGATCTGCCCAGCGGTGAAGGGCCATGGCCCGGTGTGGTGGTCATCCACGACGCGATCGGCTACGGCCCGGACAACGAGGCGATCTCCGAGCGTGTCGCGGCCGCCGGTTACCTCTCACTCACGCCGAACCTCTACGCCCGCGGGGGCCGGGCGCGGTGCATCACCCGGGTGTTTCGCGACTTGCTGACCCAACGCGGCCGGGCACTCGACGACATCCTGGCCGCCCGCGATCACTTGCGTTCCCACCCGCAGTGCACCGGGACCATCGGCATCGCGGGATTCTGCATGGGCGGGCAGTTCGCACTTGTCATGGGCCCCAAGGGATTTGGCGCATCCGCTCCGTTCTACGGCACCCCGCTGCCGAGACGGCTCGACCAGATTCTGGACGCGTCGTGCCCGATCGTGGCAAGCTTCGGCCGCCGCGACCCGATGGGCATCGGGGCGCCCACCCGGCTGCGACGCGTCGCCGACGAGAAAGGCATCCCGGCCGACATCAAGGTCTACCCCGACGCCGGACACAGCTTCGCCAATCAGCTGCCCGGGCAGTCATTCCTGCGGATCGCCGGCTTCGGCTACAACGAAACGGCCACCGTCGATGCCTGGTCGCGGGTGTTCGCCTTCTTCGGCGAGCACCTGCGCGCCAAAACCAACTGAGCTTTCCCGCTTACTCGGGCAGCCGCAGCTCGGGCTTCTCGACCTCTTCGATGTTGACGTCCTTGAACGTGATGACCCGCACCTGCTTCACGAACCGGGCCGGGCGGTACATGTCCCACACCCAGGCATCGGCGAGCCGCAGTTCGAAATAGACCTCGCCCTCGGAGTTACGCGGGATCAGCTCCACGCTGTTGGCCAGGTAGAACCGGCGCTCGGTCTCGACGACGTAGCTGAACTGACCGACGATGTCCTTGTATTCGCGGTACAGCGAGAGCTCCATCTCGGTTTCATACTTCTCGAGATCCTCGGCGCTCATCTGCTCTGCCGTCCTTCTGGTTGTCCTGATGGCTTATCGCCCATCTTTGCGTACGCCGCTTCAGCATGCCGCACGGGTGCCATCCCCCGCTGCATGCCAGCCGTCTCTGCGGCCCGCCGCACGTTCACATACGAGTAGCGGTGTTGCGAGCACGGCCCCAACTCCGTCAACGCCGCGGTATGCGCAGCTGTGCTGTAGCCCTTGTGCTCGGCGAACCCATAGCCAGGATGGTCCTGTTCCATGTCGACCATCAACCGGTCCCGGCTGACCTTGGCCAACACGCTGGCGGCGGCGATACAGGCGGCCGCGCCATCTCCCCCGATCACCGGCAGCGATGGCACCGCCAAACCCGGAACCCGGAATCCGTCGGACAACACATACCCGGGCCGCACCGACAGCCCCGCCACCGCGCGCCGCATGCCCTCGATATTGGCCACGTGCACACCGAGGCGATCCACCTCGTCGGAAGGAATGAACACCACGTGATAGGCCAACGCGTAGCGGCGGATCAGCGGGAACAGCCGTTCGCGGTCCCGCTCGCCCAGTTTCTTGGAATCGTCGAGGGCGGCCAGGCTGTCCATCCGGTTGGGTCCCAGCACGCAGGCCGCCACCACCAGCGGTCCCGCACAGGCCCCGCGCCCCACCTCGTCGACCCCTGCGACCGGACCGAGGCCGTTGCGGTACAGCGCGGACTCCAGGGTGCGCAGACCGGAAGACCTCCGGATCACTGTTCGCGGCGGCCACGACATCTTCACCACTGGAGGCACAGGGCAGCTCCTAGGAGTCGGTCTGTGGATTCACGCCGTTCAGACCGCCCCATCGGGACGGCGGCCAGGCGATGAATCGTGCCTTTCCGATCACATTCTCCACCGGAACGGTGCCGGGCATCGGATCGCCCGTGCACACCAGACCTTCCCGCGCGTCAGCGGGCAGATTGCCGCAGTGCACGCGTGAATCGGCCGAGTGGGTCCGGTTGTCACCCATCACCCACAGCCGATCCTGCGGAACGGTGACCGGACCGAACTCAGGGCCCAGGCACGGATAGATCTTCGGGTCGGCCATCATGGTGGCCGGATCCAGATAGGGCTCGTTGAGACGTTTACCGTCGACGGTCAGCCCGGTATCGGCACGGCACTCAACGGTCTGACCACCCACCGCGATCACCCGCTTGACCAGGTCATTCTCATCCGGCGGGACGAACCCCACGAAGGACAGCGCATTCTGCACCCAGCGGATGGCGGTGTTGTCGGAACGAATCGACTTATAGCCGACATTCCACGACGGCGGGCCCTTGAACACCACGACATCGCCGGGTTCGGGCTCGGAGAATCGGTAGGTGAGCTTGTCGACCATGATCCGGTCGCCCACACAGCCGGTGCAACCGTGCAGCGTCGGCTCCATGGATTCCGACGGAATCAGATAGGGCCGGGCGATGAACGTCAGCGTCACGTAGTAGAGCAGCAGAGCGATGGTGGCCAGAATCGCGATCTCGCGCGCCGTCGAATGCTTGCGCTTGGGCGACTCGCCCGGTTGATCCTCGGCTGCGGACTGCTCGGAGTCGAGAGCGTCCTCCGAGCAGGCGTCGGCTGAGTCGGTGGGTCCGGTCACGGGAACCACAGTAGCGAGCGTCGTGACCGGTCCCGCGACGACAGCGTCGTCAGACGGAGCAGCGCGCTCAGCGCTTTTCCTTGATCTTCGCCTTCTTGCCACGCAGTTCGCGCAGGTAGTAGAGCTTGGCGCGACGCACGTCACCACGGGTCACGACGTCGAGGTGATCGATGTTGGGCGAATGCACCGGGAAGGTCCGCTCGACGCCGACGCCGTAGCTTTCCTTACGCACGGTGAAGGTCTCGCGGATGCCGCCGCCCTGGCGACGGATGACGACGCCCTTGAAGACCTGGATGCGCTCCTTGGAGCCCTCGATCACCTTCACGTGCACGTTGACGGTGTCGCCGGGGCTGAAGGTCGGGATGTCGTCGCGCAGCGACGCCTGATCGACGAAGTCCAGCGTGTTCATCGGTGACACTTCCTTGTTGTTCGCGGCTCCGGGCGAGCGCGGGTAGTCGCGCAGCCGAAGCTATTTTCGGGTGTATCGGGGCGTATCTCACAGCGGACGCGGACAAGCCGGCCCAGTCCTGCGCAGACAACTGCTCAATTGTGCCAGATGGGTCCCCATACCGTGAAATCCGGTGAATCGACCCAGCCGTCACAGGGTACTTCGAGCGCGCCCGACTACGCGAACGGCGGGCCAACCGCTAGGCTGCACCACCGATGCGACGTTGCTGAATGCCGTCGATTCTTACTGTTGGTTCAAGGAGTGCTATGCGACGGCGGCCGTCGAAGATGCTGACGGCGACCGCGGCCGGAGTGAAGGTGACGGCTGTGCTGGCCATCGCAGCAATGACGGTCGCCGGCTGCGAAGCCCGGGTATACGGGACTCCCCCGTCCGCGCCGGCCGCGCCACAACTGACCGTGGTCGCTCCCCAGGGCAAGATGGCTCCATTGCCCGAGGCACCGCCCGGTGAACCCTCCGCCGCGTTCAGTGGCCTGGAGGACCGAGCCGATCTGGCCACCTCCGCCGCCGCCGATGCCGGCGCCGACCTGACCGTGCTGCTGTTCGACCGCAACACCGGACAGCTGGTCTCCAACGGAAACGCGACGACCATGGCGATCGCGTCGGTGTCGAAGCTGTTCATCGCCGATGATCTGCTGTTGCAGGAAGCCAAGGGCGAGACGGTCCTCACCCCCGAAGACCGCAAGATGCTCGATGTGATGCTGCGGTCCTCCGATGACAGCGCAGCCGAGATCTTCTGGAACCGCGGCGGCGGCAACGCGATCATCAGCCGGGTCGCCGCCCGGTATGGACTGGACTCGACCCAACCGCCGAGCAATGGCCGGTGGTGGAACACCATCAGCACGGCGGCCGATCTGGTGCGCTACTACGACATGCTGATGAAGGGCAGCGGCGGCCTGCCCGCCGAACAGGCCAACGTCATCATGTCCAACCTGGCGCAGTCGACGTCGAACGCGATCGACGGCACCCAGCCGGACGGTACCTATCCCCAGCGGTTCGGGATCCCCGAGGGGCTCTACCGCGAACCGGTCGCGGTCAAGCAGGGCTGGATGTGCTGCATCGGCTCGGACTGGATGCACCTGTCGACCGGCGTGATCGGCGCCGACCGACGTTTCATCATGGTGATCGCCGCGCTGCAGCCCTCCGATGCCGCCACCGCACGCGACACCATCACCGAGGCCGTCAAGACGATGTTTCCCGGCGGCCGGATCTAACCGAATCCGAACCGGATCAGGTCAGCAGGTCTGGCCGGCGCTCGCGGGTGCGCTGCAACGACTGCTCCCGGCGCCATGCCTCGATCTTGGCGTGATCACCAGACAGCAGCACATCGGGCACATCGAGCCCGCGCCAACTCGCCGGACGGGTGTAGCTGGGGCCCTCAAGCAGGCCGTCGGAATGCGAATCCTGTTGATGCGATGCGGGATTGCCCAACACGTCGGGCATCAGCCGAACCACCGCCTCGATCATGACGAGCGCGGCCGACTCGCCACCGGTCAGGACGTAGTCACCGATTGAGACTTCCTCCACCCGCATCCGGCGCGACGCATCGTCGACCACACGCTGGTCGATCCCCTCGTACCGGCCGCACGCGAACACCAGGTGCCGTTCGGTGCTCCAACGCTCGGCCACCGCTTGGGTGAACGGCCGTCCCGCCGGCGTCGGAACAACCAGAAGTGTTTCCTCGGAACATATTTCGTCGAGAGCCGCACCCCACACGGGCGCTTTCATCACCATTCCCGGACCGCCGCCATAGGGCGAGTCATCCACTGAACGGTGCACATCATGGGTCCAGTCCCGCAGATCGTGCACGGAAATGGTGATGATTCCGGCATCGATCGCTCTACCCGGCAAGGACTGCCGGATCGGATCCAGGTAAGCCGGAAAGATCGTGACGACATCAATGAGCACGGCTGCGCACCCTCTAGAGATCCAGCAAGCCGTCAGGGGGATCGATAACGACGGTTCCGGTATCCCGGGACACCGACGAAACAATGGCGCTGACGAAAGGCACGAGCACCTCACGACCGTCGGCGTCGGCCTTGACCGACAGCAGTTCCCCTGCCGCGGTGTGCAATACCTCGGTGACCGCACCGATCTGGGCGCCCTCGACCGTCACCACTCGCAAACCTTCGAGCTCATGGTCGTAAAACTCGTCGGGATCATCGATCGCCGGTAGATCAGCGGTGTCCACGATGAACAAAGTGCCGCGCAGCGCGTCGGCTGCGTTGCGGTCGGTGATCCCGGCCAGCCGAATCAACAGCCGGCCAGCGTGGTCACGCACGGATTCGACAGAAAAGGTTCGCTCGGCACCCCCCTTGGCGCGGCCCCGCAGGGCCGCGCCAGGGGTGAACCGAGCATCCGGGTCGTCGGTACGGACCTCGACTACGACCTCACCGGAAATGCCGTGGGCTTTGACGATCCGCCCGACAACTAGGTCCATATCGATCCCCGAGTCACTCCGCTCCTATCCGCCGAGTGGCGCAGGAGCTACTGGTCAGTGTCCACCACGTCGACGCGGATCCCGCGCCCACCGATGCCCGCGACCAGGGTGCGCAGCGCGGTGGCGGTACGGCCACCGCGGCCGATCACCTTGCCCAGGTCCTCGGGGTGCACATGCACCTCGACGGTCCGCCCGCGGCGGTTGGTGACCATATCGACGCGTACGTCGTCGGGGTTGTCCACGATGCCGCGGACAAGGTGCTCGACGGCGTCGACCACGACGGAACTCATTTCGGGGCTCAGCTCTCGCTTGCCGCGTCGTCGGCGGCGGCCTCGGCGGCAGGTGCCTCAGCCTCGGCGGCCTCGTCCTTCTTGGGAGCCTTCTTCTTCTTGGGCGTGATGGCCTCGGCGCCGCCACCGGCCTCAGCCTCGGCCAGAGCCGCGTTGAACAGGTCCAGCTTGGACGGCTTGGGCTCCTTGACCTTCAGCGTGCCCTCGGCACCGGGCAGGCCCTTGAACTTCTGCCAGTCACCGGTGATCTTCAGCAGAGCCAACACCGGTTCGGTGGGCTGCGCGCCGACACCGAGCCAGTACTGCGCGCGCTCCGAATCGATCTCGATCAGGCTCGGCTCTTCCTTCGGGTGGTAGCGGCCGATGACCTCGATGGAGCGGCCTTCGCGGCGGGTGCGCGCGTCGGCGACGGCGATGCGGTACTGGGGGTTGCGAATCTTGCCAAGCCGGGTGAGCTTGATCTTGACAGCCATGAGTAAGCACTTCTCCTCTGTGTCACGCTGCAATTCAGCGATGCGGGCGGAATTGCCCGATCCGGTTTTGCCTTACGTGTGTGACCGCCGCGCAGCGCATTGAACGAGTCGCGCGGCAGACAGCGCCCAATTGTGCCAGAGCAGGCAGTACTGGCCAAAATCGCGGCCAGAACCGTCGGCGAAGACGAACGAGGTGACCGCGGATAGCCGGATTTTGGAGCGCTCCGGGGATCAATCATGCCGCTAGGGTGCTGATCAACACAGCTTTTGGAGGGGTTTTCGTGACATTTCCACCCGGACCGCAGGACCCATGGTCGTCAGCGCCACCGCCGCAGCAATTCGGCGCGCCGCACCACCAGGGTGGCCCTAACCCGTTCGGAATGCCCGGGCAGCCCTACGGCAGCCCGCCGCCTTACCCGGCATCCTCGCCGTACGGCTACCCCGCGCCCCCGCCCGGTGGGAGCAACGGCAAGCGCACCGCCTGGATCATCGGTGGTATCGGCGGGGCGATCATCCTGCTCGTCGTGATCGTCGTGGTGTTCGTGGTGGGCGTCGGCTCCCCCAGCGACAAGCGTGCCATCAAGCAGGTCTACGAAGACGTGAGCAAGTCCGGATCGGTGTCAAATTCGATCCAGTTCTTCTGCACAGCGGATCAGAAACTGATGAAGAAGTACATCGGCAGGATGGACCCCGAGCTTCTTGAGATCGAGGAGCGGCCGAACGCGGAGATCACCGAAGTGAAAGTTGACGGTGACAGGGCCATCGCCACCATCACAACAGACGGGGGACCCGACGTCACCGCCTACTTCCGCAAGGAGGACGGCGATTGGAAACTGTGCAATTCGGATGACCCGAGCGTGATCCCACCGTCCTGATACGACCGCATTGAGACCCGGCCAACACCGGCCTCAACTCGGCGCCTAAACGACCTTGTCGAAACACTTCGTCTCGACGCGGCGACTCATCCGCCACCCGTCGGCGGTCCGCACGAACTCGTCCTCGTACCACAGGCCGCAGAACAGCACCTGCTGCTCCAGCCCCGGCAACACCATCGGGTTGAAACAGATGGTGCGCGAGGAGGCGGTGTCCCCCGTGATGCGTACGTCGACGTTTCCGAGCATGTGAGCATAGGCCGGAAAATTCGGCAGCACCTCCGCCAACCAGGCCTTGACCTCCGGATAGTGACCGTCGATGCCGCCCATGGCCCGGTAGTCGATGTAGGCATCGGCGGTGAAAACCGCATCAAGGTCGTCGAATTGCCGCCGGTCGATCGCCGTGGAGTAGTCGATCAACAGTTGTTGGATCTCGAGGCGGTCTGAAATCTCAGCCAGGCTCAACATCACTTGATTCAACACGATTAGTCTGGCCGGTCATGGGGAGGTTCGTCCGTACCGCCGTCGTGTTGCTCGCCGCGCTGATCCCGGTCTCATTCCCGCCCGGCGCAATACCCTCCGCACGGGCCGATATAGAAGTGCAGCAGGTCGGGTCGGCACCCATCCCCGACGGCCCCGCACAGGGATGGGTGGTGGCCGACCTGGACACCGGCCAGGTGCTGGCCGCCCGCAATGAGAACACCCACTACGCCCCGGCGAGCACGATCAAGACCCTGCTGGCACAGGTGGTGCTCGACGAGATACCGATGGACACCACGATCGTGGCCGAGGACGCCGACACCAAGGTCGAGTGCAACTGCGCCGGCGTCGCGCCCGGGCAGACCTACACCGCACGCCAGCTGCTGGAGGCGGCGCTGTTGGTGTCGGGCAACGACGCCGCCAACACCCTGGCCCGGATGCTCGGCGGCCCCGAGGCGACCGTGGCCAAGATGAACGCCAAGGCCGCGGCGCTCGGCGCGCACGGCACCAACGTCGCTACGCCCTCGGGCCTCGACGGACCCGGCATGCCGTTCTGGTCAACACCGCATGACATGGCGGTGATCTTCCGCGGGGCGATGGCCAACCCGGTCTTCGCGCAGATCACCGCGATGCCGTCGACCGTGTTTCCCACCAAGACCGGCGACCGGGTTCTGGTCAACCAGGATGAGCTGTTGCAGCGCTACCCCGGTGCGATCGGCGGCAAGACGGGTTTCACCGACATCGCCCGCAAGACGTTCGTCGGCGCCGCCCAGCGCGGTGACCGACGCCTGCTGGTCGCGATGATGTACGGGCTGGTCAAAGAGGGCGGCCCGACCTACTGGGATCAGGCCTCGACGCTGCTGGACTGGGGTTTCGCCCAGGACGGTTCGGCCAGCGTCGGGTCGCTCTAGGTCTTGCGACAACTCCCGCCAGCTGTCCGATATCTGAAGGAAACCTGATCGCGCGCTGAACGAGTCCTTGGCTCCGTAGCGTCGGCGCTCGTGCGAAGACTGTTCGTGGCGCTTGCGCTCGGCCTCGGCACGGCATTGGCCGCCGCGACCACCGCGGTGCCGCCGGCCGCCGCGCAACCCGGTGTCCAGCCCGCGGGCGCTCAGATTCCCGACGGTCCGGCCAAGGCCTGGCTGGTCGCCGATCTGGATACCGGACAGGTGCTGGCATCCAAGGATCCCTACGGCTCCTACGCCCCGGCCAGCACCATCAAGCCGCTGCTCGCGATGGTGGTGCTCGATCATCTGCGGCCCGACAACTTCGCGCGGGCCAACCAGTCCCACACCAAGGTCGAATGCTCCTGCGTGGGCCTCACCCCGGGACAGCCGTACACCACACGCCAGCTGTTGGAGGCGCTGCTCATGGTGTCGGGCAACGATGCGGCGAACATGTTGGCGGACATGCTCGGCGGGCAGCCTGCCACGGTGGCGGCGATGACCCGCAAGGCGGCCAGCGTCGGCGCCCGCAACACCCGGGCCTCCTCCCCCTCCGGCCTGGACGGCCCCGGCTGGGAGACGGTCACCACGCCGCACGATCTCGCGGTGATCCTGCGCGCGGCGCTGAACTATCCGCTCATCGCGCAGATCATGCGTCAGCCCTCGGCACAGTTCCCCGGCAAGACCCTGACCAACCAGAATGAGCTGCTGGCTCGCTACCCGGGCGACATCGCCGGCAAGACCGGGTACACGGACCTGGCCCGCAAGACGTATGTGGGTGCGGCCCAACGTGGTAACCGCCGCATGGTGGTGGTCCAGATGTATGGCACCGGCGATCTCTACGGTCAGGCGATCGACTTGCTCGACTACGGTTTCGCCCACTGAGCCCTACCTGCCGACCAGTCCCCCACAAGCGGTGATGGGTCAGTAGATCCGGCCGCGCAGGATCACCAGATCCGGATGGTTGACGCCACCTTGACGCGGATCATCGGTGTAGCAGACCAGGTCCGCGGACGCCCCATGCTGCAATGCAGGCCGGCCCAGCCAGGCCCGGGCATCCCAGCTGGCCGCTCCCAGGGCGGCTGTCGGGCTCATCCCGATCCCCTTGAGCGCCTCGATCTCGTCGCCGATGCGCCCGTGGGTGATCATCCCGCCGGCGTCGGTGCCCGCGAAGATCGGCACCCCGGCGTCATACGCGGCGCCGACCCGGCGATGACACGTCGCGTACAGCTCGCGCATGTGCGCGGCGTATGCCGGGTACTTACCGGCCGCATCGGCGATGCCGGGAAAATTCTCGATGTTGATCAGGGTCGGCACCAGCGCGGTGCCGTGCTCAAGCATCAGCTCGATGGTGTCGTCGGTGATCCCGGTGCCATGCTCGATGCAGTCGATGCCGGCCTTGATCAGTCCGGGCAGCGCGTCCTCGCCGAACACGTGCGCGGTCACCCGCGCTCCCTCGGCATGGGCGGCGTCGATCGCGGCCTTGAGAATCTCGTCGGACCACAGCGGCGCGAGGTCCCCGACGCCGCGGTCGATCCAGTCGCCGACCAGTTTCACCCAGCCATCGCCCCACCGGGCCTGCTCGGCGACGGCGTCGGGCAGTTGCGATTCGTCCTCGATGTCGATCGGCAGCCCCGGTGAATAGCGCTTGGGGCGGGCGAGATGCCGGCCGGCCCGGATGATCCGGGGCAGGTCCTCGCGGTCATCGAAGCTACGGGTATCCACCGGCGAACCGGCGTCGCGCAGCAACAGCGCACCGGCGTCGCGCTCGGTTTCGGCCTGGACGGCGGCCTCGTCCAACGAGACCGCGCCACCAGGACCCAGCCCGACGTGACAATGCGCATCGACCAGACCCGGAATGATCCAGCCGCCGTCAAAGATGGTGTCGGCGTTGGCGATCGGTTCCGCCGACAGCACGCCGTCGACCACCCACCACTCGACGGGTTCGCCGTCCGGCAATCCGCGACCACGCAGATGGAGCGGGTTCACCGAACTACTTCTGGCCGGGGAACTTCAGCTTCGAGAGGTCGAAATCGGCCAGACCGGGCGGCAACTCATCCAGGCCCTTGGGCATGTTGGACAGGTCGGGGAACCCGGCAGGCAACCCGGCCGCGCCCAACGGGTTATGCGCCTTGGCCGGCGTCGGCCCCCGGCCCTTCTTGCCCTTACCGGCTTGCTTGTTCTTGCCCTTGGCGGCCTTGCGGGTTGAGCCCTTGCGCCCGAACGGCATCCCCATCTGCCCGGCCATCGACGACATCATCTTGCGGGCATCGAAGAAGCGGTCCACGAGCTGGTTCACTTCAGAGACGCTGACACCGGAACCGTTGGCGATGCGCAACCGGCGCGAGGCATTGATGATCTTGGGATCGGTCCGCTCGGCCGGGGTCATACCGCGGATGATGGCCTGCACCCGGTCCAGCTGCTTGTCATCGACAGCGGCCAGCGCGTCCTTCATCTGCCCGGCCCCGGGCAGCATGCCGAGCAGGTTGCCGATCGGACCCATCTTGCGGATCGCCAGCATCTGCTCGAGGAAGTCCTCCAGGGTCAGCTCCCCGGAGCCGATCTTGGCGGCGGCCTCCTCGGCCTTCTGCTGATCGAAGACCTGCTCGGCCTGCTCGATCAGAGTCAGCACATCGCCCATGCCCAGGATCCGGCTGGCCATCCGGTCCGGGTGGAAGACGTCGAAGTCCTCCAGCTTCTCCCCGGCGGAGGCGAACAGGATCGGCACACCTGTGATCTCGCGCACCGACAGCGCGGCACCACCGCGGGCGTCGCCGTCGAGCTTGGTCAGCACCACACCGGTGAAGCCGACACCCTCGCGGAATGCCTCGGCGGTCGCGACGGCGTCCTGACCGATCATCGCGTCCAGCACGAACAGCACTTCGTCGGGGTTGACCGCCGCACGGATGGCCGCGGCCTGGCCCATCAGCTCTTCATCGATGCCCAACCGACCCGCGGTATCGACGACGACGACGTCGTAATGCTTGGCCCGCGCCTCGGCCATACCGGCCGACGCGACCGCCACCGGATCGCCGTGGCCGCCGATCTCCAGGCCCTCGACCGAGGTGCCCGGGTGCGGCGCGAAGACCCCAACGCCGGCGCGCTCACCGACCACCTGCAGCTGGTTGACCGCACCGGGCCGCTGCAGGTCACACGCCACCAGCAGCGGGTTATGCCCTTGCCCCTTAAGCCATTTCGCCAGCTTGCCGGCCAGCGTGGTCTTACCGGCGCCCTGCAGGCCGGCCAGCATGATCACCGTCGGCGGGTTCTTGGCGAAAGCCAGCTGACGAGTCTCGCCGCCGAGGATGCCGATCAGCTCCTCGTTGACGATCTTGACCACCTGCTGCGCCGGGTTCAGCGCGCCGGAGACCTCGGCGCCCTTGGCGCGGTCCTTGATCCGCGCGACGAAGGAACGCACCACCGGAAGGGAGACGTCGGCTTCCAGCAGGGCCAACCGGATCTCGCGCGCCGTGGCGTCAATATCGGCGTCGGTCAACCGACCCTTGCCGCGCAGGCCCTGCAGGGCTCCGGTCAACCGGTCAGACAGGCTTTCAAACACGTGGTAAGCCTAACGGGCGCACCCGGACGGGGTGGTTCACCCACCGGCCCGCGCGGTTGACGGGTCAGCTGGCCCGCTCGGCCGGTTTGCCCGCCGGCGCGGGCAGGATCGCCAACATATCCCGCTCCAGCTCGTCGCGTACCGCGGTCAGTCTCGCCTCATCGGCGGCCAGCGCCGGTGCCGTGATGCAGAACACATCGACCACCGAAGACCCGAGGGTGGTCACCTTCGCCCAGTCGATGTCCACGCCGTCCCGCTCGAACACCGAGGTCAGACGGGCCAGCAGCCCGGCCCGGTCGATGGTCCGGATCTGTGCGATCAGCTCGCCGGGCGCCCCGCCGGGCGACCAGAGGATGCGCGGCGGAGCAGGCACATGGTTGGCCGGCACCGACGCCAGGATCTCACCGGCGCGGGGGGTCGCATGCTGTGCAGCCTCCTGATCCCGCCGTTCCAGTGCGCCGATCACATCCAGTTCGCCGTCCAGCGCCAGGATGAACTGCTGGCGCAGCAGCTCGGCGGGCGGCGGGGTGCCGAAGTGCGGGGACACCACGAATGTGTTGATCGCCGAGCCCTGGTGACTGTTGACCGACGCCGAGTGCACCCGCAGGGAGTTCAGCGCCAACACCCCGGCCGCCTTGGACAACAGGCCGCGCCGGTCCGGGGCGATCATCGTCACGTCGTAGATGTGTGGGCCGTCGCCCTGGGTGAGCTCGACATGGACACCGACTTCGGCGGCCAGCGCCAGGAACCGTGGCTCGATGGGATCGGGATGTGGCAACGGCTCACCGGCCAGCACCAGCCGGGCCCGGCGCACCAGGTCGCCGATCAACGACGCCTTCCAGTCCCCCCACACCCCCGGCCCGGTGGCCAGCGAATCGGCCTCGGCCAGGACCGCGAGCAACTCCAGCAGCACCATGTCCCCGCCGAGCGCGTCGGCCACAGCCTCGATGGTCTTGGGATCCTGCAGATCTCGCCGGGTCGCCGTGTCCAGGAGCAGCAGGTGATGGCGGACAATCTTGGACAACACCTCGATGTCGGACGGCCACAGGCCCAGCCGGGTGCCGATCTGGGTCGCCAGCTCCGCGCCGATGACGCTGTGGTCGCCACCTCGGCCCTTGCCGATGTCGTGGCACAGCGCACCCAGCAGCAGCAGATCCGGTCGTGACACCCTGGTGGTGAAAGCGCTTGCCCGCGAGACGGTCTCGACCAGATGACGGTCGACGGTCCAGGTGTGTACGACGTCGCGGGGCGGCAGGTCGCGCACCGCGCCCCACTCCGGGAAGAGCCGTCCCCACAACCCGGTGCGGTCCAGCGCCTCGATGGTGGCTACCGCGGCGGGACCGGAGGCCAGCAGCACCAGCAGATCCTTGAGCGCCTCCCCTGGCCATGGCGTGCGAAGTTCCGGTGCGGTTTCGGCCAGCCTGCTCAAGGTGGACACCGCCATCGGCAGCCCGGTGCTGGCCGAGGCGGCGGCCACCCGCAGGATCAAACCGGGGTCGCGCTCCGGCCGGGCGTCGCGGGCCAGGATGACCTCACCGGCGTACTCGATCACTCCCTCGTCGAGCGGTCGGCGCACCGGGCGGCGCAGCGCCGCGAAGCCACGGCGGGGCAAGGCGTTGGCGGCCGTACGAATACCAGAGTCGACGTAGTAACTCACGGTGCGGGCCGCATCCGACAGCATGCGGGCCAGATCGAATCGATCCCCGATCCGCAGGGCCGCAGCGATCTCGTCGGCATGCTGGGCCAGTAACAGTTCGCGGCCGCGGCCCGCGGCCCGATGCAGCTCGGTGCGGACGTTGAGCAGCGCCAGATGCGCGCCGCCCAGCGTCCCGGTCGGAGAGGCCAGCGCGCGGCTCGGATAGACGTCGGCCAATTGCGCTATCGCCAGCGCGTTGAGCAACTGGACATCGCGCAGGCCGCCCCGGCCTGACTTCAGGTCCGGTTCGGCGCGGTGCGCAATCTGGCCGGCCCGCTGCCACCGCGCCTGGGTGTTCTCGACGAGTTCGTCGAAGCGTGAGGCGATTCCGATCCGCCACTGCCGGCGCGCTCCGCCGACCAACAATGACGACAGGTCGGCGTCGCCGGCGATATGGCGCGCTTCGAGCATGGCCAGGCCCACCGCGATGTCCTCGCCTGCCACCTTGAGCGCCTCGGGCACCGTACGCACACTGTGGTCGATGCGAATATTGGCGTCCCACAAGGGGTACCAGAGATGTTCGGCGATCTCGGCGACTTCATCGGCCGGCATGTTGTCATGCAGGAGCATGAGATCGAGGTCGGAGTACGGCAACATCTCGCCGCGGCCCAGACCACCGGTGGCCACGACGGCGAATCCACTGGTGGCCGTGATGCCGATCTCGGCTGCCTTTGTGGTGAGCCAGAATTCGTGTAAATCGAGTAGTGCGTCGCGCAATGCGGCCGCATCGAGTTGGCGCGATCCGCCGCCGAGCAACTGCTGGGTCGCGGCCGCCAGGTCGCTCGCGGGTCGCAATGAGCCCGCCGGAGCCTCCTCGTGGGAGGCTCCGGCAGATTCTGGTTTCCGTTCTGACATTTGGACTCCTCTCCGGCCGATTACCCATAAACGCGCACACGGTGCTCGGCCCGGAGATCTGATCGCCTAAGTCCAAACCGGCTGGCGACTACAAGGCGTCGGCACCCCGCTCGCCGGTGCGGACGCGGACGACCGTGTCGACTGGGCTGACCCACACCTTGCCGTCGCCGATCTTGCCGGTACGTGCCGCCTGCACGATGACGTCCACGACCTTGTCGACCGCGGAGTCGTCGACAACGACCTCCACCCGGACCTTGGGCACGAAGTCCACCGAGTACTCAGCGCCTCGGTACACCTCGGTGTGGCCCTTCTGCCGGCCGTAACCCTGCACCTCGCTGACCGTCATTCCCAGAATGCCGGTCTGCTCCAGCCCGGTCTTGACATCTTCCAGCGTGAAAGGCTTGACGATCGCAGTGATCAGCTTCATATTTCCTTATTCCTCCCCGCCGCGGCGTCCAAGAACAGATCCCGTTCCGACTGCGACGAAGTCGTAGGCAGTTTCCGCGTGTTCGGCCTCGTCAATACCGGACGACTCATCTTCCTTGTCCAGGCGCAGGCCCACCGTGTATTTGACGATCAACGCCAAGATAGTGGTACCCACGGCCGAATAGAGCAGAACCGCACCGGCCCCGACCGCCTGTCGCCACAGCTGGTCAAACCCGCCGCCGTAGAACAATCCGGCGACCCCGGCGGGCGCCTCCGTGGTGGCCACCAGGCCCACCAGCAGCGTCCCCACAAGGCCACCCACCAGGTGGACACCCACAACGTCGAGCGAATCGTCGAAGCCGAACTTGAACTTCAGCCCGACCGCCAGGGCGCAGAGCACCCCCGCCGATGCGCCAATCACCAATGCGCCCAATACATTCACCGAGGAACAGGACGGGGTGATGGCAACCAGTCCGGCCACGATGCCCGAAGCGGCACCCAGCGAGGTCGCGTGACCGTCGCGAATCCGCTCGGTGAGCAGCCAGGCCAGCATTGCCGTAGCGGTCGCCACGGTCGTCGTAATGAATGTGGAGCCCGCAGTTCCGTTGGCGGACACCGAAGAACCGGCGTTGAACCCGTACCAGCCGAACCACAGCAGGCCGGCGCCCAGCATCACGAACGGGAGATTGTGCGGGCGCATCGGGGTGCCGGGCCAGCCGAGGCGCTTGCCCAGGATGATGGCCAGGACCAGGCCTGCGGTACCGGAATTGATGTGCACCGCGGTACCGCCGGCGAAGTCAATCGCCTTGAGCTGGTTGGCGATCCAACCGCCGTGGTGAATGATCTCGCCGGAGTTGGGGTCCTTGACGTCGAAGTCGAACACCCAGTGCGCCACCGGGAAGTAGACGAACGTCGCCCACAATGCGGCGAACAGCAGCCAGCCACCGAACCTGATCCGATCAGCGACAGCGCCGGAGATCAGGGCAACCGTGATGATCGCGAACATCAACTGGAACCCGGCGAACACGCTCGCCGGGATGGTGCCCGCCAGCGCGATGGGCGCGTCGGCCGCGCCGTTCGCACCGATCAGCCCCTTGAGACCGAAGAACTGCATCGGGTCGCCGAACACACCGGCGGTGTTGTTACCGAACGCGACCGAGTAGCCGTACAACGACCACAATACGGTCACCACACCCATGGCGCTGATGCTCAGCATGATCATGTTGAGTACGCCTTTGGCACGCACCATGCCGCCGTAGAAGAAGGCCAGGCCCGGCGTCATCAACAGCACAAGCGCCGAACTGGCCAGCATCCATGCCGTGTCGCCGGTATCCGGCGTGCCCAATATCGGGAATTGCTCCACTCGCAGTTTCCTCCTTCACCACGCCCCGGCCGTATGGATTTACGAACCGTTGACCTGGTTGAAGACAATGCTGAGTGGATGTTTCGGCTACGACGCCGTCGTGTTTCGCTCGCGTGAACGGATAGCCGGGTTGGGTTTCGCCGGTGTTACACCGTGTTTTTTCGGCTTCGCCGCACCCCGATTGGCTTATCCCAGCAGGGCGTCGACGAATGCGGCGGGCTCGAACGGCGCCAAATCATCGGGGCCCTCGCCCAGCCCCACCAGTTTCACCGGAACCCCAAGTTCTTGCTGAACGCGGAACACAATGCCGCCCTTGGCCGTGCCGTCCAGCTTGGTCAGCACCACCCCGGTGATGTCGACGACCTCGGCGAAAACCTTCGCCTGCGGCAGGCTGTTCTGACCGATCGTCGCGTCCAGGACCAACAACACCTCGTCGACAGCGGCGCGTTTTTCCACCACCCGCTTGACCTTGCCGAGTTCGTCCATCAGACCGGTCTTGGTGTGCAACCGGCCGGCGGTGTCGACGACGACCACATCGGCACCCGCCTTGATGCCCTCGTCCACGGCGTCGAAGGCCACCGATGCCGGGTCCGCGCCTTCGGCTCCCCGCACCACCTCCGCGCCGACCCGGGCGGCCCAGGTCTGCAACTGGTCGGCCGCGGCTGCACGGAACGTATCGGCGGCGCCCAGCACCACGCGGCGGCCATCGGCGACCAGCACCCGCGCCAGCTTGCCCACCGTGGTGGTCTTGCCGGTGCCGTTCACGCCGACCACGAGCAGCACAGACGGCTTGTCGGCATGCGGCAGCGCCTTGATCGAGCGGTCCAGCTCGGGCCTCAGCTCCGACATCAGTACCTCCCGCAGCACCACACGTGCGTCGGCCTCACTGCGCACCCCCGCGGTGGCCATCCGCTCGCGCAACGCACCGACGACGGATTCGGTGACGACCGGCCCCAGGTCGGCCATCAGCAGGGTGTCCTCGACGGCCTCCCACGAGTCCTCGTCGAGGTCGCCGCCGCCGAGCAGCCCGAGCATGCTGCGCCCCAGGGCGTTCTGCGACTTGGCAAGCCGGCCGCGCAGCCGATCCAGCCGCCCTTCAGCCGGGGCAATGTCTTCGACCGCGGCAGCAACGGGATCCGGTGCCGGTGCCTGTGCCGGTGCCTGTGCCGGTGCCTGTGCCGGTGCCTGTGCCGGTGCCTGTGCTGGTGCTGGTGCCGGCGCGACAGCATCTTGCGGTTCGACCGGCAGCTCGGGCAGCTGCACATCGGCGATGGTGCGTTTGGGTGCGTCCCGGGGAATCGTGGCGTCATCACCGACCGCGGGCAGCCCACTGGTGTCTATGCGCTCGACGGTCGGGGCGGCCGACTGGCTGAACGTGATGCCCGACGCGGCCGTATAACCGCCCGAGCGGTCGATCGGTTGGGCGGCGTCGCGTTCCGACAGGCGGATTCGCCGCCGACGGTAACGCACCAACCCGACGGTCACCGCGACGACGATGAGAACAGCGACGACCGCAATCGCGATCCACAGACCTAACAGCGCACCTTCTGTCACGCCGCCATTGTCTCAGGGGCGCGGTCGGGCAACGACCGGCCCCGTGGCCGTACGTCGACACCGGCGGCCACTGGGCACGCCGATCCGCCGAACATCGTCGAACCAAGTTGACCCAAAACTCGGTACACGCGTGTACCGAGACGGTATCTTCCCCTCAGAAACCTCACTGCACAATGGCGTCGCAGGCAGCCGTAGACACACTCTACGGCTTAGCTGTCGTCAACGGAGTTATTACCAAACATTGCGTTCGAGCTGCGCATATCACCAATTTTTGGGCATTTATAGGAATTCGCTGACAAGTCGCGGCCAGTTGGTCCACGATCCAACTGGGTCGGGAATGACTTCAGCCGTTCGGCGGCACTGTCCTTCCCTCGGGAAATTTCTGGTCGGAAGGACTCTAAATGCATATTCGCGCACTCCGAGGGCTCTCGGTAGCACTCGCGGCTGTCGCCGGAGTGGTCCTGCTCGTGGTGTCGGCAACCATGACCACCTTGGTCCAGCTGGTGGCGACGACCGCCCTCATCATGGGCGGAACCGGAATGAAGGCGCTGGGCGACCCACATGGGTGGGGACCGGGGACCTACCTGGATCAGGTGAACGGCACCTATCTGCACCTCGATCCGCTGGTGAACGCCTTGAAATGGGTGCCGACGCCGGAGCACTTCTGGCCCGCTACCGGCCTGAACGACCTCACCTTCGATACCTCGGTGGCCCGCGGCGTCCTGAGTCTGAACTTCGACGTCCTGACCACGCCGGGAAGCAAGGTCGTCTTCGGCTACTCGCAGAGCGCCAACATCGCCACCCGGGAGAAACGCAATCTGGCCGAGCTCGCCGCCATGGGCGCCGCCGTGCCACCAGCAGATGAGCTGTCCTTCGTACTCGTGGCCAACCCCAATCGGCCGAACGGCGGAATCCTGTCCCGATTCGAGGGCCTCTACATCCCGATCCTCGGCGTCAGCTTCGACGGCGCGACCCCGAACGACGGATACGCGACGATCGACGTGGCCCGCGAATACGACCTGATCGCCGACTTCCCCAAATATCCGCTCAATCTGCTGGCCGATCTCAACGCTCTGTTCGGCTACGTCTACCTGCATGGGAACTACGGCTCATCGGTGGTCAACCTCAACGACCCCACCAGCTACCAGTCCTACACATCCGGCAACACCACCTACTACCTGATCCACACCGAGCACCTGCCGCTGCTGCAGCCGTTGCGCGACATCGGTGTGCCGGCGCCGCTGCTGGACCTCGTCGAACCGACCCTGCGGGTACTCATCGATCTCGCCTATGACCGCACACCGGCGAACATGGCCGTCCCGACCCGCGCCCAGCTGATCCCCCACATCGACGTGGTCAAGTTGGTGTCGGACCTCGCCGCAGCGGTCACGGAGGGCGTGCACAACGCGCTGGCCGACCTGGGCATCAACACCGGCCCAGCCCTGCATGGCCCCACACTGAACAAGCCGGCCCCCGAAAAGCCGGCGCTCGACACCCTGGAGCAGGTCGCAGCGGTGCCGAGCCTGACTCGGCTGCACTTGGCCGGCGCCCAACCCGCGGCCGAACGCGAAACCACCGCACCGCAGACCGGCCCCAGCCCCCAGGTTCCGGACGGAAAGACCGAGACGGTGTCCACGACCCCGAAAACTCCAAAGTCGGTGCGCCAGTCCACGTTACATTCGAAGCTCCTTGACAGCGCCAGAGCCCAAGTATCGCCGCGTCAGCGCGGCAGAATCCAGATCACCAACGAAAGCGATTCGGCTCAGCCGCAAACCGAGGCCAGCGATACGAAAGACACTGACTCACAACCTAATCCGCGCCGCATCAGCCGAGCGGAGCGACCCAAGGCTGCGGCGGGCCACACCACACCCTAGTTGGACTTGGCCGCCAGTTCCTGCCCGCGCATCCGCTGCGAAATCACCGTGGTGATGCCGTCACCGCGCATGGTCACGCCGTAGAGAGCGTCGGCGACCTCCATGGTCGGCTTCTGGTGGGTGATCACGATCAGCTGGGACTTTTCCCGCAGCTGCTCGAACAGGCTGATCAGCCTGCGCAGGTTCACATCGTCGAGCGCGGCCTCAACCTCGTCCATCACGTAGAACGGCGATGGGCGGGCCCGGAAGATCGCCACCAGCATCGCGACGGCGGTCAGCGACTTCTCGCCGCCGGAAAGCAGCGACAGCCGCTTGATCTTCTTACCCGGCGGCCTGGCTTCGACCTCGATGCCGGTGGTCAGCATGTCGCTGGGGTTGGTGAGCAACAGCCGGCCCTCCCCGCCCGGGAACAACGTGGTGAACACCTGCTCGAATTCGCGCTCCACATCGGCGTAGGCGTCGGTGAACACCTGCAGGATGCGCGCGTCGACCTCGGCGATCACGTCGAGCAGGTCGGTGCGCGCGGCCTTGACGTCCTCGAGTTGGGTGGACAGGAAGTTGTAGCGCTCTTCCAAGGCGGCGAATTCTTCCAGCGCCAGCGGATTGACCCGGCCCAGCTCGGAGAGCTCCCGCTCGGCCTTCTTGGCCCGGCGCTCCTGGGTGGGCCGGTCGAACGGCATCGGCGCCGGCGCCGTAACCTGTTCGCCCCGCTCCCGGGCCTGCTCGTATTCGGCCATCTCCAGCTCGCTGGGCGGCAGCGGAATCTGCGGGCCGTACTCGGCGATCAGGTCGGCAGCGGACATCCCGAACTGGTCCAGCACCTGAGCTTCCAGTTGCTCGATACGAAGCGCCGCTTGCGCTTTGGCCATCTCATCGCGGTGCAGCGCGTCGGTGAGCGCGGTGATCCTCGCGTTGAGTGCGGTGACCTCCTCGCGCGCCTGGGACAGAGCCCCGGCGCGGAGCTGACGTTCGGTGGCCAGCTCGTCACGGATCCGCGAGGCCGCCCCGACGACGGCGCTCAACCGCTGCGCAACCGCACGTCCGGCCTCTGCCACCGCGGCGGCCATCTGCGCCGCATGTTCGCGAGCCTCCCGGGCCCGCTGTGCGCGCACCCGGGCCTCACGCTCGGCGGCAGCCGCACGGCGCAGTGAATCAGCGCGTCCGCGAACCGCATTCGCGCGCTCCTCGGCGGTGCGAACCACTAGGCGGGCTTCCACCTCGACCGAGCGCGCGGCCTCGGCGGCGGCCATCGAGGTCTGCCGGTCCACCGGCTCGGCCTCGAACATCGGGATCTGTTCGGCGTTGTGCAGCCGCGACTCGAGTTCGGAGAGCTCCTCGACGGTCTTGGTACGTCCGGCTTCCAGCTCGTCGCGCTGCCGGATCAACCGCTGCCACTCGTTGTCGGCCCCGCGGGCATCCTGCCCCAGCCGGCCCAGTTGCTCGTAGATCGCCGCGATCGCCGCGTCGGATTCGTTGAGCGCGGCCAGCGCCTCCTCGGCCGACTCCTGACGGGCGGCCTGCTCGGTCAACGCACCCGAGAGCGCCGCGGCCAGCTCGCCGGTTTGTTTCTCGACGGCCTCCAGTTCGACTCGGGCCTTGTCGATCTCGGAGCTGATCTCCAGGGTCGAGGGCTTGCGGTCGGAGCCGCCACTGATCCAGCCGGCACCAACCAGGTCCCCCTCGGCGGTGACCGCGCGCAGGTCCGGTCGCGCCGAAACCAGCTGCAGCCCGGCGGGCAGATCGGCCACGACGGCCACCCCGGAGAGCATGGCGGTAACCGCACCGCGCAGCCGGTCCGGAACGCTCACCAGGTCGTTGGCCCAGGTGGCGCCATCGGGCAGCGTTCCCGACGCTGAGGAACCGTTGACCTGCCAGTCCCCCAGCAGCAGGGCTGCCCGGCCGCCGTCGCATTCCTTCAGCGCGGCGACGGCCGCCGCAGCGGCACCGAAATTCTCGGCGGCCAACGCATCGGCGGCCGCGCCGAGAACGGTGGCCACCGCCACCTCATGACCCTGCTGCACCTTGAGGAATTCCCCGATGGAGCCGAAAATCCCTGCGCCACTGTGGTTGTTCTGCAACCACGCAGCGCCGTCACGCCGATCCAGGCTGACCGAAAGGGCATCGATCCGGGCCTGCAGCGAGGCCACCTGCCGCTCGGCGGCGCGCTCGGCGGCCTGCAGTTCGGCCACGCGTTCGTCGGCGAGCCGCAGCGCGGTCACCGAGCGTTCGTGCTGCTCGTCAAGGCCCACTTCCCCGGCATCGAGTTCGCCGACCCGGCCCTGCACGGTCTCGAATTCCGCCTGCGCCTGTTGGGCTTTGGCCGCGGACTCCTCGATGTTGATCGACAGCCGCATGACCCCGTCGTCGATCGACTCGACCCGGGTGCGCATGGTGTCGACCTGACCGGCCAGCCGGGCCAGCCCTTCGCGACGGTCGGCCTCGGCCCGGGCCGCGGCCAGATGCGCGCGCTCGGCTTCGGCGGCCAGCTGCTCACGTTCGGACAGCTCCGCGCGGGCAGTCTCCAGCGCCATGCGCGAGATCTCCAGTTCGCCAAGCAACTCCATTTCGAGCTCGGCGACTTCCTCGGCCTCGGCCTCCAGCTCCTCGGGGTCGCGGCCGCTGGAAACCTCCGGCTCGGTCTCGAACAACTGCGCCCGGTCGGTGGCGATACGTACCGTGGCGCTGACCCGTTCGGCCAGCGCCGACGCCCGGAACCAGGTCTGCTGGGCGGCTTCGGCGCGCCGGGTCAGTTCGGCCACCGCCGCCTCGTGTGCCTGCAGTTCGACAGTCGCGGACTCCAGCCGAACCGTCGCCTCGTCATGCTCGCGGCGCATCGTGGTCTCGGCCTGGTTGGTGTTGTGGAACTCGACCTGTCTTCGCACCAGGTCGTCGGCGGCCAGACGCAGCCGGGCGTCACGCAGATCGGCCTGGATTGTCGCCGCCCGCCGCGCCATCTCGGCTTGACGCCCCAGCGGTTTGAGCTGACGGCGCAGCTCGGTGGTCAGGTCGGTCAGGCGGGCCAGGTTGGCCGCCATCGAGTCGAGCTTGCGGACCGCCTTTTCCTTGCGTCTGCGGTGCTTGAGCACCCCGGCGGCCTCTTCGATGAAGGCGCGGCGGTCCTCCGGGCGCGATTCCAGGATCTCGGAGAGCTTGCCCTGCCCGACGATGACGTGCATCTCCCGGCCGATGCCGGAGTCGCTCAGAAGCTCCTGGACATCCATCAATCGGCAACTACTGCCGTTGATCTCGTATTCGCCGGCGCCGTCGCGGAACACCCGGCGGGTGATCGACACCTCGGAATACTCGATCGGCAACGCGTTGTCGGAGTTGTCGATGGTCAGCGTGACCTCGGCGCGGCCCAGCGGCGCCCGCGAGGACGTGCCGGCGAAGATGACGTCCTCCATCTTGCCGCCGCGCAATGTCTTGGCGCCCTGCTCACCCATCACCCAGGTCAGGGCGTCGACCACGTTCGACTTGCCCGAACCGTTGGGTCCGACGACGCAGGTGATCCCGGGTTCGAAACGCAGAGTCGTCGGCGAAGCAAAGGACTTGAAGCCCTTCAGCGTCAGACTCTTGAGGTGCACGACGTCAAACCCTACCGCCGAGCGGGCTAACGTTCGGTAAACCCCGCCATCGGGGCGTCCGCGTCCGACCAATCCGCGACGACGTTGTCGACCGCACCTGGGGTTTGACCACTCTGCAGCAGGTCGAGCAGGCGCTGACACGCCTCCCGCGGCCCCTGGGCCACGACATGTACCCGGCCATCGGGCCGATTCGAAGCAAACCCGGTCAGACCGAGCTCCAACGCCCGCGATCGGGTCCACCACCGGAACCCCACCCCTTGCACCCGACCGTGCACCCAGGCGCTCAACCGCGCCTCGGTATCGGGCCTGGCATCGGAGGGTTCCGGCCCGGTCATTTGGTGCCGACCTCGAACTTCACCTCGGTGCCGCTCTTGAGCGTGCGGCCCACGGTGCAGGCCTGGTCGATGGCCCGCTCGACCACGGTCAGCAGTCTGGCCAGATCGGCCTCCGAAAGCCCCGAGACGTCGATTTCCAGCTTCTCCTGCAGCAGCGGATAGCGCTCCTGTTCCCGGTCGGCCGGGCCCGACACCCGAATCGTCGCCGGGTAGTCGTCACCGAGGCGCCGGCGCAGCGGCTGATCGCTGGCCATCCCGCTGCACGCGGCCAGCGCGATCTTCAGCAGCTCACCGGGTGTGAACACGCCTTCGACATCTTCACTGCCGATGAGTACCTCTGCGCCGCGCGAACTGCGCCCGACATAGCGGCGCACGCCGGTGCGGTCAACCCAAAGTTCGGTCATGCGGTATTTCTACACGCCGAGACGCACGGTTATTCCGGCGGCAAAGCCGTTACCGCATCGTGGGCAATGCTGTGTGTTCGACGCGCCGATGAACCGGACACCGACGATAGACTCGGTGCACCGACTTCGCTGAGGAGCACCGTGACCTATCCGCCGAGCAATCCGCCCACCCCGCCCTCGGGGCCCACCGGGCCATGGCAGCAGCCGTACCCGCAGCAGGGCGCTCCTCAGGGATATCCGCAGAACCCGAACCCCGAACAGGCCTACGGATCAGGTCAGCAGCCCTACGGTGCCCCGCAACAGCCGTACGGAACTCCCTACGGAGCGCCTCAGCAGCCGCAGCAACCGTACGGAACGCCCTACGGAGCACCTCAGCAGCCACAGCAACCGTACGGAACGCCGTATGGGGCCCAGCAGCCCTACGGGGCGCCGCAACAACCGTTCGGCTACCCCGATCCGCAACCTGCGGGCGGCGGTAACGGCAAATGGCTGTTGATCGCAGGCGCGGTGTTGGCCGTGCTGGTACTGGTCGGCGGGGTCGCCATATTCGCCTTCACCCGCGACTCCGGTTCCACCGGGGGACGCACCTCCGCGGGCTCCTCGCACTCCTCGTCGAATCCCGGCGAGTCCGACGCCGAGGCGGAGGTCCGGGACTTCCTGGAGGAGATGATGGCGAACTCCAGCACCGACCTCTCCGGTGCCCTGCCCTACTTCTGCCAGGCCGACCAGGACCTGTTCGAATCGATCGGCGGTCTGGATGCGATCGACATTCCGCACAGCACCGAAACCGACGGGTCGACGAAGATCACCAAGATCACCGTCACCGGCAACAAGGCCGTCGTCGACATCTCGAATCAAGGCGGTGCGGGCAAGCTGTATCTGCGTAAGGAAAGCGGATCGTGGAAGATCTGCATGTCCGACATGCCGGGCATGCCGGCAATGCGTTGATCACCTCCGGGTCAGCCCCGCGGGCGGGGCTGACATTTCGGGCAGTAGAACGATGACCGGTTCATGAACTTGTCCCGCCGCATGACCGCGCCGCATCGTCGGCACGGTTCGCCTTCGCGCCCGTAGGCATCCAAAGACCGCTCGAAGTAACCGGATTCGCCGTTGACGTTGACGTAGAGCGAGTCGAAGGACGTGCCGCCCTGGCCCAGCGCGTCGGTCATCACCTCAGCGGCCGCCCCGAGCAGCTCGGCCAGTCTGCGGCGCGACAGCAGCGCGGCAGTTCTGACGCCGTTGACCTTGGTCCGCCACAATGCCTCATCTGCATAGATGTTGCCGATGCCGGACACCACGGTCTGGTCGAGTAGCTGTCGCTTGATCTCAGAATGCTTGCGCCGCAGCACGGTAACCACATGGTCGCGATCGAACAGGGGGTCCAGCGGGTCGCGTGCGATGTGCGCGACCGGCTGCGGCACCGCGGTGCCGTCCACCGTCACCAGCTCGGCCAACTGCCAGCCACCGAAGGTGCGTTGGTCGACGAAATTCAGTGCCGTACCGTCGTCGAGCAGTGCGGCGATCCGCAGATGCCGATCGTCGCGTAGCGGCCCCAGCAGCATCTGGCCGCTCATCCCCAGATGCACCACCAGGGCCTCGGTGTCATTCTCGTCGTCGCCCAGGGTCAACCAGAGAAACTTGCCCCGGCGCCCGGTTCCGGTGATGCGGGCCCCCAACAGCCGGGCTGTCAGGTCGGCCGGTCCGGCCTCATGCCGACGCACCGCCCGCGGATGGTGCACCCGCACCGCCGAAATCGATTTTCCCGCAACATGTTCCTGCAACCCGCGGCGGACGACCTCTACCTCGGGCAGTTCGGGCATCGGTACTCACGCATTGTCGAGCGCGTTCCATGCGGCGGCCGCCGCCTTAAGCTCGGCCTCTTTCTTGGTGCGCCCCATGCCCGTTCCGTACTCGACATCGGCCACCACCACGGTCGCCGAGAATTCCTTGTCGTGGTCGGGACCGGTGGAGCTCACCACATAGCTGGGCGCACCCAGCCCCCGGGCCGCGGTCAGTTCCTGCAGGCTGCTCTTCCAGTCCAGCCCGGCCCCCAGCGTCGGAGCGGTGTCGAGCAGATCTCCGAACAACCGCAGGATCACGTCCCGGGCAGTGCTCAGGCCGTGCTGCACATAGATTGCGCCGAGCATGGATTCGACACCATCGGCGAGAATGCTGGACTTGTCGGCACCGCCGGAGGTTTCTTCCCCCTTGCCCAGCAGCAGGTGGCTGCCCAGTCCGCCCTCGGTGAGCCCGCGGCCGACATCGGCCAGCGCCTGGGTGTTGACGATGCTGGCCCGCAGCTTGGCCAGATCACCCTCCGAGCGTTCGGGGTGGCGGTGGTAGAGCTCCTCGGTGATGGTCAGCCCCAACACCGCATCCCCCAGGAACTCCAACCGCTCGTTGGTCGGCAGACCGCCGTTCTCGTAGGAATAGCTGCGGTGGGTCAGCGCGATGGTGAGCAGTTCGGCGGGAAGGTCGATGCCGAGCGCTTCCAGCAACGCCGCACGCGTATCCGTCACGCGCCACCCCCGGGTCGCTCCTCGTCGGGCAGCAGCGCAGTCAGCTTGGCCCAGCGGGGATCGATCTTGTCGTGGTGGTGGCCGGCCTCGGCAGTGGCCAGCGCGACACCGCATTCGGGGCACAGGCCCGGGCAGTCCGGCTGGCACAACGGTGAGAACGGCAATGCCATTCCGACCGCGTCGATGATCGGCTGCTGCAAGTCGATCGTGTCGGCCTGGCCGCTCGAGCCGACCCGGCTCATCTCGTCGGCGTCGGTGGTCTCGTCGGTGGTGCTGTCCGGGTACGCATACAGCTCGGTCAGGTCGATCTCTACGTCACCGGTGAGTTCGGTCAGGCACCGTGCGCATTCGCCGACGGTGGGAGCCGAGACGGTCCCGCTGACCAGGACGCCCTCGGACACCGACTGCAACCGCAGGTCCAGTTCCAGTGGGGCGCCCTTTTCGATCGCGACGAGTTCGGCCCCGATGCGCAGCGGGCTTGCCACCGTCTCCTGGTGGGCCAAAAGCGAACCCGGCCGCCGACCCAATCGCGAAACGTCGATCACCAGTGGCGATCGGGAATAACCGTGCTGTCCCCCATGCCGTCCGGTGCTCGCATGCGTCGCCATGAATCCATCCTACGGCTGCGCCCACACGCACCTCGACGCACATATGCGACGACTCGCGATGAGATCCTCAGCGCGTCGCGTAGTCGTGCGTGCCCGCGGTCGTGCGTAGCTGGTGACGTCCACGACCGACGGACCGCAGAGTGCCATTGAGGAAGTCCTCGAACTCGGCGAGTTTGCTGTCGACGTAGATATCGCATTCCCCACGCAGCCGGTCGGCTTCGGCATGCGCCGAGTCGATGAGCCGCGTGGCCTCGGCATTGGCCGTCGACACGATCTCGGTCTGCGACACCAGCCGCTGCTGTTCCTTGATGCCTTCTTGAACGGCCTTCTCGTAGGTCAGGTTTCCGTTCTCGATGAGACGATCGGCCTCGGCTTTGGCCCTACCGGTGGTCGCGTCGTACTCACGCTTGGCCGCCGCGTGCAGCCGCGCGGCCTCTTCGCGCGCTTCCCCGACCATGCGCTCGCTGTGCTGACGGGCCTCGGCCACCATCCGGTCGGCCTGCCCCTTGGCGTCGGCCAACAGCCGGTCGGCCTCGCCCCTCGCGTGGTTGAGCATGCCGTCGGCCTCGGCGTTGGATGTGGAGATCACCGACTCGGAATGTTCCTTGGCCTCGCGCAGCAGCGAATCCCGCGCGTCGAGCACGTCCTGCGCATCGTCGAGCTCACCTGGGATCGCGTCCTTGATGTCATCGATCAGCTCGAGCACATCACCACGCGGCACCACGCAACCGGCGGTCATCGGCACGCCGCGCGCTTCTTCGACGATCGCGCCGAGCTCGTCGAGCGCTTCAAAAACTCGGTACACGGCTAAACCCTCCAGGCGTCGTTGTTAGTGACTAGTGTGCCTGGTGTTACGCCTGTGACTGGGGAGCACTATCGGTGTGTCGCTTCCCGGCAATGCCGGGCGGGGCTGAGCTAACCGCCCAGTTTGGCCTGCAACCGGCGGTTGACCGGCTCCGGCAGCAGCGCCGAGACGTCGCCACCGAGGGAGGCGACCTCCTTGGCAAGCGACGAGGACACGAACGAGTACTGCGGTGTGGTGGCCACAAAGAAGGTGTCGACACCGGCCACGTGCTTGTTCATCTGGGCCATCTGCAGCTCGTACTCGAAGTCGGTACCGGTGCGCAGGCCCTTGACGATCGCGGTCAATCCACGCGACTTCACGAAGTCGACGACGAGGCCCTCGCCGGACTCCACCCGCAGATTGGGCAGATGCTCGGTCGACTCGGCGATCATCGCCATCCGCTCGTCGAGGTCGAACATCCCTTTCTTGTTGGGGTTCACCAGAACCGCCACCACGACCTCGTCGAACTGCGCCGCGGCGCGCTCGAAAACGTCGATATGGCCAAGGGTCACCGGGTCGAAGGAGCCGGGGCATACCGCGCCACTCATGGGTGACGACGCTACAGGCAGCGACGTCGGACGGCCCGATCGGCCAGGCCGATCCGTCGCTGCGTCAGCCCACTTCGGCGAGTTCGACGCGGGTGTCGCCGTAACGGCGCGTGCTCAGCGCCTCCCAGCCCACCGGCCAGGACACCGGCTCACTCGACGAGCGCCGCTCCACCATGACCACGGTTCCCGTTCTCACCCAACCGGCCTGGGCCAGCGCGATGAGCATCGCGTCGACGGCGGCGTCATCGAGGTCGTACGGCGGGTCTGCCAGCACCAGGTCGACGGGCCGGGTGGTGCCACCGGCCAGCACCGCATCGACGCTGCCCCGGCGCACAGTGGCGGCGCGGACGCCCAGCGCCGCGATGTTCTCGGCGATGACGCTGGCTGCGCGCTGGTCGGCTTCGACAAACATCGCCGAGCTTGCTCCACGCGAAAGCGCTTCCAGCCCAAGCGCTCCCGAACCAGCGTAGAGATCCAGCACCGACAACCCGGTGAAATCCAGCCGCGCGGTCAACGCGTTGAACACGGCCTCCCGGACCCGATCCGAGGTCGGCCGTGTTCCCTGGCCGGAGCGATGCTGCGGCACGCGTAGCCGCCGACCGCCCAGCCTTCCGGCGATGATGCGGGTCAGCTCACCACCACCAGCAGGTCACCACCTTCGACCTGTGCGGTGGTGGACACCGCGACGCGTTGCACGGTGCCGGCTTTGGGTGCGGTGATCGCGGCTTCCATCTTCATCGCTTCGATGGTGGCGATGGTCGCCCCGGCCTCCACGGTGTCACCAGCAGTGACGCCGACAGTGACCACCCCGGCGAATGGGGCCGCCACATGATCCGGGTTGTTGCGATCGGCCTTCTCCGCGGCCGGAACCTCACTGGCGATGCTGCGGTCACGCACCGTGATCGGACGCAGCTGCCCGTTGAGGATGCACATCACCGTGCGCATCCCGCGCTCGTCGGCGTCGGAGACCGCCTCCAAACCGATCAGCAACTGCACGCCACGCTCCAGCTCGACGCGATGCTCCTCGCCGTAACGCAACCCGTAGAAGAACTGGTTGGCACTCAAACTGGAGGTGTCACCGTAGGTTTCGCGGTGTGCCTCGAACTCCTTCGTCGGCCCCGGGAACAACAACCGGTTCAACGCCGCTTGACGCTTGGGTCCCGGCGCGGCCAGCAGGGTCTCGTCCTCGGCCGAGAGTTCCTGGATCGGCTTGGCCGGTCCCCGACCCTCAAGCGCCTTGGTGCGCAACGGTTCCGGCCAGCCTCCCGGCGGATCCCCCAGCTCACCACGCAGGAAGCCGATCACACTGTCAGGGATGTCGTAGCGCGCCGGATCGGCGGCGAACTCCTGCGCACTGACCCCGGCCCCCACCAACGCCAACGCCAGATCCCCGACCACCTTGCTCGACGGGGTCACCTTCACCAGCCGGCCCAGCACCCGGTCGGCCGCAGCGTAGTTGGCCTCGATCTCCTCGAAACGATCCCCCAACCCCAAGGCAATGGCCTGCTGGCGCAGATTGCTCAGCTGCCCGCCCGGGATCTCATGGGTGTAGACGCGTCCCGTGGGAGCAGGAGGACCCGACGCCGCAACATCGAAAGGCGCGTAGACCTTGCGCAGCGCCTCCCAGTACGGCTCCAGGTCACACACATTGGCCAGCGACAGGCCGGTGTCGTACTCGGTGTGCGCGGCCGCGGCCACGATCGAGGACAACGCCGGCTGACTGGTGGTACCCGCCAACGGCGCGGCCGCCCCATCGACCGCCGACGCCCCGGCCTGCCAGGCCGCCAGATACGTCGCCAGCTGCCCACCCGGAGTGTCATGGGTGTGCACATGCACCGGCAGATCGAACCTCGACCGCAACGCACTCACCAGCAGATGCGCAGAATGCGGGCGCAGCAACCCGGCCATGTCCTTGATCGCCAGCACATGCGCACCGGCATCCACGATCTGCTCGGCCAACTTCAGGTAGTAGTCCAGCGTGTACAGATTCTCTGCGGGGTCGCTGAGGTCCCCGGTGTAGGACATGGCGACTTCGGCGATCGCCGTACCGGTCTCACGCACCGCATCGATCGCCGGGCGCATCGACTCGACATTGTTGAGCGCATCGAAGATCCGGAAGATATCGATTCCGGTGCGGGTTGCTTCGTCGACGAAGGCCGAGGTCACCAATTCCGGATATGGCGTGTAGCCCACCGTGTTTCGGCCCCGCAACAACATCTGCAAGCAGATGTTGGGCACAGCCTCACGCAGGGCGGCCAGCCGCTCCCACGGGTCTTCCTTCAAGAACCGCAGCGCCACATCGTAAGTCGCCCCACCCCAACACTCGATGGACAGCAACTGTGGCATCGACCGGGCCACATACGGCGCCACCTTGAGCAGGCCGGTGGACCGCAACCGGGTCGCCAACAGCGACTGGTGGGCATCGCGGAACGTCGTGTCGGTGACCCCGACAGCCTTGCTGTCACGCATCCACCGGGCGAACCCCTCAGGCCCCAACTCGACCAGACGCTGCTTGGAACCCGCCGCAGGTGCCGCCGACAGATCCAACGCCGGCAATTTGTCCTGCGGGTACATCGTCGACGACCGCTCACCATTGGGCTTGTTCACCGTGACATCAGCCAGGTAATTCAAGATCTTGGTACCACGGTCGGCAGGCGACCGGGCGGTCAGCAGCTGCGGACGATCATCGATGAACGAGGTGGTGACCCGTCCGGCACGGAAGTCCGGATCGTCGATCACCGCCTGCAGGAACGGGATATTCGTCGACACCCCGCGGATGCGGAACTCTGCCAGCGCACGCCGGGCCCGCGAAACCGCCGTGGAGAAGTCGCGTCCCCGACAGGTCAGCTTGACCAGCATCGAGTCGAAATGCGCCGAGATCTCCGCACCCAGGTTGGATCCACCATCGAGCCGGATACCCGCACCGCCGGGCGACCGGTAGGCGGTGATCCGGCCGGTGTCCGGACGGAAACCATTGGCCGGGTCCTCGGTGGTGATCCGGCACTGCATCGCCGCGCCACGAATGACCAACGTGTCCTGGCTCAAACCCAGATCCGCCAGGCTCTCCCCCGCCGCGAGCCGCAACTGCGAACCGACCAGATCCACATCGGTGATCTCCTCGGTCACCGTGTGCTCCACCTGAATCCGCGGATTGCATTCGATGAACACGTGATGGCCACGCTCGTCGAGCAGGAACTCGATCGTGCCCGCGCAGCTGTACCCGATCTGCCGGGCAAACGCCACCGCGTCCGCGCAAATCCGTTCCCGCAGTTGCGGATCCAGGTTCGGAGCGGGCGCCAGCTCGATCACCTTCTGATGCCGGCGCTGCACACTGCAATCCCGCTCGAACAGGTGCATCACATTGCCCTGGGCATCCGCGAGGATCTGCACCTCGATATGGCGCGGGTTCAGTACCGCCTGCTCCAGATACACCTGAGGATCACCGAACGCCGACTCCGCCTCACGCGAAGCCGCCTCCACCGCCTCGGCCAGCGCCTCGGGCTCGGTCACCCGGCGCATCCCGCGCCCGCCACCACCGGACACCGCCTTGACGAACAACGGGAAATCCATATCCCGTGCCGCCGCGACCAACTCCTGCACCGACGACGACGGCGCCGATGACGCCAACACCGGAAGGCCCGCCGCCTTCGCCGCCGCGATCGCCCGCGACTTGTTTCCGGTCAACTCCAGAACCTGGGCCGAAGGCCCCACAAACGTGATACCCGCCTCCGCGCAGGCAGCCGCCAACTCCGGGTTCTCCGACAAGAACCCGTAACCCGGATACACCGCATCCGCACCCGAATGCTTGGCCACCCTGATGATCTCGTCCACCGACAGATAAGCCCGAACCGGATGGCCGATCTCACCTATCTGATACGACTCATCAGCCTTCAGCCGGTGCACCGAATTGCGATCCTCGTACGGATACACCGCCACCGTCGCGATGCCCATTTCATAAGCAGCACGAAACGCACGGATCGCAATCTCACCGCGATTGGCGACCAACAACTTAGAAATCACGCGTAGACCTAACCGCTAGGGGGTTTCCAGAGTGTTAGAGAAAAGTTGACCAGTATTCCCAGAAACGCACCAGGATCAAAAGCACAACTGAGGTGAACCAGAGCGTGGCAATTGACCAACGCCACTGGTAGATCGCCCGGGCGACCACGTTCGTGTGCAGCGGTCGAAGTGCGATGGAACACGTCACGACCATCAGGGGGATCGTCACGGCCCACACCACCATGCAGTACGGGCACAGGGCACCGATGCGATAGAGGCTCTGGAATATCAGCCAGTGCACGAACACGACGCCCAGCACAGTTCCGGCAGCCAATCCGGCCCAATACCACCGGGGCAGCCGAACGCCTGCCACCGCCAGTACGCCGGTCACCAGGGTGACCGTGAAGGCGATCACCCCGATCAGCGAGTTGGCAAAACCGAAGACCGATGCCTGCCAGGTGACCATCACCGAGCCGCAGGACAGCACCGGATTGAAGCTGCACGACGGCACGTAGGCCGGGTTGATCAGTAGTTCGATCTTCTCGATCGTGAGAGCCATCGCCGCGGCCAGACCGACCACGCCGGCGATCAGCACCCAGATGGCGCTGGCCTTGCCGACGGACAGCCCCGAGGGCTGCTCAGCCCTCGATTGGTCCGGCTCGGACGACGCGGTCACGATCATGGCTGGGCCGGGGCGGGTTCAGCTGGGGCGACCGGGCCTACGGGCTGCGCCGGGGCGGGTTCACCAACGGCCGGTGCGGCGGGGGCCGGTGCGGCCGGGGCTGGTTCACCTGCGGCCGGTGCGGCCGGGGCGGGTGCGGCCGGGGCCGGGGCCGGGGCCGGGGCCGTGAGGTCCGGCAGGTCGCCGACGATCTCCTTGACCTTGGCGATCAACGCGTCCGGAGTGGTGGGGCTGTAGTCCTCACCGTTGAACTTCATGGTCGGCGTCGAACGGATACCGGTCGCCGCGGCCATGCCTTGCACCATCTCCGCGTAGCGGCCCTTGGTGATGCAGTCGGGCACGTTGCCGCCGGCGCCGGCCTGGCGGGCAAGTTCGATGATCCTGGCATTGTCCGGGTACACCCCGCCGCTTTCCGCCGGCTGGATCCCTGGGGTGAACAGCGCGGTGTGGAACCGGCGGAACGCGTCGATGGACTCGTCGGCGATGCAGTACGCGGCCCCACCGGCCCGCGACGAGTAGCCCTTTCCGATGCTGTCCAGGATCGCCACCATGTGGTAATCCACGGCCACCGCACCGCTGTCGATCAACTTCGAGATGGTCGGGCCGAACTGTTGTTCCAGGTGGCCGCACCCCGGGCAGAGGAAATCCTCGTACATGCTCAGCGTCACCTTGGGCTCATTCGTGCCTTCTTTGGTGATGACGTTGGCGGCGGCCACGTGCACCGCCCTGGCCTCTCCGGCAGCCGGCCGTTTGGAACCGGTCGTCACGATGTAGAAGACCAGGCCGGCGGCGAACAGCACCACCACTGCGGTCAGTCCGATCTGAACGATCAGGTTGCGTTTGCGATCAGCCGCTTTGAGGTCGTACTTCGCGGACTTCTTCGGTTTGGCCACGCCGATAAGCGTACCGGCGGCGATAGGTCAACTTCCGGCGTGGCTGAGATGTGCGCGCAAGGCTGAGATGATCGCGCTCGTCGCGGTCGCACTGCCGCCGCCGAGCGGGAAGAAGTTGGCGAACGCGTGGATCAGCGACCGCTCCTCGCGGAGGTCCACGATCACACCCGCATCCTGCATCGCCTGTGCGTAGCGATTGCCCTCGTCGCGCAGCGGATCGAATCCGGCGGTGACCACCAGGGCCGGTGGCAGACCGGACAGATCCTCGCTCAGCAGCGGCGACACCAGCGGATCGTCGGCGGTGATCTCGGCGCCGTCGAGGTAGTGGTCGGCGAACCAGTCCATGTCACGTTTGGTCAGGAAATAGCCGTCGGAGAACAGCAGCTTGGACCGGGTTTCGCTGGACAGGTCGGTGACCGGGTACAGCAGCAGCTGCAATGCCGGCAACGGTAGTTCGGAGTCGCGGGCCTGCTGAGCCACCACGGTGGCCAGGTTGCCGCCCGCACTATCCCCTCCGACCACGATGCGCGTCGCGCCCAGGCCCGCGGCGTGGTCCAGCGCCCAGCAGTAGGCGGCGTAGGCGTCGTCGACGGCGGCGGGCGCCTTGTGCTCCGGGGCCAGCCGGTAGTCGACCGACACCACTTGGATTCCCCCGTCCCGGCAGATGAGCCGGCACAGACTGTCGTGGGTTTCCAGATCACCGATCACGAACCCGCCGCCGTGGAAGTACAGCAGTAGGGCCGACGTCGTAGCGGGTCCGGTTCCGTCCGGTACATATCGCCGCGCCGGGATCGTCCCGGCGGGGCCGGGTATCGAGATATCGGTCACGTCGACCTGGATGGGGGGACGCAGCATGGCCGCCGTGGTGCGCAACGCGGCCCGCGAGACGGCGACACCTGACTCCGGGCTGTGGTCGGCGACCAGACCTCCGACACCGGCCGCGTGTTCGGCCGCGAGCATGACCTGCAAGGTGGTGTCCAGAGTATTGCCGTCGACGGTCACCGAACGCCCGCCCAGCAGCAGACGCTTGCGACGGTCGGAGATCCGGGGAATGGCGGCCAGGGTGTATTTGGTGGCCCGCTCCAGCAACAGCTGTTTGGCCGCGTCCCGGCCGTGGCCGGCACCGCCGTCTTCGGCCTGCCTGCCTGGCAGACTTTCAGTCATGGCCACTCCCTCTGTCAATCCTCGTGTCACGCTCAACGACGGTAATTCGATACCGCAAGTCGGGTTGGGTGTTTGGCAGACCCCCGCCGAGGACACCGAACGGGCGGTCACCACGGCCCTGCAAGCCGGCTATCGGCATATCGACACCGCCTCGGCGTACGGCAACGAGGCCGAAACGGGCCGCGGCTTGGCCAATTCCGGCGTCGCGCGCCAGGACGTGTTCCTGGTGACCAAGCTGTGGAACAGCGATCAGGGATACGACTCGACGCTGGCCGCGTTCGACGCCAGCCTGGACCGGCTCGGCGTCGACTACCTGGACATGTATCTCATTCACTGGCCGATGCCCGCCAACAACACCTACGTCGACACCTTCCGGGCTTTCACCCACCTGCATGATCAGGGCCGGGTCCGCTCCATCGGGGTGAGCAACTTCGCACCCGAACACCTCGAGGCGCTCATCGACGCCACCGGCATCGTGCCGGCGGTCAACCAGATCGAACTGCATCCGCTGCTGCCGCAGCATGAGCTTCGGGCGCTGCACGCCCAATTGGGCATCGCCACCGAAGCGTGGAGCCCGCTGGGTCAGGGATCGTTGCTGACCGATCCGGTGATCACCGGCATTGCCGAACAGCATGGTAAAACCGCCGCCCAGGTACTGATTAGGTGGCATATGCATCTGGGTAATATCGTCATCCCCAAGTCGGTGAACCCCGAGCGGATCGTGAGCAATTTCGACGTGTTCGATTTCGATCTCAGCGAAGCTGACATGTCGTCCATCGCCTCACTGGAGACGGGCACACGCTTGGGGCCCGATCCGCGAACCTTCAACTTCACAGGATAGGTGACATGACCCCATCGGACGGGGCTGCGATTCCCACCGTCACGCTCAATGACGACCGTACGATCCCCGTTGTCGGCCTCGGTGTCGGCGAACTCTCGGACTCCGAGGCCGAGCGCGCGGTGTCGGCGGCACTCGAGGCCGGGTACCGGTTGATCGACACGGCGGCCGCCTACGGCAACGAGGCTGGGGTCGGACGGGCGATCGCGGCGTCGGGCATCCCGCGCGAGGAGATCTACGTCACCACCAAGCTGGCCGTGGCCGACATGGGTTTCCAGTCGGCCCAGGACGCCGGGCCGGCCAGCCTGGAGCGGCTCGGCCTCGACTATGTCGACCTGTACCTGATCCATTGGCCCGGCACCGACACCGGAAAGTTCGTCGACAGCTGGGGTGGACTGATGACGCTCAAGCAGGAGGGACTGACGCGCTCCACCGGCGTGGCGAACGTCAGCCCGGAGAACCTGTCGACGATCGTCGAGCTGACCTTCACCACGCCTGCGGTGAACCAGATCGAGCTGCATCCGTTGCTCAACCAAAGTGCCTGGCGGGCGGCCAATGCCCGGTACAACGTCGCCACCGAGGCCTACAGCCCGCTCGGTGTCGGCAACCTGCTGGACAACCCGGCCGTCACGGCCATCGCCGACGCGCACGGGCGGACCCCGGCACAGGTGCTGATTCGGTGGAGCATCCAGCTGGGCAACATCGTGATCTCCCGGTCGGCCAATCCGGAGCGGATCGCCTCCAACCTCGACGTGTTCGGCTTCGAGTTGACCGACGAGCAGATGGACAGCCTCGACGGCCTCGACAACGGAACCCGGTTCCGTCCCGACCCGGCGACCTACACGGGTCCGTAGCCTCCCGCAACCTCCCCCGCGAACAGTCACAGAATCCCCCTTTTCCACGCTGAAAAGGGGGATTCTGTGTCTGCTCGCCGGGAAACTATCAGCCCGTCGGGCAGGTGCCGGCCGCCTCGCGCAGCACCGCCGCCGATGCGGTGTCGACCGGCAGCGCATAACCGCGCAGCACCTCGGCGAACTGCACCGCATACTGACACCAGAATGCCCGGTTGGGCGGCATCCAGTGGGCCGGCTCTTGATCGCCCTTGTTCTGATTGGTCTTACCGTCGACCGCGAGCAGGTTGGCCGGATCGTTGGCGAACCGCAGCCGCTGATCGTCGGACCAGTCTCTGGCCCCCAGATCCCACGCCAGCGCCAGCGGCACGATGTGGTCGATCTGCACCGATGCGCCAACCTGATTGCCGCGCACGAACGAGACTTCCGCATTCGTGTAGGGGTCGTGCAGGGTGCCCGTCGCCACCGCCGTCGGACACCGCTTGATCGCCACGAAGGTCTTGTCGACGAGATCCCGGTTGAGGATGTCGTTGCGGGTGTCGCAACCGTTGTGACCACCGGGCGCACTGTTGTCGTCGTCCCAGGCCTCCCCGAAGGCCGGGCGCCGATAGTCGTTGCTACGCACCCGCACCGGCACTTCAGCCACCCCGGCCAGCACGTCGACCCCAGGCCCGATGGTGGGAGTCTGCGCCTGGGCGACGAACTCCGCGGTGCGGTGCGCCGACGAGGTCACCTGCACCGCGACCAGCACCGCGAGTGCGACGGCCGCGACCAGCCACCACACCCGGTGCCGGGTCATGCCTTGTCCAGGTATTCGACGCGGTCGGTGTTTACGAATTGCGCTGCCAGCAATTCCATCCCGGGATCGTGTGGATTCTGCGAGTAGCGCTGCTCGCAGAATGCGCGCGCTTCCTGGATCACCTCCAGGTGATCCCGCAGCGACAGGAAGCGCAGGTTGATGGTGCGGCCGGACTGGTTGAGGCCCAGCACATCTCCCTCGCGACGTTCGTCGAGATCCAGGTCGGCCAGGGCGAAGCCGTCGAGAGTGCCTGCGACGGCCGTGATCCGCTCGCCGGCCTTGGAGGTCTCCGGTAGCCGGGTGGCCAGCAGGCACAGGCTGGGATGCTGCCCTCGGCCGATGCGGCCGCGCAGCTGGTGCAGCTGACTGATGCCGAACCGGTCGGCGTCCATCACCACCATCATGGTGGAGTTGGGCACGTCGACGCCGACCTCGATGACGGTGGTGCACACCAGCACATCGATCTCGCCGGCCCGGAATGCGCCCATCACCGCGTCCTTCTCATCGCCGGACAACCGACCGTGCATGAGCCCGAGCCGCAGCCCGGCCAGCGGGCCGGAGCGCAGCCGCTCGAACAGATCGATCACGGTGACCGGCGGCGGCCCAGCTTGCCGCCCATCGTTCTTGTCGGGCACTTTGTCGGACTCGTCGATGCGCGAGGCGACCACATAAGCCTGCCGGCCCGCGGCCACCTCCTCGCGGATCCGAGCCCAGGCCCGGTCCAGCCAGGCCGGTTTCTGCGAGACGAAAATGGTGTTGGTGGTGATGGGTTGGCGGCCCCGGGGCAGCTCGCGCAGCGTGGAGGTCTCCAGGTCGCCATACACGGTGAGTGCGACGGTGCGCGGAATCGGCGTGGCCGTCATCACCAGGAGGTGCGGCGTCAACCCGTCGCGGGCCTTGGCGCGCAACGTATCCCGCTGCTCGACACCGAACCGGTGCTGTTCGTCGACCACCACCATGCCCAGATTGTGAAACTCCACTGCCTCTTGCAGCAGCGCATGGGTGCCGATGACGATGCCGGCCCGCCCGGACGCGACTTCATCACGGACCGCGCGTTTCTGCGGCGCCGTCATCGACCCGGTGAGCAGCGCGACCCCGGTCGCCGCCTCCGCCCCGCCGAGCTGACCGGCCATGGCCAACGGCCCCAGCACGTCACGAATCGAGCGGGCGTGTTGGGCGGCAAGCACTTCGGTGGGGGCCAGCAGGGCGCACTGGTAGCCCGCATCGACCATCTGCAGCATGGCCAGCACCGAGACGATGGTTTTGCCCGAACCCACCTCGCCTTGCAGCATCCGGTTCATCGGCCGGGTGGAAGCCAGTTCATCCGAGATCACGTCCAGCACTTCGGATTGGCCTGCAGTCAGCTGGAACGGCATTCGACCGCGCATGGCGGCAGCCAGGCCGTCGTCGATTCGCATTGCCGCGGGGCCTGATTCGCTCAGCTCGCTGTAGCGCCGGGCCACCAGCCCCCACTGCAGGCCGATAGCCTCGTCGTAGGTCAGCCGCTCGCTGGCACGCTCCCGCGCAGTCGTGTTCTCGGCGAGGTGAATGGCCCGCAACGCCTCATCCTCGGACATCAAACCGTGTTGGTGGACAAAGGATTCGGGTAGTGGATCCGGAACCGGGTCGAGGACGTCGAGCGCCTGACGTACGCAGGCGTAGATTTCCCAGGTCTGCACCTTGGCCGAGGCCGGATAGATCGGAAAGAAGTCCCGCTCGAATTCGGCCAGCATGTCCTCACCGGTAGCACCCGATGCCGACGCGATGGTCTTGAGTGATTTGGTCCCGATCTGCTTGCCGGGCGGCGGATTCAGCACCAGAAACGCCGGATGGTCCAACTGCAGTGTGTTTCGGAAGTACTTGACCTCACCGGAGAGCATCAGGCGGGTACCGGTCTCCAGTTTGTCGACCATCCAACCGGCATTGAAGAAAGTGGCGGTGACCGTGGGCCGGTGCTTCCCCAAGGTCACCCGCAACCATTTACGGCTCTTCTGTCTGCCCGTCGTCTTGTTGAAGGCCGGTTTCATATCGCCGGTCTTGGTCTCGGTGACCACCTCGATGAACGTGACGTGCTCACCCTCTTCGAAATCGAGGGCCTCGCCTTCGCCCCGCACCGTCATGCCGTCGCTGTACTTGCGGGGGTAGTGCCGCAACAGATCGTTGACGGTCAGGATGCCGAAGTGCTCTTCGAGCGGCTTGGCCGAGCGTGCCCCGATCACCAGGTCCAGCCGGTCGGCGAGGGTGGCCACTACTCCACTCCGATCAGCAGAGCGTCGCCACGGTGCCCGGTGTGATAGGTCACCAGCTCGGCCCCGAGATGTTCGCGGTGCACGTGAGCCTGCAACGCCTCCCCCACAGCGGCATCCACACCGTCGCCGGTCAGGACGGTGATCAGCTCGCCGCCGGCCACCATCAGCAGGTCGATCAAACCGGCGGCGGCCGCGGTGATGTCGGGCCCGACGATCAACACCTCATCGCCGGCGATGCCCAGCCCGTCCCCGGGCTTACAGGTGCCGGCCCAGGTCAACGCCTCTTCGGTGGCGACGCGTACCGCGCCGTGGCGGGCACCCGCAGCGGCTCGCGCCATGGTGTAACCGTCGTCGACGGCTTCTCTGTCCTCGTCATGGACGGCCAGCGCGGCCAGACCCTGCACCATCGAGCCGGCCGGTACCGGCACCACGTCGATGCCCCAACCGATCGCGGCCGTGCAGCCGGCCACCAGTTCCTCGGCGGCCACATACCCATTGGGCAACACCATCACCTGGGCTGCCGCCACGTCGATCAGCGCGCGCAGCAACTGCTGGGCACTGATCGGTTCGCCGTCGAGCGGCCGCAACACGTGCGCGCCCTCATCGGAGAACAGTTCGGCACCGCCGTCCCCGTCGACGACGGCGAGCACCGCACGCGCCAGGGCCCAACCCCCGACATGTCTGGCACCCGCGGCACCGGTCAGCGCGGTGATCTGGATGCGGGTGAGCGACCCCACCGCGAGCCCGGCCTCGACCGCGGCACCGGCGTCGTCGACATGGACGTGCACCGAAAACTGATCGCTGCCCGAGGCCGCGATCGCCACCGATTCACCCATCTGCTCCAGCGCGGCCCGCAGCTGCTCTACCGCGTCCGCACCGCACCCACTCAGCAGGTACATGACCTCGAACTGCGGCGGTGCCGCCGCCGCGGCCACCGGTGACACATGCGAGGACGCCGGGGTGTATGCCGGCCGCCGGCGGGCCTGCCCGACCAGCGTGGAGGCCATCGCGTCCAGCAGAACCAGCAGGCCGCGCCCACCGGAGTCGACGACGCCCGCCTTGGCCAGCACCTCGAGTTGCTGCGGGGTTCGATCCAGCGCGGCGGCAGCGGCATCGGCGGCGGCAACGGCCACCTCAGCGACGTCACCACCCTCGGCCGCGCGGTGTTCGGCGGTGTCTGCCGCCGCCTGCAGCACCGAGACGATCGTGCCCGGCACCGGCTCGCCCATCGAGGTGCCGGCCAGGGCCGCGGCGCGACGCAGCGCGGCGCCGAACAACGTGCCGTCCACTGCGGTGAGGTCCCCGTCGCGCTGAGCCGCCGCGGCGGTGACCGCCTCGGCCAGCCCGAGCAGAATCTGCGACAGGATCACCCCGGAGTTGCCCCGCGCCCCGTGCAGCGCCCCGGCCGCCAATGCCCTGGCCACCGCCGCGACGTCGCCGGCGGCCGGTTCAGCATCGACCTGCGCCCACGCCGAACGCATCGTGAACAGCATGTTTGTCCCGGTATCGGCATCGGCCACCGGAAAAACGTTGAGCCGGTTGATCTCGTCGGCGCGGACGATCAGGTCGCCGACGGCAGTGTGGGCCCAATCCCGCAGAGCTGGGGCGTCGAGCCGCCGAACCGACATCGGACCTCCCAATCCCCAACAATCTCCGGTGGACGACGCGGGCACCGCCGTGGGCGCCAGCCTAGCCAGTGACCGCGACAAACCTGATCAGAGCATCACCACCTGTGCGCAACCTGATGCCGTGTTCACGAGCCGTTTTGGCGTTCCCCCGACCTCCCGGTATTCTGATCAGGTTGTCGGGTCGAGCCGCGTCGTTTTGCGGCGAACGGCCCCAGACCCCCCACGAACTGATTTTTAGGAGTTGTTGATATGGCTGCCGTGTGCGATATCTGCGGAAAGGCGCCGGGCTTCGGCAAATCGGTGTCGCACTCGCATCGGCGGACCAACCGGCGGTGGGATCCGAACATCCAGTCAGTGCGTGCTTCGGCGCGCCCGGGCGGCAACAAGCAGCGCGTGAACGCTTGCACCTCCTGCATCAAGGCCGGCAAGGTCAGCCGCGGCTGAGCGCTTGCGCGAAGCCGATGACCAGCACAGCTGGTTGTCTTTGACTTACTCTTCGCCGAGTGTGAATCGGCTGCGAGATTTCGGTTGAATTCTCGCAGCTGACTCACACTCGGCGATTTGCTTTGCGGTTTTCACCGCCTGCTGCCGCCGGACCGACTCAGGGCAACCGCCAATCGATCGGGTCGGCACCCTTCTGCTGCAACAGCTCGTTGGCACGGCTGAACGGGCGGGATCCGAAGAATCCGCGCGACGCCGACAGCGGCGACGGGTGTGCTGATTCGATCGTCGCGCAGTCACCTTCGGCCAGCATCGGTTTGAGCGTCGCCGCGTCACGGCCCCACAGCACCGCCACCATCGGCTGCTTGCGTGCCACCAGAGCCCGGATGGCGCATTCCGTCACCGCCTCCCAGCCCTTGCCGCGATGCGAGGCCGGAGTGCCCGGAGACACCGTGAGCACCCTGTTGAGCAGTAACACGCCGCGTTGTGCCCACGTGGTCAGATCACCGGTGGCCGGCCGCGGGTACCCCAGATCCTCGGTGTACTCGGTGAAGATGTTGGACAGGCTGCGTGGCAGCGGGCGCACGTCGGCGGCCACCGAGAAGCTCAGTCCGACGGCATGCCCGGGTGTCGGGTAGGGATCCTGACCGACGATGAGCACTCGCACCTGATCGAACGGGAAGGTGAAGGCGCGCAGCACATTCTGCCCCGCGGGGAGATAGCGCCGGCCGGCGGCGAGTTCATCGCGGAGGAATTCACCCATCTGCGCGACGTGTGCTCCCACCGGCGCCAGGGCACTGGCCCAGCCGGCCTCGACAATGTCATCCAGGGGACGTGCACCGGTTGAATTGCTCTTCGCGTCCGTAGTCACGAAAAGCCAACTTAGCGTGAGCCGTTAGTCGAACGACTGCCATCCCGTGCTTCCGGCCCATTCGGCGCCGTCGACGAGTACACCTGCCGGGCCGTCGAGGACACTGCCGATGGCCCGCCATCCGGACGGCAGCGCACCGGGGAACGTCGCGACGAGGGCATGGTCCTCACCACCGCTGAGCACCCACTCCCACGGATCGGCCCGCACTGCCGCGGCAGCCTCGGCTACTGCCAACCGATCAGCATCCAGACCACCGGTATCCAGGTCGATGCGCACGCCGGAGGACGTCGCGATATGGCCCAGGTCGGCGAGCAGCCCGTCGGACACATCGGTCATCGCGTTCGCCCCGGCCTGCGCGGCCCGCCTGCCCTGCCCGTACGGCGGCTGCGGGGTCAGGTGGCGCTGCCGCAGCTCCGGGAACCCGTCGATGCCGCGGTCCCACAGTGCGTATCCGGCCGCGGAGCGGCCCAGTTCGCCGGCGACCGCCACCGTGTCGCCGGCCCGGGCACCGCTGCGGGGCACCGGTGGGCGGCCGCCGAGATCGCCGAGCACCGTGACCGATATCACCCAGAGCGGAGCACTCACCAGATCGCCGCCGACGATGCCGGCGCCGAGCAGCCGCGCCTCGTCCCACAGCCCGTCGGACAGCTCCGCGGCGGCCGCGACGGAGGTGTCCGGCGGCGCGCCGAATGCCACCACGAACGCGGTGGCCCGGCCGCCCATCGCTTCGATGTCGGCGGCGTTCTGGGCAATGGCCTTGCGCCCGACGTCGTGCGGCGATGACCAGTCCAGCCGAAAGTGGCGCCCCTGCACCAGCATGTCGGTGGACACCGCGGCGCGGCCGTCTGCGGTGTTGACCACCGCCGCGTCGTCGCCGGGGCCCAATGCCACGACCTCGGTTTGCTCGCGTCCGGCCACCAACCGGTCGATGACGACGAATTCACCTGCCGCAGCCAGAGTGTCGTTGCCGGAATCCTCGCCGGTCATATTGCCTCCTTGCCGGTCGCCTGCCGCGTCCTGAGCCCCGACCGGACCTGCGGTACGTTTGGTGCCTGCGGCCAGCAGTTTATGCAGCGAGACGGAGGAGACAGCCGGTGGTGGAGGCTTACGTGCTGATCCAGACCGAGGTGGGCCGCGCCGAGGTCGTCGCCAAACAACTCGCCGCGCTGCCGGGCGTGGTGTCCGCGGAGTACGTGACCGGGCCCTACGACGTCGTCCTGCGCATCAGTGCCGACACGTTGGCGGCCCTGCAGGCCGATGTGGTGCCCTCGGTGCAGCAGGTCTCCGGGATCACCCGCACCTTGACCTGTCCGATCGCCGACGGAGCATAGCCATCGAAGACCATAGAGTTGGTGGCGTGACCGATTCGCTCCCCGACGATGGACCACCCCGGGCTCTGCTGATCGCGGCGGTCGTCGTCGCGGTCTCGGTGCTGATCACCGTCCTTGGCATCGCCGCCTCGCGGCAGCGCTCCCCGGAGCAGCAACCGGTGGCCATCTCGTCGGTGCCTGCGCCCCAGGCCGATAGCCAGCAATGCCACGACCTGCTGAACGCGCTACCCCAGCAGCTCGGGGATTTTCGGCGCACCCCGACCGTCGAGCCGACGCCTGCGGGCACCGCCGCCTGGCGTGCCGAACCGGACACCGAGCCGGTCATCCTGCGATGTGGGCTGGACCGGCCCGTCGACTTCGTCGTGGGCACACCGCTGCAGATGGTGGATGAGGTGCAGTGGTTCCGGGTCGGCGAAGCAGGGGTGGGAACCGGGCCGGTGAGCGAATCAGAGGCCGCAGCCAATCCAACCGGTGACGCCGGCGATCAGGGCCGCAGCACCTGGTACGCGGTGGACCGCCCGGTGTACGTCGCGCTCACTCTGCCCGCCGGCTCGGGGCCGACACCCATTCAGCAGATCTCCGGTCAGATCACCCGCACGATGCCCGCCCAGCAGCCGGCCCCGGCCCCGGCGCGCTGAACTCCTCGCGTGCGCAGAAGCCCTATTTGCTCCTCGCGTGCGCGGTCAGCGCAGGCCGGTACCCCGGGCCAGCGCGGTGTCGACCATCGCGGTCAGCAGCGTCGGATAGTCCACACCGCTGGCCGCCCACATCCGCGGGAACATCGAGATGGTGGTGAATCCGGGCATGGTGTTGATCTCGTTGATCACCGGCCCGTTCTCGGTGAGGAAGAAGTCGACGCGGGCCAGCCCCTGGCAGTCGATGGCGGCGAAGGCGCGCACCGCCAGCCGACGGATCTCCTCGGCGACCTCGTCGTCAATCTTGGCGGGCACGTCCAATTCGGCGGCGTCGACGAGGTATTTGGTGGCGAAGTCGTAGAAACCGTCCTCGCGTCCCCGCACCCCGGCCACCCGAATCTCGCCCACGGTGCTGGCTTCCACCCGGCCGTCGGGGAACTCGAGCACACCGCATTCCAGTTCACGGCCGGGCACCGCGGCCTCGACGATGACCTTCGGGTCATGGCGACGCGCGAGCTCGATCGCCGCGGGCAACTCATCCCACTCCGCGACCCGGCTCACGCCGATCGAGGAACCACCCCGGGCGGGTTTGACGAATACGGGCAGGCCGAGGCGTTCCCGGTCTTTCAGGTCCACGGTGACGTCTTTGGCGCGCAACACCACGAAGTCGCCGATCGGCAGGCCCTCCGCGACCAACAGCTTCTTGGTGAACTCCTTGTCCATGCCGACCGCACTGGACAGCACACCGGAGCCGACATACGGGACACCGGCCAACTCCAGCAGTCCCTGGATGGTGCCGTCCTCGCCGTAGGGGCCGTGCAGCACCGGGAACACCACATCGACGGCGGCCAGCACCTCGCCCGGCCCGTCGCTGAGCGCCAGCAGCTGGCCGCTGCGGTTCGGGGCGGACGCCAGCGCGAGCTCGGTCCCGGACTCCTCGGTTACCCCGGGCAGCTGGCCGCCGGTGATCGCGAGCGTCTCGGGGCGGGCATCGGTCAACATCCACGATCCGTCGGGGGTGATACCGACAGCCACCACCTCGAACCGTTCCGGGTCGAGGTTGCGCAGGATGCTGCCTGCCGACACGCACGAGATTGCGTGCTCAGAGCTACGCCCGCCGTATACGACGGCAACGCGGGTGCGGGATCCGGTCTGGTTGCGGGCAGTCACAACCTAGAGAGGCTACCGTCCCGGTCGGCCGCTACATTTCGGCGGATCGTGATCTGGGCTTTCAACCCTGTAGCGCCCGTTCGACGTCGGCCAGCAGGTCTTCGGTGTCCTCGATGCCGGCCGAGATGCGGGCGAATCCGGCGGGAACCGGGTCACCCCAGCGGGCCCGGCGGTCGACCGAGGTGTGGATACCGCCGAAACTGGTCGACGCGATGAGCAGCGTGCTGCGTTCCACCAGGGCGTGCACCGCCGCGGCATCGGCCAGCTCGATCGACACCAGACCGCCGAAACGCTTCATCTGGGTCGACGCCAACCTGTGCGCCGGGTCTTCGGGCAGCCCGGGGTATCGCACCGCTTTCACCGCCGGATGGCTGCGCAACATGATCGCCAGCGCGGCCGCGTTCTGGCACTGCCGTTCGAACCGCAGCCCGGCGCTGCCGAGGCTGCGCAGCACCAACCAGGCTTCGAATGCGCCCAGGATCGGCCCGGCCAGCAACCGGTCCCGCTCCACCGCGGCCATCAGCTCGGACTGGCAGCCAGCGACGTAGCCGGCCACCAGATCGCTATGTCCAGACAGTGATTTGGTGGCGCTGGCGACCACCAGGTCGGCGCCGAGTGACAGCGGTTGCTGGCCCAGCGGTGTCGCGGTGGTGTTGTCGACGACGAGGGTGGCGCCGCGGGTGCGACAGGTCATCGCGAGCCGGTGCAGGTCGACGACATCCAGTCCCGGGTTGGCCGGCGTCTCGGCGAGCACCACATCGGCGGTGGCGGCCGCCTCGCAGATCTCGGACACACCGGCCTCCACAACCGTGATCCCTTGTGGCGCAAGATATTCTGTCGCGTAACGGCGCACCTGATAGTAACCGTCGGCCGGCACCACGAGCGTGGTTCCTGGTTTGGCCAGCACCCGCAGCGTCGAGGTGATCGCGGCCATGCCGGAGCCGAAAGTGAGCGCGGCGGAAGCCCCTTCCAGCTCAGCGAGCGCCGCTTCCAGCTGCCGCCACGTCGGATTGGAGCTGCGGCCGTAGTTGTCCAGTGGCTCGGATTCGTCGGGCGAAAGGTGAAACGTCGACGCGGGAACCGGCACCGGCGCCACTGGCTGTCCCGGAATCGACTCCAGGCCAACGGCTTTGACGCTTCGGGTGGAATCCCCGTAGGTGCCGTCCATGTCATCTACTCCGGTTTGGTGCTGCGGCCCAGTAGTAGCGCGACCGCTTCGTGAACCGACAATCCCTTGTGGCACACCCGTTGGACGGCATCGGTCAACGGCATCTCGACACCGTAACTGGATGCCAGCGCCAGCACCGATTCACACGAGGCGACGCCCTCGGCCACATGTCCACCGGCAGCGCTCAGCGCCGATTCCATGGTGCCGCCCATGCCCAGTCGCACACCGAAGGTGCGGTTGCGGGAGTGTCCGGAGGTACACGTGGCGACCAGATCCCCTACGCCGGCCAGCCCGGCCAGGGTGGCGGGAGTGGCGCCCAGCGCGATGCCCAGTCGCATGATCTCGGCCAGGCCCCGGGTGATGATCGCAGCGACGGTGTTCTCCCCCAGCCCCACTCCCACGGCCATGCCACAGGCCAGCGCGATGACGTTCTTGCAGGCACCGCCCACTTCCGCACCGACCACGTCGGCGTTGGTGTAGGGGCGGAAGTATCCGGTGGCCAGGGCCCGCTGCAGGGTGACCGCACGTCCGGAGTCGCTGCACGCGACGACAGTGGCGGCGGGCTGTTCATCTGCGATCTCGCTGGCCAGATTCGGACCAGTCAGCACGGCAACCCGGGACGGATCGACACCAGTCACCTGCACGATGACCTGACTCATCCGCATCAGCGAGCCGAGTTCAATTCCCTTGGCCAGGCTCACCAGCGTCGCGTCGTCGCCGATCAGGTGCTTCCAGCCATCCAGGTTGGCCCGCAGTTGCTGCGCCGGTACACCCAGCAGCACCGTGCAGGCCCCGGCCAGCGCCTCGGCCGGATCGGTGGTGGCGCGGATGGTCGACGGCAGCACCACGTCCCCGAGATAGCGGCTGTTTCGATGGTCGGCGTTGATCTCGTCGGCAACCTCGGGGCGCCGGGCCCACATCGTCACCGGATTACCTGCGTCCGCCAGGACCTTGGCCAGCGCCGTCCCCCACGCACCGGCACCCATTACCGCAGCCTCTACCACGCATTCACCCTATCCCGGCACCGGCGGCACTCGGCGCCACCAGCCTTGCTGGCAGGATGAACACATGAGCGGCCCCCAAAGCGATACCGCTGCAGCCGCAACCCCGGCCGCTGACGTGGCGCTGGTGATCGCCGTCAAACGGCTCTCGGCCGCCAAGACCCGGCTGGCGCCCATCTTCTCGGCCACCACCCGCGAGGCCGTGGTGCTGGCGATGCTCGTGGACACCGTCACGGCCGCGTCGAGCATCGCCCCGGTGACGGTGGTCACCCCCGACGAGACCGCAGCGGAGGCCGCCAGGCAACTCGGCGCGGCTGTCCTGGTGGATCCGACACCCCCGGGTCATCACGACCCGCTCAACAACGCGATCACCGCGGCCGAGGCCAGGCTGCGCGCCACAGCGCCGAATATCGTTGTCCTTCAAGGAGATCTGCCTGCGCTGCAGTCTCACGAGTTGGCTGAGGCCCTGACCTTGGCCCGCGGCTATCCGCGCAGTTTCGTCGGCGACCGGCACGGCACGGGAACCTCGGCGTTGTTCGCCTTCGGCACTCCCCTGGCACCGCACTTCGGATCCGATTCGGCTGCGCGCCACCGCCACTCCGGTGCGATCGAACTCACAGGCGCCTGGCCCGGCCTGCGCTGCGATATCGACACACCCGACGATCTGCAGGCCGCGCGGCGTCTCGGCGTGGGGTCGGCCACCGCGCGGACCCTCGGCCGGCATCCCTAGTGGGTAGCAGCGCCCCGCGCGATAGGGAATGATCGGACGGGTGAGCGAAGCCACCGAAGCCGAGCCCGGGACCCGGTCCGACAACACCCGACTCGACACCGCCCCAGCCAGATCGGGGCAGTTCATCGAGGTCGCAGCACCCGAAGCACCGCCGGCGGCCACTTCACCGGCGATCGACAACGCGCTGCCCGAGGACCGCTACCTCAACCGTGAGCTGAGCTGGCTCGACTTCAATGCCCGGGTGCTGGCTCTGGCCGCCGACCCGTCCCTGCCATTGCTGGAACGCGCAAAGTTTCTGGCGATCTTCGCTTCCAATCTCGACGAGTTCTACATGGTCCGCGTGGCCGGCCTCAAACGCCGCGATGAGATGGGGTTGTCGGTGCGCTCGGCCGACGGCCTGTCGCCCCGGGAGCAGCTGCGCCGCATCAACGAACGCACCCAGCAACTTGCCAGCCGGCACGCCACCGTGTTCCTCAGCTCGGTGCGCCCGGCGCTGGCTGAAGAGGGCATCGTCATCGTCAACTGGGCCCAGCTCGACGCGACCGAACGCGACAAGCTCTCCACCTACTTCCACGAACAGGTCTTCCCGGTCCTCACCCCGCTGGCGGTTGACCCCGCGCACCCGTTCCCCTTCGTGAGTGGGCTGAGCCTGAACCTGGCCATCACCGTCAAACATCCCGAGGATGGCGGGCAGCACTTCGCCAGGATCAAAGTGCCCGACAATGTCGGTCGATTCGTTGAGCTGAGCAGCTCTGGCAACCACTCGACCCCGACTCGATTCCTGCCCCTGGAGGAGCTCATCGCGGCGTTCCTGCCGGTGCTGTTCCCCGGGCTGGAAATCGTCGAGCACCACGCCTTCCGGATCACCCGCAACGCCGACTTCGAGGTCGAGGAGGATCGCGACGAGGACCTGCTGCAGGCCCTGGAGCGGGAACTGGCCCGCCGGCGGTTCGGGTCGCCGGTGCGGTTGGAAGTGTCCGACGACATGACCGAGAGCATGCTCGAACTGCTGTTGCGGGAACTCGATGTCGCGCCCGGCGATGTCATCGAGGTTCCCGGGCTGCTGGACCTGTCCGCACTGTGGCAGATCTACGCGGTGGACCGGCCGGCGCTCAAAGATCGGCCGTTCGTGCCCGCCACCCCACCGGCTTTCGGCGAACGGGAAACACCGAAGAGCATCTTTGCTGCCCTGCGGGACGGGGACGTGCTGGTGCATCATCCGTATGACTCGTTCTCCACCACCGTGCAGAGGTTCATCGAGCAGGCCGCCGCCGACCCGAATGTGCTGGCCATCAAACAGACGCTGTACCGCACGTCCGGCGATTCGCCGATCGTCAATGCGCTTATCGATGCGGCCGAGGCGGGCAAGCAGGTGGTCGCGCTTGTCGAGATCAAGGCCCGCTTCGACGAACAGGCGAACATCAAGTGGGCACGCGCACTGGAACAGGCCGGCGTGCACGTGGTCTACGGGTTGATCGGACTCAAGACGCACTGCAAGACCTGCCTTGTGGTGCGGCGTGAGGGCTCGACGATCCGGCGGTACTGCCACATCGGCACCGGCAACTACAACCCGAAAACCGCGCGACTGTACGAAGATGTGGGGTTGCTCACCGCTGATCCCGATATCGGCGCCGACCTCACCGACCTGTTCAACTCACTGACCGGCTATTCGCGTAAGGACGCCTACCGCAATCTGCTGGTGGCCCCGCGAGGCGTGCGCAAGGGCATCATCGAACGCATCGACCGTGAGATCGCCGCCCACCACGAGGGCGGCAACACCGGAATCCGATTGAAAGCCAACGCACTGGTCGACGAACAGGTGATCGACGCGCTGTATCGGGCATCGCAGGCGGGGATCCACGTCGACGTTGTGGTGCGGGGCATCTGCGCTTTGCGCCCCGGTGTGCCCGGCTATTCCGACAACATCACGGTGCGCTCAATCCTCGGGCGTTTCTTGGAGCACTCGCGAATTATTCACTTCCGCGCCATCAATGAGTTCTGGATCGGCAGCGCCGACATGATGCATCGTAATCTCGACCGTCGTGTCGAGGTGATGGCTCAGGTCAAGGATCCAAGGCTGACCGCGCAACTCGACGCGGTGTTCGAGTCCGCGTTGGATCCGGCCACCCGATGCTGGGAGTTGCGCCAGGATGGTCGCTGGACGGCGCTGCCACAGGAGGGGCAGACCGTACGCGACCACCAGGTGTCCCTGATGGAAAGCCACCGTCAGCCCTGAACCCGACCGGGCACGGACCGGTTGCCCAGACCGGCGAATGACCTGCAGGAGTTGATGTGTCGAACACCAGCACGACGACGGCGAAGTCGGCCACCAAACTCGTGCCCGCGGCGGGCGCAGTGTTGTGGCGCGGCAACGAAGACGCCGCCGGCCGGGCAGTGACCGAGGTGGCCGTCATCCACCGTCCGCGCTATGACGACTGGTCGCTGCCCAAGGGCAAGGTCGAGCCCGACGAGACCGATCCGGTGGCCGCGGTTCGCGAGGTTCGGGAGGAGACGGGATACGCTGCGCGACTGGGCCGCAGGCTCGGCTCCATCAGCTACGACATTCCGCAGGGCACCAAACGGGTGTGGTACTGGGCGGCCCACGCCATCGAAGGCGACTTCACCCCCACCGAGGAGGTGGACAAGCTCATCTGGTTGCCGGTGGATGCGGCCATGGACCAACTGCAGTACCCGCACGACCGAAAAATATTGCGCCGCTTTGCAAAACATCCATCCAATACCAAGACGGTGCTCATCGTCCGACACGGTACCGCCGGTCGGCGATCCCGATACAACGGCGACGACCGCAAGCGGCCGCTGGACAAAAAGGGCCGGGCGCAGGCCGAGGCGTTGGTCGGCCAACTACTGGCATTCGGTGCCACAACGTTGTACGCCGCCGATCGGCTGCGCTGCCATCAGACTCTCGAACCCCTGGCCCAGGAACTCGGAGTGGACATCCACAACGAACCGGCGCTGACCGAAGAGGCGTACAACGCCAATCACAAAGCCGGGCGCAACCGCATACTCGAACTCGCATCCCGGGCGGGAACCCCGGTGATCTGCACGCAGGGCAAGGTGATTCCCGATCTCATCTCGTGGTGGTGCGCGAGCTCGCAGGTGCGCCCGCAGACCACCGGCAACCGCAAAGGCAGTACCTGGGTGCTGTCGATGGTCGATGGCCGACTGGTGGCCGCCGACCACCTGGGCAGCCCGCTGCCGAGCGGAATCTAGCGCACACGCAGAAAGGCACGTCGTGAGCTGATCTTCGGCTCACGACGTGCCTTGCTGGAATCTACTTGCGGCCCTTTTTGGCCGGGGCCTTCTTGGCGGCAGCCTTCTTGGCCGGAGCCTTGGTGGCAGCCTTCTTGACAACGGCCTTGACTGCGACCTTCTTGGCCGGAGCCTTGGTCGCGGCCTTCTTGGCGGGAGCCTTGGCTGCCGCCTTCTTGACAACTGCCTTCTTGACTGCGGCCTTCTTGACTGCCGTGGTCGCGGCCTTCTTGACTGCGGCCTTCTTGACTGCCGTGGTCGCGGCCTTCTTGACTGCGGCCTTCTTGACTGGGGCCTTCTTGGCAGCCACCTTCTTGGCGGCGACCTTCTTGGCGGCGGCGCGCTTGACCGGGCCTGCGGTGACGCCACGCTTGACGGCCGGTCCTTCAGCCGGGAGACGCTGCGCGCCAGAGACAACGGCCTTGAACTGCGCACCCGGCCGGAATGCCGGCACCGAGGTGGGCTTGACCTTCACCGTCTCGCCGGTGCGCGGGTTACGCGCCACCCGGGCAGCGCGGCGGCGCTGCTCGAATACGCCGAAACCGGTGATCGTCACGCTCTCGCCCTTGTGCACCGCGCGCACGATGGTGTCCACAACATTCTCCACCGCGGCGGTAGCCTGGCGACGATCGGTGCCCAGTTTGGTTGTGAGTACGTCGATGAGCTCCGCTTTGTTCATCCAAAACCTCCGAAACCAGTGGTCCTCCTTGGACCGACTAGAGGACACGGTAAACCCTGTAACCACTGATTTCCAAGAGCCACGCGCAATTTCAGGCATAGCTAGCGAACAATCCGGCAATCCGCTTGCCCCACTTGGACTCCGCCCGGCTGGGTCCAGAACCGGTTTGATGGGCGGCGAATTCGGCCGCCGGAGCGCCCCGCCGGGCCCCCGATCAGGCCGGCAGAGTGCGCGGCTTCCAGGCCGGCCGGCGCTTCTCGTAATCCTCGATCGAGGAGAGTTTCCGCAGCGTAAGGCCTATATCGTCGAGTCCTTCGAGCAGCCGCCAGGCGGTGTAGTCGTCAATCCTGAACGGCACCACAACCGTTCCAGCGACGATATTTCGATCTTGAAGATTCACAGTGATTTCCAAGCCCGGATTCTGCTCGATGAGCTTCCAGAGCAGCTCGACATCGTCCTGGGCGACCTCGGCGGCCAATAGCCCGGCCTTGCCCGCATTGCCGCGAAAAATGTCGGCGAAACGGGATGAGATAACCACCCGGAAGCCATAGTCCATGAGCGCCCAGACGGCGTGTTCGCGTGACGAACCGGTGCCGAAATCGGGGCCGGCGACCAACACGGAGCCTTTGTCGAAAGGCGGGAGGTTCAAAATGAACGACGGATCGGTGCGCCAGGCGGCGAACAATCCGTCCTCGAAACCCGTTCGGGTTACCCGCTTCAAATAGACCGCGGGGATGATCTGGTCGGTGTCGACATTCGACCGCCGCAGCGGGACGCCGATACCGGTGTGAGTCTGGAAAGCCTGCATCGCTTCTTCTCCTGAATTTTCTTTAGCGGGTCGCGGCGGGCAGATCGGCGGGGGACGTCAGTTTTCCGCGCACGGCGGTGGCCGCCGCGACGGCCGGCGAGACCAAGTGGGTCCGGCCGCCCTTGCCCTGGCGGCCTTCGAAATTCCGGTTGGACGTCGAGGCGCAGCGCTGCCCCGGGGCCAGTTGATCGGGGTTCATGCCCAGACACATCGAGCAGCCGGCCTGACGCCACTGGGCGCCGGCAGCGGTGAATATCCGGTCGAGACCTTCCGATTCGGCCTGGGCCCGGACCCGCATCGAGCCCGGCACGATCAACATCCGCACCCCCTCGGCCACCTTCCGGTCCCGCAACACGTCGGCGACCACGCGCAGATCCTCGATCCGGCCGTTGGTGCACGAACCCACGAACACGGTGTCCACGGCGATGTCACGCATGGCCATACCCGGCTGAAGATCCATGTAGGCCAATGCCTTCTCCGCCGACTGACGCTCGGCGTCGTCGCCGAGCAGCTCCGGGTCGGGCACCGATGCGGACAGCGGCACGCCCTGACCCGGGTTGGTGCCCCACGTCACAAACGGGCTCAGCGAGGCGGCATCCAGATAGACCTCGGTGTCGAATTCGGCACCCTCGTCGGTACGCAACTGGCTCCACGCGGCGACGGCGGCATCCCAGTCGGCGCCCTTGGGGGCGTGCGGACGGCCCTTGAGGAACTCGAACGTCGTCTCGTCAGGGGCGACCATGCCTGCGCGTGCCCCGGCCTCGATGCTCATGTTGCAGATCGTCATCCGGCCTTCCATCGACAAAGCCTCGATGGCACTGCCGCGGTATTCGATGACGTGTCCCTGCCCGCCGCCGGTACCGATCTTGGCGATGACAGCCAAGATGATGTCCTTGGCGCTGACTCCGGGGGGCAGCACCCCGTCGACGTTGACCGCCATGGTCTTGAATGGCTTGAGCGGCAGCGTCTGGGTGGCCATCACATGCTCGACCTCCGAAGTGCCGATACCCATTGCGATGGCACCGAAGGCACCGTGGGTCGACGTGTGGCTATCGCCACAAACGATCGTCATGCCCGGCTGAGTGAGCCCGAGTTGCGGTCCGATGATGTGCACGATGCCCTGCTCGGCGTCGCCCATCGAGTGCAACCGGATGCCGAATTCCGCACAGTTGCGCCGCAATGTCTCGACCTGGGTGCGCGATACCGGATCGGCGATCGGCTTATCGATATCGATGGTGGGCACGTTGTGATCTTCGGTGGCGATGGTCAGGTCAGGCCGCCGCACCGGTCGGCCGGCCAACCGCAGCCCGTCGAATGCCTGCGGGCTGGTGACCTCGTGCACGAGATGCAGATCGATATAGATCAAGTCGGGCTCTTTGGCCGCACCCTCGCCCTCGCCGGGCGCCACAACGTGGTCTTCCCACACCTTCTCGGCCATGGTGCGGGGCTTGGCGGATGCCTTTGTCGGTTGGTCCATCGCTGCTACTCGATTCGGTTCAAAGCGATTGCGGGCTCACATTCAAGAGTCCGCCGGGGGCTGGGCAGGGTTTGGAGTTATCGTCGCCATCTCAGAATGCGAGACGCTAGTATCTCTCTGTGAGAAATGATAGCGGCATCGGCGTGCTCGACAAAGCGGTGGGTGTACTGCACACAGTGGCCGAGTCACCATGTGGGCTGGCCGAATTGTGCGAGCGGACCGGCCTGCCCCGGGCGACCGCGCATCGGTTGGCGGCGGGGCTGGAAACCCACCGGCTGCTGGCCCGCGACGGCGACGGCCGCTGGCGCCTGGGGCCCGCACTGACCGAATTGGCCTCTCACGTCAACGATCCGCTGCTGGCCGCGGGCGCGGCCGTGTTACCCCGACTGCGCGAGATCACCGGCGAGAGCGTTCAGCTCTACCGCCGGGAGGGCCTGTCCCGGGTGTGCGTGGTGGCCCTTGAGCCCCCCGCCGGTCTGCGCGACACCGTGCCCGTCGGCACCCACCTGCCGATGACCGCGGGCTCGGGCGCCAAGGTGCTGCTGGCCTACGCCGACGCGGCCACCCAGCAGGCCGTGCTGCCGACCGCCAAATTCACCGACCGCACCCTGGCCGAGGTCCGCAAGCGCGGCTGGGCCCAGAGTGCCGCCGAGCGCGAGCCTGGAGTCGCCAGTGTGTCGGCACCGGTACGTGACGGCCGGGGCTCAGTGATTGCCGCCATATCGGTCTCAGGGCCGATCGATCGCATGGGCCGCCGGCCCGGAGCCCGCTGGGCCGCCGATCTGCTCGCCGCCGCCGACGCCCTCGCCCGCCGACTGTGAGACACCTCTCACCGCACGGGCGTCGGTGTGTCGCGTCGTAACCACTCCCGGCCGGGGCTCCCGACGCCGTCCCGCCGAATGTGGCGCTCGGTGACCCTAATCACTCCAACGTGACGTTCGCCACGTTGGAGTGATTAGCGCTCTGCACCGACTTCACCGCGCAAAGCAAAAGGCACCCGGTCCGTATGGACCGGGTGCCTTTTACCTCTGTACCCCCGATGGGATTCGAACCCACGCTACCGCCGTGAGAGGGCGGCGTCCTAGGCCGCTAGACGACGGGGGCCTTGAACTTCCGGATGGTCAGCATAGCTCAGACGATCACTCTGACCTAATCCGACCGATTGGCTGGGGTACCAGGACTCGAACCTAGAATGGCTGAACCAGAATCAGCTGTGTTGCCAATTACACCATACCCCAATAACTACCCATCACCGCAGGTCACGGGCAATTATTGATCCGATCCGCTCGGCGGGAACTTCCCCGCTTCGCTTTTCGAACCGGAGAGCAGACTACCAAAGATTTTGGAGTGGTTTTCACACCCTGCCCCGGGCGGCCCGCAACCGCGCCAGACTGCTGTCCGCACCCAGCAGTTCCATCGACTCGAACAGCGGCGGGCTGACCGTTGCACCCGTGACGGCTACCCGGATCGGTCCGAACGCCTTACGGGGCTTGAGCTCAAGACCGTCCAGAAGCGCCGCCTTGAGCGCGGACTCGATGTTGGCGGTGTTCCACTCCCCGACGCCCTCCAGGGCGCTCAGAGCGGCATCCAGGACCGGTGCGGCCTCCTCGCGCAGCTCCTTGCCCGCGGCCTTCTCGTCGATCTCGTAGGAGCCCTCGTCGAAGAACTTCAGCAGCCCCCACGCGTCGCCCAGCACCACGATGCGGGTTTGGACCAACGCGGCGGCTTCGGCGAATCCGGCGTCATCCAAGCCGGTGTGGTGACCGTGCGCGTCCAGATAGGCCCGCAGCCGCGCGGTGAAATCCGCTGGGGCCAGCAGTCGGATGTGCTCGGCGTTGATCGCGTCGGCCTTCTTCTGGTCGAACCGCGCCGGATTCGAATTGACGTTGGTCACATCGAATGCGGCCACCATCTCATCGAGGCTGAACACGTCGTGATCGTCGGCGATGCCCCAGCCCAGCAGCGCCAGGTAGTTCAACAGGCCCTCCGGCAGAAAACCGCGGTCCCGGTGCAGGAACAGATTCGACTGCGGATCACGCTTGGACAGCTTCTTGTTGCCCTCACCCAGAACGCTTGGCAAATGAGCAAATTCGGGAACCCGCTCGGCCACGCCGATCCGCATCAACGCCTGATACAGCGCGATCTGGCGCGGTGTCGAGGGCATGATGTCCTCGCCGCGCAGCACGTGGGTGATCTTCATCAGTGCGTCATCGACCGGATTGACCAAGGTGTACAACGGATCTCCGTTGCTCCGCGTGATCGCAAAATCCGGCACCGAGCCCGCCGGGAACGTGGTCGGGCCGCGGACCAGATCGTTCCAGGACAGATCCGCATCGGGCATGCGCAACCGCAGCACCGGCTTTCGGCCCTCGTCGGCAAACGCCTGGCGCTGCTCGTCGGTGAGGTCGCGGTCGTAATTGTCATAGCCCAGCTTGGGATTACGCCCGGCCGCCACGTGCCGCGCCTCAACCTCTTCCGGCGTCGAATACGCCTCGTACACCTCGCCGGCCTCCAACAGGCGCGCGATCACGTCACGGTAGATCTCGCTACGCTGCGACTGCCGATACGGCTCATAGGGGCCACCGACCTCGGGGCCTTCATCCCAGTCCAGGCCCAACCAGCGCAGCGCGTCCAGGATCGCGGCATAGCTCTCATCGCTGTCGCGCGCGGCATCGGTGTCCTCGATACGGAAGACGAACGTGCCGCCGGTGTGGCGCGCGTAGGCCCAGTTGAACAGTGCGGTGCGGACCAACCCGACGTGCGGGGTGCCGGTCGGCGACGGGCAGAAACGGACCCGGACCGGATCACTGGAGGCAGTCATCGATTTCCTTACTTCTGCTTGCGTACAACGGGATTGGTCAGGGTGCCGATGCCTTCGACGGTGACGCTCACGGTGTCCCCGTTTTCGATCGGGCCGACACCCTCGGGGGTTCCGGTCAGGATGAGGTCACCGGGCAGCAGCGTCATCACCGCCGAGACCCACTCCACGATGGCGCCGATGTCGTGGATCATCAGTGAGGTTCGGCTGCGCTGGCGCACCTCACCATTCACTTCGGTGCGCAGTTCCAGGTCCGACGGATCGATCGAGGTGTCGATCCACGGGCCGACGGGGCAGAACGTGTCATGCCCCTTGGCCCGCATCCACTGACCGTCCTTGCGCTGCTGATCGCGCGCCGAGACATCGTTGGCGATCGTGTAGCCCAGGATGTTCTCCGCCGCGCGCGCGGCGGGCACGTCCTTGCAGGGCCGCCCGATGACGATGGCCAACTCCCCCTCATGGTGGACGGGGTTGGCGTCGGCCGGCAGTTGGATCGGCACGTTGGGGCCGATGATCGCGGTGTTCGGCTTGAGGAAGATCACCGGATCCTCGGGCGCCACCCCGCCCATCTCCTCGGCGTGGGCCGCATAGTTCTTGCCCATGCAGATCACTTTGCTGGCCAGGATCGGCGCGAGTAGCCGCACGTCGGCCAGCGGCCAAGTACGCCCGGTGAAACTCGGTGTACCGAACGGATGCTCAGCGATTTCTTTGCAGACCGCGTCTGCTTCGTCGCCTTCGATACTCACGAAGGCGACCCCGTCGGGACTGGCGATTCGACCTAAACGCATGTTGTCAGCGTAGTGACGGCCCGACCGGCGGTTTCGGTCAGCTCCCGTCGAACAACCCCCGCAGGAACGGTGTTGAATCGGGCATCGAGGCCAGCACTGTGCCGGAGTGATCCTCATCGGGATAGATCTTCAGTGTGACGTCCTGACCGTGGGCCGCCAGTCGCTCGTTGAAGTCGATCGAGAGCTTCGGCGGCACGTCGCGGTCCAGCATCCCGACGCCCAGGAGGATCGGCCGGTCGTAGCCGCTGGTCGGGGTTCCCATATACGCGTCGAGCGCCTCGGCCGCGCCGGGCAGTGTCGCCAGTGGAGCGCGGAAGAACCCGGTCGGGGTCATTCCGGCCAGCGCACCGTCCAGGTCCATCTTGCACAAGGTCTCGGCCTTGGCCACGGCGTCGAGTCCGGCCGGGGTCAGCACGCTGTTGACGTCGATATCGGGCCGTGCGTCGCGGAATCCGGCCAGGATGTAGCCGGTGTAGCTGTTGGCGGCGGGCCCCAGATTCGGGGGCAGGACCATATCGGGGCCGGCCTGCTTGACGATGCTCTCGACACCGGCAGGGGTGCCGGTCGCCACCACACCGCGGTAGTTCAGGCCGGTTCCGCGGCTGAACTCGGTGGCCCACCGGGCACTGTCGACGGCAGCCGCACCGCCCTGGGATTGCCCGACCAGCGCCCAATTGGGCGACAACGGCAGGTCCATGTGGTGCATGGCGATCACCGAGTCGACGACGCTGTGCGCGGTGGCGACGCTGTTGAGGTAACTCATCAAACCGGGCGTGCCCAGTCCGGCGTAGTCGGAGCCGACGATGGCGTAGCCCTGATCCAGCCAGTGCGTGAGGTATTCGTTATCGCGCATGCTGCGCGGGTGGGCCGACGGGGCGCAGTCGTCGCCGAGCCCGACCGTGCCGTGCGCCCATGCGACTGTGGGCCAACCGCCTTCGGGTGCATCACCACGCGGCACAAAGACGACAGCGGTGCTCACCGCTGGCGAATCATGCTGGTCCACAGTCGAGTACAGGATTCGATACGCCTGGGCCGCGCCGTCCACCGACAGTGCCGGGTCAAGGGGCACCGTCTGGATGAGCGTCCCCGGGGCCGGGATCGGGGCATCGTAGTTACGGGCATCGAGCCCGGACCAGTTCGGCGGGGCCGCTGCCGCGGCAAGAGGAATCGGGCCGCAGAACAGGGCCGGGGCCAGCAATGCCGAAACCGCCATCAACCGTAGCTTCACCGTGACAGGCTATTGGGCTTTGCCACGTGTTCCATATGCTGAGATTCGAGTTCGATATTTTGGGAAGAAATGGGACGATGGCCCAGTGCCAGGCTCAACGATCGGATCCGCGCGCCGCTGGTCCATGCTGGCGATCGCACTGTCATCGACAATGTGCGCCAACGTGTTCATCAACGGTGCCGCGTTCCTCATACCCACCCTGCACACCGAACGGCATCTCGACCTGGCCCAGGCCGGCCTACTGTCGGCGATGCCCAGTTTCGGCATGGTGACGACACTCATCGTCTGGGGCTATGTGGTGGACCGGTTCGGCGAGCGACTCGTGCTCGCACTGGGTTCGGCTCTCACCGCTGCCGCGGCATTCGCCGCCGCGGCGGTGGATTCGCTTGTCGCCACCGGCATCCTGTTGTTTCTCGGCGGTATGGCCGCCGCCAGCAGCAACTCGGCCAGCGGCCGGCTGGTGGTCGGGTGGTTTCCCCCCGAGCGGCGCGGCCTGGTGATGGGAATCCGGCAGACCGCTGTCCCGCTCGGAGTCGGGTTGGGCGCGTTGGTGATTCCGCGTCTGGCCGAATCACGCGGGCTCACAGCCGCGTTGCTGTTCCCGGCCATCGTGTGCACGTTGGCCGCTGTGGTCAGTGCGGCCGGGGTCATCGATCCGCCCCGCCCGCCAAGGGCCGAGGCGCCCACCGAACATCTGGCCAACCCGTACCGTGGCTCGGCGCTGTTGTGGCGGATTCACGCCACATCGGTACTGCTGGTGGTGCCCCAAGCGGTGCTGTGGACTTTCGCGTTGACCTGGCTGATCGCCGACCGGGGGTGGTCGCCCGAATCGGCCGGTGTCATGGTCGGCATCGCACAGCTGCTCGGCGCCGGCGGCCGGATCGCCGCCGGCCGCTGGTCGGATATCGTCGGCGATCGGCTGCGCCCCATCCGCACCATCGCGGTGGCGGCAGCGGTCACCATGGCGCTGCTCGCCCTCACCGACTGGTTCGGTTCACCGATCAGCATCGCGCTGATGGTGATCGCATCGGTGATCACGGTGTCCGACAACGGTTTGGCCTTCACCGGCATCGCCGAGATCGCCGGACCGTTCTGGAGCGGTCGCGCCCTGGGCACCCAGAACACCGCCCAACACCTGGCGACCGCCAGTTCCGCACCGGTGTTCGGCGCGCTGATCGGTGCGGCCGGGTTCCCCGCGGCATTCGCGGTTTGTGCGTTGCTGCCCTTGTTGGCCGTACCGCTGGTGCCGGTGGAATCCATCCCCCAGCCGGCGATGGATTGACCGCCGTCGCTACAGCGCGTGGCCGGCCGCGTAGGCCGTTGCCCAGTCCCGGACGGTCCGCGCGTACAGGCCCGAATTGTTGTATGCCAGTATCGCATTCAACCATCCGAGCGGGGTGGCCAGATCTCCTCCGCGGTAACAGAGGTAGCCGGCCGCGGACAGCGCGGCATCATCGATGTTGTCGACGTTGATCACTCCGTCGTTGTGGGCGTCGACACCGTAGAGCCGCCAGGTCTCCGGGATGAACTGCATAGGCCCCATCGCCTGGGCATAGTCGGGATCACCAACCCCGGCCTCCTCGACGATTCGCAGATTGCCGTTCGTCCCATCGAGTTTCACCCCGCGGATGGGTGGGGTGACATCGCCGTTCGGTGCAATCGTCGCTCCCCGGTAGGTACCGTTGCGGCTCTCCACCGTGCCGATCGCGGCCAGCGTGGTCCAACCGATGTGGCAACCCGGATTGACCACCTCTGCGACCTTCGCCGCATATGCGTAGGCCTCGAGCGCCGTGACGGGCAATTCCAGCGCGCCGGCGCGGGCAGCAGCCCAGACCGCGAGTTGGTCGGCGGGCCTGCCCCGGGCCGAGATGTCGATATCGGGAACCGGATCACCCGGTGGCGGCGGGATGCCCTCGGGGATCGGTGACCCGAAATGGCCGGAGCAGCTTGATGCCAGAACCACTGCGGTGGCGGCGATGACGGCCGCCGCCTGTGGCCAACGCCGACGCCGAGCGTCGCGAACGTAGGGATCCCGCGGCGCCACCATGTCTTACAACGGTAGTCGCCGATTGACCAGGATTCCCACCGCCATCGCTGCGGTCAACGCCAGCAAGGCCATACCGATCCAGCTGGCGCTGGCATCCCCGCGCACGGTCTGGTATCCGACCTGCTGCTCCAACGTCGAGTAGACGGACTGGAGCTCATTGAGACTTCCCGCGTGAAAAGCCTGACCGTTGGTGATCTCGACGATCTTCTTCAATGTGACGTCATCGACAGGCACCGGAATATCCTGGCCATCAAGATTGACTGTGCCGTAGGGCGTGCCGAAGGAAATGGTGGAGATCGGCACGTGCTGGTCCCGAGCCGCGCGGGCCGCGGTGAATGCACCCCGCGGTTGGTCAGGGTCGGTCGGCACCGTTTCTTTGCCGTCGGATTCCAAAACGATCCTGGCCGGCGGCGGGCCCTCAGCACCAGCCATCACCGCCCCTGCCGTCGCGATCGCCTGCAGCGCAGTGAAGATCCCCTCGCCGGTCGCGGTGCGCGGCTCTGGCTTCAGCGTGTTGATCGCGCGTTTGACGGCCTCGTGATCGGCGGTCGGCGCCACCATCATCACCGCGCTCGACGAGAACTTGACCAAACCGAGATTGATCCCGGGGGTGAGCTTCTCGGCGAAACTCGCCGCAGCCGCCCGTGCGGCCTCGATGCGGCTCGGCGCCACATCGGTGGCAGCCATGGATTCCGATACATCGATGACGAGCATCACCACTGCCCGGTTGCGCGGAACGCGGATGTTGTCGGTCGGTCCCGCCATCGCTGTGGTCAACAACGCCAATGCCGCGACCAGTAGCGCAGCCGGAAGATGACGCCAACGACTGGGCTTGTCTGCCGGTGCCACCTGATCCAGCACGGCCATGTTGGCGAACCGCAGTACCCGCTTGCGTTTTGCGCGCTGAATCCACAGGTACATGACAGCCACCGCCGCGACCACCAACAGGCCCAGGAAGTACCACGGGTTGGTGAACCCGGACAGGCTCAGCTCGTTCAGCATGACGATTCAGACCTTCCGACACCGCCCACCACGGTCAAACGTTTGCTTGAGTATATAACTGAAGGTGGAGTGCGCCCGGCGGCTCGACAGGGCGACCCGAGCAGAACGGATGGTGACACGGTGGGACGGTACCGATGACGACGTTGTCCGAACCGGGCTGGCTGGCCCTGCTGCTGGTCCCCGTCGCGCTGCTGGCGCTCTACATCGTCGTCCAGATCCGCAGGCAGAGACGGTTCCGTCAGTTCAGCGGAACCACCGCGGCACGCCGATGGGTCAAGCACCTGCCGGTTGCGCTGGCATTGTGCTCACTGATCCTGCTGACCGTCGCCCTCGCCGGGCCGACGCACGAAATCCGCACGCCGCGCAACCGCGCGGTGATCATGCTCGTCATCGATGAATCCCAGTCGATGGGCGCGACCGACGTGGCACCCACCCGGCTCGCGGCAGCCCAGTCGGCGGCCAAACAGTTCGCGGAACGGCTCACCCCCGGAGTGAATCTGGGCCTGGTGGCCTTCGCCGGAAATGCCGCGCTGCTGGTGTCGCCGACCGCGGATCACAAGGCCACCGAGGCAGCCCTTGACCACCTGAGCCTCGCGGATTCCACCGCCACCGGCGAGGCGATATTCACTGCCCTGCAATCCATCTCGTCGATGTCAGCAGTTCTCAGCGCAGACAACACCGACGCCCCGCCGGCCCGGATCGTGCTGGAGTCAGACGGGGCGGCCAATAAGCCGGCCAACCCGGACAACCCGCGCGGGTCATTCACCGCCGCGCGCGCCGCCAAAGATCAGGGCATCCCCGTCTCCACCATCGCCTTCGGCACCAAGGGCGGAACCGTCGAACTCGCGAACCAACAGGTACCGGTGCCGGTCGACGAAGAGCAGCTCAAGCGCATCGCCGAGCTGTCCGGTGGACAGACCTACCGGGCCACCAACATCGACGATCTGAACCACAACTATCAGGCGATCCAGCAGCAGATCGGGTATCAGACGACCGTCGGTCCCGATCGTGGCCCGTGGCTGCGGGCCGGCGCGTTGGCCGCGTTCGCCGCCGCGATATGCGCGCTGGCGGTCAGCCGTCGGCTGCCGGTATAGCGCAGAAACTCCACCGACCCGGATCGGGTCGGTGGAGTTCGCGTCAGCGTCGCTACAGCAGCGACAGGATCCGCTCACCGACCTCGCTGGTGGACAACTTGGCGTCCCCGCGGGTTGCCAGGTGTTCACTGACGGCCTTGTCCACCCGGGCCGCCGCATCGGTTTCACCGATATGTGCCAGCAACAGCGCCACGCTCATCACCGCAGCGGTGGGATCGGCGATCCCCTGCCCGGCGATATCGGGCGCACTGCCGTGCACCGGCTCGAACATCGACGGATTGGTCCGTGTCGCATCGATGTTGCCGCTGGCCGCCAACCCGATGCCGCCGCACACCGCCGCCGACAGGTCGGTGATGATGTCGCCGAACAGGTTGTCGGTGACGATCACGTCGAACCGGCCCGGATCGGTGACCATGTGAATGGTGGCGGCGTCGATGTGCTGGTAGGCCACCTCGACATCGGGGTATTCACGGCCGACCTCGGCCACGACACGCGACCACAGGCTGCCGGCGAAGGTCAGCACGTTGGTCTTGTGCACCAGGGTCAGGTGCCTGCGCCGGGACTGGGCCCGGGCGAAGGCGTCACGCACCACACGCTCGACGCCGAACGCGGTGTTGACGCTCACCTCGGTGGCCACCTCGTGCGGCGTGCCGACGCGCAGTGCACCGCCGTTGCCGGTGTACGGACCCTCGGTGCCCTCGCGCACCACAACGAAGTCGATGTTCGTCACACCCGAAAGCGGGCTCTCGACACCGGGATACAGCCGGCCCGGCCGCAGGTTGACGTGGTGGTCCAGGGCGAACCGCAGCTTGAGCAGCAGGCCGCGCTCCAAGATGCCGCTGGGCACCGAGGGGTCGCCGATGGCTCCCAGCAGGATGGCGTCGTAGCCGCGCAGTTCCTCGATGGTCTCCTCGGTGAGCAGTTCCCCGGTCGCGTGGTAGCGGCGCGCGCCCAGGTCGTACTCGGTCCGGTCCACCCCGGGCAGCACCGCGTCGAGCACCTTGAGTGCCTCGGCGATGACCTCCGGACCGATGCCGTCACCGGCGATTACAGCGAGCTTCATGACAGATCGACCACTTCCAGTGTGGTGGCGGCGACCGCGTCGGCGATCGCTGCGCGCACGTCCTCGGGCACATCGGTATCCAGGCGCAGCATCACGGTGGCGTGATCGCCTGTGGTGTCCTGGCTCATCTGGGCGGCCTCGATGTTGACGTTCGCCCCGCCCAGCAGCGTGCCGATCTTGCCGAGGGCGCCGGGCTTATCGGTGTAGTTGACCACCAGGTTGTGGCCCTCCGCACGCAGGTCGAAGTTGCGTCCGTTGATCTGGACGATCTTTTCGATCAGCTGCGGCCCGGACAAGGTGCCGGCCACATTCAACGCGCTGCCGTCAGCGTGCACGGCGCGCACATCGACCACACTGCGATGGTTCGGGCTCTCGCTGGCGGTGCTGATCTCGGACGCCACTCCCCGGTCGGCGGCCAGCGCCGGGGCGTTGACGAACGTCACCTGCTCATCGACCACCGCGGAGAACAATCCGCGCAGCGCCGACAGTCGCAGGATCTCAACATCTTCGGAGGCCAACTCGCCGCGCACCTGCACGGTCAGCGTCACCGGCGGTGCATCGGACAGCACACCGACCAGCAGGCCGAGCTTGCGCACCAGGTCCAGCCAGGGCGCCACTTCCTCGCCGACGGCTCCCCCGCCCACGTTGACCGCGTCGGGCACGAACTCACCGGCCAGCGCCAGCTTCACACTGGCCGCCACATCGGTACCGGCGCGGTCCTGCGCCTCGGCCGTCGAGGCGCCCAGGTGCGGAGTCACGACGACCTCAGGCAGCTCGAACAGCGGGCTGTCCGTGCACGGTTCGGTGGAGAACACATCCAGACCCGCGGCCCGCACGTGGCCACTGGTGATCGCATCGGCAAGCGCCTGCTCGTCGATCAGGCCGCCGCGGGCCGCGTTGACGATGATGACGCCCGGCTTGGTCTTGGCCAGGTTCTCCTTGCCGAGCAGGCCGGCGGTTTCCTTGGTCTTGGGCAGGTGCACCGAGATGAAATCGGCCCGGCCGAGCAGTTCGTCGAGCGGCAGCAATTCGATGCCGAGCTGCGCCGCGCGGGCCTGCGACACGTAGGGGTCGTAGGCCACGATGTGCGCGCCGAAGGCCGCCAGACGCTGGGCGACCAGCTGGCCGATCCGGCCGAGGCCGACCACACCGACGGTCTTGCCGAAGATCTCGGTGCCGGAGAACGACGAGCGCTTCCAAGCGTGATCGCGCAGCGTCGCGTCGGCGGCAGGGATCTGCCGGGCCGCGGACAGCAGCAAAGCCAAGGCGTGCTCGGCAGCGCTGTGGATGTTGGAGGTCGGTGCGTTGACGACCAGCACACCGCGGGCCGTCGCGGCATCGACATCGACGTTGTCCAGGCCGACACCGGCGCGGGCGACGATCTTGAGTTTGGGGGCAGCGGCGAGGACCTCGGCGTCCACGGTGGTCGCGGAACGGACCAGCAGGGCGTCGGCTTCCGGCACGGCGGCGAGCAGCTTCTCGCGGTCCGGACCGTCGACCCACCTGATCTCTACCTGGTCGCCGAGCGCGGCGACGGTCGATTCAGCGAGCTTGTCGGCAATCAAAACAACGGGAAGACTCACGTGGACAGCCTAATGTGTGGGCCGAAACGCGCGGACGCCCGCCACCATTGTTCTCGGTGCGGTCTACTGGTGGCGTGGACGTCACAATCGTCGGCAGTGGCCCCAATGGCCTGGCCGCCGCCGTCATCTGCGCCCGCGCCGGTCTGTCGGTGCGCGTGATCGAAGCCCAGCCGACCCCGGGCGGCGGCGCCCGCACCCTGCCCGATCCGGAGTTTTCCGGGGTGCTGCACGACGTCTGCTCGGCGGTGCACCCATTGGGGGTGGCGTCGCCGTTCTTCGCCGAATTCGATCTCGCCGCACGTGGCGTGCAACTGGTGGCACCGGAGGTCTCCTATGCCAACCCGCTGCCGAACCGGGCTGCCGCCATTGCCTACCGATCGCTGGACCGCACCTGCGCCGAACTCGACCATGGACAGTCCTGGCGGCGGTTGTTCGGACCGCTGACCGAACACCCCGACGGTGTGCTGGGCTTCTTTCTCGGCGACAAGCGGTCGCTACCACCGGATCTGCCGACCACCGTGCGCACCGGGTTGCGGGTGCTCGCCCAGGGCAGCCCGGCATGGGGCGCATTGCGCGGCGAGGACGCCCGCGCACTGTTCACCGGCGTTGGCACGCATGCCATTTCCCGGATGCCCTCGCCGGTGAACAGCGGCGCCGGGCTCATGCTGGGCACCGTCGCCCACACCGCCGGTTGGCCGGTGCCGGTCGGCGGAACCCAGGTGATTCCCGATGCATTGATCGCCGATCTGCGCGATCACGGCGGCGAACTGATCACCGGCGAACCGGTAACCAGCCCACCCGATGGGGTGGTCATCTACGACACTGCACCAACGGCATTGCTGGACATCTACGCTGATACCGTTCCGTCACGCTATGCAAAGGCGTTGCGCCGCTATCGATTCGGACCTGGGGTGTGCAAGATCGACTTTGTGCTCTCGGGCGAGATTCCGTGGCGGGACCCGCGGGTCGGGGCCTCGCCGACGATCCACATGGGCGGAACACGTGCACAGATGGCCCTGGCCGAACGTGAGATCGCCGCCGGCCGTCACGCCGAGCGACCGATGACGCTGGCGGCCCTGCCGCATCTGGTCGACCCCACCCGTATCGACGCCGCGGGCCGTCGACCGCTGTGGACCTACTCGCACGTTCCAGCCGATTCCCCTGCCGATCTCACCGAGACGGTGACAGCGATGTTCGAAAGTGCGGCGCCCGGTTTCCGTGACCTGGTGCTCGCCACACGCTGTGTGCCGGCGGCCAAGATGGCGCAGCACAACGCGAACTACGTAGGCGGCGACATCATCGTGGGCGGAGCCACCCTGTTCGCCGCGCTAGTCGGGCCGACGCTGCGGCTCGATCCCTGGACCACACCGATCCCCAAGGCGTATCTGTGCTCGTCGGCGACGCCGCCCGGTACCGGGGTGCACGGCATGTGCGGGTACTACGCCGCACGTACCGTCCTGAAACGCGAGTTCGGCATCACGGATCTGCCTAAGCTGGCGCCGTGACTTCCTCCACCACCAAGGTCGCGGTCATCTACTACTCGGCAACCGGGCACGGCACCACCATGGCCCAGCGGGTGGCCAAGGCGGCCGAATCAGCGGGCGCCGAGGTGCGGTTGCGCCACATCGCCGAAACCCGGGATCCGGAATCCTTCGCCCGCAATCCGGCCTGGACCGCCAATTACGAAGCCACCACAAACCTCCCGGCCGCCACCGGTGAGGACATCGTGTGGGCCGATGCGGTGATCTTCGGCTCCCCCACCCGGTTCGGGTCCCCCGCCGCGCAGTTCCGGACGTTCATCGACTCGCTGGGCGGTTTGTGGTCCCAGGGCCAGCTGGCCGACAAGGTCTACGCGGGGTTCACCTCCAGCCAGACCACCCATGGCGGACAGGAAACCACCCTGCTCAATCTGTACGTGACCTTGATGCATTTCGGCGGGATCATCGTGCCGCCCGGCTACACCGACCCGGTGAAGTTCAATGACGGCAACCCCTACGGCGTGGGGCTGATCGCCAACCGCGACAACATCACCGAATTGGACGACGCCACCATCGACGCCCTCGACCACCTGGCGCGGCGCGTGGTCGGCGTGGCGCAGCGCCTCACGTCGTAGGCCGCCAGAACAACAAAATGGCTGCCATCGGTGTCCGATGGCAGCCATTTCGTTGATTTCGGCGCGGAGACTTAGGCCGTTTCGGTGATCGGCCGGTCGACCCAGCTCATCAGGTCGCGCAGCTTCTTGCCGGTGACCTCGATCGGGTGCTCGGCGTTGGCCTTGCGCAGCGCCTCGAGCTCCTTGTTGCCACCCTCGACGTTGGCGACCAGGCGCTTGACGAAGGTGCCGTCCTGGATGTCGGTCAGGATGTCCTTCATCCGCTGCTTGGTACCGGCATCAATAACTCGGGGACCGGACAGATACCCACCGAACTCGGCGGTGTCGCTCACCGAGTAGTTCATCCGGGCGATGCCACCCTCGTACATCAGGTCGACGATCAGCTTGAGCTCGTGCAGCACCTCGAAGTAGGCCATCTCCGGGGCGTAACCGGCCTCGACCATGACCTCGAAGCCGGCCTTGACCAGCTCTTCGGTGCCACCGCAGAGCACGGCCTGCTCACCGAACAGGTCGGTCTCGGTCTCTTCCTTGAAGGTGGTCTTGATGACGCCGGCACGGGCGCCACCGATCGCGGCGGCGTAGGACAGCGCCAGGGCCTGGCCCTCACCCTTGGGATCCTGATCGATGGCGATCAGGCAGGGCACGCCCTTGCCGTCGACGAACTGGCGACGCACCAGGTGGCCGGGCCCCTTGGGGGCGACCATGCCGACGGTGACGTTGGCCGGAGGCTTGATCAGACCGAAGTGGATGTTGAGACCGTGGCCGAAGAACAGCGCGTTGCCGTCCTCCAGGTTGGGCTCGATGTCGTTCTTGAAGATCTCGGCCTGCGCGGTATCGGGCGCGAGGACCATGATCAGGTCAGCCCACTTGGCGACCTCGGCCGGGGTGTCGACCTCCAGGCCCTGCTCCTCGACCTTGACGCGGGACTTCGAGCCCTCCTTGAGACCGACCTTCACCTGCACGCCCGAGTCGCGCAGCGACAGCGAATGCGCGTGCCCCTGGCTGCCGTAGCCGATGACGGCGACCTTGCGACCCTGGATGATCGACAGGTCCGCGTCGGCGTCGTAAAACATCTCAACTGCCATGCGAAATTTTCCTTCTCTTCTAGCTCTTCAGCCGGTTAACGCTACTTGACGTGCTTATTACTTCGCCGTGCTGATGCCGCGCGGACCGCGAGACACCGAAACCACACCCGATTGTGCGAGCTCGCGGATACCGTACGGCTCCAGGACCCGCAGTAGGGCCTCCAACTTCTCCGGCGTGCCGGTCGCCTCAACCGTCAGGGACTCGGTCGAAACATCAACCACCTTGGCGCGGAACAGATTCACCGCTTCGATGACCTGGCCCCGGTTGGACGCGTCGGCGCGCACCTTGATCAACGCGAGTTCGCGAGAGACGGAGTTGTCCTCCTCCTGCTCGACGATCTTGATCACGTTGATCAGCTTGTTGAGCTGCTTGTTGATCTGCTCCAGCGGCGATTCCTCGACGCTGACCACGATCGTCATCCGCGACATGTCCTTCTGCTCGGTGGCACCGACCGCCAAGGACTGGATGTTGTAGCCGCGACGAGAGAACAGCGAGGCCACCCGGGCGAGCACGCCGGGTTTGTCTTCGACCAGCACCGAGAGGGTGTGGGTGGGGGTGGTGTTGCTCATCAGGCATGCCCCTCGTCGTCGTTCTCGTCGAACAGCGGCCGGATGTCCCGGGCTGCCATGATCTCGTCGTTGCTGGTGCCGGCGGCGACCATCGGCCACACCTGGGCGTCGGCACCGACGATGAAGTCGATGACCACCGGGCGGTCGTTGATGGCCCGGGCCTGGTTGATGACGTCCTCGACGTCCTCGGCCCGTTCGCAGCGCAACCCCACACAACCCAGCGCCTCGGCCAGCTTGACGAAGTCCGGGATCCGACGTGAGTGCGTGGCCAGATCGGTCTGGCTGTACCGCTGGTCGTAGAACAGCGTCTGCCACTGCCGCACCATGCCCAGGTTGCCGTTGTTGATCAACGCCACCTTGATCGGCGCGCCCTCGATGGCACAGGTGGCCAACTCCTGGTTGGTCATCTGGAAGCAGCCGTCGCCGTCGATGGCCCACACCTCGGCCTCGGGGCGGGCGAACTTGGCACCCATGGCCGCCGGAACGGCGAAGCCCATGGTGCCCAGACCACCGGAGTTCAACCAGGTCTTGGGGTTCTCGTACTTGACGAACTGGGCGGCCCACATCTGGTGCTGCCCGACCCCGGCCACGTACACCGCCTCCGGACCGGCGATCTTGCCCAGCGTCTCGATGACGTACTCGGGGCTCAGGCTGCCGTCGCTCTGCGGCCCGTAGCTCAGCGGGTAGGTCGACTTGAGACCTGACAGGTACTCCCACCAGTCGTCCAATTTCAGTGTGGCACTGGTCGTCTCGTCGCGGCGCAACACCTCGATGAGATCGGTGATGACCGCCTTGACGTCGCCCACGATCGGCACATCGGCATGCCGGTTCTTGCCGATCTCGGCGGGGTCGATGTCAGCGTGGATCACCTTGGCGTCCGGCGCGAATGACGACAGCTGGCCGGTCACCCGGTCGTCGAACCGGGTGCCCAGAGCGATCAGCAGGTCGCTCCTCTGCAGCGCGCCCACGGCCGCCACGGTGCCGTGCATGCCCGGCATACCCAGGTTCTGCGGGTGGCTGTCCGGGAAGGCACCGCGGGCCATCAGCGTGGTGACGACCGGGATGCCGGTCAGCTCGGCCAGCTCCAGCAACTCGGCACTGGCCTCACCGCGGATGACGCCACCGCCGACGTAGAGCACGGGCTTGCGCGCCGCAGCGATCAGCTTGGCGGCCTCGCGCACCTGGCGGCTGTGCGGTTTGGTGTTCGGCTTGTAGCCGGGCAGGTCCATCTGCGGCGGCCAGGCGAAGGTGCACTGGCCCTGCAGGATGTCCTTGGGGATGTCGACGAGCACCGCGCCCGGGCGGCCCGAACGGGCAATGTGGAAGGCCTCGGCCATCACCCGGGCGATGTCGTCGCCGTCGCGCACCAGGAAGTTGTGCTTGGTGATTGGCATGGTGATCCCGGAGATATCGGCCTCCTGGAACGCATCGGTGCCGATCAGGCCGCGGCCCACCTGCCCGGTGATGGCCACCACCGGAATGGAGTCCATCTGGGCGTCGGCCAGCGGGGTGACCAGGTTGGTCGCGCCGGGGCCCGACGTCGCCATCATCACACCGACCTTGCCGGTCGCGTGGGCGTAGCCGCTGGCCGCGTGGCCGGCGCCCTGCTCGTGGCGAACCAGCACGTGACGCAACTTCTGCGAGTCGAACAGCGGGTCGTAGACCGGCAGCACCGCACCGCCGGGGATGCCGAACACGACGTCCACGCCGAGCTCTTCCAGCGACCGGACGACGGCCTGCGCACCGGTGAGCTGTTGGGGTGCAACCCGTTTGGGCTGCCCCTGGTCCGATTTCGATCCGGCCTTGCTTGCGCTGTTGGCAGGCGCGGTTCCCGACCGGCTCGGCGGTCGCGTTGTCGGTGCGCTCACGATGTCCTCTTCACGGTCTTGTTCACGTTCCTCTATCAGGAAATCTCAGTATTCAATGGTGGCGGTGCGCTCTGTAGACAAACAAAAAACCCCCGTCAGCTGGCAGCTGTACGAGGGTGGCGCGTCGATGCGTTTTGCTATGCCCGGCAGAGGGCTAGCGCGGCATCAACGCGCCAACCAATTACTACGAGCACTCCGGGGGTCTGCATAGCACTCGACGGTAGCTGCCGTACAGGTGGAAGGTCAAATTGGTTCCCCCACGGGCCGGCGATCGGCAGGTGCCGGGCGGGATGGCACACCGGGTGGTGCAAGGATGAACGGGTGAGTGCACGATCGGCAACCGCCCCTGTCGTCATCCGGATATCCCCGATGGCACACCTCGCAGTCGGCTTCTTGGCGCTGGGCATGTTGACCCTGGTGCTGGCCAATCCGGCCCTGTTCTCGGTGTTGCTGATCATCCCGATCGCGTTGTCGGCGGCGATCATCCGCTACCGCACCACCGCCGATGCCGACCACGTGACGGCACGCTCGCTGCTGAACACCCGGACGGTGTCGTGGGACGACATCAAGGGGCTGCGATTCGACCGGTCCTCATGGGCCATCGCGGATTTGCGCGACGGATCCGACCTGCGTCTGCCCGCCGTGACGTTCGCAACACTGCCGCTGCTCACCGAGGTGAGCAGCGGCCGGGTGCCCAACCCGTACGCCTGACGTCAGCCCAGCGGGTTGCCGCCGTTGAGCAGCACCCAGATCGCGATACCGCCACCCACGCCGAGCAGCAGGGCGATGAACGACCCGACGAAGGGACGCCGGGCCCAGCCGCGGCCCGCGTCGAATCCGTAGCAACCAGGTCCGGTCAGGATGATCGCAGCCGCCGCGACGACCACGATCAACCGGTATTCGGTGCCGTCGGTGAGAAAATCGGCGAGCCGGGCCTGCTCGTGGGCGGCCATCGCCGCCGCCAACACCCCGTTGATCAGGTAAGCGAGTGCGCCGGCCGCCGCGATCGGCGTGAACAATCCGAGGACCAGCAGCACACCGGCCGCGATCTGCCCTCCGGTTGCCGCATAGGTGAGGATGCCGGCGTTCTTGAAGCCCATCTCGCCCAGGGACGAGTTGAACCCGTCCAGCCCCGGGCCGTCCCACCAGCCGAAGGCCTTCTGCAGACCGTGGATGATCATCAAGCCACCCAGGGCCACGCGCAGAATCAGCAGTCCAAGATCTTGGGTGCCCCGCCGCCCGGCGGCCTTGATCCGGTCGTCGATGAACTCATCACGCTCGATCTCCGCCGGTTCCGCCGAGTACGGCCCCATCGGAGCGGGCCTGCCCGGTTGCACGTACGGCAGCGGCTCGGGCTCGGAAAGCAAGCTGAATGCCGGCTGATCAGCCGACTTGCCCGCGTCGTAGCGCGGAATGGCGGTGGTTTCGAAGTCGCCGCCATAGGCCGCCGATGGCAGATCGTCCTCTGGATCGACCAGGCTTGGCCCGGCCGGCCTGGCGGAATCGTTGGGTTCCGAGTAATCGGGCCGTTGCCAGGCTTGCGAATCCTGTGAGTGACTGGACACAGCTGTCAGGGTAAGTGCAAGTTCGGCCCGATCCGGGTATTTACCCCGGCGCTTCCGCCTGGTATCGGACTGATCCCGACACGGCACGGGATCCCGGCGTGGCGCACACGGGCGAGCGATCCGTAATCTGGCGGGCATGAGATCGCGTCGGCGGATGACAGGGGTGGCCGCCGTTCTGTGCGCCGCGACGCTGGTCGGTTCGGGTTGTGCCCGATTCGATGCCGCCCAGTCCGAGCCGTTCACCACGCAGCCGAAGATGGCGGCCGGACCGACGACGACACCGCCACCCCCGCCCCCGCTGCCGGCCAAGCCGTTCCCCAAGGAGTGCCCGGCACCGGGCGTGATGCAGGGCTGCCTGGATAGCACCAGCGGTTTGATCATGCTGCCCGACAGCCAGTCCGCCCTGGTCGCCGAGCGGCTCACCGGCGCGGTCAAGCAGGTATCGGTGAAGGCCGAGCCGAAGGTGAAACTGGTGATCCCGGTCGACCCGGCCGGCGACGGCGGCCTGATGGACATCGTGCTGTCGCCGACGTATGCCCAGGACCGGTTGATGTACGCCTACGTCAGTACGCCGACCGACAACCGGGTGATCCGCATCGCCGACGGGGATGTGCCGAAGCCGATCCTCACCGGCATCCCCAAGGGGGCCGGCGGCAACACCGGATCGCTGATCTTCACCAGTCGCACCACGCTGCTGGTGCAGACCGGCGACGCGGGCGACCCGGCGCTGGCCGCCGATCCGGCCTCCCTCGCCGGCAAGGTGTTGCGTATCGAACAGCCCACGACGATCAATCAGGCCCCGATCACCACGGCGCTGAGCGGGCTGGGCGTCGGGGGCGGCATGTGCGTCGATTCGTCGGACGGCTCGCTTTACGTCACCGACCGCACCCCGACCGCTGACCGTCTGCAGCGGATCACCAAGGATTCGAAGGTGTCGACGGTGTGGACGTGGCCGGACCGGCCGGGCGTCGCCGGCTGCGCCGCCCTCGAGGGCACGGTGCTGGTCAACCTGGTCAATACCAAGAAGACCGTCGCGGTGCGACAGGCGCCCGACACCGGTGCGGTCACCGGCGACCCGGAAGTGGTCCGGGAGAACGTGCGCGGCCATGCCTGGGCACTGCAGCTCTCCCCCGACGGGAACGTGTGGGGAGCAACCGTGAACCGGACCGTCGGAGATGCAGAGAAACTCGACGACGTTGTCTTCCCGCTCTTCCCGCAAGGCGGCGGCTTCCCACGCACCAACGCTGACAAGACCTGAGGCACAAGCCTTTTCGGCCGGGATTGACTAGGCGGACTATATTTTCGACCGTCGGCGCGGCGGCGCCAGGATGAATGCAATGCGATTCGGTTCCCACTGCGCCCCGGTGGCCATGACGTACCATAGGCCGGGTGCCTAACCGCCAGCGTCGCAGATATGCTCCGCGGCTACCGCGCGAACAACGGCGCCAGCAATTGCTCGACGCGGCCTTGCTCGTACTGAACGACCACCCCTTGCACGAGCTTCGAATGGAAGCCGTCGCCGAGGCCGGCGGTGTCGGCAAACCCGTGCTCTATACCGCGTTCCGTACCCGGACCGAGCTCGTCACCGCCCTGCTCATCCGCGAACACCAGCGCGGGCTGGCCCAAGTGGTGGCCGCCCTGCCCGAGGATCTGTCGGCCGCCGGCCCGGCGGACGCCTACACCGCGACGGTGTCGGCCTTCCTGCGCTGTGTGTTGGAGAATCCGACGCGCTGGCGGCTCATCCTGACCGTGCCCGATACCGCCCCGAAGGACTATCGCGCGGCGGTCCGCAATGCCCGCACCGAGATCCTCACGCAGGCCGAGCAAATGGCGAACGCCGGTATCGCAGTGGATCCCCGGCTGGCCAAGCTCGACGCCGAGCTGCTCAGCCACACCCTGCTGTCGTTCGCCGAGATGCTGGGCCGGCTGGCCGTGCACGATCCGGACAGTTACCCGCGCGAGCGGCTCGAGCAGTACGCCGCCGCGGCGATGACGATGTTCGCCGGCTCGATCGGCTGACGGCCGGTTATCCGCTCTGACCGCAGGCGGCCAGCACCAACTCGCGGACCCGGGCCGCGTCGGCCGAACCCTTGGTCGCCTTCATCACCGCACCGACAATGGCGCCTGCCGCAGCTACCTTGCCGCCGCGGATCTTCTCCGCGACATCCGGGTTGGCGGCGAGCGCCTCGTCGACGGCGGTCTGGATCACCGAATCGTCGCGCACCAGCGCCAGACCCCGGTCGGTCATCACCTGTTCGGGTTCACCCTCGCCGGCCAGCACACCCTCGATGACCTGGCGGGCCAGCTTGTTGGACAGCTTGCCCTCGTCGACGAGCTTGACCACGGCCGCCACCTGGGCCGGGGTGATCGCCAGCGACTCCAGCTCGACCTCCGCCTCGTTGGCCTTCTGCACCAGGAAGTTGCCCCACCAGGCACGAGCGGCCTCGCTGGAGGCGCCATGCTCGACGGTGGCCGCCACCAACTCGACCGCCCCGGCATTGACCAGATCGCGCATCACCTCATCGGAGATGCCCCAGTCCTGCTGAATCCGCTTGCGCACCAACCACGGCAGCTCGGGGATGGTCTGGCGCAGCCGGTCGACCAGCTCGGCGCTGGGAGCGACGGGCTCCAGGTCGGGCTCGGGGAAGTAGCGGTAGTCCTGCGCGGTCTCCTTGCTGCGCCCCGGCGAGGTGTAGCCGTCCTCGTGAAAGTGCCGGGTCTCCTGGGTGACCGTGCCACCGGAATTGAGAACCGCTGCCTGACGGCGCATTTCGTATCGGACAGCGACCTCGACGCTCTTGAGCGAGTTCACGTTCTTGGTCTCGGTGCGGGTGCCGAACTCGGCCGCCCCGATCGGCTTGAGCGAAAGGTTCGAGTCACACCGCATCGAGCCCTGGTCCATCCGCACATCGGATACACCCAAGCCGCGCAACAAATCTCGCAGTGCGGTGACGTAAGCGCGGGCGATTTCCGGTGCGCGGGCGCCGGTCCCCTCGATGGGCTTGGAGACGATCTCGATCAGCGGAACGCCGGCGCGGTTGTAGTCGGCCAGCGAGGTCGTCGCGCCCGCGATCCGACCGGTGTCGCTGCCCAGGTGGGTCAGCTTGCCGGTGTCCTCCTCCATGTGCGCACGCTCGATCTCCACCCGCCAGGTGGTGCCGTCGTCGAGCGGCACGTCGAGGTAGCCGTTGACGGCAATCGGCTCGTCGTACTGCGAGATCTGATAGTTCTTCGGCTGGTCGGGGTAGAAGTAGTTCTTCCGGGCGAACCGACCCCACGGCGCGATATCGCAGTTCAGCGCCAGACCGATACGGATCGCCGACTCCACGGCCGAGGCGTTGAGCACCGGAAGCGAGCCGGGCAGCCCCAGGCACACCGGGCAGACCAGGGTGTTGGGCTCGGCGCCGAACCGGTTGGCGCAGCCACAGAACATTTTGGTGGCCGTCGCCAGCTCGACGTGCACCTCCATGCCCATCACGGGTTCGTAGTCGGCGATGACGTCCTCATAGCCGGCGAGTTCGGCGGAGTCGACAGACATGAGATCGATCCTAGTGGTGGCCGCCTAGCCGAAGAACTCCGCAGCGTCGTCATAGCGCGACTGCGGCACCAACTTGAGGTGCCGAGTGGCGTCGGCCAGCGACACCCGGCCGATGTCCTGCCCGCGCAGCGACACCATCATCCCGAACTCACCGGCATGGGCGGCGTCGGCGGCGTTCACCCCGAACCGGGTGGCCAGCACCCGGTCGTAGGCCGTCGGGGTGCCGCCGCGCTGGACGTGGCCCAGCACGGTGACCCGGACATCCTTCTTGATCCGCTTTTCCACCTCGAGCGCCAATTGTTGTGCCACACCGGTGAACTTCTCGTGCCCGAACTCGTCCATGCCACCCTGGCGCAGCTGCATGGTGCCCTCGGCGGGCTTGGCACCCTCGGCGACCACGCAGATGAAGTGTGCCGATCCGTGCTGAAACCGCTGCTTGACCAGCCGGCACACCTCCTCGACGTCGAACGGCTGCTCCGGGATCAACGTCATGTGCGCGCCCGAGGCCAGCCCGGCGTTCAGCGCGATCCAGCCCGCATGCCGGCCCATCACCTCGACCAACATCACCCGCTGGTGCGATTCGGCGGTGCTGTGCAACCGGTCGATGGCCTCGGTCGCGACCTGCAGGGCGGTGTCGTGGCCGAATGTCACATCGGTGCAATCGATGTCGTTGTCGATGGTCTTGGGCACCCCGACCACCGGGACGTTCTCCTCGGACAACCAGTGCGCGGCGGTCAATGTGCCTTCGCCGCCGATCGGGATCAACACGTCGATCCCGTTGTCCTCCAACGTCTGCTTGATCCGGTCCAGGCCAGCCCGCAGCACCTCCGGGTTGACCCGCGCGGTGCCCAGCATGGTGCCGCCCTTGGCCAGCAGCCGATCGTTGCGGTCGTCGTTGGCCAGTTGGATCCGGCGATCCTCCAGCAGGCCACGCCAGCCGTCGAGGAATCCGACCACCGACGAGCCGTAACGCTGATCGCAGGTACGCACCACCGCCCGGATCACCGCGTTCAGGCCAGGGCAGTCACCGCCGCCGGTGAGAACTCCGATGCGCATGCTCGAACCTTTCTGCTCCTGGCCTGCTCCTATATCTTGCCCGGCCGGTGACCGACGCGCCGATCACTCGGCACGCCCATCGGAACTGGGCTACAACGCGCTGGGCAGCGGTCCGCGCGCGGCCTCGTAGGCGGCACCCACCCGGTACAGCCGGTCATCGGCCAGGGCCGGAGCCATGATCTGCAAACCGACCGGCAGGCCATCGTCGGGTGAGAGGCCCGATGGCACCGACATACCGCAGTGCCCGGCCAGGTTCAGCGGCAGCGTGCACAGGTCGAACAGGTACATGGCCAGCGGATCGTCGACCTTCTCCCCCAACCGGAACGCGGTCGTCGGGGTGGCCGGGGACACCAGCACGTCGACGCTCTGATAGGCCTGCTCCAGGTCGCGGGCGATCAGGGTACGCACCTTCTGCGCCTGGTTGTAGTAGGCGTCGTAGTAGCCCGCCGACAGCGCATAGGTACCGATCATGATGCGGCGCTTGACCTCCGGGCCGAATCCGGCGGCCCGGGTCAGTGCCATCACCTCTTCGGCGCTGCGGGTGCCGTCATCTCCGACTCGCAGGCCGAACCGCATCGCGTCGAACCGGGCCAGGTTGCTCGACACCTCCGAGGGCAGGATCAAGTAGTAGGCCGCCATCGCGTCGTCGAAGTGCGGGCAGTCGACCTCGGTGACCTCGGCACCCAACGCGGTGAGCTGGGCGACCGCGGCGTTGAACGACTCCAGCACCCCGGGCTGATACCCCTCGCCGCGCAGCTGCTTGACCACACCGACCCGGACACCCTTGAGGTCACCGGCCGCACCGGCACGGGCCGCGCCGACCACGTCGGGCACCGCGGCGTCGACGGAGGTGGAGTCACGCGGGTCGTGGCCGGCGATCACCTGATGCAGCAGCGCGGTATCGAGCACCGTGCGCGCACACGGGCCACCCTGGTCCAGCGAGGACGCGCAGGCGATCAGGCCATAGCGAGAGACCGTGCCGTAGGTGGGCTTGACGCCGACGGTGGCGGTCAGCGCCGCCGGCTGACGGATCGACCCGCCGGTGTCCGTGCCGATGGCCAGCGGAGCCTGGAAGGCGGCGAGTGCCGCGGCGCTGCCACCGCCCGATCCACCGGGCACCCGATCGGTGTTCCACGGGTTGCGGGTGGGTCCGTAGGCCGAATTCTCCGTCGACGAACCCATGGCGAACTCGTCCATGTTCGTCTTGCCCAGAATCGGGATGCCCGCGGCGCGCAGCCGCGCGGTCACCGTGGCGTCATACGGCGCGCGCCACCCCTCCAGGATCTTGGATCCTGCGGTGGTCGGCATGTCGGTGGCCGTGAAGACATCCTTGAGCGCCAGCGGCACCCCGGCCAGCGGCGACGGCAAGGTCTCGCCCGCGGCCACGGCGGCATCGATCCGGCCCGCCTCGGCCAGCGCGGCATCGGCCGCAACGTGCAGGAACGCGTTGAAGCGGTCGTCGGTGGCCGAAATCTGATCCAGGTGGGCCTGGGTCACCTCGGTCGAGGAGACCTCCTTGGCCGCGATCTGGGCACCCAGGGTCGCCGCATCGCGACGGATCAACTCAGTCATGCTCGTCACTCACCTTCTCCCAGAATCCGCGGCACCGCGAAGCGGCCGTCCTCGGCGCGCGGCGCTGCAGCCAGGGCTTCGTCCTGCGTCAGGCACGGCTCGACGACGTCGGGCCGGCTGACATTCACGTCCTTGAGTGGATTGCCGGTCGGTTCGACACCGGTCACGTCGACGGACTGGATCTGGCTGACATGGCCGAGGATGGCATCCAACTGGCCGGCGAAGCCGTCCAGCTCGTTATCGGTCAGCGCCAACCGCGCCAACCGCGCCAGATGGGCAACCTCGTCTCGGGAGATCTGCGACACGACAAAGCAGCCTAGTCAAGGCACCAAACGCGGCGCCGTCCGGCAGGAGGGCAGCGCCCCGGGAATCGGGCACAGCCCGGCATGCCCATCCTCGCGTCCTGTGCAACAGTGTTGCCCGTGCCTTCGTATCTGCTGCGGGTCCAGCTGGAGGATCGACCAGGCAGCCTCGGCTCACTCGCCGTGGCGCTCGGTTCGGTCGGCGCCGACATCCTGTCGCTCGACGTCGTCGAGCGTGGGGCCGGGTATGCGATCGACGATCTGGTCGTCGACCTGCCCGTCGGCTCCCTGCCTGATTCGCTGATCACAGCCGCCGAGAACCTGTCCGGCGTCTACGTCGACAGCATCCGGCCGCACACCGGGCTGCTCGAGGCGCACCGCGAACTCGAGTTGATCGACCATGTCGCGGCCGCCGCCAAGGCCGCACGACTGCAGGTGCTTGCCGAGGAAGCTCCCCGGATCTTGCGGGTCGGCTGGTGCACCGTGGTCAGGTCCGCCGGAACCGGCCTGGAACTGGAACGTATCGCCGCAAGTCACGGCGCGCCCGAGACCCATGTCCGGTCGGCGCCGTGGTTGCCGCTGCAGCATGCCGCGGAGCTGGACAACAACCAGGACTGGGTGCCTCAGGTGTGGCGCGATATGGACACCACCCTGGCCGCCGCGCCGCTCGGCGATCACAACACCGCGATCGTGCTGGGCCGTCCCGGCGGGCCGGGATTCCGGCCGTCGGAGGTGGCGCGGTTGGGTTACCTGGCCGGAATCGTCGCCACGATCCTGCGCTGAGGCCTACGCCGGGTCCGGTCCTTGGGCCAGCAACCTTCTGAAGCCATCCTCGTCAAGGATCGGGACTCCGAGTTCGACGGCCTTGTCGTACTTGGATCCGGGCGCATCCCCGGCCACCACATAGGCCGTCTTCTTGGACACCGAGCTGGCGGCCTTGCCGCCGCGGCTGATGATGGCCTCCTTGGCCTGATCCCGGGAGAACCCGGGCAGCGACCCGGTCACCACGATCGACAGCCCTTCCAGGGTGCGTTCGATGCTGTCGTCTCGTTCGTCGGCCATCCGGACCCCGGCAGCACGCCACTTGTCCACGATCGCGCGATGCCAGTCGACGGTGAACCAGTCGACCACCGCGGCGGCGATGGTCGGGCCCACCCCCTCCACCGCGGCGAGCTGCTCCTCGGACGCCGCGACGATGGCGTCCAGGCTGGCGAACTCGGTGGCCAGGGCACGCGCGGCGGTGGGGCCGACATGGCGGATGGACAGCGCCACCAACACCCGCCACAGGGGCTGGGCCTTGGCCTTGTCCAGATTGGCCAGCAGCCGCTTGCCGTTGGCCGACAACTCGCCGGCCTTGGTGGTGAACAGCTCGGTGCGCAGCAGTTCGTCGGCGGTCAGGGTGAACAGATCGCCCTCGTCGGCGATCACCCCGGCCTGCAGCAGCGCGGTGGCAGCCTCATAGCCGAGGCCTTCGATGTCGAAGGCGCCGCGGCCCGCGACGTGAAACACCCGCTCCCGCAACTGCGCTGGGCAGCTCCGCGTGTTGGGGCAGCGGATGTCGGCGTCGCCCTCCTTGGCCGGGGCCAGCACGGTGCCGCATTCGGGGCAGTTCGTCGGCATGACGAAGGCGCGTTCGGAACCGTCGCGCAGGTCGACCACCGGGCCGAGCACCTCGGGAATGACGTCGCCGGCCTTGCGGATCACCACGGTGTCGCCGATCAGCACCCCCTTGCGCTGGACTTCGGTCGCGTTGTGCAGCGTGGCCAGCCCGACGGTCGAGCCGGCCACCCTGACCGGCTCCATGTAGGCGAACGGGGTGACCCGGCCGGTCCGGCCGACACTCACCCGGATGTCGAGCAGCTTGGTGGTGGCCTCTTCGGGTGGGTACTTGTAGGCCACCGCCCAGCGGGGCGCGCGCGAGGTCGAGCCGAGCCGACGCTGCAGTGCCACCTCGTCGACCTTGACCACCACACCGTCGATCTCGTGATCGACCTCGTGACGATGTTCACCCCAGTAGGCGATCCGCTCGGCGACCGCGGCGACCCCGGAAACCTTGGTGGTGTGCGCCGACACCGGCAGCCCCCAGGCCCCCAGCGCGCGGTAGGCGTCGTGCAGCGACGCCGGGCTGAAGCCCTCCGCGTAGCCGAGGCCGTGGCAGATCATCCGCAGTCTGCGTCGGGCGGTGACCGCCGGATTCTTCTGCCGCAGCGAGCCGGCCGCACTATTGCGCGGGTTGGCGAACGGCGGCTTGCCCTCGGCGACCAGCCCGGCGTTGAGATCCTCGAAGTCGGCGATCCGGAAGAACACCTCCCCGCGCACTTCCAGCACCGCGGGCACCGGGAACTCGTCGGAATGCGTGAGCCGCTCGGGGATGTCCTCGATGGTGCGGGCGTTGAGCGTGACGTCCTCGCCGGTGCGCCCGTCACCGCGGGTGGCGGCCCGGACCAGCCGACCGTCCCGGTAGACCAGGGCGAGTGCCACGCCGTCGATCTTCAGCTCGCACAGATAGTGGGCGGCGTCCCCGGTCTCCCCGCTGATCCGGGCCGCCCAGGCCGACAGCTCGTCGGAGTCGAACACGTTGTCCAGCGAGAGCATGCGCTCCAGATGCTCGGCGGGCGTGAAGTCGGTGGCGAAACCCGCCCCGCCGACCAGCTGGGTGGGCGAGTCCGGCGTGCGCAACTCCGGATGATCGGATTCCAGGGTCTGAAGTTCCCGCAGCAGGGTGTCGAACTCCGCGTCCGAGATGATCGGCGCGTCCTTGACGTAGTAGCGGAACTGGTGACCACGCACCTCGTCGGCGAGCTCCTGCCAGCGCCGACGCACGTCGGCATCGGGCTGTTCGGGCAGCACGGCGTCGGCAGCTTCGGTTGACTTCTCGCTCACTCTGGCAGGCTAGCCGAGCCGGCTGACACCGGGTTTCACACGGTGTAGGACACGAACGTGGCCATGCCGCCGGCCAGGTGGTAGTCGTTGTGGCAATGCACGATCCACCGACCGGGGTTGTCGGTGTCGAAATCCACCTCGACGGTCTGTTTCGGTGGCACCAGAACGGTGTCCTTGCGCGGGCCGGACCCGCCCGCGCGCACCACCTGAAAGGTATGGCCGTGCAGGTGCATGGGGTGAAACATCATCGACTCGTTGATGAACCGCATCCGTACCCGTTCGCCGAAGGTCAGGTTCAGACCGTTGTCGGGTGGGTCATACAGCCTGCCGTTGATCGGCCAGGTGTAGCCGGGACCGGGACCGGCCAGCCGCAAATCCAGGGTCTGCCGCGAATCGCGTTGCGCCAGAGCGTAAGCCGCGGGTGAGACCAGCGTGGCAGTGTTGAGCACCTGCGCCCGGCGCATGGTGTCGATGAACTCTGCAACCGGCGCCTCAGACACTCGAGGCCCTACCCGAAGGTCCAGCCGGGCATACCCATCCTTGCCTTCGGCGGCCGCGATCACCGGCACCGAAGAGCTCACCGTGATGGTTGCGTCGACACGCTCCCCCATGCCGAGGATGACCGACTCGGCATGGTGCGGCACCACCGGATAGCCGTCGGTATGGGTGACGGTCAACCCGGTGCCGGGCACCCCGACCCGGAACGCGGTGTCGGCGCCGGCGTTGATGATGCGCAGCCGAATCCGTTGCCCGGCACGGTATTCCTTGACCTGCGGGGCGGTGTTGATGCGACCGTTGATCAAGTAGTAGGGGTAGGTCACGTCGCCGCCGTCTGTGCCCAGCGGGGTGGTGAGGGTAACCCCAGGAGGACGGCTCATGGCCGCCATCCCGGTATTGCGCAGATTCTCGGCCACCTGGTCGGGGGTGGTGCCGGTGCCGTCGATCCAATCGTCGAGCACCACCACCAATTCCTCGTCGTAGTCCGCCCGTTCGTCGGGGTCCTCGATGATCAGCGGGCCGTACATGCCCCGGTCCAACTGGGTGCCGACATGCGAATGCAGGTAGTAGGTGCCCGCGTCGGGAACGGTGAATTCGTAGGTGAAGCTGTCTCCGCACCCGATCGCCGGCTGGGTCAGCACCGGCACTCCGTCCATGGCGTTGGGGATGGCCAGGCCATGCCAGTGCACCGAGGTCTCCTGAGGCAACCGGTTGGTCACCGGCACCCGCAGCGTCTGACCTTTTCGCAGCCGGATCTCGGTGGCGGGCACCGAGTCGGTATACGTCCAGGTGCGCACCACGACCCCACCGAGGTCGACGTCGCTCTCCGCGGCGGTCAGCGCCACTTCGACGAGTTCTCCGGTCCTCTCGGACGGCGAGATCCACGATGTGCAGGCGCCCAGCGCCGCAGCGGCGCCCGCCGCCGACAACCGCAGAAAACCGCGCCGATCGAGCATCCTCTCAGCGTCGCACCACAGGGTTGCCCAAATCGTGGAACGACTGAACTAACCTGGCCGCATGCCCCACCCGATCATGTTCAGCGACGACGACCCGGGCCTGGCCGAACTCCGCACAGTTGCATTGGGATTTCCCGAGTCCTTCGAGAAGATCTCCTGGGGCCGACCGGTGTTCTGCGCGCCGAAGATGTTCGCCATGTACGGCGGCAACGTCAAACCCGAGGGCCGCGGCGAAATGGTGCCGTATCCCCATTCGCTGCTGATCAAGGTTGACGACAGCGACCGCCGTGCACTCGAACAGGACAGCCGGTTCTTCTTCCCGGCCTACATGGGACCCTTCGGCTGGCTCGGCCTGGATTTCACTGCCGCGGAAGTGGATTGGGTCGAGGTCCGCGAACTCGTCGATGCCTCGTTTCGGTTGGTCGCCGCACGCCGACTCATCAAACAACTCGACGACATCTGACCGGAGGCGGCTATGAGCTTTGCCAGTCCTTTCCCCGACGTCGAACTCCCGACGGTCAGCGTCTACGAGTATCTGTTCGCCGATCTGTCCCCGGCCGACGCCGACCGGGTTGCGCTGGTCGATGCCGCCTCCGGCACCGAGACCAGCTACCGCGAGCTGGTGAGCCGGATCGACGCGTTCGCCCGTGGTCTCGCGGCGCGGGGCATCGGAGTCGGCGACGTGGTGGCACTGTTGTCCCCCAACAGTTCGGGTTTTGCGGTCGCGTTCCACGGCATCCTGCGCTCCGGCGCCACCGCCACCACCGTCAACGCACTGTTCACCGCACGCGACATCGCCAAGCAACTGCAGGATTCGAAGGCCCGCCTGCTGGTCACGGTCAACGCGCTGCTCCCGCAGGCCTTTGAGGGAGCGGTAGGTGCTGGCCTCACCGCGGACCAGGTGGTGGTACTCGACGGCCCCGACTCCAAGGGCGTCGGCGCTGAAGGCCCGGCACCCGATGTGAGTTTTGATCCGGCGACGCATCTGGCCGCACTCCCGTACAGCTCGGGTACCACGGCCAATCCCAAGGGCGTCATGCTGACCCACGCCAATCTGACCGCCAACGTCGCGCAGATCCGCCCGTTGCAGGGCGTGACCTCCGATGACCGACTGCTGGCCGTGTTGCCGTTCTTCCACATCTACGGCATGACGGTGCTGCTCAATGCCGCCCTGCACGCCCGCGCCCGGCTGATCATCATGCCGTCGTTCGATCTCGCTGAGTTCCTCGGCAACATCGCCGCCCACCGATGCACCTTCGCCTACATCGCACCGCCGGTGGCCGTCGCGCTGGCCAAGCACCCATTGGTCGACTCCTACGATCTGTCCTCGCTGCGCGCAATCATGTCCGGGGCAGCGTCGTTGGATGGCGAACTAGGGCACGCAGTAGCCGATCGGTTGGGCTGCACTGTGACTCAGGGTTATGGGATGAGCGAGCTGAGCCCGGTCAGCCACGTGACCCCGCACGACGGCGGCCTGGTGTCCATGGGCACGGTCGCGCCGCTGGATTCGTGCGGCTGGACCGTCCCCAATGGGGTCAGCAAGCTGATAGACCCCGAAACCGGGAACGAAATCGGAATCCCGGCAGAGGGTTTGAGCGACACCGGCGAATTGTGGTTCAAGGGGCCCAATGTGATGGCCGGCTACCTCGGTAACGAGGAATCGACCCGGGAGACCATCGACGCCGACGGATTCCTGCACACCGGGGACTTGGCGCGGGTGGATTCCACCGGCTGTGTCTACATCGTCGACCGGCTCAAGGAGCTGATCAAGTACAAGGGCTACCAGGTCCCGCCGGCCGAACTGGAGGCCGTGCTGCTGGGCCATCCCGGTATCGCCGACGCCGCGGTGATCGGGGTGCACGACGCCGAGTCCGGCGAAGAGGTTCCGAAAGCCTTTGTGGTCAGACAACCTTCAGCCGAACTCAGCGCCGATGAGGTGGTGGCGTTTGTTGCCGGGCAGGTGGCGCCGTACAAGAAAGTGCGCCAGGTCGCGTTCATCGACGCGATACCCAAGTCGTCGGCCGGCAAGATCCTGCGCAGGGAACTGCGCGGGAGGTAAACCCGAGATCGACGAGGGTCAGATGGCGTCGGGATCTTCGGCGAAGGCGTCAGCGGCCTTCTGCGCGAGTTCCACTGCGGTGCGGGCCCACTGGGATGTGGCGCCGGCCAGCCCGCAGGCCGGCGTGATGCCGATCCGGTCGGCCAAAACGGCCCGGGCGAACCCCAGCCGGTCGGTCAGCGCGACCGCCGTCTTGGCGACCTCTTCGAACGAGGGCCTGCCCTCGGGCGCGGTCGCGGGCACCACCCCCAGCAGCACGGTGCGCCCCGAATCGACGAACTCCCCGATACCGTCCAGATCCGCCGGAGCCAGGGTCGAGACGTCGACCGACACTGCGTGAACAGCACTGCGCAGCAATGCCTTCCACGGCAGTTCGGGGGCACAGCTATGCAGTGCGACATCCGACCCGGCCGCCGTGACACACGCGTCGAGCAGGTTCATCGCCAACGGCTCATCCACCGGATGCACCGGCGTGAAACTGCTCACCCCGGACAGCCGGCCGGCCAGCGCGGCGGGCAGTGACGGCTCGTCGAGTTGAACCACCACCGGGGTCTCCAGGCGACGGGCCACCTCGGCACGATGGGTTGCCAGGCCCTCGGCGAGCGAGGCCGAAAGATCCCGCAACGCACCGCGATCGGTGATGGCCCGATGTCCGTTGGGTAGTTCTAGCTGGGCGGCCAGTGTGATCGGGCCGGGCGCCTGCACCTTGACGGCGCGTCCGCTGCCCCGCAGCCCGGCGCGCTCCCAAGCCTCCTCGAGCGCGTCGATGTCCTCGCCGAGCAGACTGACCGCCCGGCGCAGCGCAGCGCTGCGGCCCGGGGCGATGCGGTATCCGCGCGGAACGGTGTCGATGCCGATGTCGACCAGCAGCGCCCCGGCCCGGCCGATCAGGTCGGCGCCGATCCCCCGCGCCGGCAGCTCCACGAGGTGCGACAGGGTGTGCAGTTCACCGACGACGACTTCGGCGGCGGCCCGCGGCTGTGTTCCCGGCCAGGATCCGATGCCGGTGGCCGCTGCGAAGACGCTCACGCGCGTGCGATGGTCGCGCTGGCGATGACCTCGTCGCCCTCGGCATCGGGCCGGTACAGCACCATGGTCTGGCCGGGTGCGACACCGCGCAGCGGTGGCGTCAACGTCACCACGAGCCGGCCGTCGCGCAGCTCGGCCACCGCGTTGGTGATCCCGCCGTGCGCGCGCACCTGAACCTGGCATTCCACCGGCCCCTGCAGCGGGGTTCCGCTGGTGAATATCGGCTTGTCGCCGAACAGTTCCGAAACCTCGAGGTCTTCGGCGGCGCCGACCCGGACCGTACCGGTCTCGGCATCGATCGCGGTGACATAGCGCGGCCGGCCATCGGCGCCCGGTCCGGCAATGCCCAGACCCTTGCGCTGTCCGATGGTGAAGCCATGCACGCCTTCGTGTTCGGCGAGCACCGCGCCGCTGTCATCGACCACCGCGCCGCGGCGCACCCCGATACGGGCACCCAGGAATGCCTGGGTGTCTCCGGACGGGATGAAGCAGATGTCATGGCTGTCCGGCTTTTTCGCGACGGCCAAGCCGCGCTCGGCGGCCTCGGCCCGGATCTGCGGCTTGGGCGTATCGCCGATCGGGAAGATCGCATGCGCGAGCTGCTCGGCGGTCAGCACACCGAGCACGTAGGACTGGTCCTTGTCGGCGTCGACGGCGCGGCGCAACCGGCCATCGGTCAGCCGCGCGTAGTGACCGGTGGCCACCGCATCGAAGCCGAGTGCCAGTGCGCGCGCCGCCAGCGCGGAGAACTTGATCCGCTCATTGCACCGCACGCACGGGTTCGGGGTTTCGCCCCGGGCATAGGCCTCGACGAAGTCGTCGATCACGTCGTCCTTGAACCGGTCGGCGAAATCCCATACATAGAACGGGATGTCGAGGATGTCGGCCACCCGGCGGGCATCACCGGCGTCCTCCTTGGAGCAGCACCCCCGGGATCCGGTGCGCAGCGTGCCCGGTGCCGAGGACAGCGCCATGTGCACTCCGACGACGTCGTGGCCGGCGTCCACCATGCGCGCGGCAGCCACCGAGGAATCGACGCCGCCGCTCATCGCGACCAGGACCCGCATCAGGCCGACCTCCAGGAGCTTGCCAGCGCCGCCTGCCTCGCCCGCTCCACCGCCGCGGGCAGCACCTCCAACACCGCATCGATGTCGGCGTCGGTGCTGGTGTGCCCCAACGAAAATCGCAGTGAGCCCCGGGCGGTGGTCGGATCGGCGCCCATGGCGATCAGGACGTGCGACGGCTGCGCCACCCCGGCGGTGCACGCTGAGCCGGTGGAGCATTCGATGCCCTTGGCGTCGAGCAGCATCAGAAGCGAATCACCTTCGCAGCCACGGAATGTGAAGTGTGTGTTGGCCGGAAGCCGGCTGGCACCGCGAGCCCCGTTCAGATAGGTGTCCTCGATGGTGGACAGCACTCCGTCGATCAACCGGTCCCGCAGCGCCTGCAGCCGGGCCGCGTGGTCGGACAAGGCACCGATGGCGATCTCGGCGGCCGCGGCCATCGCCACCGTACCGGCGACATCGGGGGTCCCGGAGCGCACGTCGCGTTCCTGCCCGCCGCCGTGCAACAGCGGCACACAGCCGATGTCGCGGCGCAGCACCAATGCGCCGACACCCATGGGGCCGCCGAACTTGTGTGCGGCGATGCTCATCGCCGCCAGCCCGGTGGCGGCGAAATCGACCGGAATCTGGCCCACCGCCTGGATCGCATCGCTGTGCATCGGGATACCGAACTCCGCCGCGATGGCGGCCAACTCGGCGATCGGCATGATCGTGCCGACCTCATTGTTGGCCCACATGATGCTCACCAGCGCGACATCATCGGGGCCGTCGCCGGCCTGCAGCGCCGTGCGCAGGGCCTCGGGTGCGACGGCGCCCTCGGCGTCGACCGGCAACCAGGTCACCTCGGCGTCCTCATGGTCGACCAGCCACTGCACCGCATCGAGAACGGCGTGATGCTCGACGGCGGTGCTGATGATCCGTCGCCGCTTCGGCTCGGCGTCGTGGCGGGCCCAGTAGATGCCCTTGACCGCGAGGTTGTCGCTCTCGGTGCCACCGGCGGTGAAAATCACTTCGGACGGGCGGCAGCCCAGCAGGCGGGCCAGAGTCTCGCGAGCCTCTTCCATCCTGCGTCGGGCCAGACGTCCCGAACCGTGCAGCGAGGAGGCGTTGCCCACGCTCGCCAGCGCAGCCGTCATCGCTTCGATGGCGGCCGGATGCATCGGCGTGGTGGCGGCGTGGTCGAGATAGACCGACCGGCCTGCGGAGGAGCTCATAGCCTCTCCAGGATAGCCGCTGGCAGGCGACCCACCTGTGGGCCGGGTTCAGGCCGCCAGAACGTGCGCAGGCGCACCGGGCAGCGGCTGGTGCGCGGCCCGATCTGAACGGACCGCGGCCTCGCACCGCCCGGCCAGTGCCCGGCGGTCGTCTCCCGGGAGCTGCAACGACCCTACGTGCACGTGGCAGACCGTGCGACGTGCGGTGATGACCCGCCGGACCGACCGCAGCAGGGTGTCCTCGCCGACGAACGCCGGGATCGTCGACGGGCGACCGTCGCGGTGCCGGTACTGCAGCCGCAACGGCTGCACCGGCCGGGCCGCGTCGATCGCGGCCTGGAACATCGCCGGCCGAAACGGTCCATAGGCCAGCCCGCACCAGGTGGTGCCCTCCGGGAAGGCCACCACGGTGTGCCCGGCGCGGAGTCGTTCGGCCACGGTGTGCACGACCGCGGGAAGCCGGCGCAGGCTGCCCCGGTCGATCGGGATCACCTTCATGACCCGGGCCAGCCGGCCCACCGCGGGCCATTCCACCAGGTCCGCGCGCGCCACGAAGGACCCCGGCAGCACCGCGCCGATGGTGAAGATGTCCAGCCAAGACACGTGGCCACTGACCACGAGGACACCCTGCAAGTTGCGAATCGGCCCACCAGACACCGTGATTCGCACCCCGAGGCAGCGCAGCATCAGCCGGCAATAGAACCGCTGAATGTGGGACCGGCCGGGCAGCGGCACCGCCAGCAGCGGCACACCGGGCGCCAGCAGGATCGCCATCGCGACCCGTACCGTGGTGCGGATCCACACCACCGGCCGTCGGCCCGTGTCGGCGCTGCCGGCCTGCACACAGCTGGCGTCGCACGATGCCCTGGGCAGCCAGGAATGCTCGCACGGCTGGTCTGGCTGTCCTTCTCGCGTCCGGGGCGTGGTCACGAACCCATCCCGTCGGCCATATCGGCGGCCGCCGATACCGAGCGAAGGCGCTTGAGGTAGCGGATGTCGGCCCGGCGTTTGTCCAGCAGGGCCGGGAAATCCCCGACCCCGAAGTCCGGGTCGTGGGCGGGTTCGCCGCACACCTGCGCGCCCAGCCGCAGGTAGCCGCGCATCAGCGGCGGCACCGTGGTCCGCTGCGGCGGATCGATGTCATCGAGGCCCCTGCCGTCGAGCACGACCGGGCGGTACGGGTAGACGGTGAACTCCTGCGGTGCGCGGTGGCGGCGGTGCACGAAGTCACGGACGCCGCGGAGCTGGGTGCCAGGAGGACCGTCGGCGTTGCCGGCCGTCGGTACCGAGACGCAGCCGGTGACATAGTCGTAGCCGCAGCGGTCGAGGTAGGCCAGGATGCCCGCCCACATGAGCAGGACCACCGCGCCGTTGCGGTGGTCACTGCGCACGACGGCGCGGCCCATCTCCACCAGCGAGGGGCGCAGCGAGTCCAGGCCGCTCACCTCGAACTCTGTGGCGGTGTAGAGGCCACCCGCGGCGATCGCGCCCGGCGGCGGCAGCATCCGGTAGCACCCGACCAGTTCGCCGGAATCCTCGTCCCGCACCAGCAGGTGGTCGCAGTGCTCGTCGAAGCGGTCGGCGTCGCGGCCGTCGGTCGTATCGGCCAGTGCGAATCCCGGCTCCGAGGTGAACACGTCGTGACGCAGCCGCTGGGCCGCGTCGATGAGCTCAGGGTCTGTGGACAACAACAGCGAGTAGCGCGGCGAATCCGCGGACGGGGTTGGACGATCGGCGGCGATGAGTACAGATGCAGTGCTCATAGCCAGCACGGTCGTCCAACCGGGTCGCCGTACGGCATCGCCCGCGTGACATGTCCGTGAGCACCAGGTGACGTTTTGTGCTGCCGGGTCAGTCGTCGAGGAACACCACGTTTTCGCTGATCGGATTGCGCGGTGTGTCCAGGTTGTTGGCGGGAAACGCCGGGTCGGCATAGCCGATCGACATCCCGCACAGAATCCTCAGATCGTCGGGGATCCCGAGTTGCTCACACAGCACGTCGGGTAGAACGCGATCGACACCTGCACGCAACTGCCCAGACCCCGTTCGTTCAACGCCAACAGCAGGGTCTGCAGGAACATCCCGACGCCCAGCGCGTCCACGTTGCCGAAGTCGCGATGCATGCACACCACCCCGCCGACCGGGGCACCGAAGAACCCCCAGTTGCGCTTCTGGGCCGCCCAGCGCCCCTCGGCGTCGTCCCGAGCGATTCCCATTGCGCCGTACACCAGCGCACCGCTTTCCCTGCGCCGGTGGGCGAACTGCGGCGGCAGGCCGGCCACGCCTATCACCGGCGGTGCCGCCTCGACCGCGGCAAGCAGCGCGGCAACCAGTCGCGTCCGCCGCTCACCGGTGGCGAAGAAGACGTGCCAGGGCTGTGTGTTCGAGTTCGACGGCGCCCGGATCGCCAGCGCGAGCGCCTCTTCGAGCAGTTCTCGCGGAACGGGCTTGTCCGGCAAGAACATCCGAGACGACCGACGCGACCGGACGACGTCTGTGAACTCGGCCATCAGCGCGATGCGATGAAGTCGGCGAAACGGGTCTGGGCGAGGATCCCGTTGTCACCGGTGACCAGGCTGTTGTCGTCTACGGCGGTACCGAAGTACGTCGCCTGCGGATCGATCACCACCGGCTTGTCGTCGCCCTGCTTGGCCAGCACCGCGCGCGCCATGTCGGCGAACGAGAACTTCTCGGGCCCGCCGATGTTGACGATCCCGTTGAGCGGAGCGGCCTGAGCCACCTTGGCCACCTCGGCGGCGACGTCGTCGACCGCGATCAGTTGGATCCGCGCATCGGGGACCCGGACCTCGTCGCCCACCACCAGCGACCCCGTAATGGCCTCGGCGAACTCCTGGAACTGCGTGGCACGCACGATGGAGTACGGCAATCCGGATTCGGTGATGTTCTTCTCCTGGGCCACCTTGGCCCGCATGTAGCCGCTGTCCGGCAGGCCGTCGGTGCCCACGATGGACAGTGCGACGTAGTGTCCGACACCGGTCTCCTTCGCGGCGGCCACCAGATTGCGGGATGACGTGGTGAAGAAGTCCATCACCGGGCCGTCGTCGAACGAGGGCGAGTTGACCACGTCGACGAGCACATCGGCGCCACTGAGCGCCGCAACCAGCCCCTCGCCGGTGAGGACGTTGGCACCTGAGGAAAGGGAGGCGGCGACCACTTCGTGCCCCGCTTCGGTGAGCAACCGCACGACCCGCGAACCGATCTGTCCGCTGGCACCGATAACTGTGATCTTCATGTTCGAGTACCTCCGTGGGTGTGTTGGTGACCTGCATTCACCCTGGCACTCGAGGGGCCCGCGGCGAACCCCTGAAAGTTCGTGGTCGTGCCCCCGGACCCAGTGCGCGAGCAGTCCCCCGCAAGCGGGAGGTGCCCCCAACAAAAATGCCCCAAATCCGAGGATTTGGGGCATTTTTGTGTCTGCTCGCGCAGGGAGAATTAACCCTTGCGGGCCTTGACGGCCTCGGTCAGCTGCGGGCCGACCTTGAACAGGTCACCGATGATGCCGAGATCGGCGATCTCGAAGATCGGCGCTTCCTCGTCCTTGTTCACCGCGATGATCGTCTTCGACGTCTGCATGCCGGCGCGGTGCTGGATCGCACCGGAGATGCCCAGGGCGATGTACAGCTGCGGCGACACGGTCTTACCGGTCTGGCCGACCTGGAACTGGCCACCGTAGTAACCCGAGTCGACCGCGGCGCGTGAGGCACCGACAGCGGCACCGAAGGCGTCGGCCAGCGGCTCGACCACCTGGTGGAAGCCGTCCTCGCTGCCGACACCGCGACCACCGGCGACCACGACGGTGGCCTCGGTGAGCTCGGGGCGGTCACCGGCCACGGCGGGCTCGCGCTTGGTGATCTTGGTCGCGTTCTCGGCCTGGGCCGGGACCTCGACGTTGACGACCTCACCGGCACCGGCGGCGGGAGCGGCCTCGACCGAGCCCGGACGCACCGTGATCACCGGGGTGTCGCTGGTGACCTGAGCCTCGACGGTGAAGGCGCCACCGAAGATGCTGTGGACGCCCACTGCGCCTTCGCGGACCTCGACGACGTCGACCAGCAGGCCCGACCCGATGCGGGCGGCCAGCCGGGCGGCGATTTCCTTGCCGTCGGCGGTGGCGGCGACGATCACACCGGCGGGTGCGGCCGACTCGGCCAGCCCGGCCAGCACGTCGACGACCGGGGTGAGCAGGTAGCTCTCCGCATCGTCGGACTCGGCGACGTAGATCTTGGCCGCACCGGCGGCCTTGAGGCCGTCGACCAGCGGCGCAGCGGTGCCCGGCTTGCCCACCACGACGGCGGCGGGCTCGCCCAGCACGCGGGCGGCGGTAATGAGTTCGGCGCTGACCTTCTTCAAGGCGCCTTCGGAGTGCTCAACGAGCACAAGTACTTCAGCCATGAGGTTCTCGTTATGTCTTTCAGGAAGTAGGTGGTTTCGGGCTGCCTAGATCAACTTCTGGGCGACCAGGTACTCGGCGATCTTGGTACCGCCGTCACCTTCGTCGGTCACCTTCTCACCGGCGGTCTTCGGCGGCTTCGGGGTCGAAGACAGCACCTTGGACCCGGCATTGGCAACGCCGACCTCGTCCGCCTCCACGCCGATCTCGGCGAGGGTGAGCACGGTGACTTCCTTCTTCTTGGCGGCCATGATGCCCTTGAAGGAGGGGAAGCGGGGCTCGTTGATCTTCTCGTTGACGCTGACCACGGCCGGCAGTGTCGCCTCCAGGGTGAACACGCCCTCGTCGGTCTCGCGCTCGGCGGTGACCTTGCCGCCCTCGACGCTCAGCTTGCGCACGTGGGTGAGCTGGGGCAGGCCCAGGTATTCGGCGATGACGGCCGGGACCGCGCCGCCCACGCCGTCGGTGGCCTCGTTGCCGGCGATGACCAGCTCGGTGCCCTCGATGGTGCCCAGCGCGCGGGCCAGGGCCCACCCGGTCTGGATCACGTCGGAGCCGTGCAGGCCGTCGTCCTTGAGATGGACAGCCTTGTCGGCACCCATCGACAGGGCCTTGCGGATCGCCTCGGTGGCCCGCTCGGGGCCGGCGGTCAGCACGGTGACGGTGCTGTCTCCACCCTCGCGCTCCTTGATCAACAGCGCCTCTTCCACGGCACGCTCGTTGATCTCGTCGAGCACGGCGTCGGCGGCCTCACGGTCGAGGGTGAAATCGCCATCGGACAGCTTGCGCTCCGACCAAGTGTCTGGGACCTGTTTGATCAGGACCACGATGTTCGTCATGAGTCTGGTTCGTCCTCCTCGAAGAGACCGGCGACCCGGCCCCCTATCACGTTCTATGCAACTAAGCACCATGTTACCGGTCGGTAACTTTTGGTGGTTCGCAGGAACACCATAACTGGTCGAACTTCACTTTCTGGCCCGCCCTACCACACCCCGGAGGTGGCAGAACTGTTCGCGGGTAGGTCAACACCGCTTCGCCTGGGTTAGCCTGCCTTCCAATGAGCGCTTATGTGGAAGATCCGGACGGCGCCCTGTCCGGGGCCCTACCCCTGACCGGCGAGCGGACCATCCCCGGGCTGGCCGAGGAGAATTACTGGTTTCGCCGCCATGAAGTCGTGTATCAACGACTGGCCGGCCGATGTGTCGACCGCGAGGTCCTGGAGGCCGGCTGCGGTGAGGGCTACGGCGCCGATCTGATCGCCGACGTCGCGCGCAAGGTGATTGCGCTGGACTACGACGAGGCCACGGTCGCGCATGTGCGGGCCCGCTACCCGCGGGTGGACATCCAGCACGGCAACCTCGCCGAGCTGCCGCTGGCCGACGGGTCCGTCGACGTCGTGGTGAACTTCCAGGTCATCGAACATCTGTGGGATCAGGGCCAATTCGTGTCCGAGTGCTTCCGGGTACTGCGGCCCGGTGGCGTGTTTCTGGTCTCCACTCCCAACCGCATCACCTTCTCCCCCGGTCGGGACACCCCGCTCAACCCGTTCCACACCCGTGAGCTCAACGCCGCGGAGCTGACCGAGCTGCTGCACGACGCCGGATTCACCGTCGAATCGATGCTCGGGGTGTTTCACGGCGCCGGCTTGGCCGCGCTCGACGCCCGGCACGGCGGCTCGATCATCGAGGCGCAGGTGCAGCGTGCCGTGGCCGACGCACCGTGGTCCGAGCAGCTGCTCGCCGATGTCGCCGCGGTGACCATCGACGACTTCGATCTTGAAGAAGCCGGCGGACGCAACACCCGAGACATTGACGACAGCCTGGATCTGGTGGCGATCGCGGTGCGGCCGTGACGGAACCGGCCCCGGTACCGGGGCTGTTCACCCTCGTCCTGCACACCCACCTGCCCTGGCTGGCCCATCATGGCCGCTGGCCGGTCGGCGAGGAGTGGCTCTACCAATCCTGGGCGGCTGCCTACCTGCCGCTCATGCGGGTGCTGCGCGGCCTGGCCGCCGAAGACCGCAGGCACCTGATCACCCTCGGCATGACGCCGGTGGTCACCGCGCAGCTCGATGATCCGTATTGCCTCACCGGCATGCAGCACTGGCTGGCCAACTGGCAGTTGCGCGCCCAGGAAGCGACCACACTGTATGAGCAACCAGCGTTGCGACAGTTCGGGATTCGCGAGTATGCCGCGGCCGGTGCGGCGATCGAGGAATTCACCACGCATTGGCGCCACGGCGCCAGCGGGCTGCTGCGTGCACTGATCGACGCCGAGACCATCGAACTTCTCGGCGGCCCGCTGTCGCACCCGTTCCAGCCACTGCTCAACCCCCGGATGCGCGAATTCGCGCTGCGCGAGGGCCTGGCCGACGCGCAACAGCGCTTCGCCCACACTCCGGCCGGCATCTGGGCACCCGAATGCGCCTACGCCCCAGGCATGGAAACCGGTTACGCCGCGGCCGGCGTCGGGCACTTCATGGTGGACGGACCGTCGCTGCACGGCGACACCGCGCTGGGCCGGCCGGTCGGCGAGTCCGATGTGGTGGCGTTCGGCCGCGATCTTCAGGTCAGCTACCGGGTGTGGTCTCCCAAGTCGGGCTACCCCGGCCACGGCGCCTACCGCGACTTCCACACCTACGACCACACCACGGGCCTCAAGCCGGTTCGGGTGACCGGACGCAATGTCCCCTCCGAGGAGAAGGCACCCTACGATCCGCAACGTGCGGACGGCGCCATCGATGAACATGTCCGCGACTTCGTCGAGGTGGTCCGCCGGCGTCTGGTTAGCGAAAGCGAGCGGATCGGCCGGCCCGCGCACGTGGTGGCCGCATTCGACACCGAACTGTTCGGGCACTGGTGGCATGAAGGGCCCGAGTGGCTCGGGCGAGTGCTGCGCGCGCTGCCCGAAGCCGGGGTGCGGGTCGGCACCCTTTCGGACGCCATCACCGACGGATTCGTCGGCGCCCCGGTCGAATTGCCGCCCAGCTCTTGGGGTTCGGGCAAGAACTGGCAGGTCTGGAATGGCGAGAAGGTGGCCGACCTGGTGGCGCTCAACAATGAGGTGGTCGACGGCGCATTGAGCACCGTGGACAAGGCGCTGACCCAGCACGCCGCGGTCGGTGCGCCGACCACGCGCGACCGGGTGGCCGATCAGATCCTGCGGGAGACCCTGCTGACGGTGTCCAGCGACTGGCCGTTCATGGTCAGCAAGGATTCGGCCGCCGAGTACGCGCGCTACCGCGCGCATCTGCATGCCCACGCCACCCGCGAGATTTCCGACGCACTGGCCGCGGGCCGCCGCGACCACGCCGAGCGGCTCGCGGACGGCTGGAACAAGGCCGACGGCCTGTTCGGGGCCCTCGACGCCCGGCGGCTGCCCCGATGATCCCTCCCACCCTCCACCTGGCGAGCGTGCGTCTCTGCCGCTCGACACTCCGGCCAACCTCAGCATTGTGCGCACGCTCGCACCGGCACGAAGGCACGCAGTCATGAAGATCCTGATGGTGTCATGGGAATACCCACCCGTCGTCGTCGGCGGCCTGGGCCGACACGTGCATCACCTGGCCACCGCGCTGGCCACCGCAGGTCACGAGGTTGTGGTGCTCTGCCGCAGGCCCACCGACACCGACCCGAGCACCCATCCGTCCACCGACGAGATCAGCGAGGGCGTGCGGGTGGTGGCCGCCGCCCAGGATCCGCACGAATTCGACTTCGGCACGGACATGATGGCCTGGACGCTGGCCATGGGGCACGCGATGGTGCGTACCGGCCTGGCCGTCAAAGACAATTCGGGTGATCGCTGGGTGCCCGACATCGTGCACGCCCACGATTGGCTGGTCGCCCACCCGGCCATCGCGCTTGCCGAATATTTCGATGCGCCACTGGTTTCCACCATCCATGCCACCGAAGCGGGCCGGCATTCCGGCTGGGTGTCGGGTCCGATCAGTCGCCAGGTGCACGCGGTGGAGTCCTGGCTGGTGCGCGAATCCGATTCGCTGATCACCTGTTCGGCGTCGATGAGCGAGGAGATCACCGAGCTGTTCGGGCCGGGGCTGTCCGAGATCAGGGTGATCCGCAATGGAATCGACGCCGAGCTTTGGCCGTTCGCACCCCGCCAACCCCGGCAGGGGGCACCCGAGCTGCTCTTTGTCGGGCGCCTGGAGTACGAGAAGGGTGTGCACGACGCCATCGCAGCCCTCCCCCGCATCCGGCGCGCGCATCCGGGCACCACGCTGACCATCGCCGGTGACGGCACCCAGCAGCAGTGGCTCATGGAGCAAGCACGAAAGCACAAGGTGCTCAAGGCAACCCGATTCGTCGGTCGGCTCGGCCACGAGGATCTGCTGCAGGCCCTACGGGCGGCAGACGCCGTCGTGCTGCCCAGCCACTATGAGCCATTCGGCATCGTGGCACTGGAGGCCGCGGCCACCGGCACCCCGCTGGTGACCTCCGACGTCGGCGGGCTGGGCGAAGCGGTGATCGACGGACAGACCGGAATGTCATTCGCCCCAAGGGATGTGGCGGGTCTGGCCGCAGCGGTACGCGCCGTGCTCGATGACCCCGACGCCGCGCAGCGTCGGGCGATCGCCGCTCGCGAGCGGCTCAGCGCCGACTTCGACTGGCACACCGTGGCCGCGGACACCAGCCAGGTCTATCTGGCCGCCAAGCGCGCCGAACGGGAACCGCATCCGCGCCGGCCGATCGTCGAGCACGCACTGCCTGACCGCTGAGCGCGGAGCAATTCAGCATCGGCTGGTCCGACGACGGTCAGTTGGCTCCCTGCTGCGGATCCGCCAACGGGGATACCGACCAGTTGGACAACTCCGACGGCCCGAGGATCCGGTGCCGGGTCTGGCCCGCCGTGTAGAAGGTGAACTTGGTTGCGCGGTAGCACTGTTCGAAACAGTCGAACGCCTGACCGGCGGAGTCGAAGCTGACCCCGCGGATGCGTACGACGAGTTCCCCCGGATCCAGCTCGAGTTGTTCGGACTCCCAGCTGTTGGGGCTGTCGACCTCGAAAGCCTGCTCGGTGTACTCGTCGGTGAATCCGTACCGCTCCTGCAGGAATCGGTACAACGATTCGCCCGCGGCGAGCCGGACCCGGTCGATCGAGGGCACCCGGCTCAGCGGGAGCACGGCACGTTCGAGAATCCGATCCGCACTGGTCCCCTGACCAATCGTCCGTCGCCGCCAGATCTCCCAGGTCGGCTGCCCCTCGTCCACCCCTAGTGCTGCGGCAATCGTCGAACTGGGCAGACCCACCGACATCGTGATCAGCGCCGTGGTCACCGACGGCGAGCGGCCCTGGTTGTCGGTCAACGTCTGCAGCAGCTCACCGGGCCGGGTGGGGTCCGCGCCGATACGCGGTTCGGCGACAAAGGTTCCCAGGCCCTGATGTCGACGAATTCGGCCGGCCCGCTCCAGCTCATCGAGCGCGCGGCGCACGGAAATGGTACTCACGTCGGCGATCTCGGCCAGTTCGGTTGTCGAGGGCAGGCGATCACCGGGGCGCAGGTCACGCGAGGCCATGATGCTGAGCACCAGTTCCTGCACTTGCTGGTACCTCAGCTTCCGATCGCCCGCCGGGCTGCTCCCCTTCGGTGTCGACATCCGTCCTCCCCCGTCCCGATCTCTGACTGACGGCACTTCTTTCACACAGCATACTAACTATGCATCTCTGTGAACGTACTGCTAATCGGCGCTCAACAGGGTTTTCTACCGATTAGAAGAAGAATTTTCGCAAAAGGTCCACGACGCCGACCGATCGCATACATACTCTCAATACTGTGTATGCACAGTGATCGGCATTGGCTCCGCCCGCGAAGGAGAAACCCGGCGATGCAGAAGATGGACCGACGCAGCTTCCTACGAAACTCGGCTGTGGTCGCCGCAGCTCTGGGCGGCGCCGCAGCGCTGGCCGCCTGCGCTCCCCAGACCGCGACGCATACCGTCCTGCGCGTTGGATCAACTACCGACATCGACTCGCTGAATCCCTTCACCGCCTTCTCCACCCAGTCCTACGACGTGTTCCAACTGCTCTACGACAAGCTCATGGAGTACGACGCCGACCTGAACGTCAAGCCGTCCCTGGCCACCGACGTCAAAGTCGACGACGGCGGCAAGACCTACACCTACACCCTGCGCGAGGGCGTCAAATGGCAGGACGGCAACCCCTTCACACCCGATGACGTCGTGTTCACCCTGCTGATGGTCCGCGACAACGACTACGGCACCTACGGTGCGTACTTCAAGGATCTCGTCGACGCAACGAGCACGGGAAACACAGTGCGCCTGACCTATTCGCGCCCGCAGACGCTGGACCCCGGTGTCATCACGCCGATCGTGCCCAAGCACATCTGGGCCGAGGTGAACAAGAACGATCTGCCCCGGTTCGCCAACGACAAGCCGGTCGGCACCGGGCCGTTCATCTTCGACTCCTGGCAGAAGGGCAACGTCGTCACTGTCACCCGTAACGACAACTGGTGGGGCACCAAGCCGGCTGCGGAGAAGGTGACCTGGACCAAGTTCGGCAGTGACGACATCGTCACGCAGGCGCTGCGCACCGGCGACATCGACATCGTCGCCGAGATCCCACCCACCATCTTCGGTGGACTCAAGGGTGCCGCCAACGTCAAAACCGATGAGCTGGAGTCTTTTTCGTTCCACATGATCGGGTTCAACTGCTCTACCGAGCCCAATTCGAAAGGCAACCGGCTGCTGCTGGACCCGGCGGTACGTCAGGCACTGAGTTGCGCGGTCAACCGTCTGCAGCTCGTCGAGCTCGCCCTCTCGGGCTACGGAGAACCGGGAACCGGCCTGCTGCCCGTCGCATTCGGTGACTTCCACTACGTCCCGGCACCCGCCGACGTGCTGGACAACAATCAGGACAAGGCCCGCAAGCTGCTCGACGACGCGGGCTATGTGGACCGCAACGGCGACGGCATCCGCGAGTCGAAAGACGGTGCCCCACTGAACTTCAGAATCGTCGCGATCGCCGACACCGCCGTCGACGTGAAAGCCGCCGAGCTCTTCGCCACGGCGGCCAAGGCGATCGGTGTCGGCGTGAAGCTGTCGACCACGGATGCCGACGCAATGGGCAGCACGGTGTTCAACACCCAGGGACCCGACTGGGACATCATCGTGTGGGGCTGGGATTCGGAGATGTACGACCCGTCCTACCTGCTCGGGATCGCCACCACCGACCAGATCGGCGGAAACAACGACACCTACTGGAGCAACCCGAGATACGACGAGCTCTATGAGCAGCAACGGACCACCATCGACCACGGCCAGCGGGTCAAGCTGGTCCAGGAGATGCAGGCGATTCACTACGCGAGCTGTCCGTACATCGTGATGTGGTACCAGAAGAAGCTCACCGGCACGCGGACCGACACCTGGACCGACTGGCAACCGATCAAGGGCGGCATGGTGCTGAACTTCCCGCGGGTCAACTACCTCGACGTGAAGCCGGCCTGAGGCGGGCCCCGAGGAGATGCTGCGTTACCTCACAACAAAGCTGGCATATCTGGCTTTCACCCTTGTCGCGGTCCTGGTCACCAATTTCCTGATCTTCCATCTCATGCCCGGCGACCCCGTCACCCACATCGCGCGTGGCCAACACCTCGACGCCGCGGCGATCGCCCGGTTGCGCACGTACTACGGACTCGACCGGCCGCTGAGCTCGCAATTCGTCTCGTATGTGAGCCACCTGCTGCAGGGTGACTTCGGGTACTCCTACTCCTACTCGGCTCCGGTCGGCCCCATCGTGGGCGAGGCGCTGGTGAACACCGTGATCCTGGTGACGGTCTCCACAGTGCTCGTGGTCGGGCTCGGTGTGGTGATCGGGGTGGTCGCCGCGGCCCGCCGGGGCAAGCGAGCCGACAGCGGACTTGTCGTCGGGTCACTGGTGTTCTGGAGCTTGCCCACATTCTGGGTGGGCATGTTGCTCATCTTCGTCTTCGCGGTCGCCCTGAATTGGCTGCCCATTGCGGGGATGTACACCGCCGACGCGATCTACCCGACCGTGTTCACCCGGATCTCCGATCTGGCACGGCATTTGGTTCTGCCCACGGCAGCGATGGTGGTGGTCGACATCGCTCAGTTCGTCCTGATCACCCGCAGCTCCCTGCTGAACACGCTGTCGGAGGATTTCATGACCACCGCGCGGGCCAAGGGCCTGCATCCGCGGCGGGTGCTGTGGCGACACGGTGTGCGCAATGCCCTGCTTCCCGTCGCCACCGCGACCACGCTGTATGCCAGTGCCACCGTCGGCGGCACCATCCAGGTCGAGACGGTGTTCTCGTGGCCCGGGATGGGGCAATTGATCTACCTGTCGGTGGTACGGCGCGACTACCCGGTGATGGAGGCGTGCTTCCTGTTGTTCGCCGTCGTGGTGGTGCTGGCCAACTTCGCCAGCGATGTCATCTACCGCGCATTGGACCCGAGGGTGAGACTGACATGACCGAGGTGAGTATCCCGACGGAGACGACCAGCGCCGGTTGGCGCGACGTCGCAACCAAGCTGTGGCACGACGGCATGGGCCGCACCGGCCTGCTCATGGCCGCCGCCGTCATCGCACTCGCCGTGATTGGGCCGCTGGTGGCACCCTACGACCGCGGCGCCGTAGCCGAGTCTCGCACCGGGATTCTGCAGCCCCCCAGCACAGCTCATCTACTCGGCACCGACGAACTGGGGCGCGACGTACTGCGCCAAGTGCTTGCGGGCACGCCGATCTCGTTGGAGATCGGGCTGATCGCCACCCTGGTGACGGTGCTCATCGGCACCGTCGTCGGCATCCTCGCCGGCTGGTTCACCGGGTTCGTCGACGCAGTCCTGATGCGAATCACCGACTTCTTCCTGGTGCTTCCGAACCTGCCGCTCATGATCGCACTGGGCGCCATTGTGGGGCAGAGCCTTCCGATGATCGTGCTGGTCATCGCGGTGACGAGCTGGCCACCGACAGCCCGCATCGTCCGGTCGCAGACCTTGGCGCTGCGGGAACGCGAGGTGGTCGCCCGGGCGCGCACCGTCGGCCTGTCGGCCCCGGCGGTGCTGTGGAAATTGATCCTGCCCGGCGTCGCGGCACTGGTGATCGCCAATGCCGTGCTGGTGATCGCCGGGTCCATCCTGGCCGAGGCCACCCTGTCGTTCCTGGGACTCGGGGACCCGTCACGCACATCGTGGGGCCAGATCCTGCACAACGCTTTCGTATCCGGCGCGGTCGGGAACGGCTACTGGTGGTACTTCCTGCCACCGGGAATCGGAATTGTCGTTGTGGTACTGGCGTTTTCGTTGATCGGCCAGGCTCTCGAACACATTCTCAATCCGAAACTGGCGGCCACCACATGAACCTGCTTGAGATTCGCAATCTGTCGGTCACCTATCGGTCCGGCGGGGACGAAGTCCGCGCGGTCGACGGGATCGACCTCGACGTCAACACCGGCGAGGTCGTCGGGCTGGCCGGCGAATCCGGCTGCGGCAAGAGCACATTGGCACTCGCGGTGGCGCAGCTGTTGCCTCGCGGCGTGCAGGTGAGTGCCGACCGGATGCGGCTGGGCGGTACCGATCTGCTGACCGTGGACGACGAGGGCCTGCGTAAGCTGCGCTGGAGCCGATTGTCGATGGTGTTCCAGGGCGCGATGAATGGCTTCAACCCGGTCATGCCGATCGGCGCACAGATCGCCGAGGCCATTCGCACCCACCGCCCACGCACCGGCAAGCGAGAGGTCCGGGCTCGGGTCGCCGAACTGCTCGGCGAGGTCGGCATCGCAGCCGGCCGGGCCGCCGACTACCCGCACCAGTTCTCCGGCGGCATGAAACAGCGGGCCATGATCGCGATGGCGCTCGCGTGTGACCCCGAACTGGTCATCGCCGACGAGCCCACCACGGCACTGGACGTGATGACGCAAGCGCAGATCCTCGAGCTGATCCGGCGTCTGGCCGACGAACTCGACCTCGCGATGCTGGTGATCTCGCATGACCTGATGGTGCTGGGCGAGCTGTGCGATCGGGCGGCGGTCATGTATGCCGGCCGTATCGTCGAGCGCGGCCAAGCCGACGAGGTGTTCACCCACACCGCCGCCACCGGGCCGGCGCACCCCTACACCCGGCAGTTGTTGGCGTGCTTCCCCCGGCCGGGCGCGGGTACCGCAGGCATCAGCGGAATACCCGGCAGGCCACCTGATCTCGCTCATCCACCGGTCGGTTGCCGGTTCCGCGACCGCTGCGAGGTGGCACTTCCGGAGTGCGCCACCGTGGACCCGGCATTGCACTCGGTGAGCGCTGCGTTGTCCTCCTCACCTCCGGGAGCGACCGCCACCCACGTCGCCGCGTGCCACCGGGTGGCCGCCGACGCCCCCAACTCCGTCTCGCTGAAGGTGGCCCGATGACCGAATCGACTACCGGGCGGCCCGTCGCCGAGATCACCGATCTGCACGTGCATTTCCCGATCCGGCACGGCCGGCACCGGTTACTGGCCCGGGCCGTCGACGGCGTCGACCTCACCATCCACGAACGGGAGATCGTCGCGCTCGTCGGCGAATCGGGCTGTGGCAAGACGACGATCGCACGGACCATCATGCGACTGGAGGAGGTAACCTCGGGGTCGATCTCCATCGCCGGTGTCGACGTCACCCACCTCGGCGGCAGGAAGCTGCGCACGATGCGCCGGGATTTCCAGATGATCTTCCAGGACCCGTTCGAGAGCCTGCCCGCCAACTCGACCGCGTTCGACGTGGTGGCCGAGGGCCTGGCGATCCATCACCGCCACCTCGACACCGAGGCCCGGCGCCAGGCCACGCTCGCCGCGCTGGCGGCGTGTGGCTTGCCAGAAGCGGTCGCCGGGCGGCGCATGTTCGAACTGTCCGGCGGCCAGCGCCAGCGGGTGGCGATCGCGTCGGCGGTGGCCGTCGAACCTCGATTGCTCGTGGCCGACGAACCGGTGTCGATGCTGGATGTGTCGCTGCGGGCGGGCATCTTGCGGGTTTTGCTCGACCTGCGGGAACGCCTCGGCATCGCAACGCTTTTCATCACACACGACCTGGCATTGGCCGGGGTGTTCGCCGACCGGGTGGCCGTGCTGTATCTGGGCCGCATCGTCGAACAGGGAGTCGGCGCCGAGGTGATCGCCAACCCCGTCCACCCCTACACGCGGGCGCTGGTCGACGTGATGCCCAAACCCGACGGCCGCCGCGCAACACGTGCGCTGCTCACCGGCGAGCCACCCAACCCCACCGCAGAGATCGCCGGATGCCGATTCGCTGCCCGCTGTCCCCTGTTCCAGGCGCTCGGCTCGCCCGAGCGTTGCACCACCGAACCACCGGCACTGCGCTCGATCAGTGCCGATCACGCTGTGGCGTGCCACTTTTCGGACACCGCAGTTCTGTCAACCGCTAAGGAGAACATCGCATGACTGTCAGCCGAGAAGAAGCGATCCAGTTGCTCGACAGCCTGGTCCGTATCGATTCGGTCACCCCGTGGCTCATCCCGGGCGGGGCGGGTGAGGGCGAGGTCGCGCGGTTCATGCAGCATTGGCTGACCGCGGCCGGCCTGGACGTCACCCTCGAAGACGTCGAGCCGGGCCGGCCCAATGTGCTGGCCTGGCTTCGGGGCAGCGCGCCGGGGCCCACCATCTGTCTGACCGCCCACAGCGACACCGTGGGGTACGCGGCCTGGCCTGATCGCGCGTTGGAACCCGTGATCGAGGGAGATCGCATGATCGGCGTGGGGGTCGCCGACGACAAAGGCGGCTGCGCGGCCGCGATGCTGGCCGCCGCCGAGTTGGTGCGCTCCGGTACGCCATTGGCCGGCAACGTGCTGATCGCGCTGGCGATCGACGAGGAAGGCATCAGCATCGGCACCGAACACCTCGTCGCCCACCACGCTGACGAGATCGACCTGGCGATCGAGCTGGAGCCCGAGGGCTCGCACCTGATCTTCGGTGAGCACCAGGGCTTCGGCTGGATCGACATCGTGGTGTTCGGCAAGCCGGCCCACGGTTCGGCCCCCGACAAGGGCGTCGATGCGATCGTGCACATGGCCGAGGTCATCACGCGGCTGCACCGGCTCGACGAGACCCGCTGGAAGCCGCACCCCGATCCGCGCAACGGTCGCACCGTTTTTCATACCGGCACCATCCAGGGTGGCACCGACTACGCCACCTACCCCGCCGAGGTGGTGCTGGGCATCGAGATCGGTACCCAGCCCGGTGAGACGCTGGCCGACCGGGTGGCCGAGATCGAAGCCATTTTCGACGAGGTCAAAGCCGTCGAGCCGGAGTTCCGCGGGGAGGTCCGGGTGCGGCTGGACCGTGATCCGTTCACCGGTGCCGGCAACGACGCCTTGCTGACCGCCCTGGCCGACGCCACCGAAGCCGTCAACGGCACCCGAGCGGAGATCACCGGTCTCAACGCCTGGACCGATGCCGCGCTGCTGCAGAGCGCGGGAATCCCCACCGTGCTGTTCGGTCCCGAAGGCGGCAATTACCACGCCGCTGACGAATGGGTGTCGATCCCCGATGTCATCGCCACGGCCGAGATCCTGCGGCGCACCGTCGTCACCCTGCTCGGCGTACCGGCGCCGGCCGCATCCCAGTCCTGACCCATCCCACAACCCAGAAAAACCAAGGAATCCCATGTCATTCACCGAGGCGTTCAACGCACGCACGCCCAATACCCGCGCCCTGTTCGAACGCGCCAAACGCACCATCCCGGGTGGCGCCGGTTCAACCGCCCGGCTGCCGCGCAACGGTTGGAACCCCTCACCCGTCTTCATGGCCGAGGGCACGGGCTCACGCCTGGTCGATGTCGACGGCAACACCTACATCGACTACCTGCTCGGCCTAGGCCCGATGATCCTCGGCCACCGCCACCCAGGGGTGACCGCGGCGGTGCAGCGTGCGATCGCCGATTACGGCACCTGTTTCGGGTTGCCCTACGAACTGGAAATCGAAGCGGCCGAAAAGGTTGTCGCCGCGGTGCCCGGTATCGAACAGGTACGGTTCACCAACTCCGGTTCGGAGGCGGTCGGCACCGCTGTGCGGTTGGCGCGGGCCACCACCGGCCGGCGGTTGATCGTCCGGTTCGAAGGTCACTACCACGGCTGGCAGGACACCGTGTACTGGTCCAACCACGTCGACGTGGACCTGGCCGGCCCGGCCGATCACCCTCGTCCGGTCGCCATGGGGCCCGGTGTGCCCGCCGAGCTCGGCGGCACGCTGGAGGTGCTGACGTGGAACGACCCGGAGAGTTTCGTGAAGCTGATGGACCGCCGCGGGGACGAGGTGGCGGCCGTGCTCACTGAGCCCGCCGTGTTCAACACGGGCTGCATCCTGCCCGAACCCGGCTATCTGGAGCTGCTGCGCAGCGAGACCCGGAAACACGGCGCGATGCTCATCTTCGACGAGGTGATCACCGGATTCCGGTTCGCCCGCGGCGGCGCCCAGGAATGGTTCGGGGTGTTGCCCGATCTGACGACGCTGGCCAAGGGGCTCGGCGGAGGCTTCCCGGTCGCCGCCATCGGTGGTACCACCGAGGCGATGAGACTCGTTGCGGCAGGCGAGTACTCACACTCGGGCACCTACAACGCCAACGTGGTGCAGTGTGCTGCGGTGTCCGCCACCATGGACGTACTAGCAGAACCCGGGCTCTACGAACGGCAGCGTGCCCTGGGATATCGGCTCGCAGAAGGGCTCTCGTCGCTGGCCGCCGAACGCGGCCTGGATGCCTACGTCGAAGGGCTCGGTACGGTGTTCCAATTGTGGTTCGCCGACGGCCCCATCCGTAACTGGCGCGACGCGGTGGCCCACGCCAACGAGGAACTCTTCACCCGCTGGTATCAGGAGATGTTGTTGCGTGGCGTGCTGTTCCACCCGCTGCAGTTCGAGAATCTGTTCGTCTCACTGGTACACGACGACCGCGACATCGACGAGACGCTGAACGCGGCCGCCGACGCACTGTCCGTCGTGGCCACCGGCCGGCAGCCCGTGCACACCCCGTGACCGTTGAGAAGGTGCACCTCGGGATCGACCTCGGCACGTCCTCACTGAAGGTCGTCGCGGTCGGTCCCGATGGTGCGGTGTGCGCTTCCGCACGCTGTGAGTACCCCACCGACAGACCCGAACCCCTTGCCGCCGAGCAGGATCCACAGGACTGGTGGAACGCGCTGACGGCCACTCTGGCCGAGGTCGCCGCCGCGGTGCCGCCTGCGGCGTGGTCGGGCATCGGCCTGTCGGCGATGCTGCCCACGCTCGTCGCACTCGACGCCGCGGGCGCCCCGACCGGGCCCGCCATCACCTGGGAGGACGGCCGCGCCGAACCCGAGGCCGGATGGCTGAGGGATGCGATCGGTGACGACCAGCTCTACCAGCTCACCGGCCAACGGGTCGACGGTCGCTATCTCGCGCCCATGCACCGGCGCCTCGACCGACTGGGTCACGGTGGCGTACTCGCGGCGGCGGCCAAGGACGTGCTGTTCGCCCAGCTCACCGGTGAGCTGCTGACCGATCCCAGCACCGCCGCCGGAACGGGAGTGTTCGACCTCGACCGGCACACCTGGGATCCCGATTTGATTGTGGCGGCAGATGTTCCGGGTCTGCCACCGGTCGCGCCGTCGACCACCGTCGCACCGCTGGCAGCACCGTGGACCTCCGTGTTGGGGATCACCGGCGAGGTGCCGGTGGTGCTCGGCGCGGCCGATTCGGTGCTGGGCGCGTTCGGTATCGGCGCGCGCACTCACGGCGACGTCGCGGTGATCGCCGGGACAAGCGCTGTCGTGCTGGGCATCTCGGATCACGCGGTCCGCGACCCGCACAGCCGCTACCTGATCACTCCCCTGACCGGGACCGGATGGGGGCTGGAGATGGACGTCCTCGCGGTCGGCTCGGCCTTCGGTGGCATCGCCGGGCTGCTGGGGCTCTCCGGTCCGGCCGAGTTGCTGGACGCGGCCGCGACGGTGCCACTTGGCCGTACTCCGGTGTTCCTGCCCTATCTCACCCCCGGTGAACAAGGCGCGCTGTGGGATCCGGAGTTGACCGGCACGCTGCATGGTCTCGACCTGTCCATGGGGGCCGGCCATGTGGGGCGGGCCCTGCTGACCGGGGTGGTCGTGGAACTGCGACGGGCGGTCGCGATCGCCGAAGCGGCCACCGGTCGACGAGGTCCGGTGCTGCTCGGTGGAGGCGCCGCCACCAGTCCCCTGCTGTGGCAGGACCTCGCCGACGCCACCGGCCGGGAGGTACTGGTGGACCGGGCCGACCGGGATCACTCCGCCATCGGCGCTGCGGTGTTCGCGGCCGAAACTCTCGGTCACCGGATCACCCACGCACCTCAGCTGCATCGTGTGACGCCCCGCCCCGGGCAGGCCGACTGGTGGGCGCGGGCCGCGGACCGCCATGATGCATTGCGCATCGCACTCGGAGGAATCAACCTGTGACCATGTCCTACACCGCCCGCCTACTGGTGGTCGACGACGAGGAATTCGGCGGCGCCGCCGCCGATGCCGTCCTGGACCGGCTGCCCGAGCGCAGCCCCAGGCTCGGCATCGCGACCGGCGACACCCCGATGCCGCTCTACGTCGAACTCGCGCGCCGGGTTCGGGCCGGCGAAATCGACGTCAGCAGCGGTTTCTTGATCGCACTCGACGAGTACATCGGACTCGATTGCCAGGATCCGCGCAGCTACGCCGCCTATGTGCGCACCCGGGTGGGCGCACCGTTGGGCATCCCGGCGCACAACATCCTGGTACCCGACGGGCTGGCCGCCGATCCCGACGTCGAAGCCGCGGCGTTCGAACGCCGCATCGACGACCTCGGCGGCGTCGACGTCCAGATCGCCGGTATCGGCAGCAACGGGCATCTGGCTTTCAACGAACCGGGGTCACCGCTGGAGTCCACCACGCGGGCGGTGGCATTGTCCGAGCAGACGCGGGCTGACAATGCGCGGTTCTTCGCCGGCTGCTCAGACGTTCCGCACCGCGCCATCACCCAAGGGCTGGGCACCATCTGCCGCGCGCGTTCGGTGGTGCTGCTGGCCCGAGGCGCGACCAAGGCCGCCGCCCTTGCCGCGGCGCTGACCGGCCCGGTCGGCACCGAGGTACCCGCATCGGTCCTGCAGCGTCATCCGGCCGTCACGGTCATTGCCGACCGCTCGGCCGCCGCCGACCTGTCCATCCGCCACCATTGAACGGGACTGTCACATGAGTGAAACTCCGAATGAGGCCGCGGTTCTCGAACTTTTCCCCGAGGGCACCCGCGTTGCCGCCGATGGAATGCTCACCGTCGGCGGCTGCCGGCTCGATGACATCGCGGCCGAGTTCGGCACGCCGACCATGGTGGTGGCCGAAAGCGTCCTGCGCCAGCGGGCGCGGGACTATCTGCGGGAATTCCGCAGCCGATGGCCACGCAGCGACGTCGCGTTCGCATCGAAGTCCTTTCCATGCACCGCGATCCAACGCGTGATGGCCGAGGAGGGGTTGCATCTTGACGTGGCAGGCGGCGGCGAGATCGTCACCGCCGTGGCCGCGGGCGCCGATCCGGCCCGGATGGTGTTGCACGGCAACGCCAAAACCGACGAGGAATTGCAGCTGGCCATCCATCACCGGGTCGGGCTGGTGGTGGTCGACAACTTCGACGACATCGACCGGCTGGAGCGACTGGTGCCGCCCGGGCACGTGCAGGCCTGTCTGGTCCGGGTGATTCCCGGGGTTGCCGCCGAGACCCACGCATCGGTGGCCACCGGGCATGTTGGCTCCAAGTTCGGCCTGCTACCCGACGACGCCCGTCGCGCCATCGCCCGCATCGAGGGCAGCTCGGTGCTGCACTGCGCCGGTGTGCACACTCATGTTGGTTCCCAACTGCTTTCGGCCGAACAGCTGGCCGCCGCGGTAGCACCGATCGCCGCATTGGGCGATTTCGAGGTCTATGACCTCGGCGGCGGGCTCGGGGTGCGCTACACCTACGACGAGCATCCGCCGACCCTCGCCGAATACGCCGCGGCGATGGTCGAACAGGCCCGTGCGTTGCTGCCCGCGGACAGCCGCATTATCGTCGAACCCGGACGCAGCATGGTCGCAGCGAGCGCGTGCACGCTCTACCGGGTCACCACCGTCAAGCACGGTCCCGTCACCCATGTCGCGGTGGACGGCGGCATGGGTGACAACCTCGAAGTGTCGCTGTACGGCCAGCGGTTCGAGGCGACACTCGCGGGCCGGGTCGGCGGCGGCCGTGAGGTCAGTCTGGTCGGCAGACATTGCGAATCCGGCGATCAGCTCATCGCCGCGGTGCCACTTCAGGATCCGCGGGTCGGCGACCTGCTGGCCGTCCCGGTCACCGGCGCGTACTGCTACACGATGTCCAATCAGTACAACGGGGCACGTCGGATCCCCGTGGTCTTCGCCGACGACGGCGCAGCACGGCTGGTCGTCCGTCGCGACACCTGGGCCGACCTGTTGTCCCGGGACGTATAGCGCGCCAACGAGATTCGCCGAACGGCGGTCACCGGACGCATCCACCGAGCACAATCGACGCGTGGTCCGGACCTGGAGAAACGGCATTCGGTCGGCGTGCACTGCGCTCGTCGGAGCAACGCTCGCACTCGGCCTGTCCGCACCGGCGGTCGCCGAACCCGACGGCAGCGCACCGACATCGCCCGCGTTCGTGCCACACTCCTCGGACTGGGCGCCGAACTACACGGTGTTTCCGTACAACCTGTGGCAGGTCCGGGTAACCCCGGAGCAGATCGAGGCCCAGCGCGAATCCTGCCAGTGGTTCAACGCCCAGTACGACTCCCTGATGAGCCAAACCGTGGGCTTCCAGCATTTCCTGGGTGAACACCACGACTACTGGTCGCAGCCCGGTATGCAGGCCGCGGGCGATGCCGTGCGGGCCAACATCGACCAGTCGGCGATATTCCTGGATCCCCGCGCCCACACCCTGTTCATCACCAATTACCCGGATCAGAGCCAGTATTCACCGCTGTACAACGGCGACTCGATTTATCACCTGTGGTTTCAGCTGACCCAGATCAGCGACAAGCTGAAAAACCAGCAGCCGTCCGGGTTCATCAACGCCAACATCGCCGCCGCGAACGTGTACGGGAATACGATCCGCGACTCCGGGGTGTGCGCCGGAGCCTGAATGACCGGCCCCTGGTGCCGGCCTAGCTGTTGTTGGCGGCCTTCTTGCGCTCGATATCGGCCAGGGCCGCGGCGAGTTCAGCGCGCTGGGCTGCCGTTGTCTCCCAATCCAGCTTGCGGTTCTTGACCACCTTGGCCGGAGCCCCGACGGCAATCGAGTAGTCCGGGATCTCGCCTTTGACCACGGCGTGCGCGCCCAGCACACAGCCACGGCCGATCGAGGTGTTGCGCAGGATGGTGACCTTGGCAGCGACCCAGGTGTCCGGGCCGATGCGCACCGGGCCCTTGATGATGCCCTGGTCCTTGATGGGCATCTCGATGTTGTCCATCTTGTGGTCGAAGTCGCACACGTAGCACCAGTCGGCCATCAGCGCGGAGTCACCGAGCTCGATGTCGAGGTAGGTGTTGATCACGTTGTCGCGGCCCAGCACCACCTTGTCGCCGATGCGCAGTGAGCCCTCGTGGCAGCGGATGGTGTTCTTGTCACCGATGTGCACCCAGCGGCCGATCTCCATCTGGGCCAGTTCGGGGGTGCATTGGATCTCCACGCCCTTGCCCAGGAAAACCATGCCCCTGGTGATGATGTGCGGGTTGGCCAGCTTGAACTTCAACAACCGCCAGTACCGCACCAGGTACCACGGGGTGAAGGCACGGTTGTCGATCACCCATTTCAGCGATGCGACGGTCAAGAAGTCGGCCTGTCGCGGATCGCGCAGCCGGGAGCCCCTCCAGCGTTTGTGAATCGGGGCGCCCCACATCGTCGTCATGGCCGGACAGCCTACTGCGAGCAGGCTCGAACGAGTTCCGGGGTCGCTCCACTCCTGCACCAACCGGCGGCCGGGTTACCCTCACCTGGGCCACTCAGCCACACCTGCGAGACCCATGCGTGTATTCGGACGAAAGGACACCGTGTTCCGGCGATACCTTGCACTGGCGGTCGCGGTGCTGTTCACGGGCCTGCTCGCCGGTTGTGAGAACACCGATTCATGGGTGGACGCGCACGCCGCACAAGGCTGGTCGGCGCAGTACGGCGATGAAGCCAACAGCAGCTACACCCGGTCCCCTGGGGCTGAGACGCTCCGGCTGGACTGGAGCAGATCGGTGAAGGGTGAGCTGGGTGCCCAGGTAGCACTGGGCTCGGGCAATTATCTGGCGGTCAACGCTCAGACCGCCGGGGGCTGCTCACTGATGGTGTGGGAGGCCGGCAACAACGCCCGCCAGCGCTGGTGCTCGCGACTCGTGCAGGGCGGTGGCTGGTCCAGCCCGCTGATGGACGGATTCGACAATGTCTACGTCGGTCAGCCCGGCGCGATTCTGTCCTTCCCGCCGACACAGTGGATCCGGTGGCGCCGACCGGTGATCGGCATGCCGACCACGCCGCGGCTCCTCGACGACGGCCAACTGCTGGTCGTCACCCATCTGGGACAGGTTCTGGTGTTCAACAGCCACCGCGGCACGGTCGAGGGCACCCCGCTGGACCTGGTCTCCGGTGTGGACCCGACTGATTCGCAGCGTGGTCTGGGCGATTGTCAGCCGGCCCGGTCCCGCTGCCCGGTGGCGGCCGCGCCGGCGTACTCCCATCAGACCAACATCGTTGTGCTGAGCCTGTGGCAGCCCGGTGCCGAAGCCCCCGTGTTGATCGGTTTGCGTTATCACCCCGGCCAGAAGCCGTTGCTGACGCAGGAATGGACCAGCGACGCCGTGGGCCGTGGGCCGTTGGCCAGTCCGGTGCTGTCCGCCGACGGTAAGACCGTGTACGTCAACGGCCGCGATCAGCGGCTGTGGGCGCTCAACTCCGCCGATGGTTCGGCGAAATGGTCGGTGCCCCTGGACTATCTGGCCCAGACCCCGCCTTCGGTGTCGCCGGACGGACTGATCGTGGTCGGCGGCGGACCGGATGCCAAGCTGACCGCTGTGCGCGACGCCGGGGACCAGGGCGAGCTGTTGTGGACCCGCGACGACGTCGTGCCGCTGTCCACATCAAGCCGCTCCGGCGGTATCGGCTACACCGTGGCCCGCGAGGGCGGACACGGGCAGATGCTGCTGGTGTTCGACACCGCCGATGGGCACACGATCAACACCTATTCCCTGCCGGAGGCCACCGGCTGGCCGGTCGGGGTGTCCATCGCGCACGACCATCGCATCGTCACCGCGACCAGTGACGGGCAGGTGTACGGCTTCGCGCCGGAGTGATTCGCCGGGTGCGCGGTCAGGTCAGCATTGCGGCCACCGCGGACCGCGGGACGCTGGCCTCGGTGGCACCAGCGGCTTCGGGCAGCAGCTCGCCCTGACCGAAGAAGAAGATCACCGAGTCATCGGTGATGGCGAAGTTCTGATAGTGCGCGGGGTCCAGGCCGATCGACGGCGGGATCGACAGTTCGACGCCGGACTGCTTCTGCAACTCGCGCTGCACGATCGGGAAGATCACGTCCAGCGCTTTGGAACCCGGCTTGAACAGTGTGTCGAAGGTGATCGGCGCACGGGTCCCCAGGTTGTAGTTGAACGACTTGTACCAGGTCTGTGGATGCGCGCCACCGACGTTCTGATACACCTCGAATACCAGACTCTGGGTGCGCGGCGGTGTCCCGGATTTGTAGGCGGTGCCCTTGGCGTCGAGAACGTAAGGCTGATCGCGTGATCCCGGCATGCCCGAAACGTTGACGAAGCCGTCGCGGGTCTGGATCAGGTAATCGGCGACTGCCTGCTGATCTGGATAACCGACCGGGAAGGTGTAATCCAGCGTGTAGGCGGCATTGGCGGTGTGCACCTGGCAGCTCTGCTCGGCGTTGACGCTGCCGCCGAGGTCGGCGCAGGCGGGCAGCGCAGCTGCCACCGGCGTCCCGACCCAGCCGAGCAGTACACCGGCTGCCAGCAGGCCGGTCACAGGTGAAATTCGCATCGTCCGTCGTCCTCGCAGGCGATCAACTCACACCGGTTGATCACCGGCGTGTTTCGGTCCAGGGTACGTGCCGGCTATCGGGACGGCCGACAAATGAATGCCGTTGCCCGGCTGGACGCCCCGGCACCCAGCCGGGCGATCACCACCGCAAGGTGCTGCGAGCCGCGCAACCGCATCCGTGCCCGCAATGCATCGGGATCCACGTCCAGGCCACGGACCAGGATCTCCAATGCCCCCACCGAGCGGGCGGCCAGTGCCGCTCGCAGCCGTCGCTCCTGGAACTGCAGCTGTTCGAGCACCTCGAAGCCGCGTACCCCGGCGGGCAGCTCGTCTCCGGACAGGTAGGCGATGTCGGGGTCGAGCTGCCACAGTCCGTGCCGGGCCGCGTAGTGCCGCACCAGCCCGGCTCGCACCACGGCACCATCGGGGTCGACGATCCACCGCCCGGCCTCGGCGACCGCACAGTCGTCGGGTTCGGCGTCGGTGATCTCTTCCCCGCCGTCGAGCATGGTGGCCCGTCGGCGAACGCCGCGGTCGGTGAGACCAGGCGACCACAGGCAGGCCTCCCGCACACTGCCCGCCACCGATGTCACCTCGATCTCCCCGTCGAACCCCATCTTGGCGAGCTCATCGAAATCGATTCCCGGAGCGCACTTCACGACCAGGTCCCGGCCGCTGTAGACGTCCAGAACCGCGTCCAGGGCCGGGGTGTAGGCCCGGGGGTCGAACCGGCGCCGTCCGCCGGCGCGGCGTGCCGGGTCGACGATCACCACCGTGTCACGGGTGATCGGCGCCAACGCGTCGGCGCGGCACAGCGCAACCTCGCCATCAACATTGTTGGCGGCCATCGCCAATCGCACCGGATCGAGGTCGCTGCCCAGCAGTTGCGCGGCGCGATCACGTAGTGCCACAAGCTCACTGCCGATCGAGCAGGTGGCGTCGTGCACCCGCGCCCCGGCCAGCCGGCGGGCCCGGTGCGCAGCCACCGGAGCAGCCGTGGCCTGTTGCAGGGCCTCGTCGGTGAACAGCCACTGCCCCGGGTCCGCGAACTTGGCCTGCGCCCGCCGGCGCAACTGCACGGTTTCCACCAACACCGCCGCATGATCACCGAATTGTCTTCGGACAGAGGCGATGTCGCTGACCAAGGAGGCCCCGGACAGTGCCAGGCCGGCGACCTGGGTCAGCGCCTGCCGTCCGGCATCGGAGCGCAGGTACGCGACGGCTTCAATATCGAAGAGCGTCAGCCCTGGTCTCCTGACGGCTTCACCCCGGTGACCATCACGTTGTAGAACCAACCCTTGGGCACCACCCGGCGCCACACGTTGGCATCCACCCAGCTCAGGGTGGTCCAGCTGCTGAACGCGAACTTGGCCCAGCCCCAACCCAATCGGCCCGGCGGGACGGCTGCCTCGAACGTGCGAACCGGCCAGCCCAGCATGGCGGCGGTGAATTCCTCACTGGCGGTGGCCACTTCGACGGCACCGGCGTTGGTCGCCATGCGCTCCAGGTCGGCGGGGTCGAAGGTGTGCAGGTCCACCACGGCCTCCAGGGCCGCCGCCCGAGACGACTCGTCGAGCTCGGCCTGCGGGCGGCGCCAACCGCTCAGCCAGGGCAGCTTGGTGAGGTTGGTGGTGGCATGCCAGGTCAGGGTGGACAGTTCCCGCGCATACCGGTTGCCGACCGTGGTGGGCTCCCCGGCGAACACAAAACGCCCGCCCGGCTTGAGCACCCGGACCACCTCGCGCAGCGACAGCTCGACATCCGGAATGTGGTGCAGCACGGCGTGCCCGACAACCAGGTCGAAGGTGTTGTCCTCGTACGGGATGCCCTCGGCGTCGGCGACCCGACCGTCGATGTCCAGGCCGAGCGATTGCCCGTTGCGGGTGGCGACCTTGACCATGCCCGGCGACAGATCGGTCACCGATCCACGCCGCGCCACACCGGACTGGATCAGGTTGAGCAGGAAGAAGCCGGTGCCGCAGCCCAGCTCGAGGGCCCGGTCATAGGGCAGCTCACGCTGCTCGGCGTCCGGAACGATGGCGTCGAACCGGCCGCGGGCGTAGTCGATACAGCGCTGATCGTAGGAGATCGACCACTTGTCGTCGTAGGTCTCGGCTTCCCAGTCGTGATAGAGCACCTGGGCGAGCTTGCTGTCGCGCAGCGCGGCTTCGACCTGCTCGGCCGTGGCGTGCGGATTAGGAGCCGGCAGGTCGGCGAGGTCGGTGTCGGTGCCGGGATCCTTGATCTCTGTCATCAGGGCAGCGTAACGGCCGCTATCGGATGGATGTCAGGGCCGGTCCACCAGCCCGTCGACGGCGGCCTTCGCCGCGGCCAGCACGTCGACCGGATAGTCGAGGAAGCGCCGCGCCCAGGTCAGTGCCTCGTCGTATACGTGGTCGGGTGCCACCATCTGGTCGATCAGACCGAGTTCCAGCGCTTCCTCGGCACCGACGAACCGCCCGCTGAACACCAGCTCCTTGGCCTTACTGGCCCCGATGACCTCGGCCAGCCGCGCACCGCCGCCGGCGCGCGGCGCCAGCCCGGCCAGGATTTCGGTCGACCCGAACTTGACGTTGTCACCGCTGACCCGCCAGTCGGCGGCCAGTGCCAGGTTGAGACCGCTGCCCAGCGCATAGCCGGTGATAGCGGCCACGGTGGGCTTGGGAGTGGCCGCCACCGCCTCGATGCACTGGCGCAGCGCCTCGTCGGCGGCCGCGGCCTCGGCAGCGTTCAGTGTGCGCAGCTCGGGAACATCATCGCCGGCACAGAAGATCTCGTGCCCGCCGAACACGATCACCACGGCGATGTCGGTGCGCTCGCCGACCTCGTGGGCCGCGGCGAGGATCTCGCGGTACATCTGCCGGGTCAGGGCGTTGGTCGGCGGCCGGGACAGCAGCAACGTCGCGATCCCGGGCTCCTCGTCGCGGGTGACGACGCTGACGAACTCGTTCACGAGGGACCGCCCGTATCCCCGGTCATACCGGCAGGTGAGCGACGGTTTCGCGCCGCGTTGTAGCGGCCGCTGTCGAAGAACTCGATCTTCCACTCCCCTGCGCCGACGGAGAGGCTGGGTTCGGTCGCGACGATCTTGCGCTCGGTCACCAGTACGTCGGCGACCGAGCGGCCGTTGAGTGAATTGAGCTGGGTCCAGGTCGGCGGGAGCAGGAATGAGTGCCCTTGCTCGAAGTCGTCGAGCCCGGCCTGCGGCGTGCTCCAGAACGCGCGGTCACTCTCGGTGTTCTCGCCGTCGGCCCGCTGCCCCTCGGGCAGGGCGCCGACGAAGAAGAAGGTGTCGTAGCGGCGGGTGCGTTCCTCCTTGGGGGTCACCCAGTTGTCCCACGGCCGCAGCAGATCGGCCCTCAGCACGAGCTTCTCGTCGCGCAGGAAGTCGGCGAACGACAGCGACTGGTTGGCCAGGGCTGCGCGCGCGTCGCGGTAGACGGATGCGTCGGTGATGATGCCGTCAGGGTCGTTGGCCGGTCCGGCGAACAGCACCCCTGACTCCTCGAAGGTCTCCCGGGCCGCGGCGCACACCAGCGCCTCGGCCAGCCCGGTGTCCACGCCCATTCGCCCCGCCCACCAGTCCGGCTCGGGACCGAACCAGGCGATGTCGGCGTTGCGGTCACGCTCGTCGACCCCGCCGCCGGGGAACACCATCACCCCGGCCCCGAATTCCATCGCCGCATGCCTGCGCATCAGGAACACCTCAAGCTCTGCCTTCGCGCCACCTCCGCGCACGTCGCGGATCAGCATCACGGTGGCGGCCGGCCTGGGCACCAGCGGCTCCTCGCGCAAGCGCTCGTGGGTGCTAGTCGGCTCCTCGCGCAAGCGCTCGTCGGGATTCATTCTCGCCTCCTGTGTGCAGCGCGGCTTCTGGTCCGCCGAGCGAAGTAGCGCCCGTCCATCACGTCCAGCGCGATCGACTGACCGAACGCCGTGGACAGGTTCTCAGCGGTCAGCACCTCGGTCAGCAGACCCGAGGCGACCGCCTTGCCCTCCGACAGGATCAGCGCGTGGCTGAATCCCACCGGGATCTCCTCGACATGATGGGTCACCAGCACCATGGCCGGGGCATCGGGGTCGGCGGCCAGGTCGGTCAACCGCGCCACCAGCTCCTCGCGACCGCCCAGGTCCAGCCCGGCAGCCGGCTCGTCGAGCAGCAGCAGTTCCGGGTCGGTCATCAGCGACCGGGCGATCAGCACCCGCTTGCGTTCGCCTTCCGACAGTGTCCCGTAGGTGCGCTCGGCGAGGTGCTCGGCGCCGACGCTTTCCAGCATGTCGACGGCCTGGGCGTAGTCGACGTCCTCGTAGTCCTCGCGCCAGCGGCCCAGCACCGCATAGCCGGCCGACACCACCAGGTCGCGCACCACCTCGTCGTCGGGAATCCGCTGCGACAGTGCCGAACTGCTCAGCCCGACCCGGGACCGCAACTCGGACATGTCGGTGCGGCCCAACCGCTCGCCGAGCACGTATGCGCTGCCCGACGAAGGATGTTCGGTGGCGGCCGCGATCCGCAGCAGCGAGGTTTTACCCGCCCCGTTCGGTCCGATGATCACCCACCGCTCGTCGAGCTCCACGGCCCAGGTGATGGGCCCGACCAAGGTGTTGCCGCCCCGGCGCAGGGTCACCCTGGCGAAGTCGATCAACTGGTCGGGGTCGGTTCCGTGTTCGGCATCTCCGGTTGTCGAGTCGGTGAGTTCCCCTGCGGCCACTCGCTCATCGTAGTGATCCGCTGGTCGCGGTCCGCTCGGGCACGCCCGCCGCTGAAATCGTGGAACAGCAGTGATCGCGGCGTCAGCCGCAGGAACAGCTGCACCAGCGGGCCGATCCCGAAGGCGTAGACCACCGTGCCGATGCCGAGGGTGCCGCCCAGCAGCCAGCCCACCGCCAGCACGGTTGCCTCGATCGCGGTGCGCACCAGCCGCACCGAGAGCCCGGTGCGGGCCACCAGTCCGGTCATCAGGCCGTCGCGGGGCCCCGGGCCCAGCCCGGCCCCGATGTAGAGCACGGTGCTGATCGAGTTGAGTACGACGGCACCGAGCATCATCGCGATGCGCACCGGCATCGCCGATGGTGCGGGCAACACCGCCAGGGTCGCATCGACCGTGACCGCGATGACGATCACGTTGGCGACGGTGCCGATCCCGGGCCGGTTACGCAGCGGTATCCAGGCCAGCAGCACGACGACTCCGACGACGGCCGAGGCCATGCCGAGGCTCAGCGGGGTGTGCCGGGTCAGGCCCTGGTGGAAGACGTCCCACGGATCCAGCCCCAACCCGGCGCGCACCATCATGCCCATCGAGACGCCGTAGCCGCACAGGCCGACGAGCAGCAGGCCTGCGCGTTTAGCGGCGGTTATCACGCGTGGTCCGGGAACCGGGCGCGGATCGCGTCGAGTTCACTGCGCACCCGGCGGGCATCCACATCACGGTCATGGGCGCAATTGCCCGGCGCGGATCTGCGCCGGTACTTGAGCGCCAGTCGAGATAGCCACCTTGTTCGCATGCCCCCATCATCTGGCCCATCTGGCTTGCTCATCAATATCCAGTTGGCCCATACTGGCCTCATTATGTCGACCGATATGGCCGCCAGAGCCCTGGATGTGGATCTGCTGGCTCGCGAGCTGGGCAACTGGCGCACCTCCAGCCACAGTGGCCCCGCCTATCTCGGCCTGGCTGACGCGATCCGGCTGCTCATCGTGGACGGGCGGCTCCCGGTGGGCTCACGCCTGCCCAGTGAGCGGGCCTTGGCCGAATCCCTGCGGGTGTCGCGCACCACGGTCACCGCGGCGTTCGCTCAGCTGCGCGACGACGGCTATCTGCACGCCCGACGCGGCGCGCGCAGCACCACCGCCCTGCCCGCCTCGGGCCACATCCAGCCGACGGCCGGAACCCCGACGATCAGCCTCGCCACCGCGGCGCTGCCCGCACCCGGCGCCGCCGTGCTGGAAGCTTTCGCCGAGGCCGCGCGCGACATCACGCCCTATCTGCGCGAGCCGGGACACGAGCTGATCGGGGTCGGCCCGCTGCGCACCGCGATCGCCGAAAGATACTGCGCCCGAGGGCTTCCCACCGACCCTAGCCAGATCATGGTGACCAACGGCGCCCAGCACGCCATCGGCCTGATCCTGGCCAGCCACACCCGGCCGGGCGACCGGGTGTTGGTCGAGCAACCCACCTATCACGGTGCACTGTCCGCGATCTCGACCGCGGGGGCACGTGCGGTGCCGGTTGCGCTCACCGACGACGGTTGGGAACTCGACGCCCTGCAGGCCGCGCTGCGACAACTGGCCCCGAGCCTGGCCTACCTGGTTCCCGACAGCCACAACCCGACCGGATTCACCATGCCCTCCGTGGACCGACAGCGGTTGGGGCAGATCATTTCCGACACCCGGACTCGCACCATCGTCGACGAGTCGATCACCGATATGTGGCTCGACGCGGCCCCGCCCGAGCCACTCGCTGCCGCGGTGACCCGCGACGATCTGGTGATCACCATCGGATCGATGTCCAAGTCGTTCTGGGGCGGCCTACGCGTCGGCTGGATCCGCGCCGAACGCAACACGCTGGCGACCATTGCGGCGATACGCCCGTCGGTCGATCTCGGCACGCCGATCCTCGAACAGCTCGCGGCCGCAAGGCTACTGGCGATGGGCACCGAGGTGCTGCCCGAACGTCGCGAAATCCTGCGGGCCCGTAGGCAGTTCCTGGTGTCACTGTTGGCCCACGACCTGCCCGACTGGCAACCGGGGCCCGGCCGCGGCGGGATGTCGCTGTGGGTCAAACTGCCGGCGCCGATGAGCACGGCGTTGTCGGCCGCGGCGCTGCGGCTCGGTCTGGATGTGCCCGCCGGTCCCCGGTTCGGGGTGGACGGCACACTGGAGCGGTTCATTCGGCTGCCGTATGCACTTTCCGAACCCGAACTCGAAGACGCGGTGGCGCTGCTGGTTCGCGCATGGCACAGCATCACCGGCACGCTCGACGCGCGACCTCAGACGCTGGTGGTGTAGCCGAAGGCTAGGGCTGCATCATCGCCAGACAGGTGCCGTAATGCTCGATGGTGCACGGGATCCCGTTCACACTCGCCACCTGGCCCGGCAGGTTCTGGACCTGGGGCCCCCCGCCGCTGGGCGGCAGCACCGGCGGCGGCATCCCACCGGCGGCACCGCTCACGCACACACCCTCGAACTTGGACTGCACAGTGCCCGAGGGGCAGCGCTTGGCCTCGGCAGGTGCCGCGATCGCCAACTGACCCAGAACTGCCGCAACGGCAAACCCGCCAACCACGACCGTGTGCTTCAGGTTCGGCATTGCCCCACCCTACGGCAGGGCGGACGCGGGGCCTAACGGCGAGCTGTCACTCTTCGGGGATCTCGACACGGCGCACCATGCCGTCGATGGCGTCGGCCGCCTCGATCTCGCCGCGGGTGACACCCAGGATGAACAGCACGGTGTCCAGGTAGGGATGGCTCAGTGACGCATCGGCAACCTCGCGCAGCGCAGGTTTGGCGTTGAACGCCACGCCAAGGCCGGCGGCGGAGAGCATGTCGATGTCGTTGGCCCCGTCGCCGACAGCCACGGTCTGTTCCATCGGCACCCCGACCTGCTGGGCAAAGTCACGTAGCGCCTTGGCTTTGCCGGGTCGGTCGACGACCGGGCCGATGACCCGCCCGGTCAGCTTGCCGTCGACGACTTCCAGCTCGTTGGCGGCGACATAGTCCAGCATGAGTTCGTGCGCCAGCGGTTCGATGACCTGGCGGAATCCACCCGAGACCACGCCGCAGTGAAAGCCCAGGCGTCGAAGGGTTCGGATGGTGGTCCGCGCACCCGGCGTCAGCTCCACCTGCTCGGCGACATCTTCGAGCACCGAGGCCGGCAAACCGGCCAGGGTCGCTACCCGTCGGTGCAGAGATTCGCCGAAGTCCAGTTCGCCGCGCATGGCGGCTTCGGTGACGGCTGCAACTTCGGCTTCCTTGCCGGCCCGGGCGGCCAGCATCTCGATGACCTCACCCTGGATCAGCGTGGAATCCACATCGAACACGATGAGCCGCTTGGCCCGCCGGGCCAGGCTGTAGTCCTCCAGCGCGATGTCGACACCCTCATTGACCGCCACCTGAGACAGCGCGGTTTGTAAGCGGCCGTAGACCGAGTCTTTCGGTCCGTTCGGCACCGAGACTCGCAGTTCCAGCCCCGTCACCGGGTAGTCGGAGACTCCGCCGATGAAGTCGATGTTGACACCCAGATCCGCCACCGCCCGGGCAACCACTCCGAACGCCTTGGCGGTGATCGGACGGCCCAGCACCACGATCGTGTGCGTAGACGGCTCCCGCATCACGGGCATGTCGTCGCTGCGCTCGATCGTCACGTCCATCCCGAGAGGATGGATCGCGGCTTCGACGTCGTTGCGTAGTCCGGCGCCGTCCACCGCCTCGGCCGGAGCCGCGACCAGCACACCCAGGGTGAGCCGGCCGCGGATCACGACCTGTTCGACGTTGCGCAGCTCCACATTGTGCTGGGACAGCACCCCGAACAGGGCCGAGGTGACGCCCGGCTGATCAACACCGGTGACGGTGATCAGCAGCGATGAGAGTTCGCGTGAAGAACCGTCGGACGACATCTTCGACGTGCTCACCCCCGGACGCTGCCGATCGTCAACTGGATCTGTCCGCGGTCTCGAGCTCTGGGTGATGGGCACGGCCCACGTGAGCCTCGGCGCGCATCCGGTCGACCATGTGCGGGTAGTGCAGCTCGAACGCCGGGCGCTCCGACCGGATCCGGGGCAGCTCGGTGAAGTTGTGCCGCGGCGGCGGGCAGGAGGTCGCCCACTCCAGCGAGTTGCCGTAACCCCACGGGTCGTCCACCGTCACCGGCTCGCCGTAGCGCCAGCTCTTGAACACGTTCCACACGAACGGAAGCACCGATACGCCGAGAATGAACGAGCCGATCGTCGAAACGACGTTGAGCGTGGTGAAGCCATCGCTGGCCAGGTAGTCGGCGTAGCGGCGCGGCATGCCCTCGTCGCCGAGCCAGTGCTGCACCAGGAACGTGGTGTGGAAACCGATGAAGGTCAGCCAGAAGTGCAGCTTGCCCAGTCGCTCGTCGAGCAGTCGGCCGACCATCTTCGGGAACCAGAAGTAAATGCCCGCGTAGGTGGCGAACACGATGGTGCCGAAGAGCACGTAATGGAAGTGCGCGATGACGAAGTAGCTGTCGGTGACGTGGAAGTCGATCGGCGGGCTGGCCAGCAGCACACCGGACAGGCCACCCAGCAGGAAGGTGATCAGGAAGCCGACCGAGAACAGCATCGGCGTCTCGAATGTCAGCTGGCCCTTCCACATGGTGCCGATCCAGTTGAAGAACTTGATCCCGGTGGGCACCGCGATCAGGAACGTCATGAACGAGAAGAACGGCAGCAGCACCGCACCGGTGGCGTACATGTGGTGCGCCCACACCGCGATCGACAGGGCCGCGATGCTGATGGTGGCGTAGATCAGGGTGGTGTAACCGAAGATCGGCTTACGGCTGAACACCGGGAAGATCTCCGACACGATGCCGAAGAACGGCAGCGCGATGATGTACACCTCGGGATGTCCGAAGAACCAGAACAGGTGCTGCCATAGCAACACGCCGCCGTTGGCCGGGTCATAGATGTGCGCGCCCAGCAACCGGTCGGCGGCAAGGCCGAGCAGCGCGGCAGTCAGGATCGGGAACGCGATCAGCACCAGGATCGAGGTCACCAGGATGTTCCAGGTGAACACCGGCATCCGGAACATGGTCATGCCCGGTGCGCGCATGCACACCACGGTGGTGATCATGTTCACCGCGCCGAGGATGGTGCCCAGGCCGCCGACGGCCAGGCCCAGGATCCACAGGTCGCCACCGGCGCCCGGTGAGTGGGTGGCGTCGGTGAGCGGCGAGTAGCCTGTCCAGCCGAAGTCGGCAGCACCACCGGGGGTGATGAAGCCACCCATGGCGATCAGCGCGCCGAACAGGAACAGCCAGAACGACAGCGCGTTCAGCCGCGGGAAGGCCACGTCGGGGGCACCGATCTGCAGCGGCAGCACCAGGTTGGCGAACCCGAACACGATCGGGGTGGCGTAGAACAGCAGCATCACCGTGCCGTGCATGGTGAACAGCTGGTTGAACTGCTCATTGGACAGGAACTGCAACCCGGGCATCGCCAGCTCGGTACGCATGAACAGCGCCATCAGACCGCCGATGAAGAAGAAGGCGAAGCAGACGACGCAGTACATCATGCCGATCAGCTTGTGATCGGTGGTGGTGATGAGCTTGTAGATCAGGTTGCCCTTGGGGCCCATGCGTTCCGGAAAAGGACGATGTGCCTCGAGTTCTCCGATTGGGGGCGCTTCGGCTACCAAGAGATCCTCCAAAGATTCACCGGGGAAATCCCGCTTATCGACCTGAATCCTAGCGCTCCGGAACGCCCCAGCCTCCGTGGGTCCTACAAAGTGTCGTACACAGTCGCTTCCGCGCGCCGCGACTTTCGCGCCCAAGGTCCTGACCAGCGACAAGCCCGCCGAATGTTACGGTTCGCCGGTGCTGACCAACCGACCGCGCGTCACCATCGTGGCGATCGCCGCGGCCGCGACACTCGCCAGTGGGTGCGGTTCCGCCGATCAGACACCTCAGGCGTCCTCGACTATGACCACCAGCGTCACCAAAATCGCCGATGCCGGGGTGCTGGGCAACCAGCGCAGGCCCGACGAATCGTGCGCACCGGAGCCGGCCCCGGCCGATCCGGCCCCGCGGGAGGTCCGCAACGCGCGAGGCGATTCGGCCGGCGGTTCCGCGGATATCACCGAGTCCACCGAGGTGCACGGCGACCCGCAACGCATCGTGGCCCTGTCCGGCGACCAACTCGACGCGTTGTGCGCGCTGGGGCTGCAATCGCGGATCGTGGCGGCTGCACTCCCCGACAGTTCGTCGGAGCAGCCTTCCTATCTGGGCGCCGTCGTGCACGGCGTCGCACCGGCCGGCACCCGTAACGCGCCGGACCTGGCCGCCATCGAGGCGGCCAAGCCCGACCTGATTCTGGGTTCGCAAGCCCTGACACCCGCCTCCTTCGGTGCGTTGTCGACGGTCGCTCCGACGGTGTTCACCGGGGCACCCGGTGCCGCCTGGCGCGACACGTTGCGCACGGTGGGTGCCGCGACGGGTCGCGCGGATGCCGCCGCGGACCTGATCGGGAAGTTCGACGACGCGGCGCGTGACGCCGGCGCCCAGAACGACGCCGGCCATTTCCAGGCGTCGGTAGTGCAGTTGACCGAGAACACCGTGCGGGTGTTCGGCGCGGACAATTTCGCCGGCAGCGTGCTTGCTGCGGTCGGACTGGATCGTCCTGCCGCACAACGCTTTACCGACAAGCCGTATGAAGAGCTGAGCACCACCGACGCGAACTACGCGATCGCCGACGCCGATATCGTCTACGTCTCGTTCGCCTCCCCGGCAGCCAGGGACAACGCCCCCAAAATCCTCGACAGCCCGGCCTGGCGCGCCCTGTCGGCCACCCGCGACAACCGGGTGTTCGTGGTGAACAACGAGGTCTGGCAGACCGGGCAGAACATCGTGGCCGCCCGCGGCATTCTCGATGACCTGCGTTGGGTCAACGCTCCGATCAACTAATCTCACGAACGTGTTTCACGTCCTCACCACGACCTATCTGAAGCCCCTCGACGTCGTCGACCAGACCCGCCCCGCCCATATCGCGTGGCTCAACGAGGAAGTGGCCGCGGGCCGCATCCTGTTGGCCGGGCGCCTGGAATCGGCGACCGGCGCGGTGCTCATCACCGCAGACCTCAGCGAAGAAGAAGTCGAGGATGTCATCGCTCGGGATCCTTACACCCTGGCCGGCCTCGTTCGCTGCGAGCGGGTGTCCTTCAACGGGTCTGTCCGCGCCCCCGGGTTGTGACCGGAACCCGACACTAGTTCGGGAGATATCTCACAAACGGCAGCGGGATTACCGTCGCCGTCTGTGTCGTTGCACGCTGCGGACTGCCGTCTCAGGCAGTAATCAGTTAACCGGACTAACATTTTCCGGGACACGCACAGACGACGAACAAAGAGGCCTGCAATGAGCACCGTTTCCGCCTACGCCGCGAATTCCGCGGCCGAGCCGCTGACCAAGACCACCATCACCCGGCGCGCGGTCGGACCGCACGATGTGGCCTTCGACATCCACTTCGCCGGCATCTGCCACTCCGACATCCACACCGTCAAGGCCGAGTGGGGCACCCCCAACTATCCGGTGGTGGCCGGTCACGAGATCGCCGGCGTCGTCACCGAAGTCGGTTCGGAGGTCACCAAATACAAGGTGGGTGACCATGTCGGCGTCGGCTGCTTCGTCGACTCCTGTCGCGAGTGTGACAACTGCAAGGCCGGCCTGCAGCAGTACTGCACCGGCGGCGGCATGATCGGCACCTACAACTCGGTGGGCCGCGACGGAACCCCCACCTACGGCGGTTACAGCGGCGCCATCGTCGTCGATGAGCAGTACGTGCTGCGCATCCCCGACGGCATGCCGTTGGATGCGGCCGCTCCCCTGCTGTGCGCCGGCATCACCACCTACTCGCCGCTGCGGCACTGGAACGCCGGACCCGGCAAGAAGGTCGCGGTGATCGGTCTCGGTGGCCTCGGCCACGTGGCGGTCAAGCTGGCCAATGCGATGGGCGCCGACGTCACGGTTTTGTCGCAGTCGCTGAAGAAGATGGAAGACGGGCTGCGCCTGGGCGCCAGCGCCTACCACGCCACCTCCGACCCGGACACCTTCCGTCAGCTGGCCGGATCGTTCGACCTGATCCTGAACACGGTGTCGGCCAACCTGGACCTGGGCGCCTACCTGAACCTGCTCAAGGTCGACGGGACGCTGGTCGAATTGGGTGCGCCCGAGAATCCGCTGGTGGTTCCGTTCTTCCCGCTGGGCGCCATGCGGCGCAACTTGTCCGGCTCGATGATCGGCGGCATCCCCGAAACCCAGGAGATGCTGGATTTCTGCGCCGAGCACGGTGTGCTGCCCGAGATCGAGGTCATCGCTCCCGAGTACATCAACGAGGCCTACGAGCGCGTGCTGGCCAGTGACGTGCGCTACCGGTTCGTCATCGATACCGCGTCGCTGCGGGACTAATCGTCGGCCGTGCCGGCGTCGGATTCCAGGTCGATGCCGGCCAGCGGCCAGCCCGCGGCGGCCAGTTTGGCCGCCACCCGCGCGATGTTCTCCGGGCCCGCGTCGTGGTGGGTGACATCGGCGATGAAGGCTGCGAGCTCATCGCGATCGATCGTGCCGTCCTCGCGTGCCGGGGATCCGTCGGCGGTCAAGTGACGCACCACCTCCGCGATCTGCTCATCGGTGAGCGGGGTGGCCCGCAGCAACGCCAGCAGTGGTACCCGGTCGGGTCCCGGGACACCGTCCGGATAGCCCGCGCGTAGCCAGTTCAGGACCGAGATCAGCAGCGACTTTGTGGTCACCCGGAAAGTCTCACTGCTGCGCGGCCCGAACTCCACTGGAAGATCCGACAGTTGGGCAGCGGTTCACTCGTCGTACACGGCGGATAACAATCCCGCTGAACGCAACTAGTGTCGGTCCGCCGGCGACCCGGCACCCTCGGTCGGGTGACTCGCGTGATCCGCTTCAACGCCTTCGACATGAACTGCGTCGCCCACCAGTCGCCCGGTTTGTGGCGTCATCCACAGGACCAATCCTGGCGGTACAAAGACATCACCTACTGGACCGAGCTGGCAAAGCTGTTGGAGCGTGGCCGTTTTGACGGGTTGTTCATCGCCGATGTGCTCGGTACCTATGACGTCTACGGCGCCAGTGATGCGGCCGCGATCCGCCAGGCTGCGCAGATTCCGGTGGGCGATCCGATGCTGCTGGTGTCGGCGATGGCGCTGGTGACCGAGAACTTGGGCTTCGGCATCACCACCGGCACCGGTTTCGAGCACCCCTATCCTTTCGCCCGGCGGATGTCGACGCTGGACCATCTCACCAACGGTCGGGTCGGCTGGAACATCGTCACCGGATATCTGCCCGCGGCCGCGCGCAACATGGGCCAGACCGATCAACCCGCCCACGATGCCCGCTATGACCACGCCGACGAGTACCTGGAGGTGCTCTACAAGCTGTGGGAAGGCTCCTGGGAGGACGACGCCGTGGTGCGCGATGCCGAGCGCGGGGTGTTCACCGACCCGGCCAAGGTGCACCACATCGGTCATTCCGGTGAGCATTTCAGCGTCCCCGGAGTGCACCTGGCCGAGCCGTCACGGCAGCGGACCCCGGTGATCTACCAGGCCGGCTCATCGCCTCGGGGAGTCCGTTTCGCGGCCGAGAATGCCGAGGCGATCTTCACCGCAGCACCGACCAAAACCCTTCTGCGCGAGACAGTTTCGACGATCAGGTCAGAACTTGAGCTGGCCGGACGAGATCCGTACTCGGCCAAGATATTCAATCTCACCACCGTCATCACCGCGGAGAGCGACGAGCAGGCCCACGCCAAGCATGCCGAGTATCTGTCCTACGGGGATCCCGAAGGCGCCCTGGTGTTCATGTCCGGTTGGATGGGTGTCGACCTGGCACGCTACGGCCTGGATGAGCCGATCGGTAACGTCGATTCCAACGCAATCCTTTCGGCGGTCAAGGCATTCCAGTCCGCGTCGGACAAGGGTGGCGAATGGACGGTCCGCGATATCGCCGAGTGGGGCGAGATCGGGGGCATGGGGCCGCGGATCGTGGGATCGGGTGTCCGGGTCGCCGACACCCTGCAGGAGTGGGTCGAGGAAACCGACGTCGACGGCTTCAACCTGGCCTACGCCATCACGCCCGGCTCGTTCGCCGACTTCATCTCCTATGTGGTGCCGGTGCTGACGGCGCGTGGCGCCTATCAGTCCGGCTATGCGCCGGGCAGCCTTCGCAACAAGCTGCTGGGTCGTGGCGACCGGCTGGCAGATGAGCATCGTGGAGCCAGTTACCGGGTGGGCGGGGCGAATTCGACGATTATCGACCGCCCATCGACGCTGCCGTCATCCTCGTCATCGACGGCCGCCCAGCCCGCCCGAGGCCGCTGACCGGTCAGCGCGGCGCGGTCTGAGCGATTGTGGCCTGCCCCAACGTCGACGGCGGCAATGCGGTCTCATCCACGCCGGGGGTGTGCAACTGACCGGCCAGCCACGGCAGTGCGGTGGCAAATGCGTTGGTGGCGAAGGCCCAATCGTGGCGGCCGGGCGCGGTCTGCACCGAGCACGTAATCGCGTCGGCACGGGCCGCATCACATAGCGTGGTCGCAGCGACGTCCTGCCCCTCGGGATTGGCTATCGGATCGTGCGTCGTGCCGCCATTCTGGGCAGTGGGGACCTCGAACCACGCCGTGACATCGTCATACGGACCGTGGCGCCGCATGATGGTGATCGGGTCGTATTCCGCCCACGCATCGGCGTCACCACCAAACAGCCGGCTGATCGTCTGCCCCTTGTCCCCCGCGTTAGGCCGCAGGTCACCGGCGATGTCGACGAACGACCGAAACATGTCGGGATGCATCAGGGTCAGGTCCACCGCACAGGTGCCGCCCATCGACCACCCCACGATCCCCCACCCGTCGCGATCGGAACGGACGCCGAAGTTCGAGATCATATACGGAACAACGTCTTTGGTCAGATGGTCGGCGGCATTGCCGCGCACTCCGTTGACGCACTCGGTGTCGTTGGCGAATGATCCGGTGGCGTCGACGAACACCAGCACCGGCGCGTTACCGCCGTGCCCGGCGGCGAATCCGTCGATAATGCCCAATATGCTGCCGGCCCGCAGCCAATCGGCCGGGGTGTTCAACTGGGAGCCGATCATCATCACCGCCGGAAGGCGCGGGGGCGGATTGCTCGAGAACCAGGCCGGCGGCAGGTAGACGAGTTCACCGCGATGATCGAATCCAGAAGCTTCCGAATCAATCGTCACCGGGACCAGGACGCCGTTGGCCGGCCTGGTGTGGGTCAGCTGCATCTTTGTCACCGTCAGCCGGTCGGTCTGCCCCGGCAGCGGGCCGGCGGTGAGCTGATTCCACATGGCATGCACGTTCGGGAAATAACCAACCCAGATGTTGACTGTCAGCGCACACACGAGCACGCAGATACCTACCGCGGCCACCGAGGCGGTCCGGCGCCACCAGTGCGCGCTGACCCAACCCAGCAGCGCGACACCGACAGCCAGCGCGGTCAATCCGACCCAGACCCATAACGCGAGCGGACCGGCGTTTCCGGCCAGCCCGATCGAGTCGATGTACCAGTACGTCGCGGCCGCCAAAACCGCCGCTGCGACGACCAGCGCCGGCACCGATCGACGGCGCCACTGCCGCGAGCGCCAGCCCACCGCGGCTCCGAGCAGCAATGCCGCAACCAGCTGAACGACGACTGGAAACCAACCGTGGATCAGCGAGATCTGGGCGATGAGCTGGTGCATCGGTTCTCTTAATATCAGCGCCAGCTGTCAGCTCACTGAACAGCCGCTGGGCGCGCGGCTGCGTGCCAGGATGTGACGCCATCAGGATGTGACGCCATAAGGTGTCGTGATGCGTATGCGAATCCTGGTGGCTCTGGTGAGCGCGGCAGTCGGCGCCGGCGTCGGCGTCCCCGGTATGGCTGCGGCGGACCCACCGCCACCGCCGCCACCGCCGCCCCCGCCGCCACTCAATCTCAACGCGCTTGAGTCCGTGAAGCCGTCGGACTTCGCGATGCAGAACGGCGAGTTCTACGCATTCGCGGTGCCGGGCGATATCGCGTGCGCCATCAACCGCGGGTCAGGCAAGTACGGCTGCAGCGGCCCGCTGCCCGCAGCACCAGATGGGGCCAACATGGTCACCGGTGCACAACAGGGGCCGCCCACTTTCTTCAGCGACAACCGGCCGCTGTTCGCCTTCGACGGGCTGCCCAACCGGTTGCTGCCCGGATCGCGCATCAGCTTCCGCAATGTGACCTGCGGGACCGACGGCACGGTGACGATGTGCAGCAACTCCTATGACGGGGCCGGGTTCGTCCTCAGCCCGGGCGGCAGCCATGTCCTCGATCCGAACAACCCGCTCCTGCTCAACACCGGCGAGGGACGCAACCCGTACTTCAATTAATTAGAAGTCCCAGTCCTCGTCTTCGGTGTTGACGGCCTTACCGATCACGTACGACGAACCCGACCCCGAGAAGAAGTCGTGGTTCTCGTCGGCATTCGGGCTCAGCGCCGAGAGGATCGCCGGGTTCACGTCGGTCTCGTCCTTGGGGAACAGCGCCTCGTAGCCGAGATTCATCAGCGCCTTGTTGGCGTTGTAGCGCAGGAACTTCTTGACGTCCTCGGTCAGCCCAACCTCGTCGTAGAGGTCCTGGGTGTATTCCACCTCGTTGTCGTACAGCTCGAAGAGCAGCTCGTAGGTGTATTCCTTGAGCTCGGCGCGCTTGGCCTCGTCGACCAGAGCCAGTCCGCGCTGGTACTTGTAGCCGATGTAGTAGCCGTGCACGGCCTCGTCGCGGATGATCAGCCGGATCATGTCGGCGGTGTTGGTGAGCTTGGCCCGGCTGCTCCAGTACATCGGCAGGTAGAAGCCCGAGTAGAACAGGAAGCTCTCCAGCAGCGTCGAGGCCACCTTGCGCTTGAGCGGCTCGTCACCCTTGTAGTACTGCATGACGATCTCGGCCTTGCGCTGCAGGTTCGGGTTCTCCTCCGACCAGCGGAAGGCGTCGTCGATCTCGGCCGTCGAGCACAGCGTCGAGAAGATGTTGGAGTAGCTGCGAGCGTGCACCGACTCCATGAACGCGATGTTGGTGTAGACGGCTTCCTCGTGCGGCGTGAGCGCGTCTGGGATCAGGCTCACCGCGCCGACGGTGCCCTGGATGGTGTCCAGCAGGGTCAGGCCGGTGAACACCCGCATGGTCAGCTGCTTCTCGTGCGCGGTCAGGGTGCCCCAGGACGGGATGTCGTTGGACACCGGCACCTTCTCCGGCAACCAGAAGTTACCGGTCAGCCGATCCCAGACCTCGGCGTCCTTCTCATCCTGGAGACGGTTCCAGTTGATCGCCGAGACGCGGTCAATCAGCCTCATACCTTCGCTCACCAGAACCCCATTTCACCAGGTCGTTGTCTTTGCCGAACGTCACCCACAACACTACCCCTGGGGTCAGTCACCCACGGGCACCGCGACATCTTGTGTTTTCGTGTCGCGCCCGGCATGGAGGAAATCGAACTCCGCGGGGTCCAGTTTGCGTGTTGCCAGCCAGTACTGCCAAGTCATCCCGCTCCACAGGGTGCGGTTGACACCGTGGGCGTCCATGTACCAGCTCCGGCAACCTCCGGTGTTGAACACCGTGCCGGCCAGATCCCGCTGCAGATCGGCGTTGAACTCCGCCTGCGCACGACGACTCGGCGACAGCGCGGCGGCGTCCGCCTTGTCGACGGCGGCGATCGCCTGCCCGACATAACGGATCTGCGACTCGATCATGAAGACCACCGAGTTGTGCCCGAGCGCGGTGTTCGGCCCGAGCAGGAAGAACAGGTTGGGCATCCCGGCGACGGCGACACCACGATGTGCCTGCATACCCTCGCGGTTCCAGCGGTCCACCAGATCCTCACCGCCGGCACCCTTGATGTCGACGTAGGTGTAGGAGTCGGTGACGTGGAATCCGGTGGCGTACACCACCACATCGACCGGATGCTCCACACCGTCGGAAGTGACGATGCCGGTGCGGGTCATTCGGTCGATTCCCTCGGTGATCACCCGGGTCTTCGGGTTGGCGATTCCGCGGTAGTAGGTGTCGGAGTTGAGGATTCGCTTGCACCCAGCCCGATAGCTGGGGGTGAGCTTGCGGCGCAGCCCACGATCCTTGATGCTGCGGTTGATGTTGTACCGGCCCATCAACTCGCCGATCTTGAGCAGCCGGGGCTGTTTGGTCATGGCGAATCCGACACCCTCGTGGATCCAGTAGATGCCGGCGCGCATCAGCTCACGAGTACCGGGCACCGAGCTGAACATGCCGCGAATCGATTGCGGGAACGCAACGTTCACGCGTGGCATGACCCACGCCGGGGTTCGCTGGAACAGGTGCAGTTCGGCGACGTCCTTAACGATTTCGGGCACGATCTGAATCGCACTGGCACCGGTGCCGATCACCGCGACCCGCTTACCGGTGAGGTCGACGCCATGCTCCCATTGCGCGGAATGGAATGCCACACCGGCAAACTCGTCGCGTCCCTCGATCTCGGGGATCGACGGGATGTGCAGGCCACCGGCCCCGGAGATGAGGAATTGGGCGATGAACTCCTGGCCGGTATCGCTGAACACATGCCAGCGCAGTTCCTCGTCGTCCCAGTGCGCCCGGTCCACGAGCGTGTTGAACCGGGTGTAGCGGCGCAGCCCATATTTGGCGGCCACCCCCAGTAGGTAATCCTGAATCTCAGGCTGGAACGACCACATGTAGCTCCAGTCCGCCTTCGGCTCGAAGGAGAACGAGTACATGTGTGAGGGAATGTCGCAGGCGCACCCCGGGTAGGTGTTGTCGCGCCACGTGCCGCCGAACTCGTCGGACTTTTCCAGGATGAGGAAGTCGACGCCTCGGCGCTGCAGTTCGATCGCCATGCCGATGCCGGAGAACCCGGTGCCGATGATCAATGCGCGGGTCTGAATTGGTTGCTGTCCGGGCGGGGAGGGTTGGGCAGCCGTCATGGTTCAGGTCCCTTTCTGGGAACGGCGGTACCGGATATTTCCCAGTTTCCGGACCGGCGAGGCGACTGTCAATGAGCCCGGTCAGCTCGCGTGCTGACGACGCTGAACACCCTCGTGAAGCGGCAGATCGGGGTCGATCCAGACGCCGAGCAGTTCACAGGTGCCGTTGATGGAACCGACCATGATGGTGGTCAGGTGGTTGACGAACTCGTCGGCGGGCATCCGGCGCGGGCTGTCCTGCTCGGTGCCCAGCCACCAATCGGTGGCCGAAGCGCACGCACCGAAGGTGGCGAACGCGGCCAATTCGATGGCCGCCCCGTCGAGTTCCATCTCGCGCAGTTCGTGGGAGAACATGTCGGCCATCGCCAAGGTGATCCCGCGACCTTCGTTGAGCGCACGCATGGTCGATTCGCTCTGTTCGGCGAATCGGCCCTGAATCAAGAACCGCAACACATTTGGGTGTTCATCGACCAGCCGCACGTACTGTTCGACGCTGCGCCGGATGACTTCCCGCGCCGGGTCGGCGGCGAGGTTGATCACCGGGAAGATCGCCGACCACAGCATGTCGCGCAGCCGCTCGCCGATCGCCTGGAACAGATCGGATTTGTCGGCGAAGTGGCGATAGATCTTGGGCTTGGCGGTGCCGGCCTCTTCGGCGATCTCGCGCAGGGACAGCTCAGGGCCCAGCCGGTCGATGGCCCGGAATGCAGCCTCGACGATCTCCGAACGCACCTTCTTGCGGTGCTCACGCCAGCGCTCGCTCCGGGCATCAATCTTGACGCCCGGCTCATCGCTGGAATGTGATCTCGACACTCGCCGCACGGCGATTACTGTACCCGCCCTGATAGCGCTGACCTGCTCAGACCGTGGCATAACACGCCGTTTAGCCGTCTGACCCGGGCGTTCGCCACCGCGCCGAGGACACCTCGCTTCGGTACTATCGCAGCGACAGTCAAACGACGAGACGAGGCTCATGACGCAGCGATACGACCTGGTCATTGCTGGTGGCGGCCCATCGGGCTCGGCCGCGGCGTGGCAGGCCGCCCAGACCGGCGCCAAGGTGGTCGTCCTGGACAAGGCGGAGTTCCCCCGCGACAAGCCGTGCGGCGATGGACTGACCGCACGCGCGGTGAGTTACCTGCAGAAGATGGGACTGGCCGACGAGGTCGCCACCTATCACAAGGTCAACCGGGTGACGGTGTTCAGCCCGAGTGCGTGGGAGCTGTCGTTCCCCCGTCGCCCCGGTATGCCCGATCACGGCCATACCGTCAGCCGGACCCGTCTGGACACGGTGTTGCTCAAGCACGCCGAATCGGTGGGTGCCGAGGTGCGTCAGGGCGCCGAGGTGGCCGGGCCCGAGTTCGACGCCAATGGCCGGGTGATCGGCGTGGTACTCAAGAGCGGCGAGAAGGTGTACGGCGACGCGGTCATCGCCGCCGACGGCGCCTACTCCCCCATCAAGCGCGCGCTCAAGATCGATTCGCAGTACAACGGCTACTCGGCGATCGCCATTCGTTCCGAGATGCACGCGAACCGGCCGGACTCCGACAGCCTCGACATCTACCTCAAGCTGGTCTTCCAAGGCGATCAACTGCCCGGCTACGGCTGGGTGTTCCCGATGGGCAACGGGCTGTTCAACATTGGGCTGGGCTACATCAACAGCTACAAGAACTGGCAGTCGATCAACGCCACCCAGTTTCTCGGCGACTTCCTGCGGACCCTGCCGGCCGACTGGGAGCTGCCGCCGATCGAGGAGCTCAAGAAGAACAAGAGCGTGCGGGCCTGGCGATTGCCGATGGGCTTCACGGCCTGGCCGCCGTGGCGTCCCGGCGTGCTGTTCGCCGGCGACTCGCTGGGCGCGGGCAAGCCGGTGTCCGGTGCCGGTATCTCCAAGGCACTGGAATCGGGTCTGACTGCGGGCGAGTGCGCGATTGCCGCGCTCACCAACGGCGGGCCCGATGACTTCACCAACTACGAGCAGCGGATGCAGGCTGCGTGGGGTCGTGAGTATCGGCGCGGCCGGATCATGCACAAGCTCATCGGCTATCCGAAGCTCGCCGAGGCCGGCGTCAAGCTGATGGACAACGCCGCGTTCCGCGATCGCCTGCTCACCACGCTGTACAAGAAGGCCCAGGCGCCCGCGCACACCACCAAATAGCTGCGGGAATCCGGCCCCCTTCGCCGGATATGGTCGTGGGGTGAGCCTTCGACTGTCGGGTGTGCTGGCCTTCGTGACATTGTTGGCAGTGGTGGTCGGCACCGCATGGGAGGGGCAACCGCGCGGACACCGCGATGCGTCCGCGCCCACGGGGATGTTCAGCGCCGAGCGCGCGCTCGATACGGTCAAAGCGATCGCGTCTCGGCCACATCCGGTCGGTAGCGCCGAACACGACCGGGTGCGTGAGCATCTCGCCGACGAATTGCGAAATCTGGGTTTGGACACCGAGATCCGCTACGGCGTCGGCCGCTACCCCGCGCAGCTGAAACGCGACGTGGTCGGTATGGCGCGCGTGGGCAATATCGTCGCCCACCGGCCCGGCCACGACTCGACCGGCACCGTTTACCTCATGGCGCATTATGACTCGGTGCCGTCGGGCCCCGGCGCGAACGACGACGGCGTCGGAGTCGCCACCATCGTGGAAGCCGTGCGCGCGCTGCAAGCGAGCGCACCGGTACTGCGCAATGACCTGGTCGTGGTGCTGACGGATGCAGAGGAACTCGGCCTACTGGGCGCCGAGGCGTTCGTGGCATCGGGCGGCGCCGATCCGCGCGGCGGAGTGGTCATCAACCATGAGGCCCGTGGCGCCGGCGGTCCGCCGCTGATGTGGCGGACGAGCCGGCCGAGCAGCACGTTGATCAGCGCGGTAGTCGCTGCCCCGCACCCGAATACCGACTCGCTGTCGACCAGCCTGGCCGGTGAGCAGACCAGCAGCAATACCGATTTCGCCGCCCTGGACCCCACCAATCTGCGGGTGCTCGATTGGGCCTACGCCGGCCGGAATGCCTACTACCACAGCCCGTTCGATGATCCCGACCATGTCAGCCTCGCCACCATGCAGCAGTTCGGCGACAATACCGTCGCGCTGGCCCGCGATTTCGGTGAGCGCGACCTCGGTACGTTCGTGGAGGACAACCGCGCCTACTTCGCGCTGCCGTTCGGGGTGCTGGTGGTGCTGCCGCTCTGGGTGATCATCGTGCTCGCAGTCACAACGGTGCTCATTGTCGGCTGGGTGATGTGGCGGATGCGGCGCAGCGGTGAGGCGAGCCTCGCCCGCTCGCTCAGTTCGGCGGCGACCGCGGTGCTTTCGATACCGATCGCGATGGTCGCTGTCTACGGACTGTGGGAAGCGATCATCGCGATCCGGCCGCAGTATCGCCCGCTGTTCGTCGATCCGTACCGGCCTGAGTTCTACTACGCAGCCGTACTCGTCTTGTGCCTGGCCGTACTCACCGCGTGGTATGCGCTGTCTCGGCGGTGGTTCGGAGCGTCGGCAACCGTCGCGGGGCTGCTGTGCGGTGTGGCGGTGATCGGCGCGTTAATGACGGCCATTGCGCCGGCGGCCGCGGTCGTGGTTGTGATACCCGTCTTCGCTGCGGCGCTTGGTGTTTCGCTCACCTTCGTGCTACCAGATCCGTGGCGGCTGCCTGTGCTCACGATCTTGCTGGTTCCGGCTGCGGTAGTGCTGGGCACGACGGTATTCGCGGGACTGCAGGCGGGAATCTCCGGCGCACCGTACCTCACGGCGCCGGCAGTGATGGTGCTCGGTGCGCTGTTGCTACCAACGCTCACACACGCGTGGCCGAGCCGCCGTACCGCGATCATTCCGTCGGCGGCGCTGGTGCTCACCGTGGTGCTGGCGGCCGCGGGTCTGGCTGTCGACCGCTTCGACGATCGGCATCCGCTGATGTCCCAGCTGTCCTACGCGCTCGACGCTGACCATCATGAGGCACAGTGGGTTTCGCGACAACAGCCCGATCATTGGACCCGACAGTTCGTCGAGCCGAGCCCGCCACGGGCACAGTTCGCCGGATTGTGGCCCGAAGCGGTCGCCAGCGGCTCCGCTCCAGTCCGCGCACTGTCCGCACCGAGTGCCGAGATCCTTTTCGACACCACCGATTCCGGCCGGCGCACCGTCGGACTGCGGTTGCGCTCAACCCGCGGGGCGAACTCCATCGCCCTGCGATACGACAGCCCGCCACAGGCGCTGCGCGTCTCCGGGCGCGACATCACACCGGTGCCGGAGCAGGGTTTTCAGTTCTCGGCCGTTCCTGCCGAAGGTATCGAGGTGCAGCTCACCGTACCGGCTGCGCCACTCGAAGTTCAGGTCATCGACTACAGCTGGCTCCCGGACTCGCACCTGGCCGACCCGCCGGCGGATATCTTCTACCGCCCCGACAGCACGGTCGCGGTGTTCACGACCGTCACTGAGCCCTGAGGCCCGGGGTCATCGTGTCGTCGTGGTCGGCAGGATTTAACGGCGCCGGGCAATGATCTGCGTGCTGTTGAACAAGGCGAAGGTGACGCCCTGATCGTCGAGTACGCGGTTCAGATACTTGCGGTGCGTGTCGATACGCGCAGGAGCAACACCGATTTCGGTGAGGTATGCCGGTACACATTGTTCGAATCCCAGCGCCTGGACGAGTTTGGCTTCTCTGCTTGAGCTGATGGGTTGGTACTGGTCGCGGCGGTGAATCGCGAATCCGGCTGCATCGAGAGCGTTTTCGATGGTGTCGGCCACATCGAAGGACAGGCCACGTGCCTGTCCGAGCGCGTACCACCAGGGAAGCCAGAGGTCGCTGTCGGGGTCGGCGGGACTGAACCGCGCGGTGCCGACATCGGCGATCTCCAGTAGCAGGGCACCGTCGTCGGTGAGCATGTCGGCCATGGCATCGAGGGCACGGCGAAGGTCACGAACATGCATGAGCAGGAATCTGCTGTACACCCAGTCGACGCGCCGCCCGCGCAGCGGGTCGTCTTCGAGAGCGCTGTCGATGAAGGTGATGTTGCGGTGATGGATCAGTGCCGAGCGGGCAATCTGCAATTGATCAGCAGAGGCGTCGACCGCATACACCGTGCCGGATTCGCCGACTCTGCGCGCCATCCGGTCGGTGACCCCGCCGTGCCCGCATCCCAGATCGACGGCGGACATCTGCGGCTACCTTCTTTCTTTGTTCAGTGATGTGTGGCCCTGGACCGCGCGAGCACGTCGCGCAGCACTGTCTCGATGACGGTCATCTCGTTGTCGGTCAGGTCGGCTCGGGCGGTGATGCGTAGCCGGGAGGTGCCTTCGGGTACTGATGGGGGCCGGAAACACCCCACGTTCAATCCGTGTTGCCAACACTGCTGGGCGGCGTCGTAGGCGATTTCGGGCTGGCCCAACACCACTGACACCACCGCCGAAGCGGGGTGCGCGACATCGGCGATCCGTGCGACCTGCGCAGCTCGGGCGAGTACCTGCGAGGCCAGCGCCGGTGTCTGGCGCAGCAGCCGCAGTGCTGCCAGTGCTGCCCCGACGGCGGCGGGGGCCAGCCCGGTGTCGAAGATAAAGGTGCGCGCGGAGTTGATCAGGTGCGTACGGACCCGCTCGTCGGCCAATACCGCTCCACCCTGGGCTGCCAGCGACTTCGATAGCGTCGCGGTGATCACCACATCGGCGGCTCCAGCCAAACCCACTTCGTGGACCAGGCCACGTCCTCCTTGGCCACGCACCCCGATCGCGTGCGCCTCATCGACGATCAGCACCGCGCCATACGCACGAACAGCCTGATGCAGCTCGGTCAGAGGTGCCAGGTCCCCGTCGGTGCTGAACACCGATTCGGTGATCACCAATGCCCGCTCCTCGTGGCGGGTCCCCAGGAGTTGTTGTACCGCAGTGACATCGTTGTGCGCCACCACTGCTACACGGGCGCGTGTCAACCGGCACGCATCGATGATCGATGCGTGATTGTGGGCGTCGGATATCACCAGGGTGTCCGGATCGGCCAGAGCGGTGACCGCGGCGAGGTTGGCCGCGTAGCCGGTGGCGAACACCAGACCGGCTTGTGCTCCGACGAATTCGGCCAACTCACTTTCTAGTTGTTCGTGATCGGTGGTCGTTCCCGTCACCAGACGTGAGCCGGTGGAACCCGTTCCCCACTTCTGGACGGCATCGATCGCACCAGCGATCACCTCCGGGTGACGCGACAATCCCAGATAGTCATTGGAAGCGAGATCCACCACACCCGAGTGCGGTGTGCGCGGCCGCAGCCGCCGCTGCAGCCCCGCGTGCGCGCGCTGAGCGGCACACTCATCCAACCATCCCAACACGTCGTCCATCGGCACAGTTCAGGACCATACTTGAACACCGTTCAATTGCGGAAGGGGGTTCTTGCACGCGTCGACATAGTCGACATCGAGTGCCAGGTCGAGTACACCAAGGGAATGCCGGATCCAACCGCCGACGTCTGGGAAGTGCTGGCCACCGCCCGGTCCATCCGGCGATTCACCGACGAGCCGGTCGACGACGAGACGCTCGACCGCTGCCTGCAGGCCGCGACCTGGGCGCCCAACGGGGCGAACGCACAGCTGTGGCGGTTCATCGTTCTCGACGCGCCCGAACAGCGTGCCGCCGTGGCCGCGGCAGCTCAGATCGCGCTCGGCTCAATCGAATCCATCTATGGAATGAGCCGGCCGGCCGACGACGATCAGAGCCGGGCCGCGCGCAACAACCGGGCCACCTACGAGCTGCACGATCGCGCCGGCGAGTACACCTCGGTGCTGTTCACCGCATTCAAGAACGAGTTCTCCTCCGAATTCCTGCAGGGCGGCTCGATCTACCCCGCGATGCAGAACTTCTACCTGGCCGCGCGCGCCCAGGGGCTGGGCGCCTGCATCACCAGTTGGGCGTCCTATGCCGGCGAGCAGGTGCTGCGCAGGTCGGTCGGCATTCCCGACGAGTGGATCCTGGCCGGCCACATCGTGGTCGGCTGGCCGCGCGGGCCGCACGGTCCGGTTCGCCGCCGACCGATCGCCGACGTGGTGTTCCGCAATCGCTGGGATCCCGAACACGCCGATATCACCTACGGACGCGGCGCACGACCTCGCGACTGAGCCGACCCTTAGGTTGCCCGCTCAGTCGCGCCGTGGCCACACCTGTGGGCGGAACCAAAACCGATGTGCCGGTATGGCATTGACCGGTGAGAAATTCGATAAACCCCAAGGGGCACGGACTCATCGGCCCTGCCATGTTCGTTGCACTCTTGCGCACCAAACCCGGGCTAACTCAGGTAACCGCATCCATTCCGGCGATTCCGAGGACGACAATTAGTTCGCTCAAGTAAATTGACGCTGCCTTAAACGACGACACTCGAAAAGGACTGCAATGACCGTCAGCGGCACCGGCCGTACGCTTCTCTTACTCGGACTGGGAACGGTCTTCAGCGCCGCAACTATCCTCGCGCCCGCCGCCAGCGCCGAGATTCCTCCTAACTGCGAGAATCGCCCGTGGGGCTTCCTGGGCTCACAGACGCGTCAAATCTGCGACGAACCAATCCGACCGGACGGGTCGTGGACACGACACCGACTGATCGGGGTTCCCCGCCACTATCAGAACCCAACCAGCAACTGCTCCAACTCCTATTGGGGCACCAACTGCACCTACTACCCGGGCGGCTGGGTCGAAGACAAAGTCGCAAGTAACGACACCTACGAGGTGCGCGCAGAAACCGTGCTTCCCGACGAGCCAGGGCACATGCCGGACCCGGCACCGGCCCCACCAGCCCCGCCGGAACCGCCAGCCCCCTAGCGCTGACTCCGCGGGCCTTGCCGTACACAGTCTTTCGCCCTGGCACGCAACTGGCACGGTCGTCGGAGGCCGATCAGTTTCCGGCCAACGTGCACCGCACGTTCTCGGCGACCGCCTTGAATCCGATGCGCTGGTAGACCCGGTTGGACACCGGATTGTCGGCATCGGCGAACAACACCACCTCCCCGGCGCCTTCGCGGAGGGCGAACTGTGCGGCCACAGCAGTCACCGCCGCCGCATACCCGTGGCCGCGATGTTCGGGCGGGGTGTAAACCGGCCCGATGCGCGAGACACCGACGGCGGCAGCACGCACCCGCGCCATGCTGACCGGTTTCCCATCCACCGTCCACAGCAGGATGTGGTCACCGGATCCGACGGTCGCGGCGAGCATCGCCCGGCTCGCCTCGAGATTCGATGGCTCGCCGAATGCCTCGATGAAGAACCCGTCCAACCAGCGCACGACGTCCTCGGCGTCCGCGGCCCCGGCGGACCTCCACTCACCGGCCACACCGCCCGGCGGGGTCAACTCCCCCAACCGGTAAAGCACGTCGCGCGATGACTCGTTCATCCACACCCCGGTGACTTCATGCCAGGCGTGCGCGAAAGCCGTTACCGTCGAAGGCGTTCCGCGCACCCCCGACAGATTGACTTCGGCCGCGGTGAGCGCACCGACCGCCGCCATCGCCGTCTCGGTCGGCAACCCACTGACCAGCAGTACCGAATCGTGCGTCTGCACTGCCGCACCCGCGACACCATGACCGTTGGAGACAAACAACAGGATTCGGCCCACCGGCCACGGTGAGGCGCACAGCGTCGTCAGCTCGGAGGTGAACAGCACCGGTTCAGCGCAGTACACGGACCGCGCGACCGGTTCGAAGTCGATCGGCGACTGAAATAGGTGAGCCTTCACGCTTCAAGCGTGCAGGCTCAGTCCGGTGATGGCTACTGGTTTTTCGAGTCGGTCCGGCCGTGACCCACCTTGGCCTTCCAGTTCAGCGTCGTCGGTTCGTATGTGGGCAGCTCGGTCGACAGCCAGCCGAAATACGGTGGCTCCTGCACTCGTTCACCGCGCGAGGCGCCTTCCTCAGCTTTCGATCGGCGCGTACCAGTCGGCGTTGGTGAGCAGCACCCGCGTCCCCAGATCGCGGTTCCACTCCGGCTCAATGCCGTGACGCCGCACGATGGGGAATACCACCTCGTCGAGCACCCGGGTCACGTCGCTGAAGTACAGGTCCTCCCTCGCCTGATCGCTGAGCCGGTTGTACGCGTCCTCGTCGAAGTTCTCGGGCTCGAACGCTCCATAGCCGATGTAGGTCGAGCCGTCCTCGATCAGGCGGTCGGTGTCCTGGGTGTGGAAGTAGATGAAGCCGCTCCAGTGGCGGCTGCCGTCGCGCTCGTCGCCGATTTCGGCGGAGGCGCAGGTGCCGCAGCAGGAGAAGTCGGCGCGGGCGATCACGCCGTTGGCGTTGATTTCCTCGAATGCCGCCCGGGTCCGCGACCGGTAGTCGCCGATCTCGGTCTGCTGGCGCAGTCTCGCTTCGCGCAGAGCGGCGAAGGCGGTGGTGAGCTGCTCCTCGGTGAGTTCGTAGTCCTCGGCGTAGATCTCGAGGAACTCCTCGGCGTCGTCGTTGCCGGTGACCAGCATGCCCCAGATCTCGGAGGTGAGGGTGGCGCGGTCCTCCTCGTCCAGTGGCAGAACAGGGAGCACGGCGTAGTCGGGGATGGCGTTGGGGTACGACGGTGCGCTCACGGCGCTGGCCTCCAGGTATGCAGTCGGGACCGGGCAAATCACTCGGCGGTGGTGATCGTAGCCTCGGACGGCAGTGATCTCATCGACCCGGGGCAGACCATTCGCCTTTGATGATGCTCTTGCGCCATTAGTGTCTGGATATGCCAATCGCGTTCGAAGACTTGCGAGTACTGCACGACCGCGGGGCGCTGTACGCAGCGATGAGTCAGCTCCTGCTCCAGGAGGGCGTAGAGGAGCGGCTCGGCGGTGAGTTCGACTACGCAGCGGATTTGGCTACCGATTCCTTCGTCTTCACCGGCCGCACCTCGGGCGCAACGATCAATACCACCGTCGAGTTGATGGCCAGCGTCGCGCCCGGGCCGCAATCGGTGCGGTGGGGCCGGGCACTTCCGACCGGCGGTCGCGCAGGTGCGCAGTTGATTCTGGAGCGCGGCCACTCAGACGACCTGCCCAGCTTGGTCAACGACGAGGTCTCCTTCCCGGGCGGGGACGATCCGGACGCCGCCGCTGAGTACGCGGCGCTCGAGATCGGCGCGGTGGTGGCCGCGGTGACGGGTGGCAGGCTGACCTACATCGCCGCCGTCGGCGGTGGCACCCTCGCGGTGCTCCTGCTCGGCGACCTCGACTTCGCGCAACCCCGGATCGACCATCGGTTTCCAACCCGGGTGCCGATGGCGTTGGGGGCGGGCACAATTGAGGATCACAGGTCCGCTGTCCACGGTCTCGCTGCGATGTCCGGGTGGATTATCGACTGGGCCGGCGACTGGAGTCGTGCGGAGCTCACCGACCCCGTGACCGGCGGTTCTGCGACTGCAGAATTTGACGAGTACGCCCGGCTCACCGCGCTGCGGGCATCGCTGGGTTGATCGGACCCGGTCGCCTTCTTCGCCACTGACGCCTCCCCTGCGTATCGCGTCAGCGTCGACCACGCTGGGCTCGGCCCGGCTTGCGGGCGACCTTGCCCGCAGCGGCGCGGGCGGCCTGCTTGGCGAGGGTCTTCTCCCGTGCGGTGCGTTTCGGTGCCGGCTGGTCTTGCCCACGCGACGAACCGGGTTTGCGGCCCCGCACAATCCCGATGAACTCCTCGACCATTGCCGACTGCGACCCTTCCGGACAGGCGAGTGCCACCGGGCAGGTCGGCGCATCGGTGATCGGGCGGTACGTGAGGTCCTTGCGGTGATACAGCCGCGCCAGTGACTGAGGAACGATGAGCGCGCCGAGCCCTGCGGCGACGAGTTCGATTGCGTCCTCGGTGGTCTCGGGTCGGTGATCGACCGGGGCGCCGGGGGCGTCCGCCCAGGCCACGACATGGTCGAGTGGGACGAGGGTCGGCTCGCCATCGAGATCCGCGGCGGTGATTTCGTCGACGGCGGTGAGAAGGTGATCGGTCGGCACCACGGCTACCGTCGTCTCCTCGTAAAGCGGGATGATGGCCAGCCCAGACGTGTCGGCCGGCAGCCGAAGCAACGCCACGTCCACGGTGCCGGCGCGCACTGCGGCGGCCGCGTCTGCCGCGGCGACGGGGCATAGTTGCAGTTGAACCTCGGGGTGGCGCTCCGCCCAGATCCGAGCCCACTTCGCGGGCGTCCCGCCAGGGACGTAGCCGAGGGTGAGGGAGAGCGGGGTCACCGCATCAGGCTACCGATAGGCTGGGTCCATGAGCAGGCCCAACGCGCAGTCCATGAAACCCGCCACGGCGGCGAAGAAGCTGGACGTGTACTTGCCCGCGACGCCTGCGGAGTTCCAGGAGAATGCGATCACCCGCAGCGAGCTCGCCGCCTTGCAGGCCGACCCACCGCAGTGGCTCAAGGACCTGCGCAAGAACGGGCCGCACCCGAAGAACCTCGTGGCAGCCAAGCTGGGCGTCTCGATCGCCGGCCTCGCGCGCGGCGGCATCAAGGATGCGCTCACCACCGAGCAAATCAATCAGCTGCTCGAGGAGAAACCGGAGTGGTTGGTCGCGGAACGCGAGAGCTTCCAAAGCGTGCTGCGCGAGCAGCGACGGGTGAAGGCGCTGCACGCGGATCAGGCTCGCGACAGCTAATTCCCAACATCAGCGTCGGCTACAGGTGGGCCTGCTACCGAGGCCGGCTCGCTCGTCTGACACTGACGTAACCCTCGTCATCGCACTTTATTCGGTGGCGAAAGCCGCGAGCTTTTCTTCCACAGCAGCGGTGTCCGGTCTCGCGTAGAGCTTGGTTGCGCCACTGTTAAACATGGCGGGCATCGGGCAATCGGTCGCGGTACCCTTCACAGTCCCAAGGCTCTTGATTGGCTTGCCGGTCTTGGCTTCATGCAGGTCAATGGTGTACTCGACCGCATAGCGATCGATACTGACCTGCACACCGCCAGATTCGAAGTCACAGCTACCTGTCCTCACTTCGGTTCCCGGCGTCCGCGACAGGCAGGCAACAACATTGATCGAGGACAGCGCGCTGGGATCTGCTGCATAGCGCGCCTGCGCGTCCACCGTTGTTTCGTTCCACCTGGCGGAGCCTGCGGACTGATGGAACGCAATGATCTTGTAGGGCTTAGCATAGACGGCCGCATTGCTGATTGAGCCAAATAAACACACGGCATCGAAATCAGAGGTGACAGTAGCGATCTTCGCATTGGATGCGCGCTTGTCGGTCACAAGACCATCGTGGCCGATCGTCATGTGCACGACCCTGTTCACGACGAACATCAGGGCGAAGACAGTCACAATCGCCACATCGCGCTTGACGCGGCCAGGACGTCCGTCCGAGAGCGCGCGCAGCTCGGGCGGCTCGGGCGGCTCGGGCGGCGGCCCATGCTCCTGGCGGATGTGAGGCGGCGGCCACCGCGAATTGTGGGGTGCAAGAGGCGGCTCCCAACGTCCCAGTTGTGGGTCTGGTGGTGGCAATTGCCCCGGCCATCTTCGCGACGGTGGTGGATCTGAGGGCGGCACAGTCATGGTCCGACCTCCTCTGCCGTGCCGAATCCCCGCTGCCGGCTGGTGTACCGACGCCACGGATTCATATCGTATTTCGAGCGGAGGTCGGGGCCGGACACCAAAATGGATGCCATGAATGCGGTCTCAGCGGGCGCGGTTCTCGACTTCGAGGTGCGTGGCTTGTTTCGAGCTTCAGAAGCCGAGGTGCGAAAGGCGCACCTGGCTACAGAATTTGCCTGGCGATGTTCGCTACGCTCGGTCCGCCTTTCCTATCGGATTTAGGTGTGGGTGCGCTCACTTAGCTTTGATTTCCCTTCCGAAGGTGAGGCTTCGGTTCGTTGAAATGCGCTCTGAGCTGTGTTTACTGTGTGCGGCGTGATGGACGAAGCGGAAGTTCTCAAGACCGGCAACGCAACTGCCGACTGGGCAGGGACCCACGATTTCGAACCGCATACCGGTGCGATCGGAAGTCGCCTGAACTGGTTGCGCGCCGGGGTTCTCGGGGCGAACGACGGACTGCTGTCGACGGCGGGTTTGGTCATCGGCGTTGCTGCGGCGTCGCCATCCGAAAGTGCGATCCTCATCGCCGGAATCGCGGGTCTCGCAGCTGGCGCCTCAGCGATGGCGCTGGGTGAGTATGTCTCGGTCAGCACTCAGCGAGACACCGAGGAAGCACTGATCGCCAAGGAGACGATCGAACTGCGGGAGCAGCCCGAGGAGGAGTTCGCGGAGCTGGTGCAGCTGTACCGGCAGAAGGGGCTGTCCACCGAGACCGCTCAGCAGGTCGCGCACGAGCTCACCGAGAACGACCCGCTCAAGGCGCACCTTGAAGTCGAGCTGGGTATCGACCAGGAGGAGTTGACCAACCCGATCGCAGCGGCAGTGTCGTCGGCGATCTCGTTCAGTCTCGGTGGCCTGGTCCCGATCGCCGCGTCGTTGATCGCTTGGCATCGCATGCTGTGGATCGTTCTCGCAGTCGCCGCGGGGCTGGTGATCACCGGGTATGTGTCAGCGCACCTGGGCGGAGCGGGTCGCCGCACTGCGATGACGCGCCTGCTGGTGGGCGGCGCGGTCGCCATGGCGGTCACATACCTGATCGGGCGCCTGGTCGGAACGACAGGAATCGGCTGAGCAGACCCGGTGCGCGACCCGGACCTGCGTCAGCTGAACCTGCACAATCGATCGTGTGCGGGAGTGCGTGCCCGCCACCGACTTTCGGGTCGGTCAGGCTTCCATCTCCTCGGTGATCTCCTCGGCTGATGCGGGCCGCAGATTCCACGCCTCCAGCGACACGCAGATCGACCGCTTCCCCGACCGCCGCTGGTCCGAGTGCGTGTGCCCGTGAATCAGCCACTGGCCCATGTCCGACAGCTGGTACTGGTCGAAGTTCTTGCGCGAGAACCTGTCCGGCGTACCCGCGTACGGGAAGTGGTTGAGCAGCACACCCGTACTGCCGATCTTCGTCCGCGCCAGCTGCTGCACACTCGCGAATACCGCCGCGTAGTCAGCGAAGTGCTGCTGTGCGCCGCGGTACATCGGGTGCACCGGGTCATGGTTTCCGGTTACGAGGTGCATCGGCACATGCAACGCGCTCAGCTGTGCCAGAGCCGATTCCATGCTCGCCACACCGCCCGAGCAGATGTCGCCCAGCACCCACAGCGTGTCCTGCTCCGGGTCGAGCCGGTACAGCGGCGCCATCACCGCGGCGTCGTGCGCGGCCACGGTGTCGAATCCGCGCAGGCCCGCGAGCTTCGGGTGCGCCAGGTGCAAGTCGGCGGTGAAGAAGTGCACCGTGCGACGGTAGCGGTTGGGGCGGACACCTGGCGATCGAGTTTCTGCCGACGCCGCGTCGAGCGGCAACGTCTGCCGCATAGTTCTACCGTTCCGCTGAGCTGCTACCAGGACCACGATGGCGTTAGGAGCAGCGAACCAAGGCGCTCCCCTGCACTGTCGATGATCGGCGTGGGATCTCCTTCAGCTGGCGCGATGCTGTTTGCTGCATCTCCGACTTCAGCTGCGCGAGAGGGTAGAATCCGCTGAATGGATGTTGCCATCGGGTCGGTAGGTAGTCCGCGATGAATGTGTAATCGCGATGTCAGCGTCGACGTCGACGCCCAACCCGACCTCCGAACCTCCGAGACCACGAGTCGTCGGCGCCGCGCGTAGCCATACCGCCATTTGGCCCCACTATCATCCGCGCCATGATCACCACCCTGGCCGGGACACCGATCGCCCACGACGCCGCCACCGTAGCGTCGATCGACGCTGTGACCGCGATTGCGCTGCGTCGAACTGCCATCCGGCCGGATGACCCCGATGATGCGATGTGCCGGTATCTCGGTGACGACGACGCAACTGCGCTGCACCTGGGCCTGATTGTCGGCGGGATCGCAGTGGGCGCGATCACCTGTGTCCCGGATCCGCTGATTCTCGGCGGCGTCGTGTACCCATGGCGCCGGCGTGGGTTCTGCATCCTGCCGGCCCATCGCGGCGGTGGGCTGGGCAGATGGTTCTATAGTGCGTTCCTAGCTGAGATCACCGCGCGTGCAATGACTCCGGCGTGGGGCACGTCGCGAGAAGCGCTCGTGCCGTTCTACGCAAGCTTTGGGCTGCGGCCTACGGAGAACGTGGTGGAGTTCGCCGGGACGGGCCTGCACCGGGTGTGCCTCTACAGCTGAGGACATGGCATCTCTACTCGTTCTCCCACCCGCAGTGGGCGTTGGTGAAGTCACAAGTTGAGGAGGTCGTCAGCTAACCACCAAGCCTGTGCCCACGGATACGGTCCGCGCGGACCGATGAGTTCCGGTGCAGCGGACAGTCTGCTCCTGTGACGGCAACCGCGCCCGGACGCCGCAGACCAGAGGAGCTGTCCGATGCACGCCATGATCTTCGTGAACCTGCCCGTCGCTGACATCGAGCGCTCGCGGAAGTTCTTCACGGACCTCGGCTACACCTTCAACGAGAACTTCACCAGCGACACCACGCTGACGCTGGTGCTGGGCGAGAACCAGTTCGCAATGCTGATGCAACGCGATGTTTTCGACTCGCTACACCCGGCCCAGACCGCCGACGCGTCGAAGACAAAGGAGTGCGTCGTCTGCTTGGGCGTCGACAGCCGTGACGCGGTAGACACGCTCGTGGACCGCGCCATCGCCGCGGGCGGCGCGGCTGGCGATACCGACGACGAAGGCTTGATGTACGGCCGCAGCTACAACGACCTAGACGGCCACTCCTGGCAGATCTTCTGGATGGACCCAGTCGCCGCCTAAACGCCGAATGGCCAGTTATCGCACGCTTTTTCGCGATTGGCGTGCAAAACTGGCCATTCGGCGTACGTGCTTACAAAATGCCGCTCACGCAGCCGGGTTCTTTTCCTCTGGTGACACCAAAGTCTAAGCGGTCTGCGAAGCGCTCGACGGCGTCGTCAGTCATCCCCGCCTGAATCGGTTGGCCGCAGCGGTTGCCGAGCTGCCTGATCGTCGCGGCAGTGTTGGCACGTGTCCTTAAACACGCCCTTGTTTGTGTGATGGCGCGTGTGCGCGCTGCGTCGACTCGACGGCATAGGACGGCCTTTTCGAACCGCTGACATCTTGGCGCGCGTTTCTTCGCTCGCACTTCGGCCAAAATTGGGGTTTCCAGGGCCTTTCATCTTTTCGGAAAGCTTGGCCTTAGCCTCTTCCGACATGACATGCCCGAAACTGGGATGGTCAGCTCCAAACTTCCTGTAGTTCGGATTGTCGGCGCCCACGTTTGTGCCCTTACGCGCAACTGACCATTTCGCCCGTTGCTCGGCGGAATGCTCCCGTTGATAAAACGGGTTCTCCTCACCGAATCGGCTGGGAACCCTACGGCCCGTCGATCGAATCCTGGCGGCTTCCCGCATCTCAGCGGTCCATTCCACGCCCGTCGGCCCAAGTCCGCCGTCCGTGAGGTTCAGCAACGGGTGCCCTTCTTGTCGAAGGAGAGCTATCCATGCAATTTCGGCCTCACCAAGCTCGTCGAGTTCGTCCGCCCAGTCCAGGTGCTCCACAATCAGGTTGTCGAGATCCTGTTTGCGCAACCAGTCGTAGAACGGCGTTTTCTTCCCGGCGGCAGCGACTCTCAAGTGCTGTCGAAGCCGTACCCGCGCAGTCTTTGTCGTGAGGCCGACGTACCGGTAGTGAGACTCCGATCGAAGCCGGACCCCGTAAATCAGGCCCCCGGCCGGCAACTCGGCGGTCACGGAATCCGCGCCGTCAGCGACGAGTCGTCACAACATGCAGCTGACGCAATTTTCGACCTCAGTGCCTTGCAGCGCCATCTGGCGAAGCCGGATGTAGTACAGCGTCTTGATGCCCTTGCGCCAGGCGTAGATCTGCGCCTTGTTGACCTCGCGGGTGTCGGCGGTGTCCTTGAAGAACAACGTCAGACTCAGCCCCTGATCCACGTGCTGGGTGGCCGCGGCGTAGGTGTCGATGATCTTCTCGTAGCCGATCTCATACGCGTCCTGGTAGTACTCCAGGTTGTCGTTGGTCAGATACGGCGCCGGGTAGTAGACCCGGCCGATCTTGCCTTCCTTACGGATCTCGATCTTGGACGCCACCGGGTGGATCGAGGACGTCGAATGGTTGATGTAGGAGATCGACCCGGTCGGCGGGACCGCCTGCAGGTTCTGGTTGTAGATGCCGTGCTTCTGCACCGACTCCTTCAACTGCTTCCAGTCGTCCTGCGTCGGAATGTGAATGCCCGCATCGGCGAAGATCTGCCGGACCTTGTCGGTGGCAGGCTCCCACACCTGATCGGTGTACTTGTCGAAGAACTCGCCAGAGGCGTACTTGGAGTCCTCGAACCCACCGAAACGGGTACCACGTTCGATCGCAATGAGATTCGACGCCCGCAGGGCGTGGAACAACACGGTGTAGAAGTAGATGTTGGTGAAGTCGATGCCTTCTTCGGACCCGTAATGGATCCGCTCCCGGGCCAGGTAACCGTGCAGGTTCATCTGCCCCAAACCGATGGCATGCGAGCTGTTGTTGCCCTGCTCGATCGAGGGCACCGAGTAGATGTGGGTCTGATCGCTCACCGCGGTCAGCGCCCGGATGGACACCTCGATGGTCCGCGCGAAGTCCGGCGAGTCCATCGTCTTGGCGATGTTGAGCGAGCCGAGGTTGCACGAAATGTCCTTGCCCACCTTGGAATAGGACAGATCGTCATTGAACTCCGACGCGGTGGAGACCTGCAGGATCTCCGAGCACAGGTTGGAGTGAGTGATCTTGCCGGCGATCGGGTTGGCCCGGTTCACCGTGTCCTCGTACATGATGTACGGGTAGCCCGACTCGAACTGCAGCTCGGCCAGCGTCTGGAAGAACTCGCGCGCCTTGATCTTGGTCTTGTGGATCCGCGCATCGTTGACCATCTCGTGGTACTTCTCGGTGACCGAGATGTCGGCGAACGGCACCCCGTAGACGCGCTCCACGTCGTACGGCGAGAACAGGTACATGTCCTCGTTCTTCTTGGCCAGCTCGAAGGTGATGTCCGGGATCACCACGCCCAGCGACAGCGTCTTGATCCGGATCTTCTCGTCGGCGTTCTCCCGCTTGGTGTCCAAGAACCGGTAGATGTCGGGATGGTGGGCGTGCAGGTACACCGCACCCGCACCCTGACGGGCGCCGAGCTGATTGGCGTAGGAGAACGAATCCTCCAGCAGCTTCATGATCGGGATGACGCCCGAGCTCTGGTTCTCGATGTTTTTGATCGGTGCGCCGTGCTCACGAATGTTGGTGAGCAGCAAGGCAACACCGCCTCCGCGCTTGGACAGCTGCAGGGCCGAGTTGATGGAGCGCCCGATGGACTCCATGTTGTCCTCGATGCGCAGCAGGAAGCAGGACACCGGCTCGCCGCGCTGCTTCTTACCCGAGTTCAGGAACGTCGGGGTGGCCGGCTGGAACCGGCCGTCGATGATCTCGTCGACCAGCTGCTCGGCCAACGTGGTGTCACCGGCGGCCAGGGTCAGCGCGACCATCACCACGCGGTCCTCGAAGCGCTCCAGGTAGCGCTTCCCGTCGAAAGTTTTCAGCGTGTAGGACGTGTAGTACTTGAACGCGCCCAGGAAGGTCGGAAAGCGGAACTTCTTGGCGAAGGCGCGATCCAGCAGCTCCTTGACGAAGTTGCGGCTGTACTGATCGAGCACCTCGCGCTCGTAGTACTCCTTCTGGATCAGGTAATCGAGCTTCTCGTCCTGATTGTGGAAGAACACCGTGTTCTGGTTGACGTGCTGCAGGAAGTACTCACGTGCGGCGAGCACATCCTTGTCGAACTGAATCTTGCCGTCGGCGTCATACAGATTCAGCATCGCGTTGAGCGCGTGGTAATCCGTTTCGCCCGGAAGCGCGTGCGCGCCGGCGGTTACAGGCTCTGCAGCTGCGACGGTTGCTGACACGTCTGGTCCTTCCAAAAGTCTTCTAGGCCCGCCCGGACGGCGGCGACGTCGTCCGGGGTGCCCATGAGTTCAAAGCGATACAGGTACGGCACGCCGCACTTGCGGGAGACCACATCGCCCGCGTAGGCGAACTCGGCGCCGAAATTGTTGTTACCCGCGGCGATGACGCCGCGGATCAACGACCGATTGTGTTCATTGTTGAGAAAGGCAATGACCTGCTTGGGCACATAGCCACCGTCATTGATGTTGGGGGTGGCACGGCCGCCGCCGTAGGTGGGCAGGATCAGAACGAACGGTTCGTCCACCTCGATACGGCCGTGCAGCGGGATCCGGGCGACGCGGCCTTCCGGCCACTCCAGCTTCTCGACGAAGCGGTGGGTGTTTTCCGAAACACTGGAGAAATAGACGAGGTGGCTCATCCTGTCCCCCAATCCTCTCCGCGTTGTGATGACCTCCGGTTACGCGCTCGCTGCGACCGCGCTGAGCGCCTTGATGCGATCGGGACGGAAACCCGACCAGTGTTCGGTGCCGGCCACCACAACGGGGGCCTGCAGGTAGCCGAGCGCCAGGACGTAGTCACGCGCCTCGTCGTCGAGGCTGATGTCGACCTTCTCGTAGGCGATGCCCTGCTTTTCCAGCGCCTTGTAGGTGGCGTTGCACTGCACGCATGCGGGCTTGGTGTACACGGTGACGGTCATCTGCGGTACGGCTCCTCTTGCGGTAAGTGAAAAAACTAGACAGCTGACTGGCAACTGGTCGGTTCGTGCGTCTCGCTGAAGTTCAGCGACCTTCGGGCCGCCAAAATTCCGGCCCGTCGAAGCCGCTGTCCGGCTAGTCCTGAAACCGACTCAGCCGGATTCGCTGCGCTCCGACTGGCTCCCGAACTGCGGTGGCCTGTCGGTCTCCAAGACACTACACCTAGTGGCCCGAAGGACGAAGTCATACAAGATGTTCTGAATAACATTTCTGAAATTCCCAGGTCGTCACCTTGCTAGCCGCCGCCGTCACGGCGTGTCGCGCTACCACCGTGGGGGCGTGTCGCGCCGCACCACTAGATCTACCACCAGCCACCGACATCTCGGCCCCGCGGCGATTCGGTCCATCCCCCTATAGCAAAGCCGCCGGCCGGGTCGGTTCGACCCAGCCGGCGGCGAGAATTCTGCCCGAAACCAGAGCTGACGGCAAAAGCCCAGACGGCCCGTCAGTCGACCTCGGCGGCGAGCTTGCCGACGATGTCCCGCAGGCTCGCAGCGACCTCGTCATTCTCCCGGGGATGCTTGCCGTCGAGTGTCTTGGACGGCACCGACAGCTTGAGGTCCTCAACGACCCGGGGCCCGGCGATGCCGAACGACTTGCGGGTCTCGTCGTGCGCCCACACGCCGCCGTACTGCCCCAGAGCGGCACCAACCACCGCCAGCGGCTTGTCCTTGAGCGCACCGTCCCCCCACGGCCGCGACAGCCAGTCGATGGCGTTTTTCAGGACGCCCGGGATGCTGCCGTTGTATTCGGGCGTGACGACCAGGGCAGCGTCGGCTCCGGCAGCGGCCTCCCGAAGTGCGACCACGGGCTCGGCCACCTCCGGGGTGTCGATGTCCTCGTTATAGAACGGAAGCTCTCCCAGCCGATCGAAGATCCGCAGATCCACCCCGTCGGGCGCCTGCTCCACCGAGAGCTCGGCGAGCTGCCGGTTGATCGACGCCGCACGCAGGCTTCCCACTAGAACCAGCACCTTGATGCCAGCCATATCCACACTCCTTGTTCGTCTCAGCCGATCGTCGCATCATTCAACCGGACTGCAGTCCGATTAATTCCGCCTGAGTTAAAGTGCAGTTGTGCCCGCCTCTGATCGCCCGACCCGGCTCGCGGGCACCGACCTGGTGCCACAAGAGCGCGGCGATGCCGCCCGAAACCGCGCCCTGATCCTCGATGCCTCACGTCGGTTGATTGCCGAGCGCGGACCCGATGCGGTCAGCATCGACGAGATCGCGGCGGCCGCCGGCGTCGGGAAAGGCACAGTGTTCCGCCGGTTCGGCAGCCGCGCCGGGTTGATGCTGGTCCTGCTCGACGAGGACGAGAAGGTCGAACAGGAAGCGTTCATGTTCGGCCCGCCGCCACTGGGCCCGGGAGCCCCGCCGCTGCAGCGCCTGCTCGCCTACGGCCGCGACCGGCTGCAGTTCGTGCACCGCCATCAGGCACTCCTGTCCGACGCGATCCGCGATCCGCGGATGCGCTACACCGGACCGGCCGGCCTGCACCGCGCACATGTCCGGATGCTGCTCGAAACCGCAGGCACCACAGGCGATCTCGACGCCCAGGCCGATGCCCTGATCGCACTGCTGGACCCGGACTACGTGGCACACCAGCTCGATGACCGCGGTCGCAGTCTCGACGAACTCGACGCCGCCTGGGCGGCTACCGCCAGCAAGTTGTGCGGCAGCTGATGCGATGACCGCCTGGGTGCTGCATGTCGACCTGGACCAGTTCCTGGCCTCGGTGGAGCTGCGCCGCCACCCCGAACTACAAGGCCTACCGGTAATCGTCGGCGGTAGCGGCGACCCCACCGAACCCCGCAAGGTGGTCACCTGCGCGTCGTATCAGGCACGCGAGTTCGGCGTGCACGCCGGGATGCCGCTGCGCACCGCGGCGCGCAAATGCCCGGACGCCACGTTCCTGCCGTCCGACCCCGACGCCTACGACGCGGCCTCCGAACAGGTGATGGGCCTGCTGCGCGATCTCGGGTATCCGCTGGAGGTGTGGGGCTGGGACGAGGCCTATCTGGGCGCCGAGGTGACCGACCCGGTGGAGTTGGCCGAACGTATCCGCACCGTGATCGCCGCCGAGACCGGGCTGTCCTGTTCGGTGGGGATCAGCGACAACAAACAACGTGCCAAGGTGGCGACCGGGCTGGCCAAGCCGCTGCGCACGCGAGGAGCAAATCAGCCAGAGCGCACACGAGGAGCAGATCAGGCGCCAGGTGTCTACGTGCTCACCGAGGCCAACTGGATGTCGGTGATGGGTGACCGGCCGACCGATGCGCTGTGGGGCGTCGGGCCCAAGACCACCAAAAAGCTTGCCGCACTGGGTATCGACACGGTGGCCGATCTCGCCGCGACCGACGCCACGGTGCTCACCGCGGCCTTTGGGCCGACTACCGGACTGTGGATCCTGTTGCTGGCCAAGGGCGGCGGCGACACGGAGGTCAGCTCCGAGCCGTGGATTCCGCGGTCACGCAGTCACGTCGTCACCTTCGCCAAGGACCTCACCGAACGCACCGAGATCGATGCCGCGATCCGGGAGCTGACCCGGCGCACCCTGGACGAAGTGGTCGAGCAGGGACGCATCGTCACCCGGGTGGCGGTGACGGTTCGCACCAGCACGTTCTACACCCGCACCAAGATTCGCAAGTTGCCAGAGCCCGGCATCGACATTGGCCGCATCACCGACACCGCTCTGGCCGTGTTGGATCAGTTTGAACTGGACCGCCCCATCCGCCTGCTCGGTGTACGCCTGGAGCTGGCGATGGACCCGGTCGAATCCGCCGGCCCCGCTGTCAGTACCGGCCAATAACCTCGACACCATGCTGCAGACCGTCGCAATTCGGGGCTACCGCTCGCTGCGGGAGATCATCCTGCCACTGACCGACCTCACCGTGGTCACCGGCGCCAACGGCACCGGCAAGTCCTCGATCTACCGCGCGCTGCGGCTGCTGGCCGACTGTGGGCGGGGGCAGGTGATCGGATCGCTTGCCCGCGAAGGTGGCCTGCAGTCCGTGCTGTGGGCGGGCCCCGAGCGACCGTCCAAACACGCCCAGGGCACCGTTCGGACCCGCCCGATATCGCTCGAACTCGGCTTCGCCGCAGACGATTTCGGCTATCTTGTCGACCTCGGACTGCCGCAGATGGCTGGATCGGGTGGCGAGCCGTCGGCGTTCGCGCGGGATCCGGAGATCAAGCGGGAGGTGGTGTTCGCCGGACCTGTGTTGCGCTCCAGTTCGGCGTTGGTGCGTCGTACCCGGGAATACGCCGAGGCCGCCGCGCAGTCCGGGCGGGGTTTCGATGAGCTGACCCGTTCGCTGCCCTCCTACCACAGCGTGCTCGCCGAATACGCACACCCGGACGTGCTTCCGGAACTGTCGGCGGTGTCGGACCGGCTGCGCGACTGGCGGTTCTACGACGGGTTCCGGGTTGATGCCGGCGCGCCCGCCCGCCAGCCCCATGTCGGTACCCGAACCCCCGTGCTCGCCGATGACGGCTCGGATCTGGCCGCGGCGGTCCAGACGATCGTCGAGACAACGTTCGACGATCTCGCCCGCGCGGTGGCCGACGCATTCGATGGCGCCACCATCTCGGTGGCGGTCAACGACGGTCTGTTCGATCTGCAACTGCGTCAACGCGGCATGCTGCGACCGTTACGTGCCACCGAATTATCCGACGGCACACTGCGCTTCCTGCTGTGGGCGACGGCCTTGGCCAGTCCGCGGCCGCCGTCACTCATGGTGCTCAATGAGCCGGAGACGTCATTGCACCCCGACCTGGTCCGGCCGCTGGCCTCACTCATCCGCGCCGCCGCGAAGCAGACGCAGGTAGTGGTGGTGACCCATTCGCGTGCGCTGCTGGACTTCCTGGAGACCACCCCGGTCGCCGATGAGCAGCGGAGCACCGCGATCGAAGTGGAGCTCTACAAACAGTGGGGTGAGACCAAGGTGGCCGGGTTGGGCATGCTCAACACACCCTCCTGGCACTGGGGAAAACGTTAGGGCTGCCCGGTTTTCGGTCGCAATGCTCGGGTGAACAACACGTTGGCCTGGCGCATCGCCAGACTGTAGGGCCACCACGCGACGCGCTTGAACGCGTACAACGCCCGGATGTCACCCGAGGTGTAGATCAGGAAACGATTGCGCTGCATCCCACCGAGGATCTTGGCGGCCGCCCTTTCCGGCGAGACGGCGTGCCCGGCGAACCGGTCTACCCACTTCTGCACATTGGGATCCTCGCGGTCCACCCCGGCGATCTGAACGGTCTGCACCAGACCGGTTTTCACCGCACCGGGCACCACAACCGATACGCCGATCCGGTACCGCGCCAGATCGAAACGCAGGACTTCGCTCAACCCCCGAAGCCCGTATTTGCTTGCGCTGTAGGCGCTGTGCCAGGGCAGCGCGACAATGCCTGCCGCCGAGGACACATTGACCAGATGCCCACCCTTGCGGGCCGCGACCATTGGCGGCACGAAGGTCTCGATCACGTGGATCGGGCCCATCAGGTTGATGTCGATCATCGATCGCCAGTGCTGGTGGGTGAGCTTGTCCACCGTGCCCCATGCCGATACCCCGGCGATATTCATCACCACGTCCATCGCGGGATGCGCGGCATGGATGTCAGCGGCGAACTTCGCGACCTCGTCGTAGTCCGAGATGTCCAGGGCCCGATGTTCGGGCACCTGTGCGCCCAGTGCGCGCGCATCCTCGACGGTCCGCGCCAGTCCTTCGCCGTCGCGATCGGTCAGGTACAGCTCAGCACCCTGGGCCGCGAGGGCCAGTGCGGTCGCCCGGCCGATGCCGCTGGCCGCACCCGTGATCAAACATCTCTTCGCCCGAAAGTTGCCCCGGGCGTCGCTCCCCTGCGCCATAGCGGTGACCTTACCTGTGACGCTAGTCGCTCAGTCCACCCCACAGTGCGTTGAGCCACAGTCGCTCCAGCACGTCGATCGCGCGCTTCGGATCCTCGCCGCGGCCGATGAACGCAGGGTCATGCGCCAGCACCATCGCGGTGGTCGACGTCAAGGTTCGCACCAGCGCCGGGATGTCCTCGGAGATCGGATGCGCTCCCTCATCCCCTTCCACCACGCCGACGATCTTGGCGATGACCGCGTCTTCGACGTCGTTCATCAGATCCCGGATCTGAGCGTCGGTGTTCTGCGCGACGGTGCAGGCCGACATGATCGGATCGTTGGTGGCGAACACCGCCGCTGCGCTGCCGACCATCCGCTTGGCGAAGGCCGCGGGAGATTCACCGCGGCCGCGCGGCGCGAAGTTGTGGGTCAGCGTGTCGAGTTGCTCCATGGCCTCAGCCAGGATCACCGCCAACACGGCGTACTTGGAATCGAAGTAGAAGTAGAAACCCGATCGGGCCACCCCGGCCCGTTCACTGATGGCGCTCACCGACAGATCGGCGAACGACTGATCCTCGAGCAGTTCCCGCACGGCCGTCACGATCGCCTCGCGCTGCCTGTCCCCCCGGCTGCGACGAGCCTGGGCGGACCCGACTGAGGCGTCGCTGCTCTCCGGTATCGATGCGGCAGTCATGGCATTAGACCTTTGCACCCGCGACGCGCCAGATCCAAACTTGACATGCGTCAAGTGTGCCCGTCAGGATGGCCGCAAGTGGTGACATCCACCACACTTCGTCAGGCTCTGAAATGTCAGGAGCGGCCTATGGCAACCATCAGCACCGCGCATTACCTGCTCGACCAAGCGAAGCGGCGGTTTACTCCCACGCCGGTCACGATTCCCGGCATGGGGGCACTCGACAAGCGACTCAAGGCCAAGAAGTGGGACCAGTTCGTCTTCGCGGAGCCACCGGCAGGCAGCGGTCTCAAACCGATCATGGGTGACTCCGGTTTGCCGATCATCAGCCACATGATCGAGATCTTCCGCAACGGCCCGGACTACGTCCTGGATCTGTACTACCAGCACGGCCCGGTGTACTTCAGCGATTCCCCCGCCCTGCCCGCGGTGCTGGCACTGGGCCCCGACGCCACCCAGGCGGTGTTCTCCAACCGCAACAAGGACTTCTCGCAACGGGCCTGGGATCCGGTGATCGGCCCCTTCTTCGAGGGTGGCCTGATGCTGCGGGACTTCGACGACCACATGTTCCACCGGCGGATCATGCAGGAGGCGTTCACCCGCTCGCGACTGACCGGCTATGTGTCCCATATCGATTCGGTGGCGTCGACGGTACTGGCCAAGGACTGGGTGGCCAACGATCCGCGGTTCCTGTTCCATCCGGCCGTCAAGGAACTGACGCTGGACATCGCGTCGCAAGTATTCATGGGGCATCCGGCAGGCACCGATCGCGAACTGCTCACCACCATCAACCATGCGTTCACCACCACCACCCGCGCCGGCAATGCGATCGTGCGCAAGCCGGTGCCACCGCTGACCTGGTGGCGGGGCATCCAGGCGCGTAAGACGCTTGAGGAGTACTTCGCCGGCCGCATCGGCGAGAAGCGGCGTTCGGAGAGCACCGACATGTTCAGCGTGCTGTGTCATACCGCCGACGAGGACGGGCAGACCTTCACCGACGACGAGATCATCAGTCACATGATCTTCGTGATGATGGCCGCCCACGACACGTCGACCTCGACGATGACGACGATGGCGTATCACCTGGCGGCCAACCCGCAGTGGCAGGACCGCTGCCGCGAAGAATCCGAGCGCATCGGCGACGGCCCGTTGGACATCGAAGCGCTGGAGAAGCTGGAAACCTACGACCTGGTGATCAACGAGTCACTGCGGATGCTGACGCCACTGCCGTTCAACTTCCGCCAGGCCGTGCGCGACACCGATCTGCTGGGCTACTTCATCCCGGCCGGCACCAATGTGGTCACCTGGCCGTCGATCAATCACATGATGCCGGAGCTGTGGACCGATCCGAAGACGTTCGACCCGTCGCGCTTCGCCGAGCCGCGCAGTGAGCACAAGCAGCACCGCTACGCGTTCGCCCCGTTCGGCGGCGGTGCGCACAAGTGCATCGGCATGGTGTTCGGCCAGCTGGAGATCAAGACCGTGATGCACCGGCTGCTGCGTCGCTACCGACTGGAGCTCACCAGCCCGGGTTACCGGCCGCGCTACGACTACGGCGGTATGCCGGTGCCGGTCGACGGCATGCCGATTGTGCTGCGCCCGCTGCACTGAGGCAGCCAACCGTCTAACGTCGCGGCATGACCGCCGACGCCGCCAAGGGGGTATCGACGCCGCGCGCGACCGACCGCGCCGGCGATACCTCGCCGTTCGCCCTCGGATTGCTGCTGAGGCGGGCCCACTGGCATGCGGCGGCGGTGATGTCGGAGGCACTCCACCCGCTCGGCATCGAGATGCGGCATTTCGCGGTCCTGCTCGAGCTGGTGAATCATGGCCCGACAGAACAGCGGGATCTGGTGGAGGCCACCGGGTCCGACAAGTCCGCGATCATGCGCGTCATCGATGACCTGGAACACAAAGGCCTGGCGGTGCGTAAGCCCGTTCCCGGTGACCGGCGGGTGCGGGCGGTCGAGATCACCCCGAAAGGCCTGGAGCTGTTCGATGCAGCACACGTTGCCGCAAAGCCACTGGCAGAACGACTGGTCGCCGGGCTGGGCCCCGGCGAACCTGAGCAGCTGGCAGACCTCCTCATCCGCCTGAGCCCGCCCCGGGAGTAGTAAACGCCCCAGAGGTCCATTCTCGGGAATATTCTCAAGCGAGATTGTCTTGAATGAGATAGTCGCATTCGCGATAACCAAGTTCATCGGGAGGCACACGATGATGGACACCTATGCCGCGGTCACCAGCCGACGGGCGGTCCGCGGATTCACCGATCAGCCCGTCCCCGCCGAAGTGCTGCGACGCGTGCTCACAGCCGCAGCCTGGTCGCCGTCCGGCTCGAATATTCAGCCCTGGCACATCTACGTGGTGACCGGGGCACCGCTGGCTGAGCTCAAGAAGCGGGCCACCGAACGCGTCGCCACCGGCATGCCATGGGACGAGCGGGAGTACGAGATGTACCCCGCCGACATGAAGGCGCCCTACCGCGACCGCCGCGCGGCCTTCGGCAAGGAGCGCTACAGCGCCCTCGGCATTGCCCGCGACGACTGGGAAGCCCGCCAACGCGCCGCGATCGCCAACTGGGACTGCTTCGGCGCACCGGCCGCGCTGTTCTGCTACATCGACCGTGATCTGGGACCCGCGCAGTGGGCGGATCTGGGAATGTACCTGCAGACCGTCATGCTGCTGCTGCGCGCCGAAGGGCTGCACAGCTGCCCCCAGATGGCATGGTCCCAAGTCCGCAGCACCGTGGCCGACGTCCTCTCGCCTCCGCCTGAGTTGACCCTGTTCTGCGGCATGTCCATCGGCTACGAGGACCCCACCGTCGACTACATCCGCACCGGCCGAGCGCCACTGGACGAAACCGTCACCTTCGTCGACGGGTAGCCCGCTCAGGCTGCCCCCAGCAGCCGGTTGGCGCAGGCGATCACCGCGTGCAACGCCGACTGCACCGGATCCTCGGCCAGGCCCATCGCCCACTCGGTGTGCACGCCGTCGCATCCCCGCAGGAAGGTGGCGGTCTGCCCACCGGTGGGTAGTTGGTGAAACGACGTGGTCTCCACGGCGATGCCGCGCTCATAGAGCATCGCGGTCAGCGCCGCCATCGGCCCGCTGGCAGCCGTACTCGCGGTGGCAGAGGTATCACCGAGCGACAGGGTGGCCTGATAACTGCGCACCTGCTGCCCTGGCCTGCCCGCCTCTCGCCCGTCGGCGCAGCTCCATTGGCCCAGCCGTAGCGGTCCGCCGGTCGGGGCGTATTCGGCGAGGAACTGCTCCCACGAGGCCGCCTCGGCTGCCTCCCGGATACCGCGGGGCAACGGAGCGGTGAAGTTGGCCGCGAACGATGTCTGCGGTGCTGATGATGGTGCTGAATACATATGCCGGTCTTCTCTTGATCAGAGGAATTGACCGACGACGTAGCGAACGACCCACAGCGAGGGGTCGGTCTGATCAGACCCCGCTGCGGGTTGCTACTACTACGAGTCGCCGTGGCATGCCGGCGATGCTAGACCGTGCCCGGCAGGTCGTGCAAGCGCTATGACTTCTCCAGCGCGAGCAGACACATATGTACCCAGAACTCCGGCGTGTCGGGTACATCTGCGTCTGCTCGCCGTGAGATCAATCGAAGGGATTGTCGCCCTTGGCAACCCGCGCCCCTAGGGCGATGAGGTTCTCCGCCGAGGCGTGCAGTTGCTCACCGGCGTCGCGGCTGGCTCGCCCGGCCAGAAACCGCGACCAGGTGCCCTCGATGACGATGCCGAGTTTGAAACAGGCCAGCGCCACATACCAATCCAGCTGCGCGGTCTGGCGTCCTCCGGCGGCGCGGTAGGCCTCGATCAGTTCGCTGCGGCGGGCCAGACCACCGAGAGCGGCCAGTGCCGAGCCCGCGTTGATCGGATTGGGTTCATCCGGCCAGCACACCAGCATCCAGCCGAGATCGAGCAGCGGATCGCCGATGGTGCACATCTCCCAGTCGATGAACGCGGCCAACTCGGGCGTGTTCCAGCGCAGCAGGACATTGTTGAGATGGGCATCGCCGTGCATGATGCCCGGCTCGGCGTCGGGCGGACGGTTGTCCTCCAGCCATTGCGCCAACTGCCCCACCCCCGTCAACGACTCGGGTGCATAGTGTTCGTGGCGATAGCTGTCCAGCAGCCGGAGAAACTGTGGAACCTGGCGGGCCAGAAACGATCCCGGTCGGCGGAGGGCGGCCAGTTCGCTGTTCTCCCAGGCGACATTGCCCAGTTCGGCCAGGCTGCCCGCGTATGACAACCCGACGCTGTGACGCAGCTGGGCATCGGCTCGGTAGGCCTGGGACACCTCGGTACCCGGGTTGAACCCGTCCACCTCCTCCATCAGGTAGAACACCACGCCGAGCACGTCAAGGTCGGTACAGGCCGCGATGAAACCCGGATGCGGCACGGTCGAGCCGGCCAGCGTGCGCAGCACCGCGATCTCCCGCAGCATGGTCTTGTCACTGGTCGGCCGGGGATGGACGGGCGGGCGCCGCAACACCATTCGTCGTCCGTCGACGCACATGCCCACCACGATGTTCTGCGTCCCGCCGGCCAGCGGCGCCACATCGGTCACCGTCGTCCCGATCCGCTGATCCCGCAGCCAGCGCTGGATCGAGTCCAGGTCGGTGGCACTGAGCGTCGGCAACTGCTGCACGTCGTCGGGCATGCAGCCATGCTGCCAGCTTCCCGCGCGGATCAGCGCTTGTTGGCCACTGTCAGCAGGTACTCCCACGGCATCGACGATCCGTTGAGGTACCGGTCGCCGAGCGCGGCGATATCCGCGTCGAGTGCCGCAACCCGCTCGGCATCGGCGGCGATGGCCCGGTAGGCCGAGATGGTCGGACCGTAGTTGGCCTTGAAGTAGTCGCGGAACGCCGCGCCGTCGCCGAATATCTCGACGTCCAGTTCCCGGCGCTCACAGCTCAGATCGCCGACCCGGTCGCCCAGCAGGGTGCGGACATATTCCTCGTCACCCCACAGCGGCGGCGGGGATACTCCGGGTGGCGGCGCGGGCGCGTACGGCTTCATGGTGGAGAACAGCTGCCCAATGAAACCCGTTGGCGTCCAGGAGATCAGGCCGATCCGCCCACCCGGGCGGATCACCCGGACAAGTTCGTCGGCAGCCTGCTGGTGATGCGGGGCGAACATCACCCCGATGCAGGACAGCACCACGTCGAAGGAATCGTCGCGGTAGGGCAATGCTTCGGCGTTGGCCTCGGCCCAGTCGACCGCCACCCCGGCCTCGGCCCCCAGCCGACGCCCCTGCTCGACCAATTCCGGGCAGAGGTCACTGGCGGTGACCCGCGCACCGGTCGCGGCGGCTGGGATCGCGACATTGCCGGTGCCGGCCGCCACGTCCAGCACCCGGTCCCCAGGCCCGATGTCGCTGGCCTCGACCAGGACGGGTCCGAGTGGGCGCACGATATCCGCGGCGATCGCCGCATAGTCGCCCAGCGCCCACAGCGCCCGGTGTTTGGCCTCAAGCTCACCACCGGTGGTGACGGCGCTCGTTCCATGGTCCATGGCATCGCTCCTTTCGCAGGTTGGCTTCATCGTCATCCCGCGCGCCGCGGCCGTTCCAGTACCAGATCTGTAGTGCGTCAGGTTCAGGATCTGTACTGGCTTCCTGGCCTGTACAGCGGTGTACTTGAGACACCGCGCATTCTCCGGGGAGGTAGATCGCCGATGTCGACGTACGGTCAGTTCTGTCCCGTGGCCAAGGCCATGGAGCTGCTCGATGAACGCTGGACCTTGCTGGTGGTCCGCGAACTGCTTCGCGGCAGCGCACACTTCAACGACCTGCGACGCGGTGTGCCGAAGATGTCGCCGGCCCTGTTGTCCAAACGGCTGAAATCCCTGACCCGCGCCGGGGTCATCGAACGCTCCGAAATCGACGGGCGCACAAACTATTCGCTCACCCCTTGCGGTCAGGAACTCGCCGGCGTGGTCGACGCGCTCGGATCGTGGGGCGTGCGGTGGATTGGTGAACTCGGCGAGCAGGACCTCGACCCGCACCTGCTGATGTGGGACATCCGCCGCACCATCACCGTCGCGGACTGGCCGCGCTCGCGCACCACCGTGGCGTTCATCCTCGACGGTGTCGCTCCCAAGGCGTCGCGGTGGTGGCTGGTGGTCGCGGACGGGCAGGCCGACGTGTGCGATTTCGATCCGGGTTACGAGGTGACCGGCACCGTGCAGACCAGCCTGCGCACCCTCATCGAGATCTGGCGTGGCGATACCGGCTGGGCTCGTTCGGTACTCGACGGCAGTGTCGCACTGTCAGGCCCCGGTGAGGTCCGTCGGGCCATCCCCAAGTGGCTGGGTCAGAGCACGGCCGCCGCGATTCCCCGGCCGGCCTGAGCCGCGGTCAGTCCAGGATGCGGCGGGCGACGTTGGTGCTGACCAGGTCCAGCAATTCGTCGGCGCGACCAGCCAGGATGGTGCGGATTGCGTACAGCGAGAAGCCCTTGGCCTGTTCGACGGTGATCGCCGGCGGTATCGACAGTTCCTGACGTGCGGTGACGACGTCGACGACGGCCGGTCCGTCGTGGGCGAATGCCTCGGTCAATGCGTGTTCCAGATCCCCCGGTTCGGTCACCCGCCGGCCGAGTATCCCCATCGCCTGGGCCACCGCGGCGAAGTCGGGATTCACCAGATCGGTCCCGAAGGTGACGATGCCCGCGGCCTTCATCTCCAATTCGACGAAGTTCAGCGACGAGTTGTTGAACACGATCAGCTTGACCGGCAGCCGATTCTGGATGAGCGTGATCAATTCGCCGAACAGCATGGTCAATCCACCGTCACCGGCCAGCGCGACCACCTGGCGGCTCGGGTATGCGGTCTGCGCGCCGATCGCGTGCGGCAGCGCATTGGCCATGGTGCCGTGGTTGAACGACCCGATCAGTCTGCGTTTGCCGTTCATGGTCAGGTACCGGGCCGCCCACACCACCGGAGAACCAACGTCGCAGGTGAACACCGCATCCTCGGCAGCCAGCCGATTAGCCAGTCCCGCAACGTATTCCGGCCGGATCGGGGTGCGGTCGCGGTCGTTGACGGCCAGCGAGTCGAGTGTGGCGCGGGTCTTGCGGTAATGGCGCAGCGACCGGTCAAGGTGGTCGCGGTCGGCCTTGGGCCGCAGCAGCGGCTGCAGTGCGGCCAGGGTATCGGCGACGCTGCCGCGCAGCGCCAGGTCGACCTGCGTGCGCCGGCCGAGATTGCGGCCACGAATGTCCACCTGGATGACCGAGGCCCCCTCGGGATAGAACTGCTGATACGGAAAGTCGGTGCCCAGCATCAGCAGGGTGTCGGCTTCCTTGATGGCCTTGTAACCGGAGGCGAAACCCAGCAGCCCGGTCATGCCGACGTCGAAGGGGTTGTCGTACTCGATGAATTCCTTGCCGCGCAACGCATGAACGATCGGGGCCTGCAGAGTCTCGGCCAGTTGGATCAGCGCCTGATGTGATCCGGCGACCCCAGCTCCGCCGAGGATGGTGACGCGCTGCCCGGCGTTGAGGATATCGGCGGCGCGGCGCACCGACTCGTCGGCGGGACGCAGGATCGATCGGGTGGGCCGCACCGGGTGTGCCGTCCAACCGGTGTCCCCCGCACGTTGCAGGAAGATCTCGCCGGGGACGACGACCACGGCGACGCCGTTTTCCTCGACGGCCGCTCGCATCGCCATCTCCAGGATGCGCGGCGCCATCTCGGGGGTGCTGACCAGCTCGCAGTACACGCTGCACTCGCGGAAGAGATCCTGCGGACGGGTCTCCTGGAAGTACTCCGACCCGATCTCGGTGCGGGGAATGTGGGCGGCGATGGCCAGCACCGGGACGCGGCTGCGCTGCGCATCGAACAGGCCATTGATCAGGTGCAGGTTGCCTGGGCCGCAACTGCCCGCGCACACTCCCAGCTGCCCGGTCAGCGCGGCATCGGCAGCGGCGGCAAATGCCGCGGTCTCCTCGTGGCGGACGTGTTTCCAGGCGATCTCACCGCTGCGGCGGATGGCATCGGTGAACCCGTTGAGACTGTCGCCGGGAAGGCCGTAGACCCGCTGCACCCCACTCATGGCCAGGGCAGAGATGAACTGGTCCGCAATCGTCGCCATCGCGCCTCCCACGGTATGAATTTTCGGCGTGATCGGTGACGCAGGACGCAACCGATCACGCCGAAACACACCTTACTTGGGGGCGAATTACTTGGGGGCGAAGCGCTGTCCGCCGTCCAAGCGCAGGCACTGGCCGTTGAGCATCGGGTTCTCCGCGATCGCGACGGCGAGCTTGGCGTACTCCTCGGGCTTGCCCAGTCGCTTGGGGAACGCGGCGTCCTTGGTCAGCACGGCGGCGAACTCGTCCGGGATGCCTTCGGTCAGGCCGGTGGCGAACAGGCTCGGCGCGATGGCCAGCACCCGGATGCCCAGGCTGCCCAGGTCGCGCGCCATGGTCAGGCACATCCCGGCGATGGCGGCCTTGGACGCGGTGTAGGCGACCTGACCGATCTGGCCCTCGAACGCCGCGATCGAGGCGGTGTTGATGATGACGCCACGCTCCTCGGCGTCGGCGTCGACGGGCTCGTTCTTGCTCATGTGCCAGGCCGCGAGCCGGCTGATGTTGAACGTGCCGATCAGGTTCAGGTCGATGCTGGCGCGGAACGAATCCAGGCTGTGCGGACCATCCTTCTTGATGGTGCGCTCACCGATGCCGCCACCGGCCGTGGTCACGGCGATGTGCAGACCACCCAACGCCTCGACGGCCTGCTCCAGCACCTTTTCGGTGCCGTCGAAGTCGGTGACATCGACGGCGAAGAACGAGCCGCCGATCGCGTCGGCCACTTCCTGGCCCTTGGACTGCGGCCGGTCCAGCACCGCCACCATGGCTCCACGTTTGGCCAATGCCTCGGCGGTGGCCCGGCCGAAGCCCGACGCGCCACCGACGACGATGGCCTTCTTGCCTTCGATCTCCATCTAGCTTCCTTTCCAAAAATGACCGAAATCGTAAAGTAACCTATCCGATGCACCCTTCCGGTAAGGCTTTCGGGTTTGCCTTGCGTGCCGGGTCGGGCAGTCGCCGGTTCGTCAGGTCCGCGGGCCCGATCTGCGGGTAGGTTTTGACCATGACGGATCGTGCACGTCATACCCCGGTGTTGGCCGGAATCGCCGCGGCTGCCGTCGCTCTCGGCGTCACCGAGTTGCTGGCCGTTTTCTTCGGGCCGGCCGCCGACGCCCGTACCGCGGTCGGCTCGGCCGTCATCGACCTGACTCCCGGACCGGTCCGGGAGTGGGCCATCACCACCTTCGGCACCGCAGACAAACTCGTACTGAGCGTGCTGGTGCTCGCGGTCATCGCCGGAATCGCCGCGGTGGCCGCCACCTGGGAAACGCGCAAGGTGCCCGTCGGCAGCATCGCCATCGGGCTTGGCGGGGTGCTCGGTTGCGCTGCGGTGCTCTCGCGGGCCGGGGCAACGTGGTGGGCGGTGCTACCGACCGTCGCCGGAACCTTCTGCGGCATCGCCGCACTGCGACAGCTGGTGTCCGAGCGGGTCCCGGATGCGCCCGAAGCTGTCGACAACGGCGCAGATCCGGGCCGGCGACGCTCGCTGCTGGCGTTGGGCCTGCTGATCGCGGGCGCGGTGACCGGGGTGACCGGTGCAGTGCTGTCCCGGATGGCCGCCTCGGTCGCCGGCGAGCGCGACGCGGTCGTGTTGCCGCGCCCACCCGCCCCGACACCGCCGGCGCCACCCGCCGTACAACCCGACGGGGTCGCGCTGCCCCCGTTCGTCACACCGGCCTCGGAGTTCTACCGGATCGATACCGCGCTGAGCGTGCCGCAGGTCAGCCGCGATACCTGGCAGGTGCGCATCCACGGCATGACCGACCGCGACGTGACATTGCAGTGGACCGATCTGGATCGCTTCGAAGTCATCGAGAAGATGGTGACGCTGACCTGCGTGTCCAATCCGGTCGGTGGCGATCTGATCTCCAACGCCACCTGGACGGGTTACCGGCTGCGGGACCTGTTGTCAGCGGCGGGAATTCATCCCGATGCCGATATGGTGCTGTCCACCTCCGTCGACGGATTCACGGTCGGCACGCCGACCGATGCGCTCACCGACGACCGCGATGCCCTACTGGCGATCGGGATGAACGGTCAACCGCTGCCCACCGAGCACGGCTACCCGGCGCGGCTGGTTGTGCCGGGACTGTATGGATACGTTTCGGCCACCAAATGGGTCGTCGATCTGGAACTGACCCGCTTCGACCGTGCCGAGGCGTACTGGACGAAGCTGGGCTGGTCGGCACGCGCTCCGATCAAGACCGAGTCACGCGTCGACGTCCCGCGCAACGGTCAGCAGGTCAGTATCGGCCCGGTGCGCTTCGGCGGGGTCGCGTGGGCTCAGCCCCGCGGGGTGCGCGGCGTCGAGGTCCGCATCGACGACCCCGGTGGCCAGGGCGACTGGCAGCCGGCGCAACTCGGTGCGAGCTATTCCAACGACACCTGGCGGTTGTGGAGCTTCGACTGGAATGCCGCCAACCCCGGCCAGCACACCATCACCGTGCGGGCCACCGACAACACCGGCGCGGTGCAGACGTCTGAGCGGGCCGATCCGGTTCCCGACGGCGCGACCGGCTGGCACAGCGTGTCCTTCGACGTCGCCTGATCTGCCCCTCCCCTTGCACCGCGAGCGACCGTGTCTGTACGGCGACACGCCGCATTTTGCGTACCTCAGCGGTCGCTCGCGACCATCGAACGCACGAAAACTCGACGACGAATCAGGATGTCTGCGCACCGTGGCACGCTGAGGTGGTGTTGCTCGCCGATGTCGCCGCCGCATCCGACGACGTCGCGTCGGCATCGGCGCGGCTGGCCAAGGTCGACCGGATAGCCGCGCTGCTGACGCGGGTCGCCGCCGACGGCGAGGCCCGGCCGGTCGCGGTCACGGTGTCCTGGCTATCCGGCGAGCTGCCGCAGCGCCAGATCGGGGTGGGCCGGGCGGCGTTGCGGTCGCTGCCATCGCCGACGGTCACGCCGACGCTGACGGTGGCCGGGGTCGACGGCAGGTTCACCGAGATCGGAGCGGTCGCCGGACCGGGGTCGCAGGCCCGCCGCGCGGACCTGCTGCGCGAGCTGTTCACCGCGGCAACCCACAGTGAGCAGACCTTCCTGCGCCGTTTGCTCACCGGCGAGCTGCGCCAGGGTGCGCTGGCCGGGGTGATGGCCGACGCGGTTGCCCGGGCCGCCGGTGTCGCTGCCGCCGAGGTGCGGCGCGCGGCGATGCTTGCCGGTGACCTGCCCGCCGTCGCCGCCGCAGTACTCACCGAGGGGCCCGCGGCGGTGGCCGGGTTCCGCCTGCGAGTCGGCCAACCGGTCGGGCCGATGCTCGCCCAGACCGCCGGCGGTGTCACCGACGCGCTCGAACGGCTCGGCGGCACAGCAATATTCGAGGCCAAGCTAGACGGCGCCCGCGTGCAGATCCACCGCACGGGATCCGACGTTTCGGTCTACACCCGGAGCCTGGACGACGTCACCCACCGGCTGCCCGAGGTGGTTGAGGTGGTGCGCGCGCTGCCTGCCACCGATCTGATCGCCGACGCCGAGGCGATCGCGCTGCGCGCCGACGGTCGCCCGCACCCGTTTCAAGTCACCGCTGCCCGGTTCGGCCGCAAGGATCCGCGCGACCTCGGACCGTTGTCGGTGTTCTTCTTCGATCTGCTGCATGTGGACGGTCGGGATCTACTCGACCTGCCCACCGACGAACGGATCGCGGCGCTGGACACCATCGTTCCCGCCACCCAGCGCGTCGACCGGATCGTCACCGCAGACGCCGAGGCGGCGCAGTCCTTCCTGGACCGCACCCTGGCCGCCGGGCACGAGGGGGTGATGGCGAAATCGCCGACCGCACCGTATGAGGCCGGCCGCCGCGGGGCGGGCTGGCTCAAGGTCAAACCGGTGCACACCCTGGATCTGGTGGTGCTCGCCGTCGAATGGGGATCGGGCCGGCGCACCGGCAAGCTGTCCAATATCCATCTGGGCGCACGCGATCCGGACAGCGACGGATTCGTGATGTTGGGCAAGACGTTCAAAGGGATGACCGATGCGATGTTGGCATGGCAGACCGAACGCTTTCGGGCATTGCAGGTCGGCGACGACGACGGCTGGGTAGTCACGGTGCAGCCCGTACAGGTCGTCGAGATCGCTTTTGACGGGGTACAGCGGTCAAGCCGCTACCCGGGCGGGGTGGCGCTGCGCTTCGCCAGGGTGCTGCGCTACCGGCACGACAAGACCCCGGATCAGGCGGACACCATCGACATGGTGCGCACGTTCCTGGGCTGACGCCGCCTGGTTAGGGTGCGGAAACGGGGTTTCGATACCGGGCGGTCTGGCTCGATGAAAAGATCGTGGCCAACGCGTACGACACTGGGCGAACGAGGAGAGACCGTGGCAACACCGGATGCCCCACCAGCGGATCGCATCGAGGAGCACGACGGCGACGTCACCTATATCCGCACCGACAAAGATCTTCCGCCGGTGGCGGTCATCGACCGGTCCCCGATCACCGCCAAGCACAAGGCGATCTTCGCGGTCATCGCGGTGCTCGGCGCCGTCGCGTGGGCGGTGATCGCCTTCTTCCGGGGTGAGACGGTCAACGCGGTCTGGTTCGTGATCGCCGCGATCTGCACCTACGTCATCGGTTTCCGGTTCTACGCCCGGCTGATCGAGATGAAGATCGTCCGTCCCCGCGACGACACCGCCACCCCGGCGGAGCTGTTCGAGAACGGCACGGACTACATGCCGACCGACCGGCGGGTGCTGTTCGGGCATCACTTCGCTGCGATCGCCGGCGCCGGACCACTGGTCGGCCCGGTGCTGGCCATGCAGATGGGTTATCTGCCGGGCACCATCTGGATCATCGTCGGCGCCGTACTCGCCGGCTGCGTCCAGGACTACCTGGTGCTGTCGATCTCGGTGCGCCGGCGTGGGCGCTCGCTGGGGCAGATGGCGCGTGACGAACTCGGCGTCATCGGCGGCGCCGCAGCCATTGTCGGCGTGCTGGTCATCATGGTGATCCTGCTGGCGGTGCTGGCCCTGGTCATCGTCAACGCCCTGGCCGAAAGCCCGTGGGGCGTGTTCTCCATCGCGATGACGATCCCGATCGCCATCTTCATGGGTCTGTATCTGCGCTTCCTGCGGCCCGGCCGGGTGTCGGAGGTGTCGCTCATCGGTGTCGTGCTGCTGCTGCTGGCCGTGGTCTCCGGTGGCTGGGTGGCCGAAACATCGTGGGGTGCAGACTGGTTCACCTTGTCCAAGGTCACCCTGTCGTGGTGCATCATCATCTACGGCCTGGCCGCCTCGGTGCTGCCGGTGTGGTTCCTGCTGGCCCCGCGTGACTACCTGTCCACGTTCATGAAGGTCGGCACCATCGCCCTGCTGGCGGTCGGCATTCTGATCGCCCGGCCGGTGATGGAGGCCCCGGCGATCTCGCAGTTCGCCAGCAGCGGCACGGGTCCGGTATTCGCCGGTTCGTTGTTCCCGTTCCTGTTCATCACCATCGCCTGCGGTGCGCTCTCCGGCTTCCATGCCCTGATCTCCTCGGGCACCACGCCCAAGCTGCTGGAGAAGGAAAGCCAGATGCGGCTGATCGGCTACGGCGGCATGCTCACCGAGTCGTTCGTCGCGATCATGGCCCTGATCACCGCCGCGATCCTCAACCAACATCTGTACTTCGCGATCAACGCGCCGACCGCGGCCACCGGCACCACCGCCCAGACCGCGGCCGACTACGTCAACGGCCTGGGCCTGTCGGGGCAGCCCATCACGGCCGCAGAGATCACCGCGGCCGCCGAGGGGGTCGGCGAGCATTCGATCGTGTCGCGCACCGGTGGCGCACCCACCCTGGCCTTCGGCATGTCCGAGGTGCTGCATCAGGTCTTCGGCGGGGCAAGCCTCAAGGCGTTCTGGTACCACTTCGCGATCATGTTCGAGGCATTGTTCATCCTGACCACCGTCGATGCCGGAACCCGGGTCGCGCGGTTCATGCTGTCCGATGGGCTCGGCAACCTCGGCGGACCGCTGAAGAAGCTGCGCAACCCGAGCTGGCGGGTCGGGGCCTGGGTCTGCAGCGTGATCGTGGTCGCCGCCTGGGGCAGCATCCTGCTGATGGGGGTCACCGATCCGCTGGGCGGCATCAACACGCTGTTCCCGCTGTTCGGTATCGCCAACCAGCTGCTGGCCGCGATTGCGCTGACGGTGGTCACCGTGGTGGTGATCAAGCGCGGACTGGTGAAGTGGGCCTGGATTCCCGGGGTTCCGCTGTTCTGGGACCTGACGGTGACGATGACCGCGTCGTGGCAGAAGATCTTCTCCGGAGATCCGAAGCTCGGATACTGGACCCAGCACTTCCAGTACCGCAATGCCCGTGACGCCGGGAAGACGGCCTTCGGCGCGGCCAAGGACGCCGGTCAGCTCGACGCCGTCATCCGCAACACGTTCATTCAGGGCACCTTGTCGGTGGTGTTCGCGGTGCTGGTGCTGATCGTGGTCGCGGCGGGCGTGGTGATGGCGCTGCAGGCACTGCGCGGAACCGGTCGACCGCTGGCTGAGGACCCGGAGGTGCCGTCGCGGATCTTCGCACCGTCGGGCCTGATCGCCACTCCAGTCGAGAAGGAGGTGCAGAAGCAGTGGGACGCATTGCCGGGAGCGCACGCCAGGCCGCACGCCACATCGGCTGGTACTGGTCAACATTGATGGGCGACAACCACTATCGGCGCTATGTGGCACACCGGGAGCGCACGCACCCGGGTGAGCCGGTGCTGACGGAGCGGGACTACTGGAAGATGCGGCACCGCGATTCCGAGGCCAATCCTGGGGCGCGTTGCTGCTGACCGACGAATCTGTCGATCGCCTGGTACGGGGGTGACGCACGGACTAAACTGTTGCCATTACGGTAAGGCAGTCGTGAATGGAGCACGCCCGTGAACAAAGACGACATGATCCTGATCAGCGTGGACGATCACATCGTCGAACCACCTGACATGTTCAAAAACCACCTGCCGAAGAAATACGTCGACGAGGCACCGCGGCTGGTGCACAACCCGGATGGCAGCGACACCTGGCAGTTCCGCGACATCGTCATCCCCAACGTGGCGCTCAATGCGGTGGCCGGTCGCCCCAAGGAGGAGTACGGCCTGGAACCGCAGGGCCTCGACGAGATCCGCAAGGGCTGCTACAACGTCGACGAGCGAGTCAAGGATATGAACGCCGGCGGCATTCTCGGCTCGATCTGCTTCCCGTCCTTCCCCGGCTTCGCCGGGCGCCTGTTCGCCACCGAGGACCCGGAGTTCTCGCTGGCGCTGGTGCAGGCCTACAACGACTGGCACATCGACGAATGGTGTGGGTCCTACCCGGCCCGGTTCATCCCGATGGCCCTTCCGGTGATCTGGGATGCCGAGGCCTGCGCCGCCGAGGTCCACCGGGTGTCGAAGAAGGGTGTGCACGCGCTGACGTTCACCGAGAACCCGGCCGCCATGGGCTACCCGAGCTTCCACGACGACTATTGGACCCCGCTGTGGAAGGCGTTGTGCGACACCAACACCGTGCTCAACGTGCACATCGGATCGTCGGGCAAACTGGCCATCACCGCACCGGACGCACCGCTGGATGTGATGATCACCCTGCAGCCAATGAACATCGTGCAGGCCGCCGCGGACCTGTTGTGGTCCAAGCCGATCAAGGACTACCCGGATCTCAAGATCGGGCTGTCCGAGGGCGGCACCGGCTGGATTCCCTATTTCCTGGAACGCGTGGACCGCACCTACGAGATGCACTCCACCTGGACGCATCAGAACTTCGGCGGCAAGCTGCCCAGCGAGGTGTTCCGCGAGCACTTCCTGACCTGCTTCATCTCCGATCCGGTCGGTGTGGCCCTGCGCAACAAGATCGGCATCGACAACATCAGCTGGGAGGCCGACTACCCGCACAGCGACTCGATGTGGCCGGGTGCTCCCGAGGAACTGTGGGACGTACTGACCGAGAACAACGTTCCCGACGACGAGATCAACAAGATGACGTATCAGAACGCGATGCGCTGGTACTCATTCGATCCGTTTACCCACATCTCCCGCGAGCAGGCCACCGTCGGGGCGCTGCGCAAAGCCGCTGAGGGCCATGATGTTTCAATCCAGGCGCTGAGCCACCATGCGCAGGGCACCCGCGGCGACGCCCTGCACGCCGCGGCGAAAGCCAACTCCGGTTCCGATTAGGGGCCAGTTGCCCCGCGCTTGCTATCTCAATGTGTACCGCACCGGAAGGTGCTTGAGGCCGCCGACGAACGTGGTCGCGGTGTGCGCGGGCGCACCAGTCAGTTCGATTGAATCCAGCCGCGGGACAAGCTCACTGAAGAAGCTGTTGATCTCCATACGCGCCAGTGCCGCGCCCAGACAGAAGTGCACGCCGTAGCCGAAGGCCACGTGCTTGTTGGGGGCACGGCCGACGGCGAACCGGAACGGATCGGTGAACACCTCTTCGTCCCGATTGCCCGACGGGTAGGCCAGCAGCACCGACTCCCCCGCGGCAATGGGTATGTCGCGCACCGTGGTATCGACGGCCGCGGTCCGCATGAATCCCTTCACCGGGGTCACCCAGCGGATCATTTCCTCGGTGGCCGTGCCCATCAGGCCCGGCTCAACCCGCAATCGCGCGAGCTGATCGGGGTGCTCCAGCAGGGCGAGCATCCCGCCGGAGATGGTGGCGCTGGTGGTGTCGTGCCCGGCGGCCGCCACGATCGCGTAATAGGACACCGTCTCGATGTCGTTGAGCGACTCACCGTCGATGCGGGCATTGGCGATCGCCGACGCCAGATCATCGGTGGGGTTCTCCCGGCGCGAGGCGGTCAGCGCGGTGAAGTACTGGAACATCTCCAGCAGGGCGGCCATGGTATCGCCCGAATCACGCTGGAACTCGGCGTCATCGCTGCCGAACAGTTCCTGGGTCAGCTTCAACATCAACGGGAAGTCCGCCTCGGGCACACCCAGCAGCGACATGATCACGTACAGCGGGTAGTTCACCGCCACTTCCTGGACGAAATCACATTCGCCACCTGTCGCCAGCATCTTGTCTACGTGGATCCTGGCCAGCTCGTCGGTGCGTACCTTCAACGCCCGCATGGCTTTCGGGCGGAACCAGTCCGCCCCGATCGCCCGCATGACGCGGTGTTCGGGATCATCCATGTGGATCAGGGTGCGCACTCCGACCGCGGTTTGCTTATCGTCGTTCTCGCTGGTCATCAGCACCGGGCGAGGCGAGTTGGTGAATACGTCGTCGGCCCGTTCGACAGCCATGATGTCGGCGTGCTTGGTGATGGCCCAGAATGGCTTGTAACCGGGCACCTCGACCCAGGACACCGGTGCGTTCGCCCGTAGATGCGTCAAGGCTGAATGGAATGTCGCCTCATCGGTATATGCCGACGGGTTGGCGAACATCTTGGCGGCATCATCGATGACGCGGACCGTCATACGTTGCTCCTCACTGGCGGGCACTCGCGAAACGCCTGCAGCACCGCGTTCACGGTTTCCTGGGACACGGCGGCGGGGAATCCCGGCAGCACGCGGTCGATGACTCCGTCGCACCGGCGCCGCAGCGCCGCGGCCAATTCAGGGATCGGGGCCACCACGGCGAAGGTGCCGAGCATTTCGTCGTCGATGAGCTCCCCCATCGCGTCCCACCGGCCATCCAGTGACAACCGGTGCAGTTCGGTCTGCAGATCACCCCAGCCGTGCAGTTCCAGAACTTTGCGGTAGGCGGGCGTGGAGCCGTAGAACGCGAGTTGTTTGCGGGTTGCGACCGACGCCGCAGCCATCTCCTGTTCGTCGGCACCGGTGACCAGAAACACCGGGCAGGACAGCTCGAAGTCGTGACGGTCGCGTCCGCCGCGGTCCATGCCGCGCTGCAGTGCGGCCGTGGTCACCTCGTCCAGATAACGCCGGGTGGTGAAGGCGTGGGCCAGGAGACCGTCTGCCACCTCACCGCATACTTCGGTCATCAACTCGCCCACCGCCGCCAGGAACACCTTGGGGTACGGCAGCGTCGACGGTTCCGGGGTGAACATCGGCGTCATGATCTTGTGGGTGTAGAACTCGCCCTCGAATCGCAGCTTGGTGCCGTCTCGCCAGCAGCTCCAAATCGCCTGCAGCGCTTCGATGTACTCCCGCATGCGGCGCGCCGGATGACTCCACGGCATGCTGAACCGCTTTTCGATGTGCGGCTGGATCTGGGTGCCGAGTCCGAGGATGAACCGCCCACCGGAGTAGGTCTGCAGATCCCAGCCCAACTGGGCCGTGGTCATCGGATTGCGCGCGAAGGCCACCGCGATGCTGGTGCCGATCTGGATCCGCTCGGTGTGCTCGGCCGCGAGCGTCAACGGCAGGAACGGGTCGTGGTTGATCTCGCCGGTCCAGCAGCCGTCGTAGCCCTGCGCCTCCAGTTCACGGGCGGCATCCGGAACATCGGCGAGCCGGCTGGGAATCCCGCGGTCAACCTTGACGGCACGCAACCCAAGCACCCCATCGACGCTACAGTAAGCAATTCAGTATGGTCAACGGGGATAGGCTACAAGCCGACCGCCGGTTCGGAGAGTGGAGACCACGATGACGCACGAGTGGAAAGAATCGCTCGAAGACCTCGATCGCCGCCGACAGAACTCCTATGGCATGGGCGGCCCGGAACGACTCGCCAAACACCACGGCAAGGGCAAGTTGGACGCCCGGGGCCGTCTGGCGCACCTGCTTGACCCCGGCACCTTCCAGGAGTTCGGCACACTGGTCGGTGGCGATATCGCCGCCGACGGCATCGTGACCGGTTCGGGCCTGATCAATGGCACACCGGTGATGGTGGGTGCCGAGGACTTCACCACCTACGCGGGGAGCATCGGCCCCGGTGGCAACGCCAAGCGCTACCGATTGGCGGAGTTGGCCCTGCGCAACAAGGTCCCCCTGGTAATGCTGTTGGAGGGGGCCGGATTCCGCGCCGCGGCCGGCGAGCATTACGGCCGCACCCCGACCGACCTGCTGGCCCAGGCCCGCTGCTCGGGCAAGGTTCCGACGATCTCGGCGGTGCTGGGAGCGTCGGCCGGCCATGGCGCATTGGTCGCTCCAGTCTGCGACTTCACCATCATGAGCCCGCACGGCGCCATCTTCACTGCGGGTCCTCCGGTGGTGAAAGAGTCGACCGGAGAAGACATCTCGAAGGAAGATCTGGGTGGTCCGAAAGTGGCGCTGGCCAGTGGCGTGATCCACAATTTGGGTGACACCGACGCTGCCGTGCTCGACGACATCCGCCGCTATCTGTCCTACTTCCCGCCCAGCGCATGGTCCTATCCCCCGGCCACCGAACTCGACGAGTCCACCGAACCACGGGCCACCCCGGAACTTCTCGACATCGTCTCCCGGGACAACCGCCGGATCTACGACATGCGCGCTGTGCTCGATGCGGTGTTCGACCGCACCGACTGGTTCGAGGTGCAGCCGAAGTTCGGCCGCGCGATCATCTGCGCCCTCGCCCATCTGGGGGGACATCCGGTCGCGGTGGTGGCCAACCAGCCGCAGGTGCTGGCCGGTTCGATCGACGCCGACGCGGCCGACAAGGCGGCGCATTTCATCACTGTGGCCGACTCGTTCCACCTTCCGATCGTGTTCCTCGCCGACAATCCGGGCATGCTGCCGGGCAGTCAGTCCGAGCGTTCCGGGGTATTGCGCAGCGGCGCGCGGATGTTCGCCGCCCAGACCGCCGCGACGACGCTCAAGATGCACGTGACCCTGCGGAAGGCGTTCGGTTTCGGCTCAATGGTGATGTCGCTGCTGGGGTTTGACGATCAGGTGGCCACCTTCGCCTATCCAGGCGCGACGATGGGCGCGATGGGGGCCGCCGCACTGAGCCGGGCCGCGCATGCAGGTGAGGATGTCGCCGAAGTGCTCAAGAAAATGGAGCTCGAAGCGTCCTACCGGTCGGCGGGCCACCTCGGCTTCGATGAGCTGATCGCGCCCGAGGAGACCCGCAACGCCCTGCTTGTCGCGCTGCACCAGGGCATCTACAGCCGTCAGGCCGGCGCCGAGCCGGTGTCCCGCACGCTGATCATGCCGTAGCCGCGCCGAACCACGTGGGCAGGTGGGCGATCAGGTCTCCCTGGTCCTCACCGACCCACGCCACATGCCCGTCTGGCCGCAGCAGTACCGCGGGCACATCCAGCTCCTCGCTCGCCTCGACGATGTAGTCGACGCGATCCGCCCAGTCTGCGACCGAGAGTCGGCCGGTCTGATCGAGCAGCAACCCGCGGCCGGTGTGCATCAACTCGTACAGCCGTCCGCGCTTGAGTGGGATGTCCCGCAGCCGACGGCCCAGCAGATCCGGCCCGTCACCGAAGTCGTACCGGATGCCAGTCGCGATGATCTTCTCCGTCAGGTGACGGCTCACACCAGGAAAGTCCATCAGCTCGACCACCAGTCGGCGCACCGCCTGCGCGCCGGGCGCCAGGGACATCAGCTCCATCTGCGCCCGGGTGTTGTCCAGCACGTCGGCAGCCACCGGACGCCGCTCGGTCTGGTAGCTGTCCAACAGCGCCGTCGGAGCCCAGCCGTTCACTTGGGCCGCCAGTTTCCAGCCCAGATTGAAGGCGTCCTGGATGCCCAGATTGAGCCCTTGCCCGCCGGTCGGCGGGTGGATGTGCGCGGCATCGCCGGCCAGCAGCACCCGCCCGCTGCGGTAGCGCTCGGCCAAACGGGTGCCGTCGCCGAAGCGGCTAAGCCAGCGTGGGGAATGCACACCGAGATCGGTGCCTGCGGTCGCCCTCAGCTGCCGCCTGAACTCGTCCAATGTCGGCGCCGTGGCGCGGTCATCGGCCACTCCGTCGGCCGGGACGACGACCCGATAGACCCTGTCACCGAGCGGCATGGCCCCGAATCGCAGCTGGGTCTTGCGGACTTCGGCCATCACATCGTCGAGCGTTTCCTGCGGCACGTCCAGCTCGACCTCACCCAACAGCGTGTCGGCGGTGGATGGTTCACCGGGAAAGCCAATGTCCAAAAGCTTGCGCACCGTGCTGCGTCCACCGTCGCAGCCGACGAGATACCGCGACCTCAGGTGGGTGCCGCCGAAGCGAGGCTTGCCGAGCGACCCTGTTGCAGCCAGCTCCACCGCGACCCCGTGATCATCCTGGCTCAGCCCGATCACCTCACAGCCGCGCCGGATGTCGGCGCCGACTTCCTCGGCGTGCTCGGTCAGCAGACGTTCGGTGATGGTCTGCGGGATCCCGAGGACATACCCATGGGCGGTGTCGAGGCCCTCGGGCTGCGGTTTGGCGATACCGGCGAAGAATCCGCCGACCGGGTACTGCTTGCCGTGCTCGAGGAACCGCGGTAACAGGCCGCGCTGATCCAGCACCTCGATGCTGCGCGCATGCAGCCCGAGCCCGCGGACCACCTTGGTCGGCTCGGTCGCCTTCTCCAGCACGAGGACGCCCACACCGTGCAGCCGCAATTCGGCGGCCAGCATCATCCCGGTCGGCCCCGCCCCTACGACGATCACGTCGATCATGAATCCCCCTACACAGCAAGACGAATTGCAGCTGAGCACTGCGGGAGGAGATTGTGCAACAGCACCGGGGTCTTGCCGCAAGACCCCTGGTGCGATATATGTTGAAAGTGGCAGGGAGCGGATGACGCCCCTGCTTTTCGATTTTCCGGGTCCCGATTACGCCCGGGTGGCCCGGTATTCGGTGACGATCGGTTCGAGCTCGTCGGGGGTGGCCCCGTGCATGATCACCGCATCGGCCCCGTAGTCGAACTCCTTGCGGATGCGGTCCACGCACTGCCGTGCCGATCCGGTCGCGGACGGTTCCAGCCACTCGTCGGGGATCAGGGTCGCGATGTGCTCGATCTGCTCGGCGCTGGCCTTGTGGTCGATGCCGCCCGGAATCGACGTGACCACCTTGTCTTCCCGGAATCGTTGCAGCACAACTGGATCCCAGTTGTTGGTGCGCACCAGCAGGTCACCGTAGCCCTGCAGGTAGGTGGCCAGCCGGGCCACGGTCTTCTTCAGCCGCAATTCCTCGGACAGGTGATCGCCCACCGTGGCAAAACACGACCACACCCGCACGCTGTCGGGGTCGCGGCCGGCCTGCTCGGCGGAATCCTTGACGGTCTTCACCGCACACGCCAGCGTCTCGGGGGTGAAATAGGTGTGCAGGATGACGTCGTCGAACTCCCGCCCGCCCAAGGCCAGGGTCTGTGAGCCGAAGGCCACGATCGCCAACCGGATGTCCTCGTTGAAGTCGGGATCGAGGAACAGTACCTGGTACTTGCCCAGCGGACCGTCGTGATTGAAGATCACCTCGCCGTGCCACAGCTTGCGCATGACCTGCGCGAAATCCTCCATCTGGGCGGTGGTCACCGCGGGTACCCCGAACGCGTTGTACATCGCGGCGACACCACGGCCGATGCCGAGGGTGAACCGGCCGCGTGAAAGTCGGTGCATTGTGGTGGCCCAGGATCCGGTGATCAGCGGATGGCGGGTGTTGTGATTGGTTGCCGCCGTGGCGATCTGCATGCGGCTGGTCACCGCGCAGGCAGCGCCGACCAGTGACGAAGCTTCCTTGACGTTCCACCGCTCGGAGATGAACGCGGTGCCGAACCCGAGTTCCTCACCGCGGCGCGCCTCGTCCATCAGTGTGGCCGGTCCTTCGCCGCCGGCGCCGGCCAACAGGTAGTAGCCCAATTCGTCCAGGACCGGTTCGCTCATGCCCAAACTCCTTGTTTGTAGCCGCAGTTCCATACTTCGGTGATGCGTCCGTCGACGACGCGGAAGATCTCCATGCTGCATGCATTCCAATCCCCCGCGCCGGCCAGTGCGCCGACCGAGCGGGGCAGCACGCCGCCGAGCTCCCAGGCGACCCGGGCGGCCCTACGCAATGCTGAATCCCAGGTAGCCGTCAGCGGCGATCTCGTCACAGCGGCGACGGTACTCGGGGATGCCCGCGGTGTAGCCCAGATACATCCGCTTCTTGCCGGGCACATTGCCGCCGTTGTACCAGGAGTTACAGCTCGGGTGCATCAGCACGGTAGGCGCCACCAGCGCGGTGGTGTGCTCGACCCATTCGGCCTGCGCCTGCGGCGTCGCCTCGATACTCCGGTGACCACCGGCCCGCAGGTATGCGATGCAGTCCGCGATCCATTCCACGTGCTGCTCAAGAGCGGCCACGAAGTTCGTTGCCGCCGAGGGACTTCCCGGGCCCTGGATGGTGAACAGGTTGGGGAAGCCCGCCACGGCCAGACCCAGATAGGACAGTGCCCCCTGTTCGGACCAGTGCTCCCCCAATGCCAGCCCGTCGCGGCCACGTACGTCGATCCGGCTCAACGCGCCGGTCATGGCGTCGAATCCGGTGGCGTAGACGATCACGTCGAGGTCGAAATCGCCTTGCTCGGTGGAAATCCCGGTCGCAGTGACCTCGCGGATGGCACCCCGGCGCAAATCGACCAGGGTGACATTGTCCCGGTTGTACGTCTCGTAGTAGCCCTGGTCGATGATCGGCCGCTTACACGCGAACGGATGGCTGGGCGTCAACGACGCCGCCGTCTGCGGGTCGGTGACAATGCGGGCCACGGCTTGTCCGTACAACTCGGTGGCCATCCGGTTGGCTTCGATGTCGAAGAAGACATCGCCCCAGTTGAGCGCACCCATCACGCCGTGTTCCTCGACGGCGCGCAGCTTCTCCTCGGGCGAAGCCGATTTCACCGGCGGCCGCGCCAGCATCTCGAGCAGCACCGAGAATGCGCTGAGCCGCGCCGCACCGACCGGATGTTCCCGCTGCGCAGCGCGGATCGACGCGTAGTCAGCCTTGAGCGCGTCCAGCTCGCCAGGCTGGAACGGGCGTACCGGCCAGGGCAGGGTGAATGCCGGTGAACGTTGAAACACCGTGAGCTGCTCCGCCTCGGCGGCGACCACCGGAATCAGCTGCACACCAGTGGAGCCGGTGCCGATCACGCCGACGCGCTTGCCGGTGAGGTCGACCCCCTCACGCGGCCAACGGCTGGTGAACAGCGCGGTGCCGGCGAACCGGCTCATCCCGGGGATGTCGGGTTCCAATGGCACGGACAGAATCCCGGTGGCCGCCACCACGAAAGGTGTGTGCAGCGAGCGGCCGTCGGCGGTGGTGATCATCCACTGCGCGGTGTCCTCACCGAAGGTCATCGCGACCACTTCGGTGCCGAACTCGATGTCGCGACGCAGGTCGAGTCGGTCGGCGACGAAGTTGAGATATGCCTCGATCTCGGGTTGGGCCGGCATCGCCTCGGTCCAGACCCACTCCTGCTGGATCTCGTCGCTGAAGCTGTAGGAGTATTCGATGCTCTCGATGTCACAGCGCGCGCCGGGGTATCGGTTGATCAGCCAGGTGCCGCCGACGGCATCGGCCTTCTCCAGGACCCGCACCCGCAGGCCCTGCTCCCGCAGCCGGTGCAATGCATACAGGCCGGAGAATCCGGCCCCGACGACGATGGCGTCGAAATCCGCGGGGCTCACAAATCAATGACCTTCTCGTTGCGGTGCTTACGGTCGACGTAGAACTGGGCGGCCCGACCGATCGATTCGGCGGTCGGTGCCGGTTTCCACCCCACGTCGCGGGTCGCCTTGCTGTGGTCGGCCGGCGAGGTCAGCCACATCAGCCGCGCTGCGGTGAGGTTCATCGGAAACTCCGTGCCGAACAGCCGATTCGACATGCCGGCCAACCAGCCGAGGGCATACACCGGGGCGATGGGGATTCCGAATCTGGGCGGTCGGGCACCCACAGCCTCGGCGGCTGCGGTCAGCATGTCCCGCTGGGAGATATACCTTTCGGACACGATGTAGCGTTCGCCGATCCGACCGTGCTCGGCGGCCAGGATGAGCGCATCGGCTGCGTCGTCTATCCCGACCACCTCCGAGCCGACGCCTCGCACATAGACGGGCAACTTGCCGAATGCGGCCATGGCGACCAGCGCGCCCTGTCTCGGTTGCCAGTCCGGCGGCCCATAGGGATTCGACACACACATCGCGACCGCGGGAAGTCCCCGCTCGCGCGCATAGGACAGCACCAGATCTTCGGCCTGGCACCGAGATTCGATGTAGGGACCGCCTTTGCCGCCCCAGTTGAACGGAGTGTCCTCGTCAACGGTCGCGCCGTCATCCCCGACGGCGATGGTCCCGATGGTGCTGAGGAACACGAAGCGTTGCAGATCGGCGTTGACCGCCACATCGAGGACGTTACCCAGGCCCTCGACATTGGTGGAGAACAGTGGCGCCGGGTCGGCCAGATGCGCGCGGGTATCGACGACGCAGTAGAACACCACGTCCCGGTCGGCGATGGCAGCCGCCACCGCCTCGGTGTCGAAGATGTCGCCGTAGCAGCGTTCGACATCGACGCCGTCGATGCCCTTGGTCGAACTGCTCCGGCGAAGCAGTACCCGCACGTCGTCGCCGCGCTCGACGAGTTGGCGGGTGACACAGGCTCCGACATTTCCGCTGGCGCCCATGACGAGTACTTTTCGCCGCCGAACCATCGCGATTCCATCCCATCTTCCGCCTGGTGATGGATATTACGGTAACGGTTACAGTAGCATCCTGAAACAGACAGGAAAGTCGATCGACCCCACCTTGCCGCCCGACGTCACCTATCTGGCTCTCGTGACATCGATGACCGGCGCGCCAAGGGCGTCCACAGAACCCTGATCATAATCTGGCGACAGGCCTTGGCCCCCAAGGAAACCGAGTGAGCGCCGAAACACCCCGGCCCCATTTTCCTTTTCGGAGATACGTGCTTGCCAACCCGCCGCTCACTACGTTAAAACAGCAATGGTTTTCCAGCGGTCGAAAGCCCCGCCGGGGACGAGAGGATGTGGTCAGTCGTGCGAATTCACCTGCAGGTTGATGGAGCGCCGAACAAGGCCAGGCAGAGCGCGCGGCAGATCGCCGCACTCGGGGCTGACGGCGTGTTCTCCTTCGAGGGACCGCACGACGTCTTCTTTCCACTTCTGGTGGCCGCGGCCGAGACCGATTTGGAATTGATGACCAATGTGGCGATCGCCGGCCCACGCAGCCCGCTGCATCTGGCGCACGCCGCTTACGATCTGCAGTGCTACAGCTCCGGCCGGTTCCGGCTGGGTCTCGGCTCGCAGATCCGGGTGCACATCGAGAAGCGCTACGGCAGTGAGTGGGGCAAACCCGCCGCTCGGATGGCCGAGTCGGTCGCCGCCGTGAAAGCCATCTTCGACACCTGGGAAGGCAAGGCACCGCTGGCGTTTCGCGGCGAATACTTCACCCACACCTTGATGCCGCCGACCTTCAACCCCGGACCCAATCCGTTCGGCCCACCGCCGGTGCTGATGGGCGCGCTCGGGCCGTTGATGACCCGCAAGGCGGCGGAGGTGGCCGACGGCCTGCTGGTGATGCCGTTCAACAGCGCCCGTCACTTCGCCGATCGCACGGTTCCGGCGATCAATGACGGACTCGAGCGCGCGGGTCGCAGCTTGACCGCCCTGCAGATCATCGCCCAGGCCATGGTGGCGGTCGGACGTTCAGAGGAAGCTCTGGCCAAGGCAATCGGAAGTGTCGCGTTCCTGATCGCCTTCTATGCGTCGACGCCCAATTACCGCCCGGTTCTGGAAGCCGAAGGCCTCGAACACCTGCAACCGCGCCTCAATGAACTGTCGAAGGCCGGGGACTATCCGGGTATGGCCGCACTCATCGACGAGGACACCGTGCGAACCATCGGCGTGGTGGGAACCCCCGAGGAGTGCGCCGAGCAGATCCAGCAGCGCTACGGGGCCTATGCGTCCGATGTCTGTTGCTACTTCCCCGGTTACACGCCAGACCCCAGCGACGTCGCCGATTTCGTCGGCGCCGTGCGGCGGCTGCGGTAACCGGATCACCTCGACCGGGATGAGCGGCTCACCCAGCTATCCGGTCTTGAATTTCAGCAGGGTCCTGGTCAGGTGCAGACTGGTGATCTGCCATGTGCCGTCGCGCTTTTCGTAGGTCTCGTGATAGTGGCCCGCCCCGTGCAGTTCACTGCCATCGGGGAAGAACAGCATGTCCTCCATCGCCCAGATGCCAGTCGCGGTGGTGTCTGAGGTCAGCATGATTTCGGGGGTGTGGCAGTGGTGCACTGTGGCCGCGTTCTCGACACCACCCCAGACCACCGGAAAGAACTCGTCGAAACTCTTCAGCGGCGGAGCCGTCTGCGGATCGGCGCCACCGGTTGAGACGGCCATGTCGAGTTTCACCACAACGTCTTCGACGAACAATGCCCGCCACGCATCGATGTCCTTGGTGTCCAGGAATCTGCAGTAACGCGCCTTGAGCTGCTTGATCGCCTCGATGTCGTCGGACAACGGATCACCTCCTGGTCGACTGCGGCGAACTATACGGTAAGCGCCCCAGTTGCCACCCGCACGCAAGGCAAGCTGAGTTCACCCACCGGGTCAGAACGGTGGGTCCTCCGGGCCTGGCGGCGGCGGCGGTGGCGGCGGCTCCCAGTCCGGGGGTAGCTCTTCGGGTTCGAACGGTTCATTGATCCAGGTGCAGAACGGACTGGTACTGGGCTCATCACCTTTGAACAACTTCAGGGTGACCCGCATCCGATTACGGTTGCGCCGGCGATCCAATTCCCGCCGCCGCGCCGACTGGGTGTACCGGTAAGCCTCGTTGACCGGTCGCAACCGCCGGTTCTTGGCCCGCGCCAGCTCCACCCGCGCGGCCCGGCTCAGCTTGGGAATCCGGGCAGGCCTGGGTGCACCGCACGGCGCCGCAGCGAAACTGTTGAACAAATCCGCCCCACCCGGGGTGGTCCGGTACTCCTTGCCCGACGGGGAGGTCCACACCACCGTTGCGTCCGGGTGTTGGATATCGCTCCATCCGCCAAAAGTCTTGAGCCGGTGATGAAAACGACACAAACATTTCAGGTTGGACGGTACCGTCAGCCCGCCGCGGGCCGGATCGTTGTGATCGAACGGCACCGTATGGTCGATATCGCAATCCTCGGCCGGATGCTCACACCCCGGGAAACGACACGTCAAGTCCCGGCACCGCACCCAACGTTGCACCGACACCGTGGGCTGATACCGCAACGCCGCCCCTGCATCCACTTCCGGTTCGGTGACCAACCGCGTCGTGCCCTGGGCGGCAAACTCGCGGACCAGCTGTGCGTCGATCACCCCGAACCCGCACACGTACCCGGGAGCCGAGCCCTCACCCAGCGCGGTGTCGCGCTCGGCGATCACGTTGACCACCACCGGCAGCGGCTCCGGCGGGGTGGTGAGCCGCATTGGGCAGTCGACACCGCCACACTCACACGACAGCGACCGGTTGTCAGCCATGGCGTGGATGGCATCCGAACGGCGCTGGTCCTTGGTGCGCGGATCTTCTCGACACAACCCCGCCGTCAACTCCGAGACCCGGGTTTCGAAAGCCAAACCAGCCGCGGTGGTGACGATGGCGTCGATCTTGGCGTTGCCATCAGCCAACGGGCTCACCTTGACCCGGCGCCGATCGCTGGCATGTTCACGTTCGGCGATCGCCACCGGATCCAGGTTGCGCACTTTGGCATCCACGGTGGTGGTGATGCGTTTCTCTGACCAGCACTGCCATCCGGCGACTCGTTGCGCCAACTCCTGATCGATCTGAGCCGCCGCCGCCGTCGAGACAAACCGTGTGCGGGCGATCACGATCTCCACTGTGCGCCAATCAGTGTCACCATCGGCCAACAACGCCGCCAACCGCGGCAGCCGATCTCGCAACGCCTCGGCCTGCGCCACCACCCGACTGGCCGCCCCCGCGGTCAGATTCAGCGCTGCACCGACCTCGGCGCTGGCGCGGGCGAACCCCGTCACGATCATGTAGTTCGGGTGAACACCCTGGACATTGAGCTCCGCGGTCCGCTGCGCCAACAGATCCGCAATCGCCGCCATCCGAGTCGCGATCAACCGCGCCTCGGCCCGAGCCGACTCAGCGAGCAGGCCCACCAACCGGCCCGGCGTCGCCGAATCAAACTCGATGTCGAACACATGTTCGATTATGCCACGCTCCGAGGGCAAATTTTAGGAAACGGACAAACCGCCATCACACGTTCCGCTTTCGTTGCAGTAACCACTACTGTAACGTCTTCCGTACCTATTGCGAGAGCAGTAGAGCTACGGAGGCTGCTGGCCATGGAAGTGCCGTTCACCTGGAAGGTCACCGGCTGGTTCATGATCGGCTGGTCAGCGGAGTATGCGGTCGGCGATGTCAAAGCGCTGAAGTATTTCGGCGAGGACCTGGCTGCCTATCGCGACGAGTCCGGCAAGCTGCACGTCCTGGAGGCGCACTGCAAGCATCTGGGTGCCCATATCGGTCACGGCGGCAAGGTCGTCGGCGATTGCGTCGAGTGCCCGTTCCACGGCTGGCGCTGGGGACCCGAGGGCAACAACACCTACATCCCGTATCAGCCCGACAAGCCCAACCGCGGTCTGCGGCTGCGCTCCTACCCGGTCAAGGAGCAGTACGGCTGCATCTTCATGTGGTATCAGCCCGAGGGCAAGGAACCGCAGTGGGAGCTACCCGATATTTTCCATAAGTTCCCCCAGTTCGAGACCGATCCGAATTCGTACTACCGGCCCTACCCGGAGTTCTCCAGCCGGGCCGACGCGATCCCGGTGCACCCGCAGATCGTGGCCGAGAATGGGCCCGACAGCTCACATTTCCGCTACGTACACGGGGCCACCGTGACACCGGTGTGCCTGCACTGGGAACACGTCGACGAGGAGTGGCGGTTTTTGACCGGCTGGCCCGATGCTCGCAGCGACGATCCGAACAAGATGGCACTGCGGATTCACAGCCACTTCTCCGGGCTCGGCTTCGCCATGAGTGCCTTCGAGGGCTCGTCCAACCACCGGTTGATCTTCGCCTGCACACCGGTCGACGACGAGGTGTCGGACATGTTCTATTCGATCTGGTGGCCCAAACTCCCGGGTGAGACCTCCGATGTCCCGCCCGAGCAGGTCCGCAAGCAGGTCGAAAAGCAGTTCCTCAAGACCGTGTGGGAGGACTGCGACATCTGGCGCTACCAGAAGTACATCGAACACCCGGCGCTGGCCAAGATCGACGCGAAACCGTATATGGCCATGCGCAAGTGGGCTACCCAGTTCTACGAAGTCCCCCCGGTCGAGACCGCTGTCGCCGGCGTATGAGACCCGATCTGTTGGAGCTCGTCGCACCCGAGCACACCGCGATCATCACCCAGGAATGCCAGGGGGCGGTGGTCGGTCCCGACGCCGGGCTGGCCGCACTGGCCGACGAGGCCCGCCGGGAGGCCCTACCCAATATCGCCCGGCTGCTGCCCGCCGCGCGGGCCGCATCGGCCCGGGTGGTGCACTGTCTGGTGCAGCGACGTCCAGATGGGCTGGGCTCCAACCACAACGCCAAGATCTTCGCCATCGGCCGCAGTGATGTCGGTATCCTGCCTGGCAGCCCGGGCGCCAGTCTGCTTCCCGAATTCGGTCCGGAGCCAAACGATCTCGTGCTGTCCCGCCCGCACGGCCTGGGACCGATGGGTGGCACCGACCTGGATGCCATCCTGCGCAACCTCGGGGTGAAAACCATCGTGGCCGTCGGCGTCTCGGTGAACATCGCGATCACCAATCTGGTTATGGACGCGGTCAATGCCGGGTACCGGGTGGTGCTGCCACGCGACGCGGTGGCCGGGATCCCGGCAGCCTATGCCGACGCGGTCATCGACAACACCCTGTCGCTACTGGCCACCGTCACCACAACCGAGCAGCTGCTGCACGCCTGGCAGCACTGATCGACGCCTAGGAGACCCTGTGCAGTTCACCGTTCCGGCCGTAGCCGAGGCTATCGCCGCCGCCATCCCGGACCGGATGCTCGTCGTCCAGGGCGACCGGCGATACACCTACCGCCAGATCATTGACCGATCGAATCGACTGGCGGCATACCTACATTCGCGCGGGTTGGGCGTGCACACCGAACGTAGTGAGTTGGCCGGCCACGAGGTGGGCCAGGATCTGCTGGGTATCTACGCCTACAACGGGCCCGAATTCGTCGAGTCTCTGCTCGGCTCCTTCCGGGCCAGGGTCGCCCCGTTCAACGTCAACTATCGCTACGTCAAGAACGAACTGCAGTACCTGCTTGCCGATTCCGGGGCGTCCGCGCTGGTCTATCACGCTGCCTTCGCACCGCGGGTGGCCGAGATCCTGCCGGACCTGCCCGACCTGCGTGTCCTGATCCAGATCGCCGACGACAGCGGTAACGAATTGCTCTACGGCGCGGTGGATTACGAGACGATCGTCGGAATGGAAACGTCACCGGCGCCTCTCGTACCGCCCTGTCCCGACGACCTGTACGTGCTCTACACCGGCGGCACCACCGGAATGCCCAAGGGCGTGCTGTGGCGCCAGCACGACATCTTCATGACCGCATTCGGCGGACGCAACATGGTGACCGGGCAGAAGTCAGATTCCGTCGAGGAAATTGTCGGGAACGCGGTCGAGAACCCGGGCACCACACTGTTGATCCTGCCGCCACTGATCCACGGTGCGGCTCAGTGGGGTGCGATGACGGCCGTGACCACCGGCCAGACCGTGGTGTTCCCAAGTGTGGTCGATCGATTCGACGCCGCCGACGTGGTGCGCACCATCGAACGCGAACGGGTGCTGGTGGTTACCGTGGTGGGTGACGCCATGGCGCGCCCACTCGTCGATGCCATCAAGGGCGGGGCCGCCGATGTGTCCTCGCTTTCCGTCGTGGCCAACGGCGGCGCGCAGCTGACCCCGTACGTCAAGCAACAACTCATCGACGCCAAGCCCAATCTCATCGTCGTCGACGGGGTTGGATCCTCGGAGACCGGCGCCCAGATGAGCCACATGTCTGCCCCCGGGTCGGTATCGACCGGCACGTTCAATGCCGGACCCGATACCTGTGTGGTGACCGAGGATTTCACCGCCGTCCTGCCGACCGGCCACGACGGGCTGGGCTGGCTGGCGCAGCGCGGGTTCGTGCCATTGGGCTACAAGGGTGACGCCGCCAAGACCGCGGCAACCTTCCCGGTCATCGACGGGGTGCGCTACGCGATACCGGGTGACCGGGCCCGCCATCTGGACAGCGGTGCGATCGAGTTGCTCGGCCGCGACTCGGTGACGATCAACTCCGGTGGCGAGAAGATCTTCGCCGAGGAGGTCGAATCCGCGATCGCTTCGCATCCGGCGGTGCGGGACGTGGTGGTAACCGGCCGGCCCAGTGCACGCTGGGGGCAGGAGGTGGTGGCCGTGGTTGCACTGGTAGACGGCGCCGCAGCTGAGGCCGCCGAGCTCATCCGGCACGCCGAAACCTCCATCGCCCGCTACAAGCTGCCCAAGGCCGTGGTGTTCCGTCCAGTCATCGAACGCAGCCCTGCCGGTAAGGCCGACTACCGCTGGGCCCGCGAGCAGGCGGTCAGCGAAACTTCTTGAGCCGGGAGGCAGTTCGGCCGCGGGCCCGCCGCAACGCCAGGTCGGTACTGACCCGCATCGAAGTGGTGAACGGCCTGGCCGCCTGTCCGGTGATGCTGAACGGCAGGTCGGTGCCGACCACGGTGCGATGATGGCTGAAGGTATCGAAGCCGGCCTTGCCGTGGTAAGCGCCGGTCCCGCTGCGTCCCACCCCACCGAACGGGGCGTCCGACGGGATCATGTGCGCGGCAAAGTCATTGCGGGCCACCCCACCGCTGCGGGTGCGGCTGACAAACCGCCGAAAGTCGGCGTCGTCCGGGCCGAACCAGTACGCCACCAACGGTGACGGGTTGGCGTTGATGTGATCGACGGCGTCACCGAGTGCGGTGTAGCCACGGACCACCAGCACCGGCCCGAACACCTCCTCGGTCGCGATCCGCATCCGGTCATCGACGTCACGCACGATGGTCGGCGCGATCTTGCGCGATCCCGAATCGGGTAGCACCTCGCCTGCCGGCACGACAGACTCGATCCGGGCCCCATGGGCGCGGGCGTCGGCGATCAGGCCAACCACCCGGTCGAAGTTGGCCTGGTTCACCGACGAGCAGTAGTCGGGATTGCCGATGATGGTGGGGAACATGGTGCTCAGGGTTTTGCGGGCCACCGCGACGAACCGATCCAGCTGGGCCTCGGGCACGAAGACGTAGTCTGGGCATACACACACCTGGCCGCCATTGACCATGCGCGCCTGAGCGATTCGGCTTGCCGCCCGTTCGATGTCGGCCCCGGGAGCAACCACCACGGGGTTCTTGCCACCCAGTTCCAGTGTCACCGGAACCAGGTTGTCCGAGGCCGCCCGCGCCACTAGCGCCCCGACCGAGGGTGAGCCGGTGAAGAACAGGTGGTCGAACGGTAGGCCGGCGAATTCGGCGGCCACATCCGGGCCCCCGGTCACGACCTGCAACTCGGTCGCGTCGAAATACTTCGGCGCGGTCGCCGCCATCAGGTCGGCGGTACGCGAGGTGACCTCTGACATTTTGATCATCACCCGGTTGCCCGCGGCGAACGCCGCCGCTGCGGGCAGCACCGTCAACTGGATCGGGAAGTTCCACGGGCCGATGATCCCTATGACGCCGAGCGGGCTCGGCAGCACCTCGGCGCGCAGCCCCGCGAAACGGGCCGCGCGCAGCAGTTTCGTCGATCGCATCCATTGCGGTACATGCGCCCTGGTGTGTTCGATGACCGAGAGCATGCCCATGATCTCGGAGAGGAATGCCGCCGAGCGCGACCGTGAGCCGTAGTCGGCCGCGGTGGCGGCGACGAAGTCCTCGGAGTTGTCCAAGACCATCGCGAGCAGCCGGTCGATGCGGTTGCGGCGCAGCGCGATATCGGGCGGACCGTCGGCGATAAAAGACCGGCGCTGGGCGGCCAGCAACTCGTCCAGCCCCTCACGCTGCGGCTGTACCGCCGCACGCTCCTCGATCGCACTCATCAGCTGTCCCCCAGACATACGTCGGCTCACACTGAAAAGGTCCTTCGGCCGGGCTAACGGTAGCACCCTCCAAGCAGGTCGAAGCCGATTGTCCAGCCTGCCCGAATTGTTTACAGTCGTCCTTACTGTCGTTCCTTCAGTGAGAGGCCGGGCATGTCGGAAACCGCACGCAGAATTGTCGTCGTCGGAGCCGGGTCCGGGATCGGAGCGGCCACCGCGGCACACTTCTTCGAGCGAGGTGATCATGTGCTCGCAGTTGACCTGCGCCCCAACAACACTCCAGCGTCGCAGCACGCCACCTGCGACCTGCGCGACCCATCCGACATCGCGCGACTGCTGAGCGAGATCGGTGACGACTGGGACACACTCGCCCACGTCGCGGGGGTGCCGGGCACCGCACCCGCCGCCGATGTGCTGAAGGTCAACTACCTGGGCATGCGGCTGATGACCGAAGGCATGCTGCCGCTGCTGCGCCGGGGCGGCTCGGTCGTCGCTGTGGCGTCGACGGCAGCCCTGGGCGGGGAGCAACGAGTCGACATTCTCGACGGGCTACTCGAGCTCACCGACGGCGACGCAGTGGCACAGTGGCAAGCCGGCCAGGATCAGGACTTCCCGGTGTACACCACCTCCAAGCAGGCCGCGATCCTGTTCATCAAGCGGGTCGCGGGGTCGGCCTGGAGCAAATACGGGGTACGGATCAACACGGTCAGCCCCGGGCCGGTCCAGACTCCGATCCTGTCCGACTTCGAGCAGACCATGGGCAAGGACACCCTCGACCTGGTCCGCGCGACGGTGGGTCGACATGCCACCGTCGACGACGTGGTTCCCCTGATCGCCTTCCTGACCTCCCCGGAGTCGCGGTGGATCAACGGTCAGGACATCCAGGTCGACGCCGGTTTCATCGCGGGGATCACCAACGGCACCCCGATATCGCTCTGACCGGCGGCCGGATCCCGAACGGATTCAATTACTGTAATCTTTACAGTAATATGCTTCAGTGAGGTCGGTCCGTTCCAGGTGGTGGGGTGAGCAATGGATAGCCAAGTGCAGGACGTCACTTCCGACGACTCTGTCGACGACACCGCCGGCCTGCTGCGCGACCCGTACCCGATGTTCGCGCGGCACCGCGCCAAGCACGGGGTTTTCCGCGGGTCGGTGATGGACTGGTCCAAGACCCCGAAATCCCTACTGCCCGAACATCAATTCGCGGCGGTGTCGTTCGATGCGGTCAACACGGTGTTCCGGGACGGCAAGTCGTTCAACTCGAAGATCTACGACAGCACCATCGGGTTGTTCATCGGGCCCACGATCCTTGCCATGGAGGGCAAGACCCACCGCGATCACCGCAATCTGGTGTCGGCTGCCTTCAAGACGCGCTCGCTGTTGCGCTGGGAACCCGAGATCGTCCGCCCGATCTGCGAATCCCTCATCGACGAGTTCATCGAGGCCGGCAGCGCAGACCTGGTGCGCGATTTCACCTTCGAGTTCCCCACCCGGGTGATCACCAAGCTGCTCGGCCTGCCCGAGGAAGACCTGCCCTGGTTCCGCCGGCGCGCCGTGGAGTTGATCAGCTACACGGTGAAGTACAAGCGCGCGTTCGAGGCATCCGCGGCGTTGAAGGACTACTTCCTCGGCCAGATCGAACTGCGGCGGTCCAAGCCGACCGATGACATCATCGGCGACCTGGTCACCGCGGAGATCGACGGCGAGAAGCTCACCGACGAAGCCATCTACTCGTTCCTGCGCTTACTGTTGCCTGCCGGGCTGGAAACCACCTACCGATCCTCGGGCAACCTGCTCTACCTGCTGCTCACCCACCCCGACCAGTTCGCGGCGGTGGAGGCCGACCACGAGCTGATCGGACCAGCCATCGAGGAGGCGCTGCGTTACGAAACGCCGCTGACCACCGTGCAGCGCTCGGCCACCCAGGACACCGAACTCGAAGGCGTGGCGCTGCCCGCCGGCGCGGTGATCGATGTCTGCATGGGGTCGGCGAATCGCGACGAAAGCCGCTGGGAGCGACCCGAGGAGTTCGATATCTTCCGGAAGCGGTTGCCGCACATCACGTTTGCCGCCGGCGAGCATACCTGCATGGGGTTACACCTGGCCCGGATGGAAACCCGGGTGGCGATGGAGTGCATGCTTTCTCGGGTACGCAACCTTGCGCTGGTCACCGACGATGACCCGCACATCTTCGGTCAGCCGTTCCGCTCCCCCACCGCGATACCCGTCACGTTCGACCCGATCAGTTAGACGGATGCTGCAATTCCTCGATAGCATCCTTGATCACACCGAGGCCCTGGTTTCCGCACTGGCCTGATTGCTTGCGTCATCAATTTTCACCCGTTCTGGGGGACGACGTGAGGTCGGCGCGCATCTAAATTCGATGCCATGAGTCAGAACGAGAACACGGAAATTTGGTCCCAACCTGCGGCAATCGCTATCCCGAAGGAAGGCTACTTCGAACTGACCCGGGGCCGTTACGGCCCGGTATTCCCCCGCACCCCCGCCTGCTACGGCTTCAACATCATCGCCAAGGTGAAGGAAGGCCCCGAGCACGAAGAGGCCATCCGGGGCCACGGCAAAATCATCGAGGCCGCGGTCACCGCGCAGCCCGATGTGCTGGCCTCGCTGAAGCTGCACTACCTGCGGTGGAACCTGTTCGACGTCGGGTTCGGTCTGCATTTCCAGTACCAGGGCATCTTCGACACCGACTTCGACAAATACACCGAGGACGCCGTCAAGATCTTCAGCTCGTCGGGCATCACCACGGCGTTCACCCATCTGGAGGGCTTCCCGGAGGACTGGAAGACGAACCCCGAGGCCTTCATCAAGTTCGTCCGCGAGCACCACGTGCCCAGCTTCCTGGAGTACGGCGAGTACCCGTACGTCACGGCCGACGAGATCAAGAAGGCGTTGCGGCTCAAGGCCGCATTCTCCGACATGCTGGATCAAATGCAGTGACCCAACTGGAATTCGACGATATCCAGCACATCATGCTGACCGGGACGCCCCACCTGACCGGTCGGTATGAGTTCCTCTCCTTCGACACCCCCGAAGCGGGACAGGCCTGGCTGGCCGAGATGGTTCCCCTCGTGCAGTCGGCCACCGATGTCCGCGAGACAGTCAACGTCTTCAAGCGTTGGGTCAACTTGGCCTTCACGTGGACCGGACTGCGCGCACTGGGTCTGGACGAAGAGTCACTGGCGACGTTCCCCGACGAGTTCCGCGAGGGCATGGCGTCGCGGGCCGACATCCTCGGGGACACCGGTGCGGCCGCACCCGAGCACTGGCTGGGCGGGCTCGCGGGCGACGATCTGCACGCGATCGTCATCCTGTTCGCCCGGGACGAGGAGGAACGCGTGCGGTGCGTCGGCGAACACGACGCACTGCTGGCCCGCTGCCCCGGGGTGCGGTCACTGTCGCATCTGGATCTGGCCGCCACCGAACCGTTCGAGTACGAGCACGATCACTTCGGGTACCGCGATCCCATATCGCAGCCGCAGATGAAGGGTTCCGGAGAGGTGCTGCTACCCGGCTCGGGCGGGGCGATCGAACCTGGCGAGTTCCTCCTCGGCTATCCGGACGAGGAGGGACTGGTGGCGAACCAGCCCACACTCGAGGTGCTTTCGCGCAATGGCAGCTACATGGCGTACCGCCGGCTGGAGGAACATGTCGGGGTCTTCCGCGACTACCTGAAGCAGAACGCCGAGGGTGAGGAGGACCAAGAGTTACTGGCCGCCAAGTTCATGGGCCGCTGGCGCAGCGGTGCACCTTTGGTCTTGGCACCCGAACACGACGACCCAGAACTGGGTGCGGATCCGATGCGCAACAACGATTTCGACTACGGCGAGATGGATCCGCACGGCTACGGCTGCCCGATCGGCGCCCACGCCCGACGGCTCAACCCACGCGATACCGAACCGAATCCGAATCGGCGCAGGCTGATCCGGCGCAGCGGCACCTACGGCCCGGCGCTTCCTGAAGGCGTCGCCGACGACGGGGTCGAACGCGGTGTCGGGATGTTCCTGATCTGCGCCAGCCTGGTGCGTCAGTTCGAGTTCGCTCAGAACGTCTGGATCAACGACGCGGCGTTCAAAGATCTCGGCAACGAACACGACCCGATCTGCGGCACCCAGGACGGCACGCTGGACTTCAAAATCCCGAAGCGGCCGATCCGCAAGGTACTCAAGGGGTTACCTGCATTCACCACGCTGCGCGGCGGGGCGTACTTCTTCCTGCCCGGCCTGAACGCGCTGCGTTACCTGAAGACCCTTGGAACAAAGGAGATAGCATGACCACCCCCCGTTCATACGCCCGCACCTACAACCAGGCCCACATCGCCCGCCCGCGCAACGGCAAGCGACGCGTCAGCATCTACTGGTCGTGGAGCTATCCGTGGGAGGTCCAGCGCGACCCGGCCGGGCTGTACAACCGGTTCTCCACCATGACCGAGGTGCGTCTCGCGACCTGGCCGGCCTATGAGGCGCCGGAATACAGCGCCCACGAATTCCTTCAGGGCATCGACGGAACGTTGGAGCTGTTCCACCGCTCGTCCTTGTCATTTCAGGACGTGGCCGGCGAAGTGACCGGACATCCGGTGGCGGTGTTCCAGCGGGTCGATCAGGCCGGGTACCGGCTGCCGATCGATGAACGCATCCTGGACGACACCGACACCCTGATGATCTTCGGCCTGGACCATCTGCTCGGCGACGAGGCCGCGACTGAAGAAGAGATCGCCGCGATTCAGCAGTGGCTGCGCCGCGAGGGCACCTGTCTGATGCTCGCACCGCACCACGACGTCGGGTTCATCGACGACAAAGAGCAGCAGCAGATGGAGTACCTGCACCATGGCGATCCGCTGACGCCGCGGATCCAGCGCTTCAGCGGGTACGCACGCTCGCTGCTGACCGGACTGAACATCCCGGTGCACAACACCTGGGGTCTGCGACCGGCGACGGTCGAGGGCACCAGACAGATTGTGCCGCTTACCGCTTTCCGCGATCTGGATTCTGCGGGCCTGCTGCGCGACGTCAGCACGCTGGCCTTGCATCCGCACCTGCCGCACTACCAGCTGACCGCTCCCGAGGGACCGGACCTGCGGGTGCTGGGCCGGCAACCGATCGACATGACCCGGCCACATCCGTTCACCCTCGCCGGCAACACCGAGTTCAACGCGCTGATCCACATGCCGCCGTCCGGGGACCGTGCCGGTGACATCGTGCTGGTCGACTCAACCCACTTCACGACGTTGTTCGGGGCCAGCGACAGCCTGAAGTCGTTCTGGCGCAACCTCGTCACGATGGCGTGACGGGACCGCAGTGACTGAACTTCTCATCCGCGGTTCCGATATCGCGGTGGTCTTCTTTGTGGTGTCGAGCACGTTGGGTGTCGGCCTGAGTCTGACCGTCGGTCAGATTCTGGCCCCGCTCAAGAATCCGCGGTTGGTCGCGCTGGCCCTCGCCGCGAACTTCGTGCTGGCGCCGCTGGCCGCGTTCGGGCTGTGGCACTTGCTCGGCCTCGACGAACCGCTCGGGATCGGGCTGTTGCTAACGGGATTGGCCGCAGGTGCACCGTTCCTCATCAAGCTCGCGGAGTTCGCGAAGGCCGATGTGGCCCTCGCCGTGGGCCTGATGGTGCTGCTGATGGTCATCACGGTGGGTTTTGTACCCGTCGCCCTGCCATTGTTCGTTCGGGGAACCGCGGTCAATCCCGCACAGATCGCGGTGTCCCTGATCGTGCTGATGCTCATCCCGCTGGCCGTGGGTCTGCTGCTCCGAGCCCGCCTTCAGGGCGTGGCCGGGCGCATCCGACCCGCGGTCGGGTGGGTATCGAACGTCAGCATGATCCTGGTGGTGGTGCTGACGATTGCCGGCCACTTGAAGGATGTGGCGGCGATATTCGGTACGTTCGGCTTCCTGGCCGCCATCGTCTTCACGGTGGTCTGTATCGGGATCGGTTGGCTTGTCGGCGGGCCCGGGGCACGCGATGTGCTGGCCCTGGGAACGGCGCAGCGAAACGCGGCGGCAGCCTTTGTGGTGGCCGGTCAGAACTTCGCGGACGCGAAGGTCATCGTGATGATCACCGTGGTGTTGATAGTCGATTTCCTGATGCTGCTGCCGTTCTCGCGGTTCCTGGCTAGGAGTCGTTGAGCAGGCCCAACCGACCGGCCTCGGTGACCGCCGCTGCCCGGGAGGAGACCGCCAGTTTGCGGTAGATCGATTTAGTCTGGCTCTTCACGGTCTCCCGGCTGACGCTCAACTCCCCGGCGATGCGCTGCAACGACAGATGAGTGGCCAGGTGTGGCAATAGCCGCAGCTCCGCCGTCGTCAATGCCGGACGCAGACGGCGTTGCGCGCGGGCCAGCGACAATGCGCAGATCTGATCGAGTCGATGCAGGATGGCAACAGCATCGGCCGCGCGTCGACTGGCCCGCCGCGCTGCGTCGAGGTGGCAGTCGCACAGTTCGGTGTCGTCCACCTCGACAGCCGCGGCGGCGACCAATGCATGTCCGAGCAGCGCGGAGCGGGCGGACAGCCCACCGAGCCGGTCCAGCAGCTGCTCGGTGGTGCGGATGTCCGCCCGCACCCCGGGCACGTCGCCGCGCCGGGCACGTACCAGACCGTCGACCGCATAGACCACCACCATCGGGACCATGTCGGACAGATCCAATGAGTCGACGATCGCCCGCGCGGCGGTGCTGCGTTCGGTGGCGGCCGACGGGTCGCCGCCATCGAGATCCAATAGCGCCAGATGCGCCAGCGCGGCGGCGCGGAAAGCAGGTAGGCCCTCGGTCACCGGCAGGGCTGATTCCAGCGTCCTCCGGGCACCGTCGGCGTCACCCAGCATCGCCAGTGCGGTGCCCTTCATCACGGTGGCCGCGCCCCACCACGGGTTGACCAGGTGATCACCCGCGTCGCACACCGTTTCGGCATGACGGATGACCTCTCGCACTCCACCGATGCCCACCATCGAACCGATCAGCGCCGCAGCCACCTCGACCGATGGTGTGCCGTCGCTGAGCGGCTCGCCGCGGTCGGCCGCACTGGCCAGCAGCAACGAGCGCTGGATCAACTCGGCGTCGCCTATGGTCACACCGAGCCAGGCCCGGGCGATGGCGGCGTCGGGATAGTCGGTGAAGGTCTGCTCGTCGATCAGACTGAGCCGTCGGGCCAGGATCCCGGCGCGGCCGTCGAAGCCCAGCCGCGCCGCGTCGGTACCCACCAACGCGGCCGCCATTGCCCGGTCGCCGGCCGCGAGTGCCTGCACCAACGCACCGTCGATGTCGCCTGCTCGAGCCAACCGCTCCGCGGCCCTTGCTGCCAACGTCCGGAACCTGTCCGGATCCCGATCTCGCAGTCGCGCCCGCAACACGTCACCGAAAAGCTGGTGATAGCGGTACCAGATACCCTGGGCGTCAAGCGAAATAAGAAACAGATTGCCCGACCGGGTGATGGCGTCGAGCATCGCGGCCGAATCGTTTCGCTCCAACAGGGCGTTCAGCTCATCAGCGGAAAAACGGTCCAGCACTGATGATTCCATGAGAAAAGTGGCGGTGTCGGTGTCGAGTTGCGCGAGAACTTCCTCGACCAGGTAGTCGACCACCACGCGGTGACGGCCCGCGACCGCATCGGCTGAAACGCCGTCGCGCAGCGCCAACGCCGCCATCGCCACACCGGCGGCCCAGCCCTCGCATTTGTCCACAACCCGCGCGACCGTTGCCTCGTCAGTACCGCCACCGAACGCCGCGAATGCGGCCGCCCCTTCGGAACCGGACAGCTTGAGCTCGGGGATTCCGATTTCGACGACCCGGCCCTGTAGCCGGCGCCGGCCCAGATCGATCGCCGGTACCTGCCGACCGACCAGCGCCAGCGTCGCCGAAGCCGGGGCCAGGTCGACCACCGCCCGCAGGGCGTCGACGGCATCTGCCGACGACAGCTCGTGCACATCGTCAAGCACCAGCACGATCGGCCCGCACCCGTCGAGAGCCTGTACAAGAGCGGGTACGAGCTGCGCCTCGGCGGTCCGGCCCGCACCCCGCAGGTAGTGCAGCACCGCCGGGTCGATCGGGCTGGCCTGGTCTATCGCGGTGGCCAGGTGTAGCAACAGGTGCGCGGGGTCGTTGTCGAGATTGTCCAGACGGACCCATGCGAACGGGCGTTGAGCCGAGTTCTCCTGGCTCTCCTGTTCCTCCCACAGCGCCACTGCAGTGGATTTGCCGTAGCCCGCGGGAGCGGTCACCACGACCAGTCCGTCGCCCCGCAACATACGCGTCACCGCCGGCCTGCGGATGACGGTCTGGGCCATCCGCGGTCGTCCGATGGTGGCGGTTGGAATATGCGCCGACCAGCTCCCCGCTACCACCCGAGCATCCTAGTTCACCGGCCGCGGCTCGCGCCCTGCAGGATCGTCTTACCGCGGCAGCCGCCAGCCGATCGTCTTCGTTTCGGTATACTGCGCGAAACCCTCTATGCCGCACTGCCGTCCGATGCCGCTGTGTTTGTACCCGCCGAACGGAGCGTCGGCTCCGTAGTACATCCCGCCGTTGACGCCGATCGCGCCGGTACGGATCCGTCTCGCGATGCCCATCGCACGCTCCGGCGATGCCGACACCACCGCACCGGCCAATCCGAACGCGCTGTGGTTGGCGATCCGCACCGCCTCATCGTCATCGTCGAACGGCAGCATCACCAGCACCGGACCGAACACCTCGTCCTGCGCGATCGACGATCCCGGATCGGCTCCGACGATCACGGTGGGCGCGACAAAGTGCCCGTCACGCAGGTGACCGGCCAATCCCGCGACCTCACCACCGCCCACCACGATCTCGGCACCATCGCGGCGGGCGCCTTCGATGGCGTCGAGCACCCGCTGCTTCTGCGCGGCGCTGATCAGCGGGCCGACCAATGTGGTCGGCAATGCGGGATCCCCGACCGGCACCCCGCCGAAGGCCATCGTCACATTGCCAACTGCCTCATCGAACAGGCTGCGGTGCACCAACATCCGGGTGTTGGCGGCGCAAGCCTGTCCGGCGTGTACGCACGCCCCGATCGCGCCCGGGATGACGTGGCCCGGCTTGGCGTCATCGAGCACGATCATCGCCGACTTCCCGCCCAGTTCCAGGAAGGTGCGCTTCATGGTGTCGGCCCCGACCCGCATCAGATGCTTGCCGACAGCCGTCGACCCGGTGAAGGACACCATGTCGACGCGCGGGTCGGTGCCCAGTTGTGCGACGACCTCATTGGACGGGGTCGGGACCACATTGACGACGCCGGGCGGCATGTCGGTGCGCTCGGCGATAAGCCGGCCCAGCCGAGTGGCGTTCCACGGTGTGTTCGGATCGGGCTTGAGCACCACCGTGTTACCTGCAGCCAGCGCCGGTCCGAGCTTGTTGAGGATCACCTCGATCGGAAAGTTCGACGGGGTGATCGCGGCCACCACACCCACGGCCTCCTTGACCACGGTGCGGGCGTTGCGCTCGCCGAACAGTCCGCCACCGTCGAGGGTGCGTTCCCACTCGAAGTCGTCGATCAACCGGGCCGGGTACCGCACCGCATCGGCCAATGGCCAGTCCAGTTGCGCGTTCTGCGTCGTCATCACCGGGCAGCCCACCTCGGCGATCAATTCTTCACGCAGGTCTTCTTTTTCGGCTTCGATGGCGTCCTGCAGCTGGGCGAGCACCCGCTGACGCAAGCCGCGATTCGTGCTCCAGTCGGATTCGTCGAACGCACGCCGGGCCGCCCCGATCGCGCCGTCCATATCCTGCGCACCGGCGGCCGCGGTCGTTCCCAGCACCAGTCCCGTGGCCGGGCTGAGGTTGTCGAACTCGGCGCCGGACGCAGCGGCCACCAGCTTGCCATCGATCAGCATGCGCTTCTCGGCACGGCCGGCGGCGCGCCAGCCGATGTCCACACTGGTGGCGGCCGGGTCCACGACTTCACTCACACGCACAACTGTAACAATTACAGTATTACCATCTGTGTCGAAACCGCATTCCAGCAGGGAAAGTTCGAGTGCCGGCCTGCCGGAATGCGGTTTCGCGGGAAATTTCGATCATCGGTACTGGGTTACCGTAAGCGTTACCGTTACATTACCCTTTTGCTGAACACGGAGGATCGCACGCATGCAGAAGTGGAGATCGTCACCTTCGCCTTCCGGCCGGTGTAGAGAGGCAACGATATGAGCAACGAGGTAGCCATCATCGGCGTCGGAATGCACCCGTTCGGCCGGTTCGAGGGCAAGTCCGCGATGCAGATGGGCGTGGATGCCATCTTCGCCGCGGTCGCCGACGCCGGAATCGAATGGCGCGACATCCAGGCGGCCACAGGCGGCAGTTGGACAGTCGCGAATCCGGACGCCATCGTCGGCATGGTCGGGCTCACCGGCATCCCGTTCACCAACGTGTTCAACGCCTGCGCCACCGCGGCCAGCGCCACCAAGGCGTGTGCGGACGGAATCCGGCTTGGCGACTACGACATCGGGATCGCCGTCGGCCTGGACAAGCACCCGCGTGGCGCGTTCACCGAGGACCCGGCCCTGGTCGGGATGCCCAGCTGGTACGCCGAGAACGGCCAGTACCTCACCACCCAGTTCTTCGGCATGAAGGCCAACCGCTACCTGCACCAGCACAACATCTCCCAACGCACGCTGGCCCGGGTGGCGGCCAAGAACTTCCGCAACGGCGCACTGAACCCGAATGCTTTCCGCCGCAAGCCGATCACCGAAGACGAGATCCTCAACTCGACCATGCTCAACTATCCGCTGACCCAGTACATGTTCTGTGCTCCCGACGAGGGCGCGGCTGCGGTGGTGATGTGTCGTGCCGACATCGCGCACCGGTACACGTCGAAACCCGTGTACCTGAAGGCCGTCGAGATCCGGACCCGCCGCTACGGCGCCTACGAGGTAAACACCACGTGCGCACCGGTCGACGAGGATGTGGCGCCGACCGTGTATGCCGCACGCGCGGCGTTCGAGAAGGCCGGGGTGGCACCCGAAGACGTCGACGTGGTGCAGCTGCAGGACACCGACGCCGGCGCGGAGATCATCCACATGGCCGAGTGCGGATTCTGCGCCGACGGCGACCAGGAGAAGCTGCTGGCCGACGGCGCCACCGAGATCGGCGGAGCGCTGCCGGTCAACACCGACGGCGGGCTGATCGCCAACGGCGAGCCGATCGGCGCCTCGGGCCTGCGTCAGCTCCACGAGCTGGTGCGCCAGCTGCGCGGTGAGGCCGGCGAGCGTCAGGTGCCGGGCAATCCGCGCGTCGGCTTCGCTCAGCTGTACGGGGCACCTGGTACCGCCGGCGCCACCATCCTGACCCTCTGACTTTCATTGCGCGAGCAGACGCATATGTACCCGACACGCCGAATTTTCAGGGACATTCACGTCTGCTCGCGGGAGAGTTCGGCTTACCCAGGCCAAGCACATGCTGGGCGATCATGTTGCGGAACACCTCGAGGGTGCCGCCATAGATACCGACCAGGGGCGCGAAGCGGTACACGTACTCACTGCGGTCGTCGGCTCCCCCGTCGGCCCCAATCGGCAGTGCCGCCACCGAACCGGCGATATCCATCAAATCCGGTGCGATATCGCGCATGGTCTGTGCCAAGGCCACCCGACCGAAGATGCTGGGGGTGGACAGCGACGCTTCCAGCCGAGCCACGCTGCGCCCCAACCGGTATGCGACCGAGCCATCGTCGACCGCACAGTGGCCGCCGGCATCCGGGGTGCCTACCAACGCGGCGACATTGTCGGCAGCCTCGGCCATGAATCCGGCCTGATGCATCATGATCGCCACGTCGGCAAGACCGTCGTCGGCGGCCGCAACCGCCCCGTGTTCGGCGTCGAGCGGTTCGCGGACCACCGTCCAGCCGCCATTGACGTCGCCCAGCCGGTACTTATCGTCGACTCGTACGTCGGAGTAGTAGACGATGTTGGTGCGGTCGCCGTCGACGGTACGGATGCCCTGGATCTCGATGCCGGGCAGGTCCAGCGGCACCAGAAACATGGTGAGGCTCTTGTGTTTCGGCGCCTCCGGATCGGTGTTGGTGATCAGGAAGACGTACTGGCAGTTGTGCGCGCCGGTGGTGAACATCTTGGACCCGTTAATCACCCACTGATCGCCGTCGCGCACCGCGCGGGTCTTGCAGGTCGCCACGTCCGACCCGCCCTCGGGTTCGGTGTAACCCAGGCACAGCCGCACGGTGCCGTCGAACACCCCGCCCAGCACGTCATCCCGGATCTCCGGGGCGGCGAACTTCGCCACCGAGCGCGCCACCATGGATGTGGTGCCCCAGGTCACCCACGGCACCTCGGCCCGGCGCTTCTCCAGCTCCCAGATTCGACGATGGACCCGGCTGAACCCACCGTCGGCCTCGGTCTTCCACTCCCGCTCCAGATACCCGGCGGCGCCCAGGGCCAAGTGCACGCCCTCGTCAAAGTTGTCTCCGGTTTCGCGATCGCGCCGGATGACGTCCTCGGTCACCAAACCGGACAGAAAGTCCCGTACCTCGATACGGAATGCCTCGTCCGCAGCGGACAGTTCGACCTGTGAGAAATCCACTGTAGTTATCCCCTAAACCTTTGCCTGTTCCCGGCTTTCGCGGGCCGCGACGATGTTGGCGATGCGAACCGCGGTGGCGCCCGGGTCACCGCCGGCCAACGCCCAGCCCCGGGCCCGCACCAGGTAGGCGGTGGCCGCGGCCTCCGCGGACACCCCGAGCCCGCCCTGCACGTGCACCGCCATGGTGGCGGCCTTGGCGGCCTCCTCGGCCATGAACACGAATGCCGAGGGCGCGAGTTCCGGCCGCTCGTCGGGCTCGTTGTCCAGGAACCACGCGGCCCGACGCGCCAGGCCGCGCCCACCCTGGACGGTGATGGCGATGTTGGCCAGCGGATGCGAAATGCCTTGCAGCGTCGAGATCGGCACGCCCAACGTGTAACGGCTCTTGGCGAACTCGGCGGCGATCATCATGGTCTCCTCGACCAGACCGACCAGTGCCGATGCGGTCAGCAGCCGCCATTCATCCAGGGCACGCTGATAGGCCGCAAGCGCCTCGGACCCGCTGGCCAACACCACACGGCTGTCGGCGGTCACCGGATCCACCCAAGCCATCGGCAGCTTGCCGATGTTGTCCACCCGGGCCGGGCGGGTGGAAAAACCAAGGAGCACCACAGCTCCATCACCGTCGTCGTCGCGGACGATGATCCGATCGGCGATCGACCCGGCCGGGATGAGCCGGGCGCCCGTCGGTGCGACCTGCTGAGGATCCAGCGCGACCAGTTGGGTGCCCTGCACGATCTCCGCGGCATCAGCGCCATCCAGCGCGCCCAGGTTGGCCAACAACCGGGCCGCCACCACATGGTCGATCCACGGAACCGGCGCCAGCGAGCGGCCGACCTCCTCGGCGACCAAGGTGAGATCCACCAATGTGGCACCGTCGCCGCCGACCGACTCGGGCAATCCCATCGTGGTGGCCCCCATGGCGCACAACCGTTCCCACAGGCTCTTGTCGAAGCCCGACGGTTCAGCAGCACGCACCGTCTCGATATCGCAGTGCGTCTTGAAAAACTGCTTGTACGCGGACTGCAGGTCCAGATGGTCCGCGGACAGGCTGTAGTCCAGTCGGCGTAGTTCGTAGCGGTCCATCAGCGCTCCATTTCCTTGTTGCTCCTCGCGTCCGCGGTGTCCTCGCCGAAGAAGAACTCGGCGGCATTGTTGTAGAGGTAGTCGTCGAGCACCTGGGCCGGCAGATCCAGTGCCAACGCCTCCGGCACCACCCGGTGCATCCGCAACACCGGAAAATCCGAGGCGAAGATGATCTTCTTCGGCCCCCGCGTACGCATGTAATGCAACAGGCTGTCCGGCAGCCGTTTCGGCGACCAGGCCGAGGTCATCAGCCTCAGGTTCTGGTATTTGATGAGCATCCGGATCGCGATGTCCCACCACGGATCTGCACCGTGGATCATGCACAGCTTCAATTCCGGGAACCGGACACACACCCGGTCCAGGTGGATGGGGTTTTGCACCTCGCCCGGAATCGGCGGGCCGGGAATGCCTGTGTTGACGCACAACGGCAATTCCAGCTCCGCGCACTTGGTGTACAGCGGGTAGTACACCGCGTCACTCGGAGGGTACTGTCCATCTCCCCAGAAACTCGGTCCGACAACGGCATACGCGACGGGGAGATCTGCCGTGATGGCGGTGAGTTCGCGCAACGACGGGATCGGCCGCAGCAGGTTCACCCCGCCCATCGCGAGCGCGAACCGGTCCGGCTGTGCCTCGACGAACTTGCGAGCCGTCACCGACGGCTTGGCCAGCGAGTCCATCAGGATGGCCTTCTGCACGCCGTGGGCGTCCATCTCGTCGAGCAGCTCCGACAGGTCGATGGGGTCGTACATCGACTTCGGGCCCTTGAAGTAATCGTCGCGCACCTTCTTCATGAAGGTGGGCTGGTTCTCGGTCTCGCCGAAATGCACGTTGGCCAGACAGTCGATCACTCGGTGTGTCATGGCTTGACCTTTCCATCCGACCCGTTGTCTGCGGCCAGGCTCTTCGCCCACCGGTAGTCAGCCTTGCCGTTGCCGAGTCTGTGAATTTCATCGACGAACAGCACGTCTTTGGGGAGTTTGAACCGGGCCAGGCGGGTCGCGCAGTGTTCCCGCAGGGCGGTCGCATCTACCTCACCGCCGCCGACGGAGACGATCGCTACAACTTCCTCACCCCAACGCTCGCTCGGTCGGCCTACCGCCAGCGCATCGACGACCAGAGGGTGTGCACGCAGCACTTCTTCGATCTCCTCGACGAACACCTTCTCGCCACCGGTGTTGACCACCAACGAATCCCGGCCGAACAAGCGCAGGGTGCCGTCGGACTCCAGCGAGGCGCGGTCACCCGAGACCACCACCCGCTCCCCGGCCACCTCGGGGAAGGTCTTGGCGGTGGCGTCGGCGTCGTTGAGGTAGCCGAGCGGGATACGGCCGTTACGCGCGACCCAGCCCACCTCGGTGTCACCGGGGTTCAGGAATCGGGAGTAGTCGTCGGCGAGCACCTGCCCGCCGGTCCGCAGCTGGAAGGTTTCCGCGGTCGGCGTTTCCCGCTGGGTGTGGCCGAATCCCATGTTGCCGGTTTCCGAGGAACCGAACCCGTTGATGACGGTGATCTGCGGGATGTGTTCCAACAGTGCGCGTTGATGTCTCGGATTGGTGGCCGCACCACCGGTGCCGATCGCGAACATCGACGACAGGTCATAGGACCGCCGGCCCAGCTCCTCGACGATCGGCCCGGCATAGGCGTCACCGACCATCGTCATCAGCCCGATCTTCTCCCGTTCCGCGGTTTCGAGCACCGTGCGCGGGTCGAACCGAGTCTTGGTGTCATGCAACACCACGGTCAGCCCGGACAGCAGCCCGGAGAACGCGGTCCACATCCCGGCCGCATGCATCAACGGCGACACCGCGAACCAGGGCGCGCCCCCGTTGGCCACCTTGTCGTGGATCTCGCTCACCTGATCGTGGTCGGCGCCGTTCATCGACGACACGTAGATGTCACCCTGGCGCCACATGACTCCCTTGGGACGCCCGGTCGTGCCGCCCGTACAGACCATCAGCAGATCATCCGGCGACAGCGGGACTCCGTGATCGGTATTCCCCTGTGCCAGCGCATCTTCCAGCGTCACCGAACCAGGCAGCTCGGCACCGTCGCCGTCGTCGATGGAAATCAACACCTCGGCCCGGAGCACATCGGCGAACTTCGCCCCCAGCGAGCGGTGATAGATCACCCCTCGCGGGTTCAGGTAGGCCAGCAGATCGGCGACCTCGCCCGGCGAGTAGTAGTAGTTGACGTTCACCGGGACCGTGCGCGCCTTGAGGCAGCCGATGACCATCTCGGGGTACAGGTCGTTGTGCATGACGAGCGCGACCACGTCCTGACCGCATTCCCAACGGTTCAACGCCGCGCGCTCCCGGTGCGCGCCCAGCCCGCATGCGGCCAGGAAGTTCGCCAGTCGACGGGTCCGGTCAGCCCCTTGCGCGAAGGTGATGCGGCGATCGCCGCATACCGTCATCTCCCGGTCCGGCACCGCCTCGGCAATCGCGTCGACAACGGCGCCGATGGTCCATTCGGCCATCGCAATTAGACCGGCACCGTGCGGTGCTGCGCGCCGGGCGCGATGCGGTTCGGATCGCCAAGGAGAGTAAGGGCGTTGTCGCGCATGACCATTCGGGTGTCCTCGGCGCTGAACTCGGGGAACTGTGGGATATCGGCGGTGAACGTGGTCGGATCCGCCAGGCCCTCACCGTGCGGCCAGTCCGAACCGAACAGGATCTTGTCCACCCCGATCGTGTCGGCCAGCAACTTCACGTCGTCCTCGTAGTAGGGCGCGATCCACACGTGGTTCCGCAACTGCTCGACCGGATCCGCCTTGAAGTGATGCGGCGCGTTGTTTGCGGCCTTCTTCAACCGCTTGATCAACCGGTAGACGAAGTAGGAGCCGTTCTCGATGCTGACGACCTTGAGCTTGGGGTGCCGGGTGAACACCTGGTGCACGATCATCGAGGCCATGGTGTCGTGGATGGCCCGGTCATCGAGCAGCACGTTGTCCAACGGATCGCGCTTGCCGAAACCCTCGAACGTGGACTTGCCGCCCCACAGCGCAGAGATCGCCAGATAGCCACTGTCGGAAAGGTGGAAGCCCACCGGTACACCGGCTTCGGCCAGCCGCGCCCAGACCGGGTCGTGCAGCGGATCACCCAGGGACCGCGGCTTGACCACACCCGGCACCGGAGCGGGCCGCACCAGCACCATCTTGGCCCCTCTGCCGAGGACGAAGTCCACTTCCTCGACGGCCTTTTCGGGGTCGGCCAGGGAGATGATGGGCGAGGAGACGATCCGGCCGTCGGGCCGGTCGAAGCCCCAGTCCTCGTCGAGCCACAGGTTGAACGCATGCACCGAAGCCATGGTGGCCTCGATATCGTGTTTGAGTCCCTCCTCGACGCCGCAAGCGAAGGTGGGCAGCATGAACACCGTCTCCAGGCGCTGCCGGTCCAGGACTTTTACCCGAGCATCCCGGTTCTGGTACTCGGGGTGTTCGGCCAGCCGGTCGACTTTCATCAGCGATGCGGGTTCGACTCCCTCGGGAATCTCGCCACGGAACAGCAGATCCAGGCAGCCCGGTTCGATGATCGGGTCGAACGTGGGGTTGGGGATGAAGTGGTTGACCGTCTCCCCCATCATCGCCAGCGTGCGTTTACCGTCCTGCACCATCTGCACGCCGCGCCGCTTGAATTCCTTGGGCAGATACCGGGTGAATGCGTCCACCGGTTCGTAGTAGTGGTTGTCGACGTCGACGGCCAGGTAGGGCAAACGCTCTGGTGTGTCAGACATGAAGGTCAACCTTTCAAAGCTGTTCCAAGGGCGGGAAGTTCGGTGGTCGCTTCTCGAAGAATGCGGTGATGCCCTCGATCAGATCCGGACGGACCATGGATTCGTGCATCAGCGTCTCCGCACGCGCACTGACATCGAGCACATCGTCGTGGGCGTCGCCGTACAGCTGTCGCTTGATGACCGCCATCGATGCCGGTGAGCAGTTGCGTGCCAGGTCCTCGGCGTACTCCAGCGCCCGGGTGATCAGATCCTCCGGCGCCACAACTTCTTTCACCAGTCCGAGTTGTGCGGCCTCCTCGGCGTAAAAGGTGCGGCCCGAGAGCAACAGGTCGGCGGACGCACCCCAGCCGGCCAACCTAGGCAGGATCCAGGTGATGCCGTACTCGCCGATCAGTCCGCGGCGCGGGAAGGCGGTGGCGAATTTCGCCCCGGCCGCGGCGAACCGCACATCGCACATCAGCGCATGGGTCAAGCCGATGCCGACACAGGCGCCGTTGATCGCGGCGATGACCGGCTTACGCAGCCTGGTGAGGAAGTACGGATGACGTTCGCCGACGATCTTGCTGACATCGGTATCTGAACTGATCGAGTCACCGAGGGTGGCCATCGCGCCCATGTGGGCGCCGGCGCAGAAACCTCGTCCGCTACCGGTGAGCACGATCGCACGGACCGCCGGATCGGCTTCGGCGCGATCGAAGCTCGCATAAACGCCGGCCGAGATGTCAGCGCCCCAGGAGTTCAGCCGGTCCGGACGGTTGAGCGTAATAACGGCAACGCCCGAGTCCGTCGTTTCATAGCGCACCGCCTCGGTTCCCACACCGTCAGCGAGGGTCATGCGCCGACTGCTTTCCGATGCCACGCCAGCGGTTCAGACATACATACTGTATACCTATCGGTAGTACATTCCGCAAGACCCGGTTCAGCCTCTCGACCTGCACAAAGACCCTTCAGGCGTCGATCAGACCAAGCTTTCGATAGGCGGCCTGGATCTGGGCTTTTGCCGCATCGGGGAGGATTGCCTGCGGTGGGCGGGAATGCGGATAGTCGCCCACCGGCAAGCCCAGCACCGACGCCGCGTATTTGAACGCGCCGGCCCAGTGGGTGAAATAGTCGGCCCGGCCCGGGTAGCAGGTGAACCAGGATCCGATGTCCAGGCCGAACTGGTCCAGCCCGGACTCCCGGGCGAAGTCCATCGCCTCGATGAGCCGGTCGGCGTACACCAGGCCCCAGTACTCGGTGAAGATGCGGCGTCGCGGGGTTTCATAGAGATATCCGGCGGTACCCAACTGGGCCGGGCACACGATGCCCTCACGCAGCCAGCCGGCCCGGTACACCGTGGTGTCGCACTCCCACAGCGCCAGATACGGGGCCAGTTCGTGCAGTCGACGGCTCGCCGCGGGACGGAAGGCGCCCTCCTTGGTTGCGCAGATCGCCGGGATCTCCTCGGCGATACGCGCCCCCTCGACCGGAGTGAGCACATACCCCGAGGACGGTGAGTTGAACATGCCCAGCGCGATATCGGTGCGATCGGCGATGTAGGAGAAGAACCGAAGAACGCCTTCGCCCGCGTGCGCTTCCATCATCGGGGTCTGGATGTAGACGATGTCGGCGCCGGCCTGCTGCGCATGCTGGGTCAACTCCAGACAGTCCTTGGCCGACGTGGCGGCGGTGCAGGCCTGCACGACGACGTGCGGGTTGAGCCGGCGCCCCTCCTCGATAGCGACTTCCAGCAGCCGCTTGCGTTCGGAGATCGTCAGCGCCCAGAACTCGGCCAAACCGCTGGTGCACCACAGCATCTGGTGACCGAGATCGCCCACGCAGTATCGCACCAGGGTGCGGTAGGCGTCCCAGTCGATGTCATCGCCGTCGACTCCGCAGAACGGGGTGTAGAGCGAATCACCGATTCCGCGCAACGCAGCACTGGCCCATTCCCGCGCTTCACCGGCACTCGCCATACCGCACCCCTTCTGGATGAAGGCTAAATAAAGTCGCTACCGCCGTCTACGTTGACGTTGGCCCCGGTCATGTAGGAATTACGCCGGGACGCCAAAAATGCCGCCACCGGCCCGATTTCGCTCGGCAGACCGGTGCGCGGCAGATGTGCGGGATGCCCGAAATGTTCATCGATAGCGGCCATCAGCGCATACGGATCGTTGCCGTCAATCCCCACCGAGTCGGCCCAAGCCCTCAGCGCCTCAGACGAAATGCTGCCCGGGGAAACCACATTGACCATGATCTCGTCCTTGGCCAGCAGTAGCGACAGGTTCTTGGACACACTGTTCACCGCCGCCTTGGCCGCGGTGTAGGCCGGCAACCGGGTGCTCTGCCGCTGGGTGGAATGGGCCGAGAAATTGACGATGCGGGCCCATTCGGCGCTGCGCAGCAACGGCAGTGCCGCGCGCACGCAGCGCACCATACCCATCAGGCCGGCGTCGAACGCCTCCTGCCACTGCTCGTCGGTCAACTCCTCGAAATTTCCCGCGACGCCCGGGCCGACCGTGTTGATCAGCGCGTTGAGCTCACCCCAGCGCTCGCCCACTTCGGCGAAGACCCGCTCGACCTGGGCGGTATCGGATGTGTCGGCGACCATCGGCACCGCCTCCGGGCTGCCCAGACGCACCAAATCCGCTGCGGCAGCGTCCAGTACGTCCCGGGAACGCCCGACGATCGCTATCCGGGCGCCGTCTTCGGCCAGGCACCGCGCCGTCGCGAAACCCATCCCGCGGCCACCGCCGACAACGACGGTGGCCGCACCAGCGAACCCGAGATCCATCGGACCGTCAGGAACCGGTCCAGTTGGGGGCGCGCTTCTCGGCGAACGCGGTCGCCCCCTCGATGGCGTCCTTGGACGAGAACACCGGAGTGATCAACTCACTCTGTTTCTTCCACATCTCTTCCTCGGACCACTCCGCCGACTTGACGATGACCTCCTTGGTCACCGCGACGGCCAACGGCCCGTTGGCGGTGATGCGCTCGGCCAACTCGAGGGCACCCGCCAACGCCTCCCCCGGTTCGGTCAGCTTGTTGACGAAGCCCCATGCCGACGCCTCCTCAGCAGTGAAATTGGCGCCGGTGAGCGCCAACTCGAGGGCCTTCTGGTAGGGAATGCGCTTGGGCAGTCGCAGCAGCCCACCGCCGGCAGCGACCAGGCCGCGTTTCACCTCGGGGATGCCGAACTTGGCCTCACGCGATGCCACGATCAGATCGGTGGCCAGCACGATTTCGGTGCCACCGGCAAGTGCGTAACCCTCGACAGCCGCGATGAGCGGCTTGCGCGACGGCTGCTCGGTGAAGCCGATCCCGCGGCCGGGTACATGCGGTAGCTCCCCGGTCGCGAACACCTTGAGATCCATGCCGGCGCAGAAGTTACCCCCGGCACCGGTGATGATCCCCACCGACAGTTCGGGACTGCCGTCCAGTTCGTCCACGGCGTCGGCGAGCCCCTGGGCCACCGCAAGGTTGAACGCATTACGCACTTCCGGACGATTGATCGTGATAATGAGCGTTCGACCCCGACGCTCCCGCAGAACTTCCTCCGACACGATTGCCCCTTCACTCACGGCCCAATAACCCGGAAAAGCCTACTATAGGCATTACAGTACAAAGTCGGCACCCCGTTCGCCGCGCCGTAGCGACCGGCCGGCGCCGACGGTGGAGCGGAGCGACGGGATGGCTACCGGTAAGGTTTACAGCGACAAGACCCGGCAACACGCGCACATAGGCGCAGTTCAGGTGGCAGGCAGCGGTAAGTTCGGTGCGATTGAGCCGCGGCGCAGGGACTGCTTGAGCAGTATCGATTTCGATGGAGGTGCCCGCAGTGGCAAAGCAACCGACCGCTGAGAAACGTCAACGGCGCGAACGCGGATCCATCAATCCCGACGACATCATCGCCGGCGCATTCGAACTCGCCGAGCAGGTTTCGATCGACAACCTCAGCATGCCGCTGCTCGGCAAGCATCTGGGCGTCGGAGTCACCAGCATCTACTGGTACTTCCGCAAGAAGGACGATCTGCTCAACGCGATGACCGACCGGGCGCTGCGCGAGTTCGTGGTGGCCACCCCATACGTGGAGGCCACCGATTGGCGTGAGTCACTGGCCAACCACGCCAGGACCATGCGAAAAGCCTTCATGGGTAATCCGATTCTGTGCGATCTGATTCTCATCCGGTCGGCGCTGAGCCCGCGCGCCGCCCGACTGGGCGTGCAGGAGATGGAGACCGCGATCTCCGGTCTGGTGGAGGCCGGGCTGTCGGTCGAGGATGCCTTCGACACGTATTCGGCAGTGTCGGTGCATGTTCGCGGGTCGGTGGTGCTGCACCGGCTCTACGAGAAGAACCGGGCCAATGACAACGCGCCCGGCGATTTCGAAGAGACCATGGTCATCGACCCGGACATCACCCCGCTGCTGGCACAGGTCACCAACGAGGGGCATCGCATCGGCGCGGCCGACGAGAAGAACTTCGAGTACGGGCTGGAGTGCATTCTCGATCACGCCGCACGGCTGATCGAGGCCAACGAGACCGACACCGGCAAGTCGGCCAAGAAGCCGGCCCGGCGCAAGGCCGCTGTCAGCTGACTCTGCGGCACTAGACCTCGATGACGACCGCGCCGCCCTGGCCACCGCCGGCGCACATCGCGGCCACACCGATGCCGCCGCCGCGGCGCTGCAGTTCGTAGATCAGCGTGGTGACCATGCGGGCACCGGACGCGGCGATCGGGTGGCCGAGGCTGCAACCGCTGCCGGAGAAGTTCACCAGCTCCTCATCGATGCCGTACTCGCGGACCGCCGCGATCGGCACCGAGGCGAACGCCTCGTTGATCTCCCACAACGCCACGTCGGAAGGCTTGAGCCCGGCCCGGTCGAGAACCTTGCCGATCACCTTGACTCCGCCCAGGCCGGTGTCACGTGCCGCGACGCCGACCGCGCCCCACGCCTTGACCGTGGCCAGCACGCCCAGATTCTGCGCGGCCGCATAGTCGGCGTCGACAAGCGCGACGGCCGCGGCAGCGTCGTTGGTACCGCTGCTGTTGCCCGCGGTGATGGAAAATCCTTCGATCTCCGGATGCAAGACCTTGAGCTCGGCCAGCTTCTCGGCCGTGGTGCCGCGGCGCGGATGCTCGTCGACATTGAATTCGGTGACCGAGCCGTCGGGCAGCGTGATCTTGAGCGGGACGATCTCATCGACGAACTTGCCGGCATCGATGGCCGCGATGGCGCGCTGATGTGAGCGCGCCGCCCACGCGTCCATGTCCTCGCGGCTGATCCCGGCGGCCTGGGCGGTGTTCCAGCCCACGGTGATCGACATATCGCGCATCGGCGCGTCCGGCGTCTCGACGTGGGTCGGGGTCATCCAGGGCTCGATGAACTCCAGCTCCGGACCGGGCACCCGCCACTTCATCAACGGCGACGACGACAGCGACTGCACACCACCGGCGATCAGCACCCGCTCCATACCGGAGCAGATCTGGGCCGACGCATTGCCGATCGCGGTGAGGCTGCCCGCGCAATGCCGGTTCACCGATTGGCCCGGCACCGACTCCCACCCCAGCGCATCGGCGGCATAACGCGCGATATCGCCGCCGCCGTAATTCGATTCGGCGAAGATCAGATCGTCGATGGCCTCGGGGGCGATACCGGCGCGGCGAACCACCTCTGCCAGCACCGTGGTGATCAGCGTTTCCGGCGGAGTGTTGACCAGCGTCCCCTTGAAGGAGCGGCCGATCGCTGTGCGGGCGGCGCCCACGATGACGGGTGTTGGCATGATTCCACCTTTACGGTATCTAGTGCTTCTGTAACGATACCAGGAGCCTTTTTCACTCCGGTTCCGGCACGTGAAAATACTCGTCTCGGCGCCGGAACGCCTCCTTGATGCCGTGCTGGGCCCGGGTCTTGACGAAATTGAACTCACCGGGCGAGAACTGCAGGTTGGTCCCGTAGGCATGGAAGATGTAGCTGGCCACCTCCTCACCCTGATAGGCCTGGCTCTGCTCGACGAGCCGGAACGCCTCCTTGGCGATCACCACGCCGTCGGCGGGCATCTTGGCCGCCTTCTGCGCCCAGTAGCCGGCCCGGGCCGACACCTGGTCGGCATCGCAGGTGTCGGTGAAGATGCCGAGGTGTTCGATGGCACCGGCCTCGATGATGTCACCGGTGAGCAGCATCCGCCGGGCCAGCACGGGGCCGAGCCGGTGGAAGAACATGTGCAGGCTGCCCAATGCCGGGCCGAGGAACCTGGTGGCGGGCATACCGATCTTGGTATCGCGGGCGATCACCGAGATGTCGGTCATCAACGCCATCTCGAATCCACCACCGAGCGCGTACCCGCTGATCTCGCCCACGGTGACCTTCGGGAAGCCCATGAAGTTGTGATAGAAGCCAAAAGACTTGCGGTCCACGGTGAGTCGACGGCGCTGGCTGGGCCGGGACTTCTTCTGCGCCGCTTCCTTGCCTCCCCCATACCAGCCGTACGCGTTGTTCATATCGGCGCCGGTACTGAACACCCCCTCGGCGCCGCGCAGCAACACCACGGTCAGATCATCGTCATCGGCGACGATGTCGAGGTAGCGGGCGATCTCGTCGCGCATTGCGGCGTCATAGGAGTTGCGCTGCGCGGGATTGTTCAGCGTGATGGTGGCGATGCGGTGGTCGGCATCGACCTCGAACAGAACTCGGTCATCTGTCATGCGAAATCAACCTCGCTTCAATGGTTTTTCCGTTACCGGCAGCCAGCGTGGTGCGCCGCGCGGCAGTGAGATGGTCGGCGGCGAGCTTGGTCGCCCGCGCCGAGTTGCCGTCGGCGATCGCATCCAGCAGCCGCCGATGGTCACCCAGCGCCGCCGCCATGGTTCTTGCGGACATACCGGCACCGTCTTCCCCGGTCCACACCCCCGACTCGTGCGTCGACCAGATCAACTCCAGCGAGCCGATCAGCAGGATCATCGGCTCGTTGCCACATCGGGACACCAATGCTTCGTGAAATCGGCGGGCGTTGGGTACGTACTGCGCGGTGTGGTCGAACTGCGCTGCCTGCAGGTCGATTTCGGCCTGCAGATACGGCACCACCTCGGTGGCGCGATCCTCTCGCTCCGCACACATCCCGGCGCAGATCGGTTCCAGGCGCAGCAAGGCCTCGCTCACGTCAGCGGGAGTGGCGGCCCGGGATTGCAGCACCGTGCTGATCATGTGAGCGGTACGTTCCGAAGACTCACGCAACGCAGGTGGGCTGACACCGAACTCCCCAAACAGGCTTTCCTGGGTGGGCAGGATGTCGCCCGCGCGCAACCGGCCGGAAAGGATGTCCTCGCGCAGCTTCGACGCCACGATCTCGGCCACCCGAGGTTGCCGTATCCGATGTGCCGGCACCCGTCCCTCCACTGTTCCGCCGACGCTCTTTCCTTGCTAACTTGTACAAGATAGTAATCGCATCATCTACTGTATGGGCAACTGTATGGTTGTGGAAGGCAGGTTCCAGGTGAGCGACGAGGCGATATCCGCGTCCCGCGACGGCGCCGTCCTGCACGTCACACTGGATCGGCCGTCGCGGCGAAACTCACTGAGCCACGACATGATCGACACGATCATCGCCACACTCACCGCGGCCGCCTACGACGATTCGCTGCGGGCGATCGCGATCACCGGAGCGGGCGAGGACTTCTGCACCGGAGCCGACTGGGTCGCCACCAACAGCACCGGCCAGCGACCCCGCACCGGCGACCTGGTCCGGCGCATCCCGCACACCGCGCACCGGATCATCGAACTGGTCGCCACCATCCAGCTCCCGGTGGTGTGCGCGGTGCGGGGATGGGCGGTCGGCCTGGGCTGCAACCTGGCACTGGCCGCCGACTTCACCGTCGCCGATACCGAGGCAACCTTCTGGGAGCCATTCATCAACCGCGGGTTCGCCCCCGACTCGGGTTCGACCTGGCTGTTACCGCGACTGGCCGGAGTGGCCCGCGCCAAACGCATGCTGCTGCTCGGGGAGAAGGTCACCGGCTCCCAGGCCGCCGAGTGGGGGCTGATCCACAGCGCGGTATCCACCGAGGAACTCGACGGCGCGGTTGCCGACCTGCTGACCCGGCTCGCACAAGGCCCCACCGTGGCCATCGGTCTGACCAAACAGGCCATCGCCTACGGCCAACACGCGACCCTGTCGCAGTCGATGAACCAGGAACTATCCAACCTCGAATTGTCGTGCCGAACCGGCGATTTCAAGGAGGGGCTGGCCGCGTTCCGGGAGCGGCGCGACCCGGACTTCCAGGGCCGGTAACCAGCAGCAGTGAGGAATCCGAATTGACTTACGACACCATCAAGTACGAGGTGGACGGCCACAAGGCCACCATCACCTTGAATCGACCGGACGCGCTCAATGCGCTGTCGCCGCACATGATCACCGAACTGCGTGACGCCTACGACCGAGCCGAGAACGACAACAACGTCTGGCTGATGATCGTCACCGCCACCGGGCGGGCGTTCTGCACCGGTGCCGATGTCAAGGAGATCCCCGGCGACGGCAAGGTGGTCAACGAGCGCCCCTACCTGTCGACCTACGAACAGTGGGAGGCACCGCAGGAGGGCACGCCACCATTCCGGACCATGGCCAAGCCGGTCATCGTGGCGATCAACGGAATCTGTTGCGGCGCCGGGCTGGACTGGATCACCACCGGCGACATCGTGATCGCCTCGGACCAGGCAACGTTCTTCGATCCGCATGTGAGCATCGGTCTGGTCGCCGCCCGCGAGATGGTGCGATTGGCCCGGGCACTGCCCCGCTCGGTGGCCCTGCGGATGGCATTGATGGGCAAGCACGAGCGGATGACCGTCGAGCGGGCCTACCAACTCGGGCTGATCACCGAGATCGTCGAGCACGACAGGCTGCTGGAACGCGCCCACGAGATCGCCGACGTTGTGAATTCCAATGCTCCCCTGGCGGTCCGGGGAACACGGCTGGCCATTCACAAGACCCTGGATCTGCCGCTGCACGAGGGCGAGATCCTGGCCGAGACCTTCCGCGAGCGGGTGGTGCGCACCGAGGATGCCTTGGAGGGGCCGAGGGCGTTCGTGGAGAAGCGCAAGCCCAACTGGCAGGCAAGATGACAGACTTCGAAACCATCCTGCTCGACCTGGACCGGGCCGCTCGCGTTGCTACGGTCACCCTGAACCGCCCCGAGTCGCTGAACTCGTTCAATCGCACCATGTGCGAGGAGATGCGCCAGGTCTGGCACCTGATCAAGGCCGACGAGGACATCAACGCCGTGGTGCTACGGGCGGCCGGCGATCGCGCGTTCAGCGCCGGCCTCGATGTGAAATCCAGCTACGAACAACCCGAGATCGTGTGGAACCACGAGGATCCCGGCGAACTGCTCAGCCCGAAGTGGCAGAAGATGTGGAAGCCGGTGGTGTGCGCCGTGCAGGGCGTGTGCACGGCCGGCGCCTTGTACTTCGTCAACGAGGCCGATGTGGTGATCTGCGCGCAGGAGGCCACGTTCTTCGACTCGCACGTCAGCGCCGGACTGGTGTCGGCGCTGGAGCCGGTCGGCCTGATGCGCCGGGTCGGTCTCGGTGACACGCTGCGAATGGCGTTGATGGGCAACGACGAACGGGTCGGAGCCGAGACCGCGCTGCGGATCGGACTGGTCACCGAGGTGGTGGCCAGAGATCAGCTGTGGGCCCGGGCGCACGAGATCGCCGCCACCATCGCAGCCAAACCTCCGACTGCCACCCAAGGCACGGTCAAGGCCATCTGGGAGTCCCTGGACAAGCCCTACCGCGCGGCGATGGACCAGGGCCTCATCTATACCCGACTGGGCAATCCGATCGCCAAGGCCGAGCTCGCTGAGCGCCCCCTGCCCCAGACGCCGCCCCGGATCCGCTGATGGCCCATCCGCTTTCGCGGCGCATCGACGAGGTTCTCGACCTGGACCCGGCCGCACCGGCGATCCAGTACGACGGGCAGTGGTTCACCTGGGGCCAGATCGCAACACTGGCGCGGCGCATCGGCGCGCTCGCTGCAGGCAACCGGGCTGGGATCATGTTGCGCAATCAGCCCGTCCATGTCGCGGCACTGCTCGGCGTGCTGGCCGCCGGCGGCACGGTCGTCGTCATCAACCCGTCCCGTGGCGACGAACGTACCCGCGCCGACATCGAATCCCTGGCACTGCCGGTGCTGATCGGCCTGGCCGAGGATATCGCCGCCCTGGCCACCCCCTCCCCCGCGACAATGACCATCACCATCGCCGATCTGGACACCGCGCCGCTGATCAGCGCGACCCAGCACGCCACTGCTGACGCGGGGCGCCCGGGCGTGGCGGTGCGGATGTTAACCAGCGGCACCACCGGACCGCCCAAGCGGGTCGACCTCAGCTACGACATGCTGGCCCGCAGCGTGATCGGCCGCCATCCCGAGACTGCCCCTGCCCCAACTGAACTGCGGCGCGGGGTGGCAATCGTCAACTCCCCGCTGGTGCATGTCGGCGGCGTGTTCCGGGTGTTGTTGTGCATCGCCGAGGCCCGCCCGTTCGTGCTGCTGCCCAAGTTCGATCTCCAGCGCTGGGTCGACGCGGTGCGAGAACACCAACCGCGGGCGGTATCGCTGGTGCCGGCCGCGCTGCGCATGGTGCTGCACTCCGATCTCACCCGCGACGATCTCGCCAGTATCCGCGCGGTCACCTCCGGAACCGCCCCGCTGTCGGCCGACGACGCCGACGCATTCACCGAGAAGTTCGGCATCCCGGTACTGACCTCGTATGCGGCCACCGAATTCGGCGGTGGCGTGGCCGGCTGGACACTCGCCGACCACCAGAAGTATTGGAAAGACAAGCGCGGCAGCGTGGGACGGGCCAATCCGGGCGCGCGGCTGCGCGTAGTCGATGAGACCGGCCGTCCCCTGCAACCCGACGAGACGGGCTTGTTGGAGGTCAAGCCCGCCCAGTTCGACGCTGATGCGGACTGGCTGCGCACTACCGACCTGGCCCGCATCGACGCCGACGGGTTCGTCTGGATTCTCGGCCGCGCCGACCAGGCCATCGTCCGCGGCGGATTCAAGGTGATGCCCGAGGATGTTCGCACCGCGCTGGAAAGTCATCCCGCCGTGCGCGGAGCCGCCGTGATCGGCATACCCGACGCCCGACTGGGTGAGATACCGGTGGCGATGGTCGAGTTGCATACACCGGCCCCGGCCACCGAACTCACCGACTATCTGCAGGGCCGGCTGGCCCGGTACGAGATTCCCACCGCGATCGCGATTGTCGACACCATCCCCCGCACCCCGTCGGGCAAGGCCGATCTCGGTGCAATACGGGAGTACTTCTCGACCAGTGCCTGACACCGTTCCCGAACTGCTGCACGGATGCATTCAGCCCTGCCCGCGCCACGGCGCCAGCAGCAGGTCGCATGCGTGCCGTACATCCGATACGGCAGTAGCCGCATCGAGCTGACCGGCCGCCGCCCAGGTCAGGATGCCGTAGGTGCACTGCTCGACCAGGCGGGCCAGTCGCTGATCTTCATCGGTGGGTTCGGTAATCCCCGCGATCGCCAGAATTCGCTGCCGCGTCGACAGATCCGCGGCGGCGTCACTTGAAGTCCGAACGGCGTTGACGGACACCATCATCGCCCGGGCCAGCAGGGGTTGAGCGAGCAGCCGCTCGGTGGCCTCACCCAGATAGTCGCTGACGGCCGCCGCGCGGTCGCCGGGCCGCTGAACGGGTTCGGGGATCGCCCATATCGAGGAGGTGAGCAGCGCCGCGAACAGGTGATGCTTGGACGGGTAATACCGGTACAGCGTGCCGAGCGCGACGCCGGCGTCAGCGGCGATATCGGAGATCTGGACGTGTTCCAGCCCGTGCAACGCACCCAACCGAGCCGCCGATCGCAGGATCGCGGCGTTGCGGGCCAACTGACGGGGCGTCGAGGCCTGGCCCGGCTCCCGTGGCGTTCCGATACGCGGCATGGTCGATGACTCCTCACAAAACTAGAATTGATTCTAGTAATTGGCCGACGGCCATGATAGAACGGCGTGGTGAGCGCAGAACAGAACCCGCCCGACGCCGGGACCTTCGACCGGCAGAAGTACGGCCCGTGGGCCGTCATCACCGGAGGCTCGGAAGGCGTCGGCAGGTCGTTCGCACTCCAGTTGGCCGAGGCCGGAATTCACCTGCTGCTCGTCGCGCGCAAGCAACAACCGCTGGATAAGACCGCGGAGCTGTGCCGAGCGCACGGTGTCGAAGTCCGGGTCCTGTCGGCCGATCTATCGGAGCCCTCGGCCGCGGCGGCCGTCGCCCGCGCGGTCTCGGACGTCGAGGTGGGCCTGCTGGTTCACAATGCCGGAGCCAACACCCACAGCGAGCAGTTTCTCGACGGCGACCTTGACGCATTCCAGCGCGTGATCGACCTGAACATCCGCACACCGATGGCCTTGGTACACCAGTTCGGCGGGTTGATGCGGGCACGCGGACACGGCGGCATCCTGCTGGTGGGGTCGGTGGCCGGATACCTCGGTTCGAAACGGCACACCGTCTACGGCGGGGTCAAGGCATTCGGCAGGATTTTCGCCGAGGGGCTGTGGCTGGAGCTCCGGGACGGCGGCGTCGACGTCCTGGAGCTGGTCCTCGGGGTTACCCGCACACCGGCGATGCAGCGGGTCGGCCTGAACTTCGACATTCCGGGTATGGCGGTGTCCGAGCCCGACGACGTGGCCCGCGAAGGGCTGGCCGCGCTCGGCAACGGTCCCGTCCACGTCATCTCGAAACATGCGAAAGTGGCTCTGGCGCACAGTAACCCCGATCGGGCCGAGACCATCTTGCGGACCGACCAGATGATGGCCCGCTTGATCGGGGGCGCGGAGGAGTCTGCGCGGTGAGGCTCGGCCTGTCCACCCCCATCGTCATGCAACAGCCCGGCGTGGCCTCATCGTGGGAGGCCACCGCCGGCCCCGATGAGCTCGCGTTGGTGGCAGAGGCCGCGGACCGCTTGGGGTTTCACCACCTCACCTGCGCCGAGCACGTCGGCATACCGGCCACCGCGGCCGCGGACCGCGGGACGGTGTACTGGGATCCACTGGCCACGCTGTCTTTCCTGGCCGCGCGGACCCGCCGCATCCGGCTGGCCACCACGGTGCTGGTGATCGGCTATCACCATCCCGTGCAGCTGGCCAAGAGCTACGGAACTCTCGACCGGCTCAGCGGTGGCCGGGTGATCGTCGGCGTCGGCGTCGGTTCGTTGACTGAGGAATTCGACCTGCTGGGCGCCGAGTGGACCGATCGGGGCGTGGCGGCCGACCGGGCCATCTCGTCGCTTCGGGCCGCCTGGGGTCGGCCGGTGGTCGACGGATTCGTCATCGAACCCCACGCCACCACAACCGATCTCCCGCTCTGGGTGGGTGGCCGTACGAAGCGGTCGCTGCGCCGGGCAGTCGATCTCGGCACCGGATGGGTGCCGTTCGGTCTGTCCCACGAGGCGATCGCGGAGTTTCTCGCCCAACACCGCCCGCCCGCCGACTTCGATATCGTGCTGTCTCCGGGTGCGGCGCTGGACCCACTCGGTGACCCCACCGCGTCCCGACGGCGCCTGGAACGGCTCCGCGATGTCGGCGCCACCATCGCCAACTGCACGGTTCAGGCCGCCAACGCCGAACATTTCTGCGATCAGCTCGCCGCCCTGCAATCGATCGCCGAGCCGCTGTGACCGCTACATCACACGATGCAGTTCGCCCGCAGGTCGGCGATCTGCGTTGCGCCGTACCCGATCTCGGCCAGCACCTCGTCGGTGTGCTCACCCAGTAACGGCGCCCGGCGCCGGATGGTGCCCGGCGTCGCCGACATCCGGAACGGGGTATCGACGATCGGCACATCCCGGGACGCCCCCGGGAAGGCGACCCGCTGCAGGTATCCCATCGCCTGGACATGCGGGTCATCGAGCACGTCCTGTGTCGAATGTAACGGAGCCGCTGGCATTTTCGCCTCCTCCAGCAGTTCCAGCACGTGGGTCTTGGTCTTGTCGGCACACCACGCAGCCATGATGTCGTTGAGAACGTCGCCGTTCTCCCAGCGCAGGTCGTCATTGCCGAAACGTGGATCGTCGAACAGTTCTTCGCGGCCGACCAGACGGCACCAGCGTTTGAACATCGGCTGACCGGCCACCTGCAACAGCACCCACTGGTCGTCGGCGGTGCGGTACAGGTCGCACGGCGCGACCGATGCACCCCGGTTGCCCATTCTCGGCTTGTCCGTCTGCAGCAGTTCCCGCTCGATCAGGAACGCATTGGACAGCATCAGCGCGGTGGGCAGCAACGCCCCCTCCACATGCTGGCCTTCGCCGGTCCGGTCCCGGTGATACAACGCCATCATCACGCCGATCGCCAAGGTGAGTGCAGTCCCGAAGTCCGCGTAGGGCACCACGGTACGGATCGGCTGGTCCGGCAGGCCCTGCCGGTACACCGCACCCGACATGACTTGACCGGCGCCGTCGAAACCGATCTTCTCGCTGTACGGGCCGCCCTCGCCGTATGCGGTGGCACTGGCCAGAATGATGTCGGGCTTGACCGCCCTGAGCGTCTCGTAGTCCAGCCCGCTGGCCCGCATCCCGGCGAGCGGCATGTTGGCGATCACGATGTCGGCACGCGCCACCAACCGCCGGGTGATCTCAGCGCCCTCGGCCGTGGTGGAGTCCAGGGTCAGCGAACGCTTGTTCCGATTGCACTGCAGGAAGGTGCCGCCTTCGCCGCCCGCGGTGACGGCCTGCACCCAGCGATCCTCGCCGCCTTCCCGCTTTTCCACGCGCAGCACATCGGCACCCATATCGGCGAGGATCGCGCTGCACCACGGTGCTGCGATGAACCGGCCGTAGTCGAGTACCCGTATCCCGTCGAGCACACCTGCCATTGCCCCACCCTTCTCTCGGCGAGCAGACGCAGACTCGCACATTTCGGTACCGAAATGTGCGAGTCTGCGTCTGCTCGCGGGCTCTGATGTCGTCCCTACCCGAGCACGCCCAGCCGGGCCAGATGCTCGATGAGGGGTTTCGATGCCGCGCACAGATGCTCGGCCATGGCGGCACAGGCCAACTCGGCGTCGCGCTCCTTCAATGCGGCCAGCACCCGGCGATGATCGTGGGTGGACTGCTCGGGCCAGCCCTCGACGGTCGGGTAAACCGATTCCAATGCGTACCGCGTGATCTGGGACATCAGCTGCGCGAGTTTCGGCGATTCGGCCACTCGGTTGATGCCACGGTGGAACTCGTGGTTGTACCTGACCGCTGCCTCGTGATCACCCTGCGCATAAGCAACTTCGAGCTGCTGCTGAATGCGCTCAAGTTCGGCCAGTTGACTGTCGGTGATCTCACCCGCTGCGCGTGCCGCCAACTGCCCGCCGATGTGGGCCTGCACCCCCGCCACATCGTCGATGTCACGGCGAGTGACCGGCAGCACCAGAAAACCCCGACGCGGTTGCTGGGTCAGCAACCCCTCGGTTTGCAGCCCGAACAATGCCTCACGCACCGGCGTCACGCTGATCCCCAACTCGGCTGCCAGGCCTTCCAGACGAATGTACTTCCCGGCCGGATAGGTGCCGTCGAAGATTCGCCGACGGGTCAGTCGGGCCACATCACTGGCAAGTTGCGGCCGCTGCGCGGAATCCGGAACAGTCACAGCTCAGACCCGGTAGTCCGACAGCAGCCGCTTGCTGATGATGTTCTTCTGGATCTCGCTGGTGCCTTCACCGATGAGCAAGAACGGTGCGTCACGCATCAATCGCTCGATCTCGTACTCCTTGGAGTAGCCGTAGCCACCATGAATCCGGAAGCTCTGCTGGGTGACCTCCGAGCAGAATTCACTGGCCAGGTATTTGGCCATGCCCGCGGCGACATCGTTGCGCTCGCCGGAGTCCTTCAGACGCGCCGCGTTGACCATCATCAGATGCGCAGCCTCGACTTTGGTTGCCATCTCGGCCAATTGGAATGCCACCGCCTGATGCTCGGCGATCGGCTTGCCGAAGGTTTCGCGCTGCTGCGCATAACGCACCGCCAGCTCGAACGCCCGGATCCCCACACCGCAGGCGCGCGCCGACACATTGACCCGGCCCACCTCGACGCCGTCCATCATCTGGAAGAAACCCTGACCGGTGACGCCGCCGAGGATGTCCTCGGCGCTGGCGCGGTAACCGTCGAAGATCAACTCCGTGGTGTCGATGCCCTTGTAGCCGAGCTTGTCCAGCTTGCCCGGAATGGTCAGTCCTGGAACCACTTCGCCGAATCCGGTCGGCTTCTCCACCAGGAAGGCGGTCAGGTTGCGATGCGGCTTGTCGGCACCTTCGTCGGTGCGCACCAGCGCGGCGACCAGCGTTGAGCTGCCCCCGTTGGTGAGCCACATCTTCTGGCCGTTGATCGTGTAGGTCCCGTCGCCGTTGTTGGTGGCCCGGGTACGGATGGCCGCCACATCCGAGCCCAACTCGGGCTCCGACATCGAGAACGCCCCGCGTGTCTCTCCAGTCGCCATGCGCGGCAGGAACTTCTGCTTCTGAGCGTCGGTGCCGTGCTGACGAATCATGTAAGCGACGATGAAGTGGGTGTTGATCACCCCGGACACGCTCATCCACCCGCGGGCGAGTTCCTCCACGCACAACGCGTAGGTGAGCAGGGACTCGCCGAGGCCGCCGTACTCCTCGGGGATCATCAGGCCGAACAGGCCCATGTCCTTCATCTGGTCGACGATGGCCTGCGGATAGGTGTCGGAGTGTTCCAGCTCCTGGGCTGTCGGAATGACTTCCTTGTCGACGAATTGCCGTACGGTCGAGACGATCTCGGTCTGGAACTCGGTGAGCCCCAGAGTCTGAGCGAGTCTGGTCATGACACCCTTTCGAACACGGCAGCGAGACCCTGTCCGCCGCCGATGCACATGGTTTCCAGCCCGTAGCGGGCCTGCCTCCGGGTCAGTTCCCGGGCCAGGGTTGCCAGCATCCGGCCGCCCGTCGCCCCGACCGGGTGCCCCAACGAGATCCCGGATCCCCGTACGTTGGTGCGCTCTTGATCGGCTGCACCGAACTTCCACTCCCGCATCACCGCCAGCGCCTGCGCGGCGAACGCCTCGTTGAGCTCGATCAGGTCGATATCGCTGAGCTGCAGGTCGGCCTTGGCCAGTGCCACTGCGGTGGCCGGGACCGGGCCGATGCCCATGATGCTGGGCGCAACCCCGGCCGCGCCCCACGACACCAGCCGGACCAGCGGGTTCAGGCCGAGTTCGGCAGCCTTCTGCGGTGTCGTGACGATGCACATCGACGCCGCATCGTTCTGGCCGCTGGAGTTGCCCGCGGTCACGGTTGCGTCCGGATCTTGCTTGAGCAGAACGGGTTTGAGCTTGGCCAACGATTCGACGGTGGTATCCGCACGCGGATGCTCATCGGTGTCGATCACGCTCAGGCCATCTTTGCTCCTCGCGTCCGCAGCGCCCTTGCGGTCACGCACCGTCACGGGGATGATCTCTTCGGCCAGAACACCTTCGCGCTGGGCGGCCACCGCACGCTGATGCGAGCGCACCGCAAGCTCATCCTGTTCGGCTCGGGTGATGCCGTATTCGCGACGCAGATTCTCCGCGGTCTCCAGCATTCCACCCGGCACCGGGTAGTGCTGCCCGCCCGCGGTGGTCCGGCCGCGCGCCAGGCCGTCGTGCATCTGAACGCCATTGCGGGCGCCGCCCCAACGCATGTCGGTGGAGTAGAACGCAACATTGCTCATGCTCTCCGTGCCGCCGGCCACCACCAAGTCGTTGTCGCCGCTGCGCACCTGCAGACAACCCTGAATCACCGCCTGCAACCCCGAACCGCAGCGGCGGTCGACCTGCATGCCGGGAACCGTCACCGGCAGGCCCGCGTCGAGTGCCACCACCCGACCGATCGCCGGGGCCTCGCTGTTCGGATAGCAGTGCCCCAGGATCACGTCGTCTATCGCCTCGACGGGGACTCCGGTGCGATCCAGCAGTCCCTTCAGCGCGGTGACCCCGAGTTCGACCGCGGTCAAGGACTGAAACATGCCGCCGTAACGGCCGATCGGGGTACGGACCGGTTCACAGATGACGGCTTCGCGAGTCCTCACGCCGGTACTCATACGTGCCGACCGCCGGTCACCTCGAGCACCGTGCCGGTCATGTACGAGGACAGATCGCTGGCCAGGAACAGCGCAACCTTGGCCACCTCGTCGGGCTCACCGGCCCGCCCCATCGGCACCTCGGCCAACTTCTGGTCCCAAATCCGTTGCGGCATGGCCTCGGTCATCGCCGAACGGATCAGGCCCGGCTGGATGGCGTTCACCCGCACCCCGAGATGCGCCAGCTCCTTGGCAGCAGCCTTGGTCATGCCGACGATGCCGGCCTTGGCCGCCGAGTAGTTGGTCTGGCCGATCAGGCCGACCTTGCCCGAGATCGAGGACATGTTCACGATCGCGCCACGTTGGTTCTCCCGCATGATCGCCGCGGCCGATTTCGTGCCGTTCCAGGTTCCCTTCAGATGCACCGCGATGACCTGATCGAATTGCTCCTCGGTCATCTTGCGCAGTGTCGCGTCGCGGGTGATGCCGGCGTTGTTGACCATGATGTCCAGCCCGCCGAAGCGTTCGACGGCGGTGGCCACCAACGCCTCGACGTCGGCAGCGGAGGTGACATCGCAGCGCACCGCGGCGGCCACCTCCGGGCCGCCCAGCTCGGCGGCGGCCGCCTCAGTGGCCTCAAGGTTGAGGTCGCCGAGCACCACTCGGGCGCCCTCGGCGATGAATCGTTGAGCGATGGCGAGGCCCAGACCCTGGGCGCCACCGGTCACCACCGCAGTCTGACCAGTCAGCAATGACACCTGATCACCTCTCCTTACTCCTGATCCAGGGCTCCGTCGAACCGTCACCCATTTTCATATACGATCTCGCAATATTGTCATATACGATCTTGGCGATTCGTCACCCCTGATGCGACGGAGCAAAGGAGTCCCCTGTGACCAGCACTGCGGCCACTGCCGAGGTCAGCGACGAGGACTTCCAGGCGATCCTGGCGCAGACCCGCAGCTTCATCCGCTCCGCCGTGGTGCCCCGCGAGAACGAGATCCTGGCCACCGACAAAGTGCCCGACGACCTCCGCGAGCAGGCCAAGAACATGGGACTGTTCGGTTACGCGATTCCCCAGCAGTGGGGTGGCCTCGGGCTCAACCTGGCCCAGGATGTCGAGCTGGCAATGGAATTCGGCTACACCTCACTGGCATTGCGGTCGATGTTCGGCACCAACAACGGCATCGCGGGCCAGGTACTGGTGGGATTCGGTACCGATGAGCAGAAGACCCGGTGGCTGGAAGGAATCGCCTCCGGTGACGTCGTCGCTTCTTTCGCGCTGACCGAGCCCGGCGCCGGATCCAACCCGGCGGGATTGCGCACCAAGGCAGTTCGCGAAGGTGATCACTGGGTGATCAACGGTCAGAAGCGATTCATCACCAACGCGCCCACCGCGAATCTGTTCGTGGTGTTCGCCCGCACCCGCCCCGCCGATCAGGCCGGCCCGGGTATCGCTGTTTTTCTGGTACCGGCCGACGCGGCAGGCGTCGAGGTAGGCACCAAGGACGCCAAGATGGGCCAGGAGGGGGCCTGGACCGCCGACGTCACCTTCACCGACGTGCGAGTGCCGGCGAGCGCGCTGGTCGGCGGCAACGAGGATGTCGGCTACCGGGCCGCCATGACCTCCCTGGCCCGCGGCCGGGTGCACATCGCCGCACTCGCGGTCGGATCCGCACAACGCGCGCTCGACGAATCGGTGGCCTACGCCGCAGCGGCCACCCAGGGCGGCCAACCGATCGGCAGTTTCCAACTGGTGCAGGCGATGCTCGCCGACCAGCAGACCGGAGTGCTGGCCGGGCGGGCCCTGGTCCGTGACGCCGCGCAGAAGTGGGTGACCGGTGAGGACCGCCGCATCGCTCCGTCGGCAGCCAAGCTGTTCTGCACCGAAATGGCAGGCAACGTAGCCGATCTGGCGGTACAGATCCACGGTGGCACCGGTTACATGCGCGAGGTCCCAGTCGAACGCATCTACCGCGAGGTCCGGCTGCTGCGTCTCTACGAGGGCACCAGCGAGATCCAGCGTCTGATCATCGGCGGCGGCTTGGTCAAGGCCGCAACCAGAAATACGCACTAGAGGAGGTAGGGAATCGATGAGTGACCGGCTGGCCGGGAAAGTCGCCTTCATCACCGGAGCCGCCCGCGGTCAGGGACGCGCGCACGCCGTCCGGATGGCCAACGAGGGCGCCGACATCATCGCAATCGACATCGCCGGGCCACTGCCGCCGAGTGTTCCCTACGATTCGGCGACTCCGGATGATCTGGCCGAGACGGTGCGACTGGTCGAGGCCACCGGGCGCGGGATCGTGGCCGCGGCCGCAGATACTCGCGACCTCGACGCGCTGCGCGCCGTTGTCGACAAGGGCGTCGCGCAGTTCGGCCGGCTCGACATCATCATCGCCAACGCCGGAATCACCGTGCCGGAAGCCTGGAATGAAACCACACCCGAGTCGTTCCGCGACGTCATCGACATCAACCTGACCGGAACCTGGAACACCGTGATGGCCGGCGCTCAGCACATCATCGACGGTGGCCGAGGCGGCTCGATCATCCTGATCAGCTCGGCCGCGGGCATCAAGATGCAGCCGTTCATGGTGCACTACACCGCAAGCAAGCACGGTGTCACGGGCCTGGCCCGGGCGTTCGCCGCCGAACTGGGCAAGCACAGGATCCGGGTGAACAGCCTGCATCCGGGGGCGGTCAACACCCCGATGGGCACCGGAGACATGATGGCTGCCCTGAACCGGGCCAATGAGACCAACCCGGGACTAATGCAGATGGTGACCCCGTTCCTGCCCGACTTCATCGCCGAACCCGAGGACATCGCCGACGCCGCGTGCTGGCTGGCCAGCGACGAATCGCGGTTTGTCACCGCCAGCCGGGTCGCCGTCGACTTGGGTGCGACCCAGTTCTAGGCCGGCATGTCCGCAGACTTCGCCGACACCCTGGCCGCCGGGCTGGACGCCTACGGCGACCGACCGTTCATCGAGTTCAACCGAAAGTGGTATTCGGGGAACGAGATTGCGGAGTTCACCGGACGCATCTCGGCCGCGCTACACGACGCCGGCGTCCAGGACGGCGAACCGGTCGGCATTGTGGTGCGCAACCGGGTTGCCCACGCCGCGGCGATTCTCGGGTTCATCGCATCGCGGCGCCCGGTGGTGATGGTCTACTCGTATCAGTCGGCCGCGGCGATTGCGCGTGACGTCGAAACTCTGGCACTTCCAGCGATTCTCGCGGATGCCGAGGACTGGACTCCGGAACTCAACAATGCGGTGCGCCTGGCCGGATCGGCCGGTTTCGCACTGTCTGACGATCCCCTCGGGATCGGCCCGACCGCGGACCGGCAACCGGACAGCCGGCACGACCCGGTGCTGGAACAGGCCGGCCTGCATCTTCTGACCAGCGGCACCACCGGTCCGCCGAAGCGAATCCCGATCGCCACCAACGTTTTAGCCCATACCGTATTGAGCATGACCATCGGCGCGGGCGCCGAGGTGGTCGGGCCCGACGATCCGCCCGCGCTGGTGTATTGGCCGTTCGGCAGCATCGGCGTCTGCCAGTTGCTGGCCGCCCCGTGCAGCGGCAAGCGCATGGTGCTGGTGGAGAAGTTCAGTGTCGCGGAGTGGGTCCGTGCCATCAAGACCTACCGGATCACCCGTGCTGGGGTGCAACCCGCGATCATCCGGATGCTGCTGCAGGCCGAGGTTCCCCCCGAGGACCTGGCCTCCCTGGATTGTCTGTCCGGCGGTTCCGGACCGCTGGAACCCGAATTGCGTGCGGAGTTTGAAACCCGCTACCGGATACCTCTGTTGTGGGCTTACGGGGCAACCGAATTCGCGGGTTCGGTGTGCACCTGGACTCCCGAACTGTACCGCCGCTACGGCGTGGCCAAACCCGACAGCGTCGGGTTGCCTCTGCCCGGGGTGCGGGTGCGTATCGTCGACCCCGACACCGGGGCCGAAGTTCCCGCCGGCGGTGTCGGCTTGCTTGAGGCCAGTGTGGCGGTGATCGGGCCGGATTGGGTGCGCACCACCGACCTGGCCTCCATGGACGAGGACGGGTTCGTCACCCTGCATGGACGCAGCGATGGGGCGATCAATCGCGGCGGGTTCAAGATTCTGCCGGAAACCGTTCGCCGGGTGCTGATCTCACACCCCAGCGTTCTCGATGCGTGTGTCGTCGGAGTGCCGGATCCGCGACTGGGCGCGGTGCCGTTCGCCGCGGTCGAGTTACGACGCGGCGCTGCTGCTCCCACCGGCGAGGAGCTGAAAGGTCTGGTCCGCGAAGCGCTACCCAGCCATCATGTGCCGGTAGCCGTCGCGATCGTCGATTCACTCCCCCGCAATGCCGCCCTGAAAGTCCGTCCCAGTGACGTTGCGGCACTGTACAACAGCTAGTTCATCTGCATAGTTCCTGGATGGTGGTATTCGCCGCGGCGGCATCCCGCAGCCGCGCCGCCTGCTCCTCGTCCGAGTTCTGCGCCCCGGCCGTGGCGGCCGCGCCGATATCCAACAGATCGTTGGCGAACTTGCGCACCGCGGTCGCCAGATCGTCCGCGGTCGCCGGGTCCAACCGGGCCAGCAGATACTGCCCGCCGTCATACATCGACAACCGGGCGTTCGCCGCCACCGCCAGGGCACCGGTCACATCCTCAGGCCCGCCCGGGCTCTCCAGGTTGGTGTTGCGGGAAACTCCGCGACGGACCACATCGGTGGCCGCGCATATCTTCATCTTGGCGTCGGCGCGTTGCGCGTCGGTGTAGGACGGCTGCGGCGCAGGGTCGGGCGACGGCCGAAAGTGCGTCCACACGGACAATCCGAGGGCGGCCGTGGCCAGGACCAGTGCGACAGTGGCTAACACCATGCCGCGGTGCGGCGAAGAGTCGGGCATGGGGCCGATATTAACTGAGATGTCACTTCATACCAGCGATTCCGACGATCATCGTCGAAGTGATCGCATGACTAAGCGGCCGGTCTCCCTCGAGGCCGGCCGCGCGAGCTGTCAGGCGATGAAGCGCACGATCGATTCGGCAACCGCGGCGGGCTTGTCCGAACCCTCGATCTCAACGGTGACCGTCATGGTCGACTGCACCGCACCATCGAGTGTGGTGACATCGGCGATCGCCGCGCGCGCCCGGATCTTGGCGCCGACCCGTACCGGCGTGATGAACCGAACCTTGTTGTAGCCGTAGTTGATCGCCATCGCGACATTGTCGACTCGATACAGCTGATGGGTGAAATGGGGAAGCAACGACAGGGTCAGCAGGCCATGTGCGATCGTCCCGCCGAACGGCCCGCCGGCCGCCTTGTCGGGGTCCACATGGATCCACTGATGATCATCGGTGGCGTCGGCGAACAGGTTCACCCGCTCCTGGGTGATCTCCAACCAGTCGGTCGGGCCCAGCTCACTGCCGGCCGCCACCGCGAGTTCGTCAAGACCATTGAAGACTCTCACCGTCACTCCTCTCGAACCGTGCTCAGAAGACCACGGTCTGATTCCCGAACCGGACTACCCGGTCCTCACAGTGCCACAGGACCGCACGCGACAACACCAGCCGTTCCACGTCGGCTCCCAGCCGCGCCAGATCGGCGACCGAGTGGCGGTGGTCCACGCGCACCACGTCCTGCTCGATGATCGGCCCCTCATCGAGATCCCCGGTCACGTAATGCGCTGTCGCCCCGACCAACTTGACCCCACGCTCCTTGGCCCGCCGGTACGGCGCGGCACCGATGAATGCAGGCAGGAAGGAATGATGGATGTTGATCAGCGGACAGCCCACGGCATCGAGAAACTCCGGGGTGAGGATCTGCATGTAGCGGGCCAGCACCACCAGGTCGACATTGCCGTGCAACAACTGAAGTATCCGCTGCTCGGCCTCGGCCCGGTTCTCCCGAGTCGCGGGAACGTACAGATACGGCACACCGAATGCGCGCACCTGATCGGCGTGGTCGGGATGGTTCGAGATGACCATGACCACCGACATGTCCAATTCACCGCGCCGGTTGCGCCACAACAGATCCAGCAAGCAGTGGTCCTCCCGCGACGCCAGCAGCGCCACCCGCTTGGGTTTGGCGGCTTCGGTGAGACGGAAGTCCATCTCGAACGGCCCGGCCACCTCCCGCTGGAAGTCGCGCTCCAGTTCGTCACGCACCGCGGCCAGACCCGGCAGGTGGAAGATCGTGCGCTGGATGAAGGTTCCACCGGTCTGTTCGGTGGAATGCTGATCCAGCGACACGATGTTGGCGCCGGCGCCGGTGAGGAAGCCGCTGATGGCCGCGACCAGGCCGGGCCGGTCTGCACAACGCAGCAGCAGCCTGCCGACGTCCTGGGCCGGCAACGAGGTCGCTTTCGGGTATTCCTGTGTCATCACCATAAGAATCTCATCCGTCCGGCGGGCCGGTGAGGCAGCCCGCCGGTACCGGGTCCGGGTGGCCGGGCCGCCCCGCCGCTGCACCGACCTGAACGGCCCACGGTCACGCCCAGTCGATTCCCAGCCACGGTGCGCGGCTCCCCGGCCCGGGCTGGCTGCGGGCCGAGACAGCAAAATTTCTCCAACCGGACACCCCGAAGTTCAGCTAGCGTCGCCGTCAATTAAGAAATTTTGCTACGCACGGGTTCAATACAGCTATACGGCATGAATAGTGGTTTCTGAATTTGCCACAATTGCATGTACCCGTGGGTAAATCTGGGACCAGACCATCGAATTCAACCTACAGCTGGACAAGATTTCTCAGCTCGCTGGAATTTCACCATCACGCAGCGCGATACTTCATCTCACGTATTCGCACGACCGCGTACGCAACCAAATCAGCCGCTCCGTTGGTGACGGCCGGCCGACCTACGAAATGGATCTCAGATGACCGCTCCCCAACTCGATGCCACCGGCCGCTCCGCCATCACTTTGGACGAAAGCCCGAGCTGGTGGGACGCCGGCAGCGAGTGCACCATCGTCGTGGCCCAGCCCGGCGCGGAGCGCGAACTGTGGAATGAATATGTCCGCGGCGCCCAGTCGAACTACCGCAAACACGGCGTCGAACAGGCACTTGACCTGCATGAGTTACAGACCGGCGACGATACGGCACTGTTCTGCGTCGGAATCAACAGTTCCGGTCGAGTTGTCGGCGGCCTACGCGCCAAAGGACCCTATCGAAGGGTCGAAGAAAGCCATGCGATTGTCGAATGGAACGGACAGCCCGGGCTGGACTCGGTGCACAAAATGATCGCCGACCGCCTGCCTTTCGGCGTGGTCGAGATGAAGACGGCCTGGGTCTGCGACGACCCCGAACAGAGTCGGGCACTCACCGATACGCTGGCGCGCATGCCATTGCACGCGATGTCACTGCTCAACATTCAGTTCGCCATGGCCACGGCGGCGGCCTACGTTCTGAAACGCTGGTTGTCATCCGGCGGAGTGTTGGCCACAAAGATCCCGGCGACGCCGTACCCGGACGAGCGGTACCAGACGAAGATGATGTGGTGGGATAGCCGTACATTCGCCAACCACGCCGACCCCCAGCAGTTGTCGCGATACTTCACCGAGGCTCAGCGAATCGCCCCTCGATCGGGAGCCGACGACGCCCGCGCCTACGCCGCAGTCGGACGATGAATCGCCGGGACGACGAGAATTCCGACTTGAGCGACATCAACGACTCCGATCAGTATCGAGCGATCTTCGTCGACACCGAAGGCGCAGCGACCGCGTCATCCACCGGCCACAGCCTGGACCAACTGCGCGGGGATCCGCGCATCACGGTCATCGATGAATGCCGCCAGCAACAGGCCGCGCTGCGCGGACTCGTGCCCGCGGTCGAACCCGAGATCCTCGAGGAGCCGACCCGTTGGGCCTACTACCCGTGGCGTCGGTGCGTGGTCCACATTCTGGGCCCGCGTGCGTTCAACCGGTTACGGCTGGATCGCAACCGCAATCTGGTCAGCGCCGACGAACAGCGGCGCCTGGCCGGCTTGCGGATCGGTGTCATCGGGCTCAGCGTCGGACACGCGATCGCCTACAACCTTGCAACCGAGGGCCTTTGCGGCGAGATTCGGCTTACCGACTTCGATGAACTGGAGTTGGCCAACCTCAACCGGGTACCCGGTACGGTCTTCGACCTGGGGTTGAACAAGGCTGTGGTGGCGGCGCGCAGGATCGCCGAGATCGATCCGTACCTGCTGGTCCGGATCGATCGCAACGGCGCGACACCGGAGTCCATCGATCAGTTCCTGGACGATCTGGACATCGTCGTCGAAGAATGCGATTCGCTGGACGCGAAAGTCCTTGTCCGCGAGGCTGCCCGGGCCCGACAACTGCCGGTGCTGATGACCACCGGCGACCGCGGGCTGCTCGATGTGGAGCGGTTCGACCTGGAGCCCACACGTTCGATCCTGCACGGTCTGATCGGCGATATCGCGGCCGAGGATCTGGCCGGCCTCAGCAGTAAGGACAAGGTGCCGCATGTGCTGCGAATACTCGACGCATCGCAGCTGTCGGCACGAATGGCGGCGTCGCTGGTCGAGGTGGGCAAGACGCTGACCACCTGGCCCCAACTGGCCGAGGAGGTTGTGCTCGGGGCCACCATCGTCGCCAACGCGGTGCGCCGCATCGGACTGGGAGAACCAATGCCGTCCGGGCGGATCCGCGTCGATGTCGCCGACGCCCTCGACCGGATCGGCGATCCCCTCGTCGAGCAGTCCGCACCCGCAACCATCGACAGCATTGCCGAACTCACCGCACCGGCGGAACCCGCCGGTGTCGACGAGATCATCGCGGCGGCGGCGATTCGCGCGCCGTCGGGTGGCAATGTCCAACCGTGGCATATCGAATCGCACGACAACCGGCTCACCCTGCGGGTGGCGACGCAGTACACCTCGGCGATGGATGTCGGCTATCGAGGCAGCGCGGTGGCGCTGGGAGCGGCTGCGTTCAACGCGCAGGTGGCAGCGGCCGCACACGGACTGACCGGGGAGGTGCACTGGTCGCGCGGCGACGAGGGCACGCCCCTGTGCGGCAGCGCGGAGTTCACCCCCGGCAGCGCACCGGCTTTGGCCGAGCTCTACCGACCCATGCTGGCTCGGGAAACCAACCGGTTGCGGGGCAACTCGGAGCCGATCCCCGCAGCGGTACTCGACAGCCTGCGGACCGCCGCCCGTGACCAGGGTGCTCGGCTGACGATCCTGCACGACCCTGCCGAGATCGAAACGGCCGCAGGCATCCTCGCCGAGACCGACCGCATCCGCTATCTGACCCCTACCCTGCACCGCGAGATGATGTCGGAACTGCGCTGGCCCGGCGACCCCGAGCCTGATTGCGGCCTCGACGTCACGACCCTCGGGTTGGATCCGACCGACCTGGTCGTGTTGGACATCCTGCGCCGCCCCGAGGTGATGGCGAAGCTGTCGGACTGGAATGCGGGGGCTGCACTCGGTGACGACACCTACGAGCGGGTCACCTCCAGCTCGGCGCTGGCGGTCGTCTCGGTCCGGGGGCGCCGGCTGACCGACTACGCCCTGGCCGGATCGGCAGTCGAGGCGGTGTGGGTGGCTGCCCAGCAGCACGGGCTGGCGGTTCAACCCGTGTCGCCGGTGTTCCTCTACGCCCACGACGACGACGACCGCCGCGAGCTGTCAGACGGCCACGCCGACGCATTACGCGACCTGCAGTACGCTTTTCGCAGGTTGACCACCGCCGAGCGCGACGAAGCGCAAGCGTTGGTACTCAGGCTGTCCTACGCGCCGAGTCCGTCGGTGCGCAGCCGACGTCGAGCCCAACCGGGTTTGGCGCCGCAGTACGGCTGAGTTGGATGCGGAGGTAACTGGTGTCAGGCAGCCTCGAACTCCTTGTCACATCGGTCGCCACGCAGCTGATGGCGGTCGACGCCGCGACCTCGGTCTCGGTGAGCCAGCAGGTGCTGGCCGACCTGATCTCGTTCTTCGACGTCGACGTGAGCTTCCTACGGCACAACGATCACGAGGCCCACGCGACGCGGCTGGTCGCCGAGTGGCCGCCCCGACCGCTGGACTCCCCGACCGATCCGCTCGCGGTGATTCACTTCGCCGATGCCGATCCGGTGTTCGCCATGGCCGAGCATCTCAAGGAGCCGGCGGTGTTCCGTCCGGAACCGGCCACCGACGACTACCAGCGCACGATCGAGGCCGGACGCCACATCCCGACGACGTCGATGGCGTGCGTGCCGTTGTTGTCCGGTGAGGTCACCACCGGCGTTCTGGGTTTCGTGAAGTTCGGCGACCGCGAATGGCTGCCCGCAGAACTCAACGCGCTCAAGGCGATTGCATCGTTGTTCGCCCAGGTGCAGGCACGGATCGAGGCCGAGGATCGGTTGCGCTACCTGGCCGATCACGACCACCTCACCGGACTGCACAATCGCCGGGCGCTGATGGCCCACCTGGAGGCCCGGATGGCCCCGGGCCAGCCGGGTCCGGTGACGGTGATGTTCTTCGACCTGGACCGGTTGAAGGCGATCAACGACTACCTGGGCCATACCGCCGGCGACACCTTCATCTGCATCCTGGCCGAGCGGTTGCAGCGCGGCAACGACCAGCCCAACTTGATCGCACGGCTGGGCGGTGACGAGTTCGTGGTGGTCCCCGCCGCGCCGATGACGGTCGAGGAGTCGACCGCACTGGCTTACCGACTGCAGTCGATACTGCGCGAACGGGTGACCATCGAGGGCGAAATGCTCACCCGAACCGTCAGTATCGGTCTGGCCGAAGGCATTCCGGGCAGAGACTCCACCTCCGATCTGCTCAACCGGGCCGACCATGCCGTTCTGACCGCCAAGAACGCCGGAGGCAACCAGGTCGCGGTGTTCTCCGATGCGATGGCGATGGAGATCGACTTCCGCAACGACATCGAACTGCATCTGCAGAGCGTGATCGAGAGTGGTGCGCTGGTTCTGCATTATCTGCCCGAGATCGACATGCGAACCGGTGAGGTGCTGGCTGCCGAGGCCCTGGTCCGCTGGCAGCACCCGACCCGCGGCCTGCTGTCGCCCGACGCGTTCATCGGGGTGGCCGAATCCATCAACCTGGCAGGCGAATTGGGCCGCTGGGTGCTGCGCACAGCCTGTGCCGAGTTCGCGCGGTGGCGGTCCAACGGCGTCGGCCGCAACATCGTGCTGCGAATCAACGTGTCGCCGGTCCAGTTGGTGACCGATGGGTTCGTCGCATCGGTGGCCGGCATCATCGAGGAATTTCGCCTGCCGCGCGGATCGGTATGCCTGGAAATCACCGAAAGCATCGTGGTTCAGGACATCGAGACCACCCGCACCACGCTTGCCGGACTGCACAAGATCGGTGTGCAAGTCGCCATCGACGACTTCGGCACCGGCTACAGCGCGCTGTCGCTGTTGAAGTCGCTTCCGGTCGACACCCTCAAGATCGACCGCAGCTTTGTCTCCGGACTCGGCTCCGACCCGGGCGATCTGCCGATCGTGCGCGCCGTGATCGCCTTGGCCGGCGCGTTCGGACTACAGCTGGTGGCTGAAGGAGTGGAGACCGAAAGGGCCGCGTTGACGCTGCTGCGCCACGGCTGTTACCGCGCGCAGGGCTTCTTGCTGTCCAAGCCGATCCTCGGCCACGAGATGGCCAGGCTACTGGCCAAAGGGCGGGTACCGGTGCATTTCTCGACCGCGCCGCGCGTGTGAGCGGCCCGGCTCGCGCCGCCCGTCGTAGTTCCGGCCGGAGTGGCAGAACGCCGACCGCGCTCCGTCGGTTTCGGGCTGCAGCAGTTCGATCCGGCCGAATCTGCTGGCGGTGTAGCCGACCAGGCCCACCTGGAGGGGTCTCCCCGGTTCGGTGAGCGGGCCGGTTGCCGCTCCCGGGCCGGCCGGGTGAGGGTCGGTCGCGATCGCCACGCCGTGGCGGGCCCGCAGCGCCAGTGGGCCGTCGGCGGTGTCGATCACCGCCCCGAGCACCTCGCCCTCCTCGAACACGATGCGCTGCAGCGTGCTGTTGTCCGAGATCGGTATCTGCCGTTCGCGCACTTGGGCCAGTAGCCAGTCGCTCAGGGCCGAAGCCGGGTTCGTAGCCTGGTCGGTCTCCAGTACGCCGACAACCTTGACCTGGATCTCCTCGCCGGAGGCGGCCTTCATCGGTGTCGTGCCCCGGTCCGTCAATCGGGTGTAGAGCACGCCGTAGGGCGAGACCAGACAACGGTGCGCCCATTCGCGCAGCCGGTCACCGTAGAACGGCGCGATCCGACCACGGCCGGTGACTGGAGTCCATTCGCCCACCGTGCGAATCGACAAATTGGTGTCGGGTTCGGAGCCGGCGAGCGCGTCCAGGTCGGCCGACAGCTCATCGAAGTACTCGCGAGTCTCCGGATCTTCGATCCCGGCACCCAGCCATGGCACTACCCCACCGGGCCGTGCGGATTCAGGACTGCTCAGATTTCCCGGCCGGGCGACGAACACGTCGAGGTCGGCGTCGACCGCCGCGACGGCTGCCGCCAACGCCCCCAAACCCAAGCCACAGCAAACGACATCGACCTCGTCATCCCACATCGGCTAGCGACACTCCGGAGCTGCCGACAGGGGTGCCTCCGTGCGGCCGAATCCACCTGGAACAACCGCCGCAGGCGCTACGGACAGAGCCCACACGTCGACAGCATTTTCGCGAATGTTCGCTACAAGATCGGGATTTCGTACCGATGACAATTCGGTTGCGCCACCACCGACGCACCGCACAGTTGGGGTTGCCACGGCCCACACCGGGATTCGAGGGGGATTGCCGGTGTAGGCCATGGCAACGCTTCCAGGATAACCCTTGGCAACCGCCGACCGCGAAATGGTGGCGCCCGTCGCAGCTCCCGCGATGGTGGCATTCACCGCCACCGGACGGGAAACCCGCGCCGAACCATGAGTTATCACGCTAAGCACGATACATACCTTTAGAATGTTATGCACGCACAGCGAAAACTTTGAGTCTGTCGACGGCACGACGGACAGGAATGGCCTGCCGACGCATCAGCGGCAGGGGGCGTCAGGAAGGTCCCGTGGTGACTGAGCAGCTCGACAGGCGAGCAGAGCACACCCGCCTCCAGATCCTGCAGGCGGCGGCGCGCCAATTCGCCCGGAAACCCTACGGCATGGTCAGCCTCGACGACATCCTGGCCGATGCGCCCGTCACCAAAGGTGCCCTGTACTTCCACTTCAGGTCCAAATACGCCCTGGCAGCCGCGATCATCGAACACCGGACCGAACTGGCCGACGAGATGGTCAAGGAGGCTCTGGCCCGCAACCTCTCCGGACTGGAGACGCTGATCGACATGTCGTGCCTAGTGGCCGCCGAGGATATCGGCGACCCGATGGCCAGGGCGTGCCTGAACCTGGTGGAGTCCATCGGCCGGACGGACGGTCTGGGGCCACGGGTACTGGACACGTGGGTGCAGAGCTTCGCCGGTATCGCCAAACGCGCCGTCGGTGAGGGCGATTTCATCGACGCCACCGACCCGGAGTCGGTCGCTCGACTGTTGGTGTCGATGTACCTGGGCATTCGTCAGACCAGCGATCTGGACGACCCACGACGATTCCTCACCGACCACGAGCGCTGCTGGCTGCTGATGCTGCCAGGATTCGTCGAACCCCAGCGGCTCGGCTACATCGCCCAGTTCATCCGGCGCCGCACGGCCGTCGGCATCAACAAGGCCACCCCCCTGCATCCCAGCCAGCCCGGCATCACCATCGCCTCCCCCGCCGGGCCGGCCTGACGGAAGGACCCTGGACACCATGCCGCCCCAGGCCCGCTCCGGAGTGACCCGGCGGAAGATCATCAATGCCGCCGTCGACCTGTTCAATGAGCGTGGCTATCCGGCGACGGGTTTGGGCGACATCATCGAGCGCGCCGAGATGACCAAGGGTGCCCTGTACTACCACTTCGACTCCAAGGAGACGCTGGCCGAAGAGATCATCGGAGAGGGCGGCACCGCAATGCTGGCCACGTTCCGCGCCATCGCCCTTTCGTCGTCCCCGGCGTTGGAGAACACCATTCACGGTTTGTTCGTCGTAGCCGATTTCACCCGCTCCGACAAAGTCGCGCAGATCGGTATGCAGCTGCTGAGGACCTTCAGCGGCATCAACGATGCCGCTGCCCGGGTGTACGCAAGTTGGCAGGACGAGCTCGCCGGGCAACTGGCGCAGGCCGCCGATGAGGGCGACCTGCGGGAAAACCTCGACGTCGCCAGTGCCGCCGAGGTGATACTCGGATCCATGCTCGGCGCCGAGGCGTTGGCACGGGCCACTGTGACCGGCACGGATCTGCGCGATCGGGTGGCGCGCACCTGGGATCTGCTGTTACCCGCGATCGTCAGCCGCGAATCGCTGGACTACTTCCGCGAGTTCCTGGCCCGCGAATCGCTCCGCCGCTCCCAGGCCGCCGGCTAGACCCGGGGCCACCGACATAGCTCAGAGCTCGTCGGCCCACAGGCGCTCGGTGAGATCCTGGAATGTCGCCAGCACCACCGGATCATCGCCGCGTAGCAACGCCGACTTGCTCATCCGGGCCCGCACGATCGAACCGTCGTGGTGGACCAGCTCGACAACCAGGTCGGCATTGGCCCGCACCACCGAGACCGCCGATTCATCGCCGGTGAGCGAATGAAAAACCTCAGCGAACTGCATGTTCTTGACCGCTTCGGCGCTACGGCCCACCATCTCCGCGAACGCGGTGTTCGCGAACAAGATGCCGCCGCCCTCGGCAACGGCCAGCACCGGGACGGGGATCCGCTCCAACACCACCAAGGCTGGCAGGTTCTGCAGAAGTGCCATCGGAGATTGGGTCTCCTGACCGCTTTGGCGCCGCTCCACGCCTCCGATTATCGCTCGACAGACGCAGCTCACACCAACCCCGCATCAGTGGTGACTCAGCCCACATGACTAACTAGGTTTACTCTGTTGAGCTACACCGGCAGACAGGGGCAGGCATGGACGTCAAATGGTCGACGAGCGATCAGGATTTCCGTGACGAGGTTCGCGACTTTCTGGCCAACAATCTGACTCCCGAGATCCGGCGCGCCGGACGCCTGATGACCAGCGTCTACGCCGACCACGACGCCAGCATGGCCTGGCAGAAGATCCTGCACGAACGCGGATGGGCGGCACCGGCCTGGCCGGTCGAACACGGCGGCTGCGCGTGGAGTCTGACCCAGCACTACATCTTCAGCCGCGAGTCGACGCTGGCCGGCGCGCCGTCGCTGTCGCCGATGGCATCCGCATGGTGGCCCACGCCATCATCAAATTCGGCACGCAGGCACAGAAGGACTACTTCCTTCCCGGAATCCTGACCGGCGAGGTGTTCTTCTGCCAGGGCTACTCCGAGCCCGAAGCCGGCTCGGATCTGGCCGCGCTGTCGATGGCGGCGGTACCCGACGGCGATGACCTGGTGTGCACCGGCAGCAAGATCTGGACCACCCACGCCCGCGAGGCGAACTGGATCTTCGCCCTGGTGCGCACCACCCGGGGTGTCAAGAAACAGCAGGGCATCACGTTCGTGCTGATCGACATGACGTCTCCGGGTATCGAGATCCGCCCGCTGGTCATGACCTCCGGTGAAGAGGTGCAGAACCAGGTGTTCTTCGACGAGGTCCGGGTACCGAAGTCCAACGTGATCGGCGTGATCGACGATGGCTGGACGGTGGCCAAATACCTGCTGGAATTCGAGCGCGGCGGCGGCGCCAACGCCCCCGCCCTGCAGGTGCTCGGAGAGGAGATCGCCACGGCAGCTATCGGGCAACCCGGACCGGCCGGTGGCCGACTGATCGACGACCCGGCATTCAGCCGCAGGCTCGCCGATGCTCGGATCCGCACCGACGTGCTGGAAATCCTGGAGTACCAGGTGCTGGCCGCGGTGGCCGAGGGCCGCAATCCGGGCACAGCGTCGTCGATGCTCAAGATCCTGAGCACCGAGCTGAGCCAGACGCTGACCGAATTGTCCATCGAAGCCGCCGGACCGCTCGGACGCGCCTACCAACCGCACGCCACCTGCCCCGGGGGTCCGGTGGCCGAGTACCAAGCACCCGCCGATGGTTATCACAGCGGAGCGCCGTGGCAGGCGGTTGCGCCACTGCGCTATTTCAATGACCGGGCCGGCTCGATCTACGCCGGTAGCAACGAAATTCAGCGAAACATCCTCGCCAAGGCGGAACTGGGGCTCTAGATGGACTTCAACCTGACCAACGAACAGGAACTGCTGCGCGACGGGCTGACCAAATTCCTGTCCAGCCGATACGACCTGGCGTCGAGCCGCGCCGCAGCCAAGACCGGTCCCGGCTGGCAACCCGAGATCTGGCGCGCCTTCGCCGACGAACTCGGCATCCTGGGCGCCGCCCTGCCCGAGGAAGTCGGCGGCATCGGTGGCGGTCCGGTCGAAACCATGGTCATCGCCGAGGCATTGGGCCATGCCCTGGTGATCGAACCGTTCGTGGACACCGTGGTGGTCTCCGGTGGTCTGTTACACCGGTCCGGTGAGCCGGCCGCGGCGGCCCTGTTGCGCGACGTCGTCGCCGGTTCGGCCATCGTCGCGCTGGCGGCCACCGAGCCGACCTCCGGGGACAACTGGCGCGACGTGTCCACCACCGCGCGGCGCGACGGCGACGAGTGGGTGCTCAACGGGTCGAAGGTGATGGCCGTCGGCGCACCGCTGGCCGGCCACCTGCTGGTGACCGCACGCACATCGGGCGAACGCGCAGACACCGACGGGATCTCCCTGTTCCTGATCGACACCGATTCGCTGACAACGGGATTCATCTCGCACGAGTACCGCACGGTGGATGACCGCAGAGCGTCGGACCTGACCTTCGAGGATGTCCGGCTACCGGCCGACGCGTTGCTGGGCATCGAGGGCCAGGCCTGGCCGGCACTGCAGTTGGCCCGCGACGAGGGTGCCGCGGCGGTGTGCGCCGAGGCCGTGGGCGGTATGCGCAAGGTGCTGGCCGATACGGTCGAGTACTGCAAGCAGCGCCAGCAGTTCGGCCAGCCCATCGGCAGCTTCCAGGCCTTGCAACACCGGATGGTCGACATGCACATGGAGGTCGAACAAGCCTCGGCGGCGGTCTATCTCGCCGTACTGAATCTCGATGCCGAACCCGCGGCACGGGCCAAGGCGGTCTCGGCGGCCAAGGCGACCATCGGACGGGCCGCGCGTTTCGTCGGGCAGAACGCCGTGCAGTTGCACGGCGGCATGGGTATGACCGAGGAACTGGCGATCGGCCACTACTTCAAGCGGCTCACTGCGGTGCAGTACGAGTTCGGCTCAACCGATTACCACGTCGGCCGCTATGCGGAGCTGACCCGGGCAATCGGGCCCGAAGGCTGACGCCAATCGGACTGTGACTCAACAGCTGCCCGGAGGCGCCACCCAAATATGCTCGAAATCCAGTACCGAGGCGGCAATCTCGAAGTCCGCGTCGTAATGCACCACCGTCAGCCGGTGACGGCTTGCGATCACAGACGTCAGTAGATCGGCGATGCCCACCGAGCGGTGCTGACCGGCCTGCGCCAACCTGAACTGCGCGTCAAAAGCCGATTGCCAATGCTCATCGTCGGTCGGCAGATACTCGTAGGCAGCGCGACGGTCCGCACGCAACTGCGCATACTCGACCGCCGATCGGGCGCTGTAAAGCGCTTCGGCTTCAAGCACCGCGCAGGTGGCCACCAAGCCTGCTTCGATGAGCGGGCGCAGCCGATCCGCAATCACCGGGTGTGCCATTCGAGCGGCTGCACTGGTGTCGATGAGGAACCGTGCCGTCAGCGCCATACCTCGTCCCGGTGACGTCGCTCCGCGAGAGACGCCAGGCCGCCCGAGGCGAGCCACTCCGCCTGCCGCACGCGTGCCGACTGCGTTGATGCGAGACGCAACGCCGACCGGACCGTGTCGGCAATTCCCGTCGTTTCGAGCTCTCGTTGCGCAGCGGCGAGTAGCTCGTCGTCGATGTCGATAAGCCTCTTGGTCATGGACACCTCCGATATATACATTACGCACTCCGAGTATATAGACCGACTTCAGAACACGCCTGCTCAAACCTGGACCATTGACCCGACGTCGGACGTAGAGGTGCATCGGAGACGCTCTGGAACACCCGCTTCCGCACCCACTCCAGACCATTGGTGGCCCCCACACCAAGATCCAACTCGGGCACCCGGAGTGCGCGGCCACAGAGCGCCACCTGTTCCTCGTGGCGATCGTCCCAGCATTCCGTCTGCCACCCAGACCACAGCCTCGGCAAGCGGTCGAACACATTTTGCGGGTCGTCCGTATACCAGACACCGACACTGCGCGTCCGCGTGTCGACGTGCACGCCACCCACTGGGATCTTGCCCATCCGGATCCGGGAAAATCCCTTGCCTGGAAGAAGTTCCAGTAGTGCGGTCCCGTGGCGTGCCGAACTCACGCCCCACCACAACGGCCACAGCCGAAGGCGCCCAACAGTATCTACGACTGACACCACATGACATAGGCTGTTTCGCTTGCGCGCCAATGTCATATCAGGCCCGCAGAGCTCCTCATCCCAGTCTCGCCCCGCATCAACGTACTGGGCGAGTTCGTGCGTCCCACCGTAAGCCCATCCCACCGCGTAGTCGGACCAGGTTATGCCGAGCACGTTCATCATTGCCCGACGAATCGGCATGTCGCACATCAGTTCGTCGCCGAAGAACAACAATCTCTTGCGGTCGATGTCGACGACCGCACCGCCATCGGCCCACAGTGGATCAGTCCACTCCGCCGGGCCGCACACCCGTAGGGCCCGGATGTACTGGACGGCGAATTCAGGCCCGAACGCCAAGGCGTCGAGCATGCGACAGCCCGCCCAGTGCGAGTAATACAGCTGCCACTTGCCGTTTTCGACGATCACGAAGTTGGCTCGGTTACCCATGTCGCGTTCCTTGTTCGCAGGGATGATTGCGGCAACGGTCTCGCTACGTACCGACAACCAGGCCAGTTGATCGGTGGGTTATCCCCAAGGCGGACTTCATCCCCAGGCGTGTGGTCCGCGCAAGCTCAGGACATCGCGGCCAACCAGCCCCGATACTCGGTGATATCGCGACCCTGTGCGGGCGCGGCGTGATCACAGCCGAATCCGGTGATCCATTGGCCGTTGTCGAGTTCCACCTTCCCCAGCAGCATCGGTGCACCGGTTCCGTAACGTTCGGCGAACACCTGGGGCGACATCTCCCCGACCCGGGTCCCCACCCGCGGCGGCCCATGTTCGCCCGGCGCCGGCCGTATCTCATCCCGGGAACAACGATGCTGCGCAACAACTTCGGCGTGCATGACGCTGCCACACTCGCTCAGCTGGATTTCATGGCGACCGCAGGCCGAATCCTGCAGGTGCACCTGCGCAGCCAGGACGCGGAACTGGACGTGCACTCGCTGCACCAGCACGTGTTCGGCGACGTGTATGCCTGGGCGGGCAAGCCGCGCATCGTCGAACTGCGACGCGGCGACAGCTCATTCGGTTCCAGTGCGCGCATTCCCCGCGCACTGGATCCACTGCACGTCGAGATCGGACGGCTCGCCGACGAGGGCACCACGATCGACGACGGCACGTTGTCCTACCGTCTGGCCCGCATCTACGCCGACTACAACCAGATTCATCCGTTCCGTGAGGGAAACGGACGCACCGGAACCCTGCTGCTGCATCTGCTCGCCGGCCGGGCCGGACGCCGGTTGCTCCTCGATGACATGTCCCGTTCGGAGTGGATCGGCGCGTCCCGCGACTCGATGCCGTTCCGCCGCGACGGGACGGCCGCGCTACTGCGCCCCGTCCGGGTCCGCCGCGTCCTTGTATTCCCAGCTCGCCCCGGCGGTCAGCGTGCCGGGCTCCAACTCGGTGCGCCCGGCATCGCGCACGTGCACCGTCTGCGCCAGGATCTCATCGGGCTTGCCGCCGATGACGATGACCGGGTGGTCGTATTCGATGCCGTAGAGCTTGAGCGCGGCGTGCACGGCGTGCGCCGCGGCCTTGCCGCGTGACATCTTGGCGTTCGAATTAACCCTGATGACCAACCGGCGCTCCGGTTGTTCGGTGTGTTCGGCGTTCCCGGTGTCGGCGTGCATGTGATGAGCCTAGGGCTCCTCGGCAATCGCTTCCCGGAGGAACTCGCCGCCGTGGATAGCGGTCAGCAGCGAATTCTCCGAGGTGCGGTTGGCGGTGAACAGCAACTCGTCGCCGGCCTCGAGCACGTCGTCGGGTTTGGGCAACATGACCGTGTTGCCACGGACCACGGTGACCAGCGCGGTGTCCACCGGCAGCTCCAATCGGTCCACCCGGTGCCCGACCACCGGGTTGTCTTGCGGCAGAGTGAGTTTGGTCAGTTCCACCCGGCCTCCACGCAGCGCCATCAACCGCACCAGATGCCCGACGTCGATGGCCCCCTCGATGCCGGCGACCAAGGAGCCGGGAGTCGATACTGCGACATCGATGCCCCAGGCCTGACCGAACAGCCACTGATTGCGGATGTCGTTGATCCGGGCCACCACCCTGGGCACCCCGAACTCGGACTTGGCCAGCAAGCCGATCACGAGGTTGGCCTTGTCGTCGCCGGTGGCCGCGATCAGCACATCGCAGGTTTCGATGCCTGCCTCTTCCATGGAGGTGAGCTCGCACGCGTCTGCCAGCAACCAGTCGGCGGCCGGCACGGTGTGTGGCTCGTATTTACGGTGCTGCTGCTCGATCAGCAAGACCTTGTGACCGTTGTCGAGCAACTCGCGCGCGACGGAGCGGCCCACATTGCCCGCACCGGCGACCACGACTCGCATCATCCGCCCGTTCACTCAGCCATTTTCGCCTATCCGCACCGCCCACTCGAGGGCCTTCACCCTGATTAACTAACCTCACGATGAGTCTGAACCAGCTGTACCTCACCCTGCTGATCGGCGGCCTCGTGCTGCTGGCCAGCATCGTCGGTACCCGCGTGGCGACCCGGATCGGGTTTCCCAGCCTGCTGTTCTTCCTGCTGGTCGGCATGGTGCTCGGCGTCGATGGATTCGGGCTGGCGTTCAGCAACGTCGAACTGGCCCGCAATGTGTGCACCACGGCCCTGGCGGTGATCCTCGTCGAGGGCGGTTTGACCACGCGATATTCCGATATCCGCGCGGTGTTGGCCCCCGCCACGGTGCTGGCCACCGCCGGGGTGGTGATCAGCACCGTCGTCACCGCGGTCGGTGCACACCTGCTGCTGCACATGGACTGGCAACTCGCGCTGCTGCTCGGGGCGATCGTCGCCTCCACCGACGCCGCCGCCGTGTTCTCGGTGCTGCGGATCCTGCCGTTGCCCCGGCGCCTGGCCGGCCTGCTGGAGGCCGAATCCGGATTGAACGACGCGCCCGCGGTCATCCTCGTGTTGATGTTCAGCGTGGTGCCGTTCGTGTTCCACCCCGAAGGAGCCATCACCGACCTGCTCTACGAACTGGTCACCGGTTCCCTGCTGGGCCTGGTCGTCGGGTTCGCGGGCGCGCTGGCGCTGCGGCGCATCGCACTGCCGGCATCGGGCCTGTACCCGATCGCCACGTTCGGGCTGGGGCTGGTCGCCTTCGCCGCCGCCGGCAGTGCCCATGCCAGCGGCTTCATCGCCGCCTATCTGGCCTCGGTGGTGCTGGCCAATTCGGGCCTGCCGCACCGGTCGGCGACCCGCTCGTTCGCCGAAGGGCTGGGCTGGCTGGCGCAGATCGGACTGTTCGTGTTGCTCGGGCTGCTGGTCAACCCGCACGATCTGGCCGACGATGTCGTCCCTGCGATCGCGATCGGGCTGGTTCTGCTGCTGGTTGCCCGACCGGTATCGGTGCTGCTGTCGCTGACCGGATTCCGGATTCCGTTCCGCGAACAACTCTTCCTGTCCTGGGCCGGGTTGCGCGGTGCAGTGCCGATCGTGTTGGCGACGTTCCCGATTGTCGCCGGGGTGCCCGACAGCTACCGGCTGCTCAACATCGTGTTCGTCCTGGTGGTGATCTTCACCCTGGTGCAGGGGCCCAGCATCCGTTTCGTCGCGAACGCGCTGGGGCTGATCACCCGGGACATCACCCGTGAAATCCAGGTCGAAGCCGCGCCGCTGGACGTGCTCGACGCCGAGCTGCTGACCATGACGGTGCAGCCGCATTCCCGGCTGCACAATGTGACGATCCTGGAGCTACGACTGCCCGACCCGGCCGTCATCACGTTGATCATCCGCAACGGCCGCACGTTCGTGCCACTCCCCGACACCCGCCTCGCCGTCGGCGACGAACTGCTCATCGTCACCACCAGCAAGATGCGGACTACGGCCGAGGCCAGACTGCGGGCGGTGAGCAGGCGGGGCAAACTCGCCTATTGGTTCGACGAATACGGCCGCGAGGACTGAGCCCGGCTCTTTTGCCTTGATAGAACGGCGATTTCATCGTCCATCAGCCCGAGGTCAGTCCCGTCACCCACGGCGCCGGCCGAGCAGAGCTGCCGGTTCAACCGGGGTGACATGGTTGCACAGTCATTCGTCCTGATGATGTGCAGAAAGGCACTCCTCGGCCGGACCGCAAATGCCTACCGTTCAGGCATCACGTCAACCAACTACAGGAGAAGTCGTGACCACGACCGAACACACCGCGGCCGATCTCACTTCGCCCGATCACGCTGCGCATGCAGGTCCGTTCGATGACGCGCGTGCGCAGCTGCGCGATGCCGTCACGATCTTGGGCTACGACGACGGCATGTACGCGCTGCTGGCCAACCCGCGCCGCGAGCTCACCGTGTCTGTGCCGCTGCGTCGGGACTCTGGAGAGATCGAACTCCTCATTGGACATCGCGTGCAGCACAACGTCTCTCGCGGTCCCGCGAAGGGCGGATTGCGCTACTCCCCCGATGTCACAATCGACGAAGTTCGCGCCCTGGCGATGTGGATGACGTGGAAGTGTGCGCTACTGGATGTGCCCTACGGCGGTGCAAAGGGCGGCATCCGCATCGATCCGCGCCAGTACAGCCGCGCCGAACTCGAACGTGTGACCCGTCGCTACACCAGTGAGATCAGTCCGCTGATCGGGCCGGACCATGACATCCCCGCCCCCGATGTCGGCACCGACGAGCAGACCATGGCCTGGATGATGGACACCTACTCGGTGCAGAAAGGGCACACCGTTCTCGGTGTCAGTACCGGAAAGCCGGTGAGTCTCGGTGGTTCGCTCGGCCGCGCGACGTCGACATCGCGCGGGGTCGTCCATGTGGCGCTGGCCGCACTGCAGTCCCGAGGTATCCGCGCCGAGGGCGCCACCGCCGCGGTGCAGGGGTTCGGCAAGGTCGGTCGGCACGCGGCACGCTTCCTGGAAGATGCCGGTGTGCGGGTTGTCGCCGTATCCGATCAGTACGGCGCCATCAGAGCAGATGGCGGTCTCGAGATCGCCGCCTTGGAAAGTCACGTCGACGCCACCGGTTCGGTGGTCGGCTTCGCGAACGCGGATCCGATCAGCAACGACGACCTGCTCGCGGCCGAGGTCGATCTGCTGGTTCCCGCGGCCGTCGAGGGTGTGATCCACGCGGGTAACGCAGCGCAGATCCGCGCCACCGTCGTGGTTGAGGGCGCCAACGGGCCCACGACACCGGAGGCAGACCGTCTGCTCAATGAGGCCGGAACACTGGTGGTTCCCGACATTCTGGCCAATGCGGGCGGTGTCATCGTCTCGTACTTCGAATGGGTGCAGGCCAATCAGGCCTATTGGTGGCGCGTCGACGAAGTCGAGGCCCGGCTGGCCGAACGCATGCTGACCGCCTGGGAACACGTCAACGCCCACGCCGAGAAGCTGGGCCTACCGCTTCGCACCGCCGCGACCTGCCTGGCCGTCGAACGTGTCGCCCACGCCGCACAACTGCGCGGCCTCTACCCATAGGCCGTCGCCCATTCGCGAACTCGTCACCGAACTGCACGCCATCTAGAGCTTCCCGATCTGGCGCGAGACCACGGCAGCCCCGTCGATGTTCGTCGTCGACGGGGCTGCGGGCACATCAACGCTGATGGAGCTTTGGCGGCGCGTTCCATTTCGGGCGCGCCGCCATAGCCACACGGTCAGCTAGCTCTTGACGGCTTGGGGTGCTTTCCAGGTGCCGTTGAGTGCTTCTTCCTTGGGCCAGTACAGCCGCAGGATCATTTGGAATGGTCCGTCCGGTGCGGGTAGCCAGTTGGCCTCCTTGTCGGAGCCGGGCGACTGGTTCTGCACGTGGATGGTGATGCCGCCGTCGGGGTCGCGGGCCAGGTTGGGCAGCATCGGCGAGTTGATCAGGTACCGGTTGATGGGGTTAGCCACCAACAGGCTCTGCGGCATCTTGTACATCGTGATCGACCAGAACGAGTTGACCGGCGGCAACTGCCCGGGCGCGAACCGCACGGTGTAGCTGTTGGTACCGGTCAACGGTGCACCGGCCGAGTCGGTGGCGATCACCGGGTACATGGCCTCCTGCGCGAC
>NZ_JARXVE010000005.1 GCF_029893345.1 Mycolicibacterium frederiksbergense | reverse complement strand
ACACCCTCCGTGCTTTCTTGGGGCGGGGGGGGCGGTCGCGGCGGGGGGTGTGGGTCCGGTGGGGGGTTGTGGTGGATTAGTATCCAATTGCCACCCAACCCCCCCCCACCCCTCGACGCCAGAAGCCGCGTTTTGACCTGCCCGGACACCCCCGGTAAGCTGCTCGGTTGGCGTGTGCTGCCCTCACGGGTGAGCGGGTCCCGGGTCACTGTCGGTCGCCGGGAACACCGAGTACATGCGCCGCGACCGGCACCAGGGTCACCCTGGGATCAACCCGAGATAAGAAGAGGTAAGCGCTGTGCCTACGTACACGCCGAAGGCGGGTGACACCACGCATTCGTGGTACGTCATCGACGCCCAAGACGTGGTGCTCGGCCGGCTCGCTGCCGCAGCTGCCAATCTGCTGCGCGGCAAGCACAAGCCGACATTCACGCCGAATGTCGACGGTGGCGACTTCGTCATCGTCATCAACGCCGACAAGGTTGCCATCAGCGGCAACAAGCTCACCAACAAGTTCGCTTACAGCCACTCGGGTTACCCGGGCGGTCTGCGTAAGCGCACCATCGGCGAACTGCTGCAGAAGCACCCGACCCGGGTCGTGGAGAACGCGATCATCGGCATGCTGCCGCACACCAAGCTCGGTCGGCAGATCCAGAAGAAGCTGAAGGTGTACGCCGGCCCGGATCATCCGCACGCCGCGCAGCAGCCGGTTCCGTACGAGATCAAGCAGGTGGCCCAGTGACCGAAGTGACTGAGACTGAAGTGACTGAGACCGAAGTGACTGAGACCACCGAAGTGGTTGAGCACGGCGACGTCGTCGAGGCCGTGACCGAGAGCGTCGAGCAGGAGTACCGCGAGCCGGTCATCATCGACCGTCCCATCCAGACCGTCGGCCGCCGCAAGGAGGCTGTGGTTCGGGTGCGCCTGGTGCCCGGCACCGGCCAGTTCAACCTGGACGGCCGCAGCCTGGAGAACTACTTCCCGAACAAAGTGCACCAGCAGCTGATCAAGGCCCCGCTGGTGACCGTCGACCGCCTCGAGCAGTTCGACATCTACGCCCACCTCGATGGTGGCGGCCCCTCGGGTCAGGCCGGCGCCCTGCGCCTGGCCATCGCCCGTGCGCTGATCCTGGTGCAGCCGGAGGACCGGCCCGCACTCAAGCGCGCCGGGTTCCTGACTCGTGACCCGCGTGCCATCGAGCGCAAGAAGTACGGCCTCAAGAAGGCCCGCAAGGCGCCTCAGTACAGCAAGCGCTGATCTGTCGCCTTTACGGCCGAACAAACCCGCCGGGTGTGTCACGTACACGCCCGGCGGGTTTGTTTTATGCGGGCGGTGTCGGAATCGGTGCCCCGGTCGGTCTTGACCGGGTATTCCCGTCGGGTGTCACGATCGGGTATCGATTCGGCCGCGGGATGGTCGCTGACCTCGTCGGTTGTGTTTCGGGCAGTCAATTATGAGAAGTTTGACGGTATGGGTCGACTGTTCGGCACCGATGGGGTGCGTGGCGTCGCCAATCGTGATCTGACTGCCGAGCTGGCAGTGGCACTCGGTTCGGCGGCCGCGCGGCGACTCGGCAATTCCACAGGACATGCCCGGCGGATCGCCGTGGTGGGCCGCGATCCGCGGGCCAGCAGCGAAATGCTGGAAGCCGCGGTGATCGCCGGTATCACCAGCGAGGGTGTGGACGCGCTGCGGGTCGGCGCGCTGCCCACACCCGCGGTGGCCTATCTGACCAGCGCCTATGACGCGGATTTCGGCGTGATGATCTCCGCGTCGCACAACCCGATGCCCGATAACGGCATCAAGATCTTCGGCCCGGGCGGGCACAAGCTCGACGACGACACCGAGGACCGCATCGAGGAACTGGTCAATTCGGGGCCGGGGCAGCGTCCGACGGGGGCCGGTATCGGCCGGGTTCTCGACGCCGAGGACGCGCTGGACCGCTACCTGCGGCACGCGGGCAAGGCGGTCACCACGCGGCTCGACGGGCTGACCGTCGTCGTGGACTGCGCCAACGGCGCGGCGTGGGCGGCGGCACCGCGGGCCTACCGGGCCGCCGGCGCCAATGTCATTGCGATCAGTGCCGAGCCCAACGGCCTCAACATCAACGACGGCTGCGGGTCCACCCACATGGAGGTGCTGCAGGCCGCCGTCGTCCAGCACGGTGCCGACCTGGGCCTGGCCCACGACGGCGACGCCGACCGGTGCCTGGCGGTGGACGCCGCCGGCCGGGTGATCGACGGCGACGCCATCATGGTGGTGCTGGCCCTGGCCATGCAGGAGGCCGACGAGCTGGCCTCCAACACCCTGGTGACGACCGTGATGAGCAACCTGGGTCTGCACCTGGCGATGCGGGCGGCCGGGATCGAGGTCCGTACCACCAGCGTCGGGGACCGCTACGTCCTGGAGGAATTGCGGGCCGGTGAGTTCTCGCTCGGCGGCGAGCAGTCCGGTCACATCGTGCTGCCCGGGCTGGGCACCACCGGCGACGGCATCGTCACCGGCCTGCGGCTGATGTCGCGGATGGCCCAGAGCGGTGCCACGCTGGCTGCTCTTGCCGAGCCGATGCGAACGTTGCCGCAGGTGCTGATCAATGTCAAGGTCGCGGACAAGGCGACGGTGGCCGAGGCCCCGTCGGTGCAGTCCGCGGTGGCACAGGCCGAGGCCGAACTCGGCGACACCGGGCGAATCCTGTTGCGTCCCTCGGGCACCGAGCAGGTGGTGCGGGTGATGGTCGAGGCGGCCGACGAGAACACCGCTCGGCAGCTCGCGGTCCGGGTGGCCGAATCGGTCAGCGGCCAGTCGGCTCCATCAGTCTGAGGGAACCGCTCGGCGCTCGGTGACGTCTAAACCGGGTATGGCAGAAGTTGACGCGGCCCGGGTGGATATCGCCGCGGTGCTCGACATCGCGCGCCAGTACGACGTGATCGCCGAGATCGTCGACACCACCGCACGGACGCGCCTGGGCACGCCGGCATTCGGCGGGGCCAACGCTGGGCGGGCGCACACTTTTCACGGCGATGCGGTGCGCGCTGCGCTCGACGACCTCACCGATTCGTTGCGGCAATGGGCGCGGGCGGCGCGTGAGGTCGGAGCGACGCTACGCGCATCCGCGGACCGCTACGTGATCGCCGATGCCGCCGCAGCAGACCGGGTGGGCTGAGCGGTGATGGAGAATGCCGATGTCGCAGGGCGGTTGGCGCAGGGCCAGCCGGCGGTGGACAACGTCGCGGAGTATGTGTGGGCGTGCCGGCTGCTCGGATACCAGCACCAGGATCTGACGCGGCATCCGGGCCAGGTGCAGGACTGGTACGGCACCGAGGACGGCTTGGATCTTCGGGCTCTGGACGCCGATATCGACGCGCTGGCCGCCGCGGCGGTCTCGGCGGAACAGGCTCTGCAGCAGCACGACAACCAGGTGAGCGGCCTCGCCGAGGCCTGGCAGGGCAACGGCGCGCGGGCGTCACGCGAGTTTCTGGAGCGCCACGGCGCGGCGGCCAGGGAAGCCGTCGCGGCGGTGCGGGCCGCGGCCGAAACCTTGAGCCGGCTGCGGGACAACCTGTGGCGGGCCGTCGACGACAAGGTGGCCGCCGCCGTGCAGATCGAAGGCGCTCAGGCCGGGCAACGCTCGGCATGGCTTGCCGCCGCGCGCGCCGTGAGCACCGGGGTGGGGGATCGGGCCGCGGCCAGTGAACTGATCGATCAGCAGGTAAAACCGTTCGTCGTCAACGATATTGGTGGGCAGTGGGTCGCTGCGATGCGTACCGGCACCGTGGCGGCGGCCGACGCCTACGATGACGCCGTCACCGCGCTGCGCGGTCGGCAGGTGCCGGTGTTCGATGTGCCCGGCGACCTCGGGCCGTCCCGGTTGCCCGGGGTTGGTGTGGCCGTCGCGGCGCTGATGAGGGTGCCCTCGAATGGTGGTGGCGCGGCGACGGTGCCTGCCGGGTTCACGCCGGGGTGGGCGGCACCGCCGAGTCCGGCCCTGCCGGCGGCGCCGGCGAATCAGGCACCGTCGGCGGCGCCGGCGAATCAGGTCCCGTCGGCGGGTATGCCTGGGCCGCCGATGGATTCGCCGATGTCATCCGCGCTGCCGGCGGCTGCCACACCCGCATCGAGCGGGCTGGACCTGGGCTCGGCATTGGGTGGGGGACTGCCCGACCTCGGATCCGCAGTGCCCGGTCTGGGTCGGCAACTCGCAGACATGTTCGGCGGGTTGATCGGTTCTGCCGCCGACGGGTTGCCGTCAGATATCGGAGACCCGCTCGCCGACCGCGGGCCCGACGCGCGGCTGGACGAGCCGGGCATCGACGAGGCAGACGACGACGCGCAGGAAGAAGACGACACCGCCGAGGAAGCCGACAAGCAGGATGAGCCAGAACCTGTCGATCCCGCCGGTGAACCGCCGGAAATAGTTGAACCACAGCCGGTTACGTCGACGATTGCGCCGGAACTGCCTGAAACCGCTCCGCCGCCGGCCGAGCCGGCATCCCAGGTCGAGCCGTTGGCGGCGCCCGCCGGGGAATCGCCATGTGCGATCGCGGCGGAGGAGCTACCGCGGGTGGGCGGTTGACGGCCGGGACAGCTGCACACCGGCCGATACTGACAACGGGCGTGGTCGCCCCGGCCACCGGAGATCTGGGTGAAGATGGTCCGGTGAGTGCGTCCAAGGCCGCGAGGGTGGGACCCGGACGGCCCCCCGGTATAGACAGCGGTGACACCCGCCAACAGGTGATCGATGCCGCCTGCCGGTGCTTCGCCCAGTTCGGTTACGGGCCCGCGACCTACAATCAGATCGCCGAGATGGCCGGTGTGACGGCGGGCTCGGTTTACTACCACTTCGGCACGAAAAACAAGTTGTTCGAAGCGGTTTGCGATGACGTCTACGGAAAGATCCTGGCCAGCGCCGCACCCGCCATATCTGGGCCGCACTCGATGCGCGCACTCCTGCACGCCGCGCTGACCGAATCGATCCGGATCAACCGCGAGCATCCCGAACTGGCCGGTTTCGTCGCGACTGCACCGATCGACGCGCGGCGCCATCAAGAACTCAGCGCGGCCTTCGCGAGGCAGGCCGCGCGCGCGACCGAGGCGCTGGCGCAGGCGGTCGCCGCGGGGCAGGAGGGCGGGCTGATCCCCGCCGAGTACAGCCCGGTTCAGGCGGCGCGGGTGATCATTGCGATCGTCGACGGGTTCGCCCACGCGGCGGCAATCACCAAACCGGACGAGATGGACGGCGTCAACCGATTGTTCGAGTCGCTGCTCCTGGGGGTCGGAAACAGCGGCTCTAGCGAGTGAGCGCCACCAGCTCCTTGCAGAACTTCACCGTCTCGGCGGCGTCGGTGGCCAGCGGGTGCACCAGCAGCGTGGTCACCCCGGCCTCGGCGTATGCGGCCAGCCGCTCCTTGACGAATCCCTTTGGCCCGACCAGGGATACGTTGCGGACCAGATCGTCGGGTACGGCCGCGATGGCTTCGGCCTTCTGGCCGGCCAGGTAGAGGTCCTGGATGCGATCGGCCACCTCGCCGTAGCCGTACCGGGTGGCCAGGTTGTGGTAGAAGTTGCGGCCGCGCGCCCCCATACCGCCGATGTACAGCGCCAGTTGGGGTTTCGCCCAGGCCAGTCGATCATCGACATCGTCGCCGATGGCCAGGCTGGCGCTGACCATGACGTCCAGCGGTCCCAGCGCCGGATCGCGTTTGGCGGCTCCGGCGCGCAGCGCGTTGCCCCACACGGCGTCGGCCTTCTCCGGATAGTAGAACACCGGTTGCCAGCCCTCGGCGATCTCGGCGGTGAGCTCGACGTTCTTCGGTCCCAGTGCGGCGATGGTGATCGGAATGCGTTCGCGCACCGGGTGATTGATCAAATGCAGGGATTTGCCCAGACCGGTGCCGCGCCCGGCGGGCAGCGGCAGTTGGTAGTACTTGCCGTCGAAGTTCACGTTCTCGCGGCGCCACACCTGCCGACAGATCTCGACCACCTCGCGGGTGCGGCCCAGCGGCGCGTCGAACGGCACCCCGTGGAAGCCCTCGACCACCTGTGGACCGGAGGTGCCGATGCCGAGCCGGAACCGGCCGTCGGACACGTAGTCGAGGCCGGCCGCGGTCATCGCCAACAATGACGGGGTGCGGGTGTAGATCGGCACCACCCCGGTGCCCAGTTCCATGGTGGACGTCTTGGCCGCCAGGTAGCCCACCTGGCTGATCGCGTCGTAGGAATACGCCTCGGCGACCAGCGCGATGTCGACGCCCACCTTCTCCAGTTCGACGACTTGGTCGGCGGCCGCTTTGAAGCCGCCGGCATAACTCAGGAAGATGCCCGTCCGCATCTATGAGTTATATCCGGCATCCCATATCCGCGTCATGCGACGGTGCGGATCAGCTTCTTGTTCACGAATTCGCCGATGCCGAGTGTGCCGAGTTCGCGGCCGAAGCCAGAACGCTTGATACCGCCGAAGGGCAGTTCCACGCCATCTGCCTGGACTCCGTTGATGAACACCATGCCGGCGTCGATCTTCGCGGCGACGCGCTTCGCCTGCTCCGCGTCGGTGGTGAAGACGTAGGACCCCAGCCCGAACGGGGTGTCGTTGGCCAGCGCCAGCGCTTCGTCCTCCGAGCCGGCCTTGAAGACCATCGCGATCGGCCCGAACAGTTCTTGGTAGTAGACGTCGTTGTCGGGTTTTACGTTGGTCAGTACGCCGGTCGGGAAGAAAGCGCCGTTGCGCTTCCCGGCGCTGGCCAGCGTCGCGCCCTGTTCGACGGCGCTGTCGACCTGTGCCTGCAACCGCTCGGCGGCCAGGACCGATGACAGCGGGGTGATGTCCTCGCCGGCGGCGAGCACGGCGGCGGTGAACTTCTCCAGGAACGGTTCGTAGAGGTCGTCGGCGACGATGAACCGCTTTGCCGCATTACAGGCCTGCCCGGTGTTGTCCAGGCGGGCCGCCGCCGCCTTGGCGACGGTGTCGTCGAGATCGTCGGTGGACAGCAGGATGAACGGGTCGGAACCACCGAGTTCGAGGACGACCTTCTTCAGGTTGCGTCCAGCGATTTCGGCGACGGCCGCGCCGGCGCGCTCGGAACCGGTCAGCGAGACCCCGGCGACCCGCGGGTCTTCGATGAGTCTGGCCACCTGTTCGTTGCTGGCGTAGATGTTGACGTAGGCCCCGGCCGGGAAGCCGGCGTCGTCGAAGATCTGCTGGATCGCCGCGGCCGACTCCGGGCATTGCGGGGCGTGCTTGAGCAGGATCGTATTGCCGACACACAGATTGGGTCCGGCGAACCTGGCGACCTGATAGGCCGGGAAATTCCACGGCATGATGCCCAGCAGGACGCCGTAGGGGCTGTTCGTGATCAGCGCGTCGCCGGTGCCGTCGAGTAGTTCGATCGGCTGGTCGCGCAGTATCGCCTCGGCGTTGTCGGCGTAGTACTCATAGATCGAGGCGCTGAACTTGACTTCGCCGATCGCGTCCTCCAGCGGCTTGCCCATCTCACGCACGATGATCGCGCCGAGTTCGGCCGCGCGCTCGGCATGCAGCTCAGCGACGCGACGGATCAGGGCCGCGCGTTCGGCGACGGTCGTCGCCCTTGCCCACGTCCTGCCGGCCGTCACCGCATTCGCCAGAGCGCCGTCGATCTCGGCATCGATGGCGGTCGGGTATGTCCTGACCACCTCGCCGGTGGCCGGGTCGGTCACGGTGTACAGGCTCATTGGTGTTCTCCAGTCTTCTTGTGGGTCAGTACAGTTCGATGACGAGTTTGTCGCTGAGAGCGCGGGATACGCAGAGCGCCATCTCCTCGTTGTTGGCCTTCACCGATGCCGACAGGCAGTTGTCGCGGTGATCCGGGATGCCTTCGACGACACCGGAGACGCAGGAACCGCAGATGCCCTCCCCGCATGATCTGAAGACGTCACAACCGGCTTCCTCCAGCACGTCGAGAATCGACCTGTCGGCCGGGATCTCGAACACCTCACCGCTGTCCAGTTCGACGGTGAACGCCTTGTCGCCCGACGTGTCGACTTCCTTCGGCGTGAACGCCTCGAGGTGGATGTGGTCCTCGCCGATGGCGGGCGTGAACGCGGAAACCACTTGATTCATGAATCCTTCAGGGCCGCAGGTGTATACGTGGGTGTCGGCGGAAATGGTGGCTGCCATCCGCTCAAACAGCTCGGGTTGCTCGGCGCGCGGAACGCCGATGTGCAGCGTGACGAAGTCCCGGTATTCGACTCGTTCGGCGAGGAAGTCGTCGAAGGCCATCTCCTCGCGCGAACGCGCGAAGTAGTGCAGCTCGAAGTCGGCGCCCCAGCTGTAGAGCTCGAACGCCATGCTCATCAGCGGGGTGAGGCCGATGCCGCCGGCGATCAGGATGTGCTTGGCGGCTTCGGGGGCGATGCCGAGCAGGTTGCGCGGCTTGCTGATCTTGAGGTGGTCGCCGATCCTGAGTTCGTGGAGGGCAGCTGAGCCACCTGCGGGCCCTTCCCTTTTCACCGCGACCCACATCGACGAATCGTCTCGGGGCGAACCGGCCAGTGAGTACTGGCGCAGCACTCCGGTCGGGCCGGTCACGTCGATATGTGCGCCGGAGCGCCACTCGCCGAACGGGGAGCCGTCGAGCTGCTCCAGGCGCAGACCCCGGATCTCCGGTGTCTCCACCTGGATCTCGGCGATGCGGACGACGATGCTGTTTTCCATCATTGGGCTCCCAGGCCAGGCTGGTCGGTTGGTGCTGACGGCTGACCGCTGGCCGCAAGAAAGCCGGCGAACAACTTGTACAAAGGGGCCAGGGGCCCGTCGTCGTCCTCCGGGTGGAATTGCACGCCCAGGACCCAGTCCGTCGGGTGTTCCACGCCTTCGACGATGCCGTCGAGCGCTCGGGCGGCGACCACGAGCTCATCCGCCACGGCATCGACGGCCTGGTGGTGGCCCGACCGGACGACGATGGGGCCTGCACCGAGGATCGCGGCCAGCCGGGTCCCGGCTGCCACCTCGACCTTCTCGTCGATGAAGAGGTGCTCGCCCGGCTGACCGCGATGCAGCTGGTAGTCGGTGATGTCAGCGATGATCGTGCCGCCGTAGCAGACGTTGATCAGCTGCGAACCGCGGCAGATGCCCAGCACCGGCCGGTCGGCGTCGATGTAGGCCTGGATCATCCTCAGGCTGACGCGGTCCGCCTGCTCGTCGACACCGTAAGCGTTCGGCACTGGGCCGTCCGGTCCGCCGTAGCAGACCGCCGCGATGTCGCCGCCGCCGAGAACCAGCAGACCGTCGGCATCGACAACCACATCGACGGAACCGGGTTCGGAGGTGTCCACCAGCTCAAAGCTGGCATCGAGCTCCGCGAGCGCCGCCAGGGCGGTGCGGGTGAAGCGCCGTTGCAGTGCCGCGACCGGTGCGGTGAGACCGGGGAAGTTCAGTGACACCAGCACCGCGATGTGCGGCCGTCCCGGCTCCCGGGTGCGCATGTCGGATGGTTCGACCTCGGTGCGCAGGATGACGGGGTTGCTCATACCAGGACCTCCGCCCTGGACTTCGCTGCCCGTTCGGCGAGGTCGGCGAAAAGCGCCGCATCGCTGGGCGAGGACGCGTGCCGGTCCTCTGGGTGCCATTGCACCGCCAGCACCGTCCCGGCGGCGTGCTCGAGAGCTTCCACGCACCCGTCGTCGGCGGTACCGACGACGCGCAGGTCCGCGCCGATCGCACCGACCGCCTGGTGGTGATACGACGACACCGGGATCCGCGTGGAACCCACGACCTGGATCAGCCGGCTGTCCTCGGCTACCACCACATCGTGCACGGCGTTGCCGTGTGCGACGCTGCTCGGCGTCAGGTGCTGGACCAGATCGCCGCCCTGCGCCACGTTGAGGATCTGCATGCCGCGGCAGATCGCGAGGGTCGGGATGCCGAGTCCGATGGCGCAGGACATGACCGCCATGTCGAACGAATCCTGGTGGGCGACCGGATCTTCGGTCTCCGCGGCGGGCTCCTGGCCGTAGTGCCGCGGGTCCATGTCGGCTCCGCCCGGCATGCAGATGCCATCGAACCGGGCCAGCCGGTCGGCCAGCTCGGCGGCCGGATTGCCGTCCGGACCGTGCAGCACAAGCGGCTCACCGCCGCCGGCCCACACCGCCTCGCAGATGGCCTCTGCGGCCAGCGTCGCGGTGAAGCGCAGGATCGGCACGCTGGCGGCGCGCCGGCCCGGCACAGCGATCAGTGGTCGCATGTCAGCTCACCTCAAAGGGGTAATCCAGCGTCGGCAGCCATTGCGCCCACACCGACTTCAGCCGTCCGTCGGCGATGATCCGCGCCAGTGCACCATCAAGGGCCGCAAGGGTTTCGGGACGGTCTTTGGCGACGGCGATGCCCCACGGGTTGTTGGTCTTGACGACGAACGCGAGCTCGAAGTCCGGGTCGGAGTCGCCCAGCGGGACGAACACGACGTCGTCGTCACAGACGGCGTCGACCTCGCCCGAGCGCAGTGCGGCCAGCATGTCCTCGTAGACATGCTCCGATTCGAACTCGACCACCTCGGCACCGGTGAACGAGGAGGCCAAGTTGTAGTTGGCCGAGGCACGGATGGCGGCGATCCGCATGCCGGCCAGACCCGAGGGATCGGGAACCGCCTCGCCGCGGCGCATCAGGATGCCTTCGTGGAAGATCCCGTACGGCCGAGTGAAATCGGCCAGCTCCAGGCGGGCCGGGATGATTCCCTGGCCGCACAGCACGCCGTCCACCCGATGGTCGCGGGCGGCGGGCAGCATGTCGCCCCAGGGCATGATGACCCACTCGAGTTCCCGGTCCAGTTCGGCCGCAAGGAGTTCGGCGACGGCCGGCTCGTATCCGGCCCGGCCACCGGGTGCCGACGCGAGCCCGAACAGCGGTGGCGCGTCGGCGTCGATGCAGGCCAGTCGCAATGTCCCGGTCACGGGGCGTCCTCCCAGTACATCGTGCGCTCCCAGTCGGTGATCGAGCTGTTGAACCGCGCCCACTCGTCGGTCTTGTACTCCACCAGCAGGTTCCCCAGCGGGGCGCCCAACGCATCGATCAGGTAGTCGTCGGCCTTGAACGCGGCCAGCGCGTCACCGAGGGTGAGCGGCAGCTCGCCGAACAATTCGGGGCCGGTGGACTCGTAGCTCGATCCGACGGTGGGGGCGCCGGGGTTGATCTGGTTCTTCAGGCCGTCGTCGATGGAGACCAGCATCGCCGCGTGGGTCAGATACGGGTTGCATGCGGCGTCGGGGAGCTTGTATTCGAGTCGGCCGTTCGCCGACAGGCGCACCGTGCAGGTCTTGTTGTCGAGGCCCCAGTTGATCTTCGATGGAGCGAATTGGCCTGCGTCCCAATAGCGTTTGTAGGAGTTCACCGTCGAGCCCATGATCAGCATGGCGCCCGGGGTGTGGGTGAGCAGGCCGCCCAGGGCGTACTGCCCCTCTTCGGTCAGATGCAGGTCATGGCGGCCTTCGTCGGCCAGGATGTTGACGTCGCCGCGCCACAGGCTGAAGTTGTGGTGGCAGCCGTTGCCCATGTAGCCCTGGCCGGGTTTGGGCATGAAGCTCGCCTCGATGCCGAGCTCCCGGGCGACCTGCTTACAGATCTGCCGGTAGGTCATCAGCCGGTCGGCCGTTGCGTCGCTGTGGTCGAACATCCAGTTCAGCTCGACCTGGCCGGCGTCCTCGAAGTCACCTTCGACCATCTGGAAGCCCATGAACTTCGCGTAGGTGATCACCTTCTGATAGATCGCGCGATACCGCTCGAGGTGCTCGATGTGATAGGCGGGACTTGAGTCGGGGCGCGATGAGGTGGTGAAACCCGGCCCTTCCCAGGTCATCTCGGGCTCGGTCCCGGTGCGCAGCTCCAGCCCGGTGCGATCGGTGAACGCGGCGTGCAGTCGCTTCATCAAGCCGCGGGTGTCGGTCGGCAGGGGAGCGCCGGGGTCGACCATCACGTGGTCGGGCTCATACAGGCTGCAGAAGACGCGCGCGGTCTTGTGGTCCCAGGGCAGCACCGAGAAGGTGTCGAGGTCGGGCACCGCGCAGTACTCGGGGGCGCCGACGCCGCCGCCGAGCAGTACGCCCTCGCGGGTGGTCTGCAGATTGGCGATGGCGGTGCGGTGCTGCATGACTCCGCGCGTTGCCAACCGTGCGAATTGATCTGCGGGAACGACCTTTCCGACGACTCTTGCGGTGATCGTCACGGCCTGGAAGTAGACGAACTCCACGCCGTATTCCTCGATCGCCGCGAGCGCGGCATCGAGGGCTCCGGGGGCGGAATTGGCGTCACGGTGTTGGTCGAGCGCTGATGTGCTCATGGACGCGGACCTTTCGGGATGAATTTGGTTTGGTGGGCTGGATGGGCTGCTCAGGCCGGGGTGAAGCTGATCGGAAGCCTGTTCGCGCCGGTGTTGCCCGAGTCGGGCATCCATTCGGCACCGTCGAGAATCTTCGGGTCCCGCAGCCGGCTGGCGAGCAGAGGCAGTGCCTCGGACATGTCGGCCCGGGCGACGAAGTGCCCAAGGCAGTGGTGCGGCCCGCCGCCGAAACCGAAGTGCGGCTTGCGTTCCGCGGCGATGTCGAAGCTGGGTGGCCCGAACACCCGTGGATCGGTGCCGGAGGACTCGCTGAACAGGTGGACGGTGGTTCCGGCGCTGATGGACAGTCCCTTGTGCTCGAAGTCCTCGGTCGCCTCGCGGGTGACCCAGCGGACCGTCGGGTTGGTCCGCATCACCTCCTCGACCGCCTTGCCGCCCAGGGCCGGGTTCTGTGCGAGCAGATCCCACTGTGCGGGGTTGGCGATGAAGCTCTGCATCGCCAGGCCGAGTTGGTTGCGGGTGGTGTCGTAGCCGCCGAAGATCATCAGGACGATGGCATCGCGCAGTTCGTCGGCGGACAGCCCACCGTCGTTCTTCGCCTGCACGAGGGTCGACGTGAAATCATCGCGCGGGTTGGCCTCGCGGTCGGCGATCGCGGCGTCGGCGTACTCGAAAAGCGTGGCCAGGGCGGCCTCGATCCGCGGCAGCTCCTGCTTGAACGTGACACCCATCGCCAGCCCGATGGTCGCGGACTCGCGGGCGATGATCCGCCACTCCGATTCGGGCAGGCCCAGCATGATGGCGATGACCCGAGCGGCATACGGGTCGGCGAACTCGGAGATGAACTCGCACTCACCCTTGTCGGCGAAGGCGTCGATGAGTTCGCCGGCCAGCGCCTGGAACCGAGGTACGAGGCCTTTGATCAACCGCTTGGAGAACGCCGGGTTGAGCAGCGTGCGCAGCCGCTGGTGCTCTTGGCCCTCCTTGTTCAGGATCCAGCTGTTCCACCAGTCCAGGAAGGGGCCGCCGGTCACGCCGTTGTGGGCCGGCCAGTGGTGACTGCCCTGGCGCAGACTCGGGTGGCGCATGAGTTCGCTGACCTCGTCGTAGCGCAGGACCGCGATCCCGTACTCGGTATGGGCGAACCAGCTGGCCTCGCGGGCCTCGTGCACCACGGCCGAGGTGATCGAGAACGCGGGATCGGTCACGCTCAGGCGCGGAGGCGCGGGGAAGGTGTTGGCAGTGATGGTGTTGGCGTTGATGGCATTTGGAGTCACGGCGACTCTCCTCTGCTGATCGGAAGCTGGCGGGTCTGTTAAACGGGCTGCGCCGCTACGGATTTCTTCGGGGATGCGGTCGGGATCGCATCGGCGTGCGGCGTGTTGCCGTTGGAATGGGAGCGGGCGGTGGCCATGTAGAGCAGGCCCAGTCCGATCACGATGCCTGACATCAGCAACACGATGTAGTTGTCGTACCAGGGCGCCTCGGGCGTCCGGGGCCAACAGATGTTGATGATCGCCGCCACGCCGTAGATCAGGGCACCGACATTCACCAACATTCCCCACCGTCCGAGGCGGTACTTGCCGCTGGGCACCCATCCCTTGACGCGAGCGCGCAGGGCCGCGAAGACGACCATCTGGAAGGCGATGTAGATGCCGACCGAACCGAAGCTGATGAGCTTGGTCAGCGCGTCCGCGGAGACGATCGACCCGATGATGAGGGCGGCGGGGATGACCGCCGCGGCAAGCAACGCATACGGGGGGACGTGGCGCTTCTTGTCGAACCGGGCCCAGAGCTTGGAGCCGACGACCATGTTGTCGCGGCCGTACGAGTAGAGCAGCCGGCTGGCGGCCGCCTGCAGGCTCAGGGCGCAGGACACGAACGAGATCAGCACGATGCAGAGCACGATCTTGGAGCCGACCGGCCCGAACGCGGTGGCCAGTGTGGTCGAGATCGGGTCGACATCATCGCCCCGGATCACCGCGCCGATGTCGACGACCGAAAGAACGAGGCTGAGGCAGACGAAAGTCGCTGCGGCGCCGCCGATGTAGATCGTCCGTCGCATCGACTTCGGGATCTGGACGCCGGGATTGCGGACCTCCTCGGCGACGTCACCGCAGGCCTCGAAACCGTAGTACTGGTAGACGCCGATCAGGCTGGCCGCCAGGAAGGCGTAGAGAAAGCTGTGGTCGCCCTGCGCCCCGAAGCTGTTGAACAGCACATCAAGACCGTGATGACGTTGGGTCAGTAGCAGCCATCCGCCCACGATCAGCGCGCCGATGAGTTCGGCGGAGAAGCCGAAGATCGCGAAGTAGCTCAGCATCTTGGTGCCGGTGAGATTGATGACGGTGGCCAGCAGCAGCACGATCAGCGCGCATACGACGGTGGTGTTGACCGTCGAGGTGAACCCGAAGACCGTGGCTACGAACGGGCCGGCGCCGTAGGCCACGCCGGCGATGGTGGCCAGCAGCGCGAAGATGTACACCCAGCCGGTCATCCATGCCCATTTGCGGCCCCAGAGTCGGCGGGCCCACGGGTACACGCCGCCGGCCACCGGGAATTGGGCGACGATTTCGCTGAACACCAGCGCGACCAGCAGCTGGCCGAAGCCCGCGATCAGAAGACTCCAGATCATCGGCGGGCCGGCGGCGGCCAGGGCGAACGCGAAGACCGTGTAGATGCCGACGACCGGCGAGAGATAGGTGAAGCCGAGCGAGAAGTTGGCCCAAAGGCTCATGTCCCGCTTGAACTCGGACTGGAAACCGAGCGCGGCGAGTTGTGCGTGGTCCTCGTCGTGCGGCTCGGGTGATTTCGACATAGGCGGCCGGCTTTCTGTGTCAGGGGCCATGTTCGTGCGAGGGCTGTGAGTTAAGCCATAGGATTAAAACATAAAGGTTCATAGTTCATAGTTCAAGACTTATCTCGTACCATCGTCAAAACAGCCCTGGCAGGAGGGAACCGTGGCGGTCGAACAGTTGCGTGGCCTCACCGCGGTGGGGGCTGTGCTTTCACCGCTGGCGGGAAGTGGCCCACGCACGGACGCCGTGGTGGCGCGCATCTCTGCCGCGATCGGCCTCGGGGTGATCTCCGACGGTGAGCAACTTCCGAGCGAAATCGATCTGGCCACTCAACTGGGCGTATCGACCATGACCCTGCGTGAAGCGCTGGCTATCTTGCGGGAGCAGGGGCTGGTCGTGACGAAGCGAGGTCGCGGCGGCGGAAGTTTCGTGCGGGCCTCGGCCGAAGATGTGCACACTCGGTCGCTGGCGCTGCTGCAAGAGCTGACCGTCGAGGGGTTGCGTGACCTGGGCGACGAACACTTTGCGGTCGCCGGTGCCACTGCAGTGCTGGCGACCCGCCGGGCCGTCGCAGCCGACATCGCCCGGCTCCGGACGCTGGCCGACCGTCTTGCGGTCAGTTCGGACGCGATCACCAGCCGTCGCGCCGACAGTCGGTTCCAGATCGAGGTAGCGGTGTGTTCCCAGTCCGCGCGCCTCACCCGCGCCGAGGTGAACATGCAGGCCGAACTGTCGGCGATGGTCTGGCTACCCCGCTTGGGGTTGGATCCTGCGGGCGAGGCGGCCAGCCATCACCTGCTCGTCGACGCCATCGAGGCCGGGGATGAGGCGGGCGCGCGGTCATTGGCAGAGGAGTACAGCGCGTTGACCATCCGACGGCTCATTGGCCTGCGGATGGAGCTCGCCAGAACATGAGTCCAGGGTTGATCCGGCATCGCCGGCATCCTGCCGTGCGCCGGTGCCTAGGCTGACGCCGACAAAGACGGGAGGGCATTCGAGATGATGGCGAACGGACCGGACCCCACGTTTCGCGCCGATGATGGCGATGTGGCGCTCGAGTTGGTGTCTGCGGCGGTGACCTCGGTCGTGGAGGACATCTTTGCCTCGCTGCACACCATTGCGGCGGCCACCCGTGCGCTGTGGGATCGCATTGAAGACTCCGGCGCCAAGCCATGCTCGACCGATCTGGCTGAGCTCCGCGACCCCATAATCGGTGAGTTGCAGCGGCAGAGCCATTTGGTGAACGGGGTCGGATTTGTCGTCGCCGACGGCGTGTTGGCCGACGTTCCGCGTTACCTGGAGTGGTGGCGTCCAGACCCCAAGCCAGCTGGTGAAGCAAAGAGGCTCGCGCTGGATCTCAATCCGGGCAGCGAGTACTTCTACGACTACTCGATGATGGAGTGGTATTCCGTGCCCCGCGACCGTGGAATCCGGTGGGTGTACGGACCGTATCTGGACTACACCGGCGTCGATCTCTACGTGTGTACCTTCGCCGTCCCGGTGACCTCTGGGCGCGGGGAGTTCATCGGCGTGGCGGGCACCGATGTGCCGGTAGCGCGGCTGGATGCCGCACTGTTGCCGACGTTCGCGGCGCACCGCACTCCGCTGGCGCTCACCAACGCCGAGGGTCGGGTGATCGTCGCCAACGACGCCGAGCACGTGGCCGGATCCAAGCTGGAGAACCCGAGTTCGCGCCCGGCGCTGCCGGTGTCCGCGACGCCATGGTCGCTGGTGTCGCTCAGCGGCGATTCGTAACTGGCTTCGATGCTGACGGTGTCAGGGGCTTCGTCTGCCCATCGAAATCGCCGATATGTACAGGGCGCTTCGAAATATTGTCCAACCCGGCGATAGGTGTGGAGGTGCTGTCGTTCGTAGGCTGGCGCCCACATCGACGGAAGGAACCAGCGAGATGACGATGCTCGACACGGCGATCGGCGGTCCGGACCTGCGTCAGGAGCGTCGACTGGTTACTGAGGTGCCAGGCCCGCGCTCCCGCGAATTGGCCGCCCGCCGCTCCAGCGCCCTACCCGCGGGACTGGCCAGCGGCGCGCCGGTTTACGCCGCCGCCGCCGGGGGCGGCGTGATCGTCGACGTCGACGGCAACTCGTTCATCGACATGGGCAGCGGCATCGCGGTCACCACTGTGGGCAACGCTGCGCCGGCCGTCGTCGCGCGCGCCGCCGACCAGCTCGCCCGCTACACCCACACGTGTTTCCTGGCCACCCCCTACGAGCCCTACATCGAGGTGGCCGAGATCCTCAACCGGCTCACCCCCGGAACCCACGAGAAGCGCACCGCGCTGTTCAACACCGGCAGCGAAGCGGTCGAGAACGCCGTCAAGTACGCCCGCGCCGCCACCAAGCGGCCCGCCGTCGTGGTGTTCGACCACGCCTTCCATGGCCGTTCGCTGCTGACCATGACCATGACCGCCAAGAACCAGCCCTACAAGCACAGCTTCGGGCCGTTCGCCCCCGAGGTGTACCGCGCGCCGATGGCCTACCCGTATCGCTGGCCGTCCGGTCCGGAGAATTGCGCCACCGAGGCGTTCAGCCAGTTCGCCCAACTCATCGATGCCCAGATCGGCGCCGACGAGGTGGCATGCGTCGTGGTTGAACCCATCCAGGGTGAAGGCGGATTCATCGTTCCCGCCGACGGTTTCCTGCGCGCGGTGGCCGACTTCTGCCGCGACCGCGGCATCCTGTTGGTCGCCGACGAGGTGCAGGCCGGCATCGGCCGCACCGGAACCTGGTTCGCCAGTGAGCATGACGGCTTGGTGCCCGACATGGTCGTCACCGCCAAGGGCCTGGCCGGCGGCATGCCGCTGGCGGCGGTCACCGGCCGCGCCGACATCATGGACGCCGCGCATCCGGGCGGGATCGGAGGCACCTACAGCGGCAATCCGGTGGCCTGCGCGGCCGCCCTGGGCGTTTTCGACGAGATCGAGAACCATCAGTTGCTCGACCGCGCGCAAGCCATCGGCGACATCCTGGTGCGTGAACTGCGTGGCATCGCCGCCACGACAGAGGTTCTCGGCGACATCCGTGGCCGTGGCGCCATGATCGCCGCCGAACTCGTCGTTCCCGGCACCCGCACCCCCAATCGCGACGCCGTAGCCGCGGTCACCCGGCACTGCCTGAACAACGGTGTACTGACCCTGACCGCCGGAACTTTCGGCAATGTGCTGCGCTTCCTGCCGCCGCTATCGATCTCCGATGACCTGCTCATCGAGGCGCTGGGGGTCGTACGCGACGCCTTCGCCGCGCTCTGACCTCACCCATCCAATCTCGCCTAGGAGTTACCGCATGACGCTGACCGCTGCCCCGTCGGCCCCCAAAACCTATGGGCCGCTGGATCTGTTCGACATCAACCGCCTGCTTGATCAGGACGAGCGCGACATCGCCGCGACGGTCCGACAGTTCGTCGACACCCGGCTCAAGCCGAATGTCGAAGGCTGGTTCGAATCGGCCACCCTGCCGCGGGAGTTGGCCAAGGAATTCGGTGGCCTCGGCGTTCTCGGGATGCACCTGGATGGTTACGGTTGCGCGGGCACCAGCGCCGTGAGCTACGGGCTGGCGTGTATGGAACTGGAGGCCGGCGACAGCGGGTTCCGCAGCTTTGTCTCCGTACAGGGTTCGCTGTCGATGTTCTCCATCTACCGCTTCGGTTCCGAGGAGCAGAAGCAGGAATGGTTGCCCAAGCTGGCCGCCGGTGAGGCGATCGGCTGCTTCGGTCTCACCGAGCCCGACTTCGGCTCCAATCCGGCCGGGATGCGCACCCGCGCCCGTCGGGACGGTAGCGACTGGATTCTCAACGGCACCAAGATGTGGATCACCAACGGCAATCTCGCCGACGTGGCCACCGTGTGGGCCCAGACCGACGACGGGATCCGCGGGTTCCTGGTGCCCACCGACACCCCGGGATTCACCGCCAATGAGATCCACAAGAAGCTGTCATTGCGGGCGTCGGTGACCTCCGAGCTGGTTCTGGACAATGTGCGCCTGCCCGCGTCGGCGCAGCTGCCTGAGGCCCGCGGATTGTCCGGCCCGCTGTCGTGCCTGAACGAAGCGCGTTTCGGAATTGTGTTCGGTGCGCTCGGAGCTGCTCGCGACAGCCTGGAGACCGCCATCGCCTACACCCAGAGCCGCGACGTGTTCGACCGGCCGCTGTCGAGCTACCAGCTCACCCAGGAGAAGTTGGCCAACATGACCCTCGAGCTGGGCAAGGGTGTCCTGCTGGCGCTGCACCTGAGTCGGATCAAGGACGCCGAAGGCGTACGCCCGGAGCAGATTTCGCTCGGCAAGCTCAACAATGTCCGCGAAGCCCTGGCGATCGCGCGGGAATGCCGGACCCTGTTGGGCGGCAGCGGCATCACCCTGGAGTACTCGCCGTTGCGCCACGCCAACAACCTCGAATCGGTGCTGACCTACGAAGGCACCTCCGAGATGCACATGCTCGCGATCGGCAAGGCGCTCACCGGCCAGGCCGCGTTCCGCTGAGCCGCTGCAACCTGATTGGGGCTATCGAATGACCATGCACACACCTGCACGACTGCAGCACCTCATTGCCGGGCAATGGGTTTCCGGCGAGGGCGACGGCGTCCGCAGCGTCAACCCTTCACGGCCACAGTCCGTGGTCGCCGAAGGCGGCGCCGCGAGCGCGGACAATCTCGGGGCGGCGGTGGCTGCGGCTGCCGAGTCCGGTCGGGCGTGGGCTGCCACCCCGATCGCCGCGCGTGGTGCCGTACTGCTGGCCGCGGCCGAGGTCATCGACGGCCACGCCGGCGAGTGGGGCCGCGACCTGTCGGTCGAAGAAGGCAAGACGCTGGCCGAAGGTGTCGGTGAAGTGCGTCGCGCCGCCCAGATCCTGCGTTACTACGGCAACGAAGGTGACCGTCAGGCCGGCGAGATCTATGCCTCCCCACGCGCCGGTGAACAGATCCTGGTCACCCGCAAGCCGGTTGGCGTGGTCGGGGTCATCACCCCGTTCAACTTTCCCATCGCCATCCCAGCGTGGAAGATCGCGCCGGCCTTGATCTACGGCAACTCGGTGGTGTGGAAGCCCGCCAGCACCGTGCCGTTGCTCGCGATGCACCTGGCGCATGCGCTCGACAGCGCGGGCCTGCCGGCGGGTGTGCTGAACTTGCTCATCGGCGGCTCCGCCATCGGCGACGGCATCGTCAACCATCCCGACATCGATGCCGTCACCTTCACCGGATCGACCGGCATCGGGCGGCGCATCGCGAGCATGGCGGCCGCCCGCGGGGTTCCGGCGCAAGCCGAGATGGGCGGGAAGAACGCCGCGGTCGTGCTCGACGATGCGGACCTGGACCTGGCGGTCGAGCAGGTGATGCTGGGTGCGTTCCGCTCCACCGGTCAAAAGTGCACGGCCACATCCCGATTGATCCTCACGGAGGGAATCGCCGACCGCTTCCTGGACGCGCTCACCGACCGTGCCGGGGCACTCGTGGTGGGCGATCCGGTTGACGACGCCACGCAGATGGGGCCGGTCGTCAGCGAGTCGGCGCACAAGTCGATCAGCACCGGCATCGAAACCGCGCGGGCCCAGGGAGCCACGGTCTTGGCCGGCGGGCAACCCTATGCCGACGACGCCCGGGCAGGCGGTTACTTCATCGCGCCGACCGTCGTCGAACTCGGCGACCAGCCCGCCGACGTGTGGACCGACGAGCTGTTCGGCCCGGTGCTGGCAGTGCGCCGCGCCGCCGACGCCGAGGAAGCGTTCAGGCTTGCCAATGACAGCGAATTCGGGCTTTCGGCAGCGATTTTCACCCAGGATCTGACCCGCGCACTGCAAGCCGTCGAACACGTCGACGTCGGGGTCCTGCACGTCAACTCCGAATCGGCCGGTGCCGATCCGCACGTGCCGTTCGGTGGCGCCAAGAAGAGCGGTCTGGGCCCCAAGGAACAGGGATCGGCGGCCCGGGAATTCTTCACCCACACCACCACGGTGTACCTGCGCGGCGGAGCCCCGCGCTCATGACCGCCGGTGCGCTCGAGGGAATCACCGTCGTCGACTTCAGCCGCGTGCTGGCCGGTCCGTACGCCACCATGATGCTCGGTGACTTCGGGGCTGAAGTCATCAAAATCGAACGCCCTGGGGTAGGTGACGACACCCGGGAGTGGGGCCCGCCGTATGACGCAGACGGCGTGGCCACCTACTTCAACTCCGTCAACCGCAATAAGCGCTCTGTGGTGCTCGACCTCACCGACCCCGACGACGTGGCCCGCGCCCGTGAATTGGTCAGCGGCGCCGACATTGTCGTGGAGAACTTCCGGCCCGGCACCATGGAGAAACTCGGTCTCGGCTACGACACTCTGCGCGAGATCAAGCCGGACCTGATCTATTGCGCCATCACCGGTTTCGGTCGCGCCGGCGGGGCTGACCTGCCCGGCTACGACCTGCTGGTCCAAGCCGTCGGCGGTCTGATGAGCATCACCGGCCCGCAACCCGGCGAGCCCACCAAGGTCGGTGTCGCGATGGTCGACGTGCTCACCGGCGCGCATGCCCTCAGCGGAATCCTGCTGGCACTGGCCCACCGCGACCGCACCGGGCAGGGGCAACGCGTCGACACCGACCTGCTGTCCGTGCTGTTGTCCTCCATGGTCAACCAGGCCTCGGGCTTCCTTGGTGCCGGCGCCATCCCGACCGCCATGGGAAACCGCCACCCCAGCATCGCGCCCTACCAAACCTTCAACACCGCCGATCGGCCCATCGCGCTGGCCGTCGGCAATGACAAGCAGTTCCGGCTGCTGGCCACGGCCCTCGAGCTCGATGGGCTCGCCGACGACGAACGTTTCACCTCCAACGCGTCCCGGGTGCGCCACCGAGATGAACTCTGCGCACTCTTGGAGGCCAGGTTCGCCGATCACGGCGCCGACCACTGGTATGACATCCTCACTGCGGTGGGGGTGCCCGCCGGGCCCATCAACGACATGGCCGAGGCATTCACCTTTGCTGAGAAGCTGGGACTGGAGGTGACTGTCCCGGTTCCGGGCAGCAGCACCCCGCAGGTGGCCAACCCCGTGTCACTGTCGGCCACACCGCCGCAGTACCGCAGTGCACCGCCGCGACTGGGGGAGTGACCGCCTGACGAGCGCACTGCGACAACAGCCCTAAAATCAGCTGTGGCGTTGAGTGATTTCCCATGCCCCGTTGAATTGCACTCTCGACGGGAGCTTCGGTCATGGCAATGACCGTGCGCCGACTCGCGCAGATCCCCGCCTTGGGTCTGACCTTGATAGCGGGCCGGGACGGAGGTGACCGCTCGATCGCCTGGGCTCATGCGATCGAACTCGAGGACCCGACGCCGTACCTCTCGGGCGGCGAACTCGTCATGACCACCGGCATGAACGTCGGAACCACCGCCGACCAACAATTCGAGTACCTGGCCCGGCTGTCAACGGCTGGTGTCGCCGCGCTTGCCTTCGACACCGGCACCACACATCCCGCCGTACCCAGAGGGATCATCGCCGCCGGCGATGCACTGGGACTACCTGTGCTCAGCGTTCCACCCGAAACCCCGTTCATCGCGATCACCCGCGCCGTCATCGATGAAGTCACCGCCGACCAACTCCGCTCAGTCCAGCGCGTCGTCGACCAACAAGAAGTGCTCGCCCGTGAAACCCTGCGAAACGGCATACCCGCCGTCGTCGCCGCGTTGAGCAAGCACCTCTCGGCAACCGTTGTCGTCATCGATGTCGACGGCAACGCCCTGGCGGCCAATGGGCCCGAGGCCGATCACATCTGCGCGCTGGGCGCAAAACTCATCGATGACGGCAGCACCAGACGAACCAAGCACGCCAGCCGTGTCGTCGCCGACGGCTCCGGATACTGCACGCTTCAAGCGCTCAAAGCGGCCCAGCCGCTGCGCGGATACCTCGCCGTCAAAACCAACGAGCCCCCTTCTCCCACTGAGCGTTTGCTCATATCTCATGCGGTGTCGTTGATCTCCATCGAAATGGGAAAACCGGCCAAGATCCGGGACGCCGAGCACCGCCTGCGCGTCGCCACCACCACCGGCCTACTCGCCGACTCTGCACCGGTCGACCACGCCATCCTCAGATATTTTCGGTTCGACCCCGACGATGCCGTCGTCGTTCTGGCGCTGAACGACGCCGGCCCCAGCCTCACCGCCGAAACTCACGCGAATCGCGTGCTCGAATCCCGGCACTCGCGTTACCTGATGTGTTCCCGCGCAGGCGAATTGATCATCATCCTGCCCGCTGCGGAATCCGGCACCGCAGAAGCCCTCGTCACGGAGATCAGTGCTCAACTGCAGAAGCGTCTGCGCAGCGGGCTGAGCAAGCCCACCACGATCGACAACATCGCTACCGCGGTGAACCAGGCCCACACCGCCGCTCTGATCGGCGACAGCGGCAAGACGTTCCACTCGTACGCCGACATAGGACTGCTCGATGTCATCCTCGGTGGGCGAAGCCCAGAAGAACTGCGTCTGATCACGGAACCCATTGCGGCGCTTGTCGAACAGGACAAGGGCGCGAACGGTACCGGCGATGGCCTGCTCGTCACACTCGAAAGCTACTTACGGCACAACGGTCATCTCGAAGGCGCGGCAGCCGAACTGGGCATCCATCGCCACACCATGCGCAACCGCGTCGCCAAGATCACTCAGCTCACCGGGCAAGACCTGCAAAGCCCTGATTTTCGGGCCCAATTGCTTCTTGCGATCCGAGCCCGTGAGCTACTGCAGATCAACCCTTGAGCAGCGCGACGACCTTGTCCTCCAGCGCCATCGGGTCGGCGTTCGGGTCGGCCGGTTCGGTGTGCGGCAGGGCTACGTCCGGATCGGCAAAGTCGCGGTAGGCCTTGTCGCCGGCCAATGTGGCCAGCAGATAGCCGGTGAGCAGGGCGCGCACCACCTTCTGGGTGGACCGGTCGGCGCCGGGCAGGCCGATGAAACGGGCCAGCCTGCGGCCCTCTACCAGGCCACCGGCCTTGGCCTTGCTGACCGTGCGCAGCGTCGCGCCGTCCCAGGCCCGGGCCAGTTCGACGGCATTCGAGTGCAGGCTCAACGGGTCGCCGGGGGCGGTGAGCACCAGGCCGGGCACCTGCAATGTCGACGCCGGTTGTTCGGCCGGCGGCTTGGTCATCGTCGGAAACAGCGATACCAGCGCCTTCGGGCGATGCGGGCCACCGGCCATCCCGGCGGCGGCGAACACGGTCGCGGAGCCGCCGAAGCCGTGCCCGACCAGGCCCCGTTTGGTCGGATGCACGCTGATCTGGCCAGGACCCAGCCGCACCCCGGTGATGATGTCGAGGGCCGCGCCCAGGTCGAAGGCGAAATTGAGTACCGACGGAGCCAGGCCGGTCTCGGTGTTGGGTGCCGCGGCGACGATGCCCCAGGAGGCGAGGTGCTCCAGCGTGCCGGTGTAGTTGACCGCTTGGGCCATCCAGTCGTGGCCGAAGGCCACCCCGGGCAGGTTCAAGCCGGATTCCGGCGTGTAGACCACGCCGGGCATGCCGGCGAAAGCCAGGTCGCCGCGCAGGACGCGATGCGGTCCGCGCCGGGTCAACGCTGCGAAGAGCTTCTTTGTGCTGGCCACCCGATGACGGTAGCCCACTGCCGGAGGTTGCCAGGCAGTCCGGTGATTTGCGCCAACCTCCTCGGCGCAGAATCGGGTTCGCGAGCCGACTGCACTACGCTGAGGACCTATGTGTGGAATCGTCGGCTACGTCGGGCTGCGCCCGGCGCGCGGCATCGTGGTCGACGCGCTGCGGCGGATGGAATACCGAGGCTACGACTCCGCGGGCATCGCGGTGGTCGACGGCGGTGGCGGGTTGACGGTGCGTCGTCGTGCTGGTCGGCTGGCCAACCTGGAGGCCGCGCTCGCCGAGACCGCGGATCGGGGCGATGACAATGGCCTGACCGGTACGACCGGCGTGGGCCACACCCGCTGGGCCACTCACGGCCGGCCTACCGACCGCAACGCGCACCCACACCGCGACGCCGCAGGCAAGATCGCCGTCGTCCACAACGGCATCATCGAGAACTTCGCCGTCCTGCGCGCCGAACTGGAAGCCGCTGGGGTGGAGTTTGCCAGCGACACCGACTCCGAGGTCGCCGTGCATCTGGTGGCCCGGCAGTACCGCGACGGGGCGACTGCTGGCGATTTTCCGGCCTCCGTGCTGGCCGTGCTGCAGCGCCTGGAAGGCCACTTCACGCTGGTATTCGCCAACGCCGACGATCCGGGCACGATCGTGGCGGCGCGCCGCTCCACCCCGCTGGTGGTGGGTATCGGCGACGGCGAGATGTTCGTCGGCTCCGACGTGGCGGCGTTCATCGAACACACCCGCAACGCCGTGGAGCTCGGCCAGGACCAGGCCGTGGTGATCACCGCCGATGGCTACCGGATCACCGATTTCTTCGGAAACGACGATCTGCAGGCCGGTCGGGACTACCGAGAGTTTCATATCGACTGGGACCTCGATGCCGCCGAGAAGGGTGGCTACGACTACTTCATGCTCAAGGAGATCGCCGAGCAGCCCACCGCGGTCGCCGACACCTTGCTGGGGCATTTTGTCGACGGCCGAATCGTGCTCGACGAGCAGCGCCTCTCCGACCAGGAACTCCGCGAGATCGACAAGGTCTTCATCATCGCGTGCGGCACCGCCTACCACTCGGGCCTGCTGGCCAAGTACGCCATCGAGCACTGGACCCGGCTGCCCGTCGAGGTCGAACTGGCCAGTGAATTCCGCTATCGGGACCCGGTGCTGGACCGCAGCACGCTGGTGATCGCCATCTCGCAGTCCGGTGAAACCGCCGACACGCTGGAAGCGGTGCGGCACGCCAAGACGCAGAAGGCCAAGGTGCTGGCGATCTGCAACACCAATGGCAGCCAGATCCCGCGCGAGGCCGACGCGGTGCTCTACACCCGCGCCGGGCCTGAGATCGGGGTGGCCGCCACCAAGACCTTCCTGGCCCAGATCGCCGCCAACTACCTGGTGGGGCTGGCGCTGGCGCAGGCCCGCGGCACCAAGTACCCCGACGAGGTGGAGCGCGAGTACCGCGAGCTGGAGTCCATGCCGGAGCTGGTGAGCCGGGTGCTGGCCGGTATTGAGCCGGTGTTCCAGTTGGCGCAGCGGTTCGCGCAGTCGCCGACGGTGCTGTTCCTGGGCCGCCATGTCGGGTATCCGATCGCGCTGGAGGGTGCGCTCAAGCTCAAGGAGCTGGCCTACATGCACGCCGAGGGCTTCGCCGCCGGCGAGCTCAAGCATGGTCCGATCGCGCTGATCGATGACGACCTGCCGGTGATCGTGGTGATGCCGTCGCCGAAGAACGCCCAGATGCTGCACGCAAAGTTGCTGTCCAACATCCGGGAGATCCAGGCGCGCGGCGCGATCACCATCGTCATCGCCGAGGAAGGCGATGACACGGTGCAGCCCTACGCCGATCACCTGATCGAGATTCCCGCGGTGTCAACGCTTTTCCAGCCGCTGCTGTCGACGATCCCGCTGCAGGTGTTCGCCGCGGGCGTGGCCCGGGCCCGTGGCTACGACGTGGACAAGCCGCGCAACCTGGCCAAGTCCGTCACCGTCGAGTAACGCCGTTGTCCCGTCGAACGTGAAGATGATCGCGAAGTTTCGCTGAAACCTCGTCAACAACCTCACGTTCGACAGCAGGTGTTAGGCCAGCCCGCGTAACCTGTTGGCGCACGGCAAAGTCGACGGCACATCGAGCGGGGCGGGAGCTGATGCGGTACTACTACTCAGCCGATGCGATCCGTGCGGCCGAGGCGCCGCTGCTGGCATCGCTGCCCGACGGCGCCCTGATGCGCCGCGCCGCCTACGGCCTGGCCACCGCGATCGGCCGCGAATTGCGCCTGCGCACCGGCGCCATCGCGGGCCGGCGGGTGTGCGCGGTGGTGGGTTCCGGCGACAACGGCGGTGACGCCCTGTGGGCTGCGACCTTCCTGCGCCGCCGGGGTGCCGCGGCCGACGCGGTGCTGCTCGACCCGGACCACGCGCACGCCAAGGGCCTCGCCGCATTCCGGCGGGCCGGTGGCCGGGTGGTTAGCGGCGTCACGCCCACAACCGATCTGGTCATCGACGGCGTGGTCGGCATCTCGGGGCGCGGCCCGCTGCGGCCCAACGCCGCCGCGGTGTTCGAGGCCAACCCCGCACCCGTGGTCGCCGTCGACATTCCCAGCGGCCTCGATGTGCAGACCGGAACTGCCGACGGTCCGCATGTGCATGCCGCGCTCACGGTCACCTTCGGCGGCCTCAAACCCGTTCACGCGCTTGGCGATTGCGGCCGGGTCGAACTCATCGACATCGGCCTGGATCTTCCGCCCACCGACCTGTTGGGCTTGCAGGCCGCCGACGTCAAGGCCTGCTGGCCGGTACCTGGCCGCCGCGACGACAAATACAGCCAAGGCGTCACTGGTGTACTGGCCGGCTCGGCGACCTACCCGGGTGCGGCCGTGTTGAGCGTCGGTGCCGCGGTGGCCGCCACCTCTGGGATGGTCCGCTATGCGGGAAGTGCCGCCCAACAAGTGCTTTCGGACTGGCCAGAGGTGATCGCCGCGCCCAGCCCGCAGCAGGCGGGCCGAGTGCAGGCCTGGGTGGTCGGGCCGGGGCTGGGCACCGACGCCACGGCGTCGGAAACACTGCGGTTTGCCCTGGCGACCGATCTGCCGGTGATCGTCGATGCCGACGCGCTCACCCTGCTGGCCGCCGACCCGAGCCCGGTCACCGGTCGCGGTGCGCCGACGGTGCTGACCCCGCACGCCGGGGAGTACGCCCGACTGGCCGGTCAACCCGTCGGGGCGGACCGGATCGCCGCCGCCCGCAGCCTGGCCGACCGACTCGGCGTCACCGTGCTGCTCAAGGGCAATGTCACGGTCATCGCCGGTGCGGACGGGACGGCCTATCTCAGCCCGGCTGGACCGTCCTGGGCCGCCACCGCCGGGTCCGGCGATGTGCTGTCCGGCATCATCGGTGCGCTGTTGGCGGCCGGGTTGCCCGCGGCGCAGGCTGCCGCGGCCGCGGACCTGGTCCACGCCCGCGCCGCCAACCTGTCGGCCGCCGACCCCGGACCGAGCCCGGCGCCCACCTCAGCATCACGCATCCTGGCGCATGTCCGCGCCGCCGTCGCCTCGCTGTAACGAAAGGATTTTCATGTCGCACAAGCACCCTCGCGTCCCGCATGTCTCTCCGGCCTACACCGGAAGGTTGGCGATTTCGCCGGTCCCGTCGCTGCGCCTGCCCGACGACGAAATGGACCCCGGTGCGGCCTACCGGTTCATCCACGACGAGCTGATGCTCGACGGCAGCTCGCGGCTCAACCTGGCCACGTTCGTCACCACCTGGATGGACCCCGAGGCCGAGAAGCTGATGGCCGAGACGTTCGACAAGAACATGATCGACAAGGACGAGTACCCGGCAACCGCCGCGATCGAAGCGCGCTGCGTGAACATGGTCGCTGATCTGTTCCATGCCGAGGATCTGCGTGACGACGATTCGTCCAGTGCGGTCGGGGTTTCCACCATCGGGTCCAGCGAGGCGGTGATGCTGGGCGGGCTCGCGCTCAAGTGGCGCTGGCGCGAACGCGTGGGCGACGCCTGGAAGGGGCGCACCCCCAACCTGGTGATGGGTGCCAACGTCCAGGTGGTGTGGGAGAAGTTCTGCCGGTACTTCGACGTGGAGCCGCGCTACCTGCCGATGGAAGAAGGCCGCTACGTCATCACCCCGGAGCAGGTGCTCGACGCGGTCGACGAGAACACCATCGGCGTGGTGGCGATCCTGGGCACCACCTACACCGGTGAGCTGGAGCCGATCGCCGAGATCTGCGCTGCGCTCGACACGCTGGCGCAAGACAAGGGTTTGGACGTGCCGGTGCACGTCGACGCGGCCAGCGGCGGATTCGTCGTGCCGTTCCTGCACCCCGACCTGGAGTGGGATTTCCGGTTGCCGCGCGTGGTGTCGATCAACGTCAGCGGGCACAAGTACGGGCTGACCTACCCGGGCATCGGTTTCGTGGTGTGGCGCAGCAAGGAGCACCTGCCCGAGGAATTGGTGTTCCGGGTCAACTATCTCGGCGGGGACATGCCGACCTTCACCCTGAACTTCTCCCGGCCCGGCAACCAGGTGGTCGGCCAGTACTACAACTTCCTGCGTCTGGGCCGCGCCGGGTACACCCAGGTGATGCAGTGCCTGTCGCAGACCGCCCGCTGGCTGGGGGACGAGCTGCGGGACAGCGAGCACTTCGAGGTCATCACCGACGGCTCGGAGATTCCGGTGATCAGCTTCCGGCTCAAGGGCGATCCGGGATACACCGAGTTCGACGTGTCGCATGCGTTGCGGGCGTTCGGTTGGCAGGTGCCGGCCTACACCATGCCCGACGGCGCCAGCAACGTGGTGGTGCTGCGGGTGGTGGTGCGGGAGGGCTTCTCGGCCGATCTGGCCCGAGCGCTCAAGGAGGACATCAGCACCGTGCTCAAGCAGCTCGACGATCTCAAGCCGCGCGGCGCGTTCAACGAAATCCAACCGTTCGCGCACTAGCGTCGACGGTGTGCTGCTGTGGATCAACGGGCCGTTCGGAGTCGGCAAGACCCAGACGGCCTATGAACTGAACCGCCGGCTGCCCGGCAGCGTGGTGTGCGATCCGGAGTTCGTCGGGTACGGCCTGCACCGCACCATGCCGCGGCAGCTACGCGGGGATTTCCAGGACCTGCCGGCCTGGCGGCAGGGGGTGTTCGAGGTGCTCGACCACACCCTGCGCCGGCACGGCGGCCCGGTCATCGCACCCGTGACCGTGGTCGAGCCGCGCTATTTCGCAGAGACGGTCGGGCGGTTGCGCGACGCAGGCCACGACGTCTTTCACTTCGCCCTGCTGGCGCGCCGCGACACGGTGCTCAACCGGCTGTGTGACCGCGGGCTGGGGTTCGGAGGGCTGCTGCGCTGGGCCGGTCAGCAGGAACGGCTGCTGCGCCGCGAGCAATTCGCGGTGCAGCGGCTCGACCGCGGCCTGCAGACTCTGGCCGGACCGGAGTTCGCCGACCAGATATGGACCGACGGGCTGTCCATACCCCAGGTGGCCGACCGTATCGCCGCCACCGCCGGGCTGCCGCTGACGCCGAACACCGACGGCGAAATCCGGGCCCGGATGCGTCGGCTGGCGGTCACCGTGGGACACATCCGGCCATGATCTGTCCCGGATGTGTCCCTCTGGGACAATGGTCGGCGGTGATATGACATGCAGACGACTGAACTCCCGACCTCGTTGACCCCGCGCACCTCCGCACAAGCGGTGGTGGATCTCAACGCCATCGACCACAACGTGCGCCTGCTGCGCCAACACGCCGGCAATGCCCAGGTGATGGCAATAGTCAAGGCCGACGCCTACGGACACGGCGCCGTCGAGGTGGGTCGGACCGCGCTTGCGGCCGGCGCCGCCGAACTCGGGGTGGTGACCATCGCCGAGGCGCTGGCGTTGCGGGCCGGTGGCATCACCGCCCCGGTGCTGTGCTGGCTGCATCCGCCCGGCACGGACTTCACACCCGCGGTCGAAGCCGACGTGCAGATCGCGGTGTCCGCGATGCGCCAGATCGACGATGTGGTGGCGGCCGTGCACAACACCGGCCGCACCGCGACGGTCACCGTCAAGGTCGACACCGGCCTGAGCCGCAACGGTGTCAGCCCGGCCGACTTTCCCGCGATGATCGCCGCGCTGGGCCGCGCCCACGCCGACGGCGCGATCCGGGTGCGCGGCATCATGAGTCACCTGGTGCACGGCGACCAGCCGGACCATCCATTCAACGGCGTCCAGGGCCAGCGCCTCACCGCGATGCGCGAGCAGGCCGCCGCCCAGGGCGTGGCGTTCGAGGTGGCCCACCTGGCCAACTCGCCGGCCACCATGACCCGGCCGGATCTGGCCTTCGACATGGTGCGGCCCGGGATCGCCGTATACGGACTGAGTCCCATCCCGGAGCGCGGCGATATGGGATTGCGCCCCGCCATGACGCTGAAATGCCCTGTGGCGCTGGTTCGTTCGGTGCATCCCGGGGATGGGGTGTCCTACGGGCACGGCTGGGTCGCCGAGCGTGACACCACGCTGGCGCTGCTGCCGGTGGGCTACGCCGACGGCATTTTCCGCTCGCTGAGCGGGCGGATCGAGGTGCTGATCAACGGCCGGCGCCGGCCGGCCGTCGGACGGATCTGCATGGATCAGTTCGTCGTCGACCTCGGCCCGGATGCCGTCGACGTCCGCGAAGGCGACGAGGCGATCCTGTTCGGTCCCGGCACCCAGGGCGAACAGACCGCTCAGGACTGGGCCGAATTGCTCGGCACCATCAACTACGAGGTGGTCACCAGCCCCCGCGGCCGGATCACCCGCAGCTATCTGCAGGTAGGTCACGAGAGTTGAGTCGCAGCGCCGGTACGGCCGAACTGGCCACCGCCGAGGACACCATCGCGTTGGGCGCCACTTTGGGCGCGGGGCTGCGGGCCGGTGACGTGGTGGTGCTGTCGGGTCCGCTCGGCGCGGGCAAAACCGTGCTGGCCAAGGGCATCGCCCAGGCCATGGACGTGGACGGGCCGGTGGTCTCGCCGACGTTCGTGCTGGCCCGGGTGCACCGCGCCCGGCAACCGGACCGGCCGGCGATGGTGCACGTGGACATGTACCGGCTGTTGGACCATCCCGGCGCCGATCTGCTGGGGGAACTCGACGCACTCGACCTCGACACCGACCTGGACGATGCGGTGGTGGTCGTGGAGTGGGGCGAGGGCCTGGCCGAACGGCTCTCCGAGCATCACCTCGACATCCGTATCGAACGGAACACCGAAACCGACACCCGGACGGTGATCTGGCAGTGGAGCGCCCCATGAATCTGTTGACCATCGACACCGCGACACCGGCGGTCAGCGCGGGCGTGGTCCGTCGCGCCCCGGACGGCACGGTCACCACGGTGGCCGAGCGGGTCACCGTGGATGCCCGCGCGCACGCCGAGCAGCTGACCCCCAACGTGCTCGGCGCCGTGTCGGATGCCGGCCTCACCGTCGCCGATCTGGACGCGGTGGTCGTCGGCTGCGGACCCGGCCCGTTCACCGGGTTGCGGGTGGGGATGGCCAGTGCCGCGGCGTTCGGGCATGCGTTGGGTGTCCCGGTGCACGGGGTGTGCAGCCTCGACGCCATCGGTACCCACACCGACGGGGACGTGCTGGTGGTCACCGATGCCCGCCGTCGCGAGGTGTACTGGGCGCGCTACCGCGACGGGGTCCGGATCGACGGTCCTGCCGTCGACGCTCCCGCCGAGGTGGCGGCCGGGCTGGATTCCTCGGTTGCGGCGGTGGCCGGATCCCCCGAGCATGCCGCGCTGTTCGCGCTGCCCCGGCTTGAGGTGGTGTATCCGACCCCGGCGGGCCTGGTGCGCGCCGTCACCGATTGGGATGACCCGCAGCCGCTGGTTCCGCTGTATCTGCGTCGGCCCGACGCCAAACCCTCTGTGGCGGTGCGGAAATGACCGTGTTCGACGCGTTGACCCGCGCCGACGCCCCGCGCTGTGCGGAGCTGGAGGCTCAGCTGTTCGCCGGTGACGATCCCTGGCCGGCGCGGGCGTTTCTGGCCGAGCTCGACGCCAAGCACAACCACTACGTCGCTGCCCGCAGCGAGGGCCGGCTGGTCGGTTATGCCGGTATCGCCCGGTTGGGCCGCGTGTACCCCTACGAGTACGAGATCCACACCATCGGTGTCGACCCCGACTTCCACGGACAGGGCATCGGACGTCGGCTGCTCGATAACCTGCTCGACTTCGCCTCGGGCGGAACGGTTTTCCTGGAAGTCCGTACCGACAACGAACCGGCCATCAAGCTGTACGAGAGCGTCGGATTCGTCAACATCGGTCTGCGCAAGCGCTACTACCGTGCCAGCGGAGCCGACGCCTACACCATGCAACGCCTTCCCCAAGGGGACCCGACATGATCATCCTGGCCATCGAAAGTTCGTGTGACGAAACCGGAGTCGGCATCGCCGACCTCGCTGAGGATGGCACGGTACGGCTGCTTGCCGACGAGGTCGCCTCCAGCGTGGACGAGCACGCCCGGTACGGCGGCGTCGTGCCCGAGATCGCCTCGCGCGCGCATCTGGAGGCGCTCGGCCCGACCATGCGCCGGGCCCTGGACGCCGCGGGCATCGACAAGCCGGATGTGGTGGCCGCGACGATCGGGCCCGGGCTGGCGGGGGCGCTGCTGGTCGGGGTGGCCGCGGCCAAGGCCTATGCGGCCGGCTGGAATGTTCCGTTCTACGGGGTCAACCACCTGGGTGGGCACCTGGCCGCCGACGTGTATGACCACGGACCGCTGCCCGAGAGTGTGGGCCTGTTGGTGTCGGGCGGGCACACCCATCTGCTGCATGTGCGGTCGCTGGGGGAGCCGATCATCGAGCTGGGCAGCACCGTCGACGACGCCGCCGGTGAGGCCTACGACAAGGTGGCCCGGCTGCTCGGTCTCGGTTATCCGGGCGGAAAGGTGCTCGATGACCTGGCCCGTACCGGGGACCGTGACGCCATCGTTTTCCCGCGGGGGATGACCGGGCCGCGTGACGACCCGTATGTGTTCAGCTTCTCCGGGGTCAAGACCGCGGTGGCCCGCTATGTGGAGGCCCACCCGGAGGCCACTCAAGCCGATGTCGCGGCCGGCTTCCAGGAGGCGGTCGCCGATGTGCTGACCGCCAAGGCGGTACGGGCGGCCACCGATCTCGGGGTGTCCACGCTGCTGATCGCGGGCGGGGTGGCGGCCAACTCCCGTTTGCGTGAGCTCGCCGAGGAGCGTTGCGCCGCAGCGGGTCTGACGTTGCGGGTGCCGAGGCCCCGGTTGTGCACCGACAACGGCGCGATGATCGCCTCGTTCGCGGCGCACCTGATTGCTGCCGGTGCGGCGCCGTCGCCGCTGGATGCGGCCAGCGATCCGGGGCTGCCGGTGGTCAAGGGGCAGGTGGCGTGAGTCCGGATCTGGTCGGTCGGTGTTGTGGAGGAGAGGGTTTATGACGGTTGCGGACAAGCTGGAGATCACCGAGCTGCTCTACCGCTATTCCGAACTGATCGACGCCGGCGACTTCGACGGGGTGGGCACCCTGCTGCGCCGCGCGACGTTCGGCGGACCGGAATCGGGGGGCGCGTCGGGGGAGCAGGTCATCGCGAAGCTCTTCGCCAAGTCCACCCGCCGGTTTCCCGAACACGGCAATACGCCGCGCACCCGCCATCTGGTGCTCAACCCGATCGTGGAGATCGCCGGCCCGGAGCGGTTGACCGCGGCCGCGCGGTCGACGTTCTGCGTCGTGCAGAACACCGAAACCGTGCCGTTGCAGCCGATCGTGGTCGGGCGCTATTACGACGCCTTCGCGCGCGACGATGCGGGTTGGTATTTCACCGAGCGTCGGGTCGACGTACAGATGGTCGGTGATGTGTCTGACCACCTGAATCTCGATCCGCGCGGGTACGGCACATCCCATCCTTGAGTGCTAGCACTCTCATGTATAGAGTGCTAGGTGGCACGCGGCCAAACCCCAGCGCCGGCACCCGCGACGACGGAGCGAGGGCACGGGCGCATGCCGAACACCTGGTAACCGGCATCTGGGAACCCCCGGATCCACACCCCAACTAAGTGGAGGGCTTCCATCGTGGCAGTCAACATCAAGCCACTCGAGGACAAGATCCTCGTTCAGGCCAACGAGGCCGAGACCACGACCGCTTCCGGTCTGGTTATCCCCGACACCGCCAAGGAAAAGCCGCAGGAAGGCACCGTCGTCGCAGTTGGCCCCGGCCGCTGGGATGAGGACGGCGAGAAGCGGATCCCCCTGGACGTTGCCGAGGGCGACACCGTCATCTACAGCAAGTACGGCGGCACCGAGATCAAGTACAACGGCGAGGAGTACCTGATCCTGTCGGCTCGCGACGTGCTGGCTGTCGTCTCCAAGTAATAAAGCACTCGTGTCCCGCCCCGGAGATCCCCGTGTGTGCACGGGTGATTTCCGGGGCGGTATGCGTATTAAGGAAAGACATCTATGAGCAAGCAGATTGAGTTCAACGAAACTGCGCGGCGTGCCATGGAGGCCGGTGTCGACAAGCTCGCCGACGCAGTCAAGGTGACGCTGGGCCCGCGCGGCCGTTACGTCGTGCTCGCCAAGGCGTTCGGTGGCCCGCAGGTGACCAATGACGGCGTCACCGTCGCCCGCGAGATCGATCTCGAGGACCCCTTCGAGAACCTGGGTGCCCAGCTGGTGAAGTCGGTGGCCACCAAGACCAACGACGTCGCAGGCGACGGCACCACCACCGCCACCGTGCTGGCGCAGGCGCTGATCAAGACCGGCCTGCGCTATGTCGCAGCCGGGGCCAATCCGATCAGCTTGGGCCTCGGCATCGGCAAGGCCGCCGACGCGGTGTCCGAGGCCCTGCTGGCCGCGGCCAGCCCGGTGTCGGACAAGACCGCCATCGCCCAGGTCGCCACGGTGTCCTCGCGCGACGAGCAGATCGGTGAGCTGGTCGGCGAGGCGATGACCAAGGTCGGACACGACGGTGTGGTCACGATCGAGGAATCCTCGACGCTGAACACCGAGCTCGAGGTCACCGAGGGTGTCGGCTTCGACAAGGGCTTCATCTCGGCCTACTTCGTCAACGACTTCGACGCCCAAGAAGCGGTGCTCGAGGACGCGGTGGTGCTGCTGCACCGCGACAAGATCAGCTCGCTGCCGGACCTGCTGCCGCTGCTGGAGAAGGTGGCCGAGGCCGGTAAGCCGCTGCTGATCGTCGCCGAGGACGTCGAGGGCGAGGCCCTGTCGACGCTGGTGGTCAACGCCATCCGCAAGACGCTCAAGGCCGTTGCGGTCAAGGCGCCGTTCTTCGGCGATCGTCGCAAGGCGTTCCTCGATGACCTCGCCGTGGTGACCGGTGGCCAGGTGGTCAACCCCGACGTCGGTCTGCTGCTGCGTGAGGCCGGCCTGGACGTGCTCGGCTCGGCCCGGCGCGTGGTGGTCACCAAGGACAGCACCGTCATCGTCGACGGTGGCGGTTCCGCCGAGGCGGTCGCCGATCGGGTGAAGCAGCTCAAGTCCGAGATCGAGACCACCGATTCCGACTGGGATCGGGAGAAGCTGCAGGAGCGGCTGGCCAAGCTGGCCGGCGGCGTCGCGGTGATCAAGGTCGGCGCGGCTACCGAGACCGACCTGAAGAAGCGCAAGGAAGCGGTCGAGGACGCCGTTGCGGCGGCCAAGGCTGCTGTCGAGGAGGGCATTGTCACCGGCGGCGGTGCCGCCCTGGTGCAGGCCCGCGCCGGGCTGGACAAGCTGCGCGGCGAGCTCTCCGGTGACGAGGCCCTGGGTGTCCAGGTGTTCGCCTCGGCACTGTCCTCGCCGCTGTACTGGATCGCCACCAACGCCGGGCTGGACGGCTCGGTCGTGGTCAACAAGGTCAGCGAACTGCCCGCCGGGCAGGGCTTCAACGCGGCCTCGCTGGCCTACGGTGATCTGGCCGCCGACGGCATCGTCGACCCGGTCAAGGTGACCCGTTCGGCAGTGCTCAACGCCGCATCGGTGGCCCGCATGGTGCTGACCACCGAGACCGCGATCGTCGACAAGCCGGCCGAGGACGAGGATCACGGGCACGGCCATCACGGCCACGCGCACTAGCCCGTAGTGACACGAATAACCCCCAGCCCTTTAAAAAGTGCTGGGGGTTTTTCGTTTCAGTTGCCGTAGGCGGCTCTGGAGAGTCCATGGCACAGCAACGCACCCGCAGAGCATCTGGAGCGTAAACAGGTACTGATCGACGACCCTGACATGGTTCTCGATGTCAGCGATGAAGTCGACTATGCGCGCGTTGGCGGGCCAGCTGCCCTAGTTTGATCCAGGGCGCTCTGAAGCAGTCGCGAAAGCGCGGTCTACCAGATTCGTGGAAACACCCGCAGTCGAGAAATCGCCGCATCGGAGATCCGGAAGAGGCCCGATGGCTAGGCCGGGCCTCTTCGGCTGATACGGCACCCCTCCCGGTTGTTCCCGGGCCCGCTATCCCTCGATGACGCTGTGCCTCTGTGCCGCTTAGGTTGCGTTGCCGACCAACGCTCCTGGCGGCAGCCATCCAGGCTCGTCAGACAACACGTTGTCGTCACGCACTGGGTATGTCTCGGGGGTGCCGTGGACCTGCAACGGAACGTCTGCGGCTTCGTAGTAGGTGCAGGAGCTTGAGTACCTACCTCCGCTGCACGTCGAACTTGCGTTCCGGTGGTAGGGCGGCGAGAAGTACATCCGCGCCCTCTCCCACGATCCATCGGCCTGCTTTGGCCCGTCACAGATCATCCTGCGGTCGCCACCAAAGAGGCCCCAGTGGATAACCTCGCAGCCTTTGGCGTAGTCGGCGTGGGCCGGCGGCGCCGCGAGAGCCCCGAACGCGCCGACGAACATCGCGGCAGCAAGAAAAGTGCGAAGCACGGGAAAACTCCTGTCTGAAAGAAACTGACGGAACTGTAAACGATGCCACCGACACCGCGGACGCATATGCCCGACGCTGCGGACGCGCGTATGCCCGACGCTGCAACCTCGGCAAGGGAATCGACCCGCCACCAGCGATGATGACAGGGCCCGGGAGACAGGTGCGTGCTGTTGACGGTCCCGCCCCCGCCGGCCGTGGAAGATGACCACCCCGGTCATCGTCAAGGCCACGCTCACTAGGCAGTCGCGTAAAGCACCTCCGGTCCTTTTGGGCCGGAGGTGTCTTACGTGGTCGGACAGGGCGAGGCCGCGAACGTGGGCGTACTCAGTCTGTTGCCCGTGGCCCGCGGGCAAGTCCCTCGGACCGACCGGCGTGGATGTTTTACTTCGGCTGGGAGATCACGATGGGGGTCGAGATGGCACGAATCGGCGACGAGATCGAGCATCCATTGACAGGCGAGCGGATCACATTTCTCGAAACCACTGCGTCTACCGGTGGTGAATACCTCCGCTTCCGGCTGGACGTCGCTCCAGGCGGGAGCATTCCCAACCTGCACGTGCATCCGGGTTCGCAGGAACGGTTCGAGATCGCAGACGGGCGAACGAGACATGGGTCGCGGATGCTGGCGAGACGGTGATCGTCCCGCCCGGGGTCACCCACGTCTGGGGAAATCCGTTCGACGAACCGGCAGCCGTGATCGTCGAGCTGCGGCCCGCGCTACGGGCAGAGACCATGTTCGGTCTCGCCCGAGACGGAAAAGTCGACCCAAAACGGAATATACCGAGAAGCCTGCTGCAGATAGCGGTGCTCAACGACTTTCGTTCCGAGACCAAATTGCCCGGTATCACCGGTATCGCACTGCGAGGAGCCTCTGCTCTGTTGGCTCCCATCGGTCGCGCACGAGGCTACCGTTCGTCGTACCCGCAGTACAGCGGTCCCGAGTCGCCATGACGTTCGAGGATCCCGACCGATGGCGTCAAACGAAAGGCTGCAATCCGCTACGACCGAGACGGCGATCGTCGACAAGCCCGCCGAGGACGAGGATCACGGGCACGGCCATCACGGCCACGCCCACTAAGTAGTCACGTAGAACACCCCCGGTCCTGTTGGGCCGGAGGTGTTTTCGTCCCCAACCGCGCCGAGTCTGCGGTGAGATCGGGGTTTTCGGCGGAACGACGATCTGCGCACAGTTTCGATGAGTTTCCGTGTCTACCACGTTGACTATTCGATGTCCTCGGGGCCGACCACACAGCCGCCGTGTGTGAATTGCGGAGGCACCATAGGAGACATGCAACCTCGCCTATTTGACGAGCAGGAGCGCATGGCACTGTGCGACCTCTTCGATGACCTCGGCGGCGACGCTCCGACGCTCATCGCCGGATGGACTGCACATGACCTTGCGGCCCACCTGGTTTCGCGCGAGCGCGACCTGATCGCCGGTCCGTGCCTGGTTCTCCCTGGAGCGTTTGAACGATTCGCCGAGCGGCGGAGAGCGCGGTTGGCGGCATCCCGGGATTTCGAGTGGCTGGTCAGGCAGATCAGGTCAGGCCCGCCGCCAGGATTCTTCCGCATCGGGTGGGTTCGGTCGTTGGCGAACCTGAACGAGTTCTTCGTTCACCACGAGGATGTGCGTAGAGCCAACCATCTAGGCCCGCGCGAGACTCTCCCGCCCGCCTTCGAGGCCGCGTTGTGGCAGAACGTTCGCCGGGGAGGCCGCTATCTGAGTAGGAGGCTGCGCGGGGCCGGGCTCGAAATCATCTGGGCCGGAACCGATGAGCGGGTGACGGTTCGGAAGGCCGGCCCGCCAGCTCGACTCTACGGGCCGCCAGGAGAACTCCTCCTGTACATCTTCGGGCGCCGAGAGGCGGCCCGGGTTGAGGTTCAAGGGTCAGCGCAAGCCGTTGCAGCCCTCCACGGCACTCATTTCGGCATGTAGGCCGGCGGCGTAGAGGCGCCGGGGTGTTTTCGTTGAACAGTGAACGGGACGGGCTGGATCTGTACCGATAACCGCAGTTCAACTGGCACGGCCATCTAACCTCGCGGCATGGATCGGATCTTTCAGTGGGTGTGGGATCGGTTCGGGCCCACGTACTCCTGGGCGATGTGCGTCCTCATCTACCCGCCAGGGCTCTTCATCTATTTCGGCTACTCGTTGACCATTGTCGCTTTCCAAGGGTCTGGTCGCTTCGTCGACGTGGCCATCGTCACCGCTGTCGCCTTGCTGGTGCGGGTTTATGTGCTGGTTCTGCCGCGCTCGAAGGAGTTGCGCCTGATCGAAAGGTGGGCAGCGGGCACCGAGGTCGATCCGATGACGGCACTTGGCGCCACCTTCGCCTACACGCGGAGGGCGACCATCCGAACGCTCGCGACCGATGTGGTGTGGGCACCTCTGCTTGGAGCCGTGGTCGGTGGGATCGCCGGGGCCACCGGCTGGCGGCTGGTCCAGTACGCCGTTGTCGGTGCCGTGTATGGCGCTGCCATCGCGGTGATCAATATGCACGGTTTTGTGGAGGGAGCGATGCGGCCGGCGAGGGCCGCGATCGACGGTGACACTGGAATTGGTGACTCGCTGCCTCGCTCCCGCCCGACCTTTGCCACGTGGTCCAAGATGTCCATGCTCGCGGTGGCGTTCGTATTCGCGATGGCGGGCGCGATCCTGGCATCCATAATCGATCGCGCCCGCGAGGATCCCGTCGTCTCTGTCGTGATCGGGGGCGCATTAGCGCTTGTCTCCGGGCAACTCGCCGTCGTGGTGACCTCGCCGTTCCTGCGACCGATTCGCGACCTCGCCAAAGGAACAGAACGTGTCGCCGAGGGCGATTACAGTCGACGGCTGTCGGTGGTGCAGGACGACGACCTCGGGGCGTTGGTAGCTTCATTCAACCGCATGCAGGCGGGTTTGGCTGAGCGGCAACGACTTCAGGCGGCGTTCGGGACGTACGTCGATCCCGCTTTGGCGGCGCGGCTACTTGAGCAAGGCGACGATGTGTTCACCGGTGAGCGTCGCGAGGTGACGGTGATGTTCATCGACATTCGTGACTTCACCCCGTACGCCGAGGCGAATAGCGCCGAGGATGTCGTGACTCGTCTCAATGCACTGTTCGAGGTTGTCGTGCCTGCGGTCGTCGACGCCGGCGGGCACGTCAACAAGTTCCTGGGCGACGGCGCATTGGTCGTGTTCGGTGCTCCCAACGATCTTGTCGGCCATGCCAACTCTGCAGTGAACGCCGCGCTGCTGATGCAGCGGGTGGTCGCCGAACGATTCGAGGGTGCACTTCGGATCGGTATCGGAATCAACACCGGCGTGGTGATCGCCGGCACCATCGGCGGCGGCGGCAAGCTGGAATTCACTCTGATCGGCGACAACGTCAACGTCGCGGCCCGCGTCGAACAGCTCACCAAGACGACCGGCGACTCGATCCTGTTGACCAAGCCGACCGTCGACGCCTTGGACGTGCGTCCACTCGGCCTCGCTGACCGGGGGTTTCACGAGCTGAAAGGCAAGTCAGCTGCTGTGAAGATCTTCGGCCTCGACCCATAGCCCCACCGCGCCGAGTCTGCGCTGAGATCGCGATTTCCGGCGAAATGACGATCTACGCGCAGTCTCGATGAGTTTGTGCGCCGCCCTCGGTCGATACGGGTATGTCTGACGAAACCATGAGTGCCGAGTGCACCATCAACGCACCGTCCGAAACCGTGTTCGCGGTGCTGGCCGACCCGACCACCCATCAGGCGATCGACGGCACCGGTTGGGTGCGCGAGTCGCTCGACGGCAAGCCTCTCTCCGAAGTCGGCCAGATCTTCCGGATGGCGATGTACCACGACAACCACGGGGGCATGCACTACGAGATGGCCAACCGGGTTGAGGTTTTCGAGCCGCCGCACGCGATCGCATGGCTGCCCGGCCAGGGCTCCGACGACGCCAATCTGGACTTCGGCGGCTGGATTTGGCGCTACGACCTCGAGCCAGTCGGCAACGACCGGACGAAGGCGACGCTGACGTATGACTGGTCGGCGGTGCCGCACGCGCTTCGCGAACATATCGAGTTCCCGCCGTTCGATCGGCAGCACCTCGACAACTCGCTCAAGCACCTGGCCGCGTTGGTGCAGGATCGGGCGTAGCTGTCGGCTGAATGGACACCAACCGGACCGCGTCGGGTCGGGTGTCGTCGGCTACGAACCGGACCACGATGCTGTCGGGCGGAAACTTGGTGGCCAGGTCATTCAAGGTTCTGGGTAGGAACACCCTGGCCTTCGCATTGCCGTACCAATTGGGGTCGGAGGGGGAGGTGTCCAGACTGCCGACGTTGTCGATCGCGGCGTCCCATTGCTGGACCGGGTCCGGCGGTGTGTCTCCGAATCCCGCCGATTTCAGGTACGCATCTCCTTGCCCCGCAAGGGTAATCGCGGCCCCGCCACCAACGGGCGTCCCAGTGATCGTCCCGTCGACGGCATCGGCGGTCACTGAGGTCAGCCGCGCCGTGCAGACGTCGTCGACGACGCTGGACGGCGTGCAGAAACTGGGCAGCGGGGCCCCGTGCGCCGGGGCGACGTTCAGGACAGCCGGTATCGCCAGTGCAGCCGTGGCGGCACCGATGGCGGCAATTGCACGGCGGCAAACGTTCGGCATCGCTGTATCCCTCCTTCAGACGCGGCGACCCGTTGGGGGGCGACGTCACTGAACTGTATTTCGGCCCGTCCGCCACAGGAGTTACATGGCCGCAATCGAAAGCGCCACTCTCGACGAGCGCTGGTTCCAGGCCTCGAAGCCCGGGGCTAGTGGGAAGGCGCCGACACCAACTCGTAGACGTAGCGGCTCGTCGGCACGGAGTCCAGATTCGTATGTGCCCCGAAGTTGGTCACGCTCTTGATCATCAGCTCCATGCGGTGCTGCAACTCTGCGTCGTCGCCCCCGCTGCCGTAGAAGGCGTGCACGTCGGTCATCGCCGCCATCGGGAACAATTCCTCGACCAGGGCGTCGACCCGGTCGCTCCCGAGTATCGTTCGCAGGACTCGGTTTTGCACGTAGCCGAAGGTTGACTGGGTCTCGATGGCCACGTCGGTGTGTAAGCCCTGCCAGCGGTGCAACCACTCGTCCGCCTCCAGATCCGCGGGGATTCGGAGAAACCCGATCTGAGCCAGCGCCGGTGTGCGCATACCGTCCGCCGTGTGCGGTGGGACCAGCGGCATCCGCTCCTCAACCTCCCAGCCCGAACTGCGGTCGGCCAGATCGGCCAACAGTTGGGAGATTTCGGTCGGATCGGAGTCGGTCCACACGCTTACCACGGCACGCACGGGGTTGTCGAAGGCCGTGATCCGCAGCATCGCCTCTGCGACGTCGGTGTCGTCGACATTGACCTGCAGCCGGTCCGCTCCCGCGGCCCGCAGCACCTCGTGCAACTGAGGTGCGCGCAGCGACGAGTCGAGATCCGAGCCCCACAGCGCATACATGAACTTCACGAGTTGTCCTTGAGACCTTTCATCTTGAAGAAACTTGAACGAATTCTGTTTTGCGCCGACGACTAGCCGTGCTTGGCGGCCAGCGGCTCGCTCAGCAGCACGCCGCCGGCCTTCAACCATTCGCCGACGGCATGCGGTGCATCCCTGACCGGGTTGTAGACGTCTTCCTCGGACGAGAACTGGTTGTCACCCGCGTAGACCAGGCGGGTGATGTTGGGGAAGCCGAATTCTCGCCCGGGCTCGGTGGGATGGTCGAGGACGTTGAGGATTTCCATCACGATCGCACCGTTGTCCTCGTCGACGGCCACCCAGGTGTGCGGGAACCGCATGTGTGGGAACGGCTTCATCACGCTGACGATCCACTCTCTGACCGCTTCGCGGCCGTGGAAGACGCCGTACGCATGCTCGATATAGGTGACGTCTTCGGTGAACAGGTCGGCGAACGGGGCCCAGTTGCCGGTCTGCGAGCAGACCGACACGGTCTTTGTGTAGTGATCGAGGGCATTCAACAGCTCATCTCGGGTGAATCTCGCCATGGTCGGCCTCTCTTCAAAACAAGAATGAATTACAGCGACGACCAGCCCGATCGTAGGGGAGAACTAGAACTTGTTCTAGTGTCCGATTGTCGCCGTAGAGGGGAGGCGATGTGCCGAGAATCGCGGAACCCCGCCACGACGGCCACGCTCGCTAGTACGCACTGCGAAAATCCCCCGGTTTTAGAACCGGGGGTGTTCTCGTTTGCAAGACTGATCGACACAGCTTTTACGGTGGCATCTGCGAGAGCGGGGGGGAAATGGCACACGTAGGTAAAACAATCGATCACCCGCTCAGCGGCGAGCGCCTCACCTTTCTGGAGACCTCCGCAACGACCGGCGGCGACTATCTGAAGATCAGGCTGGATATGACGCCCGGGGGCTCATTGCCTCGGCCGCATACCCATCCCCGGGCAGAGGAACGGTTTGAGGTTGCGGAAGGCCGCGTGCAGATCGTGACGAATGGCAAGACGCGGATTGCGGAGGCGGGCGAGACCGTGATCGTTCCGCGCGGTGCCGGCCACGTCTGGGGAAATCCGTTCGACGATCCCGCTGCCGTCGTGGTCACGGTCAACCCGGCACTTGATCTAGAGACTTTCTTCGAGACCTGGTTCGGCCTCGCCCGAGACGGAAAAGTCAACCCGCGCACGCAAATTCCCAGTTTCCTGCAGGCGGTTCTGCTGGCGCACGATTTCCGTGCTGAGATCGGAATGCCTGGACTTGCAGGAGTTGCGTTCCGGGGGCTGGGGCCGGTCGTCTCACCGCTGGCTCGGGCGCGCGGGTATCGCTCCCGCTACCCGCGATACAGCGACCCCGACGTCACCAGGTCTTGTTGAACAGACAGAAGGTGCCACGTCCGCGTGCTTTAATCGCCCCTTATGCAGGAGCCTCTTGTAGACCCCGGTAGTCCTGACGAATGGTTGGCGACGATCGGCGATATTGCTGTTTCGGAGTATTGGATATCGACACCAACTGGCCAATTTCCTATCCGTGGCAGCGTGTGGACGGTCACGGACATGTCCACCTACGAAGAGCACCTTTCGAACAAAACGATAGGTCTCGCGATCGTGTGTTCCTTGTTCTGCCTTGTCGGCCTATTTTTCCTGCTCATGAAGGACGTGCGTCATGTCGGGTTTGTCCAGGTCACGGTCCAGGGCACCGGGTTCAATTACACGACGATGATTCCGGTGACGAACCGTCACACGGTTCTCGAAGTCACCGATGAAGTCGACTATGCGCGCGAGTTGGCGGGTCAGCTGGCCTAGCCCAAAACTAGGGCGCAGGGCTCTGCTCTCCGAATCTCCCGGCTGCAGTGAATGCAAGTGCGGCCATTGGGTACCTGACTGATACCTCGACAGTGGTGTGGCGGGGCAGTTTTTTGACGCTATGTGGCCCACAATGCGGACATGACGGAACCGCGGGAGTCGCCGCGTGGGATCTCGCGTCAGACGTTCCTGCGGGGCGCCGTCGGAGCGTTGGCCACCGGAGCGGTTTTCGGATCGAGCCGGGCCGGCGCCGATCCCAGGACCTCCGGCTGGGGCGACCTGTCTGCCTCCATCGGGGGACAGGTGATACTGCCGGACAGCGGCGGCCAATTCGCCTCAGCCAAGAGTGTTTTCAACACCAACTTCAACGACCTGACGCCGGCGGCGGTGGTCATCCCGAGTTCGGCGGTGGACGTGCAGAAGGCGATGGCGTTCGCTGCTGCCCACAACCTCAAGGTCGCTGCGCGCGGCGGTGGGCACTCCTATGTGGGCGCGTCGACGGCGACCGGCGCCATGGTCCTGGACCTGCGCCAACTGCCCGGCGACATCAACTACGACGCTGCCACCGGGTACGTCACGGTGACGCCCGCGACCGGTCTGTATGCGATCCACCAGGCGCTGGCCCGAGCCGGCCGGGGGATCCCGACGGGTACCTGCCCGACGGTCGGTGCGGCCGGGCACGCCCTCGGCGGCGGGTTGGGCGCTCAATCGCGGCACGCAGGTTTGATGAGTGATCAGTTGGTGTCGGCGACGGTCGTGCTGCCCGGCGGCGGTGCGGTCACCGCATCGGCCAACGAACATCCCGATCTGTACTGGGCGTTGCGCGGCGGCGGTGGCGGCAACTTCGGGGTGACGACCGCGCTGACCTTCGCCACGTTCCCGATCAGCGATGTGGATGTGGTCGGTCTCCATTTCCCGCTGCAGTCGTTCGCGCAGGTTCTGGTCGGGTGGCAGAACTGGCTGCGCACCGCCGACCGCAACAGTTGGGCACTGGCCGACACCATCACCGACCCGCAGGGTGCGCACTGTCGCATCCTCGCGACCTGCCCGGCCGGATCCGGTAACAGCGTCGCAGCCGCCGTCGTCAAAGCGGTAGGGCTGCAGCCGGCTGGTACCGACAACCGCACGTTCAATTACATGGATCTGGTGAAGTTCCTGGCCGCCGACAACCTCAACCCGTCGCCGCTCGGCTATGTCGGCGGATCCGATGTTTTCCCGTCGATCACCCCCGCCGCAGCCCAGGGGATCGCCGCGGCGTTCGGTGCCTTTCCCGGTGGGGCCGGTCATCCGCTGGTGATCATGCATGCGCTCGACGGCGCGCTGGCCACCGTGGGACCGGGGGATACCGCCTTCCCATGGCGGAGGCAGTCCGCTTTGGTGCAGTGGTATGTGGAAACCTCCGGTTCGCCCGCGGCGGCCGCCAACTGGCTCAACACCGCACATCAAGCAGTGGCACCGAATTCGGTCGGCGGTTACGTGAACTATCTCGAGGCGAACCAACCTGCGTCGCGGTATTTCGGCGCCAACCTGTCCCGGCTGGCCGCCACGCGGCAGAAGTATGACCCGGGCCGGATCATGTTCTCGGGCATGAACTTTTGATGCAGACCCATCATCTGTCCTGAGCGGAATCTTCACCCTGGGCCACCGCGTTGTCCTCGGCGATGGTACTGAGAAGCACTCGGTGACACCGGCGCCAATAAGCGGCCAGGAAGTGGCGCTGAATCCGATACACCAGCAGGGTCGACCTGCGCCGGTCTTTGAGCCGCACCCGGTGAACCACCCGGGTGCCCCCATCCGGAATCGACTCGAAGTCGAAGGTGTCGAACTCGTTTCGCAGTCCCACGTATCGCAGCACGTGTGCCGCGGCGACCTCGTGGGTGACTGAGGCGAACGGGCGCCAGTCGACGAACTCCCAATACGCGGGCCCAGGGCCGTGATTGCAATGCATCGCGGCACCGGGTCCGATGCGGCCCTGCGCATTACGGGTTGCCCGGTCCGGCTTCGCGCTGAAATGTCGGCACAGCCACCGCTGGCGCTCGATGGGATCAAGCCAGTACCGCCACGCTATGACGGGCGGGACCGGAACCTCGACGCTGAATTCGAAATCGGCGTCCTCTGGACCGACATAGTGCTGGTGTGCGCCCTGCATGGCGGCAATCACCGGTTTGAGGTCGTGCACGCCACCCGTTGTGACGCCGAAGGATTCGTAATGTTCGACGTGGCGGGGCAGATCCAATTCCACGGGAAGGCGATGCAGCACCGCATCGGTGAGATAGGCGTACGCCCTGATGCCGGTGGCTTCGCAGACCGTGTTCTTCAGCAGGCGATGCACCAGTATGACGTCCGGGCCGGCGAGGTCGACTCCGTGTGCGTCGGCGTCGACGACGAAACTGCCGTAGTGGCAGACGAACTTCAAGTCGAGTGCGCTGATCGACGCACAGGCAGCACAGCGACACGTCGTGTTGCGTGCCATGTTCAACAGACGATTGGAGAAGTCGAAATAGCACACCTCGAGCAACTCGATGAGGCGCTCCCCGTCTCGGAAGGCGGTGGTGTCGGCGTAGCAGAAGACGGCGTCGCCCTCGAGTTGTACGAATTTCATCGGGGGCACCAGACGTTCGCGCACCAGCATGATCAGCTCACGGATGATCGCCTGGGCGTGCACCAACTCGGTACCCGTCAGAAACTTGGTGTAGCCCGAGATGTCGGCCAACAGTAGATAGCCCTGGCGGGCCCGGTAGTCGCCCTGCACGTTCACCTCGTTTCCCCCCGCATCGAGCACTCGAAGGTTCCCGCGTCTTGCCCCTGCTGAATATTGAAGCACCACTGTCCAGCCTGTTCACGGCATGTTTTGACGGGCCAGGCAGTTTCCCGGCCAGTGAACGAGAACACCCCCGGTCCGATGGGCCGGGGGTTATTTCTCGTTGCGCCAGTCCGCGTGCGCAATAACGTTGTCGGCGTTAGTCTTTCGTCGAGCGTATTGGCTACAAAGCTAGGGTCACGCCGACAGTCGCTCCGACACGGCGTGGGCGGGCTTGCGTCCGTTCGAAGCGCCGCCGCGCGACGTTGATTCCTCGCCGGCCAGCACTGTCATCACCGGGCGTGGCTGCGGCACGTCTGCGCCGCGGTACTGCTCCAGGTACCGATCGACTTCGTCCCGGCGAAGCGGAATCGAAAACACGCTCACGTTGTCGCCCGGGTCACCGGCGGCCCTGGACTGGGCCAGCGTGCGTGCGCCCCGGCGAAACCCCGCCACGGCGCCGGCCAGGCCGGCGACCACGCCGATGCCGGCGAGCACGGCCAGATTGCTGCCGGTGCCCAGTGCCGCGACGAACAGGCCGAGCGAGATAAAGCCGATGAGCAGGAGTACGTACGCCAGAACCGGAGCCGAACCAGACTCGGATGTCTTCATCATGGTCATCACCTTTCGAGTGCTCACTATGCGCTCGAAGCTACGCTACGCGTAGCGTTGCGCTACGTAGAGAGTAGCGTATGGCGGGCCGAAATTATTCCGCCAGTGACAGGGGACACCAGATGCCGCAGCAGCCGCCGCCACCGCAGCGCTCCCGCGTCGAGGACGGCATCGCGGAATCGGCTCTGCATCTGTTGCGTACCGGAGGATCGCGCGCGGTGACCGTCGAGGCCGTCGCGGCGCACTCCGGGATCGCCAAGACCACGATCTACCGGCGCCATCTCGACCGGCGGGACATGTTGACCAGTGCGCTGTCGCGGATGGCCGCTCCCGAACCCCTGGATCCCGAGACCGGCGCGCCCGAACGGCTCCGGTGGTTCATCCGGCATGCGGTCGAAGCGATCGAAGACGGAATCGGGCCGGGCGGCTTCGCGGCCTTGCTCACCGAGAGCGACCCGGAGTTCACCACGTTGTTCCGTCAGATCCTCGTCGGACAGCGGGCCAAACTGGCCGCCGCCATCGATGCCGGCAAAGCCGACGGCTCGATGCGCAGCGACATCGACAGCGAGTCCCTGATCGACGGGGTTGTCGGTGCCTACATCGCCGAGCGGGCGCGGACCGGGGTCATTGCCGACGGCTGGCAGGAGCGGCTGTTCAGCCTGTTCTGGCCGACTGTGCGGGCCTGAACGTCATCGGCGTTGCAGTTCGATGATCGGGATGACGCGCTCGGTTTTGACCTGATACTCGCTGAATCCCGGTGCCTGCTCGATGATGCGGGGATAGGCGGCGTCCCGCTCGGCGGCCGGCATCTCCCGCGCGTGCACATCGTAGGCATCGGTGCCGATCTCGATACGGGCATCGGGATGAGCGCGCAGATTGTGCAGCCATGCCGGGTCGACATCGGCACCAGCGTAGGAGCCGACGACGGCCAGCTTGCCGTCGAGGTCGAAGGCCATCACCGGGTTGACCCGGGCCCGGCCGGTCTTGGCTCCGATGGTGTGCAGCAGCAGTAGAGTGGCGCCCTCGAACTGCCCACCGACCTTGCCGCCGTTGGCCCGGAACTCGGCGATGATCTGTTCATTCCAGTTGTCGGTCATGCGCATCCTGCCTTCCGCAGCTCAGGTTTCGAGTGTGCCTCCAAAGCCCGTGGCGGCACACCAAAAGCGCCGTCTTCACCGTTCCGCTTCGGGTTTCTTTTTGCCGGTGTTCCGCCGGTTTGTTTGCGTGGGGAAACAGGGCGGTGCTGCCACGCTTTGCATTGCGTCAATTCCGGTATACGTGCAGGTCATGGGATATAGCCTCGCGGAGTGCGGGTCGTCAGGTCCCGCCAACGGCAAAGGGGGAGCGACGTGACAACACAGCGCTACCTGGTTTTGGGACTGCTATCGGCGATGGCTCCGATCGCGTTCGTCACCGCGGCACCAGCGGCGAAGGCCGACTGCACGAGTTCGGGCTACGCCACCGTGTGCGCGCAGGGGGATGTGCGCGGTGCGGATGGAGTGCCCCGAACCGCCACAGCCGGCGTTCCCTACCCGTGTGAGAACGACTGGTATTGCGGCACCGACTGGGATCTCAACATCGATTGGAACCCAGGACGTCCCGGCGGACCGGGAGGCCCCGGAGGTCCGGGTGGGCCCGGCGGGGGCGGTGGAATTATCCGCCCACGTTGAGGATCTGCGTCCTGAAGTGTCGACCCTTGATTGAAGGAGCCAATATGTTGCCCTCCCGTCTCAGCTATCGCGCAACGAGTGCCGCGATCGGAGCCGGCGCCCTGGCCGGTCTGGCGCTGTTCGGCGCCGCATCCGCCGTCGCAGATCCTCCGGCGCCACCGCCGTGCTCGGCTGCCGAGCTGGCGCGGGTCATGTCCGGCGTCACTTTCGAAACGTCGAACTATCTGACCGCCCACCCCGACGTCAATGATTTCTTCACCGGTCTCAAGGGGCAGCCCAAGGATCAGATCAGTGATCGGGTTCAGACCTATCTGGACGCCAATCCCACAGTGCGAGAAGAGCTTCAGCAGATTCGACAGCCCTCGGTCGACTTCCGCCAGCGCTGCGGAGCTCCCGCGACTCCCTGACCATCCGGTGTCTGTCGGACGACAGAGGTGAGCGATGGGCGGATTGGGCCTGGCCGGCTTATGGCTGTTCTTGGTTGCGGTGCTCGCCGTATTGGTCTTCTTGGCGGTCGGGAGCGTGTGGCTGGCCAACAAGACGGTGTACCGGCCGGGGGCCAAAGAACAGACCGGGTCACTGTCGCCGTTTCTAACGACGGTTGCGCTTGTCTACGGTGCCCTGCTGGGTTTCACCGTGGTCGTCGCCTGGGAGCAGTTCTCCTCAGCCGAGGCGAACGTCACCAATGAATCATCGACCTTGGCAACGATGTACCGGCAGACGGTCAGCATGTCGGCACCCGAGCAGGTGACGATGCGCGGCCTGTTGCGTGACTACACCGCCGCGGTGAAAGCCGAATGGGACAGTCAGGGCAGCGGCCCCGCGAGTGCCACAGCGCGCGCCGCGGTGACCGACATGTACCGGGTGCTCGGCCAGCAATCGTCCACCGCGTCCCCGGTCAACGCGGAAATCCGGGAGCAGCTCAATGTACTTACGGCTCAACGCAACACCAGAATCTTGGACGCCAAGCCCCGGATTCCCGGTCTGTTGTGGAGCGGACTGTTGTTCGGCGCCGTCCTGCTGATCGCGTTGACCGGCTTCACCCATCTCAGCAACACGCCCAATCACATGATGCTGTCGAGCGCGATCGCCATCCTGCTGGGTCTGCTGATCTTCCTCATCTTCTGGCTCGACCATCCGTTCGGGCGTGAACTCGGCGTCACCCCGGCGTCGTTCGACTACTCGATTCAGGTCTTCGATGGGGTCGACGCGGGAACCTGAGTGCGGCACCGCCCTCCGTCACCGCGCGGTCGTGGTGATGTGGACTTCGGAGGTCAGGGTCTGATGCACCGGGCAACGCTCGGCGATGTCCATCAGTCGCTGCCGTTGGGTGTCGTCGAGATCGCCGATCAACTCGATCTCGCGGTCGATCTGATCGAGCATCCCCTTGGTGGTCTCGCAATCGGCACAGTCCTGGGCGTAAATGCGGGAGTGCCGCAGCGTGACGCGGATACGCTCAAGCGGCCAGCCCTTGCGGTTGGCGTACATCCGAACCGTCATGGACGTACACGCACCGAGACCGGCCAACACCAAGTCATAGGGATTCGGGCCGGCGTCATCGCCGATCGGAACGGGTTCGTCGGCGGTGAGTTGGTGGCGGCCGACGGTGATCTGCTGGGTGTAGGTCCCCGTACCTGTCTCGGCCACGGTCACATCGGTTGACATGCGACTCTCCTTCCGGGATTGAATGCCGCCGGTTCGGATCGTGCCCCGAGTCTGGGGCTCGGGTACAAGATTTCCTCGTTTTCTCCGGCGGGTGATCTCGCAGCAGCAGCGAAGAGGCCCTCATCCCCGGTGGAATGAGGGCCTCTGGTGATTGCTAGTCGGATCAGGCGCTGCGGCGGATGCCGCGCTTGAGCAGATGCTCTCGTTCGGACTCGCTGAGGCCGCCCCAGATGCCGTACGGCTCGCCGACGGCGAGCGCGTGCGTCCGGCACTGTGTGATCACCGGGCAGCTGCGGCACATCTCCTTGGCCCGCATCTCACGACGGGCACGAGCGCGTCCGCGTTCACCGTCGGGGTGGAAGAACACCGACGAATCAACGCCCCGGCAAAGTCCCTTCATTTGCCAATCCCAGATATCCGCGTTGGGTCCGGGAAGCTGTTGCGGCTGCGGCATATGGAAAACCCCTCCCTGCTCACCCAATTCGCCAATGCGGGCGGGCTTGAGTTGGTGGAACCGAACTGAGCATGTGTCACCAATGACCGCTCGTGCACACAAACTAGGGGGGCTCGATAATGCACGTCAATAGCTTGGACGTGTGCTAATGGGCATAATCGCAGGTCAAGAATTTACATCACGTTCACCTTAGCGACGCGTCGGCGGAGATACGCGGGATGCGGACTTGGGGCACTTGCCGCATTTCTCCTGTTCGCCCTGGTGGGGGCGTTAAATGGAATTCCGGGTGGTTCTCAGGTTGTTGACGTGCCATTAACACTGCAGTCATCAATTTTTAACTAATTGCCGGCCGGTGAAATAAATTTCCAGTATCCGGCGGTGTGGGATCGCCCCCGGGTCCGTGCCGGCCCCCGTATTGATAGCGTCGCGAACCGATGACCGCAATCGCAGAGTCCGCCGCGGTGCTTGCGGAAGCCGCATTCGGGACTGACCCGGGCCACTGGCCATTGCCGAGCGCAACGACCCCGCACCAGCGCTGGCTGCGGGCGGTGGCCGCCGGCGGCCAGGGCCGTTACGGCTGCGCCCTCACCGAGCTCGCCGCGATCCTGCGCAGCCGGGACGCCGGGCCGGTGTTGTCGCTGGCGCACAGCACGCGCGCCTCGTTCTATCGGCAGTTGGGCGGGCACAACCGGGCCCGCGGGGTCGACGGCTTGGCCTGGGCCCTCCGTGGTGACGACGCCGAGGCCGCCGCCGACGCGCTCGTCGGCCTGGCGGCCGATGCCCTCGGGGTCGGGCGGTTCGGGGTATCGGCCCGGCTGCTGGACCGGGCGCGCGCCATCGACGTCGAAGGCAGCCCGCGCCAGCGAGTCCGCCTGGCCTGGGTGAGTGCCGAGTTGGCCATGGCACGCGGGGAGGGCGCCGACGCCGTGGCGCACGCCCGCAGCGGTGTCGCGGCAGCCGCCGCCTACCCCTCGACACGCCACGCCGTGAAATCCGATGTGGTGCTGGCCGCGGCGCTGTGCAGCGCCGGTGACCTCGACGCCGCGCGGGGCGTCGCCGACACGGCGCTGCTGGCCACCGAGAAATCCGGGTTGATCCCGCTGCGCTGGGCGTTGGCCTGCCTGCTGGCCGACATCGGAAGTGCCGCACACGACGCAGCTTGGATAAGCCAGATCCGCGAGGTCAGTGCCGATACAGTGCGTCGCAGAGGCGGGGTGTGGTCCGGCTCCTGATCTAGCACCGGCCGGGCCACGTCATGCCGGTCGTTATTGTTTAGCTCAGCCATGCCACCGCGAGTGTCGGTACCACGTAACGCTGGAGAGATCGCCCACGATGACAAGTTCGGGAGACCGTCTCGACGCTGTCGTTGCTGAGGCAGTAGCTGGCGATCGGAACGCGCTCCGGGAAGTGCTGGAGATCATTCGGCCGATCGTCGTTCGGTATGTCCGGGCGAGGGTCGGAGCAACCGAGCGAAGTGGACTCTCAGCTGATGACGTTGCGCAGGAGGTGTGCTTGGCCGCCATTACGGCGCTGCCGCGCTACAAAGATCAGGGACGCCCGTTCCTGGCCTTTGTTTATGGCATCGCCGCGCACAAGGTTGCTGACGCGCATCGCGCGGCAGCCAGGAATCGCGCCGAGCCCACTGACGTGGTGCCCGAGCGGTTCTCCCTTGACGCGGGGCCCGAGCAGTCCGCGCTGGATGCCGAATCCTCTCGGCGGATGGCCCGGTTGCTGTCCGTGTTGCCGGAGAAGCAGCGCGAGATCCTCATCTTGCGCATCGTGGTCGGCATGAGCGCCGAGGAGACCGCCGAGGCTGTCGGCAGCACCGCCGGCGCGGTGCGGGTCGCCCAGCATCGTGCGCTGGCCCGGCTCAAGACCGAGGTCATGGCGACGGGGCGCGACTATGCCTGACTACGGCCGCTGGACGTCAAATGGTGGTGATCCGTCGCTCAACGAGATCAACCGGTCCGAACGATTCATCGAGGCACTCTCCCTTGAGCAGCAGGTGTATTCGACCGACCGGGAAGAGGCCGAACTGGCCGTCCTGCTCGCGGGGTGGCGCGACGACGCCCGCCGCGCACCGATGTCGGGCATCGCCACGCCGCGTGAGGCCGTAGCCGCGCTCGACAAGGCAACGTCGCACAACCGCGTGCGTTTCCCGATGGCGCTCGTGGGGTCGATGGCCGCCGCGGTGCTGTGCGTCGGCGGGTTCGGCGCCGCGGTGTACGGGTCCGGTCCGGGCGATGCCCTTTACGGCATGCGCGGCGTCGTGTTCGGAACCCAGCCGGTGACCCGCGACGTGCAGGTCGAACTGGCCTCAAGTGAGCTGCGCCAAGTGCAGCAGCTGATCGACCAGGGCCAATGGGACGCGGCCCAGCAGAAGCTGCAGACCATCACCACTACGGTCGCCACCGTCGATGATGAGCAGCGCAAGCAGGAGCTCGTCGACAAGTGGCAGCAGCTGTCGGTCAAGGTGGAAAGCCGCGACCCGCATGCGACCGTGCCACCCGACGCGCCTCCGGTGGTGCTGCCCGAGGTGACAGTGACGGTGACGACTACACCGACGTCCCAGCCGGAGACCCACACGGGCGAGTCGCCGACGACTGCGCCGACAACTACACCGGCGGACCCAGGTTCGGAGTCGTCCACCCCGTCCACCCAGCCGTCGGACACCGCGACGTCGCACCCGACATCAACTCAGTCGACGACCCAGCCGACAGCTCCGAATACCACGGCTCCGACCACGGCAGCGTCGTCGCCGCCGTCGAGCAGTGCGCCGACCACGAGCGCTCCCGCATCGCCTGCGTCGTCATCTCCGGCGGCCCCGCCGCGCACGTCGTCGCAGCCGACCACGACAGCCGCTCCGGCAGCGGAGCCGCCACCGGTCACCACGACGACGGTGATACCGCAGGTGGAGCCCACTTCGGTGCCGGCGGCACCGCCGGCACACAGCACGACGGTCCCGCCTGCGGCGGGTGGTGGTGGTGGTGGTGGCGGTGGTGGCGCAGCCCACGAAGGCCCGGCGGCCGGGCGCAGCGGGGAGGAACCGGCGCTGCCGGTGGTCGAACTGCCCCTGCTTCCGGGGCTAGGCGGCGGTCAGCGGTAGCCGTCGGTATCCGACGTGGCCTCGTTGAGCGACGCGTCGGCGTAACCGCGGCAGTAGTCCCACGTCACATAGGCGTCGGGCTCAGGATCGTATGCGGGCTCGTGCGGGCGCACTGTGCCATCGACGAGCAGCTGTAGCAGGTTCGCCCGCAGCATGTCCCAGTCGTGGTAGTGGTCCTGCTGGCATTCGTCGCAGCACACCACGAGGCCGCGGATTCCCTTGTGCGCCAGCAACGCCTCGTACACCGCGAGATCGGCGAGGTCCGCCTCGACGGCCGTTCGCTCCTGAGGGTCCAGGGGCTGACCCGGCTCGATCGCCTCCAGTGCGGCCGAGGGGTCGCACGGATCGTCGGCAAACGGATCGGGCGGCAAACCAGGTGGGAGGTGGTCACGCACGGGTCCCACACTACGCAGCACCACAGGTATCGCGCCAGCCGTCACAATGCGCGTCCCGATGTGCGCCGGAGGTTCGAGGAGCGGCGACATCACTGTCAATATGCGAGCCGATAGAATCGCAATATAAGCCCCACGCCCGCCACTGGAGGCCCCTCCCATGTCGCTCGCTGAAAGCAGCGTTCCCATCGCCGTACCGGTGCCGACCGGTGGCGACGATCCCACCAAGATCGCGATGCTCGGTCTCACTTTTGATGATGTGCTGCTGTTGCCGGCTGCCTCCGACGTGGTTCCCGCCACCGCCGACACGTCGAGCCAGTTGACCCGCAATATCCGGCTGCGTGTGCCGCTGGTCAGCTCTGCCATGGATACCGTCACCGAATCGCGGATGGCGATCGCGATGGCACGTGCCGGCGGAATGGGCGTCCTGCACCGCAACCTTCCGGTTGCCGAACAGGCCGCGCAGGTGGAGACGGTGAAGCGGTCCGAGGCCGGAATGGTCACCGACCCGGTCACCTGCTCACCGACAAACACGCTGGCCGAGGTGGACGCGATGTGCGCCCGGTTCCGGATCTCCGGGTTGCCGGTGGTGGACTCGCACGGCTCACTTGTTGGCATCATCACCAACCGCGATATGCGCTTCGAGGCGGACGAGAACAAACCCGTCGCCGAGGTGATGACCAAGACGCCGCTGATCACCGCGCAGGAGGGTGTCTCGGCCGAGGCCGCGCTGGGCCTGCTGCGCCGGCACAAGATCGAGAAACTGCCGATCGTCGACGGGCACGGCAAGCTGACCGGCCTGATCACGGTCAAGGACTTCGTCAAGACCGAACAGTTCCCGTTGGCGACCAAAGACCGCGACGGCCGGCTGCTGGTCGGCGCCGCGGTCGGCGTCGGAGATGACGCCTGGACGCGGGCGATGACTTTGCTCGAGGCCGGGGTTGACGTGCTGATCGTCGACACCGCCCACGCTCACAACCGGGACGTGATCGACATGGTCGCGCGGTTGAAGAAGACCGTGGGGGATCGTGTCGAGGTGGTCGGCGGCAACGTCGCCACCCGCGCCGCCGCCGCCGCGCTGGTGCAGGCCGGTGCCGACGCGGTCAAGGTCGGTGTCGGCCCCGGCTCGATCTGCACCACCCGGGTGGTCGCCGGTGTCGGCGCCCCGCAGATCACCGCCATCTTGGAGGCGGTGGCCGCCTGTCGTCCCTTCGGTGTCCCGGTGATCGCCGACGGCGGTCTGCAGTACTCCGGCGATATCGCCAAGGCGCTGGCCGCCGGGGCCTCCACGGCCATGCTGGGATCGCTGCTGGCCGGCACCGCCGAATCTCCCGGCGACCTGATTTTCGTCAACGGCAAGCAGTTCAAGAGCTACCGCGGCATGGGCTCACTGGGGGCGATGCAGGGTCGCGGCGGCGGCAAGTCCTACTCGAAGGACCGCTACTTCCAGGACGACGTGCTCTCCGAGGACAAGCTGGTGCCCGAGGGCATCGAGGGCCGGGTGCCGTTCCGCGGGCCGCTCGGCACCGTGATTCACCAGCTCACCGGTGGGTTGCGGGCGGCCATGGGCTACACCGGCTCGGCCACCATCGAACAGCTGCAACAGGCGCAGTTCGTCCAGATCACGGCAGCCGGGTTGAAGGAGAGCCACCCGCACGACATCACCATGACTGTCGAGGCTCCCAACTACTACACCCGCTGACGAGCGTTCCCGCGAGCAGAAAAGGCACAGAGGGGTCCCTTAATGCGTGACATGGTTGAAATCGGCATGGGCAGAACCGCCCGTCGCACCTACGAACTCGATGACATCACGATCGTGCCGTCACGGCGCACCCGGTCATCCAAGGATGTGTCCACGACCTGGCAGCTCGACGCCTACCGTTTCGAGGTTCCGGTCGTCGCACACCCGACCGATGCGCTGGTGTCGGTGGAGTTCGCCATCGAGATGGGCCGGCTCGGCGGGCTCGGCGTGCTCAACGGCGAGGGCCTGATCGGCCGGCATGCCGATGTCGAGGCCAAGATCGCCCAGGTCCTGGATGTGGCGGCGACCGCGTCCGATGATTCGGCCGCGATCCGGTTGCTGCAGCAGCTGCATGCCGCGCCGCTGGATCTCGACCTGCTCGGCGCGGCGGTGGCCCGGATTCGTGAGGCCGGCGTGACCACCGCGGTGCGGGTGAGCCCGCAGAACGCTCAGGCGCTGACGCCGACGCTGGTGGCCGCGGGGATCGACCTGCTGGTCATCCAGGGCACCATCGTCTCGGCCGAGCGCGTCGCCTCCGACGGTGAGCCGCTCAACCTGAAGACCTTCATCTCCGAGCTTGATGTGCCGGTGGTGGCCGGCGGGGTCCTCGACCACCGCACCGCGCTGCACCTGATGCGTACCGGCGCGGCCGGGGTCATCGTGGGATACGGCTCCACGGCCGGGGTCACCACCAGCGACGAGGTGCTCGGCATCAGTGTGCCGATGGCCACCGCGATCGCCGATGCCGCCGCCGCCCGTCGCGAGTATCTCGACGAGACCGGCGGTCGCTACGTGCATGTGCTGGCCGACGGTGACATCCACTCGTCCGGCGACCTGGCCAAGGCCATCGCCTGCGGTGCCGACGCGGTGGTGCTGGGCACGCCGCTGGCCGTCTCGGCCGAGGCGATGGGCGGCGGCTGGTTCTGGCCGTCGGCTGCCGCGCACCCGTCGTTGCCGCGCGGCGCCCTGCTGCAGGTGGCGGTCGGCGAGCGGCCCGGACTTGAGCAGGTGCTCAACGGACCGTCCGACGATCCGTTCGGTTCGCTGAACCTGGTCGGCGGCCTGCGCCGGTCGATGGCCAAGGCCGGGTACTGCGACCTCAAGGAGTTTCAGAAGGTCGGCCTGACCGTCGGCTCTTGAGCCGAGCAGACAGGGAATCGCATTACCGCGGCGAGTTTTGTGCGAGTCTGCGTCTGCTCGGCGGGGTAATCGGCCTCAACCCGCCCGCTGCGCAGCAGCTAGGTGATACGCGATGCGGTCAGCCAGCTGGCTCGGGTACCGGCGAACATCGTGGGCCACGATTGGAATGACGGTCCATCCCTGCTCCTGGATGCCGGCGAATCGCGTCTTGTCGTCGATCATCTTGACGGCTCCGGCGTGCCAATCGAGGCTTTCGTATTCCGCGGCAACCCGGGCCTCCGGCCAGGCGTAATCGACCCGCCATGTCTCGCCATGACGGCCATGGATTTCATATTGGAGTTCGGGCAGTGGCAGGCCGTGGTCGATCATGACCAGCCGCGCCTCGCTCTCCATAGCGGATTCTGCACGGCCGTCGGCATATTGGAGGAGCTCTCGCACCGCGACAATGCCGCGCCGACCATGCTGCTCGCGGACTGCTTTGTCCAGGTCAGCGGGATTGCACTGGATTGAATGAAGTACGCCGTCGAGGGTGGCGAGTGCGCGGGGCCGCGGCAGTTGCCGCGCGATCTCGATCGCGGTCCAGGCCGGGGCCGTTGCGAGTCGTCCGGCAACCCGCCGCAGCGGTGCGCCGAGCCGTTGGTGAACCATCAGCCCGACAGTGGGGCGCATACGCACACCTGGATCGAGCACGTGGATGGCCGTCGTGTTCTCGAAGTCGAAGCCGTAGAGTGCAGCGGCCGTACCCATGCAGGCCACTGCCTCACCGTCCATGTACAGGTCAAGCGCTGCAAGTCGCCCGATCAGATCTGGTTTCGACGCGGCATATACGCCGTACCAGACGCGAATCAGCTCACCGTTGCGCACCCGCACGTCCAGCTGTTGACGCGTCATCACGGTCAGCAGCTGCTGCGTGGTGGCGAATCCGCCGAGCTCGTCCAAAAGCGCCAGCGCTCGGGCCGTCGCCGCCGTTGCAGTCACGATCGAATACTGCGCCGTCCACGCGCAGGTCAGTTCCGCTACTTGCGCCCACTGTGGATGGACCTCAGGCTGTGGATAACTCCTATCCGCTGAGCAGACACAGACTCGCACTGTAAAGGCGCGATTCATGCGAGTCTGCGTCTGCTCGCCGAAGGAGGCTTCTTTACAAGTTAGGGCTTCCTGTCTAGAAAGTTACCTCTCAGTAGGTACATACTGAGAGCATGCGGACTGACTACTCGAACTCGCACCACGACGTCCTGGTGATCGGTTCGGGGTTTGGTGGCAGCGTCAGCGCGCTGCGGCTCACCGAGAAGGGCTATCGCGTCGGCGTACTCGAAGCCGGTCAGCGGTTCGCCGACGCGGACTTCGCCAAGACATCGTGGGATCTGCGCAAGTTCCTGTGGGCACCGCAGTTGGGCATGTATGGCATCCAACGCATCCACCTGCTGCGCAATGTAATGATCCTGGCCGGCGCGGGCGTGGGTGGTGGCTCGCTGAATTACGCCAACACCCTCTATGTGCCCCCGTCGCCGTTCTTCAACGATCCGCAGTGGAAAGACATCACCGACTGGCGCGCCGAGTTGATGCCGCATTACGACCAGGCCCAGCGCATGCTCGGCGTGGTGAAGAACCCGACCTTCACCGACGCGGACCGCATCGTCAAAGAGGTCGCCGACGACATGGGCTGCGGCGATACCTTCGTCGCCACGCCGGTCGGGGTGTTCTTCGGTCCCGACGGCGAGATGACCCCGGGCAAGACCGTGCCGGATCCATTCTTCGGCGGGGTCGGCCCGGCCCGCACCGGGTGCATCGAATGCGGCGAGTGCATGACCGGCTGCCGGCACGGCGCCAAGAACACGCTCGTCAAGAACTACCTCGGCCTGGCGGAATCGGCCGGGGCGCAAGTGCATCCGATGACCACCGTGACCAGTTTCGAGCAGCGCGCCGATGGCCTGTGGGAGGTCACCACGGTGCGCACCGGAAGCAAATTGCGCCGCCACCGCAAGACGTTCACCGCGACGCACCTGATCCTGGCGGCCGGGACGTACAACACCCAGAAGCTGCTGTTCAAGGTGCGCGACACCGGAAAGCTCGCCAGGCTGTCGGCCAAACTCGGCGTGCTGACCCGGACCAACTCCGAGTCGATCGTCGGGGCCCAGACCCTCACGGTGTCACCGGATCTCGATCTCACCCACGGTGTGGCCATCACGTCGTCGATTCATCCGACCGCTGACACCCACATCGAGCCGGTGCGTTACGGCAAGGGCTCCAACGCGATGGGGCTGTTGCAGACGCTGATGACCGACGGCGCAGGCTCCGGCGGCACCGATGTGCCGCGGTGGCGCCAGTTCCTGAACCAGAGCCGTGAGCGCCCGGCGCTGCTGTTCCGCCTGCTCAATCCGAAGCACTGGAGCGAACGCACCGTCATCGCCCTGGTGATGCAGCACCTGGACAACTCGATCACCACCTTCACCAAACGCGGGCCGGGTGGCCGGCGGATCTTGTCGTCCAAGCAGGGCCATGGTGAACCCAACCCGACCTGGATCCCGGTGGGCAACGAGGTGACCCGGCGGATGGCCGCGAAGATCGACGGCGTCGCGGGCGGCACTTGGGGCGAACTGTTCAACATCCCGCTGACCGCGCACTTCCTCGGTGGTGCCGCGATCGGTGCGGACGCCGAACACGGTGTCATCGACCCATACCAGCGGGTGTACAACTATCCGACCCTGTACGTCATGGACGGCGCCGCGATCTCGGCGAATCTCGGTGTGAACCCGTCCCTTTCGATTACGGCCCAGGCTGAGCGGGCGGCCTCGCTGTGGCCGAACAAGGGCCAGGACGACCAGCGTCCGGCGCAGGGCGAGCCGTATCGCCGGCTGGCGCCGATTGCGCCGGAGCATCCCGTCGTCCCGGCCGAAGCGCCGGCTGGGTTACGGAGGCTGCCGATCGAGCCGGTCAGCTCGGGCGGTTAGGACCCGTCGGGTTCCGGGTACCTAACCTCCGTCCAGAGCAGCGAGGTCTGGCCGGAAGGAGCGAGGACGATGCGCGAGGCGTTCCGCGACGAGTTGGCGGCCCTGAGCGGTCAGCTCGCTGAGATGTGCGGCCTGGCGGTCAGTGCGATGGAGCGCGCCACCCGGGCCCTGCTCGAGTGCGATCTGTCGCTGGCCGAGGAGGTCATCGACGATCACGAGTGCATCGCCGATCGCAACCGTAGGATCGAGGAGGCGGCGTTTCGGTTGCTGGTCTTGCAGCAGCCGGTGGCCAGCGAACTGCGCCTGGTGGTTGCTTCCATGCACATCGCCGCCGATGTCGACCGGATGGGTGCGCTTGCCGTGCATGTCGCCAGCGTCGCCCGGTTGCGTCATCCCGAGTGCGCCGTGCCGGACGAGGTACGTGCCAGCTTCGCCGAGATGGGGGCCCAGTCGGTGCAGTTGGCACGCACCGCACAGGAGGTGCTGTTGTCGCGCGACCCGGATGCCGCCGCGCGACTGCGAGACGAGGACGACGCCGTCGACATCGAGCACCGTCATCTGTTCACGCTGCTGTTGGACCGCAATTGGCATGACGGGGTGTGCTCGGCGGTCGATGTCGCACTGTTGGGCCGGTACTACGAGCGGTTCGCCGATCATGCGGTCGAGATCGGCAAGCGGGTGGTTTTCGAGGCGACCGGCGGGCTGCCGGTGTACAAGAAGCTGGCCTGACCGTCTAATCGCCTTGGGTGGGGGCGGATTCGAGTAGCGCGGTGATCAGCCGGGTGAGCATGTCCTTGTCGACGCTCCCGGGTTGCAGCACCTCTTCCATGGCGATGCCGGAGGTGATGGTGACGACCAGTTGGGCGAGTGCGGACGATTGCCCACTGGGCAGTGTCGTGCCGGCCTGTTCGACGATGTGCAAGGCCTGATCCGCGGCGGCGCGACGGCGTGCCACGAGGCGCTCACGGAGCTGGGGATCACGCACCGCGCGCAGCCAGTACTCGATCAGCACGATGTGGTACTCGTTCTGTTCGTGTACCGAATCCAGGGTTGACCGGCTCAACGCCTCGGCGGTGGCCGCGGTGTCGCCGCGCCCGGTGTCGAATGCGGTCGCGAGGAGAGCACCACGGCTCTCGAACTGCCGGTCGAGCAGGGCCAGGAACAGCTCGTCCTTGGATTCGAAGTTGGAGTACACCGCGCCCTTGGTGAAGCCCGCGGCCTGACCGATCGCGTCGATGGTGGCGCCGGCGAACCCTTCGGCCGCAAACACCGTGAGCGCCGCGTCCAGGATCCGGTTGCGAACCTCGTCGCGGGTGGGGCGGGTACGTGCAGGTTTGACAGACGACATAGCCAACACAATACTCGCTAGTATCGTATGGATACCGACGAGTATCGAAAGTGGTTGGAAATGGCAGACGAGGACGACACCGACACCGAAAACGGGCCGGTCCCGGCGCTGATCACGGCGACCGGACTGGGTGTGGACGGCGAGCACGGCCCGCTGTTCAGTGGCATCGACCTGGCCTTGGCTGCGGGTTTTCATGCCATTCAGATGCCCGGGGGATGGGGCCAGACCGCGCTGCTGTTGACGCTGGCCGGACGGCTCAAGCCCACCCACGGCACCGTGAACGTGTGCGGCCAGACCCAGCCCCGGGCGATCCGCAAGCACTGCGCGATCGCGGCCTTCGCCGACATCGATGAGCTGGAGGACTCGGTGACGGTGCAGACCGTGCTCGCCGAGCAGCGCCGCTGGCTGGCCCCGTGGTACTCGCGGGTGCCGCAGGACGCCGGCGAGGCCGCACTGGGCGAGGTGTTCGGCGAGCTGGCCCCGCCCGCGGCCGAGGCTTACATCAGCGAACTGTCCGACCTGGACCTGTTCCTGCTGCGGGTCACCTTGGCGCTGTTCTCGAATCGCCCGATCCTGGTGGTCGGTGACCTCGAGCAGGTGCGGGACAACTCGCGGCGGGCGGTCGCGGTCGAACGGCTCGGTGCCATCGCGACGCAACGCACCGTGGTCGTCGGGGTGACCAATCCGCTCGGTATCGAAGCGCCCGACCACGATCTGCACGATCACCGCATCCTGACCGGAAAGGAATCATGATGTCGGGAGGACTCGCTGGCCTTTCTTGGGGCTCGGAAATCAAACGGTTCGGCCGTAGCCGGATGACCCGGGCGTCGATCGTGGTGCTGATGCTGCTGCCGCTGGTGTACGGCGCGCTGTACCTGTGGGCGTATTGGGACCCATTCGGCCAGGTCGACAAGATGCCGGTGGCGCTGGTCAATTCCGACCGGGGCGCGGTGGTGTCCGGACAGCAGGTGAATGCCGGCGCCGAGATCGCCAAGAGCCTGACCGACGATGCCAGCCTGGATTGGCATGTCGTCGATGAGGATGAGGCACGCAAGGGCGTCGACCACGGCAAGTACTACTTCATGCTCGAGCTCCCGCCCGATTTCAGCGAGGCGATCGCATCACCGCTGACCGGCAAACCCAAGCAGGCCAGCCTGAACGCGGTCTACAACGACGCCAACAACTACATCTCGTCCAACATCGGCCGCACCGCGATCGACCAGGTGCTCAATGCGGTGTCGACGCGGATCTCCGGCCAGGCGGTCAATCAGGTGCTCTCGGTCGTGGTCAGTTCCGGCGCCGGGATCAAGCAGGCCGCCGACGGCGCGGCCCAACTCGCCGACGGGGCAGTGAAAGTCGACGATGGTGCCGGTCAGCTGGCGGCCGGACTGCACACCGCGCGGTCCGGCTCGGCGCAGTTGGCCACCGGCGCCAAGCAGCTCTCCGACGAGATCAACAAGGCCACCGATCCTCTGGTCGCGGTGACCTCGGCGCTGTCCAAGATCGGCGGCGAGACCCAGCAACTGCAAGACGGCAGCGCGGCACTGCGGCAGGCCAATGACCAGATCGGCGCGATCGCCGGAGCGCAGGACGCCGCCGCGACAACGCTGTCCTCGGTGATCGACCAACTGTCGGCCAGCCCGGATCCGATCGCCAACAATGCCGCCGGAACCCTGCGCGGAGTGGCGGATCAGCTTCGGGATCACCAGTTCACCCCGCAGATCCGCCAGCAGCTCACCGATGCGGAGAACGCGGCGATCTCGATGACCTCCTCGCTGCGAAACCCCGGCAGTCCGCTGAACTCCGCGCTCGACCAGGTGGGCAGCAAGAACCAGGACCTGACCAACAAGCTCAACCAGCTGCGCGGCGGAGCCCAGCAGCTCGCCTCCGGAAACGCTGAATTGGCCAGTGGTATAGCCAAACTCGACACCGGTGCCGGGCAGCTGAAATCCGGTACCGCGCTACTGCGGACGGGATCGGCCGAGCTGGCGACCAAGCTCGCCGATGGCGCCGGCCAGGTGCCCGATTGGACGCCCGAGCAGAAGGATGCCATCGCCGACACCATCGGCGGTCCGGTGCACCTGCAGAATTCGGCCGAGAACGCCGCGCCCAACTTCGGCACCGGGATGGCGCCGTTCTTCATCACCCTGGCACTGTTCTTCGGCGCCTTGGTGCTGTGGATGGTGTTGCGGCCGTTGCAGACCCGCCCGATTGCCGCCGAGGTGCTGGCGATCCGGGTGGTGCTCGCCAGCTATCTGCCCGCCGCGGTGATCGGGATCTTCCAGGCGATAATCCTGTACTGCGTGGTGCGATTCGCCCTCGGCATGCAGGTGGCGCACCCGGTGGCGATGCTGGGCTTCATGATGCTGGTGTCGTGCGCCTTCGTCGCCGCCACCCAGGCCATCAACGCACTCGTCGGCCCCGCCGTGGGCCGGGTACTGGTGATGGCATTGCTCATGCTGCAGCTGGTCAGTGCGGGCGGCATGTATCCGGTGGAAACCACATCACGGCCGTTCCAGGTGTTCCACAACTACGACCCGATGACCTACGGCGTCAACGGTTTACGTCAGCTCATCCTGGGCGGAATCGACTTCCGGCTGTGGCAGGCGATCATCACGCTGGTGGTGATCTGGGCGGGTGCCCTGACCATCTCGTCGCTGTCGGCCAGGCGTAACCGGCTGTGGAACATGACCAGGCTGATGCCGGCGATCAAGATGTGAGTCAGACCGCCTGCAGCAGCGCGGCATCCGCGAGCGGACGGCTGCGCTGCCCGTGGATGTCGACGGGCACGTCCCCGGTGAGCGTCACGCGGTGCATCACCCGGCGCTGGTCGTCATAGTCGTCGACCGCGCGGTGCTGGGTGGCCCGGTTGTCCCACATGGCTACGTCGCCGAGTGTCCAGTTCCAGCGAACCGTGTTTTCGGGCATCGTGATTCGCCGCTGCAGCAACTCCAGCAGGGTGTCGGATTCGTGGCTGTCCAGGCCGACGAAGCCGCGGGTGAAGTCGCCGGCCACCAGCGTGCGCTCGCCGGTCTCCGGATGCACCCGCACCACGGGGTGCTCGGTGCGGAAATCCGGTTTCTCGAACGCGGCCCGCATCTGCTGCTGTTCCTCGGTGAGTGCGGCAACGGCTGCCGCCGCGTAATCGAAGCGGTTGCTGTGCACTGCCCAGAGGTTTTCCGTGAGGTGCTTGAGGGGCTCTGGCAGCGCGTCGTAGGCCGCCGCGGTCGATGCCCACAGGGTGGACCCGCCGTATTCGGGCAGCGTCACAGCCCGCAGGATCGAGATGGCGGGATAGTCCGGCACGAACGTCACATCCGTGTGCCACCGCGTGGCCTTCGCGTACTCCGAGTCGAGCGGGGTGATGAGCGGGGCGTCCTCCTGCTTGAGCGCGTGATGACCGACGGGCTTGCCCATCAGTCGTGCGAAGGCGTACTGCTCCTCGTCGGTGAGGTGATGCTGGCCGCCGAAGAAGACCACTTTGTGCTGCAGCAGTGCGCGCCGGATCTCGGCGACCGTGGCCTCATCGAGATGCCCACCCAACTGCACGCCGTCGATGCGGGCGCCGATGCGGCTGCCGAGCTTCTTGACGGTGAGGGGAGCGGTGGTGGAAGCAGTCATCGGCTTGTCCTTTGCCCTGGTAGGAACAACTGTAGTCAATTGACTACAGTTGTATGTGGGCTAGTGTAACCGCGTGACTACACCTACGCCACCCACCACGCCCGCGACTGGTCCCGTCGGCAAGGAAGAGGTGGTGGCGGCCGCACTGTCGGCTGCGGCGGAACTGTTCGCCGAGCGCGGCCCGGCGGCCACCTCGATCCGCGACATCGCCGCCAGATCCAAGGTCAACCACGGGCTGATCTACCGGCACTTCGGCACCAAGGAGCAACTGGTCGGCGCGGTGCTTGAGCACCTCGGTGGCCGGCTCACCACAATGCTGGACGGCGACGCCCCCGCCGACGAGATCGAGCAGAACCTGGACCAGCACATGCGCGTGATGGCCAGGGCGCTGCTGGACGGTTACCCGATCGGCCAACTGCAGACCCGGTTTCCCGGAGTCGCCAGGCTGCTCGGGCAGGTTCTGCCGCGCTTCGACGATGAGCGCAGCGCACGGCTGGCCGTTGCCAACGCCGTTGCTCTGCAACTGGGTTGGCGCCTATTCGAGCCCTTCCTGCGGTCGGCGACCGGTTTGGAGGAGGTGAGCGACGACGATGTCCGCGGCGAGGTCGGCGCCGAGATCGCCCGGATCCTCGAACCCCGCGCCGCGGCCACGGATTAGTCCGCCGCCGCTCTCACCGTTCGGCGTGGCTGGCCGCCCGGCGGTGGGCCGGTTCCCGCCCGGGCGGCTGCGGCGGGGGCGGCAGCAGTGGATGCCGAGGCACCACCGCGACGGTTGTGGTTACTCGGGTGTTGAGTGCCAGGTCGTCGCCGGCGTGGCGGATGGTCAAGGATTCGTCCGGCCCATCACGCAGGGTGTAGGCGACCTCATTGTGACTTGCCTCGACGGTCACCCGGAATCCTTTCCAGCGCAATCGGAAACGTAGACACGAGATACCGTCGGGCAGGTGCGGGTCCAGCGCGAGGACGCCCTCGTCGTCGCGCAGCCCGCCGAAACCGGCCACCAATGCGGTCCACGCACCGGCCAGCGACGCCATGTGCAGGCCGTCGCGAGTGTTGTTCTGCAGATCCCGCAGATCGATCAGCGCGGCCTCATAGGTGTAATCGTGGGCCAGCTCCAGGTGCCCCACCTCGGCGCACATCACCGCCTGGGTGCACGCCGACAACGAGGAATCCCGGGTGGTGCGCCGCTCGTAGTAGTCGACATTGCGGGCCTTCTGGTGCGGGGTGAAGGCGTGGCTCTGCCACTGCATGGCCAGTACCAGGTCGGCCTGCTTGAGTACCTGTGCCGGATACAGCCGCACATACGGTGCATGCAGCAGCAGGGGATAGGAGGTGCTGGTGGAGAAGTCCCACTCGGCCAGCGTGGTGAAGCCCTCGCATTGCTGGTGCACCCCCAGCTCCTCATCGAATGGGATGTGGACGGCGTCGGCGGCATCGCGCCAGGCCGCGGTTTCCTCGGTGGTCACGTTCATCTGATACGACGCCTCCGGGTGGCGGCCACACGCTTCGGCGGCCACCCGCAGGTTGTGGGCGGCCATCAGGTTGGTGAACACATTGTCGCGTTTCACCGCGGTGTACTCATCGGGCCCGGTCACCCCGTCCAGATGCCACACGCCATGACGGTCATGGTGTCCCAGCGACATCCACAACCGGGCGGTGTCCACCAGCACCTCCAGCCCGCACTCCAGTTCCAGTGAATCATCGCCGGTGACAACGCGATAGCGTTCGAACGCGGCGGCGATATCGGCATTGATGTGCCATGCGGCGGTGCCCGCCGGCCAGTAGGCCGAGCATTCCTCCCCGCGGATGGTGCGCCACGGGAAACTGGCGCCCTTCAGGTCGAGTTGTGCGGCACGGTCGCGGGCCAGATCCAGCGTGGAGGCCCGCCACCGCAGCGCATCGGCGGCGGCCCGGGGCTTGGTGTAGGTCAGCACCGGAAGCACGAAACCCTCGGTGTCCCAGAAGGCGTGACCGTCATAGCCGGTGCCGGTCAGCCCCTTGCCCGCGATGGCGCGCCGCTCGGCGCGGGCGCTGGCCTGCAGCACGTGGAACAACCCGAACCGCACCGCCTGCTGACAGTCCGGGTCACCCTCGACCTCGACGTCGGCGCAGTCCCAGAATTCGTCGAGATAGGCCCGTTGGGAGTCCAGCAACCCCTGCCAACCGCTGTAGCGCGCACCGGTGATGGCGCCGGCCGCCTGATCGCGCAGGGCGGGACGCGACCGCAGGCTCGACCATCCGTAGGCGAGGTACTTGGTGATGCGCAGTTCCTGACCGGGGCGCAATCCGCAGATGACCGTGGTCCGGGCCAGATCCTCGCGGGCGTCGGTGCTGACCTCGACTCGCCCCGGAACCTCGACGTCATGGTCCATCGCGGCCGCCATCATCAATCCACTTCCGCGCGTGCGGTGTACCAGCAGTGCGCCCCGTTCGGTGTTCTCGTGGTGCACCGCGTCCAGTGGGTGTCTCAGCACCGCCGAGACCCGCGGGTCATCGGATATCTCGGGTTGGTCTTCGTTGGTGACGAGCTCGGATTGCACTGTCACCCGGACGAATTCGTCCATCGCCTGGACCACGTATTCGATGGCGGCGACGCCGCGGTGGGCAAACGACACCAGGCGGGTGGAGGTCACCATGACTTGTTTTCCGGTCGGTGAGCGCCAGTGCGCGAGCCGGCTCAGGGTCCCGGCCCGCAGATCCAGGGTGCGCTCGTGCTGGAGCAGTTCGCCGTAGCGAACGTCGAACGGCTCATCGTCGACCAGCAGTCGCAGCAGCTTGCCGTTGGTTACGTCGACCACGGTCTGGCCGTCCTCGGGGTAGCCGTACCCGGCTTCGGCGTAGGGCAGTGGGTGCACCTCGTAGAACCCGGCGAGGTAGGTCCCGGGCAGGCCGTGCGGGTCGCCCTCGTCGAGGTTGCCGCGCAGCCCGATGTGACCGTTGGACAGCGCGAACACCGATTCGGACTGGGCCAGCAGGTTGAGATCAAGTCGGGTTTCGCGAACCTGCCAGGGCTCCACCGGGTAGGCGTCCTGGGTGATCATCGCGGCTCCAGCAGCTCGGCCAGATCGGTGACCACGATGTCGGCGCCGTCACGGCGCAACTCCTCGGCCTGCCCCACCCGGTCGACGCCCACCACGAATCCGAAATGTCCGGCTCGTCCCGCGGCTACCCCGGCCAGCGCGTCCTCGAACACCGTGGCCTGGGCGGGGGAGACGCCGAGCAGGTGCGCGGCCAGCAGGAAACTGTCCGGCGCCGGTTTGCCCGCCAGGTTTTCGTCGCGCATGGTCACGCCGTCCACCCGCTGTTCGATGAAGGCGTCCAGCCCGGTGATCTTGAGCACCTCCGCGGTGTTGGCGCTGGAGGACACCACCGCCCGGTGCAGGCCGGCCTCGGTCACGGCCTGCAGATAGCGCCGCGACCCGTCGAACACCTCGACCCCCTCCTGCCTCAGGGTCTGGTTGAAGATTGCGTTCTTGCGGTTGCCCAGTCCTTGCACGGTGTCGGCGTCGTCAGGGTCGTCGGGCCGGCCCTCGGGCAGGTGGATGCCGCGGCTGGCCAAAAACGACCGGACCCCGTCGTCGCGTCGCTTGCCGTCGACATAGCGCAGGTAGTCGGTGTCGATGTCGAAGGCGACAAACGGTGTCCCGGTGGCCTCGGCCCGGTGCCGCAGATAGTCGTCGAACGTCGTTTTCCAGGCCTTCTTGTGCACGCTCGCCGTGTCGGTCAGCACGCCGTCCAGATCGAACAGGCATGCGGTTATCTGTTCGGGCAGGCCAAGCACAGCGTCCTCGCTTTCGCCGACGTCTCCTCCATCATGCGTACTCACGGCACAGGCAGGGTGTTTAACGACGACTTCGGCCGCGACTCCGGTGCCTCGGGCCTGCGCTGACCTGCCCACTAGACTGTTGCGGTGGCATCACCATCTCCCCGCCCTGTCCTTGTCGTCGACTTCGGCGCGCAGTACGCCCAACTGATCGCGCGTCGGGTCCGCGAAGCGCGGGTGTACTCCGAGGTCATCCCGCATACCGCCAGCGTCGAGGAGATCAAGGCGAAAGACCCGCAGGCCATCGTGCTGTCCGGCGGTCCGGCCAGCGTCTACGCCGAGGGCGCCCCGCGGCTGGACCCGGCGCTGTTCGACGTCGACGTCCCGGTGTTCGGCATCTGCTACGGCTTCCAGGCCATGGCCCAGGCGCTGGGCGGCACCGTCGAACACACCGGGACCAGCGAATATGGGCGTACCGAGCTGAACGTCGCCGGTGGCGATCTGCATGCCGACCTGCCGGATATTCAGCCGGTGTGGATGAGCCACGGTGATGCGGTCACGGCCGCACCGGAGGGCTTCGATGTGATCGCCTCCAGCGCCGGCGCCCCGGTCGCGGGTTTCGAGAACCGGGCCCGTCGGCTGGCCGGCGTGCAGTACCACCCCGAGGTGCTGCATTCCCCGCACGGCCAGCAGGTGCTCAGCCGGTTCCTGCACGAGTTTGCCGGCATCGGTCCGACGTGGACCGCCTCCAACATCGCCGAGCAGTTGATCGAGGCGGTGCGGGCCCAGATCGGCGACGGCCGGGCCATCTGTGCGTTGTCCGGTGGCGTGGATTCCGCGGTGGCAGCCGCGCTGGTGCAGCGTGCCATCGGGGACCGATTGACGTGTGTATTCGTCGACCACGGTCTGCTGCGGGCGGGGGAGCGGGCGCAGGTCGAGCGTGACTTCGTCGCCGCGACGGGTGCCAAGTTGGTGACTCTCGATGTCGCCGATCGTTTCCTCGAAGCACTGTCTGGGGTGACCAACCCCGAAGGCAAGCGCAAGATCATCGGCCGGGAATTCATCCGGGCGTTCGAGCGCGTGGTCCGGGACACCCTGGGCGCCAGTGAGGGCGAGATCGAATTCCTGGTGCAGGGCACGCTGTATCCCGATGTGGTGGAATCCGGCGGTGGCACGGGAACGGCCAACATCAAGAGCCACCACAACGTCGGCGGGCTGCCCGACGACCTGAAGTTCAAGCTCGTCGAACCGCTGCGACTGCTGTTCAAGGACGAGGTGCGCGCGGTGGGCCGTGAACTCGGCCTGCCCGAGGAAATCGTTGCCCGCCAACCTTTCCCGGGCCCGGGTCTGGGTATTCGCATCGTCGGTGAGGTGACCGCGGACCGGCTGGACACGCTGCGTCGCGCCGATGCCATCGCGCGTGAGGAGCTCACCGCGGCGGGCCTGGACCAGCAGATCTGGCAGTGCCCGGTGGTGCTGCTGGCCGATGTGCGGTCCGTCGGCGTGCAGGGCGACGGGCGCACCTACGGTCACCCGATCGTGCTGCGGCCGGTGTCCAGCGAGGACGCCATGACCGCGGACTGGACCCGGGTGCCTTACGAAGTGCTGGAACGGATCTCGACCCGGATCACCAACGAGGTGCCCGAGGTCAACCGGGTGGTGCTGGATGTCACCAGCAAGCCGCCGGGCACCATCGAGTGGGAGTAACTTCCTCCCGCTACTCTCTCCCGCGAGCAGACGCAAATGTGCCCCAAATCCATGGATTTGGGGCACATTTGCGTCTGCTCGCCGGGTTCAGGGGCCGGGTTCGGTGGCGTCCTTCTCGATGTATTCAGTCAGCATCTGGCTGACGACCGACTCGATGGTCGATTCGATCGAGAAGGCGAGCGTCGCGCTGACCGCGGCGACGGCCTGGGTGCGGAACTGGACCAGCATCGTGATCAGTTCGGCCACTTCGGTATCGGCCGGCAGTGACTCGCCGGGTTTGATCTTCTCGGCCACCTGATCCACGCCGGCCTGCACCAGGATCGAGCTGATCTCGTCGAGGCGGGGCACCACCTGTTCATGGATGTCGATCAGGGTGCCGATCGGCACGCCGTACTGGCGTATCGCGTTGAATGCCTCAATGAGCTTGGGCCGCACGATGATCGCGTCGGACTTGGCGGGTTCGGTGTCGAGCCGGATCACCCCGAGGCCCACCAGCCGGTCGAAGGCGGCCGCGTCATCGATGAGCCGCTTGGCATCGGCCAGCGGCATCCGTTGCGACTTTTCGGTAGCCCAGCTGCCCGCAATGGCGTTCTCCAGGCCGAGCACGTCGCCGATGTCCTTACCCTGCTCCCACGCGGACAACATCTCGTGGACGTGGGCGATGTTGTACCCGCGATCCAGCATCGAGGTGATGAGTCGCAGCCGGGTCAGGTGAGTGTCGTTGAACAGCGCGATCCGGCCGACCCGCAGCGGCGGGTGCAACAACCCGCGATCGCGGTACACGCGGATGTTGCGGATGGTGGTGTCGGCCCGCTGTGCCAGCTCCTCGATCCGGTACTCACCGGAGGAGGCGGTGTCCTGTGGCCGTACCGCCGCGTCGAACAGCTGGGAGACCGCCGTCTCGACGACGTCCCGCGAGCTGCGCCGGATCTGCCGGGGCGCCCGGCGCAGGCTGCTCAGGACGGTCGAGAACGCGCCGGCCGGTTGCCGGGGCGGTTTGGCGGCAGGCATCAGGCCGAGGAGCTGATGGCAACCGGCGCGTCGTGCGCCACGGCTTCGTAGTCACCGAATCGGAAATCCCGCATCTGTCGAAGATACTGGGTCGCGAACCCCGGGTACATCGAGGCGTTGAAGCCATCCGCGGTCAGATACCAGCTGTTGCAGCCGGTCATCCAGGTGGTCTTGGTCAGTCGCCGCTGCAGTTTGGTGTTGTAGCGCTGCTGCACCTGCAGGCGCACGTCGGCGTAACGCAGATTGTTGCGCAGGATCGTGGTGATGCCCGTGACGGCGTAGTCGATCTGGCCCTCGACGTACACCAGCAGCGAGTTGTGTCCGGGCCCGGAGTTGGGGCCGGTCATGAAGAACAGATTCGGGTAGCCGTGCGCGTTGATGCTCTTGAACGCCTGGGCGCCGCCGGACCATTCGTCGGCCAGCGCGCGGCCGCCGAGCCCGGTGACCGGGAACGGCGGGCCGGTCAGGTGCACATCGAAGCCGGTGGCGAACACCACGGCGTCCAGATGGTGTTCGATTCCGTCGCTGGTGCGGATGCCCACCGGACTCATCGTGGCGATCGGCCAGTCGATGAGCTTGCAGTTGTCGCGCTGCAGTGCCGGGTAATAGTCGCTGGAGACCAGCATGCGTTTGCATCCGGGGGTGAAATCCGGGGTGAGTTGCCTGCGTAGCCACGGATCTTTGACCTGACGGCGCAGGTGCGCCTTGCCGATGCGGGCAACCAGACCGGACAGCGGGGTGTCCCACACCAGGGCCGTGGCGCTGGCCTCGTGACCCCAGAACAGCGCTTGCCGGGCAAGCTGTTGCACCGCAGGTGCTTTCGCGAACAGCGCCCGTGCGGCCGGCGTTGTCGCGATATCCAGCCGCGGGATCACCCAGCCGGGGGTGCGCTGGAAGACCTTGACGAAGCCCGCTGTCTTCACCAGTTCCGGGATGATCTGTACGGCACTGGCGCCGGTGCCGATCACGGCGACGCGCTTGCCGGTGAAGTCGTAGTCGTGGTCCCAGGCGGCGCTGTGGATTTTGTGCCCCTGGTAGGTGTCCAGGCCGCGGATGTCGGGCCACTTGTGGTCCGGCAGGGGACCGGAGGCCAGCACCACGGTGCGGGCCCGAAAATGGCGCGGACGTGAGGAGCGATCAGGCCCTGAGCGGCCGGTGGTCTTGACCGTCCAGACCCCCTCGGCTTCATCGAATGACAGGCCGTCGACCTCGACACCGAATTGGATGCGCCGACGCAGATCGAAGGAGTCGACCATGTCCTCGATGTGCCGGCGGATCTCGCCGGCCGGGGAGTAGGCCCGTGACCAGTCCGGGTTCTTGACGAATGAGAACGAATACAGCAGCGACGGGATATCGCATGCCGCACCGGGATAGGTGTTGTCGCGCCAGGTCCCGCCGACCCGGTCCGAGCGGTCCAGGATGACGAAGTCATCGACACCGGCCTCGATGAGCTTGATCGCCGTGCCGATGCCGGTGAATCCGGCGCCGACGATGAGAGTGTCGTAGGTATGCACCGCCATTGTCAGGCCGCCGGCTCGTGGGTCAGCTCTTTGAACCAGCTGGGTATCGGTCGCAGCAGGGCCTTCGGATAGCGATCGGACGCCCACACCATGGGATTGGCGATCCAGTGGTAGGGGTGGCGTGGATTGGTGACCATCCGGCCGTGCAGCTTGAGCAGTTGATACGTCGGGACCCGCCAGGTGTATTCCGCGCGACCGCCGATCTCCTTGAACCGCATCATCGCCTTGTACAGCTTCTCGGGTTGCAGGCCCATGTCGACGATGTTGTTGCGCATCCGGTTGAGCAGCGGCACATACATGAGGGTTCCGATGATCACTCCTGGAGAGGCCACGTTGCCGACGAACTCGACCGCCAGCCGTCGGGCGCTGGAGTGCCCGATCATGTCGAGTACCTCGAAATCGACCGCGATATGCCGGGATTCGTCATTGTTGATCTTCTCGAACACCTGGTGGCATACCGGGTCGTCAACCTCTTCGAGCAGGAACTTCAACAACGCGCCGTCCAGTGCCACCTCGAGCATGGGGATGACAGTGCCGAGCACGGACAGTGACATGTTGTCGGAGAAGGTGTCCAGCCATTCGATGGCCAGCCGGATGTTCACGTTCGGTTCGGGCATCTCGCCGTCTTCGAGCATGCCCCACCGCTTCATCAGCGCCAGTTCGGCATTGGCGTGCCGCTGCTCTTCGGCGTGGAAGTAGCGGTAGATCTCGGCGATGGTCGGGGTCGGCGCCTTCTTGGCCAATGCGGCGAAGCCCCGCGCACCGACGTTCTCGATCCAGCACAGGTCGGCCATGAATGCCTTGAGTTTGGGCCGCATCTCGTCGGTGATGGTGTCGGCACCCGGTGCGTCCCAGTCGATGTCGGCCAGTGCCCACTGGCGGTCCTTGATCTTCGCCAGCATCCTGTCCATATCCATGGCCATTACGAAACCTCCTGCGAACTGGTGATGCGGGTCGTCAAACCCACGGCGCGGGTGTACACGGTCGGGGTGAGTCGCTTGATGCCCCAGCCGATCCGGGCATCGGGTTGTGGCATGCAGCACAGGCCGCCACGGTCGTTGGTGTCCAGGCACATGCGGGCAACCCGTTCGGGGGAGAAGCCGGTCCAGCGCATCAGCCGGTCGGCGAGCTGGATGGATTGTGGTGTGATGCGGCCGGATTGCACGATATTGGTCTTGACGAAGGTCGGACACAGCACCGTGACATTGATGCCGGTGCCGGACAGTTCGGCGGCCAGGGTCTCCGACAGTGACAGCACACCGGCCTTGCTCACGTTGTAGGCGGCCATCCCGGGTGCGGCGCCGAACGCCGCGGCCGAGGCGACGTTGATGAGCCCGCGTGGTTGGTCGGTGTCCGTGGAGCGCAGGATCGGCGCGAACACGTGGCAGCCGTGAATCGGTCCCCACAGGTTGACGCCGAGCACCCAATTCCAATCGTCGATGCTGGTTTCGCCGATCGGTTGTCCGCCCGCACCCACCCCGGCGTTGTTGACCACCAGCGAGGGCGGCCCGTCGAACCAGGTTTGCGCGGCGTCGGCCAGATGGCTGACTTCCTCGATCTTCGACACGTCGCAGCGCAGTGCGGTGGCCCGGCCGCCGCCGGCGACGATGGCCTCGGCCGTTGCGCGGGCGGCATTCTCGTCGATGTCACTGCAGACCACCCGGCCGCCGCGGGCGGCCAATTCGCGCGCGAATGCCGCGCCGATACCGCTACCCGCACCGGTGACGACGGCGTCGGCGTGCCGGCTGCGTCTGCGGTGTCGGAATGGCCCCGCACCTGGTCTGGCCGCTTGCCCCATCCGGGCCTCCTCGTCGAAGCCTGCAACGAGTACACCAACAATTGGTGACATCTGTCAATGGCAACAATTGTGGATGTCGGCAATCGCTTCGGCGTGCGATCCGTTCAGCGGGGCGGGTCGCCGCGCCAGCGGAAACTGTTGACGTACTTGCCCATATCCAGCGCGAGGGCCAGATCGGCGCCCGATGGCTTGCCTGAACTGAAATCCGGGCCGTATTCGCGGTAAGGGCCGGTGGCGATGGCTATCAATGCCAGGTCGTTCTTGACTGCAGCCAGAATGACCACCCGCAAGCGCATGTAGTCGCCGGTGGCATTCTGTGGCCAGCTGTCGAGAACCATGCCGTATCCGGGTTGATAGCCGACCATCGCATTCGGAATCTCGTAGTCAATATCGGCATCGGGGTAGGTGTCCTCGACCAGGGCCGTGGCGATTTCCTTCGGTGTTTGCCCGGCCGCGGGCCGGCCGAGGAGTTGCATGGTGCCACCGTCTCCGGCCAGAAAGTCCGCCGTCACACCGTCGTCGGCGGTGGTCACCGCGTACGCCGCGCCGGTGACGGGATAGGACACCGAGAACGCACCGTCGGGAGCAGTGAAGCGGGGATTCGTCGCGATCGGCTCGCTCGTCGGCGGGCTTCCGCAGTCCGGTGGGCACACGTAACGTGCAGCCGGACTGCTGATCAATGCCGACACCCCGACCAGGGCGGCCGCCAGCAGCGTGACACCGACACCCCACGTCCCCAACAGTCGGCGGTATCCGGTGCGGCGCACCGGGCGTCCAGCACGCCGGGCCGCGCGCGACGACCGAGATGACGCCCTTGCCGCCACCCCGCAATTCGGGCAGAACGCCATGTCGGGGACGACGCGGTCGCAGTGCGGGCACATAAGCGTTGCGCCGGCACGGATCTCGTCGTGCTCCTCGTGCAGCAGCGTCAGGTGCAGACCCGCTCGCAATGCCAGTACCGCCAACGCCATCACCATGAGGTGTACCGTCAGCACCAAGCCCTCTGATATCGGGGCAACGTCGATCAGTCCGACAACGGCGTAGCAGCCGATGACTGTCACGGCTGCCAGTGCCAGGGCTGCGCGCAGGCGATTCGGGTGCTGATGGACGTTTTCGGCCGGCCGGGTGAACCACATCGCGGCGCCGATGAGCCCACCGGTGGCCGCGGCGGTCAACGGCACCGCCACCGCCTGGATGCCGGCCTGGACCAGCAGTCCGCTCAAGGGCCGGTCGTGGTCCACCATCCCGTCGTTGACCTGCGGGGCCAACCGGATCAGTGTGGCGGCCGTGATGAACGCAAGCGCACCGAGAGCGCCGATCACAAAGCCCTCCAGTGATTCTCGGGTTCGTGGCCCTAATAGCCGGATCACCGCCACCGGCATGATCATCAGCAGCATCGCGCCCAACGGAACGCCAAGGCCGTCGCGGATGATCTGGAACTGTGGCATGCCATGGCCCATCGGAATGTCGTACTCCCGGGCCACCGCTGTTCCGGTCGCCAGCGCCCAGCCGACGCCCAGTCCGGCGCCCAGAACGACGGTCAGCAGCAGTGTGCGCGCCGAAAGGTCATGAAAGGCATCAGATTCGCGTAGGTACGTGACGAACAGCAGCGGCAACCCGAATGCGGCGATTGCGATCATCCCCGCGGGCAGTCGCAGCAGTGCGCAGGCGGCTACCGCAACCAGCAGTACCCCTACTCCCAGCCGGAACGGTGCCCGTGATTGCTGCGGTAGCTGCGGGAACAGCGAGCTGACGACCAACGGCCGGAACAGGTGTCCGTCGCGGCCTGCGCAGTACGCCCGGGTCCTCAACCCCCCGGGCCCAGTGAGCTGAGGGTCGAGATGGGCACCGCACCGGCCGCAGAAGGCGCCCGCCGGAACATCGGTTCGGCATACCCGGCATTCGACGGCGGGCACTCGGTCGTCGGAGTCGGTGCCGCTGCTCATGGTGCGGTTTCAGATGGTGCCATCAGTCGCGCATCCTAGGCTGATCAGCGGCTGGGGTCTCCGTTCCAGCGAAAACTGTTGACGTACTTACCCATATCCAGCGCCAGTTGAAGGTTGGCGCCGGACGGCTTGCCGGATCCCGAATCCGGGCCGAACTGACGATAGGGCCCGACGGCTGCCGCGACGAGCGCGAGGTCGTGTTTGACCGCCACCATCACGATCACCCGCATCCGGGCATAGCTGCTGGTCGAGCTCTGCGGCCAGCTGTCGGCAGCGAGGCCGTACCCAGGTTGGTAGCCGACCATCGCGTTGGGTATCTCGTAGGCGGTCTTGGTGTCCGGGAAGGTCTGGTGAATCAGCTCGACAGCAATGTCTTTCGGCGATCGCCCGGCTGCCGGCCGACTGAACAGCTGCATGGTGCCGCCGTCGCCGGCAAGCAGGTTCGCCATCACACCACGGTCGCTGGTGGTGATCTTGTAGGCCGACCCCGGCGCGGGATACGACACCGTGAACGAGCCGTCGGCCGCGGTGTACTGGGGGTTGATGGTGACCGGCTGGCCGATCGGCGGGGATCCGCAGTTCGGCGGGCACGCATAACGTTCGGTCGGCTTCTGCAGTACGGCCGACAATCCGACCAGCCCGGCTGCCACGACGGCGATGGTGACTGCCAGCGCCAGCGCCAGCCCGCTGTATGAGGTTCTTCGCACCGGTGCTGCGGTATATGTCCCGCCGTGGATCGAGTAACCGGGCAGTAGTGCGACGGTGATGTCCGGGGATTCGTCCTGACGGGCCGGTCGCCCCATTCTTCGGGCCTCGCGCGAGGTGCGCGACGAGGCATGCGTCGCGGCGCCACAGTGTGCACAGAACGGGGCGTCGGGCACCACGTGTCCGCATTGGGCGCACAGCAGCGGTTCCTCCGTGCGAATCTCGTCGTGGGCCTCATGCAGCAGCGCTAGATGCAGACCGACCCGTAGGGCCAGGAGTGCGACCGCGGCCAACACGATATGCAGACCGAGTTGCAGTGACTGCGGGAATCTGGCGATGTCGATCAACCCGAGCCCGGCGTAGAGGGTCATCACCCCGACCGCGAACAACGTCAGGGTGAGGCGGACGAATCCGCGGTGCAGATGAACCTTGTTGGGCGGCCTGGTGAACCACAGTGCCGCGCCGATCAGTCCACCCACCGCGGCGGCAGTCGTAGGTACTGCGACACCCCGGATCCCGGCTTCGACCAGTAGCCCGCTCATCGGACGGTCACGGACCACCATTCCGGTGGTGAACTGCGGTGCCAGGCGTGTCATCGTCGCTGCGGCGCAATAGGTCAACGCGCCGAGCGCGCCGATTGCGTAGCCGTCCAATGCTTCTTGTGTTCCCCGGCGGGTAAGTCGCACCACCAGTGCAGGGACGAGCATCAGCAACATGCTGCCCAGTGGCACGCCGAGACCGTCACGCATGACGCGAGTTGCGGTGATGCCCATGCCGAGTGGAACACCGGATGCGCGAGCCATCGCCGCACCGGTCAGCAGCACCCAGCCGATCCCGAGTGCGGTGCCCAGCGCGGCGGTGAGTACCAGCGTGGCCCTCGGGATGTCCCGGTGAACGTCGGACTCCCGCAGGTACATTCCGAACAACAGAGGCAGCCCCAGGGCGGCGACGGTGATGAGGGCGGCAGGCAGCCGGAACAAGGCTGCGCCGGTGAGGGCGACCAAAAGCAGTGTCAGGCCGACCAGGAAGGCGGTCCGTGACCGTGGCGGTAGATGCGGGAACAGTGAGCTGGTCACCGACGGAATCAGCAGATGCTGTCCCGGAGCGGCACTGAACGACCGCACCCGCAGCCAGTGCGGTCCGTTACCCCGGTGCGCTGCCAGCGGTGCACCGCAGAGACCGCAGTATTCCCCGGCCGGAACATCGATCTGGCAGACCTCGCACGCCATCATCATCGGGTTGTCGGTGCTGGGTTCGGTCATCGGCCCGACCTCTGCAGCACGAGAATGTTCTTGACGAGGTTCTCCACGTTGGGGGTCCCGAGCCCGGTCACCAGGTCGTAGCCGGGGCCGGCGCTGGCCACGGCGTTGCCACCGAGCGTGACGTCGTGGAAGGCCGGCAGCGGGGCCCCGGCGGCGATGCGGTACAGCATGGGATTGAGGTCACCCAGCTCCCGGCCACCGTTGGCAAGCAGGTACTGGTTCATCACCGCGGCCATCCCGGCCCACATTGGTGCGGACTGTGAAGTGCCGCCGCCGACCAGAACCCGGTTGTTCAGCACGATCTTCACCCCGGTGAACGGGTCAGCCACCGCGGCCACGTCCGGGGTCAGCCGTCGTTGGACACCACCAGCTTCAGTGCCGCCGGGCGGGGTAAGGCCGTGCTGCCATGAGGGGCGGTCGAAGATCGCCGAGACACCACCGCCGGTGCCCTGGGTCAACGGGACGTCGAACCAGGCCTGCTCGGCCAGCCAACCGCCGTCGGAATCTGTGGACAACGTGGTGCCGCCGACATCGGTTATCTCAGGCAGGGAGGCCACCGAGTCCAGGCCGATATCGTCGTCACCGGGTGGCGACGACCAGTCTTGTCCGCCTTTGCATTCCAGGCCGGCCAGGTCGCCACTGGCATTGAATGCCGTGGTGCCGCGGGTATGTGCGGCGGCCAGTGCGGAACGGACGGGTGCAAGGTCGGCCGCGGTGATCAGCTTGTCGCAGCCCCAGCCGATCGAGAAGCTCCACACTGCTCCCGGGAACTGCCGGTCCGCGGATTCCAGCAGCTGCCCGATCTTCTCGTAGGCGCCGTCGCCCTGCACCGTCGGCCGGGCGTTTATCACGACCTTGCGGGCATCCGGGGCGATGGCGTGGGCGACCTGCAGATCCATCGTGGTCTCGCCGTGCGGCGCGCTGGGTTGTCCGCCGACCAGGGTCGGCGTGAACGTCGGCAGACCGAAGGTGGCGGCGAAGACGTCCAGATCATTCTGGTCGTACCCGTCGAACGCGAAGATCACGATGGTGCTGCCCTTGCCGGTGAACCCCTGCCGGGCCAGGTCGCTGAGGTTGTAGGTGTTGAGCAGCGCCTGTGGTGTCAGGCCGCGATCGGGTACATCCAGTGGCAGCTGGTGTAGGTCCGGCCGCGACATCCGGTACGGCGTGTAGCCCAGGATGCGGCCGACCTCGGTGATCTCTCCGCGCAGCGGTTCGGGAACCGACGGCTGCTGCGGTGAGGCGTAGAACTCCTGCCCGCGCCTGCCCCGGTAGTCGTGGATGTCCACCCCGAAAGCAGTCGCCAAGTCGGCGGGTTGGCCTTCGGCGATCGCCCAGGCATCACCGGGTCGCCACCGGACCGATAGCGCGTGCTCGTCGGCCCACCGGTAGAGCGCCGCCGGCCGTGTTGCGTCGTGCAGCGTCAGGGTGAGCTGTGCCGACCCGCTCTCGGCGGGGCCGAGATCGGTTGAAGCAGCAAGCAATTGGGCGTAAGGCCCCCCAATGGGAGACCTTACGCCCGGCGTTTGGGTAACCCGCAGGTCCGATGCCAGCAGCAGTATGCCCGCCATGGCCAGTGCCAGGAATGCGTACCACGGTACGACGCGTGGCCAAGCCATGGCGGGACGGCTGACAATCGGATCCCGCGAGGTGCTAGCGGTGGGTACCGGGGACTCCGGTCGGTGCCGGCGGGGCCTTCACATCGGGCGTGAACAGGTTGCCGCCGGTGGGGTTGATCGACTTCTCAGTCGGCTCCACCGATGGCGGCGGGGCGGGGGTGTCCGCTGGCGCCGTCGTGGTTGTCGTCGTGGTGGTGGTCGCCGGCGTCGTCTCGGGGGCTTTCTCTTTGGTGCCGCACGCCGCGGTGAATGAGATCAACCCGACGACTGCGGCGCCGCCTGCGATGACGGCAAGCCGACGAGTCAATTGCCCTGACTGCATGATGCGTTTCCTCACTGTTGCCCGTGTGTTGCAGAGCTGGCTTTCGGTGAATCGCTGAGGATTCCCACCGTCTGCAACGCAAACCGTGGTCAAGTCCATCCCGAAGCCGGACTGGTGACCTGAACTCTAACTTAAGGGTCGGGTGGACGCAGGGGCATTTTTGCCTCTGTTTTTGGGTCGGTTGCCGTTGGCCGTGGCTTGACCGGTGTCGGTGGGCAGGTGTTTACTCGAGCAATCGAACATGTATTCGAACGCGATGGTGGAAAGCTGATGTGGGAGGTGTTGTTGTGACTGCTGTGGCAGAGCTCGATTTACGCCTACTCACCCGCTCTGAACAGGTGGAACACCTCCGGCGCAAGATCGCGTCGGTGTCCGGGAAGGTCGGCCCGACACATCGCGGCGTGCCTCGGGGTGGGTCACCTCTCGTGGCTTCGGAATCTTTGCTGACGCCGCCTGATTCGCTGGTTGAGACGTTGCCGGAGGGCCTACCGACGATGCTGCCGCGTGGGACCGTCGCGGTAGCGGTGGGAGCCCGGTCGCTGTCGCTGGGCATGGTGGCGGCGGTGACCGCCGCAGGCGGGCACGCGGTGATCGTCGGCCAACCGGATATCGGCCTGTTGGCCGCGGTGGAGATGGGCGCCGATCTGAGCCGGCTTGCGGTCATCCCGGACCCCGGTGCCGATCCGGTCGAGGTGGCCGCGGTGTTGATGGACGGGATGGACCTGGTGGTGCTCGGGCTGGGCGGCCGTTCGGTGCCGCCGAGCCGAGCCCGGGTGATGGTGGCGCGGGCCCGGCAGAAAGGCTGCACCCTGCTGGTCACCGACGGTGACTGGCAGGGCGCGTCGGCCCGCTTGGAGGCCCGGGTGTGCGGTTACGAGGTGGCCGGTGCCGGCCGGGACGCCCCGCTGCCCGGGCGCGGCCGGATCAGCCGGGTTCGGCTGGCCATGCGAGCCGGGGGGCGGGCCGTTGGATCGGCTTGTGCGGCAGGCGGATAGCTCGTGCCTGCGGATTCCAGGGTGCTGGCCCTCTGGTGTATGGACTGGCCGGCGGTGGCCGCGGCAACGGCGGCAGGTCTGGCATCGACGGCGCCGATCGCGGTCACGCTGGCCAACCGGGTCATCGCCTGTTCGGCGTCGGCACGCGCGGCCGGCGTGCGGCGCGGATTGCGTCGTCGTGAGGCGCAGGCCCGGTGCCCGCAACTGCATGTCGTCACCGCCGACCCGGCCCGGGATGCCCGCCATTTCGAGAACGTGATCCTGGCGGTCGACGACCTGGTGCCGCGGGCAGAGGTGCTGCGTCCGGGTCTGCTGGTGCTTTCGGTGCGCGGGGCGGCGCGGTACTTCGGGACCGAACCGGCTGCGGCCGAACGGTTGATCGATGCCGTTGCCGCGGTGGGGGCCGAATGTCAGGTCGGTATCGCCGATCAGCTTCCCACCGCGGTCTTCGCCGCTCGGGCGGGCTGCATCGTCGAACCCGGAAACGACGCACCGTTCCTGTCCGGACTGTCGATCCGGCAGTTGGCCACCGAACCGGCTCTGGCCGCTCCCGGCCGCGAGGACCTGGCAGACCTGTTGTGGCGGATGGGCCTCCGGACTCTGGGGCAGTTCGCCGAGTTGCCCCGCACCGACGTCGCCTCCCGGTTCGGGGCCGACGCGGTGGCCGCGCACCGGTTCGCCTGCGGGGAACCCGACCGGGGGCCGTCCGGGCGGGGTCCGGCCGCCGAACTCGATGCGGTGATGAACTGCGATCCGCCGATCGAGCGGGTGGATGCCGCGGCCTTCGCGGGGCGCTCACTGGCCGGTGATCTGCATCGTCATCTGGAGGCTGCCGGGGTTGGCTGCACCCGATTGGCCATCCATGCTGTCACCGCCAATGGTGAAGAGCTGGAACGGGTCTGGCGATGTGCTGAACCGCTGACCGAGGACGCCACCGCCGACCGGGTGCGTTGGCAGTTGGACGGTTGGCTGAACCGCCGCACCGCCGAGCGGCCTACCGCTCCGGTCACGGTGCTGCGATTGCGCCCGGTCGAGGTGGTGTCGGCGGCGGCGCTGCAATTGCCGCTGTGGGGCGGGATCGGGGAGGAGGACCGGCTGCGGGCCCGGCGTGCACTGCTGCGGGTTCAGGGGCTGCTCGGTCCGGAGGCGGTGCAGGTACCGGTGCTCAGCGGTGGGCGTGGGCCCGCCGAGCGCATCACCTTCACCCCGTTGGGGGATGAGCCGGTGCCACGAGCCGATCCGCGGCAGCCCTGGCCGGGTCAACTGCCCGAGCCCTCGCCGACCGTGCTGCTCGATGATCCGGTGGAACTGCTTGACGCCGAGGGAAACCCGGTCCGGGTCACCAGCCGCGGACTGTTCTCGGCAGATCCCGCGCAGTTGGCCGGTACCGGCCGGCGTGACGGCAGGCTGCGCTGGTGGGCGGGACCGTGGCCGGTCGACGAGCGGTGGTGGGATCCGCAGAACCGAGGGGCGGGACGCACCGCGCGGGTCCAGGTGCTGTTGGGCCGCGACGAGAGGGCCGGCGGGGAAGATCTGGCGCTGCTGCTGTGTTACCGGCAACGCCGGTGGTACCTGGAGGGCGCCTATGAATAGCCCCTGATGGGATCAGCCCAGTTCGCGCGCGAAAACGCCCACCCGGTCGATGAACCTGTCGAAGAACACCGCCGGGTCCACCCGGTCTCCGATGAGCGCATTGGGCTGACGGCCCCAGTGTCCACGCCAATCGGCCACCGTCATGCCGCGGGTCAGGGTGCCGGACAGTTCCACGTCGACGGTGGTTTCCCGGCAGCTCACCAATTCCGGGTCGAGCGCCACCGCGGCGGCCAGCGGATCATGCAGATGGGCCAGGTACCCGTCGCCGGTGTCGAAATGGAACTCGAAATAGAACCGCATCGCGTCCTCGAGCACCCGGATCAACGGGTTCGCGGCCGTCGACCGGGTGCCTCGCTCGTCAAGCACACTCATCGGAGCCGACGGTGATCCGGCCGCGACCGCCAGCCGGTTCAGCAGCGCCGGCGTCATCGCGATGTTCTCGGTGAGGTTGAGGCCCAACACGATTGGCACATGTGTCGGGTCGTCGAGGCCCCAGGCGGCGCCCCAGCCGCCGAACACCTCCGCGGCAGATTCCGGGTCCACGCTGATGTTCCATTCGGAGACCGGTGTGGTGTTACCGCGGTAGTCGAACGCCCCGCCCATGATCACCAACCGGCGCAACAGTTTGGGCAATGTGGGCTCGGCGCGCATGGCCAGCGCCAGATTGGTCAGCGGGCCGGTGGCCAACCCGATCAACTCACCCGGATACGCACGCGCCGCGCGCACCCAGGCCTCGGCGGCGTCGTGTGCGGTGAGCAGCCGATCGGTGGCAGGCAACTGCGCATATCCCAGACCCTGCGGCCCATGGGTGTCCTCGGCGGTGCGCAGCGGGGTGTGCAGCGGCTGCTCGGCGCCCTTGGAGACCGGGATTCCGGCCACCCCGCACAACTCGAGCAGGCCCAGGTTGTTGGCGCAGACCTGTTGCACCGGAACATTTCCCGCGGTCGCGGCGATACCGACCAGCTCGGCTTCGGGGCTGGCCAGCAGATACGCCAGTGCCATGGCGTCATCGACTCCGGTATCGACGTCGGCGAATACGGGCGCGGTGGGTGACGTCACGTGGCCAACGATAGGGCCGGCGGCGCGCCGGCTCAACAGATTGCGGGAGTTACCAGTGCACGCCGGGAACCAGTCGCACCGCGCGTTTGACCGGCCGGGCCACGGCCCGGGGGACCCGCAGTGATCGCTCGCCGCGGGCGGGCCGCTTCGGCTGACGTCGAGCCGATCCGCCGTCTTCGTCGTCGGTGCTCCGCCCGCGCGCGGCCGCGGAGTCCGGATAGCCCAGATACAGCTGATGCAGGACCCGGCGGGACAGCTTGGGGGTCAGGTAGGTGCCGAAGTCGGCGAACGTACCCAGCGGGGTGTCGATACGCGCGGGCTTGTCGACCAGGCCGCGCACCACCATCGCCGCGGCGTGCTCGGCGGAGATCGGTGGCACCGGGTTCAGCCGGCGGGACGGCGCGATCATCGGTGTCTTCACCAGCGGCATGTGGATGTTGGTGAATGTGATGTGGTCGGAAAGGGTTTCGGTGGCCACCACATCGGAGAACGCATCCAGGGCGGCTTTGGACGGCAGGTAGGAGCTGTACTTCGGGGTGTTGGCCTGCACTCCGGCGCTGGACACGTTGACCACGTGGCCGAACCGGCGTTCGCGCCAGTGCGGCAGCAGTGCCAGCACCATGCGTACCGAGCCGAAGTAGTTGACCGCCATCACGCGCTCGTAGTCGTGCAGCCGGTCCGTCGAGTTCGCCACCGACCGGCGGATCGACCGGCCGGCGTTGTTGACCAGATAGTCGACGTGGCCGAACTGGCCGAGGATGTCCTTGACGGTGTGCTCGACCGACGCCGAATCGGTGACGTCACAGGTGAAGGCATAGGCCTGTCCGCCGGACGAGCGGATCTCGGCGACCAGGTCGTCGAGCGCATCGCCGTTGCGGGCCAGGGCGAATACGCAGGCACCCCGTTCGGCCACCGCAATCGCCGAGGCCCGGCCGATGCCGCTGGAGGCACCGGTGATGATCACGTGCCTGCCCACCAGCGGGCCGGCCGGGTCGTCGCGGCGGGCCCGATCCGGATCCAGGTGCTGCGCCCAGTACCGCCACAGTTTCGGTGCGTACGAAGCGAATTCGGGTACTACGATCCCGGTGCCGCGTAGCGCGGCGGTGGTGTTGTCCGCGGTGAAGGTGGGTCTCAGCTCGACCACGTCGAGCACCTCGCCCGGGATGCCCAGCTGGGCGGCGACGATGTTACGCACGGCCTTGACCCGCCCCCGCGCCCGCAGCACCGGTGCCGCGGTGGCTCTCGGCAGCGTGCCGCGCAGCGGCGGCAGCCCGGCCTCGGTGGCCACCCCTCGGTAGATGTCGCGCAGCCCAATGGTTTTCGGGGCGGTGAGGTGAAAGGTCTGACCGTCCCCGCCGTCGGCGTGCATGAGGTGGACGGCGGCTTCAACTACGTAGTCCACCGGCACGACGTTGGTCCGGCCGGTGTCGGGCAGCATCACCGGGGTGAACCGGGGGAGTTTTGCCAGTGCGGACAAAACGCCGAAGAAGTAGTACGGGCCGTCGATCTTGTCCATCTCGCCGGTACGGGAATCGCCGACCACCACGGCCGGGCGGTACACCCGGTAGCGCAGGCCCGGCGCCGAGCGCACCAGCAGTTCGGCCTCGAACTTGGTCTGGTGATACGGCGTGGGCAGGTCTTGGGCGACGTCGAAATCCTCTTCGGTGAACACGCCCCGGTGGTTGCCGGCCACCGCGATCGAGGAAACGTGGTGCAGGGTGGCGTCCAGCCGGCGGGCCAGCTCGATCACCGCGCGGGTGCCGTCCACATTGACGGCCCGTTGCTCGTCTGCGGCGACGGTCATGTCGTAGATCGCTGCGCAGTGCACCACGTGCGTGATATCGCCCAGTTCGGTGATATCGGTGTCGGTCAACCCGAGATCGGCCGAGGTCAGGTCTCCCACCAGCGGTTTTACTCGGTCATCCCAATTCTGGGTCAGCCGTTCGAACCGGGTCAGTGACTCGCGGCGGACCAGCACCCACACCTGGGCGCCGGGATCGCGGGACAGGATCCGGGCGATCACCCGGCGGCCAATAAACCCGGTACCGCCGGTAACGACATAGCGCATGCGAGCCATCGTGGACCGATATTGAGCAGACGTCAACATGGGCGGTCGACCGAACGGCTATCGTCCGAGCCATGCCCATCAACCCGGATGCCATCGGCGCCAAGGCCGCTCCGTCGCAGTTCGAGTGGACCGACCGCGACACCCTGCTGTACGCGCTCGGCGTCGGCGCGGGCACTGACGATCTGGCGTTCACCACCGAGAACAGCCACGACATCGAACAGCAGGTGCTGCCGACGTACGCGGTGATCGCGTGCTCGCCGTTCGCGGCAGCACTGCAGATCGGCACCTTCAACTTCGGCATGCTGCTGCACGGATCCCAGGAGGTCCGGCTGCACCGTCCGCTGCCTGCGGCGGGAAAGCTGACCGTGGTCTCCGAGGTCGCCGACATCCAGGACAAGGGCGCGGGCAAGAACGCCGTGGTGATGCTCAGGGGCATCGGCACCGACCCCGACAGCGGTGAGGTTGTCGCCGAAACCCTGACCACTGTGGTGATCCGGGGCGAAGGCGGATTCGGTGGGCAGCCCGGGCAACGTCCCGTGGCGCCGCAGATCCCGGACCGTGAGCCCGACGCCCGGGTGGCGCTGCCCACCCGGGAGGACCAGGCCCTGATCTATCGGTTGTCCGGAGACCGAAACCCACTGCACAGCGATCCGTGGTTCGCGCAGAATCTCGCGGGCTTCCCGAAACCGATCCTGCACGGCCTGTGCACCTATGGTGTGGCCGGGCGAGCGTTGGTTGCCGAACTCGGTGGCGGCGATGCCACCAGAATCCGTGCCGTGGCAGCGCGCTTCAGCTCACCGGTGTTTCCAGGTGAGACGCTGATCACATCGATCTGGCGCACCGAGCCGGGCCGGGCGGTGTTCCGTACCGAAGCCGCGGATCCCGATGGATCGGGTGCCCGGCTGGTGTTGGAGGACGGCGCCGCCGAGTACTCTGCCTGAGCCCGTTTCGCCATCACCTGGGACGGTCGGTAGTTTCGTACAAGCGCTGATACCGCGCTGCGGGTTGACAGGACCGCAGTCGCGACGCACACACGGCGCAGTACGGAATAGATAGTTGCAGGTGACACAGATGAAACTGGTCGTTGGGTATCTGGCCACCCCAGGGGGCGCCGACGCATTGGCCCTGGCCGTCCGGTTCGCCCGGACGCTGGGCGCCGAGGTCGAGATCTGCATGGTGTTGCCGCCCGACACCATGCTGCCGGGCGTGGTGCCCAAGGGTGGTTATCAGGAGGTACTGGCCGAGCAGGCGCAGGGTTGGTTGCGTGACGCGCTGGCCTCGGTGCCCGACGACGTGGTCGCGCACCCGCATCTGAGCTTCGATGAGTCGTTCACCGACGGGCTGATCCGCGAGGCGCTGCGGCTGGAGGCGGCCGCGATCGTGGTCGGTGGCTCCGGCGGCGGACTGGTCGGCAGCTTCTCGCTCGGGTCGGTGGTCAACGAGCTGTTGCACTCCTCGCCGCTGCCGGTCGCGGTCGCACCGCGCGGAACCCGCGATTCCACAGTGGAGCGGGTTCACGAGATCACCTGCGCGATCGGTCACCGCAAGGGTTCGGACCTGTTGCTCGACACCGCGGTGCGGGCCAGCCGGGCCGGGGGCGTTCCGCTTCGGCTGGTGTCGCTGGTGGCGCTCGATCCGGCCTTCGGCTCGCTGCGGGCCGACGATGACGCGATCCGAGAGCATGCGCTCAGCCATGCCAGTCAGACCCTGGAAGCCGCCAAAAATGAGCTACCCCAGGACTTTCCGGTGACCTCTGCCATTGTGAACGGCCCCAGCGTCGAGGCGGCGGTAGTGCAGCTGGACTGGCATGACGGAGACGTCATCATGGTCGGATCCAGCCGGCTCAGCGCTCCCCGGCGAATCTTCCTCGGGTCAACCGCGGCAAAAATGCTGCGGGTATTGGATGTGCCGATGGTGGTTGTGCCTCGGGATGAACTCCAGGACGACGAGGACCGATCATGACCGAATCCACATCGGAATCCGCCACCCATCATCAGCTCGAGGCTGCCGAACACTCCGCCGGACTGGTCTCCAAGGGCCTGGCGGTCGGCAAGGTCGGCACGTTCTCCGGCGCCATCCTGGGCATTTCGTGCGTGGCTCCTGGGTACACGCTGACCGCCAGCATCGGGCTCATCGTGGCTGCGGTGGGCCTGAAGATGCCGGCGATCTTCATCGCCGGTTTCATCCCGATGTTCCTCACCGCCTACGCCTACCGGGAATTGAACTCCCGCGCACCCGACTGTGGTGCCTCGTTCACCTGGTCTACCAAGGCATTCGGCCCCTATGTGGGGTGGATGTGCGGCTGGGGCATGGTGGCCGCGTCGATCATCGTGTTGTCCAACCTCGCCGCGATAGCCGTCGAGTTCTTCTACTTATTCATCGGCCGGATAGCGCACAATCCGTCGATCACCGAATTGGCCGGCAACAAGGCGATCAACATCCTCACCACCCTGGTATTCCTGGCGATTGCCACGGCCATCGCCAGTCGCGGGATCACCACCAGCGAGCGGGTGCAGTACGTTCTGGTCGGTTTCCAGATGGTCGTGCTGTTGGCCTTTGCAGTGATGGCTCTCGTGCATGTGGGCCGTGGGGACGCGCCGGCCGGATTGTCCTTCGACCTGGACTGGTTCGACCCGTTTACCGGACTTACCTTCGGCGTCTTCGCCGTTGGTGTCACCGGATCAATCTTCGCGTTCTGGGGCTGGGATACCTGCCTGACCCTGGGGGAGGAATCGAAGGACCCGACGAAGGTGCCCGGCCGGGCCGGCCTGCTGTGCGTGATGTCCATCCTGGCGACCTATCTGCTCATCGCGGTGGCGGTGATGATGTACGCCGGCGTTGGCGAATCGGGTCTGGGCCTGGGCAATCCGGACAATGCGGAAAACGTGTTCGCCGCACTCGCCGACCCGGTACTGGGCAGCTGGGCCGGGCCGTTGTTGTTCCTGGCCATCCTGGCTTCCTCGGTGGCCAGCCTGCAGACCACCTTCCTGCCTGCGGCGCGGGCCATGCTGGCGATGGGGGCGTACAAGGCTTTCCCGGCACGCTTCGCCGAAGTCAGCCCGCGTTATCTGGTGCCCAGCTTCGCGACCGTCACTGCGGGGGTGGTCACCGGCGTGTTCTACACCGTGGTGAACCTGCTGTCCGAGAGTGCGTTGCTGGATACCATCGCCGCCCTGGGCATCATGATCTGCTGGTACTACGGCATCACCGCGTTCGCCTGCGTGTGGTACTTCCGCCGGGAGTTGTTCGCCAGTGTTCACAACATGGTGTTCAAGCTGCTGTTCCCGTTGATCGGTGGCCTCGTTCTGGCCTGGGTGTTCACCCTCGCGATCAAGGAGAGCATGGACCCGGCGAACGGCAGCGGCGCCTCGATCGGCGGTATCGGGCTGGTGTTCTTCATGGGCTTCGGCATCCTGTTGCTCGGTGCCGTGCTCATGTTCGTCTGGCGGTCCGTCAACCCAGAATTCTTCCGGGGCGAGACACTGCACCGCGACACCCCGTCGCTCGTGCAGTAGCGGCGGCTCAGCCGAACATCGAGATCAACGAAATGGTCGTCCGCGCAGCGGGTTTGCGACCATTTCGTTGATCTCGTATTGCGCTAGCTGCCGGCAGCCTGTCCGATGCCGGACTTGCCCGGGTTGTGCGCCAGCTGGAGCGGATCGAGGATGTTCCACGCGGTGATGAAGAACTGCTGCTTGAGTGCGTCGGCCGGCTCTTCGAGGTTGATCAGGTCGGCGACGAGGTCGTAGCCGTAGTACAGGAATGCCCCTGGCGGGGTGGTCTTGATCAGCTCGTTGATGATGATCTGCCGGGCATCGCGGGCCGCGGTGAAATCATCTCCGAGCGCGGGCGCCAGGTTGGGCACGATCTTGGTGATCGGAACGACCACGTTCACCCACGGCACCATCTGGCTGGCCCGGTAGATCTGCTCGGTGGCCTCCCGGACCAGCGGATCGAGCTGAGGCGGCAGGGCGGCCCGCAACGTATCCCGGAGTTGGATGATCGACGGGGGAATGTCGGTCGGTTCCGGGTCATCGGCACGGAACGGGTTGGGGCTCCACGGCGTGGTTGCCCGGGTATCGGCCTGTTTCTGCGCGGCCGCGGTCAGCCTCGGGACGGTCACGGTCTTGCTCGCCGGTTGCACGGCGGACTTGATATCCGTCTGGTCATCGACCACGGTGTCCGGCTTGTCCTCAACCGGCTTCGGGGCGGGCTTGTTGGCGGTGAACAGGTTCTTGAGCTTGGTGACCTGCTCGGCCTCGAACTGTGCGGCGCTCGGCTTGGACGGGAGCTGGCCGATCACCGGCTTGACCAAAGGCTTGGCCGGCTTGGTCAGTGTGTCGGTGATCGACTTGGACACCGTGCTCGCAGACTTGGTGACCTGCGCAGCCGTTTTCTCGATCTTGTCGGTCTGCTTGTCGAGGCTGTCCTTGAGCTTGGACAACGGCTTGGCCCGGTCGGTCTTTGTCTCGCCACGCTTCGGCCCGGCGTTGACGTGCTGCGATGTGCTGCTGGTGGAGTCATTGGCCGCACTGCCGGTCGAGTCAGCGTGGGCGGTGCCCTGTCCAGCTACGGCCATCGCGGCCCCGACTCCCGCCGCTACCGCGACACCACCGACGTAGCCGATGTACTTCGTTGACGCCATTGCCGTCCTCTCACAGCCGATCCCCAGCCCAGAGGCATCGTAGGGGGCGGCCGCCGATTTGGCACCATCACCGGGACGGCTTTACTGCTTTACCGCGTCCTCGGCGGCGTCGGTCATCAGTCGATCGGCAGCTTGGTCCCGATGTTGCACGTACCGCTTGAGTTTCAGGGCGCGCTTCTCGATGAGGAACCAGCTCGCCGCCGCCAATGGAATGGTGACCGCGGTTGCCACGACGAAGAACACGCCCGGTGGCAACCAGGCCAGACCCATCATCGCCAGTAACTGTTGGACCGGCCAGCCGTAGATGTAGATGCCATACGAGATGTCGTTCCGCAGTTGCGGCCGAAGCCGCTTCAACAACGCGCCGGACACGATGACCGCATACGCCAACGGCAGCGCCGCATAAACGCGGTAGTTCGGCAGCAGGCCGGCCGCTACGACGAGGACCACGCACAGCGCCACGAGTGACCAGTTCGCCGGGAGTCGGTCGCGGAACTGATAGACCAAGGCGCCGGCGCTGAACACCAGCGCGAAGCGGGTGACCATCTGAGGAATTGTCTCGACCGCGAGCACTGGGTAGCCCACCGCGGCGGCGCCGATCAGCGAGAGCACAAACACCGTCGGGATCGTCCAGCGTTTGCTCATCAGTCCGGCCACGCCGAGCACGGCGACGGCGATGTAGCAGATCAGCTCGAAGATCAACGTCCACAGTGGACCGTCCCAGACGCCTGGCCATGGCACTTCCATTGGGGTGCCGTCGATATCGCCATGGAAGACGTTCAAGAGCCCGTTGTTGAGTGCCCAGGCCAGTTGGGACGAGAACTTCAGCGGTTCCCCGTGCTGCACCAGCACGCCGATGGGTGCGATGACGAACGCGACGACGAGCACGCAGACCCACAGGCCCGGAACGATTCGCAGCAGCCGCGCGGCCAGGTACTCACGCAGCTTGGGGCGGCGCATCCAACTCGACGTGATCAGGAACCCCGAGATCACGAAGAAGCCGTCCACCCACACCTCGGTGAGCAATTGAGTGAACGGGCCAGTCATCCGGCGGCCGGTCAGCGGCCAAGAGTGCTGCATGATCACCATCGAGGCGAAGATGAGTCGCCAGGCATTGAGTGCGTTGAAGCGCGGGTCGAATACTCTGCCGAGAGCGTTGGTTTGCTGTCGCTCCAGCCGAGATGCCATTCGCGAATGCTACTGCCATTTGCCGATGGCACAGTACGGAACTAGGTATGCACAACCGCGTATCGAACTAATGTTCGATACACTGAAGGGGTGGGTTGGCATAACGGGCCGCCGAGCTGGTCGGAGATGGAGCGGGTACTCTCAGGCCGGTCGACTCGGCCCGCCGAGGTAGGCAAACCCCGCCGCTCCGGCCTGCCGCTGGAACCTGCCGGCGACGGCGGGGACAGCCCGGCCTGGTCCCGCAAGCGTGGTGCCTACCAACTGCCCGACATCGACAGAGGCTCGGTGCCGGCATCGTCTCCGTACGCCGAACTGCATGCGCACAGCGCCTACAGCTTCCTCGACGGCGCGAGTACGCCGGAGGAGTTGGTCGAGGAGGCGGCCCGGCTGAACCTGCGGGCGATTGCGCTGACCGACCACGACGGGCTCTACGGCGTGGTCCGGTTCGCCGAGGCGGCCAGGGAACTGGGCGTGGCCACGGTGTTCGGCGCCGAGCTGTCGTTGGGGAACGCCCCGCGTACCGAGGAGCCCGATCCGCCGGGGCCGCATCTGCTGGTGCTGGCCCGCGGGCCGGAGGGGTACCGGCGGCTGTCCCGGGAGATCGCCAAGGCGCACCTGGCCGGCGGCGAGAAGGGCAAGCCCCGCTACGACTTCGACACGCTGACCGAGGCCGCCGGCGGGCACTGGCACATTCTCACCGGTTGTCGCAAAGGTCATGTCCGCCAGGCGCTTTCCCGAGGAGGGTCGGAGGCCGCGGTCGCCGCGTTGGCGGATCTGACCGATCGGTTCGGAGCCGACCGGGTCTGCGTCGAGCTCACCCATCACGGTCATCCGGATGACGACGAACGCAATGCCGTGCTGGCCGGGCTGGCGTCGCGGTTCGGCGTGGGGATCGTCGCCACCACCGGCGCGCACTTCGCCGCACCCGACCGGGGCCGGCTGGCCATGGCCATGGCCGCGATCCGGGCCCGCAACTCGATGGACTCCGCGGCGGGGTGGCTGGCTCCACTGGGCGGGTCGCACCTGCGGTCGGGGGAGGAGATGGCCCGGCTGTTCGGTCCCGAAATCGTGGCGGCGGCAGCGGATCTCGGTGAGCAGTGCGCCTTCGGTCTGGCACTGATCGCCCCGCAGCTGCCGCCGTTCGACGTCCCGGTCGGGCACACCGAGGACAGTTGGCTGCGCCACCTGGTGATGGCCGGAGCGGCGCAGCGGTACGGGCCGCCGGAGCGGGCCGAAAAGGCCTACGCGCAGATCGAACACGAGCTGCGGATCATCGAGCAGTTGAAGTTCCCCGGCTATTTCCTGGTGGTGCACGACATCACCCGGTTCTGCCGGGACAACGACATCCTGTGTCAGGGCCGGGGATCGGCGGCCAACTCGGCGGTCTGCTACGCGCTCAAGGTCACCAACGTCGACCCGGTCGCCAACCAGCTGCTGTTCGAGCGATTCTTGTCCCCGGCCCGCGACGGGCCTCCCGACATCGACATCGACATCGAATCGGACCTGCGCGAGAACGTCATCCAGTACGTCTACGAGCGTTATGGCCGGGACTACGCCGCCCAGGTTGCCAACGTCATCACCTATCGCGGCCGCAGTGCGGTCCGCGACATGGCCCGAGCCCTGGGGTTCTCCCAGGGCCAGCAGGACGCCTGGAGCAAGCAGCTCAGCCGGTGGAACGGACGCCCCGACTCGCCGGAGGCGGCCGAGATCCCGGAGCCGGTGATCGAGTTGGCCACCCAGATCGCCAACCTGCCGCGGCATCTGGGCATCCACTCCGGCGGCATGGTGATCTGTGACCGCCCGATCGCCGACGTGTGCCCGGTGGAGTGGGCCCGCATGGCCAACCGCAGTGTGCTGCAGTGGGATAAAGATGACTGTGCGGCAATCGGTTTGGTGAAGTTCGACCTGCTCGGCCTCGGCATGCTTTCGGCACTGCATTACGCCATCGACCTGCTGGCCGAGCACAAGGGCATCACCGTCGATCTGGCCAAACTGGACCTGTCCGAACCGGCGGTCTACGAGATGTTGCAGCGCGCCGACTCGGTCGGTGTGTTCCAGGTGGAGTCCCGTGCGCAGATGGCCACCCTGCCGAGGCTGAAGCCGCGCGAGTTCTACGACCTGGTGGTCGAGGTGGCACTGATCCGGCCCGGGCCGATCCAGGGTGGCTCGGTGCACCCCTATATCCGTCGCCGCAACGGTCTGGAGCCGGTCACCTACGACCATCCGTCGATGGAATCCGCGTTGCGCAAAACGCTGGGCATCCCGTTGTTCCAGGAACAGCTCATGCAATTGGCGGTCGACTGTGCGGGTTTCACCGCGGCCGAGGCCGATCAGCTACGCCGGGCGATGGGCTCGAAACGCTCCACCGAGAAGATGCGACGGCTGCGCGGCCGGTTCTACGACGGTATGCGGGACCTGCACGGCATCACCGGGGAGGTGGCCGAGCGGATCTACGAGAAGCTGGAAGCGTTCGCCAATTTCGGTTTCCCGGAAAGTCATTCGCTGAGTTTCGCGTCGCTGGTGTTCTATTCGTCGTGGTTCAAACTGCACCACCCGGCGGCGTTCTGCGCGGCATTGCTGCGGGCCCAGCCGATGGGGTTCTACTCGCCGCAGTCACTGGTCGCCGACGCCCGCCGGCACGGGGTGGCGGTGCACGGGCCCGATGTCAACGCCAGCCTGGCCTACGCCACCTGCGAGAACCGCGGCCTGGACGTGCGGCTGGGGTTGGGCAGTGTCCGCCACATCGGTGACGAGTTGGCGCAGCGTCTGGTCGACGAGCGAGATGTCAACGGGCCGTTTGAAACCCTGATCGACCTGACCTGCCGGGTGCAGCTGTCGGTGCCCCAGACCGAGGCGTTGGCCACCGCCGGTGCGTTGGGTTGCTTCGGGGGCACCCGGCGCGAGGCGCTGTGGGCGGCGGGTGCGGCAGCCACCCAGCGGCCGGACCGGCTGCCGGGGGTGGGCTCCTCCTCGCACGTCCCGGCGTTGCCCGGGATGAGTGCGCTGGAGCTGGCCGCCGCCGATGTGTGGGCCACCGGCATCTCGCCGGACAGCTATCCCACCCAGTTCCTACGTGCCGACCTCGACGCACAGGGCGTGATTCCCGCCGACAAGTTGCTGGGCGTTGCCGACGGCACCCGAATCCTGGTTGCCGGGGCGGTAACTCACCGGCAGCGCCCGGCGACCGCGCAAGGGGTGACGTTCATGAACCTGGAAGACGAGACCGGGATGGTCAACGTGCTGTGCGCACCGGGGGTGTGGGCGCGTTACCGCAAACTGGCGCAGACAGCGCGGGCACTGGTGGTCCGCGGCATCGTGCAGAACGCCAGCGGTGCGGTCACCGTGATCGCCGACCGGATGGAGCCGGTCAAGCTGCGGGTCGGCTCCCGGTCACGGGATTTCCGCTGAGCGTCCATCCAGCCCGCTCCGCAGCAGCGACCAGGCCAGCCGCCGGGCGGCGGTGGCCCGCTCGTGCAGCAGCCGCTGGACGGCCGGGATCGGGTTGGACTCCGGCATCCGACCCTCGATGACGTCGGCGTGCAGCTCCTCGGCCACCTGGATCGCCATCAGCACCGCGTCGTTGACCCGGTTCAGCGCCTCCTCCAGGCGGTCGTCCTGGTTGAGCAGCTGGGCGTTGTCCAACTCGACCGAAACATCGTGCACCACTTGGCTGATCTGCTCGAAGATCGAGTTCATCGCGGTTTCCCGCTCGCCTCGATCCGGGTTGCGCAGTTGCGTCGAACCTTCGTTCCACAGCAGGGCGAGCATGCGGGTGTGCGCACCCACCGCGCGTGACACCTCGATCATCGCCTGCTTCTGCAGTTGCTCAACCAGGTGCAGGCGTTCGATGCGGGCCAGTTCCTGCTGGGCCACCAGCTCCGCTCGGTGCAGCGTCTGCTGGGACTCCATCGCCGCCCGGTGCCACTTCTGGGTCAGGGCGAGTTCCAGCGCCGAGCGTTCGTCGGCGGCGGCCAGTTCCCGGCGCAGTTGCTCATTGGTTTGGGCGATGTCGTATTTGGCCTGGCGCTGGATGTTGAGGGTCTGCCACATCGTCACCATCACGACGACGAAGACGACGGCGCCGAAGAACCACTCGGACTTGCTGCCGAGCTCGCCCGGGCCGAACACCAGGTACCAGACGATGCCCAGGCTGCCCAGGCCGCCGCACACCAGCCACCCGATTCCGGTCTTGGCGTCGACCGGGGCCACCTTGCGCGAGGGTTCGCGATCTACCGCAGCCACCGGAATTGGCTCGGTCGAGTCGCTCACCTCGCGGTTCTTCGACGGGATAGCCCCTGAAGACTCAGCGGCCCTTGTCGATTCAGTTAGTTCGGCCATGTCGACCTCCCGTCGGCCAAGCCTGCCCCCGTGCCGCGTTCAGAGTAGGGCCACCGACAGCGGAGGGTGCTACCGGCCGGGTGATCGCGCATCCACTTACCCTGTTTTTCGGCATTCTTCAAGTGCCCCTATCGATGACGGGGCGCGCCGAAACCGCTAGTGTCATCTCGTGCTTACCGCGAGCAGCGGTGGACGGGCCATACCTGAATCGCCGGCTGCTCATCGTCAATCGATTTGCTCCCTGAAGAATTGAGGGCCCATGGGACAGAAACCGACGCTGGAAGGCGATTCGGCGGTCATCGTCAGTCTGTCGGAAGCGGCGATGCATATGTACTCCGCCGCCATCGACGCGCTGCCGTTCCCCGAAGACAAGAAGTTCCACAAGCGTGCCGACGTCGTGCTGTCCGGCCTGCGCAAGCTGCGTGCTTCGTTGACCGAGGCGGCCAGCAGCAGCCGGCCCTCGCCGGCGGTCATCGTGGCGCTGAGCGGGGTTCGTAAGCGCTATGACTCGCTGATGGCCCATGCCGCCGCGGCGCCGGGTTCCTCACTGGGGCAGCAGATCTACGTCACCCGCGTGCACGCCAAGCTGTCGGCTCAGGAAGTGGCCAACGGTGCCGGCCTGCGCGACGGACTGCTCGACGAACTCGAGGCCGGCGCAACGCCGACCGACGCTGAGGCGACCAAGATCCGGGACACGATCGCCGCGCTCGGCGGGTTGCCCGGCGACGATCACGGCATCCATGCCGTGCCGTCCTCGGTCGAGTTCGAGGCATCCGACGAATCGCAGGTCAACGGTTGGGAACCGGTGCTGGTCGCCGACAGCGTAGGATGATCGACCCGCAACCTTCATCGGTTAGCTGAGTTACACTGCGGCACACGATGATTGGCAGCTCCCCAGCAAACTGCTGGGGAGCTGCTTCGTTTTCCGGTGAGCGACTGTAGTCTCGCGGAATGGCAGCCGAACCCACTCTCAACTTGTCTGTTGACGAACTCCTCACCACCACCCGCTCGGTGCGCAAACGCCTCGACTTCGAGAAGCCGGTGCCGCGTGAGGTGATCATGGAGTGCCTCGACCTGGCGCTACAGGCCCCGACCGGCTCGAATGCGCAAGGCTGGCAATGGGTTTTCGTCGAGGATCCGGCAAAGAAGAAGGCCTTGGCCGACATTTACCGGGCCAGCGCCGACGGCTACCTGAATCTGCCTGCACCCGAGCGCGGCGACATCCGCGACCAGCAGGTGGATGCGGTGATCAGCTCCGCCAAATATCTCGCGGACAACTTCGAGCAGGCCCCGGTGCTGATGGTGCCGTGCCTTGAGGGCCGTCCGGATGGTGCGCCTGCAGGCCTGACCGCGTCGTACTGGGGTTCGCTGTTGCCTGCGGTGTGGAGTTTCATCCTGGCGTTGCGGTCCCGCGGGCTCGGGTCGTCGTGGACGACGCTGCACCTGTTCGGTGACGGCGAGAAGCAGGCCGCCGAGCTGCTGGGCATCCCGTTCGATCAGTACACCCAGGGGGGTCTGTTCCCGATCGCCTACACCAAGGGCACCGACTTCAAGAAGGCCAAGCGGCTTCCGGCCGAGCAGTTCTCGCACTGGGACAGTTGGTGAGCCGGCCGTATTTGGTAAAGCCGGAGTATGAACTCTCTGTGAGATTCGGGCGTGGGCCGCTTGCCGGTCCGCGCCCGAATCGTAACTAGACCGCGCCGGCGAACCCGTGCTGACGCCATGCCTCGTAGGCGGCGACGGCGGCCGCATTGGACAGATTCAGCGACCGCCTGCCGTCGAGCATCGGAATGCGTACCTGCGCGGTGATATTGGGATCGGCCAGCGTCTCGGCCTCCAGCCCGGTGGGTTCCGGGCCGAACATCAGAACGTCGCCCGGCTGGTAGGAGATATCGGCGAACGAGGTCGACGCGTGCGCGGTGAACGCGTACACCCGGGCCGGCATCAAGGCGCGCCAGGCTGCCGCGAGATCGGGGTGCACGGTCACCGAGGCCAGGTCGTGGTAGTCCAGACCGGCCCGGCGCAGCTTCGGTTCGGACAGGTCGAAGCCGAGCGGCTCGACCAGGTGCAGCTCGCACCCGGTGGCCGCCACCATCCTGATCGCATTACCGGTATTGGGTGCGATGCGGGGGGAGAAGAACATCACCCGAAACATTCAATGATGATCGTACGGCGACCGTTCCGGTGCCGAATCGGGATGGAAATGCGACCCGAATTGGCAATAGAAGTGCTGTTTGCTCGATTACCACACAACTGCGCTACGGCCCGGTCACGAACTCTGTCTGTTCAGTAAGAATTGTGGAAACGCTTGCGCCCGGCTGTCATACTCGTGCAATTGCCAGGCGTTTGACGCCCGCCCAAGCGTGGGCGGAAAACAGCAGGAAGTCCGATGAATCACGCCCCACGAGTGAAATGCGGCCACGCAGCCGGTAGCGCGGTTGGGCGCCGATGACTGCCTTTACCCAGCTCAAACAAGCTGACGGCACCATTGTCGAATTCACGCGTCCACCCTCCGCTCCCACCAAGCGCCCCTCGCGCTGGTCACCGGCCAACTGGCCGGTCAGCCGCAAAGTCTTTGCGATCGTCGTGGTGCCGCTGATCCTGGCCGCCACATTCGGTGGATTGCGGATCTATGCCAGCGCCACGGCCGCCGCCGATCTGCGCTTGGCCGCCGATCGCGCGGAATTGATTCCCGACATCAGCAACTACATGGCCGCCATGGAGGGCGTACTCGTCACAGCTACCGAAGGTGGCGACGGGCAAGCCGCGGTGTCCACGTTCAGCTCTCGCAAATCCGATCTGCAGCAACGGATGCAATCCACCGAGGTGGCCGAAGACGTCAACCAGGCGGTGAACAGCCTGCTCGGCAAGGGGCAGGAACTGGTCGACGGGGTGGTGTCGGATTCGGTCGACCTGCGCCAGCGCATCCTCGACTACGGCCCGCTGCTGCTCACCGGGGAAGCTGCCATCACCGGTTCGGTGCACAGCAACCAGCAGTCGGTTCAGGCCCAGGTCGAGGCGCTGGCCCGGGCGGTCGGCGCCCGCGGGCAGATGGCAATCCAGCAGATGCTGGTCACCGCCGGCGGCGACGAGCCGGAAGCGTTGCTGCGTACCTCGATGATCACGATGGCCGGTACCGAGCCGTCGACGGTCGCGGCGCTGACCAAGGTGCTGGGCGGTGGCTCCGAGGGGGCGGCCACACTTCGCGCCGAGATGGTCAAGCGGATGGCGATGATGTCCAATCCGGGCATCCCGCTCGTCGGTAATCCGGACATGCTGGCCTCACTGCAGACCACCAACACGATCGCCGAGCAGATCATCGTCGACACCACGTCGGCCATCCCGGCCGCGGTCGAGGCTCAGGCCGCCGATGCCCGCAACGACTCCATCCGGGACGCGCTCCTGGTCGCGGTGGCCTTTATCAGCGCCCTGGTCATCGTGTTGTTGGTGGCCCGATCGTTGGTGCGCCCACTGCGGACCCTGCGAGACAGCGCGCTCAAGGTGGCCCACGAGGACCTGGCCAAGGAGATCGAACGGGTCCGGGCCGGCGGCGAGTTGGTTCCGGTCACCCCGATTCCGGTGCAGACCACCGAGGAGATCGGTCAGGTCGCGCACGCCGTCGACGAACTGCACGAGCAGGCGGTGTTCCTCGCCGGGGAACAGGCCCAGCTGCAGCTGCAGGTCTCCGACATGTTCGAGACGCTGTCGCGGCGCAGCCGCTCCCTGGTGGACCAGCAGTTGTCGCTCATCGATCAGCTGGAGCGCAACGAGGACGATCCGGAGCGCCTGGAGAGCCTGTTCCGGCTCGACCACCTGGCCGCCCGCATGCGGCGGAACGGGGCGAACCTGTTGGTGTTGTCCGGGTCCAAGCTGGCCCGGGAGCACAACCGCCCGGTGCCGGTGGCGACCGTGATCAACGCCGCCGCCTCGGAGGTCGAGGAGTACACCCGCGTCGTCACCGCGTCGGTGGCCGACGCGGAGATCGCCGGCTCGGCCGCCGGCGACCTGATCCACATGCTGGCCGAGCTGCTGGACAACGCGCTGCGCTACTCGCCACCCATCTCGCAGGTGCGGGTGTCGGCCGTGCACGCGGCCAACGGCGCGTTGGTGATCGAGGTGAGCGACGTCGGCCTGGGCATGACCGATGCCGATCTGCGGGTCGCCAACACCCGTCTGCAGTCCGGTGGTGAGGTCAACCCGTACACCGCTCGGCACATGGGTCTGTTCGTGGTCGGGCGCCTGGCCACTCAGCATGGTCTGGTGGTGCGGCTGCGCGCCACCGTCGCCGACGAACCGAGCTCGGGCACCACGGCCGGGGTGTACGTCCCGGCTGAGCTGCTGGCCCGCGACGGCTCGGATGCGGGCGTCCCGGTCGGCGACTATCCCTACGGTGCACCCATCGATGCGCACGCCGGCATCACCGCGGTGCTGTCGTTGGATGCCGAGCCCGGTGACGCGGCGGCGGCTATCGGACAATCCGAGCCGCATCGCAACGGCGCCGAGGTGCCGTTCGGCCTGTTGCCACTGCGCAATCCCGGGGCCAGCGGGATCTCCGAGCTGCCGGGGACACTCGTCCCGCAACTCCAGCAGGCCGCCGAGGAACCCGTCGAGGCGCCGCCGGCCGGGGAGTGGCCGCAGCAGTGGCCCGTGCCCACCGAAGCTGCCGCCGAGGTGGCCGGGGGCGAGGCGGACGAAGCGGCCGCAGCGCAGCCGGATCGTCCGGCAACTGGCCCGATACCCACCAATACCTCGTCGTTCTTCGCCTCCCGCGCACAGGCCGCCAGCAACGGCGTCAACGGCCCCAATGGACTCAACGGTGCCAGCGGTGCCAATGGTCGCAATGGTGCGCATGTGAATGGTGTCCAGGTGCCGGCCCACGACGAACCGGCGCAGCCCGGATCCGCCGAATCTGAGACAACTGCCGAGCCCCAGCCGGCCGGGAACGCCCCGGCCGACGGCGACTCGATCTACCAGTCGATGCTGTCGGAGTTCTCCATCGATCCGACCACCCACGCGCACAGTGCGGACCTGGACTGGAAGACGGTGTGGGAGAAGGGCTGGTCGGTGGCCGCCGCGGCGCAGGATGCGCCGGTGGAGCAGCACACCGCGGACGGCCTGCCGATGCGTACCCCGGGTGCCCGATTGGTGCCGGGTGGGGTGGCCGAAGCTGCCGGGGTTCCCGGCGAGATCAATGGCCGTCACCGCAACGGCAGCGCACTCCGCAATGGCGACGGCGCGGGGCCGGTAGCATCGGACGAAACTGACAGCGGCACGTTCGCGGCGTTCCAACCGCGCGATCCTGAGGCTGTCCGTGCGAGCACCAGCAACCTTTTCGGCGGCGTGCACGCCGGACGTTCGCGTGCCCGAGAGACCAGAGGAACCGATAGCGAATGACCCGTTCGACGCAGCGCGACTCCCTGGACTGGTTGGTGTCCAAGTTCGCCCGCGAGGTGTCCGGGGTGTCCCACGCGGTGCTGGTGTCGGCCGATGGGCTGCTGATGGCCGCCAGCGAGCACATGCCGGTCGAGCGTGCCGATCAGCTCGCCGCGGTGGCCTCCGGCCTGGCCAGCCTGGCCACCGGCGCCGCCCAGCTGTTCAACGGCGGCCATGTGATGCAGTCGGTGGTCGAGATGGAGAACGGTTACCTGCTGCTGATGCGAGTTGGTGACGGCTCCAACCTGGCCACCCTGACCACTCCGTCCTGCGATATCGGTCAGGTCGGCTACGAGATGGCCATCCTGGTCGAACGCGTCGGCGCGGTGGTCCAGTCGTCGCGTCGTACGCCTCAACCGTCCTGACCCTGCCCCCTGACCCCTTCTGCCATCGCGAGTTGCCTGTGGACGAACCGGAACCCACCGATCGACCGAGCCTGGTGCGGCCGTACACGCTGACGGCCGGCCGCACCGACTCGCGCATCCACATTCCGCTGGAAGCGCCGGTGCAGACACTCGACACGACGCGCCCGCCACGCTGGCCGGGGCGCGATGTGCGCGGACAGATCGTAGAGTTGTGCACCGGCAGCCCATCGGTTGCCGAGATTGCCGCACATTTATCTCTCCCGCTCGGCGTGGCGCGCGTGCTGATCGGGGACTTGGTGACGCAGGGTTATCTACGGGTGCAATCCACCCTCGAAGATTCGGCGACCTACGACGAGCGCCGCGAATTGATAGGAAGGACCCTGCGTGGCCTACGAGCACTCTGATCCTCGCTCGGCCTCTGTCGGCGGCGCCCCCAGGCGTGGGGCCACCTCGACGAAGATCGTCATTTCTGGCGGATTCGGCGCAGGGAAGACCACATTCGTGGGTGCGGTCTCCGAGATCATGCCGCTGCGCACAGAAGCGTTGGTCACCAACGTGTCCGAGGGTGTCGACCCGCTGGACGGAACCCCGGACAAGCGCACCACCACGGTCGCGATGGATTTCGGCCGGATCACGCTGGACGAGGATCTGGTGTTGTACCTGTTCGGTACGCCCGGGCAGCGACGGTTTTGGTTCATGTGGGACGACCTGGTGCGCGGCGCGATCGGCGCGATCATCCTGGTCGATGTGCGCCGACTGCAGGACAGCTTCGCCGCAGTGGATTTCTTCGAGGCCCGCAAACTGCCGTTCATCGTCGCGGTGAACGAGTTCGATGACGCGCCAAAGCATCCCGTTCAGGCGGTACGCGCGGCGTTGGCGCTGCCGGAGCACATCCCGGTGGTCGCGGTCGACGCCCGTGACCGCAACTCGGCCAAGGCCGCGCTGATCGCGGTCACCGAGTATTCGCTCAGTACGCTCACGGCACTGCCCGGCTGAGGCGTGGCAGCTACCGAAACCGCCTGGGCGGACCGAGAATTCACCGGTCACGATTTTCGTAACGAAGATCTGAGCCGGCTGCGCACCGAGCGCGTGGTGTTCACCGAATGCGATTTCAGCGGTGTGGACATGTCCGAGTCGGAGCACACCGGTTCGGCGTTCCGCAATTGTGTGTTCCGCCGGGCCACGCTGTGGCACAGCACGTTCATCAACTGCAGCCTGTTGGGCTCGGTGTTCACCGAATGCCGGCTGCGGCCGATCAAGATCGTGGAATCGGATCTGAGCCTGGCCGTGCTGGGCGGCTGCGATCTGCGTAGCGTCGATCTGTCGGATTGCCGGTTACGCGAGGCCAGCCTGGTCGGCGCGGACCTGCGCAAGGCGGTGCTGCGGCAGGCGGATCTGACCGGGGCACGAGTGCAGGACGCCAAATTCGACGAAGCCGATCTGCGCGGCGCCCGCGCCGAACCCACCTTCTGGACCACCGCGAAACTGCGCGGGGCGAAGGTCGACATCGCCCAGGCGCTGGCCTATACGGCCGCCCACGGGCTCGACGTCCACGGCGGCTAGCTCGGACGCCTAGGGGTCACCCCCACCGGCAGAGAACTCAGCCGGCCTTGAGCCGGATCTTCCAGCGCACGAAGCAGACGTAGAACGCCGACAGCGCGGTCAGCATCGCCATGTCGAACAGCCAGGTTCCGGTGGTGTGCTCCCAGTGCGCGTCCTTGGGCGTCAGCGGCCCGGGCACCAACCGGATCAGGTCCACTGTCGAGGCCGAGGCGGCAAAACCCCAGCGGGCCGGGGTGATCCAGGACAGCTGGTCCAGGCCGACCCGGCCGGTCACCGGGATCATGCCGCCGGAGAACACCAGCTGACTCATGATCGCGACCACCAGCAGCGGCATGATCTGCTCGTTGGACTTGGCCAGGGCCGACAGCGCCAGACCCACCATGGCCGCGGTGACGGTGGTTGCGGCCATGCTGACGAACAGCTCCAGTGAGCGGTTGGGGATGAACACCCCGTGCTCCACCGCGCCTTCACCCCAGCCCTTGCCCATGATGGTGATGGCCGTGACGATCGCAGACTGCACGATGGCGAACACCGAGTACACGCACACCTTCGCGAGCAGGTAGGCAGTCGTGGACAACCCAACGGCTTGCTCGCGCCGGAAGATGGCGCGCTCGCCGATCAGGTCACGGATGGTCAGTGCGGTTCCCATGAAGATCGCGCCGACGTTGAGCAGCACCAGGATCTGGCCCGGTTCATTGGGGGCGTCGCCCATCGGGTTGGGTACGCCGAAGCCGACGGTGCCCGGCACCGACAGCGACAGCACGCCCATGATGAACGGCAGCAGTGCCAGGAAGATGAAGTAGCCGCGGTCGGAGATGATCAGCCGCATCTGTCTGCGCGCGATGGTGGAGAACTGGCGCAGCAGGCTGGTCTTGGCCGGTGCGCCCAGATCCCCCGGCTGTCCAGATGACGTCGCCGCGGCCGCGGGCGCCGGGCCGGTGCGGGCCAGGTAGCGCCGGTTGGCCTCGGCCGGATCGCTCGCGACGGTGCTGAAGATGTCGGCCCAGTTGGTGGTGCCGAGTTCCGGGCCGATCTGGTCGGGTGCCCCGCAGAACGCGGTCTTGCCGCCGGGGGCCAGCAGCAGCACCTGATCGCACACGTCCAGGTAGGTCAGCGAGTGTGTGACCACCAGCACCACGCGGCCGGCGTCGGCCAGCTGGCGCAGCATGGTCATCACCTGGCGGTCCAGCGCCGGGTCCAGGCCCGAGGTGGGCTCGTCGAGGATCAGCAGGGACGGGCCGGTCAGCAGTTCCAGCGCGACCGAGGCGCGCTTGCGCTGTCCGCCGGACAGCTTGTCCACCCGGGTGTCGAGATGCTTGGTCATCTCGAGTTCCTCGAGCACCTGCATGACGACCTGCTCGCGGTCTTCCTTGGTGGTGTCCGGCGGCAGGCGCAGCTCGGCGGCGTACATCAGCGCCTGGCGGACAGTCAGCTGGCCGTGCACCACGTCGTCCTGCGGGACCATGCCGATCCGGGACCGCAGCGAGGCGTATTCGGCGTGGACGTCGTGGCCCTCGAAGGTGACGGTGCCGCTGGTCGGATGGGTGTATCCGGCGACCTGTTTGGCGAATGTCGACTTGCCCGCACCCGACGGGCCGATCACCGCGGTGAGCGTGCCGGGCCGGGCATCCAGGGCGATGTTGTCGAGCAGCGTCTTGTTGCCCTCGATGGTCCAGGTCAGGCCACGGACTTCGAGCCCGCCGGTACGGGTGTCGGCCTCGGTCTCGCTGCGGCGCACCAAGGTGCCGCCGGTGAACACCAGGTCGACGTTGCCGATGGTGACCACGTCGCCGTCGTGCAGGACGGCGGTGTCCACCCGCGCACCGTTGACGAAGGTGCCGTTGATGCTGCGTTCGTCGCGGAGCTCGGTGCCGCCGGGCAGCGGGATCAAGGTCGCGTGGTGCCGTGACGCCAGCACGTCGGGGATGACGATGTCGTTGTCGGTGGCGCGGCCGATCTTCACCGAACCCGCCGGCGCCGGCGCGGTGCGTCCGGGCCGCAGGATCTTGAGCATGCTGGTCGCGATGTTGCCGCCGGCCTCGCTGCTGCCGTGCGCGGCGGCCGGGCCCATCGTGGTGGGCGCCTGCGATGAGGTCGGGGCCGGGTTCGGGGTGCGAACCGGCTGGGACTGGTAGGACTGCGGTCCGCTGGGGTGGCCGCTGTGCGGGCCACCGGGATATCCGGTCTGCGGCCCGCTCGGGTAGCCGGGATGCGGCCCGTTCGGGTAGCCGGTCTGAGGTCCGCCGGGATATCCGGCGGGTGCCGACGGGTAGCGGGGCTGCGGGCCGGACGGGTAACCGGGGCGCGGACCCGATGGCGCACGTCCGGCGGTCGGTGCCTGGGTGGGCCAGCTGTCGCTGGGCCGGTTCGTGACCGGCACGGCCACGGTCGGCGTCCGGCCGACGGATCCCTGGTGGCGGCCGACCTCGAAGGTCAGCTGCGGGCCGTCCGGGTTGCCGATGTTGAGGGACTGGCCGTCGTGGATGTCCAGCGAGGGGACCCGGCGGCCGTTGGCGTACATGCCGTTGAGGCTGCCGTTGTCGATCGCGACCCAGCGTCCCTGATCGAAGCGCAGCACCAGGTGGGCCCTGGAGATCAGCGGATGGGCGATGCGGACGTCGGCACGCAGATCGCGTCCGATGACGACATCGCTGCCCGGGGCGAAGGTACGGGTCGATCCGTCGTAACGAACGGTCAGCGCAGAATTCATCGGGCTCAACTGTATCGGTACTTCTTACCGGGGCTGGGCCGATGAGTGGGTGTCGTGTCGTGTGACGATGGCCCGCATGGATTCTGAAAGGTCCGAAGAGATGGCCGGCCGGGTGCTCGGCGTGCTGCGGCCGGTGGGGACGGTGCTGGCCGGTGCGGCAGTGGTGTTGCTGCTGTGGGCCGCCGCGCTGGGGGCGTGGGCCCGGCTGGTTGCGCCGCGCAGTCTCGGTGAAGGCAGTTGGTATGTGATCAGCCTGCACCGGTGGGGCGACGCATTGCCGAACCGGATGGCGATGGCCGTGGCGGTGGTCGCGGTGGTGTTGATCGCGGCGATGGCCTACAGCGTCTGGCGGGGGCACACGGGCCGGGATCTGTCGGCCACCCCGGCGGGGGCCGCGGCCGTGGCGGCCCTGCTGTTCTTCGCCTACATCACCCAGGGCGTTCCGGCGTACTTCCGGATGGCGATGGATACCTCGCCGGTCACCCCGGCGTTGCCCGCCGGACTGGCGGCATGGTGGTTGAGCGTGGCCGGTGCGGTGGCGACCTTTCTGGCCGCGCGCGCCTTCCCACGGTTGCAGCGGGACTCCGCGAAGTTGCTGGCTGTCGGTGCAGCGATCGCGGTCGTGGTTGCCGCGGTGGTCACCGTGGGAGCGCTGCGTGCCGGTGACGACGGGCGCTATGTCGATGCGACGACGGCCGCAGCTACCGACGTCCCCGCGGTGCCCACCGCGCTGGGGCAGCGCACGTTCACCGTCTCGGTGCCCGACGCGTTCGATACGGACAAGCATCAGCCCAACTATGAGATCGAGGCTGCCGGAGCCGGTTTCGTGGTGTACCACGATCGCCGCATCACCGCGTACGGCACCGACGGCAAGGAACGCTGGCATTTCGAGCGCACCGGGCCCGGCAGCGTCCAGGTCAAGGGCATCCGGGTGTTCGACAACGGGGCAACCGTGGTGGCTGTCGTCGACGACGGGCTGATCGGGCTCGACGCCACTACCGGCCAGCAGTTGTGGACCGGCGCCGACGACCGGATGCTGTACGCGCTGTCGCAGGCACCCGGCTTCAACCTCGTCTCGCCGTTCGTGGTGTATCGCGATGACCGGGTCTGGGTGCGCTTCGACACCCGAACCGGCAACCCGATGTGGACGGTGCCTGCGCCGCGCGCCAACTGCGAGTTCCCGCCGCGAGCGGTCGATACCCGCTCCTGGTTGGTGTCGGTGCTGTCCTGCCCGGCCGAGGGCGGCAACGGGATCCGGGTGCTCGCGATGAATCCGGGCAGCGGTGAAACCGTCTGGGACGAAGAGGTTTTCAAGGGTCAGGCCGATGCGGTCGCGGTGGCCACCCCGGCCAATGCGGTGGGCATCTTCGTGCAGTTCGCCGGGGCCGGGGCGCCAACGGGGGTTCGCTACGTCAACGTGGCCGACCGCACCGTGACTCCGTTGCCCGAGCGGGGTAACGCCGAACCCTCGGTGGGCCCGGCCGACAACTTCGTGTTCTCGGCTCGCGACGGCGGCCGACAGCTGATCCTGTTCGCGGCCGACGGCACCCAGCGGTGTGCGGGTGCCCGCGGCGTCCGCGGTGCCGGGACCACGGTGCTGGGCCAGGGCGGCGGCCTTGCCTACCTGTCCTTCGGTAACAGCTTCGTGGTCGCGGACAGCGGGGGAGCCGACACCGGGGGACAGAGCATGCTGCGCACGTTCGACGCCACCAGCTGCGCTCAGACCGCGGCGGTTCCGGCCGCGGCGGTGCAGGGTTTCGTCCCGGTCCCCGGCGCGGCGCTGGTGTTGCGGCGCGACGGCCAGACGCTGCAGATCGACGGATACACCGGCTAGGGCGTGTCTGGCAATGTCTTGGGCCAGTCGATGACCTCCCGTGCTCGATACAGTGATCGAATGCTCATTTCCGCTGACGTGATCGACATCCTGGACCCGATGTCGGGTCTCGTTTTTGCTGGCGAGGCGGGCGGGCGTCCGACATTCGCGCTGTGGCGAGACGGTGCGGTGCGTCTTCTCGACGACAGACTCGCCGAGAACTCGCAGCGAGAGCTCCCTCTGGAGGATGACGTCTGCGTCCTAGCGGCGTCCAGCCTCGATCTGGTCGTACTCGCCTCCGCCGGCGGGCTTGTCATCGCCGGAGAGGAAGTGGTCACGGTGCCCGGAATAGCCGCCGACGCGGCTGCGCTCCTGGGCGGTCTACTTGTCGTCGCTGTCCCGGACGGCGCGAGGCACCGGCTGCTCGTGCTCGATTCCGCTACCGGAGCGATCCTCGGCGACCAGGCGATCGACGCCGATGATGCTCGCGCCTTCCTGCATCCTCACCCTGCCGAAGACACGGCGATTCTCCAGCTCGCCATGGGGCAGGATGGCGTTCTCGCCTTCCGCGTCGATGTCGAGGGATCGCGCGTACATCTGACCGAGATCCTCGCAGGAGATGACTCAGTGATCGCGGGCTTCAGTCCGTCGGGCGCGAGGCTACTTGTCACCCCGTATCCAAGCGATCCGGAGACCGTACGGATGCTGTCGTGGCCGGATCTGAAGGAGATCTCACGGCTCGACGCGAGTGACGTCGACGCCGCGTACGGTTTCGGGCTCGCCGGATGCTGGATCAACGACGACCGAGCCGCCGTGTACGCGACCGAGGACGCATTGATCGTCACCGATGAGAACTTCGACTCGTGCGAACGCATCGTGCTCCCGATCGACTTCGGCGACGAGGGAGAGATCGAGAGGCTCACGCATTTGGGTTCGGGGAACGTCGCCGTCGGCGCGTGGACGCCAGCCGGCCGACTCACCCTCGTCGTGCGCCTCACCGAAGAATAGGGCGGTGGACGCGGCAGCATGAACGCGGCGACGATCGCGTAGAACCGGGCCAGCAGCGCGACCGCGGCGTCGCCGACCATGGCTATCAGCGCACCAGCGCGTCCGGGGCCCCCGTCACCACACAGTGGGTGTGGCTGTAGATCGTCGGCATACACCGGTTGCAGTGCGTGCACTTGGATACGACCCGGTTTTGACCGTCCTTCTCATTTTTGATCCGGTTGATCAGGTCGGGCTCGGCCAGCAGGGCGCGGCCCATCGCGACGAACTCGAAGCCCTCCGACATCGCCAGGTCCATGGTTTTGCGGTTGGTGATCCCGCCCAGAAGAATCAGCGGCATCTTCAGCTCGGCCCGGAACTGCTTGGCCTCGCGCAGCAGATAGGCCTCGCGGTAGGGGTATTCGCGGAAGAACTTGTGGCCGCTCATCCGGATACCCCAGCTGATCGGCGGCTTGAAATTCGCGGCGAATTCCTTCACCGGGGCGTCGCCGCGGAACAGATACATCGGGTTGACCAGGGAGCTGCCCGCCGTCAGTTCGATGGCGTCCAGCGCGCCATCCTCCTCCAGCCACTTGGCGGTCTGCAGGGATTCGTCCAGGGAAATACCGCCGCGGACGCCGTCGCTCATGTTCATCTTGGCGGTGACGGCGATCTTCCCGGCGCCGTAGCTGTCGACGGCGTCGCGCACCGCGCGCACCACACCGCGGGCCACCTTCGCCCGGTTCTCCAGCGATCCGCCGAACTCATCAGAGCGCCGGTTGATCAGCGGGGACAGGAATGAGCTGGCCAGGTAGTTGTGGCCGAGATGGACCTCGACCGCGTCGAATCCGGAGTCGATGGCCAGCCGCGCCGCGTTGGCGTGTGCCGCGGTCACTTCGCGGATGTCGTCGATGGTGGCCTTCTTGGCGAACCGCATCGACAGCGGGTTGAAGAACCGTACCGGCGCCAGTGCCTTGGCCTTGTTGGTGCGGGCGTTGGCCACCGGCCCGGCGTGGCCGATCTGGGCGCTGATGGCGGCGCCCTCGGCGTGGATGGCGTCGGTGAGCCGGAGCAGTCCGGGCACGGCCTCGGGCCGCATCCAGATCTGCCAGCCGTCGGTCCGTCCACCGGGAGACACCGCGCAGTAGGCGACGGTCGTCATGCCGACACCGCCGGCCGCAGGCAGCCGGTGATAGTTGATCAAATCGTCGGTGACCAGCGCATCAGGAGTCGATGCCTCGAAGGTCGCGGCCTTGATGACGCGGTTACGCAGTGTCACCGGGCCCAGCTTGGCCTCACTGAACACATCCGGAGAACTGTCCATGGTGGGGAGCCTGCCACGCGGCCTGACAGAATGACAGGGTGGGTGCGATAACGCTGGACGGTAAGGCCACGCGCGACGAGATCTTCGTCGATCTCAAGCAGCGCGTTGCGAAGTTGAGCGAGGTAGGCCGGACGCCCGGTCTGGGGACGGTGCTGGTCGGCGACGACCCGGGGTCGCAGGCCTATGTGCGCGGTAAGCACGCCGACTGCGCCAAGGTCGGGATCAACTCGATCCGCCGTGACCTGCCCGCCGACATCACCCAGGCTCAGCTCGACGAGACCATCGATGAGCTCAATGCCAACCCGGACTGCACCGGCTACATCGTGCAGCTGCCGTTGCCCAAGCATCTGGACGAGAATGCCGCGCTGGAGCGCATCGATCCTGGCAAGGACGCCGACGGCCTGCATCCGACCAACCTGGGTCGGCTGGTGCTCAACGAGCCCGCGCCGCTGCCGTGCACGCCGCGCGGCATCGTGCACCTGCTGCGCCGGTTCGACGTGCCGATCGCCGGGGCGCATGTGGTGGTGATCGGGCGCGGTGTCACCGTCGGCCGGCCACTCGGGCTGCTGCTCACCCGCCGCTCGGAGAACGCCACGGTCACGTTGTGCCACACCGGAACCCGGGATCTGCCTGCCTTGACCCGGCAGGCCGACATCATCATCGCCGCGGTCGGTGTGCCGCATATGGTGACCGCGGACATGGTCAAGCCCGGCGCGGCCGTGGTGGACGTCGGCGTGAGCCGGGTGGACGGCAAGCTGACCGGTGACGTGGCTCCCGACGTGTGGGAGGTGGCCGGCCACGTGTCGCCCAACCCCGGCGGCGTGGGTCCGCTCACCCGGGCGTTCCTGCTGAGCAACGTCGTCGAGATCGAAGAGTCGAAACTGGCGTGACCGCAAAGGAGTTCGTCCGCAAGGTGGTGGCCGGGCAGTGGCCGATCCTGCTGGTCGGGCTGTTCTTTGTGGCGGCGTTCGCCCTGGTGGTGGCGGGCTACTGGCGTCGCGGCGCACTGGTCCTCGGGATCGGGGTGGGTGCGGCGGCCGCGCTGCGGCTGGCATTGACCGATGACCGGGCCGGTCTTCTTGTGGTGCGCTCTCGAACGATCGACTTCGCCACCACGGCGACGGTGAGTGCCATCGTGCTTTACATCGCCTGGACCATCGACCCGCTGGGCACCAGCTAGTCGACGGCGCCGAACAGCGCCACCCACTGTGTGGGGGTCAGGTCCCGGGGCAGCGCCAATGAGTGAATACCGTTGGCATGCAACCACTGCCGGTCCACCCGATGGCGCAGAATCTGTGCCATGCCGTGTCCGCGTCCGGTGAACACCCCGTGGGCCAATGCCTGATATCGGCGCCGGTCAGCCCAGGGGATCAGTGGTTCACGGCGGCGCCTGATGGTCAGCAGCCCGGCGTCCACGCTGGGCCTTGGCCGGAAGGCATCCGCGGAGACCTTTCGTGCCAAGCCGAATTCGAACCATGGCCACCACTGTGCGGTCATCATGGTGGCGCCGCCGACGGCGGCCCGCCGCCGCGCCACCTCCCACTGCATCAGCAGTACCGCATCGGTCCATCCCGGGCCGTGCAGCAGGCGCCGGAGGATGGCGGTGGTCAGATGGAACGGCAGGTTGCCCACTATGACGTGCGGCGCCGGTGGCAGCCGGTACTGCAGGAAGTCGGTGCTGACCACCTCGGCCGACGTCCGGTCCGCCAGTCGTCTGGCCCGTAGGCGGTCGATCTCGATGGCGGTCAGCGGCCGGCCAAGCCGTTGTAGTGGCACGGTGAGTGCGCCGTCACCGGCACCGATCTCGATGATGGGACCTGTTGTGTGCGAGACGATTTTGACGATATCGGCGACCACGCGACGGTCGCATAAGAAATTCTGGCCGCGCTCATGCCGGCCGTGATGAGAGGAAGACACGGATACTCCGCAGTTGCAGGGACAACGCTGCTGCGGCGGATGTTTCGGGAAAGTGCAGATCCGCCGCTAGGCGATGCGGGGCCTGATGAAGAACGCTGCGTCGACCAACATGGCCACCACCGTAGGCGGGCGCATCCGGGTGCTCAACCCATTTTCAGCGCGGCGGCCACGATCGGCTTGGCCCAGTCCGGGGTGTTGGACAGATCGGCCGGGTCGACGATCTCGCCGTGGGCCACGTGCAGCACCAGCGCCGGCAGCGGTGCGTGCTCGGCGGCGGGATCGGCGTCGGCGGAGTTGTCGTAGACCCGTAGTTCGGTCAACACGGGCAGCAGCTGCACGAGGTTCTGTCTGCTGTGCCGCCAGCGGCGCCGGATCGAGGATTCCGGAATGTCGTGGCCGCCGGTGGCCACCCGGTGGCGCACCCGTTCGATGTGCAGGTCGGGGGAGGCCAGCCCGACGAACCAGATGCGCACCTCGAAGCCCTCGGCAGCGGCCTGGGTCAACAGCCGGGGGATGGTGCTGCCACCGAGCGTGGATTCGATGGTGAGGTCCAGCTTTTCGGCGATGGCGCGTTCCAGCAGGCGTTTGCCCTGATGCCAGGCCAGGCTGTTGGCCCGGGTCTGGTCCAGCCCCGGGTTGGCGGCCATCAACCGGCGCGCGGCCTCGTCGGGGTTGAAGTAGTCGCCGCCGAAGGAGCGGATGGCGGCGCCGCCGATGCTGCTCTTGCCGGCGCCGTTGACGCCGGCAAGGACGTAGATGCAGGGCACCTGGCGGGCTCAGCCGCGTTGTGCGGCTTGCGCGGCGGCGCCCAGCTGCTCGGGCGTGGCGTCGAAGGCCGCTGCCACGGCAGCCTTGGCCTTCGGCGCCTGCATCCGGTTGAGCAGGTCGTCGAACTCGTCGGTCAGCTCGTCGAGGGCGGGGGCGTTGGCGCGGGTGAGCGCCTCGAATTCGGCGTAGGAGACCAGCACCGCTTTGGGGGCGTTGTGCTTGGTGATCGTGACGGCGCCGCCGAGCGCGGCCTGTTCGACGATCGCGGCGAACTCGTTCTTGAACCGGGTGGCCGCCACGGTCGGCACGTCGACCAGCTCGCCGGCGCGGTTGCGGAAGGTCAAGGTAGCCATATGGCCATATTAGCCATTTTGGCTATTTCGGCCACTTGGATTCTCACAGTAAATGCCTAGTGGGAAATATTGCCTAGTGGGTAATATTTGGTTTACCGTGGCGGCATGGCACCGGGACTGCGGGAACGCAAGAAACTCGACACCCGCAGGGCACTCAGCGATGCCGCGCTGAGCCTGGCGTTCGAGCGCGGGCTGGAAAACGTGACCCGCGAAGACATCGCCAACCTGGCCGGGGTCTCGCTGCGCACCTTCACCAACTACTTCGCCGGCAAGTACGACGCGCTGGCATACCGGCAGCAGGAGCGCATGCGCCGCAGCATCGACCTGCTGCGCTCGCGCCCGGCCGACGAACCGCTGTGGACCGCCATCGCCGAATCGGTGATCAATCCGGTGGACGCCGACATGTCCGACGTCTACGGTGTGGAGAACGCGCTGCCGACCCGCCAACAGCTGGCCGAGGTCCGAAAGCTGCTGATGATCCCGGAGATTCGCGATGCCACCTTCCGGGGGATGTTCGACGAGTGGGTGGCGGCGATCGCCGAACGGACCGGCACCGACCCGGAACGCGACATGTATCCGCGGCTGGTGGCTGCCGTGGTGCGCGCGGTCGGGGATGTCGCGATGGATGAGTACGGGATCTCCGATCCGCCAGTGTCTTTCACGTCACTGCTGCGCCAAGGGTTCGCGGCGGTGGCCGCGGGCCTGCCTGAACCGGGAGGAACAGAATGACCGATCAGACAGATGTTGTGATCTGCGGTGCCGGCCCCAACGGACTGCTGCTTGCCGGCGAGTTGGCCTTGGCCGGGGTGCGGCCGGTGGTGCTCGAGCAACTCGAGGAACCCAGCCCCGAACTCAAGGCCAATGGCATTGTCGGGCAGGCCAATCGCGTGCTCGACTTGCGCGGTCTGTATCAGACGCTCAGCGGATCGGATCAGCCGCCGCAGCAGATGGGCGGCTACATCTTCGCGGGCATGCAGGTGCCGTTCCTCGATGGTGTCGACAACCCGATGTACGGCATGGTGATCCAGCAGCCCCGGGTGGTGCGCCAGCTGGTGGACTGGGTACAGGGGCTGGGGGTTGAGATCCGCTGGGGCCATGAGCTCGTCGAGCTCGAGCAGGGGTCCGACGGCGTCACCCTCGAGGTTGTCTCGCCCGCGGGCAACTACCGGATGCAGACCGCCTACCTGGTCGGTGCTGACGGCGGCCGCAGCCCGGTCCGGAAGAAGGCCGGCATCGAGTTTCCGGGTTTGACCACCGAGGTCATCGTCCGGGCGGCGCATGCCAGTCTGCCCGACGAGATGCGCACCGGCCTGGGCGGCATCGATGTGCCAGGTGTTGGACGAATCCCGTTCGGGCACAGCCGGTTCGACGGCGGCGTTCTCATCTATGCGGAGTTTCAGCCGGGCCGGCCGATGCTCGGGACCATCGAATACGGCTCCATCCTGCCCGATGACGCGCCGGCGCTGACCATCGACGAACTGCGGGCCAGCGTGAAACGGGTTGTCGGTGCTGAGCTCCCGTTGGAGGCCCCGAACTGGCCGGGACCACATGCCCTCCGGCGGATCAACGGCCAGAACACCCGGCAGGCCGCACAGTACCGCGCCGGCAACGTCTTCCTGGTGGGCGATGCCGCGCACGTGCACTCGGCGATGGGCGGGCCCGGCCTGAACCTGGGCATGCAGGACGCGATGAATCTGGGCTGGAAACTGGCCGCCGCCGTGCACGGCTGGGCGCCGAACGGTCTGCTGGGCAGCTATCACAGCGAGCGGTGGCCCGCGGGGCAGCGGGTGATGATGCATTCCATGGCGCAGGCCGCCCTGATGGCCGCCGGCCCCGAGGTCACCGCGCTGCGAACGCTTTTCGGTGAACTACTGGCGACGCCGGACGGCTCCGCGCACGTCGCCGGGGTGCTCTCGGGATCCGAGGTCCGCTACGAGATCGGCGACGAACACCGGTTGTCCGGATACTTCGTCCCGGCGCTGACGCTGTCCGACGGCCGCCGGGTTGCCGAGCTGCTGCGCTCGGGCCGGCCGGTGCTGCTCGACCTGTCGGGCGGCGATCACGCCGAAACCGCGGCCGGGTGGCGCGGTCGACTCGACATCGAGATCGCGACGGTCGACGACCGGCCGGCCGCGGCGCTGCTGATCCGGCCTGACGGCTATGTCGCCTGGGCCGCAGATGGTTTCGGCGACCTCGACCGCGACCGGCTGCATGCCGCGCTGCGCCGCTGGTTCGGCCCGCCGGATTCCGAGCGGATCAGCCGCAGCGCCTGAGATCGCCGTCAGGCGAGTGTGGCCCGGATGCACACCGTGACGTAGGGCAGCGCCAGCCCCGAAGAGTTGACCAGCGCCGGATGCGTGGCCAACAGCTCGCGGACCTGCCCCAGGGTGCGGGTGCGGACCTGCTCCGGTGAGGTGATGCAGTAACTGCGCGAGGCGACCAGATCGATGAGCGCCTGTGGCGTCAGGTAACTCGTCCACTCCACCTGATGGCGCTCGGTGGCGGCGAACGGATCGGGCAGTGTCACCTGCTGGCTGAACGGGTCGTTCTCGTGGCCGATGATCTGACCCAGATCCTTGACCCAGCCCAGCCGTTCGTCGCGGGTGTTCCACACCAGGCCCAGCCGGCCGCCGGGGCGCAGCACCCGGCTGACTTCCTTCGCCGCGCGTTCCGGGTCGAACCAGTGCCAGGCCTGCGCCACCAGCACCGCGTCGACACTGTTGTCGGCCAACGGGATTTCTTCAGCGGTGCCCAGCAGCGCCGGGGTGTCCGGCAGCGAGTTCGACAGCAGCTCGAGCATTTCCGGAATCGGGTCGACGGCAACCACGTCCAGGCCGCGTTCGACGAGCCGGGTGGTGAGTTTGCCGGTACCCGCGCCAAGGTCGAGGACGTCGCGCGCACCGGCGGGCAACAGCCAGTCGATCGCGTCCGGCGGGTAGGACGGACGGCCGCGCTCGTAGGCGGCGGCCTCAGAGCCGAACGACAGGGAACGCGGCTGCTCCGGAGGCGTCACCGCGGTACCAGCTCCAGTGTTCGGCGGATCAGCTTGCCGACCACCTCGGTCTCGACCAGGAACCCGTCGTGCCCGTATTCCGAGTCGACGACGTCCAGACCATTGCAGCCGGGCAGCAATTCGGCCAGTTCCTGCTGCAGCCGGATCGGGTAGAGCCGGTCCGAGGTGATCCCGCCGACGATCACGGGCACCGGGCAACTGCGCAGCGCACTGGCAACCCCGCCACGGCCGCGGCCCACATCGTGGGTGGACAGCGCATCCGAGAGGGCCACATAGGTGCCCGGGTCGAATCGGCGGGCCAATTTGCCACCTTGGTATTCGAGGTAGCTCTGTACCGCGTAGCGCCCACCGGTGGTCGGATCCTCGTCACCCTGGGCAGCATTGCCGAACCGCTCGTCGAGCTCCTCCTCACCGCGGTAGGTGAGGTGGGCGAACCGCCTGGCGATCTCCATCCCGGTCAGCGGTGCCTGGCCGGTGCCGTAATAGTCGCCGCCCTGCCAGCTCGGATCCGACTTGATCGCGGCGACCTGGCTGCACTGGGTGCCGATCTGATCGGCGGTCGCGCGGGCGCCGACGGCCAGCACAAGTCCGGCGTCGACCTCGTCGGGGTAACCGACCGCCCATTCCAGCGCGCGGGCTCCGCCCATCGACCCGCCGACCACGGCCGCGACCCTGGTGATTCCCAGAGCTGCGAGCGCCGCCCGGTCGGCTTCCACCTGGTCGCGGATGGTGATCTGGGGAAACCTTGAACCCCAAGGCTTTCCGTCGGGAGCGAGCGAGCCGGGACCGGTAGATCCGCGGCAGCCGCCGAGCACATTGGTCGAGATCGCGCACCACTGGTCGGTGTCGATCGGGGCGCCGGGCCCGGCCACGCCGTCCCACCAGCCTGCCGTCGGGTGGCCGTCGCCGGCCGGTCCGGTGATGTGCGAATCGCCGGTGAGCGCGTGCAGCACCATCACTACGTTGTCGCGCTCGGGCGATAGTTCGCCCCAGCGCTGCACGGCGATCGACACGTCAGGCAGGACGGTGCCGTTCTCCAGCGTCAGCGCACCGATGTACACCACGCCGATTTCGCCTTCGGCAGGTAACGGGAGGGTGGACACGGCTGGTTCCTCGATGATCGTCATGCCGGCCTCCTCACACCGTCCTCACACCGTGGCCGCGGTCTGCGGCACAGCGCGGAACGGGCGGGCGGCGGTGAAGCCTTGCTCCAGGTCGGCCAGGATGTCGTCGATGCCCTCGATGCCGACGGCCAGTCGCACCAGGCCGGGGGTGACGCCGGTGGACAGCTGCTCCTCGGCGCTGAGCTGCTGGTGGGTGGTCGACGCGGGGTGGATGACCAGGGACCGGACGTCGCCGATGTTGGCGACGTGACTGTGCAGGGTCAGCGCGTTGACGAAGGCCTTGCCGGCCTCGATGCCGCCGGCCAATTCGAAGGACAGCACCGCGCCGGTTCCCTTCGGGGCGATCTTGCGGCCCCGCTCGTACCAGGGCGAGGTGGGCAGCCCGGCGTAGTTCACCGCCGTCACGTCAGGATGCTTGGCCAGGTACTCGGCGACCTTCTGGGCGTTGGACACGTGCCGTTCAACGCGCAGGGACAGCGTTTCCAATCCCTGTGCGATCAAAAAGGCATTGAACGGTGCGGCCGCGGACCCGAGGTCGCGCAGCAGCTGCACCCGGGCCTTGAGCGCGTACGCCGGCGCGCCGAGCTCGGCGAACACCACGCCGTGGTAGCTCGGATCCGGCTCGGTGAAGCCGGGGAAGCGGCCGTTGGTCCAGTCGAAGGTGCCACCGTCGACGATCACCCCGGCGATCGCCGAACCATGTCCGCCCAGGTACTTCGTCGCGGAGTGCACCACGATGTCAGCGCCATGGGCGAGCGGCTGGATCAGGTAGGGGGTGGCGATGGTGTTGTCGACGATGAGCGGGACGCCGTTCTCGTGTGCCACCGCGGCGATACCGGGGATATCCAGGATGTCGATCTGCGGATTGGAGATGGTCTCGCCGAAGAACGCCTTGGTGTTCGGACGGACCGCGGCCCGCCACGATTCCACGTCGTCCGGGTTGTCGACGAAACTGACCTCGATACCGAGCTTGGCCAGCGTGTAGTGGAACAGGTTGTAGGTGCCGCCGTACAGCCGGGGGCTGGACACGATGTGATCACCGGCGCCGGCGAGGTTGAGGATCGCCAGCGTCTCGGCGGCCTGCCCGGAGGACAGGAACAGCGCGGCAACTCCGCCTTCAAGGGCCGCGATGCGCTGCTCGACCACGTCGGTGGTCGGGTTCATGATGCGGGTGTAGATGTTGCCCGGCTCCGCCAGCCCGAACAGGGCGGCGGCGTGGTCGGTGTCGCGGAAGGTGTAAGAGGTGGTCTGGTAGATCGGCAGGGCGCGGGCGTTGGTGGCGCTGTCCGGGGTCTGTCCGGCGTGGACCTGCTTGGTCTCGAACGACCAGTTGGCGACGATCTCGGGGTTTGTCATGGCTGGGTGTCTCCTCCAGTGGCGGGACGAAGGTCACGGGATCAGGAAGGATGGGGTGCGGTCGATTGCCGGGCCTCTGGCTCGCGGTCAACGACGGACGAACACCATCAGTTCACGGACACATACACATGGCTGGCCTCCATCAGGTTTCCCTGTCTGCTGGGGCCCGAACCGACGGACCCGCGCTTGCCTTGCAGCCGGCGACGGCTGCTCAACCTGGTCATCACCCGGGGCACCCCACCGCGGTTGGAGGGTTGCCGGCCAGCAAGCCGGGGCTTGATGCTGGCACTCATGACCGGCCTGCAGCTTATCGCAACGCGCCGAGCTGGTGCCAGTCGGTTGTCCGGGGGCGTTTGCCGAGTCTGTTCGGGCCGAACTGAAACGTGTTCCTGTTGCCTCGTGTGCGGTGCTGATGGACGCGCTGAGGGCCGGAAAGTTACTCGTCAGTAATCAAAGCTGCCGGGCCGTGCCGGGCCGCGCCCTTGTAGTCTGGCCGCGATACAGAGCAGCGAATAATCACAGGTGACAACGAGTGATCCTCGTTGAACCCTGACTGACGCCGGGAGAGCAACCATGACTGCCCAGCAGCCGACAATCATCTACACGCTGACAGACGAGGCGCCGCTGCTTGCGACGTACTCCTTCTTGCCAATCATCCGCGCCTTTGCCGAGCCGGTCGGCATCAATGTCCAGACCACTGACATTTCGGTGGCGGCCCGCATCCTGGCCGAGTTCGGTGACTACCTGACCGAAGACCAGCGCGTCCCGAACAATCTCGGTGAGCTGGGCCGTCTCACCCAGCTGCCCGACACCAACATCATCAAGCTGCCCAACATCAGCGCGTCGGTTCCGCAGCTCGCCGCCGCGGTCAAGGAACTGCAGGAAAAGGGCTACGCGATCCCCGACTACCCGGGCGACCCCAAGACCGACGAGGAGCGGGCGATCAAGGATCGCTACGCCAAGATCCTCGGCAGCGCCGTGAACCCCGTTCTGCGCGAAGGCAACTCGGACCGACGGGCGCCCAAGGCGGTCAAGGAGTACGCGCGCAAGCACCCGCACAGCATGGGCAAGTGGTCGCAGGCCTCGCGCACCCATGTGGCGACCATGAAGCACGGCGACTTCTACCACGGTGAGAAGTCGATGACGCTGGACAAGGCTCGCACCGTCAAGATGGTGCTGGAGACGACCGGCGGCGAGACGATCGTGCTCAAGCCCCAGGTGAAGCTGGATGCCGGCGACGTCATCGACAGCATGTTCATGAGCAAGAAGGCGCTGTGCGACTTCTACGAGGAGCAGATCGAGGACGCCTACAAGACCGGCGTGATGTTCTCGCTGCACGTCAAGGCCACGATGATGAAGGTGTCTCACCCCATCGTGTTCGGGTATGCGGTGAAGATCTTCTACAAGGACGCCTTCGCCAAGCATCAGAAGCTCTTCGACGAGCTCGGGGTGAACGTCAACAACGGCCTGTCCGATCTCTACAGCAAGATCGAGTCGCTGCCGGCTTCGCAGCGCGAGGAGATCATCGAGGACCTGCACCGCTGCCATGAGCACCGCCCGGAGCTGGCCATGGTGGATTCGGCCAAGGGCATCTCGAACTTCCACTCGCCCAGCGACGTCATCGTCGACGCCTCGATGCCGGCGATGATCCGGCTGGGCGGCAAGATGTACGGCGCCGATGGCCGCACCAAGGACACCAAGGCGGTCAACCCCGAGTCGACGTTCTCCCGGATGTACCAGGAGATGATCAACTTCTGTAAGACCCACGGCCAGTTCGATCCGACCACGATGGGCACCGTGCCCAACGTCGGTCTGATGGCGCAGAAGGCCGAGGAGTACGGCAGCCACGACAAGACCTTCGAGGTGCCCGCGGCCGGTGTGGCCAACATCGTCGACATCGACACCGGCGAGGTGCTGCTGAGCCAGAACGTCGAAGAGGGCGACATCTGGCGTATGCCGATCGTCAAGGACGCGCCGATCCAGGACTGGGTGAAGCTGGCGGTCAACCGCGCCCGGCTGTCCGGCATGCCGGTGGTGTTCTGGTTGGACCAGGAGCGCCCGCACGAGGCCGAGCTGCGCAAGAAGGTCAACCTGTACCTCAAGGACTACGACACCGAGGGCCTCGACATCCAGATCATGTCGCAGGAACGTGCCATGCGGCACACCATCGAACGGGTGATCCGTGGCCAGGACACCATTGCCGCGACCGGCAACATCCTGCGCGACTACCTGACCGACCTGTTCCCGATCCTGGAGCTGGGCACCAGCGCCAAGATGCTCTCGATCGTGCCGCTGATGGCCGGTGGCGGTCTGTACGAGACGGGTGCCGGTGGTTCCGCGCCCAAGCATGTGCACCAGCTGGTGGAGGAGAACCACCTGCGTTGGGATTCGCTCGGCGAGTTCCTCGCCCTGGGCGCCAGCCTGGAGGATCTGGGTAACAAGTTCGGCAACGACAAGGCCAAGGTGCTGGCCACCGCGCTCGATGCCGCGACCGGAAAGCTGTTGGACGAGAACAAGAGCCCGTCGCGCAAGACCGGTGAGCTGGACAACCGGGGCAGCCAGTTCTACCTCGCGATGTACTGGGCGCAGGCGCTGGCCGAGCAGGCCGAGGACAAGGAGCTGGCCGCGCACTTCGCACCGCTGGCCAAGGCGCTGGGCGAGCATGAGCAGGCCATCGTCGCCGAGCTCAACGCCGCCCAGGGCGGGCCGGCCGATATCGGCGGCTACTACTACCCGGACCCGGAGAAGACCGCCGCGGTGATGCGGCCGAGCAAGACGCTCAACGAGGTGTTCGCGGCGACGCAAGACTGACACCGGCGGTGGTTCGGTGCGGGTAACCGCGCCGAACCACCGTGTCGGCTCACGCCGATGGGTCAACCCGTCGCGCGGGCCGGATCGGTGTGCCGGTCCACAAAGTCGGCGATCAGCCGGGTGATGGTGTCCGGTGCCTCGAACATCGGGACGTGTCCCACCCCGTCCAGGGTGGTGATCACCGCGTCCGGTGCCAGGTTGGCGGTGAAGTGCCTGGTGAACCGTGGTGTCGGCAGCACCCGGTCCTTCTCGCAGATCGCCAGCTGGGTGGGGGTGCGGGAATCGGCGATCTCCGTCAGCCCGGCGGTGGTCAGTGCTTTGAACATGAGCTTGAAGTAGGCCGGGCAGTGCGCCACGTCTTCGATCAGGTCGCGGCGGTCACTGGCGTTGAGGGCCTCCGGCGTGGCGGCGACGGCCAGGTACGAGATCTTCCGGGAGAACGGCAGTTTCAGCACGCGCTGACCGAACACGGCGGCGGTCAGCACGAACGGCAGGCCCGCCATGAACTTGGCGATGATCTCGTATTTGGCCGGCGTGAACCGGGACCAGCCGCCCGCGGGCGCGATACCGGTCAGCGTGCGGGCCCGGCCGCGGCGTTCCAGTTCGAAGGCCACCCAGCCGCCCAGCGAGTTCCCGACGATATGCGCGGTGTTCCAACCCAGCTCATCGAGCCGGCGTTCGACATCGTCGGCCAGGGCGGCGACGTCGAGAAGCAGCGGTGCGTGCGCACCGCCGTTGTGGCCGGCCATGGTGGGGGCGAACACCTCATAGCGGCCGGTTTCGGCGAGCTGCGGGGCGACGTACTTCCACACGCTTTGTGACAGCAGGAACGGGTGCAGCAGCAGGATGGGCTCCCCGTCGGGGGAGCCCAGGTGGATGGGTGCACGGTCGGCCATGCCGCCCGACATTAAGGCGGTACCGCCGGTACCGCAAGGGTGTCGATTATGGTCTGGTCGTGATCGTGAGCACCATCAACGTCAACGGCATCCGCGCGGCGGTCAAACAACGCTCCACCGACAACCTCGGCCTGCTGCCGTGGCTCAAGGAGACCGAGTCCGATGTGGTCTGCCTGCAGGAGACCCGGGCCGACGACGAACAGCTCAACGATGCGCTGGCGCCCGCGCTGGCCGACGGCTGGAACCTGGCTTCGGCCGACCCACATCTGAAGGGCCGCAACGGTGTTGCGGTGCTGTCCCGGCATCCGATCGACGCGGCCCGGCTGCTGGTCTCCGACGAGTTCGAGTCGCACGGGCGCTATCTCGAGGTGGACACCGCGGGGATGACCGTGGCCAGCGTGTACGTCCCCACCGGGGAGGCCGAGACGGATCGTCAGCTGGAGAAGGAACGGTTCATGGCCACTATTGCGGGCCGGATGGCCGAACTGCACGCCCGGGATGCGGTGGTCTGTGGTGACTGGAACATCGCGCGCAGTGAACTCGACATCAAGAACTGGAAGGGCAATGTCAAGAAGGCCGGGTTCCTGCCCAGTGAGCGGCAGTGGCTCGCCGAGTTGTTGGGCACCGGCTGGGTGGATGTGGTGCGCGAGCTGCACCCCGACGTCGCCGGTCCCTACAGCTGGTGGTCATGGCGCGGTAAGGCTTTCGACAATGACGCCGGCTGGCGCATCGACTATCACCTGGCCAGCCCGGGGTTGGCTGTCCGGGCTACCTCGGCGCACGTGGACCGCGCCGAGCTGTACGCACTGCGCTGGTCCGACCACTCGCCGGTGACCGTTCAGTTCGACTAAGTGCCGACGCACCGATCGTGCGTTTGGTTCGCCAAGAATTAGATTCGTCGGGGACAATTTCCCGTGGAGGTGACGGCCGTGCACGAAGTGGTCGCGGCGAAGCGGCATGAGATCGAAGAGTTGTGCCGCGAGCTCTCGGTGCGTCGGCTTGACGTGTTCGGTTCTGCAGTCGGGGATTCGTTTGACATCGATTCCAGTGACGTTGACGTTCTCGTCGAGTTCGGCGAAGGAGCTAGTGCTGACTACTTCGATCGCTACTTCTCATTGAAGGAAGGTCTGGAGCGGGTTCTTGGGCGCGCGGTCGACGTTGTGACGGTATCCAGCATCAAGAACCCCTACTTCAAGCAACACGTCATGCGGACGCGAGAAGCGCTGTATGCCGCGTGACGCAAGGAAATACCTTTGGGATGCGCGGCAGGCGGTGACGCTTGTCCGTCAGTTCAGCAACGGGAAGACGTTCGGCTCGGATTCCAGATCTCCCACGGATTGTGGCCTTTCGTAACATCCTGATTCACGGGTATGCGGACGTCGATGATGCATTGGTGTGGCAGGTAATCGCCGGCAAACTGCCCGAGTTGGAGAACGCCCTTCGCGAGCTTCTCCATGAGTGAGTTATCAGCTACGACTGAGTCCAGTCCGGGCGCCGGCCCAGGTGCAGCAGGATCGTTTCGAAATCCGTTGTGCCTGAAGCTTTGACTGCTGGGGCGAACGCGGCATTGGGTGCGGCGCGGTAGTCGCCGTCGGGGACCATCATGACCAGTGGCAGCACCGCGGCGATCACGTCCGCGGGCAGATCGTAGGGCGCTCCCAGCGCCGCGGCGACGTCCCAGCCGTGCACCACGTAATCCACGAAATGAAAGCCCATCGCCAGTGCGCCGGGGAAGGTCGCGCCCGGCCCGAACTCGGGTAGCGCGAACGTCGCCTCGGCAACACCGTCGGCGGCGAATGCGTCGAGCACATCGTGTGCGGCAGCCGCGTAGCTGCCCACCGGATCCGCGCGTACCGCGTCGGCAACGGTCTCTGGACGCCAGATCTCGTCGTCGGCGCCATGGCCGCGGGCGGCCGCGGCGAAGCCCCGATGCTGGGCGGTCATGTGGGCGAGTAGGTCGGCCAGACTCCAGCCCGAGCACGGGGTGGCGCGGCCGAGATCGGCGGAGCCGACGGTGCTGACGATGTCGATGGATTTCAGGACTGCCGTGCGGTGGTGGCCGCCGATTGGGGATATCGTATGCATACACTTATGGTAAGCGGACGCATATCATATGGCAATGCCTATCATGTCCGGATGTCGCGTCGCCCCGATCTGGCGGCCATGCTCGCCCCACTGCTGCGGGAGATGGCCGCCGCCGAACTGCCCGTGCTGGCCGCCCACGGCCTGACCATGTGGGGTTATGTCGTTCTGCTCGCCCTCGACCGCTCGCCCATGCGGAGCCAGGCCGCACTGGCCGAGGCCATCGGCGCGGACAAGACCCGCATCATCGCCACCCTCGATGAGCTGCAGCAACAGGGCCATATCGAACGTCAACCCGACCCCGACGACCGCCGAGTGCGATTGCTGGCCATCACCGAGGCGGGCCGGGCCGCCAAGAACGCCGCGCAGGCCGAAATCCAGCGGGGTGAGGAGCGCTGGCTGGGAGAATTGACCGCTGACGATCGCAAGGTGTTCCTGCGCGTGCTGCGTCAGCTGACCCGCGAGGAAACCGGATGACGGCAGTGCGAAAATCGACTCATCATGAGTAGCGGAAGCAAACGTGTCGTATTCTCCGGCGCCCAACCCACCTCTGACTCCCTGCACCTCGGCAATGCGCTGGGCGCCGTCACGCACTGGGCGCAGCTGCAGGACGGCTATGACGCGTTTTTCTGCGTGGTCGACCAGCACGCCATCACCGTGCCGCAGGATCCCGAGACGCTGCGGCGGCGCACGCTGGTGACCGCCGCGCAGTACCTGGCCCTGGGCATCGACCCGGCGCGCAGCACCGTGTTCGTGCAGAGCCACGTGCCGGCGCACAGCCAGCTGGCGTGGGTGCTGGGATGCTTCACCGGCTTCGGCCAGGCGTCGCGGATGACGCAGTTCAAGGACAAGTCGCAGAAGCAGGGCGCGGATGCCACCACGGTGGGTCTGTTCACCTATCCCGTGTTGATGGCGGCCGACGTGTTGCTCTACGACACCGACCTGGTGCCGGTCGGTGAGGATCAGCGCCAGCATCTTGAGTTGGCCCGCGACCTGGCCCAGCGGATCAACGCACGGTTCCCGGGCACCTTCGTGATCCCGGAGGCGATGATCCCCAAGGCCACCGCCAAGATCTACGACCTGCAGGATCCGACCGCCAAGATGAGCAAATCGGCGGCCTCCGACGCCGGGCTGATCAGCCTGCTCGACGATCCGAAGGCCACGGCCAAGAAGATCCGTTCGGCGGTCACCGACAGCGAGCGCGAGATCCGGTTCGACCCCGAGGCCAAGCCCGGCATCTCGAACCTGCTGACCATCCAGTCCGCAGTGACCGGAACCGATATCGACAAGCTGGTCGAGGGGTATGCCGGCCGTGGCTACGGCGATCTCAAGAAGGAGACCGCCGAGGCTGTGGTGGAGTTCGTCACGCCGATCAAGACCCGGGTGGACGAATTGCTGGCCGACACCGCCGAACTTCAGGCCGTGCTGGCCGCCGGCGCGGAACGCGCCCGAGAGGTCGCCGGCAATACCCTCGCCCGGGTTTACGACAGGATAGGGTTTCTCCAGCAAACGCCATAGCGCCAGGGAAGGGATCGGCCGGTGTCTGACGAGGAGAAGCCGGGATTCCTTGCCCGCGTGCGGGCCCGCTTCCCGTGGTTCGACCACGTCATGCTGGCCCAGGAGCGCTACAACGACTGCAACGGCAACTTCTATGCGGCCGGCATCACCTACTTCACCATCTTCGCGCTGTTCCCGTTGCTGATGGTCGGATTCGCCGCGGGCGGATTTCTGTTGTCCCGGCGTCCGGATCTGCTCGACGAGATCGAGCGCCGGATCCGCACCGCGGTGTCCGGTGATTTCGGTCAGCAGTTGGTCCAGCTGATGGATTCGGCCATCGCCTCCCGTGGGACCGTCGGCATCATCGGGTTGGCCACGGCAGCCTGGGCCGGCCTGGGTTGGATGGCCAACCTGCGCGAGGCGCTCAGCCGGATGTGGCAGCAGCCCAAGAACGAATCGGGGTTCGTCGGTACCAAGGTCTCGGATCTGCTGGCGTTGGTCAGCGGATTCCTGGCGATGGTGATCACGATCGGGCTCACCGTGCTGGGCGACCCGGCGCTGATGCGCCGGGTGCTGCATTGGCTCGGCATCGGGGACATGGCTGGGGTCGGTTTCGGATTGCGCGTGGTCTCATTGCTGGTCTCGGTGACGATCTCGTGGGTGATCTTCACCTGGATCATCTCCCGGCTGCCCCGTGAACCGGTGAAGTTCCGCAGCTCGATGCAAGCGGGTCTGATCGCCGCGGTGGGCTTCGAAATCTTCAAGCAGGTGGCGTCGCTCTATCTGCAATCGGTGATGACCGGGCCGGCCGGTGCGACATTCGGCCCGGTGCTCGGGTTGATGGTGTTCGCCTATATCACCGCGCGACTGATCCTGTACGCCACCGCGTGGGCGGCGACGTCGAAGGAGAGCCTGGCCGCCGCGCCGGTGGAGCCGCCCCACCCCGCGCAGATCACCACCAGGGTGCAGGTCCGCGAGGGGGTGGGTGTCTCCGGGGTGTTGGCCGCTGCGGCTGCGGGAGCGCTTGGTGCGCTGGGTCTTTCGCGGCTGCTACGACGCTAGTGCTCGATCAGTTTCAGCCCGACGAGGCAGCCGATGACTCCGAGCATGAGCAGGATCTTGATCAGCGACGCGGACTCGGCGCCGGTCACCATGGCATAGCCGATGGTGAGTGTCGCGCCGATACCCACCCACACCGCATAGCTGGTGCCAGGCGGCAGGGTGCGCATGGCAATGGCCAGGCCGCCCATCGAAATCACCACGGAGACGGCGAATATCAGCGATGGTACGAGGCGGGTGAAGCCGTAGGACTTGCTGAGCGCCGTCGCCCATACCGCTTCGAATGCGCCTGATACGACAAGAATGATCCACGCCATGGGGCACCTCCAAGGCCCCGTCTTGTCGCTGGCCGGGTACGGTGCCGCCTCGTCCGGTGCCAAGTTGTTTTGGCGCGGTCCATGCTACCGGTGACGTAATACCGACGTAACATTGCTGGTTGTGAGCTTGGCAACCGCATGGTCGACGACCGTTGGCATTGACGTTCCGATCGTCAATGCGCCCATGGGCGGTGCGGCCGGAGGCCGGTTGGCCGCGGCGGTATCTGCGGCCGGCGGCCTCGGCATGATCGGCATGGGCAGTTCGGCCACCGCTCCGCTTTTGCGGCGGCAGCTGGTTGCCCTGGGGAAAGTTCATCGTCCGTTCGGAATTGGGCTGGTGCATTGGGTCATTCAGGATCATCCGGACCTGTTCGACGTGGCTGTGGCCGCCCGGCCCGCTTTGCTCAGTGTGAGCTTTGGTGAGGACTGGGCCTGGGTGCAGCGTGCTCACGACGTTGGCGTGACGGTGGCGACACAGGTGGCCACAGTGGAAGCTGCGCGCCGTGCCGTCGACGCCGGGGTTGATGTGCTGGTGGCCCGCGGCGCCGAGGGTGGCGGTCATGGCGAACCGGCGCTGGGCACGCTGCCCTTGCTGGCCGAGGTGCTCGATGCGGTTGAGGCGCCGGTGTTGGCGGCGGGTGGGATCGCTTCGGCGCGCGGGGTCGCCGCGGTGCTGGCGGCCGGCGCGGCCGGAGCGTGGCTGGGCACGGTGTTCGCCACCTGTGCTGAGGCGCTGACCAAGCCGGCGGATCGTGCGGCGTTGCTTGCGGCGTCAGGTGATGCCACCGCACTCACCCGCGAGTTCGATGTGGCCGCTGGATACCGTTGGCCGCCAAGCCTTCCCGAGCGGGTGCTATGTAATGAGGCGGGTGTGCCCACGCCGGTGAACGCGGGCCAGGGCGTCGGTCTGGTGACCGAGGCGCGTCCGGCCGCCGACGTCATGGCGCGGCTGTGCTGGGGCGCCGAGGAGCTTTTGCACCGCTGGTGCTGAAGTACGGGTGTCGCGCGTCAGCGCACGGTGCGGCGGTTCAGCGACCGGGCACCCATCATCAGCATGAACACGATGACCGCCCCGACCACCGCCACGCCCACCCGCACCGGCAGGGCGTCCGCCGGCGGCAGCACCGAAGCTGCCTGTGCGGCTGGGGTTTCGACCGGCTTGGGCTTCAGCGCTGGGTCGGGGTCGACGAGCGTGCCGACCTTGGTGCCCGGCGGGGTGGCGAAACCGTAGTCGAGCAGATGCGCGGCCTGCTCCCACGGCGCGATCGGCACCCGGGTGCCCTTCATCAGCACCGCTACCAGGCGACGGCCGTCGCGTTCGGCCGCGCCGACGAAGGTCTGCCCGGCGTCATCGGTGTACCCGGTCTTGCCGCCCAGGGCGCCGGGGTAGTTGTAGAGCAGCCTGTTGTCGTTTTCCACCGGGTAGGACGGATTGCCGTCGCGGCCGGGGAAGTCGAAGGTCTCGGTGCGGACGATGTCGGCGAATACCGGGTTCTGCCAGGCGTAGCGGTAGAACAGCCCGATGTCGTAGGCCGAGGTGCTCATGCCCGGACCGTCCAGGCCCGAGGGGGTGGCCGCCCGGGTGTCGCGGCCACCGAGCTGGCCGGCCAGGATGTTGAGCTTCTGCAGCGCGGGGTCCATCCCGCCGAGTTGAGCCGCCAGTGCGTGCGCGGCGTCATTGCCGGAGTGCATCAGCAGTCCGTGCAGCAAATCGTTGATCGTGTACTGGCCGCCGGGGCCGACGCCGACCCGGGTGCCCTCGGAGTTCGCGTCGTCCTGGGTGCCCGCGACGAGCTTGTTCAGGTTGAGCTCGTTGAGCGCGGCGGTGGCGACCAGCACCTTGATGATGCTGGCCGGCCGGTGACGGCCGTGCGGATCGCGGGCCGCGATGATGTCACCGGTATCGAGATCGGCAACCAGCCACGCCTCGGCCGATACGTCGTTGGGCAGCGGCGGGGTGTCGGGTGCGGTGACGATGCCGCAGCCCGACAGCGCCTCGCCGCCAATCGTCTTGGCCGGAACCGGTAGTGGGCCCGGTGCGACCTCGCCCGGCTTGGGTACCTCGGAGGAGTCGACCGCCGGGGGAGTGGTCACCTTGTACGGGCAGTCCGGGGCCGGGTCGGCGTTGGCCACCCCGGCGGTGATCAGGGGTGCCGTCACCATGGTCAGTGCTGCCAGCACTGAAACCGCACGCTGGGTAGTCCTCCGCAAGGTCGCCATCGTGTCCGAAGGTTAGGCGACGCGGCCCGGATTTCCGGTTTGCCACGCTGTGACTCGTGTGACTGATGTTAAAGATGGGTATATGGCGGTGGCCCCCACCGGAGGGCGGGGGCCACCGTTTTTTGGAGCGGCTTTAGTCGTCGCTGCCGGTCTTGTCGGTCTTGTTGGAGGCGGCGGTGCTGCTGGCGGCCTCCTTCTTCTTACCGGCGTTGGCGATGCGGTCGCTGACCTTCTTGACGGACTTCTCGATGTCGCCGCGAATTCCCTTGAGGCTCTTGTCCGCCTGATCGGCGGCGTTCTGCAAGGTGGCCTTCAGGCGCTGCTCTGGGCGGGCCACGGTGGTTACGGCCTTGCCGGGTTCGGCCCTCATGTCCACCGAAAGATTCGTCGCGCCTTGGGAACTGGCGTTTACTGCGGCGACGTCGGGCTTGGGTGCTGTGGCGTCCGCCGCGGGTGCCGGATCGGGAGCCGAGACCGGAGCAAACTCCGGCCCAGCAGGAGCGGTGGGCGCAGGTTCGGCGTCGACGACGATATCGGTTGCCGTGGGCAGCTTGGCCGTCGTGGTGAGGGCGGCGGTTGTCGGGATCGCGAGTTTGTCCGCGATCGCTCGCGGCAGTTTGATGAGCTGACTGAAGACCCAGCCGCCGGTGGGCTTGCACCCGCAGGATCCCCAATAACTAAAGTCCAAGAAGTAGTTGAGCTGCCCGTTGGCCAAGTTGGCGGGGATATTGGCGATGGCGGTCAGTCCCCCGATGGGGTCACCGGCTTCGAAGGCGTCGAGTGCTTCCTGGGCGCTCGCGCCGAGCGTACTGATCGCCATAGACGTCAACGTAAGGGGCAACATGAGTTGCGACATGACCGGAACGCTGACTACTTCTTTCACCAGTAGGGTGGCGTGATCGATCATCAAGCGCGGGATATCGATCAGTTTCATCGCAGGCAGCAGGGCGAACATCACAGCGGTCAGCCCGCCGTTGAAGGTGGCCGCCGCTTGCTGAGGCTGTCCGGCTAGCAGTTCTCCGATGGCCTTCTGGATCGCAGGACCCATGACCCCGGTTGCCCAGTTCTGCAGGTTGGTGGCCGTGGCGGGCAGCGCGGTGGCATACATTCCGGCGTACGTCTGCAGGTTGTTGGCCATCGCAGTGGCGATCGGCAGCGGTCGCTGCATGTAGAAATCGGCGAGTTCGCCGATGTCTTCCGTAATGTCTCCGATGACCTGCCCCCAGCGAGTGATGGGATCGACTGCCGCGGTGAGGGCGACGGATGCGGTTGAGACGTGGGTGGCCGAGGTCGCGAGTGGGGGAGGCGCAATGGGCGTCGCGGCGATGACGCCGGCACCCACCAGAGCCACACCGGCCGTCACATAGGGCCGTAGGGAGAGTTGCAAGATGTGGTTCCTTCCTGGAACGGGCTGAGACGACCAGAAGGTAGCGGGGCGAAAGGCTCTAGGAACACAACAGCGGGGAAATTCGATGCAAGTTCAACGCGTCAACCACCTCGCGCAATGCCCAGTGAACTGGGGTTTTCGCATTCGGCCAGATCGATCGGTAGCTCTCAGGAAGCTCTAAGATTCAAATATGTCGCTTGCGAACCCAAGTCGACCACTCCGGCCCGCGGCCGGTTGCAGTCCGGGGTTCGTTATCGTTGCGGCCCGCGCAGTCGGGTTTGCGATGGTAGTTCGCCGAACAGGGCGCGGTACCTGGCCGACATGCGGCCGAGTTCGCTGATGCCCCACTGGTTGGAGACGTCAGCGATCGTCGCAAGCTGACGGTCGGTGGCAAGCAGGTCTGACCGGATGTGATGCAGGCGCATCCGTGCGATGTACGCATGCGGTGACTCGCCGAGTGTTTCGTCGAATGACCTGGCGAGGGTACGCCGGGACACACCCGCGCGACGCGCGAGGTCTTCTGTGGCGAGATGTTGACCGAGGTTCTGGTCAATGTGTGTACGGGTCAACTCGACGATTCGTTGGCGCTCCCTCAGGGGTTGCAACGGCAGCGGTGCCGACTGTTGGGCGAAATGGCCGATGAATGCCGCGACGATATCGGCGAGCGCACCGGATTCGAGTCGGCTCTGGCCGTCATCCTGGATCAGGCGGCCCAGGAAAGCCGAGATCGTGGTGAGGTGTGTTCGTGCCAACGGCTGCGGGTGAAAGCCGGTGCTACGAAAAGTGGTGCGGGACAGGATCAATCCGTAGCGCTCCAGCTCGCGTTCCAGTGTCTCCTCGCTGAGCGAAACGACGGCGTACAGGGAGTTGGCGTCGTGAAATGCCTCATGCTCATCACCGGCGCGAAACGCCGTAACGACCCCGCTGTCGATGTCTCGCAATAAAAGCCGATTTCTAGGCGGTATCCGTAGACCGACCGCGATCGACAGTGCGTCGTGGGACAGTGCGCCACGGATCTGCACCCGGCTCTCGAAGTGGCCCGCACTCAGCGCCACCCCATCGTGGGCGGCGTGTATCAGAGTGCCGCTGGGAGATTCGCGCGACAGCTGGAACGCACTCAGCCCGGCCTGGTTGACCGCGTCGCCCAGATCCTCGAGCTGCGTGATCCGCGTCCGAACTACCGGCACGTCCATGACGCAGCAGTGTAGGGCGTCGACGGGGTGTCCCAAACTGCATAGACCACATTCCTTTGCTGCGTTCTGATCTCGGGGTCGGAAATCCACCGGGATGCGCGGTCGGCATCCCGTCTATGAAGGAGTTGTTGCGGCGCGATGTCGGAAGTTGCATTTCAGGAGCAGAGCCCTGTTCAAGGACCGATGGATCTCAGTGACGACGAGTGGCGGAACTGGATGCGCTATGGCGAATCAGCGGAACTGCTGTACCAGGAGATTGATGACGCCCTCGTCGCAAAACACGACCTCACGTTTCCCGACGTGCAGATCCTTCACCGGCTCAATTCGGCCCCTCGTCGGTGCGAGCGAATAGGTTCTTTGGCAGAGGCATTGGTGCTCTCGCCAAGCCGGGTCAGCTGGCTGGTACGCCGGTTGGAGGATCACGGTCTGGTGCGCAGGGTTCGTAGCCGCGAAGACAGGCGAATGGTCGTTGTCGGGATCACCCGAAAGGGGCAGGAATACCTGCGGCCTGCGCTGCGAACCTACGCCGCGATCGTGCGGCGGCAGTATCTGGCACCACTGACCCGAGGCCAGATGACCGCGTTGGGGGACAGCACCAGACGCGTCGGCGATGCCCTCAAAGGCGATGTCCGGAAACGCAATACCGGGAAACGCAGAGGTCTGTCTTCTGTCTCATAACCGATGTCTGGCCTGCGCAGAGGACTAACGGGTGAGTGGGATTTCCCGGGCTTCGGTGTGGGCCAACGCGGGAAACCCGATGCTGGACATCCACAGTCGGCCGCCCGTTTCGACCACCCCGGTGACGGTGCCGAAGTCCGGATGCCGCATGCGGATACCGGCGACGGGCGCCCCGGTGTCGGGATCGAACGCCGCCACCCACACCTGCGAATTGATCTTGGGCATTAACGCATCGGGCAGTCGCCACACCAGCCGGCGCAGCGCAGGTGCTCGGGGAGTCAGCTTCTCCGCCACGTTGACCGGGCTGACCATCGCGACCCAGATCTTGCCGTCAGGGCCGGTGGAGATGTTGTCGGGCATTCCGGGCAGGTGTACCGCCAGCGGGGTGACGGTGCCGGACTGCGGCCCGGTCAGCCAGTACTTGGACAGCCGGCGCGCCTGCGTCTCGGCGAACACCAACGCCGACTCGTCGGCGGTCAACGTCACGCCGTTGGCGAAATACAGCCCCTCGACCAGGGTGGTCACCGTGCCGTCGGCCCCGAGTCGGAACAGGCTGCCCAGCCCGCGCGCCTCCAGGATGGCCCCGGGAAAGTGCTCGTAGTGGAACTTGCTCGTCGACTCGGTGAAATAGATTGTGCCATCGGCCGTTTCGGTTACATTCGAGCAGAACGTCAAAGGCCGACCGTCGACCGATTCGGCGAGCGTGGACAATGTACCGGTGCCGGGGTCCAGGGCGAGCAACCCGCGGTGGCTGTCGCAGATCAGTACCCGCCCATCGCGTGCGACGTGCAATCCGAGCGGGCGTCCGCCGGTGTTCGCGACAACCGTCGTGGCGCCCTCGGGGGACACCCGCACGATGCGGCCGTCGACCAGTCCGGTCCACAGCTGTCCTCCGGCATCGGCGACGACATCCTCGGGTTTGTCGCCGGGCATCGGCACCACGGTGAGTTCGGTGGGGCCGAAATCCGGAAATGGATCTACCGGCGGCGGCCGCCAGCGGACGGGATCGATGGCGGGCTTGCGCGGCACGCTGCCAGTCTGACGCCGAAACCGCATTCCGGCAGGGCGTTACTCGAACTTGTTCTGCCGGAATGCCATTTCGCGCGGGAAGCGCGCAAGAAGGCGGGGGACGGAACCAGGGTCACCTAGGTCACCAACGAAGAGTAATTGTCCAAGATCACACTGCGTCACAACGGCTCCGCCCCCCGTAGCGCAGTTTAGCCTGCCTCGACGTTTGTTGACATGCTCGATTGAAAAGCTATGTGCAACAACCAGGTTCGCGCTGTCCGGGCATAGCCGAATATGAGACGCATTACCAGGCGCCACTCGGTAGCAACTTCGACCAACGCAAATGTGGCGAGGTAGAGCCGTAAGTGGGCGATTGTGCGCAAACGTTTCTGCGAAGAAGAACATGTTTCATATTAGGAAAACGACATAGTTCCGAACTGAACTACTGCGGGCCGGTCGGAAGTTTGACGCGACAGCTATCGCTGGCTGGACGACCAGCCAAAACGCCGATGTGAGCAACCGGCTTCGGCGAAGACCGTCGCCGACGTGCCCGGTCAGGGCGCGACGACGTTCAGTCTGGACGTACCCCCGGCCCCCGCGCCAGCATCGGACGCTGCAGCACGGATGTCACTGCAGGCGCCGTCGAGCGGTACCGGCGAGAGCACCGGGGCCGCTTCGGATGGTGGTCCCGCGGTGGGCACGGTCAGTGACAACGCCAACCGCCGGGCCGGGGGGAGTCTGCACGTCGACAACACCGCCAAGCAACTCCAGCGGAAGATCAAAGAGGCCGGTGATCAGACGCAGTCGAACCTGCAGAAGGTCGGCGACAATCTCAACAAGATGATGAAGACCAAACCCGGCAAGCACCGGGTGGGCGCCACCAGCGGAGGCGGCAGCGACGCCGGCTCCGAAAGCGGTTCGGGGAGCGAAAGCTAACCCACAATAACGACGGTCGGCCCTCTCCAGCGGTTCTGGCGAGGGCCGACTGTGTTTGTGGGTTTGGTTCAAAGGCGATATTGCACAGCGCAATTCGATCAGTATTTGGCGTTCGGTTCGGTGTCCTTGAGTGCGGAACTGATGCGTCGACTGCTGTCGCCGAGGGCCGTCATCTGTTGGCGTGACAGCGGATTGAGATAATTTTTGCGGACGAAACGCGCGTATGTCGCCAATGCGTGTTTGGCCTGTGCCAGGCCATCACCGGTGATCGTGGCGACCACACCGCGACGATCACCCTCGCTGGCGCTGCGCCGGATCAGGCCCAGCGCCTCGAGCCGGCGGGCCTGTTGAGTGAGTCGACTCGGTATCAGCATCAGCGCGTTGGACAGGTCGCCCATCCGCACAGATCCGCCACGGGACGTGGCGAGCAGCTGCAGCAGCATCACGTCGGCCAACTTGAGCCCATGTCGCTCTATGAGTGTTCGGTTCAGAATGTTGAGCAACTGTGATGACGATTCGAGGAAGTCGCGCCAGCTTTTCTGCTCAATGTCGTCGAACTCGTGCAAATCCGCCCCAATGCTGAAATTGCATGCTGTGGCTGCCTCTTGTCAATGCGCCAGCTACTGGCGGGTAGCAATTAGAACAGGTTCCAGCGCGATCAAAGAGTAGCCATATGTGGTGGTTACTTAGACTAACCATCTGTTCGCGCCTTGTAAAGGCTTTATGGCTATCTTTGCTGGTCCGCGCGATAGCTGAATGCCCGTCGTATAAACGATCTTGGGCGCGTCAACAAATGTTGACGCGCCCAAGAAGTCGAACTCACGAACCAGGAACTACAGCAGCTTGCCGGCTTCGCTCAGCACGCCGTGCAGGATCTCGTAGATCGCGTCGAACTCGGCCTGCCCGCTGATCAGCGGCGGGGCCAGCTGCACCACTGGGTCGCCACGGTCGTCGGCGCGGCAGTACAGCCCGGCGTCCCACAGTGCCGGGGTCAGGAAACCGCGCAGCAGCCGCTCGGACTCTTCGTCGTTGAACGTTTCCTTGGTGGTCTTGTCCTTCACCAGCTCGATGCCGTAGAAGAAACCCTCACCGCGAACGTCGCCGACGATCGGCAGGTCGTAGAGCTTCTCCAGGGTGGCCCGGAACGCCGGGGCCATCTCCTTGACGTGGGCGTTGATGCCCTCGCGCTCGAAGATGTCCAGGTTGGCCAGCGCGACCGCCGACGAAACCGGGTGTCCGCCAAAGGTGTAGCCATGGCCGAACACGGTCTGGCCATCGTTGAACGGCTCGAACAACCGGTCGTGGGCGATCATCGCGCCCAGCGGCGAGTAGCCCGAGGTCAGGCCCTTGGCGCTGGTGATGATGTCGGGGACATACCCGAAATCGTCGCAGGCGAACATCGAACCGATCCGGCCGTAGGCGCAGATCACCTCGTCGGAGACCAGCAGCACGTCGTACTCGTCGCAGATCTCGCGGACCCGCTCGAAGTATCCGGGCGGCGGCGGGAAGCAGCCGCCGGCGTTCTGCACCGGCTCCAGGAACACCGCGGCGACGGTCTCGGGACCCTCGAACTCGATGGCCTCGGCGATCCGGTCGGCGCAGTACCGGCCGAATGCCTTCTCGTCGTGCGCGAACTCGGCCGGCGCCCGGTAGAAGTTGGTGTTCGGGGCGCGGAACCCACCCGGGGTCAGCGGCTCGAACGGAGCCTTGAAGGCCGGGATGCCGGTGATCGCCAGGGCGCCCTGCGGGGTGCCGTGATAGGCGATCGAGCGCGAAACCACTTTGTGCTTACCGGGTTTGCCGGTCAGCTTGAAGTACTGCTTGGCCAGTTTCCAGGCGCTCTCGACGGCCTCGCCGCCGCCGGTGGTGAAGAACACCCGGTTCAGGTCGCCGGGCGCGTATGCGGCGACCCGATCGGCCAGCTCGATGGCCGGCGGAGTGGCGTAGGACCACAGCGGGAAGAAGGACAGTTTCTCTGCCTGCTTGGCGGCTGCCTCGGCCAGTTCCTTGCGCCCGTGGCCGACCTGGACCACGAACAGGCCGCTCAGGCCGTCGATGTAGCTCTTGCCGGCATCGTCGAAGATCCGGACTCCCTCGCCGCGGGTGATGATCGGCGGGGTGATGCCTTCCCCGTGGCGGGAGAAATGTCCCCACAGGTGGCGGTTTGCTTTGCTGCTCAGATCCGTCGGTGCGGTTTGAGCGATATCTTTCACACTCATCTGGTTCCCCAATTGTATTGCTGTTTAACGAGTTTCAGGTAAACGAGGGTTTCGGTGGATATCACTCCTGGCAGTGCGCGGATCTGGGTGTTGAGTAGTTCGAGCAGGCTGTCGTCGTCCTCGCAGACCACCTCGGCGATGGCGTCGAAGGATCCCGCGGTGAGCACGACGTAGTCGACCTGCGCGATCTTGGCCAACTTGTCGGCCAACTTGATGGTGTCACCAGTGCAGCGGATGCCGATCATGGCCTGGCGGGCGAACCCGAGTTGCAGCGGATCGGTCACCGCGACGATCTGCATGACGCCGGCATCGACCATACGCTGCACCCGTTGACGCACGGCGGCTTCGGACAGGCCGACGTCCTTGCCGATTCCGGCATACGAACGACGGCCGTCCCGTTGCAGCTTCTCGATGATCAACTTCGACAGCTCGTCGAGTTGGAAGAAGGCGGTGCGAGAGTTGTTGTTCACGCGCAACGGGAGGGGCTGAAGCTCGTGACCATCAGTGTTGGTCATGTACCGATTGTGCACGGAATTCGTCGTTTGAGGCAACCGAATCGATGAATTCGATTGTTTCGGGGTGCCTGCGGGTTGGGATTGCGTAGCCAGAAGTGTGCCCATCGGCTAGCGTTGGGGTCATGAGTGTGGCAGTAGATGTGACCAGCAGCTGGATCAACGGTGCACCGGTGTCGACTGCCGGGGCGACCCACAAGATCATCAACCCGGCGACCGGTGGGGCCGTCGCCGATTATGCCCTGGCCACCCCGGCCGATGTGGACGCAGCGGTAGCCGCTGCTCGGGATGCGTTTCCAGGCTGGTCGAGGGCCACGCCGGCCGAGCGCTCGGCGGTGCTGGCCAAGCTGGCCAAGCTGGCCGACGAGCACGCCGATGAACTGGTAGCCGAGGAGGTCAGCCAGACCGGCAAGCCGGTGCGGCTGGCCACCGAGTTCGATGTCCCCGGCAGCATCGACAACATCGACTACTTCGCCGGCGCGGCGCGCCACCTCGAGGGCAAGGCAACTGCCGAATACTCCGGCGATCACACCTCCAGCATCCGGCGCGAGGCCGTCGGCGTAGTGGCCACCATCACCCCGTGGAACTACCCGCTGCAGATGGCGGTGTGGAAGGTGATCCCGGCGCTGGCCGCCGGCTGCTCGGTGGTGATCAAACCCGCCGAGATCACCCCGCTGACCACCCTGACGCTGGCCCGGTTGGCCACCGAGGCCGGGCTGCCCGACGGTGTGTTGAACGTGGTCACCGGCGCCGGTTCGGACGTCGGAACCGCCCTGGCCGGGCATCGTGGCGTCGACGTCGTCACCTTCACCGGATCCACCGCGGTCGGCCGCAAGGTGATGGCCGCTGCCTCCGTGCACGGCCATCGCACCCAGCTTGAGCTGGGCGGCAAGGCGCCGTTCGTGGTGTTCGACGACGCCGATCTGGACGCCGCGATCCAGGGCGCGGTGGCCGGTGCCCTGATCAACACCGGTCAGGACTGCACCGCCGCCACCCGGGCTATCGTCTCCCGCGATCTGTACGACGACTTCGTGGCCGGGGTCGCCGAGGTGATGAGCAAGATCGTGGTCGGCGATCCGCACGACCCCGACACCGACCTGGGTCCGCTCATCTCGGCCGCGCACCGGGACAAGGTGGCCGCGATGGTGGCCCGCGCCCCGCAGCAGGGCGGCCGCATCGTCACCGGGGGAGTGATCCCGGACCTGCCGGGTACGTTCTACCGCCCGACCCTGATCGCCGATGTCGCTGAGACCTCCGAGGTGTACCGCGACGAGATCTTCGGCCCGGTGCTGACCGTGCGGTCCTTCACCGACGACGATGACGCGATCCGGCAGGCCAACGACACCGACTATGGGCTGGCCGCCTCGGCGTGGACCCGCGACGTGTACCGCGCGCAGCGGGCATCACGCGAGATTAACGCCGGCGCTGTGTGGATCAACGACCACATCCCGATCATCAGCGAGATGCCGCACGGCGGCGTCGGCGCCTCCGGATTCGGCAAGGACATGAGCGATTACTCCTTCGAGGAGTACCTCACCATCAAGCACGTGATGAGCGATATCACCGGCGTGGCCGAAAAGGGTTGGCACCGGACCATCTTCACGAAGCGGTAGCGGAGCTGAAGCATCGAAATGGCACGAAGCGGTAAGTACAGCGCTTCGTGGCCACGACGCTGAGATGCGTGGTGGTCGGTGCGGGCGCCTGGGGTCTGCCCGCCGCGGCAGAACTCGCCCGCCGCGGCCACCACGTGACACTGATCGACCGTTACGGCCCGTTCAATGCGCTGTCGTCATCGGTCGGGCCGACGCGGTTGTGGCGGCTCGCCGACCCCGACCCGCTCCGGGTCAGGATGGCGGTACGCGGTGTCGACGCCATGCGGCGGCTCGCCGAACGTGCCGGCACTCCCGTGTTCCTCACCCGCGGCCTGCTGTGGCGTGACGACGAGTCGCTGCCCGCTCTGGCGTCGACTCTGGACGGGCTCGGCATCGAGTACACGGATGTGCCCGCCGCCGACGTGGACCGGTTCTTTCCCGGTCTGCGCGGCGACGGACGTGACGCGGTCTGGCAGCCGGCGGCGGGCGTGGTGCTCGCCGCCGCGTCGCTGCAGGCTGCGCTGCGCCTCTTCCAGCGATCCTTCGGCGCGACGCTCATCGAACGCGAAGTCACCCAGGTCGAGCGCAGCCGCAATGGCGTGCGGGTCACCCTGACCGACGGCGACACGATCGATGCCGATGTCGCGGTGCTCGCGGCGGGTCCGGGAGCGGGCCGGCTGCTGTCGTCGCTCGGCGTCGAGCTCGCGCTGCACCCCTACCTGGAGCAGGTGGCGCACTTCGGTGATTCAGCCAATCCCGGTGCCACCGACGACTTTCCGTGCCTGTTCGATGGGCCGCGCGGTGATCGTCCCGGGATCTACGCGATGCCCTCACCCGGGGTGGGTTACAAGGTCGGATTGGACGCCCCGCTGCGTGATTACCGCGCGGGCGATCTCGACCGGACACCCGACGCCGGCCGGACCGCGGAGCTCCGTGACCGGGTGCGCACCGATCTGCCTTCGGTGGTCCCGACGGTGCTCGATGCCCAGGTCTGTAGTTGGACGGACTCTCCCGATGGCACTTTCGTCGTCGACCGCCTGGATGGCGGGATCGTCATCGCGTGCGGCGACTCGGGGGAGGGCTTCAAGTACTCCGCACTGATGGGTGAGGTGCTCGCGGATCTGGCCGAGGGGCGGACCGTGGACGCCGACGTAGCCGCGTGGTCGTTGGCGCGCTTCGCCGGCGGCATGCCCGAGCGCACCGGTCCGCACGTGCTCGGCAGGCACTGACCCGGCTGCCCAGCGGGTGCCGGCGGGCTTACGCACCTTCACCGATCCGCCATGGAATCAGTCGTGTAGCGCAACGCTGACGACGATATTCGTTGTATTTGGCGGCGCTGTCGATCCATTACCGTCGTCGTCCCAGGTCATGGCCTTGCGCGTAGATGGCGCATTTCGTGGTCGGCGTCACGGCCCGAATCGAATGTGATCGACACCTTGCGCTCCCCGTTCGGCGCCCCTAGTCTTCATCGTCAGCGAACAAAGTGTTCGTTCTGACAAATCTTCGTGTTATCAATCTGCGAACGGATGGTTCGATATGAGTGCGGCCGAGGAGCCCGATCCCGCTGCCACGGCAGACGCCGCGGTCGGTGGCCGGATTCGCCAGTTCCGGACAGCGCGGAAGCTGTCGCTGCGGCAGTTGGCCGATCGTGCGGGCATCTCCGCGGGCTTTCTCAGTCAGGTGGAGCGCGGACAGGTCAACGCGAGTGTCGGAACCTTGCGCCGGCTGTCCGAGGTGCTGGGCATCCTGCTGCCCGACCTGTTCACCGACGACGAGGTCACCGACGCCCGCATCCTCAGGAAGGCGGATCGCCCGGCCATCGAGGTATCGGATCTGAGCGCGAAATACCTGTTGTCCCAGAAGCCGCTGCAAAATCTCGAGGTGTACGCGGGCGAACTGTCGCCCGGATCCAGCGCGGGCGAGGCCTATGTGCACGGTGACGCGCAGGAGATCCTGATCGTCACCTCGGGCAAGCTGACCGTCGAACTCGCCGGTGAGCGCTATGAACTCGAAGCCGGAGATAGCGCGGAGTACCGCACCTCCGTCCCGCACACCGTGCACAACTTGAGCGACGCGTTCGCCGAGCTCATCTGGATCGTCAGCCCCCCGACTGACTGGTCGACTTAACGGGCCGCTCGTCCCGTTGCGGATGTGCCCCGCATCCGCGAATCCCTTTACGCCCAGATCGAAGGAGATCTCCATGCCCAGCTCATCCGTAACCCGCTGCGCGTCCGCGCTATTCGCTGCAGGGGTTCTGCTCACCGCCGCATGTACACCCGCAGGCCCGGGCAACGCGGCTGACGTCGACCTCGGCAGCGGACCGCCGCAAGCGGGCACCGTGAAGGAAGGCGCCCTCAAGGGCATGACGTTGACGTTCGTCTCGTACGGCGGCATCTACCAGGACGGCCAGGCCAAGGCGGCACTGGAGCCGTTCGCCCAGCAATCCGGGGCAAAGGTGTTGCCGGACGGGCCAACCGAGAACGCGAAGATCAAGGCTCAGGTCGACTCCAAGAACGTGACGTGGGACGTGGTCGACAGCACGAACGTGTTCACCGCCAAGAACTGCGGCACGCTGTTCATGAAGCTCGATACCAGCATCGTGGACATCAGCAAGCTCCCCCCGGGTACCAAGACCGACGACTGTTCGGTTCCGGCAATGGGTTACGGCTTGATCGTGGCCTACAACACGAAGAAGTACGGTGCCAACCCGCCGAAGACCTGGGCCGACTTCTACGACACCAAGAAATTCCCCGGCAAGCGGGCGATCGAGGGGACACCGGGTGAACTGGATCCCGGCGTTCTCGAGGGTGCCCTGCTCGCCGATGGTGTTGCGCCCGATGTGATGTACCCGCTCGACCTTGACCGGGCACTGACCAAGATGAACACCATCCGCCCGGACACGATCTTCTGGACCACGGGCGCACAGTCCCAACAACTGATGGAATCCGGCCAGGTCGACATGGCGCTGGTGTGGAGCGGTCGCGCGTATTCGGCCGCCAAGAACGGGGCGCCGTTCGCGCCGATGTGGAACCAGTGGATGCCGGAGGCCGACACCATCGCCGTGCCGGTCGGGGCCAAGAACCCCAAGGCGTCCATGGCGCTGATCAACTTCTACCTCGGTGCACAGCAGCAGGCCAAGCTCGCCGAACTGACGTCCTACAGCCCGATCAACGTCGATGCGAAGCCGCAACTCGACGACCTGGCCCGGTCCTACCTGACCACCACCCCGGAGCGGGACAAGGACAGATTCGCCATCGATGTGGCGTACTGGGCCGAACAGCAGGACGAGATCGCCGCCAAGTACACGGCCTGGCTCGCGGGCTAGGAGGTCTCGACACATGTCGATGGTCGACGTTCTCGCGGGCGGGGCGCCACCGAAGTCCCAACCGTCGAGCACCGGTCGAAGGCTGAGCGGTATCGGTCTGTTGCTGCCGTCGATCCTGCTCGTCGTCGGGGTGTTCGGCGTGCCGCTGGCCATCATGTTCTGGCAGGCGTTCAGCGATCCAGAGCTCGGCTTCGGTAACTTCGCTTGGTACCTGGGTGATTCCGTGCAGCGCGACGTGCTGCTGCGGACGTTCACCACGGGTCTCGAGGTCACCGTGATCTGCCTCGTGCTCGGCTACCCGTACGCCTATGCCATGGTCGCGTTCGGGCCCACGGTGCGTATCGCACTGACGCTCCTCGTGCTGGTTCCGTTCTGGACCAGCCTGATGGTGCGCACCTTCGCCTGGGTGATCCTGCTGGAAGACGGTGGGCCGATACAGACCCTGTTGTCGGTCGTGGGGCTGGGTAATGTGCCGCTGCTGCGCACCAACCTGGGTGTGGTCATCGGCATGAGTCAGATCCTGCTGCCGTTCATGGTGTTGCCGTTGTATGCCGTGATGTCCGGCATCGACCGCAGGCTCGTCCTGGCGTCGTCGAGTCTTGGTGCACGGCCGGTCATCTCGTTCGTGAGAATCTGGGCGCCGCTGTCCCTGCCCGGTGTCGGAGCCGGTTGCCTGATGGTCTTCATCAGCAGCCTCGGCTTCTATGTGACGCCCGCGCTGCTCGGAGCGCCGAATGACGCGCTGATCAGTCAGCAGATCTACGTGCAGGTCACCAGCTTGTTGGCCTGGGGCAAGGGCGGAGCCATGGGCGTGGTACTACTGCTCGTCACGTTCCTGGTGCTCGCGGTCCTGATGGTCCTGATGCGCCGAAACCGGAAGGAGCGCAAGGCATGACGCAACGAGCCAAGACGTTCTGGCGTGCCCTGCTCGGAGTGTTCTGCGCAGTGGTTGCGTTGTGGTTGATCGCACCGTCGTTGATCGTGGTGCCGCTGAGCTTCACCGATCGACCGTCGTTCGCGTTTCCGCCGAGCGGCTGGTCAACGCGGTGGTACCAAGCGTTTTTCGAGGACCCCGCGTGGCTGGCGGCCTTGCAGTCGAGCCTGGAAGTCGGCGTTCTGGTGGCCGTCGTCGCGACCACGTTCGGTACCGCCGCGGCGGTGGCGCTCAGCCGCACCGGGCTGGCAGGTCGGCAAGGGATTCGGGCATTCCTGTTGGCTCCCATGGTGGTTCCGGTGATCGTGGGAGCAGTCGGCCTGTACGCGTTGTTCCTGAGGCTGAACCTGCTCGGGACCCTGTTCGGCTTCGTCGTCGCGCACAGTATGTTGGCACTGCCCTTCGTCATCGTGCCGGTCATGGCCAGCCTGCAGGGATTCGACACACGCCTGGAGGATGCGGCCGCGATCTGCGGAGCCGGGCGCTGGACCACGTTCCGTACCGTGACGTTGCCGTTGGTGGCGCCGGGCGTGCTGTCGGGCGCGCTGTTCGCGTTCGCGACGAGCTTCGACGAGGTTGTTCTCTCGTTGTTCATCCAGAGCCCGTATCTGCAGACATTGCCGGTGAAGATGTACGCGTCGGTCACCCGCGACACCGATCCCACGATCGCTGCCGCTGCCACGCTCATTCTCGTCCTCACGACGTGTCTGACCGTCGTTGCGGGCATCTACTCGCGCAGGAGGAATCGTGTCCACTGAGAACAAACCGCACGGTGCATCAATCACGTTGCGGGGCTTGACCAAGAGCTACGGTTCGGTGACTGCAGTCGACGCCATCGACCTCGAAGCGCGGCCGGGAGAATTCCTCACCTTCCTCGGCCCCAGCGGTTCCGGCAAGACCACCACGCTGAACATGATCGCCGGCTTCATCGACGTCACCGCGGGGGAACTGCTGATCGACGGACGCCCGGTCGCCGATCTCCCGCCGCACCGCCGCAACATCGGCATGGTCTTCCAGCACTACGCCCTGTTCCCGCACATGACGGTGAACGACAATGTCGCTTACCCGCTGCGGCAGCGCAAGGTCGGCAAGGAGCAGTGCCGCGAGAAGGTGGCCGCCGCCCTGGCGAAGGTCGGTCTCGACGGCTACGGCAAACGGATGCCCAAGGAGCTGTCCGGTGGCCAGCAGCAGCGGGTCGCCCTCGCCCGGGCCATGGTCTACGAACCGAGCGTGCTGCTCATGGATGAGCCGCTCGGTGCGCTGGACAAGAAGCTGCGCGATACGCTGCAACTCGAAATCAAGCGCATTCACGGTGAACTCGGCACGACTTTCGTCTACGTCACGCACGACCAGGACGAGGCGCTGGTTCTTTCCGATCGCATCGCGGTATTCAACAACGCGCGCATCGAACAGATCGGTTCGCCGACCGACCTTTACGAGTATCCCAAGAGTGTCTTCGTGGCACGCTTCCTCGGCGAGTCGTCGCTGTTCTACGGAAAGCACGAGGACGGGGGAGTGGTGTATGCCTATGGCCGACGGCTGGTGGCCGGCCGGGGCGAGTCCAGCCCCGGTGCTTCCGTGGCCGTAGTCGTCCGACCGGAACGGATTCGCATGGTCACCGGCGAGGCGGAGCCCGATGCCGTAAATGCTGTGCCGGGAACCGTGATTCAAGACATCTACCTCGGCAACTCACGCAAGGTTGAGGTCCGACTGCCCGACGACACCATCGCGCTGGTTCGCGAAAGCGCGGGCAGCATCACGCCGACCCATGCGGGTCAACAGGTCTGGTTGACGTTCGATCCCGACGTCGCCGCGGTCCTGCCTGCCGACGAGTGATATCGGTCGGCGTATCGCGCAGGCTGCCAACACATCCCACTGATCAACACCCACGAGTACAGGAGAATGAAGATGTCCCCGGATGATCGCACGCCCAGCGGTCTCGCCAATGACTTCGTGAACGGCAGCGTGTCGTTCTGGTATCGCGAGTCGGGCTGGCCGGAGTCCCGAGCGCCGCTGCCGGGCTCGCTCGAAGCCGACGTGTGCATCGTCGGGGCGGGCCTGACCGGCCTGTGGGCCGCGTACTACCTCAAGCGTGAACAGCCCGACCTGCGAATTGTCATATTGGAAAAGGAGTTCGCGGGGTTCGGAGCGTCCGGCCGCAACGGCGGATGGCTCTCCGCCGAACTCGCCGGATCTCGTGAAGCCTATGCCTCGACGCACGGCCATCAGGGTGTCGTCACGCTCATGCGGTCCATGCGGGGTGCCGTCGACGAGGTCATCGGTGTCACGAAGTCCGAAGGCATTGACGCCGACATCGTCAAGGACGGCGTCATGAGTGTGGCGCGAAACCAGGCGCAGATGGGCCGCCTGCGTGAATCGCTGGACTATGAACGGAGTTGGGGTGCGACCACCGACGACTACGTAGTGCTCACCGGCGACGAATCCAACGCCCGCATCCGGGTCGAGAACGCCATGGGTGCCCTGTTCAGTCCGCACTGTGCCCGGGTGCAACCCGCCAAGCTGGTCCAAGGACTGGCTCGCGTGGTGGAGGCCATGGGTGTGGCGATCTATGAGCAGACCGAGGTGACCGACATCAAGACCGGGCGTGCCATCACCGTCCGTGGTGATGTCCGGGCACCGGTGGTGCTGCGTTGCCTGGAGGGTTTCACCGCGACCATGCCGGGACAGCGCCGCGAGTGGCTGCCGATGAATTCGTCGATGGTGGTGACCGAACCCCTGCCGGATTCCGTTCTGCAGCAGGTCGGTTGGCGCGGCGCCGAACTCCTCGGCGACCACGCGCACGGGTACATGTACGCGCAGCGCACGGCCGATAATCGAATCGCGTTGGGCGGACGCGGAATTCCCTATCGCTACGGGTCGGCCCTGGATCATCGCGGAGCCACCCAGCAGTGGACCATCGAGGCCCTGGTCGCCCTGGTTCGCGACATGTTCCCCGCGACGCGCGATGTCCCGATCACGCACGCGTGGTGTGGCGTGCTCGGGGTGCCGCGCGACTGGACGGCCACTGTGGACTTCGACCGGACGACCGGGCTCGGCACCGCGGGTGGCTACGTCGGCAGCGGCCTGACCACCACCAACCTGGCCGGGCACACGCTCGCCGATCTCGTGCTCGAGCGGGATACCGACCTGATCCGGCTGCCCTGGGTGGGACGACGGGTCCGGAAATGGGAACCGGAGCCCTTGCGGTGGCTGGGAGTCCAGGCGATGTATGCGCTGTACCGAACCGCTGACCGGCGGGAGTCCACCAACGGCCTGACGCGGACCAGTCGCCTCGCGCGGGTGGCCAACAAGATCACCGGGCGCTGACACGATGGAGACGAGTGTGAACCTTCGGCAGATCGACACGGCTACGGTTGAACTCCCTGAGCCGCAACCGAAACCAACCAGCCGCAGCGGTCAGCTGGAGTCCGCGATCAGCGTCTGGGCCGATGACGCGACCGATGTCGGGGTGTGGGAATGCGACGCGGGCGAGTTCACTGCGGATCGGTCCACCGCGATGGAGGTGTGCCACATCATCTCCGGCTCGGGCACCGTGACCGGCGAGGACGGAACAAGTGCCGACATCGGCCCCGGCTCGCTGCTGGTCCTGCCCAAGGGGTGGCGAGGGACGTGGTTGGTCAAGGAGCCGATCCGCAAGACCTACGTCATGATTGGTTCCTGACGGGGTCGGCTGGCTGGCCGCCCTAAACTGAGGGCATGACCGCGAGCGCCCGGGTCGGTGAGTTCGAGGAGTTGCGGCCGCATCTACTGGCGGTTGCCTATCGGCTCACCGGAACCTTCGCCGATGCCGAAGACCTGGTGCAGGACGCCTGGATCCGCTGGCAGGCCAACCGCTCCGAGGTCAACGACCTGCGGGCCTGGCTGACCACGGTGGTCAGCCGGCTCGGTCTGGATCGGCTGCGCTCGGCGGCGCACCGCCGCGAAACCTATTACGGGGAATGGCTGCCAGAACCCGTCGTGACTGGATTCGATGCGAACGATCCGCTCAACACCGTGGTTGCCGGGGAGGATGCCCGGTTCGCCGCGATGGTGGTGTTGGAGCGGCTCACCCCCGATCAACGGGTGGCCTTCGTGTTGCACGACGGGTTCGGCATGCCGTTCACCGAGATCGCCGGTGTGCTCGGTGTCAGTGACGCCTCGGCCCGCCAGCTGGCCTCGCGGGCCCGGCGTGCGGTGGCCGACAACCCGCCGCCGCCATCGGCCGACGACATGCACAACCAGGTGGCCGGTGAGCTGATGGCCGCACTGGCGTCGGGGGAGCTCGACGCCGTCGTGCGACTGCTGCATCCCGACGTCACGCTCACCGGCGACTCGAACCGCCGCGCCCCGACCGCGGCCCGCGTCATCCACGGCCCGGACAAGGTGGCCCGGTTCCTGCTCGGGCTGGCCAAGCGTTACGGGCCGAACTGGCTGGCGGGAAGTCAGCTGGCGCTGATCAACGGCGAGCTGGGCACCTACACGCCCGGCGCGCCGAGTGTCGACGGATACCCGGAGCTGATGCCGCGCATCACCGCGCTGGCGGTGCGCGACGGGAAAGTCATTGCGGTGTGGGATATCGCGAATCCGGACAAGTTCACCGGATCCCCATTGCGTGGGGCGGCGAAATGATGCCGACCGACCCGCCCGGCAGCGGGACCCTGGCCCACACGTTCAGGCGGATGGTGCTGCGCGGCATGGCCAAGCTGCGGCTCACAACACGTAGGGGATCAGCGCCTTGCGGTCGGTCGGGTACTCGGGAAACTTCTCCTGATACCAGCCGTGGGTGCCCAGCGCCCGGGGAATCAGATTGCCAGCCGTGATCAGCAGGATGGCAACGCCTGGCAGTGCCCAGGTCAGCAGTGCGAACCCGGACCAGGCGATGATCTCGCCCAGGTAGGCCGGGCTGGTGACGAACCGGAAGCCGCCGCCGAACGGGATCCGGTACTCGGCGGATGAGCCGCTTGCGCGAAGACCAGATGTTGCCGCGCCGGGATTGTTCTTGTCCCGCAGGTTTCGCACGATCGATTCGGAGTTGACCAGCAGCGCGAATCCGCACAGGTAGACCACCAACCCCACCAGGAAGCGCGGGTCGGTCAACCATGCGGTGCTGTACTGCCCGAAAAAGTCCTGGCTGAACAGGGTTCCGTTGAGGTAGCCGTGCATGGAGGTGACGAGCATGCCCATCACGATCACCGAGACGTTGAAAGTGCCGCGCTTGCCGGGCACCTGGCGGATCGCGAGCGGGAAGAACCAACCCCGGTTGGCGTAGTGCAGCATCCAGATGCCGGCGAGCACCAGCGATGTCGGCTCGAATCGGTTCGGCCCGGCCAGGTAGCTGATCAAGAACACCACGGTCGCCGGGATCTCCATCAGCCACCAGCCCAGCTTCGGGTTGAGGTTGAAGCCGAGTTTCGTCGACGAGAAGCGCCCGTAGGAACTCTGCGCGAAGAAACCGCCGATGATCACGAATGCGGCGAACGCGAAGGCCGCGGTCAGCACGGTGTCATAGAACGTGTTGCCGGTGTACCAATGCATGGATGATTCCTTGATGAGCAGGCGGTTTCAGCGGTTGTCGGCCGCTGGTTCTGTAACGTGTTCTACCACCCTGCCGCATCGTGATGCCAGCGACGCGTGATCACTCAGCCCAAGGAACCCGGCACGCGTCCCCGGAGTTGAAGCCCTGCTCGGTGATACCCAGTGCCGAGTACATCCGGGACCGCATGTTCTCCACACCGATCTGATAGGTCAGCTCGATCACGCCGTCGTCGCCGAAGCGGCGTTGCAGATCGGCCACCTGCTCGTCGGTGACGGTGTGCGGGTCGGTGGTCATGGCGTTCGCGTAGGCGATCGCCGCGCGCTCGTCATCGGTGAACAACGGCGAGGTGGCGTAGTCGTCGATCGACTTGAGCCGTTCCACGTCGAGGTTCTCCAGCCGCATCAGCATGGAGCCGAAGTCCACGCACCAGGAGCAGCCGACGGTGCGGGCCGTCCAGAACACCGCGAGCTCCCGAACCGTGGCGGGCAGCTTCTTGGAGCCCGACTGCAGCAGGCCCTCGTGTGCCGCGTTGGCGAGCAACAGCCGTGGGTGATGTGCGGCCACCGCGAAGGGTTCGGGGACCTCCCCGAATCGGCGTTTGGCGTACCAGTACATGCCGCGGGTGAGCAGGCCGGCTTGCTTGGGGGTCACAGCGGGAATTCGTGTCTTGGTCTCGGTCATACCTGTTAGACGAGGCAGCCCCTGAGTGTGTGACAGGTGAGCTGGTCGAACGTGAACAAGATGGCGAGGAAAGCGAAAATTCTCGCGATCTTGTTCACGTTGGCGGGCCGTGGAACCGGTGCGGCGCCGTCGTCGTCCTAATCCACAGGCAGGTGACTGGCCCTTTCTGGGCTCCGAGGCGCTCGCTGCGGGCAAGCTCAATCGGTATCAGCTCAGCACGCGCTACGAGATGCTGCACCGGGACGTGTATGTCCCTCGCGGCGCAGTGCTTACTCCCATAGACCGTGCCGTCGCGGCATGGCTGTGGTCGGGACGGCGCGCGGTGGCGGCGGGATTGTCGGCTGCGGCACTGCATGGCTCGCGGTGGATCAAAGCGAAATACCCAGCGGAGTTGATTCACTCCAGTCGCCACAAGACCAGGGGCATCGTTCTGCACAGTGATGCACTTGCTGATGGGGAAGTCTGCAGGGTCCGCGGAATCCAGGTAACGACGCCAGAACGAACCGCGTTTGATTTGGGCCGCAGGCGCGGGCTGACCTCGGCCGTCATTCGCGTCGATGCACTTATCCAGGCCACTCGTTTGAAGATTCCCGATGTGGCGAGTCTGGTCGATCGCCACCGTGGTGTTCGGGGGCTTGTACAGCTGCGGCAGGTACTCGACCTTGTCGACGATGGCGCCGAGTCACCGCAGGAATCCCGGCTCCGGTTGCTCTACAGGGAGGCGGGCATGCGTCCGTCGCACACCCAGATCAACGTGTTCGACGGCTACAGACTCGTTGGTCGGATCGACATGGGTTGGCCGGAGTGGAAAGTCGGCGTCCAATATGACGGGATTCAACACTGGACCGATCCGAAACAACGGACGAAGGATATCGATCAGAACGTCGAGTACGAGGATCTTGGCTGGCGAATCGTCCGTGTGGGCGCTGACCTGTTGCGGTACCGCCAGGGCACCGTCATCGCTCGCACCCGGGCAGCGCTTCGCGCATCTGGGTCCCCAATGTGAAGAAGATCGCGAGATTTCCGAGAAATCTCGCGATCTTCTTCACACTCGGCCCGAAGAGAATTAGCGCGCGAACATCAGCGCGCGCTTGACCTCCTGGATCGCCTGGGTCACCTGGATGCCACGCGGGCAGGACTCGGTGCAGTTGAACGTGGTGCGGCAGCGCCACACCCCGTCCACCTCATTGAGGATGTCCAGGCGTTCGGCAGCAGCCTCGTCACGCGAATCGAAGATGAACCGGTGCGCGTTGACGATCGCAGCCGGGCCGAAGTACGACCCTTCGCTCCAGTACACCGGGCAGCTGGTGGTGCAGCAGGCGCACAGGATGCACTTGGTGGTGTCGTCGTAGCGAGCCCGGTCGGTCGCGCTCTGGATGCGCTCCTTGGTGGGCGGGTTGCCGCTGGTGATCAGGTACGGCTTGACCGCCCGGTAGGCGTCGAAGAACGGCTCCATATTCACCACGAGGTCCTTCTCCACGGGCAGGCCGCGGATGGGCTCGATGGTGACGGTCAGCTGCTTGCCGGCCTTCTTGGGCAGCAGGTCGCGCATCAGCACCTTGCAGGCCAGCCGGTTGACCCCGTTGATCCGCATGGCGTCCGAACCGCACACGCCGTGCGCGCAGGAGCGCCGGAAGGTCAGCGTGCCGTCCAGGTAACCCTTTACGTACAGCAGCAGGTTCAGCAGACGGTCAGACGGCAGGCAGGGCACGCGGAAGCTCTGCCAGCCTGCGGCGTCGGGATCCTCCGGGTTGAACCGGGCGATCTTGAGGGTGACCATGACCGCGCCGTCCGGAATGGGTGGCAGCGGCGGGTCTCCGGCTTCGGGGGCGTCCACTACGGGTGCACTCATGGTCAGTACTTCCGTTCCATCGGCTCGTACCGGGTCTGGACCACAGGCTTGTAGTCCAGCCGGATGTCGGCAAGCAGTCCGGGGCCTTCTTTGTAGGCCATGGTGTGGCGCATGTAGTTGGTGTCGTCGCGGTTGGGGTAATCCTCACGCGCGTGACCGCCGCGGGATTCCTTGCGATTCAACGCACCGACCACGGTGACCTCGGCCAGCTCCAGCAGGAAGCCCAGCTCGATGGCCTCCAGCAGGTCGCTGTTGTAGCGCTTGCCCTTGTCGTGCACCGTGATTCGGCTGTAACGCTCCTTGAGCGCGTGGATGTCGGTGAGCGCCTGCTTGAGCGTCTCCTCGGTGCGGAACACCGCGGCGTTGTTGTCCATCGACTGCTGCAGGGCACTACGGATGTCGGCGACGCGCTCGTTGCCGTGCTCGGAGAGGATGTCCCCGACCCAGCCGACCACCGTATCGGCCGGGTTCTCCGGCAGGTCGACATGGTTGTGGTTGGCCGCGTACTCGGCGGCGGCGATACCGGCCCGACGGCCGAACACGTTGATGTCCAGCAGCGAGTTGGTGCCCAGGCGGTTGGCGCCGTGCACCGACACACACGCGCATTCACCGGCGGCGTACAGACCAGGGATGACGTTGGTGTTGTCGCGGAGCACCTGTCCGTGGACGGTGGTGGGGATACCGCCCATGACGTAGTGGCAGGTCGGGTAGACCGGCACCAGCTCCGTGACCGGGTCCACGCCCAGGTAGGTGCGGGCGAACTCGGTGATGTCGGGCAGCTTGGCTTCCAGCACATCCGCGCCGAGATGCCGCACGTCGATGTAGACGTAGTCCTTGTTCGGGCCGGCGCCGCGGCCTTCGAGCACCTCGAGCACCATCGACCGGGCCACGATGTCGCGGGGCGCGAGGTCGACGATCGTCGGCGCGTAGCGCTCCATGAATCGCTCACCCTCGCCGTTGAGCAACCGGCCGCCCTCGCCGCGCACGGCCTCGGAGATGAGAATCCCGAGCCCGGCCAGACCTGTCGGGTGGAACTGGTGGAACTCCATGTCCTCCAAGGGAAGTCCCTTGCGGAAGATGATGCCCAGGCCGTCACCGGTCAGGGTGTGGGCGTTGGAGGTGGTCTTGTACATCCGGCCCGACCCGCCGGTGGCGAACACGATCGCCTTGGCGTGGAAGATGTGGATATCGCCGGTGGCGAGCTCGTAGGCGATGACGCCGGTGGCCACCGGGCCGGCCGGGGTTTCGGTCAGCGCGATGTCGAGCGCGTAGAACTCGTTGAAGAACTCCACGTCGTGCTTGACGCAGTTTTGGTACAGCGTCTGCAGGATCATGTGGCCGGTGCGGTCAGCGGCGTAACAAGCCCGGCGCACCGGGGCCTTGCCGTGATCGCGGGTGTGCCCGCCGAAACGGCGCTGGTCGATGCGGCCCTCGGGGGTGCGGTTGAACGGCATCCCCATCTTCTCCAGATCCAGCACGGCGTCGATGGCTTCCTTGGCCATGATCTCGACGGCATCCTGGTCGGCGAGGTAGTCACCACCCTTGACGGTGTCAAAGGTGTGCCACTCCCAGTTGTCCTCTTCGACGTTGGCCAGCGCGGCGCACATGCCGCCCTGGGCCGCGCCGGTGTGGCTGCGGGTCGGGTACAGCTTGGTGAGTACTGCGGTACGAACGCGTGGACCTGCCTCTACCGCGGCGCGCATCCCGGCGCCGCCGGCGCCGACGATGACGACGTCGTAGCGATGTTCCTGAATCATCTGTGTTCCCTTTAAGAGATATTCGCGTCGAAGGTGACGAGCACGTAGCTGCCCAGCACCAACGTGAATCCGGTCGCCAGCAGCAGCACCGCGTTCAGCCAGAACTTGGTGGTGTTCTTACGGGCGTAGTCGCCGATGATGGTGCGCATGCCGTTGGCGCCGTGGATCATCGCCAGCCAGAGCAGCGCCATGTCCCAGATCTGCCAGAACGGTGAGGCCCATCGCTGAGCGACATAGTTGAAGTCGATGCGATACACGCCGTCCTGCCACATCAGCATGATGAACAGGTGGCCCAAGACCAGGAAGACCAGGGCTACACCGGAGAACCGCATGAACAGCCAGGCGTACTTCTCGAAGTACGGGATGCCTCGTGGGCGCCGGGGGGCGCGCGGGTGGTCCAGCGCGGCCGGCCGATCGTGTTCGCGTTCCAATACTGGCGCCGGACGGCCCAGCCGGGACTCGCCCGTTCCTGGCGCGCTCACAGGAACTGCTCCGCCATGTGCATACCGAGAACTCCTAGTGCTGCGATGAGGGCGACGGCAAAGACGCCGACGGCGACCGCGAGCATCTGCTTCTGGTAGCGGGGACCCTGCTGCCAGAAGTCGATGAGGATGACGCGGATGCCGTTGAGTGCGTGGAACAGCACTGCGGCGACCAAGCCCATCTCCATCAATCCGACGATGGGTGTCTTGTACGTCTCGATGACCGAGTTATAGGCCTGCGGGCTGACCCGGACCAACGCGGTGTCGAGAACATGTACGAACAGGAAAAAGAAAATCGTTGCACCGGTAATGCGGTGCAGCACCCAGGACCACATGCCGGGATCGCCCTTGTACAGGGTGCGCCGTCGTGCTTTCCTGGGTTGCGGAGCCGGTACCTCCGTCTGAGTACTCATCGGACCCTCCAACGCCCTCGGTAGACGTCTGGGACCGCCAGTAAATTAGTCCCAGACCTCGGGGCGACTCTAAACCCATTTGTAGTGCCGAACGAATTACGGTTGAGCCGTTCGACCCGCCAAACACCTACAAGTTAGGTTTGCCTAACCCTGAAGTGTGGGTCGGGGACTGGATTTCCGGAATGCATTCAGAACCGAAGTGGTGGTGACCGCATGGCCGCGTCGATTGACTGGAATATGTTGCGCAGCAAGGCAATTAATGTTTCATCCGGCGCCTACGCGCCGTATTCGGGTTTTTCGGTCGGGGCGGCCGCACTGGTCGACGACGGCCGGATCGTGACCGGATGCAATGTGGAGAATGTCTCATATGGCCTGGGTCTCTGTGCCGAGTGCGCTGTGGTCTGCGCCCTACATTCCGGTGGGGGTGGAAGGCTCGTTGCACTGGCGTGTGTGGGCCCGGACGGCGGCGTGTTGATGCCGTGCGGACGCTGCCGGCAGGTTTTGCTGGAACACGGCGGGCCGGACCTGCTCATCGACCACCCGAGGGGTGCGCGACCGCTGCGTGAGCTGTTGCCCGAGGCTTTCGGTCCCGATGATCTGGAGCGCAGGTAAGGCCAAGCGGTTCAAACGAACCCGGCGACTGACCCCGGTCGCCGGTGTTACTGACGAGTAGGTTGACCTCATGTCGCATCTGGACGCTCCGTCCATAATCCGGACCAAACGTGACGGTGGTGTGCTGTCCGACTCCGCCATCGACTGGGTGATCGATGGCTACACCCACGGTCGGGTCGCCGACGAACAGATGTCGGCCCTGCTGATGGCGATCTTTCTGCGGGGTATGACACCGGCCGAGATCGCCCGCTGGACGGCGGCGATGGTCGGCTCCGGGGAGCGGTTCGATTTCACCGATCTGCGCCGGGACGGGCAGCCGCTCGCCCTGGTGGACAAACACTCGACTGGCGGTGTGGGAGACAAGATCACCATTCCGCTGCTGCCGGTCGTGATGGCCTGCGGTGCCAGCGTTCCGCAAGCCGCCGGGCGCGGGCTCGGCCACACCGGGGGCACCCTGGACAAACTGGAGGCCATCCCGGGATTCACCGCAGAACTGTCGAAAGCCCAGATCCGTCAACAGCTTCGGGATATCGGCGCCGCGGTGTTCGCGGCCGGCGAGCTGGCCCCGGCCGACCGCAAGATCTATGCGCTGCGCGATGTCACCGCCACCACCGAATCGCTGCCGCTGATTGCCAGTTCGGTGATGAGCAAGAAATTGGCCGAAGGTGCCCGGTCCTTGGTTTTGGACGTCAAGGTGGGCCGCGGCGCGTTCCTCAAGACCGAGGCCGAGTCGCGCGAGTTGGCCGCCACCATGGTCGATCTCGGCAACGCCAACGGGGTCCCGACCCGCGCCCTGCTCACCGACATGAATTGCCCGCTGGGGCGGACCGTCGGTAACGCCGTGGAGGTCGCCGAGTCGCTGGAGGTGCTGGCCGGCGGCGGACCGTCCGACGTGGTCGCGCTCACCGTGGCGTTGGCCGCCGAAATGCTCGACGCTGCGGGTATCGACGGCGTGGACCCGGCCGACACGTTGCGCGACGGCAGTGCGATGGACCGGTTCCGTGCGTTGGTCGCGGCCCAGGGCGGTGATCTGAGCCGGCCGTTGCCCATTGGCGCGGCCTGCGAGACCGTGACCGCGCCGCGCAGCGGCCTCATGGGCGATATCGACGCCATGGGTGTGGCCATGGCGGCCTGGCGTCTGGGTGCTGGACGTGCCCAGCCCGGTGAGCCGGTGCAGTTCGGCGCGGGGGTGCGCATCCATCGCAGGCCGGGCGAGCCGGTGGCCGCGGGGGAGGTGCTGTTCACCCTGCACACCGAGACCGCCGATCGCCTGCCCGCGGCGCTGGCCGAGCTCGACGGCTGCTGGACCGTCGGTGATGCCGCGTCCGCGCCGCGGCCGCTGATCATCGACCGGATCGGCTGACGACGGCTCTGCACCGGCTGAACGTCGGTTGAACAACCCCTCGATCAACGGGTCGCGACGGGCTTTGTCGCGGATGATGGGGAAATGAGTACGCCGCTGAGCCTGGAAAAAATCCAGCATGCCCCCAAGGCCCTGCTGCATGACCACCTCGACGGTGGGCTGCGACCAGCCACCGTGCTCGATTTGGCCAGTCAATTCGGCTACGACGACCTGCCGGCGACCGAGGTCGACGACCTGGCCACGTTCTTCCGTACCGCCGCGCACAGCGGCTCGTTGGTGCGCTACCTGGAGCCGTTCGCCCACACCGTCGGGGTCATGCAGACCTCCGATGCGCTGCACCGCGTCGCCTTCGAGTGCGTCGAGGATCTCGCCGAGGACAACGTCGTCTACGCCGAGATCCGCTTCGCCCCCGAGCTGCACATCGACCGCGGACTGTCGCTCGACGACGTGGTCGACGCGGTACTGGCCGGGTTCGCCGACGGGGAGAAGGCGGCCGCCGCCGAGGGGCGCACCATCACCGTGCGCTGCCTGGTCACCGCAATGCGACACGCCGCCCGGTCCCGTGAGATCGCCGAGCTGGCAATCCGGTTCCGCGACAAGGGCGTTGTCGGGTTCGACATCGCCGGGGCCGAGGCCGGATACCCGCCCACCCGGCACCTCGATGCCTTCGAGTACATGCGAGGCAACAACGCGCGCTTCACCATTCACGCCGGCGAGGCATTCGGCCTGCCGTCCATTCACGAGGCCATCGCATTCTGCGGGGCCGACCGGTTGGGCCACGGGGTGCGCATCGTCGACGACATCACCGAACTGGACGACGGCACCCAGCATCTCGGGCGGCTGGCATCCATCCTGCGCGACAAGCGCATTCCGCTGGAGATGTGCCCCAGTAGCAATGTCCAGACCGGGGCGGCGGCCAGCATCGCCGAGCACCCGTTCGACCGGCTGGCCCGGCTGCGGTTCCGGGTCACCGTCAACACCGACAACCGGCTGATCAGCGACACCACCATGAGCAAGGAGATGCTGCGCCTGGTCGAGGCCTTCGACTACGGCTGGAGTGACCTGGAGCGGTTCACCATCAACGCGATGAAGTCGGCGTTCATCCCGTTCGATCAGCGGCTCGCGGTGATCGATGAGGTGATCAAACCCCGGTACGCGGTGCTGGTCGGCTGAGCTACCGCAGTGCCGCCCGCAGCACGTCGGCGAAAGCGCCTGGTGCGCTGATGAATCCGCCATGGTCGCCGGGGAACATCGTCGGGCGCACGCCGATCAGGTCGGCCAACGCGACGGTGGTCCGGTGGGTCAACAGGCGGCCTGACTCCTCGCCGAGGCCGAGCACCACCCGTCCGGCCTTGAGCGCCACGACATCGGGCAGGTACCGGGCGGTGGCCCGCAGTTCGTGATTGAAGAAATGCGCCGCGTCGCGCAGGTCCTGTTCGCTCGGCGCGGGCATCTCCGGTGCGCCGGACGGCGCGTCGAAGCCGGCGTTGGCCATGAACTTGCCCCACGCCGCATACATGCCGTCGCGCTGGAAGGTGGCGATGATGTCCTCGGTGGCGGCCCGCTGCGCGGCGGCGTCGGGCAGCAACTCGAGCAGCGGAGGTTCGTGCGCGACCAGGGTGCGGACCCGATCGGGATGACGAGCCACCAGCGCCAGGCCCGTCACCGCCCCGCCCGAGGACCCGAACACATCAGCGGACGCGGCACCCAGGTCGTCCAGGATCGCGGCGGCGTCATCGGCCCGCAGCTCCGGCGTGGAGTCCTGGGTCGCATCGTCGACGGTGCTACCGGCGACACCACGCGGGTCAGCGGTCACCACGGTGTGATCGCCCGCCAACGCGTGCGCCAGGGGCGCGAACTCGGCGGCCGCCATCGGCGCGCCGAGAATCAGCAGCACGGGACCCTCCCCGCGGACTTCGTAGTGCAGGCGGGCGCCGGGGACCGTGACGGTGTGGGTGGACAGGCTGCTCGAAGTGGTCATGAGTGATCTGACCGCGTGGGCGGCCAGAACTCATCGGCTCACCCAAGACCTGTCAAATACACTCCCAACGTGAACCAGTGGGGGAGTTCGCCGTGGGGCGATAACGATGGCCAGTCGGCTGCGTCAGGGATGACCGGATCGCCGTTCGATGCTCCCGGGCTACAACCCGGAGCACCCCCGACCTTTGGCGCCGCCCCAGGGTTTCCTCCGTCTCCCGCACTGCAGGGATGGGGGCAGCAGCCCTACGGCGGGTATCCACCTCAATTCACTCCGCAGCCCCCGGAGGATCGCCGCCGACGCGGCAAGGTCATCGGAATCGTCGTCGCCGCAGTGGTTGTCGTGCTGGCCCTGGTGGTCGGCGTGGTTGTGGTGTTGGCGGGGTCAAAGTCGGAGGCGCTGTCGGAGGCCGATACTGCTGCGGGCAAGGCCGAGATTGCCCGCGATGAGCGTCCGCCGGCCGCGGTCAAGCTGCCCTCGCTCGGGGCGGCCCCTGGCGCTCCGCTGTGGAGCTATCCGCCGGGCGGCGATGACCGCGGGTACCTGTCAGTGCTGGGCGGTGATTCCGCGACCGTCCTGGTCAGTCTGAACAAATCCATGATCGCGTTGGACGCCGCAACGGGCGCACCGCGATGGCAGCGACCTGATATGCCCGGGAGATGTGTCGTCGGAACTTCGGGCAAGGTCGCACTATGCAGCACTGGCCGCGACAATGCGGTGCTGTTGGATATGGCGACCGGTGCGACCATGGAGACGATGCCCGCTCAAGCGGTCGTTCTGATCTACAGCGGGGCTGGCCTGCTCGCGTTCTTGGATCACCGGAACAGCCTCAGGGTGTTCGATGACGCCGGCCGGCAACTCTGGACCAAACAGGTGCCCGGGCAGACGTCGGTGTTCTTGGATCAAGGCGTCGTGGCCGAGAAAGAACGGTCGGGTTTGAGCACCAAGTTCTACGACGCCAAAACCGGTAACGAGTTCTTGTCCATCGGGGCGGTGGACGACATCATCGCCACCAGCCGGGGCATCGCGGTGTCGCAGCGGAGCGGGGGGACACTGCCGGGCGGGAAACCGAAACAGAAGATCGACTTCTACTCCTTCACCGGAAAACTGGCGTGGAGGATCCCGGGGGATCGGGGCTATCGGCTCCCGAGCACCACGGATGATTCCACTGGCGCGTTCGAGCTCTTCAATGTCAGGACGACTTCGGGTGTCGCGTTGCCGGTTGTGTACAGCGAGGGCAAGGGGGAGATCGCCGCGGTGGACCCCCTTACCGGCGACATCAAGTGGTCACAGCAGGTACCTGTTTCATCGGACACATTGGTCCGCCTGTCAGGTGTCGCCAACCTGTGCGTCGTGTCGTACGGAACGGTCGGTCAGAAATCGGGTGGGGTGCGGGTGCGGGACTGCAATGACCCAACCGGTGCATTCATCGCCAAGTCCGAACTCGACACTCTCCGCGCCACCGACGGCAACCAGGTCGTGGGCCGCGGTGACGGTACCGACAATCCGGTCACTGCCTTCGACTCGGCCACGGGCCAACGATCGTGGCAATTGGACCGCTCCGTCGTCCAGGACGTCGCGTGGGTGGGCGATGGGCTGTACTCAACCTGGGGCGGCAAGATCTCCCGGCTGTCCTGAGGGCTACTCGGCCCGCAGCCGCGACTCCACGAAACGCTCCAAGGCATCCCACTGCTCGACGGCCTGGGCATACGGCGCCTCGGGCTCGCTGGCGTTGTCGTCGCCGAGCACATAGCTCACGAACTTGCCCAGCGCCTTGGTGTCGGCCAGCGTCTCGTCGACGGTCTTGTCTTCGGAGTAGTCGCTGACGTCGCGCAGCAACTCGACCGCCAGCTCCAACTGGTCATGGTCGACCGCGTCGGGCCCGTCGGCGATGTCGTCGGAGATGCCACTGAGGACGTAGATGTTCTCCTCGGCGACCTCCACCCGCAGCGAGCCGTCGGTGGCGGCGGTCCTGATGTCGTCGTAGGTGGCCAGGTCCGACAGGTCGTGGTCGTGCTCGTCGGCCAGGTAGCGGGCCAGGGCACGCTCCGAGCTGAACACGCTGATGCGTCCATTGCGGCCGAGGAAGACCGGCTCGTCGTCGAGGTAGCAGCGCAGGGTGTACACGGTGCCCGAGCCGGTCATGATCCGCACCGGATCGATGCCGACCTTCTGCCAGAAGTCCTCGTCGTCACCCAGCACGGCGGTGTCGGCAGCGCTGCGCGCGGGCTGGCTGTCCTCCGCGGCGTCGTCCTCGTCCTCGCCGGTCTCGGCGTCGGTGTCGACGTCGTCCTCGTCGTCCTCGGGGGCCGGCTCATCGAGTTCGGCCTGGGCCTTCTTGACCGCCTCGATGTCGATATCGGTGGACTCGGGGATCGTGACGATCTCGTCGATGGCATCGACGACGCCATCCCAGCTGCGGGCGATCACGTCTTCGATCTCGGCCCAGCGCTTACGTCCGGCGCGGCCGGTGAAACTGTCCATCCCGCCGCCCAGCGTGCTGAGCACCGGGTTGCCGTTGAAGAACTTGCTGATGGCGGTCAGCTCGCAGACGGAGCCGATCGAGGACACCACCACCAGCGTCCGGTGCAGGCTCTCGACGGATTCCTCGGTCGGCTTCTCGGCGACGACGTCCGGCACACCGACGAGGTCGTACTCGCGGTCCTCCGCCGGCTGCAGCTTGTGCGCCGAGGCCGCGATCAGCTTGTCCCACGCCGGGTGGTCGGACAGGTCGTTGTCGGTGTTGGTGCGGACGAAGGCCGCCAGGTCAGCCACGGATTCGAAGGCGAACAGAGCGTCACCCTCGCCCAGGAAGGCCTCCCACTCGTCGCCGGCAGACCGCCAGCTCGGAGCCCACAGTGTGTAGAGGTCACCCTTGGTCAACCCGAGCCGGATCGGCACGATGTCAGCAGCCATGCGGCATAGCCTAACGGCGTGCCCTTGGCGCCCCGTCAGGTTGTCTCCCGTTCCCGGCCGAGCCCTCGTCAGCCGGTGGGCCGCCAGAACCCCTGAAAGCCCTGACCGGCATTCGTGGTCCGAACGGGGGAGAGCTTTACCGGGTCGCCGGCTTCGATCATCGTGCCGGCACCCACAACCATCGCGACGTGGCCGTCCCACACCGCCAGATCACCCGGCCGCAACGAGCCCGCCGAGACCGCCCTGCCGATGTCCTGCTCCTGGGCCAGTCGCGGAATGTCCAGTCCGGCTTCGTGATACGCCCATTGGGTGAGCCCGCTGCAATCCAGGCCGACGCCCGGGGTGGTGCCGCCCCACCGGTAGGGCACCCCCAACTGGGTCAAGGCATGGCGCACGGCGCTGGCCGCCACGGCGTTGGGGGCCAGCGCGGAGCTGCCGTCGGGCAACCGCACCGCCACGCCGTCACCGAACATGCCCGGGTCGGACAACCCGACCGCGGCTCCGGCCCGGTCCGCGGTCGCCGCCCACTCCGACCCCGGCCGGAAATCTGCGGTACCCGGCGTCCACCCGCCCGTGGACATGGCCGGCACCGGGCCCGCCGACATCCCCGCTGAGCCCGGGGCGAATCCGCCCAGGCCTGCGGACACCCCGGCCGAGCGCCCCGACATGCCCGCCGACGGCGTCCCGGGGGCCGACTCGATGACCGCGCTGGCCTGACGGTCGAGTTCGGCGCGCAGTTCCTCGACGACGGCCGAGGCCTCACCGACCGCACGCTGTGCCTCGGCCTGCAGTTCCTGCACCGCCCCGGGCTCATCGAGGTGGGGAGCCAGCGCTGCGGCACGCGCCTCGAAGCGATCGATGATCGCCTGTAGCCGTGCGCCTGCGTCCGCCACGGCGGAACCCGCCTGCCGTGCTGCGGCACTCAGCACCTGCGCCCGGTTGGCGAGGCCGGCCGCCTCGGCCGCGGTGCCTGCGGTGAAATCCGCGGCCGCCGCAGCCCCGACACCCGCCCAGCCGTCGGCGGTCCGGGCCCATGACCGGTCGATGGCCGCCGCGATATCGGACAGGGCGGTGTGCGCCCCGTCCAGGATGGTCACGGCCGGATCGTGTGCCGGCCAGCCGCTGCCCACCAGATCCCGAAGCTCGTACAGTGGCGCGGCCAAAGCGCTCGGGGATGCGCTGGGCACGGCTACACCCGCGGCAACAGCTGCGCGGCCCGCTGACCCGCCATGTCGTAGCGGGCAACGGTGTCCCCGGCGCCGACAGCGCCCACGCCGGTGCGGGCGCCCAGGGCGGCGACCGCCTCGCTGTGGCCGGCGACGGCCTCGGTGAACGCGACGAGGAAGCGTGCCCCGATCGGGCCGAGAGCAGCCGCCGGCGACGGCACCGACCGCAGGGCGGCGGCCACGGCGGTGAGATCGGCAGCGTGTGTGGCGAGGGCATCGCCCAGGGCACCGATGGAGTCGGTGTCAGCGTGCAGGGTGTGCGAGCGCAGGGTGTCGGCGGGCATGTGGTTAGGACGCCCGCCGACCCCGTTCGGTTCCACCGGTTCGTGACGTGCCCGGGATGTGCCCGCAGCACCCGCGGAGGACGCGGCGCCGACGGTTAAAGTCTGCCCATGGATGTACGCGTCGTCGATCACCCTCTGGCTGCTGCGCGGCTGACCACCCTGCGTGATGAGCGGACCGACAACGCCGGGTTCCGGGCGGCGTTGCGCGACCTCACCCTGATGCTGGTGTACGAGGCCACCCGCGACGCGCCCTCCGAGCAGATCCCGGTGCGCACCCCGGTGACCGAGACCACCGGTTCACGGTTGGCCAATCCGCCGCTGCTGGTCCCGGTGTTGCGCGCGGGGCTGGGGATGGTCGATCAGGCGCATGCCCTGATTCCGGAGGCGCAGGTGGGCTTCGTCGGCATCGCCCGCGATGAGACGACGCTTCAGCCGACGCCGTACCTGGCATCGCTGCCCAGCGACCTGAGCTCGCGGTCGGTATTCGTGCTGGACCCCATGCTGGCGACCGGCGGGTCGATGGCCCACACCATCGGTCTGCTGCGTGAGCGCAATGCCGACGACATCACCGCGGTGTGCGTGGTGTGTGCACCGCAGGGGATCGCGAGGCTGGAAAAGGAGGCCCCCGGCATCCGGCTGTTCACCGCGACCATCGACGAGGGCCTCAACGAGATCGCCTACATCGTCCCGGGTCTCGGTGACGCCGGGGATCGTCAATTCGGTCCGCGATAAGGCGCTACCAGCCCGCGGCGGCGTCGGCGAGTTCCTGACTCAGCTTCTGGGCGTGCGCCCTCGCGGTGTGCAGATCGTCGGTCGGTGTACAACGAACTTCGGTGTAGGACTTGAGTTTCGGTTCGGTTCCGGATGGGCGCACCACTACCCGGATCGAGGTGCCGGCATCGCCGCCGGTGAAGATCAGGGCATCGGTGCGCTGCTGCCCGTGTCGCTGTTGCAGGTCCTGCACGCTGACGGCGAAGCCGGCCAGCTCGCTCGGCGGAGCCGAACGTAACCGGGCCATTGCCGCGTCGGCGTCGTCGACGTGTCGGGTGACCGCGCCTGTCACATGCACGCCGTGCGCCTTGGCCAGATCGTCCAGGGCATCCAGCGGGGTGCGGCCCTGATCGCGCAGTGCGGCCACCAGATCGCAGGCCAGGATCGCGGCGGTGATGCCGTCCTTGTCGCGCACCGCGGCCGGGTCGACGCAGTGTCCGATCGCCTCTTCGTATGCGTAGACCAGGGTGTTGCCGGGCCGCTGCGCGCGGGCCAACCACTTGAATCCGGTGAGGGTTTCGGCGTGCTGGGCGCCGTGCGCCGCCGCTATCGCGGCCAGCATCCGCGAGGACACCACGGTGCTGGCCACCAGTGCGGCTTCGCTGACCGGTCCCGGTTCCAGCTGGGACAGAATGTAATCGCCCAGCAGCCAACCGGTTTCGTCGCCGGTGAGCATGCGCCAGCCGTCTGGGGCAGGAACCCCGATGGCGCACCGGTCGGCGTCGGGATCCAGGGCAATCGCGATCTCGGCATCGACGTCGTCGGCCAAGGCCAGCAGCGCGTCGACCGCGCCGGGCTCCTCGGGGTTGGGGAAGCTGACGGTGGGAAAGTTCGGATCGGGCGCGAACTGTTCCTCGACCACGTGCACATCGTCGAATCCGGCCAGGGCCAGTGCGTCCAGGGCGTATTCGCCGCCGACCCCATGCAGCGGGGTCAGCGCCACCCGCACCGAACCGGCACTGCGGCGTACCCGGGCGGCCCGGTCGGTGTAGTGATGGATCTGCTTCAGGCCCCCGGTTTCCACTGCGGCCCTGGGGATCTGGTCGGCGTGCGGGGCCCGGGCCACCGCGGCCTCGATCTCGCGGTCGGCCGGGGAGATGATCTGCATGCCGCCGTCGAGAAACACCTTGTAGCCGTTATCCGTCGGCGGGTTGTGTGACGCGGTGATCTGGATTCCGGCCGCGGCGGGCAGGTGCCGCACGATGTAGGCGACCACCGGCGTCGGGACGGTGGCCAACATCAGCAGCACGTCGAAACCCTCGGCGGCAAGAACTTCGGCGGCGGCCAGGGCGAACTCGTCGGAGCGGTGGCGTGCGTCGCGGCCCACCACCACGTGCCTCCCGCCCAGGCCTCGGTCCTTGAGGACCTGGGCAAGCGCCCAGGTGGTCCGGATGACGACGGCAAGATTCATCGCGTCGGGCCCGCCCCGCAGCGGCCCGCGCAACCCGGCGGTGCCAAAGGTCAGCGGATGGGCGAATCGGCGATCCAGCTCCTCGGGGCTGCAGGCGGCGAGTTCGGCCGCCGTCCGCGGGTCGGGGTCATGAGCGATCCAATCGGCGGCTGCGGTCGCGATCGAGGTCATGTGGCAAGTGTGCCCCGTACCGGCGTCGGAGCACGTCAGCTTGGGCAGGACCGGTGCCACACGCGTCGGGTGACCGGGTCAGAGCCGCGCGATGACCGACGCCAGCAGGGAGCCCATCCGGGCCGCGGACTGACGACCGGCCTCGAGCACCTCGGCGTGGCTGAGCGGTTGGCCCGTCATCCCCGCGGCCAGGTTGGTCACCAGCGAAACGCCGAGTACCTGCAGGCCGGCCGCCCTGGCGGCGATCGTCTCGTGCACCGTCGACATGCCGACCAGGTCGGCACCCAGGGTCCGCAGCATCCGGATCTCGGCGGGCGTCTCGTAGTGCGGGCCGGGCAGCCCGGCATAGACCCCTTCGGCCAGCGACGGGTCGATTTCGAGGGCCAGCGCCCGCAGGCGGGGCGAGTAGGCGTCGACCAGGTCCACGAACTGCGCCCCGACCAGCGGGGAACGCCCGGTGAGGTTGAGGTGATCGCTGATCAGCACCGGCTGTCCGACCTGGTACTCAGCGCACAGGCCGCCGGCGGCATTGGTGAGCACCACGGTGGACACGCCGGTGGCCGCCGCGGTTCGCACCGGATGCACCACATGCTGCAGGTCATGGCCCTCGTAGGGATGGATGCGCCCGGCCAGCACCAGCACCCGATGGGCGCCGATGCACACCGAGTGCACCTGCCCGCCGTGCCCGGCAGCGCTCGGCGGAGTGAAGCCCGGAACCTCGGCCATCGGCACCACCGCGACCGGGTCACCGAGCTCGGCGACCGCGGGCGCCCAACCCGAGCCGAGCACGACCGCGACGTCGTGGCGCTCGACGCCGGTGCGTTCAGCGATGGTATTGGCTGCCTGCCTGGATGCCTCGGGATCGGTCACGATAGGCGAGCTTAACCGGCAAAAACCAGCAGTGAGATACTGCGAGAATGCCTTCCGCCACCGCGTCGCTGAGCGTCGAGGACGCCATCAACCGGCGTCGTGGCGACCTCATCGAGCTTTCGCATTCGATTCACGCCGAACCGGAGCTGGCCTTCGCCGAGCATCGCAGCTGCGCCAAGACGCAGGCGCTGGTGGCCGAGTACGGGTTCGATATCAGCACGGCGCCCGGCGGTCTGGACACCGCGTTTCGGGCGTCCTACGGCAGCGGTCCGCTGGTCGTCGGGGTCTGCGCGGAGTACGACGCGCTGCCCGAGATCGGACATGCGTGCGGGCACAACATCATCGCGGCATCGGCGGTCGGTACCGCATTGGCGCTGGCCGACGTGGCCGACGAACTGGACCTGACCGTGGTGCTCGTCGGCACCCCGGCCGAGGAGCTGGGCGGCGGAAAAGTGTTGCTGCTCAACGCCGGAGTGTTCGACGACATTGCCGCCACGGTGATGCTGCATCCCGGGCCGGTGGATATCGCCGCGGCCCGCTCGCTGGCGCTGTCCGAGGTGACCGTCGGCTACACCGGCCGCGAATCGCATGCGGCGGTGGCCCCGTACCTCGGCGTGAATGCCGCCGATGCGGTCACGATTGCGCAGGTGGCCATCGGCCTGCTGCGTCAGCAACTGATGCCGGGGCAGATGGTGCATGGCATCGTCACCCACGGCGGCGAGGCCGCCAACGTCATCCCCGGCCGGGCCGAGATGCGCTACACCATGCGGGCCGCCGATATGCCGGCACTGCGCGAGCTGGAAGACCGGATGGCCGGCTGTTTTGCCGCCGGGGCGTTGGCGACGGGCTGTGAACATCTGGTCTCCGAGATCTCCCCGGCCTACGCCGAGCTGCGGCCCGATCGGTGGCTTTCGGAGGTGATCCGTGCCGAGATGGTGCGCCTGGGCCGTAACCCACTGCCGGAGAACGTGGAGGCGAGCGTGCCGCTGGGAAGCACCGACATGGGCAACATCAGCCAGGTGATGCCCGGAATTCACCCGGTGATCGGGATCGACTCGGGCGGGGCGGCGATTCACCAGCCCGCGTTCACCGTCGCGGCCGCCGGGCCGAGCGCCGACAAGGCCGTGGTGGAGGGCGCAATCATGTTGGCCCGCACCGTAGTTCAGCTGGCCGAGACCCCGGCGGAGCGCGACCGGGTGCTGGACACCCAGCAGAGGAGGCGGGCGTCGTGAGCGTGTTGTCGCACGCCGCAGCGCGGTGGTTGTCGGCCAACTACGACGAGCTCGTCGGGTGGCGCAGGCACATCCATGCCCATCCCGAACTCGGGCGTCAGGAGTTCGCCACCACGCAGTTCGTCGCCGAGCGTCTGGCCGAGGCCGGCCTGAACCCGAAGGTGTTGCCCGGCGGTACCGGATTGACCTGTGACTTCGGGCCGGAAGAAGGTCCGCGCATCGCGCTGCGCGCCGATATGGACGCCCTGCCGATGGCCGACCGCACCGGCACCTCCTTTGCCTCGACGGTGCCCAATGTCGCCCACGCCTGCGGTCATGACGCGCACACCGCGGTGCTGTTGGGTACGGCGATGGCACTCGCGTCGGTGCCGGAGCTGCCGGTCGGGGTGCGACTGTTGTTCCAGGCGGCCGAGGAGCTGATGCCCGGCGGCGCGATCGATGCGATCAATGCCGGGGTGCTGAACGGTGTGACCCGGATCTTCGCGCTGCACTGCGATCCGCGGCTGGCGGTCGGGCGGGTGGCCACCAAGCCCGGACCGATCACCTCGGCGGCGGATTCCATCGAGATCACCTTGCATTCGCCGGGCGGGCATACCTCCCGGCCGCACCTCACCGGTGACCTGGTGTTCGGGTTGGGCACCCTGATCACCGGGTTGCCCGCCGTGCTGTCGCGTCGCATCGATCCGCGCCACGACACCGTCATGGTGTGGGGCGCGGTCAACGCCGGTGTGGCCGCCAATGCCATCCCGCAGATCGGCACGTTGGCCGGGACGATCCGCACCGCCAGCCGGGATACCTGGCTGACGCTGGAATCGATTGTCGAGGAAACGGTTACCGCCCTGCTGGCGCCGCTGAACATCGCGCACAGCCTCAACTACCGGCGCGGGGTGCCGCCGGTGGTCAACGAAGAGGTGTCTACCCGCATCCTCACCCACGCGATCGAGGCCATCGGCTCCGATGTGCTGGCCGACACTCATCAGTCCGGTGGCGGCGAGGACTTCTCCTGGTACCTGGAAGAGGTTCCGGGTGCGATGGGGCGGCTCGGCGTGTGGAGCGGGGTCGGCCCGCAGCTGGATCTGCATCAGCCCACGTTCGATATTGACGAGCGGGCGCTGGGCATCGGCGTGCGCACCATGGTCAACATCATCGCCAGATCTGCCTGCTAATTCACACCGCTAGTTCACACCGCGAGCGTGCGTGTCTGCCGCCCGACACGCCGCATTTCACCAGCATTATGCGCACGCTCGTCGTCAGCGGTTGTGCACAAGGCGCCGTTCATCCACAGAACCGCACAAGCCATCTTCCGAAGCTGTTGCGCGCGAACGACGATCGTCGGCATGGACGCTCAACTAATGCGATTGTTCGATGAGCAGAACGGTGTCGCCAGTAGTGGCCAGATCCTCGCGTGCATCACTCGCCATGCGTTCGACAGCGCAGTCGATTCCGGTGTGCTGGAACGGATCTGGCATGGAATCTATACCGTGGGTGAGGTGACCGACGAGCTGCGCCTGCGCGGTTTGGATTTCTCGTGTGGCAAGAAGGTCCCGCTGTGCCTGGGCAGTGCCGCGGCAGCGCACGGGTTCGACACCGAGGAGCCACCCGACCTGCACGTGCTTAATCCGCCCGGCGGTCAGCTGCGATCCGCCGACGGGTTGGTGGTGCATCGGCGCGACGGCGCACCGCTGACATTCGTCGCCGGAAGATATGTCACGGCGCCGGCATGGACGGCGGTGGAGGTAGCCCGATCACTGCGTCGGCCTCGGGCATTGGCGACTCTGGACGCAGCGCTGCGCAGCGGCACCTGCACGCGTGCCGATCTCTGGCGGTCGGCTCTCGAGCAGGCCGGGCGGCGCGGCATCGTGGCCGTCCGCAACCTCATCCCGCTGGCCGATGGGCGGGCGGAATCCCCGATGGAGAGCGAGGCGCGGCTGGTCATGCTTGACGGTGGTTTACCGGTTCCCGAGCTGCAATTCGAGGTCATAGACGGCAACGGTGAGCTCAGGCGTCTCGACTTCGCCTGGCCCGGGCAGCGGGTCGCGGTCGAGTACGACGGTGTCGATTGGCACGGTAATCCCGACGCATTGCGCAATGACCGCCGGCGCACCGCCGCGTTGATGGATGTCGGCTGGGTCGTCATCGCGATCGTGTTCGAGGACGTGCGGTACCGGCAAGGCGAGATGGTGGCGCGCATCAGTGCGCAGTTGTGTCGCGCTCAGGCCGCGTGAGCGTGCATGAATGCCGATGAAATGCGGCGTGTCGCGGCGCAGACGCGCACGCTCGCGGAGAAAAGGCTAGGGGCCGATGTTGCGGGCGGGGCGGGTGCGCAGATCATGCACATACTCCGACGGCGCCCCGGCGATCTCGGCGGCGTCGGCCATCACGCCGATGTAGCGCGCCGACGGCAGACCACCCTCCCAGGCGTCGACCACATACAGCCAGGCCAGCACCGGATCGGTACTGGTGTCCGACGAAACCCGATCGACGCGGCAGCGGATCTTCTTGTGGAACCCGAGCTCGGATCCCTCCCAGTGGTCCAGGCTCTGCTCATCGGCCGACGTCACGTCGTACAGCACGACGAACACCTTCGACAGCGGGTCCTCGACGACGGTGGCCAGCGCGCCCTCCCAGCCGATGTCCTCCCCGCCGAACGTCAAGCGCCAGCCGTGCAGCCAGCCGGTACCCGCCATCGGCGAATGCGGAGCCCGCTCGAGCATTTGCTCCGGGTGCATATTGGATCCATACGCGGCGTAGAGCGGCACGGTACGACAGCTTAATCGGCGAAGTTCGTTAGGTTGGTGCAGTGGCTACCCGCATCGTGATCCTTGGTGGCGGACCTGCCGGCTACGAGGCGGCTCTGGTCGCAACGGCCCGCGGCCCGGAGCATGCACACGTCACCATCGTCGACTGTGACGGCATCGGTGGCGCATGCGTGCTGTGGGACTGTGTGCCGTCCAAGACATTCATCGCCTCGACCGGGGTGCGCACCGAGCTGCGTCGCGCACCCAACCTGGGGTATTCGCTGGACCTGGCCCAGGCGAAGATCTCGCTGCCGCAGATCAACGAGCGGGTGAAAAACCTCGCCACCGCGCAGTCCAGCGACATCGCCGAGCGGCTGCGCAATGAGGGCGTCGACCTGATCGCCGGCCGCGGCGAGCTGATCGACGACATCCCGGGCATGGCCCAGCACCGGATCAAGGTCACCGGCCTCGACGGGCAGGTCACCCAGCTCACCGCCGATGTGGTGCTGATCGCCACCGGCGCCAGTCCACGGGTGCTGCCCAACGCCGCGCCCGACGGGGAACGCATCCTCAACTGGCGTCAGCTCTACGACCTCGAAACGTTGCCCGAGCACCTCATCGTGGTGGGCTCGGGTGTCACCGGCGCCGAGTTCGTCAACGCCTACACCGAACTCGGCGTGCAGGTGACCGTCGTGGCCAGCCGCGACCAGATCCTGCCGCACGAGGATTCCGACGCCGCCGCAGTGCTGGAGCACGTGTTCGCCGAACGCGGCGTCACCCTGGTCAAGAACGCCCGGGCCGACTCGGTGACCCGTAAAGATGACGGTGTCCTGGTCACCATGACCGACGGGCGCACGGTGGCGGGCAGCCACGCCCTGATGACGGTCGGCTCGGTGCCCAACACCACGGGCCTCGGTTTGGAACGGGTCGGGATCGAGCTCGGACCCGGCAACTATCTGACCGTCGACCGGGTGTCGCGCACATCGGTACCGGGTATCTACGCCGCCGGCGACTGCACCGGGCTACTGCCGCTGGCGTCGGTGGCGGCCATGCAGGGCCGGATCGCGATGTATCACGCGCTGGGTGAGGCGGTGGCCCCGATCCGGCTGCGCACGGTGGCCGCCGCGGTGTTCACCCGACCGGAGATCGCCGCGGTGGGGGTGCCGCAGGCCAGCATCGACGACGGGTCGGTACCGGCTCGCACCTTGACGCTGCCGCTCAACACCAACGCGCGGGCCAAGATGTCGAGCCTGAGCCACGGTTTCGTCAAGATCTTCTGCCGGCCGGCAACCGGTGTGGTCATCGGCGGTGTGGTGGTGGCGCCGATCGCCTCCGAGCTGATCCTGCCGATCGCGCTGGCCGTGCAGAATGGGATCCCGGTCGATGAGCTGGCCCAGACCTTCTCGGTGTACCCGTCGTTGTCCGGTTCGATCACCGAGGCGGCGCGCCAGTTGATGAAACACGACGACCTGGATTAGCCGGTACTGGCCCGAATCGGGCGGATCCAACGGCGTCCACGTAGCCTGGGGATCGTGACTGACCCGATATCAGCACCGGGCGACGGGCAAACCCTGCTCGGACCCCAGCAACGGGCGAAAGCCTGGCAACGACTCAGCAGTGAGCAGTTCGACGTGGTGGTCATCGGCGGAGGAGTTGTGGGAGCCGGGGCGGCCTTAGACGCCGCCACCCGCGGCCTCAAAGTGGCCCTCGTCGAGGCCCGTGACTTCGCCTCCGGAACGTCCAGCCGCAGCTCCAAGATGTTCCACGGCGGGCTGCGCTACCTCGAGCAGCTGGAGTTCGGGCTGGTTCGTGAGGCGCTGCATGAACGTGAGCTCTCGCTGACCACCCTGGCCCCGCACCTGGTGAAGCCGTTGCCGTTCCTGTTCCCGTTGACCAATCGCTGGTGGGAGCGACCGTATGTGGCGGCCGGGATTTTTCTCTACGACCAGCTCGGCGGCGCGAAATCGGTTCCCCCGCAAAAGCATCTGACCAAGGCCGGCGCGTTGCGGCTGGCGCCCGGACTCAAGCGCAGCTCGCTGATCGGCGGTATCCGCTACTACGACACGGTCGTCGACGACGCCCGCCACACCATGACCGTGGCGCGCACCGCAGCCCATTACGGCGCGGTGGTGCGCTCGTCGAGCCAGGTGGTGTCGCTGCTGCGTGAGGGTGACCGGGTGGTGGGGGTGACCCTGCGGGATTCCGAGGACGGTGCCAGCACCGAGGTGCGCGGCCATGTCGTGGTCAACGCCACCGGGGTGTGGACCGACGAGATCCAAGCGCTGTCCAAGCAGCGCGGCAGGTTCCGGGTGCGTGCCTCCAAGGGCGTGCACATCGTGGTGCCCCGCGACCGGATCGTCAGCGAAGTGGCGATCATCCTGCGCACCGAGAAATCAGTGCTGTTCGTGATCCCCTGGGGCACGCACTGGATCATCGGCACCACCGACACGGACTGGAATCTGGACCTGGCGCATCCCGCCGCCACCAAGGCCGACATCGATTACATCCTGGGCCACGTGAACTCGGTGCTGGCCACCCCACTGACCCACGACGACATCGACGGTGTCTACGCCGGCCTGCGTCCGCTGCTGGCCGGTGAAAGCGAGGAAACCTCCAAGCTGTCGCGTGAGCATGCCGTCGCGGTACCGGCACCGGGCCTGGTGGCCATCGCCGGCGGCAAATACACCACCTACCGGGTGATGGCGGCCGATGCGATCGACGCCGCCGCGGAGTTCGTCCCGGCCCGGGTGGCGCCGTCGATCACCGAGAAGGTCCCGCTGATGGGCGCCGACGGGTATTTCGCCCTGATCAATCAAACCGAGCATGTCGGAAAGCACTATGGGCTGCACCCGTACCGGGTGCGACATCTGCTGGACCGGTACGGCTCGCTGATCGGTGAGGTGCTCAAGATGGCTGAGGGCTGGCCCGATCTCCTCGAACCGATCACCGCTGCGCCGGTGTACCTGAAGGTCGAGGCCGTCTATGCCGCGGCCGCTGAAGGTGCGCTGCATCTGGAGGACATCCTGGCCCGACGGATGCGGATCGCCATCGAATATCCGCACCGCGGCGTCGATTGCGCCCGCGAGGTAGCCGAGGTGGTGGCACCCGTGCTGGGGTGGACCATCGAGGACATCGACCGCGAGGTGGCCACCTACATCGCCAGGGTGGAGGCCGAGGTGCTTTCGCAGACCCAACCGGACGACGAGTCCGCCGACGCGCTGCGCCAGGCCGCACCCGAGGCGCGTGCCGAGATCCTCGAGCCCGTGCCACTCAATTGAGAAGACCTGCACCGTTGCCGGTGCGTGACGGTCTCGGCCCGGCACGGCTGCGATTGTTCGGCGGCAACGTGTACGACGAGTTGCAGACGCGCTTTGGCATCGGGTCGAAAGTGCTTGCCGGCGAAGTGGTTTGCCCGGACGGTACGGCCGTCGACGCGATGACCGCGCTGCCTGCCGGTGCGCACGTCTACTTCTACCGCGAGCTGGCCGACGAGGTGGAAGTACCGTTCGACATCCCGGTGCTGTACCGCGACGACGACATCGTGGTGGTCGACAAACCGCACTTCCTGGCCACCATGCCGCGCGGCGGCCATGTCGCGCAGACCGCGCTGGTGCGGCTGCGCCGGGATCTCGAACTGCCCGAACTCTCACCCGCACACCGGCTGGACCGGTTGACCGCCGGGGTGCTGCTGTTCACCGCACGCCGCGAGGTGCGGGGGCGGTATCAGACGCTGTTCGCCCAGGGCGGGGTGCGCAAGACGTATCTGGCCCATGCTGACGGCACCGCGACAGTCGACCTCCCCACCACGTTGCGCAGCCGGATCGTCAAGCACCGCGGGCAGTTACAGGCCTTCGAGGAGCCCGGTGAGCCCAACGCCGAGACGTATGTCGAGGAGATGGGAAGCGGGCTCTACCGGCTGTCTCCTCGCACCGGGCGGACGCATCAACTGCGGGTGCACATGGCCTCGATCGGTGTGGCGATCACCGGTGATCCGTTGTACCCCAACGTGATTGACGTCGCGCCCGACGATTTCGGCAGTCCACTGCAGCTGCTGGCGCAGCGCCTGGAGTTCACCGACCCGATCACCGGCCGCGACCGCGAATTCGTGAGTGCCCGACTATTGGGCTGAAGCCTTGCATGCCTGGACCGTGGTGATGGTCTACTGACGGGGTGAACCGTGAGACCTTCGATCACCTCTTCGACATGACCGATCGGACCGTGATCGTCACCGGTGGCAGCCGTGGGATCGGATTGGCGCTCGCCGAGGGCTTCGCTCTGGCCGGCGCCCGGGTGGTGGTGGCCAGCCGAAAACCGGAGGCCTGCGCTCAGGCGGCCGAGCATCTGCGCAGCCTGGGGGCACAGGCGATCGGGGTTGCCACGCATACCGGTGACATTGACGATCTCGGCGCGCTGGTGGAGCGCACAGTCGCCGAGTTCGGCGGGATCGACGTGGTGGTCAACAACGCCGCCAACGCATTGGCCCAGCCGCTTGGGCAGATGACGCCGGAAGCCTGGGCCAAGTCCTATGAGGTGAATCTGCGTGGGCCGGTGTTTCTGGTGCAGCACGCCTTGCCACATCTGAAGGCCAGCCCCAAGGCGGCGGTGCTGAACATGGTGTCGGTCGGGGCGTTCAACTTCGCGCCGGCCTTGTCGATCTACGCCTCGGGCAAGGCCGCACTGATGTCGGTGACCCGTTCGATGGCCGCCGAATTCGCCCCGCTGGGCATCCGGGTGAACGCCCTGGCCCCGGGACCCGTGGACACCGACATGATGCGCAACAATCCGCAGGAGGCGATCGATCACATGGTCGGCGGGACGTTGATGCGCCGGCTGGCCACCCCCGACGAGATGGTCGGCGCGGCGCTGCTGATGTGTTCGGATGCCGGCAGCTACATGACCGGCCAGGTGATCATCGTCGACGGTGGCGGAACTCCGCGCTGAATTCCGCCACGCCGCCGCCCGACGACGCCAGGATCTGGCTGCGGTTCTCGACGTGCAGCGCGTTCTCCAGGCAGCCCGCGTCCAGGTTGGCCCACAGCACCTGCTTGGTGGATTCCAAGCCGAATTTGCCGTATCCGCAGAGCGTTTCGGCGATCTGCAGGGCCTCGGCGAGCGCATCGTCGCAGACCCGGGTGACCAGGCCGAGCCGCAGCGCCTCGGCCGCGTCGATCGCACGCGCGGTCAGGATCAGGTCGAACGCCGGGCCCGCACCGATGATCCTGGGCAGGGTGTAGCTCACCCCGATGTCGCAGCCGCCGATGCCCAGCTTGATGAATTGCGTGCAGAACCGGGCGGATTCGGCGGCCACCCGGATGTCACTGGCCGCGGCCAGGGCGAAGCCGCCACCGTAGGCCGCGCCGTTGACCGCGGCGATGACGGGCTGGCGCAGCCGGTGCAGTTTGACTGTCAGGTTGGCAATGCGTTCCTGCCAGCGCATGCCCGAGCGGGGAAACTCGGTGCCTCCACCGGCCTCGGGTGGGCTGGGGTTGCTCAGGTCCAGGCCCGAGCAGAAGCCGCGTCCGGCGCCGGTGAGCACGACGACGCGGCATTCATTGTTCGCCGCGATCCCGTCGAGGGCAGTGTGCAGGCCCTCGACCAGCTCGTAGGACAACGCGTTGAGTTTCTCGGGCCTATTGAGCGTGATGACGGCGATATCGGGCCGCGGGTAGGTCAGTTCGAGTGGCTGTGCCGACGGTTGTGCAGGGGCCATGAGCGGACCCTAACCGGTGCTGCGCCATCCGTTGACGCCAACGGCGATCATCCGTAGTTGTTTGATCGCGGTGCGGTGGATGGCCTCGACGGCCGACGCGTCTCCTGCATCCTCTAGGTTCTCGGCGATCGAGATCATCGCGTTGACGAACAGGTTGGCCAGGATGTTGAGGTCCTCGCTGCTCCAGTCTTTGAGGTCGGGGAAGCGGGCCAGGTCGATGGCGAGTTCGGAGGTGATCAGCCTGATCTCGGTGCGAATCGCATAGCGCAGCACCGATACTCCGCTGGAGCGTTCGCGGGCGATGAATCGCCAGTGTTCGCGGCGCTCGTTGAAACTGCCGATCAGGATCTCGGCCGAGGATTCGATGACGTGACGTGAGTCGAGCCGGCCGGTGCGTGCGCCGCGCAGCATGTCGCGCAGAGACCGGAACGATTCGTCGATGAGCACCAGGCCGAGCGCGTCCATCGAGTCGAAATGGCGGTAGAACGCGGCGGGCACGATGCCGGCCTCCCGGGTGACCTCCCGCAGGGACAGCGCGCTGAAGCTGCGGTCCTCCAGCAGGGTGAGTGCGGCGGTGATGATCGCGCGCCGGGTGGCTTCCTTGCGCTCTTCCCGGGACGGCGCTTCCCGTGAACGCGACGGTCGAGCGGATTCTGCGCGTCGTGTTCGTGAAGTGGGTGCACGTCTGTTCACTGTGTGAAGAGTACCACTTGCAGCATTTTTATCGTTGACAGACTGAGTTGTATGCGCGCACTGTGTACATATGTTCACTCAAACTATGACTGAAGGCGTCGGCCGACGGTTACTGGCCGGACGGCGGATGAGTGCGCTCGCGAACCTGCTCACCGGCCCGCACGGCGTGGACCGCTACACCGAGCTGCTCGAACCGACCTGGACGCGCGGCGACGCCCGCGCCACGGTGGTGGCGGTGCGACGGCAGACGTCGCGCAGCGTCACGCTGACCCTGGAGCCCAACGACGTATTCGCGGGGTTTCGCGCCGGCCAGCACATCAACCTTTCCGTCGAGATCAATGGCCGGCGCCGCACCCGGTGCTACTCGCCGGCCAGCGCAGAAGGGTCTCGGCACCTGGAGTTGACCATCGGCCGACACGACGGCGGACTGGTCTCGAACTACCTGTGCGACCACGCCTATCCGGGGATGATCCTCGGCCTCGATTCGGTCGGCGGCGAATTCGTGCTGCCCGAGCGGCTGCGGTGTCGGATCCTGTTCGTCTCCGGCGGCAGCGGCATCACGCCGGTGCTGTCCATGCTGCGCACATTGCGTGCACAAGCGTTCACCGGGGAGATCGCGTTCGTGCACTACGCGCGCGGCGCCGAGGAGGCCTGCTACCGCACCGAACTGGCGGCCATGCCCGGCGTCCGGGTGCTGCACGGATACACGCGTGACGGGGCCGGTGGTGACCTGGACGGGCACTTCGGCCCCGCCCACCTGGACGAGGCATTTCCCGGCGCCGCCCCGGACGCGGTGTTCGCCTGCGGTCCACCGGCACTGGTCGCCGCGGTCCGTCAGCACTGCCGCAACGTCAGTTCGGAGAGCTTCGTTCCGCCTACGCTCACCGTGCCGACCGAGTCCACCGGCGGCACAGTCGCATTCACCGGCAGCGGTATCGAGGTGACCGACGACGGCCAGCCGCTGCTGGCGCAGGCCGAGGCGGCCGGGCTGAAGCCGGAGAGCGGATGCCGGATGGGTATCTGCCACAGCTGCACCCGGTTCAAGAGCCGTGGTGCGGTGCGCAACTTGATCACCGGGGCGGTATCGACCGCCGACGGCGAAGACATCCAGATCTGCGTCACCGCTGCCGTCGGTGACGTCGCCATCGATCTTTAACGACCGGAAGGACGTGTCATGTCCGATAAGAAGTACACCCTGACCCCCGAGCAGGCCGAGGAAATCGGCCGGGAGCTCGACGCCATCCGCGAACGCGTGATCGCCGATCTCGGCGAACGCGACGCCAGCTATATCCGCAACGTGATCAAGGCCCAACGCACTCTCGAAGTCGGAGGCCGCGCGCTGCTGTTCGGCGGGATCTTCCCACCGTTCTGGCTGGCCGGCACGGCCATGCTGGCGATCTCGAAGATCCTCGACAACATGGAGATCGGCCACAACGTCATGCACGGCCAGTACGACTGGATGGCTGATCCGGCCATCTCTAGCAAGGCTTTTGAGTGGGACACCGCCTGCCCGGCCGATCAGTGGCGGCACTCGCACAACTACATGCACCACACCTACACCAACATCGTCGACATGGACCGCGACATCGGTTACGGCGTCCTGCGGATGAGCGAGGACCAGAAGTGGTCGCCGTATTACCTGGGTAACCCGATCTACGCCTTCCTGCTCATGGTGCTGTTCCAGTACGGCGTGGCGCTGCATGAGATGGAGACCGAGCGAATCCGGGCCGGCGAGATCAGCCTCGCCGACAAAAAGGAAGTGCTGCGGGGGATTTGGGCGAAGACCAAGAAGCAGACGCTCAAGGACTATGTGGCTTTCCCGCTGCTGGCCGGCCCATTCGCGCCGCTGGTGTTCGCGGGCAACCTGACCGCCAACCTGACTCGTAACGTGTGGGCGTTCATGATCATCTTCTGCGGGCACTTCCCGGACGGCACCCAGGAGTTCTCCCTCGAAGACACCGAGAACGAGACCCGCGGCATGTGGTACTTCCGCCAGCTGCTCGGGTCGGCAAACCTGACCGGCAGCAAGCTGTTTCATCTGCTCAGCGGCAACCTGTCATTCCAGATCGAGCATCACCTGTTCCCGGATATCCCGGCGCACCGGCTGGCCGAGATCTCGGTCGAGGTGCGTGAGATCTGCGAGCGCTACGGCCTGCCGTACAACAGTGGTCCGCTGCACCAGCAGTTTGGCAGCGTGGTGCGCAAGATCGTTCGGCTGGCGTTCCCGTGGGGCGGTGGCGACAAGGATTCCGAGCCGGCGGATAAGGCGCCGCAGCCGGCACCGGCACACGAGGCCGAACGCGAACTAGCCCTGATCAACTGACGCCGCTGAATCGGCTCCCAGCGCGAGCGTTCGACACACCCTGCGTTGCAGCACTGTCGCCAACCGGCGGTCCCACTCGGACGTGAGGTTTCGAACTGGACGGTATGACGAGGCTTCAACCTCGTCATACCGTCTCCTTGCCACGGTGTGCAGGCATCTATTGTGGTAGGCGCGGGTTGGACGGCTGGAAGTCGGACGTATGCGACTTCGGCACCCATCAGGGGTGATTGTTACCGCTCGCAGTGGCGCTGTATGAGAGTGGAGGTATGGGGTACCCATGCCAACGACCGGGGAGGGGAGTGGCTTGGCCGAGTATGAACCGGTGCGGAGGCCACTTGCGGATCAGATGTATGACCTGCTTCTCGGGCAGTTCATGGATGGAGTCCGGGCTGCCGGGGAGCCGTTGAATATAGGCGCGCTCTCCCGGGAACTGTCGGTGAGCCAGACGCCCCTTCGAGAAGCGCTCGCACGTCTCGAACACACCGGCTTGGTGCGGCGTGAAGCTCTGCGTGGATATCGGGTTGCGCCGATGATGAGTCTGACCGAAGTCCGTCAGCTCATGGAGGCCCGCCTCTTGCTTGAGCCGCAGCTGGCTGCGGCTGCGGCTCGTCGTACTACTCCGGAGTTCGTTGCGAGTCTCGAAGAAACGGTCGTCGAACTTGAAGGAGCGGTTGGCCACGCGGATCGGGAAGCAGAAGGATTCCGCGTTTACTGGCGTTCCGACGACCGATTTCACATGCTCATCGCCGAACATGCGGGGAACCCCTTCTTGGAAAGCGCCTACCGGGCGCTCGGAGGAGAGATCCAACGTTTCCGCCTCTTCTCGAAGATGGGGAGAACCGGTGCAAAGTGGGCCGCGCCCGAGCACAGAGCCGTCTTTACAGCGATCGCGGCGCACGAACCCGAAGCAGCCGCGGCGCATATGGCCGAACACATCTCGGGCGCTGCGGCCCGGATTTTGAACGCCTGAGCCATCAGGGCAACAAGGGTTTACACCACAGCGGTCAAACTATAGTATAGCCGACACTATAGTCCTGATGAAGGGTCAATGATGACTTCGCTGGTAACTCAGGGAGCTTCAACGAAGGTGAGCTCCCGCCGCTATATCGTCGGTATCGGGTTGTTGCTGCTCGTGACGATTGGCTATATGGATCGCGTCAACTGGGCCGTGGCGGGATCTCATTTGATTGCGGAGTTCGACCTCACGAAAGGTGAGTTCGGCCTTCTCACCTCGGTCTTCAGTTGGGCCTACTTGGCGATGCTCATCCCGGTCGGTCTCATTGCTGACCGCTGGGGCGCTCGCTTGCTGCTGCCGATCAGTGTGATCATTTGGTCCGTTGGCGTAGGTCTTACCGGTGCCGCAGTAGGTCTCGGGATGTTGGTTGCCGCTCGACTCCTGCTCGGTGCCGGCGAGTCTCCGATGTATCCGGTTGGCAACTCGGTCATTTCGGAATGGGCGCCGCGCCAAGAACGGGCGCGCTTCACCGGACTACTCAATTCCGGGGCTCTTTTTGGTCCGGCAATCGGTGCAGTGGTCGCGGCGTATCTGATCGTCGCGTTTGGATGGCGCGCATCGTTCCTCATCCTCGGTGTGGTTGGCATCGTGTTCAGCATCGTGTGGATGTTGATCTACAACACCCCTGAGAAGGCCCGGTGGCTTGACAGCACCGAGCGTGAGTACATCATTCGGGAACGGGTTGACCCCGAATCCGCCAAACAGATGTACTCCGCAGCGCCGCTTACGATTCCGCAGCTGCTGCGTAAGCGCACGATGTGGAGCCTGCTGATCTCCCACGGCTGCGCCGCCTACACCAACTATCTGTTCCTGTCGTTCATGCCGCTGTACCTCCAGGAAGAGCGCGGATTCAATGGATTTGGTTCTGGCGGTGTCACGGGCATCGTCTACCTGATTGCCGCTCTCGGGAGCCTCGGTGTCGCCTACATCAGCGACCGCATCGTTCCTGCCGACGAACTACATTCAGGCGGGCGTCGCAATCTCGTCGTTGTCACCATGTTGCTCGGCCTTCCGCTGTTCGTTCTGCCATTCATCGGCAATATCGTCGTGATCATCATCGTCATTGCTTGGGTGCTGATCATGATCACGTCTGCAATGACCCTCAACTTTGCGCTCGCCGGTGACCTCATCCAAGGCAACTCGGCCCGTGGACGGGTGTTTGCACTGGTTTCTGTGGGCGGCAACGTGTTTGGTCTCATCGCCCCGATCGCGACCGGCTACCTGGTCGACTTCACCGGGTCGTACGCGATCCCGTTCGTCTTGGCGGGTTTGTTGCTCGGTGTAGGTGGGGTGCTCACCTGGATGTTCTCGCGGAATTCGCTCGCCGAGCGAGTGGCGGCCTGACCGATGTACACCATGCACCCACTGGTCGAAGGCTTCCCGGGTAAGTCGTCATCGCATGGCGGTTTCGGCTGGAGTAGCCTCTGGCTCCTCGAATGCGAGGGCCGTAGGGTCCTCGTCGACACAGGCCCGCCCGCCTACATTCCGCTGATACACGACGGGCTCGCCGAGCGAGGCTTGACGGCGGCAGACATCACTGACGTGCTGGTCACGCACCTGCACTGGGACCATGTAGGGAATTTCACGATGTTCCCGAATGCGGTCACCTGGGTGGGCGCGGCCGAGCTCAAATGGGCCGCGGAACAACCGGCGGGAACGAATTTCGTGGCGGACCTACACGTCGAGGAGCTGTTGCGCCGGAAGAGCGGTGTGGCGCGAATCCGCGGTGGCCAAGAGATTCTGCCGGGGATAACCGCGGTGGACAGTCCCGGGCACACTCCCGGGCACCTCGCATTCCACGTTGCCACGAGCGGCCAGGACCACATATTCGCCGGCGACGCGGTGAAGAACATCTTCGAACTCTCGACACTCCGTGTTGACTCGACGATGGATGAGCACGCGAGCCGACAGACGGTTGACCGGTTGAAGTGCCTACTCAAAGACACCGGCGGAGTGCTCGTACCGGGACACGATGTTGGTCTGACTTTCGAGGACGGCCTCGTCCTGCGTTCGCGCGAACAGTGTGCGGCTGTCGGGTTTTTCGTCGATGGGGAGATGGGCGAACAGGACCGCAGCATCAAGTAATTGAGCTATCGCGTGCACGACATACATGGGCTGAAGGAAGTGGATGAAATGACGACTGTGCTGTACACCGGCGGAACGGGCCGCATGGGGCAGGTGATTCGAAAGGGGCTCGCCGGGCGCTACGACAAGGTAGTCCTCTACACGCGTGGGGGACCGGATGAGCCGCTGTACCCCAACGAGACGGTGGTGCACGGAGACCTCTGCGATCTGGAGAGGCTCTCGGCAGCCGCGGATGGAACGGATGTGATTGTCCACCTTGGGGGTATCGCCGACGAGGCACCGTTCGACGAGATCGAGCACAGCAACATCCGAGGCACCTACAACCTCTACGAGGCGGCAAGAAATGCCGAGGTCCGTCGTGTCGTCTACGCAAGTTCCAACCACGTAGTGGGGTTTCATCCGTCGTCGATCAAGCTGGACGAGACCGCTGCACTGCGGCCCGACACTTACTACGGCGTCTCAAAGGCGTTCGGTGAGTCCCTTGCCAGGCTCTACTACGACAAATGGGGTATTGAATCGGTCTGCTTGCGGATTGGGACTTTTCGTCCCGAGCCAGAAGACGTGCGGCAGCTCGCACTCTGGCTCAGCTGGCCGGACGGTATCGAACTCATCCGATGCGCAATCGAGGCGCCGTCACTGGGATATCAGGTGGTCTACGGCTGCTCTGCAAATACGGGCACATGGTGGGACGGCACAGCCGGTTGGAACGCGATTGGCTTCTCGCCGAAAGACAATGCAGCTGACTACGCCGATCGGGTAGGGCGCGACGATGAGATACCAGCATTCCACGGCGGCGGGTTCACCGCCGCGGACTACCGCGGGGGAATCTGGTGACCGGTAATCATGTCGTCATAACGACCGCGTTCCTGCAGCCTGGGGATACCGTCGACGAACTTCTCCGCGGGGCGGGTCTCACCGTCGAACATCGGCCTGAACTCGACACGCTTCCACCGACTCAACGGGCGGAAATCCTGCGTGGAGCGGACGCGATCATCGCGGGAACGAGGCCACTTACTGCGAGCGACATCGCCACCGCCAGGCGATTGAAGATCATCGTCAGGACGGGTGTCGGATATGACAGCGTCGATGTCAGCGCTGCCACGCAACGTGGGATTCCCGTTTGCGTGACGGCGGGAGCGAACCGGCAGGCCGTCGCCGAACATGTCTTCGCGCTCATGCTGGCAGCAGCCCGGCGCATCCCCGAGACCCTGCGCGACGTGGAGCGCGGCGCGTGGGATCAGCTGACCGGGCGCGAACTCCGAGGAAGCACCCTTGGCATCGTCGGCCTGGGTTCCATCGGGAAGGCTGTCGCCGTCATCGCAGGTGGATTCGGTATGCGAATCGTCGCCTACGATCCGTGCTTCGATGCCGGATTCGCGGCCGAGCACGGCATCGAACGTGCATCTCTGGACGACCTCCTGCGCCGGTCGGACTTCCTTACGTTGCACATTGCGCTCACCGAGGAAACCAGGCACCTGATCGACGCCCGAGCGCTCGGGTTGATGAAATCCGATTGTGTCGTCATCAACACGGCCCGCGGCGGCATCGTCGACGAGCGCGCCCTGAAAGACGCGGTCGATCGCGGCAGGATCGCCGGCGCTGCGCTCGATGTGTTTGAGCAGGAGCCGCTGCCCACCGACAGCCCCCTGCACCAGGTGCCGCAGATCGTCACCACGGGTCATATCGCCGGCGCGACCCGCGAAGCGCGGCGGAACTCGGGCGAGATGGCGGCTCGCAATGTCATCGGCATTCTCAATGGTGGTCAGCCTGAGCACGTGGTGAATCCGGCATACCGCGAAGCGAGTGCGACCGTCGGATGAAACTCGATACCCCGTCGGGGCCTCTCAAACTTGCCGCGAATCTCAAATGGATGTTCACCGAGTTGCCATTCGAAGCCCGCTTCGCAGCCGCTGCCGAGGCAGGTTTCACGGCTGTCGAATATGCCTCGCCCTACCCGTACGCTGCGACCCGATTGCGGGCCCTGCTCGACGACGCCGGGTTGGAACAGATACTCATCAACACGCCTGCAGGCGCGCCGGACAGCGCGACGGGTGCAGGTGCCGCCGTTGTCCCGGGAGCGGTCGAGGAGTTCCGCCGTGGCGTTGATTCGGCACTGGAATATGCAAGCACGCTGGGCGCCAATCTAGTCCACGTCATGGCGGGGGCCTGTCCGCCAGAACAAACACGGGCCCAGTGCTTTGCGACGTACGTCGCGAACATCGCTTGGGCGGCGGATCAAGCCCGTGGCACGGGAATCACTCTCGTTCTCGAGGCCATCAACAAGCGCGACGTGCCACGATACGGGCTTGCGTCGATGGAGGCGGCTGCAGACGTCGCCCGGGCCGTCGATCCACACACGCTGGGCGTGCTGTTCGACTTCTATCACGCCCAGGTTGACCGCGGAAACGTCTCCGAACGGTTTGCGACGCTGCTGCCCGTCGTCAGGCATGTGCAAATAGCCGATAACCCCGGCCGGAACGAGCCGGGGACCGGGGAAATCGCATACCGACATGTTCTCGCCGCGGTTGCCGCATCCGGCTACGACGGCTGGATCGGATGTGAGTACCGCCCGGCAACAACGACACTCGAGGGTCTCACGTGGATACGAGCTCTACGGCGGAATTCATGACCAACAAACCGCGCATTGCCTTGGTCAGTGCCACTCCGGTCGCGATCCCGCCTGCGGTCGCCGCGATCAACCGCGCGCTACCGCACGCGACAATTTGGAATCTCCTTGATGACCGGTTGCTTGCCGATGCGGAGGAGCGAGGCGGTATTGATCCCGCACTGGAGCAGCGTATGCGCGCACTGATCGGCTTGGCCGTTGCGGGAGGAGCCGACGCCGTCTTGCTTACCTGCTCCCTGTATGGCGTTGTCGCTGAAGAACTGGCGAATGACGTTGGGGTACCGCTGCTCGCCCCGGACACTGCGATGTTCGACGAGGTCGCTGCCTCGACTCATCGGAGTGTCCTGGTGGTCGCTTCGCTGGATAGTGCCGCTACCGACACCGGGCAGCGATTGGCGAGGAGAGTCGACTCGGTTGGAAAGAGAATCCGCTTGGACTCGGTCCACGCTAGTGCTGCGGCCAATGCGGCAAAACACGGCGACGTTGTGGGGGTGGCCGATGCGATCATGGACGTGATTGGCGATGCTGATGGCTGGGATGGGGTCGTACTCGCGCAGTACTCCATTGCCGGTGCTGATGCCATATTGACTGAGCGCCTTGGCAAGCCGGTGTACTCGGCACCTGCCGCGGCGGCACGCAAGCTGTCTATGCGTATCGGGGGGCCGGCGTGATTGGTATCCTGGCCGACGATGTAACCGGCGCGACGGATGTTGCTGCAGCTGTGCGCCGTTGTGGCGCAAGAACTCTCCTCGCATTCACTGCGGAGCTTGATGACTTCCGCGCTGATACAGACGTCGTAGTAATCGGATTGAAGACTCGGACACTGCCGGTCACGCAGGCGGTGCAGCAATCCTTGGCAGCTCTTGAGACGCTTCAGCGGATTGGCGCGGACCGGTTCTACTTGAAGTACTGCTCGACGTTTGATTCGACCGCGCAGGGCAACATCGGACCGATCACCGACGCCATCGCGGACCGGTTGGGCAGTGGGCTTGTGGTGACGACACCAAGCGCGCCCGACCACGGTCGCACGGTCTACTGCGGTCACTTGTTCGTCGATGACACGCCCCTTGACGAAACGCACATGCGTGAGCACCCGCTCACGCCGATGACCGACTCTTCGGTAGTGCGCCTACTCCAAGCACAAACCAGCCATCCTGTTGGGCTGCTCGCACTCTCGACCGTCAGATCCGGCACCCGAGCAGTCCGGCGCGCTATGGAAGCGGCGGAACGCAATGGAATCCGGCACCTCGTTGCCGACGCCACCGAACGAGCCGATCTCGAAACCATCGCCGCAGCACTCAGCGATGCAGAGCTCGTCGGCGGATCCGCCGGGTTGGCCGAGATGATCACAAGCCGTAACGAACACTCTGATGGATCAGCAGATTTCGACGTTGACACACTCGCCGCTGGCGCCATCATTGCCGGCAGTTGTTCGGCTCGCACGCTCTCGCAGATTGCGGCGTTCATCGCCGCTGGTGGGCGGCATTATCGTCTCGACACCTCGCTCAGTCGGGAACCGGAGTTGCTCGCGGAAGCCGCACTTCGCTGGTTCGACGGGCAGCCTGCCCGCCCCGTCCTCATTCACTCGTCGCAGTCTGTTGACCAGCGTCACCAAGATTCGATTGTCTCTGAGGTGTACGAAGCTGCGGCCGGTCTGATCGCCCGGGGCCTTCTGGACAGGTCGGTCAAGAAGTTCCTCGTCGCGGGCGGTGAGACTTCGGGTGCGGTCATCGCGGCGCTGGACATCCGTGCGACAACCGTTGGTGCGGAGGCCGCCCCTGGCGTTCCCTGGATTCGAGACACCGCCAGAGGAATCGATCTGATTCTCAAATCGGGCAACTTTGGCGGCCCGACGTTCTTCACCGACACTTTCCCGCCAGGAGCGCAAGGGTGAACATGAGCAATTCACGCAGGGACCTGATACAGGCTGCACACTCCATCTTCGAACGCCGCCTCACTCACGGATGCACGGGCAACCTGTCTGTGCGAGAAGGAGATCAAATTGTCCTGACTTCAACGGGATGCAACCTCGGTGCGCTGACTACAGATGAACTCGCCGTCGTTGCGATGGACGGAACTCATCTGGCAGGCCCAAAACCGACGAAAGAAGCATTCCTGCATCTGGCGATGCTGAACGCCCGCCCGGAACTGAATGCGGTCGTTCATACTCACTCGCCGGCGGCGGCGGCGGTCTCATGTCTCGACGTGGTTGACGGCGGGGACGCGATCCCGCCCCTGACGGCATATTTCGCCATGCGCATCGGTCGGCTTCCAATGCTGCCGTACATGGCCCCAGGTGACGAAACCGGCGAGCGGACGGTTGCCGAATTCGCTCGCGAACATCACGCCCTGCTGCTGCGAAACCACGGCCCCGTAGTCGCGGGAGTCAGCATCGCACAAGCGCTCGACCACCTTGAAGAACTCGAGCACACGGCCGAGTTGTATCTGCGTCTCCATGGTCTCCCGTATGTGCCACTGACCACTCAGCGAGCTGCAGCGCTCGAGGCGAAGTACCGAATCCAAACGACGAGCTAGGGCATCTCATGACCAAGAGCAACATCACTCTGTACAGCGGCCTTGCGCTACGCAATGCCCTTGTGGAACACATTATCCCGTCGTTCACCGAGGGGACCGGGATCACCGTTGACGCCACTTTTGAACCAACGACGGTGTTGATCAAACTGATCGATAGCGGGGCTCGGCCCGATGTGTTTATCGGCGTCGACGGTTCAGTACGGGCCATCGCAGAAGCCGGCGTGCTGCAACCTTCTTCGGTCGAGACGGTTGCCCGCTCCAGCATCGGATATGCCGTGGCAGCTGGCGCCGTCGCCCCGGAATTTGCCGATGGCGCAGCCTTCCTCGAATACTTGTTGTCCGCCCGCTCGGTTGCGTATACGCGGACAGGGGCGAGTGGGATTGCGTTCTCTGCTTCTCTGGAACGACTCGGTCTGGCCGCGCGCATCAACGAACGCGCGACCGTGTTCGAAAGTGGATTCACTGCTGAAGCCCTGCTCGATGGTCGCGCCGACGTGGCGATTCAACAGATGAGCGAGCTGGCCTCAGTGGCGGGGGTGCAGGTCGTCGGGCCTGTACCGGCAGAGCTGCAGACATACACGACATTTGCCGTGGGTGTAGGCGGCACTGCACCGAAAGGCGCCGAGCAGTTCGCACGATGCCTGTCCTTGGCCGCATCTGTATCGGCCTTCGCTGACAGTGGGTTGGAAACGGCTCAATAGCCGTTTCCGCTCGTCGCGAGGTCAGCTCTGGCACACCGGGCACCAGTACGCCACCCGCTCACCGTCGGTGTCGGTCTCGATCGGCGTCCCACATCGGCGGCACGGCTCACCGGCACGGCCGTACACCCACAGCTGCCGCCCGGGCCGGGTGTCGCCGGTGGTGGTGCGATTCCAGCGGGACCGGTTGAGCCACAGCATGTCCCGGGCGCGCTGCACGACACGTAGGGGATCGGTCAGCGAGCTGACCGGTGAGGTGGGCAGCCGCCCGAAGACGAAGCACAGTTCATTGCAGTAGACATTGCCGACGCCGGCCATCACCCGCTGATCGAGCAAGGCCGGGGCCAAGGGGCGGTCCGGGTCGGCGGTCAAGTTGTCCGCCGCGGTGCGCGGCTCCCAGTCCGGGCCGAGCAGGTCAGGGCCGAGGTGCGCCACCGGCGCCATATCCGTGGCACGGCTCAACACTTCGAGCAGACCGAGATCGATCCCGGTGGCCCGGGCGTCGGCGGTCTCCAGCACGATGCGGACGCGATGTGCCGCGCCCCCGGACCACCCGACCCGCCAACTGCCTTCCATCTTCAGGTGGGAGTGGATGCTGGCCGGCCCGACCCGGATGAACAGATGCTTGCCCCGGCTGAGCACCTCGTCGACCACCTGCCCGGTCAGATCGACGGTGGCGTAACCCGGCACCCTGATATCGCAGCGGGTCAATGTCTTTCCCACCAACGCGTCGCGCAGCGCTGTGGCGGTGTGAAAAACGGTGTCGCCTTCGGGCATACCCTATTGAACACCCGCTCTGAGCCGTTGCCCGTTCACCGCAATCGCAGGCCGCGCGGGGTGCGGGCAAACCCGGCCCCGGTCAACGCGTCCTGCACGGTGGCGCGTTCCTCGTCGATACCCGGGTCGAGCACCGCGACCCCGTTGATCCGCTCCACCAACAGCGACGGCATCCGCCCGGCCCGCACCAGATCCGCCAGCGCGGACGCGGCGGCCCGCTGCGCCTCGGCATCCGAGCCGAAGCTGAGCAGGGTCCGGCCACCGCGCTCCAGGAACCACACCAGTTGCCCGTCGACCAACGCCACCAGGGCACCGGCCTTGCGGCCCGGCCGGTGCGCGTCGGCGTCACCGGCGCGTTCGGGCCAGCCCAGCGCCGCCCCGTACGGGTTGGCCGGGTCGGTCGCCGCGAGCACCACCGCGTGGTACTCGGGCCGCTGCGGATCGACCCCATCGAGGTAGGACCGCAACCGGTCGACCGTTGAGGCCGCCGCGAACTGTGCCCCGCCCAGCGATTCGACGAAGTAGCCGCGCTGGCAGCGGCCGGCATCCTCGAATGCGCTGAGCATCTTGTACAACGTGGCGAACCCGCCGGGCACCCCTTCGGCGACCGCGGCTCCCTTGGTGAGAACCCCGTGCCGATTGAGCAACAGCTCCGCCTCAAAATGAGCCCGCACCGTCGAATCCGGCTCTGCACCAGGCAATGCCGACCATCTGCCGGACACCATCGGATCGGCCGCGCGGCTATGTGGACGCGCGACGCTGTAGCGACTGAGCCGTGGTGGGCGCTGGCGCTGCCGGTGGGCCGGTGTCCCGGATCGTCGCGGCCCCGACAACATCGCGCGCACCGGGGCGAACGTGTCGCCGGTGACCCATCCCGCCCAGATGAGTTCCCACAGAGCCGTTTTGAGCTCGGACTCGGGCGCGACATCGGTGAGCTGGCGGAAGAAATACGCCCCACCATGACCCAGCGTCTCCATGATCGCCCGATGGGTGTCGGTGAATTCGATCTCGGCCGGCGCGCCCAACGTCAGCGGTGCCGACTCGGCCAGATGCAACGCCACCCAGCCGTCGCTGCCGCCGATCTGTCCGGCGCCCGACCACATGACCTCGCCCGAGGCCAGCAGTTCGTCGAGCATGGCCGGCTGATAGTCGCGCACCCGCTGGCCGAAGACCAGCGACTCCAAAGCCGACGCGGGGATCAGGGCCCCGGCCACCTGCTCGATCACCGCGGCCAGCCCATCGATACCCGCACTGTGTGTGGAGCCGACCTGCTGCCAGGCCGGCAGGAACCGGCCGTAGGCCGCCGTGCTGACCGGCTCGACCTGGGCGCGCAGCGCGGCCAAAGACCGGCGGCGCAGGATCTTGAGCACCTCGGCGTCGCACCATTGGTCCCCGGCCGGACCGTCAACGAACTCACCGCGGACCAGCCGGCCATCGACGGCCATGCGGCCCAACACATCTGCGGTCACCCGCAGGCCCAATCCGAACCGGGCAGCCACCTCGGTGGTGGTGAACGGACCGTGCGTTCGGGCGTAGCGGCCGATCAGATCTCCGAGCGGGTCGCCGACGGATTCGGTGAACGCCGCGGGCACCCCGACCGGCACCGGCGCCCCGACCCCGTCGCGCAACAGGCCGATGTCCTCCACCGCCGCCCACCAGGTCTGGCCGGCATAGGTCACCGGCAGGGCACGCTTGGCGGCCTGCAGACCATCGAGCCAGCCCCCGATGTTGTCGGTGGCGGCGCGCTGGGCGATCTCGGCCTCAGTGAGCGGGCCCAGCAGCCGCAGCAGGTCGGCCACGGCCTCGGCGTCACGCGCGGCACGCTCGGCGGTCAGGTGCTGCAGCTGCTCCGATGTCGACGCGATCACCGCCGGGTCCAGCAGCTCGCGAAGTTCCACCCGGCCCAGCAGCTCGGCAAGCAGCACGGTGTCCAAAGCCAACGCCGCGGCGCGCCGTTCGGCCAGCGGGCTGTCGCCCTCGTACATGAACGCGCCCACGTAGCCGAACAGCAGCGAGGCCGCGAACGGTGACGGGGTCGCGGTTTCCACCTCCACCAGCCGCAGCCGGCGCTGCGCCACCCGGCGCATCAGCTCGGTCAGAGCGGGGACGTCGTAGACGTCCTGCAGGCATTCGCGCACCGTTTCCAGCACGATCGGGAAATCCGGATACTTGCGGGCGATATCGAGCAGTTGCGCGGCGCGCTGCCGCTGATGCCACAGCGGGGACCGCTTGCCGGGATGACGGCGCGGCAGCAACAGGGCCCGGGCGGCGCATTCGCGGAACCGGGAAGCGAACAATGCCGACCCGCCCACCTCAGCGGTCACGATCGGTTCGATCTCATCGGCGTCGAACACGAAAAGGTCAGCCCCGGGCGGATTCTCACCGGAATCGGGCAGTCGCACGATGATGCCGTCGTCGGAGGCGGTCGGCTTCTCGTCGATGCCATACCGCTCCCGCAACCGGCGGCCCACCGCCAGGGCCAGCGGCCCGTGCACCCGCAGCCCGTACGGCGAATGCAGGATCACCCGCCAGTCGCCCAGCTCGTCACGGAACCGCTCCACCACGAATGTGCTGTCGCTGGGGACCACACCGGTGGCCTCGCGCTGGTCGTGCAGCAACTGGTACAGGTTGTCGGTCGCGAACCCGGCGAAACCCATTGACTGGCACCGCTTGTCGAACTCGGACCGCTTGAGTCCGGCGAGTTCGCCGGTGAATGCCCCGACCGCCGCGCCCAGTTCGGCGGGCCGGCCCACGCTGTCACCGCGCCAGAACGGCAGCCGGGCCGGTTGTCCCGGGGCCGGGATGACCAGCACTCGATCATGGGTGATCTCGGTGATCCGCCAGCTGGTGGCGCCCAGTGAGATGACATCGCCGGGCCGGGATTCGTAGACCATCTCCTCGTCGAGTTCGCCTACCCGGGACGGCTTTTCGGAGTCGGTCGCCAGGTAGACGGTGAACAGTCCACGGTCGGGGATCGCCCCGCCGGAGGTGACCGCTAGGCGTTGGGCGCCGGGGCGGCCGGTGAGCGTTCCGGTGTCGCGGTCATAGACGAGCCGGGGCCGCAGTTCGGCGAACTCGGTGGACGGGTACTTTCCGGACAGCAGATCCAGGGTGGCCTCGAAGGCGCTGTGTGGCAGGGTCGCGAACGGGGCACTGCGCCGCACCGCATCGAACCAGGCATCGGCGTCCAGCGGCTCCAGCGCGGCGGCCGCCACGGTGTGCTGGGCCAGCACATCCAGCGGATTGGCCGGGACGTGCATGGTCTCGATCTCACCGGAGCGCATGCGCTGCACCGCCACCGCACAGCCGATCAGGTCGGTGCGGTGCTTGGGGAACAGCACGCCCTGGGAGATCTCGCCCACCTGATGCCCGGCCCGCCCGATGCGCTGCAGCCCGCTGGCCACCGACGGCGGGGACTCCACCTGGATCACCAGATCGACCGCGCCCATGTCGATGCCCAGTTCCAGGCTGGAGGTGGCAACCACGGCGCGCAGCCGGCCACTCTTGAGATCGTCCTCGACCTGGGCCCGCTGCTCCTTGCTGACCGAGCCGTGGTGCGCCCGGGCCAGCAGCGGCGGTGCGCCGTTGGCCTGACCGCTGGCCATGAGTTGGGCCGGCGCACCGCCGCCCACCTGCGGGTTACGGTCGAGGGAGAGCTCGATTCCGGCGCGTTCGGCGTGAATCTCGTTGAGACGTGAGGTCAGCCGTTCGGCCAGCCGGCGCGAGTTGGCGAACACGATCGAGGACCGGTGCGCCTCGATCAGGTCGACGATGCGTTCCTCGACATCGGGCCAGATGCTGCTGTTGTCGAGATTGGCCATGTCCGGAACCGGGACCTGGACCGACAGGTCGAAGGTCTTACCGGCAGGCGGGGCAACGATGGTGGTGGGCGCCTGACCGGACAGGAACCGGGCCACCTCCTCGGGGGGACGGACCGTCGCCGACAACCCGATCCGCTGGGCCGGCGAATCCAGCAGCTGGTCCAACCGTTCCAGGGAAAGAGCCAGGTGCGCACCGCGTTTGGTGGCCGCGACGGCATGCACCTCGTCGACGATCACGGTCCGCACGCCGGTCAGGGTTTCGCGGGCCGCCGAGGTCAGCATCAGGAACAGCGATTCCGGCGTGGTGATCAGGATGTCTGGCGGCTTGCTGATCATTGCGCGGCGCTGCTGCGGTGTGGTGTCCCCGGAGCGGACGCCGACGCTGATCGACGGCGCCGGTAACCCGTGCCGCTCGGCGACCCGGGTGATCCCGGTCAGCGGGGTGCGCAGGTTGCGTTCGACGTCGACGGCCAGGGCCTTGAGTGGCGACACGTACAGCACCGTCGTCCCCGACCTGGGATCGGCGGTCTGTTCTGGGATAGGGGACCGGGCCAGCTCATCGATGGCCCACAGGAATGCCGCCAGCGTCTTGCCCGATCCGGTGGGCGCGACGACCAGGGTGTTGTGCCCCTCGGCGATGGCCGACCAGGCCTGGGCCTGTGCGGCCGTCGGCGCGGGGAATGCGGCCGTGAACCACTCCCGGGTCAGCGCACTGAACCGGGCCAGCGGATCGGCTGGTGTGGTGGTCACCTAGCCATACTGCCGCGTGGCACCGACAGATCTCGCGGGTCGTCCTCGCCCACCTGGTCAGCGGTACTGCGGGGATGCCGCGCAGACCAGTTCCGGCGGCAGCCCCGGTACCCGGCCGATGGCGTCGAGCAGGTTGTGTGCGCAGCTGTCGGCGACGAATCCGGCGTCGATCGACGGGTTCACCAGCCGCTGCCGGCACATCTCGAAGGTCAGGGCCAGCCAGCCGTAGACGGTGGCCCGCAGGTCGCGTTCGAGTTTGGCGTCCAGCGGCTCGGACACTGCCATGCCGATCCGGTTCATGATCCGGTCGGCCTGGCGGTCGTTGTCGACGTCGTCGACGCCGCGCAGCACCGCGTCGGCGCGGCCTACGCCCATATACGCCGCCCACGCACCATGCGGGTGTTCCTCGTCGTAGCGCAGATAGGCCAGCACCCCGGCGCGTAGCTGGCCGAACAGGCTCAGCCCAGGGTCGGGCGGGGTGTTGGTGGCCTCGAACAGGCGCTCGCTCTCGGCGCGCACCACAGCGGCGAAGAAGGCCCGCTTGTCCGGGAAGTAGTGGTACATCAGAGCGCGCGACACCCCGGCGCGTTCGGCGATCTCGTCGATGCGGACCTCGTCGTACGGCCGCTGGCCGAACACCTCGGCCCCCAGCGCCAACAGCTCGTTGCGTCTGTCGGCGGGGGAGAGCCGTCGTCTCGACTCGGCACCCACGCCTGCAGCTTAACTCGGCCTGACTCGGCGCTTTTTGCCCCGGAAAGCGGCGGGCGACGCTGTGGCGACCCGGCGTGAAATGCCCCGATTCGGGGTAGCGTCAGCAGGGACAGGCCCGCATCGTCCGAGGTCGGCGTATGGAATGGTTCATCGCACCCGAATACTGGTTGGCCCGACAGGTGTTGCAGCGGGGGACCGCGGCGATCTACGTGATCGCGTTCATCGCGGCGGCTCGGCAGTTTCGCGGGCTGCTCGGGGAGCGGGGACTGCTCCCGATACCTCGTTTCCTGGCCTTTAGCTCGTTCCGGCGCGCCCCGAGCATCTTCCAGCTGCACTATTCGGACCGCTTCTTCGCCGGGGTCTGCGCGATCGGCATCGTGTTTTCGGTGGCCCTGGTGGCCGGCCTCACGGATCTGCTGCCGCTCTGGGCCGCGATGCTGCCCTGGCTGGTGGTGTGGGTGTTGTACCTGTCGATCGTCAACGTGGGGCAGACCTGGTATTCGTTCGGCTGGGAGTCACTGCTGCTGGAAGCCGGGTTCTTGGTGACCTTCTTGGGCAACGACGACGTCGCACCCCCGGTTCTGGTGCTGTGGCTGGCCCGCTGGCTGTTGTTCCGGGTTGAGTTCGGGGCCGGGCTGATCAAGCTGCGCGGTGACCCATGCTGGCGCAATCTGACCTGCCTGTACTACCACCACGAGACCCAACCCATGCCCGGACCGTTGAGCTGGTTCTTCCACCATCTGCCCAAGCCGTTGCACCGAATCGAGGTGGCCGGCAACCACTTTGCCCAACTCGTCGTGCCGTTCGCACTGTTCGCTCCGCAGCCGGTGGCCAGTGTCGCGGCGGCCATCGTGATCATCACCCAGCTGTGGTTGGTGACGTCGGGAAACTTCGCCTGGCTCAACTGGATCACCATCGTGCTGGCGTTCAGCGCGGTCTCGGACAAGGCTGTGGCCGCGTTGTTTCCGCTACCCGCTCACGGCTATGCGCCGACCCCGGTGTGGTTCGTCATCACGGTGATCGCGTTCGCGGTATTCGTGGTGTGCCTGAGCTACTGGCCGGTGCGCAACCTCTTCTCGAAGCGGCAGCGGATGAACGCCTCGTACAACCGCTATCACTTGGTGGGTTCCTACGGAGCGTTCGGAGCGATCGGCCGCACCCGCGACGAGGTGGTACTGGAGGGCACCTCCGACCCGGAGTTGAGCGCGCACACCGTATGGAAGGAATACGAGTTCAGGGGCAAGCCCGGCGACGTTCACCGGTGGCCACGGCAATTCGCGCCCTACCATTTGCGGCTGGACTGGCTGATGTGGTTCGCAGCCATCTCACCGTCCTACGCCCAGGGCTGGCTGCGCGCCCTGCTGGTGCGGCTGCTGGAGAATGATCGAGCCACGATCAAGCTGCTGCGGCGCAACCCATTCCCCGACGAGCCGCCCCGCTATGTCCGGGCGCGGTTGTACCGGTACCGGTACAGCACCTGGACCGAACTGCGTCGAGATCACGTCTGGTGGCACCGCACCCTGCTGGGCAATTATGTTTCACCGCAGTGCCTGTCGTCTCGCTCATCGACCGGCGCGCAGTGACCGTTGGTAGCGGCGCATCCCGGCGATCCAGCGGTCGTAGTCCGAGCCCTTGTGCCGATACATATCGAGCACCTGTGGGTGCGGTAGCACCAGGAATTGCCCAGCCTTGACCGCCGCCACGGTGGCCGCCGCGACATCCCGGGCGCTGATCACCTCGCCGGACTGCTCGATCGACGCCGCGCCGATCAGTGAGTCGGCGTCGCCGGCTTCACGTACCGCGTGGAGCAGCGGGGTGTCCACCCCCAGCGGGCACACGCAGCTGACCCCGACGCCGTCATCGCCATAGGTGATGGCAAGCCATTCGGCGAACCCGACCGCGGCGTGCTTGGTCACGGCGTATCCGGCCGCCCCGATCTGAGACAGTAGACCGGCTGCCGAGGCGACCGACACGAAGTATCCGCCGCCCCGGGACAACCATTGCGGGACAAGCACTTGCGCCGCTCGGACATGGGCGCGCAGATTGACGTCGAGAATGCTGTCCCACTGCGCGTCGGTGCCGAGGCCCGGCGCGCCGAGGATTCCGGCATTGGCGACGTAGATGTCGGCCGGGCCGAACGCGGTGGCGGTCAGCGCCTGGATGTCGGCAGTGGCGCAGGCGTCCGCCTGGACGCCGAGCGCCTCACCGCCGGCCGAACGGATCTGCGCGGCAGTCTGTTCGGCAGACTCGGCGTCGAGGTCGGCCGCCACCACCCGGGCGCCCGCCGCGGCGAACGACTCGGCCAGGGCCCGGCCGATTCCCGAGCCGGCCCCGGTGATGATCACAACCGAGTTCTCAATGTGCATCCCACCTGCTTACCACGGTGGCCACGTGGTGCAGGGGCGGTGTGCTTATTGCAGTTTTTCCTCTTTGAGGGCCAGCGCGGCAGTGCCCTTGGTGTAGCTGACTTCCCGGATGCCCAGGGCGTCCTGCAGTCGGCCTGCCGGCAAGGTCAGCGGTTTGGGTGCCGGGCCGTCGCCCGGATGCGGCAGCGGGTAGGCCGTGGTGGTGCCGCTGTAGAACGTCACATTGCCGTCGGTCTTCGAGAACAGTTGGTGGACATGGCCGTTGAGGCAGGTGACCGAGGCGAACCGGCGCAGATAGCTCAGCGCCTGGGTGGCGTCGTCGGTACCCCAGCCCCAGTCCGGATACATCGCGAACAGCGGGATGTGACTGAACACCACGATCGGGGTGTCGGACGATAGCCGTTCGGTGTCTTTGCGGACGAACTCCAGTTGATCGGGACCGAGATGGCCGAGCTTCTTGAGATTCAGCGTGTTGACCAATCCGATGACGTGAACGCCGGAGATATCGAAGCTGTACCAACCGTCGCCGCGGGTGCCCGCTCCGAACACCGATCGGTACTTCTGGCCCGCGTCGTCGACCGAATCGTGCTCACCGGGCACGGTGAACACGTGCGGTGTCTTGAGACCTTGCATCATCTGCTTCACCTGGTCGAACTGTGCGGGGGTGGCCAGGTGGGTGAGATCGCCGGTGTGGATGACGAAATCCGGTGTATAGCCCAGCGCGTTGATTTGGTCGATGGCCCGGCCGAAGGAGCCGGCGACATCGGGATTGGCGGTGCCGCTGAACCCGATGTGGCTGTCGCTGACCTGAGCGAAGCGCAGTGTCGGCCTGGCGATGTGAGCCGTCGGCGTGGTGGCCGCGTGCGAGATGACCTCACCGCCGACCACCGCGAGACCGACTGCCGCGCCGAACCAGGCGCTGTGCCGGATCAGCTGCCGACGCGTCATGGTGTGCGGATCGGTCACGGCGTCACCACCACGGTTCCGTGCATGGACGGATGGATCGAGCAGATGTAGTCGTAGCTGCCCGGCGTGCCGAAGGTGTAGCTGTAGGTGGCATTGGAGCCCATGCCAGGGGAGTGGAACGAGCCATCGCCGGAGGCGACGGTGTGCGGTTCCTCATCGCGGTTGGTCCAGGTCACGGTGTCGCCGCGGTGCACGGTCAGAGTGGCCGGAACGAAGGCGAAGTTGTCGATGGTCACCGCGGTGCCGGACACCGGAGGCTGGGGTGTGGCCGCCGGCTCCGCGGAAAGGGGCATCGGCCTCATCCGTTCCATCGGGGTCAGCCCGACCGGCGTGCCGCCGTTGGCGCCGAAATCTACCTGGGTCGGGGCCGCGGGCGGTGGGGCCGAGCAGCTGGCCAATCCACCCGCCAGCGTCACCGCGGCGGCGATGAGGGCAGTCGTCCGAGATCGTCGAAACATCGTGGAACCTCCATGCGGTCAATCCAGTGGTCACCACGAGATAGCGCGCCGGGTTACAAGTCATTTCGGCCCCAGGGGGCCGCACTCGGGCGGATGCTGGAGGTTGCGACCGCGTTCGCGTGTAACCCGTGGCCCTAGCTAGGTGTGCGGAGCTGTATCGGCGCTGCCGCACGATGAGAGGGGCGGGAGGCCGGTGAGGACGCAGCAGTCCGGGCAGAAGACGTCGGAGACGGTCGGTGCCGGCGCAACCTGACCGGCCGGAGCTGCGGCTCGTGCCGGAGGCGTGTTACCCGAGCTGGGATGCGGTGTACGACGACAACGTGACCTGGGTGTATCGGACGTTGTACGCCCGACTGGGCAGCCGTGCCGACGCCGAGGACCTCACCTCCGAGGTGTTCCTGGCAGCGCTTCGGCCGCTGCGGTTGTCGGCCAGCGTGGCCGAGGTCCGGTCCTATCTACGCGCCACCGCCCGCACCGTGCTCGCCGCGCATTGGCGCGCCACCCTGGGCCGCCAGGTCACCATGATCGATGATCTGGTGGCCGCCCCCGATCCTTCCCCGGACGGCGAGGGTGCGGTCAGCACCGCGCCGCAGCGCGTCGCGGCGGTGTTGGCGCAACTGCCACCGCAGTATCGGCGGGTGCTGGAACTGCGGTTCCTGCAGGGCCGTTCGGTCCGGGAGTCGGCGAATGAACTAGGGGTCAGCGTCGCCAATGCCAAGGTGCTGCAGCACCGGGCGTTGCGGCTGGCTGCTCAGATCGATGAGGGAGGGGCACCGTGACCAGGCGTGGGTTACGCAAATACATCGACGATCTACTCGCTGGCCGTCGTCCGGCATCCTTCCCCGCCGACGACTTCGAGGCCGCCCAGATCCGCACCGCGATCGAATTGCGGGCGGCCCAGCCCGGTGCCGACGAACCACGGCCGGAGTTCGTCAGCGACCTCAAGAGCCGGATTGCCGAACAACTGTCCCATGAGCAGCCGGCCGAACCCGCCCCCGCTCGCCGGGTGTCGTCGGCAACCCGGCGTCAGGTCATCGTCGGGACCAGCGCGGCGGCGACCGCGGCTGTCGCGGCCGTCTCGATCGATCATCTGCTGACCGGGCGGGCCAAACCGGCGGACTCCCGGCAGGCCGAGGTGCCGGAACTGGTCCCCGTCGACGGGGTGTGGCAACCGGTGGCGAAAAGCACTGCCCTCACCGAGGGGTCGGTGCTGCCGTTCGATCTGGAGACGGTATCGGGATTTGTCCGCCGGACAGCGGGGGGCAAGGTCGACGCGGTGTCCGGGGTGTGCACTCACCAGGGCTGCAAGCTGTTTTTCGACGACACTGCGGACAACCTGCGTTGCCCGTGCCATGTCACCTCGTTCTCGCCGGCCGGACAGGTGCTCACGCATCAGTTGCCGATTGCGCCGAAACCACTGCCGCACTTCGATGTTCGGGAACACGACGGGATCATCGAGGTGCTGGGGCCGCGGCCACCGGCCGAGCCGGGCTGAGCCGCTGTAACCACCGCGCATATCGATTGGGGACAGTACGGATACAGGAGGTCCCCAGATGTACAGATCGATATGCGCAGCAGCGGCGATGGTGGCGCTCGGCGGTGCCGGGGCAGCCGGCCCGGCGCTGGCCGCACCGAGCGCCGGCACCAAAGCCCCGGATGTGGTGCGGGAGTTGACCGATGCCGGCTACGCCGTGCAGATCAACGGGGACAACGGAGTTCCGTTGCCACAGTGCACTGTGACGGGTGTGCACGGGATCCCCGCCGCGGGCACCAACCCGGTGCAATCCACCACGGCCTATGTCGACGTCGAGTGCGAAGCAGAGGGCTGAGCGGGTCGCCCACTATCCGAAATGCACGCCCTGTGCCAGTGGCAGTTCCGAGGAGTAGTTGACCGTGTTGGTGGCCCGGCGCATGTAGGCCTTCCAGGCATCCGAGCCCGATTCGCGGCCGCCTCCGGTGTGCTTCTCGCCGCCGAACGCCCCACCGATCTCGGCGCCGGAGGTCCCGATGTTGACGTTGGCGATACCGCAATCGGAGCCGTCGGCAGCCATGAACCGCTCCGCCTCCCGCACATCGGTGGTGAAGATGGCCGAGGAAAGACCCTGTGGCACGGCGTTGTTCAGTGCGATCGCCTCGTCGAGACTGTCGTAGGTCAGGACATAGAGAATCGGGGCGAAGGTCTCGGCGTGCACGACCGCGGTCTGGGCCGGCATCCGCACCACCGCGGGCGAAACGTAGAACGCGCCCTCGTCACCCAGATCGTGACGCTCGCCGCCGAACACCTCGCCGCCGTCGGCGCGGGCCTGCTGCAACGCGCCGACCATGTCGCGGTAGGCGCGGGTGTGAATGAGCGGACCGACCAGCGTCCCGTCCGCGCTGGGGACCCCGACGGGCAGACTCCGGTACGCCGCCACGATCCGCGCCATCAGGTCCTCGGCGATGGAGGAGTGCACAATCAATCGGCGCAGTGTGGTGCAGCGTTGTCCGGCGGTGCCTGCCGCCGAGAACACGATGGCGCGCACCGCAAGGTCCAGATCGGCCGACGGGGTCACGATCGCGGCGTTGTTCCCGCCCAGTTCGAGCAGCACCTTGCCGAACCGTGCCGCGACCTGGGGTCCCACCTCCTGGCCCATGCGCACCGAACCGGTCGCACTGACCAGGGCTACCCGCGGGTCGTCGACCAGTCGTTCACCCAGCTCGCGCCCGCCCAGCAGGAGTTGGCTCACCGCGACCGGCGCCCCCACGTCGGCGGCGGCGCGTTCGATCAACGCCTGGCAGGCGATCGCGGTGAGCGGGGTCAGCTCGGAGGGTTTCCACACCACGGTGTCGCCACACACCAATGCGATCGCGGTGTTCCACGACCACACCGCGACCGGGAAGTTGAATGCGGTGATGACGCCGACGACGCCCAGCGGGTGCCAGGTCTCCATCAGCCGGTGTCCCGGGCGTTCGGAGGCGATGGTGCGGCCGTACAGCTGACGGGACAGGCCGACGGCGAACTGGCAGATGTCGATCATTTCCTGCACCTCGCCGAGCGCCTCGGAGGTGATCTTGCCGGCCTCCACCGTGACCAGCGTGGCCAGATCGTCCTTGTGTGCGACGAGTAGCTCGCCGAGCCGGGCCACCAGCGCCCCGCGCACCGGTGCGGGGGTGTTGCGCCATGCCGAGAAGGCTTGTGCAGCAGCGGAAATCGCGGCGTCAACCTGTTCAGGACTGTCTTCGGTCAGGGTGTAGAGCACGTCACCGCTGATCGGGGTGCTGGCGTGCAAGCCCGGTCCTGGCGCCGCCGGCTCGCCCAGATCGGCCCGCGCGCCGACGGCATCCAGCGCCTGCCGTACCCGCCGGCGCAGCTCCTCGCTGGTGGGGAGCTGCGCCCGTTCGGTGGTGGTCATCGTGTGCCTTTCTGGTCTGCTACCGCGGGAACTGGTGGGATGGACGGGAAGCGGTGAGGGGTTAGGGTGCGGGCCATGGGCGATGCCGACGAATACGTGCTGGACGACACCGATCGGATCCTGGTCCGCGCGCTGGCCGCGGATGGCAGGGCCACTCTGGCGCAGCTGGCGTCGGCGGCCGGATTGTCGGTGTCCGCGGTGCAGGCGCGGGTGCGGCGGTTGGAGTCGCGGGGCGTGGTGACCGGATATGCCGCGCGGCTCAATCCCGAAGCGCTGGGCAACATGCTCTCGGCGTTCGTCGCCATCACTCCTCTCGATCCGTCCCAACCCGATGATGCACCGGCTCGCTTGCAGCACATCCCCGAAATCGAATCGTGCCACTCGGTGGCGGGCGAGGAGAGCTACATCCTGCTGGTCCGGGTCGCCTCGGCCCGGGCCTTGGAGGACCTGCTCCAGCGGATCCGGACCGCGGCCAATGTCCGCACCCGCAGCACGATAATTTTGCAAACATTTTACAGTGGTCGAGACTATGTTCCGTAACGGTTACGGTCAAAGGCCATATTTACCGTAAAGATTCCGCTAATATGGCGCCATGACCGCAGTCCTGACGACTTCGCCGGCTGTAACACCCGATCGGGTGCGAGCGGTTCTGGCGCGCAGCATCCTGACCGATGGCTTCGATTTCGTCCTCGACCTGGACCGCTCCACCGGCTGCTATCTGGTGGATGCGCGCACCGGCGAACGTTTCCTGGACATGTTCACCTTCTTCGCCTCGTCTGCACTCGGAATGAACCACCCGGCGCTGGCGGGTGATTTGGTCGATGCTGAAGATTTCCGCGCGGAGCTGGCCCAGGCCGCGGTGAACAAGCCGAGCAACTCCGACATCTACACCGTGCCGATGGCCCGCTTTGTCGACACCTTCCGCCGGGTGCTCGGAGATCCGGAACTGCCGCACCTGTTCTTCGTCGACGGTGGTGCGCTGGCGGTCGAGAATGCGCTCAAAGTGGCCTTCGACTGGAAGAGCCGCCGCAACGAGGCCCTCGGGCTTGACCCCGCACTCGGCACCAAGGTGCTCCACCTGCGCGGCGCCTTCCATGGCCGCAGCGGATACACCATGTCGCTGACCAACACCGACCCCATCAAGGTCGCCCGCTACCCGAAATTCGACTGGCCGCGCATCGATGCCCCCTACGTTCGGCCTGGGGCGGATATCGTTGCGCTCGAAGCGGACTCGCTACGTGCGGCCAGGGCGGCATTCGAAGCCAACCCGCACGACATCGCCTGCTTCATCGCCGAGCCGATCCAGGGTGAGGGTGGCGACCGGCACATCCGGCCCCAGTTCTTCGCCGCGATGCGTGAGCTGTGCGATGAGTTCGACGCGCTGCTGGTTTTCGACGAGGTGCAGACCGGTTGCGGGATCACCGGAACTGCCTGGGCCTACCAGCAATTGGAGGTCACCCCGGATGTGGTCGCCTTCGGGAAGAAGACCCAGGTGTGCGGGGTGATGGCGGGTGGCCGCGCACGTGAGGAGCAGTTCAAGACAAGGGTCGACGAAGTGGCCGACAACGTCTTCACCGTCAGCTCGCGGATCAACTCCACCTGGGGCGGCAACCTGGTGGACATGGTGCGTGCGCGGCGCATCCTGGAAGTCATCGAAGCCGACGATTTGATGCACAACGCTGCGGTGACCGGTGACTACCTGCTCGCTCAGTTGCGGCTGCTGGCAGAGCGATTCGCCGACACTGTGCTGGACCCGCGAGGCCGCGGCTTGATGTGCGCATTCAGCCTGCCCTCGACCGCCGAGCGCGACGAGCTGATCCGCCGGTTGTGGGACAGCCACGTCATCATGCTGCCGAGCGGGACCTCCTCGGTGCGCTTCCGGCCCGCGCTGACCGTGGGCCGCCAGGAGATCGACGAGTGTCTCGAAGCGGTGCGGGATGCGCTGATGTTGCCGCTGGCCGGCTAGGGCGAACTGCCGGCGGGCGGGTCGGGGGCGGCCGCACGGCGCAGCACCGACTTCAGTCTGGGCAGATCGGTTCCGCCCACCAACTCACAACCGTGCAACTCGGCGAGTTTGCGGGCGGCCGGGGTGAATTCGTTGTTGGTCACCACCATCGTCTTGACGCAATCCTGCATCGGCGCGCCCGCGACCACCTCCTGCACCGCGCCCGTGCCGACCGGGCGGGATTGTCGTTTGCATTGGACAGCAATCCGGTACGGGCGATGGCCGATGATCAAGTCCACGCCCCAGTCGCCGGTCAACGGCGTCATGATGACCGGTAATCCACAGGACCGCGCCACATGCGCCACATGGTCCTCGAATTCCAGCCCGGTCATCTCGGTTGCTGCGTGCTCGCGTCGGCTCGGGGTGCTGGCACCCTGCAGCGCGCCGTGCAGAAACCTGGGCGCGGCGGCCAGCATCAGCGGGACCCCGGCGGCGATCGCCAGGCTCCATGCGCCCCCGACCCCGGCCAGGTAACCCGCGATCGCAGCCGCCGTACCGGCCGCGAGGTAGAGCTTCATCCGGAGCCGTCTCACGGCGCCGAATAGTAGCGGTGGGCACCGACAAGTCCAGGTCAAATCCGGGTCAAATCCGCTGACCTTGTGCCCGCTCGGGAGGATAGCCTTCAAGTTGTGACCCGCGAGTCGTCCACGGAGAATGCGGAATCGCCGGTCGAACATGCGCTTGCCGGCGGTGAGCCGCAGCGGGTCGGTTGGTTCCGGTTTTATTTCGCCGACGAGTGCTGGGAATGGTCGCCTCAGGTCGAGCGGATGCATGGGTATGAGCCGGGTACCGCACATCCGACGACCGAGCTGGTGCTCTCGCACAAGCATCCGGACGACTACGGGCAGGTGGCGGCTACCCTGGATGAGATCCGGCGCACCTCCGGCGCATTCAGCACCCGACACCGCATCATCGACACGGCCGGCGACGTCCACCATGTTGTCGTGGTCGGGGATCAGCTCTTCGACGACGCCGGCGCGATCATCGGAACACAGGGCTTCTACGTCGACGTCTCACCGACGATCGCGCAGGCCCGCGAGCGAGCCGTCACCGAGGTGGTGGCCGAGATCGCCGAGGCCCGCGGTGTCATTGAGCAGGCCAAGGGCATGTTGATGCTGATCTACCGGATCAACGCCGACGCGGCGTTCGAACTGCTGAAGTGGCGGTCGCAGGAAACCAACACCAAGTTGCGCTTGTTGGCCAAGCAGCTGGCGAAAGACTTCCTGGAACTCGATTACAGCGAGGTTCTTCCGAACCGGACGGTCCTCGACCGGTTACTACTGACCACCCACCTGCGGGTCGGGCCGGACGTTTAACCTGGCTCTCAACGACATCGGCTACACCGACCTACGCCTGCGCCGCATCGAACAACGTTGGTATGCAGAGCATTCCGGCGTCATTAGGCAAGCACTCAACAGTTGACCATCGAACACGAGATGGCCCAGCTACCGTGGGCTGGGCCATCTCTTCAATCAGGTCCGGCCTAGGAGCGCTGGCTCGCCTGCTGTCGCTTCTGGGCGTCGGCCTTGTCCTGCTGGGCTTTGCCCTCACGGACCAAGTCGTCTCGGGCCGGTCACGGTGCCGTCCCGGATGCGGCGGTACTAAACGTGACGTGACGAATCGGGTTCTCTGGCAATCAGGTTTGCCGTTGGCATGCAACGAATTCCGTTCGGACCGGCGGCGGATCTGGCTCCGTACTCATCGAATTCGACTGCGACAAAGGATGCTTTCGCCTATTCGGCATCTCGCTGACCGCCCGGCGGCGTTGGGCATCAGCACCCAGTCAGCGACCGTGGTTCACGAACTGGAGATGTCACGGCATGATCGCGCAGCCTCGACAGTGCGGCCTGCAGTCCGGTGACTACCGGCAGCGCCGAGGCGGGATCGCAGATGCGCAACAGCTGTGACACCGCGGTGCTGGGAATCAACACCCAATCGACGTTCGCCTCGGCACACTTCACGTTGAGAGTGCGTAGGCAGGCAAAGCAGCAGGCTCCGAAGAACTCCACCGCACTCAGGTCCAGGACGAGTTGGCCGTTCGGTCCGGAATGCCTGATTCCGCAGTCGGTCAACTTGGTTGCGTTTGACGCATCCAGCTCACCGTTGACGCTGATCACTGTGGTTCCCGGCCACAACCACCGAGCGCTGAACTGCGCGCGAGTGTGGTCGATGGTACGGGGCGCGGCCCGCCTTGCGACGCTTATGGTGGGCATTGTGACTCCCTCAGCAGAAATACTGTGGACGCGTCACTCTCAGGCTCTATGGGCTCAACTTTGGATTGGACTCTACGCTCGGCCATGAGTCCGAACAATGATCCCCGGTGCCTCTCATGAAAGCCTTGGGCTGACACGCTGAGTGTGGTTTGCCAGAGTGTTTGACTCGTGCGTCAGCCGGGTATCTATCCGCCGTGAGGATCGGTGGATTGTTCGGAACCCTCGTGCTCATCTGGCTGCTGATCGGTGTGGTCGCAGCGTGGCAGCGCGACTACTTCCATGGTGGATCAACGAGTTGTGCAACTGCCGGCGCCATTGGGCTCACGGTCCTCGCCGGGCCGCTGAACTATGCAGGCGTCAATCCGAAGGTGGAAGAGTGCCGTTTGCCTCGACCCAGTGCGATGGACTCCATCGCCGTTGTGAAGTGAGGTCGTCATGATTGTGCTGGGAGCGATTCTGCTCATCCTGGGCCTGCTCCTGAACGTCTACCTGCTCTGGGTGATCGGCGTGATCCTGCTGGTGATCGGCGCCGTGTTCTGGCTGCTCGGCGCGATCGGACGGCCGGTGGCCGGCCGGCGAAGCTGGTACTGACGCCGCTGCGGCCAGGGGACGCTCGAGTGTCGGGCGCGCGGGTGGCAAGGCGGGATCGTACGAGGACTGGACGGTCGAACATCTGCGCAGTCGAGCGAAAGAACTTGACATCAAAGGGTATTCGGACAGGAACAAGCGCGACCTGATCGGGATGCTCAGGAATCACTGACAGTCTCGACGAGGGGAGACCCACACGCGCCCGGCTGACATGACGGCAGGGCGGGCGTGGGCTACCGGTCGGCGGGGGTATGTAACGACTGTTTGACATTGCACATATCCAGGCCAGGTACCGCAGCGTCGCATCGCTCATCCGAAAGCTGTTTGCCCTGGTCAGGCCCCTTCGGGCGACTGTCGTAAGTGGGCAGGCAAGAGATCATGATGGATTTCTCGTCAGACCCGCCGCGGCGATCTACCGTGGAGGAAGCCCATGCACGGCAATGGGGCGAGGAATGGCGGGAAGGAGCAGCCATGCACGGCCCAAAGGATCCAGTTGACCACGCCAGGACGACTAGGCCACATGCCGGCGAGTCGATGAAGGACAACGTCATCATGCCCGCGCTCATTCTGATCGGCTTGTCGTTGGTGTTGTTCGTGAGCACCTTGGCTGCGTTCGCCACCGGCCATATCGAGGTCGGGCTGACCGTGGGTACGTTGTCTGCGGCCGGTTTCGTGATCGGATCGATGTGGTTGGCTCTCGAGCACTTGCGAGTGCGTCGTATCGAGGATCGCTGGTACACGGACCATCCGGGTGTCATGAGGCAGCGGCCCAGCAGCTGAGCCTCGCGCCGAAAGCACGGCCAGCGTCGTTGCCTCCGGATACCGGAGTTTCGTGAACTGCTGCACGGGTATGCCAGCAACATGGCCGGATTCGGATACACGGTGATGACCGAGCAGAGCGGCCCACGACAGCTTGTCGACTACGCGGTGGCGGCGGAGCAGGTGGGTTTCGACTTCGAGGTGTGCAGCGACCACTACAGCCCGTGGCTGGATAGCCAAGGCCATGCGCCCAACGCATGGCCGGTGCTGGGCGCTGTGGCCCATGCCACCGACAGCGTGCGGCTGTATTCGTATGTGACCTGTCCGACGATCAGGTATCACCCCGCGATCGTCGCCCAGCAGGCAGCCACTGTGCAGATCCTGGCCGATGGCCGGTTCACCCTGGGCGTCGGTAGTGGCGAGAACCTCAATGAACATGTGGTCGGGCGGGGCTGGCCGACCATCGAACGGCGCCTCGACATGCTCGCCGAGGCGATCAAGTTGATCCGCGAACTACTCACCGGCGAACTGATCGACTTCCGGGGCGAGTTCTACGAAGTGGATTCCGCGCGTGTCTGGGATGTGCACGAGGAGCCGGTGGCCATCGGCGTCTCGATGACCGGTCCGAAAGCCGTCGAGAAGCTTGCGGTGGCTGCCGATCATCTGATCAACATCGCACCCGACCGTGCGATCGTCGACGACTGGCAGCACCACCGTCGGGCGGCCGGCGTGCTGCCTGAGGGGCGGGTGATCGGACAGGTGCCGGTGTGCTGGGACCCCGACCGGGAGGCCGCGGTGGACCGGGCCTACGACCAGTTCCGCTGGGCCGGTGGCGGTTGGGCGGTCAACGCAGACCTACCGACCCCTGCGGGATTCGCCGCGGCAACCCGGTACGTGCGCCGCGAGGACGTGGCCGCGGCCATCCCATGTGGTCCGGACTTGGACGCCATAGTCGCGGCCGCTGCTCCCTACCGCGAGGCGGGATTCACCGATATCGCGCTGCTACAGATCGGCGATCAGGGTCAGCAGCGATTCCTCGACGAGGCGGCAAAGCCGCTACTCGCTGTGCTGAGAGCCGAACTGGACTGATGCCGAGGCGGCTGGCGTAATCGCTAGCGCGACTTCGTGACCAGATGCAATAGCGGGGTCTTGCCGTTCAAGGTGGACAGTGCTGCGACCATGCTGTAGGAGGTGCGCAATTCGGAATCCGGATCGCAGATGCGCAGCAGCCGGCGCACTGCCTTGCTGGGCACCATAATCCAGTCGACGCCGCCGACCGACCAGCGCGCGGCAATGACCTCGAGTGCGGAAAATCCTGCGGTGCCGAGGAAATCGACCCCCGTGAGGTCGATGACGACCCGCTCAGCCTCGGCAGTGTGCTGTAACGCGTAGTCGGCGAAATCAGCTGCATTGGCGGCGTCAACATCGCCGCGAGTGCTGATCACGGCCGTCGACGGCGGCAGCCAGCGGGTCGCGAACATGGCCGGAGAATCGTCGGTCCACTCGATCGGCGCGTTCGTTGAAGCGGCTGTCGTTGACGAGGCTGTTGTGGAAAAGACGGTCATTGTTGGCTCCATCAGTCGTAATACGTGTATCCGTACTGTTGGTGCGATGTCATTCGGCAAGAAAGCGAGTTCCCGCGTTATGCCGATGACGTTCGCCGCGGCTGTGAACTCAACCTGACCAGGAGCCTACCGCCGTCAAGGTCGTCGGACAATTGTCACAGTGAATTCTCATGGTCCCGACCGTCGGGCCGGTGTCGTGCTGACCGGAGTGTGGACACTCGGATCGGAGTGGAAAGGCCTTGCAGATAAGGGTGATTCGATCACCTGCGTTGTGGTCAATCGCAGTACGCGGATTCTCATGCTTGCCTCGGCAAATTTTGCCGGGGACGAAATCTGGGAACTCGATGCCGTCTTGGATGAAGAAGGCTGGGAAGTCAGGATCTGTTCGTGCCGCAGGAATTCGTCAGTGCTCACATGGATCGGAACTGGGCGCGGTGAACATCGAGCATCGATCTGAATTAGGTTGTGTGAGCCTATGTTCGGCAGATAGATCAGTTAACGGGGAGACTACGGCGACGCCGGCGGTGGCGGTGCTGCCGCGTCGGATCGGCGCGAGAGCCGTTGCCAGCCCCAGATATCCACCCGCGGAGTCTCCCGCCAGCACGATGTCGCACCCGCTATACCCGCGGCCCAGGAGCCATCGAAGGCGGTCGAGCGCATCGGCGATGGCCGCCGACGGCCCATAACTGGGCAGCATGCGGTATCCGATGTTGAGAACCTCGGCGTCCGCGGCGCGCGAGAGCCGCGCCACCAGTGGGCTGTGGGTGTACCGGTTCAGCCTTGATGAAACCCCAGTTCCGAATCTCCGTCAGTGGTGCGGTTGGTCGGCTGCCAGGTTTCAGGTTTGGATCGTCCGGTTTGCGGGCACTACACGTGAATAACAACGAATAGTGCAGCGCGGCCGCGAAAACGCCAACAGGAGCCCCAGAACTCGGATGCCGAGGCCCAGAGGATCTTCGCCAAGTGGAAGCCGTTTGACCGTGGTGAAACCCGTTGCCCGGAGTATCGTGGGCAAAAAATTCCTGGAGGTCAGATGGCCCAAGACAACAACACACCGGACGCAGGTGCGCGGTCGGTCGAATTGCGGGTCGCGGCCAGAGTCGAAAACCTTGCCGTGCTTAGGACATTGGTCGGTGCGGTAGCCACCTTCGAGGATCTTGATTTCGACATGGTCGCTGATCTGCGACTGGCGGTGGACGAGGCCTGCACGGCGTTGATTCGCTCGTCGCTTCCGGATTCGACGCTCGTGGTCGTCATCGATCCACGCGACGATCAAGTGGTGATCACCGCGTCCACCACCTGCGGCGATGAACGCGTGGTCGAGCCCGGCAGCTTCAGTTGGCACGTCTTGACGTCACTGGCGCACGAGGTGCGTACCTTTATTCGGGACCAGGGGGCCGATGCGGGGGCGGTCTTCGGTATCTCGCTGATAGCGAGGCGAGCGAGCCTTTTGCAGTGACCTCGGAATATGCGGACGTCCCTGACATGTTCCGCGTGCTCGGTGGACTGGACGAACACGCGCCGGCCTACGCGGATCAGCGCGAACGGATCGTCAGCCGATGCCTACCGTTGGCCGACCACATTGCCCGTCGTTTCGAAGGACGGGGAGAAGCCCGTGAGGATCTCGTGCAAGTCGCCCGGGTCGGGCTGGTCAACGCCGTCAACCGGTTTGATGTGAACGCCGGCTCGGATTTCGTATCGTTCGCTGTCCCAACGATTATGGGCGAGGTGCGGCGACACTTCCGGGACAACAGCTGGTCGGTCAAGGTGCCGCGGCGACTCAAGGAACTGCACCTGCGGTTAGGAACGGCGACTTCGGAACTTTCGCAACGCTTGGGCCGAGCACCAACCGCGTCCGAACTCGCCCAGGAACTGGACATCGACCGTGGCGAGGTGGTCGAGGGGCTGATCGCCGGTAGCTCCTACAACACACTGTCCATCGACAGCGGCGGGGGCGGAGACGAGGAAGCTCCAGCGATCGTTGACTTGCTCGGCGACGTCGATACGGCTCTGGAACGCATCGAAGATCGGGAGACTCTGCGGCCATTGTTGGCTGCGTTACCGGAGCGCGAACGCACGGTGATGGTGCTGCGGTTCTTCGAATCGCAGACCCAAACCCAGATCGCCGAGCGGGTCGGTGTCTCGCAGATGCATGTGTCGCGTTTGCTTGCGAAATCGTTGGCGCGGCTGCGGGACCAGTTGAAGTGACCGCGCACGTTGATGCCGGCGAGCCGGTTGCGGGTAGATCAGTGGCAGCGGTGGTGCTGGCCGCCGGTGCCGGAACGCGATTCGGGATGCCGAAAGTGCTTGCTGGACAAGGGCAGTGGCTGCGGACCGCGGTTCAGGCGCTGTGCGACGGTGGCTGTGACGACATCGTGGTGGTTCTGGGCGCCGCCATCGTCGACGTTCCTGCGCCCGCCCGGGCTGTCATTGCTGCGGACTGGGCAGACGGGCTGGCGGCCTCACTGCGGGCGGGCATCTCCGCCGTGGACGCCGATGCCGTCGTGCTGCACCTCGTCGACACCCCCGACATCGGGGCCGACGTGGTGCGCCGCGTGCTCGCCGCGGCACCACCGTCCGGTCTGGCCCGGGCGGTCTTTCACGGGCGTCGCGGCCACCCCGTGCTGATCGCGCGTCGGCACTGGCCCGCGCTGCTGGCATCGCTGCACGGCGATGAGGGTGCCCGGGCGTTCCTCGGCGGCCGCGACGACGTCGTCGCGGTGGAGTGCGGTGACCTGGCTACCGGGCTCGACATCGACGAGCCCTGACCTCACTACGGCCGATCCAGCATGGCCTCTGCGAACCGACGCACCGCGTCGGCGCCGGTCGCGGCGGCCTCGTCGTACCCGGCCCGGGTGCGGGTGTCGATGTGTCCGGTCTCTGGGTCCAACGTCACCTCGGCGAGAAGCTCGCCGGTGGTCGGCTCACACACTGCCCAGGAGTACATCGAGTCCGATTGCCATTGGGCCGCACGGGTATGCACATAGCCGGGGTCGAGCTCGCCGAGGTCGGCCAGGCTGGGGCGGTCGTCCATCCGCTCGTCGGCCCGCAGGGCACGCAGGTACCAGGCGCCCGCGTTGATCTCGATAGGTTCCATCGGCGCGCACTCCTTGAGAATGCACTCAGGGCCGTGATCCGGTCGGGATCACAGCCCTGAGAGCAATGTCAGCGGTTGGTTACTTGATCTCGGCGATCACGGTGCCCTGGGTGATGGCGGCACCGGCCTCGACGGCGAGCCCGGTGATGACGCCGTCCTTGTGGGCGGTGACCGGATTCTCCATCTTCATGGCTTCCAGCACCACGACCAGATCGCCGGCAGCCACTTCCTGGCCTTCCTCGACGGCGACCTTGACCACGGTGCCCTGCATCGGCGCGGTCACCGAATCGCCCGACGCCGCCTGACCGCCGCCGCCACCGCGCTTGCGGGCCTTGGGCTTCTTGCGGACGACGCCGGCGGCAGCGCCGCCGCCACCACCGAGCGCCAGATCACCGGGCAGCGACACCTCGAGGCGACGGCCGCCGACCTCGACCACCACGGTCTGCCGCGGAACGGTGTCCTCTTCCTCGATCGGGTCGCCACCGGTGAACGGCTCGATGGTGTTGTCCCACTCGGTCTCGATCCAGCGGGTGTGCACGTCGAACTTCTCGCCGTCACCGATGAAGGCGGGGTCGGAGACCACGGCGCGGTGGAACGGGATGACGGTCGCGAGGCCTTCGACTGTGAATTCAGCGAGGGCTCGGCGACTCCGGGCCAGGGCCTCGTCGCGGGTGGCGCCGGTGACGATCAGCTTGGCCAGCATCGAGTCGAACTGGCCGCCGATAACCGAACCGGTCTCGACACCGGAATCCATCCGGACACCGGGGCCGGTGGGAGCCACGAACTTCGACACCGGGCCGGGGGCGGGCAGGAAGCCGCGGCCGGCGTCCTCACCGTTGATGCGGAACTCGAAGGAGTGGCCGCGCGGGGTCGGGTCCTCGGTGATGTCCAGGGCCTCGCCGTTGGCGATCTTGAACTGCTGCAGCACCAGGTCGATACCCGCGGTCTCCTCGGTGACCGGATGCTCGACCTGCAGACGGGTGTTGACCTCCAGGAAGGAGATCAGGCCGTCCTGGCCGACCAGGTACTCAACGGTGCCGGCACCGTAGTACCCGGCCTCCTTGCAGATGCGCTTGGCGGACTCGTGGATCTCCTTGCGCTGCGCGTCGGTAAGAAATGGAGCCGGAGCCTCTTCCACCAGCTTCTGGAAGCGACGCTGCAGCGAGCAGTCGCGGGTACCGGCGACCACGACGTTGCCGTGCTGGTCGGCGATCACCTGGGCCTCGACGTGGCGCGGCTTGTCCAGGTAGCGCTCGACGAAGCACTCGCCACGGCCGAACGCGGCGACGGCCTCACGGGTCGCCGACTCGAACAGTTCGGGGATCTCTTCGATGGTGCGGGCCACCTTCATGCCGCGACCGCCGCCACCGAAGGCGGCCTTGATCGCGACCGGCACGCCGTACTCCTTGGCGAAGGCGACGACCTCGTCGGCGTCCTTGACCGGGTCCGGGGTGCCCGGCACCAGCGGTGCCTGGGCGCGCGCGGCGATGTGGCGCGCGGTGACCTTGTCGCCGAGGTCGCGGATCGACTGCGGGCTCGGGCCGATCCAGATCAGCCCGGCATCCAGCACAGCCTGGGCGAAGTCGGCGTTCTCGGAGAGGAAGCCGTACCCGGGGTGGATGGCGTTGGCGCCGGACTTCGCGGCGGCGTCCAGGATCTTCTCGAAGACCAGGTAGGACTCGGCTGAGGTCTGGCCGCCCAGCGCGAAGGCTTCATCGGCGAGCCGCACGTGCGGTGCATCGGCGTCCGGCTCGGCATACACGGCCACGCTGGCCAGTCCGGCGTCTTTTGCGGCGCGGATCACCCGAACCGCGATCTCCCCGCGATTGGCGACCAGCACCTTGGAGATCTTTGAGCTGGCGTGGTTGGCCACGGTGCCTCCTCGGCAGTGTTCTCTAAGAAACGTCTTTAAGAATCTATCGCGGGCAGTTTATGCGGCGCACCTGGAGGCGCGCCGAGCCGGTATCGGTTACTCGTCGGTAAGTTCTCGCCGAAGTCCTTGGCGGCCGCGACAACTGCCCGGTGTCGCAGCCTTGGCCTGGGAAAACTCATACCCGAATGAAGATGCCGACGCCGATACTGTTGCGTTCGTATTGCCCTCGTACACGTAGTGATCTTCATTCTGGTTGTCGGCGTGTTGATGGCCGTAGCGCCGAGGCCGCGTTCATGAGCGTGACCCTTGAAATCACCTGGGCGGCCGAGGAACTCACGTCAGGCCGCGCGCAGGCGCCGTTTGATCCGGGTCAGCATTGCCGACATGCCGCGCAACCGCAGCGGGCTGATCAACGCGGCCAACCCCAGGGCGGTGTAGAAGTCGTCGGGCACCGCCAGGATGTCATCTGCGGGCTGACCGTCCAGGCCCGCGGCCAGGATGGCGGCGAAGCCCCGCGTCGTCGGGGCCTCCGGGGGAGCGCTGAAGTACAGCCTGACCTTGCCGCGATCGGACGCGTCGACGTCCAGAAACAGCGGGGACTGACACTCCGGCACGGGCTCCATCGCCGCCTCCTCGAGATGGCTCGGCAATGGCGGCAACTCGTTGGCGAACTCCAACAGCAGCTGCAGCTTGTCCTGGCCGGTCACCTCGTGGAAGTCGGAGACCACCTCTTCCAGGGCAGCCGGCATGGAACTCATGGAACTATGCGGCACCCGGGGCCTCGCCTGGATCTGGGCCGACCGCCACCGGAACCCGCACGGCATTGCCCCACTCGGTCCACGAACCGTCGTAGTTGCGCACGCCGGGCAGGCCGAGCAGGTGGGTCAGCACGAACCAGGTGTGGCTGGACCGCTCGCCGATACGGCAGTACACCACCGTCTTGTCCTCGGGGGTGAGGAAGCCGTAGAGGTCCTCGAGCTCGGCGCGACTGCGGAACTGGCCGCTGTCCTTGGCCGCCTGGGCCCAGGGGATCGACTTCGCGGTGGGGATGTGGCCGCCGCGCAGCGCACCCTCCTCCGGGTAATCGGGCATGTGGGTGCGCTCGCCGGTGTACTCCTGGGGCGAGCGGACGTCGATCAACGGCTGCTTGTCGAGGATGGCGAGCACATCGTCCTTGTAGGCCCGGATCGGAGCGTCGTTGCGCTCGACGACCGGATAGCCGCTGGACTGCTTGGAGGGCACCTCGAGGGTGGTGTCGCGGCCGTGGGAGACCCACAGATCGCGGCCGCCATCGAGCAGCCGCACATCGGGGTGACCGAACAGGGTGAACACCCACAGTGCGTAGGCGGCCCACCAGTTGCTCTTGTCCCCGTAGATGACCACGGTGTCGTCACGGCTGATCCCCTTGCGGTCCATCAGCTCGGCGAACTGCTCACCGTTGATGTAGTCGCGTACGTGGGGATCGTTGAGGTCGAGATGCCAGTCGACCTTGACCGCGCCCGGGATATGGCCGGTGTCGTAGAGCAGGACGTCCTCATCGGACTCGACGATGGCCAAACCGGGCCGGCCCAGGTTGCTGGCCAGCCAGTCGGCAGTGACCAGGCGCTCCGGGTGGGCGTACTCGGCAAGAGTGGGGCTGGGATCAGCAGGCAGCGGCACAACAAGAGCGTACCGTCGGGCCGGGTATCGGCGCTTACGCGGTGAACACCACCTCGTAGGCCACGGCGTATCGGCGGGCACCGTTGTTGGCGCGGAACAGTGAGCCGCCGTTCTGAGACCAGGTCACCACCCGCAGCAATCGCTTGCCCGGGGCCAGGCGCTTGGTGATGATGTCGGCGAATGCGGCGCGCAGCCGCTCCAGGTCGTACGGTTCGAAGTCGCGTGCAACGCGAACATCCCACATCGTTTCTTCGACTGGCATCGGCCCAGTGTCGACCCGCGGTTCGCGCACCTGGTGGCTTTGGCTACGGCGCGCCGCGATTCGAAAAGGTTGCAGTTTGGTCACCATCGGGGTCTGGCGAATTGGCTTGCCAGAGCGCGGCGACGGAAAGCCCGGCGCCGGACAGCATCCGGCGCAGCAGCGGCAGGCTCAACCCGATGACATTGGACGGGTCGCCCTCGATGCCGTCGACGAACCAGCCACCCAGGCCGTCAAGTGTGAAACCGCCTGCCACACCTAGCGGTTCGCCGCTATGCAGATAGGCATCCAAATCGGTTTCGGTGGGTGAGCCGAAATGCAGTGCGGTGATTCCGGTGTCGACGATGCGATGGACGACCGCGCCGTCGCGGACCGCAAGTACCGCATGGCCGGTGTAGAGCTGTGCGGTCCGGCCCGCCATGGTCTGCCATTGCTGCCGCGCGGTATCGATGTCCCCGGGCTTGCCGCACAGTTGGCCGTCGAGAAACAGCATGGAGTCGCAGCCGATGACGACACAGTCTTCGGTGACGGCCGCGGGCAGCCGAGTGAGCACCTCGTCGGCCTTGGCGGCAGCCAGGCCGCTCACCACCCGCTCGGGCGGGGCATCGCCCAACGACGCGATGACGGCGTCCTCGTCGACGCCTGAGACTGCCACCAACGGATCGAGGCCGGCCTGGCGCAGAACGCCAAGCCGGCCTGTCGATGCCGAGCCCAGGACGACCCGGGTCATAAGCGATGTTCTTGTGCGCTCATCAGCGCCGCATGTGGGTGCGCTCCACCAGCGTGACGCGCTGCCAGCTGAAGATCGAGTAGCGCAGCTTGTCCACCGGGTGCCCCCACAGGTTGCGTTCCCGCACCACGGGCCCGGGAGCGCCGCCGCCGGCGGTGCCGAGGACGGCCATCAGCGCGGCCATCTCCTCATCGGTCGGCTCGCCGCGCAGCACCTTGATGTGTGCCTCGTGGTTTGCCTTCTGCTCAGCCTGAGCTTCCTCGGCGCCGGCCTCGACCTGATCTGCCACAGTTCCCTCGCTCACAGCGGAATGTTCCCGTGCTTCTTCGGCGGCATCTGAATGATCTTGCGCTCCAGCAGCCGCAGCGCGTTGGCCACATAGCCGCGGGTGTGCGACGGCGGGATGACCGCGTCGACGTATCCGCGCTCGGCCGCGATGTACGGGTTGACCAGCGTGTCCTCGTAGGTCTGCTGCAGCTCCAGACGCAGGGCGTCCACGTCCTCGCCGTTCTTGGCCGCGTCCTTGAGCTGCTGGCGGTACACGAAGCCCACCGCGCCCGAGGCGCCCATCACGGCGATCTGGGCCGTCGGCCAGGCCACCACCACATCGGCGCCCATGTCCTTGGAACCCATCACGCAGTACGCGCCGCCGTAAGACTTACGGGTGATGACGGTGACCTTGGCGACGGTGGCCTCACCGTAGGCGTAGAGCAGCTTGGCGCCGCGACGGATGATGCCGTTGTACTCCTGGTCGGTGCCGGGCAGGAAGCCGGGAACGTCGACCAGCAGGACAATCGGGATGTTGAAGCAGTCACAGGTCCGGATGAACCGGGCGGCCTTCTCCGAGGCGTTGATGTCCAGGCAGCCGGCGAACTGGGTGGGCTGGTTGGCCACGATGCCGACCGAACGGCCCTCGACCCGGCCGAAGCCGACCACAATGTTGCCGGCATACCCGGCCTGCACCTCGAGGAACTCGTCGTCGTCGAGGATGCGGGTGATGACCTCGTGCATGTCGTACGGCTGATTCGGCGAATCCGGGATCAGCGTGTCGAGCTCGATGTCCTCATCGGTCAGGGTCTCTTCGATCGACCCCTGCGCCGGGGCCACCGGGTAGTGCGGCGGCTCGGCATAGTTGTTCGGGGGCAGGTAGCTCAGCAGGTCGCGAACGTACTCGAAGGCGTCCTGCTCGCCGGAGGCGACGTAGTGCGCGGTGCCGGACTTGGCCATGTGAGTGTGGGCGCCGCCCAGCTCCTCCATGGTGACGTCCTCGCCGGTGACGGTCTTGATGACGTCAGGGCCGGTGATGAACATCTGGCTGGTCTGGTCGACCATGACGATGAAGTCGGTCAGCGCGGGAGAGTAGACGTGGCCACCGGCCGCGGCACCCATGATCAGCGAGATCTGCGGGATGACACCCGAGGCCTTGATGTTGTTGTGGAAGATCCGGCTGTACAGGCCGAGGGAGACCACACCCTCCTGGATGCGGGCGCCGGCGCCGTCGTTGATGCCGATCAGCGGGCGGCCGGTCTTGATGGCCAGCTCCTGGACCTTGACGATCTTCTCGCCATAAACCTCACCGAGGCTGCCGCCGAACACCGTGGCGTCCTGGCTGAAGATGCAGACGTCGCGGCCGTCGATGGTGCCGTAGCCGGTGATCACGCCGTCGCCCAGCGGCCGGTTGCTCTCCAGGCCGAAGTTGGTGCTGCGGTGCTTGGCCAGCGCGTCGAGTTCGACGAACGACCCCTCGTCGAGCAGGGCGAGGATGCGCTCGCGGGCGGTCAGCTTGCCCTTGGCGTGAACCTTGTCCACGGCGGCTTCGCCGACGGGATGGAGCGTCTCCTCGGTCCGCTTCTTCAGGTCGGCCAGCTTGCCTGCAGTGGTGTGGATGTCCACCTGGTGCTCGGCGGACGGCTCGGTAACGCTCGTCATGAGTCACGATGTTATCGGTAACCCTAAGACTGGTCTAAGAGAGGTGGCCGTGGCGCGCGTCACTCCGGTGGGACTTGTGTGCTGTGCGCTGACTGCGGGGCGGGCCCCGGGCCTACGCTCTCGACCATGACCACCGGGCCGGTTCTGCTGTCCGAACTGGGCACCGATCCCGCATCGGTGCTGCGGCTCATCGCGCAGTTCGATGCGCTCGAGGAGCAGGAGGTCAACGCCGACACGGCTGTGAGGTTTGCCGCACTGAGCGCGGGGTGCCCGGTAGGCGTCCGCTGGCCAGGGGGCGCCGCGGTCCGTTACGACGCATCCGGACGTCTTGATCCGGTCGACGACGGGGCCGCGGCGGCATCGGATGGGCACGAACCGATCGTGTGGGTGGAACGTGACGGATCCGGGCATCCGTTGGATCAGGTGCTACTCGATCGACTGCGCCATGTGTTGGGTCGACTCGCGCAGCGGACCGGGGTGAGCGGGGCTCCCTACCTCGGTGACCCTGCCTTGCTCGAGGTCGTGCTGTCGGGCAAGGAGCATCGCGAAGACCGGGCCCGGGCCATCCGGTTGTTGGGGCTCGACGAGACCAGGCCGACGTGCGTGCTGGCGGCATCGGGTCATTCGCCACCGGAGACGGTGCGCCTCATCACCGGGGAACTGCCCGTACAGGTAGTGCGCTCGGCGGTGATCGGCAACGCGACAGCCATCGTGTGCCAAGGATCGTTCGACATGCGGGAGTTGTCGGATCGTCTCGAGCGTGTCGTCGTCGGACAGTTTCCGGCGGTGGTGAACACGGGCACCGCATCGGGGCCGTGGGTCGGAATCGGCTCTGTTGGTAACGCATTCGGCGCTTCGACGTCCTGGCGTGAAGCACTGCGCGCGTTGCGGTTCGCTTCGTCGACCGGGTTCGGCAGGCGCGTGGTGGCCTACGAGCGGCTCAGCTCATTGGAGCTGCTGGCCGACCTCCCCGTCGACCGGGTGCGGCGCAATCGAGATGTGGCTCGTATCGACGAGATTGCGTCATCGCCTGCCGGGGATCTGGATGTGCAGACGACCGAGGCGTTCTTCGTGTACGGATCGCTGCGGCGGACCGCCGCCGAACTGCACGTGCACCACAGCACGGTCGCGGCCCGGTTGGCGCGTCTGCAGACCCGGATGGGCTGGGATTTCGAGGATCCGGTGGACCGCTTTCTGGCCACGCTGGTGCTCATCGTCCGGCGGATCGCGCTGTCGTCGGCCGAACTCGCCGAGGCGAACCTGCTCTAGGCGGCGCGCCGAGCGTCGCGAGATCAACGCAATGGTCGCTCACGGCGCGGGCAAGCAGCCATTGCGTCGCTTTCGCGGACCGGGTTGCCAGCCCCGCGACAGCAGGGTGGCGCGTGCCTGCGCCACGATGTCAGCGCCGGAGTCTTCTTTGATGACGTGTATGACGTGCCAGCCCAGCCGGTGCAGTACCCGGTTCACGCGGATATCGAGAACATATTGTCGGCGACTCGTGAGGTGCTGCTCTCCGTCGTACTCGGCCCCGACCTTGAACTGCTCCCAGCACATGTCGATCCGACGAACATAGTGTCCAGACTCGTCATAGACCACGAATTGCGTTGTGGGGCGAGGCAGTCCAGCGTCGGTGAACAACAGTCGCAGCCGCGTCTCCGGCGGCGACTCGGAACCAGCGTCGGCCAGCGACAGGGCCACCCGCAGCCGTTGCAGGCCCCGGGCGCCCACGTGGCGCTTCGCGATGAGCGCGACATCCTCAACAGCGATCGGGCAGGCATTCATCAGCGCGTCCATTCGCTCGACGGCCCGATCTGTGGGCAGATGGCGGCCGAGGTCGAAGACCGTGCGGGCGGGCGTGGTGACGCGAATGCCTGCGATGGTCATGATCTCGTCCTCGTGCAGGGTTTCCCGGCGCACGATCAGCCCGCGCTGACGTCTCACCGCCGCGATGAGTTCGACTGGAACATCGTCGTCCACCCATTTCGCTCCATGCATCGCGGAGGCGGCCAGTCCGGCGATCACGGCGTCAGGCGATGCGAATGCAGCGCCGACTACCCTGTCACGCAGGCATATCTGATGCTCGCGGGGCACATAGACATCGCGAAAGATCGGCCGATACCGGCTGCGCAGCTGACCTCTGGTGAGATGGCCGGTCGCCACGGCCTCACTTCCGACGAACGGAACTCGCACATCTGTTGGACGCAGACCGCTGCGATTCGGCTCCCGCGCTCTTCGAAAACAACGCTATGGCTGCCCGGGGCGCCGGGGAACGACCATGGTGTTGCTTTCGGCGCGTGGTTCCGGCCAACCCGACGGATGTCGGGGAGATTGTGCGAACTGGCCGACGTGAGGCGGGTGACGGACATCACCTCGTTGGCCAAGATTGCGGTGCAGCCCCACAACAGCTCACAACACGAGCTCACCGACAAGGAGGCCACCGTGGCCGTCATCGACCCCACCCGCACCTGGCAGCCTCTGGAACAGCGGCTCGCCCAGACCACAGACGAACGGCACCGCCTGGTGCTCAGCACGGTGATCGAACACATGAAGGCCGAGGCCGAACCGAATATGGAGCGGCTGATGGCCACCGTGTCGCCCGAGGCCGAGTACCACTTCTGGGCGTCCGGCACCGAGGACATCGGCCCGAAGACCAAGCCGGGGGTGCAGGCCTATTACGAGGCGTTCGTCGCCGGCGGCAGCAATGTCCTCGAATTCGAGATCACCCGACTCGTCGTCGACGATCACTGCCTGGTCACCGAGGGATTCCTCAAGCAGATCTACCCGGGTGCGGTAGCGGCCGCGATCGGCGTCCCGGTTGACGACGAGGCGGGCGACTACTTGGTGGTGTTTCGCCAGCTGTTGTTATGGCCGATCGATGAGAATGGCCTGGTGCTCGGGGAAGATTCGTACAACCCTGGTGTGGTGAGTGTGACCAAGCTATCCCGTGAAGACCTGCCGCAGGCCTACATCGACCTGAAGCACGCGACCGCCTGATGGCTGGACCGATGCGCGATTCCATCGGCGCGATGCTGCTCGACCGGGTCGGCGACGAGCGGCTCGGCCTGCGTACCCGCGACCGGGACTGGACCTGGGACGAGGTGGTGGCCGAATCCGCGGCCCGTGGGAGCCTGGCCCAGGCGCTGCGCGCCGACGGTCCATTTCATATTGGTGTGCTGCTCGACAACGTGCCCGACTTCCTGTTCTGGCTCGGCGGTGCCGCACTCGTCGGCGCCACCATCGTGGGGATCAACCCGACCCGCGGTGCCGCCGAACTGGAAGCCGAAATCCGGCTTGCCGATTGCCAATTGATCGTCACCGACGCCGCCGGTGCCGAGCGTCTTCGCGGCCTCGAACTCGGTTTGGCGCCGGACCGGTTCCTGGTGGTCGATGACCCGGACTACGCGGCACGGGTCGACGCGCACCGCGTCGTCCCCGCGGTAGCACCCGGTGTCGGCGAGGACTCGCTGATGCTGCTGTTGTTCACGTCTGGCACGACAGGTGCCTCCAAGGCGGTCAAATGCAGTCAGGGTCGGCTGGCCCGGATCGCCTACGTGTCCGCCGAGAAGTTCGGCCACGTCCGCGACGACGTGGAGTACTGCTGCATGCCGCTGTTCCATGGCAACGCCATCATGGCGCTGTGGGCGCCGGCGCTGTCGGTCGGTGCGACGGTGTGCTTGACGCGCGCGTTCTCGGCGTCCGGATTCCTGCCGGACGTACGTTATTTCGGCGCGACGTTCTTCACCTACGTCGGCAAGGCGCTCGGCTACCTGATGGCCACCCCGGAACAACCCGACGATGCCCAGAATCCGTTGCTCCGCGGCTTCGGCACCGAGGCATCCCCGGATGACCAGAACGAGTTCCGGCGTCGATTCGACGCCGAACTCTTCGAGGGCTACGGCTCCAGCGAAGGCGGCGCCGTGGTTGCCCTCGATCAGGAGGCCCCGCCGACGGCGCTGGGTCGACCGGCTCATGCCGGGGTGGCGATCGTCGACCCGGACTCTCTGAACGACTGCGCCCCCGCGGTTTTCGACGAGCACGGTCGCGTCCTCAATCCCGACGAGGCGGTGGGGGAGATCGTCGACAAGTTCGGCACCCGGACGTTCGAGGGCTACTACAAGAACGACGAGGCCAACGCCGAACGTATCCGCAACGGCTGGTACTGGACGGGAGATCTCGGCTATCTCGACGAGCAGGGGTTCATCTACTTCGCCGGCCGGCGCGGTGACTGGATCCGGGTGGACGGCGAGAACACCTCGGCCCTCAACATCGAGCGGGTGCTGCGCCGTCATCCCGACGTGGTGGCAGCCGGCGCCTATGCGGTGCCGGATCCGCGTTCGGGCGATCAGGTGATGGCCGCGATCGAGGTATCCGATCCCGCCGGCTTCGACGTGGAGGGGTTCGTGTCCTACCTGATGGCCCAAGAAGACCTGGGGGCCAAGGCGCTTCCCCGATTCCTGCGGGTGTCGAAGAACCTGCCCGTCACCGGGTCCAACAAAGTGCTCAAACGTGAACTGCAACAGCAGCGTTGGCGTACCGACGAGGATGTGTACCGGTGGGCGGGAAGGGGAGTGCCGGTGTATCGGGTCATGGGCGACGATGACAAGCGGTTGCTGGACGCCGAGTTCGTGCAGTACGGGAGGCAGCGCTACATATGACAACGAGCTGGAACGACGAGTGTGACGTCCTGATCGCCGGATCGGGCGGTGGCGGCGTCACCGGCGCCTACACCGCAGCCCGTGAAGGCCTGTCGGTGATCCTGGTGGAGGCCAGCGACAAATTCGGCGGCACCACAGCGTATTCCGGTGGTGGCGGGGTGTGGTTCCCGTGCAACCCGGTGCTCAAGCGGGCCGGCACCGACGACACCATCGAGGATGCGCTGGAGTACTACCACGCCGTCGTCGGCGACCGTACCCCGCGGGAACTGCAGGACACCTACGTCCGTGGCGGCGCCGGCCTGATCGAATACCTGGAAGCCGACGAGAATCTGAAGTTCGCGCCGATGCCGTGGCCCGACTACTTCGGCAAGGCACCCAAGGCCAGGGCCGACGGCCAACGCCACATCGCGGCACGGCCACTCAAGGTGACCAAGGCCCCGCACCTGCGCGAGGCGGTGCGTGGGCCGCTCGACGCCGACCGGCTCGGCGCCGAACAACCCGATGACTACTTCATCGGTGGGCGGGCATTGATCGCCCGGTTCCTGAAAGCCATTGAGCAGTACCCGAATGCCTCGCTGCGGCGCAACACCCCGCTGGTGGAATTGGTCGTCGAGGACGGGATTGTGACCGGCGCGATCGTCGAATCCGACGGCGAACGGCGGGCGATCCGGGCCCGGCGCGGCGTGCTGCTCGCCGCCGGCGGATTCGAAGGCAACGACGAGCTGCGCCGTGAGTACGGAGTTCCGGGTGACGCCCGCGACACCATGGGGCCGCCGGCGAACCTGGGCCGTGTGCATCAGGCCGCGATCGCCGTCGGCGCCGATGTCGACCTGATGGACCAGGCCTGGTGGTCACCGGGTTTGACGCATCCAGACGGGCGGTCGGCCTTCGCGCTGTGGTTCACCGGCGGCATCTTCGTCGACCAGAACGGACAGCGCTTCGTCAACGAGTCGGCGGCCTACGACCGCATCGGCCGGGCGATCCTGCCCAGGCTGGCCGATGGCTCGATGACGTTGCCGTACTGGATGATCTACGACGATCGGGAAGGACTGGTGCCACCCGTCAAGGCCACCAACGTCTCGATGGTCGACACGCAGCGCTACGTCGACGCCGGGTTGTGGCACACCGCTGACACCCTGGAAGAGTTGGCTGTCAAGATCGGCGTCCCCGCCGAGAACCTGACCGCCACCGTGGAGCGCTTCAACGCCTTCGTCGCATCCGACTCGGACGAGGATTTCGGCCGCGGTGACGAGGCATACGACCGGGCCTTCTCAGGCGGTGCGTCCCCGCTCGTCGCGATCGAGAAGGGCCCGTTCCATGCCGCCGCATTCGGCATCTCCGACCTCGGCACCAAGGGCGGGTTGCGTACCGATACCGCGGCCCGGGTACTCGACACCAGCGGTGCGGTGATCGCCGGCCTGTATGCCGCGGGCAACACGATGGCCGCCCCGAGCGGCACCACCTATCCGGGCGGCGGAAATCCGATCGGAACCAGCATGCTGTTCAGCCACCTGGCGGTCAAAGACATGCTAGGCAGGGCCGTGGGAGGGCGTGATGAGCGCTCGCGCGAAGAACCAAGGGGACAAGCATGAACGAGATCCGGGAAATCGACGCAGGCACGGCGATGACGCGGTTCGCCCGGGGCTGGCACTGCGTTGGGCTCGCCGACACATTCCGCGACGGTCAGCCGCACGGCATCGAAGCCTTCGGCACCAAGCTCGCCGTCTATGCCGACTCCGCCGGCGAACTGCACGTGCTCGATTCGTACTGCAGGCACATGGGCGGCGACCTGTCGATGGGGTCGGTCAAGGACGACAACCTGGCCTGCCCGTTCCACGACTGGCGCTGGGGCGCCGACGGAAAGTGCAAGCTGGTGCCGTACGCCAAGCGCACCCCGCGGCTGGCGCGCACCCGCAAATGGCCCACGGCTGAGGTCAACGGTCAGCTGCTCATCTGGCATGACCCGGAAGGCTCCGAGCCGCCCGCCGAGCTGATCCCGCCCACCATCGAAGGCTATGACGAGGGCATCTGGTCGCCGTGGCAATGGAATTCGATTCTGATCGAAGGTTCGCACTGCCGCGAGATCGTCGACAACAACGTCGACATGGCGCACTTCTTCTACATCCACCACGCCTACCCGACGTACTTCAAGAACGTCATCGAAGGCCACACCGCGAGCCAGTTCATGGAGTCCAAGCCGCGTCCGGACTACGCCACCAGGGAACTCTGGGACGGAACGTACTTACGTTCGGAGGCAACGTATTTCGGTCCGGCGTACATGATCAACTGGCTGCACAACGATCTCGGCCCGGATTTCACCATCGAGATCGCCCTGATCAACTGCCACTACCCAGTGACGCACAACTCGTTCGTGCTGCAGTGGGGAGTCGCGGTGCAGCGGAATCCTGGACTGCCCGCGGACAAGGCCACCCAGCTGGCGGCGACGATGAGCCGGACTTTCGGCGACGGCTTCATGGAGGACGTCGAGATCTGGAAGAACAAGACGCGGATCGACAATCCCTTGCTGACCGAGGAGGACGGCCCGGTCTACCACCATCGCCGGTGGTACCAGCAGTTCTACGTCGATGTCGCCGATATCACCCCCGACATGACCGATCGATTCGAGCAAGAGGTCGACACCACGCACGCCAACGAGCTTTGGCAGCAGGAGGTCGCCGACAATCTGGCCGCCCTCAACGCTGCTCAAGCTTCCGGCTGACGTGCCACTGACGCCGCGGCTGCCAGCAACCCGCCCCGTAAGCTGGCCGCGATGAACACAAGGCCACCGCTGGACGTGACGATCTTGCGCGACGGGCTCGATGGCCTGTCGTGGCGGCGCGTCGACGTCGTCGAGGAAACCGGATCCACCAACGCCGACCTGCTGGCGCGGGCTGCGGCGGGCGAGGACATCGCCGGCATGGTGCTGTTCGCCGAGTACCAGAGCGCCGGCCGCGGCCGCCACGGCAGGCAGTGGTCCACGCCGCCCCGCTCGCAGGTGGTGATGTCGTTCGGCGTCGATGGATCGGCCGTGCCCCCGGACCGTTGGGGATGGCTGCCGTTGGCCACGGGCCTGGCGATCATCGACGCCGTCGCGGAGATCGCCGGGACGCGTGTCGGCCTGAAATGGCCCAACGATGTTCTGGTCGGCCCAGACGGCGGAAAACTGGCAGGCATCCTCGCCGAAGTGGCCTCACCTGCTCCGGTCATCGTGGTCGGGCTCGGCCTGAACGTGACGATGACTGCCGACGAGGTTCCGGATTCCCGCGCCACATCGCTGACGCAGATCGGTGCGGGGACAGTCGACCGCAATCCACTGGCGCGGGCGTTGCTTCGCCACCTGGATGCCCGGATAGCCGGATGGCGCAACGCCGACCCGGCGCTGGCCGCCGATTACCGCAAATGCAGCGTGACCATCGGCAGCCAGGTCCGGGCCATCCTGCCGGGGGACACCACGTTGGTGGGGACGGCCGCCGACGTCGACGAACTCGGTCGTTTGATCATCGACACCGGAACGGAACGGGCCACGGTGTCGGCAGGTGATATCACCCATCTCCGACCGGCACAGCCGTAGAGTGCTGCCGTGGGTTACCCGGAGAACGTGCTGGCCAACGACGAGCAGGTGGTGCTGCACCGGCACCCGCACTGGAAACGCCTGATCGGGGCGGTCCTGACCCTCATCCTGGTCAGCGCGGCCGGGGCGTTCGTCGCCGCCGTGGTCAACACCATGGATTGGCAGGCCAGCGCGAAGAACGTGCTGTTCATCGTGATCGGGGCGATCTGGCTGATCGTGGTCGGTTGGTTGACGGTCTGGCCGTTTCTGAATTGGAAGTCGACCCACTTCGTCATCACTGACCGTCGGGTGATGTTCCGGCACGGCGTGCTGACCCGCTCCGGCATCGACATCCCGCTGGCCCGGATCAACAGCGTCGAGTTCCGCCACGGGCTGACCGACCGGCTATTGCGGACCGGCACCCTGATCATCGAATCGGCGTCGCAGGATCCCCTGGAATTCCACGACATTCCGCGCGTGGAACAGGTGCATTCCCTGCTGTATCACGAAGTCTTCGACACCCTGGGGTCCGAGGAGTCGCCGAGCTGACGCAGCCGGGCGCGTCGACTCGGGCGGCGCAGACCCCCATTTGCTCCTCGCGTGCGCAACGGCGTCACCGTGCCGGCGTCCCGCCGTTGTTCGGCATGGTTCTCCAGCGCCTCGGCGATCCCGCCGTCGGTGAGACTGGATTCCAGCGCCAGATCGGGACTGCGTTCGAACTCGTCGGGGAACACCCAACGGCGGAACGCCCAGAACCGGAAGGCCATCTGCAGCAGGTTGCCCAGGATGTAGGCCGAGACGAAGTCGGCGATGTTCTCTACCGTCAGCGACACCTCGGGCACCCGTAGCCCCAGCACATAGCTGGAGAAGTACAGCGGCAGCATCGACAGCAGCACGCCCACACCGCTGAACGCGAAGAACAGCAGGGCCTCGTGGTGGCGCTCGCGGCCGCCGCGGTTCTGGAAGCTCCATTCCCGGTTGAGGATGTAGGAGGCGATCACCGCGACGATGCCGGCGATGATCTTGGCCGTCACCGGCTTGGGCTCCAGCACCGTGAGTTTGAGTGTGTAGAAGATCGCCGAATCAATGACAAACGTCGTCGCGCCGACGATCGCGAACTTGATCAGCTCGTGGTGTTGCTCGGCATATGGACGGACGAATCGCGGTAGGCGCGCGATTGTCGCATCGGCGAAGGACACAGCTAGGCAGTGTACGGAAATGCGCCGATCGATGCCGCATCGCTGCGAAGCCCGGCCTTAACCGCAGGTCAATGCGCCGGTCACAGAGATGTCATGATCGGGCTCATGACACCATAGGCGGCGTGCCGACAACTCCCAAGAAGCCGCCTTCGCCCGCGAGCGGGCGTAATCCCACCCCCGCGAGCGGGGCGTCGCCAGTAGTGGCGATGATCGGTGGCGGCCAACTCGCGAGGATGACCCATCAGGCGGCGATCGCGCTGGGACAGACGTTGCGGGTGCTTGCCGCCGGGCCCGACGAATCCGCCGCTCAGGTGACCCCAGATGTCCTCATCGGCTCTCACACCGACCTGGACGCGCTGCGCCGCGCGGCCGCCGGTGCGTCGGTGCTGACGTTCGATCACGAGCACGTGCCTACCGAGCATCTGGAGCGACTGGTGGCCGAAGGGGTCACGGTCTGTCCGCCGCCGCAGGCGCTGGTGCATGCCCAGGACAAGCTGCTGATGCGCCGCAAACTGCACAGCCTGGGCGCCCCGGTCCCGCGCTTCGCCGAGATCACCTCGATCGAGGACGTCGAGGCGTTCGTCAAGGAGATCGACGGTCCGGTGGTGATCAAGACCGTGCGCGGTGGCTACGACGGCAAGGGCGTGGCGATGGCCGACGACCTGGCCGCCGCCCGCGAGATCGCCGGCGGCTACCTCGCCGACGGGATTCCCGTGCTGGCCGAGGAGCGCGTGGCGATGCGCCGCGAACTTGCCGCGCTGGTCGCCCGCTCACCGTTCGGGCAGGGTGCGGCCTGGCCGGTGGTGGAAACCGTGCAGCGCGACGGCGTCTGTGTCGAGGTGTACGCCCCGGCCCCGGGGCTGCCGGACGAACTCGGTGCGGCCGCACAGGAACTCGGCCTGCGACTGGCCAATGAACTGGGCGTGGTCGGGGTGATGGCTGTCGAGTTGTTCGAGACGGTCGACGGCGCCCTGCTGGTCAACGAGTTGGCCATGCGTCCGCACAACTCGGGGCACTGGACCATGGACGGCGCGGTCACCAGCCAGTTCGAGCAGCATCTGCGGGCGGTGCTGGACTACCCACTCGGTGACACCTCGGCGGTCGCGCCGGCCGCGGTGATGGCCAACGTGCTCGGCGCGCCGCAGACGCCGGCGATGTCGATGGACGAGCGGCTGCACCATCTCTTCGCCCGGATCCCTGACGCGAAGGTGCACCTGTACGGCAAAGGTGAGCGCGCCGGCCGGAAACTGGGTCATATCAACTTGATTGGTACGGACATGGACGAGGTGCGGGAGCGCGCGGTGCGGGCGGCGCACTGGCTGTCTCATGCGGAGTGGACCGACGGATGGAATGAACATGACGACTAAGGGATCAGCACGGGTCGGGCTCATCATGGGCAGCGACAGCGACTGGTCGGTGATGTCGGACGCGGCCACCGCACTTGCCGAGTTCGAGGTGCCGTTCGAGGTCGGTGTGGTCTCGGCGCACCGCACCCCGCAGCGCATGCTCGACTACGCGAAGACCGCGGCCGACCGCGGCATCGAGGTGATCATCGCCGGGGCGGGAGGCGCCGCACATCTGCCCGGCATGGTGGCGTCTGCCACACCGCTGCCGGTCATCGGGGTGCCGGTGCCGCTGGCCCGGTTGGACGGCATGGACTCGCTGCTGTCCATCGTGCAGATGCCGGCCGGTGTGCCGGTGGCCACGGTTTCCATTGGCGGAGCACGTAATGCGGGCCTGCTGGCCGCCCGGATTCTGGGCGCATCCGACGCCGGGCTGCGTGCCCGGATGGTGAAATTCCAGGCCGATCTGGAAGCCATGGTGCTGGAAAAAGATGCCGCGTTGCGCGATCGCCTGTTGGGCGACGGCTGAAGTAGGCGCGGGGTAGCAGCCCCGCGCTTGGAGTCAATCGCCGATCAGCTCGCGAATGCGGGGTGTCAGGGACTCGATCGGTTCATCGGTCGACATCACCACGACCGCGGTGCGGCCGCCACCGCCCCGGTAGATCGGCCAGGTCGCGGCCAGCGCCTCGGCCAGGTCCGACCGCGGGTTGGTCGCGTCGCCGCGCAGCCATCGGCGCAGCACATGGTTGTGCGCAGCGACCACGGCGTTGGCGAATAGTTCGGCGCGCAGGTCCGCCGTCCAATCCTCGGTCTGCGCGGTCCGCAGGTGTTTGGTGAACAGCCGGACATACCGCGACACCACGGCCGTTTCGAAGTCGCGCAGGGCAGGTACCGAGCGGGTCAGCCGATACCGCGTCCGGGCACGCTCGCCCTCGGCCAGATAGTTCTCGAACACCGAGGTTGTTGCCACCGCGATGACTTCGGCGGGGAGCGCTTCGGCCGGCACCGTCGACAACCTCTCGTCGGCGCGGCGCAGCAACGCCTCGTGATCGGGAAAGATCAACGCCTCTTTCGATCCGAACTGACGAAACGCGGTGGTGCGTCCCACCCCCGCCCGCGCCGCGATGTCATCGACGCTGGCGGCCTCAAACCCACGTTCTTCGAACAGGTCGAATGCCGCGCTCACCAGACGCTCCCGGGTGCTTGGCAGGTCGGGCATGGATACACCCCTCTCGGGTACTGAGTGCCGATGCTATGGTACTGAGTACCAAACGTAGCAGGGGATGTACGCGATGTGCAGTCCGGGCAACGATGGAGCCAAGAGAGCCAAGAGCTGAAAGCGAAGGAGAAGATCATGGCTGGTTGGGGCGGAAATCCATCTTTCGATTTGTTTCAGCTGCCTGAAGAGCATCAGGAACTGCGGGCCGCGATCCGCGCCTTGGCGGAGAAGGAGATCGCCCCGCACGCCGCCGACGTAGACGAGAATGCGCGGTTCCCGCAGGAGGCGTTGGATGCCCTGAATGCGTCGGGGTTCAACGCGGTGCATGTGCCCGAGGAGTATGGCGGCCAGGGTGCGGATTCAGTGGCTGCCTGCATCGTGATCGAGGAAGTGGCCCGGGTGGATGCCTCGGCGTCGCTGATCCCCGCGGTCAACAAGCTCGGCACCATGGGGTTGATCCTGCGTGGCTCCGATGATTTGAAGAAGCAGGTGCTGCCCTCGCTGGCTTCGGGTGAGGCGATGGCCTCGTATGCGTTGAGCGAGCGTGAGGCCGGCTCGGATGCGGCCGGCATGCGAACCCGGGCCAAGGCCGATGGTGACGACTGGATCCTCAACGGGGCCAAGTGCTGGATCACCAACGGCGGCAAGTCGACCTGGTACACCGTGATGGCGGTGACCGATCCGGACAAGGGCGCCAACGGGATTTCGGCGTTCATGGTGCACAAGGACGATGTGGGTTTCACCGTGGGGCCCAAAGAACGCAAGTTGGGGATCAAGGGCAGCCCGACCACCGAGTTGTACTTCGAGAACTGCCGTATTCCCGGTGATCGGATCATCGGTGAGCCCGGTACGGGGTTCAAGACGGCGTTGGCCACGTTGGATCACACCCGGCCCACGATCGGGGCGCAGGCCGTCGGTATCGCCCAGGGCGCGTTGGATGCGGCGATCGCCTACACCAAGGACCGCAAGCAGTTCGGCACCGCGGTCAGTGATTTCCAGGGTGTGCAGTTCATGCTCGCCGATATGGCGATGAAGCTGGAGGCGGCGCGGTTGATGGTGTATCACGCCGCGGCGCGGGCTGAGCGTGGTGAGCACAACCTGGGGTTCATTTCGGCGGCGTCGAAGTGTTTTGCCTCCGATGTGGCGATGGAGGTGACCACTGATGCGGTGCAGTTGTTCGGTGGTGCCGGCTACACGGTGGATTTCCCGGTGGAGCGGATGATGCGTGATGCCAAGATCACCCAGATCTATGAGGGCACCAACCAGATTCAGCGTGTGGTGATGAGCCGCGCCCTGCTGCGCTGATCAGGTTTGCGATCGTCTCGAGCGATGCGGTCGGTCGGGCATGTCGGGCCGTATCGGCGGATCAAGCGTTCCTCGTGGCCCGGATCGAGTCCCGCCAGCCGGACATCGCCGTGGCATGTGACGACGCGTGGGTCCATCACGCGACGCCACACTGGCGGTATCAGCGGCGTTTGTTCGGTGTGCCGCAGCGTCTGATAGCGGCGCATTGGGTTGGCGTGCTGATCGGAATGCCGCTGCAAGTGGTAGAGAAATATGTTGGCGACGATTGTGTTGCTGTTCCAACTGTGCGACGGGTTCACCCGCTCGTAGCGGCCGTCGGGCAGCTTGCGCCGCCTGAGGCCGTAGTGCTCGACGTAGTTGACGCTTTCCAGTACACACACGCCGAGCACTGCTTGCCCCGCGAGCCACGGCAGGACCGTGGGGCCGAACCAGATCGCGAGAACGGTGCCCGTCGCCAGACACAGCAGCCAGCCGCGCAAGATTGTGTTCTCAAGTGTGCAGAGGGGTTTGTGCCTGCGCGCCAGTCGTTCTCGTTCGAATGTCCACGCGAAGCGGATGCCGCCGAACACTGATCGAGGAACGAAAAGGTAGTAGTTCTCGCCCATTCGGGAAGTGGTGGTGTCCTCAGCTGTCGCAACGCGAAGGTGGTGACGGTGCCGGTGCTCGACCATGAAGTGGGCGTAGCCGGTCTGCACGAGTGTGAGCGCAGCCAATCGCCGCTCGGCGCGGCTTCGCTTATGACTCAGCTCATGAGCGGTGTTGATGGCGCCGCCTCCGACGATGCCCACCGTCACCATCAGTCCGAGCTTATCGACGATGGTCAGGGTCACCCAGCCCCCGCCGGCCCAGAGCCAGCAGGCAAAGATCAGCGCAAGGTACTGGTTTGGCAGATAGCAGTATGTGGCCCAGCGGTAGCACCGATCGTGCTCGATCCGTTCCAGGACATCCTCGGGTGCGTTCTTCGAGTCGGAGCCGACAAGGTGGTCGAGTAGCGGAATGATCCCGTAGGCAACTGCCAGTCCGGTCCACCAGAATGCGCTCAGATCGGTGACCCACACGAGAAGCCAAGGCAGAGAAACCAGGCCGGGCACTGTAGCCCCGAGCAGTCACAGATGCCGTCGTACCGGTATCGATCCGGCTGGCGCCATTACAGCTAGGGACCGCGGCTGCGGCCTGGCGGGCGCGCCGCGAAGCGATGGCAGTGTCATATCCACCTGTTCGAAAAATTTGCGAAGAGATGCATGGTGCGTCGATCTTGGCGACTATAGTGCCCGGAGATGACACTTTTGGCGAAGTTTGCTAAGAGGGTAATCACTGTTCACGGTAGGTTGTAGGCAGTTCTGGGAAACTTGGCAGTGTTGTATGCTCCAGACGTTCGGCGGTCCATTTGATGAGGGGAAAAGTAGCTAATGGAGATCTCTACCCGTTCCTTCTTCACAGCAGGTATGGCGCTCACCGCAGCCGGCACGCTCGCGCTTGCGCCAGTGGTGCTACCTGTCGGTGAACGGAGTGCTCTGCTACCGATCGTCTCCGCGCCGGATATTCGGCTCAGCGCCGTTATCGATCCGGCGGATGTCCAGGCGCTCATCGCCAACCTGTACTCGACACTCGACGACGTCACGCAGACGGTCGCGGCTGTGTCGCTGGTTCCGGGCAATTCAATCGTCGACGTGCTGACGCGCGCCAACGCCGTGAACGGCGAGCTGTGGAACGGGCTGATCAACGCAACCGACTCCGTGCAGCTACGCGGGCTGCTCGCCGCTCTCGGCTCTATGTCGACCAACAACTTCAGCGAACTCATCGCCACTGTTGACGCGCTGAATATCGACATTGCGATGCTTCCCGCGCAGATCTCCGAGACCATCGGCTTCGCGGTGACCGGTTCGCTGACCGCGGCACTCGGTGCCCTGACAAACCTGATCAACCAGCCGCTGGCGGCGTCCAGCTATACCGGTCTGGCCAGCTCGGCCCTGCAGCAGGTGATTGTGGCGGGCGAGGGTGTGCTGCAGACGGTGGACTGGATCGGGCAGGCGGGCTTTGGCGCGGCCAACACCATTGTGGACGGGCTGTGGCAGCAGGTTCCAGGGGCTTTGAGCGGGCTCAATGACGTGCTTTCCGGGGCCGCCGAACAGTCGGACAGTGCGGTCGTGGACGCTGTGATCGCCACGGTCCAGGGATTGGCGATCGCGCCCGCGTATGCCGCCTCCAGCGCGGCGTTGCGACTGGCCTCCAGCATCGTCGGAACGGGTTGGGATGGCTTCGATACCGGGATGAAGGCGGGCGCTTGGGCGTTGGCCTATCCGATCTATGCAGTGCAGGACGCGTTGAAGACGGTCGGGGACAAGCCGTTGGATCCGGCTTCCTATACCCGGGCACTGGCTCAGCTCATCGGTGGCGGGTTCAACGTCGGCAACACGCTCGTTACCGCCGGTTCCGACCTGCTCACGTTGTCAACCGGCCTTGCCAAGGACCTGAACGTCAACGTCGCGGACACGATCGCGGGCCTGTCCGACGCGGTCGGGGAGATGGCTTCCGCTGTCCTCCATGCAGCCGGCCTGCCGTCGGATGTGGCGGCACTGCCCAAGGCACTGACAACCGAGGTCACAGCGGCGGTCCGCGCGACGCAGAAGTTCGTCGACACCAACCTCATCTCGCCCGTTGACAGCCTGATCGCCAACGGTGAACACGCGTTGATCGATGCGTCGTCCGCCGTCCAGGGCGCCATCAACAAGGCCCTGGGAGCGACCGACCTGCCGGACCCGAACACCCGCACCGAGTGGGGCTACCACCCATTCTCCGCGGCATCCGACGGGAAGGCCGCCGTTTCGGGGCTGAAATCAGGCCCCGTAGCAGAGATTTCAGTGGATCCGGGAACCGAGCCGCATGCGGCGCCCATCCAGGGCGATGTCCTGGCAACCCCCTCCGAACGTGGTGTGTTGGACACGAATATCGGACCCGCCGGGTCTGCCGCTGCCGTTGCGCAGGCCGTCGCTGGTGATACGGAGAAGGAGACCGAGAGTCCCGCACCGGCGGGCCGGCACCGGATCGGTGCCACCGAACGTGGTGTATCGGTGGATTCACTGCTTAAGAGAGCGCGGGAAGCAAAGAAGGCCGAACGGGAAGACACGCGGGCACAGCTTCGCGAGCGCCTGAACCTGGGCCAACGGCATGCCGACGGCAAGCGAGACGCGGTGAAGAACGATCGCGGGACCGGCATGCCGACGAATAAGGTTGGTGCGCAGGGTAAGACCGCCGACGATACGGCTGCCTGATTCCGGTGCGGGAGTGGCCATCATGAGATGGCCGGCTCCCCGTACCGTCATGCCGCGATCCGGTCATGGGTGCCAACGGGATCTCGGCGTTCGTGGTGCACAGGGACGACGAGGGCTTCTCCGTCGGTCCCAAGGAACGCAAGTTGGGGATCAAGGGCTCGCCGACCACTGAGTTGTATTTCGAGCACTGCCGTATTCCGGGGGACCGGATCATCGGCGAGCCGGGGATAGGTTCAAGACGGCGTTGGCCACGTTGGATCACACCCGGCCCACGATTGGCGCGCAGGCTGTTGGTATTGCCCAGGGCGCGTTGGATGCGGCGATCGCCTACACCAAGGACCGCAGGCAATTCGGTACTGCGATCGGCGATTTCCAGGGTGTGCAGTTCGTGCTCGCCGATATGGCGATGAAGCTGGAGGCGGCGCGGTTGATGGTGTATCACGCCGCGGCGCGGGCTGAGCGTGGTGAGCACAACCTGGGGTTCATTTCGGCGGCGTCGAAGTGTTTTGCTTCGGATGTGGCGATGGAGGTGACCACTGATGCGGTGCAGTTGTTCGGTGGTGCCGGCTACACGGTGGATTTCCCGGTGGAGCGGATGATGCGTGATGCCAAGATCACGCAGATCTATGAGGGCACCAACCAGATTCAGCGTGTGGTGATGAGCCGCGCGCTACTGAAGTAACTCCGCGCGAGCGGACGCACAAGCACCCCAAATGGCGCCATTTGGGGTGCTTCCGCGTCTGCTGGCGGGAAGAAATGGGCCGGCCGTCACGACCTGGCGAGGGCGTGCCGGGCCACCACCGCGATCTCGCTGATCGCATCACGCCCACCGAGGAACAAGCCGATGGCTCCACCGGCGAGGCTGGCCGCCAGGATGGCGGTCAGGGAAAGCGCTCCGCCGTCCGTCAGTAACCGTACCGGCAGCGCCAGCGCCACGATGCCCGCCGCGGTGCACACCGCCGGGCGCATCGCCGTTAAGCCTGCGGACACTGTTGTCTTGGTCAGCCGGCAGCCCAGCACCAGGCGGAACGCGCCGTAGAGCACGGTGAAGGTGAGGTGGACGGCCGCCACCGTGGCGATACCGTGAGAACACGCGAGGATGAACCCGCCGACCAGGAAAATGGTGAGTGGGATGTTGATGGCCAGCAGCAGACCGGGCCGCCCGACCGCCGGAAAGATGTCACCCGAGGCGTAACCGATCGATTCCAGGCCCATCGTCAGGCTCAGGATCGCCAACGGCACCGCGATCGGCAACCAGTGCGGTCCGAGCAGGGTGGCGACAACATCGCGGGAGCAGAGCGCCAGCACCACGCCGACGGTGAAGCCGAACAGGCACGACAACCGCAGCACACGCAGCATGGTGCTACCCAGATCTGTGCCGCTGGAGCTGCGTGCCTTCGAATAGACCGGGAATGCGACGCTGGAGAATACCCAGTACGCGCCGCCGAGGATCATCTCCGGAATGCGGTAAGCCAGGTTGTAGTACCCCAGCTGGGTGGGGCCGAGCCGATTGCCGACCACGAGATAGTCTGCGTTCAAGCCGATCTCGGCGAATACCTTGAGCGCGGTGACGGCCAGCCCGAACTGCAGCAGGGTCGACGCCGCCGTGCGGTCGAGCTGCAGACGAGGCCGGAACGGCACCAGGATCCAGTTCAGTACCGAGCCGGTGAACTCGCTGGCGAGCACTCCGGCGACGATCGCCCAGGCGCCGAAACCTGTGAGCGCCAAGGGGATCGACACCACGGCCCGCGCGATACCGCGGCTGATATCGACCGCTGCCCGGCGGCGGTAGCGCAGATCCCGCTTGAGCATGGCGTCGTGGATCTGGGAGACGCCGCGAAGCAGCAGGAACAGGAAGAGCGCCCGGTAAATCCACTCCTGGTGGGGGGTATGGAAGAAGTCCGCCAGCCACGGCGCGGCCAGCCAACCGGCGGCGGTCAGGATGATGCACACGCCGAGATTGAGGGTGAATGCGGTGTTGAGCCGCGAGGACGAAACGTCCGACTGCTGCTCGTAGATGACGGCCGCCCCGATCCCGAGGTCGAGGATGATCTCGAGATAGGCCATCACGCTCAGGCCGGCGGCCACCACGCCGAAGTCCTCCGGCACCAGCAGCTTGGCCAGCAGCAGAGTGGTGATGAACACGACGATCCGGGTGAATCCGAAACCCAGCCCGGACCACATCAGGCTCTTGACGGCGGTGCGGCCCAGGTCTTGGGTCCCGGAGGAGCCGTCCTGCTGATCGACACCGGAAGAGTCGTGGTCGTAGGAACCGCGGGAGTTGGCGGATGTGGCGGTCATGGTTGGCCGACCTGGTGACGGTAGCGGCGCGCAAGGGTGCGTCTGACGCCGGTGGCCGCCACGCGGGGTGCCATCCGGACCACCCGCACCCGGGTGTCATGACTCACGGTGTCGGCGAGGTGGTCTTTCCACTCTTGATCGCCGCGCAGGAAGTCAACGGTGTCAAAGCCTTCCGAGGAGGCCTGGGTGAATACCCAGTCGCGCAGCGCCGATCCTCCCGACTGCAGGATCTCGGGCCGCAGGCCACTGGAATAGAGGTAGGCGGTCGAGCGCCAGGAGAGCACGTACAGCAGCGCCGCATCGACGTCGCCGACCGCGAGCCGGGCGATTCGGGCCTGACCTGCTTCACTCATCGCGCGGGCGGCGATGCGGTGGAAGCGGCGCCGCTCGGGGGTGGCGAACACCGTGGAGCGGTCCTGAAACCGTGCCCGGTGCAGGGACATGAGTGTGTCGAGCAGCACCGGTACCTGATCAGGGTCAGAGACCAATTCAAGTGTGCCGCCATGCTGTTCAATCAGGCGTAGCGTACGGCGCAGCCGCTTTCGCGACCACTTGCCGACGGTGGGTTCCTCGGTGGCGGCGACTCTGCGCGACCTGATCGAGACCGCTTCGTCCGGGCGCGCGACGAAGCGCGGTGGGCGCATCGCGGACCGTAGCGCGGGCGCCAGCACGCTGTCCTCGGCCAGTGCATCGAGGTCGAGCACATCCCAATCGCGCCTGCCGGCAAGGTGTGTCGCGATGTGCCGCGCCACGTCGTGCTGGTCCTCGGGCGCGGCCACCACGTCGAGGTGGTCGGGAGTGAACCAATGCCACCCGGCGACGCCGAGCGTCCTGAGCCCGTCGCGCACCGTGATCTCGACCGGCAACAGCCCGACGACGGCCTCCCCGCGCCGGCACACGAGTGCTTCCGCCGATGCGATCAGGGTCGGGACTGCGGCCATCGCGCCGTACCATTCGTGAGACAGGAAGGGCGTTCTGACGCCACCGCGGCCCTGCAGTTGCTTCCATGCCGTGGCCAGTGTGCTGTCATCCAGACGGCCGCGCTCCACCGACAAACTCGGCACTGTAGTCCTCATTTCCACCGCTGCATGGCACGGGCATGTATGCGGGTCACCAGCGATTTGGCGCGGTCGATGTGCACACCGGCGCCGGGTGGACGGGGTGTGAGACCGAGCTTGCGCAGCCGGGCATTGAGGTGCACCACATTGTCGTGGATATCGCTGCGTGTGGTTCGGAACGTTACCGAAAACGAGATCGAGGGCTGGTCGGACACCTCGACGAAATGCGGGCTGTTTGGCGGGACGTAAACGCCGTCACCGGGTTCCAGCCGAAATGTCTTGGGCTCGGCGGGTAGGAACGGCAGATAGCGGTGACCGCCGAACTGCTTGGCCTCCATCTCCCGCTGTTGAGTGTCGCGATCGGGCCAGCTGCCAATGGTGATCTCCTTCGATCCGCGCAGCTGCAGCAGGAAGTTCTCCTCGGAGTCGTAATGTGCGGGGGTCACCGAACGCCGTGCAGATACAAAGACAAATCCCTGCTGGTTGTGCGGTGCCAGTTGCGGGTCGCCGATATCGGGCACCCCCGATAGGCATTCCAGAAGCAGTGCCCGGTAACCGGGATCCTGTTCGACATTCTTGATCGCCATCCAGGTGCCCAGGAAATCGGCGGACTGCAGAATCTCTGCGGGGGCACGATCGGCCTTGGCGGTGGGGACGCCGTAGTGCAGCGTGGGCAGCGCACCATAGTTGTGTTCGACTGAATCGGTTGGCAATTGGTCGGTCAGCCGGGCCAGTGCTTCGGCGCTCATCCGGTCGTCGTCGGCCAGGTGATGGCGGATCCGGAACGGGGCGCGGTCGACGTGCGCGCGCCACTGGTCGGGATCGATGTCCAGGATTGGCACGGTCAGTCGTCCTTTCGCTGATGTCGCCGGGACGAGGTGGCGGCCAGGAAGTCCGTCGGCGCCTGCAATGGCCCGCGCAGAGCCACGAGGAGGGTCGCGAAATCGCGTCGTCCCGTCCACAACTGGTTGATCGTCTCGTTCCTCGGGTCGGCGCACGAGTCGAACACCGTCGACGACGGCGCGTCACGAAGCCCGGCAGTGACGTCGAGCATGAGCTGGCGCCCGGGTGAACTTGGGCCGTAGCGCTCGTCGAAGGCGATCTTGAACCAGTACCACTGGTCGCCGGAACGCATGGTGCACAGCATCGCAACGGCGCGTCCGTCTACTTCCAGCGAGGCGAAGCGGATCCGGTCGTCGGTGGCCAGCCCGTCGCACACGGTGCGGAAGTACTCCGCGTCATGGCAGGCCAGCGCGTCCCCGCGGGCGCCCTTCCAGCCTGACGATTCGAGCTTGAGGAACGTCGCCACCGTGGTGGGGTCCGCCCGACGATGAACCAGCGCCAGGGCGCCACCGAGCTGTGTTTCCAGTCTTCGTCGGGTACGCCGCAGATCCTTGAGATGCTTGCCGCTCAGCGCGACCGGCTCCAGGTCGGCGGCCCTGGCGATGGCTCGCTCGAAAGGCCGGTCGACGTGTACCCGCGTGCCGTGTGCGGCGGCGGCCCGGGCGAGCGCCGCGTGCATCGGACCGTCGACGACGCAGTCGCTCAGCGCGAGGAGGCGGCCCGGGTGTGCACGCGACAGCGTCTGCAGCAGGCGCTCGGCCGCCGCCTCGGGCTCGGTGCGGTCGAGCAGCGGGGTGCCAAGGTAGCTGTATCGGTGTTGCCAGGTTTGGACCGCCCGGTAGGGCAACCGGTCCCAATACCGACTCCGGTACACCGGTAGGCAGGCCACGAGGTGTTGCTCCGTGCCCACCACCGCGATTGCCAGGGAGCCGGGCGCTTGTAGGTGTCGTGCGGCGGCGACGAAGACCTCTGGCTCATGGCATGGATTCGGCTCGGTGGACCGGGCCGCCAGATCGCGCCACGCGTCGATGATTCGAGGAGTGACGGCGTCGACGGGGAGCAGTCGGCCAGGCATCACGGCAAAGATACCGCGTGGCATTGCAGTGCTGTGGGCGGCACACGCGCAGCGGGCCTGCTGTCGGGACGGAGCAAGTCCGCAGCCTCGACAGCCAATGGTGTATTCCGCGCAAACTGTGCGGTTGGACACGGACAGCGAACACTGGGAGACGCACAGTCAGCAGGTTGGTGTCCCGGTGTGCGGACAGCCCGCTGGTGCGCAGCTACGTCCATCTCGATGGTGCTGAGGCGGCGAAGCGCGGAGTCGGTGCTGATGGGCCGGCCGGTGGCCACGGAGATCGGTGTCTGCCCCCCGCAACGCTGAGCCCAATCCTGAGCTGCCGCCCCCGTGCCGCCGAGGCGGCGTTGGCGGGCGTGTCGTCGCGGCGGCGTTTCGGGCACGTCGGGTTCTCACCGCGGCGCGCGCCCGGGCTGGGTTTCGCACCGTCTGAAAACGATGCTGAAAATGAAAATCTGCGCAGAAATCGACATCGTGGCAACGTCGGTGAGGCTAACGGCTCGCCTGAAGCTGTCCACGGCAGCAAGCTAATTACTCGCGCGATAACTAGTCAAAAAGAGCATAGGACCAGGCACTTCTGATGCCTAGGTGCATAGGGCGATGATTTCAGCAAGCGAATATATCTAGATTTATGAGGTTCGTCACAGTGGGAGTGTTAACTTGTAGCGTTGTCGTGAGCGTTGGTATAAAAAGTAGCTGAAACTGCAACAGCAAAACAGAAAGCACGCTGGCGACTATGACAGTTGGGCTACCGTCCGAGTCTCTCGCTACGGGGTGTGCGGCAGATGCCGCCGCGGTCGGAATCGGTTCTCTCGGCGCCTCCGGAGAGCAAACATCCTCGTTTTGTGCTCCCGGCGTCCCCCCAGCTGGTGCCGTGGACCATCTGCTGACCAGCGCGGAGGCGGGCGACGCCGAAGGCCGGCAGTGGAAGCGGCGCTATCGGTGGCGGTTGTTTGTCGTCGACGCGCTTGTCATCATTGGCGCGGTCGCGCTAGCTCAGTACGGGCGATTCTGGTTGCTCGCCGCCGACGGCCCCCAGGCCGGCGCCGACTGGACGAGGGCCTGCGTGCTGTCGGTGCTGCTGGCCGTCGTGTGGTTCGCTGCGCTCAGCTGGTCGGAATCGCGCGACCTGTCACTCGTGGGAGTCGGTAGCGAGGAGTACCGGCGCGTGGTGTCGGCGACCGCATGGGTCTTCGGCATCACCGCGATCGGCAGCCTCATCCTGCAAACCCAGGTCTCCCGCGGCTACCTGCTGATCGCGCTGCCGGTGGGGCTGGTCGGTCTGGTAATGGGTCGCCACCTGCTTCGGCGGGGTCTGGGAAAGCGTAGGACGCGGGGCGAGTTCATGACTCGTGTCGTTGCCCTGGGCGGGTCCGAATCCGTTGGCGTGCTGTGCGATTCACTGTGTCGATCGACACCGGCCGGCTATAGGATCGTCGGCGTCTGCATCCCGGATTTCGACGGCGAGGCTGGACAGTATCTATCTACCCCGGCCGGTGCGATACCCGTGCTCGGTGACGAGAATTCGGTAGAGATCGCACTGCGGCTGACCGGTGCGGATGCCTTGGCCGTCACCGCGGTTGAACGTCTCGGCCAGGAGAACATGCGAAAGTTGGCCTGGCGGCTGGATTCACTCGGCGTCGACATGATCGTCGTCCCCGGGATGACGGATATCGCCGGTCCGCGGCTCAAGCTGCGGCCGATCGACAATCTTCCGTTGTTTCACATCGCCCGCCCGCGGTATGACGGTCCGTCTTCTACTGGCAAGCGGGCATTCGACATCATCTTTGCGCTGCTGGCGTTGCCGTTCGTGCTGCTCGTGATGGCCGGTGTGGCCATCGCGATCAAGCTCGATGACGGCGGTCCGGTTTTTTACCGGCAGATGCGAGTTGGTCAGCACGGCAAAAGGTTCCGAATCTGGAAGTTCCGGACGATGATGGTTGGGGCGGACGCCGTTAAGAGCGACGAGCGAGCCTCGGCGGGGGCCCTGGATGCGGTGTTTTTCAAGTCCGCGTCCGACTCCCGGATAACCTCGGTCGGCCGCGTACTCCGTGCGGCCAGCATCGACGAGCTGCCCCAGCTGTTCAACGTGCTCGACGGATCGATGAGCATCGTAGGGCCACGGCCGCTGGTGCCCGGTGAAGGAGACTCGGTCGAGCACTTCGTGCAACGTCGCGCCCTGGTGAAGCCTGGGATGACGGGGCTGTGGCAGGTCTCCGGACGGTCAGATGTGTCGGAGGAAGAGCGGATCCGGCTCGACCATTCCTATGTCGACAACTGGTCCAGTGTGCAAGACCTGATCATCGTCTGGCGGACGATCCGGGCAGTGCTCAAACGTGAAGGTGCATACTGATCCGACCCAACCGGCGGTAACGTCAGGCCAGCCCGAAAGTCCGGTCGTAGCACTCGAATACGGCAGCGCGGGAGTACCGCCTGGCGAAATGCTCACGGGCCGCCGCCGACAGCGCGTCATTGCGCCGCAGGTCGGTGGCGCCGAGCAGGAGGTCGGCCATCTCGGGGTGATCGTCACAGACGAGGATGCCTTCATCGTCTCCGGCGGCGACACCGTCGGCCCCGACTGTGGTCGAGACGACCGGAACGCCGCGGCCAAGTGCCTCGATGATCTTCAGTTTCACCCCTGACCCGAACCTCAGCGGATTGACCAATGCTGCTGCGCGGCCCAGAATCTCGCCGAGATCGGGCACAAAGCCCTCCATGATCACACTGCCGCCATGGCGGGCGGCCTCGTCAATCAGACCGGGGCGGGGATCTCTGCCGATCACCCGCAGCGTGGCGTCGGGGCGGGCCGACCGCACCAGCGGCCAGACGTCGGACAGGAACGAGCGCAGTCCGTCATCGTTGTGTGGCAACGAAAGGAGGCCGAGAAAGACGAACTCGGGCGCTCCGCGATAGGCCCGGGCTCCCGACGGCTCGGCGATCAGCGGCGGGATGGAAAGGACTGGGGCAGTGGCAGACCGGATGCGGTGTCGAAGCAGCCCCGCCTCGGTCTCGTTCATCAGCAGGGTCGCACTGAAACGCCTGGCATCGCGATCCTCGCTGCGCCGGACCAGGCCCTGTTCGACCGTCAGCAACAACTGCTGTCCCCATGGGTGCGCTGCCAGAGGCCGCAACGGCCGCGGCACGTGGGTTGCGAAGTTACCTAGTGGATTAATGTCGACATCCGGATACCGCTCCGCAGTGCGCAGCATCGACTGGTACCGCTCAGAGAACAGGTCGTCGAGGTAGCAGACCTGACGGTCCCGGCGATGGGTCGGGGCATGCTGCGCCATCCGGATCGTGTCGTACACCTCGAGATCGGGGTCGATGCTGTCGAGAGTTCGCCGGATGGCGGTACCGAGCGCGCGACTGCGCAGCAGAGCTTCCTGGATGCTGACTCGTCCGGTGGCCGCCTTGGCCAGGACGTTACCGACCGCAGACATGACCCGTGGTCGCGGCAGCGAGTGAACCCGAACTGGGAATTCGGGGTTGGCCGGGCCACCGACCATCAAATAGTGAACGTTGTTGGCGCCCAACCGCTGCGCGAAGTAGTCGTTGAACCCGGCCAGGACAACTTTCTTACCCGCATTGGTGGGGTACGGATCGACGGCGCTGACGATGGCGGCCGATTTCGGCACGGGGGCTCCATTCATTCGCGGCGCCTGAGATCGACGACCGGCTACTGCTGTATTGCGCGGCGCGTTCCCGGGCGCGCCGGGGCCGGCTGAGGTTAGCTATGCACTAGAGTGTAAACGTGCCTCGAGACTCGGCGGACCGGTGTGGTTGCCGGTGTTTCGCCCCTAGGGTTTCGGTTTCTCGGGCGAGCGGCCTCGTCGAGATGCACTGTGGGAGTGCGATGTCACAGCTGCCGGGCGGTTGATGCCGCGGCACCGCAGTCATGCGGCCGACCGACGCTAGAAGGATGAACCGCTGTGGACAGAAAGCTACTGGCACACGCGTGGGTGGTTGCGACCCTGCTGGCGGTGATCGGCCTGTTGGCCGGTGTCGTGGCAGCGGTGGTGCTGTCCGGACGGGAACCCGCGCGCTACACCGCGGAGGCGACGCTTGCCATGCTGCCCTCCCAGCAGGTGCCGGTGACCCAGGCTCCTGGATTCTGGGAGGTGCTCAGTCGCGGGCAGGCGACACGCTCGGCATCAATCGTTCTCAATGATCGCCACTGGCTCGGTATCGCCGCCGGAGCGGCCGGCGTGCCGGAGTCCGAGCTCGAATTCGAAGCGGGGGCAATCTCGGACACCACGTTGATCACGATGCGGATGAAGGCCACCACCGCAGCGGCCGCGGAGGCGGCGCTGAACAAGGTGCTGTCCGATGCCCTCGTCCCGGCGGCCGGCGCGGCGGGACCGTTCCGGCTCGAGGTGGTCTCGTCCCCCGACGGCAGTGCCCAGTCCTCGGCCCCCGGACGAACCCAGATGTTCGGCGCGCTGGGGCTGGCCGGACTCCTGGTCGGTGGTGGTGCCGGTGTGCTGGTGAGCCGGTGGGCGCAGCGGCCTCGCCGGCGCCACGCCGCAGACGGGGCTGCGGTCGGTGGTCGGCGTAATGACCTCGGCGAGAAGGACATCGAATCCGCGGTGAGCCAGACGCCGACCCTATGACCACGGAGTCGCCGACGCCGGCCGTGCTCCGGCATCTCCCACTTGGCCTGATCATCGCCGGGGTGGCCGCGGCGGGTCTGGTTGGTTTCGGGTTGAAGGTGACAGTCCTCGTCGTCGGCGTGCCGTTGGTGGCCGCGGCGGCCTGGTATGCGATCTGGCGACCGGCGGTGATGGCCGGCGCCATGGTGGCCATCGAGGTGTCCAATCTGGCCGGGGTGGTTGCCGAGCATGTCAAGATCCCGGTCTTTCACGCCTCGCTCGGGTTGGGTCTGGTGACAGTGGCGGTCGCGCTGCGCGATTCTGAGCTGCGGCGCCGGCTCACCAAGGGGACCGCGGTATGCGCCGCCCTCGTCGTGTGTTACCTGGCCACCGAGGTGCTGTCCGCGCTCGGCAGTCAGGACACCGCCGCGTCGCTCGCCGTGCTGAAATCCTCGCTGGCCGACTGCGTTTTCCTCATGGTGGTGCTGCTGCTGACGCAGATGAGCGAGAGCTGGTGGGCCGTCGCCGCGGCCGTGGTCGTTCCGCTTGCGGTGATATCGGTGCTGACCGTGATCAGTCAGGTGGGGTTCGACGGTACCGAGTCGTTCGGCGGGTTCGCCACCGTCACTGAGGCGGACGGGGAGATGGTCACCACGCTTCGGTTCGGCGGGCCGGTGCCGGACTCGAACTTCTGGGGCCGTCATCTGGTGCTGGGGCTCCCGCTGGTCGCGGCGCTGCTGGTCCGGGCGGGCCGGGCCGGGTCGCGGCGCGCACTGCTCGGCTGGTCGGCGGCGCTGCTCGCGCTGCTCGCGGGGGTGTATCTGACACAGTCGCGGGGGTCCATCATCGCCGCCGCCATCGCGCTGCTGGTGTGGGTGCTGGCAAGCGGGCCCAGGGTCCGGCGGCGCGGGCTGATGGCGCTTCCGTTCCTGACGCTGGTTGTGTTGCTCCCAGGTATCGGGAACCGGTTGGTCGCGCTGGTCGCCGATGTGTCGCGGGCAGGTTCGGATTATGTTCTCGACCCGTCGGTGCTGGGCCGGATCGCCGCCCAGGAGGTGGCCTGGGCGATGTTCCGGGATCGGCCGCTGTTCGGGTTCGGGCCGGGACTGTATCCGCTGTCGTTGCCGAGGTACGCGGGCACCGTCGACACCGTGGTGCTCGGTCCTACCGACGCCGCGCACAACCTGTATGCCCAGGCCGCCGCGGAAACCGGGGTCGTCGGGGTGTTCGGCTGGATCGTCCTGGTCGTAGGTTTCACCATCTGCGTCGGCCTCCGGGTCGCGCGTATGACGGACCCGTCGCGGCTCTCGGAGCGGACCCTGGCGGCCGCGGTCTTTGCGGCGATCATCGGATGGTCGGTGGCCAGCGTGTTCCTGCACCTCGCGTACTTCCGGACCTTCGCGACCGTGCTTGCCCTGGCGGGCGCACTCGGCTCGGCCCGGTGCGCCACGCCCCGGCCGAGCCTTCGACTCAACCCCTCGCGGATCCGGGAGACCGTCCTGGCATCCGTCCTGGGCGTCGCCGCCGCCGGGCTGGTTCTCGCGGTTGCACCCACACAGAGTTATGCCACCGCGAGCCAGATGGTCACGGTGATACCGGCCGAGCAGATGAGGGACTACTACGGCTACGCATTCGCGGTCCGGACGAGGCAGGTGGTGCTGCCCACCTATGCGGCGATGATCGCTCGCGGTGATCCCTCGGTGTCGGCCATCGCCGACCGGGTCCGCGGGGCCATCAAGGTGAGCGTGACGAGCAGCGATCCGCAGACGGCCCACGCCGCCCTCGATGCGGCGCTGGGGCGGGCCGATGCCAATCTGGCGCACTTCCGGGCCGATTCCTGGTACCGAGTGAGCCACCTCGGCGGAGTCGAGGAGAGCAGCGGGCATTCGCGCTCCACGGTGTGGATCGCGATTGCCGCCAGTGTCGGTGCGCTGACGGCGGCGATCACCGCGCTGGGCACGCGAAGGTCGATCCGGATGCCCCGGCATCGGCGCGGGATCGTGCCGAACATGGTCGGTGACAACAGGAACGGTTCATGACTGAAACATTTGCGACCACACTCGACTACGGGGATCCGAGCTGGAGGCAGCGGTCGCGCCTGATCGCGGTATTGCCCCGAGACCATCGGCTCATCGACGAGTTGCGCCAATTCGTGCGGGTGCTGCGCGGGTTGCGCGGCGAGTCACTCGTCCTGATCGATTCGTCGACGGGCCGCTTCCAGCCCGACTTCCTGGCCACCGCGGTGCTGGGATTGTGTGTTCCGGCCCGGCGGCGGCCGGCCGTCGTGATGTACGGCGACCTGTGGCAACCGGATGGCGGACTTCGAGGCCTGGTCGAACGTTTTCTGGTGCGCAGCGCCGATAAGACCGTCGTCCGCTACGCCGCGCTGTCGACAGACGAGATCGAGGTGTTCCCACAGACCTGGGGGGTCGGGGCGGGCAAGGTGCGGTTCACCCCGTATTTCGCCACCCTGACCGACGAGGATCTGAGCGCGCCCGCCCCGCCGGTCGGCGATTACGTGTTCGCGGGCGGCAATTCGCACCGCGACTATGCCGCGCTGGTCGACGCCGCGCGGCTGCTGCCCGATCGCAGGTTCGTCATCGCGACGCATCTGCTCCAGCACCAGGAGCTGCCGGCGAACGTGACGGCCGCGCCGGTGCCGCACGCCGAGTTCGTGCGGCTGCTCCGGGGGGCCCACACCGTGGTGGTCCCGCTGGTCGCGGGGCTGTGCCGGTCGACCGGTCACCAGACCTATCTCAACGCGATGTTGCTGGGTAAGCCCACCATCGTGACCGACACGCTCGGCGTGGCCGATCATGTCCGGGCGGGCGAGACGGCTCTGGTCGTACCAGGGACGGCCGAAGCGTATGCCGAGGCGATCTCATGGACATTCGACCCGGCCAACGCGGCAGCGGTCGAGGCTATGGGCGCGGCGGCCAGAAGTGATGTCGCGGCCCGTTTCACCTTCGCCAACCACGTCCGGGCACTGCTGGCGGTGGTCGACGAGGCCGCAGAGTTGGTGGGCTGATCTCAGGGTGCCAGGACCTGCAGGCGGTCATACGGGATGCCCGGCAGGTCGTCGTAATCCCAGCGCAGACCGTTCCGCTGGTAGACACTGCCGATCGCATCGGGGGTGGCGGTGGGATCCATTTCGAAGCTCACGCTCAGCGGTACCGCCCCACTGTCGACGACGTAGGCGCCGTAGCGCTGCAGGGCCCGTGCCACCGCGCGCACCGCCGGTGCCAGATTGAGGCTATCGAGGTTGACTGTCGGGTCCAGCCGCACCCGCGCGCCCTCGGGGATGCAGTCGGATCCCGTGGAGGTCCCGTCGGTTTTGACTGCCGGGACCCGGAATTCGGTGGCGCAGGTGCTGTCGGTCTGGAGGGCCAGTGCGTGCGGGATGTCCCCGGCGGCGATCTCGGCGATCCGGATCACCCCGCCCAGCCGGGAGGCGCCCGAGCCGGTGCTGTTCCCGCCCCACCCCGTGCCGGACAGGTCGTTGATCGCGCCCCAGCTGGCGCTCCACTGCCCGTCGGCGAACGTGGCCTGCCAGAACTCGTAGGACCGTTGGGTGGCCTCATCGACCACGACCATCGCGCCATCGGAGCCCGGGCTCGGGCGCGCCCCGTCGGGGATGGGGACCTGCATGCCGGCGAACGGACACGGCCCCCACGTGGTGATCCTGCAGGTCACCGTGTAGCGCGGCGAGGACGCCGTGGCGGTGTAGATCGGAACACCGAACTCGACGATGTTGGCGTACATCGCGTTCTCACGGGCGATCCGGGCCACCATCGCAGCACTGTTGGGATCCATCGCCGCGTTTGCCGGAATCGGTGTTTGGAACGGCCCGGTGTCGAATGCCGGCGCCTCGGCGCGTGTCGTACCGGTTGCCGCGGCGAGGGCGGCCCCAGCGACCAGTGTGGCGATGCCGGCATGTGCCGTTCGCGCGCGGAGGCGGGAGATCACCGGGGGGCGATCGTGGTTCGAGCGGATCACGTTGCCTGCTCCTTCCAGAATGCGCGGCGGAGGCAGGTGGTCCGGCGAGCGATGGAGTCGTTGCTTAAAGGTATCGTGATGCCCGTCGGATGTCGGGTGAAACGGTTGCCCACAGCATTGCTGTCGATGCATCCGCAAACCTCGGATCGTACGACAGTCGATGGGCCGCATCAGTGGCCCAGGATGGCTGAGAAGGGCCGGTCATGTCGATACCTACCCGCGAAGAAGCGAGCCCGGCCGATGCCGCGCCCGCCATCGGGGTGTTGATGATCTTGGACACCTTCAGCTTCGGAGGTGCCGAGAATCTCATCGTCGAACTGGCCCGGCATGCCCCGGCATCGCTGCGACTGTCGGTCGCCAGTCTTGCCCCGGCGGGGCGGGGCCGTGACGCGATGGCGGGCCGGCTGGCCGAGGCCGGTCTGGCTCCCACCTATTTGTCGGTGCGCCGTCTGCTGGACCCGGTTGGCTTCGTGCGGCTCGTACGGTCGCTGCGCCGTGCGCCCGTGGACGTGGTTCACGCCCACCTCGACTACTCGGCGATCCTGGTTCCACTGGCGGCCAGGCTGGCCGGCAAGCCGGTCGTCGCTTCGCTGCACGTGAGTCCGCAGCCCCGGCTTGGGTGGGGTGCCTGGCTCAAAGAGCGTTTGTCGGTGCGGATCCCAGCCAGGTTGGGGCGGCTGCTGCTGGTCTCCCAGCACATCAATGACGAGTACGCCCGGGTGCACGGCCCGGCCCGCACGTCGTGGCGGGTGATTCCGAACGGGGTCGACCTGGATCGTTACGGCGCGCGAGGCGGCGAGCGCAGCGCCGGTGATCCGGTGTGGGCGGTCGTGGCCGCGCTGCGACCGGACAAGAATCACCTCGACCTGATCCAGGCGTGGGAGAGCGTGGTGCGCGTCCACCCCGGTGCGACCCTGCTGATCGTCGGCGACGGCCCTGCGCGGCCCGATATCGAGAAAGCGGTGGCCGCCGCCGATCTTGGCGGGTCGGTGCAGCTCCTGGGCCGTCGCGAAGATGTGCCCGACATCCTGCGCTCGGTCGACGGCGTCGTGTCGGCGTCGGTCGATGAGGCGTTGCCCACGGCGTTGATCGAGGCCGGGGCGTGCGAACTCCCCGTCGTCGCGGCCGACGCGGGCGGAACCCGGGAGATCGTCATCGACGGAGTCACCGGACGCCTCGTGCCATTGCGGGACGTCCCGGCGCTGACCGAGGCGTTGTTGGACACTATCGGGGATCCCGAGAAAGCCGCGGCCTACGGCAAGGCGGCGCGCGAACTGGCAGAGCAGAAGTACTCGTTGCCGGCGTGGGTGCAACGGTTGCACGAGTTGTACGCGGAGGTCATGAATGCATCGCACTAGCCGGCGGGTTGACAGCACAGGGCAATCGAAGCCGTGGACCGTGGCGCACGTGATCCACTCGCTGGGTGCCGGCGGTGCGGAGACGGTCCTTGTCGACCTCGCCCGGGCCGCGCAGGCCGTCGGCATGCGGCTGGTTGTCATCGGATTGTCGGACGCGTTCGACGGGGCCGACGTGGACCGTCGAGTGGTGCCGCAGCTACAGGCATGCGGGGCAACCGTGTACGAGCTGAAGGCCAGACGCTACGACCCCACGCTGACGTTCGCAGTCGCGCGCATCCTGCGTCGCGAATCGGTGGATGTCGTGCACACCCACCTCAAGCATGCCGACCTGATCGGTGGAGTGGCTGCCAGGATGGCGGGCCTGCGGTCGGTGTCGACCTTGCACGTGATCGATACGCCGACGTCGTGGGCGCACCGGCTGCGGTTGGGTCTCGCGATGCGGGCGCGTCACCTTGCCAGCGCGGTGATCGCCCTGTCCAGCGAGCAGCTCCGCTGGTATCGGGAACTGGCGGGAACCGATGACCGCGTGGTGCTGCTGCCCAACGGGGTGGTGGAGCCCCAGCTGACCTCGGATCGGTCCGCCGTCCGCGCCGAAATCGGTGTGCCGGACGGCGCGGTACTGGCTGTGTGTGTCAGCCTGATGCGGCCGGAGAAGGGCCATGCCGACCTGCTCGAGGCGGTTCGGTTACTCCCCGCCGAGCTGCCGTTGGTCGTCGCGCTGGCTGGCGACGGTCCGCTGTCCGATGGCATCGGCGCCACCGTCGAATCCGATCCGGTGCTGCGCGAACGGGTCAGGGTGCTGGGGTTCCGCGCCGATGTTGCCGATCTGCTGGCGGCCTCGGACTTCGTCGTACAGCCGTCGCTGGCCGACGCCTTGCCGACGGCGCTGATCTCGGCGCTAGCCGCGGCCCGGCCGATCGTGGCGACCAGGGTCGGCGGCATTCCCGACATCGTGCACGACGAGTATGGAATCCTCGTTGCACCAGCGGATCCCGCCGCGCTGAGCGCGGGGATCTCCGAGATGGCTGCCACGGTGAAAGCCAGCGGCCAGCGGCTGGCGGCGATGAGCAAGGCGGCGCGGCGCCGCTACGAGGAACGCTTCAGCGCGGATAGCTGGGTGGCGGGCCTGCAGGCGTTGTACCAACGGGTGACTGATGGCCAGGTCGGGGCGGGCGGGCGCCGGGTGGCGATGGTGGAGTTCCCGCCGTCCGGTGGTCTGTTCCAGTTTTCGCTGCAACTCGGGGAGGCGTTGGCGCGGGCCGGCGACGATGTCGAGCTGATCACCGGGCCGCGACCGGAGCTGCGTTCGCGCGAGCCGCGCTGCCGGGTCCGCAGCCTGCTGCCGACCTGGCACCCCGCCGCCGGCGCGAATGCCCCGGAGTGGTGGCGGCGGCCGCGCCGGGCGGTGCGCGCGGTGCAGCACACCGCAGCCTGGCTGGTGCTGATCGGCTATCTGTGGATCACCCGGCCCGATGTGGTGCTGTGGTCGGAGTGGCGATTCCCCACCGATGGCTGGGGGGTGCATGCGGTGCGAAAACTGTTGCCGCACACGGTGCTGGCGCTAGTAGCCCATGAGCCGCGGGTACTGGTCGAGCAACCGGGAAGCGACGGGGTGTACAAGACCGACCGGGCCACCAACGGGGCTCTGGAGTTGGCCTACGGAGACCTCGACGTGGCGTTCGTGCTCGGAGACGCCGCGAAGGAGGTGCTGACGAGCACCTGGCCGATGGTCGCCGCGGTGCACGTGATTCCGCACGGTGATGAAGGGATCTTTGCGCGGGAGGCGGTCGACGGTCCCGACACTGCCGCACCGGTTGCGCTGTGCTTCGGCACGATAACGGCCTACAAGGGGATCGATACCCTGCTGGAGGCGTGGCCCAAAGTCCGCGCCCAGGTACCCGACGCCCGGCTGGTGATTGCCGGGGCGCTCAGCGCCGACGTCGACGGCAAGGCCCTGCGCGCCCAGGCTGCTCGCCTCACCGGCGTGGAAATGAACATCGGCTATGTCGCGGTGGGCGACGTCGCGCAGTATTTCGCGCGGGCCCGCTGCGTGGTGCTGCCCTACCTGCGCAGCAGTCAATCCGGGGTGGCCCACCTGGCGCACACCCTGGGGCGGCCGGTGGTCGCCACCCGGGTGGGGGATATCCCCGGCGTTGTCCGTGATCAGGAGTCCGGTTTGCTGGTCGAGCCGGCTGATCCGGATGCCCTGGCCCTGGCCGTCATCGACCTGCTGACCGATCCGGGGAAGGCGTCCCGGTTGGGGGAGACCGGCGCGCGGCAGTTGGCTGCGGGAGCTTCTTGGGACCTGGTGGCGGAGCGGCTCAAGCAGGGGCTCGTGGCCGTCACCGGAGCTCGCTAGCGCGTCAACGGCTGTCGGGGTCTGGCGTCACGGCGCGACCGGCTGACCGTCACCGGGGTCGCTGGGACGGGCGAGGTACTCGCCACACTCCGGCTTCGCGCGGCCGGTTTGCGCCATGCACACGGCGACCGACGGATCCTCGCCTGCCCCGACGTGGAGGTCGTTGGGGTACAGCGACCACAGGAAAGCCTCGGTGTCCGCCAGTCTGGCGCAGTACGCGACGGATCCGTCGCCCGTTACGGCGTTGTTGCTGTATGGCCGACAGCTGGCACCGATGACCGCCACCGGCCACGGGGCGCCATCCGGCGGCGGTGTAGCCGGAGCCGGTTGGGCCGGCGGAGGTTCGGCAGCGGCGGCCGGCACGGTTGTGGTCGTGGTGGACTGGTCTTGGGGGGATGCCGGGGAGAATTGGGCGGCTATCGCGCTGATTGCTCCGGCCAACAGGACCGCGGTGACCACGCCTGCCGCGACACCGATCCACCGTTCGGTCTTGACACCGCCGGAGCTCGGCGGGGGATCGGTGCTCAACGTGGTGTTGTCGGCCACGTGCTCTGACCACCCGGCACCATCCCAGAACCGGTACTGGTGGCGAGCGAACGGGTCGGCCGCCCATCGGCCTCGGACGGAGCCGGCCTGGGTCGGTGCGCTGATAGGGGCGCCGCAATCTCCGCAAAACGGCTGGTGTTTTGGAGCCAGGTGGCCGTGTGGGCAGATCGCCACGGTCGACCGGGTCGCGATCCCACACTCCCCACAGAAGGATTGGTCCACGGAGAGCTCGTGACCATTCGCACACGTCGACATGACGCTGCTACCTCGCTTCCTCGCTCGGCCGGCGATAGCCAGCAAACATTTCGGATCATACCGTGCGGGTCGGCCGTCTACATCGTTGTGGCGGGTGGCAAACCAAGCCGCCGACAGCTGCCATCGGACGGCATCCCATGTGACACGCGCAGTTGGGTTGTGTCGGGGAGTGGCAGACGCTCGGCAGTTATCTCGCCAATCGGTGTGTGGCTCAGTTCATGATCCGTGGCGTGCGGATGTGGTGAACGCCACGGTCGACCGGTGGCGCGCCGGCGGTGGTGAGTTCGCGGGTGCGGCAGGCGATCTGGTCACTCGGTCGGTGCGCTCCGGGCGGACGAATCTGTAACCAAAGTGATGCACATTGCAGTTGTTACTGATGAGGTTTCCGTGGAAGCTGTGTGCTCGAACCGTGTCCCGCGTTGCTTCTCCCGATGGAGCAGATGGAGTGTCAGTGCCGACCTTTCGATCGATCATTGCCGGTGTCGGCACCGTCGCCGTCGCCGTGTCGATCGCGACCACCGCCTGGGCCGCGGACACCGCTATCGAGGCGGAATCGCTGGTGGTGAATCCCACGGCGAACGGGGCACCAATCGCGGATTCGACCGCGACCGGGGGTACGGCACTGCGCCTATTTCAGAATGCAACGGCGGCAAAGACTCTCGACCTTCCGGCGGCATCGCAGATTGTGGTCAGGGCCAAGGGCGCACAGTGCTTGGGCGGGCCCAGGATGACCGTGTCCATCGACGGCAAGGCCATCGGCACGACAACCATTCAGGCGACGTCGTGGACGGACTATACGGCGGCCGCAACCGTGGTGGCCGGATCGCACAACCTTGGGATCTCGTTCACCAACGATTTTGCGCTGAACGCGAATTGCGATCGAAACCTGTTGCTGGACAAGGTCACCGTGATCCCCAGTGGGGCGACCACGCCGACCACGACCACCACGGCGCCGACCACCACCACGACGACCAGCACGACCCCGACCACGACCACCACGGCGCCGACGACCAGCACGACCCCGACCACGACCACCACGGCGCCGACGACCAGCACGACCCCGACCACATCGCCCCCGGGAAACGCAACGAGGGCGACCCCCTTCGTGGCGAGCAGTCCGTTCCGGACACCGATTCCGGCAAATGCGGCGGTGGATCCCAACAGTGCTGCGATGGTGGCCCGGATCGCCCGTGAGAACGCGATGTACGCCAACCTCGTCGAATTCGGTGTTCCGATCTACACCGCCACGGCGTCCTCGCCGCGCTACACGGTGACCTGCAGGATCACCACGTGGGGGCCGTGCCCGTTCGCCGGCATGCAAATCCCCATCCCTGCCGGAGCGCGCCCGAGCCTGGGGTCCGATGGCGCGATGGTCGTGGTCGATGAGACCACCCAACGGTCCTACGAGTTCTGGCAGGCGAAACTGTCCTCCGGCAAGTGGAGCGCCAGCTGGGGCGCGATCAACGACCTGTCCGGCACGGGGTGGGGCGGGAACAGCACCGGCTCGGGTGCCTCCCGGCTGGGCGGGGTGATCCAACTCTCCGAGATCGCCGCCGGGGATATCCCGCACGCACTGGCCATTCAGATCGATAACACCTGCACCCAGGTGTTCCGAGCGCCGGCAGTCAAAACCGACGGGACCTCCGCGCGGACCGACTGCATCCCCGAGGGCGCGCGGGTGCGGCTGGACCCGACGGTCAACCTCGATAGCCTCAATCTGGCACCGGCGGTGCGCGTGGTCGGGCGTGCCCTGCAGCGCTACGGCGCCTACGTCGTCGACACCGGAGGGGCTCCGCTGAGCCTGAGTTTCGAAATGGATCCCACCGCTACGAGGTCGTCGGTCGGCAGTGTCTACCAACGGAACGGTCTGCGCTGGGACTACGACAACCTGCCCGGGCTCCCGTACCAACGCCTGCAGGTCCTGGCACCGTGACCCGTCGATTCAAGGGCCGAGTGGTATCGGCGCCCGTCACCGACGCAGACCGGATACCAACACCCGGAATCCCGCCCAGGACAGGTTGCTGCCGATGGAGATGCGCGGCAGCGCCATTGGATCGGAATTCGCATCGGCGAACCCGTATGACGTCGACAATGCCCATCTGACACCGTTGCGGCGAAGCACCGCTTTCGCGCGCTCGTCGAAGTCCTGCGCCCGACCATTGGGGTAGGCGAAGATCACGGGCGCCTGCCCGGTCTCACGTTCCACAGTGCTGCAGGAATCGGAGATCTCCCGATTCACCTTCTCGTCCGAACACCGCGACAGGATCGGATGGGTGACGGTGTGTGGGTACAGCGAGACCAGGCCGTCGGCGGCCAACGCGCGTGCCTCGTCCCATGAGAGCAATCGGAACGGCCCGGGGTCGGTGTTGTCGGCTTGCCCCAGCGTCGACATCAGGGCGTCCATCCGCTCGATCCGCTCGGCGTCCGGGAAGTCCTTGAACCTCAGTACGGCGTGGGCGTAGGCGGTGCCGCGATCGGTGCGAGTCCGTAGCGGGTACGCGCGCAGTCCCGCGTCGGTGAGATCGACCTGGGCTGCCGAGGTGTTGGCCAGGGCAAGCCACAGCCGGTCCGGCCACAGCGTCACGTCGGAGCCCATGGGGCCGGTGGAGAGGAACACCGCCGCGGGTAACTGCAGTTCCTGCAAAACGGGCGCGGCGTGCAGGGCGAGGTTGCGTGTCCCGTCGTCAAACGTCAGCACCGCGGCCCGGTCGGGCAGCGTGCCGGCACGCATCCGTTCCAGCGCATCGTGCAGCGGTAGCACCGTGAAATGGCGGCGCACGTACTCCAGTTGGCGCCGCAGCGAAGCCGCGTCGAGCACGTGCCAGCATGTCGGGGACAGCGGTTCTGGCTCGATGCCATGGAACATCAAGATCGCGAGGCGCCGGCGATTGCGCAGACGCGACAGGGCAGGAACGCCTGCGATGCACAACAATCGGGCGACGCGCTCTTTGGCAGCAAGATAGACGCTCGTCCAGGCCGTCGGTTGCTTCGCTGGAGGCGTCACGAGCTCACACTCTAGCAAAGTTGGGTTGCTCCCACTCGCGTCCCTGGCCAGTCGGTGTGGCGAATGCGCGAGTTGGTGGTAAAGCGCTGCGCCGCAAACCCCTAACGTGCTGCAATCCCAGGCGTAACGCTGGGCTGCGGCGAAACGCCGTGCCCGCTTGCCGCGGTGGGCGTCTTCTCGATGTCGTCAGGGGGCTCGTTCAGCGCGTCGAAGCCCTGGATGAACAGAACCATCGCGACCAGTGCCCACATGGTGCCCAGCCCCCACTCCCAGCCCAGCCCACCGGATTGTGCGAGCCAGTAGACCGCCATTGCGACGAAGGGGTAACCGAACGTTATGCGCCGTCGGGCGTCGGGACTGCGGTGCCAATTGGCGTGGCGTCCGGTACGCCGATGCCAGACACCCAGCGTCAATACCGTTGCGACGCCTGCGATCGTCGAACCCATCAGCACCCCTGCATGCCTTTCGGCCGAACCGTATCGGCCGACCGTATTCACATCGAAGCTACCCACTCTGCGTGTGCGATCGCCGAATCGCAAGGGTTTACCGGAATCCCCCCGCCGCCGGGCGTGTTGTCCCGGCCAAAACGACTGCGCGGACGTGCTGTTCACCGACCAGTACGGCGAATCTCCCGTGTGCACCCGGCCGCTTCCCGAGAGGTGCGCTAGTCCGAGCCGAAAAACCGGGTGATCTTCTCGGTGTCCCGTCGCCGCACTTGCGCGGCGGGATCGGCATTGGCCACCTGCACCAGCGATGCGCCCGCCGCGAACACCGCCACCAGATTCTCGATGAGTTCATCCGGGGTGCCCCAGGGTGCCGTGCTGAGTACCCGGTCGCGTGCGGTGAAACCCTGTGCGGCCGCGGCATTCTGGGCGGCTTCAAGTACCTCGGCAACCGAGCGGCCGGCCAGGGCCGGGCCGGGAAATCGTTCGGGCACAATCTGATCGCCGTGCACCCGCACCGCGGTGGCGTAGTCGGTGACACCAACAGGGAGATCCGCGGCCGGCTTGCCGAACGGGTCCAGTGACAGCACCGCGACCTCACCGCCGCCCACTGCATCGTCGGCCTCGTCGAGGCGCTCCCTGGTGCACAGGGCCACATCGGCCGGGCCGCCCAGCACCACTTCACTGCCGATCCACCAGATGCCGAACAACACTGCGGCGGTCTGCCAGTGCGCGGGCAGCAGCACCGCCACCCGGGTACCCGGGCCGGCGCCCATCTCGTCGCGCAGCAGGTTGGCCGTCTTGGCGGCCCAGTTGGCCATGGTCACCGTGGACAACTCGATGCGCTCACCGGTGGCGTCGTCGTAATAGGTGATCCGTGGCCCGGCCGGATCCGTTGCCAACAACGGGTCCAGCACCGCTGCGCTGACTGTGCTCATGGTGTGTGGTTCTACCCGACTTCTAATCGACAGACGCTGTTAGTTCACGCACTTGGGATCGTCGGAACCCGCGGTGAGGATCGGCGACGGCGGTGGCGGCGGACTCTGCTCGCCGGTGTCGTTGAAGGTGCTGTCTGCGGCGGAGTCCACCACGTCCAGGGATGGATCGCTGCCGTCCAGCCCGGAACCGGGCCCGGTGTAGTCCGCGGCCAGCACCACCCGCACCGAACCCGGCGGTACCGACGCATCCTGGTTCACCGGCAGTCCGCCCAGGTCCTTCGAAATGGCCTGCGCGCCAAGATCATCGGCCTTGGCGGTCAACACCTGGCTGGACGTCGGCGCGGCGCCTTCGTGATTGCCGGTGGCTCCAGGGACAAATCCCTTGTTGCCCAATACCCGTGAGACCGCGGCGGCCAGACCGTTGATGTCGGTGGCGTTGACCACCTCGACGGTGGTGCGGTCCGGCGAATAACTGAGTTCCTCGGTCTTACCGTCGCTCTGGTCCTGCAGCAGCCCCGACACCCACTGCCGGACCTCGGCCGGATCGACCCGGACCACGCTCTGCATACCGTCGTCGCTCCAGCCGTCCTCGCGTAGCACCGGGATGGTGGCGAACGCCACGCTACCGCCGGCCAGCTTCTGCAGCTGCTGGATGAAATCCATGATGTCCCAACCGTTGGAGATCACCATTGAGCGCTGCACGGCATCCCGCAGCCGGCCCAGCGTGCCAGGGCTGGACAGGGTCTTGCTGGAGATCACGTCATGGGCCAGCGACGCCATCACCGATTGCTGGCGGGTCACCCGGTCAAGGTCGCCGCGCGGCAGATCATGGCGTTGCCGAACGAAGCTCAGGGCCTGCGGGCCGTCCAGCTTCTGCCAGCCGGCCGGGAAATCGGCACCCGAGAGCGGTTCGTACACAGCATCTTTGAGACAGACATTGACCCCGCCCAGGGCATCGGTGATCAACGCGAAGCCGAGCAGCCCGATCTCGGCGTAGTGGTCCACCGTGACGCCGGTGAGTGCGGCGACCGTCTTGATCAACTCCTCGCGGCCGGCCTCGGTGGCCTTGGGCTCGGCGATGGCGGGGTCCTCACCCTCGACCTCGACGAGTTGCTTCATCTGCTCGAGCTTCACCTCGCCGAACACACCGTTGATCTTCATCTTTCCCCTGCCCGGCGCCTCGACGTAGGAGTCGCGGGGGATGGAGATGGCGGTGGCGGACTTCCCGTTGTTGGGGATGCGCACCAGGATGATGGTGTCGGTGTTGGTCGAGACGTCGTCGCCGGCGCGCAGCGCCTCCAGCTCCGCCTGCGACAACGGGTTGCCGTGCGCGTCGGTTCGACTGTCCATCCCGACCAGCAGGATGTCGATGGCTCCGTCCTCGCCGCCGCCGCCGAGCGCCGCGGAGCTGATGTGATTGATGCCGGATTCGAACGAGCGGATCTGGGTCCAGGCCACCCCCGTTCCGAGCATCACGACCGACGCTGCGGTGACAGCGACGGTGCGGAGCAGGGGGATAGGCACCTGCACAGGCTACTTGCGGCCCGGACGTGAGACGGGTAACGCGGACCGGCGTGCCAGACTCGGCGCATGGCGCAACGGATTGTGATTACCGGGGCCGGCGGCATGGTCGGACGGGTATTAGCTGATCAGGCACGGCGGGAGGGCCGCGAGCTACTCGCATTGACCTCAGCGGAATGTGACATCACAGACGCCGACGCGCCGCGGCGATTCGTCGAGCCCGGCGATCTGGTGATCAACTGCGCGGCCTATACGAAGGTGGACGCCGCCGAGACTGATCAGGCCCGTGCGCACGCCGTCAATGCCCTGGGTGCGGGCCATATCGCCGCGGCATGCACGCAGGCCGGGGCGGGTTTGGTGCACATCTCCACCGACTATGTTTTCGGCGCCGAGCCCGGCGGTGAGCGTGGCACACCCTACGAGGTCGACGACCCGACCGGACCGGTCAATGTCTACGGCCGCACCAAGCTGGCCGGCGAACAGGCGGTGCTGGCCGCCAAACCCGACGCATACGTCGTCCGCACCTCATGGGTGTATCAGGGCGGCGATGGGGCGGACTTCGTGGCGACCATGCGCCGGCTGGCCGCCGGCGATGGTCCGGTCGAGGTGGTCACCGACCAGATAGGCTCGCCGACCTATACCGGCGATCTGGTCTCGGCCCTGCTGCAGATCGCCGACGGCGGTGTCGCACCCGGTGTGCTGCACGCCGTCAATGCCGGGCCGGCCAGTCGGTTCGAACTGGCGCAGGCGACCTTCGTGGAGCTCGGTGCGGACCCGCAGCGGGTACACCCGGTAGGCAGTGACCGTCACCCCCGGCCCGCGCCCCGTCCGCGGTACACCGCGCTGTCGGCGCGCCGATCGGCCGACGCCGGCCTGACCCCGCTGCGGGATTGGCGAGAAGCGCTGGTCGCAGCGGTGCGGGAAGCGCCGTCCTTCGGACCGCTAACCTCTACGCCGTGACTGAGGATGCGGTCCGCCCGCTCGTGGTGGTGACGGTGACGTACTCGCCGGGCCCACACCTGGATCGTTTTCTGGCGTCGCTGTCGTTGGCCACCGATCGGCCGGTGACGGTTGTGGTGGCCGACAACGGATCCACCGATGGTTCCCCCGAAGCAGCCGAACAGCGGTATCCGAACGTCCACCTGCTGCGCACCGGCGGCAATCTCGGCTATGGCAGCGCGGTGAACCGCGGGGCCGCCGCGTGCCGCGACGACGCAGAGTTCTTCATCGTCGCCAACCCGGACGTGCAGTGGGGCCCACGGTCGATCGACCTGCTGTTGGAGGCGGCCCAGCGCTGGCCCCAGGCGGGGGCGCTCGGACCGTTGATCCACGATCCCGACGGTTCGGTCTATCCGTCGGCGCGGCACCAACCCAGCCTGATCCGCGGCGGTATGCACGCGGTGGTCGGTCCGTTCTGGAAATCCAATCCGTGGACCGCGGCCTACCGGCAGGATCGTGAAGATCCCAGCGAACGTGCGGTCGGCTGGCTGTCGGGCTCCTGTCTGTTGCTGCGCCGGGAAGCCTTCGAGGCGATCAACGGCTTCGATGAGCGCTATTTCATGTACATGGAGGACGTGGACCTCGGCGATCGGCTCGGCCGGGCCGGATGGCAGAACGTGTACGTACCCTCGTCCGAGGTGTTGCACTACAAGGGCCACTCCACCGGCCGTGACCCGGCCCGCAACTTGGCCGCTCATCACCGCAGCACCTACACTTTTCTGGCTGATCGGTACCCCGCCGCCTGGCAAGCGCCACTGCGCTGGTCGATCCGGGGTGCGCTGGCAGTGCGGGCGGGACTGGTGGTGGGTAGTTCCCGTCGTAGACAGGCGAAAGGGCGGCGTTGAAGGTGATCAATCCCGCGGAAGTTGATGCAGTAATTCTGGTAGGCGGACAGGGCACCCGGCTGCGGCCGCTGACCCTCTCCGCGCCCAAGCCCATGTTGCCAACGGCCGGTCTGCCGTTCCTGACCCATCTGCTGTCGCGGATCGCCGCCGCCGGGATCCGGCATGTGGTGATGGGGACGTCCTACAAGGCCGAGGTCTTCGAGGCCGAATTCGGCGACGGATCCAAGCTCGGTCTGGAGATCGATTACGTCACCGAGACCGTGGCGCTGGGCACCGGCGGCGCGATTGCCAACGTTGCCGACAAGCTGCGCTACGACACGGCGATGGTGTTCAACGGCGATGTGCTGTCCGGCGCGGACCTCAATGCGCTGCTGGATTACCACGATTCGCGTGGCGCCGACCTCACGCTGCACCTGGTGCGCGTCGGTGACCCGCGTGCGTTCGGCTGTGTGCCCACCGATGCGGACGGTCGGGTGACGGCGTTCCTGGAGAAGACCCAGGACCCCCCGACCGACCAGATCAACGCCGGCTGTTACGTGTTCAAGAAGTTCGTCATCGATCAGATCCCCAAAGGGCGGGAGCTGTCGGTGGAGCGCGAGGTGTTCCCCGGCCTGCTCACCGACGGGCTGAAGGTGTGCGGATACGTCGACGCCTCGTACTGGCGTGACATGGGTACGCCCGAGGATTTCGTCCGCGGCTCAGCCGATCTGGTTCGCGGGATCGCCCCGTCGCCGGCGCTGACAGGTCAGCGCGGTGAGTCGCTGGTGCACGACGGCGCCGCGGTGGCCCCGGGTGCGTTGTTGATCGGCGGGACCGTGGTGGGCCGTGGCGCCGAGATCGGTGCCGGCGCCCGGCTCGACGGCGCGGTGATCTCCGACGGTGTGCGAGTGGAAGCCGGTGCGGTGATTGAGCGTTCGATCATCGGCTTCGGTGCCCGTATCGGCCCGCGGGCACTGATCCGCGACGGTGTGATCGGCGACGGAGCTGACATCGGGGCGCGCTGCGAACTGCTGCGCGGCGCACGGGTGTGGCCCGGGGTGACGATTCCCGACGGCGGCATCCGGTACTCGACCGACGTCTAAGCTGCGCCGCGCCGAATTTCGCCGAAGCCACAGGTTTTGACGAGAAATCGCGGAAACTGTGTCAGAACCCGTCGTCTCGGCGGTGAGAAAAGTGTGTTTGTCGGCCCCGGTCGAGCCTTAGGCTGCATAGGCGAGAAGGGGAGGGCTCATGTCCAACGGCAAGTTCAACGGCATACGGCGCACTGCGGTGACGCCGATTGCGGCGGCATTGCTGTTCGGAGCGGTGCTGGGGGCCACCGCGCCGCAGGCAGTGGCCTGGCCGATTCCGCTGACCTCCCAAGACACCATGTACCTCAACGCCACCCGGGGCGTCTTTCCCGGCGACGATGATCAGTTGTTGCTGGTGGGCCGCGAGATGTGCCGCATGCTCTACACCGGTCAGCCCGCGTCGGCGGTGATCGACCAGACCGCGGCCCAGTACGGCGCCACTCCGGAACAGACCGGGATCGCGCTGCGTGCCGCACGCCGGGCGTACTGCACCCAGGCGCCCGGCTAAGCCGTTCTGGTCACGGAGCCGGCAAGCTGGGCCAGGCCGAAATCGGTGTCCTCGGGCAGCGCGTCCAGCGGCCACCAGCGCAGGTCCAAAGACTCATCGCTGCGCACGATCTCGGCGCCGTCGGGTGCCCGCACCAGAAACTGCATATCCAGGTGACGGGTCGGCACGCCCAGTGAGCAGGTCACCGGATGCACGTGCAGCGCCGCCAACTGTGGATCGATGGTCAACCCGCTGATGCCGGACTCCTCGGCGGCCTCGCGTAATGCGGCGGCATGGATGTCGGCGTCGGCTTCCTCACAGTGCCCGCCGAGTTGCAGCCAGCGGCCGAACCGCGGATGCAGGGTGAGCAGTGCATGCGTTCCGGTGTGATCGAGAACCAGTGCCGAGGCGGTGATGTGGCCGGGAACGCACGCCCGCAGGCAGGCATCGGGGCGGGCGGCCAGAAACGACAACACCGCATGGCGCAACGTGTCCTGGCCGGGATCGGTTGTCTGCCAATTCGTCAGCAGCTCGACCGCTGAGGCGTGCAGACCCTCGGCGCTCATTTCCGTACCAGCAGACCCTCGGTGGACGCCGGGGCGCGTGCCGGCTGCGGATCGGCGGGATGCCCGATCGCAATGGCGCCCAACGGCTCCCAATCTGCCGGCAGATCCAGCTCGGCGCGTACCAGGTCGCCGGCGAAGATGGTGGAGCCGATCCAGCAACTGCCCACCTCGCGCACCGCCAGCCCCACCAGCAGCGCCTGCACCGCAGCCCCCGCAGCGACGGTGAACATGGTGTGCTCGGCCTGAGTGCGGGCCACATCGGGATAGCTGTGGGCACCGTCGGGAACCAAGAACGGAATCACCAGTTCCGGTGCGTCGTACAGGATCTGGCCACGGCCGAGCCGTCGCTCGATGGAATCCGGGTCGCGGCCGTCGCCGGTCAGGTCGGCGCGCCACTTGTCCTTCATCCGGTCCAGCAGCCGGACGCGGGTAGCCCGGTCCTGCACCCAGACGAACCGCACCGGGCGGGTGTGGTGTGGGGCCGGTGCGGTCAGCGCCTCGGCTATGGCCGCCTCGATAAGCGCGGGATCGACCGATTCGTCGGTGAAACTGCGCACCGAGCGGCGCAGCAGCTGAGCCTGGCTGCGACCCAGCTGGATGGCCTCGGCCGTACCGAGCCAGAACAGGTCGTCCGCTCCGGACCGCAACAGTTTGCGCGCGTTCGACCCGTCATCGGGCAGAGCGAGCCCGCGCACCACCGCGACCGGGATGGCGGTGAGCTTGCCCTTCACCAGATCGGCGGCGGCGGCGATCTCGTCGGCCACGGCCACCTCGGTGACCAGAAGTTCGTTGCCGTGCCGGTCGTGCGCGCCGGCGTAAGCGTGCAGCACGGTGAGTCCGGATGCGCCGATGGCGAAATCCATTTGGCCGTTGCGCCAGGCCCGGCCCATGGTGTCGGTGATCACGATCGCGACGGTGACTCCGAGTCGCTCACGCAATTCCTCGCGCAGCGCCGCCGCGCTTCCGTCGGGATCGACCGGCAGCAGCGCCAATTCGGTAGCGCCGACATTGGAGCCGTCGACGCCTGCGGCGGCCTGGACCAGCCCGATGGCGTTCTCGGTGATCAGGGTCCGGCCCTTGCGGGCCAGCACGCGGACCGCCTCATCATCGATCAGCTTGCGCCGCAGGGCATCCCGCTCCTCCGGATCGGAAGGGGCGGCGACGATCCGGCCTTCGCACTTGGAGACCACCTTGCTGGTGACAACCAGCACATCCCCGTCACGCAGCCACGGTGCCGCCTCGGCCAGCGCGCCGGCGAGGTCGTCGCCGGGGCGGAACTCGGGCAGCCCGGGCACCGGGAGGATTTCGACCCGGTCGGCCGATCCGTGCTCGGTGCTCACCACTCAACTCCCGCCAAGTCCAGACCGGCCCGCACCATCTCGGCGGTGGTCGGTGGGTCGGTCATCAGCAGCGGTACGGCGCGCACCAGCACACCGTCGATCTCGGCCTGGTCGCCTTCGTGCACCAGCCACCCGTCGAGTAGGCCGGTGCCGGAGCGGGCGCCGAAGTACTGTCCGACCCCCTCTGAGGTGGACTCCACGCCGATGATGGACAGGCACTCATCTGCCATGCCGCGCAACGGTTTTCCGGCGATGATGGGAGAGTAGCCGATCACCGGCGCCTTGGTCGAACGCAGTGCGCCGCGGATACCGGGGATCTGCAGCATCGGTCCGATGCTCACGACGGGGTTTGACGGTGCCAGCAAAACCACGTCCGCTTCGGCGATGGCTTCGGTGACGCCCGGCGCCGCGGTTGCCTGTTCTGCACCGACGAAGGCGAAGCTGTGCGAGGGCACCTGGGCGCGGTAGCGCACCCACCATTCCTGGAAGTGGATCGCTCGCCGGGAACCGTCTTCCGGATCGGTGATCACCACATGCGTCTCACTGCGGTCATCGGTGACCGGCAGCAGTCGCGCGCCCGGTGACCAGCGCTTGCACAACGCCTCGGTGACTTGGGACAACGGGTAGCCGGCGCGCAGCATCTGGGTGCGCACCAGGTGGGTGGCCAGGTCCCGGTCGCCCAGGCCGAACCAGTCGGGTTGCACGCCGTAAGCGGCGAGTTCCTCTTTGGCGTGCCAGGTTTCGTTGCGGTGGCCCCAGCCGCGTTCGGGATCGATGCCGCCGCCCAGGGTGTACATGCAGGTGTCGAGGTCCGGGCAGATCCGGACGCCGTGCATCCAGGCGTCGTCGCCAACATTCACGATTGCCGTGAGCTCATGCTTGCTGTCGCCGTCGGCGAACCCGCCGAGGCCCAACAGGTTCTGCACGCCCAGCAAAAACCGTGCGCCGCCGACGCCGCCGACCAGAACGGTGATCTTCACAACGTCCGACCCTATGCGTTGGGGCGGTGCGGATGGAAACGACGAAGTCACGGGCGGGACACGCCGATGTCGCGACGCGCCGATTTGACATTACGAGATGGTATGAATTCGCGGCTTGGCGCTTGACCCTGGCAGCTAACACGTGTGTAATCACAGATGTGTCATTTCCCGGTCGGTGACCGATTCCGGTGTCGCGGACCGAGATTCGATCATCTGTTCGAATGGATTGGTTACACATCAAAATAGTGGGGCTTCCACTGAGGATCTACGAGACCGAGTGAGGAGGCGGGGGATAATGTCTTATGAGAGCTTCGATTTCGATCGTGTGGTCCGGTTTGACGGGCTGCTCGGCTCGGTAGACAGCGCACCGCACATCAACATCGGGCCGACGCCGATGGGGGCAACCGGACGTCCTCAACTGAGTTTGGTTCCCGATCAGATCGATGTTGATCCGGAAACTGAAGACGACCAATGGCAGGAACGTGCGCTGTGCGCACAGACCGACCCGGAGGCGTTCTTCCCGGAGAAGGGCGGGTCTACCCGCGAGGCCAAGCGCATCTGCCAGGGCTGCGAAGTGCGTGACGCCTGCCTGGAATACGCGCTCGCGCACGATGAGCGTTTCGGCATCTGGGGTGGGCTGTCCGAGCGGGAGCGTCGCCGGCTCAAACGCGGGATCATCTGACGCTCTAGACGCGAGCGCTCATCGCCAAGGTTGGCGCTCGACGTCAGTCGTCATCGATCGTTGGGTCGATGACGGTCGGTTCGACTCCCAGATAGGTGGCCACCTGAGCCACCAGGATTTCATGCAGTAGATCAGCCAGCTCGTCGGAACCTTTGACCCGGCGCTCGATGGGCTTGCGGAACAAGACAATTCGAGCCCGGGTCGCATTTCCCCTGACATCTACCCCAGCAGGTATCAGCCGCGCCAGCGCGATCGGGCCGTCGGCGATGACCTCCGGTGGCCACTGCACACTGTCCGGGTCTTTCGGCGACATCCGCGGAATCTCGTCCACGGCGAGGTCGAGGTCTTTGAGTCGCGACGACCATCGTCGCTCGACCGGTTCATAGGCTTCCAGCACGGCCATGTCGAACCGCTCGGCGCGGCTGCGCCAGCCGGGAACGGATCGTGGAAGCAGCGGTCCGCGGATATCGCGGCCGCGGCGCGATCGCGATGGGTTGCGCTGGGCCACGCAGATGATCGTAACGGTTCGGGATCGGGCGCTCGCCGGCTGCGCGTGTCCGGCGGCGCGCAGCGATCGTCCGAGATAATGTCTGTTGCGTGAATGTTCCCCGTCGCTGCTGCCGGCCCGGGTGCCCGCACTATGCCGTGGCGACGTTGACTTTTGTCTACTCCGACTCCACGGCTGTCGTCGGCCCCTTGGCCACGGTGGCCGAACCGCACTCCTGGGATCTGTGCGTCGGCCATGCCAGCCGGATCACGGCGCCGCGAGGCTGGGACTTGGTCCGTCATGCCGGGCCGCTGCCCACCCATCCCGACGAGGACGACTTGGTGGCTCTGGCTGATGCTGTCCGCGAAGGCCAGCCCGGTGCGGCTCCGCACGGCGGGGTGGTGGCTGGTTTCTCCGACCCCGCCACCGGGCTGAGCGGCGCCACATTGATGGCACCTCCGGCGCGTCCCGCGGAAACCAATGGAAGGCGTCGCGGCCACCTGCGGGTGTTGCCCGACCCAAGTGACTAGACGGCGGCCGAGCTAAGAGTAGTGAACGTGTCGGTGCCGCCAGACGGTTAGGCTGGCGCCAACGATCCCGTTTCACAAGGAGCTATATGTCTCGGCCAGCGGCGGCTGTTCACGGTGTTATCAAGGCCTATGACGTCCGCGGACTGGTCGGTACCGAAATCGACGAAGCGTTCGTGTCCGAGGTCGGCGGCGCGTTTGCCAGATTGGTCCGCGCGGAGGGCGCTGGACGGGTTGTGATCGGATACGACATGCGTTCCAGTTCGCCTTCGTTGGCGGCCGCGTTCGCCGACGGCGTCACCGCCCAGGGCCTTGACGTGGTCCGGATCGGCCTGGCGTCCACCGATCAGCTGTATTTCGCCTCGGGCGTGCTGGATTGCCCGGGGGCGATGTTTACCGCGAGTCACAACCCTGCCGCCTACAACGGAATCAAACTGTGCCGGGCCGGGGCTAAGCCCGTTGGCAAAGACACCGGACTGTCGGTGATCGCCGACGAGGTGATCGCCGGTGTGCCGGCCGGCGACGGGCCTGCGGGCGCGATCTCCGACCACGACGTGTTGGCCGAGTACGGCGCCTTCCTGCGGTCGCTGGTGGACCTGAGCGAGCTTCGGCCACTGCGCATCGCGGTCGATGCGGGCAATGGCATGGCCGGGCACACCACCCCCGCGGTGCTCGGGCCGATCCCGAATGCCTCCGTGCTGCCGTTGTTCTTCGAACTCGACGGCACATTCCCCAACCACGAGGCCAACCCGCTGAATCCGGCCAACCTGGTCGACCTGCAGGCCCATGTTCTGGCGACCGGGGCAGACATCGGCCTGGCCTTCGATGGTGACGCCGACCGTTGTTTCGTGGTCGATGAACTCGGCCGTCCGGTGTCGCCGTCGGCGGTCACCGCGCTGGTGGCCGCTCGCGAGCTCAACCGGGAGATCGGCGCCACCGTCATCCACAACCTGATCACCTCGCGGGCCGTCCCGCAGTTGGTGGTCGAGCGTGGCGGCACCCCGGTCCGGTCCCGGGTCGGGCACTCCTACATCAAGGCCCTGATGGCCGAAACCGGTGCGATCTTCGGTGGGGAGCACTCGGCGCATTACTACTTCCGCGATTTCTGGGGTGCCGATTCCGGCATGCTCGCGGCGCTGCACGTACTGGCCGCATTGGGTGAGCAGGACCGCCCACTGTCGGAGATCATGGCGGACTACCAGCGCTACGAGTCCTCCGGCGAAATCAATTTCACCGTCAGCGATGCCCCGGCCTGCGTGGACGCCGTGCTCAAGTCCTTTGGCAGCTCGATCCAATCCATCGACCACCTCGACGGTGTGACCGTTGATCTGGGCGGCGGCAGCTGGTTCAACCTGCGGACCTCCAACACCGAACCGCTGCTGCGGTTGAACGTCGAAGCCCGTACCGCCGAGGACGTGGCGGCGCTGGTCGACAAGGTGGCGGCGCAGATCCATGCGCTGAGCGAGACGGTGCCGTGAACGCCGTGGATGCCTTAGTCGACCTCGACGACGGCGACGGACTGCTGGCCGCCGATCGAAACGGTCTGCTGCGAGCCGCGGCCATGGCGGGGGCCCAGGTGCGGGCCACCGCCGCAGCGCTGGCGGAAGGTGTGCTCGACCCGCTGCGCGCCGATCAACCTCCGCGCACAGTGATTTGGGTTGCCAGCCCCGGTGCCGCCGACAGTGCGGGTGCCATCCTGGCCGGCGCGCTGGGCGCGTCTGTGGCGGCGCCCATCGTGGTGGCCGGCGAAACCCCGCCCTGGCTCGGTGCGTTGGACGTGGTGATCGTGGCCGGTGACGATCCGGGGGATCCAGCGCTGGTGAATGCGGCAGCCACCGGCGTGCGTCGCGGCGCCCGGGTGCTGATCGTGGCTCCGCACGAGGGGCCCCTGCGTGACGTCGCGGCCGGACGCGCGGTGGTGCTGGCACCGCGGCTGTGGGTACCAGACGACTTCGGGTTGACCCGCTACCTGGCGGCCGGGCTGGCCGCGCTGCACGTCGTGGATCCGGCGATGCGGGTGGATCTGGCGGCGCTGGCCGACGAATTGGACGCTGAGGCGTTGCGCAACAGCGCCGGACGAGAACTGTTCACCAACCCGGCCAAGACTCTGGCCGAGCGGATGTCGGCCAGCGATGTGGTGTTGGCCGGTGACAATCCGGCAAGCCTGGCACTGGCCCGGCACGGGGCGGCCGTGATGCTGCGACTGGCCGGGAAGGCGGTGGCCGCGGCCGGACTGGGCGATGTGTTCGCCGCGGTGCGCAGCGGGGCGACCGGACCATCCGCGGCCCGGTCGCTGTTCCACGACGAGGAGATCGACGGACCGTTGCCGCGCCGCGTGCGCACGTTCGCGTTGGTCACCGACACCGAACGGCCGTCGGTCACCGCGCGGGTTGGCGGTTTGGACGACATCGTGGTGCTCAGCGCCGAGGACGTGCCGGACACGGCCGGGACGGCTCTGCCGACCGGGCGCCCGGAACAGCAACTGGCGGTACTGGCCGTGCGCTTGGAGATGACGGCGGTCTACTTGAAACTGGTTCGAGGATAAGTAAAGTGCATCTGCTACGGGGAGCGGTGCGGACCTATGCCTGGGGTTCGCGTACTGCGATTGCTGATTTCACCGGAAGACCAAGTCCGACGGTGCATCCGGAGGCCGAACTGTGGTTCGGCGCACATCCGGCCGACCCAGCCTGGCTGCAGACCGAACACGGCGAAGAGTCGCTGTTGCAGGCGGTTCATGACGACCCCGAGGGGCAGCTGGGCAGCGTCGCGATCGCCAGATTCGGCGACGCGCTGCCCTTCCTGGTCAAGGTGCTCGCCGCCGATGAACCCTTGTCGCTGCAGGCCCATCCCAGCGCCGCGCAGGCGCGGGAGGGCTTCGACCGTGAGGACCGGCTCGAGATCGCGGTCTCCTCACCCATCCGCAATTACCGCGATCGCAGCCACAAGCCTGAATTGCTGGTTGCGCTAGGGCAATTCGACGCGCTGGCCGGATTCCGCCCGGTGGAGCGCACCGTCGAGTTCATGCGCGCGTTGGCCGTCTCGGATCTGGATCCGTTCATCAACCTGCTCTCGGACCAATCGGACGCCGACGGGTTGCGGGCGCTGTTCACCACCTGGATCACCGCGCCGCAGCCAGACCTCGATGTATTGGTGCCCGCCGTCCTCGATGGGGCGATCCACTACATTCGTTCGGGGAAAAAGAAGTTCTCGGCCGAGGCCAAGACGGTGCTGGAACTCGGCGAGCGCTACCCCGGTGATGCCGGCGTGCTGGCCGCCCTGCTGCTCAATCGCATCAGCCTGCGGTCGGGGGAGGGGATCTACCTGCCGGCCGGAAATCTGCACGCCTATCTGCACGGTGTCGGTGTCGAGGTGATGGCCAACTCGGACAACGTGCTGCGCGGCGGGCTGACGCCCAAGCACGTGGACGTGCCCGAACTGTTGCGAGTGCTGGACTTCACCCCGACCCCGGAAGATCGGCTGCGTTCGGAAACCGTTACGGACGGAACTGAACTCATCTATCAGACGCCGGCACAGGAGTTCGCGGTGTCAGTGTTGTCGATCGACGACGAACACGTCGGTGACGAGATCGACGTGCCGTCCCACCACCACGGTCCGCAGCTGCTGTTGTGCACCGAAGGTGCCGCAGTGGTCTACGCCGACGACGACAAGCTGAACCTGCACCGCGGCGCGGCGGCCTGGGTTGCGGCCGAGGACGGGCCGATCCGGCTGACGGCTGGGGAGCCGGCCAAGCTGTTTCGGGTGACGATCGGCATCTGACCGAGGTCGGTCAGGGCGTGGTGACAACGGGCCCGGTGTGCTCGGTGTTGCCGCGGCCCCGCTCGGCGAGCCATTGCTTGACGTTGTTGCGCACCGCGCGTCCGATCAACCGCGGCGGCGGCGCTATGTAGAGGCTGTCGAGCAGGCTGGTTCTGCGCAGAAACCATTCGGCCAGAACAGGATCGGTCTCGGCTGCGCCGACGAACTGCTTGAACAACTCGTACAGCGGCTGATACCACCAGGCGCGGTCGCCCTGTGCTCCGTGCTCGGCGTGGTCGGCCACGGCGTTCATCAGCCACACCGGGAAGGTGGTTCTTGCGGTGCTGGATGCCAGCCGCGATGACACGTTGTTCGTGCCGCTGGCCAGAACGGTGCGCAGGTTGCCGGCCTGCAGTGCCGTCATCGTCACGCCCTGCCCGAACGTGGGGTTGAGGCTGGCGACGGCGTCGCCGAACGGCAGGATGCCGGCGGGGAATCTGGTGAGCTTGTCGTAGCGCCGCCACTTGCTCGTCGGGTACCGGTGCAGATTCATCTCGCCGACCGGTGTTCCCGCCCGCAGTGCGGCACTGATGTTGGCCGGGAGGATCTCGTCGGCCAAGGCGCAGATACCCGCGAAGCTGCGCGGGGGTTCGGCCTTGGCCACCCCGAACGACGTCACCGTCCAGATACCGTCCTCGTGGAACAGCATTCCCATGCCCAACGGTCGGCCCCGGGTGGCGCCGACCACCACCATCTTGTGGCTGATCATGCCGTCGGGGATCTTCACGCGTTGCGATGAGTAGGTGACGCCGACCTGTACGCAATCCTCGCGTGGACGGTCAAATCCCCACTCCTGCAACCACGTTGGAAGTCGGCTGCCGCGGCCCGACGCATCGACGACGAGGTCGGCCGGCACGGTCTGCCCGTCATCGAGCACCAGGCCGGTCACCCGCCCGGCCGCCGGGTCGAACTGCGGATGCAAGACGACCCGGCGGGTGATCTCGATGTTGGTCAACGAGCTGACCCGTTTGCGGAGCTGCCATTCGAGGTGACCTCGACTCGGCACGTAGGCGGTGAAATTGTCGTGCGGTGTGCACCCGGTCCGCAGGACGTGACCGGCCGCGGAGAAGTGGATCGACTCGGGCTGGTTGCGTACCACCGGGACACCGGAGGCCACCATCTCGTCGAGCAATCCAGGAAACAACGTTTCCAGCTCCTGGCCACCGCGCGCCATCAGCAGGTGGACATGCTGGCCCTGCGGTATGCCATTGCGATTGACCGGCTGGTCGGGCAGTTCATCGCGTTCGTAAAGCGTGACACGCTGGTAGTGCTCGGAGAGCACCTGGGCAGCGCACAGTCCGGCGATGCTTCCACCGATGACGACGGCATGGTCTGAGGAGAGTTTGACGGTCCTACGCATTAGACGGCAACGGTAATGCGAACATGACCTGAGGTGGGCCGAAATGAGAGGCGGCGAAGGATATGTCCGCGCTGTGGCGTACCAAATCCGTTGAGCAGTCGATTGCTGACACCGATGAGCCGTCGACCCGGCTGCGCCGAGATCTCACCTGGTGGGACTTGACCGTGTTCGGGGTGTCGGTGGTGATCGGCGCCGGCATTTTCACCATCACCGCATCTACAGCGGGGAATCTGACCGGGCCGGCGATCTCGATAGCCTTCCTGATCGCGGCCGTGGCCTGCGGGTTGGCCGCACTGTGCTACGCCGAGTTCGCCTCCACCTTGCCGGTTGCTGGCAGTGCGTACACATTTTCTTATGCGACGTTCGGCGAATTCATCGCCTGGATCATCGGCTGGGATCTGATCCTGGAGTTCGCGGTGGCGGCGGCGGTGGTCGCCAAGGGCTGGTCGAGCTACCTCGGTACCGTCTTCGGCTTCGGCGGCGGTACGGCTGACCTCGGTGTCGTGTCCGTGGACTGGGGCGCGTTGTTGATCGTCGTGGCCGTGACGGTTCTGCTGGCGTTGGGCACCAAGCTCTCGGCCCACTTCAGCCTTGCCATCACCATCGTCAAGGTGTCGGTTGTGCTGCTGGTGGTGGTGGTCGGCGCGTTCTACATCAAGGCCGCCAACTACACCCCCTTCATCCCGCCGGGGGAGGCCGGTGAGCGCGGAACCGGCGCCGATCAGTCGCTGTTCTCATTGCTGACCGGGGCCGCGGGCAGCCATTACGGTTGGTACGGCGTGCTGGCCGGGGCTTCCATTGTGTTCTTCGCGTTCATCGGCTTCGACGTGGTCGCCACCACCGCCGAGGAGACCCGCCATCCACAGCGTGATGTGCCGCGGGGGATCCTCGCCTCCCTGGCGATCGTCACGGTGCTCTATGTGGCGGTGTCGGTGGTGCTTTCCGGAATGGTGTCCTATCGCGACCTCAGGAGCAGCGACGGCCATTCGGCGAACCTGGCGACCGCATTCGCCCAGAACGGGGTGCAGTGGGCGGCCAAGGTCATTTCCGTCGGCGCATTGGCCGGCCTCACCACGGTGGTGATCGTGCTGATGCTCGGTCAGACCCGGGTGTTGTTCGCGATGTCGCGCGATGGGTTGATGCCACGGCGACTCGCCGTCACCGGTAGGCACGGAACCCCGGTCCGGATCACCCTGATTGTCGGTGTGCTGGTGGCGATCGCTGCGTCGGTGTTCCCGATGGGCCGGCTGGAGGAGATGGTGAACATCGGCACGCTGTTCGCCTTCGTGCTGGTTTCGGCGGGTGTGCTCGTGCTGCGGCGGACCCGGCCGGATCTGCCGCGAGGTTTCCGGGTGCCCTGGGTGCCGGTGTTGCCGATCGCCGCGATCCTGGCGTGCGTGTGGCTGATGCTCAACCTGACCGGGCTGACCTGGATTCGGTTCCTGGTCTGGATGGCCGTCGGCGTCGTCGTGTACGCCGGCTACGGCCGGAGGCATTCCGTTCTGGCCAGTCGCGAGATCGCGGCGACGCCGGCCGAGCCGGTGTAGTAGCGCAATCCGGATTTCTGCCTCGGTGACCTCTGCGCGCCCAGGTGGCTTTACAAAAGATGTATCAATGTCTAGACCGGTGACATATGGCCATCTATAGTCAAGCCATTGCAGTGATAGCTCTCACATAAGGAGGCTCATCGTGGTAGCGGGACTCTCGGATGGTCGGGATGTGGCGGACATCCGGCAATGGCGGGACAAGAAGCGGCATCTGTGGCTGATGGGACTGATCGCCCCGACGGCGATCTTCGTGATGCTGCCGTTGGTGTGGGCGCTCAATCAGGCGGGCTGGCACGTCGCCGCGCAGGTGCCGCTATGGATCGGCCCGATCCTGCTCTATGTGCTGCTGCCGCTGCTGGACCTGCGGTTCGGGCCGGACGGACAGAATCCGCCCGATGAGGTGATGGAGCAGCTGGAGAACGACAAGTACTACCGGTACTGCACCTACGTCTACATCCCGTTCCAGTACGCCAGCGTCATCATGGGCGCCTATCTGGTCACCGCGTCAGACCTCGGCTGGCTCGGGTTCGACGGCGGGCTGGGCTGGCCGGCCAAGATCGGTGTCGCACTGTCGGTGGGGGTGCTCGGAGGGGTGGGCATCAACACCGCGCACGAGCTGGGGCACAAGCGTGACTCGTTGGAGCGCTGGCTGTCCAAGATCACGCTGGCCCAGACCTGGTACGGCCATTTCTACATCGAGCACAACCGCGGGCACCACGTCCGGGTGGCCACTCCTGAGGACCCGGCATCGGCGCGTTTCGGCGAGACCTTCTGGGAGTTCTTGCCGCGCAGCGTGTTCGGCAGCCTGCGCTCATCCTGGGAGTTGGAAGCCCAGCGGTTGCGCAGGCAGGACAAGTCGCCGTGGCACTGGTCCAACGATGTGCTCAACGCGTGGGCGATGTCCGCGGTGTTCTGGGGCGTGCTGATCGCGATCTTCGGTGTCGGCGTGATCCCGTTCATGGTCATCCAGGCCGTCTACGGCTTCAGCCTGCTGGAGTCGGTGAACTACCTCGAGCACTACGGGCTGCTCCGGCAGAAGGCCCCCAGCGGCCGTTACGAACGGTGCGCGCCGGTGCACAGCTGGAACTCCGATCACATCGTGACCAACCTGTTCCTCTACCACCTGCAGCGCCACAGCGATCACCACGCCAACCCGACCCGCCGCTACCAGACCCTGCGCAGCATCGACGGCTCACCCAACTTGCCCAGCGGGTATGCGTCGCTGATCGGCCTCACCTACCTGCCGCCGTTGTGGCGCAAGGTGATGGACCACCGGGTGCTGGAGCATTACGACGGTGACCTCACCAAGGTGAACATCCAGCCGCGGCTGCGCGAGAAGGTGCTGGCCCGCTACGGCGCCGACGAGCGCTTGCGCGAGCAGCTGACTGACCCGGAGGAAACCCGATGAGCGCCTATCAGTGCCCTGGGTGCGGCTACGTCTACGACGAGACGAAAGGCGCGCCGCGCGAAGGCTTCCCGGCCGGAACCGGTTGGGAAGGCATACCCGATGACTGGTGCTGCCCGGACTGTGCGGTGCGGGAGAAGATCGATTTCGAACCGATAGGAGTAGCCCGATGAGCACTGACCCGTACAAGCTCTACATCTGCGTGCAGTGCGGCTTCGAGTACGACGAGGCCAAGGGCTGGCCCGAGGACGGCATCGCCCCGGGCACGCGCTGGGACGACATCCCCGAGGACTGGAGCTGCCCGGACTGCGGCGCGGCCAAGTCCGATTTCGAGATGGTGGAAGTCGCGCGTCCTTGACCGCGGTCTGGCGGAAGGCTGAGGCAGAAAGCGATAGTGTCGCGCGTGTGAGTCGGCCGCGGGACAAACAGCGCATCCCCTACGCAGAGGCGTCGCGCGTGCTGCTGCGCGATTCGATCCTCGACGGCATGCGCGATCTGCTGATGACCCGGGACTGGTCGGCGATCACGCTGACGCATGTCGCGCAGGCCGCCGGCATCAGCCGCCAGACGATCTACAACGAGTTCGGCTCGCGGCACGGCCTGGCCGAGGGATATGCGATGCGCCTGGCCGATCGGCTGGTCGACGCCGTCGATGACGCGATCAACAACAACGTCGGCGAGGTGCATGCGGCGTTCCTGGAGGGATTCCGGGCGTTCTTCACCGATTCGGCCGCCGACCCGCTGGTGATCTCGCTGCTCACCGGTGCGTCCAAGCCGGACCTGCTGCAGATCATCACCACCGGTAGCGGGCCGATCATCAGCCGCTGCTCGCAACGGTTGACCGGAACGTTCCAGAGCAGCTGGATGAAGGCGAGCGACCAGGACGCCGGCGTGCTCGCCCGGGCGATCGTGCGACTGGCGATGAGTTACGTGTCCATGCCGCCCGAAGCGGACCACGACGTGGCCGGTGACCTGGCCCGACTCATGACGCCGTTCGCCGAGCGCTACGGTGTCATAGATACCCCGTAGCTGTCAGAGCGCCGCCGCCGTTACACCGCATGAGCGCCTGTCCCGCGAGCCCGCAGGCTAGAGGTATCTGCATGTGGCGTCGCCGTTTGGCGCACCCGTGCGCTTGCAAGTAGTCACGACTGAAAGAGGGCTCTACATGACTGAGTTGAAGGCCGACAGCCGCAACGGGATCGACTTCAAGGTCGCCGACCTGTCGCTGGCCGAATTCGGCCGCAAAGAGATCCGCCTGGCCGAACACGAGATGCCGGGCCTGATGGCGCTGCGCCGTGAGTACCACGACGTGCAGCCCCTCAAGGGCGCCCGCATCTCCGGCTCGCTGCACATGACCGTGCAGACCGCGGTGCTGATCGAGACCCTGGTTGCCCTGGGCGCCGAGGTCCGCTGGGCCTCCTGCAACATCTTCTCCACCCAGGATCACGCCGCCGCGGCTGTCGTCGTCGGCCCGCACGGCACCCCCGAAGAGCCCAAGGGCACCCCGGTCTTCGCCTGGAAGGGCGAGACGCTGGAGGAGTACTGGTGGGCCGCCGAGCAGATGCTCACCTGGGAGGGCGAGCCGGCGAACATGATCCTCGACGACGGTGGCGACGCGACCATGCTCGTGCTGCGCGGCGCGGAGTACGAGAAGGCCGGCGTGGTCCCGCCCGCCGAGGAAGAAGACTCGGCCGAGTGGAAGGTCTTCCTCTCCCTGGTGCGCAAGCGCTTTGAGACCGAGAAGGACAAGTGGACCAAGATCGCGGCGTCGGTCAAGGGTGTCACCGAGGAGACCACCACCGGCGTGCTGCGGCTCTACCAGTTCGCCGCCGCGGGTGAGCTGGCGTTCCCGGCCATCAACGTCAACGACTCGGTCACCAAGAGCAAGTTCGACAACAAGTACGGCACCCGGCACTCGCTGGTCGACGGCATCAACCGCGGCACCGATGCGCTGATCGGCGGCAAGAAGGTGCTGATCTGCGGATACGGCGACGTGGGCAAGGGCTGCGCCGAATCGCTGGCCGGTCAGGGTGCGCGCGTGCAGGTCACCGAGATCGACCCGATCAACGCCCTGCAGGCGCTGATGGACGGTTACGACGTGGTGACCGTCGAGGAGGCGATCGGCAACGCCGACATCGTGGTGACCGCGACCGGCAACTTCGACATCATCCTGCTCGAGCACATGAAGGCCATGAAGGACCACGCGATCCTGGGCAACATCGGCCACTTCGACAACGAGATCGACATGGCGGCCTTGGAGAAGTCGGGCGCGGTGCGGCTGAACATCAAGCCGCAGGTCGACCAGTGGACCTTCGGTGACACCGGTAAGTCGATCATCGTGCTGAGCGAGGGCCGTCTGCTCAACCTCGGAAACGCCACGGGCCACCCGTCATTCGTGATGAGCAACAGCTTCTCGAACCAGGTGATCGCCCAGATCGAGCTGTGGACCAAGAACGACGAGTACGACAACGAGGTCTACCGCCTGGCCAAGCACCTCGATGAGAAGGTCGCGCGCATCCACGTCGAGGCACTCGGCGGCACGCTGACCAAGCTCACCAAGGAGCAGGCCGAGTACATCGGCGTCGACGTCGAGGGTCCGTACAAGCCGGAGCACTACCGCTACTGAGTTGTTGAGGTAGCGCTTCCCGCGCGAGCAGACGCAGAATCGCCCATTTCCCTTCGGATTTGGGCGATTTTGCGTCTGGTCGCCAGTAGAAGGCGTTACAGATCTGGGCTGATCTGTTAATGTTCCCGGCCATGCGTCGGGTGTGGGGGGTCCTGTGTGCACTGCTGCTCGTCGGATGTGCCGGTGTGGGGCCGGCGCATGCCGATCCGTCGAATGACAGCCACGACCCGATCTTCAACGAGGACGAGTACACCGAGTTCTACACACCGCCCGAGCCGTTGCCTGGGGCGCCCGGGGATCTGATCAAGTCCGAGCCGTCCCGGTTGGTGCTGGAGCCATCCGGTCAGCTCGGCATGATCGTGGCGGACGGAACGCGAATCATGTACCGCAGCACCGATGCTCGCGGCAATCCGATGGCGGTGACGGGCACCTACTTCGAACCGCACAACGCCTGGCCCGGTAAGGGGCCGCGGCCGTTGATCGTCTACGGCCCGGGCACGCAGGGCCAGGGCGACCAGTGCGCACCGTCGCGGCAGTTCAATCAGGGCATCCATTGGTCACCCTGGCTGGACATCGCATTCAACTACGAGGAACTGTTCGTCGCGACGATGGTGGCGCGCGGATTCGCCATCGTGATGACCGACTATCAGGGGCTCGGCACGCCCGGACTGCACACCTACGTCAACCGCGTCGCCGAGGGCAATGCCATGCTCGACGCCGGGCGGGCCGCGATGAAACTGCCCGGAACATCCCTTGATCCGCATGGGCCGGTGGCATTCTGGGGTTACTCCCAGGGCGGTGGGGCAGCGGCGTCGGCAGCCGAGCTGGCGTCGTCCTACGCACCGGACCTGCACGTGGTGGGCACCTACGCGGGCGCCCCGCCCGCCGACCTCAAGGAGCTGTTTCCCTATGCCGACGGCAGTGCGCTGGTCGGCGTGGTGGGGTACGCCCTGAACTCCGTCATCACCACCTACCCGGAGTTCGAGGACGTCATCCGGTCCAAGCTCACCCCGCGCGGCGCGGACCTGCTGCAGAAGGTGCAGGACCAGTGCATCGCCGAGACCATCACCAAGTTCATGTTCCGGCACCTGCAGCCGTATTTCGTCGGCGACATCATTGAATTGGTGAGCCAAGAGCCGTTCAGCACGCTGTTCGACATGCAGAAGATCGGCCGGTACAAACCCAATGCGCCAGTCTTGATTGTCAGCAACCGATATGACCCGCTGGTGCCGTGGACCGCGGCCAACCAGCTCGGCCGGGACTGGTGCGCGCAGGGGGCCGACGTTCAGTTCTTCACCAACGAAGAGCCGCCATTCCTGAACAAGCTGGTGATCAACCACGCGCTGCCGATGCTGGTCGACGGCGAGCGGGCCATGCAGTGGATTGCCGACCGGTTCAACGGATTACCGACCGCACCCAACTGCGGGGAGTTCTAGCGTCGGCGGTCCGGAGCCCGCCGCAAAGAACGCCCAGCGGGGCGCGCTCGGCCGGATAGGATCGGGCGAGCGAACAACGGGGGGTGCCAATGGCTGAGGATGCCGTGATCGAGGAGTTGACTGCGGCGGTCGAACGCAGTCCGGACCTGGCCGAATTGCGGGTGCACCTGGCCACCCTGTTGGTCGAGCGGAAACGGTACGCCGAGGCGTTGGCGCACTGCAGTGCGGTGCTGGCCGCGGATGCCGGCCACGCTGGTGCGCTGGTGTTGTTGCAGCAGTGCAGCGCCGGGCTGGCGGGCGGCACTATGCCCACCGCGCCCACGGAGCCGACGGTGCCCACGGGCCAAACCGAATCGCCGCGGGCATTCGACTGGACGGCCGCCGAGAAGCAGGTCGCCGACATCATCAAACCCGCATTCGTCGACGAATCCGCCGAAGCCGTCAACGAGAACGACTTCGACGCGGTGCAAACCACATCCATCCGGCTCACCGACATCGCCGGAATGACCGATGTCAAGAAGCAGCTCGAGCTGTCGCTGCTGGGTCCCATCCGCAACCCCGAACTGATGAAGGCCTTCAAGGTGTCCGCGCGTGGTGGGCTGCTGCTCTACGGCCCGCCCGGATGCGGAAAGTCGTTCATCGCCAAGGCGGTTTCCGGCGAGCTGGGGGCGAATTTCTATCAGGTCGGGATTGCCGATGTGTTGTCGCGCTGGCTCGGCGAGAGCGAACACAGCATCCGGGCGATCTTCGACAATGCGCGTCGCAACGCGCCCTGCGTGCTGTTTTTCGACGAGGTGGATGCGCTCGGCCACCGCCGTTCGGCGTTGAGCGGCTCGGCCGGGTTACGCACTGTCGTCAACGCGCTTCTGGAGGAATTCGATTCGGCCACGTCGAACAACGATGGCGTCTACGTGCTGGGTGCAACCAACGCGCCTTGGGACGTCGACGCCGCGCTGCGCCGGCCCGGCCGGTTCGACCGGATGATCTTTGTTTCGTTGCCCGATGCAGATGCGCGTGCGGCGATCATGAAGCTGCACCTGCAGGATCGTCCGGTGGAGGGCATCAACCTGGCCTCGGTGGCCAAGCGCACTGAGGGCTTCTCCGGGGCCGATCTGGCCCACGTCTGCGATACCGCAACCCAGTTGGCGATGGCGGAATCCTTGCGTAGCGGTCAGGTCCGGCCCGTTCGGATGGCTGATATCGACGACGCGCTGGCGCAGATCAGGCCATCCACCGGGCCGTGGTTTGACACCGCGCGCAATGTGGTGGAGTTCAGCAACCGCGACGGGACCTACGACGAGCTCGCAAAGTACCTGCGGCGGAACAAACTTCGGTGACATCGGCGGCCGGGGGCCCGGGTGATGTCGCCGAGGCGTATCTCGATACCGGGAATTACCGGCGTGCTGCCGAAGTGTTGCAGTCGGCGCTGGCCGAAGACCCCAACGATGCCGGACTCCTTGCACAGTATGCCCGCGCGTGCCTGGGGCTGGACGACTACTGGGGTGCGGCCCAGGCCGCTTATTCAGCGCTGGCCGCTGCTCCCGACGACGAACACGTGATGCGTGTGTACGCCCTCGCATTACACGGACAGGGACGGCAGCAGGAAGGGCTGTGGATGGCGTGGAAGGCAGTGACGGAGCATCCGAATCTCCATTCCGTGCATTACACCTACGCCTGTCTGTTGCACGAGTCCGGGCGTTCGCGCGAAGCGCTCGACGTGGTCGACGAAGCGCTGCGTTTGTATCCGGAGTCGGCGAGCTCGCTGGTGCTGCGGGGCGACATCCACCGCGTGTTGCGGAGTTTCACCGCCGCCGAGGACAACTATCACGAAGCTTTACGGTTGGATCCCGACCACGCGGTGGCAGTACACAACCTGGCGGTTAACCGGCTGCGGTGGGGCAAGTTGACGAGGGCGATCAGTGGATTTCTCGGGGCGGGCCGGCTGGATCCGGAACTTGGCGACTTGGCCCGGCGCAACATCGGGGTGGTGCTGAATCGGGTACTGGGGCTCTCCACGGCGTGCGTCATATTTTTGGCCGTTGCGTTGATCGCCGTGACGGCCATGCACGGAGATTCCCAATCGACCTTGGTCCCAAGGATTTTCACCGCCGTGCTGACGCTCGGGTTGGTTGCGGTGATCGTCTGGTTGGTGCGCAGCGTGCCGCGCCCGACGCTGCGTGCGGTGCTGCGTGAGCGAACCTTTCTGGCCGTCCGGCTCCTGTTCCTGGTGTTCGCGATCGTCGCCGGGGTGGCCACCGTGGTGGTGGGATCGACTCCGTTGACAGGTGGCTTGGGGACGCTGCTGTTATTCGGGGCCGTGAGTCTGAGGGTGTACGGCTGGCTGAGCGGTCAGTAGGGGATATGCGATGAAGGACGTGACGATCGCTTCCGCAGTGAACAGGGGTCCGATGCAGCAATTACGCTCGATGCGTGCTCATCGTGATCGAAGGCGTCGACGGCGCCGGTAAGCGCACCTTGACCAATGGTCTACGGGCGGCGTTCGAGGACAGTCACAAGTCTGTCGGCTGCCTGGCGTTCCCGCGCTATCACCACTCGGTGCCGGCCGACCTGGCCGCCGAGGCCCTACACGGGGCGCACGGTGACCTGGCCCAGTCGGTGCACGCGATGGCCGTGCTGTTCGCCCTGGACCGGGCCGGTGCCCGCGAGGAGATCGAGCACCTGCAGGCCGCCTACGACGTCGTCATCCTGGACCGCTACGTCGCCTCCAACGCCGCCTACAGTGCCGCCCGGCTGCACCAGGACATCGACGGCGAGGTGGTGACCTGGGTGCAGGACCTCGAATACGGCCGGCTCAAGCTGCCTCGCCCGGACTGGCAGCTGTTGCTCGACGTGCCGACCGAGCTGGCCGCCCAGCGGGCCGAGCATCGGGCCAATACCGAGGCCGACCGCGCCAAGGACGCCTACGAACGCGACGGCGGCCTGCAACAGCGCACCAGCGAGGTCTATACCGCGCTGGCCGCTGCCGACTGGTGTGGGCGATGGGCCGTCGCGGGCCCGGATGTGGATCCAGTCACCCTGGCGGGGCGGTTAAGCAGCAGATAAAGCCGAGAAACCCGCGTGTGATAGCCCGGTTTTATCGCGATTTGGTGACAACATGGACACCATGAGGCAAAGGATCCTTGTCGTCGACGACGACCCATCGCTGGCCGAGATGCTCACCATCGTGTTGCGTGGCGAGGGATTCGACACCGCGGTCGTCGGGGACGGCAGCCAGGCGCTCGCCGCCGTCCGGGAACTGCGGCCCGATCTGGTGCTGTTGGACCTGATGCTGCCCGGCATGAACGGTATCGATGTGTGCCGGGTGCTGCGTGCCGACTCCGGCGTGCCGATCGTCATGCTGACCGCCAAGACGGACACCGTCGATGTGGTGCTGGGCCTGGAATCCGGTGCCGACGACTACGTGATGAAGCCGTTCAAGCCCAAGGAGTTGGTGGCCCGGGTGCGCGCGCGGCTGCGCCGCAACGATGACGAGCCCGCCGAGCTGCTGTCGATCAACGATGTCGAGATCGATGTGCCGGCCCACAAGGTGACCCGTCAGGGTGAGCAGATTTCGCTGACGCCGCTGGAGTTCGACCTGCTGGTGGCGTTGGCGCGCAAACCGCGGCAGGTGTTTACTCGTGATGTGCTGCTCGAACAGGTGTGGGGATACCGCCACCCCGCTGACACCCGTTTGGTGAACGTGCATGTCCAGCGGTTGCGGGCCAAGGTCGAGAAAGACCCGGAGAACCCGCAGGTGGTGTTGACCGTTCGAGGAGTGGGATACAAGGCCGGACCACCGTGATATTCACCGCACGGCGGTGGCCGTGATCTTCGGCTCCAGGCGGCGCATCCGTGGGCGCTGGGGAGGTTCCGGCCCACTGTTGCGCGGATTGGGGACGCTCGGTAGGGCCGTGAGCCTGGTGTGGCGCCGCTCGCTGCAATTGCGGGTCGTGACGCTGACGCTGGGGCTTTCGCTCGCCGTCATCATGGTGCTCGGCTTCGTGCTGACCAGCCAGATCACCGACCGGATCCTTGAGGTCAAGGTCAAGGCTGCCACCGAGGAGGTGGAGCGTGCCCGTGTCACCGTCGGCGGCATCGTCAGCGGTGAGGAGAGCCGCTCGCTGGACAGCAGTCTGCAGCTGGCCCGCAACACCTTGATCGACCGCAAGGCCGACGCGCGTGCGGATCTGGCCGGTGCCTTCGACGCGGTGCTCATCGTCCCCGGCGATGGGCCACGCGAGGCCGCGGCCGCCGGGCCGGTGCAGCAGATACCCAGCGCCCTGCGCGACTTCGTCAAGGCCGGGCAGGTCAGTTACCAGTACGTCACCGTGCAGACCGATGCGTTCGCTGGGCCGGCATTGATCGTCGGCAGCCCGACTTCCTCGTCGGTGCCCAACCTTGAGCTCTATCTGATCTTTCCGTTGAACAACGAGGCGAGCACCATCTCGTTGGTGCGCGGCACGATGGCCACCGGCGGGGTGGTGCTGCTGGGTCTGCTGGCCGCGATCGCGCTGGTGGTGGCCCGCCAGATCGTGCAGCCGGTGCGCTCGGCGTCGCGCATCGCCGAGCGGTTCGCCGAAGGCCACCTCACCGAGCGGATGCCGGTGCGCGGCGAGGACGACATGGCCCGGCTGGCGGTGTCGTTCAACGACATGGCCGAAAGCCTGTCGCGCCAGATCCAGCAACTCGAAGAGTTCGGCAACCTGCAGCGCCGCTTCACTTCTGACGTCAGCCACGAGCTGCGCACACCGCTGACCACGGTGCGCATGGCGGCCGACCTGATCCACGACCACAGTGAGGATCTCGATCCGGCGCTGCGCCGGTCCACCGAACTGATGGTCAACGAACTCGACCGCTTCGAGACCCTGCTGGCCGACCTGCTGGAGATCTCCCGCCACGACGCCGGCGTGGCCGAACTGTCGGTGGAATCGGTGGATCTGCGTTCCACCGTGCAGAGCGCGCTGACCAATGTCGGTCACCTCGCCGCCGACGCCCACATCGAGCTTGATGTCGGCATGCCCGACCAAGAGGTGATCGCCGAGGTGGATCCGCGTCGGGTGGAACGCATCCTGCGTAACCTCATCGCCAACGCCATCGACCACGCCGAGAGCAAGCCGGTGCAGATCCGGATGGCCGCCGACGAAGATACGGTCGCGGTGACGGTCCGCGACTTCGGCGTCGGGCTGCGTCCCGGCGAGGAAAAGCTGGTGTTCAGCCGGTTTTGGCGATCGGATCCATCTCGGGTGCGTCGTTCCGGCGGCACCGGCTTGGGTCTGGCCATCAGCATCGAGGACGCCCGGTTGCACCAGGGACGGCTGGAAGCCTCGGGTGAGCCGGGCAAGGGCGCCTGCTTCCGGCTGACCCTGCCGTTGGTCCGTGGCCACAAGGTGACCGCCAGCCCGCTGCCGCTGAAACCCGTTGCGCCACAGCAAGGACCTCGGCGCCGACCCAACCCAGACCGGGAGCCTGCAGAGGAGAGCGTGTGAAGCGCCTGCTGACGTTGGTCATCGTCGGTCTGGTAGTTGCGGTGTCCGGCTGCGCAGGAATCCCGAATTCCTCCTCCCCGCAAGCGATCGGCACGGTCGACAAGCCGGCACCGCCGAACCTGCCCAAGCCGACGCCGGGCATGGCCCCCGACGTGTTGTTGCGCGAATTTCTCAAGGCCACCGCGGATCCCGCCAATCGGCATCTGGCGGCGCGGCAGTTCCTCACCGAGTCGGCCTCCAGCTCGTGGGACGACGCCGGCAGCGCGCTGCTGATCGACCGGGTGGTGTTCATCGAAACCCGTGGATCGGACCGGGTTTCGGTGAGCATGCGGGCCGACATCCTGGGATCTCTCTCGGATATGGGCGTGTTCGAGACGGCCGAGGGGGCACTACCCGACCCCGGTCCCATCGAACTGGTGCAAACCTCGGACGGCTGGCGCATCGACCGGCTGCCCAACGGGGTTTTCCTTGACTGGCAACAGTTTCAGTCCACCTACAAGCGCAACACGCTCTACTTCGTCGACCCGACCGGAGCCACGGTGGTGCCCGACCCGCGCTATGTCGCGGTATCCGATCCCGACCAATTGGCCACCGAGCTGATCTCCAAACTGGTGGCCGGGCCTCGCCCGGAGATGGCCAAGTCGGTGCGCAACCTGCTCGATGCGCCGCTGCGGATGCGCGGTCCGGTCACCCGGGCCGACGGCGGCAAGACCGGGGTGGGCCGCGGCTATGGCGGTGCCCGCATCGACCTGGAGAACATGTCGACCACCGACCCGCACAGCCGCCAACTGCTTGCCGCGCAGGTCATTTGGACCCTGTCCCGGGCGGGTATCAGCGGGCCGTACGTGATCAACGCCGACGGCGCCCCACTCGACGATCGGTTCGCCGAAGGCTGGGAAACCTCCGACGTAGCGGCCACCGATCCGGGCGCGGTACCGGGTGCGGCGGCCGGCTTGCACGCGCTGGTGGCCGGCTCACTGGTGTCGCTGGATGGGCAGAACACCATCAAGGTGCCCGGCGCCTTCGGCTGGGCGCCGCACCAGATGTCGGCCGCGGTGTCGCGCAACGGTCAGGACGCGGCGTCGGTGGTGGTGTTGCCCGACGCGCCGGAAGCGACCGCGGCATCGCTGTGGATGGGGCCGCTGGGCGGGCCCACCGCCCAGGCGATCGAGGGCCGTACCCTGGGCCGGCCCAGCTGGTCGCTGGACCAGGCCGTCTGGGTGGTGGTCGACGGCACCAACGTGGTGCGCGCCATCCGCGATGCGTCCGGCGTGCCGGCCCGGATCCCGGTCGACGTCGCGGCGGTGTCCACCCGTTACCCCGGTCCGATCACCGAGCTGCAGCTGTCGCGCGACGGAACCCGCGCGGCGATGGTGATCGGCGGACAGGTCATCTTGGCGAGTGTCGAAAAGACCCCGGAGGGCCAGTTCCTGCTGACCTACCCGCGCCGCCTCGGTTTCGGCCTGGGTAACACCGTGGTGTCGCTGTCCTGGCGTACCGGCGACGACATCGTGGTCAGCCGAACCGATCCCGAGCACCCGGTGTCCTACGTCAACCTCGACGGGGTGAACTCCGACGGGCCCAGCCGCAATCTGCTGTCCCCGGTGACCACGGTGGTCGCCAACCCGTCGACGGTGTATGTGTCCGACCCACGCGGCGTGCTGCAGCTCTCCGCGTCGGCCAGCGAGGACAACCCCGGGTGGGTCGAGGTGGGCCCGCTGATGGTCGCCGGTTCGATACCCGTGTTGCCCGGCTGACAGCCGCCACGGTGTCGGTGCCCACGCGCAGACTGCCGGCATGCTCGACCTCATCCTGCCGCTGGAGTGCGGTGGTTGCGGGGCGCCCTCGACCCGGTGGTGTGCGGCCTGCGCCTCCGAACTCACCGTCGCCGACGATGAGCCGCACCTGTTCACCCCGCGCACCGATCCGGGGGTCCCGGTGTTCGCGCTCGGCCGCCACGCCGGTGCCCGCCGGCGCGCCATCGTCGCGGCCAAGGAACATGGCCGCACCGACCTGATCGAGCCGCTGGCGGGCGCGCTGCACAGCGCGCTGCAACGGCTGCTGACCTGGGGCATTGTCGGCGGGAACGTCGGTGCCCCGTTGACTCTCGTCCCGGCGCCCACCCGGCGCACCGCAGCGCGTCGCCGCGGCGGCGACCCGGTCAGCAGGATCACCGTGGCGGCCGCGGTCGGACTACCCGGCGTGCGTAGCGCGCCGGTGCTGCGGCTGCGGCCGTGGGTGCGTGACTCGGTCGGGTTGTCGGGCACCGCGCGGCAACGCAACATCGCCGGACGGGTCCGGCTGGTCACCCCGATCGCAGGTGAAGTGGTGCTCGTCGACGACATCGTCACGACCGGCGCGACCGCGGCCGAATCGGTGCGAATGCTGGTGGCAGCCGGGGCTCAGGTCTCCGCGGTGCTGGCGATCGCCCATGCTTGACGCGCCCGTTATTTCCCGGGAATCAAACCAACGTGACGAACTGAAAACACGTCCTTGAAATTGGTGGCACGATCCGGTGAACACGGACTACCGTCGGCAGCAACCACCCGTGAACACCTCACGGCGGCGCTCCCGACACAGCGCCCACTTCACCGCATAACGGTAGGAGGTGAGTACCTGACACCTTGCGCCGATGGGTGGAGCAACTTTTCTCTTCCCATCGCGCGATTCGCTGAAGAAGCCCGGCACGCACGATGCGTGTGACAACTGTAGAGAAACGAGTTGCCAAGTATGTCAACCCATTCCCCGGATTCAAGCCCCACCATGGTGGTCGATTTCGACGAACAGGTCGTCGGCGTCACCCCGGAGCCGAGCGCAGAGGTTGTGGTCAAAGGTCGAAACGTCGAGGTTCCGGACCATTTCCGCATTTACGTCTCGGAAAAGTTGTCGCGCCTGGAGCGGTTTGACCGCACCATCTACCTGTTCGACGTCGAACTCGACCACGAACGCAACCGCCGTCAGCGCAAGAACTGCCAGCATGTCGAGATCACGGCCCGCGGCCGCGGCCCGGTCGTGCGCGGAGAGGCCTGCGCCGACAGTTTCTATGCCGCGCTGGAGTCCGCGGCCGCCAAGCTCGAGAGCAGGCTGCGCAAAAGCAAGGACCGGCGCAAGATCCACTACGGCGACAAAACCCCTGTGTCGCTGTCGAAGGCCACCGCGCAGAACCCGCTCGGAGGGGCGGCCACGCCACCCGAAGAGGTTTCTGATGGCTTCGAGCGACCCGATGAGAACGAACCGGGCCGCATCGTCCGAATGAAGGAACACCCGGCCCGGCCGATGACCGTCGACGACGCGCTCTATGAGATGGAACTCGTCGGTCACGATTTCTTCCTGTTCCATGACAAGGAGAGCGACAAGCCGTCGGTCGTGTATCGCCGACACGCCTACGACTACGGGTTGATACGACTGGCCTGATCCGCCGAGTCCACGAAATCGCACTCCGGAGCTTTCCGGAGTGCGATTTTGCGCTCAGGGCGAACGCGCCCCGCCGACTACAACCTGACTTAAACCGGGTACAAGGAGTGTCACCTACGATGGAGTTCGATTAAATACGTGAGATCCCACCCGCGGGATCCATCGAAACCCACAGGGGAAATAGCGTGCTGTCGAAGTTGCTCCGTCTCGGTGAAGGCCGCATGGTCAAGCGCCTCAAGAAGGTGGCCGACTATGTCGACACCTTGTCCGACGACGTCGAGAAGCTCTCGGACGCTGAACTGCGAGCCAAGACCGACCAGTTCAAGAAGCGGATCGCCGACGGGGAAGACCTCGACGACCTGCTGCCCGAGGCGTTCGCCGTGGCCCGTGAAGCCGCCTGGCGAGTGCTGTCCCAAAAGCACTTCGAGGTGCAGATCATGGGCGGCGCGGCCCTGCACTACGGCAACGTCGCCGAGATGAAGACCGGTGAGGGCAAGACCCTGACCGCGGTGCTGCCCGCCTACCTCAACGCCCTGTCGGGCAAGGGTGTGCACGTCGTCACAGTCAACGACTACCTGGCCAAACGCGATAGCGAGTGGATGGGCCGGGTGCACCGGTTCCTGGGCCTGGACGTCGGCGTCATCCTGTCGGGTCTGACCCCCGAAGAGCGTCGCACCGCCTATGCCGCCGACATCACCTACGGCACCAACAACGAGTTCGGCTTCGATTACCTGCGCGACAACATGGCGCACTCGACCGAGGACATGGTGCAGCGCGGCCACAACTTCGCCGTCGTCGACGAGGTCGACTCGATCCTCATCGACGAGGCCCGCACCCCGCTGATCATCTCCGGTCCGGCCGACGGTGCATCGAACTGGTACACCGAGTTCGCCCGGCTGGCCCCGCTGATGAAGAAGGACGTCCACTACGAGGTGGACATCAAGAAGCGCACCATCGGTGTGCACGAGGTCGGCGTCGAGTTCGTCGAGGACCAGCTCGGCATCGAGAACCTCTACGAGGCCGCCAACTCGCCGCTGGTCAGCTACCTGAACAACGCCATCAAGGCCAAGGAGCTGTTCGAGCGCGACAAGGAGTACATCGTCCGCAACGGCGAGGTGCTCATCGTCGACGAGTTCACCGGCCGCGTGCTGCTGGGCCGCCGCTACAACGAGGGCATGCACCAGGCCATCGAGGCCAAGGAGCACGTCGAGATCAAGGCCGAGAACCAGACCCTGGCCACCATCACGCTGCAGAACTACTTCCGGCTCTACTCCAAGCTGTCCGGGATGACCGGTACCGCCGAGACCGAGGCCGCCGAGCTGCACGAGATCTACAAGCTGGGCGTGGTGCCGATCCCGACCAACCGGCCGATGGTCCGCCAGGATCAGTCCGACCTGATCTACAAGACCGAGGAAGCCAAGTACATCGCGGTCGTCGACGACGTGTCCGAGCGCTACGAGAAGGGCCAGCCGGTCCTGATCGGTACCACCAGCGTCGAGCGCTCCGAATACCTGTCGCGGCAGTTCACCAAGCGCAAGATCCCGCACAACGTGCTCAACGCCAAGTACCACGAGCAGGAGGCCGGCATCATCGCCGAGGCCGGCCGGCTCGGCGCGATCACGGTGGCCACCAACATGGCCGGTCGCGGTACCGACATCGTGCTCGGCGGCAACGCCGACTTCCTGGCCGACAAGCGGCTCCGGGAAAAGGGTCTGGACCCGGTGGAGACCGCCGAGGACTACGAGTCCGCCTGGGACGACACCCTCACCACCATCAAGAACGAGACCAGCGCGGAGGCCGAGAAGGTCGTCGCCGCGGGTGGCCTGTACGTGCTGGGCACCGAGCGTCACGAATCGCGGCGCATCGACAACCAGCTGCGTGGTCGCTCCGGCCGTCAGGGCGATCCGGGCGAGTCGCGGTTCTACCTGTCGCTGGGGGACGAGCTCATGCGGCGGTTCAACGGCGAGACCCTTGAATCACTGCTGAACCGGCTCAACCTGCCCGATGATGTGCCGATCGAGGCCAAGATGGTCAGTCGCGCCATCAAGAGCGCCCAGACCCAGGTCGAGCAGCAGAACTTCGAGGTCCGCAAGAACGTCCTCAAGTACGACGAGGTGATGAACCAGCAGCGCAAGGTCATCTACAAAGAGCGCCGGATGATCCTTGAAGGCGAGAACCTGCAGCAGCAGGCCCACGACATGCTGGTCGACGTCATCACCGCCTATGTCGACGGTGCCACCGCCGAGGGCTACGCCGAGGACTGGGACCTGGCCAAGCTGTGGGATGCGCTGAAGACTCTCTACCCGGTCGGCATCGACCATCACGACCTGGTCGACTCCGATGCCGTGGGGGAGGCCGGTGAGCTCACCCGCGAGGAGCTGCTGGACACCTTGACCAAGGACGCCGAGCGGGCCTACGCCGAGCGCGAGAAGCAGCTGGAGGAGATCGCCGGCGAGGGCGCCATGCGCCAGCTGGAACGCAACGTCCTGCTCAATGTGATCGACCGCAAGTGGCGTGAGCACCTCTACGAGATGGACTACCTCAAGGAGGGCATCGGCCTGCGTGCCATGGCGCAGCGTGACCCGCTGGTGGAATACCAGCGCGAGGGCTACGACATGTTCGTCGGCATGCTCGACGCGCTCAAGGAGGAGTCGGTCGGCTTCCTGTTCAACGTCCAGGTTGAGGCGGCTCCTGCCGCCCCGGTGGTGGCCCCGGTGGCTGCACCCAGCGGTTTGGCCGAGTTTGCTGCGGCTGCCGCAGCGATGGCCTCCGATGCGGCCAAGGCTTCGGACGCGGAATCGGGCGCGGTGGCCACCAAGGAACGGCCTCAGCCGGCGCCGGCGTTGCGCGCCAAGGGGATCGACAACGAGGCTCCGCAGCTTACTTACACGGGACCGTCCGAGGACGGCACTGCGGAGGTGCAGCGCTCCGGTGGCGGCGGTCGGCATGCAGCCCCGAGTGGCGGCACCCGGCGGGAGCGTCGCGAAGCGGCCCGTCGGCAGTCCAAGACCGGCCGGCCGACGAAGTCGCACCGCAAGAGCTAACCCAGTTGCAGCGCGGTGAGTTGCCAACGGCCACCGCGTAATTCGATACGCGCAGCGATGGCGCGCACCCGGGGGCCGCGGGTGTACGTGGCGAACACCTCCGCGGCGTCGGGTTGGGTTGCCGGGCGTAGTCCTACCCGCCGGAGGTTGGCGGTGCTGCCGTGGCGGGACTTGGCCGTGGCGACGACCACGTCGAGCAGCAGTTGACTCATCAGCGGCCGTAGCTGGGCCGGTGGCCGGCGGCGGTCGACGACCTCCAGGACCCGGCGCAGCGCCAGGTCGGCGAACTGCGCGGCGCCGGCGTGCACGTGCCGCTCCGGCACCGGGTCCACCAACCGCAACCGGCGTGGGGTGTGCCGGTGCAGCGTGGTGGGTGCCGGGCAGGACGGCACCGGCGGCGTGACCCCGAGCGGCACTGCCGGCGGCTCGTAGTCGATGACCGGAGCGGTCAATGGCGAGCACGGTGCCCCCAGCTCAGGGGTGAGCTGCGCGGCGAGTTCCGGGGTGGGCACAAGCAACCTCCAGCGGTCGGCATACGGGGCGACATCTGCTGGAGAGGTGCAGACCTACTCATGATCGCATGCGGCAGGGGAGCTGGAAGCACCGATTCTCGAGCGCCGAAGTCGGTGCTGCGGGCGCCTGGTTTCCGGATAGCGTGACGAAGTGGGGCGCACTCGGTGACGCGGCAGGCCGCGCGTCCGAGGCGACGGGCTCGTCCCACCTCGTGGCACTGACCAGGGGGAACAGATGGTTCAGCCAAGCATCGATTGGCCCGCGGAGCCGCTGCGCTCGCTGGTGTGGACGCTGCAGGCGTGGGTTATCACGCTCGTCGTGTTCGTCGCGGTGGCGCTGCTCATCGCGAGGTTCACCCGATGGGGACAGCAGTTCTGGCGGGTCAACGCACCGTTCTTCACCGGGGCAGACAGCTGGCGCACCTGGGTGCTGCTGGCATTCATGCTGTGGCACACCGTGTACTCGGCGCGGGTGGTGGTGATCTTCACCTACCAGTACGCGGACCTGATGAACGCGGTGCAGGTCGGTTCTGAGGCGCTGGCCACCCACAATGCCGACAAGCTGGACGCCGCCCGTTCGGCGTTCATGACGTCCTTTGCGATCAGCGGGATTCTGGTCGCGCTCACAGTGCTCTACACGGTGGTCGACCTGTTCCTGCGCCGGGTCTTCGCGATCCGTTGGCGCATCTGGCTCAACACCAGACTGGTCGACGACTGGATGACCGGTGATGCGTTCTATCGCAATCGTTTTCTGGACCCTCCGGTGGAGAATCCCGATCAGCGCATCCAGAACGATGTCGAAACCGTCACCACCAAGTCGGTGGATATGAGCATCGGGGCGGTGAACAAGTCGCTGCTGATCGTGATGTTCACCGGGGTGCTGTGGCAACTATCGGGTCCATTGCAGTTGGGTGACTGGGTCATTCCGCGGGCCATGGTGTTCGTGGCATTCGTCTTTTCGATCACGGTGACCGTCATCGCGTTCTGGATCGGCCGTCCGCTGGTGCGGTTGAACTTCCTCAACGAGCGGTTCAGCGCGAGTTTCCGGTATGCCCTGGTGCGTTTACGGGACAGCGCCGAGCGGGTCGCGTTCTACCGGGGCTCCGAGCGGGAACGGCAGCTGCTGCATTCCCGGTTCGCCGAGGTCATCGCCAACATGTGGCGCATCGTGTTCAGACAGCTTCGGCTCAACGGCTGGAATCGTGGCGTCGGCGATGTGACGACCGGGATGATCCCCTACATCGTGCAGGCCCCCCGGTTCTTCGCCGGTCAGATCACCCTCGGGGGCCTGCTGCAGACCGTCGCGGCCTTCGGAAACGTCTGCGCCGCAATGTCGTTCTTCCGGGACAGCTACGACGAGTTCACCGTCTACCGCGCCGCGCTGATGCGCATCGACCAGATGCTCGACAGTGATCATCGGGCGCGTGAGCTGCCCCGGATCGCCGTCGGTGCGACGCGGGATTCGCTGGTGCTCACCGACGTCGACGTCGACGACCTGGAAGGCAATCCGCTGATCTCCGACCTCACCATGGTTCTGAACGAGGGCGACAGCGTGGTGGTCAAGGGTCCGTCGGGGTGCGGCAAGACCACTCTGCTGCGGAGCCTGGCCGAGCTGTGGCCGCGGACAACGGGATTGGTGCAGTATCCGTCCGGCTGGGCGACGCTGTTCCTGCCTCAGCTGCCGTACCTGCCGCTAGGTGATCTGCGGGCCGCGGTGGTGTATCCGCTGCCGGTTGCCGACGTCAGCGACAGCGAACTACAAGACACGCTGCGTGCGGTGTCCCTTGGACATTTGACCGAGCGCCTGGACGAGGAGGCCGACTGGGCGTCGGTGCTGTCATTGGGTGAGCAACAGCGGGTCTCGATCGCGCGAGTGCTGCTGGTCCGCCCCCGAGTGGTGTTCCTCGACGAGTCGACGTCCGCGCTTGACGAGGGTCTCGAGGACGCCATGTATGCCCTGATGCGCAGGCGGCTGCCCGAGTGTGTGGTGGTCAGCGTGGGGCATCGGTCCTCGGTCGACCGCCATCACCGGTCCCGGCTGGAACTGGGCGGCGGTGGGTGTTGGGAGCTCTCGGCGATTGGGCGTGATGCCTCGATGGTCCGGCATGAACAGGCATGAAATTGACGCGCGGAAAGTACCCGTGATGCGCCGTTGCCGGACGGCCGGTTACCGTGACGGGACAAGGCGAGCTAAAGGGGAGGTTGGCGCCGCATGGTGAGCAGACTGTCGGCGTCCGACGCAGCGTTCTACCACCAGGAAGACACTGCGACGCCGATGTATGTCGGGACGCTGTCGATCCTGCGCAAGCCGCGTGCCGGACTGAGTTACGAGACCTTGCTGGAGACCGTCGAGCGGCGGCTGCCGCAGATCCCGCGCTACCGGCAGAAGGTGCGCGAGGTGACGCTGGGTCTGGCCCGGCCGGTCTGGGTGGACGACCGCGATTTCGACATCACCTATCACATCCGGCGCTCAGCGTTGCCGTCTCCGGGCAGCGACGCCCAACTGCATGATCTGATTGCCCGACTCGGCTCGCGGCCGTTGGACAAGACCCGCCCGCTGTGGGAGATGTACCTGGTCGAGGGGCTGGACAAGAACCGGATCGCCATCTACACCAAGTCGCACCAGGTGCTGGTCAACGGGATGACCGCGCTGGAAATCGGGGACGTGATCGCCGATCGAACTCAGAAGCCGCCGGCGTTCGGTGAGGACATCTGGATCCCGGCCCGCGAACCCAGTGATCGCCAACTGGTGCTGGGTGCGATCGGGGAGTGGATCACCCGGCCGACCAGTCAGCTGGCTGCTCTGCGTGGCACCGTGACCGAGGTGGCCACCAATGCCGGCGAGCTGGCGACGGTGGCGCGCCGCGTCGCCGATGTGGCGCGCACCGTCGCGCGCGGCACGGCGCCCAGCAGCCCGCTGAACACCACGGTCTCGCGCAATCGCAGGTTCTCGGTGGCCCATCATGGGCTGGAGGATTACCGGCTGCTGCGGGCCCGTTACGACTGCGACATCAACGATGTGGTGCTGGCCGTGGTGGCCGGGGCGCTGCGCAACTGGCTGCTGTCCCGCGGGGAGCCGGTGACGCCGAGCACCACGGTGCGGGCGATGGCGCCGATGTCGGTGTATCCGGACGCCGAACTCGACTCCTCCGGACCCGGCCAGCCGATCAGTGAGGTGTCGCCGTTCCTGGTCGACCTGCCGGTCGGCGAGGGCAATGCGGTGGTGCGGTTGTCTCAGATCGCCCATGCCACGGAATCACATTCGACCGCGGCCAGCCTGGTCGATGCGCGCACCATCGTCACACTTTCCGGCTTTGCGCCGCCGACCCTGCACGCCATGGGAATTCGCGTGGCGACCAGTTTCTCGGCGCGGCTGTTCAACCTGCTGATCACCAATGTGCCTGGGGTGCAGAAGCAGATGTTCGTCGCGGGCACGAAACTGCTGGAGACCTACGCGGTGCCACCGTTGCTGCAAAACCAGGTTCTGGCCATCGGAGTCACCTCCTACAACGGCATGCTCTATTTCGGGATCAATGCCGACCGGGACGCGATGAGCGACGTCGACGTGCTGCCGAGCCTGCTGCGTGAATCGCTTGAGGAGCTGTTGGACGCGGCCAAATAACCACCGGCGAATTCGCGGGACTATTTGACCTTGGTGCTGCATCGGGGTCTGATGAATTCACCATGACCACTGAGATACGAAAAAGTAGAACCGACAAGCACACGCAAGAAGCTACGAAAACAGAAGAAGTACCAAATTCGCGGACGAGCGAAATTGTCCCCCACCCCGTGCTCGACGTCCCCGTTGAGCGGAAGGCTTACACCCGCAGAGAAGGTCTCGACTGGGTGGTCTTCGGTATCACGGCGCTGATCGCCGCCGGGTTCTTGACCTGGGGTTTTATCAATACCGATTCGTTGGCGTCGGCCTCGGGCAGGGCGCTGAGCTGGGTGATGGACAACGCCGGTTGGCTGTTCGTCCTCACCGCGTCCGGATTCGTGGTGTTCGTCGTGTGGCTCGCCTTGAGCCGCTACGGGAAGATCCCGCTCGGCCGCGACGACGACGAGCCGGAGTTCCGGACGGTGTCCTGGGTCGCGATGATGTTCAGCGCGGGCATGGGGATCGGGCTGATGTTCTTCGGCGTCTCCGAACCCCTGTCGCACTTCGTCACCCCGCCGCCGGGCACCGGCCCCGCCGGTAATCCCGAAGCCGTGCAGACCGCGATGGCCACCACGCTGTTCCACTGGACCCTGTACCCGTGGGGCATCTACGCCGTCGTCGGGCTGGCCATCGCGTACGGCGTCTACCGCAAGGGCCGGCTGCAGCTGATCAGCGCGGCGTTCGAACCGCTGCTTGGGCGGCACGCCAATGGACCGTGGGGCAAGGTCATCGACATGCTGGCGATCTTCGCCACGCTGTTCGGTTCCGCCGCGTCGCTGGGGCTGGGCGCCCTGCAGATCCGTAGCGGCCTGCACATCGTCGCGGGCCTCGGCGAAACGGGCAACGCCATCCTGATCGTCATCATCGCGATCCTCACCGCCGGGTTCGTCCTGTCGGCGGTGTCGGGTGTCGCCCGCGGTATCCAGTGGCTGTCCAACATCAACATGGTGCTTGCGGTTGTGCTGGCGGCGTTCATCTTCGTCGTCGGCCCAACGGTGTTCATGCTCAACCTGATTCCCACTTCGGTCGGAAACTACCTGCAACACCTGGCGATGATGTCGGCCCGAACCGGCGCCGAAGGTGCCGATGTGACGACCTGGTTGCAGAGTTGGACCATCTTCTACTGGGCGTGGTGGATCTCATGGACACCGTTCGTCGGCATGTTCATCGCGCGGATCTCTCGCGGCCGCACCATTCGGCAGTTCATCGCCGGTGTCCTGTTGGTGCCCAGCGTGGTGTCGCTGGTGTGGTTCTGCGTGTTCGGCGGCGCAGCCATTCACGAACAGCAGGGCGGGGTGGATCTGGCCGGCGAGGGCAGCATCGAACAGCAGCTCTTCAGCCTGCTCGACCAATACCCGATAACCACGATCGCCAGCATCCTGGTGATGCTGCTGGTGGCGATCTTCTTCGTCTCGGGCGCCGACGCCGCCTCGATCGTGATGGGTTCACTGTCCGAGCGGGGCACCATCAAACCCACCCAGCCGACCGTCATCTTCTGGGGTGTCGCGACCGGCGCGGTGGCGGCGGTGATGCTGCTCGTCGGCGGCCAGGACGCGCTGGACGGTCTGCAGACGATCACGATCATCGCCGCGTTACCGTTCGTCGTGGTGATGGTCGGGCTGGCGGTCTCGCTGGTGCGTGACCTTCGCCACGACCCGTTGGTGGTGCGCAGGCAGTACGCCGTGGAAGCCGTCAACGACGCCGTGGTCGCCGGGGTGACCCAGCACGGAGACGACTTCGTCATCTCGGTGGAGAAGGATCCGGATAGCGACAAGCCAGCCGACGGCTAATCTCGCGTAGTGCGCGTGTACATCCCGGCGACCCTGGCCGCCCTGCAGCAGTTTGTCGCCGACCGATCGTTGCGGGTGGTGAACGGGACCGCATTCGCGGTCACGCCGACCCTGCGCGAGTCATATGCCGAGGGTGACGACGACGAACTCGCCGAGGTGGCGCTGCGGGAGGCCGCGCTGGCATCACTGCGGCTGCTCGCCATAGGCGGGGAATCAGACCTGCCCGCCCGGCGGGCGGTCGTGGTCGCCGAGGTGGCGGAGGCCAAAGCCCGCCCCGACCTCGACGATGCGGTGGTGCGGTTGTCGGGGCCGGTGCCGATCGATGCCGTCGTGGCGGTGTACGTCGACAATGCCGATGCGGAGTCGGCGGTGCTGGCGGCGGTCGACGTCATCGATGAGGCGGATCTTGGCGACGAGGACGCCGAGCTGACGGTGGGCGACGCTCAGGATCACGACCTGGCCTGGTACGCGCCGCAGGAGTTGCCGTTCCTGCTCGAACTGCTCTGATCAAACGGTGGGGGTGCCACCTACCGGAGGCCAGGTCGCCACGACGGACTTCCGCAACGTCAAAATCTTTGACGGCCAAGGGGATCGGTTGTCGGCGCCGTCGAATGTGCGGGTCAAGGGCAACCGCATCGAACGGATCTCCACCGAGCCGTTGCCGGCCGAACCGGGGCGCCACGGTGATCGAAGGCGGCCGCCCGCGCATATTTCCGGACCCCTGCCGATTTGCCGCGCAGATCAAACTGACCGCCGGCGGCGGGGTGTCCTGATCATGAAGGACGGGAAAACATATAAGAACACTTTGGCGTCCTGACCTGCGACAGCGGACGTGCGACTAGCTACGTGGCAGTAACCTACGGTACCGTAGGTTCATGGCCAAGAACTCCATCAAGGTCTCGGCCAATGTGGCCGATACGGTCCGGCCCACCATCGCCGGCGCCGCGCGGCGTCCCGGCTGGAATGCGCTTCGTCGCATCGTTGGGCAGGTGACCACGCCGCTGCTGCCGGACGATTACCTCAAGCTGGCCAACCCGTTGTGGTCGGCGCGCGAGTTGCGTGGCCGGGTCGTCGAGGTGCGGCGGGAGACGTCTGATTCCGCGACTTTGGTGATCAAACCGGGCTGGGGATTCTCGTTCGACTACGAGCCCGGCCAGTACGTCGGTATCGGTGTGCTGATCGACGGGCGGTGGCGCTGGCGGTCGTATTCGCTCACGTCGACGCCGGAGAAGTCGCCTTCATCGGGCGCGCGCACCATCGCGATCACCGTCAAGGCGATGCCCGAGGGGTTCTTGTCGACTCACCTGGTCGACGGCCTGCGTCCGGGAACCGTGGTGCGGCTGGCCGCGCCGCAGGGCAACTTCGTCATGCCGGCGCCGGCGCCGGCGTCGGTGCTGTTCGTGACCGCCGGTTCGGGCATCACCCCGGTGATGTCGATGCTGCGCACCCTGGTGCGCCGGGGCCAGATCACCGACATCGTGCACGTGCATTCCGCGCCCACCGAATCCGATGTGATGTTCGGCTCGGAGTTGGCGGAGCTGCACGATGCGCATCCCGGCTACCGGCTGTTGTTGCGCAGCACCCGGACCCAGGGCAGGCTTGATCTGGCGCAACTCGGTGAGTTGGTTCCCGATTGGCGTGAACGTCAATCGTGGGCGTGCGGGCCCGAAGGCATGCTCAATGACGCCGAACGGGTGTGGGAGGCCGCCGGTATCGCCGACAGCCTGCACCTGGAGCGGTTCGCGGTGTCGCGGGCGGCTCCGCACGGCGCCGGGGGCACGGTGACATTCGAGCGCAGCGGCAAGGAGGTCACTATCGACGGCGCGACGCCGTTGATGGACGCGGGGGAGCAGGTCGGGATTCGGATGCCGTTCGGCTGCCGGATGGGGATCTGCCAGTCCTGTGTGGTGGGCCTGGTCGAAGGGCATGTGCGCGATCTGCGCACCGGCGTCGAGCATGACCCGGGCACCCGGATCCAGACGTGTGTTTCGGCCGCTTCCGGCGACTGCGTCCTGGACGTTTAAACTTTACTGGCTAGTAACCTACGGGATCGTAGGTTACGCTACCGTAGGTAATTGAGAGGAGGCTGACGATGGCAGTAACCGACGTTCCCGCATTCGCGCATCTGACCGATGCCGACATCGAGAACCTGGGCATCGAACTCGACGCGATCCGGCAAGACATCGAAGACTCCCGTGGTGAGCGCGATGCGCGCTACATACGCCGCACCATCGCGGCGCAACGTGCGCTCGACGTCGCCGGCCGCGTCATGCTCGCGGCGAGCTCGAAGCGTTCCGCGTGGTGGGCGGGCACCATCACCCTGGGCGTGGCCAAGATCATCGAGAACATGGAGATCGGCCACAACGTCATGCACGGCCAGTGGGACTGGATGAACGATCCCGAGATTCACTCCTCGTCGTGGGAGTGGGACATGAGCGGGGCGTCCAAGCACTGGCGGTTCACCCACAACTTCATGCATCACAAGTACACCAACATCCTCGGCATGGACGACGACGTGGGCTACGGCGTCATCCGCGTCACCCGGGATGCCAAGTGGAAGCCGTTCAACCTCTACGGCAACCTGCTCTTCAACACCCTTCTCGCGATCGGTTTCGAGTGGGGCGTGGGGCTGCAGCACCTGGAGCTCGGCAAGATCTTCAAGGGTCGCGACAACCGCAACGCCACCCTGGTCCGCATCCGCGAGTTCGGCGTCAAGGCCGGACACCAGCTGGTCAAGGACTACGTGGTCTGGCCGGCGCTCACGTCGCTGTCGCCCGGTGCCACCTTCAAGTCCACCTTGACGGCCAATGCGGTGGCCAACGTCATCCGCAACGTGTGGGCCAACGCGGTGATCTTCTGCGGCCATTTCCCCGATGGCGCAGAGAAATTCACCAAGACCGACATGGTCGGTGAGAGCCGCGGGCAGTGGTACCTGCGCCAGATGCTGGGCAGCGCCAACTTCAACTCGGGTCCGGCGCTGGCCTTCATGAGCGGCAACCTGAGCTACCAGATCGAGCATCACCTGTTCCCGGATCTGCCGAGCAATCGGTACGCCGAGATCGCGGTCCGGGTGCGGGCGCTGTGCGACAAGTACGACCTGCCCTACACCACGGGACCGTTCCTGGTGCAGTACGGCAAGACCTGGCGCACCATCGCCAAGCTGTCGCTGCCGGACCGGTTCCTGAAGGACACGGCCGACAACGCGCCGGAGACCCGTAGCGAGCGGATGTTCACGGAGCTCGAAGGCTACGGCGTCACCGATCCCGACACGGGACGTCGTCGTGGCCTGAAGACGGCCATCGAGACGGTGCGGGGCTGGCGCCGCAAGTAGTTTGCGAGCAGTTCCCGTATCGAACGTGAGCCTGTGTTCGAGGTCTGTCTGGACCTCGAACACAGGCTCACGTTCGTTTTGGTCCCACCGCAGGATTCCAAGCAACCACCCGCCGTTCTCCCAGGAGCCTTGCAGTCGTTGCCCCTAACCTCGGGCCTGAATTGGTATGGAAGGCCGAATCGGAGGTTTTGATGCGCAGGCTTGTTGCGGCTGCCTTGGTGTTTGGTGCTTCGGCTGTCCCGGTGGGCATGGTGGCCACCGGTGTCGCCGCGGCCGACGACTACGCCGGTCAGAAGTACTCCGTTGTGCAATCGGAGCTGTCCGGAGCCGGGATGAAGGCCGTCGTCGCCACCCGTTCGGGCGGTTCAGGGTCCGACGACAACTGCGTGGTGACCAGTTCGGAGAAGGCGCCCTGGAAAAAGGGCAGCAATTTCGCCGCGGTGACCGACACCGTGCTGCTCAACCTCGACTGCAATGCCGGCGTGGCCTCGGCCACGACCCCAGGCAACTCCGCGGCCAGCCCGCAGGGCCGGCAGGCCATCCAGCAGGCAGATCAGGCGGCCGCCCAGGCGCAGGCGGAGGCAGCCAATCACAAAGCCAAGCACTGATCGCCGGAGCGGTTAGCTCTCCTTGAGAATCGCCAACAGCCGCCGGGCCGCGGCGACCCGATCGGCCGCCGGCCCGGACAGCGTGTCCAGCGCACACTCGGGATCGGCCGGCGGCCCCATGTGTCCGCAGCCGCGGGGACAGTCGGCGATGGTGTCGGCCAGATCGGAGAAGGCCAGCAGCACATCGTTGGGTTCTATGTGGGCCAGCCCGAATGACCTGACCCCGGGAGTGTCGATCACCCAGCCCTGACCGTCCAGCGGCAGCGCCACCGACTGAGTGGAGGTGTGCTTGCCCTTGCCCACCCCGGACACCTCGCCGGTCGCTCGATCGGCCTCTGGGACAAGGCGATTCACCAACGTCGATTTTCCGACGCCGGAATGTCCGAGAAACACCGTGACCTGGTCGGTCAGCAGCGGCGCGACGGCGTCGAGTGGATCGTCGCGGCCCGCGGTGACGATGGTCAGATCCAGATCCGCGAACTGCGCCGCGAACGCGTCCGGTGCGGCCAGATCCGACTTCGTCAGGCACAGGATTGGCTTGAGCCCCCCGGCATATGCGGCGATCAGCGCGCGTTCGACGAAACCGGTGCGCGGCGGCGGGTCGGCCAGCGCCACCACGATCAGCAGCTGATCGGCGTTGGCGACCACCACCCGCTCGGTCGGATCGGTGTCATCGGCGGTGCGGCGCAACACCGTTCGGCGTTCACCACGGCGCACGATCCGGGCCAGGGTGTCCGGTCGTCCGGACAGGTCGCCGACGATGTCCACATCGTCACCGACCACGATCGGGGTGCGGCCCAGCTCACGGGCCCGCATCGCGACCACCCGGTGATGCGGGTCGCGATCCAGGGCGCAGCCCCAGCGGCCCCGGTCGACCGTCACCACCATCGCCGACTGGGCATCCGCGTGATCCGGCCGGGTCTTGGTGCGCGGACGGGTACCCCGACCCGGCCTGATCCGGACGTCGGACTCGTCGTAATGCCGCGCTCCCAAGGCTGTTTACTTCCCCCTTGGGTGCGGGTCGCCCGCCAGCATCTGGGCCCACATCAGCGGGAAATCGGGCATGGTCTTGGCCGTCGTCTCGATGTTCTCCACCTGCACACCGGGCACCCGCAGGCCGATGATCGCCCCGGCGGTGGCCATTCGGTGGTCAGCGTAGGAGTACCAGGTTCCACCGTGCAGCGGCCGCGCGGTGATCAGCAGGCCGTCCTCGGTTTCGGCGCAGTCGCCGCCGAGCCCATTGATCTCTGTGGTCAGGGCGGCCAGCCGGTCGGTCTCGTGCCCGCGCAGGTGGGCGATCCCGCGCAGGCGTGAGGTCGCACCGTCACGGGCCAGAGCGGCCAGCGCCGCGACCGTCGGGGCCAGTTCGCCGACATCGTGCAGGTCGGCGTCAAACCCGTCGTAACCGTCGGCACCGCTGACTTCAAGGTATGAGTCACGTTGGTGGACAGTGGCATTCACCTTCGCCAGCAGGCCGAGGATGGTGTCGGCCGGTTGGATGCTGACCGTCGGCCAGCCGGCGATCCGCACCGTTCCGCCGGTGACGATCGCGGCGGCCAGGAAGGGCGTGGCATTGGAGAGATCCGGCTCGATGTTCCAGTCCCGGGCGGCGATCGGTCCAGGGGACACCTGCCAGCGATTGGGGACGGAGTCGTCGACGTGTACGCCGGCATCGCGCAGCATCGCCACGGTCATCGCCACGTGCGGGGCCGAGGGCACCGAGGTGCCGGTGTGCATGATGGTGAGCCCGTCGGTGAACGTCGGGCCGGACAGCAACAATCCGGACACGAACTGTGAGGACCCCGAGGCATCGATTGCGACGGTGCCGCCGGCCACGGCGTCGCGGCCGCGCACCGCGAATGGCAACCCGTCGCCGGCTATGTCGACGCCCAGCCCGCGCAGCCCGTCCAGCAGCGGGGAGATCGGCCGGGCCCGAGCCTGCTCGTCCCCGTCGAACGTCACCGAGTGGGCGCTGAGCGCGGCGACCGGCGGAACGAACCGAAGCACCGTGCCGGCCAGGCCGCAGTCGATGCGCGCATCGGGGGCCGGTGCGATGTTCCCGCTGACCGTCAACTCGGTGCCGTCACCGGCTCCGTCCGCGGCCTCGACGGTGACGCCCAGGGTGCGGATCGCGTCGATCATCAGATCGGTGTCGCGGCTGCGCAACGCGCCGCGGATGGTCGAGGTGCCCTGCGCGGTGGCCAGGGCGGCCAGCACCAGCGCACGGTTGGTCAGCGATTTCGAACCGGGCACCGTCACCGTGGCATCGACCGGGCTGGTCGTCGACGGCGCCGGCCAGTGCTCCAATTGCTCCTCACGTGCGCTCACGACACATATCCTGCCTTGTCCGCAGACTCTGCAACCATGGGCTCCATGTGTGGACGTTTCGCGGTCACCACGGATCCAGCGCTGCTCGCGCAGAAGATCCAGGCCATCGACGAGAGTGCAGCGAGCACGGGTGACCGGGATGTGCCCGGTCCCAACTACAACGTGGCGCCGACTACGACCATCAGCAGCGTGGTCAAACGCCACACCGAACCCGAGGACGAGGCGACCCGACGGGTCCGCTCGATGCGATGGGGGCTGATCCCGCCGTGGGTGAAGACCGCCGAGGACGGCGGTCCGGACAACAAAGGCCCGCTGCTGATCAATGCCCGTGCCGACAAAGTCACCAGCTCACCGGCATTCCGCAACTCGGCGAAGAACAAACGCTGCCTGATCCCGATGGACGGCTGGTACGAGTGGCGGCCGAACCCGGGCAAAAAAGCCAAGACCCCGTTCTACCTGTACGGCGCCGACGGTGAATTGCTGTTCATGGCCGGGCTGTGGTCGACTTGGCGGCCGCACGGGGCCGCCAAGGATGCGCCGCCGCTGCTCAGCTGCACCATCATCACCACCGATGCCGCAGGTCCGATCGCCGAGATCCACGACCGGATGCCGCTGACCGTCAGGGCACGGGATTGGGATCGCTGGCTGGATCCCGATGCCCCGATCGACGAGGGGCTGCTGCGTGGCCACGGCGAACTGGACCGGATCGCGATCCGCGAGGTGTCACGACTGGTCAACAGTGTCCGTAACAACGGTCCGGAACTGATCGAGCCGGCCGAGCCGGAAGAGATGGGGTTGTTTTGAGCGAGATGCCGCGCGGATCCGTCGACGCTGGCGTGGTCGACGCGATCGGCGCCGACCTGCGATCGGCCGGGTACATCACCGACGGGGTGGCCGACCTGCTGGGTGTCGACGCCAATGCGGCACTGGGCCGGGGCGTGTGGTGGCCGGCCTTGCGGGCAACCCACGCCGTGCCGGCCGAACGGCGCCGGCTGGCCACGCTGGTGCGGCTGTTCCTGCTCGGCACCGCGGAACCGGCTGCACTGGTCGAGGCCGCTTTCCCGTCCACCAGCCTGCAAGCGCTGGTGGCCGCCGGGGTGCTGGAGCGGACGGGCGATACGGTTCGGGCCGTCCTGGACATCCGCCCGCACAGTGACGGAACCCGGGATTTTCTCGTCGTCTCCGATCAGGACGCCGCTCTGCGCGCCGGCCCTCTGCGGCACGATCATGTGCTCGGCATCGGTGGCGCGTCGGTGTCGCTGGCCCGCGCGGTCACCCGCAACCCGGTAGGCCGCGCGCTCGACCTCGGCACCGGCTGCGGAATCCAGGCGCTGCACCTGGCCACGCATTGCGACGAGATCGTCGCGACGGACACCAATGAGCGGGCGTTGGCACTGGCCGCGGTGACCGCGCGGCTCAATGGGATGTCGTGGGATCTGCGGTGCGGCAGCTTGTTCGAACCGGTGGCGGGGGAGCGCTTCGACCTGATCGTGTCCAACCCGCCGTTCGTGGTGGGGTCCGGCGCCCGTGACTACATCTACCGTGACTCGGGTGTGGCCGGAGATGCGTTGTGCCAGAGTCTCATCGAACAGGTCGGGGACCATCTCAGGCCGGGTGGCACCGCGCACATCATGGCCAACTGGATCGTGCGCGAAGGCACAGACGGCCCAGACTGGCGGCACCGCGTCCGCGGCTGGCTGGCCGGCACCGGCCTGCACGCCTGGGTGGTGCAGCGGGAGCTGGCCGACCCGGTCAGCTACGTGTCATTGTGGCTGGCCGATGCCGGCGAGACGCCCGAGCGGACGGCCCAGCGCGGCGGCGAATGGTTGGACTGGTTCGCCGAACAGGACATCACGGGCATCGGTATGGGCATGATCTCGTTGCGGGCCCCGCGCAGCGGCGAGCCCCCGGAGCAGATTCTTGAGGAGATCACCGGCGCCGACGAGTTGGTGACGGGTGTGGAGGTGGAGGCGTTCTTCGCCCGGCGCGCCTATCTGCGCGACACCTCCGACGACGAGCTGCTGGCGGCCCGGCTCTCCACCTCGCCGGTGATCCTGGAACAGCAGTCGCTGCCGGGGCCCGAGGGCTGGCAGCAGGTGGGCGCGGCGGTGCGTCGCCCGGGCGGTCCGGGCGCGATCATCGGTGTCGACGAAGTGTTGACGGCCCTGCTGGCCGGGTGCCGCGGCGAAGTCCCGCTCGGCACGCTCATCGAACTGCTCGCGACCTATCACGGTGTGGACGCGGGGGCGCTGGCACAGGCCGCGCTCCCGGAGGTGCGTGAGGCGATCGGCCGCGGAATCCTCTACCAGGCGGAGTAACCCGCTCTAGAGAATTCCTCGGTTTTGCTAGAGTATTTCTCGTGCCACCAGCCAGGGCCACGGGTGCGCGAGGCCGGTTGATCTCGGTTGCGCGCCGTCGTTTCGCGGCGGAGGGGATCATCGCCCCGACGCTGGATGAGGTGCGGCGCGAAGCCGAGGTGAGCGTCGGATCGCTCTACCATCACTTCCCCGACAAGCCGGCGCTCGCGGCGGCGGTCTACGCGCAGGTCATGGCCGAATACCAGACCGGGTTCGTGGAGATGCTGCGCGAGCAGGACACCGCCGAAGACGGAATCCGCGGCGGGGTGCGGCATCACCTGAACTGGATCGCGGCGCGCCGCGGCGAAGCCGCGCTTCTGTTGGGCGACCGGCTCGACAGCAGCGCACTGCGGGCGGCCAATCAGGACTTCTTCGCTGCCATCCGGGACTGGTGGCGTCCGCACCACACCTACGGGGTGCTGGTGGCCATCCGGCCGGGTATCACGGCCGCGCTGTGGTTCGGCCCAGCGCAGGAGTACGCCCGCCACTGGGTGGCCGGCGATGTCGCCGAGATGGACGGCGAGGTCGTCGAGACGTTTGCCGATGCGGCATGGAATGCATTGCATACCAAACCGATTGAGGAGAATCTCTGATGGACAAGCCCTTGTATCGCGGCATGGTGGCCGAAGGTGACGATCCGGCTGCGCCACAACGGATTCTGGTCGAACGCAGCGGCGACCGTGCAGTGGTGACCCTCGACGAACCCGACCGGCTGAACGTCCTGTCCGCACCGCTCGTCCGGCAGCTGCGCCGGGCTCTGGAGGATCTGGCGGCCGACAACGACATTCGCGCCGTGGTGTTGACGGGCGCCGATCCGGGCTTCAGCGCGGGCGGCGACCTGCGCATGATGCGTGCGGCCATCGAGAATCGGTACCAGGCCGAGGGAACCGCCGACGTATGGCGCTGGATACGACGCGAATTCGGCGGTATCGCCCGGCTCATCGCGGGTTCGGACACCGTCTTCGTGGCCGCCCTCAACGGTCCGGCGGCCGGTGTCGGGCTGGCCTGGGCGCTCACGTGCGATCTGACCATCGCCAGTGAGCGGGCCGTCATCGTGCCTGCCTTCGCCCGCCTCGGATTGATCCCCGAAGTCGGCACCAGCTGGGCGCTCACCCGGCGACTCGGCTATCAGGGGGCGCTGGCGTACTACCTGAAAGGCGAGCACATCGACGCCGAAACGGCGCAGCAGCTCGGCCTGGTACATGAGGTTGTCGCCCACGAGAAGCTGCTCGCCACCGCGGATGCGTGGTGCTCACGCGTGGCGGAGCTGCCGCCGCACGCGGTCGCGATGACCAAGCCCCTGTTGCGTGCCGCTGCCGACGCCAGTTGGAACGATGCGCTCACCCTCGAGGAGTTCGCCGAACCAACCTGTTTCACCACAGCGGCATTCGCCGACAGCGTCGAGACCATGCTGTCCGGTGGGACACGTTCGCGCTAGGTCCCTGCTACGGCTTCTCGGTCGAAAGCTGTTGCAGGACAGCGTGGGCTGCGGTGATTCGGGCGGCGATCGGGTAGTTCTTGTTCGCGAGGACCACCACGCCGATCCGTTTGTCCGGTACGAACACGGCATAGGCGCCGAAACCATCGGTAGATCCGGTCTTGTTGAACAGCGCCGGCGTCGGGGTGGGTTGGTCAGTGAGCGGCGTGGCCGGGTTCGGCTGCATGGCCATGGTTTCCGAGTTGCCGGCCAACAGGCGGTCAAGGGTGACCGGGTAGGAATACTGTTCCCAGCCGAGCCCTTGGATCATGTCCCCTGTGGTGAAATATCCGACGTGCGTTCCCTGGACGGCATCGCGCATCGGTGCGTCCAGATTGTTCGGCGTGATGTTGGCCTCGACGAATTGGAGCAAGTCAGCCGCAGAGGACTTGACGCCGTAGGCCTCGGCATCGAAAACGCCTGGATTCACCCGGACAGGTTCGTTGTCGGCGTTGTAGCCCCAGGCGTAATTGTCCATCTCGGATTGCGGCACCCGGATGTAACTGTGGTGTAGCTGCAGCTTCGGAAAGATCTCCCCTTCGATCAGGTCGCCGAAGTCACGGTTCATCGCCAGTGCGGTGAGGTGGCCGAGCAGGCCGATGCTGGGGTTGGAGTACCGACGCTGTTGGCCGGGGGCGGCATCGGGTTGCCACTGCAGAAAGTACGTCTGCATCCGGGCGTCATCTGTGATGTCGGACGGAAACTGCAGGGGCAACCCACCCGCGGTGTAGGTGCCCAGGTTGAGCAGTTCGGCTTTGTCGATGTCGCTGCCCGTCAACTGCGGCATGTAGGTGCTGGGGTGATCAGTCAGCGAGATTCGCCCGAGTGCTTGTGCGTACGACGCCAGTGTCCCGGTGAACGTCTTGCTGACCGAACCGATCTCGAAGAGTGTGTCCCGGGTCACCGGCGCCCCGCTTTGTCTGGAGGCGACTCCGAAACTGAAGTAGCGCTGTTGGCCGTTGACCGTCACCGCTATGGACATGCCCGGTATGTCGTACTGGGCCATGAGCGGTCGAAACGCATGGTCCACGGTGGTCGCGAGCGCATCGGGACTTCCGGCGGCAGTCGGGCCGGCCAGCGTGCCGAGAAACATGATGACGACGAGCAATGGCGTGATCGCTTTGGTGCTGCTCCGCAACTGGCGTCCTCTCGTCTCTGGAATCATCGTTCAGACAACGTGATTCATGACTTGCGGCGCGCGGTCACTACTGCATAGGGCGCGCCGAAGGAGACCCGGCCCTTGTCGTCGGCCTGTGCGCTCAGGGCGGCGGTGAACGCGTCGAGCAGGCGCTTCCGCATCGTCTCGTCGAGCCGGCCCAGTAGGTCGACATGCATCGGTGACTCGTCTGATATGAAGCGTACCGCGGACTCGACGGAGTCGAATTGCCAAGTGTGTGAGTCTGTTTCGAACTGCACGTCGTCGAACCCGGTGGCCAGCCGGGACTGCACGATCTCGAGGTCGCCCCACTGATCGGGCGAATACACCGAGGCCGGTGGTTGGCCCAGGGTTTCGATGATCGGATTGAAGAACGGGCTGCCGGCCTCATCGCGGACCCAGGTGGAGAACGCGAACACTCCACCGGGGGCCAGCAGTCGGGTGACTTCGGAGACCAGACTTGCGGGCTCGACGAAGATGATGCCCATGTTCGACACCACCGTGCCGAACCCAACGTCGGGCAGGCCGGTGTGTGCGGCGTCGGCGACCACCCACTGCACCGCGTCCGCACCGGGTCGCTCGGCGGCGATGGCGACCAGCTCGGCGGTGATATCCACGCCGGTCACCTTGGCACCGGCCTCGGCGGCGGCCAGCGCAGCGCTGCCGGTGCCGCAGGCCAGGTCGACCAGGGCGGTATCCCGCACCGGCCGTAACCGGTCGGCTGCGGCGACGACCTCTCCGGCGATGACGGCGATGTGTTCGGCGACGGACTGGTAGCGGCCGGCCGCCCAGTTGGTGGGTTGTGGATCAGGCATACACACGAGCCTAGATGGGGTATTCGGCGACGCGGCCGCTTCCCGCGTGGCCGCGTCGCCAGTCGATCGAACTTGAGCCTGCCGTCGGTACCGGCTCGACCAGATCAACAACGCCGTCTGCCGATATGCGCGAGGGCGCAATATTCGGCGCGTCATCGAGTTCCCTTGCAACGAGTTCCGTTAGTAGGGAGGGGATTTGTCTTGTTCGGTGTTGAGTCGGCGTTCGGTGTTGATGCGTTGGGTGCGGATCTGTTGCCGCGTGTGTTGGCGGACCGGCATTTTCATGTGTCGGTCGGAGATGGCTGTGTGGGCCGGCTCTGGGGGCGGGGCCGGGGTGTGGGTGGCCCAGTCGGGAAACAGGACCTGGCTGAAGGGTGTGATGTGGTACGTGTGGCCGGTTGGTGCGGTCCAGGTGTGGCTGCCGTCGGGGTGTTGGACGTCGGCCCAGCCACCTTCACCGGTCTGAAAGGTCTTGATCAGATGGTGGGTTCGGCATTTGGGTCCGAGGTTGCCGGGGTGGGTGGCGCCGGCCGGCCAGGGATTGGTGTGGTCGAGGTCGCAATGGTGGGCTGATGCTGCGCAGCCGGGGAACATGCACAAGAGGTCGCGCATCCGGACGAATGTGGCCAGTTTTGTTGAGGGCCGGTAACTGGTTTGGCCGGTGAGGTCGTCGGAGTTGGTGAGGTGTTTGACGGTGGCGCCGGTGGCGATCAGTTCGGCCAGCAGGGGTGCGGGCACGATCCCGCCGCCGAGAATGACTGCGGGAGGGCCGGTTACGGCTGGCACGCGGTCGGCGCCGTAGTCGCCGAGGTTGGGTTCGCCGTGGATGCGTGGGTCGCGGGGGAGTTGTGCCGGAACTGTGGTCTTGGTGGGTTGAGCGGCGCCCTGTGCGGCAGGCTCGTCGGAGGGTGTCTCCACGCTGTCGGCGTCTCCGCCGCGACCCTCGGCGACATCGCCTGCGCCTGCGGGGCTCAGGCTCTCCTCGCTGTGGGTATTGGTGGCCGATTCGGGCAGGATTTGTGCGAGGAGGTGGATCACCACGGCGCGGGAGCGGGGGTCGATGCCGGTGGCTTGGCAGTCGGGGTCGCCGCATTGGCAGGTGAGGTGATCGGCTCCAGCGCCGATGGCTCCCAGTGCGTCGGAGCGGCGTTGCCCGACGGTGCGTGGGTCGTTGTCGCAGACTCCTCGGGCCATGGCGTTGAGCAGGTTTTTGATCAGGGCCGCGTCGGTGGCCAGTAGTCGCCCCCAGATGGAGATGGTGCCATTGGGATCGTCGGGGTCACCGAAGTGGATGTCGCGCTCTCGTGCGGCGGTGCGGGTTTTGCGCACGGCGGCGGGATCGAATTTCTCCACCCATACGTCGATGGCTTGTTCTGTCTTGGTTGCGGTCAGCGCGCCGTAGGTGGTGGCGGCCCCGGCCAGGGCGGTGTCGATCAGTCTCAATGCGTCATCGTCGGTGACGAGGTGGGTGCGCCAGGTGATGGTGGAGATCACTTTCGCCGAGATGTCTCCGCAGGCGAATGCAGCGGCGACTTTGGGAAGCCGTTCGCGCAATGCTTGTGCGATGCGCATCTGGGCGGAGGCAGCGCCGCGGCTGAGGTTGCAGGTGGCGCCTACTGCGGCGGTGGCGGTTTCCCAGCCGTCGATCGCGCGGTAGGCGGAAGTGTCGTCTTCGTCATCGCAGTGCCGGGCCACGATCTCGGCGATGACCGCCAGGCGCCCGGCGGCCTCAACGGCTTCAGCGCGGGTGCGGTGCTCGAGGGTGTCGATCAGCGCGGCGTCAGTGAGGTCACTGAGCGCCGGCCGATCGAGCAGTTCGAACACGTGTTCGATTCTAGTCGTGAATTTGCCGACCTGCAACGTTTTTCAGGTTGTCGCTGACCAGGCGGGCAACCGTTCGACGCTTGAGTTGCCCGGTCAGGGCTGGACGTACCCGGGCGGGTTGGGGGTGTCCACCCACAGGTCCACGCCCAGGTCCGAGCCGGGCACGCAGTCATATACCGACAGGTCGGTGACGCCGGATTCCAGCAGCACGTCCTCGCACAGCAGACTTTGGCCGGTGTACTCGCGGGCCGGTTTGTTGAAGATCGCGTAGGCGGCGTCGGCGTAGACGGCGGGCTTGCGGGCCCGGGCCATCGCCTCGTCGCCGCCGAGCAGGTTCTGCACCGCCGCGGTGGCCACCAGGGTGCGCGGCCACAGGGTGTTGGAGGCGATCCCGTCCCCTCGCATCTCTTCGGCGATTCCCAACGCGCACAGCGTCATCCCGAATTTGGCCATCATGTATGCCGTCGGCTTGAGCCATTGCGATTCCAGTCGGATCGGCGGTGAGAGCGTCAGGATGTGCGGGTTGTCCCGGCCTTTCATGTGCGGGATGCAGGCCTGCGACACCGCATAGGTTCCGCGGATCTGGATGCCGTTCATCAGGTCGAAGCGCTTGAGCGGTACCTCCTCGATGGAGCCGAGGTTGATCGCCGAGGCGTTGTTGACGCAGATGTCGATGCCGCCGAACTGTTCGACGGCCTTGGCCACCGCGGCCGCGACCGAGTCGCCGTCGCGAACGTCGCCGACGATCGGCAGCGCCTGCCCACCGGCCTGTTCGATCTCCTTGGCAGCGGTGTAGATGGTGCCTTCGAGCTTGGGGTGCGGTTCGGCGGTTTTGGCGACCAGCGCGATGTTGGCGCCGTCGGCCGCGGCCCGCTTGGCGATGGCCAGTCCGATGCCGCGGCTGGCCCCGGAGATGAACATGGTCTTCCCGGAAAGCGTCATGTGGCCACCATAGGCGGATGGCATCCGCGCCGCCGGAAGTGAGCAGAACCCATGGTTTACCGCGATTCCGCCCCTGCGGCCCGCGCGGGGCGCACCATGAAGACACCAGGACACTGCTGGCGGCGATTGAGAGGGAGCGAAATGTCCAGCGACACGAACATTGTTCCGGCGGGAACCCTGTTGACCTGCGGACACAGCGGCTGCGGGTGCCGGGTCCGGGTGGAGTCGGAATGTCACTGCGAAGGTGCCCAGGGCGCCTACAAGTGCTCGTGCGGTGCCGACATGGTGCCGGTCAGCGAATAGTTCGGCCCGCCGAAACGGAATCTGATCGCCAAATCCTATGCCGCCCAGCCAATTTCGTTGCGATCCTGGTGTGGCGGCTCACTCGGCCGCGTCGGGCAGCAGTGCCGGGCAGTTGCCGGCGGGGTCGGCGACCAGTTCGAAATGCCACAACTCGTTGGCGTAGATCTGGCACAGGCCGAACCGCGATCCGTTGGCGATCAGCCACTGGTCGGCTCCGGTGCCGCCGATATCGACCGCTTCACCGGTCACGTGCCTGGACGCGGCCGGAGTCTGCACGTATTGGCGTGCGGCGGCCAAGCTGCCATAGGTCTGCACCGCTTCGTTGAGCAGGCGCTGTTGGAATTCCGGTGAACGCCACCCCGAGGTGACAGTCATGGTGACACCGTCTACGGCCGCGGCTCGGGCGGCATTCTGGATGGCGGTCAGCAGCCGCGGGTCGAGCCGGCCGATCGCGGGATTCTGCACGTCGAACGGGGTGAGCGTCTGGTCGTCGGTCAGCGATCCGTCGCCGGGCTCCAGTGCGATGGTGTTGTCCACGAGCTCGATCCGTGCGGTGGCCGGGGCGATCGTGCTGAGCCCGGCTGCCATGACCGCCGCGACCACCACCGCCGCCGAAGTTGCCGCGACTGTGCCTGCCCCCATAGCTTTCCCCATCACCGTGCTCACACTACTCAGTGCGAATGGCTAACCTCAGACGCTGATTTCGGCGGTCACCGCATTTGTCGCGCGAACCAGGTCCGCCGGCGCGAGCGCGATGTCCCAGCCCCGCTTGCCGGCACTGCACAGCACCTTGTCGAAACGCAGCGCGGAGGCATCGATGACGGTGGGCAGCGGCTTGCGTTGTCCCAGCGGCGATATCCCGCCGACCACATAGCCACTGGAGCGCTGCGCAGCGGCGGGATCGGCCATCTCGGCCTTGGACACGCCCAGCGCCGCGGCCGCGGCCTTCAGCGACAGCTTTGTCGGTACCGGTAGCACCGCCACGGCGAGCCCCTTGGGCAACGCGATGACCAGTGTCTTGAACACCTGTTCGGCCACGATGCCGTCGGCGGCGAGCGCCGCGACGGCCTCCGCGCCGAAGTCCTCGTTGCGGGGATCGTGCTGGTACTGCACCACCTGGTGGTCGATGCCGGCGCCGACCAGAGCGGCGATGGCCGGGGTTGCTGCGCGCGCCATCGGCACAGCGTAACCGGGAACATTGCGGCCCCCGCGTGCTGTTATTGCTCTCAACAAGTGCTCAGCACTTCTTGTCGGCAGCACGCTCTAGGATCGTAAGGAGGATTCTGGTGCCAACCGTATGCCTGGAACGTCCGGCGGATACCTTGCGATATCCCGGATACTTTGGCGGCGCCGCGACAGAAGGGAAGGTGTTTCCCACGATGACTGACGTCGACCGGGCTGAGCCCGAGAGACCGCAGGCGCCGCCGGAGACGGATGCTGAGCTGACCGCGAGGTTCGAACGCGATGCCATCCCGCTGTTGGACCAGCTCTACGGTGGTGCGCTGCGGATGACCCGTAATCCCGCCGACGCCGAGGACCTGCTGCAGGAAACCATGGTGAAGGCCTACGCCGGTTTCCGGTCGTTCCGCGAGGGCACCAACCTCAAGGCCTGGCTGTACCGGATTCTGACCAACACCTACATCAACAGTTACCGCAAGAAGCAGCGGCAACCAGCGGAGTATCCGACCGACGAGATCACCGACTGGCAGCTGGCGGCCAACGCCGAGCACTCATCGACCGGGCTGCGCTCGGCGGAGGTGGAGGCACTGGAGGCGCTGCCCGACACCGAGATCAAGGCAGCGCTGCAGGCACTGCCCGAGGAATTCCGGATGGCGGTGTACTACGCCGACGTCGAGGGCTTCCCCTACAAGGAGATCGCCGAAATCATGGATACTCCGATTGGGACGGTGATGTCCCGTCTGCACCGCGGCCGCAAGCAGCTGCGCGACCTGTTGGCCGATGTGGCCAGGGATCGCGGCTTCATCCGAGGTCAGCAGCTTGGTGAGCCGGAGGAGGTCTCCTCATGAGTGACAGCCGTGAGTCGAACCGTGAGGACGAGCGCTGGACCCCGCCGATCGGTCCTGTCGACCCGGAGCACCCGGATTGCGCGGCGGTGATCGCCGAGGTGTGGACGCTGCTCGACGGCGAATGCACGACAGAAAGCCGCGACAGGCTCAAGCAGCACCTCGAAGAATGCCCGGCTTGCCTTCGGCACTACGGGGTCGAGGAACGGGTCAAGCGGCTGATCGCGGCGAAGTGCGGCGGTGAAAAAGCCCCGGATGGATTGCGGGAGCGGCTGCGGATCCAGATCAGCCGTACCACGATCATCCGGGGCTAACGGAGACGAGCGACTAGCGCACCGACTTCGAGCCGGCGTTGGGGCGCTTGCCGTGGTTCGCCTTCGAGTGCTTACGATCGCGCTTCTTGCGGCCACGCTTGGCCATGATGATCCTCCAGATGGTGTAGGGCTTGCTCCCCAGTGTCTCATGGCCCCCGGGCGGGGTTGTCCACCCGGGGTTTGTGGTTCGATGTAGGCCGAGTAAGCAGTAGCAATCGAGTTGGCAGAAGTGGGGTGAAGATGGCCGAGGAGGTTCGCGCCGAAATCGTGGCCAGTGTGCTGGAGGTCGTGGTTCGCGAGGGCGATCAGATCGGCGCGGGGGACACCCTGGTGCTGCTCGAGTCGATGAAGATGGAAATCCCGGTCCTCGCCGAATTAGCGGGCAAGGTCACCAAGGTCAACGTTGCCGAGGGCGACGTGATCCAGGCCGGCGACCTTATCGCGGTGATCGACCAACCCTGAGGGCTTCCATGCTCCTCGCGTGCGCGAAGGACGTTGGCTGATGTCGACCCTCGGTGATCTGCTCGCCGAGCACACCGTGCTACCCGGAAGCGCCGTCGATCACCTGCACGCGGTGGTCGGGGAGTGGCAGCTGCTGGCCGATCTGTCCTTTGCGGACTACCTGATGTGGGTGCGCCGCGATGACGGCGTATTGGTGTGCGTCGCGCAGGTGCGGCCCAACACCGCCCCGACCGTTCTGCTCGCCGATTCGGTCGGCACACTGGCCGCGGCCGGGGAGCTCCCCGTCGTCACCACGGCTTTCGATTCCGGCATGATCGGCCGGGGAAGCGGTGGCGCGCAACGAGATTCGCAAGACCCGCCCGGCTTGAACGTGGAAGCGGTGCCGGTGCGGCACCGCGATCAGGTGGTCGCGGTGCTGACCCACCAGACCGCGCTGGCCACCCGCCGCCTGGCCAGCCCGCTGGAGGGCGCCTACCTGGACTGTGCCAGTGATCTGCTGCACATGCTGTCGGAAGGCACCTTCCCCAACGTTGGCGACCTGGCCATGTCGCGTTCCAGCCCGCGGGCGGGCGACGGGTTCATCCGGCTCGACGAGGTGGGCGACGTGGTGTTCGCCAGCCCCAACGCGATCTCGGCCTATCACCGGATGGGCCTGGCCTCCGAACTCGACGGGCACAATCTGGTCGCCGTCACCCGGCCGTTGATCTCCGACCCGTTCGAGGCCCAGGAACTGGCCAACCACGTGCGTGACTCACTGGCCGGCGGCTCCAGCATGCGCATGGAGGTCGACGCGGGTGGCGCGGCCGTGCTGCTGCGCACGCTGCCGCTGGTCGTGCACGGCGTAGCCGTCGGCGCCACCGTGCTGATCCGCGATGTCACCGAGATCAAGCGGCGCGACCGGGCGCTGCTGAGCAAGGACGCCACCATCCGGGAGATCCACCACCGGGTGAAGAACAATTTGCAGACGGTGGCGGCTCTGCTGCGGCTGCAGGCGCGCAGAACCCCCAACCCGGAGGCCCGCGAGGCGCTGATCGAATCGGTGCGCCGGGTGTCCTCCATCGCGTTGGTGCACGATGCGCTGTCGATGTCGGTTGATGAAGAGGTCAACCTCGACGAGGTGATCGACCGAATCCTGCCGATCATGAACGACGTCGCCTCGGTGGACACCCCGATCCGGATCAACCGGGTGGGGGCCTTGGGGGTGCTCGACGCCGACCGGGCCACCGCACTGGTCATGGTGATCACCGAGTTGGTGCAGAACGCGATCGAGCATGCCTTCGACGCCAATACGCAGCAGGGATATGTGACGATCCGGGCGGAGCGTTCGGCTCGCTGGCTCGATGTCGTGGTGCACGACGATGGGCGTGGCCTGCCGGACGGGTTCAGCCTGGAGAAGTCCGACCGGCTGGGCCTGCAGATCGTCCGGACGCTGGTCACCGCGGAGCTGGACGGGGTGCTGGGCATGCACGACGTTGCCTCGGGCGGAACCGATGTGGTGCTGCGCGTGCCGATAGGCAGGCGCAGCCGCGGCCTGCAGTGAGTCGGGCTCACGGGAAGTTATCAGCTTCTGCCGAAGAAATGGGCAGATTCGCTAATGGGAAATGTGACGACAGTTACGCAATTTGCTATTGGAAAATGTCCCCATAAATGCATTACGGCCCCAACTTGCGTCGGGGCCGTATCTGCAACGGGGTCTGGACCTAGGTCAGACTCCGGTGCGGGCCTTGGTGCGGGCGTTGCGACGCTTGAGCGCACGACGCTCGTCCTCGCTCATCCCACCCCATACGCCGGCGTCCTGGCCGGACTCCAAGGCCCAGGTGAGGCACTCGGTGGTCACCGGGCAGCGATTGCACACCAGCTTCGCGTCGGCGATCTGGGCAAGCGCCGGGCCACTGTTTCCCACGGGGAAGAACAGCTCCGGATCCTCGTCGCGACAGACGGCCTTGTGGCGCCAATCCATGAGATCAAACTCCTTAATAGATATGTCATGTATGCGCGGCGAAGCGCACCAGATTTTCTTCGGCTGTTAACGCGTGCATAGGAATGTTTCTGCACTGTTGCAACGATGCTTTCACAGGCTGAACAGATGTCAATAGGATTGAGTTAACACGTGGGCAACGTCACTGCCGGGGGCGGTCGTCTGACCCCTCACTCCGTTGTACTACGCTCAATCCCAGCTGCACCCTAATTCCATCAGTACCGATGTGTTTGTGCAGGTCAAGCAGTTTTCTTCGTCGGCGCGACGACGCACAGAGCCTCCGGGGCCGAGGTGAACGTCATGATTTCGCGCATACCGATGTAATCCCCGTCGATTTGGCACGCGACAGGCGTGGTGCTCGTCACCGTGACCGATGACACGCTGTCATCACGGATCAGATGCTTGGCGTCGATCTGCGGATTGCGGGCCACCATCTGGCGGGCCAGTCGCAGATTCGCCCAGACGTTCATGCTGGTGGTGGCGAACACACCCAAACCGGTGTCGAACGTGGTGTCCGGGTTCGTCCACACCGGACGGCTGTTCGCATATGTCCACGGGCTGGAGTTCGACACGAACGCGAAGTGCACCCCGGTGACCGGGTCGGCGCCCGGCAGATGCAGTGTCAGCGTCGGCTCCTTGCGCGCATGGGCCAACATCTCGCGCACCGCGACCCGGATGTAGCGCGACGCGGTGACCTTGCGGCCCTTGGCGCGTTGGGCCTCCACGGCGGCCACCACCTCACCGTCCACGCCCATCCCCGCGGTGAACACGCCCCACCGTTCGCCGCAATTCATCAGACCGATGCGGCGCCACGGGCGGCCCAACCGATAGCCGCCGAGCTGATCGACGAGCTGGTTGGTGGCCTCGATGGGATCGGGGCTGATACCCAGCGCGCGCGCGAATACGTTGGCCGAGCCGCCCGGCACGACGGCCACCGCGGGCGCGGCACCGGGGTCGGGGCGGACGCCGCAATTGCCGAGCACGCCGTTGACGACCTCGTTGACCGTGCCATCGCCGCCGTGCACGATCAGCACGTCCACCCCGTCACGGGTGGCGTCGCGGGCGATCTCGATGGCGTGACCACGGTGGTCGGTGTGTTCGACGGTGAGTGTCACCCGGCTTTCCAGCGCGTGGGCCAGCAGGTCACGCCCCGCCGGGGTGGTCGATGTGGCGTTCGGATTGACGATGAGCACGGCACGCACGGGGCATGAGCCTAACCGGAGCGCGTTGACGGCGGCGCTGACGTAGCGGGGCCGGTCGGCGGACAAATCGAAATGCCAGAGCTCGTTGCTGTAGAAATGGCACGGCCCGAACCACGGCTCGTTGGCGATCAGCCCGTCGGTGACATGCCCGGAAACTTCCGGGTTCCACACGTACGGTGGGCAACCGCATAGCAGTGGCCGATGGAACTGATCGACTAATTGGAACCGCTGGGCAACTCGGCCTCAACGAAGGCGTCGCGCCCGAAGCCGCGGCAGGGTGCTGCGGACGAGATCGCCAACCGCGGGCATCAGGCCTCAACGAAAGCGCCGCGGCCGAAGCCGCGGCGGGCGGGTCGCGCGAGAGGATTTTAGCGGCGTCGGCCACCTCGCCTCAACGAAGGCGCCGCGGCCGAAGCCGCGGCGGGTGAGGATTTCGCCGCGTGGGCGCGCGAGCTGCGCGAGCCTCAACGAAAGCGCCGCGGCCGAAGCCGCGGCGGGCCACCGGATCGTGTTCTTCAACGGCATCACCGACAAGCCTCAACGAAAGTGCCGCGGCCGAAGTCGCAGCGGGTGCGCTCCTCAGGAGTGATGCGCCACATGGTGTTCTTGATGCCTCAACGAAAGCGCCGCAGCCGAAGCCGCGGCGGGGCCCTGCCGATGGTCGGGGTGTCAAAGGTGTGGATGGGACCTCAACGAAAGCGCCGCAGCCGAAGCCGCGGCGGGGTGTGGTGCCGCCACTACCGCCGTACACACCGATCCGCCTCAACGAAAGCGCCGCAGCCGAAGCCGCGGCGGGCACTCCACCACACCCAACCGCACCGACTGCTGGGCCTCAACGAAAGCGCCGCAGCCGAAGCCGCGGCGGGACAGCGCCGGCACCCCGGGGCGTCTGCTGGTCCCGATGCCTCAACGAAAGCGCCGCAGCCGAAGCCGCGGCGGGGCGGGCCGGGTGTCGGGATGCCAGGAGGTCAGCAGGCCTCAATGAAAGCGCCGCGGCCGAAGCTGCGGCGGGCCGCGCGGCGAACACGGCCGGGAAGGATGTCATCCCAGCCTCAATGAAAGCGCAGCGGTCGAAGCCGCGGCGGGCCGCCGAACGCCCCGCCCTTGGCGATCATCACGTCGCCTCAACGAAAGCGCCGCAGCCGAAGCCGCGGCGGGCGAACGCTGGCGGGCAGGATGGCCGCCGCGAACGAGCCTCAACGAAAGCGCCGCAGCCGAAGCCGCGGCGGGTCAGCGCGGCATCCATATGGCTATGCGCCTTGGTGACGCCTCAATGAAAGCGCCGCGGTCAAAGCCGCGGCGGGTCCTCCACGGTGATTCGTGCCCCAACCGCTTCCGCGCCTCAATGAAAGCGCCGTGGCCAAAGCCGCGGCGGGGCGGCCAGCGCGGGCCCGTAGGTGACGGCGTCGCACTGCCTCAATGAAAGCGCCGCGGCCGAAGTCGCGGCGGGCGGGCCCGAACGTGTCGCGGGTGTTGTACTGGTACGTGCCTCAATGAAAGCGCCGCGGCCGAAGCCACGGCGGGATGTGATGGAGCTCGAACTCGGCGCGCTGCTGTGCCCGCCTCAACGAAAGCGCCGCAGCCGAAGCCGCGGCGGGCCGGGCAGCGCCGAATCCGATGAGGCCCAAGACCCCGTGCGGCCTCAACGAAAGCGCCGCGGCCGAAGCCGCGGCGGGGCCACTGCCTTACCGGTCGGGACGATGACCTTCTCGATGATGCCTCAACGAATGCGCCGCGGCCGAAGCCGCGGCGGGCGGGTCGCGCGAGAGGATTTTGGCGGCGTCGGCCACCTCGCCTCAACGAAAGCGCCGAGCCGAAGTCGCGGCGGGTCCTCAACCAGCATTACGTCGCCACCGGTCGGCCGAATGCCTCAACGAAGGAACCGCGACCAAGGCCGCGGCGGGCACGGGGCATGAGCCTAACCGGGCAGGGTGCCTCAACGAAAGCGCCGCGGCCGAAGCGGCGGCGGGGTCAGCGATCTGCTGGCCGACTACCGCATCACCAAAAAGCCTCAATGAAACCGCCGCGGCCGAAGCCGCGGCGGGCCCCCGAGCCCGAGTTCCTCGGTGTCTTCTCGGTCATGCCTCAACGAAAGCGCCGCGGCTGAAGCCGCGGCGGGCACATTCACCGACGAGCAGCGCGCCGAGGCTGAGGCGCCTCAATGAAAGCGCAGCGGCCGGAGCCCCGGCAAACGTACACCCAGCGGCGGAATCCGTCCTGTGTGTTGAAGCCTCGACGAAAGCGCCGCGGCGGGAGCCGCGCCAAGAATACCGCATTGACCAGCCAAGTTGCGTGGCCGTGGCGAGCATCCTCCACAGGCACAGTTGGAGTGTGGGATTTTGTCGGTCGGTGGGATAGGTGCAGTCGTCTGAACTGTGGGTTTGGTGTGCGAGACCTGGCCGATCTGTCCTTCGAGCCCGTACAGCTGCGGAATATCCTGTGCATCAACACATTGCCGCGCGATGGCTCGCATCGATCCCACGATCTCGGCGACGTTGATCCTCGCATTTCGACGCAGCTGGGTCGCCTGATTGGAGATTTTCGATCGGATGAATTCGCGGGCGAGTCCGAGATGACCGGCGTCGGATGCGACGTGCTGCCTCACCCGTGCGAGTCCGTTCGGGGAAGACGCGGACCGCGCACTGCCGATAACACGTCCCGTGCCGGCACACCACACAATCGAGTATCCGCGCCAAAGGATTTCCCGGACCAAGGCACTCGACACATCCGCATTGCCGTGCACCACAACACCAACCACTCGCTCCAGCGGGATACTGGCGATCTCTTCTCGTTGTTTGGTGACGATTACCCGTCCCGCGCGCAATGAAGCACGGCTCCCAGGTGTGGTGAGGTGAAGAATGTCGCCGTGGGGGTTGCTCACGGCGATGCGACGCGGAGTCTCGGAGTGGTTGTGCTCGTCTGGAAGGCAGACGGACACATGTGAACACGATCCGCAGCGTGGGTCGTCGATCAGAGGCGGTGGTGCCAGTCGCTGCTCGACGATATCGCGCGTTGCAGCCACCCAGCGTTCCGCGTTCCTGAAATCTGTTGCGGAAAGGTCTACTTGAACCGAGCGTCGGTGGTTTGTGAAGTAGATCTCCTGCGAAACCACCTCGACTCCGACAGATTCTAGGCACATTCGTTGGAGCGCCACTTGCACAACGTTGGCGTTGGTCACCTGAGCAATACGGCGAGCGGGCGTCGATTTGTACTCCACAGTGCCTACGGCATCACCTCGGACGCCACGGACGACATCGCATCGTCCGACGATGCCCAGCTCTTCATGTGAGACGTCGACCGATCGGGTCCGCAACTGCGCGGTGCCGGGATCATCAACCGTGACATGCGCGGCGGTCCCGGCCTCGATGTGAGAGTGCACAACCTGCTCGCCTGCGGCTTCGATCCAAGCGCGTCTTGCGCAGAAGACAGCGTGAGCGACCAGGCTGATCGGAATTTGAATGCGGTCCATGTCGTCACCGCGCTCACAGGGGGTCGAGAACACCTGTCAGCACCTGCCTTTCAGGAGCTGAGGCGCTTCCTGCAACCCGCACTGCGAATCGCACCAATCCGATAACCGCCGATGCACGTAGCGCTTCGCGACCGACTGCTCGGTCGGCCGATTCTGCCGCGCCGAAGGCGGCGGTGTCGAACGCGCGAGAGCGAAGGATCCGCCGTAGCTTCGCCGGCGAGGTAGGGGAGGTCACCAGGGGTAATACCATCAGTTCCGGATGCACTCGCGTCTGGGGATACGCCCCGGGAGTGAATGATTGGCGACCGACGCGGTGTGTGAGGCGAAACGCGGACAACCCCCACAACGCGCACCACGCGAGCGCGTTATCGACCACCCCGGGCGGAACCAGGCCAGTGCCGGAGCGTGAACCAGGATCGTTCTTTCCCGCCTCGTCCACGATCGATTCACCGGTCAGTCCGGCGAGCACGGCGTCGGTGCTCCTGGCTGCCACCGCTTTCGCCAGTAGAGCCAGACGATTTCGGGTGAAATCCTCGCCGCGGTTGCGCGTCTTCATCTCCCAACGGGAGGCTCCCCGGTCAGGTTCGGGGGTCTGAGTGCGCAGTAACCAATGCGCGGGCTCTCCTAGCCCCTGGAGCATGAGGGAGTCGAGCCACACCTGGTTGGTGGGCGCATTGAGTGCCTCGAATCGACTGTTATACAGCTCCTTCCACGCATCCGTCCCATGTGGTACGGCGATCCGTGGACTGAAGAGGCCTACCTCCGAGGACTTGGCCGCACCTTTCACAGTCGCAATCTGTTGCACCCAAGATTCTGCGCCGCAGTGATCGACTGCGTGAGTGTGGACGACTTCGGCAACCATTGCGGGCGTTGAGTGAAGCCCGCTGAGGGTCAGTTTGGGCGCCGGCCCGTCAGTCCAGCGGAGCCGGATATCACGCTCGCCGGCTTGTTCGAGGATGGCACTGAGGCCATAGCCCGCGAAGTGGTCCAGTGCGCGGGTGTGGTCGGAGGCCAGAACGAACTCGGTCATGATCCCTCCTTCGACACCGTGCAGTCCGCCGCCCGCAACAGCGCCTCGTAGTAGGCGCATGCCCACGGCCCGGCCCTTCGGTGCGTCGCCTCTACGAGCGCCTCCCAGCCGCCGCGGTCGAAGAATTCGTCGGCCAACGGCCTTAGTGCTGGATTCTGTGGATCGATGAGTTGATCTGCGCTATGTGGGAATGCGCAACGGCCATGGCCGTGGCTCGTTCCCACCAAACGCAGGATGAGGTCGCGCTGGTCACGGTCGTGCTCCGAGAGCGAGTCATGCGCGAGGACCACAGACAGTTGTTCGTGCCGCCAGCCAGACGGAAGGCCGGCGCGTGCCTTCTCGAGCTGGGCGCGTCGACTCGACGCGCCACCGCTCTTAGCTCGCGGTTCCTGTCCAGGCCGAGCGCCGAGCATGAGTTGAAACCTGGGATCGCGTTTGCCGGCGTCGTGGTGTAACCCGGCGAGCTCAAGAGCATCGACCTCACTATCGGTCAGGGACAGATGCAGCGACAGTGACCGTGCACGCTGTGCGACGGCGGTGGAATGTCTGTCGAGTTTCACGGGCTTTGTGCCGCCCCACGTTTGGCGCGTTTCGTCATCGTCGGTGACGACTCGTGCCGGCCGGAGAACGAGCCACGGAACTTCGCCGTCCTCGTTGCCCTCGTACGGACGGCCCACTGTGACTTGGCGCTCGCTGCTGACGAAGTCGTTCACCAGTTCCTGGATGTCGTTCGCGTCATGTTCTTGATCTGCAACGATGCCGTCGATCTGTGTGAACAGATGCAGATGATCGGAGCGCCAGAGAACTTCGACTTCCCTTCCATCGGCGTCTCCATCGGCGTCGGTGGCGCCCCACACCGTGTCCTGCACTTCGTTGCCGTCGCCGTACTCGACAATCGTGTGCTCGCGGACGATCGGGTGACCAGAATCCAGGATCAACACATCTCCGGGTTTCGGCTCCTCGCCACTGCCGAGCTGCATCTGGGCGATGCTGTTGTCACGCCACACGAAGGCTCGGCCGTGCGGTGACTCCAGTTTCCCGAGTGCTCGGCAGATCTCCCGGGCTAGCTGGATTCGTACGGGGAACGTCTCCCGGGCCGCCGGCGGGGTTGCTTGAAGCAGGGCAAGCGCATCCAGATCGTTCTCAGGGAGTTTGGCGCGCAGCACGATGCCACATTCCTGTCGATCGGGTTCGAGGTCGTCGCGAAGCCAGAGAGACCGTTCCGGTGGCGCGGCGAGTTTCTCGCTCGTCGTGGCGAGAGCCTCGACATCGCCGGCCTCCAACCGAGCGAAGACATCCCGTCGATCCGATGCGGCTGGCGCGGGGTCTGTGAAGAGCGCCACCGGTGCCAGGCCATCAGCGGTTGCGGCGCGCCGCAATGCCCACTCTTGTGCCGTCGTCAGTTCGTCCGCCTCGTAGGGGCTGCTTCCCTTGGGGTCGCCGACTGGTCCGATCACCACGATCGGTCCTGCCAGCCGGGAGCCCAGCCGGTTGACCCGCCCCGCCCGCTGTGCGAGGGCGGCGCCAGGTGCCAATTCGGTGACGAGGGCGGCGAAATCGATGTCCACGCCGACCTCGATGGTTTGAGTCGCGACGATGACGCCAACCCGCTCATCCCCGTCCGGCCGGAATGCGAGGGGGTGAGCCTCGACTTGCGCTTCGAGGTCCATCGGACGCATCGGTCCAACCCAGGTGAGTACGTGGTTTCGGCTGGGCTCGACCGATAGCCGGTCGCGCAGCGCATGTGCGAGTCGAACTGCAGTTGACACGGTGTTGACGACGCATCCGACCGTACCGTCGATGTTGTTCCACATGTCGATGACAACGTCGAGGATCTCGTTGACGTACTTGTCCGAGCTGCGGCGCTTGTCGGGCCACAGGTCGGTCGCGTGATAGGTCACCGGTTTCGGACGGGTAAGTCGCCGGGCGAGCACGGCATCTGTTGCCACATCCTCTTCCGTCACGCCGAGAGATCGTTCGTCGTTGTCGCCCACAGGTGTAGCGGTCGTCTCGACGACTTGCAGAACCGGAGCGGGTGCCGGAAAGCGCTGGATGAGTTCACGAACCCGGCGGGCTGTCCTCAGAAGCTGGACATTGAGGTGTGCCTCGTCGAGCACCATCACCGAGTCGAACGCAAGGAGCCCGGCCTCGCGGGGATGAGCCTGAGGAGAGGATCCGTATCCACCGAAGAGCAGCCGGCTGCCCCACATGTCCGGTGTGGCGCAGACGATCGAGCACGACGTGGGATCGTCGATCCACGAACGGTCGGGGAGCAGTCCACCGCGGAGGGTCGCCAGCGTGAGGAGTTCACTGGGCGGTGAGGACTCGTGGCACAGCCGACGTAACCCCTCGGCAACTCGTGCCACCACGTCCGTGCGAGGTGATCTCAGGTTGTTTTGCAGATCGATCGCGCGTTGCTCGTGCGCATCAACGATCGCGCGCCGATTGACGACGACAGCCAGGCGTCGCGGAACTCTCGGTCCGTTGTCCCATCCGTACAGTGCATTGACGAATGCGTGCACGTCCACCACGTTCGACTTCCCGGTGCCGGTCGGAGCGCCGATGGATTCTGGCCACTGGCCGGTCTCCACGATCAAGCGACAGAGCCGTGATTGCCAAGCAAACGGTGGATACCCGTGCAGCTCGGCGAAGTATGCGTCGAACTCATCGACACTTAGGCCATTCACCGGGGCACGCTCCAGGATTCGCGCAGCGAGGCTGGTCGGTCGACCGGGCACAGCAGGCCGCCACCCAGGTGTCGGCTCTGACCGACGGCGATCATTCCCTGTTCGGGCAGGAGAGTGCCACCGTCCAACTGCAGTCGATACGGTTGGGCGACAACCCCTTCGGGCATCTTGTGTGCATACTTTCGAACGTCCGCATCAGGGATAGGTGATGTCGCGAGCGCCGTAACCCCGCGGGATTCAACTGCGTCAACGATTGCGGCGTACCGTTCTTCGGCGACACCGGCTGTCGCCGGCGGCAGTTCGTCGCGGAATACGAATCCCACAGACAGCAGCGCTGATTCGGCAAGTGTCCACGTGCGTCGCTGTGGTCGGCGTGGACGGCGGGTCTCTGGCATCACGGCGGGAAGGCTTTCCCACACACGCACCATGTCAGGATCCGGGGCTCTCCAGAAGGTCGCCGCATCCACTGTTGTCCGGTGGCCGAGGAGAATCGGCTGGTTCCCGCGTCGGTAGAGCCGTGTCACCCTCACCAGAGCGCGGTTTGTGATGTCTAAAGCGCCGTCGGGTACGAGCACGGCAATCCCGGCGCCGAGATGCGGGTGTCGGGATAGGTTCATCACGCCGGCATCGACGGGCTGGATCGCCACGCGATTCGCCGGCGCGATGATGTCGCCGGCGTACCGCCCGGTGATCACTGCCGACGCCTCAGTGTCCAGTGCTGAGACCATCGCGCGGTGCAGTGCGACCGACCACGCGACACGCTCCGAGTTGCTGATCGGCATGTCGATCCCGATGTGGATCACGTGTCGCCACGGAGCGCGACGCGGCGCGGGGTCGCCGATGACGTCATAGCCGACCTCGAACGAACTGGTATGGCTGATCCGCGGAGGTGTGGGGAGCTCGGTGGCTACCCAGCGGTCCTTCGAGACCGACGGTGGTACGGCAGGCTGCGCGGCACTGTGCAGCTCGTCCAGTTCATCGAGCCGGCCACGGATGGGGGTCGCGATCCGGATGCCCGCGCGAGCGAACGGAGAAGTCTCAGATGATCGGCGGTGCGTCGGTGTGATCTGGCCGAACTCAAGCACGACCGGAGAGTCGGCTTCCCCGAGGGACGGAACGTCCTCGCACAGAACGGCCAACGCCCCGGCGACGTCTTCAGGGACGGTCTCCCAACCCCACCCGATCGGCGCGGACACCGCTGTCCCGGTACCGACTGCGCGCTGGGTTTTTCGGCGGATAGGTGCTTTGCCAACCTTCTCGACGACGCCCTCGTCACGATAGGAGAACTTGTTGGCGGGAGAGTTCTCGCGCACGGGCGGGAGTTCGACAAAGTCCGGCGGGTTGTCCTCGATCCATTCCAGCGCACGCGTGGCGGCGGCCGTCCTGGTCAATCCGACGCTTTCCGGCTCCGCCGAACTGCCTGCGGAGGCTGCCGCCACCAGAGCGGCGTGCAGCCGCAGTGTGGATGGCAACGGGTCGGGGGAGCCGTCGGGGCGATGCCCCACATAAACGCCGAGCGGGAATCGTGCCCGGATTCCGGTGATCGACACAGTTACTCCTCGGCGTCTGTATCGGCGTTGTTCACGACCAGCTCATTGCCGGTCACCTCGAAGACCTGCCCTTCCCAGCGGATTCCGGCCGTTGCACGAGCCTGTTCGATGGCCTCGCCGAGCAGCGCGTCGGCCGTCGCGGTTTCGATCGGGTCGAGTGAGATGACTTGACCGTAGCGGGCATCCAACTCGGTGGTCGGCACGCTGGCCTCGCGGAGATTGCAGTTCGCCCGGAGGTTCAGTTCGGCGTTGGCGCGGGCGAGCCCGGCCAATGCGAAAGCGGCGAGCAGTGCCCGGCACGCAGCGTCACCATCCGGACCCGCCCCGAAGCGCAACTGCCGCAGCGCCGCGAATGACAGCACGTGGGACCGGATGATACGGCGGCATGACACCAGCCCGAGATTCTCAAGGGTCGGAGGGATGGACCCGAGACCGAGTGTCGACGCGGATGTGCGGCCGTTCTTCGCCTTCTTGGCCTCATCTCGGATCTTGGTCGCGAGTTTGATCGACAGTTCCGCTTCCTGATCGACGAGGAGTTCTTCGAGTTGTTTTCCGGTGAGCCGCACGCTCGCCGCGATGGTGTCAGACCGGGCGCCGCCACGCTTCGGGGTCTGGATCGTGTTGATGTCACCGTTCGTCTGATCGGCGAGTTCGCCGATGATCTCACCGGTCAGTGCGCTGCGATACCGGCCCTGACGGGCGCGACGGGTCGAGTCCCACCCGCCGAGAACGAGCGCGGCCGGAGCGAGTTCGAGGATCGCTCGGACATTTGCTGGTGTCGCGTCACGGGCGGCGCGGTAATCCGAGTGCTCGGTGACGCTCTTCCCGTCGACGTGTCCTGCACGGATATGACCGTCGAACAATCGGTGCGGCAACTGCAGATCACTGGCGGTGGTGCCGTCGGCATACCGGACGACGACGCGCGGAGTGAGGGCCAATGGCTCAGTCCCGTCGGCGATTGCCTTCACGATCTCGTCCTCGCAGCGGTTCAGCTGGGACGCCTTGGCGTCGACTAAAACGCAGGTCGCAGCTTCGCCGTCGATGAACCGCTGCTCATAGCAGTACGTGCCGCCGCCGCCGCGCGCCGGAACGAATCGGGCCGGTGCGATGCCGCCGTGCGGTCCTTCTGCTGCCACCAGATCGGTGACTGACGTAAGAGTGGCAGCGCCCCCGGGCTGGCAGGCGGCGAGCAGATGGTCGAAGTCGAGAGTGCCCACGTGGCTCCTCCTGTTGTCGGTGGTGTCGGGTAGTGATCGACGTGATGAGTCGGAGGGTACCGAGCTGATCGGACAAAATAATGTGTTTCGCTAATTACCGTCTTTCGGTAAAACATCTACGTACAAGTAGACTGAAACTGCCCGTACGGGTCTTGGTTGAGGCTTGGCCGTAGATGTTTCCCCGATTAGGTACGGGTGAGTCCGGCGTTAGGTCGGCTTCGTTGCCCTGGGGTGGGTCGTGGGAAGCGTGGCCCATCCCAGGTGCGCCGCTAGGTACGTGCTCACGGCGGGAACGCGCCGTCCAGATAGTGCCACCGATCACCGGTGCGGATGAAGCGACTGCGTTCATGCAGGATGTGCCGCCTGCCACCGTCGACGTATTGGGCCCGGAACTCGACCACCCCGTCGTGATCGTCGTCACCACCGCGTTCGGTGTCCACGATCTGCAGCCGGCGCCAGGTGATGGTTTCGTCGAGGGTGACGTCGGCGGGCCGGGTGGCCGGGTGCCACGTCGCCAGCACGTAGTCGGCGTCACCGACGGCGTATGCGCTGAACCGGGAACGCATCAGAGCCACGGCGGTGCGCGCCACCCGCTCGCCGCGGTGCAGCGGCCCGCAACAGTCGGCGTAATCGTCACCGCTCCCGCAGGGGCACCGTGGGCTGCTCGTCATGCGGCAAGTGTGGCAGTGCGGCCCGAAACACCCCCGCGGGCGTACACCACCAGGCCCCTGCGCCGGTACCGTACGGAGGTGGACAAACCCCGATTACTGCTCGTCAACGGGCCCAACCTCAACCTGCTCGGCACCCGGCAGCCCGAGATCTACGGATCCACCACGCTGGCCGAGATCGAGCAGCAGGTGGCCGAGACCGCCGCCGGATACGGCCTTGAGCTCCGTGCGGTGCAGAGCAACCATGAGGGCGTGCTGATCGATGCCATTCAGGCCGCCCGTGCGGACTGCGCGGGGATCATCATCAACCCCGCCGCCTACAGCCACACCTCGGTGGCGATCCCCGACGCGCTCAGCGCTGTCGAACTGCCGGTGGTGGAGGTGCACCTGAGCAACATCCACACCCGCGAGTCGTTCCGGCACCACTCGTACGTCTCGGCTGTCGCCGAGGTGGTGATCGCCGGCGCCGGACCGGCCGGATATCAGTACGCGGTGCGCTACCTGGCGGAGAAGCTGTCGTGATTCAGCCGCCTGCCGTCCGCTACGCGGGCTTTCTGACCGCCGCCGAAGGGGTAGCCGCGCTGATCATGGCGGTCGTGCTGCTGGTGCGTGCCGTGGCCGGTGCCGACCAGCACATCGTCAGCGGCTACGGCACCGCGATCTGGTTCCTGCTCATCGGGGGCGGGGTGCTCGCCGGTGGCTGGGCGCTGATCACCGGACGGCGCTGGGGCCGGGGCATCGCGGTGCTGACCAACCTGCTGTTGTTGCCGGTGGCCTGGTATGTGATCACCTCCCACCATGTCGTCTACGGCGTGCTGGTCGGGTTGCTCGCGCTGGTCACGTTGGGCATGCTGCTGAGCCCGTCGGCAGTGCATTGGGTGTCCGGGCGGGACTGACTACAAGGGCCGGTCATGGTTCGTCGGCGACGAGCCGGTTCAGCTGATCGGCCGCCGTCTCGGTGGCCGGGGTGTAGACGACGATGTTGAGATCCGGAAGGTCGGCCGGGACCAGCCGGTGATACTCCAGCTCGGTCGTTCCGATCAGCTGGTGGTCGAACCGCCGGATCCGGGTTTGAAAGCCCTCGATGGCATGGTCCTCCCACATGCGTTCGAATTCCGGGCTTTCCGAGCGCAGCCGGTCCAGCAGGCGGATGACGGTCGGTGCGCCGAGCCGCGCGCCGTTCTGCATGCGGTATTCGGATACGAACCGCCGGCTCTCCACCTCCCAGTCGGGCATCAGCTGCCTGATCGACGGATCGGTGAACACCAGCCACAACAGATTCCGATCCGCGGGCGCCACTGTGCGCACCCGCGGGTACAGCGCCGCGTAGGCGTGATTCCACGCGGTGATCTCCCAGTCGGGATCGATCGCGAACGCCGGGGAACGGCCGAACGCCTCCAGCAGTCGGCGCAGGTGTTCGGGCGGATCACCGGCATCGGGCGGCGACTGCACGCCGCCGGGCGAAAACCCGGCCAGCGAAAGGAGATACGCCTGATCGGCCGGTGTGAGTGCCAGGGTCTGCCCGATGGCCTCCAGGACCTGCCGTGACGGGTTGATGTCGCGCCCTTGTTCCAGCCACGTGTACCAGGTGACGCTGATCGACGACAGGAACGCGACTTCCTCCCGGCGTAAGCCGTTGTGTCGGCCCCGGATCGGCGGCAGACCACGCTCGGACCGATCCAGTGATTCCCGGCGCATCCGCAGGAAGCCGCCCAGTTCGGCGCGAGCGGCGTGGTTGGGCATGGCCAAATTTTAGGGCTCAATTTTAGGACTGGTACTGGCAGTACTAGTGCCGGGAGCATCTTCGCCCGCAGTGAATTGTCGACAACCATGGGCGTATGCCCGAGTTGAGATCCAGAACCATCACCCACGGCCGCAACATGGCGGGCGCGCGGGCCTTGTTGCGGGCTGCCGGCGTGTCCGGCGCCGACATCGGCAAGCCGATCGTGGCGGTCGCCAACAGCTTCACCGAGTTCGTGCCCGGCCACACCCACCTGCAGCCGGTTGGGCGCATCGTGGCCGAAGCCGTTCAGGCGGCCGGTGGAATAGCCCGGGAATTCAACACCATCGCCGTCGATGACGGCATCGCGATGGGCCACGGCGGCATGCTGTACTCGCTGCCGTCGCGCGATCTGATCGCCGATTCGATCGAATACATGGTCAATGCGCACTGCGCCGATGCGCTGGTGTGTATCTCCAACTGCGACAAGATCACCCCCGGCATGCTGATGGCGGCGCTGCGGCTGAACATCCCCACCGTTTTCGTGTCCGGCGGACCGATGGAGGGTGGCACCGCGACGCTCGTCGACGGCACAGTGCGCAGCCGGCTGCATCTGATCTCGGCGATGGCCGGCGCCGTCGCCCCTGAGATTTCCGACGCCGACATCGAACGCGTGGAGGCGGCGGCCTGTCCGACCTGCGGATCGTGCTCGGGCATGTTCACCGCGAACTCGATGAACTGTCTGACCGAGGCGATCGGGCTGGCCCTGCCGGGCAACGGCACGACGCTGGCGACCCACACCGCGCGTCGTCGGTTGTATGAGGACGCGGGCTCGGCGGTGATGGCGCTGGCCCGCCGCTACTACGACGGCGACGATGCCGGTGTGCTGCCCCGCAACATCGCCTCTGCCGCAGCGTTTTCCAATGCGATGATCGTCGACATCGCCATGGGCGGATCGACCAACACGATTCTGCATCTGCTGGCGGCGGCGCGCGAGGCCGAGGTGGATTTCACCATGGCCGACATCGAGGCGTTGTCGCGGCGGATTCCGTGCATCTGCAAGGTCGCGCCCAACGGTGACTATCTGATGGAGGACGTGCACCGGGCCGGCGGTATACCGACGGTGATGGGTGAGCTGCTGCGGGCGGGGTTGCTCGACACCGATGTGCGTGCGATACACGCCGATTCGCTCACCGCGTGGCTCGACGAGTGGGATCTGAGATCACCTACGGTTTCGGCCGGGGCGGTCGAGCTGTTCTACGCCGCGCCCGGCGGCGTGCGCACCAGTTCGGCGTTCTCCCAATCGTCCCGGTGGGAAAGCCTCGACGTGGACTCGGAGTCGGGCTGTATCCGCGACGTTGTTCATGCGTATTCGGCTGACGGCGGATTGGCGATCCTGCGCGGGAACCTCGCCGCGGACGGCTGTGTGGTCAAGACCGCCGGTGTCGACGATTCGATCCTGCGGTTCAGCGGGCCCGCTGTGGTCGTGGATTCCCAGGAGGAGGCCCAGGACGTCATCCTGACCGGCCGAGTGCGGCCCGGCGATGTTGTGGTGGTGCGCTACGAGGGGCCGCGTGGGGGACCGGGGATGCAGGAAATGCTCTATCCCACCTCGTATCTCAAGGGTGTCGGGCTCGGCAAGGTCTGTGCGCTGATCACCGATGGACGCTTCTCGGGCGGATCGTCGGGGTTGTCGATCGGGCACATCTCGCCCGAGGCGGCGGCCGGTGGCGTCATCGCCCTGGTGCAGGACGGCGACCAGATCGACATCGACATCCCAGCCCGCAGCATCGAATTGCGGGTCGAGGTGACCGAACTCGACGAGCGCCGGCGCCGGCTCGAGGAGAGCGGCGGGTGCTGGCCGCGGGACCGGGAGCGGCAGGTCTCGCCGGCGCTGCGGGCCTACGCCGCGATGGCCCTGTCGGCGGACAAGGGTGCGGTGCGCGACGTCTCGCTGATCGAGGCTGCGAGCCGGGCCGGCGCGGCGGCCCAGCTGGGGGCGACCTAGTCCTTCCAGCCGGCCAGGGCCCGGGTTTTGGCCTCCAACTCACGGTTGACACTCTTGGTCGCACCTGTCAGTTGGATGTAGCGGTTGCGTTTGACCGCCGCCTCGCCCTCGACGGCGCGTTGAGCTTTGGCGACCTGCTCATCGATCCCGCGTAGGCCGCACCGGGCTCGACCGGCGCGGTATTGATAGTGGATCACGCCGTCGGGGATGCCACGAGTCTTGTCGCTGGTGCTGGCCGGCCATGGCTGGGTCAGCACCAGCTGATCAGGCCTTGTTGCCTTCAAGCGCCGCCACCGACAGCGCGGAATACCCGACGCATCGGTCAACCGGCCCAACGTGATCTGGGGCTCCAGGCGTCGCTCTTGGAGACTCCCGGCTCACGGAACCCGGTCACCGGCATCGGCCTCGAAATGCAGGGTGGGCACGTCATAGAGCACCGGCGATGCCGGTCCCAGCGCCGCCTGACTGGCACCGGCCTTGCTGGTCGGTTCAATGATGCGCGTGAGCACCAACTGCGCGAACACCTCGTGCCCACCGGCCGCTTCATTCAACCCCAGCACGTCGTATCCATGCCGCAGCGCAATCCCACAAATGGGTGGCCTTCGAGGAGATGATCGGCAACGGATCGGATGAAAGTCAGGGCATTTCGCCCGAAGCGGCGGCGGTGGCGTCATCGCCCTGGTGCAGGACGGCGACCAGGTCGACATCGACATCCCAGCCCGCAGCATCGAATTGCGGGTCGACGCGACCGAACTCGACGAGCGCCGGCGTCGACGCTTGACGTGTCGCTGATCGAGGCCGCGAGCCGGGCGGGTGCACCGGCCCGGCTCGCGGCGACGGAGCCGACTACAACGCTATGTTGACGGCTTTGGTCTGGGTGTAGAGGTCGATCGCTGCTGCACCCAGTTCCCTGCCCGAGCCGGACTGCTTGTATCCGCCGAAGGGCATGGCCGTGTCGAAACCGTTGTACTGATTGACCCAGACCGATCCTGCCTGCAATTGCCTGGCCAGTCGGTGGGCCCGGGAGAGGTCACGGGTCCAGATACCGGCGGCCAGCCCGTACACCGAGTCGTTTGCGGCGGAGGCGATGTCGTCTTCTGCGTGAAAAGGCATCGCCGTGACGACCGGGCCGAAGATCTCCTCGGTCACGATACTGAACTCGGGACGGACGTCGACGAAGACTGTCGGCTCGACGAACAGGCCGTGCTCGCCGCTGCGTTTTCCACCGCACAGGGCACGCGCGCCGTCGGCCACACCCGCCGCCAGGTAGCCGGTCACCTTGTCGAACTGGCTTTGGGAAACCAGTGGTCCAAGCTGCGTGGCAGGGTCGAGCCCGTGGCCGATCGTGACGCGCGACGCCGCGTCGGCCAGTGCCGCGGTGAACTCGTCGAATATGTGTTCCTCGACGAACAACCGGGTTCCGGCGACGCAGCACTGACCATGGTTGAACAGCCAGGCATGCAGTGAACCGGTCACCGCGGCATCGAGATCGGCGTCGGCGAACACGATATTGGGACTCTTGCCGCCCAGCTCCAGCGAGACCTTCTTCAGATTGCCACCCGAGGCGGTCAGCACCCGCTTGCCGACCTCGGTGGAGCCGGTGAAGGCGACCTTGTCCACGCCATCGTGGGCAGCCAGCGCGGCGCCAGCGTTACCGAACCCGGTGACGATGTTGACCACTCCGGCGGGAAAGCCGGCCTCCAGGAACAGTTCTCCCAAAACCAGAGCTGAAAGCGGAGTCTGTTCGGCTGGTTTGAGCACAACGGTGTTTCCGGCGGCCAACGCCGGGGCAAGCTTCCACGCGGCCATGAGGATCGGAAAGTTCCACGGCACGATGAGTCCACAGACGCCCACGGGTTCACGCAGCGTGTAGGCGTGGAACTGGCCACCGGCAACGAACGGCATGGAGACGTTGACCGTCGTGCCCTCGATCTTTGTGCACCAACCGGCGTAGTAACGGAAGACATCGGCTGCCCATGCCACGTCGACTGCTGTCGCCACCGCCGCGGATTTGCCGTTGTCGAGCGCCTCCAGCTGACCGATGTACTCGGCGCGCTCAGAGAGCAGATCGCCGACTCGCCACAACAGTCGCTCGCGCTCATTGGGTTTCAGCGCCGACCACACTCCGCTGTCGAACGCGCGACGTGCAGATCTCACGGCGTGGTCGATGTCCGTCGCGTCGCCGCGGGCGACATCGGCGAGCCACGTTCCGGTGCCGGGATCTTCGCTGGCGAAGGTTTGCCCGGATGCGGAGTCGATCCAATCGCCGTCGATCAGCAGGCGCTTCGGACCGGTGAGGAACCGGGTGACCTCGTGATGGACGGGATAGCCGGCCACAGTGGTCGGTTCGGTTGTCGTGGATGTCACTGGGTTACCTCAGTTTTCGTTCCGGTAGCGTCGGCCCACCGCGTCGAGTTGCTGCAGGGTGTGCTGTCGGGGTAGCACGTTGAAATCGCCATCGAGCTGGTTGCACGCGGCGTCGAAGACACCTTCCACCTGCGGCTGGCCCTCGGCGATGCCGCTCACGGCCGCGGTGTAGCCGCGTTCGAGGAATGCTTGTGGATGGTGTACCACCAAAACTGTGTCACCGATGGCCGGCATCGGTTCGGCCGCGCCGAATACGCCGTGCGCGTCTACCATTTCGTTGTAGAGATAGGGGATCCGACAGCATCGGGCCGATTCGAGATCGCTTCCGGCGGCGGCGGACATGGGTTCGGGGTCGTAAAGATCGGACACGAAGCTGAACACGCCGCCCGTGGTGTAGACGTTGTCGCCCCAGTAGTGACTGACCTCGCTCACCACGACTTGTGCGGGTTTCTCGGCCATCTGCTGCTTGGCGTGGAAGCCGCCTGAACCAGCCAGGGAGACCCCGGGTTCAACTTCAGTGACGCCATAGCTCGCGAGCACCGGGAACGTCCCGACGTTGGCGTTGCCGCCCACGTTGAGATGCAGATCGGACAAGCCGAGTTCGCGTTCGATCAGCTCCTTGGCTCGTAACATGGTGAAGAACGCCTCGGTGGGTTTGACGACCGAGGGGTCCCCGGTCTCGCCGTAGCTGATTGCGGAAAACTGGGTCAGGCCCGCGACTTCGACGTTCGGGAGATCTAGCAGCGGCCGGATGCCGGCCACGCAGGTGTCCTCGGTCCAGCCGCCGACCAGTCCGGAGAACGCGCCGTCGTCGACGCCGACGATGGGTGTCCCGGTGGATGCCTGGTTGGTCACCCGGACGTAGAGCCGCTGCGTGACCCCGAGCCGTGATGCCGCCTCCGACACTCGCTTGGCGGCCTCATAGGTGTATACCGTGATGAACTCCGGCCGCATCGCGACCACCGCAGGCACCTGGGCCGCCGGAATGTTCTGGATGTGGCCGACGTTGCCGAGCGGGAACCCGTAGCGGTGAATACGGTGTGCCTGAAGGGTTTCCACCGCACATGTCGACGGAATACCACATTCCAGCATCACCTTGGTCATGAACGGGTTGAGTCCGTTCTGCTTGGTCATGGCATACACGCGCAGGCCGTGCTTCTCGGCAGCTGCTGCGGTGCGGCGGGCATTGTGAGCGATCATGTCCAGGTCGATCAGCTGCGTGGCCGAGGGAATCACGCCCGACTGGTGCAGCTCTATTGCTGCGGCGAGCATCGTGGGGTTGAGATCGAATGTGCGCTCGAGAAGTGTGCTCATGTTCAGCTTTCGGTGTAATAGGCGGCCAGTTCCGGCAGCTCGATGGCCGGGGGGTTGTCGAGATCGAGTCCGGTGCAAGTGCGTAACCGGTCTTTGAACCATCGGTCGAAAGGTCGTGACGACGCACTCATCCGGCTCAATGCGGTGGAAAAATCGACGGATTCCAGATAAGCGACCAGGATGTCGTCCTCGCCGGACTTAGCGATGAACCATGCTTCCTTGCTGACCTCAAGCGCGCGTTGTGATTCGGCGTAGGCGTCAGCGCGAGCGCCGCACAACTCGGCCAGGAAATCTCTGGTGGCTGGTGTCTGCCCATCAAGGATTGGCAGATACAGACAGGTGGGGGACATATCCGGTTCCTTTCAATTCAACTGTGAGGGGTTGGCGCGGTGGTTTTGGTGTCGTCGGATTGGGGGTCTCGGTGGCCGAACTCCGCATAGACGTCCGGTCGCCTGCGATTGATGGCGTAGGCAAACAGCACCCCGGCCCCGAAGGCAACTGGCAGCACTGTCCAGAGCTTGTTCATGAGCACCGATGTCGCACCTGTCAGCTCGGGGAAATGCCATACCGACAAGCTGATTCCGAGCACGAGGAGCACCGCTGCGGCGATGGGTGCGATCGTGGTCCGCCATAGCTCGCGATCTGGTCGACGTGCGAAGAACCCGACCACCGCGCAGCTGGCGAGCGCCTGCAGACACAACATCCCCAACGCTCCGAGTCCGAGGAATCCGGCCGCGATGTTCTCCACGTCGACTTGGGTAAGCGCCATGACGACGAGCACCACACCGGCGAGGCCCAGCTGACTCCGGGCGGCGACATGCGGCGCCCCGTGCCGCGTATGCACCCGGGCGAGTGCCCGCGGGAGCACACCGTCACGTGCCAGCGCGAACATGTAACGGGCCGTTGCGTTGTGGAAGGCGAGCAACGCCGCGAACAGGCTGGTGCAGACCAGCAAATGCATGATGTGATTCGAGATGCCGCCCACGTACAGGCTGTTGGCCCGGAACACGAAGTCTGAGTCCTGCTGTGCCGCTTCGACCGCACCTTCCGGACCGAATGCGCCGATCAGTGACCATGTGGTGAGCACATAGAAGCCTGTGATGAGCGCCAGTGCAATGTAGGTGGCGCGCGGAATGGTGCGCCGCGGTTGGCGAGCCTCCTCGCCGTAGATCGCCGTCGCCTCGAATCCGGTGAACGACGAGAAGGCGTAGACGACACTGACACCGATGGTTGCGGTGAAAATCGAACTCGGTGCGAAGGATTCCAGCGGAAAGGCACCAGGGCCGTTCTTGATGAGGACCATCACATCAAACAATCCGAGAATGAGGAACTCGGCCGCCAAAAGTACGCCGAGCACCTTCGCGCTGAACTCGATGCGGAAGTACGACAGGGCTACCAGCGCTAGATATGCCAGCAATGACCAGATCTGCCAAGGCAGCTCGACGCCGATGTCGGCTGTGGCGGCACTCTCGGTGGAGATGCCGACGAATGCGATCAATGCGACAACGTAGGCGTTGTAGCAGATCAGTGCGATCATGGCGGCCCCCATGCCGCAGACACGATTCAGCCCGCGCGTGATGTAGACATAGAAGGCGCCGGCACTCACCACATGTCGGCTCATGGCCACATATCCCACGGCGAACAGGGCGAGGGTCAGGCCGGCGATCACGTAGATCCCGGGCGTGCCGATACCGTTGCCATGTCCGATCGATGCACCGGCGCCGACGAACATGGCTCCGAGTGGGGAAGCGGCCGCAACGACCATGAAAACAATTGCTCCTGTGCCGATCTGGCCTGAGCGAAGTTGTGGGGGATGGTTACTGTCCGAGGTAGCCATATTGGCCAGCTTTCTGGGTTGGGGGCCGAAAGAGTTTGCAGCCCACTTCTATTGGGTGCTGCGAGAGGAGGTGGCCGCGCGACGGGCACGAAAGGAGCCTATAAGTCATCAGACAATCTGACAAGCAGTTTGCGTGACTTCCCCAACATCGGTAGGCGGATGTGGCATTGCGCACGTGCCGGTCCGAGGTTTGGCATCGGCTCGGGGTTGCCGCGCGCGGCCATCCGCTCGCACATCAGACAAGCTGATAACGTTTCGCCATGGCAGAGCTTCGGAGGTTTTCGCTCGTAGAGCAGGCGGCGGACCAGCTCGCGGCACGTATCACGGCGGGTGAATGGGAAATCGGAGCCAAGCTTCCCACCGAGTCAGCGTTGGTCGGTGAACTCGGTGTGGGTAGATCCACTGTGCGGGAGGCGATCAAGGAATTGCGTGGCCGAGGGTTGATCGAGGCGCGGCAGGGTTCCGGAGTATTCGTCATCGCGCTCGAACGGTCCGAGGAGTGGGGCGCAGTACTACGCCGAGCCGATATCGACGATGTGCTCGAAGTTCGTGAGGCCCTGGAGGTGAAGGCCACCGGCTTGGCGGCCGAGCGCAGGGATGCCAGGGATCTCGGCCGGCTGAAGGCGACGCTGAAGAGTCGGGCGGATGCCGAGCGTGTCGGCTCTGATGACGATCTGGTGGACGCCGACCTGGAGTTCCATCGCGCTGTCGTGCGTGCGGCGCACAATCCCGTGCTGTCCGAGTTGTTCGAAACCTTTGCGCCGCGCATCCGGTCGGCCATGCTCGACCTGCTGCAGCTCTCGCCAGACGACAGGCATAGGCACGACCAGAACGCCCATTCGGTGATCATGGACGCGATACGGCGGCGGGATCCGGCGACGGCCACAGCCGCCATGCTGGATCAGCTGGAATCCGACCGGCGGGGAAACGAACAGGCCGCGTCAGAGTCGGAATGATGGCGGCGTTGCTGCCGGGCGGCAGCAACGCCGCCACCCGTTACCTTTGGGCGGCAACCACATCCGGCCTCCGATGCGACCACGGTCGAGCTCGCTCGTAGGCCGCGGCAGCGCGCAGTACCTCGGCGTCGGCTCGCAGCCCGCCGACGATCTGAAGTCCGACGGGCATGCCGGCGGCGGTGAATCCAGCGGGCACGGAGGTCGCGGGATTGGTCGTCATGTTGAACGGATAGGTGAGCAGCCAGCCGAGGAGCTGGTGCAGCAGCGGCGCGTCCGTCAAGCTGTCCGGGCAGAACTGGTCGGCCGCGAACGTGGGTTGAGTGGTGACCGGCGTGACGAGAAAGTCGAAATCACGCATAAACGCGGTCATCTGGTCGACCATGCGGCCACGTGCCGCATCTGCTCGCTGAATATCGCGCGCCGTTAGCCGCGCCCCCGCCCGCATCACGTCGACGAGTTGGTCGTCCACCTGACCGGCCTGCGCATCCCAGTCGGCCGCGTCGAGCATCGACGAGTACACCGGGCTCCAGATGCCTTCCCACATAGCCTGCTCGGGGTTCGCCCAGCCGGGATCGGCTTCTTCTACCACGCAACCCAGTTCCGTGAAGGCCGAGACCGCTTGGTGGCAAATCTCTTTGATCTCGGGATCAACGGTGGCGTATCCGAGATCCGCTGACCAGGCGATGCGGGCGCCGTCGATACCCCGCTCCAATGCCGCGACGTAGTCGACATGATCAGAGGGCAGCGACAGCGGATCTGCCGGATCGAAACCCGCCATCGTATTGAGCATCAGGGCGGCATCGGCCACCGTGCGGGCGATCGGACCGTGGTAGGCAAAGGTATGGAAGCGACCGGCGAGCCGGGTCTGTGGGATGCGGCCGAGTGCCGGTTTGAATCCCACGACGCCGGTCAATGCGGCCGGGATACGTACCGATCCACCGCCGTCGGTGCCATGGGCCAGCTGGCCGATCCCGGCTGCGACGGCGGCACCTGCACCACTACTGGACCCGCCGGCGGTCATACCGTGGTGCCACGGGTTGTGGGTCGTGCCGTAGAGGTGGTTGGAGGAGTTGGCCTTGTAGCCGCCCTCGGCCGGATTGGTTTTTCCGAGGAATAGGGCGCCTGCAGCCTTTAGCCGCGCGGCAACAGGTTCATCGTGGTCGGCTACGGCATTTCTGAACGCGACGATGCCGGACGTCACGGGCGTACCTGCAACGGCACACACCTCTTTGAGGCTGTACGGGATCCCGTGCAGGGGCGAGATCGGTCGTCCGCCGGCAAGCTGGTCGGTGAGTGCCTTTGCGTCGGTCATAACTTGATCGGGGTCGTGGTAGACGAATGCGTTGAGCGTCGGATTGACCTCAGACATCCGGCGCAACACGGCCTCGGCTACATCGACCGGGGTGATCTCGCGGGAGCTGATCCTGCGGGACAACTCCACGGCCGGCATCCAGCACAGTTCTTCGTAATCGGACATGGCCCTCACTTTTCGACGGGTTGGCTTGGAGCAGGCCTGCGTCACGGAGCCTACAACTTATCAGACAATCTGATAAGTCCTACGTACGTGCGGGCTCGCAGTAGTGGAGGGGGATATGGGCGCCAGTTCGAGTCGTCGTGTCAGGTGGTCGGGAATGCGTGCGAGCAGCTAGTCCTCTCGGGGAGCCTCTAGCTGTGCTGCAAGATCGAGAAGGTGTGTGCGGGTCAGCCTTTCGGCACTTTCGGCGTCACGCGCCAAGATCGCGTCGACGATGGCACTGTGCTCCTCAGCGTCCTCATCCGCGACACAGACGATCGTCAGCAGGTCGGTCATCGCGGCCACCAGCCTGGGCTGGATGCTGTCGAATAGTGCGGCGAGAAGTCTGTTGCCGGCTGCATCGACGATCAGCCGGTGAACCTCGATGTCTGCGGCGGCCAGGGCTGCCGGCGAGGCATCGAGCATGCCGTTGCGTGTCTTGAGGGCGCGCCGGATCGCAGCTGCATCGCCGCGCGAGTGATGCGTTGCCGCCAGCGCGGCTGCACGGCATTCGATGGCCACCCGCACCTGCATCACTTCGGCGATCTCGCTCACCTGGGCCAGGCGATCCCACGGTTCAACCGGTGTCGTCGACGCCAGAAAAGCCCCGACGCCGTGCCGCGTGGTCAGCACTCCCTTGGTGACCAACTGCCCGATCGCCTCGCGAATGGTGGATCGGCCCACGTTGAGCTCGGCAGCCAGGGCAATCTCGCCCGGTAGTTGCTGTCCGACCTCCCAGCGTCCACCGCGCACATCGTCGAGCAAGGCCTCGGCTGCCTGCTGCGACAGCGGAACACGAGCGAGTGCGTCCATCACCTACACCTCAATCCAGGACATGCGGGTCGGCCGACTCGTCGCATTCTTCGGCGGCCTCACCGGTCGATCCTCGCATCCGGTACAGCTCACGTAGCGCAACGGCCAACGCGAATCCAGCGAAGAAGGCGCTCAGTGCGTGGCTGCTCAACGCCAATGCCGCCAGTGCACCTAGGACGGCGCCCGGCAGTGCGCCAAGATTGAGCAGGATGCCGAGGTCCATATCGGCCGTGCCTTGCCTGGCGTGCACGATCGTCCCGACGACTGCGTTGGGAAAGAACATCATCAACGAGGTGCCCACTGCCGTCGGCAGATCAGTGCCGAACAGCAGCATCAGAACGGGAACCGCCAAGAGTCCGCCGCCCAGTCCCATGCCGGCCGCCCACGCCCCGATCAGCAATCCGAGCACGATTGAGACAGGGATGGTGAACGCCATGTTGGCGATCAACGACTCAGACAGGATCGCCGAGCCCTCAAGCGGATCCCTGCCGATCACGTCCAGGGACAGCTTGATACTCGTTGCCAGCAGGATTCCGACAAACAGCCAGCGCAGGAGCTGTTGTGGCACAACCAGAATCAATTTGGCCCCGAAGAAGGCTCCCAGCGTCGCACCGATCACCAAGCCGGTGCCGGCCCGTAGCTCGACCGATCCGCCGACCAGGGCGAAGGTGGCCGCGCCCACGCCGGTGACTGCTATGTTCGCCGCACCTGCGGTGCCGTGAAGCGAAGGCCGCGACAACGGAGTGAACTTCTCCAGCGCGGGAACGTAGAAGACCCCGCTTCCGCCGCCGAAAAGCCCACCGATGATCCCGCCGACAAATCCGATTACCGCGGCGACGACCGGGTTCTCGCGATAGCGCTGCTCCGGCACTGTTGACGCATCCACCACCAAACCTCATTCCATCCGTGTCCGCTGTACCCGCAGAACAGTAACAGATGTCAGACATGTACTTGTCTGACATCTGTTCGGAGAGTGAGGGGCTCCCAAGTCGGCTAGCTCCGGGTTGAGCACCAAGATCCATCACCTGGTCGACGGACACAGAATGCCGTTGGTGGTGCTGACAGCACCCGGCCAGGCCGGCGAAGCCCCGATGTTTCCGATCCTGACGGGACTACAAGGGCCGCAACATCGTTGAACGCGGCTTTCAACGCGCCAAGCAATGGAGCGGCATCGCCACCTGCTACGACAAACGCAACCTCAACTATCGAGGCGGTGTCGCCCTCACCGCCATCGTGGCCTGGCTCAAACGGTCATGAGGCAGGATCTAGGCGCTCTCACCGGCCAGCGCGGTGAGCTCCGGCCCGGACACCCGGTAGGTGGTCCACTCGGTCTGCGGCTTGCCGCCGACCGCGTCGTACAGTGCGATGGCATTGACGTTCCAGTTCAGCACCGCCCAGGTCAGCCGGGTGTAGCCCTGCTCGACGCACTCGGCGGCCAAGGTGGACAACAATTTCCGCGCCAACCCGCGACGCCGGAAGGCCGGACGCACGTACAGGTCCTCCAGATAGACCCCGGCCACCCCGTCCCAGGTGGAGAAGTTCAGAAACCACACCGCGGTGGCCGCAACCTGCCCGTCGATCTCCACCATGTGTGCATAGGCCACCGGCCGGTCGCCGAAAAGTGCACTGTGCATCTGCTTTTCGGTGACCGTGCACTCGTCCGCCGCCCGCTCGAATTCGGCGAGTTCGCGGATCATCGCGGTGATCTCGATCTCGTCGCCGGGGCGCGCCCGGCGGATCAGCTCGCTCATGTGGCTCCCAGTCCGGTCAAGATGGTCTTGAATTTGGTTGTGGTCTCGTCGACTTCGTCGTCCGGGTCGGATGCGGCGACAATCCCGCCGCCGGCGGTGGCCAGTGCGGTGCGGCGATCCGGAGACAGTACCGCGCAGCGGATCGACACGACCCAGCGGCCGTCACCGTGGCTGTCGCACCAGCCGACGGCGCCCGCATAGAATCCGCGATCGCCCTCCAATTCGCCGATCAGCTCAGCGGCGAGGTCGGTGGGAACGCCGCCGACGGCCGGAGTGGGGTGCAGGGCGAGAGCGAGATCGATTGCAGTGGTCTGTTTTTCGCGTAAGAGGCCACGGATCGGGGTGCTCAGGTGCCAGAGTGCGTCGGTGCCGTGCAATTCCGGCTCCTCGGCGATCTGCAGATCCGCGCACAACGGATCCAGCGCCTTACGCATCACGTCGACCACCAACTGATGCTCGTGACGGTTCTTGGCCGAGGCAGCCAGGGCCGCCGCGTTGGCCGCGTCGGTCTGCGGATCGGCCGATCGCGGTGCCGACCCGGCGAACGGCTGGCAGATCACCACCTCGCCCTCGCGGGCCACCAGTAACTCCGGGCTGGCGCCGACCAGAGCGGTTCCGGTGTGCGCACCGCCCGCCGGGGACAGGTCGGCCAGATACACCGTGGCGGCCGGATCGGCATCGGCCAGTCTGCGCAGCACGGTGCGTGGATCCCACGGCGACTCCGCGGTCAGCCGCACCGCGCGGGCCAGCACCACCTTGTCGATCGGGTTCTGTTCGTCGCATAGCCGTCGGACCGCCTCGGCCACCCGCTCGCGGTGTACCGGTCCCGGCGGCAGCGTTTCGCGGTCGAGTACCGCCGGTGCGGGGCCCAGGTCCCAGTCCGGCAGCGCGCCGGTGAACTGGACCGTCTCGGGTTCATATAGCGCCGCCGCCGTGGTCAGGTCAAAGGGCAATGCGCCCAGCACTATTGGTGTGCCGGCACGCAGCGCCGCTTGAGCCTCGGTGATGTCGGAGAAGCCCGCCCGCATCCCTTCGGCGAGCACGGTGCCGGTCGGTCCGGCTAGCACGAACGACGGATTCATTGCGACAGACACGGGTTGGGGTGACCGGTCAGGCCCAGCGCGGTGATCTGGCGCACGCCGTGCTCGAAACCGCACACCGCGATGGATGCCGGCACCATCGATATCCGGATGCCGTCGGCCACCGGCAGTTCCGCCCAGCGGGTCAGTATCGCGCGGGAGAAATGTCCGTGCCCGACGAACACCACGTCCCGGGCGGGCAGATGCTCCATGGCCAGTGCCACGGCCCGATCGGCGCGGACACCGATCTGCGCCACGCTCTCCCCGCCGGGGCAGCCGTGGGTCCACACCAGCCAGTCGGGCACGGTCCGGCGGATTTGCTCGGTGGTGAGTCCCTCGTAGTCGCCGTAGTCCCACTCGGCCAGCAGCGGGTTGACCTCGTCGACGTGCAGACCGGCCAGTTCGGCGGTGACCAGCGCGCGCTGCCGCGGGCTGCTGATCACCAGCGGGTTGCTCAACTGCAGTTCGGTCAGCGCCGTACGGGCCAGTGTGGCCTGTTCACGTCCGGTCTCGGTGAGATCCAGCTCGGTGCGGCCGGTGTGCCTGCCGGTCTCTGACCATTCGGTCTCGCCGTGGCGAAGCAGGATCAGACGGTGCAGGCGGTCGCTCACACCGGCGATTCTGCCGCACGTCCGGGCGATGCCGAGAAGAGCGTGCTTGGATGAGGGTGTGACGCGAGTATTAGCGGTCGCCAATCAAAAGGGTGGGGTAGCCAAGACGACGACGGTGGCGTCGCTGGGCGCGGCGATGGTTGGGCAGGGGCGGCAGGTACTGCTGGTCGACCTGGATCCGCAAGGCTGTCTGACGTTTTCACTGGGCCACGACCCGGACAAACTGCCGGTGTCGGTGCACGAGGTGTTGCTCGGCGAGGTTGAGCCGGGGGCGGCCCTGGTCGAGACGGCCGAGGGAATGACGCTGCTGCCGGCCAATATCGATCTGGCCGGTTCTGAGGCCATGCTGTTGATGCGGGCCGGGCGGGAGTACGCGCTCAAGCGCGCCCTGGCCAAGATTTCCGACGATTTCGATGTGGTGATCATCGACTGCCCACCGTCGCTGGGCGTGCTGACGCTCAACGGGCTGACCGCCGCACACGACGTGATCGTGCCGTTGCAGTGCGAAACCCTGGCGCACCGCGGCGTCGGCCAGTTCCTGCGCACCATCTCCGATGTGCAGCAGATCACCAACCCCGAGCTGAGCCTGCTGGGGGCGTTGCCGACGCTCTACGATTCGCGCACCACGCACAGCCGCGATGTGCTGCTCGACGTCGCCGACCGCTACGAGTTGCAGGTGCTGGCTCCGCCGATTCCGCGCACGGTCCGGTTCGCCGAGGCCAGCGCCTCGGGATCCTCGGTGCTGGCGGGCCGCAAGAGCAAGGGGGCGCTGGCCTACCGCGAGCTGGCCGACGCGCTGCTCAAGCATTGGAAGTCGGGCAAGAAGCTGCCGACCTTCGCACCCGAAGTGGTGTAGGCACGTAGTCGGCCGCCACCGGACCACGAGAGGATCTCCATGACATCGGTGTTGACGGCCGCCACGGCCACCGATCAAGGGCCGGTGCGGGAGAGCAACCAGGATGCGGTGCTCGCCGACGGGATTCTGTACGCGATCGCCGACGGTTTCGGTCCCGGTGGTGAGCACGCCAGCCGGATCGCGTTGGAGACGTTGGCCGCCGGATTCGCCGCCGCGCCCGACCGGGCCGGGCTGATCGGGGCGGTGCAGCAGGCCAACGAGCAGGTGTGGGCGCACGTCAGCGCATCGGGTACCAGTTCCGGCGCGACGCTGACCGTGGTGGCGATCTTCACCGAGGAACAGGGCGGACCGCTGGCCATCAACATCGGTGACTCGCCGCTGAACCGGATTCGCGACGGCCTTATGCGCCAACTCACCGACGATCACAGCGTCGCCGGTGAACTGGTGAGCGCCGGTGAGATCACCCGGGCCCAGGCCCGCTTACACCCGCAACGCCACCTGCTGACCCGGGCGCTGGGAATCGGCCCGCACATCCGGCCCGACCTGTTCGATCTGGACTGCCGTCCCGGCGATCGGCTCTTGATCAGCAGCGACGGATTGTTCGCTGCCGCAACCGAAGCCGATATCGTCGCCGCCGCGACGGGTGGCGAACCCGAGGCCGCCGCGCGCCGCTTGGTCCAGGTGGCCAACGACGCCGGGGGCAGCGACAACACCACCGTCGTCGTGATCGACATCGGCTGAGCTGAGCCGCGGCCGGACTGCGTTTACGCCGGGCCCAGTGCCACCAATTGAGCGCCGCGCTGCTCGAGCACGGTGTCCCCGGCCACGGCCGGCACCACGGGCGACACGCTGGGTGTACGCGGCAGTGCGATGTGACGTTGACCGGCTCCGGTCTCCTGATCGAAGACGTCGTAACCGTCGTTGACCGGTACCAGTAGCTGGCCGGCCATCACCGTGGCCGGCCCGACCGGGATATTCGGACCGGATTGGGTCACGGTGAACTTGTACTGCAGGCCGTTGGCCCCAGTGGTACCGAACACCAGCACCGAGTCACCGGTCCACCAGGTGATCAGGTCCCCGGCGCGGGTGGTGGTCGACTGCGGCGCGGCTTCCTTGGGCAGCGGCGTGTTGGCGACCAGCTTTCCGGTCTCGTCGTAGACGTTCACTGTCGGCGTGGGCGTGGGCACGTATACCGCTGTCGTGGTGCCCGATACCGCGATCACCTGGGCGCCCGACTCATCGGTGACACCGGGCATCTCGACGTGGCGCGCCTCGGGGCTGTCCTCCTCGTCGGCCGGGCGCAACAACGTCAGCCGTATGTCGGTGCTCTTCGGGCAGGACTCCAGCACCGACACCGCCGAGGAACTCGCCGCTGTCGAAAGCAGGCGGCATACCGGCGACGCCGGCACGTTCGGCTTGAGCCGGGCGTCCAGCGCGCCGTACGACAGCATCCGGACCATGTCCGAGCGCCACAGCTCCAGGCGGCTGTCCCCGGCCGAGAGCACGGTGCTGCCGTCCGTGGACAACCGGACCTCAGGGTCGGAGTAGGCGGTGCGGGTCGGGCCGCGTCGACCGGTCTTTCCGTCGACCGTGCTGACCTGGCCGCAGCCGCGCTTGTCCGGATAGACCCCGACGGCGTACTGGTACACCGAGGTCACCCCGCACAGTTCGATGTCGCGGGCATAGCTCCACAACACCGCGCCGCTGACCGGATCGCGACCGTTGACGGTGGACCCGTCGGCGGTCACCACCGATCCGCCGGCGATGACCGGCGCGGTGGACTTCGGGCTGTCGGCGGCCCACAGCTGCTGCAGGCCGGCCGGCACGTCGTGTGCAGGGGTCAGATAGGGGACCGGCTCAGCGGCAGGCCTGCTGATGGTGGCCCGTGCGTCACTGTTCCACCAGATCAGGCCGGCTGCGAGCGCGACCACCGCGACTATCGCCGCCGCGGCGACCACATCGCCACGGGTGCGGCGTTCGGGTTTGACCACTGACTGGTCTCGCTCGGCGGGTGCCGGCTAGCCGGCCGTCGCGGCTTCGGCCTTACGGGGACGACGCCGGCGGCGGCGACGCCCGTTGGACGATGCGTCTCCGTTGGACGACGCGTCTCCGGCGGTGTCCTCGGACTCGGTCACCACTACGACATTGGTGTCTTCCGGAGCCGCTGTGCCCTCGGGTTGGTCGGTGACCGACTCGCCGCCGCGGGTGCGCCGGCGAGTGCGGCTCCTGGTCCTGGCCGGCCGGTCCGCGGAATCGGCCGAGGAGATGCGCTTCTCATCGCTGCTGCGCTTGGCGCCGGACCGGCGCGGTGTGCCGACGTTGCCGGTGGCATCGGTCGGGATGTTCAGCTCCTCATAGATATGCGGCGAGCTGGAATAGGTTTCGGCCGGATCGGGGCAGCCCAGGTTCAGCGCCTTGTCGATCATCTCCCAGCGCGACAGTTCATCCCAGTCGACCAAGGTGATCGCGACGCCGGTCTTGCCTGCACGCCCGGTGCGTCCGATGCGGTGCACGTAGGCCTGCTCGTCCTCGGGGCACTGGTAGTTGATGACGTGCGTGACGTCGTCGATATCAATGCCTCGAGCCGCGACATCCGTCGCAACCAGCACGTCGACAGCTCCGGAGCGGAACGACTTCAGCGCCTTTTCCCGGGCGCCCTGGCCAAGGTCACCGTGCACGGCGTCGACCTTGAATCCGCGCTCGGCGAGTTCGTCGGACACCTTTTGGGCGGTGCGCTTGGTGCGGGTGAAGATCATCGTGGCGCCGCGGCCATCGGCCTGCAGGATCCGGCTCACCAGCTCCGACTTGTCCAGGGCGTGCGCCCGGTAGGCGAACTGTTCGGTGGTGTCGTGGGTGGCCGCCGAGTGCGGGGCCTCGGCTCGAATGTGGGTCGGCTGGTTCATGAACGTGCGCGCCAGCGTGATGATCGGGTCGGGCATGGTGGCCGAGAACAGCATCGACTGCCGGTCGTCGGGGGTCAGCCGCAGGATGCGCTCGATGTCGGGCAGGAAGCCCAGGTCGAGCATCTCGTCGGCCTCGTCGAGCACGAGCACGGACAGTCCGCCCAGCTGCAGGTGTCCCTGCTGGGCCAGGTCGAGCAGTCGGCCCGGGGTGCCGACGACGACGTCGACGCCCTTGCGCAGCGCCTCGATCTGGGGCTCGTACGGCCGGCCGCCGTAGATCGAGGTCACGGAGAACTTGCGGTCGGCGGTGTCGGTGTCCACCTTCAGGTATTTGGCGGCCCCGGCGAGGTCGTCATAAACCTGCAGGCAGAGCTCGCGGGTGGGCACCACCACCAGGGCCCGGGGGGTGCCGTTGAGCGGACGGGTCTCATCGCTGGAGACCCGGTGCAGCAGCGGGATACCGAAGGCATAGGTCTTGCCCATGCCGGTGCGGGCCTGACCGATGAGGTCGTCGCCGGCCAGCGCCAACGGGAGGGTCAGTTCCTGGATGGCAAAGGGGTGTTCGATGCCATTCTCGGCCAGTGCACGGACAATTTCGTCCCGGACGCCGAGCTCGGCAAACGTTTTATTCAGATGAGTCATGGTGGGTGGAGGTAGCCTTTCACTGTCAAACCTCATGGGGCATCCAGCGCGCACGAGTTCGACGGTGAAACGGCCCGGCTTGCCCCCCAGATACGTGTCCGCATCCAGTGGCGCTTCCGGTCCGCTGGGCCCTGCCCCCATAGGGCGGGCCACTGCGTGCACGCACATTTCCTGGTAGTGGTCCGGGCGGCTGAAAAGTCAACTCGAAGCCGTTACCACCTGCCATTGTAGCTGGTCGCGGGATTTGGCCCGATTTGCCAGCCGATGGTGGTGCCGAGTGGCGTCTAGAGTTGGCGACATGACTTCGTCTCAGCCTGCCGCAGGACAGATCGTTGAACCGGTCGATTCGGGCGTGACGGCGGATCATCCCGGGGTGAACGAATTGTTTGCCGTCCTGGCCTATGGCGAGGTTGCAGCGTTCTACCGGCTCACCGAAGAGGCGCGCATGGCGCCCAACTTGCGCGGCCGGATCAACTTGGCGAGCATGGCCGCCGCCGAGATGGGCCACTATGAGTTGTTGCGGGATGCATTGGAACGCAGGGGAGTTGACGTCGTCCCGGCGATGACGAAGTACGCCTCGGCGTTGGAGAACTACCACCGCATGACCACTCCCAGCACCTGGCTGGAGGCATTGGTCAAGACCTACATCGGTGATGCGCTGGCCGCGGACTTTTATCTGGAGATTGCTGACGCATTACCTGAGGAAGTCGCCTCGGTGGTGCGCGCGGTGCTCTCCGAAACGGGTCATTCGCAGTTCGTGGTCGCCGAGGTGCGCGCCGCGGTGACCGCCAGCGATCGCCAGCGGCACCGCCTGGCGTTGTGGGCCCGTCGGCTGCTCGGTGAGGCGGTCACCCAGGCGCAGTTCGTACTGGCCGATCATGACGAGCTCGTCGACCTGGTGATGTCCAGCGGCGAGGGCCTGACCCAGTTGGCCGAATTCTTCGGCCGGCTGCAGCACACCCATCAGTCCCGCATGCAGGAGCTGGGCCTGGCCTGACCGGCCGGGGCTGGCGGCCGGTATCGGCTACCGCGTGCAGGTGGTGATCATGGTGTTGTTGGCCTGCGCGACGATCACGGCGCCCGCCGCATCGGTGATGGTGCAGTTGAGCTGACCGGCGACGCTGGTGGCGGTGACCGACTTCAGCTGGACGCCCGGGTTGAGCACCACGGTCTTGGTCCACGGCAGCGCGACGTTGATGTCGGTCTGCAGCGCGCCCTGCTCATCGGTGTAGACCACGGTCACCAGGTCGATGAGCTGGCGGTTGCCCGTCACCTGATAGGTGATGGCGTTCGGGTTCACATTGGCCACCGGCGGGGCCGCTTCGGCCGGCGGCGCGGCGGGTGGGGCCACCGCGGTCGGGCTGTGCGTGGGGGTCACCGTGGTCACGGTCTCCGGTGACAGCGGCGCGGTCGGTTCGGCGCGCGGCGGAACCGGCTTGGACGTGGCGTCCTGCGCCGGTTGGGAGGTCTGCGTCGGCTGGGCCGACGGCGAGGTCAGGGAGGCAGACACCGTGCCGCTGTCTCCGCCGCCCAGGATCACGACGGTGCAGATCACCGCGACGAGCAGGATCGCGCCTGCCACGGCAGCGACCCAGATCCAGCGCCGATCGATGGGGTCCTCGTAGAACGTGACCTCGTCGTCGTAGTCGGCGTACTCCTGGTAATCGGCCTGCGGGTCGGCAGCGGCAGTCGCGTAGTCCGCGGCGTAGGCGCCGGATTGGGAGTAGTGGTCCTGATAGCTGCCCGGCTCATACGGGTGGTCCCCGAAGCGCTCGGTCGGCGTGGTGTCATACGGCGAATAGTGCCTGGTCATGCGGCTGTCCCAGTCGTCTCGTCCAATGTCGAACTGATGCTATCGAGGCGGAAGTGACAGATGAGGTTGAGCGCGGGGTGTGTCGGTTACGGTCCGGACTCGGTTCGATATCTGTGTTTCGCGCACGGCGTACCTGCACTGGCACCACGCCGCGACGGTCGTGTCTGGCCGTCCACTAGCCTGCTCTGGAAAGCGGATAACCACGAAAGTAAGAAAGAAGGGTCCCAGCGTGGAGGTCAAAATCGGTGTCACGGACAGCCCGCGCGAGCTGACCTTCAACAGCGCGCAGACACCCACCGAGGTGGAGCAGCAGGTCACCGACGCACTCGCCAAGGATTCGGGTGTGCTGGCATTGACCGATGAGAAGGGCCGGCGGTTCCTGGTGCAGAACAGCCGGATCGCGTATGTCGAGATCGGCGCCGCCGACGTGCGGCGGGTCGGTTTCGGAGTTGGGGCGGAATCCGCCTGAGCTCAGGACCGGGTGAGCGGCACGTGTGACAGTCCGCCCCAGGCGAACTGCACCGTGCCGTCCACGGCAGTAGTCCTGTCGATCGGCCGGTCATTGGTCAGCCAGTACCGTGCCGAGTCGACACTGATGGCCACCAATCCGACCGCGATCATCCTGGCCCGGTGGGCCTCCAGACCGGAATCGCGACTGATCAGATCGAACACCGCGTCGGTGCACGCCTCGGTGGCCACCTTCACCTGCGCGGCCACCTGCGGTTCGCTGACATTGTCATTCTCGAAAATCAGCCGATAACCCTGGCTGTCATGCTCGATGAAGTCGAAGAACGCTTCCACCGCCGCGCGCAACCGTTGCCGGTTGTCGGTCGTGGTGCGCAGGGCCTGGCGCACACCGGATACCAGGTTGTCGACATGGCGCTGCAGTACCGCCAGGTACAGCTCTAGCTTCGACGAAAAGTGTTGGTAGAGCACGGGTTTACTCACGCCCGCACGCTCAGCAATCTCGTCCATGCCCGCCGCGTGGTAGCCCCGGTCGACGAACACCTCGCTGGCGGCGATCAGAAGCTGGCCGCGTCGCTCGTCCCGAGGCAGGCGGTTGCCGCGTCGGCCACCACCGGTGGCCGGCTTGTCAGCCTTCCTCGCGGCGGTGTTGGCGAGTTCGCTCATCAGGCCCTCAATCTGTATTGCTCTGGCGCACTTGGACATGTTCATCCGAGCCGCTGATCGCAACGACATTACTACCGTCACTCGGTCCGTTGCGAAACGTACGCGGGTTTCGAAATGACACCAGCGTGGTAACGGCATAGCTGCGCCGGGATTGGATCCACAGGAGTCTGTGCCATCCTGGTCCGGTGACCTACGACCCGGGACGTCGCGGGGGTGGCCGTGTCCCGGCGCTGCGCAACGAGTGGCGGGAGCCGCTGCGCGCGCAGCGAGATCCGCTGGCTGTGGATTCAGGCCGGACCAGGTCGAACCGCGATGACCACCAGCACTGGCGCAAGCAAACCTGGATCGGCCGATTCATCTCCACCTACGGCTGGCGGGCCTATGCGCTGCCGGTGCTCGTGGTGCTGACCGTGGTGGTGATCTATCAGACGATCGCCGGCACCAGCGCCCCGCAGTCGGCCCTCGATGAGGAGGGCCCGGTGCAGGGCCCGCCCACCATCGACGCGGCCAGCACCGCGATCATCGGCGCGCCGCCCAAAGGCCTGACCCAGTTCGACGCCAACCTGCCCACCGGCATCCTGCCGGCCGGCGGGCCCTTCACCGAGACCGGCGACCGGACCTGGCGCATCGTTCCTGGCGCCACCCCCAAGATCGGTCAGGGCACCACAAAGTCCTTTACCTACACCGTCGAGGTCGAGGACGGGGTGGACACCACCACATTCGGCGGTGACGAGGGCTTCGCCCGGATGGTCAGTGAAACCCTGGCCAATCCCAAGAGCTGGACGCACAACGGGTTGTTCGCTTTCACCCGAGTAGACGCGAGCAGCGGTGTCGAACCCGATTTCCGGGTGTCGTTGACATCTCCGATGACGGTGCGCGAGGGGTGCGGGTACGACATCCAGCTGGAGGCGTCGTGCTACAACCCGTTGTTCAACGGAAATCAGCCTCGAGTTTTCATCAACGAGGCCCGGTGGGTCCGCGGTGCGGTGCCCTTTCAAGGGGACATCGGCTCCTACCGGCAGTACCTGATCAACCATGAGGTTGGTCATGCCATCGGCTACCAGCGGCACGAGGCCTGCGAAGCCAACGGACAGCTGGCGCCGATCATGATGCAGCAAACGTTCTCGACCTCAAATGACGACGCCGCCAAGTTCGACCCGGAAACGGTCAAGGCCGACGGCTTGACGTGCCGGTTCAACCCCTGGCCGTATCCGATCGCGTAACCGGCGATCCTGGGCGGGCCGGGCGAGTGCCGGGCTCACATCACGATCATTGTCGGTAGCCGGAGCACGGGAAGTATCCGGACCGGATTACCGTTGTGGGTACGAGCAGCTGGGACGATGAACTGCCCATAAAAACTGAGGAGACATGCGGTGTCCGCGAATTTGGACGTGTCATTACCGCCGCTGGTTGAGCCGGCCGCGGAGCTGACCCGTGAAGAGGTGGCGCGCTACAGCCGGCACCTGATCATTCCGGATCTCGGGCTGGACGGGCAGAAGCGGCTGAAGAACGCCAAGGTGCTGGTGATCGGGGCCGGCGGTCTCGGTTCGCCGACGCTGCTGTACCTGGCCGCGGCCGGGGCGGGCACGATCGGGATCGTCGAGTTCGACGTGGTCGACGAATCCAATCTGCAGCGCCAGATCATCCATGGCCAGGCCGATATCGGCCGGCCAAAGGCGCAGAGCGCGCGTGATTCGATTGCCGAGATCAACCCGCTGGTCAAGGTGAACCTGCACGAGTTCCGGCTGGAACCCGACAACGCCGTCGAGTTGTTCCGCCAGTACGACCTGATCCTGGATGGCACTGACAACTTCGCCACCCGCTACCTGGTCAACGACGCCGCGGTGCTGGCGGGCAAGCCCTATGTGTGGGGCTCGATCTACCGGTTCGAAGGTCAGGTGTCGGTGTTCTGGGAGGACGCCCCCGACGGTCTGGGCCTGAACTACCGCGACCTCTATCCAGAGCCGCCGCCACCGGGCATGGTGCCGTCGTGCGCCGAGGGTGGGGTGCTGGGCATCCTGTGCTCGTCGATCGCGTCGGTGATGGGCACCGAGGCGATCAAGCTCATCACCGGCATCGGCGAACCGCTGCTGGGCCGGTTGATGGTCTACGACGCGCTCGACATGACCTACCGCACCATCCGGATCCGCAAGGACCCGGCGACTCCGAAGATCACCGAGTTGATCGACTACGACGTGTTCTGCGGTGTCGTTTCGGAGGACGCCACCGAGGCTGCGCAGGGGTCGACGATCACCCCGCTGGAACTGCGTGAGCTGCTCGACGCCGGGAAACCGTTGGCGCTGATCGACGTCCGCGAACCGGTGGAGTGGGATATCAATCACATTGAGGGCGCCGAGCTCATCCCGAAGCCGTCGTTCGAATCCGGTGACGCGTTGGCCAAGCTCCCGGTCGACCGAACACCGGTGCTGTATTGCAAGACCGGGGTGCGTTCGGCCGAGGTTCTGGCAATCGTCAAGCAGGCCGGCTTCTCCGATGCGATGCACCTGCAGGGCGGGATTGTGGCCTGGGCCAAACAGCTTGAGCCCGACATGGTCATGTACTGACCGTTGGTTTGCGGAGTTACGCCTTAGGCTGAGGTTGTGACTGTGGAACGGCCGCCGGAACATGTGCTGGCGGCGTTCGGCCTCTCCGGGGTGCGCCCGGTACCGCTCGGCTCGAGCTGGGATGGTGGCTGGCGCTGCGGCGAAGTGGTGTTGTCGATGGTGCCCGAGCACGCCCGTGCGGCGTGGTCGGCCAAGGTTCGCGAGACGTTGTTCGTCGAGGGAGTGCGGCTGGCCCGCCCGGTCCGCTCGACCGATGGGCGTTACGTGGTGGCCGGCTGGCGGGCCGACACATTCGTAGCCGGCACCCCCGAACCCCGCCATGACGAAGTGGTGTCGGCGGCCGTGCGATTGCATGAGGCCACCGCGAAGTTGGAGCGGCCGCGGTTCCTCACTCAACCGCCGGTGGCGCCGTGGGCCGATGTCGACGTGTTCATCGCCGCCGACCGTGCGGCATGGGAGGACCGGCCGCTGCATTCGTTGCCGCCCGGTGCCAGCGTCTCGCCCGGGTCGTCGGACGGGCAACGTTCGGTCGAGCTGATCAATCAGCTGGCCGGGTTGCGCAGGCCGACCAAGAGCGCCAACCAGCTGGTGCACGGCGACCTTTACGGCACAGTGCTTTTTGCCGGGACGGCCGCACCGGGAATCACCGACATCACCCCGTATTGGCGCCCGGCGCCGTGGGCCGCAGGTGTGGTGGTAATCGATGCATTGTCGTGGGGTGATGCCGACGATGGATTGATCGAGCGGTGGGAGGCGCTACCGGAATGGCCGCAGATGTTGTTGCGGGCGTTGATGTTCCGGTTGGCGGTGCACGCATTGCATCCACGGTCCACCGCGGCGGCGTTCCCGGGTCTGGCGCGGACCGCCGCGCTCGTCCGGCTGATCCTGTAGCTCACCTACTCCCGCGAGCAGACACACAATCGCACTCCGGAGGCGCTCGCGGTGCGACTCTGCGTCTGCTCGCGCTAGAAGGTGTGGCGGTATTCGCGCAGTGACACCCGGCCGTCGACGGCCAGCACGCCCTCGGCGCGCAGCCGTTCCAGTTGCCGGGTGGCCAGGTGCGGGGCCGGGCGTCCGGAGGCGGGAATCACCCGGTGCCAGGGCAGGTCCGAGGAGTCGGTCCGCATGATCCAGCCCACGATGCGCGGGCTGGAAAGCCCAGCGGCATCGGCAATGTCACCGTAGGTACAGACGCGCCCGGACGGGATCGCGGCGACCAGCGCCCGCACCGTCTCGACCTGCTCCTCGGTGACCGCGGGCATCTCAGGCCAGCTGTTCGCGGATCAGCTTCGCAGTTTCGGCGGGTTTCGCCTGGGCCACCATGTGATCACAGTCCCAGTCTGCCAGGGCGAAATCCGAACCGAGCCGGGTGGCCAGCGCCGAGATCAGCTCGTCGCGCGCATACGGCGGGTGGGTGCGGGTGGCGCGCACCAGAACCGTGGGAGTGCCCTTGCGCGGCAACGCAACCGGGCGGGCCAGCTCGCTCCAGTAGGCCATCATCGCCGGGATGCTGATCCGCCACCCGTAGCGGCCGCCGGCCAGCTCGATGAGATGCTCGTCGAGCTCACGGTCCAGCTCGGTGGCCGCGACCTCACCCCAGGAGCCGTGCACCTTCTCGGCGCGCGCTTCGTCGGGATCCGGATAGTCCGGGGAGGCCATCATGTTGTCGGCGATCTCACGCATCCACTGGCCGTCGAGTTCGACAGCCGGGTCCAGCAGCACCAGTCCACTCACCAGATCCGGATGTGCCGCAGCGAGATTGAGGGCCACCGCAGCGCCGAACGAGTGCCCGACCACCAGTGCCGGACGCTCGAGCAGCGAGGACAGTGCCGCGACGTTGGCATCCAGCGTCCACGGTGCCGCCCACGATGAGCGGCCGTGCCCGAGCAGGTCCGGTGCGAGGACCGCGACGTCGGGCAGGTGCTGTTCGGCCAGTGTCTTCCAGCGCTGGCCGTGTCCGGTCAAGCCGTGGATGAGCAGCAGCCGGGGCGGCTGTGCCGGGCCGTAGCGGTGGACGTGCAACTTCTCGGCTGACATCCCGTTCATGCTGCCAGGGCCGCTCGCGGCGCTACTTGTCGGGCTGCTCGCTCCAATCCGCTGCGCTACTTGTCGGTCCCTTCTGGTGTCATGCCTGCTATGACTGCACGTTATGTCGAGCCGGCGCTGGCGGGAACCGAACTGCTGGCACCCGGGCGCGGCGGGATGGTGCGGGTACTGGGCGGGCCCGGCACGGGGAAGAGCTCGCTGCTGATCACCACCGCGGTCGAGCACATCGCTGCGGGCACGGACCCGGAGTCGGTGCTGTTGTTGACCGGCTCGGCGCGCTTGCGCGGGGAGGCCAGGGCGGCGATCACCGCCCGGCTGCTCGGGGCGGGCGTCCATGGCGTGGTGCGCGAACCCCTGGTTCGCACCGTGCACTCCTATGCGTTCGCGCTGCTGCGGTTGGCGGCCCAGCGCAACGCCGATCCGCCGCCACGGCTGATCACCACCGCCGAACAGGACGGCATCATCCGTGAGCTGCTGGCCGGCGATCTGGAGGACGGCGCGGATTCGCCCGTGGGCTGGCCCGAGCAGCTGTGGCCGGCGCTGAGCACTGCCGGTTTCGCCACCGAGCTGCGCGATCTGATGGCCCGCTGCACGGAACGCGGGGTGGATCCGCGCGCGCTGCAACGGCTGGGCCGTTCGGCGGGACGTCCGGAATGGTCGGCGGCGGGCCGGTTCGCCCGGGCCTACGAGCAGATCATGCTGCTGCGTTCGGCGGTCGGCATGGCCGCCCCGCAGGCCACCATCCCGGCCTTGGGGGCGGCCGAACTCGTCGGTGCCGCGCTGGAAGCGCTCGGAACCGACGCCGACCTGCTGGCTGCCGAGCGGGCACGGATCAGCCTGTTGCTGGTCGACGATGCACAGCACCTCGACCCGCAGGCCGCCCGGCTGGTCCGGGTGCTGGCCGCCGGGGCCGGCCTCACCGTCATCGCCGGTGACGCCGACCAGGCGGTGTTCGGTTACCGCGGCGCCGATCCGGTGTTGTTGCGCGATCAGGGCGACGACGCATATCCGGCGATCACCCTCACCCGGTCGCATCGTTGCGCTCCCGCGGTCGCATCGGCCGTCTCGGGTATCGCTCGCCGGCTGCCCGGCGTCGGGGCAACCCGGCGGCTGGACGGCAACCCGGAGCGTGGGGACGGCGAAGTGACGGTGCGGCTGGCCGCGACATCGCACGCCGAGAACACGATGATCGCCGATGCGTTGCGCCGGGCCCACCTGATGGACGGGGTGCCCTGGTCGGAGATGGCCGTGGTGGTGCGCTCGATTCCGCGCGTGGGTGCGGCGCTGGCCCGGGCGCTGAGCGCCGCCGGGGTGCCGGTGCAGTCGACGGGCCCCGACCTGGGGTTGGCGACGCAGCCCGCCGTCGCTTCCTTGCTGACCGTGTTGAAGGTCACTGCATCCGGTCACTTGGACGGCGAGAGCGCCATCGCGCTGCTCACCGGTCCGGTCGGCCGCGTCGACCCGGTGACCCTGCGGCAGCTGCGCCGGGCGCTGCGCCGCATCGACGGTTCCACGCCGCCGCGGGATTTCGCCGACCTGTTGGTCGCCGCGATCGCCGCAGAGCCGGCCGGATTGTCGGCAGAACATGTGAAGCCGCTACGCCGGCTGCGGTCGGTGTTGGCCGCCGCCCGGCGCAGCGAGCGCGACGGCGCCGATCCGCGCTACACGTTGTGGCAGGCCTGGAGCGCGTGTCGCTTGCAGCCGCGCTGGCTGGCCGCCAGCGAGCGCGGCGGCACCATCGGGGCGCAGGCCGATCGGGACCTCGATGCGGTGACGGCGCTGTTCGATGTGGCCGATCAGTACGTCAGTCGCACCGCTGGGGCGTCACTGCGTGGGTTGGTCGATCATGTTGCGACGCTGGGTACATCGATCTCGACTGCCGACTCGAGCCCGCAGGCTGATGCGGTGTCGGTGCTCAGCGCGCATGCCGCGCTCGGCCGGGAGTGGGATTTCGTGGTTATCGCCGGTGTGCAGGAAGGATTGTGGCCCAACACCGTTCCGCGTGGCGGTGTGCTGGGCACGCAGAATCTGGTGGATGTCCTCGATGGGATCGTCGACCCGGCCGACCGTGCGGTGTCGACCCGGGCGCCGCTGCTGGCCGAGGAGCGGCGTCTGCTGATGGCGGCGATGGGCCGGGCGCGGACCCGGTTGATGGTCACCGCGGTCGACAGCGATACCGGAGACGAATCGCTGCTGCCGTCACCGTTCTGCGCCGAATTGGCCGAATTGGCAGGCGAATCGGAACCGCTGCCGCCGCTAGCCGCTCCGCGGGTGTTGGTGCCGTCGGCGGTGGTGGGCCGGCTGCGCGCCGTGGTATGCGCCCCGGAAGGCGCCGTCGATGACGAGTCGCGTCGCTGTGCGGCAAGCCAATTGGCCAGACTGGCCGCCGCCGGTGTGCCCGGGGCGGATCCGGCGGAATGGCACAGCATGACGCCGATGTCCACCGAGGAACCGCTGTGGTCGGATCCCGAGCAGGTTGTGACGCTGTCGCCGTCGACGCTGCAGATGCTCACCGACTGCCCGCTGCGTTGGCTGCTGGAACGCCATGGCGGCAGTGACGGGCGTGACGTGCGATCGACCGTCGGCTCGCTGCTGCACGCGCTGGTCTCCGATTCCGGCAAGACCGAGACCCAGCTGGTCAACGATCTGGAGAAGGTTTGGGAGCAGCTGCCTTACGAGGCGAAATGGTATTCGGACAATGAGTTGACCCGTCACCGCGCGATGCTGGAGACCTTCACCCGGTGGCGTTCGGACACCCGCGGACAGCTGACCGAGGTCGGCACCGAGATCGATGTCGAGGGCGTGCTCGTCGAGCCGGGACCCGACGGGCCGGGGGTTCGGGTGCGGGGCCGGTTGGACCGGTTGGAGCGTGATCAAGCCGATCGGCTTGTCGTCGTGGACCTCAAGACCGGCAAGAGCCCGGTCACCAAGGGCGACGCGCAGAAGCACGCCCAGCTGGCCACCTACCAACTCGCGGTGGCCGCCGGGTTGCTGCCGGACGGGGACCAGCCGGGCGGCGGGCGTTTGGTATATCTGGGCAAGGCGGGGGCGGCCGGTGCCACCGAACGTGAACAGGATCCGATGACACCCGATAGCCGTGCCGACTGGCTGGACACGGTCGGCAGCGCGGCCGCTGCCACGGCCGGACCGCAGTTCGCGGCCCGGGTCAATGACGGGTGTGCCAACTGCCCGGTGCGTTCCTCGTGCCCGGCCCAGTCCGTCGGGGAGCGATCATGACGGGAACCACCGGGGCTGCCGGCGCACAGTACAGCCCTGCCGAATTGTCCGCCGCGCTCGGTCTTTTCCCGCCGACCGACGAGCAGGCCGCGGTGATCGCCGCGCCGCCCGGGCCGCTGGTGGTTATCGCCGGGGCGGGCGCCGGCAAGACCGAGACCATGGCCGCCCGGGTGGTCTGGCTGGTGGCCAACGGCTATGCCACGCCATCACAGGTGCTGGGCCTGACCTTTACCCGCAAGGCCGCGGGCCAGTTGTTGCGCCGGGTGCGCACCCGGCTGGCCCGGCTGGCCGGTGCGGGTCTGGCGCCGGTACCGGGGGCGAGCGACGGATCGGCCGAGTCGGCCACGGTCAGTACCTATCACGCGTTCGCCGGCACCTTGCTGCGTGAGCACGGGCTGCTGCTGCCGGTCGAACCGGACACCCGGCTGCTCAGCGAGACCGAGCTGTGGCAGTTGGCTTTTGAGGTGGTGTGTGCGCATCCCGGCGAGCTGGCCATCGAGAAGACGCCGGCCGCCGTGACGGCCATGGTGCTGCGGTTGGCCGGTGCGCTCGCCGAGCATCTGGTGGACACCGACCAGCTGCTCGACACCCACGTCGAGCTGGATCGGCTGGTGCACACCCTTCCGGCCGGGCCCTATCAGCGGGACAGCGGGCCCAGCCAGTGGCTGCTGCGAATGTTGGCCACCCAGACCGAACGCACCGAGCTGGTGCCGCTGATCGATGCGCTGCATCAGCGGATGCGTGTCGACAAGGTGATGGATTTCGGCATGCAGATGGCCGCGGCGGCTCGCCTGGCAGCGAGTTTTCCGCAGGTCGGCGAGCAGCTGCGGCAACGTTTCCGGGTGGTGTTGCTCGACGAGTACCAGGACACCGGGCACGCCCAGCGGGTCGCGTTGTCCGCACTGTTCGGCGGTGGCGCCGACGACGGCCTGGCGTTGACCGCCGTCGGTGATCCGATCCAGTCGATCTATGGCTGGCGAGGCGCGTCGGCCACCAACCTGCCCCGGTTCACCACGGATTTTCCGTTCGCCGACGGCACCCCGGCTCCGACCCTGGAGCTGCGGACCAGCTGGCGCAACCCGCCGAGCGCTCTGCAGCTGGCCAATGCGGTATCGGCCGAGGCGCGGCGCCGTTCGGTGACGGTGCACGAGCTGCGGCCCAGGCCGGATGCTGAACCAGGCACCATCCGGTGTGCGCTGTTGTCTGATGTCGAGACCGAACGTGACTGGGTGGCAGACCATCTGGCCCGGATCTACCACGGTGCCGTGGCGCAGGGCTCGGCCGCACCCACCGCCGCGGTACTGGTGCGGCGCAATGCCGACGCCGCGCCGATGGCCGAGGCACTCAACGCGCGTGGGGTGCCCGTCGAGGTGGTCGGGGTGGCCGGGCTGCTCGCCGTGCCGGAGGTGGCCGATCTGGTCGCGATGCTGCGGCTGGTGGCCGATCCCGCGGCGGGTTCGGCGGTGATGCGAGTGCTGACCGGTCCACGGTGGCGATTCGGCGCCCGTGATATCGCCGCGCTCTGGCGCCGGGCCAGAGAACTCGACGACCGGCCGGTGGGGGAGCCGAGCGCCGCGGAGATCGTGGCGCAGGCCGCCCCGGACGCCGATTCGGCCTGCCTGGCCGACGCGATCTGTGATCCCGGTGCCACGGAACACTATTCGCCGTCCGGGTACCAGCGGATCGTGGCGCTCGGGCGGGAGCTGACCATGCTGCGCTCGCACTTGAGCCATCCGCTGCCCGAGCTGGTGGCCGAGGTGCGGCGAGTGGCCGGGCTGGATGCCGAGGCGCGCGCGGCGCGACCGGTGGCGGCGGGGTGGACCGGAACCGAGAACCTCGACACGTTCTGTGATCTGGTGGCCGATTTCGCCGGGCGGCCGGGGACGTCGGTGCTGGCGTTGTTGGCCTACCTGGACGTCGCGACCGAGGTGGAGAACGGCCTGGCGCCGGCCGAATTGACGGTGTCGCACGATCGGGTACAGATCCTGACCGTGCACGCGGCCAAGGGGTTGGAATGGCAGGTGGTGGCCGTTCCGCATTTGAGCGGCCGGGTGTTTCCGTCGACGGCTTCGGCGCGCACCTGGCTCACCGATTCTTCGGATCTGCCTCCGCTGTTGCGAGGTGATCGCGCAACCGAATCCGAACTGGGTGTTCCGGTGCTGGACACCTCCGATATCAACGATCGGAAGATCCTGTCGGACAAGATCTCCGATCACAAGCGCAGCCTGGAGCAGCGTCGCATCGACGAGGAACGGCGGTTGCTCTACGTGGCGATCACCCGCTCCGAGGACACCTTGCTGATCTCCGGCCATCACTGGGGGGCCACCGAGAGCAAGCCGCGCGGCCCGTCGGAGTTCTTGTGTGAGATCAAGGACATCGTGGAGGCGGCCCACGCACAAGGGCAGCCGTGCGGCGAGATCGAGCAGTGGGCCGCCGAGCCGGCCGCTGGTGAGGTAAATCCTTTGCGGGACAAGGCTGTCGAAGCGATCTGGCCTGCCGTTCCGGTCGGCCAGGCTGAGCTGGACCGCGGCGCGGCATTGGTGGCGGAAGCGCTGGCCGGCGGGTCAGGTGCGGGGGTCGATACGGCCGATACAGCCGAAGCTGCCGGCGCTGCCGACCGAGAGGGCTGGGCGGCCGACGTCGACGCGCTACTGGCCGAACGGGATCGCGGGCCGCGGGTCGTCCCCGCCGAATTGCCCGGCCAGCTGTCGGTGAGCACTCTGGTGGAGCTGAGCCGTGATCGGCAGTCCGCGCTGCGCCGCCTGCACCGGCGGCTACCGCAACGTCCGGATCCGCACGCCCTGCTGGGCACCGCATTCCACGAGTGGGTGCAGCGATACTTCCACTCCGAGCGGCTATTCGACCTCGACGATCTGCCGGGTGCGTCGGACAGCGATAGCGGGCGCGCCGTTGCCGCGGAACTATCCGAGCTGCAAGACGCGTTCGTTACATCGTCGTGGGCCGCTCGCACCCCGATCGAGGTCGAGGTGCCCTTCGACATGGTGATCGGGCAGACCCGCAGCACCATCGTGCGGGGGCGGATCGACGCGGTGTTCGCCGACCCGGATGGCACCACCACTGTGGTGGACTGGAAAACCGGCGAACCCCCGGCCACGCCGGAAGCCATGGCGCAGGCCGCGATTCAGCTCGCGGTGTACCGCCTGGCCTGGGCGGCGCTGCGCGGTTGCGCTCCGGAATCGGTGCGCGCGGCGTTCCACTACGTGCGCTCAGGCCAGACGGTCAGCCCGGAATCGCTGCCCGGGGAGGAGGAGTTGGCCGTCCTGCTGATGGAGCCCTCGGAAGCCACGCCGACATCTGCGCCGACGGACTAGTCCCGGCGGACTAGTCGCTGCCCGACGAGGTCAGGTTGGCGATCTCGGATCCCCACACCGACTGAGCTCCGGCGTCACCGATGCGGTACACCTGAACGATCGACGCGACCCCGACAACCACGGCCACCACCGCGACGACAGCGTTGTACAGCACACGTCGACTGTCCTCGCGGCGCTCGGCGAAACGCAGTGCCACCAGCGCCAGCGCGACGACCAACAGCGCGAGCGAGAAGTAGATCATGGTGCCGCCGAGCTCGGCGTGCTTCTGCAGGACGGCGTCGGCCGACGGCCTCAGATCGTAGAGCCATTCGCCGGCTTCGGTCGTGATCGGCGTCAGAATCGTTGCCACCACGGCCAGGATGAGCGTGAGCCACAACAACTGACCCCGGCGGGCGGCGGGCCAGAGCGCGCAGGTGATCGCCAGCACCGCGGTCAGCGGCGCGAGTACGACGAGAGCGTGGACGAGTAGGACGTGGGCCGGTAGGCCATTGATGACTGTCACGGTGCTCCTTGGCTGATTGGATGATGTCGAAGTCAGTTGATGGCGGTCCCCACCAAAAGGCCGATCAGATAGGTGGTTCCCAAGGCGAGGCCGCCGCCGATCACATTGCGCAGCACCGCCCGGTTCTTTGGCGCCCCGCCCATTCCGGCCGATACGGCACCGGTCAGCACCAGGGCGAGCAGCACCGCCACCACCGTGACCGGGATGCGCCATGTCGTCGGCGGGACCAGGATCGCGATGATCGGCAAGATCGCGCCGATGGTGAACGCCAGCGCCGAGGACAGCGCCGCATGCCATGGATTGGTCAGTTCGTGCGGGTCGATACCCAATTCGACCTCGGCGTGTGCGGCGAACGCGTCGTGCTCGGTGAGCTCCTCGGCCACGGTGCGAGCCGTCGCGGTCGACAGTCCCTTTGCCTCGTAAAGCGAGGCCAGTTCGTCCAACTCGGCTTCGGGATCGTCGCGCAGCTCGCCGCGTTCCTTGTGCAGCAGCGCGCGTTCGGTGTCCCGCTGCGTGCTCACCGAGACGTACTCACCCAGCGCCATCGACACCGCACCTGCGGCCAGGCCGGCGATTCCGGCGGTCAGAATCGGCGCCCGTTCCACCGTTGCCGCGGCCACGCCGACGACGATGCCTGCCGTGGAGACGATTCCGTCATTGGCGCCCAGTACTCCGGCGCGAAGCCAGTTCAACTTCGATGACACCGAACCCGCGTGCGGTTCGGACGGATGGGTTTCATTCGCCACGATGCGACCGTATACGTCAAAACCGCACGTCACCAGCAACGATAGCCTTGCCAAACCTGCGCTCGGCGTTCTCGGCCGACCATGAGTTGCGGTACACACCAGGCGCTGGGCGGCGGGCCCGGCGGACATCCGCTCAGGTGTGGGTGCGGACGTGGTTACATTGTGGCGTGCGTCTGCTCGGTTCGATCCAGGCTTGCCCTGGTTCGCTTTGCTCGATAATGGGTTCACGTGGCTAAAGGCAGGCTGCGGCGCCGGCTCGCCGCGATTGACGAGAATCTGTCCTCCCGGCCGGATGCCGCGCTCGTCGACATTCTGCGCATCCCCCAACCGTTCGTCAGCCCGGCACGCAAGATCGCCATGCGGGTGCTGTATGCGCTGACCGCGCTGTTCGCCACGGTCCTGATCGTGTACATGGACCGCTACGGCTACCGGGACAACGACAGCGCCCCGGATCCGAACAATCCGCTGTCATTCCTGGACTGCTTCTACTACGCAACGGTCTCGCTCTCGACAACGGGATACGGCGACATCACGCCGTACACCGAGTCGGCACGGCTGGTCAACGTCCTGGTGATCACGCCCCTGCGGGTGGCTTTCCTGATCGTCCTTATCGGTACCACGGTGGAAACGCTGACCACTCAGTCGCGGCAGGCGCTGAGGACCCAGCGATGGAGGAACAGAGTGCGTAACCACACTGTCGTTATCGGATACGGCACCAAGGGCCGCACCGCGGTGTCTGCGATGGTCGGCGATGAGGTCGCCCCGGGCGACATCGTCGTCGTCGACGAGAACGCGGCCGCGCTCGATCGCGCCAGGAGTGCCGGATTGGTCACCGTTCATGGGGATGCCACCAATTCCGGCGTCCTGCGGCTGGCCAGCACGCAGCACGCCAAGTCGATCATCGTGGCCACAGATGACGACGCCAGCGCGGTCCTGGTCACGTTGACCGCGCGCGAGTTGGCGCCGAAGGCCAAGATCATCGCCTCAGTTCGGGAGTCCGACAACCTGCACCTGCTCAAGCAGTCCGGCGCGGATTCAACCGTGGTGTCCTCGGAAACCGCGGGCCGCCTGCTGGGCATCGCAACCCAGACCCCCAGCGTGGTGGAGGTGATTGAAGACCTGCTCACCCCCGACGCCGGGTTCTCCATCTCCGAACGCGAGGTGGAGCCCAAGGAGGAGGGAGGCTCGCCGCGGCACCTACACGACATCGTGCTGGGCGTGGTGCGCGACGGTCATCTGTTCCGCGTGGATGCCCCGGAGGTCGACGCCTTGAAGATCGGCGACCGATTGCTCTACGTCCGCAGTGGGGACACCGAACGATGAGAAGCTTCCAGCTGCGCAACGTCCCCCTGCTGTCCCGGGTCGGCGCTGACCGCTCCGATGCCCTGCGCACCGATATCGACGCCGCGATGGCGGGCTGGGCGGATGCGTTGTTGCTGCGGGTGGACCAGCGCAGCCAGGTGCTGATCTCGGGTGGTGAGGTGGTGCTGGGCAAGGCTGCCCGGCTGGGGGACAAGCCACCGGAGCATGCCGTGTTCCTGGGGCGGCTGCCCGACGGCAGACATGTCTGGGCGGTGCGCGGTCCGCTGGAAGCGCCCGAGGATCCCGACGCCGAAAGCGAGGTGCTCGATCTGCGCCGCACCGGGCAGGTGTTCGACGACACCAGTGCTCAGTTGGTCGCCACCGCCACCGCGCTGCTGAACTGGCACGACCATTCCCGGTTCAGCGCGGTGGACGGTGCGGCGACGAAGCCGGCGAAGGGCGGCTGGGCGCGGGTGAACCCGCTCAACGGCCACGAGGAGTTCCCGCGCATCGATCCGGCGGTGATCTGCCTGGTGCACGACGGCTACGACCGCGCGGTGCTGGCCCGCCAGACCATGTGGCCCGAGCGGTTGTTCTCGATCCTGGCCGGATTCGTCGAGGCCGGTGAATCCTTCGAAAACTGCGTGGTGCGCGAGATCGCCGAGGAGATCGGTCTCACCGTCACCGATGTGCAGTACCTGGGCAGCCAACCGTGGCCGTTCCCGCGTTCGCTTATGGTCGGGTTCCACGCGATCGGCGATCCGGAGCAGCCGTTCTCGTTCAACGACGGGGAGATCGCCGAGGCCGGGTGGTTCACTCGGGCCGAGGTCCGTGCGGCGCTGGATCAGGGCGATTGGAGTTCGGCGAACGGCGATTCGGTGTCGCGGTTGCTGCTGCCCGGGTCGATCTCGATTGCGCGCGAGATCATCGAATCCTGGGCGGCCTTGAACTGACCGGGTCTGCTCGGCAGGTCGAAATCAGCCGAGTACGGCTTTGATCTGCTTGATGGTGGGGTTGGTCAGCGTCGTCCCGTCGGCGAACTTCACCGTCGGCACGACGTGGTTTCCGCCGTTGACCGAGCCAACGAACTCGGCGGCGGCCGGATCTTGCTCGATGTCGACCTCGGTCCACGCGATGCCCGATGCCTTCAGCGCGGTCTTGAGCCGTGAGCAGTAGCCGCACCACGTCGTGGTGTACATGGTCAGACCAGTCGTCGAAGCAGTCATAGTGCACTCAACGTAGCCGAACGCCGGAATATGCCTGCATTGCGGTCAGCTGGTCTCACGGGCCGACAACTGCCGAGCGCTGTCCTGCAATATCACGGTCGGCCCGTCGCATCGTGAGAAAATCTCCTGGTGAGTGGAGCGACCATGACCAGGCTGGTGCCGCCGGTCGCCGGCGACCCGCATGAGCTCGATGAATTACGGCTTGAGGTAAGACGTTTCGTCGCCGAGCAACAGCAGGCCGGAAAAATCGGCAGGTACGCCGACAGCTGGCTGACCGGGTGGGACGAGGATTTCAGCCGGGCACTGGCCGCCCGTGGTTGGCTGGGCATGACGGTGCCGGTCGAATACGGCGGGCACGGGCGCAGTCATCAGGAACGTTTCGTGGTCACCGAAGAACTGCTGGCGGCCGGAGCGCCGGTGGGGGCGCACTGGATCGCCGACCGCCAGATCGTTCCCTCTCTGCTCAAGTACGGCACCGAGGAACAGCGACGAAAGTTCTTGCCCGCCATCGCCAAAGGCGAGTGCTACTTCGGTATCGGCATGAGCGAGCCGGATTCCGGGTCGGATCTGGCCAGTGTGCGCACCAAGGCCGTGCCGGCCGACGGCGGCTGGAAGATCACCGGCACCAAGGTGTGGACATCGGGCGCCCATCTGGCTCACGCGTTCATCTGCCTGGCTCGCACCACGCCGGTGGACCCCGCGCACCGCCACGACGGTCTCAGCCAGTTCATCGTCGATCTGCGCGCCCCCGGTGTCGACATCCGTCCCATCATCTCGATGAATGGCAAGCACCACTTCAATGAGGTCATTCTCGACGAGGTGTTCGTGCCCGACGACATGGTGTTCGGCACCATCGGCAATGGCTGGCAGCAGGTCACCTCGGAGCTGAGCTTCGAACGCAGTGGGCCCGAGCGTTTCCTGTCGACCTTCCCGCTGCTGGCCGAACTGGCCTCGCACATGCGTGACGGGGGACTGCCCCGGCACACCGATCTGGGTCGTTACCTCGCCCGCATCACCGGCCTGCACCAGATGTCGATGGCGGTCGCCGGTGCGCTGCAGCGTCACGATCCGGCCGATACCGCGGCTGCAGTGGTCAAGGTGCTCGGTACGTCCACCGAGGGAGACATTGCCGATTTCGCCGATGTGCTCGGCGAACCGGACGATGACGACTACCGCAGCATGCTGGCCGATGCCGTGGTTCAACGGCCCGGGTTCACCCTGCGCGGCGGCACCAACGAGGTTTTGCGCGGTGTGATCGCGCGGGGATTGGGGATGCGCTGATGAGCGCTTGCGCGAAGAAGAGACGGCGCTGATGATGAGCGCAGTCGATAGCGAACTGGTCGAGATGATGTCGGCGGTCTTCGCCGCCCATCGCGGACAGCACGAACCCGGCGAGGCCATCGCCGAATTGTGGGGTCAGCTGGGCGAACTCGGCCTGGTCCGGCTCACCGGATCGGAGCGATCCGGTGGTAGCGGTGCGGGCTGGGCCGAGGCGGTCGAGCTGCTGCGGGCGGCCGCCTGGCATGGGGTGCGGATCCCGTTGGCCGAACACGACCTGTTGGCCTGTTGGCTGTTGGAGACGGCAGGGTTGGCAGTGGACGACGCCCGGCGCACCGCGTGTCTGCTCGACGGCGACGGAGCCGCGCGCGGGGTGCCGTGGGCCGCCGATTCCGAGCGGGTCGTGGTGGCCTGGCGCGACGGTGACGGTTACCGGGTAGCCGATGTCGACACCGCGTCCCTTTCGGTGACCCCGGGCCACAACGCCGCAGGGGAACCCCGCGACGACATCAGCGTCGATGTCGCCGGCTTGACCGGAACTGCGGTGTCCGACAACGTGATCGAGCAGTTCACCTTGCGCGCCGCGCTGGTGCGGGCGGTTCAGGTGTGCGCCGTGCTGGACCGGATACTTCAGATGTCGGTGGCGCACAGCACCGAACGCATCCAGTTCGGCCGGGCGTTGGCCAAGTTCCAGGCCGTGCAGAACCTGGTGTCCGACATCGCCGCGGAGTCGGCGCTGGCCCGGGCCGCCACCGACGGTGCGCTGGCCGAGGCGCTGCGTTCGGACTGGTCCTCGCCGAACCTGAATTTCCTTGTCGCGGTGGCGCGGTCGTGCGTGGGCCACGCCGCCTCGGTGGTGGTGCGCAACGCCCACCAGGTGCACGGTGCAATCGGCACCACCCGCGAGCACCGGCTGCACGAGTTCACCATGCCCGCATTGTGCTGGCGTGCGGACTACGGCTCGGTTGCGTACTGGGACGAAATACTCACCGAGTACGCCACCGCGGCCGGTGCGCCGGGGCTGTGGTCCCTGGTCACCGCGACCGGCGACGCCGAACATTCGCCGGCATAGGCGCTAGCCGACGCGCAGTCGCTTCTGCGCGTCGACCGTGAAGGCGATCGCGGTGGTGGCGAGATCGTTTGTCTCGGTGAGGTCGAGCCCGGTCAGTGCGGTGAACGACCGCAATCGCTTGCGTACCGTGTTGCGGTGACGAAACGTTCGTTCCGCGACGTTGGCAATGGTGCCGCCGTGGGCAATGAGATCACCGACCGTCTCGAGGATCGCGCTGCGTTCATAGTCGCTCAGGGCCAGGAGCGGTTCGTACACCGCCGCGTGTAGTGCATCGGACAGTTCGGCGTTGGCGGCCGTGACCGCGTGTAGCCAGTTGTCCTGGAGATGCCGGACGCCGGGTGCCGCGCGTCCGGCGACGGCCATGCGGGCAAGTCTGATCGCCCGTGGCACCATCGCAAGGCCTTCGGCGCCGACGATCGAGCAGATGTGGTCGGCCAAGGGGGCCAGCGTGGCGGCGATATCGCTTCGACTGGTGTGCGCGTGTATGACGCCGCGGAGCTCTTGCGCGAACCAGCTGAAATAGAAACTGTCGCCGTTGTTTTCGAGCCGAGCTGCGCATTCGGCCACCAATTCGGGCCGCGGGATCGGGAACGAGCCGACGATGCAGATGTAGCGGCCGGTCTCCGGCAGACCCAGGACCTGAACCGCGTTGTCGACAGTGGGCTGGTGGTGGTCCCCGTCGAGCAGCAGCTGTTCGAAAGCCGCGGAGCGGATCTCCTCGAGGTTTCCTTGTGCCACCTGATAGCCCTCGACGACTTCTTCGGTGTTGGTCTCGACGGTCTCCCACACCATCAGCGACGATCGTTCGAGAAAGTCCGCGCGGCTGCCGATGCCAACGGCGCGGCCCTCGGCGATCAGTGCCTCCCATAGTGTCTTGAGGTCGATCCGGAACGCGTGCAGGACGCTCGGCAGGGGAACACCCTGCTGTGCCCGGATACGTCCCACATCCGTGGCCGCCGAGCGCAGCGAGTCCGGAATGGCGTCGCCGACGAGCCGCGTCAGCGCCAGCCGCATCGTGCGATCCATGTGGTACCGCAGATCCTCGCGGCTGACTGGGCCGCCGGTGTACTCCGGTTCGTCGTCGACCGTTTGCTGCACGGCGCGGTCGATGATCTCTTCCAGTCGGATGTCGAGCAGTCGGCGGGCGGCCGACCGGATGAGGCCGGTCATCGGATCCTGGTCGAACATCTGGCTCCTCCCGCGCTGAGCAAGGCGTCGATGCGCCTTTAGCACAGCCGAATCGTGGCGACAGTGAATTCGCCTACATTGTGCAGATCGCACATTATTCTGCCGCATTTGGCGCCGAATGTGGCATTGACCACAGCATATTGACCCGTTGAAATAGGTGGCGCGGATCCGGCAGCGATGCAGTTGATCCCGTGGCAGAGAGGAATCCGATGACCCAATCACCCGTCGAATCAGTTGACCCGGAAGCGGCCGCGGTGGCGATTCTGGCGGATCGACTGACCGACTCCTACGGGTTGAGGGTGCGGGATCTGAAGTTTCTGGGTGGGGAGCTCGACCGTAACTACCGGGTGTCCACGATCGACGGCGCGACCTATCTCGCCAAGCTGCGGATCCGCGCCGACCAGCCAGGTCCGCTGGAGTGGCAGGAGGCCATCCTGGTGCACCTGTCGGATCGGGATCTCGATGTCGCGGTCCCGTCCCTGGTCCGCACCGTCGAAGGCGATCTGCACCTGCGCATCGATGCGGGTTCTGAACAGTGGTTGCTCAAGGTGCTCAACTGGGTGTCAGGAATCGAACTCGTCAACGTCGTCGATCACTCGGAAGCGTTGCTGACCGGCCTCGGGACCACTGCGGCACACGTGACTCACGCGCTGGAGGGGTTCACCTCGAGCAGCCTGCTAGAGACGCACCACTGGGATGTGTGCCGTTCGGGTGAGGTGATCGATGCTTGCCTGGCGCAGGCGCCCGATCTGGGGGACAGCGTCGATGTGCAGACGGCCAGGCAATGGTTCGCCGCGATCGAGCCGCTGTTGCCGGTGCTGCCAAAAGCAATGGTGCACAACGATCTCAACGACAACAACGTCCTGGTCGAGGTCCAGGGCGACATCCAGCGGGTCTCCGGAGTGCTCGACTTCAACGACGCCCTGTACAGCGTGCGGGTCGCTGAGCTCGCCATCGCGGGAGCCTATGCGATGTTGCGTAAGAGTGATCCACTCGCAGCGCTGGGAAATGTTGTCGCGGGCTACCACCGGGTGACCCCGTTGACCGACGACGAGCTGGAAGTCATCTACCCGCTCGCCGTGGCCCGCCTGTGCGTGCAGGCTCTCACCTGGGCGACGCGCGGACGTACTGACCCCACTGCCTACGGCACGATGCGGATGCGCTACACCCGCCCGGCGCTGAGCCGGGCGCTGCACATCGATCCGCGGGTCGCAAGTGCGTACCTGCGTACCGAATGTGGTAGGGGACAGGAACATTCGTCGACAGTTCTGTCGGCCCTGATCGAAGCGTCCCCGCCGGCAGCCATTCTGAACCCCGGACTGGCGCCGCACTTCACGGACCTCGGCCCAGCCGCCCATGCGGTGCCTGAGACCCTCGAGTCGCATCCGGTGCTGGGCTCGGGGCACATGTCGGCGCATGCACACCGGTCAGACATCTGGCGCCCCGAGGTCGGTGAGCCGGAGACGATTTCGATCGGAACCGCGTTCTGGTCCAGGTTCGCCGTCGATGTTCACGCCCCGTTCGCCGGCCGCGTCACCACCACCCAACCGCTGACCATCGAGCATCGGCACCCGGATGGACCGACGGCGGTGTACTCGGTGTGGCATGGCGTGAAAGCCGTTGTCGATGAGGGTGACTCGGTGAAGCCGGGCCAGGTGATAGCTGAAGGCGCACCGTCCGAGAGCGGCGCCGACCCCGGCTGGCGGGTCCAACTGACAACCGACGGACAGTTGGCGGCCCGGCTGCCCGCCTACTGCCGACCGATCGACGCGCGGTACTGGGCTGCCGTCACCATCGATCCCGCGATCCTGTTCGAGGGTGGGGAACGTCACCTGGCTCGGTCGCAGCGGTCGTCCTTGCGCAGTCCGATGACGCTGGTGACGGGTCGTGGGGTGTGGCTGGAGGACGTCAACGGCATTCGTTACCTCGACGCAAGCAACAACGGCACGCACATCGGGCACTGCGAGCCGCGGATCGTCGAGGCGGCGCATCGGCAGATGCGTCTGCTCGACACCAACAACCGGTCCGTCCATCCCCAATTGGCCGACTATGCCGAGCGGTTGACGGCGACACTTCCCGAGCCGCTCGACACCGTGTTCTTTGTGGGCACCGGAGGTGACGCCAACGACCTGGCCATCCGGATGGCGCGTCAGGTCACCGGAAGACGTGACGTGCTGGCGATCGACGGTGCCTACCGCGGCAACACCACGGCGGTCACCGAGGTGGCCCTTCCGGATTGTTACCGCGGACCGTTCGGCTACGACGATCCGGAATCGGGGCTCAAGTACGCTGCCGACGTCAAAGCGGCGGTGGCACGTCTTGCCGCCGCGGGTACGCCGCCGGCGGCGTTCATCGCGGAGTCACTGGTCGGCGCCGCGGGTAACTACGTGCTCCCGCAGGGGTATCTCGCCGCGAGTTTCGCGCACGTCCGTGCGGCCGGCGGTCTGTGCATCTCCGACGAAGTCCAGCTCGGTGTGGGTCGGATGGGTACGCGTTTCTGGGGATTCGAAACCCATGGCGTCGTACCGGACATCGTCACGATGGGTGAACCGATGGGCAATGGCTACCCGGTCGCCGCGGTGGTGACGACCCGCGAGATCGCCGCCGCCTTCGATGCCGGAACGAAGAGTTTCAACATGTTCGCCGGCAATCCGGTGTCGGGTGCCGTGGGGAGCGCGGTCCTCGACATCGTCGAGGGCGATGGCCTGCAGCAGCGCGCCCACGACGTGGGCGGATACTTCGCCGAGTCACTCCGAACGCTGCAGTCGGACTACCCGTTGATCGGTGATGTGCGCGGGCAGGGTCTGTACCTCGGTGTCGATCTGGTTACCAATCCGGTGAGCAAGACACCCGCCACGGAGTACGCGCTGCAGGTCAGCGAGCGACTCAAAGAACGCAGCATCGTGCTGTACCCCAATGGAACTCATGGCAACGTGCTGAACATCAAGCCGCCGATCATCTTCTCGCGCCGCAACGTTGACCTGTTTGTCCAGCGACTGGCAGATGTCCTTGCCATGACCGACATCATGCCCCGTGAAACCGGATCGGAGAGTTGAGCTCAGATGGCCCATAGCGAGATCCGCGATGTGAGTAAGAACTTCGGTGCGACTGCGGCGCTGGCCGGCGTCTCGATGACAGTTCAGGCCGGGGAAGTGCACGGCCTGCTCGGTGAGAACGGCGCCGGCAAATCCACTCTGATGAAGGTGCTTTCCGGCATGGTCACGCCGGATTCCGGTGAGGTGACCATCGGTGGTCGCGTGCTGCGTCTGGGTTCGCCGCGCGCGTCGCGCGAGATCGGGCTGGCGATGGCCTACCAGGAGCTGAGCGCGCCGCCCAACATCACCGTCGCCACCAAGCTGTGCCTACCCGATCTGCCGACCCGATTCGGCTTCGCGGTGTCGCAACGCGAGCTGGTGGCCAGGGCGCGGGCTCGCCTGCAGGACTGGGAAGCAGAGCATCTGGACCCGCGCGCGTTGATCAGTGAGCTCAGTCTGGCGGCCCGGCAAGAAGTGGAAATCGTCGCCGCCCTTGCCAGCTCACCGTCGCTGCTGGTGCTCGATGAGCCGACGGCGGCGCTCCCTGATCCGAGTTGGCTTTTCCGTCAACTGAAACGGATCACGGCCGACGGCGCATCCGTCATCTACATCAGCCACAAGCTGAACGAGATCAAAGAGATCTGCGACACCGGGACGGTACTGCGTAACGGGCGTGCCGTCGCCGAGTTCACCCGAGGGGAGTTCTCCGAGGACGAACTCGTCGAGCTGATGATCGGACGTTCGTTCAATCATGCGTTCCCAGCGAAACCGACTGAGAACGCTGCGGGCGCAGTGGTGTTGGATGTCACCGATCTGGCCGTCGGAACCAAGCTGAACGGGGTTTCGCTGCAGGTCCGTGCGGGGGAGATCGTCGGAGTGGCAGGGCTTGAGGGGCAGGGGCAGCGCGAGTTGTTCTACGCGCTGGCCGGCGAGCAGAAACCGCACCGCGGCACGGTCAGGGTGACGGGTGACGCGGCTGGCGACACCGACTTCGCCCTGGTGCCCGAGGAACGCAAGACCGAGGCGTTGTTCCTGCAGATGGGTGCGGACTTCAACCTGACACTTCCATTGATCAAACGCTTCTCGATGGCATCCCTGCTGTCCCGGCGCCGCGAGAAGCGACTGGGCGACACCCTTGCCACCTCGGTCAACCTGCCCCACCCGATGCTCAAGCGGCAGATCGCCGATCTCTCGGGCGGCAACCAGCAGAAGGTGGTGTTCGGCAGAGCGATCGCCCAATCACCTCGGTGCCTGCTGCTGTTCGATCCGACTCGCGGAGTGGATGCGGCGACCAAACTGGAGATCTACAAGATGACCCGTGATTTCGCAGCCAAAGGGCATGCCGTGCTGCTCTATTCGACCGAGATACCTGAGTTGGTCGGACTGTGCGACCGGGTCTGCTCCCTGTACAACGGTCAGATCGTGGCCGAGCATGCTGCCGACCAACTCGACGAAGCCGCGGTGATGCACAGCATCCTCGGAAGATCCCCGGAGGCCGTCCGATGACCATCGCCGAAACGTTGACCCGCAGAAGCGTCGCCACCAACCGCGAGAGTCTGATCGCCCTCGGTATCTTCGTGGCCTGCTACGGAGCGGTGCTGTTCGTCACCCCGTTCGAGCGAAACAGCTACGCCTTCAACAACTTCATCGTCCTACTGACACCCCTTGCCATCGCCGCGGCCGGAACAACTCTGGTGTTGATCACCGGTGGATTCGACCTGTCGGTGGCGGGCACGATCAGTTTGGCCAACGTGGTGGCCGCCACCACGATGGCCGAATACCCGGACGCTGTCTGGCTCATCGTGGTGCTGGTGATCGCAGTCGGACTGCTCGTCGGTCTCGTCAACGGTCTGCTCATCGTGCGACTCGGGCTGCAGTCGCTGGCCGTGACGCTCGGTACATTCATCGTTCTCACGGGTATCGCATTGATCGTTCTTCCTGCACCCGGTGGTGAGGTCCCGGAGACCTATGCCCTGGCGTTGACCAATCCGATTGGGCCCGTTCCGGTTGCCCTGCTGGTGCTGATTGCCCTTGCCGGTGCCTGGTGGGCGTTCAGTACTTCTCCGGCCGGTGTGTCCGCGTTCGCGATCGGCGCGGACCGGCAGGCGGCACGGATGTCCGGAATTCAGGTCGGGGCGGTCGAGCTGCTGTGCTACACGCTGGCAGGCGGTCTCTATGCCGCGGCGGGGCTGTACCTGACCGCGATCACGGCGTCCGGCGACCCCAACGCCGGCAGGCCGTTCCTGCTCACCTGCTTTGCGGCGATGGCGCTCGGCCTGGTCGGATTTCGGGGTGGCTCCGGTAGCGCGGTCGCGGCGATGCTGGGGGCCGGGAGCCTCATCGCTCTGCCCAAGCTCCTGTTCGCGGCGGGGATCGACGACTTCTGGTCGGGAGCCCTGCAAGGGACGGTCATCCTTCTCGCGCTTGCCGTGCCGCTGATCGCGACACGGGTCATTGCCAATCGTCGGTCGTCGACCGCACTCCCGGAAGGCGTCAAACGATGAGTACCGGTACCGCTGATCGCAGCACTGCCACGCTGGGGACCGAACCTGAATCCGGCACGTCCCGGCGCGAACGAAACCAGTGGTGGCGCAACCAGGCCGTGCTGGTGTGGATGCTGTTGCTGATATCTTTCCCGTTGTCGCGCTTGGCAAGTGAGAGCTTCCCCTCGACTTCGCTCGTGGTGAATGTGCTGATCCTGGGTCTCTTCTTGGCCGTGGTGGCCTTCGGTCAGGGGCTGGTGATCCTGACCGGCGGCATCGATCTGTCGGTTGCCTCCCAAGTAGCCCTCGGCGCGTATATAACCGGTGCACTGTCCGCCGGCGGGTTCCCGGTCGTGGTGGCGATCCTTGCCGCCTTGCTGGCCTGTGCGGTGGTGGGGGCAGCCAATGGACTGATGGTGAGCAGGTTGGGGTTCCCGGCGTTCATCGTCACACTCGCGGTGGGAACCATCCTCGCCTCGGTGCTTTTGGGTATGGCCCGCGGTGCGCCTGCCCAGCGGTCTCCCGATGTCCTCGCAACGCTTTTCCGTCAGGAAACCACTTTCCTAGCAGTGCCGGTCGCAATCTGGATGTTCGTCGCGGTGGCGCTCGTCGGGCTGCTCATCCAGCACCGCACAACCTTGGGGGTGCGTGCCTACGCGCTGGGCAACAGTGTCCCCGCGGCTCGCAACGCACGAGTCGACGTCCAGCGTGCGACGGTCGGCGTGTACAGCGTCGCCGGTGCGGCGTACGGCCTGGCCGGGGTGATGCTGCTGGGCTACGCGTCCGGCGCCGACCTCAACGTCGGTGAACCGTGGCTGTTGCCCAGCATCGCGGCCGTGGTGGTCGGCGGCGCCGCGATCCGTGGTGGCACCGGGTCGTACGGCGGGACGCTGGCCGGTGCCCTGCTGCTCACCCTGCTCGGCATCGACATCAGTGCGACCGGTCTGCCCGAAGGCTACAAACAGATCCTCTACGGAGCGGTGATCGTGTTGGCGCTCATCGGAGCGCGATTCGCAACCCGGAGGCGTTGACATGCCCAATACCGGTGTCCCCGACGATGATAGGCAAGCGAGACGATGAAACTACGAACCGTCGCCAAGTGCGGTGCGGCAGTGTTGGCCGCGGTCACCGCGTTCGCGCTGACCGCTTGCAGCGAGCAGGACGCGGGCAAGGACAAGATCTTTCTCAACCTGAGCTACAGCGGCAACAACTGGCAGGACGAGGCGGCCAATCTGGCTCTGGCTGTCGCGAACTCGCCGCTGAACTCGGGAAAGTATCTTGTCAAGAAGCAGATCTCGGGGACAGACATCCAGAAGCAGATCTCCGATCTGCAGTCCATGATCGCGGCCAAGGCGAAACTCGTGGTGTTGTACCCGATCTCGCCGACGGCGTTGTCTCCGACGATCCGCCAGGGCTGTGACCGGGGCGTGACGTTCGTGGTGTACGACTCGACCGTCCGTGAGCCCTGCGCGTACAACGTGGCGTTCATCACCGGCGCGAAAGCCGATCAGCCGCGCGACGCCTTCTTCGGTGCGCAGACCGCCGAGGCCCTGGCTCAGCTGTTGGGCGGTAAGGGCAGGATCTTCATGAACCGTGGAGTCCCTGGTACCTCGACGGACCAGGTTCACTACGACACGGCCAAGGCGGTCTTCGACCGGTATCCCGGGATCACCGTCGTCGCCGAGTACTACGGCAAATGGGATTCGGCGGTCAGCCAGCAGGAGACCGCCAAAGCGCTGGCGGCCCACCCCGATATCGACGGCATATGGTCGCAGGACGGCGAGGTCGGAGTGATCAAAGCGCTACAGGCGGCGGGCAAGAAGGTCCCGGTCACGGGGGAGAACGGCAACTACTTCCGCAAGATGCTCAGTGAGGGCTGGCCGGGTGTCTCGTCGGGATCCCCGCCCGCCCAGGCCGGTGTCGCGATGCGCATCGGACTCAGGATTCTCGAACACGGCCCGGATTCGGTGCCCCACGATATCGAGATGCCGCTGCCGTGGGTGACCACCGAAACGGCAAAGCCGTGTCCAGGAAACGAATTCGTCGACGGGTGCAATTTCTTCCCGAACGAATCCGACACTCTCGTGACGGAGATCTTCCAGAAGGATCTGTTGCCGCAGAGTTCGCTGGCGGCGGCACGGACCGGGGCTCCGATGGCGGAGCTGACACCGCTCGGCGACGTCTCGGCGTTCGCGCAGCCCGAGTGGCGCAGGGTCTTCACCCGGGGCAAGTGCGATGCCGGGTGGCGCGAAGGCACGGTTGACGACCAGCAGAACCCCGCGGGGCTGCCCGGTTGTGTGCAGGAACAGGAATGAGGACACGGTGACCAATCGAATCGACATCAACGCCGACATCGCCGAGAGCTTCGGTCGGTGGCACCTGGGTGCGGACGCTGAATTGGTCGGGCTGGTCACGACGGTCAACGTGGCATGCGGCTGGCACGCGGGTGATCCGGTGACAATGCACCGTGCTGTCGAGGTCGCCGCTGCGGCCGGGGTGAACATCGGTGCGCACCCGGGTTATCCCGACCTGTTGGGCTTCGGCCGGCGGCCGATCGTGATCGACGACAGCGACGCGGTCGACTACGTGCTGTACCAGGTAGGCGCCCTGATCGGGGTCGCCAGCCGGTTCGGCGTCACCCTCAGTCACGTCAAACCGCACGGTGCGTTCTACGGTTCGATCGCGGCAAACCCACGCCGTGCGGTGGCCATCGGCCGGGCGCTGCAGGATCTGCAGCCGGGCATCCCGATGTGGTTGGCGCCCGGGCCGGGTACTGACGCGTTGCGGGCCGCGGGCCTGCCGGTGATCGCCGACAATGCCGCCGACCTCGACTTCGACGAGGGCGGTCGCAACATCATCGAGCCCCGGCCGCAAGAACGCGATCCGGAAGCTGTTGCGCAGCAGGCGCTTCGTATGGCGCGGGGTTCGGTGTTGACGGTGTCGGGCCGCGAGATCGCGATGCCCGTGCAGTCGGTGTGTGTGCACGGCGACCGGCCGAACGTGGTGGCGGTGGCCAAGGCGATCCGGCGGCTACTGGCCGACAACGATGTGCAGGTCCGCTCGGTGTTCGAGGACGATCGGTGAAAACGCTGCCAGACGGGTCGCGGCTGAGCTTCGGTGGTGAGGAGTTCGTGTTCGTCGAACTCACCGAGCACATGTCGCTGTCGGGCGCGCTGCGGATCCTGGCGATCACCGAGGCGCTCAACGGCCTCAAGTGTGACGGCGTCATCGACATCTGTCCGTCCAACGCGAGCTACATGGTGCGGGTCGACCCCGATCGGTGCGATCCCCGGTCCCTGTGGGATGCCGTCGTCGATCAGCATCGACGTTTCGTCGATACCTCCGACGTCGTACTCGGCACGGAGATACTCGAGGTGCCGATCTTCTACCAGGATCCCTGGACCACCGAAACCGTGATGAAGTTCCGGGATCGACATCAGTCCAGCACCGAGACCGATCTCGAATACATCACCCGGATCAACGGGTTCGGATCGATCGACGAATTTGTTGCGGCGCATTCGGGTAACCCGTTCATCGTCACGTTCATGTGCTTCGTCCCGGGCAATGCCGAGTCGATGCAGTTGGTGCCGGACGAGATGCATTTGCAGGCACCGAAGTACGTGCGGCCCCGCACCGACACCCCGGAACGGGCGCTCGGGCACGGGGGTGCGTTCGCCACGATCTACCCGGCTCGCGGCGCCGGCGGTTACCAGTTGATCGGCCGCGCGCCCACCCCGGTGTTCAATCTGGCCCGGGATCTGCCGGACTTCGCCGAGGACGCGGTTCTGGCCCGTGCCGGATTGATCGTCAAGTACCGGCCGATCGACCGCGACGAGTACGACGCCATCGAGCGGGAGGTTGCCGACAAGTCGTACCGCTACCGGCGGGCACCGGTGGAGTTCCCGCTCGCCACCTTCCTGCGGGATCCCCTCGCCTACAACGACGCACTGCTCGGGGAGTTGCGCCATGCTTGACGTTGTCGTGCCGGGGTTGCAGACCTTGGTGCAGGACTCCGGGCGGCCGGGCTACTTCGCGATCGGCCTGCCGCCGTCCGGGCCGATGGACTACTTCTCCCATCACGCCGCGAATGCGTTGGTGGGCAACGACTCGGTGGCGGCCACGCTGGAGTCGGTGTTCGTCGGTCCCACACTGCATTTCCGTCGCGACACCGTCGTCGCGGTGACGGGCGCCGATGTCGACCTCCGGTTGGATGGCGTTGCGATGCCGACGTGGACGACCCTGCCGGTACGCGCGGGCCAGGTGCTGGCGGTCGGTCCCGCGCTGCGCGGGGCCCGGAATTACCTTGCGGTGCGTGGCGGCATCGGTACCCCCGTCGTGATGGGCAGCCGTTCGACGTATGTGCAGTCCGGTATCGGTGGTGTCGACGGGCGTGAACTGCGGGCCGGTGACGTGCTCGCATCGGCCGACGAGTTCGGACCCTATCCTCGGCTCGGATACGCTGTGCCCGAGGACCTTCGGCCCGACCTCGCCGAACACCAGACCATCCGGATGATGCTCGGTCTGTGCAGCTACCGGTTCACCCCCGAGAGCATCGACAAGATGCTCTCCGCCGATTTCACCGTCGGGACCGAGGCCAACCGGGTCGGTTACCGACTGAGCGGTCCGGCGCTGGAGTTCATCGACCGGCCCGCGCCGTTCGGTGCCGGTGACGATCCGAGCAATGTGGTGGATCTCGGATATCCGGTCGGATCCATTCAGGTGCCCGGCGGTGAGGAACTGATCTGCCTGCTCCGCGACGGCGTCACGGGTGGCGGGTACGCGACGGTGGGAACGGTGATCGGCGTCGATATCGATCGGCTCGCTCAGCTGCAGGCGCCCAACACCGTGCGGCTCGAGGAAGTCGACATCGACACGGCGCTGGCCGCCCGACGTGCTCGCGACACCGCGATCTCGGCACTGTACCGGGCGGCGATGCTGGTCTGATCGCGGTCGAAGAACTGACTGACGGCTCAAAATACCTGGAGTAGTGGTGAATTCGAAGACTATGCATATGGCGAACGCGTTCGACGGGTCGGCGCTCGATGAGCTCGACCCTGACGCACGGACCCTCATCGGCCGGCGCGATGCGGTGTTGTCACCCAGTTACCGCCTGTTCTATCGAGAACCGATTGTCGCGGCCCGGGGCGAGGGGGTGTGGCTGTACGACCCGAACGGCAATCAGTATCTCGACGTGTACAACAACGTGCCCGCGGTCGGTCACAGCCATCCGCATGTGCAACGCCTGGTGAGTGAACAACTGGGTGTCCTCAACACCCACACCCGTTACCTGACCGAGCCGGTGATCGCCTACTCCGAACGTCTGCTGGCGTTGTTCGGGCCGGAATTGAGCAAGGTCGTGTACACCTGCACCGGCAGTGAGGCGGTCGATCTCGCCCTGCGGGTGGCCCGTTATGAGACCGGTTCCGCCGGAATCATCTGCACCTCGCACGCCTACCACGGCACCACCGCGGCGGCGGCGGAGATCTCGCCAAGCCTTGGTCCCAACAATCCGATCGGGCCCAACGTGGTGCTGGTCGCGCCTCCCGACACCTACCGTCAAGACCCGCATACCGCGGGGCAGGAGTTCGCCGACCGTGTGCGCGATGCCATTTCGACACTTCAGGAACGGGGTGTCGGATTCGCCGGGTTGATCGTCGACTCCATCCTGTCCAGCGATGGGGTCCAGGCCGACCCGGCGGGCTTCCTGGCGCCGGCCGCTGCGGCGGTGCGCGCCGCGGGCGGCTTGTGGATCGCCGACGAGGTGCAGCCAGGTTTCGGCCGGCTCGGATCGGGCTGGTGGGGCTTCGAACGTCACACGCTGCAACCGGATCTCGTGGTCTTGGGCAAGCCCATGGGGAACGGCATCCCGATCGCCGCATTGGTGGGGCGGGACAACGTCATGGCGCGCTTCGGGCGAGATATACGGTATTTCAACACCTTCGGTGGAAATCCGGTCAGCATCGCCGCCGCCACGGCGGTGCTCGACGTGATCGAGGCCGACGGATTGCTGGAAAATGCCAGGGAGGTCGGCCGGCAGCTACTGCACGGATTGACCGAACTCGCGGGCCGGCATGCCGAAATCGGCGACGTTCGGGGTAGCGGTCTTTTTGTCGCGGTGGAGTTGGTGACAGACCGGGACACCAAGAATCCCGATCCCGCGACAGCGTCCTGGATCGTCAATGAGCTGCGTTCGCGGCGGATCCTGATCAGCGCGTCCGGGCCCTTCGAGAACGTGCTGAAGATCCGGCCACCGCTCCCGTTCGGCGCGGCACATGCCGATCAGCTCCTCACGGAGCTCGACGACATCCTCGGCGCCCGCTGAGATTGGCCGTACGGGACTGACGGGCCGCGCCGACGACGGATTATCTTCGGAAGTCACACCGAGGAGGCTCCCGATGAACCTGACGGCCGAAGAACAGTCCATCGTCGAGACGGTCCGCGTTTTCGTGGACAAGCAGGTTCGTCCGGTGGTGCGGGAGTTGGAGCACGCCAACACCTATCCCGACGGGCTGATCGAGACGATGAAGCAGATCGGCATCTTCGGGTTGGCCATTCCCGAGCCCTACGGCTTCGGCGCGGTCTCGATGCCGTGCTACGTGCGGGTCACCGAGGAGCTGGCTCGAGGCTGGATGAGCCTGGCCGGGGCGATGGGTGGGCACACCGTGGTCTCGAAGCTGTTGTTGCTCTTCGGCACCGAGGAACAGAAGCAGAGGTATCTGCCGCGGATGGCCACCGGCGAATTGCGTGCCACGATGGCGCTGACCGAACCCGGCGGGGGCTCGGACCTGCAGGCCATGCGCACCGTGGCCCGCCCGGACGGCGACGGGTATGTGATCAACGGGTCCAAGACCTGGATCTCCAACGCCCGGCGCTCGGGCCTGGTGGCGCTGCTGTGCAAGACCGATCCGGAGGCCCAGCCGGCCCATCGGGGGGTGTCGATCCTGCTGGTGGAGAAGGTGGCGGGGTTCGAGATCTCCAAGGATCTGCCCAAATTGGGTTACAAGGGCGTGGAGAGTTGCGAGCTGAACTTCACCGACGCCCGGGTACCGGCCGATGCGCTGCTCGGTACCGAGGAGGGCCGCGGGTTCGCGCAGATGATGAAGGGCCTGGAGGTGGGCCGGCTGCAGGTGGCGGCCCGGGCCACCGGCGTGGCGCGCGCGGCCTTTGACGACGCGTTGCAGTACGCCCAGGACCGGGAGAGCTTCGGCAAGCCGATCTGGCAGCACCAGTCGGTGGGAAACATGTTGGCGGACATGGGGACCAAGCTCTATGCCGCGCGCTCGCTGCTGCTCGGTGCGGCGGAGAAGTTCGACGCGGGCCAGCGCTGCGACATGGAGGCCGGGATGGCCAAGCTGTTCGCATCGGAAACCGCGATGCAGATCGCGCTGGACGCGGTGCGCATCCACGGTGGCTACGGTTACTCCACCGAATACGACGTGGAGCGCTACTTTCGTGATGCGCCGTTGATGATCGTCGGCGAGGGCACCAACGAGATTCAGCGCAACGTGATCGCCAAGCAGTTGGTCGCCCGCGGCGGCATCGACATCTGAGACTGCGTCAGTGTCGTGGATACGGCGTTGCCTGCGGCATATCCACCTGAGTATAGTGATATATACCCAGATGCATATGCCTACGAGGAGGACCCGTGTCGTACCTGAAGCTGTCCCAGTTCGGCGCTCCCGAGGATTCGGTCGCGCTGGCTGATGCACCCGACCGTGCCCCCGGCCCGCGCGAGGTGGTTGTGCGGATCGAGGCGGCGGCCATCAACCCGTCCGATCTGTTGCTCATCCAAGGGCGCTACCTGGCCCGACCGCAGTTGCCCGCGGCGGTGGGCGCCGAGGGCGTCGGCATCGTCGCCGCGGTCGGAGCCGAGGTCGACGACGCTCTCGTCGGCAAGCGGGTGATCGTGCTGCCGACCTACACCTACGGCACCTGGTCGGACATGGTCGTCGCCGACCGTGACGACGTTGTCGAGGTCCCGGGGGATGACCCACTTCAGTTGGCGATGTTGACGATCAACCCGGTCACGGCGCACCTGCTGTTGCAGGGCGTCGGGCTGCAGATCGGGGACTGGGTCGGCCAGACTGCGGCGAACTCGGCGGTCGGGCGCCACGTGATAGCGCTGGCCCGGCGTCGCGGCCTCAAGACGCTAAACCTGGTGCGTCGCGAGGAGGCGGCTGAGGAGGTGCGAAGCGCCGGAGGTGACGCGGTATTGGTCAGCGGACCTGACCTCGCCGCCGATATCGCCGGTGAACTTGGCGGCGCGCGACTGGGCCTGGTCCTCGATCCGCTGGGCGGAACGAGTGCGGCCGAACTCATCGGAGCACTGGGATTCGGTGGAACGGTGGTGACCTATGGAACGTTGACCGCGCCGCCGGTGGGGCCGACCCCGGCCGACCTGTTCACCCGCGAGGTTCGGCATACCGGCTTCTGGCTGGGCAACTGGTACGCGCGTGCGCCGCGCGCCGAAATCGTCGCGACACTGCAATTTCTGGCACGTCTGGTCGCGGGGAAGGAGTTGGTGACACCCGTCGAAGCGACCTACCCCATCGAGCAGTTCGGTGCCGCGTTTGCCCATGCGCAGGCGTCGCAGCGGGCCGGCAAGGTGCTGTTCACGTTCGGTGATCTGTCCCAGCCGTCGAAGGAGCACGCGGCGTGATCTCGGAAGCCCGGTCCGATCATCCCGTCCTGGTATTCGGTGCGACCGGCAGGCACGGCAACACGGGGGAGCACCTGGTGCGGCGGCTTCGTGAGCAGGGCCAGGCGGTCCGGGTGCTGGCCCGCAGCCTCGGTGAGCGGACGGAGCGGTTGGAAGAACTCGGTGCCGAGGTCGTGGTGGGGGATCTGCATGACCGCCGTACCCTGGTGCCGGCCCTCGCCGACGTCGACCGGGTGTTTTTCACCTACCCCATCGATGACGGAATCGTCGATGCGGCAGCCAATTACGCCGCCGCCGCGGGTGAGGTCGGACGCCGTCCCCGCACAGTGGTGATGTCGATGGGGCCTGCGCACCCGAAGAGCCCTAGCCACCTCGGCCGGGCCCAATGGCTCGCCGAGCAGGTGCTTGAGTGGGCGGGGATCGATTTGCTGATCTTGCGGGTGGTAGCTCTGTTTCACGAGAACATCTTGGTCCTGCATGCGAATTCGGTTCGCGATGAGGGGATGATCCGGAATTCCTTCGGCGCCGGCCGGATCGGGTGGATTAGCGGTTGTGACGCGGCGGAGCTGGGGGTGTCGGCGTTGCAGCATCCCGAGCGCTTCGATGCTCCGGTGGCCAACATTGCGGGATCGGAGGATTTCAACCACACCGAGATCGCCGGCCTGCTGGGCGATCTGACCGGCAGACCGGTTGACTACCGGGCGGTCACCCGGGATGACTGGCGCGATGAGCTCATGGCGTTGGCGCACTCGTCGCGTGGTGTAGTCGTCAATAACGCGATGGCGCAGCATATTTCGGCGGTCGGCCAGATGGTGTCGGCAAATGGCGCGTCGGTGGTGGCCGATGGCGATCGGTTGTGCGAACTGATCGGCCGCGAGCCGCTGTCGCTGCGCGAGTTCCTCGGGGCCAACGTCGCCTGTTTCATCCATCCGTGACCCAGCTCAGCGGCCCCTGGCGAGCAGTGACCGGGTGCGCGCGGGTGCCGTCGCGGGTAGTTCGGCCAGGATGTCGGCGAGCGTGACGCCGTCCAGGCTGGCCCGCCACGCCTGATGGGCGTCGGCCATCTTCACCGCCAGGATGCAGTCGTGGCGGCACCAGCTGGCCGGTAGTGCGCCGCGGCCCTGGCGGCGGATCTCCCGGCATACGTAGGGCGGGGAGGCGCCGTCGACCGCTTCCACGATCTGCAACAGCGTGATCTCGGAAGCCGCTCGCCCGAGACGGAACCCGCCGCGGGGGCCCGTCGTGGCGGCGAGCACACCGGCGCGGGTCAGCGATTGCAACTGCTTGGCCAGGTAGGCCGCAGGCAGGTCGAAGTACTCGGCGAGATCGGCCGCCGATGCCGTGCTTCCCGGCTCCAGCTGGGCCAGTGACGTCGCACAGTGCAGGGCCCATTCGGTGCTGACGGGGAGTTTCACAGCCGTTACTGTATTACAGATATTGCGGACCTATATAGTCCGAGATTATCGAAAGATTGGGGAGACATCATGCGAATCGCAGTCGCCGGAGCGACCGGGAACATCGGGGCACGGGTGGTGGCCGCGCTGCAACGTTCGGGACACGAGGTGGTGCCCATCAGTCGTTCGGGTGGGGTGGACCTGTTGACCGGGGAGGGGCTGGATGCGGCCCTGGCCGGGGTGCAGGCGGTGGTGGACGTGACGAGCGCTCCGCCCGCCGACCGGGACAGCACCGTGGACTATCTGGGCACCGCGACCCGCAATCTGCTCGCCGCCGAAGCCCGCGCCGGCGTGGGGCATCATGTGCTGCTCTCGATCGTGGGGATCCACGAAATCGAAGGGAATGCGCACTACGCCGGTAAACGCGAGCAGGAACGGCTGGTCGAAGCCGGGCCGGTGCCGTGGACGATCGTGCCGGCCACCCAGTTCCATGATTTCGCCGAGATGGTGGTCGGCTGGACCGAGCAGGACGGCCCCGATGGTGTCACCGCGCCGATCGCACCGCTGCTGGTGCAGCCCATCGCCCCCGACGATGTGGCCACTGTGCTCACCGAGGTGGTCGTGGGCGATCCGCGGGGCCGCTACGTCGACGTGGCCGGCCCGCAGACGCAGGATCTGGTCGACATGGCGCGGCGCACCCTGGCGGTGCGCGGTCGCGAGGTGACGTTGGTGCCGACGTGGTCGTCGGTGTTCGGTGTACAGATGGCCGGCAATGCGCTGCTGCCCGGCGACGGTGCGCGTATCGCGCCGACCACGTTCGAGGACTGGCTGGCCCAGCAGCGTTAGGCCGTCGCCGCGCCTCCTGGCCGGCCTGTCACCGGTCCCTGACATCATGGACCGCATGCCGTTGGAGGCTCCCGCACCCGCTTTGGGCGATCTGGACGATGAGCAGCGCGAGGCGGTGCTCGCCGCCCGCGGTCCGGTGTGCGTGCTTGCCGGTGCGGGTACCGGAAAGACCCGCACCATCACCCGGCGGATCGCGCACCTGGTCGCCGCCGGGCACGTCGCGCCCAGCCAGGTGCTTGCGGTGACCTTCACCGCGCGGGCGGCCGGTGAGATGCGGGGCCGGTTGCGAGTGCTCGGCCAGGATTCGGGGGTGAACACCGCGGCGGTGCAGGCGGTGACGTTTCACGCCGCGGCGCGGCGGCAGTTGCAGTATTTCTGGCCGCGTCTGGTCGGTGACACCGGGTGGGAGCTGCTCGACAGCAAGTTCGCCGTGGTTGCCCAGGCCGCCAACCGTGCCGGGATGCAGACCAGCACCGATGACGTCCGCGACCTGGCCGGCGAAATTGAGTGGGCCAAGGCATCTTTGATCACCCCGGAGGGCTACGGGGCCGCGGTGGCGCAGGTCGGCCGCGACATCCCGTTCGACGCGGCCAAGGTCGCCGCCGTCTATTCGGGCTACGAGGCGCTCAAGGCCCGCCGGGACGGCTCGGCCCTACTGGATTTCGACGATCTGTTGCTGCACACCGCGGCGGCGATCGAGAACGACACCGCCGTTGCGCAGGAGTTCCGCGACCGCTATCGCTGCTTTGTCGTCGACGAATACCAGGACGTCACACCGCTGCAGCAGCGGGTGCTGAACGCCTGGCTGGGGGAGCGCGACGATCTCACCGTGGTGGGCGACGCCAACCAGACGATCTACTCGTTCACCGGGGCCACTCCGCGCTTTCTGCTGGATTTTTCCAGGCGCTTCCCGGATGCCGCGGTGGTGCGGCTGGAGCGTGATTACCGATCCACGCCGCAGGTGGTGTCGTTGGCCAACCGGGTGATCGCGGCCGCGCGGGGTCGGATGGCGGGCAGCAAACTGCATCTGGTGGGGCAGCGCGATCCCGGCCCCGAACCGACGTTCTCGGAGTATCCCGACGAGGTGGCCGAGGCCAACGCCGTGGCCAGGTCCATCAAGCGGCTGATCGAATCCGGAACGGAGTCAGCCGAAATTGCGGTGCTGTACCGGATCAACGCGCAGTCGGAGGTGTACGAGGAGGCGCTCACCGAGGCCGGCATCGCGTTTCAGGTGCGTGGCGGCGAGGGCTTCTTCAGCCGCCAGGAGATCCGCCAGGCGCTGGTGGCGATGCAGCGCTTTGCCGAACGTGACATTCCCGAGGACAACCTGCCTGCCCTCGTGCGTGAGCTGCTCGAGCCGCTGGGGCTGACCGCCGAGCCGCCCGCCGGCACCAAGGCACGGGATCGCTGGGAAGCCTTGACGGCGCTGGCCGAGTTGGTCGACGAAGAGGTCGCGGTGCGCCCCGAGCTGGACTTGCGGGCGCTGGTGGCCGAGCTGCGCCAGCGCGCCGACGCGCGGCACCCACCGGTGGTGCAGGGCGTGACGCTGGCGTCGTTGCACGCCGCCAAGGGTCTGGAGTGGGACGCGGTGTTCCTGGTCGGCGTGGCAGATGGGACGCTGCCGATCTCGCATGCCCTGGGGCACGGGCCCGACAGTGAACAGGTGGAGGAGGAGCGCCGCCTGCTCTATGTCGGGGTCACCCGGGCCCGCGTGCATCTGGGGCTGAGCTGGGCGTTGGCCCGTGCCCCGGGCGGACGGCAGGGCCGCCGGCCGTCGCGGTTCCTCAACGGGATCGCACCGCAATCGCAGAAATCGGCCGGCCCCGGCCCGGACCGGTCCCGTCGTCAGCGTGGACCGGCACCGCGCTGCCGGGTGTGCAACGCTGTCTTGTCGACGCCGCCGTCAATCATGTTGCGTCGCTGCGAAACCTGCCCAGGCAACCTGGATGAGGAGCTGCTCGCCGAGCTCAAGGAGTGGCGACTGCGTGTCTCCAAGGAGTTGAAAGTGCCTGCGTACGTGGTGTTCACCGACAACACCCTGATGGCCATCGCCGAGGCGCTCCCCACCGACGAAGCCGCGCTGGTCTCCATCCCCGGTATCGGCGCGCGCAAGCTGGAGCAGTACGGCCCCGAAGTGCTCGAGTTGGTCAAGAGCCGCCAAAATTCGTAAAGATCACGCCAAAACCGCAGGTAGAAAATAGGTTGTGCAATCTAGCTGTTAGGCTTTAGCCTCGTAACACAGCTCTGGTAACGAGACGGAAGGAGGGTGCCCGCAATGATCAGCAACATCGATTTCAATGGTGTAGCGGCTGCAGGCATGCCGTCGTCCGTGCTCGCTGTCGTTGCCGCCGTGGCTTTCCCGGTGGCAGGACGGTATGCCGCACCCGCTGCCCCCGCCGCCGCTGCTGCGTGGCCGGTCGCTGCTGCTATTGCACCGCAGCATAAGCGCCGTCCCGCCGCCGCAACTGGCGCGTCCGTGGATCGGAGCCACCACTAGGTAGAGCTCCCTCACCAGCCGAATGGCCACGGACCCGCAGTCAACCGGATCCGTGGCCAATTTTTTTGGGAGTTGTTCGAATCCCGAAACCTGGTCACAGATCCATCGAAGAGATAGATCGCCGACAACTACGACCAGGATGTAGGGGGATAACCACATGTCCATTGCGATGACCGCTCCGGAGGTGAGCGTCGCGCCGGTGACATGCGAGGAGCGACTGCCGGCAGTGCCGTGCCATATCGGGGATCCCGATCTATGGTTCGCCGAAAGCCCAGTCGAACTTGAGCGGGCCAAGGAGCTGTGCGCGGATTGCCCGATCCGTAACGAGTGCCTGGCTGCCGCGCTGGAGCGGCAGGAGCCGTGGGGAGTGTGGGGCGGTGAGATCCTCGACCGCGGCAGCATTGTGGCCCGTAAGCGGCCCCGTGGACGTCCGCGCAAGAACGCTGCGGGCAACCCCGCCGCCGCGTGAGGTCCGAAGCGGCCGCACCCGCCCTTTGTCACGCTGGAGTGCTGCCCGGAAATACTCCGGGCGCCACTCCAGCGTGACGCTCGCGTTTAGGCAGCTTCCTCGGCGAAACCTGGAACCAGTTCTGTGGCAATTGATTTCACCGGAACATGGGCATCGAGCTGGCAGCAGATCGCGATCGTCGACGCGATCACCCGCAACGGGATGGCCAGGTTCGGCGGCAGGTCGAGCTGGCGGGCCGTCCTGATCTGGGCCACCCAGTTGTCCATCTGGCCGGCCGCCATCCGCTGAATCCACCGGCGGTTGTAATGGAAGACGTCGACCTCGATCGGCTCGACGTACTGGCGCAACATGTCGTCGACCTCCTCGAGCGAAACCTGTTGGCCCTTCTGGATAAAGCCGGCGGTTTCCATCACCGGCACCAGCTCGTCATAGTTCTTGTCCCGGGCCAGCCGGATGGTTTCGCCCAGGGAGGACGGGAAGCCGCCGGGCAGCGGTGCGACGGCACCGAAGTCGATCACGCCCAATCGCCCGTCGGGCAGCAGCATGAAGTTCCCCGGATGGGCATCGCCGTGCATCATCTCCAGCCGCTTGGGTGCGTCGAAGGTGAGTTCGGACAGTCGGGTGCCCATCAGGTCGCGCTGTTCGGGTGTGCCGTCGCGGATGATCACCGACATCGGGATGCCGTCCATCCACTCGGCGATGACGACCTTCGGTGCGCTGGCGATGATCGCGGGCACGGCGAAGTGCGGATCGTTGCGGTAGGCCTTGGCGAACGCGCGCTGGTTGTCGGCCTCCAGCCGGTAGTCCAGCTCCATGTCGGTGCGTTCGATCAGCTCGTCGACGATGCCCTGGATGTCGACGCCCGGAGCCAGCTGTTTGAACACGCCGACCAGCCGTTGAATGGTTTTGAGGTCGGCCCGCAGGGCTTCATCGGCCCCGGGGTACTGGATCTTGACGGCCACCTCGCGACCGTCGGACCACACCGCCTTGTGCACTTGACCGATGCTGGCCGAGGCGACCGGGGTGTCGTCGAACGAGGTGAACCGGTCGCGCCACTTGGTGCCCAGCTGCGCGTCGAGAACGCGGTGCACCTTGGCCGCCGGTAGCGGGGGAGCGTCCTTCTGCAGTTTGGTGAGCGCCTCGCGATACGGCTTGCCGTATTGCTCGGGGATGGCTGCCTCCATCACCGACAGCGCCTGGCCCACCTTCATCGCGCCGCCCTTGAGCTCACCCAACACGGTGAACAGCTGCTGAGCGGCCTTGTCCATCAATTCTGCGGTGACTTCATCCTTGGATTTGCCAGTCAGGCGTTTACCCAAGCCCAGTGCGGCCCGGCCCGCCATGCCGCCGGCCAGGCCGGCGAGCCTCGCATTTCGTGCCACACTGCCCCGATTGATGTCAGACACCAGACCATCATCCATGACGTGGCCGAAGTGCCCACCACCAACTGGCTACATTCGTTGTCAGCATGGGCATTCCGGGTGCCGGGACCAGCGGCGCGCGACGATCGAGTAGCCGTCGGCGTCGAGTTCCAGGGTGGTGTCCAGCGTCGGCGGCGGTTCGGGTGCCGGGGTGGTGTCGCCGGGATGCCCCACCGCGAGGATCACCAGATCGACCTGCCGCATCGCCAGGGCCGCCGTGGCCAGGATGGTCGCCCGGCTGGCACTGCCCACCGCACCCCGCAGCTGGGCGGCCAGGGCCGGCCACGCCGCATCGCGGTCGGTGCGGTGTCGGTCGGCGCAATCCAGGCAGCTGGTCAGGCCGGGGATGACCAGCGGCCCGACCAGACCGGCGCCGTCGCGGACCCGGACCGGCAGGTGCGCGATCCGGCTTTGATGCAGGTCGCGCAGCAGTCGTGGGTCGGCGATCTGGTCGTCGGCCAGCACCACCAGATCGGTGCTGGACGCCACGGCGGTGGCGTGCGGTTGGGTGGTGTGCCGGACCCGGGCGCCCGAGCAGCGCAGGCCGTTGGCCAGCAGTTCCGAGAGCGGGCCGCGGCCGTGGATGCGGATCGATGCGGAGCGGGTCGGCCGCGACGGCCCGACGGTAAGCACCTCAGCCCCGGTCAGTGCGCCGATCAGTTCATCGACTGCCGACGGGTCGATGCCCTCGAATTGCGCTGCGGCTGCCTGCAAATCGGCCCGGGTGCTGCCGGCCTGCAAGGTGTGCAGCAGGCCGGCCAGTTGCGTTTGCGTCATCCCGGCCGGGGGATGGATCAACACCGCGCGTCGTGGATCCCAGCCCAGCTGAACCGCTCCGTCGGGCCGTAGCAGGACCGGCCTGCCCGCGGCCAGCACGTAGCGCTTCATGCGACGACTCTGCCACGGCGCGCGGCATCGCCGTTTCAGTTATCCACAGGCCCCGCACCGTCAGGAGTCGCGCTGATCCTCGGTGCCGTTCTCGCCGCCCTGCTGTTTCTCCAGATCTGCGATGGCCTGCTCGAAGGCGCTGTCGATGCCGCTGGTGTCGCCGCCGATCATCCGGTCGATGAAGCCGGCCGGCTCGTCGAGATCGGCCGAGCTGGGCAGCAGGTCGGGGTGCTGCCAGACACCGTCGCGGGTGTCGGTGCCGGCGGCCTCGGTCAGCCGCTCCCACAACGCGGCGGCTTCGCGCATCTTGCGGGGTCGCAGTTCCAGGCCGACGAGCGTGGCGAAGGTCTGTTCGGCGGGGCCGCCGGTAGCGCGGCGCCGCCGCAGGGTCTCGGCCAGCGCCGAGGTGCCGGGGATGCGATCGCCCAATGCTGCGGTGACGACGGTCTGCACCCAGCCCTCGATCAGCGCCAGCAGGGTTTCCAGGCGTTCCAGCGCGGCTTCCTGCTCGGGGGTGGCCTTCGGTTCGAAGATGCCCTGGTTGAGCAGTTGCTCCATCTCCGACGGATCGCCCAAGGAGGCCGGATTGAACCCGCGGGCGAGGTCCTCGATGCCCGACATGTCGACCTTCATGCCCTTGGCGAACGCTTCGATCGCCCCCAGCAGCTGGCTGGGCAGCCACGGCACATGGCTGAACAGTCGATGATGGGCGGCCTCGCGGGCGGCCAGGAAGATCAGGATCTCGCTGCGCGGCCGTTCCAGACCGTCGGCCAGCGATTCGATCGCCTCGGGCATGAGCGCCGCAACCCCTTTGGGGCCGAGCGGCAGACCGATGTCGGTGGAGGTCAGCACCTCCCTGGACAACTTGCCCAGGGCCTGGCCGAGCTGCGAGCCGAAGGCCATGCCGCCCATCTGCGACATCATCGCCAGCAGCGGGCCGGCCATGCTCCTGGCCTCTTCGGGCAGCGCCGACGCCCACACCGAGGAGATCTGTTCGGCGACCGGATCGCACAGCCGCTTCCAGGTGTCCAGGGTGTTGTCCAGCCAGTCGCTGGGCGTCCACGCCACTGCTTTGGTGGTGCCTGCGGGCAGCGCGGTGACCCCGTCGAGCCAGGTTTCGGCGAGGTGCACCGCGTCGGTGACCGCGCCGACCGTCTTCTCCGGCACCGGTGCGACGAAACCGATCGAGTTGGATGCCAATTGCCGGGCCAGGTCGTAATTGACCGGTCCCGACTGTTTGCCGCCCGCCATCGCGCCGGCGCCGCTGAACATCTCGCCGAGCTTGGTGAAGATCTGTCCGAGGTCACCCATGTCGAAGTTGGCTCCGCCCATGCCGAAACCGAACGGATCCGACCCCGGACCAGGCCCGGAGTCTCCGGAACCGGGTTCCGAATCGGGGTCCTTCTTGGGTTTGTCTCGGTCCGGGTCGTCCCCGGCGGAGAAGCCGAAAGGCAGGTCAGCCATACCCATAACGGTACTCACCAGCGGGTGCCCGGGTACGGGTGCGGGTCACGCTGTGGGTGAACATGAAGGTGCAGGCCTTACTGTGGGCGGCGTGAACAGGCGGATTTTGACGCTGCTGGTTGCGTTGGTGCCCATCGTGGCGTTCGGCGTACTGCTCTCGGTGGTCACGGTGCCCTTCGTCTCATTGGGGCCGGGTCCGACGTTCAACACCCTCGGTGAGGTGGACGGCAAGCAGGTGGTCAACATCCAGGGACCCGGCGCCGACGTGCATCCCACCTCGGGCCACCTGAACATGACCACGGTGTCCCAGCGCGACGGACTGACCCTGGGCCAGGCGCTGGCGCTGTGGATGTCGGGCCGCGAACAGCTGTTGCCGCGTGACCTGGTGTACCCGCCGGACAAGTCCAAGGATGAGATCGACGAGGCCAACACCTCCGACTTCAGGAAGTCCGAGGACAGCGCCCAGTACGCGGCGCTGTCATTCCTGAAGTACCCGGCCGCGGTGACGGTGCAGAGCGTCACCGATCCCGGTCCGTCCGCGGGCAAGCTGCAGAAGGGTGACGCCATAGACGGGGTGAACGGCACGCCGGTGGCCAACCTCGATCAGTTCCAGGCGCTGCTGAAGGCGACCAAGCCGGGCGACAACCTGGTCATCGACTTCCGCCGCAAGGACGCGCCGCCCGGCGTCGCGACCGTCACGCTCGGCGACAATCCCGACCGCGACTACGGCTTCCTGGGCGTCGGCGTGCTCGACGCCCCGTGGGCGCCGTTCGATATCGACTTCAACCTGGCGAACATCGGCGGTCCGTCGGCGGGGTTGATGTTCAGCCTCGCCGTCGTCGACAAGCTCACCACCGGTGACCTCAACGACGGCAAGTTCGTCGCGGGCACCGGAACCATCACCGGTGATGGCAAGGTCGGGTCCATCGGCGGCATCACGCACAAGATGCTGGCCGCCAAGGAGGCCGGGGCCACGGTGTTCCTGGTGCCCGCCGAGAACTGCACCGAGGCGCGCTCGGAGCCCCAGGACGGGATGGAGCTGGTGAAGGTGGAAACGCTGAACCAGGCCGTCGATGCGTTGCACACGCTTTCTGCCGGTGGCGAACCCCCTCGCTGCTGAACCGCATCCAGCCTGTGGATGACTAGAGTTGTAGAAAATCGGGCGGCCCGTGTCGGGCATGTCACGAGTCCACCGAGGCTGAAACGGGAGTTGACGAGTGGGTATGCGGCCCGCGGCGAGGATGCCGAAGCTGACCGGACGTAGTCGGGTACTGATCGGGGTGGCACTCGTCGCGGTGCTGGCGCTGCTGATCGGGCCGCGGTTCATCGACGCCTACGTCGACTGGCTGTGGTTCGGCGAACTGGGGTACCGCTCGGTGTTCACCACCGTGCTGGCCACCCGGGTCATCGTGTTCCTCGTGGTGGGAGTGCTCATCGGGGCGGTCGTGTTCGCCGGTTTGGCGTTGGCCTACCGCAGCCGCCCGGTGTTCGTCCCGGCCGCGGGCCCCAACGATCCGGTGGCCCGCTACCGCACCACCGTGTTGGCCCGGCTGCGGTTGTTCGGGATCGGGGTGCCGGTCTTCATCGGCCTGCTCGCCGGCATCATCGCGCAGAGCTATTGGGTGCGGGTGCAGTTGTTCCTGCATGGCGGCAGCTTCGGTGTCACCGACCCGCAGTTCGGTAAGGATCTGGGCTTCTACGCTTTCGATCTGCCCTTCTACCGGCTGGTGTTGACCTACCTGTTCGTCGCGACGTTCTTGGCGTTCATCGCGAATCTGTTGGGGCACTACCTGTTCGGCGGAATCCGGCTGACCGGGCGGACCGGGGCGCTCAGCCGCGCCGCCCGCATTCAGCTGATCAGCCTGGTTGGCTTCCTGATCGTGCTCAAGGCGTTCGCCTACTGGCTGGACCGCTATGAGCTGCTTTCCAATACCCGTGCGGCCAAACCCTTCACCGGTGCCGGCTATACCGACATCAACGCCGTGCTGCCGGCCAAGCTGATCCTGTTGGCGATCGCGGTGATCTGCGCGGTGGCGGTGTTCTCGGCGATCGTGCTGCGGGATCTGCGGATTCCGGCCATCGGCGTGGTGCTGCTGCTGCTGAGCTCGCTGGTGGTGGGTGCCGGCTGGCCGCTGATCGTCGAGCAGTTCAGCGTCAAGCCCAACGCTGCGCAGAAGGAAGCCGAGTACATCAGCCGCAGTATCGCCGCGACCCGGCAGGCCTACGGACTCACCGACCAGACGGTGAGCTACCGCAACTACGAGAGCAACGGCCAGACCACCGCGGCCCAGGTGGCCGCCGACCGGGCCACCACCTCCAACATCCGGCTGCTCGACCCGACCATCGTCAGCCCCGCGTTCACCCAGTTCCAGCAGGGCAAGAACTTCTACTTCTTCCCCGACCAGTTGTCGATGGACCGCTACATCGGGCCCGACGGCAATCTGCGCGACTATGTGGTGGCCGCACGCGAACTCAACCCGGACCGGTTGATCGACAACCAGCGGGACTGGATCAACCGGCACACCGTCTACACCCACGGCAACGGCTTCATCGCCTCGCCGGCCAACACCGTTCGCGGAATTGCCAACGACCCCAACCAGAACGGTGGCTACCCGGAGTTCCTGGCCAGCGTGGTCGGGGTCAACGGCAGCATCATCTCGCCCGGACCGGCGCCGTTGGATCAGCCGCGGGTGTACTTCGGCCCGGTGATCGCCGACACCGCCGCCGACTACGCCATCGTCGGCAAGAACGGAAACGTCGACCGCGAGTACGACTACGAGAACAACACCGAGACCAAGAACTACACCTATTCGGGTGCCGGTGGCGTGCCGATCGGCAACTGGTTGACCCGATCGGTGTTCGCGGCCAAGTACGCCGAACGCAACTTCCTGCTGTCCAACGTGATCGGCGAGAACAGCAAGATCCTGTTCAACCGTGATCCGGCCAAGCGGGTGGAGGCGGTGGCGCCGTGGCTGACCACCGACACCACCGTGTACCCGGCCATCGTCAACAAGCGCATGGTGTGGATCGTCGACGGTTACACCACGCTGGACAACTACCCGTATTCGCAGCTGACCACGTTGTCCAGCGCGACTGCGGATTCCAATGAGGTGGCGGTCAACCGGCTGGCACCGAACAAGCAGGTGTCCTATATCCGCAACTCGGTCAAGGCCACCGTCGACGCGTACGACGGCTCGGTCACGCTGTATGCCCAGGACGACCAGGATCCGGTGCTGAAGGCCTGGATGAACGTGTTCCCGGGCACCGTCAAGCCGAAGGCGGACATCTCCCCGGAACTGCAGAACCATCTGCGCTATCCGGAGGATCTGTTCAAGGTGCAGCGCGCGCTGTTGGCCAAGTACCACGTGGACGATCCGGTGAAGTTCTTCACCAACGCCGACTTCTGGGATGTCCCACTGGATCCCAACCCCACCGCCAGCAGCTTCCAGCCGCCGTACTACATCGTGGCCCGGGACCTCGCGAACAACGACAACACGGCGTCGTTCCAGCTGACCAGTGCGATGAACTGGATCCGGCGTGACTTCCTGGCCGCCTACATCAGTGCGAGCTCGGATCCGTCGACCTACGGCAAGATCACCGTGCTGACGATTCCCGGCCAGGTCAACGGGCCGAAGCTGGCCTTCAACGCGATCAGCACCGATACCGCGGTGTCGCAGGATCTCGGCGTGATCGGGCGGGACAACCAGAACCGGATCCGGTGGGGCAATCTGTTGACGTTGCCGGTGGCCGACGGCGGCTTGCTGTATGTGGCGCCGGTGTACGCCTCGCCGGGAACCAGTGATGCGGCGTCGTCATATCCGCGTCTGATCCGGGTGGCCATGCTGTACGGCGACAAGGTCGGCTACGCCCCGACGGTCAGTGACGCGCTGACCGAGCTGTTCGGCCCGGGTGCCGGTGCCACGGCCACCAATGTGGCTCCCACTGAGGGCCGCCCGCAGCCGGGTGGTCAGCCTGTGGCCGCGGCCGCACCACCTGCCGCCCAGCCGCCGGTCGATCAGGACGGTGGAGTGCCCGCGGCACCTGCGCCGCCGCCCGCAGCGGTCCCGCCGGGTGAGCCGGTGCCGTTGTCGCCGGCCAAGGCCGCGGCGCTGCAGGAGGTCGAGTCGGCGCTCTCGGCGGCGCAGGACGCGCAGCGCAGCGGTGACTTCGGCAAGTACGGACAGGCGTTGCAGCGTCTGGACGACGCGATGAAGAAGTTCGGGTCCGCTAAGTAACCATGTAGCGTTCCCCGCCGAGCAGACACAAACTCGCACAATCCCAGTGGGATTTGTGCGAGTTTGTGTCTGCTCGCCGTCCTCAGGTGGCTAGACTTCCGCGGCATGATTGACGAGCCTGAAGCTCGTGAGATAGCCCTAGGCGCGTTCGAATCCAAGGGCGTGGTCCTTGGCGGCTGCCGTGAATTAAACGACGGGTGGTTTTTCCCGTGCGTGACCAAGCGAACCGAGATGTACTGCGGCGTCATTGTGAACAAGGCAACCGGCCGGCTCCTTCGCGTGATGGCGGGCTCACCCATGGCGAACGACCCCACCCTCTACGACCGTGGCTATCAGTTCAACAGCTACGACCTCGTTGTCCTGGCCGTCGAGAACCTCGAGGAAACCGTGCGCGTGTTGCATGGCCTGCATGCGGTCACCGTAGACACGTACTACAAGAATGACCGGGTCTACCGCGTCGGGCGGGGGCTCACCGAAGTCGAGGTCCGCGAACGTCTTTCGCGGTTGCCGTGCTTATTCAGCGGCGGGTTCGACTGCCGCCTCGAAGAGCTCGAGCAGGCCCGCGAGGCCGGCTGGTTCTCGTTCAAAGTGTTCGAATATCGCGGTAAGGAATAGGTTCGCGCGCCCGGATGTCGTTGACCTACCCTCGCAGCACGAGGGGGCCGCGGCTATTTGTCACGCCACTGACCTTTTAAGCTGCGTTGGTGCACTATCACTTGCTCGGGCCGCTGCAGGTGATGCACGCCGGTTCACCGGTCGATATCGGTACACCCAAGCAACGCGCGGTGCTGGCGATGCTGCTCCTGGCGCAGGGGCGGGTGGTATCGGTCGACCGACTGATCGACGCGGTGTGGGGTGACGATCCGCCGGCCAGTGCGACCGCCAGCCTGCAGGTCTACATCTCCCATCTGCGTCGGGCCCTGCGGGATGGCTCGTCGATGGCCTCTCCGATCGTGCGCCAGCTGCCGGGTTACTACCTCGACGTGCCGGCCGATGCGGTCGATGTCACGGTGTTCACCACCGGCTGTGCTCGGACCGCGGCAGCGGTGGAACAAGCGCACTGGACCGAGGCGCTGACTGCCGCCGATGATGCGCTGGCGCTGTGGCGCGGTGCTTTTCTCGAAGACCTGGGGGACCAGGACTGGGTCACCGAGGACGCCGTACGCATGCGGGAGCTGCGCACGGAGTGTCTCGATCACCGGATCACGGCGTTGCTGGCGCTCGGTCGGGTGCCCGCAGCATTGACCGCCGTGTCCGAATTGCGCTCGGCCGAACCGCTTTCCGATCGCGGTGTCTGGCTGCAGATGCTGACGCAGTACCGCGGTGGCCGGGCCTCGGAGGCACTGGAGATCTACGTCCGCTATGCCCGCCTGCTCGATGACGAACTGGGCCTGGCGCCGGGCACCGAGCTACGCGAGTTGCAGACCGCGATTCTGCGTCAGGCCCCGGAACTCGCGGCCTGGCCGCGTTCCCCGGAGTGGACCGGAGCCGGCCAGCTGCACACCCCGGCGGCTGTTCTGACCGAGGCTGCGGCACCTGACTCGGGACCGGCGGCTCTGGTCGGGCGTGATCGCGAATTGAACGTCGCCGCAGACCTTCTCGCCGATGTCCGAGCGGGGGAGACGCGGTGGCTGGTGTTGTCCGGCCCGCCCGGTATCGGCAAGACCCGCCTCGCCGAGGAAGTCGACGTCCGATCCGGCCTCGAGGCGGTCTGGGTAACCTGCCCCGACGAGCAGGCGACACCACCGTGGTGGCCGATGCGACAACTGGTGCGGGCCTTGGGTGCCGACGCCGACGAGGTGCTGGCCGTTCCCGCGCACGCAGACCCGGACACCGCGCGGTTCCGGGTCTATGAACGGGTTCAGGCGCTGCTGGAGTCGGCGCGACGGCCGCTGCTGGTGGTGATCGACGATGTGCAGTGGGCGGATTCGACGTCGGCGAGCTGTCTGGCCTATATCGCCGGTGCGCTGCGCGATCACCCGGTGGCGCTGGTGCTCACCGTCCGCGACGGCGAACACATCACCGATGTCGCGCGCCTGCTGGCCACGGTGGCCCGGGGTGAGGGCAACCGTCACCTCGCGCTCGCCGCGCTATCGTCCAAAGACGTTGCGGTGCTGGCCAATCAGATCGCCGAGGATCTCGTGGACGACACCGAGGCGGTCGTGCTGGCCGAACGCACCGGTGGCAACCCGTTCTTCGTCTCCGAATATGCCCGACTGCCGCGCGCTGAGCGTGACGAGATCCCGGTGGCGGTCAAAACGGTGCTGGAACGCCGGATCGCCGGACTGGATCCCGAGGTGCTGAGCCTGATGCGGGTGGCCGCGGTGATCGGTGATGCCATCGACGCCGACGCGGTGCCTGTGCTGGCCCGAGTGGCCGGCCTGGACTTCGACAGCCTCGCCGACCATCTCGACGCGGCTGCCGACGAACGGATCGTGGTGAGTGCGCATACCGGTGACGGCTATGCCTTCGCACACGGACTGCTGCGTGAGCATCTGGTCGCCAGCCTGCCGGCCCTGCGACGTCAGCGGCTGCATCTGCAGGTGGCCGAGGCGTTGGCGGACAGCGCATCCGAGGACGCGATCACCAGGCGGGCCCAGCATCTGGTCGCCGCGCAGCCACTCGCCGATCCTCAGCAGGTGGTTTCGGCCTGCCGGTTGGCCGCCGAGCAGGCCACCCAGCGCTGGAGTTCGGATATTGCCGCACGGTGGTGGCAGGCGGCGCTGGACGCCTATGACCGGTTGCCGGCTTCGGCGCGCAGCGACGCCGAGCGTGACGCGTTGACGGTGGCCATGCTCGACGCGTATTCGCGTGCCGGGCGGGGCCGTCTGGTGCTCGACGCCGTCGAGCGGAACCTGGCCGATGCGTTGCGAAATGAGCGGGCCGACACCGCGGGCCGCGTCGCCAGTGCGCTGCTGCGGGCCAGCGGGGGATGGCCGTGGCTGGCGCCCGGGGATGACTCGGGCTCGCTGCTGGCCCTGTTGGAACGGGCCGCGGCGACGGCGGCCGAGCATCCGGCGGCCGGTGCGCGGGTACTGGCGGCGCTGGCCGTGGGGCGCTGCTATCACCCGGACCCTGCAGTAGCCGCCGGATACCTGGATCGCGCCGAGCAGTTGGCCGACAGCACCGGAGATCCCGACGTGATCGCCGACACGCTGATGAGCCGGATCATCACCTATTCCGGGGTGGCCGAGTTCAGCGCCGCGACCTTCGACTGGATCGATCAGCTGAATTCTCTGCAGCACAGCAGATCCCGTGAAGATGCCGTGATCGCCCACTCGGTGGCGACAATGGCGGCGATGAACCTCGCCGACATCGACCTGACCGAACGGCACCTGCGCGCCGGTGTGGCAGGCAGTGAGGAGCTGCGGCTGCCCGTGCTGCGGGCCCAATTGCGTTGGATGGAATCGGTGCTGGCGATATGGCGGGGCGACTTCGCCGAGGCGGGGCGCCATCATGCGATCGCGGCGCACGTGCATGAGCAGACCGAACTCTACGGTGCCGGAAGCGGTCTGCTGGCCGAGGTGACCTTGCTGCGGGAGCTGGGCGGGCCGGTCGGGGCCGGCCTGACCGGCCCGCAGTCCGGCATCGACACCGGCGGGCAGGGCATGGAGGCGCTGGTGCGTACCGCGCTGCTCACGGTCATCGCGGGTTCTCGTGCCGAGGCCGTTGCGCGGCTGGACGAATGGTGTGCCGATGTGGACCGGGGTGCGGTGTGGACCAGCTTGGGGCAGGCCTGTTGGCTGGCCCACCTGGCCGCCGACTACGAGTTGCCCGAGTACGCGGCCGCGTTGCTGGCCGCCCTGGAGCCGTTCGTCGATCGCATCGCGATGATCGGGCACGTCGGGCACGCGGGACCGGTCGCGCTGGCGACGGCCCGGCTGCACGCGCTGCGCGGGGACCGTGAGCGCGCATTGGCGGATCTGGATGCGGCCGAGGACATCGCGCGACGCACCGGTGCCAAACCCACGCTGCTGCGGTGTGCGCTGTTGCGGTGTCAGCTCATCGAGGACGGCCCGGCGCGACGTGAGGCGGCGGGCGTATTGGCCGCCGAAGCCGAGGCGCTGGGCATGGGTGGCCTGGCGTCCCGCGCCCTGCGGCTGGCGTGATCTGGGGCTTGTCACATTCTTGAGCTGGCCGCCAAGTGAACACCAAGCGGTCGCGGTGATGCTGTGCGCCGAAAATTCGCATGCACTGCCGAGAGGACCCTGATGACCCTGACCGACCTTCCCTTCGACGGCCTCGCCGACGACCTGGCGGGGCTGCGCGCCCACGTCGCCGCACCCGTCGCGTTTCCGGGGGAAGCCGGGTATGAGCGGGCCACCCCGTGGAATGTGGCGGCCAGCGTGGAGCCGGCCGCGGTGGTGTTGGCGACGTCGGCCTATGACATCGCCAACACCGTGCGGTTCGCCGCGGCCCACGGATTCCGGGTGAGTGTTCAGGCCACCGGTCACGGCGCGTTGGCTGTCGCTCCCGACACCATCCTGGTGGTGACCTCCGGCATGACCACGTGCACCGTGGACCCGGAGGCTCGCACGGCCCGGGTGGCGGCCGGGGCCAAGTGGCAGCACGTGCTTGATGCCGCGGCCCCGCACGGTCTGGCCGGATTGTGCGGATCCTCACCCGGGGTCGGCGTGGTCGGATTCCTCACCGGAGGTGGGATCGGGCCGTTGGTGCGTACCGTCGGGCTGTCCTCGGACTATGTGCGTTCCTTCGAGTTGGTCACCGGCACAGGGGAGATGGTGCGGGCGACGCCGGAGGAGAACGCCGAGCTGTTCTGGGGTCTGCGTGGCGGAAAGTCGACCCTGGGCATTGTCACCGCCGTCGAGATCGAGTTGCTGCCGATCCCCGAATTCTACGGGGGTGCGGTCTATTTCGACGGCGCCGACGCTGAGGCGGTCTTGGGGGAGTGGGCCCGGTGGGGTGCCGATTTGCCCGAGACCGTCTCAACGTCCATCGCACTGCTGCAGCTCCCGCCGCTGCCCGGTGTTCCCGAGCCGTTGGCCGGCAAGTTCACCGTGGCCGTGCGGTACGCCGCCGTCGGCGATTTCGCGGAGGCCGAGCGGCTGCTGGCGCCGATGCGCGCGGTCGCGACCCCGGTGCTCGACACCGTCGGGGTGCTGCCGTACGCGGCCATCGGCGCGGTGCACGCCGACCCGGTCGATCCGATGCCGTGCTACGAACAGCACACGCTGTTGCGGGAATTGACCGCGGAGACGGTCGGGACACTGCTGAAGGCGGCCGGGCCGGAGTCCGGCTCGGTGCTGACGATCGTCGAAGTCCGACTGCTGGGCGGCGCGCTGGCCCGTGAGGGCCGCCACCGCAGCGCGTTCTGCCACCGCGACGCCGCCTTCGCGGTGACCGCCATCGGAGTCCTGGCGCCGCCGGTGGCCGATGCCGTGGTGCCGCAGGCCGGCGCGCTCATCGTGGCGCTGTCGCAGTGGTCCAGCGGCGGCCAGCTGGCCAATTTCGCACCGTCGGAGGATGCCGGGCGGGCCGCGCGGGTCTACGACGAGGACACCCGGCACTGGCTGGGCGCCCTGGCCGAACGGCACGACCCGGCTGGGGTGTTCCGGTGCGGTCAGGTGGTGCGGTTCGCAAGCTGAATTCAGCGCCTGTTTCGGCTCAGAAACATGCTCTGACCAGACGATTTGGAGCTACGCCGAGCGTCCCGGTAACCTTGTATTCACCAACGCGGGGTGGAGCAGCTCGGTAGCTCGCTGGGCTCATAACCCAGAGGTCGCAGGTTCGAATCCTGTCCCCGCTACTAGCGAGAATGGCCCTCGGACATCAGTCCGGGGGCCATTCTCTATTGGGTTGGAACGAATTTGTGAACGTCACCGTTCTCATGTGGCCGAAATCACCCGCGTCGTCCAGTGCAGAACGATGCGGGTGATCAGATCCGGATCGTCCAGCATCGGTACGTGCCCCACGTCGCCGACGAACCTCCACTTGGCGTCCGGAATCAGCTGCCGCCACCCGATTCCGTGCGGTTGCAGCGGAATGACCCGGTCTTCGGTGGGCCAGACGATCAGTACCGGCGCCATGTCACGCGGGTACGGTTTCCGCGACCGCGACGTCACGGAAGTGCTCGAACAGCGTCGATTTGGCGGTGTCCAGCAGGGATCCGGCAGCGTCCTCCGGGCTCAGGTGAGCGCCGTGCTGGGCGACGTCACCGAATGCGATCTGCCGCAGCAGCGGGACCCGCATCGCGGTCGGGACAACCGGCCGTAGTCGTTCGGCCACGCGTCGGCCGGTGGCCACCGCGGACGCCACCGCCGCGCCCCCTTCGGGCGTCCACCCACCCGCGGGCGAGATCGCGACGACCGAACTGGCGCGCCCGCGACGGGCCAACTCCATCGCCACCAGCCCACCCAGGGAGTTGCCTGCCAGGTGCGCGGTCGAGACGGCGTTCCCGTCCATCACTGATTCGACCCAATCGACGAGGTCGTCCAGTGTCATGTTGGCGCCCGTGGCCGGCGTTCCGCTGTGCCCGGGCATCGTCGGAGCGATCACCGTGTGATGCCGGGTGAGTTCCGGCAGGAGCCGATCCCACACCCGCGCTGCCATCGTCGCACCGTGCAGGAGCGGCTCACCGGTTCCCCCGACCGCGAAACTTCCCGAAGGTAGTCGGCACATGTTGCGGTCACCTACTTTTCGATGACGACGGCGTCGATTCCCGGACCGTCCCCGACGCTGTCGGCCAGGTCGACGAAGAAGCGGTCGAGGTCGACGACGGCGTCCGGTGCGTGGACACCCGGACGGGTGATGGTTCCGTCGACCACCTGGGACAGGCCGAGTGCCAACGGGATTCCGGTCGCGCGTGCCATGTCCGAGGTCAACGACGCCATGCCTGCCGATTCGTCGGTCAGGCGCGCCAGTACGGTGCGGGGCTCGCCGTCCTTCGGCCCGATTGCGGCGGCGAAGAAGTGCGGCAGGTTCCCGGGTGACTTGAACTTGGCCGACCGCGCCATGGATCGAATTCCTCGACGCCACGACGGGCCGGCGAGGTCCACCGCCGCGGATTCGTTCGTGAGTACACCCTTGTCGATATCGGTCCGCAGCACGTCGAGGTAGGCCACCACGCCCGGCGAGATGATCATCAGATTCGCCGAATCGCCCGTGACACCTAGCGTGCGCCGCAGGGTCAAAGGCTCCGGATGACCGACCGTGTACGCGGTGCCGGCCCGTCCGCCGGGCAGCGACAACGCGACCGGGCGCAGCGGCGGTTCGTGCACGACCTGGCCCGCTCGAACGGTTGCCACGGTCCCGCTGATCTGCTGCATCCAGTGCACGGCAGCGGCAGTGGGCCGACCATCCTGCCCCACCAGCAGATCGTCGTCCTTGTCGTCGTCCCCCTTGACGGGCCATGCCGTGTAGACGTCGTCGACGCGATCGAGTTCTCGCGCTGCCATGGCGGCGAGTAGGTTGCTGACGCCGGGGCTGGCTCCCATCCCGACGATCGCGCACACCCCCGCTCGGCGGGCGTACTCGTCGAGCTCGAGCATCGGCAGTGTCGGCTCCCAGTCGTCGCAGATGTCGAGATAGTGCGTCCGCGTCTCGATCGCGGCCCGCAGCACGGCAAGACCGAATCGGAAGTACGGGCCCACCGTGTTGAGCACCACGTCCGCGGACTCGAGGGCGCCGCGCAGGCCGTCCTCGTCCGTCACGTCGACGCGGCGCGCAGACACCGGGACACCGGAACCGGTGAGTTCGCGTGCCAGGCGTTCGGCGGCCGCGTGATCACGATCGGCGATCACCACCTCCGACACTCCGGCCATCCCCACCGCCATCCGCGTGGCGACGGCACCCATCGCGCCCGGGCCACCCAAAGCGAGTACCTTCATTCTCCAGCCTTTCGTACGAGTCATTATCGGTCGTTTACGATACGATCGAAACTATCATGAACTATCGCCATGTGGAGACCGAGCGCTTCGCCGGAGAACGGAACAGTCAATGACCGAAACACGTCGCCAAACCACCGAGTCGCAGCGCGCCGCCGACGCGCCTTCCTCCGGAGGGCACCTGGACGCCCTCGCGGACAAGCACACTCAAGTGCTGGTCGTGGGTGCCGGCTTCGCCGGTTTAGGCGCGGCCATTCGGCTTCTGCAAGAGGGCTTCACGGACGTCCTGGTCATCGAGCGCGAATCGGAGGTGGGGGGTACCTGGCGCGACAACACCTACCCCGGCTGCGCCTGCGATGTTCCCTCCGACCTGTACTCCTTCTCCTTCGCGCCAAATCCCGACTGGGGCAAGAGGTTCGCTCCGCAATCCGAGATCGCGGAGTACCTCCGTCGATGCGCGGACCGATTCGGTGTCCGACCCCGGCTCCGGTTGGGATGCGAACTCACCAGCGCGCGATGGGACACCGACGGGCAGCTGTGGCAGGTCGAGACCAGTAGGGGACCGCTCACTGCCGACATACTGGTCATGGCGCAGGGACCGCTCTCGGAACCGGCGATACCCCGGATACCGGGAATCGAGCAGTTCGAGGGGGAGTCGTTCCACTCGGCACGGTGGGACCACTCGCTGGACCTGTCCGGACTTCGGGTCGGAGTCATCGGCACCGGCGCGAGTGCCGTGCAGTTCATTCCCGAGATTCAGCGAAAAGCCGCTCATCTGACGGTCTTCCAGCGAACCCCGTCGTGGATCACACCGCGTCATGACTGGACGGTCCCGAACTGGCGGAAGTCACTGTTCCGCCGGTTTCCGGTGCTGCAGCGTATCTCGCGCGGGCTCGAGTACCTCTCGCGCGAGGTGTCGGTGCCGGCGCTGATGGGGAATTCGTTGCTGCGCAAGCTGGGACAGCAGTCGGCGGAGTCACACCTCAAGCGTCAGGTCCAGGATCCCGTGCTGCGCGCGAAGCTCACCCCCGACTACGACCTCGGATGCAAGCGGGTGCTGCTGTCCGACAACTACTATCCCGCGCTGATCCAGCCGAACGTGTCGGTCGTGACCGACCCATTGGACAGCATCGGTGCCCGTTCGGTGCGGACCACTTCGTCGAGCGGCGGCGAGGTGGACCACGACATCGACGTTCTTGTGTTCAGCACCGGATTCCGCGTGACCGACGGATCCCACACTCGCGTCGTGGTCGGCGCCGACGGACGGTCCCTCGATGAGGTGTGGGGCGGAAGCCCCAGCGCCTACCTCGGGACCACCGTCGCCGGGTTCCCCAACCTGTTCTTGATGGCGGGGCCCAACACCGGCCTGGGACACAACAGTCTGATCTACATGATCGAAGCGCAGATCGGCTACCTGTTGAGTTGCCTGACGTTCATGCGCGATCTGCGCGTGCGAGCGGTGGAGGTCACGGCGTCCGTCCAGCAGCGGTACAACGACGAACTCCAGCGGCGGCTGGCCCCGTCGGTGTGGGCGAGTGGTGGTTGCTCCAGTTGGTACATGGACGCAACCGGTCGCATCACGACGATCTGGCCCGGGCAGACATGGGAGTATCGGGACCGAACCGCGACGTTCGACCCAGAGGCCTACGAGGTGACGATGGATGAAAGACCCTCCGTCTCGACCCTCGTCTGAATCCGTGGCGCGGGGTTGGCCGCGAATCGTGGTCGATATCTTGCAGATCCGACCGGCTCGCCGGCTGGTCGCCATCGAGGCGTGCGGCGCGATCCTATTCGCGGCGGTGACGCTGCCATTCACGCAATTCGATGCCGACAGCGTTCCGGAGTGGACGCAGCTGCTGGGGCTGGTGCTGCTGCTCAGTGTGTTCGGGTTGAACCTGCACACCTGGCGCAAGGTCGTCAGCGGTGGGCTGGCCGCCTATGGCTCCCAGGCTCTGGCGCGGGCATCCCGCTTCGAAGACCAGCTCGCAGACGAGAAGCGCCTGCGGGTCGTCGCGATGATGTACGTGGTCAGCCCCGTTCTGCTCATTCCGATCCCCTCCACCTGGGTGCGGTTCTGGTTCGGGTTCACGGTGGTGACCGCTCTCCTGGCGACCGTGTCGCTCATTGCCCTCGTTCGAAGTGAGGTCCGGAGAGGGCATCGGAGATGACATCGGCATAGGCACGGAACAGACGGGGCCTGGCGGTCTGCGGTTCGAGGGCGCGCAGGGTCGACCAACATTCGGCGACAAGGGTCCGCGCTTCCGTGCCGGGCCACGGCCTCGGCAGCAGTTCCGGTGGCAGCAGCGGATCGGGCTTCATGGCCCGGGTGAACTCGGCCGCGAGTTCGACTGCAATCGTGAGCAGTTCCGCTTCGTCCGGGCGTTCGGCGCCGCGCAACCGCGCGAGGCGGTTGCGCGCGACCGACGCGAGGCGTCGATGTCCCTCCGCGATGGTGTCCAGCGGCCACATGCGCGCGGCGATCTCCCGGGGATCGTCGGTCCCGCCCGTCCTCAGGTTCGTCGTTGTGAAGCAGGTGAAGTGGTCGGAGACACCGAGTTTCGATGCCAGATCGGCGATGTGGGACTCCCACAAGTTGGCTGCGACGTACAACCCGCCCTGGATCGGCGCGCCGCCGAGGTAAATGATTCCGTCCCGCATTGCATCTCGCGACTGACGCATGGTCTCCGGTATTGCGAAGGCCACAATGTGCCAGATCCCGTCCCACGGAGCCTCGCCTCGATCCTGCGCGAACATGAGGCGGACGAAGTCTGCGTCGGGCGCGATGGTGGTGTCCGCATTCACTGTCGCACGCAACTCCGCGCGACGACCCCGGCCGTGCTGGGTGAACTGCCCGTCCGATACCAGCCGCCGAATGCAAAGGCGCACTTGCTGATCGGTCATCCCGAGGGCATTTGCCACCGCATAGAGTTCACCGGCGTCGATGGTGCCGTCCTCGCGCACCATGCTCTCCACAAGCACGCGGGTCGGCACCTCGACCACATGATCGGACGCCTCGTCCACGGGGCACCTCTCTGTGTGCGTAGCACCACTGTCTCGGATCCAATACTATCGTTTTTTCGCGATAGTTTTTCACCCTAGGCGGCTGGCAGCGGCTGGGCGGAGGTGAATCGCCCTCGCGTGACAATCTGCCGCGCGGCAAAAAATGGTTTCCCTGACCCACGGTCTCCCACCTACCCTGGGAGGCTGCGCAGACGAAGCTCGGGGAAGACAGAGGAGTGGTAATGACGACGGGCCCGAGCACCGGGGAAATCGCGGCGCAACCGCGTGAGCAATCGAGCGCCAACGTCATCATCGGGCTGTTGGTCGGCTCGGCATTCGTGATGATCCTCAACGAGACGATCATGAGCGTCGCGTTGCCGGCCCTGATCGTCGATCTGAACATTGCCGCGAGTACCGCGCAATGGCTCACCAGTGGCTTCCTGCTGACGATGGCGGTCGTCATCCCGATGTCCGGTTCGCTGCTGCAGCGCTACCCGGTGCGTGGCATCTTCCTGGCGTCGATGTCGTTGTTCTGCACGGGCACGCTGGTGGCGGCGCTGGCACCGGGTTTCGCGGTGCTGCTGGCCGGACGGATCGTGCAGGCGTGCGGCACCGCCGTCATGATGCCCCTGCTGATGACGACGGTCATGACGCTGATCCCCGCCGAGCGGCGTGGGCAGATGATGGGCACCATCTCGATCGTCATCGCCGTCGCCCCTGCGATCGGGCCCACCCTGTCGGGGTTCATCCTGGGCTCGCTGGATTGGCGGTGGATGTTCTGGATCGTGCTGCCCATCGCCCTCGTTTCGCTCACGGCCGGTCTGGTGTGGCTGCGGGTCCACGACGGACGGCAAGAACCGACGCCGATCGATCCCGTCTCGGTACCGCTGTCGGCAATCGCGTTCGCGGGCTTGGTGTTCGGGCTCTCACTGTTGGGTGAGTCCGCTCACGGCCAGCGGGGAGTGCCGGCGTGGGTGCCCATGGCGATCGGTGCGGTGGCGATGGTGCTGTTCGGTTCGCGGCAGCTGCAGCTGCAACGGCGGGACCGGGCGTTCCTCGATCTGCGGCCATTCACCTACCGGCGGTTCTCGGTGTCGCTGGTCTTGGTGGTCCTCGGCTTCATGGGCCTGTTCGGCGCGATCATCATGGTCCCGCTGTATGTGCAGAACGTGCTGGGGCACAGTGCATTGGTCGCCGGATTGACGAGCCTGCCGGGCGGATTGCTGATGGGGCTGGCGGGTCCGCTGGTCGGGCGGGCCTACGACCGTCACGGCGCTCGGCTGCTTGTCGTGCCGGGGTCGCTGATGCTGTGCGTGGCGCTGTGCGGCTTCACCAGGCTGTCGGCGACGTCCCCGATCTGGGAACTGGTTCTGCTGCAGACCATCATGATGGTGGGCTTGGCGATGATGTTCACGCCGTTGATGACTGACGCGCTCAGCGTCTTGCCCGACCGGCTCTACTCACATGGCAGCGCCATCCTGACCACGTTGCAACAGGTCGGTGGCGCCGCGGGTACTGCGCTGTTCGTGACGGTCATGACCAAGGCCTCCCACTCGGGCGGGGCCCCGGATCTGCCCGGCGTGCATGCGGCTTTCACGGCCGCTGCGGTGATCAGCGTGATTGCTGTGGTCACAGCGTTTTTCACCGCGTCTCGCCCGAGTCCCGCGGGTGGCACGCCGACGCACTAGATCGCAATACTCGACGCTGGCCCTGGTTGTGGTCGGGTATTCGAGTAGTGCGCTACTCACGCTGACCGCGTTGCGGCGGTTGATACTGGCGACATCAACTGTCTATCGACAACAAGGGGGATGTCGTGACCACTTCCGTTGATGCGAGAGCAACGAGGTCGGCACTGCCACTCATCGCGCAGGTCTCGGTGGGAGCATGGCGAGTCATTACTACCGGTGTGACTCCGCAGTCCCGATCCGAGGAAGTCGAGTTGCAGCCGCAACCGCTGCCGCCGGTGGAGAGTTACCAGATCGCCGCGGCGGTGATGGCGCATCGGTACGTGCAGCTGTCGATCGAATCAGCGATTCAAGGACGCGAGGCGAGCCGCATCATCGATGAGATGGTCGACGAGTGGTGCGGCACACCGCCGTGGCCGCACCGGTGGCCGCATCCGACGTGGCCGGTTCCTGGACCGGAGCCGGGCCCACGCCCGAATGAGGACTTGGTGGCGACCGGGCGGATGGTTGGGGCACTCGTGCTGGCCAGTGTCGGTTCACGCCTGGCCGACGGCGAACTCGGCAACGCGATGCTCAGAGGCGCCGAGCGGCTCACTGACAAAGCTCTCACTCGCTGAACCCTTTTCACCGCACCCGACAATCTTCCACCCAGCCAGGGGTAAGAGGGCATGCCCGAAAGCTGTTCGCCACCAAAGCCAAGCGAAGCGCACCTCGGGCAATCAAATTCACGCCGAGACCACCCGAATTGCCGTCCAATTCAACAAGGAACAGCGGATCGCCGCATATGCCGATTTCCTGACCACGGTGACCGACCTGTCGGAAGCCGAGTTCGAGTTCGTCCACCAGATGGGGTTGGGTGATGAGTTCAACATGGATGGGTTGATCAGTAAAAGCGATGCCTATCACGCGCAATTCGGGAAATGTCGGCAAGCCTCGGCAAAAGTCGAGCTCGTCGGTTCGCAAGACGTGGAGAAAGCCCGCGGCGACATCATCGATGCGCACAACGCCATCATGAACCAAATCCAGTGGCTGGCCCTCGATATCGCCAGGGCCGGCGATCCCCGAAACTACGTCGGCAAAGTGTCGGATGCGCTCACGGCGGTGGACAAGATTCAGCGCGATGCCGACGGCCTGCGGCAGAAGTTCATCACTGCTGCCCAGGGCGACCTTGGCATGTTCGGCTAACCGACCGCGTGCGGAATCTCCGCGGTGAGCGTGGTGCCGTGTTGTTGGCCTGAAGCCCGACCACATCACCCCACCTCAGACCACGGCGGAGCAGCTCCTCGCACAGGTCGGCAACGAGTCGGGCCCGTTGACGCTGCCGCCCGTCTCCGCTGGCAGGAAACCGTCGGTTCGTCTACCTGCCAGCGGTAACTGCGCTGCTTGTGCGTGGCGGCCAGCAGCGCGGGCACAATCGAACCCGTGCACAAGGTCGTGATCATCACCGGAGCGGGCAGCGGCATCGGCCGCGCGGCGGCGCGGGTTCTGCTGGATGCCGGTCACCACGTTGTTCTTGCCGGTCGCAGGTGGGCGCAGCTGGTTGAGACGGCCGAGGGCCGGCCGAACGCCCGGGTGGTGCCGACCGACGTCACCGACTCGGCCTCGGTGCAAGCCTTGTTCGCCGACGCGGTGTCAACGTTCGGGCGCGTCGACGTGCTGTTCAACAACGCCGGTGTGTTCGGCCCGTCCGCCTCGGTCGTCGACATCGACGATGAGCAGTGGCACACCACCTGGCGCACCAATGTCGATGGCGCGGTGTTCTGCGCCCGGGAAGCCGCCCACATCATGGCGGCCCAACTGCCCCGGGGCGGACGGATCATCAACAACGGCTCGCTGTCGGCGCACCGGCCCCGCCCCGACAGCTTGGCCTATACCGTCACCAAGCATGCGATCAGCGGGTTGACCGCGTCAATGTTGTTGGATCTGCGCGCAATCGACATCTGCGTCACCCAGATCGACATCGGCAATGCCGCCACCGACATGACTGCGGACTTCAGCCATCAGACCAGACAAGCCGACGGAACCCTGGCTGCTGAGCCGACTTTCGACGTCGGCCATGTCGCGCGTGCCGTCGCCCACCTGGTCGATCTGCCGCTCGAGGTGTCGGTGCCGTCGCTGACCGTGATGGCTCGGGAAATGCCGTACTTCGGTCGCGGCTGATCGGGGCGCATATGCACACCGCTACCTCGCATTTCGTCGTCAACTGCTCCATCCTCTTCGACGACCTGCCGTTGTTGCAGCGCCCGCACGCAGCACGGGAGGCCGGCTTCGAGGCCGTCGAATTCTGGTGGCCGTTCAGCGATCCGGTGCCCCGCGACACCGCGGTTGATGCCTTTGTCCGGGCCGTCACCGATGCCGGTGTGCACTTGACTGCATTGAATTTCGCGGGCGGCGACATGGCGGCGGGGGAGCGCGGGCTGCTGTCGGACCCCGCGCAGCGCCAAATCTTCCGCGACAACGTCGATGTCGCCATCGGTATCGCAAACCAGCTCGGCACCAAGGCATTCAACGCGCTGTACGGCAACCGCCGCGACGGCCTCGACCCGCACATCCAAGACGAGGTCGCCGTGGACAACCTGGCACACGCCGGTCGGCTGGCGCACGGCCTCGACGCGGCGATCCTGATCGAGCCGCTCAGCGGCGTGCCCGGCTATCCGCTGCTGACAGCCGCCGACGCGATCGCCGTGATCGACCGGGTCAGCAACGAGACGGGCGTGGCGGCGCTGCGACTGCTCGCCGACCTGTACCACCTGCATGTCAATGGCGACGACGTCGCTGCGGTGATCGACCACTACGTCGACCGCATCGGACACGTCCAGATCGCCGATGCCCCGGGGCGCGGCGCGCCCGGCACCGGCGGCATGAACATCGCCGGGCACCTGGCACACCTCGGCATCCGCGGCTACCGCGGCAATGTCAGCCTGGAATATCGGGCCGGTGGTACCGACCCGTTCGGGTGGCTGCCACCAGCACAACGCCGCGCCAGCCCCTGGACTTCCCCGGGTTAGAAAAACAACAGAGCCGGGGCCTGCTGGCCACCGGCTCTGTACAGCGGAATCGTCGTATCAGTGATGTGCGTCCTGAAGCTCGTACCGCTGGACGACTGCAATCAACTCGTCGCGAACCGTCGAGTCAGGCAGTTCGCTGATTCGCGCGTAGAGGCGCCGCCGGGTATTGGCGCGCTTCAGGTTTGCGCGAAATTGCGCGAAGGACATTCTTCTCACTCCTCGGTAAGTGCCCCGGGTTGCGGGGACTTTTTGCTATCAGCGTCCACAAGTCGAGGATCCCCCGAAGTGTGGTACACCTCTATGCTCCCGGTTGCTTCGGCTTAAATCAACCTTGCGCATGTGAGATCCACTACAGCTCAACCGATTTCGGCCCAGTATTAGTGCCCGGTGTCACATTTGGATGCGAGACCGGATGTGGTCACCGCCGAGTCGAGCCTCGCCGGCTGAGCCGCCACCGCCGTTGCGGGCGCGGTAGGCGAGGTCGGGTAATTGGGGTGCCCCCCTGCCGGTGGCTATGCTCGGAGTGGCGAACGACGTGCCCCAGGGCGGTTCCGTCATGATCGGCGACGACAGCCCAGGAAGTTCAGCGTGCAGGCAGTTATTAGCGACCCGGTTCTCGTTCCCTCCGTACGACGGGGGGTGCGCGATGACCTGATCGGGTTGAGCGGTGTGGCCATCGTCATGGTGGTCGTCTGCCATTTCTGGTTCGGGCGGGCCTGCGGCGGTGTGGACGTCCTGCTGGTGCTGTCCGGGTTCCTCATCGGCGGCCGGATCCTCGGTCGCATCGGCACGGCGACCCCGAAGTCGCTGGGCGCCGACGCGGTGGGGCTGGCGCGCTGGCTGTTGCCGCCGTTGGTGCTGGTGCTGTCCGTGAGCGCGGTGTTGACGGTAGCCATCCAGCCGCAGACCCGGTGGGAGGCGTTCGCCGACCAGACCCTGGCGAGCCTCGGCTTCTACCAGAACTGGCAGTTGGTCCAAACCGCTGACGACTTTGTGCAGGCCAGCGCGGCGGTGACCCCGCTGCATCACCTCTGGGTGATCTCGGTGCTGGGCCAGTTCTTCGTGGCCTTCGTGCTGCTGGCGGTCGTGGTCACCGCGGTGACGTGGCGCCGCGGCCGTCACGCGCGCCGAACGACGGTGGTCGCCGCGACGGCCATCGCGATGGTGGCATCGTTCTGCTACGCCGTGGCGACGCACGAGGACAACTCGATGCTGGCCCAGTACAGCTCCGTCGCCCGGGCCTGGGAGCTGTTGGCCGGGGTGCTGGCCGCGGCTTTGACGGCGGGCCTGGCGGGGCGGATCCGGTGGCCCGGCTGGCTGCGGCCCTGCATCGCCGCGGCCGGGCTGACGGCAATCCTGGTGTGTGACCTGTTCACCGATTTCGCGGCGCAGGCCCCGATCCCATGGACGCTGGTTCCGGTCGTGGCGACGGTGCTGCTCGTTGTCGGCGGAGCCGGAGGAACGCCGCCGAGAACGAACGACTTCCTTGGCCGCGCCCCGTTCGTCGGCATTGGTGCCATCGCCTACCCGCTGTACCTGTGGCACTGGCCGCTGCTGATCTTCTGGCTGGCTGCCGTCAACCGCGATGCGGTCGGCGTGGTCGACGGCGTTGCGGTCGCGGCGGTCGCTGCGCTGGCGGCATGGTTCACCGCGCGAATCGTCGGAACCCCGTGGCGTCGGGGTGCCCGCACCCGGGTTTTGTCGGGTGTGGTCGTCCTGCTGCTGGCGGTGGTGCTGGTGGCGACGTCGTTGATGTGGCGCGAACATGTCTCCTTGGCCCGGGCCAGCGGAGCGGAGTTGAGCATGCTGTCGGTGAGCGACTATCCGGGGGCACGCGCGCTGCTGGAGAACAGCCGAGTGGCCAAGCTGCCGATGCGCCCGACTGCCCTGGAAGCGTCCGACGATATACCGCCCTCGTCGGTCGATCACTGCGTCACCGGATTCGCCGGCGACGAGGTCATCACGTGCGTCTACGGAGATCCCATGGGCACGCGGACGATCGCCCTTGCCGGCGGATCCCATTCAGAGCATTGGCTGACCGCGCTGAACCTGATCGGGCGCGAGCACGGCTTCAAGGTGACCACCTATATGAAGCTGGGTTGTCCGCTGACCACCAAACGGGTGCCGATCATCGCCGGATCTTTCCAGCCGTATCCGTCCTGCCGGACCTGGTCGGACAACGCGCTGGCACAGATCATCGCCGACCGGCCGGATTACGTGTTCTTCACCGTGACCCGGCCGATCCTCAACGGTCCCGGCGACTATGTGCCCGATTACTACCTGGGGATCTGGGATGAGCTGTCCGCCAACGGCATTCCGATGCTCGGTTTGCGGGACACCCCATGGATGGTTCGCGACGGATGGTTCTTTTCGCCGGTCGACTGTCTCTCGGCCGGTGGTGACGCCGACACCTGCGGAGTGCCGCGGAAAGAGGCATTGGCCGAGCACAATCCCATCTTCAAGTACCTGCCCAAATACCCGCTGATGCGAGTGCTCGACCTCAGCGACGCGGTGTGCCGACCAGACATCTGTCGTGCCGTCGAGGGCAACGTGCTGGTCTACCACGACGCCCACCACCTGTCCGCCAGCTATGTGCGCACGCTCACCGGTGAGCTGGACCGGCAACTGTCCGCCGCCACCGGGTGGTGGTAGCGGTCCTCACTCGACGATGAAGACCGGGATCTGCCGGGTGGTCTTGATCTGGTACTCCGCATACGGCGGATAAGCCTCGACCGCCAGCTTCCACCAGTGCTCGCGCTCGTCACCAGTGAGTTCGCGGGCGGTCAGCGACGCGGTCTTGTCGCCGTCCTGCACCGTCACCGCGGGGTTGGCCTTGACGTTGAAATACCAGGATGGATGCGCCGGATCACCGCCCTTGGACGCCACCATCGCGTAGCGGCCATCCTCTTCGACCCGCATCAGCGGTACGTACCGTTGCTTGCCGGACTTCGCACCCGTCGTCGTGAACAGGACGATGGGACGGTCCAGCACCTCCACGCCGTCGGTGGTGCCGGATTCCAGGATGCGTTCGGTCTGCTCGCGGACCCAATCGGTTGGGCTCAGTTCAGCTTGTTCAGTCACGCAACCCGCAACATCGGCCACGGCTCTGCTATTCCGTTGCAGCGGTCAGACCCGGCACGGGGCGCCGGTCGGCTGGCGTGGCCTGGGGTGACGGCCCCGCGCCAGCGCAGTGTCGACGGCGAACAATGCCAGCGCGCCAATGGCCAACCCCGCGCCGATCCATGGCACCACTGGGTAGTCGAACCCGGCCGTCAACGCCATCCCGGCCAGCCACGGCCCGACGGCGATCCCCACGTTGAACGCGGAGGTGGTTCCGGCGGCGGTCAGCGTCGGTGCGGACACGCCCAGTGCGAAGACCCGCGAGTTCAGTGCTGGATTGGTCCCAAATCCGGTCAGACCGAGTAGCACGGTCAGCGCGCTGACCGTGAGCGCATGGTGGCTGGTGAGAGCCAGCGCGATCAGAACCACACAGAGTGCGGTGAACCCGACCAGCAGTACCCCGCGTGGCCAGCGATCGGCGGCGTAGCCGCCCACCGCCATCCCGGCCAACGCTCCGGCGCCGTAGCTGAACAGGACTGCTGGTACCCATTCGGAGCCGAGGCCGCTGGTCGTGATGAGCATCGCGCCGAGATAGGTGAAGGTGCCGAGCAGCGCCGCGGTGCCGACCGCGGTCATGGCGTAGGACAGCCATAGCCGGGGCACCGCCAGTCCACGCAACTCGTCGCCGATCCGTGGGGCGGTATCGGGGCGTGCCGTGGGGACCGCAGCGAGCACCGCGCCCGCGGCCAGGGTGGACAAGGCTGCGACGGCCCAGAATGCCCAGCGCCAGCCCAGATTCTGGCCGAGCCAGGTGCCCGCGGGCAGCCCGATCACTGTGGCTACGGTCAGTCCGCCCGCGACGATACTCATCGCGCGGCCGCGTCGATCGGGCGCGACCAGTGACATCGCGGTGCCCGCACCCACGGCCCAGAATCCGGCGTAGACGAATGCCGCGATGAATCTGACCGCCACCAATACGGTGAACGAGTCGGTGAACGCACCGGCAACATGTGCCAGGACGAAGATCGCCAGAAATGCCAGCATGGCGCGCCGGCGCGGCCATCGCAGTGTGATGACTGCCAGGATCGGAGCGCCGACCAGCATGCCGAGTGCGAACACCGAAACCAACAGGCCTGCCTCCGGAATCGTCACACCAAGATCGGCCGACAGTTCGGGGAGTAGGCCGGCGAGCATGAGTTCGCTTGTGCCCTGGGCGAATATCGCAATGCCAATGACCCAGATCGCGACCGGCATCAGAGCGCCGATCCGCCGCGTGCGTCGACCCATCGGCCGGTTACCGCAGTCTTGTCAATCAGTGGGGGCACGCGCGCCGTCCTTTCTTTAGCGGTCGATACAGAATTCGACGCTAGCATATTAGCTAGCGAGCGCTATAGAATGGATGGGTGGCCTCGGTGCGTGGACGTCCCCGCTCTTTCGACCGTGATGCGGCCCTGGACAAGGCGATCTTGCTGTTCTGGGAGCGCGGTTACGAGGCCACTTCCACGCGCGATCTGAGTAGCGCATTGGGTATCGGAATCCCCAGCATCTACGCCGCTTTCGGCGACAAGCAACGCCTCTTCGCCGAAGCGGTGCAGGTCTACGGCGAGCGGTACGGCGGGTTCATCGATGCCGCGCTGAGCGAAGAACCCACGGCTCGACGGGCCTTTGCCCGAATTCTCCGCGAGGCTCCGGCGCGCTACACCCGGCGCGGGCTACCCAACGGGTGCCTGATTGTCAGCGGCGACGACGGCACCCCCGATCCGGCGGTGCGGGCCGGCCTTCAGCGCATCCGTCGTCACAACACCGGCGAGCTCGCCGACAAGGTCAGCGCGGACATCGCCGCCGGGATTATGCCTGCCGATACCGACGCGCTGGCGCTCGCGCAGTACGTCATGTCCACGCTGAGCGGTATTGCCCAAGCTGCACGTGACCGTGTCTCACGCGCGACCCTCGATCGGGTTGCGGCGATCGCTCTACGGGCCCTGCCCTGATCGACCTGCTCCAGCGGGCTGAGGTGCAGCCAAGGCGCCGGCGCGGTGAAAACGGCGAGGCGGGAAGACACAAGATGTCCAGTAGTTGATGTGACAGACTGTCTGGGTGTCATCAACTCAGTGGACAGAGTCATGAGCGCCCTGCTGCGCGCGGTGCGCCAGCAACGCGGCATGACGCTGGAGGAGCTCGCTGAAGCCACGGGTTTGACCAAGAGTTACCTGTCGAAGATCGAACGTCAACGTTCGACGCCGTCGATCGCGGTTGCGATGAAAGTCGCGCGGGTCCTTGAGGTCGACGTGGCGCAGTTGTTCTCCGAAGATCCGGCGGCCACGACGCTGGCCGTGGATCGAGCGGAGGGCCGGCCGGACGGTCGCTACCATGCGCTGGCCGCCGCAATGCTTGGAAAAGCGATGTCTCCGTTCATCGTCCGCCCCACACTCAAATTCGCCGAGCATCCACATCCCGCACACGCCGGGCAAGAACTGGTGTTTGTCCATGCGGGCACCGTGGAACTGCGCTACGAGGAGCAGCTGGTGACCTTGGAAGCCGGTGATTGCGCATATTTCGATTCCTCCTTGCCGCATCAACTGCGGCAACGGGGGAGCACGCGTAGCGAGGTGTTGGTGGTCACGCACACCGATTACACCCGCAATCGATGACTTTGAGTAGCCGTCATGCACAAAAGTGAGTCCCCGCCGGAAACCCTGGCGGGGACTCAATTCGTGAGGGGCGCGGCGGTCAGCACTTGAGACCGACGTGCACTGTGCTGATGGGCTCCAGGTCCGATCGTGACCGTCTTCGCCTGGGGGCGTATGACGACCCCGCGCACAGTGGTCACCGTGCATCCATAGGACACAAAGTGTTATTTAGAACAACATAAGTTGACTCGCGCGGACTGATGGGCGTGAATCCGCAGCTGCGCAGTCTTCTTGAGCGGGTCGTAGTCAGGGCTTTGAAGATGTCTGGGCAGTAGGTAGGTTGCGGTGATGTCGTCTGCTCAGGACAAGGACACGCTGCTTCGATATCTCGACGAAGCTCGGGAGGCAATGCTGTGGAAACTCGACGGCTTGTCCGAATATGACGTGCGGCGACCGATGGCAGCGCACGGAACCAACCTGCTCGGTCTGGTGAAGCACCTTGCGGGCTGCGAAATCGGCTATTTCGGCTACGTGTTCAGTAGGCCGTTTCCGCAGCCGCCAGCGTGGCTGACCTCAGAGGAAGGTGAGCCGACTCGAGACATGTGGGCCACCGCCGAGGAGTCCCGCCATGACATCGTCAGCCTCTACCGACGCGCCTGTGCCCATTCCAATGCCACCATTGATGCGCTGGATCTCGGGGGACGAGGCGAGGTTCCCGGCTGGCCCGAGCACCGGCGTTCGGTCACGCTGCACGACATCCTGGTGCACATGCTTTCCGAGACTGCCCGTCACGCGGGCCATGCTGACATCCTGCGCGAGTTGATCGATGAAGCGGCGGGGTTGCATGCCAACAGTCGGGGGCTCCCCGATACCGATTCGCAGTACTGGCCCCGGCTGCGAGAACATATTGAGCACTTGGCACGTGAGGCGAAGATGTGACGTGCAGAACTGATCAAGTAGGTGCCGTTTGGTTTCGGGTATCTGCCATGCGGGGGAGTGCGCGTAGTGAGGTGCTCGTGGTCACGCACACTGATTACACCCGCAATCGATGACGATGAGCACGATCGCTGTTTGGGTTGGGACGCCGGTGTCCTAATCGCGGCATGAGTTGACTTGTGCGGCTGGACATCTTGACTGTGGGACACGGAGTGTCATAAGGTGTCCAGCGTGTCGCAAAGGTACGTCAACTCGGAGAGGTGTATGCGGGTTCTAGCGGTTCGGCCAGACCGCCGCGAGGTCGTCGGCGAGCGCGGTGGCTTCGACGTTGTCCAGTTCGTGCACCGTCAGTCGCAGGTGACCGCCGCGGCTCGCGCCGGTCAACGCGAAGCTGTCGCCGGTGCGGGTGATCCATCCCCGCTTCAGCAGCTGCTCGGACAGGGTCCGAACATCCCCGTCGACCGGCAGCCACACGTTGAGGCCATCGCCCACCCGGATACCGACGCCGCGGGTTTGGAGCAGTCGCGCAAAGTGATGATTGCGCTCGGAGTAGTGCTCGCGGGCGCGGCCGATGAGCTTCAGGGTGCCAGCGTCCGTCAACAGCGCAACTGTGGCCCGCTGCAGCAGATGACTCGTCCAGGTTCGTCCAGGTCCGATGCGCGCGGCCAATTGCTCGGCCGTGTGGTCGTCGGTGGCGACGATTGCGACCCGTAGGTCGGGGCCGAGGAATTTCGACACGGTTCTCACGAGTGCCCATCGAGTGCGTCCTGGAGCGATGAGGCTGTGATATTTCGCGACGGACAGGAGTGAGTAGTGGTCGTCCTCGATGACCAGGACGTGAGGGTGATCGGCCAGGACGGCGCGGAGGGCTCGAGCTCTGGTCGCGGTCAGGCTGGCTCCGGTCGGGTTGTGTGCGCGGGGTGTGCACACAACCGCCCGCGCGCCCGCTTCGAGTGCGGACCGGAGACCCTCCACGGTCATCCCCTGTGCGTCAACGGCTACCGGGATGGGGCGGTAGCCGTTGACGCGGACGGTGTTGATGCTCGCCAGGAAACACGGGTCTTCGAGCGCAACGCCGTCTCCCTGGGTGAGGGCTTGCGCCAGTAGGCGCTCGACGGCATCGACGGCGCCGCCGGTGATCGTCAGGCTCATGGGGCGCGAGTGGTCCGCCGTGATCCACTCCGTCGCCCACTCGGCGAGATCGGGGTCGACAGTGGGTTCCCCGTAGAGAGCCTGCGCTTTGCCCGGGCTGGGTAGTGAGAACGGCTCGGGGAGAAATGACCGAGCGGGGTTGCCGCTGCCAACATCACGCAACGCGGTGTCCCGGGTGAACCCCTCTTGTTCGACTGTGCGGCCACGTTCGGCGATGACCGTGCCGGCTCGGCGACCGGTGACCGCGACGCCTGCTTGCACCAGTTTCTTATAGGCCGAGCCGACCGTATTGCGGTTGACCTCCAACCGCTCGGCGAGATGCCGCACCGGCGGCAGCGATGCACCGGGAGCAAGGGTCCCAGCGTCGACCAAGCGCCGGATGTGGTCGGCGATCTCGGTTGCGGTGCTGCCGGTGATTTCCATGTCGTCTCCACGTTACCGGCTTCTGACGTCTGCACAGGCCATGCTAACGTTTGACCTATGCCAAACACGGCTGGCGTCGGTTCGGCGGTGCCGATTCATCCGACCGCGACCACTGTCCGCGAGTTCGCCCGCAATCTTGAGATCGTGGGTTCCAGGATCGATGCCGCACTGGAGCGGGCCGGACGCACCCGGGGCGAGGTGCGATTGTTGCCGGTGAGCAAAACGGTGCCCGAAGAACGCATCCGGCTGGCCGTCGCCGCCGGATGCACGGTCCTCGGCGAAAACAAGGTTCAGGAAGCCAAGCGTAAGTGGCGCAACCTGTCCGATTTGGACGTGCAGTGGTCGGTGATCGGACACCTACAGACCAACAAGGCCAAAGACGTGGCCGAGTTCGCCGCGGAGTTTCAGGCGCTCGACAATGCCAGGGCGGCAGAGGCACTCGATCGGCGTCTACAAGGACTCGGTCGCCAACTCGACGTCTATGTCCAAGTCAACACATCGGGAGAGCAGTCCAAATACGGTCTGGGTCCCGACCAGGTGATCGACTTCCTCAAGACCCTGCCGAACTACACCGCGCTGCGGGTTCGTGGATTGATGACGATCGCTGTCCTCAGTTCCGACATTGAACGTGTCCGCCCATGCTTTCGGATGCTGCGCAATCTGCGCGACCAGGCTCGCGAATTGGATCTCGTCGGGGACGGAGAGCTGTCGATGGGGATGTCCGGTGACTACGAAGTGGCCATCGAAGAAGGCGCCACCTGCGTACGGGTCGGGCAGGCCATCTTCGGCGATCGCGCTCTGCCCGACAGCCACTACTGGCCGGCCACCGCAAGTGGCTCGGAGCCTGGAAAATAACCAACAACGAACATGCTTGCGGCCCCTCAGCGCGTCTCGTTATGGTGGCTGCATACCTTCGCACTGGCGGACCGGCGTGAGGAAGGGCTACCTCGGTAGTCGTGCGAGATCTGGCAACAGGTCTCGGTCTATTGCGATCACCCGTTATCGGCAGAACCGGGATGCCTTCTTCCTCGTGCTGAGGGCATTCTTGTTGGGCTGGCACGGGTCCTGCCAGTGGGAGTTTTATGTACGACGCATCGCATTTCGGCCCTGAGCCCGAAACTCGGGTTGGCGCAGTGAAAACGATCTTTCGTTTCCCCATCAAGTCTGTGGGTGGACATCCGATCGAACAGGGCTACGTCAGCGAACAGGGGTTACTGGGCGACCGTCGGTACGCCTTCATCGACCTGGAATCCGGCAATCTCTGTAACGCGAAAAACCCACGGAAGTACGGCAGCATGCTCGCGTGCCGCGCCAACTACGTCGAAGAGCCGAAGGTCGATGAGCCGCTCCCAACGCTGGAGGTCCGCTTTCCGGACGGGAGCGTTCATCGGAACGTGGGGGCTGATCTCGATGACGCCATGTCGCGTCATCTCGGTCGGCCGGTCCGATTGATCACGAGTGTGCCGAAAGGCTCGAAGACCGAGATCGTGTGGGATGAGGCGACGGGCATTCCCAAAGACGGTGTGTATGCGCACACCACGACCAATGCCGATGGCGACGATGTTCTCAGCTATGCCCCGGTCGAGGGGGAAACCTTCTTTGACCTCACGCCATTGCATCTGCTGACGACATCGACCATCGAGCACTTTCAGCGCATCGACCGCACGGCCAATTTCGACCCACGCCGGTATCGGCCCACGATGGTGATCGATACGGCGATACCGGGGTTGGTCGAGGATGAGTGGGTGGGGGGCCGACTCGCGCTGGGGGATGGGTTACACGCCCGCATCGATCTCTGTACCCCACGATGTGTGATGTCCACCCTCGCTCACGACAAGGACGTTCCACTGGACCGCTCGACACTTCGGACGATTGTCAAACACAACACCAAGGTGATCCCGGGGCTGGGTCGCTTGGCATGTGCGGGCGTATATGCCGGTGTCATATCTTCCGGTGTTGTGCGCGTTGGTGATCCGGTGCGGTTCGGCGTGTTGCCAACGCCGTGACGACTATTGGAGTCGCCCGGCTGGCTGTCCCGGAGGCATTGCTCGAGGTCCAAGGGTGCGCCCTGGTGCGTTGACGGCGACGGACCGCCGGATCACCGTGCTATATTTTGTCCTATGCCAAAACGCGGGAGTGATTTCTCCTGTGGCACAGGAACTCCCGCGGTAGGGGTCGCCGTTGTGTGGATCATCAGATAGGGAGAGATCGCATGGACAACACGATGCAGGCATTAGGTGTGGACACCGTCGTGACACTGCTCGCGGCCGGCCTGATTTTCGAGCTCGCTCTGGTACTCGGAATTTGGAAATATCGGCAGATGGTCACCTCGGAGCAGCACTTTGCGCATCCGTACGTGGATATCGCGCACCGGGCTTCTCTGCTTTACGCATTCGCGACCCTGCTGACCGCTGTCTTTGTCGAGCTCAGCGCCTGGCCGACGTGGCTGAACCTGACGGCCGCGATGGTGCTGGTGTTCTTCTTCCTTGCGGCCATCGTGAGCTATATCGTCCACGGTGCGCTCCGGGACACCACGAATCAGTTCGAGCACCCGAGCGCTGGTATGCACGTGTCGATGGTGCTGCTCATCGTGGGGGAGGTGGGCGGGTTCGGGGTCCTGCTCGTCGGCTTCTTGGTGGCGCAATTCGGTTGAGTCCCAGTCGGTCCCGGCAGCCGGGACTCAGCCTCGCCGAGGTGCTCACCGCAGCTTCAGTACCACTTTGCCCTTGGCGCTGCGGTTCTCCAGTGACGCGATGGCCTGCCGGGCCTGCTCCAGCGGGTGCACCTCGGGCTGCGGTGCGGCCACGGCGCCAGAAGCCAGCAGGGGCTGCAGTTCGGCCCACTGCTCCTGCAGGTAGCCGGGGTGGGAGAAGGTCCAGGCGCCCCAGCCTGCGCCGATCACGTCGATGTTGTTGAGCAGCAGGCGATTGACCTTCACGGTGGGGATCTCGCCGCCGGTGAACCCGACCACCAACAGTCGGCCGCCGACGGCCAGGGACCGCAGTGAGTCGGTGAAGCGGTCGCCGCCGACCGGGTCTACCACGACGTCGACCCCGCGGCCGCCGGTGAGTTCCTTTACCGCATCGCGGAATCCGTCGGCCAGCACCACATCCGAGGCTCCGGCGGCCCGTGCGATCTGTGTCTTCTCCTCGGTGGAGACCACGGCGATGGTGCGCGACGCGCCCAGCGTCGGCGCCAGTCGCAGCGCCGAGGTGCCGATGCCGCCCGCCGCGCCGTGCACCAGGACGGTCTCGCCCTTGGCGAGCCGGCCACGAGTGCGCAGGGCGAACTGCACGGTCAGGTCATTGAACAGGATCCCGGCCCCGGCCTCGAATGACACCGCATCTGGCAGCGCGAACACCCGATCGGCGGGCAGGGCCACGACTTCGGCCATTCCGCCCGACAGCATGGTCAGGCCCAGAACGCGGTCGCCGGCCGATACATGAGCGCCGGCCGGGGCGCTGCGAACCACCCCGGCGACCTCGGCGCCCGGGGTGAACGGCAGATCGGGCTTGTGCTGGTAGAGACCGCGGGTGAGCAGGGCGTCCGGGAACGCCACCCCGGCCGCGTGGACGTCGATCACCACCGCGTCGTCACCGTTGGGTTCCTCCACCTCGGCCACCCGCACCGCGTCGGGACCGTCGAGCCGGGTGACCTGTACTGCGCGCATCGGTGTCTCCTTCAGGTGGGGGCCGCCAGCCATTGTGACAGGTGTCAAGTCGTGGTTAGCATCACCGGATGCGCAACAGCCGTGCTGCCCTTCCTCAGCTGCCGCCCGGACATCCCGTCGAGGTTCGTGCCGTCGACGGGGTCCGACTGCACGCCCAGGTGTTTGGGCCCGAGGACGGCTATCCGATCGTGCTGGCCCACGGCATCACCTGCGCCATCGGGGTGTGGGCCCACCAGATCGCCGACCTGGCCACCGACTACCGCGTCATCGCCTACGACCACCGCGGGCACGGTCGCAGCGACACTCCCCGTGGGCGTCATCGCTACAGCCTGAATCACCTGGCCGCGGATCTCGATGCGGTACTTGATGCCACGCTGAAGCCGGGCGAGCGGGCCGTCATCGCCGGCCATTCGATGGGCGGCATCGCGATCACGTCGTGGTCGCAGCGCTATCCGGCCCGGGTCGCCGCGGTTGCCGACGCCGTCGCGCTGATCAACACCAGCACCGGTGACCTGCTGCGCGATGTGAAATTGGCGCGGGTGCCCGCACCGCTGAGCACCACCCGGATCCGCGCCGCGGGAACCCTGCTCAAAACGTTCGGCGCCACCCCGGTACCGAAACTGGCCGACGGTCCCAACAAGCGCTTCGTCGCGCATCTGGCGGTGGGCCGTGACTCGGAGCCCTGGGTTGCCGAATTCGTCCATGAACTGTTCGCCACGACCCCGCCGGCCGGTCGGGGCGGCTGGACTCGGGTATTGGTGGACAGCCTTGGGCCTCAGCATATTTCGTTGCGCAACCTGGTGGTGCCCACGTTGGTGATCGGCAGTGCGAAGGATCGGCTGCTGCCGATCAACGCGTCGCGGCGCATCGCCGCCGACGCCCCCAACCTCAAGGCGCTCGTCGAGTTGCCCGGCGGGCATTGCGCCATCCTGGAGCGCCCAGCCGAGGTGAACGCGCAGCTGCGGACGCTGGCCGCATCGGCCGCTGCCGGGCAGTTGGTCAGCCGGTAAGCAGTTCGGCCACCTCCGCGGCCGCCCGCTGTCCGGATCGAACCGCCCCGTCGAGGAAGCCGGTCCAGGTGTCGGCGGTTTCGGTGCCGGCCCAGTGGATCGTGTCCACCGGGGTGCGCAACCACCGGCCGTACTGCGTCCACGATCCCGGCGGCACTGCCGCCGTTGGCCCGCCCGGTGCGAATTTCTCTGTGCCCCAACAATGGTCGATGTAATCGATCGGCTGCAGGGCCGGTTCGCCGAACAGCGTGGCGAACCCGGAGAGGGCCTGCTCGCGGCGTTGATCGGGCGGTAGCCGGTCGAATGTTCGGGCGTCGGTGAAGCCGAGCAGAATGCCCGGACCACCGGCGCCGTCGTTGTCGGGGCTGACGTCGAAGGTGATGAACACCGGTCCTTCGTCGGACAATGCCTCGCCCGAACAGCCGTCGCTGCGCCAGAACGGGCGGTCATAGGCGGCGTAGGCCTTGCTGAGGTTGCCCTGTGGCCAGTGCGTGGTCAGCTCGGTGTAGGGCGTGGGCAGCGGTGGGGTGAATTCGATACCGGCCCGGTGCTCGGGCGGGATCGCCACGATCACCGCCCGGGCGTTCACCACACCCACCGGGCAGCTCACTGCGACGGTGCCGTCGGCGAGGCGCTCGATCCGCTCGACCGGCGCGTTGAGCACCACCCGTTCGCCCAGCTCGTCGGCCATCCGCAAGGCGATCTGCTGGGTTCCGCCGGGAAACCGGTCCTGCTGGGCGCCGCCCCGGACATCGAGCATGCGGTCCAGCCCGCCCGCCGCCTTGACATACCGGGCGGCGTGCAGCATCGACACCTCGTCGGGCTCGGCGCCCCAGGTGACCCGCGACATGATCGCCATCAGATTGCGTGTCGAGGCGTTGGCATCCGCCGAGCGCAGCCACTCTTCCAGGCTGCGCTCGTCGAGCTTGTGCGCCTCCGGGCTGTTCCACGGCTCGTCCACCCGGATCTGCCGGCTGAGCCGCTCGAAACGCCACTGGATGCGGGATACGTCGAACAGCTCCATCATCGACAGCCGCGGAATGGTGCTGCGGTAGGACCGCACCCGGCCATGCCAGCGGATCAGATTCTTGCCGCGGCTGTAGGTGGCCACGGTGCGACAGCCGAGTTCGTCGGCCAGCGCCAGCACCGCGTCCTGGGTGGGCCCGACGAACGTGCCGCCCAGGTCGACGGGCACCCCGGCGATCGTGCTGGTCGACGAGCGTCCGCCCACCCGATCGCGGCCCTCGAGCACCATCACCTGGTGTCCGAGCCGGGTCAGGGCGCGGGCGGCGGACAGCCCGGCGAACCCGGCGCCCACTACAGCAACATCGGTGCTGGTTGGGATGCTCACGGCACTAGGCTCTCACGCCCGGTGAGGGAGCGCTGGCGGAACTGCTTTCCGCGCGGATCCGCGGGTACCAACCGGGTCCGGTCCCGGTTGGATTCCGTTGCCCAGATCGTTGACGCGGTGCGTGCCTGAGCGCCTAGGGTGGGTGGTACTGAGCGGGACCAAAGGAGGTTCGCTGTGGGTGCCGCGGATTCGGACTACACGGATGTACTCATCATCGGGGCGGGGATCTCGGGCGTGGGTGCGGCCTACCGCCTACACGAGAAATGCCCGGCTCTGAGCTACACCGTGCTGGAACGCCGCGAGCGGATCGGCGGCACCTGGGATCTGTTCCGCTACCCGGGTATCCGCTCGGACAGCGACATCTTCACGCTGAGCTTCCCGTACCAACCGTGGACGCGGCCGGAGAATGTGGCCGATGGCGGGGATATCCTCGACTATCTCACCGAGACCGCCCGCGCGAAAGGTATCGACCGGCACATCCAGTTCAATACCCATGTGCTGTCGGCGGATTGGGATTCGACCACCGACACCTGGACCGTGCGGGCCGAGCAGGACGGCCAGGCCAGGACCTATCGGTGCCGGTTCCTGTTCTTTGGCACCGGCTACTACAACTACGACGAGCCCTACACGCCGGAATTTCCCGGTATCGAGAGCTTTCGTGGTGACGTGGTGCACCCGCAGTTCTGGCCCGAGTCGCTGGACTACTCCGGCAAACGCGTCGTGGTGGTCGGCAGCGGCGCCACCGCGATCAGCATGATCCCGGCGTTGGCCGAGCAGGCCGGACACGTGACGATGCTGCAGCGCTCACCGACCTACATGTTGTCGATGGCACGGATCGATCCGATGGTGCAGGCCATCCGTAAGAGGCTGCCGCGCAAGGCAGCACATCATGTGGTGCGGTTCCGCAATGCGCTGATCCAGGTGCTGACCTACTTCTTCTTCCGCAAAGCGCCGAAGTCCGCGCGCTGGCTGATCCGCAACCGCACCATCGCCGCGCTGCCCGACGGCTACCCCGTCGATGTGCATTTCAAGCCGCGGTACAACCCGTGGGATCAGCGCATGTGCGTGGTCCTTGACGGTGACCTGTTCGAGCAGATCAGCAAGGGCCACGTCGACGTCGTCACCGATCACATCGACCATGTCGACGGCGAGGGCATTGTGCTGAAATCCGGTGAACGCGTCGACGCCGATGTGATCGTCACCGCGACCGGACTGCAGCTACAGGCACTGGGCGGGATCAGGCTGGCGGTCGACGGTCACGAGGTCAAGCCGACGGATCGGTTCGTCTACAAGGAGTTCCTGCTGGAGGACGTCCCGAACCTGGCCTGGTGCATCGGCTACACCAACGCCTCGTGGACGCTGCGGGCCGATATGACCGCGCGGGCGTTTGCGAATCTGGTGGCGTACATGGGCGCTCACGGTTACACCCATGCCTATCCGCACAAGGGCGCGGAGCCGATGCCGGAGAAGCGGACGTGGGACCTGGAGGCCGGCTACATCCAGCGCTCCGAGCACGCGCTGCCGCGTTCGGGTACCAGGCGCCCGTGGCACGTGCGGCACAACTATGTGCTCGATGCCATCGACCACCGCTTCGACCGCATCGAGGAGTCGATGGTGTTCGGCCGTGCCCCCGCCACCGCCACCCCGGCCGCTACCCCCACTACCGAGCCCGTCGCCTAAGCACCGCGAGCGACCGTGTCTGTACGCCGACACGCCGCATTTCCCGTACCTGTGCGGTCGCTCGTCAGGGTGTGCGGACAACCTGAAACAGGAGGCTAGACCGTGACCATCGCTGTCATCGCTGTCATCGCCGTCATCGGGGTGTTCTTTCTCGGCATGGGTCTTTATGCACTGGCAGCTCCCGCGGCGATTCTGCGGCCGTTCGGGTTCAGCATCGAGACCGCGTCGACGCGTGCCGAAGTGCGGGCCGTGTATGGCGGATTCGGGTTGGCGATCGCGGGCGTGCTGGGCTATGCCGCAGCCACGCCGGGGGAGGTGCGCACCGGAATCCTCGTCACGGTGGGCGTGGCGCTGGCCGGAATGGCGTTCGGCCGCATCGTGTCCGGGCTGATCGACAGCCGAACATCGTTCTACCCCAACTGGTTCTACTGCCTGGTCGAGGCGATCGGTGCGGCCGCGCTGTTCTGGGCGGCCTAGTTCCCCGGCGAGCCTTAGGGGGCGACGGTGAGCCAGTCGGCGAAGCCCGACGGGTCGTGCCGCCCCAGCGCGCCATGCTCGAACAGGCCCCAGCCCTCGACGGGTGCGGCATTGCCCTCGGTGCACACCGCGCGCCCCACATGGTCGATCACGCCGAAGGCGGTCCGGCCGACGATCGCCGGATCGGTCATGTCGTACGTGCGCCGCTCGGTGAACTTCTCACCGTTCCACACACCGTGGATCCAGTCGGTGTCGCCGCCGTAACCGCCGCCGACGTGAATCGGCACGGGCAGTTTGGATTCCACGTCGAACCGGACCGGTGTGCCGTCGAGTGCGGTGGCCTCGATGGTGGCCCCGGTCGGGATCCGGGTGCCGGAGCGGTAGTGGATCTTCACCCGCGGCCAGCCGAGCTGCTCGACCCGGCCGTCCTTGAAGACCCGGCTGCAGTCGTTGAGCGAGCGGAACCCGCTGGGATCCTCCTGGATGATGAAGACGATCGAGAAGTCGTCGAACGCCATCGGCACGTACAGCCACCACATGCCTTCGAACGGCGGGTCGGCCGGACGTCCGGCGGGTTCGGCCTCACCGATCGGACGGATCCCCCATGACCGGTCGCGGGAACCGATCCAGGTTTCCGGATCGACGTAGATACGCTGACCGTCGATCTCCAGATATCCACTCCAGGAACCCAATTGGGCGAAGCGCTGGGCATTGAGCGTGACCCGGTTCCCCTGACGCATCAAGTGCGGCTGCTCCTGCACGACGTCGAACAGCCCATCCCAGGTGAGATCGGCAGCGACGCCCTCGGTTTCGTCGAGCACGATACGGATCTTGCGCAGCGGTTCGGTGACCTCGACCCGGTAGCCCATCACGCGCTGGTTGAGCCGGTCCTGATCGATCGCATCGGACAGATGCACCGCCGTCTGCTCGTCCCCGCGGCGTACCAGGAAATAAGCGTCCTTGACCCCGAGGTTGGGGTAGTAGCCGAGGCCGGTGATGACGAAGATGTCGCCGGTGCGGTCGTGGGCGTTGAAATACGAACGGTCGTAGAAATTCCGGTCCGAAGATCCGGGCCAGGCGATCGGCTGGGGAACTTGATGTACCGGGAATTCGTCCATCGGGCCGAGCATTACGGTGTCTCCTCGATCATGCGCTCCAACAGCGGCCGGTGGTAGAACAGGGATTCGATGTCCTCGGGTTTCTCCATCTCGCCGAAGTGAATCCGGCGCGCGCCCGTGCGCATGAACACGCAGGCCCACACCACCCCGGAGTAGACGTAGAACCAGCGCAGGTCGCCGACCTCGACACCGGTGAGCTCTCGATACGTGGCCCGCACATCCTCCTCGCGCAGCACCTCGGGCAGGCCGGGCATGCTCGCCATGCCGCACAGCTCCTGGAAAACCATGTGCGCGTAGATGATCCACGCTACATCAAACTCGCGCGGGCCGACGGTGGCCATCTCCCAGTCGAGCACCGCGGAGGGACGGAAATCGTCATACAGCACGTTGCCGATGCGGGAATCGCCCCACACCAGCACGCTGTCCGACGCCGCGACATCCTCGGGGAAGTTCTTCTCGAGCCATTCCAGTGCCCGCTCGATCAGCGGTGAGCGGCCGATGCCGGGTACGGCGAACTCATACCAGCTCTTCAGCCAGCCGAAGTGCCGGCGCAATGGGGTGTCGCCAGGCGGATCGACCTCGGACAGGAACGCGAACCGCTCGGCCGCGTCGGGGATGGCATGCAGTTTGGCCAATACCTCGACGGTGCTGTCCTGCAGTTCCCGCTGGCGTTCGGCGGAGGCGTCGGCGAACCAGTTCCCGCCGAAGGTGTAGGGCATGACATCGGGCGGCACCTGGCCGTCGACACGGTCCATCAGGAAGAACGGTGTGCCCAGCACTTCGCCCGTGGTGTCCATCCAGCGCACATTGGGGACCGGCACATCGGTGAGCTCGCCGACCTGACGCATCACCTCGAACTGGTGGTCAAGCCGGTAGGACGAGAACACCGGGACATCGTCGGTGGTGGGGGCGACGCGGGCCACCCACTTCTGCTCCTTCGGCTCACCGTCCTCTTCCCAACGCCCGGTCAGCATGATCGTTTCCGAGGACATGCCGTTGGAGTCGACCCCGCTTTCCACGGTGATCTCAGGGGCGATACCGCCCGGCATCACGGTGGACAGCCATTTCGACAGCACGGACGGCAGCGTGGTGACATCGCGGCTGGAGCGTTGCAGGTGGTCGACGTTCGTGACGGGAGCGTCCACGGCCGGCTCGTTTGCCATTCAGTTCTTCCTTACGAACGGAATTACGATACTGTTAGTAGCGTTATGAAAGCAGAGCCATCACCAGTTGGCAAGACCTCCGCATCGGGACGTCCTCGCGACCCGCGTATCGACGCTGCCATATTGCAGGCAACCGCGGACCTGCTTGTCGAAATCGGTTACGCGAACCTGACCATGGCGGCGGTTGCCGAGCGTGCGCAGACCACGAAAACCGCGCTGTATCGCCGATGGTCGAGTAAGGCGGAGTTGGTGCACGAGGCGGTGTTCCCCGCAGGCGCGACCGCGTTGACGGCGCCGGCCGGTGACATCGCCGCCGACATCCGGGCGATGATCGGTGCCGCCCGCGACGTGTTCACCAGTCCGGTGGTGCGTGCGACGCTGCCCGGACTGGTCGCCGATGTGGCCGCCGATACCGTCCTGAACGCCCGGGTGATGCAGCGGTTCGCCGGGATGTTCGACACCGTGCGCGCCCGGATTGTCGACGGCATCGCCCGGGGTGAAGTCCAGGCTGACGTCGACCCGGATCGCCTGGTGGAGATCATCGGCGGATCGACGATGTTGCGGATGCTGTTGTGGCCGGACAGTGAACTCGACGACGACTGGGTGGCGCAGACCGCCGCGATCGTCGTGCACGGAGTCACGATCGGTTGACTGGGTGAACGGTTGACATGAACCGTTGTTCGGGTTCAACACTGGTGTGATGAACGCGAAAGACGTCCAACCTTTTCCCTCGAACTGGCAGACCGCGTTGGTGTTGGTTCCGCACCCGGACGACCCCGAGTACGGGATCGGAGCGGCCGTCGCCAAGTGGACCGCCGCAGGCAAGACCGTGCGCTACGCGCTGGGCTCGCGGGGCGAGGCGGGTATCGCCGGTATGCCGCCGGAGCAGGCCGGGCCGCTGCGGGAAGAGGAACAACGACGATCGGCGGCCATCGTCGGGGTTGACGACGTGGCGTTCTGGGACTTTCCCGACAGCAACATCCGCGACACCCCCGAACTTCGGGCGAAGATCGCCGAGACCATCGTGACGCTGCGTCCCGACGTCGTCATCACGCTCTACAGCGGGCCCAGTTGGGCGCCCGGCGCACCGAACCAGCGTGATCACATCGAGTTCGCCCACGCCGTCGCCGCGGCCTTCGACAGCCTCCCGGACAACCTGAGCGATGCTCCGGTGTGGCTCTTCGAGAACGGACCCGACCCGTCACACTGCGAGACGGTCGACGGCTACACCGAGGCGGCCGTGAATTCTCTTGCTGCCCATGAGGTTTACCTGTCGGTTCTCGATCCGGAGACGCCCGTCGTCGAACAGGCCCGCAGGCAGGTGGAGATGTCGACCCCGGCACTGCCGGAACTCGGCGGGCGAACCGTGGGTTTCATCCTGAAGCGGCATCGCTAACCGTCGATCTGGCCTCGATTACGTTGGGCCACCTCCCGGTAACGGTCACCCAGGCCATCGAAATCGCGCGCCTGCGCGCCGGCGATGTCCTGCTCCGCGGCCAGCGCGGGTGAGATCAGCGCGGCCGTGCCCCGGGCATAGATCTCCTTGAGCCCGGCCATGATCGGGCCCGGCACCTCGGCGATCTGACCGGCCAGCTCCAACGCCCGGTCCAGGAGTCCCTGGTGCGGGACCACCTCGGTGACCAGGCCGAGGCGTTCCGCGCGTGCGGCATCGACGACCTCACCGGTCATCGACAGCCGACGTGCCATGGCGGCGCCGACCAGCTGGGGGAGCCGTGCGGTCATCCCGCCACCGGGCAGGATGCCGACCCGGGCGTGGGTGTCAGCGAATACCGCCCGGTCGGAGGCGATCAGGAAGTCGCACCCGAGCGCCATCTCCAGCCCGCCGGTGAACGTCGCTCCGTTGATCGCTCCGATGATCGGTGTGCGCAGCTGACCGGTCTTGGCGATGCAGTTGTGCGATCGGAACTTCTCGAAATACTCCATGCCGAGCGTTTGCGCCTCTTTGAGATCGACACCGGCACAGAACGCGGGATCGGCGCCGCTCAGCACCACCGCGCGCACCGTGTCGTCGGTGTCCGCGGCGTCCAGCGCCCCATACAGCATCTCGATGAGCTCGCGATTCAACGCATTTCGTGCCTGCGGGCGGTTCATCGTCACAACCCGAACGGCGCCATGGTCGGCTGTGCGCAGGATGGTCATGGATCGAATGTAGTGGGCGTCTCAGCGCAGAAAGGTCTGCGCATTGTTGGCCAGGTCGAGCAGCGGCTGCGGCACCGCGCCCAGCACGAAGGTGACGGCCGCGGTAACGGTGACGACGGCGGTGGTCAACCTGCTGGGCACCACCACCTCGGGACCATCCTCGGGAGGATCGGTGAAGAACATCAGCACGATCACCCGGACGTAGAAGTAGGCGGCGATGGCGCTGGCGACGACGCCGACGATGACCAGCGGGATCGCACCACCCTCGCCGGCCGCCTTGAACACCGCGAACTTGCTGACGAACCCACTGGTCAACGGAATCCCGGCGAAGGCCAGCAGGAACAGTGAAAACACCACGCCGACAATCGGATAGCGCCGGCCCAGCCCAGCCCACTGGGTCATCGCCGTCTCCTCTTCCCCGGCGGCATTGCGGACCAGACCCACGACTGCAAAAGCGCCGAGCGTGCTGAACCCATAGGCGAACAGGTAGAACAGCGTCGAGGACACCCCGGCGGCGTTGGCGGCAATCACGCCGGTGAGGATGAACCCGGAGTGCGCCACCGCGGAGTAGGCCAGCATGCGTTTGACATCGGTCTGGGTGACGGCGGTGATGGTTCCCACCACCATCGTCAGGATTGCGACGGCCCACAGCACGGGTCGCCAATCGTCGCGCAGCTGCGGCAGCGCGACATAGAAAATGCGCAACATGGCACCGAATGCGGCGATCTTGGTCGCCGCGGCCATGAACGCGGTGATCGCGGTCGGGGCGCCCTGGTAGACGTCGGGTATCCACGAGTGGAACGGCACCGCACCGACTTTGAACAACACCCCGACCAGCAGCAGACCGATACCGATCAGCGCCAGCGGGGTGTTCGGCGCACCGGCGCCGACCGCGTCGGCAATCCCCGCCAGGCCCAAGGTGCCGGCATAGCCGTACAGCATCGCCGCGCCGTACAGGAAGAAGGCCGATGAAAATGCGCCCAGCAGGAAGTATTTCAGCGCCGCCTCCTGCGATAGTTGGCGCCGCCGCCGGGCCAGCCCGCACAGCAGGTACAACGGCAGCGACAGCACTTCCAGCGCGATGAACATGGTCAGCAGATCACCGGCAGCGGGGAACAGCAGCATGCCGCCGATGGCGAACATCGTCAGCGGAAAGATCTCGGTCTGCATCACGCCGGCCTTGGTGGCCAATTGCTCGGCGACGCTGCCCGGCACCGCCGAGGCCTGCGGGGTGAAACCGTCCAGTCCGCGGGCACCGCTGAGGGATTCGGTCGCGGGCTGACGTTCGGCAATCAGCAGGATCCCCAGCACCCCGACCAGGGCGATGGTGCCCTGCAGGAACAGCGCCGGAGCGTCCAGGACCACCGCGCCGAGCACCGCAGGCCTGCCGGGGGTGCCGTGCAGATCCCGGGCCAGCAGCGCAACCGCCACCAGCGCGGCCACCAGCCCGCCCAGGGCCAGGGTCAATTGCGCGGGGTAGCGGGCCGGTCGGGGCAGAAATGCTTCGACCAGCACGCCGGCAACCCCTACCCCGAACACGATCAGCATGGGGGAGAGCAGGCCGTATTCGATGCTCGGTGTCACCATGATCAGCGGCCTCCCTCGGCGGTGGTCGGCGGTGCTATCGGTACCGGATCGGTCTGTCCGATGGTTGTCAGGGTGTGCTGCACGGCCGGAGTGATCACGTCCAGAGCGGGTTTGGGATAGATGCCCAGCACCAGCAGCAGTGCGATCAACGGGGCCACCACGGCGAGTTCTCGTGGCACCAGATCGGGTAGGCCGCGGACACTTTCGCGCGTACCGTCACGCACCGGCCCGGTCATCATCCGCTGATAGGTCCACAGGATGTACACCGCCGAGAGCACCAGTGCGGTCGCGGCGAAGACCGCCAGCACCGGGTAGCGGGTGAATGTGCCGATCAGCACCAGGAATTCGCTGATGAACGGCGCCAGCCCCGGCAGCGACAGGGTGGCCAACCCGGCCACCAGGAAGGTTCCGGCCAGCACCGGGGCCACCTTCTGCACACCGCCGTACGCGTCGATCAGCCGGGTGCCCCGCCGCGACACCAGGAAGCCTGCAATGAGGAACAGTGCGGCAGTGGAGATCCCGTGGTTGATCATGTACAGCGTCGAGCCGGACTGGCCCTGGCTGGTCATCACGAAAATGCCCAGGATGATGAAACCGAAATGCGATATCGAGGTGTAGGCGATCAACCGCATCACATCGGTCTGCCCGATCGCCAGAACGGCCCCGTAGACGATGCCGATCACCGCCAGGGTGAGCACCACCGGACGGAAATAGGTTGACGCATCGGGGAACAACTGCAGGCAGTAGCGCAGCATGCCGAATGTGCCGACCTTGTCCATGATCGCCATCATCAACACCGCACTGGCCGGGGTCGCCTGCACCGCGGCATCGGGTAGCCAACCGTGAAACGGCCACAGCGGCGCCTTGACCGCGAACGCGAACATGAAACCCAGGAACAGGAAGTTCGCCACCGCGGGGTTGATCACCAACTCTGCCGAGGAGACGGCCGCAACGATGGCGCGGAAATCGAAGGTTCCGGATGGGAATGCGTCGCTGCCCGCGGTGACGACATAGAGACCGATCACCGCGGCCAGCATGACCAGTCCGCCGAACAGGTTGTACAGCAGGAACTTCACCGCGGCTTTGGAGGATCGGGCTTTGTTCTCGCCGTACCCGCCGATCAGGAAGTACATCGGGATGAGCATGGCTTCGAAGAACACATAGAACAGCAGCACGTCGAGCGCCACCAGGGATATCAGCACCATGCCCTCGACGGCCAGGGTCAGCGCCAGATACGCCTGCACCGCCCGGCCATTGAGCCCGGACTGGCGTGCCGCATCGTTCCAGCCGGCGACGATCAGCAGCGGCACCAGCACGGTGGTCAACACCACCAGGGCCAGGGCGATGCCGTCGACCCCGAGAATGTAACCGGTCCCGAAAGACGGGATCCAGCGGTGAGATTCGACGAACTGGTATCGCGCGCCGCCCGGGTCGAACCCGGCGACGATCACGGCGGTCAGGCCGAGTGTCGTCAACGCGACCGCCAGGGCCAGCCATTTCGCCAGAACCCGCTGCGCGGCCGGCAGCAGCATCAGCACCGCAGCCCCCGCCGTGGGGGTCGCCCACAACACCGTCAGCCACGGAAATGCGCTCACCACAGTCGCACCGCCAGGATCGCCGCCACCAGCAGGACCGCTCCGCTCAACATCGCCAGCGCGTAGGACCGGGCGAACCCGGTCTGCAACTGGCGCAACCCATCCGACATTCGGCGCACCAGCGCGGCCAGTCCACCGGCGGTGCCGTCGACCAACTCGTCGTCGACGGCAACCAGGGTCGCTGTCAGGGTCTGGCCACCTCGCATGAACACCGCCTCGTTGAATGCGTCGCCGTAAAGGTCGCGGCGAGCCGCCACCGTCAACGCCGATCCGGTCGGCGCCTGTTCGGGCACCGGCTGCCGCGCGTACATCCGGTAGGCCACCGCGATACCGATCGCCACCACTGCCAGCACCACCGCGGTGACGGCCCACGCCGGGACGGCGTGGGTGGCCTCATGGGTGCCGACGACGGGTGCCAGCCAGTGCGACAGCGTGCCGCCGATTGCCAGCGCGCCGCCGGAGACTACCGAGCCGACCGCGAGCAGGACCATCGGCCAGGTCATCACGGCCGGCGCCTCGTGCGGATGTGCGTCGGGTTCCCAACGCTTTTCACCGAAGAACGTCATCAGCATGACTCGGGTCATGTAGAACGCGGTGATCCCGGCGCCCAGGATGGCCGCGCCACCCAGAATCAGGCCGCGCGCCCCGCCCGCGCCCAGCGCCGCTTCGATGATGCCGTCCTTGGAGAAGAACCCCGCCAGCGGCGGTACCCCGATGATGGCCAGATAGCCCAGCCCGAAGGTGGCGAATGTGATTGGCAGGACGGTGCGCAGCCCGCCGTAGCGGCGCATGTTCACCTCGTCGTTCATCGCGTGCATGACCGACCCGGCGCCCAGGAACAGCCCGGCCTTGAAGAAGCCATGAGTCAGCAGGTGCATGATTGCGAACGCGTATCCGGCCGGCCCGAGCCCGGCGGCCAGCACCATATAGCCGATCTGGCTCATGGTGGAGGCGGCCAGGGCCTTCTTGATGTCGTCCTTGGCGCACCCGATGATCGCGCCGAACAGCAGCGTGACCGCACCGACGACGACCACGCCGGTCTGCGCGGCGGGCGCCAGGTCGAAGATCGGCCCGGACCGCACGATCAGGTACACCCCGGCGGTCACCATGGTGGCCGCGTGGATCAGTGCCGAGACCGGGGTCGGGCCCTCCATCGCGTCGCCCAGCCAGGATTGCAGCGGCACCTGGGCGGACTTGCCGCACGCCCCCAGCAACAACAGCAGTCCGATCGCGGTCAACGTGGGCTCGCTGACGGCCGGTGCGGCGCTGAACACACCGGCGAAGGAAAGCGATCCGATGGTGGCGAACATGACCATCAGTGCGATGGCCAAACCCATGTCGCCGACCCGGTTGACGACGAACGCCTTCTTGGCCGCCGTGGCCGCCGACGGCTTGTACGACCAGAATCCGATCAGCAGATAGGACGCCAAGCCGACGCCCTCCCACCCGGTGTACAGGCCGAGGTAGTTGTCGGCCAGCACCAAGAGCAACATGGCCGCCAGGAACAGGTTCATGTACGCGAAGAACCGTCGCCGGTCGGGATCTTCGGCCATATAACCGATCGAGTAGATGTGGATCAGCGACCCAACCCCGGTGATCAGCAGCACGAAGCACACCGAGAGCTGGTCCAGCTGCAACCCGAAATCGACCTGCAAGCCCGCCACCGGAACCCAGGAGAACAGGGTCTCGTGGATGACGCGGTCCTCACCGTGGCGGCCCAGCATGCCGGCCAACAGGACCGCCCCGACGCCAAACGCAGCGAGCGAGGTAGCGCAGCCCAGCAGGTGTCCCCAGCGGTCGGAGCGGCGTCCGGACAACAACAGGACCGCGGCGCCCGCGGCCGGAAGGGCGATCAGTAACCACACAGGGATCGTCATCGCGGCCCTAATGCTTCAGCAGGCTGGCGTCGTCGACCGAGGCCGAACGGCGGGTACGGAAGATGGTCATGATGATGGCCAGGCCGATCACCACCTCGCAGGCGGCTACCACCATGGTGAAGAACGCCACCACTTGGCCGTCGAGATGACCGTGCATGCGAGAAAACGCCACGAACGCCAAGTTGGCCGCATTGAGCATCAGCTCGACGCACATGAACATGACGATGGCGTTGCGGCGCAACAGCACTCCCGCCGCGCCGATGGTGAACAACAGGACCGACAGGTAGAGATAGTTGTCGGGATTCATTTTGCTCCTCGCGTCCGCGGGTCCATCGCATCACCCTTCCCGTTCGCCGAGTTACCGATCGTGCGCTGCGGCAGGATCGCGCTGACCGACAGCGCCGCGTCAGACCCATCGGGTAGCCGGGCCGCTACGTCGACCGCGTTATGCCGTGCGTAGACACCGGGATTGGGCAACGGAGTCGGATGCCCACCGGCCTGGAACCGCTCCACCGCGAGCTCGCGCTGGGTTCTGCGGCGTTCGAAGCGCTCCCGGTGCGCCAGCACCATCGCGCCCAGCGCCGCGGTGATCAACAACGTGCTGGTCAGCTCGAATGCCCACAGGTAGCGGGTGAAGATCAACGTTGCCAGGCCTTCCACGTTGCCGCCACTATTGGCCTGTGCCAACCCGGTGAATCCGGCCACCGAGACGTTGCCGATCCCGGCGATCAGCAGGATGCCGAACCCGGCGCCGACGGCCAATGCCGTGATGCGTTGCCCGCGCAGGGTTTCCGCCATTGATTCGGTCAGGTCGACACCGATGAGCATCAGTACGAACAGGAACAGCATCATCACCGCGCCGGTGTAGACCACCACCTGCACGACACCGAGGAACAGGGCGTCTTGGGCGATGTAGAGCACCGCCAGCGCGATCATCGTCGAGGCCAGGAACACCGCGGAGTACACCGCTTTGGGGGCGGCCACCACTCCGATGGCGCCGAGTACCGCGACCGTTCCGAGAATCCAGAACAGCACGGCCTCCGAGGTCGAGGTGCGGGCCGGCGTGTCCGCGGCGAGCCGCGAAATGTGCTCCGCGCCGAGCCGCGAAATGTGCTCCGCGGCCAGCAGCATGACTTCCGGCCTCACTGGGTGTCCTGGGGCAGCGGCGTGATCCGGCCGAGGTAGTAGTCGTCGTCGGTGCTGCCCGGTGCCATATCGTGCGGAGGCGGTTGCATACCCGGTTGCAGCGGGGCCAGCAGCTTGTCCTTACCCCAGATCAGATCCGCCCGGTTGTCGTCGGCCATTTCGTATTCGTTGGTCATGGTCAGCGCGCGGGTGGGGCAGGCTTCGATGCACAATCCGCACCCGATGCAGCGCAGATAGTTGATCTGATAGACCCGTCCGTAGCGTTCACCGGGCGAGAAGCGTTCGGCGGCGGTGTTATCGGCGCCTTCGACGAAAATCGCATCGGCGGGGCAGGCCCAGGCGCACAGCTCGCAGCCGATGCATTTCTCCAGTCCGTCGGGATAGCGGTTGAGTTGATGCCGGCCGTGATACCGCGGCGCCACCGGCCCCGGCTTCTCCGGATACTGTTCGGTGACCGGCTTTTTGAACATCGAGCCGAGGGTGACCGCGAATCCGGCCAGGGCGTCGAGGATTTTAGGCATCTTAGACATCGACGGCCTCCTTTCCAGCATTCGGCAGCGGCGGCACCGGATAGGCTCCGCTGCTCTGCTCCGGTATCGGCTGAACTGATCTGCCGCGCAGGGCCTTCCACAGTGCTGCGGCCAGGATCGCCACCACCAGGACCGCGGTGGTCACCAACCCGGTGGCCCAGTTGTGGTAGCCGTGCTCACGCAGACTGTGGGTGACCGCCACCACCATGATCCAGACCAGGGACACCGGGATCAGCACTTTCCAGCCCAGCGCCATGAACTGGTCGTAGCGCAGCCGGGGCAGGGTGGCACGCAGCCAGAAGTAGAAAAACATGAAAGTCCACACCTTGGCGGTGAACCACAACAACGGCCACCAGCCGCTGTTGGCACCCTCGATCAGGTTGAACGGGAACGGTGAGTGCCAACCACCGAGGAACATGGTGGTGGCCAGCGCTGAAACCGTGGTCATGTTGACGTATTCGGCCAGCATGAACATGGCGAATTTCAGCGACGAGTACTCGGTGTGGAAACCCGCGACGAGTTCACCCTCGGCTTCGGGAAGATCGAAAGGCGCCCGGTTGGTTTCGCCCACCATCGAGGTCACGTACACCACGAACGACGGCAGCAGCACGAAGACGTACCAGATGCGGTCCTGGGCGGCGACTATGCCCGAGGTGGACATGGTGCCGGCGTAGAGGAACACCGCGGCGAACGTCAATGCCATCGCGACCTCGTAGGAGATCACCTGAGCGCTGGAGCGCAGGCCACCCAGCAGGGGGTAGGTGGACCCGGAGGCCCAGCCGGCCAGCACGATGCCGTACACCCCGATCGAGGTGACGGCGAGGATGTAGAGCACCGCGACGGGCAGATCGGTCAATTGCAGCGCGGTGCGGTGACCGAACACCGACACGGCGCCGCCCATCGGAATCACCGCGAACGCCAGGAAGGCCGGGATCACCGCGATCACCGGGGCCAGCAGGTAGATCGGCTTGTCCACCCCTGCGGGGGTGAGGCCTTCCTTGAGCGCCAGTTTGACACCGTCGACCAGTGATTGCAGCAGTCCGCCGGGACCAACCCGGTTGGGTCCGAACCGCATCTGCATGCGGCCCAGCAGCTTTCGTTCGATCAGGATCGCCGCGAGCACGGTCAGCAGCAGGAAGACGAACACCCCGAGCGCCTTGGCCAGGATCAGCCACCACGGATCGTGGCCGAACAGAGTGGGATCGGGGTACCTCACGAGACAGCCCTCCCGATCGAGACCACGGCACCGGCGGTCACCCCGAGTTGGCGATGGACGGCCGACCCGGGCGAGTTGGTGGGCAGCCACACCACCCGGTCCGGCATATCGGTCACCGACAGCGGCAGGGTGATGGACCCACGCTCGGTACTGACGGTGACCGGATCTCCCGGTGTCACACCGAGTTCGGTAGCGGTGCCGGGGGAGAGCCGCAGCACGGGGTTGATCGCGGTGCCGGCCAGGTAGGGTTCGCCGTCCTGCAGACGCCCGGCGTCCAGCAACAGGCGCCAACTGGCCAGCACGGCCTGCCCGGGTCCGGGGGCGGGATGGGCTCCGGGGGCCGCCGACGGTTCAGCCGAGCGCAGTCCGGTCCAGATCCCCAGCCGGGCCAGCTCGTCGTCGGCGGCTTCCGGCCCGGGCAGGCCGAGGTCGACGCCGATCTCGTCGGCCAGATAGTGCAGCACCCGCAGATCGGAAATGGCGTTGGTCTGCAGCGCCGCTTCGAAGGGCCGAATCCGGCCTTCCCAGTTGAGGAATGCGCCGGCCTTCTCCACCACCGGCGCCACCGGGAACACCACATCGGCAAGTTCGGTGACCTCGCTTTCCCGCAATTCGAGGCTCACCACGAACGGGGTGGCCCGCAGTGCGGCCAGCGTGGCGGCCGGGTCGGGGAGGTCGGTGACCTCGACACCGCCGACCAGGAGCGCTGAGAGCAGCCCGTCGGTGGCCGCGGCCAGGATGGCGCTGGTGTCGCGGCCGGTGGTGGCGGGCAGGTCGGTGACGTTCCACGCCGCGGCGGTCTGGGCCCGGGCGTCGGCGTCGGTCACGGGGCGCCCGCCGGGCAACAGGTTCGGCAGGGCACCGGCTTCCAGCGCGCCGCGCTCACCGGCCCGGCGTGGAATCCAGGCCAGCCGGGCCCCGGTCGCCGTGGCAAGCCGCAGCGCCGCCGCCAGTGCCCCGGGTGAGGTGGCCAGCCGCTCACCGACCAGGATCACCGCGCCCGGGCGGCTCAGTCGCGCGTCGTCGGCCAGCGCATCCAATGCGTGGGCCTCGGCCCCGGGGACGGTCGGGATCAGCGTTCCCGCCATCTTGGTGAGCCCGCGACTGGCGAACGGCGCCACCGAGAGCACCTGCATACCGTTGTTGCGGGCGGCCTTGCGCAACCGCAGGAAGACGATCGGGGATTCTTCTTCGGGCTCCAGGCCCACCAGCAGGACGGTCGGGGCCTTCTCCAGCTCGGCGTAGCGCAGCGTCATCGGCTGCCCGGCGATCCGGGCCGCCAGGAAATCGGCCTCTTCGCCGGAGTGCGGGCGGGCCCGGAAGTCGATGTTATTGGTGCCCAACACCATTCGGGCGAATTTTGAGTAGGCGTAGGCGTCCTGCACAGTGCACCGACCGCCCACCAACACACCGGTGTTCGCGCCCGCCGACAGCAGGCCCGCACCGGCGACCGTCAACGCCTCCGACCACGAGGCCGGGCGCAGCGTGCCGTCTTCACGGATCAACGGTGTGGTGATCCGATCGCCGACCGTTGGGTAGGTGAACGCCCACCGGCCCTTGTCGCAGTTCCACTCCTCGTTGACCTCGGGATCATCGCCGGCCAAGCGGCGCAGCACTGTTCCGCGGCGGTGGTCGGTGCGCTGGGCGCAACCCGAGGCGCAATGCTCACACACGCTGGGGCTGGACACCAGGTCGAACGGACGGGCCCGGAACCGGTACGCCGTCCCAGTGAGCGCTCCCACCGGGCAGATCTGCACGGTGTTGCCGGAGAAGTAAGACTGGAACGGTTCGCCCGGCGCGATACCGACCTGTTGCAGTGCACCACGTTCCAGCAGCTCGATGAACGGGTCACCGGCGATTTGTGCGGAGAACCGGGTGCAGCGCGCGCACAACACGCAGCGTTCGCGGTCCAGCAGGACCTGCGCAGAGATGTTGATCGGTTTGGGGTAGGTGCGTTTGACGTCCTCGAACCTGGTTTCCGGACGCCCGTTGGACATTGCCTGGTTCTGTAACGGGCATTCCCCGCCCTTGTCGCAGACCGGGCAGTCCAGCGGATGGTTGATCAGCAGCAGCTCCATCACCCCGCGCTGTGCCTTGTCGGCCGCCTCCGAGGTGTACTGGGTGTGTACCACCATGTCCGGGGTGACCGTGGTGGTGCAGGAGGCCATCGGTTTGCGCTGGCCTTCGACCTCGACCAGGCATTGCCGACACGCCCCGACCGGATCGAGCAGCGGGTGATCGCAGAACCTCGGGATCTGGATGCCGATCAGCTCGGCGGCGCGGATCACCAAGGTGCCCTTGGGGACACTGATCTGCTCACCGTCGATGGTCAACGACACCATCTCCACCGCCGGGGTGTCCTTGGTCGGCTCAGCCAGCGTCATGCGCGGCCCCCTTTCCTTGCGCGAGCAGACACAGAATCGCGTGACACGCCCGGGGTTGGTGCGATTCTCTGTCTGCTCGCGGTGAGAAACATCTACGCACCTACCTCTTGGGTGGCCATCAATGTCGACGCGTGCGGGTCGAACGGGCACCCGCCGTCCAGGTGTGCCACATACTCGTCGCGGAAATGCTCGATCGAGGACATGATCGGGCTGGCCGCACCGTCTCCCAACGCGCAGAACGATTTTCCGAAAATACCGTCGGAGATATCGAGCAGTTTGTCGATATCTTCCGGCCCGCCGGCACCGGTTTCCAGCCGGGCGTAGATCTGGGCCAGCCAGTAGGTCCCCTCGCGACACGGTGTGCACTTGCCGCAGGATTCGTGGGCGTAGAACTGCGTCCAGCGCCGCACGGCCCGCACCACGCAGGTGGTCTCATCGAAGATCTGCAGGGCCTTGGTGCCCAGCATCGAGCCGACCGACGCCATACCCTCGTAATCCAGTGGTACGTCGATGTGTTCGCCGGTCAGCAGCGGCGTCGACGACCCGCCCGGGGTCCAGAACTTCAGGGTGTGCCCGTCGCGGACGCCACCGGCGTATTCCAGCAGCTCACGCAGCGTGATACCCAGCGGTGCTTCGTACTGGCCGGGCCGATTGACGTGGCCGGACAACGAATACAACGTGAAGCCCGGGGATTTGTCCGAGCCCATCGACCGGAACCAATCCACCCCGTTGACCAGGATCGGCGGGACACTGGCGATGGACTCGACATTGTTGACCACCGTCGGGCAGGCGTACAGGCCGGCGACCGCGGGAAACGGTGGCCGCAGCCGTGGTTGGCCGCGGCGGCCCTCCAGGGAATCCAGTAGTGCGGTCTCCTCACCGCAGATATAGGCGCCGGCACCGGCGTGCACCGTCAGTTCCAGGTCGAATCCCGAGCCGAGGATGTCGGTGCCCAGATATCCGGCCGCATACGCTTCGGCAACCGCCGCCTGCAGGCGCCGCAGCACCGGTACCACCTCGCCGCGGACGTAGATGAAGGCATGGCGGGCCCGAATCGCGTAGGCCGCGATGACCACGCCCTCGACCAGGAAGTGCGGTGTGGTCAGCAGCAGCGGAATGTCCTTGCAGGTACCCGGTTCCGACTCGTCGGCGTTGACCACCAGATAGTGCGGCTTGGCCCCGGCTCCGTCCTCGCCCTGCGGGATGAACGACCATTTGGTTCCGGTTGGAAAACCGGCCCCGCCCCGGCCGCGTAGACCGGATTCCTTCACCAGCGCGATCACGTCGTCCGGGCTCATCGCCAGGGCCTGCTGCAGCCCCCGGTAGCCGTCGTGGCGGCGGTAGGTGTCCAACGTCCACGGTTCGGGCTGGTCCCAGAATCGGCTGAGGACCGGGGTCAGCGCAGTCATGCGAACCGACCTGCCTTGTCGGGCGCGGACATTCCGCGTTCCCGGGCCTCGCGCAGTCCGGCCAGGGTGGCCGCCCCGGGGGCGCCACCCGGCACGTGCGGGTCACTGAGTCCGGCCAGCGTGCGGGCCGTTTCCCGGAAGGTGCACAACGGCGCCCCGCGGGTCGGCGCCGGGGGAGTACCGGCGCGCAGTCCGTCAACCAGATCTCTTGCCGACGACGGAGTCTGGTTGTCGTAGAACTCCCAGTTGACCATCACCACCGGGGCGTAATCACACGCCGCGTTGCATTCGATGTGCTCGAGGGTGACTCGGCCGTCGGGCGTGGTTTCTCCGGCATCGATGTCCAGATGATCCCGCAGCGCATCCAGGATCGCGTCGCCACCCATGATCGCGCACAGCGTGTTGGTGCAGACGCCGACCAGGTAGTCCCCGGTCGGGGTGCGCCGGTACATCGAGTAGAACGTCGCCACCGCGGTGACCTCGGCGTCGGTCAGGCCCAACAGCGTTGCGCAGAAACGGATCCCGGCGGGTGTCAGGAATCCATCCTCGGACTGCACCAGGTGTAGCAGCGGCAAGAGGGCGGAGCGGGCATCGGGATAACGGGCGGTGATCTGCTCGGCGTCGGCGGTCAGCCGTGCCGTCACCTCCTCGGGATATGCCGCGGGCCCGTGGATCGGCGGGCCCGCTTCATCGGGGCGCTGCCCCAGCTCCAAGAACACTCCGCTCATCCGTGCTGTCTCCTCTTCGCGCAAGCGCTCATCGGTGCTGTCTCCTCTTCGCGCGAGCGCTCATCGGTGCTGTCTCCTCTTCGCGCGAGCGCTCATCAGCGATCAACTCCGCCCATGACCGGGTCGATCGAGGCCACCGCCGCAATCGCATCGGCGACCATGCCGCCCTCACACATGGCCGCCACTGCTTGCAGATTCGTGAAGGAGGGGTCGCGGTAGTGCACCCGGTACGGCCTGGTGCCACCGTCGGACACCATGTGCACTCCGAGCTCACCGCGCGGGGACTCCACCGCGACGTACACCTGTCCGGCCGGTACCCGGATGCCCTCGGTGACGAGCTTGAAGTGATGGATCAATCCCTCCATCGAGTGGCCCATGATCTTGGCGATGTGCTCGGGGGAGTTGCCCAAACCGTCGGGTCCGAGTTTGAGATCGGCCGGCCAGGCCAGCTTCTTGTCGGTGATCATTACGGGACCGGGGCCAATTTTTCCCAACTTGTCCAGGCACTGCTCGACGATCTTCAACGACTCGTGCATCTCCTTGACCCGGATCAGATAACGGCCGTAGGAGTCGCAGCGGTCATCGGTGATGACGTCGAACTCGTAATCCTGGTATCCGCAGTAGGGTTGCGCGCGACGCAGATCGTGCGGCAGCCCGGTGGAGCGCAGTATCGGACCGGTGATCCCGAGCGCAATGCATCCGGTCAGGTCGAGATAGCCGACGCCGACGGTGCGGGCCTTCCAGATGTAGTTTTCGTTGAGCAGGTTCTCCAAGTCCCGCAAGCGTTTCGGCAGCAGGTCGAGCAGAGCTCGGATCTGGCTGACCCCATCGTCGGGTAGGTCGGCGGCCAGCCCACCCGGCCGGATGTAGGCATGGTTCATCCGCAGCCCGGTGATCGACTCGAAGACCCGCAGGATCTCCTCGCGCTCCCGGAACCCGTAGAACATCGCGCTCATGGCGCCCAGTTCCATGCCGCCGGTGGCCAGCGCCACCAGGTGCGAGGAGATCCGGTTGAGCTCCATGAGCATCACCCGGATCACGCTGGCGCGTGGCGGGATGTCGTCGGTGATTCCGAGCAGCTTCTCCACACCGAGGCAATAGGCGGTCTCATTGAAGAACGGCGCAAGGTAGTCCATCCGGGTGACGAATGTGACGCCCTGAGTCCAGTTCCGGTACTCCAGGTTCTTCTCGATGCCGGTGTGCAGATAGCCGATGCCGCAACGGGCTTCGGTGATGACCTCGCCCTCGATCTCCAGGATCAGCCGTAGCACTCCGTGGGTGGACGGATGCTGGGGACCCATGTTGACCACGATGCGTTCCCCGGCGTGTGCGGCTGCATTGGCCCTCGCGGCGGCCACCACCTCGTCCCAATCCGCACCACCTACGACAACCACGGGGCCGTCGTTGTCCGGGTTGGCGGTTGATGTGCTCATCAGTTGTAGGACCTCCGCTGATCGGGCGGCGGGATCTGCGCGCCGTGGTACTCGACCGGAATGCCGCCCAGCGGATAGTCCTTGCGCTGGGGGTGGCCCACCCAGTCGTCGGGCATCTCGATCCGGGTCAACGCCGGATGCCCGTCGAACACGATGCCGAAGAAATCGTAGGTTTCGCGTTCATGCCAGTCGGTGGTCGGATAGACCGCGAACAGTGACGGTATGTGCGGATCGGCTTCGGGGACGGCGACTTCCAGCCGAATCCGGCGGTTGTGGGTGATCGACATCAACGGGTACACCGCGTGCAGCTCGCGGTCGGTGTCGTCGGGGTAGTGCACCCCGCTCACGCCGAGGCACAGCTCGAACCGCAATTGCGGATCGTCGCGCAGCGCACTGGCCACCGCCGGCAGTTGGGCTGGGCTGACTTCCAGGTTCAGTTCGTCGCGATAGACCACCACCCGCTCGATCGAGGTCGCGTAGCCCTCCTCGCCGAGCACTTCGGCGAGCCGGTCGACCACCTCGTCGAAATAGCCGCCGTAGGGCCGCGGGGTGCCGCCGGGCAATGCCACCGAACGCACCAGCCGCCCGTACCCGGAGGTGTCTCCGGTGCCCGAGGCGCCGAACATTCCGCGCCGCACCCCGATCACCTCGGGGCTCTCGCCCTTGTCGGTGCGCTCGCCGCTTCCGTTGGCCCGGCTCATCGCAGCAGCCCCTTGAGTTCGATGGTCGGCGGGACCGCCAGCGCCGCCTGTTCGGCCTCGCGGATGGCTTCCTCGCGGTTGACCCCGAGCGGCATCTGCTGAATCTTGTCGTGCAACTTGAGGATTGCGTGCAGCAGCATCTCCGGTCTCGGCGGGCAACCGGGCAGGTAGATGTCCACCGGAACCACATGGTCGACGCCCTGCACCACGGCGTAGTTGTTGAACATGCCGCCCGAGGACGCGCAAACCCCCATGGCCAGCACCCATTTCGGTTCTGCCATCTGGTCGTAGATCTGCCGCAGCACCGGTGCCATCTTCTGACTTACCCGGCCTGCGACGATCATCAGATCGGCCTGCCGTGGGGTGGCCGAGAACCGCTCCATTCCGAACCGGGCGATGTCGAACCGTGGTCCGGCCGTCGACATCATCTCGATGGCGCAGCAGGCTAAGCCGAAGGTCGCCGGCCACAGCGACCCTTTACGCACGTAGCCCGCGACCGCCTCGACTGTCGACAGCAGGATCCCGCCGGGTAGGCGTTCCTCTAGTCCCAATTCAGGCCTCCTCGCCGCCACACGTAGGCGTACGCAACGAACACCGCCAGCATGAACAGCAGCATCTCGACCAGCGCAAACAACCCGAGGCTGTCGAACGCCACGGCCCACGGGTAAAGGAAGACGATTTCGATGTCGAACACGATGAACAACATCGCCGTCAGGTAGTACCGGATCGGCATGCGTTGGCCCGTCGCGCCGGCGGCGCCCGGTTGCATCGGCTCGATACCGCATTCGTAGGCCTCGAGTTTGGACCGGTTGTAGCGCCGCGGGCCGATGACGAGAGCGATCACCACGGAGACCACGGCGAAAGCGGCCGCAATCGCCCCGAGAACCAGAATGGGCGTGTATAAATTCATGCCGCTTATCGCTCCCTCGGTGCTGTCGATGTGAGCTAACACACAGCCTAGCGAGGTTTGCGGCTCGCGCCACATATTTTGGTTAGTATCGTTTCATATTCGGTCAGCGTGCCGCTGTGGTTGCAGTCGTGCCGTGAACAGTCAACGGCAACAGGGCATTTCGCTGCGGGATTACTGAGCTGGGGCGCGGAGTAGCGACACCACGGCGCCGCCCAGACGGATCGGATCGATCGGATGTGGCACGGCAGCCTCGGCCTGCGACCAGCTTGCCAGCCAGGCATCGTCAGGCCGTCCGGTGAGGACCAGGATCGGCGGGCAATCGGCGATCTCATCCTTGAGTTGCTTGGCCACTCCCAGACCGCCTGCCGGGGTGGCCTCCCCATCGAGGATGGCAAGGTCGAAACCACCGGCGTCCATCTGGGAAATCACCATCGGCGCGGTGGCGATCTCGACGTACTCCAGCTCCGGTAGCTCCGGGCTCACGCGTTTGCCCAGTGCGAGTCGTACCTGTTCGCGGGTGCGTGGGTTGTCGCTGTACACCAGGATGCGCAGCGGCGCGGGGCCGGCCATGGGCCGATGCTACTGCGAACCGCGCCGGAGGCCGGACAACTCAGCGAATTCTGTTGGGCCGCATCAGGCCCGGACGAACACCAAGTCGCCAGACAGCATGGTTGTCGGACCGACCATGCCGAGCAGATTGCCCGACACGCCGAACTCGTCCCGCTCGACCCAGTATCGGCCTGACAATTGCAGTGCTCCGTCATCGAGAACCTGGACCCCGACCGGTAACTCGAGGGTCCGCGACACACCGCGAATCGTCAGGATTGTGGTCAACAGCACCTCGTCGTCCTCGACCGGCGACGCCACGCCCGTCACCTCCGCGGTGATGTCGGGGTGATCGCCGACATCGAAGAATTCGGCGGACCGCAGATGCCGGTCACGTCTGCCGATCCCGGTCTGTACCGACGCCGCCGCGACCACTACCCGGCCGCTCACCCCGCCGTCGGCCCGACCGTTACCGGCGAACTCGGTGAACTTTCCGGTGACGGTCGACAGGCCCCACATGGTCTTGTTCTGAAATGTCAGCCGGGATCGGTCCGGTACCAGGGTCCAGTTGCCCGCACTGGTGGTCAGGATGTCGGTCATGTCGCCTCCACTGTCGGCACCGCTTTGATAATGATGCAGACCCGCGGTGAAAGCGAGGACATCATCGTCCTCCTGGGTGGGGCTTGACCTCAATGGTCATTGAGGTTTGACACTCGAATCATGAACTCCACACCGGCACACTCCCTGTTCGACGACGCCTACGAATCCCGCACCGCGCCCTGGGTGATCGGCGAGCCGCAACCGGCGATCGTCGAGCTGGAACGCAGTGGCCGCCTGAGCGGAAAGGTGCTCGATGCCGGCTGCGGCACCGGTGAACACACCATGCTGCTGACCCGGCTCGGGTACGACGTGCTCGGCATCGACTTCTCCGAACATGCCATCGCCCAGGCCCGCGAGAATGCCGCACAGCGGGGTATTGACGCACGTTTTGCGGTTGCCGATGCGACCCGGCTCGCCGAGTCTGCGGGCCCGCGGTACGACGCCATCCTCGACAGTGCGCTGTTCCACATCTTCGACGACGCCGACCGCGCCAGATACGTCGCCAGCCTGCACGGTGCCTGCCGGCCCGGTGCGACGGTGCACGTGCTGGCGCTTTCCGACGCCGGTCGCGGGTTCGGGCCCCAGGTCAGCGCCGAGGTGATCCGGCAGGCCTTCGCCGAGGGCTGGGAGCTGGAGGCAGTGGACACCACGACTTACCGCGGCGTGGTGGGCGCGGCCCACGCCGAGGCGATCGGCGAGCCGGTGGGTGCCCGGGTGGACGAGCCGGCCTGGCTGGTCCGGGTCCGCCGGCTCTGAGGCGTCACGGCTCGTCGTAGCCGGGGTGCGCGGCGGCCAGCCGTTGCGATACCAGGATCCGCAGGCAGGCGGTGACGTCCTCGACTCGGTCGTCGAGTTCACCAGCGCGGATGGCGGCTGCCAACCGGGTCTCGTCGGTGAATCCGAGGCCGGCCAGGGCGGTCGCGGCAGCCGGAGCCGCCTCCTTGGCGAGTAGTTCGCGTTCGACCATGCGCAGGGCATTGGCAGCGACGCGGGCCCGAAATTTGACCGGAGTTCGGACCGTCTCGCTGTCCCGCACCTCGGTGTCGAGAAACTCGGCGACCGCGGCGACCAGCTCGGCAGCCGTCGGCCGTCCGTACAGATCGCTCACCAGCCACTCCCGTCCAGAAGACACAGCAGGTCCCACTCGGTTTCGCAAACTCGACGCCCGATCGTCGCCAGCTCCACCGACCGGGTCTGCCCGCTCAGGTGACGCTCGGCCTGATACCGGCAGATCACACCCCAGCGCAGCGTGGCGAGCACCAGCCACCAGCGAATGGCAGTCCGGTCAAGGGCAGCGCCGCCGGCATCCTGGTAGGCGTTCAGAAAGCTGTCAATACTGCCCAGACCACCCGCCCCTAGCGCCGCCGGTGCGCCGAACCGCCACGCCCGGATGCAGAACCAGGCCAGGTCCTCGTACACCTCGCCGATGTGCACCAATTCCCAGTCCAGCACCGCGGCAAGGCCGGAGTCATCGACGATCAGGTTGCCCATCCGGAAGTCGCCGTGCACCAGTCGCGGCCGCGACGCCGGTGGCCGGTTGGCGGTCAGCCAGCGGAACACCCACTCGAAGGTGGCCGTGGTGTCGCCCATCTCGTCGAGTTGGTCGCGCCACTGGGTCAACTGGTCGGGTTTGGACAAGTCGGGCAGTGCGAGTGGCTCGACCCGGTGGATGGCGGCCAGCGCCTGTGCGCACTGGGTGAGCAATCGCGCCCGGCCGGTGTCGTCGAGCCTGCGCTGAATGCGCCGCACAATGGTCTCGCCGCCGATGAACTCGCAGATCAGGAACGGACCTCCCAGTGCGGCAACCGAATCGTCGGCGACCAGCACGTGCGGGACCGGCGCCCCGGCGGCTGCCGCTGCGCGCTGCGCAGCGGCTTCCAGCTCCATCCCGGCATGCAGCTCATCGGGCTGTCCGGTACGCAGGATCAGCGAGCGACGGGTCAGGCCCGTGATGGCGTCGAACGACCAGGTGGTGCGGCTGGCGCCGCCGGTCAGCTCACGCAGGTTCTCGACAGTGACCCCGTTGCCCAGCACCGGGGTGAGGACATCGACCAGACCGGTGGACAGCCCGCCGTCCGGTCGGGACGGGCTGGTCACTGCTTGGCCTTGCCAAACCCGAACAGCCGCTGTGCCACTCGGCGCATCTGGATCTCCTCGGCACCCTCGGTGATGCGGTAGCGGCGGTGGTGGCGGTAGATGTGCTCGAACGGTTCGTGACGGCTGTAGCCGATGCCTCCGTGCACCTGCATGGCCCGGTCCGCGGCCTCACACACCAGACGGTTGGCGCGGTAGTTGGCCATCGACACCTTGTCCGAGACTTCCATATGGTGGTTCTGATCCAACTGCGTTGCGGCATAACGCACGAGCAACCGGACCATCTGCGCCTCGGTCTGCAATTCCACCAGTGGCCACTGCACGGCCTGGTTCACCGCCAGCGGCTTGCCGAACACCATGCGCTGGTTGGCATAGTCCACCGCGCGGTCGATACAGAACTGGGCGGCACCGAGGCTGCTGGCGGCCTGGCGAATCCTATTCTCGTGCAGGAAGGTTTGACCGACCTCCAGGCCGCGGTCGACCTCGCCGAGCACCGCGTCGGCCGGCACCCGCACGTTGGTCAGCTCGACCTCGCCGTGATCGGTGGGCATGTTGAATGTCCACCAGTAGAACGGGACAGTGAAGCCGGGCGCATCGGTCGGCACCAGGAATGCGGTGATTCCGCGGGCCTGGCCGGGTTCGCCCGAGGTGCGGGCGAAGATCAGGTCGTGGGTGGCGCGGTGCACGCCGGTGTTCCATCGCTTGCTGCCGTTGATGACCCAGCCATCACCGTCGGGCACGGCAGTGGTCTCCAGCCAGGTCGCATCCGAACCGTGGGCGGGTTCGGTCAGGCCGAACGCCATCGAACGTTCGCCGGTGATCATCGCCTCGACCCAGTCTTTCTTCTGAGCTTCGGTGCCGAACCGGTCCATCATGATCACCTGCGGGAAGTTCCCGACGATCGAGGATTCGTCCTGCAGGTCGTTGTGCAGCCCGAGGCCCTTGTGGGCCAGGTGTTCCCGGATGACGGCCATGTCCAGATTGCTGCCGTCACGGCCACCGAACCGGGCGGGCAGACCGTAACGCAGCCAGCCGGCGGCGTCGGCGCGCCGGCGCATCTCGTCGAGCAGGTCCTCCCAGGCGCGGGTGGGCACGCCACCGTTCTCCCAGTCGGTGCGGGCATATTCCCGGCGCTGGTCGAAGTACTGGATGTGCTCGCGCTCCAGCGGTTTGATCTCGGCTTCGATGAACTCGTCCATCTCGGCAAGCAATACCGAAAGATGCTCGGGCAAAGTGAAATCCACGAAGTTCTCTCCTTCTCGGATCAGAAGCCGTACAGGGTTTTCTTCCAGATTGCCGACAGGGTGGTGATGGCGTCGGTGTCGCTCATCTCGACGCCTAGGCCGGAGTGGCCGACGAATACCGTGGTGAAGTTCTCGAACAGCAAGGCGATGGCCGCCGCCACGTGTTCGGGCTGCAGCTCTTGTGCGTGGCCCTGGAGCTGGGCGCGGTGCACCGATGCCACGACGATGTCCATGCCGAACCGGCGAAACGCGTTCTGCAGGTCGGCAAAGCGCTGCTGGGTGGCGGCCAGCTGGGCGACCGCGATCATGATGCCGATGTTCTGTTTGAAGATGTTCCAATACCCGGTGACCACCGAGGTGAAGAACTCGGTGTCATCCGGGGAGTCGGGTAGGTGCAGGTTCAGCCCGGACGGTTCGACGACGTCGTGCAGGAACGATTCGGCCAGTGCGGCCAGCAGATCTTCCTTGTCGGTGAAGTAGCGGTAGAACACGGCCGGGCTCTTGCCTGCGGCCGAGGTGATATCGGCCAGGGTGGTGCCGTGAAAGCCGCGTTCGGCGAACAATTTCCGCGCGGCGAGCTCGATGGCCGACCTGGTCTGGCGGCCCTTGGAGCCCAACTCGGCGGCGGTCATCGCCGCCTCAGCTCAGGATCCGGTCGCCGGCCCGCAGCAGCGCGCTGGGCAGCGGATGGCCCACCGCATCCTGGGCGACGTGTGCGGCGTCGATCGCGGCGGCGAGCTCTACATCGACGGCGATGTCGCTGTCGCGCAACATGTACACCAGATCCTCGGTGGCAATGTTGCCGCTGGCACCTGGGGCGAACGGGCAACCGCCCAATCCGCCGACTGCTGCGTCCAGGCGCGTTACCCCGGCCTGGACGGCCGCATACGCGCTGGCCAGACCCGAACCGCGGGTGTTGTGGAAGTGGGCGCCCAGCGGCAGATCACCGATCAATGGCCGGACCTTGTTGATCAGTGTGGCGACCCGACGCGGGGTGGTGGTGCCGATGGTGTCCGCGATGGCGATCCGGTTGACCCCGAAACCAACGGCAGCCGAGGCGATGTCGAGCACCCGCTGCGGATCGGTGGGACCGTCGAACGGGCAGTCCCACGCGGTGGCGATGATCACCTCAACCGAGGTGGCACTGTCTTGCGCGATGGCCACGATATCGGCGATCTGCCCGGTGGCCTCGGCCGAGGTGCGGCCGACGTTGGCATGGGAGTGCGCATCAGATGCGGACACCACATACTCGATCGAGCGCAGGCCCGCGGCGATCGCGCGTTTGGCTCCGTTGGGGCTGGCCACCAGCGCGGAGAACTCCACCTCGGGAAACCGATGCAGTTCTTCGGCGAGTTCGGCCGCATCGGCCAGTGCCGGCACCTTCGAGGGGGAAACGAACGCCGTCGCCTCCACCTCGCGCACGCCGGTGGCGACGATCGCTTCGAGAATCGCCACCTTGGCCGACAACGGAATCGGATTCTCGATCTGCAGGCCGTCACGCAGGCACACCTCGCGGATATCGACCTTGTCCGGCAGCGTCATCTCACAACACTCCTTCGGTGCGCAGTGCTTCCACTTCCTCGGCGGTGCGCCCGAGCAGCCTGGTGTACACCTCGTCGTTGTGCTGGCCGGGCCGCGCCGGGCCGGCGTTGCGGATGGTGCCGGGGGATTCGGAGAGCACGGGGACGATGCCGGGGCCCTTGACATTGCGCTGCACTCGTTCGTCCCAGTGATCGGCGATCATGCCGCGGGCCTGCAATTGCGGATCCTCGACGACCTCGGCCACGGTGTTGATCGGCCCGCTGATCACCCCGGCCCGCGACAGGGTTTCGATGATCTCGGCGGGCTGGCGTTGCCCGGCCCAATCGCCGATGATTTTGTCCAGCTCGTCCTGATTACGTCCGCGGGCAACGTGATTGACGAACCGGTCGTCTGCTGCCAACTCCGCGCGGCCCATCGCCTCACATAACCGGCGGAACACGGTGTCCTGATTGGCTGCGATAACCACCCAGCTGCCGTTGGCGCCCTGGTAGATGTTCGACGGCGCGATGCCTTCCAGCCGGGTCCCTGACGGCCCGCGCACCACGCCACCGACGTCGTAGTCCGGGATGGTGGACTCCTGGATGGCCAGGCAACTTTCGGTCAATGCGGTATCGACGATCTGCCCCTCGCCGGTGACGGTGCGCCGGTAGAGGGCGGCCAACGCGCCCTGGGCGGCGAACATTCCGGCCAGGCTGTCGCCCAGGGACAGGGCCAGCCGGGGCGGGGGACCGCCCGGGAACCCGTTCATATGGCGCAGCCCGGTGGAGGCCTCGGCTACCGAGGCATAGCCGGCCTTGCCGGCGTCCGGGCCGGTCTGTCCGTAGCCGGACACCCGCACCAGGATGATGCCTTTATTGCGTTCGCGCAGAACGTCGTAGCCCAGGTTCCATTTCTCCAAAGTGCCGGGCCGGAAGTTCTCCACGATGATGTCGGAGCGCTCGACCAGGTCGAGAAACAAATCCCGGCCCTTGGCGGTGCGCAGATCCAACGTGATCGCCTTCTTGTTGCGGGCGTGCACGGTCCAGAAGAAGTGGTGCCCATCGTGCTCGGCCTGCCCCCACGTGCGCAGCGGGTCCGGCGTGCCGGGCAGCTCGATCTTGATGACTTCGGCACCCATGTCGCCGAGCAGTCGGCCTGCGAACGGGCCCGAGATCAGCGTGCCGAGTTCGAGCACCCGGATCCCGTCCAATGCGCCGGTCGTGGTCATCGGGGCTACCTTTCTCCTGCTCGCCGGAGGCCGATCATAGTGAAAACCCGTGCCGGTGTAGCCAATCCGTGCAAATCGCCACGGCCTGGCGCAGGGTGTCGCGCTGATCGGGCCCGGAGTAGTAGTGGTTGGCGCCGGGGATCTCGTGGATTTCCTTGTCCGGATGGCCGATCGCCTGATACAGCCGGCGGGTGTGGCTGGGGGTGCAGGCGTCGTCGGCGAGATTGCCGATCACCAGCGCGGGCACCGCCATATCTGGTCCCGCCTTGACCGCGTCGCCATGGGCGTCGTCATAGCTCCACTGCGACAGCCAGCTACGGAGCGTGCAGAATCTGGCCAGACCGACCGGGCTCATGTTGACCACCTGAGGATCACCGAGATAGCAGGTGCCGGGCTCCCGCTCGTTGGGATCGACGGTGGGATCCAGCCAGCGCGGGTCGGCCATGGTGCCGTGTACGACGAAGGCGAACTCGTCATCCGGGCGGCCCGCGTCCTTGAGTTCGGCCAGTTTCTCTTTGACCCACTTGGTGATTCGCCGGTTGCGGGCGATCTGTGCGGCGTGGTAGCGCTCCAGGAATTCGGGCGTGTACGGCGGCTGGTTCGGATTGTCCGGGTTGTACAGGTCGAGCGCGGGATCCCGTTTGCTCGGGTCGTTCTCATCGAGGATGGAGGCGTCCATCCACTCGGTCATGGTGCCGTGCCGGCTGATGTGGGCGGCCAGCAGCATGATCGCGTCCGCGGGGATCAGACCGAGGGTGGTCAGGTCGGGTCCGTCACCGGACGGACTAGACGTCACCGTCGGGTTCTGCGCCTGCTGCTGGTAGAAGACCGAGAGCGAGCCGCCGCCACTCCACCCGGCCAGCACCACCTTTGAGTAGCCCAGCCGATTCTTGGCGTCCTTGATGCACTCGCCGAGATCCTCGACCACCTTCTCCATCAGCAGGGCCGAGTCGGTGCCGCGGAACCGGCTGTTGCAGTAGATGACATGGTGCCCGGCGCGGGCGAGCGCGTTGATCATCGGCAGGTACGCGCCGCCGCCGATCGGGTGCATGAACACCAGCACGGTGTCTGACGGTTTGCTCTTGGGCTTGAGCAGATAGCTTTCCAGCACCACCAGCTCGGCGACGCCGCCGTATACATCGCGGACCGACGAGTTGTTCTGATAGGCAACCAGATACGGGATTCGGTCGTACTCGTACTTCACAGGCGTTTCGGTCATTATCATCTAGTGCTGCCCCAGATCGTTGGCGAGGATTTCAGCGGACGGGACGAGCCGGCGCCGGGTGTCGATGGCGATCACCGACCAGTCCACCCGGTCATAGTCGTCGAATTTGCGCCGGGCCCGCTCCCGGGCCTTCTCCGGGGCACCGTGGTGAACCCCTTGCGGCGCATGGGAAACCAACCCGGGCGGCATGGGGATACCGTACAGCGAGCCGCCGTGGAAGAACGCGATCTCGTCGTAGTCGACGTTTCGGTGATACCAGGGGGTGCGCTCGGTGCCGGGCACGCTCTCGGCGGGCTTGGGCAGAAAGTTCATCACATACACGCCGGTGGCCTGCATGAACAGGTGCACGGTCGGCGGCAGATGCACGCTCTCGGAGGTGATGACGGTGTAGTCCTCGATATTGAAGGTGAACGGGAAATTGTCTCCGCGCCAGCCCTCCACGTCGAGCGGATTGTGTTGGTAGAAAAGAGATGTCGTTCCTGCACCATCGATTGGCGAATGCACCAGGCGGACCTCGTATTCGTCCCGGCCGTCGTCATCGATCGGCTCCGGTTCCGGAATGGTGACCTGTGCCGGATCGAACGGGAAGTGCCGGCCCAGGGTGCCGGCCGGCGGGACCCGGAAATCGTCGGTGGCCTGGATCATCAGCCACGTGCTCTGGCTGTCGGGTACCTGGCGGAAGGTGCACGCCTTCGGGATGTAGACCCAGTCGCCTTCGCGGTAGCGCAACGGACCGAACTCGGTTTCCAGCAGGCCCGAACCCTTGTGCACGAAGCTCAACAGGTCGCCGTCGACGTAGCGGACGAAGAACGGCATCTCCTCGGCGCGACGGCTCAGCAGTACCTGGCAGTCGGAGTTGGAGAACATCAACAGCGGGCCGCCGTGCGCGTCGGTGGCGTCGCTGGGCTTGAGCTCGCTGGACAACACGTCGGTGGGGCGCAGGGGGCCGACCGTGCGGTAGGCGGTGGGGTCGTTGCGCCGGTACATGTTGGCGGTACGGCCGACGAAGCCGCCTCGGCCGAGTTCATCGTCTTTGAGTCCGTCCAGGTCGGCGTGTACCCGCTTGGGGGTCTTGCCTTTGCGCAGGTGAACGAAGGATTCCATATCGGCTCCCTGGATCTGGGGCGGGCGATCGCGTCCAAAACTGAAAATGACTTTACTTTTTGTTATGCGGTGGTGGCAAGGGTGCATCGGCAGTTGCGGTGGCAGTTCTTGCGAATAGTGTTGAGATTGGCGACCGCATCCGCGGCCGGAACGTCGAATCTGCCCGGCGGGCAGGCTATCTGCGGCTCACCGGGGATAACGGAGAGGATTCCCATGTCCAAGGAATTGCAAGGCCGCAGGATCGCCATCCTTGCCGCGGACGGTGTGGAGCGAGTGGAACTCGAACAGCCGCGCGCCGCGGTCGAGGAGGAGGGCGGCCACATCGAGCTGTTGTCGCTCAAGGCCGGCGAGATCAAGGCCCGCGATCACGATCTCGAACCGGCAGGCAGCTTTCCGGTCGACCGTCCGGTCGCCGAGGCGAAGATCTACGAATTCGACGCGCTGATCCTGCCCGGGGGAACGGTTAATGCCGACAAGCTGAGGCTCGATGAGACTGCAGTGGCGTTCGTCCGCGATTTCGTCCGATCCGGCAAGCTCGTCGCGGCGATCTGCCACGGGCCGTGGCTGCTGGCCGAGGCCGATGTGGTCCGCGACCGGACGCTGACCGGCTATCCGAGCATTCGCACCGATCTCCGCAATGCCGGTGCGAACGTTGTGGACAAGCAAGTCTGCGTCGACGGTCATTTGGTCACCAGCCGCGCGCCACGGGATCTGCCGGCGTTCTGCGAGGCCATCATCGAGGAGTTGGCGAGTACTCCGGCTCAGACCTGAATGGCCCAGACTTGAATACCGACCCCATCGGCTCAGCGACGTCAGATCATGGACGTACGTGGGATTCTCATGCCCAGTGCCAGCGCCCCAGCCAGTTCGCGGCTGGTGTCGTAGTCGAACACCACATGTCCGGACAGCACGTCGACATCGCGTTTGAACCGCTGCAACGGGCTGGACAGGAAATGGATGCTGGCGCCGCCGGCGGCCAGTAACTCGGCGATCACGGCGCGCGACTCGTGCACGATGTGTGCCGCGGCCAGCCGGGCCCGCGCGCGCTCCGGCTTTTGCACGGCGTCGCCGGCCGTCACGATGGTCTCGATCTCGCCCACGGTGTCGGCCAGCAGGGCGCGCAGGGAGCGCAACCGGACCTGGGCGCCGGCCAGATGTGCCTGGGCGATCGGCTTGTCCTTCTGCATGACGCCCTCATAGGGCAGCACGCGTTCGCCGAGGCGCTGCGCGTAGATCTCGGTGACCCGCTCGGCGCTGCCCAGCGCCGGCATGGCCGCCAGTAAGGCGAGCGCGGGCACCGTCGGCCAGCGGTAGGCGGAGCTGTCGTGCAGCCCGGCGCCGGGGGCCGTGCCGGAATAGATGTCGAGCACCTTCACCAACCGGTGCTCGGGTACGAAGACGTCGGTGGCGATCGCGTCGTTGGATCCGGTGGCGCGCATGCCGTCGGTGTGCCACACATCGGCCACGCTCACATCGCCGATCGGCAACAAGGCCAGAGCCGGGTACAGCGCATCGTCGGGGCCGCACAGCGCCGCGACGATGATCCAGTTCCCGTGCATCACCCCGGTGGCCCAGGACCACCGGCCGGTCAGCCGGATGCCGCCGTCGGTCGGCAGTCCTCGACCGGTCGGTGCCAGCGGCGCCGGGGCCAGAAACGGCCGGCCGGCGAAGGCGTCTTCCTGTGCCTGCTCACCGAACAGCGCCAGCATCCAGTTGTGCAGGGCAAAGAAGCCGATGGTCCAGGCGCTCGACGTGCAGCCGTGGGCCATCCGGCGCACGGGGTCCAGGATCGCCGGGAAATCGGCCTGGTGCCCGCCGTATCGAGCCGGCACCAGCAGCTCGGTGAAGCCGGACTCGTGAAGCTCGGCGACCGTCGAGGCGGGCAGACGGCGTAATTCCTCGGCCTCGCTCGCCCGCTCGGCCAGACGCGCGACGAATTCAGGGGTGATGACGCAGTCCGCGGTAGGGAGTGAGGTCATGACCGGAAGTTAGCATACTTTTTAGTATGGAACGGAGTTGTGCCTGCAAGGCAGCGCCGGGGACGGCATTTGGAGTACTGGTTGGCGACGATCGGATAACCCTCCGGACACCGGTTATGAACGGATTGGCATCGGCGGTTAGTGGGCGACGCCGGGGGAGTTGGTCGGTTTATGCCGTTTTCCCAGGTAGATCACGTGACGGCGGATCATAGGTAATGCCGAATTCACTTTTTGAAACTGACAGATATGCAGTTCGACGACGCGCGGCGAGTTTTCCACGTCGCAGGCCCGTGATTTACTCATGGCGCAACAACTGAATTCCCTCGGTCCGCTCTTCCGAGGCACCGGGCTCCAGGCGAGCGGGCGCGACAGTGCAGCGATTCAATCGCTGTGGTGTCGCTTGTCGACGCTGATCGCGCCATTTTGGGCCTAATAACCGGAAGACGGATGGATTCGCAGTATGACCTTCATTGACAAGATTCGTGGCCATTGGGCGCGCCGGATGACGGTGGCGGCCATGGCAGCACTAATGCTGCCTGGCTTGATCGGCGTGACCGGCGGATCGGCGACTGCGGGGGCGTTCTCCCGGCCAGGTCTGCCGGTCGAGTACCTGATGGTCCCTTCGCCGTCGATGGGCCGCGACATCAAGATTCAGTTCCAGAGCGGTGGGGCGGGTTCGCACTCGGTGTATCTGCTCGACGGCCTGCGCGCTCAGGACGATTACAACGGCTGGGACATCAACACCACCGCGTTCGAGATGTTCCTCAACTCCGGTCTGTCGGTGGTCATGCCGGTCGGCGGTCAGTCCAGCTTCTACAGCGACTGGTACGCACCGGCGTGCGGTAAGTCCGGCTGCGTCACCTACAAGTGGGAGACCTTCCTGACCAGCGAGCTGCCGCAGTGGCTGGCCGCCAACCGCAACGTCGCGGCCGCCGGCAATGCCGCGGTCGGTCTGTCGATGGCCGGCTCCGCCGCGCTGATCCTGGCGGCCTACCACCCCGAGCAGTACGTCTACGCCGGCTCGATGTCGGGCTTCCTGAACCCCTCCGAGGGCTGGTGGCCGTTCCTGATCAACATCTCCATGGGTGACGCCGGCGGCTACAAGGCGAATGACATGTGGGGTCCGACCGAAGATCCGAACAGCGCCTGGAAGCGCAACGATCCGATGGTGCAGATCCCCAGGCTCGTCGCCAACAACACGCGCCTCTGGGTCTACTGCGGTAACGGCCAGCCCAATGAGCTGGGCGGCGGCGATCTGCCGGCCACCTTCCTCGAAGGCCTGACCATCAAGACCAACCAAACCTTCCGGGACAACTACATTGCCGCGGGCGGGACGAACGGTGTGTTCAACTTCCCGGACAACGGCACGCACAACTGGGCCTACTGGGGTCGTGAACTGCAGGCCATGGTTCCCGACATGCAGCGGGTGCTCCACTAAGCCGCCAAGCGGTTAGCTCGTCCAGAAATCGCCCAGAACACCAAGTGTTCTGGGCGATTTCGCTGCTCGGGGGTGTGCACGCCTTAGAAGCCGCCGGCCACCTTCACCACCGCGCGACCCGAGTGCCGCCCGGCGCGTACGTCGTCGAGCACCCCGACGACGTCTTTGACGTCGACCTCACGGATGACCTTGTCGAGCCGGCGCGGTTTCAGCACATCGCCGAGTTGTCCCACCCTAGAGGCCGAGCAGACGCAGAATCGCCCAAAACGAGTCCGTTTTGGGCGATTCTGCGTCTGCTCGCGCAGGAAAAGTTACTTCAGCTCGGCCGAGGACAGGCCCAGCAACCGGCGGGCCACCACCAGCTGCTGAATCTGCTGGGTGCCCTCGAAGATGTCGAGGATCTTGGAATCGCGAGCCCACTTCTCCAGCAGCGTCTGCTCGGAATAGCCGGTGGTTCCGGCCATCTCGACAGCCTTGAGAGTGATGTCGCTGGCCACCCGGGCGGCCTTGGCCTTACCCATCGAGGCTTCCTTGGAGTTGGGAATCTTGTTGTCGGCCTGCCAGGCCGAGCGCACCGCCAACAGATAACCGGCCTCCCAATCGGCCTCCAACCGCAGGAACTCGGCGGCCGCGGCGCTCTGCGCATGCGCAGGCTTGTCGTAGGAGATCTCGATGCCGGCGTCGGTGAGGATCGCCCGCAGGTCTTCCAGCGCGGCGCGGCCGATGCCGACGGCCATGGCGGCCACGATCGGCCGGGTGTTGTCGAAGGTCTCCATGACCCCGGCAAAACCCTTCTCCACGTGGATTTCCGGATCGCCGAGCAGGTTGTCCTTGGGAATGCGGGCGTTCTCGAAGCGGATCACCGCGGTGTCGGAGGCCTTGATGCCCAGCTTGTGCTCCAGGCGTTCGACGGTGACCCCGGGATGTTCACGCGGCACGATGAACGACTTGATCGCCGCCCGGCCCAGTGACTTGTCCAGCGTCGCCCACACCACGATATGGGTGGCGCGCGACCCGGCGGTGACGAAGATCTTCTCGCCGTTGATCACGTACTCGTCGCCGTCGAGGGTTGCGGTCGTGGTGACGGCGGCCGAGTCCGAGCCGAAGCCGGGCTCGGTGATGGCCATCGCGGCCCACACGTCCTTGCCGAGACGATCCAGCTGCTCGGGAGTGGCCACCGAGGAGATGGCGGCGTTGCCCAGGCCTTGGCGTGGCACCGAAAGCAGCAGGGCCACATCGCCCCAGCTGATCTCCAGTGCGTTGAGCAGCGCGGACATGTTGGCGCCGTTGACCGTGACCTTTTCGCCCTTGGAGTTGGCGTCGTCGCGGAACGCATCGGCTCCGGCGAAGGAAATGGTCTTGGCGTCCGAGATGCCCTCGAACAGGGTGGCCAGCGTGTCCAGCTCGACAGGGTAGGCGTGCTCGGCGAGGTCGTACTTGCGCGAGATCGGGCGCAGCATCTCGGCGGCGCCCTGATGGCCCTTCTCGATGACCGCTCGCAGCTTGCGGGGCATTTCCAGATTGATTGCCATGATTAGTCTTTCGCTTTGGTCGGGAAGCTAGATGACTACAACGCCTTCGGCGACGCCGATGGCCCGCAAGTCGCGGTACCAGCGCTCGACCGGGTGTTCCTTGGTGTATCCGTGACCGCCCAGCAGCTGGACGCCGTCCAGGCCGATCTGCATGCCCTTGTCGGTCCCGAGCTTCTTGGCCAGCGCGGCTTCGCGGGCGAACGGCAGCCCCTGCTCGGCGCGGGCGGCGCCGCGCCAGGTGATCAATCGCAGGCCGTCGAGTTCGATGGCGATGTTGGCGGTCATGAACGCCACGGACTGGCGGTGCGCGATCGGCTCGCCGAACGCCTGCCGCTCCTTGATGTAGGGGATGACGTAGTCGAGCACCGCGTGCGAGGTTCCGACCGCCAGGGCGGCCCAGCCCAGCCGGGACAACGCGATCGCCTCTGAGTAGTTCTGGGCATGGTCCTGATCGGTGACATCTTCACCCAGCCGGTTACCCAGCGGCACCGCCACGTTGTCGAGTTCGATGCGGCCCAACGCCGCAGCCCGGATGCCCATGCTGGGATCGGCCGTGACCGTAAGTCCCGGCGATGCGGCCTCGACGATGAACAAGGCCGGCTTGCCGTTCAATTGCGCTGCCACGATGAACAATTCGGCGTCGGCGGCGGCTGGCACCAGAGACTTGACCCCAGAGAGTCGGTAGCCGCTGGGTGTGCGCACCGCAGTGGTCTTGAGTGCGGTCGGGTCGAACAGTGCGTGCGGTTCGGCGATCGTCACACAGGCCTGCGGCACATTCTCGCCGGCGAACTCCCTGAGGTAGGTGGCCTGTTGATCGGCGCTGCCCCAGTGCGTCAGCGCCGCGGCCACCCCGCCGGGGGCCAGGATCGGTAGGGCCAGACCCATGTCGCCGTAGGCCAGCGCCTCGGCGACAAGCGCATTGGTGACGGTGCTGCGGTGCTCGGCGATGCCGTCGAAATCCTCGGGCACGTTGACCGCGGTGACGCCCAGCTCAGCGGCCTTGGCGATCAGATCCGTGGGGTAGGTGGCGGCCTCGTCGGCATCATGCGCGGCCGGGCGCAGGATCTCGGCGGCGAACTCCCGGACCGTGTCGACGATCATCTGCTGGTCTTCGTCGGGAGTCAGGTCGAAGTAGTCGGCCCCGCTGGCCTTCAGCCGGGTCGGCGCCTTGCCGAGCGCCTGGATCCGCTGGAACTGCCGGGTGGCTGCGCCGACGGTCGAAAATGCCTGTTTCACACCGTATTTCAATCCGCGATTGAGCGGGTCGCGCAGGCCGTAGCGGTCCAGGAACTCCTGGCCGACGATGGGGGTGATCAGCGCCAACCCGATGTCGGTCGCTGTCCGCCTGTGCTTGTGCAGGCCGACCGCGCTTTGCTGGCGGGTGCCTGAGGGACGGGATGTGGAGCCGTTCTTGGACGGCAGGGTGTTGGTCATGTCAGCTGCCTCTGTTGGTCGGGGCGACGCATCTGACCGTATCTTACTCCGGAGTAAGGTCGGTTATGTGTTACCAACCTCACATCCCGTCCCGGGGTCTGTTCAGCTTGCGGAAAGCCTCGCCAGTACCGCCTGATGCAGCAACCCGTTGGTGGCCAGCGCGCTGCCGCAGTGCGGGCCGGAGCCGCCGTCAATGCTGGTGAACGTGCCGCCGGCCTCGCGGATGAGGATGTCCAGCGGGGCGATGTCCCAGAGCTTCACCTCGGGTTCGCAGGCAATGTCCACAGCGCCTTCGGCGACCATGCAGTACGACCAGAAGTCGCCATAGGCGCGCACCCGCCACACGGCGTCGGTCAGCGCGACGAAACTCTCCCGCCGGTCATCCCATCCGGTGGTGAGGTCCGAGTACGACAAACTGGCCGAATCCAGATCGCCCACGCCCGATACCGACAATTTGCGGGTCGCCCCGCCGAACGAGCCGAACGCGCCCTGGCCGAGGCCGGCCCACCAGCGCCGGGCCAACGCCGGCGCGCTGACCACCCCGACCACCGGCACGCCGTCCTCGAGCAGCGCGATCAACGTGCACCACACCGGGACGCCGCGGACGAAATTCTTGGTTCCGTCGATCGGATCGATTACCCATTGGCGTCCGCTCAATGTGGTTGTGCCACCGAACTCCTCGCCGAAGACCGTGTCGCCGGGACGGGCCGCGGCCAGCGAGGCGCGCAGCGCCTCCTCGGCTCCGCGGTCGGCGTCGGTGACCGGGGTCAGGTCGGGTTTGGTCTCGACGTGCAGATCCATGGCGCCGAAGCGGGCCATGGTCAATACATCGGCCTGGTCGGCCAGTTGAAGTGCCAGTGTCAGGTCATCTGCGACCGTGTTCATGCCTCGGCTCCCATTCGCTCCGGTCCTCGCTCGTGCCTCGCTGCAGTCCTACCATGGCGGGGTGTGGGAATTCGGAATACTCCTGTTGCTCGTGGGAGCGCTCGTGGTGCTACTGGCGCCACGGATCATGCGGCGCCGGGGGATTGGTCGTGAACTGGCGCACGGCACTTTGCTGGTGACCGGGGTGAGTCCGCGTCCGGACGCGACGGGGGAGCAGTTCGTCACGATCACCGGCGTCATCACCGGGCCGACGGTCCGTGAGCATGTGGTGTATCAGCGGATGGCCATGGACGTCGACAACTGGCCGAGCATGGGTGCGCTGTTCCCGGTGGTCTACTCGCCGGGCAATCCGGACAAGTGGGCCTTCGCGCCGGACGGGCCCTCGGGACCTCCGGCCCCGCAGATCCCGCCTGGCGCCTGGCGTCCCTAAGCGCCCTGCATCGTCGTCAGGGGTGCGCAACCCGTAGCAGCTCGGCGACACTCGCCAGCTTGACCCGAGGCCGGCCCACCGACTCGCCGGCGGCCCGTTCGTGCGAATCGATCAGCCGCCAGTGCGCGCCGGTGACCAGGTCGGGCTGATGTTCCAGCAGCCATTCGGCCAGGTCGTTGCCGTACTCAGCGCCCTGGTCGCCGACATCGCCGGCCCGCAGATCCTCCAGCAGGGTGTCGACGGTGTCCTGCGAGTCCTTCTTGTTGCTGCCGATGACGCCGGACGGGCCCCGCTTGATCCAGCCCACCACGTACTCGTTGCGGCTGTCGGTGATACGACCGTCGGTGTGCGGAATGGTCCCCGTGCGCTCGTTGAACGGCAGCCCCGGCGTCTGTACGCCCCGGTACCCGACCGCCCGCACCACCAACTGGGCCGGAAACTCCTCACGCTCCCCGGTGTCCTTGGCCACCATGCGTCCGTCGGGGTCGCGGACAAGTTCGTTGCGGCCCAGCACAATCGACTCGACCTGCTCCTCGCCGCGCAGTTCTATGGGGGAGGTGCAGAACCGGAACACGATTCGCCGCTTGGCCCCCCGGGGTTGCTGCTCGGCATATCCGCGCAGCACCTTGATGTTCTGCTTGACGGTCTTGCCTGCGGCTTCCAGATCTTCGTCGGTGATATCGGCGAAGTCGGCCGGGTCGAGGATGACATCCACGTCGCCCATTGCTTCCAGGTCGCCGAGCTCGCGTAGTTCCAGCGTGGTGAACGTGGCCTGCAAGGGCCCACGGCGCCCGATGACGATCACCTCTTCCACGCCGCGGTTGTCCAGCGAGGCCAGCGCGTGGTCGGCGATGTCGGTGTTGGCCAGGGCCTCGGGATCACTGACCAGGATGCGGGCGACATCCAAGGCGACGTTGCCGTTGCCGACCACTACGGCGCGACCGCCCGACAGGTTCGGTGCCATGCCGACGAAATACGGATGGGCGTTGTACCAGCCGACAAAATCCACCGCCGCCACGCTGCCCGGCAACTCTTCGCCCGGGATGTTCAGCGCGCGGTCGGACTGGGCGCCGACGGCATAGATCACCGCGTCGTAGCGTTGCGCCAGCTCGGCCGTCGCGATGTGCTCACCGACCTTGATGTTGCCGAAGAACCGGAACCGCGGATCGGCCGCGGTCTTGTCGAACTGCGCGCTGATCGACTTGATCTTCGGATGGTCGGGGGCCACTCCCGAGCGCACCAGCCCCCACGGGGTCGGCAGCATCTCGAGCATGTCGACCCGGACGTCGCGGTCGGTATCGGGCGAATCGGCGAACTTCAGCAGCGATGCGGCGGCAAAGAATCCCGACGGGCCAGAACCGACAATCGCTACGTGATATGGGCGCATACCCTGCCTTCTTGAGAGCCGGAACACCGTTATATACCCGTACCACCACGTGCAATGGGCTGTCGCAGCGGGGCAGGGCCGGGTACCACCCGATGCTAAACGCGGATCGTCCGCGCTGCCGGTACTCGGGAGAACTGTCGCCGAATTCCCGACGAGTACCCTGAACCTTCGTGGATCTAGACCGCCAAGCCGCCGTTGCCGCACTCGACACCACTCTGACCACCGTCGAACGGGTGCTCGACGTGGATGCGCTGCGCCAGCGGATCGACATGCTCGAGCAGCAGGCCTCCGACCCCAACCTCTGGGACGACCAGACCCGGGCACAGAAAGTCACCAGTGAGCTCTCGCATGCGCAGGGCGAACTGCGCCGGGTGCAGGAACTGCGCCAGCGCGTCGACGACCTGCCGGTGCTCTTCGAACTTGCCGCCGAGGAAGAAGGGGAGGCGGGTGCCGAAGCCCTCGCCGACGCCGACGCCGAGCTGGCCAAGCTGCGCGAGGACATCGAGACCCTCGAGGTCCGCACGCTGCTGTCGGGTGAGTACGACGAGCGTGAGGCCGTCGTCACCATCCGATCCGGTGCGGGTGGCGTCGATGCCGCGGACTGGGCCGAGATGCTGATGCGGATGTACATCCGCTGGGCCGAGAAGCACGACTACCCGGTCGAGGTGTTCGACACGTCCTACGCCGAGGAGGCTGGGATCAAGAGCGCAACCTTCGCGGTGCACGCTCCGTTCGCCTACGGCACCCTCTCTGTGGAGCAGGGCACCCACCGGCTGGTGCGGATCAGCCCATTCGACAACCAGAGTCGGCGTCAGACGTCGTTCGCCGATGTCGAGGTGTTGCCCGTGGTGGAAACCACCGACCACATCGAGATTCCCGAAGGTGACCTGCGTGTCGACGTGTACCGGTCCAGTGGTCCCGGCGGTCAGTCGGTGAACACGACTGACTCCGCTGTCCGGCTCACCCACATTCCGACAGGCATCGTGGTGACCTGTCAGAACGAGAAGTCGCAATTGCAGAACAAGGTTTCGGCGATGCGCGTTCTTCAGGCAAAGCTGTTGGAGCGCAAGCGGTTAGAAGAGCGTGCCGAAATGGATGCGCTCAAGGGCGACGGCGGCAGCTCGTGGGGCAACCAGATGCGGTCCTACGTGTTGCACCCCTACCAGATGGTGAAGGACCTGCGCACCGAGTACGAAGTCGGAAACCCGGCTACGGTGCTGGACGGAGACATTGACGGATTCCTGGAGGCAGGGATCAGATGGCGCAACCGAAAAGATGACGACGACTAATACCGTGCTAGCGCTTCCCCTCGCCGCCCGCTGGCACGATTTCTGGCGCGGCGAGATCGGCGTCTGGATTCTGACCACCGGCCTGCGGATCGCGCTATTGGTGATCGGCGGCGTGCTCGCGGCGCGCTTCATCAACTGGGCCGCGCAACGCGTGGTGCGCCGGATCGACGCGGAGTATCAGGAAAGCGATGCGCTAGTGCGCTCGGAGAGCGCCAAACACCGGCAGGCGGTCGCCTCGGTGATCTCCTGGGTGTCGGTGGCGCTGTTGTTCGTCATCGTGGGCGTCGAGGTGACCGATGCCCTGGAGGTACCGATCGCATCACTGGTCGCCCCGGCCGCGGTGCTTGGCGCCGCGCTGGGTTTCGGTGCGCAGCGCATCGTGCAGGACCTGCTCGCAGGGTTCTTCATCATCACCGAAAAGCAGTACGGCTTCGGCGACCTCGTGCGGCTGACGATCGGTGCGGCCAACGAAGCCGAGGGCACGGTCGTGGACGTCACGCTGCGGGTCACCAAGCTGCGGTCGTCCGAAGGCGAGATGTACACCGTGCCCAACGGGCAGATCGTCAAGGCGCTGAACCTGTCCAAGGACTGGGCGCGAGCCGTCGTCGACATTCCCGTACCGGTGAGCGTCGACCTCAACCTGGTCAACGACGTACTCAACGATGTTGCCGAGAAGGCCGCCGAAGATCGCGAACTGTCCAAGCTGCTCCTGGACAAGCCGCAGCTGATGGGTGTCGAGAGCATCGGAGTCGACACGGTCAACCTGCGGATGGTCGCACGCACCCTGCCGGGCAAGCAGTTTGACGTGGGCAGGCGATTGCGGGTGCGGGTGGTGCGTGCGCTGCGCCGTGCCGGAGTCGTGACGTCATCGGATGCGTCAGTCGCCGCGGCGGGAGACTTCATGAGTCCCGTTGCTGTCGCTGAGGTGGTTGCAACGCCCCCCGGATCGGCTCAGGAGCCCAAGAAGTGAAGCTCGACTTCTCCAAGGTCACCGACGCCGCCGGACGACTCTGGCGTAGCCGTGTGGGTCGGCTTCGCACCTCGACGGTCGTGCTGATCGTGCTGTTCATCGCGCTGTCGTGGGTGCAGCAGACCTACCGGCCGGAGCAGGCCAGTCCCGAGGGACCCGACACGCAGGTGGTGCCGCCCGGGTTCGTGCCCGATCCCGCCTACACCTGGGTGCCGCGCACCAAGGTGGAGACCCCACGCACGACCATCCCGACCGTCGTCCCGACGACGACCACCCCGACGACCACTCCGACCGCCACCCCGACGACCACTCCGACCGAGACTCCGGAGACGACCGGGACCACCGTCCCGGGCGAGCCGACCAGTCCCACCACGACGCCACCCGGCCCGCACACCACCGTGATCGATCCGGACGGTCCCGGGCTGCTTCCGCCCATCACGTTGCCTGTGTTCCCCGGACCCGCCCCGAACCCGCCTGCCGAACAGCCACAACCGGGCCATGAGCCGGCGGCACCGGCCTTGCCGCGATAGCGTGACCGGCCCAATCCTGTCGCCCGGCTACACTGGCGTGCCGTGATGATCACCCTCGACCACGTGACGAAGCACTACAAGTCTTCGGCACGCCCAGCACTCGACGACGTCTCGTTGAAGATCGACAAGGGTGAGTTCGTCTTCCTGATTGGCCCGTCGGGCTCGGGCAAATCCACGTTCATGCGGCTGCTGCTGGCCGCCGAGCATCCCAGCGCGGGCGACATCCGGGTGTCGAAGTTCCATGTGAACAAGCTGCGGGACCGCAATATCCCGAGCCTGCGTCAGGTCATCGGCTGCGTGTTCCAGGACTTCCGTCTGCTGCAGCAGAAGACCGTGTTCGAGAACGTGGCGTTCGCCCTTGAGGTGATCGGCAAGCGCGGCGAGGTGATCAACCGGGTGGTTCCGGACGTGCTGGAGATGGTCGGCCTGTCCGGGAAGGCCAACCGGTTGCCGAGCGAGCTGTCCGGTGGTGAGCAGCAGCGCGTCGCCATCGCGCGGGCCTTCGTCAACCGCCCACTGGTGCTGATCGCCGACGAACCCACCGGAAACCTCGATCCGGAGACCAGCAAGGACATCATGGATCTGCTGGAGCGGATCAACCGCACCGGAACCACGGTGCTGATGGCCACCCACGACCATCACATCGTCGACTCCATGCGCCAGCGGGTCGTCGAACTCGAACTCGGCCGGCTGATCCGTGATGAGCAGCGCGGCGTCTACGGAATGGATCGCTAAGTGCGCTTCGGCTTTCTTGTCAATGAAGTTCTGACCGGGCTTCGTCGCAACGTCACCATGACGGTTGCGATGATCCTGACCACCGCGATCTCGATCGGCTTGTTCGGTGGCGGTCTGTTGGTGGTGCGGCTGGCAGATCAGTCCCGTGACATCTACCTGGACCGGGTCGAGAGCCAGGTGTTCCTGACCGACGACGTCTCGGCCAACGACCCCACCTGTGACAGCGATCAGTGCAAGGCGCTGTACCGCAAGATCGACGACCGCGACGACGTCAGGTCGTTGCGCTTCCTCAATCGCGAGCAGGCCTACGACGACGCGATCAAGAAGTTCCCGCAGTACAAGGATGTCGCGGGCAAGGATGCGTTCCCGGCGTCGTTCATCGTCAAGCTCAACAACCCTGAGCAGCACGAGGCGTTCGACAAGTCGATGCAAGGGCAGCCCGGTGTGCTCAACGTGCTCAACCAGAAGGACCTGATCGACCGGTTGTTCGCCGTCCTCGACGGACTGTCCAGCGTGGCGTTCGCGGTGGCGCTGGTGCAGGCGGTCGGTGCGGTGCTGCTGATCGCCAACATGGTTCAGGTGGCCGCGTACACGCGGCGCACCGAGACCGGCATCATGCGCCTGGTCGGTGCCAGCCGGTGGTACACCCAGCTGCCGTTCCTGGTGGAGGCGATGCTCGCGGCCCTGATCGGTGTGGTGATCGCGATCGTCGGGCTGATCGTGGTGCGAGCGGTGTTCCTGGAGAAGGCGCTCGACCAGTTTTATCAGTCGAATTTGATTGCCAGGGTCGACTACGCTGACGTGCTCTACTTCAGCGCACCGTGGATGCTGTTCCTCGGCCTGGCGATGTCCGGCATAACCGCGTATGTGACGCTGCGGCTCTACATACGAAGGTAGTCGTGAACTAATGGCGACCAAGAAGTCCAGCCCCGCCGGCAATAAGCAGATTGTGGCCAGCAATCGCAAGGCGCGGCACAACTACACCATCCTCGACACCTACGAGGCCGGTATCGCGCTGATGGGTACCGAGGTCAAGAGCCTGCGCGAGGGGCAGGCCTCGCTGGCCGATGCGTTCGCCACCGTCGACGACGGCGAGATCTGGCTGCGCAACGTCCACATCGCCGAGTACCACCACGGCACCTGGACCAACCATGCTCCTCGGCGTAACCGCAAGCTGCTGTTGCACCGCAGGGAGATCGACAACCTGATCGGCAAGATCCGCGACGGCAATCTGACCCTGGTGCCGCTGTCGATGTACTTCTCCGAGGGCAAGGTCAAGGTCGAGCTGGCGTTGGCCCGCGGTAAGCAGGCCCACGACAAGCGCCAGGACATGGCCAAGCGCGACGCCGACCGGGAGATCACCCGCGAGTTGGGCCGCCGCGCCAAGGGCATGTCCTGACCCAAACGGAGGTTCCCCTTGCACCGCGAGCGACCATTGCTCCTATGTCAAGCGGCGGCTAGTTCGTCGGGTTTGGGGTGGGTTTGGTTGGTGCCTTGGTCGGTGTGGAGGCAGCGGTAGACGGTGCGGGCGAGGTGGCGTTTGAGGCATCGCAGGGCTTCTTTGG
>NZ_JARXVE010000004.1 GCF_029893345.1 Mycolicibacterium frederiksbergense | reverse complement strand
GGCACCGTGACCGGTGCGGCCGGTGGCGTGCTGCTGCGTCCGTTCGCCCGGCTGATCGCCTCGACCGGTGACAGCGTCACCACCTACGGCGAGCCTTGGAACATGAACTGAGCATATGAACGTCATGTTCATGAACGTCAAGTTCTGAGCTTCAACAAAGCAGCCCCCGGAGTCTTCCGGGGGCTGCTTTGCGTTGAGTGTGAGTGGGGCGCGCCGAGTGCTTTCGGCCGTTAGGGTTGCGTCATGGCGCCACAGAGCCCGATCTCGGTTCTCGGCGAGGACGAATGCTGGCAGCTGTTGTCCAGCGTGAGCTTGGGCCGTCTGGTCTCGACGATCGGCACCAGGATCGAGATTTTTCCGGTCAATTTCGTTGTGCAGCACCGCACCGTGTTGTTCCGGACTGCCGAGGGCACCAAGCTGATCAGCACCCTGTTGAACGATCGGGTGGTGTTCGAGGCCGACGATCACACCGTCGTCAGTGGCTGGAGTGTGATTGTGCGGGGCATCCCGGAACTGCTCGAGACGCCGGAGGACCTGGCCGAGGCCGAGCGGGCGCAGCTGCTGCCCTGGACGGCCACCGTGAAACGGCGTTACGTGCGGATCCAGCCGAAAGAGATCTCCGGACGGTCCTTCGTATTCGGTTCCGCGGCCGGGGACGTGTAGCGGCTACACCCAGTACGGCACCCGGGCCCGGTACTGACGCATCGCGAAGGCCGCCATGGTCCAGCCGATCACCGTCAATGCCAGCACCACCAGCCAGTGCCGCAGTTGCTGATCGGCGCCCAGCAGTGGGGCCCGCACGATGTCGAGGTAGTGCAGCAGCGGGTTGAGTTCGACGATCTTGGCCCAGGAGCCCGCACCCTGATGCTGCAGGGTCGACTCGTTCCAGATGATCGGCGTCATGAAGAACAGCAGCTGCACCACCGAGCCCAGCAGCGGGCCGATGTCCCGATAGCGGGTGGCCAGGATGCCGAAGCACAGCGAGACCCACACGCAGTTGAGCATGATCAGCGCCAGTGCCGGGATGAACGACAGATCCGCCCACGACCAGGGTTTGGGATAGATGATCGCGATGATTACGTAGATCACGATGTTGTGCCCGAACAGGATCATCTGCCGCCACACCAACCGGTAGACGTGCACCGACAACGGGGTCGGAAGTTGTTTGATCAGACCCTCATTGGCGATGAACACCTCGGCGCCCTCGAGGATCGAGGCGTTGATCAGGTTCCAGATGATGAACCCGAGGGTGACGTAGGGCAGGTGCTCGGACAGTTCCAGTTTGAACAGCTTGGAGTACAGCCCGCCCATCGCCACCGCGGTGGTTCCGGTCGCGATGGTGATCCAGAACGGTCCGAGAACGCTGCGCCGGTAGCGCTGCTTGATGTCTTGCCAGCCCAGGTGCAGCCACAGTTCGCGTTTGCCGAGGCCTTCGGAGAGGTCGCGGATGGCCCGGGTCATCGTCTTGGACTCGGACGCCGCGTCGGTGAACGTCATCGGGAAAACCTTTCGCCTCTGCCCAATCGCCGCAGGCGAATCCATTCGCGCAGGCCCGCGGGGTCGCGGCGGGACACCAGAAAGTACCAACCGAAGCGCACCCACTCCTGCGGCACCAGCTTGCGCAACCCCGGTTGGGACAGCAGGTAGCCACGGTTGCGGTAGGTGAAGAACCGTTTGGTCTCGTCGTCCGGATACTGGGTGTGCATCCGGCCACCGAGAATGGGCTTGAACTCGTCGGTGCCGCACGGGTGCAGATAGCTTGCGGTCAAACAGGTTCCGAAGGGCAGCCCGGAGCGGACCAGCCGGCGGTGCAGCTCCACCTCGTCGCCGCGGACGAACAACCGCAGATCCGGAACGCCGACGGCCTCGACGGTGGTGGCCCGGAACAGCGCGCCGTTGAACAGTGACGCGATGCCGGGAAGTAGATCACCGGAAACCGACGAGTCGTCGCTCCGGAGTTCCGAGGCCAGCCGCCGCCACACCAGCCCGCGACGCAGCGGGAACGCCAGCCGCTGCGGATTCTCGAGATTGCACACCATCGGTGACACCTCGGCCAGGCTGTGCTGCTCGGCGCAGGCCAGCAGGGTGGACAGCACCGTGTCGTCGGCGGGTCGTCCGTCGTCGTCGGCCAACCAGATCCAGTCGGCGCCCAGGGCCAGGGCATGCAACATGCCCAGGGCGAAACCGCCTGCGCCGCCGAGGTTTCGGCGGGATCCGAGATAGGTCGACGGCACCGGCTGGTCGGTGACCAGGTCGCGTACCGCCGGATCGTTGTCGTTGTCGATCACGATCAGGTGGTCGGGTTTGCGGTCCTGCCCGGTCACCGCCTCCAGCGACTTGGCGAGCAGGTCGCGACGCCGGTGGGTGACGATCACCGCGGCAACACTGTCAGGCCTCACGCGCGGTTTCCTCCAACACCTCGCGTACATGGCGAGCAGCGTCTTCGCCTTCGTAGGCCCGCACGACGTCCTCGATCCCGCCGGCCATCTTGATGGTGCCGTGGTCGATCCACATCGCGGTCTTGCACAGCCGGGCCAGGAACTCGTTGGAGTGGCTGGCGAAAACCAGGATCCCGGACCGCTCGACCAACGCCTGCAACCGGGTCTGGGCCTTCTTCAGAAAATCCGCGTCGACCGCGCCGATGCCCTCGTCGAGCAGCAGGATCTCGGGGTCGATGCTGGTGACGACTCCCATCGCCAGCCGCACGCGCATACCGGTGGAGTAGGTGCGCAGCGGCATCGACAGGTACTCGCCGAGCTCGGTGAACTCGGCGATCTCGTCGACCTTGGCCAGCATCTGCTTGCGGGTCTGGCCGAGGAACAACCCGCGAATGATGATGTTCTCGAAGCCGGAGATCTCGGGGTCCATGCCGACACCCAGGTCGAACACCGGGGCCACCCGGCCGGTCACCGTGGCCGAGCCGCGGGTGGGTTCGTAGATACCCGAAAGCAGCCGCAGCAGTGTGGATTTGCCCGCACCGTTGTGGCCGACCAGCCCGACCCGGTCACCCATCTTCAACGACATGGTGATGTCGCGCAGTGCTTCGATGACGACGACGTTGGACTCGTTTCGTCCGATGGCGCCGCCGGCCTTGCCGAGGAACGCCTTCTTCAGCGAGCGCGTCTTGGCGTCGAAGATGGGGAACTCCACCCACGCATCGCGCGTCGAAATATGTGGCTCAGAAACAGAAGTCACCGGCGACCTACAGGTACTGGCCGGTGCCCGGGTGCGACGACCCGCGCTGGCCGCCGGGCCCTTGGAATCCCGGTGGGAGTGCACCCTGGCGCATCTGCTCGAGCTGGGCGCGGGCGGCCATCTGCTGAGCGAACAGCGCGGTCTGGATGCCGTGGAACAGGCCTTCCAGCCAGCCGACCAGCTGGGCCTGGGCGATCCGCAGCTCGGAGTCCGACGGGATGGTGTCATCGGTGAACGGCAGGGTGAGCCGTTCCAGTTCCTCGCGCAGTTCGGGCGCCAGCCCGTCCTCGAGTTCGCGGATGCTGGTCCGGTGGATGTCGCGCAGCCGGTTGCGGCTGGCGTCGTCGAGCGGAGCGGCCCGCACCTCCTCCAGCAACTGCTTGATCATCGTGCCGATGCGCATGACCTTCGCGGGCTGTTCGACGAGGTCGGTCAGCGACTTGCCGTCGGCATCGGCGTCGGCATCGGTCTCACCGGCCATGCTGGCCAGGATCTCGATGTTGTCGTCGTCGGGGTTGATGGTCATGACCTTCCCATTGTTTCGTCTTGGTCTCCGCGCCAGCGGTAGATGCGGTCCCCACCGTCGTCGTAGATCTTCTCCCACGACCGTGAGCTGTCTAGCGACACTAGTCCGTCGGGCATGGCGAACCCTCGGACCACCGGTGTACTGGTCATCACGTAGCGGATGTTGAGCGCCTCGACGGCCTCGGCAACCCGGGGATCGGTGTCGGCGTCGTCGGCATAGGCCCAGAAGATGAACCGGTTATAGCCCGGGCCTTGCTGCACCGGGTAGTCGTAGTGGGTCCACAGCGGGTTCAGTCCGGCGATCGCGTACATCCAGGCGCTGCCGTCGGTGTTGGCGTCGCCGATCCGCGTGGTGCGTGCATCGGGCAGCCCAGCCAGGTAGGCGAATGCGCGCAGCTTGTGGTCGGCGACCATCACCGAGTCGTACTTGTCGCCGAACAGGAATTTGTGTCGGGGGAAGTAGTGCCAGGCCAGGCCCACGGTGGTGGCGGCGAGCAGCACGGTGGCGGTGGCGCGAATCCACGTCTGGCGCGCGCCGGCCCGGGCCAGCAGTGTGGCGCCCAGCAGGACCAGGGCACACAGGCCGATCGCGGCCATGGGCGCGTACAGCAGGGTGACCACCGCCGACAGCCGTCGCGGATCGCTGTAGAACAGATCGCTGAACCTGCCGGTGATGGCGCCGACCGGCCCGCCGAACGGTGCGCCGGAGTGCACGATGGACACGATCAGCAGCAGCCACACCGCCAGCGGCCACCAGATCTTCTTGATCAGCAGGATCAGTCCGCCGATGGCGGCGAGGGCGATCAGCGCGTACTGGATCGGGAAGTCGTTGAGATGGCGGGTGTGCTGAACGACCGCCGAGAACAACGACGCCTTCTTGCCCAGGTGGTTGACGAAGGCGTGCCCGACGATGATGTCGGCCTGCTGCAGCACCCCGAGGAACTGGGGCAGCAGGACCAGCACGGTCGGCACCGCGACGGCGGCGAGGGCCAGGAAGTCGGGTAGCCGGCCGCGCATCGGCCGCCACAGCGCGTCCACCAGCCACCATGTCCCCACCAGCAGCACGGTCACCACGCCGCCGGTGAGGTGCACCGAGAAGACCCCGACCAGCGCCAGCACGGCCAACGGGATGCGGTCGCGGTGTGTCGGGGTCGAGGCGATCAGGGCGAAGGCCGGCACTGCGAGCCCGTAGGCCACCAGGTTGGGCATCGCGGCGACGTCGAATTCGACATATGGCACGGCGGTGAACGACGCCGTCAGCGCCGCCGCGGTGGCAGCGACTGCGGCGGTGCGCATCTCGGTGGTGTGCGGTCGGGCGATCTTCCAGGTGAGCACCGCGGCGCTGACCGGGAACAGCCAGGCCGCCGCGGTGACCGAACTCACGGTGTAGGCGGCGGTTGCGGCCGCGCCGGTGAGCTGGCTGTAGACCGCGGCCAGAGCGTGGAAGGCCGACGGGTAATAGAGCACTTCGTGGGTTTCGACGTTGCGCAGCTCACCCATGTGGGTGGGAGAGGCCTGCCCGGTGTCGAGGATGAACCGCACGGTGTTGGCGTGCCACACCGAGTCCCAGGTGCTCGGGGCCGACTGCCAGTGCACCAGGCCGGCGATCGCGGCCGCCAGGATCAGCGCGGCGCCCAGCAGCACTCCTCCGGCGACCAGGAGGGCGGGTGCTCTGGCGATGCCCAGCGACTCGGCGTCCCGGTCGCGAAACCGGCTGAGCACCCTGTAAAACCCGGCCGCCACGATGCCGACCACGATCACAGCAAACAATGCCGTCCAGGTGTTCCATGGCACGCCGAGGGCGCCGAGCGGCACGATCGCCAGCGCCACAGTGCCGTAGGTCAAGGCCGGACCCATCGCGACGGCCACCCAGAAGCTCAACCCGCCGGCCCTGCCTATCAGCGCCCCGGGGATCACCAGCAACAGCAGTGCGGTTAGCACTCCGAACCCGAGGCCCACTGGACTAGTATGGCTGCCCAGGGCGACCGGTCCGAGCATGACCTCGGTAGCGGAAACGCGCAGTCGGGCGCTCACCAATTCTTTTCGGTTTGTGATATCGGCGGACCCTTTAAGGTGGCTGGCATGGCATACGACGTCGCCCGGGTGCGTGGCTTGCACCCGTCTTTGGGCGATGGGTGGGTCCACCTTGATGCCCAGAACGGCATGTTGGTACCCGATTCGGTCGCGACCACGGTGTCTACCGCGTTCCGTGGCTCGATGCCCACCGCAGTGGGACCGCACCCATCGGCACGCCGCAGTGCGGCTGTCCTGACCGCCGCCCGTCAAGCCGTCGCAGATCTGGTCAACGCCGATCCACGCGGTGTGGTCCTGGGGCCGGACCGGGCTCAGCTGCTGACCTCGTTGGCCGAGGCGTCCTCGACCCGGGTCGGGCTGGGTTATGAGGTGGTGGTCACCCGCCTGGACGATGAGGCGAACATCGCGCCCTGGCTGCGGGCCGCCAATCGTTACGGCGCCAAGGTGAAGTGGGCCGAGGTCGACATCGAGACCGGCGAATTGCCGGCCTGGCAGTGGGAAGGGCTGATCGACAAGCCCACCCGCCTGGTGGCGATCGCCTCGGCCTCGTCGACCCTGGGCACGGTCACTGATCTGCGTGAGGTGACCAAGCTGACCCACGACGTCGGCGGTCTGGTGGTGGTCGATCATTCCGCTGCGGCGCCGTACCGGCTGCTCGACATCAATGACATCGAGGCCGATGTCGTCGCGCTCAACGCCGTGCCGTGGGGCGGTCCGCCGATCGGCGCCCTGGTGTTCCGCGATCCGGCGGTGATCGAGTCGTTCGGCTCGGTGTCGTTGAACCCGCACGCGACCGGTCCGGCCCGCCTGGAAGTGGGCGCGCATCAGTTCGGACTGCTCGGCGGAGTGGTGGCCAGCATCGAGTACCTGTCGAATCTGGACGAGGCGGCCGCCGGCACCCGGCGGGAACGCCTGGCGGTCTCGATGCAGTCGGCCGGTGCTTATCTGGACCGGCTGTTCGAGTACCTGTTGTCCTCGCTGCGCTCCCTGCCGTTGGTGATGGTGATCGGCCGGCCCGAGACGCGAATTCCGGTGCTCAGCTTCGTCGTACGGGACATCCCCGCCGAGCGGGTGGTGCAACGGCTGGCCGACAACGGCATCCTGGCGATGTCCAACGCCAACTCGCGCGTGCTCGACGTGATCGGTGTGAACGACATCGGCGGCGCGGTCACGGTCGGGCTGTCGCACTATTCGACCAGCGCCGAGGTCGATCAACTGGTGCGGGCGTTGGCCTCACTGGGCTGAGGCGCCCAGCCGGCCTCTACTCGAGGACTTGCAGCAGGATCTTGCCCGACACCTCACCGGAGGCCAGCAGATCGTGGGCCTGCTGGGCCTGCTGAATGGGCAGCCGGGCACCGATGATCGGCTTTACCCGGCCGTCGGCGATCATCGGCCAGACGTTGTCGAGGACCGCCCGGACGATCTCGCCCTTGCCGCCCGGCCCGTCGACCGGCCGGGGACGCAGTGCGGTGGCGATCACCCCGGCCCGCTTGCTCAGCAGCTTGCCGATGTTCAGCTCGGCCTTGACGCCGCCCTGCATGCCGATGATCACCAGGCGTCCGCCGATGGCCAACGCGTCGACGTTGCGGTCCAAATAGGCCGCGCCCATGATGTCGAGGATCACGTCGGCCCCGTTGACCGCCCGGATCTGCTCGACGAAGTCCTGTTCGTGGTAGTTGATGGTGATCTCGGCGCCGAGGTCGCGACACAGCGCGAGCTTGTCGGCGGACCCGGCGGTCACCGCAACCCGGGCTCCGATCGCGCGCCCCACCTGAATGGCGTGGGTGCCGATGCCGCTGGCGCCGCCCTGCAGCAGGACGAGATGCCCCGCGGTCAGACCCGCTGTCATTACCAGGTTCGACCACACCGTGCAGGCCACCTCGGGCAGGCCCGCCGCATCGCCCACGGCGATACCGTCGGGCACCGGCAGCACCTGTTCCGCGGGCACCGCGACGTACTCGGCGTAGCCGCCGCCTGCCAGCAATGCGCACACCGGTTGCCCGATCGACCATCCGGTGACGCCCGCGCCGAGCGCCGCGATGGTGCCGGACACTTCCAGTCCGATGACCTCGCTCGCGCCTGGTGGAGGTGGGTACATTCCGGCCGCCTGGAGCAAGTCCGCGCGGTTGACGCCGGCGGTGTCCACCCGGATCAGGATCTCATTGTTTGCCGCGCTAATATCCGCGACGTTTTCCCAGGTCAGACCGTCGTCTACGGAGGCGACAATTGCATACATATATTCGACGCTACAAGCCTGCAATTTTCCACGCGCAGCAATACTGGTGTCCCTTACGATTGCGCCCATGGCGGGGATGATCGCGGGGCGCACGGCAGGGGACATGCCGGGCCTTGACATCGCTGAGCAGAGGTCGTGGCAGAACTACCTCGACTCGGCATTGCGTATGTATGCGACTTTGAATCGGTCGCTGGTGGAGGCGCATCATCTGACACTCAATGATGTTCGCCTGCTTGACATTTTGGACAAGTCGCCGACCGGCTCAGCGCGGATGGGCGATCTGGCCGAACGGCTGATGTCCCTGCCCAGCCGGGTCACCCGGCAGATCCGCCGACTGGAGGTGCAGAACCTCGTGACCCGGGGAGCCAGTCCCGACGACGGGCGCGGGGTCGTCGCCACCGTCACCGAGCAGGGCCGGGCCGCTGTCCGTGAGGCGATGGTGACCTACGGGCAGGGTGTCCGCTCACACTTTCTCGGCAGGCTCTCGCGTCCGCAGATCGCGGCGATGGGGGAGAACTGTCGCCGCATCAGCGTCGCGCTGAAGAACGGATCGCCGCCCGCCCACATCGGCAGGGTGTGAAACCCGTACTCTTGTCGGCGGTGGCGTGGCAGAGCGGCCTAATGCACTCGCCTTGAAAGCGAGAGACGGCTAACACCGTCCGGGGGTTCAAATCCCTCCGCCACCGCTCTTAGCGGCGTTTCCGGCGAGGAGTCGGAAGCGCGGCGTCACCTACGAGGCGCGCATCAAGGTGGTGCTCCGACGGCCGACGCGTACACCGCGGCCGTGATCGACAACCGCCAGACCCGTAAACACACTAGGCAACGTCACCAATCCCGCCATTCCAAGGTCACATCGAATCCGTCCTCAAATCGCAATCCCGTGGCGCGCAATACGTCCTGGAGGAAAGCCCCCAACTCCTCGCGCTCGGTTGTTTCGATGAAATCCCCGTGCTCGCGATTAAGACGGTTCAGATTCTCGATCGTATTCTTTAGAGCGTCGATGATCCGCCTGGGGGAGCGCTGCTTCGTGGCCTCTTGGATCGAGGCAAACAGTGCATCGATCTCGTCCTCGGTCAGCCGGATATTTGTCTCACTGAAGATCGTATCGCCATCAGCCATGCGCTGCCGCCAATGTTGAAGAGGGCTCGCGCTCCGGCATCGCTCAAGACGGGCATCTATGTCCTCGACAAGATTGGCCTCTTGGGCATCCAATCCATCATAAAAGCGCAGTCGCGCCAAATCCCCAGGGTCAACGGCCCCTATTGCCACGTACGAGAGATGGTTGGACGGCTCCGTATAGCCGATCGAGATCGAGAAACCATGGTGGACGAACGTGCGGTTATGCGAAATCGCACCATCATTCGTAAGCTGGCCCTTGTCTAGCAATCGGCCGATTTCGAGGCTGCTTACGTCTGCTCCAAACTGCAAACCATAAGGTAGTTCGCCAGCAAATCCTGGTCGCACGGTGACATTGACGACTGACAAAGGCCCGCCATAAATCTGAGCTTGGAGGTCAAGGTCGACAGTGAAATTCACCGGATCGCTCACATACCAGAGTTTGTGCTGTCTGAGCTGTTTGGCTATGTCCTCATATGACACGTCCCGAGGCGTCGCCTCAAACAACCGTCTGGCCTCATCTGTCTGATCGAAATCGACCAGCTCGTAGCGCCGTATGAAGTCCTGAACCAACGGGTCGTCGTGGTCACGGCCGACAAGATCAGGCAGGTTCATAAAGCTGTCCGGCAATCCAATGCGTCCTTTCTTGTACACCGCCTCGAACCGGCCTTCATCCGTTCGATACGGTTGAAGGCCGCCATTCCGCGGCGTTCGGTCTTCCTCAAATTGCTTCCACAATCGACTCCGCTGGAATGGTCGGCTAGCCAGTCTCAGATTTCCACCGTAAGCAAATGTCGGCCTCGGTCAAAACTTGTCGGGAACTGGCGTGGGACTCGAACATCCACAGCGCGGCGGGCGTGATCATCTACGGCCTGCACGCCGAGGCGCTGTACTGGTGGCATACAGGCAAGACCGCCGCGAAGTCGCTGGGCGGGGTGAGGCTGGAGCCGATGGATCCCCTCGCCATGTACGCCCCGGCGATGGGGGAGAACTGCCGCGGCACCAGTGCCGCATAGCGGCCTAATGCACTCGCCTCGAAAGCGGGAGACGGCTAACACCGTCCGGGGGTTCAAATCCCTCCGCCACCGCCGTTCAGAGGTGGTTCCGGAAGTCATGGCCACGAATTGTCGATCAGTGGCCATGACGCGGCTTCCTCCAGTTCGAACGCCAGCTCCAGGAGCGTGCGCTCCTCGCCGATGCCACCGGCGAACTGGACACCGCAGGGGAGACCCGATGACGTTCGGTGCAGCGGCAGCGTGACGGCCGGGGTTCCGGAGATGTTGTTGAGCGGTGCGATGCCGTCGTAGGCGGCGAATCTGTCGAGCCACGTGTCGAAATCCTGATCCGGTGTGAGGTGGCCGAGTTCCGGGGTGGCATGCGCCAGCGTGGGGGAGAGCAGCACGTCGTAGTCGCGGAACATCGCGACGTACCGTCGCCGGACCTGAGCCAGGCGGGCGAGCATGAGCGGGGTGGCCGCCGCGGACCGCAGATAGTGGTCGGCGATTCCCGCGGTGGTGGCGTCCATGCGTTCCCGATCCAGATCTGAGCCCACGATCCGGCGCGCGTTGGCGCGGATCATCGCCATCAGCATGCCGAGGTACAGCATGAATTCGCGAAGGTAGTCGGGCGACACCGGGTAGTCGGCCTCGACCACCTCGTGGCCGAGGCCGGAGAGCAGCTCCGCCGTGGCCCGGATCGCCGCGCGTGCATCCGCGTCGAGCGGGTGTGTGGTCGGCGACTGTGACAGCACGCCGATCCGCAGGCGAGTGCTTCCGGGACCGCGGACGTTCCGCACCGGCCGCAGGCGGGGATTGCGGTGGTGCCGTTCGGCTTCGGTGAGCATGATGGCGGTGTCGCGCACCGAACGGCTCACCACACTCTGTACCGCGATCCGGAGCGGCATGGCCAGGTCGGCGGGATCCGCGGCAACCCGACCGCGCGACGGCTTCAACCCGACCAGCCCGCATGCCGCCGCCGGCACCCGGATCGACCCGCCGGCATCCGTGGCGTGCGCAACCGGAACGACGCCCGCCGCGACCATGGCCGCCGCCCCGCCCGACGAACCGCCGGCCGAAAACGCCGGGTTCCACGGATTGCGCACCGGCTCGGCGTCGGTGTACTCGCACGTCACGTTGAAGGCGAACTCCGGCAGGCGGGACTTGCCGAGCGCGATCATCCCGGTCGCGAGCATGTCCGCGGCGAAACGGCCGGTGACGGCGGCCGGGGCGGCGGTGAACGAGACCGACCCGTGCTGAGTGGGGAGACCGGCGACGGCGGTGTTGTCCTTGATCAGCGTGGGCACGCCGTGCAGCGGCGCGCGGGTGGTCGCTGCGCTCCGATCGGCGTCGCCGGCCGCAGCGAGGGCCGCGTCAAAGTCGGTGGCGGCGAGCGCGTTTAGCTGCGGATCTACGACCCGGGCCCGGTCTACCGCGGCCTGCACCACTTCCCGCGCGGAGACCTCGCCGCTCGCGATGCGGGCGGCGATACCGCAGGCATCGAGTCGGCCCAGGGCGTCGTCGGTGTAGGCGTGAATGCGGGTGCCGATTTCCATGTGATTGCCCTTCGTCGCGGTGGGGTGACTCAGTGCGACGCGTCAGGCAGCGGATACGGCATGACCTCGATCCCGTATTTGCCTGCGACAAGCGGACATTCGGTGCCGCCCTCCGGTGCGATAGCGTCCGGGCCCTCGAGCACCGTGCCGTCCTCGAGGAACATCCCCTCCAGTCCCGACGGTGCCACCAGGATCAACATCCGCGCCGGCTCGCCGGTTTCGTTGCGGAACCCGCGGACGTCGCCGACCGAGGCATTGAGGAATGTCCCTGTGGGCGCGGGGATCCGATCGTGCTCGGTGTAGAACATCACCGCTCCGGACAGCACGAAGAATGCCTCCTCCTCGCGGCTGTGAACGTGGAACGGGGCACCTTCTCCGGGGCGGAGCGTCGCTTCGAACAACGAGTACCGTTCGTTGGTCTCACTCCCGGTGGCCAGGAAGCGGTAGACGATCCCGCCCGAGGCGACGCGGAGGCCGGAGGTGGTGTCGCGGACGGTGAGTTCTGTCGGTCGGTCAGAGGAGGTGGTCGCGGTGGGAGAAATGCTCATCTGGATGCTGCCTTTCGTGTGTTTTGCGGTACGGGGCGGGCGGCGAAGCGCGGGTCAGTGCGGGGCGCCCTTCTGGGCGATGAAGCGCAGGAGTGAGGATCTGGCGACTGCGCCGGTGAATCGCCCGGCTTCGGCGCCGTCGACCAACAGCACGGTGGTCGGCACCGCCATGACCTGAAAGCGGTGGGCCGCCTCGGGGTTCTCGTCGATGTTGATCTTGATGATGTTCACATCGTCGGCGTGCGAGTCGGAGACGGCCTCCAGCGTCGGAGCGAAGGCGCGGCATGGGCCGCACCACGGGGCCCAGAAGTTGACGAGCACGGGTTTCTGCGCTGCTGAGACGGTTGCCGCAAACGTCGCGTCGGTGACCGGGGTCGTAGGCATGGAAGTCCTTTCGGGTTGTCCGCGTGTATGTTTCGCTAGCAATGCAGCGACAGTCCGGGCTCGGCTCGGCGGGAGTCGAACAGTCTTCGGGCCACGGCCCTCTCCATCTCCGCGCTGAACGGAGCCGGGTGCGGCTCACTGGCGAGGGTGTCCTCGACGTCCTGAGCCAGCAGGTATCCGTTGATCGCGATCGCGGCCGCGGAACCCTGCCCTGCGGCGGTGATCACCTGCGCGCGCGGGTCGATGACGTTCCCGGCGGCCCATACCCCCGGCACCGACGTCTCCCCGGCCCCGGTCGTGGCGATCAGGCCGGAAGAGGCGACATCGCAACCGATCTGGAGCAGGAGTGCGTGGTTCGGGAGGAATCGGGGTGCTACGAAGACCGCGTCGCGCGGGACGAGCTGACCCGATTCGAGCTCGACCGCGCGCAGGCGGTCATCGGCGACAACGATGCCGCGCACGGGCTCGTCGACGATGTACACGCCGCGTCGCTCGATGCGGGTGCGTTCCACCTCGGTGAGGTCGATGCCGTTGGGGAAGAACGTGACGTCATCGCTCCATTGCGGCATGAGCAGGGCCTGGTGCACGCTCAACTCCCGATTCGTCCCGCCGCCGAGCACGGCCAGCGGACGGTCGCGCAGTTCGTAGGCGTGGCAGAACGGGCAGTGCAGCACGTCCACTCCCCAACGTTCCTCGAGACCCGGCAATGCGAGGAGCTCGTCCCGCAAGCCGGTCGCCACCAGCACCGCGCGCGTCGTCAGTTCGCGACCGTCGGTGAGCCGCAGCGCGAAACCGGGGGCTGCACCGCGCCACTGCAGTGTGGACACCTGGCCGTCGATGAGCTGGACACCGTACCGTGCGGCCTCCTCTCGCCCCACGGCGATGAGGTCGGCGGGCGGGAAGCCATCGCGGGCGAGGTAGCCGTGCATGTGCTGCGCGGGGGCGTTGCGCTGGGCGTGGCCGTCGATCACGGTGACCGAGCGGCGTGCTCGCCCGAGAACCTGCGCAGCGGTGAGACCGGCGGCGCCCCCGCCGATGACGACCACATCCGTTGTGGGAGTGGCGTCATCGTTTGTCGTGGTGGGATGACCCTGATCAGAGGACTGCGGGGTGTGCGTCATGAAACCCACCGTCGCCACAAGTCGCGGTTTCGGCAAAGAATCTTGCCGATTCCGGGAACCCGCGGACGATAAAGGGATGGCATTCACACCGCAGATCTCCGTGGCACTCGATCAGGTGGGCCCTCGTGTGCGAGAGGCGAGGATCAAGCGCGATGTCACACTGGCAGCGCTCGCTCGGGAGACGGGCATCTCCACCAGCACGCTGTCCCGGCTGGAGATCGGACAACGGCGGCCCAGTCTGGAGCTGCTACTGCCCATCGCGGTGGCCCTGCAGCTGCCGCTCGACGAGCTGGTGGCGGCGCCGCACATCGAGGACCCTCGGGTGGTGCGCGAGCCCCGCACCGTCAGCGGCCGCACGATCCTGCCCCTGACCCGCGAACGCACTGGCCTGCAGGCGTTCAAGATGACGATCCCGCCCGCCATGGACGAACCGGATCCGGTGACGCACGACGGGTTCGAATGGCTGTATGTGCTGTCTGGCCGACTTCGTCTCGTGCTGGGGGACCAGAGCGTGATCCTCGGTGCCGGGGAGGCCGCGGAGTTCGACACTCGCGTACCGCACTGGTTCGGCAGCGTGGGCGGCCGGGTGGAGGTGCTCAGCCTGTTCAGTGCGCATGGTCAGCGGGTTCATGTGCGGGCGAAGGCGTCGCGGGGGCGGGGTCCGTTCACCGAGAAGTAACCTACGGTCCCGTAACCTACGGTACCGTAGGTTGCGAGCGGAGCGCTGCTGCCGGCGCCCCACCGAACACGTCGGGAGGACTGAAATGGACGCCCAGACCGGAGTGCTCCACGAACTGGAGCCGGTTGTCGCAAGCAACCTCGATCGGCATCTGTCGATGGCGCGGGAATGGTTTCCGCACGACTACGTTCCGTGGAGCCGAGGACGCGACTTCGCCTTCTTGGACGGCGAGGACTGGCAGCCCGAGGATTCGCCGTTGGACCCGGTCGCCAAGGTGGCCATGACGGTCAACCTGCTGACCGAGGACAATCTGCCTTCGTATCACCGTGAGATCGCCACGCGGTTCTCCCGCGACGGCGCCTGGGGCACCTGGGTCGGCCAGTGGACCGCCGAGGAGGGCCGCCACAGCATCGCGTTGCGCGATTACCTCGTTGTCACGCGCGGAGTGGATCCCGTTGCCCTGGAACGGCTTCGGATGGCGCACACGGTCGCCGGGTATGACTCCGGTGACAAGACGCCGTTGGCGGCGATGGCTTATGTGTCGTTCCAGGAGCTGGCCACCCGGGTATCGCATCGCAACACCGGGCGGGTGTCCGGTTGCCCGATCGCCGATCAGCTACTCGCCCGGGTGGCTGCCGACGAGAACCTGCACATGGTGTTCTACCGCAATCTCATGGCCGCGGCGCTGGACATCGCGCCCGACGCCGCGATGATGGCCATTCGCGATGAGGTGGTGAACTTCGCGATGCCCGGCATGGGGATGGCCGGCTTCGCCCAGAACGCGATCACCATCGCCAAGGCCGGAATCTACGACCTGCGCGTCCATCACGACGATGTCGTGCAGCCGGTGCTGCGCTTCTGGCGGATCTTCGAGCGAACCGACTTCGGGCCCGAAGGCGAAAGGGCGCGCGAGGAACTCGCCCAATTCCTGGACGTAGTCGATGAGCGGGCCCGGTTCTACGAGGAGAAGCGCCAGCGTCAGCACGCCGAGGCGGCCTCGTAGCGAACCCGGCTACTCCCCGGTGAACTGCGGCGGCCGCTTCTGGAACATCGCGGTGACCGCCTCGGCCAGATCCTTGGAAGGCAGGAACGCCGAGTTCCACGCGGCCACGTAGCGCAGGCTCTCGGCCACCCTTGCGGTGCGCTGCTGGTCGAGCACATCCTTGACCCCGGCCACGGTCAGCGGGGGATTGGCCGCGATCTCGGCGGCGGTGGCGTGCGCGGCCGCCAGGCAGGCATCGGCGTCGGCGTAGACGTCGTTGACCAGTCCGATGCGTGCGGCATGCGCTGCATCCACGTCCTTGCCGGTCAGCACCAGCTCACGCAGATGCCCGTCGGACAGGATCAGCGGCAACCGGGCGAGGCTGCCGACATCGGCGACGATGGCCAGTTTGGTCTCGCGCACCGAGAATTTGGCGTCGGCGCTGGCGTAGCGAATGTCCACCGCGCTGATCAGGTCGACGCCGCCGCCGATGCACCAGCCGTGGATCGAGGCGATGGTGGGGGTCCGGCTGTCGGCCACCGCGGTGATGGCGCCCTGCATCTTCTGCAGCGCCTTGTGGAAGTCGGCGCGGGCCTTGGCCCCGGCATCCAGACCGGGCATCATGGCGCCCATGGCGGGCAGGTCTAGTCCGTAGCTGAAGTTCTTGCCCGAGCCGGTCAGCACGATGGCGCGGACCTCGGGGTCGGCGTCGAGCTTGCCGAACACCTCCGGCAGCTCGGCCCAGAACGCCGGACCCATCGCATTGCCCTTGCCGGGGCCGAGCAGCGTCACTCGCGCGACGTGATCGGCGATCTCGACGGAAACAGACTCGTAGCTGTCAGCCATGTAGGTGACACTACCGAGTAGACACCGGCCGATTAAGGGGAGAGTCACCATGAACGAACTGGACAGTGCCGAGCAGACGCTTGCGGTGCTGCAACGGGTGCTGGGCGACATCGGGGACAAAGACCTGTCCAGCCAGACGCCATGCCGGGAGTTCGATGTCGCGGCGCTGACCGATCATCTGCTGTATTCGATCACGATGATCGGCGGCGCGGCCGGCGCGGACATGCCCGAGCGTGACCGCGATGCCCCGGTGGCAGATCAGGTGCTCGGCGCGGCCCGGTCCGCCATCGCCGCCTGGCGCCGTCGGGGGCTGGACGGCACCGTTCGGTTCGGGCAGGGCGAGGTGCCGGCGACAATGCTGGCCCGCATCCTGTCGCTGGAATTTTTGGTACACGCCTGGGATTACGCCGTTGCGACTGGGCACACCGTCGATGTCCCCGATGAGCACTCAGAGCGGGTGCTCGGCTGGGCGCAGGCGGTCATCACGCCCGACGGGCGGGCACGCGCGGGCTTCGACGACCCGATCGAGGTACCCGCCGACGCTGCCGCGCTGGACCGGCTGTTGGCCTTTACCGGGCGCCGTCCGACGGCTTAGACCCGCTGCAGGTAGAAGTACAGGTGGCGGCCGTCTACGACCGCGCCTTTGCCGTTCATGATGCCCACCACCGTGCTGTCGTCGACCACCTTGAAGTGGTCGTGCACCGGGCGGCCGTCGTAGACCATCGTGGCGGTCACCTCGCCGCGGAACTCCTCCAGCCACAGGCTGGCCTCGCCGTTCATCGCCTCGGTGTTGGAGAACTTGTTGCCGTCGGCGTCCAGGCACACCAGCGGCTTGGCGTCGGTGGCCGAGTGGAACGTCTTGCCGAACCAGTTGAGCCGCTTCATGAATCCGTTGGCGGTGTGCCCGGTCTGGAATTCGCCGCCCTTCCACTCGCCGAGCATGAAATCGATGCTGGCGGGCCGCAGCAGCGCCCAGAACGCGTCGAGCTCGGCATCGGGGATCTGCCCCTCGCGGCTGACGAATGCGTCGAACGTGCCGCGTCTCTCCGTCACTCGGTTTCTCCTGTTCGAGGCCCGGCACCACCGGGCGCGATCCAGCGCTGGGCGAACTCCAGGAAGGCGTCGTTCTCGTGCGGGGCGCCGATGGTGACCCGCACGCCGTCCTCACCGTACGGGCGCACGATGATGCGGCTGTCGGCGGCCCTGGCCACGAAGTCCAGGGTGCGCTCGGCCAGTGGCAGCCAGACGAAGTTGGCCTGCGACGGCGTGAGCTCGAATCCGGCGTCGCGCAGCGCGGTGCTGACCCGGGTGCGTTCGGCGACGACGGCGTCTGTGCGCGCCAGGAGCTCGTCGGCGGCGTCCAGGCTGGCGATGGCCGCGGCCTGGGACACGCTGGTCGCGCTGAACGGCACGTAGACCTTGCCCAGGGCGGTGATGATGTCCGGATCGGCGACGGCGTATCCGACGCGCAGGCCGGCCAGCCCGTACGCCTTGGAGAAGGTGCGCAGAACGACCACATTGGGGTGGGATCGGACCAGCCCGAGGCTGTCGGGGGTCAGCCCGTCGCGGATGTACTCCACGTAGGCCTCGTCGAGCACGATCAGGACGTCCGGGGGCACCGCCGCCACAAACCGGGCCAGCGCCTCGGGATCGACCACGGTGCCGGTCGGGTTGTTCGGGTTGCAGACGAAGACCAGCCGGGTGCGGTCGCTGATGGCGGCCAGCATCGCGTCAAGATCGTGAGTCTCATCACGTAATGCGACGGGCACACCGGTCGCTCCGGCCGTGCGCACCTGCAGCGGATAGATCTCGAAACTGCGCCATCCGAACACGACTTCGTCGCCAACAGTGGATGTGATTTGTATCAACTGCTGGCACAGGCTCACCGAACCGCAGCCGACGGCGATGTTCTCGGGCGCGAAGTTGACGTGCTTGGCCAGGCGTTCGCGCAGGTCAAGGTACCCGTTGTCGGGATAGCGGTTGATGTTCTCGCTGGCTTTGAGGATCGCCTCACGCACGCTGGGAAGCGGCGGATGCACGGTTTCATTGCTCGCGATCTTGATTGCGCCCGGAACTGTTTTGCCTGGTGCGTACGCCGGGAGGTCAGCCATTTCAGGACGCAAACGGATACTCACTTGGCCAGCATAGGTGAGGCTGTGTACTGTGTGCGCTCGGCGGTTTCGGGCAACGAGATGGAGTCCGGTACTCTCACAGAAGTTCGAAGGAGGCGTGCCAGAGCGGCCGAATGGGACTCACTGCTAATGAGTTGTCCCCCTTACAGGGGACCGGAGGTTCAAATCCTCTCGCCTCCGCCGGGGTTGATTCGTCAACCACCACAACTGAATATTGCTACGCGCCCGTAGCTCAACGGATAGAGCATCTGACTACGGATCAGAAGGTTAGGGGTTCGAATCCCTTCGGGCGCACACAAAGAAGTCGAGCCGCGGTCTCCCAGACCGCGGCTCGATTTTTTATGTATGGGGGACTTAGGTCCAGAGCACGGCGATCGCGGCGGCGAGCAGTGGCAGCACGCCGGCGGCGACGAACAGCGGCATGACGGGTTGTCCGGCGCGGCGCTGGCGCGCGGTGCCGATGCCCAGAACCGCGCCGAGCGCCACCAGGATGATCAGCTTGGTGCCGATCTTCGGGTAGTTCAGCACGATGCCGGCCGGCCACGGTGCGGCCAGGGCCAGTCCGGTAATCAGTGACAGCACCATGCCGTAGGTCATCAGCGGGGTGATCAGGAAGCGGCGGGCTGCCGCCTCGGCAGCCCAGGCGCCGACCAATACCGCGAAACCAATCAGATGCCCATAAATAACTACGTTGCGTAGTAGCTCCATGCCCGGAGTCTAAGCTGAGTCGCGACGAGTCGACGCGTGACATTCCAGCTAGGGATGGAACTTCACGCGCCGACACCGGCCAGCCTAGACCCGGGCGTAATTCGTCTTGCACAGTTTGCGCACATAGGTCACGTAGGCTCGGCTGGATGCGGCTGTTGCTTATCGCCGATACCCACGTACCGAAACGCGCCAAGGATCTCCCGGCCCGGGTGTGGGACGAGGTGGACCGCGCGGATGTTGTGGTCCATGCCGGTGATTGGGTTGATCCCGCGCTACTGGACGCGCTCAGCTCGCGAGCGGCGCACCTGGTCGGCTGTTGGGGCAATAACGATGGGGCGGAGCTGCGCCGGCGGCTTCCCGAGCGTGCCGATGTGACATTGGACGGGCTGCGGCTCACCGTCGTACACGAGACCGGTGCGGCCACCGGTCGGGAAGCCCGGATGGCCAGGGACTACCCGGAAACCGACGTTCTGGTGTTCGGGCACAGTCACATCCCGTGGGATACCACCGCGAAAACCGGCCTGCGCCTGCTGAATCCGGGTTCGCCGACTGACCGCCGCCGCCAGCCGTACTGCACATACATGACCGCACGCATCGCTGCTGGAGTGCTGTCCGACGTCAGCCTGCACGCGCTGGATCGGTCATGACCGGACGCGGCGGCTAACCTGCCTCGTCGGCGCAGATCAGTCCGATGTGTTTCGTGGCCCAGTCACTCAGTGGTTCAAGGGATTCCAACAATTCCTGACCTGCCGACGTCATGGAGTACTCCACCCGCGGGGGCACCTCGTGGTAGCTCTCACGGTGCACCACGCCATGACGCTGTAGCTCCTTGAGGTGCTGGGTCAGCATCTTCTGGGACACCCCGGGCAGGCTTCGGTGCAGCGCGTTGAAGCGCTTCGGCCCGGCCTGCAGTTCCCAGAGGATCAGCGGTTTCCACTTTCCGTCCACCACCGCGAACGCTGCGTCCAATCCACACGTGTACTTGCCGAGTTGGACCATTGGGCGTCCTTGCTGTTCAGAGCCATTAGTTTCAAAAAGGTAAGTATGGCACTAAATAGTGGGTACTTGTCGTGAGGTTAGTGGTGCTTCAACGATGGTGGCATGACAAACGCACACTGTTCAGTCAGTTTCCTCGGTCTGGGCGCGATGGGATCGCAGCTGGCTCGCACCGCCTTGAACGCGGGCCACCCGACCATCGTCTGGAATCGCAGCGCCGCTCGGACGGCCGCGCTTACTGCCGAGGGAGCGACCGCAGCACCCACAGTCGGTCAGGCACTCGACGCGGACCTCATCGTGGCGTGCTTGTTCGACCAGGCTTCGGTGCGTGAGGTTCTCGACCCGGTGGCTGATCGGCTGGCCGGGCGCCGCCTGGTGAACCTGACCACCACGTCGCCGGATGGCGCGCGCGAGCTGGCCCGGTGGGTCGCTGAGCAGGGATCCGACTATCTCGACGGCGGCATCATGGCGACGCCCGAGATGATCGGGACGACGCAGTCGGCGATCCTCTACAGCGGCTCCGCCGCATTGTTCGACGATCATCGGGACGTTTTCGAACTCTGGGGTAGCGCTGAGTACTTCGGCGAGGATGCCGGCATGGCGTCGTTGTATGACCTCGCGCTGCTGTCGGCCATGTACGTGATGTTCGCCGGCTTCTTCCACGGCGCCGCGATGGTGGGGGCGGCCGGAGTGCCCGCCAAGGAGTTCGCTGCCCGCACCGCCGCGTGGCTGCCGGCGCTGATGCCCGCACTCGCCGACTACGCGACTGTCATCGACGGAGGCGACTACGGCGTGCCCGGTCAGCAGAGTCTGTACTTCTCCGATGTCAGCGACATAGTCAACGCCAGCCGGGACCAGGGGATCAGCACGGAGGTCATCGATGTCGTGCAACGGCTGATCCACCGGCAGATCGATGCGGGCCACGGCACCGACGGCTTCGCTCGGGTGATCGAGAGCATCAAGACGGGGGCCGCCGCATGACCACGACCGTCAGCGTGCTCGGACTCGGGCCGATGGGACAGGCACTCGCCGGGGCATTGTTGGACGCGAATTGCCGCACCACCGTGTGGAATCGGACGGCTGCCAAGGCCGACGGTTTGCGTGCCCGCGGCGCACTGTGGGTCGACACAGCCGCGGAGGCGGTCGCGGCCAGCCGTCTCACCCTGGTCAACGTCGTCGATCAGGCGGCGGTGGACGCCGTGCTGCACGCCGCCGGAGATGCGATCTCGGGCCGGGTGATCGTGGGGCTGGCCTCCGATATTCCCGATTCGGCGCACCGCACGGCTGAATTGGTCGCCGACCGGGGTGGTCGGTATCTGGACGGTGCCATCATGACCCCCACCGACACCATCGGAACTCCCAGCGCGAGTGTTCTTTTCGCTGGCCCGAAGGATCTGTTCGACGAATACCGGCCGGTGTTCGATGTGCTCGCGACCGTCAGTTGGGTCGGCGAGGACGTGGGCCGCGCCGCGGCCTTCGACATGGCGCTGCTCGATGTGTTCTGGACCTCGGTCAGCGGTTTCGTCCACGCCCTGGCGGTGGCCGGTGCGCATGGCATCGCGCCCGCAGAGCTCCTGCCGCATGCGAACGGTATCGCCGCGATCCTGCCGCCGGTCTTCGGTGAGATCGCCGAGCGCGTCGAAGCGGACCGTCACGGTGATGCCAGCGCATCGGTGTCCTCGGCGGCGGCCTCGGTCCGGCATCTGATCGCCGCATCACGTTCGGCGGGTTTCGATGCCGGTGCGCTGGACGCGTTTCGTAGCTATGTGGACGCCGCTGTCGCCGCCGGATACGGCGCCGACGAGATCAGCCGGATAGTTCCGAAGCGCGTGACCGCGCCGACACCTTGAAGTGGCACGCTCGACGGTATGGAGCAGAAGCCGCCCGCCGCCGTCGTCGAGTCCGCGCATCGTGAGCACCTGAGGAACCTGCCGTTCGCCGACACCAGAGACTTCGACGACGCCGACCGGGGCTTCATCGCCGCAATGCAACCGTGTGTGGTGAAGGCCGCCGACGGAACCGTGGTGTGGGACAACGACGCCTACTCGTTCCTATCTGGGCCAGGCGGGGACAACGCGCCGACGTCGGTGCATCCCAGCCTGTGGCGGCAATCGCAGCTGTGCGCCAAGCAGGGCCTGTATGAGGTGGTCGAGGGCATCTATCAGGTGCGTGGGATGGACCTGTCCAACATCAGCTTCATCGAAGGCGACACCGGGATCATCGTCATCGACCCGTTGATCTCCACCGAGACCGCCGCTGCCGCGCTGGCGCTGTACCGGGCCCACCGTGGCGACCGGCCGGTCGTCGCGGTCATTTACACCCACAGCCACGCCGATCATTTCGGCGGCGTCCTGGGGGTCACCTCGCAGGCCGAGGTCGACGCCGGCAAGGTGGCGATCTTCGCCCCCGAGCACTTCACCGAACACGCCGTGCAGGAGAACGTGTACGCCGGCACCGCGATGGCGCGCCGCGCGGCCTACATGTACGGCGCGGTGCTGGCCCGCGGCCCGCAGGGACAGGTCGGGTGCGGTCTCGGCCAGGTCGGGTCCACCGGCGAGGTGGCGCTGATCGTGCCGACGGTCGACATCCGCCACACCGGGGAGACCCACACCATCGACGGGGTGGAGATCGAGTTCCAGATGGCACCGGGCACCGAGGCGCCTGCCGAAATGCACTTCTATTTCCCGAAGTTTCGGGCGCTGTGTATGGCCGAGAACGCCACCCACAACCTGCACAACCTGCTCACCCTGCGTGGCGCGCTGGTGCGCGATCCGCACGGCTGGTCGGGGTATCTGACCGAGGCCATCGACACGTTCGCCGACCGCGCCGACGTCGTCTTCGCGTCGCATCACTGGCCCACCTGGGGGCGCGAGCGGATCGTGGAATTCCTTTCCCTGCAACGGGATCTGTACGCCTATCTGCACGATCAGACGCTGCGGCTGCTCAACCAGGGCTACACCGGAATCGAGATCGCCGAGGACTTCGCGATGCCGCCGGCGCTGGAGAAGGCCTGGCATACCCGCGGCTACTACGGCTCGGTCAGCCACAACGTCAAGGCCGTCTATCAGCGCTACATGGGCTGGTTCGACGGCAGCCCGGGCCGGCTGTGGGCCCATCCGCCGGAGGCCATCGGGCCGCGCTACGTCCAGGCCATGGGCGGCATCGACCGCGTCGTCGACAATGCGCGCACCGCTTTCGACGAAGGCGATTTCCGCTGGGCGGCAACTCTTTTGGATCATGCAGTCTTCACCGACGAGAACCATGCCGGGGCCCGCGCGCTGTACGCCGATACCTTGGAGCAGCTGGCCTACGGCGCCGAGAACGCCACCTGGCGCAACTTTTTCCTCGCCGGTGCCACCGAACTGCGCGACGGCAACTTCGGCACACCGACACAGACCACGTCGAGTTCGATCATGTCCCAGCTGTCACCGGAACAGATATTCGATGCGCTGGCGATCAACGTCAACGGTCCGAAAGCGTGGGAACTGGATCTGGCCCTTGATGTTTCATTCGCCGATCTGGGCACGAACTACCGGCTGACGCTGCGCAACGGGGTACTGGTGTACCGCAAGGTGCCCGCCGACGCCGCCACCGCCGGCGCGACGCTCAAGCTCGCCACCAAGGGCCGGTTGCTGGCCCTGGTGGCGGGCGATTTCGCGGCACCGGGATTCGAGGTCGACGGAGATCAGGAAAAGCTGCGGCAATTGATCGGCGTGCTGGACCGTCCCGACCCGGGATTCAACATCGTCACGCCCTAACCCTTTTCCGCCGAGCAGACGCCAATGTCCGCGACACGCCGGGCAATGGGGGACATTGGCGTCTGCTCGCGCAGGGAAATTAGGGCAGGCCGCCATCGACCCGCAGGATCGATCCGGTGCTGAAGCTGGAGGCGTCCGACATCAGGAACAGTGCGGCGCCGATGATTTCGGGTGGGTTTCCGGCCCGCTGCAGGGCCAGGTGGCCGAACGAGTCATCGGCGATGTCCCAGGCCTTGCTGATGTCGGTGAGAAACGGTCCGGCCATCAGGGTGTTGACCCGCACGGTCGGGCCGAACGCCTTGGCCAGCCCCTCGGTCAGGGCGTTCAACCCGGCCTTGGCCGCGGCGTAGGGCAGCATGTACTGGTCGGGCCGCAGCGATCCGGATGAACTGACGTTGATGATCGAACCGCCACCGTCGGCGACCATGCGTTCACCGATCAGCGCCGAGAGCCGAAACGGCCCTTTCAGATTCAGATTGACCACCGAGTCGAACAGTTTCTCGGTGACCGAACCCAGCGATTCGTACAGCGGCGACATTCCGGCGTTGTTGACCAGCACATCGACCTTGCCGAATCGCTGATAGGCGGCGTCGACCAGCCCGTCGAGCTGATCCCACCGGCCCACGTGCACCTGGTACGGCAGGGCGCTGCGGCCGGTCACCGCGGTGATCTTCTCGGCCGCGGCCACACAGGAATCCATGTTGCGGCTGGCGATGACCACGTCGGCCCCGCATCGCGCGGCGCCCATCGCGATTTCGGCGCCCAGGCCGCGGCTGCCGCCGGTGACCAGAACTACCCGGTCAGTCAGGTCGAACACTTCGTCGGCGTATCCCATTGGCTGGCTCTTTCCGTCCGTGTGGTCCCGCGGCCATATGGTGTCACGGTGCAACTGCTTCTGGTCCGACATGCTTTACCGCTACGCAGCGAGCCCGGTCAAGGGTCCGATCCCGATCTGTCCGAGGAGGGCATCGCCCAGGCCGAGCGCCTGCCCACCGCCCTGGCCCGCTTCCCGGTCAGCCGGCTGGTCAGCAGCCCGCAGCGGCGCGCGATCCAGACCGCGGGCCCGGTCGCCGAGGCACTGGGGTTGCAGGTGGAGGTCGACGATCGGCTCGCCGAGTACGACCGCGACATGTCGCACTATGTGCCGATCGAGGAGATCGCCAAGGAGAACCCCGAGGAGTTGGCCCGGCTGATGAGCGGCCATCTGCCCAGCAGTGTGGACGAGAACGCGTTCATGGCGCGGATCAATGCCGCGGTCGAGGACCTGGTGCAGGCGGGCGATCATGACGGCACCGTCGCGGTGTTCAGCCACGGCGGGGTGATCAACGTGCTGCTGCACCAGATCCTGCAGACCGAGCGGCTGCTGTCCTTTCACGTCGACTACACCTCGGTGACCCGGCTGTTGTCGTCCCGCTCGGGCAAGCTGGCGGTCGCCTCGGTCAACGGCACCGAGCACGTATGGGATCTGCTGCCCAGCAACGTGCGGTGGTAAACAGTGACGGTGACCAATCTGGAGGGGCTCGACCTCGCCGCCTTGGACCGGCATCTGCGCTCGGAGGGCATCGCCCGCAGCGGTGAACTGCGCGCCGAGCTGATCGCCGGCGGTCGTTCCAACCTCACCTTCCGGGTGTGCGACGACGCGTCCGCGTGGGTGCTGCGCCGTCCGCCGCTGCACGGCCTGACCCCGTCCGCGCACGATATGGCCCGCGAGTACAAGGTGGTGGCGGCGCTGGCCGGCACTGCGGTTCCCGTCGCCCGCGCGGTGACGATGAGCAACGACGACTCGGTGCTGGGTGCGCCGTTCCAGATGGTCGAGAACGTGGCCGGCCAGGTGGTCCGCAGCGCGGACGAGCTCGCCGCACTCGGCGACGAGAAGGTGATCAGCGGCAGTGTCGACACCCTGATCCGGGTGCTGGCCGATCTGCACGCGGTGGACCCGGAGGCGGTTGGTCTCGGGGACTTCGGCAAGCCGGCGGGGTATCTGGAACGTCAGGTGCGGCGCTGGGGTTCGCAGTGGGACCTGGTTCGCCTGCCCGACGATCCTCGCGACGACGACGTCAAACGGCTGCACCAGAAGCTGGCCGACACGGTGCCGGCGCGGAGCCGCGGCTCGATCGTGCACGGCGACTACCGCATCGACAACACCATCTTGGATGCGCAGGACCCGACGAAGGTCCTCGCGGTGCTGGACTGGGAGCTCTCCACGCTCGGCGATCCGCTGTCCGATGCGGCGCTGATGTGTGTGTATCGCGACCCGATGTTCAATCTGATCCTGAGCATGGAAGCGGCGTGGAGTTCGCCTCTGATGCCGTCGGCCGACGAGTTGGCCAACCGGTACTCGGTGCAGTCCGGCCAGGACTTGGCGCACTGGGATTTCTACATGGCGCTGGCCTATTTCAAGGCGGCGATCATCGCCGCGGGCATCGACTTCCGTGCGCGTCAAGGTTCCGAGGCGCCGGGCAGTTCGAGTGTCGGAGCAGCGGTCGCCCCGGCGATCGCGTCCGGCCTGCGCGCGCTCGGCTGATGTTCAGCTGCGCTGGGCGGCCTTGAAGTTCTTCTTGGCGGCGCGGCGCAACTGGAAAATTCTCGCCGTGCCGGCGGCGAAGGTCAGCAGTCCGCCGGCCACCGCGGCGCCCAGGATGGCCACTCCCAGCGGCAGGGACCAGTGCCAGCTCAGGAAGGTGAATGCGGTGGAGGCCGTGTTCTGCGCGATGAAGATCAAGAGCACGATCAGCACCAGAAAGCCCAGGATCAGGGCCGACCACAGCGCCCCGGCGCGGGTGAAGCTGGGCGGGACGGGTACCTCCGCCTCCGGCGGGGACGGTGGGCCCGGCGTGGGCTCGGGCAAATCGGGCGATGCGGACGGATCGCTGGTCATGTTGTCATCTTCGCGCGCCGCGGCGTCAAAGCAAACCACCGTGGGTTAAATCCCGGCGGCATGTCGGGCGTGGGCTATAGGGTCGGGAAAGGCTGAACACGCCGAAAGGACGTGCGAATGCACTTGCGAATACTCGTGGCCCTGCTTGCGCTTTTGTTGTCTGCGTGTGGCAGTGCCAATCCATTGGGCGGCGGGCCGATCTCGGGTGACCTGAAAACGATCACCGTCGGATCCGCCGATTTCCCGGAGTCCAAGATCATCGCCGAGATTTATGCCCAGGCGCTGGAGGCCAATGGCTTTCAGATCGGCAGGCAGTTCGGTATCGGCAGTCGGGAGACGTATATCCCTGCGGTGCAGGATCACTCGATCGATCTCATCCCCGAGTACACCGGCAACCTGCTGCAGTACTTCGACAAGGGCACCACTGCCACCACTCCCGACGCGGTGCTGATCGGGCTGCTCAAGGCGTTGCCCGGTGATCTGTCGATTCTGTATCCGTCGCCCGCCGACGACAAGGACACCCTCGCGGTCACCGCCGACACCGCCGCACGGTGGAACCTGAAGAGCATCGCGGATCTGGCCGAGCATTCGGCCGAGGTGAAAGTCGGTGCGCCGTCGGAGTTTCAGACCCGTCAGACCGGGCTGGTCGGCCTCAAGTCCCGATACGGTCTGGACATCGCGCCGGCCAACTTCGTCGCGATCAGCGACGGCGGCGGGCCGGCCACCGTCCAAGCTCTCAACGGCGGCACGATCACGGCGGCCAACATCTTCAGCACCTCACCGGCGATCGGGCAGCACAACCTGGTGGTTCTGGAGGACCCCAAGAACGTCTTCCTCGCCGCCAATGTCGTTCCGCTGGTGGCCTCCCAGAAGATGTCGAATGAACTCAAAACCGTGCTCGATGCGGTGTCGGCCAAACTCACCACCGAAGCCCTGGTCGAGTTGAACACCTCGGTCGAGGGCAATGCGGGTGTCGATCCGGACGATGCGGCCGAAAAGTGGGTCAAGGACAACGGATTCGACGAGCCGGTGACGCCATGATCACATTCGACAACGTCACCAAGCGCTACCCGGACGGCACGGTCGCCGTCGACAATCTCAATCTCGAAGTGCCACAGGGCACGTTGACGGTGTTCGTCGGTCCCTCGGGCTGCGGTAAGACCACCTCGATGCGGATGATCAACCGGATGATCGAGCCCACCTCGGGCCGGCTCACCGTCAACGGTGAGGATGTCAGCACGGTCGATCCGGTGCGGCTGCGCCTCGGTATCGGGTACGTCATCCAGAGCGCCGGGCTGATGCCGCATCTGCGGGTGGTCGACAATGTCGCGACGGTGCCCGTGTTGCGTGGTGAGTCCCGGCGCCGCGCCCGCAAGGCCGCGATCGGTGTGATGGAACGGGTGGGCCTGGACCCCAAGCTGGCCGATCGGTATCCGGCGCAGTTGTCCGGTGGCCAGCAGCAGCGGGTCGGGGTGGCGCGCGCCCTGGCCGCCGATCCGCCGGTGCTGCTGATGGACGAGCCGTTCAGCGCGGTCGACCCGGTGGTGCGGGAGGAACTGCAGGCCGAAATCCTGCGGTTGCAAAGCGAATTGCGTAAGACGATCGTGTTCGTCACGCACGATATCGACGAGGCGATCAAGCTCGGGGACAAGGTCGCGGTGTTCGGCCGCGGGGGCACGTTGCAGCAGTACGACGCGCCGGCCCGGTTGTTGTCCAACCCGGCCAATGACCTGGTGGCGGGTTTCGTCGGGGCCGACCGCGGCTACCGCGGGCTGCAGTTCTTTCACGCCACGGGGCTGCCGCTGCACGACATCCGGCAGGTCCCCGAGGCCGGAATTGACGGGCTGCAATTGGGTCCCGGTGACTGGGTGCTGATCACCAAACCCGACGGCGCGCCCTACGGGTGGGTCAACGCTGGCGGGGTCGAGGTGCACCGGAGCGGAAAGTCGCTCTACGACAGCACGATTGCCGGGGGCTCGCTGTTCCGGCCCGACGGTACTCTGCGCCAGGCCCTGGATGCGGCGCTGTCCTCACCGTCGGGTCTGGGCGTGGCGGTCGACGGCAAGGACCAGGTCGTCGGCGGGGTGCGGGCCGGCGACGTGTTGGCGGCCCTGGAGGAACAACGGCACAGCCCCGCGTTGGGTGATTGATGCGGTATCTGCTGAATCATCTCGATGACCTGTGGGCGCTGACCATCGTGCACCTGCGGCTGTCGCTGGTGCCCGTCGTGCTGGGGCTGCTGATCGCGGTCCCGCTGGGCGCCGCGGTGCAGCGCACCTCCGGGCTGCGACGGTTGACCACCGTCACCGCGAGCATCATTTTCACCATCCCGTCGCTGGCGCTGTTCGTGGTGCTGCCGCTGATCATTCCGACCCGCATCCTCGATGAGGCCAATGTCATTGTGGCGCTGACCCTTTACACCACCGCGCTGTTGGTGCGGGCGGTGCCCGAAGCGCTGGACGCGGTGCCCGAGCAGGTGCGCGACGCGGCGACGGCGATCGGCTACCGGCCGCTGATGCGGATGCTCAAGGTGGAGCTTCCGCTGTCCATCCCGGTGCTGGTGGCCGGGCTGCGGGTGGTGGCGGTCACCAACATCTCGATGGTGTCGGTGGGTTCGGTGATCGGCATCGGCGGATTGGGCACCTGGTTCACCGAGGGTTACCAGTCCAACAAGAGCAACCAGATCATCGCCGGCATCATCGCGATCTTCGTGTTGGCCATCGTCGTCGACACCCTGATCATGCTGGCCGGAAAGGCCCTCACACCCTGGGTGCGCACGCCCCGGATCAAGGTGGCCGGATGAACTTCCTGCAGCAGGCGCTGGACTTCATCTTCACCGCCGCGAACTGGGCCGGGCCGGCCGGGCTGGCCAGCCGCATCGCCGAACACCTGCAGTACACCGTGGTCGCGGTGGCGGCCTCGGCGCTGATCGCCGTCCCGATCGGCATGATCATCGGCCACACCGGGCGCGGCACCTTCCTCGTCGTCACCGGGGTCAACGCGCTGCGCGCCCTGCCCACCCTCGGCGTGCTGCTGCTCGGGGTGCTGCTGTGGGGGCTGGGGTTGGTGCCGCCGACGGTCGCACTGATGCTGCTGGGCATCCCGCCGCTGCTGGCCGGAACGTATGCCGGCATCGCCAATGTGGACCGCTCCGTGGTGGATGCGGCCCGGTCGATGGGGATGACCGAACGCCGGGTGCTGCTGGGCGTCGAGGTACCCAATGCGCTGCCGCTGATCCTGGGTGGGCTGCGCACCGCGACGTTGCAAATCGTGGCGACGGCGACGGTGGCCGCCTATGCCAGTCTCGGTGGGCTGGGCCGGTATCTGATCGACGGGATCAAGGTGCGCCAGTTCCACATTGCGCTGGTGGGTGCGTTCATGGTGACCGCGCTGGCCCTGATTCTGGATGCCGCGCTGGCGTTCGCGGTGTGGCTGTCGGTGCCCGGCAGCGGCCGGTTGGCTGGCTGGCGCCGCCTTCCGCAGCCGCTGCTCAGTGACGAGGTCGCGCTGGAATTGCGGACCGCGGGCCGCCCCGGCGGGAGTTCCGGACTGGGCTACGAACGCCAAGCGTCGTCGCCTACGGTAGAAGGGTGAGTGACCAGAAGGACAGTGCCTGGCCAGCGGTGTTGACCTGGCGGGCGCACGACGTGCCTCGGATGGAGTCGGCGCGGGTGCAGCTGTCGGGCAAGCGGATCAAGGCCTATGGCCGGATCGTGGCCGCGGCTACCGCTGCCCACCCGGCTTTCTCGGCCTCCTACGACCTGGTCACCGACGAGACCGGGGCCACCAAGCGGCTTTCGCTCAGCGTCACCCTGGCCGAGCGGGAACGCCAGCTCTCCATCGCCCGCGATGAGGAGAACATGTGGCTGGTGCAGGATCACGCGCAGACCAAGCGGTCGGCCTTCGGCGGCGCCCTCGATGTCGACGTGGTGTTCAGCCCGTTCTTCAACGCGCTGCCGATCCGTCGCACCGGGCTGCATCAGCGCGCTGAAACGGTCACCTTGCCGGTGGTCTACGTGCGGTTGCCGGACTTCGCCGTGGAGACCGCCGCGATCACCTACGCCAGTGCCGGTCCGGGCACCGGCATCAAGCTGCAGTCGCCGGTGGCCGACACCACCATCACGGTGGATTCCGACGGTTTCATTCTTGACTACCCAGGACTGGCAGAGCGGATCTGATCACCCCGCCGGCACGTCCTTCGGCGGCGAGTTGGGCCCGCCAGTTCGGTTCACCGACCACTGTGGTGATGATCTCGGGCCGGCTGAAGCTGTCGTAGCGCATGCGCGCGGCATGGCCCGTCTCGACCAGATCGGCGACCGACCCGGTGCTGGTGAGCGTCTGCTTGGCGCGGGTCAGCAGTTCGATGCCCTGCTCGAGCGCGGGCAGCAGCTGGTCGGCGTTGGCTTCGCACATGGCTCGCACCAGATCGGGTGCGCTGGCCGCCACCCGGGTGCCGTCCCGGAAGGAGCCGGCCGCCAGGGCGAAGGCCAGCGGCACCTCCCCGGCGATCACCGCCAGCGTCTCGGCGAACAGGTGCGGCAGATGCGAGATGGCCGCGGCCGCCGCGTCGTGTTCGTCGGAGCGGGCCGGTACCACCACCGCGTGGCAGTCCAGCGCCAGCTGCGTCACCAGTGACCACACGCCCGCATCGACATGGTCGTCGACACTGACCACCCATGGTGCGCCGACGAAAAGTCGGGCATCTCCGGCCGACCAGCCCGAATGCGCGGTGCCTGCCATCGGATGGCCCCCGACGAAGTTCCGAAGCAGCCCGAACTTGCTTACCGCGTGCAGTACCGCGCCCTTGACGCTGGTGACGTCGGTCAGCGGGCACTCCGGCGCGGTCTCGCGGATGTGACCCAGCATCAGCGGCAGGGCCGGCATCGGCACCGCCAGCACGATCAGCGCATTGCAGTCCGCGGCCCGGCGCAGTGCCTCGTCGAGGTTCTCGGTGGCGTCGAAGCCGTCTGACTTGGCATCCGCGACGGCCTCCAGCGACCGGTTGTAGCCGAAAACTTCGCGTCCGGCCGCGGCGGCGGCCCGCATCAGCGAACCCCCGATCAAGCCCAGGCCTACCACGCACACCGGTGTGTTCGTCACGCATCAAGGTTGGCATACCCGCGCCACCAGGCCCGAGGGTGATCCCTGGTCAAAGTTGCTGGTCGGCGACTACCGTAGGCGGGCATGGGAGCACAGCGTGCGCCGGCAGACCTGCCCGATGGTTTCGGGGTGGCTGTTGTTCGAGAGGACGGCAAGTGGCGGTGCGCAAACATGCGCGCGGCATCGTTGCGGAGCTTGACCGCGGCCGAGACCGAGTTGCGTGAGCTGCGCAGCGCCGGGGCGGTGTTCGGGCTGATCGATGTGGACGACGAGTTTTTCGTGATCGTGCGGCCCGCACCTGCGGGAACCCGGCTGCTGCTGTCGGATGCCACCGCAGCGCTGGACTATGACTTCGCCGCCGAGGCGCTGGAGAACTTGGACGCCGACCTCGACGAGGAGGACCTGGAGGATTCCGACCCGTTCGAGGAGGGCGACCTCTCGGTGCTGGCGGATATCGGCCTACACGAGGACGTGCTCGGGGTGATCCTGGCGGAGACCGACCTGTACGCCGACGAGCAGATCGGGCGGATTGCCCGCGAGATGGGCTTCGCCGACGAATTGGCGGCCGTGCTCGACAAACTCGGCCGGTGAGATCTGACGACGACCTGATCCGCGCTGCCCTTGCGGCCGCTCGCACGGCCGGGCCGCGGGATGTACCGATCGGCGCGGTGGTGTTCGCCGCCGATGGAACCGAATTGGCCCGCGCGGCCAATGTCCGGGAGGCCACCGGGGATCCGACCGGGCATGCCGAGATCGTGGCGATGCGGGCCGCGGCGGCGCGCCTGGGTGACGGCTGGCGCCTGGAGGGTACGACGCTGGCGGTGACGGTCGAGCCGTGCACGATGTGCGCGGGCGCGTTGGTGCTGGCCCGGGTGGCGCGGGTGGTGTTCGGCGCGTGGGAACCCAAGACTGGGGCGGTCGGCTCGCTGTGGGATGTGGTGCGCGACCGCCGGCTCAATCACCGGCCCGAGGTGGTTGGTGGGGTCCTGGCCGGCGATTGCGCAGCCCTGCTGGAGGAGTTCTTCGCCGCCCAGCGCTGAGTCCTGCCTGGTTCTGGCGCCGAGTGTGAAGTCGATGGCGAGTCCGCGGCCGATTTTCGTCATCGAGTTCACACTCGCCGATTAGGGCATGCGGCGCGGGACCGGTAAGCTGCCACACGGTGGCGTGTCCGAGCGGCCTAAGGAGCACGCCTCGAAAGCGTGTGACGGGTAACCCCCGTCCGAGGGTTCAAATCCCTCCGCCACCGCCATAATCTCCCCACCAGGTTATCCCTGGTGGGGAGTTTTTTGTCGCCGCCCTCGAACCAAAAGACGTAATGGGTAGACCAAATAGCATTTGTCCCTCAAGATTGTCCGGGTGACGGATAGCGACGGCGCCTACCTCGGCAGGATGCGGATTCTCGATGCGAAGCCGGTGAATCTGGACGGTTTCAGCGTCGTGAACCCCGATCTCGGTCTGGCCGCGATGAGCAGTCCGAACGACCCGCAGCCGTCGCTGGTCATCCGCGACGGGCAGGTCATCGAGATGGACGGCAAGGCCGCCGCCGACTTCGACGTGATCGACGAGTTCATCGCCACCTATGGCCTGGACCTCGACGTCGCGCCGGAGGCGATGGCGCTCACCGAGGTCGAGCTGGCCCGGCTGACCGTCGACCCGGGAGTGCCCCGCGCCGAGGTGGTGCGGCTGATCGGCGGCATCACCCCGGCCAAGCTGGCCAAGGTCATCGCGGTGCTCACCCCGGTGGAGATGCAGATGGCGATGGCCAAGATGCGGGCCCGGCGCACCCCGAGCAATCAGGCCCACGTCACCAACCAGCTCGACGACCCACTGCTGATCGCCGCTGATGCGGCCAGCGCGGTGGCCTACGGGTTCCGCGAGGTCGAGACGACCGTGCCGGTGCTCGGTGACGCACCGTCGAATGCTGTTGCGTTGCTGATTGGTTCGCAGGTCGGCACGCCCGGCGCGATGGCGCAGTGCGCGATCGAGGAGGCCATGGAACTGCGGCTGGGCATGCGCGGGCTGACCAGTTATGCCGAGACCATCTCGATCTACGGCACCGAGCAGGTGTTCGTCGACGGCGATGACACCCCGTTCTCGAAGGCGATCCTGACCAGCGCCTATGCGTCGCGCGGCCTGAAGATGCGGGTCACCAGCGGCGGCGGGGCCGAGGTGTTGATGGGTGCGGCCGAGAAGTGCTCGATCCTGTACCTGGAATCGCGCTGCGTATCGCTGGCCCGGGCGCTGGGATCCCAGGGCGTGCAGAACGGCGGCATCGATGGGGTCGGCGTGGTGGCCTCAGTGCCCGAGGGCATGAAAGAGTTGCTCGCCGAGAACCTGATGGTGATGATGCGCGATCTGGAATCGTGTGCGGGCAACGACAACCTGATCTCCGAGTCCGACATCCGTCGCAGTGCACATACGCTGCCGGTGCTGTTGGCCGGCGCGGATTTCATCTTCTCCGGATTCGGCTCGATTCCGCGCTACGACAATGCGTTTGCGCTGTCCAACTTCAATGCCGACGATATGGACGATTTCCTGGTGCTGCAACGGGATTGGGGCGCGGATGGCGGTTTGCGCACGGTGTCGCCCGAGCATCTGGCCGCGGTGCGACGACGGGCCGCGACGGCTGTGCAGGCGGTGTACCGCGACCTGGGCCTGGCCGATTTCGACGACGCCCACATCGAGGAGGTGGTGGTCGCCAACGGCTCACGCGACCTGCCGCCCGGCGATCCGAAGGCCGTCGCGGAGGCGGCCAATGCCATCGAGGCCAAGCAGCTCACGGTGTTCGATGTGGTCGCCTCGCTCGAGCGCACCGGCTATCGCGAGGAGGCCGAAGCCATCATGCGGCTGACTTCCGAACGGCTGCGCGGCGACCAATTGCAGACCTCGGCGATCTTCGATGAGCAGTTCCGGGTGCTGTCTAAGATCACCGATCCCAACGACTATGCCGGGCCCGGAACGGGTTACACGCTCACCGAGCAGCGTCGGGCCGAGATCGACAACGTCCGCCAGCAGCGCAACACCGCCGAGTTGACCGCCGACCAGGCCGAGCATGCCGGCCACATCCTGGTCACCGACGTCGAACCGGCGCGCCAGGGCAGCGATCCGCGTGAGGTGGTCATCGGGCTGTCGCCGGCGCTGGGCCGCAGCGTGTGGCTGAGCCTGTGCGGTCTGCCGATCGGCGAGGTGATCCGCCAGCTGTCCGCCGGGCTGGAGGAGGAGGGCTGCGTGCCCCGGTTCGTCCGGGTGCGCTCGACCATCGACGTCGGGTTGATCGGGTTGACCGCGGCCAAGCTATCCGGGTCGGGGATCGGAATCGGCTTGCAGGGCAAGGGCACTGCGCTCATCCACCGCCGCGACCTGGCCCCGCTGGCCAACCTCGAACTGTTCAGCGTCGCACCCCTGCTGACCGCCAAGAACTACCGCGAACTGGGCCGCAATGCCGCGCGCCACGCCAAGGGAATGGCCCCGGTGCCGATTCTGACCGGTGGCACCGATGAGTCGATCTCGGCGCGTTACCACGCCCGCGCGGTGGCGCTGGTGGCGTTGGAACGTGAGGCGAGTGAACCGGGCCAGGCGCCCATCACGGTAAAGGTGGCCAAGGCATGAGCGAGAGATTCACCGTCGACGCTGCCGTCGACGGCAAGCTGGACCTGTCGGATTTGCGGATGGATCCGGCCGCGCTGGCGCATCAGGCCGTGGTGGCCGAGGCGAACGGCAACCCCCAGTTGGCCGAGAACTTCCTGCGCGCAGCCGAATTGGCGATCATCGACGATGAAGAAGTGATGGGCCTGTACGAGGCGTTGCGGCCGCATCGTTCGACGGCCGCCGAACTCGACGCGCTGCAGGCGTCGTTGGAGACGCGCGGCGCATCGCGCTGTGCCGCATTGGTGCGTCAGGCCGCCGTCGTCTATGCCCGCCGGGGCCTGTTGCGGTGAGGGTTGTCGCCGGGATCGACGTGGGCAACCACACCACCGAGATCGTGCTGGCCCGCATCCTCGACGGCGCAGTGCAACCGCTGACCCATGGGCAGGCGCCGACCCGGGGTCGCAAGGGATCCCGGGAATCGCTGGAGGGGGCCGCCGCGCTGCTGCACCGGATCGAGGTCGACGCCCAGGTTCGGGCCGATGAGCTGGCGCTTTCGGCGATCCGGCCGGTGGATACCGAGACCGCTCCGCTGGCCCCGGCGGCATCCCCGCGTTCCCCGGTGCGCAGCCTGCGCAGGCCGGATGCCAGCACCCCGGCCGGCACCGGTTACGCGGTGGGCCGGCATGTGCCGCTGACGGATCTGACCGGCCCACCCCAGGACGGCCCGACGATCGTCTCGGTCGACGCCGACACCGACTTCGAGGTGGCCGCGGCCGCGATCACCGCTGCCGTCGAGCACGGTTGGAACATCGTCGGCGTGCTGGCCGCCCAGGACGATGCGGTGTTGATCCGTAACCGGATTCCGGTCGACGTTCCGGTGGTCGACGAGGTGATCCTGGACGGGTTGGCGTCCGGTGTGCTGGTCGCGGTCGAGGTGGTCGCCGAGGGCCGCGCCTACCGGGCGCTGGCCGACCCGATCGCGCTGTGTGCGGCGCTGGACCTGGGCCACGACCAGATCCACGACGTCGCCGAATTCACCAGGGAGCTCTCCGATTCCCCGGCCATCGCGGTCACCGCGCGCACCGAGCCACCCGAACCGCCCGCGGTCGACGAGGACTACATCGAGTTCCGCGCCGACGGCCAGACCGTCCGCTACTCACCGGCCCAGGCGCACGCCATCCTGCGCCGCGAACCACCGGGCAGTGTGGTGCGGATCCGGCTGCGCTCGATCCCGACCGCCGATCACGAAATCGCGGTCGACGACGCCTTTTTCACCGATCTCGCAGCGCTCGACAGCGGAACCTGGCTGCGCCGTGGCGTGGCCGATGCCCGCGGCACGGTGGTGGCCCTGTTGGCCGCCGACCATGTTGAGGACGCCGCGGCGACGCTCACGGAGTTGACCGGGCGGCCGGCCCGCACCATCGCCACCGAGCCTGATGCGGCCGCGCGCGGTGCCCGCACCACACCAGGACTTCCGCCGGATTCCGTGGTGTGCGATATCGGCGGCGGCACCATCGATCTCATCGGATCGGACCACACCGTGACCGCCGCGGGGGCGGGGGAGACCATCACGGTGGCGGTGGCGCGGATGCTGAACATTCCGAAGGCGCTGGCCGAGCGGGTCAAACGCACCCCGGCGATCCGGGTCGAGGGCCCGCACGTCGCGCACGAGGAGGACGGACGACGGCTGTTCCTGGATGCCCCGGCCCCGGCGGATGCGATCGGCAGGTTGTGCACCCGCGGTACCGCGGGGTTGGTGCCGTTCTCCACCAAACTCGCCGCCGAGGAGTGGCGCAGTCTGCGGCTGGCGATCAAGCAGGAGACGGTGGCGGCGAATATCGCCCGCTGCTTGGCCGCATTCGCCAAACCCCCGACCGCGCTGGTGCTGGCCGGGGGTGGCGCGCTCGACGACGAATTGCTGCGCACCGTCGGCGAATCCCTGCGCGCGTTGGGAGTTGTGGTGGGCCGGGCCAATATCGACGGTGTGCACGGCCCCCGGTTCGCGGTGGCGTCAGGTCTGGTGCACCTGTCCGCCGCGGGCTAGAAGGGCAGGTCCACACCGCCGCTGGTGGTGTTGGCCTCGTCATGGTTGGAATCGATGTAGCCCAGCCGGTAGGGGACGGCCGGGTCGGTGCCGTACGGGACCAGGGGGTCGGTGCCCGCGACCGGGCCGGGGGAAGCCGGGCCCGGGGCGGCGCTGGCGATGGGGGCCAGGGCAACGGCTCCGGTGATGGCGGCTGCGGCCAGCCAGGGGGCGACGAACTTCACGGGCATCTTCATGGTGGTCTCCTGAGTCTGCGGCGATCGCGTTTTTGCGATACCCCACATTGGCCCGCCGACCACCTCGAAGTCGCCATGGCTGACACCCAATTGCGGGGTCAGGCTAGCCGGTAGGCCGCAGGAAATCGCCCGAGATCCGCACCGCGGGTGTTGAGGAGTCTCCGCCCACCACCAGGGTGGCGAATGCGATATCACCGGCGATACCGGCGAACCACCCGTGTGCGTGGGTGTCCGAACCGTCGCCGAATTCCGCGGTGCCGGTCTTGCCGCCGAGGTCGGCGATATCGCTGAGCTGAGTGGCGGTGCCCTCGGTCACGGTCTTGCGCATCATGTCTCGCAGTGCCCCGGTGACCGCGGGCGACAGCGGCACCGATGCGGTGTCGGCAGTGACCTTGTCGCCGTCGACCAGGCTGGGCAGGATGGTCGACCCGTGCGCCAGGCTGGCCTCGGCGACCGCCAGACCGAATGGGCTGACCGTCACGGTGCCCTGGCCGATTCCGTTCTCCACCCGCTGGGCGGCGGTGTCCGCGTTGGGAACCTGGCCGGTCACGGTGGTGAGACCAGGAATGGTGAAGTCCACGCCGATGCCGAAGTCGCGGGCGGTGTTGGTCAGGGCGTCGACGGGCAGCTTGTCCGACAGCGCGGCCATGCTGGTGTTGCAGGAATGCGAGAACGCCGACGCCAAAGGCACTGTCCCCAGGTCGAAGTCGTCGTCGTTGGGGATGGTGCGGTTCTCGATGGTCAGCCGGCCGGGGCAGGCCACCGGGGTGTCCGGCTTGACCAGGCCGGCCTGCAGCGCGGCCGCGGTGGTGATGGTCTTGAAGGTCGACCCCGGCGGGTACAGGCCGGAGAAGGCGATGGCCCCCTGCGGATCGGCGGCGGCGTTCTGCGCGGCGGCCAGGATGCCGCCCGTCGAGCCGGAGATCGCCACCAGCACGGCGGGCCGGGTCTCCTGGGCGACGGCGTGCTGGGCGAGGAGTTGCAGCCGCAGGTCCAGCGTGGTGCGCAGCGGCTCGGCCGGTGCGGGTGGCTGCGCGGCCAGTCGCTGTGCGGGCGCACCCTTCTCGGCGACCAGGTAGACCGACCATCCCGCGGCCTGGGTGATCCGGTCGTGCCACAGCTGGGCCAGCCCGCCGATGGCCGGTGAGGACAGTTGGCGGTCGGCGGTCAGCAGCTCACCCTGCTCGGTCACGGTGACGCCGGGGAGCATGGCAAGTTGATCGCGCACTCCGGTGAGATCGGCCTCACGCAGCTTCATCACGGTGACCCGGTCATCGGTGTTCGAATTGAATTGCGCGCCGATCGAATCCGCGGTGGTGGTGGGATCGAACGGGGCCAGCAGTGCGGCCAGCGCGGCGGCGGATTCCAGGTGGGCCCGGTCCAGGGTGATCACCCCGACGGTCTGCCAGGTCATCAACGGCTGGCCGGTCCGGTCCAGCACCGGGGTCTGCAGGTCGCTGTCGGTGCTGTACTGGAACGTCAATCCGTCCCGCAGGTCTCGGTGCAGCAGGGTCGGCGTCCAGGTGATCAGCCAGTCGTCGCCGGTCTTGGCGGCGGTGCCGGCGGTGTCGTAGTCGAACCGACCGGCCTTACCGTCCTCGCCCCGGGACCACTGGTACTTCAGCGTCGCGCCGGACGCGTCGCCCTTCTCGGGTTCGGCGCTGACCTGCACCGCGGCCGCCTCACCCATCCCGTCGAACATCGAGGCGATTGCCGCCTCGGCCGCGGCGGGGTCACTGGTCTGCGCGGCCGCGGTGTGGGCGTCTTTGCGCCCCAACGCATCAGCGAACGCGGCAAAGCGATCGGCCGGGTCCGGGGCTGAGGAGCATCCGACGATCGGCAGGAACAGGCCGAGCAGCAGCAGCCAGGTCAGGGCGGAACGGGTCCGTCGAGTCATGGCACCAGCATTACAGCTGGAAACACAATGTGGGCCCGGCATCCGTCCGGGCCCACACGTGTCAGTGGTTTGCTAGGGGCAGGATACTTCGAGTTCGAACGGCTTGGTCACCGCGTTCATCCCGTCCATGCCGGTCGCTTCGCCCTTGATCGTGTACTTGTTGCCGTCCTTGGTGGCTTCGGCGCTGCCACCGGGGACGCCGGGGGTGTACCCGAGGCTGACGCCGTCGACGTTGCCCAGTGCGAGCGCGGTCACCGACGGATTGTCGCCCTCGCTGAGGGTGGCGCTGACGCCGGTCGTGCCCTGCCCGACGGTGAGGCTGACGTTGCCCGCGACGGTGGCGCATACGACGGTGCCTTCGACCTGATGGTCCTTGCCGTCGATGTTGACCCTGGCGGTGCCCGTGCCGGTTGCCGCGGTGACGCCGCCCGCCTGGGCGGTGGTCGTTTTCGTCACCTGTGCGGTGGCGGTGGTAGTTGTGCCCGACGTGTCCTTCTTTTCGTTCGACGAACAGCCGGACAGGCCTGCGATGACGATCGCAGCGCCGCCTACGGCTACCAGCAACTCACGCTTCACCAGGGTTCTCCTCACGGTCATGCAGCCCGTCGTCCTATGGCGGACCGTCTGGCAGAAGTATGGGGTTACCGCAGGTCGTGGGCGTGTGTTTGGCCGAATTCCCGGCGGGGCCGGGCTGGGGCCGGGCCGGGAAAACCGAGGACCGGCGGACCGACGCGGCGGCCGAGGATGTGCCGGGTGTCTCGAATTCCCTTATCGGTCAGTGCATTGCGGCGCGAGGATGGAGGACGTCGACGGCATGGACCGGCGTCGGGGCCGGGGAGATGGGCCCGATAACCATTCGGCAGTGGTGGTTGCGTAAGCAACCACCACTGCCGAATTGAGCTCGATCAGGGGCAGGTGATCGCGATGTCGAACGGGGTGTCCACCGGCGTGTCCGGATGGGCCGGATCGATGCCCATGCCATTGCCGGTGATGGTGTAAGCCTTGCCGTCGCGCGCGGCCACCACCGGTGCGCCGGACAGGCCGGCGAGGTAGGTCAGCGACGCCGCGTCGGACCCGAACTCGCCGATGTTCACCGACTGCACCACAGGTGCCTCGCCCTCGGTGAGTACCACGGTGGTCGGCATCTTGCTGTCGACGACGATCGTGATCTGGCCGTCCTTGGTCTCACAGCTGACGCCGTTGACCGGACCTGCATCGTTGGAACCGAAGGTCACCCGGCCCCCGCCGGACTTACCTGGCGGACCCGATTCCTGCGAGGAGCACCCGGCGACTGCGGCCAGAAGCACCGCGCACCCGGTGGCGACGACGATTCCGCGGTTCACAACCATTTTCACGCTCGCAGTATGGGTGCGTCCGCCCCCGTGACGGAAATCGGACGCGCATCCGGTTGAATACCCTGTGTGGACCAGCCGTATTTCACCGTAGAGGCCGAGTTGCCCGGCCGCTTCGGCCGGGTCGGGACCATTCATACCCCGCACGGCGACATCCATACGCCGGCGTTCATCGCGGTCGGCACCGCGGCCACCGTGAAATCGGTTCTGCCCGAGACCATGAAGGCTCTGGGTGCCCAGGCGATCCTGGCCAACGCCTATCACCTGTACCTGCAGCCGGGCCCGGAGATCGTGGCCGAGGCCGGCGGCCTGGGGGCGTTCATGAACTGGCCCGGGCCCACCTTCACCGACAGCGGCGGCTTCCAGGTGATGTCGCTGGGTGTCGGGTTCAAGAAGGTGCTCGCCATGGACACCGAGCGGCTGCAGACCGACGACATCATCGCCGCAGGTAAGCAGCGTCTCGCGCATGTCGACGACGACGGGGTGACGTTCCGCTCGCACCTGGACGGCTCCAAGCATCGGTTCACCCCCGAGGTCTCGATCGGCATCCAGAATCAGCTCGGGGCCGACATCATCTTCGCCTTCGACGAGCTCACCACGCTGGTCAACACCCGCGGCTACCAGGAAAGCTCCGTGCAGCGCACCCACGACTGGGCGGTGCGGTGTGTGGTCGAGCATCACCGGCTGCAGTCCCTGTCGCCGGAACGGCCGCGTCAGGCGCTGTTCGGTGTGGTGCAGGGTGCGCAGTACGAGGATCTGCGCCGACAAGCCGCGCGGGGTCTGGCCACGATCGGCGAGGGCCCCGGGCCCGCGGAGGGGTTGAGCTTCGACGGCTACGGCATCGGCGGTGCGCTGGAGAAACAGAACCTGGCCACCATCGTCAGCTGGGTCAGCAGTGAGCTGCCTGCCGACAAGCCGCGGCATTTGCTGGGCATCAGCGAGCCCGATGATCTGTTCGACGCGGTGGCCGCGGGGGCGGACACCTTCGACTGTGTGTCCCCGTCGCGGGTGGCGCGCAACGCGGCGGTGTACTCGGCGACCGGGCGGTTCAACATCACCGGGGCCCGGTACAAACGGGACTTCACCCCGATCGACGCCGAATGCGATTGCTACACCTGCGCCAACTATTCGCGCGCCTACATCCGGCACCTGTTCAAGGCCAAGGAGATGCTGTCGGCGACGCTGTGCACGATCCACAATGAGCGGTTCGTGATCCGGCTGGTCGATCAGATTCGGGCGGCGATCCTGGCCGGTGAGTTCGATGAACTGCGGGCGCATGTGCTGGGGCGGTACTACGGCGCGTCGATGAGCGCTCGCGCGAAGAGCGACGACCGCTGACGCTGACGCTGACGCTGACCATTCCGGCCCCGTGGTGGTCGGCATAGTTCAGTGACGGGAAGAATATCGACGTTATCCGTCGTGATTTAGAGATTCCGCTGCGGATTCTGCAGCCATAGCCGTAATCCTCGACGAAAACCGCAGTCTGTGGGTACGGTCTGGGCATGCGAATTCTGCTGGTGGGTGCGGGTGGCGTCGGCTCGGCGTTCTGTGCGATCGCGGCCCGGCGTGATTTCTTCGAACAGGTCGTGGTGTGTGACTACGACGAAAGCCGGGCGGCCAAGGCGGTCCAGGACGTCGGTGACCCGCGGTTTCACGCCGCGCAGGTGGATGCCAGCTCGGCAGACTCCGTCGCCGACCTGGTGCGCCGGCACAACATCACCCACGTGATGAATGCCGTCGACCCCCGGTTCGTCATGCCGATCTTCGACGGCGCACTGGCCGGCGGTGCGGATTACCTCGACATGGCGATGAGCCTGTCGCACCGGCACCCCCAAAAACCGTATGAGCTGACCGGGGTGAAGCTCGGCGACGAGCAGTTCGCGGTCGAAGACCAATGGCAGGCGGCCGGCCGGCTGGCCCTGGTCGGGATCGGCGTGGAGCCCGGTCTGTCCGATGTGTTCGCGCGCTACGCCGCCGATCACCTGTTCTCCGAGATCGACGAGCTGGGCACCCGGGACGGGTCGAACCTGGTGGTCGACGGCTACGACTTCGCGCCGTCGTTCTCCATCTGGACCACGATCGAGGAGTGCCTGAACCCGCCGGTGATCTGGGAGGCCGACCGCGGCTGGTTCGTCACCGAACCGTTCAGCGAGCCCGAGGTCTTCGACTTCCCCGAGGGCATCGGCCCGGTGGAATGCGTCAACGTCGAGCACGAGGAAGTGCTGTTGATGCCGCGCTGGGTGAAATGCAAACGGGCGACGTTCAAATACGGCCTGGGCACCGAGTTCATCGATGTGCTCAAGGCGCTGCACAAGGTGGGGCTGGACCGCACCGACACGGTCAACGTCGGGGGCGTCGAGGTCAGCCCGCGCGATGTGGTGGCCGCCTGCCTGCCCAACCCGGCCACCCTGGGGCCGCAGATGCACGGCAAGACCTGCGCGGGGCTGTGGGTGACCGGCACCGGCAAGGACGGCAACCCCCGCTCGACCTACCTGTACCACGTGGTGGACAACCAATGGTCGATGGCCGAGTATGGCCATCAGTGCGTGGTCTGGCAGACGGCGATCAATCCCGTTGTGGCGCTGGAACTTCTGGCCAACGGAACCTGGAGCGGGGCCGGCGTGCTGGGCCCGGAAGCGTTCGACGCGGTGCCGTTCCTGGACCTGCTGAAGGACTACGGCTCCCCGTGGGGCATCAAGGAACTCTGAACCGGGTTGTTGCGGTAAGCAGTATCGCCAGTGCGATCGCCGCGACGGCGAACGCGCCTGTTGCCGGCCAGCCGAACCATCCGACCGCCGCCGCGCCGAATGCTGTTCCCACGCTTCCGCCGATGAAGTAGACGACCATGTAGGCGCTGTTGAACCGGGCGGGCGCTGCAGTGTCGATCGCCAGAACCGTGCTCTGATTGGCGACCTGGGCAGCGAAGAGTCCGGCGTCGAACAAGGCCAGGCCGATGAGAGTGGCCACGGTACGCGACAGGCATACGCCGAGGAGAGCGGCGGCGAGAGCGGCGATGACCAGTCCCACCACTATGACGCGGCGTGGACCCACCCGGTCCGTCCACGTGCCGGCGATGCGCGTGGCGACCATGCCGAGGAGGCCTGCACCTGCGTACAGTCCGATACGTTCGGCCGAGTAGGAGAATGGCGGCTGCGCCAGCGCGACGGCGAGGCCGGACCAGATGGCGCAGAACGCGAAGAACCACAACGCGCCTCGTGCCGCAGCAATGCGAAGCGTTGCGTACTCGACATAGAGCCGCGGAAGGCCGCGAAGTGTTGCCAGATATCCACGCGTGGCGGTGCCGGTCGTGGTGGGCAACACGGCAAGTGCGATGACTGCCATGGGGATACAGCTGAGCGCGATCATCAGCAGAGCACCCCGCCATCCGAATATGTCGGTCAGCCAACCACCGACGATCCGGCCCCCGATGATTCCGGCCGAGATGCCCGCGGTGACAATCCCCAGTGCCGCTGCCCGATGTCGAGCCTGCGCGAAACGCGCCGTGATCGAACTGAGCTGCGCACCGACAGTCGAACACGCGCCGATGGCACCGACAGTCAAGCCGAGGAGCCACGGGGATCGGCAGGCGGCGTTCGCCGCCAGAGCGACGGCCAGGGCCCCGAGTTGGGTAGCGACCACATACCTGGGTGGAAACCGGTCGACGAGCGGCACCAGCAGCGCCAGTCCCAACAGATAGCCGACCGGGCCGCATGCCAGCGCCAAACCGACCTCTGCCACCGAAGCGTCAAGAGTTGCCGCGACGTCGACCACAGCGGGTTGCAGGGGATAGCTGGTGGCGGTGCCGAGGCCCGCAGCAATGGCCATGAACCACAACGTGGTTCGCGATAGCGCCGGCGCTCGAGTGCCGAAGGTGGGCTGCACAGTCATGACGGCGACGCTATGAGCCGACGGTCACAACCGCTGGCGGAAATCGGACGGTGCAGTGCGCGACCTACAGCGGGTTGAGGATGCGCTGCAGGAACTGCCGGGTGCGTTGCTCTTTCGGGTCGCCGATCACCGCGGCCGGCGGGCCCTGCTCCAGGATCACGCCACGGTCGGTGAACAACACCTGATCGGAAACCTGTCGGGCGAACTGGATCTCGTGGGTGACGATCACCAGGGTCCAGCCTTCGACGGCGAGATCGCGGATGACCGAGAGCACCTCACCGACCAGCTCGGGGTCCAGCGCCGAGGTCGGCTCGTCGAACAGCACGACCTTGGGTTTGAGGGCGAGGGCACGGGCGATCCCGACCCGCTGCTGCTGCCCGCCGGAGAGTTGATACGGGTACTGGTCACGCTTGTCGGCCAGTCCCACCTGGCTCAGCAGCTCGGCGGCCTCGGCTTCCACCTCGTCACGCGCGCGCTTCTGCGCCACGAGTGGGCCCTCGGTGACGTTCTGCAGCACGGTCTTGTGCGGGAAGAGGTTGTGCGACTGGAACACGAAACCGCTCTGCGCCCGGTATTGCCGCAGCTGGTCCTTGGGCACCGGCTTGGTGAAGTCGAGTTCGATCTCACCGACCTTGATCACCCCGGCGTCCGGCACATCCAGCGCATTGAGCGCCCGCAGCAGCGTGGTCTTGCCCGAACCCGACGGACCGATGATCGTCGTCGCGCTGCCGCGCGGTACCGTGAACGACAATCCCTTGAGGACTTCGTTGTCGCCGAACGCCTTTCGGACGTCTCGGGCAGTGATCCGAGCTTCGGTCTGGCTGGTCATCGCACCACGTACCTTTCCAGTCGGTGTTCCAGGCGACTCTGGCCGAAGGACAGCACCAGGCAGATCACCCAGTAGTACACCGCGGCGGTGCCGTACAGGGCGAAGAACTCGAACGTCGGCGCCGCGGCGATCTGCGCGGTCCGGAGCAATTCGGTGACCAGGATCGTCGACGCCAGTGAGGTGTCTTTGACCAATGAGATCAACGTGTTCGACAGGGGCGGCACCGCCACCCGGGCCGCCTGCGGCAGGATGATGCGGCGCAGCGTCCCGACGTAGCTCAGCCCGATCGTCTCGGCCGCCTCCCACTGGCCCTTGGGGATGCTCTGGATCGCCGACCGGATGATCTCTGCGGCATAGCCGCCCACGTTGAGCGAGAACGCGATCACCGCGGCCGGGAACGGGTCGATCTTCACGCCGAACTCCGGCAGCGCGAAGAACACGATGAACAGCTGCACCAACAGCGGGGTTCCGCGGATGATCGAGATGTATAACCGGGCGGCGTTGCTGAGCAGCGCAATCGATGACAGCCGGGCCAGGGCCACCGCCAGGGCGATCACCAATCCGATGGCGAAGCTGATCACCGTCAACGGAATCGTCTTGGTGACGGCCGCTTTCGCCAGCGGCCACAGATTGTCGGCGATGAGCTGCCATGTCGACCGATGTGCGGGATTCGGTTGACCCGCCTGCGGCCCGCCGGACGCGTTGGCCTTGAGGTACTTCTGCGAGATCGAGGCCAGCGTCCCATCAGCACGCAGCGTGTCGAGCGCCTTGTTCAGTTCCGGCAACAGGCCGCTGTTCTTGCGGGCGGCGAAGCCCTGTTCGCTCTTCTCGCCCACGGTGCCGGCGATCCGCACCGAAGTGTCGTTGGTTTCGGCCAGGTACGCGTACACCGCGATGCTGTCGTTGATGATGGCATCGACCCGGCCCTGGTTCAGCAGTTTGATCGCGGCGGTGAAACCGTCCACCGCCTCCACCCGAGCACCGGCGTCCCGGGCCACCTGTGCCCAGTTGCTGGTGATGGACTGCGCGGTCACCTTGCCTTTGAGGTCGGCTAGCGACGTGATCGAGCCGTTGTCGATCCGGGTCACGATGACGCCTTCGCCGACCGAATACGGTTCGGACAGGTCGTACTTCGCCTGACGCTCGGGGGTGATGGTGACCTCGTTGGCCACCACGTCGAATCGGTTGGCCTCCAGCGCTGCGAAGATCGAATCCCAAGGGGTCTCCACGAATTCGACGTTGACACCGATCTTGTCGCCGACCGCGCGGGCGACGTCGACGTCGTAGCCGGTGAGTTGGCCGCTGGCCGGATCGTGGTAACTGAACGGGGCGTACACGCCTTCGGTGCCCACCCGCAGCACGCCGGCGGACTTCAGCCGGTCAGCGGTGTTGTCAGCCGACGGTCCGCACGCCGCGGTCAGGAGGGCGACGATCAGCAGCAGCCCGAACAGTGGAAATCGGTAACGCACTGCCGGAAGCTAGCAGGAAGATCCGGTGTGGCGAAGGGTTCTGCTCAGTCCGGCAGATATATCCATGGGTGCTGGGGCAGCCGGGCCGGATCGAATTGCTCCAGCAGCTGGTCCATCGTCGATGACGGCCAACCCAACGACTCGGTGATCTGGCCGAATGCCCGCTCGACGCCGATCTCGGCGAGCGTCACCGCGCCGTCCCGCTTGGCCAGCCGCGCCCCGTCCTCGTTGAGCACCAGCGGCACATGCGCGTATGTCGGTTCCGGATAGCCGAGCAGCCGGGCCAGATAGGCCTGACGGGGGGAGGAGGGCAGCAGGTCGTCGCCGCGCACCACCTGATCGACACCGGAGGCCGCATCGTCGACCACTACGGCCAGGTTGTAGGCGGGCACCCCGTCGCCGCGGCGCACCACGAAATCGTCGACGATCCCGGTGTAGCGGCCGTGGATCAGGTCGGTAACGGTGCCGACGAACGTGTCGGTGCGCAACCGCAGGGCCGGCGGGCGTCCGGTCTCGGCGCGGCGCTGTTCGCGTTCGGCCGCCGACAATTCCCGGCAGGTACCGGGATAGGCCCCTTCGGGGGCGTGCGGTGCGCGCGGCGCCTGAGCGATATCCCGTCTGCTGCAATAGCATTCGTACAACAGGTCGCGGCCGGCCAGCTGGTCGACCACCACGTCGTAGCGGTCCTGATGCTGCGATTGCCATTGTGGCGGTTCATCCCAGGTCAGCCCGATCGCCGCCAGATCGGCGACCTGGCGGTGCCCGGTCTCGGTGAGGGTGCGGTCGTCGAGATCCTCCACCCGCAGCAGGAACCGCCGCTCGGTCCGGCGGGCGAACAGCCAGGCCAGCATCGCGGTGCGCAGGTTGCCGATGTGCAGGTCGGCCGACGGGCTCGGCGCAAACCGTCCGGCGGGGGCGAGGCTCACATCGGCAATCTAGTCAATGCCGTTCGGCCGGGACCAGGATGGCTACCGCAGGTTGTAGAACGATTCGACGTTCTCGTGCAGCTTTTGGTACATCAGTGGGGCTTCGAAGGCGTCGGTGACGACTTCGATGTAGGCGGCGGTGTCGGCGTGCTCGGCCGTCTTGAGTGCCTCGTCGAGTTGTCCGCAGGTGCTGACCCGGGCGGTGAACCAGTCCTGGCAACCCATGGCGTGCGGAAGTTCCGCATAGTTCCAGGCCGCGATGTCGTTGTAGGCCAGGGTCATGTCCTTGCACAGCATTCGTTCGCTGAGATAGCCGGAGTTGTTGAGCACGAAGATGATCGGGCGCAGGTCGCGCCGTCCGAACTGGCTGATCTCCTGGGCGGTCATCTGATGGGAACCCTCGCCGGTGATCAGGATCAGCCGACGGTCCGGGGCGCCTACCGCGGCGCCGAAGGCCGCCGGAGTCGCCCAGCCGATCGACGCCCACAGGGTTTGGTTGTGGAACTGAGCGCCGTGCGGTATCTGCGCGAAAGTCATACCCAGCGACGATGTTCCGGTATCGGTCATGATCACGTCGTTGGGCCGCAGGAAATTCTCCCAGCGCGGGTAGAGGGCATCGGCGGTGATTATGTCGTCGTCACCACCGACGATCGGCCCAAGCCTTTCCGGTGTGATCGCCGGCCGCTGAGCGCGGTTGGTGACCCGCCCCGGCAGTTGCCGCAGAATGTCGGCCATCTCGACGTTGCGGTACACCACCGAACCCACGGTGGTGCAGTGCTGGCCGATCGTGATGGTCTTGTCCGGGTCCAACCGAACGGTGCGCCCGGCGGTGTTGCCGTCGGTCAGCATGGCTCCGATCATCAGCACCACGTCGCACGACTCGACGAATGCGCGCACCGGTTCATCCATCAGCCGGCCGACATACATGCCGATGTAGTTGGGGTTGTCCTCGGCGAGCACCGATTTGTCGGCAAACATCGTCGCGAACGGCAAACCGCACCCGTCGAGGAATTCGGAAGCCGCGTCCGTCAGGCCCAGCCTGCGCAGCAGAATCCCGGGCAACGCGCAGGCCTGACCGGCGTTGTTCAGGGCGGTGGCCACCGCGCCGGTGGCCGCCGCCAGCGAGTCGGGATCACTGACCGGCAGACCCAGCGGTAGCGCGTCGGCAAGTACCGGCATGGTCGCGACATCGCTGGGAATCGCCAGGTAGACCGGCCGTCGGTGATACAGCGCCGCGGAGATCAGCCGTTCGGTCTCCGGTACCGCGTTCTGCGGCGTCATGATCGCGCTCGCGGTCACGACGGGCTCAGCCATCCGATGGAACAGGTCGAACTCGCCGTTGCCCAGTGTGTGGTGCACCAGCGCCCGCCCCTCCTCGGTTGCCGAGTTGGGCGTGCCGACCAGGTGGAAAACCGCAACATGCTCGGCATATGAACCCGCGATGGCGCTTATCGCGGCGAGTTCGCCCACCCCGTAGGTGGTGCACACGGCGCCGACGCCCCGCATCCGGGCATAGCCATCGGCGGCGCAGGCGGCATTGAGCTCATTGCAACAGCCGATCCAATTGATCGCCGGGTGTTCGACGATCGCATCATTGACCGGAAATGCGTAATCCCCGGCCACTCCGAAGATATCGCCGACACCATTCTCGCTGAGCCGACGCAGCACGAACTCGATAACTGTTTCAGCCATAGCTCAATTGTTGAGCGATCCGCCACCTGCGACAAGGGGCCCTGGCGAGGCTGCCCGGTGAAAACCGTGTCGATTCACTTGAATACGGAACTAGTCCACCCGGGCATTCTCAAATTGCAGGCCAGGGCACTCAGTGCTCGAAGATCAGCAGCGGCTTCCCGCCGTGGTCGGGAGCCTCGGCCAAATAGACGGCTTCGCTGAACTTTTCGAGGGGGATGGGCTGGCCCTCCGGCACCCGCAATACGCCGCTGTCGGCGAGCTGAACGGTCCGTTCGATCACGGTGGCCATCCGATCCTTCGGGGTATCGGTGAACCAGCGGAACAGCCAGAACCCCCGAACGGACTTGGTTTCGTAGATCAGCGAGCGGGCGAAGATCGGGATGGTGAGTTTGTCGGGATCGGTTTGGCGGTGCGTGGACAGCGCGCCGTAGACGACCAGTTCACCGTGCGGTGCCAGGGCACGTGACACGTCCGCACCCACCTGGCCGCTGACGCAGTCGATCGCCTTGGCCACGCCATCGTCACCCGCGATCTCGGCCACTCGCTCGCGCAGGTTCTCGTCCTCGGTGCAGATCACCGCGGTGCCGCCCTGCGCGAGGATGTCCTCGACGGCGGATCGGCGGCGGACCACGTTGAGGGTTTTGAAGCCGACGTGGGCTCCGAGTTGGATGACCGACTGGCCCACGGTCGAACCGGCCGCGGTCTGCAGCAGCCATTCACCCGGTCGGACATCGAGTTCGTCGCCGGTGAGGATCACGGCGGTGAGCGGATTGGCCAGAATCTGGGCGGCGGTGGAATCGCTCATGCCATCGGGAACGGGCAACACCTGCCCGGCGTCGGCGACCAGATACTCCTGCCAGGTGCCCTTGACCCCGACCGTGATGACGCGTTGCCCCACGGTCAAACCGTCTGTGTCGCTGCCGAGTTCGTCGATTACACCGACGGACTCGATTCCGGGAACGGTGGGGAATTGCGGGACGAATCCGTATCGGCCCCGGATGGTGTGCAGATCGCTGGCATGCACCGGTACGGCGCTCACCCGGATCCGGACCTGGCCGGGACCGGGCTGCGGCAGCGGGCGGGTCTGCAGCTGCAGGACCTCGGACGGTTCGCCCATCGTGGCGGCGACAACAGACCGCATGGTTCGCATCGTAGGACACTCAGCCGGCTACGGCGGAGCGGGCTTCGATGGCCTTCACGCTGTCGGCGAAAGCCTTGGTCAGCGAACGCTTTCCGACGGTTCCGAGCACGCCCGCGACCACCCGGCCCTTGAAATTCTTACCCTCTCGGACCAGCTCGGCGTCGATGTCGGTGGTGCCGTCGGGCCGCGGTGTCAACGTGTACGTGTGCCCCGAGGCCCCGCCGAAAAGGTTGGAATCGGTGGTGGTGAGCGTGATGTGATGCGGATCCGACCAGTCGTAGTGCAGGCGTTCCCAGATGCCGCCCGATCCCTCGGTGACATCGGCCTCGGAGGCGCCCCGGCTGTGCACCACGAGGTAGGCGTCGGCGCTGTTCTTGAACAGTTCTGACCGGTGGGGGCCGAAATCGGTGAGGCCGGCGATGAACTGTTCGGGTGTCGCCGTGGTGGTCTCGTGGAAGTGGATGGTTGCCATCGGATAGTCCTTTCTATGGGTCGATGCACACCGTGAGAGCGCGTGGCGTCCGCCCCGAATTCCGGAAAACCGGTCGGCAGTCAGTCCCGGTCGATCCTGGTATTGGCAGGGACAGCTCCGCGGGGCGACTGCGATGAGTCTGCGGCGTGGCCCGGGTCTATCTGGTATTCGACGACCCAGATGGATCAGGATGGAGCCCGTGGACCTACCCGTAGTGCCGCCGATCGAACCGATGCTCGCCAAGGCGCAGACCAAGGTGCCCGATGATGAGAACAGCTGGTCGTATGAACCCAAATGGGACGGGTTCCGGGCGCTGGTGTTCCGCGACCGCGACGAGCTGGTGCTGCAGTCCCGCAACGGCAAGGAGCTGGGCCGGTATTTTCCCGAGCTGCTCGATGCCTTGCGTGACGAGCTCGCCGACCGTTGCGTGCTGGACGGCGAGGTGGTGGTGCCCAGGGAGATCGGTGGACGGATCCGGCTGGACTGGGAGTCGTTGTCGCAGCGCATCCACCCCGCCGAGTCCCGGGTGCGCATGCTCGCCGAGCAGACCCCGGCGCACTTCATCGGGTTCGACGCGCTGGCCACCGGTGATCGGTCACTGCTGGCCGAGCCGTTCCGGGTGCGCCGGGTTGCGCTGGCGGAGGCGATCAACGAAAAGCAGTGGTGCCATGTCACCCGCACCACCGAGGACCCGCAGCTGGGTGCGCAGTGGTTGCAGCGGTTCGAAGGCGCCGGCCTGGACGGGGTGATCGCCAAGCGGCTCGACGGGCCCTATCTGCCGGGCAAACGTGACATGGTGAAGGTCAAACACCACCGCGACGCCGACTGTGTGGCCATCGGCTACCGCATTCACAAGAGCGGGGAGGGGGTGGGGTCGATCCTGCTCGGCCTGTACCGCGACGACGGTGAGCTGCAGATGGTCGGTGGCGCAGCGTCTTTCAGCGTGAAAGATCGGGTCAAGCTGCTGGCCGACCTGGAACCGCTGCGCGAAGGCGATGCGCCGCTCGACGGTGCGCCGAGCCGGTGGAATTCGGCGGCCGACAAGAGCTGGATCCCGGTGCGCCCGGAGAAGGTCTGCGAGGTGGCCTATGACCAGATGGAGGGCAATACAGCTCACGGCCAGAGATTTCGGCACGCGGTGAAATTCCTGCGCTGGCGGCCCGACCGGGAACCGTCGAGCTGCACCTTCGAGCAGCTCGACGTGCCGTTGAACTACGACCTCTACGACGTCCTGGAGAAGCGCTGATGCCCACGCCCGCAACCGAACTCGATGTCGACGGGGTCAAGGTCCGGTTCACCAACCCGGACAAGGTGTATTTCCCGAAGCTGGGATCGGCCGGCACCAAGGGCAAGCTGGTCGAGTACTACCTGAGCGTCGCGAACCCGATGGTGGCGCTATTGAAGGACCGGCCCACCCACCTGCAACGGTTCCCCGACGGCATCGAGGGCGAGGAGATCTACCAGAAGCGGGTGCCGCAGAAACATCCCGACTATCTGCAGACCTGCATCGTCACGTTCCCGTCCGGGCGCACCGCCGATGCGTTGAAGGTGGCGCATCCGTCGGCGATCATCTGGGCCGCGCAGATGGGCACGATCACGCTGCACCCCTGGCAGGTGCGCTGCGCGGACACCGAACATCCCGACGAGCTGCGCATCGACCTCGATCCGCAGCCGGGCACCGGTTTCGCCGAGGCCGCGACGATCGCCTGCGATGTGCTCAAACCGCTGCTCGACGAACTCGGCCTGGTCGGCTACCCGAAGACTTCCGGCGGCCGCGGCGTGCACGTGTTCCTGCGGATCAAGCCCGACTGGGATTTCATCGCGGTACGGCGGGCCGGGATCGCGCTGGCCCGTGAAGTGGAACGTCGCGCACCCGATGCGGTCACCACATCGTGGTGGAAGGAGGAGCGTGGCGAGCGGCTGTTCATCGACTACAACCAGAATGCCCGTGACCGCACCTTCGCCTCGGCGTACTCGGCGCGCAAGACCCCGATCGCCACGGTCTCGACCCCGCTGAGCTGGGATGAGCTGCGCGGCGCCGACCCCGACGACTACACCATTGCGACGGTGCCGACGTTGCTCGCCGAACGCGAGGATCCGTGGGCGGACATCGATTCCAAGCATCAGTCGCTGCAGCCACTGCTGGACATGGTCGCCGCCGACGAGGAACGCGGCCTCGGCGATCTGCCGTATCCGCCGAACTACCCGAAGATGCCGGGGGAGCCGCCGCGGGTGCAGCCCAGTAAGAAGGTGGCCGAACACTGGGACGAGAACGGCAACCGTCGCCAATAGCCCCAAAAGCGATCGGCCCCCTGCGTCGCGATGACGCAGAGGGCCGACCGGTTCATCGGGAGGGACTAATCGTCGCTGCCGCCGGATGCACCGGAGCCGCCGCCGTTGTCGGTCGAACCGGTGTTGCCGCCGGCCGACTTCTCCGCCTTCTTCGACGAGATCCCCAGACTCTGCTTCAGCCCGTCGCGAGCCTTGGACAGACTCGCCGCGACGCGGTCGGAAGGCTTGACCGAGATCTTGTCGGTCGGGCTCTTCACGCCCCGGACTGCCGGCTTCGCCGGTTCCTTGGCGTTGTCCTCAGTGCTGACTGGTTCAGCTGCCGGAGCAGTCGTGTCGGCGTCTGCGGCCGGTGCGAGGGTGCCGGTCTCCAGACTGGTCACCGGTTCGGTCTGCACCTTGCCGGTAGGCCCGGCGCCGATGTCTTCGAGCGAGACGTTCAGGGTTTGCACGGTGTTGGCTGCCCGGCCGGCGACGAGGTCGTTGGCGATCACGACGTCGGCGGCGGACTGTTCGGTGGAGGCCAACTCGACCCCATTGTCCGCGCTGCTCCGGCTGGATGGCCCGTTCGGGAAGTTCACGACGCGGATCGCATCCGCGAGCGCCCGAGGCGCGTTCACCAACAGAGTTTGGACAATGCCGGCGCCCCACGGCTCGTCGCTGAAGCTGAGCAGGCCCGGGTAGTGGAGGAATCCGTTGAGCGTGTATCCGTTCAGCAATCCATTGAGGGAATTGGCGGGCAGCGCGATCAATTCGCTCACGGCTTTCAGCGGGTCGCCGGCCTGCACTGCCTTCGAGATCGCCGTGAGGCTGTCGGCAATCGGGTAGCTGGAGGCATTGAGGACGCCCAGCACACCCATGCCGGCCATCATCACCTGCATGAGTGAGGCTTCAGCGAAGGTGCCGAGGTTCTTGGCCATCTGCACCGGAACCATCAGCGGCATGATCAGGCCCATGCCTGCCGCGAAGAACCAGTTCTGGATGGCCTGCTGGATGAAGCTGTTGGCCTGCTGGAATTCGCCCTTCTGCGCGGCTTCCCAGGCCCACTGGAGTGGTTTCTGCAGGCCGTCGGCCTTGTCGGTGGTGAGCCAGTTGACCGTTCCCTGGATGGAACCCTGGAGGGCCCCGGCGACGAACTGGGCGTATTGGATCTGGTTGTCGATCACCTGGCGCAGGATCGGCGCGGGGTCGGTCACCATCGCACCGCCAATGCTCCCCACGTTGTTGAACGTGGTGGCGATGAGATTGATCCACGAAGTGATCGCGGTCGCGTCGCTCAGCGCGGTCAACTCGACCGAGGAAGTGGAGATCTGCGGCGCGGCCACCTGAATATCGGACGGCATCGGCGCGATCGGCGTGGCCGCGATGACGCCGGCGGCGGTCAGCGCGACACCGGCGGTGAGATACGGCTTGAGGCGCGAACGCAGCGGTGAATCTGTGTGCACTAAGTCTCCTTGGGGACGGAGTGTGATCATGGACACCTGAAGGTTAGCTGAGAATTTGTACAATGGGAAAATAAATCTGGAACGTGTTCACTTTTTGCTGTCGTGGCGACTGGCCAGCGCTGATGGGCGTAAGTTGCCGTGACGAATGCGTCAAACTGAAACGTGTGCTTGTGCCGGGTGTGGTACAAGGCAGGCAACCGTCGATCGACTGGCGCTCAGTGCTTTGAACCGCTAATTTTCCTGGGGTGATGTCCTCAGCTGCTGGTGCAGTCGCGCGGTGTATCGCTCCCGTTCTGACCGTGGCGGCCATCGCCGCCGTGGGTCTGGTCGCCGACCCGGTGCAGGCGCCGGCGGTGCGTCTGACCAGTAATGGCAACCCGCTGGACGGGCAGTCGTTCTACGTCAACCCCAACTCCGCTGCCATGCGCGCCGCGAAGAGCGCCGATCCGGCGAGTCCGGAATTGACCGCCATCGCCAACACGCCGCAGGCGTACTGGATGGATCACGCATCCACCCCCGCCGTGGACGCGAAGTACATCGCCGCGGCGCAGGCCGCCGGCACCATGCCGATCCTGGCGCTCTACGGAATCCCGAACCGCGACTGCGGCAGTTACGCGTCCGGTGGATTCGGGTCGGCCGCGGCCTACAAGGGGTGGATCGACGGCGTCGCATCCGCCATCGGCAGCGGGCCCGCGGCGATCATCCTCGAACCCGATGCGCTCGCCATGGCCGACTGCCTGTCGGCCGACCAGCGTCAGGAACGCTTGGACCTGATGAGCTATGCCGTGGACACGCTGACCCGCAATCCGGCCACGGCGGTCTACGTCGACGCCGGCCACTCGCGTTGGGTGAGCGCGGAGAAGATGGCGGGCATGCTCAACCAGGTCGGTGTGGCCAAGGCGCGCGGTTTCAGCCTCAACACCGCCAACTTCTTCACCACCGACGAGGAAATCGGTTACGGCGACGCCATTTCGGGCATGACGGGCGGTAAGCCCTACGTGATCGACACATCGCGCAACGGCGCCGGGCCGGCCGACGGCGAGATGTACTGGTGCAACCCCAGTGGCCGGGCACTCGGCACCGCGCCGACCACGGCGACCGGAAACGGAAACGTCGACGCCTACCTGTGGGTCAAACGCCCCGGCGAATCCGACGGAGCATGCAATGGGCACCCCCAGGCGGGTCGCTTCGTGAACCAGTACGCCATCGACCTGGCCCGCAACGCCGGCCGGTAGACCGTTCGCCGGCTCAGCTCCCCAGCATCAGGTCGAGGAACTGCTCGTGGCGGTACGCCGGCGTCAGTTGAGCGGTGGAATCGATCAGATGTAGCAGGCCGATACCCGCGGCGAAGGTGGATTCGCCCCGCAGCCGCGCCTGCTCAGGGGTGAACCCGTAGTCGAGATAGGCCTGGGTGACCGCGACCAGCACCCGATGATCGGCGGCCCGGACGTTGGCCGCGGCGACGTCGTCGGAGCGGGCCCACTCGCGCATGGCCCGCTCCAACGCCCAATGCTGTGGGCTGACCAGGAGCGCCATCATCCTCGACAACCGTTCGCGTGGCGCCAAGCCCTCGATTTCGGCCAGTGCGCGGCGATCGTTGTCGAGGAAGGTGTTCCACGACGCCACCAGGGCAGCCTGGTAACCCCGCATATCGGTGAAGTGCCAGTAGAAGCTGCCCCGGGTCGCGCCGATCTGTTCGCAGAGCCGTTCGATCTTCAGCGCGCGCAGGCCTTCGGTGGCCAGCACCTCGTAGCCCGCCTGGATCCAGTCGTCGGCGGTCAAGGTGCCGGGCGTGCCCTTGTGTGCGCCTGCCATCCACTCAGGTTAGGGTGCGCACCTCGTGCATTCCGAACGGGACGGCGCTGAGCAGGGTGACCGGCACGGCCGCGCCGCTGGGCACCGAATAGTGCCGCTGCTCGCCGGGGCGTGCACCGATGATGGCCTCGCCCAACGGCGAGTTCATCGAATACACCTCCAGATCGCCGTACTCGGCGCCGCGAACCCCCAACAGGAAGGTCTCGGTATCGCCGGACTGGTCGTAGCGCACGGTGAGCACCATGCCCGGCTCGGCCACCCCGTCGTCCGCCGGATTCTCGCCGACCACGGCGTACAGCAGTATGTCGTGGATGTGCTGGATGCGGGCCTGACGGGCGCGCTGGATCGCCACCTGGTTCTCGTCCGAGTCCTCGGCGGCTTCGGTGGCGATCAGTTCGCGCAGCGTCGTCAGCTCGTCCTGCAGCCGTTCGTGCGCCTGCGGTGACATCCAAATTCGTTGGCTGGTGGTCATTTTCATTCCTATCGGAGGGGGTCGAAGTCCTGCAGTGCTTCGGGTTGCTTTCCGGTGGTGACATATTCGGCGAGCAACCTGCCGGTCACCGGGCCGTGGGCCAGTCCCCACATGCCGTGACCGCCCGCCACGTAGATGCCTTCGGCCACCTCGCCGATCAGCGGGCGCCCGTCCGGAGTGACCGGACGCGGGCCCACCCACACATCGGTGCGCGCTGCCCAGTCCACACCCTCGAGCAGTGGCGCGGCCGACGCGACGATCGCGTCGACCCGAGCCGGTCGCACCGGGGCGTCGGGGGAGCGGAACTCCATGGTCCCGGCCACCCGGAGCCGGCCCTGGTACGGCGTGCAGGCCACCCGCGCGTCGGGCAGATAGATGGGCCCGAGGATCGGACGGTCTATCGGCACGGTGAACGAGTAGCCGCGACCGGCCCGCACCGGCGTGCGGACCCACCGCTCGGTCAGCTTCGAGAGCCACGCGCCGGTGGCAATGACCGCGGCGTCGGCGGCCAGCGCATCATCCGGCAGCGACACCTTGACCCCGATCCCGGTGGGCACGACGCCGATCACCTCGCCGGTGATGAGCTCCCCGCCCCTTTCGACGACGGCGTCGGCCAGCGCGTGCACGAACCGGCCCGGGTCCACGAAGCGCTGACCTTCGACGTTGATGCCGTTGGTGATCGCCGGTGAGGCCAGCGGGACCTGGTCACGCAGCGTCGCGCCGGACAGGCCGGTCACGGTGACGGTCTGGCCGACTGCCGCCATCCGGCGCAGTTCGGTCATCAGATGTTCGGCCTGCTGCGCGGATTCGAACAACGCCGTGATCGCCCCGTCGGTGGTGGGCACCGCCACCCCGTTGGCGGTCAGCACGTCGTAGGCCTCGATGCACTCCTCGTTGAGCGGCAGGTTGGCCTTGGCGGCCCTGGTCCACGACGAAAGCCGGCAGTTCATCGCGAACTGGGCCAGAAACGCCCACAGCCGGGGGCTGGAGGTCAGCGGGATGCGCAACGGCGCGGTCGGGCTGAGCAGGGAGCGTAGCCCGTAGCGCAGTACGGCCGGATCGTTGAGCGGGATGGTCAGTGTCGGCGACACCCAGCCGGCGTTGCCCCAGGACGCACCCGCGGCCACCCCGGTGCGGTCGACCACGGTGACCTTGACCCCGCGCTCCTGCAGAAACCACGCGGTAGACAGGCCGACGATGCCTGCGCCCACGACGACCGCAGACCGCGGGCCGCCATCAAGGCGTTCGACACCATACATACCCCCCATGGTGGGCGTGATCGCTCTCGCGCTGTTTGTGTCAGCCCGACAATGGGACGGGGTGCGATTGTCGAGTTACGACAGATCCTCGGTAGCGGCGAGTTCGATCATCATCGCCAGCCGCTTGCGCGCATCGGCCAGGTTGAGCTGGGTCAGCTCGGCCATCTTGCGCAGCCGATACCGCACGGTGTTCTCGTGCACGCCCAGCGCCGCGCCGGCCTCGGCGAGATCCCCTTGCGCCGCCAGCCAGGCCCGCAGCGTCGCCGCGTACTGGGTGCCGTGCGCCTGATCGTGACGGCGCAACTCGGCGACCGGCCCACGCTGCGGGGCCCGGCCGGAACGTGCCGCGATCCGCAGCCGTTGCAGCAGAATGTCGTCCCAGGCCTGGTCGTACACCGGCACCGCACCACCGCGGCGCACCTCGTGCAGGGCCAGGCATTCGTCGGCCTCGCCCCGGGCCAGCGCCAGTTCGGCGGCGGTGGCCGGGCCGCTGATCCCGGCCAGCACGGTCACCCGCTCGGGCAGCGCGGCCCGCAATCCGGCCACCCAGCCGGTCGCGGCCACCTCCTCGGCCCCGGGCAGCACGGTATAGACGGTGTTGCCGACCAGGGCGCTGCGCCCGGGGCGGGACCAGCCGAAGCCGGCCGTCGCCCGCTCGAACGCCAGCATCAGCGCGGCGTGCCGTTCGTCGGCGGTATGCGCCCGCAGCGCGATCACCCGCAGCGGTGTCTGCGGCAGGGCCAGCCGGCTGGCGACCGTCGTGGCGTCGGCGGCCCCCTCGAGCAGACGGATCACCAGCTCCGATTCCACCTGACGTTCCAGGTCGGCACTGGCCCGGGAACGCAGCAGATGCAGGGCGACCATGCGGGCGCCATCGGCCAGCGCCACGCGGCGGGCTTCGGGCAGCGGTTCGGCGCAGGCCACCCAGATCGACCCGAGCAGTTCCCGGCCGGCCCGGGCGGCGACCACCATTCGGCCGGTCAGGCCATATTCGTCGTCGCCGGCGACGAACATCGGCTCATCGGATTCGGCCAGGTGCCGGAACACCCCGCGGTTGTTGAACAGGACTCGCAGCCGTGACGTCGCGCCCCGGCTCAGGATCGTCTCGGCACGGGCCGGGTCCGCGTGCTGCTGCAGCCGCGAGTACGCCAGCACCGCGCTGCGGCGGTCCTCGATGGTGACCGCGCCGCCCACCGCCTCGGCGAGGCTGTCCGCCAGGGCGAACAAATCGGTTGGGCCACGGCCGGAATCGGTCTCCCGGCCCTCCAGCACCAGCCCGTAGACCACGCCCGCCAGCTCACTCCAGGAGACCTCGGGCTCCACCGTCATGACCGCGATCCGGTGGTCGGTGGCCAGCACGTCGCCCGGGGCGTCCATGCTGCGGACCAACACCACCACGGCGCGTGCGGATGCCGCCCATCGCACCGCCTCGGCGATCGAACCGGCACCGACCGCCAGCAGCACGTCGCCGATGACCGGGCCGGGTTCGTGCATCACCACGCTGCGGAGCGCGGTCGAGCGGGAGGCCGGGCAGTACCGCAGCCGCACGCCGTAGCCGCCCAGGACGTTGATCAGCCGATCCAGCGTGAGCACTGATTACGGCCCGGCAACCAGCGTGGCCTTGCCGGTGCGCTGCTGACCGGAGCGGTCCAGCCAGGTCAGGCCGATGACATCGCCGGGGTAGTGCTGATCGAGGACCAGCGTCAGGGTGCGCGCCGAATCCAGGGGAGTGCCTTCGATGACGGTGAGCAGGTCGCCCGGCATCAGGCCGGCCGCCTCGGCCGGGCCGCCCCGCATCACGTCCTGGACGATCACCCCGATGCCCTGCCGCTGCGCCGTGCGCACGCCGACGCCGAGCATGGTCGGCGGTCCGATGTGCACCGCCGGCGCCGGGGTGCGGGAACGAATCTGACCGGCGATGGCCAGCGCGTCATTGATCGGGATCGCAAAGCCCTTGCCGCCGGGGCCCATCCGGAAGTTCACCGTCGCCGCCGTCGTCATACCCACGACCTGTCCGGCATCGTTGACCACCGGTCCGCCGGAGTCGCCGGCACGCACCGGGGCGGCGAACTCGAACAGGCCGTTGATCTGATCGGCGCTGCCGGTGAGTTCGTCCTCGGCGTTGACGGTCTGGCCGAACGCGGTGACGCTGCCCACCTCGCGGGTCAGCGGCGCCCTGCTGCCTGCGGCATTGCCGAGTGCGACTACCGGCTGACCCGGGGCCAACGTGGCCGAATCGCCGATCGGCGCGGGGATCAGGCCGGCCGCACCCTGCAGTTGCAGCACCGCGATGTCGTGCAGACGGTCGTAGCCGACCAGATCGGCGCGGTAGGTCTGACCGCCCACCGTGGCGTTGACCGCGTTTGCGCCCTGCACGACGTGGTAGTTGGTCAGCACCTCGCCGCTCGGGGACAGCACGATGCCGGTGCCGATGCCGATGGCCTGCTGGTAATCCACCACGGTGTCGATGCGGGCGACCGACGGCTCGACCTGGGCGGCAACCGCTTCCGGGTCGCCGGGCGCGGCACCGGCCGGAGCCAATGGGGCGACAACGGCAGCCGCGGCGGTCAACGCGACGGCGAAGATCGTTCGAACCGGACGCGAGCTCAGTTTGCCCATGTACTCATCTTGGCTGGGTGTGCCGCCGATGTCGACGGGGCTCAGCTCTCGACGGTGGCCTTGGTCTCGACCGGCTCGGCGTCTTCAGTCTCTTCGGCCTCGGAGTCGTCAGCCTTTTCGGCTTCTTTGTCAGCTTCTGAAGTTTCTTCAGCCTCTTCGGCTTCTTCGGCGTTGGCAGCGGCCTGCTTCCGTCCGCGGCGCTGCGTCTTCTCCCGGGTCTTCAGCGGTTTCGGCGGTGGCGGCGGGAGCTCGGCGACAAACGCGAGGTAGAAGCCGAAGATGCCGAGCAGAGCGATCGCGGCGGCCGCACCGTAGATCCCGAACAGCCACTGCCCGTCGTTATCCAGGGACAGCCAGATCTCGGCGACCGCGGTGCCGACGATCAGCACCGCCGCCAGCACATGCAGGGAAATCGAGGCGGCCCGCAGCCGCAGCGCCAACTGCGGGGTGGCCAGCTCGGGACGCTGGGTCCGCTGCAGGGTGAACACCACCGGCAGGGCCGTCAACCCGATGAGCACGCCGGCGACGATGCGCAGGACCAGCCCGAGCGTCGGGGAGGTTTGGCCCATGAGTTCGGGCCAGCGCGGAAGAACGAAGAAGAAGTAGAGGCCGGCGGCCAGGATCGAAAACGATGCGTGCCAGATCACCGTGACGGCGCGGCCCATGGTCCTCCTCGGGATGCCAGATGGGGTCGGGGTGTGACCGGCTGAATCAGCAGGTCACACCCCGTGCCCAAGCGCGGAGGATAGGGGATTTGAACCCCTGAGGGCTGTTAACCCAACCCGCGTTCCAGGCGAGCGCCATAGGCCACTAGGCGAATCCTCCGTCGGCAATCGTAACCGACGCCCCGACCGGTCCCGTAAACGGCGGGGCAGGGGCGGGTATTACACTCGCTGTGGACCCCGCGCGGCGTCCATCCTGTGAACTCCCCCAGGGCCGGAAGGCAGCAAGGGTCAATGGGCTCTGGCGGGTGCGCGGGGTCCCCTTACGTTCACGACGTTTTAAACGGTGAAAGGCTCGCGGTGTCGTTCCAGTCACTCGGCCGCGAGGATCTGCTCGCGCAGCACGAACTCCAGCAGCGCAACTATGCCGAGCTGCAGGCCAAGAAGTTGAACCTGGATCTGACCCGGGGTAAGCCCGCGCCCGAGCAGCTGGATCTGTCCAACGCGCTGCTTGAGCTGCCCGGTCCGGACTACCGCGACCGCACCGGCGTCGACACCCGCAATTACGGCGGCCTGCACGGGCTGCCCGAACTCCGCGAGATCTTCGGCGAGCTGCTCGGAATCCCGGTGCAGAACCTCATCGCCGGCAACAACTCCAGCCTGGAGATGATGCACGACGTCATCGTGTTCTCGCTGCTGCACGGCGGCGTCGATTCGGTGCGCCCCTGGGTGCAAGAGGAAAAGATCAAATTCCTCTGCCCCGCGCCCGGCTACGACCGGCACTTCGCCATCACCGAGTCGTTCGGGATCGAGATGATTCCGGTGCCGATGCGCGAGGACGGACCCGATGTCGACCTGATCGAGGAACTCGTCGCGGCCGACCCGGCCATCAAGGGCATGTGGTGCGTTCCGGTGTACGGCAACCCGACCGGGGTCACCTATTCCTGGGAGGTCGTCCGCCGGCTCGTTCAAATGCGCACGGCGGCAAGCGATTTCCGGTTGATGTGGGACAACGCCTACGCGGTCCACACGCTGACCGACGAGTTCATCCGGCAGGTCGACGTGCTCGGGCTGGCCGAGGCCGCGGGCAATCCGAACCGTCCGCTGGTGTTCGCCTCCACCTCCAAGATCACCTTCGCCGGTGCCGGGGTCAGCTTCCTGGGCGGCTCGCTGGGCAACATCGCCTGGTACCTGCAGCACGCGGGCAAGATGTCGATCGGGCCGGACAAGATCAACCAGTTGCGTCATCGGCGCTTCTTCGGCGACGCCGACGGCGTCCGGCTGCAGATGCAGCGCCACCGCGAGCTGATCGCCCCGAAGTTCGCCCTCGTCGCCGAGATCCTCGAGGACAGGTTGGCCGAGTCGAAGATCGCGTCGTGGACCGATCCCAAGGGCGGCTACTTCGTCAGCCTCGACGTGTGGCCCGGCACCGCCAAGCGCACCGTCGCGTTGGCCAAGGACGCCGGGATCGCGGTCACCGAGGCGGGCTCGGCCTTCCCGTACCGCAGGGACCCGGAGGACAAGAACATCCGCATCGCCCCGACCTTCCCCGCGCTGCCCGATGTGCGGGAAGCGGTCGACGGACTGGCGACATGCGCACTGCTCGCGGCGACCGAGTCACTGCTTGCCGATTAGTCGGACGGGATCGGTAGCCTTCTCCCGTGGCTCTTTACCGCAAATACCGGCCGGCAAGCTTCGCGGAAGTCGTTGGCCAGGAACATGTCACCGAGCCGCTATGCACCGCGCTGACCGCGGGGCGGATCAACCACGCCTATCTGTTCTCCGGGCCACGCGGCTGCGGTAAGACCTCATCGGCGCGCATCCTGGCCCGCTCGCTCAACTGCGAGCAGGGGCCCACGCCCACGCCGTGCGGGGTGTGCGATTCATGCGTTGCGCTGGCCCCCAACGGCCCGGGCAACCTCGACGTCACCGAACTCGACGCGGCCAGCCACGGTGGCGTCGACGACACCCGAGAACTGCGCGACCGCGCGTTCTTCACCCCTGCACAATCCCGCTACCGCATCTTCATCATCGATGAAGCGCACATGGTCACCACGGCCGGCTTCAACGCGCTGCTCAAGATCGTCGAGGAGCCGCCCGAGCACCTGATCTTCGTGTTCGCCACCACCGAACCGGAAAAGGTGCTGCCGACCATCCGGTCGCGCACGCATCACTACCCGTTCCGGCTGCTGGCCCCGCGCACCATGCGTCCGCTGCTCGAACGCATCTGCGCAGAGGAGAACGTCGACGTCGACGACGCGGTCTACCCGCTGGTCATCCGGGCCGGCGGCGGTTCACCCCGCGACACGCTCTCGGTGCTCGATCAGCTGCTGGCCGGCTCCGAACAGGGCGCCAACGGCAACCACATCACCTACCAACGGGCCCTGGCCCTGCTCGGCGCCACCGATATGGCGCTCATCGACGACGCCGTCGAGGCGCTGGCCGCCGGAGACGCGGCGGCGCTGTTCGGCGCCGTCGAAGCCGTCATCGACGCCGGCCACGATCCGCGCCGGTTCGCCACCGATCTGCTGGAGCGCTTCCGCGACCTGATCGTGCTGCAGGCCGTGCCCGACGCGGTCACCCGCGGCGTGGTGGACGCACCGGCCGACGTGCTGGAGCGGATGCGCGAGCAGGCCGACCATGCGGGTGCGGCGACACTCGCCCGGTATGCCGAGGTGGTGCACGCCGGGCTCGGCGAGATGCGCGGCGCCACCGCACCGCGACTGCTGCTGGAAGTGGTGTGCGCGCGGCTGCTGCTGCCGTCGGCGCACGACACCGAATCGGCGCTGCTGCAGCGCATCGAACGCATCGAGACCCGGCTGGACATGTCGATCCCGGCCGGCGAAGCCTCGTCGTCATCGGCACCCGCTGCGCCGGCCAAGACCTTCACCCGCCGCAGCCAGGCCGCCCCGGAACCTGCCCCTGCATCGGCCCCTGCCCCGGCCTCGGCCCAAGCTCCGGCCCCGGCGCCTGAACCGGAGCCCACGCCTCCTCCTGCACCGCCACCCCCGCCGCCGCCCGCTCCGGAACCGGAGCGTGCTCCCGAACCGGAGCGTGCACCCGAACCGGAGCGTGCACCCGAACCGGTGTCCGCACCGCCACCACCACCGCCTCCCGCTCCGGAACCAGAGCCCGAGCCCGAGCCGCCGCTCCCGCCGGAGCCCGACTTCGAGCCCGAGCCGGAGCCCGAGTTCACCCCGGAACCTGAGCCCGCGCCGGCGCCGGCCGTCGGTGGTGAACCCAACGCCGCCGCGGTGCGCTCGATGTGGACGACGGTGCGCGAGAAGGTGCGCGAGCGCAGCCGCACCACCGAGGTCATGTTGTCGGGGGCGATCGTGCGTGCGGTCGAAGACAAAACCCTGGTGCTGTCTCACGAATCGGCGCCACTGGCAAAGCGGCTGACCGAGTCGCGCAATGCCGACGTGATTCGGGATGCATTGAAGGATGCGCTCGGCGTGGACTGGCAGATCCGGTGCGACGTTGGCACCGTCGAGGTCGCCGCGCCCCCCGCGCCGCGGGCCAGCAAGCCGCCACCGCGGGTGCCCAGCCGGCCGGGTCGCGTCATACCCGAACCTGACCCGGTGCCGCCTCCGGAACCGCCGCAGTCCCCCGAGGAGGAGGAAGCGGAGATGCTCGCCGAGGCCGGGCAGATGGAGACGGGGCCTCGTCGTGACCCCGAGGAGGTCGCGCTGGAGCTGCTGCAGAACGAACTCGGGGCGCGAAAGATCGAGGGCTAGCGCGTGGCGCGTTGAGATTGCGCTGAGGGTCGTTGGGAAGGCGAATTCACGACCCTGAGCGCAATTTCGACGAGCCCGTCCAGCTCTAGCCCGTCCACCACGGCCGCAGCGGCAGCCCGCCGTCGTTGCCGTGCCGATCCAGCTTGACGGCCAGAACCTGGTGCAGCTGAACCACATTCGTCTCAAAGCCGAGCCGGGATCCGGCCATGTACAGGCCCCACACCTTCGCGGTGGGTAACCCCACCTCGGCGACCGCCTCGTCCCAATGCTCGACCAGGTTGGCGCACCAGTCGCGCAACGTCAGCGCATAGTGGTCGCGCAGGTTCTCCTCGTGCACGACCTCCAGGCCCACGTTCTGCGCCTCGGCGATGATGCGTCCGGAGCCGGTCAACTCCCCGTCGGGGAACACGTAGCGGTCGATGAATCCGCCAGCGGCCGCGCCGGACCGGTTGTTGGGGCGGGTGATGCAGTGGTTGAGCAGCAGGGCTCCGGGACGCATCTTCGACCTCAGGAAGTCGAAGTACGACGGATAGTTGTGCACGCCGATGTGCTCGGTCAGTCCGATCGAGGACACCGCGTCGAATCGGGTCTCGGTGATGTCGCGGTAATCGCCGTGCCGCACCTCGGCCAGGTCGGCGAGACCCTCCTCCTCGATGGCCTGCTGGGCCCAGCGCGCCTGCTCCTGCGACAGCGTCACGCCGAGTGCCTTGACCCCGCGGCGCGCCGCGTAGCGCACCATGCTGCCCCAACCGCAGCCGACATCGAGCAACCGGTCGCCGGGCTGCAGTCGCAGCTTCTCGAACACCAGCCGATACTTGTTGTCCTGCGCCTCTTCCAGGCTGGCGTCCGCATCCGGATAACACGCGCAGGTGTAGGTCATCGACGGCCCGAGCACCCATTCGTAGAAGGTGTTCGACACGTCGTAGTGATGGTGGATCGCCTCGGCGTCACGGGTCTTGCTGTGCCGCAACCCCTCGACCGTCCGGCGCCAGCGCGGCAGCGCTTCCTGCGGCGGCGGCGCGATGGGCATGAGGTGCTCGAAGCCGATAGACCGCACGATATTGGCCAGCACTCGGGCCGGCGGCCGCTTGAACGCCATCTTGTGGGCCAGCGCGCACAACAGCGGGTACGGGTCACCCGGATGCACCCCATGCATTTCCAGATCGCCGGAGATATAGGCGCGGGCCAGGCCCAGATCGCCCGGTGCGGTGGCCAGATAGGTGGTGCCGCGTGGGCTCTTGAGGTCCAGGCCGAGGGTGGCGTCCTCGGGACCGGCCGAACTGCCGTCATAGGCAGTGAATTTCAACGGCAGTGAGCCAGACGCGAAGATCTCCAGGATCTCGGCCAGATTGAATTTGCCGTCGGTGGTGTGCGTCGAGTGTTCTTTGAAAGTGGTCATCGCTCTTCTCCGTTATCGGCGCAGTACTGCCTTCGAATAGAGGTCAAGGAGGCGTGAATCGGGGTCGTAGGACTTCTTCACGGTCCGGTAGATCTCACCGCCGTAGAGCTCGTCGAAATCCTCACGCGGATAGTAGGAATCGGAATACAGGGACTTGTGTCCGTCCAGCTCGCTCACCTTGGCCTCGATGAGTTTGTTGGTGTGGCCCTCCTCCGGGCCGACTGGCACCGAGGACCAGAAACCGACGTTGATGTAGGTGTGATGAGGTCGGATCGGGTAGAGCGGCCAGCGGTCGTCCTCGCGTAACCGCAGCGGGCACAGCCAGATCGGTTCGATCGGGACGTTCTCCAGGAACCAGCTCAAGTATGCCGCGCAGTTCTCGATCGGCACCTCGATGTCCTGCACCACCCGCTCCCGCGGCGGGCGGCCATTCCGCTTCTCGATCCGGTCGGCGATGTTGTAGCGCTGGTCGTAGCCGATGAGTTTCCAATAGAAGCTGCTGCGGCGTAGCCGGCGCGGCCAGAACCGCCGGATCCTCGGGTTCTGCGCGCCGAATGCCCGTGAACACCAGAACCAGTCGGTGTCCCACCGCCACAGATAGTCGTGAATCGTCAGCCGGTCGTGCTTTTCACCCTGCGCGTGTTGGATCGAGCGGTAGTAGATGTCTTGACCGGTGTAATCGCTGACCGGGCCCAATGTCGACGTCTTGAACCCGACGCACAGATAGCTTTCGTCGGCGCTGAACACCACGCCATCGAGGTAATCGACCGGCTCCCCGCCCAACCCACCGGTCTCGATGATCCGATCCATCGCCGCGACCAGCTCGGTCAGCGAGTGAAAACGCAGGTGGCGCAACGCGACGAAGGGTGTGACGGGTTCCAGCTCGATCCGCAACCGGGTCGAATAGCCAAGCGTGCCATAGGAATTCGGGAACGCGTGAAAGAGGTCCGAGCACACCTCCCGGCTTGCGGTGACGATCTCGCCCGCGCCGGTGAGAATGTCCATCTCCAACACGGATTCGTGCGGCAGCCCGTTGCGAAACGACGTCGACTCGATGCCCAACCCGGTGACCGCGCCACCCAGGGTGATGGTCTTGAGCTGCGGCACCACCAGCGGGGCCAGGCCGTGCGGCAGTGTGGCAGCCACCAGATCCTCATAGGTGCACATGCCGGCCACGTCGGCGGTGCGGGCGGCGGCGTCGACCGCGATCACATTGGTCAGACCGGAGGTGTCCAGACCTTTGGCATCGCTGCGATTTCGCGCGCGGAACAGGTTCGACGTGGGCTTGGCAAGCCGCACCGTCGAATTAGGCGGTATGGCGCGGTAGCTGTCCAAAAGGCGCTGCACACCTAGGGCATGGACAGCTTGTGCGTCAGTCGAAACAACGGACACACATATACGCTAGTCAAAGGTTGCATTCGATGCATTGCAGACACGAGCAAAAGGAGTTTCAGCCATGGGACAGGTCAGCGCGGTCAGCACGGTTCTGATCAACGCCGAGCCCGACGCCGTGCTCGCCGCCATCGCCGATTACCAGACTGTTCGCCCGAAGATTCTTTCCTCGCACTACAGCGGGTACCAGGTGCTCGAGGGCGGTCAGGGCGCCGGAACCGTGGCCAGCTGGAAGCTGCAGGCGACCGAGTCCCGGGTGCGCGACATCAAGGCGTCGGTGGATGTTGCCGGGCACTCGGTCATTGAAAAGGACGCCAACTCCAGCCTGGTGTCGAACTGGACCGTCGCCCCGGCGGGCACCGGATCGTCGGTGAACCTCAAGACCAGTTGGACCGGTGCGGGCGGGGTCAAGGGCTTCTTCGAGAAGACCTTCGCGCCGCTGGGCCTGCGCAAGATCCAGGACGAGGTGCTGGCCAACCTCAAGAAGGAAGTCGAGGGCTAACGCGCCTGGGTGTTGGCCTGCGCGCCCAGATACGCGGCGATGCCCCGGACGATGGCCTCGGCGTACTTCTGCCGGCCATCCGGGGTTTTCATCAGCGCCGAATCGACCGGGTTCTTCATGTTGCCGCACTCGACGAGGATCGACGGGTACTGCGCCAGGTTCAGCCCGGCGATATCGGAGCGGGCGTCCAGACCGCCCGATCCGATGTAGGTGGCCGGCGGGATGCCCGACGCCGAGATCTGGTCACGCATGGTCTGGGCGAACTGCACCGACGGGCCGGCCTGCGCATTGTTCAGCGGCGGCGACGAGTAGAGCACGTGGAAACCGCGGCCGTTGGCCGGGCCGCCGTCGGCGTGGATGGACACGATCGCATTGGGATGCACCGCGTTGGCCATGGCGGCGCGTTCGTCGACGCACGGCCCCACCGAGGTGTCGTCGCCACGCGTCATCGCGGTCCGCACACCCATCGCGGTCAGCGCCGCGCGCACCCGCAGGGTGGTGTCCCAGGTGAAGGTGTGCTCGGGATAGCCGTCATCGGTGGAGGTGCCGCTGGCCTGGCAGTCCTTGGTGCCGCCGCGGCCGGTCGGCACCTGCCGGCTGATCGAGGCGTCATTGGAGCCGTTGTGGCCGGGATCGAGGAACACGATCATGCCGGCGATGTTGGCGGGAGCGGCGTTGGCGTGGGCAGCGTCGACCAGGGCCGGGGCGGTCGCGGCGATGAGCACGCTGCTGACTACTGAGGCGCCGACACGCACGCAGGCTGGGACTCGCACGGGCGTCACCGTAGCCCGCACGCCGACTAGGCTGGAAGACCGAACCGCCACCGACAGGCGAGAGCAACCAAGTCGAGACCAAGACGAAACCAACACGGCAAGGGGACCAGTCATGCAACCCGGAGGCACGCCCGATATGTCGGCACTGCTGGCACAAGCGCAGCAGGTGCAGCAGCAGCTCATGGAGGCACAGGAGGCACTGGCCAACTCCGAGGTGCACGGCCAGGCCGGCGGTGGGCTGGTCCAGGTCACGGTCAAGGGCAGCGGTGAGGTGATCGCGGTGGCGATCGATCCCAAGGTCGTCGACCCCGACGACGTCGAGACCCTGCAGGACCTCATCGTCGGCGCACTGGCCGATGCATCCAATCAGGTGACCACCCTCGCGCAGAGCCGCCTGGGCCCGCTGGCCGGCGGGCTGGGTGGGCTCGGAATTCCGGGGCTGTGAGTGTTTGAAGGCCCGGTCCAGGATCTGATCGACGAGCTCGGCAAGCTGCCCGGCATCGGGCCCAAGAGCGCGCAGCGGATCGCTTTCCACCTGCTGAGCGTCGAGCCGACCGATATCGATCGGCTGACCGCGGTGCTGAACCGCATTCGTGACGGCGTGACCTTCTGCGAGGTGTGCGGCAACGTCTCCGATGCGCAACGCTGCCGGATCTGCGGTGACTCGCGCCGCGACGCGTCACTGATCTGCGTGGTGGAGGAGCCCAAGGACGTGCAGGCCGTCGAGCGCACTCGCGAATTCCGCGGCCGCTACCACGTGCTGGGCGGGGCGCTGGATCCGTTGTCCGGCATCGGGCCCGAGCAGCTGCGCATCCGGGAGCTGCTGAACCGGATCGGCGAACGCGTCGACGGCGTCGACGTGGCCGAGGTGATCATCGCCACCGACCCCAACACCGAGGGCGAGGCCACCGCCACCTATCTGGTCCGGATGCTGCGCGACATCCCCGGCCTGAGCGTCACGCGTATCGCGTCGGGTCTGCCGATGGGCGGGGACCTGGAGTTCGCCGACGAGCTCACCCTGGGCCGGGCCCTGGCCGGCCGCCGCGCGATGGCTTAACTTCTTCGCGCCCCTTTGCGCCGAAACCGCATTCCAGCAGGGATTTACTCGCACTTTTCCTGCTGGAATGCGGTTTCGGCGGGCTTGTCATACCTGAGCGCAAGCATCTGCCCATGGGGGAGATATTCATCGGCGCGGAGGCCATCGCGGATGGCGTCGTCACGAGACATGAGCTGCAGCGGTGGTACCGGCCGCTCTTTCGGAACGTTCACATTCCTCGAAATCACGTGCCCTCACTACGGGACCGGACTCTCGGCGCTTGGCTGTGGACGCACCGCGAGGGCATCGTGACGGGGGTGGCCGCCTCGGCGCTACACGGGGCGGAGTGGGTCGACGACGACGTCACGATCGAGCTGCTCTGGGACTACATCAGGTCGCCACGCGGCATCGTCGTCCGCCACGAACGTATTGCCGACGACGAGATCACCTGCGTGGCAGGCATACCGGTGACGACACCAGCACGCACCGCGTTCGACCTCGGCCGATTTCTGCCACGCAAGCAGGCGGTTGAGCGCCTGGACGCGTTGATGCGCGCCTGCCCGTTCTCCAACGAGGATGTGCTGTTGCTCGCCAAGCGCTACCGGGGCGCGCGCGGGGTGGCCAGGCTCAAGGCCGTACTGCCCTTGGTCGACGGCGGCGCCGAATCGCCTCCGGAGACCCGGCTGCGGTTGCTCTACATCGATGCCGGTCTGCCGCGGCCGACAACCCAGATTCCCATCGTCGACGAGTGGGGCCGGGTGGTGCGAACCGTCGACATGGGTTGGGAGGAGTTCAAGGTCATCTCGGAGTACGACGGCGGCCAGCATCAAACCAATCGCGCCCAGTACGTCAAGGATCTACGGGTGCTGCCGAAGCTGGCTGAACTCGGCTGGGACGTCATGCGGGTGATCAAGGAAGACCGGGAACGAGAGGTCGTCGAGCGCGCCTACCGCGCATTGAAGGCGCGCGGCTGGGACGGCACACTCCGCGAAACCGCATTCCGGCAGCGAAAGTTCGAGTAGCCGCCTGCTGGAATGCGGTTTCGGCGTATAGCGTCGGCGGCATGGCTGACCTGCTCCAGATGGCGTCGTCGCTGTATCGCCTGCGCATCCCCGGTGAACGGGCGCACCTGCTCAATGTCTATCTGTGGACCGAGCCCGACGGCGTGACGCTGATCGACACCGGCTGGCCCGGCAGCGCCGGGCTGATCGCCGAGGCGCTGGCGGTACTCGGGCGCCGACGTCTACACGTCAAACGCATTGTGCTGACCCATTTCCACGAGGACCACTGCGGCGCGGCCGCCGCAATCGCCGACTGGGGCGATGTCGAGGTGATTGCCGGCGCGGCCGACGCCGACTTCGTGCGTGGCGAACGGCCGGGACCACTGCCGGTTTTGACCGCATCGGAACGCACGCTGCGTCCGGACTTCGACGCGTCGCCGCACGGTCCGGCCTGCCGGGTGGACCGCGTCGTCGGTGATGGCGATGTGATCGAATTCGCCGGTGGTGCACGGGTTATCGGCGTACCGGGCCACACCCCGGGCAGCATCGCGCTCTATCTCCCGGCCGCCGACACGATGCTGACCGGTGACGTGGTGGCCGAGTTCAACGGCCAGGTGATTTTCGGGGTGTTCAATTCCGATCGGTCCGAGCTCGCCCGGTCGGTGCAGCGCCTCGCCGCCACGGGTGCGCAGCGTGCCGGATTCGGCCATGGCGAACCGATACTCACCGACGCCGCGGCGCATATCGCCGAGGCGGTCGACGCCTTCGCCTCCTGACCTGCGTGGTCAACCCCGCGAAATCGCATTCCGGCAGGAAAAGTACGAGTAGCGGCCTGCTGGAATGCGGTTTCGGCGAAAAACGGCGAAAAGGGGTCTAGGCCCGGCGCGGGGCCGCCAACCGTTCGCGGCGCAGCAGCTCGACCTCGGGCAGCTGCAGCGGCGGCAATTCACCCACCACCTGCGTGAGCAGATGATCGGCCAGCTCCGGGTTGCGGGCCAGGCACGGCCCGTGCATATAGGTGGCGACGACGCTGCCCTGCACCGCACCGTCGTAACCGTCGCCCAATCGATTGCCCGCACCCTTGCTGACCCTGGCCAGCGGCCGGGCGTCAGGCCCGAGAACCGTTCCACCGCGGTGGTTTTCGAACCCCGTCAAGGGTTGGCTGAGCCCGTCGAGCAGGGGAGTGGAGGCCACCTCGCCGATGGTGCGATCCTGCTGCGGTGAGGTGGTGACATCGAGCAGGCCGACACCCTCCACCCGTTCACCGGCCGAGGTCTCATACCAGTGACCGAGCACCTGGATGGCCGCGCAGATGGCCAGCACCGGCGCACCCCGCTCGACGGCCCGTTGCAGGCCGGGGTGGCGGATCAGGTGTTTGGTGGCCAGCCGCTGCGCGTAGTCCTCGGCGCCGCCAAGGGTATACAGATCCAGCGAGTCGGGCACCGGGTCGGCCAGGGTGATCTCGACGATCTCGGCGTCAATTCCCCTCAGCCGCAACCGCTGTCGCAGCACCACCGCATTGCCGCTGTCCCCGTAGGTGCCCATCACATCGGGCAGCACGAGCCCGATCTGCACCGCACTCACGAGAGCCTCCGATTCAGTTGCAGGAACGCGGTGTAGTTGGCGATCACCTCGACATGCCCGGGCGGGCAGGAGTCGATCGCGGCGACGGTGTCGTGCACCAGCGTGTGCTCGACGCCCGCGTAGCCCAGCCGCACCGCCAGATCGGTGCCCCGCTCACCCGCGGCGACGACGACAGTGTCGTCGAAATGCTCGAACCGCACGTCCCACAGCCAGGACAGGTCCTCACCGTCGGGCACCTGGCCGTTGACGGCGATCACCACCCCGGCGCCGTGCTTGTCCACCATCGACAGCGCCTCCTGCCAGCCGGCCGGATTCTTGGCCAGCAGGATCCGTACGGTGTGCGAGCCGATCTGCACGGTGCGGTACCGGCCGGCGACCTCGTCGACCGTGGAAACTGCAGCCACTGCGGCAGCCGGGTCGACGCCCAGCACCACTGCGGCGGCCACCGCCTGGGTGGCGTTGCCGCGGTTGACGGTGCCCGGCAGGGCCAGCGTCATCGGCAACACCAGGCCGTCGGGCCCGTAGATGTGGGTGTCGTCGAACCACCACTGCGGGCTGGGGCGCTTGAAGTCGGTGCCGGTGGAATGCCAGGCCCCGTTTTCCTGGCCCTCGCGCACGATGATCTCGCCGGACCGCGGGCAGCTCACCGAATCGCCCGACCAGCTGCCGCCGGCCGCCACCCACACCACATTGGGGCTGTCGTACGCGGCCGAGGTCATCAGCACGTCGTCGCAGTTGGCCACGATCACCGCATCGCGATGCCGCGCCAGCCCACCGCGCAGGGTGCGCTCGATGTGGTTGATCTCACCGACCCGGTCCAGCTGGTCGCGGGACAGGTTCAGCAGGACGATCACCGACGGATCCACCGCGTCCGACACGTGCGGGACGTGCATCTCGTCGACTTCCAGGGCGGCCAGCTCGGCGTCGCGTGCCCCGGCCAGTGCCGCGACCAGGCCGGCGTCCATGTTGGCGCCCTCGGTGTTGCTGGCCACCGGGCCCAGGGTGGCCAGCGCGGCCGCGGTCATCCGGGTGGTGGTCGACTTGCCGTTGGTGCCGGTCACGACGACGCTGCGGCGGCCCTGGCCCAGTTGGCGCAGGATCGAGCGGTCCAGGGTCATCGCGACCAGGCCGCCGATCATCGCGCCAGCGCCGCGGCCGGTGACCCGCGACGCCCAGCGAGCGGTTGCTCCGGCGGCCAGTGCGGCGCGCCCACGGACGGTCAGCATTCCGGCGATTTTAGGTCTATGTCACGGCTTGGTGCCGACCCAGGGCGGCTGCGGCGCGGCTGTCCGCTTCTGTCGGACTGGCGTGCCATCCTGACGATGTGAGCCAAGCACCGTCCTCGACGGCCCCGCCGACCTGGGGCAGGCCGGCGGCCGACCCGGGAGCGGGCTGGGCTGTCGTCGACGTGGAGACCACGGGGTTCCGGCCCGGGCAGGCACGCATCGTCAGCGTCGCCGCCCTCGCGGTGGCCGACGACGGCAATGTCGAACGGAGCGTCGCCACCCTGCTGAACCCCGGCGTCGATCCCGGGCCCACCCACGTGCACGGGCTCACCGCCGAGATGCTGGAAGGCCAGCCGACCTTCGGCGACATCGTCGACGAGCTGAGCGACATCCTGCGGGGCCGCACGCTGGTCGCGCACAACGTGGGCTTCGACTACAGCTTCCTGGCCGCCGAGGCCGAGCTGGTCGGGGCCGAGCTGCCGATCGACAGCGTCATGTGCACCGTGGAGTTGGCCCGCCGCCTGGCGCTGGGCACCGAGAACCTGCGCCTGGAGACACTGGCCACGCACTGGGGCGTGACCCAGATGAAGCCGCACGACGCGCTCGACGACGCGCTGGTGCTGGCGCAGATCCTCAAACCGACGCTGGCCCGGGCCCGCGACCGCAAGGTGTGGCTGCCGCTGCGCGAGGTGGGTCGGCGGCACTGGCCCAACGGCCACATCACCCATGACGAGCTCCGGCCGTTGAAGGTGCTGGCCTCCCGGCTGCCCTGCGAGTACGCCAACCCGGGTCTATACGTGCCGGGGCGCCCGCTGGTGCAGGGCATGCGGGTCGCGCTGTCTGCCGAGGTGGTACGCACCCACGAGGAGCTCATCGAGCGCATCCTGCACGCCGGGCTGGCCTACACCGACCTGGTGGACCAGCAGACCTCGCTGGTGATCTGCAATGAGCCCGAACCCGATCAGGGCAAGGGCTACCAGGCCCACGAACTGGGTGTGCCGCTGCTCGATGACGAGACGTTCATGGGCCTGCTCACCCATGTCGTCGGTGGTACCGACATCGAGCAGTTCTGCGACACCCCGGCCGAAAGCGATCAGTACACGCTGTTCTGATTCCCGGCCCGCCGGGGTGTTCTAGCTCAGCGCTTTGGCCTTCAGCCCCTCGAATTCGGCCTGACTGATCGTGCCGGCATCCAGCAGCGCCTTGGCATCGCTGATCTCCTGAGCCGGGGACCGGCCTGCCGCCTCACGGATGTAGGCGTCGGTCTCCTTCTTGGCCGCCTGCGCGGCTGCCTGGGCGCGTTCGGCCATGCCCTTGCCGCGAGCGATCAGGTACACGATCGCGGTGATCCACGGGAACACGATCAGGAAGATCACCCACACGGCCTTCAGCCAGCCGGAGGTCTTGTGATCACGCCAGAACAGGTCCACCAGGATCTGGAACAGGACCAGCAGGTAGGCGATCCAGGCGAAGATGATCAGGAAATGCCACAAGAAATCCCACGTCGGACCCCAGTCCATCGGTCGCTCCTCGCCGTTGACGGATGCGTAGTGACCTACGTCACCGTCAGTTAATCACGCGCGGCGCGGTTCACGGCAGATACAACCGCGCGAAGTGACGCAGTTGTGATCGAGGTGGCGATGCCGACACCCCAGACCGTCTTGCCGCCGATAGAGGCCTCGACATAGGCCGCGGCCTGCGCTTCCTCCCCGGCAGACATGGCGTGCTCGGAGTAGTCCAGCACGTTGACGTCGAATCCGACGGCACCCAGGGCGTCGATGAAGGCCGCCAGCGGACCATTGCCGGCCCCGACGATCTCGCGTTCCTCGCCGTTGATCTTCACGATCGCGGTGATGGTGTCGGTGCCGCCGTCGACCTCGGCCGCGGTGACCTTCTGCCGCATGCGCTCCAGCGGCGTGATCGGCGCCAGGTATTCGTCGGAGAAGACGTCCCACATCTCCTTCGGGGACACCTCGCCGCCTTCGCCGTCGGTCAGCGCCTGGATCTCACGGCTGAACTCGATCTGCAGCCGGCGCGGCAGCACCAGGCCGTGGTCGGCCTTCATGATGTAGGCCACGCCGCCCTTGCCGGACTGCGAGTTCACCCGGATCACGGCCTCATAGGTGCGCCCGACGTCCTTGGGGTCGATCGGCAGGTACGGCACCTGCCACAGAATGTCGTCGACGTCGGCGTCGGCGGCATCCGCATCCACCTTCATCTGGTCCAGGCCCTTGTTGATGGCGTCCTGGTGGCTGCCCGAGAACGCGGTGTAGACCAGGTCGCCGCCGTAGGGGTGGCGTTCGTTCACCGGCAGCTGGTTGCAGTACTCGACTGTGCGGCGGATCTCGTCGATGTTGGAGAAGTCGATCTGCGGATCCACCCCGCGGCTGAACATGTTCAGCCCCAGCGTCACCAGGCAGACATTGCCGGTGCGCTCGCCGTTGCCGAACAAGCAGCCCTCGATCCGGTCGGCGCCGGCCTGGTAGCCCAATTCTGCTGCGGCAACACCGGTTCCACGATCGTTGTGCGGGTGCAGGCTCAGGATGATCGAGTCGCGCCGGGCCAGGTTGCGGCTCATCCACTCGATCGAGTCGGCATAGACGTTGGGCGTGGCCATCTCGACCGTCGCCGGCAGGTTGACGATCAGCGGCCATTCCGGCGTCGGCTGCACGACCTCGCTCACCGCGTCACAGACTTCCTTGGCGTACTCCAGCTCGGTCCCGGTGTAGGACTCGGGCGAGTACTCGAAGCGCCAGCGGGTCTGCGGGTGCTTCTTGGCCTCCTCGATGCACATCCGGGCACCGTCGGTGGCGATCTTCTTGACCGCTTCGCGGTCGGCGCGGAACACCACCCGGCGCTGCAGGATCGACGTCGAGTTGTAGAAGTGCACGATCGCCTGCGGTGCACCCGCACACGCCTCGAACGTCTTCTCGATCAGCTCGGGCCGGCACTGGGTCAGCACCTGGATGGTCACATCGTCGGGGATCGCGCCGTCCTCGATGATCTCGCGGACGAAGTCGTAGTCGGTCTGCGACGCCGACGGGAAACCGACCTCGATCTCCTTGTAGCCCATCCGCACCAGCAGGTCGAACATGCGGCGCTTGCGGGCCGGGCTCATCGGGTCGATCAGGGCCTGGTTGCCGTCGCGCAGGTCGACCGCACACCACATCGGGGCCTTGTCGATGACCTTGTCGGGCCAGGTGCGGTCGAACGGAACGTTTGCGGTGCCGGCCACCGGGCTGCCGCCGGGGACCTCGGCGGCGAAGCCGCGGTACCGGTTGAACGGCATCGCTGAGCCGCGCTGGGTGTTCCATACCGGCTGGTCAGGGTTGGGGGCGCCGGCCGGCGTGTTGATCGCGCGAACCGAACTGTAGGCATCTACCGAGATGTCGGGGGTGGTCATTATTTTTTGCTCCGGGAGTTAAAGGGGACTCGACCGGCGCATCGCGAAAACCCGCGACGGGAAGCCGGTCCGATCAGACCCCGTCGCGGCGTCCGAGAAGGAGCACCCGCTGCACCCGGCCAACTGTACTCCGGGTCAATCCCACGCCAAAACGCGCGCCCGATGCGCTCGTCCCCCGATTGGGGGACCCCAGCTTCAACATCCCCATCATCCGGTTGCCCGACAGACCTGGAGTCGTCCAGGCCGCAGTCTTGTCTCAGCGGCCGAACAAGCCGAAACCGAAAACGAAAAACCAACTGAGACAGAAGGATTCGCAACAATGATGAACATCACCAAGGCTCTGGCGCTGCCCGTCCTGTCCGCCGGCATCCTCGGCGCCGCCGCACTGGGCCTGGCCGGGACAGCCGCCGCGCAGGGACCCGAAGGATCGGGCAACCGCTACAGCCCCGACACCTACGCCTCGCCGGCGCCGGACGTCATGCCGGGCTGGTACAACCACCACGGTCCGCAGCGGGTGGCCATCCTGCAGAACAGGTGATCCGCCATCCTCCAGACCGGCCGCCGCGAGTACGACTCGTGGCGGCCGGTTCGTGTGATCACGGTCAGATCAGCGGATGGCCCCAGCGATCGCGGAAGGCGATCTGGTCCAACGACAGCCGCGCCCGCGGCCGGCTGTCCCGTTCGGCGATGGCGTCATCGACCTCGGCGTAATCGCCCAGCGTGCCCAGCGCCACCACAGCCAACGGCCGCACCCCATCGGGGACGCCGAACGCGGCCCGGGCACCCTCGACGTCGAAGCCGGCCATCGGATGGGCGATCAATCCACGCGATACCGCCTCGATGGTCAGTTGTGCGATGGCTGCTCCCGCGTCGACCGCCGCATACCGGGCGGTGTGCTCGTCCTCGCCCTCATCGACGCACACCAGAACCAGAACCCCGGCCGCATGCGCATAGCTGTTGCCGCGCTTGAGCAGCCCGGCCAATGTGGTGAAAGTCTCCTCAGCGCGCGTACCCACCACGAACCGCACCGGCTCGCGCTGACCCCAACTGGCAGCCCAACGCGCGGCTTCCAGCACCGCGGTCAACTGGTCAGGGCTAACGGTGGCATCGGGGTCGAAGGCCCGCGGGCTCCAACGGGCCGCGAGATCGGGGTGGATGGGCACACTGGTGACGGCCAACCGGCCGCTCGGCGCGTCAGACACGTCCGCCAAGCTACCGGCGGAAAAAATCGCGCGCGCGTCTCCCTTATCCTTGGTGGGACTCATTCCCGCCTTTAGAAGGACTGCTAGTGGCGCTCGTCGTACAGAAGTACGGCGGATCCTCGGTATCGGACGCCGAGCGAATCCGTCGCGTGGCCGAGCGGATCGTGGAAACCAAGAAAGCCGGCAACGACGTGGTCGTGGTGGTCTCGGCGATGGGCGACACCACCGACGATCTGCTGGACCTGGCCCGCCAAGTCTCCCCGGCGCCGCCAGCGCGTGAGATGGACATGCTGCTCACCGCCGGTGAACGCATCTCCAACGCGCTGGTCGCGATGGCCATCGAGTCCCTCGGTGCGCAGGCCCGCTCCTTCACCGGCTCGCAGGCCGGCGTCGTCACCACCGGCACCCACGGCAACGCCAAGATCATCGACGTCACCCCGACCCGCCTCCGCGAGGCGCTGGACGAGGGCCAGATCGTGCTGGTCGCCGGGTTCCAGGGAGTCAGCCAGGACAGCAAGGACGTCACCACGCTGGGCCGCGGCGGCTCGGACACCACCGCGGTCGCGCTGGCCGCGGCCCTGAAAGCCGACGTCTGCGAGATCTACACCGACGTCGACGGCATCTTCACCGCCGACCCGCGCATCGTGCCCACCGCGCGCCACCTCGACACCGTCTCCTTCGAGGAGATGCTCGAGCTGGCCGCCTGCGGTGCCAAGGTGCTGATGCTGCGCTGCGTGGAATACGCCCGCCGGTACAACGTTCCGATACACGTCCGTTCGTCGTACACGGACAAGACCGGCACCATCGTCAAAGGATCGATCGAGGACATCGCCATGGAAGACGCCCTTCTGACCGGAGTAGCCCACGACCGCGGCGAGGCCAAGGTCACCGTGGTCGGACTGCCCGACGTGCCCGGCTACGCCGCCAAGGTGTTCCGCGCGGTCGCCGATGCCGACGTGAACATCGACATGGTGCTGCAGAACATCTCCAAGGTGGAGGACGGCAAGACCGACATCACCTTCACCTGCCCGATGGACAACGGCCCGAAGGCCGTCGAGAAGCTGACCGCACTCAAGGATGAGATCGGGTTCAGCCAGGTGCTCTACGACGACCACATCGGCAAGGTGTCGCTGGTCGGTGCGGGCATGCGCAGCCATCCCGGCGTCACCGCCAAGTTCTGTGAGGCACTGGCCGAGGCGGGCGTCAACATCGACCTGATCTCCACCTCCGAGATCCGGATCTCGGTGCTGGTCAAGGACACCGAGCTGGACACCGCCGTCGCGGTGCTGCATGAGGCCTTCGATCTCGGCGGCGAAGACGAAGCCGTGGTCTACGGCGGAACGGGGCGCTGAGATGGTCAACATCGGCGTTGTCGGCGCGACCGGCCAGGTCGGCCAGGTCATGCGCACCCTGCTGGAACAGCGGGACTTCCCGGCTGAAGGTTCGGGGTCGGTCCGGTTCTTCGCCTCGGCCCGCTCCGAGGGCAAGAAGCTGACCTTCCGCGGCCAGGAGATCGAGGTCGAGAACAGCGAGACCGCCGATCCGTCCGGGCTGGACATCGCGCTGTTCTCCGCCGGCGCCACCATGTCGCGGGTGCAGGCGCCGCGGTTCGCCGCGGCCGGCGCCGTGGTCGTGGACAACTCGTCGGCCTGGCGCAAAGACCCCGACGTGCCATTGGTCGTCAGCGAGGTCAACTTCGCCCGTGACGCCGGTGTACGCCCTAAAGGCATCATCGCCAACCCGAACTGCACCACCATGGCCGCGATGCCGGTGCTCAAGCCGCTGCACGAGGAAGCCGGCCTGACCCGGCTGATCGTGTCGAGCTACCAGGCGGTTTCGGGTAGCGGCCTGGCTGGCGTCGAGGAGCTCGCATCGCAGAGCCGCGCCGTGATCGAGGGCGCCGAGCAGCTGGTGCACGACGGATCGGCGTTGGCATACCCCGCGCCGGTGAAATACGTCGCGCCCATCGCGTTCAACGTGGTGCCGCTGGCCGGTGCGCTGGTCGACGACGGCTCCGGTGAGACCGACGAGGATCAGAAGCTGCGCTACGAGAGCCGCAAGATCCTGGGCATCCCGGACCTTTTGGTGAGCGGTACCTGCGTGCGGGTGCCGGTGTTCACCGGGCACTCACTGTCGATCAACGCCGAGTTCGCCCAACCTCTCTCGGTCGAACGCGCCAAGGAAATCCTGGCCGCCGCGCCCGGGGTGAAGCTGGTCGACGTGCCGACCCCGCTGGCCGCCGCCGGTGCCGACGAGTCCCTGGTGGGCCGTATCCGGCAGGATCCGGGTGCGCCCGACGGGCGTGGCCTTGCCTTGTTCGTGTCCGGCGACAACCTTCGAAAAGGCGCGGCGCTGAACACGATTCAAATCGCCGAGCTGTTGGCCGCCGAGCTCTGACCCTTGCGCCGAAACCGCATTCCAGCAGGCGTTCTCTCGATCTTTCTCTGCTGGAATGCCATTTCGGCGATGGCCGGGGCTGGGGCTGATCCGCCGCGGCCGTGGCCCGAGCCGGTGCTGCCGCCGCTGGCCCCCGGGCAGGTGCTGAGGATCGGGCCGACCGCCGGAACCGGCACTCCCACCGGCGATTACGGCATCGGTGCCACCGACCTGTGCGAGTTCATGGAATTCCCCACTCGGGTGCTGCAGGTCTGCGGTGACAGCTTCGCGGGGCAGGCCGTCGGTTTCGGCGGCTGGTACTCGCCGGTGGCGCTGCACGTCGATGCCGATTCGGTCGACGATCCCGCCGGCGTGCGCTATCGGGGTGTCACCGGCGTGGACAAGCCGTTGCTGGCCGATCCGACACCGCCCGGTGGGTCCCAGCTGCCGGCCGGGGTGGTGGCCATCAACCGGGAGAACTACATGTTGGTGACCACCACCAGCAGACTGGTACCGCAGAGCTCCCGGTTGGTGAAAGCCGATGCGGCCCGGCCCAATTGGCCTACGGTGCCGGGCTCGGTGCGCGACGCCAAGTATCAGGGCGGGGCCCAGTCACAGATCAGCGGCTACTACGACCCGATCCCGACCGCCGAGTCACCCAGCGGGTGGGTGTACATCCTGGCCAACAACTTCGATCGCAGCAGCCCGCCGTTCCTGTACCGGGCCACCCCGCAGACGTTCACCGACCGGTCCAGTTGGCAGGGCTGGTCACGTACCGGCGGCTGGGGCAAGCCGCCGACGCCCCTGTTCGCCGACTGGGTAGGTGAGATGAGCGTCCGCCAGATCGATGGCAAGACGGTGATGTCGTACTTCAATTCCAGCACCGGAAATATGGAGATGCGGGTCGCCGCTGATCCGACGGGCCTGGGTACCGCACCGGTGACGACCGTCGTATTCGCCGGCGAGTGGCCCGACCCGGTCGAGGCGCTGCCGCCACCGGAGATCAACAGGCTGGCCCAGCCCTACGGCGGGTACATCTCGCCGGGTTCCACGCTCGACGAGGTCCGGGTATTCGTCAGCCAGTGGAACACCATGGCCCGCGGCGGAACCCCGTACCGGGTCATCCAATACGCGGTGAACCCGTTCAAACCCTGGGCGCAGTAGCCCGGGCCTTTCACAGCTGATTCATAGCCAATTCTTGATCAGCACCTCAACAGCGCTCGCATGCTCGTGGAATGACTGAAACTCCAGCCTCGTCCGAACCCGAGACCACACCGGTCGCCACACCCGCCCCGGCCGCACCTGCGCCGGCCGCGCCGGCCGCACCGCCGGCCCAGCACAAGCCGAGCCGGCTCATCCAAGCCGTCGCGTGGGTGGGCATCGCCGCGGGCATCGTCTTCATCGTGGCCGTGGTGTTCGGCACCGGCTTCTTCCTCGGCGCGCACTCCGACGGTGGTCATCATCGGGGCGGCGGCGGCCACGACCGTGGCGGCATGATGATGTTCCACCGTGACGGTCCGCAGATGGAACCGGGGCGCGGCATGATGCCGCCGTTCGGCCCCGGCGGATTCGGCCCCGGCGGATTCGGTCCAAGTGGGCCGGGCAGCGTCTCGGAGCGTCCTGAGATCCCGATGACACCGGCAACTCCCGCGCGACCATAATCACAGGTCGCTCTTTTGGACCGACTCCAAAGAGCGCGCATACTGGATCCGTGACCGCGGTGCATGACCACGACCCCAGCGCGATGTTGCGCGCTGCCGGTCTACGGGTCACCGCACCGCGGGTCGCGGTCCTGCAGGCCCTCGCCGATCATCCGCATTCGACCGCCGACGACGTGGCCGGAATGGCCCGCGCGAACCTCGGGTCGGTGTCCACCCAGGCGGTGTACGACGTTCTGCGCGCCTGCGTCAACGCGGGCCTGGTCCGTCGCATCGAACCGGCCGGCTCCTCGGCCCGCTACGAGACCCGCGCCGGCGACAACCATCATCACCTGGTCTGCCGGGTGTGCGGTGCGGTTGTCGATGTCGATTGCGCGGTAGGCGACACCCCCTGCCTGGAACCCTCCGACCTGGCCGGCTTCGCGGTCGACGAAGCCGAGGTCGTGTTCTGGGGCATCTGCCCCGATTGCCAAACCAGCCCCAGCGAGTAGACCCGAGCTATTCGACCAAGACCTGCGCGGCACCCCCGGAATCGTGAGATTCTCGCTAACCATGACGCGCAGTCGGTTTTTGATTGCCGCAGCGTTCGCGGTGCCGGTCCTGGCGGCCGGTTGCGCGGCCGGCGGCGCTGAATCCGAGCGCGGCGCGGTCATGGCCTTCTCCGTCGGCGATTGTGTGAGTATCCCGGCCACCACCCCGGCGGCTCCCGAAGTGACCCGGGCCAGCAAGGTGTCCTGCAACGTCGACCCCAGCTACACCGTCGGGGCCATCGCCGACGGCCGCGGGACCTGCCCGAGCGCCGAATACCAGCATCTGCCTGCCGATATCGCCGATCCCTCGACCGCCCGGCTGTGCCTGGTGCCCAATCTGGTCGCCAACCACTGCTACGAGCTGGGTATGCCCGCCGGCATGGTGGAGCTGGCCGATTGCGCCGAACGGGGTCCGGGTGTGCTGGTCCAGGTGACCCAGCGTCTGGATGTGCGGGACGGATCCGCCTGCCCGACCGAGACGGGGCAGTACGCCTGGCCGTATCCATCGCCCGCGCGGACCTATTGCACTCGCACCGTCTACTGACTGGCATGATCGAGCCCATGCGTGCCCTGACTGTCGGTTTCGGGCTGGCCGGTCTCGCGCTGGCATTGGCTGCACCAGTCGGTGCGCGTCCGTCGGATCCCGGTGTGGTGAGTTACGCCGTCATGCCCAAGGGTTCGGTGGGCAATATCGTCGGCGCACCGATCGCCTGGGAGTCCCAGTTCACCGTTCCCTTCCAAGGGTTCGGAGTGGATATCCCGGTGTGCAACAACTGGGCCGACGTCGGGTTACCCGAGGTGTACAACGACCCGGACCTGGCCTCGTTCAACGGTGCCACCGCACAGACGGCGGCCAACGACGAGACCCATTTCGTCAAGCAGGCGATCGGGGTGTTCGCCACCACCGATGCCGCCGATCGCGCGTTCCACCGGGTCGTGGACCGCACCAACGGCTGCTCGGGCCAGACCACCGCGATGCACCTGGACAACTTCGTCACCGAGGTGTGGTCGTTCACCGGTGGCCCGGCCTCCGACAGCACAGCCGATTGGGTCAAACAGGAGGCCGGCACCGACCGCCGATGTTTCACCACCACCCGCAAACGGGAAAACGTACTGCTACAGGCCAAAGTGTGCCAATCCGGCAACGGCGGCCCAGCTGTGAATGTCCTGGCTGGTGCTATGCAGAACACGCTGGGGCAGTAGCAGATGTCGGTCCTATCTGGATGATGGAACAGAACCGGACGGTCTGACACCGCCGCGGACCGGGAGGGGGGATTGCCATGGCAGTACCCGTCAGGACTCATCCAGCTCGCATATCTCCCGTCGAGTTCACCAGCGCCGAACAGGCCGCCGCCTTCATCGGTGACCGCTGCCTGCATGACGGGCCGGTCGGCCGAGTCGGGCTGGAGGTCGAGGCGCACTGCTTCGACCTGGACGATCCGCTGCGCCGCCCGGACTGGGATGAGCTCTCGCAGGCCATCGCTTCGGTGCCGCCACTGCCCGGTGGCAGCCGGATCACCGTCGAACCCGGGGGCGCGGTCGAACTGTCCGGCCCCCCATCCGACGGCCCGTGCGCGGCCATCGCCGGCCTGCTCGCCGACCGTGCCGTGCTGCGCACCGCGTTCACCCGCCGCGGACTGGGACTGGTGCTGTTGGGCGCCGATCCGGTGCGGCCCACCCAACGGGTCAACCCCGGCCCGCGCTATCAAGCCATGGAACAGTTCTTCGCGGCGAGCGGATCAGCCGAGCCGGGTGCGGCGATGATGACGTCGACCGCCTCGGTGCAGGTCAACCTCGACGCCGGGCCGCGGGCCGGCTGGGCGGAACGCGTACGCCTGGCCCATGCGCTCGGCCCGACGATGATCGCCATCACCGCGAATTCGCCGCTGCTCGGCGGGCAGTTCACCGGCTGGAAGTCGTCGCGGCAGCGGGTGTGGGGGCAGCTGGATTCCGCCCGCTGCGGGCCGGTCCTGGGCGCCGACGGCGACGACCCGGCCAGTGACTGGGCCCGCTATGCCCTGCGGGCGCCGGTGATGCTGGTCAACGCTCCCGAGGCGGTCCCGGTGACCAACTGGGTCCCGTTCGCCGATTGGGCCGACGGACGCGCGGTCCTCGGCGGCCGACGCCCGACCGAAGCCGACCTCGAATACCACCTGACCACGCTGTTCCCGCCGGTGCGACCGCGCCGCTGGCTGGAGATCCGGTACCTGGACAGCGTGCCGGACGCGCTGTGGCCCGCGGTGGTGTTCACGCTCACCACGCTGCTCGACGACCCCGGCGCCGCCGCGATCGCCGCCGCGGCGACCGCCCCGGTGGCCACCGCATGGGATCGGGCGGCCCGGATCGGCCTGGCCGACCGGCGCCTGCAGGAATCCGCGATCACCTGCGTATCGGCGGCCGCGGAGCGGGCCCCGGCGGAATTGGTGGAATCGATGGGGCAGTTGGTGCGTTCGGTCCAGCAGGGACGCTGCCCGGCCGACGACTTCGCCGACCTGGCGGTCAGCCACGGAATCGCCACCGCGGTGAGCCAACTGGTGAAAGGTGAGTTTTGACCTCACGAGAGACGCTGGCGCAGCAGCTCACCCGGGCGCGGGACCGCACTTTGCGCCTGGTCGACTTCGACGACGCCGAGCTGCACCGCCAGTACAGCCCGTTGATGAGCCCGCTGGTCTGGGATCTCGCCCATATCGGCCAGCAGGAGGAGTTGTGGCTGCTGCGCGGCGGCAATCCGGACCGCCCGGGCCTGCTGGCCCCGGAGGTGGATCGGCTCTACGACGCGTTCGTGCACTCGCGGGCCGCCCGCGTCGACCTTCCGCTGTTGCCGCCCACCGATGCTCGCAGCTATTGCGCAACGGTGCGGTCGCGCGCGCTCGATGCCCTCGACACCCTTGGCGCCGATGACTCCGGGTTCAACTTCGGTTTGGTGATCAGCCACGAGAATCAGCACGACGAGACCATGCTGCAGGCGCTGAACCTGCGGGCCGGACCCCCGCTGCTGGATGGCGGCAGCGCGCTACCTGCTGGTCGGCCCGGGCTGGCCGGGACCTCGGTGCTGATCCCGGGCGGGCCGTTTGTGCTGGGGGTCGATGAGCTCACCGAACCGCACTCCCTGGACAACGAGCGCCCGGCGCATGTGGTGGACGTACCGTCGTTCCGGATCGGCCGGGTCCCGGTCACCAATGCCGAATGGCGCGAATTCATCGACGACGGCGGCTACCAGGAATCGCGGTGGTGGTCGGAACCCGGTTGGAGACACCGGCAGCAGGCCGGACTGACCGCCCCACAGTTCTGGGGCCATGACGGCACCCGCACGAGGTTCGGCCACGTCGAGGCCATCCCGGCCGACGAACCGGTCCAGCACGTCACGTTCTTCGAGGCCGAGGCCTACGCCGCCTGGGCGGGAGCCCGACTGCCCACCGAAGTCGAGTGGGAGAAGGCCTGCGCTTGGGATCCGGTGGCCGGTATTCGACGTCGATTCCCTTGGGGCGCTTCAGAACCCACCGAGGCGCTGGCCAACCTCGGCGGTGACGCGCGTCGGCCCGCCCCGGTCGGGGCCTACCCGGCCGGGGCGTCGGCCTACGGCGTCGAGCAGATGTTGGGCGACGTCTGGGAGTGGACCACCTCGCCGCTGCGACCATGGCCCGGGTTCACCCCGATGGTGTACGACCGCTACACCGAGCCGTTCTTCGAAGGCAATGGGGCCGGCGACTACCGGGTGCTGCGCGGCGGTTCGTGGGCGGTATCCGCCGACATCCTGCGGCCGAGCTTCCGCAACTGGGATCACCCGATCCGGCGTCAGATCTTCTCCGGTGTGCGGCTGGCCTGGGACGCCGGCGATGAGCCGCTTGCGCGAAGAGGAATCAGCTGATGTGCCGACACCTGGGCTGGCTCGGCGCACCGCGATCGGTGGCCTCGCTGGTGCTCGACCCACCACAGAGCCTGTTGGTGCAGTCCTACGCCCCGCGTCGGCAGAAGCACGGGCTGATGAATGCCGATGGTTGGGGTGCAGGGTTTTTCGACCATGGTGTGGTGCGCCGGTGGCGCAGCGACAAACCGCTGTGGGGGGATGCCTCGTTTGCTTCGGTGGCGCCGGCGTTGAGCAGTGGCTGCGTGGTCGCCGCGGTGCGCTCGGCGACCATCGGCATGCCGATCGAGGCGTCGGCGTCGGCGCCGTTCACCGACGGACAGTGGCTGCTCTCGCACAACGGCGTGGTGGACCGCGGGGTGCTGCCGCCGACCGGGGCCGCCGAATCCACGGTGGACAGCGCTGTGCTGGCCGCGTTGATCTTCGCGCGCGGCCTGGACGCATTGGCGGACACCATCGCCGAAGTGGGCGCCCTGGATCCGAATGCTCGGCTGAACATCCTGGCCGCCAACGGTTCTCGTATGGTGGCCAGCACGTGGGGGGACACCTTGTCGATGCTGCGGTGCCCGGACGGCGTCGTCCTGGCCAGCGAACCCTACGACGACGATCCCGGCTGGTCCGATATTCCGGACCGGCATCTGGTCACCGTGGCCGACTCCCACGTGGAGCTCACGCCTCTGAAAGGGTCGGTATGACGCTGACGTTGTCCAATTACCTGGCCGCCGATTCCGCCGCCATGGCGCTTCGCCGCGATGTCCGTGACGGTCTGGCGCAGTCGCCGAAAACCTTGCCGCCCAAATGGTTCTACGACTCGGTGGGCAGTGATCTGTTCGACCAGATCACCCGGCTGCCGGAGTACTATCCGACCCGCACCGAGGCGCAGATCCTGCGGGACCGCTCGCCCGAGATCGCCGCGGCCGCCGGGGCCGACACGCTCGTCGAGCTGGGCAGCGGAACCTCGGAGAAGACCAGGATGCTGCTCGACGCCATGCACGACGGCGGGCAGTTGCGCCGGTTCGTACCGTTCGACGTCGACGCCGGTGTGTTGCGGGCCGCCGGCGGCGCGATCGGCCAGGAGTATCCCGGCATCGAAATCGACGCGGTATGCGGTGATTTCGAGGAACACCTGGGAAAGATCCCGGCAGTCGGACGGCGGCTGGTGGCCTTCCTCGGTTCGACGATCGGCAATCTCACGCCCGGCCCGCGCGCGGAATTCCTGGCCGCGTTGGCCGCCACCTTGCAGCCGGGCGACAGCCTGCTGTTGGGTACCGACCTGGTCAAACCGGCCGACCGATTGGTCCGCGCCTACGACGACAGCGCCGGCGTCACCGCGGCGTTCAACCGTAATGTGTTGTCGGTGGTGAACCGTGAGCTCGATGCCGATTTCGACCTCGACGCATTCGAGCATGTGGCGAAATGGAACGTCGACGAGGAACGCATCGAGATGTGGCTGCGCGCCAGTGTCCCGCAACAGGTCAGGATTGCCGCCCTGGATCTCGATGTCGAGTTCGGCACCGGCGAGGAGATGCTCACCGAGGTGTCCTGCAAGTTCCGCGCCAACGGTGTGGCCGATGAATTGGCCGAGGCCGGTCTGCGACAAACCCATTGGTGGACCGATCCGGCCGGCGACTTCGGCCTGTCCCTGGCGGTGAAATGAGCCTCGCTGCGCAGTGGCGGGATGCCCGCCCCAAGGTCGCCGGACTGCATCTGGACAGTGCTGCCTGCTCGCGGCAGAGCTTCGCGGTGATCGACGCCGTCGCGGCCCACGCCCGCCATGAGGCCGAAGTGGGCGGCTATGTGGCCGCCGAGGCGGCGGCCGCCGTGCTCGATGCCGGGCGGGCCGCGGTGGCGGCACTGACCGGACTCGACGGCGCCGATGTGGTGTACACGTCGGGCTCCCTTCATTCCCTGGATCTGCTGCTGGGCAGTTGGGCGGGGGAGCGGACGCTGGCCTGCGTACCGGGTGAGTACGGGCCGAACCTGGCGGTCATGGCTGCCAACGGTTTTCAGGTGCGTGCCCTACCGGTCGACGGGGACGGTCGCGTCGTCGTCGATGAAGCCGCGCATCAACTGGCGGCGGATCCACCCGCGCTGGTGCACCTCACCGTGCTGGCCAGCCACCGTGGGGTGGCGCAGCCACTGGCCGAGATGGTCGCGGTATGCAGGGCTGCGGGTGTTCCGATCGTGGTGGACGCCGCACAAGGCTTTGGCCATCTGGACTGCAATGTCGGCGCCGACGCGATCTATTCGTCGTCACGCAAATGGCTGGCCGGGCCCCGCGGGGTCGGTTTCCTCGCGGTGCGGCCGGAATTGGCTGGCCGGCTGCAGCGGCGGCTGCCGCCGGCGGCGTGGGATGTGCCGATCAGTGTGCTGCAGAGCTTCGAGCACGGTGAGCACAATGCCGCGACCCGCCTCGGCTACTCGGTCGCACTGGGTGAATACCTGGCTGCCGGACCGGAACTCATGCGTTCCCGGCTGGCCGAGGTGGGCCGTACGTCCCGCCTGGTGCTGGCCGACGTGCCGGGTTGGCGGGTGGTGGAGGCTGTTGACGAGCCCACCGCCATCACCACATTGGAACCCACCGATGGCGCCGATCCGGTTGCGGTGCGGGCCTGGTTGATCGCCGAGCGTGGCATCGTCACCACCGCATGTGAGCTGGCGCGGGCGCCGTTCGAGATGACCAAGCCGGTGCTGCGGATTTCACCGCATGTTGATTGCACCGCAGAGGAATTGGAGCAGTTCGCCGCGGTGCTGCAAGAAGCGCCTTAGCTGGACATCAGCGACAGCGCCGCATCTCGGGCCTGGTGTGCGGCCTCGGGCGCGCCGAAGATCGCTGAGGTGACGATCGCTCCTTCGGCAAGGAGCGCGAGCTGCTGGGCGAGCTGCGCGGGACTTCCCGCGTCGTCGACCAAACCGGTGAGATAGTCGTGAAAGACCTTCTTATGGTGACGTGCCTGTTCGGCGACACCGGGCGAAATCGCACCGAGTTCGCCGAACGAGTTGATGAAAGCGCAACCGCGGTAGTCGGGTTGGGAGAACCAGTCGTAGAGCCAGTCGAACACCGCGGCGATCCGCTCACGAGGGTCCGTGCGCGCATTCACGTAGGTCGCGAGTGCCTGCTGCCACCGTGAATCGCGTTGGCGCAGAAACTCGATGACGAGCTGATCCTTCGAGGGGAACAGTTGGTACAGGCGTTTGAGCGAGACGCCTGAGGCGCTGCGTACGGAGTCCATGCCGACCGCTTGGATGCCCCGGCTGTAGAAGAGCTCCTCAGCCGCGTCGAGCACCTGGTCGCGGGTTGTTTTCTGATCTGACATGCCGACCTTCTTGCGCGGAGAACCAACGTTCTCTACCGTAGCAGGCGTGGGATAACGAACGTTCTCCATGTGGGGAGTGTGAAATGTCCGAAGCAATCCGACCACCGCTGCCGCCCTTCGCTCGGGAGTCCGCGATCGAGAAGGTTCGCCTCGCCGAGGACGGGTGGAATACGCGCGACCCGCAGAAGGTGGCTCCCGCCTACACCGTGGACTCCTGGTGGCGTAACCGCGCCGAGTTCGTCACGGGCCGGGACCAAATTGTGGCGTTCTTGGCGCGCAAGTGGGCCACCGAACTCGACTACCGGCTCATCAAAGAGCTCTGGGCCCATGATGGCAACCGGATCGCCGTGCGGTTCGCGTACGAGCATCGCGACGACTCCGGCAACTGGTTCCGCTCCTACGGCAACGAGAACTGGGAGTTCGGCGAACACGGACTGATGCACACGCGCCATGCTTCGATCAATACCGCCCCGATCGCCGAATCTGAGCGCAAGTTCTTCTGGCCGCTCGGTCGCCGGCCCGACGATCATCCTGGTCTCAGCGATTTCGGGTTTTGATGGTCGGCCCGCCTGAATCGCCGTTTTTCTGCGCGTGTCGGTGGGATCGACTATAGTCGAACGTATGTTCGATACCGACTTTGATCCGTTGGCTGCGGCCCGGCTGGTCGGTGCGATCGCCAATACCGCCCGTGTCGAAGCCCGGCTGATCGCCTCGCGGATGGCGGCGGTGGCGGATTTGTTGGCGCAGCGGATCGCCGAGCTCAATGTTGTCGATGTCGACCCGAACTACATGCTGGTCACCGGTTTTGCCCGCACCAGCGCCGAGGTGGGGGCGGCGTTGAACCTGACCTCGGGTGCGGCCAGTCGGCTGGTGTCGCAGGCCGAGGCGCTGCGGGATCGGCTGCCCCGGCTGGGCGCGCTGCTGGCCGACGGGCGGATCGATTGGCGCACCGTGGAAATGGTGATCAACCGCACCGAGTTCGTGTCGATGGCGGTGATCGGCCAGATCGACGAGAACCTGGCCGAACGTGTCACCGGGTGGCAGTGCTGGTCGGACGGAAGCATGACCAGGACGATCGACGCGTTGGTGGCCGAACTCGATCCCGCCGCAATTCGGGAACGTGAGCATGCCACCAACCGGCGCCGGATCGACGTGAGCCCGCGCGGTGATGGCACCGCCAAGATCGACGGCATCGTCTCCACCAAGGCCGGACTTGCCTTCGATGCCCGCCTGGCGGAGTTGGCGGCTGGCGTGTGTCGGCATGATCCGCGCAGCACCGACCAGCGCCGCTCCGATGCCACGCAGGCTCTCGTCGACGGCACCACCCTGCCCTGCGAATGCGGTCGTGCCGATTGCCCGGTCACGCCCTCAGCCCCGCAACGTGAACCTATTCCGGTGGTGGTCAACGTGATCGCCGAGCGGGACACGGTCCTGGGTGACGGTGCGGCACCGGGGTATGTGTGCGGCTATGGGGTCATCGACGCCGAGCAGGTTCGGGAATTGGCCGACCAGGGCACCATGCGGTTGGTGAGCGAACCGGACGTGGATGCGGCGGCGGCAATGCCTTACCAGCCGACGGTGTCGGTGCAGCGCTGGGTGCGGTGCCGGGACCTGACCTGTCGTTTCCCCGGGTGTGAGCATCCGGCCGAGTCCTGCGACATCGACCATACGGTGCCGTTCGACCACTCCGATCCGGCCCGCGGCGGGCTGACCGTGCCGGCCAATCTCAAGTGCCTGTGCCGTTTTCACCACCGGCTCAAGACTTTTGGTGGCTGGGGCGATGTGCAGTTTCCCGACGGCAGCGTGGTGTGGACTGCGCCGTCGGGTAAGACTTATCGCACCACCCCGGGTGGGGCGGATCTGTTCAACAGCTTCACCCCGGCCCCGTGCGCTGAGCCGACCCCGGCGCGTGCCCGGCGCCGGACCCGGGCGGCGCGCATCGAGCAGGGCCGGGTCAAGAACCGGAGACTGCGTCCGGTCAACGAGGCCTACCGCTACACCGAGAACGCCCGGCGACGTGAACTCGACCGGCGCCGCAACCGCAACCGGATGCGCGCCACCCTGAAACTGTTCAAAGGCAACCAGCCCAGCACCAGCCCGTTCTGCGCCTGGATCAACGACCCGATGGAACCGGAGGAGCTACCCCCGGACTGGGAACCGCCCCCACCGCCGCCACCAGGCCCGGACGAACCACCGTTCTGAACTCCTACGATTCGTAGAGTTCGGGGCGGCGCTGACCGAGCATGTCGATCACTCCTTCGTGGCGCAAATCGACCACCACATCGGCAGTCACGCCGCCAGTCTCAACGGAGTCGAGTGCGGCGAGCACCGATCCGTCCCGGTCGACGATCCGGCTTGATCCGCAGAAGCTGTGCCCCGACTCGCTACCGACCCGGTTCGCGTATGCCAGCGGGACGCGGTTCTCCAGCGCGCGAGAGCTGCTGGCGATGAGATGATCGCGCTCGTAGGGGTGCATGTTGGCCGACCCCGCGACGAGAAGCGTGGCCCCGCGGAGGACGAGTGTGCGGGACACCTCGGGGAACTCGAGCTCGAAGCAGTTCAGAACGCCAATCTTGGTGGCGCAGAGAGCGACCGGTTCGAGCGCATCGCCGCTGAGGAATGCCTCGCGTTCGGTCCCGAACAGGTGCGTTTTGCGAATGGGATTCTTGATCGTGCCGTCTCGGTCGATGGCGAGATAGGCATCGAAATAGCCACCTGGGCCGCGTTCGACGAATCCGGCCAGCAGGGCTGTGCCCGTGGAACGACAGCAGTCTGCGAGCCCGGTGATCCGGGGATCGTCAAGTGACAGCGCAATCTCATTGAGAGCGGTCGTTTGGTATCCCGAGAGGAAGAGCTCAGGGAAGACGATCAGGTCTGTTCCGCGCGCCGCAGCAATACCCTCTCCGACACGGGAAATGTTGCGTTCGAGATCCCGTGGCCGGGGCGCTTCCTGAATCACGGTGAGGCGCAGGGTGTTTGGCGGTGTCATAGTACTTCCATATCTCTGAGGTACGGGCAGGGCGAGCGGAGCCTGAGCCGTTTGGCTATATCAACACGAATCGGCAACGATGCGTTGCAGGGTGCGTCGGCCGACCTGACTGAACACCGGATTGCTGTCGACGTAGTACCAGACCACGCCCATCGCCTGCTGAAACGCCCAGGCCTTTCCGCGCTCCCATTCCGCGTCATCGAGGTCGAGATGCTCACGCAGCACCTGACGTGGTCCAGGCTCCAGCAGGTGCCAAGCACTCACCAGGTCCAAGGCAGGATCTGCGGGAGCGAGTCCGCCAACGTCCAGGACACCGGTGAGACGGCCGTTGTGTACCAGGAGGTTTCCCGGTATCAGATCGCAGTGATTCATCACATCAGGACTGTCTCCACGGGGCAGCTCTCGCATCGTTTCCCAGATACGGCGCAGCGCCCCGACATCCAGCAGACCCTCACTTTCCGCCAGACATTTCTGGATCCACTCATCGTGGGACGCTAGATCGCCGCCGCGCCCGGATCCGCTGAAGCGTCGTCCACGAGTGTCGATACCACGCACGTCAGTGATGAAGTCGGCCAAATCCGTTGCAAATCCGTCTGACTCACTTGGATCGTTGTCCATCGCTACGGTGCCATCAAGCCACGTTTGAACCAACCACGGCATCGGGTAGTCCCTGCCAGGCGCGCCAATCGCGACAGGCTCAGGGGTCGGGAACCGGGTGCGGCCGGCAAGTTCGCGGGCGGCTGCCGCCTCGACCCGCAATTCGGACCACACCGACTCAACATCATCGGTCTCAAGACGAAACCGAGCCGCCAGCCCGTCTCCGATCCGAAAGATCGCGTGCACCGTGCCGCTGGCGGAAACTCTCCGCACTGGAAGATCGCGCCATTCGGGAAACTGCTCGTCAATCAACGTGCGCACGGTGACGGCAGGGATCGCCAACTGGCCGGCGTGCATATCCACCAGCAAACGACTATCTAGGCGTAGACCCCGGTGAACTCAGCCCGCCTTGTGTGCGGTCAGCAGGAACGCCGGGAACTTGATCCGGCCCTTCTCGTCACGCTCATGTGGCGGCAATTCGAACGGAACATCGGCGGGTAGCGCGACGGGATTGGCATGGATGAACGCCGGCCGGATGTCGTCGACCTCCCAGTACTTCGACACCGCCGCCCGCAGCTCGTCCTCGTCGACCTCGTTGGGCTTGGTGTCCACCTCGGCGGGGAAGGCGCCCTTGGCGAACACCAGCACGTAGTAGTTCGCACCCGGAGCAGACGCCCGGTGGATGGACTGCAGGTAGCCGTCGCGGCCCTCCACCGGCAGCGAGTGGAACAGCGTCGAATCCACCACGGTGTTGAACCGGCCGTCATAACCGGTGAACGAGGTGATGTCGGCCTGGGCGAAACTGGCCGTCGCCAGCCCGCGCACCTGCGCGGCATTGTTGGCCGCGGCGATCGCCGTCGGACTCAGATCCAGCCCGACGACGGTGTACCCGTCAGTCGCCAACGCCAGGGACAACTCGGCATGCCCGCAGCCGGCGTCGAGCACATCGCTGCGGAACTTCCCGGCCCGGTGCAGCGCGGCAAGTTCAGGCTGCGGCTCACCGATATTCCACGGCGGCGCACCCTCGAAACCTGCGTCCCCCTTATAGGCGCCGTCCCAGTCCAAGACCTGATCAGATGACATGAGTCCAACGTACGCGCCTCAATCCCAGGTGTGGACGGGCTCGTTGCTGTGCATGCGTTGCACATAACGCCGCAGCATCTCGGCCAGCGCCTTGGGCCGGGTCAGACCGTCTGCTTGAAGGTCCTGCACCGTTGCCACCTGCCAGGTCGATCCGGTCCGGCCGGTCTTGGCGCGACCTTCGATCACCCCGAGGTAGCGGTCGCAGACCTCGGCCGCCACACCCCAGCGGCGCAGCCCGTCATGCGCCAACGGCAGCAGCCGGCGCAGCACCAGCTCATCGGGCGTCACCTCACCCACACCCGGCCAGTACAGCCGGGCATCCAAACCGTTGCGGGCGCCCTCGATGAAGTTGTGCCGGGCGGCGGCGAAACTCATCCTGGACCACAGCGGCCGGTCCTCCTCGGACAACGTCCGGACCAGGCCGTAGTAGAACGCCGCGTTGGCCATCATGTCCACCACGGTGGGCCCGGCCGGCAGCACGCGGTTCTCCACCCGCAGATGCGGAAGGCCGTTCACCACGTCATAGACCGGGCGATTCCACCGGTAGATGGTGCCGTTGTGCAGCCGCAGCTCGGCCAGCTGGGGTGCGCGGCCCGCAGCGAGCTCGGCGACCGGATCCTCATCGGACAGCTCCGGCAGCAGCGCCGGGAAGTACCGGACATTCTCCTCGAACAGGTCGAAGATCGAGGTGATCCACCGCTCGCCGAACCACACCCGCGGTCGCACCCCCTGCGCCTTGAGCTCATCGGGGCGGGTATCGGTTGCCTGGGTGAACAATTCGATGCGGGTCTCGGCCCACAGCTGGTGGCCGAAGAAGTACGGGGAATTGGCGCCCAACGCCAACTGAGGGCCGGCCAGCACCTGGGCGGCATTCCAGCTGCGGGCGAAATCGGCCGGTGACACCTGCAGATGCAACTGCATGCTGGTGCACGCGGATTCCGGTGCGATGGATGCCGACTGCAGGCTCAACCGTTCCGGCCCGGAGATGTCGATCGACAGATCCTCACCCCGGGCGGTGAAGATCGACTCGTTGAGCGCCTGATATCGCGTCGACTTGCTCATCCAGTCGCCCGAAAGATGTTCGGGCATCACGGTCGGCAGGATCCCCACCATCACGATGTGCGCGCCGTCCGCACTGGCTTTCGTCTCGGCGGCGTTGAGGCTGAGTCGCACCTCGTCCTCCAGGTCCAGCGCGGCCCGGCCGGGCAGCGGACGCGGAGGCACATTGAATTCGATGTTGTAGGCGCCCAATTCGGTCTGGTAGGCGGGGTCGGCGATGGAGGCCAGCACCTCCTGGTTGGACATCGCGGGCTGATACTCGCTGTCGACCAGGTTGCACTCGATCTCCATCCCGGTGAGCGGGCGCTCGAACTCGAAGCGCGACTGCCCGAGCATGGTTTCGAAGACGTCCAGGCACAGGTGTACCTTGCGGCGGTATTCCTGCCGTTGTGCCCGGGTGAACTCGGCGTTTTTCACCTCTTCGCCCACACCGCGATGCAACAACGCCGAGAGGGGTCCGCGCAACGGAATCGCGTAATACGCTCGGCCACTGTGGGCTCACCGGTGTATCCAGCAACTGAGGATGACCAAGGCGGGCTGGAGCAGGTTGCCGGGGTCGACCGGGTCGCCGCGCTCACCGGGGTCCGTGCGGTGGCCGCGTTGACCGTGATGGGAACCCACGCGGCGTACGGCACCGGCCTGCTCACGCACGGATACCTGGGCCTGCTCGGTGCCCGACTCGAGGTCGGGGTGGCGATCTTCTTCGTGCTCTCGGGCCTGTTGTTGTTCCGTCCGTGGGTACAGGCGGTCGCGGTCGGTGCGGATGCGCCCAGTGTCCGACGCTATGCGCGAAACCGGTTCCGCCGCATCATGCCTGCCTATGTCGTCACGGTGTTCATCGTCTACGGCATCTACCAATTGCGGCCGGTGCAACCGAATCCGGGACACACCTGGACCGGCCTGCTGCGCAACCTCACCCTCACCCAGATCTACAGCGACAGCTACTTCTCCGCCTACCTGCACCAGGGATTGACCCAGATGTGGAGCCTGGCGGTGGAGGTCGCGTTCTACGCGGTACTGCCGCTGCTGGCCTACCTACTGCTGGTGGTGTTGTGCCGCAGGCAGTTTCGGCCGACGCCGCTGCTGGCCGGGCTGTGCGTGCTGGCCGCGGTCAGCCCGGTATGGCTGGTGTTGTTGCACAACACCCACTGGCTGCCGGTGGGTGGCGGCGCCTGGCTGCCGCATTACCTGCTCTGGTTCGTCGGCGGGATGATGCTGGCGGTGCTGCAGGCGATGGGTGTGCGCTGCTATGCGCTGGTGACGCTGCCCCTGGCCCTGGTCTGCTATCTGGTGGTGTCCACCCCGATCGCCGGCAGGACCACGGCGGTGAACCTGGACCTGTCCGCGGACATCGCCAAGACGGTGTTCTACGCGATCATCGCCACGCTCGTGGTGGCCCCGCTGGTGCTGGGCGGTGGCGGCCGTTACGCGCGGCTGCTGGGCAGCCGGCCGATGGTGTGGCTGGGCGAAATCTCCTATGAAATTTTTCTGCTGCACGTGGTCGCCATGGACTTGGTCATTACCTACATCTTGGGCTGGCCGGTCTATACCGGCTCGGCCGCCGGGCTTTGGGCGGTGACGCTGGTGGTGACCGTGCCGTTCGCCTGGCTGCTGCACCGGTTCACCCGGCCGCACCGAGCTTCAGTGCGCTGAGCGTGCGATGACGATCTGGGGCAGGTTCAGCCCGCTGCGCAACTCGACCTCGATCGACGGATCGGCGTGCCGGGCCAGGCTGCGCAATGCGGACGGGCTGTAGCTGCGCAGCGAGCTGATCACACCGTCCTGCACGAATGGCAGCAGGATCGCGGCGGGCAGCATGGTGGCCAGGCCCATCAGGTGCAGCGGGGCCGGTGGCCGCGGCAGGTCGATGATCAGCAGGGTGTTGGCGACCCGGGTGCCCTCGGCGAACACCCGCGCGGCCTGCGCCGGTGGCAGGTGATGCAACGACAGCGTGGACAGGGCCAGGTCGTAACTGCCGTCGGCGGCGTCGATCGCGGTGGGGTCCAGCTGCCGGACCTGGGCTCGGGGATGGCTGCCGAGGTCGCCTGCGGCGATCCGGGCCACCGATTCCGCGTCCACCTCGCTGACGGTGACCTGGGCCGATGGATGATTGGTCAGCAGTTGGCGGGACACCCCGCCGGATCCGGCGGCCAGTTCCAGGATCCGCGGATCGGGCACATCGGCGACCAGATCGAGCGCGATCGCGGCGAACCGCTGGTGATTCTTGAAGAACCAGTCGGTCCAGTCCAGCGTCCCGGACGCCCGCCGCCCGGTTTCCAGCAGCCGGTCCAGGAACGACGCGTCGAACCCGCCCCTGGGCATGCGATCGATATCTGGGGCGTCACTACTCATGTAAGCCATCATGGACGAATGTCCGCTGACTTCGTCGCAGCAATCGACCAGGGCACCACCAGCACCCGATGCATGATCTTCGATCACGGCGGCGTCGAGGTGGGGCGCCATCAGCTCGAGCATCAGCAGATCCTGCCCAAGGCCGGGTGGGTGGAACACAACCCGGTGGAGATCTGGGAACGCACCTCCGCGGTGATCATGACCGCGCTGAACAAGACCAACCTGGTGGCCGGCGACCTCGCTGCCCTGGGCATCACCAACCAGCGGGAGACCACGCTGGTCTGGAACCGCCACACCGGCCGGCCGTATCACAACGCCATCGTGTGGCAGGACACCCGCACCGACCGGATCGCCGCGGCGCTGGACCGTGACGGCCGCGGCGACGTGATCCGGCGCAAGGCCGGGCTGCCGCCGGCGACCTACTTCTCGGGCGGCAAGATCCAGTGGATTCTGGACAACGTCGAGGGGGTCCGGCGCGACGCGGAGAACGGCGACGCGATCTTCGGCACGGCCGACACCTGGGTCACCTGGAACCTCACCGGCGGCTATCGCGGCGGTGTGCACGTCACCGATGTCACCAACGCCAGCCGCACCATGCTGATGAACCTGGAAACCCTGGACTGGGACGACGAACTGTTGTCGTTCTTCAACATTCCGCGTCAGATGCTGCCCGAGATCAAGCCGTCGTCGTATCCCGCCTCATTCGGGATCACCCGCGACAACGGGCCGCTGGCCGGTCAGGTGCCGGTGACCGGGATCCTCGGGGACCAGCAGGCCGCCATGGTCGGCCAGGTGTGCCTGGAGGCCGGTGAGGCCAAGAACACTTATGGCACAGGCAATTTCCTGCTGCTCAACACCGGCGAGAAGATCGTGCGTTCGGACAACGGACTGCTGACCACGGTGTGCTACCAGTTCGGTGACGCGAAACCCGTTTACGCGCTTGAGGGTTCGATCGCAGTGACGGGTTCGGCGGTGCAATGGTTGCGCGATCAGCTGGGCATCATCAGCGGTGCGGCGCAGAGTGAGGCGCTGGCCCGGCAGGTTCCCGACAACGGCGGCGTGTACTTCGTCCCGGCGTTCTCCGGGCTGTTCGCGCCGTACTGGCGCTCCGATGCCCGCGGCGCCATCGTCGGGTTGAGCCGGTTCAACACCAATGCGCACGTGGCCCGCGCGACGCTGGAGGCGATCTGCTACCAGAGCAAGGATGTGGTGGACGCCATGGAAGCCGATTCCGGTGTGCACCTTGAGGTTCTGAAGGTCGACGGCGGCATCACCGCCAATGCGCTGTGCATGCAGATCCAGGCCGACGTACTCGGCGTCGAGGTGGTCAAGCCGGTGGTGGCCGAGACCACGGCGCTGGGCGCGGCCTATGCGGCCGGGCTGGCCGTCGGGTTCTGGGAGAGCGCCGACGACCTGCGGGCCAACTGGCAGGAGGACAAGCGCTGGACCCCGAAGTGGGATGATCGGCAGCGGTCAGCCGGCTATGCGGGCTGGCAGAAAGCCGTTGCGCGGACCTTGGATTGGGTCGATATCGAGTGAGCGATCACCGCTGAGTGCGGCATTTGGCGATGATCGCGTTGAACTCGTCGGAATACTGCGCGCCGAGAACCGCGTGTGTGGCCTTGTCTTTGTTGCGGACGGCGTCGGTGATCTGTCCTGCCAGCTCACCCATTCGGTGGGCGTGCGGCGCAATCTTGCCGTCGGTCACCTGGTCGGCCGCTTCGCGGATCAGCTTGGACCAGTTCTCGAAGTCGCCCAACGTCGGCCCCTTATTGGCTTCGAACGCAGGCATTATCGCGCCGTAGCTTGCGCGGGTGTATTGCACCAATAGTTCGGCCTGCCGGCAGCCTTTGCCCCCGACATAGGTCAACGCGGTCATCCCCGCGATCACCAGGACCGCGCACACCGCGGCGGCCGTCGCGATCGCAATGTTGCGGGGCTCGGCATCGGGGACACGCCGCCGCCACATCACATGGGCGACGATGACGGCGGCCACGCCGGCCACCGCCATGATCATGGCTTCCCGCAGGTTCCCGACACCGGATGCCGAGCCGATGGCTCCCATCGTCGCGGCTGCGGCCAGCAGGACCAGCAGCCACTGCCAGATACCACGGCGACGCTCGTAGCTGTCCACGTCGCGGAAGTGCAGGCCGATGCAGGCGCCGGCTGCGGCCAGCGCTGCGACGAGGGCAGGAATGAGGATGTCGAGGCCGCCGTTCACAGCTCGCAGCGTAGACGAGGCGCTCGCCAGCAAACCAACCCCTGTAGTTGGCACCGGGTAGTGGCATGCACCTTCACCGGTGTTGGCAGGCTGACGCGCCGTGTATCAAATAGCAAAGAGTTTGCTCATGGGACTTTGGGCGGTTTTCGTCCGGTTTGCGGGGTTGCATCCTCAGCTAGCTAATTAGCGGCACTAAGTTATTGCTCCGTTATGTTTACGTCCGCGTCAGCAGTGGCGCGAATCGAACTGTGCAGAATCTTGCAGATATGGCTACTGGCCAGGGGAAACGTGGCGGGCACCGGCATTGCTCGCGGTGTGTGGAGCGGTCGGGTGGAATGTGTTCCAGTTATCGGAATTAGTTGTGTTATCAGCCTTTTCTTAGGTAGTTTTCGATGTGCCAAGGGTCACCTGACGGAAGGAAGTTCATGCAAATAAGTGTTCGCTCGTACCTCGCCGCGGGCGTCGCGGCGGTGGGCGCCAGTGCGATCGCGCTGAGCCCGGTGGCCCCGCCGCTGCCGGACGTCCAGGTACCAGCAACCTCGGCGGCCGTACAGCTGTCCGGGGCGTGGACCGAAGCGTTCAACACCGCGTCCGAGAACGCCACCAAGCTCGCGGAGTTCTACTACACCGCGCCCCATGCCGCGCTGCAGCAGGCCATCGTGAACAAGGTCGCCTATCTGGGTCAGCTGCTCAACGACCCGACCGCGGTCGGGACGGTGCTGCAGAGCATCGGCGCTGACCTGCAGAAGGCCTACCAGGTGGCCACCTTCGCCGGGGATCCGTTCAATGCGGCCACCTCCGACCCGGAATCGCCGGTCTGGGCGGCGCTTGAGCGGACCCTGGACCCCCAGCACACGCTCCTGCTCATGGCCGTCAACGGCTGGGATGTGGGCATGTCCATCCCCGACGTCCCGTCGGCAGTTGTGTCGCTGATGAACTTCGCGGCCTCGCCGCTCAGTGGCGTGTTGATCGGCGCGTTGGGTCCGGTGCTCAGCCCGGTGGTGGAGCTGGTCAACAGCGTCGGGCGCATCATGGGCGCCGCGAGCTTTGAACAGGCGTTGCAGGCAGTGATTGCCACGCCCGCCAACGTCATCGGCTCCATCTTCAACGGCACGACCCTCAACCTCGACGCCGTATTGCCGCTGATCGCGGGCAGCATGCCGGAGGGCATGAACATCAAATCGCTCAGCCTGGAGCTCGGCGGTCTGTTCAGCGTCGGGTCGACCGGAAATGACGGCCTGCCCGGCGGCTCGCTGCTCAATGCCCTCACCCTCGGCGTCCAGTCCGGCACAGGGTCTGACCTGGTGTTCCAGGGCCATGGGATTGGGCCGTGTGCCGCGTTGACGAACCTGTCGCAGATCGTCGCGCGGGCCATCGGCTGGGACGGCGTGGGTAACCCGCTGACCAAGCTGACCTTCCCGAAGATCGAGCAGCCCGTCTCCAAGGCCCCTGCCGACCCCGGATCGGCAGAGCTGCCGGCGGCGCCCGGTGGATCGGTGACCATTGAGACTGGCGTCACGAAGGACAAGGACACCGTGACGGTGGTCAAGGACAAGGACACCGTGACGGTGGTCAAGGACGACACCGTGAAGGTGGACACGGTCAAGGACGGCGCCGTGAAGGTGGTGACGGTCGAGAAGGACACGGCCGTCAAGACCGTGACCGACGAGATCGCAACCGTCAAGACCACCACATCGGTCGACAAGGTCGGCGGCACGCGCAAGATTGCCGCTGATTCGCTTGGCAAGCAGCTGAATTCGACCGTCAAGAAGGCCACCGACGGGCTGAAGAACAGCATCGCGAAGCCGGCCCAGAAGGCCAGCGCAAGCAAGGCCGCCGCCAGCAGCGACGACTAACACCCGAAGGCTGATCGATCCCCCTGCCGCATGCCGCAGGGGGATCGATTGCGTTCCGGCGGAGGGTTATTCCTCGCCGAGGATGGTGTAGATCTCCCGGCGGGCGTTGTTGATGACGTCGAGGATGCGCTGCTGCTGGTCCTCGCCGGCGGCATAGGCCGACTGCCCGACGGCGGCCATCAGTTGGCTGAGGGCGGCATGCAGATTCTGGTGTGCCGGAGCCTCATCTTCTTGGTCGGCGACGATCTGCGACCACGGCGGCGTCTCGATCTTGGCCGCGGCCTGCCGGCCCTCCGCGGTCAGATCGAAAGTCTTCTTGCTGCCCTCGGTTTCGGTCGGCTCGATCAGTCCCTCGTCGACCAGCAGCTGCAGGGTGGGGTACACCGAACCCGGGCTGGGCTTCCACAGGTTGTTGGTGCGGGCCGCGATCTCCTGGGTCATCTCGTAGCCGTGCATGGGCCGTTCGGTCAGCAGGGTCAGGATCGCGGCGCGGACGTCACCGCGTCGTCCACGACGTCCGCCGCGGCCACGTCCACCGAAAGGCCCGCCGAAAGGTCCAAAGCCGGCGCCGCCCCGCGGATCGAAACCGAAGCCGCCGCGCGGGTTGAATCCGAATCCGAAGCCGGTCTGGCAGTTCGGATCAAGGCCCTGCTCGCGGGCCGCATGTGCCTGCGCGCGCATCTGCCTGAACATGGCGCGGCGGTCTTCTCGGCCGAAGGGAGCGAAACCGAAGCCGCCGGGCGGAGTGAATGCGTTATTCATGGGAGAAACTCCTTTCCGATACGTCAACGATATATCGGAAGCTATCGGTTGTCGATAGTTTTGATGAGCTGACGTGCCCACTCGGCCTGCATGGCGTTGAAGCGCAGGCCGTACTCCAGGGCCGCGTGCCCGTAGAGATCCGCCTCGGTCTCGGCCCAAGGAATGGATGCTTCGAGTTCTTTGAGCCGCGCCACCTCGGTTTCCGAGTGGGCGGCCAATGCCAGGAGGTGGTCGCGGGCCTGGTCGCGAGGCAATTCGCCGAGCAGGAACACCCGCAGCAGCTCGGCGCTGCGGGCGGGAGGATCGTCGGCCGGATCGGAGATCCAGCGCAACAGCTCGGTGCGGCCGGCGGGGGTGACGCGGTACTCCTTGCGGCCGCGCGGGCCGACGGCGGACACCTCGATCAGTCCGGCGTCGGCCAGCTTGTTCAGCTCGCCGTACAGCTGGCTCTGGGTGGCCGGCCAGACGTTGGCCATCGACTTATCGAACCGTTTGAGCAGGTCATACCCGCTGCCCGGATGCTGTGCCAACAGGCCAAGTGCCGCCATCCGCAGACTCATGCTGAGAGTCTATCGTTCACTATTGACATGTCAGTTATGGAATGTCACCGTTGGGTGCATGACTTCAGCCCTGCCGAACAGTGACCTCGACTTCTTCCGGCGCGGCAACTACGCGCCGGTCGCCGATGAACTCACCGAATACGACCTGCCCGTCGACGGCGCGATCCCGGCCGAACTGGACGGCTGGTACCTGCGCAACGGACCGAACCCGCGCCAGGCCACCGCGCACTGGTTCACCGGCGACGGCATGATCCACGGCGTCCGCATCGAAAACGGCGCGGCCAAGTGGTACCGCAACCGCTGGGTGCGCACCGACAGCTTCATCGAGGATTTCCCACTGCACAACGCCGACGGCACCCGCAACCTGCGATCCGCGGTCGCCAACACCCACGTCGTCAACCACGCCGGCAAGACCCTGGCGCTGGTGGAATCCTCACTGCCCTACGAGATCACCAACGACCTGGAGACCGTGGGCGCCTACGATTTCGGCGGCAAGCTGGTCGACTCGATGACCGCGCACCCGAAGATCTGCCCGACCACGGGCGAATTGCACTTCTTCGGCTACGGCAGCATCTTCGAGCCCTACGTCACCTATCACCGCGCCGATGCCAACGGCGAGCTGACCATCAACCGGCCGGTGGATGTCAAGGCGCACACCATGATGCACGACTTCGCGATGACCGCCGCGCATGTGATCTTCATGGACCTGCCGGTGGTGTTCGACCTCGACGTCGCGATCAAGGGCGGAGGCGACATGCCGTACCGCTGGAGCGATGACTACGGCGCCCGGTTCGGCGTAATGCGCCGTGACGATCCCGACGCCCCGATCCGCTGGTTCGACATCGACCCGTGCTACGTGTTCCACGTGGCCAACGCCCACGATGACGGTAATTCGATTGTGCTGCAGGCGGTTCGGTACCCGGAGCTGTGGCGCAACAACGGCGGGTTCGATGCGGAGGGCGCGCTGTGGGAATGGCGGATCGACCTGAGCGCCGGGACCGTCACCGAACGTCAGCTCGATGACCTCGGAGTGGAGTTCCCCCGCATCGACGACCGGCTGGCCGGGGTGAACGCGCGTTACGCGGTCACGGTGGCCCGCAACAGCTGGGTGCGCTACGACCTGACTTCCGGTGCGAGCGTGCGCCATGACCTCGGCGCCGCGGGCCCGGGTGAGGCGGTCTTCGTGCCGGGAGACGGGGCGGCCGACGAGTCCAACGGGTGGTACCTGGGTTACGTGTACGACCCGCAGCGCGACGGCAGCGACCTGGTGATCCTGGACGCCTGTGACTTCGCTGGGAAACCGGTGGCGAGAATCCAACTGCCGCAGCGTGTTCCCTACGGATTTCACGGCAACTGGATCACCGGGTAAGTAACGTATCGGGCCATGGCGGTGAAATGGCTCGATGAACCCGAAGCTCATGACTACTGCGCGGCTGCCGACTACCTGGACCTGGTAGCCGAGGCCACGGCCGTGGAGCCGACGGTGGCCGCGCTCAAAGCGACGACGACGATCACCCGCAAGGCCAAGGACATCCTGCGGGCCGCGCGGTTGCCGTTGCTGCCCGAGAACAACGCGCATGTCCGCAGCGATCTGGCCAAGGTCAGCGACGGCAGGAAGCTCTCGCCGATCCTGCTGGTGCGTGGCGACGCCAAACGTGACGTGGCCCTGCAGATCGCCGATGGCTATCACCGGGTGTGCGCCAGCTACCTCACCGACGAGAACACCGACATCCCGTGCCGGTTGGTGTCATGGCGGACCTGACCCGCTGATGGCGGACTTCGGCTTCGACACCCTTGCCCTGATCGCGGTGATCGGGCTGACCGGCCCGGCGCTGGCCGCACTGCCCCGGTTGCGGGTGCCGGTGATAATCGGTGAACTGGTTGCCGGAATCGTGTTCGGGAGAACAGGACTCGGGCTGATCGACCACACCGATCCGACGTTCACACTGCTCGCCAACATCGGATTCGCCCTGGTGATGTTCGTCGTCGGAACCCATGTACCGGTGCGCAACGTCGCCCTGCGCGCCGCGATTCCGAAGGCACTGGTGCGCGCCCTGTTGGTGGGGGCGATCGCCGCGGTGCTCGGTGTGGTGCTGGCCAAGGTGTTCGGCACCGGGCACGCCGCACTGTATGCCGTGGTGATGGCGTCATCCTCGGCGGCGCTGGCCCTGCCGGTGATGGACGGACTGCACCTGCAGGGGCCGCAGGTGCTCTCGGTCACCGCGCAGATCGCGATTGCCGACGCCGCCTCGATCGTGCTGTTGCCCTTGGTCATCGACATCCAGCGGGCGCCGCGGGCCGCGCTCGGAGCGCTGGCCATCGCCGGTGGCGCGGTTGTGCTGTTCTTCGTGCTGCGCGCCGCGAGCGCCCGTGGATTTCGTAAACGCGTGCACGACTACTCCGAAGATCACGAGTTCGCCCTGGAGTTGCGGGTGAGCCTGATCCTGCTGTTCGGATTGTCGGCGCTGGCCGTCGCCACGCATGTGGCGATCATGCTCGCCGGTTTCGCTCTGGGCCTGGTGGTCTCGGCTATCGGCGAGCCGCGCCGGCTGGCCAGGCAGTTGTTCGGGGTTACCGAAGGCTTCTTCGGCCCGTTGTTCTTCGTCTGGCTGGGTGCCTCACTTCAAGTCCGCGAACTCGGCGACAAACCCGAATTCATCGCGCTCGGTGTGGCTTTGGGCCTGGGCGCGGTGCTGGCCCACGCGGCGGGCCGGCTGCTCGGGCAGCCGGTAACGCTGGCGGTGCTCTCCGCGGCGCAGCTCGGGGTGCCGGTGGCCGCCGCGACAGTGGGCACCGAGCAGCACCTGCTGGCTCCCGGAGAGCCGTCGGCACTGATGCTCGGGGCTTTGGTGACCATCGCGACCACCTCGATCGCCGGGGCGTTTGCGGGGCGGGTCAACCGGCCCGCGCCCGATGTTCATTCGGGCTGAGGCCGTACGCGCGCTTGAACGCACTGCTCAACGCGAACGGTGTGGAGTAGCCGACCTGGCTGGCGACGGCAGCGATGGTGGCCTCGCTGCCGCGCAGCAGATCGGCCGCCAGCGCCAGGCGCCACCCGGTGAGGAACGCGATCGGCGGTTCACCGACCTGATCCGCAAACCGACGGGCGAACACTGCGCGTGAACACCCCACTGCCGCAGCAAGATTGGATACCGTCCAGGGGTGGGCCGGATTGTTGTAGATCAGTTTGAGTGCAGGCCCGACGATCCGGTCCTGTTCGGCCTGCCACCACGACGGTGCGTTGCCATCCCGGTCGAACCAGGTGCGCAGTACGGCGATCAGCAGCAGATCGAGCATCCGGTCCAGATAGGCCTCCTGGCCGGGCCCGTCGCGGCCGGCCTCGATCGAAAGCAGATCGATCAGCGGGGTGTCCCACTCATCTGCCCGCAGGGTCAGCACCGTCGGCAGCGCATCGAGCAGGCGGGCACTGATTTCGCTGCGCCCCTCGTAGGTGCAGATGATCGACTCCGTTGCCCCGGTCGCGCTGTTGCCCCAGCTGCGCAGGCCCAACGACATCTCGACATGTAGATCTTCTCCGGACAGGGTCGTGCATCGCTGCCCGGGATGGATGATGACGTTCGGTGGGGTGGACGGATCGTCGGCGAAGACGTAGTTCTCGGTGCCGCGGGTCAGTGCCACGTCGCCCGACCCCAGCCGGAACGTGCCGCCATTGGCACCGACGATCACCGCGTTACCGCGCGTCTGGCAGATCAGGGCCAGGGGTGCCTCGTCGCGGATACCCAGCGACCACGGCGGATCCATGCGTAGCCGCAACACGAACGCGCCGCGTGCACGTACCCCATCGAGCAGTCCGACCAGGGCATCCACCTCGGTAGGGTAGCGCTCAACCCGACTTGCGCGCCTCGATCAGATGGCGCGACGAATGCGCGACGAACGAACCGTCGGCTTGGATCTGCTGGTGTAAGACGGCGAGCCGGTCGCGATAGGGCGTGACGGTGAAGCCGGGCACGATCCAGATCACCTTGCGCAGGAAATACACGACGGCGCCGATGTCGAAGAACTCCATCCGCAGTCGCTCGGCACGCAGGTCGACGATGTCGAGGCCGGCGGCCCGAGCCGCGGCGCACTCGGCGTCGGGATCACGCGCCCGGCGGGCCTGCGGCTGTGGGCCGAGGAAGAACTCCGTCAGCTCGAAAACGCTTGCCGGGCCCACATGTTGGGCGAAGTAAGTGCCGTCGGGGGACAGTACCCGGACGATCTCGTCCCACCACACGGTGGCCGGGTGTCTGCTGAGCACCAGGTCGAATGCCGCGTCGGCGAACGGCAGCGGCGGCTCATCGGGATCGGCGACCACCACGACGCCGCGCGGCCCGAGCAGTCGGGTCGCGCGGTCCAGGTTGGGCGGCCACGAATCGGTGGCCGCCATGGTCGGCGGGAACGTGGCAGCCCCGGCGAGCACCTCACCGCCGCCGGTCTGGATGTCCAGGGCGGTGGACGCGGCTGCCAGCCGTTCGCTCATCAAGCGTTGGTAGCCCCATACCGGCCGGGCTTCGGTCGCCCGGCCGTCCAGCCACGAGAAGTCCCAGCCGTCCACAGCTGCCGCGTCGGCCTCGGCCACCAAATCGTCGAATTCGCGCGTCACGCTGCCATCGTGGCAGCGCTGGGCAGAAAAGACGATCGAATATGTAATCGGGACTCTCGACCATGGAACGTCTTTCGCCGACGCCGTTGACTGGAGCCATGACCAACAACCCAGTCGTCGTTCTCACCGCAGCAGCCGCGATCGCCAGTGCAACAGCCGGCGGGATCTACTACGCGTTCTCCACGTTCGTCATGAACGGGCTCAACCGTGTCGGTCCGGTCGACGCGATCACCGCGATGCGCGGCATCAACACCGAGGCCACCGCCAACGCGCCGTTCATGGTGATGTTCTTCGGCTCGGCACTGCTGGCGCTCGCGGTTGGGGTGGTCGCGCTGACCCAGATCGGCCGGCCCGGCAGTTGGTACCTGCTGGCCGGCGCGATCTTCGGGGTACTGGGCGTGATCGTGACGATGCTGTTCAACGTCCCGCTCAACGACCACCTGAAGCGGGTCGAGATGACCGACGCGGCAGCGCAATGGCAGGCGTACTTCACCAACTGGACGGCATGGAACCACGTTCGTGCGGGTTCCGGACTGGCTGCCGCGACCCTGATGCTGATCGGGCTGGGTTACCGCTGATCGGTGCGCCGGAACGAGATTGCCACGATCGCCGCGGCGGCCAGTACCAGCACCGTCGCGATGACCGCCGTCGGCGCGATGCCCGAATCGAATGCGGTCCGGGCCGAATCGAGCAGCTGGGTCGCGGTGCTCGCAGGCAGGTCCGCGGCCACCGAGGTGGCGCCGCCGATGCTCTCGGCGGCGTCGCCGGCCTGCGCCGGGGTCAAGCCGGCCGGGATCTGGATATTGCTGCGGTAGAACGCGGTGAAGATGGTGCCCAGGGTGGCCGTGCCCACCACCGCGCCCAACTCGTAGGCGGTTTCCGAAACCGCCGATGCCGCACCGGCTTTGGCGGCCGGAACCGAGGCGACGATGGTGTCGTTGGACACCGTCTGGGACATCCCGACGCCGAGTTCGAGTACGACGAACGACACGATCACTGCGACCACCGACAGGTCGTGGCGGAACAGCAGGATCAGGATGAACCCGGCCGCGACCAGGATCAGCCCGGCGACCATCAGGGTTTGCGGCGCAAAGCGTTTCGCCAGCTGGACCACACCGATACCGGCGATCATCGAGACCACCGCGCCGGGCAGCGTCACCAGACCGGCGGCCAGCGGCGACAGGCCCAGCACCAGCTGCAGGTGCTGCGAGATGAAGAAGATGAACCCGATCAGCCCCACGATGGACAGGAAGTTCGCCAGAATCGATGAGCTGAACGGCCCGTAGGAGAACAGTCCGATATCGAGCATCGGGTTGGCACTTCGCTTCTGCCGGCGGACGAACAGCACCGCCGAGGCGATACCGGCCACGAACGCCAGCGCGACGACGGCCGACAACCCGTCGTGGGCCGCGGTCTTGATCGCCCAGACGAACGGCAGCATCGCGGTGAACGACAACACCACGCTGATCAGGTCGAGTGGGCCGGGATTGGGGTCGCGCGATTCCGGCACCAACCGGGGGCCGAGCACCAAGAGCGGCAACAGGATCGGTACGGCCACCAGGAACACTGCGCCCCAATGGAAATGCTGCAGCAGTGCCCCACCCACGATCGGGCCGAGGGTTGATCCGGCGGTGAAGCAGGACGCCCAGATCGCAATGGCGAGCCGGCGGGCCGAGGCGTCGGTGAAGATGTTGCGGATCAGCGACAGCGTCGAGGGCATCAGCATGGCACCGAACACGCCGAGCGCGGCGCGGGCGATGACCAGGTACTGCGCGCTGGGCGCGAATGCGGCCGCGACGGACACCAGCGCGAAACCGGTGGCGCCGATCAGCAGCAGGCGGCGCCGGCCGATCCGGTCACCGAGCCCGCCCATGGCGACCAGCAGCGCGGCCAGCACCAGGGAGTAGACGTCGACGATCCACAGCTGGGTGGATGCCGAGGGCCGGAAATCCTCGGCGATCACCGGCAGCGCGAAGGCCAGCACGGTGTTGTCGATGGCGATCAGCAGGACCGGCAGCATCAGAACGGCCAGGGCAACCCAGGCGCGTTTGGGGGTCGATACGGATGTACTGCCATTCAGGCAGGTGGACATGAGTTGTCTCCAAGGACGTAAAAAGAGTTGTGTCAGCCGCGCGGTAGCTGGATGGTGCCCGCGGTCAGGCTGGTCATGATGGCGTCGACGATTTGATGGCGCGGTGTGCCGTCCTGCTTGGCGGCTTCATAGCCGGCGTCGAGCAGGGCCCAGAACACTCGCCGGGCCCACCCTGGGGGGTATTCGGGCCTGTCGACCGATGCTCGGTTGAGTATCTCGACGATGGCCTCATCGCCGGTGTCCAGATAGGCGGCCAGCTCAGGATCGGCCAGGATCGTCGGCTCGCTGTACACGAAGATCACGATGGGGCCCAGGTCGAGCTGACTCTCCACCACACGGCGCAGTGCGGCATCGGCCGGACCGTGGGTGGGGTCCGCGCGATCGGTGGCGGCGTTGCTCAGTTCGTGCACGTGGCGCGCGAGGGCCCGCAACAGATCCGTGCGCTCCGGGTAGTACCGGTGCACGGTGCTGCGGCCAACGTCGGCGGCGGCCGCGATATCGCCGAGTGAGGCGGTCGGATGGTCGGCCAGCACCGTCATCGCGGCATCGAGAATCGCCTTGCGGGTCCGCTCACGCGGTCCGCTGTGCGTAGATGCCGGGCTGGTCATGCATCAAAATATAGCACGGTTGGGCCAAAATGGGACATGTGTGTCCCATCACCTAGCTGGGCGGGGTGAACCCGCCGGTTGGCGCCGGCGCCGGGGGAATCGGCTGATGGCTCGGGTAGGGGGTTGGATTCGGCATGGCCGGAGCGTTCCGCATGAGCTTGGCCAGCTCACGACGATGGCGTTCGGCCAGCACCGCGGCCAGCACCTGCTCGGCGGGCACCCCGGGCGGCGGTGGCGGCGAGATCCGCGACGCCACCTCGGCGAAAATCCGCTGGGACATGTCGCGGCGGATCCGCGGATCGAGTTGAGCCGAGCGAGACAGGAACTGCCTGGCCAACTCGGCGTGCTCGGCGCCGAGGCCGGACAGCTGCAGCGACGCCGCCCACCACGCCAGCGCCGGTGGCATGACCGGTGGCGCGGTCAGCTTGGGGCCGCGTTCACTGATCACCACGGTGCCGGCGAAGATATCGCCGAGCCGTTTTCCCTTGGCCGACAACAGACTGCAGATCACCGCGGGCCCGCCGGTCAGCATCCAGATCTCGATGAACCCGGCCAGTGCACGAAACAGGGCCTGGCGGAAGCGTTCCGGGCCGCCGTCCTCGGACACCACCCGCAGCCCCAACGCCATCTTGCCCAGCGACCGGCCCCGCGTCGCGGTCTCCATCAGCACCGGGTAACCCACCAGGGTCAGCACGGTGAAGATGAGCAGGATGGCGGCCGACAACGCGTCGTCGAATTGGCTCAGCGTGAGCGACCACAGCAGCACGCCGACCACATATCCGATGAAGATCACCACGATGTCGATCAGTGCCGCCAGGGTGCGCACCGGCAACTGGGCGATCGCGACGTCGAGGACCACGGCATCCCCGGTCACCACCGGCGCGGGCTGCGAGACCATACCGACACACGCTACCGACTACGCTGGCCAGGTGGATGTCGATGCGTTCGTCGTGGCCCATCGCCCCACCTGGGACCGGTTGGAGCAGTTGATAAAACGCCGCCGACGGCTGACCGGTGCCGAAGTCGACGAGCTGGTGGACCTCTATCAACGGGTTTCCACGCATCTGTCGATGGTGCGGTCGGCCTCCCACGATTCGGTTCTGGTCGGGCGGTTGTCCGGTCTGGTGGCCCGGGCGCGGGCCGCGGTGACCGGCGCGCACGCCCCGCTGTGGCGGGAATTCGTCCGGTTCTGGACGGTGTCCTTCCCGGTGGTGGCCTACCGGTCCTGGCGCTGGTGGCTCGGATCGGCGGTGGCGTTCTTCATCGTGACCATCGCGCTGGCGCTGTGGGTGTCGGGCAATCCGGATGTCCACGCGGCCATCGGAACACCCAGTGAGCTAGACGAATTGGTCAACCACGATTTCGAGTCGTACTACAGCGAGCACCCGGCCGGGTCGTTCGCCCTGCAGGTCTGGCTGAACAACGCGTGGGTGGCCGCGCAGTGCATTGCCTTCGCGATCCTGCTCGGGCTACCCATCCCGTATGTGCTGTTCCAGAATGCGGCGAACCTCGGGGTGAACGCCGGGCTGATGTTCAGCGCGGGTAAAGGCGACCTGTTCCTCGGCCTGATCCTCCCGCACGGCCTGCTCGAGCTCACCGCGGTGTTCCTGGCCGCCGCGGTCGGGATGCGGTTGGGCTGGACGGTGATCGCCCCCGGCGACCGGCCCCGCGGCCAGGTGCTGGCCGAGCAGGGCCGGGCGGTGGTCGCGGCCGCGATCGGGCTGGCCGTCGTGCTGCTGGTGTCGGGTCTGGTCGAGGCGCTGGTGACCCCGTCATCGTTGCCCACCTTCGTGCGTATCGCCATCGGCGTCGCGGTCGAGGTGGCCTTCCTGGGTTATGTGATCCACTTCGGGCGCAAGGCTGTGTGGGCGGGGGAGAATGGCGATCTGGAAGACGCCCCGGACGTGGTCCCGATCGGTTAGAGCTTGCCCGCGGCCTTCATCGCCAGATAGTGGTCGGCCAGGGCCGGCGCCAGGTCCTCCGGCGGGGCATCCACCACATCCACCCCGTAGCGGCGCAGCCGGGACGCGATGCCCCGACGATCGTTGCGGGCCCGTTCGGCAGCGGCCGCGTCGTACACCTGGGCGGCATCGGAGCGGCCGGCCGCCAACTCGTCCACCCGCGGATCGGCGACCGCGGCCAGCAGCACCTGATGCCGCGCCGACAGCTGCGGCAGCACCGTCATCAACCCTTCGTCGAGAGCCGACGCGTTCAGATCGGTGAGCAGCACCACCAGCGCCCGGCCCCGCACCCGCCGCATAATTGCCGAAACCATGGCGGTGGCATCGGATTCCACCAGCGCCGGCTGCAGCGGCGCCATCGCCCCGACCAGCGTGGCCAGCAGCTCGGTGCGCGAGGCGCCCCACACCCCGGCGCGGGGCACCCGATCGATGGCCAGAAAATCGACATGGTCGCCCGCCCGCGACGCCAGCGCCGCCAGCAGCAGCGCGGCGTCCATCGACCAGTCCAGCCGTGGCCACCCGCCCGGGTCGCGTGCGGTCGGGTCGACCCCGACCCGGCCCGCCGAGGTACGGCCGGTGTCCAGCACGATCACCACCCGTCGGTCGCGTTCCGGACGCCAGGTCCGCACCACCACGTCGGCACGCCGGGCGGTGGCGCGCCAGTCGATCGAGCGGACGTCGTCGCCGACCACATATTCACGCAGCGAATCGAATTCGGTGCCCTGACCCCGGATCAACACCGGTATCGCACCGTCCAGCTCGCGAAGCCTGGCCAGCCGGGACGGCAGGTGTTTGCGCGACAAGAACGGTGGCAGGATGCGGACCTGCCCGGCGAGCGGCTGCGAGCGCTGCCGTCCGGCCAGCCCCAGTGGACCGATCGAGCGCACCGTGACCAGCTCGCAGCGTTGGTCGCCGCGGCGCACCGGATGCAATCGGGTGGTCAACTGAACTTGTTGTCCCGCAGCGATATTCAGCTGATGTGCGCGAGGGTGGGCGGTTGTGCTGGGCGGCCAGGCATCGCGAAGTGCGCCGCGCACTCGGCGCCGTCCGGTGTTGTGCACGGTGAGCAGCGCGTCGACCGTCTGGCCCAGCCGCGCGGTGGACTCGCCGCCGCGGACCAACCGCAACCCGGACGGGCTGCCGGCCAGGGCGACGTCGGCGACGATCGCAACCCCCAGCAGCGCCGCCAGCACCGCGAAAGCCGTTGCCGGCCAAGGGGCCAACCCGATCGGCAGTACACCGATCAGTGCGACCAGGCCGGCGCGGCCGGTGAGAACCATCAGCGCGGTACCGGGACGGCGGCCAGGATGCCGTCCAGTACTCCGTCGGGGGTGGCGCCCTCCAGCTCGGCCTCTGGGCGCAGCGCCACCCGGTGCCGCAGGGTGGTCCGGGCCATCGCCTTGACGTCATCGGGTGTGACGTAGTTGCGCCCGGACAGCCAGGCCCAGGACCGCGAGGTGGCCAACAGGGCGGTGGCCCCGCGCGGCGACACCCCGAGCTGCAGCGACGGGGAATGCCGGGTGGCCCCGACGATATCGACGATGTAGCCGAGCACCTCATCGCCCACCAGAACCTGACGCACGGCTTCGCGTCCGGCCGCCAGCTCCGCCGCACCGGCCACCGGCTGCACCGCGGACAAGTCCCTGGGGTCGAAGCCGTGGGCGTGCCGGCCCAGGATCGCGATCTCCTGATCCCGCGGCGGCAGCGCGACATTGAGCTTGAGCAGGAAGCGGTCCAGCTGGGCCTCGGGCAGCTGATAGGTGCCCTCGTATTCGATCGGGTTCTGGGTGGCCGCCACGATGAATGGGTCGGGCAATGGCCGCGGCTCGCCGTCGACGCTGACCTGGCGCTCCTCCATGGCCTCCAGAAGCGCGGCTTGGGTTTTCGGCGGTGTCCGGTTGATCTCATCGGCCAGCAGCAGATTGGTGAACACCGGGCCGCACCGGAACTCGAACTCGGCGGTGCGGGCGTCGTAGATCAGGGAGCCGGTGATATCGCCGGGCATCAGGTCCGGGGTGAACTGCACGCGCTTGAAATCCAGCCGCAGGGCCGCCGCCAGGGTGCGCACCAGCAGCGTCTTGGCCACGCCCGGCACACCCTCTAGCAAGACATGTCCACGGCAGAGCAGGGCGATCACCAGCCCGCTGATCACCGCGTCCTGGCCGACCACCACTTTGGCGATCTCGTTGCGCAGGGCCAGCAGGGCTTGCCGGGCGTTCTCGGAGTTGGGCTGAGTCACGACTGCGCGACCTGCCTTTCGATGTCGTCGAGTTGGTGGGCGAGATGGACAAGTTCGGCGTCGGTGGCCGGGGGCGGGCCGAACAGCAGGTGACCCGCCGAGTTGGCGGCGGTGCCGCAGCGTTCCGCGACGGCGGCCGCGACGGCCTGCGGGGCGGCCCCGGCGCTCAGCCCCAACCGCGGCAACAGCCGGCCCAGGGCAGCGGCGCGCAGCGCGTCGGCGGCCCGGTCGCGGGCCCGTCGGGACCGGTACAACCGTCCGCGGCCCTCGACGGTCTCCGAAGCCCGGACCACCACCGGCAGGGATTCGGCGACCAGCGGACCGAGGCGGCGCGCCTGAGCCACCGCCAGCAGCGCCACCACCAGGCACAGCTGCAGGACGATCCAACGGACCTGCTTGGGTATCAGGTCGGACAGGGTTGCGGTGCCGGTCGAACTGGCCTCGAAATGCTGTGGTGCATACCAGATCACCCGGGGCGCGGCGCCGGCCAGATTCATCGCCAGCGCCGCGTTGCCCTCCTTGAGCAGACCCGAGTTGGTCATGAAACTGCCGGTGCCGGCCACGGTGACGGTGCGCTGCCCGTCCTGGTAGCGAGCCAGCGCCCCGGCATAGCAACGCGTTACCGGGATGTCCCCGGCCGCCTGGTAGGTGTCGGTAGCGCCGAGCTCGGCGTTGCCGGCCCGGTTCGCTTCGGGCAGTTCGCAATCGGGCGCACCGCCGCCGAACGCGCTCGGCTTGTCGGCCTTTACCTGCGGTGCGAGCGTCTCGCGGGTTCTCGGCGTCGGCTCGATCAGCAGCAGGTCGCCGCCGACTTCGGCCAGCCCGCGCACTTGGTCATCGCTGGCCAGGAACATGGTCTGGGCCACCACCAGCAGGGTGCCGGGCCGTGCGGCCCGCTTCACCTCGTCGACGTTGGCGGCGGTGATCACCTGCACGCCGTGCCCGCGCAACAGGCTGACCAGCGCGTGGGTCCCGTCCGGCGACGTCGACTCGGGATCGAGTCGGCCGCCCGGGCGCGGCGCGGTCAGATAGACCGTCAGCACGGCCAGCGCGACGATGACCGCGAGCGCGAGCAGCACCCAGCGTGCGGTGCGTATGCGTTCCTTCATCGCACCCCGGCCTCGTCGAGGGCGGCGATCGCCCGGTACGCCGATTCGGTTCCGGGCTGTTCACCGTAGGTGACGTCGTTGAATATGTTTGCCGCGGTGGACAGTTCACCGGCGAGCCCCGGTAGCGCGGCGCCGGCGTCGCGGGCGAGTTCGGTCGCGGTGCGGCCCGGCACCGGGTCGAGTATCCCCGATTCCTCCAGGTGACGGGCCAGCGCGCGCAGCCGGTGGCGGATGGCCTCCGCCCAATTGCCTTCCGCCGCATACTGTTCGGCGGTCGCACGGTGCTCGGCGGCGTTGCGCTCTCGGCTGTCGAACAGGGTGTACTGCTGCCCGCGATTGGTGCGCATGGTGCGCCGGGCGATCCGCACCGCGACCACCACGGCCGCAATCACCAGGATGGCCAGCACCGAGAGGGTGAACCAACCACCGGGAACGGTGGACCCGCCGGCGGCCAGCCGGTACAACAGCTCACTGAGCCAATCGCCGATCTGCTCGGTCGGCGAAGCCCTGGGATAGATCGGCTTGCTCAGCTCATTCTGCGCGGCATCGTGCGCGGCATCACGGTCGATGTCGATCCCCGTCATCTCAAAAGTCAGTTCAGAAACGCCCGGTCAACCACAGCTGATCGGTGGATTCGGCCGGCCCGGCCGCCCCGGTCTGCAGCACCAGATCGAAGGCCTCGGCCCGGATCCGCCGATCGGTATAGAGCAACACCACCACACCGGCGCGGAACGGCGCGGTGATGATCTGCCCGATGGCGCTGCCGACCGCGCTCAGCACCAGACCGATCAAGGACAGGCCCCCGGCGCCCATCGTCAGCAGCTGGCCGGTCACGCTGAACGGCACGGCGACCGCGCCGGCGATCACGGCCATCACGAGGGTTGCCAGCAGCCAGATTCCGAGGATCCGCCAGAAGTCCTTCTTCGCCAATGCGAATGACCGTGCGATGGCGGCGAAGACGCCGAGGCGTTCCAACACGATCACCACGGGCGCGAACAGCAGCAGCGTGGACGCGCAGAGCGCGGCGATGACCGCGACCAGCACCAGCGGCGCCCCGATCAGAAACGCGGTCACACCGCCGCCGGTTCGGCTCACCACGATGATCACGAAGGCGATGAACGCGGCGACCACGAGCACCACCAGGGCTTCGAGCGCGGTCAGCCCGATCAGCGCCGGCAACCGCCCGCGCATCCGCTCCCAGGCTTGCCCGATCGTGATCGACCCGCCGAATATCGACCGCCCGATCACCACCGTGAGCATTCCGGACAGCAGCACTGCCGACAGTGCAGTGACGATCGAACCGGCGAACGCGCCACCGAAGAACACCGCGAACGTACCGGGCGTGGGCTCCTCGCCCTGCAGTGGCGAGCTGAATACGCCGCCCGCAGCCAGCGGACCGACCTGCAGCACCAGCGCGATGGCCTGGGCTACCACCACGACGATGGTGGTGAGGCCCAAAGTCGCCTTGGGATTCTTCTTGATGTAGGCCACCGCACCGTTGAAGATGTCGGCCAGGCTGAGCGGCCGCAATGGGATGACACCCGGTTTGAGTGCGGCCGGGTATCCAAATCCGGGCGGATATCCGGGCGGGTAGGGGCCGTAACCCGGCGGTGGACAAGGGCCGTCACCCGGTGGCGGGTAGTAGCCGGATGGTGGGTAGGCCATCCCACCATCCTGTCCATGGCCGGGGAAATTGACAACGCGCCCGGCCGGGCGGGGCGCGGCAATTACCGTGGGACCCATGCCGACCGACATCATCGTGCGTGGAAGTTTCTCGGTGTTCCAGCCGGCCGAGCGCGGCACGGTACATGCCACCATCTCCTACGAGGGTCCGGCGATCGAGCCGGTGTACGACCGCGTGGTCCGCGATCTGGACGCGGTGAAGGCCTCGATCCAGCCGCTGCACAACCCCGATGCCGGACCGATCACGTGGTGGTCCACCCAGCAGCTGCGCACCTGGGCGAACCGGCCGTGGAACAACGAAGGCAAGCAACTGCCGCTGGTGCATCACGCGAGCGTCGGGATCGAGGTGAAGTTCCGGGATTTCACCGCACTGTCCCGGTGGGTCGGCGGGCACGTCGTCAACACCGGCGGATTCGCGCTCTCGCGCATCGAATGGGCACTGACCGCCAAACACCGGGACGAGCTGATCGCCGATGTGCACACCCGGGCGGTACAGGACGCGGTTGTCCGCGCCCAGCGCTACGCCGACGCGCTGAACCTGGGCCCGGTACGGCCGGTGGCGATCGCCGACGAGGGCATGCTGGGCCACGCATCCGATGGGTCGGTGTCGGCGCGGATGATGCATGCCATGTCGGTGGCCGGTGGTGTCGGCGGCGCCCCCGAAGCCGAACTCGCCCCGGCCGACATCGAGGTCTCGGTGGCCGTCGATGCGCGGTTTGTCGCCGGCGGGCCCGCGGGCACGGCGTAGGTTTGGCGCCATGGCCGAACTCAAGGACAGGCTCCGTGCGGATCTGACCAGCGCGATGAAGTCTCAGGACAAGCTGCGCACCGCCACGCTGCGGATGCTGTTGGCCGCGATCCAGACCGAGGAGGTCGCGGGCAAGAAGCCGCGTGAGCTTTCCGATGCCGAGGTGATCGCGGTGCTGGCCCGGGAATCGAAGAAACGCGGCGAGGCGGCCGAGATCTACACCCAGCACGGCCGCGGCGAGTTGGCTGCCAACGAGCATGCCGAGGCCCGGATCATCGACGAGTACCTGCCCACCCAGTTGACCGAGGCCGAGGTGGCCGACGTCGCCGACACCGCCATTGCGCAGGTCGCCGAGCAGAACGGGGAGCGACCCGGCATGCGGCAGATGGGCCAGGTGATGAAGGCCGCCACGGCGATCGCCGCGGGCAAGGCCGACGGCGCGCGGTTGTCGGCGGCGGTCAAGGCCCGGCTGTAGGGCTCACTCGATCCGCCACAGCGCTTCCTGGCTGACGCTGGCGATCGGGCTGCCCGCGGCGTCGTAGAGTGCGCCGTGCGTCAGCCCGCGTGAATCGTTGTGGTTGACCGAGCGCAGCTCGTAGCGGTGCCAGTCGTGGGGTCGGAACGGGCGATGAAACCAGATCGAATGGTCCAGGCTGGCAGCGAAGCCGAGGTCGGCGCGCAGCTTGACCGTCGGGGGCAGGGCGGCGGGTACCGGACCGAAGTCGGACATGAACGTCAGAGTGCAGGCCTGGATCAACGGATCGTCCTCGATCTCGGCGCGTGTCCTGATCCAGAACGGCGAGACCGCGAACGTCGAGTCGTCGGTGGGCATGGTGCGCAGGTCGAACAGGTCACCGAAATCCATCACCGGAGCTTTCGGGACAGCCGCGTCGAATTCGAGCGCCGGGCTGGTGTCGGGACACCAGTCCAGGCCGGGCTCGGGGTGGTGAAAGGACGCGATCATCTCCAGGATCACCTTGCCGTCCTGGGTGGCGGTGACCTGACGGGTGGCGAACGCGCGTCCGTCGCGGATGCGCTCGACGTGGAATTCGACATCGGCGTCGTAGCGTCCGCCACGGATGAAGTAGGTGTGCAGCGACTGCGGCAGCTTGCCATCGTCGACGGTGGCCCCCGCGGCGGCCAGTGACTGCGCGGCGATCAGGCCGCCGAACAACCGCTCGGCCGAGCTTCGCCCGGGTTCCCGGATGCAGAAGTCGTCGCCCTCGCGGTCGAACTGCAGCAGTTGGGCAATCCAGCTCGGCGCGACCATCAGCCGACGCTATCAACTGCTTGGTTGGGATCCGGAAGGGCACTACGGGATACTTGAATCCGACGGTATATCGGAGGGGAGAACCATGACGGCGGCGCTCGGCGGCCGCTACGAGTTACGCGGCATCCTTGGCCACGGCGGCATGGCAGAGGTGCGCGATGGCTGGGACACCAGGCTGTCGCGTCCGGTGGCGATCAAACTGCTCCATCCCGGTCTGGCCGCCGACGAGGTGACGCGTCGCCGCTTCGACACCGAAGCGCGGGCCGCCGCGGTACTCAACCATCCGAACATCGTCGTCGTGCACGACAGTGGTGAACACAACGGGACGCCGTTCATTGTGATGGAACGCCTGCCCGGGCCCACGCTGGCCGACGAGATCGCGGCCGGGCCGCTGCCGGTGCACCGGGTGCGTTCGGTGCTGGCAGACCTGCTCGGCGCGCTGACCGCCGCGCACGGTGCGGGCATCCTGCACCGCGACATCAAGCCGGGCAACGTCCTGATCGCCGCATCCGGCGCCGCCAAGCTCGCCGACTTCGGCATCGCCAAGACCGACGGGTCGGCCCACACTCAGGCCGGACTGGTTTTCGGCACAGCGAATTATCTGAGCCCACAACGGATTACCGGTCAGCGGGCGTTGCCGTCGGACGACCTGTACGCGGTCGGTGTGCTCGGCTATGAGGCATTGACCGGGCGGCGCCCGTTTGATCGGGACAACCCGGTGGCCACCATGCGGGCGGTGCTCGAAGAGCCGTTGGCGCCGATCGGGATGCTGCGTCCGGATGTGGATCCGGCCCTGGCTCACGTGGTGGAGTCCGCGATGGCGCGGAATCCGGCGCACCGCTTCGCCGATGCGGGTGCGATGCGGGCCGCGTTGCACGGGGCGGCACCGGCGCGCCCCGCGACCCTGGTGCTGCCCACGCCAGCACCGCCGGCGCGGCGCTCCCGCACCCGGCTGGTGCTCGCGCTGACGGCCGTTCTGGCCGCCGTCATCCTCGGGGCCATCCTGCTGATCGCCGACCCGGCACCGCAGCGTTCACCCGCCACACCGGTGGCTCCTGTGCCGACCGCGCCGCCCGCGCCAACCGTCCCCGCGGTCACGAGCATTCCCACTGTGACGCCGACCGCGCCCGCGGACGAAGGTAACCAAGGCAATGGGCATGGCAACGGCAATGGGAATGGCAACAAGAGGGGCCACGGCAAGAAAGACCATCAGCACTAAAAAGCAAGGCCCTGACCGGATTTCTCTGGTCAGGGCCCTGCTGCACTGTCGGGGTGGCGGGATTCGAACCCACGACCTCTTCGTCCCGAACGAAGCACGCTACCAAGCTGCGCCACACCCCGTGTGAAGCTTCGACAGCCTATCGCACCGGGTGCCTCGAAATCCAAACGGGGACCAGCGGTGTACATCACGCCACGTCGTGGGAAGCCCCGGGCGCTCCGTCGGCGTTCTAATCAAGGACATCATCGGAAACGACTGGAGTACACATGACCGCCTTGGGCGCCACCGTCTACCTGGGTTTTTTCGCCCTGGCAGCGCTGTGGCTGGTGCTGACGGCCGAGACGGCTCAGGACCAGCTGCCGGAATGCTCGAACTCCGAGAGCACCGCCGCGGGCTCGGACAGCTCGAACCCGTGGGCGTTGAGCCAGTCCGCATCGAAGTAGGTGTCCGCGTAGCGGTCACCGCTGTCGGCCAGCAGGGTCACCACCGATCCGCTGCGGCCGTGCGCGATCATCTCGGCCAGCAGCTGGAACGCACCCCACAGGTTGGTTCCGGTGGACGGGCCGACCCGGCGGCCCAGAACGCGGCTGACGTGGTGCGCCGCGGCGACCGACGCGCCGTCGGGGACGGCGACCATCCGGTCCACCACGCCGGGCAGAAACGAGGGCTCCACCCGCGGCCGGCCGATGCCCTCGATGCGTGACGACGCATCGATGACGACGTCATTGCGGCCCTGGGTATAGCCGGGGAAGAACGCCGAATTCTCCGGATCGACGACACACAGCTGGGTGGCATGCCTGCGGTAGCGGATGTAGCGGCCGATCGTCGCGCTGGTGCCGCCGGTGCCGGCCCCCACCACGACCCACTCCGGGATCGGATGCGGTTCCAGGCGCATCTGCTCGAAGATCGACTCGGCGATGTTGTTGTTGCCGCGCCAGTCGGTGGCCCGCTCGGCATTGGTGAACTGGTCCAGGTAGTGTCCGCCGGTCTCCTCGGCCAGCCGCTGCGCCTCGGCATACACCTGGGACGACTCCTCGACGAAATGGCAACGGCCGCCCTGTGCTTCGATCAGCGCGATCTTCGAGGCACTGGTGGAGGCCGTCATCACCGCGATGAACGGCAGCCCCAACAGGGCCGCGAAGTATGCCTCCGAGACCGCCGTCGACCCCGACGACGCCTCGATCACCGTGGTGTTCTCACCGATCCAGCCGTTGCACAACCCGTACAGGAACAGCGACCGGGCCAGCCGGTGTTTGAGGCTGCCGGTGATGTGGGTGGACTCGTCCTTGAGGTAAAGCGCCACATCCACCCGGTCGCGCCACGCCGTGGGCAGCGGGTATCGCAGCAGGTGAGTGTCGGCGCTGCGTTTGGCATCCGCCTCGATCAGCCGCACCGCGTTGTCCACCCACTGGCGCGGCCGAGTGTGGGAGGCGGTACCGGCCGACAGGCTCACCGGGCTGAAACGGACGGGCTGGACTGCCCCGCGCGGGTCCCTGCATGCCCGCCCCCGGTCGGGGCCGCCACCAGGGTCAGCAGGGTGGCCTCCGGGCGGCAGCAGAACCGCGCCGGCGCGTACGGCGAGGTACCGATGCCGGCCGAGACGTGCAGCTGCATGTGCGAACCCCACTTCGAGGCGCCCTTGGCCCGGGACCGGTCCAAATCGCAATTGGTGACCAGCGCCCCGTAGAACGGCAGGCACAGTTGGCCGCCGTGCGTGTGCCCGGCCAGGACCAGCTGATAGCCGTCGGCGGCGAAACGGTCCAGCACCCGCGGCTCGGGGGAGTGGGTGATGCCCAGCGTCAGGTTCGCCGCGGCATTGGCCGAGCCGGCGATGGTGTCGTAGCGGTCGCGCTTGAGATGTGGATCGTCGACCCCGGCCACCGAGATGTGCAGCCCGGCCACCTCGATATCGCGACGCAGATGGGTCATGTCGAGCCAACCGCGTTCGGTGAACGCCGCGCGCAGGTCCTGCCACGGCAGTGGCTGACCGTGCGTCCGGTGATCCGGTTTGGTGATGTAGTTCAGCGGGTTCTTCAGCCGCGGGGCAAAGTAGTCGTTGCTGCCGAACACGAACAGACCGGGCGCCGACAACAATTCGCTGAGTGACTGCACGACGGCGGGCACAGCCTTCGGGTGCGCCAGATTGTCGCCGGTGTTGACCACCAGGTCGGGCTCCAGCCGGGCCAGATCACGCAGCCAAGCCTGCTTGCGGCGCTGGTTGGGGCGCATGTGCAGGTCGGACAGGTGCAGCACCCGCAGCGGAGAAGAGCCCGGGGCCAGTACCGGCATGGTCGCTTCCCGCAGCACGAATGCGTTGCGCTCGATCAGGGACGCGTAGCCGATTCCGGCGGCCAGCGAGCCGACGGTGACGGCGGCTGCCTTCTTGACTGACATGCGGCAAGCCTACTGCGGTCACGGAGGCGGCGGCGGTGGCCCGAGCACCGGCACGGTGATCGGAGGCAGCCCCGGGATCTCGACCACGGTCTGGCCGATCTCCACCGGCGGGCCACCCGGCATCGGGATCCCGATCGGGGGTGGCGGCGGCGGGGCCGGCGGGATGCCGTTGCTGATCTGCAGCGTGATGATCGAGCCCGGGATGGTCTGCCCGCTGGGCGAGGTCCCGACCACGGTGCCGTAGCGCGAGCTGCTGTTGACCGAGCTGGCCCCGTCGGCCACCTGGAACCCGGAATCCTTGAGCCGCTGCCGGGCCGCGGTCTCATCCAGCCCGGCCACGGTGGGCACCTGTGAGCCGGGGCCGCCGTCGACGTAGCGGGGATCGGTGGGCGGCATCACGACCGGGCCGAAATTGTTGGCGATCGGCTTCAGCGCGGTGAACCAGGTGCGGGCCGGTTCGTTGCCGCCGTACAGGTCGCCGTTACCGCACTGCCGCAACGGGAACGAGCACAGCTCGCCGGGGTTGCGGGAGTCGTCGTAGATGTAGTTGGCGGCCGCGTACTGGTTGGTGAAGCCGAGGAATCCCGACGAGCGGTGCGCCTCGGTGGTGCCGGTCTTGCCCGACATCGGCAGATCCCAGCCCACCGATCCGGCCGAACCGGAGGCGGTGCCGCCGGCCTGGTCGTCCTTGCTCATCGCATTGGCCAGGGTGTTGGCCAGGGCCTCGGGAACCGCCTGATCGCAGGTCTCGGTGGTCACCGACACCTCATTGCCGCGCCGGTCCAGCACCTGGGCGATCGGGTTGGGCGGGCACCAGGTTCCGCCGGAGGCCAGCGTGGCCGCCACGTTGGACAACTCGAGGGCATTGACCTCGAACGGCCCCAGCGTGAACGAGCCGATGTTCTGCCGCTTGATGAAATCGGCCAGGCTCTCGTTGCTCTCCGGGTCGTAGTCGCGGGCGCTGCCGGGCTGCGCGTAGGACCGCAGCCCCAGCTTGACCGCCATATCGACCGAGCGCTGCACGCCGATCTGCGAGATCAGTTTGGCGAACGCGGTATTCGGCGAGGTGGCCAGCGCATCGGTGACGCTCATCGCGCCGCGATAGCCACCGGCGTTCTTCACACACCAGGTTTCCTTCGGGCAGCCCGGGGTGTCGCTGCTTCCCAGGCCCTTGGCCTGGAACTGGGCCGGGACCTGCAGCTGGGTGTTGATGCCCATGCCCATGTCCATCGCGGCGGCCGTGGTGAAGATCTTGAAGATCGACCCGGCGCCGTCGCCGACGAGCGAGAACGGCTGCGGCTGCATGGTCTCGCCCGCATCGGTGTTCAGGCCGTAGGTGCGGTTGCTGGCCATGGCCAGGATGGGATGGGACTCCTTGCCCGGCTTGATCACGCTCATCACGCTGGCGATGCCCGGGGTGTCCGGGCGCGCGATGCTGTCGATCGCCGACTTCACCGGCCCCTGCACATCGGGATCCAGCGTGGTCTTGATCAGGTAACCGCCCTTGGCCACCTGCTCCTTGCTCAGCCCGGCGCGGGCCAGGTACTCCAGCGCATAGTCGCAGAAGAACGCCCGGTCACCGGCGGCGATGCAGCCGCGGGGGAGCTCGTTGGGTTGCGGCAGGATGCCCAGCGGCTGTTCCTTGGCGGCCCGCAGCGCGTCGGCCTCCTGCGGAACGTTGTCGACCATGGTGTCCAGCACCAGGTTCCGCCGGGCCAGTGCGCCGTCGGGATTGGTGTACGGATTGAGCGTGCTGGTGGACTGCACCATGCCGGCCAACAGGGCGGCCTGCTGCCAGTTCAGCTCGGAGGCGTTGACCCCGAAATAGGTCTGCGCGGCGTCCTGGATGCCGTAGGCGCCGTTGCCGAACGAGACCAGGTTGAGATAGCGGGTCAAGATCTCGGGCTTGGTGAAGGTCTTGTCCATCGTGAGAGCCATCCGGATCTCCCGAAGTTTCCGGGCGGGCGTGGTCTCGATGGCGGCGCGGCGCTCGGCGTCGGTCTGGGCGACCACCAGTAGCTGATAGTTCTTCACGTACTGCTGTTCGATCGTCGACCCGCCGCGGGTGTCGGAGTCGCCGCGCATGAATCCGGCCAGGCCGGTCAGCGTGCCCTGCACGTCCACGCCGTTGTGTTCGGCAAACCGTTTGTCCTCGATCGAGACCAGGGCCAGCTTCATGGTGTTGGCGATCTGGTCGCCGGGCACCTCGAAGCGGCGCTGCGAATACAGCCACGCGATGGTGTTGCCCTTGGCGTCGACCATCGTCGAGACCTGTGGGATCTCGCCCTCGACCAGGGCGGTGGAACCGTTGGCAACCACATCGGAGGCCCGGTTGGACATCAGGCCGATTCCGCCCACGACGGGGAACATGAAGGTGGCCGCCAACACGGCGGCCAGCAGGCAACACCAGGCGAGCTTGATGACCGTCACCGCACGTGGAGGTTGCGCGGGCGGTCGACTCGGCTGCTCCGGCATGGGTACAGAGTAACGAGCTTGCTGACGGGGAACGCCTGCGAACGGGCCGTCGGGCAGATCGCGCTCGCCTGCGGAAACACCTCAGTGTGCCTCAGAACGGGCCAGACGGCACGGCCGTCCCAAAAAAGTGGGTTGCAAACGGTTGCGTAAATACCCTCTGACCACCTAGCTTGGACACACAGTGCGATCCAGGTAACACGGGCTGGCGCAATGTGGCGCAGATCGCCGAGGCGTTCTGCGCCGGACGGGTTTAGGCCCGCCATCTGGGGAGATGGCTGGAACGAAGGGGATCGCTGGTGTCAGGTACACGAACTGTCGTAGACAAGATGGATGCTTCGGCCCCAGCCACCAGCCTGGTCCATGGCGGCGAAGGTGAAGCCCGCATCGCGTGGGTCTCACAGGCCAGATGCCGTCAGGCCGATCCGGACGAGTTGTTCGTTCGTGGTGCGGCGCAGCGCAAAGCGGCCGTAATCTGCCGGCACTGCCCGGTGATCCTCGAATGTGGTGCCGACGCGCTGGACAATCGGGTCGAGTTCGGGGTGTGGGGTGGCATGACCGAACGTCAGCGCCGTGCCCTGCTCAAGCAACACCCCGAGGTCAACTCGTGGGCGGACTTCTTCGCCGCCCAGCGCAAACACCGCAGCGCTGTCTGACCGAGCCGCCCGCTACGCGGGCTCGGCGACTCCGGTGATCTGATCGGCGATCGCGCGCAGCGCGTCGAGATCGGACACATCGAACGGCAGTGACGGCACCCCGACGATTGCTACGTGCGGATTGGCGCCGGTGAATCGGGACAGCAGCCGTACTTCGCGTTTGGCGGTCTGCGCCCGGTCGGCGTGAATACGCAGCACCGCAACGGTCAGCGACTCTGGATCCTCGGCCGCCAACTCATCGGCGGTCTCCTCGGCCTTCTCGGCGTGCAGATCGGACAGCATCGGGTGGGTCCGGTTGAGGATCAGCCCGGCCAACGGCATGTGCTCGCTGGACAACCGGTCGACGAAGAACGAGGCCTCGCGCAGGGCGTCGGGCTCGGCGGCCGAAACCACCACGAACTGGGTGCCGCGGCGCTTGAGCAATTCGTAGGTCCGATCGGCCTTCTCCCGGAAGCCGCCGAACGTGGCATCCAGAGACTGCACGAAACCTGCTGCGTCGGAAAGCATCTGCGAACCGAGCACGGTGGACAGGGCCTTCATGGCCAGGCCGACGGCGCCGGTGACCAGACGTCCGAACCCGCGCCCCGGCGCCAACAGCATCCGCCACAGCCGACTGTCCATGAAGCTGCCCAACCGCTTGGGTGCGTCGAGGAAGTCCAGCGCGTTGCGCGACGGCGGGGTGTCCACCACCACCAGATCCCACTTGTCCTGGGCCAGCAGCTGGCCCAGTTTCTCCATCGCCATGTACTCCTGCGTGCCCGCCAGCGAGGTGGCCACGGTTTGGTAGAACTGGTTCTCCAGAATGGCGTCGGCCCGGCCCGGTCCGGAGTACTGCACCACCATCTCGTCGAACGTGCGACGCATGTCCAGCATCATCGCGTGCAGCTCGCCGGTCACCTCGGGGGCCAGCGGAACCCGCTGCGGCGTGTTGCCCAGATCCTTGATGCCCAGCGCCTGGGCCAGTCGCTTGGCCGGGTCGATGGTCAGCACCACGACCGTCCGGCCGTATTCGGCGGCCCGCAGCGCCATCGCGGCGGCAGTGGTGGTTTTGCCGACACCGCCTGCGCCGCAACACACTACGACGCGGTTTGCGGTGTCGGACAGGATCGCGTGCATGTCAAGGGCGGGCGGTTTGGTGCTCACTATCGGACCCCCTGCTGTTCCAGTGCTTCGGCGAGTTCGTACAGGCTGCCCAGGTCCACACCGTCGGTGAGTGCGGGCAGCTCGAGGCGCGGCACGTCGAGAGTGTCGAGCACTTCGGCGCTTTCGGCGCGGGCGGTGATCCGGGTGGCGTGCTGGATCGTCTCGGTGAGTAGTCCGGCAAAGTCATTGTCGGACAGGGTGATTCCGGCCTTGGTCAGCTGAGCGCGGACGGCATCGGCATCCACGTCGCCCTCGGCGGCCTTGGTCAGATCATGCGGGGACAGGTAGGCCGGGATATTGCGGTTGACGATGACGCTGCCGATCGGCAGGCCGAGCTCGGTCAGCTCGTCGATCGCCTCCAGGGTCTCCTGGATGGGCAGTGCCTCCAGCAGGGTGACCAGATGGATGGCGGTCTGTTCGGAATGCAGCAGCTTGACCACCCCGTCGGCCTGCGAATGCACCGGACCGCCCTTGGCCAGATCCGTCACCGCCTTGGTGACGTCGAGGAATCGCGAAATCCGCCCGGTGGGAGGGGAATCGACCACCACGGCGTCGTAGACATTGCGCTTGGCCTTGGCGTCCTTATCGGTACGCGTCACGATCTCTTTGATCTTGCCGGTGAGCAGCACGTCACGAAGGCCCGGCGCAATGGTGGTGGCGAATTCGATGGCCCCGATCCGGCGCATCGCCCGCCCGGCCAGGCCCAGGTTGTAGAACATGTCCAGGTATTCCAGGAATGCGGCCTCGATGTCGATGGCCAGGGCATTGACCTGCCCGCCGCCCTCGGCGGTGGCGACCTTGACTTCCTCATAGGGCAGCGGCGGCACGTCGAACAGCTGCGCGATGCCCTGGCGCTCCTCGACCTCGACCAGCAGCACCTTGCGACCACCGGCGGCCAGGGCCAGCGCCAGCGCCGCGGCGACGGTCGACTTGCCGGTGCCGCCCTTGCCGGAGACGAAGTGCAGTCGCGCCTTGCTCAGCCGCGACGGCCAGCCGACGTGCTTGGCGCCGCTCTCAGTGGTTGCCACCAGTGCATGCTAACCAAGCCGGGCCCCGCGACCGATAAGCTCAGCGCATGAGCCAACCGACCAAATGGGAGTACGCGACTGTGCCGTTGCTGACGCACGCCACTAAACAGATTCTGGACCAATGGGGCCAGGACGGCTGGGAGCTGGTTTCGGTGCTCCCTGGGCCGACCGGCGAACAGCACGTCGCCTACCTGAAGCGTGCAAAGTGAGCGCGCAGTCCTGGTCGCAGCGCCTGACCGACCTCGGCATCGAACTGCCTACCGTCGCCGCGCCGCTGGCCGCCTATGTCCCCGCCGTGCGGACCGGCAACCTGGTCTACACCTCCGGTCAGCTGCCCATCCGCGGCGGTGAGCTGCTGGCGACCGGCAAGGTCGGCGCCGAGGTCAGCCCGGAGCAGGCCAATGAACTGGCCCGGGTCTGCGCACTCAACGCGCTGGCCGCCGTCCACGCATTGGTGGGCATCGACTCCCTGGTCAAGGTGGTCAAGGTGGTCGGGTTCGTCTCCTCCGCCCCCGGATTCAACGGGCAGCCCGTTGTCATCAACGGCGCCTCCGAGCTGTTCAGCGAGATCTTCGGCGAGGCCGGGGCGCATGCCCGGTCGGCCGTCGGGGTGCCCGAGCTGCCGGCCAACGCGCCGGTCGAGGTCGAGATCATCGTCGAGGTCGCGTGACCTCTGGGGCTGTGCAACACCCGGCCTACGGGCTGCTGAGGCCGGTCACCAACACCGCCTCAGTGTTGTTGTGTGACAACCCGGGCCTGATGACCCTGGACGGCACCAACACCTGGGTGTTGCGCGGTCCCGGCAGCGACGAGATCGTGGTGGTTGATCCGGGTCCAGACGATGCCGCGCACATCGCGCGCATCGCTGGACTCGGCACCGTCGCATTGGTGCTGATCAGCCACAAGCACGAGGATCACACCGGCGGAATCGACAAGCTCGTGGATTTGACCGGCGCGACGGTCCGCTCGGTGGGCAGCGGGTTCCTGCGGGGCCTGGGTGGGCCGTTGACCGATGGTGAGGTGATCGACGCGGCCGGCCTGCGGATCACCGTGATGGCCACGCCCGGGCACACCGTGGACTCGCTGTCGTTCGTGCTCGATGACGCGGTGCTGACCGCCGATACCGTGCTGGGCCGCGGCACCACCGTCATCGACACCGAGGACGGCAGCCTGCGTGACTATCTGGAATCCCTGCACCGGCTGCAGGGTCTGGGGGCCCGACGGGTGCTACCCGGGCACGGTCCCGATCTGGCTGATCTGCGGGAAGTGACCGCGATGTACCTGGCCCACCGCGAGGAGCGGCTGGGCCAGGTACGTGCGGCATTACGGGAACTCGGCGAGGACGCCGGCGCCCGTCAGGTGGTGGAGCACGTCTACACCGACGTCGACCAGAAACTGTGGGATGCCGCCGAGAAATCGGTGCAAGCCCAGTTGGACTACCTACGAAGCTGACGCGCGCTGTGCTGGATGCTCGCGCTATCGCGCTCGGCGGGCGAGCCGCTCGCTGTCGCTGATCAGCACACTCTTGCCCTCCAGGCGGATCCAGCCGCGGTGGGCGAAATCGGCCAGCGCCTTGTTGACTGTCTCGCGGGAGGCACCGACGAGCTGGGCGATCTCTTCCTGGGTCAGGTCGTGCGTGACGCGCAGCGCCCCGCCTTCCTGAGTGCCGAAGCGCTGGGCCAGCTGCAGCAGTTGCTTGGCCACCCGGCCGGGCACGTCGGTGAAGATCAGGTCGGCCAGGTTGTTGTTGGTGCGACGCAGACGACGGGCCAGCACGCGCAGCAACTGCTCGGCGATCTCCGGGCGATCGGCGATCCAGGCGCGCAGCGCGTCCCGGTCCATCGAGACCGCCCGCACCTCGGTGATGGTGGTGGCGCTCGACGTCCGCGGGCCGGGGTCGAAGATCGACAGCTCGCCGAACATGTCGGACGGACCCATGATGGTCAGCAGGTTCTCCCGACCGTCCGGTGACCGGCGGCCGATCTTCACCTTGCCGGAAATAATGATGTACAGCCGGTCGCCGGGCTCGCCCTCGGCGAAGACCGTGTGTCCGCGCGGGAAGTCGACGGGATGTAGCTGCTTCGTCAGCGCCGAAACGGCGGTCGGTTCGACTCCCTGGAAGATTCCGGCCCTGGCCAGGATCTCGTCCACGTTGCCCCTCTTAAACTCTTGGGTGATATTGATGGGTGGTTTTGCCCTCTTACTGATACTGCCTGTTCAGTCTAGAGGTACGCCGTTTTGCGACTAGCCCACGCTACACACGATTCATATGTGTGACGAGTGAAACTCAGGATTAGCCGCATACGGCTCGTAATGCCGGGTTGGCAAACGCTCACTGTCCAGGTCAAAGGCCAGCGGTCTGGCCCGCGGCGCGGCGGCCACGGGGGTCGGTTCTGGTGCCAGCCCTGATTCGAGTCGCTCGAGCCCGAACGCCGCGAGCATGAGCAAGCCCGGAATGAGCGCCACCAGCAACCACGACACAAGGCAGTAGTTAACACGGCACAGGTCTCAGCGGGGTCACGAATCGTCACCGGTCCGCTCCGGGGAATGTCCGGCGAGGTCAGTACGCTGGCTGGCGTGACTGCGGCTGCCGCTAAAACCGGGAATGTGCGCCGGTCCAAGAAGTGGGACGACGAAACCCACCTGGGGCTGGTGCGCCGGGCTCGGCGAATGAATCGTGAACTGGCCCAAGCGTTTCCGCATGTCTACTGCGAGTTGGACTTCACCAACCCGCTGGAGCTCGCGGTGGCCACCATCTTGTCCGCGCAGAGCACCGACAAGCGGGTCAACCTGACCACCCCAGCCCTGTTCCAGAAATATCGCACCGCGCTGGACTACGCGCAGGCCGACCGCACTGAGATGGAGGAGCTGGTCCGGCCGACCGGTTTCTACCGGAACAAAGCCAACTCGCTGATCCGGCTGGGTCAGGAGCTGGTGGCCCGGTTCGACGGCCAGGTGCCCGACAACATCGACGACCTGGTCACCCTGCCCGGGGTGGGGCGCAAGACCGCCAACGTCATCCTGGGTAACGCCTTCGACATTCCTGGGATCACCGTCGACACCCACTTCGGACGGCTGGTGCGGCGCTGGCGCTGGACGGCCGAGGAGGATCCGGTCAAGGTCGAGTTCGTGGTCGGCGAGCTCATCGAACGAAAAGAGTGGACCCTGCTCAGCCACCGGGTGATCTTCCACGGTCGCCGGGTATGTCACGCCCGCAAACCCGCCTGCGGCGTGTGCGTGCTGGCCAAGGACTGCCCGTCGTTCGGGCTCGGCCCCACCGATCCGCCCACCGCGGCTGCACTGGTCAAAGGCCCCGAGACCGAGCATCTGCTGGCGCTGGCCGGATTGTGACCGCACGATGAGCGTGGCGGCGCGATGGACGGCGGTGGTCATGGTGGTCTTTGTGGCGCTGGGCACCGCATTTTGGCTGGAATTGCGCGACGAGCCCGCACCTGCGCCCGGGGTGGCGCAGTCCACCGTCCGCGATCACCGCGATGCCGACACCCCCGAGGCCCTGGCCGGCCCCCGGGCCCGCGCCGACCTGGCGCCATGCCCGGGACCCAAAGCAGGTCCTGAACCAGGGGCGCTTCGTGGCATCACCCTGGACTGCGCCGGTGACGGAACGCCGGTCGACGTGGCGGCCGCGTTGGCCGGCCGGACCGTGGTGCTCAACCTGTGGGCCTACTGGTGCGGGCCGTGCGCCGACGAGCTGCCAGCCCTGGCCGAGTACCAGCGTCGGGTCGGTGACGACGTGCTGGTGCTGACCGTGCACCAGGATGAGAACGAGGCCGCGGCGTTGGTCCGGCTGGCCGAACTCGGGGTGCACTTGCCGACGTTGCAGGACGGTCGGCGGCTGATCGCGGCGGCGCTCAAGGTGCCCAATGTCATGCCTGCGACCGTGGTGCTGGACCCGGACGGTAGCGTGGCCGGGATCCTGCCCCGCTCCTTCGTCAGCGCAGACGAGATTGCGGCGGCGGTCGACGAGAAGATCAGCTCTAGCCGATAGGAGCACCCGGGGGTGAGTTCCACGAGCGACGGGCTGTTCCCGGAGGCAGCCCCGGCCTGGCTCAAGCCACTGGTGGACAACGTCGACGGGGTGCCCGACGCCTACCGCCGTCGGGTTCCGCCCGATGTGCTGGCGGGGATCGTCGAAGCCAACAAGCAGGCCGCACTGGCCGGTGCCGGCCGCGACGCCGCCGTTCTGGTGCTGTTCTCCGGCCCTCAGGACGGTTCGGGCGACGGCCTGCCCGACGATGTCGACCTGCTGGTGACGGTCCGGGCGTCGACGCTGCGGCACCATGCCGGTCAGGCCGCGTTCCCGGGCGGCGCCGCCGATTCCGGCGACCGGGGCCCGGTCGGCACCGCCTTCCGCGAGGCCTGGGAGGAGACCGGCATCGACACCAGCCGGCTGCACCCACTGGCCACGCTGGAGAAGATGTTCATCCCGCCGTCGGGGTTCCATGTGGTTCCGGTGCTGGCCTATTCGCCGGACCCGGGCCCGGTGTCCGTGGTCAACGATTCCGAGACGGCCATCGTGGCGCGGGTGCCGGTGCGCGCCTTCATCAACCCGGTCAACCGGCTCATGGTGTACCGGGAGGCCAACACCAGCCGGTTCGCCGGGCCGGCGTTTTTGCTCAATCAGATGCTGGTGTGGGGTTTCACCGGCCAGGTCATCTCGGCGATCCTCGATGTCGCCGGCTGGGCCGAGCCGTGGAACACCGATGACATCCGCGAACTCGACGAGGCAATGGCCGTCGTCGGGCATCAGAAACGGTTACGGTGAAGCCCAATGTTGAAGTGGATATAGATGACGCCTTCGCTCTGGCTCGATTTCGCTATTCTCGGCATCGGCTTCGTCGCAGCCATATCCGGCTGGCGCTCGGGCGCCCTCGGCTCGCTGCTGTCGTTCATCGGCGTGATGCTCGGTGCGGTGGCAGGGGTGCTGCTGGCCCCGCATGTGATCCCGCACGTCAGCGGTGACCGCACCAAGCTGTTCGCAACGCTGTTCCTGATCCTCGCGCTGGTGGTGATCGGTGAGATCGCCGGTGTGGTGCTGGGCCGCGCGGTGCGCGGCACCATCCGCAACCGCGTCCTGCGTTCGTTGGACTCGGCGGTCGGGGTGAGCCTGATGCTGGTCGCGGTACTGGTCGCGGCCTGGCTGCTGGGCAGCCTGCTGACCTCCTCGGATCAGCCGAATCTCGCTGCGGCGGTGAAGAATTCGCGGGTGCTGACCGAGGTCGACAAGGTGGCGCCGAACTGGCTACGGTCGGTGCCGAACCGGCTGTCGGCGCTGCTGGACACATCCGGACTGCCCGATGTGCTGGAGCCGTTCGGCCGGACCCCGATCGTCAATGTCGACGCCCCGGACGCCTCGCTGGCCACCGACCCCGTGGTGGCGATCACCCGGCCCAGCGTGGTCAAGATCCGCGGCGTCGCGCCGAGCTGCCAAAAGGTGCTGGAGGGCAGCGGATTCGTGGTGGCCCCCAACCGGGTGATGTCCAATGCTCACGTGGTGGCCGGGGCCGACAGCGTGACCGTGGAGGTCGACGGCAAGACGTACGACGCGGGCGTGGTGTCCTACGACCCCGATGCCGACATCTCCATCCTGGACGTACCCAATCTGCCGGTCGCGCCGTTGCAGTTCGCCGAGCAGCCGGCCCCGCAGGGCACCGACGCCGTGGTGATGGGTTATCCCGGCGGCGGCGACTTCCTGGCCACCCCGGCCCGAGTGCGCGAGATCATCGAGCTCAACGGCCCGGACATCTACCGCAGCACGACCGTCACCCGCGAGGTTTACACGGTCAGAGGGACAGTGCGGCAAGGTAATTCGGGCGGGCCCATGATCAACCGGTCCGGCAAGGTGTTGGGTGTGGTTTTCGGCGCGGCCGTCGACGATGTCGATACCGGATTCGTGCTGACCGCCAAGGAGGTCGAGCGTCAGCTGGCCAAGATCGGCAACACCGAGCGCGTCGCCACCGGGGTGTGCATCAACTCCTGATCAGTTGGCGTGCAGCTGCGCCAGGAACCGGCGCAGCTGCTCGTTGACCGCGTCGGGCTGCTCTTCGTGGCTGAAATGCCCTGCACCGGCGATGGATACGTACCGGCCGTGCGGTGCGTAATGCTGGGTCCGGTGCACCGGATCGGCCAGCACATACGGGTCGGAATCGCCGCGCATATGCAGCACCGGGACACCGATCGGGCGCTTCATCGACCGCATGAACCGCCGGCCCTCGCCGCGCAGTTGGCTGCGCACCGCCCAGCGCTGATATTCCAGCGCGGAATGCGCGGCCCCGGGAATCTGGATGGCCTGGCGCAGATAGCCGATGGTCTCGGAGAAGTCCTGGCTGGTTTGCCATTTCACCCCGGCGCGGCTGCGCACCAGGCGCTCCAGTTCGGCGCCGTCATGGCGAGTCAACTTGTGCTCGGGCCACATCGGCAGCTGATAACGCAGGATCCACGGCAGCAGCGCGCGGCCCTGATCCCGGCGGGTCAGCGCCGATGCCCGCAGCGCCACCGGATGCGGTGAACTGACCACGGCGATCGCGTCGACCGCGCGCGGGTGCAGCACCGCGGTCGCCCAGCACACCAGGCCGCCGTCGGCGTGGCCCACCAGCGTCGCGGTCTTGTGCCCGAGCGCGCGCACCAACCCGGCGATGTCCCCGGCCAGTGTCCAGCCGTCGTAGCCGCGCGGCGGTTTGTCACTGTCGCCGTAGCCGCGCAGGTCGACCGCGACGACACGCGCGTCGGGCAATGCGGTGAGTTGGTGACGCCACGACCACCAGAACGAGCCGAACCCGTGCAGCAGAATGACCAGCGGGCGATCCGGCTGCGGGCTCTCGCCCGATCTAGCGGACTCGCCCGCTTTCACATGGTCGGGCTGCGAGCTCTCGCCCTCCACTACATGAAACCGAATGCCGTTGGCGTGCACCTGCAGATGACGCCATGGCCCGTCGATCCTGGTGATCGACGGGTCGGGTGGGGGCATTACCAGCCTGACGGGTCGGTGGCCGGCTTGGTCGGCGCAGGGCTCAGCGCGGCACTCTTCTCGTGGCCCGGGGTCAACGCTTCCCGCGCCTCCTTGACCGATTCGATGGTCTGCTGCGGGCCCCGGATCCGGCGGACCTTCAGGAAGCCGAGCACCGCGAGAGCCCCGGTGACCACCAGCATGATGCCGAACACGATCAGGAAGGCCACCCAGCGCCACAGCCAGGTGTCGAGCAGCTCGGCCAGGAAGAAGAAGAAAAAGAACGTCGAGTAGAACAACACCACCAGCGCGGCGATGAAGAACACGCTGCCGGTCAGGCCCTTCTTCACGTCGCGGGTGATCTCGGCCTTGGCCAGTTCCACCTCGGCGCGCACCAGGGTGGAAACCTGGGCGGTGGCGTCCCTGACCAGTTCCCCGATCGACGCATCCGGCTTGGGGGCATGCGGGTCAACCAGCGGAATCGAGGTCACCGTCGCCGGAACACCATTCCTGCGGTCGCCTGTGCTCATGGCGTTCATGTTGCCATGCGGCGAAGCCGTTAACGATCCCGGCCGACTTCCGGGTCTTAGTAGACTGGCCGTATTCGAACGAGTTGCGCGGGTCGGGCGCGTCGATGGGAGGACAGTTGACCACCAGGCACCGCTGGAACTTGATGATTGGTGCACCGATCATCGCGCTGGTGTCGGTTCTCGCGCCGGCCCCTGCGCAAGCCGATCCGTCGGTGGTGCTCGGCGGCGGCTCGGGCATCGTCGTCAACGGCGACGCGTTCTGCACGCTCACCGCGATCGGCCACGACAACGCCGGCCGGCTCATCGGCTTCACCTCGGCCCATTGCGGCGGGCCAGGAGCCACGGTGTCCGCCGAACAGGCAGCCGCGGCCGGGGTGGTGGGCACCATGGTGGCCGGCAATGACCTGCTGGACTACGCGGTGATCGAGTTCGACCCGCAAAAGGTCACCCCGACCAACAACGTCAACGGTTTTCAGATCGACGGCCTGGGGCCCGACCCGGCGTTCGGCGAAATCGCCTGCAAGCTCGGCCGCACCACCGGCTATTCCTGTGGCGTGACGTGGGGGCCGGGCAAGGACCCGGGCACCATCGTCAACCAGGTGTGCGGCCAGCCCGGCGACTCGGGCGCGCCGGTGACCGTCAACAACCGGCTGGTCGGCATGATCCACGGCGCCTACAGCGAGGAATTGCCGACCTGCGTGGTGAAATTCGTGCCGCTGCACACGCCCGCGGTGACGATGTCGTTCAACACGCAGTTGGCCGATATCACCGCCAAGAACCGACCGGGAACGGGTTTCGTCCCGGTTTCCTAACGTTTCCCAGCGCGAGCAGACGCAGAATCGCATGAAAACCGCTCTCGCGGTGCGATTCTGCGTCTGCTCGGCGGAGTTACTTGCTGGCCCGGATGGCTTCGAAAACGCTCGGGTCGACCAGGGTTGAGGTGTCACCGAGTTCGCGGCCCTCGGCCACGTCGCGCAGTAGCCGGCGCATGATCTTGCCGCTGCGGGTCTTGGGCAGCTCGGGCACCACATGGATCTCGCGGGGTTTGGCGATCGGCGAGATCTCGGTGGCCACCTGCGCACGCAGCTCGTCGACCATGTTCTCGTCGCCGCCGTGGGCGCTGGCCTTCAAGATGACGAACGCGCAGATCGCCTGCCCGGTGGTGTCATCGCTGGCACCCACCACGGCGGCCTCGGCCACCCCGGAGTGCCCGACCAGCGCCGATTCCACCTCGGCGGTCGAGATGCGGTGGCCGGAGACGTTCATGACGTCGTCGATGCGGCCCAGCACCCAGATGTTGCCGTCGGCGTCGTAACGGGCACCGTCGCCGGCGAAGTACCAGCCCTGCTCGGCGAACCGGGCCCAGTAGGTGTCCTTGAACCGTTCCGGGTCGCCCCAGATGCCGCGCAGCATGGCCGGCCACGGTTGGTCGAGCACCAGATAGCCGGTGACGTGTTCGGCTTCGTCGGCGCCGGGCACCAACTCGTTGCCGTCGTCGTCGACGATCTTGGCCGAGATGCCGGGCAGCGGGGTCATCGCCGAACCGGGCTTGGCCGCCGAGACACCGGGCAGCGGGGAGATCATGATCGCCCCGGTCTCGGTCTGCCACCAGGTGTCGACGATCGGAGTCTGGTCGGCGCCGATGACTTCCCGGTACCAGCGCCACGCCTCGGGGTTGATCGGCTCGCCCACCGAACCCAGCAGCCGCAGGCTGGACAGGTTGTGCTCGGCGGGGATCTGGCGGCCCAGCTTCATGAACGTGCGGATCAGCGTCGGGGCGGTGTAATAGATTGTGACGCCATACTTTTCGATGATCTCGAAGTGGCGGTGCTCGGTCGGCGAGGTCGGGGTGCCCTCGTAGACCACCTGGGTGGCGCCGTTGGCCAGCGGGCCGTAGGTGATGTAGCTGTGCCCGGTCACCCAGCCGATGTCGGCGGTGCACCAGTACACATCGGTCTCGGGTTTGAGGTCGAAGACGTTGTGATGCGTGTACGCGGCTTGGGTGAGGTAGCCGCCCGAGGTGTGCACGATGCCCTTGGGCTTGCCGGTGGTGCCCGAGGTGTACAGCAGGAACAGCGGCTGCTCGGAGTCGAAGGCTTCCGGGGTGTGCTCCGGTGAGGCCGGGTCAACCGTCTCGTGCCACCACAGGTCGCGGCCGTCGGTCCAGTTCACGTCGATGCCGGTGCGGCGCACCACCAGAACGTTCTGCACCGACGGCTGGTCCGCGACCGCCTCGTCGACGGCGTCCTTGAGCGAGGCGGCCTTGCCGCGCCGGTACTGGCCGTCGGTGGTGATGACGAGCTTGGCTTGGGCGTCCTCGACCCGTGCCGCGAGCGCACTGGCCGAGAATCCGGCGAACACGACGGAGTGCATGGCGCCCAGCCGTGCACAGGCCAGCATCGCCACGATCGCCTCGGGGACCATCGGCATGTAGATGGCCACCCGGTCACCGGCGGTCAGGCCGAGTGCGGCCAGTGCGTTGGCGGCGCGGGAGACCTCGTCCTTGAGCTGGGCGTAGGTGATGTCGCGGGCATCCCCGACCGGCTCACCCTCCCAGTGGATCGCCACCCGGTCACCGTTGCCGGCCTCGACGTGCCGGTCCACGCAGTTGTAGGCGACGTTGAGCTTGCCGCCCACGAACCATTTCGCGAACGGCGCTTCCGACCAGTCCAGCACCTCGGTGAACGGGGTGTGCCAGGTCAGCCGATTGGCCTGAGCGGCCCAGAACCCCAGCCGGTCGGCCTGCGCCTCGGCATACAGCTCACCCGTCGCATTCGCGGTGGCTACGAACTCGGGAGGCGGCGGATAGGCTGACGGAGCATCGGTAGACGTCGCTGACGGGTTAGACATGGGTGTGAGACTAGTCACCGGAGGTTGCAAACACGTTGGCGGTTCACAGGCCGACGGCCGGGCGGTGGTCCTGATGCGCCCAACGGTCGGCGGGCGAGCGTTCAACGGTCGACTAGCGTAATCCGGGTGACCAACCCAGATCCACTTGCTCCGCTCGTCGATCTGCCCGGTGTTTCTGCAGCCAGCGACGAGGCCCGTGACGCGTTGGGCCGGGCGCATCGACACAAGTTCAATCTGCGCGGCTGGCCCCAGACCGCGGCCGAATCGGCCCTGCGCGGGGCGCGGGCCTCGGCGGTGCTCGACGGTGGGGCGATTGCGCTGTCGACCGAGGGTGAACCCGATCCGGTGACCGCGGGCGCCATCCGGGTCGCCGAGGCGCTGGAGGGTGGTGCCACCACGCTGGTCGGCGTGTGGCAGCGCGCCCCGATGCAGGCCCTGGCCAGGTTGCATGCCCTGGCTGCCGCCGATCTCGCCGACGAGGAGCACCTGGGCCGGCCGCGGACCGATCCCGACGTCGGACGCCGACTGGAGCTGCTGACCGAGATCCTGACCGGCGGTTCCAAGGTGCCTGCACCGGTGCTGGCCGCGGTGGCCCATGGCGAACTGCTGACCCTGGCGCCGTTCGGCACCGCCGACGGGGTGGTGGCGCGCGCGGTGTCGCGGTTGGTGACGATCGCCAGCGGGCTGGACCCGCACGGCCTGGGGGTGCCCGAGGTGCACTGGATGAAAAAGTCGGGGGAGTACCGGGCGGCCGCGCGGGGATTCGCGTCAGGTACGACGGACGGCCTCACGGCGTGGCTGCTGCTCAGTAGTGAGGCGCTGCACGCCGGTGCGCGGGAAGCGTTGCAGATCGCCCAGTCAGCAAAATGAAGCGGGCGACGACCCGAAACGATGTTTCGGCTCGCCGCCCGCTAGCACGGATTCCGGTTACCAAGCGTGCAAACGTGGGTTGCGTGGGTGGCCTCGGCGTCCTTGCAATGCGCTTCGGCTGCAACCCTACCCAAAGGGCTGTCGTCGCCGTTCGCTCTTCGCAATCACGCAGGCCCGCAACACTTTTACCTATTCCGCGGCATGTGCTCCGCGTGGGTGCCGGGACCCGTGCTGGGGAGCCTGGTTCGGGAGATCTAGCCTTCTCTTCCGGCTATCTCTTGGCCTCATTAGGCTTCCGTGGTTCCTTTGTACTCCGTGACCACAGTCACTTCAAGTGTGAAATTCACCTGACTTCGGATCGTGACGCACAGCGGCTCCAGCTACTACGTCTGGTAGCTCAGGAAGTGAAGCGGCGCAGCAGTGAATACGTCAACGCACCGGCTGCCAGGGCACTGATCCCGACGGCCGCCGTGGTGGCCACCGCGGCCCCGGACGGCGCCGGAATCCGGGCGCGCAACGACACCGGTTTGGTGAAGGTCAGGACCGGCCAGGACCGGGATGTCGCTTCTTTGCGCAGTGCCCGATCGGGGTTGACCGCGGTCGGGTGACCCACCGATTCGAGCATCGGAATGTCGGTGATCGAGTCCGAATATGCGTAGCAGTGGTCCAGCGCGTAGCCCTCGCGGGCGGCCAGCGCGCGGATCGCTTCGACCTTGCCCTCGCCGTAACAGTAAAACGCGATCTCGCCGGTGTAGCGGCCGTCCTCGACCACCATCCGGGTGGCCATCGCGTGGGTTGCCCCCAGCGCCCTGGCGATCGGGGCGACGATCTCCTCACCCGATGCCGAAACCACCACGACGTCGCGGCCGCACAACTTGTGATCGGCGATCAACTCGGCCGCCTCGGCGAACACCAGCGGGTCGACGATGTCGTGCAACGTCTCGCCGACAATCGATTTGATCTGCTCGACATCCCAGCCGGTGCACATGTTGGTGATATAGCTGCGCATCCGATCCATCTGCTCATGGTCGGCGCCCGACATCAGGAACAGGAACTGCGCATAGGTCGACTTGAGGACGGTGCGCCGGTTCAGCAGACCTTGATTGAAGAATGGTTTGCTGAACGCCAGTGTGCTGGACTTGGCGATGACGGTCTTGTCGAGGTCGAAGAAGGCCGCTGTGCGCACCGGCTGACCGTCGTGCGGTCCGGATTGCGATGCGGTCGGCTCCCCGGCAGCCCGATCGGATGCGGTCACAAGCGCCAGCATAGGGGCAGCGGCCCGGCGTATCCGATAGGCAGCACAAAATGGCAGTTCACGACAGGTTCTTGGGGAAAATGACGTCCGATTGCCGACCGGGGCCCCGCAAAGGTGTCCCTTGCGTGTTTCGGCAGTTCCGTGTGTATAGTGAGCATTACTCGGCTTATGCCGAGGGTGTATCAGCCCGACCCCCCGGGGCTGATACACGACGACCTCCGCCTCCTCCCCCCCTGGCGGGGGTCGTCTCTTTTTTGGGGAAGAACTCCCGACCGGCCGGTCCTCGGTGGTTGCGGAACCGTATTTTCAGCGTGTCTCCCGGCGTGTTCGCTGCCAGGGATTGATCCACAGGCCGTACTTCATTCACAATCCGCGAATTGGTGCTGGTGCCGGCCCGGCGGCTGCGCGCAAGGTGGGCACATGGCCACCCCGAACACCTCGACCGGCGCCGTACTGGCGTTGATCGGCGATCCAGCGTTACGTGAGGACGTGTCCCGGGTGGCCGCCGCCGCCGGTGTGAATTTAGTTCATGTGGACGACCCATCCGGTCGTAAGGCGTGGACCGCGGCGGCGGCGGTATTGCTCGATGCCGGGGCCGCCCGCCGGTGCGCCGCCCGGGTGCTGCCGCGCCGCGGTCGGGTGATTCTGGTCGGCCACAGCGCCCCGCGCCCCGAGGACTGGCAGGCCGCGATATCGGTCGGCGCGCAACAAGTGGTGACGTTGCCGGCGCAGGATGCCGACCTGGTGGCCGCACTGTCGGACGCGGCCTGCCGCGACGACGGCGGCCGCGGGCCGGCGGTCGCGGTGGTGGGTGCCAGAGGGGGCGCCGGGGCGTCGGTGTTCGCGGTCGCGCTGGCGCAAGCGGCACCCGCCGCACTGCTCGTCGAGGCCGACCCGTGGAGCGGCGGCATCGACCTGGTGCTGGGCAGCGAGGACCTGCCGGGTGTGCGGTGGCCGGATCTGGCCCTGCAGGGCGGCCGGTTGGGCTATCCGGCGCTGCGGGACGCGCTGCCGGGCCGCGACCGGGTCAGCGTGCTCTCCAGTGGACGCTCGGGTGCCGATATCGAGGCCGGCCCATTGGCCGCTGTCATCGATGCCGGTTGCCGCGGCGGCGTCACGGTGGTGTGCGACGTGCCCCGGCGCGCCACCGAGGCCGCCGAAACCGCTTTGGATACAGCCGATCTGGTTGTCCTGCTGACGCCGGCGGATGTGCGGTCGTGTGCCGCCGCGGCGGCGCTGCGCCCATGGGTGCTGGCCTGCAACCCGAATGCGGGGGTGGTGGTCCGGGGCCCGTCGCCCGGCGGGTTGCGAGCGGCCGAGGTGGCCCGCATCGTGGGCCTGCCGCTGCTGGCGGCCATGCGACCACAGGCCGGCGTCGCCGAGGTGCTGGAGCGGGGTGGGCTGCGGTTGCGGTCACGCTCCCCGCTGGGCTCCGCCGCGCGCCGGGTGCTGACGGTGTTGGCGCAGCACCCGGTCGAGGGAACCGCATGAGCGCCTCGCTGATCGACCGGGTGCGGGAACGGTTGGTGGCCGAGGCGTCACCGCTGAGTCCCGGGGTGGTGGCCGCGGCGATCCGGGCCGAGTCCGGCGGTCTGCTCGGAGACACCGAGGTGCTGAGCAACCTGCGGTTGCTGGAAACCGAACTGACCGGCGCCGGCATCCTGGAGCCGCTGCTGTGCGCATCGACGACCACCGATGTGCTGGTGACCGCGCCCGACTCGGTCTGGGTGGATGACGGCGACGGGTTGCACCGCAGTGCCGTGCGCTTCCCCGACGAGGGCGCGGTACTGCGCCTGGCGCAGCGGCTGGCGCTGCTGGCCGGGCGCCGGCTGGACGAGGCACAGCCCTGGGTTGATGGTCAGCTCACCGGCATCGGCCCGTTCACCGTGCGCCTGCACGCGGTGCTGCCGCCGGTCGCCGCCGCCGGGACCTGCCTGTCGCTTCGGGTGTTGCGCCCGGCCACGCAGAATCTGGACAGCCTCACCCGCTCCGGGGCGATCCCGCCGCAGGCCGCCGACCTGCTGCGCGCGATCATCCGGGCCAGGCTGGCATTTCTGGTCTCGGGCGGAACCGGGTGCGGTAAGACCACCCTGTTGGCCGCGATGCTGGGTGCGGTCGCCGGGCACGAGCGCATCGTCTGTGTCGAGGACGCCGCCGAACTGGCCCCGCGGCACCCGCATCTGGTGAACCTGGTGGCCCGGGCCGCCAACGTCGAAGGCGTCGGCGAGGTCACCGTGCGGGACCTGGTCAGGCAGGCACTGAGGATGCGTCCGGACCGGATCGTCGTCGGTGAGGTTCGTGGGGCCGAGGTGGTCGATCTGCTGGCGGCGCTCAACACCGGCCACGACGGCGGGGCGGGCACCGTGCACGCCAACAATCCGGCGGAGGTACCGGCCCGGTTGGAAGCACTGGCCGCCCTCGGCGGCCTGGACCGCGTCGCGCTGGTCAGTCAGTTGGTGGCCGCCGTGCAGGTGCTGCTGCATGTCGGGCGCGATCGGGCCGGGCGGCGCAGGCTCACCGAGATCGCGGTGCTTCGCCGTGCCGCCCGCACCGAGGTTGAGGTGTTGACTGCCTGGCATGCGGACACCGGGTTGGGTTGTGGTGCAGAGGTTCTCAATGCGCTGATCGCAGGGCGGGTGCTGCCGTGACGGTCAGTGCCCTGGCGCTGGCGGCCGCACTCGTGTTGTGGCCGGTGGCGCCGCGGCGGGCCATCGCGTTGCGGCGAGTGGAGGGATCGCGACGGCGGCGGGTGCCGTGGCGGGCCGCGCTCGCGGTGCTGGCCGTGGCCGGCGCATGGGTGGTTTCACTGCCGGTGGCCTTGGCTGTGGCGATGCTGCTCGGCACCGTCACTGCGCGGCGCAGGCGGCGCACGGCCTGGTTGGATCGCCAGCGCGAAGCCGCGGCGCTGCAGGCCGCTCTGGACGTGTTGGTCAGGGAGTTGCGGACCGGTGTCCATCCGGTCAGCGCCTTCGGCACCGCGGCGGGGGAGGTGTCTGGTCGGGTTCGCCACGGCATGAGCGCCGTGGCCGCCCGGGCCCGACTGGGCGCCGATGTCGCGGCCGGACTGGAGGATGTCGGCGCGGGGTCGCATCTGCCGATGCACTGGGAACGGCTCGCGGTGTGCTGGCGGTTGGCGCACGTACACGGGCTTTCGATCGCCACCTTGATGCGCACGGCGCAACGCGACATCGTCGAACGCGAACGGTTCTCCTCGCACGTCGAGGCCGCGATGGCGGGGCCCCGGACGACGGCAGCGGTGCTGGCCGGGCTGCCGGTGGCCGGGATAGCGCTGGGCCAGCTGATCGGTGCCCGGCCCGTCGCGTTTCTGTGCGGGCCGGGGGCGGGCGGTTGGTTGCTGGTCATCGGAGTACTGCTGGCCTGCTCCGGCCTGATCTGGTCGGACCGGATAACCGCTCGGGTGTTGAGATGAGCTGGGCGGCACTACTTCTCGCCGCGGCGCTGCTGGCCGGGGCAGATCCGGTCCGAGTGCGTGCGCGGGCCGCGCCCACCCCGGCCGGGCGGGCAGATCTGCATCGCGAGCGCACCGATGACCCGCTAGCCGCCGCCTCGACCTTCGACCTGTTCGCCGCGTGCCTGTCCGCGGGAATGGCGGTGTCCACCGCGGCTGCGGCCGTCGCGCCGTCCGCGCCACCATCGTTGGCGGCACTGCTGCGCCGCGCCGCCGACCTCTTGGCACTGGGCGCCGAGGCGAACCGGGCCTGGACGCCCAACCTGGCCAATGACGCACTGCCCCAAGACAAGAACGCCGAAGCTCTGTTGCGGTTGGCGCGCCGGTCGGCGTCCTCCGGCAGCGCACTGGCCGACGGGGTGGCGGAGCTGGCCGTGCAGGTACGCCACGATGCGGCCGCCTCGACCGACGCCGTGGCCGAACGTGCCTCAGTCCTGGTCGCGGGTCCGCTCGGGCTGTGCTATCTACCGGCTTTCCTTTGTCTGGGCGTCATTCCCGTCGTCGCGGGCCTGGCCGGTGACGTGCTGGGTTCGGGCTTGTTGTGAGAACACATGTGAAGGGGAGGAAAGGTCATGGCAGGAAACATGATTCAACGGATCCGCACCAGGATGACGCTGTTGATGCTGGACGAATCGGGGATGTCCACCGTCGAGTACGCCATCGGGACGATTGCCGCCGCGGCGTTCGGTGCGATTTTGTACACCGTGGTCACCGGGGATTCCATCGTGAGCGCGCTGACCAACATCATCAGCCGGGCCTTGAGCACCAAGGTCTAGATGATCGGGGTGCGGTCACCGTCGAGGCGGCCTTTGCGATCGCGTCGTTGGTGGCGGTGCTGGCGCTGTGCGTCGGCGGGCTCGCTGCGGTGGGGATGCAGATCCGCTGTGTCGACGCGGCCCGCGAGGCGGCCCGACTGGCCGCCCGCGGCGAGGCGGATTCCGCGGTGGCGGTGGCTCGGCGGATTGCGCCCGACGGTGCGGTCATCGACGTGCGCCGGGACGGGGCGTTGGTGCTGGCCCGGGTCAGCACCACCACGGTGCTGCCGGGGATCACGCTGTTCGCCGATGCGGCCGCGGCCGCCGAACCCGGCGTGCGGTGAGCGCGGCTCGGCGACCGTGCTGGCCGCGGTGATGATCGCGACGGTGGTGCTGTTCGCGGCCGCCGGAGCGTACCTCGGTGCCGCCGTGATCGCCCGGCACCGGGCCCAGGCCGCGGCAGACCTGGCCGCACTGGCGGCCGCCGGTGACGTCGTGGCGGGTCTGGATGCGGCGTGTGAGCGGGCCACCCAGATCGCCACTCGCATGCGGGCAGGCGTTGCCGGTTGTCGGATCGACGGGCTCGATGTGGTGCTCGAGGTGGCCGTGCCGGTCAGCCTCGGCCGCTGGGGCATCGGCCCGGCCCGGGCAATCGCGCGCGCCGGGCCGGTGCAGAGCGTGGGTTAACCGGGCTCGTCGATCTCGGCGTCGGCGATCTCCGCGGCGGTCGGCAGCCGCAGCGCCACCAGACCCGCGAAGACCTTGTCGTCGAGCTGGATCCGGTTGATCGTGACGTGCACCGGCTGCCAGCCGTCCACGGTGCGCAGCCGCAGCACCGCGCTAGTGAGACCGGTGCCGAACTCGGTCGCCATTCTGGCCATATGGCGGGCATCCACCGGATGGATGCGGGCCGGTCCGTCGTGCCGGTCACGCCAGTCGAAGAACGGCGCGGGGTCATCGAGCCACTTCAACAGCTTCCAGTTGTCCAGATCGACCAGGGCCCGGTGTACGCCGGGCCGGGCCAGCCCCTCCAGGATGCGTTGGGCCAGGCCGTCATGACGCACCGCGGCGCGTTCGCGTTCGCGTTCGCTGCGCCAGTTCATGGCACGACAAACCATCCGGTCCGAGCCGTCGTCCTTCGGTTCGAGTAGCACCCGGGAAACGAATCCCACCGTGATCAGCTCCCCGCGGTAGTCGGTGACGTCCCAGGTGGTGCACATGGTGTTGCCCACCTGGGGTTTGATCGTCATCGCCAGCACCTTTGCCTCATTGGCATTGAGCTCCTTGGACGGCAGATCGTCGGCGAACGTCCGGTTGCGGGTGGCTTCGGTATCCGGGTTCATGCCGCTGTTGCGGATGGATTCCGCGGTATCGGTGGCGATACCCGTGGTCAGGTCCCAGATCAGCGGGCCGGGAACAGGCCGTTCCGGCGCGTCGACGTGGATCGGACCGATCCACACGTGCACCCCGTGGATCCGTCCGTCGGACATCCGCACCACTTCGGTGCGGATCACGCGGTCATTCTTGGGCGTAATGCTGCTGAGGCCTTGACCAGCCTGGACGGTTTCCCCGATGGCGCTCTGGATGGCCATCAGGTGCGGGTTGCGGCGCAGGAACACACTGATCGGGATGAGGTTCTTGGCCTGAGCACCCCGTGCGACCACAACGGGCTCGCTACCCAGCGTTTCCACGAGCAGCCAGTCGTGGGTCATGGGCGGCAGTTTACCGGCGTGCCAATCGCCGCCGACATCCGTTGCTGTGACGGAATCCGCACCCTGGACCTGCGGATCACGGTCGCTGGCTGCCAAAAAACGGTCTACTGGGTTGCAAAGGTGAGCAAGTTCACGTAATTTGCCACTGCGCCCGGCCTCCGGGATTGGGAGCGGATCGTGTTGTCCGACCGTTCATCGCAACGTCTGTGTGTTCGGCGTACCCGAATGCAGCCAGGTAGTTGTCGATTCGTGTAGTCGGCCGTCGAGGGGTCGGTCGTCAACACGGTCGGGGGTCACGCTGAGGACGTACTCAGTGCGCCGAGCACCAGACGCAGTATCCGCACCGCACCGGACTTGTCGAGTGGGTCGTTGCCGTTACCGCACTTCGGTGACTGCACGCACGACGGGCAACCGTGCGGGCACTCGCATGCCTCGATCGCCTCGGCCGTCGCCGTCCACCAGGTACTCAGATTCCTGAAGCCGCGGTCGGCGAAACCCGCGCCGCCCGGATAACCGTCGTAGACGAAGATCGACGGCAAGCCGTCCACCGGTCCCACCGCTGTGGACACCCCACCGATGTCGCCCCGGTCGCAGCTGGCGACGAGCGGCAACAGGCCGATCGCCGCGTGTTCGGCGGCATGCAGACTTCCCGGCACCGCCAATGGATCGACGCCGCTGTCCTGCAACGCTTCCGGAGTGATCGTGCACATCGCTGCCATGGTGTCCAGCGTGCTCGGCGGCATGTCCAGTTCCACGAAGTCGATGACCTCGCCGTCCATCCGGCGGCGCAGATAGCCGACGACGGTGTTGGTGACCGACACCGGCACCAGACCCACGGTGACCGGTCCGAAGGTCATCCGCTCGCCGGGCCCGGTGACCGAAATGTCGGTCAGCTCCCTGGCGAACGTGCTGTAACCGGGATCGTTGGCATAGACGAAGGCCACCCCGTCCTCGAACGACAAGGTGTCGACCACATAAGTCTCGCCCTGGTGCAGATACACCGCGCCGGGATGCAGCGAGGCCGCCGCCTGGCCCGCGCCGGTGCTGCCCAGCATCCGCCCGGTATCGAGTTCCAGGATCGCGATCTGGCCGCCGCTGGAACCGCGAATGTCCACGGCCGGATGCGGATCCACCCCGGGAGCGGGGAAATACCCGCCCGGCCGTTTGCGCAACAACCCGTCGTCGACCAGATGCCCGGCCACCGCCTCGGCGCTCCACATCCGGACCTCGGCCTCGGTGAGTGCCAGCTCAGCGGCGGCGCAGAGCAGATGCGGGCCCAGCACGTGCGGATTCGTCGGGTCGATCACCACCCGCTCGATCGGTTTGTCCAACAACGCCGCCGGATGGTGCACCAGGTAGGTGTCCAGCGGATCGTCCCGGGCGATCAACACGATCAGCGCACCCTGTCCGCGTCGCCCGGACCGGCCGGCCTGCTGCCAGAACGAGGTGACGGTACCGGGAAACCCGGCCAACACCACCGCATCCAGCCCGGCGATGTCGATCCCGAGCTCCAGCGCGTTGGTGGTGGCCACCCCCCGCAGCCGCCCGTCGGCCAAGGCGTTTTCGAGCTCGCGGCGGTCCTCGGCCAGATATCCGGCCCGGTAGGAGGCCACCAGATCCGCCAGTTCCGGCGCGGTCTCCTCCAGTCGGGCCTGGGTGCCCAGCGCGGTGAGTTCGGCGCCGCGCCGGGACCGGACGAAGGTCAATGTGCGGGCACCCTCGGTGATCAGGTCGGCCATCACCCGGGCGGCCTCGGCTCCGGCCGAACGCCGCACCGGGGCGCCGTTCTCGCCGGTGAGATCGGCCAGTAGCGCCGGCTCCCAGAGCGCGATCGTGCGCGCCCCCTGTGGTGAGCCGTCCTCGGTGACCTCGGCGACCGTCTGCCCGATCAACTCGGCGGCGGTCTCGGCCGGGGATGCGGTGGTGGCACTGGCGAAGATGACCGTCGGGCCGGCGCCGTCCGGACAGTACCTCTCACACAACCGCAGCAGCCGGCGCAGCACCAGGGCCACATTGGATCCGAAAATGCCACGGTAGTAATGACATTCGTCGATGACGATGAACTTGAGATGACGCAGGAACACCGCCCAGCGGGCATGGTTGCGCAGCAGCGACAGATGAATCATGTCCGGGTTGGAGAAGATCCACCGCGACCGCTCCCTGGCGAACCGGCGCACCTCGGCCGCGCTGTCGCCGTCATACGGCGCGGGCGCGACATCCCGCAGTGCGGTGACGGTTTCGGTCAGCTGTTGCGCGGTGCGCAGCTGGTCATGGCCGAGTGCCTTGGTCGGCGACAGGTAGAGCACCCGGGCCCGTGGGTCTTCGGCCAACCTGGACAGGATCGGCAGCTGGTAGGCCAAGGACTTTCCGGACGCGGTGCCGGTGGACACCACCACGTGCCGTCCGGCATGGGCCAACTCGGCGGCAGCGAGTTGGTGCGACCACGGTGCGGTGACGCCGCGTTCCTGCAGCGCCTGCACCACCTCGGGATGGGCCCATTGCGGCCAGTGCAGGGCTTTGCCCTGCCGCGGAGGTATATCCGCGACATGGCGTAGCGGATCTTCGTCGGACGGAGTGCCCTCGACAGCGCAAGCGAGCAGCTCACGGCCGAAATCTGACCCCGGATCCAGCACTGTCTGTCCTCCTGCGATGCACCCCGCCGTCGTCGGCCCGGATTCGTAAACGAATTGTTCACCACGTGCGGTATACCGAGACTGTTGCGGAGGCCCCGAACATGATTGACTGATCACGGTCGCAGCTTCTGTGTTTGTACTTGCACTCGCAGGATCGTCGTTGCGGTCGCGGTTCCTGCGAGGGTTGTAGGTCGGGTCAGTTCCGGCGACTCCACGAAGGTATGGCGGTCGGAACGGGCCCGGCCCACCGGACGTCGGTGGACCGTACCCGGTTGAAAGAGAAGGAAAGAACAAAAGATGCCACAGGGAACTGTGAAGTGGTTCAACGCGGAGAAGGGCTTCGGCTTCATTGCTCCGGAGGACGGCTCCGCCGACGTGTTTGTCCACTACACGGAGATCCAGGGCAGCGGATTCCGCACCCTGGAGGAGAACCAGAAGGTTGAGTTCGAGGTCGGCCAGAGCCCCAAGGGGCCGCAGGCCACGGGTGTTCGGGCCGTCTGAGCCAAGCAAACCCAACAGGCACCCCCGTGTGAGTCCGTATCGGACACCGCGGGGGTGTTCTCGTTTTTGGGGCCCGCGCTGGCCTAGTGTCGATCCGTGAGCCAGCTGTCCTTTTTCTCGGCCGAGTCGGTGCCGCCCGCGGTGGCCGACCTGACCGGGGTGCTCGCCGGGCCCGGACAGATCGTGGTGACCAGCGGCGGGATCGGACAGACGGCCCGGATCTCGGTGGTCGTCGACGAGTTGTGGCGTGCGCGGGGCCTGGCCGAGATGATCAGTGACGCCGGCCTGGTGCCCGAGATCGCCCGGACCGATGAGAACACCCCGCTGGTGCGTACCGCGCTGGATTCGCAGCTGATCCTGATCGCGCAGGGCTGGACCAGGGGAGCGGTCAAGACAGTACCGCCGGGGTGGCTGCCCGGGGCCCGTGAGCTGCGCGCCTGGACGCTGGCGGCGGGGACGCCGGAGGCCGACGACCGTTATCTGCTGGGACTGGATCCGCATGCCCCCGATACCCACGCGGTGCTGGCCTCGGCCCTGATGCGGGTGGGAATCGCCCCGACGCTGATCGGTACACGAGGATCACATCCCGCGCTGCGGATCAGTGGGCGCCGGCGGCTATCGCGCCTGGTGGAGAACGTCGGGGAACCACCGGAGGAGGTCGCGGCGTTGGCCCACTGGCCGCGTATTTAATGGTGCATACGCGGAGAGCCGGTTTGCGTAGGCTCGCTCGTAATGCGAAATTGTCAGTTGCCGGGCATAGCGCGGCAACTATAGAAGTGGAGCGTAGGCACAGTTGGCTGGCGAGAATCGCGGCAGCGGTAGTAAGGGAAACGTCCGGCGGCTCGTCATTGTCGAGTCGCCCACCAAGGCGCGCAAAATAGCCGGCTACCTTGGCTCCAATTACGTGGTCGAGTCCTCCCGCGGGCACATTCGCGACCTGCCGCGCAACGCCGCCGACGTGCCGACCAAGTACAAATCCGAACCGTGGGCCCGGCTCGGGGTCAACGTCGACGACAACTTCGAACCGCTCTACATCGTCAGCCCGGACAAGAAGGGCACGGTCACCGAGCTCAAGGACCTGCTCAAGGGCGTTGACGAGCTCTATCTCGCGACGGACGGTGACCGCGAGGGGGAGGCGATCGCCTGGCATCTGCTGGAGACGCTGAAGCCCAAGGTGCCCGTCAAGCGGATGGTGTTCCACGAGATCACCGAGCCGGCGATCCGGGCCGCCGCCGAGAACCCCCGTGACCTGGATATCGCCCTGGTCGACGCCCAGGAGACCCGCCGCATCCTCGACCGGCTGTACGGCTACGAGGTCTCACCCGTGCTGTGGAAGAAGGTGGCGCCGAAGCTGTCGGCCGGCCGCGTGCAGTCGGTGGCCACCCGCATCATCGTGCAGCGCGAGCGGGAACGCATGGCGTTCCGCACCGCCGGCTACTGGGACGTCACCGCCGAGCTGGACGCGTCCGTATCGGATGCAGAGGCCTCCCCGCCCAGATTCACCGCCAAGCTCAACACTGTCGACGGGCGCCGGGTCGCCGCTGGTCGCGACTTCGATTCCCTCGGTCAGCTGAAGAAGCCCGACGAGGTGCTCGTGCTCGACGAGGCCGGTGCCGGAGCGCTGGCCGCGGGGTTGCGCGGGGCGCAACTGGCGGTCAGCTCCGTCGAGCAGAAGCCGTACACGCGCAAGCCCTACGCGCCGTTCATGACGTCGACGCTGCAGCAGGAGGCCGCCCGCAAGCTGCGGTTCTCCTCGGAGCGCACCATGAGCATCGCGCAGCGGCTGTACGAGAACGGCTACATCACCTACATGCGTACCGACTCGACCACGCTGTCGGAGTCGGCCATCAACGCCGCGCGTAACCAGGCCGGCCAGCTGTACGGCTCGGAGTACGTGCACCCGACGCCGCGGCAGTACACCCGCAAGGTCAAGAACGCCCAGGAGGCGCACGAGGCGATCCGCCCCGCCGGCGATGTGTTCCAGACCCCGGGGCAGCTGCACGCCCAGCTCGATACCGACGAGTTCCGGCTGTACGAGCTGATCTGGCAGCGCACGGTGGCCTCGCAGATGACCGACGCCCGCGGTACCACGCTCTCGCTGCGGATCGCTGGGGCGGCGCGTTCGGGTGAGCAGGTCGTGTTCAACGCGTCCGGTCGCACCATCACCTTCCCGGGCTTCCTCAAGGCCTATGTCGAGAGCATCGACGAGCTGGCCGGTGGCGAGTCCGACGACGCCGAGAGCCGGCTGCCGAACCTGACCCAGGGGCAGCGGATCGACGCCGCCGACCTCACCGCGGACGGTCACCAGACCAGCCCGCCGGCCCGCTACACCGAGGCCTCGCTGATCAAGGCGCTCGAAGAACTGGGCATCGGACGTCCCTCGACGTATTCGTCGATCATCAAGACCATCCAGGACCGCGGCTACGTCCAGAAGAAGGGCAGCGCCCTGGTGCCGTCCTGGGTGGCGTTCGCCGTCATCGGCCTGCTGGAGCAGCATTTCAGCCGGCTGGTCGACTACGACTTCACCGCGGCCATGGAGGACGAGCTCGACGAGATCGCCAACGGCCAGGAACAGCGCACCAACTGGCTGTCCAACTTCTACTTCGGCGGCGACCACGGCGTGGAGGGTTCGATTGCCCGCGCGGGTGGGCTGAAGAAGCTCGTCGGCGGCAACCTCGAAGGCATCGACGCCCGAGAAATCAACTCCATCAAGCTCTTTGACGACGCCGAAGGTCGTCCGGTGGTGGTCCGGGTGGGCCGCAACGGGCCGTACCTGGAACGCATGGTCGTTGATCCTGAGGCCCCCGATGGCGAGCTCAAGCCGCAGCGCGCCAACCTCAAAGACGAGCTGACCCCGGACGAGCTGACCCTGGAGCTGGCCGAAAAGCTTTTCGCCACACCGCAAGAGGGCCGGGTGCTGGGTGTCGACCCGGAGACCGGACACGAAATCGTGGCCAAGGACGGCCGATTCGGCCCGTATGTCACCGAGATCCTCCCCGAGCCCCCGGAAGATCCCGACGCCGGAGTGACCGCCAAGAAGGGCAAGAAGCCGACCGGGCCCAAGCCGCGCACCGGATCGCTGCTGCGGTCGATGGAGCTGGAGACGGTCACCCTCGACGACGCCCTCAAGCTGCTGTCGCTGCCCCGGGTGGTGGGCGTGGACCCGTCCAACAACGAGGAGATCACCGCGCAGAACGGGCGTTACGGCCCATACCTCAAGCGCGGCACCGACTCCCGCTCGCTGGCCACCGAGGACCAGATGTTCAGCATCACCCTCGACGAGGCGCTGGCGATCTACGCCGAGCCCAAGCGTCGTGGGCGCCAGGCCGCCGCGGCACCGCCGCTGCGCGAGCTGGGCACCGATCCGGTGTCGGACAAGCCGATGGTGATCAAGGACGGCCGGTTCGGGCCGTACGTCACCGACGGTGAGACCAATGCCAGCCTGCGCAAGGGCGACGACGTGGCCTCGATCACCGACGAGCGGGCCTCGGAGCTGCTGGCCGATCGCCGGGCCCGCGGGCCGGTCAAGAAGGCCGCGAAGAAGGCTGCCAAGAAAGCCCCGGCCAAGAAGGCCGCCGCGAAGAAGGCCGCTGCCAAGAAGGCTTAACCCGTCAGGTCGCTTTCGGTGACGTTGGGTTCCAGATCGCGGGGCAGCACCAGGTTCACCGGGCGGGCCAGCTGGGTGGGCACGGCGCGGCCACGCAGGTCGACGATCTCGCCGACGTCCCAGCACAGCGCCTCGGAGTCCAGCGCCCCGCTGACCGCGATCGCCGAGGCCAGCACGTGGCCTTCCTCCAGCTTGGCGAGCTCGGTCAGCCGGGCGGCCTCGTTGACCGGGTCGCCGATCACGGTGTACTCGAAACGGGCCTTGGCGCCGATGTGGCCGGCGATCGCGCGTCCGGCCGATACCCCGATACCGAAGTCGCTGTCGGTGCCCAGCACGCTGAGCAGCTCGTCGTGCAGTTCCCGGGAGGCCGCCAGGGCGGCGCCGGAGGCGTCGGGATGTTCGATGGGCGCGCCGAAGATGGCCAGCGCGGCGTCGCCCTGGAACTTGTTGACGAATCCGCCGTGCCGGTTGACGGTGTCGACGATGACGCGGAAGAACTCGTTGAGCAGGTTCACCACGTCGGCCGCGGGGATCGTCGAGGCCAGGTGCGTCGAGCCGACCAGGTCCACGAACAGCACCGCCACGTCGCGTTCCTGGCCGCCCAGTTCGGTGCCGCGCTCCAGGGCGCGGCGGGCGACGTCCTCACCCACGTAGCGGCCGAACAGGTCGCGCAGACGCTGCCGCTCGGCCAGCTCGCGCACCATGTCGTTGAACCCGGCCTGCAGCAGGCCCAGCTCACTGGCGTCGTAGATCTGCATGTGCGCGTTGTAGTTGCCGCGCTGCACCTCACCCAGCGCCCAGCGCAGCTGGCGCAGCGGGTCGGCGATCGACATGGCCACCAGCACCGTGCTGGACAGGCCGATCACCAGGGCCGCGACGGCCAGCAGCAACAGCGGCGTGATCAGCCGGTCGGCCGACGCGGTGAGGATGGAGAACTTGCTGGCCACCAGGGCCAGCACGATGGCCAGCACGGGCACACCGGTCGCCAGCACCCAGGTCAGCACCTGGCGCAGAATCACTCCGGGTGCCCGGAAGTTCTCCGGAACCCCGCCGCGCAGCGCGGCCACCGCGACCGGCCGCAGCACCCGCTCGGACTGCAGATAGCCGATGATCGCGGTGGCGGTGGCGCCCAGCGCGGTGGCGACCAGGACCACCGGCGCGGACTTGCTGGCCACCGGCCAGCTGGCCACGATGAACACGATCGAGCCGAGGAACCAGTTCGTGACGCTGATCAGAGTCCGGTAGTACGGCATCTTCAGCGCCCGAACCCGGGCCGCCTCGGTGATGCTCGGGTCGGTCTTGGACAGCAGGGTGTCGCGGCGTTGCCACCGGATCACCGGGACCAGCAGCCGCAGGGCCAGGTAGGCGCCGACGGTGAACGACACGAACAGGTAGGCCAGGAATATCGCCAGGTTGAACACCGGCAGGTCCTGCAGCTGAATGCGGTCCTCGGGCGGCAGGCCGAAACGCAGGAAGCCCAGCACGAACAGCGCGCCGATAATATCGGCCTGCAGCATGCCCAGGGTGAACACCGGCCACGGGGTACGTGCCACCCATCGGACGAATGCATTTATTCGCCCGATCGGTATCGCGTCCGCGGTCACCCGTTCACCGTATCGGGCCGGGGCGACGTTCAGCGCCGCTGTGCGGTGGTTGTGTCAGCTTGACCACTACTGTTGGGGGCGATGAGCGGGGTTTTTTCGCGTCTGGTGGGCCAGCATGCCGTGGAACAGGAGCTGGTAGCGGCTGCTGCGGCGGCCCGGGGTGATGCTCGCGGTGATTCGCCGCACAGCGGAACCACAGTCGGGACCATGACACATGCGTGGTTGATCACCGGCCCACCCGGATCGGGGCGGTCGGTGGCGGCGCTGTGTTTCGCGGCGGCGTTGCAGTGCACCTCTGAGGGGACGCCGGGGTGCGGTGAATGCCGGGCGTGCACCACGACGATGGCCGGCACCCATGCCGATGTGCGGCGCATCGTGCCCGAGGGTTTGTCCATCGCGGTCAGGGAGATGCGCGAGATCGTCCAGATCGCGTCGCGGCGGCCCGGGACCGGGCGCTGGCAGATCGTGGTGATCGAGGATGCCGACCGGCTCACCGAGGGCGCGGCCAATGCCTTGCTCAAGGTGGTGGAGGAGCCACCGGCGTCGACGGTGTTCCTGCTGTGTGCACCGTCGGTGGATCCCGAGGACATTGCGATCACGCTGCGTTCAAGGTGCCGGCACGTGGCGCTGACCACGCCGCGGGTGGACGCCATCGCCGAGGTGCTTATCTCTGGTGACGGGCTGCCCGCCGAGGATGCCCGCTGGGCGGCGTCGGTCAGTGGTGGGCATGTGGGCCGGGCCCGGCGGCTGGCGACCGATCCCGAGGCCAGAGAGCGCCGTAAACGGGCGTTGGGGCTGGCCCGGGATGCCGCAGTCCCGGCACGGGCGTTCGCGGCCGCAGAGGAGATGGTGGCCGTCGCCGAGGCCGAGGCGCTGGCGCTGACCGCTGGGCGCAACGAGGCCGAGACCGAGGAGCTCAAGACGGCGCTGGGGGCCGGCGGCACCGGCAAGGGCACCGCATCCACCACACGCGGCACCGCCGGCGCGCTCAAGGAGCTGGAGAAGCGGCAGAAGTCGCGCCAGACCCGGGCCTCGCGCGATGCGCTGGACCGCGCGCTGATCGACCTGGCCACCTATTTTCGTGATGCCCTGCTGGTGTCGTCGGGGGCGTCGGCGGTGACCGCCAACCACCCGGACATGGCCGAGAAGGTGGCAGCCATGGCTGAGCATGTGCCGCCGGATCGGCTGCTGCGCTGCATCGAGGCGGTGCTGGCCTGCCGGGAGGCGCTGGCCATGAACGTCAAGCCGAAGTTCGCCGTCGACGCCATGGTGGCGACCGTCGGGCAGGCGCTGCGTGGGTGACTTTGGTCGCGGGCGGGCGCTGCCGTAGACTCGTCCCGCCTGGTCCGCCAGGCGCGCCACCCTAGCTCAGTCGGTAGAGCAATTCACTCGTAATGAATAGGTCAGGGGTTCGATTCCCCTGGGTGGCTCCACGTGTTTGTGTGACGTCGGTTGATGCCTGACGGTGTTTCGGCTGATGCTTTACACCTGCTTCGGTTGATCCTTGACACTCCCTAGATGAGGGAGTTGAGCGTGGCTGAGCAGCGGTATCAGGCCGTGTTGGCGGTGATCAGTGATGGGTTGTCGATAACTCAGGTGGCCTCGAAGGCGGGGGTGTCGCGGCAGACGCTGCATGCCTGGTTGGCTCGGTATGAGGCCGAGGGTTTGGACGGGTTGGCTGATCGGTCGCATCGGCCGGTGTCGTGTCCGCATCAGATGCCCGCCCCGGTGGAGGCGGCGGTGGTGGAGTTGCGCCGCTCGCGCCCGTATTGGGGGCCGCGGCGGTTGGTGTTCGAGCTGGCCAAGCGCAAGGTGTCACCGGTGCCGTCGGCTTCGGCGGTGTATCGGGCGTTGCTGCGGGCGGGGTTGATCGATCCGAGCCTGCGGGATCGGCGGTCGCGCAAGTGGAAACGCTGGGAGCGTGGGGCGCCGATGGAGTTGTGGCAGATGGATGTCGTGGGCGGGTTCCCGTTGGCCGATGGCACCAGTGCCAAGGCGTTGACCGGGATCGATGATCACTCCCGGCTGTGTGTCTGTGCGCGGTTGATGACCCGCGAGCGACCCGGGCGGTGTGTGACGGGTTGTGTGATGCGCTGGCCACCTATGGCTGTCCGGAGCAGATCTTGAAGGATAACTCCCAGGGTGTTCACCGGCAGGTTCAATCACCCGCCGGTGGAGGTGCTCTTTGACGGGATCTGCCGCGAGAACGGGATCGAGCATTTGTTGACCCAGCCTCGGTCGCCGACCACCACCGGCAAGATTGAGCGGTTTCACCGCAGCCTGCGCGCCGAATTCCTCAGCGGTGCTGCCCCTTTCCTCAATCTCAAGGCGGCTCAGCGGGCGTTGGATGAATGGGTCGTCGACTACAACACGAACCGGCCGCATCAATCGTTGAAGATGGCCACCCCGGCCCAACGGTTCACCGCGGGCGCGCCGGCCAAGCCAGCGACGGGAGCGGCGGCGTGTGTTGGGGCCGATCGGTGCGGTGACGATTGGGCGTCGCGGACGGTGACCACCAACGGGGTGGTGTGCGTGTCCTGGCAGCAGGTCAGTGTGGGCCGGCACTACGCGGGGGCGCGCTGCGACGTGCACGTCGACGGTCAGCTGCTGCGGTTGTGGGTGGGCGATCAGCTGGTCAAAACCGCCGCCCGCTCCAGTACCGGCGAGGTACGAAACAAAGGGCCTTCCGCACCAGTGCGCAGGCCTGAACCACAACACAAGAGTGTCAAGGATCAACCGAAACAGATCCGTCCACCATCAACCGACTCTGAACAGGTGGCTCCATACAGCGCGGATGCGCGCCGGTAGCCGCAAGCAGCGACGACGCTGCAGCGACCGCACTCGATGCAACGTTGGCCGGTTCGGGGATGACATGGCAAACGAACTAGAAGTGAGTGGCGGAGGTCTGCGGATAGCGGCCGCTAGCGGCGAAGTGCGGTTGCGCCGGCGCTGGGCCGCGCGCAGAGCACCAAATTTACTGTCACTGGGTCGTGTCCTGACGCGGTAGTTTTGAAGCCAGGCGATTATTTGACCAGGTCGGGGAGGTAGGTTTGTATGCCCGCTTCAGTGAACGTTGACACCGCACGCCTGCGGGAAGAATCCGACCGCACATTCGTACACATGGCTGAATCGCGTGTTGCGCATTCTGGGCACGACGACGAGTTGATGGAAGCGGCCGGTCAGTGGCCAGGTGATATCGGATCGGCCATCGCGTTCGTAGCAGATATGTGGTCCGATCAGCGCGAGGATCTCCATCGCCATGTTGGCCGTATAGGCATGGGCATGCAAGAAGCCGCGGTTTCCTACGATGCCACTGACAGCAATGCCGCCGAAGCGATCGATTCCGTTAGCCGTGATCTGCCGTCGATTGCGCAAGCAGTCGATCCACGCGATATGTGAGCGCTTTGTGGTTTCAATTCCCGACATTGAAAAATGGGATCCCAACATCCTCCAGCAGGTACTCGACACGTCCAAGAAGGCCGGAAACACACTGCAGCGCTTGGGCGATGGACTGGATGGAACTAAGAAGTCACTAGAGGGCTGGCGAGGTCCGGCGGCTGATGCGTGGCAGGAGGAGCACGGCAAGGTTCGAACGAAGGTCGACGAACAGATCGGACAGGCCGGGACTGTCGGCAGTATCGCATCAACGGCAATTGCAGACGTGACCTATATCGTGAACCAGCTGAAAGCGATTCGGGCAATGCCGGAACAGAACGGCATGAAAATTATGCCAGATGGTTCGGTGGTTGACCCGCAGGCCGGTATTTCCGACCCGCAGGTCGCATTAACACGTCTGGCGATTCAGCAGACTGCGGAAGAACAACTAAAAGCCCTCATCGCGCAGGCGAACGCGACCGAAGTCGAGGTCGCAAATGCACTGCGCGCGGCGGTGGGCGACGCGGCCAAGATTCAGCCGGTGCCTTCTGGTGCGCCCAGCGCGCCGACCGCTAAACAGATTGAGCAGAAGAAGAATCAGACCGAGGTGTTCCAGAAGGCGTTCGGTAGGCCGCCGACCTCTCCCGCAGACTGGAAAACCGCAGAGACGCTAGACCCGCACAGCTATTCTCCCAAAACCCATGGCACACCACCGAATATCGTTGTCGGCAGAATCAAGCCGGTGCCTGGTCAGGGCGTTGTCCAAGCTAATATGTTCATTCCGGGTAAGGACGCGATTGCACCGTCGATTGATCTGAGTCGACCAATGTTCCCCCACGGTCAGTCCAATGCTGGCGACAATCGAGGTTTCAACCCCAACGCTCCATCTGAGGCCAACCGGGTACAGGTCACCGTTGACTACGAGAACGGTCTTGTGACCGTCCGACAGAATCCCTCGGTGAACCTCGCCACCGGAGAGGTCAAACCCGGTACGCCTGATGTCGCCGTAACCCAGAAACCCGACGGCGGCGTGTTGATCAAATACAACGCCGCCGACCCGTTCTCGCCAGGCGGACAAGGACTAGCCAAGGCGCTGAACTACAGCGTCAACGGCGAAATCGCCGTTCAGCCAGGAACTTCCGGCCCTTCGGTCGGGGGAAATGTCACGACCTTCCCATCACTTGAGGTAACCCATACCGCGCCGACCGGACAGGTGGCATCCGTACTCCAGTCTGCCCCGACATTCGCCACAAACGAATTCGGTCCAATGGTCGGACTCCTGCCGCCGACCAAAGCGATCGGAGACGTGGGACTTCTGGGCGACTTCAACAGCTACTTCCCCGCTCCTCAAGGCGGTCTAACGGCACCGTTGGGGCCAAGCCACTTACCCGGTGCTATTCCGATCACCCCTCCGCTGTCGATTGTGCCGCCGACGCTCACTTCGCTGGGCCCGGTCAGCGATATCCCCGACATACCGGTGCGCACCCCGGTTCACATACCTAAATGACGAAACCATCTGCAGTGTCTATCGATTGGGTGCGAGCGATCACGGCCGGCTCAGTCCTCGGCGGCGTGTCGTGGGCGGTTGTCATGCGACTAATGGTCGCTGACGGCGCCTATTGTGCTGGCACAATTCTATGCATCGCTGCCTTGCTCTCAGTCGTCGTGGTCGGGGCTGGCGGGCTGTTGCACCGCTTCAGCGCCCAGCGCACCGCTGGGGTCGCCATCATCCTCGCGCCCCTGACCGGATGGCTCGCGATTCTCATTTTCGTCGTCGTGTAGCTCAGGAAAGCTCAAAGGACATGGAGAGTGCTCAGTCAGTCGGCGAAAGTCACACCGAAAGCCGGAATCCGTGGCAGCTGTTGCTTGGCTTGGGTTTGGGCATAGCGACTGTCGCGAACCCCCTCGGGGCCTTCTACTGGGGACTGTCATTCGTTCCCCCGCTGCTGCTCGGCTTCGCCCTGTACGTGCCACGCAGAACACGCACGGTCGGAATTGGCGCACTCGCCGCCGGCGTCGGGTTCTCCGTGTTTGTCGGTACCGCGATGCTGCTACTGCTGGTGATGCCTGCGGCGAGTTAAGCCGTGTGAACCTTGGCAAAGATGGCATCGGCGATCAGTTGGGCTTGCGATGCCTCATTGGCGGTGTGACATACCTCGACCACCAGGACAAGATTCGCTGTTGTGCGCGCATCTACCGCGCACAGATCGGCCTCACCCGTAGCTGCGGGGGTTCGATAGGTCCACGCTTGCTCTGACGGTGTGGAATTGTCGAACTCGATAATGCCGTGTCCAGCACCTGACAACCGGCATTCGTCGGCTGCTTTGACGACCCCATTGAACACCTCGCCTGCTTCTGTGATGCTCGGGTAGAGCGCAATGGTCTGGAATGTCCGGGCGCCGAGAACTTGTGAGTACCCGACGTGCCTGTATCCGAGATATTTGTCACCAAACACCGAAGCGTCGTGTTTGCCGGCAATCATGACTCCACATGGCAGGCCGGGACGGACTAGGCCCCGCTTGTCAGGCGCCCCTTCGATCACCGGAACTGTGCTCACATCCAACCCCGTGACCCCGCGCACAGTGTCGCCGTCGAGAAACAGTGATGCCATGTTTGTCGGCGCGACCACATATGCAGAACCGGGCGACGGCGCCTCGGCGGCCCGCAGCGGCGAAGCGCCGTCGCTGGCGCACCCCGCAGCCGTCATAACAATCACGCTTGCCCAGATGAATCTGGGGATGAGCCACATCACCTGATCCTAGAACCCCTGGCACTCCATCCGGCTGTCTCGTCGGTGGTCTTGCCGCGTTGCCCTTTGCCAACGCCACGGTTACATCAACGGGTCAATCGAGGCGTGGAGTACCCCGGACCTCACCGACGTCGCCACCGGATGACGCAAGGCGGCCGGCAGGATCTGGGAGTGCGACGCCAAGGACCCCGCACCGAACCGTCACCACTATCGCCGTACCTTATTGGACGAATATCTCAGCGCCTGGGCTACCTCGGTGCCAGGAATCCGACGGGGCCGGGGGAGATGCACACCGACAATGCGGCGGTGTTGGCGCTCACCGCGATCGAGTCTCCGGCGCCGGGCAGTCGCACGAACACCCGGTTGAGTCCGGGCCGTACCGGCACCTTGACCTCGGGCCCTTCGGGCAGGGACATGGTCAATGATCCGTCGCTGTTGGCCAGGTAATTCACCTCGGCGGTCCAATCCGCGGGCAGCAGCGGCCCGTCCAGCGGCATGCGCACGGGCTGGTCGGGCTGCACCAGGAATCCGCACTGCGGGGCGGGGCCCTCGATGATGGTGCGCACCCAGGTCACCTTGGCGTCGAGCAGCGTCCCGGTCCGGTCGAACATCCGCAGATCGGTTGTCGCCGAAGCGAACTCGGGTCGGGGATCGGCCAGGGTGAACATGTGGCTGGCCAGGTTCTCCGGATAGGCCACCCGCTGCAACGCGGGGGCAAGGTCCGCATCGTGCGGAATCCATGCGAACAGATCCGCCGGTTCACGACCGTCGCCCTGGCATGACGTGGTCGTGATGTCCCGCAAGAACGCCTGGCCGTCCGACCCAGTGACCTTCTCCGCGTTCGCGACGACGTTCGTGCTCGAAGGAAGCTCAGGTTCGTCCTGCGAAGTGCAGCCGACGACAAGCATGAGCAGGAGTGCAGGGGCGGCATGTACGTACCGGCCCCTCTTCGCCTGTGGCGTTCCGGCAGCAGTCGTGGTGTTCGGCTGCTGTCTCACGTCTGCTATGCCTGCCACCTGGTGCGCGGAGACCGGCTACTCCCCGGTGGCGGTGATGATGACGACTGGCGCATTCTCAGCAAGGAACGCCTTCGCCTTGATCTTGGTGGAGGTGAACGCAGAGTCGAGTTGATCACTGGCCAGGTAGCCGCCGGCCGGTAGATTCGCCCTCAGCGTCTCCCATACGTCGGGTTGAGCGCTGGTGGGAACGGGTCGGTACTTCGCTTTCAGATCGTCCGCGACGGCAGGGCTGAGTTCGACGATGCTGTCGATCCAGTACAGCGACGGCCCAGGCACCTGCGGATCACCCATGTCTCCGCTGACCCACGATGCGGTGACGGGTGATCCCAGGGCTGGGAAGCGTTTGGTCAACGGCTCCAGCTCGTGCCGGACGGGGTTGGACGTGGTCTTGGCCGCGGGAGCGTTCACGGTTGTCGTCTCCATCTGTTGCCGATCGTGCGAACTAGGGAAGCACGCTGAAAGTGCGAATGCGACCGAGGTCAACGAAAGGGCCACAGCGAACATCCTGTTCGCCCCACGAGAATTCGTCACGGCAGTGTCACTCCTCCGGTATCGCGATTGTTATCGGGCGGTCGAACGCCACCTGGGCTACCTCTGCCATCCACACGATCCTCGCGTCGAGGATTGAATTGGGGTTGATTCCCTTGGTCGGCAGTCGGTGCGCTGCCCAACTCCCAGCTGACTGTTCGGGTGACTTCCCCGTGGGAGTCGAAAGGCCTGGCCCATCCCAGTTCGGTGAATCTACCGTTTTCGTTGTCAGAGGCTCCGGTGCCGATGTCGGATTGGCCGCGATTGAAGTTGTAGTGGTCCTCGGCGTGCACCGTCACTGTCATCGTGACTCTGTTGCCCTCAACCTTGACGTCCGCGCTACTCCACTGTTGGTATCCGCCAACCGCTTTCTGCCAGTTTTCCGTCGTCGGATAGTTCGTCGTCGGTAGCGGGTCGCCAGTCATTGAGAATGATGTGTTGCCTGCCCGGATCAATTCCTCGGCGCCACGTTGTGCTCGGCTGATCTGATCGTCGACGTTGGCTCGGATACCGGGATCCTCGCGGTAGGCTTCCTCGTAGTCGAATTCGATTGGCTTTCCGTTGTTGTCCCAATAGTGCCGGTACATCTCGGTTGCGTCATCGAGGTCGCTTCGCAGCAATCGGCCACCCACAAGCTTTGCCTCCCATTCGGCCCGCGTCAGGTAATCCTGCAAACCGGGTTCGGCGGAGTCGTACTCGAAGTCTTCGTCCCACGGGATATCGGGCTTCGTGGGCGGTCCGATGACGAACTCCGGTCCGCCGGGTTCCCCGGGTTTCGATCCAGGTTCGGTCGGCTTATCGTCGGGCTTTTTCTCGTCGTCGGTCTTGTCTGGTGGTGTGTCGCCTTCGTTGTTCTCGCCCGGCCGGCGGCTGGCAAACCTCTGCTTCGTCAGTTCATCGAACTGGCCTCTGAGCCCGGTGACGCGGCCGGCGATGGCGTTCATGTCCCTGTTGGCGTCTTGGACGGTGTTGTTGACCTGGGTGATGCCTGCCCGCGCGATCGGGATCAGCTTGCGTTCCCGGTCCTGGGCGTTGGTGGCAGGCAGCGAGTCGACCATGCCGTCGACCCAACTCTTGGCGCCATCGAGTTTGGTGCGCCCGGCGGTCACGAGAGTTGCGGCGTTCTTGACCTCGGCGGCCATCTTCTTGTCGAGGTCTGCCAGCTTCTCGTAGACGCCGGCGTGTTCCTTGTTGGCCGCGGCGTAGGCCTGCGACCCGGAGCCTTGCCAGCGGTCGTCCGGCGCGGCTGATTCGATGCCGGCCTTCATCTGCATCAGCTTTGAGCTGCCGTCGTATTGCGCGCCGTCAGTGGGGGTGCCTACTCCGAAGGTTTCGCGCGCCTTTGACCACGTGGAATAGAAGCCATCAAGCGCACTCACGCAGTGTCCCCCTCGACAGGATCCTGACTGTTGGTTGTCAGTATCTCAGCGACTGGGCTACCTCGGTGCCAGGAATCCGACGGGGCCGGGGGAGATGCACACCGACAATGCGGCGGTGTTGGCGCTCACCGCGATCGAGTCTCCGGCGCCGGGCAGTCGCACGAACACCCGGTTGAGTCCGGGCCGTACCGGCACCTTGACCTCGGGCCCTTCGGGCAGGGACATGGTCAATGATCCGTCGCTGTTGGCCAGGTAATTCACCTCGGCGGTCCAATCCGCGGGCAGCAGCGGCCCATCCAGCGGCATGCGCACGGGCTGGTCTGGCTGCACCAGGAATCCGCACTGCGGGGCGGGGCCCTCGATGATGGTGCGCACCCAGGTCACCTTGGCGTCGAGCAGCGTCCCGGTCCGGTCGAACATCCGCAGATCGGTTGTCGCCGAAGCGAACTCGGGTCGGGGATCGGCCAGGGTGAACATGTGGCTGGCCAGGTTCTCCGGATAGGCCACCCGCTGCAGGATCAACGGGTCCACTTCCTGGTCCAGCAGCGGTGCGGCCGAGGAGGTGGAGGCCAGGGAAGTCCGGGCATTGTTCAGGTACGCCGGCACCGGGCTGTCTCGCCACACCTTCAGGAAGGTGAACGACGAATACAGGCTGCTGGCCACGAACAACACCGCAACACAGACGACGACGACAGTGCGGGTGGGTGAGGCAGACAGCGAGGCGGAGAAGCGAGTGGTCCGGTTCGGCGCACAGAAGCCCACGGCCGCCAGCAGCGCCAGCACCACCACCAGATCCGGCAGATAGCGCAGCGTCTGCGCCAGCTCCAACGCGGTGAACCGTGACGAGCGCATCAGGTAGATCGGAATCTGGCAGGCCACCGCATAACCCAGCGCCACCAGCAGCACCGGCCAGATCCGCCGCTTGCGCACCAGCACGACGGCCACCGCCACGGCCAGGCACACCCAGCCCAGCACCATCACCGCCACCGGCGGGGTGGCCCACGGGGACGCCGGTGCCCAGCGTTGCCATGCCCACGGCCCGCCCACCAGCCCCGGCACGATGCCGTGGGTGAACGAGCGGCTCAGCAGGTCCCAGGTCATCGCCAGATCGAAGCTCCACCGCTTCTGGTCGACGACGACCAGATACACGCCGATCCACGCGGCCGTCAGCGCCAGGCAGCCCACCCACAACCGCAGACCGCGCCGCCACACGTCGCGCACACCGAACGTTCCCGTCACATATCCCAAAAGCGCCACCACGGCGAACGCCACGAACGGGATCACCGCGGCCTTCTCGAAGAACAGCAGCCCGCCGAGGTACACCAGCACGCCGGTGACGGCATGTCGGGGCGAGCCGGTCCGCACCAGCAGCACGGCCTCACCGCATACCCAGGCCAGCGCGGCCAGCATCGGCAGCGAGTTCAGGCCCGCCGCCCACCAGGCGAAGCCGGGCAGCCCGAGCGGAGTGAACAGCGCAAAGGTCAGTGGCACCAGCAACACCGGACGCCAGCCCAGGATCGCCCACAGCGCCCGCAGCAACGCCAGCGACGCCAGCAGCTGCAACACCACCAGGCTCAACGCGGCCAGTACCCAGGAGAACGGCGCCAGCCGGGTGACCGCGCCGGACACCAGAAACGCCCCGGGCATGACATGGCCGTCGTGATCGTCGAACAGATACGACGGGGCCAGCAGATTCTGGGTTCCGGCCCGGCCGATCAGGATGAGGTCGTCCCAGTAGAAATAGCCGCCGAAGGCGAGTATCGCCCGGACCGCCAATTGCAGCGCGATCAGCGCGGCGGCTATGCGGGCGACCTTATTCACTCTTGTCGACTGTACGGACACTGCGGGGCCCTAGTCGGCGTCGGTATGGTGTGGCGGTGCGAACACTTGTGACAGGAGCGGCAGGTTTCATCGGATCGACGCTGGTGGACCGGCTGCTGGCCGACGGCCACAGCGTTGTCGGGCTCGACGATCTGAGCACCGGCCGCAGCGAGAACCTCGAGGGCGCGAATGCCAACCCGGACTTCGAGTTCGTCAAGGCCGACATCGTCGACGCCGATCTGCTGGGGCTGCTCAAGGAGACTCAACCGGAGGTGATCTTCCACCTGGCCGCCCAGATCTCGGTGACGCGTTCGGTGGACGACCCGCAGCTGGATGCCACGGTCAACGTGGTGGGCGTGGTCCGGTTGGCCGAGGCGGCCCGTCAGGCCGGGGTGCGCAAGGTGGTACACACGTCCTCGGGTGGCTCGGTCTACGGCATCCCGCCGGCCTATCCGACCGGTGAGGACATCCCGACCGACCCGGCCTCGCCGTACGCGGCGAGCAAGGTGGCCGGCGAGGTGTACTTCAACATGTTCCGCAATCTGTACAACCTGGATTGCTCGCATATCGCCCCGGCCAACGTCTACGGCCCGCGTCAGGATCCGCATGGTGAGGCCGGCGTGGTGGCGATCTTTTCCCAGGCATTGCTGGCCGGGCGGCCCACCAAGATCTTCGGTGACGGCACCGACACGCGCGACTATGTCTACGTCGACGATGTGGTGGACGCCTTCGTCCGGGCGGGCGGTACCGAGGGCGGCGGGTTGCGGTTCAACGTCGGTACCGGCGTGGAGACCTCGACGCGAGAACTGCATACAGCGATCGCCAAGGCAGTGGGCGCGCCGGACGAACCCGAGATGCACCCGCCGCGACTGGGTGACCTGCGCCGATCCCGGCTCGATAACGGCCGGGCGCGGCAGGTGCTGGGGTGGCAGCCGCAGGTCGATCTGGCCGCGGGCGTGCAGAAGACGGTCGAGTTTTTTCGCACCAATTCCAAGTAAAAGATTGTGAGTACTCACTTTCTGTTCTAGCGTGACGTCATGTCCTATGACGTCATCGTTCGCAACGGGCTCTGGTTCGACGGCACCGGTGCCCGTCCGCAGGTCCGCACGCTGGGTATTCGCGACGGTGTGGTGGCCACCGTGGTGGCAGAAGCATCGGCCGGACCCTTAGACGAGGCCGGCTGTCCCGAGGTGATCGACGCCGGCGGCAAATGGGTGGTGCCCGGCTTCATCGACGTGCACACCCACTACGACGCCGAGGTGCTGCTGGACCCGGGCCTGCGGGAATCGGTGCGCCACGGGGTGACCACCGTGCTGCTCGGCATGTGCTCACTGTCGACGGTGTACGCCGATTCCGAGGATGCCGCGGACCTGTTCAGCCGGGTCGAGGCGGTCCCGCGCAAGTTCGTGCTGGGTGCGCTGGAACAGCACAAGACCTGGTCCGGCCCTGCCGAGTACGTAAAGGCCCTCGACGAACTGCCGCTCGGCCCGAACATCGCCTCGATGCTGGGCCATTCCGATCTGCGCGCCTCGGTGCTGGGCCTGGACCGGGCCACCACCCGCGACGTGACACCGACCGACGCCGAACTGGAAACCATGGCGGCAAAACTCGACGAGGCCTTGGACGCGGGCATGCTCGGCATGTCCGGCATGGACGCGGCGATCGACAAACTCGACGGCGACCGGTTCCGGTCCCGGGCACTGCCCTCGACGTTCGCGACCTGGCGTGAACGCAAGCGCCTGATCAAGGTGCTGCGCAAGCGTGGCCGGGTGCTGCAGAGCGCACCGAATGTGGCCAAAGCCTATGAGGTACTGAACTTCTTCCTGGAGAGCAGCGGCTGGTTCGGCCGCCGCCGCGGCGTGCGGATGAGCCTGCTGGTCTCGGCCGACGCCAAGTCCTCACCGGGTGCCGTACATGTGCTCGGGCCGGGCACCCGGCTGCTGAACCGGATCCTGGGCGCCAAGGTGCGCTTCCAGCATCTGCCGGTGCCGTTCGAATTGTATTCCGACGGAATCGATCTGCCGGTTTTCGAGGAGTTCGGCGCCGGCACCGCGGCGCTGCACCTGCGCGATCAACTGGACCGCAACAAGCTGCTGGCCGACCCCGAGTACCGTCGCCGGTTCCGCAGGTCCTTCGACCGGCGCAAGCTCGGACCAACGTTGTGGCACCGAGACTTTCACGACGCGAGGATTGTCGAATGCCCCGATGAGACGTTGATCGGCAAGAGCTTCGGGCAGATCGCCGATGAGCGCGGCATCCACCCGCTCGACGCCTTTTTAGACGTACTGGTCGACCACGGCGAGCGCAATGTCCGGTGGACCACCATCGTGGCCAACGCCCGCCCGAAGCAACTCGACAAGCTGGCCAAGGAATCGTCGGTGCACATGGGTTTCTCGGATGCCGGTGCGCACCTGCGCAATATGGCCTTCTACAACTACCCGCTGCGGCTGCTCAAGCGGGTTCGCGACGCGCAGCTGGCCGGGCGGCAGTTCTTGACCACCGAACACGCCGTGCACCGGCTGACTGCCGAAGTGGCCGACTGGTTCGGCGTGCCCGCCGGCACTCTGCGCGAGGGGGACCGGGCCGACTTCGTGGTGATCGACCCGGCCGGCCTCGACGACGCGGTGGACGCTTACCACGAGGAGACGGTCCCGTTCTACGGCGGGCTGAGCCGCATGGTGAACCGCAACGACGACGCCATCGTGGCGACCGCCGTCAACGGCGCCGTGGTGTTCCGCAACGGCCGGTTCCGCGACGGTTATGGTGAGTCGGTGAAATCGGGTCGGTACCTGCGGGCGGGGGCCAAGCAACTGCACCACACGCCGGTCTGAGATGGCCAGAACCCAGCAGCAGCGTCGTGAGGAAACCGTGGCGCGCCTGCTCGACGCCAGCATCGACACCATCGTCGAGGTCGGGTACGCGCGGGCGTCGGCGGCGGTGATCGCCCGGCGCGCCAAGGTTTCCGGCGGCGCGCTGTTCCGGCATTTCCCCACCATGGGGGATTTCATGGCGGCCACCGCACATGAGGTGATGCGCCGGCAGTTGGAACTGTTCGCCAAACTGGTCGCCGACATCCCGGCCGAACAGCCGCCGCTGGAGGCGGTGCTGACGATCGTTCGCGATCTCACCGGAAACGACACCAACGCCGTCATACACGAGCTGATGGTGGCCGCCCGCACCGACGAAAAGCTGCGGGCCGCACTGCGGGATGTGTTCTCCGAATACGCGGCCGACATCTATGCGACCGCCAGGACAATGCCGGGATCCGACCAGATCCCCGCGGCCGACTTGACCGCGGCGGTCACCATCGCGATCAACACCTTCGACGGGGCGGCGATCTTCCGGCCGGTGCTACCGCAACCCGAACTCGACCACGGTCGGATCGCGCTGCTGACCGAACTGCTCAGCCGCTAATCGTCTTCGGGCACCCGCACGTTCTGCAACGCCATGGCCCGGGCCAGCCGGGCATAGCGCAGCTCGATGTCCTTGAACCGCATGTAGGCGCTCAGCGTCACGAACGCGAACGCGATGATCAGCAGGTACTCCATCAGGTCGGTACCGCGTTTGACCCCAAGCCAATTGGCCACCACCGTGGTGTCATCCGGGCGCAGGATCGCGTACACGCCGGCGATGACGAACAGCACGTAACCGACTTTCACCCAGGCCTTGGTGCGGGCGTTGCCGCGCGAGCGCAGCAGGTAGACCAGCAGCACCAGCACCGAAACGATCAGTAGCGCCTGGATCCAGTTCACCGGGTCGGCCTCCCGCGCAACAGTCCGTCGAAGATGATGTTCACCCCGTTGAGCAGGGGCTGACCCTTCGACTTCGAATAGTCGGTGTAGAGGATTTCCACCGGTTCCTCGACCACCCGCCAACGGTTTTGGTATGCCAGCGCGATGAATTCACCGGCGTGGCTCATGCCGTTCATGGTGAGGTTGAGCTCGTCGGCGACCACTTTGTTGAACACCCGCAGGCCGTTGTGCGCATCGGTGAGCCCGAGCGCCCGGCTCTGCGGGCTCAGGAATGCCGCGGCCCGCAGGATGATCCGCTTGAGCGGCGGCGTGTGTGTGACGACCCCGGCGAAGCGGGTGCCGATCACCAGATCGACCTGGTCGGTGTCGAACCGGTCGATCATCCGCACCACATCCTTGACCTGGTGCTGGCCGTCGGCGTCGAAGGTGGCGAACAGCTTGGCGCCGGGACGGCTTCTGGCGTATTCCACGCCGGTCTGGATCGCCGCACCCTGGCCGAGGTTCACCGGATGACGCACCACGTGCGCACCGGCCGCCAGTGCCCGGTCGCCGGTGTCGTCGCGGCTGCCGTCGTCCACACACACCACATGCGGAAACACCGAGCGCACGTCGGAGACGACGTCGCCGATGATGCTCGCCTCATTGAAGGCAGGGATGATGATCCACACGTCGTGGAAGCGCATGTCAATGGGCACCAAAATACACGGTCAGTTCCAAGACAGCCGGATAAGCGCGGCCAAGTGCAGCGCGATTCCCACCAGCGGACCGCACAGCAGGGCGATGACCGTGCGCGTTTCCAAGCCCAGCGGCAGCATCAGCAGCCCCACCGCTGCGACCGTGGCGATGATCCAACCCAGTGCATAGGCCCGGTGCAGGGCGGCCGCCACGGCCGCGGCTCCGGTCAGGGTCAGCATGGCGATTGCGACGGCCGCCGCGGTCAGCCAGGCCAGCAGGGCGCCGTCGGCCCGGTACTCCTCGCCGAATCCCACTCGCAGCAACCAGGGCCCGAGCAGTCCGGCCGCGGCCACGCCGAGTGCGCCGAGTCCGGCGACCGCGGCAGCCGGGGCCAGCAGCGCCCGCAGCCGCCTGTCGCGCTGGTCGACGAAGTGCGCGATCAGATTGCCCTGCATCGCGGTGAGCGGAACCAGCAGGGGGGCGCGGGTCAGCGTCACGGCCAGGATCACCACACCTCCGGTGGCGCCCAGATCACCTGAGGTCGCCTTGAGCAGCACCGGGAATCCCATCACCAGGACGGCGCTGGCGCCGGCCGCGGCGATGGAATGCCCGGCTCCACGCAGGAACGTCGCGGTGGTACCAGCGGTGACCAGGCGGGCCGCCAGACGTGCGGCCGGCGAGGCGATCAGCATGATCAGCCATGCCACGGCACCGGCGACTGTGGCCCACAGGAACCCGGCCAGCCCCCAGCCGAGCATGAAGGTCGCCGCCGCGACGGCCACCCGGATGCTGGCGTCGGTGACCATCAAGGCCCCGTACTGAGTCCACCGGTTCACCCCGGCGAGCATGCCGAGCAGGGTCGCGTGCAGACAGAATCCGGCCAGCCCGACGCTGAGCAGCGCCACGCTCAGCGCCCGCGAGTCGACGAACACATGGGAGCTCCACAACGGTGAGCTGACCGCGATCACCGCGGCCGCGACTACGCCGACCAGCACCGCGACCCGCATCGGGTGGGTGCGTGGCCCGGCGCTCAGACCCCGAGTTTGAGCCGAGCGCACCTCACGGGTGGCCTCCTGCAGCAGGCCGTTGGCGGCGCCGGTGACCAGGCCGAAGGCCCCCCAGAACACGCTGAACACCGAGAAACCGGCCGGCTCCAGGTCCCGCGCGGCCAGGTACAGCACGGCATAGCCGCACAGCGCGCTGATCGCAGTCGCCGCCCCGACCCGGGCGACGCTGCTGCGCGTGATGGGGCCTGGCGATGAGCCGGCATCGGTCACAGCGGCGGCAGCGCTTTCGAATACAGCCAGGCCTGCCACAGCGGCTGCAGCGGCTCATGGGTATAGCCGGCGGCCAGCCCGGTGAAATCGTCGGTGAACGCCGTGCTGTGCCGATAGCGGTGCGTCCAATCCCTCAGCAGGGCAAAGAAATTCGTGTCGCCGATCCGGGTGCGCAGCACGTGCAGGGTCAGCGCGCCGCGCTTGTACACCCGGTCGTCGAACATATCGGTGGGTCCCGGATCGGACAGCAACAGATCCTGGGGCAGGGCCCACAACCGCTCGTAGTAGTGCCGGGCCCAGTCCGCCGCGCTCGGGCCGCCGCTGTTCTCGGACCACAGCCATTCGGCATAGCAGGCGAAACCCTCGTGCAGCCAGATGTCACGCCAGCGCCGCGCGGTCACCGAGTTGCCGAACCACTGGTGGGCCAGTTCATGGGCGATCAACCGTTCGGCGCCGTTGTTCCCGTCGCAGTGATTGGCCCCGAAGATCGAGATGCCCTGGGCCTCCAGCGGTATCTCCAGATCGTCGTCGGTGATCACCACGGTGTAGCCGCTGGCCAGCGGATACGGGCCGAACAGCTTGATGAACAGTTTCATCATCTGCGGCTGCTGCTCGAAGTCGTGGTCGAACTCGCGGCGCAACCGGGCCGGCAGCACCGCGTTCATCGGCACCGGTGATTTGGTCAGCCGCTGGCTCTCGTACATGCCGATCTGCAGGGTGATCAGGTAACTGGAGGTCGGCTCGGCCAGCTCGTAGGTCCACACGGTTTGGCCGGCGCGAGCCCTGCGGGACACCAGGTCGCCGTTGGCCAGCGCGTAATACGGGCTGTCGGTGCCGATCTGGATGCGGTAGCTGGCCTTGGAACTGGGATGGTCGTCGCAGGGGAACCACGATGCTGCCCCGTTGGGCTGCCCGGCCACCAGAGAACCGTCGGAGAGCTCTTCGAAACCGACTTCGCCCCACTCGGTGTCGATGGGACGCGGTGTGCCGTTGTAGCGCACGACGATGGTCATCGCGGCCCCGGACGGCAACGTGGCCGGCAGCGTGATCGACAGCTTGCCTGCCGAATGTCGGTACTGGGCCGGTCTGCGGCCGTTCACCGAAACTCTCGACACTGCAAGGGTATCGGCGAGATCCAGGGTGAAGCTGCGCAGCGCGGACAAGGTCACCGCGGTGATCGTCGCCGACCCGGCCAGCCGGTTGATCGACACCTTGTACTCGAGCTCGAGTTCATACCGCGACACCCGGTAACCGAAGTTTCCGTTGCCAGGCAGGTACGGATCGATAACCGGCGCGGGTGCCGCCTTCTTTGCGGCCTTCTTCGAACTCGTCACGCGACGTATTCTTCGGTCTTCTTGGGCTCGGTCCGGGCGGCGGCTGCGGCGCGTTTCTTGCCGAACATGTTCCACGGGGCGATCGGGTTGCCCTGCCAGCGCGTCGACGGTGGTACCTCGTCACCGCGCATCACCAGAGAGCCGGGCCCGACGGTGGCGCTGGCGCCGAGCCGTGCGGCGGGCAGCGCCACGCAGTGCGGCCCCAGCGTCGAACCATCTTCGAGCACAACGCTGTCCATCTGCATGATGCGGTCGTGGAACAGGTGCGTCTGCACCACGCAGCCCCGGTTGACGGTGGCCGCGGTACCCAGCGTCACCAGATCGGCCTCCGGCAGCCAGTAGGTTTCGCACCATACGCCGCGGCCGATCGAGGCGCCCAGCCCGCGCAGCCAGATGTTCATCACTGGAGTGCCGCTGGCCGCACGGGCGAACCAGGGTGCGGCAACGGTTTCGACGAAGGTGTCCGACACCTCGTTGCGCCACACGAACGACGACCACAACGGATGTTCGACCGTGCGAATCCGCCCGACTACCAACCATTTCGCGATCACCGCGATGGCCCCGGCCACTGCCCCGGCAACCAGCAGCACCGCCCCGCCGGTCAATGCGGCCCACAGATAACCGAACCGGACCGTGACGGCCTGCAGCGCGCCCAGCACCGCGACGCCGATGGCGAAGGTGACGACCACCGGGATCAGCCGGCAGGTCTCCACCGTCGCGCGCATCACCTTGAGCCGGGCCGAGGGGTGGAAGGTGCGCAGCGAATCGGCGGTGGTGGCGTTGCGGCGCAGCCGAACCGGTGGGCTGCCCAGCCAGGACGAGCCGGCCTTGGCCTTGTGCGGGGTGGCCGAGAGCACCGCCACCAGGCCGTCGTCGGGGACCTTGCGGCCCGGCTGGGTGATGCCGGAATTGCCGAGGAAGGCGCGTTTGCCGATGGTGGCCTTGGCGACGTGGATCCAGCCGCCGCCCAGTTCATAGGAGGCCACCATGGTGTCGTCGGCCAGGAATGCGCCGTCCTGCACCTCGGTGAACTTCGGCGTGAACAGGGCCGTCGAAATCTCGGTGTCCCGGCCGACTTTCGCGCCGAGCAGGCGCAGCCACCAGGGGGTGAGCAGGCTGGCGTAGATCGGGAAAAGGTAGTTGCGCGCGGCGTCCATCAGCCGTTCGGTGGTCCACAGCTGCCAGCCCACCCGGCTCCGCACCGGGTGGTAGCCCTCGGAGAGCCCCATCGAGAGCAGGCGTACCCCGACCACGGTCAGCGCGGCGTACACCACCAGCGCCGCCGCCGCGGCTGCCGGCGTCCACGCCAGCGCCGGGAGGATCGCCTCGGTGACCGAGGCGGTGCCGCGGATGCCCCAGCCGATCACCGCGAGCCCGACGGCCAGGGCGAGCAGCGGCAGGCTGCCCAGCAGCATCGAGGTCACCCCGTACACCGCGACCCACAGCGGGGCGCGGCCCGGCCGGTGATCGGGCCACGGATGGCGGGCCTTGCCCGATTTCACCGCGGGCGAGCCCTTCCAGAACTGGCCGTTCTTGACCTTGCCGACCACCGCCGATCCGGGGGCGACATCGGCGTTCTTGCCGACGCTCGCCCCGGGCAGCAGCGTGGTGCGGGCGCCGATCGTGGCGTCGTTGCCGATCGACACCGGCCCGACGTGGAACATGTCGCCGTCGATCCAGTGCCCGGTCAGGTCCACCTCGGGCTCGACCGAGGCCCGGTGGCCGATCTTGAGCATGCCGGTCACCGGGGGTGCGGAATGCATGTCGACGCCCTTGCCGACGCTGTTGCCCAGGGCGCGCGCGTAGTAGACCATCCACGGCGCGCCGGCCAGGTTCTCCGCGCCGCTGGCGGTGGCCAGCCGCTCGGCGAGCCATACCCGCAGGTGCACCGCGCCGCCGCGGCGGTAGGTGCCGGGTTGCAGCCCGCCCAGCAGCATCCGGGCGCACAGCACCGCGATGCCCATCCGGCCCAGCGGAGTGACGAACAACACGAAGCCGGCCAGCAGCCACCACCAGCCGATCGGGTGTGCCCATGGCACGAGCTCCAGCCCGGCCGCCACGTTGTTGAGCAGGGCCAGCCAGACCACCCATTGCATCCCGGTGAGGGTGGCCAACGGCAGGGACAACGCCACCTGGGCGGCCTGGGTGAGCCACGGAGTCGGCTTGACCTCGCGGGTATGAATCTGCGGAGGCGGCTTGAGCTCGTCGAGATAACCGGCCAGCGAGCCCAGCCGGGGATGGTCGTACAGGTCGGCAACGGTCACCAGCGGGTAGCGCTGGCGCACCGCGGCCACCAACTGTGCCGCCGACAGCGAACCGCCGCCGAGCGCGATGAAATCGGCCTCCGGGCCCTCGACCGGGGTGCCCAGCACGTCGCGCCACAATCCGGCCAGCCAGCCCATGGTGCCGCCGAGCTCGGGGTTCTCCTGTTCTGCATCCCCGGGCGGCGGCCACGGCAGCGCGTTGCGGTCCACCTTGCCCGAGGTCCGGGTGGGCAGCTCGTCGAGCAGCACCAGCCGGGGCACCAGCGCGGCCGGCAGTGATTCGGCCAGCGCCGCCCGGGCCGCGGCCAGATCGAAGGACGGGTCGGTGCTGGCGATATAACCGACCAGCAGCGGGGTGCCGCTGGCGGTCTTGCGCACCGCGGCCGCACCGCCGCTCACGCCGGGCAGGTTGACCAGCGCGTTGTCCACCTCGCCGAGCTCGATGCGGCGGCCGCCCACCTTGACCTGGTCGTCGGCGCGGCCCTGGAAGTAGAGCCCGTCGGCCTCCAGCCGGACCAGGTCACCGGTGCGGTAGGCCCGGCTCCATGAACCGTGTTGGCCTAAAGAAGGCATAGCTGCGTACTTCTCGGCGTCCTTCTCCGGGTCGAGGTAGCGGGCCAGGCCCACGCCGCCGATCACCAGCTCGCCGACCTCCCCGATGGCGACCGGTAGGGCGTCCTTGTCCACCACCGCCAGATCCCACCCGGCCAGCGGCAGGCCGATGCTGACCGGTCCCTGCCCATCCAGCGGGGCGGCGCAGGCCACGACGGTGGCCTCGGTGGGGCCGTAGGTGTTCCACACTTCGCGGCCGTCCACCGCGAGGCGTTGGGCCAGCTCGGGCGGGCAGGCCTCGCCGCCGAAGATCAGCAGCCGCACCGCTTCCAGTGCCTCGGCCGGCCACAGTGCGGCCAGGGTCGGCACCGTGGAGACCACGGTGATGTCGCGGGAGACCAGCCATGGCCCCAGATCCATGCCGCTGCGCACCAGCGACCGCGGGGCCGGTACCAGGCAGGCGCCGTGCCGCCAGGCCAACCACATCTCCTCGCACGACGCGTCGAATGCGACCGACAGGCCGGCCAGCACCCGGTCGCCCGGCCCGATCGGGTTGTCCTGCAGGAACATCTGCGCTTCGGCGTCGACGAACGCCGCGGCGCTGCGGTGGGTCACCGCCACACCTTTCGGGGTGCCGGTCGATCCGGAGGTGAAGATGATCCACGCGTCGTCGCGGCCCAACGGTGCTGCGGCGCGCCAGCCGCGGGAGGAACCCGGGCCGCGGATCAGACCCTCCTCGGTGATCACGCCCACTACGCCGGCCTCGCCGAACACCAACTCGGCCCGCTCGTCGGGGTCGTCGGCGTCCACCGGAACGTAGGCCGCGCCGCAGGCCAGCACCGACAGGATCGCCACGTACAGCGCATAGCTGCCTGACGGCATCCGGATGCCGATCCGGTCGCCGCGGCCGATACCGCGGGCAGCCAGCCAGGCGACGCTGTCCTCGACGTCGGCGACCAGCTCGGAGTAGGTGAGCTGCACCGTGCCGTCGTCCAGCGCCGGCGCATCCGGAAAACGCCGGGCTGTGTCGTGCAGGATGTCGACGAGTGTGCGTGGCTCGGGAGCCTGCGCAGAGAGCACGTACTGGGCTGGAATCTCGTGTCCACTGGCCGCGGCTGTCACGCCTACAACCTACTAAGGGGGCGTCGCGGCGGCTCGGTGGCGAGGCGGCGTGCCCGTTCGATTTCGGTTTGGTGGGGTCGGTCGGGCACACTGGTCGGCGGAGGGGAGTATTCCTTCGCTGCGATGTCGTCATCACGTCGGCCGTCCCTAGGACCGACCGGTGTCGCAGACCGGCAGTTCTGTCGGTGGAAGAGACCTCCGGCGCTTTGGCGACCGGAGGTTTTTTGATGCAGGTAACCCAGCTGGAATGGATCGTCACGCTGGCAGTGACGATCGCCGTTCTGCTGTTCGACGTCGTCGTGATCGGGCGGCGCCCACACGAACCCAGCACGCGGGAGACCGCGACCTACTTATCGATCTACATCGGCCTGGCGGTGGCGTTCGGGCTGTGGGTGTGGTTGTTCCACGGCAGCCAGTTCGGGTTGGAGTTCTTCGCCGGGTGGCTCACCGAATACAGCCTGTCGGTGGACAACCTGTTCATCTTCTTGATCATCATGGCCAGCTTCAAGGTGCCCAGGATCTATCAGCAGCAGGCGCTGCTGGTCGGCATCATCCTGGCGCTGATCTTCCGCGGCATCTTCATCGCGCTGGGCGCGGTGGCGATCAGCGAGTTCTCCTGGGTGTTCTACATCTTCGGCGGGTTCCTGGTGTACACCGCGATCAACCTGGTCCGTAACACCGACCACGATGACGACGGTGACAACGGGGTGGTGCGGTTCGCCCGCAAACACCTGCGCACCACCGACAAGTGGGACGGCCTGAACCTGTGGGTGTTCGAGAACGGCAAGCGGCTGATGACGCCGATGTTCCTGGTGATCGTGGCGCTGGGCACCACCGATCTGCTGTTCGCCCTGGACTCCATCCCCGCGATCTACGGCCTCACCCAGCAGCCCTACCTGGTCTTCACCGCGAACGTGTTCGCGCTGATGGGCCTGCGGCAGCTGTACTTCCTGCTCGGCGACCTGCTCAAGCGTCTGGTGTACCTGTCTCAGGGGCTGGCGTTCATCCTGGCCTTCATCGGCGTGAAGCTGGTGCTGCACGCGCTGCACGAGAACGAGCTGCCGTTCATCAATGGTGGTGAGCCGGTGCATGTTCCGGAGATCCCGACGCTGGCCAGCCTCGGTGTGATCATCGTTACGCTGGTCATCACCACGATCGCCAGCCTGTACAAGAGCCGGGTGCGCGACGCCCGGTAGCGCTTTGAATTCCGGCTGAGCACAACGATGGGCGGGCCGGTCGTGGGTGCCTAGCGTGGCCCGGGTGCGGTTATTTGTGGTGGATGCAGGGGATTGGACCGAGCTGACCGATGGGCAGCAGCCGACGGCGCGGGTTTCGGCGCCGGACCTGGCGCAGGCGCGCCGGATCCGGTCCGGCCTGAAATCCGAGGACGATGCGGTCTCGGTGATTCTGGACGTCACCGTCGCGGTGGCCGGGGATTACCGCTCGGCCAACCGCGGCCTGACGGTGGCCGGTGCAGCGGCCGGGGTCCGGCATATCGGGACGGTTGACGGCCTGGCCGGATTGATCGCAGACATCGAGGCGGCCGGGGTGGCCGACGGCGTCACCCTGCTGCCGGCCACGCCCGGGCCGGACCTGCGCGCGCTGGGTGGCGACGTGCTGCGCCGGCTGGAGCTGCGGGCACAAGCTCGGGCGTCTTAAAGGGCCTGGTAGAACAGGTTCATGTAGCGGGCTGTGCGCTCGGATCCCTCGATGCCCGGGCCCATCTTGTTCATCACGTAGGCGAAGGTCGCGCGGTGGTCGGGGTTCATCGTCTCCCACGAGCCACCCCAGCCGCCCCAGAAGCAGATCTTGCCGTCGGGGATGAACGGCAAGGTTTCGCGCTGCGGCAGGCCGAAACCCAGCCCGAAGCGCAGCGGGTGCCGGAGCAACACCAGATCTGGCCCGTCGCACTCGACCTCGAAGATCCGCTCGACGGTCTCCGGACGCAGCAGGCGCACGCCGTCGACCGCGCCACCCAACGAGATCGCCGACAGGATCCGGGCCAGCGACCGCGCATTGCCGTGCCCGTTGGCGGCGCCGATATCGGCGCCGCGCCAACCGGCACTGTTCACGATCTCGGGATTCGGCATGCCGGCGAACGTCTTGAGCGCGGCCTCGGTCAGTTGGTCGAACGGCACATCGAATGGTTCGTCGGACGGGATGATTTCGGCGATCCGGTGACTGTCCTGCGGTCGTGCCCCGATCTGGAAATCGGCCCCCAGTGGGCCGGCGATCTCGTCGCGGACGAACTCCTTCAACGACTTTCCGGTCACCCGGCGCAGCACCTCGCCGATCAGGTGCCCGTAGGTCAACGCGTGGTAGCCCGAGGCCGAGCCGGGTTCCCACCACGGCGCCTGGGCCGCCAGCGCGGCCGTCGACTTGTCCCAGTCGTAGATCTCCTCGGCCGGGAACGGCTGCTCCCATCCGGACAGACCGGAGGTGTGGGTCAGGAGGTGGCGAAACTCGATGTCCTGCTTGCCATTTGCGGCGAACTCCGGCCAGTAGTCGGCCACCGGGGCCTCTGCGGCAACCAGTCCGCGGTCGATCAGCATCAGCGCGGCCAGCGCTGTCACGGTTTTGGTGGAGGACCACACATTGACGATGGTGTCGGCGGTCCATGCGGTGGTACGGGCCGCGTCGGCGTACCCACCCCAGAGGTCGACGACGAGCTCGCCGTCGATATCCACGGCGATGGACGCGCCGAGCTCCTCGCCGCCGGCGATGGCCTCGGCCAGCGCATCGCGGATCGGTTCGAAGCGGGCGGTACAGGTGCCATGTACGACCTCGTCCATCGCCCCATCTTGCGGGAATGGCGTCGGTGGCGTGGGCAATTCGCCCAGTGCTCCGGGTGCGGCGAAGGTGCCGCACCCGGAGCCGAGCAGGCTGCGTGGTCAGTCCCAGTGCGCGGCCGCGCGCACGTGCAGCAGATCACGGAACTGTTTGGTGGTGTTCGGGAGCAGCTCGCCGGTTCCCCAGTCGACGATGACGCCGTAGCGGCGCAGTAGATCGAAGGTGTCGAGTTCACCGTCACGGAACCGGCCGGCGACCTCTTCGGGGTCGACGTTCAGCCACTGCTTGCGCGCTGCCCGGATCTCGGCGCGCAGCGCTTCGGTTGCGGCGCGGTCGATCTCGTACTGGTCGATCTCAGGGTCGATCGGCGTGATGACCACCCCGTAGTCGCGGGCACCGCCGGGGACGGTCACATAGCCGTCGATCACGTCCTCCAGCACGTCCTCGGGAGCGCGCCCCAGGGGATCGCCCAGTCCGCCGCCGCCTGCCGACGGCCGCTCGAAGGTGTCACCCGCCTGCACCGCAACGCTGGAGAACACCGAACCCAGAAACGCTTCTTCGACCGTTCCACGGTTGAGCCAGACGCCGTGCGGGATCGAGGGAAGCCCGCCGTTGATGCCCCAGGTCACCGAGCGGGATCGGTCGCAGCAGTACGACATCACGGTGTTCTCGCAGTCTGTCAGGGTGCCACCCTTGGTCACACCGCAGCCTCCACGATGCAAGCCCGGCCCGCCGGAGTCGGGAATGATCGCGTGCTTGGTCGTCAGCACCGGGGTCAGGCGTTCCTGCCCCTCGCACGGCTGGACGGCCAGCCCGACACCGAACACCGGCGCCGTGGCGGTGGAACCGTCCTTGGTGCTCCGCCCGCCCCAACCGCCGGCCATCCAGTCGTACCACATGAAGAACGGACGATCGTCGCCTCGGGCATCGCGGCCGCCGACGAGCAGGTACTCGAGGTTGAACGAGCACGCGATGGCTCGCTCGGGCATGATCGCCGACCACAGTTCGAAGATGGCGTTCATGATCTTCTCGTATGGGCCAGAACAGAATCCGGTCACCGCGATCGGCCAACCCGCGTTGACCACGGTGCCTTCGGGGCCGATGTCGGTGTTGATGGCGGCGTACAGGCCCGAGTTCAGCGGAACGTCGGGAAAGAAGGTCTTCGTGCCCGCGACGATCCCCGAGAAAGCGGTGCCGTAGCCACAGTTGAGGAAGCTCGCCACCGCCGGGGCGCTGCCGGACAGGTCGTAGCTGAGCTGATCGCCCTGAATGGTCATCTTCACTCGGATCGGCACCATCCCTTCGGGTTTCGAGGGATCGGAGTCGAGGTAGTCCTCGGTCACCCACTCGCCGTCGGGCAGTTCCGCGACGCGCTGGCGGACGATGCGCTCGACATAGTCCTGCACCTCGGCCATCGCTTCGACGACGGTGTCGCGGCCGTACTTGGCGACCAGTCGTTGAATCTCGCGCTCGCACACCCCGGTTGCCTCGGCCTGTGCGTGCAGGTCACCCATGCTGATTTCCGGGGCACGGGTGTTGGCCACCAGGAGCTTGGCGACGTCACCGAGGAAACGGCCCTCGTGCCAGATACGGACGGGCGTGATCCGCAGGCCCTCGGCGAAATGCTCGGTGGCCGTGACATCGAATGACCCGGGAACGCTGCCGCCGATATCGGCCCAGTGCCCCTTGTTCTGGGCGAATCCGATCAGCTGGTCGTCGGCGAAGATCGGCCGGATGAAGCTGACGTCGTTGAGGTGGGTGCCGCCGCGGTAAGGATCGTTGACGCAGAACACGTCGCCGGGATTGATGTCGTCGCTGAACTCTTCGAGCACGGCCTTGCATTGAAAATGCAGCGTTCCGACGTGCACCGCGATGTCTTGGCTGCCCTGCATGACGGTGTTGCCATGCGCATCGCACAGCGCCGAGGAGAAGTCACGGCTGTAGATGACGAACGAGTAGCAGGTGCGCAAGATCTGCTCACTCATCAGGTCGACGGACGTCACGAACGCGTTCTTGAGGACCTCGAAGGTAACCGGATCGAGGCGTCGGCGGGTGGTGGTTGCGGGGGTCACTGCTGCTCCTGGTGGATGTGGATCCGAATGTTGCCCCACTCGTCGACGACGGCCGTGGTCGACGGCGGTATGACGGTGGTCGAGTCGAGCTGGTCGATGATGGCGGGCCCGTCGATCGAGTTTCCGGCGATGAGTTCGTCGCGGTCGAAGACCGGAGTCGACACGCGCCCACCGACCTCGTCGAAGTAGACCTGGCGAACTGACAGCGGCGACGGCACGGGTGCGTCGGACGCGTCCTGGTGCAGGAACCGCGGTTTCGGTGTCTCGCCGATGGCGCGGACCCCGATCTGGTAGATCTCGACAGCGACGTCGTCGCGACGGAACGAGTAGTCGCGTTCGTGCTCTTCGTGGAAGAGTTCGACGGCACGGTCCAGGAACCCGTCCTGGTCGTCGGCGGTGACGGTCAGCGACCGCCACTGTCCCGCGTACCGCATGCTGATCGAGCGGTCGATACGCATGCGATCCTCATCGACACCCTCGTGTCGGAGCCGGGCCAGCCCCTCCTTTTCGAGCAGTGCGAATTCGGATTCGAGTTCCGCCGGGTCGACGTCGGAGGCGGTGTGCTGGAACATCGCCGACAGGTCGTGCCGAATGTTGACGAGCAAACACCCCTGCGCCGAGGTGATTCCGGGATGAGCCGGCACGACGACGGTCGGGATCGACAACTCCTTGGCCAGGGCGGCACCGTGGAGTGCCCCGGCCCCGCCACAGACCACCAGGACGAAGTCGCGGGGGTCGTATCCGCGGCGGATGGACAGCAGCCGCACCGCGTCGGCCATGTTGGCGTTGGCGACCTGGATGATGTTCGATGCGGCGGTGTCGACGTCGAGGTCGAGTCGCTCTGCGATCCCGGCACGCACGGCTTCGCGGGCCGCATCGGCGTCGAGCGTCAGTTCGCCACCGATCAGCGACTCGCCCAGCCGACCGAGCACCAGGTTGGCGTCGGTGTTGGTCGGTTCGGTACCGCCGCGTCGATAGCAGGCAGGACCTGGTGCGGCACCTGCGGATTGGGGTCCGTTACGTAGCGAGCCGGCCTCGTCGATCCAGGCCAGCGAACCGCCGCCGGCGCCGATGGTGAGAACTTCGATGCTGGGGAAACAGATGGGGAAGCCGTACTCGACTTGCCACCGTTTGGTGGTGCGGATCTCGCCGTCGTAGACCAGTGAGATATCCGAACTCGTACCGCCCATGTCGAGGCCAATGGCATTGGGGTATCCGCAACGCGAAGCGATGTCGGCCACCGCGATGGCGCCCGCGGCGATGCCTGACGCGGCCAGCCGCGCCGGGTAGCGGTCGACCATCGCGGGCGTCATCGACCCGCCGCCGGAGTGCAACAACAACAGGTCACCGTCGTAGCCGTCGGCACGCAGCGATCCCTCTAGGCGGTTCACGTAACCGCTCACCAGAGGTGCGAGCACGGCATTGGCCACTGTCGTGGACGCCCGGTCGTACTCGAAGATCTCCGGCAGGATCTCGCTCGACGTCGACACCGTGACTCCCGGGATCTCTTCGATCAGGATGTCGCGCATCCGCCGTTCGTGGGTGTCGTTGACGTAGGAGTTCATGAAGCAAACGGCAACGGTCAGAACGCCTTTGCGTCGCAGGATGCGTGCGATGTCGCGCGCCTTGTCTTCATCGAGTGCAGTGACGATCGACCCGACGTAGTTGATGCGCTCCGGAACTTCGTACCGGTTTCGCCGCTTGATGTAGGGCGCGCCGACGTCGACGTAGGAATCCCAGAGCTCGTCTTTCGTGCCGTCGCGGATCTCCAGGATGTCGCGAAACCCCTCGCTGCACACCATCGCGGCGGCCGGGAACCGGCGCGTGATCAGCGCGTTCGTCGCGACCGTCGTGCCGTGCGAGAACAAGGTCACCGCCGAGAGGTCGACCCCCGCGGATCGCACCCCGGCAACGACCGCCTCCATCGGGTCGTGCGGCGTGGACGGCACCTTGGCAACGCGGGTGCTCTGGTCGAGCTCGTCGAAGATGCACACATCGGTGAACGTCCCGCCTACATCGACAGCCACACGAAGGGTTTTCGCGGCTGTGTCCTGCTTCATTGGAAAGCCTCCTCTGTTGAAGTGTGATCAAGTATTGAGCTGCGCGAATCCATCGCCAATTGGAGAATCTGACTGTCGAGTAGGCTCATATTGGAGTTTTTGACTGTCCTGGATGAGGTCGCCGCAAGCTGTGCAAAACGATGATTTTCGGCTCGTTGATCTGCTACTGGATCAGTCACTCGGCCTTGCCTTGGTGAGCGACTGCAATCCGCACATACCGCTGACGGGAGCACACACGATCGAGATCGCCCATCCGTCGGAGTGGCTGCAACCGGGAACGGTGATGCTCACGACGGGCTCGCTGTACGGCGATGCGGACAAGGGCGGGAGATCAGCTCAAGCGTTCCGGGGCCTGGTGCGCGAGTTGGTGGCGGCCGATGTCGCAGCGCTCGGGTACGGGCTGGGAGTTGCCACCGACGATGTGCCACGCGCGTTGGTGGACGAGGCGAACCGCCATCACTTCGCGGTGTTCACCGTCCCGCGTGAAGTCCCGTTCATGACGGTGATCAATCGTGTTGTGGAACAGACTCATTCGGGTGAGTCGCATTCCCTGCGGCGGGCGTTGCAGATGCAGGACCAGCTTCTGGATGCGCTGGGCGCCGCTGAACCGGAGCAGGAATTGATCTCCCGCCTGGCGGCGATACTGCGTTGCAGCGTGTTGCTCTACAACGAGCTGGGCGACGTGGTCGCGTCCTCCGGTAAGGCGCCATCGCATCTGATGCGCGCGCAACTGCGGGGCCGCAGCGGGCATCTACGGTTCAGCGTGGGCAAGTGGTCGGTGACGGCCGACTCGATCGAGCCCGGGGGAGAACCCCACTGGCTCGTGGTTGCCTCGACCCGCCATGAGGTTCCCGATGCCCTGGCCCGATCGACGCTCGAGGTCTCGGTCCGGTTGCTCAACGCGATCGAACGGTCGCGTTACCGGGCGGCGGTGCAGAACCGTGCGCGGCAGGCGGCATTTGTCCGGGAGCTGGTTGCCGGCGAGATCATCGACCAGTTCAGCGCTGAAGAACATCTGGAGTCGTTGAGGTTCGGGCATCGACCCCAGTTGCGTGTGTTCGCAATGTCTCCCACCGATGGCTACGACGGCGGACGCTGGGCAACGCGGGCCGCGACCGTGCTTGACGCGTTGGAAGACGATGCGCTCGATCTCGCGAGGTTGATGCGCCTGCCCGTGATGTTCGCCCAGCTCGACGATCAGTTGATCGGCGTGCTCGCGGCGGATGTGCCTGCCGTCAACGGCTGGATCACCAACCAACCCGAAGGTGCCGTCTGCGGTTTTTCCGAACCGTTCCAGGATGTGCGCACCGGTCGGGAACGTCTGAGAAACGCACAGCGGGCGCTGCGGGCCGCGCAAACCCGGAACCTTCGCTACACCAAGTTCGAGGACGTTGGTATCGCGGATTGGCTCTTGACCGGACAACACCGAGAGACCACTGTCGCCAAGGCCGCCGAACAGCTCGCCGTGCTCGGTCGCCACGATGGCTATCTGGAGTTCATTCGCACGTTCTTCGCCCACGATCTCGACGTCGTGGCGACAGCGAAGGCACTCAATGTGCATCCGAATACCGTGCGGCACAGGGTGAAACGTGTCGAGTCGATGTTCGGCGAGTCGTTACGGTCACCGGCGTTGATCACCGCCATCCACCTGAGCCTCGAGGTTCTCGCGCTCGAGCACGGCGGGTAGCGCTTCGGCGGCGGCGCAGCGCTTCGTAGATCCCCGGGGGTTATTACTTGGTGGGGCCGTTGCCGGTGTGCGAAATCGGTCTCGTGGCCTTCGAGTTATTCGTGAAGTCCACAGTCGACGGAGTGGTCTGCATCGGCGTGCCGGTGCCGTGTGCGGTCACGTTCCCGCAGGAGGTGTCGTAGTTCGACGGCGCTGCCGCACCTTGCCGGGCATTGTTGTATGCCTGTCCGCCCTTGCCGCCGCTGGGGCTGTTGATGGTGGGTTCGTTCTTCGGCGAACCCGGCGATGTGGCGGAATTGCCGGGTGTGCTGGTGGCGTCCATGGTGGTGCCCGCACCGGTCCCACATCCGAAGCCGTGCAGATTGTCGGCGGATGCGGGCGGCGCCGCCCCAATGACGGCGATGGCTACCAGACAGCTTGCGGAAAACAGTTTGTGCTTCATGTCGGTTCTCCGTTCCGGGGAGCGCGACAGGGCGCCCCCAACCAGGGAACGGTTTCGATGGCTATTCGGTTCAGCCTGACAACTAGCTGAAAGGTGCCTGACGGCAACATTTTTGGTGCGCTTCTCTGGGCGGCTACCAGTTGTCGTAACCGCTCTCGGGGCCGAGCATGCGGTCCAACCGGGCTCGGTTGATCCGGGCCATCTCGTTGCGGACGACCTTGCGTTCGGTGTCGTGGTCGTTGTTCAGCCGGGTGGCCAGACCCGCCAGGGCCCGGCGGGCACAGCAGTCCTCGACGAACATCACGAATTCGAACCCGAACCGTTCGATGTAGCGCGCCACCTCGGTGTTGAGCTGGGCCATCACCATCGGATCGTCATCCCACACCGAGCACTGCTCACACAGGGAATTGTGGCTGCGCGGGCGCCGGCCGATATGCGGATAGGCCTGCAGCACCCGGTCGATGGAATCCTCGCCGAGGCTGAACAGCAGGGAGTCGGCGTGCCGAAACAACGAGATGTGATCGGGGTAGGGGCGCCCGCCGGCGATATCGGTGGCCAGCACCACGCTGTTGCAGCACTCGTACACCGCGTGCACCGCACGCCGCAGCGGCAATTCGTTGTACGCCTCAAGCCCGATGTCTTGGTGCATCAGCACCGGTCAATCATCGGAGCCGCAGAGCACGGGGGCGTTACCCCGTGTTACAACCGCGCTAAATCAGTGGCCGGCCTTGAACCGCTCCACCGAACGCTGCAGCTCAGCCTCGGCCTCCTCGCGGCCCACCCAGTCGGCGGTGTTCACGAACTTGCCCGGCTCCAGGTCCTTGTAGTGCACGAAGAAGTGCTTGATCGCGTCGAGCTCGAACTGAGACACATCGCCGAGGTCCTTGATGTGGTCCCAGCGCGGGTCCCCGGCCGGCACGCACAGCAGCTTGTCGTCGCCGCCGGCCTCGTCGGTCATCTTGAACATCGCGACCGGGCGGGCTTCCACCACGCAGCCGGGGAACACCGACTCGGGCAGCAACACCAGCGCGTCCAGCGGATCGCCGTCCTCGCCAAGGGTGTTCTCGAAGAACCCGTAGTCGGCGGGGTAGCCCATCGGGGTGTACAAGTAGCGGTCGAGTTTGACCCGGCCGGTTTCGTGATCCACCTCGTACTTGTTGCGCGAACCCTTCGGGATCTCGATGACGACGTCGAACTCCACGGTCGGCTCCTTCGCAGCTGCGGTCAGTCTCTGTGGGCCGTCGGGCGACGACGCGGGTCAACCCTAGAGCAGCGATAGTCTGGGCTAAAAGGGTGGCTCGTCCCCACCACCGGAAGAGCAGGAGAAATATGCGGCCCACTCGGTGGCGGCGGTCCACCCATGTGGCGGTAGGCGTCGTGGTGTTGATGCTGGTCGCTGCCGTCGTCGCGGTCGCGGCTGTGTTCACCGGGCATCGGTCCAGCGACGCCGCGGCGATCAAACCGGCCCCGCCGGCGGCGACCGCCAAACCCGGGATCATTCCGGTCGACATGTCGGCGCCGATTCCGACCGGGGGTGGCCTGGTCGCCGCGTTGGCGCCGGCGCTGGCCAACCCGGATCTCGGGGAGGTGACCGGTCGGATCACCGACGCCGAGACCGGTGGCCAACTGTGGGAACAGAACTCCGGGGTGCCGATGCAGCCGGCCTCGGTGAACAAGGTGCTGACCACGGCGGCCGCTCTGCTCACGCTGGATCGCGACGCGACGCTGACCACGACGGTGCTGGCCGTCGACTCCCAGCCCGGCCTGGTGGTGCTCAAGGGCGGTGGTGACACCACGCTTTCGGCCGCGCCGGTGGGTATCGACACCTGGTACAAGGGTGCGCCCCGGATCAGCGACCTGGCCGAGCAGGTGCGCAGCAGCGGCGTGCCGGTCACCGCGGTGCGGGTGGACACCAGTGACTACACCGGGCCGGTCATGGCGCCGGGCTGGGACCCGGAAGACATCGAGGGCGGCGACATCGCCCCGATGGAACCGGTGATGCTCGACGGCGGACGGATCCAGCCGGTGACGGTGGAATCGAAGCGGACGACGACGCCGGCCCTCGATGCCGGACGTGCCCTGGCCGCCGCGCTCAGGGTGGATCCCGCGACGGTGACCGTGTTGCCTACCGCGGTATCGGACGGCAGGCAGATCGCCGCGGTGCAGTCCGCCCCGCTGCTGGAACGCCTGCGCCAGATGATGAATGAATCCGACAACGTGATGGCCGAGGCGATCGCCCGGGAGGTCGCCGCCCAGCTGCACCGGCCGCAGAGTTTCGACGGCGGCGTGGCGGCGGTGCTGAGCCAGCTCGAGGGGATCGGCATCGACACCACCGGCGCCAGGCTGGTCGATTCCAGCGGCCTGTCGGTGGATGACCGCCTGACCGCGCGCACCCTCGATGACGTGGTCAACGCCGCGGCCGGCAGCACTCAACCGGCCCTACGGCCGCTGGTGGATCTGCTGCCCATCGCCGGCGGCAGCGGCACGCTGTCCAACCGGTATCTCGACACCGCCGCCGGGCGGGACGCCGCAGGCTGGCTGCGCGCCAAGACCGGTTCGCTGACCGGCACCAACGCGCTGGCCGGCATCGTCACCGACGTCAGCGGCCGGGTCTTGACCTTCGCGCTGGTCTCCAACAACGCCGGCCCCACCGGACGCACCGCGATCGATGCGGTGGCGGCGGTACTGCGTTCCTGCGGATGTGCCACATGAGCGAGCCGGTCACCATGACCGCGGGGCGTGCGGTCGACTGGGATTTCGCCGCGACGGTCGGGGCGAAGCTGGCCCGGCCGGCTCCGGCGTCCACTGATTACACCCGCAACCAGGTCATCGAGCAGCTTTCGGAAAGTTCGAAGGCCGCCGAGCTGCCGGTGCGGGAGGTGACCGGTCTGATCGAGGGCGCGGCGGTGCCGGATGCCCGCGTACTCGACCGTCCGGAGTGGATCCGCGCGGCCACCCGATCGATGCGGGTGATGACCGGCGGTCTTCCCGACGGATCGGCGGATGCCGACCAGAAACCGGGATTCATCACCGGGCGGGTGACTGGCGCGCAGACCGGCGCGGTGCTGGCCTTCATCTCCACAGGCATCCTCGGTCAGTACGATCCGTTCGGTCCCGACGGCGGCGAGCTGCTGCTGGTCTATCCCAATGTCCTCTCGGTGGAACGCCAGCTGCGGGTGAATCCCGCCGACTTCCGGCTGTGGGTGTGCCTGCACGAGGTCACCCACCGCGTGCAGTTCCGGGCCAATCCCTGGCTCGCCGATCACATGTCCCGATCCCTGGCGGTGCTCACCCAGGACGCCGGGGAGGACATCGCCGCGGTCGCCGGCCGGCTCGCGCAGTACGTCCGCAATCAACGCAGTGGGGTCAGGCCCGACCCGAATTCGACCGGGATGCTGGGTCTGATGCGGGCCGTGCAGGCGGAGCCGCAGCGCCGCGCGCTGGATCAGCTGCTGGTGCTGGGTACCTTGCTCGAAGGCCACGCCGACCACGTGATGGACGCGGTGGGTCCGGCGGTGGTGCCCTCGGTGTCGATCATCCGGCGCCGCTTCGATGAGCGCCGGCAGCGCAAGCAGCCGCCGGTGCAGCGGCTGCTGCGGGCACTGCTCGGTTTCGACGCCAAGATCAGCCAGTACACCCGCGGCAAGGCATTCGTCGACCACGTGGTGGCAGCCGTCGGGATGGCCCGGTTCAACACCGTGTGGTCGGGTCCCGACACCCTGCCGCAACTCGACGAGATCGACGAGCCACAGCGATGGATCCAACGAGTGCTGTAGCCGCGCTGCGGCGCGCGGTGGCGGCTGCCGGCGATCGGATCGACGGCGCACGCTGGTGTGTGGCGTTGTCCGGCGGCCCGGATTCCCTTGCGCTGACCGCGGTCGCGGCCGGTCTGCGTCCCACCACCGCGCTGATCGTCGACCACGGGCTGCAGACTGGCTCCCGAGAGGTGGCCGAGGTCGCGCGTGAACAGGCATGTGCGGTCGGATGTGTTGCGGCACAGGTTATTTCGGTGGTGGTCGGACGCGACGGGGGCCCCGAGGCGGCGGCACGTCAGGCCCGCTACACCGCGCTGGAGCAGGCCCGCGACGGTGCCCCGGTACTGCTCGGCCACACCCTGGACGATCAGGCCGAGACGGTGCTGCTCGGGTTGGGCCGGGGATCGGGTGCGCGCTCGATCGCCGGCATGCGCCCGCATGACCCGCCGTGGCACCGGCCGCTGCTGGACGTGCGTCGGGCACTCACCCAGGCGGCCTGCGACGAACTCGGGCTGACACCGTGGCAGGACCCGCACAATGCCGAGCGCCGGTTCACCAGGGCCAGGTTGCGGCACGAGGTGCTGCCGCTGCTGGAGGAGGTGCTCGGTGGCGGGGTGGCCGAGGCGTTGGCGCGCACCGCGATCGCGCTGCGTGAGGACACCGAAACGCTCGACGAAATGGCCCGGATTCATCTGGCCGGGGCGTTGACCGCCGACGGCAGGCTGGACATCGGCCGGCTGGGCGAGCTGCCCGACGCCGTGCGGCGCCGGGTGATCCGGGCCTGGTTGCTGGCCGGTGGCGGATGTGATCTGACCGACATCCAGATCCGTGCGGTGGACCGGCTGGTGACGGCGTGGCGCGGGCAGGGCGGGGTGGCTGTCGGGTCCGGGCTGCGTAAACAGCGGTTGTTCGCGGTGCGCCGCGACGGCGCGCTGACCTTGCGCACGGAACCGGTCTAGCGATGCGCGTTGGTCAATAGGCCCCATCACGTGGCACGCTGTGCGGGTGGCTGTCGATTCTGCCGAGCTGTATGCGGGAGACATCAAATCGGTGCTGTTGTCCGAGGATCAGATCCGGACTCGCACCGCCGAACTCGCGGAGATGATCGCCGAGGAGTACCGCGACAATCTCGGCAACGACGACCTGCTGCTGGTCACCGTGCTCAAGGGTGCGGTCATGTTCGTCACCGACTTGGCCCGGACCATCCCGCTGCCCACTCAGCTGGAGTTCATGGCGGTCAGCTCCTACGGCTCGTCCACCTCGTCCTCGGGTGTGGTGCGCATCCTCAAGGATCTCGACCGCGACATCAATGACCGCGATGTGCTGATCGTCGAGGACATCATCGACTCCGGGCTCACCCTGTCCTGGTTGCTGCGCAACCTGGCCACCCGGGGGCCGCGTTCGCTGCGGGTGTGCACGCTGCTGCGCAAACCGGATGCCGTGCGCACCGAACTCGACGTCGCCTACGTGGGCTTCGACATTCCCAACGAGTTCGTCGTCGGCTACGGGCTGGACTTCGCCGAGCGCTACCGCGACCTGCCCTACATCGGCACCCTCGATCCGAAGGTGTACGAGCAGCCCTAAGCCGAAGGCTTACGAACCGCGCCTAAGCCGAAGGCTTACGAACCGGAACTGATCGGCGCAGAATCGCAGGCATGGCTGAGACCAGCACTGCCCTGCGGATCTGCCCCTTCTGCGAGGCCACCTGCGGCCTCACGCTCACCATCTCCGACGGCCGGGTGACCGGTGCCCGCGGTGATCGCGAGGACGTGTTCAGCGCCGGTTTCATCTGCCCGAAGGGCGCCAGCTTCGGCGAACTCGACAACGATCCCGACCGGCTGACCCACCCACTGGTCCGCCGTGACGGCGTGCTGACCGAGGCCACCTGGGATGAGGCGTACGCCGTCGTCGCCGAGCGGCTCGGCGCGGTGATCGGCGAGCACGGTGGCGCGTCGGTCGGGGTGTACCTCGGCAACCCGAACGCGCACACCATCGCGGGCGCGCTCTATGCGCCGCTGATCATCCGGGGTCTGGGCACCCGGCAGGTGTTCAGCGCCAGCACACTCGATCAGATGCCCAAGCACGTCGCGCTGGGCCTGATGTTCGGCAGCCCGATCGCGTTCACCGTGCCCGACCTGGACCGCACCGACTATCTGCTGATCATCGGCGCGAATCCGCTGGTGTCCAACGGCAGCCTGGCCACCGCCGCCGATTTTCCCGGCAAGCTGCGGGCGCTGCGCAAACGCGGCGGCCGACTCACCGTCATCGACCCGGCCCGCACCCGCACCGCTGAACTCGCCGACCGGCACCTCGCCCCGCGGCCCGGCACCGACGCGTTGCTGCTGTTCGCCATCGTGCACGTGCTGTTCGACGAGGACCTGGTTGATCTCGGTGGGCTCGCCGAGCATGTCACCGGTGTCGAGCAGGTCCGCGCGCTGGCCGACGAATTCTCACCCGAGGCCGTCGCCGCGGCCTGCGGGCTGCGCGCCGAGGAGGTCCGTGGCCTCGCTCGCGAAATTGCGGCGGCGCCGACGGCGGCCGTCTACGGCCGGATCGGCACCTCCACGGTCGAATTCGGCACCATCGGCAGCTGGCTGGTCGACGTGATCAACGTCCTCACCGGCAATCTGGACCGTCCCGGTGGGGCGATGTTTCCGCTCGGTGCGGTCGTATCCGCGCCGCGGCCGCCGAAACCGGGCCGCGGGTTCAAGACCGGGCGGTGGACCAGCCGGGTGTCCGGTTACTCCGAGGCGCTGTCCGAGCTGCCGGCCGCCGCGCTCGCCGAGGAGATCGACACCGCGGGCGACGGGCAGATCAAGGCGATGATCACCATCGCCGGCAACCCGGTGCTGTCCGCGCCCGACGGCGACCGGCTCGACCAGGCGCTAGAGCTCGTCGATTTCATGCTTTCCATCGACCCGTACCTCAACGAGACCACCCGGCACGCCGACGTCATCCTGCCGCCGCCACCGCCCTCCCGGAGCGCCCATTTCGACGTCGCGCTGAACAACCTCGCAGTGCGCAACAACGTGCGGTACTCCTCCCCGGCGCTGCCGGCCGACGGTCGCCCCGACGAGCCGGAGATCCTGTCCCGCCTGGCGCTGATCCTGTACGGCGTTGGGTACGAAGGTGATCCAGCGCTCGTCGATGCGCAGGTGATCGCGACGACGCTGAAGAAGGAAACCGCCGACCCCGATTCGCCGGTGGCGGGCCGTGATGTCGACGAGCTCACGGCGATGCTGCATCCGGGCCCCGGCTACGAGCGCCGTCTCGACATGATGCTGCGGCTCGGGCCCTACGGCGACGCGTTCGGCGACCAGCCCGGCGGGCTCACGCTGCAGCGGCTGAAGGACAACCCGCACGGCATCGACCTGGGCCCGCTGTGCCCGCGCATCCCGGAGGTGTTGCGAACCCCGAGCGGGCGAATCGAACTCGCACCGGAACCGATCGTCGCCGACGTGGCGCGGCTGCGCGACGCGCTCGGCCGCACGGCAGGCGGCTTCCTGTTGATCGGCCGGCGCCATCTGCGGTCCAACAACAGCTGGATGCACAACCTGCCGGCGCTGTCCGGCGGCTCCAACCGGTGCACGCTGCAGATCCACCCCGACGACGCGGCCGATCTGGGTCTCACCGATATCGCCGTCATCAAGGGCCCGGGTGGTGAGCTGCTGGCCCCGGTCGAGGTGACCGACGGCATGCGGCGCGGCGTGGTTTCGCTACCGCACGGCTGGGGCCACGACCGCGGTGGAACCGGTCAGGAGCTCGCGCGCAGCCACCCCGGCGTCAACGTCAATCAACTCAACGACGGCACTCACCTGGATCCGCTGTCGGGCACCGCGGTGCTCAACGGCATCCCGGTAGACATCGCGCCCGCTTAGGTCAGCTCCCAGATCACCGTCACGGAAAAGCTCACCGTCTGCTGCCCAGGCTCCAACGGCACGTCGGCCATCGCCGCGCGTTGCATCGGCATGGGTGTGGGCGGGGGAGAACCACCGGACTGTTCGGATATCGAGATCACCTTGCCCAGGTGCAGCCCGGACAACCCGGCGTACTGTTCGGCCCGGTTCTTGGCGTCGTCAAAAGCCCGAGCGCGCGCGTCACGCACCAGGTCGGAATCGTCCTCGATCGAATAGTTGACCGAGTTGATCCGGGTGGCGTCGCCTCCGGCGCCGGCGATCAGCGCCAGCGTCTGTGAAGCCTTGGCGGTGTCGCGGATCTTGACTTTGATCGCATTGCTGGCCCGGTAACCGGTGATCGCACTGTCCGGGCCGAACTGCGGCTGCACGCTCACCTGGGTGGTGCTGATGTCCTTGCGGTCGATCTCCGCTCCGACCAGCGACTCGATCACGTCCTGCTGGCGCTGGCTGGACTGGTTGAGCGCGGCCGACACATCCGGGGCGATGAATTCTATTGCCACGTCGGCGGTCAGGGTGTCCGGTACGCCCTGCACCTGACCGGCTCCGACGACGGTGACCTGCCGGGCCCCGGTGCCCGGGGCGGCGTTGGGTCCTGAGGGCACGTCGCACGCGCTGGCGCCGACAGCGATGAGTCCCGCCGAAGTGACACCGAGTACCCACAACTTCGCATTCGCAGCGATCGGCATGGCTGCACCCTACCGGCACGTCACGGCGTAACCAGGACTTCGAAATGCAAGTCGGGCTTCACTTCAGGCTTTCCAGGAACTCGAGCAGCGCCGCGTTGACCTCATCGGGGCGTTCCTGCTGCAACCAGTGCCCGGCACCGTCGATCAACACCTCGCGGTAGTCCCCGGTGACCACCTCGCGCACCCGGTCGCGTGGGGTGAAGTTCAACAGCGGGTCGGCGGCGCCGGCCAGAAACAGGGTGGGTGCGGTGATGGTGAGGGCGGGTATCCGTCCTGAATCCGGATCGGTGAGCTCCCAGTTGCGGTCGAAGTTGCGGTACCAGTTCAGGGCGCCGGTGAACCCGGTCTCGGTGAACGCCGTGACGTACCGCTCGAATTCGTCGGCGGTGATCCACTCCGGCAGCGCTGGCAGCGGACGGTCGGACAGGGTCTCCAGGGGCGCGCTGACTCCCTCCATCCTGAACATGCGGCGCAGCGAGCCCCGCGGATCGGCGCCCAGTTCGGCGTCGGCGACGCCGGGTTCCTGGAAATGCAGGATGTAGAAGAAGTTGTCGCCGACCATCCTGCGCCAGATCGCGACAGGTGGTGCCGAGGCCCGCGGGACCGGCGGCACGCTCAGCGCGGCCACCGCCGCGACGCGGTCCGGGTAGAACAACGGGAAGTTGGTGACGACCGAAGAGCCCCAGTCGTGTCCGACGAGTATCGCCTTTTCGGCGCCGACGTCGTCGAGCAGTCCGGCGATGTCGGCGGTGAGCGCCACGATGCTGTAGTCCTCGATGGCGCCGGGTCGCGATGAGCCGCCGTAGCCGCGCTGATCGGGGGCCAGCACGTGGTATCCGGCCGCTGCCAGCGCCGGGATCTGGTGCCGCCACGAGTAGGCCAATTCGGGGAATCCGTGGGCCAGAACCACGACCGGATCTCCGCGTTCACCCGCCTCTGTCAGTCGCAATGTCACGCCATTTGTCTCGACTAACCGTTCGGTCGGTGTGATCACGATCTCACCCAAGCACAGTGGTCCGCCCGGGGCTAGGCACTCTCGGGAACTATCGGTCGTTGGTGTAGCGGTAGCCTTATAACTTGCCCAGCTGCGCGTATCGGAAGGACTGGCCGACATAGGCCGATGATCGATGAACCGGAAAAATGTGATCCGCACGCTGACCGTGATCGCGGTTGTGTTGTTGCTGGGCTGGTCTTTCTTCTATTTCAGTGACGACACCCGCGGCTATAAGCCCGTCGACACCTCGGTAGCGCTGGCGCAGATCCACGGCGACAACGTCAACAGCGCCCAGATCGACGACCGCGAACAGCAGCTGCGTCTGGACCTCAAGAGCGGCAAGGCCGACACCGAGAACAGCGACAAGATCATCACCAAGTACCCCACGGGTTACGCGGTGCCGCTCTTCGACGCGCTCTCGGCCAAGAACGCCAAGATCAGCACCGTGGTCAACCAGGGCAGCGTGCTGGGTTCCCTGCTGATCTACATGCTGCCGCTGTTGCTGCTCGTCGGGCTGTTCGTGATGTTCTCCCGGATGCAGGGCGGCGGCCGGATGGGCTTCGGCTTCGGCAAGTCGAAGGCCAAGCAGCTGTCCAAGGACATGCCCAAGACCACCTTCGCCGACGTCGCCGGCGTCGACGAGGCGGTCGAGGAGCTCTACGAGATCAAGGACTTCCTGCAGAACCCGAGCCGCTACCAGGCCCTGGGCGCCAAGATCCCCAAGGGCGTGCTGCTCTACGGCCCGCCCGGAACCGGCAAGACCCTGCTGGCCCGCGCTGTCGCCGGCGAGGCCGGGGTGCCGTTCTTCACCATCTCGGGCTCGGACTTCGTCGAGATGTTCGTCGGTGTCGGTGCCTCGCGCGTCCGTGACCTGTTCGAGCAGGCCAAGCAGAACAGCCCGTGCATCATCTTCGTCGACGAGATCGACGCCGTCGGCCGCCAGCGCGGCGCCGGCTTGGGCGGCGGTCACGACGAACGCGAGCAGACGCTGAACCAGCTGCTGGTCGAGATGGACGGCTTCGGCGACCGTCAGGGCGTCATCCTGATCGCGGCCACCAACCGGCCCGACATCCTGGACCCGGCGCTGCTGCGGCCCGGCCGCTTCGACCGCCAGATTCCGGTCTCCAACCCCGACCTGGCCGGCCGCCGCGCTGTGCTCAAGGTGCATTCCGCGGGCAAGCCGATCGCGCCCGACGCCGACCTGGACGGTCTGGCCAAGCGCACCGTCGGCATGTCCGGTGCGGACCTGGCCAACGTGATCAACGAGGCCGCGCTGCTCACCGCGCGCGAGAACGGCACCGTCATCACCGGTCCCGCGCTGGAGGAGGCGGTCGACCGCGTCGTGGGTGGGCCGCGCCGCAAGAGCCGCATCATCAGCGAGCACGAGAAGAAGATCACCGCCTACCACGAGGGCGGACACACCCTGGCGGCGTGGGCGATGCCCGATATCGAGCCGATCTACAAGGTGACCATCCTGGCCCGCGGGCGCACCGGCGGGCACGCGGTGGCGGTTCCCGAGGACGACAAGGGTCTGATGACCCGCTCGGAGATGATCGCCCGGCTGGTGTTCGCGATGGGTGGACGCGCCGCCGAGGAGCTCGTGTTCCGCGAGCCCACCACGGGTGCGGTGTCCGACATCGAGCAGGCCACCAAGATCGCCCGTGCCATGGTCACCGAATACGGCATGAGCTCCAAGCTGGGCGCCGTGCGCTACGGCACCGAGCACGGCGATCCGTTCCTCGGCCGCACCATGGGCACCCAGGCCGACTTCGGTCACGAGGTGGCCCGCGACATCGACGACGAGGTGCGCAAGCTGATCGAGGCCGCGCACACCGAGGCATGGGAGATCCTCACCGAATACCGCGATGTGCTCGACATTCTCGCCGGTGAGTTGCTGGAGAAGGAGACCCTGCACCGCGCCGAGCTGGAGGGCATCTTCGGCGACGTCAAGAAGCGTCCGCGGCTGACCATGTTCGACGACTTCGGTGGCCGGGTGCCGTCGGATAAGCCGCCGATCAAGACCCCCGGCGAGATCGCCATCGAGCGCGGTGAGCCGTGGCCGCCGCCGGTTCCCGAGCCTGCCTTCAAGGCCGCCATCGCCGCTGCCCAGGCCGACGCCGAGGCGGCCCGGCAGACGAACGGTTCGGCGACCAACGGCGTCCCGAGCAACGGTGCTCCCAACGGCCCGACCCAGCCCGACTACGGCGCACCGGCCGGCTGGCATGCGCCCGGCTGGCCGCCGCCGCCGCAGCATCAGCCGCAACCGGGAAGGCAAGCGCCCCAGCAGGGTTATTGGTATCCGCCGCCGCACCCGTCGGGATGGCAACAGCCCCAGCCGTACCCGTATCAGCCCTATCCTCATCCAGGGCAGCCCAGCCCGAACGAGGATTCCGGCCAGGACCGTGCTCCTGAGCGGACTGACCGGACCGACCGGCCCAACCCGCCGGCCCACGGCTGATCCGAAACGGAGGCTTCGATGACGCAGTCGCTGCGCGAGCACCACAACAACATCGACACGGTCACGCGGGTGTTCGATCAACCGCGTGCCGAGGCCGCGGTGCGCGAGCTGCTGATCGCGATCGGCGAGGACCCCGACCGGCAGGGGCTGGTGGACACCCCGGCGCGGGTGGCGCGTGCGTACAAGGAGTTGATGGCCGGCCTCTACACCGATCCGGATGCCGTGCTCAACACGACCTTCGATGAGGAACACGACGAGCTCGTGCTGGTCAAGCAGATCCCGATGTACTCCACCTGTGAGCACCACCTGGTGTCGTTTCACGGCGTGGCCCACGTCGGGTATATCCCCGGTGTGGACGGCCGGGTCACCGGCCTGTCCAAGATCGCCCGGCTGGTCGATTTGTACTCCAAGCGTCCGCAGGTCCAGGAACGGCTGACCGCCCAGATCGCCGATGCGCTGATGCGCAAGCTCGCGCCCCGGGGCGCGATCGTGGTCATCGAGGCCGAACACCTGTGCATGGCGATGCGCGGCGTCCGCAAGCCGGGTGCGATCACCACCACCTCGGCGGTGCGGGGACAGTTCAAGACGGACAAGGCATCCCGGGCCGAGGCGCTGGAACTTATCCTGCGGAAGTGAAAACCCTGAACCTGATGGTCCCTCGCGGAACGCGTGTGCAGGTCATGGGGGTGGTCAATGTCACCGACGATTCCTTCTCCGATGGCGGCCAGTTCATCGACCGCGACCGCGCCGTCGAACACGGCCTTGCGCTCGCCGCCGCGGGCGCCGCGATCATCGACGTGGGCGGTGAATCGACCCGGCCCGGCGCGGTGCGGGTGGATCCTGTGGTGGAAGCGGCCCGGGTGGTTCCGGTCATCGAAGCGCTTGCATCCCAAGGGATTACGGTCAGCATCGACACCATGCATGCCGATGTCGCCGAGGCTGCGCTGAACAGCGGCGCACAGATCGTCAACGACGTGTCCGGCGGCCTGGCCGACCCGAAAATGGCGCCCCTGGTCGCCGAGGCGGGGGTGCCGTGGATCCTGATGCACTGGCGCTCGGTGGGCGCCGCGCAGCCGCATCAGGCGCCGGGTTACACCGATGTGGTCGCCGAAGTCCGTGCCGAATTGCTGACCGCGGTCGACGCCGCGGTCGCCGCGGGTGTCGATCCGCCGCGGCTGATCCTCGATCCGGGTCTCGGATTCGCCAAAACAGCACAGCACAATTGGGCATTGCTGCACGCCCTACCGGAATTCGTTGCCACCGGCATCCCGGTGCTGGTGGGGGCGTCGCGCAAGCGTTTCCTGGGTGCGCTGCTGGCCGGAGCGGACGGGACACCGCGCCCACCAGACGGCCGGGAGACCGCCACCGCGGTCATCACGACGTTGGCCGCCCAGCACGGGGCCTGGGGTGTTCGGGTGCACGATGTGGTGGCCTCTGTCGACGCGCTCGCGGTGTTGCAGGCCTGGGAATCTGGAGGTCGGGTTGGCTGATCGAATCGAGTTGCGCGGCTTGCGAGTTCGCGGCAACCACGGGGTATTTGAGCACGAACGCCGGGACGGCCAGGAGTTCGTCGTCGACATCACGGCGTGGATGGATCTGCGCCGCGCGGCGGCCACCGACGATCTTGCCGACACCCTCGATTACGGTGCGCTGGCCCAGCGGGCCGCCGATATCGTCGCGGGCCCGGCGCGCAATTTGATCGAGACGGTCTCGGCCGAGATCGCCGACGCCATCATGGCCGACGAGCGTCTGCACGCGGTCGAGGTCGTGGTGCACAAGCCCAGCGCCCCGATTCCGCTGACCTTCGACGATGTCGCGGTGGTGGCCCGGCGATCCAGACGAGGTAACGCCGGATGACCTCCATCGTGCTCTCGATCGGGTCGAATCTCGGTGACCGGCTGGCCCGGTTGCAGTCGGTGCTCGACGGTCTCGGCGCCGCGGTGCGCGCGGTGTCGCCGGTGTATGAGACCGACGCCTGGGGTGGGGTGGAGCAGGGTCCGTTCCTGAACGCGGTGCTCATCGCCGACGATCCGGTTCTCGACGGGCCCGGCTGGTTGCGTCGCGGCCAGGCGTTCGAGCAGGCCGCCGGGCGGGTTCGCGAGCAACGCTGGGGCCCGCGCACCCTCGATGTGGACCTGGTCAGCTGTCGCGACGGGGAGGGCGAGGTGTTCTGCCGCGACGAGTCGCTGACGTTGCCGCATCCGCTGGCCCACCTGCGGGCATTCGTGCTGATCCCGTGGCTGGCCGTGGATCCGGATGCCACGTTGACGGTGGCGGGCCGAACCCGGCGGGTGGCGCACCTGCTGGAGGAGATCGACCCGGCCGAGCGGGCCGGGGTCAGGCGCACCGATCTGGGACTGCACCTGCGAACCGAACCGGTGACCGGCTGATGGGCCCGACGCGCAAGCGCGATCTGGTCGGCGCGGCCGCCGTTGCCGCGATCATCGGCTATCTACTGGTCGCCGGGCTCTACCGATGGTTCCCGCCGCTCACGGTGTGGACCGGGCTGTCGCTGCTGCTGGTCGCGATCGCCGAGGCGGGCTGGGCGTTCTACGTGCGGGCCAAGATCAACGACGGGAAGATCGGGGTCGGCGGCGGGCGGCTGCACCCGCTCACGGTGGCCCGCTCGGTGGTGATCGCCAAGGCCTCGGCCTGGGTCGGCGCGGTCACCGCCGGCTGGTGGATCAGTGTGCTGGTGTACCTGCTGCCGCGGCGCGGTGAACTACGGGTGGCCGGCGAAGACACCCCGGGTGCAGTGATCGCCGCGGTCAGTGCCGTGGCGCTGGCCGTCGCCGCGGTGTGGTTACAGCATTGCTGCAAGTCTCCGGAGGAACCGCCGGACAACCGCGACACCGCGCCGGAGTAACCGATGGTCGACGCCGCGATGGCCGAATCGCCGTAGCGGTCGGCACGGTAGATGACCTGTGACGGGTACAGTCGGCGCATGACCGTTCTGCCCCGCGGTGGTCGGCCACGGCGCGGCGGCCGAAGGCCAGGCTGGCTGCTCTTGACGGTGTTGCTGGTGCTTGCCATTCTGGCCAGTTCCGCATTGGTGTTCACCGATCGTGTCGAGTTACTGAAGCTCGCTGTCATCCTGGCGTTGTGGGCTGCCGTGGTGGCGGCCTTCGTGTCCGTGATCTACCGCCGTCAGAGTGACCTGGACCAGGCCAAGGCGCGCGACCTGAAGTTCGTCTACGACCTGCAGCTGGATCGGGAGATCTCGGCCCGGCGCGAGTACGAGCTGACCGTCGAGACCGAGCTGCGTCGCGAGCTGGCCTCCGAGCTGCGCGCCCAGGCGGCCGACGAGGTTGGCGCGTTGCGAGCGGAGCTGGCCGCGTTGCGGGCCAATCTGGAGATCCTGTTCGACACCGACCTGGCGCACCGCCCGGCCATCGAGACCGACAAGAGCGGCGTGCGCACCGCGGGCCGGGTGACCGCCAGCCGCCTGGATGTGCCGCCGGGCGAGGTCACCGACATTCGCTCGATGCGGACCCAGGAAAGCCCGATCATCGACGTTCCGGTCGAACCGCATCCGCCGGAGAACGACTGGGCAACCTCGGGTGGCGTGCACCGGCTGCCGTCGCAGCCGATGCCTGCGGGTGAGCAGCCGCGCCGCCGACGCCGCGGGGCCGAACCCCAGCGCGCACCGGAACCCCAGCGCGCACCGGAACCCCAGCTTCGGCCCGAACCGCAGCGCGCACCGGAACCACAGCGCGTACCGGAGCCGCAGCTTCGGCCCGAACCTCAGCGCGCACCCGAACCACAGCGCGCACCCGAACCCCAGCTTCGGCCCGAACCCCAGCCCGCCGCGCGCAGGCAACCCGAACCGCCGCAGGCCTGGGCCCCGCCGCCTCCGCCGCCGACCATGCCGCCGATGGAGCCGTCACCGACGATCGAGGCACCGCAGCCCGAGCCCCAGCCGGAGCCGGAACCGGCGGAGGCCGCATGGCAACCGGCACCTGCCGAGGGCCAGTGGATTCCGGCCGGGACGCCGGGCAGTAACTGGTCGGCGCCGGCGGCCCAGAATGCCCCCCCGGTCGAGTACATCGGCCGGCGCCGCGCCGCGGAATCGTCCCCCGAGCCCGAGCCCGAGCCCGAGGTGCCCGCACCGGCGCCCGCGCCCGTACTCGCAGCGGAGCCGGCGCCCACACCGCCGCGCGGCCGCCATTCCGCCCCGGCCGCGGCCGAAGACCCGGGCCGGCCTGTCCCGGCCCAGTCGTCCCCGACGCTGGCCGCCGAACCCTCGCATCCGCCAGAGCCGCCGCAGCGGACATCGCGGCACGGTAGTCCCGAAGAACACGCTGCTTCCGACGAACCTGAGCCGCAGAGTCGTCACCGTGCCGACGGTCAGGCGGTGAGTGATCTGTTGGCCCGGTTTGACTCCGCCCCCGCCGGAGGTGGGCGTCGCAGGCGTCGCGACGAGTGAGTAGTCTCGTGACGACCGTCCGGTACCCGCAACGCGGGACTGGAACGATGGAAACCACGTCAACCTGTGAGGTCGTCTGCGATGGAGCAGCCCCCTGTAAACGGTTGGTACCCCCCGGAGGGACTGCGACCGGCCCGGCTCAGTGTCGGCATCATTTCCGCAGGTCGGGTGGGTACCGCGCTGGGCTATGCGCTGGAGCGGGTCGGACACGTCGTGGTGGCCTGCAGCGCGATTTCCGAGGCGTCGCGGTCGCGGGCGCAGCGCCGTCTGCCCGACACCTCGATCCTGCCCGTCCCTGAGGTTGCGCAGCAGGCCGAACTGCTGCTGTTGGCGGTTCCGGACGCCGAGCTGCCCGGTCTGGTCGCCGGACTGGCCGCCACCGCGGCGGTGCGGCCCGGCACCATTGTGGTGCACAGTTCCGGGGCCAATGGGATCGCGGTGCTCGCCCCGCTCACCGATGTGGGCTGCATTCCGCTGGCCATCCATCCGGCCATGACGTTCACCGGCTCCGATGAGGACATCGAGCGGCTGCCCAACGCCTGCTTCGGCATCACCGCCGCCGACGAGGTGGGCTACGCCATCGGCCAGTCACTGGTGCTGGAGATCGGCGGCGAGCCGTTGCGGGTACCGGAGGCGGCCAGGACTCAGTACCACGCGGCGCTGGCGCACGCCAGCAATCACCTGGTCACGCTGGTGCTGGATGCGGTCGACGTGCTGCGCGGCGCGCTGCGCGGTCAGGAACTGCTCGGCCAGGAACTCGTCGGCGACGCGCCCGGCGGTCTGCCCGAACGGGTGGTGGGTCCGCTGGCCCGGGCCGCGCTGGAGAATGCGCTGCAACGCGGCCAGGCCGCGCTGACCGGCCCGGTGGCCCGCGGTGACGCGGCCGCCGTCGCCGCCCATCTCAAAGCCATCAGTGAGTTGAATCCTCAACTGGCCCAGTCGTATCGGGCCAATTCACTGCGTACCGCCCAACGTGCCCACGCGCCCGAGGATGTTTTCGCAGTTCTCTCGGAAGCCAGTCCTGAAACGAGTCAAGGATGACCCACAGCAAACTGCCCAAATTCGTCGCCGGTGATCTCAACGTGTACACCGCACCGGCCGAGGTCGCCGCGGTCACCCGGGCCCTGCGCAGCAGTGGCCGCCGGGTGACGCTGGTGCCCACCATGGGTGCGCTGCACGAGGGGCATCTGACGCTGATCCGGGCCGCCAAACGGGTTCCCGGCGCGGTCGTGGTGGTGTCGATCTTCGTCAACCCGCTGCAGTTCGGTGCCGGCGAGGATCTGGACGCCTACCCGCGCACCCTCGACGAGGACCTGGCCGCGTTGCGCGCCGAGGGCGTTGAGATCGCCTTCACCCCAACCGGTTCGGATATCTATCCGGACGGTGTGCGCACCAGTGTGCAGCCGGGACCGATCGGCGATGAACTCGAAGGTGCTTCGCGCCCAGGCCATTTCGCCGGTGTGCTGACGGTGGTGCTCAAGCTGTTCCAGATCGTCCGGCCGGACCGGGCGTTCTTCGGTGAAAAGGACTACCAGCAACTGGCGTTGATCCGGCAGATGGTCGCCGACCTCAACGTCGACGTGCAGATCGTCGGGGTGCCCATCGTGCGGGAGTCCGACGGGCTGGCGATGTCGTCACGCAACCGCTACCTGGATGCCGATCAGCGCGACCAGGCCGGGGCGCTGTCGGCGGCCCTGCTGGCCGGCAAGTACGCGGCGGCGGGCGGGGCCTCGGCGGCGATCGACGCGGCCCGGGCGGTTCTCGACGAGGTCCCCGCCGTGGAGGTCGACTATCTGGAGGTGCGCGACCCGTTGCTGGGGCCGGCCCCCGGCGAAGGCCAGGCTCGGTTGCTGCTGGCCGCCCGGCTGGGCCCGACCCGGCTGCTGGACAACATCGCTGTCGACATTGGCGCATCGGCCGGCATCGACGGGCACCCGCGCGTCGGCGACGGCGCCAATCACGAACTGCCCTGGAGGAACTGATGCAGCGCACCATGCTCAAATCCAAGATTCACCGCGCCACGGTGACCCAGGCCGACCTGCACTATGTGGGCTCGGTGACCATCGACGCCGATCTCATGGATGCCGCCGACCTGCTCGAGGGGGAGCAGGTGACGATCGTCGACATCGACAACGGTGCCCGGTTGGTGACTTACGCCATCACCGGTGAACGCGGCACCGGTGTGATCGGGATCAACGGTGCCGCAGCGCATCTCATCCACCCGGGCGATCTGGTCATCCTCATCGCCTATGGGGTGATGGACGATGCCGAGGCTCGCGCGTATCAGCCGCGGATCGTGTTCGTGGACAAAGGCAACAAGCAGATCGACCTCGGTCACGATCCCGCCCACGTGCCAGACGACGCCGCTGATCTCCTCTCGCCGAGGTAAGCGCCCGTGCTGTTAGCAATCGACGTCCGCAACACCCACACCATCGTTGGGTTGATCACCGGCTCCGGGGATCACGCAAAGGTGTTGCAGCAGTGGCGGATCCGCACCGAGTCCGAGGTGACCGCCGACGAGTTGGCGCTCATCATCGACGGTCTGATCGGTGACGACGCCGAGCATCTGACCGGCGCGGCCGGGCTGTCCACGGTGCCCTCGGTGCTGCACGAGGTGCGGTTGATGCTCGAACAGTACTGGCCCGCCGTGCCGCATGTGCTGATCGAGCCCGGGGTGCGTACCGGCATCCCGCTGTTGGTGGACAACCCCAAGGAAGTCGGCGCCGACCGGATCGTGAATTGCCTTGCCGCCTACCACAAATACGGCACGGCTTCGATCGTCGTCGACTTCGGTTCGTCGATCTGTGTCGACGTGGTGTCGGCCAAGGGCGAGTTCCTGGGCGGGGCGATCGCACCCGGCGTTCAGGTGTCCTCCGATGCGGCGGCCGCCCGTTCGGCCGCGCTGCGACGGGTCGAATTGACCCGTCCGCGTTCGGTGATCGGCAAGAACACCGTGGAATGCATGCAGGCCGGTGCGGTTTTCGGCTTCGCCGGTTTGGTGGACGGACTGGTCAGCCGCATCCGGGAGGACGTCGACGGGTTCTCCGGCGATGATGTCGCGGTGGTGGCCACCGGCTATACCGCCCCGCTGGTGCTGCCCGACCTGCGCACCGTCGAACATTACGACCGCCACCTCACCCTCGACGGCCTGCGGTTGGTGTTCGAGCGCAACCGCGACAGCCAGCGCGGCCGGCTCAAGCCGGCCCGGTGATCACCAAGGCTTGATCAGAAGAACGTCCGAACCAGCGCGGTGACCCGATCCTGGTCATCGAGCACCGGGATCAGCTGCCATTTGTCGAATGTGGTGCACGGATGCGAGATTCCGAACGGTAGCCAGGATCCGACCGGCGCCTGATCCCCGCCGGCCAACTGCACGAAGGCGTGCTGGTCGTTGAGCTTGGTCACGGAACTGCCGGGCAAGCTCAACGGCACCGGAAGCCCGGCATCGAAGGACACGTCGCGCCGGCCCATGGCCACCAGTGCCAGGTCCGGTTCGGGCCGGGAAATCACCTGGGCCCACACCTGAAGCGCGGGCCGCAGCCGCAGCGGTGAGGTGCGGGCATAGAGCCCGTCGTCGTGGGTGAGGTAGCACCCGCTGCGCACAATCGTTCGCACCGACATCCCCGCGGGCCAGTCGCCGGCGAGTTCCTCGGCGACCACATCGGGGTAGGTGCTGCCGCCGGCGGTGACAATCACCGTGTCGGTCTCGAACAGACCCGACAGCCGCACCGCCGCGGCCCGCAGGTGGCGCAGATAGCTGCGCACCGCGGCGACGGCCCCGGGCGTCACGTCCTGGCCGGTGGCTGCCTCGTAGCCGGCCACCCCGACCAGGCGCAGCCGCGGGCAGGCCGCCGCGGCCCGGGCCACCTCGTCGATCTCGGCGTCGGTGCGGCATCCGGTGCGTCCACCGGGTGTGCCGATCTCGACGCACACGTCCAGAGGGCGCTGCGCGCCGGCCAGCCCGGCTGCCATCAACTCGACCCCGGCCACCGAATCCACCCAGCACACCACGTGGAAATCCGGGTCGGCGTCGAGCTCGGCGGCCAGCCAGGCCAGCCCCGCCGCGTCGACGACCTCGTTGGCCAGCACGACATCGCGGACGCCGAACGCCCGGAAGACGCGGACCTGACTGATGGTGGCGGCGGTGACGGCGCAGGCGCCCGCCCGGAATTGACGCGCCAAGAGCTGCGGTGCCATATGGGTCTTGCCGTGTGGAGCCAATTCGACACCGCGGTCGGCGCACCAATTCGCCATTGTTGTGAGGTTGTGCACAAGTGCGGATTCCCGCAGCACGCATATCGGCCCGGACGGCCCGTCATCGAATAATGCCGGGCGCAGCGAGCTGACCTGGGCGGCAGTCCGCCCCCACCACGATGCGGGTAGGCCCTTGAACCGCCAGTCCAGCAGTTCGTCGTCCAGGGCGGTCAGCATGTTGGCGCGCAGTTGTGTGCTCACCCGTTCATTTAAGCTGGCATTCTGTGACCCCCGCCGAGCGTGTCGACGCGCCCCAGTCCCAGGCCGACCTTCCCGAACAGTTCCGGATCCGTCAGGGCAAGCGGGAGCGGCTGCTGGCGCAGGGCCGCGACCCCTATCCGGTGACCGTTCCGCGCACCCATTCGTTGGCCGAACTGCGCAGCACCTACGGTGACCTGGCCGCCGACACCCAGACCGGTGAGATGGTCGGGGTTTCGGGCCGCGTGGTTTTCGCCCGGAATTCGGGCAAATTGTGCTTCGCGACCTTGCAGGAGGGCGACGGCACCCAACTGCAGGCGATGATCAGCCTGGCTCAGGTGGGGCAGGAAGAACTGGACGCCTGGAAGGCCGATGTCGACCTCGGGGACATCGTGTTCGTGCACGGCGAGGTGATCAGTTCCAAGCGCGGCGAGCTGTCGGTGCTGGCTGATTCATGGCAGATGGCGGCCAAGGCATTGCGCCCGCTTCCGGTTGCTCATAAAGAAATGAGCGAAGAGACCCGGGTCCGTCAGCGTTATGTGGACCTCATCGTGCGGCCGGAGGCGCGCAACATCGCGCGGCAAAGGGTGGCAGTGGTGCGCGCGGTGCGATCGGCGCTGGAGCGTCGCGACTTCCTCGAGGTCGAGACGCCGATGTTGCAGACGCTGGCCGGTGGCGCGGCGGCCCGGCCGTTTATCACCCACTCCAACGCGCTCGATGCCGATCTTTACCTCCGGATCGCGCCGGAACTGTTCCTCAAGCGCTGCATCGTGGGCGGTTTTGACAAGGTTTTCGAGTTGAATCGAAATTTCCGTAACGAAGGTGTCGATTCCACCCACTCTCCGGAATTCTCGATGTTGGAGACATACGAGGCCTACGGGGACTACAACGATTCCGCAGTTGTCACCCGGGAACTTATTCAAGAGGTCGCCGACGACGCGATCGGTACGCGTCAGGTGCCATTGCCTGATGGCACTATCTACGATCTCGACGGGCAATGGGAGATGCTGGAAATGTATCCCTCGCTGTCCGAGGCGCTCGGCGAGGAGATCACACCGGAGACATCAGCAGAGCAGTTGTGGCGCATTGCCGAGCAGCTCGAGCTGGAGATTCCGCGTGACCGCGGCTATGGGCACGGAAAATTGGTCGAGGAACTCTGGGAACACACCGTCGGTGAGAAGTTGTGGGCACCGACGTTCGTGCGGGATTTCCCGGTCGAGACCTCGCCGCTGACCCGGGCTCACCGCAGCATTCCCGGGGTAACCGAGAAATGGGACCTCTACATACGGCGCTTTGAACTTGCCACCGGATATTCCGAACTCATCGATCCGGTAATCCAGCGGCAGCGATTCGAGGCTCAGGCTCGTGCGGCCGCGGCCGGGGACGACGAAGCAATGGTTCTCGACGACGATTTTCTGGCTGCATTGGAGTACGCGATGCCGCCGACCACCGGCACCGGAATGGGTATCGATCGCTTGTTGATGGCGTTGACGGGTCTGTCTATTAGGGAGACCGTTTTGTTCCCGATTGTTCGGCGGCACGGCAACTGAACCGACGCGATCCACGCGTTGTTGGAAATATGCTGGTTTTTGTGGCACATTGGGCGCGGGTGCAGGATACTCAAACTAGTTACCAATGCGAAAAGCAGAAGGGATCGGTGCGGGGTAATGGCGAAGAAAGTGACCGTCACGCTGGTTGACGATTTCGATGGTGAGGCAACCGCCGACGAGACGGTCGAATTCGGGCTCGACGGCGTCACCTACGAGATCGACCTTTCCTCGAAAAATGCCGCCAAGCTCCGCAACGACCTGAAGCAGTGGGTTGAGTCCGGCCGTCGGGTCGGGGGTCGTCGGCGCGGGCGTGCCGCGGGGCCGAGCCGTGGCCGCGGTGCCATCGATCGGGAACAGAGTGCCGCCATCCGCGAATGGGCCCGTCGCAACGGACACAATGTGTCGACTCGCGGACGGATTCCGGCAGATGTCATCGACGCCTTCCACGCCGCCACATAATTGACCGCAACTTAACCGACAGTTGCCAGCTCCGGACCGGTGAGAATTCCCGGTCCGGAGTTTTTCGCTAATGGCGAACCGGATGGGCCCGGTTTTCGGAAACGATTCGCCGGCCGGAGGCGTTGCCCATCTACAGCACCAGATGCGGACAGGTTGTCCTAGGTGGGATGGCCGGCGGAACGGACCGCCAACCTCCGCACCCGGGGCAGCCGCCCATTAGAGTGGACGGCAGGTACTACGTGCGGACCGCCAGAGACCGAGTAAACGCAGCCGTGCGCGAGTATCGCTACGCGATGGAGAGCAGGTAACCACCGATGTTTGAGAGATTCACCGACCGTGCCCGCAGGGTCGTCGTCCTGGCTCAGGAAGAGGCCCGGATGCTCAACCACAACTACATCGGGACCGAGCACATCCTGTTGGGTCTGATTCACGAGGGCGAGGGCGTAGCGGCCAAGTCGCTGGAGTCCTTGGGCATCTCGCTGGAAGGCGTGCGCAGCCAGGTCGAGGAGATCATCGGCCAGGGCCAGCAGGCGCCGTCCGGCCACATTCCGTTCACCCCGCGCGCCAAGAAGGTGCTGGAGCTGAGCCTGCGCGAGGCGCTGCAGCTCGGCCACAACTACATCGGCACCGAGCACATTCTGCTCGGCCTGATCCGTGAGGGCGAGGGCGTCGCCGCGCAGGTGCTGGTCAAGCTCGGCGCCGAGCTGACCCGGGTGCGTCAGCAGGTCATCCAGCTGCTGAGCGGCTACCAGGGCAAGGAGGCCGCCGAGGCCGGTACCGGTGGCCGCGGTGGCGAGTCGGGCAATCCTTCTACGTCGCTCGTTCTCGACCAGTTCGGCCGCAACCTGACCGCGGCCGCCATGGAGGGCAAGCTCGACCCGGTCATCGGCCGGGAGAAGGAAATCGAGCGGGTCATGCAGGTGCTGAGCCGCCGCACCAAGAACAATCCGGTGCTGATCGGCGAGCCCGGCGTCGGCAAGACCGCCGTGGTCGAGGGCCTGGCTCAGGCCATCGTGCACGGCGAGGTCCCCGAGACGCTCAAGGACAAGCAGCTCTACACCCTGGACCTGGGTTCGCTGGTGGCCGGCAGCCGCTACCGCGGTGACTTCGAGGAGCGCCTCAAGAAGGTGCTCAAGGAGATCAACACCCGCGGCGACATCATCCTGTTCATCGACGAGCTGCACACGCTCGTGGGTGCCGGAGCCGCCGAGGGCGCGATCGACGCCGCCAGCATCCTCAAGCCGAAGCTGGCCCGCGGTGAGCTGCAGACCATCGGAGCGACCACCCTCGACGAGTACCGCAAGTACATCGAGAAGGACGCCGCCCTGGAGCGCCGGTTCCAGCCGGTGCAGGTGGGGGAGCCGACGGTGGAGCACACCATCGAGATCCTCAAGGGTCTGCGCGACCGCTACGAGGCGCACCACCGGGTGTCCATCACCGACGGTGCCCTGGTGGCCGCCGCCACCCTGGCCGACCGCTACATCAACGACCGGTTCCTGCCGGACAAGGCCATCGACCTGATCGACGAGGCCGGTGCCCGGATGCGGATCCGCCGGATGACCGCTCCGCCAGACCTGCGCGAGTTCGACGAGAAGATCGCCGACGCGCGCCGGGAGAAGGAGTCCGCGATCGACGCGCAGGACTTCGAGAAGGCGGCGAGCCTGCGCGATCGCGAGAAGACCCTGGTCGCCCAGCGTGGCGAGCGTGAGAAGCAGTGGCGCTCAGGTGATCTCGACGTTGTCGCCGAGGTTGATGACGAGCAGATCGCCGAGGTGCTCGGCAACTGGACCGGTATCCCGGTGTTCAAGCTGACCGAGGCCGAGACCACGCGTCTGCTGCGCATGGAGGATGAGCTGCACAAGCGGATCATCGGCCAGGAGGACGCCGTCAAGGCTGTTTCAAAGGCGATCCGCCGCACCCGCGCCGGTCTGAAGGACCCGAAGCGCCCGTCCGGTTCGTTCATCTTCGCCGGCCCGTCCGGTGTCGGTAAGACCGAGCTGTCCAAGGCGCTGGCCAACTTCCTGTTCGGCGACGACGACGCGCTCATCCAGATCGACATGGGCGAGTTCCACGACCGGTTCACCGCGTCGCGGCTGTTCGGTGCCCCTCCGGGCTACGTCGGCTACGAAGAGGGCGGCCAGCTCACCGAGAAGGTGCGCCGCAAGCCGTTCTCGGTGGTGCTGTTCGATGAGATCGAGAAGGCCCACCAGGAGATCTACAACACCCTGTTGCAGGTCCTGGAGGACGGTCGTCTCACCGACGGCCAGGGCCGCACGGTCGACTTCAAGAACACCGTGTTGATCTTCACGTCGAACCTGGGTACCTCCGACATCTCCAAGGCCGTTGGGCTCGGCTTCACCCAGGGTGGCAGCGAGAACAACTACGAGCGGATGAAGCAGAAGGTCAACGACGAGCTCAAGAAGCACTTCCGGCCTGAGTTCCTCAACCGCATCGACGACATCATCGTGTTCCACCAGCTGTCGCAGGACGAGATCATCCAGATGGTCGACCTGATGATCGGCCGGGTCGGGAACCAGCTCAAGGCCAAGGACATGGCGATGGAGCTGACCGACAAGGCCAAGGCCCTGCTGGCCAAGCGTGGTTTCGATCCGGTGCTGGGTGCCCGCCCGCTGCGGCGCACCATCCAGCGCGAGATCGAGGATCAGCTCTCCGAGAAGATCCTCTTCGAGGAGGTCGGACCGGGTCAGCTGGTCACGGTCGATGTCGAGGGCTGGGACGGCGAAGGTGCGGGCGAGAACGCCAAGTTCACGTTCGTCGGTTCACCCAAGGCCGCCAGCCCGGACGGTCCGGATCTGGCCAAGGCCGGCGCTACCGCCGAATAGTCGCCTCTGGCGACGCCGCCGAATAGTCGCCTCTGGCGACGCCGCCGAATAACAACTGCACAGTCCAACGGGCGGTTACCCTCACCGGGTAGCCGCCCGTTGTCGTTTCTGGGGCTATTGCGACGACGCCGGTGGCGGGCAAAAATCAAGTTGATGAGGCGTACAGCCGCAGGGTGGATGTTCGTCATCTTCCTGGCGCTGACCGCAGCGGTGTCAGCCGGTGGGGCGCAAGGCCTTGCGTCGCAAGGTCCGTATCAGACCAATGTTTGCCCGCCAGGTCAGTTACACCAGTCGGGCCCGGGCGGCCCGTGTCTCCCGACTCCGCCACCACCGCCCAAACAATGCCCGGACGGCAGCGCCGTGCCGGCCGGCCAGATCTGCCCGCCGCAGACCGGCCGCGGGATCGTGATCGAGGAAGCCGCCTGGTTTGGCGCGATCCTGGGCGCCACTGGTTAGGATGCTGCTGTAATCGACAGGCATAAGGAATCTGGTGAGAATCCAGAACGGTCGCGCCACTGTACACAGTCAGACCCTTTGCCCGTCATAGTTGCGGACTGGGACGCGAGTTCCTAGAAAGGACCAGCACATGACTACTCCCGAGGCACGAAAGAGCCGCGCTACTGCGATCGATCTGTCCGCCGCCAGTGCGGTGGCCTGGTTGTCCTTGACGGCGTTCTTTGCCCTGGTGGTGCTGTATTTCGTCGGAGTTGACCAGGGTGCTACCTCGGTGTTCGGCGACAATATGTACATTCACGAGTTCGTCCATGACGCTCGCCATCTGCTCGGATTCCCCTGCCACTGACGCTGGCGGAAACAACCGAAACAATGGAAAAACAAATCATCTGGCGCGGCATTCTTGCCGGCGCCATAGCTGGCGTGGTCGCATTTTTCTGGTCGAAGATCTTCATCGAGCCCATCGTCGGGCGTGCAATCGACTTCGAGGACGGGACCGCTGAGGCCCGTCATGGAATGGAAATGGCGCACGGCGGCCACAGCCACGGGGATGAAGGCGGTGAGCTTTTCAGCCGCGGCATCCAGTCGAACATCGGCATGGGCTTGGGTGTGTTGCTGTTCAGCGTTGCGATGGGCGCCTTGTTCGCCGTGGTGTTCTGCGTCGCATACCGTCGGCTCAACAACCTTTCGGCGCGTACCCTCGCGGTGCTCATCGCCGGTGCCATGCTGATCGCACTGTGGATCGTGCCCGGGCTGAAGTATCCGCCGAGCCCGCCTGCGACCAGTCTCGACGAGACGATTCAGCAACGTGCGTTGTTGTACCTGCTGATGGTCGGTCTGTCGGCGCTGCTGATGGTGGCTGCCGCGTATCTGGGGCACCAACTCGCACCGAAGCTCGGCGCATGGAATGCGACCCTGGCCGCCGCGGGCGCATACATCGTGGCGATGGCCGTCGTGATGCTGATCCTGCCGACGATCAATGAAATTCCCGGCCCGATCCTGGACGACGCCGGAAACATCGTGTTCCCCGGCTTTTCCGCGGTCGATCTCTACGAGTTCCGGCTGTATGGCCTGGGCACCCAGGTGGTCATCTGGGCGACCATCGGCCTGGTGAGTGCGGCGACGCTGTCCCGGTTGCTGGACGACAAGAAGCAGTCCGTCACCGCGTGATTTTCGATGAGTGAGATCGTCCGGCTGTCACTGGTATCGCACGCCATGACCGATGCCATGGCGGCCGGACGATTCCCCACCGATGAGGCGTTGAGCCCGATCGGGCACCGGCAGGCCGACGCCGCAATCGAACTGGGCGTCACCGACGCCGCGTTTTGCGGGCCGGAGAAACGCACCAGGCAGACCGCTGAGCTGCTGGGGCTGCGCGCAGAGGTGGTACCGGCGCTGGCCGAGCTGGATTACGGGCGCTGGCGCGGCGATGTGTTGAGCGGGGTGGGGCCGGCGGACCTGGCGGTCTGGTTGACCGATCCGACGCGCGCGCCGCACGGCGGGGAGACCGTCGTCGACCTGATCGACCGGGTGCGCGGCTGGATGGACACCCTGCCGGAGCGGCGCGGCCGGTTGGTCGCGATCACCCATCCCGCGGTGATCCGGGCAGCCATTCTGATAGTGCTGGATGCCCCGCCAAAATCGTTCTGGCGCATCGATATTGCGCCGGTGAGCCGCACCGTGATGCATTTCCGCGGGCACGCCTGGACGCTGCGCAGCAGCTAGCCGAGCAAGTTGCGGCGCAACTATCCCACCGGGGCCATGGCGAATGCCCGCTTGGCGATCTGCAGCAGCCATCCCGCGGCGGTGGGGCTGCGGAACTTCGGCCAGTTGAGCTGGAAACTGAACACCCACGGTTGCCCCGTGTAGTCCACCGCGTACCAGCTGAAGGTCAGATCGCCGGGCAGGTTGCCGCCCTTGGCGCCGATGTACTTCCACTTCGCCGGATCCGGGTCGATGCCCGGCAGCGCCGAGAGGATGTCCTTCACCGGCGCGGCGGGCCCGTACGCCGAGGCCTGCAGCGCGGCGTGCACCCGGCAGATATCGGCCGCGCTGGCGAACCACTCCAGTCCGTCATTGGATGCCGGGGTATGGGTCCGGTACGGATCCGGTTCGTACGGGCGGGAATTGGTTTCCTGCAGCAGGGCCACCCGATCGGCGGGTGAGGCGTTGCGCCACTGGTCGCGCAGGTTCGGCTCACCCCAGCCGACCGAGAACACCTCGTGCATGGTCGGGAACGGGGTCATGCTGGCCGGGTCGTGGTGCCCAGCGGTCACCAGGGCGCGGGACACCGCGGCCGGACCCATCCGCTCGATCAGCAGGTCGGTGGCCATGTTGTCGCTGGCCGAGATCATCTGCTGGGCGGCGGTGCGCACCGTGATCTGAGCGCCGGGGGGTAGCTTGTCCAGCCCGGCGGAGCCGAGCTTCTTGCCTTCCTTGGTGATGGTGAGGTGGTCGTCCCACTTCAGCGTCCCGGCTTTGATCGAATCCGAAACGGCAAGCAGTACATAGAGTTTGAAGATCGAAGCCAACGGCAGCGACAGGTCGGTGTTGGTGCCCGCGACCTGCTGGCACTGACCGTCGACCACCTTCGACACCCGGTAGGAGTAGCGCGCCCCGGACTTCGTCAGCTCGGTGTCGATATCGGACCATTGTTCGATCTTCGGCGGCACGAGGTTGACGTCGAAACGGTCGACCAGGCCGGCGTCGTTGGTCCGCAACTCGATGTCCTGCGCCACGTTGTAGGACGTGAGTACATGCAACGTCGCCTGGGCGGCGCCGATGTCCACCGAGGTGACCTGGAACGGGCGATCCCACCAGATCGAGTCCATCTTGGTGCCGACCAGATCGACCTTGTCGGCCGTGGCCAGGGTGCCCACGCCGATCGGGCCGATCGGCCAGTCGGAGTTGAGCATGTCCATGGTCTGCTTGGCTCGCAGACCAGGCGGGGTGATGGTGTCGATGTGGGCGCCGTAGGACAGTTCGGCCGCGGGCGCGGCGTTCTGCGAACAACCACAGGCCAGAGCTGCGGTGACCGCCGCGATAGCCGTCAGGCCGACCGTGCGGTGCAGCGTCCGGCCGCGGCTACGCCTGGGTGCCAGGCCCTGCAACGTCCAACACAACCTCGAACTCCAGCAGCGATGCACCGGTGGCGACAGGGTTTGCGTGCTGACCCTTGTGCGCCTCGATGGCCGGGCCCGATGCCCAGGCCTGGAACGCTTCTTCGGATTCCCATTGCGTCACCACGAAGTAGCGGTCTTCACCCTTGACCGGGCGCAGCAACTGGAAGCCGAGGAACCCGGGCTGATTGTCGACGGCGTGTGCACGGTTCGCGAACCGCTTCTCCAGTTCCGGACCGGCGTTTGCCGGGACCGCGATGGCGTTGATCTTCACGACGGACATGGTGTTCAGGCTACCGCGCCCGATGGGCAAGATAACGGCATGGTCACAGATCTGCTCACCCACCGCGGGGGCCGCGGCGAACCCATCGTCCTGGTGCACGGCCTGATGGGCCGGGGTAGCACCTGGTCGCGCCAGCTGCCGTGGTTGACCGGGCTGGGTGCGGTCTACACCTACGACGCGCCGTGGCACCGCGGGCGCGATGTGGTGGATCCGTATCCGATCAGCACCGAGCGTTTCGTGGCCGATCTCGGCGACGCCGTGGCCGCACTGGGACGCCCGGCCGCATTGGTGGGGCATTCGATGGGTGCACTGCATTCCTGGTGTCTGGCCGCGGCTCGCCCGGAGTTGGTCCGCGCGGTGGTGGTGGAGGACATGGCCCCGGATTTCCGGGGCCGCACCACCGGTCCGTGGGAGCCGTGGGTGCATGCCCTTCCGGTCGAATTCAGCTCGGCCCAACAGGTTTACGACGAATTCGGCCCCGTGGCGGGACAGTACTTCCTGGAGGCGTTCGATCGCACGGCCACCGGCTGGCGGCTGCACGGCTATCCGCAGTGGTGGCTGGATATCGCCGCCGAGTGGGGGAGACGGGACTACTGGCAGCAGTGGCGCGACGTCGGTGTGCCGACCCTGCTGATCGAGGCGGGCGGTTCGGTGGCCCCGTCCGGGCAGATGCGACGGATGCTTGAGATCGGCCAGAGGGCAACGTATTTGCATGTTCCCGGGGCCGGTCACCTGATTCACGACGACGAGCCGCAGGTGTACCGCGAGGCGGTGGCCGGGTTTCTAACGGCGCTCGCCTGACGCGCCCGCGCTGGGCCAGGCCGGGTGCTGCTCGAAGCGGCTGCGGATCGCGTCGAGGTCGTGCCCGGCGCGATACGTCTCATAGTCGGACTGGTCCGTTGGGTACCGCAGCACGTTGCCGCGGTGTGCCGCCCAGCCCACTGTCGCGGCAATCGCGATCGGCATGGCCAGGATGAACAAGGCGAGTGCAACGCTCATGGCAGTAATTGTTGTTAAGCGCATTTACCGCCAACAGTGGCAGCGCTGACCACTTACGTTAAAATGCTGCCATGCTGAGAAGCGTATCGACGCTGGTGCTCGATGGGCTGGCGGTTTTCGAGTTCGGGGTGATCTGCGAGGTTTTCGGGGTGGATCGGTCCGCCGAGGGGGTGCCGACCTTCGACTTCAAGGTGTGCGGGCCCGAGCCGGGTCGGCCACTGCGGACCTCGGTCGGCGCGACGCTGACCCCCGATCACGGGCTGGATGCCCTGCGCGGCGCCGACCTGGTGGCGATCCCGGCGATCGGCACCTCCGAGTATCTGCCCGAGGCGCTGGACGCCGTGCGGGCCGCGGCCGATGCCGGCTCGATCATCCTGACCGTGTGCTCGGGGGCCTTCCTGGCCGGGGCCGCCGGGCTGCTCGACGGCAGGCCGTGCACCACGCACTGGCTGCACGCCGACGCGTTGGCGCGCAAATATCCCACCGCAAGGGTGGACCGCAATGTGCTGTTCGTTGACGACGGCAATCTGATCACCAGCGCGGGCACCGCGGCGGGGATCGACGCCTGCCTGCATCTGGTGCGTCGCGAACTGGGCAGCGAGGTGACCAACACGATCGCCCGGCGGATGGTGGTCCCCCCGCAGCGCGACGGTGGACAGCGTCAGTTCATCGACCAGCCGATTCCGGTCAGGTGTTCGGAAGGCTTTGCCCCGCAACTGGATTGGATCATGGGAAACCTGGACAAGCCGCACACGGTGACGACGTTGGCCAAGCGGTCCGCGATGTCCACCCGTACCTTTGCCCGTCGGTTCGTCGAGGAGACCGGAACCACGCCGATGCAGTGGATCACCGATCAGCGGGTGCTCTACGCGCGCCGCCTGCTGGAGGAAAGTGATCTGGACATCGACCAGATCGCCGGGCAGGCCGGGTTCGGCACCGCGACGCTGCTGCGCCACCACTTCCGCCGGGTCATCGGCGTCACCCCGTCGGATTACCGGCGTCGGTTCGCCTGCGGTGCAATCGAATCCGAGGCGACGGCGTAGTCGCCTTCACCTTCGCCGGCCAGGGCGAACCGGCCATCGGCAGTCTGTTCCACCAATCCGTCCACCAGCAGTGAATCCAGCGCCCGGTCGCGCTGCGCGGTGTCGGAAAGCCACACCACATCCAACTCGCGGCGGGTGACCGGGGAATCGGTGTCGCGCAACACATCCAGCAGCTTGCCGCGCACCTGGCGGTCGGTGCCGGCGTACCGCTGCACCCTACGGGTGGTGGTGGCTGCCGGGTATCCGGCCGAGCGCCACCGGCAGTGGCGCATCGGGCAGCTGTCGCAGCGCGGTGCGCGAGCGGTGCACACCACCGCGCCCAACTCCATCAGCGCGGCCGAAAACGTCGGTGCGGTGTCGTCGTCGGGCAGCAGTGCGGCCACCGCATCCAGGTCGCCGGCCCGGGCGGGTGCGTCGGCCTGTCCGTGCAGCACCCTGGTGACCACGCGGCGCACATTGGTGTCGACCACCGGAACGTTGGCCGCATAGGCGAAACAAGCCACCGCGCGCGCCGTGTAGGCGCCGACGCCGGGCAGGGTCAGCAGGGTCTCGACGTCGGTGGGTACCTCGTCACCATGCTCGGTGGAGATCAGCACGGCGCATTCGTGCAGGCGCTTGGCCCGTCGCGGGTATCCCAGCTTGCCCCAGGCCCGCAGCACCTCGGCGGAGCCGGCCGCGGCGGTGGCCGAGGGGGTCGGCCAGCGGTCGATCCAGGCCAGCCAGATCGGCTCGACCCGGGCCACCGGAGTCTGCTGCAGCATGAACTCGCTGACCAGGATCTGCCAGGCGGTCACCTCCGGCCGGCGCCACGGCAGGTCCCGTTGTGCGTGGGTGTACCACCGGACGAGGTCGTTCGTATCGATGCTCATAGCGGGTTCGTGCAGAATGTCAACCATGCCGAACTCGAACCCCATTTCCGCCTGGAAGGCACTCAAGGAGGGTAACGAGCGTTTCGTCGCGGGTGAGCCGCTGCATCCCAGCCAGAGCATCGAGATGCGGGCCAGCCTTGCGCACACCCAGAAGCCCACCGCCGTGTTGTTCGGCTGCGGCGACAGCCGGGTGGCCGCCGAGATCATCTTCGACCAGGGTCTGGGCGACATGTTCGTGGTGCGCACCGCGGGCCACGTCATCGACTCCGCGGTGCTCGGCTCGATCGAATATGCGGTTTCGATCCTCAATGTGCCGCTCATCGTGGTGCTGGGCCATGACAGTTGCGGTGCGGTGCAGGCCGCGTTGCGGGCCCTCGACGAGGGTGAGTTTCCCGGCGGGTATGTGCGCGACATCGTCGAGCGCGTGACCCCGTCCATCCTGCTGGGCCGCCATGCCGGCCTGACCAGGGTCGACGAGTTCGAGGCGCGGCACGTGAACGAGACCGTTACGCAGTTGCGCATCCGTTCCGCGCCGATCGCCGAGCGGATTCTGGACGGCTCGCTGGCCATCGTCGGGCTCACCTACCACCTTGCTGACGGGCGTGTCGTATTGCGCGAACATCTTGGTGACATAGGCGAACCCTGACGACACGCCGGGGCGCCTCGGACAGGTAGGCATGACCTGGCCCTACCGTGAAAGTCGTGTTGGATCTGGAACCTCATGGGCCACTGCCCGCGCAGATTTACTGGCGGCGCCGGGCGCTGGCTATCGGTATCGCGGTAGTCGTCGTGGGGATCGTCGCCGCGATCGTCGCGGTGATCGTGACCAGCAACTCAGGAGCCGAGACCAAGCCCGCCGACGAGCCCTCTGCCACCGCCGCACCGCCGACCCCACTGCCCGGGGAGAACCCCGAGGTCAAGACCCCGGTGGTGCCCCCGGCCCAGCATGCTCCGCCGCCGACGGCCACCCCGACCGCCGCGGTCACGCCGCCGCCGCTGCTCAAGGAGGGTGACGACTGCCCGGATTCGACCCTTGCGGTCAAGGGCATCACCAGCCAGCCCGAATACGTGGTGGGCGATCAGCCGAAGTTCACCATGGTGGTCACCAACATCGGTCTGGTGGCCTGCAAGCGTGACGTGGGCGCCGCGGTGTTGGCCGCCTACGTGTACTCGCTGGACAACAACCGGCTGTGGTCGAACCTGGACTGCGCCCCGTCCAACGAGACCCTGGTGAAGACCTTCAATCCGGGCGAACAGGTGACCACCGAGGTGACCTGGACCGGCATGAGCTCGGCCCCGCAGTGCCCGATGCCGCGCCAGCCGATCGGAGCCGGCACCTACAACCTGATCGTGCAACTGGGCAACCTCAGATCGGCTCCGGTGCCGTTCATCCTGGCCCATCAGGAGCAGCCCGCGCCGCCGCCGCCGGCCCCTGGTGCACCGCCGGCCGAGGCGCCCGCACCGGGCAACTGATCTCAGGCCAACCGGTCGGCGATGGTCGACTCGGCCAGCACGGACAGGCCTTCGCGGATGTGCCGCGCCCACATCGACCCGATCCCGTCCACCGACTGCAGGTCGTCGGCGCTGGCGGCCAGCAGGCCCTGCAACGAGCCGAACGACCGGACCAGCAGGTCGACGTGGGCGAACTGCAGTCGCGGGATGCCCGCCATCGCGCGGTAACCGCGTGAGCTCATCGCCGAGTCCTGCGCTTCGGCCGTCGAGGGATAGCCGAAAACCCTTGCCAGCGCGGTGAAGTCGAGCAGCTCGTTGTCGGTCAGGGAGTCCAGCTCGTCCAGTGTCGCGCTGACCTGTGCGGCGGTCGGCGGGTCCGGCAGCGCGTGGTAGTCCCGCACGATCAACTCGCGTGCGGCCTCGTTGTCGCCGACGAGCTCGTCGAGCTGCAGTTTGAGCTGGCGCCCGTCGGTGCCGAGCTCGACGACGTCGGCGTCGATCTCCAGGCTGATCCGGCGCACCATCTCCAGGCGCTGCGCCACCGTCATCACGTCACGAAGCGTTACGAAGTCCTCGATCTCGGCGGTGGACAGCTGCCTGCTCACCTCGTCGAGCCGGCCCTTGTAGCGCTCCAGGGTGGCGATGGTCTGGTTGGCCCGCGACAGGATGGCCGCCGAATCGGGCACCACGTGGCGCTCCCCGGCGACATACACCGTCACGATGCTCATCGAATGGCTGACCGAGATCACCGGGTAGCCGGTCTGGATGGCGGTGCGCTCGGCCGAGCGGTGCCGGGTACCGGACTCATCGGTGGGAATCGACGGATCCGGCACCAACTGGACGTTGGCTCGCACGATCCGGCTGCCGTCGCTGGAGAGCACCACCGCGCCGTCCATCTTCGACAATTCGCGCAGCCGGGTGGGCGCGTAGCGGACATCCAGGGCGAACCCGCCGTCGCAGATGGCCTCCACGCTGTCGTCGTAGCCCAGCACGACCAGCGCACCGGTCTTGCCGCGCAGGATGCGCTCCAGTCCGTCACGCAGTGGGGTTCCCGGGGCCAGCCGGCCCAGGGTTTCACGCAGCGTCGGGCGTGCCAGATGTACGACGGTGCGGCTCGTCCTGGTACCGGAGTTCACGGCCATCAACTCTCCTAGGGTCGGCCGCCATTGTCCGTGATCGTATTGATTGCTCGCAATCGTGATGCTATCGATTGCTGGCAATCGCGATCTCCCTGAGCGCCCGCAGTGCCGCCCCGATGTTGTCCACGGTGATGACGCGCAGCCCGGCGGGCGCGCTGGTGATCCCGGGCGGCACTATGGCATTGGTGAAACCCAGCCGGGCTGCCTCGGCCAGCCTGCGGTCCATGCCGGTGACCCGGCGCAGATCGCCGACCAACCCCACCTCGCCGATCACCACCGTGTTCATCGGCAGCGCGATGTCGAGGTAGCCCGAGGCGATGGCCAGCGCCACGGCCAGATCCGAGGACGGGTCGGTCAGCCGCATGCCGCCGACGGTGGACAGGTAGAGGTCGTTGGCGTTGATCGGCAGCGCACAGCGGGTCTGCAGCACCGCGCCGATCATCGCGGCACGGGCCGAATCGATACCGCTGACGGCGCGCCGGGGTGGTCCGATCGGTTGCGCGGTCAGCGCCTGCACCTCGCCGATCATCGGGCGCTTGCCGTCCAGGGTGACCGTGACGGCAGTGCCGGGCACCGCCGCCGGACGTTGGTCCAGGAACAGCCCGGACGGATCGCTCACACACTCGATGCCGTTGTCGTGCATCTGAAAACAGCCGACCTCGTCGGCGGCGCCGAACCGGTTCTTCACCCCGCGCACCATGCGCAGGCTGGACGCGTGATCACCCTCGAAATGCAGCACCACGTCGACCAGATGCTCCAGTGAGCGTGGCCCGGCGATGGCGCCGTCCTTGGTGACGTGCCCGACCAGGATCATCGCCACCGCCGGGTCTCCGACGGCGGTCTTGGCGTAGCCGGTCAACGCCGTGGTCACTGCGCGCACCTGGGTGACCCCGCCGGTCACGCCGTCGGCCTCGGTGGTGGACATGGTCTGCACCGAATCGACCACCACCAGGCTGGGCTTGACCTCGTCGATGTGGCCGAGCGCGATCTGCAGATCGGATTCGCCGGCCAGGTACACGTTGTCGTGGGTGCAGCCGGTGCGCTCGGCGCGCAGCCGGATCTGGCCCGCGGATTCCTCACCGGACAGGTACAGGGCCCGCCGGCCGGCATGCGCCCAGCGGTTGGCGACCTCCAGCAGCAGGGTGGACTTGCCGACACCGGGATCCCCGGCCAGCAGGGTTACCGAGCCGGCCACCAGACCGCCGCCCAGCACCCGGTCCAGCTCACTGACCCCGGTCGGGTAGTGCCGGGTGATGCCCGGGTCGATCGAGGTGATCGGCACCGCGGGCGAGGTGGGGGCCACCGAGCGGCGGGCCGCCCCACCTGCTATGCCGGACGCGGCGAGCACCGCTACCTCATCGACAGTGCCCCAGGTGCCGCAATTGGCGCAGCGACCGACCCACTTGGGGGTGGCGTGCTGACACTCCGAGCAGCGGTACTGCGAACGTATTTTCGAACCGGCCACGCGGTGACAGTAGCGGCTGCCCCCGACATTTCCGGGTCAGGACACCTGGAACGCCCTAGTGGTGGGCGCCGGGCTCGGCTTCCTGGGTGTCACCGGTCTTGTTGCGGCGCGGCTCGTTGCCGGCCGAGATCGGCACGGCCACGGTGGCTTCGCCGTTCTCGAACTTGAAGGTGAAGTCGTAGAGCAGCCCGTTGGTGACCGGCTTGGTCAGCGTGACCATGGCGGTGACGGCGTCGGCGGCCTCGGTCTTCTCCAGTGCGGCCAGCTGGCCGTCGGGCTCCCCGACCACCAGCACACCGCTGACCGGGACGGTCGGGTCGCCGGTGAGCGCCACGTCGCCGACGTTGGACTTGATCGAGACCAGCTTGTTGGCGGTCTCGGGGGAGTTGTTCACGGCGACGAACAGCAGTTCGGCCGAGGAGCCGGCCTCGACGTAGTCCTTCTGCTGCGGCGCCCGCAGGTGCAGGTTGCGCAGCGAGACCGTGCCGGCCTGTGCGTTCACGCCGTTGACGGCGGGTTCCTGCGTCGCCATCTGGGAGACCTGCCCGGCGCCACACCCGGTAAGAACGACTGCGGTCAGGCCACATGCGGCCAGGCCGGTCGAGGCGCGCATTGCGAAGCGGTTCACTCAAGCCTCCTGAGCTGGGTCAGCGTACTTCGACTATGCAGAGTAGTAGGTCGCTGTGGCGGGTCGGATGCGAGGGCTTCGCAACGGGCCGTTCGGGTCCACAACGGCTTTGCGGGGCCACCCATTTCGGCCGCTGTCAGCCTGCTGTGGTTGCACGCTTTCGTCACTGTGTCAACCCCCGCCATTTACCTGTAGTGCCCCTGACCTGCATCGTTGGCACACGCGTGATTCGAGCTCGTGTTAGCATGGACTAGCGAAAGGGGCTCGAATCAGATGATTTTTAAGGTCGGAGACACCGTCGTCTATCCACACCACGGTGCCGCGTTGATCGAGGCGATCGAAACCCGGACCATCAAAGGCGAGCAGAAGGAATACCTCGTCCTCAAGGTTGCTCAGGGGGATCTGACCGTTCGTGTACCCGCGGATAACGCCGAGTATGTTGGTGTCCGTGATGTTGTGGGCCAGGAAGGTCTCGACAAGGTTTTCCAGGTATTGCGTGCGCCGCACACCGAAGAGCCGACCAACTGGTCGCGCCGCTACAAGGCCAACCTCGAGAAGCTGGCCTCCGGTGATGTGAACAAGGTCGCTGAGGTCGTTCGGGATCTGTGGCGTCGGGATCAGGAACGCGGTCTGTCCGCGGGCGAGAAGCGAATGCTGGCCAAGGCTCGGCAGATTTTGGTCGGCGAGCTTGCGCTGGCGGAGAACACCGATGACGCCAAGGCTGAGACCATGCTCGATGAGGTTCTCGCCGCCGCGTCCTGATCTGTCGTGGTAACTGTTGCGGTCGTCCCGGCCGCAGGCTCTGGCCAACGGCTCGGCGCTGGCAGGCCGAAAGCATTCGTCAATCTGGGGGATAAGCCCCTGTTGCAGCATGCCCTCGATGGGCTGCTGGCCTCAGGGGTGGTCGACAAGGTTGTGATCGCGGTGCCGCCGGCGCTGACCGATGAGGCCATATTGGTCTTCGGTGCGAACGCACAGATCGTGGCCGGGGGCGATGATCGAACCGAATCGGTGGGGCTGGCCCTGGAAGCTGTAGCGGCCGGTGGCGAACCGGATTTCATCCTGGTGCACGACGCCGCTCGGGCGTTGACCCCGCCGACGCTGATCGCCCGGGTGGTTGCGGCGCTGGCCGACGGTCACGCCGCCGTTGTTCCCGGACTGCCGCTGGCCGACACCATCAAGGCGGTCGACGCCAACGGCGCGGTGCTGGGAACCCCGGAGCGGGCCGGTTTGCGGGCGGTGCAGACCCCCCAGGGTTTCCGTGCCGACGTACTGCGCCGCGCCTATCAGCGGGCGGGCTCGGGTGATTTCACCGACGACGCATCGCTGGTCGAACAGATCGGCACGCCGGTGCAGGTGGTCGAGGGCGACCCGATGGCATTCAAGATCACCACGGCCATGGATCTCCTGCTGGCCGAAGCTCTGCTGGCGCGCGGCACATGCTGATTCCAAGGGTCGGGCTGGGTACCGACGTCCACCCGATCGAGCCGGGCCGCCCGTGCTGGCTGCTGGGCCTGCTATTCGACGAGGCCGACGGCTGCGCCGGTCACTCCGACGGCGACGTCGCCGTGCATGCACTGTGTGATGCGTTGCTCAGTGCGGCCGGCCTGGGCGATATCGGCGCGGTGTTCGGCACCGACCGGCCGGAATGGCGCGGGGTCACCGGCGCCGACATGCTGCGTCATGTGCGCGGCCTGCTGCAGGCGGCGGGCTTTTCGGTGGGCAATGCCGCGGTCCAGGTGATCGGCAACCGACCCAAGGTCGGGCCGCGTCGCGACGAAGCCCAGCGGCTGCTCGCCGAACTGCTCGGGGCGCCGGTGTCGGTCTCGGCCACCACCACCGACGGACTCGGGCTGACCGGCCGCGGTGAGGGTCTGGCCGCGGTTGCTACCGCCCTGGTGATTGCTGATCGGGTTGGTCCTGCAAAGTAGCAACGTTGCGGCCGGTAAGCTGGCACGTCGTGACCGATCGCTTGCGGCTGTACGACACCATGGCGGGTGCCGTACGTGATTTCGTACCGCTGCGGCCAGGGCACGCTTCGATCTACCTGTGCGGCGCGACCGTTCAGGGTCTGCCGCACATCGGCCACGTCCGTAGCGGAGTCGCGTTCGACGTGCTGCGCCGCTGGCTGACCGCCAATGGATACGACGTCGCGTTCATCCGCAATGTCACCGACATCGACGACAAGATCCTCAACAAGGCGGCCGACGCGGGCCGGCCCTGGTGGGAGTGGGCCGCGACCTACGAGCGGGCATTCAGCGCCGCCTATGACGCGCTGGGAGTGCTGCCCCCGTCGGCGGAGCCCCGGGCCACCGGGCACATCACCCAGATGGTCGAGCTCATCGACCGCCTGATCGAGCGGGGTCATGCCTACGCCTCGGGCGGCGACGTCTACTTCGACGTGCTGAGCCTGCCGGAGTATGGCGCGCTGTCCGGGCACCGCATCGACGATGTGCATCAGGGTGAGGGCGCGGCGACCGGTAAACGTGACCAGCGCGACTTCACCCTGTGGAAGGGCGCCAAGCCCGGCGAGCCGTCGTGGCCCACGCCGTGGGGGCCGGGCCGGCCCGGCTGGCACACCGAATGCGTCGCGATGTGTGAGGCCTACCTGGGCGCGGAGTTCGACATCCACGCCGGCGGTATGGATCTGGTGTTCCCGCACCACGAGAACGAGATCGCCCAGGCGAAGGCCGCAGGCGACGGCTTCGCCCAGTACTGGCTGCACAACGGCTGGGTCACCATGGGCGGCGAGAAGATGAGCAAGTCGCTGGGCAACGTGCTTTCGATTCCGGCTGTGCTGCAACGGGTTCGGGCTGCCGAGCTGCGCTACTACCTGGGTAGTGCGCATTATCGGTCCATGCTGGAGTTCTCCGAGCATGCGTTGCAGGACGCGGTGAAGGCCTACAGCGGTATCGAGGATTTCCTGCACCGGGTGCGCAACCGGGTGGGCGGTGTGATGGTCGGTGAGTGGACGCCGAAGTTCGCCGCGGCGCTCAACGACGATCTGTCGGTGCCGATCGCGCTGGCCGAGGTGCATGCCGCGCGAGCCGATGGCAACCGCGCGCTGGACGCCGGTGATCACGAGGGCGCGATGGCGCAGGCCGGTTCGATCCGATCGATGATGGGGATCCTGGGCTGCGACCCGCTCGACGAGCGCTGGGAGTCCCGCGATGAGACCTCGGCCGCCCTGGCCGCGGTGGATGAGCTGGTGCAGTGGGCTTTGGCCGGCCGGGCCGAGGCCCGTGCCAACCGGGACTGGGCGGCGGCCGACGCCATCCGGGATCGGCTCAAGGCTGCTGGTATCGAGGTCACCGACACTGCCGACGGTCCGCAGTGGGCCCTGGTGGACGGGAACGGAGCATAAATGGCCGGCAATTCGCAGCGGCGCGGTGCGGTCCGCAAGCCCGGGACCAAGAAGGGCCCGACGGTCGGGTCCGGCGGTGTGCGCCGCCGCGGGCTGGAGGGCCGTGGGGCCACCCCGCGCGCGGACCAGCGTCCGCACCACCCTGCCGCCAAGAAGGCCGCCAAGGCGGCGCGTCAGGCGCAGGGGCGACACAAGAAGACCGACGACACCGAGTTGGTGCTGGGCCGCAACCCGGTGGTGGAATGCCTGCGGGCCAAGGTTCCGGCCACCGCGCTGTACGTGGCGCTGGGCACCGAGGCCGATGAGCGCCTCACCGAATCCGTCCAGATCGCCGCTGACCGCGGTATCTCGATCCTCGAGGTGCAGCGCCACGACCTGGACCGGATGAGCTCGAATGCGCTGCACCAGGGGCTGGCCCTGCAGGTGCCGCCGTACAACTACGCGCACCCCGATGATCTGTTGAGGGCGGCCCGGGAATCCGGGGAGCCCGCACTGCTGGTGGCCCTGGACAACATCTCCGACCCGCGCAACCTGGGTGCCATCGTGCGCTCGGTGGCGGCGTTCGGTGGGCACGGTGTGGTGATCCCGCAGCGCCGTTCGGCTTCGGTGACCGCGGTGGCGTGGCGCACCAGCGCCGGTGCCGCGGCCCGCACGCCGGTGGCGCGGGCCACAAATCTGACTCGCACACTGAAGAGTTACGCCGATGCCGGTCTGCAGATCGTCGGCCTGGATGCCGGTGGTGACACCACGGTCGACGAGCTCGAGGCGACCGGGCCGATGGTGGTGGTGGTCGGTTCGGAAGGCAAGGGTCTGTCGCGGTTGGTGCGGGAGAACTGCGATGCGGTGGTGTCGATCCCGATGGCGGGGCCGACCGAGTCGCTGAATGCCTCGGTGGCGGCCGGGGTGGTGCTGGCCGAAATCGCCCGCCAGCGCCGAAGCTGACTTCAGCCCCGCCGCGGCTTGCTCAGCCTGAAGTGATCCACCGGCCGGGTTTCGCCGAACGGCCCGCCTACCGCGAAATAGGTTGCGTCGATGGATGTTTGGCCGCCGGGTGAACCGGGGTCGACGTCGAACATCACGAACCCGTAGGCATTGTCGCGGTCCCGGAACGCCGACCATGCGGCGGCTTCTTGGACATAGTGCGGTGCGCGCTTCTTCAGCGCCGGATCGAAGCCGCCGACATCGGTGAGTACGCGGCACCGCGGCTCCGGGAAGAACATCCGGTTCGACGGTATCGACGTGCCACCGCCGCCGATCACCAGATGCACTGTGCCCTGGTCGACTACGGCGGGGGTCAGGGTGTCGGTCGGTAGGGTGCCGCGGATCGGATGGGTGCGCTCGTAGTGGTGTTCGTGGCCGCACACCACCAGGTCCACGCCGTAGCGGTCGAACAGCGGCAGCCAGTTCTCCCGGATGCCGAGATCGGCACCGTTGGTGCGGTCGGCCGTCGACACTGCGGTCTGGTGCATGCACACCACGATCCAGTCGATGTCTTCATTGGCGTTCGAGTGCTCCAATTCACGTCGCAGCCAACGCTTTTGCGCACCGCCGGAGTATCCGTGGACGTAGAAATTGCCGCCGTCCTGATAACACACGTCGTCGTTGTTGAGGCTGATCACCCGCACCGCGCCGGCGGTGAACGCGTACCACATGCCGCGCAACTCGGGGTCGGCTCCGGAATCCGGGAGCGCGAAATAGGCCTGATAGGCGCTGTATCCGATCGGACCGTTGCCCAGTTCGTTCTCGTGGTTGCCCGCGGCCGGCATCCATGGCCGGTACCGCGCCGAACGTGAGTTGTTCTCGAACCAGTCCGACCAGGTTCTGATCCGGTCCGCGGAGAGGTTGGCGTAACACAGGTCCCCGTTGACCAGATGGAACAACGGGCGCATGCGTTCGACCGCGCTGGTGATATCACCGGCCGCCGGTGAGCCGACGCTGTCGCTGCCGAAGGCATTGGCCACCATGGCATCAAGGGTGGGTGTGGACTGGTCACCGAAACTGGTGAAGCGCAACGGAGCCCGGCCGCGCGGGGCGGTGCGGACGGTGCCCAGCTCGGGGTTGGCTCCGTCATGCACGGCGGCGTAGACGTAATCGGTGTCCGGAAGCAGACCGGTCAGCCTGGCGTGATGTACCCGGATCTCGGTGTCCGATTGCGCATCGCGGTAGGTGTAGGTGTCGGCGTCGGCGGTGTCGCCGAGGCCCCCGCCGGGGGTGCCGTACAGCACCCGCGGATGCCCCACCGCGGCGTCGGTGTTCCAGGACACCACGACCTCGGACGCGGCGTCGGCGCCGTATTGCAGATGCAGTCCGCTGATCCGCGGCGCACCGCTGCGGTCCTCGCGCTGCCACAGCACCGGACCCGTCGCTGCCGGGCGGACGAGCTCGTCGACGGCCAGGCCGGCTCCGGCACCGAGTATCGCGGTGCTGCCGCCCACCAACAGCAACGTCCGCCGGCTTATCCCGGGGTTGTCGGTCACCCTCGCCGTGCTACCGGGTCAATGCGAACATCACGGCACGGGCAGGTGAACAGCTCTGCCTAAAGAGCGCGATGAGCGCCAGGGCCAGGGTCAGGGCCGGCTCCAGGGATCGGCCGGCTGCCACAGGGTGGGCAGGTGTAGGCGTACGTCGTCCTGGTCGGCGAGCCGGGTCAGCACCCGCATCGAGACGTCCAGATCGTCACCGGCGTAGGGCAAGGCCCGCAGCGGCTTGTGCAGTGGCCGGAAGAAGTCGTCCCAGTGGATCAGCACCACCCGCCGCGCCCCGACCGCACGCACGGTGTGGGTCCAGTAGTCGATCAGATACTGCTCGGGTTGCAGGCCGAGTTGGCCGATGCCGAGGTAGACCACGTCCGCGCGTTGTCCGTCCAGTGCGCCCGGTACCGCACCGGCGCTGCCGACGATCAGCAGGCGGCGGTCGGTGGCCCGGTGCCGCAGCAGTACCGACCACGCCTCGCCGCACTTGTAGGCCGAGACCTTGACCGGGGGTACGACGGGTTCGGTGATGGTGCCGGGAAACCGGTCCGGTGGGCAGTGTTCGGACTCGAACAGCGTCACCTCATAGCCGCCCGCGGTGACGGCTTCGCCGGGCGTGACCGTGACGATGCGATCGGGCGCCAGGCCGTGCCCGAGGCCGATCTGGGCGGTCGAGGATCCGCCGATCAGCTGGGCGCCGGTGCGCTCGGCCACCACCGGCGAGTCCATGGCGTGGTCGAAATGGCTGTGCACCGGGATGACCGCGTCCAGGCGGTGCACTCCGAGTCGGGACAGGCAGCCGTCGATGCGTGGCAGTGACGGGGAGATCCGGCCCAGGGTCAGAACCGGCAGTCCGGGCCGGGAGAAGAAGCCGTCGGTCAGTACTGCCGATGTGCCGTCGTCCACCAGCAGTGTGCTGACTCCGGCCCAGGTCACCGTGACCGGCGATTCCGGGGTGGCGACGGGCGCATCGAAGTACCGGGTGTAGGCGGTCAGGGTGGGCCGGCCGGGTTTGAGCCGCATGGCCCCACCCTAAAGGCAGTGTCGGCCTGCGTTAGCCGTAGCGACGGCGGAACTTCTCCACCTGCCCGGCCGAGTCGATGTGCCGTGCGGAGCCGGTCCAGTAGGGATGTGAATCGCTGCTGACGTCCACCACGATCAGCGGATAAGTCTGGGTGCCATTTGCGTCTGCCCACTCGACGGCGCGCTGACTGGTGGCCGTCGACCGGGTGAGGAACTGCTTTCCGGTGGCGGCGTCCTGAAACACCACGGGGTGGTAGTCGGGATGGATGCCGGGTTTCATTGCATTTCTCCTTCGTGATGGGCGGATCTGGCGGGTTCGTCGGTTCCGGGCTGACACGGTTCTTCGTGCCAGTCGCCGAACGGGTCGGGGTAGTCGGCCCATCGATCGGGCCGCGCCAGTTCGTCGTCGGTGAGCAGTGCGCCACGCAGTGCGTCGACGAGTTCATCGGGCCGGGCGCCGCAGACCAGCACGGTCAGCGATACCCGCCGGTCGCCGAACCGGTCGTCCCAATCGATCGCGGCCATCGCGCAACGTTCCGGATCGGTATAGGCGAGTTCGCTGTGATCCATTGCCGCCAGCCATTTTCCAGCGTTGCTGAAGTGCATTCCGCCGCCGGCCGATTCGATCCACATGACATCGGCAGGCCGGTTGGCCAGCCAGGCCCGGCCGCGGGTGCGCACCACCCCGTCGAGCAGCAGGTCGACCGCCGCGTGCAGGCGCAGCGGGTGAAACGGTCGCCGCGCGGTGAATTCGACGATGCCCACCTCGCCGTCGGCTTCCAGTGGGGGCTCACCGGCCAGCAGCGCATCGTGCGGGGAAATCGCCCGGCCGCGACGGCTGTCCGGTTCGAGGTGGGCCAGGGCCAGTTCGACGCGGTCGGGTCCCACCGTGATGCGGGCGCGGGGCGTCAGCCGGCGCAGCACGGCCAGCGTGCTGGCCTCGGGCTCGCTGAGCACCAGCAGGTCGGCGGATTCGGCCTGGCCGACCACCACCTGGGCGACCGTGCGCCCGTCCAGTAGTTCTTCGTCGCCGATCGCCTGCGGCAGCCACTGCGCGGTGTCCAGGCAGCCGATCACCGCCTCGATGCTGACGTCCCGGCAGGCGGGTCCGTCGAGGTATCCGGGGCCGACCCGGACCCGAACGGTGTTGATCGCCCAGCACACCGGTTCCGGCTCCAGCCACGGCAGCAACTGCACGACAATCCGGGTGACGTCGGCCCGCCGGTGCAGGCGCCGCAGCAGAACGAGCAGGTCGTCGCGCACCGTGCAGGAGACGCAGTCGTGGGCCAGTTCCAGCGCCCATTCCGATGTCCCGGAGCTGGCGACGACGGTTCGCAGCACCACGTGCCCGTCGTAGTTGTGGCGGACCAGCACGGTGCCCGGCTTGCGGCTCAATTCCTCGGCGACGCCGCCGGTATCGCCTTGGCCGGCGATCAGCACGACAGGGGTTCGCACCCGGGCCTCCCTTGTTATTGAAAACGATTATCATTAACGTTAGGCACGTTACCTCATGACGAAGGAGACTCGATGTCTGCCCACTGCCAAGTCACCGGGCGCTCGCCCGGATTCGGCAATACGGTGTCGCATTCGCATAAGCGCAGCCGGCGCCGGTGGAATCCGAACATTCAGACCAAGACCTACTACCTGCCCGCCGAGGGGCGGCGGGTCCGGCTTCGGGTCAGCGCCAGGGGCATCAAGGTGATCGACCGGGACGGGATCGAGGCGGTCGTGGCCAGGCTGCGCGACCGTGGGGAGAAGATCTGATGGCCCGCACCGATATTCGTCCGATCGTGAAGCTGCGATCGACAGCGGGAACCGGCTACACCTACGTCACCCGCAAGAACCGGCGCAATGACCCGGACCGGATCGTGCTGCGCAAATACGACCCGGTGATCCGCCGTCACGTCGACTTCCGCGAGGAGCGCTGATGGCCAAGAAATCCAACATCGTCAAGAACGAGAAACGCCGCGAACTGGTGGCGCGCTACGCCGAGCGTCGGGCCGAGCTCAAGGAGATCATCCGCAATCCGGTGAGCACCCGTGAGCAGCGAGCGGCCGCGGTATCGGCCCTGCAGCGGCTGCCCCGGGATTCCAGTCCGGTGCGGCTGCGCAACCGGGACGCCGTCGACGGCCGTCCGCGCGGGCACCTGCGCAAGTTCGGGCTGTCGCGGGTGCGGGTGCGGGAGCTGGCGCACCGCGGTGAGCTGCCCGGCGTGCGGAAGTCGAGCTGGTGATGGCCAAGAAACCGCTGAGAAGACGCCCTCCCGCAACCGAATTCAAGAAACCCAGGCGCAATCAGCTGGCCGCGCTCGGGGTGACCAAGGTCGATTACAAGGACGTGCACCTGCTGCGCACCTTCATCAGCGAGCGCGGCAAGATCCGGTCCCGCACGGTCACGGGCCTGACCCCGCAACAACAGCGGCAGGTCGCGGCGGCGATCAAGAATGCCAGGGAGATGGCGCTGCTGCCGGTGGTCGGTCCTCGTTGACCTACCATCGAGGTGATAGGCGACTGCGGATCGCGGAAGTCGGTGTGAATCCGGCGCGGTCCCGCCACTGTGATCGATCGGCCGGCCTCCGCCGACCGTCGAGAGCCAGACACGCACCGCAGTCGCCACCTCGCACGTACTGGGGCGGATCTCCCCGGAGAGGACGGATGAGCCCGTGGCTGCTCGTTGGCTGATCGCCGGACTGGCATCGGCGTTGCTGGTATCGGGGTGCGCATCGACACCGGAACCGGACGTCGCCGCCCACACCGAACCGGGATTCCCGGTGACCGTGGACAATTGTGGCGTCAGCACCACCTATGACCGGCCGCCGACCCGGGCGGTGGCGCTCAATCAACACGCGATCGAGATGCTGCTCGCGCTGGGCCTGGAAAAATCCATGGTCGGCACGTCCTATCTCGACGATCGGATCCTGCCCGAGTACCAGGCCGCCTACGACGGTGTCCCGGTGCTGGCCAAGGAATATCCGTCCTATGAGTCGCTGCTGGCCGTCGAGCCCGATTTCGTCTACGGCGGTTGGGCGAGCGCGTTCGACGAAAAGGAGGGGCGCGCCAGGCAGCGGCTGACCGATGCCGGGGTGAACACCTACCTCAACATCGAGGATTGCCGCACCGAGCCGGTCACCATGTCCACGGTGGACGACGAAATCCGAAGTATCGGAACGATCTTCGGTGTCACAGACCGGGCCGAGCGGCAGATCGAGACGCTGCACCGCGAGCTCGCCGAGTCCGCAGCGAAGGTGCGCGGAGTGCAACCGGTCCGGGTCGCGGTCTACGACAGCGGTGAGGCGACGGTGTTCACCTCGGGCGGTAAGGGCATCGGGAATCAGATGATCGAGGCCGCCGGTGGAGTGAACGTGTTCGCCGATGTTCCCAAGGTGTGGGGCGACGTATCGCTCGAGCAATTCGCCGAGCGTGCACCCGAGGTCATCGTGATCTACGACTACGGAGATCAACCCGTCGCGGACAAGAAGAGATTCCTCACCGAACATCCTCTGCTGCAGCATGTTCCGGCAATCCAACAGCAGCGGTTCGCGGTGCTTCCATTGTCCTCGGTGGTGGTCGGCGTGCGGGTGGGCCGGGCGGTGGATGCCTTGGCCCGACAGCTGCACCCGGACCAGTTTTCGTGATCCCCTACCGGCTGGTCATCACCTCACTGGTGGGATTGTTGTTGCTGGCGATGACCGCCGGTGTCGCGGTGGGGTCGGTACCGATCGCCCCGGGGCAGGTGTGGGCCATCGTGCTGCATGCCATCCATCCGGGCCTCGCCGAGCAGAGTTGGCCCGCGGTACGGGAATCGATCGTGATCGACGCCCGACTGCCACGCGTGCTGCTTGGCGCGGTGGTGGGCGCCGGTCTCGCGGCGTGCGGTATGGCGCTGCAGGCAGTGGTGCGCAACCCGCTCGCCGATCCCATGCTGTTGGGTGTCTCCTCGGGAGCGTCGGTCGGTGCCGTCGCCCTGCTGGTGTTCGGCGCCGGTGCGCTACAAGCATTCACCCTGCCGCTGGCGGCCTTCCTGGGAGCCTTGCTCGCGCTCGTCGCGGTGTATCTGTTGGCCCGTTCGGGCGGACGGATGACGACCGTGCGGTTGGTCCTGGCCGGTGTGGCAGTGGCCGAGGTGCTGTCGGCTCTGGCCAGCCTGCTGATCGTCACCTCCGACGATCCGCACAAGACGCAGGCGGCGGTGCGGTGGATGCTCGGTGGGCTGGGCGGCACCACGTGGAGCATGGTCTGGGTGCCCACGGTGGTGGTGTTCGTCGGTGTGCTGGTGCTGGTCGGCTTCACCAGATCGCTGAACCTGCTCTACACCGGAGAGGAAGCGGCCACCTCGCTCGGACTGGATGTACACCGGTTCCGGGCCGCGATGTTCGTCGTCGTGGCGCTCATGGTCGGAGCGATGGTCGCGGTCAGCGGCACGATCGGGTTTGTCGGGCTGATCATGCCGCATGTGGTGCGCTTGCTGGTCGGCGCCGATCACCGCAGGGCGCTGCCGGCCGCCGCATTGTTGGGGGCGGCATTCCTGGTGCTGTGCGACATCGTGGCCCGGACCGTGGCCGCACCCGAGGAGCTGCCCGTCGGAATCCTGACCGCGCTCGTCGGGGGACCGTTCTTCCTGTGGCTGATGCGGCGGAAGGCGCTGACATGAGCGCGGCGGTGACGTTCGAGGCGGTCTCGGTGTCGGTGCGCGGCAAGTCCCTGATCACCGGGGTGTCGCTGTCGGTCGCGCCGGGGGAGATGTTGGCCGTGGTGGGACCCAACGGTGCGGGCAAGACCACGCTGCTGCGCATGTTGTACCGGGCCCAGCGGCCGAGTGCCGGACGGGTGCTGGTGGACGGCGCCGACGTCTGGAAGACGCCGGGCAAGCGGGCCGCACGCCGGGTCGCGGCGGTATTGCAGGAAGCCACAGGCGATTTCGAGCTCACCGTGTTCGACATGGTGGCGATGGGCCGCACCCCGTACAAACGGTCCTTCGAGGCCGACAACCGTGAGGACCGCGAGATCATCGGTGCGGCACTGGCGGCACTGGACATCGCGGAGCTGAGCGGGGTCGGTTACGGCCGGCTGTCCGGAGGCCAGAAGCAACGCGTGCTCATCGCTCGGGCGCTGGCGCAGCGCACCGACGTGATCGTGCTCGACGAACCCACCAACCACCTCGATCTGCGCCATCAGCATGAGGCGCTGCGCCTGCTGCGCGAGACCGGCGCGACCGTGGTCGCCGCACTGCACGACCTGAGTCTGGCTGCCATGTATTGCGATCGGATCTGTGTGCTCGACGATGGACGGCTGGTCGCCGTCGGTACTCCCGAGGAGGTTCTCACCGTGCAGTTGCTTGCCGACGTATATGGGGTTGCGGCCCGGATCGTCGTCGATCCCGATACCGGCAGGCCCCAGGTCACCGTCCTGCCCACGGCGGTGGCGACCCCGTGAACATCGGAGCCCAGCTCGACGAAATCTCCTCCTACGGAGGCTTTTTCGGCATCGTCGTCGGTGGGGACCCGGCCCAGTGGGTTCCGGTGCAGCGGTGCTATGACGACGGTTGCGCCGACCTGGTCGGTGCGACCGCCGCGCGAAGCAACACCACGGATCTGCGCATCGGTGCCTCCCTGGTCCAGTTCAGTCACGCATCACGGTTGTGGTCACCGCTGCTGGCGTGTGCGCTGCAATTCGGTGTGCTGCCCGATCTGACCGATCTGCAGCGCCATGCCTCGCGTACCGAACTCCGGTTGCCGGTGCCGCTCGGAGCGCCCGTCGACAGCGGTCGGCCGATGGTGGAGCAGTTGTATCGGCGTGTGATCACCGAGCACCTCGAGCCGCTGGCCGCCGGGCTTCGGGTCAAGATGGCGCCGCGACTGCTCTACGGCAATGCCGCGGCGGCGTTGGCCGCGGCGGCGGCCGAGCTGGCCCGGGCTCGACCGGAATTGCATGACGACGTCCTCGGCGTCACCGAATCGCTATTGGCCACAGGTGAATTGGCCGGCACGGGCGACCTGACCGGGTGGGCGTTCCGCCGTCGCAGTTGTTGCCTGTACTACCGGGTGCCCGGCGGATCGAAATGTAACGATTGCGCGCTCTCGAGACCACGCGGGTAGGCCTTAGTAGGCGTAGGGACGCGCAGGGGGATCGGTGCGCGCCACGCTCAGCGCCGTCATCACCGGAATGCTGCGCCGACTCGAATCGCCTTGCCCCGCAGGCACCGTGCCCTCCACCTTGATCCAGGTGTTCTCCGCAAGCCCCGCCACCTCAGCAGCGGCGGGCCCGGAGAGCAGGATGCGTGCCAACTGCGCGTCGGCAGCGCAGCAAATGATCACCACCCGGGCCAGATACGTGCGGTCACCATCGTGCATGGTGAAGCCGGTGATGGTGATCCTGCGGCCGTCGAGCGTTCCGCCGCTGTCCTGAGCGGCCCGGATCAGTACGTCGGGCAGGGATACTTCCGGTGCCCGGCCCTCGGGCAGCGGCGGGAACGCCCGCTTCAGCACATCGGTGGACACCTCCGTCACGGATACCGCATCCGGACGGATCGCGGGTGGTACGACGAACGCCAGCAGCGCGATCGGGATGAGCAGCAGCCAGGTGACACCGGTCCGGTGCGAATGCTGGTGCGCGTCGGCTTCATTGTCTTCGTTGCCGGGTCTGCCACGACGGATGTCGCGCACGATGGCCGCGAGGGCCAGCGCGATGAGCAGCACCGCGGTGACGGCCAGATAGGGCAGCAGGGTTGGCTTGACGTAGCGGGTGTAGTTGCCGGAGACGACGATTATCGTGGTGCTCACCCCGATCAGCAGCAGCAGGGTGTTCTCGGTCTCGCGGCTCACCGTGGCCCCAGGATGGTCAGCCCGACTCCGGTGGCGACCAGCATTGCCACCACGAATGTGGCCGGCGCGAAGCGGATTGCGAACGCACGGCCGAACATCCCGGCCTGCATCGCGAACAGCTTGAGGTCCACGGCCGGCCCCACCACCAGGAACACCAGCCGGGGCAGCAGCGGCAGCATGGTGAGGCTGGCCACGACGAAGGCGTCGGCCTCCGAACACAGTGCCAGTACCACCGCCAATACCGCCATGGTGATTATTCCGAGCCCGATCTGGCCCGCGAGGTGCTGGTACACCCAGGTTGGCACCAGCACGTGCAGGGCGGCCGCCGCGGCGGCCCCGATCACCAGGTACGAGCATGCGGACAGGAAGTCGTGCCGGGCCGCCTCGGTGAACACCGCCCACCGCGAACCTTCGGAGTGCCCCGGGTCGGGCAATCGTCGGGTGATCCACTCCGGTCGGCCGAAGCGGGCCCAGGCTGCTCCCATGATGAGTGCGGTCAGCAGCGATGCGACGCAACGTGCGACGACCATCTGCGGATGGCCGGGGAAGGCGACCGCGGTAGCCACCAGCACCACGGGATTGATCGCCGGTGCCGCCAGCATGAACGTCAATGCCGCGGCCCCCGTGCTGCCGGTACCGAACAGCCTGCGCGCCACCGGGACTGATCCGCATTCGCAGCCGGGCAGCGCGGCGCCTCCCACGCCCGCGGCCAGGATCGCCGCACCCGTGCGCTTGGGCAGCCACCGGGCGAGACGCTCCGGCGTGACGAACACCGCGATCAGGCCGCTGATCACCACACCAAGGGCCAGGAACGGCAGCGCCTGGACAAACACGCCGCAGAACACCGTGGCCGCAGTCGCCAGGTCGGGTGTGTCCCGCACGAGGCGGTGCATCGTCGAACCCGCGAGTGCCAGGGCGATGATGCCGGCGACCAGCAGCTGCATGGACGTCGGGCGCCATCGCGATTTCGCCGGGGCTGTCACGGCGGTCATGATGCCAGCCGGACCTGTCAGGTGAATGTGCGCAGCGTGATGCCCGCGGCGCGCAGGCCGGATCGTACGGCCGTGGCGATCTGAACGGCACCCGGCGAATCGCCGTGTACACAAACCGATTCCACCGTGATCGGGATGACCGATCCGTCCACGGCGGTCACCTGCCCGGCGGTGACCATGCCCGCCACCCGTTCGGCGATCTCGGCGGCGTCGTGCAGCACGGCACCGGGTTCACTTCGTGACACCAAGGTGCCGTCCGGTCGGTAGGCGCGGTCGGCGAAGGCCTCGGCGACGGTGCGCAGCCCGAGCCGCTCTGCCTCGTCGAAGAACACCGACCCGGACAATCCCAGGACCGGCAGCCCGGCGTCCACGGCCGCCACCGCAGCCGCCACTGCGGCGGCCTGTTCGCGGTGACTCACGATGGTGTTGTACAGCGCGCCATGTGGTTTCACGTAGGTCACCCTGGTCCCCGCGGCATGGGCGATGGCCTGTAGCGCGCCGATCTGATAGATCAGGTCGGCGGTCAGGTCTTCGGGAGCTACATCGATGAAGCGTCTGCCGAAGCCGGCCAGGTCGTGGTAACTCACCTGGGCGCCGACCCGCACGCCGCGTTCGGCGGCGCCGCGGCAGGTGCGCAGCAGCAGCGCCGGGTCGCCGGCATGGAAGCCGCAGGCCACGTTGGCGCTGGTGACCACGTCCAGCATGGCCTCGTCGTCACCGAGCTTCCACTCCCCGAAACTCTCGCCCAGATCGGCATTGAGGTCGACGGATTCAGCCATCAGACCAGCCTAAGACGATGCGCCGGTCGGCCAGCCGTTCTCTGACACGAATTCCGGCAGCGGGCGCGCAGTAGTCCAGTGCTCGATTTCCAGCACCGGCCGGTCCGGGAACTCTGGGACCGGACCCAGGCACAGGATCGCCACCGGTTCGGCATCGTCGGGCATCCCCATCAACTGGGCCAGCGGCAGCGGCTCGAAGATCGACACCCAGCCCATGCCCAGCCCCTCGGCGCGCGCCGCCAGCCACATGTTCTGGATCGCGCAGGACACCGAGGCCAAGTCCATCTGGGGCAGCGTGCGGCGGCCGAACACGTGCCGGTCGCGGTTCTCGCCGAGGGCGACCACGAACAGTTCGGCGCAGTCGAGGATGCCCTCCACCTTCAGCGCGAGGAACTCATCGCCGCGGGAGCCGAGCGCGTCGGCGGTGTGCAGGCGTTCCTCGTCGACCAGAGCGTGGATCTTGCCGCGCAACGCGTCATCGGTGATCCGGATGAACCGCCACGGCTGCATCAGCCCGACGCTCGGCGCCGCGTGCGCGGCGTGCAACAGCCGGCCGAGGACCTCGGGCGGCACCGTGCTGCCCGGCACGAACCGGCGCATATCACGACGTTCGGCGATGGCCCGGTAGACGGCTCGGCGCTCATCCGGGCTGAAAGCGTGCTCAGACACAGGTCGAGCTTAGGTGGCCGGTTCCTCCCTCAGGTTTCAGTGCGCGTGGGTGACGTGCCAGGCGGGCAGCGGATCGGGGTAGTGGACCCAGGCCCGCTCGCCCTCGGCCAGTTCGGCGTCGGTGAGCAGCGCCGCGCGCAGGAGCGTGTCGAGTGCTTCCCGATCGATGCGGATCCCTATGAAGACGATCTCCTGGCCGGGTTCGATCTCGGTGGATGACCAGAACTGGGCCGGCTCGAGCACCAGGTTCGGGCCGGCCTGCGACCAGATCGCCGCGATCGAGGGCCGGCTGGCGATCCAGCAGAAACCCTTGCTGCGCAACAGGCCCCGAACCTGCTCGAGTGCCTCGGCCAGTCGGTACGGGTGAAACGGGCGATCGGCGCGGAAGGTCATCGAACCGATGCCGTACTCCTCGGTCTCGGGCGTGTGTCCCATCGCGAGTTCTTCGTCCCAGCCCGGTGCCTCGGCCGCGGCGACCGGGTCGAACCGGCCGGTGTCGAGGACCTCGTGCAGGTCGACCACGCCGTGCGTGGTGTGCAGCAGTCGCGCCGTCGGGTTGAGCCTGCGCACCACCGCCTCGACGGCGCCGAGTCGTTCGGCGCTGACCAGATCGGTCTTGTTGAGCAGGATGACGTCGGCGAACTCCACCTGGTCGACCAGCAGATCGGCCACGTTGCGGCCGTCTCCCGGGCCTGCGGTCATCTCACGCTCGGTCAGAGCGTCGCCACGGGTCACCTCGGTCAGGAAGGTCGAGGTGTCCACCACGGTTACCAGCGTGTCCAGCCGGGCAAGCTCACCGAGCCGGAAGCCGTCCTCGAACTCCCAGCTGAAGGTGGCCGCCACCGGCATGGGTTCGGAGATGCCGGTCGATTCGATCACCAGCTGGTCGAATCGGCCCTGCCGGGCCAGTGCGCCGACCGCCTCCACCAGGTCTTCGCGCAGTGTGCAGCAGATGCAGCCGTTGGTGAGCTCGACGAGCTTCTCCTCGGCCCGGTCGAGATGGCCCTCTCCGGCGATCAGCGCGGCATCGATGTTGACCTCGCTCATGTCGTTGACGATCACTGCCACGCGCCTGCCTTCCCGGTTGGCCAGGATGTGGTTGAGCAGTGTGGTCTTTCCGGCGCCGAGGAACCCGGAGAGGACGGTGACGGGTAACAAGTCGGACATCGCGCTCCTTAATGACAATGATTTTCAATAAATCATCATCCGGGCGTGCATCGGCTAATGCAAACGGTTATCGTTATCGGCGTGCTTGCGCCCCTGAAACTCCGCAGCTTGGCCACCGGCCTGCTGCTTGCCGCTCCGTTCGCCCTCGCCGCCTGTGGTGGTGCCGGAGAATCCCCCACCGCCGAACCGGCCGGAGACTGCCCGGGCACACCGGTGAATGTGGTGGTCAGCGTCGACCAATGGGGCGACATCGTGAAAGAACTGGGCGGCGCCTGCGCGAAGGTGACCACGGTGCTGGCCGGATCATCGGTCGACCCGCACGATTTTGAGCCCTCGCCCGCGGACGCGGCGAAATTCCAGGGCGCCCAGCTGGTCGTGATCAACGGCGGGCACTACGACGAGTGGGCGTCCAAGCTCGCACAGAGCACGGCGCCGAACGCCATTGTGATCTCGGCTGTCTCGGCGACCGGGGAGGACGGCCACGATCACGCCATCAACCCGCACGCCTGGTACAGCCCGACCGCGGTGACCGGAGTCGCCGACGCGGTGACCGAGGAGCTGAGCCAATTAGCGCCTGAGACAAAGGATTACTTCGCCCAACGACGCGCCGAGTTCACCAACTCGATGCAGCCCTACCGGCAGCTGATCGCCGACATCAAGGCCAAGGCCACCGGAAAGCGCTACGCCGCCACCGAATCGGTGTTCGACGACATGGCCGCAGCGGTCGGCTTGGTGAATCAGACGCCGGCCGGCTATCAGGCGGCCTTGTCCAACCACGCCGACCCGTCACCGGCCGACCTGCATGCGTTCCTGGGTCTGCTCGCCGATCGCGGGGTCGACGTGCTGATCTTCAACACCCAGACCGAGGGCTCGCTGCCCAACCAGATCCGGGCCGCCGCCGAAAGCGCCGGGGTTCCGGTCGTCGATATCACCGAAACAGTGGCGCCGGGCGCGGATTCGTTCGAGGCTTGGCAGGTGGACCAACTCACCGCCCTCGCCAAAGCCCTGCAGATCCAGCCGTGAATCCCGCCCTGGTCTTCGATGATGTCAGTGCCGTGCGCGGGGGACGCCTGATCTGGTCGGAGGGCACCTTCGAGATCCCCACCGGCAGCATCGTCGCGCTGATCGGCTCCAACGGATCCGGCAAGTCCACCATGTTGCAGGTCGTGCTGGGCCTGCTGCCCGCGGCCTCGGGTTCGGTGCAGGTGCTCGGTGGCGCGCCGGGTGAACACAACGACCTGATCGGCTACGTCCCGCAGGACTACGTCGCGGGGGCGGGGGAGGCCATCCGGGCCCGCGACGCGGTGACCCTGGGGCTGACCGGGCGGCGGTGGGGATTCACCCGTACCACCCACGCCGAGAAGGCCCGCGTCGACGAGGCGCTGCGCTGGGTCGAGGCCACCGGGTTCGCCGACATGCGGGTTTCGCAACTCTCCGGCGGCCAGCGCCAGCGCATCGCGCTGGCCAATGCCCTTGTCGGACAGCCGAAGATGCTGATTCTCGATGAGCCGCTGGCCGCACTCGACCTGCGTAACCAACACGAGATCGTGCAACTGCTGGCCCGGCTCAACAGCGATCTGGGCGTGACCATTCTCGTTGTCGCCCATGACCTCAACCCGCTGCTGAGCGTGCTCGACAGCGCGATCTACCTACTCGACGGGCACGCTCATCACGCCGCCATCGACCAGGTGGTGGATGCCGAGTTGCTGACCCACCTCTACGGCACCAAGGTGGCTGTGGCCAACACCCTGCAGGGACAGATGTACATGAGGAGCGTGTGATGGCGGCGAGCCTGCTGGCTCAAGGCTCGTTGGCGATGGGCTACCAGCACAACTGGTGGCAGATCCTGACCTCGGCGTTCATGCGTAACGCGCTGATCGGCGGCACTCTGGTGGCGTTGGCCGCCGGGCTGATCGGCTATTTCGTCATCGTCCGCAACACCGCATTCGCCGCCCACGCGCTGGCCCACATCGGTCTGCCCGGTGCCACCGGCGCCGCGCTGCTCGGGCTTCCCGTGGGGTTGGGGCTGGGCGCGTTCTGTGTCGGCGGGGCCTTGGTCATCGGGGTGATGGGCAGCCGGGCCCACGACCGTGAGGTGGCCACCGGCACCGTGCTGGCCCTGGCCACCGGATTCGGTCTGTTCTTCAACTCGCTGGCCACCAAGAATTCGTCCACGCTGACCAATGTGCTGTTCGGCAATCTGCTGGCCATCACCCAGGAGCAGTTGCTGACCTTCACCGCACTGTTGGTGGTGCTGGCCGCCGCGGTCGTATTCGTTTACCGCCCACTGCTGTTCGCCTCGGTCAATGCCCAGGTGGCCGAGGCCAAGGGGGTGCCGGTACGTGCTTTGTCGGTGCTGTTCATGGTGCTGCTCGGGGTTGCGGTCACCATGGCGGTGCAGGCCGTGGGCACGCTGCTGTTGTTCGCACTCGTCGTCACCCCGGCGGCGACGGCGATCATGGTGACCGCCCGACCGCTTGCCGCGATGGCGATCTCGACCGTGATCGGCCTGGTGTCGGTGTGGGCGGGATTGGCGGTGTCCGCGATGTTCAATATGCCGCCGAGCTTCGTGATCGTCACGATCGCCTGCACGTGCTGGCTGGCAGTGTGGGTGGTTGACCGGGTGCGGGGTTCGGCGATCCACTAGCCTCGGGGAGCATGCCCAGGAGTCCCCACCCGCCACGGCGGGCCACCCTGGCCTCGTTAGCGGCCGAACTGAAGGTTTCGCGTACCACGATCTCCAACGCGTACAACCGTCCTGACCAGTTGTCGACCGAGCTTCGTGAGCGGATCTTCGCGGCTGCCAAGCAGTTGGGCTATGCCGGGCCCGATCCGGTGGCGCGGTCCCTGCGGACCCGCAGGGCCGGCGCGGTGGGGCTGATCATCACCGAGCCGCTCAACTATTCGTTCAGCGATCCGGCCGCGCTGGAATTCGTTGCCGGTCTTGCCGAATCCTGCGAAGCGGTGGGGCAGGGCCTGCTGCTGGTCGCGATCGGGCCAAACCGCAGCTTCGAGGACGGCTCGGCCGCGGTGCTCGCGGCCGGGGTCGACGGATTCGTGGTGTATTCCGCCTCCGACGACGACCCCTATCTGCCGGTGGTGCTGCAGCGTCAGTTACCGGTCGTGGTGGTGGACCAGCCCAAGGATGTGCCGGGGGCGTCACGGGTCAGCATCGATGACCGCGGCGGGATGCGGCGGTTGGCCGAGCACGTGCTGGAACTCGGTCACACCGACATCGGTCTGCTGACCATGCGGCTGGGCCGGGACTGGCCGCACCAGGGCACGAGACCCGCACCGGCCGACCCGGATCGGGTGCTGACACCGCATTTCCATGTGCAGCGGGAACGTATCCACGGGGTGTACGACGCGATGACGGCCGCCGGGCTGGCGCCCAGCACGCTGACGGTGGTGGAGAGCTTTGACCATCTGCCGACGTCCGGCGGTGCCGCCGCGGAGGTGGCGCTGGAGATCAATCCGCGGATCACCGCGCTGATGTGCACCGCTGATGTGCTGGCGTTGTCGGCCATGGATTATCTGCGCTCCCGGGGCATCTATGTGCCGGGGCAGATGACGGTGACCGGGTTTGACGGGGTGCCCGAGGCGTTGGGCCGCGGCCTGACCACGGTGGTGCAGTCCAGCCTGGAGAAGGGCCGGCGGGCCGGTGAATTGCTGCACAATCCGCCGGGGTCAGGGTTGCCGGTGATCGAGGTGCTCGACACCGAGGTGGTGCGCGGCCGGACGTCGGGGTCGCCGGGCTAGTCAGCGACGGATCGCGAGCAGGTAAGTCAGGGCGGTTGCGACGTCTTCGGGCTCGGGCACCCGGTGGGCGGCCAGGGTCTCGCCCGGCCCGACCTTGACGCCCACGTCTCCGTCGCGCAACCTGCGGAACGCCTTCTCGTCGGTGACGTCGTCGCCGATGTAGATCACCGCCGACGCCTGGTGCTCCTCGCGCAGGATGTCGATGGCCTCACCCTTGTCGGTGGTGATCACCGCGAATTCCAGCACGGCCTTGCCCTCGGTCAGCTGCGCGTCCCAGGCCCGCGCGGACTGATGTGCCTGTGCCAGAGCGGCTTCGGCGTCGGCGGGTTCGGCGTTGCGCACATGCAGAGCCACACTGGCGGGTTTGAGTTCGACGGCTACCCCGGGCCGCTCGGCGGCGATGGATGTCAATTCGGCGGCGATCGTGTCCAGCAGAACCTGATCGATGGGGTGAGCGAATCCGGTATTGAATTCCGCCCCGTGGCTGCCGACCAGGTGCACGGTGGCGGGCATGCCCGACAGTTCCCGCAAGACGTCCAACCCACGCCCGGAGATCAGCGCGGCCGCGGTGCCGGGGCATTCAGAGAGCGCCACAAGCGCCGCAGCCGCCTCGGGCAGCGGGCGGGCGTCGGCGGGATTGTTGACGATCGGGGCGAGCGTGCCGTCGAAATCAGAGGTGACCAGCAGCCTTGGGGCCTGCGCGGCCCGGGTCAGTGCGGTCCTGAGTTCGGCAGAGAGGCTCACCGGCTAGATCTTAGGTTTGTCCTCGGCGCCGATCAGCAGTCGCACGGCCAGGTCCAGTCGCTTGCTGACGTCGGTGGCCGAGGCCCGCCGGGTCAGCCAGGCCAGCAGGTTGGACAGCCACACGTCGGAGATGACCCGGGCGATGTGGTACTGGTCCTCGGTCGGTTCGCCGTCGCTCATGGCCCGGGCGAACATCGAGTCCATCAGCTTGCCGACGTGGTCCACCTCGCCGGCCGCCGATGCGTCGGCGAAGACGAAGGCCCGCGTCATGGCCTCGGTGAGCAGCGGGTTGCGCTGCATGGCCCGGTTCAGCTTGCCGACCATGAAGCTCAGCCGCTGATACGGGGTGCCACCGGCCAGCGCGGCCCGGTCGGTCTTGGCGTCGATGCGTTCGAATTCCCGGCCCAGCGCGGAGACCAGCAGGTGCACCTTGGACGGGAAGTAGCGGTAGAGCGTGCCGACCGCGACATCGGCGCGTTCGGCGACCGCACGCATCTGGACGGCCTCGTAGCCGCCCTTGGAGGCGATGGCCAGGGTGGCGTCCAGGATGCGCTTACGACGCTCGCGCTGTGCTTCGGAGCCGAGTTCGGACTCGGCGAGGACCGCCACGGTCAGAACCTCGCGTGGTCGCGAGTCCGCGCCGGACGATTCGTTGCCTGTTGGCTGTGATGCGCCGGACATGGGGTGTGTGGCTCCTTCTGGTTGCGTACCTCGGGGAAAACGATACGCACGTCGATCTCCTTCATCTCACCTCCGTGCGGTAAACACACGGACGTGTCCTGCTGTGATGCGGGTCGACTTGACGGTCGAACGCTGTCACCATTAGAACACGTTCTAGTGGGAAGCATGGGGTTCCCGCGTCAGGTGACTAGGAGGTCCACCATGTCCGGGGCGTCAGCCATTATTACTGACGAGCAGTTCGCCGCCCGCGACCTGGTGCGGAGTTGGGCCGCTGCGGCCGGCCCGACGGCCGCGGCCCGCGAGGGTGAGAACGACTTCGACGCCTGGCGCAGGCCGTTTCAGGGGCTCGCCGAACTGGGGATTTTCAGCGTTGCCGTTCCCGAGGACCAGGGCGGTGCCGGCGGCACGGTCGCGGACCTGTGCGCGATGGTCGACGAGGCCGCCGCCGCGCTGGTTCCCGGTCCGGTGGCCACGACGGCGTTGGCCACCCTGATCGTCACCGATGCGGCCGTGCTGGAGGCCCTGGTGGCCGGTGAGCGCACCGCCGGTGCCGCGCTGAGTGCCGAGCTGCGGCTCGACGGCGACCGGGTGTCCGGCACCGCCGAGTACGTCCTGGGGGCCGACGCCGCCGGGGTGCTGCTGCTGCCGGCCGGGGATCAGGTGGTGCTGGTCGACGCGGCCGCCGCGGGTGTGACGGTGCAGCTGCTGGCCGCCACCGACATCTCGCTGCCGCTGGCCCGGGTGACGCTCGACTCGGCTCCCGCGCAGGTGCTCGCGGTGTCGCGGCAGCGGTTCGAGGACATCACCGCGGTGGTGCTGGGCGCCGAAGCCGCCGGGCTGGCGCGCTGGACGCTGCAGACCGCGACCGAGTACGCGAAGGTGCGCGAGCAGTTCGGCAAGCCGATCGGCAGCTTCCAGGCCGTCAAGCACATGTGCGCCGAGATGCTGCTGCGTTCCGAGCAGGCTTCGGTGTCGGCGGCCGACGCGGCCCGTGCGGTGGCCGAATCCGATTCCCAGCTGTCGATCGCCGCGGCGGTGGTGGCTGCCGCCGGAATCGATGCGGCGGAGGCGAACGCCAAAGACTGCATCCAGGTGCTCGGCGGTATCGGCATCACCTGGGAACATGATGCGCACCTGTATTTGCGTCGCGCATACGGGATTTCGCACGCGCTCGGAGGCCGTCGCCGGTGGCTGCGGCGGGTGGCCGCGCTCACCGGGCAGGGTGTGCGTCGCGAGCTGCACATCGATCTGGAGTCGGTGGCGGGCCTGCGGCCCGAGATCAGCGCGGCGGTCGCCGAGGTGGCCGCCCAGCCGGTGGACAAGCGGCAGGTCGCGCTGGCCGATTCCGGTCTGTTGGCTCCGCACTGGCCGCGTCCGTACGGCCGCAACGCATCTGCTGCCGAGCAGTTGCTGATCGATCAGGAACTCGCCGCCGCCGGGGTTGACCGGCCGGATCTGGTGATCGGGTGGTGGGCGGTGCCCACCATCCTGGAGCACGGCAGCGCCGAGCAGATCGACCAGTTCGTGCCTGCGACGCTGCGCGGTGAATTGAACTGGTGCCAGCTGTTTTCCGAGCCGGGCGCGGGGTCCGACCTGGCCGCGCTGCGGATGAAGGCTGTTCGTGCCGACGGCGGCTGGAAGCTCACCGGGCAGAAGGTGTGGACCTCGGCGGCGCAGAAGGCGCACTGGGGGGTGTGCCTGGCGCGTACCGACGCCGACGCCCCGAAACACAAGGGCATCACCTATTTCCTGATCGACATGAAGACGCCGGGCCTGGTGATCCGGCCGCTGCGCGAGATCACCGGTGACGAACTGTTCAATGAGGTGTTCTTCGACGACGTGTTCGTGCCCGACGAGATGGTGGTGGGCACCGTCAACGATGGCTGGCGGTTGGCGCGCACCACGCTGGCCAACGAGCGGGTGGCGATGGCCGGTGGCACCGCGCTGGGTAACCCGATGGAGGAGTTGCTGCGCACGGTCAGCAAGGGCGGCCTCGATGCGGCCGACGAGGATCGGTTGGGCGCGTTGATCCTGACGGCTCAGGTGGGGTCGCTGCTCGATCAGCGGATCGCGCAGTTGGCGGTGGACGGTCAGGACACCGGCGCGCAGGCCAGTGCCCGCAAGCTGATCGGCGTCCGCTACCGCCAGGCGCTGTCGGAGTTCCGGCTGGAGCTGTCCGACGGTGGCGGTGCGGTGCGCAACCAGGAGGTGCACGACTTCCTGAACACGCGCTGCCTGACCATCGCCGGCGGCACCGAGCAGATTCTGCTGACCCTGGCCGGGGAACGGCTGCTGGGCCTGCCGCGGTAGCGGCAGGCGTCAGCTGAAGGTGGTCTGCGCGCAGGCGGTGGGCGTGGTGAGGTTCACGCCGCCGTAGACCACCTGGATCTGGCTGCACGCGATGAAGCCGGCGCTGGTGGCCGGCCGGCCGGAGATCCAGTCTGTGGGCACCGATTCACCGTCGATGGTGAATCGTTCTATCGGCCCGCCGCCGAAGTAGGTCGCCGAGATTTCGACGTCGTTGATCGACCTGAGCAACCGGGCTATCACGTTGTCGTGATTGGAGCCCTTGATTTCGCGCGGCATGCCGGCCGGTGCGCTGTAGGAGGCTTCCTGCCACACGTTGCGGTCCGGGCTGCGCAGTGTGATGGTCTGGCGGGCCCAGGTGTCGCCGGGGAAGCCGGTCGGCCCGTCCGGGGTCAACAGGTTGGCGCGGGTGTTGAAGGTGCACCTGCCGCCGGAACACTCGGCGCTCACGTGCATCTCGATCTGGGTGGCCCCGTCGACGGGGATCGACTTGACCGCAGAGTTGGCTGCAGCCGTGGCCGTTGCGGGGTTGGTCAGCATCGCGGCCAGCATTGCTGCCGCGCTCGCTGTGGCGAGCTTGCTCATTGAGGCGGTCATCGTCATGAAAGGTATCCCGTTGCTACTCGTCGTAGGTGACTTCGACTGAATCCGACACCGGCGTGGCCTGGCAGCCAAGGATCAAACCCTCTTCGAGGTCGGCGGGCTCGAGCACGTCGTTGATCTCCATCTCGACGTCACCGGACTTCTTGAGTACCGCGCACGCCCCGCAGTGGCCTTCCCGGCAGGAGAACGGTGCGTCCAGGCCCTTGTTCAGCAGCACGTCGAGCAGCTTCGCCGAACGGGGCCAGCTGATCTCGTGCGTGGTGCCGTCCAGGGTGACGATCGCGGTGGCCGGTCCCTGATCGCTGTCGTCTTCTTCGATGACCACCGCTGCGAATGGGTCGGACTCCAGCGACTTGAACACCTCGATGTGGATGCGCTCGTTGGGGGTGCCGGCCAGCTGCAGCGCCTGCTCGGCTGCCGCCATGAACGGTCCGGGCCCGCAGATGAATGCGTCGCGTCCGGTGTAGGGCGCGACCAGTCCGGCCAGCGCGCTGGTGCTGGGCAGGCCCTGCACGCTCTCCAGCCAGTGCACGACGGTGAGCCGGTCGGGGTACTTGGCGGCCAGTTCGCGCAGTGTCGCCGCGAAGATGACCGATCCTTCGTCCCGGTTGGCGTAGACGAGCACGACGTTGCCGGTGCCCTCGGCCAGCGCGGACTTGCAGATCGCCATCATCGGGGTGATACCGCTGCCTGCCGCCAGCAGCAGGAGGTCGGTGTCGAGGTTCTTGGGTACGAACGTGCCCGACGGGGCCAGCACGTGCATCCGCATCCCGACGTGCGCGTTGTCGCACAACCAGTTCGAGGCATAGCCGTCGGCGGTCCGCTTGACCGTCACGGTCAGCTGGTCGTCGGTCACCGGCGAACTGGACAACGAGTAGCACCGGGCCACCGAGCCGGTGCGATCGCTGGGCACTCGCAGGGTCAGGAACTGACCCGGGGCGTAACGCAGTCGCTCGGCCGGGATGTTTGATCCCTCCGGCACGCAGAACACCAGGGACCGCGCGTCTGCGGTCTCTTCGATGACTGCACTCACCTGCAGTTCGAGCACGTGGCTGCCCAGTGGCTCATCCGTCACGGCTGGACCCTCTCTTCACTCATAACTAGAACATGTTACAAAAACATGCTTGCGCTGGTCCAGCCCCTGTTAGAAGTCGCTACTCGACACAAATCGTAACGTGTTCTAATCTCTGTCTAAGTGATCAGCTCTTCGCGTAAGCGCTCATCGCAGTCCGATTCTTGGGAGGCATTTCAGTGACATCCATTGAACAGCGTGACGTGCAGGCGGTCCTGGCCGGCATCGACGAACTGTTGCCGGTGCTACGCGAGCGCGCTCAGGAAACCGAGGATCTTCGTAAGCTGCCCGACGCGAACGTCAAGGCGCTCGAGGACATCGGTTTCTTCAAGCTGCTGCAGCCGGAGCAGTGGGGCGGCCTGCAGTGTGATCCGACGGTCTTCTACGAGGCCGTCCGGCGGCTGGCCAGCGCCTGCGGTTCGACCGGCTGGGTGGCCGGCATCATCGGCGTGCACAACTGGCATCTGGCGCTGTTCGATCAGCAGGCCCAGGAGGACGTCTGGGGCGAGGACACCGCGGTCCGGGTCTCGTCTTCCTACGCTCCGATGGGTGCCGGCGTTGTGACCGAGACCGGCGACGGCTACATCGTCAACGGCGCCTGGAACTGGTCCTCGGGTTGCGATCACGCCACCTGGGCGTTCCTGGGCGGCCCGGTGATCAAGGACGGCCGGCCGGTCGACTTCGGCAGCTTCCTGATCCCGATCAGCGACTACACCATCGACGACGTGTGGAACGTGGTCGGCCTGCGCGGTACCGGCAGCAACACCGTCGTGGTCAAGGACGCGTTCGTGCCGCGGCACCGGTTCCTGTCCTACAAGGCGATGAACGACGGCACCGCCGGCGGTTACCAGACCAACACCGCCCCGGTCTACAAGATGCCTTGGGGCACAATTCATCCCACCACCATCTCGACCCCCATCGTGGGTATGGCCTACGGCGCCTACGATGCGCACGTCGAGCACCAGGGCAAGCGGGTCCGCGCGGCCTACGCCGGTGAGAAGGCCAAGGACGATCCGTTCGCCAAGATCCGGATCGCCGAGGCGGCCAGTGACATCGACGCCGCCTGGCGTCAGCTGTCGGGCAATGTCGCCGACGAGTACGCCCTGCTGTCGGCGGGCAAGGAGATCCCGTTCGAGCTGCGGGCCCGGGCCCGTCGCGATCAGGTGCGTGCCACCGGCCGTGCCATCGCCTCGATTGACCGGCTCTTCGAGGCCTCCGGTGCCACCGCGCTGGCCAATGACGCTCCGGTGCAGCGCTTCTGGCGTGACGCACATGCCGGCCGGGTGCACGCGGCCAACGATCCCGAGCGGGCCTACCTGATCTTCGGTAACAACGAGTTCGGCCTGCCTCCGGCCGACACGATGGTCTGATACATGACTGTCACTCAGGAGATCACCTTCGAGTCGACTTCGCGGTACGCGCAGGTCCGTGAGGACATGCGGCTGCACTACCACGAGGCCGGTGATCCCAACGCGCAGACGATCGTGCTGCTGCACGGTGGCGGTCCCGGTGCGTCGAGCTGGTCGAACTTCGGCCGCAACATCGCGGTGCTGGCCGAGCACTACCACGTGCTCGCCGTCGACCAGCCCGGCTACGGGCACTCCGACAAGCACACCGAGCACGAGCAGTACAACCGGTACAGCGCCAAGGCGCTGCTCGGGCTGTTCGACCACCTCGGTCTGCAGGGCCGGATTCCGCTGCTGGGCAACTCGCTTGGCGGTGGCACCGCGGTGCGGTTCGCGCTGGATTACCCGGACCGGGCCGGCAAGCTGGTGCTGATGGGCCCCGGCGGGCTGAGCGTCAACCTGTTCGCACCGGATCCGACCGAGGGCGTCAAGGCTCTGGCCAAGTTCAACTTCGAACCGACCCGGGAGAACCTCGAGGCTTTCATCCGGATCATGGTGTTCGATCAGAAGCTGGTCACCCCCGAGTTGGTCGACGAGCGGTTCGCGATCGCCAGCACGCCTGAATCGCTGGCCGCCACCCGGGCGATGGGTAAGTCCTTCGCCGGAGCGGATTTCGAACTCGGCATGATGTGGCGCGAGGTGTACAAGCTGCGCCAGCCGGTGCTGCTGATCTGGGGCCGTGAGGACCGGGTCAACCCGCTCGACGGCGCGCTGGTCGCGCTGAAGCAGATTCCGCGGGTGCAGTTGCACGTGTTCGGGCAGTGTGGACACTGGGCTCAGGTCGAGAAGTTCGACGAATTCAACAAGCTCACCATCGATTTCCTTGGGAGTTAGCGGATGACCATCAAGGCGCTCGGCTATATGCGCATCGAGGCCACCGACGTGGCGGCCTGGCGCGAATTCGGGTTGAAGGTGCTCGGCATGATGGAGGGCACCGGGGACATCCCGGGTGCGCTCTATCTGCGGATGGACGATTTCGCGGCGCGTCTGGTCATCGTGCCCGGCGACCGCGACCGGCTGCTGGTCTCCGGGTGGGAGGTCGCTGACGCACCTGCCCTGCAGAACCTGCGTGAGACCCTGGCCAAGTCGGGTGTCGACTTCGCCGAAGGCACCCGCGAGGAGATCGCCGAACGGCGGGTGGAGGGCCTGATCCGGTTCTCCGATCCCGCCGGCAACGTCCTGGAGGCGTTCTACGGTGCGCAGTACCTGGGCCGCCGGTTCGTCAGCCCCTACGGGCACAAGTTCGTCACCGCCGAGCAGGGCCTTGGGCACGTGGTGCTCACCTGCGACGACGATGCCGCGGCGCAGGCGTTCTACCAGGATGTACTGGGCTTCAAGCTGCGGGATTCGATGCGGCTGCCACCGCAGCTCGCGGGTCGCCCGGCCGATGGCGATCCGGTGTGGCTGCGCTTCTACGGCTGCAACCCGCGTCATCACGCGCTGGCCTTCATGCCGATGCCGAACCCGACCGGCATCGTGCACCTGATGGTCGAGGTGGAGAACTCCGACGACGTCGGCCTGTGCCTGGACCGCGCCAACCGCAGGAAGGTCAAGATGTCGGCCACCCTGGGCCGGCACATCAATGACAAGATGCTGTCCTTCTACATGAAGACGCCCGGCGGATTCGACATGGAATTCGGTTGTGAGGGACTCGAAGTCGAGGACGACAGCTGGATCGCCCGGGAGAGCGTCGGGGTCAGCCTGTGGGGCCACGACTTCTCCGTCGGATTCAAGTGACTGTGATTTTCGGATGACGGACGCTGAGCCGATCGACCCGCGTACTTTCCGAAATGTGCTCGGTCAGTTCTGTACCGGCGTCACGGTGATCACCACGGTGCACGAGGACGTGCCGATCGGCTTTGCCTGCCAGTCTTTCGCTGCGCTGTCGCTGGATCCGCCGCTGGTGCTGTTCTGCCCGACCAAGCAGTCGCGGGCCTGGCAGGCCATCGAGGCCAGTGGCAAGTTCTGCGTCAACATGCTGCACGAGAAGCAGCAGCATGTGTCCGCGCAGTTCGGCTCCAAGGCCCCGGACAAGTTCGCCGGAATCGATTGGACGCCATCGGAACTCGGTTCCCCAGTGATCGACGGGAGCCTCGCGCACATCGACTGCAATGTGCATTCCGTGCATGACGGCGGCGATCACTTCGTGGTGTTCGGCTCGGTGCACTCGTTGTCCGAGGTTCCCAAACGCAAACCGCGGCCGCTGCTGTTCTACCGCGGTGAGTACACCGGGATCGAGCCGGACAAGAACACGCCCGCGCAGTGGCGTGACGACCTGGAATCCTTCCTGACCGCGACCACGTCTGACACCTGGCTCTGACGTTTCGCGCCGCACGACAACCTAACCGGGCTCCCTCCTGACGGAGGGGGCCCGGTTTGTTGTGCGGCCATATTTTTGATCAATCGATCAAAACAGCTATTGACAACCGGGCTCTCGGCTGTGACTGTTTGATCGACCGATCAAATTCTGCGGAAGGGATGGCCATGGCGGGCAGGGTCGAGGGCAAGGTCGCGTTCGTTACCGGGGCGGCGCGCGGGCAGGGGCGCAGTCACGCGTTGCGATTGGCCCAGGAGGGTGCCGACATCATCGCCGTCGATGTCTGCCGTCAGATCACCAGCACCACGGAGATTCCGGCATCGACCCCGGATGATCTGGCCGAGACCGCGGACCTGGTCAAGGGTCTGGATCGGCGCATCGTCACCGCCCAGGTCGACGTGCGCGACTTCGATGCGCTCAAGGCCGTGGTCGATGGTGGCGTCGAGCAACTGGGCCGCCTCGACATCGTGGTGGCCAATGCCGGCATCGGCAACGGCGGCGACACCCTGGACAAGACCAAGGAATCCGACTGGGACGACATGATCGGGGTCAACCTGTCCGGAGTGTGGAAGACCGTGAAAGCCGCGGTGCCGCATCTGCTTTCCGGCGGTCGGGGCGGTTCGATCATCCTGACCAGCTCGGTCGGCGGGCTCAAGGCCTACCCGAACACCGGGCATTACATCGCGGCCAAGCATGGGGTGATCGGCCTGATGCGCAGCTTCGCGGTCGAGTTGGGCCAGCACTCGATCCGGGTGAATTCGGTGTGCCCGACGAATGTGAACACCCCGATGTTCATGAACGAAGGGACGATGAAGCTGTTCCGTCCCGACCTGGAGAATCCGGGTCCCGACGATATGGCGGTCGTCGCCCAGCTCATGCATGTGCTTCCGGTCGGCTGGGTGGAGCCGGTGGATATCAGCAACGCGGTGCTGTTCCTGGCCTCCGACGAGGCGCGCTACATCACTGGCCTGCCGGTCACCGTCGATGCGGGCAGCATGCTCAAGTAGCGGTGCCGAACCGGCGCAGGAACCGCTCGACGAAGGCGCGGAACTCGGCGTGGCCCTCGGTCACGCCGACGGCCTCTTCGTTGCACAGGCTGCGGGCGGACTGGGTGAGCAGCATGGACATCACCACCGGTGGGAACTCCTCCATGTCCACCCCGTGGGCGCGCAGCACCCCGGCCATGGCGGTGGCCTCGATGTCGCGGACCCGCTCGGAGTAGGCCTTGAGCTCGGCGCCGATCGCCTTGCGGTGATTGGCCAGCGCCATGAACTCGGTGTTGAGGCCGGTCACCCGGGAGTCGGAGTTGATCAGCCACAAGGCCTGCAGCGGATCCTCGGTGGTGATGGCCTCGCGCAGCCGGGCCAGGGCGGCGTCGGCGCCGCTGCGCAACACCGCGACGTACAGGTCGTCGAGGGTGTCGAAGTAGTAGTAGACCAGTGCCGAGCGCACACCGGCCGCGGCCGCGATCCGCCGGGTGGTGGCCGCGGCATATCCCTCGTCGCGGATGACCTGGGCGGTTGCCTCGATCAGGCGCGTGCGGGTGCCGGCGTCCTTCTCCTTGGTCTGGCGCGCCTTGGTCGGGTGTGCAGCCATCAGTGCCTCCCGCGAAAAGTGCTGCCCGACAACGGATATATCGCGTCAATGAAGATCCTTGACCGCTGGCGGTCAGGGGTGGTAGGCATGAGCCATCCTAACAGTTTGATCGATTGATCAAATTTCGAACTGAGGAAACAGCACGAAAGGCCAGTGAGCCATGACCGATCTCGCCGCCGTCGACTACTTCACCGACCCGGCAATCGCCCAGGATCCCTACGAGTACTACGAATATCTGCGCAGCAACGGGCCGGTGTTCACCGAACCGCACCACGGTGTGGTGGCGGTGACCGGCTATCCGGAAGTCATGGCGGCCTTCAAGGACCACGGGTCGTTCTCGGCGGTGAACGCGATCGGCGGCCCCTTCCCGCCGCTGCCCTTCGAGCCCGAGGGCGACGACATCACCGAGCAGATCGAGGCGCACCGCCACGAATTCCCGATCTTCGAGCACATGGTGGTGATGGATCCACCGCAGCATGAGCGGGCCCGCTCGCTGCTGAGCAGGCTGCTCACGCCGCGCCGGCTCAAGGAGAACGAGGACTTCATGTGGCAGCTGGCCGACCGCCAGCTCGATGAGTTCATCGCGAACGGCAAGTGCGAGTTCCTGTCCGAATACGCCAAGCCGTTCGCCACGTTGGCCATCACCGACCTGCTCGGCGTGCCCGAGGAGGACCGCGCCGAGTTCCGGCTCGCCCTGGGCGCCGGCCAGCAGCCGGGCAGCCGGGTCGGTGCGCTCGACGGTGAACCGGTGGGGCTCAACCCTTTGCAGTACCTCGACGACAAGTTCAGCGGCTACATCGCGCAGCGGCGTGAACACCCGCGCGGCGACGTGCTCAGCGGAATGGCCGCCGCGACGTATCCGGACGGATCGATCCCGGAGCTCATCGAGGTGGTGCGCCCCGCGACGTTCCTGTTCGCCGCGGGGCAGGAGACCGTGACCAAACTGCTCAGCGCCGCGGTGCAGACGCTGGGGGACCGGCCCGAGTTCCAGCAGCAGCTACGCGAGCACCCCGATCAGATCCCGGCATTCATCGAGGAGGCGCTGCGGATCCAGAGCCCGACCAAGATCGACTTCCGGTTGTGCCGCAAGACCACCACGCTCGGCGGCGTGCCGATCAAGGCCGGCACGGTGCTGATGTTGTGTCTCGGTGCGGCGAACCGGGATCCGCGAAAGTTCGCCGATCCCGACCAGTTCCACATCGACCGGCCGAATGTGCGCGAGCACATCGCCTTCGGGCGTGGCATCCACACCTGTGCCGGGGCGCCGCTGGCCCGGGTGGAAGGTCAGATCACCGTGGCTCGCCTGCTGGAGCGGTTGCGTGACATCAGCATTGACGAGTCGGTGCACAGCCAGGCCGGGCAGCGGAACTACTCGTACGAGCCGACGTTCCTGCTGCGCGGCCTGACCGAACTGCACATCGGGTTCACCCCAGCGAAAGGGTGACCGGCCCGCCGCCGAGGTCGGCCGCGTCGAGGATGCTCGACGGCACCCGGAACACCCGGCCCGGTGAGGCCGGCCACGGCAGAGTCTTGCGACCGATCACCTTGCCGTCCTGGCGCGCAACCACTTTCGGGATGCGCACCAGGTGGTCGGTCCACAACAGCAGCCGGTTCCGCGCCGGGGCGGGGTCGCCGGGCCGCAGCAGGCCGGGCGCGACCCAGCGCAATGGGGCCGCGGCCTCGATACGGATTCCCCGATCCGGGGTGACCGCACCGCCCAGGTAGCGGCGCACCTGTGCGGCCACATGCCGGCCGTCCAGCGCGGCGATATCGGCGGTGTCCACCGGGTGCAGCAGGTTACCGATCGCGAACACGCCCCTCCGGCTGGTCCGCAGCGCGGTATCGACGACGGGCCCAAGGCTGCTCGGGTCCATGTCGAGCCCGGCGGAGCGGGCCAGTTCGTGGTCGGGAATCCAGTCACCGGTGAACACGACGGTGTCGCAGTCCACGACGCGGCGCTGCCCGTTGCGGATGTCCTCGATCTCCACCCCCTGCACCACGCCCTTGCCGATGACGCGGGTAACCCGGGTGTTGGTGGCGACCTCGACGCCGAGCAGCGGAGTGCGTCCGGCGATGTTGAACACCGCATAGGACTCGGGCGACGGGTATTCGGTTGTCATCAGCGCGGTTTGGCAGCCGGCGTGCTTGAGGGTCAGCACCGCCGAATAGCTGACCAACTCGGCACCGACGATGACCGCGCGTTTACCCACCTTGCGGTGCTGCAGGTGCACGGTGTTCTGCAGGTGTCCGGTGGTGTAGACGCCGCCGGGACGGTCGCCGGGAATCATCCGGGCCGGGCGGGGACGCTCGCGGGCGCCGGTGGCCAGGATGACCGCGCGGGCGTCCAGGTGTTCCCGGCCCGCCGGTGAGGTGATCTCCAGTGACCGCTCACCCGCCCAGCCGGTGACCATGGTGCTGGTGCGGATCTCGGCTCCGGCCGCGGTGGCCTCGCTGACGAGGCGGCGGGCGTAGGCCGGGCCGCTGATGCAGGTTTTCATATCGCGGATGCCGTAGCCGGGATGGTCACTGTGCCGCGGGATGCCGCCGGCCGCGGATTCGCGTTCCAGCACAACAACATTCATGCCCGAGTTGCGGGCCAGCTCGGCAGCGGCGGTCAGGCCCGCGGGCCCGCCGCCGACGATCGCAACGTCGTAAGCGCTCATCGGTTGCTCTCCTGAGATTCGCGCTCGAAGACCGACTTCACCTCGGCGCCGCAGAAGAACGCCTGGCAGCGGCCATTCATCACTCGGGTCCGTCGGCGCAGCCCTTCCAGAGCCGCGGGAGGGATGACGGAATGGCAGGCATCGCGCAGCTCACCCTCGGTGACCCGCTCACAGAAGCACACGATCCGGCCGTAGGCGGGATCGGCGGCGATCTTCTCGGCCTGCTGATACGGGCGCTCGAATGCCTCACCGAGGTTGGGCATCCGCGGCGGGTCGGGCAATCGCTCGGCCGGGGTCAGTTCGAGACCGGCCGAGACCAGTTGGTCGCGGGCGTATTCGGCGATGGCGATGCCCGCGGTCAGGCCGGTGGAACGGATACCGCCGACCAACAGATAGTGCTGCGCCGGGTCTGCCTCGATCAGATAGTCGCCGTGGTCGATCGCGGCCCGCAGCCCGGCATAGGTCGCGGTGACCTCCTCTTCGAGCAGCCGGGGCATGAGCGCGCGGCCCTTTTCCAGCAGGAAGTCGAAACCGGTCTCCGAGGTGCCCGTCGCGGTGCGGTCGGTCAGGTCCTCGGAGGTGGGGCCGAGCATGACATTGCCGTAGATGGTGGGGCTGACCAGAACACCCTTGCCGCGCGACGTCGGCACCGGCAGCACGATCTTGTCGACCAGTGGCCGAGCCAGCTTGTCGTAGACGATGAGCTCGCCGCGGCGCGGGGTGACGGTGAATCGGGAGAAGCCGAACAGGCCGTCGAGCACGTCGGCGCCCAGTCCGGCCGCGTTGACCACCCAGCGGGTGCGCACCGGGCCCGCTGCGGTGTGCAGCGTCGTCCCGTCGGCGTCGGTCTCGATGCGCTCCACCCGATGCCCGGTCAGCAGGGTGGTGCCGCGGTTGACCGCATCGGTGGCCAGCGCCAGGTTGACCGTCCAGGTGCAGATGATCGACTCATCGGGCACGGTGAGCCCGCCGAGCGCGCCCGGTCCGAGCTCCGGGACCGCGGCGTAAACGGCTGCGGAGTCCACGATCTCGCAGTGCTGGTAGCCGTTGGCCTCGGCCTTTTCCTTCAATCCCGGTAGGGCGTCGAGCTGTTCGTCATCCCAGGCCACCAGGATGGCCCCGGTGTGTTCGACCGGGATGCCGGTGCGGGACGCATAGTCGGACAGCAGCTGGTAGCCGCGGCTGACCATGGTCGATTCCAGCGTTCCGGGTTTGGCGTCGAAGCCGGTGTGCAGGATCGCGGTGTTGGCCTTGCTGGTGCCGTCGCCCACATCATCGCGGGCTTCGAGCAGGGCAACCGACAGTTGATATCCGGACAGCTCGCGCGCGATGGCTGATCCGACGATGCCGGCTCCGATGACCACGACGTCATAGACGTCGGGGGAGTCGGTCGGGGTGTTCATGAAATCTCCTGTTTGTACGTGGTTTCGGCCAGCTTCCGCCAAGCCGAACGGAATTCGGTGGCGCGCGTCGGGCTCCATCGAGGTTCGTAGCTGGCCGTCGGTGTCCAGTCGGCGACGACGTCACGCACCGACTGATCGGGCGCCAGGCTGAGTCGGGCCAGCGCGGCGGCACCCAGCGCGGTGGCGTGCGCCGACGGGTACACGTCGACGGGCACCTGCAGGATGTCGGCGCAGGCCTGCATCAGCACGGTGGACTGGGTGAGTCCGCCGTCGGCGCGCAGCCGGTTCAGCGGCGGTGCGTCGGCGTCGATCGCCGAGACCAGCTCGGCGACCTGCGCGGCGATGCCCTGCAGCACTGCCAGCACCATGTGCCCGCGCCCGGTGGACAGCGTCATCCCCGAGATGGTCGCGGTGGCTTGGGATTTCCACCACGGCGCGGCCAGGCCGGCCAATGCGGGCACGCACAGCACTCCGGCGTTGTCCGATTCGGCGATGCCGTCCATTTCCGCGGCCCCGCTGATCACGCCGAGCGAGGTCAGCCATTTGACCGCCGATGCCGCGGTGTAGACCTGACCGTCGACGCAGAACGAGTCGACACCGCCGACCCGCCAGGCCACCGACGAGGTCAGGCCCGCGGTGGAGCGCACCGGGTTGGTTCCGGTGTTGGACAGCAGGAATGCCCCGGTCCCGAACGTGCACTTGGCCATGCCGGATTCGAAGCACGCCTCGGCCAGCAGCGCGGCCTGTTGGTCCACCACGATGCCGCCGACCGGAACGTCAGAGCCGAAAGCCGATGTGCTGCCGATGATCTCGTCGTTGGCCGTGATCCGGGGAAGTTGTTCACCGTCCAGGCCGAACAACTCCAGCAGTTCCTGGCTCCAGTCCTTCGCGCCGAGTTCCACAGCCGCCGAGCGGCTGGCCGTGGTGGCATCGGTGACGAACTCGCCGGTGAGCTGGTGCAGCAGCCAGGTGTCGGACGTGGTCACCACCCCGGCAGTCTCGACATTGCGCCGCAGCCAGGCCATCTTCGGTGCCGAGAAGTACGGGTCGAGCACCAATCCGGTTCGGGCGGCGAGCAGGTCGGCGTGCTGGGCGAGATCGGTGCACAGTGCTTCGGCCCGGCGGTCCTGCCACACGATGGCCTGGCTCAATGGTCGGCCGGTGGCGGGGTCCCAGGCCAGCACGGTTTCGCCCTGATTCGCCAGCGAAACTGCAGCTATCGGGCGACCGGCCTGCTCGAGTGCGGCGCGTCCGGCGCCGAGCACGGACTCCAGCAGTTCTGCCGGGTCCTGCTCGACGCCGCCGCCATCGAGGTAACGCGGGTGTACCGGAACCTCAGCCAAACCGACCACACCGTGTTCGGGATCCACGACGATCGCCTTGGTCCCCGAGGTGCCTTGGTCGATGGCCAGTACCGTCATTTCACGGCTTCCCCGGCGTGATCCAGTTCAGCGTCGATCGAGGCCATCTCGGGCATCTTGAGCCCGTCCTTGCCGCGGGTGATCAGCAGGTAGCCGAGGTAAACCGCACCGATGGCCACCATCACCAACACGTACAGCCACGGGTCCTTGAAGGACGCGTCGCGGAACAACGACAGCTCGAACACCACCCAGACCACCGCGACCACCAGGACCGGAACCTCCCAGCGGCCCAGGCTGAATCCCTTGCTGGCGGGCAGCTTCTTACGGGTCGCGATGTACAGCGTGATGGTGATGGCGTAGATGGACGCCGGCAGCAGGGTCGCCGCGGAGAACAGCTTGAACAGCGCGTCGGTGCTGGTGGAGAAGACCCCCAGGATCACCGCCGAGGTGCAGGCCATGAAGACGGTGGCGTTCGCCGGGGTGCGGAACCGCGGTGAAACCTTGTGCAGCACCTGCCATCCCGGGAAGCGCTGATCGCGCGACATCGCCCAGACCAGACGCACACCGCTCATCAGGATCACCAGCCCGCAGGCGAAGATCGCGATGGCCACCAGGATCAGCAGCGCGGTGCCGACGAATGAGCCCAGGATGTCGCGGATCACGTCGGCGATCGGGGTGCCCGACTGAGCCAGCGTGGTCGGATCGTTGACGGCAGCGGTCACCACCAACAGGAACAGGAAGCCCAGCACGCCCGAGGCCAGCACGGCCTGCCACATTGCCCGCGGCACAACGACTTCGGGGTTCTTGGTCTCTTCGGCGAGGTTGGCGGCCGATTCGAAACCGACGATGGTGAAGGCGCCGAGCAGGAAGCCGAGCATCCACGGGCCCACCGAGGTGGAGGTGCCGAAGTCCCAGTAACCCTCGGCCGGGATATCGCCGCGGGAGAACAGATTGCCGACCGAGAGCTTGTGTGCGATCACGCCGACGATGAACAGCAGGACCACCAGCGCGACCATGCCGATCAGCTCGGCGGTGACGGCGAAGTTGTTGACCCGCTCGGTCCACTTGGTCGACAGCCCGACCAGCAATGCCTGCAGCAGCAGCACTCCGGCGGTGATCAGGAAGGACGTCGCGGGGGTGCCGGTGAAATCGAACAGGGCGGGCACCACGGTGGCGGCGACGGTGTAGTCCACCGCGACCGCCACGATCGCCAGGAAGGTGAAGGAGATCCAGCCGGTGATCCAGCCGAGGATCGGGTTGGCCAGCCGTGACACCCACTGGTAGGCGTAGCCGGTCACCGGGATGCGGGCGGCCAGCGAACCGATCAGCAGGGCCACCGCCACCTGGCCGACGATCACGATCGGCCAGGTCCAGATGCCCATCGGACCGGAGCTGCTGAGCACGCTGCCGTAGGTGGTGAAGATTCCGGTGGCAATCGAGACGAACGCGAAGGCCACAGCGAACGAGGCGAACTTGCCGGTGCCGCGTTCCAAGGTCTCGGTGTAGCCGTACGCGGAAACACTTTCAGTGACGTTTTCAGATCCGTTGGGCGGTGCGGGCGGTATGGAAGAATTGGGCATAGATCGGGCTTTCTGAGTGGAATTGACTGTTTCGCGAAAGGTTGTGCTCGGTCAGCGGGCGACGCTGCAACGTCGCCCGCACCCGTATCAGGCGCTCGCCGGCCGCGCCGGCATCACCACACCTCCCGTCTCCTCGAAGGCCGCAGCCACGGCCGGGTCGGTGTTCTGGTCGGTGATCAGTCCGTCGACGGCGGATAGGTCGCACACCCGGTAGGGCGCGACCTGTCCGAGCTTGGACGAGTCGGCCAGGATGTAGCTTCGCGCACTGTTGGCGATGATGGTGCGGCGCACGTCGATCTCGTCGAGGTGAAAGTCGGTGAGCCCGGCTTGGGCGTCCACACCGCCGGAACCGAGCAGCGCGATATCAGCGTAGACGTCGGTGAAGAAGGCCTTGGTGTGCGCGTTCGAGCAGGCCAGATCCCCGGCCCGGACCCGTCCGCCGGCCAGCAGCAGTTCGATTCCCGGGCGGTCGGCCAGTTCCACCGCGACCGGCATCGACGGGGTGATCACGGTTCCGGTGAACCCGCGGGGGATGGCCTTGGCGACGGCGACGGCCGTCGTCCCGATGTCGATGATCACGGTCTGCCCGTTTTCCAGCAGCCCCGCGGCCACCCGGGCCAACTGGGCTTTGGCCTGGTGGTGGATCATCGTGCGCTCGGAATAGGACGGCTCGATGGGGCGGTGGTCGGCGACCGCAGCGGCACCGCCATGCACCCGGCGCAGTGCGCCTTGTTCCTCGAGAAAGGCCAGGTCACGGCGGACCGTCTCGGCAGATACCCCGAGGCGACGGACGAGTTCATCCGTGCTGACCGCCTGTGCGGTGCCTACCGCCTCGACGATCGCCTCATGACGCTCAACCGGCAGCACGGCTGACCGTCATTGTGGATTTCTGACCGTTCATGACGGACATTGTGGGGTGTTACGTGGCTCACGTCAAACGAGATCGGGAAATCACCGAATGCCGAGTAGCGCATCATGTTGCTCGGCCATCTGTTCGCGGATCGCGTCGACCACGGCGGCCACCACCGGGCGGCGCAGCGTCTCGGCCCGCGCCACCAGCCAGTAGCTCAACCGAACCGTCAACTGCTCGGGCAGCACCCGCACCAGGTCCTCATGCCGGTCGGCCATGAAGCAGGGCAGTAGACCCAGCCCAGCCGTGGCCCGGGTGGCCTCCACGTGGACGAACACGTTGGTGGAGGTCACCGACTCCCGCATCATCGGCGCGAAACTGGCCGCCATGTCGAGGTCGTCGACCTGCAGCATCGAGTCGATGAAGTAGACCAGCGGAAACCGGGCCAGGTCCGCGAGGTCGGCCGGCGTGCCGTGCTCGGCCAGATAGTCGCGCGCGCCGTACATGCCCAGGCAGTAGTCGCCGAGCCGGATCGCCTCGGCACGGCGCACCTGAGGGGCGCCCACCACGATTTCCAGATCCAGGCTGGAGCGCTGCTGCGAAGCCCGCCGGGTGGCGGTCACGATCTCGACGGCCAGATGGGGATGCTGACGTTGCACCCGGGCCGCCGCGGGCGCGGCGATGTAGGCGCTGAAACCGTCGGTCGCCGAGATCCGGACCACGCCTTCGAGTTGCCGCGTCCCGGTGGTGCTCAGTGCGGACACCGCGGACTCGACGGCTTCGGCGGCCGCCAGTGCCTCCCGGCCGAGGTCGGTGAGTTCCCAGCCGCCGACGGCCCGGGTCAGCACCCGACCGCCGATGGCCTGTTCCAGGGCGGCGATGCGCCGCGAGATCGTGGTGTGGTTGATCCCGAGTTCGTCGGCCGCGGTGGTGTAGCGGCCGGACCGTCCGACCGCCAGCAGGACGAGCAGATCGTCGGCGCTGAGGCGGCTAGGGCGTTGCGAACCGTCCATTTCTGCATTTTCGCAGACCGCTGGTGCGGATTTATCCATTGCAGTGGAGTTGGGCGTGCATGAATACTCACGGCAGCTGTCAGGGGTGTCACAGCGTCCCTAGGGGAATGGTCCACGTCGTAAGGAGAGACGCCGATGAGCGCACCCAATGCGACCGGTCTGCGCCGCGTCGTCGCCGCCTCAATGGCCGGCACGGTGGTCGAGTGGTACGAGTTCTTCCTCTACGGAACCGCCGCCACGCTGGTGTTCAACAAGTTGTTCTTCCCGCAGGGCGGCAACGACCTCGACGCCATCATGGCCGCCTTCGCCACCTACGCCATCGGCTTCCTGGCCCGCCCGCTGGGCGGCCTCGTGTTCGGTCACTACGGAGACAAGTTCGGCCGTAAGAAGCTGCTGCAGTTCAGTCTGTTGCTGGTCGGGGTGTCCACCTTCTTGATGGGCTGTCTGCCGACCTTCGGGCAGATCGGTTACCTGGCGCCCGTCCTGCTGGTGTTGCTGCGGTTCGCGCAGGGCTTCGCCGTCGGCGGGGAGTGGGGCGGCGCGGTGCTGCTGGTGGCCGAGCACAGCCCCAATCGCAGCCGCGGATTCTGGGCCAGCTGGCCGCAGGCCGGCGTTCCGGTGGGCAACATGCTGGCCACCGTGGTGCTGCTGGTGCTCTACGGCCGGCTCTCGGACGCGGCGTTCCTGTCCTGGGGCTGGCGGGTGGCGTTCTGGCTGTCGGCGGTGGTGGTGCTGATCGGTTACTACATCCGCACCAAGGTCACCGACGCGCCGATTTTCGTTGCGGCCCAACAAGAAGCCGAACAGATCAAGGCCAGCTCGTTCAGCGCCATCGAGGTGCTCAAGCGCTACCCCCGCGGCGTGTTCACCGCGATGGGGCTGCGCTTCGGCGAGAACATCATGTACTACCTGGTGGTCACCTTCTCGATCACCTACCTCAAGGAGCATGTGCACGCCGACACCAGCGACATCCTGTGGTGGCTGTTGTTCGCGCACGCCGTGCACTTCGTGGCCATCCCGACGGTCGGGGCGCTGTCGGATCGTTTCGGCCGGCGACCGGTGTACTTCGTGGGTGCGCTCGGCGCGGCCTGCTGGGGCTTTTTCGCCTACCCCATGATGGACAGCGGTCAGTATCTTCCGGTGACAGCGGCGATCACGCTGGGCCTGGTGATCCACGCCCTGATGTACGCACCGCAGCCGGCGATCATGGCCGAGATGTTCCCCACCCGGATGCGTTATTCCGGTGTGTCCCTTGGCTATCAGGTCACATCAATTGCGGCTGGATCAGTCGCCCCGATCATCGCGGTGTGGCTTCTGAAGGATTTCGGCTCCTGGGTGCCGATCGCGGTGTATCTCGCCGCTGCCTCGGTGGTGACGCTGGTGGCGGTGGCATTCGCACGTGAAACGAAGGGCGTGGACTTGGTCGACATTGACGCGGCCGACTTGGAACGGGTGGCGGCATGACGGATCTGGCGGGCCGCACGGCCCTGGTTACCGGCGCGGCCAGCGGCATCGGCGCGGCCTGTGCCCGCGAGCTCGCGTCCCGCGGGGCGGCGGTCACCGTGGCCGACGTCGATGCCGACGGGGCCGAGGCGGTGGCCACCGAGATCGGTGGAAAGTCTTGGGCGGTGGACCTTCTCGACGTCTCCGCACTGGAGGCGCTGCGGCTGGACTGCGACATCCTGGTGAACAACGCCGGGGTGCAGAGCGCTCACCCGCTCGAGGAATTCCCACCGGAGCGGTTCCGCATGCTGCTGTCGTTGATGGTCGAAGCGCCGTTCCTGTTGATCCGCGCCGCGCTGCCGCACATGTACGCCAACGGCTTTGGCCGCATCATCAACGTTTCCTCGGTGCATGGCCTGCGGGCGTCGGAGTACAAGGCCGGCTACGTCACCGCCAAACATGCGCTGGAAGGGTTGTCCAAGGTGACCGCTCTGGAGGGCGGACCGCACGGGGTGACCAGCAACTGCGTCAGCCCCGGTTACGTGCGCACCCCGCTGGTGACCAAGCAGATCGCTGACCAGGCCCGCATCCACGGCATTCCCGAGGAACGAGTGTTGGCCGAGGTGCTGTTGAAGGAGAGCGCGGTCAAGCAGTTGGTGGAACCGAACGAGGTGGGCGCGTTGGTAGGTTGGCTGGCGTCGCCGCAGGCCCGGATGGTGACCGGGGCGTCGTACACAATGGATGGTGGGTGGAGCGCACGATGACTGAACTGGCCCCGCAGTGGGAACCGACCGCGGACGGTATCGAGTCCGCCCAGGTCACTGCCTTCGCCCGGTACATCGAGTCCCGCTCGGGTATCAGTGCGCCGGATTATCAGAGTCTGTGGCAGTGGTCGGTTGATGATCCCGCCGCGTTCTGGGCGGCACTATGGGATTACTTCGACCTGGGTGAGCGGCCGGAGCAGGTGCTTTCCGGCGACGCGATGCCGGGGGCGCGGTGGTTTGCCGGTTCCCGGCTCAACTACGTCGACCAGGTGGCCCGGCACGCCCGCACCGACCGGCCGGCCATTCTCACCGTGGCCGAGGGGGGCGCGGTCACCGAGCTGCCCTGGTCCGAATTGCTGGGCCGTACCGCATCTTTCGCGAACACCCTGCGGTCGCTCGGGGTGCGGCCCGGGGACCGGGTGGTCGGCTACCTGCCCAACATTGCCGAGGCCATCATCGCGTTCCTGGCCACCGCGAGCATCGGCGCGATCTGGAGCGCCTGCGGGCAGGATTACACCGCCAAGGCGGCCCTGGATCGGCTCGGGCAGCTGGAGCCGACGGTGCTGGTGACCGCCGACGGCTATCGGTTCGGTGGCAAGTCCCATGACAAGAGCGCCGACATCACCGAGCTGCGCGAAGGGCTGCCCACGCTGAAGGCCGCGGTACTGGTGTCGCGGCTGGGTTCGCCCCGTGCCGATTGGCTGGACTGGGAATCGGCCACCGCGGGCGAGGCTGAATTGTCCACCACACCGGTTGATTTCGATCACCCGCTGTGGATCCTGTACTCGTCGGGCACCACCGGCCTGCCCAAGGGCATCGTGCACGGTCACGGCGGCGTGCTGCTCGAACATCTCAAAGCCGTTGCCCTGCAGTCTGATATCGGCCGGGACGACACCTTCTTCTGGTACACCAGCCCGAGCTGGATGATGTGGAACTTCCAGGTGGCCGGTCTGCTGGTCGGCGCGACCATCGTCTGCTACGACGGCAGCCCTACCTATCCGACGCCCGATGCGTTGTGGAGCATCGCGGCCACGGTCGGCGCGACGGTGCTGGGCACCAGCCCGGGCTATGTGCTGGCCTGCGCCAAGGCCGGTGCGGTGCCGCGCGAGCAGCATGACCTGTCGGCGTTGAGAACCGTGGGTATCACCGGATCGTCACTGCCGCCGTCGTCGGCGCTGTGGCTGCGCGACAACGTGGGTGAGCGGATTCAGGTCGCCTCGATCAGCGGCGGTACCGATGTGGTGTCGGCGTTCATCGGTGGCGTCCCGACCGTGCCGGTGTGGCCGGGGGAGCTGTCGGCGCCCTATCTCGGGGTGGCGCTGGATGCCTGGGACGAATCCGGCAATCCGGTGCGCGGCGAGGTGGGCGAGCTGGTCATCACCAAGCCGATGCCCTCGATGCCGATCGCATTCTGGAACGACGCCGACGGATCCCGTTACCGCGACGCCTATTTCGAGATGTTTCCCGGGGTGTGGCGGCACGGCGACTGGATCACCATCACCGACCACGGCAGCATCGTCGTGCATGGCCGGTCGGACTCCACGCTGAACCGCAACGGGATCCGGATGGGCAGCGCGGATATCTACCAGTCGGTGGAACGGTTGCCCGAGGTGGTCGAGGCGTTGGTGATCGGCGCCGAGCAGCCCGACGGCGGGTATTGGATGCCGTTGTTCGTGGTGCTGGCCGACGGAGTCGACCTCAGCGATGCCTTGCGCGAACGGATAATCCAGACCATCCGCACCGAGGTGTCCCCGCGGCACGTGCCCGACGACATTCTGGTCGCCCCGGGCATTCCGCACACCCGCACCGGTAAGAAGCTCGAAGTCCCGATCAAGAAGCTGTTCCAGGGGGCTGATGCGGCCAAGGTGGTCGAGCGCAGCGCGGTCGACAATCCGGATCTGCTGGACTGGTACGCCGCGGTGAAGCGGTAGGTTTTTCGCCCGTTTCACCGGGCCAATCACCTGCTGCGGAGGTTCAAATCGGTCTTTGGCATTTCGCTGCCAACGTCAAGCTGACGAATGCCACACCCTCTGTAGTCGTCGCCGAGAGGATCACAGCACTGGAAGTACGTGCCGCAAAATGCCTGCGGAACCGGCGGCGACCTGGTCCACGAACGCGGTGAAGTCGAACTGAGAGTCGCGGCCGGCGAGGTCGGACAGGGCGCGGATGACTAGCCAAGGGATGCCAAAGGATTCGCAGACCTGAGCCAGCGCGCCACCTTCCATTTCGATTGCCAGGCCGCCGAGATCGCGCTGGAGCATGTCGCGGGTGGCCTCACAGTGCAGGTACTGGTCGCCGCTGAGGATGGTGCCGTATGCGATCCGCGGCGGCTGTTGGTGGCCGCCCGCAGCGCGGGATAGCGTCGGAAGTTTGAAAGCTTCAAGGCTGTGCTTGACGCGGTCAATCAAGTGTGGGTCGACCGGATAACCAAGCCGCTCCGTCGGATTGATAAAGGGGACGTGTCCCGCTTGGTAGGTACGCAGGCGCTCGTTCTCGATAACGCCCGCATCGTGCTGGACGACACGGTCGGCGATCACGATGTCGCCGATGTGCAGCTCCGAGTCAAGCCCACCGGCTACACCTGTGAAAACAATTGCACGGCAGTGAAATCGGTCTGCTAGCAACGTCCCCACCAGGGCGGTGTTGACCTTACCCATGCCCGCTCCAGCGAGCACGACCTGGCGCCCGTCGAGCTTACCTGTGTAGAAGCTAGCGTGCGCTACCTCCTCGGCTTGGGCATCAGAAAGGGCAGTTCGCAGATGCGCGAGCTCCTGCGGGATTGCGCAAATAAGTCCGATCGTCATAGGCCAAGGATCCGCCTCCCGCTTCTGGTCGCCAAGCTGATGTTCCAGATCGACGATGCGTTTCTCGGGCTCGTCCTGGGCCATCAGCAAATGGTCGCACCCGGAAGCCGCGCCGGGCCCCACCGGGGAGCTCACCATCGCTGAGCCGCACACCCCGAGCCCGCCAGCGCGGGATGATGATGCCGACCCGCAAGCAGACCCGCGAACAGGATCGGCGCGACCGGATCACCGCCGAACGACGCGAACGCACCGAACTGATCGCCGAACAACAACGCCAACACCAAGCCTGGCTGGCCGCCAACTACGAACCACCCCCATTCTGAAAGGGGTGGGCGTCAGCCCAACCAGGAACCGATCCGGCGCAGGGCTTCCTCGATATCGCTGGTCGGGCCGGCGAATGACAGCCGGACATACGAGCCGCCGCGGGTGGTGTCGAAGTCGATCCCGGGTGCGATGGCGACGCCGGTGTCGGCCAGCAGCTGTGAGCACCAGGTCAGCGAGTCGTCGGTGTACTGGCTGACGTCGGCATAGACGTAGAAGGCGCCGTCGGTCGGGGCCAGCCGATCGATACCGATACCGCGAAGCCCATCGAGCAGCAGCCGGCGGTTGTCGGAGTAGTGGGCCAACAGCCCGTCGGTCTCGGCCAGCGCCTCCGGAGTGAACGCGGCGATCGCGGCGTACTGGGCCAGCGCGGGCGGGCAGATGGTGAAGTTGCCGGTGAGCCGGTCGATCGCACGCTGCAGTTCGGTGGGCACCAGCAACCAGCCCAGCCGCCAACCGGTCATCGCGAAATACTTCGAGAAGCTGTTGACCACAATGGCATTCCGTGAGGTCTCCCAGGCACAGCTGGTTTCGGGAGCGCCCTCGTAGACCAGGCCGTGATAGATCTCGTCGCTGACCAGCCGCACCCCGGACTCGTCACACCAGGTCGCGATCGCGGCCAGTTCGGCCGGCGGGATCACGGTGCCGGTCGGGTTGGCCGGGCTGGCGACGATCAACCCGGACACCGGGGGATCCAGCGCTTCGAGCATGGCGACCGTGGGCTGGAACCGGGTCTCCGGGCCGCACGGGATCTCCACCACCTCGCAGCCCAGCGCAGTGAGGATATTGCGGTAGCACGGGTAGCCCGGGCTGGCGATCGCCACCCGGTCCCCGGCGTCGAAGCTGGCCAGGAAGGCCAGCAGGAAACCGCCCGAGGACCCGGTGGTGAGCACCACCTCGTCGAGCCCGACGTCAATGCCGTGCCGCGCGCGGTACATCTCGGCGATCGCGGTGCGCAGCTCCGGGATGCCCAGCGCGACGGTGTAGCCGAGATCGTTGCGGTTCAGCGCGGCGACGGCGGCGTCACGCACCGGCGCGGGTGCCCCGGCGCTGGGCTGCCCGGCCGACAGATTGACCAGGTCGCCGTGCGTGCGTTGACGTTCCGCCGCGGCCAGCCATACGTCCATGACGTGGAACGGCGGGATACCTGCCCGCAGTGCGACGTGGTCAGTCATGCCTGCAGGCTATCTGTTCACCTGATCGGAATCCGGGACGAGTCGCCCGAGGTCGTCGAGCAATGACTCCGCCGCATCGAGATCGCCGCGTAGATCCCGATCCTCGTCGTCCCAGGGCAGGTCGGACGCCAGCGTGAACGCCTGACCGAGCGCACCGGCCCACCGACCGTGCAGCCCGCGCTGACGCAGGAGCCGCACCGCACCGACGAGCTCGCAACCCAGCAGCACCCGGTAGGCGGCAACCGAACGTTCGAGTTGCTGGGTGGCCTGGGACGCGAAGGTGGCGTCCTCCTCGGCGCCCCTCGACAGCACGAGCGTCCCGATCGATGCCGGTTGCGCAGCTGCCCGGATCTCGGCGATCGCCCCGGCGGCGACGTACTCAACCATCATCAAGCCTGACGATCCGTCTTCGGATGAGGCGAGAAACGCGTTGCGCCCGTTGGTGTCCGGATCGTTGAGCATCCTGATCCGGGAATGCGTGATCGGTGCGGTCAAGGCCAAAGCCAGGGTGGTGCCGTCGAGTTCGAGCGACAGTGACGCCTGGTAGAACGCACCGTGATGGACGACCCCGTCACCGTCGAAGTCGAACAGCGGGTTCTCCTGCGCGGTGTTCAGCGTCCGTTCCAGTTGCCGGGCAAGCGAATCCAATGATGCGACGACGCTCGCATGCGCAACTGGGTACACCCGCAGGCCATACGGATCCTGGATGCGCGCCGGCGTGTGGTCGGCATGGGCGCCGTCGGTGAGCAGTCGCCGCAACCTTGCGGCTACGGTGTCCACCTGCGGTGCCGCCGCCGCGCGGGCCGCGGCCGGCGAGAAGGTGGACGGATTTCCGTCGAGCGCAAGGAAACTGAGCAGGTAGATCACGCTGGATGCCCGCTCCAGCCGGTTCAGTTCGTCCAGTGCCAGGCAACTGCGTCCGACCGTGAGGGCGCTGCTGCTCATGAACGGCAGCGCGCTGTCGGCGCTCCACGGCTCCATCGGAGTCAACGGCGCGGTGGCCGGCCGCTCCCCGATCAGGGTGAGCGCGGTGCCGGCGAGGGCGGCGAGATCGCCGGTGCCGATCGACGCGTACTGGAGCAGTTCGGGCAGGGCATCGTCGTTGAGCATGCGTTCGAGTCCGGAGAGGATCCTCGGATCCAGGCCCGCCCCCGGTACGCACAGTTGGATCAATCGCACCGCGAGCATGGCCCGGACGATCCGGTCGGCGAGCGGATCGCCGGCATCCACGGCGTGGCTGCGCAGGAGGCGCATCCCGTAGTGCTTGTCGTCGGCATGCACCTGCGTACCGCGATTCCCCCCGACGCCGGTGGTGCGGCCGTAGGTGGGAAAACGCCTGCTCAGGTCGGTGGCCTGGTGGTACGCGTGGCCGATGGCGGCGAGGACGTCGGGTGAGATCGAGACCTGATCGCGCCGGTCGGCCAGCGTCACCACGTCGGCAATCGTGCCCGTCCCGCTCAGCACAATCATGTAATTCTCCTCATTCCTCTACCGCTGACGTGTCGCAGCACATATCATCGCCGACAACCCAAGAATTCCGCTAGATGAAATTCAAATTGCACCTACTGGAAACAAGCCGGGATGAGAGGAGGTCGGCATTGGCCGAGGCATCCACCCGAACCGTGGAACGGGCACTCGCCCTGCTCGCGACCATCTGCGAGCGTGGCAGCGCGAATCTTGCCGACAGTGCCAGGGATTGCGATCTTGCCCCGAGTACCGCACTGCGGCTGCTGCGCACACTGGAGACCACCGGTTTCATCGCCAGGGACGAGGTCGGTATCTACCGGCCCGGCGGCCGGATGATCCAACTGGGGGCAGCGGCACTCAGCAGCGAGTCATTGGCCGACCTGGCCACGCCGGTGATGGAGAAGCTGGTTGCGCAGACGGGCGAATCTGTCTATCTGTCGGTCCAGTGGCACAGCGACGTCGCCATCTACATCGGCATCGTGCAGGGCACCCACTCGGTCCGGCATTCCAGTTGGGTTGGCCGGACCATTCCCCTGGACATCTCGGCCGCGGGGCGAGCGCTTCGCGGTGACGTCGGCACCGGCGGATACGTCGTCGTCGAACGCGGCGTCGAGCCCGACGTGACCGCCGTCGCGTGCCCGGTGCACTCCGAGGCACGCATCGTCGCGGCGCTGAGCTTCGTCGTCCCGAGTTATCGGCTCACCGAATCCGGTGCGAACCGGTTTGGCGAACTGCTGGTCTCGGCCGCGGCGGAGCTGTCCGCCCAGCTGAGCCGTTCCTCCAAACCAGCCCAAGAAGGCACGGAAGAAAGACAGCCATGATCACATTCGACAACGTCTCCAAGGTGTATCCGGACGGCACGGTCGCCGTGAACAACCTGACGTTGACCGCGCCCAACGGAAAGATCACCACCCTGGTCGGCCCGTCGGGATGCGGGAAGACGACCTCGATGCGGATGATCAATCGACTCATCGAACCCAGCTCGGGCACCATCGAATTGGACGGGGTCGACACCCAGTCGCTTGACACCGTGGCACTGCGCCGCCGGATCGGCTACGTAATCCAGAACGCCGGCCTGTTTCCGCACCGCACGGTGGTCGACAACGTCGCCGCCCTGCCCCGGCTGCTCGGTGGTGGCAAGAAGGAAACCCGTTCCAAGGCAATGGAACTGCTGGAGCGGGTGGGCCTGGACGCGAAGTTTGCCCGCCGCTACCCGTGGCAGCTGTCCGGCGGTCAGCAGCAGCGGGTGGGCGTGGCCCGCGCGCTGGCCACCGATCCGCCCTTCCTGCTGATGGACGAGCCGTTCAGTGCCGTCGACCCGATCGTCCGCAACCAGCTGCAGGACGAGTTCCTGCGGCTGCAAGCCGATATCTCCAAGACCATCGTGATGGTCACCCACGACATCGACGAGGCCCTCAAGCTGGGCGATCAGGTGGTGGTGCTGCGTCAGGGTGGGACGCTGGCCCAGGCCGCGGCCCCGGCCGAACTGCTGGCCTCCCCGAACGACGCCTTCGTCGCCGACTTCGTCGGGTCCGCCCGGGGCTACCAGGCGCTCGGATTCCACCGCCCCGACGACCTGCTCACGCTCAATGACGAGCCGACAGTGTCTGTGGGACAGCAGGTCTCGACGATACCGTCCGGAAACGGCCGGTGGGTGCTTGCGGTCGATGCCAAGAACGCGCCGCTGGGCTGGGTCGACACCGCGAACCTGTCCGGAGATACCGTGCGGGACACCGACATCAACCTCTGCGCCACGACCGCCCGCCGGGGCGACCCGCTGCGGGAACTGCTCAACTCGGCGCTGTCCAGCCCGAGCGGGCGCTGCGTCGTCACCGACGACGCGGGGGTGCTGCTTGGCACCGCCACCGACCACGACGTGATCGATGCGATCCGGCGGGCCAAGGACGCCGGGGTGTCCGGCGGGCTGGGAGCTGTGACGGCATGAACTGGATCTCGTCGAACCTCGACCGCATCGTCAGCCTCACCATCAGCCACACCTGGCTCACCCTGGTGCCCACCGTGTTGGGCCTGCTGCTGGCACTGCCCCTGGGGTGGTGGGCCCACCGATCAGGGCGGGGCTATGCCGCGATCGTCGGCACCGCGGGGCTGCTCTACACCGTTCCGTCGCTGGCACTGTTCATCGTGTTGCCGATCATCCTCGGGACCAAGATTCTCGATCCGGTCAACATCATTGTCGCGCTGACGCTTTACACCCTGGCCCTGCTGGTGCGTGTCGTCGCCGACGGGCTGAGCTCGGTGCCGCATGACACGGTCGCCGCTGCCGAGGCCATGGGCTATCGCGGGTGGCAGCGGCTGCTCCTGGTCGAGCTGCCCGTCGCCGTGCCGGTGATCGCCGCAGGCCTGCGGGTCGCGGTGGTGTCCAACGTCAGCATCGTCACCATGGCCGCCCTACTGGGCATTCCGCAGCTCGGTTCGTTGTTCACCCAGGGATTTCAGCTGCGGCTCTACGTGCCGTTGATCACCGGTGTGGTGCTGTGCGTCGTGCTTGCGGTGGTCTTCGACGGCCTCGTCATCTGGATCAACAAGCTCCTAACCCCTTGGCGGCAAAGGACGGTCACATCGTGAACATCTTCGGCTGGCTGACGGACCCGGCGAACTGGACGGGCTCCGGCGGCATCCCCGCCCAGATCGGTTACCACCTGCTGTACTCGTTCGTGGCGCTGGCAATCGCCCTGGCGATCGGCGTCCCGCTGGGCATTCTGATCGGCTACACGGGTCGCGGCGAAACGCTGGTCGCCGGGCTGGCCAACGCACTGCGCGCGCTTCCGACCCTGGGACTGCTGGTGCTGCTCTTCCTGCTCATCGCACCGGTGGTCACCGGAAAGCTCGTATACATACTGCCCACCATCGTCGTGCTGGTGCTGCTGGCGGTTCCACCGATCCTCACCGGAACCTACTCGGGCATCCAGACCGCCGACCCCGACGCGGTCGGTGCCGCGCGCGGAATGGGTTTCACGAAGCGGCAGACCCTGATCCGGGTGCAGCTGCCGTGCGCGCTGCCCTTGATGATCTCAGGGATCAGAAGCTCGACCCTGCAGATCGTTTCGACCGCTACCGTTGCCGCCTATCTCGGGCTACAGGGTCTCGGCCGGTTCATCCTCGACGGCAGGGCACAGGCGAACTTCGCTGAAATGGCCGGCGGCGCCATCGTCATCGCGCTCCTGGCCGTCGTCCTCGAACTCAGCTTCGCCTGGCTGGGCCGGCTCGTCGTGTCGCCCGGTCTGCGGCGCGTCGCGTCGAAATCCAGCACACCCGTCCCCGCACCGGCCGTCGGCTAGGCATCGGCCCCTCACCTCAGGAAGACATATGAGCAATCGCACGAAACTCGCGGCCCTGGCGGTCGTGTCGGCAATTGTCTTGTGCGCGTGCGGACTCGGCAAGGATCCGCTCTCGGGAGACGGGAACAACGCCGGATCCCCCGGATCCCAGATCATCATCGGTTCCGCCGACTTCACCGAAAGCCAGCTGATCGCCAGCATCTATTCACAGGCCTTGCAGGCCAAGGGAGTGGAGGTGGTGGAACAGCTCAACATCGGAAGCCGGGAGGTCTACGTCGCGGCGCTGAAAGACGCATCGATCGACCTGGTCCCGGAGTACTCCGGTGCCTTTCTGCACTACCTCGACCCGGACTCGACCGCCGCGACGAGCGAAGCGGTGTCGTCCGAACTCAAGGACAAACTGCCGGCCGGGATCGCCATGTTGACGCCGTCACCCGCAGAGGACAAGGACGTTCTTGCGGTCACCAAGGACACCGCCGACAAATACGCCTTGAAGACGATCTCCGACTTGCAACCCATCGCCGGACAACTCGCGCTCGGCGGACCGCCGGAATGGAAGTCCCGCAAGCAAGGTGTGGTCGGGCTGCGCGAGGTGTACGGGTTGAACTTCAAGGAGTTCATCCCACTCGACGCCGGCGGCACATTGACGATGACGGCGCTGACCAACGGCCAGATCCAGGCCGGTGACCTGTTCAGCACCGACCCCGGTCTGGTCGCGAACAATCTGGTCGCCCTTTACGACGACAAATCCCTGTTCGCCGCCGAGAACGTCGTCCCGCTGATCAAGAAAGCCAAACTGAACGACGTCATCACCAAGACGCTCAACGATGTCTCCGCGAAGCTCACCACCGAGGACCTCATCACCATGAACGCCGAGGCCGCCACGGGGACCAATCTGTCCGATATCGCCAAGAAGTGGCTCGCCGGCTCAGGCCTGAGCAGCCTGTAGGTCCGGCCTAGGACACTTCGGCGGCCGAGCCGCCTAAAACACTTGAGCTTCGAGCCGACGCAGGTGCTCACGGGGTGAACCCAGCAGCTGTGCGCTGCCGTGGGCCCGCTTGAAGTACAGCTGGATGTCGCTTTCCCAGGTGATCGCGATACCGCCGTGCATCTGGATGGCCTCGGCGGTCACCGCGGACAGCGCCTCGCTGGCGAAGTAGCGGGCCAGCGAGGCCGAGGTAGCCGACGGTGCGGCAATGGCGTCGTTGACCACGGCACGCGCCGAGGCCACCTTCACGTACAGATCGGCCATCCGGTGCTTGAGGGCCTGGAAGCTGCCGATCGGGCGACCGAACTGCACCCGGTCCTTGGTGTAGGTGACGGTCAGATCCAGGCAGCGTGAGGCGGCGCCGATCTGTTCGGCGGCCATCAACAGGGCGGCGGTATCGGCCAGGCCCGGATCGCTGCCGATGACCGTGGTGTCGCCGGGAATCACCGCCGAAAGCCGGCGGGTCAGGTCCATGGTGGATTTGGGCGTGGCGGTGAAAGTGGCCCAGCGGGTGAGGTTCTCCCCGTCGGCGGCGATGACGACGTCGGCCACATCACCGTTGAGGACGTTCTCGGCGTCGAACACCACGGTGCCGATCGAGGCGCCTTCAGCAAGGCCCTCGAGCGGCTCGTGCTCACCGGCGGCCAGCAGCGCCAGCTCGGCCAGGGTGGTGCCCAACAGTGGGGTGGGCACCAGGGCCTTGCCCAGCTCTTCGAGCACCACCGCGGCGTCGGCGAGCTCGCCGCCGGCACCGCCGAGCTCCTCGGGCACGACCAGGGCGGCCGCGCCGACCTGCTCACAGAGCAGAGTCCACAGCTTCTCGTCGTAGCCGCGTTCGGATTCCATCGCCGCGCGCACGGCCTCCGGTGAGGCGTGCTTGTCGACCAGCGCCGCAACGGTTTCGCGCAGCATTTGCCGTTCTTCACTCACGACAGAACCTCCAGCAGTCGACGGCGGTGCAGGGTCGGATCGCCCCAGGCGCTGCGCAATGCCTGTACGCGCAGCAGCAACAGGGACAAGTCGTGTTCCTGGGTGAACCCGATGGCGCCGTGGGTCTGCAGGGCCGACCGGGCAGCCAGCAGCGCGGCGTCGCCGGCGGCCACCTTGGCGGCGCTGACGTCGCGCGCGATATCCGGCGAACCTTCCGCCAGTGCCAGCGCGGCGCCATAGACCAGCGGACGGGCCAGCTCGACGGCGATATGCACATCGGCCAGCTTGTGCTTGATGGCCTGATAGGAACCGATGATCCGGCCGAACTGGGTGCGCTGCTTGGCGTATTCGACGGCGAGGTCGAGCATGGCCTGGCTGGCGCCGATCAGTTGGGCGGCGGTGGCCAGCACGCCGAACTCGTAGGCACGTGCGGTGTCGGCCGGCTGGGCCGCGCCGGTTGCGGTGACATCGAACAGCTTTCGGGCCGGGTCGACGGAGTCGTGGCCTGTACCGATGCTGGCGTCGCTGACCTGATCGTCGGAGGCCAGCAGGGTGAGACCGGCGAAGTCGGCGTTGACGGCGCGCGGTACCTGCGGCGGCAGGGCGACGGTGGCGATCAGCTCACCAGAGGCAAGACCGGCGGAACGTTCGTCGTCCGCGAGCAAAATCGGTGCCACGGCAATGGATTCGGTCACCGGACCGGGCACGGCCCAGTAACCCAGCCGCTCCAGCGCCACCACGAGGTCGACCGGGCTGGCATCGATGCCGTCGAACTTCTCGGGCACCAGCAGGGCGGTCACGCCGAGGTCGGTCAGCTGGGCCCACACCTTGCGGCCGGGCGTGGTGTCGCCGTCACCCCAGGCGCGCACGGCGGCAGGAACATCGGCGGCGCCAAGTGCGGCATCGATGCTCGCCGCGAAGTCGCGCTGCTGTTCGTCGATTTCGAAGTTCATGCCTTGACTCCCACTCGCTCCGGTCCTCGCTCGTTCCTCGCTGCGATCCTCACTCGTGGTCGTCTTCGGGTGTTCACTTTGGCTCCCGGGGCAGGCCAAGAAGGCGCTCGGCAATGATGTTGCGCTGGATCTCGTTGGTGCCGGCGTAGATCGGCCCGCCCAGAGCGAACAGCAGACCCTCGGTCCAGTGGTCGGTGAGCTCGGCGTCGGGGCCCTGCAAGTCCAATGCGGTCTGGTGCAGCGCGACATCCAGGTCGGACCAGAACACCTTGGTCACCGAGGATTCGGCGCCCAACTCGCCACCGTTGGCCAGCCGGGTCACGGTGCCGAACGTGTGCAGCCGGTAGGCCTGCGCCTTGATCCAGGCGTCGGCCACCCGGTCGGTGAAGACCGGATCGGGATTGCTCTTCCACTGTGCGACAAGCCGTTCCGCGGGCGCCAGGAAGCGGGCCGGGCTGCGCAGCGACATGCCGCGCTCGTTGCTCGACGTGCTCATCGCCGCGCGCCAGCCGTCGTGCACCTCGCCGATCACGTCGTTGTCGGGCACGAAGACATCGTCGAGGAAGATTTCGCCGAAGCCGGTGTCCCCACCGAGTTGGGCGATCGGCCGCACGGTGATGCCCTCGGCCTTGAGGTCGAACATGAAGTAGGTCAGGCCCTTGTGGCGCTGGGCCTCGGGGTCGGAACGGAACAACCCGAAGCCGCGCTCGCCGAAGGGTGCCCGCGAGCTCCAGATCTTCTGTCCGTTGAGCCGCCAGCCGCCGTCGACCTTGGTGGCCGTCGAGCGTAGCGAGGCCAGGTCGCTGCCGGACTCGGGCTCCGACCAGGCCTGGGCCCAGATCTCCTCGCCGCTGGCCATTTTCGGCAGCACCCGCTGGAGCTGCTCGGTGGTGCCGTGCGCGAACAGCGTCGGCGCCAGCATTGCGGTGCCGTTGGCGCTGGCCCGGCCGGGAGCGCCGGAGTGGAAGTACTCCTCCTCGAACACCACCCACTGCAGCAGGGTGGCATCGCGGCCGCCGTACTCCTTGGGCCAGGCGATCACCGACAGCCCGGCATCGAAAAGCACCTTGTCCCAACGGCGATGCTGTTCGAAACCTTCAAGCGTGTCGTACGACTTGGTCGGGAACGAGTCCCGATTGGCCGTCAGGAACTCGCGAACCTCGGCCCGAAAGGCCTCGGTTTCCTCGTCGAAATTCAGGTCCATTGCACCCCTTCTCGGGTCCCTCTGCTGCGCAGCACCGGTTTGATCACCTTGCCGCCCGGATTGCGTGGCAACACGTCCAGAAACTCCACCGACTTCGGTGTCTTGAAGTTCGCCAGATGCTCACGGCTGTGCGCGATCACGGCGGCCTCATCCAGGGTGAAGCCGGGTTTGACCACGACGAAGGCCTTGCCGACCTCACCGAGCCGCTCGTCGGGAACGCCGATCACCGCGGACTCGGCCACCCCGTCCAACCGGGCCAGCACCTGCTCGATCTCGGCCGGGTACACGTTGAACCCGCCGCTGATGTACATGTCCTTGAGGCGATCGGTGATGGTCAGGTTGCCGCGCTCATCGAGCGTCCCGATATCGCCGGTGTGCAACCAGCCCTCGGTGTCGATGGCCGCCGCAGTGGCCTCCGGATCGTCGAGGTAGCCGAGCATGACATTGGGTCCGCGCAGCAGTACCTCACCCGAATCATCCAGGCGCAGTTCGAAATCGGCGATGGGCCGGCCGCAGGTGGTGGCCACCGTGACGGCGTCGTCGTCGGCCCGGCACATGGTGCCGAATCCGGCGGCCTCGGTCAGCCCGTAGGCGGTCAGCACGATGTCGATGTCGAGTTCGGACTGCATCCGCTCGATCAGCACCACCGGGACCACGGCCGCACCGGTGACCGCGAACCGCAGCGAGGACAGGTCGTAGTCGGCGCGCTCCGGATGGTCCAGCAGGGTCTGGTAGATGGTCGGCGGGCCGGGCAACACCGTGATGTGATGGTCGGCAATGGCTTTCAGGACCTGCTCGGGCTTGAACGTGAGCACCGGGTACAGCGTCGCACCGGTCTGCAGGCAGGCCAGGATGCCGGCCTTGTAGCCGAAGTTGTGGAAGAACGGGTTGATGCACAGGTAGCGGTCGGAGCTGCTCAGCTGCCCGCATTCGGCCCAGGCCGCCGAGCCGTCCAGTGACTGCCGGTGAGCGCAGCGCACGCCCTTGCTGCGTCCGGTGGTGCCGGAGGTGAACAGGATGTCGGAGACATCGTCGGGTTGCACTGCCGCGGCACGCGCGTCGACCCTTTCCAAGGCCTCCGGTCCAGATCCGCGGGCGACGAACGCATCCCACGTGCCGTCATTTTTCTCTATGGGCACCCGCACGATGTGGCGCAGCGAGGGCAGCGCGTCCCGGTCCAGTTCGGCGGCGCGGTCCGAGCCGAGGAACTCGCCCGCGGCGATCAGAAGCGGGGCGTCGGTGCGGGCCAGGATGTCGGTGGCCTCGCTGGCGGTGTAGCGGGTGTTCAGCGGCACCATCACCGCGCCGGCGTAGTGGGTGGCCAGGCAGGCCACCACCCAGTGCCAGGTGTTGGGGGACCAGATCGCCACCCGGTCGCCGGGTTCGACGCCGAGGTCGATCATCGCCGCGGCGGCTTGGCGCACCAGCGCGTGCAGTTCCGAATAGGTGAGACGCCGATCGTCACTGACCAGCGCCTCATGGTCGGAAAACTGCACGGCAATCCGATCCAGTACCGCTGGAACAGTACGGAGGTTGCTCGTCATTGATGCTCCCCTAACAAAGCAAGTGCTTGGTAGGTTAGCCTACAGGGGTGATAGAGGTCCAGGAGTTCCGGGCCGAGGTCCGGCAGTGGCTCGCAGACAATCTTGTTGGCGAATTCGCAGCCCTGAAGGGCCTGGGTGGACCGGGGCGTGAACACGAAGCCTTCGAGGAACGGCGGGCGTGGAATCAACACCTCGCCGCCGCCGGTCTGACCTGCCTCGGCTGGCCGGTGGAGCACGGCGGCCGCGGCCTGACGGTTGCGCACCGGGTGGCGTTCTATGAGGAATACGCCCACGCCAACGCGCCGGACAAGGTCAACCACCTGGGCGAGGAGCTGCTCGGTCCGACGCTCATCGAGTACGGCACCCCCGAACAGCAGCAGCGGTTCCTGCCCAAGATTCTCGACGTCACCGAGCTGTGGAGTCAGGGCTACTCCGAGCCCAATGCCGGTAGCGACTTGGCCAATGTGTCGACGACGGCCGAGCTGGTCGGCGACGAGTGGCTTATCAACGGTCAGAAGGTCTGGACGTCACTGGCGCACTGGGCGCAGTGGTGCTTCGTGGTGGCGCGCACCGAGAAGGGCTCCAAGCGGCACGCCGGGTTGTCCTATCTGTTGGTGCCGCTGGATCAGCCCGGTGTCGAGATCCGGCCGATCATCCAGTTGACCGGCGACTCCGAGTTCAACGAGGTGTTCTTCGACGACGCCCGCACCGAGGCGTCACTGGTGGTCGGTCAGCCCGGCGACGGCTGGCGGGTGGCCATGGGCACGCTCACCTTCGAGCGCGGGGTCTCCACGCTGGGTCAGCAGATCCGTTACGCGCGTGAACATTCCAACCTGGTCGAGCTGGCCAAGCGCACCGGCGCGGCCGACGACCCGCTGATCCGTCAGCGACTGACCGCGTCCTGGACCGGCTTGAAGGCCATGCGGTCCTATGCACTGGCCACCATGGATGTCGAACAGCCCGGCCAGGACAATGTCTCGAAGCTGTTGTGGGCCAACTGGCATCGCGAGCTCGGCGAGATCGCCATGGACGTGCAGGGCATGGCCGGGCTGACGCTGCCAGAGGGTGAGTTCGACGAGTGGCAGCGGCTGTATCTGTTCTCGCGTTCGGACACCATCTACGGCGGATCCAACGAAATTCAGCGCAACATCATCGCCGAGCGGGTGCTCGGCCTACCCCGAGAGGCCAAGGGCTGAGCATGAGCGACCTTTCCATCGCGCCGAAAGAGGTTGAGGGACACGGCCTTTTGGCGGACAAGGTGGTGCTGGTGACCGCTGCCGCGGGCACCGGCATCGGGTCGACGACCGCGCGCCGGGCCCTGCTGGAAGGCGCCGATGTGGTGGTGAGCGACTACCACGAGCGCCGGCTGAACGAGACCCGCGACGAGCTGGCCGGGCTTGGCCTGGGCCGGGTCGAGGCCGTGGTGTGTGACGTCACCTCCACCGAGGCCGTCGACGCGTTGATCGCCCGGTCGGTGGAGCAGATGGGCCGGCTGGACGTGCTGGTCAACAACGCCGGCCTCGGCGGGGAAACCCCGCTGGTCGACATGACCGACGACGAGTGGGACCGCGTCCTCAATGTCACGCTCACCTCGGTCATGCGCGCCACCCGCGCAGCGCTGCGGTACTTCCGCGAAGTGGATCGCCGGAGCCGCTCCGGCGGCGACATCAGCAGGGGCGGCGTCATCGTCAACAACGCCAGCGTCTTGGGTTGGCGTGCACAGCATTCCCAGTCGCACTACGCCGCCGCCAAGGCCGGTGTGATGGCACTGACCCGGTGCAGCGCGATCGAGGCCGTCGAATACGGCGTGCGGATCAACGCCGTGTCGCCGAGCATCGCGCGGCACAAGTTCCTGGAGAAGTCGGCGTCGTCGGAGCTGTTGGACCGGCTGTCCTCCGATGAGGCCTTCGGCCGCGCGGCCGAGCCGTGGGAGATCGCCACCACCATCGCGTTCCTGGCCAGCGACTATTCCAGCTACCTGACCGGCGAGGTCATCTCGGTTTCCAGCCAGCGCGCCTGAGCACTGAGGCACGATCTCCCGTGCTGATGTCAGTGCGGTGGCGAGTCGATGAACCTATGCTTACCTAGTCCCTCCCATGGTCGGTGAGCAAGGACGCGACCGGTACGGAGATCGTGGTGACGTACGGTGAGCATGGTTCCGGGTCCGAGGATCCGTTTGCAGCCGATCCTTATGCCGCGCCCACTTCCTTGCCGGGCTACGGGCAGTTGATGCCGACATATGGACCGCCGATGTCCTATGGCCAGCACGATGCCCCGCCGCCGAAGCCCGAGGTGAACACGTTCGCGACCCTGTCGGTGGTGTTCGCCTTCGTGTTCGCGCCTGCCGGCGCGGTGTTGGGCCACCTGGCGCTGGCGCGGATCAAACGCGGACACGAGCCCGGACGGAAGCGGGCAGTGCTGGGGCTGACGCTGTCCTACGCCATCATGGCGCTCACGGTGATCGCCCTGGTCGTGTGGCTGATTCTGGGCCCGGCCCGCAACAACTCGGGTACTACAACGGTGACCACCACGACCGTGCCCACGCCAAGGGTCATCTCCACCGTGGTCACACCGCCGCCAAGGTCCCGGCCAACGGTCTCGGTGGAGAACCTCCGTCAGGGTGACTGCATCGAAGTCCAGACCAATGCGCCGGTCGCCGGCCAGCCGAATACCGACCACATCTACCTCTACCGAGCACAATGCGAAGTCCGCGATGGTGTTTTCCAGGTACGCCAGCTTGTCGGGAACGAAGACGCATGCCTGACGACCAACGTTGTGTTCAATGTCGCCCGCACCGTCTTCGCGTGCATAGACAAATTCGGTGGATGACCTCAGCGGGTTTCTTGCGAGGAACCCCGGTCGTTTACGGTCGGGAGGAATTGCATCCTGTTGGTGGTGTCGGCGTGAAGTGCTGGCACCGCCGGCGTTAGTTGGGGCGTTTCTGGTTTTAGATGTAGTCCTTGAACTATTGATGGTGGTGGGCCGCGGCAGGATCCGTTGGAGTAGGGACGGGGACCAGAAGTGTCCGCCCCAGAGATATTTGCGGATGTGGCCGGGGAATTCTTGGCGCAGGTGCCGCGCGGAGACGCCTTTGAGGCTGTATTGACCAGCCGTTATATCGCGACTTTCGGTGGGTAGTGCACGAGCAGGTGCACGTGGTCGGTTTCGCCGTTGAATTCGCGCAGTTTGGCGCCGAAGTCGGTACAGACTTCGGCCATGATCTGCTCACGCCGGCCCAAGGTCTCGTCGGTGTACGGTCCGCGCGGGTGCTTCGGTGTGAAGACCAAATGCGTGTGAAGGGTGTAGACAACCGATTGTCCCCTGGGAACATCGGGGTCGGGTTCCCATAGGGGTGACCTTGATCAAAGCCAGTGTTGCGGGGCGATGAGGGTTGATGCTCCTATTCGTGTCAAGCCGCGTCGAGCCAGATTCTGTAGGTTTCGGCGAAGGTGTCGTCGCGTTGTAGTCCGCGTTCGATGCGCGAGATCACGGTGGGCCAGACCCCGAAGTGGTTGGCCGCAGCAGTGACGGTGATGTTCTTGGCCTGCCGGGCCGGGCGAAGGTCGGCGTACTCAGGCACGTCGACCTGACGGGTCAGCAGTTTGAACATTTCCCGGGCGATCGCGCGTTTGAGCTTGCGCAGGATCTCCTTTTTGCTGTGTCCTTTCGCGATCTGTCGTTGCACGTAGTCGCGGGTGGGTTGGTGGTTGGACATCCGCACCAAGGCGATGCGATGCAGTGCGCTGTTGGCAGCCCGGTCCCCACCGCGCGATAAACGGTGCCGGCTCGTTTTGCCTGAGGACGCGGGGACCGGCGCAGTGCCGCACAGGGCGGCGAACGCGGCCTCGTGATGCAGCCGGTGCGGGTTGGCCCCGGCGGTGATCAACAGCTGGGCGGCGGTGTCCGCGCCGACGCCGTAGGCCGCCCGCAGTCCGGGATTGGCCGCGGTCACGATCGCATCGATCTGGGTTTGGAGTGCCGCGGCCTGGGTTTCGAGGAACTGCACCCGCTGAGCGAGCATCTTGGCCGCGACGAGCAGCGACTGCGCCCACGGGTCGGCTTGGGCCTCTGGTCGGCAGCGGGCGACAGCCTCGATCATCTTCAATGTTGTTAAGTCACGGTACTTTTCGCGGACAGCATCTGGCGCCGAGACCAGCATGGCCTTGAGTTGATTGATCACCGCAGTGCGGTGTTTGACCGCCGATCGGCGGGCGATGTGCAGGGCCCGCAGCCCCGCGGTCGCATCGTCTTTGGGGGTGGCCAGTCCGTCGCCGGCCAACGCGGTCCGGGCGGCGCTGTAGGCATCGAGCGGATCAGACTTGCCTTTGAGTCGGCGGGTGGATTTAACCGCGCGGGTCACCTCGACGACCTCAATACCGGCCGCGGTCAGTGCCCGCGTGAATCCGGCACCGTAGCTGGCGGTGCCTTCCACGCCGATCCGCTCAACATGGCCCAGCGAGGTCAGAAATCTGACCGCCGCGGCGTAACCGGCGCGCGTGGTCGCAAATTCCCGGTCGCCAACTGCTGTACCGGTCATGGTGATCGCGGCGACGTGGATGGTGTCGGCGTGGGTGTCCGCACCGGCGACGATGAGCACAGCTTCTGTCAAGATGATGGTGTCCCTTCTGACCAGCGTTAGGTGGGTACACACCGGCCAGGGCGGGCAGACAAGACATTGATGAGGAACGGCCAGGCTCCTGATTAGGTCATGTCCGTCCTGTCCGGCGTGAACAAGACGCGCACCACACAGGCCGGACAGATCAATTGATGGACAACCCAGCAGGGCGTCAGTCGGACCCAGAGTCACGACCTGTGCGGTAACGCTCTTCCATCATCAATGTCGGACCCGGGGGTTACGGTGCGGGTGTGAAGCAGGTGGTGCAGGTTCGGCTGGAGGCTGATGCCGCCCAGTTGGATGTGTTGGCCCGCACCCTGATCGCGTGTAACGAGACCGCGAACCTGGTGTCGACGATCGCTCATACCGAAAAGGTGTTTCGGGGTCGGGATTTGCGGGCAATTACCTATGCTCAGGCCCGCGTGCATGCCGGTTTGGGTGCCCAAGTAGCGCAGTCGTGTATCCGTAAGGTCGCCGACTCGTATGCCGCCCTGCGGGCGAATCTGCGCAACGGTCGCTACGGCAAACCCGGCAGTCCCCGCCGGCGGAAAGTCGAGTCGACACCGATCCGGTTCCGCGGGTTGGCTGCGCAACCGTTCGATGACCGCTGCCTGTCCTGGGTCCATGACACCGCCACCGATACCGGTGGGGTGGTGTCGATTTGGACTGTCGAGGGGCGGTTGAAGGATCTGCGGTTTGTGGGTGAGCCCGGCCAGATCGCCGCACTGCGCGCCTACCGCAGTGGGGAGACTGATCTGGTGATCCGCCGCCGCCACCGCGGCGGCGGCCTGGTGGCCTATCTAATCGCCACCCTCGACCTGCCCGCCCCACCAGTACACGTCGGAGCCCACCTGCAGTCCCCCGACGGGTGGATCGGCGTGGACCTCGGCATCGAGAACATCGCGGTCACCAGCGACCGACCATTGGCACGAGAGTTGATGGGCACCTACGGCGCCGACGCCCCCGACGGCGCGGCCGGGCGCGGCAGTGTGAAAGACCGCCGCACCCGAAACCGCGAACTACGCCACAAACTGCAGGCCAAGAACACCAAGTCGGCGAAACGACTGCTGCGCCAACGGGCCCGCAAAGAAGCCCGGTTCGCTGCGGATGTGAATCACCAGATTTCCAAGAGGATCGTGGCCGAAGCTGAACGCACCGGACGTGGGATCGCCGTCGAAGAACTCACGGGGATCCGCGAACGGGTACGGCTCCGCAAGCCCCAACGCGCCACACACTCCAACTGGGCTTTCGCCCAACTCGGAGCGTTCCTCACCTACAAAGCGGCCCGTGCTGGTGTGCCGATCATCGCTGTCGATCCGGCCTACACCAGCCAACGCTGCACCGCGTGTGGCCACATCGACAAACGCAACCGGACCAGCCAGGCCCAGTTCATCTGTCGGGACTGCGCATACACCGCAGAACACGCAGACATCCTTGGTGCGGACAACATCGCGCACCGAGCACCAACCACCTGGGCCCAGTCAACGGCCCCGAGCGCGGCGTAACACCTGACACCCAGCCAGGGATCACAGCTGCAAGCCTGGCCATTCCCGGCCGGGTAGTTGACTTCATTCCGCCGCAAAGCAGGCCTTGAAGCCGTCCACCTGGGGATAGAGTGGCCCGGTGGCACCTGGTGAGGATCCCTACAGGTGGCGACCAACCGATGACCCGTTCGCTCCGCCGGACGCGGGTTCGCCGCCAGACTACGGTGTGCCGCCTGGACCTGAATGGGGATCACATCAAGGCCCACCGCATTCTTTCTCCGGCACCACCGTGCAAAAACCCCCGATGAATACGTTTGCGGTTCTCGCACCTATTTTCGGGTTGTTGGTCCCACCGGCGGGTGTGGCATTCGGGCATTTGGCACTGCCGCAGATAAAGCGCACCGGACAACGGGGCTGGCTTGCCGCCATCTGTGGGCTGGTGATCGGATATCTGATGTGCATCGCGCTCGTCGTTGCATCCATCTGGCTGTTCGCGCTTCGGGATGCCGGAGGCAGCAAGTCTCCGACGGCGTACCCGTCCGTCGTCGTCCCCAGTGACACGGTGGTGACGTCGGTGGCACCCGCGCCGGTGCGACCGCGCACGAAGATTGAACTCGACGACGCCAAAGTCGGCCAGTGCGTCGAAATCCAGCTACGTGAAGGTGGTGACCCGGAGGCGCTGGAGCTATTTGCCGTGCAGTGCGAGCACCGGGTCGGCGTATATACCGTTGCGGCCCGGGTCGCCGCCGATACCGAGTGCAACTCCACCTATGTGGCATCCCCGCCGAATAGGGCGTTCGCCATCTGCCTGAATAGGTATTGACGTTCGTCGTGAGAGGTGGAAGACCGCGTGGCAGACTGTATGAGAAGGCATTTATTGCAGGCCAGAGGACTGAGATGGCGCCGACGGATCCGTTCGACTTCAGCGACTTCGGCGGTTCGGTGCCTGGGAATCCGACCTCCGGTCGGCTCGCGGGTTCGCCACAGTCCCAACCGCATTCGATACCGCGTCCCGTTGACGGCAGCTTCGATCCGTTCGCCGATCACATAGCGCCGGGGCGACAATCGACGCACAGCGATGTCTTCGAAGATGCCGCGGGGAGCCCGATCCGGGCACTCACGGTGGCTGGCCCGCCCGTCACCTTGTTCGCGGCGGCGTTCGTCACCGCTCTGACTGGAGTCATTCTGGGAGTGGCGGCGATCACCGGCGATACCACGGTTGTTCTCGCTTTTGCCGGTTGGCTGCTGGCCGGTCCGGCCGCGATCGGTGTGCTGGCCTGGTTCAGTGGCGTCGACACCCGCCGCCGGCTGAGTTCGGTGTACTCCGCCCCGACCTGGCTGAGTACCGCGTACTGGGCGGTGCTGGCAACGTGCGCGGTGGGGATTGGCCTCGGTGCCTGGCAGCTCGCCTTGTGGGCGGGTAGGCGATAGGGCGACGGCATGCGGCCAGGACTGCTTATCTTCGGCAGCGTCGCCCGGCTGGCCGCAGCAGCGATCTTGGGCCTCGGATTCCTGGCCTTCTCGACGACGGCCGCCCACGCGGCACCCGACAACGCCGCAGTCGACCGGTATGGCGCGTGCCTGGCCGCGCAGAAGGCAGGCGATCTGCTGTTACTCATCGACGAATCGGGCAGCCTGCAACAGACCGACGCTCATGCGGCGCGGGTGAAGGCCGCGCAATACCTGGTAACGACGTTCGGCGAGTATGCGGACCGCACCAAATCAAACGTCGACGTCGCCATCGCCGGGTTCTCGACGGACTACGTCATGCGACAGGATTGGGCACCGCTCACCGTGGCATCAACCGGCGCGGTCAACGATGCACTGGAGCCCCTCGCGTCACACAACACCGGGGCCGACACCGACTACGTGGCGGCACTCGACGGAGCCCGCCAGACGCTTGCCGTCCGCGCCCACGGCGACCCGAACCGGTGTCAGGCGATTGCCTGGTTCACCGACGGCCAAATCGACTTCACCCAACAGCCGGGCAGCCGCCCGTACGCTCCCGGCGTCGACCTCAACAGCCCCGAGGGGATCGCTGAGACGGTGCGCCGGGCGACCGAATCGATCTGCCGAGCAGGAGGACTGGCGGACCAGCTCCGGTCGGCCAATATCGTCATGCTGGCCATCGGTCTCGGCGATGAGAATTTCGACGTCCTGTCGGCAATCGCGACCGGGAAGGGCGTCGGCGGGAAGGCCTGCGGCAACATCACCGACCCCACCCCGGGGGCCTTCTTCCCGGTGGCCAACATCGACGACTTGCTTTTCGCCTTCGATGCCCTGAACCCGGAGCCCCGCGTCACCGATACCAAGCCGGTGTGCCAGGGGCAGGTATGCGAACAGGCACGCCACAACTTCGTGTTGGACCGGTCGATCAAATCGGTCAACATCCTTGGCTCCGGCGGCTTTCCCGGGATCGTGCCCCACCTGATCGCCCCGTCCGGTCGGGAACTGGAACTGGTCCAAAAAGACGGTGAGGTCCAAACCGATATCGACGGCATGCCGGTGCGGTACCGATGGCTGTCGGATTCGGCGCAGACCGTGGCGATTCAGAATTCCGGCAGCGCCGGTTGGCCAGGTCAGTGGGCGATAGTCTACGTCGACACCTCCGGGCAGCATCCCGGCGCGGTGTCCCGGGTCAGCATTCACATCACCACCGATATCTACCCTGCGTTGCGCCAGGATTCCCAATCACCTTGGCGCGCCGGGCAGGTGGTCAAGGGTGCGGTATTCGGCCTCGTCGATGGTGTGGGCAACCCGGTCGACCCGAACAGTCTGGCTGGCCAGGCCGTCTTGTCGGCATCGCTGGCCGCGGGTAGCGCGGGGACGGTACCGGTGCTGTCCTCGGTGCCCAAGACGAATATCGCGACGCCGGTCGACGTGGACCTCACGAACGTCCAGCCGGGCCCTGCAACGCTGCGGATGTCTCTGGAGATAACCACCGCGCCGGCAGTCGACCCACGGGGAGCCCAGATCGCCCCGGGCACAACGCTTTCGCCCCAGCTGGTCGAGCTGCCGATACAAATCCTGCCGAAGATCGGCTTGCCGGTGCCGGGCCAGCGCATCGATTTCGGCACCGTGCAGGGGGTCAAGGGCGGCCACGCCGGATTGGAATTCACCGGTCCGGGTTGCGTCTGGATTGCCGCATCAGCGCCGACCAAGATCGTGGCGAGCCCGGACGACATCGGACAGGTCAGCGTCACCTCGACCGCCACCGGACCGGACAACTGCCTGAAGGTGGAGCCCGGGCAGCAGGCCGACCTGCCCGTCACCCTGCACACCGATCACGACGGACACGGCGGGCTGAACGGCACGGTCCCGGTTCATATCGCGCCGATAGACAATCCAGGCCAGCCGCAGGTCGTTGACGTCACCTTCGTCGCGTCATTGATCAAGCCGCTCAGCACAACCAACTTCGTGCTGGTCTTCCTCGCTGCGCTGTTGCTCGGACCGGGGATACCGCTGGCCCTGATGTATGCCGCCAAGTGGTGGGTCGGCAAGATCCCCGGCGAGCCGATGCTGGCCGAGCGCATCCCCGTAGAGGTGGAGGGCGATGCGGTGTTGCGCGATGGCAAACCGCTCGAGATGGCCGACACCGACCTTGTGACGCCGGTGCCCGGCCTCGCCCAGGGTGCTCGCCGCCTGACCGTGCAGGGCGTGACCCTGTCGGTGTCGACCGGCCGCAGCCCGTTCGGGACGGCGCATGTCGATGTGATCGCAGACGGCTACCTCAGCGCAGGTTCCGAGGTTCCCGCCACCGACTCCAGCGGTCTGCACGCGGTCCTTCCGTTGGCCGTGCACGGTAAATGGGTCGTGCTGTGGAACCCGCTCGACGCACCGAACCGGGCCGAGGTGCTGCTGATGGTTCACGGACAGACCAACCTCGAGCAGCGGCGCAAGTACTTCGACGACATCGAGCGAAGACTGCCCGGGATACTGGCTGCTCTGCAGCGGGCCGCCGACGCCCAGTCGACGTCGGCACAGCCGGGCGGCGATCGACCTTCACCGTTCGGTGCCGCCGTGGCCGCTGCGGCACGGTTCGATCCGTTCGCCGACGGCAGTGCCCTCGGCTCAAACCCGTCACGGCCGGGCGATTCCGACGCCGACGGGCACCCGATTGACCCCTCAAAGGGAGGCGCTTGATGCGACGATTCCTGGTCGTAGGTTGCGGCGGTTCCGGCGGTGCGACGCTGGCGTACATGATGGACGAGTTGCGCTCGGAGTTGCAGGCGGCCGGTGTGCACTCCCTGCCACTCGGCTGGCAATTCGTCCACATCGATGTGCCGAGTGGGCCCGAGGCCGGACCGGAGGGCTTGCCGAACGTAACCGCGCAAGGGGGCACCTATATCGGCTGCGGTCCGCAGGGCAGCAGCTACGCAATTCTGGACAGTTCACTCTCGCAACGGCTTTCGGCGGAAGGGGCGCTGGACACCATCGCCACCTGGACGGCCAGGAATCCCGAAGATGTCACCAACCCGATCTCCGCAGGCGCCGGCCAGTACCGCGCGATCGGCCGGATGATCACCTTGAGCAAGGCCGGCGAGATCCGGGAGCGGCTGCAATCGGCGTGGGATCAAATGTTCCGGGTCGAGGCGATGTCGGAGATGGCGCAGCTCGAGGTTCCCGGGATGGGGAAGTTCGATCCCAACGAGCCTCCCCTGGTGCTGGTCGTGTCGTCGATGGCCGGTGGGGCGGGCGCGTCGATGGCGTTGGACATCTGTCGGCTGCTCACCCTGGTCTCCGGACTGGACCCCCGGTTGATCGGGGTGTTCATGGTGACCCCCGACATCTTCGATTCCCTGCCCGCCAGTGCCCGGGTCGGCGTCCGCGCCAACGCGCTGGCGATGCTCGGCGAGATCGTGGCCAGCCAGGCCGGGGTGGCCCGGGAACACGATGTGCGGATCCTGCGGGCACTCGGCCAGCAGCGCGGGAAGGGCGAACCGATTCCGTTCGCCCGGGTGTTTCCGGTCGGACGGTACGTCGGAGCCGACCGCACGCTGTTCGGCGACGGGTCGCAGTACGCCGTGTACCGCGGGCTGGGCCGCGGCCTCGCCGGCCTGATGATGAGCGGCACCGCCAGCGACCAATTCGTGTTCTACGACATCGGAAACACCTCGTCACCGGTTGGCGATCGTGACCTACTCGGCTGGGGGAACGCGGTCTGGGATCCACTGCCCTGGGGCACCTACGGATTTGCCAGCCTGTCGATGGGCCGCGACCGTTACGCGCAATACGCCGCGCAGCGGCTGGCCCGCAGCTGCGCGGACAAGCTGTTGACCGGCCACCTGCAGCCCGGAAACCCCGCCTCCGGGACCGAACAGCTGGATGCGCTGCTGGACAGTCAGTGGGGCGCGATCTGTGACAGCCTCGGCCTGCCGTCGGCGTCCGGCGATGAGAACAGCCGCATGCGGTTGCTCGGCAACTGGATGACGAATACCGCGTTCTCCCCGCGCACTGTCGCCGCCGCCACCACCGCGGTCGTCGACCGGCAGCTGCGTAGTTATCTGCCCGACCCGGAGGGCATCACGGCCGAGCAGTGGGTGTCGATTTTCCGGCAAGCGGTGGCCAACCGCCGCCGGGCGATGAGCGAAGCGGTCATCGAGGCGGGGTACTCGCTGGCCTTCACCTGGCATCGCGAATTCGCGGCACGAATCGATGCACTCGTCACCCGCGCGATCGCTGATTTCAGCCTGCCGTACGCGCGGGGGCTGGTCGATCGCCTGATTCGTTACATCGACGACGAATTCGCCGCGGCGATGGGTGAACTGGGGTCAATGGGTCCCAAAGACGTCGTCGCCCTGGCGCCGAATGTCGAGGCCACGCTGATGTCCCTGCGGGGCGTGATGTCCAACGCCGATCAAGTGTTGTCCGCTGCGATCGACGGATTCCACGGCAGCGTGCGCCGGGCTCTGTATGCGGCAGCGGCGGCCAAGATCGCCGACGTGCTCGTGGTCATCGGCGGTGAGCTGCTGGGCCCGCTGCGAACCGCGCTGTCCGAAGCCCAGGTGGTCCTGGAAAGCGCGCAGGCCGAGCCGGCGACGGACGTCGGGTTGGCGCGGCTGGCCACCGATCAGTACACCGCATGGCCGGCGGATGCCGACGAACTGGTGCCGGGCAGGTTCGCTGAAGCCAATAACGAAGTGTTGCTTATCAATTCGTCAGAGTTCAAGGATCGCTACGAGTTGGACCTGCCCAAAGCGGTGGCCACCGGGCGATCTACATCGTCGTTTTCCGACGCGGTGGCCGAAAGCACCAGCCGGGTCATCGCGGGGCAGTGGCCGACCACCGGTGGAGTCCCGGCACCGGACGGCCTGTTGGAGCGGACGACGCATTGGGCGAGCCGGGCTTTCGGAGTGGATCCGCAAACCCAGGCCTCGTTGGTGCCATCGATGGCCCAATACGACGTGCACACCAGACCACACGAGTTACTGGCCCGCGCGCGGCTTTACGTCCGGCGCCCCGGTGAGGCCTTCCAGGAGTTCTGCAAACTGTCGCTGCGCGATTACATCCAGGGTGTCGGCGCATCCGAGTCCGAACTCGCGGCCCGGCACCGCGACATCGTCGCCAAGTTCAATGAGGCGCTGGCCCTGGCCCGACCGCTGGCCAGCGTCAACGAGCAATCGCTGCAGCGTCTTCATCCCGGCCAGCGGGTGGAATACCGATACAAGTTCTCGTTTGTGCCGTTTCTCGGTCAGCAGGTGGCCGAGGAGTTGGCTCAAGCGTTGCGCTCGAACCCCCGGACCGACCAGGCCAGCCGGGACAATTTCGACCGAGCGCTCAGCGACGATGACGACGTGACCCGGATCGACATCTTCGGTTCGTACCCGAACTACTCGCCGCTGGCCTTCGATTCGTTGCTCGAACCGGTGGCACAGCAGTGGTCGTCCACCGCCGGTCCGGGACGCGCCGCGTTCTGGCGGCTCCGGCGGACCAGGCCGCTGCCGGCGTCACTGCCGATGTCCAACGCCGAGCGTCGGGCGATGGTGGGCGGCTGGTTCCTGGGTCAGGTAACCGGCCGGATCCAGATCCCGTCGCCGCCCTACACCGACCCGGTCCGCATCTACGACGACGGCTCCGGGCAGTGGCTGGCTTTTCCCAACCCGCTGCTGACACCTCCGTCCCAATTCATCGCCACCTATGACTGGCTGCCGGCGGTGCTCGAGGCGATGCTGCTGGCGGTGGCGAATTCGAACCAGCCGCCGGTGATGAGCTCGCTTCGCCCCTACCACGTGCTGCGCGGACTGTTCGATTCCAACTCGCAGGACCCGGCCAGCGGCATCGTGCAGTTGTCGGCGGTCAACCTGCTGAAGATGTTCCTTGTCGACGGTTCGTCGGGGCAGCAATTGGTGTCGCGGATTCCCCAGATCGCAGCTGCGGCAACAGTATCCGAACGCGCGGACGCGGCGGTCGAATGGTTGACCACAGTGCGCGGCGTCGCCGCGGAATATCTTCCGGAGGGCACCCCCGGTGCGAGCAGAGATGGCGCGTTCACGACGATCTCGACGCGGCCGAAGGCGAGCAAGACCCCGATCTTCCGTGACATTGCGCCCGATGCGTTCCTGGCCATCGAAACCCTCATCCGGCTGACCCGGGAGGCTGCGGCGCAAGTGGCACACGCTGCTCCTGGGCACGACGGCCAGACCGCCGCGCACTCGCAGCAGGTGGTGATTCCGGACGGGGGGAGCTTCTAGCGATGACGCCGAGCCCGGGTTCGAACTCGCTGAGCGTTGTGTTGGGCGCGCAGGGGGAGGCCGAGGAGGTTCTTTCGGTACTCACCGACTACGCGGCGGCCGGGCTGGTGGCGCCCTTCGTCTGGGTGGACGCTGCCGAGGTCGACAAGGGGTCGGTGCCGGCCACCTTCGTGCGGGACGGCCGTTCGGAACCGGTGCTGCTGCAACGGTTGTTGACCGGTAACCGCTATCACCGGTTGAGGATCGCGGTATTGGTTGTGGCCGATGCGCCGGCCGCTCAGCGAGTGCCGCGCAGCGCCGAACGCGCCCTGGAACGCGTGGTGCGATCCGGCGCTTTCGGCTCGTCGATTACCTTGTTGCGCTTGTTGTTCACCCACGGCGCCGTGGTGCCGGCCAGCTACGATCCCGCGTTGGTGCTGGAGGGCTGGCACAACTTGCTGGTCGCTCCGGAGGACTCCGGGGGGCCGGACCTGGGCGGATCGGCGCTGGAACGCCTGACCGATCCGCTCGACGTCGCGCAGTACGTCGCGCCCGTCGTGGCAGCGGTCAGCGGGTTATGGAGCGGCATCGACGAAACCGTGTTCGATGATCTGGCGATCCTTCCGGGCCGAACGCTGCGCGCCGTCCGCGCACACTACCGGCAGCTGGACGCCACCGGCGTGGAAGACCAGCTGCGCCATCAGTTGTTCGGCTCCAGCGGGCGGTTGCCGCTGCCGCACGGCGGAACGATCCCCGTGGTGCATGTCAGCGATGCCCCGCTGGCAGCGCAGACCATGGCCCGGTCGTTGTGGACGAAGCATCGCAATGTATTGCGCGGCAGTCGAGTCACCGTCGGGGAAGAAGAGGCGAAACCGATCTCGGCCCGGGTCGCGATCAAAATGTTTCTGTCCTTTCTCGGCACCGCTTTGCGTAACGCACCCTCCACCTGGGTTTCGGGGATGTTGACTTCGATGTCGTCGGTGCTGGCAACGACCGTGCAACACGCGGTGTTCGGCCGCAGCGGATCGGCGTATTCGGTTGTGACCAGCGGGGAACTGTCGAGTTGGCAGGACATCGGCCGCGGCGCCGACGAGATGAGCACGGTGCTCGACAGTAGATACGGCCCCACTCAGCTCGTGCAGGCCGACCTCACCCCGCTGTGGCTTGACTATGCCAACGGCGCCCTCACCCTCGCCGATGGTGGACGGCGATCGGCGGGAATGGAACCCATCAACGTCGGGGCCGCGATCGGTGTGGTTCCCGGCAGCTCGGGTGTGGTCCCCAGCGCCGCTGACGCGTTCGACGCCGTTCCGGCCTCGCTGGCCGCGCTCACCGGTGTCGCGCGAGTCGCCGGCGGTGATGTGCTCGCGGCCGCCGAGCTCGAGGCTGTGCTGCAACGTGCCTTCGGTGACCCGGTGGCCGGTGTCGAGGCCAGGCAAGCGCACACAAGCCTGACTGCATGGGAGAGCTGGACATCGAAAAGTTATGCCGGGCAGGTCGGTTCGATCCTCGCGGACTTTCTGAACCGGGCCCGGGCAGAGGTCGGCGATGTGGTCCAGTCGATCAAGGACGCCTCCGGGCGGATCGGCGTCGATGAACAGCTGCGCCGCCGTCAACAGGTCATCACCACCATCATTCGCACCGCCGGGTGGATTGTCTTTGCGGTGCTGGTGGTGTTGCTTGTGATCGCCGGGATCGGTTGGGTCGACTGGCGGTTCTCGCTCACAGTCGGCGCCGTCGTCGTGGTGCTCTACTTCCTGGCCGCTTTCACCTTGTATGTGCTGGCCCAGCGCCACTTGTTCGCCGAGATGAACCTGCGTCGGTCGCAGATCGGCGAGCTGCAGGCCATGCACACCAATCTTCGTGCGGCACTGCAGGATGTGAGCCGGCTGTCCCAGGCCTACGGCCAGTTCCTGTCTTGGAATCGGGTGCTGGGTGAGTTGTTGCGGACACCATTCGGTCCGGTGCCGGCGTCGAAGCCGCGCCGGTTGCTGCTGGCCGACGGGCTGCCGCGGTCGGTGCGAATCGGCGTCGCCGCACCAACCGACCACGATGCCGCGGCAACGGCTCACGCGCTGCAGCAGCGGCTCTTCACGGTCGGTTGGATGACCGATCCCTGGACCCAGCTGCTGGAGTCGGCGGGTGCGCGACTGGGCGGGGAGAATCCCGCCGCGTTGTTCGCGATGCCCGGCGTCGGCTCGGGGTCTGTGTTGGACGCCTGGTCGAGTGCGGTCGCCGGGGAGGTGAGACGGCCCGAGGGCGTCAACTCGTTGTGGCTGCAGGCACAGGCCATTCTCGACGATCCCGGCAGCCATCTCGCCGGGGCTCTCACCGGCGGGGTGTTCATCCAGGGGTCCGGGCAGCGACTGTCGCCGGAGCAGTTCAACGGTGGCGTCCTGCAGGCGCGCAATGGGTCCGGCGCGCCGTTCGATGAGTCGCTGTTCACCGACACCGCAGTCACCGCGGGCCGTTCGGCGGTCGCCATCGACAATGCCACGGTCGCCCGGGACGGTCTGGGGTATCGGGCGGTGGTCATCCAGGTCGGTGACGGTTTGCCCACCTACGATTTTTCGCTGTTCGGCGCATCCCGGACACCGGCCGCGGAGCAGGTCGATGAGGATGTTCCACCGGGTTCCGGAGCGCAGGTGTTCTGATATGTCCGAACCGCGTCGCGCCGAGAATGATCCGCAGCTCGTTGCCCTGCTGCGGTGGCGCGAGGAGTTGATCGAGTCCGGGGTGGTGTCGGGTTCTGCCTTCAAAGAGGCGCACATTCGGCTGGTACTGCGGTCGGGCCGCACGGAGGCGGACCAGATCGGTGCGATGCTGCCCCGTGAGGTGGCGGCATACGCAGCACAGATGGCCGAGGTACTGGCGAGTTCGGCACCGGTCTCGGAGGAGGGCCGGTGCCTGCCCGCTGGGGGATCGGAGGCGGTTCCGCGTAGCGGGTTTGCGCCGTATCGGTTCGCGCCCAGTGACCGCGAGGTGCTCCCACTGTCGGCGCGATGGGCGCCGGATGGTTCCGGCGTGGAGGTGGCATGGCCGCCGTACCGCGACGACTCCGCGCCCCGACACGCCGATCGGTATGTGATCTATCGTCTGGTCAGCACCGAAGGTCAGCATGGCCCATCACCCGACAGCGCCTATCTTGTGGCTTCCACGGCCACCCCGGCAGCCCGCGACGATCGGCCACTTGTCGGAGCTGTGCGCCATCTCCAGGTATGGGTGAACGCCGGTGAGTCCGCTACGGATGCGCTTGCGGCGCAACCGTTCCTGCACGCCACGGGGGTTGTGATCGCAGATCCACAAGACGTCGACATCCGCGATGACTTCGGCCGGGTCGTCGGGCAGTGGACGGTTCTCCCGGGAGTGCGCGCGGTGCACATCTACCGCGTTCCGGCCGAGCTGGCAGAGCGCGACGGCCCGCAGTTCCGGATCCTGTCTGCGCAGGACAACCTCGGCGGGTTCGTAGACGATGCGGCCACGCGCGGCCGTCGGTACGTCTACCGGGTGCGGTGCGAGATAGACGTCGACGGCGTGGCCCGCCTCTCCGATGCCGTCCAGACCGAGGTCACGGTTACCGCGCATCCGGAGCCGGTGACAGACATATCGCTCACCACGCACCGGCACGGTGTCGACATGGTCTTCGACCTGGAATGGACGCCTCCACCGTTTGGCCGGGTGCTGGTTTTCCGGACATCGATGCCCCCGGGCGCCGATGCGGCGACGATGGAACTCGACCAATCGGTGCTGGAACAGGTTGGGCTCGGCCGGGAATTCCAGTTGATCCATCCGGTGTCCGAGCGAATCGACGAACACGGGGTGCGCAAGTCGGTGCTGGCCGCGGTGCCGTGGCCGACCGCGTGGACCAGGGCTTACTTCACTCCTGTCACCGTCGTGGGTGGCCGTGCCCGCCTTGGCCGTGCGGTGTCGTCGGTGCGGACCGGGGTGATCGTCGACGCCCAGATCAGCGAATACTGCGAAAAACAGACGCTCACCTTCGGCTGGCCGGTCGGTGCGGCCGCCGTTTTGGTGTACATCGCCCCGAAAGGGTACGACCCCGCAGACGGATTGAGCGGGCGCTCCTACGAGATCGCGCTGGCGGAGTACGAGAAGCGGGGTGGTGTGGAGTTCACCGGTGAGCTGCCCGGTCTGGGGTGCTCACTGCATTTGGTGCCGGTTGCCTACGCCGGTGGTCACCGCGTCACGGGCGTGATCACCACGATCGAATACCCCGGCTTGCTTCGCCTCTGGTACGACATCGAGCTGACCCGCGATCGGGAAGGGCGGCCGCTCACCGCGGCGGTGCGGGTACGCGCGGAGGACGAGGTCATCGGTTCACCGCCGTTCGTCCTGGTGTACCACCCCGATCGGATCCCGTTGGCGGTCAGGGATGGTCGAGCCATCGACATGACCTGCCTCGATGCCGAGGGCAATCCGGTAAGCGAACCGGTCAAGGAATTCCAGGTGGTGCTCAACAGTTCTGACGCCGACGATGTGTGGACCGGGGATGTGCGCGGAAAGACGGGATGGATCAAGCTGTTCGCCCATCTGCACCCGACCCGTCTGCGGTCGCTTGCCCTGTTGGATCCACCCGTCGCGGCCCTTCGCCTGATTCCCGAGCCGGAACCCAAATGACCGCCCGCTACGGTCAGTTGACCTACACCTCGTTCACCGACGCCGGAAACCCCGGTGGTTGGCAGGTGAAGGAGACCGTCGGCGGCGTCACTGCGGCGGAGGCCAACTTGCTGGTCGCCGGCATTCGTACCGGCCTGAATCCGTTGGAGCCGTTGCCGCCGTACCCGAGCAGCGAGCGGTTGGCGGCGTTTCCGCGCCGGTTGTCTTATCGAAGGTTCGACGACGACACCGCCGCTTACTGGCATGTTGCTCCGGCCGGACTCGACAGCTCGGGCCGGCCGGGAAATGTCTTCGCGCACGCCCTGCTCGATCGCCAGGCGATGCTCACCGAACCGAGGCCGATCGAGCTCTGGCAGTCTCCGCATTGGCTGACTCCGTATGGCAGCAAAGCCGTTTCGGCAGCGACGCTGTGCGACGCGGACCCGGTGACAGGCGAGGTGGCGACGGCCGAAAGCGCGGTGCGCTTCGTGTGCGATCCAGACCAGCGCAGGCTCTCGGTACTGTGCGTGCTGTTGGACGCCGTCGCGGCAGCGATGGCGACCGGATCGCAGGTCGTCCTTGGTGTCGAATCGGTCGGAAGTGCCGCGCAATGGATCGGTGCCGTGAGTTTCCTGACCTCGCCCGCGACCGCCAGGCGGTTGAACTTCTCGACCTTCGACCGCGGCCCCGACCTCTGGTACGCACCCAGGACGGATGAGCATCTCGTTGCGATACCGCGGGCCGATCTGCCGGATTTTGCTACCGGCCATATCGTGATCGACGAGGCCGAGACCGTGTCGTTGGGCGGACTGGGTGGGCCCCCGCACCGCACAGCGCGCAGCCAGGTTGCCGCGACGGTGTGGTCGGCGATGGCGCGGATCGCGTTGGCAGACCAGGATTCCGCGTTCCAGGTGCTGGCCGATATCAACCGGGTGTCGTCCCGGGTGGCGGGTAGGACGGCTGGTGGCGACCCGCATCCGGCATTGCCGATGGCCTTCGCGGTGCTCGGCCGACCGGCGCTGGCCGACGCCGCCGCCGCGGCGCGGGCGGCGATCGCGGCGCCCCTGGCCGAGAATCGAGCCGAGAATCGGGCCGAGCCGAACGCCTGGACGTATCGGGGTTGAGATGCCGATTTTTCTATTGGGAAGCCGGACCCGGGACGTTGAGATTCCGAACGAACCGATTTCGGTGACGATCGCCGAATCAAGTGGCAACGTGCAGCTGCGGGTCGCATCAGATGGCTCGCAGCGGGTCCTGCGGATCAACTCTGCGGCGGTCACGATTCCGTGGCTCACCGAGCCCGCGACGGTCGGGGTCGAGCCAGTCGGTGTGCCGACATTCGGGAACGAGGCGGTCGTGCAATTGGTCATCGGACCGGACTCTGCCGACGTGGCAGGTGAAATGGACCCGGTACAAGTCGTTTTCGACCCGGTCGATGTATCTGGCTGCCGATTCGTCGAATTGGCGGAACTGACACCCCGCGACAGGAAAATCAAGGTCGTGGCCCGGGTGTTCAGTGATGCTGCACTGAGTCCGCTGGCAAGTATGGCGCGCACCGCCGCCCGCCGTTCCAGCGGGGCATCGCCTCGCCTGTCGGGCGCGCGGTTGTCGATCGGGGTTGACACCTCGGCTTCCATGTGGTGGTCATTTCATGACGGGAGTGTCTCTGCTGCAATAGATCTCATCGTTGGAGTCGCCGATGCGGTGGGCATTCGCGACGTCAGCACGACCATGGTCGGCGCGGGCTGCACGCCGGTCGAGGCCCCGGCGGCACAGATGGCGGCGGCGGTCGCCCGGGCGCCGCTGCGATGGTCGGCCGGTGTGCGATGGTCACGGATGCCGGAGGCCGAGCACACCATCCTGCTGACCGATTCGGTGAGTCAATTGGCGCAGCGGAGATCTCCGACCATGTGGATCTCCGCGGACGAGCGATTTGCGGAATTGGGCCCGGTGCTGCCGCCGCCACCGCCCGGTATCGACGCCAGCCAGCACCTGGCGGATCATCCCGCCATTGTCGGCCAGGTTGCCGACCGCCTGCTTCGAGTGATCGGGTAGACCGCCGGTGAATAACAAGTGCCCACGCTGCTTTTCGGTTCTGGACGGCACCGTCCACGCATGGACGGTGCCGCCACATGTGCGTGGACCGCATTACCCCGACCCGGTCGGCTCGGCCTTCTCCGGAGGCCCGGTTGAATGCGGTCCAATACACGTGATCAATCGCCAGCCAAGTTATTTGGCTCCGATACGCGCGCTGGAGGAAGTCGCATCCAGAGCATTGAAAATGCCGGTGGTGGAGATCTGCCCGGTATGTCATTTCATCCTGCCGACCGGCTGGCGGACCGGGCGGGCCATCTGCATTGCGGTGGCGGGGGCCCGCACGACCGGTAAGAGTCTCTATATCGCGGTGCTGGTCAGACAGGTCGAGTTGCTCTGCGAACGGCTGGGCGTACCGATGCGGCCGGTCACGCGAGATACCACGGTTTCCTACGTCAACAACTACGAGCGCCCACTCTTCGTCGAACGCGGCCTGATGCCCTCGACACCCACCGCCCGCACCCAGGCCTCCTATCAGCGGGTGCCGTTGATCTTCAGCGTTGGCTCCTGGGCGGGTACGAATCGATTCATCGTGTTGCGCGACGTCGCGGGCGAAGACCTCGAGGCCGGGAACCTGCGGGCACCCTATTTCCGGTTCTTCGGCAACGCCGATGCCGTCTTCTTCATGTTCGATCCACTGCGGGTGCAGGTGATTCGCGACCAACTTCACGATCTGGTGCCGCCGCAACTGTGGAGCACCGGCGACCCGGGGTTGGTCTTGGGCAATCTGTTGTCTGCGATCGGCGAAGGGCATCCGCGGTTGGCGGTGATCCTGACAAAATTTGATGTGCTGCGTTCGCTCCGGGATGTCGAGGGTTCGGTGTGGAGCGAGATCATGTCGAACGCCGGTGCGCCCTTTCTTCGGGCGGGCTCATCGGCCGGCACCTACGACGAGGCCGACGGGGAACTGCTGCACGAGGGCGTGCGCAGTCTCCTGCTGAACTTGGGCGGTGGTTCACTGGTCGCAGCCGTGGAGAACCCGACGTCGGGAGTTCGGCTGCCGTACCGCTACTTCGCGGTCTCCTCGCTCGGTCATGCGCCAACCGGCAACCGGCTGAGCCCCCGCGGTATCGCCCCGTTCCGGTGTACGGATCCGCTCCGGTGGGTGACGACCCGTCTCGGAGTCTTTTGACCCACCCGAGGGTTGCACCTAGCAAGCGCTTGGTTGCTATGCTGTCGGAATGGCGCCGGATACGCCCAGCCAGCCGGCAAGCAGACGCGATGAGCTTCTCGACCTTGCCGCGACCATGTTCGCCGAACGCGGCCTGAAGGCGACGACAGTCCGCGATATCGCCGACTCCGCGGGAATCCTGTCGGGCAGTCTGTATCACCACTTCAAGTCCAAAGAGCAGATGGTCGAAGAGGTGCTGCGGGACTTCCTGGATTGGCTGTTCGAGCGGTACCAGCAGATTCTTGACCAGGAGGCGACCCCGCTGGGCCGGCTCACCGGTCTGTTCCTGACGTCGTTCGAGGCGATCGAGCATCGGCATGCGCAGGTGGTGATCTACCAGGACGAGGCCAAGCGGCTGTCCGCGCTGCCGCAGTTCGGCTTCGTCGACGAGCGCAACAAAGAGCAGCGCAAGATGTGGGTGGACATCCTGCACGACGGCATCGCGGACGGATCGTTCCGTCCAGACCTGGACGTCGACCTGGTGTACCGGTTCATCCGCGACACCACCTGGGTTTCGGTCCGCTGGTATCAGCCGGGGGGACCGCTATCGGCCGAGCAGGTGGGCCGGCAATACCTCGCCATCGTCCTGGGCGGTATCACCGCCGCCCGTTAGGTCAAAGGAGACAAACATGCCTGAGGCATACATCGTCGACGCCGTGCGCACGCCGGTCGGCAAGAAGAACGGGTCGCTGGCCCAGGTGCACCCGATCGACCTCGGCGTGCACGCTTTCAAGGCCATCTTCGACCGCGTCGACGTGGATCCGGGCGCGGTTGACGACGTCATCGTCGGCTGCGTCGACGCCATCGGCGGGCAGGCCGGCAACATCGGCCGCCTGGCCTGGCTGGCCGCCGGCTACCCCGAGGCCGTTCCCGGCGTCACCGTCGACCGCCAGTGCGGCTCCAGCCAGCAGGCCATCTCCTTCGGCGCCCAGGCGATCATGTCCGGTACCGCCGACCTGATCCTGGCCGGCGGTATGCAGAACATGAGCTGGATCCCGATCTCCTCGGCCATGGTGGTCGGCAAGGAGTTCGGATTCACCTCGCCCACAAACGAATCCAAGAACTGGCTGCACCGTTACGGCGATCAGGAGATCTCCCAGTTCCGCGGGTCGGAAATGATCGCCGAGCACTGGAACCTCTCCCGCGAGGAGATGGAGCAGTTCGCCTATACCAGCCACCAGCGGGCCTTCGCGGCGATCCGGGCCGGGCACTTCGACAACGAGATCATCCCGGTCGGCGACTTCGGTGTCGACGAGGGGCCGCGCGAGTCGACGCTGGAGAAGCTGGCCTCGCTCAAGCCGCTGGTCGAGGGCGGTCGCCTGACCGCCGCGCTGGCCAGCCAGATCTCGGACGGATCCAGTGCGGTGCTGCTGGCCTCGGAGCAGGCCGTCAAGGAGCACAACCTGACTCCGCGGGCCCGCATCCACCACATCAGCGCCCGTGGTGACGATCCGGTGATGATGCTGACCGGCCCGATCCCGGCCACCCGGTACGCGCTGGAGAAGACCGGCCTGTCGATCGACGACATCGATACGGTCGAGATCAACGAGGCCTTCGCGCCGGTCGTGCTGGCCTGGCTCAAGGAGATCAAGGCCGATCCGGCGAAGGTCAACCCGAGCGGCGGCGGCATCGCGCTGGGCCACCCGCTGGGAGCTACCGGTGCCAAGCTGTTCGCCACCATGCTCAACACTTTGGAGCGCACCGGCGGTCGCTACGGCCTGCAGACGATGTGTGAGGGCGGTGGCACCGCCAACGTCACCATCATCGAGCGCCTCTAGTTCCTCCCGCGAACAGACGCGAAAGTGCCCCAAATCCTCGGATTTGGGGCACTTTTGTGTCTGCTCGTCACGCCATCACAGCGGACAGGAGCAGACTGGAGTGCACGGCTCCCGAAACTGTCCTGTGGAGGGGAAGATGACGGACCACAGCGATGACCGTCGCAGCGATTCCGATCGTGACGGCCGGCCGGAATTCCGCCCGTACCACCACCCCGCGGCGGGGTGGGGCGCGGCCAAGAGCGTGACCGAGATCCTGATCCGCGAACGCGAGCCCCTCGACGGCCCGCGCGCCATCGTCAAGATGAACCACGAGAACGGCGGGTTCGACTGCCCGGGATGTGCCTGGCCGGATGACCTGAAGGGGCTCAGACTCGACATCTGCGAGAACGGCATCAAACACGTCACCTGGGAGATGACGCACAAACGCGTCGGGCCGGAGTTCTTCGCCCGCCACACCGTCTCGGAGCTGGCCACCTGGAGTAACTTCGCGCTCGAAGACCAGGGCCGGCTCACCGAGCCGATGGTCTACAACAGCGAGACCGACCGGTACGAACCGATCAGCTGGGGCGCCGCGTTCGCCCTGGTTGGAAAGGCCCTCGCCGATCTCGGCGATCCGAATCAGGCGGCCTTCTACACCTCGGGCCGGCTGAGCAATGAGGCGACTTTTCTGTACCAGCTGATGGCGCGGGAACTGGGCACCAACAATCTGCCGGACTGTTCGAACATGTGCCACGAGGCCAGCGGCCGGGCGCTGCAGGCGGCGTTGGGCACCGGCAAGGGCACCGTCGACCTCGCCGATTGGGAGGCGGCCGACGCGTTGTTCGTGATCGGCGTCAATGCGGCATCCAACGCGCCGAGGATGCTGACCGCGCTCGCGGAGGCGTACCGGCGTGGAGCCGCGATCGTGCACATCAATCCGCTTGTCGAGGCCGGGGCGACGCGCACCATCATCCCGCATGACTTCCTGCGGATGGCTACGTTTCAGGCCACCCCGATCAGCACGCTCAACCTGCAGCCCCGCATCGGCGGCGATATGGCGCTGCTGCGCGGCATTGCCAAAACCGTTCTGGAACAGGCTGAAACCGACGACAAGGCACTCGATATCGAGTTCATCGAGCGCCATACCGCGGGATTCGAGGAGTATCGCGCCATCTGCCAGGCCACCGGTTGGGCGGAAATCGAAGCAAAATCCGGGATCAGCCGCTCAGATATCGCCAAGGCGGCCAAGGTCTACCGGGATGCCGATCGCAGCATCGTCAGCTGGTGTCTGGGGCTTACCCAGCATGAACACGGTGTCGACACCGTGCGCGAGATCGTCAATCTGCTGTTGCTGCGGGGGAATATCGGTCGTGAGGGGGCCGGGCCGTCACCGGTGCGCGGCCACAGCAACGTGCAGGGAAACCGAACCTGCGGTATCGACCATCGCCCGTCCGCGGAGTTTCTGGACCGCCTGGCCTCCGTGTGCGGCATCGACCCACCGCGCGAGCACGGTCTGGACACCGTCGGAACCATCGAAGGCATGCACCGTGGCGATGTGAAGGTCTTTATCGGCATGGGCGGAAACTTCGCCAGTGCGGCTCCCGACACTGCCTATACGTTCGCGGGTCTGCAGAAGTGCGCGCTCACGGTGCAGGTGAGCACCAAGTTGAACCGCAGCCACGTGATTCACGGGCGCAACGCACTCATACTGCCGTGCCTGGGCCGCACCGAGAGGGACCAGCAGAAGGCCGGCGTTCAGTCCACGTCGGTCGAGGACTCGATGAGCATGGTGCACCTGTCGGTGGGAATGAAGAAACCCGCGTCGCCGCGCCTGCTCTCTGAACCTGCGATCATCGCCGGGATCGCCGACTCGGCACTGCCGAACAGCTCCACCCCGTGGCGTTGGTATGTCGAAGATTACGACCGCATTCGCGACACTATGTCCAAGGTGCTCGACGGGTTCGAGGATTTCAACCGGAGGGTGAGGTTGCCGCTCGGGTTCCGTATCCGGCAGCCGGCCAGGGAGCTGATATTCCTCACCCCGTCCGGGCGGGCCGAGTTCAGCACGGCCGGATTGCCCGATGACGTCACCGACTCCGGCACGTTGATTCTGGCGACAGTGCGTTCGCACGATCAGTGGAACACCACCATCTACTCCGACAACGACCGGTACCGCGGCGTCAAGAACCTGCGAACCCTGGTCTTCCTCAATGCCGAGGACATGCGCGAGCGCGGCATCAGCGAGTTCGACGAGGTCGATATCACCGCGATCGCGCGGGATGGCAGCACGCGGTCGCTTCGCCGATACACCGCCCTTCCGTACCGGATTCCACGCGGCTGCGCGGCCGGCTACATGCCGGAGATGAACGTGCTGTGCGCGATCGGGGACCACAGCACACAGAGCGATCAGCCGATCATGAAGAACCTCAAGGTCACTGTCGAGCGCTCCACGCCCATGTGACGGATGGCCTTCCCAGCTCGATGACAGTGGTGAGGAATTTCCGATGAGTGACTTCGACGATTTCTTCGAGGATGTGTTCCAGCGGTTCTTCGGTCCCGGCGCCCGTTCGAGGCCACCGGTGCAGCAGGTCGATCTCGGTCGGCTGCTGACCGACAGCGCCAAGCACCTGGTCGGGTCGGCGCGGGACGCGGCGGTGCAGTGGGGGAATCCCGAGATCACTGCCGAACATCTGCTGTATGCCGCGGCGACCAACGAGCCGACCCGCGATGCCATCGCCCGCTTGCAGTTGGACCCGGACCAGGTGGCCGAACAGATGAAGGTGGCAGCGGGCACCGGTGACGCCACCGGCTCACCCGTGCTGAGCCCCGGAGCCAAACGCGCGCTGCGCACCGCACAGCAGCACGCGGCGCAGGCTGGGCAGAGTTATGTCGGCCCGGAGGACATCCTGCTGGGTATCGCGGCCACGCCCGACACCGCGGCCACCAAGGCCCTGGCTGCCGCGCCCACGTTGCGCGCGGCCGCCACAGGTGGGCAGCAGGCGAGCAGTACACCGACCCTGGATCAGTACGCCCGCGATGTGACCGCCGATGCGCGGGCGGGCAAGCTCGACCCGGTCGTCGGCCGGGCCGACGAGATCTCCCAGACGGTGGAGATTCTGTCCCGCAGGCGCAAGAACAACCCGGTGCTCATCGGTGATCCCGGGGTCGGAAAGACGGCGATCGTCGAAGGTCTGGCCCAGCGCGTGGTCAACGGCGATGTGCCCTCGACCCTCGCCGACCGCCGGGTGGTCGCCCTGGATGTGGGGTCTCTGGTGGCCGGCAGCAAGTATCGCGGTGAATTCGAGGAGCGATTGACCAAGATCCTCGACGAGGTACGTGAACATTCCGACGAGCTGGTGGTGTTCATCGATGAGTTGCACACCATTGTCGGTGCCGGCTCCACCGGAGAGGGATCGATGGACGCCGGAAACCTGCTCAAACCGGCACTCGCCCGCGGTGACCTCAACGCCATCGGTGCCACCACGATCGACGAATACCGGCGCTATATCGAGAAGGATGCCGCATTGGAGCGCCGGTTCCAGCCAGTCATGATCTACGAGCCGTCGGTGGACGACACCATCGAGATCCTGCGGGGTTTGGCCGATGTGTACGAGGAACACCACCAGGTGCACTACAGCGATGAGGCATTGGTCGCCGCGGCCGAATTGTCCGACCGCTATGTCACCGACCGGTTCCTGCCAGACAAGGCGATTGACCTCCTCGATCAGGCCGGGGCGCGGGTGCGGCTGCGGACCAAGACCCCCAACGCCGACGCGAAGACTCTCGAACATGAACTGGCACGGCTGAATCGGGAGAAGGACGCTGCGGTCGCCGCGGAGGACTACGAGAAGGCCAATGAGCTCAAGAAGGAGATCGAGCTGCAGGCCACCAACGCCAAGGAGCGGGCCGGCGCCGTCCAGGCCGGCGCCGAGCCCGAGGTCGGCGTCGTCGACATCGCCGAGGTGGTGTCCCGGCAGACCGGCATACCCGTCACCGAACTGACCACCGAAGAACGCGAGCGGCTGATGCGGTTGGAGGACGACCTGCATCGGCGGGTGATCGGCCAAGAGGATGCCGTGGCTGCCGTCGCCGAGGCGGTCCGCCGGTCCCGGGCCGGGCTGGCCGATCCGAACCGGCCGATCGGCTCTTTCCTGTTTCTCGGGCCTACCGGCGTCGGCAAGACCGAGTTGGCCAAGGCTCTGGCCGAGGCGGTGTTCGGAGACGAGGACCGCATGATCCGCTTTGACATGAGTGAGTTCCAGGAGAAGCACACGGTGTCACGGCTGGTGGGCTCGCCGCCCGGCTATGTCGGATATGAGGACGCCGGCCAGCTGACGGACAAGGTTCGGCGCCAGCCGTATTCGGTGATCCTCTTCGACGAGATCGAGAAGGCGCATCCGGACGTGTTCAATGTGCTGCTGCAACTGCTCGACGACGGCCGGGTCACCGATGCGCAGGGCCGCACGGTCGATTTCAAGAACACCATCGTCATCTTGACCAGCAATATCGGATCCGACCTCATTCTCGACGCGCCCGATGGCGACGTCGAGAAGATCGCGCCGAAGCTGATGGAGCAGCTGCGCACCCGATTCCGGCCCGAGTTCCTCAATCGGATCGACGAGACGATCGTGTTCCACCGGCTGGATCAGGCTCAGCTGCGCCAGATCGTCGAGTTGATCCTCGACGGCACCCGGCGTCTGCTGCACGCCCAGGATGTCCAGCTCGATGTCACACCCGCGGCCGAGGATTGGCTCGCCGAGGAGGGCTTCGACCCGAAGTTCGGCGCCCGGCCGCTGCGCCGGACCGTGCAGCGGCAGCTGGACAACAAGCTGTCTGGGCTACTGCTCAAGGGCGCGGTCCGGCCGGGCGACACGGTCAAGGTGGACGCGGACAGCGACGGTCTGGTGCTGGAGACGGTCACCCCCGGAGGCGGCGAGGGCACGGTGGATTCCTCCGAGTCCTCGCCCGAGCCCCAGTCCGAGCCCGGTGGCCCCTAGTCGGTGACCAGCGCCGCGGCCCCGCGCAGATGCTCGATCGCGTCGGTGACGATGCGATCGACCAGCTCCGCACACGACGGCAGGTCCTCGATGATGCCGGCCACCTGGCCCGAGGCCAGCACGCCGGCGTCGGTATTGCCTTCCACCAGACCGGCTTTGAGCAGCATTGGGGTGTTGGCCGCCATCACGACCTGCGACCAGGTCAGTTCCTTGCCGTGCCGCATGGCCAGGCCGTCTTTGATCATCGACGGCCAGCTCATGCCCGATAGCTTCTTGAACTTCTGCGCGTTACCGATCGCGGCGGCGAAACCACGTGCCCGGGAACCGCTTTCGAGCTTCTCCACCAGGCCGGTGCGCAGCACCCGGTGCGGCATGCCATCCACCCGGGTGGAGACGACGGTGCCGTCCAGTGCGGCCTGCAGGTAACGCTGCTTGACCGCGTCGGGCACGGTGGAATCCGAGGTGAGCAGGAACCGGGTGCCCATGGCCACCCCGGCCGCCCCGTACGACAAGGCCGCGGCCAGGCCCCGGCCGTCGAAGAAACCGCCCGCGGCGATCACCGGCATGCCGGTGTCCTTGACCGCATCGAGCACCGACGGCAGCAGCAACGTGGTGGCGATCGGGCCGGTGTGGCCACCGCCCTCGCCGCCCTGCACAATCACCGCGTCGGCGCCCCAGCTCGCCACCTTCTTGGCGTGCTTGGCCAATCCGACTGACGGAATCACCACGACTCCGGCGTCTTTGAGCTTGGCGATCAGCTCGGGCTTCGGAGCTAGAGCGAAGGAGGCAACTTTGACTCCTTCGCGGATCAGGAGGTCGACGCGCTCGCCGGCGTCACCCGCATCGGCGCGCATGTTGATGCCGAAGGGCTTGTCGGTGGCGGCCTTGACCTTGGTGACGGCGGTCTGCAGCTCATCGAGGGTCATCGTGGCCGACGCCAGGATGCCCAGCCCGCCGGCGTTGGAGGTCGCGGCGACCAGTCGTGCCCCGGCCACCCAGCCCATGCCGGTCTGGACGACGGGATGCTCGATGCCGACCAGCTCGGTCAGCGGGGTGCGCAGCTTGCTCATGGGTTAAGCCTTGACCTCTTTGTCGCGCAACGACTTCGGATCGATTGCTTCGCGCAGCAGATCGAGTTCCTCAGCGGTGGGCAGTCGGGTCTCCTCGGCGGCATCCAGACCGTGCACCTCGAAGCTGGTGTTCTCGGCGACCTGCTCTGCCGTCACACCCGGGTGCAGCGACACGGCGCGCATCTGGTGGTCGGGACCGTTGAAGTCGAACACACCCAGGTTGGAGACCACCCGGTAGACGTTGGCGAACCGGAACGCGGGATTGGCCGGATCGATCTTGTCCCAACCGATTCCGGAGACGATGTCCACCGAGTCGCAGAACACCCGCCTGGAGTGGTTGCCCACGAAGTAGCTGGTGGTGTGGTTGATGCTGTTACCGGGCGCGCCGCGGACCCCGAACATCTGCCGGGTCGGGTGCTGCAGCGGGCCGAAGGCCGACAGGTTCTGGTTGCCGTGGCGGTCGATCTGGTTGGCGCCCATGACCACATGGCGACGCCCCCAGGCCAGGGTCTCGAAGACCCGGTTGAACGGCATCCAGCCCTCGACGGCGAAGGGAGCGCCGATCGCCGGGGTGTCGGCCAGGATCCGGGCCTCGCCATCGGTCAGCACGATGTCGGGGGAGAAGGTCAGCCGGGCCAGCCGGGCACCGATCTGGACGATGGTGGTCATCGGGCTGGCCATGATTTCCCCTGCGTCGCGGAACAATTCGGCGCAGGCGACGGCACAGACGTCGGCGCGGGTTGCCTCACTCACTTGGCGGCCTCCTGGCTTTCGGCGAACTTGCGGACCGCGGCCTGGTAATCGGCCTCGGTTCCGGACAGGTAGGTCTTGACGAACTCGGCCCAGGTCTCATCCGAGCCGGCGGCTTCGGCGTAGTGACGCTGGAACTTCTCGTCGCGCCGGTAGTCCGGCTCGTTGGTGGTGAAGTGGGCGCCGTTCGGGGCCTCGACGACGGTGTCGACCATCATCCGGTTGATGATCTGCTGCTGCGGTACAACCGATTTCACCAGCTCTTCGGTGGAGACGATCTTCTCGACCGACAGATGCCTGCGCTTGGCCGACATCAGGAACAGATCGTCGAAGTAGGGGTCGATGCCGGTGTAGGCGGCATTGCCCTTGGCGTCACCCAGGTTCATGTGCACGAACGCGGCGTCCAGGTTCAGCGCCGGCATGGCGATGAGTTCCTCGAAACCTTCGCCGGTGGGGTAGGGGGACTTCACCGTCTTGAGTTCGTCGCCCCAGAACGCGCGCACGTCGCTGCCCAGGCCGGCTCGGATCGGCAGGAACGGAAGCCGTTGTGCGGCGGCCTGCAGGCCGCAGCGCAGCATGCCCTCGTCCATCTCGCGGGCCTCGATCGTTCCGCTGGTGCGGGCCTTGGCGAACCACGGGTCGTAGAACGGCGCCGAGTCCAGCGAGACGAAGCCGTAGTAGGCGCGCTTCACCTTGCCGGCCGAGCACAGCAGGCCGAGGTCGGGCCCGCCGTAGGCGACCACGGTCAGATCGGTGACGTCGGTGCGCAGCAGCGCCCGGACGAAGGCCATCGGCTTGCGCCGGGAGCCCCAGCCGCCGATGCCGATCGTCATGCCGCTTTCGATTTCGGCTACTGCCGCATCGAGAGTCGTTGTCTTGTCTGCCATATTATTTCGATCCCTTGTTGGTACCGGCGAACTCGTCGCGGTGCTCATCGGACACGCCGGACAGGTTCAGCTCGAAGGTGAAGCCCTGCTCCATGCGGTAGCGCGCGTTGACGGGCTGCACGTCGATGAAGTTCAGCGCCTCCTTGGCGGCCCGGATCACCCGGGTGTCCTTGCTGGCGATGTCGCGGGCCACCCGCAGTGCGGCCTCGTCGAGATCCTCGCGCGGCACCACCTCGTGCACCGAACCGAAGTGGTGCAGGGTCTCGGCGGGAACGGTGGCGGCGGTGAAGAACAGCCGGCGCATCATGTGCTGCGGCACCAGCCGGGACAGGTGGGTGGCGGCACCGAGTGCGCCCCGTTCCACCTCGGGCAGGCCGAACTTGGCGTCGTCGGAGGCCACGATCACATCGGCATTGCCGACCAGGCCGATGCCGCCGCCGACACAGAAGCCGTTGACGGCGGCGACGACGGGCACCTCGCACTCATAGACGGCCTTGAACGCCGCGTAGCAGCCGCGGTTGGCGTCGATGAGCGCGCCGAAGCCCTCGGTGTTCTGCATTTCCTTGATGTCCACGCCGGCGTTGAAGCCACGGCCCTCGGCCCGCAGGATCACCACGTGGGTGCTGCGGTCACGGCCGGCAGCGGTGATCTGGTCGGCGAGTTCGAACCAGCCGGCCGAGGGGATGGCATTGACCGGGGGGTAGTTGACGGTGACCGAGACGATGCCCGGTTCGACTGTCTTGGTGGTGATCGTCATCGAGTCACTTCCTGAAGGGGTCGCTACCTAAGCAAGCACTTGCTTGGTACGCTAGCACAGTGACCGATACGCCAGAAGCCGGTGCAATCAATTTGGGTTTGACCGGCAAGGTGGTCCTGGTAACCGGCGGAGTGCGAGGGGTTGGCGCTGGAATCAGCGCGGTCTTCGCCGGTCAGGGCGCCACCGTGGTGACCTGTGCGCGCCGTCCGGTGGAGGGGCTGCCCTACGAATTCCACAGCTGCGATGTCCGCGATGACGAATCGGTGGCCGCACTCATCGAGGCGATCGTGGCCAAGCATGGCCGGCTGGATGCCGTGGTGAACAATGCGGGCGGCTCGCCCTACGTACTGGCGGCCGACGCCTCGGCCAAGTTCAGCACCAAGATCATCGAGCTCAATCTGCTTGGCCCGCTCTTGGTCTCCCAGCACGCCAATGCGGTGATGCAGAAGCAGGACACCGGGGGTTCGATCGTCAACATCTCCAGCGTCAGTGGGCACCGGCCGACGCCGGGCACCGCGGCCTACGGCGCCGCCAAGGCCGGGGTGGACAACCTGACCAGTACGCTGGCCGTCGAATGGGCGCCCAAGGTGCGGGTGAACTCGGTGGTGGTCGGCATGGTCGAGACCGAACAATCCGAGCTGTTCTACGGCGACGCCGATTCGGTGGCCGCGGTGGCAGCGACGGTCCCGCTGGGAAGGCTGGCCAAGCCCGCCGATATCGGTTGGGCCGCAGCGTTTTTGACATCTGATGCGGCGTCCTACATCAGCGGGGCGGCGCTGCAGGTGCATGGCGGCGGTGAACCGCCGAACTACCTCGAAGCCTCAAGCGCCAACAAGTAAGTCGGCCAAGAACTAAGGAGACATGAGTATGGGATTGCTCGACGGCCGGGTGGTCATCGTGACGGGTGCCGGTGGCGGGATCGGGCGCGAACATGCGCTGGCGTTCGCCGCCGAAGGTGCGCGCGTCGTGGTCAACGACATCGGGGTGGGCCTGGACGGCTCGCCGGCCGGCGGTGGTAGCGCCGCCCAGAGCGTCGTCGACGAGATCGTCGCTGCCGGTGGCGAAGCCGTCACCAGCGGCGCCAATGTCGCGGACTGGGCACAGGCCGAGGGCCTGATCCAGACCGCCGTTGACAGCTTCGGCGGCCTCGACGTCCTGGTCAACAATGCCGGCATCGTGCGGGACCGGATGTTCGCCAACGCCACCGAAGAGGAATTCGACGCCGTCACCGCGGTGCACCTCAAGGGGCACTTCGCCACCATGAAGCACGCCGCCGCGTACTGGCGGGCCAAGTCCAAGGCCGGCGAGAGCGTGGACGCCCGGATCATCAACACCAGCTCGGGCGCCGGCCTGCAGGGCAGCGTCGGGCAGGCCACCTACAGCGCCTCCAAGGCCGGCATCGCCGCGCTGACCCTGGTCGCCGCCGCCGAGATGGGCCGCTACGGCGTCACCGTCAACGCCATCGCCCCGTCGGCGCGCACCCGGATGACCGAGACCGTGTTCGCCGACATGATGGCCACCCAGGATCAGGCCTTCGATGCCATGGCCGCGGAGAACATCTCACCGCTGGTGGTGTGGCTGGGCAGCGTCGAGTCTCGTGACGTCACCGGCAAGACGTTCGAGATCGAGGGCGGCAAGATCCGCGTCGCTGAGGGCTGGGCGCACGGTCCCGAGATCGACAAGGGCGCCAAGTGGGATCCCGCCGAGCTGGGCCCGGTCGTGAGCGATCTGCTGGCCAAGGCTCGCCCCGCGGTTCCCGTCTACGGCGCGTAACCCGCTTCTAGCAGTCCAAAAGGCCCCCGAAATCCGTTGATTTCGGGGGCCTTTGGCTGTCGGCCGCTGGTTAGGCAGCGTCCTTTGCTGCCTTCGCCTTGCCGGTGTTGCTGTCGGTCTTATCGGCACGGGTGAGCTTCTTGACCGTCTCGCCGGCCTGCTTGACCGAGGACTCGATCCCACTGCGCACCCCGTCGGCCGCGCGGTTGGCCCGGTCCCGGGCCGCGGAGATCGCCTTGCCCGGCTCCACCTTGTTGCCGGTGGTCAGCTCGATGCTGCCGGCGGTCGTACGGGCGGCGGAGATCTTGGTCTGGACCGGCGAGCTGACGTTCACGTCGGCGCCCTCGGTCGCGTTCTCGATGGCGTTCTCGACGGCCTGGGTGCCGCTGTCAACGGTGACGGTCTTCGTGTTGAGCTTCACCACCTGCGACGTCGGCTGGGTCAGCGATCCGGGGATGCTGGTGATCGCGTCGAGGGTGTCGGTCACCGAATCCTTGACGAATTTGACCGTCGCCTCGCCGACATCCTTGATGCCCTGTACGCCGGTCGTCACGATCGCCTGAGGGTCCGGCGTGAGAAGTGGCTTACGCATGTTGTAGATGGCCTGCTGTGGCGCCACGATCAGGTCGCGCACGTTGACGAACATCTTCGTCAGGTAGTCGGCCTCGGGCACGTCTTGGCCGGCCCAGTTCTTGAGCGTCCAGCCGCCTTCGCCGTTGCTCTCCACCACGACGACATCGGTGTTGCTCAACGGGTGCTGCACGATCAACAGCAGGTTCGGATTGTCGACGTTCATCATGGTCCAGAACATGATGGTGGCGCCGTGCGAGAACACCGCGGCGTTCTGCTGACCGTCCGGGCCGGTCGGGGTGTCTTCTTCGATCTGCTTCAATGCGTTGGTCATGCGTTCGTTGAACTCCAGGCCGTTCTCGCCGCCGGGGACCGAGACGAATTGCAGGCCCAACGTCCAGGCCAACGGTGCGATGATGTACCCGATTCGGCCGAGGCCATCTTTCTCGGGCAAGCCTTCGAAAATGCCCGCACTGATTTCCTGCACACCTATGCGCTCCCCGGCGTTGCTGTTCTTCGGGTAGCCGATGATCACCGGAGTCATTCCGAGGTCGTCGGCGAGCGGCTTGGCGGTCTGCTGGGTGCGGACCATGGTCGAGGTATAGATCGCGTCGACGGCGCCGTACTTGTTGACAAACTCAGCCGACTGGAGTTTGTCCGCGACGATGCCGGCCTGAGCCACACCGACCGGGGTCAGGTTCGGACCCGGTACGGAGGTGTCGATTTTGTTGGTGGCGTTAGCGAAGGACTCGCCGTGGCGCACGAACGTCACGGTCATGGCGGCGGCGGGCAGCGCCGCGGCCGCGAACAGCGAACATGCTGCGAGGGTGGTTGCGGCGGCCCCGGCAGTCCGGCGTCCCGAGAGTTTGACCATGTAGTTCTCCATTCGTGCGCACAGTGTGTGGGCTGACGCACAGTGAATCGGCGCTGTGCGCGCGCTCACTGTACAACATTGAGAATGTGTCTACTGCCGGGAAACCGAGCCACAAAAAGCACCCCGGGCTTGAGCTCGGGGTGCTTTTTGGTCTGTGATCAGGCGGGATCGCAGATCACGATCGGGATCTTCCGATCGGTGTAGGACCGGTAATTCACGAAGTCGGCATACATTGCGTCCAGCTTGGGCCAGTACTCGTCGCGCTCGGCGTCGGCGGCATCGCGTGCGACGAGTTCCAGCGTCTCGTGCTTGGTCTGGAACTTCACCTTCGGGTTGGCAACCAGGTTCAGGTACCACATCGGGTTGGTGGCCCGGCCGCCCTGCGAGGCGACCAGCACGATGCGCCGGCCTTCCTGCAGGAACAGCAGCGGGCTGTCGCGCTCCTCGCCCGACTTGCGCCCGATCGTGGTCAGGATGCCCACCTCGGCGCCGCGCAGGAACTTGTCGCCGAGCCGGCCATTGGTCTTCTTGAAGATCCAGGTCTGGGCGCGCGACATCCACTTGATCGCGGTGCCGGTCGATTTCGCGTTGAGCCGTTCGACCTGCTTGGCGTTCAGCGGGCGAGGAGGGTTGGCCATGGGATGGACCTCAGCGGCTGAGAAAGGGGCGGATGCTGGCGGTGATCCGATGGATAAGCCCATCGGACTCCGGGATGACGAACGTCTCGTCGATGCGGGCACCGACCCGCCGTCCGGCCAGGGACGGCTTGGTCAGCAATTCGAACCGGGCCCGGATCTCGTCGCCGGAGACGGTGAACTCCGGCGTCGAGATCGACTTGATCACCCGGTACTGCGGTCCGCGGTCCAGGTCGCGGCGCATCTGCTTACCGGAAAACCCTGTCTTGAGCCCGATCTCGGTGCGCGTGCAGTGCGGTGCGAACGGCACCGCACTGGCATCGTGGCTCACCAGCGCATCGATGTAGGCCTGTGCGGCCGCGATGCGCTCGGCTTCCGAGACGGGCCCGGCAGATGACTCGGAAGGGGTCATCAGATCCGCTCGATGATCGTTCCGGTCGACAACGCGCCACCGGCACACATGGTGATCAGTGCGGTGGACTTGCCGGTGCGCTCCAGCTCGTGCAGGGCGGTGGTGATCAGCCGGGAGCCGGTGGAACCGACTGGGTGGCCCAACGCGATGGCGCCGCCGTTGACGTTGACCTTGTCCATGTCGGCCTTGTGTACCTGGGCCCAGGACAGCACCACGGAGGCGAAGGCCTCGTTGATCTCGACCAGGTCGATGTCGGCCATGGACATGCGGGCCTTCTCCAGCACCTTGGCAGTGGACTGCACCGGGCCGTCGAGGTGGTAGTAGGTCTCGGCGCCGACATTGGCCTGCGCGATGATCCGGGCGCGGGGCGTGAAGCCCAGAGCCTTGGCCTTGTCTTCATCCATCCACAGCACCGCGGCGGCGCCGTCGGAAATCTGCGACGACGTACCGGCGGTGTGGATGCCGCCTTCGATCACGGGCTTGAGCGCGGCCAGGCCTTCCAGGGTGGTGTCGCGCAGACCCTGGTCGCGGCTGACCATGTTGAGCTCGGAGGTCGGCTGCTTGTTCTCGTCGATGACCGGCGCCTCGATCGGCGAGATCTCCCGGTCGAACCGGCCCTCGGCCCAGGCCTGCTTGGCCTTGGCCTGCGAGGCGAAGCCCAGGGCGTCGATGTCGGCGCGGGTGATGCCGCGGCGCTTGGCGATGCGCTCGGCGGCCTCGAACTGGTTGGGCAGGTCGATGTCCCACGACGCGGCGCGGGCACCGCCGCCGTTGGCGCCCAGGGGGACCCGGCTCATGGCCTCGACGCCGCAGGCGATGCCGATGTCGATGGCGCCGGTGGCGATGAGGCCGGCGATCAGGTGGTTGGCCTGCTGCGCGCTGCCGCACTGGCAGTCGATGGTGGTGGCACCGACATGCTCGGGCAGTCCGGCGACCAGCCAGGACTGACGGGTGACGTTGTTGCCCTGCTCGCCGTACTGCGTGACGCAGCCGCCGATGAGCTGCTCGACCTCACCGGCGTCCAGGCCGGCCTTCTCTACGAGGGCCTTCTGCGTGGCGCCGAGAAGCTCGGTGGCGTGGAGGCCGGACAACCAGCCGTTGCGCTTGCCGATCGGGCTGCGGGTGGCTTCGACGATGACAGGGTTACCCATGGGGCCAGGCTAGAACACGTTTCATTACTCTGACAAGCGCGGATGCATCACTACCTTTGATCTGCGGTCAAGCCGTGTTTCAATGGTCTCAATTGGTACTAGACCACGTTGTTTCAGGCATTGCTGGCTACGCGCACGGCTTGCTACAGACACTAGGAGTAGACACATGGGCTGCCCGAACATCCCCAAGGATTTCGACTTCCTTGATTCTGAACTCAATCTCAAGGGCCTGCCAGTCAAGGAGCTCGCTGAGTTGCGCAAGGCCGAGCCGGTTCGCTGGGTCGACGTTCCGGGGGGTACCGGTGGTTTCGGCGACAAGGGCTACTGGTTGGTCACCCGGCATGAGGACGTCAAGGATGTGTCGCTGCGCAGCGACGTGTTCTCCAGCGCGATGAACGGCGCCATCCCGGTCTGGCCGCAGGAGATGACCCGCGAAGCGGTCGACCTGCAGCGTGCCGTTCTGTTGAACATGGACGCGCCGCACCACACCCGGCTGCGCAAGATCATCTCCCGTGGTTTCACCCCGCGTGCGCTCTCGCGGCTGGAGGACGAGCTGAACTCGCGGGCGCAGCAGATCGCCAAGGCCGCCGCGGCATCCAATACCGGTGACTTCGTCGAGCAGGTGTCTTGCGAGCTGCCGCTGCAGGCCATCGCCGAACTGCTCGGTGTGCCCCAGGACGACCGGGACAAGCTGTTCCGCTGGTCCAACGAGATGACCGCCGGTGACGACCCGGAGTACGCCGACGTCGATCCGGCCATGTCCTCGTTCGAGCTGATCTCCTACGCCATGAAGATGGCCGAGGAGCGGGGCAAGAACCCGACCGACGACATCGTCACCAAGCTGATCGAGGCCGATATCGACGGCGAGAAGCTGTCCGACGACGAGTTCGGCTTCTTCGTCATCATGCTGGCCGTCGCGGGCAACGAGACCAGCCGCAACTCGATCACCCACGGCATGATCGCGTTCTCCCAGAACCCCGATCAGTGGGAGCTGTTCAAGCGGGAACGGCCCAAGACCGCCGTGGACGAGATCATCCGTTGGGCCTCCCCGGTGTCGGCGTTCCAGCGCACCGCCAGCGTGGACACCGAGATTGCCGGGGTCAAGATCAAGGCCGGTGAGCGCGTGGTGATGTCCTACCGTTCGGCCAACTTCGACGAAGACGTTTTTGAACACCCCTACGAATTCAACATCCTTCGCGATCCGAACCCGCACGTCGGTTTCGGCGGCACCGGTGCGCACTACTGCATCGGCGCGAACCTGGCCCGCCTGACGATCAACATGATCTTCAACGCGGTCGCCGACCACATGCCCGACCTCAAGCCGGTCGGCGAGCCGGAGCGGCTGAAGTCCGGCTGGCTCAACGGCATCAAGCACTGGCCGGTCGACTACTCCGGCACCTGCCCGGTGGCGCACTGATGGACTTCGCGCCGAACCCGGAGCAGCAGGCTGTCGCCGATGTGGTGACGTCGGTGCTGGAACGTGAAAACACTTGGGACGCACTGGTTTCTGGTGGCGTCGCAGCATTGGGAGTGCCGGAACGGCTCGGCGGTGACGGACTGGGCCTGCCCGAGCTGGCCACCGCGCTGACCGAGATCGGCCGACACGGGACCACCGGCCCGGCGCTGGCCACGGTGGGCCTCGGCCTGGTGGCGCTGCTGGACCTGGCTTCCGAGGCCCAGCAGGACCGGTATCTGGCCGACGTCGCCAAGGGTGCGGTGCTCTCGGCGGCACTCAACGAGCAGGGCGAGTCCCTGCCGGAGCGGCCCGCGGCCAGCTATGCGGGCGGCAAGCTCAACGGCACCAAAATCGGTGTGCCCTACGCCGAATCCGCACAGTGGCTGGTGGTCACCGCCGACAGCGCGGTGGTGGTGGTTTCGCCCAAGGCCGACGGTGTGACCGTCACCAAGACGCCGACCTCCAACGGCTCCGGTGAATACGTGGTCACCTTCGCCGACGTCGCGGTGGGCGCCGAGGATGTGCTCGACGGCGCGACCGCGCATCGGGTCAACGAACTGGCGCTGGCGGCCATCGGGGCCTTTGCGGCCGGGTTGGTGGCGGGCGCATTGCGCTTGACGGCCGACTACGTAGCCACCCGCGAGCAGTTCGGCCGCCCGTTGTCGACGTTCCAGACCGTGGCCGCGCAGCTGTCCGAGGTCTACATCGCCTCGCGGACAATCTCTTTGGTGTCAACCTCGGCATCGTGGCGGCTGGCGGAGGGCCTGGACGCCGACGACGACCTGGCGATCCTGGGCTACTGGCTGACCTCGCAGGCGCCGCCGGCCATGCGGATCTGCCATCACCTGCACGGCGGTATGGGTATGGACATCACCTACCCGATGGACCGCTACTACTCCTCGATCAAGGATCTGACCCGGCTGCTGGGTGGTCCGTCGCATCGCCTCGACTTGGTGGGAGCCTAATGTTCATCGAACTGACACCCGAGCAGCGGGCGTTGCAAGCTGAACTCCGGGATTACTTCTCGACGCTGATCACGCCCGAAGAGGCGAAGGCGATGGAGACCGACCGGCACAACGAGGCCTACCGCACGGTGATCAAGCGGATGGGCAGCGACGGCAAGCTCGGCGTCGGTTGGCCCAAGGAGTACGGCGGCCTGGGCTTCGGACCGATCGAGCAGCAGATCTTCATCAACGAGGCCAACCGCGCCGATATCCCGTTGCCGATGGTCACCCTGCAGACCGTGGGCCCGACCCTGCAGGTGCACGGCACCGAGGAACAGAAGAAGAAGTTCCTGCCCGGAATCCTGTCCGGTGACGTGCATTTCGCGATCGGCTACTCCGAGCCCGACGCCGGAACCGATCTCGCGTCGCTGCGCACCACCGCGGTGCGTCACGGTGACGAATACATCGTCAACGGGCAGAAGATGTGGACCACCGGCGCCCATGACGCCGACTACATCTGGCTGGCCTGCCGCACCGACCCGACCGCTGCCAAGCACAAGGGCATCTCGATCCTGATCGTCGACACCAAGGATCCCGGCTACTCCTGGACCCCGATCATCCTGTCCGACGGGGCACATCACACCAACGCGTCGTACTACAACGATGTGCACGTCCCCGCCGACATGCTGGTCGGTGAGGAGAACGGCGGCTGGAAGCTCATCACCACCCAGCTCAACCACGAGCGGGTCGGCCTGGGCCCGGCGGGTCGCGTCGCCGGCATCTACGACCAGGTGCACTCCTGGGCGTCCAAGCCGGGCAGCAACGGCGTCACCCCGATCGAGCACGACGACGTCAAGCGTCTGCTCGGGCAGATCAAGGCGATCTGGCGGCTCAACGAGCTGCTCAACTGGCAGGTCGCGGCCTCCGGTGAGACCATCGCCGTGGCCGACGCCGCGGCCACGAAAGTCTTTTCCACCGAACGCATCCAAGAGGTCGGCCGGCTGGCCGAGGAGGTCGTCGGCAAGTACGGCAACCCCGCCGATCCGGAAACCGCCGAACTGCTCGACTGGCTGGACAAGATGACCAAGCGCAATCTGGTGATCACCTTCGGTGGTGGCGTCAACGAGGTCATGCGCGAGATGATCGCGGCGTCGGGTCTGCGGGTACCGCGGGTTCCGCGGTAAAGCGAAGGGGTGAGATGAGCGCGAATCTTCAGGCCGGTATCGATGAGATCGTTGCCGCCGGGCGCAGCAAGCCGACCCTGAGCCGGGATCCGGTGAACCAGCCCATGATTCACCACTGGACCGACGCGATCGGCGACAAGAACCCGATCTACGTCGACGAGGAGGCGGCCCGTGCCGCCGGGCACCCCGGCATCGTCGCCCCGCCCGCCATGATCCAGGTCTGGACCATGATGGGACTGGGCCGCACCCGGTCCGACGACGATCCGCTGGCCCGGATCATGAAGTTGTTCGACGATGCCGGGTACGTCGGCGTGGTCGCCACCAACTGTGATCAGACCTATCATCGCTACCTGCAGCCGGGGGAGCGGGTCAGCATCAGCGCCGAGGTTACTGATGTGGTGGGCCCGAAGCAGACCGCGCTGGGCGAGGGCTACTTCGTCAACCAGAAGATCCGGTGGCACGTCGGTGACGAGGAAGTCGCCGACATGGACTGGCGCACCATGAAGTTCCTGCCGGCCAACAAGCAAGGCAAGGAAGCGGCCGAAACCGGTTCGATCCCAGCCGATCTCGACCCCGACAAGCTGATGCGCCCGTCGTCGTCGCGGGACACCCAGTTCTTCTGGGACGGCATCAACGCGCACGAACTGCGCATCCAGCGCCGGCCCGACGGATCGCTGCAGCACCCGCCGGTGCCCGCCATTTGGCAGGACAAAGAGGCTCCGATCGACTATGTCGTCGCTTCGGGACGCGGCACGGTGTTCAGCTACGTCGTGCACCACGCACCGCAGGTGCCGGGCCGGAGCCTGCCGTTCATCATCGCGCTCGTCGAACTCGAAGAGGGCGTGCGCATGCTGGGCGAGCTGCGCGGCGTCGAGCACGACGACGTGAAGATCGGAATGCCGGTCACCGCAACGTTTGTCGATTTCCCGGACAGTGACGTCAGTCCGGCCTGGAGCCTGTACGCATGGGAGGCCGCCAAGTGACTGCCACTGTGAGCACCGCCGTAGGCACCAAGCTGCCCGAACTCTCGATCTACGGCGACCCGACGTTCATCGTGTCGACGGCCATCGCCACCCGGGACTACCAGGACGTGCACCACGACCGGGACAACGCACAGGCCAAGGGCTCCAAGGACATTTTCGTCAACATCCTGACCGACACCGGTCTGGTGGGGCGTTACGTCACCGACTGGGCCGGCCCGAATGCCATCATCAAGTCGATCAAGCTGCGCCTCGGGGTGCCGTGGTACGCCTACGACACCATCACCTTCCGTGGCGAGGTCACCGCAGTCGATGCTGACCTGATCACGCTGAAAGTGGTGGGCAGCAACAGCCTTGGCGATCACGTCATCGCCACCTCGACGCTGACAATGGGAGCCGCACAGTGAGCATCTCCGGTAAGGCGGCCATCGCCGGTATCGGCGCCACCGACTTCTCCAAGAACTCCGGCCGTAGTGAATTGCGGTTGGCTGCCGAGGCAGTCACGGATGCGCTCAACGATGCGGGCTTGTCGCCCAAGGATGTTGACGGCCTGGTGACCTTCACCATGGACTCCAACCTGGAGACCGCGGTGGCCCGGTCCACCGGGATCGGGGAACTGAAGTTCTTCAGCCAGATCGGTTACGGCGGCGGCGCCGCGGCGGCGACCGTGCAGCAGGCGGTGCTTGCTGTGGCGACCGGTATCGCGGAATGTGTTGTGGCATACCGGGCATTCAACGAGCGCTCGGAGCACCGCTTCGGTCAGGTGATGACCGGGCTGACCGTCAACGCCGACTCGCGTGGCGTCGAGTACAGCTGGTCCTACCCGCACGGGCTGAGCACCCCGGCGGCTTCGGTGGCCATGGTCGCCCAGCGCTACATGCACGAATACGGCGCTACCAGTGCCGATTTCGGTGTGGTGTCGGTGGCCGACCGCAAGCACGCGGCCACCAACCCGAAGGCGCACTTCTACGGCAAGCCGATCACCATCGAGGACCACCAGAATTCGCGGTGGATCGCCGAACCGCTCCGGCTGCTCGACTGCTGCCAGGAGACCGACGGTGGCGTCGCGATCGTGGTGACCACACCGGAGCGCGCCAAGGATCTCAAGCAGCGGCCGGTCATCGTGGAAGCGGCCGCACAGGCGGCCGGTGAAGACCAGTTCACCATGTACTCGTACTACCGCGACGAGCTCGGTCTGCCCGAAATGGGTCTGGTCGGCCGGCAGCTGTGGGGCCAGAGCGGTTTGACGCCCAACGACATTCAGACCGCGATCCTGTACGACCATTTCACCCCGTACACCCTGTTGCAGCTGGAGGAGCTGGGCTTCTGCGGTCGGGGCGAGGCCAAGGACTTCATCGCCGGCGGCGCCATCGAGCTCGGTGGCCGGCTGCCGATCAACACGCACGGTGGTCAGCTCGGCGAGGCCTACATCCACGGCATGAATGGCATCGCCGAGGGGGTGCGCCAGCTGCGGGGCACCTCGGTGAACCAGGTCGACAACGTCGAGCATGTGCTGGTCACCGCGGGCACCGGGGTCCCGACATCCGGATTGATCCTCGGCTAAAAGGTGCATTGCGACCCTTTGCCGGCACGGTAATGTTTGCTCCGCACATGCATCACGCGTAGAAGGGGGCCGTGGCATGGGGATGCCGCGCGATAGCAGCCCGTACGGGTCGCAGACGTTGCAGGGGCCGGCCTGGCCGAACATCGACGAGGAGCAGCTCACTGCGGCGGCGGCGTCGTATGAGCGGCTGGCCGGCAAGATCAGCGGCAGCGTGGTCCCGGAGCAGACCAACCAGCTCTCCCGATTGACCGAGGTGTGGCAGGGCAGCGGATCGCTGGCGGCATCGGGTGAGGCCACCACGATGATCGCCGGCCACGAGGCGAATGCCGCCCAGGCGCAGGCCATCGCCACCGCGTTGACCACCATGGCGGCGGCCGTGGTGCAGACCAAGACCGCGCTCAATGCGGCCGCGGAAGAGGTCCAGCAGGAGGTCATGGCCCTGCAGGCGTTGCCGTTCAGCAATAAGCAGGAGCTGATCGAGAGCCGGATCAAGATGGGGCTGTCGCAGAACATCGCGACGGTCTCGGCCGCCACCACGGAGATGGCCAGCAGCCTGGGCACCGTGGCCAACCTCCCGCAGGTCGGCACTCCGCCGACGGCCCAGGCGCAGCAGGCGGTGCAAAAGGGCGGCGATCAGATGATGCAGATGATCAGCCAGCTGCCGCAGATGCTGGGGCAGATCCCGCAGATGCTGGGCCAGATTCCCCAGCAGCTGTCTCAACCGTTGCAGCAGCTGTCCCAGCCCCTGCAGCAGCTGACACAGATGCTCGGTTCGGGCGGCAAGGGCGGCACCGGCGGTGGGCCCAGCCCGTTCTCGGCGTTCTCGAACCATCCGCTGGCCGGAGGATCGGGCCCCAGCGGCGGTGCGGGCATGGTGAAGGCCGCCGGACTGCCCGGCTCGGGTGGCGGCAGCCCGCAGACCCCGCTGATGTCGAAACTCGTCGGCAGCACCATGCCGGTCTCGGTTGACCCGGGCATGGCAGGCGCGGCCATGGTCGGCGGCGCCGCACCGGTGGCCGCCGCCAATGCGGCGGGCGGCGGTATGGGCATGATGGGGCAGCGCGGTGCCGGTGGTGGCGGGACCGCAGCCGGGCTTGTCGTTCCGGCTGCGCTGGAGCACGAGATGGGGGAGGGCGATGATGACGACGATTGGTGAGTCGGCGGGAGGAGCGGTCCGTGGGTGAAACTCCGTTCACAACACCAGGCGCGCTGAACTGGAATGCCGCGCCGGTACAACTGCCGGACATGCCGCCGATACAGGCCGGCGAAGATGCCATGAGCATGACGATCGCCGGCATAGTGCCGACCCTGGCCGCCTCGCTGACCACCAACGTGACGGCCCTGTCGGCCAAGGAACAGATGTTCAACGGCAAACTCAGTGACGCCCAGGGCGCCTACGAGAATGCCGACCAGTCCGGGCAGCAGGGCGTCGGACAGCTCGGCCAAATGATGGGGCAGTTGGGCCAGATGGGGCAGATGGCCGGTCAGCCAGCCCAGATGGCGGGCCAGATGGGCGGGCAGTTCGGCTCGCTCATGGAGCCGTTGATGAAGGCCATGGAGAGCGCCAAGGGCGGCGGCTCGGAGAACGGCGGTGCACCCGGTGCCGGCGCGCCGGGCGGCCCGGGCGGTCCCGGCCAGGGGCTGAACCCGCAACAGCAGCAGGACGAGCGCGAGGCCAAGCTAAATGAGCGGGACCTGCAGCAGAACGACCGTGAGGCGCAGCAGAACGACCGCGATGGTGCCCAGGATCGGCGCGAAGCAGGCCTGGATGCTCGCGAGTCTCAGCTGAACGACCGCACGGCCGGCGCTGCCGCGTCGACTCCGCATTCGGTGCCGCCGGCCACGCATTCCGCACCGTCGGCTCCGCCCGCTGCGGCTGCCGGCCCCAGCGAGAGCCGGCCGGCTCCGGGGCCGGTTCCGGTGGCACCGCACGAGACCCCGCGCCACAGCAGCGGCGACGATCTCTCCAAGCGGATGTAATTCTATGTAGCAACGTGGGTTCACCGAATCAGGAGCAAAGCTTTCGCGCCTTGAACCATGGTTTGTACCTCCATTGCTAGATTTGCACGGTTCGGACAATTTTCGGGGAGACCTCACCCGTATGGTTCGACTCACGCAATACCGTCGTCGGTCCACTTTTGGGAATGCTCCGGCGCAACTGCTGCAAGTTGTGAACTGGCTGTATGTCTGCTCAGGCAAAATCAGACTATTAGTATGGAAACCTGTTCTTAATTGAACTAACTTGGCTCCTTACCCGCTCGCGGGTACGTCGGCGCCAAGATCGGTGCTTCCTCACTCAAACTTTGCCAGATAGCTATTGCGGAAGCGGTTGACGCTCGAAATGGCAAATGCATACCATCGGCCCACTCTGGGACATCAGTGCTAGACGTGAACCCTGTCCGGGGGGGAGGGCGTTGATTATGCGATGGATTCGGCGAGCGTCGGACCTGACAACGGCAGCTTCGGAGGCTGTGGGTACATCCGCAGCGCGCGGTTGAACAGATGACCGCGATGAACGAGATTTCAGTCGACCTGACAACGGCTGATCAGCCTGAGTCGGTATACGGCCCACCCAAGAGCAACGGTTGGCATCCGGCGAAAACAAGATTGTTTCCGACGCCGCGCGACGAGTTGCGTGATCGGGGCCTTTCGCCGACCCTCGGCGGATGGACGGACCCATACGGCGAAGTGCTTGATGGACTCGGTCTACTCCGCGACGCGAGAGTCCTCGTCGTGGACGACTGCACGTTGTACCGCGACTTTCTTGTCAGCGTCCTGGTCTCGCACGGCGCGGTGGCTCCGGGGGTTGCTTGGGATCTGCCGTCCCTGATGGCAGCTGTCGAGACCACGTTGCCCTGGGTCGTCGTGCTCAACATGGGGACGCGTGATAGCGCGGCATTGCTGCGGCGGGCGCTGAGTTTGGGGCCGCAGGTGCGAGTGGTCGTGCTGGGCGTTTCCGAGGACGACGAATCTGAGATCGTCGCGTGCGCGGAGGCGGGGGTCGCGGGATACCACCTGCGCACCGATACGCTTCAAGATTTGCTCGCATTGATACACAAGGTTGCTGCTGGGGAATCGCTGTGTTCGCCACGAGTATCGGCGATCCTGCTGCGGCGGTTGTCGCTACTGGCATCCCAGCGACAACCGACCGCGAAGGAACTAGTGCTTACGGCCCGGGAGATCCAGATCCTGAGGATGCTGGAACTGGGACTTGCGAACCGAGAGATTGCCGACGAGTTGTGCATCGCAGTCCATACCGTCAAGAACCACGTGCACAGCCTACTCACCAAGCTGGGTGTCAGTAGCCGCGCGCAGGCGGCAGCTCTGGCCCGCACCATCCTGGTTGTCGAGGACAGTTCGGAGATCTAGTCCGGGATTCAGTCCGAAAATCGCTCTCTTGGCCCATGTACCAACGGCTTTCGGACCTCGATAGTGAAGTGATGTTGGCGGGGGTTAGCTTGAACCTGGGCGATGGCATCGCTGGTGACCGGGGAATCGACTGATGTGCGGCATCATCGCGTGCCGGACGGATCGCCCAGCGGTCGATTACCTGCGGGTGGGGTTGCGCAGGCTTGAATACCGCGGGTACGACTCCGTCGGAGTGGCGCTGCGGACCGCCTCCGGTGACGTCGTTCGGCTGCGGACCATCGGGCGGATCGGTGCGCTGGAAAAGCTGTTGGCCGAGTGGGCCGGGCCTCGGTTTGATGGCGTCGGGATCGGCCACACCCGCTGGGCAACTCACGGTTCGGTGACCGAGGTCAATGCGCACCCCCACGTCGACTGCACCGGACAGATCAGCCTGGTGCACAACGGCATCATCGAGAACGCGGTGAGCCTTCGGACCATGCTGACGGCTGCCGGTCACTGCTTCGCGACGACTGTCGACAGTGAGGTGCTGTGTCACCTGGTAGAGGATGAGCGAGACCGCTGCAGCGATCTGGTCCAGGCTGTGCAGAACGCCCTCGCCGGGGTGGAGGGTTCTTGGGCCCTCGCCGTCCTGGAGCGGCCAACCGGTCGGATCGCCGTCGCCGCCAAAGGCTCTCCGCTGCTGGTGGCGCATAACGAAAGCGGCGACTTTGCGGCAAGTGACATCGCGGCGATCGCGGACTGGGTCGATGAGTTCCGGGTACTTAACGACGGGGACGTCGTCGAGCTGACGAACGGCGGCCGTTGGAGCCGTGCGGGAGTGGCCATACCACCGCCAGTGGCGACCCGCTGCAGGTGGAGTAGTCGTGATGTCGAACTGAATGGCTATACCGACTACATGGCCAAGGAGATCGACGAACAACCGGAAGCGGCTGGCCGGGTCCTCGATGAACTGATCGACGGGATCGCAAACGGAGCGGTCTGGGATCAGCTCGGACTGCCCCCCTTTGAACGTCTGAGAGTGGTCGGCTGTGGAACATCGCTGAACGCAGGCAACGTGATCGGCAATCTGGCGCGCGATCTCGGTGGGATACCGGTGACAGTCAACGTAGCGAGCGAAGCTGCTACGGAGGTTCCGGACGAGCGTCAGCTTTGCATCGCAATCAGCCAGTCCGGCGAGACAGCTGACGTGCTGCGCGCGGTGGAGTCTTCGGCGGTGGGTGAGTCGGCATTGGTCGCGCTCACCAACAATTCGCATTCCACGCTGGCTCGGCTGGCGGATGCCGTCATCGGATGCTCGGCCGGTCCTGAGATCGGGGTGGCCGCAACGAAGACCTTCGTGTGTCAAGTGATTTCCGGTGCAGCTGTGATGATCTCGGCCCTCGTCGCGATGAGGCGGATATCCGCGGTTTCGGCCATGCGACTCGTAGATGAACTGAAGCAAGTACCAGATCGGCTCGCAACAGCGGTGACAGTCGCCAAGTGCGAGGTGCCGCCTATCATCGAGAAACTCACCGCAGAACCGGGTTTCATCTTCATCGCCAGAGGGTCGGGTCTACCGTACGCCGCTGAAGGCGCACTGAAGCTGAAAGAGCTCACCTACCGGTGGGCCGAGTACTGCCCTGCCGGAGAGCTCAAACACGGCGCGTTGGCGCTGATCGGTGCCGGCACTCCGGTCGTGGTCGTCGACAACGGCCACCCGAAGTTGCAGTCCAACATCGCAGAGGTACTGGCCCGTGGCGGTCGGGTAATCTCGATCGGCGCTGCCGGCAGCAGCATTCCCGTGGAAACAGTTCCGCGAGTGCCGTGGGGGCCACTGGAAAGCGCAATTCCGATGCAGATTCTCGCGCGCAACCTGGCTCTCGTATTGGGACGGGACGTCGACAAGCCGCGCAACCTGGCGAAGTCGGTAACGGTGGAGTGAAGCCATGTGGGTAAGCGAATCATTATGAGTGCCTTGGTAACCGGTGCGGCCGGGTTCATCGGGGGTGCAAATCGACCGCCTGTCATGGGGCGGACGCCAAGTCGTGAGAGTGGACAACTTCTGGATTGGCGCGCCGACCATTCTGGAAACTGCAGTGTTGTGAGGGGGTAAACCCGCGATGTCCGAAACGCTCATCGAGATCGATCAGGCTGAAACGAAACCTTCGGCGTCGGTCAACAATACGCAGGCGGCGCAACGGGAGTATGCGCCCGACCTAACTCCGGTCACCACACCCGTATTGCTGCCGAGCAGGGTTTTCGAGCGTTCACGATGGCAACGGCGTTACGTTGCCAAGCTGCAGCTAACGGATTTCCTCGTTGTGTGCGTTGCGGTTGCGATGGCGCACTACTTACGATTCGGCCCCACGCTTTCTCCGCCGGGTTACCTCGAATTCTTCGTGCCAGGTTTCTCGGTTCTGTTCGCCATTGTGTGGCTGTTGGCGCTGTCCGGATTTCACTCGCGTTCCCCGCGGTTGATCGGCACCGGGATCGAGGAGTTTCGTCGCGTGATCGCCGCGTCATTCTGGACGTTTGGAGCGATTGCGATTGTCACGCTCCTGCTCAAGCTTGACATCGCGCGAGGCTACCTGGCGGTTGCGCTACCCGCGGGCACCCTAGGTCTGGTGTTGAGCAGGTCGCTCTGGCGCGGTCATATGGGACGAAAGCGTGCAGAGGGCGACTGCCAGACCGCAGTGTTGGCCATCGGCGAACGCGATGCGGTGGAACACCTCGGGACCGAACTGACCCGAAATCAAGGGGACGGATACCAGATCACAGGAGTGTGCATACCGCTTTATGGGCCCCCTCGGGGTGAGCAGATCACAATCAATGGCCGGACGGTCCCCATCGTCGGTGGGGAAACCCATGCACTTGAGGCGATTCGTACCTGTGGCGCTGACACTGTTGCGATCGCAGGCACTGAACATTTCGGCGTTCGAGGAATCCGAAGACTCCTGTGGGATCTCGAGCCGATGGGCGTTGATCTTGTCGTTTCGACCGGAGTGTTGGATGTCGCGCTCTCTCGGCTGGTGATGCAGCCTATTGCCGGACTTCCGTTGCTACACATCGAGAAACCGCAATACCTCGGTGCGCAGCGGTTCCAGAAGCGCGCATTTGATTTCTGCTTTGCCTCGGCGGCTCTCATCGGGACCCTACCGATTCTCCTCGTCGCAGCTATCGCGATCAAGATCACTAGCAAGGGTCCGGTCTTCTACGCGAGTGAACGCATAGGGATCGATGGCAAGCCTTTTGCCATGCTGAAACTACGCACCATGGTCAAGGATGCCGACAAGCAATTGGCGAAGCTGTTGAAGCAGAACGAATTCGATGGCCCGCATTTCAAGATCCACGATGATCCGCGTATAACCCGTCTGGGCCATGTTTTACGGCGGTTCAGTATTGATGAGCTGCCGCAGTTCATCAACGTATTGCGCCATGAGATGAGCGTTGTGGGTCCTCGTCCGCCACTCCGGCGTGAAGTCGAGGCCTACGACTGCGACGTGTTGCGGAAGCTGCTCGTCAAGCCGGGTATTACCGGTCTCTGGCAGGTCAGTGGCCGAGCTGACCTTTCGTGGAGTGAATCAGTTCGTCTGGATCTCGCGTATGTCGACAACTGGTCGATGGTCGGAGACCTGCTGATCATTGCCAAGACATTGCGAGCAGTGTTCGGTCACTCAGGAGCTTACTGACATGAAGATGGCGATCCTGGGAACCGGCTATCTCGGTGCCACGCACGCGGCATGCATGGCCGAACTCGGGCACGAAGTCCTCGGCGTGGACATCGATCCGGCCAAGGTCGCCAAGCTTGAAGCGGGTGAGGTCCCGTTCTTCGAGCCTGATCTTGCCGATGTGTTGGATCGCGGTATCCGCAGCGGGCGGGTGCGCTTCTCGTCCTCGTATGAGGAGGCGGCCGATTTCGCCGATGTCTTCTTCGTGGCTGTCGCTACACCACAGAAGAAAGGCGAGTATGGCGCCGATCTGCAGTACGTCGACTCGGTAATCACCACGTTGGCGCCGTTACTGAAAACGCCTGCGGTGATTTTTGGGAAATCGACGGTGCCGGTAGGAACTGCTGCGCGGCTGAGCCAGCTCGCGCGCGCCCTCTCGCCTGCAGCGGATGCGGTGGAAATGGCGTGGAATCCGGAATTCCTGCGTGAAGGATACGCGGTTCAAGACACGCTACATCCTGACCGGCTGGTGCTCGGCGTCCAGAACATCGGGTCGGGTAGAGCGGAAGAAGTCGCGCGCGAGATCTACGCAGATTTGCTGAGCGCGGGAGTTCCGATGATCGTGACAGACCTGCCAACCGCGGAGCTTGTCAAGGTGTCAGCGAATGCCTTTCTGGCAACAAAGATCTCATTCATCAACGCGATCGCTGAGGTGTGCGAGGCAACCGGCGCCGACGTCACCGTGCTTGCGGACGCGATTGGGTACGACGGCAGAATCGGCCGCAGGTTCCTCAACGCGGGCCTCGGATTCGGCGGAGGATGCCTGCCCAAAGACATTCGGGCGTTCATGGCCCGGGCGGGAGAGTTGGGCGCGAATCAGGCGCTGACCTTTCTACGCGAGGTCGACAGCATCAACATGCGCCGACGTACCCGCACAGTTGAAATCGCGCGCGAGGCTTGCGGCGGAAGCTTTATCGGCGCGAGGGTGGCTGTGCTCGGTACGGCGTTCAAACCGGACTCCGACGATGTCCGGGACTCACCTGCCTTGAATGTTGCCGGACAGATTCAGCTCCAAGGGGCGACTGTCAATGTCTTCGATCCGCAGGCGATGGACAAGTCGCGCGCACTGTTCCCGACGCTGAATTACGCCACTTCTGCGTTCGAAGCGTGCGAAGGCGCAGATGTCGTTCTGGTCTTGACCGAGTGGGCTGAGTTCCGGTCGATCGATCCCGTTGCTCTGAAGACCACCGTTCGATCGGCTTCGGTGGTCGATGGGCGCAATTGTCTCGATGCCTCGGCGTGGTGTGCAGCGGGGTGGGCTTACCGAGCCCCTGGCCGGCCATCACGCGGTCCTTCCGCTACATCACATCTTCCGCAAATCGACGAATTGAGGACTTAGGTGCATTGTCGACTGTGCGACTCGGATCGCCTTCTGAGCATCCTTGACCTCGGCGCGACCCCTCCGTGCGAGTCATTCCTGACCGCCGAAGAGCTCGATTTGCCCGAGCCCACGTTCCCGCTGCATCTTCGGTTGTGTGAGGACTGCCTGCTACTGCAGGTTCCGGCATTGATCACCCCGGAGGACACTTTCACGGAGTACGCCTACTTCTCCTCTTACTCCGACAGCTTTGTGCAGCATGCGAAGAGGTTCGTCGACGACGCCGCGGCACGCCTTCAGCTCGGTCCCGAATCGTTCGCGATCGAGGTCGCCAGCAATGACGGTTACCTACTCCAGCACATGGTCGGGGCGGGCATCCGGTGCCTGGGCATCGAGCCGTCGGTGAATGTCGGAGCAGTCGCGCGTAAGCGTGGTGTGCCCACCGAGACGGCGTTCCTGGACGAGGAACGTGCTGCAGCCATACGCGGCCAACACGGTCCGGCGGACCTGGTGGTCGCCAACAACGTCTACGCGCATATTCCCGATCTGTTGGGCTTCACCCGATCGCTTCGTGGACTGCTGGCCGACGACGGCCATTTGAGCATAGAAGTACATCACGCTCTGAACCTCGTCACTCTCGGCCAGTTCGACTCGATTTACCATGAGCATTTCCAGTACTACACAGTGCTTTCGGCGATGCGGGCGTTGGCCACAGCGGGCCTCGTCGTCGTCGACGTCGAGCTGATCCAGACTCATGGCGGCTCGATCCGGGTATGGGCACGCCCCGAGGAAGCCGCCGGACCCCGCAGTGAACGGGTGGATGATGTGCTGCGGATCGAGGAGGAGGCCGGGCTGCATCAGGTAGATGGATACCTGCAGCTACGCCCGCGGACGGAGGCTATCCGCCACGAACTGTTGCGATTCCTGCTCGATCGTCGCGCCGAGGGAAAGCGAGTCGTCGGTTACGGCGCACCCGGCAAGGGCAACACGCTGCTCAACTACTGCGGTATACGCAGCGACCTGCTCGAGTACACCGTTGACCGTAATCCGTACAAACACGGTCGCTTCACCCCGGGCACCCGAATCCCGATCTACGAGCCGGCCCAGATCGACAAGGACAAGCCCGACGTCGTGGTGGCACTGCCCTGGAACCTCGAGACCGAGCTGACCGACCAGCTTGCCTACATCACTGAGTGGGGCGGTCAGCTCGTCTTTCCGCTGCCCACGCTCCATACCGCCGCCATCACGAATACCGAGAACCAAAGGGGGTAAAAGCCATGAAAGTCGTTCTATTCTGTGGTGGATACGGGATGCGGATGCGCAACAGTGCTGACGACGGCGTGCCGAAGCCCATGCAGATGGTCGGTCCACGCCCACTCATCTGGCACGTGATGCGCTACTACGCCCACTTCGGCCACAAGGATTTCATCCTCTGTCTTGGCTACGGGGCGTCGCACATCAAGAACTACTTCCTGACCTATCAGGAAGCCGCGTCGAACGATTTTGTGATGCGGGGTAGCCAGATCGAGCTCACGCATTCCGACATCAGCGATTGGTCGATCACCTTCGTCGACACCGGACTCGAATCGGCGATAGGCGAGCGTCTCCGTCGTGTGCGCAGTCACCTCGACGGAGATGAGTATTTCCTGGCGAATTACGCCGACGTGCTCACCGATGCGCCGATGGACCACATCGTCGAGAAGTTTCACGAATCTGGCGCCGCCGCTTCGATGTTGATCGTCCCGCCGCAGTCATCGTTCCACTGTGTCGAGATGAAGGACAACGGTGAGGTCAAAGCCATCGTTCCGGTTTCCGACCTGGCGATCGGTGTGAATGGCGGATACTTCGTACTGTCCCAAGAAATTTTCGACCTCCTGCCTCCAGGCGGAGATCTCGTCGCCGATGTCTGCGGTGCGCTTGCGGGGCAAGGCAGGTTGTTCGGCTATAGATACGGGGGATTCTGGAAGCCCGCTGACACCTTCAAGGAACGGGCTGAACTCGATGCCGGATACCATCACGGGGACCGTCCATGGATGGTGTGGGAGCACGCCGCCGACCAATCGGAACTCGATACTCCCGTAGAGTCCCGATGATTCAACTGTCCACCGGCGAGATTGATGAAATCGCGGTCGTCGGTGCGCATTGTGACGATATCGCCATCGGAATGGGTGGCACGCTATTGTCTTTGACCCGAGCCCATCCGCGGCTACGAGTGCGGGCCCTCGTGCTCTGCGGTGGTGGCACCGAGCGAGAATCCGAAGAGTTGGATGCGCTCACTGCCTTCTGCAACGATGCCGATCTCGACGTGACCATCCACGACATACCCGATGGGCGCGCGCCGGCATACTGGGAACGAATCAAAACCCACCTGAATGAGTTTCGCAGAACCTGTGACCCGCAGATGGTGTTCGGCCCGCAGTCCGGCGATGCGCATCAAGATCATCGCCTGCTCGCTGAGTTGTTGCCGACGGAATTTCGCGATCATCTCGTGCTTGGCTATGAAATTCTCAAATGGGAGGCCGATACTCCGCGGCCGACGATCTATCATCCGCTCGAACCGCATGCGGCCGAAGAGAAGTCGCGCCTACTGCACAAACACTACCCATCGCAAGTCAACCGAGACTGGTTCGACGAGGAATCGTTTCTCGGGTTGTCCAGACTTCGAGGGGTGCAGTGCCACAGCAGGTACGCGGAGGCTTTTGTCGCAGAGAAGGTGACCATGACATTCACCCGGCGCTGAAGCGCCACGGCAGGGCATGGTTCTACGATTTGGCAGGGATATGGACATGGCGAACGGACAAGAGCGCGATCACGCCATAGCGGCCAGGGATGCATCGGCATTACCTCGGTACCCGTCGGTGTCGACAACCGCCTTGATCCCCGCCTCCCAGGCAACATCGCCGGGGCGCGTCGAATTCGTCGATTCGGTACGCGCTTTCGCCGCTCTTTATGTGGTAGTTCACCACCTGGATCTCACCGTCTACGGATACCCCAATAACAGCGGTCCTCCGGTTTTGGGGCCGCTTCTCTTCGGGCATTTCGGCGTCGCGATTTTCATTGTGGTATCTGGGTTCTCGCTAGGGTTGGCACCCGCGCGCCGCGGCTGGCAACTTACCAGGGGAGGCTATCGGGAGTTCATGCGCCGCCGTGCGTGGCGTATTCTCCCTCCCTACTGGGCCGCACTTGCCATCTCGGTTGCGGTCGTCATGGTGCTGAGCACGCGGATCGACGACCCGGTGTCGTGGAAGGGCGTGGCGACTCACTTCTTCCTGGTGCAAAACGTCATTGAGGGAAAGACCCCTAATGGGGCATTCTGGTCCATCGCTGTTGAGTGGCAGCTGTATTGGATCTTTCCGCTGTTGCTTTTGGTCCGGCGCCGGGTTGGGCCGGTCGTGCTGACGACGGCGGTCGTGACGATTGTGATCGCTATCGGCGTCGCTCACGACCATGGGGGTGGCGTGGTTGTGCAGAAGCTGCTGCATCTCTCACCGCAGCTGGGTGCGTTATTCGTGTACGGCTTGGTGGCAGCTGTCGTGATCACACGGTCTTTCGGCCGATGGCGGTGTTGGGGCTATGTCGCCGTGGTCACCGGACTCGCCGTCGTCATCGCGTGCGGATATCTTGGCGCCGTTCGAGCAGAAGATAACTTTTACTGGCTCGATCTCGTTATCGGTATCGCCGTCGCCAGCGGTCTCGCGTATCTGACGGCTAGGCCAGCTTCGCGTTTGCGCCGTTTACTCGAGTGGCGGCCATCCATCGCTGTCGGGCGATTCTCCTACTCGCTGTATCTCCTCCACGCACCGCTTCTGATTGCCGCCTGGGTATTTCTGATTGAGCCTCTCGGCCTCGCGCCGGGAGCGGCGTTCGCCTTGATGGCCGCGGTCGTCGTGCCCTTGATCGTGGCGGCAAGCTACGCATTCCACCGCGTATTCGAACGGCCGTTCATGGAGTACCGGTCATGGGCTGAGCTGCGAGCCGCCTGGGCGGCCGGACGACCCGGCGCACAAACGCAGCCGGCCGAGGGCTCCGCTGAGCGCGTGCAAGGTACTTCAACTCAGCCTTTCCGCAGATCGGTCGACGGTCAGTGACTCTTAACCGAAAGGTAGGTACCGGCTTTGACAACAGTTCTCCTCAACCCCGACATCACGGATGAAGAGCGGCGGACGCGTCTCTACAGTGGACAAGTTCTGGTTTACGCGGCTTCGCAGGAGTCGCGGGCGTTGGTCGAGCACGCCCGCAACCTCCTCGTTGAGGCGTTCGGCGCGAAGGATCCCCAGACCGCGCAGTACGACATGCCGGTCGAGGATTTCGCCGCGCTACTGGCCGACCTGAAGCCGAAGTTCATTCACCATCCCGACTCCAAGGAACTGATCAGGAATCTGCTCGCGTCCTTCGGCTGTGACCTTGACCGGACCTACTTCGATGTTCCCCGCCTGCGTACCTCGACGTCCAACGACTACCTGACGTCGGGCATCTCCTACGCCTTCCACCCTCATCGTGACACCTGGTACTCGGCGCCGTTCAGCCAGTTGAACTGGTGGATCCCGATCTACCCGGTGGTCCCCGAGAATGTGATGGCATTCCATCCGCAGTACTGGAGTACCAGGCTGCAGAACGGGTCTCGGCGCTACAACTACTACGAGTGGACGAGCACCAGCAGGGTGACCGCCGCGCAGCACATCAACACCGACACCCGCGACCAGCCGAAGCCGGAGGAACCCGTGCAGCTGGAGCCCCAGGTACGCGTGGTGCCCGAGGTCGGTGGGGTGATGCTGTTCTCGGGTAACCAGCTGCACTCAACCGTGCCCAACACCTCTGGACGGACCAGGTTCAGCATCGACTTTCGCACCGTGAACATCGATGACGTGGTCTCGCGCCGGGAAGCCCCGAACGTCGACTGCGAATGCACGGGAACGACATTGCGGGACTTCCTGCGCGGGAAGGACTTCAAGCGAATCGACGAATCGGTAGCGCTCTCTTACGAAGGATTGACGCCGGCGGATGCGTGAGCCCCTGAGATTCATCGCGTCGATGCCGAGGCTGCACCAGGACGGCTCGGCATGGGTATCGGAGCTTCGACGAGTGGAAGCCATGGGCTTCGATACTGTCGCCGTATCCCAACATGTCACAAATGGATGGCAACTGGCTCCGCTCGCCGCCATGGCATTCGCGGCAGCCAGCACCTCACGCTTGCGCGTCCTGTCACTCGTCGTACAAAACGGTCTGCATCATCCTGCATTGCTGGCGAAAGACATTGCAACGATCGATGTGCTCTCGCACGGGCGCGTCGAACTCGGGATAGGACCTAGTTGGAAGGCCGACGACTACACCGCGCTCGGTTTGACCCTCGAGAGTGGCCGCGTACGGCTGGCAAGGCTGGACGAGGCGGTCGAGATCATCCGCCGCTACTTCACCACGGACGTCGTTGATTTCGCCGGCGACCACTACCGCGTCGACCATATGGAAGCGCTGCCGCGCTGCGTACAGCGACCCAATCCACCCATATTGATCGGCGCGGGCAGTCCACGAATGCTTGATCTCGCCGGCCGGACGGCAGACATCGTCGGGATACACGCGCGCATGAACGGTGATGTCAGCGACCAGGCGGCAGCAGTAACCGACCTGACCGCCGCTTCAATAGCCGCCAAGGTCGAGCGGATCAGGGCCGCCGCCGCGGACGCAGGACGCCCAACTCCCCGCCTTCAATTCAGCTGCTACTACGTCCACGTCACGGATGCGCTCGAAGCCTCCGGGCAGCGCTCGTCGTGGGCCGCCCATGTCGAGGCCGAAATGGACTCGTTGAAGGACTCGCCCGCTGTTCTGGTCGGCACGGCGAAGGAATGTGCCGAGAAGCTCCTCGAATGGAGGGAACGATTCGGGATCACCTACTGGCATCTCGGACCGGATGTCGACGCCGTTCGTGGCATTGTCGAACTACTGCGTTCGGATTGACAACAACTCAGCGAGGCAAACGCCAAACAGTGCAAGGAGAATCATGTCAGTACCACCGTGCCGCTCGTGCGCCGGACGCAGTGGTTCCATTGTGCTTGATCTGGGTGATCAACCAGCATGCGACCATTTTCCGCCCGCCGATGATCCCGGGCCGGATCCGGTCTATCGACTGCAAATGTGGTTATGCGAGCAATGCGGGCTCGCCCAACTCGTCGACGACCCGACGAATCCAGAAGAACCCAGAGGTGTGGAGCCGACGGCGTTGGTGAAGCAGTCAATGGATGCTGTGGAGCGCGTTGCGGCTGCCGGGTGGTTGCAGCCGGGCACGAAGGTAGCCGAGTACGGAAGTCCTCATGGTGGTTCGTGGCTGCAGTTGATCACCGACCGAGGGCTCGAAACGGCGCGAGACGACGAACTCGCAGACGTGGTGATCGACTGTTTTGGACTGATGCATTGGCGCGATCAGGCCGCTGCGATCGCGGAACGCGCGAAGCGCGTGGCGGACAACGGTGTGTTGTTGATCCAGTACCACGAGTTGTGCGCAGTTGTCCGGCAAGGGCAGTGGAACATGCTTCGGCTGGGCCACTACGCCTACTATTCGATGACCACGCTCGTCGAGATGCTGAAGAGCGTCGGGTTTCGTCCGCGAACCGCGTGGCCATTCGACCTGTATGGCGGAACCGTTTTACTGGCGGCGACACGCGATGGTGCAACTGATCCGACGGTATCGGAGATTCTGCGAAATGAGGCGGAGGCCGGTATCGGCCAGCCCGCATGCGTCGGGCAGCTCGCCGCCTCTGCAACATCGTCTGTCGGTGGCCTGAAAGACTGGCTCGTCAGCCAAAAGGCCGATGGACGTACGGTGTTGGGCTACGGTGCTGCATCCCGCGCCGTCGCGATGCTCGCCATGGCGAATATCAATTCGGCAGAACTGCCGGGTATTGCCGACGCGTCGTCGGCCAAGTGGGCGCGCCGTATGCCGGGGACAGATATACCCATCATCAGTCCAGCTGAATTGGTGAGCGCTCGCCCCGACCATGTCCTGCTACTGCTCCCTGACCTCAGCGATGAGGTCCGTGCCCAGTTGCCCGAAATCGAGGAGAACGGCGGTGAGTGGGTGAACATCGAGAGCATCACATCCGTTCCCTAAACGCCAATGCCGTCGTACCTAGGCACGCGATCAAGCGCGATCATTCTGCGGCCGTCGACAAGCAGTGGGGGTTCGGTCATCTGGGAAATGATGTCAGGAACGCCGTCAAACTCTTCCCACTGTGTCACGAGCAGTAATGCATCGCTGTTCCGAATCGCTTCGACCAAGTTGGCATAACACTTCACGCCGGTTCCGGCCAAAGCCTGCCCATCCGTGGTGGTCACAATTGGGTCGTAGGCGCCGACTTCCGCGCCGCTGTGCTCCAATTCGCGAATGATCGGAAAAGCGGGGGATTCTCGCATATCGTCGGTGCCGGGCCGGAAAGACAGTCCAAGAATGGTGACCCTGAGGCCGGAAAGCTGAGGAAAGTGCCGTCGGAGTATGTCGAGCATTTTCGTTGGTTGCTCAACATTCACCTGATCAACCGCTTCCAGGACTCGCATCGGACTGCCCAGTTCCGCGCCCTGTGAAATCAGCGCCTTTGTGTCTTTAGGCAGGCAACTACCGCCATAACCGCAACCTGGATAAAGGAAGGAGGCGAGCGGTGCTGTTGTTTGTTGACCATCGCCGACCTGGGTTGTCAGATACCGCGAGAGATGGACGCCCGCCATGACTGCGGGGATGTCGACGTCACCCAGTGCGGCAGCCAGATTGGCGAACTCATTGGACAGCGAAATCATCGTGGCAAGCAACGTATTCGATGCGTACTTGATCATCTCTGCTGTCCGGGGGTTGGCGCGAATCACCGGTACTCCGCTGAACGATTCGTACGCCGAAGCCATGATGTCGAGACTGCGGTCATCCAATCCGCCGAGCACGATCCGGTCGGGATGGAGGAAGTCGCCAACCGCTTCACCCTCCGTCAGGAATTCTGGGTTCATTCCGACGCCGAAATCGATCCCCGCCGTCTTGCCGGATGCGGCTTCCAGGATCGGCAGCACAACGTTCTCCGTTGTGCCGGGAACAACGGTGCTCTTGACCACGACGACGTGGTACTCGGACCTGTGGCGCAGGGCTGCACCGATCTGTTCGGCCACCGTACGCACCGCACTCAGATCGATAGCGCCATCCGCGAAAGGCGTACCGACTGCTATCAGGGAGATCTCACTGCTCGCTACCGCGTCCACCAAATCGGTCGTCGCGTGCAGTCTCGTGCCGACATGCTTTTCTAGCAGCCCAGGTAGGTCGCGTTCATGGATCGGAGGCTTCCCGGAACGAATCATCTCGATCTTGGTCGGGTCGACGTCCACGCAGACGACGTCATGACCCATTTCAGCCATGCAGACGCCCGATACCAGACCGACGTATCCCGTGCCGATGACAGCTATCCGCATCAGGCGTCCTCACCTTCTGGGTTGGCCGCATACCACAGGAGTAATCGACGCAGGCCGTCCTCGAGTGGAACGATTGGATCGTAGTCAAGCTGCTTTCGGGCCTTCGAGATATCTGGGCACCGGCGGTTGGGATTGTCGACCAGATAATCTTTGTCGGCCGTCTGTCCCGTCACAACGGTCCCTTTGTAGCCGAATAGATCTCCCGCCGCGGCGACCATCATGTGGCCCAGGTCGGCCATCGATATCTCGGGTGTCTCGGTGCCGACGTTGTAGGCTTCGCCGACACCTCCGCGAACCAACGCCTTGTAATAGCCGACAATGGCGTCGGACACATAGCAAAAGGTCCGCATCGGTGTGCCGTCGGAAAGAATCGACACGTCCTGATCGGCGAGGATATTGCGGGCAAAATCAGGCAAGACCCGTCGGTCGGTGATCTTGAGGCCCGGCCCGTAGTTGTTGAAGGGTCGAGCAGCGCGTATCGGCAGGCCATACTGCTGGGCGAAGTTGACGCAAAGAGTTTCCCCGTAGCGCTTGGCTTCGTCGTAGCAGGCACGGGGTCCGGTGCAGGAGACGTAACCGCGATATGTCTCGGGAGTCGGGATCCATTCTGCGGCCGGATCGCCATAGATCTCGCTGCTGGACATGAACAAGAACCCGCCGACCCGCTTGCTGTCCCGCTGCTGTCGATAAAAGTGATCAAGGAGGGCCCTGAGGCCGTTGACATTTGAATCCATGGTCTCAATGGGACGTTGACGGTAATAATTCGGCGACGCAATTGATGCTGCGTGGATTATGTACTCGAAGTCGCCCATGTCGTCCGGAAGGGGCAAGGCAAGATCGTACGGATAAAAATTAACTCCGCAGTCGCCATCCAGTTCTTTCGTCCAATTGGGAACGCCACGAACGTAGTTGTCGAAGACAGTCAGGGAAATCCAGTCCTGCTGTTGCGAATTGCGGTTGTGGTGATGAACCGCGTGTACGAAGTAGTATCCGAGAAATCCGGCGCCGCCCGTAATCAACAAACTTGAGCCGGCCATGCGGCCGAATTCGCCGTCAAGCCGGCGACAAATAGAATCGAGATCCTTAGCGACAACTTCATCAGAGCTTTGCATCCAAGCTCCTTTCTCACAGGGATTCCGCTGCCGCAGTGACGCTGTCAGCGGATTTGGTTTGATGCGTCGTGTCGGAATGCGGCGAATGCGTGCTGGGGCGGCGAGGAAACTCCCGTGCGATGGCAAGTAGTTTGCGACTTCGGCGCGCGGCTACCCGTCGCGTCCTGCGCGTAAACATCCGGGCTATCGCCGACCGGGCCCTTCTCCGCTGTTCCTGGTCGAGGTCGCAGTTGTCGAGCCAGCGCAGCATCTCCCTGCATTGCAACGCCGTGGCGAAGTGGGTCTGCCATGACGGCACGCCGACGCTGCGAGCCTGGCTGGGTAGTCGGTCCTGCGTCCAGTTCCGGCAAGCCAGCACCTCCGGTACCCGTCCCCAGGGCCCGGCGAGGGCAAGCTTGGTCGCGAATACCTGATCTTCGAACAGCATGTTCGGCCGCTCGAGACGCAGTACCGGTTCGCGCCGAAATACGCCGTACAACGGATCCATCAGAAGGTAGCTCTCGTTCAGCAACCTGAGCATTTCGGCGAATCGCGTGACAGGGTCGTCCGACGTCAGTGCGGTGCCGTCGTAAGTGGCGGTGCGCTGCACGCCGTCTGGGCCTGTATAGCAAATCCCGGTCGTGACGAGGAGTAACCGGTCATCAGCGGCAAAAACGTCAAGGCTGCGGGAAATGCAGCGGGGGTCGAGCCAGTCGTCGTCACCAACCCAGCGGAAGAACGTGCCGTCGGCGAGCCGCAGCGTGCTGACGAAGTTGTTCAACAGCCCCACGTTGATCGGGTGTCGGTGATACACGATCCGGCTGTCCTGTGTAGCCAACCCACGGCATAGTTCCTCGGTATCGTCGGTTGAGGCGTTGTCGGCAATCACCAGTTCCAAGTTCCCATGGTCCTGTTTGAGCACGGACTCAATCACACTTTCGATTCTCTCGGCGCCGTTGTGGACCGGCAGCCCAACCGAGACCAATGTATCGGCGTAGCTCATCTGAACTCCCTTGTGACTCAACGGAAGTGGGATCGAAGTGTATTCAACCGCCGGAACTGGTCCGCAGGGACCACAACGAGGACGTAGGCGACCATGCCCACACCTCCCGCGAGCAATAGGTGCACGAACGAACTGCCGCTGACGACCGAGTCGATCAAGACGATTACTGCCGCCGCGATCGCGGCGGCGATCGTCGGCCGGATGAGCGCAGGAAGCGTAGGTACCAGGCTGACACCCGCGAGATGCAGGGCAAATATCGCCAGTGGAAGCGCGACGAGCACAGCGACAATGCCGTGTGCGATCGCCGCACCGCGGATGCCGTCCACGTGGCTTCCGATGAACAGCGCGGGTACCAGCGCGACCGCCCAGCCTGCGTTCAGCCAAACGGTGTACCGGGTGGCTCCCAGGGCGGTCAGGATGTCGAAAGCCAATGCTGTCAGCATGCGTGCGACCGTGAGCACCGAGAGATAGCTCAGCGCGACTGCCGACGGGCCCCACTTGGCGCCGTACAGGAAATTCACCAGTGCCGGCGCCAGCGTCGCCAGCGCTACGGCAGCAGGCAGAGTTGCTGCCAACACCAGGGGAACCGAGCGGCGCACACCCGTTGCGATCGCTTCGGCGCCCTGTTCGGCCAGCCGCGAGAAGCTTGGCACCGCCACGTGGCGCAGCGGGGTGCCAATCAAGCTGGGCACCCAGCTGGAGATGTTGAACGCCAACAGGTAATAGCCCAAAGCCACAACACCGAGTGCATTGCCGACAATCACGAAATCCGCGTTCATCAGCACCGCTTCGATGCCAAGGCTGACGGCCAGCGGGAGACCGAATGTCAGCAGTTTCTTGGCGATCGTCCTGTCCAAGTCAAGTTTGATCGGCACATCGCCCATCTTGAACACCAGCACGCCCGTGACGATTGCTGCAGCGAGTTGGCCGGCCGCCATGCTGTATGCGCCCGCGCCGCTGAAAGCCAGTGGTAGCGCTACGGCGACATTGACGAGCATCCCGACTATGTTGGCTTTCGTCAGTCGGTCCTGCTCAAACCGGCGCAGCAACGCGGCGGCACGAACGGCAGTGATTCCGTCCACGATGATGACGAGGGCCAGTAGCCGCACCACCGGCGTGGCGTCGGGGGCTTTCGATAGCGTCGAGATGGCCGGTGCGCTCAGCCAGAGCACTCCATAGACGACGAAGCTTGAGAGCAGTGCGATCGAGGCGGCCGTGGGGGCCATCTCTTCGAGCTTGCCGCGCCATTGCACGCAGGCTGCGATTATGCCGGCGTCGTTGACGTACATGGCGAATGCCATCACGGCGAGGGCAACCGCATACACACCGAAGTCGGCCGGCGTGAGGATCCTGGCCAGCCCCAGGCCGAGCGCGAAGGAACCGGCCTTGGTTAGAAAGTTGCCGGCCAGACTCCAGGTCAGCCCGCGGCCGGCCTTGCGGGCTATGTGATCGATATGCCCGGTGCTCGAATCGCCCCCCGCTATGCGCGCCTCGTCAGACACGTTCAAGCCAAATCTCTCGCCAGAACGGAAGATGCTGACGTGGGCAGCTTCCGTGGCGCGTGCCAAGGCAGACGACATCGTCCAAGACGATGCATGGACTCTGCATGGTGAGCATCTTGCCGGTCGCCTCATCAAGGCATTTCGTCACGCGCCGTTGCACTCGTGCGGTGCGACCGCAGTAGCGGGCCATCTCCTCGTCGAAGCCCATTCCGCGGTTGAGCCGATCCGCGTTGAGTGTCGCCTCGATCTGTTCCTTGGTCTTGATCCGGACCATCTCGCCGGGCTGTAGGTCGAGACGTTCCGTCGGTGTCCTGCCGACGACCCGGCCCTTCACGAAGCCCCAAGGCAGACCGTCACGGAACCACAATCTGGGTGGCAACAGCCGCCTGCTGTAGTTTTGCAGCCGGTTGAAAAGAGCTACCAGAAAAGCTTGTAGCGAGGCCAGCATGCTGACATTGCCGGTCTTGACGTCGATTACAAAATGTCGGAGGTCTCGGGTGACCAGGCAGGTCGGCGCGGCGCGCAATAACTCGGTGGCTTGGCAGGAGTAGTGCGGCTCGCCGCCGGGCCCAGGCTCCTTGTGCGTGTTGATTTCCAGCACTGACAGATCGATATCGCCAGTGGCCGGCGGCGTTGCCTCGTCAGGTGCTACGCGTTTGAGCCAGGCCTCCTTCCAGTAGAGCAAGCATGCGGTCTCGCAGCCACCGTGGGATGCGCCGTCACAGCGGGATCCGGTCAGGTGCACCGCATTTTCCATCTTGTGCAGGCCAGAGCTGGTGATGGTGTCGCACAGCTTGTGCGCCACCTTGTGGACGGTGAGTCGCTGGCCGCAGAACCTGAGCATCTCCGGCATGAACGGCAGGTTCTCGAGCTCCCCGCGTTCGTCGAGTGTGGCCATGATTTCCGCGGCGCTGCGCACCTCAACCACGTCGCCGACACGTAAGCCGTTTGCGGACGCGGTGCTCGCGGCCTGGTTCTTAGCGGTCACGTCCCCGACCCCCCTTTCGCGCATGTCGTCTCTGCCCCCTGCAGTGACGTCGCGGCCAACCAAAGGCCCAGCGCGTTTGTACCAGTTTGTGTTTGCTGTGTGATATGTCAGCCAATCAACATTAGCGCCGACTGGCAAGCGCTTGTCGCGAAAGCGATTTATTGGCCCCAATGGCTCGCCGACGCAACCTGTGGAGCTCTGCGAAGCGCACGACAGTAACCGCGGTCCGTGGCCGGCTAAGTTGCCCCAACCAGGGCGGACGGTGCCTCGACGACCCTGAAACGCGCATCCTGATCGGGTGATCCCAGGTGCAACGATTGCCACTTGGTTCTCGCCAACAATTTGCCTAGGCAGATTGTTGCGCATCGTTCGAAAAGGAGGCGTTGTGGGAAATCTGTCGGCAGTTGCCAAGATTGGGTGGAGGTGCTTCGGTGGCTGTAGGAGAATGTTCGCAGCGAGCTGCTCGATCAGGTTCGCACGCAGTTGTTGCCAGTAAGAAGAGCGGATGCTGATGTTGGAAGCGATCGCGCGGAAGTTCACCGACAAATGGGATGCCACTCCGCACCGGACGCTCCAGGACCCGGCCACATATCCGGAGCCACTGGATCCTCCGAGAAGACGCCACATATTGATCCTCGTCGAGAACATGTCTGTGCCCGCCGACCGGCGGGTGTGGCCGGAGTGCCAAGCCTTGGTCGAGGCCGGTTTCAAGGTCACCGTCATCTGCCCGGTCGGCCTCACGTGCGACCGGGAGAGCGAGAGCGTGATCGATGGCGTTCGCATCCTGCGTTTTCCGCTGCGTCCGGCCGGCGGCGGATTGCTCGGATACTTCGGTGAGTACCTGCAGGCGTTGTGGCATACATTGCGCCTCGCGATCAGAGTTCGCCGGGCAGGCCGCATCGACGCCGTTCAGGCATGCAACCCACCAGACATCCTGTTTCTGGTGGCTCTTGTCCTCCGTCCGGGGGGCACACGGTTCATCTTCGACCACCACGATTTGGTACCCGAACTGTTTCTGTCCCGCTTCCCCGACGGCGCCCGCGTCGTCCATCGGCTCGTCAAGTTGGCCGAGCGGCTCACCTTCGCCAGTGCCGATGCGGTGATCTCCACGAACGAGACTTATCGGAGTGTCGCGATCGACCGCGGCAAGATGCTCCCGGATCGGGTGGCGGTGGTTCGAAATGCGCCCGATCTCGGGCGATTCAGCAGACGAGAGCCGGATCCGGCCTTACGACGTGGAAAAGCCCATCTACTTGTGTACGTCGGGATCATGGGACCACAAGACGGGGTCGACTACGCGCTGCGCGCACTTGCGCTGCTCAAAGCCAAGGTTGGGCGTGACGACGTACATTGCATCTTCATCGGCGCGGGCGATGTGTTTGATTCGATGGTCGCCCTCAGCGCTGAGCTGGGCATCGACGACATCGTGGAATTCACCGGTTGGGTGCAAGATGATGAGTTCATCCAGCGCTGTCTTTCCAGTGCCGACGTGTGCCTGGCGCCAGATCCCGTCAACCCGTTGAACAATGCATCGACGATGATCAAAGTCGCCGAGTACATGGCGATGGGCAAGCCCATCGTGTCGTTCGATCTTGCCGAGTCGCGTGTGTCGGCCGGCGATGCGGCAGTGTATGTGCCTGACAACAACGAGTACGCGTTCGCTCTGGCGATCGATGCGCTCCTGAAGGATCCTGCCCGCCGCCACCGGATGGGTGAGGTGGGCCGCAGCCGGATTGAGGAAAAACTCTCGTGGGACGTGTCGCGCCAAACTCTGGTCGAGTTCTACCGGCGGATGGTCGGCGACCTCACTGGCGGCGAGTATCGCGGATGACTTGGACTGCCCAGATGGATGATTCGGTTGCGAACCGGGATGTATCTGGCCGCGTCTTTGTCCATGCACACGGACTGTGCGAAAGCGAGCACGTCGGCGCCGGAACCCGGATCTGGGCATTCGCACATGTTCTCGCCGGTGCCAAGATTGGTCGCGACTGCAATATCTGCGACCACGCATACGTGGAAGGCGGTGTCACGATCGGTGACCGCGTGACGGTCAAGAATCGCGTTCTGTTGTTCGACGGTGTGACGATCGAGGATGACGTTTTCCTTGGGCCTGCAGTGGTGTTCACCAATGACTTGCGACCCCGTGCGGCGATCAAGCGCAGCGGCGACGAGTTGCTTCCGACGCTGGTCCAGATTGGCGCTACGCTGGGTGCTGGTGTCGTCGTCGTGTGCGGGTTGACGATCGGCGCGCACGCATTCATTGGGGCAGGGGCAGTGATCACTCGAGACGTTCCTGCATATGGGTTTGTCTTTGGCAATCCCGGTCGCGTAATCGGTTGGGTTTGCGAATGCGGGACAAGGCTCGACACCAGCCTTCAATGCGCGTGTGGACGGTCCTATGCGGAGCAACCTGCAGGGCTCATCCGGGTCTGCTGACCGGCGTCCTTCACCCGTCTCGATGTGAATTGCTTTGGTGTGCTGCTAGATTGGCGTCAACATTGGGGCGTGATCGCAGCCAGCAGCGAAGCGACGACTTGGCGCTGCTGATCCGTGGTGATATGCGGATACAGCGGCAGCGACAGGATCCGCCCCGCTGCGGCCTCAGCGACCGGATAGTCACCCGCGCGGTAACCCAGCGACCGGTACGCGCCGGTGAGGTGAATTGGCGCGGGGTAGTGCACACCAGCCGCGACACCTGCCGCGTTCATGTCGGCGAGCACTCGGTCGCGCTCGTCGACCTGGACTACGAACAGGTGCCAGACATCGACGTTCGCCGGATCTGTTGTGGGCAGACGAACCCCGGGCACGTCGTCAAGTAACTCACGGTAGTGCGCCGCCGCATTCTGTCGTAGGACGTTCCAACTGCTCAGGCGACGCAGCTTCGCCCGCAGCACCACCGCCTGCACTGTGTCCAACCGCGAGTTGAAGCCGACAACGTCGTGCACATACTTGCGGTCGCTCCCATGTGCTGCGATGGTGCGCACCCGCGTGGCGATCTCCGGATCGTTGGTCAGCACGGCACCCGCATCGCCGGCGGCACCCAGGTTCTTCCCTGGGTAGAAGCTGGTACCCGCGGCGGCACCGAAACTGCCCGCGTGCCTACCCAATCGAGTCGCGCCCTGTGATTGAGCAGCGTCCTCGACAACCGAAAGGCCATACGCATCGGCGAGATCGACCAGATTCTCGATCGGTGCCACCTGCCCGAACAGGTGCACCGGCACGATCGCCTTTGTCCGGGTGCTAATCGCCTTCTCGACGCACAACGGATCGATCAACAGGTAGTCAGGATCGACATCCACCAGCACCGGCACCGCACCGATGCGGCTGACGGCCTCGGCGGTGGCGATAAAGGTGTTGGCCGGGATGATCACCTCGTCGCCTGGGCCGACATCGATCCCTCGCAGGACGAGTTCTAGTGCGTCCGTGCCGTTGCCGACGCCGACGACGTGATCGACGCCGACGAAATCCGCATACTCCCGCTCGAATTCTGTTACGGCGGAACCGCCGATGAATGCGCCGGTTTCGAGCACTTGCTGCAACTGCGGCGCGATCTCATCTGCGATCTCCCGGTGCTGCGCGGCGAGATCGACTAATGGAATGCTCACGTCAGACTGCCGTCGAGCGCGAACTGGAGTTGTTCAGGGCTCACCGGTTTGCCATGAGCGGCGAGACTCGCCGAGATGGCTTCGAGGACGGAGAGCACTCGCAGACCCGCCCTGCCGTCAGTCCGCGATCGACGTTGCTCGCGAATGGCCGCGGCGAACTCGGTCACCATCGAGGAGAGGGCTTCCTTTTCTTGTAACGCCGGAACGGTGATGTCCCCAAGTCGATAGGAGATCGCGGCCGCCCGGCGTTGATCGGCATCGCTGGTGCCCTGGATGGCGAGGTCGATGCCGCGGTCGTGAATGGCCACTCGCTGCTGGGGATTCAAGTCGTCCCAGACAAGAGTCCGGTGGCTGCCACCGATCACCATCTGGCGAATCTTGGTGGGGGACATCCAGTTGACGTTGACGTGGGCGGTACCGCCGTTGGCGAGCGGCATAGTTGCGTACCCGACGCACACTTTGCCGGCATGCAGCGGGTCGGCACCGGTCGCAGACACCTCTGCAGGCACCAGACCGCCGGGGAGAATGTAGTCGAGTATCGACAGATCGTGGGGCGCGAGATCCCAGAACACATCGATGTCGGGCTGGATCAAACCGAGATTGATCCGGATCGAGTCGACGTAGAGGATGTGCCCCAGCACGCCCCGACTGATGGTCTCGTGGATGTACTGCACGGCTGGTGTGTAGCAGTAGGTGTGGTCCACCATCAGGGTCAGGCCGGCTTCGTCGGCGGCCTGAACCATTTCCGCGGCCTCCACAGACGTTTGAGCGATCGGCTTCTCGACCACTACATGCTTTCCGGCGGCGAAGGCCATCAAGGCGAGCGGCGCGTGGGTCTTCGCCGGAGTTGCGATAGCAACCGCATCAATGTCGTCGCGAGCAAGCACGGTTTCGAGCGACGTCTCGACGTCGACCATGGATCGTGGGCCGACGACCTTGCGGGCCCGCGCCTCGTCCAGATCGCAGACCGCGACCAGGTCCCATTCGGGCGAGGCGCGGAAGTTTCGGACCAGGTTAGGCCCCCAATAGCCCGCTCCGACCACTGCGATCCCGTATGGACGACCCATCGCAATTTCCTCTTCGTATGGTTTCCCCCACGCCCACGTAGATCGGTCTTTCCGGACCATCTACGGGCCGCACCGACGGTAGCCCGATGCTACAGCTGTTCAGCCGCACTTGGGCAAACGATTTATGGATTGCCAGGGCCAAGTTTCTCGTTTCAAATAACGTGAGATCACTTTTGTGATAAGCGGCATGACGGCGCCGGAGTTCTTCGCCCATTCCGATCAACGGGCCGACGTGTCCAACGCTGCACCTCCGGGTATGCGCGGACTACCCTCTGTCCCATGCCGAATCGCTCGGTCAGAGTGGCAATCCTTGGGATCAATTACACCCCGGAGCCGACTGGAATTGCCCCATACACAAGCGCGCTCGCGGTCGGACTGGCCAACCGGGGGCATGACGTCCACGTGCTGACGGGCTACCCGCACTATCCGCGGTGGAAACGTCACGAGATGAGTGCAGGATTCCGGTCGGACGAAGCGATCGACGGTGTGCGCATTCGCCGATTGAATCATCACGTACCACAACAGTTGTCGTGGTCTGGGCGGGCAGCAATGGAACTCACCTTTGGGTTGCAACTCCTCACCTCCGGTTGGGGCCGGCCAGAGGTGGTGATCTGTGTGACGCCGCCGCTGCTGTCGGCCGCGGTGTCGGCGGGGCGCGCCCGGCTGACCTGGCCGCGACCCGCAATCGGGATGGTGGTCCACGATTTGTACAGCCGCGGGGTCGCTGAGACGGGTGCGGCATCCGGCTGGTCCGCACGTGCGGTCCGGGCGGTGGAATCATCGGCGATCCGGCTGGCCGACGGTGTGGTGGTGATCCATCCCAGATTCACCGCTGATCTCGTGGACCATCTCGGTGTCGACCGACGCAAGATTCGCACGGCGAGGAACTGGACTCACATCGACTCACCCGATCCGGCGGCAAGTGCCTCGTTTCGACGCCGACATCGTTGGGCCGCCGACGAAGTGGTGGTCATGCACGCTGGCAACATGGGGTACAAGCAGGGGCTGGAGAACGTGATCGCGGCGGCCGAACTAGCTGCCCGCGTGGATAGCCGAGTGCGCTTCGTCCTGCTGGGCGACGGCAACCAGCGCCGTAGTTTGGAAGAAGTCGGTGCCGGTGTTCACACTTTGGAGTTTCTGGATCCGGTGAGCGAGGAGGAGTTCCCCGCTGCGCTCGGGTCCGCCGATGTCCTGCTGGTGAACGAACGTCCGGGGATTGCGCAGACGGCAGCGCCGAGCAAGCTCACGTCGTATTTCAGGTCCGGCAAGCCGATTCTCGCCGCCACCGACTCTGCCGGGATAACCGCCGGCGAGCTGGCGGCGTCCGGTGCCGGTGTCTGCGTACCCGCCGACCGGCCGGACATGTTGCTGGGTGAGGCACTCCGGCTGGGCGGCGATCGCGCCCTCGCCGCCCAACTGGGCGCGGCCGGACAGCGGTATTGCGATGAGTTGTTGTCTCCGGAGGCTGCCTTGGACCGGTACGAACGGTGGGTCATTGACCTCGCAGCCGGGCGTCGAGTATCCAGCTAATCGTGCCAAGGTAGCCGAGAAGCTTCGGCTCGACATCTGCTGGTTCTGAGATCGAGATCTTCGCCGCTGGGTCGAGGCCGGTGATCTGTCTCCATTACATATGCGTAACAAGGAAAATTTTGCGTAGGGAATGACATGGACGCACCCTCTTCGCTTCGCGAGGTTGATCCACGGTGGCATGACGACTATCTCTTCACGTCGATTTACTGCGTAGCTGAATGAATAATGCGCAATCGTCTGGCGAAGTCCATCCAGGTGTGCAACCATCCGCTGGGTGGAGGAGTCTGACTTGGAAGTCTGTTGGGTCAACCGTCTACGAGGTACCGCCAAGGCGGGGGTTGCGGCTGTCGCGGTAATGCTGGCTGCGTTTGTACCGGCTTGCGACTTCGCCAGAACGAACGGTTCGGCCGCGCAACTCTGCGGTGAAGGTGAAATCGGCACGCCGCCAAAGTGTTTTACCGCGCCACCCGCACCGGCAGCCCCCGGGAAGAGCTGGCATGTTGTCTTCTCCGAAGAGTTCGACGGCGACGACTACGACCACAACAAGCTGACTCCGTGCTTCGACTACAACTACGGCAATGCCTGCACAGACACCTTCAACAAAGGCAAGGAAACATACCGACCCGAGCAGGTGCGGGTCAGTGACGGCACGGCCAAACTCGTTGCCGAACCGCTCGTGCCACCCGTGCCGGACGATGCGTGCTACGAAGGGTTGTGCACCTATAAAGCGGGACTACTTTCTACGGCCAGACCGAACGCTGACAAGGGCGGCAAGTATTTGTTTCCGTTCACCTACGGATACGTCGAAGCCCGCGTCAAGTATCCCGCCGTGCCTGGTTTTTTCACCGCTTTCTGGATGGTGCCGACCAACCCGAACTACGAGTACCGGAATGAAATCGACATCGCAGAAATTCTCGGTGGTGAGCCGGAACGTGTGTACATGTCGTACCACTACGATAACCGCGATCAAAAGTACGCGGTTAATACAATAGGGGACGATTTCGACAACGGTGCGTGCCCCGTGCGGGACTATTCGCGGGATTGGGCCACGTTCGGGGTGGACTGGCAACCGGACCACATCGCCTGGTACATCAACGGAGTCAAGTGCGGCGAGTTCACCGACGCCGCTCAGATCGAAAATGGGCCGATGCAGCTCATCCTCAACATGATGATCGACAACACCTGGGAGCGCGACGCGCACTCCGTTCTTGCGGATCAGACGATCGTCGATCAACTCGAGGTCGACTACATCCGGATTTTCCAACAGCAGTGAATCTTTACCAACAGCAGTGAATTCACAGGGGGGCGGGATCTGTGAGGTCAATGTCGTGAATCGCCGAGACGAACTTACGGGTGGTCCGAAAACAACTCTGACGCAACAACGTTCGTGGCAGGGGTCGCGTGGTGCCGTGATTGTGCCCGCATACAACGAAGCGGCGGTGATCAAGCGCACGCTGGCCCCATTGAGCCGCGCGGCAGTCGACGGAATCATCGAGCTGATCGTGGTCTGCAACGGCTGCGCCGACGACACTGCCGAAGTCGCCCGAAGCGTGCCCGGCGCACAGGTCATCGAGTTGCAGCAGGGATCGAAGCCGGCGGCGCTCAACGCCGGTGATGAGGTGGCCACCGTCTGGCCGCGGTTGTACCTGGATGCCGACATCCAGATCTCGGACGCCGCCGCCATCGCGGTCCTTGATCGGCTCGCACAGGGGGATGTATTGGCTGCTCGCCCCACCTGCAGGTACGACACAGACGGTGCCAGCGCGCTGGTGCGGAGCTTTTACCGGGCACGGGTGCGAATTCCACAGCACAAGCATGCGATGTGGGGCGCCGGGGTCTATGGGCTCAACGCGAAGGGGCACCAGCGATTGGGTGTCTTCCCGATGATCACGGCCGACGACGGTTACGTCGACAGCCGCTTCGTGGCCGACGAGAAGGCCGTGGTAGCCACCGAACCGGCGGTTGTGACGACACCCGCCGACACCAAGAGCCTTCTCTCCATCCTGCGGCGTTGCCGCCGTGGCAAGGCCGAGATCTCGACCGGAGCGTTGGGATCGGAGGCGGGGACGCAGACCACCAGCCTGGCGTCGGCTGCCGAACTTCTGCGCGCGATCCGCGGCCCTCAATCAGCGATCGACACGGCGGTGTACATCGGGATGGCGTTCGCCAAGCGGTGGCCCGCCCGCCAGATCCAGGCCTGGGAACGAGACGAGAGCAGCCGATCGAGCCGCGATTCGCGCCCGAGATCGGATGGGATCGGATGATGACCGAGATGACCAGCCCCAAGCGGATGAGTCCGTCTGTTGCACATGGACTTCCGCTGCGGCGCAAGTTTGATGAAGGCCTCCAGCTTTTCATGGAGTACCGGCGAGAGGCGCGCGCAGGCGTGAACTTCGACGGCATATTTGAGGAGATCACCGAGTACGACAACATGCTCCGGCAACTCACCGGCGTCACGCTGTCCGAGGCGGTCGTGTTCGAGATCGGGTTCGGCGCACGCCCTCATCGCCAGATTGCGCTGCAGAGTATGGGAATCAACGTGCGGGGCGTCGACGCCGAGGCGCCGGTCATACGCGGACGGCCGTCGCAGTTCATCACCATGTTGCGCCGCAACGGCGTCGAGCGCGCCGCCAAGTCACTGGTCCGACACATGCTGTTCGACGGCGCCGAGGAACGCGCGCTCGAGCACGCGCTGCGCCAACGCGGGTTTACGCCTCGCATCGACCCCGCGCGCTTGATCGTCGGCGACGCCGGAGCCGTGGAGGTCGAACCCGATTCGCTGGACCTCGTGATCTCCGAGGACGTGTTCGAGCACCTGAAGCGTGACACCCTCAAGCAGGTAGTCGCTGCGATGGCCCGGTGGTTGCGACCGAATGGGATCGCATTGATCCGTCCCAACGTCTTCACCGGCATCACGGGCGGGCACCTGATCGAGTGGAGCCGCAGGGCGATGCACCAGCCGCAGCCCGAGCGTCACAGTGAACCGTGGGAGCATCTGCGCAAGCGTCGTTTCAAAGCCAATACGTACCTGAATGAGGTGACACGCGCCGAGTACCGAGACCTTTTCAGGGCCCATTTCGAGATCCTGGAGGAGCGTGTCACGCAACCCGATCTCGGACGTGAGCACTTCGATGTGCGTGCCCGGGCGGAGCTCGCGGGCTGGCCCGACGAGGAGCTGTTCTCCAACCAAACTCTTTTCGTACTGCGACGACGCGCCGCCCGATGAATGCCTCTCGTTTACCCGGTCGGATCGAGGGCGCCGCACACGATCCGGGCATGCCTGCGCGGGTGGACTCGAATCTGTGCATCCACCACCTTGATTCGGTCGAGGACCTGGAACGTGTCCGCGACGAATGGGACGGCTTCGTCGAGCAGAGCGGTAGCGACATTTACTTCACGGTCGACTGGCTCCAGGCATGGTGGTCGCATTACGGGCGAGGGCGCACTTTTCGTGGGTTCATTGCTCGGAACGGTGGGCAGATGGTCGGCGCGCTGCCGTTCAGTGTCCAGCGGGTATGGGCCGGACCGGTGCCGGTGCGGCTGGCGAAATTCGTCGGGGCGGACTCGACCCTCCCGGTGTTCACGCCGGCCATAGCCGAGGGATTCGAGGAGCCGGTGGTGCGCGTTATCCTCGAGTCGCTCTTCGTCGACGTGGACTGCGACGCCGTCAGCCTGTCTCCGTTATCAGGACTTTCCCCGGTGGCCGAGGTCGCCGAGTTGGTGGTCAACGATGCGTTCCAGCTCCTGCGCTCCGACAGTCCGGGTAAACACACGGTATTCCATCTGCCGCCGTCCTTCGGGGACTACCTTCAGGGCCTCAGCAGCTCACAGCGCCAGATCCACCGTCGCTACCTGCGAAAGTTGAACAGCCGACACGAGATTTCATTCCGGACGATCACCGGCGTCGAGGCGATCGCGTACTTCGACCGGTTCGCGGAGCTGCATGCCGCCTACTGGCGCCAACGGGGAAAGCTCGGCCACTTCGGCGACTGGCCGGCGGGCACTGAATTCAACCGCGACCTCATCGCCCGCATGGCGTCGACTGGACGGGCTCGCTTTTACGAGGTCTCCGGGGACAGTCGCGTGCTGGCAATCGAATACTGCTTCGTGCTCGGTGATCGGTGCTACTGGCGACTGCCGGCTCGCGATCCCGATCCCGAGCTGGAGGAGCTGCGCCTCGGCCGAGTGAGCCTGGCGGAGATGTTCCGCATGCTGATCGAGACGGGGCACCGGATGGTCGAAGGTGGTCCCGGGCACTATGACTACAAGCTTCGCCTCGGGGCCGAGGAGTACTCACTTCGTCGCATCGTCATCGGCGGACCGTCTGCGCGGGCGCGGTGGCGCACCGCCGTGCTGGTGCGTTGGGCCGATCTCCTCCAGCTCGTCTACTACCGCGGCTGGTTCCTCAAAGTTCGTCCCCGGCTGGGACTACGGCCGCGGCCGTTGAAACGTTCCTGGATCGTTACTCGCCTCTGATGGGGTCAGCCCGACATGATTAAGCAAACTCAGATCAGGCCGAACTCGGTAGTAAACATCGTTATCCACGGGATCGGTCCCGCCCGCCGACAACTCGATCCAGGTGAGGACCAGGCCTGGATCAGCACCGAACAGTTCGAGCGGCTACTCGACTCAGTGGCTGAGCGGTCGGACGTCCGGATTAGTTTCGACGATGGAAACTCCTCCGATGTGGATATCGCGTTGCCCCGACTCGTCGAGCGTGGTCTCGGCGCAGAGTTCTTCCTGCTGGCCGGCTTGTTGGGGGCGCCTGGACGACTCGACCGTGCCGGCGTCGCCGCACTGTTGGATGCCGGGATGGGGATCGGATCGCACGGGTGGTCGCATTGCGACTGGCGGCGGATCCACGAAACGCAGGCGCGGGAGGAATTGGTCGATGCTCCTCGATTGCTCGGGGAGGTGACCGGTCGCCCCGTGTCGCGGGTGGCGATTCCGTTCGGTTCGTACGACCGGCATGTGTTGAGTCTGTTACGGGAGGCTGGAGTGACGCGCGCATACACCAGTGACGGCGGACGCGTTCGGTCGGACGCGTGGCTACAGGCGCGCAACAGCGTGCGCCGCGACATGGATGACACCTGGATCGCTTGGGTGCTCGACCCCAACACGTCGCTGTCCCAGCTGGCCCGCGCCACTGCCGTCCGTGGGATCAAACGCCTGCGGGGACGGTCGCGTCTGACTGCGGGAGGACAGGCATGACGAGGCCGATTCGGGTGGCGGCAGTCATCGTGACGTACAACAGCGCGGACGTTCTCGGTGATTGCCTTTGCTCGCTGGCCGAGCAGGGAATGCCGATGGCCGCAGTGGTTGTGGCCGACAATGCCTCCACAGACAAGACGTGCAACATCGCCGAAGATTTCGCTGCTCTCCCCGTTCGGGTCGTCGAACTTGGGCGCAACGCAGGGTACGCAGCAGGGGTGAATGCGGGTATCGCCGCACTGGACCTGTCCTGTTTGGACGCGGTACTGGTGCTAAACGCCGATTGCCAGGTGCTGCCTGGGGCTCTGGCCATCCTCGCGTCGGCGCTGCATCAGTCCGGTGACGGAATCATGGTGCCGCGGCTGGTCCTACCCGACGGGTCTACCCAATTAACGCTGCGCCGCAGGCCGACCGTCGGGCGGGCAATGGTCGAGGCGCTGCTGCCTGGTGATCTCGCCGACCGGGTCGGATTATTGGGCGAGGTGGTCACCGATCCTCAGGTCTACAAGCGGGCCGGCGTGACAGCCTGGGCGACCGGTGCGGCGATGCTGTTCTCGGTGTCGGCGTTACGCGAGATCGGCCCGTGGGACGAGTCGTTTCTGCTCTACAGCGAGGAGACCGAGTACTGCCTGCGTGCGGCGGACAAGGGATGGCGCACGTGGTACGAGCCCTCTGCCGTCTTCCAACATATCGGCGGCGAATCCAATACCCACCCGACGCTCGCATCGCTGATGACCGTGAACAAGGTGGTGTTGTTTCGTCGCCGCCACAACCGACTGCATTCGGCGGCCTACTTCGCCGTCATCACAATTGGTGAGTGCATTCGCGCGGCCGTCGGCCGCAGCACGGCGCGTGCCTCGATCGCGGCTCTGCTGCGGCCGTCGCGCATGCCGGAAGTGCGGGCCGAGATCATCCGGGGTTTACCGGAGCCGGCGACATGACCAGGGAAGCCCCCAGTTCTCATCCCGGCGTCGCCGAAGCCCGACTCGTGCCGCTAGGCGCCCTCACCGCTGCGGAGTTTGGTGCCTGGCATGCGCTGCGGTCGGCCAATCCGGCACTAGACAGCCCGTACTTTCACCCCGAGTTTGCTGCTGCGGTCCATGCCAGCGGCCCATCCGTCTCTGTGGTGGTGATGCGTAGCTTTGCAGGGGAGATTTCCGCACTGCTGCCCGGCCACCGGGTGGGTAGACGGCTGTACCCAGTGGGATGGCCGGGTGCCGACTTCCAGGGACCGGTGCTCGCACCTGGCACGAAGCTCCGCCCTATGGACCTTCTGGTCGACGGTGTGCGGGAGTTCGAGTTCGACCATCTGCTTCCCCAGGGGCCTGGGTTCGATCCATGGACCATCGCCAGCCAGTCATCGCCCTACCTTGACACCACGGGTGGCCTGGACGGCTACCTTGCACGTGCATCGCGCAGCGGCAGAGACAATATGGGGCAGGCGCGGCGGCGCGCAGCGAAGGCCGAGCGCACATACGGTCCGGTTCGGTTCGCCGCCGATGTCGTCGACCACGAAGTCCTCGCCCGGGTGATCGAGCTCAAGCGAGCACAGTATGCCGCTACCGGTAGCCGGGATTACTTCGCAAAGCCGGCGCGGATCGATCTGATGCATCGGCTCCTACAGACCCGCGGCTCTGGCTTCGGTGGGATCCTGTCCACGATGCACATCGGCGACCAGCTGGTCGCCGCCCACTTCGGAATCCGCTCTGACCATGTGTTGCACTGGTGGTTTCCGGTCTACGATCCCGCGTACGCACAGCTGTCTCCCGGATGGATCCTGCTGCGCGAACTCGTCGCTGCCACACCGGGGCTCGGCGTCCTCCGCATCGACCTTGGCCGGGGCGACGATGAGTACAAGCGGCGGGCCAAGACCGGCGAGATCCTCGTGAGCCAGGGGATCGTCACCCGCAGCAGCACGCGGCGCATGCTTCGCCGGGCCCGTCATAGCTCGATCAACGCCGCCAAAGCGTCGCCAGCGGGCCCGGTTCTGCGCCAGCTGGCACGCCGGCTACGCGGTGCCGGCTTGTCCGCCCGGGCAACGAGCCATACGTAGGTGGGACAGTGAAATTGCACCACAGTAAACCAAACAGGATGAAGAAAATAAGAGTTGCCTGCTGATAGAACAAAAGATCGAATGTGAAGCTGCTGGACAGAATTGCGGCGAACATTGATCCCAGCACGTAAGCCTGTTCTCGTTCGACTCGGGTTTGGGCGCCGCGCAGCGCAGCGGAGATGCCGAAGAGGCCTCCCGCCGTCAGCACAATCATTGCCGTGATGCCTACAATTCCACCCTGGACGGTTATCCGCAGCCATTCGTTGTCGAGGAGACCGTAGACGTCAGGCGGCGCTCCGCCGAGTCCAAGGCCGAATATCGGATGTTCGCGGAAGGTCTGCGACACGTGGGCATAGTCCGAGATTCGACCCTGGATGCTGGGGTCCTCCTCCGCGCCAGTGATCGCGTGCCACAAAGCTTGGGCCTCGGATTGAAAGGCAGCGCTGTAGAGCACCACCCCGGCGGACCCGACAATCAACGTGAGCGCGATCTGGACAGCTTTGAAATTCCACATATACACAAGGAGAGCTGCGCCGAGCGCTACAACGCCCGTTCGCGAGCCCGCAGCCGGCATGGACACCAATGCCAATCCGCATGCGAGTACGGCTCCCCAGCGGAGACCCGTTCTCGCGGCGTTGCGGGCAAAGTAAATGGTCAGCGGCACCGTTATGGCCGCGAGTAATGAGAACTCGATTGGGTGTTGCGACGTTCCGTCGACACGCGTGCTACCGAATCGAATTGCCAACTCCAGATTCTCCGCATCGGTATTCGTGACGAATCCTGGCGGCTCGAACAAAAACCTCAAGTCGATACCTGACACCGCCTGCAGAAATCCCACCAGGCACGCGAATGTCAGACCGATGGCCAGACAGCCGAGGACTATATCGCGCTGCCGCATGGTCCGGATTCGGCTGAGGATGTAAAGCGAAACGCCGACGCTGGCGATCAGAATGATCACAGCCCGAGTCTTGTTCGCATCGACGATGGCGCCGTCCTCGCGGGTGAGTCCGACTCCGTACACCATGAGTTGGACCAGAAAGTAGATCAGGATGATGACGACACCCGGGCGAAGGGTTCGTGTTGGCGTGGTCCGCCGGACCAAGAGGAATCCGAGCACGGCCAAGCCGAAAAGCACCACCGCGATTACTTTCGCGGGCGAGCCGTTGCTCTTCAAGGGTCCCGCCGGAACGGCGAAAGCGGGCAGGATCGGAATCAGCACACAGAGGACGCCGAGCAGCGTCGGGATCCGTTCGCTTGATTCGGCGGGATTGGTTGGCTCAGCGAGGAAATCGTTGCTGCCCCCATCCATGCGGCCCAGAGCAGTGACTTGCCGCCCAAGAGTCATTTCGCCCCCTGTGTGCTCAACATCCGGGCTCTAGCACCGCGCGCGCGTAACCCGCGGTCTGGTAGCCGTACTCGATTGCCCACCTTCCCGCAGAAAACTGATCGGAGGGGGTCGCCATCACCAGGTCACCGTCGAAACAGCGTTCCAGGATGAACCGGGCTCGGGAAATGTGAGGTCGAAATGTCACGACGATGACCGTGCGCCATGCGAATTGCGAGGCCAGCTGGCGCAATTCCCGACCTTCACCCTTCGTGGTCGCCGGGTCCGGGGCAAAGCAGTTCAGGTCGAACCCGGTGTGCTGGGTCGCGCAGTACTCCGTCAACCATGGGTCGTCCTTGCCGCGTGGATTCGACACCACGAGTTTGGGTGCCCATCCCTGCTTGGCGAGTTCCAAGCCGTAGGTGTACCGCTGATCACCGTAACCTCCGAGGACGAATATCGCGTCAGCGTGGCGAACCGGATCAATCTGTGGTTGCAGGTAGACCGGAAGCCCCCCGATCAGGGCAGCGGTGAGTAGCAGGCAGGCCGTGGCGATGAAGCGGCTGATCCAACGCCGGCGCCGGAACCCACCGCGCGACAAGATGCGGTTGTGAACCGTGGCAAAATCGCGCCACCGAGCGAGTGGCCGCGCGAGGTCTGACGCGTCTTCGGACCTGTCGGCGGCGGTGATGCCGGGTGTCCGATTTCTGCGATGAGGGTGCAACCTATCGTCTGCCATCTAGCTGCTCCTCAGATAGCCCCAAGGCAACAGTGAGTCGCGGGGTGTGCTCAACCACTTCGGCCACCTGGGCAAAGTCGATACCCCGAATCCTTCGGGTTCTGTGTAGCTGAGCAATCGTCACCTGGGTTCGAGGGTTCCCTCGGCGTGGGTAGTGGTTGTCGGCCGGCCGTCATTGGTGGGTGTTTCGGATTGCGCCCCGGAGTGTTCCGTCGACACCTCGGCGGCGGCCCCCGACTGTCGTCGTCGGGCTGCGAGCCAGCCGAGCAAAATGTCGGCCAAGACCGTCGCGACGACCGTCAACCCGGCACCGGCAACGAAGATCGTCGCTGTGGAACGAGTTCGCGACGGCATTGCCGCCGATGGAGCGGTAGGCGGCATCACTATGAGCGGCGTGGCCATCTGGTCTGGCGCCACGCCGGCCTGTTTCTGCAGGTTCTCCACGGTTCCCGTGCTCTGCTCGACAATTAGTTCGAGCGTCCGGGTGACCGCAGCAGGGTCGGCGCCGGTTTCCTCAATCATGACAAGTGGAATCGGCGCCGAACCGGGAGGCGTTGGGAACATCCTGGAGCTGTAATCCGGCAGTCCACCCCCGGAGACCACTGCGTCGATGACTGCCGGCTCTCGAAGGCCCAGGGCAGTCATGTTTGCTATCAGGTCGGCTCCGCCGGCGTCGAGGAGTCCGTTTCGCGATATCGGAGTTCCGGCCTGGGCGTATTCGACCCGAGAGCTCGGCCCCGCGAAGCCGATCACAGCTTGTGAGTAGTAGGCCGGCTGCACCGCGCTGTATTTCCCGTAACTGAACCACGCTGCGATCAGCAGCAGTGGAAGGCAAATGTACCAGCGACGGGCGCATGATCGCACCACATCAAACAGGTCCAACTCGTCGTCTCCCTCGTCGTGGAGTCATGGCTGGTGAAGCTTTGCTGGAATGTGAGGCGGGTGCTGCTCTCGTGTCAGGTTAGCAACTGATGTCAGACCCGGTCTATCGGATTCTTTGCCCCTGTGATAACGGCTGATGATCGCTGAAGCGTTTCGTCGTGCGCCGAATCGCGGATCGCGGGCTGCGCTGCGCGGGTGACGCCGGTCTGCACTCCGTCTGGTGGATTTGCCAAATCTACCCAGGCAATCAACCCAGGCAATCAACGCGAAGGCCTCTTGTCGAAGCGATATGCGCAAGACTGAACCGTTGGACCTCTCGGGTCCGCGGATCGCAGCGCAACCGAGGCGGCGTTCGCTCAAGCCATACCGTGGGCAGGGCTGTCGCGATTGGATTGGGGGCCGGATGCTTGTCTGCCGGATGGCGGATTATAGGCCCGATTGCCTTCCGTTTAGGAAATCTGTGCGGAATTCGCGACAGTGGTAGCAAATTGGCAGCAGAAAAACAGTTTTCTGAACAGCCACACGAATAGTTGCTAGCATCCGCCCATCAGGTCAGTTCACCGGGGGTACGGGGAATCATGGACGAGACCGACATCGCGATCATCGGGGCGGGCCCGCACGGTCTGGCCGCGGCTGCTCATCTACGCCGGGCGGGAGTGGAGTGTCGGGTCATCGGTGAGCCGATGTCGTTCTGGCGAACGATGCCGAAGGGCATGCTGCTGCGCTCGAACTCGACCGCGACCTGCATCGCGGAGTACGACGGTCCGCTGTCGCTCGACTCCTATATGGCAGCAACCGAAAGGTCGGTGCAGAAGCCGTTCCCGCTCCAGGATTTTCTTGACTACGGAGACTGGGTGGCAAACCAGGTGGCACCCGACGCCGATCGCCGTCGCGTCCTGCGGGTGGACCGCGATTCGGACGGATTCCTGCTCAGCTTCGATACCGGCGAGCCATTGCGGGCGCGCCGTGTCGTCGTAGCAGCGGGGATCGCCGACTTCCCGCGCCGTCCGGAGATTGGCGCCGGCCTGCCTCCGAATCTCGTGTCTCACACCGCCGATCATGCGGATTTCAACGACTGGGGTTCGTCGAAGGTGCTCGTGGTGGGTGGCGGCCAGAGTGCGTTGGAGTCGGCGGCCCTGTTGCACGAGGCGGGAGCGGAGGTGAGCGTCGCGATGCGCGCACCACATATCAACTGGCTCCACGGCGGCAAGTACTACCGCAAACTCGGTCGGATGGCGCCGTTGGTCTATGCACCGACCGATGTCGGTCCGATGGGCCTTTCGCGGATCGTCGCAGTGCCTGGGCTTTTTCGCCGATTCCCGCGGTCCCTACAGGATCCGCTGGCGTACCGCGCGATCCGTCCCGCGGGTGCAGCCTGGCTCAAGCCGCGACTCGAGAACGTTCCTGTCCATTTCGGCCGAACCGTGCGCGATGTGCGCAGCGAGAACTCCCATGTGTCAGTCACTTTCGACACCGGGCAGACCCAGAGCGTCGATCACGTCCTGTTCGGCACCGGCTATCAGATCGACATCTCCCGCTATGGCTTCCTGTCACCGGATCTGTTGCGCCAGATCGGGCGCGTGAACGGATATCCGGTGCTCGGCAAGGGTATGGAAGCCACCGTCCCGGGCCTGCACTTCCTGGGAGCAACGGCCGCATACAGCTGGGGCCCCACCATGCGGTTCGTGGCAGGCGGCTGGTTCGGTGCCGAGTCGCTGACCCGCGCGGTGGCCGCAGGGCGGTTGAGCGGCCGGTCGGCGGCGTCGCCGAAGCTCAACGGGGCTGCGCGAGTCCGAGAGTCGGGCAGGACAGCGAAGTGAGGTCGCGGCGCGGCTCGGCGTCTTACTCAACCGATGTCGGTGCCATTGTGCTCGGCGGCGACTCCCAGGGGCTGGGCATCGCCCGCAGTCTCGGGCGTCACGGCGTCCCTGTCTGCGTGATCGACGACGAGAGGTCGATCGCTTCGGCGTCGCGGTATGTCGGTCACCGGCTTCGCGTGGACGACCTGCGCACCGCCGACGCCACCGTGGATGCTTTGGTCCGGGCGGCGGACACGATGTCTCTCGATGGATGGGTCGTCTATCCGACCCGTGACGAGATGGTCGCGGCGATCGCCGGTAGCCGCGACCGGCTCGCCGAGCGGTTGCGGATTCCGACTCCCGGATGGGAGTCGGTGTCGGCAGTCTGGGACAAACGCCAGACCTACCGTCTGGCAGCCGAACTCGGCATCGCCACACCGCGAACGTGGATACCGCAGGACGAGGGCGAGCTGTCGCAGATTCCGGTCGATACGCCCGTCGTGATCAAGCCGGCGGTGAAGGAGAAGTTCTTCTACGCGACCGGCGCCAAGGCGTGGCGGGCCGATGACGCAGCCACTCTGCGCGAGTTGTACCGCCGCGCTGCAGCGATCGTTCCACCGGGCGAGGTGATGATTCAGGAGCTCGTGCCGGGAGGCGGGGACACCCAGTACGCCTATTGCGCATTGTTCAAGGACGGGGCCGCCGCAGCTGACATGACGGTGCGTCGATGGCGCCAGCACCCGTCCGACTTCGGGCGAGCCAGCACTTACGTGGAAACTGTCGACCTTCCCCAGCTTGCCGAGTCATCGACCATATTCCTCAAGGCGATTGAGTACTACGGTCTGGTCGAGCTCGAGTACAAGCACGATCGGCGCGACGGCGAGTGGAAGCTACTGGACGTGAACGCACGGACCTGGGGCTATCACACGCTGGGCGCGGCGGCCGGGGTGGACTTTCCTTATCTGCTTTATCGCGACCAGGTGGGTCTGTCGGTGCCTCGGCTGCGCGCTCGTCCGGGAGTCCGGTGGATTCGGGTCGTGACAGATATTCCTAATGCTGTGCGCGACATCGGTGTTGGCGATGTCAAGGTTCGTGACTACTTGAGGACTCTGCGGGGCATCGACACCGAGGCGGTGTTCTCGTGGCGCGATCCGCTGCCGGGTCTTTACGAGCTGGCCATGTTGCCGTATCTGGCCGTGAAACGGGGGTTATGACGTGCTGGGAACACCGTCGTCGGCGGCCTTCGAGTCGTCGCACCAGTTCGAGTTCTTCGACTACTTCCGTGTTCCGTACGACGTATCGAGCCAGGGGCTGGGAGGTGAGCGCCTCGACGGGCGACTGGGAGTTCTGCGCCCGCTCACACCCACGAGCAGTGAGGGCCGACAGTTGGTGTGGTGGCGAGGAGTGCCGAGCCGGGTCGCCGCGACAAGTGCCGGCCGGTTCCAGCTCGCAGGATTCACCATCGCCGCCCATGTCGCCGGTGTGGGCCCGGACGAACTGCTGCCGAACCTCGGCCTCAACTGGCGGCGTCGGGAAGGCATCGTCGACGGTGAAGGCAACGAGGTCGCGGCGGTGTGGGAGAGCGCGGAGGGCGCGGTATTCCTGCCGTTCGACCCGGGCGAGGTCATGCTCAATTTCTGGTCCGAACGCCACGCGACGCTCGGACGGGGGGACGTCGGTCGGACCGCCAGATTGGCGATGCTGCGCACCTACTACCTGGTCCGACCGTTACTGCCCCGCCGGCTGCAGATCATGCTGCGGCAGATCTTCGCCGCCCAACAGGGTGTGCCCGAGTTTCCGCGGTGGCCACTCGAGACCAGTCTGCACGACATGTACGAATGGCTGTTCGGCCTGCTGACGTCGATTGCCGAGGCTCCGGTTCCGTGGATCGACGTCTGGCCGACCGGCAAGACCTGGGCATTCGTTCTCACTCACGACGTGGAGACCGCTGTGGGTGTAGCCGGTCGGGAGAAGTTGCGCGCACCCGAACGCAGGCACGGATTTCGCTCGTCGTGGAACTTCGTACCCGAGCGTTACGACCTGGCTCAGGACGTGGTCCGGGAATTACGTTCCCAGGATTGTGAGATCGGGGTCCACGGGTTGAGGCACGACGGACACGACCTGGAATCGAGGCGCATGCTCTCGGCACGGCTGCCTGCGATGCGGGCAGCCGCCGACCGCTGGCAGGCGACGGGGTTCAGATCGCCTGCTACGCAACGGAACTGGGAGCTCATGCCGCTGCTCGGGTTCGACTACGACTCCTCTTATACCGACACCGATCCGTACGAACCGCAGCCTGGCGGCTGCTGTACCTTCTGGCCGTACTTCAACCAGGACCTCGTCGAGCTGCCGATCACACTGCCTCAGGATCACACCCTTTTCAGCGTGCTGCGTGATGCCGATCCCGACCTGTGGCGCAAAAAGGCCCGCGAACTCAGTCAACGGGGCGGGATGGTGCTGGCACTGGTCCATCCGGATTATGCGGGCGACCCCAAGCTGCTCGCTGCGTGGGAGGCGCTGCTGTCCGAGTTCGCCCAAGACCCCACGATGTGGCAAGCCTTGCCCCGGGAAGTCGCCACCTGGTGGCGGCATCGGCGGGCATCCCGGTTGGTCCGGTCGTCGGGAACCTGGACGATCACGGGTCCGGCTGCGGACGCTGGAGAAGTCCGCTTCACCGCGGTGGGGAGTTGCAAGCCGACTTCTGATCGTCGAGGCGCGTGAAGCCAGCGGGTGTGCCGTGGTGGCGGGTCGGTCTCGACGGTGCACATCCTGACATCCGTCGGCTTCCCCGCGGTGACACCAAATTGCGTAACGAGAAAACTGATAGCAACAAACACTGCACAGCGGACTGCAGGGTGGCTCTTGGGCAGCGCAGTCTGATTCATCAAGTTTGAACTTCGCCAGATTGCATATGGCAATGAGTGATAACATTGCTGACCTGCTGCCAGGCTGGCTGGTGCTCGACTCGCGGCACGGGAGGACAGTCGATGCCGGGGTGCTGTGCTCAAGGGGGCGATGGCCACATAACAGATGGCGCGACGGGCGCCTCCATGTCCGCCGCGCACTCTGCTTGCAGGGTCGCCGTGTTCGGGCTCGGCTACGTCGGGAGCGTGTCGGCAGCATGCCTGGCCAGTCTCGGACACTCGGTCGTCGGCGTTGATGTCAGATCGGAAAAGGTCGACATGATCAACCAGGGGCGAAGCCCAGTGGTTGAACGAGGGCTCGGCGACCTCATCGTGGATCAAGTTGCGGCGGGGCGGCTGAGTGCGACAACAGACTCGGCTCGGGCGATTGCAGGCACTGATCTCGCTCTGATATGCGTCGGCACCCCCTCGGCGTCGAACGGCAGCCTGGAGACCGGATTCCTCGAGCGGGTCAGTGACGAGATCGGAACCGCGTTGGCCGGGCAGCGGGGGCGCTACACGGTCGTTGTCCGGTCCACAATGTTGCCGACAACGTGTGAGCAGGTTGTGCTTCCGCGCCTGCAGGCCGCGTCGGGGCGGCGCGTCGGTGAGGGCATCGGGTTGGCAGTGAACCCCGAGTTTCTGCGCGAGGGCAGTTCGGTAAGTGATTTCTTCGACCCACCCAAAGTGGTCATCGGCCAGTTCGATCTAGAGAGCGGCGACGCTGTCGCTGCCCTCTACAAGGGTCTGCCCGGTCCCGTCTATCGGGTACCGATAGCGGTCGCTGAGATGGTCAAATACGCCGACAACAGCTTCCACGCCCTGAAGGCCGGTTTCGCCAACGAGATGGGCGCGGTCTGCAAAGCCATGGGACTCGACAGCCATGCCGTCATGGACATCTTCATGGCGGACACGAAGCTCAACATCTCACCCGCCTATTTGCGGCCCGGGTTTGCGTTCGGCGGCTCGTGCCTGCCCAAGGACCTCCGGGCTCTGGTCCATCGTGCCAGCCGTGCCGACATACCCGTCCCGATCTTGGAGAGTGTCGGTCGGTCCAACGAGGGCCAGATTGAACGGGCTTTCAAGATCGTAGAGGCCACCGGCAAGCGCCGGGTGGGTTTGCTCGGTCTCGCTTTCAAACCGGGCACGGATGACCTGCGCGAGAGCCCACTGGTGGCGCTTGCCGAGCGTCTTCTGGGCCGCGGCTTCGAGTTGCTGATCCACGACCCCCAGGTGACAGTGTCACGCTTGCTCGGCGCCAACCGCGCGTACGTCGAACAGCGCATTCCTCACCTGTCGCGGTTCATTGCCGACACCCCCGACGAAGTCGTCAACCATGCGGAGGTGTGCGTGGTGGGCACAGCGGATCCCGAGGCTATCGCCGCCCTCAGAAGGTTCGACGGCCATATCGTGGTCGACTTGGTGCGGTTCCCGGGTGCGGCGAACTTCGAGGACGATCCCCGATACATCGGCATCAGCTGGTGACGACGGCTCGGCGAAAACTGGCAGATCGCCGTCATAATGGGGCGGGTTCGAAAGCCCTCGCCCTAGGTTTCAATGAACGAACCAACCCCTGATCCGTCGCGTACGATTGGCCACACCGGGGAGAAGGCATTAGGCGGGGAGGTGGCCAGCCGGAGGTCGGTGATCGGCGAGGTCATTTGTTGCGCCGTGATGGCGGTCCCCCCCGCCGGGGGAAGGATGTTCGGTTTGTTGCACGTCTGCGTTGTCCTCAAGTGACCCGGGTCCTTGTCACGGGCGGCGTCGGCACGATCGGCAGCGCGGTGGTCCGAAGGCTGTTGCAGGACAGTGCTTTCGAAGTGCGGGTGTCCGATCTACGTAAGGCCCCAAGATGGATGGCCGAGGCGTGCGAAGTGCGCATTGGCGATCTTCGCTCAGCCGGTGCGGCTGAGGCTGCCGTCAACGGATGCACCCATGTCGTTCACCTCGCCGCGATCGTCGGTGGTATCGCAAACTTTCACAGACTTCCGCACACTCTCCTTGAGATGAACACCGGTCTGTATAACAGCGTCTTCCATGCAACCCTGCGCGAGGGAGTCCAGCGGCTGGTTTATGTGTCCTCGTCAATGGTGTTCGAACAAGCGACGGAATTCCCGACCACCGAGGAACACTTGCCGGACTGCCGTCCCCCGCGGTCGGCGTATGGATTTTCGAAGCTCGCCGGTGAGGTGTACTGCCGTGCTCTTCACGACGAGCACGGACTGCCGTTCACGATCTGCCGTCCGTTCAATGCGTACGGGCCAGGAGAAATGCCCGATTCCGTGCCGGGGATCGCGCATGCTGTGCCGGATCTGATCCAAAAGGCCTTGTCGGGCCGGCATCCACTGCCGATCTTCGGTTCCGGGCAACAGACGCGCACGCTTACCCACATTGACGACATCGCCGACGGCATCGTGACCGCGATGATCCACCCGGCCGGCGAGAACGAGGACTTCAATATCTCCGCATCGGAGGAACACACGGTGGCGGAGATCGCACAGATCATCTGGGAGCATTGCGGGCTGGATCCCGCCAGCCTCGAGCTCGAAAGCGTGCCGAGCTTCGACGTAGATGTCCAGCGGCGCTGGCCGTCCGTCGAAAAGGCGAAACGGCTCCTGGGGTGGGAGGCACAGGTCGATCTCCGCGACGGGATCGCCCAGACGGTCGAATGGCTTCGAGAGCAGGAGTTCGCTTCTCGGAACGGGTGATCCGAGGTGGGCGGATCTTCAATTCTGGTCTGTCGCCTCGACGGCGCCCGATGCGGCGTGTCGTGCATGGTGCGTCGACTCGCCTGATTCCATGTCTGGACCAGCGGTGTGCTGCTCCGCACGCGGCACCGAACGCTCTCTCATCGCTCGAATCCATACCGCGACCGCTCCCAGCGCCAAGGCGGTGAGTGCCGCGAGTACACCGAGAAGGACACGCTCGAATTGCTTCTCGTGCCCCTCGCTCGCGGTACTGACCACCGTGGTGTGGATCTTTTGGTTGTCCTCACCGGTTGGTGTCTCGATCGCGTCGGCAAATGCGATGAACTCGGAGGCGACGGTGTTGGCGATCAACTGCGCTCGCTCGACTGACTCGTCGGTGACCTCGACATCGATCAGGGAGGTTTTCGGCGGCACGTTGGTCGCAGAGATTTTCTGGGCGAGCTCGGAGGAAGTCATCGATAACCCGAGCTTGTCGACGACGCGTTGGGTCACCACGCCACTCGTCAGCAGAGCAATGTACGAATGGACGCGTCGGTTTGCGACCTCCTCGATCTGATATGCGGCGGCAGTCGTCGATCCTTCGATGGTCACCATCAGCCGGGTCGACGACACGTAGCGAGTTGGGGACAGCAGTATCGGCGTGATCAGGCAAACGAATATCACTCCGGCTACAACGAAGTACGTCGACCGATATCGCTTTACGGCCTCGATGAATGCCTTCAGCGTCACCTTTTCATCACCCTCCGCGATCGTTTCAAAGCGCGCCGGATAAGTCCGATGCGGTGGTCGGCTCGCCACCAGATTGCGGCGCGCTCTTGTCGAGTGCAGAGCGCACCACCGCCGCCGTCGCGCCTGAGACCAGGCCGATCAGCGCTGCACCCAGCAACACGGCCGGGACCGGAGCACCCCAGGCGATCAGTCGGGTCGGTTGCCCGGGCGGGTCGACGATGACCAGTTCAGCCCGCGGTACCAGCGAACCTGGCACCGACTCGAGGGTATGCACCATCGCTGCGTACTCGGAGAGGAAAGCCGTTGCCGTTCGCTGAGCTTCGGCGGCGGACGGAGCACTGACCGATATGTCGATCAGTGCGGTGCCGGGTGGATGAGTCGCTTTGATCCGCCCCGATAGGGCCGCAGGCTGCTCGTCGAGCCCAAGATCGGTGATGACGCGGGTCGCGACATCCTTACTGCCGGCAAGTGCCGCATAGGTCACGGCACGTCCCTGCGCGTAGGAGTCGCCTCCGTCGGCCTCTCGGCTCACATCGCCCGGAGTCCGGACGAATACCGTCGCATCCGAGTGGTACATCGGCGGCCGCAGGATCAGCAGCACTGTTGTGGCGCCGATTGCCAGCAGCGCGCCCCACACCAGCCACCGCCATCGATCGCGGAGGACACGGAAGTAGGCGGCAAGTGCGGCGTTCATGACGACGAGCCCACTCGTTGCGAAACAAGAGCATCTACGAGCGTCCTGGTCATGAGTCGCTCGCCCTCCCGATTCGGGTGAACTCCGTCCGGCCCAAGCAATCTCGACGTATCTGTGTCGACAAATGAGTAGATCGGGTCGATGAAGACCACCCCCTGGGCACCAGGTTCAGACTGCAGGAGTGCCATGAAATTGTCGTCCAGTCCGACATTATCGCCAGGATTCGCGAGAAGCCTTGGCCGGATGAAGACTACCGTCGCGTGTGGCCAAGTGCGGCGTACCTCCACGATGGTGGAGAGCATTGCGTCGAACCGGTATTTTTGCGAGGCGAAATCGTCGTTTCGGCCGCCGTCGAGTACCACCACGGCAGGGTCGTACTTGGCGGACAGGTGCGCGACACGTTCGCTGTAAGACAACGAGGATCCCAGGTATGGGTCGGTCCACCTGTAGGCGGGCCCGCCGGCGATGTATCCCGTATCCCCAACCGCGGCGAGAGCGCACAACCAGCCCATCTCCACGGCCGCCCGGCACCCGTAGGACATCTCCGCCGAACTCTTTCCTGCGGTATATGAATCTCCGATGAACAAGGCCAACGGTCGGGCATCGGCGGGGGCCGGTCCTCCGCCACTCACATTCGGCGGAGCCGCCAGCGGCCCCGTTTCCCTTGCGGAACAGGAAACCCCGGCGATGCCGACGACGATCGCGACAGCGAACACCACCGCACCGATATCGAACCACCGCGTCCGGTTCATCGCACGACCTGCGTACGGAGCCACGCCGCGATCTTGTCGGCGGTAACGGATTGCCCCTCATCACTCGGTCCGGTGAAGTCCGGGTGCATCAGGTCCGGGGTGAGCAGCGGCGGGTCGAGTGCGTCGAAGAACGGCACACCGGCTTCTGTGGCCACCTTGGCGACGGCGTCGTTTACCCGCCGCACCGAATCCGGAACTGGCGCCTCGTACCAAAAGGGCCCGACCACGGCAGCTTGCTCCCCACCGCGGATGATCTTGTTGATCGCGTCTGTAGCGCCGACGGTGACCGCTTCCATTTCCAGTACTGAGGCGTCGGCGGTACCTGTCGCGAGCAGAATGACCTGCGGATGGCCCGCTTGGGCCCGATCCACCTGAAAACTGAAGGTTTGTCCGCCCATTCCGTCTGCCGCAAATCCCGCCTCCGGCAGCGCGAAATTGGACACGGACCAACCGGTTCTCGCGGCCATCAAAGTCGGCCAGACCACGCGGTTCTTGATTCCGGCGGTGTTCTGATCGCCGACGACAGCGATCCGCAACGGCGCCTGCGGCGGTGCGGCCGGAGTGCCGGTCAACGTTGCTGCAGCGGCGACTTGGCCGACGAGCAGGAGCCCGACCAACACCCGGACCGCATGTCGAACGTTGCCGCCGATCCAATTCATCGTCGGCCCTCGGCAACGTCGCTGTATGTGTCCAGCAGGCGATCACCCACACGTCGCATGCCGAAGTGGGTGTGCACCGTTTCCCTGCCCCGTTCGCCCATCGACCGCGCGTGGGGGCGGTCACCGAGAATCGAGTCGATCGCAGCGACCAATGCCGTCACGGTGGGTTCGGTGGCGATACCGCTGCGGGATTCTTCGACCATGGGTGCCAATCCACAGTCGTTGGTCACGACGACGGGCAGGCCAACCGACATCGCCTCCAGCACCGACATCGGGTGTGGCTCGCGGACCGAAGGGAGCACGTAGACCTCTGCGGCAGCCATCCGAGCGGGAACAGCATCCGGGGCCAGTGCACCTTCCCACGTGATGCGCGGGTCGCCTTCGAGTGCCTCCCGCAGTGCGGGTCCTTCCCCTTCGTCGGGTCCCACCAGGGTGAATTGGGCATCAATCCCGGCGTCTAGCAATATCTTTGCCGTCTCAACAAAAGCGACCGGTCGTTTCCTCGGATGCATCCGGGCCGCGAACAGCACCTCGGGGCGTCCCGAAGGTGGCCCGGCCGCGGGGTAGCGAGGCACACCGTTGTCGAGCTGTACCAGTCGAAGATCGGGGCCGGCGAATGCGACCAACTGCTGGCGCTCGTGCTGGTTCAGGAAGAACACCGCTCGTGCGTCACAGAGAATCTTTCGAGTCCACACCCTGTCTAGCGGAGCAGCCAGGGGATGGTTCGTCGGTGCCACCATCCCATGGGTCTGCAGCAGGTAAGAGATTCCGCGGCGGCGCGCTGCCGCGGCCACTGGCATGACGACAAGGTCGCGGCCGAGGTGGATGTGTGTGACGTCGAATCTGCCCCAGTTGCTGCGTAACCACTGTCCGAGACCGGGTGCGCACACGCCCGCGAAGCCGGTTCGGGGTAGAACGGTCTTGGCGGCAAACAATTTGACCGGTACGCCATTCAGTTCGCCGGGTGCATCCCGGTAACCCCTGGCTGCGGCGACGACGGTCACCTCGTGGCCGCGGCTGAGCAACTCCGCACTCTGATTCAGCGCCACCCGCGCCGGACCACCGAACGCCCCGTCAGGGCTGAGCAGAGTGACCACCTGCAGGATGCGCATGTCGTCACATCTCGCTGACGACCGGTTGGGGCGCCCGCACCATGGACTGCGGTGGTACATCGCGGTAGACCAAGGACATCGCCCCGACCACCGAGCCGGCCCCGATGGTCACACCGCGTAACACGGTGCTGCGGGCACATATCCAGACGCCGTCCTCGATGGTGATCGGTCCATTGTCGAACTCGAAAGTCGGGGACCATCGGTCGTGGCTGCCGGTGCACAAGAACACATGCTGCGAAACGCACACATTCGAGCCGATGACAATGTCGGCTAGGTTATACAGCTCGCTGCCCACCCCGATCCAGGAGTTGTCGCCTATCGAGAGCTTCCACGGCCACTGAATTGTCACCCGGTGCCTGATCAATACGCCTTCGCCGATCTGTGCGCCGAACCAGCGCAGGATCGCGCACCGTAGCCGGTTCGGGCACCACACCTGTGTGACGACGAGTGTGGACAGGGCCACCCAGAGCATTTGCGTGCCCAGCCCACGGCCTTTGTCGTAGGGCCGCCCCCGGCGAGCGGCCAGCGACCGGTTCGGCTTCGTACCCGACACCTGACACCTCCGCTTAGCAAAAGGCTGAGATGAGAGACATCGTAGCGGGACTACGACTACTCCACGAGAGTCCGCACAAACAGCTATCGTTTGCCTTGCGTGCGCCGGCCGACGGGAGGGTGGGTCGTGACAGAAACCGAGTTCGTACCCGGCTCATTGTCGGAAAGCCGCCCGACGCGTTCCGTTTACTTCGAACACGCTGCCCTGTTTGCGATCGCTGCGACCTCGGCTGTTCAGGGCGCCAACATCAACGCGACCGCACTGTCGCTGGTCTGCTTGCTCGTCGGTCCGGCCTGGATCTTGATGTCACACCGGGGAACCGACCTGCTGCCGCTGGTGCTGGCGGCCTTGGGGTGGCTCTCTTTCCTGGCGTCGTGCCTGGTGAACGATGTGAGTGTGCTGTGGCCGAATGTGATGGCGCCGGCTGCCTTCGGGTTGTATTTCATCGGACTCACGGTGCTCACCGGGCGCGCCGTGGATTCCGTCGCGGTTGTTCTGGCGGGCCTTGCCGTCGGCACTGTTGTTTTCTTCCTGACAAAGGGCATCGAGCTCACCCACACCGGGCATTTCTTCGATCTCTGGAAGTACGGCATTGCTTCTGCCGTGACAATCCTCGTCATATTCGGACTGACCGTGGCGAGGGCGCCCGTTCCGGTGCTGGCGGCGGCTCTAGCCGCGTTGGGGCTGGCAAGCCTCGGTCTGAATTACCGGGCACACGCGCTTGTCTGCGTTCTCGCCTGCGCCATCCTGCTGATCAATTATTTCCTGGGTTCTCGGATTCGGCGTGGGTGGCAGTTCGCGGGGCTGATCGTGGTCGGGGTGGTGTTCGCGTATGTGATGCCGACCGCCGCCCGTGCCGGCTTGTTCGGATCTGCGCTACAACACAAGACGGTCGATCAGGACACCTACCACGTGCCGATGCTCCTCGCCGGCCGGACTGAACCGCCGATGAGCATCACCGCGATCCTTGAACGCCCACTTCTGGGCTGGGGCAGCGCGATGAACATGACGCCGGACGCATACACCCATGCGCAGCATCTGGCGATGCGGCTCGGGTTCAGCCCGAACTTCCCGTTTGACGTCCTCTGGGGGCTGCCGCCCTCCAATTACTCTGCGATGCACTCGATTCTGCTGGGCTCCTGGGCCGAAGGTGGGGTGTTGGCCGTGCTTCTGCCGGCCTACCTGCTGGTGGCCTGCCTGGGGATCGTCTGGAATTTCACCCGGCTCCGACGATGGGCGCCGCTCGGTGTCACCGTGGCTTTGCAGGGGATCTGGGACATCTTGTACGGGCCGTGGCTGTACAACATGATCCCGACGTTTGTGTGCATTGCATTGTTGTTCTCGGCCATCCACTTTCGTGGGACTCGAGCTGAGCCCCCGACGAATCGATGAAGCCGAGTGTGAGTGCTGTCATCGCCACGATCGGGCGGCCATCTCTCTCCCGCGCAGTGCAATCGGCTCTTGACCAAACGTATCCGGTCGGCGAGATCATCGTCGTCGCGGAGGCAGACACGCAGGTGTTTCTTCCCGCTGATGACCGAATCGTATTGCTCAGAAGCAGCGATGGCGGGGGGGCGGCCCGAAGTAGGCAGGTGGGCATCGATGCCGCGCACGGCTCGATCATCGCGCTGCTCGATGACGATGACGTCTGGCAGCCCACCAAGCTGGCCCGCCAACTGGCCGCCGCCGAAGCGTTCGACAATGACCATTGGATCGTATCGTCCCGAATGTTGGTGCTGGGTCCGGGAGCTCGGCAACGGATATGGCCACGTCGGCTCATTGATCCAGGAGAGTTGGTGGCGGAGTACTTATTTCGGTTCAACCGACTCGGGTTCGGCAACGGCAATCTACAAACCTCCACGCTGTGCTTTCCTGCCGCGTTGGGCCGCAGCGTTCGTTGGGGCGGCCCGTCCGATGAGCCGCATGATGAGCCGAGCTGGCTGATCAGGGTGCAGCGCAGCATTCCGGATCTGCGGGTGGTTCAACTGTGGGAGCCGCTCAGTACCTACAACGTGCACGGTCCGTCGGTGTCTCGCGACTTGTCCGACCGCACCGACGCCTACATACATTGGGGTTTGCGTTATCTCGGCAGTGAGTCGCCGCGATTGCTCGGCGACTACCTGTGCACGAGTCCGGTCAGCGCAGCCGTCTCGGCGCGGTCACTGAGTGGGGTGCGGCACGCAGTGTGGTCGGCGGTGCGCAATGGCCGGCCGGGCCCCCTGGCGCTGGCATATGCGGCACTGAATGCGGTCAGAGTCATTGTGCGGATTGCCGTATCGGCTATTCGGCGATGACCGCGAACCAGGGGCGACTTGCACCAGAGGAGCGCCGAGCGCTGTTACTCGGCCCGCTGTACCGAATTCTCGGCACGCCCGTCACCGCCGTGCTGGGACTGGCGAATACGGCGATCATCGTGCGCGAAACCGGTGAAGCCGTATTCGGTCTGGTTTCGTTGGTAGCCACGATCACGTTGCTGTTCCCCTTCGCTGATCTGGGCATTGGCGCCACTGCGCTCAGCGCCGCCGCGATGCTCAGCGGGGAGAACCGCGACGCTGCCGTCGACGTCATTCGGCGCGCGTACCGCGTGCTGTTCGGAGTGGCAGGTGTGCTGATCACGGTCGCCCTGTGCATCATGATGCTCGACGGCTGGGGCGTCCTCGTCGGCTTTGCCAGCGGTCCAGAGGATCGCTGGGCGATCACCGCCGCGGCGTGTGTTTTCGCATTCACCATTCCGGCCGGTCTCGGCCCCCGCATCTTGGTCGGCATAGACCGAAATCCGTTGGCCACGTTGGTGTTGATGAGTTGTCCGGCGTTCGGTCTCGGCATCACCGGGTTGTTGTATGCGATCGATGTGAGTGGCATCTGGTACGGCATCTCAGCCTTGGGCGGACTGCTCATCGGTCAGACGGTCGGCACGGTGCTGGCATTGCGCCTTTCCGGATTGCGGTGGACCGTATTCTCCCCGGTGTCGCCTTCTCGAACCGGCTCCCGCCTGCTCGCCGGGAGTATGTGGCTCTTCCTCGCCGGTGTGGGCCTGCCGATTGGCTCGCAGGCCGGACGGGTTCTGCTTGCACATCTCTCGACGCCCGAGGAACTGTCGCGTTACGCCTTGATCGCACAGATCTATGCAATCGGCTGGCAGGTGTTGTCGACTGCGGCACTGGCGTATTGGCCGATATTCGTCAAACGGCGGGAAGCCACTGAAGTGACAATTCGAATGTGGTGGCGGCTGACCGGTGCCCTTGCCGGGGTGGGGGTGATCGCCATGCTGTGTCTGGGACTGCTAGGACCATGGGCGGCATCGGTGCTGTCTGGTGGGAGAATCGACGTATCAGCCTCGCTCGCACTGGCGTTCGGCGTCGTTCTGGTGGGCCAAGCCCTGCATCTCCCCGCCGCGGTGCTGCTGACCAGGCCCAATGAGGCGCGCTGGCAAGCATTGTGGGCGCTGGTCATGGCGGTAATCAGCATCACCGTGGGAAGCATTGCAGCGGTACGGTTCGGCGCGGTGGGTGTCGCGTACGCGTCTGCGCTGGCTATCTTTGCCGCGCAGGTCATTCCCGACCTCCTGTGGGTGCCTAGGCTTGTGCGCCGTCGTTCTCTGGCCCGGGATTGAGGACCGTTGCCGTCGGGGCCACGACGGTGACTCCGACGCCGACATCATGGATCACCGTGGCGTTCACACCTACGGTCGCATCGTCGTGCAGTGTGATCGGGCCGATGACCATTGCGCCGGCCCCTACTCGGACGCGGTCATGCAGCGTCGGCCTGCCTTTTGTGTTGTGTCCGATGGTGACCTGCTGATTGATCCAGCAGTGGGAGCCGATGGACTCCGCGGTGACGATTGTCGCGGTACCGTGCTGGATGAACAGGGCGGGGCCGATCCGGTCGGCTTCGAGGACCAGGGTGGCCGCCGGCGGATAAAGCTTGCGCAATACAAAACGCAGGGGCAGTGGGATGCACCGGAGGCGGTAGTGAACGAGCGTGCGGAACTCGGTCAACGCCCCGCTGAGATAGGCGAATCGTGAGTAGCGGTCGAGTCCGAGGAGTTCGGCGTCACCGATGCAGGACATCCACCAATCGATGTCGGCGATGATGTCGTCCGCCGATTGGGAGCGGATGGCTGTGCGCCACAATGGATACGCCCAGATTCGTGCCAAGCGGACCAGTATCGACCGTCGGTCGCGCGCCATGGAGCGATCATAGAGCTGACTGGGCGTTGTCAACTCAACATCCCGGTTGTAGCGGGGTGGCGCAATAGCGGGTCAGCCACGGGTCGTCCGCTCCGTACGGATTCGACACCACTACGTTGGCGGAGGCGATCGACCTGCGCCGCACTGCGCTCTTCATAGGCGCTTGCGGCTTTTCATACGGCATGCCCTGAGACTTCACTTCGACCGCTATCAGTGCTTCAAGTAGTCGCGAGCGATGAACTGACACGTTCGCACGGTGAGGGCCATCATCGTCAGCGTGTGATTTTGAAATCCGGGTGAAACAAAGCAGGCGCCATCGGTCACGAACACGTTGTCGGCATCCCAGCACTGGCAATACGGATTGAGTACCGAATTATCGGGTTTGTCTCCCATCCGCGCGCCACCGCTTTCGTGTACGGCAGCCCCGGGCCAGTATGCGCCATAGTCGGTAAAAATTCGGGATCGAAGCATCCGGAATATCATATTCCCGCGTCCGAGGTCGTGGTTCTTGTCAATCGGCAGGCCGCCGGCGGCGGCAATTTCGGGGATCATTCGTTTCATGTGCGCGACCATTTTCATCTCATCCTGAGAATGGCTGCACTCGATTCTGGCCACCGGGATACCCCATGCATCCTTGACGTTCGGATCGAGTGACACGCAATTTTCGTACCTCGGTTGCATTTCCCCGAGTGCGTACATGCTCCAGGTCGGCTTGCCGCGGCCGATGCCGATCTGAATCCCGTATCCGCCGGGAAAAATCGCAGATTCAGTTTCGCAGAAACTCGGAATGTAAACGCCTGTCGCCGCGAAATCGAACCCATCCTCGGACGGGTTGGGCTCGGCATCTTCGGCACGTACGCTCCCGCTCTGGGCGTATGCGATGTGGTCGCATACGTAGCGTCCGAGATGACCCGACGAACCACCGACGCCCGAGGGGTGCCTCGAGGACTTCGAGTTCAGTAGGATCCGTACGCTCTCGATCGCCGATGCGCACAACACGACGATCTTTCCGTAAACCGCTTCCGTATTCATAGTGGTTCGATCGACAAATTCGACTCCCGCTGCTTTTCCTGACCGCTCATCGACCAGTAATCGGCGTACGACGGCGTCTGTCCGGATGCGGAGGCGACCGGTTCCCATGGCGAGCCTAAGCGGCAGCGGAATTCTCTCTTTGTCGTACTTGACTGTTCTCCCGTGTGTCGCGCGGACGTTCGGAAGTCGCTGCGCGATATTGGTCAAGAATTTCTCTTCGATCTTTGTCGTTTTCGCGGGACCAATAAACTGTCCATCGGGGCAGTTGGGAATATCCGCGGGACTCCCGTGAACGCCGAGCGTCCGCTCGACGACGTCGTAGTACGGAGCCAGATCTTCGTAGGAGAGCGGCCAATCGATACCATTGCCACGGAGGCTCGCGGATTTGAACTCGTGGTTCGACATGCGCGGCACATGTCGCGACCATGTGTGAAGTCGTCCTCCGAGTTGGCGCCCCCGGTACCAGAGGAACCGTTTTCCTGCCGGTGTGGTGTAAGGATTCTTTCTGTCATCGACATAGAGGTGCTTGGTGCTCTCATAAAAGGCGGCACATCGTGCCTGGACCGGCTGACCGTAAAGGGCCGCCTTGGCGCGGCTCGCCATTCCCATCGCACCCACTGCTGCGTCAGTAGGAAAGTCCCGGGTGAGGTCCAGGTTCCTGCCGGCCTCCAATACGACGACACTCAGGCCGCATTCCGTCAATTCTTTGGCAGCCCACGAGCCAGTGGCTCCGGATCCGACCACAATCGCGTCGAACGTCCATTCGCTGCTACTCATGCGTACGCATCTCGTTCACGGTGGGAGCGTCAGTGGGACGGCCCGGTATGCGCCACCTGGTCGGTGGTTTCATTTCGGCAACGTACAAGAAGTTCGTTGATGGTGTGGCGGGTTACGCACTATGTCGCCACGAATCTTCATCGTGTGCGGCATCATCTTGCGGGATCACGGGGGTGAGCAATCAAGTGGTCGCCGACTACGACACGCCGACGGTCGACGATGCGATGCCGGCGCTGATGCTCTGGGCCGCACAGTCAATTGTTTGCACACCGGTGACCTTGCCCGTCGTCGCCCCGACGGTGTGTACGACATCATCGGACGGTGTAGCCGATTCCTGAAACTGCTCGGTCTGCGAGTTGATCTCGACCAGCTCGAGCACGGCCTCCCGCCCGGTTACGCCGGGGCGAGCTCCACACCCGACAAGACGACGGTGTTGTCCCGTGACGGTGCGGTGAGCACGCCGATGAACTTGCCGTCTTCTTTCCAGATATTGGCCTGCAGGGTCTCGCCGGGGAACACCACGCCGGCGAACCGGGCGCCATAGCTGTCCACCTGGGACACGTCGCCGTCGAGCAGGTTGTCGACGATGGCCTTGCAGCCGATGCCGTAGGTGCACAGCCCGTGCAGGATCGGCCGGTCGAAGCCTGCCGCCTTGGCAAATGCCGGATCGGAGTGCAGGGGATTGCGGTCCCCGCACAGCCGGTACAGCAGGGCCTGCTGCGGCAGCGTCGGCAGCGTGATCTCGATATCGGGTGCGCGGTCGGGCATTTCGACCGAGGTCGACGGACCGCGCTCGCCGCCGAAACCGCCCTCGCCGCGGGCGAAGATCGACCGCTTGGTGGTCCACAGCACGGTGCCGGACGGATCGGTCACCGTGGTCTCGCTGACGATGACCGCGGCCTTGCCCTTGTCCCAGATCTCGGTGAAGCGTTGCTTGGACTGCGCCGTACCGCTGGTCGGGATCGGGCCGGGGACACTGACCGCCTCGCTGGCGTGCAGCACCTTGGACAGCTCGATGTCGATACCGGGGAACTGCACGGTCGGGGCCTCGGTCATGTGGAAGCTGGCCGCCACATTGCCGAACGTCGGCAGCACCTGCGGGGTGTTGTCGGTCAGGTAGCGCAGCTCGCGCTCATCCATCGGGTCCGCGCCCGCCCCCAGACCGAGGTGATACAGCTGAATGTCGCTGCTGGTCCAGGAGAACTCGATGGGGTCCAGGTCGGCGGCCAGCGCCTTCTCGACGTCGATCGGCACTTTTAAGCCTTCCTCAAGTTGGATGTCGCCGCCGGGGCGGCTCCGGCGATGTGCAGTGCCGCGAGGTATCCGAATGTCATGGCGGGACCAATGGTGCCGCCGGGCCCGGGATAGGTGTGACCCATCACCGGCGAGCTGACATTACCTGCGGCGTACAGGCCCTCGATCACGGAGTTGTCGTCGCGCAGCGCCTGTCCGTGCACGTCGGTGCGGATACCGCCCTTGGTGCCCAGATCGCCCGGCACCATCTTGGCCGCGTAGAACGGTCCCTGCTTGATCTCGCCCAGGTTGGGGTTGGGCTTGTTGGTCGGATCGCCGTAGTAGCGGTCGTAGGCGCTCTCGCCGCGGTGGAAGTCCTGGTCAACCCCGGAGCGGGCGAAGCCGTTGAACCGGTCGACGGTCGCGGCGAAGGCCTCTTCGGGCAGGCCGGTCTTCGCGGCCAGCTCGGCCAGGGTGTCGGCCTTGACGATGACGCCGGACTCCAGCCATTTCTTCGGAATGCGTTGTCCGGGCTGCAGACCCGCGAAGATGTAGCGGTCGCGGTACTGCTGGTCGAAGATCAGCCACGCGGGAACGTTCTCGCCGGGGCCGTCGCCCTGCCCGTACTGTCCGCCGTACATGTGGTGGCAGGCCTCGACGTAGGGCATCGATTCGTTCATGAACCGCTCGCCGGCCAGGTTGACGATGATCGAGCCGGGGGAGTTGCGCTCCGACAGTGCGAACCACGGTGAGTCGGCCAGTGGGACCGTCGGGCCCCACCACGAGTCCTCCATGAATTCGAGTGCAGCACCCAGTTTTTCGGCAGCCAGGATGCCCTCGCCGGTGTTCGCCTTGGCGCCCACGGTCCACTCGGTGGTGATCGGTGCGCGCTGGTACTTCACCCGCATCTGCTCGTTGTGCTCGAACCCGCCGGAGCCCAGGATCACCGCGCGGCGCGCCCGGATCAGTTGCGGCTCAGCGGATTCGTCACGCGCATCGCGCACATAGATGCCGCGAACGACGCCGTCTTCGACGTAGAGATCGGTCAGCTCGGTGTTCAGCTGAACCGGAACCCCGGCCTTCTGTAGGCCCATGCGCAGCGGTCCGATCAGCGCGCGGCCCATGCCGACCAGGTTCTTGCCGGTGGCGTTGGCCCACACCGAGCGAATGCCCACCTTGAGGCTGCGCAGCACACCGCGGGGATGACGCTTGAGCTGGTTGAGCCGCACGTAGTCCTGCTGCATCACCACCATGTTCAGCGGCACCTTGCCGTATGGCGGTTCGAGGCCCTTCTCGTCGGCCCCGAGCTTCTTGGCGTTGAACGGCTTGGGCTCCACCGAGCGGCCGGTGGGCTTACCGCCGGGCATCTCCGGGTAGTAGTCGGAGTAGCCGGGCACCCAGCACAGCTTGAGCGGGGAGTTCTTCAGGACGAACGACAGCATCTCCGGGGAGCGATCCAGATAGGTGTCGATCTTCTCGGCCGGCACCACGTCCCCGACGATCTTGTGCAGGTAGGTGCGGGCGGCGTCGGGGGTGTCCTTGACCCCGTCGCGCTTGAGGATTTCGTTGTTCGGGATCCACACACCACCGCCTGACCGCGCAGTGGAACCTCCATAGTGTGGAGCCTTTTCTACGACTACTGTCGAGAGGCCCTGGTGGGCAGCGGTGAGGGCGGCGACCATGCCGGCAGCGCCGCTACCGACAACGACGACGTCGTACTCCTGTCCAGTCATGTAGAACACGTTATAGAATTGGCCGGCGATCCAACAACTACCCCGGTCAATGAAGTGAGGGGAATTCACCATAATGCTCAGTGACGAGGTGCGTGCCCAGCTGGCCGCCGACCTGGCCCAGGCCGAGCGCAGCCGGGTTCCGATGACCCCGTTGACCGACAGCTACCCCGACATCAATGTCGTCGACGCCTACGAGATTCAGCTGATCAACATCCGCCAGCGGGTCGCCGAGGGCGCCCGGGTGATCGGCCACAAGGTCGGGCTGTCCAGCAAGGCGATGCAGGACATGATGGGCGTCGACGAACCGGATTACGGGCACCTGCTCGACGAGATGCAGGTGTTCGAGGACGTCCCGGTCAAATCGTCGAACTACCTGTACCCGCGGGTCGAGGTGGAGGTCGGATTCATCCTGGCCGACGATCTGCCCGGGGCCGGCTGCACCGAGGAAGACGTGCTGGCCGCGACGGCGGCGTTCGCCCCGGCGATCGAGCTGATCGACACCCGGATCACCAACTGGCAGATCAAACTGTGCGACACCATCGCCGACAACGCGTCGAGCGCGGGATGGGTGCTCGGTGAAGCGCGGGTGTCACCCAAGGACATCGACATCTGCAATATCGATGCCGTGCTGATCAACAATGGTGAGGTCGTGGCCAAGGGACGCAGCGATGCGGTGCTGGGCAATCCGGTCACCGCGGTGGCCTGGCTGGCCCGCAAGGTCGAGCAGTTCGGGGTGCGTCTGAAGGCCGGTGACGTGGTGTTGCCGGGCGCGTGCATGCGTGCGATAGATGCACCTCCCGGCAGCGATTTCGTCGCGGAGTTCGCCGGGTTAGGTTCAGTACACCTGTCTTTCGAGTGACGTTTCGAATTTAGGAGCCAATGTGGCTGATAAGGCATCTGTTGCCATCGTCGGGTCGGGCAATATCAGCACCGACCTGCTCTACAAGCTGTTGCGTTCGGAGTGGCTGGAGCCGCGCTGGATGATCGGCATCGATCCGGAGTCCGAGGGTCTGGCCCGGGCCCGCAAGTTGGGTCTGGAGACGTCGCACGAAGGTGTGGACTGGCTGCTGGCCCAGGATGAGAAGCCCGACATGGTGTTCGAGGCCACCAGCGCCTACGTGCACCGCGACGCCGCCCCGCGTTACGCCGAGGCCGGCATCCGGGCCATCGACCTGACCCCGGCCGCCGTCGGCCCCGGTGTCATCCCGCCGGCCAACCTGCGGGCGCACCTGGACGCACCCAACGTCAACATGGTGACCTGCGGTGGCCAGGCCACCATCCCGATGGTGTACGCGGTGTCCCGTGTGGTGGACGTGCCCTACGCCGAGATCGTGGCGTCGGTGTCCTCGGCGTCGGCCGGCCCGGGTACCCGGGCCAACATCGACGAGTTCACCAAGACCACGAGTGCGGGTGTGCGTGATATCGGTGGGGCCCGCAAGGGCAAGGCGATCATCATCCTCAACCCGGCCGAGCCGCCGATGATCATGCGCGACACCATCTTCTGCGCGATCCCGGAGGACGCCGACCACGTCGCGATCACCCAGTCCATCAAGGACGTCGTCGCCGAGGTGCAGACCTATGTGCCGGGGTACCGCCTGCTCAATGAACCGCAGTTCGACGAACCGTCGGTGGTCAACGGTGGAAACCACCTGGTCACCGTCTTCGTGGAAGTGGAGGGTGCCGGTGACTACCTGCCGCCCTACGCTGGAAATCTGGACATCATGACCGCCGCGGCGACCAAGGTCGGCGAGGAAATCGCCAAGGAACGCCTGACCGCCACAGCCTCAGGAGGCGCGCAAGCATGACGAGCAAGGAGCGCAGCGGATTGCGCATCGATAGTGACATCTTCTTCAACCCGGTGTGGGACGTCCGGGTGACCGATACGTCGCTGCGCGACGGGTCGCACCACAAGCGGCACCAGTTCACCAAGGATGAGGTCGGCGCGATCGTCGCGGCTCTGGATGCCGCCGGGGTTCCGGTCATCGAGGTGACCCACGGTGACGGCCTGGGCGGTTCCAGCTTCAACTACGGCTTCTCCAAGACCCCGGAGCAGGAGCTGATCAAGCTGGCCGCCGAGACGGCCAAAGAAGCCAAGATTGCCTTCCTGATGCTGCCGGGTGTGGGCACCAAGGAAGACATCAAGGAGGCGCAGGACAACGGCGGCTCGATCTGCCGGATCGCCACCCACTGCACCGAGGCCGACGTCTCGATCCAGCACTTCGGGCTGGCCCGTGAGCTGGGGCTGGAGACCGTCGGGTTCCTGATGATGAGCCACACCATCCCGCCGGAGAAGCTGGCCAAGCAGGCCCGGATCATGGCCGATGCGGGCTGCCAGTGCGTCTACGTCGTCGACTCGGCCGGTGCGCTGGTGCTCGAGGGTGTGCGCGATCGGGTGTCCGCGCTGGTCGCTGAGCTGGGCTCGGATGCTCAAGTTGGTTTTCATGGCCACGAGAACCTTGGGCTGGGCGTGGCCAACAGCATCGAGGCCGTGCGCGCGGGGGCCAAGCAGATCGACGGATCCGTGCGCCGGTTCGGAGCGGGCGCGGGCAACGCCCCGGTGGAGGCGCTCATCGGTGTCTTCGACAAGATCGGTGTCAAGACCGGCATCGACTTCTTCGATATCGCCGACGCCGCCGAGGACGTGGTGCGTCCGGCGATGCCGGCCGAGTGCGTGTTGGACCGCAACGCGCTGGTCATGGGCTATTCCGGGGTGTACTCCAGCTTCCTCAAGCACGCGGTGCGTCAGGGTGAGCGCTACGGGGTGCCGGCGCATGAGCTGCTGCACCGCGCCGGGAAGCGCAAGCTCATCGGCGGCCAGGAAGACCAGCTGATCGATATCGCGTTGGAGATCAAGCGCGAGCAGGAAGCGGGGCAGACCGCCACGCGTTGATCATTTCACTGGTGTCGGCATCGCCCGGCATCATGTGAGCCATGGCGACCCGCGAGCAGGCCCAGGCGATCCTCGAACAACTTGCCGGACCTGCCGCGGTGTTGCGTGACGATCAGTGGGCCGCCATCGAGGCCTTGGTGGTCCAGCGGCGCCGGGCGCTGGTGGTGCAACGCACCGGGTGGGGCAAGTCCGCGGTGTACTTCATCGCGGCCAAGCTGCTGAGGGCCTCCGGCCACGGTCCGACGGTCATCGTGTCACCGTTGTTGGCGTTGATGCGTAACCAGGTGGCCGCGGCCGAGCGGGCCGGGGTGCGGGCCGCGACGATCAACTCGGGCAATGTCACCGAATGGGATGCGATCCACCGGCAGGTCACCGACGGGGAACTCGATGTGCTGCTGGTCAGCCCGGAGCGCCTGAACAACCCCGACTTCCGCGACAATGTGCTGCCCGCGCTGGCAGCCGATGCGGGGCTGGTGGTGGTCGACGAGGCGCACTGCGTCTCCGACTGGGGTCACGATTTCCGGCCGGACTACCGCCGCATCCGCACCTTGATCGCCGAATTGGGCCTGCAGATACCGGTTCTGGCCACCACCGCGACGGCCAACGATCGGGTGGTCAACGATGTCGCCGCGCAGCTGGGGGTCGGCGGATCGGACACCTTGGTGTTGCGCGGTGGTCTGGACCGCGAGTCGTTACGACTGTCGGTGGTGCAGGTGGGCACCCCGGCACAGCGGGCCGCCTGGATTGCCGCACAACTGGATTCGCTGCCCGGCTCCGGCATCATCTACACCCTGACGGTGGCCCAGGCCCAGGACGTTGCGGCGCTGCTGGCCGAGCGGGGCCACAAGGTGGCCGCCTATACCGGCTCCACCGACACCGGTGAACGTGAACAACTGGAAGCCGACCTGCTCGACAACCGGGTCAAGGCGCTGGTGGCGACGTCGGCGCTGGGGATGGGCTTCGACAAACCCGACCTCGGCTTCGTCGTGCACCTTGGGGCACCGTCCTCACCGATCGCCTATTACCAGCAGGTCGGCCGGGCCGGCCGGGCCACCGACAACGCCGAGGTGGTGCTGCTGCCCGGGACCGAGGACCAGGACGTCTGGCGGTACTTCGCCTCGGTGGCGTTCCCGTCAGAATCGATGGTGCGCAATGTCATCGGTGCGCTGGAGCTGGACCGCCCGCAGTCCACCCAGGCGCTGGAACCGCTGGTGGATCTCAACCGGTCCCGCCTCGAGATGGTGCTCAAGGTGCTCGACGTCGATGGTGCGGTGCGACGGGTGAAGGGCGGCTGGATCGGCACCGGCGTGCCGTGGAGCTATGACGAGGCCCGCTACCGGGCGCTGGACGAGGCACGCCGCCGCGAGCAGCAGGCCATGCTGGACTATCAGGTGACAGACGGCTGTCGGATGGTGTTCCTGCGCAGCCAGCTCGACGATCCCGAACTGGTATCGGACGAGCGGTGCGGCCGGTGCGACAACTGCACCGGTCAGCACTATCCGGCAGCGGTCGCACAGGACATCGTGACCGACACCGCGCAGCGGCTGTCCCGGCCCGGCGTGCTGGTGGCCCCGCGCAAGCAGTGGCCGTCCGGGCTGGCTGCCCTGGGCGTGGACCTGTCCGGCCGGATCTCCGGGGGCGCCGCACCGGGACGTGCCATCGGCAGGCTCACCGACCTGGGCTGGGGAGCCCGGCTGCGTCGTCTGCTGGCCGAACCCGACGGTGATGTGCCCGGTGAGGTGGTGGCCGCGGCGGTCGAGGTACTCAAGGCCTGGAACTGGGATCAGCGCCCGGTTGCGGTGATGGGGCTGGACTCGCAGACCCATCCGATGTTGATCTCCTCGATCGTGCGGGAGCTCGCACAGATCGGGCGATTGACGAATCTGGGTACGCTGCGATACGCACCGCAGCACCGGCCCGTCACCGCCGTGAATTCGGCCTACCGGGTGGCGGCGCTGGCGAACGCCTGGGAACGGCCGGAACTCGATTCCCAGGGGCCCGTGCTGCTGGTCGACGATATGACCGACACCGGCTGGACACTGACCATGGCGACCCGCCAGCTGCGTGCTGCCGGTGTGCCCGACGTGCTGCCGTTCGTGCTGGCCAGCGTCACCTGACAGCGGGAAAGCGCCGGAATTGACGTATTTGACATTATTGAATGCGACCGAATTCCGGATTCCTCGGCTTTCGATTTATTTGTCTGAACAATTATGAACAGCTCCGCGATCGGAAACGCAAGTGCGAATCTGTGATGAACCTGGGAATCCACTGACAGGTTTCAATTCATTTGGTCGTGCCGCACAAGATCGTATTCATTGATATATCAAATATGCGCTTTATAGGCACCGGCCGTCGATTGAACGTAACGGCAACGGGGAACGTGGCAGTGGTCGACGGCGTATGCGAACAGCGCGCCATATGTGGGTGCCCGGAGTTCGCCGGTGCTTGCAGACGCAAATTGCAGGATGCCTCAAATTCGACTGTGTTTATCCATGGCAGACGGATTGCGGGCAATCTCCTCGGTGTTGGCTGAAATTCACCTGCCGATGCTGTCGCACTCTCCACTTATGCTTTGCTGGTTGTTTCACGTGCGCCGAGTCGACCGATGCTGGACCGCGCCGTGCCGCGCTCGCCGGGTAGGTGGCCTTCGCGCACCGCTTCGCTGGATCGAACTACACGCTTGTGGGCATCGCCGACGGGCCAGTGGAAACTCGGCGGCAGGGTTTGCCGCGTCACTTCGACCGTCTCGGCGGGTTCAGGCGTTGTTCTTGATCCATGCGGTAGTGAAGCGCCGGATGTTGGAGATGTTGCGGACCGGAGTGTAGCGCGCCATGCTCTTGATCTTGTTGCTGACCAGTGGAACCTAAACTGCGCGGACGCTGTGCATTTCAGTCGGGAGCCGGTCGGCGCTGGGGTTGGCAAGGCCACACCGGCGGGGCACGATGCTGACGTCCGCGCGCGCCCGCCGGTCGTCAATTGGGCGCCAGGTCTCGTCCCGTGCGATTTGCTGCTCGCGGGGGAGGGGCCTGGCCGGCGGCCTCCAGGCAGGCCGCCGGGGTCGACGGTCAACGGGTCCCAGCCGCCGAAGCCGTCGAGCTCCGCCGGTCGCGCCGGCCGGTAGATCCACTCGGCGAACGCCAGGTGGATTTGCTCACCACTGACCGGCGAATCGACCTAGAAGTCAAATGGCTGCGGTGTAGCAACAGGCAATCTGTGGATTTGCGATTTCTGTTTACCATTCAGGAGAAGTAGATATGCTGGCTCTCTGCAACTAGACACGTCATAGCTGGGGTGGGCCACAGGAACAGGCAACGCGGAAAACAAAGTGTGAGGCAGCCATTGCCCCACATCCAGATCGTTGCGTGAATTTTCACGGGTCGACTCCAAGGCGGGGAGGACCGGAGTGAGCATCAACCCGTTCGACGACGAAAATGGCAGCTTTTTCGTCTTGATCAATGACGAAGAGCAACACAGTCTATGGCCGACCTTCGCCGAAATTCCTGCCGGTTGGAAGGTGGTGTTCGGCGAAGCGGACCGAGCGGCGTGTTTGGACTACATCGAACAAAACTGGCCCGATATACGGCCCAAGAGTCTGCGCGACAGGCTGGCACAGGGCCAAGGGCCCGACAGCTAAAGGTGGCCGGGGGGCATGGCTAGTACATATCGCGGTGGGAGAGCCCGATGCAGCTTGACGAACGGTCGCTGCCGGTAACACGCGCGCAGCTCGACATATGGCTTGCGCAGGATCTGACTCACTCCGGCCCGGAGTGGCAACTCGGCTTATTCGTGAGAATTGCGGGCACGGTAGAACGCGACGCCCTGGAATGGTCGATCCGCCGAGTGATGCGAGAAGTCGAACCCGTCCGGGCCAGCTTCTTCGAAGCCGGTGGCCAGGTATTCCAAAGGACGCTCGATTACTCGGACGTCGAACTGGATTTCTATGATTTGACCGGCTCGGCGGATCCCGTGCGGGAAGCCGGTGAGCTGGCGACCTCCATCCAGCGCGCACCGATGTCTCTGGCTGGACCGTTGTTCAAGTTTGCGTTGTTCCAGACCCGGACCGACCAATTTTTCTTGATCGGATGCTGCCACCACATCGTTCTGGACGGAACGGGAATCGCGATGGTTGGCGAGCGGCTCGCGTCTGTTTACTCCGCGACCTTGGCCGGCGCGCCGATTCTACCTTCGTTGTTCGGGTCGCTGTCTGATCTGATTGCCTACGAGTCAGAGTACGAGGCGTCTGACGATTACCTCGAAGACCGCGCATATTGGGCTGGGAATCTCCCGCCGGAAAGTGAGCCGCAGTATCGGTGGCTTCGACCCGAGGGCGAGTCGGGCACCTATTTACCCTCTGCTCCAGTGGAATTGGATCCGGAAGTGCTCCGCCGAGTTGACGATTTGGCCCGGTCGCGCAACCTCCCTCCATCATCGGTCATCACCGCGGCGTGCGCACTGTTGGTGCGGGGATGGCAGGCTGAGGGCTCCGATGTAGTGCTGGACTTTCCGGTCAGCCGGCGCGTGCGTCCCGAAACCAAGACCCTTCCCGGGATGCTGGCCGGGGTGGTGCCGCTGGTACTCAAGACCTCGCCGGAATCTTCGGTCGCGAGTTTTTGTGACTATGTCGACCTACGTATCCGGGAAGCGTTGGAGCACCAACGGTTTCCGGTGCATGCGCTCGAACGCAAAGTGAACTCCCGCGCAGCGGGGCAGCTGGCAAACAGGGTGAGCGTCAACTTCCTTCCGTCGACGTTCGCTTTGGACTTCGGTGGTTCGGCAGCAACTGCGTCGCTGGCCAATGCCGGCGTTGTGAGTGGCTTTGGGCTGTTCTTTGCGGGTTCGGGAGAACAACTTTCGCTCAGCACCGCGGGTGCTGGGCATCCGCTGTCGAATCTTGCGGTCTCCGAATTGGTGGAGCGATTGCAGCGGCTGCTGGTGGCGATGATGGCCGATTCGTCGCGGCCGTTGCCGTCGATGGATGTGCTGGATGGCCGCGACTGCACTCGGCTGTTCGAGCTGGGTAATCGCGGGATGCTGGCTCAGCCACTGGCCCAGGTTTCGATTCCGGTGATGTTCGCGGCGCAGGTGGACCGTGCTCCCGACGCGGTGGCGGTCAGCTGCGATGGCCGGGCCATGACCTATCGCGAATTGGATGAGGCGTCGAATCGGTTGGCGCATCTTCTGATTGGCCAGGGAGCGGGTCCGGGACAGTGTGTGGCACTGCTGTTCAACCGATGCGCCGAGGCGATCGTGTCGATTATGGCGGTGCTCAAGACGGGGGCGGCGTATCTGCCGATCGACCCGGCTCATCCTGAGTCACGGGTTGAGTTCATGATCGCCGATGCCGCCCCGGTGGCGGTGGTGAGCGCCGCAGGGCTGGCGGACCGGTTGGCCCGATACGACCTCACTGTCATCGACGTCGAAGATCCGCGCATCGACACCTGTCCGCGCACTCGCCCGCCGGTGCCGGGCGCCGACGACATCGCGTACGTCATCTACACCTCGGGAACAACGGGTGTTCCCAAGGGTGTGGCCATCGCCCATGGGAACGTCACGCAGCTGATCGGTTCCCTGGACGGCGTTTTGGAGCCGTCCGGACAGGTGTGGTCGCAGTGGCACTCCTACAGCTTTGACATCTCGGGATGGGAGATCTTCAACGCCCTGCTGCGTGGCGCGCAGTTGGTGGTCGTACCTGAAGACATCGCGCGTTCCCCGGAGGACTTCCACGCCTTACTCATCTCGGAGAAGGTCAACGTCTTAGGTCTGACACCCACCGCGGTCGCGGCCTTGTCGCCGGATGGTCTGGATTCGGTCGCCTTGCTGGTCGGCGGCGAGCCCTGCCCGATCGAGGTGGTGGACCGGTGGGCGCCGGGACGGGTGATGATCAATCAGTACGGCCCGACCGAGACCACGATGTGGGTGGCGCTGAGCGCGCCTTTGAACAAGGCGGAGACCTCGGGTCCGAGTGTCGTTCCCATCGGCTCACCGTTACCGGGTGCGGCGTTGTTCGTGTTGGATCAGTGGTTACGTCCGGTGCCGGCCGGTGTGGTGGGTGAGTTGTATGTGGCCGGCCGCAATGTGGGCGTGGGGTATTGGCGTCGCGGCGGGTTGACCGCGTCGCGGTTTGTGGCCTGCCCGTTCGGTGGGCCGGGAACGCGGATGTATCGCACCGGGGATTTGGTGTCCTGGGGTGCCGACGGGCAGTTGCGCTATTCGGGACGTGCCGATGAGCAGGTCAAGATTCGTGGCTACCGGATCGAGTTGGGCGAAATCCAAACAGCTTTGGCCGACCTGGATGGCGTCGAGCAGGCGGTGGTGCTGGCCCGTGAGGACCGTCCGGGGGACAAGCGCCTGGTCGGCTATGTCACCGAAACCGTCGCCGGGGCTGTAGATCCCGCCCGGGTCCGTGCTGCGTTGGCCCAGCGGTTGCCGGGCTACATGGTGCCGGCGGCGGTGGTGGTGCTCGAGGCGTTGCCGTTGACGGTCAACGGCAAGCTGGACAAGCGTGCTCTGCCGGCACCGGAATACACCGACGTCGAGCATTACCGCGCTCCGGCCACTCCGACCGAGGAGATCCTGGCCGGCATTTATGCCGAGGTCCTTGGCCTGGACCGGGTCGGGGTGGATGATTCGTTCTTCGACCTGGGTGGGGATTCGTTGTCGGCGATGCGGGTGATCGCCGAAGTCAACACCACACTGGATACCGATCTCGCGGTGCGCACCTTGTTCGACACGCCGGCGGTGGCCGAGTTGGCGCCGCGGATCGGTGCTGGGTCGGGTGCCCGCGAACCGCTGATCTCGCGAGCACGCCCGGAGCGGATTCCGTTGTCGTTTGCCCAGCAGCGGTTGTGGTTCCTGAACCGGTTCGAGGGTGGGGTGGCGACCTACAACATGCCGACCGCGTTCCGCATCAACGGTGAGCTGGATGTGCAGGCGTTGGGTGCGGCTCTTGACGATGTGATCGCCCGTCATGAGTCGCTGCGCACGGTGTTCGTCGATGTTGACGGTGTGCCGGTGCAGAAGGTGTTGCCGGCGCAGCCGGGGATGTGGCAGTGCGCAGGCCAGACGGTGGTGCCGGTATCGGAGGCCGGCCAGGAAAGTGATGTTGCCGCCGAGTTGGCGGCGTTGGCCGGGTACCGGTTTGATCTGGCGACCGAGATCCCGGTCCGGGCGCGGATCTATTCGGTGGGGCCCGAGCAACATGTGCTGGGGATTGTGGTGCACCACATCGCTTTTGACGGTTGGTCTCTGGCTCCGATGGTGCGTGACGTGGGGGTGGCGTATACCTGCCGCAGCGTGGGACGGGATCCCGAATGGGTACCGCTACCGGTGCAGTATGCCGATTACACACTGTGGCAGCAGGATCGGCTGGGCGACGAGTCCGATCCGAACAGTGTGATCGCCGGACAGTTGGCTTATTGGCGGCAGGAGTTGGCGGACTTGCCGGAGGTGGCGTCGCTGCCGACCGATCGCCCGCGCCCGCCGGTGCCCAGTTACCGCGGTGACGGGGTGGAGCTGCGCATCGACCCGCGGCTGTGGGCCGGGGTGAAAGCGCTGGCGGCCGAACATCATGCGACGGTGTCGATGGCGTTGCAGGCCGTCTTGGCGGTGGCATTGCACCGAGAAGGCGTCGGGGAGGATGTGGCCCTGGGCACGCCGATCGCCGGCCGCACCGACAAGGCCCTGGACGATCTGGTCGGATTCTTCGTCAACACCTGGGTGCTGCGGGTGGGCGTGAACTCCGCCCTGCGGTTCAGTGACGTGTTGGACCAGGTGCGGCAGAAGGCACTGGATGCCTACGCCAATCAAGATGTGCCGTTCGAACTGTTGGTGGAGCAGCTCAATCCGGCACGCGCGACATCGCACCATCCGCTGTTCCAGGTGGCGATGGTGTTCCAGAACAATGCACTGCCCGCGGTGTCACTCGACGGGATGGATGTCGAGCAGGTGCCGTTGTCCACCCGCACCGCCAAGTTCGATCTGGATTTCCAGATCAGGGAGGTGCCCAGCGAGGACCCGGCCGCCCCGATGGCCAGCGGCGAGCTGATCTACGCCACAGATCTGTTCGACCGGTCCAGCATCGAGCGGATGGTGGGCCGGTTCGGCCGGGTGATCGAGGCGGTGGTGGCCGACTCGTCGGTGCTGGTGGGCGAGGTGAGTCTGCTCGATCTCGATGAGCGTGATCTGTTGCTGCACAAATGGTCTGGTGCTGGCATGAGCGCTCCGGTGGGGCTAGCGGATCAGTTGTTGGCGACAGCGGTGGCCGCGGATCCGGATGCGGTGGCGGTCATCGACGGCACACGGCAGCTGTCGTATCGAGAGTTGGATGAGGCATCCAATCGGTTGGCGCGGGTGTTGATCGCGGCGGGGGTGGGTCCCGAGCGCGCGGTGGGTGTGGCACTGGACCGAAGCGCGGAGTTGGTGACCGCGTGGTGGGCGGTACTGAAGGCCGGTGGAGTGTATGTGCCGGTGGACCGGGCTCACCCGGCCGAACGGATCGCAAAGGTCTTGGACACCGTCGAGGCAGCTTGCGTACTGACCTGTGATGTCGATGCGGTTGCCGGTGCCGGTAGTCGTCCCGTCATCCGTCTCGATGCAGTGAATCTGTTGGAACATAGGGCGGATCCGATCATTGCTGCGGATCGGTTGACCCCGTTGGGTATTGACAACGCCGCATACGTGATCTTTACCTCGGGGTCCACCGGCACCCCGAAGGGAGTGGCGGTCAGCCACGCCGGACTGCTGGGGGTGGCCGCCGCGTATCGCGAGCCGTTCGGGTTGGGCCCGGACGCTCGGGTGTTGAACGTGTCTGCGCCGACCTTCGACGCCTCGTTGCTCGAGTGGTTGTGGGCGGTGGCCTCGGGAGCGGCGCTCGTGGTGGCCCCACCGGATTCCTATGCCGGGGATGCACTGACCGAGATATTGCAGAGCCAGCGGGTGGACGCGGCATTTATGACGCCGACAGTGCTGGCGACGCTGGACCGGGCCCGGCTGGAGGGGCGGCTCGAAACCTTGATCATTGGCGGTGAGGTCTGCCCGGCGGAGTTGGTGGCCGCCTGGGCGCCGGGCCGGTCGATGTTCAACGCCTACGGCCCCACCGAGACCACCGTGTGGGCTACCTGCACCGCGGTGTCTCCGGGGCACCCGGTGCGGATTGGTGCCCCGATTCCTGGCACGTGTGCGCTGGTACTCGACGGGAGGCTGCACCCCGCCCCGGTCGGCGTGGTGGGTGAGCTGTATCTGGCCGGGCAGGTCTTGGCGCGAGGTTATGCGGGCCGGGCCGAGCTCACCGCGGATCGCTTCGTGGCCAGTCCCTTTGGGCGCTCCGGGGCACGGATGTATCGCACCGGCGATCTGGTGCGCTGGACCTCAGCGGGCACGCTGCAGTACCTCGGCCGGGACGATGCTCAGATCAAACTGCGTGGGCAGCGTCTGGAACTGGGCGAGATCGAGAACACCCTGCTGGCCTGCCCGCAGGTCAGTCGCGCGGCTGCCGCGGTGCATCACAGCGATACCGGCATCGATCATCTGGTCGGCTACGTCGCCCTGGAACACGCCAATACCGCCGATCGCGAGGCCGAAGCCGTCGATCAGTGGCAATACGTCTATGACGAGCTGTATGACGCCGAACCCGAAGTGTCAGAGTTCGGCAGCGACTTCCGCGGCTGGAACAGCAGCTACACCGGGGAGCCGATTCCGCTGGATCAGATGCGGGAGTGGCGCTCGGCTGCCGTGGATCGGATTCTGGAACTGCGATCACGACGGGTGCTGGAGATCGGCGTGGGCTCGGGGCTGATCCTCGCCCAGATCGCCCCGGCGTGCGCGGAGTATTGGGGGACGGACTTTTCGGCGCCGACGGTTGCCAGGCTGCGCTCTGCCGTGGCCGGAGAACCCTGGGGCGACCGGGTTCGTCTGCTGGCCCAGCCCGCGCACATCACCGAAGAACTGCCGCAGGGCTATTTCGACACCATCATTGTCAACTCGGTGATCCAGTACTTTCCCAGCGCGGCATATCTGACCGAGGTGATCGACAAGGCAGTGGAGCTGCTGGCGCCCGGCGGGGGATTGTTCATCGGCGACATCCGCAACCACAGCCTGCAGGGCGCATTCCAAACCGGCATCGCGTTGGCGCGCACCGGCACCGGCACCGGCACCGACGAGATCCGGCAACGGGTCCAGCACGCGGTACTCGGCGAACACGAATTACTGCTGTCCCCAGAGTTTTTCACCACCTGGGCGGCCGATCACCCGGCGGTGGGCGGCGTAGACATCCAGGTCAAACGCGGCGAATCCGACAATGAACTGACCCGCTACCGCTACGACGTCATCATCCACAAGACCCCCACTCAAGTGTGCTCGCTGGCCGGTGCGCTCACCTGGGGGTGGGCGGACTGCGCGGGGCTGACTGGCCTGCGCACCGAGCTGGTATCGCAACGTCCGGTGATGGTGCGAGTCAGCGCGATACCTCGTGCCGGGGTGATCGCCGACGTGACCATCGAACAATCCCTGGCCGTCGGGCTACCGCTCGCCGAGACCCTGGTCCATGCCGACGCCGCGGCGGCTGCTCAAGGAGCCGTAACACCAGAAAATTTGTATCGGCTCGGTGAGGCGGCCGGCTATCGGGTCGCGGTGACCTGGGGCGGTCAGCCCGGCACCGTCGACGCGGTTTTCATCGCCGCCACCGACGGTGCACACGTCCCGGCGCTCACCGACCTCTACCTGGCCCCGATCGATGCCCGCCAGCGTGGCGGCTACGCCAACGACACTCATACCAACGCGAAGATCGGTGCGGTGCGGCAATGGCTGGCCGAGCGCTTGCCCGAGTACATGGTGCCGACCCAGATCATGGTGCTCGAGGAATTCCCACTCACCTCCTCGGGCAAGATCGACCGTAAGGCGTTGCCGGCACCGACGTTCGTCGCCGCATCCTTCCGGGCGCCGCAGACGCCGACCGAAAAGACCGTTGCCGAGGTGTTCACCGAGGTACTCGGCCTCGGTCGGGTCGGCCTCGATGACGATTTCTTTGCCCTGGGTGGGGACTCGTTGATCGCCATTCGGGTGTGTGCGCGGCTGCAGTCGGCACTGGGGCGCGATGTGCCGGTGCATTATCTGTTCGACGCACCCAAGGTGGGGGTCCTCGCTGACTATCTGGACCGCCACCTTGGCGATGCGGCCCGGCCGGCGTTGACGGTGCAACTCCATCCGGCGGTGGTGCCCTTGTCGTATGCGCAGCAGCGACTGTGGTTCTTGGAACAGTTGCAGGGGCCGTCACCGATCTACAACATGGCGGTTGCGCTGCGGTTGACCGGGCATCTGGATGCTGATGCGCTCGGCCTGGCGCTGGCCGATGTGGTGGCCCGTCAGGAAAGTCTGCGCACGTTGTTCGCGGCGGTCGATGGGGTGCCCCGGCAGGTGGTGATGCCCGTCGATCAGGCCGAAATCGGTTGGCAGGTCGTTGACGCCGCCGATTGGTCGGTGGATCGGATCGAAGAGGCCGTGGGGGCCGCGGCCCGGCACAATTTTGACCTGACCAGTGAGATTCCCTTGCGGGCAATGCTGTTCCGGGTTGCCGAGGACGAGCACGTACTGGCGGCGGTGGTGCACCACATCGCCGCCGATGGCTGGTCGGTGGCCCCGTTGGTGGCGGATCTGGGTGCGGCCTATGCCGCCCGGTGCGACGGGCAGGCTCCCGACTGGGGTCCGTTGCCGGTGCAGTATGTGGACTACACGCTGTGGCAACAGGATTGGCTTGGGTCGGAGTCTGATCCGGCCAGTGTGATCGCCGGGCAGTTGGCCTTCTGGGAGCAGGAGTTGGCCGGTCTGCCGGAGCGGTTGGAGTTGCCGACGGATCGGCCTTATCCGCCGGTGGCTGACTATCGCGGGGCGAGTGTGGCGGTGGATTGGCCGGCGGAGTTGCAGCGTCAGGTGGCGCGGGTGGCTCGCGAACACAGCGTCACCAGTTTCATGGTGGTGCAGACCGCGTTGGCGGTGTTGTTGTCTCAGCTGAGCGCCAGCTCCGATGTGCCAGTGGGAATCGCGACCGCCGGGCGTGGTGACCCGGCCCTCGATGAGCTGGTGGGCTTCTTCGTCAACACGTTGGTGTTGCGGGTGGATGTGTCCGGCGATCCCACCGTTGCCGAGCTGCTGGGCCAGGTGCGGTCACGCAGTCTGGCCGCCTTCGAGCATCAGGACGTGCCGTTCGAAGCCTTGGTGGAGCGGCTCAACCCGACCCGATCGCTGACCCATCACCCGCTGGTACAGGTCCTGGTGACCTGGCAGAACCTGCCCTGGAACAGTAGCGGTCCGGTCGCGGGGCTGGCGTTGGGCGATGTTCAGGCCAGCCCACTGGCCGCCGAAACCAAGACGGCCCGAACAGATCTGGTGTTCTCCCTAGCCGAATGCTTCAGCGAAACCGGCGATGGGGCGGGGATCGGCGGAATGGTGGAGTTCCGTACCGATGTGTTCGATGCGGCCAGTATCGAGACGTTGGTTGACCGGTTGCAGCGGGTGTTGGTGGCGATGACGGCTGATACTGCTGTGCGGTTGTCGGCGGTGGATGTGCTCGACGTCGCCGAGCGTGTGCGTCTTGATGGGTTGGGGCATCGGGCGGTATTGACGCAGTCTGTGGTCGAGGAGTCGATCGCCGGGTTGTTCGCCCAACAGGTGGCTCGTGCCCCGGACGCGGTGGCGATCAGTTTCGATGGCTGCTCGATGTCCTATCGGGCTCTGGATGAGGCGTCAAACCGGTTGGCGCATTTGTTGGTTGAGTATGGCGCGGGTGCGGGCGAATGCGTGGCATTGCTGCTGAACCGATCTGCGCAGGCGATAGTCGCGGTTCTGGCGGTGCTGAAGGCGGGAGCGGCGTATCTGCCGATGGATCCGGCGGTGCCTGATGCCCGCATTGAGTTCATGCTTGCCGACGCCACACCGGTGGCGGTGCTGACTTCGGGTGGATTGGCCGAGCGACTTCGCGGATGCGGTGTGCCGGTGGTGGACGTGGCCGACCCGGGTATCCAGGTCCAGCCCGCCACCCCGCTGCCCATGCCGGCGCCCGATGACCTGGCCCACCTCATCTACACCTCGGGTACCACGGGTGTGCCGAAAGGTGTTGCGGTCACTCATCAGAATGTGACGCGGCTTTTTGACGGTCTTGATGTGGGTGTGGCGATGGGTCCGGAGCAGGTATGGGCTCAGTGTGCGTCGTTGGCCTTCGACTATTCGGTGTGGGAGATCTGGGGGGCGCTGCTGCACGGTGGCCGGTTGGTGGTGGTGCCTGAGGAAGTGACGCGTTCGCCGCAGGACCTGCACGCCCTTCTGGTCGAGCAGCGGGTAAGTGTTCTGAGCCAAACTCCCTCTGCAGTGGGAATGTTGCCGTCGGAGGGGTTGGAGTCGGCGGCGTTGATGGTCGCTGCTGAGCCGTGCCCGCCGGACGTGGTGGATCGGTGGTCTGCGGGTCGGGCGATGATCAATGGGTATGGCCCGACCGAGACCACGGTGTATGCCACGATCAGTGCCCCGTTGAAGAAGGCTGCAGCAGGCGGTGCGAGTGTCGTTCCTATTGGTTTCCCGGTGCCGGGTGCGGCGTTGTTCGTGCTGGACCAATGGTTACATCCGGTGCCTGACGGTGTGGTGGGTGAGTTGTATGTGGCCGGCCGCGGTGTCGGGGTCGGGTATGTGCGTCGGGCGGGGTTGACCGGGTCGCGGTTCGTCCCTTGCCCGTTCGGTGCGCCCGGTGCACGGATGTATCGCACCGGGGATTTGGTGTCGTGGGGTGCTGATGGGCAGTTGCGGTATGCCGGGCGTGCCGATGAGCAGGTCAAGATCCGCGGGTATCGCATCGAACTCGGCGAAATCCAAACGGTGCTGGCTGGTTTGGCTGGGGTGCAGCAAGCCGTCGTGATCGCGCGGGAGGACCGTCCGGGGGACAAGCGGCTCGTCGGCTACATCACCGGCAGCGCAGACCCGGAGTGGGTGCGGGCCGTGCTGGCCGAGCGGCTGCCGGCATACATGGTCCCGGCGGCGGTGGTGGTGCTGGAGGCGTTGCCGTTGACGGTCAACGGGAAACTCGACAAACGAGCCCTGCCGGCACCGGAATACACCGATGGTGATCGCTATCGTGCCCCGACCTCCGCCCTCGAGGAAGTCCTGGCCGGTATCTATGCCCAGGTCCTTGGCCTGGACCGGGTCGGGGTCGACGACTCGTTCTTCGACCTGGGCGGAGATTCGCTGTCGGCGATGCGGGTGATCGCCGAGATCAACACCAGCCTGGACGCCGATCTGGTGGTGCGCACCTTGTTCGACGCCCCCACCGTTGCCCAACTGGCACCCCGCGTCGACGCAGGCTCGGGTGGACGTGACCCGCTGACCCCACAACAGCGTCCCGCCGTCATCCCGCTGTCCTACGCCCAACAGCGGTTGTGGTTCTTGGAGCAGTTGCAGGGGCCGTCACCGATCTACAACATGGCAGTCGCATTGCGATTGGATGGGCAGCTGGATGTCGACGCCCTCGGTCAGGCGCTGACTGACGTAGTCGATCGCCACGAGAGCCTGCGCACCGTATACCGGGCGGTCGAGGGGATTCCGCAACAGATCGTGGTGCCGGCTGAGCAAGCAGATTTGGACTGGGAGAACATTGATGCCAGTGAGTGGCCGGCTGCCCAACTAGAGCAGGCCGCGGCAGTGGCCGCACGGCACAGCTTTGACTTGGCCGCCGAGATTCCGTTGCGAGCGACCCTGTTCCGGGTATCGGAGGATGCGCATGTGTTGGTGGCGGTGGTGCACCATATCGCCGCTGATGGTTGGTCGATCACCCCGTTGGTGGCCGATCTGGGAACCGCCTACGCCAGTCGGTGTGCGGGGAGGCCGCCGAAGTGGGCTCAGCTGCCGGTGCAGTATGTGGATTACACGCTGTGGCAACAGGATTGGTTGGGCTCGGAGTCTGATCCCGACAGCGTGATCGCGACTCAGCTGGCCTATTGGGAGGACACGCTGGCGGGGCTTCCCGAACGCCTGCAGCTTCCCACCGATCGGCCCTATCCGCCGGTCGCTGATTACCGGGGCGCCGGTGTGGCGGTGGAGTGGCCGGCGCAGTTGCAACAGCAGGTTGCTCGGGTGGCACGTGAGCACAATGTGACCAGTTTCATGGTGGTGCAGACCGCGTTGGCGGTGCTGCTGGCTCAGCTGAGCGTCAGCTCCGATGTTGCGGTGGGGATCGCGACAGCCGGACGCAGCGATCCGGCGCTCGACGAGCTGGTTGGGTTCTTCGTCAACACGTTGGTACTGCGCGTCGATCTGAGCGGAGATCCCACCGTTGCCGAGCTGCTGACCCAGGTGCGTCAACGCGGCTTGGCCGCACTGGAACACCAGGATGTGCCGTTCGAGGTTCTGGTGGAGCGACTCAAACCGGCCCGCAGTCTGACCCATCACCCACTCGTGCAAGTGATGTTGTCCTGGCAGAACTTCGGTGCCGACCCGGCATCCGAATTGGCGTTGGGTGATGTGCAGGTCACGCCGCTGCCCTCGGAAACCCGAACTGCCCGGATGGATCTGGTGTTCTCGTTGACCGAACGGTTCAGCGGTTCTGGTGCGCCCGCCGGGATCAGCGGTTTGGTGGAGTTCCGTACCGACGTGTTCGATGCGGCCAGTATCGAGACGTTGGTTGATCGGTTGCAGCGGGTATTGCTGGCGATGACGGCGGATCCGTCGCGGTTGTTGTCGTCGGTGGATCTTCTCGATGCGGCTGAGCGTGTGCGTCTTGATGGGTTGGGTCATCGGGCCGTGTTGGCCGAGCCGGTGGTCGAGGTGTCGATTCCGGAGCTGTTCGGCTGGCAGGTAACCCGGGCGCCGGATGCGCTGGCGGTCTGTTTCGAGGGCCGGTCGTGGTCGTACCGGGAGTTGGATGAGGCGTCGAACCGGTTGGCGCACTTGTTGGTTGACTGCGGTGCGGGCCCGGGTCGGTGTGTGGCGTTGCTGTTGAACCGGTCGGCTCAGGCGATCGTGTCGATTCTGGCGGTGCTCAAGACCGGGGCGGCGTATGTGCCGATTGATCCGGCCCATCCGGATGCCCGGATTGAGTTCATGCTTACCGATGCTGCGCCGGTGGCGGCAGTCACCACGACCACGTTGGCTGGACGGCTGGCTGGTCGTGGCGCGACGGTGGTAGAGGTCGATGATCCACGCATTGACGCATATCCCGTCACGGGTCTGCCGGCACCGGCGCCTGACGATGTCAGCCACATTATTTACACCTCGGGCACCACGGGTGTGCCGAAAGGTGTTGCGGTCACTCATCAGAATGTGACGCGGCTTTTTGACGGCCTTGACGTTGGTGTGGCGATGGGTCCGGGGCAGGTATGGGCGCAGTGCTCGTCGTTGGCTTTCGACTATTCGGTGTGGGAGATCTGGGGGGCGTTGCTGCACGGTGGCCGCCTGGTCGTCGTACCGGAATCGGTGACCCGATCTGCGCAGGAATTGCAGCAGCTTCTGATCGATGAACACGTCAGCGTCCTGAGCCAAACCCCGTCGGCCGTGGCCATGCTGTCGGTGCAGGGTTTGGAGTCGACGGCATTGATGGTGGCCGCCGAGGCATGTCCCGCCGAGGTGGTGGACCAGTGGGCCCCGGGCCGGGTGATGATCAACGGGTATGGTCCGACCGAGACCACGGTGTATGCCACGATCAGCGCCCCGTTGAAGAAGGCTGCAGCAGGCGGTGCGAGTGTCGTTCCTATTGGTTTCCCGGTGCCGGGTGCGGCGCTTTTCGTCTTGGATCAATGGTTACATCCGGTGCCTCACGGTGTGATGGGTGAGTTGTATGTGGCCGGCCGCGGTGTCGGGGTCGGGTATGTGCGCCGGGGCGGGCTGACCGCATCACGATTCTTGGCCTGCCCGTTCGGGACACCCGGAATACGGATGTATCGCACCGGGGATTTGGTGTCCTGGGGCGCTGATGGGCAGTTGCGCTATCTGGGTCGTGCCGATGAGCAGGTCAAGATCCGCGGCTACCGCATCGAACTCGGCGAAATCCAAACGGTTCTGGCTGGTTTGGCTGGGGTGCAGCAAGCCGTCGTGATCGCCCGGGAGGACCGTCCGGGGGACAAGCGTCTGGTCGGCTACATCACCGGCAGCGCAGATCCGGCGTGGGTGCGGACCGTGCTTTCAGAGCGGCTTCCGGCATACATGGTCCCGGCGGTGGTGGTGCTGGAGGCGTTGCCGTTGACGGTCAACGGGAAGCTGGACAAGCGTGCTTTGCCGACGCCGGAATACACCGATGGTGATCGCTATCGTGCCCCGACCTCCGCCCTCGAGGAAGTCCTGGCCGGTATCTATGCCCAGGTCCTTGGCCTGGATCGGGTCGGGGTGGATGATTCGTTCTTCGACCTGGGCGGGGATTCGTTGTCGGCGATGCGGCTGATCGCCGCGGTCAATGCCGGCCTCGACGCTGAACTTGCGGTGCGCACCTTGTTCGATGCCCCCACCGTTGCCCAACTGGCACCCCGCGTCGACGCAGGCTCGGGTGGACGCGCGCCGTTGACCCCGCAACAGCGGCCGGACGTCATCCCGCTGTCCTATGCCCAACAGCGGTTGTGGTTCCTCAACCGGTTCGAAGGTGGGGTGGCGACCTACAACATGCCCGTCGCGTTCCGGATCAACGGCGAGCTGGATGTGCAGGCGCTGGGTGCGGCTCTTGATGATGTGATCGCCCGTCACGAGTCGCTGCGCACGGTATTCCTCGATGTTGACGGTGTGCCTTTGCAGAAGGTGTTGCCGGCGCAGGCGGGAATGTGGCGGCACGGGGGCTCGGCAGTGACATCGGTTCCGCAGGCCGGCCAGGAAAGCGATGTTGCCGGTGAGCTGGTGGCGTTGGCCGGGTACCGGTTTGATCTCGCGGCCGAGATCCCGATCCGGGCACAGATCTACGAGGTCGGTCCGCAACAGTACGTCCTGGGTATTGTCTTGCACCACATAGTCTTTGATGGTTGGTCCATGGCCCCGATGGTGCGCGATGTGGCCGAGGCGTATCAGGCGCGCCTGCACCATCGGGCCCCGGATTGGGCGCCGCTGCCGGTGCAGTATGCCGATTACACACTGTGGCAGCGCGCACATCTTGGTGACCTGGCCGATACCGACAGCCGTATTGCCGGCCAGCTGGCGTATTGGCGGCAGGAGTTGGCGGACCTGCCGGAGGTGGTGTCGCTGCCGACTGATCGCCCGCGCCCGCCGGTGCCCAGTTACCGCGGTGATGTGGTTGAGCTGCGCATCGCCCCGCAGCTGTGGGCCGGAATCAAGGCGATAGCGGCCGCACATCATGCGACGGCGTCGATGGTGTTGCAGGCAGTCACGGCGGTGGTACTGCACCGGGCCGGAGTCGGGGAGGACGTGGCGTTGGGCACCCCGATTGCCGGGCGGATGGATGCCGCGCTGGATGATCTGGTCGGATTCTTCGTCAATACCTGGGTGCTGCGGGTGGCAGTGAACTCTGCACTGCGGTTCAGCGATGTCGTTGGGCTGGTGCGGCAGAAGGCGCTGGACGCCTACAGCCATCAGGATGTGCCGTTTGAGCTGCTCGTCGAGAAGCTCAATCCGGCACGCTCGACATCGCATCATCCGCTGTTCCAGGTGGCGATGATCTTCCAGAACAATGTGCTGCCCGAGGTGTCGCTGGACGGAGCCGACATCGAGCCGGTGTCGGTGCTCACCCGCACCGCCAAGTTCGATCTGGATATCGACATCAGGGAGGTGCCCGGCCAGGATCCGACCACTCCGATGGCTACCGGGGTGCTGACCTACGCCACCGATTTGTTCGAGCGGTCCAGCATCGAGCGGTTGGTAGAGTGGTTCGGCCGGATGGTCGAGGCCGTGGTGGCCGACTCGTCGGTGGTGGTGGGCGAGGTGGGCCTGCTCGATCCCGGTGAGCGGGATATGTTGCTGCACAACTGGTCTGGCATTGGTGCGGATGCCCCGGTTGGGCTGGGGCCGCAGCTGTTGGCGGCGGCGGTGGCCGCCGGTCCGGATGCGGCGGCGGTCATCGATGGGGCACGGCAGTTGTCGTATCGGGATCTGGATGAGGCATCCAACCGATTGGCGCGGGTGCTGATCGCGGCGGGGGTGGGTCCTGAGCGCGCGGTGGGTGTGGCGATGGGCCGGTCTGCGGAGTTGGTGATCGCGTGGTGGGCGGTGCTCAAGGCCGGTGGGGTGTACGTACCGGTGGATCGGACGCATCCGGAGGAACGGATCGCGAAAATCCTCGCCACTGTCGAGGCCGCCTGCGTACTGACCTGTGGCACTGACGACCTGGCCGGCGCCGGTGCGCGTCCCGTGCTGCGCCTCGACGAACTCGATATGTCGAGGTGGAGTGCGGATCCGATCACTGACACCGAACGGTTGGCGGTCGTGACCGCGGATGACGCCGCATACGTGATCTTCACGTCGGGCTCGACCGGGACCCCGAAGGGGGTGGCGGTCAGCCATGCCGGGCTGTTGGGAGTGGCTGCTGCACAACGTGACCTGTTCGGATTGTCTACCCGGTCGCGGGTACTAATGGTCGCCGCGCCCACCTTCGACGCTTCGGTCTTCGAGGTGATCTGGGCGGTTGGTTCTGCATCAGCGGCTGTGATCGCGCCACCGGATTCCTATGCCGGCGAAGCGCTGACCGCCTTGGTGCAGGATCAGCAGGTCGACGCAGCGGTGCTGACTCCGACAGTGCTGGCCACGCTGGATCAGGGGACTCTGGCCGGGCGGCTGGAAACCTTGCTCACCGCCGGGGAGGCCTGCCCGGCCGAGTTGGTCAGCGCCTGGGCGCCGGGTCGGGCGATGTTCAACGCCTACGGACCGACCGAGGCCACCATCTGGTCGACCTGTACGGCGCCGTTGTCGGCCGGGCGGCCCGTCGACATCGGTGCGCCGATTCCCGGGGTGTGCGCGCTCGTCCTCGATACCCGGCTGAACCCGGTGCCGGTCGGCGTGGTGGGTGAGTTGTATCTGGCCGGGCCCGCAGTGGCGCGCGGTTATGTGGACCGGCCCGAGTTGACCGCAGATCGGTTCGTGGCCAACCCCTTTGGAAGTTTGCCGGCAGCTGGGACACGGATGTATCGCACCGGCGATCTGGTTCGCTGGACCTCGGCGGGCACGCTGCAGTACCTCGGTCGTGCCGATGCGCAGGTCAAACTGCGCGGGCAGCGTCTGGAACTGGGCGAGATCGAGAACACCCTGCTGGCCTGCCCCCAGGTCAGCCGGGCCGCCGCGGCGGTGTATCGCCGCGATACCGCTGATCATTTGGTTGCCTATGTGGCCTTGGAGCACACCAGCACCGCCGATCACGATGTCGAAGTCGTCGATCAGTGGCAGCAGATGTACGACGAGTTGTATGACGCCGAGGTCGAGGCGCCGGAGTTCGGCAGTGACTTCCGGGGATGGAACAGCAGCTACACCGGGGAGCCGATTCCGCTGCAGCAGATGCAGGAGTGGCGATCGGCCACCGTGGACCGCATCCTTGCTCTGCGACCACGGCGGGCACTGGAGATCGGTGCCGGTTCCGGGCTGGTACTCACACAGGTGGCGCCGCACTGCGAACGCTATGTAGGCACCGACATGTCGGCCGTGGCTGTCGAAACCCTGGCGCGCACGCTGGAACAGTTGCAGATCCCGTGGCGGGACCGGGTTCAGTTACTGGCCCAGCCCGCGCACATCACCGAGGCGCTCCCGCAGGGTTACTTCGACACCATCATTCTCAACTCGGTCATCCAGTATTTTCCCAACGCCGGATACCTGACCGAGGTGATCGACACGGCCATCGAGCTGTTGACGCCCGGTGGCCGACTGTTCCTCGGCGACGTGCGCAACCACAGTCTGCAGGGCGCGTTCCAAACCGGCGTGGCGCTGGCGCGTAGCGGTACCGGCAACGGCACCGACGATCTCCGCCAATGGGTTCAGCGCGCGGTACTCGGTGATCCCGAATTGCTCCTGTCCCCGGAGTTTTTCACCACTTGGGCGGCTGACCACCCGTCGGTGGGCGGCGTAGACATCCAGGTCAAACGCGGCGAATCCGACAATGAGCTGACCCGCTACCGCTACGACGTCGTCATCCACAAGACCCCCACCCAAGTGCGCTCACTGGCCGATACACCGAACTGGGCCTGGACAGACTGTGCCGGTCTGAGCGGGCTGCACACCGAGTTGACATCGCAACGTCCGGGGATGGTGCGGGTCAGCGCGATACCCCGTACCGGCGTGATCGCCGACGTGAACACCGAACGGGACCTGGCCGCCGGCCTGCCCTTGGCCATGCCCTCGGTCGATGCCCCCACGGCCGCTGATACGGCCACTCCCGAGCAGCTGTATCGCCTCGGTGAGGCGACCGGATATCGGGTCGCGGTCACCTGGGGTGCTCAATCCGGCACAGTCGATGCGGTCTTCATTGCGCTCACCGATGAGGGACATCGTTCGGGGCTGACCGATCTGTATCTGCCGTCCGTCGGAAATCGGCAACGCAGCTCGTATGCCAACGATCCCGATGCCAACAGCAAGGTCAACGTGGTGCGGCAATGGCTGGCCGAGCGCTTGCCCGAATACATGGTGCCGACCCAGATCATGGTGCTCGAGGAATTCCCACTCACCTCCTCGGGCAAGACTGACCGTAAGGCGTTGCCGGAACCGGTGTTTGCCACCGTCGCTTTCCGGGCGCCGCAGACTCCGGTCGAGAAGGCCATTTCCCATGCGTTCGCCGAGGTGCTCGGGCTCGAGCAAGTCGGGCTCGATGACAACTTCTTTGCCCTGGGCGGGGATTCGTTGACCGCCACCCGGGTCGGCGCGCGGCTGCAATCGGCACTGGGCCGGGAAGTACCGGTGCGCTACCTGTTCGACGCGCCTACCGCCGGAGAGCTCGCCGAGTACTTGGAGCTGCATCAGAGCGACGGGGCCTGCCCACCACTTCGGGTCATGCCACGTCCGCAGCAGATCCCGTTGTCGTATGCCCAGCAGCGGCTGTGGTTCTTCGAACAGTTGCAAGGGCCCTCACCGGTTTACAACATGGCAGTGGCGTTACGGCTGAGTGGGAGCCTGGATGCCGACGCGTTCGGTCAAGCGCTGGCCGACGTGGTGGGCCGGCACGAGAGTCTGCGCACGCTGTTCACCCTGTCCGGAGGGGAACCCCAGCAGCTGGTGGTGCCGCCCGAACAGGTCCACTTGTGCTGGCAGGTCATTGATACCGCGGGCTGGTCGGCAGACAGACTGGAGCAGGCCATCGGCGCGGTGGCGCGGTACCCGTTTGACCTAGCTACCGAAATACCGCTGAGGGCAACCCTTTTCCGGGTGGGCGAGGATGAGCATGTGCTGGCGGCGGTGGTGCACCATATCGCTGCCGACGGCTGGTCGGTGACCCCGCTGGTGGCTGACCTGGGGGCGGCCTATGCCAGCCGGCGGGTGGGACGGGCTCCCGGTTGGGCCCCGTTGCCGGTGCAGTATGCCGATTACGCGTTGTGGCAGCGCGAGCATCTGGGTGATCTCACCGACCCTGGCAGCCGCATCGCCGGGCAGTTGAACTACTGGCAGGATGCCTTGGCCGGGCTGCCCGAGCGCCTGCAGCTACCCACCGATCGGCCCTATCCGCCGGTGGCCGATTACCGCGGGGCCAGTGTGGCGGTGGATTGGCCGGCGCGGTTGCAGCAGCGGGTGGCTCAGGTGGCTCGCGAACACAATGCGACCAGTTTCATGGTGGTGCAAGCCGCGCTGGCCTTGTTGCTGTCCAAACTCGGCGCCAGTTCCGATGTGGCGGTGGGGATAACGGTTGCCGGACGTAATGATCCAGCACTCGATGATCTGGTCGGGTTCTTCGTCAACACGTTGGTGCTGCGGGTGGATCTGGCCGGCGATCCGACCCTTGCCGAGTTGCTGGAGCAGGTGCGTCAGCGCGGCCTGGCCGCCTTCGATCATCAGGATGTCCCGTTCGAACTGGTGGTGGATCGGCTCAACCCGACCCGATCGCTGACCCATCACCCGTTGGTGCAGGTGATCTTGTCCTGGCAGAACCTGTCCTGGCAGCACAGCAGCGATCCCGCCGGTGGACTGGTGCTGGGTGACGTGCGGGTCACCCCGATGTCCGCGGCCACCCAAACCGCGCGCACGGACCTGACATTCGCCCTCGGCGAACGGTGGAGCGAAACCGGTGAACCTGCCGGGATTGGAGGAACAGTGGAGTTTCGCACCGATGTTTTCGACACGAATGGTGTTGAGCGGCTGATCGAGCGGTTGCGCCGGGTGCTGGAGGCGATGACCGCCGAGGCGGAGGGCCCGTCATGACGGCCGATCTGAGTCGGCATCTGTCGTCGATGGATTTCCTGGATGAGGATGAGCACGCCCGCCTGCTCGGGTGGGGTAATCGGGCGGTATTGACCGAGCCGGTGGCCGCGTCGTCGTCGATTCCGGCGTTGTTCGCCGAGCAGGTGGCCCGCGCCCCGGAGGCGGTGGCGGTGACCTTCGAGGGTCGTTCGATGACCTACCGAGAACTCGATGCGGCTGCGAATCGGTTGGCGCAGCTGTTGGTCGGCTTGGGGGCCGGCCCGGGTCAGTGTGTGGCGCTGCTGTGTGCCCGGTCGGCCGAGGCGATTGTGGCGATCGTGGCGGTGCTCAAGACCGGGGCGGCGTATCTACCGATCGATCCGATGCATCCCGACACCCGAATCCAGTTCATGGTGGCTGATGCCGGGCCGGTCGCGGCGGTCACCACCGCGGGGTTGCGCGGACGCCTGGGTGGGTGCGCGCTGCAGGTGATCGAAGTGGGAGATCCCCGCATTACCACCCAACCCGATACCCCGTTGCCGGCGCCGGGCGCCGACGAAATCGCCTATCTGATCTACACCTCGGGAACCACCGGTGTCCCAAAGGGAGTGGCGATCGCCCACCACAACGTGACCCGGTTGTTGGACGCGCTGGACCGCGGCCTGGAGCTTGCGGGCAAGGTGTGGACGCAGTGGCATTCGTTGGCCTTTGACTTTTCGGTGTGGGAGATCTGGGGCGCACTGCTGCGTGGTGGCCGGTTGGTGGTGGTGCCCGATTCGGTGGCGCGCTCACCGCAGGACTTCCATGCGCTGCTGGTTGCTGAACAGGTCAGCGTGCTGAGCCAGACCCCGTCGGCGTTCTACGCGCTGCAGTCTGCCGATGCGCTGCGGCCCGAGCTGGGACGTCAGCTCACGCTCGAGACTGTCGTGTTCGGCGGTGAGGCGCTTGACCCGCAGCGCCTTCGGACGTGGCTGGACAGCCACCCGGGTTCGCCGCGCTTGATCAACATGTATGGCATCACCGAGACGACGGTGCATGCCTCGTTCCGCGAGATCGTTGAGGGCGACACCGATAGCAGTGTCAGCCCCATCGGGCTGCCGTTGGCCCATCTTGCCTTCTTGGTGCTGGACAGGTGGTTGCAGCCGGCGCCGGCGGGTGTGGTCGGTGAGTTGTACGTGGCCGGTACCGGGCTCGGGTACGGGTATGTGCGCCGGGCCGGGTTGACCGCGTCGCGGTTCGTGGCGTGCCCGTTCGGTGGCGCCGGAGCGCCCGGAATACGCATGTATCGCACCGGGGACCTGGCATCCTGGGACGCCGGCGGGCAGCTGCAGTATCTGGGCCGCGCTGATGAGCAGGTGAAGATACGCGGGTACCGCATCGAACTCGGCGAGATCCAGTCCGCCCTGGCTGGTCTGGATGGGGTGGATCAGGCGGCGGTGATCGTGCGTGAGGATCGTCCGGGTGACAAACGCCTGGTCGGCTATGTCACCGAAAACGCCACTGGTGCAGTTGATTCTGCTCAGGTCCGGGCTGAGTTGGGGGAGCGGCTACCGGGCTACATGGTGCCCGCCGCAGTGGTGGTGGTGGAAGAGCTCCCACTGACGGTCAACGGGAAACTCGACAAGCGGGCCCTTCCGGCACCGGAGTACGTCGATGCCGATGATTACCGCGCCCCGACCACCGCGGTCGAGGAGATCCTGGCCGGCATTTACGCCCAAGTCCTCGGGTTGCAACGGGTTGGGGTCGATGACTCGTTCTTCGATCTGGGTGGCGACTCGCTGTCGGCGACGCGAGTGGTCAACGCGATCAATACCAGTCTGGATGCCGACGTTGCGGTGCGCGCGGTCTTCGAGACGCCCACGGTGGCCGGGCTGGCGACGCGTGTCGGTACGGGTTCGGGTGGGCGTGCGCCGTTGGCGGCGCGGCAGCGGCCGGCCGCCGTGCCGTTGTCGGATGCCCAAAAGCGGTTGTGGTTCTTGGATCAGTTGCAGGGACCGTCACCGGTTTACAACATGGCGGTGGCGTTGCGATTGGACGGACGTCTGGATGCCGACGCGCTCGGTCAAGCGCTGGCCGATGTGGTGGGCCGACAGGAGAGCCTGCGCACGGTTTTCGCGGCCCCCGAGGGGGTACCCCAGCAAGTGGTGCTGCCCGCGGAGCGGGCGGACTTCGGTTGGCGGGTGGTTGATGCCGGCGATTGGCCGACGGACCGGTTGGCGGAGGCCGTCAGGGCGGCAGCCCATCACAGTTTTGACCTCAGCGCTGAGATTCCCCTGCGGGCCACCCTTTTCCGTGTTGCCGAGGATGAGCACGTACTGGCGGCGGTGGTGCACCACATCGCCGCTGACGGGGCGTCGGTTGCCCCGCTGGCGCGTGATCTGGCGGCAGCCTATGCGAGCCGGTGTGCGGGGCAAGCGCCGGATTGGACACCGCTGCCGGTGCAGTATGTGGATTACACATTGTGGCAACAGGATTGGCTGGGTGACGAGTCTGATCCGGAAAGTGTGATCGCTGGTCAGGTGGCGTACTGGGAGCAGGAATTAGCCGGGTTGCCTGAGCGGTTGGAGTTGCCGACGGACCGGCCGTATCCACCGGTGGCCGACTACAGCGGCGCCACTGTGGCGGTGGACTGGCCCGCGGAGTTGCAGCAGCAGGTGGCGCGGGTGGCCCGCGAGCACAACGCAACCAGCTTCATGGTGATGCAGGCCGCCTTGGCGGTGCTGTTGTCCCAGTTGAGTGCCAGTTCCGATGTGGCGGTTGGCTTTCCGATAGCCGGGCGTAGTGATCCGGCGCTCGATGAGCTGGTGGGATTCTTCGTCAACACACTGGTGTTGCGGGTGGATGTGGCGGGTGATCCCACCGTTGCCGACCTGTTGGCACAGGTGCGCCAACGCGCCCTGGCCGCCTATGAGCATCAGGATGTCCCATTCGAACTGGTGGTAGATCGGCTGAACCCGACCCGCAGCCTCACCCATCACCCATTGGTTCAGGTGACGCTGGCCTGGCAGAACTTCTCCGAGGACACCACCGCCGAGTCTGTTCTGGGTGATGCACAGGTCACCGCGCTGCCGGTGGATACGCACACCGCTCGGATGGATTTGGTGCTTTCCCTGGGTGAACGCTTCGACGATGCAGGCGAACCCACCGGGATCGGCGGGAACGTGGAGTTCCGCACCGATGTGTTCGACGCAGCCAGCATCGAAACCTTGATCGACCGACTGCAACGGGTGTTGGCGGCGATGACGGCCGATACCACCCAGAGGTTGTCGACGGTCGACCTGCTCGACGGGCCCGAGCGGGTGCGGCTCGGTGAGATCGGCAACCGTGCGGTGTTGGCCGAGTCGGTGCAGCCGGTGTCGATTCCGGTGGTGTTCGCCGGGCAGGTGGCGCGTGCTCCGCGTGCGGCGGCGATCAGTTTCGAGGGCCGATCGATGTCTTATCGCGAGTTGGATGAGGCGTCGAATCGGTTGGCGCACTTTCTGGTCGGGTTGGGGGCGGGCCCGGGTACGTGCGTGGCGTTGCTGCTGGAGCGTTCAGCTGAGGCAGTCGTGTCGATTCTGGCGGTACTCAAGACCGGTGCGGCCTACCTGCCGATCGATCCGGTGCATCCCGATGCCCGGATCGAGTTCGTGGTCGCAGACGCCGCGCCGATTGCGGTGATCACCTGCGCCGGGTTGGTTGACCGGTTGGACGGGTGCGATGTACTGGTCGTCGATACCGGCGACCCCCGGATTGACGGGGAGTCGGCCGCGTCGCTGCCCGCGCCGGCTCCGGACGATACCGCGTACGTCATCTACACCTCGGGCACCACCGGTGCTCCGAAAGGGGTGGCCATCACCCACCACAACGTCACCCAGTTGTTGTTGTCGGATATCCGAGTGCCGCGGGGCGGGGCCTGGCCGCTGTGTCACTCGTTGGCTTTCGATGTTTCAGCATGGGAGATCTGGGGTGCGCTGCTGCACGGTGGCCGGCTGGTGGTGGTGCCCGAACACGTGGTCGGTTCGCCGGAGGATTTCCACGATCTGCTGGTCGCCGAACAGGTCAGTGTGCTGACCCAGACACCGTCGGCGGTGGCGGCGCTCTCGCCGGAAGGTTTGGAGTCGGTGGCGTTGATGGTGGCCGGTGAGGCTTGCCCGGCCGAGGTGGTGGATCAGTGGGCCCCGGGTCGGGTGATGGTCAACGCCTATGGCCCCACCGAGACCACCATGGGCGTGACGATGAGTGCTCCGTTGCGCGCCGATTCCGGTGTGGTGCCGATCGGTTCACCGGTGTCGGGTGCATCGTTGTTCGTGTTGGACCGCTGGTTGCGGCTGGTGCCGGCCGGTGTGGTGGGTGAGTTGTATGTGGCCGGTCGCGGGGTCGGGACGGGCTATGTGCGTCGCAGCGGGTTGACCGGGTCGCGGTTTGTGGCGTGTCCGTTTGGTGGGGAGGGTGCACCCGGAACGCGTATGTATCGCACCGGTGACTTGGTGCGGTGGGGCTCTGATGGGCAGTTGCAGTATCTGGGTCGGGCTGATGAGCAGGTCAAGATTCGTGGGTATCGCATCGAGTTGGGTGAGATCCACGCGGTGTTGGCTGGTTTGGATGGGGTGGAGCAGGCGGCGGTGATTGCCCGTGAGGATCGTCCGGGTGACAAGCGTCTGGTCGGCTATGTCACCGAATCTGTCCCTGGGGCGGTCGACCCGGGCGAGATTCGCGCCCGGCTTTCACAGCGCCTGCCGGGCTACATGGTCCCGGCCGCGGTGCTGGTACTCGACTCAATACCGTTGACTGTCAACGGGAAACTCGACAAACGTGCCCTGCCGGAACCGGAATACACCGATGGTGATCACTACCGAGCACCGACCACCGTGGTCGAGGAGATCCTGGCCGGCATCTACGCTCAGGTGCTCGGCCTGGACCGGGTGGGGATCGACGATTCCTTCTTCGACCTGGGCGGCGACTCTCTTTCGGCGATGCGGCTGATCGCCGCGGTCAACACCGGTCTGGACACCGACCTCGCGGTGCGCACGTTGTTCGACGCACCCACCGTGGCCCAGTTGGCACCGCGTGTCGGTGCCGGTTCCGGTGGGCTGCCGGCGTTGACGGCGCAGCAGCGTCCGGCCGTGGTGCCGTTGTCGTATGCCCAGAACCGGATGTGGTTCCTCAACCAGTTCGAGGGCGGGGCGGCCACCTACAACATGCCGAGCGCGTATCGGATCAGCGGGGCGTTGGACGTTGAGGCGTTGAGCGCAGCGCTGGCGGACGTGGTGAGCCGCCACGAAACATTGCGCACGTTGTTCCCGGCGATCGATGGGGTTCCCCGGCAGGTGGTGGTGCCCGCCGAACGGGCTGACTTCGGTTGGCAGATCATTGATGCTGCCGGCTGGCCCGTGGATCGGTTGACTGAGGCCGTCGGTGCCGAGGTAAGCCATAGCTTTGACTTGGGTGCGGAGATTCCTTTGCGGGCCACGATGTTCCGCATCGCCGACGATGAGCATGTGCTGGTGACGGTGGTGCACCACATCGCGGGAGATGGATGGTCGATCGGCCCGTTGGTGCGGGATCTGGGTATCGCCTACGCCGCCCGGTGCGCCGGCCAGACTCCGGACCGGGTGCCGTTGCCGGTGCAGTATGTGGACTACACCCTTTGGCAGCGTGAGCATCTGGGTGACCTGGCCGATGCCGATAGCCCGATCGCTGCGCAGTTGGCGTATTGGGAGCAGGAATTAGCCGGGTTGCCTGAGCGGTTGGAGTTGCCGACGGATCGGCCGTATCCACCGGTGGCGGACTACCGCGGGGCGAGTGTGGCGGTGGATTGGCCGGCGGAGTTGCAGCAGCAGGTGGCGCGGGTGGCTCGTGAGCACAATGCGACCAGCTTCATGGTGGTACAGACCGCCCTAGCGGTGTTGTTGTCGTCGCTGACTGCCAGTTCGGATGTGGCAGTGGGTTTCCCGATTGCTGGGCGACGCGACCCGGCGCTCGATGAGTTGGTGGGTTTCTTCGTCAACACATTGGTGCTGCGGGTCGATGCGGGCGGGAATCCCACCGTCGTCGAATTGTTGGAGCAGGTACGGTCACGCAGCCTGGCCGCCTATGAGAACCAGGACGTGCCGTTCGAGGTGTTGGTGGAACGGCTCAACCCGGCCCGAAACCTGACCCATCATCCCCTCATCCAAGTGATATTCGGCTGGCAGAACTTCCCCGGCCTGGACGACGATCCCGCGACCGCGCTCAGTTTGGGTGATGTGCAGGCCACGCCGCTGGCAGCGGACACCCAATCCGCCAGAATGGATCTGGTGTTCTTCCTGCGAGAACACTGGAGTGAGTCCGGTGAGCCGGCCGGGATCTGGGGGACGGTCGAATTCCGCACGGATGTGTTTGATGCGGCCAGCATCGAGGCCCTGGTCGGGCGGTTGCAGCGGGTGCTGGTGGCGATGACCGCGGATCCGTCGCGGTTGTTGTCATCGATTGATGTGTTGGATGTCGCTGAGTGCGGACGCTTGGATGGTTTGGGTCATCGGGCGATATTGACACAGCGGGTGCCCGAGGTGTCGATCCCGGAGCTGTTCGCCGCGCAGGTGGTGCGGGCGCCGGATGCGGTGGCGGTCAGTTTTGATGGCTGCTCGTTGTCGTATCGGGAGTTGGACGAGACGTCGAACCGGTTGGCGCACTTGTTGGTTGAGCGCGGTGCTGGCCCGGGCGTGTGTGTGGCGTTGTTGTTGAACCGATCGGCGCGGGCGATTGTCACGATTCTGGCGGTGCTCAAGTCGGGGGCGGCGTATGTGCCGATGGATCCGGCTCATCCGGATGCGCGGATCGAGTTCATGCTCGGCGATGCCGCCCCGATAGTGGTGATCAGTACGGGCGGTTTGATCGAACGGTTGGCCGGGTGTGGTGTGCCGGTGGTGGATGTGGATGATCCGGGTATCCAGGCACAGTCCAGTGGTGCGTTGTCGGTGGGGCCGTTGGCCGATGATATGGCGCACATCATCTACACCTCGGGGACGACGGGGGTTCCCAAGGGGGTGGCGGTCACTCACGGCAACGTGACACGGCTCTTCGATGGTGGTGTCGTGGGTGTCGAGATGGGGCCGACGCAGGTCTGGGCTGCGTTTTTCTCATTGGCCTTCGATTTTTCGGTGTGGGAGATGTGGGGTGCGCTGCTGCACGGTGGCCGATTGGTGGTCGTGCCCGAGCATGCGACGCGGTCGCCGCAGGAGTTGCAGGCCTTGTTGGCCGATGAGGGTGTGACGGTGTTGAGTCAGACCCCGGGGGCGGTGGGGATGCTCTCGCCGGTGGGGTTGGAGTCGGCGGCATTGGTCGTGGGTGCAGAGCCCTGCCCGGACGAGCTGGTGGATCGGTGGGCGCCGGGTCGGCAGATGTTCAATGTCTACGGGCCGACGGAGACAACGGTGTTCACCACGACTAGCGCGCCCTTGACGAAGGGCTCGACCGCCGTTCCGATCGGTGTGCCGGTTCCGGGTGCGGTGTTGTTTGTGTTGGATCGGTGGCTGCGGGAAGTCCCGGTTGGTGTGGTGGGTGAGTTGTATGTCGCCGGTCGTGGTGTCGGGATCGGGTATGTGCGCCGGGGCGGGCTGACCGCAACACGGTTTGTGGCGTGCCCGTTCGCAGATTCTGGTCTGCGGATGTATCGCTCTGGCGACCTGGTGTCGTGGGGCGCCGACGGGCAATTGCGGTATAGCGGGCGTGCTGATGAGCAGGTCAAGATCCGTGGCTACCGCATTGAACTCGGCGAAATCACGGCCGCGCTGGCGGCCCATCCGCGGGTGTCACAGGCAGCGACTGTCACCTACACCACCACGTCCACTGCGGGACCGGGCGAGCGGACTACCGATAAGCAGTTGGTGTCCTACGTTGTGCTGGATCCGGAGATGATGCTGGCCCGCGAGCCGTCGCGAGAAGCACAGCTGGTTGGGCAGTGGCAGGGAGTGTATGAGGACCTGTATTCGGGGGAGTCGTTCACCACGGGCACGCCGACCGAGCTGGGCGAAGACTTCGGAGGGTGGAACAGCAGCTACACCGGTGATCCGATTCCACTACCGGAAATGTGGGAGTGGCGTTCGGACACGGTGAACCGGATATTGGCGCTCAACCCGGAGCGGGTACTCGAAATCGGCGTTGGCTCGGGACTGTTGCTGGCCCACCTGGCTCCTGAGTGTGTCGAGTATTGGGGGACGGACTTCTCCGCGCCGACGATTCACACGTTGCAGGCGGGTGTGGCTGGACAGCCATGGGGCGACCGGGTGCGGCTGCGGGTACAGCCGGCCGATGCCTCTGATGGTTTGCCGCATGGGCACTTCGATGTGGTGGTGATCAACTCGGTAGTCCAGTACTTCCCGAGCGCGGGTTATCTGCTCGACGTGCTGGCCGTGGCGATGCGGTCGTTGGCGCCGGGCGGGGCGTTGTTCGTCGGCGACGTACGCAATCTGTCGCTGTTGCGTGCGTTCACCACCGGCGTGGTGTGCGCCGACACCAACGGTGATGACGACGCGGCTGTGGTAGCCGAGCGGGTGCGGCGGGAGATGCTGGCCGAGCAGGAATTGCTGCTGGCACCCGATTTCTTCGCGGCATTGCCGCAGCATCTACCCGACATCGCCGCAGTGGAGATCCAACTCAAGCACATGCCGGCGGTCAACGAGCTCAGTCGCTATCGATATGAGGTGGTGCTGCGAAAGGCGCCGGCGTTGGTGCGCTCGGTGGCGGACCTGCGGTCGGAACCCTGGCAGAGGTTCGAAAGCCTGGCCGCGCTGGGCGAACATCTGCAGTCCCAGCAGCTGCCGGAGCTGCGCATCACCGGGGTGCCACACGCGGGGATATGGCCGGATGCGGCAATGGCGCACGCGCTGGAGCAGGCCGGCGATCGGACGACTGTCAGCGAATTGCGCTCCCGCACCGCTGAATCCGGTGGCGTACTGCCGCACCAGTGCCGCCGGCTCGGTCACGAACTGGGATATGCCACAACGGTTACCTGGTCGCCGACCGCTGGTCTGGTGGACGTTGTCTACACCCGGGCCACGCCTGCGGACGCTACGCTCCCGACATTGTCCGACGTTTACTTGCCGAGGGGACAGGTCGGGTCCCTTGCCGGGTACGTCAACGACCCGTCGGCAATTGAACGCGTTGCGGAGTTGCGCAGCTTCGCCAGTGACAAATTGCCGGAATACATGGTGCCGACGGCAATCATGATGTTGGAGGCACTGCCGTTGACGGTCAACGGCAAACTTGATCGCCGGGCACTGCCGGCACCCGAGTTCAACAGCGGCGTGCCGTATCGAGCGCCGGGTGATGAGCGGGAACGGTTGTTGGCCACGCTGTTCGGTGAGGTTCTGGGGGTCGCTCGGGTCGGCATCGACGACGGGTTTTTCGACCTGGGCGGGCATTCACTGTCTGCCACCCGGCTGATTGCGCGGGCCCGGATCGGACTGGGCGTCGATGTTCCTATCCGGGCGCTGTTCGATGCGCCCACGGTCGCGACTCTGGCTGAATGGATCAGGGTCCACGGCGCCGAACATGCCGGGCCCACTCTGACCGCCCAGGAGCGGCCGGCGGTATTGCCATTGTCATACGCCCAGCAGCGGCTGTGGTTCTTGGACCAGTTGCAAGGACCCTCACCGGTGTACAACATGCCTGCCGCGTTCCGGATCAGCGGGGTGCTGGACGGTGACGCGTTCGGGGCGGCGCTAGGTGATGTGGTGGGCCGCCACGAGAGTTTGCGCACGGTGTTCGCGGCGCCGGAGGGGGTTCCTCAGCAGGTGGTGGTGCCTGCCGAGCAGGTCGGTTTCGGCTGGCAGTTCATTGATGTGCAGAGGTGGTCGGCAGAGCGCTTGGCTGCGGCCGTCGGCGCGGAGGTGGGCTACAGTTTCGACCTGGCCAACGAAATTCCGTTGCGGGCCAAGCTGTTCCGGGTCGCTGAAAATGAGTACGTACTCACCGTGGTGGTGCACCACATCGCCGGCGACGGTTCATCGATCCGGCCGTTGCTGCGTGACATCGGCGTGGCCTATGCCGCTCGGTGCGCAGGTCACGTTCCCAACTGGGCGCCATTGCCCGTGCAGTATGTGGATTACACCCTCTGGCAGCGTGAGCTGCTCGGTGACCTGACCGACGCCGACAGTGTGATCGCCGGTCAGGTGGCTTATTGGGAGCAGGCGTTGGCGGGGCTGCCTGAGCGGTTGGAGTTGCCGACGGATCGGCCGTACCCACCGGTGGCCGATTACCGCGGTGCCAGCGTGACGGTGGATTGGCCGGCCGAGTTGCAGGTACAGGTGGCGCAGGTGGCTCGTGAACACGATGCGACCAGTTTCATGGTGATGCAGGCCGCCTTGGCGATCCTCTTGTCCAAGTTGAGTGCGAGCAGCGATGTGGCTGTGGGATTCCCGATCGCCGGCCGACGCGACCCGGCGTTGGACGATCTGGTGGGCTTCTTCGTCAACACCCTGGTGTTGCGCGTCGATCTGGCCGGTGATCCCACCATGGCGGAGCTGTTTGCCCAGGTACGGCAGCGCAGCCTGGCCGCGTACGAGCATCAGGATGTGCCCTTCGAGGTCCTGGTGGATCGGCTCAATCCGGCCCGCAGCCTCACCCATCACCCCCTGATCCAGGTGATCTTCGGCTGGCAAAACTTCGCGGTGAAGGACGGCGCAGAGTCGACTGCGGACGCGCTGCTCGGTGATCTGCAGGTCAGCCCGCTGTCCGCCGACACTCATTCAGCCCGGATGGATTTGGCGTTCTCGCTGGAGGAACGCTTCACCGGGACCGGTGAGCCTGCCGGAATCGGCGGGATGGTGGAGTTCCGTACCGATGTATTCGATGCGGCCAGCATCCGGGCACTGATCGAGCGACTGCGGCAGGTAGTGGTGGCGCTCACCGCCGATCCGGGCCGTTCGGTGTCGTCGGTGGATGTGCTCGCTGTCGGTGAGCGGGTGCGTCTGGACGGGATGGGCAATCTGGCGATGCTCACCGAACCGGTGCCGCCGGAGTCGGTTCCGGTGTTGTTCGCCCATCAGGTGTCCCGGGCTCCGCGGGCGGCGGCGGTGAGCTTCGAGGGCCACTCGATGTCTTACCGGGAGCTGGATGAGGCATCGAATCGGTTGGCGCACTTGTTGACCGACCAGCAGGTAGGCCCGGGACGGTGTGTGGCGCTGCTGTTCAACCGGTGCGCCGAGGCAATCGTGGCAATGCTGGCAGTGCTCAAGACCGGGGCGGCGTATCTGGCGATCGACCCGGTCGTGCCGGATGCGCGGATTGAGTTCATGATGACCGATGCCGCGCCGTCGGTAGCCGTCACCACCGCGGATTTGGCCGGTCGGTTGGATGGGTTTGGCCTGCCGGTTATCGATGTCGCCGACCCCCGGATCGACAGTTACCCGACCACGGGCTTACCGATGCCGGCGGCTTCGGACATCGCGTACCTGATCTACACCTCGGGCACCACCGGCATCCCGAAGGGCGTGGCCATCACCCACCACAACCTGGCTCACCTGGCGGCGTCGATGCCGACCGACTTGCCGCCGACCCAGGTCTGGACCCAATGCCATTCGTATGCCTTCGATTTCTCGGTATGGGAGATCTGGGCTGCGCTGTTGAGCGGAGGGCAGCTGGTGGTGGTGCCCGAAGACGTGGCCGGTTCACCCGAGGATTTCCACGATCTGCTGGTCACCGAGGGGGTCAGTGTGCTGACCCAGACACCGTCGGCGGTGGCGGCGCTCTCGCCGGAAGGTTTGGGATCGGCGGCGCTGTTGCTCGGCGGTGAGGCCTGCCCGCCGGAGGTGGTGGAGCTGTGGGCTCCGGGGCGAGTGGTGATCAATGCCTACGGGCCGACCGAGGCGACCGTGTATGCGTCGATGAGTGCACCATTGAAGACTGGGGCGCCCACGCAGAGCGCTGTCCCGATCGGCGCGCCGGTGTCGACCGCGGCGTTGTTCGTGCTGGATCAGTGGTTGCGGGCGGTGCCCGCGGGTGTGGTGGGTGAGTTGTACGTGGCCGGCCGTGGCGTGGCGTGTGGGTATGTGGGTCGGTCCGGGTTGACCGGGTCGCGGTTTGTGGCGTGTCCGTTTGGTGGGGAGGGTGCACCCGGAACGCGTATGTATCGCACCGGTGACTTGGTGCGGTGGGGCTCTGATGGGCAGTTGCAGTATCTGGGTCGGGCTGATGAGCAGGTCAAGATTCGTGGGTATCGCATCGAGTTGGGTGAGATCCACGCGGTGTTGGCTGGTTTGGATGGGGTGGAGCAGGCGGCGGTGATCGCCCGGGAGGACCGTCCGGGTGATAAGCGTCTGGTCGGCTATGTCACCGAATCCGTCACTGGGGCAGTCGATCCGGACCAGGCACGGATGGTGCTTGCTGAGCGACTCCCCGCCTACATGGTTCCGGCCGCGGTGCTGGTGGTGGACTCGCTGCCGCTGACGGTCAACGGAAAGCTCGATGCCCGCGCGCTGCCGGCACCGGACTACACGGCAGGCACATATCGGGCCCCGACAACTCCCACCGAACACATTGTGGCCGGCATCTACGCCGAAGTGCTGGGGCTCGAGCGCGTCGGGGTCGATGACTCCTTCTTCGACCTGGGCGGGGACTCGCTGTCGGCGATGCGGGTCATCGCCGCGATCAACAAGTCTCTGGACACTCACCTGGCGGTACGCGTCATGTTCGACGCGCCGTCGGTGCGAACCCTGGCCCGGCAGGTCGGAAAGGCAGACAGCGCACAGGAAGTGGTGCCTGTCGATGTCCTCAAGGAGGGGACAGGTGTTCCGCTGTGCTGTATTCATGACGGTTTCGGACTGAGTTGGTCGTATCGGGCTCTGGGCGAGTATGTGGATGGCCCGATTACCGGCCTCAACCAGATTCCACATGGCGATGAAGCCGAGCCGGTATCGATACGGAGCATGGCCGCAAGCTACGCCGACCGGCTCCAAGCCCTCTACCCCGATGGGCCCTACAAGCTTCTCGGATGGTCTTTTGGCGGGGTTGTCGCTCACGAACTCGCCATCGAGCTTCAGCGCCGCGGGTGCGAGGTGCAACGCCTGATACTGATGGACGCCGCCTTGAACTTGAACAAGGCGTACGGGTTCGGGGCAAGCGCCTACCGGACTGTCGCAAAGAACCATGCCCTGGCCGAAGGCCTGGTGCTGGACTACATCTTGGGCGCCAATCATGTTGATGTCCGGCCGCATCGACGGCCACTGAGCTATCGGCAGGCGGAGAAGATCGTCCAGCAAGACGGGGCGGCCGGGTTCACTCCTCCGCCCAAAGCACTGGTGGAATTCATGGTCAACAGCCTCAATGCGAACCAGTTGCGTCTGCTGGGACACGAGCCCGATGTGTTCAACGGCGACATCGTCATTTTCTCCGCTGCGCGACACAGAAACGATGAGCATCGGGGCACGAAGGTCAGGTCGCGGTGGCGTGGAATGCGAAACCGCATGGCCATGCGATCCCATCTGCAAAGCTGGCGGCCCTACGTCACCGGTGACATCACGGCGCATTCGGTTGACTGCACACACTATGAGATGTTCACCAGCGAGTCGCTGCGCGAATACGGTGAGCAACTCAAGCATTCACTGGAAAGCTGAGTGCGCCTTCAGGATCAGAGACCACCCATGCCCCGAGCTATCAACGAGAGCCCGACTACCGCCAAGATGGCCGCGGCGAATTTCCGATGGTGGGTACTCGCCCAATCGTGGACTTGTCGCAATACCGCCTGGGTCTTCTCCGGTGCAAACAGGTTGCTGAACAGGATGATTTCCTCGACGGTGAGCACACCGATGACGAACGCGATGAGGGCGATGACCTGAACTCCGGCGGAAGCGCCTGAGGCTACAACGATGCCGAGGGCAAAGAAAACTCCGTCCAGTGGTGGCAGGAAAATCACGCCAATGATGAAGGCGATCCACGGATTTCCGCTCCGCCACGCACTGCGGGCCTTGTCGAGCAGTCGCCGTGATCCGCCCGCTGCCGCTGCATCCGGCTCAGGGTGCAGAAGTCTCCTGAGTATGGGCGGGACCGACGAATCAAGCAGTAGTGTCGAGGTTTTGGCTGTGCCGTCCGGATCGGGTGCCGGAGGATTGCTGCTCCGGCGCGGTGCTCGCACCAAAGAGTGCGCCACCAGCATTGCCGCGACCAACAGCAGGGCCGCGCCCACCCCGATCGCGGTGCGCTGGGCGACGGGGTTCGCGGTGGGGTGCGCGAAGTCTTTTATGAATGCGGCCGATGCCGGCGTCGAGTGCAGCAGAACCAGCGGAATGAGGAGGGTGGAAAGCCCCACGATCAAGGCGCCGGTCCAGTATGCGAGCAGATTCTGAATGGGCCGTGGCCGGGAGAGCACGAGCAGGATGAGACCGAGGCGCACGGGATTAATCGTGGTCAAAAGTGCCAGCACGGCCAATGGCCCCCACATAGCCGCGATACTACCGTGTTGACCATTTGCTGTTCGGCTTCTTGTGACTTTCTCAGGACATTCCTGGGCCGGCGTGGCTAACGCGCCCCGAGAAGCTGGGGAGCTGCTGTATGTGGAGTGGAACCACGCGGCGCGATCGAGCATTGCATCGGCTTCACGAGCTGTGCGAACGGTTCCTGGTGCGGTGGTGCTTCGATGCAAAACAATTGGGGCAATTGGGAAGTAGTGGTTCTCGTGTGCAACGATCCGCAGCTTACGAACTGCTGTGAATCGACCAGGGGAGCTGAGAGATGGGCTTGCAGACGGGTCGCCGGAGACGGTCCGGCGACGAGCGGGCTTCATCGCCAGGCTACGGCCGTGACTCAGTCGATCGCGCCGGTATTTGGTCCCGCCGAACTTTGCTGACGGCATGCCAGTGCCACCGTCGGGCCGGTTCGGTGGTCACGGAAATCTACGCTGATCGCCGGGTCGGCATGATGGGCGAGCACCCGCAGTGCCGACGGACTATAGGCACGCAGGCCGCTGATGGCCGCATCGTGTATCACCGCTACTCGGGTGAACGGCAGCACCGCTGCCAGCATCGCCAAATGCAGTGGTGGTGAAGGCCTGCGGACGTCGATGATCAACAGCTTTTTTGCTGCCCGTGTGCCTTCGTCGAACACTTTGGCTGCCGGCTCAGGCGGTAAGTGATGCAACGACAACGCAAATACCGCAAGGTCGAAATGCCCGTCCGGGGCGTCGATTGCAGTGGCATCCATTACGCGAACCGTGGCGCGGGGGTGGCTGCCCAGGTCGCCGGCGGCGATTTCGGCGACAAATGTGGGATCGATGTCGGTGACTGTCACCTCGGCGGTGGGGTGAAGCTGCAGCAACTTGCGCGACAGCCCGCCGAGACCGCATCCCAGTTCGAGGATTTTCGGTGCTGGGTGTTCTGACACTTCATCGAGCGCCATCCGAGCGTACTTTTCGTACGTGCCGAACCGTGGGCGGCGTCCGCCGCGGTCGATTGCGCGGACGACCTTTCGCTTCAGCTCGTCGACGTCGTCGCGATCCAAATACTCCAACCGGTCGGTCTGCAACCGCCGGGATAACCAGGAGGCATTCGGCCCGCCCCTCGGCATGCCCACCACGTCGAGACTTTTCGCGTCCATGACGTCAAGCAGCTTCCACCGGCGCGAGCTTCTCGCACAGCAGCTCCGCCAGTCCGTGAATGGTGGTGATGCCGGTAGCCGAGATACGCACGCCCGTTTCGGTTTCGATGCGGGTACGTAGTTCGAGCGCACCCAGCGAGTCCATACCGTATTCGGACAGTGGGCGGTCGGGGTCGACGCTGCGACGCAGGATCAGGTTTACCTGGTCGGAGATCACCCGCTGCAATCGGGCGGCCCAGTCTTCGGGGGGAAGCTCGGCGAGCTCGGCGCGCAGTTTGCTTGTGCCCGTAGAGCTTTGTCCGTTTGAGCGGAACGCCTCGGCGAACGGGCTGCGTTCGGCGAATACGGACAACCAAGGCGCACCCGTGATCGGCGCGTATCCGGTGTACGCCCGGTCGTGCCGCAGCAGCGCCTCGAACGCATACGCGCCTTCGTCGGGCGCGATGGCGATTCCGGCGCCCTCGGCCAGGGCGGTGCCGCGGCCGATCTGCCCCCAGGCTCCCCACGCGATCGCGGTACCCGGCAACCCCTGGGCTCGGCGCCACAAGCTGAAGGCGTCCAGCCAGCTGTTGGCAGCCGCATAGGCACCCTGCCCGGGGGAACCGACCAGCGCGGCCGCCGACGAGAACGAGCAGAACCAGTCCAACGGCTGGTCGGCGGTCGCAGTGTGCAGATTCCATGCACCGTAAACCTTTGGTGCCCAGTCGCGCTCGATGAGCTGATCGGTGATGTTGGTCAGCGTGGCATCCTCGATCACACCCGCCGCGTGCAATACGCCGCGCACCGGAAGTCCATCGGCGGTAGCCGCGGTCACCAACCGCTTGGCAGTGCTGGGTTCGGCGATGTCACCGCATTCGACGAGCACGTCGGCACCGGTCGCGCGGATGCGGTCCACCTTCTCCAAGGCCTGCTCGTTCGGCCGCGTGCGGGAGGACAGCACGATACGTCCGCATCCGTGGGCCGCCATCTTCTCGGCGAGGAACAATCCGAGCCCCCCGAGACCACCGGTGACGATGTACGCGCCGTCGGGGCGGAACACCCGAACCTGCGCCGGGGGCACCACAAGCCGACTGGAGCCGGTGTGCGGGATGTCGAGTACGAGCTTGCCGGTGTGCTGAGCGCCGCTCATCATCCGAATGGCGGTGGCAGCGTCGGCAAGTGGGTAGTGGGTGAACTCCGGCATCGGCAGCTCGCCCTCGGCGGTGAGCAGATACACCGTGGCCAGCAACTCGCGGACCCGGTCGGGATGGCTGACCGACATCAACGCCAGGTCGACGGCATAGAACGACAGGTTGCGGCGGAACGGAAAGAGCCCCAACCGGGTATCGCCGTAAATGTCGCGCTTACCGATCTCCACGAATCGCCCACCGAATGCCAACAACTCGAGGCCGGCGCGCTGGGCGGCACCGGTCACCGAATTGAGCACGATGTCCACGCCATAGCCCTCGGTGTCTTGGCGTATCTGATCGGCGAACTCCAAACTCCGCGAGTCATATACGTGTTCGACCCCCATGTCGCGCAGCAGTTGTCGACGCTGCTCACTGCCGGCGGTGGCGAAGATCTCGGCGCCGGCGGCGCGGGCGATCGCCATCGCCGCCTGGCCGACCCCGCCGGTCGCCGAATGGATCAGCACCTTGTCACCGGCTTTGATCCGAGCCATGTCGTTGAGCCCGTAGTAGGCGGTGGCGGTGGCGATGGTCAGCGCCGCCGCCTCGGCCTCGGACAATCCGGCCGGCAAGGTGGTAGCCAGACGCGCGTCGCACGTGACGAACGTGCCCCAACATCCGTCGGCGCACAGGCCACCGACACGATCGCCTACTTTGTGCTTGGTCACGCCGGGGCCAACCGCGGTCACCACACCGGCGAAATCGATGCCGAGTTGCGGCAGTTGACCGTCGAACGCGGGGTAGCGGCCAAACGCGACGAGCACGTCGGCGAAGTTGATGCTCGACGCGCTGACCGCGACCTCTATCTGTCCCGGCCCCGGCGGAACATGGTCGCAGGCAACAAGTTCCATCGACTCCAGGTCTCCGGGTGTGCGGATCTGCAGCCGCATTCGGTCGCGTTCGAGATGCGCCACGGTGGTCTGCCGCTCCTCGGGACGAAGCGGGGCGAGGCACAATCGCGCGGTGTACCACCGGCCATTGCGCCACGCGGTCTCGTCCTCCTCGGAGCCAGAGAGAAGTTGTTGTGCAAGCTTCCGCGCCTGGTCTTCGACGTCGGTGGCCTCGTCCACATCGATCTGGGTGGCCGCCAGGTGCGGATGTTCGGTGCCGATGACCCGGATCAAACCTCGCAGCTCGGCCTGTTCCAGATTGGCCACATCACCTGCCACCACGGTCTGGGCGTTGCGGGTCACGACATACAGCCGAGGTAGTTCGCCGCTCATCTCCGGCAGTTCGCGGGTGATATGCACCATGCGCTGCACATACTCGCGGCCCCGCAGCGGCGAGCGGTCTGTGTCTATACCGTTCTTCGGGGCCGTCAGGATCACCACACTGCTGATTCGGCCGCCCCGCAGAATGCTGCCAAGCTGTTCGCAGGTCAGCGAGTCGTCGGCATGGTCGGGCCAAGACATGGTGGTGCATTGTGCGCCATGGCCTTTCAAGGCATCGCTCAACTCGGCCGCCACCGGGTCCGGGCCGGTGGAGGTACTGATCAGCAGCCAGGATCCGGCATCGGCGTACTCCACCACCGGCAGTTCCCGCTGTCGCCATTCGACGGTCAGCAGTCTTTCGCTGAGAACCTGGTCATCGTGTCCGGTTCCGGAGGCGCCCGTGCCCAGGGTCAGCCCCTGCACGCTCAGCAGGACCGTGCCGTTCTCGTCGAGCACATCGATGTCGGCCTCGATACCGGTGGCGTCGGCTTTGATCAATCGGGTATAGCAGTAGTGCGCATTACGGGCCGAGCCGTAGCTGCGCAGCCGTCGGACGCCCAGCGGCAATCCCAGCACGTCGCCGCCGAGCGCCTGCACGTCGGGATGGGCCTCGACTGATTGGAAGCAGGCATCGAGCAGAGCTGGGTGCACGCCGTACGCGTCCTGTTGTGAGCGGATCGAGCGGGGCAGCGCCACCTCGGCGAGCACGGTGCGGGCTTTTGCCTCGCCGGTGTACACGGTGACCAGGCCGGCGAACGCCGGTCCGTACTGAATACCATGCCGGCCCACCCGATTACGGACCTCCGCGCCGTCTTCGTCACATGGGTGGGCGGCAAGGACTGCGGACATGTCGTATGCGGGCGGTTGCTCGTCCTCGGCGGCGTGCAGGACTGCGGTGGCTTGCCGCGTTGGTTCACCCTCTTGATCGGTGTGCACGGTGAAGTCGGCGACGCCCGGAGCCGACACCGAGGCGGAAGCGCCCACCATCGTCTTCTCATCGAGCAGTAATGCCTGCTCGAAACGGAGGTCGCGGACCTCGGCCGGCTGGCCCAGCACCGCGCGCGCGGCGGCCAGCGCCATCTCGCAGTAAGCCGCCCCCGGAAGTACGGCAACAGTGCGAATTTGGTGATCGCCGAGCCAGGGTTGGGCGGCGGTGCCGATGTCGGCTTGCCAGACGTGGCGCTCCGGTTGCTCCCGCAATCGCACGTTGGCGCCCAGCAGTGGGTGTACCGCGATGGTGCAACCGCCATGCGTCGGGGATTCCTGCCCGCCGCCGCTCAGCCACAGCCGGCGATGCGTCCAGGTCGGCAGCGGCGCGTCCACCAGTCGGCCATTCGGGCACAGTGCGGAGAAGTCGACCGCGGCGCCCGCACTGTGCAGATCTACCAGGAACCCGCGCAGCCCGTTCGGCAGCGCCTGCTCCCGGCGCATCGCCGCGAGAGCGGCCATCGGTGTTTCGCGGCTGCGGGCCGTCTGTTCGAGTGCCCGGGTGAGCAGCGGATGTGGCGACAGTTCGGCAAAGACCCGGTGGCCGTCCTCCAGCGCAGCCTGTACCGCGGTGGCGAATCGCACCATCCGGCGCATATTGGTCACCCAATAGGCGGCATCGCAGACGGGCTGCTCCCGCGGGTCGAACACTGTCGCCGAATAGAACGGAACCTCCGGCGGCATCGGTTTGAGGTCGGCAAGTGCGTCGGTCAGATCGCCGATGATCGGCTCGACCTGAGGCGAATGGAACGCGACATCGACCGGAACCTCGCGGGCCATCACCCCACGTCGTTCCCAGTCGGCGACGAGATCGCGAACCGGCTGAGTGGCGCCGGCAATGACGGTGGACTCCGGCGAAGCCACCACGGCCACCACGACATCGGTGATACCGCGGCCGGTCAACTCCGAAAGGACCTGCTTGGCAGGCAACTCCACCGCTGCCGTGGCGCCCTTGCCGGCGATTCGGGACATCAGCCGAGACCGGCGGCAGATGAGACGCAGCCCGTCTTCCAAGGAAAGCGCGCCCGCGACGACAGCCGCCGCGCCCTCGCCCAGGGAGTGGCCGATGACCGCGCCGGGGCGCACACCGTATGCCCTCATGGTGTCGGCCAAGGCGACCTGCATGGTGAACAGCGTCGGCTGCACCCGGTCCTGACCGGTCACGATCTGTGGCGCCGACATTGCCTCGGTCACCGAGAAGCCGGATTCGAGCGCAATGATCGGCTCGGCCCGCGCGACCGTGGCGGCGAATACCGGTTCGGTCGCCAGCAGCTGCGCGCCCATCGCCGCCCACTGCGAACCCTGACCGGAGAACACCCACACCGGTCCGCGGTCGTCGCGTCCGACCGCGGCCGGATAGGGCGCATCGCCGTCGGCCACCTCGCGCAGAGCCGCAACGAGTTCGGGCCGGCTGCTCGCGCTGACGCCGGTCCGCACCGGCCGGTGCACGCGCCGACTTGCCAGGGTGTAGGCCAGATCCGGCAACGGGACCTCGTCATGGGCCTGAACCCAGTCGGCGAGCCTGCCGGCGGTGCGGCGCAGTTCGTCGGCGGAGGTGGACGATATCGGGAACAACAGTGGTGCACCTGTCGACGCCGGCGCCGAGTCCGCGGCTCCGGGTTCCGCGGGCTGTTCCGGTGCTTGTTCCACAATGGCGTGCACATTGGTCCCCGATAACCCATATGAGGACACCGCTGCCCGTCGTGGGTGGTTCCCGCTCGTGCACCATGGCGTAATTTCCTGCGGGACAAAGAGGTTGGTGTCAATCTCGGCGAGCCGGTCGGGCAGGCGGGTGAAGTGCAGATTCTGCGGAACCACACCATGTTGCACCGCGAGGATCGCCTTCATCAGCCCAACGGCTCCGGAGGCCGCTTGGGAGTGCCCCATGTTGGACTTCACCGACGCGAGTGCACAGGGACCGTCGACGCCGTAAACCTTGGCCAGGCTGGCGTATTCGATGGGGTCACCCACCGGAGTTCCGGTGCCATGCGCCTCGACCATGCCGACCGTTCCGGGATCGACGCCGGCCGCGGCCAACGCCGCCCGGTACACCGCGGTCTGGGCGGCATCCGACGGTGTCGCGATGTTCACGGTATGCCCGTCCTGATTGGCGGCGGTGCCGCGCACCACCGCCAGGATTCGGTCACCATCGCGCAGTGCGTCGGGCAACCGCTTGAGCAGCACCACGACGCAACCCTCGCCCGAGACGAACCCGTCGGCCGCGGCATCGAAGGCATGGCAGCGTCCGGTCGGCGACAGCATTCCCTCAGCTGATCCCGAGGCGAATTTTCGTGGGTCCAACGCCAATGTGACGCCGCCGGCCAGGGCCAGGTCGCTCTCGCCCTCGTGCAGGCTGCGGCAGGCCAGATGCACGGCGGTCAGGCCGGAAGAGCATGCGGTGTCCACCGTGAGAGCAGGGCCGTGCACCCCGAGCACGTAAGCGATCCGTCCGGACGCCAGGCTGAAGTTGTTGCCGCTGAAGCCGTATGCCGCCTCCAGTGCGTGTGCATCGGCGGCCAGCATCAGATAGTCGACGTGCGTCAATCCGACGAAAACCCCGGTGAGCGAGTCGGTTAGCGCTTCCCGGGGCAGGCCGGCGTGTTCCATGGCCTCCCAGGAAGTTTCCAGCAACATCCGGTGCTGAGGGTCGATCGCGGAACTCTCGCGCTCGTTGATCCCGAAGAACTCGGCATCGAAGCCGGCAACGTCATCGAGGAACGCACCCCATTTCGACACCGATCGGCCCGGCACCCCGGGTTCCGGGTCGTAGTATTCGTCGGCGTCCCAGCGGTCCGGTGGAACCTCGGTGACCAGGTCATCCCCGCGCAGCAATGCTTCCCACAGTCGCTCGGGGGAGTCGATTCCGCCGGGAAGCCGGCAGGACATGCCTATGACGGCGACCGGGGTGACGGGCGTGGCGCTCATGGGCGGCGAAGAAGTGCCTGGATCGAAGCCCGGCAGCCGCTCATGCACGATCTCGGACGGAGACAATTGCCCTCCTCGCATTGGTGCGGTGAGCCGCACAATTAGGCCGTGTTACCACACGGATTACCGATGGCCCAGCGCCCATCGCGGGCGGTCGCAATCAACAACGGTAGATTCGCTGGAGTGCGCTGTCACACAATCTGAGCAATTCATAGGTGAGGTACAGACGATTTCAAGCATTTCGTCTCCGATCGTCGGATGTAGTTGCAACTAACAAGATCAGACGAGGTGCGGGCCGGTGTAGGCGTCATTTTCGTCTCGGCGACGAGTTCATCCCTGAATGACGTGAGTGTCATTTATGGCCATATAACTGTGGTTTGCTGATCTTTCCGGAGATATGTTCGCGATTGCGGAGTTACCCTGTTGCCCGTGGGTGAAACGTCCATTTTGACGTTGCTGTCCGAGCGTGCCGGCCTGCAAGGCGAGGACACGGCGGTGACGTTTATTGACTATGAAAAGAATTGGGACGGTGTCGCGGAGAGCCTGACGTACTCGCAGCTGTATCGCCGGACCTGCAATGTCGCACGAGAGCTCGAACGTTTCGGTTCGCCAGGCGATCGCGCACTGATTCTGGCGCCGCAGGGGCTGGGCTACATCGCCGCCTTTTTCGGCGCAATGCAAGCCGGACGCATTGCGGTTCCGCTGGCGGTTCCGCTCGGTGGGGTCAGCGACGAGCGGGTCAATTCGGTGCTGCAGGACGCGTCGCCTACGGTCATCCTCAGCACGACGGCGGCTGCACCCGCAGTGACCGAACACATCACGTCGCAGGCCGGCGGATCCACCCCGGCGATCGTCGAGGTCGACTCACTGAATCTCGATGCTCCGGCAGGCTCCGTTCCGCTATCGAGCGAATATCACACGGACACAGCGTATTTGCAGTACACATCCGGGTCGACCCGTCAGCCGGCCGGGGTCATGATGTCGCACGCAAACCTGCTGGCCAATTTCGAACAACTGATGTCGGGCTACTTTATGGACTACGGAAACGTTGTCCCACAGGGCTCCTCCCTGGTGTCCTGGCTGCCGTTCTATCACGACATGGGTCTGTATCTGGGAGTCTGCGCGCCGGTGCTGACCGGAGCCCCTGCTGTGCTCATGAGCCCGATGGCGTTCCTGCAGCGACCGGCCCGCTGGATGCACCAGCTGGCAAGCAACGGCCGCACCTACACGGGGGCACCGAACTTCGCATTCGAATTGGCGGTGCGCAAGACATCGGACGATGACATGGCCGGGCTTGATCTCTCGGAACTGCTGCTCATCATCACCGGCAGTGAGCGTGTGCACCCGGCAACGCTGGAGCGCTTCACCCAACGCTTCGCCCGGTTCAATCTGGGCGAGACGGTGATACGGCCGTCCTACGGACTGGCCGAGGCCACGGTGTTCGTGGCAACTCGGGCGCCGGGTCAACCGCCGGCCATCGTGCGTTTCGACTCCGAGAAGTTGACCGCCGGCACTGCGCAGCGCTGCGCGAACGGAGCGGGCACACCCCTGGTCAGCTACGGCGTACCGGTGTCGCCGAGGATCCGCATCGTGGATTCCGATACCCACACCGAGTGTCCGGCCGGAACCGTCGGTGAGATCTGGGTGCACGGCGACAACATTGCGGCCGGCTATTGGCGCAGGCCGCAGGAGACCGAGTCCACCTTTGGTGGACGGCTTGTCGCTCCGTCGGTCGGCACGCCCGAGGGACCCTGGCTGCGCACCGGAGACTCTGGATTCATCTTCGACGACGAGCTGTTCATCATCGGCCGGATCAAGGATCTGTTGATTGTGTACGGGCGCAACCACTCTCCCGACGACATCGAGGCGACAATCCAGGAGATCAGCCGGAGCCGGTGTGCGGCGATCGCGGTTCCGGACGGTCACACGGAAAAGCTCGTCGTCATCATCGAAGTGCGGAAGCGGGCGGAGTCTCTGGAGGAACCAGCCGACCAGTTCTCCGCCGTCAAGCGCGAGGTGACTTCGGCCATCTTCAACACGCACAGCCTTGGCGTTGCGGATCTGGTTCTGGTGTCACCTGGTTCGATCCCGATCACCACAAGCGGCAAAGTCCGGCGTGCGGCGTGCGTCGAGCAGTATCGGCATGGGCAGTTCGCCCGGCTGGACGCATAGGCAGCCAACCCGGGTGGGGGTGGGGAGTGAATCTGGCATACGACGACCGCGGCCAGGGTGAAACTGTGCTGTTCATCGCCGGCCAAGGCGGTGTCGGACGAACCTGGGATCTCTATCAGGTGCCCGCCTTTCGTGCCGCCGGATACCGCGTCATCACGTTCGACAACCGAGGGGTGGGCGCCACAGCACAAGCCGACGGCTTCACGACGGCAACGATGGTGGCCGACACTGCGGAACTGATCGAGCGACTCGATGCTGCCCCCGTCCGGCTGGTAGCGGTCTCGATGGGTGCATACATCGCCCAAGAGCTGATGTTGAACCGGCCGGAGCTGGTATGTCAGGCGGCGCTGATGGCCACCCGTGGGCGCCACGATCGGGCGCGGGAGTTCTTTCGCGCAGCCGAACGAGATCTTGCCAACGCCGGTGTTCAACTGCCCGCCACATACGAGGCGAAACATCGCTTGCTTGAGAGCTTTTCACCGAAAACGTTGAACGATGAGGATTCCGTTCGAGATTGGATCGACACCTTCATGAGGTGGCCTGCGCAGACGACGCCGGGGATCCGCGCCCAGTATGGCGTCGCCCCGCTGAGCGATCGGCGGCCCGCCTACAAGTCGATCACCACGCCGGTGTTGGTGATCGGATTCGCCGACGACCTGGTGATGCCCCCGCACCTCGGCGCCGAGGTGGCAGACGCCCTCCCCAACGGGCGGTATATGCAGATTGCCGATGCCGGTCACCTCGGCTTCCTGGAACGGCCAGACGCGGTCAACTCGGCGATCCTGGACTTCTTTGTCCACGGCCCCAGCGACATTGGGGCACGGTGGGGCTGCGCCCGATCGGGATGACCGGCCGGGCCGGTGGCATCCGAATGACAGCAATCTCGCAGCAATTCTTCAGTTCTTTCAAACCAATTGCAGCGGTAAATTCTGTTCCGCGGTATACGCATGCGGTATGCATTACGATCCGTATCACCTTGGGAATTGACCGATGTGGAGGTCGTTCGCATGCTGTACTGGTCAGGTTCTGATTGTCCTGCCAGAGCCGATACATGTTTGCCGTAATACCTCTGCATGGGCCTGGAATGCCCACCGCATTCGAGATGCCGGCATCTCGCGGATCGCGGTCGGTATATGCGGCAGATTCGAGCGGCACGAACGGCCCGCACCAGAGCAAGAACGGGGGGTCGTGATGTGTGGGCTTTGAAGCGACTGTGGATTCCGCTGGTCATCGCGGTGGTCCTCGTTGCCGGAGGATTCACCGTGTTGCGGCTGCACGGTGTCTTCGGCTCCCAGGTTCGTCCCATGTATTCCGACACCGAAGCCGAGAAGCGTAAGCCGTATGACCCCAAACAGTTGGAGTACGAGGTGTTCGGCCCCCCCGGGACGGTGGCGAATATCAGCTATTTCGACGTCAATGCCGATCCGCAGTTTGTTGAAAAGGCAAGCTTGCCATGGTCATTGAAGTTCGCCATGACCGAGGCGACGGCAATGGCCAATGTCATCGCGCAGGGCAACACTGACAGCATCGGCTGCCGGATCACAGTGGACGACAAGGTCAAAACGGAGAAGATCGGGCAAGGGGAAAGTGCCTTCACCTACTGCCTGCTGAAGGCCGCATGAGCAGCCAGCCGCCGACCAGCACGCCACCCCTGGTGGCGCGACTGATCCGGCGGCTGGCGGTGCCGATCATCCTGGCGTGGCTGGTGATCGCCTACGTCTTGGGTGCGGTCGTCCCTCCGCTGGAACAGGTGGAGAAAGAGCATTCCGTTTCGTTCATTCCCACCGATGCGCCGTCGTTCGAAGCGGTGCGGCGCATGGGCGAGAGTTTCGGGGAGTCCAAAACCAACAGTGTGGCGATGATCGTCTTGGAGGGGCAACAGCCCCTCGGCGATGACGCCCACCGCTACTACGCCGATCTGATTCGGCAGTTGAAGGCCGACACGGTGCACGTTCAGCACGTGCAGGATTTCTGGGGGGATCCGCTCACCGCGGGCGCGGCGCAAAGCGCCGACAACAAGGCCGTATATGTCCAGATGAGCCTCACCGGTGACCTCGGCCAACCTATGTCGGATCAGTCCGTGCAAGCCGTCCGGGACATCGTGGCGCGGACCACGCCCCCTCCGGGGGTCAAGGCCTACGTCACCGGCCCGGCGGCGATAGTCGCCGATCTGAGCGAGAGCGGCAACCGGACGGTCATGCTGGTTACCGGGGTGAGCCTCGCGGTGATCCTCACGATGCTGTTGTTCTTCTTCCGCTCGATTTTCACGGCCATCATCCTGCTGCTCCTGGTGGGTATCCAATTACAGGTGGCCCGCGGCACGGTCGCATTGCTCGGTGACCATGGGCTCATCGCTCTTTCCACCTATGCCGTCAATCTTCTGGTGACGCTCGGAATCGCGGCTGGAACGGACTACGGCATTTTCTACGTTGGGCGCTATCAGGAGGCACGACAGGCCGGGGAGGATAAGGAAGCGGCCTTCTACACCACCTACCGCAGCGTTGCCAAAGTCGTGCTGGCCTCAGGTTTGACCATCGCCGGCGCAGTTTATTGCCTCAGCTTCACCCGCTTGCCCTATTTCCGGACTCTTGGTGTTCCCTGCGCGCTGGGTATGGTCGTGGCGGTTTGCGTCGCCTTGACGCTGATTCCGGCAGTTCTTGCGATAGGTAGCCGAATTGGGTTGTTCGAACCCAAGCGCAAGATCATGGTCCGGCGATGGCGGCGACTGGGCACTGCGATCGTGCGATGGCCCGCGCCCATTCTCGTCGCAACGTGCGCGGTGGCGCTGGTCGGACTGCTGGCGCTGCCGGCGTACCAGCCCGGCTACAACGACCTGAAATATCTGCCCAAAAATATCCCCGCCAATGAAGGATATGACGCCGCCGCGCGACACTTTCCGCAGTCGCTGATCATGTCACCCGACGTTCTATTGATCGAGGCCGACCACGATATGCGAAATCCGGCCGATTTCCTCATTCTGAACAAACTCGCCAGGGGGGTCCTGGCCGTTCCGGGCGTTTCCCGGGTGCAGGCGGTGACCCGACCCGAGGGGATTCCCCTCAAGCACACGACCATTCCGTTCATCATCAGCTCGTCGAACGCCGGCCAACTCCAGCTCCTGCCGTTTCAGAAGGCCCGCATGAATGATCTGGTCACCCAGGCCGACGAGATCACCAAGACGATAGCGGTAATGCAGCGCTTGTACGCACTCATGCAACAGCTCGCGGCCACGACGCACAGTTTGGTCGGTAAGACGCACGAGCTGGAGGACGTCACGAAAGAGCTGCGCGACCATATGGCGGATTTCGATGATTTTTGGAGACCGCTTCGCAATTACCTCTACTGGGAGCCGCATTGCTACGACATTCCCATCTGCTGGTCGATCAAGTCCCTGTTCGAGGCGCTGGATGGGGTTGACAAGGTCACCACCACGATGCATCAGCTGATCGGCAATCTGGACCAGCTGGATGCGCTCCTGCCGCAAATGATGGCCCAGTTCCCGGCGATTATCGCGACCATGGGGAGCACCCGGAGCATGCTGCTGGGGATGCATTCCACCATGTCGGGGATCTTCTCGCAGATGGAGGAGATGAGCGATAACGCGACGGCCATGGGCAAGGCTTTCGACACCGCCCAGAATGATGACTCATTCTATTTGCCTCCGGAGGTTTTCAAGAACAAGGACTTCAAGCGCGTCATGGACGTCTTCGTATCACCGGATGGAAAGTCGACGCGCATGCTCATTTCCCAACGGGGAGACCCTGCGACACCCGAGGGAATTGCGCGGGTTGACCCGATAAAAACTGCGGCGGAGGAGGCGCTCAAAGGAACTCCGCTGGAAAACGCCAGGATTTACCTGACCGGCACCGCGGCGATGGGGAAAGATCAAGTAGACGGGTCCACGTATGACCTGCTGATCGCCGGAATTTCCGCGCTGTGCCTCATCTTCATCATCATGTTGATCATGACCCGGAGCCTGGTCGCGGCTTTGGTGATCGTGGGTACGGTGGCGCTTTCGCTGGGCGCGGCGTTCGGGCTGTCCGTTTTGATCTGGCAGCACATTCTTGGAATTCAATTGAACTGGCTTGTGCTCGCCATTGCCCTGATCATTCTTTTGGCGGTCGGTTCCGACTACAACCTGCTGCTGGTGTCCCGGATGAAGGAGGAGATAGGCGCGGGGATCAACACCGGCATCATCCGGGCCATGGGCGGTAGCGGAAAGGTGGTGACGGCCGCGGGCCTGGTGTTCGCCTCCACCATGTTGGCGTTGTTGGCCAGCGATGTGCGCACCATCGGTCAGGTGGGTTCCACCATCGGTATCGGCCTGCTGTTCGACACCTTGATCGTGCGTGCCTTCATGACGCCGTCCATTGCCGCGCTGCTGGGGCGCTGGTTCTGGTGGCCGCTGCGGGTGCGGCCCCGTCCTGCCAGTGCACTACTGCGGCCGACCGGTCCGCGGCCGCTGGTGCGCTCTCTGCTGTTGAAGCCCGAGGACCGCGGCTCCTGATGAGCAGCCATCGGATGGACTCCGGTCCGCCGTTCATTGCGCGGATGATCCACTGGCTGGCGGTGCCGATCATTCTCGGTTGGCTGGTGATCGTCGCCATCCTGACGTTCGCCGTTCCGTCTCTCGAAACGGTCGGGCGGGAACATTCGGTACCGCTGCTTCCCCGAGACGGCCCGTCGTACCAGGCGATACAGCGCATGGGACAGGACTTCGGCGAATCCAATTCCGACAGTGTGGCGATGATCGTCTTGGAAGGGGAACAATCCCTCGGGCCTGAGGCGCACCGCTACTACGCCGATTTGATCCGGCAGTTGAAAGCTGACACCACGCATGTGCAACATGTGCAGGATTACTGGGGCGACCCGCTCACCGCGGCGGCTGTGCAAAGTGCCGACGGTAAGGCTGTTTATGTTCAATTGAATCTTGCCGGTAACCAAGGCGAAGCCCTGGCGAACGAATCCGTCGAAGCTGTGCGGGGCATCGTAGAACGGACACCGCCACCGCCGGGAGTCAAGGTCTACGTCAGCGGCCCCGCACCGTTGATCTCTGATATGAACCACGCGGGCAACAAATCCATCGTCAGAATCACCGTGGTCACGCTTGCAGTCATTCTCACGATGCTGCTTTTGGTCTACCGTTCGATAGTCACTGCCATCCTTCTGCTGGTCATGGTGGGGGTGCAGGTGCAGGTGGCTCGGGGATTTGTGGCATTCCTCGGTCAGCACCACCTCGTTGAGCTTTCGACGTTCGCCACCAATCTGCTGGTATCGCTCGGGATCGCGGTCGGAACGGACTACGGCATATTCTTCATCGGGAGATATCAAGAGGCGCGTCAGACCGGCGAAGGCCGGGAGGCCGCGTTCTACACCACATATCGAAGTGTTGCCAAGGTGGTCTTGGGCTCCGGCCTGACCATTGCCGGCGCCATTTTCTGTCTGAGTTTGGCTCGATTGCCCTATTTCCACACCATGGGTGTCCCGACCTCGGTGGCCATGGTGGTTGCGGTTGCGGTGGCGCTCACGCTGATTCCGGCGGTTCTCGTGGTGGGCGGTCGGTTCGGGCTGTTCGATCCCAAACGCAAGATCATCGTCCGTCGATGGCGGCGGCTGGGCACCGCGATCGTGCGCTGGCCTGGGCCCATTCTCATCACGGCGTGTGTGATCGCGCTCGTCGGACTGCTGGCCCTGCCGGGATATAAGACCAACTACAACGACAGGCTGTATGTGCCTGCGGACATTCCCGCAAATCTAGGATATGCCGCAGCCGAGAGGCACTTTCCACCGTCGCGATTGACACCGGACGTCCTGCTGGTCGAGGCCGACCACGATATGCGCAATCCGGCGGACCTGTTGATATTGAACAAACTGGCCAAGGCGGTCTTCGCGGTTCCGGGCATTTCCCGGGTGCAGGGGATAACTCGGCCCGAGGGCAACCCGATCAGCCGGACGTCGATACCGTTTCTGCTCAGCCTGCAAAATGCCAATCAGCAACAATTGATGCCATTCCAGCGAGATCGCATGGGTGATCTGCTCAAGCAGGCAGATGACATCTCGATATTGATAAATTCAATGAACCAAGTCTACGGTGTGACCCGACAGGTGGTGGATACGACCCATCGCATGACGCGGACGATTCACGAGTTGGAGGTGGCCGTCAAGGAGCTGCGGGACCATATTGCGGATTTCGATGATTTTTGGCGGCCGGTCCGAAATTACTTTTTCTGGGAACCGCACTGCTTCGATATACCGTTCTGTTGGTCGATGAGGTCCTTGTTCGATTCGCTCGACTCGGTCGACGCGGTTACCGATAATCTGCATGATCTGGTCACCCAAACCGATCGGCTGGATGCGCTCATGCCGGAACTTCTCAAGCAGTTCCCGCCGATGATCGCGGCCATGAACACGATGCGGGCCATGACGCTGACCATGCACAGCACCATGATGGGCGCCTTTGCGCTGATGGACGAGATGAGCGCGAATGCCACCGCCATGGGCCGAGCCTTCGACGCGGCCCGAAACGATGACTCGTTCTACCTGCCGCCGGAAGTCCTGGAGAACGAGGACTTCAAGCGCGCGATGAACTTGTTCTTCTCACCGAACGGGAAGGCGGTCCGCTTCATCATTTCGCACCGGGGGGATCCCGCGACGCCCGAAGGTATCTCCCGGGCCGACGCCGTGGTCCGGGCGGCGGAGGAGGCGCTCAAGGTGACTCCCCTGGAAAACGCGAGGATCTATCTGGCCGGGACCTCCGCGACCTACAAGGACATGCGCGACGGCTCCCAATACGACCTGCTCATCGCGGGCGTGGCTGCGCTCTGCCTGATTCTGATCATCATGCTGCTCATAACGCGCAGCCTGATCGCCGCCCTGGTGATCGTGGGTACGGTGGCGCTGTCGCTGGGCTCGGCGTTCGGGCTGTCGGTGCTCATTTGGCAGCACATTCTCGGCATACACCTGCACTGGCTGGTGCTAGCGATGTCGGTGATCATTCTTCTGGCGGTCGGTTCCGACTACAACCTGCTGCTGGTGTCCCGGATGAAGGAGGAGATAGGCGCGGGGATCAACACCGGCATCATCCGGGCGATGGGCGGTAGCGGAAAGGTGGTGACGGCCGCGGGTCTGGTGTTCGCCTTCACCATGATGTCCATGGTGGCCAGCGACCTGCTGATCATCGGTCAGGTGGGTTCCACCATCGGTATCGGGCTGCTGTTGGACACCCTGGTGGTGCGGGCGCTCATGACGCCGTCCATTGCCGCGCTGCTGGGACGCTGGTTCTGGTGGCCGCAACGGGTGCGCCAGCGCCCGGCCAGTGCGCTGCTGCGGGACACCGCCCCCCGCTCGGTGGTGCGTTCGCTGCTACTCAGACCTGACGAGGGCTGACTTCCCGCCGCTCAATCGGCGCAGGATTTCTTTAGGTTCGGCGAGTAGAGTCCGGGCCTCAGGCCTGACTTAGATAGTTTCCGGCCTTCTTTGAAGGAAGCAGTCTCTTTCGACGCGCAAACGCACCCTGCGCCGCGCGTACGTCGGTGCCTACCGACCAGATCGCCGCCGCCTGTTTCACGCAGGCCCGCACCGCGGGCGATGTGAGCCTGGTGCTCTACGACGTCACGACCCTGTACTTCGAGGCGGACAAAGAAGACGAGCTGCGCAAGGTCGGTTACTCCAAGGAACGCCGGGTCGATCCGCAGATCGTGGTGGGCCTGCTCATCGTCGCTGATGCTGGCATGCTCTCCAGCACCAATCTGCGCGACCTCTATGAGGCCGGGTTGCGGTTCATCGTCGGGTCTCGGGTCACCAAAGCGCCCAACGATCTGCAGTCCCACTTCCGTTGGCGTGGAACATGCAATCACCGACGGTCAGGTCATCGACACGATCACCCCACGCGATCAGCGCGGCACAGCCGCCAAGACCAGTGACCCGATGGTCAAGGCCGAGCCCGTCTGGGGCCCAGCTACTGATACGAAGTCGTGGCGGGCGGTGTGGGCCTACTCGACCAAAAGGGCTGTGCGGGACAACAACACGCTGAACCTGCACAGGAGCACAAGGCCCGAGCTGTCGTCGCCGGGGACAAGGCCGCCCGCGCACCACGGTTTGTCAAGACCCGCAACGGCGCTCAAGAACTCGACGAAGCATCGCTACAGCGGGCGCGCCGGCTGGTCGGGCTGAAGGGCTATGTCACCAATATCGAAGCCGCGCTCATGCCGGCGGCCGAGGTCATTGCCAACTACCACGACCTCTGGCGCGTCGAGCAGTCCTTCCGAATGTCAAGATCCGACCTTGCGGCCAGGCCCATGTTCGCCCGCACCCGCGACGCCATCGAAAGCCCACCTCACCATCGTGTTCACCGCCCTCGCCGTCAGCCGCGAAGTCCTTACCCGAACAGGACTATCGCTACGGCGATTCCTGCGCACCCTCAGGCCACTGCGGTCGGCCACTATCGAAATCAACGGCGTGATCACCACATTCCCACCCGCGCTGGACCCCGAAGCCCCGGCGAGCCCCAACGCGCTGCAAGCCCTCAACTCAAGGCGCTAAGCCCATTGACCCAACTCGGGAGCCCCCGAGCCGGTCGAATCCGCGAAAGCTACCGGCATAGGGGACCGCGCACCTTCGGCCCGGTCGCCAGTACCGCCGCGTCGACGGGCCGGTACGCCCTGGCCGACTCGCCGTCGAATTGACGGCGACACGCCATGACCGGGCCAAGCCCTTCACGGCGCCCGCCGATGCGATGGGCGGCGGCCTCCCCGGTCCACTGCGGAGGCCGCCGCCCTTGGCAATCGAGCAGCGTTACCCGTTGTTTACCCGGGTGTGCCGGCTGTGCCGGGTGTGCCGGCTGTGCCGGGTGTGCCGGCTGTGCCGTCAGCATGCCCGTCGCCGCCGTCGCCACCGTTGCCACCGATCTGCCCGTTGTCGGCGTTACCACCGGCACCCCCGGCTCCGCCGGCACCGCTGCCGCCGGGGCCGGTGGTGCCGCCGGTACCGCCCTGACCGCCCTGACCACCTTCACTGTCTGGACTGCCGGTGGCGTACCCGTTGCCACCGTTGCCACCGGCGCCACCGGCGCCACCGGTGTTGCCGCCGATGCCGACGCCGCCACCGCCACCGCCGCCACCGCCACCGCCGTTGCCGTGGACACCGAGTCCGATGGGGGATAGGCCCCCGGTGCCCCCGGTGCCCCCGGCACCTCCGCCGCCCCCGGCGCCGGTGCCGCCAGCCCCGCCGCTGCCGCCGTTGCCGCCCTTGTTGTGGAAGCCGGCACCTCCGTGGCCGCCTTGGCCGCCGACGTTACCGACGGCGCCATTGGTTCCGTTGCCGCCGTTTCCGCCGTTTCCGCCGTTGCCACCGAGCTGGGGCCCACCGGTTGTGGGAGAGTCAGCGGCGTTGCCACCGTTGCCGCCGACGCCGCCGTGGTTGCCGGCGCCGCTACCGTTGCCGCCGTTACCGCCGTTACCGGTGCGGGGCAACAGGAACCCGGTGCCGGCGGCGCTGTCACCACCGTTGCCGCCGGCCCCGCCGTTGCCGGTCGCCCCGGAGTTCCCGCCGTGACCGCCGTTGCCGCCGACCTGGTAGCCGCCGTTGGTACGCACGACGCCGGCGCCGCCATCTCCGCCGGCCGCGCCGTCGCTATTACTGCCGGCAGTGCCGGCAGTGCCGTTGTGGCCGGCGTTGCCGCCACCGGCGGTGGTGCCGCCGGTCCCGGCCGTGCCTGCGGCACCACCATTGGCGCCGTTGCCGCCGGCGCCACCGGCACCGGCGACGGTGCCGGTGCCACCACCGGCACCGTCACCGCCGGTCCCGGCCGTGCCTGCGGCACCACCGTTGCCCGCATCACCGCCCCGGCCGCCGTCACCGAGAGTCGCGGCCCCGCCGTTACCGCCCGCACCGGCGTTACCGCCGTTCCCGGCGTTCCCGCCGTTACCGCCGGCGGCACCACTGTTCGCGGTGGCGGTGAAGCCGTCACCACCGTCACCACCGGCACCGCCGTCGCCGCCAACACCGCCTGCGCCGCCGTTGCCGCCAGCACCACCTGTGCCGCCGGTACCACCGGCACCACCGTTGCTGCCGTTCTCACCGGTTCCAGCCGCACCGGTATAGCCGGCACCACCGGCGCCACCCGCGCCGCCGTTGCCGCCGTTGCCGACCAAGCCGCTTGCACCGGTGTGACCGTCAGCCGCCCCACCTGCACCATGACCACCGACACCACCGGCACCACCGGCACCACCACGGCCGCCGTTACCGCCGTTGGTGCCGTCGCTGCCCGCGGTCAGCGAATCCGTGCCCGCCGAACCAGCAGCACCCGAACCACCGGTGCCGCCCGAACCGGCACTACCACCGTTACCACCGTTACCACCGGCGCCGTCGGTGCCCTTCTGAGCGACGACGAACAGGATGTGGCCCGTACCTGCGGCGCCACCGTTACCACCGGCTCCGGCCTGACCACCGTTACCGGCGTTGCCCCCGGCACCGCCGTCGGTGGTGCCGGCGCCGTTCACACCGGTAGCGCCGTTACCGCCGGCACCACCAGCGCCGCCCAGGCCGCCGACGCCACCGTTGCCGCCGCGGCCGAGGAAGATCCAACTGCCCTGACCGCCGGCACCGCCATTGCCGCCGACACCGCCCGTGCCACCGGTGGTGCCGTCAGCGCCCGCGGTGGCGCCGTTGCTACCGGCCGCCCCGGTCGTGCCGGACCCGCCGGCACCACCGTTGCCACCGTTGCCGACCCACGACAGGAACCCGGCGCTGCCGCCATTGCCACCGTTACCACCGGTGCCGGCGGCGCCGGCACCGCCATTGCCACCATTGCCGATTTTCAGGCCGCCGGTACCGCCGTTACCGCCGGCACCGCCGTTGATTCCGGCCACGCCCGCGCCGCCGTTACCACCGTTGCCGAACAACCCGGCCGACCCGCCATTACCGCCATTGAAGCCATTGCCACCGTTGCCGATCAGGCCGCCGTTGCCGCCATTGCACGCAGCACCAGCGGAGCACGCGCCCCCAACACCGGTGTAGCTGTAGCCGTTACCGATCAGGAGGCCGGCGTTGGGGTTGTCGGCGGTGCCGTTACCAACGAAAATCCGGATGAAATCCCCGACCGGGTCCGCCGTCGGCGCGGGGGTCACCGATGACTTGTTGGCGGCCGGATCAGCCGGCTCACCGCTGCCGGTGATCGCCGCCGATTTAACCTTCAGCCCCGCGCCCCCGAGTTCACCGCGGCCAAATGCCGCCACCGTCCACATCAACGGCGCCGCCGCCGGATCACCGTTGCCGCCCGCACCTAGCCACGACGACAGAGTGGGCCCCAACCCCTGCATCACTGCCGGCGCTACCGCTGTCGCCGGCACCTTCGCGCTCGCCGGTGCTACCGACGAGGTCGACGAGGCCTGCGAACCCGTCGCCGGCGAGGAAGTACCACTGGTTGCAGGGGTTGACTCAGAAGTGCTCGCGGGCGATCCCGTCTCACCCGGCGTTGATGCCGAGCCCGTCGATGCCGAGGGCGACGATGCCGATGACGACGATCCCGCCCCGGAGCCGCTGCCCGACGAGCCGCGGCCCGCCGCGGAGGTCTCCACACGAGGGCGACCTGGAGAACGCGGTTCTCTGCCCGTCGCACTCGCCGACGAGCCGCGGCCCGCCGCGGAGGTCTCCACACGATAGCGACCTGGAGTACGCGGTTCTCTGCCCGTCGCACTCGCCGTCGAGCCAGCCGTCCCGGCGGAGGAGTCATCCCCGGTCGAGGAACCGCCAGCCGGGGAACCCTTGTGCGTCGGCGCCCGCGACGGTCCCGTCGACGACGAACCGCCCGAACTCGAACCGGTAGAGCCCCCCGAGCCGGTCGAATCCGCGAAAGCTGCCGGCATAGACGCAATCGCCGCGCCCACACCCAACAAAACCGCCAACCCGCCCACCCGCCCCACCCAACGGGCATAGCCGGATAGCGAAGGCTCAAGAGACACCGCGCGACGGCCGTACTCAAGCACCCGCACTCCGCTCTCGGATTTGCTCCGGTGCTGTCCGACGGTGTGCAACGAATGCCGCGCGCCCATACAAGAACCCCTTTGGTCCGTTCTCCGCGGAACCTGTGATCCGCCTGTGAAAGGGCACAATAGCGGCAAGCATCGCGATCGAGGACCTGAATCGCCTGTAAGTCTTTACCAGGCCAGCCAGGTAAAGACTTACAGGCGATTCATTTTGAGGATTGTTAGCGGAAGTCAATACTTTGAAGGCGTCCACGCCGTGCACCCGCCCAACAGGCAAAACGGGACTTCCGTGAGTCAAAGCCCCGTCGTAAACACAACGAATCCCTCACCGCGGGGCCACCCCGGGCTCAGCGCGGATCGCTACTGCCGCGGGGGTGTTCAAGGCGCTGGCCTATGTTGGTCGCGACAATTTCCACACCGAGAGGAGAGCGCATGCGTGTCGTCGCGTTCGCGGCATCACTGAGCGCAATCGATGAGGACGCCGGCGGAATCACCACCAAGGGCTTCCCAATGACGAGTTGTTACGTGGACAACTTCCCCGCCCAGATCACCATCCCCATGGTCGTCGCCTTCTGCGCCCCCGGCGGCGCCGATTACGACCCGGTCCAGTACATCATCGCCACCTCGCCAGACGGTGAACGCGTAGGCACTTTGGAGTTCGGTTGGCATTGGCACGACAATCCCCCCGCACCCGTCAAGTTCCGGGTCTTCACCCAACACCTCCCCATGCGAGTGGAATCCGCGGGTTTATACACCATTGGCTTGTATGACAGCATGCACTCCGCAGATAGTGACCACATTTATCCGCTGCCAGTACTCAGAACGAACCCACTAATTCAAAACTCAGGCGGCGCATGATCCGGAAATCTGAATTGAACGCCAGCCGGTGCGTCGATATGGTCGACCGCCAACACGCGCGGTGGAGGTACCCCGAGGTGCTTCAGAACCTCGAGGCATGGCTTACCAAAACAGGTGGCAATGGTTTGATGCCCAGCCACGCCCATCGTATTCTGTGGCCTGCCCGACAAATACCAACCCGATCTCAATATTCCTTATAGCCACTGGTCGGAGCGCCAATTTCCAGACCGGATCGCGGACGATCACCGTGAATGAGAATGCACTGCCAGCGGTTCTGGATAGGTTTCATACGCGGTGGGTGCGTTAACTGACGAGCACAAGGAATTGCATGCCGATGCGCTTATAGCGTCACCGAGACGGTGTGGGTGGCTGGTCGATGCGATTCCTTCGAGGAAAGCTGTCACCGGAGTTGTGAACCGTCACGGGTTTGATGCCTGCCGCGCTGCTGGGACGCTGGTTCTGGTGGCCGCAACGGGTGCGTCCGCGCCCGGCCAGTGCGCTGCTGCGGGACACCGCTCCCCGCTCGGTGGTGCGTTCGCTGCTACTCAGACCTGATGAGGGCCGACTTCCCGCCGCTCAACATGCGCAGTGATTTCTACAGGTTGGGCGAGTAAAGTCCGGGCCTCAGGGGAGGAGGTCCACACATGATGGAACTATCACCAATCAAACTGGCTGTCGCAGTCGGCAGCCTGGCATTGTCGCTGACCGCCGGGGCCGGTACCGCGTCAGCAGATCCCAATCTGGACTCGGCCGTCAATACAACCTGCAGTTACAACCAGGTGATGGCGGCGTTGACTGCCCAAGATGCCAGGGCGAGCCAATCGCCGATGGCGCAATCGGCGTTGCGTCAGTTCCTCGCTGCGCCAACGGCTCAACGCCAGCGCATGGCCGAGGCCATCGTGAGTTATCCGGCCAATCAGCAGTATCTGGGACTTCTGCAGACGGCCTTCGACACCTGCAACAACTTCTGAGCGTGCTGCGGCGCGTCAGTGCCGCGGCTTGACCCCGCCCAGTTGCTTCGTCACCGCATCGGCGGTCGCCACCAGCGCGCGGGCTCGATCGGTGATCTCCTTGTCCGTCAATGCCGTTCCGATGTGCAGTGAGGCGGCCATGATCTGGCGCTGGTAGTGGTCGAACACCGGCGCCGAAATGACGCTGATGTCATGCGGTTTGCGGCCGCCCGGGCCCTCGTCACGCAGATAGACCCGCTCGCCGATGTCGGACACCAGCTCGCTCAGCAGCGCGCGCAGTTCGTCGGGCAGATTCGTCGACATGCCGGCCATCAACGCGTAGAGCCGGCGGCCTCCCGGTGTCAGGCGCTCCACCAGATAGCCGTCGGCACGGCAGTTGTCGATCACCCGTTGCAGCCGAGCCGATTCGGTGCGCAGCGGGACGGTCGGCGCCTTGGCCAGCCAGGCCCGTAGCGCGTCGTCGTCCCACAGCACGAACATCAGGCCGACGGGAGGTGCGAACGGATAGCTCTGTCCGACCCGCACCCCGACGTCGCGGCCCGGCGGCCCGACCAGTTCCAGGACGGTGATCCGGTCATCGACGACGGCGGACAGGCCCGCGGAGGTGTCGAAAGCGGCTGACAGTGCGCGTAGTTCGGCGCGGGCCGCGGGGTTGACGCGCATCGATTCCTGGGCCATGTGGCCGAGCGAGATCAGCGCCGGGCCGAGGCGATAGGACTTGTCCCGGCTGTTCTCCCCGGTTTCGCGCACCAGGTAGCCCGACTCGGCGAGTGTGCTGAGTATGCCCAGGCAGGTTGGCTTGCTCAGCCCGACCCGGCGGGCCAGTTCCGAGAGCCCGAACCGTTCCTGCGGATGGCGGGACAGAAAGTCCAGGATCGCAACCACCCGTGCGGTGGGCGGTGAGGCGCGACCGGCCGGTTCGGCGTCTGGCATCGGTCCTCCCTCGCGGGTTCAAACATTGACGCGAATTGGAACGCGTTCTACTGTCAGGTCAGAAACTCTACCACTGCGGTCCAGTATTGGACCAAGAGAGCGGGAGTCGCATGTACTCGCAACCATTGGCCGACGCCATCGCCGAGGCCGAACGCCTGGTCACAGCAGCGCCATTCATCGAATCCGAAGCCGACCTCCTGGAAGGTCTGCAGTACCTGGGCGGGTGTATCGCAGCCTGCACCCACGTTGCCTTCGATTACGACCGTGACCATCCGTTCCTGCACAGCGGAACCGGACCCTTCACCAAGATGGGCCTGGACAATCCCGACACCATGTACTTCGGCACCAGGGTGCAGCCGGGCAATGAGTACGTCGTCACCGGACGCCGTGGCACCACGACCGACGTGAGCTTCCAGCTGCTCGGCGGTGAGTACACCGACGACAACGTGCCCGACAGCGAGACCGCGTTCGACGATCGCAAGCTGGACATCGCCGCCGACGGCACCTTCGAGTGGCGGTTCACTCCGGCGGTGCCGTCGCAACTGGTGATTCGCGAGGTGTACAACGACTGGGCGGCCCAGCGCGGATCGTTCGCGATCGCGCGCACGGATACCGCGGGCACCGCACCGCCGCCCTTGACCAAAGAGCTCATCGCCAAGCGCTACGAGGTGGCAGGCAAGCAGCTGGTGCAGCGGGTCAAGACGTGGCTGCAATTCCCGAAGTGGTTCTACGACAACCTGCCGGTCAACACGCTCACCGCGCCGCGGTTGACGCCGGGCGGGCTGGCCACCCAGTACTCGTCGGTCGGACACTACGACCTGTCAGCAGGTCAGGCCATCGTCATCACGCTCCCGGTCGGCGACGCGCCGTACCTCGGCTTCCAGCTCGGCAGCCTCTGGTACATCTCGCTGGACTACATCAATCACCAGACCTCACTGAATGGCACTCAGGCGCAAGCGGATCCGGACGGCAAGATCCGCATCGTGGTCTCCGACTCCAATCCCGGCGTCATCAACTGGTGTGAGACGCTCGGGCACACCAAGGGTTACCTGCAGTTCCGGTGGCAGCGGGTGTCGCGCGAGCTCACCGAGGCCGACGGCCCGAGTATCGAGATCGTCGACATCGACCAGATCGCTTCGGTGCTGCCGTACTACGACTCCAACAAGATCTCAGAGCAGGACTGGCGCGAGCGAATCGCACTGCGTCAAAAGCAAATCGGCGAAAGGATGGTGGGTTAGCGCATGGAACTCCTGGAGAACAAGGTTGTGGTGATCAGCGGCGTCGGGCCCGCCCTGGGCACCACGCTGGCGCGTCGTTGTGCCGAGGCCGGTGCCGATCTGGTGCTGGCCGCGCGCACCGTGGAGCGGCTCGACGAGGTGGCCAAGCAGGTCACCGATCTCGGCCGTCGCGCGATCTCGGTCGGCACCGACATCACCGACGAGGCTCAGGTGAACAATCTGGTCGACGCGTCGATCGAGGCATACGGCAAGGTCGACGTGTTGATCAACAACGCGTTCCGGGTGCCGTCGATGAAACCCTTCGCCAACACCACTTTCGAGCACATGCGCGATGCCATCGAGCTCACGGTGTTCGGCGCGCTGCGGATGGTCCAGGCCTTCACTCCGGCGCTGGCCCAGTCCAAGGGCTCCGTCGTCAATGTGAACTCCATGGTGGTGCGGCACTCGCAGGCCAAGTACGGCGCCTACAAGATGGCCAAGTCGGCCCTGCTGGCCATGTCGCAGACGTTGGCCACCGAACTGGGCGACCAGGGAATCCGGGTGAATTCGATTCTGCCCGGCTACATCTGGGGCGGCACGCTGGAGAGTTACTTCGCCCACCAGGCGGGCAAGTTCGGCACCACCGTCGACGAGATCTACAAGGCCACCGCGGCGTCATCCGACCTCAAGCGGCTGCCGACCGAGGACGAGGTGGCCTCGGCGATCCTGTTCATGGCCAGCGATCTGTCCAGCGGCATCACCGGACAGGCGTTGGATGTGAACTGCGGAGAATACAAGGCATGACAAGCGGCACCAATGGCCGGACCAACGTGGGCACCGTCGAGGATCTGCACGCCTCGGCGGTGAAGGCGTGCGGTCTGGACGATTTCGGCACCGACGACGACAACTACCTGGAAGCCCTCGGGGTGCTGCTGGATTCGTATCAGCGCGACGCCGATCTGACCGAGCTCGGCAGCAAGATGCAGCGCTTCTTCACGCGAAACGCGCTGGTGGCCCGTCTGGTTTCGGAGGCTGCGTTCAAGCAGTACCCGCAGCACGTCGATGTGCCGATCGAGCGGCCGATCTTCGTCACCGGCCTGCCGCGCACCGGCACCACGGTGATCCACCGCTTGCTGACCGCGGATCCGATGCATCAGGGTTTGGAGATGTGGCTGGCGGAGTTCCCGCAGCCGCGGCCGCCGCGTGAAACCTGGCCGGACAACCCGGTTTTCAGTGCGCTCGATGCCCGGTTCAAGAAGGCGCATGAGGAGAACCCGGATTACACGGGTCTGCACTTTATGACCGCGGACGAGGTCGAGGAATGCTGGCAGTTGCTGCGCCAGTCGTTGCACTCGGTGTCCTACGAGACGCTGGCCCATGTGCCGACCTACTCGCAGTGGCTGGCCCGGCAGGATTGGACCAAGTCCTACCAGCGGCACCGGAAGAACCTGCAGCTGATCGGGCTGAACGAGCCCGAGAAGCGTTGGGTGCTCAAGAACCCCAGTCACCTGTTCGCGCTCGACGCGGTGTTCGCGACCTATCCGGACGCACTGGTCATCCAATGCCACCGTCCGGCCGAGACCATCCTGGCCTCGATGTGCTCACTGGCGCAGCAGACCACCGCCGGTTGGTCGAACAGCTTCGTCGGCGCCCAGATCGGCGCCGACGCACTCGAGACCTGGTCGCGCGGGCTGGAACTGTTCGATGCCGAACGGCGCAAGCATGATTCGGCACAGTTCTACGACGTCGACTACTTCGAGTTCATCGCCGATCCGTTGGCGACGGTGGAGAACATCTACCGTCACTTCGGGTTGCCCTACACCGATGCGGCCCGTGCCGCCGTCGAGCAGGTGGACGCGGCCAGCAAGCAAGGTCCGCGCGCGCCGAAACACACCTACGCACTCGCCGATTACGGGTTGACCGCCGAGACAGTCAAGGAGCGGTTCAAGGGCCTGTAGTTTCTTTGCGCGAGCAGACGCGGAATCGCATCACCCGAGGCGTTTTCGTACGATTCTGTGTCTGCTCGCGGGGGACGGCGGGCTAGCCGTCGCCGGGGGAGGGCGCCGACGACACCTCTTCCAGGCAGCCTTCGGCGACGGCATGCTTGATGCTGTCGGTCAGTCGCGGGCATGACCGGGCCCGGGCCGGATCCCCACCGGTGGAACGGATTTCCTCGAATGTCGCGCAGCGCTGCACCGCTTCGGAATTCCACTGCACCGAGGTGTGTTCTGCGCTGAGCTTCTTCACCTGCACCGACACGTGGCAGAACCGGCAGTCCACCGACACCAGGCCTGAAGTCAGGTAGCGCTCGCGGTCGCGGGCGCTGGCCTCGCGGACCGCGGCCGCCCGTTGCGGATCGGACGCGAAATCCGGTGCCTTGGCCCATGATCCGGCGGGTGAACCCGCACCGGCGCTGCTGCCGGCGTGATGATCTTCATCCTCATGCACGCCGTGCAGCAGCAGCATCGAGCGGGCCAGGTCGTCGACATTGGGCGCCTGGCTCCGCTCGTTGCGTGTGGTCATCAGCTGGACTGCGCTGTTTCTTTCTCAGCCGACTTTTGTGCGGCTTTGATCTTCAGGTTCTCCTCGACCTCCACATGCCACTTTTCGTTGGCCGCGGTGGTGTCGATCTCCATCTCGAAACGGTCGGTCATGTCGGGGGTGATATCCGCGACGTCGACGTAGAACTGCTGGTACCAGCGGCGCATCTGGTAGACGGCACCGTCTTCCTCGACCAGCAGCGGATTGTCGATGCGGGTCTTGTGCTTCCAGATCTCGACATCCTGCATGAAGCCCTTGCTGACGCCGTCGGTCATCGCGTCGGCCAGCTTCTGGGTGGTCTTCTCGTCCATGCCCTTGGGCTTCTCGACGATGACGCCCCACTGCAGCATGAAGGTGTCCTGGGTGACCGGGTAGTGGCAGTTGATCAGGATCGACTCGGCCTTGTAGCCGCTGTAGTTGTTGTGCAGCCAGTTGATCATGAACGACGGACCGAAGTAGGAGGCTTCCGAATCCAGGTGCGCCTCGCCGTACTGGGTGCCCATGCCGCCGATGTCCGGGCGACCCACATTGTGCAGGTACTGGCTGGCGATGTGGTCCTCGAAGACGTTCTTGAAGTACGTCGGCAGCCCGTAGTGGATGTAGAAGAAGTGCGCCATGTCGGTGACGTTGTCGATGATCTCGCGGCAGTTGCTGCCCTCGATCAACAGCGAGTTCCACTGCCATTCGGTCCAGTCGTCGCTGGCCGCCTCGGGGATCTCCGGGATCCGGACCTCGGGCTGCGGCGGGTTGCCCTCATGGTCGTGCCAGACGAACAGCAGGCCGCCGCGCACGTCGGTGTGCCAGGCCCGGGTGCGGGCCAGTCGTGGGGTGCGCTTGGCGTAGGGGACGAGCTTGCACTTGCCGTCGCCGCCCCAGCGCCAGTCGTGGAACGGGCAGGCCACCTCGTCGCCCTTGATCGTGCCCTGCGACAGGTCGCCGCCCATGTGCCGGCAATAGCCGTCGAGGACCTTCAGGTCCCCCTTGGAGTCGGCGAACACCACGAGCTTGGTGCCGAATGCCTCAACGGAGTGCGGCTGGCCGTCCTGGTAGTCCTTGACCGGTCCCAGGCAGTGCCAACCCCGGGCGTAGCGGTCAGGCAGGGCGCCGGTGTCGATCTCTCTGATGCCGGCATGTTCGGTAGTCACGGTGGGCCTCCCGTATAGGTGCTTATAACTAGAACACGTTACAGTTTCTCCCTCCCTTCTGGCAATCATCGGGGCGTGACCTGCGGCATACCCGTGGGCCGCGGCCGTTACTCCCGCTCAGGTAGCCCGACCCGCAGGGCAATCTGTTGCATCCGGCCCACACCGGTCACGATCTGCGGTGACATCGGATCGCCGGGGGTGCTGTCGAACTCCAGCCGCACCAGCGCGCGCCCCTGCGTGTAGAGCAACAGCGTCACCGCCTTGGCGCCGTCGGGAGAGGTGCCCGAGATGACGGTGCCGCCGAGACCGACCGGTGCCGGCTCCGGCTGCCCGCCGGTCACCATGGTGTCCAACGACTCGGAGGCCTTCTTGAGAGTTGCCGTGGCGGTGTCAGCGTCCGGGTAGATCAGGATCGTGTCGAGGATGGCCATGGTGTCGTCGGCGTTGACGAACAGTGCACTGGCCCCGGACTGGCCGTCTGGGTTGACGTTGCTGGACCGGGCGCTGAAGGTGTTCGGCGGGATGCTGATGTCCTGGGCCTGCAACAGCAGATGGCTGTAGTCGGATGCCTGCGATTTCGGCGACGTCGGTGCGGCCGAATGCGTCGATGTGGTCGGCGTGGCAACCCATGGGGTACTCGGTGCGGCGTTGTCCGGGGTGCAGGCGCTGACCACGATGACGAGGGTTGCGGCGAGTCCGGTGGTGGGCAGGAACCTGCGACGGATGGTTGTCGTGATCGGCATAGTTACTGTTCAGGCTACGCGTCGCCGCGCTGTGGCCGTTTTCCTGCGGTATATCTGAATGATGCCGCTGTATTCGTTCGAGGGGCGCGAGCCCGTAGTCGACCCAACCGCATTCGTGGCGCCGACGGCTACGTTGGTCGGCGATGTGACGATCGAGGCCGGGGCGTCGGTGTGGTTCAACACCGTGCTGCGTGGCGATTTCGCGCCGATCGTCATCCGTCAGGGCGCCAACGTCCAGGACGGTTCGGTGCTGCACGCGCCGCCGGGGATCCCGGTCGACATCGGGCCGGGTGCGACGGTCGCGCACATGTGTGTGGTGCATGGTGCGCACGTGGGGGAGGAGGCGCTGATCGCCAACCACTGCACGGTGCTCGACGGGGCGGTGATCGGCCGACGCAGCCTGATCGCCGCGCATTCCCTGGTCGTCGGCGGTACGAAGATTCCCGACGAGGTGCTCGTCACGGGTGCGCCCGCGAAGATCCGCGGACCGATCGCGGGGACCGGTGCGCAGATGTGGGTGCGCAGCAATCCGGGTGCCTACCAGGATTTGGCCCAGCGCTACCTCTCGGGGCTCGCCGAGATCTGAGCGTATTTCTCCGCCGAAACCGCATTCCGGCAGGAGAAGTGCGAGTAGCGGCCTTCCGGAATGCGGTTTCGGCGAAAACTAGGCGAAAACTAGTCGTCGATCTTGACGGCCGTGGCCCGATCCACTTCCCAGTAGGCGCGCAGCGCGACCATCTGGCCCGCGTCGTTGACCCGGTAGGTGAAGATGCCCTCGGTGGTGATCTGATGCCCGCCCATGGTGGTGACGATGCTGCCGACGTTGGCTTCCTCGTTGCCGCACTGGAACGTCTCGACGAACCGGAACTCCAGGTTGTCGGTCGGCGCGATGGCTTTGTCCCAGAACGCCGCGATGGCTTCCTTGCCCCGGTGTCCCAGGCCCTCCGGGTCGAAGAACGACGGCCCGATGGGGTCCTGGACGATCGCGTCGTCGGCGAACACCGCCAGCCACGCTTCCTTGTCCCGGGCGGCCACCGCGGCACGCAACCGCTGTCCGGCCAGATGGGCCGGGTGCTGAGGATTGGTGACGGTCATGGTCAGTCCTGCCAGCCGGAGTGGATGTAGGTGTCGGCGAACCGCTTGAGCGAGTCCTGCTTCTTCTCCAGCGGAGCATCGAAGCCCAGGCCTTCCAACATCCATGGGATGACGATGTTGTCGGTGATGCCGGCCTCGGCCAGTTGTCGGTGGCCGTCGAGATCGAACTTGTCGATACACACCGCCTGGAACTCGAACGGCTCGTCGGCCCGGCCGAATTCGGCCCGCAGTTTGTCGATCGCCGTCACGGTCTCGGCCAGCTGCGCGCAGGTCATCATGGCGCTGGTCCAGCCATCGCCCACCCGGGCCGCCCGCTTGAGTGCCACGGGGGTGTGCCCCCCGACGTAGAACGGCACCGGTTGGCTCGGCGCCGGGCTCATCTGCAGGCGCTCGAAATCGTAGAACTCACCGTGGAACTCGACCATGCCGCCGCCGAGCACCAGCTTGAGCACCTCGATCATCTCGTCGACGCGCGCGCCACGCTTGGCGAACGGCACCCCGCACCACTCGAATTCCTCTGGTGCCCAGCCAATTCCGACACCGAACCCGAACCGGTTGTTGGTCAGGTTCGCCACCGAGCCGACCTGGCGGGCCAGCAGCAACGGGTTACGTGAGCCGAGCTTCATCACGTTGGTGTAGAACCGCAGCGTCGAGGTCGCCGCACCGATCGATGCCGCTGCGATCAGCGGGTCCACCCACGGGGTCTCGGCATTCCACATCCGCGAACCGTCCGGCGTGTACGGATAGTCGGCGGCCTGCTTCTCCATGTAGAACAGCGAGTCGGGCAGCGCGACCGAATTGAACCCGACTTCCTCTGCGGTGCGAGCCAATCCGGTCAGATGCTCGAGCGGCCCCATGGCCAGGCTCAGGGTGTATTTCATGCTCATTACTTGGCCACGGGTTTGTCGGAAGAGACCACCCACATGGAGTAGTACTGCGCACCGCCACCGTAGGCGTGGCCAAGTGCCTTGCGGGCGCCTTCGACCTGATGGTCGCCGGCCTTGCCCATCACCTGGATCGCCGATTCGGCGAACCGGATCATGCCGGACGCGCCGATCGGGTTCGAGCTCAGCACACCGCCGGAGGCGTTGAACGGGATCTTGCCGCCGATCGCCGTCTCGCCGGCCTCGGTGAGCTTCCAGCCCTCGCCCTCGGCGGCAAACCCCAGGTTCTCCAACCACATCGGCTCGAACCAGGAGAACGGCACGTACACCTCGGCCACGTCGATCTCGTCGATCGGGCTGGTGATGCCGGCATCGCGCCACAGCGCCGCGGCTGCGTCACGGCCGGCCTGCGGGTTCACCTGATCGCGGCCGGAGTAGGCCAGCGGTTCGGTGCGCAGCGCGGTGGCGTGGATCCACGCCACCGGATGCCCCTCGGCAACCCGGGCGTCCGCGGCGGCCTCGTCGCCGATCACCATGGCCGCGGCACCGTCAGAGGACGGGCAGGTCTCGTCGAACCGGATCGGGTCCCACAGCATCTGCGAGGCCAGCACCTTCTCCAGGGTGATGTCGGGCTGATGCAGGTGGGCCAGCGGGTTTTTCGCGCCGTTGAGCCGGTCCTTGACCGCGACCATCGCGCCGATGTGGCTCGGTGCGCCGGAGCGGCGGATATAGGCGCGCAGGTGCGGGGCGAAGTAGCCGCCCGCACCCGCGCCGACCGGCTTGGTGAACGGCACCGGAAGGCTCAACGCCCACATGGCATTCGACTCGGACTGCTTCTCCCAGGCCATGGTGAGCACCCGGCGGTACTTGCCGGACTTCACCAGGCTGGCCGCGACGATGGCGGTGGACCCGCCCACCGAACCTGCGGTGTGCACCCGGATCAGCGGCTTGTTGGTCGCACCGGTGGCGTCGGCCATGAACAACTCGGGCATCATCACGCCCTCGAAGAAGTCCGGTGCCTTACCCACCACCACGGCGTCGATATCGGCCATGGTCGAGCCGGAGTCGGCCAGCGCTTTGTCGATGGCCTCACGCACCAGGCCGTTCATCGACACGTCATGGCGCTTGGCCACGTACTTGGTCTGCCCGGTGCCGAGCACGGCTGCATTGTTCGCCATTACTTCTTGCCTTCCAGGACTGCGACCAGATTCTGTTGCAGCGCAGCGCCACTGGTGGCGTGCGCCAGCACCCGCCCGGCCGAGCCGGAGAAGATGTGCTGTGCGGCGAAACCGATGCGCTCCAGGCCGGCCGAGAACATCGGGTTGGCCGCCAATGCACCGCCGGAGGGGTTGATCTTGGTTCCCGCGCCCAGTCCGATCGCCTCGGTGAGGATCAGCTGCTGATGGGTGAATGGGGCGTAGATCTCGGCCACCTCGATCGAGCTGACGTCACCACCGGTGGCGGCCTGCGCCGACGCGGTGGTCGAGGTCGAGACGGTCAGATCGCGGGCGCCGAGCACCGGGGTCTCGATGCGGTGCTCGAAACCGGTGATCCAGGCCGGGTTCTCGCGCAGTTCGCGAGCCCGATCGCCGGCCGCCAACACGATCGCCGAGGCACCGTCGGTGATCGGGGCGATGTCGTGGCGGCGCAACGGGTCGGCGAAGAACGGGCGATCCAGCAGCTCGGCGACTGTGGCCGCGGATTCCACGGAATCGACGCGGTCGGCCGCGGCGAACGAATCCAGGGCCACCTGGGCCATCTGCTCTGCCGTCCACTTGCCGGCATCCAGGCCGAACCGGGCCTGAAGTCCCGCGAGCGACACCGCATCCGGCCACAGCGGCGCGACCGTATACGGGTCGGTCTGCAGTGCCAGCGCCCGGCGCAGCACACCCGCCGAGGACTTGCCGAAGCCGTAGACCAGTGCGGTATCCACTTCGCCGGTGAGGATCTTGATGTAGGCCTCGTACAGCGCCCAAGCCGCGTCCATTTCGACGTGCGATTCGTTGATCGGCGGCACCGCGCCGATCGAGTCGATCGCGGAGATGAACGAAAACGCACGGCCGGCAAGGTAATCCGAGGAGCCCGAGCACCAGAAGCCGATATCGGTCTGCTGCAGGCCGAGTTCGGCGTAGAGCTGGGCGAAACACGGCATCAGCATCTCGACGCCGTTGGTGGTGCCATCGGTGCGGCGTACATGCGGGGCATGGGCGAAACCCACCACCGCTACGTCACGAAAAGTCATGTCAGCCCTTACAGGTGGTGTTTGTAGCTGTCGTAGTCGGCGTCCGGTTCGCCGGTGGGCCGGAAATGCGAGATGTTGTCGATGCCGAGGCCCCATTCCTCCTGGGGCTTCCACACCGCTTCCACGCGCATGCCCATCCGCACCTCGGACGCGTCGATTTCGGTGACCAGATGCAGGAACGGGATGTCGGCACCGTCGAGCAGAACGTAGGCCGCGACGTAGGGCGGCTTGATCCGCTGACCGGCAAACGGGATGTTGATGATCGCGAATGTGGTGATGGTGCCGCGGTCGGGCAGCTCGACGAACTCGGTGAGTTCCTGGCCGGTGGCCGGATCGGCTTCCTTGGGCGGGAAGTACACCTTCCCGTTCTCGCCGGTGCGTGCGCCAAGCAGCTTGCCGTCGCGCAGGCCCCGCAGATAGGTGCTCTCGGGCCGCGAAGCCGAATGCTGAATCTCGATGGCCGAGGGGGCCACCAGTATGGTCACCGGATCGCGGTCGTCGGCCGGAACGGCTGGAATTTCTTCGGCCTCGTCGCCGGGCACGAAGTAGGCGATGTCGGTGATCGCGCCGACCGGCTCGGCCACCCAGTGCGCGTGCACCCGGGCGCCGGTGCTCAGCGAGCCCTCTGCGGCGTCCACGGCGTGCAGCAGCGGGGTGTCGGCGCCGTCCAGCTTGATCAGCGCCCAGGCGAACGGGCGGTCCAGCGGCTGGCCTTGCAACGGCTCGGGCTGCCAGGTCCAGGACAGCACGGTGCCGACGCTGGACACCGGAACCACCTCGGTCAGGGCCTCGTAGGTGACCGGGTCATACTCAGCGGGTGGCACATGCACGCGTCCGTCCGACCCGCGCACGCCGACGATCCGGCGACCCCGCAGGGCGGTGAAGAACTGACTGAGCAGAGGGCCGACTGAACGGGTGTAGTCAAAAGACAGATTCAGTGGCGCGGAAAGCGGCGGCTCGCGGTGATCTGTCGAGGCCGGGCGGCTTTGGCTGGCTGTCACATATCGAGTAGAACAGGTTCTAAGAATCGTGGCAAGAACGGGTCGAGAGGGTAACCAATGAAGCTTGGTCTGCAGCTCGGATATTGGGGCGCGAAGCCGCCCACCAACCACGCGGAACTGGTGGCCGCCGCAGAGGACGCACAGTTCGACACCGTGTTCACCGCCGAGGCCTGGGGATCGGATGCTTACACCCCGCTGGCCTGGTGGGGACGGGAAACCACCCGCATGCGGCTGGGTACCTCCGTCATCCAGATGTCCGCCCGTACTCCCACCGCGTGCGCGATGGCCGCGCTGACGCTGGATCACCTCTCCGGCGGCCGCCACATCCTCGGGCTCGGGGTGTCCGGGCCGCAGGTGGTCGAGGGTTGGTACGGCGCCAAGTTCCCCAAGCCGCTGGCCCGCACCCGTGAATACATCAACATCCTGCGCCAGGTCTGGGCGCGTGAGGCCCCGGTGCGCAGCGACGGCCCGCACTACCCGCTGCCGCTGACCGGCGAGGGCACTACCGGACTGGGCAAGAACCTCAAGCCGATCACCCATCCGCTGCGCGCCGATATCCCGGTGATGCTGGGTGCCGAGGGGCCGAAGAACGTCGCGCTGGCCGCCGAGATCGCCGACGGCTGGCTGCCGATCTTCTACTCGCCGCGCATCGCCGGCATGTACAACGAGTGGCTCGACGAGGGCTTCGCCCGGCCCGGAGCGCGTCGCACCCGGGAGACCTTCGAGATCTGCGCCACCGCACAGATTATCGTGACCGACGACCGGCCGGCCGTCATGGAGATGATGAAGCCGCACCTGGCGCTCTACATGGGCGGAATGGGATCAGAGGACACCAATTTCCACGCCGACGTGTACCGCCGGATGGGTTATGCGCAGGTTGTCGATGACGTCACCAAGCTGTTCCGTACCGACCGCAAGGACGAGGCGGCCAAGGTGATTCCGGACGAACTGGTCGATGATTCGGCGATTGTCGGCAATCTCGACTACGTCAAGGAACAGATCAAGGCGTGGGAGGCCTCCGGCGTCACCATGATGGTGGTCGGGGCCAAGTCGGTCGAGCAGATCAACCAGCTGGCCACGCTGGTCTAGTGCCCGCAGCGAAACTGCCCATTTCCCAATGGAAATGGGCAGTTTGTGTCTCGGGAGTGACACGGTGCAACCCGGCGTCAGTGCCGATCGGTGATTTCGATTGCGGTCAGGGCGGTGTGCACCGTGAGCGGCAGCGCCCCGCCATAGACCAGCCAGTCGTCCAAAGCGATCCGAACCGAGGCCATGGCCAATGCGCCGATCAGCCGTGGCCTGGGGTCCTGCGGTCGTAGATCCCTCAGGCGTGGGGCGATCAAGGCGGCGATCGCGTTCTCGTAGCGGACGTAGACGTTCAATGTCCAGGCGGTCAACGGCGCCGACGAGCGGGTCAGGGTGGCCAGGTCGCGAATCTGGTCGGCGATGTCGTCGAACCCGTCGGCGAGTTGTCCGAAGGCTGCCACGACCGCCTCGGTGGCGGTGAGGTCGGCCGGTTGTGCGGCAATCGCCGCCGTGATCGTGTCCAGCCAGCGGGCCGTGACGCCCTCGGCGACCGCATCCTCCTTGGAGGAGAAGTGGCGGAAGAACGTTGCGCGCCCGATCTCGGCCGCCTCGGCGATTCTGTCGATAGTGGCGGCGTTGAGTCCCTGATCCGACACCAGCTGTGCGGCGGCCGCCGCAATGCGCTCGCGGGTCGCCGAACGTTTGCGTTCAGACAGCGATACAGACTCCGGCATGGTCCGAAATTATATCGACTGCTCAGACCATTGTGATACTAAGTCTCATCTGATACTAAGTATCGTCATGGAATCTAGTCACTCACCCCAGGCGGTGGACGACGAGCGAGCGCCGCTTGCGCGAGCCGCCTGGTCCCTCGTCGAACAGATGCAGCGCAACGCCGTCCAGGTGGTCGCCGAAGACGCCGAGACCGAACGCGAATACCTCGAAGGCCTGCGCGCGGTGGCGCGCATCTCCTCGCTGTGCGCGCAGATCTCAGTCGAGGCCGACCCGGACCAGCCGCGGTTCTTCGACATGTGCTCGCCGACCCGCATGGTGGGCGGGCCCAACCCCGACGGCAACTACTACCTGGCCATGATCCGCGGCGATCGCGCCTACCGTGTCAGCGGAAGTCGCGGCACCACCACCTATCTGGGCTTTCAGGTGCTGGCCGGTACCGGTCTGACGCCACGCCGCATGGCGGCCTATGTCAGCGACACCGAGCTGGCATTGCGGCGCGATCAGTTCACCCTCGTGCTCGCGGCGGACGAGCCTTCGCCCGAGGTGTTGGGCGACGGTCAATGGGTCCCGATTCCCCGGGATGCGTCGTCGATCGTGGTGCGCGAGTACATCGCCGACCGCGCCACCGAGCGGACCAGTAGCCTGCAGATCGAGGTGCTCGACGCCGCGCAGGTCTCTCCGCTCAGTGATGCCGAGCTGGGCGAGCAGCTGACCGCGATGGCCTGGACCTTGCTCAAGCTGATCACTCTGCACCGCACCATCAAGCCCGAAATGCTCACCACGGCGAACGTATTGCTGACTTCGGAGGCTGCCGACCTCGGCGCCGCCGATACCACCCCGGACAACCTCTACATGATCGGCACCTACCGGCTGGAGCCCGATCAGGCGCTGGTCCTGGAATTCGAGCCGCCGGACACCCGCTACTGGAACGTCGCCCTGGAGACGATTTGGCATGAGGTGCCTGAGCCGGGCCGGCGCAATGTCTCGGTGACCAATCGCGGGGTGGCCGCCGACGATGCCGGAGTGGTGCGAATCGCGATCTCCGCCAGGGATTTTGGCTATGGACACTGGCTCGATACCGGTGGCCGTCATCGCGGCTTCGTGGTGTTGCGCTGGCTCGACAACCCGACCGCGCCCGATGTCCGGGTGTCGGTCCGTACTGAAGGGACCCCGAAGTGACGCGGCAGCGATTCAACCCCGACGCCTTGATCGACCAGGCCTGCCAGGCCGCAGGCAGCGACGATTTCGGCGGTGACACGTGGCGGGAAGGGCTGGACCGGCTGACCGGGGAGCTGACCACCGAAGCCCGGCTCTCACCGCTCGGTGTCGAGATCGCCGTCCTCGACATCACCCGGGCCCTGGTCAACCGATTGCAGGTCGTCGCGCACCGCAACACCCATTCAGAGGTCGCGGCCGAGCGGATCGAACAGCCGATCGTCATCGTCGGTCAACCGCGCACCGGCACCACGATCCTCTACCACCTGCTGTCCCAGGATCCGGACCTGCGAACACCGCTGACCTGGGAAGTCGACATGCCCTGTCCGGTGCCGAAACCCGAGACCTACCACAATGATCCGCGCATCGCGCAGGTCCAGGCGAGCATCGAGATGTCCGAACAGATCGTGCCAGGCCTGCTGGCCCACCACCCGATGGGTGCGCTGGTGGGCCAGGAATGCGTGCGCATCACCGCCAGTGACTTCACCAGCATGATCTACTCGGTCCAGTACCGGCTACCCGCCTACTACCGGTGGCTGTTGTACGAGGCCGACCACGCCGCTGCCTACCGATACCATCGAATCTTCTTGCAGCACTTGCAGTCCGAGGTACCCGGCCAATGGCTGTTGAAATCGCCGGCGCACATGTGGCAGCTCGACAAGCTGCTCGCCGAGTATCCCGACGCGCTGATCGTGCAGACCCATCGCGATCCGCTCAACGTGATCTCCTCGATCGCTTCGTTGACCAACCATCTGCGAGGATTGGCCTCGGACGACAGCACGGTCGCCGACTGTGCGGCACAGTCCGTCGAGGAAATCACGGTGGGTCTCGACCGGGAGATGGCGTTGCGCGACAGCGGAGCCGTGCCCGCCGACCGCGTCACGGACGTCCTGTTCCATGACTTCATGCGGGACCCGTGGACCACCATCAAGGCGATCTACGACCGACTCGGGCGAGAACTGGCGCCCGAGACCGAGCAGAAGATGCGCGATTACCTCGCGGCTCACCCGGGCGACGGCGGGGGCAACCGCTACACCTGGTCGGACACCGGTCTAGATGCCTCCGACGTGCGCGAGCGCGTGACGGCGTACCAGGACAGATACGGTGTGCCCACCGAACGGCTGAAGTGAGATCCGGGATCTCGCGGCACTCGTGTAGACACTTGTTGCAATCTGTCTATAACGCGTTCTAGATTTGGCATGTGACCGAGCACACGATCGCCGGCTCTGTGGTGCGCACGCCCGTGCAGATCCGCAAGGCCGACCAGCACATGGCGATGTTCTCGGTGGACGCCGACGCTGCGCAGCGGATGATCGACTACAGCGGACTGCGGGTCTGCCGGTACCGCCCCGGGCGCGCCGTCGTCGTCCTGATGCTCATGCGCTACATCGACGGCGACCTGGGCCAGTACCTGGAATACGGCACCAACGTCATGGTCAACCCGCCGGGATCGAGCGCGTCCGGTCTGCGCGCACTGCAGTCCGCGGGCGCGTTCATCCACCACCTGCCGGTCGACCAGCCGTTCACCCTGGAGGCCGGCCGGTCGATCTGGGGCTATCCAAAAGTGATGGCGGACTTCACCGTTCGTGACGGCCGGCAGTTCGGGTTCGATGTGAGCATCGAAGGTCAACTGGCCCTCGGTATGGAGTTCAAGCCCGGGGTACCGACGCCCGCCGCATTCACGTCCAAACCGCAGGTGCACCCGACCTACTCGCACCTGGACGGTGTGACCCGCGAAACCGCGGGGGAGATGCGGCTTTTCGGTGTCCGCTACCGGCCGGGCGGAGTCCGGCTGTGGCTCGGCGATCACCCGTACGCGAAAGAGTTGGCGGCCTTGGGCCTGCCCAAACGTGCCCTCATATCCAGTTCAGTCCAGAACGTGCAGATGACGTTCGGCGATGCCAAGGAGATCAGATGACCCAGACCCTTCCCAGTACCAAGCCGGACGTCGATCTGGCTGACGGGAGGTTCTACGCCGACGGTCCCGCCGCGCGTGAGGCGTACCGCTGGATGCGGGCCAACCAGCCGGTGTTCCGCGACCGCAACGGTCAGGCCGCCGCGACGACGTATCAGGCCGTCCTCGACGCCGAACGCACCCCGGAACTGTTCTCCAATGCCGGCGGCATTCGTCCCGAGACGCCCGCCATGCCATACATGATCGAAATGGACGACCCCGCACACCTGGTGCGTCGCAAGCTGGTCAACGCCGGCTTCACCCGCAAGCGGGTGATGGACAAGGTTCCGTCCATCGAGCGGCTGTGCGACGCGTTGATCGACGGCGTGTGCGAGAAGGGTTCCGCGGACTTCGTCCGGGATATCGCTGCGCCGCTGCCGATGGCCGTCATCGGCGACATGCTGGGTGTGCTGCCCGAAGATCGCGACATGCTGCTGAAGTGGTCCGACGACCTGGTGTGCGGGCTGTCCTCGCACCTGGACGATTCGGTGATGCAGTCCCTGATGGACACCTTTGGGGCATATACCGCTTTCACCATGGAGGTGATCGCCGACCGCCGGGCCAACCCTCGCGATGATCTGTTCTCGATCCTGGTCAACGCCGAGGTCGACGGTCAGCGGATGGAAGATCCCGAGATCGTCATGGAGACGCTGCTGATCCTCATCGGCGGTGACGAGACCACCCGGCACACCCTGTCCGGTGGGGTCGAACAGCTGCTGCGCAACCGCGATCAGTGGGAGGCGCTCGTCGCGAACCCGGATGCCCTGCCCGGCGCGATCGAAGAGATGCTGCGCTGGACTTCGCCGGTGAAAAACATGTGCCGCACGCTGACCGCCGACACCACGTTCCACGGCACCGAGCTCAAAGCCGGCGAGAAGATCATGTTGATGTTCGAGTCGGCGAACTTCGATGAGGCCGTGTTCGGTGATCCGGACAAGTTCCGGATCGACCGGAACCCGAACAGCCATTTGGCTTTCGGCTTCGGAACACACTTCTGCCTGGGTAACCAGCTGGCCCGCCTGGAGCTCAAGCTGATGGTCGAGCGGCTGTTGCAGCGACTGCCTGATCTGCGGCTGGCCGAGGGCGCCGAGGTGCCACTGCGCCCGGCGAACTTCGTCAGCGGACCGGAGGCCATGCCAGTGGTGTTCACGCCGACGGCTCCGGTGCTGGCCTAGCGGTACGGGGACACGCAGAACGGAAAACACTGAGGCCCTGCTCGAAACATCGAGCAGGGCCTCAGTTCTGCCTCTGGGGCTACAACATCTTCGTCCGGGTGACTACTTCATCTGGAAGTTGGGAGCACGCTTCTCTTTGAAGGCCAGCGGGCCCTCCTTGGCGTCGTCGGACAGGAACACCGGGATGCCGTTGGCGGTGTCGGGCTTGAACGCCTCGTTCTCGTGCATGCCCTCGGTCTCGCGGATGGTCTTGAGGATCGCCTGCACGGCCAGCGGACCGTTGTTGTTGATCACCTCGGCGATCTCCAGGGCCTTGTCCAGCGCGGTGCCGTCGGGCACCACGTGACCGATCAGCCCGTACTCGAGCGCCTGAGCGGCGGTGATGTGCCGTCCGGTCAGCAGCATGTCGCAGGCGATGGTGTAGGGGATCTGGCGCACCAGGCGCACCGCCGAGCCGCCCATCGGGTACAGGCTCCACTTGGCCTCGGAGATGCCGAACTTGGCGCTCTCACCGGCGACGCGGATGTCGGTGCCCTGCAGGATCTCCGTGCCACCGGCGATGGCCGGGCCCTCGACCGCGGCGATCAGCGGCTTGGTGAGCCGACGGCCCTTGAGCAGGCCGTCGATCCGCGACGGGTCGTAGCTGCCGTCCTTGAACGAATCGCCCGGCGGCTTCTTGGCCGCACCCTTGAGATCCATGCCGGCGCAGAAGTACCCGCCGGCCCCGGTGAGGATGCAGGTGCGGATCTCCGGATCGTTGTCGACCCGGTCCCACGCCTCGACCATGATCGAGAGCATCTCGGAAGAAAGTGCGTTGCGCGCCTCCGGCCGGTTCAGCGTGACGATCAGGGTGTGTCCGCGCTGCTCAATGAGGGCGTCGGGCCCCTTGTCGGTCTCGCTCACGGATGGTCGCCTCCCTGCTTGATAAACCCAGACTTGTATCGAAATGTAACACGTTCTAGTTTAGGTTCCGTGGCTCTGAATATTGCCGATCTTGCCGAGCACGCCATCGACGCTGTGCCTGACCGTGTCGCGCTGATTAGCGGCGACGAACAGCTCACCTACGCGGGGCTGGAGGAGAAGGCCAACCGGCTGGCGCACTACCTCATTGGACAGGGCGTCAAGAAGGACGACAAGGTCGGCCTGTACTGCCGCAACCGGATCGAGATCGTCATCGCGATGCTGGGCATCGTGAAGGCCGGCGCGATCCTGGTCAACGTCAACTTCCGCTATGTCGAGGGCGAGCTGAAGTACCTGTTCGAGAACTCCGACATGGTCGCGCTGGTGCACGAGCGTCAGTACGCCGACCGGGTGGCCAATGTGCTGCCGGAGACTCCGAACCTCAAGACCGTCATGGTCGTAGAAGATGGGGCGGACGGCGATTTTCAGCGCTACGGCGGCGTCGAGTTCTACTCCGCCATCGCCGACAGCTCACCGGTGCGTGACTTCGGCCCGCGCAGCGCGGACGATATCTACCTGCTCTACACCGGCGGCACCACCGGCTTCCCCAAGGGCGTGATGTGGCGCCACGAGGACATCTACCGGGTCCTGTTCGGCGGCACCGACTTCGCCACCGGCGAGCCCGTCGCCGATGAGTACGACCTGGCCAAGGCGGCCGCGGCGAATCCGCCGATGATCCGCTACCCGATCCCGCCGATGATCCACGGCGCCACCCAGTCGGCCACCTGGATGGCGCTGTTCTCCGGTGGAACCATCCTGCTGACCCCGGAGTTCGATGCCGACGAGGTTTGGCAGACGATCCATGACCGCAAGGTGAACCTGCTGTTCTTCACCGGCGACGCGATGGCCCGTCCGCTGCTGGATTCGCTGCTGGCCGCACAGGCTCCTGGCGGGAGGGGGGAAGGCTACGACCTGTCCAGCCTGTACCTGCTGGCCAGCACCGCGGCGCTGTTCTCGACCAGCCTCAAGGAGCAATTCCTCGAGCTGCTGCCCAACCGGGTCATCACCGACTCGATCGGGTCCTCGGAGACCGGTTTCGGTGGCACCAGCATCGTCGCCAAGGGCCAGTCGCATACCGGCGGTCCGCGGGTGAGCATCGACAAGAACACCGTCGTCCTCGATGAGGACGGCAACGAGGTCAAGCCTGGTTCGGGTGTCCGCGGCATCATCGCCAAGCGTGGCCACATCCCGGTCGGCTACTTCAAGGACGAGAAGAAGACGGCCGAGACGTTCCAGACCATCAACGGCGTGCGCTACGCCATCCCGGGTGACTACGCCGAGGTCGAGGCCGACGGCAGCGTGACCATGCTGGGTCGTGGCTCGGTGTCGATCAACAGTGGCGGGGAAAAGATCTACCCCGAAGAGGTCGAGGCCGCGCTCAAGGGTCACCCCGATGTGTTCGACGCGCTCGTCGTCGGTGTGCCCGATCCGCGTTTCGGCCAGCACGTCGCCGCCGTCGTGCAGCCCCGTGAGGGCAGCCGGCCGACGCTGGCCGAACTGGACACCTTCGTGCGTACCGAGATCGCGGGTTACAAGGTTCCGCGCAGCCTGTGGCTGGTCGACGAGGTCATGCGCTCGCCGGCCGGCAAGCCGGATTACCGGTGGGCCAAGGATCAGACCGAACAGCGCCCCGCCGACGAGGTGCACGCCAAACACGCCGGAGCGCAAGTCTGATGCGGACCGAACTCTGCGACCGGTTCGGGATCGAATACCCGATCTTCGTCTTCACCCCGTCGGAGAAGGTGGCCGCCGCGGTGAGCAAGGCCGGCGGTATGGGCGTGCTGGGCTGCGTGCGGTTCAACGAGGCCGACGACCTGGAGAACGTCCTGCAGTGGATGGACGCCAACACCGACGGCAAGCCTTACGGCGTCGATATCGTGATGCCGGCCAAGGTGCCCACCGAGGGCACCGCCGTCGACATCAACAAGCTCATCCCGCAGAGTCACCGCGACTTCGTCGCCAAAACCCTTACCGATCTTGGCGTTCCGCCACTGCCGGAGGACGAGGCGCGCAATGAGGGGGTGCTGGGCTGGCTGCACTCGGTGGCCCGCTCCCATGTCGAGGTCGCGCTCAAGCACCCGATCAAGCTGATCGCCAACGCGCTCGGTTCACCGCCCAATGACGTCATTGAGCAGGCCCATGCGGCCGGTGTTCCGGTGGCGGCCCTGGCCGGCAGCGCCAAGCACGCCCTGCGCCACGTCGCCAATGGCGTGGACATCGTTGTCGCACAGGGGCACGAGGCCGGTGGCCACACCGGTGAGATCGGCTCGATGGTGCTCTGGCCGGAAATCGTTGACGCCCTTGATGGTAAGGCGCCGGTGCTGGCCGCCGGCGGCATCGGCACCGGCAAGCAGGTGGCGGCCGCGCTGGCGCTGGGCGCCCAGGGCGTGTGGATGGGTTCGGCGTTTTTGACCGCGGCCGAATACGACCTCGGGCATCGCAAGGAAAGCGGCATCTCCACCATCCAGGAGGCGCTGCTGCGCGCGGGCACGGCTGACACCGTGCGCCGCAAGATCTACACCGGCAAGCCGGCCCGACTGCTCAAGACCAAGTGGACCGACGCCTGGGATGCCCCGGACGCACCCGAGCCGCTGCCGATGCCGCTGCAGAACATCCTGGTCAGCGAGGCGCATCAGCGGATGAACGAGTCGGACAACCCGGACACGGTGGCGATGCCGGTCGGTCAGATCGTGGGCCGGATGAACGAGATCCGCCCGGTCGCCGACATCATCGGCGAGCTGGTCACCGGATTCGAGGCCGCCACCACACGGCTCGACGGTATCCGCGACGCCTGATTTCCTCGCGAGGGAAACTAGCGGCCGGGCAGCTTCTGCACCGCCTGGATCATCGGGGTCAGCGCCTTCTGCCAGAGCGTCTGCGGAATCCCCAGCGGGGGATCGAGATTGAGCACCCGCGCGGTGGAGACGGTCTGCGACTCGGTGTACTTGAGGATGCCGTCGGCGCCGTGGCGGCGCCCGAGTCCGGAGGCCTTCATTCCGCCCATCGGGGCCGCGGTGCTGCCGAAGGCCAGGGCGTAGCCCTCATCGACATTGACGGTGCCGGAGTTGATCTTGGCGGCGATCGCCTCGCCCTCGGCCTTCGACCCTGCCCACACGCTGGCGTTCAGGCCGTACTCGGTGTCGTTGGCCTTCTCGATGGCTTCGGCGACGGAGTCGACGGGGTAGATCGACACCAGCGGGCCGAAGGTCTCGTTGCGGGCGCACTCCATCTCGTCGGTGACACCGGTCAGCACGGTCGGCTCGTAGAACAGCGGCCCGATGTCGGGACGCGCATTGCCGCCGGCGATCACCTTGGCGCCCTTGACCTTTGCGTCATCGACATGGCCGGATACGGCCTTGACCTGATCCTCGGAGATCAGGCTGCCCATATCGGCGGTGAAGTCATAGGCGCCCGACAGCTTCATCTTGCGCACCCGCTCACCGAACTTGGCGGTGAACTCGTCGGCGACCTCGCGCTCGACGTAGATCCGCTCGATCGAGATGCAGAGCTGACCGGCGTTGGAGAAACAGGCGCGGGTGGCGGCCTTGGCGGCCACGTCCAGGTTGGCGCCCTTGGTGACGATCATCGGGTTCTTGCCGCCCAGCTCGGCGGAGAAGCCGATCAGCCGGCGGCCGCACTGCTCGGCCAGGGAGCGGCCGGTGGCGGTGGAGCCGGTGAACATCAGATAGTCGCAGTTCTGCACGATCGCGGTGCCGACCACCGAACCCGGCCCGGGCACCACGGCGAACAGATCGCGGGGGAGACCCGCCTGATACAGCAGCTCGGCATTGGCCAGCGTGCAGTACGGGGTCTGGCTGTCCGGCTTCACCACTACGGCGTTGCCGGCCAGCAGTGCGGGAATGGAATCCGAGATCGACAGCGCCATCGGGTAATTCCACGGCGAGATGACCCCGATGACACCCTTGGGGTGGTGGTTGACCACGGTCTTGACCACGCCGGGCAGCAGGCCTTGCACCCGCTTGGGGGAGAGCAGCTTGGCCGCCTCGCGCGCGTAGTAGCGCGAGTTCAGCATCATGTCGACGATCTCTTCCTGGGCGGCTGAGCGGGCCTTGCCGGTCTCGGCCTGGGCCACGTCCATCAGGAAGTCGCGGTGCGTGGCCGCGAGTTCGCCGAAACGCTCGATGATCGCGCAGCGTTCTTTGACCGGACGCTTGGCCCATTCGGCCTGCGCGGCGCGGGCCTTGGCGAATGCGGCGGTGACATCCTCGGCGGTCCCGACCGGGATGGTGGTCAGCTCCCGGCCGGTGAAGACCTCGTCGATCGGTTTGGACAGCCGGGCCTCGGCATTGTCGATGGCGACAAGTGCGCGCAGGCGAGCGAAGTCGGCGGCGGACGGAGCGGGCATGGCGACCCTCCCTACTGGCGAGTAACTAGCGGTAGGGATCAACCTACTCGGTACCGGCGGTCCGACCAACCTCGCCGTGTCCGATTTGTTCACGACACCGCGCGGGGGCCCGTCTAACCTGCCCGGTATGGCCTTGAAACTGAACTCGGCGGTCATCGAGATCGTCGCCGCAGACCTGCACCGATCCCTGGACTTCTACCGGCTGTTGGGTCTGGATGTCCCCGCGCCCGACGGCCCGCATGTCGAGGTGGCCCTGCCCGGTGGCAACAAGCTGGCCTTTGACACCGAGGAGGTGATCGCCGGGATGCATCCGGGCTGGGCGCCGCCGGTGAGTGCCGGCCGGGTCGCGCTGGCCTTCGGGCTCGACTCGCCCGCCGACGTCGACGAACTCTATGAGCGGCTCACCGGCGCTGGACACCCCGGAACGCTCAAGCCGTTCGACGCCCCCTGGGGACAGCGTTACGCGACCGTCGAAGATCCCGACGGCACCTCGGTCGACCTGTTCGCGGCACTGGAGGGCTGACCCAGCTGACGTATTCCCACCCCGGCCAGCGCGCGGACCTCGCGGTGCAGGTGCGGTTGATCGGCGTACCCGGCACTGGCCGCCACGCCTGCCGGTGTCAGCCCGGTGTGCAGCAACCGCATGGCCCGGCGGAATCGGAGTACCCGTCTCAGCATCGCCGGCCCGTACCCGTAGACCGCCGCGCACTGGCGCTGCAGCGTGCGGGCCGACCAGCCGGCCTGGCGTGCGGTATCGGCCACCGAGGCCCCGCTGGCCAGGCGTCGGGTCACCTGCTCCAGGGTGGCCAGCGACCACGGCGCCGTCTCGGGCCGGGGCGGATCGGCAGCCAGCGTCACGGCCAGTTCCTGCAACGTGCGGTCGGAGCCGATCGCACGCAATTCGCGCAGGGCAACCCGGGTGTTGCGCAGCTCGGCGGCCGGGACCCCAAGCAGCCGCGGCAACATGCCCGGGTGAAACCGCAAGCCGCGCACCGGCTCCGGTCCGCACCGGGTCAGGAATGCCGCGGTGTCGGGCCCGGCCACGACGGTCTGGTCCCCGATCCGGATCAGATCCATGCAGCCGTCCGGCAGAATTCGGGCCTGGTTCCCGAGTCCGGTTGTCGCCCAGCCGCATTCGATCAGAGAATGCAGGCCGGGCGGTGCGGCGAATTCGCGATAACCCACGCCCCGACGCTACCCGCGTCGGCATGCGGTTGAATCGGGGCATGGCCGGGCGACCTCGTGACACGTCGATCGATGAGCGGGTGCTCTCGGCGACACGCGAATTGCTGGTCGAGGTGGGGTGGGACGATCTGAGCGTCCGACTGGTCGCGGTGCGTTCCGGGGTGGGCCGCTCCAGCCTGAACCGGCGCTGGTCATCGAAGGCCGAGCTCGTGCTGCACGCGATACTCGGCGAAGCGCCCGATATGTCACCGTTTTCCGGCACCGATCTGGCCGGGTGGATCGACTGGGTGGTGCGCGGCAGCCACCAATTGTTCAGCCGTCCCGACGTCAGTGCGGCGGTGCCCGGGCTGCTGCTGGCATTGCGCGAGAACGACGCCCTGCGCAAGGCCCTGTGGGACGGGTTCAGCGGCCCGGCGATCGAGATGTTCGCCGCCGAGGGCTACGGCTCGGAAGCCGACGCTCGGGCCGCCCTGGCGATGGCGGCCGGCGCCGCGCTGTTCACCACCACGGTGGCCGTCGACGACGACTCGCCCGATCTGCAGCAGCGGCTGGCGCGGCTGCTCAGGCAGGCCCTGGGGCTGTCACCGGCCGAATGAGGCCAGCATGGCGGCCTGCGGTGAGCGCCAGGCCTCGATGCCCAGATCGGTGAGCGTGCTCGCGTCGTCGGTGGGTGTGGCGGCAGTGAGCAGCATCGCGGCCTCGTAGCTGATCCCGTCGCCGAGCGGCAGCACCCCGCCCAGCAGATCCGAGACCCAGCCGATGCCGCGAAACATGCTCCCCGGCACCGGAATCCGGCGGATCTTGTGTCCGCGGCCCTGCTCCAGCACGTCGATCATTTCATTGAAGGACACCATCACGCCGCCGCAGACATAGCGCTTGGGGCCCCGTCCGGGCTGCATCAGCCGCTCGTGGACCAGCGCGACGTCACGCACGTCGATCATCTGCATCCCGCCCGACATCCGCGGTGCCAGGCCCGCCTTGGCGATCGGCGCCCAGCCGCGTTCGGTGACCCCGGCGGCGGTGAAGTAGGCCGGGCCCACCACGCTCGACGGGTAGGTGACCACTACCGGCGCCCCGGCCGCCTGCAACTTCCGGGCCACCCGGTCGGCATAGGCCTTGGTCTTGGCGTAGGGGCTGCGGCCCGGTGCGGGCGGGGTGTCGGCGGAGATCACCCCGTTGGGCGGCGGGAACAGTGAGCTGTAGCTGCTGACCGAGACGATCGGATCGAGCCCGGCTTCGACCGCGCGATTCAGCACGGCCTCGGTGGCGTGCGCGTTGATCTCCCACATCAGCTGTTCGCGACGCCGGTCGGTGCCGACGATGCCGGCGGCGTAGATCAGGGCGTCGCAGCCCGCCAGCAGCCGCCCGACCGTTTCGCCGTCGCGGATGTCGCCCTCGAGCACGGTCATCTCACCAAGCCCGGCCAGGTGGCCGATCACCTCGTCGTCGCCGCAGCCGGGTGCGACGAGCAGGTGAATCCGGTGGCCCGCCTCCAGCAGGCCTCGAACGGTGTGGGCTCCGAGATAGCCGGTGCCGCCGGTTACTGCGATATGCATGATCGGTCTCCCACCTGCCTGCTATATTTCGATGCCAATGGTATCGAAACCGTTCACGCCGATGACTCTTGGGCCGTTGACCCTCAAGAACAGATTCATCAAGGCCGCGACCTTCGAGGGGGTCATGCCCCGCGGCCAGGTCACCGATGCCCTGATCGACTTTCACACCGAGGTAGCCCGCGGCGGCGCGGCGATGACCACCGTCGCCTACTGCGCGATCTCGCCCGGCGGCCGGGTGCATCGAGACACCGTCATCCTCAACGCCGAGACGGTGCCCGCACTGCGGCGGCTGACCGATGCGGTGCACCGGGAACAGGCACTGGTCTGCGCCCAGATCGGCCATGCGGGTCTGGTGGCCAATACGCTGTCCAACCGCGCACCCTCGCTCGCCCCGAGCACCAGGATCAGCGCGCCGTCGATGGGGCTGGTGAAGGCGGCCACGCCGGAGCAGCTCGACGCCGTGGTCGACCAGTTCGGTGCGGCCGCCCGGCACGCTGTCGAGGCCGGGTTCGACGCCGTCGAGATCCATATGGGCCACGGCTACCTGCTGAGTTCGTTCTTCAGTCCGAACCTCAACAAGCGCTCCGACCGGTTCGGAGGCAGCACCGCGGGCCGGGCCGAACTGGCCCGCCGGGTCGCCGAGCGGGTACGCGGCGAGGTCGGTCAGTCCATCGCGGTGACCGCGAAGTTCAACATGGATGATGGCGTGCGCCGAGGCTTCTGGCTCACCGACAGTCTGCCCACGGCGAAGCTGCTGCAGGCCGATGGGCATCTGGACGCCCTGCAACTGACCGGCGGCAGCTCGCTGCAGAACCCGATGTACTACTTCCGTGGCGACGTCCCGCTCGACGAGTTCATCGCCTCCCAGCCGAAGCTGGTGGGGCTGGGCCTGCGGGTGCTCGGCCCGCGGCTGTTCAAGACCTATCCGTTCGAAGAGGCGTTCTTCCTGCCGCTGGCCCGCCAGTTTCGTGAGGCGCTGACCATGCCGCTGATCCTGCTGGGTGGCGTCAACGAGCTGGCCACCGTGCAGGAGGCGTTGGACGAGGGATTCGAGTTCGTCGCCATGGCCCGGGCACTGCTGCGAGATCCGGCTCTGGTCAACCGGTTTGCCGACGGCTCGGCGACCGCGGGACTGTGCGTGCACTGCATGAAATGCATGCCGACGGTGTACAGCGGCACCCGCTGCGTAGTGCGCGGTTAGCGCGTGATCGGCCACACCGGGTCGGCGCAATCGGTGCCCTCGGTCGACAGCTGCCGCTTGATCACCTTGAAGGTCTCGGTGCGGGGCAACGCGCTGCCCATCCGCACATAAGACGGCCACTGCTTGGGACCCAGGTCGGGTTGCTCGGCCAAGAAGGCCCGGAACTTGTCCAGGTCGAATACTGCATCGGGGGACAGCACCAGCGCCGCCATCACCTGATCGCCGACGGCGGGGTCGGGAATCGGGTACACAGCGACCTCGACAACATCGGGGTAGCGCAACAGGATTCGCTCGATCGGCGCGGTGCCGAGGTTTTCTCCGTCCACCCGCATCCAGTCGCCGAGCCGCCCGGCGAAGTAGGCGTAGCCGTTCTCGTCGCGGTAGGCCAGGTCGCCGGTGTGGTAGACGCCGCCGGCCATGCGTGCCGATTCGGCCTCGTCGTCGTTGTAGTAGCCGCGGAACCAGCCACGCCCGGTCGGATTCACGATCTCGCCGACCACCCCGGGGGCGCAGGGCTCGCCGGTGTCCACATCGACGATGGCCACCTGGTCGGTGAGCGGGCCGAGGGCTCCGTCCGGGGTGTCCGGGGTGCGTGCGATCGCCACACCACCCTCGGACGAGCCGAATCCGTCTACCACCGTGACCCCGAAACGCTCGGCGAAGCGGGCCAGATCCCGCGGTGCGGCCTCATTGCCGTAGAGGATCCGCAGCGGATTGTCGGCATCGTCGGGCCTGGCTTCGGTGGCCAGGACGTAGGACAACGGTTTGCCGACGTAGTTGGCGTAGGTGGCGCCGAAACGCCGGATGTCCGGCATGAACCCCGACGCGGAGAACTTGCGCCGCAACGCAATTGACGCGCCGGCGGCAACGGCCACCGCCCACCCGGCCATGATCGCGTTGGAATGGAACAACGGCATGGACAGGTAGACGGTGTCGGCCGGGCCGAGCCCGAACCGCTCGGCCAGCATCTGTCCGGGAAACGCCGCCTTGTCCTGGGTGACCCGCACCGCCTTGGGGTCACCGCTGGTGCCCGAGGTGAAGATCAGCATGAACAGGTCGTCACTGGTCGACTCGGCGAAGGTCACCGCGGCGCCCCGATGGGATGCCAGTTCGGTGGCCCAGTCGGCAGATCCGACGTCGATGAAGTCCACCCCGGCGGGCACCAGCTCGGGATCGTCGGTCAACACCAATTGGCAATCGGCGCGCTCGATGTCGCGGACCAGCGCCGCACCCCGCCGGGTCGGGTTGAGCCCGACCGGCACCAGTCCGGTCAGTCCCGCCGCGACCAGCAGGCTGGAGAAGAACGTCGAATTACCCAGCAGTGCCCCGATATGCGGGGGCTTGTGGGGGTCCAACCGTGCCCGCAGCGCCGCGGCCAGTTGTGCACCCGCGGCGATGTGGTCGGCCCAGCTGACGAAGGAATCGCCTTCGTAGATGCCTCGGTCGGTGACCTCGGCCAGCGGAACCAGCAGCTCCGTGACGGTCGGAGTGACGGTTGGACCCTCCATCCCTAGACCGGGGTGTCGGCCAGTTCGCGGCCGATGCGCAGCAGCTGCCCGGTGGCGCCGCCGAGGCTGAACTCGGTCTGCTTGGCGGCCAGGAAGTAGCGGTGTACCGGATGGTCCATGTCGATACCGACACCGCCGTGCACGTGCACCGCGGTGTGTGCGACGCGGTGTCCGGCCTCGGCGGCCCAGAACGCCGCACTGGCGACGTCAATGTCGGCGGGCAGGTCCTCCGACAACCGCCAGGCGGCCTGGGTCAGGGTCAGGCGCAGACCCTTGATGTCGATGTAGCCGTCGGCCAGCCGCGACGAAACCGCCTGGAAGCTGCCGATGGGCCGGTCGAACTGCTCGCGTTCGCGCGCGTAGGACGAGGTGAGCTCCAGTGCCCGCTCCACCACGCCGAGTTGGAAGGCGCTGCGGCCCAACGCGGTATGCGTGGTCAGCCAGTCCAGGACCTCCGCGCCGCCGACGACGCGGGTGGCGTCCACGGTGGTGCCGTGCAGCTCCAGGTGCCCGACGCTGCCGCGGCCGGTGGTGCTCAACGCGCTCATCGTCACCCCCGGATCATCGGCGGTGACCAGGAAAACGCTGACCCCGGAATCAGTGTCGGCCGGAACCAAGAATGCGTCGGCGACCGGTCCGTAGTTCACCTGGGTGCGCGTGCCGGTGAGCCGGTAACCGCCGTCGGCCGCGGCGGCCTGGACCGGACCCTGGCCCATTTCACCGTCGAGGGCCACCGCGAGAATCTTCTCGCCGGTCACCGCGGGCACCGCCCACTGGCTGCGCAGCTGGTCGGAGCCGAACGCGGCCAGCACACCGGCGCCCAGCACCACCGAATCCAGGTACGGCACGGCGGCCAGTTGCCGGCCCAGCGCGGTCAGCACGGCGGCCTGCTCCAGCACGCCGAATCCGCCGCCGCCCACCGACTCCGGCGCAGCGGCGGAGAGCACGTCGGCCTCGATGAGCTTGGCCCACAGGTCGCGGTCGAACCGCTGGTCGAACCCATCGAGTTCACGCTGGCGTTCGGGCGTGCACACCGATTCGGTGATCGTGCGCACCAGGCCATCCAGATCGGTGGCCGCTTCGGTTGTCTTGAAATCCATTGGTGTGCCGTCCTTACCGGTTCACTCGGGGCAGGCCGAGCGCGACCATGCCGATGATGTCGCGCTGAATCTCGTTGGTGCCGCCGCCGAAGGTCAGGATCAGCGCCGAGCGGTGGAACCGCTCGATGCGGCCGCGCAGCAATGCGCCGCGGCTGTCCGGACGCAGCGTGGCCGACGTGCCCAGGACCTCCATCAGCAGACGGTAGGCCTCGGTGGCCAGTTCGGTGCCGTACACCTTGGCCGCCGACGCATCCGCCGGGGACGGTCCTTCGGTGGCCGAGGCCAGCTCCCAGTTGATCAGCTTGAGCACTTCGGCCTTGGCGCGCACCCGGGCCAGGTTGAGCTGCACCCATTCGGAATCGATGACTCGCTTGCCGTGTACGTCCTTGGTGTTCTGTGCCCACTCGATGACACCGTCCAGCGCGACATAGATCGGCTGGGCCGACACCAGCGCGACGCGCTCGTGGTTGAGCTGGTTGGTGACCAGCTTCCAGCCCGCGTTCTCCTCGCCGACCAGGTTGGTGACCGGGATTCGCACGTCCTGGTAGTAGGTGGCGCTGGTGTCCACACCGGACATGGTGTGCACCGGGGTCCAGGAGAAGCCCTCGGCTGTGGTGGGCATGATCAGCATGGAGATCCCGCGATGCTTCTTGGCCTCGGGGTTGGTGCGCACGGCCAGCCACACGTAGTCGGCGTAGGCGATCAGGCTGGTCCACATCTTCTGACCGTTGACCACGTAGTCGTCGCCGTCGCGCACCGCGGTGGTCCGCAGCGCCGCCAGGTCGGTGCCCGCGCCCGGCTCGGAATAGCCGATCGAGAAGTGCAGCTCGCCCGCGGCGATCTTGGGCAGGAAGAACTTCTTCTGCTCCTCGGTGCCGAAGTGCATGATCGTCGGCGCGACGCTGTTGATGGTCAGGAACGGAACCGGGGCGCCGGCGATGGCGGCTTCATCGGTGAAGATCAGCCCGTCCATCGGCGGGCGGGCCTGGCCGCCGAACTCCTTGGGCCAGCTCAGCGTCAGCCAGCCGTCCTTGCCCATCTGGGCGACCGTCTCGCGGTAGACATTGCCGCGGCCCATCTCGCCCTCGGACGAGTTCAGCGCCTCGACCCGCTCGGGCGTCATCAACTTGGAAAAGTACGCGCGCAATTCGCGCCGCAGCTCCTCCTGCTCGGGGGTATAACCGATTCGCATTCCGCTGCATCCTCACTGCTTGACGTACCTGGGTTTCTTTCAGGTTGTAACACGTTCTAGTCTTGGGGTCCAGGCCGGTGCTGGACTGGCAGCTGCCGGGTTGGGTCGTATTCTGTGGCTGCGCGCCCCCAGCCCGGTGCGCACATATGTCGTGAGGAGGTCGTCATGCGAATTGAAGTTGACCATGATCGCTGCGAAGGAAACGCGGTGTGCGTGGGAATTGCGCCCGATTTGTTCGATCTTGACGATGACGATTATGCCGTGGTCAAGGCCGACCCGGTGCCGGCCGACCAGGAGAAGTTGGCCGAGCAGGCAGTTGCCGAGTGCCCCCGCGCAGCCCTGATCCGTAAAGACTAGAGGTATTCATAAATTGACGAACGATTCGAGCGGTAACGAGATCGATCTGTCCGGAAAGGTCGCCGTGGTTACCGGCGCCGCTGCCGGATTGGGCCGGGCCGAGGCGATCGGCCTGGCCAAGGCCGGGGCGACGGTGGTGGTCAACGACATGGCCGGCGCGCTGGACGCCTCGGACGTGCTCGACGAGATTGCGGCCGCCGGGTCCAAGGGCGTCGTGGTCGCCGGGGATATCAGTCAGCGCTCCACCGCCGACGAGCTGGTCGCGACCGCCGACGGTCTGGGCGGCCTGGGCATCGTCGTCAACAACGCCGGCATCACCCGCGACCGCATCCTGTTCAACATGACCGACGAAGAGTGGGACGCGGTCATCGCGGTGCACCTGCGCGGCCATTTCCTGCTGACTCGCAATGCGGCCACCTACTGGCGTAGCAAGGCCAAGGAGGGGGATGGGACGGTCTACGGCCGGATCATCAACACCTCGTCGGAGGCCGGGCTGTCCGGCCCGGTCGGCCAGCCCAACTACGGTGCCGCCAAAGCCGGCATCACGGCGCTGACACTGTCGGCCGCCCGGGCGCTGGAGCGCTTCGGTGTGCGGGCCAATGCCATCGCGCCGCGGGCGCGCACCGCCATGACGGCAGGCGTATTCGGCGACGCGCCCGAGCTGGCTGACGGTACGGTCGACCCGTTGTCCACCAACCATGTGGTCACGTTGGTGCGCTTTCTCGCCTCGCCGGCATCCGAAGCTGTGAACGGACAGCTGTTCATCGTCTATGGTCCAACTGTCACTCTGGTCGCGGCGCCCACCGCTGAGCAGCACTTCACGGCGAATGCGAGTGCGTGGGATCCGGCGGACCTGAGTGTGGCACTGCACGATTACTTTGCTGATCGTGACCCGGAGCGTGGATTTTCGGCGACGGCCCTGATGGCCGACCGAGACTGACTGTCTCGGTCGCAGGGCTGTGTAGTTGCTAGAACACGTTCCAGATCGCGATCTTGTTTGATGCGCTTGACCAGGGGGAATGGCGTTTTATTCCCTTATTTCGCAACTCTTTGACACCGCGAACATGTTCTAGTTAATATGATCCGGCTCACTAAGAGCAGCGTAAGACCAAGGGTGGGAGGGGCCGCCACGGCTGGCGGCCCCCGATATTTCGCTACGGCGACATGTCGCTAAGTCTTTAGGCCCCCCGTGTACCCCGAGAAACGGAGCCGAGGTTGATCGAACAGCTTGCGGCTCCGGCCCGGGCCGTGGGTGGCTTCGTCGAGATGTCGCTGGACACGTTCGCCAAGATGTTCCGCCGGCCGTTCCAGTTCAAGGAATTCCTCGACCAAACCTGGATGATCGCGCGGGTCTCGCTGGTGCCGACGCTGTTGGTCGCCATCCCGTTCACCGTCCTGGTTGCCTTCACGCTCAACATCCTGCTGCGTGAGATCGGCGCCGCCGACCTGTCCGGAGCGGGCACCGCGTTCGGCACCATCACCCAGCTCGGCCCGGTGGTGACCGTGCTGGTGGTCGCCGGCGCCGGTGCCACCGCGATCTGCGCGGACCTGGGTGCCCGCACCATCCGCGAGGAGATCGACGCGATGCGGGTGCTGGGCATCGACCCGATCCAGCGCCTGGTGGTGCCCCGCGTGTTGGCCTCCACCTTCGTGGCCCTGATGCTCAACGGTCTGGTGTGCGCGATCGGCCTGGCCGGCGGCTACGTCTTCTCAGTGTTCCTGCAGGGGGTCAACCCCGGTGCATTCATCAACGGACTGACCGTGCTCACCGGTCTCGGCGAGCTGGTGCTGGCCGAAATCAAGGCGCTGCTGTTCGGCGTGGTGGCCGGCTTGGTCGGCTGCTACCGCGGACTGACAGTCAAGGGTGGCCCGAAGGGCGTCGGGAACGCCGTGAACGAGACCGTGGTCTACGCCTTCATCTGCCTCTTCGTCATTAATGTGATCATGACCGCCGTCGGCGTCCGAGTTCTGGTTCGGTGATCAGAAGATGAGTTACGACGCCACGCTGCGTTTCCGCCGCCTGTTCCGCGGCGTACCCAAGACCGTTGACAATGTCGGCGAGCAGGCGCTGTTCTACGGCGAGACGATGCGTTACATCCCCAACGCCATCACGCGCTACCGCCGGGAGACCATCCGGCTGGTCGCCGAGATGACACTGGGTGCGGGCGCGCTGGTGATGATCGGCGGCACCGTCGGCGTCGCCGCCTTCCTCACTCTTGCCTCCGGCGGTGTCATTGCCGTGCAGGGTTACTCATCGCTGGGCAACATCGGCATCGAGGCCCTGACCGGCTTCCTGTCGGCGTTCCTCAACGTGCGCATCGTGGCGCCGGTGATCGCCGGTATCGCACTCGCGGCCACGATCGGTGCCGGCGCCACCGCCCAGCTCGGTGCGATGCGGGTGGCCGAGGAGATCGATGCCGTCGAGGCGATGGCCGTGCATGCCGTCTCCTACCTGGTGTCCACCCGGCTGGTCGCCGGCCTGATCACCATCGTGCCGCTGTACTCGCTTTCAGTGCTGGCCGCGTTCTTCGCCGCGCGGTTCACCACGGTGTTCATCAACGGCCAATCCGCCGGCCTATATGACCACTACTTCGACACCTTCCTGATACCCAGCGACCTGTTGTGGTCGTTCCTGCAGGCCATCGTCATGGCCATCGCGGTCATGCTGGTGCACACCTATTACGGCTTCAACGCCTCCGGTGGGCCGGTCGGCGTGGGTATCGCGGTCGGTCAGGCCGTGCGGACCTCGCTGATCGTGGTCGTCACCATCACCCTGTTCATCTCCCTGGCCGTCTACGGCGCGTCCGGCAACTTCAACCTCTCCGGGTAGGTCGCACGATGTCAGACGGAAACGCAAAGCGGAGCCACGTCCGGATCGCCGCCGCGATCCTGGCGGCCATCGTGCTCGCCGCCGTGGTCTTCACTTACCTGTCCTACACCGCGGCGTTCACCCGAACCGACGCCGTCACGGTGACCGCCCCACGGGCCGGCCTCGTGATGGAACGAGACGCCAAGGTGAAGTACCGCGGCATCCAGATCGGCAAGGTCACCGACATCGCCTACGCGGGCAACCAGGCGAAGCTGACGCTGTCGATCAACCGCGACGAGATGCCCTTCATCCCGTCCAATGCCACCGTGCGGATCGCCGGCAACACCATCTTCGGCGCCAAGTCGGTGGAGTTCCTGCCGCCGGACAAGCCCCAAGGCACCTCGCTGCGGGCGGGGGCCAACGTGGCCGCCAAGGATGTGCAACTGGAGGTCAACACCCTCTTCCAGACCCTCTCCGATGTGCTCAACAAGATCGACCCGGTCAGCCTCAACGCGACTTTCGGTGCCCTGGGTGAGGGCCTGCGCGGCCATGGCGACGATCTGGGCGTTGCCCTGTCCGGTCTGAATTCCTATCTGCAGCAACTGAACCCGAAGTTGCCCACGGTGCGGGAGGACTTCGCCAAGGCCGCGGAGGTGGCCAACATCTATGGTGACGCCGGACCGGATCTGGCCAAGGTGATCGACAATGTGCCCGCGCTCAACCGGACCATCATCGACGAAAAGGCCAACCTCAACGCCACGCTGCTGGCCGCGACCGGGCTGGGCAACAACGGCACCGCCACCCTGGCACCCGCCGCCAACGACTACATCGCGGCCATTCAGCGGTTGCGTGCCCCGCTGAAGGTGGCGGCCGACTACTCGCCGGAGTTCGGTTGCCTCCTGCAGGGCGTCTCCATCGCCACCGACCGGTTCGCCCCGATCATCGGCGGTATCAGGCCCGGCCTGTTCGTCAACTCCAACTTCCTGCCCGGCTCCCCGGCCTACACCTATCCGGAGAGCCTGCCGATGGTGAACGCGTCCGGCGGCCCGAACTGCCGCGGCCTGCCGAACGTTCCGACCAAGCAGTACGGCGGCAGCTGGTACCGCGCACCGTTCCTGGTCACCGACAACGCCTACGTTCCGTTCCAGCCGAACACCGAGGTGCAGTTCGACGCTCCGGCGACGCTGCAGTTCCTGTTCAACGGTGCCTACGCGGAGAGGGACAGATTCTGATGGCAAACGCGGGCAGCGATCGCACCCTGCTGAAGGTCGGCATCTTCACCGTTGCCATGCTGTTGGTGGCGGCGATGCTGGTGGTGGTGTTCGGCGAATTCCGGTTCGCCGCGGTGAACAGCTACCACGCCACGTTCAATGAGGCGTCGCGGCTCAAGGCCGGCCAGGACGTGCGCATCGCCGGGGTGCCGGTCGGCACCGTCAACTCGGTGAAGCTCAACTCGGACAACACCGTTGACGTCGCATTCAATGTCAACAAGCGCTTTCAGCTCTACACCTCCAGCAAGGCCGCGGTGCGCTACGAGAACCTGGTCGGTGACCGGTTCCTGGAAATCACCTCCGGTCCTGGAGAGCTGCGCAAGCTGCCACCCGGCGGCACCATCGCGCAGCAGAACACCCAGCCCGCACTGGATCTCGATGCCCTGCTGGGCGGGTTGCGGCCGGTGCTCAAGGGACTGGACGGCGCCAAGGTCAACGAGATCTCCAACGCCGTGATCGAGCTGCTGCAGGGCCAAGGCGGCGCATTGGCGAACATGTTGACCAGCACCAGTGCCTTCACCCAGAACCTGGCTGCCCGCGATCAGCTCATCGGTGATGTCATCACCAACCTGAACACGGTGCTCAGCACGGTCGACGAGAAAGGCGCCCAGTTCGACACCAGCGTTGATGAGCTGCAGAAGCTGATCACCGGACTGTCGCAGGGGCGTGACCCGATCGCCGGGGCGATTGCGCCGCTGGCGTCGGCCGAGCGTGACCTGACCGACATGCTGGAGAAGTCGCGCCGCCCCCTGCAGGGTGTCATCGAGAATACGCGCCCATTGGCGCAGCGCCTCGACGAGCGCAAGGGTGACGTCAACAAGGTGATCGAACCCCTTGCGGAAAACTACATGCGGCTCAACGGGCTCGGCTCCTACGGCGCGTTCTTCAACATTTTCTACTGTTCGGTCCGGCTGAAGATCAACGGCCCGGCCGGCAGCGACATCCTGGTTCCGTTCGGCGGCCCGCCGGACCCGTCCAAGGGGAGGTGTGCACCAACCAATGACTAGCTCACGCGAGTCAAATCCCTTGCGCACCGGGATCATCGGCATCTTCGTGGTGGCGTGTCTGGTGCTGGTGTCCTTCGGCTATACCCAGCTGCCGTTCTACCCGCAGGGCAAGGCCTACCAGGCGTACTTCAGCGATGCGGGTGGGATCTCCCCGGGCAACGACGTCAACGTCTCAGGTATCACGGTCGGCAAGGTGACCGGGGTGGCCTTGGCTGGGGATGCCGCCAAGGTCAGCTTCACGGTGGATCGCGGTGTCAAGGTCGGTGACCAGTCCCTGGTCGCCATCAAGACCGACACCGTGCTGGGCGAGAAGTCGCTGGCGGTGACCCCGAAGGGGGTCGGGACCTCGACGGTTATCCCGTTGGGCCGCACCACGACCCCGTACACCCTCAATACCGCCCTGCAGGATCTCGGCGGCAACGTCGGCGCGCTCGACAAACCGCGTTTCGAGGAGGCTCTGCAGACGTTGACCGACACGCTGCGCGATGCCACCCCGCAGTTGCGCGGTGCGCTGGACGGTGTGGCGAATCTGTCCCGCAGCATCAACAAGCGCGATGAGGCGCTTGAGGGGCTGTTGCGGCATGCCAAGCGAGTGTCGGATCTGCTGGCCCAGCGGGCCGGGCAGGTCAACCAACTGGTCACTGACGGCAACCAGCTGTTCGCCGCACTCGACGAACGCCGCCAGGCGCTGAGCAGCCTGATCGCGGGGATCGATGATGTGTCACATCAGCTTTCGGGCTTTGTCGCCGACAACCGGGTTGAGTTCAAGCCGGCGCTCGACAAGTTGAACCTGGTGATGGACAACCTGTTGGAGCGCAAGGAGCACATCGGCGAGGCGCTCAAGCGGTTGCCGCCGTATGCCACCACGCTCGGCGAGGTCGTCGGCAACGGCCCGGGCTTCAACATCAACCTGTACGGATTGCCGCCCGCCACGATGTCCGAGGTGCTGCTCGACGCCTACTTCCAGCCCGGCAAGCTGCCGGACAGCCTCTCCGACATGTTGCGCGGCTACATCTCCGAACGGGTAATAGTTAGGCCGAAATCGCCATGACACAAGATAATTCGGTGTCCAGCCGGAGTCGCTGGCTACGTATCGCGGTGGCCGCGGTGCTGCTGGTGACGTTGGCGGTGGGTGTGTACCAGGTGTGGCCGACCCGGGTCGGCCACAAACTGACCGCCTACTTCACCAACGCCGTCGGGCTCTACCCGGGTGACGAGGTGCGGGTGGTCGGTGTGCCCGTGGGCCGGATCGACTCCATCGAGCCGCGGCCCTCGGACGTCAAGATCACCATGTCCGTCGACCGCAACGTCAAGATTCCTGCCGACGCCAAGGCGCTGATCATTTCGCCGAACCTGGTGGCCGCCCGGTTCATTCAGCTGACCCCGGCCTACACCGAGGGTGAGGTGATGGCCGAGGGCGGGTCCATCGGTCTGGACCGCACCGGTGTCCCGGTCGAGTGGGACGAGGTGAAAGAGCAGCTGTCGGCGCTCAGCGCGCAACTCGGACCGCAGCAGGGTTCGGTGCAGGGGCCGCTGTCGGAGTTCGTCAACCAAGCCGCCGCGACCTTCGACGGCAACGGTGACTCGTTCCGCAATGCCCTACGTGAGCTATCCCAAACCGCTGGGCGGCTTGGGGATTCGCGCACCGACCTGTTCGGCACCATCAAGAACCTGCAGATCCTGGTCGATGCGCTGTCCAACAGCAATGAGCAGATCGTGCAGTTCACCAATCACGTGTCCTCGGTGTCACAGGTGCTGGCCGACAGCTCCAGCGGCCTGGACAACACGCTGTCCACGCTGAATCAGGCGCTGTCCGACGTGCGCGGCTTCCTCAACCAGAACAACGACGCATTGATCGCCCAGGTGAGCAAGCTCGCCGAGTTCACTCAGGTCCTCACCGACCACAGTGATGACATCGAGCAGATCCTGCACATCACGCCGAACGGGTTGGCGAACTTCTACAACATCTACAACCCGGCCCAGGGCACCGTCGGTGGTCTGCTGTCCCTGCCGAACTTCGCCAACCCGGTGCAGTTCCTCTGCGGTGGCAACTTCGATGTCGGTGCCACCCCGGACAATTACCAGCGCGCCGAGTTGTGCCGCCAGCGCATGGGACCGGTGCTCAAGCGCATCACCATGAACTACCCGCCGGTGCTGTTCCATCCGATCAACAGCATCACCGCATACAAGGGGCAGATCATCTACGACACCCCCGAAACCGAGGCCAAGGCCGAGACTCCGGTGCCGTACCTGCAGTGGCAGAACGCGCCCGGGGTGACCCCGCCGCAGATTCCGGCGGACGCGACGTTGAGCTCACTGATGCTGCCGCCGGATCAGGCGGCCGCTCCCGGCGCACCGTTGGGCCCGCAGCCGACCAGCTCGCACGTCGGAGGCCCCGAAGCGCCGGCCCCCGGTCCGGCCCCGGCCGCCGCGGAGGCGCCGCCGGCACAGGCAGGTGCCGGCGGATGATAAGGGGAAACGCTTTGGGACGTAAGGCATCACGGCTCGGTGGCCGCACGCTGGCCATCGGCAGCGGCGCGTTGTTACTGGCCGGCTGCCAATTCGGTGGTCTCAACTCGCTCAACATGCCGGGTACGGCCGGGCACGGCCCTGGTTCGTTCACCATCAACGTGCAGTTGCCCGATGTGGCGACCTTGCCGCAGAACTCGCCGGTGATGGTCGACGACGTGACCGTGGGCAGCGTGTCCGGGCTGGATGCGGTGCAGCGTCCGGACGGAACCTTCTACGCCGCGGTGGAGTTGTCGCTGGACGGCAACGTCAAGCTCCCCGCCAATGCTGTTGCCCGGGTGGCCCAGACCTCGCTGCTGGGCTCACAGCACATTGAGTTGGCGGCGCCGACCAACGAGCCGGAGCAGGGGCAACTGCGCCAGGGCGCCAACATCGCGTTGGCGCAGACCGGCCGCTACCCGACCACAGAGGAAGTGCTGTCGTCGCTGGGCGTGGTGGTGAACAAGGGCAATCTTGGTGCCCTGCAGGACATCACCGACGAGGCGTACGCGGCGGTGGCCGGACGCTCGGGCAGCTTCGCCGGTCTGCTACCCCGGCTCGCCGAGCTCACCGCGTCGCTGGACCAGCAGACCAACGACATCATCGCCGCCGCCGACGGGCTGAACCGCTTCGCGTCCATCCTGGCCCGGAGTAAGGACAACCTGGGCCGCACGCTGGACACCCTGCCCGCGGCGCTCAAGGTGCTCAACGACAACCGGGCCAACATCGTCGACGCGTTCACCGCACTGCGCAGCTTCGCAGACGTGGGCGCCCGGGTGCTGTCGCAGACCAAGGATGATTTCGCGGCGGACTTCAAGGACCTCTACCCGGTGATCAAGGCGCTCAACGACAACGCCGATGACTTCATCAAGGACCTGGAGTTTCTGCCGACCTTCCCGTTCCACTACACGTACCTGCGTCAGGCGGTGCGTGGCGACTATCTGAACGTGTTCGTCACGTTCGACCTGACCCTGCGCCGGTTCGGTGAGTCGGTCTTCACCACCGGGGCTTTCGATCCGAACATGAAGCACCTCAACGAAGTGATCAACCCGCCGGACTTCCTGACCGGTGCGATGGCCAACCTGTCCGGCCAAGCCGCCGATCCGTTCAAGATCCCGGCGGGAACTGCCACACAACACGATGGGAAGCCGTAGATGATCGACCGGCTCACTCGTATGCAGTTGATGATCTTCGGGATCGTCACGGTGCTGACCGTCGGTGCAATCTCGACGTTCTATCTGCACCTGCCCGCCGCGGTGGGCATCGGTACCTACAACGTCAACGCCGACTTCGTCGCCGGCGGCGGCATCTACCACAACGCCAATGTGACCTACCGTGGCGTGACGGTGGGACGGGTGGAATCCGTCGGGCTGGCACCCGACGGGGTGGTCGCCAGGATGCGCCTGAACAGCAGTACCGCGATCCCGGACAACGTCACCGCCACGGTGAAGAGTGTCTCTGCGGTCGGCGAGCAGTACATCGACCTGGTGCCACCGGAGAACGCGTCGAGCAACAAGCTGCGCAACGGTGCCACCATCGCCCAGGAGAACACCCGGGTCGGCCAGGACATCGCCGGGTTGCTGCATGAGTCTGAGATCTTGGTCAACAGTATCGGGAACAGCCGGCTGCAGGATCTGCTGCGTGAGACGTTCAAGGCGTTCAACGGGTCCGGGCCCGAGCTGGCGCGGCTGATCGAGTCGTCACGGCTGCTGATCGACGAGGCGAATGCCAACTACGACAACACCACCAAGCTCATCGACCAGGCTGGGCCGTTCCTGGAAGCGCAGATGCGCAGCGGTGACAACATCCGTTCGCTCGCCGACGGGCTGGCCCGGTTCACCGGCGAGGTCAACCGGGCCGACCCGCAGCTGCGCACCACACTCAAGACCGTGCCCGGCGCGACCGAGGCGGCCAACACGGCGTTCAGCGGTATCCGTCCGACGTTCCCGGTGCTGGCGGCCAACCTGGCCAACTTCGGCCGGATCGGGGTGATCTACAGCAAGTCACTGGAACAGGCGCTGGTGATCTTCCCGGCGCTGATTTCGGCGCTGAGCACCGTCGCCGGCGGGGCACCGTTCGACGAGGGCGCCAAACTGGACTTCAAGATCGACCTGGGCGACGCGCCGCCGTGCAACGTCGGTTTCCTCCCTCCGACCGCGGTCCGGTCCCCGGCGGACGAGACGCTGCGGGAGCTTCCGACCGACATGTACTGCAAGACCGCACCCAATGACCCGTCCGTGGTCCGCGGTGCGCGCAACTACCCGTGCCAGGAGTTCCCCGGCAAGCGGGCGCCCACCGTCCAGCTCTGCCGTGACCCCAACGGTTACATCCCGCTCGGCAGCAACCCCTGGCGTGGCCCGCCAGTCCCGTACGGGACGCCGATCGAGGACGGGCGCAACATCCTGCCGCCCAACAAGTTCCCGATGATCCCGCCGCAGGTGGACCCGGATCCGGGCCCGCCGTCTGTGCAGCTGCCTCCGGGTGTGGAGCCGGGACCCGGTCCCGCGCCGCACGCACCGTTCCCGCTGCCGGTCCCACCGAACAAGCCGGGGCCGCAGCCGGCGCCGTGGCCGTACTTCGCGCCGCCGGATCAGATCGTGCCGCCGTACGGCCGGACACCTCCGGCGCCGCCCGCGCCGGCTCCGGAGGCTGTGTTGCCGGCCGAGGCACCACCTCTGGCCAGCCCGCCTGGGGTCGGCACCTACGATCAGCACAGTGGGGTTTTCGCTGACGCCGACGGAGGCACGGGTGTGTACGCAGCCGGCGCCGCCAATCTGGCACCGGCGGAGACCTGGGTAGACCTGATGCTGGACCCAAGGCAGGCTTAATGATCGAAGACACGGCCTTAGAGCAGGAATCGAGGCCGGCGCGTCGGCGCGCGTCCCGGGCCGCAGGCCCGGCAGGTGGTGAGGCGACCGCTACCGAAGTGCGGGTTGAGCCGGTGGCGGTCAAGGCGCGGCCTTCCACGCCGCTCAAGGCACCGCCGCGACGCCGCCCGCACGCAAAGCCGGTGGCCATCGTGGCCGCCGCGGTGCTGACGGTGGCAGCGGGTGCGCTGGGTGGCCTGACCTACGTCATGGTCGATCAGAAACGGGCGGTCGATGCCGCGCAGGCCCGCAACCGCGACTTCGTCGATACGGCCAAGCAGACCGTGGTGAACATGTTCAGCTACACCCAGGACACCATCGACGACAGCGTGAACCGGTTCGTCGACGGCACCAGCGGTCCTCTGCGCGACATGATGAGCCAACCGGGCAACGTCGACAACCTCAAGGCGCTGTTCCGCGACACCAATGCCAGCTCGGAAGCGGTGATCAACGGCGCGGCGCTGGAGAAGGTCGACGAGATCGCCCGGAACGCCTCGGTGCTGGTGGCGGTGCGGGTCACGGTCACCGATCTGGACGGAGTCAACGCACCGACCCAGCCGTACCGGCTGAGGGTCATCGTGCACGAGGACGACAACGGGCATATGTCCAGTTATGACCTCAAATACCCTGATGGGGGCAACTGATGCGGTCGAAGCTGGTAGGCCTGGTGATCGGCCTGTTGACCGTGGCATTCGTCGCGCTGTCCGGCGTCGGTGGGGCGCTGTACTGGAACCGAGTGACGCAGCGCGGCGAGCAGGCCGCATCGGCCGAACTGCCACAGCTGGCCGCCGAGCAGATCCCGAAGGTGTTCGGCTACGACTACCAGACCGTCGAGCGCAGTCTGATGGAGACGTATCCGCTGCTCACCCCGGGCTTCCGGCAGCAGTTCGAGCAGGACGCCGCCGCGAAGGTGATCCCGGAGGCGCGCAAGCGTCAGCTCGTGGTCCAGATCAGCATCGTCGGGGTCGGTGTCATGGCGGCACAGCGCGATTCGGGGTCGGTGCTGGTGTACATGAACCGCACGGTGACCGATAAGTCCCGACAGCCGCTGTATGACGGCAGCCGGCTGCAGGTCGACTACCGCAAGGTTGACGGGGACTGGCTGATCAACGAGATCAAGCCGATTTAGATTCGGCCAGCGCATCGAGGAATGCACGTGCCCACCGATCGACGTCGTGGGCCAGCACCTGGCGGCGTAGCGCCCGCATCCGCCGTCTACCCTCCTCGGGGCTCTGGTCCAGCGCCGCCTCGATAGCGTCCTTGACGCCTTCGAGGTGGTGCGGGTTGGTCAGGTAGGCCTGGCGCAGTTCGGCTGCCGCACCGGTGAATTCGGACAGCACCAGGGCGCCGCCAAGGTCACTGCGGCAGGCCACGTACTCCTTGGCCACCAGGTTCATCCCATCTCGCAGCGGCGTGACCAGCATGACGTCGGCGGCGACGAAGAATGCGATGAGCTCATCCCGCGGCACCGGCCGGTGCAGGTAGTGCACCACCGGGTGCCCGACCTCGCCGTACTCGCCGTTGATGTGGCCCACTTGGCGCTCGATGTCCTCGCGCATCGCCTTGTAGCTCTCGACCCGCTCCCGACTGGGCGTGGCCAGCTGAATCAGCACGGTGTCGTCGCGTTTGACCCGGTGCTCGGCGAGCAACTCGGAGAACGCGCGCAGCCGCACGTCGATGCCCTTGGTGTAGTCGAGCCGGTCGACGCCGAGCAGGATCTTGCGCGGGTTGCCGAGCTCGGCGCGGATCTGCCGGGCGCGCTGCCTCACCACGCGGTTTCGCGCCTTGGCGTCAAGGTCGGCCGAGTCGATCGAGATCGGGAAGGCCCCGACGGTCACGGTGCGGAAGCCATATTGCACCTCGCCGAAGCGCGACCGCACGCCGACCGAGGCCCGCGTGGTGTTGGCCCCGGCCAGCCGGCGGGACAGCACCAGGAAGTTCTGTGCCCCGCCGGGCAGGTGGAATCCGACCAGATCGGCGCCGAGCAGACCTTCGACGATCTCGGTGCGCCATGGCATCTGCATGAACAGTTCGACCGGCGGGAATGGAATGTGCAGGAAGAAACCGATGGTGACGTCGGGGCGCAGCTGGCGCAGCATCTTGGGGACCAGCTGCAGCTGGTAGTCCTGAATCCAGACCGTGGCACCCGGGGCGGCGGCCCGCGCCGCTGCCTCGGCGAAACGCCGGTTCACGTCGACGTAGCAGTCCCACCATTCGCGGTGGTACTCCGGTTTGACGATCAGGTCGTGATACAGCGGCCACAGCGTGGCGTTCGAGAACCCCTCGTAGTAATTCGCCACGTCTCGGTTGGACAGCTCCACCGGGTAGAGCCGAAGGTCTTCCTCGACGATGGGCTCTTCGCCGCCATCGGGAATGCCGGCCCAGCCGATCCACGCGCCGCGGCGTTTACGGAGCAGCGGTTCCAGAGCGGTCACCAGACCGCCGGGGCTGCGCTTCCAGGTTGTGCTGCCATCCGGCAGCCGCTCCATGTCGATGGGCAACCGGTTGGCAACGACAACGAAATCAGAATCACCGGAGACGGCGGTGGGGCCGCCGTCTGGGGTCATCTAAGCCTCGATCTTCGAAGGCCCAATGCCGAGCATCGAAAGGAACATCCGGCACTCGTCGGCGTCGACGGCATACGTCGCCACCACGCGGCGGGCCTGATTGGCGGTGACATCGGCCAGCGGTTCGACGTCGTCGATGTCGGCAGGATCAGATTTTGCAGCCATGGAACAACTGTAGGCGACCGGGGAGGCCCCGGTCGCCACACGCTGTCAGCCGATGTGGCCGGTCACGGTCGGGCTGCTGCTGACCGTTGACTCCGCCTGTACCGCCGGCCCCTGCGCCTGGGCCTCCTCTGCCAAGCCGATGCACTGGCCGGAATTGGCGCCGGTGCAGGGGATCGAGCCGCCGCCGCCGGGCATGTTCACCGCGGGCAGATCGGGATTGCCGGCGATCGGGCTGAACGAGCTGGTGGAGTTCGGCACCGTGTGCGGGACGCACACCCCGGTGTAGAGGTCTTCTTCTTCGCCCGACGGGCAGGCCACCGCCGGGCCGGACGACATCGGTAAGGCGAAGGCGGTGATCGCCGGGGCGGCGGCCACCGCGACCGCAAATCCGCCGGCAAGGATCAGTCGTCGCATAGAGAACGGGAAGGTCGCCATCGCCACGCTTTCTGTAGGTACTCCAGTGTTCGGGGAGCAGTCTAGGGAAGCTGGGAAGAATCTGCATTAGGTCTACCAGGTAGCTGGGAAACCTATCGCGACGCTAGGGGCTGGCGCTGATTGTCGAGCGTGGAATGGGTTGCGGTCCTTCAGCCTGATCCTCTTCGGCCAACCCGATGCATTCCCCGGCATTGTGGCCGGTGCACGGGATGGCTCCGCCGCCGCCGGGCAGCTCTACCGCCGCCATGTCCGGATTACCGGGGATTGCGTCGAATGGGGATGGTGAATTCGGCACCAGGAACGGTGTGCAGGTGGTCGTGTAGACGTCCTCTTCCTCACCGGATGTACAAGTCGCATGTGCGGCAGGCGCGCCCAGCCACAAGAACAGCGCGCAGCCGGTGCCGGCGACGGACAGCGCGGCGGGCACAGCAAGAAATTTCACTGCGCCAGTCTAGGACCGCTGGTGGGGATACCGTGCGGACTCTGCGATCGGGTGGTGGTCAGCCGATGTGCCCGGTCACGGTAGGGCTGCCGCCCACGACCGAATGCGGAACCGGTGCCGGTCCTTGGGCCTGTTGTTCCTCGGACAGGCCGATGCACTGACCGGAGTTCGCCCCGGTGCATGGGATGGTGCCGGTGCCGGCGTCAGGCAGGTTTACCCCCGGTATGTTCGGATTGCCGGGTATGGCCTGGAATGGCGCGTTCGGCACCATATTCGGGACGCCGTTCGGCGTCACATCCGGGACGCACTGCGCGGTGTTGACATCTGGGCTTTCGCCATTCGGGCAGTCGGCCAGTGTCTGCGGCGCAGCGGTGAGCGCGGTGATCGTGGGTGCCGCCGCAAAGGCAGCAGCGGCGACGGCGGCGACGATGAAGCGGCGGGCTATGAGCGGGGTTATGGCCATTTCTCGTGCTTTCTCTTCAGTGTCTGACAAGTTTGCTGAACACCGGGCAACGATGGCGTGGACACCGCTGTCCATGGTGCCGCCTGTTACCGATATATTACGCCCCACAAGGGTTAATAGCTGTGTGATCGATTCTTGTCCGGGCCTGACTGCGGCGCCGCTGTGAGGCTGCTGAAAGGTAGCTGTGGCACCGGTGTGAGTCGACGTGCGTGATACACGTAGTGTGCAGTTTGTTAAGTACCTACCCTGCCGATGAGGTGGTCAGACATGGTCAGTTCCGATGACGCAGCCCGCCAGGTCGAATACGAGACACTCGATGACGGACGCATCGCCCGGATCTGGCTGAACCGTCCGGATGCGCAGAACGCCCAGTCCCGCACTCTGCTGGTGCAACTCGACGAGGCGTTCGGCCGGGCCGAGGCCGACGATACGGTCCGGGTGGTGATCCTGGCCGCGCGTGGCAAGAACTTCTCGGCCGGCCATGACCTCGGTTCCGAAGAGGCGCTGGCCGAACGTGCGCCCGGCCCCACTCAGCACCCCACGTTCCGCTCTCACGGTGCCACCGCGGCCGGCGTCGCCGAGCGAACCTACTTGCAGGAGTGGCACTTCTACTTCGAGAACACCAGGCGCTGGCGTGATCTTCGCAAGATCACCATCGCCCAGGTGCAGGGCAACGCCATCTCCGCGGCCCTGATGCTGATCTGGGCCTGCGACCTGATCGTGGCCGCCGATGACGCCAAGTTCAGCGACGTAGTCGGGGTGCGGATGGGAATGCCGGGTGTCGAGTACTACGCCCACCCTTGGGAATTCGGAGCGCGTAAAGCCAAGGAACTGCTGCTGACCGGTGATTCGATCGATGCCGACGAGGCATACCGGCTGGGCATGGTGTCAAAGGTCTTCGCCCGCGAGGAACTAGAGGACAAGACATTGGAATTCGCCCGGCGCATCGCCGAGCGCCCGACAATGGCGGCCCTGCTGGTCAAGGATTCGGTCAACGCGGCCAGCGATGCGATGGGCTTCACCGAGGCGCTGCGCCACGCGTTTCACATCCACGAACTCGGGCATGCGCATTGGGCTTCGGCCAACGAAAACCGCTGGCCGGTCGGGATGCCGCCGGATGTTCCCGACTGGCGGACATTGGGGGCTCCCAAGCCAGCCCGGCGTGATACACCTTGACCGTGCAAATTTCGTTAGTAGATCGAACCTATCTGGTCACCGGTGGCGGTAGCGGTATCGGCAAGGGTGCCGCCGCGGCCATCGTCGCTGCCGGCGGGAACGCCATGCTGGTCGGCCGCAATGCCGACAAGCTCAGCGCCGCCGCCGATGAGTTGAACGCACAAGGTCCCGGCTCGGTGCGCTTTGAGCCGACCGACGTCACCAACGAGGACGAGGTCCGCCGCGCGGTTGACGTGGCCACCGCCTGGAACGGCCAACTGCACGGTGTGGTGCACAGCGCCGGTGGGTCGCTGACCATCGGTCCGATCACCCAGATCGACTCCGAACTGTGGCGCCAGACCGTGGATCTGAACGTCAACGGAACGATGTACCTCATCAAGCACGCGGGCCGGGAGATGGTGCGCGGCGGTGGCGGGTCATTCGTGGGTATCTCCTCGATCGCCTCGACCAACACCCACCGCTGGTTCGGTGCGTACGGCGTCAGCAAGGCGGCGTTCGACCATCTGCTCAAGCTGGCCGCCGATGAGCTCGGGCCGTCCTCAGTGCGGTTCAACAGCATCCGGCCCGGTTTGACCCGGACCGAGATGGTCGGCCCGGTCTTCGAACTCCCGGCAGCCCGCGACGACTACGAAGCCTGCACGCCGATGCCGCGGTTCGGCGAGGTCGAAGACATCGCCAACCTGGCGGTGTTCCTGCTCAGCGATGCCGCGGGCTGGATCACCGGTCAGTCCATCGGTGTCGACGGTGGGCACAGCCTGCGCCGCGGCCCCGACATCTCGGGAATGCTGGAACCGCTGTACGGCGCCGACGGCCTGCGCGGCGTCGTCGCTGCCGACTAGGGAGCTAGGCCGGAGGTTTTCCTCCGGCCTCCCACGCGCTCAGTGCGCCCACCGCAGACCAGTCCAGATCGCCGCCACCGGTGGCCAGGAGGGTTAGGAACCGGTCGCGCAGCAGGCTGGCCACTGGCAGCGGCACCTGTAGCTGCTCGCCTGCGCTCAACGCCAATTTGACGTCCTTGAGACCCAGGGTGGCGGCGAATCCGGCTGGGGTGAATGTCTCGCGTGCCAGCAGCCCGCCGTAGGTGCGGTACACCGGGGCATCGAACAGCGTGGAGGTCAACAGCTCCAGGTACTGCTGTTTGTCCACGCCCGCCTTGCCGACCAATGCCATTGCCTCACCGAGGGATTCGATTACCGAGGCGATCAGGAAGTTGCCGCTGATCTTGACCAGGCTGGCGGCCTCGGGAGCCTCGCCCACCACGAATGTGCGTTGCCCGATCGCGTCGAAAATCGGAGACGCCGTCGCCACGGCAGCGGATTTGCCGGCCGCCACCACGAACAACTTGGCCGCCGCGGCGGCCTCGGGCCTGCCGAACACCGGGGCGCTGACGAACCCATGGCCGGCTTCGGAATGGGCTGCGGTCAGCCGTTCGGCCAGGGCCACGCTGATGGTCGAGGAGGAGACATGCACAGCGCCTGCGGAAAGCCCGGCGAGAATGCCGTCCGCCCCGAAGGTGACCGCCTCGACCGCATCATCGTTGGCCAGCATGGTGATGACGATGTCGCCCTGGCAGGCGTCGGCCACCGACGTCGCCGCTCGGGCTCCCTGCGCCACCAGCGGAGCCACCTTGTCGGCCGAGCGGTTGTATGCCGTGACCTCGTGTCCGGCCTTGAGCAGGTTGGCGGCCATCGCCGCGCCCATATTGCCCAGGCCGATGAATCCGATCCTCATGCCTCCATTGTGGCGGGGGCGCCTTCAGCGATGACCGTGTTGCGCTCGGAAGCCCGGTGCACGGCGTTGACGATGCCCTGGTAGCCGGTGCAGCGGCAGAAGTTGCCCGACAGCCCTTCGCGGATCTCGCAATCGGTGGGTTTCGGGTTGTCGCGCAGCAGCGCGGTGATCGAGGTGACGAATCCCGGCGTGCAGAAGCCGCACTGCAGGCCGTGGCACTCCTTGAGGGCCGCCTGCACCGGGGACAGCTCGCCATCCGGACCGGCGATTCCCTCGACCGTGGTCACCTCCTGGCCGTCCACCTGAACCGCGAACACCAGGCATGCCCGTACCGCCTGCCCGTCCAGCAATACCGTGCAGGCACCGCAGGCTCCGTGCTCGCAGCCCAGGTGGGTACCGGTCAGGCCGCAGTTGTCGCGTAGGAAGTCGGCCAGCGTCACCCGTGGTTCCACGGTGCCCTGGTAGCTGCGTCCGTTGACCGAAACCGCAACCGGCAGTTCATGCATTGAGTGCCTCCTCGGCGGCTTGAGTCCAGGCCCGGGTCACCATGGCGGCACCGACGCGGGTGCGGTACGTGGCGCTGCCTTGGAGATCGGACGGGATGTCGTCGAGTTCGGACATGGCCAATCGGCCGATCTGCTCGGCGGTGATGTTGTCCAGCGGCGCGCCGATCACGGCCGCCTCGGCCGGGGTGGCCCGCTTGGGCGTGGAACCCAGTCCCAACAGCCCGATGCCGCAGCGGGTCACCCGGTTGTCGTCGTCGATCTGGATGCCGACCACCGCGCCCGCGATGGCGAAATCTCCATGGCGCCGGGCGAATTCCTGTACAGCGAAGCCGCTCCGGCCCGACCACGCCGGGAACCGCACCGCGGTGAGGATCTCGTCGGAGGCCAGCGCGGTCTCCCACAGCCCGGTGAAGAACTCGGCGGCGGGGATCTGGCGGCTGCCACGCGCCGAGGTCGCCTCGATCGTGGCGTCGAGCGCCAGTGCGACCGCCGCATACTCGGCCGCCGGATCGGCGTGCGCTAGCGCGCCGCCGAGGGTGCCGCGGTTGCGGATCTGAAAGTGTCCGATGTGCGGGGTGGCCAGGGTGAGCAGTGGCACCGAATCGGCGATCTCGTCGTCCAACCCGACCATGGCGTGCGGGGTCGCTGCACCAACACGGATCTCATTGTCCTGCAACGAGATATCGTTGAGTTCGGGAACCCTGGAGATGTCGATGAGGTGGTCGAAGTGGGTCAGCCGCATGGCCAGCATCGGCACCAGGCTCTGTCCGCCGGCCAGGATCTTGGCGTCCTCGCCGAGCTCGCCGAGCATGGCCACCGCCTCGGTGACGGTCGCGGGCCGGTGGTAGGCGAACGGCGCGGGTTTCATGACACCAACCGCAGCAGCGCGGCCTGCAGGTCCTCGGACGTCAATACGTTGCCCTTGCCCTGCTCGCGACCGAGGCGGCCCAACAGGAATCCGAGCACGCCGGCGACCGCGACCGCGCCGATGGCCGGGGCGAAACGCTTGGCCATCGGTACTGCCATCAACTTGGCCAGGGCCAGCGCGCTGATCGGGGCGGCTTGCTCCGGTGCCTGCTCGGGTGCGGCGCCGGTTTCGGCGGCCGTGCTGGTCTGGGCCGTCCCGCCGAGCAGCTCGGCCTCCAAGCTGCGGGCGAACTGATCGATCAGACTGCCGGCGACATCGGCCAGCACGCCGCGGCCGAACTGGGCGGCCTTGCCGGAGATGGCCAGATCGGTGGTGACGACCACCAGCGTGCGCTCAGCGGAATCGGGTTTCAGCTGGGCGGTGACGACGGCCGAGGCGATGCCGTTGCCCCGGGTCTCCTTGCCGTTGGCCTTGAGCACCACGCGCTGGGCGGCCGCGTCCTTCTCCTGGAATGTCGCTTCGCCCTGGTAAGCCACTGTGATCGGGCCGACCTTCACCTTGACCGCACCGGTGAAGTCGTCACCGTCGACGCTGAGCAGGGTGGCCCCGGGCAGGCACGGGGCGACCCGGCGCACGTCGGTGAGCACTTCCCAGGTTTTAGCCGCCGGTACCGCGACCCGGAATTCGTTGTTGAGCTCCATGATTCGTGCTATTTCCCTTCTGCGCGTTCAAGCAGCGAGACGATGAATGCCGGGGTGGCGGGCAGCGTGGTCAGGGTGACTCCGAGCGGGGCCAGCGCGTCGTTGATGGCGTTGATCACCGCCGGGGTGGAGCCGATGGCACCGCCCTCACCCGCACCCTTGTAGCCGCCGACCCCGGGGCCGGGGATCTCCACGTGGCCGTATTCGATGACCGGGACCTCGGTGGCGGTGGGTAGCAGATAGTCGACAAACGTTGAAGACAACGGGTTTCCGGCGTCGTCATAGGACAGCTTCTCCAGCAGTGCACCACCGATGCCCTGCACCGTGCCGCCGGCGATCTGGCCCTCGACCACGTTGGGGTTGATCATCGGGCCGACGTCCTCGCTGACGATGTAGCGGGTGAGGGTGACGTGTCCGGTCACGATGTCAACCTCGCAGGTGCAGGCGTGGGTGGCGTTGGCCCAGTGGATCGGCGCCGTCGGCGGCGCGGTGTAGCGCGCGGTGGCCTCCAGCGTCGCCGACATGCCCGGCGGCAGCATCTGTGGCTCGTAATGCGCGCGGTAGGCCAGATCGGCGAAGGTCACGAACTTCTCCGGGTCTTCGCGGACCATCGCCTTGGACCCGCCGAGCTCGATCGCCGATTCCTCGACCACGAGCCGGGCCGCGGCCATCGCGATCAGTTGGGCGCGCAGGATGGCGCCGGCCTCATTGACCGCGCCCGCAGTCATCGGGGCGCTGCGGCTGCCTTGGGTGCCCGCGCCGTAGGGCGTCACCGCGGTGTCGCCCTGGATGGTGGCGACGTCATCGATGTCGGCGCCCAGTGCGTCGGCGGTGAGCTGAATGACGGTGGTTTCCAAGCTGTTTCCGGTCGACCCGCCGTTGACGTAGACGTTGATCTTGCCGGTCGGCTCCATCCGGATCGTGCAGCCCTCGCTGGCCAGGTGGCCGGTGGCCGCGCCGGTCGGCTCGATGTAGGCCGAGAAGCCCAAGCCGATGTAACGGCCCTGGGCCAGCGCCTCGGCCTGCTCCTTGCGGAAGCCCTCGTGGTCGAGGATCTTCACCGCCTGCTCGAAGGTCTCGATCGGGGCGACGTGGTCATAGGGCATGCCGTTGGGATTGAAGTGCGGCATCTCGTCGCGGCGCAGCAGATTCTTGCGCCGCAGCTCGACCGGATCCAGGCTCATCTTGCGGGCCGCGATGTCGAGAAGTATTTCGCGGGTGAGGGTTTCGTACTGCCACGGGCCGCGGTAGGCGTGCAGGCCCGTGGTGTTGGAGAACACCGTCTTGTAGTTGAAGCTGGCCTTGGGCACCCGGTACGGGCCGGGGAAGAACATCCCGATGGCCGCGGTGGTCAGCACCGGGTACGGGGTGGGGTAGGCGCCGACGTCCTGGATGAAGTCGATATCGGCGGCCAGGATGGTGCCGTCCTCGTCAAAGGCCATCCGGACATCGCCGTCCACGTGGCGGGACTGCCCGGCCGACATCAGGTTCTCCCGGCGGTCCTCGATCCACTTCAGCGCTACTGCGCCAGATGGCGCGTTCGACGTCGCCGCCACCTTGCGCGCAGCCAGCATGATGCACATGTCCTCGCGCATCGGGACGACCTTCTGGCCGAACCCACCACCGGTGTCGCGCATGATCACCCGCACGTGCTGGGCCGGGATGCCGAGCAGGCGGGCCGCGAACGCCCGCAGTTCGTGCGGGGTCTGGGTGGAGGCCCAGATGGTCAGCTCGCCCGTCGACTGCGTCCATTCGGTGACCATGCCGCGGCACTCGATCGGCACCGGCACGTGCATCTGCTGATAGATGTGCTCTTTGACCACATACGCCGCGGAGCCGAACACCTCCTCGTCCGGCGGCATGCCGGCCATGCCTCCGGCATTGTTGTCCGGGTAGGCCTGGTGAACCCACACATCGGAGTTCAGTGCCTGGCGGAAGTCGGCGATTGCGGGCAGCGGTTCGTAGTCGACGTCGACCAGGTCGACGGCGTCCTCGGCGATGTAGCGGCTCTCGGCGATGACCAGGGCCACCGGGTCGCCGACGAATTTGACCTCGCCCTCGGCCAGCGGGGGCCGCGGGGTGTCCGGCATGTCCTTGCCGGCGACCGCGTGCCAGGCCTCTTTGACCTCGGGGTTCAGGTCGGCGGCGGTGAGCACCGAGTGCACGCCGGGTAGCGCCAGCGCTGCGGTGGCATCGATGCCGTTGAACCTGGCGTGGGCGAAGGGGCTGCGGACGAAGCAGGCGTGCAGCATGCCGGGCCGCGTGATGTCGTCGACGAAGGTGCCGCGCCCGGTGAGGAGGCGGGTGTCCTCCACCCGTTCGACCCGTCTGCCGGCGTACCGGGTTTCGACGGTTCCGGTTACGCCTGACGCCATAGGATCGCTCCAATCCGTCGGTTACTTCTGCGCTTATGCGCATAACCCAGTGGCCGTCGGACATCCCGACGCCGACTCAAGAGTGCGATTATCGTACATGGGAAGGCAACATGTCTGAATAGGAGAGTGTCATTTCCGCAGGAATTCGGCTCGTACTGACAGCGGCGCTGGCGATTGCCGGCTGTGCTGGGGCGCCGGTGGCGGGAGCACGGCCGGCGGCCGAGGCCGGTCTGGTCGATGTGCGCTCGGTGGTGCCCGACGCGGTGATCGACCTGCGTTATGCCACCCGGGACAACTTCGTCGGCGAGCAGCTCTATCCGGATGGGGCGCGCTGCCTGGTGCACCAGTCGATGGCTCCCGGGCTGGCCGCCGCAGCGGCCGCGCTGCGGCCCCAGACCCTGGTGTTCTGGGACTGCTACCGGCCGCACGAGGTGCAGGTCAGGATGTTCGAGGCGGTTCCCGATCCCAACTGGGTGGCCCGGCCGGGCGCCTATGCGCGCAGCCATGAAGCGGGCCGCTCGGTCGACGTGACGATCGCCGGGGCCGACATGGGCACCGACTTCGACGATTTCTCCCCGCGCGCACTGGCCTATGCCACCGAGGGAGTCAGTCCGGCGGCCCAGGCCAACCGGGCCCGGTTGCGTGACGCCATGGCCTCGGGCGGTCTCACCGTCTATTCGGGGGAGTGGTGGCACTTCGACGGCCCCGGCGCCGCCGATCCACGCCCCTTTCTGGACGTGCCCGTTACCTAGATTCCAGACCTCCTCGTGTGTCAGCATCGAACGGGGCAACCCTTTGACATGACCGGATGCGCGGGGAGGCGCAAATGAACGTCATCAAACTGGTCCAAGGCGCAGTGCTGATAACCGCCTGCGCCGTCCCGATCGCACCAATGCCGGCAGCATCGGCGCAGGCATGTCCCGACATCGAGGTGGTGTTCGCCCGCGGCACCTACGAGCCGACCGGGGTGGGCGGGCCGGGACAGGCCTTCGTCGACGCGCTACGCGGGCGTGCCGGAAACCGATCGGTCGAGGTGTATCCGGTGAACTATGAGGCCAGCGGAAACTTCGGCGACCGGATCGAGTTCGCCAGGACGGTCGTCGACGGCATCCGCAATGCGGCCACCCATGTCGAGCAGACCGCGAAAGACTGCCCCAACACCAAGGTGGTGTTGGGCGGATACTCCCAGGGCGCCGCAGTGGCCGGCTATACGACCGCCGCCACCATCCCGGACGGGATCCCGGTCGAGTACAAGCAGTACATCCCCGATCCCATGCCGCTCGAGGTTTCCGACCATGTGGCCGCGGTGGTGCTGCTCGGCAAGCCCTCCGCCGAGTTCCTGCAGGGTATCGGCGCACCGACGATGGTGATCGGCCCGCGGTACAAGGACAAGACCATCGAGCTGTGCGAGCCAGGAGACTCCATCTGCGACGGAACTCCCGCCGGGATGCCCAGCTTCGCGCACGGAGCGTACGTGTTCAACGGGATGCCGGCCCAGGCGGCGGACTTCACCGTGACTCGGCTGAAGCCTCCATCACAATAGAGTTCATAACAATATGAAACCTCAATGGTTTCAATGTGATACGTGACGCCGAGCTTTTCCGGGCGGCCACTATGGTCGCTAGGTGCACCGTCGAACTGCCCTCAAGATCCCGCTCGTACTGGCAGCATCGGTGGCTCTTCCCCAGGCGCTGGCTGCCGTCCCCGCCACGCTCCCCGTAATTCCCCGCGCCACCGCAGCGCCCGGCCAGTGGCCGGTTGAACGCGCGAACGCTTGGTACCAGGCCCAGGGTTGGTTGGTCGGCACGAACTACATCAGCTCGAACGCGATCAACCAGCTCGAGATGTTTCAGGCCGGCACCTACGATGCCCGGCGCATCGACAGCGAGTTGGGCGCGTGCCGGCTGCTCGGGTTCAACACCGTGCGGGTCTTTCTGCACGACCTGCTCTGGGCGCAGGATCGCGGCGGCTTCCAGAACCGGCTGGCGCAATTCGTCTCCATCGCGGCCCGCCAGGGCATCAAGCCACTGTTCGTTTTCTTCGACTCGTGTTGGGATCCGCATCCGAACGTGGGAGCCCAGCGCGCACCGACGCCCGGTGTGCACAACTCGGGTTGGGTGCAGAGTCCGGGGGCGCAACGCATCGATGACCCTCGCTATCTCCCCGTGCTGCGCGACTACGTGGTGGGCGTGATGAGCCAGTTCCGCAACGACGATCGAGTGCTGGGCTGGGATCTGTGGAATGAGCCGGACAATCCCGCGAAGCAATATCGCAAGGTTGAGCGCAAGGACAAGCTGGACGCCGTCGGCGGGCTGCTGCCGCAGGTGTTCGGCTGGGCGCGTTCGGTCAACGCCGTTCAGCCGTTGACCAGTGGCGTGTGGCAGGGCAGCTGGGATCGCGGAAGCCGCAGCGAGATGGCCGGCTTCCAACTCGACAACTCCGACGTCATCTCCTTCCACTCCTACGGCGGACCCGATGACTTCGAGTCCCGCATCACCGAGCTCGCTCCGCTGGGCCGGCCGATCCTGTGCACCGAGTACCTGGCGCGAAACCAGGGCAGCACGGTCGAGGGAGTGCTGCCGGTTGCCAAGCGGCACAACGTCGCTGCGTACAGCTGGGGGTTGGTGGCCGGCAAGACCCAGACCTATTTCCCCTGGGATTCATGGGACAAGCCCTACACGCAGGTGCCCAAGGTGTGGTTCCACGACCTGCTGCAACCCGATGGACGGCCCTACCGCGAGAGCGAGTATCAAACGCTGCGCAAGCTGACCACCCGGGTTTGATCAACGCCCCCGGCAGGCTGCGGCCATAGGCTGCAAGGGTGCGCCAGACACTCATGCGGCTGCTCGTGGTCGGGACGCTCGGGGCGCTGGCCGCCGGTGGCCTCGCCTGGCTGTTGTCGGCTCCGCAGATCGCCGCGGCCTGCTGGATCGCCGGCACGGTCATGGGCCTCGCCCCGTCGCTGTGGTGGGTGATCTCGGCGTTGCGACAAGGCCGGCTCGGGGTGGACCTCATCGCGTTGCTGGCCCTGATCGGCACGCTGGCCGTCGGTGAGTACCTGGCCGGGTCGCTGATCAGCGTGATGCTGGCGACGGGGCAGGCTCTCGACGCCGCGGCCGAGCGCCGAGCGGTCAAGGATCTGCAGGCGTTGCTGGACCACTCCCCGAGGACCGTGCGCCGGCGCGACGGGACCGCCGTCGAAACCGTGGATCTCGACGCAGTCACCGTGGGTGACCTGCTGGTGGTCGGGCCGGGCGAGGTGGTGCCGGTGGACGGCAGGGTGACCTCGACGGTGGCCGTGCTCGACGAATCGGTGCTCACCGGCGAATCCGTCCAGGTCGACCGCCGGGCCGGTGAGGAGGTGCGCAGCGGTGCGGTGAACGCCGGAGGCATGTTCGAGCTGCGTGCCACCGCCACCGCCGAGAACAGCACCTATGCCGGCATCGTGCGGTTGGCGCGCGAGGCCGCCGCCGACACCGCGCCGGTGGTGCGGATCGCCGACCGGGTGGCTGCCTGGTTCCTGCCGCTGGCGCTGGGCGTCGCGGGGCTGGCCTGGCTGCTGAGCGGGACCGCCGAACGTGCGGTGGCGGTCCTGGTGGTGGCCACCCCGTGTCCACTGCTGTTGGCGGCCCCGGTCGCCATCGTCTCGGGGTTGTCCCGGGCTTCACGTATCGGTGTGGTGGTGCGCAGCGGCGGCGCACTGGAGAGCCTCGGTCGCGCCACGACGTTGGTGCTCGACAAGACCGGCACCGTGACCTCGGGCCGGCCGCGCGGCACCGATGTCGTCGTGGCGCCGGGTTGGTCGGGTACCGAGTTGTTGCGCCTGGCCGCCGCGGCCGACCAGGTTTCCCCACATGTCCTGGCCCGGGCCATCGTCGAGGAGGCGTCGATGCGTGGCCTGACCCTGCCGATGCCCACCGACGTGGTGGAGGAAGCCGGCAAAGGGGTCAGCGGCACCGTCGCGGGCCGGCGGGTCACGGTCGGCAATCATGCCCTGCCGGACCGGCCCCCGGCCTGGGCCGGCGCGGCGCTGACTCGGGCGACCTTCGACGGGGCGGTGGTGGCGTGGGTCAGTGTCGACGGCGAACTGGCGGGCGCGATTTTGTTGGTGGACCCGCTGCGGTCGGACGCGCCGCGCACGATGCGCCGGTTGCGCCGCGCCGGGATCACCCGGTTGATCATGCTGACCGGCGATCGTGCCGCGCCGGCCGAGCAGGTCGGCGCGGTGCTCGGCCTTGACGAGGTGCGCGCTCATCAGAGCCCGGCCGACAAGGTGGCAGCGGTGCGCGCGGAGTGCGAGAACGCCGTGACAGCCATGGTCGGCGACGGGGTCAACGACGCGCCCGCGCTCGCCGCGGCGACGGTGGGTATCGCGATGGGTGCACACGGTGCCACAGCCAGTTCGGAGGCCGCCGACATCGTTTTGACCACCGACCACCTCGAGCGGGTGGCCGACGCCATGACGATCGCCCGCCGGTCCCGCGCGATCGCTCTGCAGAGCGCGATTGCAGGAATGGGAATGTCCTTGGTGGCCATGGGATTTGCCGCATTCGGGCTGATTCCGCCGGCGATCGGCGCGCTGCTGCAGGAGGCCATTGACGTGGCGGTGATACTCAATGCGCTGCGGGCGCTGCGCGGCGGGCCGGATACCGCGGTGCTGACGCCGGAGACCGGGCAGATGCTGCGCCGGTTCTACGCCGAGCACGACGAGATGCGCGACGAATTGACCCAGCTTCGCACCGCGGCGGGTCTGCTGGTCGACGGTGACGATCAGACCGCGCTGCAAGTGCTGCGCGATTGCGACGAGTTCGTCCAGCACACCCTGCTGCCGCATGAACGCGCCGAGGAGGAACAGCTCTACCCGGCGTTGGCGGGCCCGCTGGGCAGCCCCGAAGCCACCGCTTCGATGAGCCGGATGCACGCCGAAATCGACCGACTGGCAAGCAGATTGCACCAACACGTCGAGTTGGCCGACGCGGCCGGCAGGATCGGCGATGACGAGCGTGAGGATCTGCTGGACTGCCTCTACGGCCTGCACGCGGTTCTGCAGCTGCATTTCGTCACCGAGGAGGAGAACTACTTCAGCCTGCTGGGCGAGGGACCCTAGTACGACTGGCCGTTGGCGTATCGCTGTCGGCGGTAGAGGAATTCAAAGATTTGCAGCCTTGGTGCCGATGGTCTCCAGCAGAGCGGCCCAGTCGGCCTCAAAGGCCCGGGCTCCCTGCCGCTGGAGGCACTCGCCGAGGGCGTCGACGTCGATACCGTGCTTGGCTACTTCGGCCAAGCAGGCTTCGGCTGCAGCGTAGTCGGGTTTCATGAGCTCGACCGGTCCGCCGTGATCAGCGAAGGCGAGAAGTGTCTTCTCCGGTACGGTGTCGATGGTGTCCGGCGCGGCGAGTCGCCCGAGGTAGTAGGTGTCGGGGAACGAGGGGTCCTTGGTAGAGGTAGAGGCCCACAAGGCCCGCTGGGGCCGTGCACCGGCGGCAACAAGGTCTTTCCATTGCTCGTCTTCGAGCAGGTTTCGGTAGGACGCGTAGACCTTGCTGGCCATGGCCAGTCCTAAACGGCCATGGAGAGCGGCGGGCAACATGGTGTCGACGGCCTTGTCCCAGCGGGAGACGAACACCGAGGCGACCGATGGCACGTGCAAAGGTTGGCCCGCGGCGGATCGGCGTTGCAGGGCCCGCAGATACGCTGCTGCGGTCTGGAGGTAGTGGGTGTCGGAAAACAGCAGGGTGACATTGATTCCGATTCCCTCGGCGACGAGGGCCTCCATCGCGGTCAGACCTGCCGAGGTTCCGGGGATCTTGACGAGGAGGTTGGGCCGACCCGCCTGAGAGTGCAGGCGTCGGGCCACCTCGATACTGGCCTGTGCGTCATAGGCCAGTCCGGGGGGAATCTCCAGCGACACATACCCGTCGATGCCGTCGGTTGCTTCCCACGTCGGGTAGAGCAGGTCGGCCGCGGCGGTGAGGTCTTCGAGGGCGGCGGCGTAGACCAGCTCCTCGGGTTCTTGGACCCCCTGAGCTACGAGGTGGCGAAGGGAGTCGTCGTAGTCGGCGCTGGCCGCCATGGCGTGTCCCAGAATGGTGGGGTTCGAGGTCAGTCCGGTGACAGCAAACTCGTCAATGTAGTGATTGAGCGTGCCGGTGGTCAGCATGCGCCGGTTGATGGAGTCCAGCCACAAACTTTGGCCGGCCTGATGGAGTTGCTGGGCTGGGTTCATAGATCCGACTCGCGGTCGTTCTGACATCTTGGCTGCTGAGACCAGCTTTGCACGTTGGTGGCCATTCGGGCGAGACCGGACGGTGCTTCTAGTACGACTGGCCGTTGGCGTATCGCTGTCGGCGGTAGTGGCGGCCGTTGCCGCGGTTTCGGCTCTTGTACGTCGGGAGCTGCGAGTCACAATTCGGGCAGATCAATCGCAGGTTCTCCCGTCGATTGTTCGTCGGGTCCCCGTCGATGTGGTCCATGACCAATGTCAGGGGCAGACCTTGCCAGGTGTTGGCGCTGCCGCAGATCGCGCAGCAGCCTGCCTGTGCGGTGGTGAGGTATTGCCGGATGTAGTGGCCTTGCTCGCCGCGGACTCGCGCTTCGCCGGACTCGAGCCAACGTTTCGTATCGGCATCGCGTCGGGCCACGGCCTGACATGCATTACCGCAATAGATTGTTTGGCTGCGTTTCGAAAGCGGTGAATCGCAAGCCCGGCACCGTCTCATGGGTTGAAGCTACGAGCGTGGTCCGACAGATCGACCGCGAGCGTGGAGCCCCCTGTCAGGATTGAACTGACGACCTACGCTTTACAAGAGCGTTGCTCTACCGCTGAGCTAAGGAGGCGGGTGGAACGCGCCTTAGCTTAACCGGTCACTCATCGGGGTCGACGATGCGCTGCGAAACGACGGGGCGCGGGGCGCTGCGCCGTGAGGATCGGCGGGGCAGCGGGATGCGGTCGGCGATATTGCTCAGCGGGTTGACCACCTGGCTCAGCGTGACGACGGCGTCATGCAGTGCGTCGATGGTGGGGGACAAGGCTTCCAGGCCGGGTGCCAGCCGGTTGAGGGTGTCGGCCACATCGGCGAGCTTGAGCAGCGGACCGTCGGGGTCGGTCAGGGTGTCCAGCAGGCCGCCCTCGGCCAGCAGGCGATCGGCCACCCCGTCCTCGCGCAGCACCCGCTCGAACAGCCCGTCATTCGCCAGCAGCTGATCGGCCAGCCCGCCGGGTGCGATCACCCGCGACAGCGCCCCATCCTCGGTGGTCAGCCGGTCCAGCAGACCGCCCTCCATGGTGATCTGGTCCACCAGGCCGCCGGGGGCCACCGCCCGGGCCACGGCACCGTTGTCTGCGGTCAACCTGTCCAGCAGGCCACCCTCGGCGGTCAACTGGTCGACCAGGCCGCCGGGCCGCAGCAAACGATTCACCGGTCCGTCGGGGGCCAGCGCCCGGCCCAGCGGGGCGTCGTCGTCCAGCAGCCGCGCCAGCCGGTTGGCCCGCTCCACCGCATCGTCGAGCCCGAACAGTTGGGCCATCGATGACCTGCTGTTGAGCGGGTTTGCGTCGGTGATGCCGCGCTGCACGAGGTTGAGCGTCTCAGCGGCGATGCCCAGGCCGGCATCTGCCACGGCGAGGCCGATCCGCACCGGCGCGGTAGCAACCTGGACCAGGGTTTTGCCGAGGTTCATGGCGCCAGTGTAGTTACCTCGGTCACAGTTAAACTCACAGGAAGTGCACAGCGTGCATGCAGGATCAGTACACCGGGTACCCTGACCATCAGGGAATGGCCATGCCTGCAATACCTGAGAGCGTCCCCGAGGCTCGGATCCTCGTCGTTGACGACGAGGCCAATATCGTGGAGCTGTTGTCCGTCAGTCTGAAGTTCCAGGGCTTCGAGGTACACACCGCGTCCAACGGGGCAGCTGCCCTGGACAAGGCCAGGGAAGTCCGGCCCGATGCGGTGATCCTCGATGTGATGATGCCCGGCATGGACGGCTTCGGGCTGTTGCGCCGGCTACGCGCCGACGGTATCGATGCGCCCGCACTGTTCCTCACCGCGCGTGACAGTCTGCAGGACAAGATCGCCGGGCTGACCCTCGGCGGGGACGACTACGTCACCAAGCCGTTCAGCCTCGAAGAGGTGGTGGCTCGGCTGCGGGTGATCCTGCGCCGGTCCGGCCGGGGCGTGGAGGAACCGCGCAATGCCCGGCTGTCCTTCGCGGACATCGAACTCGACGAGGACACCCACGAGGTGTGGAAGGCCGGCGAGCCCGTTTCGCTCTCACCGACCGAATTCACCCTGCTGCGCTACTTCATCATCAACGCGGGCACGGTGCTGTCGAAGCCCAAGATTCTCGACCATGTGTGGCGGTACGACTTCGGCGGTGACGTCAATGTCGTCGAGTCTTACGTGTCGTACTTGCGCCGCAAGATCGACACCGGCGACAAGCGCCTGCTGCACACCCTGCGCGGCGTCGGCTACGTGCTGCGCGAGCCGCGCTGAGTATCCATCCCCCGGCCCACGCTGTCGGCATAATTGGTGCTGACGTGCATGGGCGATAGCGGGGAGGCTGCTTGGGAACCCTAGTCCGGGATGTGACTGCGCCGGACCGTGGACGCGGGAGAGGTATCCCGCTGCGGGTCGGATTGGTGGCTGCTGCGCTGGTGCTGGTGGCCTGCGGCCTGTTGGCCTCCGGGGTCGCGGTGACGTCGATCATGCGTCACACCGAGGTGGCCCGCATCGATCAGACGCTGCTCGACGCCTCGCGGGGCTGGGCGCAGGAGCCGCGCCAACTGTCCTCGACACCGCTGGAAGGACCGAATCCTTCCCGGCCACCGTCGAGCTTCTATGTCCGCGGGGTCGACCAGGACGGCCGAACCTGGATCGCGGTCAACGACCGCGAGGCCCAACCGGCGCTGCCCGACGACAACGACGTCGGCCCGGTGCCGGTGACGGTGGCGTCGGTCGGCGGTTCCGATGTGCAGTGGCGGGCCATGACGGTGCGCGGCCCGGCGGGTGAGCTCACCACCGTCGCGATCGATCTGTCCGATGTCCAGTCGTCGGTACGTGCGCTGATCTGGTCGCAGATAGGCATCGGCACGGTGGTGCTGGTGGTGCTCGGCATCGTCGGATACGCCGTGGTGCACCGCAGCCTGCGTCCGCTGGTCGAGGTGGAACGCACCGCCGCGGCCATCGCTGCCGGGCAGTTGGATCGCCGTGTCCCCGAACGCGATCCGCGCACCGAGGTGGGCCGGTTGTCGACGGCGCTCAACGGCATGCTCGCGCAGATCCAGCGGGCGGTGGCCTCCTCGGATGCGTCTGCCGAGCAGGCGCGCACCTCCGAGGAGCGGATGCGGCGGTTCATCACCGATGCCAGCCACGAACTGCGGACCCCGCTCACCACGATCCGCGGTTTCGCCGAGCTGTACCGCCAGGGTGCGGCCCGCGACATGGAGATGTTGATGGGCCGGATCGAGAGCGAGTCCCGCCGGATGGGGCTGTTGGTCGAGGATCTGCTGTTGCTGGCCCGGCTCGATGCCCAGCGGCCGCTGGAGCGGCATCGGGTCGACCTGTTGACGCTGGCCACCGACGCCGTTCACGACATGCAGTCGATCGCCCCGGCGCGCAAGGTGCGGATGGAGGTGTTCGACGGTCCCGGGACCCCGGAGGTGCTCGGCGACGAGCCCCGGTTACGCCAGGTACTGAGCAATCTGGTCGCCAACGCGGTACAGCACACCCCGGAGTCCGCGGGGATCACGGTGCGGGTCGGCACCGATGACGACAGCGCCATCCTCCAGGTCTGCGACGAAGGTCCCGGCATGAGCCAGGACGATGCCCGGCGGGTGTTCGAACGGTTCTACCGGGCCGATTCGTCACGGACTCGGGCCAGCGGCGGTACCGGGCTGGGGCTGTCGATCGTGCATTCCCTGGTGCAGGCCCACGGCGGCACGGTCCAGGTCACCACCGCGCCGGGCCGGGGGTGTCAGTTCACGGTCAGCTTGCCGAGGATTGCAGATCTGCCAGCGCGGCTTTGATTTTCGCCTGTGCCGCGTCGAGTGATTCCGCGGACGGGTTGTGGTCGACGTGGGCGAAGCCGAAGTCGGTCAGGTTGTAGGCGGGGAAGACGTGTACGTGCAGGTGTGGCACTTCCAGGCCGGCGATGATCACCCCGGCGCGCGGCGCGCCGAACGCCTGGCACACGGCCTTGCCGATCAGCTGTGACACTTCCATGATCCGGCCGAACACGGCAGGTTCGACGTCCTGCCAGTTGTCGATCTCGGCGCGCGGAACCACCAGGGTATGGCCCTGCGTCATCGGCGCGATCGTCAGGAACGCGACGATCTCGTCATCCTGGTAGACGAATCGCCCGGGAAGTTCTCCGTTGATGATCTTTGTGAAAACCGACGCCATGGCCACGAGCATAGTGATCGGCCGGTCTGACCCAGCCGGGGATTGTGTTGCGGACGACCCGCTGCGGTGATCGCGCGTGCCCAATGTTTGCTCCGGGCCGACCTTTTGGTTAGCCGGACTACGGGATATTGGCGGCCGGCAACGGTGGATGGCGGTGACCTGCCCGGCTGGCGCCGTGGTGCCGAGTCGTGTTGACTGGCCGCTTGGAGGCCGGATCTTCCGGCCCATGTGCATGAAAGTTAGCTCAGCGCACGGGGGAATTGCGCTGGACCGATGTGTCGGGGTGGCCCGGGTCTGTCGGGACCGCAGTTGCAGAACTACTGACACATCGACTCGAAGGGGATTCATGCAGAAGGAACTCGCCGATGCGGTCTTGCAGGCCGAACTCGAGCCGATAGCGGAGGAAAACCTCAACCGGCACCTGGCCACCACCAAGGACTGGTATCCGCACGACTACATCCCGTGGGACTCGGGCCGCAACTTCGGCGCCGCCGGCGGCGTGGACTGGGAGCTTGAGCAGTCGCAGTTGAGCGACGTTGCCAGGGCGGCGATGATCACCAACCTGCTCACCGAGGACAACCTGCCGTCGTATCACCGCGAGGCCGCCGGCAGCTTCTCCCAGGACGGGCCGTGGGGAGCGTGGGTGAATCGCTGGACCGCCGAGGAGAACCGGCACGGCATCGCGATTCGTGACTATCTGGTGGTCACCCGCGGCGTCGATCTCGCGGCGCTGGAGCAGGCCCGCATGGAGCACGTGACCAACGGCTTCACGTCCACCGACGAAGAGCGGGCCATGCACAGCTCCGAATTCCTGATGTCGGTCGCGTACGTGACCTTCCAGGAGCTGGCCACCCGGGTCAGCCACCGCAACACGGGGAAGGTCTGCGACGATCCGATCGCAGACCGGCTCCTGCAGCGCATCGCCGCAGACGAGAACCTGCACATGATCTTCTATCGGAATATGTGCGAGGCCGCCCTGGAACTGTCGCCCGACCAAGCCTTGGACGCCGTCGGCGCAGTCGTCGAGAACTTCCGGATGCCAGGCCAGGGGATGCCCGACTTCCGCCGCAACGGTGTGCTGATGGCCAAGCACGGCATCTACGACCTGCGCCAGCACCTCGAAGAGGTGGTCATGCCGAACCTGCGCAAATGGCGGATCTTCGAGCGCAACGATTTCAGTGCCGTAGGTGAGGCGCGCCGCGAACAACTCGCAGCATTCCTGGAGGATCTGCACCACAAGGTCGCCAAGTTCGAGGAACAGCGCGATCGCCTGCTCGCCCGCGAGGCGGCCAAACGCGAGCGGCAGGCGTCCTGAATCTCACCCACCGATCAGTGCGTGCAGTTCCTCGACGGTCCACGGCGGTGTGCTGTGATGGTCCCGGTATCCGATGAAACCGGGTGCGGGACGGGCGAATTCGCCGATGAACCCGCCCGCGGCGATGAAGATGCGGCCGGTCACGTCCCGGGCCTGGTCGCTGACCAGATAGCCGTACGTCGGGGCCACGTACTGCGGTGGCGCGGGGTCCAGCGCACCCTGCATGCTGACATCGTCGAGCAGCCCGCGCCGGTTGAGATCGGCGATCTGCTGTTCGTAATCCGATCCGGTGGACAGCCGGGTGCGAGCGCCCGGACACACCACGTTGGCCCGCACCCGGTGTTCCTTGCGTTCGGCGGCAATCGCCAGCGTCAGTCCGTTGACCGCGCCCTTGCCCGCCGGATACCCGGTGCCACCGTAGTCGCCCAGGAAGGCGAACGAACTGGTGTTCACGATGGCGCCGCCACCTTGGGCCACCATTCTGGGGGCTACTGCGCGGCAGGTCTCGAACACCGTGCCCAGGTGCGCGGCGAGCAGATCCTGGAATTGGGCACTGGACACATTCAGGATGGACGACCCGGCCGGTTCGGCGGTGCCGGCGCAGTTGACCAGGATGTCGACGCGCCCGAACTTGGCCACACAGGTTTCGACGAGCGCGTCGGCCACCTCGGGGTCGGCGGGTGAACCGGCATGGGCGACACCGGATATCGCGTCGGCCGCGGCCTTGGCCGCAACCGGGTCACGACCGTTGACCACGACCCCGGCGCCCTGTGCGGCCAGCAGCTCGGCTACTGCCAGGCCGATTCCGCGGGTGCCGCCGACCACGATCGCGCCGCGGCCGGCGAGCCCTCCGTTGGTCAGTTCCCGTCTGCTTCTGCTGAATCGCTCCTCGCGTCCGCGGCCGCGAAGGTCATGGCATCCATGTTCCAGTAGCCGCGCAGGTTGGTGATCAGCCCCGCGTCGTTCACCTTGTAGGTGAAGACCCCACGCACGGTGGCGGTGAACCCGTTGGGAAATCTGGTGTGCAACACCAGGATGTAGGCGATCTCGCTGGGCGAGCTGGACGGGAACGACTCCTGGCAGGTGACCGTCAACTGGTTGGGGCCGATGTTGGTGTCGTAGAACGCCGCCACCGCCTCCTTGCCCCGCACACCGGTGCCATCCGGGTTGGTGACCGCGACGCCGATCGGGTCTTCGACCACCACGTCGTCGGCCATCAGGGCCAGCCAGCCGTCCTTGTCGCCGGCCTGCACACACCGCCACGATGACTGCGACGCCAGCTGTGCCGGTGTGAGCTCCTGGGTTTCAGTCATGGGTTTCCTTCCTGACTTTCGCCGAAACAGCATTCCGGCAGGCCGATACTCGAACTTTCCCTGCCGGAATGCGGTTTCGCGAGTTCGCGGTCTAGCGGTCGGCGTCGGTGTAGCGGATGACACCCCGGATGTTGCGACCTTCGAGCATGTCCCGGTAGCCGTCGTTGATCTGCTCCAGCTTGTACTGGCGGGTGACCATATCGTCCAGGTTGAGCCGGCCGGCCTTGTACATGCTCAGCAGCTGCGGGATGTCGTGGTGCGGGTTGCCGCCACCGAAGATGGTGCCCTGCAGGTTCTTCTGCAGCAGCGTCAGCATCGCCAGGTTGAGCTTCACGTCAGTGCTGGCCATGTTGGCCACCGCGGTGACCACGCATGTCCCGCCCTTGGCGGTGATGTTCAGGTAGTGGTCGATGTCCTCGCCCTTGAGTTCTCCGACGGTGACGATGGTCTTGTGGGCCATCCGGCCCTGGGTGACCTCGGCGACCCCGGCCATCGCGCTGAAGATGTCGGGATAGGCGTGGGTAGCACCGAATTTCAGCGCCGAGTCACGCTTGAACTCCACCGGATCGACCACGAAGATGTTGCGCGCACCGGCGGTGAGCGCACCCTGCAGGGCGCCCGTGCCGACGCCGCCGACGCCGACGATGACGACGTCCTGGCCGGGGCGGACATCGCCGCTGCGCACCGCCGAGCCGTAGCCGGTGGTGACGCCGCAGCCGACCAGGCAGGCCACCTCGAACGGGATGGACTTGTCGATCTTCACCACCGAGCTCTTGTGCACCACCATGTACGGGCTGAACGTGCCGAGCAGGGTCATCGGGATGACCGGCTGGCCGTTCTTGACGGAGTGGATGCGATGGGTGCCGTCGGACACGGCGGTGCCGGCCAGCAGACCCGCACCGAGATCGCACAGGTTGCGCAGGCCCTCTTGGCAGGCCGGACACTCACCGCACGACGGGATGAACGACAGCACCACATGGTCGCCGGGCTGGATGTGGTCGACTCCCGGGCCGACCTCGGTGACGATGCCCGCGCCCTCGTGGCCACCTAGCACCGGGAAGCCCGCCATCGGGATGTCCCCCGTCACCAGGTGGTGATCGGAATGGCACATGCCAGAGGCTTCCATCTGAATCTTGACCTCGTCCTTGACGGGGTCACCGATCTCGATCTCCTCGATCGACCACGGTTGGTTGAACTCCCAGATGAGAGCGCCTTTTGTCTTCATCCGCATGTGCCTTCCACTAGAGCCGATCACCACAGACTAGATCTAATAGTTGCGTTGGTCACACCCACCCCCAAGCAAGTGCTTGGCCGGGGGGAGTTACCAGATTTTGGCCGGCGCCTCGCCGAGCGGGTAGTAGCCCGGCAGTTTCTCGCCGGCGACACTGCGTTCGATGCGCTTCTGCATGGTGGGCGTGAGGTCGCCGGACTCGATGAGCTGCATGAACATCGACGTGACATGCCCGAAGTCGAAGAAGTCGCGTTGCCATTCGATGAGCAGTTCGCCGGCCGTCTCGGTGAGCCGGAACCAGCTGCCGCCGATGCCGTAGATCTCGCCCTGACTGCCGTCGGACTTGTTGACGATCTGCTTCCAGAAGCCGACGATCTCGCCCTGCTTCTCGTCGATCAGGACCTTCTGGTACTCGTAGACCCAGTTCTCCAGGCCCTGCATTTCCAGCCCCAGTGCGACGTCGCGGATTTCGTCGCGACCCATGCACATCACGTCTTCCTTGGGCCCGATGTTCCAGCCGTAGGTGGCATCGGCGGTGTAGAAGTCGGCCAGTGGCTTCCAGTCGCCGGCCTGTTCGGCATCCTGGTTTGCCTTCAGCCAGCGCTGGACCCAGTCCTCGAGTGCAGCCCGTTCGAATGACGCCATTGTCTGTTGCCTTTCTGGTTACTTCTCGATAATGGATAGTGCTCGGGTGGGACACATTTCGACGGCTCGCTCGACGTCGTCACGCATTTCGTCCGGCGGTTCCGGCATGGTGATCTCCACGGTCCCGCGTTTGGGCACCTTGAAGACGTCCGGGGCTTCCAGTTCGCACATCGCGTGGCCCTGGCACAGATCAGCGTCAACCTCTACGCGGTAGCACCCCATGAGTGCTCACCCCTTCGTGCGCCTGCGGTAGCGCACCTTGGCCGGGCGGGCCAGCTGCACCACCATCTTGGAATGGTCGTTGCGGTAGCTCTCGGGTGGCTGGGCCATCTCGAACTCGTACTCGCGCAATAGGACCGAGAAGATCGCCTTGATCTGCATCTGGGCGAAGGCCGCGCCCACGCAGCGGTGCCGTCCGGCGCCGAACGGGATCCAGGTCCAGCGGTTGATCAGATCTTCCTGGCGTGGCTTCACATACCGGTCCGGGTCGAAGGCATCCGGGTCGGGGAAGTCCTCGGGGATCCGGTTGGAGATGGCCGGGGAGGCAGCCACCATCTGCCCCTTGTGGATCGGGTAGCCGGCCACCTCGAACTCATCCTGGGCCACCCGCATCAGGATGATCAGCGGCGGATGCAGCCGCAGGGTCTCCTTGAGCGCGTTGTCCAGGTTCGGGATCTGGCGCAGCGCATGGAAACTCACCTCCTGGCCGTCGGCGTACAGGTCGTCGAGCTCCTGCTGCACCTTGGCGTAGAACTCCGGATGGCGCAGCAGCTCGATCATCGTCCACGACGAGGTACCTGAACTGGTGTGGTGCCCGGCGAACATCAGCGAGATGAACATGCCGGTGACCTCGTTGGCGGAGAAGCGCGGATTGCCCTCCTCGTCCTTGATGGACACCAGCACGTCGAGCAGGTCTCGATCGCTCTTGTCGGTGGGCGGGTTGGCAATCCGGCCGTTCATCACCTCCTGCACCAGCTCGACCAGGCTGGCCCGGGCCTCATCGCGAATCCGGAAACTCTCGATCGGCAGGTAGGGGTCGACGTAGCAGAGTGGGTCGGTGCCGCGCTCCAACAGGTGGTAGTAGTTCGCGAACCGGGAATCGAGTTGGTTGCGGAACTTCGGGCCGATCAGACAGGCCGTCGAGGTGTAGATGGTCAGCTCGGCGAAGAACTCCAGCAGATCGATTTCGCCTGAGTCGCCCCAGTTCTCGGTCATCCTGCGGACTTCGTTCTCGATCGTGGCGGCGTGGCCCTTCATCTGCTCGCCGCGCAGCGCGGTGTTGTGCAGCATCTCGGCCCGGCGCTCGGGATCGGCGTCGAACACCACACCCTCGCCGAAGATCGGTGTCATGAACGGGTAGGCCTCGGCCTGGTTGAGTTCACTGTCGCTGGAGCGGAAGAAGAACTCGTTGGCCTCCGCCCCGCTGAGTAGCACCACCTGCTTGTCGGCGAGCTGGAACCAGCCGGCGTCACCGCACTCCTCACGGATGCGCCTCATCAGGCCGATCGGGTCGGTGCGGAACTCCTCGAGGTGGCCGTGCTCTTCTTCGCCACCCGAAACCCGCTGTACTTCCTGCAGAGCGGTCATTGTCCGGGCATCCCTTCCTCGCCGAGTGCGAGCTTCTGGCGGTCTGTGACGTCGGCGAGTGGGGCTTCGGGCTGGATCTCCAGGTTCGCGATGAACCCGCCCCTGGGCGTCTCGGCGACGAACGTGATGGCGCGCGCGAGGTCGGCGGCGCGCAGGAAATAGTCGTGGCGGGCCTGACCCCACTTGGCCCAATCCTCAAGGGCGGGACCGATTTTCTCGGCGGGCAGGCTCCAGCCCATCGAGGTCATGGTGGGGCCGGGATGCACGATGGAGGCGCGCACCCCGGTGCCTTCCAGCTCCATCTGGAGGTTGGTCACCATGGCGACCAGACCGGCCTTCGCCGCGCCGTAGGCGCCCATGTGCGGACGCTGGCGCAGCGCCACATCGGAGCCGACGAAGATGACGTCGCCGCGGCGGCGTTCGACCATGCCGGGCAGCACCGCGGTGGCCATCCGGTTCGCCCCGACCAGGTGGATCTGGAGCTGATCGGCGAACTCGTCGGTGCTCATCTCGTGCAGCTTGCCGAAGTTGGTGTCACCGGCGCCGGTCACCAGCAGCTCGATGTCACCGAGGGCTTCGGTGGCACCGTGAACGAACGATTTGACCGAGTCGGCATCGGTGACATCCAGTGGCAGCGCAATCGCCTCGCCACCACTGGCTTTGATCTTCTCGGCCAATTCCTCGCATTTCTCGACGCGACGTGCGCCGAGCGCGACCGGGAACCCGTGCGCGGCCAGTTCGGTTGCCGTGGCGGCGCCGATGCCGGATGACGCGCCGGTCACGATGGCCGGTCTGCGGGTGGGATGTGGTTCGAAACGTGCCATTTAGCGTGCCTTTGCGTGATTGGTTTCAGCGGTGGGACACCGCAATTGGGTTTCAGCGGAGGGACACCGCAATGGGCAGATGAGCGAATCCCCGTACGGAACTGGAGTGGACGCGGACGGCGTTGGCCTCGTCGACCTCATATCCGCGGATTCGCTTGAACAACTCGGTCAGCGCCACCCGGGCCTCCATCCGGGCCAGGTGTGCGCCCAGGCAGAAGTGGGCGCCGCTGCCGAAACTCACCAGCTTCGAACCGATATCGCGGCCGATCTGGTATTCGTCTGGGTTTTCGAAGGCCCGCTCGTCGCGGTTGGCCGATCCGGCCAGCAAGACCAGTACATCGCCGGCCGGGACGGTGGTGCCGTAGAACGTCAGGTCCTCGACAACCGCGCGGGCCAGGAGCTGGCTGGAGGTGTCGTAACGCAGCGTCTCCTCGATCCACGGCGGGATCAGGTCATGGTTGTCGAACACCGGGGCCAGCTGATCGGGAAACTTGGCGCCCCAATACGCAGCATTGGCAAGCAGTTTCGTGGTGGTCTCGTTACCGGCGACGACCATCAGGAACAGGAACGCCATGATTTCGTCGTCGGTCAGCTTGTCGCCGCCGATCTCGGCTTCCACCAGCGCCGAGGTCAGATCCTCGGTTCGCGACTTACGCCGCTGTTTGACCATGTCGGCGTAGTAGACCAGCAGTTCACCCGAGGCCGCGATGGCCGATTCGGGAACGTCGGCGATGCCGTCCTCGCGGTGCATGACACCGTCGGCCAGTGCGCGGATGCGCACCCGGTCCTCCTCCGGCACACCCATCAACTCGGAGATGACATCCATCGGCAGCTTGCTGGCGAAGTCGTCGACGAAATCGAAGCTGTTGGTCTCTAGTGCCTTATCCAGGTGTTGCACAGCGATCTCGGTGACCCGGCCCTCCAACTCGCGGATGCGCCGCGGGGTGAAGCCCTTGGACACCAGGGTGCGCAGCCGCAGGTGCGCCGGATCGTCGAGCGCCAGGAAGGACATCACCCGATGCGCCTCGTCATTACGCGAGATCGGGTCCAGCGCGACGCCGTGCTTGTTGGAGAATGCGACGCTGTTGCGGAAACCCTGAACCACATCGCTGTGCCGGGACAGCGCCCAGAACTTCAGCTCCTCGTTGCGGTACAGCGGGGCCTCGTCGCGCAGCCGGCGATAGTACGGATACGGATCTTCATGGAAGTCGTAGTCGTACGGGTCGAGAATCAGCTCGACTGCTCTCAAGCTCATTTGTCTTCTCCCAGGACGAGGCCGACGACATAGGTCAGTCGGTCGGCGATCTGGTGGTAGGTGAAGGCGCCGCTGCCGGCGTTGACCAGCGCACCGAAGAACGCCATCTCCAGGGCGGAGACCATGCGGGAATCGGCATCGGGGCCGACGGCCGAACGGATTCGCTTGTGAATTTCGGCGCCGATCCGGTCGCGCACCTTGCGCACCGCCGGATCGGTGCCGCCGCCCAGCAGGGCGGTGGTGCAGGCGGCGGCGACCTCGGGTTCATCGGCGACGACCAGGGCCAGCGCACGCAGCGCCTTGTCGACGCGGTGGACCCGGCTGTCGTTCACGTCGGTGAAATACGGGACCCGGTTGACCAGGTCCAGGTACATCTCGGCGATCAGATGGTTCTTCGACGAAAAGTAGGTGTACGCGGTGGCCGGCGCGACCTTGGCGCGCCCGGCGACCGCGCGCACCGTGAGGTCGGCGTAGGACGACTCGCGCAGCATCTCGGTACCGGCAGTCAGGACCTTGCGAAAGGTCTCTTCCTGCCGCCGGTTGCGTGGCGTTTCCCTGGCCGGCTCCGGAGTTGACTCTGTGACTGCGGACACTACATCGCTGGACACATGTCCAAATTATCCGACGAGGACGATGCTCGGCAAGTGTCGATCGTAGAAGGCCCTGATGAACTGCATGTTCCGATTCACGGCGATGCGTCCTCGGATGCAGTCTTGCGGCTCGACATTGTCTGCGGCTATCGTTCGAAGCGAGGAAGCCGGACAGTTGTCCAGAATTTGTGAAGCGGGGTTCACCGATGTCGGTACTGGCCGATCGCCAGAGTCAACTGCTCATCGACGGCAAGCTCGTCGCCGGTGGCGGGGGAGTGTTCGAGACCGTCAACCCCGCGACCGAGGAGGTGCTCGGCGTCGCCGCCGACGCCAACGCCGAGGACATGGGCAACGCCATCGAGGCGGCCCGCCGCGCCTTCGACGACACCGACTGGTCGACGGACACCGCGCTGCGGGTGCGCTGCCTGCGCCAGCTGCGCGACGCATTACGCGAGAACGTCGAAGACTTACGAGAACTGACCATCGCGGAGGTCGGTGCCCCGCGCATGCTCACCGCGGGTGCACAGCTGGAAGGCCCGATCGACGATCTGAGCTTCTCGGCGGACACCGCCGAGAACTACCAGTGGACAACCGATCTCGGCTATGCCACCCCGCAGGGTATCCCGACCAACCGCAGGATCGCCCGCGAGGCCGTCGGCGTCGTCGGGGCTATCACCCCGTGGAACTTCCCGCACCAGATCAACCTGGCCAAGGTCGGCCCGGCGCTGGCCGCGGGTAACACCCTGATCCTCAAGCCGGCACCGGACACCCCGTGGGCGGCCGCGGCCATCGGCCAGATCATTGCCGAGCAGACCGATTTCCCGGCCGGCGTGATCAACATCGTCACCTCCAACGATCATGCGGTCGGCGCATTGCTGTCGAAAGACCCACGGGTGGACATGGTTTCGTTCACCGGGTCCACCGCGACGGGGCGCGCGGTGATGACCGATGCCGCGCTCACGCTCAAGAAGGTGTTCCTGGAGCTGGGCGGCAAGTCGGCCTTCCTGGTGCTCGACGACGCCGACCTGGCCGGGGCCTGCTCGATGTCGGCGTTCACCGTGGCCATGCACGCCGGTCAGGGCTGCGCGATCACCACCCGACTGGTGGTGCCGAGGTCCCGTTACGACGAAGCCGTGGAGATCGCCGCCGCGACACTGGGCTCGATCAAGCCGGGCGATCCCAACAGCAAGCGCACGGTGTGCGGCCCGCTGATCTCGGCGCGCCAGCGCGACCGGGTGCAGTCCTACCTGGACCTGGCTCTGCAGGAGGGTGGCCGGTTCGCTTGCGGCGGTGGAAGGCCGACGGAACCGGATCGCGGTTTTTATATCGAGCCCACCGTGATCGCCGGCCTGGACAACAGCGCCCGGGTGTCCCGCGAGGAGATCTTCGGTCCGGTGCTGACCGTGATCGCGCACGACGGCGACGACGATGCGGTCCGGATCGCCAACGATTCACCGTACGGCCTGTCCGGCACGGTGTTCTCCGGCGACGACGCCCGCGCCCAGGCTGTGGCGGCCCGGATGCGGGTCGGCACCGTCAACGTCAACGGCGGCGTCTGGTACTCGGCGGATGCGCCATTCGGCGGTTACAAGCAGTCCGGGGTGGGCCGCGAGATGGGCCTGGCCGGGTTCGAGGAATACACCGAGATCAAATGCATTGCCACGCTCGCTAATTAAGGAGAACCTCAATGGGACAGTTTGATAACAAGGTGGCGATCGTCACCGGCGCCGGTGGCGGCATCGGCCAGGCGTACGCCGAGGCGCTGGCGCGTGAGGGTGCGGCGGTGGTGGTGGCCGACATCAACACCGAGGGTGCACAGAAGGTCGCCGATGGCATCAAGGGCGAAGGCGGCAACGCCCTCGCAGTGCACGTCGACGTCTCCGACATCGACTCGGCCAAGGACATGGCGGCGCAGACGCTTTCGGAGTTCGGCGGCATCGACTACCTGGTCAACAACGCCGCGATCTTCGGCGGGATGAAGCTGGACTTCCTGCTCACCGTGGACTGGGACTACTACAAGAAGTTCATGAGCGTGAACCTCGATGGCGCGCTGGTGTGTACCCGCGCGGTGTACCGCAAGATGGCCAAGCGTGGTGGCGGCGCGATCGTCAACCAGTCCTCGACTGCGGCCTGGCTGTACGCCAACTACTACGGTCTGGCCAAGGTCGGCATCAATGGCCTCACCCAGCAGCTCTCGCGTGAGCTCGGCGGGCAGAACATCCGGATCAACGCCATCGCGCCCGGCCCGATCGACACCGAGGCCAACCGCACCACCACGCCCAAGGAGATGGTGGACGACATCGTCAAGGGAATTCCGTTGTCGCGCATGGGTCAGCCGGAGGATCTGGTCGGTATGTGCCTGTTCCTGTTGAGTGATCAGGCCAAGTGGATCACCGGGCAGATCTTCAATGTCGACGGCGGACAGATCATCCGCTCATGACGACCGACGAGCGCTCGCGCGAGGAGCCGACCAGCACCGTGTACGGATACATCGGCCTGGGCAATATGGGCGCCCCGATGGCCAAGCGGCTGGCCGAGTGGCCGGGCGGGTTCGTCGTGTACGACGTGCGGGCCGAATCCATGGCGCCTTTCCGGGAACTCGGCGCGACGCTGGCGGACGACGTCACAGATGTTGCTCAGGCCGACATCATCAGCATCACGGTGCTCAACGACGAGCAGGTGCGTTCGGTGATCGCCGACTTGGCGCCAAAGCTCAAGCCGGACACCGTGATCGTGATCCACTCGACGATCAGCGACACCACCGCGGCCGAGCTCGCCGAGCAGTACAAGCCGCAGGGCATCCACATCGTCGACGCCCCGGTCAGCGGTGGTGGCGGGGCCGCCGAGAAGGGTGAGCTGGCCATCATGGTCGGCGCCGAGCGGCCCGTCTACGAACGGATCAAGCCGGCCCTCAAGCAGTTCGGCTCGATGGTGATCCACGCCGGCGAGCCCGGTGCCGGTACCCGGATGAAGCTGGCCCGCAACATGCTGACCTTCACCTCCTATGCCGCGGCGTGTGAGGCGATGAAGCTGGCCGAGGCGGCCGGGCTGGACCTGGGCGCACTGGGCCGGGTGGTGCGTCATACCGATGCGTTGACCAGCGGGCCCGGGGCCATCATCGTCCGCGAGAACATGGCCGAGCTGACCCCGGATCACTGGCTCTACCAGGCGTTCACGCACACCCGCGGGCTGGGGGAGAAGGACCTGAGCCTGGCCCTGGGGCTGGGTGAGGTTGTGGGAGTGGATCTTCCGTTGGCGCAGCTGGCCTTGCAGAGGCTGGCTGACGGCCTCGGCGTACCGCACAAGAACGACTAGGAGAACTTTAGATGGACGAGTTGCGCGCCAAGGGCCTGGCCAAGATGAACGAGGTCTACGGCTGGGAGATGCCCAACATTGAGGGGGACCCGTACTTCGACCTCACCGTCGACCACCTGTTCGGCACCATCTGGACTCGCCCCGGGCTGTCGATGCGGGAGAAGCGGATGATGACGCTGACCGCCGTGACCGCCCTGGGCAATGCGGATCTGGCCGAGATCCAGGTCAACGCCGCGCTGCACAACGACGAGCTCACGGTCGACGAGCTCAAGGAGATGGCGATCTTCCTGACCCACTATCTCGGTTTCCCGTTGGGCTCCAAACTCGATGGTGTGGTCAGCAAGGTGGCCCGCAACCGCAAGAAGGCCGCCGAGAAGGGCAGTGGTGGGGATACGGCCGAAAACAGGCGAGCGAACGTCAACGCTGCGGTGAAGATGCACTCCGGGAAGACGCTCGATGACCAGTAGATACGCATCGCTGACCCGCGATGAGCTGGTCAAGCTGGTACCCGAGCTGCTGCTCATGGGCCAGATGATCGACCGCTCGGGGATGGCGTGGTGCATCAGCAATTTCGGCCGCGAAGAGATGCTGCAGGTCGCGATCGAGGAGTGGGCGGCGTCCAGCCCGATCTACACCAGGCGGTTGCAGAAGGCGCTGAAGTACGAGGGCGTGGACGTCATCACGATCTTCAAGGGGTTGCAGCTCGACATTGGTGCCCCGCCGCAGTTCATGGATTTTCGCTACACCGTCCATGACCGCTGGCACGGCGAGTTCCACCTCGATCACTGCGGGGCCCTGCTCGACGTGGAGCCGATGGGCGAGGAGTATGTGCGCGGCATGTGCCACGACATCGAGGATCCGACCTTCGATGCCACCGCGCTGGCCACCAATCGCAAATGCCAGGTGCGCCCGATTCACCGGCCGCCCCGGACACCGGCCGACCGGCAGCCGCACTGCGCCTGGACCGTGATCATCGATGAGTCCTACCCCGAGGTCGACGACATCCCGGCACTTGAGGTGATCGGCCGGACCCGGGCCGCCCAAACGGTTTTGGATCCGATCGACCCCTCCGATGAGGGGGCGTCCGACTACTCGGGGCCGCTGCTGTCGGACTTCGATTTCGCGGCGTTCTCCCATTCGGCGCTGGTCCGCATCGCCGACGAGGTGTGCCTGCAGATGCACCTGCTGAACTTGTCATTCATCCTCGCGGTGGGGAAGCGGGCCGGTATCGACACTGCGCTGGGCACCGATATCTGCACCAAACAGCTGATCGGGGTGGCCGGCCTCGGTGCCGAGCGCATCCACCGGGCCCTGGATCTGCCCGGCGGCATCGAGGGTGCGATGCGGGTGCTGGAGCTGCATCCGTTGTTCAACCCCGAGGCCTATGTCAGCGCCGAGTTCGGCCCGGACACTGTGTCGGTGCGGCGTTGCGCAGCGCACGAGGACGGAGCCTGGGTGGCGCTGACCGGGCCGGCCGAGACCCGGCCGTTGCAGGCGATCGTCGCCGCCGTCGACCCGCATCTCAGCGTCGAGGTGCTCGGGTCAGATTCTGAGTGGACCGCACGGGTGATTGAAACCGAGACCGCGGCGAAGGAATTCGGCGAAGTCGCGGTGGTGAAGTTCAGCGGTGGGGCGGAGTTTGTGTTCCAGCCGCGAAAGTCGTTGCCGTTGACTGTCGTGTGAGCAGTGCCCGGTTTTCTCAGTTCGGCGATCTAGAGTCGCGGAGTGGGCATGCCAAGGGTCCGCGCACGCGCTCTGGCGGTGGTCTTGTTCGCCGGGTGCGTGGCGGGTTGTGCCGGTGGTGCACCGGATTCGGTGCAGGTGCCGGGGACTGTCGCTGCCGCGCCGCGGCCCGGTTTGGAGGACGGGCAACCCGCGCGTGTTCAACCGGTGGACGCGGCCGCGCTGGGTGCCACCTGGCGACCGGGATGCCCGGTACCGCCCACCGCACTTCGCCGCATCACCCTGTCGTATATCGGTTTTGACGGCGGATCGCATCGCGGCGAATTGGTGGTGAACCGTGATGCGGTCAACGATGTGATCGATATCTTCGGGGATTTGTATTCGGCGCGATTCCCGATCGAGAAGATGCGCACGGCGGACAACTACCCGGGCGCCGACGACGAGCTGTCCATGGAGGACGACAACACCTCGGCGTTCAACTGCCGGCCGCTGCCGAATGGATCTTGGTCATTGCACGCCTACGGTCATGCGGTCGACATCAACCCGCTGTTCAACCCATTCATCTCGGGCTCCGGTGAGCTGCAGCCGGTCACCGCGCGGGCATATCTGGACCGCACCCGCACCGATCCGGGGATGATCCGCGACGGTGACGTAGTGGTGAGGAGCTTCGCCGAGCGTGGCTGGCAGTGGGGTGGGCATTGGCGCGACCCCATCGACTACCAGCATTTCGAACGACGCTGACGTTCGGGGCCGGTCTAGACCCGGCGACTGCGTCTAGGGCGCCAATTTCCCGGCCACTACCGCCGAGCCGACCCACCGGCGGAGGTAGCTGCGCAGCACCTCGCCGGTACGGGGCGGCCGGCCCGGGTCGATGACGAAGGACTGGATGATCCGCAGCAGGTGCTCGGCGAGTTCGTCGAGAACGTCGTCGGTGTAGCCGAGCTCGGCCCAGTCGACGTCCAACTTGCGCATCATGGCGCGGGCAAAGTCGACCGAAACATCCGAGGTCACGGATTCGGTGTGTGCGTTCGCGCGCCCGGGAGCCAGAAGCAAACCGATGTGCTTGTCCTCGGGCAGCCACTCCAGGGCGATGGCGATGGATTCGGTGACCGCCTCCGCCGGATCGGTCGTGCCCTTGACGTGGGCGGCCACCCGGTCCTGGAAGCCGCCGGCCGCGTGCACCGCTGCCGCCACCAGCAGGGCCTCGGTACTGGGGAAATAGCGGTACACGGTCTGGCGGGTGACGCCCAGGGTGCGCGCCACATCGGCGATCGAGAAGTCGGCGCCCCGCTCATCGATGGCGTTGCCGGCTGCGGCCAGGATGCGGGCAATCGCCTCTTCATCGCTGGCCGGCGCGGAGCCGGACCACCCGTGCGTTCGCATGGGCGAATCCTAGAACAGTCGGGGTATCACCCCCGGTAGGAGACCTGCAGGTCCTTGATCCCGTTGATCCATCCGGACCGGAGGCGTTGCGGCTCACCCAGTTTGGTGATGTCGGGGATCTGGTCGGCGATCTGGTTGAACATCAGCTTGATCTCCATCCGCGCCAGGTTGGCGCCGATGCAGTAGTGCGCGCCGTTGCCGCCGAAGGCCAGATGCGGGTTGGGGTTGCGCAGGATGTCGAATTTGAAGGGAGAGTCGAACACCGATTCGTCATAGTTGGCCGAGCTGTAGAACAGGCCGACGCGCTGCCCGGCCCGCACCGTGACATCGCCGACCTGGATGTCGGTCAGCGCGGTCCGCTGGAAACAGTGCACCGGGGTGGCCCAGCGGATGATCTCGTCGACCGCGGTTTCCGGGCGTTCACGCTTGAAAAGCTCCCATTGGTCCGGGTTTTCGAGGAACGCGTTCATGCCGTGGGTCATGGCATTGCGGGTGGTCTCGTTGCCGGCCACGGCCAGCAGAATCACGAAGAACGCGAACTCCACTTCGGTGATCGCCTCACCGCCTTCTTCGTTCGCATCGGCCTGCACGAGTCGCGTGACGATGTCGTCGGCCGGGCAGTTACGCCGCTGCTCGGCCATGTTGTAGGCGTAACCCATCAGCTCGGCGTTGGCCATCGTCGGATCGGCGTCGAAATCCGGGTCGTCGGTGTTCATGATGGCGTTGGTCCAGTGGAAGAGCTTCTCCCGGTCTTCCTGGGGTACGCCGATCAGGTCCGCGATGGCCAGCAGCGGCAGGCTCATCGCGATGTCGTCAACGAAGTTGCCGCTGTCTTTCTGGGCGGCCTTGGCCACGATGTCGCGGGCCGCCACGGCCAGTTTCTCCTCCAGCGCGGCGACCGAGCGCGGGGTGAACAACCGGGACACCAGCTTTCGCAGCCGGGTGTGCTCGGGCGCGTCGTGGTTGATCAGCAGCGCCTTGGTGAGGTCGAGTTGTTCTGAGGTCACCCCTTCGGGGAGCCGCATGACGGCACCCTTGGCGTTGGTCGACCAGACTGCGCCGCCGTCGCGGGAGATGGTCTTGATGTCCTCGTGGCGGGTGATCACCCAGTAGCCGCCGTCATCGAAGATCGACTCAGCCTGCTCGTTCCACCACACCGGCGCGGTCTTGCGCAGCTGGGCGAACTCGTCAACCGGGATGCCCCGCAGGAGCACATCGGGATCGGTGAAGTCGTAGCCCTGACCGAACGGGCATGTGCTCTGCGTCATATTTTGACCATACAGGTTGGTGTCAAGTGTATGGCCAAATGTTTGCGACTACGCTGACGCCCGTGCGCGTCCTCGTAATCGGATCCGGAGCCCGTGAACACGCCCTGCTGCTGGCCTTGCGCCGCGACCCGCAGGTCGAGGAACTGGCGGTGGCGCCGGGCAACGCCGGGACCCAGGCCATCGCCGACCAGCACGACGTCGACATCACCTCCGGCGAGGCCGTCGTGAAGCTGGCCCAGCGGCTCGGAAGCGACCTGGTGGTGATCGGCCCCGAGGTGCCGCTGGTGCTCGGTGTGGCCGACGCCGTGCGGGCCGCCGGGATCGCCTGCTTCGGCGCGAGCAAGGACGCCTCCCGTATCGAAGGCTCCAAGGCGTTCGCCAAAGACGTGATGGCCGCGGCCGGGGTGCGCACCGCGAGCAGCGAGATCGTCGACAACCCGGCCCACCTCGACGCCGCGCTGGACCGGTTCGGTCCGCCAGCCGGCCAGGCCGCCTGGGTGGTCAAGGACGACGGACTGGCCGCAGGTAAGGGAGTGGTGGTCAGCGCCGATCGCGAGGCCGCCCGGGCGCATGCCGCCAGCCTGCTCGACTCGGGTCATCCGGTGCTGCTGGAGTCGTTCCTCGACGGCCCGGAGGTGTCCCTGTTTTGCGTGGTCGACGGGGCCACTGTGGTTCCGCTGGTGGCCGCCCAAGACTTCAAGCGGGTCGGCGACGGAGACACCGGGCCGAACACCGGCGGCATGGGGGCCTACGCACCATTGCCCTGGCTGCCGGACTCGGTGAAAGACCAGATCGTCGACGAGGTCGTCAAACCCGTTGCGGCAGAACTTGTTGCCCGCGGCAGCTCGTTCTCCGGTCTGCTCTACGCCGGCCTGGCGATCACCTCGAACGGTCCGGCGGTGGTGGAGTTCAACTGCCGCTTCGGCGATCCAGAGACGCAATCGGTTCTGGCCCTGCTGGATTCACCGCTGGGACAACTGCTGTACGCCGCGGCCACCGGCGAGCTCGCCTCGTTCGGCGAGCTGCAGTGGCAGGACGGCTACGCCGTGACGATCGTGCTGGCCGCGGAGAACTACCCGGGCCGGCCCCGCGTCGGCGACGTCATCCACGGATCGGAAGCCGGTGGTGTGCTGCATGCCGGCACCACGCGCCGCGACGACGGCGCGGTGGTGTCCTCGGGTGGCCGGGTGCTGTCGGTGGTCGGCACCGGAGCCGATCTGCCGGCCGCGCGCGCCGCCGCGTATGCACTCGCCAAGTCAATCCGCTTGCCGGGCAGCCATTTCCGCAGCGATATCGGCCTGGCCGCCGCCGAAGGGCAAATTACCCTCTAGGCGACCAGCAGTGGGGCCATCCAGGAGATCTCGGCGGGCAGCTGCGAGCTCCAGAAGCTGCCGTCGTGCCCGCCGGGGGAGAAGCCGCCGGCCGGCGGGTTGGGCAGCTGCGCGATGAACTGCTTGGTCGCCGAATAGAACGGATCGCTGTTGCCGCAGTCGATCCGGATCGGGATCGATCCCAGCGCGGGCTGGTCCCAGACACTGTTGGCGGCGTAGTCCGCGGCGCTGTCGAAGGCGCCGGGCGCAGTGGCTCCCGACGATGTCCACAACGCCGGGCTGACCGCGCAGATCGCCGCGGTGCGGGCCGGTCCGAGCCGCGACCCCAGCAGCAGCGCGCCGTAGCCGCCCATCGACCAGCCCAGAAAACCCACCCGCGAGGTGTCCAAGCCCTGTTCGCCGAGCATCGGGATCAGCTCGTCAAGCACCATCGCCCCGGAATCCTCACCGGATGCGCGCTTGTGCCAATAGCTTCCGTCGCCGTCGACCGCGACCACCGCGAACGGCGGCAGCCCGGCCGCCACCGCCTCGGCGAGGCCCCGCTCCACGCCGCCGGCCATCACACCGGCCGCGTCCTGCCCCTTGCCGTGCAGGGCGATCACCGGGCGCAGTTTGCCGGTCTGGCCCGGCGGGCGGGCGATGGCCCAGTTGGTATTCGTCCCGCCGCGCGCTGCCGAGACGAACGAACCGCTGGCGAAGGTGGGGGCGGGGGCGGGGCTGGCCAGTACAGCGGGGGCGGAAGCGAGGGCGACGGCACCGGCGGCGCCGGCGGCCGCACCGACGCCGAGGCGCAAGACAGCGCGACGGCTCAAGTTGGGCATGCGGGCCATCTTGCCATCGGGGATAAAAGCAATGATCAGTGGCAGTGTCGGGCGGCAAAACCTGAGTAAAGTCTGATTATCGACCGAAAGCCCGATGGGGTGGGGGCCCGGCTGGCAGCATGCTAGAAGTGACGGCAGCAGTCACTCCCAAAGGGGAGCGTCGACGGTACGCCCTCGTCAGGGCGGCCGCTGAATTGCTCTGCGAAGGCGGTTTCGACGCCGTCCGCCATCGTGCGGTGGCGCGGCGGGCCGGCCTGCCGCTGGCCTCCACGACGTACTACTTCTCCTCGCTGGACGACCTCATCGCCAAGGCCGTCGAATACATCGAAACCAGGGAGGCTGAACAGTTGCGGGCCGGTGTGGCGGCCCTGTCGCGGCGCCGCCGGGGCGCCGAGTCGACCGCCGACATCCTGGTGGACCTGCTGCTCGGGGGTTCGGTGGAACGGCGCGGCAGCGAGGAGTTGATCTCCCGCTACGAGCGCTACATCGCCTGTGCCCGGCAGCCCGGGCTTCGGGACATCCAGCGCCGCATCCTGCAGCAGCGCGCCGATGCCGTGGTTGAGGTGGTGGAACGTTCGGGCCGCTCGGTGCGGGCCGAACTGGTCACCGCTTTGGTATGTGCCGTCGACGGAGCCGTGGTTGCCTCGTTGGTGGACGAGGGTGAGGGGCCCAGGGCCAACGCCCGCGCCACGCTGATCGACGTGATCGATGTGCTGGCGCCGGTCGACGATCGGGCGGTAAGGGTCTGACGCGACTCTTCTAGGAGTCACCCCTCAGACGTTCAATCCGGTTCTGCAGCAGCGTGATCCGGTGGGTATTGCCGTGCAGGCCGATATACCGTTCGGTGAACACCGCCAGCAAGGCATCGTCGAGACGGCGCACCGCACCGGGCGGATACCGGTAGCCCATCAGCCGGTTGATCTCATCTGTGTTCACCGAGTCCAGCACCGTGGTCAGGGCATCCAGCGAGGTGATGCCGAGCTCGAGCAGCAGCCCCGAGATCCACCCGTAGTGGTCGGTTCTGGACCAACCGGCGTCGGCGAACCGGTTACCCAGATACGTTGCCAAAACCGGTGTGGCAATGCGGGAATCCGTGGAGAATGCCGTCTCATCCTCGGTCATGGTGCTGCGCAACCGATCCCGGATCTCAGTGAACTCGCGGTCGGCCAACTCCAGAAGCCCGGCCGCCAAGGCGAACTTGCGGTCCAGCTCGCTGACATGCTCGGCCGGAATCGAACCCTTGTACCGCACATCGTGTTCGAACTCGGCCCACGCATGCTGCAGCACGGTGCGGACCTGGATGGACGCCGGTTGCTGCTCACCTTCCACCCCGACCAGCAGGTGCCGGCTGGCATAACCCCACCGGCCCTCACGTGCGGTCTGCAGACCCATGTCCTGGTCGTCGAGCAGCCGCATCTCCTCGGCCAGTAGATTGGCCACCGCGTCGACGTCATCCCGCAGATACGTGATGACCCGCAGACCGACCTGATCGGTGATCTCCACCAGCGGATCGGTGTACAGGGGTTGCCCATCGATGGACCGCCCGACCTTGGCCGCGAACGAATCCACACTCTTGGTCCGGGCGCTGATGTTCAGATAGTTGATGCCCGCGTCGTCGAGCAACGCCGTCACCAGTTCCAGATAGTGGTCGGTCGAGGTGACCAGGGCCGGCCGCCGCGCCGCGTACTCGGCGACCACCGGAGGCAGCGCCGACCGCGGCGTCAGATCCGCCGGAAGCGTCGGGGTCAGGATGTAGCCGGTGTCGACATCGCCGTACACCGTCACGTCGTCGGGCCGGGCGGTGGCGTACAACGCGACGTAGGCGCACAGCACGGCGTCGACAGGATCCTCGGCCCGGCGCAGCTCACTCTTGCTGGTGGCGTCCTCCACCGCCTCGTACAGCTGCCGCCACTGCTCGTTGCCGGTGACGTCCAGCGGCACTTCGGCATGGCGCAGGCCCGCGATCAGCTCCATCAGTCGCAGCAGTTCCGAGCGCAGCTGTTCGAAGGTCCGTCCCGGTTTGGCCTTGTACTTCAGCGTGCGGCCGAGCCGGAACAGCGCCACCGAGGCGGCGTGCGGGTACACCTCCAGGGCGCGACGCGGCCCCGTCGACCGCGGATCCAGGTCCAGGTCCAGCGCGGCGGCCAGCCGGGCACCCCGCGGACCCTCGGCGAACTCGGGTTTCCCGGTGTTGGACGGATGCGCGCCGGCCTCGAATGCGCGAAAGTCCCGGTTCAGCGCCGCCTCGCACGGGCGGTTGCCGCTCGGATTGGTCACCACCAGCGGAGCGTCGATGCCCACCACACAGTCATCGCAGGTGAACGGCTTGATCGCGGCGAGAATGCTGGCGTCGTCGGTCTGCGCCGAAACATGCAGGAGGTGGCCCTCGTCGTCGCAGATGGCGACCCCGGTGGGTTTGCGCTCGCCCCAGGCGAGGTCCAGGCCGATGAAGTGGGTGCGGTGGTGCATGTCTTCAGCCTGCCCTACCCAGGGCCGTAAGCTGTGTGTTCGTGACGATCCCGAATGTTCTGGCCAACCGGTACGCAAGCGATGAGATGGTCGCGATCTGGTCGCCGGAGGCCAAGATCGTCGCCGAACGCAAACTCTGGCTGGCCGTGCTGCGTGCCCAGGCCGAACTCGGTGTGGCAGTGCCCGACGGGGTGATCGAGGACTACGAGCGGGTCCTGGAGAACGTCGACCTGGCCTCGATCGCGGCCCGGGAGCGGGTGACCCGCCACGACGTCAAGGCGCGCATCGAGGAGTTCAACGCGCTGGCCGGCCACGAGCATGTGCACAAGGGCATGACCAGCCGCGACCTCACCGAGAATGTCGAGCAGCTGCAGATCCGCCAATCCCTGGAGCTGGTGTTCGCCCACGGCGTCGCGGTGGTCGCCCGGCTGGCCGAACGGTCCGTCGTCTACCGCGACCTGGTGATGGCCGGCCGGTCGCACAATGTCGCGGCGCAGGCCACCACGCTGGGCAAGCGGTTCGCCTCGGCCGCCGAAGAGTCCCTGCTGGCGTTGACCCGGTTGCGGGAACTGATCGACCGGTATCCGCTGCGCGGCATCAAGGGCCCGATGGGTACCGCCCAGGACATGCTCGACCTGTTCGACGGCGACACCGAACGGCTGGCCGAACTCGAGCGCCGGGTCGCCCAATTCCTGGGATTCACAGACGTTTTCACCAGTGTCGGACAGGTGTACCCGCGCTCGCTGGACCACGATGTGCTGTCGGCGCTGGTGCAGGTGGGTGCCGGGCCGTCCTCGCTGGCGCACACCATCCGGCTGATGGCCGGTCACGAGCTGGTGACCGAGGGCTTCGCGCCCGGGCAGGTCGGATCCTCGGCCATGCCGCACAAGATGAACACCCGGTCCTGCGAGCGGGTCAATGGCCTGCAGGTGGTGCTGCGCGGATACGGCTCGATGGCCGCCGAACTGGCCGGCGCGCAATGGAACGAGGGCGACGTGTTCTGCTCGGTGGTGCGCCGCGTCGCGCTGCCCGACGCCTTCTTCGCCATCGACGGCCAGACCGAGACCTTCCTCACCGTGCTCGACGAGTTCGGTGCCTACCCGGCGGTGATCCAGCGTGAGCTGGACCGCTATCTGCCGTTCCTGGCCACCACGCGCATCCTGATCGCCGCGGTACGCGCCGGGGTGGGCCGCGAGGCCGCGCACGAGGTGATCAAGGAACACGCGGTCGCCGTGGCGCTGGCCATGCGGGAACAGGGGCACGAGCCGGATCTGCTGGACCGGCTGGCCGCCGATCCGCGGCTGCCGCTGGACCGGGCGGCCCTGGAGGCTGCGCTGGCCGACAAGCAGGCGTTCACCGGTGCGGCCGGGGCTCAGGTGGACGGGGTGGTCGCCGCCGTCGACGAGCTGGTCAGCCGGTACCCCGAGGCCGCCAAGTACACCTCGGGCGCCATCTTGTGACGCTGCCGGGGGTGGGTGACCTCACCGACCTGGACAACTTCGCATCGGGTTTCCCGCATCAGTTGTTCGCCGTGCATCGGCGCGAGGCCCCGGTGTTCTGGCATCCCCCCACCGAGCACACACCGGACGGCGAAGGCTTCTGGTCTGTCGCCACCCACGCCGAAACCCTTGCGGTACTGCGTGATCCGGCGGTGTTTTCATCGGTCACCGGCGGTGCCCGGCCCTACGGCGGCACGCTGCTACAGGACCTGGCCATCGCCGGTCAGGTGCTCAACATGATGGACGATCCGCGGCACGCGCAGATCCGGCGGCTGGTCAGCTCCGGGCTGACCCCGCGAATGATCCAGCGGGTAGAAGATGATCTGCGGGCGCGGGCGCGCCGGTTGCTGGATGCTGTCGAGCCGGGCCGGCCTTTTGACTTCCTGGTCGACGTGGCCGCCGAGCTGCCCATGCAGATGATCTGCATTCTGCTGGGAGTGCCTGAATCCGAACGGCATTGGCTGTTCCGCGCGATTGAGCCGCAGTTCGACTTCGGCGGCTCGCGTTCGGCCGCGATGGCGCAGATGACGGCGATGTCGGCCGAGGAGGCCGGGTCCCGGATGTACACCTACGGGCAGGAGCTCATCGCGGCCAAGCGGGCCGAGCCCACCGACGACATGCTGTCGGTGGTGGCCAACGCTTCATTGGCGGACGGCCTGGCCCCGCTCTCCGAAGTTGAGCTGTACCTGTTCTTCAGCCTGCTGTTCAGTGCCGGCGCCGAGACCACCCGCAACGCGGTGGCAGGCGGCCTGCTGGCCCTGATCGAGCACCCCTCGCAGCTGGAGTTGTTGCGGGCCGATATGTCGTTGCTGCCGACCGCCGTTGAGGAGATGGTCCGTTGGACCTCGCCGTCCCCGTCCAAGCGGCGCACCGCCACCCACCCGGTGACCCTGGGCGGCTGTCAGATCGAGGCCGGGCAGAAGGTACAGATCTGGGAAGGCTCGGCGAACCGGGACCCGCTGGTCTTCGATGATGCCGATGTGTTCGACATCACCCGGAAACCCAACCCGCACCTGGGTTTCGGGCAGGGCGTGCACTACTGCCTGGGCGCCAATCTGGCCCGCCTGGAGCTGCGGGTGCTGTTCGAGGAACTGCTGTCCCGGTTCGGCAGCGCCCGGTTGGTCGCACCCGTGGAGTGGACCCGCAGCAACCGGCACACCGGTATCCGTCATCTGGTGGTCGAGCTGGATTCGTGAAACCCACGGTTTTCGCGGCCGTCATGGCGACCGGCATCGTGTCGATCGCCGCCGCGGACCACGATCTGGGTTTCCTGAGCTGTCCGCTGGCGCTGCTGGCGATCATCGCGCTGCCGGTGCTGATGTGTCTGACGGTGGCGCGCTGGCGGTCGTTCGACCTGCGGGACATCGACACGGTGATCGGATTGTTCACCTATGTGGCGGCCTGTTCGGTGCTGGCCGGCCGGTTCGCTGAGTACCGGCCGGCGGTGTGGGTGTTCGGTGCGCTGGCCCTGCTGGGCTGGCTGGCGCTGGTCCCGGTGTTGCTGCTGCGGATGCGCCGGTTGGGCTGGACCGGGCTGTGCGGCCGGGCCCGCGGTAGCTGGGAGTTGGTCAGCGTCGCGACGTCCGGACTGGCCATCGTTTTCGTGGCCGGCGGAACCATGTTCTGGGCGTTCATCTTCTGGGTCCTCGCGCTCGGCCTGTACGGCGTCATGACGACGCTCATCGCCTGCCGGGCGCTGATGGAGCCGGGGCTTCGGCGCAACGTCCCACCGGACCACTGGATTCTGATGGGCGGCGTCGCGATCGCCACGGTGGCCGGAGAGCGCATCCACGCCCAGCTGCCACCGGGGCCGCTCGCCGATGCGGTGCAGGTCGTCACGGTCGTGACGCTGGCCGTCGCCGCCTCGCAGATCGTGCCGCTGGCGATCACCGGTTGGCGACAGCTGCTCGACTGGCCCGCGGTGTTCCCGCTGGGCATGTTCTCGGCGGCCAGCTATTCGGTTGCGCTCGAAATTGGTTGGCAATCACTGGTTGTCGTCTCGTATGTGTTCCTCTGGATCGCGTTCGCGGCCTGGCTGGCGGTTGTCGGAATCATGGTGAGACCCGTCCTTCGCCTAATCTCAGGGCATGGACTCAGGCCACGATGACCATCTGCGAGTCTCCGACGCCGAACGTGCGAAAGTGGGCCAACTGCTCGAACGCGCAGTGGCCGAAGGGATGATCACGCTCGACGAGTTCAGCGAGCGCTACGACGCCGCACTGGCCGCCCGCACCCGGGGCGAGTTGGGCGCGGTGGTCTCCGATTTGCCGATGGACCTGCCGATGGCCGTGCCCCCGTCGGCCCCGACATTGCACCGGCCCGCGGTGGCGCCCGAAGAACTGCGCGGCTGGATGTCCTCGATCGTGCGGCGTGGGCAATGGACGGTGGCACCGGCGCTGCATCTCAACACCAGGCTGTGCAGCACCACGCTGGACTTCACCTCCGCGGTGCTGCCGGGCCCGGTGGTGGAGGTGGTTGTCGACGACTACTGCAGTTCGACGGAGCTCATCCTGCCGGACTCGGCGACCGCCGACCTCAACGGTGTCGACGGGTTCGCGGGCAGCGCCACGGCCAAGGTGCGCACCGGCCCGCCGTCGGACCAGCTGCACGTCATCGTGCGCGGGCGGGTCCGGATGGGGTCGGTCACCGTGCGGCACCCGTTCGGAAGTTGGCTGCGACGGCTGTACGGTTCTTGATAGCGAGCCGGATCTCGGCGATCACCCGCTGCGGGTACTCCGTCAGGTCCAGCCAGGTGAACCGCAATACCTGCCAGCCCAACAGGGCGATCTCGTTCTGCTTCACCCGGTCTTTTTGAAAGTCGTCCTGGTCGTGGTGAAACGCCCAGCCGTCGGTCTCGATCGCGATCTTCTCGGCGGGGAAGGCCACATCGATCAGGTATCGGCTTAGGCGGTAGTTGGCCTTCCAACCTCGGATCCCCGCCTCCCGGAGCAGCTTGATCAGTAGCCGCTCGGCCTCCGAGCGGGCGCCGTCCGCGGCGGCCTGCAGCAGGCGGCGGGCGGCCGGCGAACCGTGCCTGCCCTTATTGCGCAGATGCGCTCGCCACAGGTCGCGCAGTTCGGTGTGACGCTGCAAGGCGGTGTCCATGAGTTTGGCGCCACCGCCACGCCGGGTCGCAGCTTCGACCACAGTGAGCGGCAGCGCCGTCACCCGCAGTCCCCGGCGCTGCACGATGTCGTGGGGGTCGAGGTCACGCCGGCGCAGCCGAATGCCATGCCGCCGCGGGTGGTGGCCGGTTCGCGGAATGGTGACCTCAACGGTTTCGGGCGGATACTTCGTCACCTCGTGCCACCATGCGGCGGCCAGTCCGCTTGCTGTCGCATTCGGCCCCGCCGACCAGACAGCCGCTCTGACCCGGGCTGACTCGGTGAACGGCCGATCGTCGACGAAATACACCCCAGGTGAGCAGCGGAGCCAATGTCCAGACCGGACCCTGCGGTAGACCGCCTGCTTGCTCAGCCCAGCCTGCTGTGCCTGGGCGAGCGTGATCACCCCGTCGTGGTCGCGTAGATAGTCGTCAATCACATGGCATTGGACGCGGTGCCCCCGTCAAACGGTTCCCACACTGTGATTTGGGTGCGTTTGGTAACGGTGGGCGTCACTAAACGCACACAAATCACTGGGTCACGGGATGCGGCGCAGGCGTATGCCGGCAGAGCGCAGTTCCAGCGCGGCCAGGCCGCGAATCGCATAGTGGTCTTGATTCCGCCAAGCACCGACGGGGTCATCGGACACCGCGGTCAGCTTGGCCAGCGGCCGGTTGGCCAGCGCCCGCAGGGCAAGCAACTGCTCCCCGGCGGCGGTCGAGGCCAGGGTGATCACGGTCCATTTGCGCCGGAAGAACCGCATCCGCAGATACAGCCAGGGCATGACGACGAACAGGATCGGTGCGGCGGCCACTGCCAGGGCCAGCACCCAGGCCAGCCAGCTAGCCGTGCTGTCCAGGTTGTGGCCGGCGCCGGCGATGTCCAGGGCGGCCTCGCTGGCCGCGCGCAGCGGCTTGCTCAGCGTGTCGCCGACCAGGGGAACATTGTCGGCGCTGTCACCGGCCGAGCCCAGGCTGTCGGCAACCCCGTTGGCGCCGCTCTCGACCTGCTGGCCGACCTCGGCGATGGTGGACACCGCCGAATGCACGGCCATTCCGACCAGCACCCACACTGCAGTCCAGGTGATGACGGCCACATCGCTGAACAATTGGGCCAACAACCGGCCGGGTCTGCTGGCATAGGGCAGGTACCGCGATCTCATGGAACCGATCCCAACACATAGGCTGGGCCGATGCGCCCCGCTCTGTCCGACTACCAGCACCTGGCCAGCGGCAAAGTCCGCGAGCTGTACCGCATCGACGACGAGCACCTGCTCTTCGTGGCTACCGACCGGATCTCGGCCTATGACCACGTCCTGGACTCTCAGATCCCGGACAAGGGCCGGATCCTGACCGCGATGAGCGTGTTCTTCTTCGATTACCTGAACACGCCCAACCACCTGGCCGGGCCGCCCGACGACGAGCGAATTCCGGCCGAGGTGCTGGGTCGAGCGCTGGTGGTGCGCCAGCTGAAGATGTTGCCGGTGGAATGCGTGGCCCGCGGCTACCTGACCGGCTCGGGACTGGTGGACTATCGGGCCTCGGGTTCGGTGTGTGGCATCCCGCTGCCCCATGGTCTCGGTGAGGCGAGCAAGTTCGAAGAGCCGTTGTTCACCCCGGCCACCAAGGCCGATATCGGCGAGCACGACGAGAACATCTCGTTCGCCCGCATGATCGACCTGGTCGGGCCGGTGCTGGCCAACCAGCTCAAGGAACGCACGCGGCAGATCTATGTGCAAGGCGCCGACCACGCGCTGACCAAGGGCATCATCATCGCCGACACCAAGTTCGAGTTCGGTGTCGATCCGCACGGCAACGTGGTGCTGGCCGATGAGGTCTTCACTCCGGACTCGTCGCGGTACTGGCGCGCCGACACCTACCGGCAGGGTGTGGTCCAGGACAGTTTCGACAAGCAGTTCGTCCGCAACTGGCTGACCGGACCGGAATCGGGCTGGGACCGCCACGGCGACACCCCGCCGCCGCCGTTGCCGGAGGAGATTGTGGCCGCCACTCGGGACCGCTATATCGAGGCATACGAACGGATTTCGGGGCTGCAGTTCGGCGATTGGATCGGTGCGTGACGCAACCCATGAAACCGCCGACTGCCAAACGCGGCAATCATCGCCGCGAACACCACGGTGACGTGTTCATCGATCCCTACGAATGGTTGCGCGACAAGGACGATCCCGAGGTGATCGCGCACCTGGAGGCCGAGAACGCCTACACCGAGGACGCCACCGCGCACCTGGAGCCGTTGCGGCAGAAAATCTTCGACGAGATCAAGGCCCGGACCAAGGAAACCGACCTGTCGGTGCCGATGCGCCGGGGCAACTGGTGGTACTACGCGCGCAGTTTCGAGGGCAAGCAGTACGGGGTGCACTGCCGGTGCCCGATCGGCGATCCGGACGACTGGACCCCGCCGATGCTCGATGAGCACACCGAGATCCCCGGCGAGCAGGTGCTGCTCGACGAGAACATCGAGGCCGACGGGCACGACTACTTCGCGCTCGGCGCGGCCACGGTGAGCTTGGACGGCAATGTCCTGGCCTTCTCGGTCGACGTCAAGGGCGACGAGCGATACACCTTGAAGTTCAAGGATTTACGTACCGGCGAGCTGTATGACGACACCATCGTCGGCATCGGCGCCGGGGGAACCTGGGCGGCGGACAGCCGCACGCTGTACTACACCACGGTGGACGAGGCCTGGCGGCCCGACACGGTATGGCGGCACCGGCTGGCCTCCGGTCTGCCCGCCGAGAAGGTGTATCACGAGCCCGACGAACGATTCTGGGTCGCGATCGGGCGCAGCCGCAGCGACAAATACCTGTTCATCGCGGCGGGCAGCGCGGTCACCACCGAGGTCCGCTACGCCGATGCCAGCGATCCGACCGCACCGTTCACCACGGTGTGGGAGCGTCGCGATCTGGTGGAGTATTCCGTCGAACACGCCGTGGTGGGCGGTGCGGATCGGTTCCTGATCCTGCACAACGATGGGGCCGAGAACTTCATGCTGGTCGACGTCCCGGTGAGCGATCCCAGCGATACCCGCACCCTGATCGAACACCGCGGCGACGTGCGGCTGGATGGGGTCGACGCGTTCGACGGATTCCTGGTGATCAGTTACCGCAGTGAGGCGTTGCCAAAGATTGCGCTGTGGCCGCTCAATGCGAACGGTGGTTATGGCCGGCGCGAGGAGTTGACTTTCGACTCCGAGCTGGCCGCTGCCGGGATGGCCGGCAACCCCAACTGGTCCACGCCGAAGCTGCGTATCGGGGTCACGTCGTTCATCACCCCGGCGCGGGTCTACGACCTGGACCTGGCAACTGGTGAGCGCACGTTGCTGCGCGAACAGCCGGTGCTGGGTGGCTATCGGCCGGAAGACTATGTGGAGCACCGGGATTGGGCGACGGCCGCGGACGGCGCCCGGATTCCGATCTCGATCATCCACCGGGCCGGGCTGCAGTTCCCGGCACCGACCTTGCTCTACGGTTACGGCGCCTACGAATCCTGTGAGGATCCCCGGTTCTCCATCGCCCGGTTGTCTCTGCTGGACCGGGGCATGGTGTTCGTGATCGCGCATGTGCGCGGCGGCGGCGAGTTGGGCCGGCCCTGGTATGAGCACGGCAAGCTGTTGGAGAAGACCAATACCTTCACCGATTTCATCGCGGTGGCACGCCATCTCATCGACGCCGGCGTGACCCGGCCGCAGAATCTGGTGGCCCTCGGGGGTAGTGCCGGCGGCCTGTTGATGGGCGCGGTGGCCAACATGGCCCCGGAGTTGTTCGCCGGGATTCTTGCCCAGGTGCCGTTCGTCGACGCGCTGACGACCATCCTGGATCCCTCGCTGCCGCTGACCGTGACCGAGTGGGATGAGTGGGGAAATCCGTTGGAGGACCCCGAGGTGTACCGCTACATGAAGTCCTACACGCCGTACGAGAACGTGACGGCACAGGACTATCCGGCGATCCTGGCGATGACCTCACTCAACGACACCCGGGTGTACTACGTCGAACCCGCCAAATGGGTTGCCGCACTGCGCCACACGAAGACCGACGGTCATCCCGTGCTGCTGAAGACGGAGATGGTGGCCGGTCACGGCGGTCTGTCCGGACGCTACGAGCGGTGGAAGGAAGCCGCCTTCCAGTACGCCTGGCTACTGGCTGCTGCCGATCGCGACAACTACGGCAGCGGCCAGGTAGACAGCCTCTTCGGCGGTCCGGACGCTTAACCGCGAGGTCATCGATTTCGGCGGGTCGGGCATCCGCGCGGCGTAGACGTTGGCCGGGAACATCGCCAGCATCAGCAGGAACAGGCATGCCGCGGCGGCCACCCGGGTGGGTGGGTAGAGCAGTCCCGCGGCGCCGGCCAGTTCCAGCACGCCGGTGGCGGTCACCAGGGCGTCGGGCGCGGGTAGGGCCGGCGGCACGATGGCGATCATGTCGCGCCGCAATGGGTTGACGAAGTGCGCGACGCCGGTCAGGAGGAACATTGCGGCCAGCCCGACCGCGATGGCTTTGGGCCAACTGTCGAGATAGTCCACGCCCAGCAGGCCGATCACCCGGGCCGCCACGCTGCCCAGGATCAGAGTCAGAAAGACGGCCATCGCACCCTCCGGGACTCTCCAGGATCTTGCCGGTGTCTAGATCGACACGGTACACCCAATCTAGGCGGTGTCAAGATCTGCGGATTAGGATGGCCCGCATGGGCTATCACCACGGCGACCTCAGGGTCGTGATCCTCGCGCAGGCCGCCGCGCTGGTGGCCGAACGCGGCGCCGACGGCATCTCGCTGCGCGAACTCGCCCGCGCCGCGGGTGTCTCGCATGCGGCACCGGCACATCACTTCACCGATCGGCGCGGGCTGTTCACCGCGTTGGCCACCGAAGGGTTTCAGCTGCTGGCCGCGGCGCTCACCGAGGCCAGGGGGCAGTTCATCGATGCCGCCAAGGCCTACGTGCGCTTCGCCCTCGACCATCCCGGCCACTACGAGGTGATGTTCGACAAGTCGCTGTACGACGACGCCGACGCCGAACTGGCGGCGGCCGCGTCCGCGGCCGGCGCCGAACTCAACCGTGGGGTCGGCACCCTGGCCGACCCCAAGGCCGCGGCCGATCCCGCCGGTGCCGCGCTCGCCGCTTGGTCTCTGGTGCACGGCTTTTCGACGTTGTGGCTGAACGACGCCATCGACACCGCCGGCGATCCGATCGCCCAGGTGGAGCGTCTGGCCGCCATCCTGTTCGACGACTAGGGACGTCAGGTCGGGACAGCTCCGGTAGCCTCGCGCCCATGAGCCTCAACGAGATTCCGCTGACCACCCTCGACGGCAAGCCGACGACATTGGCCGAGTTGGCAACCGGTGCCGCATTGGTGGTCAATGTGGCCTCCAAATGCGGCCTGACGCCGCAGTACGCCGCGCTGGAGAGACTCGCGCAGGACTACGCCGCGCGCGGGCTGACCGTGGTCGGTGTGCCATGCAACCAGTTCATGGGCCAGGAGCCTGGCAGCGCCGAGGAAATCCAGACGTTCTGCTCGAGCACCTACGGCGTGACCTTCCCGTTGCTGGCCAAGACCGACGTCAACGGCGAGGAGCGGCACCCGCTCTACACCGAGCTGACCCAGACCGCCGATGCCGCCGGGGAGGCGGGCGACATCCAGTGGAACTTCGAGAAGTTTCTGCTGGCCCCGGGCGGGACGGTGGCCAACCGGTTCCGGCCCACCATCGAGCCGGACGCGCCCGAGGTCATCGCGGCTATCGAGGCGGTATTGCCGGCATAGCCGAAGGACAAGCGAATGGACACGCGATGTCAGGGTGTTCGCCACCGTCCCGACATCTGACGTGGCCACACTGGCGGCGTGCCCGGACAGCTCATCGTCTCCATATCGCAGATCAGCGACCGCACGCTGGCTGACGTCGAGTCGTTCTGCGCCGAGCTCGACGCCCGCGGTGTGCCGGTCTCGCTCATGGTGGCGCCGCGGCTCAAGGGCGGGTACCGGTTGGATCGCGACGCCACCACCGTGGAGTGGCTGGCCCGGCGCCGCAGTGCCGGTGCCGCCCTCGTGCTGCACGGTTACGACGAGGCCGCGACCAAGAAGCGTCGCGGTGAGTTCGCCGCTTTGCCTGCCCATGAAGCCAATCTGCGTCTGATGGGCGCCGACCGGGTGCTCGAACACCTGGGCCTGCGCACCAGGCTGTTTGCCGCTCCCGGCTGGGCTGTATCGCAGGGTACCGTCACCGCCTTGCCGCGCAACGGTTTTCGCCTGCTCATCGACCTGCACGGCATCACCGACCTGGTCCGTCACACCACCACGCGAGCCCGGGTGGTGGGGATCGGGGAGGGCTTCCTCGCCGAGCCGTGGTGGTGCCGCACGCTGGTGCTCTCGGCCGAACGCACCGCACGCCGCGGGGGCACGGTACGAGTCGCGGTCGCCGCGCGTCACCTGCGCAGGCCCGGCCCGCGTCAGGCCATGCTCGACGCTATCGACCTGGCTTTGCTGCACGGCTGCGAGCCCACCGTCTACCAGTGGCGAGGTTTCTCGGTACTGACCGAGGCTGCCTGACTGCGGCTATTCTTGCGTCTCATGGCAGACGCGGACGTCATCGTCGTGGGAGCGGGTCTGGCCGGGTTGGTCGCCGCGTGCGAACTGCTCGAGCGCCCCGGCCGAGCCGGGAGTCCGGCCCGTGCGCACCGGGTGCTCGTGGTGGACCAGGAGAACGCCGCCAACCTGGGCGGGCAGGCGTTCTGGTCGTTCGGCGGACTGTTCTTCGTCGACAGCCCCGAACAGCGCCGGCTCGGCATCCGCGACAGTCAAGAGTTGGCCCTGCAGGACTGGCTGGGCACTGCGGGTTTCGACCGGGCCGAGGACCATTGGCCGCGGGAGTGGGCGCACGCCTACGTCGACTTCGCCGCGGGGGAGAAACGCAGCTGGCTGCGGGCCAGGGGCCTGCAGACCTTTCCCTTGGTCGGGTGGGCCGAACGGGGCGGTTATAGTGCGCTGGGGCATGGCAATTCGGTGCCGCGGTTCCACATCACCTGGGGGACCGGACCGGCGTTGGTCGACATCTTCGCCCGCCGCCTGCTCGGCGACCCACGGGTGCGATTCGTGCACCGGCACCGGGTCGACGAACTCATCGTCTCCGACGGTGCCGTGGTCGGGGTCCGGGGTTCGGTGCTGGAACCGTCCGACGCACCCCGGGGAGCACCGTCGTCACGAAACATCGTCGGCGACTTCGAGTTCCGCGCCCCGGCGGTGATCGCCGCCAGCGGCGGAATCGGCGGGAATCTCGATCTGGTGCGCAAGAACTGGCCGGCGCGGATGGGGCGGGTGCCCGAGCAACTGCTCTGCGGTGTGCCCGCGCACGTCGACGGCCGGATGATCGGTATCGCCGAGTCCTCCGGCGCGCACGTCATCAACAGCGACCGGATGTGGCACTACACCGAGGGCATCACCAACTACGATCCGATCTGGCCCGATCATGGGATCCGCATCCTGCCCGGCCCGTCGCCACTGTGGTTGGACGCCAACGGAAAACAGCTCCCCGGACCGTTGTATCCGGGTTTCGACACGCTCGGCACGCTGGAACACATCTGCCGCACCGGGCAGGACTACACCTGGTTCATCCTCAACGCGCGCATCATCGCCAAGGAGTTCGCGCTGTCCGGTCAGGAACAGAACCCCGACCTCACCTCACGCAGTGTGCGGGACGTGCTGGCGCGCGCACGTCCGGGCGCACCGGCGCCGGTACAGGCTTTCGTCGATCGCGGCGTCGACTTCGTCAGCGCGCGCTCGCTGCGGGAGTTGGTCACGGCGATGAACGGCGTGCCGGATGTGGTGGAACTCGACTACGCCACGGTGGCGGCCGAGGTCACCGCGCGAGACCGCGAGGTGGTCAACAAGTTCACCAAGGACGGCCAGGTCACCGCGATCCGTGCGGCCCGCGGATACCTGGGCGACCGGCTGGGACGCGTGGTCGCCCCGCATCGTCTCACCGACCCGAAAGCCGGCCCGCTGATCGCCGTCAAGCTGCACATCCTGACCCGAAAGTCCTTGGGCGGGTTGGAAACCGATCTCGACTCCCGGGTGCTCAAAGCCGACGGTACCGCGTTCCCGGGTCTGTATGCCGCCGGTGAGGCGGCCGGATTCGGTGGTGGCGGGGTGCACGGTTACCGATCCCTGGAAGGCACCTTCCTGGGCGGCTGCATCTTCTCCGGCCGGGCAGCCGGGCGGGGTGCCGCGGCCGATATCGCCTGAGTCAGAACACCATCCGCGAGCAGACACAGAGTTGCACTTCATAGGCCCAGATTCTGCGAGTCTGTGTCTGCTCGCGGTTAGAACTCTGTGCCGTTTTCCTCGGTGAGCACCTGGAAATCGGTATTGGTCATCTCGGCCAGCCGCCCGTAAAAGATGCCGCGCGCATTCGGTTCGATGATGCCCTGGTGGATCGGCACCGCCCGGTTCGGGGCGACCGCGCGCAGAAAGTCCACCGCCTCAGAGATTTTCATCCACGGGGCCGCAGCGGGGGTGGCCAGCACGTCGACCGGCTCGCCGGGAACAAACAATGCGTCCCCCGGGTGCATGAGCCGGGCGGGATGGTCGTCGTCGCCCAACAGATACGAAATGTTGTCGATCACAGGGATTTCCGGGTGGATCACGGCGTGCTTGCCGCCGGCGCCGCGCACATTGAGTGAGCCGACCCGGAACTCGTCGCCGGGATGCACCGCCTGCCACGGCTCGCCGAGTTGGGCGGCGGTTTGCGGATCGGCGTAGAGCGCCGCCTGCGGGTTGGCGTCGAGCAGTGCCGGCAACCGGGTGGTGTCGGCATGGTCGAGGTGCTGGTGGGTGATCAGAATGGCCGACAACCCGGTGATGCCTTCGAAACCGTGCGAGAAATTGCCCGGGTCGAACAGCACGGTGGTGTCCGAAATGCTGGCCAGTAGGCACGAATGTCCGAAATGCGTGAGTTGCATGCCTATATTGTGGCGCTCGGTGGGGATCTGGCGGGTGATCGCGACAATGTCGCTCGTGCTCTGCGGGCTGGCCGCAGTGCCGGCTTCGGCTTGGTCGGACCCCGCCGAATGCCCGCCGCTGTGTGACCGCATCCCGAATTCGGCGTGGGTCGACGCGTCGCAGCTTCCGTTGGCCGGCGTGTACCGCTGGCCCGGGTTGGCCGGATTGGCAGTCACCGCGGCCTCACCGAGGTTCCGCTTCGAAGAGGAATGCGCGCTGCCGCTGCCGTCCGACGACCCGCGCACCTACGCCGTTGCGGCCCGGGCCGACGTCGGGCATCCCGAGGGGCAGTGGCAGCTGAAGGTTCAGGTCTTGCACTGGCGCGGGGAGACGTGGCGGGGCGGTGAGACGGCGCTGGCGGTCGTGCGGGCGGCCACGGCGGCGTTGCGCGCCTGCCAGCACACAGCCCCGCAGACCTCGCCGTCGATCACCACCGATCTGCCGGGCCGGTTGGCGGCGGTGATCAGCCTCGATCGCGGGCGGGTTCTGCACCAATATTTGCTGGCCGATCCGAACAACAGCACAGTCGTGGAGCTGGCCATGTGGTCAAGCGTGCCACCGCAGGTTGCGTGGCCGGCGCCACCGGATAGCCAGGTCCTCGATGCGCTGGCGCACCCACTGTGCACGGCCTACATCGGGTCGTGCCGGTAGAGTGTGGGCCGTGGCAAAGGTGGTAGTGCACGTCATGCCCAAGGCAGAGATCCTCGACCCGCAAGGTCAGGCGATTGTCGGGGCACTCGGTCGACTAGGACATGGCGGTATCGCAGACGTCCGGCAGGGCAAGCGGTTCGAACTCGAAGTCGACGACTCGGTGGCCGACGCAACGCTGGCCGAGATCGCTGAGTCTCTGCTGGCCAATACGGTCATCGAAGACTTCTCGGTGAGCCGGGAGGATTCGTGACCACCCGAATCGGGGTGATCACTTTCCCCGGGACGCTCGACGACATCGACGCGGCCCGTGCGGTGCGTCTGGCCGGGGCCGAGGCGGTCAGCCTGTGGCACGCCGACGCCGACCTCAAGGGCGTGGATGCCGTGGTTGTCCCCGGCGGCTTCTCCTACGGCGACTACCTGCGGTGCGGCGCGATCGCGAAATTCGCACCCGTCATGGGTTCGGTCGTGGACGCCGCGGGCAAGGGCATGCCGGTGCTGGGCATCTGCAACGGCTTTCAGGTGCTGTGCGAGGCCGGGCTGCTGCCCGGTGCGCTGACCCGCAATGCCGGCCTGCACTTCATCTGCCGCGATGTGTGGCTGGAGGTGGCCTCCAACACCACGGCGTGGACAACTCGGTACGACGCCGGTGCGGATCTGCTGGTCCCGCTGAAGTCGGGGGAGGGCCGTTACGTCGCGTCTGAATCCGTGCTCGACGAACTCGAGGGCGAGGACCGCGTGGTCTTCCGCTACCGGGAGAACCACAACGGCTCGATGCGTAGCATCGCGGGCGTGTGCTCGGCCAACCGTCGCGTCGTCGGCCTGATGCCGCATCCCGAACATGCCACCGAGGCGTTGACCGGTCCGTCCGATGACGGGCTCGGGTTGTTCTACTCCGCGCTGGACGCGATTCTCACGGTTTAGCTTGCTGCCTTCCTTGCACCGCGAGCGACCGCTCCGGTACGCAATTTGCGGCGTGTCGGCGTACAGACACTCAGTGTCAGCCTGGACAGTGCCGCTATGCGGTGGTTGGGTCTTTCCACCTGGTGTCTGGCTCCTACAGACACTGCCGCCTT
>NZ_JARXVE010000003.1 GCF_029893345.1 Mycolicibacterium frederiksbergense | reverse complement strand
CAATCCCCGGCCCTATGTCTGGACCAAGACCGCCGACCAAATCCTTGCCAGCATCGCCAACTACTGCCGACGAATTAACGACTCAGCACACTAGGCGCACTCGTCGTGGTCGGGGCGGGTGATGGTGTCTTCGTGTCCGCCATAGCGCTCGGGACATAGCTACCGAATAGCAACGCTGCACCCAGCGACAGAACAGTCACCAACCTCTTCATCACAGCACCTCCCTTGAAATCAACCGATCCCTAGCCGACACCCATAACGTACCGACATGGTTACGGTCCGGTTGGCAAACAGGCGAACACCGACCGCCACTTCTCATCCAGATGGCGGATCCGCCGTTTCATATGAGAATCCGCCACGCGGTTTGAGATCCAGCAACCTTGCAGGTTCTCTGAAGAAACCGCACAGATCAATTAGCACGAGGAACGTGATACAAGCCTGAGCTCGTTGCGCCAAGAACTCATCGACGGCGAACAAAGCGGCGCGTCGACGTCCTTCAATTTTGACGACTTCATTGCGCGCACGACCCAGGAGCCGTTTCGGGCTAAATTACAGTCGGCCCGCAGCGTCACACGCCATGGCGGGTACGTCGGCCCTCACCCAGCAAGGTGATCCCACGACCTGGCGAGGTCCACCCATGGTCCTATCGCCGCGATCTCGCCGTTGACCAGAACCACCACTCTGTCGGCCTGAGCCAGGGCGGCGCGCTTGGACGTCGCACCGATGACCGTGGTGCGGTGCGCGCGCAGACTGGTCCACAGCTGCACTTCAGTGGTCGCATCGAGGGCGCTGGAAATATCGTCGGCCAGAAGAAGTTCCGACTCCGTGGCCAGGGCTCGGGCCAGCGCCAAGCGTTGCGCTTGTCCGCCGGACAGTCGCACTCCACGATGGCCGACGAGTGCGTCGACCCCGCCGGCCTCTTCGATATCGTCTGCCAGACAGGCACTGTCGATCGCCTGACTGATCGCGCGGTCGTGGTCGAGGCGGACGTTGTCGGCGAAACTCCCCGACAGTACCCGGGGGACCTGGGCGACATAGGCGACCTGCCCGGGGCGCAAGAAGATCTGAGCATCGCCGATGGGCACACCGTTCCAGCGGATGTCACCGGTGTGGTCCACCAGCCCGCACAGTGCCGCCAACAGACTGGATTTGCCTGACCCGATCTGGCCGAGCAGCAGTACCAGTTCGCCGGCCTCGATCGTAAGGTCGACGCCGATGGCACCGCGGGTACCGTCGTCGTGGATCGCCGCGACGTTGCGAAGCTCCAACCGCCGCAGCGGGATTCGGGACGGCTCGGCCGGTGGCGGCGCGGTTGCGGCCACCAGGTCGATGCCCGGCGGGATGTCCATCAGATCACTGCCGCCGGCGAATCGGCTGGTCGCCTGCTGCCACGCCCTCGTCCCCGGCGCCTCGGTGACCGCTGCCGCGACGACACTACCGAAGTAGTCAAACCCCAAGACCGCACCTGAGACGAGTAGCGCGGCAGCCAGGCTCCAGCCACCGCAAAGATAGACAGCCCAGGCGGCAAGAACGCCCAGCTGCACGGTCACCACCGGGAGGAGGGCCAGGATCGACTGCACTCGATGCTCACGCACCGCGGCGTCCACACGGCCCCTGTCGACCCGGGTGAGGTGTGCGTGCACGTCGTCGGTGGCTGCGGCAAGCTTGATGGTGCGCACGCACTCCAGGGTCGCGACCAAGGCCGAGCCGAACGCGGCCCGCGACGCCGACGCCGACGCCGCGGACTGGCCGGCGATCGACCGGCCTGCCACGGAAGTGATTGCCGCCGCGACCATCACCGCCAGCAGGATGGCGCCGGCGATCATCGTCCCGCTGAGCAGCGAAGTGATGACCACGATCAGCACGGCGCTGATGACCTCGTTCCACCGATCTGCGTACCGAAGGAATCTGTCGGCATCCAGCAGCCGGGCCACCACCTCGCCCGGCGGTGTGCGGGCCAGTCGACGCTGCTGAGTCTGGGCGGCAAGCACCGCCAACCGGATCCGCAGCACACACGCACACCACCAGGGTGAGTAGCAGCGCACCGCCCAGGCCAACAGGAACGGCTGCGCCGCGATGGTGATCCCCGTCGCGAGCGTCAGCAGCGCCGGGGTGCTACCGCTGTGCAGGGTTTGGATCACGTGCCCCCACAGGTACCCGGTGACGGCATTGGCGGAGTTACCGACCAACCAGGTCAGCAGAAACAGCACACTGCCAAACAATCCCCAACGCGGATGCATCATCACCACCCGCGCGATCCCGCGAGCCAGGCTCGGCCCAGCATCCACCTCGGCCTGCGCAACAGGGCTGCCTGGCCGGCGGGCCCCACCTATCGCGGAGGTGTCCTCACCGGCCGCCGACGGTGGGTCGACTGCGGCGATCTCGGCCCCGGACGCATCGAGAAGCCTCCGGAAAGGGCCAGGCCGCGACTCCAACTCTGACGGTATGCCTTCATCGACGATGCGACCATGGTCAAGGACCACGACCCGGTCAGCCCGGGCAACAGTCGAAAGCCGATGCGCAATCACGATTCCGGTGCGCCGGGCAAGTAAGCGATCCGCGGCCCGGATCATTCGCGTCTCCGTGAGCCGGTCCATCCGCGCGGTGGCCTCATCCAAGATGACCACACCGACATCGCGCACGAACAGCCGCGCGAACGCGACGAGCTGCTCCTCCCCCGCCGACAAGGTCGTGCCGCCGGGCCCCAGCGTGGTGTCAAGGCCCTCGGGAAGACTCCCGACCCAGTCGGTCAGATCCAGTTCGCTGATCGCCGACTGCACTCGCTCGCGTGGGACATCGGCGAACAGCGCAATGTTGTCAGCCAATGTGCCGGCGATGATCTCGGTGCGCTGGGTGACCACCCCGACCGCCGACCGCAGGCCATGAAGGTCAAGATCACAGACGTCTGTCCCGCCGAAATACAGCGAGCCGCGTTGCGGCTCCACCGCGCGCGAGACCAGCGACGCAAGCGTCGACTTACCCGATCCGGTTCGCCCCACGATGCCGCACGTGGTGCCCGCCTCAATACGCAGCTGGATGCCGCCGAGCGCGAAAGTGCCCTCGGCATAGGAGAAATGCAGGTTGTCGAACACGATGTCGATGGGCCCGTCCGGAACAGGCGCCCCGCCGACCGGTTCGGATTCGGCGGCCAGAAACTGCCGCAGCCGGATCACCGCACCCATGCCCGCCTGCAGGTCGGGCAATTGCCGGGCGAGCCCGGCGATCTCGCCGACCAGGGTCGCGCTCACCAGCACCAAGGTCACCAGCTCAGCGACACCCAGGTGGCCGTCGACGACCAACGCCACACCGGCCAGCAGGACGCCAGCCAGTAGTGCCTGCAGCACGCCGCCGGCACGAATGGTGATCCGGGACTCCACCGCGACGGCCGCGCGGAACCGCCGCTGGATGACGCCCGACAGTTCGGCCGCCCGCCGCAGGACATAGCCCTGGCCCAGGCTGGTGCGCAGGTCGTCCCGCGCGGCGATGGCCTCTTCGACAACGGCAGCGTGGTCGGTCCAGGCAGCCTCCTCCTCGACCTTTCGATCCTTCAACTCCTGCAGGAGCGGGCGGACGATCAGCACCGTGAGAGGCGCCACCACCGGAAAAATGATCCACGCCGGCCACCAGGTCAGTCCCGCAACAATCCACATGGGCACCGCGTAGGTCAACGTGCGCAACGCATCCCACGTCTGGTGGCGCGCGAGCCCCCCGACCGCCTGAGCGTCGTCATCGACGCGATCGATGATCTCACCAACCGCCTGCTCGGACAGTCGTGCCAGCGGCTGCCGCAATGCGGCGGTCAGAAGATCTCCGCGCAGCCTGCCTTCAGCACGATCAGCCATCGCCGCCCAGACGGTGCGACCGGCGGTGTCGAAAACGGCGCTGCCGAGCAGATATCCCGCCAGAACAGCGACCGTCGACCACGACGGATTCGCGGCGAGTCGACCACTGACGACGGTGCTCAATGCGGCCAGGATCGCACCCAACACCATGGCGGATAGCGCAATCAGAGCGACACCACGGCCCGCCCACACCAGGCGCCGCCAATCGACCGTGCGGTCCAGATCATCGACGGCGCCCGCCGAGCCCTCCGACAGGTGCGCTTGCACCAACGAATCAGAGGTCATCGTCTCGTCACAGTCATCGTGCAGACCATTGATACGAGCAATGCCAGAATGCATCCCATTTTCGCCCCCCGCGACGCGGGTGATACTACCGGCGACCGAAAGCAAACAGCATGCGGATTTCTGCAGCGGGGTGTTCGACTGCCCCGTCACGACGGCCCGTCGATTTCGCGCGCACTGCAAGTCCGTCGGCCTTAACGTGGAGCCGTGGACTGGGAGTTTGAGTCCGAGGTATTCCAATGGCGTGGCCCTGCACCATATTTCTTCGTCGCCACGCCCACCCATGTCGACGACTACCTGCACGCTCACCACGGCGAGCTGACCTACGGCTGGGGTGTCATTCCTGCGCAGGTGCGCATCGGCGCCACCGAGGTGACCACATCACTGATCCCCAAAGACGGCGTGTACCTGGTGCCGCTGAAAATCGCCCTACGCCGCCCCGAAGCGATCGACGACGGCGATCACGTACGGGTACGACTCCACGTCGGCCGACAGAACATCGGCGGACCATCCGAAGGCAGCGGGATGAGCATATTCGTCATCGATGCACCGGTAGCCATCAAACTCGCCACCGATAGAGCGACCATCCCGCCGCAGCACAGCCTGACCGCTCCCACCCTGCTGCGCTCACAAGCCCTGGCGCTCGTATACGCCTCGGTGCACCGAGGCGAGATCGACGAACGCGCCGGCCTCGATGTTGAATTCGATCTCGCCCTGCGCGGGGAACCGCCAAAGAATGTGCCACCGGCACCTCAGGCCGCTCGGTGCGTGCCGCGCCGGAGAGCTTGTCGATGAAGACCCGATCGGCGTCGACGCCTGCGGCGGTGCCGTCATACCGGCGACTGTCTCATTGTCCACCGGCAGCGAGGATGTGAGCCACGCGGTGTGAGACAAGAAATGGGACACCACGACCTGGGACGTCGCGGCTGGAAGATAGCGACTCGGACGCGTGTCTCGTTTCTTTAGAAGAGAGACAGCGAAGGCGATTCCCACGTGGCACCATGGTCCCCCTCTGGGATAGCTAACTTCGGGGAGCACGGTGGCGATCATCGACATGCGCACGGTCATGCTGTTCATCGCCGCAGTGCACCTGCTTCTCTGCGTTCTGATGAGATGGGGCACCCGTAATAGCGCCTCGCCGGCCTTGGTGACGTGGAGCGCGTCGAACTTTCTCGCCGCGGCGGCTTGGCTACTAGTCGCGGTGCGTGACATCGTCCCGGATTGGGCGTCCATTCCTGTCGCCAACTCACTGCTGATCTTTAGCTGGGCACTGCTGTTGGTCGGCATGCAGCAGTTTGCAGGCAAGAAACCGCGCTGGTGTTTGGCCGCATTGCCCGCATGCACCGTCTTCACACTTTTCATGTGGGTGCCGAGCGTGAGTGGGAATCTCGGCACGCGCGTCATGGTGGTCAATACATTTCTACTGCTCTGCTTGCTGGTGCTGATCGCGCTGGTTGTCCGGGACCAGAAAGCCGAGCGACTCCGGGCGAGGCTCATAGTGCTCATCGCCGTCGCAGTGGCGGCTGGATCGAACGTCGCTCGAGCCATCATGGCAGGCCAACTTGCAGCCGACGCCGAATTCCTGCACGCAGGAGCCGCCCAGGAACTCGGGGTCTTCGTACAGGGCCTCGCTCTGCTCGGCTGGGGCGTCGGACTGATCCTGATGAATCAGGAGAGACTCGAGAATCGTCTGCACGAAGCCGTCGCGCTCGACCCGTTAACCGATGTACTCAATCGGCGCGGATTCGAACAGGCGGTGGCGCAAGCGAAGTTAACCTCCGGCGCCGTCGCGGTCATCGATATCGACCGTTTCAAAAACATCAACGACTCCTATGGTCACGACGTAGGCGACCAGGTGCTACGGGAGTCCGCGATGACGCTGCGAGGACTGATGGGTCCCGGAGAACTGGTATGTCGCTACGGCGGCGAAGAGTTCTGCCTGTTACTCAAGGTTGACGATGAGGATCACATCGACGACCGAGCCGAAGATATTCGCACCGCCATCGCAGCACAGCGCCTGTTGACCGGTGGCGACGAGATTGCCGTGACCGCGTCGATCGGAGTGGCGGTCACGAGCGAAACCACTGCCCTCTCGCTCGCGCAGCTGATGTCCGCCGCCGATGAAGCGTTGTACCGGGCTAAGCGGGAAGGCCGTGATCGAGTGGTAATCCAGAGGTGAGCAACACATTGGCGTCAAGCCAAGCGCGTTGGGCGGCTAACAAAAAAGCCAAACCTGAGACAGGATGTGATCACTGCCCGTATCGAGACAAGATCTGATCAAGATCGTTTTCTGTGTGCGATCAAGGAGGTGTTCTCCAATCGCATCGTCGGCTATTCGATCGACTCTCGGATGAAGTCCCGGTTGGCCACCGCTGCGCTCAGTAGCGCGGTGGCACGCCGCGTTGAGGTCGACGGTTGCATCCTGCACTCTGATCGCGGATCTCAGTTCAGGTCACGGACATTCGTGCGTGCACTGGGTCGTCACGGGATGGTCGGATCGATGGGCCGCGTTGGGGCGGCCGGCGACAACGCGGCCATGGAGAGCTTCTTCAGTCTGTTGCAGAAGAACGTTCTAGACCGGCGCCGCTGGGACACCCGAGAAAAACTGCGTATCGCAATTGCCACCTGGATCGAACGCACCTACCATCGTCGCCGACGCCAGACCGGCCTCGGACGGTTGACCCCGATCGAATATGAAGCCATCATGACCACATCAGCCAGTCAGGCCGCGTGATCGAAACTGTCACCTGATCGTGCAGCAGACCCATCGGCACTCGTCGACCGAGTACGTAAGGAACTTCGGGCACTTGTTTCGTCGCCCGATGAGCTCCTAAGTCAACTAGGCCAGCAAGTTTGGGCCAATGCATGCGTGGAATGTTCGCCCCTTCCGGCCGCCCTTGCCGAATAGATTATATGTCGCTATAACTTATAGTCGACTCTACCGAAGGGAAGGTCTTGATGCCCCTCAATTCGATGACTGCTGGTCGTCAGGCGATAGCTACAGATATGGGCAACCAATGAGCTCCGCACCACTGGCTGGCGTTCGCGTGCTGGATTTTGGAGGCGGCGAGTCTGACGGCGTGACTAGGCTCTTGGCTGACTTGGGCGCCGATGTCTTGAAGATCGAACCACCCGGTGGCAGTCCGGCACGTTTGCAGATGCCCATGGTCGAAGGCACCAGCATCCCATTTGCGATTAACAATGCGAACAAGCGCAGTGCGGTGTTGGACCCAGAGAGCGTCGCTGACCGCAAACGGTTGGTTGAATTTGCCGGCACAGCCGACATCATCGTCGACGGAGGAATTCCTGGTGGCGCCAACGCATTTGGGACATCGTTCGAGGTGCTGGCCCAGCGCTTCGATCACTTGGTCGCCCTGTCGGTCACTGATTTCGGCTCGACTGGCCCCTACGCGACGTGGCGGGCCAGCGACGCAGTGTTGTGCGGGTTGTCTACCGCGCTGTCGCGGACCGGCCCGGCATCAGGCACTCCAGTGTTGCCACCTGGCGGTGTTGCGTCGGCGACGGCCGTAGTACAGGCGACTTGGGCCGTGCTGGCGGCCTACTATCGGCGGTTGCGTTGCGGCAAAGGCGATTACATCGACCTCTCGCGACTCGAGGCGATACTGCAATGCTTTGACCCGCCGTTCGGGGCACAGGGCCAAGCAGCCAGTGGACAGCAGCGTAACCTCAATTCGTGGCGAGGCAGGCCGCGAAACCAACAGATCTACCCCATCTTTCCGTGTAAGGACGGGTACGTCCGGATCTCCGTTCTATCGCCGCGCCAATGGCGGGGGATGCGAGCTTGGTTAGGTGAACCCGACCAATTTGCCGACCCTCGATTTGAGAGCGTCGCGGCCCGTTACACCGTCTCGCGGGAACTGAACGCCGCGATCGCGGAGATTTTCGCGCCGGAAACCATGGATGATCTGGTCGCAGAGGGCCAACAGCGGGGTGTGCCGCTCGCCGCCGTGCTCACACCCGCAGAGGCATTGTCGACCGAACACTTTCGGTCGACCGGTGCGCTGATCGATGCGGAAATTACGGCAGGCGGCACCCTGGCTATACCAGCCGGACCCTTTTTGATCGATGGCCGGCGGGCGGGCTATGTACGTTCGGCGCCGTCGCCGGGCGTTGACGAAACTGCTTGGCTGACAGAGCGATCTGCTTCGCCAGCCGCGGCCGACACCAACGCTGTTGGGCTCTTCCGCCCCTTCGACGGTATGCGGATCATCGATCTGGGCGTCATCGTCGCGGGCGGGGAACTAGGTCGGTTGTTCGCCGACCTCGGTGCCGAGGTGATCAAAGTCGAGAGCGCCGACTATCCCGATGGGCTCCGGCAAGCGATGCCCGGCGAGGTGATGAGCAGATCATGGGCGGTGACGCATAGGAATCAGCGCAGTATTGGCCTGGACCTGCGACATCCTTCGGGTGCTGATCTGTTCTCGCGACTGGTCGCTGAAGCGGACGCGGTGTTCGCCAACTTCAAACCGGGAACACTTGCTTCGCTGGGGTTTTCTTACGAGACATTGCGAAACCTCAATCCTCGCATTGTCCTTGCCGAGAGCAGTGCCTTTGGCGCAACTGGTCCGTGGAGTACCCGTATGGGGTATGGGCCGCTGGTACGTGCGGCCACTGGCATCACCCGAATGTGGACATCTGAGCACAGCGGACACGACACCTTCTACGATGCCACGACGGTCTTCCCTGACCACGTCGTGGCAAGGATCACCGCTATTGCTGCACTGGCGGCGATTGTCAATCGCGACCGAACGGGTATCGGGGCGCATGTGCACATTTCACAGGCGGAGGTTGCATTGAACCATCTTGCTGCCGAATATGTCGTCGAGGCCGCCCGGTGCGCGCAACTGGAAGTTGCTGACGAGACTGCAGTACATGCCGTGTATCCATGCCGCGGTGACGACGAGTGGTGCGTGATCTCTGTGCAGTCCGACCTTGACCGCACAGCTCTTGCCACGGTCATGGGACGTCGTTCGCTGCCCCAGGAGCGGTCCGAACTCATCGACACGGTGGCGAAATGGACAGCGGGTATCGACAAGAATGAGGTCGCCAATCTGTTGCAACGTGTCGGGATGTCCGCAGCTCCAATGTTGCGGGTCGACGACGTGTTGACAGATCCGCAGATCGCGTTCCGAAATCTGTTCACCGATATGGTGCATCCGCTCTTCGACACACCGATACCCACTGAGACGGGTTTCGCGCCGAACACTGCAATCCCTCCTGCCGAGCTTCGGCCTGCGCCGATGCCGGGCGAGCACACACACGAGATCTGCCACAAGGTCCTGAGGTTGGATGCCGATGAGATCGACCGGCTGATCGCCGAGGGCGTCATGTTCACTCATCAAGGAAGGTCGCTATGACAAGGCTATTTATTGACGGGCAATTCAGGGCTGCCGACAAGGTCGAACCGGTGGTCGAGGCCGCGACTGGGCATCTGCTTGGACAGGGCTCGTCTGCAACGGAATCCGAGCTTGATGATGCGGTCACCGCTGCGCGGACCGCGCTGGATGGCTGGCGGTCGGCCTCTCCTGACGAGCGCGCAGACGTTTTGAACCGGTTTGCAGCTGCGCTGAAGGAACGGACTGCGAGTACCAGTGAATTATGTACCCGCGAGAATGGGATGCCCATAGCGTTATCCCGTGGCGTAAACGGTTCTTTCCCTGCTGCCCTATTGCATTACTACGCCGAGATGGCCGCCGACTCCGATGTCGAGGAGATCAGGCCCAGCATGATCGGGCATACCATCGTCCGGCGGGAGCCGGTTGGAGTGGTGGGAGCCATCACTCCGTGGAACTATCCGCAGGCCTTGGCGGTCATGAAAATCGCGCCCGCGCTCGCCGCCGGGTGCACGATGGTGCTCAAGGCCGCACCGGAAACCGCTTTGGACGCCTTAATTTTAGGGGAGGCGGCGGCCGAAGCGGGACTGCCACCGGGCGTCTTGAATATCGCCCCGGGTGGTGCGGCCGCTGGCGCATTCTTGGTGCAGCACCCGGGTGTTGACAAGGTGGCGTTTACCGGCTCCACCGTCGCGGGTCGGCTGATCGGCGAAGTGTGTGGCAAGCTCATGCGTCCAGTCACGCTGGAACTGGGGGGTAAGTCCGCGGCAATAGTGCTCGACGATGCCGATCTAGATGTAACGATGCGTGGTTTGAAGAACGCGTCGTTTGTCAATAACGGCCAGACTTGCCACCTGAGCTCCCGAATCTTGGCGCCCCGCTCGCGGTATGACGAGGTTGTTGACGCGGTAGCTGCGCTGGCAGAAGGTCTTTCGGTCGGCGACCCACTGGAGGAATCCACCGATGTAGGGCCGCTGGTGAGCTCGCGTCAGCGTGATCGAGTGTTGGATTACGTCCGCATCGGCGAGTCTGAAGGGGCGAAACTCGTTGTGGGAGGATCGATTCCCGAAGATCAACCGCGAGGTTGGTTCGTCTCACCCACGGTATTCGCGAATGTCGAGAACTCTGCCCGTATTGCGCAGGAGGAAATTTTTGGACCGGTGGTGACCGTCATAGCGTACGACACTGATACCGAGGCAGTAGACCTCGCCAACGACAGTGAGTTCGGCCTCGGTGGGTCGGTATGGTCGTCCGACACCGATCGGGCCATCAACGTCGCGCGGGCAGTACGGACAGGGACAATTGGGGTTAACGAATATCAGTTGGACATCCAGGCACCGTTCGGCGGGGTAAAGGCCAGCGGCATCGGTCGCGAACTCGGCCCCGAGGGTCTTGCCGCCTATCAAACCCTGAAATCGATCTACTGCCTCAGGCCGACGGACTAGTGCCGATGTCGATCACCCCCAGGACCCCGGTTCTCGTCGGGTACGGCCAGATTAACCAGCTTGAGGTCAATGCGGACGTGGAACCGATAGACCTCATGGTGACCGCCGCCAGAGCGGCGGCGGAATCTCGCGTGCTCGAGGCCGTGGATTCGGTCCGTGTCGTTAATGTGCTCTCGTGGCGCTACCGCGACCCGGGTCTTGCAGTCGCCCAACGTATCAAGGCCGATAATGCCGACACCCGTTACACGGGCATCGGCGGCAACATGCCACAATCGCTTGTCAATCAGGCCTGCGTGGATATCCGGGCGTGTCGCACCGATGTAGTCTTGATCACCGGGGCCGAAACATGGCGCAGCCGAACACGATTACGCGCTGGCGGTACTAGGCCCAACTGGACCATCCAGGACAAGTCGATGCCAACGGCCGAGGGTGCAGACAGCGCGGTCCCGATGGCAGGGCCTGCTGAGAACCGGATCCGTCTCGACCGACCGGCTCATGTGTACCCAATATTCGAGCAGGCACTTCGGATCGCTGCAGGTGAGACGCCGAACGACCATCGTCGTCGCGTCGGCGAACTGTGGGCGCAGCTGAGTGAGGTGGCCGCGACGAATCGGCATGCCTGGAGCCCCGAGCGTCTCTCTGCCCGACAGATCTACGAGCCCAGCCCGGGTAACAGGATGATCAGTTGGCCCTACACGAAACTGATGAATTCCAATAACATGGTTGACCAGGGTGCAGCCCTCATCCTTACCTCGGCGGAGAAGGCAACTCAGCTTCAGATTCCCAGAGACCGATGGGTTTTCCCGTACGCCGGAACGGATGCGCATGACACGTATGTCATCGGCGAACGGGCAGAGCTTCATCGGTCGCCGGCCATCAGGATCGCGGGTCGGCGAGCACTCGAGTTGGCCGGGTGTGACGTCGACGACGTGGAGTTGGTCGACATTTACTCGTGCTTCCCATCGGCACTCCAGGTAGCCGCCAACGAACTGGGCCTCCCGGTGGGTGACCCCGGCCGGCGGCTCACCGTCACTGGCGGGCACACGTTTGCGGGGGGCCCTTGGAACAACTATGTCACCCACTCGATTGCCACGATGGCCGAACAGCTCGTCGCCAACCCCGGACAGCGGGGATTCATCACGGCCAACGGCGGTTATCTTACAAAGCACAGCTTCGGCGTGTACGGCACCGAGCCTCCGGCGCATGAATTCCGTTGGGAGAATACCCAACCCGAGGTGGACCGTGAGCCGACGCGCAACGCACTCGTGGAGTGGTCCGGGGTCGGCACCGTAGAGGCGTGGACTACACCCTTCGCCCGTAGCGGCGCCGCGGAGAAGGCATTCCTAGCCGTGCGGACCCCTGACGACGCGCGTGCGCTCGCGGTGGTCACCGATATGTCGGAGGTCGCAGCAACGGTCAGTGACGATATCGGCGGCGCAAAGGTAAGGGTCAACACCGATGGAACCGCCACGCTTCAATAGTGCGCGGGCCGAGTCGAATGCGCGGGCTGCGAAACGGATAGAAGTTCCGCGCTGAGTGTCTTTTGGTATCTCCAGTGCGGGATATGCATCCGTGTCAACCGGGTGAGACTTCGACTGTTTTGTCCAGATGCTAGCACGAAAAGGCCTGTGGGCGTATACATGCCGCGGGCGGCGCAACGCCTCCCGCGGCATGTACTGCGCGGTTGCCGGGTTGTCGGCGCCTACCCGGCTTGTGTGCCGGCGGTGATGAGCTTGGTCAGGTTATTCACTGAGGTGTTCAGCGCTTTGCTGGCGGCACGTTCTACCATGCGGCCCATCGCACCTTCCATCACGGAGCCGGTGAACTCGAGAGTGGCGCTGAATGTCGTCCGCGTGCCGTTAGGCCGGATCGAAAACGACGTGGAGGTACCGGATCCCGCCATGCCGGTCCCCGACAACTTGATGAGCTTGGGTGCTTCATAGTCGTCGACTGTAAGGGTGACTGTGTCGGACATGCCCATCAGCGTCACGACGGCGGCGATCTGCGTCCCCGTTGTAATCGTCTCGGGGACTTTGCCTTTCCATTCAGAAAACAGGCTGTACCACTTGTGCAGTTGACGTAAGTCAGCTGCGACTGCCCATACATTCTCCGGTGATGCCGGAATTTCGCGTGTGATGTCGATACGTGGCATGACGAAGTGAATCCTTTCAGCGGCCTATGGATTGATAGCGGTCACGACGGCGGGGCCGACGAGCCGATGGTGCGACTTGCATGTGTCTGCCACGACGTGACCGTAGTTCAGTAGGGGCGCCGAGGCTGTCGCAGGCAAGGACCGAGCCTCGCACCTTCATATTATAGTATGCTATAAACTAATGCACGCACTAAATTGTGGAGGTGCCGGTAGCGCTCCAGGGAGATGGTTGGCTGCGGTCTATGTCTCCATTTCGGTTCACCACTGACACCTGCCGCAGATCCGGCCATGGAGTGGAGAGAAGCAGCAAAGATGGATGCGATCGATACAGCGAATGCGATTCGCAGCGGAGCCATGAGCGCCAGCGAGGCCGTCGAGGCGGCTATCCGCCGCCAAACTGCGGTCGAGCCTCGCCTTCATGCGTTCGTGTGGACGGGCTTCGAAAAGGCACTCAAAGAGGCATCGGACTTCCAGCCCGGCCCGGCGCGCCCCCTCGGCGGAGTGCCCATGGCCATCAAAGATCTCGGCGGCATGGCACAGGGAGAACCGATGTTTCTCGGGACCAAGGTGCTGCGAGATCACCCGACGCTGATGACGTCCGACTCGAACGCGATCGCGGCGTTACGTCGTGGAGGGGCGATTTCGATCGGTCGCACGTCCGGCCCGGAGCTTGCCAGCGGCAACTGCCCGGGTGACTCGGCTACCGATGCGTTCGGCCCGACGTGTAATCCGTGGAATCCCCAGTACACCGTAGCCGGATCCAGCGGTGGGTCGGCAGCGGCGGTTGCCGCGGGCGTGGTGCCGATAGCCCACGGCAGTGACGGGGGCGGATCGATTCGGATACCCGCAAGCGTCAACGGTCTTGTCGGGCTCAAGGTGTCACGCGGACGGATCTCGTCGGGTCCGGGGTACGGCCATTACGTCGAAGGGCTCGCCTGCGATGGCGTTCTGACTCGCACCGTCCGCGACACAGCCGCGGCGGTCGACGTGATGCAGGGCTGGGCGCCGGGGGACCCATACTGCGCGCCGCCGATGACTGAGCCACTTGTCGACGTGTTGACCACGGAACCGGCACGGCTGCGCATCGGAGTCTGTTTGTCCAACGAACTTGGACCTCTCGACCCCGAGTGCGCAACCGCGGTTTCATCGATTGCAGACCTGCTCGACACCCTTGGCCACGAAGTCGTCGAGAGTCATCCATCCCCGTACTTCGATCACGGGATCATCGAGTGCTGGAGCTTGATATTCGCGACCGTACTCGGGTTCTCGGTCCCCCGACTGGAACGGGTGCTCGGCCGTGAACTTCGCGAGTCGGATGTCGAGGCGGGCACGTGGGTTGACTATCAGCGGTTTCTCGCAATGACCTACCAGGAGCACACGGCCATCGTCGGCTACATCAACCAATTCGCCCGGTCGATGGCACCGTGGTGGCACGCCGACGGTGGGTACGACCTGCTGCTCACTCCGACTCTGGCCCGAACACCACCCAAGCTTGGCGACCTGACGCGGGAACCCGCCGATCGCGTGGGACGCTTCCTCGACACGTTCGCCTTCACGGCGCAGTTCAATTTCACTGGGCAGCCCGCGATTTCATTGCCGCTGTCGATGAGCGCCGCCGGTCTGCCGATCGGCGTCCAATTCGCAGCCCGGTATGGCGCGGAGGCAACGCTGCTCCAACTGGCCGCCCAACTTGAGCGCTCAGCTCCCTGGCGCGAGCGACGCCCTCCGATCTTTGCAGATTGACCGAACAACATCCGCTCAAAGAGAGGCTCAATTATGAGCTTGGTCCGCATGCTCGCAACGGCGCCACTCGACGACATCCTTGGCGTCGTTGACCGCGACGGCGGCCTGATTGTTGAAGGCCTATTCCCCGTCGAAACGATCGCGGCGTTACGAACCGCTGTTCTCCAAGCCGCGTCATCACATCAACCCGGCGCCGCGACCCAGGGTCTCGGCGATGATGCGAAAGACTTCGTCGGTGCGCAGACCATCCGATTCGCCAGCCTCGGCAAGATCAGCGAGTCATACTTCGATCTGCTCGACAATGACGTCTTCGCGTCTATAGCCGACGCCGTCCTGCTGCCGTATTGCGGTTCGTACTGGGTGAATACCGGCCAAGCCATGCTCATCGGGCCTGGGAATAAGGCGCAGACGCTGCACCGAGACTGCGACAATTGGCCCGTGGTAGCGGCCACCGTGTGGCCGTCATCGCCCGAAGTCACGTTCAGCGCCATGATTGCGCTCGACACCGTTACCGAGGAACTTGGTGCGACAAGGGTCATTCCGGGCAGCCACAAATGGAGCGAGTATTGGGACCGAGGTGATCAATCCAACGCTTATCCGGCGGAGATGGAACCCGGAGACGCGTTGGTCTACACCGGCAAGGTAGTGCATGGTGGCGGAGCCAACAGAACCTCGTCGAACTGGCGTCTCGCAGCGCACCTCAGCTTTGTCGTGGGTTGGCTCACCCCAGAGGAATGCAGTCCGCTCGATTACACGGGTGCGGAACTGGCTGGTCGATCGCCGAGGATTCAGCGTCTTTTGGGGCACCGCTCGTATGACCCACGCCCACATCTGGGCGGCGGACTGTGGCTGCGCAACGTGAACCCCATTGAGTCACAACAACCCAAGACCACCAGCGGCCACCTTGGCGCTACTCGCGTCGATTCTTCCTCAAGTGCGCAACAAGGAGATCCAGCGTAACCATGTCAAAGGCAAACGCAGCACTGTCCGAACAGTTCATAATGGCCTTCAACGGCGGGAATCTTGATGAGGTCATGTCGTTCTTCTCCGATGACGCCACGTTCGTCGCCCTCGACGGCGCCATCCACGATGGACGAGACCAGATCCGCCGTGTGCTCGCCGAGATAGTGGGCACTGTCAAGTTCGAAACCATTGATCAGTTCGCCGACACAGCGGCCGGCTGGGTTGCCGCTACCTGGCGGCTGCACCAGACGTACCAGGACAAGCCGGTCTGGTGGGAAGGCATCGACGTTCTCCACTGGCACCGCGGAAAGGTGAGATTCAAGGGCACCTACGGGAAGTGCGTTGTCCCGGCGATTCAGTCCTCAGGTCTCGGCAAATGACGAGCACAGACAAGCTAGCGCCTGCCCGTTCCTTCGGACATGTATTTCACTACCTGTGGTTGGAGACGACCGCCGACATCGACAGGCCTGCCTACGGGAAGGCCGCGGTCAGTAAGGCAACGCAGATCCTCGCATCGCTCGGGGCCCCAAAAGAGCCACTCATCGCGATGATTCCGCTCGCCGGAATCGGATCGTTCCACCACCTGCTGTGGTTGGAACGCTACGCCGATATCACCGAGTGGGCAGCTGTCGAGCTCGCGGCACAACGCTCGAAGCCTTGGATGGAGACGGTCTGCACCCTCGAGCGCGACCAGAAGGTGGAGGTCGTTGAGAGCAACGTGCTGATCGACGACTCAACAGACCCGGCGCCTCGATGCGATGCGGACCAGCTGACGGTCGACTGGGCCCAGTTCGAGCCAACCAAGCTGGACGCGATTACACGGCTGCCAGACCTGATCGATGAACTCGCATCGCACGTACGTACAGCAGGGTTTGTGGACGCAGCTGTTCGCTTCCTCGCGATGACGACCACATCCGGCGAGCACCAGAACCGCGGCCACCTCTGGATCGAATCCCCTTCCCCCGATTACGCCATCGCCCTTTCCGACTGGCGCCACCGTTCGGTCGAACTCGCCGACTGGCGCCGGAGGTTCCAGGCGATCGCCCGAGTGGTCCGAGATCACAGCCTCCTGACACGCTGCTCATGATCGATGGCGTCTCATAGTCGGCAGGAATCACGTCGCTTATCCCAAATCCACACCGGAATCAGAACGCCCTGACTATCCGAACTTCACTACGCACAACGGAAAGTGAACTCCCCAATGACGCTCAGCCGCAAGACCATGTTTATCTCCGGGGCCAGCCGCGGCATCGGACTGGCCATCGCCAAGCGAGCCGCGGCCGACGGCGCCAACATCGCGCTGGTCGCCAAAACCGCCGAACCACACCCCAAGCTCGAAGGCACCATCTACACCGCCGCCAAGGAGATCGAACAGGCCGGCGGGCAGGCGCTGCCGATCGTCGGCGACGTTCGCGACGGCGACTCGGTCGCGGCCGCGGTGGCCAAGGCCGTCGAACAGTTCGGCGGCATCGACATCTGCGTCAACAACGCCTCGGCGATCAACCTCGGCTCCATCGAGGAGGTACCGCTCAAGCGCTTCGACCTGATGAACGGCATCCAGATCCGCGGAACCTATGCGGTGTCGCAGGCCTGCATCCCGCACATGAAAGGCCGGGACAACCCGCACATCCTGACGCTCTCACCGCCGATCCGACTGGAATCGCAATGGCTCAAGCCGACGGCATACATGATGGCCAAATTCGGGATGACCCTGTGCGCGTTGGGAATCGCCGAAGAAATGCGGGAGGCGGGCATCGCGTCGAACACCCTGTGGCCGCGCACCCTGGTGGCCACCGCGGCGGTGCAGAACCTGCTCGGCGGCGACGAGGCGATGGCCCGGGCCCGCAAGCCCGCCGTCTACGCCGACGCCGCCTACGCGATCTTCAACAAACCGGCCCGCGACTACACCGGGCAGAGCCTGCTGTGCGAGGACGTCCTGCTGGACAGCGGCGTCACCGACCTGTCGGTATATGACTGCGTGCCAGGAGCGGATCTAGGCGTGGATTTTTGGGTGGACACCGCCAATCCGGTGGGTTACGTCCAGCCCTAACCACTGAGCGGCTAGTTATCGCACGCCTTTTAGCCCATGGCTTGCGGTAACTAGCCGCTCGGTGTTTGGCCGGTGCGGTGCCATGACTAACGGCGGATCACGGTTCGTCGACGGTTGGTCGGAGAGCACGTTCCAGGTGATGGCCGATCTTGAGCACGAGGCGATCGGCATTGGGCGCGCCGATGATCTGGATACCGGTTGGCAGACCGTCAGGGGTCGGATGCCCTGGGAGCGAAAGCGCGGGCAGCCCACCTGCATTGAAGATCGCCGTGCAGAGCACCAGGGCCGTCGAGGTGGCGACGGTCATTCCGTCTAGTTGGACGCGGTTCTCGTTGATCTTCGGTGCTGGTATCGGCGTAGTTGGGGTGAGCAATACGTTCACGTCGGTGAGGGCTGTTCGCAGTTCGGTGGAAACAGCGCGGATGTTTCTCCGTGCGTGGCTGATCCGGTCGGCGTCGGGTGCGGGGCGTTCCAGAAACTGGAGCACATCAGCCCCGAATCGGTGTCGTTCATGTTCGAGGCGGTGTCGATGAATGTGCTGTGCATCGCCAAGGAGTGTGTCGAACACTGCGGTGAACGCACGCTGAAGGAGGTCCTGGCTAAGCGGAAGCTCGACGATGTCGAAGCCGATGTTGGCCGCGGTCGCGACTGCCATGTCAAATGACCGTTTGACGTCTGGGTCTGATCCGGTGGTGAAAAGGTGTGGTGCGATCCCGATTCGGATGCGGGGTAGTGGTCCACGCAGATCTGAGACAACGGTAGAGGGCCCGTTGTCACCTGTTCCGCCGATGGCGTCGAGCATTATCGCCGCGTCGGCGACATCGACGGTCAGAGGCCCGACATGGTCAAGGGAGGGGGATAGCGGGAACACTCCCGCGGTACTGACAGAACCATAGGTCGGTTTGAATCCCACGCAGCCACACAGTGCAGCCGGGATTCTGATCGATCCTGCAGTATCGGTACCGATCGAGGCAGCGGCGAGTCCGGCCGCGACCGCAGCAGCTGAGCCTCCGCTGGATCCTCCCGATATGCGTGCCGGGTCAACGGGGTTGCATGTCGGCCCATAGTGCGGATTGTTTGTCGTCACACCGCAGGCGAATTCGTGGGTAGCCGTCTTTCCGACAATGACCGCACCTGCGGCGCGCAGCATTTCGACGACCCTCGCGTCACGTGCGGGGACGTCATGTTGGAAGAACGAAGATCCAATTGTAGTGCGAATCCCCTTGGTGTCGATGTTGTCCTTGACCGCGATCGGGATACCCTGCAGCCGGCCGCGCAGGCATCCATCGCGCAACTCCGACTCCGCCCGAGCTGCGTCTGCTCGGGCGGAGTCGGCTGCGACGGTGGTGAAAGCGTTGATCGTCGGATTGAAACGTTCGATGCGATCGAGGTAGCGCTCGAGGAGTTCCGATGGCGACACTCTGCGGGCACTGAGCGCGGCGCCTGCTGCCCGAATGGTCAGTCGCGGCTCGATCACAGGAGGACCTCGACCAGGTTGGGGCCGCTCTGGTTGAGCATGTTGGGCAAGACCTTAAACGCTTCCTCGACGGTTGTGACGGTGCAACTCGGCAGCCCGAGCGCCGAGGCGAACGACGTCCACGAAATGTTGGGGTGTCCGATGTCGGTCAATGACGTTGCGATCGGGCCCGGATCTTGCACTCCCGCACGTCCGAGCTCGTACTGAAGAATTCGGTAGGCGTGGTTGGCGTGTATGACGACAGTGACATTCAGCTGATAGCGCGCCATCGTCCAGAGAGCCTGTGCTGTGTACATGGCCGAGCCGTCGGCTTGCAGAGCGACCACACGCGCATCCGGTCGCGCGACGGCCGCGCCGACGGCATTGGGAAGCCCTTGGCCAATGGCGCCACCCGTGAGGTAAAGGGTGCTGTGTTCGGGCGCGTTGACGGCGGCTGCCGCCCACGCGGGAGACGAGGTAGCGGCCTCGTTGACGACGACCGAGCCGGCAGGCAGGGACGCAGCGACGATGTGCGCGATGGCGGCCGCAGTGACCTCGCCGCTCGGCAGGTTGCGGGAGCCGGGGTTCGGGTTTGGTGGAAGGGAAGGTTGCCCGAGCTCGGAGGCGAGGGCAACTGCGCCCGTCTCGGTATTGCCGCCCACTTGACCGATCTGGAGGATGGTCACGCCGCTGCGCAGCAGTGCACTGTGCCGGCGTTCGCGATATCCGAAGAACGCGACCGGGGCGCGTGTCCCGATCGTGACGAGGGTGTCCACTTCGGCGAGCGCCTTCTCGGCGAGATCGGGAAGGTAAGGCAGCACTGGAAGTGACGGCAGGCCTCCGCCACCATCGAGGCGGGCAGGGAAGGTGTCAGCCCAGACTGCGCAGCCGGTGGCCGCGCCGATGGCCGCCGCTGCCCGCACGGCCTCGGTGGTGATCACGCCGCCGACGAGAATCGCCCCGCGGCCGCGGGCGGCTCGCAGGGCTCGCGCGGCAGCTTCGACCTGGTTCAAATCGGAGATCGTCAGATCAGGGATCGGTGTCACCGGCGGCAACAAGCCACCGTTCTGAGTGTCGGACACGGTGTCCCACATCGCGTCCTGGGCCACGATCAGTGTCACGGGTCCGCGTGGTGAAGACATCGACACCTCGACAGCCGACCGAACAGTGGAGGCTACGTCAGCGGCCGAATTGCAGCGCAGGAGTGCGGTTGACACCGGTGCTGCGAGCGATTCGATGTCGCTGGTGAGGGGCGCGTCGGCCGCGAGGTGCCAGGTCGCATGGTCGCCGACCACGTTCACGATCGGTGATCCAGCCCGTCGAGCATTGTGGAGATTGGCGATCCCGTTAGCGAAGCCCGGACCGAGGTGTAGCAGGGTCATCGCGGGTCGACCGGTCAGACGCGCATAGCCGTCTGCGGCTCCCGTAGCGACCCCTTCGAACAGGCACAGAAATGACCTCGGGTTGTCGGTCTCAAGTGCGGCGACGACATCCATTTCGGTCGTGCCTGGGTTCGCGAAGACCGTATCGATTCCTGTCGACCGGGCTGCTCGCACGAGCGCCTGTGCACCATTCATCAAAGTCCTCCTTGCAAAGATGTTAGAGTTTGATCTAGATTAGAGCAGAATATAAATCATGTGTCGAGAGGATCAAACCTATGCTGCTAAAAGACCATTGGTATCCGGCTTGCCCGTCCTCGAAGCTCACGGCAGACGCTCCGACCCCATTCCAGGTCTGGGACCAGCACTACGTGGCATTCCGCGACGAGTCCGGTGAGCCGCGAATTCTCGTTGACCGCTGCCTCCATCGCGGGGTGCCGCTGTCCCTCGGCCGGGTGCACGACGGCGTACTCAGCTGCGGATACCATGGTTGGGACTATGACGGCACCGGCAAGGTCGTCCATATCCCTTCGCTGACAAGGCCTTTGAAGGTCACCTACTGCGTCACGGCCATGCATACGCGCGAAGTCGACCACTACGTGTGGGTGTGGATACCCGGCGAGCACGAATCCCCGACCTATGAGCCGGCCGTCCTCGGCGTCGAGGACCATGGCTGGATACAGCAGACCAAGATCTGGAACAGCCCGATCATGGCTGCCGTCGAGAACCAGCTTGACGTGGCCCACACGCCCTTCTCGCACCCCGGTATCTACCCCGGCCACAAGACCGAGAAAGGCGAACTGCCTGAACTTCAGACACGCTTCGGTGAGGTCCGTGCCCATGACCGATCCGTCACCTACTGGGGTCCGCCGAGCGAGGAAACCGAACCGGTACCGCACTGGTCAGAGGTAGCAGCCTGGGCGCAGTTCGACCTTCCATACCGCAACTACGTCTTCCTCACTCGCGAAGGGACGTATGCCATCTACCACTGGGTTCCGCTCACCGAGACGAGCTGCCGTCTCGAATTCATGGGTCGAAGTCGCCTGCCCAACGGAGACATCGCGCCGCCGTCAGGTGTGGTGTTATTCCTCGAGGACGAGCTCGAGCTGCTGTCGCAGGATCGTGTGCTTCTTGAGGGCGCGGCCGAACGAAATCGGAGCGGCGGCCAGGTTGAGCGCAGCGTGGTTGCCGATCTGCCGCCGCAGCTCGCACGACGTCTTGTCGATAACGAACTCAAGGGCAAGGCCTACGACGAAACGGGACTCGCTGACCGTCAGCGCACCTTCGAGTTCCGATCGTGACCCACGGAATCGCTGAGTCGGCGGTTGCGGAGTTGCCCTGGTCGCCGGCACAGTTCCCGGCTGGTCAGCTCACCGGTATCGCCATCGCGCCCAACGGAGACGTGATAACGCTGGATCGCGGTGGCCGTCAGTGGGCCGACCACGCGCTTACCACTGACGTTGACGCCGCAGTCATCGGGACGTGGTCACCGGATGGCTCCGTTCGCCGCGACGGCCCCACCGGGCAAGCGATGTTCGGGCTACCCCATGCGATCACCTGTGCCGGCAACGACCTGTGGGTCACCGATTGTGGCCGCCATCAGGCATTCCGGCTCGACGCAGCCGGAGAAGTCGGATGCGTTCTGGGCAAGGACCGCGAAAGCGGTGACGGACCCGACCGATTCGGAATGCCGACGGCGGTCGCGGTCGGAGCCGACGGTCGAATCTTCGTCACTGACGGCTATCTCAACGCGCGGGTCTCAGTGTTCGACCCCGATGGCATCTTCATGTACCAGTTCGGCGCAGCCGGAGACGGCGACGGCCAGTTCATGCTTCCGCATGACCTCACCATCGACGTCGACGAGACGATTCTCGTCGCGGACCGCATGAACCGACGGCTTCAACGGTTCGACGCCGAAGGCCGTCACCTAGAGACGATCGACGATGCGGCAATCGGCAACCCGTTCAGTGTCGCGACGATCGGCAATCACATCATCGTGCTCGACTGCGGATTCCCGACCGAACACCGAGCCGCGCTCGTCATCATCAACAAAGACAGCGGTCGCATCCAACGCTTCGCCGAGAGCGGCACCCCCCGCGGTCTGGTCGGCCCCCACGCGCTCGCAGTCGGCCCTTTCGGTATCTACGTCGCGGACATGGTCCTCGGCGTCCGCCGCTTTGAACTCAAGGAAGGACCCTAAACATGATTTGTACCGACTCCCTCATCAGCGGTGACCATGAGCCCGGCTCCGGAGGGCGTGTTGAGATCATCAACCCGGCCGACGAAACCACCGTCGCCGAGCTGCGGGCGGTCGACGATCAGCAGGTGGACCGGGCGATCAACGCCGCCGCCGATGCGTTCGCCTCGTGGCGGCAGTCTGAGGCCGATCAGCGCGCCGCCCTCCTCGATCGCCTCGCCGAGAAAATTGAGACAAACCGAGCCGGGTTCGTCGACCTGATCCGTCGCGAGGGAGGCAAACCAATCCGGGAAGCGGAGATGGAGGTGGCCAGCGCAGCCTTCCTGGTCCGTTACCTTGCACAACAACGGTCTGCCGACGAGATCATCGGCGACAACGGCCGCCACGTGGCCACGGTGCATCGCAAGCCATTGGGTGTGGTTGCCGCCATCACGCCGTGGAACATGCCGCTCATGCAACCGGCCTTGAAGGTCGCGAGCGCAGTGATCGCGGGCAACACCGTCGTTCTCAAGCCCGCTCCGACGACACCGCTGTCCGCGCTCGAACTGGGCCGCATCGCCGCAGCCGAATTCCCGCCGGGAGTCGTGAACGTGCTCGCCGATGACGGCACCGTCGGGCCGAAACTCACCGGCCACCCTGGCGTCGCAAAAATCGCCTTCACCGGCTCCACCGACACCGGCCGAAGCATCATGGCCTCGGCCTCCCGAAACCTGCCCGAGCTCACCATGGAACTGGGCGGTTCCGACGCGGCGATCGTGCTCGCCGATGCCGATATCGAAATGGCCGCGCAGTCTCTTTTCATGGTCGGCATGTGGAACGCCGGTCAGATCTGTACCGCCCCGAAACGGATCTACGCCGACCGCAGCATTGCAGGCTCGCTTACCGATGCACTCGTTGAGTGCGCGGCGAGGGCAGTGGTCGGGGATACGTCCGACATCGCCACCACCCTTGGTCCCGTCCAGAACCGGCGACAGTGGGAGCGCGCCGCAGAATTCCTTGCCGATGCCACCGCCAATGGAACGGTGGTTGCCGGTGGATCGCGGATTGACCGACGGGGATTCTTCGTCGAACCCACCATTGTCACCGATATTCGAGAGGGAACCCGTGTTGTCGATGAAGAGCAATTCGCCCCCATCCTGCCGGTAATCGCCTTCGACACCGAAGACGAAGCCATCGACCGCGCTAATGCGAACGCTTATGGCCTCGGCGGCTCCGTCTGGTCCGCCGACACCGACCGCGCGTCACAGCTGGCCAGCCGCCTCGACTGCGGCATCGCATGGGTCAACAACCACGGATCTAGCGGGCCTGCGGTACCTATCGCCGGCGCGAAATCATCAGGATTCGGGGTCGAGCTTGGCACGCTGGGCTTCCACTCCCACCTTCGTATGACTGCGGTGTGCACCTGAATCGTGACTACGATTGCACATGTGGATAACGAGATCGACGGGTATGAGCTACGCCGCCGCGCGATTCTTGAGCGCATTCTCGACGCGGCGGAAGCTCTTATCCGCGAACGCGGGCCCGGATTCACGATGCGTGAATTGGCCGATCAAGCCGGTGTCAGTCCAGCAACGCCGTTTAACCATCTACAGACAAAGATGGGTGTCTTCGCGGCGCTCGTTGACCGCAGCCTCGAAAATCTCGCCGTCTCGAAAAACGCCCCGTCTGGCGACGACCCCGTCGACTGCCTCCTACAGGCGGCCGATTGCGTCACGGCCCACTATGCAAACGACCCCGATCTGTACAGACCCGTGTTTGGCGCACTTCTCGGATTACCCCACGGTCACGACAGCCCGTTGATGCGCGCAGTAGCGATGTGGAGCAGCGGATTGCACACATTAGCTGACACCGGCATGTTGCGCGGTGCTCTTGATACCAATGTCGTTGCGCTCCAACTTGAACTGGTGTGGCTAGGCACACTTGTCGGATGGGTGGGCTGCGGGCTCGACGCGAACGCTTGGCGCCGGCACGTCGAAATCGGCGTGGCGACAACTCTCGCCGCTGTCGTCGATCATCGCTATCGGGGTGAACTTCTGGACCGCATCTCGAGCGTCATCGGATCTGACACTCGGCATGACGATCAGTAGTGATCGGCGCACCACGAGCGTTACCCTCTAAGCCCGCACCATTCGTGCCTGCTGTTTTTATTCAGCGGGTCCACAACATCAGGCTGCGTAAGCAGGTGGCGGCTGAGCCACGTGTGGCTGAGGTGAGCCCGTCGTAGTGGTCCAGTCGTTGTGGTCCAGTCGTTGTGGGACTCTGTTGCCCAGGTGTTTGGGCAGGAAGAATCAACAACGACATGGCATCGAACAAGCGTCGGCGGCATACGCCGGATCAGATCATCCGCAAGCTCACCGAGGGCAAAAAGCTCCTCGGGGCCGGCCAGGAGCTTAATGAGGTGTGCCGGCACCTGGAGGTCACCGAATCCACCTGGCATCGCTGGGTGGCCCAGTACAGCTGTATGAAGGCTAACGACGCCAAACGGCTCAAAGAACTCGAGGCCGAAAACGCCCGGCTCAAAAAGCTCGTCGCCAACCAAGCCCTCGACATCGACATGCTCAAGGAGCTCTCAGCGGGAAACTTCTGCCCCCGAACCGCAAGCGCCGCGCCTGCACGGTCGTGGGCATTCACCGCTCCACGATGCGCCTGACACCCTCACCGGTCACCGCAGAGGAGACCGAATTGCGGGCCTGGCTACGCCGGTTTGCCACCGACCGGCCCCGCTGGGGATGGCGACGGGCCGCCAAATTGGCCCGCCGAGCAGGCTGGAAGGTCAATAACAAACGGATCCGCCGATTGTGGCGGGAAGAGGGCCTGCGGGTCCCGCAGCGCCGCCGTAAGAAACGTCTGACCGGGATCGGTGTCGCCGGCGGCGCAATGTCACCGATCCGGCCGAACGTGATCTGGGCGATGGGTTTTCAGTTCGACACCACCGCCGATGGCCACACCCTGAAGATGCTCAACGTCATCGACGAGTTCACCCGTGAAGCCCTCGCGATCGACGTTGATCGGTTCATCGATGCCGACGGCGTGGTCGACGTGCTGGACCGCCTGGCTTTGTAGCGGGGAGCGCCGCACTACGTGCGCTTCGACAACGGTCCAGAGTTCGTGGCCCACGCCGTGAGCGACTGGTGTCGATTCAATAGTGCCGGTTCACTTTTCATTGATCCCGGCTCGCCGTGGCAGAACGCCTGGATCGAATCGTTCAACGGCCGCCTGCGTGATGAACTGCTCAACTCCTGGCGCTTCGACTCGCTGCGCAAAGCCCGCGTGATCATCGAAGACTAGCGAGTCGACTACAACGCCAACCGACCCCACTCCGCCCACGGCGAACTCACCCCGGCCGAGTTCGCTCTACGATGGACCACGACCCACCAACCCCAAGCCGCATAGCGACTGGACCACCAAACGGGTCCCCCTCAATCGAAGTGTGGCTCAAGCCGGGCGACGTCATCACCGCCCAGGTGAGCACCAAATCGTTTCAATCGCACGAGGTGCGGATTACGGTCAAAGATATTCATGTAAAGGTGGACAATTGCGTCGGACAGTCGTTCCTGCGGTCATACGCGGTGCTCACCAGCGCGACCGCCGACACCGACGACGTCGTGGCGTACTACGGCGTAACCAAGGTGGTCTAGGTCATGGCGACAGAATCCCCCTGCCGCGGTTACAAACATGGCAAGTGAAAGACAGTTGCCAACGCCACGATCCTAGGGACGAAGCGTAAGGGCCCCGACGAAGCACGTGCGTGCCGAAGCCCTACGCTTCCGCTCCCGAGTCAGAACGGCAGGTTTGCTCCCGGGATCACTAGTGGGTTCGGCCCATAGAGCACGTTGGGACTGGTGCCGTGTGGTGTCAGATAGTGACCCGTCTCCGGATCGCCAGGACCCAGTTCATCGGCGGGCGCCGCGACTGCCAACGGTGCAGCCACCATCGCGATCGCCAATCCGAACGCTCCCAGCGATAACGCTGCACTGACAACAATGCGTTTGTTCATCGTACCTCCCGATTTCAGCGTGCATACTGACCATATGACACTAGGTGTCCTATAGTCAATATAGTTTCATCAGGGCATCAAACCACAACTCGCCGATCACCTTGGCTCTGAGCGTCGCGCCCGGGTGACTTACTTGCCCCAGTAGAAGGCTTGCGGTGCTGATTTGCTGACTCGCCGGTGAGGCTCTGACGGTTTGAGCTGGCCCCACTCCAGCGTTGATCCGTCGAACGCGACGGTGATGAAGAGGAGCCTGGGTGGCGGCTTCAAATAGAGCAGTTCGCAGCGATTCACCCGTGCAGTTCCAACGGCGACCCGAATTCGCTTGCGATGCAATGGCTAACTGGGCCAACGGCAGGTGGGCCTGCCCCCCGGCGGCGGCGAACCGTGTTGCAACGGCTACGTCGAATCCTTCGATTCCCGCCTGTCGGCTCCGGTTGAATCCTGAGCAGCCTGCTCCGGTTGAAAAGTGAGCAGGTGTTTAGGGGGTTGAGTCTGCCTGACGATCGGCTTCTACGGAGGGCAGTGACTCGATCGCGGTGTGTTTGATGCGGTAACTGGCGCCTTTGAGGGCGATGACGTCGGCGTGGTGGACGATCCGGTCGATCATCGCTGAGGCGATGGTGGCCTCGCCGAAGACCTGTCCCCAGCGCGAAAACGGCAGGTTGGAGGTCAGAATGATCGATGATTTCTCGTATCGGGTGGAGACGAGCTGGAAGAACAGGTTGGCTGCTTCGGTGTCGAACGGGATGTAGCCGACCTCGTCGATCACGATCAGTCCGTAGCGGGCGATCTTGCGCAGTTCGGCCTCGAGGCGGTCGATGCGGTGTGCTTCGGCCAGGCGGGTGATCCAGCCGGTGGCCGGGGCGAATGCGACTCGGTGCCCGGCGTGGGCCGCGGCGATCGCTAGTGCGGTCGCCAGGTGGGTTTTGCCGGTGCCGGGCGGGCCGAGCAGCACGATGTTGCGGGCTTCGGCCAGCCACCCACCGGCTTCCAGTCGAGCGATCTGAGCGCGGTCGATGGCGGGTTGGGCGGTGAAGTCGAAATCGGTGATCGTCTTGATCGCCGGGAACCCGGCATATCGGATGCGTTGGCGGGCACCCGATTCGGCGCGGGCATTGGACTCCACGGCCAACACCGCACCGAGGTAGTCCTCCAGCGACCAGTTCGCTTCGCGGCCTTGTTCGGCGAGCCGGTGGTAGTGCTCGGCGATCCGCGGCGCTTTCAGCAGTCGGGCTTGGTGGGCGATCAGCTTGTCGGCATCACCTGGAGCCGAGGCAGTGCGCTTGGTGGCCATCAGGCGACCTCCCCGGTCCCGAACACCGCGTCGTAGGCACTCAGGTCGGCGACCTCAACGTCGACCTCAAGATGAGCACTGGCGCTGCTGCGGGTGCGGAACTGCTCCCTCAGCACCGCCGCCACGGCCACACGCTGCGGATCAGAAACTAATCCGGCTGTGCCCCAGAGCCGTTCATGGTCGGCGACCACTCGGTCACCACAGCGGGCGGTGATTCGATCCAAGCCCGTGGTGACGGTGATCATCCGGCCGATCACCTCTGGATGCACCGAGTAGGCGTTGCCCCCGAGGCTGACGTAGTAGTCACGTCCCAGCCGGGTCGTCATCGTCGTGCCGGTGCTCGGAGCCACCGGCGGCAGCGCGGCCATCGCCGCCCGATCAGCAGACAAGGCTTCTGCGGGGACCAATCGGGTGCTGGCGTGGATGCGGCGGTTGGCGACGGAGGTCAGCCAGTCGCAGAGCTGGGCGTTGAAATCAGCCGGCGAGGTGAAGACCCGGCCCGGCAGAAACGACGTCTCTAGGTAGCCGTTGACGCGTTCCACCAGACCCTTGGTTTCTGGAGCGTAGGGCCGGGCCTGGATCAGCCGAGTCCCCAGCACCCCGCAGAACCCGACCACACCTTCGGCCAGGCGGCCTCGTTGTCCGATACCGGACTCGTTGTCCCACAACAGTGTTCGAGGAACCGCACCGATCCCCTCGGCGATCAGCGCCCACATGCCGGCCAGCAGATCCCCGGTGACACGCGACGGGATCATCATCGCGGCGATGAACCGCGAGTACGCGGCGACCATCACCAGCACCGGAAACGAGCGCGGCTTCCCAGCATGGTCAGCGACCAGGTTCCCGGGGAACCACAGATCGCACTGCACTTGTTCGCCGGGAAGATGCACCAGCCGGTCACACGGATCGGTCGGTGCATACTCCGGGCGGAGCCGCGCCACGTTCTCGGCGAACCAGGAATGCCCACCGGTCCAGCCCACCCGCTGGGCAATCACTGTCGCCGACATCACCGCCGGCCTGCGCTCATAACGCGGCGGCGCCTCGGAACGCAGTGCCTTGGCCACGGTGTTTCGTGACAGGGCCAGCTGCCGCGCGATCGCAGCCTGCGACAGCTTCTCCGACCGATACAGCCGGCGAATCTCCGCCCAATCCTCCACAGTGATCACTCTCCAATCGAAGGGTGCTCACTTTTCAACCGGAACTACCTGCTCATATTTCGACCGGAGCCGACACCGCCTGCGCGACGAGTGACCCAACATCAACAACTTCGGGTCACTGGCCCACTCCCGCGTCGTCATCAGCGATTGGAAACCCGACTGCCACCACCGCCTCGGCACTCAGCCCTGGGTTGCCAACCCCTGCGAGCGACGCTGCGCCTGCACTCACCCATGAGCGACTATCGTTGAGCAAAACCAGTTAACGTAGTCCTGTCGGGGCACACTCGTGGCCGAAGAGGTGAGACAGACGTACGAACGCATGCCTACGCGTGCCAGCCGGGACCAAAGTTCGCTTCGCAGAGTGGAAATGGTTATTGCGAACACCGTTGATCTCGCGCACGTTGCGACTGCTGTGAGATGAACGCTCGTTCGGCGAATAACTCCCCGTCCGGCTCGCCGACATTCATTGGCCTTGCGCTAGCCGGGCAGGAATGCGGTTATAGCGTGCTCACATTCGACGGCGTCTATGACCGCGGCCTCACCGTCGCCGGATGGCTACCCGCGACCCGGGCCGCGGCCGAAGCTGGGCTGGGCTGGGGCCGAGTCCGCACCAGAACTCGATGCGATGTCCGAAGAACTCATTGCCGCCAATCCGAATATCCGATGGGCCGCCACGCACGGCCCGTACCTCATGGGCGTCGACAGCCCCCCGAGCGTTCCCCGCCCCTAACTCGACTACACACTCGCCGACGGCTTCGCCGAGCAGATCACCTACCCGACACTGGTGCGCGAAGCCGCCGGGGACATCTTCTTCGAAGGCCAAATCCAGCTGCTATTCGACCATCTCACCTGTCCCGAGACCCTGTTCGCTGCCGACAACCGCGACAGAATCGAGCCTGGACCTCCAAGCTCGGACTCGACCCCCGCGTTTGATCGCCGAATCAAAGGGGTACTTCGCGGGCATTGCGCAGATCCCGATTGCCGGTGGCTACGCCCATAAGGCATGGTCGGCAAGCGGCTGGAGTGACGAGCCAGGCCGCGCCGTATCGCTCCGACGCAAAACCGAAGAGATTCGGATCCGCTCGGGAGGAGTCCACACTTCGGAGTATTCCAGCGGCTGGTCATCGACGGTGTACGTGGTCTGCTGCAGGTAGAGAACCGGCGAAGCTGGACTGATGTCGAGGGCGCGTGCGACGTCTTCGGGAGCGCTGGCTGGCTCGACGGATCGACGCCCCATCATGATCGGCAGACCGCAGACGCTCTCAAGCACATCGAACAGCCCGCGATCGACGAGCAAGTCGCGCGGCAACTGCGGACACAATGAATACGACACCCAGTTGAGCATGTACATGATCGGCTCGCCGGCAGCGTTTCGGCGCCGACGCCTCATCGCCCACACATCGCTTCCCTGCGCGCCTCCAAGAATGTCGCGCAGAGGTTCGGGCGCGCGGGCCCGCTCGAAACTGAGCAGTTCTGTGGTGTACGAAACACCTTGGGATCGGAGATCTTCGGCCATCGACCGCAAGGGGTTGATCAGATCCTGCTCAACGGCAGCGGCAGTGACAAATGTTCCCTTGCCGTGTTTTTGGACAAGCATGCCCTCCGCTACAAGGGTCCGGATCGCCCGACGGACAGTCCCTCTGGCCACGCCGAACTCGTCGGCGAGATCGACCTCGGCACGCAGCTTGTAATTGGCCGGCCAAGCGCCCGCAGTGATCTTCGACCGGATGAACTCACTGATCTGGTCATGGAGTACTTCAGCGCCCCCGGTGTGCAGCTCAGGCACAGATTGCGGCATACGTCGATGATACGTGGGCGCGATGCTACAAATCGGCATCGACTTCGTGGACGACCTTGCTCAATGCACGTGTCACCCGGGCCGGGTCGGTGTCGCGCCAGACGGTACGTCCATACACCGCGCCGGCCGCCCCAGCGGTCATGGCCAGTTCGAGATCGTTGAGCGTATCCGAGAGCGAACCTGCTGGTGCTCCACCACGGATCAACACTGGAACCGGTACTGCTGCCATCAGATCCGGCAATGCGCCGCGGTCTGCGGTGAAATCGACCTTGACCAGGTCGGCCCCCAGTTCGAAGGCGATACGGGCGCCGTTGATTGTTGCAGTACTGCGTGCGGCAGGATCGAGCGAGCCTGTCTTGGCGAGGACCTCCACCATCAGTGGCATTCCCCACCGGGCACACTCAGTAGCGGTCCTCCCCACCACACCCGTGTGTTGCCGCGTAATTGAGCTATCCCTCTCGTCATAGACAAGGTTGACCACGACCGCGTCCGGGTTGACCGCCAGCGCGGTCTCCACGCCGGCCCAACGGATGGATGACGACCTCACTTGATCGCTGTGATCCGCCGCGTCGGACAGATCCAGCCGGATCACCAGGCCGATATGGGAGTGAGTCGCGAGCACCTGGGTGGCCCACCGGGCTGCGTGCAGTCCCATCTGCAATCCGTCCACACCACCGGTGATGCTCTTGCGAGCAGCACTCGGAATATCGTTGAGGCCGGCTATCGCCCCTTGGGACACCGAGTGGTCATATCCGACGATCAGCGTGCGGCCGTCGACCCCGAACAATCGGGCCATACGCCGTTGCCGACCGCTTTCGGCCACAGACGGTAAAACATGAGCGGTTTTGGATTCCGACGTGAGCACACTTATCCCTTCACGGTTGCTGAGGTTGAAGCAGAACAATTTCGGACAGGTCCTCACGGCCACTCACCGGTGCCGGTTCGCGCAGGTGGTCCAAGGCCGGACCTATCACCGCGCGGTAGGCAACGCCCATGAATAGTCCGCCGAGAACGGGCGCAGCAACGGTGATTAACATCGACAAACCACCTCGCGGTCCGGGGAACGCGATCGACTCATAGTCCATCAACGCGAGAACAAGACGCGGGCCCAGGTCGCGTGCAGGGTTCAGGCTCGTCATCGTCAATGCGCCTGCCACTACGGTGGCCATGAGAATGAATGCACCGATCGATATCGGGAGCGCCCATGCGGGCAAGTTGTTCGATGTCCGCTGATGCGTCACGATGAGCACGACCAGAATCAGCAGGGCGGTGACCACGAATTCAACCGCAAAGCCCCGCCACACCGGAACCGCGTCATATGCATCCTCGCCGAAACCGACAATCGCGGGGTTGGGCGAGAAGGGGACCAATATCATTGCCGCCCGTTCCGACCCGGGTGCGCCAGCGCTAATCCCTTCATGCTGCATCCACTTCCCGATCGCAGCACCGAAGAACAGCATGACGGTTGCAGCACCGAGGAATGCACCCAAGATTTGGGACAGGAAAAAGGGCACGACTTGGCGCCACGGATGCTTGCCGGCAAGTGCAAAGGCGAGCGTGACGGCCGGATTGAGGTGGGCGCCCGACAGTGCCACGGTTGCCCAAACGGCAACTGCCACAGCACTTCCCCAAACAATTCCCATGGCGATAAGGTCGACTACCTGGCCGTAGAGTAACGCGACCGCAACCCCGGAGCAGCCCAGCAACAGGATGAGATACGTTCCGAGCGCTTCACCGATATATGCGGCGCGCCACGAAGGCCCTTCTGCCTCACACGGAGGTGGGGCCGGTTTCGGACGCATGGCTAGGCCTCCAGCGCTGCGGCGGCAATGGTCTGTAGTTTTTCGCCTCGCGGGAAAGACAATTGAGTGCCCGGTCTCGTCACCGAATCCGAGGCCACCCCGATCGCGAGTTTGATGGCCGCGGCGGCCGAATGCCCTGCCGCGATCGCATAAGCGAAGCTGCCGCAGAATGCATCACCTGCGCCCGTGGTGTCGACGGCCGCGACCATCGGAGCGCTGAATTTGCGCGGTGCCTCCTGGCCCAGTTCGAACAGCAGCGCACCTTGAGCCCCGAGGGTGATCACGCTGTTGGTCTTGATCTCCTGGGCGAATTCGATGATCGCATCTTCATAGCGGCCGCATTCGTGGCCGAACACCTCTGCGTAGAGCAGTTCGAACTCGGTCTCGTTGGGAATGAGGTAATCCGTCGCCTCGAGGATGGCGGGATCAATCGCGGCCGCCGGCCCAGGGTTCAGGATATTCACTGCCCGCGCAGCGCGGCCACCTTGGAAGGCAGCAAGAATTGCCGGCTGCGGAATCTCTAGCTGCGAGATCACGACATCGGGCGGCGGCAGGGTCTGAAATGCATCATTGACCTGATCGACAGTGACCTGCTCATTGGCCCCGGCACCCAAGACAATCCGGTTATTTCCATCCGGCGACACCAGGATGTTCGCGACGCCGCTGTAGGTGCCGTCGACTTGGCGCATCATGCTGACGTCAATACCGAACTGCTCGAAATTCGTGATGGTGTCCCGGCCGAACGAATCCGTGGCCACCGTGTTCACCATCGCCACCCGGGCACCCAGCAGTGCGGCGATGACGGCCTGACTAGCGCCCTTGCCGCCAAACCCTTGGCTGAAGCCCCGACCGAACACCGTCTCCCCCTGGTCGGGCATGCGCAACAGGTAGGTGCTCAGATCGACCATCGTGCTGCCGACGCAGGTAATCGTCGGGTTGGGCGGATTGTTCATGGCTGTTCCAATCGACAATGAATGGGCATAGAGGACCATATACGTCTACGTCCTTTATTGTCCACGTCACATTCTCCTAGACGTCGGGATGTAGACATGAAGTCGCGTGAACCTCCCCGTCCTTACGGGCGGGGCTTCTGACTAGTTGCCCGGGTGGTTACACGGTGGTGCTTGTGCTCCCAGCATCCGGGTCGATGCGGGTGTAGGCGCCGTGGCGGGTGCGCATCCAGATGTTGATGGCGCCCACGGCTTCGACAGGCCGGGTCCCGCTGCGTTGAACTTCTGGGCTCACCCTTGGGCGGGCTGCTCGCGTTGGGGGCGGCCGCCTACGAGCACCGCTTCGCCGCATGCGTCGCATTCGACGGCGTCTATATCGCTCAACGCAATTGGTTCGTTCGGGAGGCGCCCTCGTCACCGTTGCCGAACCACCCCGCGTACGGCGCGAGGACACCCGATCGGATTTCTTTGTTGTCGAATCGGGCCGTAACCAGTTGACTGGTCTGGAACGCCGGCTGCGCGATGGGCGGCTGCAGCTACTGATCGGTGCCATCGCGCCGCTCGCGCAAGCATCAGCTGCGTTCGATCTGGCTCATCGGGTTCCGGGAAAAACGATCATTGAAGTCAACATTGGGGCCTGAACTGCTCAGCGACCTCCGAGTGCCGATTCAGCGTGAGCTGTTGTGGCCGTGGACGGCGTCGGGTGTTGCGCGGAAGCTGATGGCCATACGGTTGTAGGCGTTCATCAGCCCGATCGCGATGGTCAGATCGACAAGTTCCTTGGCGTCGAAGTGGGCCGAGGCAGCTTCGTAGTCGCTGTCGGGTGCGCCAGTCTCCGATATCCGGGTGACGGTCTCTGCCCATGCCAGAGCGGCCCGCTCTCGGTTGTCGAACAACTCTCCGGCTTCGTGCCACACCGGTACCAGGGCGATCTTTTCGTTCGAGATACCCAGTTCCCGCAGTTCACGTGAATGGGTGTCGATGCAGTATGCGCATCCGTTGATCAACGACACCCGGAGATACACCACGGTCAGCAATGCTGGCGACAACCCCGACTGGGAGACGTAGAGATGCACGCCGCCAAGGGCTTTCGCGCCTCGTGGTGCAACCTGATTGTAGTCGATTCGCTCACTCATTGGTGGTCTCCCATCGGCGCGGTCGTCGGATCGACGGTGGTCAGACTGCTCTCGTCGGCGGTATCAGCGACGAATACCGCCAGCAGCTTCGCGGGCTCAGTGCTACTGGCATTTTCACTGACGAGGTGGTGAGCGCCGGGATTCTCCTGCCAGGTCTGACCCGCGTGGTAGACCTGCAACGGTTCGCCCTCGACCTGACTGCGGATGGACCCGGACACCACGTAGGCCGTGATGAACGCTGAGTCCATGTGTCGGTGCGATGCGTCCTTGGCGCCCGGCGCATACGAGACTTCCTGCACTATCACGGATTTTCCGGGGATGTTACTGATGGGCTGCTCGAAAACAGTGACCACACTGGCGCCCAGGTTGGCGCCTGCGCCCCCGCCGCCCGGTTCGTGGGCGCGGGCCACTCCCGCCAGTGGGATGCTGAGCGCGAGAACGCCGACAATGTATCGGGATGCCATGAACGTCTTCCTTCCGATGGTGAGCCAGAACCCTTTGGAGGCTGTTGCTGACATCCATCGTGGCCAGTCCGATGGTTCAAGGAAAGACCCAAGAACTACGGGAAGTGTTGTACCGTCGGGCGTGGGCACCATGCTGCCGATACCGTTGTACCGCCCCGGGAGCGTCGCGGTATCTGAACAGATTCGGCTGTGGATCTCCAGCGCGATCCGCGATGGGCGTCTGGCGGCCGGTGCCCGATTGCCATCGTGGCGTGACCTGGCGGTGCAACTGGGGGTAGCCCGGGGAACGGTGCGGGTTGCATATGAACGGTTGGCGGACGAACAGCTGATCGTGGCTTGCGGCCCGGCAGGGACCTTCGTGGCAGATTGCATTCCGGTCGCCACGGCGGTCGGTGCCGTCGAGGCGCTGAATCTCCCGACGCACCCGGTGGTTTCCGATCTTCGGCTGACATACGACGCCAACCCCAGGCCATTTCAGATGGGCGTGCCGGCGCATGACGCATTCCCGATCGCGGTGTGGTCGCGGCTGGTTGCGCGGTCGGCGCGCACAGTCGCCGATCATGGTGTGTATAATCCGGATCCACAGGGTGAGTTGTTGCTGCGCAGGGAAATTGCCGCCCATTTATCGATTGCCCGAGGCGTGCGCTGCACCGCGGACCAAATTTTCGTCACCAACGGCCACGCCGGCGCACTCGGTCTGGTCTTGCGGGCGCTGGACGTGCGGGGCGAGAAGGCATGGGTGGAAGAACCGGGGTACCCGGCCACCCGAGTAGCCCTCGAACTGTCTGGCCTGACCTGCCATCCGGTTCCAGTCGATGACGAGGGTCTGGTTGTGCAGGACGGCATTTCGTCGGCCGGAGACGCAGCGCTGGCGGTGGTGACCTCGGGTCAGCAAGCGCCGCTGGGGATGGCGTTATCGCTGCCACGTCGCCACAAGCTGCTGCAATGGGCCGCACGAACATCCGCCTGGATCATTGATGACGACTACCTCAGTGAGTTGCAGCTTCGCGGCCGGGCCGCCCCGGCGCTTGCCTCCCTGGACTCCCACGGCCGTGTCATTCACTTCGGTTCTTTCAGTAAGACAATCAATCCCGCGTTGCGGCTGGGTTTCGTGGTGGCGCCCGCCTCATTGGTTCCCGCTTTCACCAATATCGCCACGGCGCTGTGTCCTGCCTCTGCTGTTGCGACTCAGCATTCAGTGGCCGAATTTCTTCGTGAAGGCCATTACCTGCGCCACCTGCGACGCATGAAACGGCTGTATGTTCATCGACGCGATGCCGTCAAGAGTGCGCTGGATGGTCGCATCCCGGTTGAGGCAATGGCGGGCTTGGCTCTGATCCTGCGCCTGCCGGGCGGTGCCCACGATCGCGAAGTAGCCCGCCACGCTGCTGCCGCCGGCTTAGCGCCGGTGGCACTGTCCCCGTGGTACTCCCGCCCTGACCATCGCCATCAGGGTTTGCTTCTCGGGATCACCAACATCACCGAGGACAAAGTCGTCGACCACTGCGCCCTGCTGAATAAGCTGATCCATCAGGAAACGCCGCAGTAGACGACTGCGTGACTGCCCATCACTTCGATGCGACGTCTCGCCACGCGGTCGGCGAAAACTGTTGCACGAGAGCACCACCCAAACCGGAATCCAAGAGAATCGCTTCACAATCGAGGCGTTTAGCATTCGTCGAGCACAGGAAGAAGGCGGAGACTACGCCAAGATTGTACGGCCGAAGGAGACCTGGTGAACACCGCGGCTACTCGTCTGTCGGCGCTATCCAGTCCGCGCTGGTGGTTTCTGGCGTCAGCGCTATTGCTCGGCGCCGCTCTGGTATCGACAATTCTGGGTTCACGTCGCATCAAGCAATGGGTGAACGCCCTGGAGAGTGCGCAATGCCATACGCCGTAGCCTCACGCGCCGGACTTGACCGGCACCGGATGCGCCGCGGTTTATCTTGCATACCGCTCTCCGCTACCAAACGGCCGCCTGCGACGCTGCCAGCTGCACCATCAATGAACGACTCTCGTTCGCCGTGAACCAATTCACGGGATCCGGTCAGTTGGTCGTGGTGCAACTACCGGTGATCCAGATTCTCCCAACACGAAAGCGGGGAGACGCGTCACCGACGCGCCTCCCCGGCGTACGGGCCTAGTTGATGTGAGTGGCCCTGGCGTTGCCTGAATCAAGAAACTTCTAGAAGGCGACGCAATTCATCGCGCCCGTTGCCATCGAGTGGCAGCAGGGGGAGCCGCGGCACACCGACGCCCTTGCCCAACAGCTCCAGGCCTCCCTTGATCGTGGTGGGCAGGCCACCGGCCACGATGAACTCCAGGAAAGGCTTGAGTTCGGTGTAGATGGCCTCGGCCTTCGTCCAGTCGCCGGCCTGTGCTGCGGCATAGAGATCCAGGCACGGCTGCGGCAGCAGGTTCGGCGCCGCCGTACACCAGCCCTTGGCCCCCGCCTTGAAGGCCTTGAGCACCATGGGATTGCTGCCGTTGTAGAACGGCAGCCGCCCGTCGGTGAGTTCGGACATGCGCTCCATGCGGGTGATGTCTCCGGTGGATTCCTTGACCATGGTCACGTTGTCGATGTCCTCGAACATCTGCACCAACAGCTCGGGGCGCATGTCGATCCCGCTCGTTGCGGGGTTGTTGTACACCATGATCGGAATTCCGATGGCGGCCCCGATCGCCGCGTAGTGCTGGACGATTTCCCGTTCGGAGAGCTTCCAATACGAGATCGGTAGCACCATCACTGCGTCCCCGCCGGCCCGCTCGGCGTACTGCGCCCGTCGAATGGTGTTGCCGGTAGTCAGATCGGAGGCGCCGATGATGACTGGCACGCGGCGACCGACGACACCGATGGTGGTGTCGATGACAGCATCGAACTCGGCTTCGGTGAGATAGGCGGACTCGCCGGTGCTGCCGAGCGGGACGATGCCGTGTGCTCCATCTGCCACCAGTCGCTCGACCAGCGCGGCAAGCTTGCCGGTATCGACTTGATTGTCGTCGGTGAATGGCGTTACGGGATAGGCGAGAATTCCGTGGATCTCAGGGCTGGCCGTCATAATGGTCCTTCTTCCTACAGTTGTTGGCTGGCTAGCGATGGGTCAGCTGGTCAGAGCGTCGGGGTGATTGCGCAGCGCGCGTCGTGCGTAGTAGGCGAAGTTGGCCTGGCTGCGCTTGGGCCGCAGTGTCCAGTCGTGGGCCTCGCGGGCCAGCCGCGGAGGCAGCTCGGCAATGTCACCCGCCGCCATGGCGGCCAGTTGCAGTTTGGCGCCGCGTTCGATCAGCATCGCCAGTGAGCACGATTCTTCGATGCTGGCGCCGGCGACCACATGGCCGTGGTGGGCCAACAGAATCGCCTTTTTGTCGCCCAATGCGGCGCTGATGATCTCGCCTTCTTCGTTGCCTACCGGGACGCCGGGCCAGTCGGCGAGGAACGCGCAGTCGTCGTAGAGCGGGGCGATGTCCATCTGCGACACCTTCAGCGGGACTTCCAGCATCGACAGTGCGGCGACATGGAACGGATGAGTGTGCACGATGCATTGCACATCTGGGCGGGCGCGGTAGATCCAGGTGTGGAACCGGTTGGCTGGGTTAGCCATTCCTTTTCCGTCGAGGACGTTGAGATCCTCGTCCACGAGCAGCAGGTTATCTTCAGTGATCTCATCGAAGCCCAAGCCCAGCCGTTGGGTGTAGTAGGTGCCCGGCTTCTCGGCCCGCGCGGTGATCTGGCCCGCCAGGCCGGAGTCATGGCCCGCATCGAACAGCGCCCGACACGTCAAAGCCAGCTTCTGCTGTGTGGTCAGGCCGGACTCCTCGACATGGGTCGACAACCCATCCAGAGCCCTCTGCATCAAAACTTGTTTCGAATCACCAAGCGTTGTCGTCATCTACGTGCACCTTTCAGAGGGGAGAAAACTGAGTTCGAGACACACATATGACAATAGGACACAATGTGTCCTATTGTCAATCGCCTTCGGGAAATGTTCACGTCGGCGACATGTGCGCGCCGGTCAGAGTCGCACGTGCTCAGCTGTCACCAGAACGGCGATTGGTGGCCCCATCCAGGCAGCGGACGCAGTAGCGTTCTTGCCTCAATGAGTGTGCAGACACCCAGCTTCGCCGGCCCGTCCGTCACTGGCGCCGGGTGTAGCTCATACGGGTAACGACGACGACCTCACAGAACCCGTCGCCTAGCCGGCGGAACTGACGAGGCAACGCGGAGTCGAAATACGCGCAATCTCCGACACCCAATACGATGGTCTGTTCGCCGTAGCGCATCTCGGCAGTGCCTGCGTGCACGAACACAAACTCCTAGCCAGCATGTGCCGGATGGGTGCGCTCGTCAAACTGCCCCGTAGGCCGGACAACGAATGGCGCCATTGCCTTTCCAAGCATCGCAGTTGCCATCGCGCTGTAGTGCTCACACCTACGCGCGTCAGAGCGATCGACCGCGAGCGCAGTTGCACCGCATCGCCCGCTCCGACTGTGAGTCAACTCATGTATCTATAGGACACAAAGTGTCCTATAGTCAGGATATGTTGATGTGACTATCAATGAAGGAGTGGACAGTCATGAAGCGCAAAGGAACTGCCACAGCAGTAACCCTTGGAGCTGTCGCGAGTTTGCTTACGCTGGCCACTGCAGTAGCCAGCGCAGCGCCAAGCGGTGGATCGTCGGCAGCCGAGACCATCGCCCGCCTCCAGGCCGACGGAAAGCGGGTGATTATCAATAAGGTGGGCAGCGGACCACTGAGTCAGTGCACCGTGACTGATATCCACGCGGTCGTGCTACGCCCCCAAGCGAAGTCGGTTACGATCCATGGCCTACCCGACTTGGAACCGATACATACCGTCCATGTCGGCCTCAAATGCTGACCGGTGCAGAGAAGTTGCCCGCATTCACATCCCGGCCGCATCCCGCGGGGCAGCTAGAGCCCGAGTCCGCCAATGCCCCGTTATCGATTTCGGGTGAAATCGGTGTTGGTGACGACCAACACTTCACTCGGGGCGCTTCCCCGCTGACGTAGTTGATGCGGCGCCGACGCCTCGAAATATGCACAGTCACCGGTCTCAAGCGTGATCAAGTCGTCCTGATAACGTAGTTCCACAGTCCCGGTATGGATGAACACCAGCTCCTGACCGGCATGTTCAGGATGCGGATGCTCGGCGAACTTGAGCGTAGGCCGGACGATAAACGGCGACATGGCTTTTCCGAGCATATCGGCGGCCACCGCCTGACAGCGCAGAGACCCCCGCCCGTCGGCGCGGTCAACGACCAACCCCGGCGCTACCTCGCCAACGCAGAATTCTCACTTCCATGTCCAATTGGCCATCGAGTGGACATTTGAGATGAAAAATGGACATGAAACTTGAGAAGCCACACCTCCGCGACCACCACCGATAACACCCGATTACGTTTGGAATCGCGAGAGGTGCAGCTGATCGGCCACACAGGCAGTCTTCCTCGGGCCTTTGATCACGGGCGCACCACGGCGAGGTAGAGCCCTAAATCCCCGATTTAGACACGAAAAATACTGCAGCAGAACACGTTACCGTGGTACTGCGATACTCGGAGGCTAACGCCACCCAAGCGCTGCGGTTCCACGGCGGTTCAGGCGGCAGGTTTGCGCCACAGTCTGACGAATGCGCCCCACAATCGGGATTCGGCCACCCAACTCCACAGACCTCCTACGCAGCAAACCTTCGGACGGAGCCTCCGTCCACCTGGTGTGGCGCATCCGAATCTGAACTACAACGATCATGGCCTACAGAGGCCGAACATCCTGGGCGTGTGTTCCAGCGCAGGTCGCTCCGAATGCCGGTGGGAGTCGCCGGGGTACCGGCTGACCGGTGTCGCGTAAAAAGATGTGGGCGGCGCCGCTAGTCAACGCATTGACAGCCACAACCATGAGCACTTCAGCTGTTCTCATCTTCATGTCAAATCCGACATCCCCGCGACATCAAGACGAGAAATCCGATACGGAGATTGAGAACCTACAACCATCGCGACCACCTCTTGCCACATAACGCTACGAGACGTAGCGTAACTGCGCGTGACCCGCGGATTCCACATCGGACAACCGTTCAGCACCTCCACAGCCGACATCGAGGCGGCGTTGCAGCAGGTCAGCATCCCAACCCTGTTGCTCTCCCTGGTGCACATCACCGGCGATCCCCGCTACATCCGGGAGTTCAAACAGGCCGGCCTGTTCCTCAACGAGGTGCAGGGCTTCATGAGTGAGGACGACAAGGCGCGAGCCCGCGCCGCGGCGCTCCCGGTGATCGCCGACTACCGCGACCGCGGCTGCCCGGCCCCCGACCCGCTGCCCGCCGAGCTGGTCCGAGAGATGCTGGATTGGGCCGCGTGCGAGCCGGTCGACGAGGACAACCTCCCGCTGGTCCTCGACGAGCTCGACCTGGCCGGCGAGGATCCGAGACGCCCCACGCCGCTGGACCCGGAGAAAGCGGCGGACTTCAGCGTCATCGTCATCGGCTGCGGGGAATCCGGGGTCCTGGCAGGGGTTCGACTCAAACAGGCCGGTATCCCGTTCACCATCGTGGAGAAGAACGCCGGACCCGGCGGAACCTGGTGGGAGAACAGCTATCCGGGCGCCCGCGTGGATGTGGCCAATCACTTCTACTGCTACAGCTTCGAACCCAGCAACCATTGGGATCATTTCTTCGCCGAGCAGCCAGAGCTGCGCCAGTACTTCACCGACGTGGTGGACCGTCACGAGCTCCGCCCCCACATCCGATGGAACACCGAGGTGGAATCCGCGCAGTGGGACGAGACCGACGGGATGTGGACCGTCACCGTGCGATCCGCCGAGGGCACAGACACCCTGCGGGCCCGCGCGGTGATCACCGCGGTGGGTCAGCTCAACCGCCCGCACATCCCCGAATTCCGCGGTGCGGAAACGTTTCTGGGGCCGTCGTTCCACTCGGCGGACTGGGACCACAGCATCGACGTCACCGGTAAACGCGTCGCACTGGTCGGCGCCGGGGCCAGCGGGTTCCAGATCGCGCCGGCCATCGCCGACCAGGTCGAACAGCTCACGGTGTTCCAACGCACCGCGCAGTGGATGTTTCCCAACCCGATGTATCACGAACCGGTCGCCGACGGCGTGCGCTGGGCGATGGAGCACCTGCCGTTCTACAGCCGCTGGTACCGCTTCCTGCTCATGTGGCCGGGCGCGGACAAGGGCCTGGACGCCGCGCGCGTCGACCCCGACTACGCCGACCAGGACAACGCCGTCAGCGAGATCAACGCCATCGCCCGGATCATGTTCACCGACTGGATCACCACCCAGGTTGGCGACGACCCGGAGCTGCTGGCCAAGGCGCTCCCCGACTACCCGGCCACCGGAAAACGGACGCTGCAAGACAACGGCAGCTGGCTCGGCACACTGAAACGCGACAACGTCGAGCTGGTCCGCACCCCCATCGAGCGGATCACCCCCACCGGCATCGTCACCACCGACGGCACCTCCTATGACGTCGATATCATCGTGTACGCCACTGGCTTTCGGGCCACCGACGTGCTGTTCCCGATGGCCATCACCGGACGCGACGGCGCAGATCTGCACCAGGTCTGGGGGCAACGGCCGTACGCCTACCGGGGCATCACCGTGCCCGGCTTCCCGAACTTCTTCATGACCTATGGGCCCGGCACCCACCTCGCCCACGGCGGCAGCCTCATCCTCAACTCCGAACTGCAGATGCACTACATCGACCAGTGCCTGGAGCATCTGATCAACGGAGGGTTGCGGTCGATGGAGCCGCTGGCCGAACCCACCGCGGCCTGGCACCGCCGGTCGCAGGCCGCGATCCGCAAGACCGTGTGGGCTCACCCCGCGGTCAAACACTCCTACTTCAAGAACCCTGACGGCGAGATCCATACCGTCAGCCCCTGGCGGCTCAGTGAATACCGCGCCGCTATTGATGAACCCGTTTGGACAGATTTTCAGATACAGGAGGCATGACTATGCGCGCTGTCGTTGTCGACGGCTCGGGCCAGATTCGCGTCGAAACCCGGCCCGACCCCACCCTTCCCGGACCGAACGGCGCGATCGTCCAGGTGGAGTCGGCCTCTATCTGCGGATCGGACCTGCATTTCCTGGAGGGCCATTACCCGATCGTCGACCCGGTGGCGCTCGGCCACGAAGCCGTCGGCACGGTTGTCGAAGCCGGTTCGGACGTCAACGGATTCACCGTCGGTGACCGGGTACTGGTGTCCTCGGTGGCCGGCTGCGGGCAGTGCGGGGGTTGCGCCACGCGTGACCCGATCATGTGTGTGCACGGCCCGCAGATCTTCGGGACGGGTGCTCTCGGCGGCGCCCAGGCCGAACTCCTGGCGGTGCCGGCGGCCGACTTCCAGCTGCTGAAAATTCCCGAGAACATCAGCACCGAACAGGCTCTGCTGCTCACCGACAATCTGGCCACCGGCTGGGCGGCGGCCAAGCGCGCCGACATCCCGATCGGGGGCACGGTCGCGGTGATCGGCCTGGGCGCGGTCGGCATGTGTGCCCTGCGCAGTGCGCTCACACTCGGTGCGGCAAGGGTTTTCGCTGTCGACCCGGTCGAAGCCCGGCGCAAGCGCGCGGAGCTGTGGGGCGCCGGCACGATCGCCCCGCCCTCGGCGCAGGCGATCCGGGAGGCCACCAACGGGCTCGGTGCCGACGCGGTGATCGACGCCGTCGGGACCGACACCTCGATCGACGACTCCATCGCCGCCGTGCGCACCGGGGGCACCGTCTCGATCGTCGGCGTGCACGACCTGCAGCCCTATCCGCTGCCGGCACTGGTTTGCCTGCTGCGCAACCTCACCATCCGGATGACCACCGCACCCATTCAGCAGACCTGGCCGGAGTTGATCCCACTGCTGCAGGCCGGGCGCATGGACGTGGACGGGATCTTCACCGATACCCTGCCGCTGGAATCCGCCGCCGAAGGCTACGCAGCGGCATTCTCACGGTCCGGTGAACACCTCAAGGTTCAACTCGTGCCGTGACCAAAACCCTTTGACGCAGCAAACAATCCGTCGCAGCCAAGGCGCTTAAGTCTCGGTGACTGGGACTGCTGCTTGATATCAATCCGCTGTGAGTTCACGGTGAGGCATCCGTACCGCCAAGCAGAGGAAATGGTCAATGAATGATCCTTCTGATCCCGATGCAGTAACGAGCCCAGACACCGGCCCGGTCGGCCGCCGGCGCCGCACCGTGGTGCGGAGGTTCGTCGTCGCCATGCTGGCTTCGATCGGACTCCTCGTCGGAGCGGCGATTCCGGCTGCGGCGGCCGAGTTGATGAGGGTGACGTTCATCCGTCACGGCGAGTCATTCGGCAACACCTCGGGGCTGATCGACACGTCGACACCCGGTCCCGGTCTGACCCCGAAGGGTGAGCAGCAGGCCAAGGACATCGCCGCCAAGCTGGGCGACAACAACTACGACGCGATCTACGCCTCGACGATGGTGCGGACCCAGCAGACGGCAATCCCGATGTCCCAAAACCTGCGGCTGCCGATCCAGGTGCTGCCCGGTTTGCAGGAAATCGAGGCGGGTGTCTTCGAGGGCACACCGGAGGCCAACGCCTCGCGCGGGTACGGACTGTTTCCGATCGGGTGGGCGCTGACGGGCGTGATCCCGCAGATCCCAGCGGACAAGTTCAACAAGGGCACGTTCATGCCGGGCACTGACGTCAACGGATACGTGTTCGACGCCCGGGTCAGGGGCGCGCTGCAGACCATGTACGACAACGGTGACCGCAACGCCGTAGTTTTCTCGCACGGCGGCACCATCATGTTCTGGACGTTGATGAACGTGAACAACCTCACCGTGATGCAGAAGTTGGATCTGCTGCAGAATCACCAGCTGGGCAACACCGATTACGTCGTCATCGAGGGCAATAACGAGGACGGCTGGACACTGGTGAACTGGAACGGCAAGGAATACGCCCCCGAGCCCACTCTCGGAGCCGAGGTGAAGCTCCAGATGCGGACGCTGACGCGACAGCTCGCGGCTGCCGCGCAGCAGGTGAAAGATGCGTTCGCCACCGGGGACATCCGGACGATCGCGACCGCGATCAACCGGAGTGTCGCCGACGCGACGTTCTCGGTCGCCAAGTTCAACCGCGCGGTGACCGCCAAGGTCATCCACGAGGTGGGCCAGGCCCTCGACGGCATCGGCCAGGCGATTTCGCCCAAGACACCCGCTCCGGCACCTACCGACATATCGGCGCTGAAGTCGGCTGCCGACAACGCGGTCGCCGATAACTCGGCCGCCGGTGCAGCTCCGTCGGCCAAGTCGGTCACCGACACGGTCAAGCGGTTTACCTCCTCGAAGCCGAAGGCACCCGAGGCGGATGTGGCGACCAAGCTGAAGGACGGCAACATGGCGGTGCCGGGTAAGCCCGATGCCACCCCTGCTCGGCCGGGACAGCAGTTGCAGGACGCCGTCAAGGACGTCAGCAACCAGGTCTCGAACGCCATTCAGAAGCTCGGTGGCATCGGCAAGAAGAAGACCGCCGGCACCGCCGGTGCCGGCACCAGCAGCGACGCCGGCTCCGGTGACAGCGGCAGTCAGCACAAGGACGCCGCGTGAGGTAAAGACACGGCGTCAGCCGCGTAACACAGTCGGCCCCTTCCGTCGGGAAGGGGCCGATTGTGTTGTGCGAGTCGGACATTGATCGATTCCACTACGGCCGACGCTCCTTGTGAGATCGTTTCGGTGGGAGTCGACATCTAGTCGACAGCTACTGTGGAGGCGGTCTTGCAGCGGTCTGCGACGGACAGCACATCTGAGACGGCGACGTCGATGGTGGCCCGGGTTGCGCTGATCATGAATTCGTTCAATGAGCCCGGAAAGTCGCTGCGGCTCGACCAGGTGGTCACCCGCACCGGCCTGCCCCGCTCGTCGGTTCATCGCATCCTCACCCAGCTGCATGCGGCCAGCCTTCTGCATCGCCGCCCCGACGGATACTGCCTCGCGGCCTCGACCCTGCCCGTTACCCGCGCAGACGATCACTCTCAGCTACGCGGCGTCGCGTCCCGCGTGCTCGACCGTCTGCACGCCGACACCGCCCTCGCGGTGCACCTCGGGGTGCTGCTCGGGGCCGATGTCGTCTACCTCGACAATGTGTCGGGCGGTAGTGCAGCGGTGCTGCCGACCCGCGTCGCCGGGCGCACGCCGGCGCATGCCAGCGCGTTGGGCAAGGCCATGCTGGCCCTGCTCCCGGCCGAAGAAGTGGACGCCATCGTCGCCGAACCGCTGCGCAAGTGCACTCCGGCAACCATCGCCGACCTCCCCACATTGCACCAGGAACTGGCCCGGATCAGATCCCGACACGGGCTCGCCTACGACGATCAGGAACTCGTCGTCGGCCTGTCCAGCGTCGCGGCCCCGATCCGGATGACCGACGGCCGGTTGGCTGGGCTCTCGCTTTCCGGCGCGGTGCCGATACACCGCCTGCAGCGCATGGCACCGTTCCTCACCCGCGCCGCCAGGGGCATCTCGCAGCACATCGGCAGCACCGGGGTCACACCGGCACACAACCATGCCGACCCCGTGGCCGTCACCGACGACATGTTGTCCCGGGTGCTTCGCACGTTGTCCTCCGACGACTGGGTGTAGTCAGACGCTCACCACATGAGGTCATCGACGTTGAGCCCGAAGGCAAATCGGCCCACTACAGACAACGTCTGATCAACATTGCTGGAGACATGCATGCGGGCGGTCTGCACGTCACGCCACACGCGTTCGAGCAGACCGTCATCGATGTGCGGACCGGGACTCTGCATGACGATGCCGATGGCCCGCACCGCGCGTTCGGAGGCCATCACCTGGTCTCGACGCGTTCGCAGCATCAACTCGGCATCCAGCCCGGCACCCGCGCGAGCGCACTCCATGAGATCTCGCACATTGCGCCGGATCTGGAGTATCGACAGTTCAACATCGGTTCGGGCCATGGCCAGCGCACTCAGCGCTGTCGTCGGTTCGATGAGCCGCTCTTCCAGCACGCGTTGCGCCGCCCCGAGCAGCGGTAGGGTTCCGGCCAGGGTATACAGCGTGGGTTGCGGAAGCCGGTCCAGCGCAGGCACGCTGCTGTCCATCCTCAGGTTGAGCCAGCTGAACATGCGATGTTCGGGCACGAATGCCCGCGACACCACGACGTCGTCGGCGCCAATCCCACGCAGTCCCAATCCATTCCAGTTCGACTCGACGACGTAATCGGTACGCGGGACCAGAACCGTCATGAAGTCCTGGGCGGCGCCGTCCGGCCCGACGCACAATGCCCCGGCGCTCAGCCAGGCCGCGTGAGCGGCGCCGGTGCACCGGCTCCACCGACCGGACAGCCAGAACCCACCCTCCGCGCGCTCCAACCGACCGGTCGGGGCGTAGGACGAACACAGCAGCGCCCGGCGATCAGAACCCCAGAGCTCCTGCAGTGCACGCTGTTCACGCAAGGACATTCCCCAGCTGTTCACCGCGAGCCAACCCGCCAACCAACCCGTCGACACGCACGCCGCGGAGAGCTCACGGGTCGCCGTCAGGTAGTCGTCCGGCTCGGCCTGCAGACCCCCGAACACCTCGGGCTGCAAGAGGGAAAAGTAGCCTGCATCATGCAGGTCCGTGATCACCCGAGGGTCTACCGCACCGCTTCTGTCCACATCCGCCGCCGCGGCGGCGATCGAGGGCAGTAGGGATCGAACCGCGGAAAGCACGGTCTGCGACGAGTTCGCCTTCATAGCTTCCTATCCCGTGCCACGATCATGCATACCATCCGTCACCGCCCAAGGAGGTCGATATGACTGAGCCGACCAGCTTGCGCGGTGCAGTACGCCGGATACTCGACGCGGCGACACCTGAATCTCTTGGAGCGCTCCATGGTTCGGTAGTCGGTCGCATCTTGCAACCGGCTCAATACGGCGGGTTCGCCGCGGGCGCCGACGAGTTTGTTTTGGTGGTCGGTGAGCTCGCCGCGGTCGACGGGTCACTGGGATGGCTCACCGCGATGTGCAATGCGGCTGCCGATGAAGTGGCCAGGCTGCCGGCACACGCAGCCAACGAGGTGTGGAAATCCGACCCCAATGCTCTGGTCGCGACCAGCTATCACGCCGAGGGGGTTTTCGCTGACGACCATCGCCTTACCGGTCGATGGACGTCGGTCATCGGTGCCGAATACGCCAATTGGCTGCTACTACCCGCAACCAACGGCGTCGCCTGTCGAGTGTTGGTGCCGCGCGGCTCAGCACGCATCGAACCGGTTGACAGCCAGGCAGGTCTGCCTGCTGCGGGCGTCTGCGACGTGACGGTCTCCGAGTTGGCGGTTGATCAGCGATACATCTTCACCAGCCGTCCCGAGAGGACAGCCGTGGTCGCGGGAGCCGGCACCGCTGCCGCCGTGGTGGGATCGGCCGACGGCGTCTGGCACAAGCACGTCGACCAGGCGCGTACCCGGCTCGCCACCTCGTATGGCGGTGACGAGGTCACCGTCGAGGCAGCCGCGCAGGTGGCGTGGGCGGCATCCGACATCGACGCGGCCAAGCTTCAGGTGACCACCTCGCTGCAGCAGCCCGACGACGTTGCCGGAGCGGTGTTGGCGCATCGGCAAGCCGTCGCCCGGGCGCGCGGCGCGGCCGATCGGCTGCTGGGGAGCAGCCGCCATGCCCTTGATGCGTCGGACCCGGTCACCCGGCTGTGGCGGGACGTCCACGCCGGTGCCCGCCTGGCCGTTCAACACCTTGACGGGCTCGAGCGTTCGTCACAGTCCTTGCAGTTGTGACAGGGTCATGTGGGCAATCCAGAAGTAGATGATCAGGCCGGTGCCGTCGACGATGGTCGCGATCAGCGGGGCTGACACCAAGGCAGGGTCGATCCGCAGCTTCTTGAGCAGCGGCGGCAGGATCGAGGCCACGAACGCCGACCACAGCACGATGGCCCCCACCGTGAGCGACACGGTCAGCGTCACCTCGGCTCCCACGCCCAGGGTCCACGCCCGGATGATCGCCGCGGTGGCCATGGTCAACGCGATCAATACGCCCGTCGACATCTCCTTGGCCAGAACCGCGGGCATATCCCGCAGCCGCACCTGACCGGTCGCCAGCGCACGCACCAACGTGGTGGTGATCTGGGTGCCGGTGTTACCACCCGTACCGATCAGCAACGGGATGAAGAAGGCCAGCGCAACCACCGCCTCCATCTCGTCCTCGAAGGCCCGCAGCACTGTTCCGGTGTAGGCCTCGGCCACGAACAACAGCAACAGCCAGCCAACGCGTTTGCGCCACAACCGCCACGGCGAGGCACGCAGGTATGGCACGTCGAGAGGCTCCGAACCGCCCTGGCGCTCGGCGTCTTCGGTGGCCTCCTCCTCCGCGATGTCACCGGCGGTGTTCTCGGTGAGGATGCCCAGTAGCCGACCGTCCGCATCGACGACCGGCACCGCCACCAGGTTGTAATCCATCAGCGCCAGCGCGGCGTCCTCTTGGTCCGTCAGTGGGGAAACCGAGAGCAGGTCTTGGTTCATCAACGACGAGACGGTCTGATCGGCGTCGGCGAGCACCAGGTCGCGGAATGCGATCACGCCGACCAGGTGCGCATCGGGGTCGGTGACGTAAACGTATGCGCCCGTCCATGAGTCGCTGCGCAGGGTCGCGGCGTCAGCACGCAGCACGGCGACTGCCTCGGCCACCGTCATCTCGGGACGCACGGTGAGCGCTTCGGGGATCATGTGGGCCGCGACGGAGTCCTCGGGCCAAGTCAGCAAGCCCCGCAACGCGATTGCGCGTTCGGGCGGCATTGCCGAGAGCACCTCCTCGCGGAGGGGGTCTTTCATGTCCCGCAGAACGTCGGCGCCATGGTCGGTGTCGAGGGCGTCCAGCAGCCGGGCCGCGTCGGCGGGCACCATCGCCGCGAGTGACCGTGCCGCGAGTTCGTCGTCGATCGACTCGAACAACTCGACCGCGCTGTCGGCGTCGAGTGTTGTTCCGAGCCGGCGCAGCTCCACGCGTGACAGCTTGACCAGTTGAGTGCTGCGTTCGACCGGAGCCGGTACCGATTTCAGCCACGCAGCCGCGGCGTGTGAGCCCTCGAGTGCGGTTTGAATATCGGTGCTGCCCGAAGTCCTGGCCATGTACCTGTCCCCTTTCGACCGCGGACAGGGTAGCCGGGAATTTTGAACTGCGGGTTTACGCCCGGGACGGCTGCGTCTTGTAGCCGCCCATTCCCCGCGGCTGCACGATCAGACGGGTCAGCAGGTAGTGCATCACCGCGGCCACCACGAAGGCGGGCAATGATGCGGTGGTGTACCGGAATGCCGCCGCCGGTTCATAACTCACCGGGTTCAGCAGCAGCGTGTAGGTGAGTGCACCGGCCGCGACCGCCACGAAGGCCGGCACGTTTACGCCACGCCAATAGCTGTACGGGGACTGCCCGATCGGCTGATACAGCGCCCGCACGTTCAGATGCTGGCGGCGCAGGATGAAGTAGTCCACGAACTGCACCCCGCACAGCGGAGCCAACAGAATCGCACCCCAGGACAGGAAGCGGCCGTAGTTCTCGTACACCGCTTCGGGGAAGAACACCAGAACGGCGGCCGGGCCGAGGATGACCACACCCAGCAGCGGCCACGCCGCCTTGCGCAGCACTGCCCCGCCACCGCCCTTGAGCGCGACCATCGATGCGTAGCCCTGCGACAGGATCGCGGTCACGTTGGCCAAACACACCACAATCAGCGCGATGACCCCCAACACCACGCCGGCCAGCGGGATCATCCACTGCGTGGGGTCCTCCACCTGCAGCGAGAGCGCCGCGAGGACGCCGACCGCGGCGGCGGCCACCGAAGCGGCGAACACGCCGATCCAGTTGGGCCAGAACGCCGCCCGTGAGGTCTTGGTCAATCGCGCCAGGTTGCCCAGGTTCGGCCACCAGGCGAACCCGCCGGCAATGTTGAGTTCGATCGCCAGGATGAAGCTCAGATGCGGGTCGTCGCTCGGCCCGCCCAGCGGTACCAGGGCCTCCAGCTCCGACCAGGAGTGGCGGGAAAAGACCAGGACCAGAATGCCCACCACGATGAGGATCAATACCGGAGCGATGGCGCGGCACACGGCTTCCACCGAGACCGGCCCCCGAGCCAGGATCGCCCACGACACGACGATGGCAATGAGCCCGAGCAGGCTCGCTGCGACGCCGGTTTCCGACAGGGACACCCCGAAGACGTTGTTGACGACGGTCACCAGCCCGTGTCCGAACATGATGGCCAGCACCGCAGACCATGCGGCCGCCAGGATCGTCGAGACCGCCACCATGACGATGCGGGCGCCGCGTTCACCGAAGGTGCTGCGGATGCCCACGAATTGCTCGATGCCGTATTTCACCGAAGGCATGCAGGGCGCCAGGGCCACAAACAGCACACTGATGCCATAGCCGATGATCATTGCGGCGATCGCCTGCTTCACGCCCACGTAGTAGGCCACCGCGGCACCCTGCAGGAACGCCCAGGTCGCGACCGCCAGGCCGACGTTGACCGCGGAGTGCTGCCAGAAGTTCCAGATGCGCTCGCTGCGCATCAGCGGCAGGTCGGTCACGGTCGCGTCGAACCGGCCCTGCGGAGGAGACATCAACGGGCCGCCGCCCATACCGAGGTGTTCCGTACCTGTCATCAGTACGCCCACCACAGCATTGCGACGGTCACCAGCGCCAGCACCAAGGCCGAGCCGATGATGTCCCGGGCCGGCAGGTGGTCCACCAAATGCTCAGCGCTGCTGGATGATTCGAGCTGCGCGAGCCGCTGCTCGAGCTGATCCTCGAGGATCTGTTCGTCCACCGGTGTCCTCATTCCTGATTGGCGGGCCAGATTAAGAAGTGTGTGGCGGGGGTCACCCGATGTCAAGCACGTGTCGCGGATCGCCCTCGATAGTTGACTGGCTGGCCAGTTATTGGCATGCTCACTACCCATGGTGACTCACGACACAATCGGCGCGACGATGCGCCCAGTTCCGACTTCCGCGACCGTAGTCGTGGTGGGCGCCGGGTACGCGGGACTGTCCGCTGCGCTGGCCCTGCAGGAACGTGGCGTCGAGGTCGTGGTCCTGGAGGGATCCGACCGCGTCGGCGGCCGGGTGCTCTCCGAGGATCTTGGCGACGGCCTGGTGGTGGACCACGGTGGCCAGTGGGTCGGCCCCACCCAGCCGAACCTGCTCGCGGCCGCCGAACGCTTCGGTTGCGAAACCTTCGCCACCTACGACGCCGGCCGGCATCTGGAGTTGTGGTCGGACGGCGTCTGCCGCCGGTTCCGTGGTTCCGGACCGCTCGACGGTGCGGGCGTGGCGGCCTATGACGCCGCGGCCGAGCTCATCGACACCATGGCCGCCGGTATCAACCTCGACGATCCCGCGGCCACCGAACACCTCGAAGAATGGGACAGCCAGACCGTGCAGTCCTTCTTCGACACCGCGGTGACCGACCAGGACGCCCGCACCCGGCTGGCATTGTCGGTGCAGGGCGTCTGGACCGTCGAGCCCCGCGACATCTCGCTGTTCCATTTCCTGTTCTACGTCGCCTCGGCCGGCGGGTACGAGCAACTCATGGAGACCGAGGGCTGTGCTCAGGAACGCCGGTTCGTCCGGGGCGCACAATCGGTGGCCCTGGCCATGGCCGATCACCTCGGTGACCTGGTCCACCTGAACACCCGGGTGACCGGCATTCACCAAAGCGACACCGGCGTGCAGGTCGAGACCGAGCGGGGCACGGTCTCGGCGTCGCGCGTGATCGTCGCCGCCTCCCCTGGCGCGGCGGTGCGGATCAACTTCACTCCGGCACTGCCGGTGGCACGCCACCGCTGGATGGAACGCAGCCCGATGGGCGACGTGGCCAAGGTCCACGCCGTATACGACACCCCGTTCTGGCGTGAGCAGGGTTTGTCCGGGCAGGCCACCGTCTATGGCGAGCCGGCCGTGGGTGTGGTGTTCGACAACTCGCCGCCCGACGCGAGCGTCGGCGTACTGGTCTCGTTCGTCTACGCCGACCGGCTGCACCGCTGGGCCACCCTGCCTGAGGAGCAGCGCCGGGCCGAGGTGCTGTCCACGCTGGAAACCCTGTTCGGTGCCCGCGCCGCCGCACCCACCCGGTACACCGAGAAGCTGTGGCCGCAGGACCAGTGGGCATACGGCGGATACGCCGCCAACCCCGCTCCCGGAGTCTGGTTCGAGCACGGAGCCACTGGATGGCGCAGCCCCTGCGGCCGGATCCACTGGGCGGGAACCGAAACCGCCGCGGTGTGGAACGGCTACATCGACGGAGCCATCACCTCGGGGCAGCGCGCCGCCACCGAAATCATCACCGAGATCGCCGCCCTGCCCGGCCACGCGGGATAGGGCGACAATGCAACTGGCACAACGCGATACCGACCGGATCGCGCGCAACGGCCTGCAGGCCTTCACCGACCCCGCCTCGGTGGCCGTCGTCGGCGCCTCCGCCGATCCGTCGAAGTGGGGTTACTGGCTGGCTGCGGGCGCACTGCGCGGAAAGCACCGCCGCGACGTGTACCTGGTCAACAGCCGAGCCCAGGAAATCCTCGGCCAGCCGTGCGCGCCGCGGCTCGCCGACCTCCCGACGGTCCCCGAACTCGTCGCGCTCTGCGTGCCCGCCCCGCACGTGCCCGCGGTGGTCGACGAGGCGTTAGGGCTCGGGGTGCGGGGATTCCTGGGCATCACCGCAGGAATCGCCGATGAAGCAGCACTGGCCGACACCATCACCGCCCGCGGGGCGCGGCTGATCGGCACCAACAGCCTGGGCATATACGACGCCAGCACCGAGCTGGAACTGTTGTGGGGCAACATGAAACCGGGCGCGATGGCGATCGTGTCGCAGAGCGGTCAGCTCGGATCCGAGCTGGCCGAGATCGGCGGTCGCCACGGCCTCGGGGTGTCACGGTTCGTCTCCATAGGAAACCAGTCCGACGTCACCGCGGCCGAGCTGCTCACCGACTTGGCCGAACACGACGCCACCCGGGTCATCGTCCTGTACCTGGAGAGCTTCGCCGACGGCGCCGCGCTCTTCGAGGCGCTCGAGATGCTGGGCACATTGGGCAAACCCACCATCCTGCTGACCGTGGGCACTAGCAACGCCAGTGCCCGCCTAGCTCGGTCGCACACCGGATCACTCACCTCGCCCAGTGACCTGGTGGACGCGGCCTGCCGCAAGGCCGGGGTGATCCGGGCCAACACCCCCGGCGAAGTCATCGACATCGCCCGGATGTGCCTGGCCAGCCCGGCGCCACGGGGAAGCCGGGTCGCCATCGTCGGCGACAGCGGCGGCCAGAGCGGCATCGCCGCCGATGTAGCGACCGCGGCGGGCCTGGATGTGCCCGCCTTCTCCGACGTCCTGACCAACGAGCTGACCGGCAGGTTGCCCGCCGGGGCGGCGACCAGCAACCCGGTCGACCTGGCCGGCGCCGGCGAGCAGGACCTGAACGCCTACGCCGCGATCACCGAGACGCTGGTGCGCTCCGGCGAGGTCGACGCCGTGCTGCTGACCGGCTATTTCGGCTGCTACGGCCGCGACATTCCGTCGCTGCAGGACACCGAACGTGCCGTCATCGACCGGCTCGGACGGCTGGCTCGCAGCACTGTCACACCGATCGCGGTACACACCATGGGCACCGGAACCATTGCCGCACAACAAATGTCGAGTGCCGGTCTGCCTTCCTACGACCGTATCGAAGCGGGAGCATCCGCCATCGCGGCCATCGCCGCCGCCGCGGGCAGGCGCCACACCCCCGCCGCAGCGCCGGCCGAACGCACCCTCGAGCTACAGCCCGGATACTGGTCGGCCCGCACCCTACTGTCGGACCTCGGGGTGCGGTTCCCGGCCGGACAGGTGGTGCATGACCGAGATGAGCTGATGGCGGCCGCACACACGCTGCGCGCACCGTTCGTGCTCAAGGCGGGCTGGGTCGAGCACAAAAGCGAGGTCGGTGGTGTGGTCACCCAGTTGACCGATACCGCCCAACTGCTCGATGCCTTCGACACCATGTACGGCCGGCTCGGCAGCGGTGACTACGTGGTGGAGGAGCAGGACACCCGGCCCGACACCGTCGAGATCCTGGTCGGCGCACGCCGGGATCCGGGTCTGGGCGCGGTCGTGGTGGTCGGCGCCGGGGGCACCGAGACCGAACTGCACCGCGACGTCAGCGTCGAGATAGCCCCCGTCGCGCCGGTGGATGCCAAGGCGATGATCGAGCGGTTGCGTTGTGCCCCACTGCTGTCCGGATGGCGGGGACATCCGCCGGTGGATGTGGACGCACTGGCCGAACTGGTGGCGACGGTGTCCACGGTCATCGCCCGCCACCCCGAGATCGACGAGATCGAACTGAACCCGGTGCGGGTGAGCACCGACGGACCGTTGGCGGTGGACGCACTGGCCGTCGCCCGGCACACCGACCCTTCTACCTAGAGGAAACCTGGATGAAAATTCTCGATACGACAACCGAATTCGCCGACCAGGTAGCCGTGGTCACCGGCGGTGGCTCCGGTATCGGCCAAGCCATCGCGCTGCGCTGGGCGGCCGCCGGCGGCACCGTCGCGGTACTGGGACGGCGCAAGGACGCACTCGAAGCAACCGTGAACCGCATCGCCGAGGCGGGCGGTACCGCCGAAGCGGTCGTCTGCGATGTCCGTGACCACGCCGGTGTCGCCGAAGCCATCGACGGTGTCGCCAACCGGCACGGTCGCATCGACGCCCTGGTCAACAATGCGGCCGGCAACTTCATCGCCCAGGCCGAGGACCTCTCGCCCAACGGGTGGAAAGCCGTCACCGACATCGTGCTCAACGGCACCTTCTACTGCACCCATGCGGCGGGGCGGCACATGCTCGCCGCCGGCCGTGGCGCCGTCGTCAATGTGGTTGCCAGTTACGCCTGGCACGGCCACCCGGGCACGGTGCACAGCGCGGCCGCCAAGGGCGGTGTCGTCGCGATGACCCGCACCCTCGCCGTCGAATGGGCCGCCCGCGGTGTGCGATTGAACTGCATCGCGCCCGGGCCCACCGAGACCGAAGGGGCCGGCGCCGCACTGTGGCCCACCCCCGACGCCCGCCAGGGTGTCCTGTCCAGCGTGCCGATGGCCCGCTTCGCCAGCACCGACGAGATCGCCGAATCCGCTGCGTTTCTGCTCAGTGACCGCGCCGCCTATGTCACCGGTGACGTGCTGGTCGCCGACGGCGGCCAATGGCTGGGAAAGGCCATCTACACCGACCCCCGCGCGCGCTGACCGAATCCAGACCGACGACCACACCCCAAGGAGACATCGTGACCATCAGCACCACCAACATCCCGGCCTGGCCGCTCACCGACGAGCAGCGCCAAATCATCGAACTATGCCGGGAATTCGCGGCCAAGGAGATCCGCCCGCGCGGACGTGAGGTCGACGAGGCCGACACCGTGACGCCGGTGGACATCTTCGCCAAGGCCGCCGAGGTGGGCATCACCGACTTCATGATCGCCGAGGAGTTCGGCGGCGGCGGATTCACCGATGTCTTCACCCAGTGTCTGGTCCAGGAGGAGCTGTGCTGGGGCGATCCCGGCATCGGCAACCTGATGTGTTCCAACGGCTTCTTCTCCGACCCGATCATGGTGCTGGGCACCGACGAACAGAAGAAGCGCTGGCTCACCCCGCTCACCGGTCCCAAGTCGCCGATGACTGCGCTGGCCACCACCGAGCCCGAATCCGGTTCCGACGCGGCATCGATCTCGACCACCGCGACCCGCGTCGAAGGCGGATACCGCATCTCCGGGCAGAAGGCCTGGATCTCCAATGCCGGGGCCGCCGAGTTCTACGTGGTGTTCGCCAAGACCGATCCCACCAAGCGCTCGGCCGGCGTGTCAGCGTTCCTGCTCAAAAACGGCACCGAGGGAATGACTTTCGGTGAACCGATGAAGAAGATGGGGCAGCGCGCGATCGTCTGCCGGGAGATCTTCTTCGACGATGTGTTCGTGCCCGAGGAGGACCGCCTCGGCGAGGAAGGTCAAGGCTTCTACGGGCTGATGGGCACATTCGACATCTCCCGGGTGGTGCTGGGCGCCGCGGCCGTCGGTGCGGCCCGGGCGGCCTACGAGTACGCCCTGGACTACGCCCGGACCCGCAAGCAGTTCGGGGTGCCCATCATCGAACATCAGGCGGTCGCGTTCCGGCTCGCCGAAATGGCCACCCGCATCGAAGCCGCACGACTGTTGGTGCTGCACGCCGCCAAGGTCATCGACAGCGGTGCCCCGGCCCGCGGACTGGCCGCCATGGCCAAGCTGACGGCATCCGAGACCGCAATGTTCGTCACCCACGGCGCGGTCCAGACGCTCGGCGGGTGGGGCTACTCGCGTGAGTTCCCGGTGGAGCAGTGGATGCGCGATGCCAAGCTGGAGGAGATCGAGGAAGGTACCTCCGACATCATGAAATTGGTGATCTCCCGCAACTTGTGATTGTCGGGCGGGGCGGCCCCGACGGGTCGCCCCGCAACCGGCCGGTGTTGTTGACGGCTACACAATTAGCGGTACTTGTATGATCACACTTCGACCCCGACCACAGGTGATCCGAAGGGACGAGCGATGCCCCGCCCCAGCGTAGAAGCCGAGCGGCGACCCCAGATCCTGACCGCGGCATGCGAAGTCATTGCGGCATTGGGCGTTCCGGATCTGCGGCTGTCCGATGTCGCGAAGTCAGCCGGTGTCAGTTCCGGCACCGTGCACTACTACTTCGACACCAAAAAAGACCTGATCAACGCCGCCTTCGAATTCAACCTCACCGAGTCGCTGAACCGGCGCCAAGAACTGCTGTCGTCCTCGAAGAACAACCTGGCCATCCTCAACGACCTGGTCGAGTCCTACCTGCCCAAAGACGAACAATCCCAACGGGCGTGGAAGGTGTGGCTGGCGCTGTGGACCGAAGCCACTCGCGATCCGCTTCTGCAGGCGGTCAACGAGAAGCTCTACGGCCAGTGGCGTGAGGTGGTTGCCGATGTCATCCGCGCCGCCCAGAAGGACGGCACCGCCCGGGCCGGCAATCCGGTCACCCTGGCCAACATGCTGATCGGCATGCTCGACGGGCTGGCTGTGCAGATTCTGCTGGGGTCCGAAGCGGTCACATTGGCCTCGGTTCGCAAGACCATCAAGGCCTTCATCGCCGACGTCATCGCGCAATAGCGCCAACGCGGCTGCTGCCCGCGGCTACTGTCGAGGTCATGCGCAGCGTCGCTGTTGTCGTGCTCGGCATCGTGGGGGTGTTCGTCGCGCTCTCGGGTCTGCTGTTCTCGCTGCAGGGGTTCGGGCTCGTCGGTGGCAGCCCGATGAGCAACACCACCACCTGGTCGGTCCTCGGACCGGTCATTCTGCTGATCGGCATCGGGATCGCGGTGCTCGCGTGGCGGGTGAACAGGTCATGACACCGGCGATGGAACCGCCTGCTCCGATCAGCCCGCTCCGGCCTGCACCACTTTGACGACGACCAGCACGATGGCCAGCAGCAGGTAACCGCGCAGGACCAGAAGCCCAGCCCGGCGCCCCGGTGACATGACCGGCCGCGCCAACGTCGCCAACGCCGGCGTGCGCCAGGTGGCTCGGTCCCGTTCATTGATGGCGTTCCGTTCGGCGCGAGTCAGCCCTGCGGCCTCATCGAGATCTTCGACCACCTCAGGATCGATGCCTGCGAACGCCGCCGCGACCGCGTCGGCATCCGCGCGAACCGCACGGCGCCGCGCCACCACGATCACCACAGCTCCACCGATAATTCCTACTGCGGCACCGGCCACCAGGCCGGACTTCAAAGCACTAGCGGAGACGTCCGGGAACAACGTCGCCGTGGTGAGCGCCAACGACAGCAGTACCAGGCACCACACGATGGTCCAGGCCATGATGTTCTTCCGAACACTGTTCACCCACGGGCCCAGCACCGGGCGATCGTTGCACAGCAGCACCAGAAACACCGTGGCCGAGGGCAACAGCACTCCGGCCAGCACCTGCACACCCTGGGTGATCAAACCCTGGACATGATCGGGGGTAAACGCCAGCGCGGCAGAACCCGCGAGCAGAACCGTGTACGCACCGTAGAACAGCGGAGCCTGACTGACCTTCCAGTGCAACGAGTGCCGCTTACCCATCGAGTCGCCGATCGCGTAGGTGGTCGCCAGGCCAACGGCGTTGGCGCCGATGATCGACGCATCGAGCAGCAGAACCGCGAACAGCACGCCCACTGCACGTCCGGCATGATCCGACAGACCCGCCGCAACAGCCCCGGCATCGGTGAACTGCCCGACCAGATCGGTGCCGGCGAGCCCGAACGCGGCTGTCGCCATGATCGCCAGTGCGCCTCCCATCACGACGGCGATACCGATCCACAGATCCGCTCGGGCATACCGGATCCAGTTCGGGGTGATGCGCTTGTCGACGATGTTGGACTGCTGAAAGAACAGCTGCCACGGCGCGACTGTGGTTCCAACGATGGCCACGATCAACAGCAGCAGGGTGGCGTCAAGGCCGCCGGGGAACTGAGGAATCAGACCGCTGGCGATGGTCGGCACACTGGGATGCACCATCAACGCCATCGGCACCATGACGATGTTGACCGCGATCAACGCGAACAGTAAACGCTCCCAACGGCGGAACGATCCACCGGCCACCACAGCGAACAGCACAACTGCCGCGACGGGCACGGCGATCGCCTTCGGACAGCCGAGAAAGCCCAGTGCGAGGGAGACCCCGATGAACTCGGTGACGATCGTCAAGGCATTCAGCACGACAAGGTCGCCGAGGCTGAACATGCCCCAGAACCGGCCGAAACGCTCGAAGATCAGCCGGGCGTGCCCGACACCGGTGACCGCGCCAAGGCGGACGACCATCTCCTGATTGACGTAGAGGACTGGGATCAGCAGTGCCAGGGTCCACAGCAGGTTGATCCCGTAGTTCTGGCCGGCCTGGGCGTAGGTGGCGACACCGCCCGCGTCGTTGTCGCCCACCATCACGATCAGGCCAGGCCCGACGATGACCGCCAGCATCCGCATGCGCTGCCACAGGCTTCGGCCATTAGCGCTCTCGCCCTTGGCAATCCGCCCCAAAGCACCGACGATGTCGCCGGTGTGCGCGGTGTCGGGTACAGCCGAACTGTCCGTACTGACGGTGTTCGGCACGGCAGGTCGGGTTTGGGCGGTCGCCCGGTCGTCGGGCCCGGTCGTGAACAAGCTCATGGGTGGCTCACTTTCAGCTGTGGCGGCACGCCGAACGTGCCTACTCGGTCAGAAACGTGGATGGCCACCAAGGGAGGCGGTGAGTACTGCCAGCGGAGTTGTGCTGCGGGCGTGCAGGTTGGCGCGTTCCTCGGCAGTGAGGTTGCGTCGCGCCCATACTCGGGCGATCGTGCGGTCGATCGTGCGGTCGGCGAAACGCCCGCGGAGTGGTGCGCGAAAGACGCTGTGCACATTGCGAATTGCCAATGCCATTGGTATTACCTCGTAATGGGTGCACCCCACCCAGCGCACAACCCAACAGCATTGATTACGGGCACCGATCACCGCGCCGCGCGTCAAATCCGCTCGGCACCACTTCACACGGTATTGGTGCGATTACCCCGTATCAGCTGAAAGCCCATGCGCTCCGGCAGGATGAGACGGAACAGGACTGGAACACGGACTGTCGCCGGTACTGCTTATCGTCCTCACCTCCTTCAAGCCGGGCACATGAGTGCCTTGACGGGTTCGAGCACAAGGGGATGGGTCGACCAGAGTGGCCGGCTGCACCTCTCTCGTCACAACTTCGGCACTGCGCGCCGTATTCGGGGTCAACCCGAAAGCCACTTGGACTCAACCCTTAATCCGGGAAGAGCTGTCCTGACCGGGGGCGTCTCTCGACGTTCGCGGTCAGTGGCCTTTGTCCGCGCAGACGCCTCGCCTAACGAGGTGCTACTTCATCAGGTTTACACCTCACCGACGGACAAGGCCAGCGCTTATTCGACATCTTCATGCAACCTTTACACCAGCCATGATCGCGACCAGCGACACCGGAAAGGCCACCGGTTGCTCGAACAGGCCCGCGCGGTGAATCACGTTGAGTAAGTCCATTAATGGCGAGCAGTTCGTCGTGACCCGCGCTTTGGGTCCGTCGGCGGATCCCCACTCGGCCAAGTGAAGACGTGACGAAGCAACGAAACCAGCACCTCGGCGCAGGTGATCCTGGCAGACAGGCGGCACCATTCATCTTTGACTGGTGCGGTCGGGACTCGGGGGGTGTCCCTATGGTATTCGTCAAGTCGTGGGTGAGTTGGTGTCGCAGTTGTAGTACTGGACGATGCAGAACTCGTGATCCTCTGGGTCGTGCATGAGCATTACGGTTCCTTCGTCGTAATCGTGGCGCGCGCCGGACCAATGGCCGCCCAGGCTTTCCACGCGGCCGCGGCCAGCATCGATGTCGTCGACCTGAATGTCGAGATGGATGCGGACCTTGCCCGTTTTGGGTTCAGGGACACGTTGGAAGGTCAGGCGCGGTTGGTCGCCGAGGCGCGAACCCACGGTGGCCCATTCGCTGTTGTCACCGTGTTCGACTGTCACTGCAATGCCTAGCATCGCGCTCCAGAACGATGCCAGGCGTGCGGGGTCTGCGCAGTCGATCGTGATCCCCACCAACCGATTCGTCATGCCTCCAGCATCTACGAGCCTGTCGAAAACTTAATGATTATGGACAGGCCGTTCTCTGTGTCGGCAATGCAGCTCACCTGTCGACACCTTCATGTCGCTGCTAGGCCGCTGTGGCGGGGTGTGTTGAGCGCGGAGGGCCTGCGCGAGTTGGCCGAGCGATTAGTTCGCGACCACGACCGCGGTCAAGGCGATGCCGAACACAATGGCCGGCATGACCATGCCGGCGAGAAACCCGAGTCCGAAGCGACGACCGCCGGCGGTGAAGGCCAGCACCGCCTTGACGAGCAGGTTGGAGCCAAGCGCTGCAGCGATCGCGACCAGTGCCGTGTCGACGGTGATGTCGCCCTTGGCGGCCAGACTGGCGGCGGCAATCCCTCCGGCGTGCGCGTCGGCGAGGCCCGCGGCGAACGCGGCAAGTACCGCCCCGCTGGGGCCGAGCAGGTCAGCACCCCACCGGCCGACGAGCAGGGCGACAGTCAGCACCGCGGCCAGGACGAGGGCGGGCCGCAAGGCAAAAGGCCGGTTTGCTGGCAATGCATCGACGCCGTCGGCCTTCGCGCCATTCTGTTGACGAGTCCGAGCCGCGCCCCGATAAACGAAGGCGGCGATGGCGACGAGCACGGCCGCTCCGGCGGTCACTGGAGGCCATAGACGGCGCAGCACGTCGACATCGACGAGCCCGATCACGAAGAGCAGCTGCACGAAGGTGGCAAGGCTGGCCAGCAGTGCGCCTGCGAGCGGCGCGCGCAAGCTCGTAGCCGTGCGGCTGAGTCGGCCCATCGACGCCGTCGTCGCGCTCGCCGAGACGAACCCCCCGGCCAAGCCGGTGACGAGCAGGCCGCGTTCGCGGCCGAGAGCCCGAACACCGATGTAGCCGACCCAGCCGATACCGGTGAGCAACACGACCAGCAGCCACACCTTCGCTGGATTGAGCACGCCGTACGGTCCGAGCGCCCGATCGGGTAGCAGCGGCAGGACTACAAACGCCACGGCGAAGAACTTGATGGCGTCTTCTACTTCGACCTCGGTCACGATCTCGCGGGCGAAGCGATGAATACGGGCCTTGGACACCAGCAGGATTGCGACGACCACCGCGAGAGCGACGGCTACCGTTGGGCGAGTGTAGGCGAGCGCTCCCAGTAGGTACGCGAGGAGCGCGGCGATCGCCGTGGTGGTTCCCGGGTCTTGTTCGCTGGTGCGAAAGTAAGCGAGCGCCAACAGCGCTGCGACGCCGACCAGCCCGCCCACCACAGCCCACTCGCCGAAGCTCGCGGCCACGGCGCCGGCCAGCGACAGCAGTGCGAACGAGCGGGCACCGGCGGGGAGCTCGCGGCTGTGACTGCGTTCACGCTCCAAGCCGAGCAGCAATCCGATGGCCAGCGCCACCAGGAACGGTTGGATCTGCTGCCAGCTCACAACGGCTCCTATTCAGCAGACCAATGGCGCAATTGGTTTGCGCCGATCCGTCACGGTGATCGGCGCCAGTTTTCCTCAGTTCAAGGTTTCAGGCAACAAACGTGAAGCCGGCATAAACCCCGGGTCGAGGAGAGACTTGCCACAGCAAGCGAGAGGGATAGGCAAAGCTGTCGGTTCGACCGCCTACCATTCCTCCGGCACACCTTTGTCGACGGCAGGGTCGTAATGAACCCCGCGCGTCGCAGGTGACCACCCCGACCTACCGCGCGACCGGGACCCTGCGCGTTTCGGTCCGAACCGCCCCGGCCCTGATGGAAAGGACCAGCAGTGAGCTACAGCGCTGCCGACATCACCGAACTCGATGATGTCCAGCACACCCGCCTGCGCCCGGCGGTGAACCTGGGGCTCGACGTGCTCAACACCGCGTTGCGCGAGCTGGTGGACAACGCGATCGAAGAGGTCGCCGATCCCAGCCACGGCGGGTCGACCGTGACGATCACCTTGCACGCCGACGGATCGGTCAGCGTCGCCGACGACGGCCGCGGCCTGCCCGTCGACTCCGACCCGGCCACCGGCAAGAACGGCATCGTCAAGACACTGGGCACCGCGCGGGCGGGCGGCAAGTTCTCCGCACACACCGACGCTGCCAGTACGGGCGCCGGACTGAACGGCATCGGCGCCGCGGCCGCGGTGTTCATCTCCGCCCGTACCGACGTGACGGTGCGCCGGGCCGGAAAGACCTACCTGCAGAGTTTCGGCGGCGGTTATCCCGGTGTGTTCGAGGGCAAGGACTTCGACCCGAACGCGGAGTTCACCCGCGCCGACACGGAAAAACTGCGTGGCACGGGCAACCGCAAGCCCGAGGCGCACGGCACCACGGTGCGCATTCTGTTCGACCCGGCCGTGGTTCCGGATTCCAGCGTGGATATCGGCGAGGTGCTGCTGCGGGCGCACGCCGCCGCGCGGATGTCGCCCGGGGTGCACCTGTTCGTCGTCGACGAAGGCTGGCCGGGCGAGGAGGTCCCACCAGCGCTGCTCGAGCCGTTCAGCGGCCCGTGGGGCACCGACACGTTGCTGGACCTCATGTGCACCGCCGCCGGCACTCCCCTGCCCGGTGTCCGCGCCGTCGTGGAGGGTCGCGGCGAATACACGACGGGGCGCGGTCCGACCCCGTTCCGCTGGTCATTGACCGCAGGCCCGGCCGAACCGGCCACGGTGGCCGCGTTCTGCAACACCGTGCGCACCCCCGGCGGTGGATCGCACCTGACGGCCGCGGTGAAGGGGCTGTCTGAAGCCCTGGCCGACCGCGCGTCCCGGATCCGCGACCTGGGTTTGGCCAAAGGCGAGGATGGCCCCGAGCCACAGGATTTCGCCGCGGTCACCGCATTGGCCGTGGACACCCGCGCGCCCGACGTGGCATGGGACTCCCAAGCCAAGACCGCGGTGTCGTCGCGGTCACTGAATATGGCGATGGCCCCGGATGTGGCGCGCAGCGTCGCCATCTGGGCGGCCAACCCCGCCAACGGCGACACGGTGTCGCTGTGGACGAAGCTGGCGCTGGAGTCGGCCCGGGCGCGGCGCAGCGCCGAAGGCGCGAAGGCCCGGTCCCGCGCGGCGTCCAAAGCCAAAGGGCTGGGGACGAATCTGTCGCTGCCGCCGAAGCTGCTGCCCAGCAAGGAGACCGGACGCGGATCGGGTGCCGAATTGTTCCTGTGCGAGGGCGATTCCGCACTGGGCACCATCAAAGCGGCGCGGGACGCCACGTTCCAGGCGGCCTTCCCGCTGAAAGGCAAGCCGCCCAACGTCTATGGATTCGCCCTGAGCAAGGCGCGGGGGAAGGACGAATTCGACTCGATCGAACGCATCCTGGGATGCGGGGTGCGGGACAACTGCGACCCGGAGCAGTGCCGCTACGACCGGATCCTGTTCGCCTCCGACGCCGACCCCGACGGCGGCAACATCAACTCCAGCCTGATCTCGATGTTCCTGGACTTCTACCGGCCGCTCGTCGAGGCCGGCATGGTCTATGTGACCCTGCCGCCGCTGTTCGTGGTCAAGGACGGAACCGAGCGGATCTACTGCCAGGACGAGTCCGAACGCGACACCGCCGTGGCCGAGTTGAAAGCCAGATCCAAACGCAGGGTCGAGGTGCAGCGCAACAAGGGTCTCGGCGAAATGGACGCCGACGACTTTTGGAACACCGTGCTGGATCCGGAGCGGCGCACCGTGATTCGGGTACACCTCGATGAAGCGGAGAAGAAACTGCACCACACCTTGTTCGGCGGGCCACCCGAGGGCCGGCGCACGTGGATGGCCGACATCGCCTCCCGTGTCGACACCTCAGCGCTGGACCTCGACTAGGAGACATAGAGAAACATCGTGATCGCCACCCTGGATGTTCCTGAACAGAACCCCGACCTGGTGCTCGACCAGAGCGCCGATGACTACTGGAATCACTACCAGCTGACGTTTGCGCTCTATAGCGTCAGCGACCGCGCCATCCCGTCCGCGTTCGACGGGCTCAAGCCCGGCCAGCGACGGCTGCTCTACCAGATGTACGACTCGAAACTGCTGCCCGGCAACAAACCGCAGAAGTCCTCGAAGGTCTGCTCGGCGGTCACCGGCAACCTGCACCCGCACGGTGGCGCATCGATGTACGGGGCCGCGGCCCTGATGGCCGCCGACTTCCAGCGCGTGAAAGTCATTGACGGACAGGGTGCATTCCCCCGCATCCAGGGCGATATCCCCGCTGCTGACCGATATACCGAGATGCGGTTGTCCGCGCCCGGTGCGGCGCTGACCGCAGAGCTCGCTGACCACGCCGTGACGATGGTGCCCACCTTCGACGGTGAATGGACCGAACCGGTGATGCTGCCCGCGCAGTGGCCAGTGCTGCTGTGCAACGGCGCCGTCGGCATCGCCGAGGGCTGGGCCACCAAGGTGCCGGCCCACAATCCCCGCGAGGTCATGGCCGCCTGCCGGGCGCTGCTGAAGACCCCGAACATGACCGACGACAGGTTGGTGAAACTCATTCCCGGCCCCGACTGGGGGTGCGGGTCCACGGTGGTCGGCACTGCCGGCCTGCGGGAGTACATCACCACCGGCCGCGGCGCGTTCACCGTGCGCGGCACGCTGACCGTCGACGGCAAGAACGTCGTCATCACCGAACTGCCGCCCGGTGTCGCCAGTAACACTGTGCAGGACAGGATTCGGGCTCTGGTCGAATCCGGGGAACTGCCCAGCGTGGCCGACATGTCCGATCTGACCGACCGGCGCAACGGACTGCGAATCGTGGTGACCGCCAAACGCGGCCACAAGGCTGAGGACATCCGCGAGCAGCTGCTGGCCCTGACGCCGCTGGAATCGACCTTCGCCGCCAGTCTGGTCGCCCTCGATGAAAACCGAGTGCCACGCTGGTGGTCGGTGCGGGAGCTGATCGGCGCTTTCCTGCACCTGCGTGATTCAGTCGTGTTGCGCCGCAGCGAGTACCGCCTGGAGAAGGTCACCGCGCGACGTCATCTGGTCGCCGGGTTGATGAAGATCCACCTCGACATCGATGCCGCGGTGGCGGTGATCCGCGGATCCGACACCGTCGACCAGGCCCGTCAGGGTTTGCAGGAACGGTTCTCCATCGACGCCGAACAGGCCGATTACGTTCTCGCGCTGCAGCTGCGGCGGCTGACCAAGCTCGACGTCATCGAGCTGCAGGCCGAGGCAGACAAGCTGGATGCCGAATTCGCCGAGCTGACCGAGCTGGTGTCCAACCCCGATGCGCGCCGAGTGGTGATCGACAGGGAGCTGGTGGAGACCGCGAAGCTGTTCAAAGGCCCCGAGTTCGACCGCCGCACCGTGCTGGACTTCGAGGCCACCCCGACAACATCAGGCGCCGACGAGGACGGGCCGCGCGAGCGCAAAGTCAACGCGGCCTGGCGTCTTGATGACCGGGGCGTGTTCTCCGACAGCCACGGCGAGCTGCTCACCTCGGGCCTGGGTTGGGCGGTGTGGACCGACGGACGAGTCAAGTTCACCACCGGCAATGGCCTGCCGTTCAAGATCCGGGATATCCCGGTGGCGCCGGACATCACCGGGCTGCTGCGCTCGGGTGTGCTGGCACCCGGCTCTCACCTGGCGCTGGTGACGCGACGCGGGAAGGTGCTGCGCATCGACCCCGCCGCGGTCAATCCGCAGGGCGCGGCAGGCAACGGCGTGGCCGGCGTGAAGCTGGCGGGCGATGGCGATGAGGTGATCGCCGCGCTGCCGCTCACCTGCGAGAACGGTGAGGCCATTCTGTCGATCTCCGAAAAGGGCTGGAAGGTCACCGAAGTCGCCGATATCCCGGTGAAGGGCCGCGGTGGCGCCGGTGTCGGATTCCACCCGTTCGTCAGCGGCGAGGATGCGCTGCTGTCGGCATCGGTGTCTGCGACCGGGTTCGTGCGCGGCAAGAAGGCTGTGCGGGCCGAGAACCGCGCGAAGGCTTCGGTGAAGGGGTCGGGCAGCGACGTGGCGCCTGCTCCGTAAGGAGTTCTCGCGGTCGACGAGGATCGCGCGTTCCTAAGGGGCGGTGCCTGACCGTTCTTCGACATGGACACCACGGCGGCGCAGTTCTGCCGCGACGACGCCATCGCCAGGGTGCAGGACGCCGGAATGCGTTCCGTCGTAGATCGATCCGCAACCGCACGACGGGCTGCGGGCTTGCAGGATGGCGCGACGCGCGCCTTGGGCGATGGCGGTGTCGGCAACCGCCTTGGCCCCGGCGATGAACGCGTCGGTGAGATCGTCTCCGCTCACGGAGACCACTCGCGCACGCCCGTCGAGCACGTCATGGCCGTCGCCACCGACGATCTCGGCCGCAGGCCGAGGTGTGGGCAGCCCACCGAGCACTTCGGCGCAGAGCGGCAGCGCCTGTCCCGAGGAAACGGCATCGATCACGTCCTTGTCGGGCCGAGCTCGCCCGTCATATCGGCAGGGCACACCGCTCAGGCAGGCGCTCACGATCGTCACCGATTGGCCAGAACCGTCACTGCCTTCCGACACCACAACTGGCCTCCGCTTCCTCATCGCCGCACCCGGTCTGCCACTTAGCGTTCCATAGTGGCCAGGACTGTGTCGTTGGAGTCGACGATGTTGAGCCTGCGCAACTTCGGCGTCGGAATGGATGTCGCCCCTTCGACGACCCCCGCCCCGTTCGGCGTTGCCGCCCAGGTCGCCGCCGGCTGCATCTCACCACTGTCATCCATCGTTCGCAGGGTGAAGATACCGTCGGTTGGCAACCGGTCGAAGTCGAGAGAGATTGCGGTCCCCCACGGCTTGGGCGTCAGCGTCACCGACCCAGTTGTGCCGGCGGCAACTACCGACTTCATCACAAAGGTGCCCGTACTCGGAGGTGTCGGATCACTGCGCGGGATGGCCACGAAGAGAACGCCAAGAACCAGCGACGCAGCGCACGCGCCCACCGCCATCCGGCGGTGAATCCGGCGCTTCGCCGCAGCACGTCGTGCCGCGAGCCCCTCAAGCAGATCCAGCACCGTCCCGTCATCTTCTCGGGGTTGGGCTTCCAGATCTGCCGGGTCAGCCTTTCGCAGTAGCGCCGGCAGAGGCGCTAGATCGGCTGCTTGCGCGCGGCACTGCGCACATTCGTTGAGGTGCGCCTCGAACTGTCGGCGCTCCTCGGCGTCGAGACCGCCCAGAATGTAGGCGCCCAGCAGCACGTGGGGCTCGTCGATCACAGTAGTCCCATCTCGTCGAATACCGCTCGCAGCGCGCGCACCGCGTAGTAGCTGCGTGACTTCACAGTCCCCACCGCAATATTGAGCCGGTCTGCAGCTTGAGCGAGAGTGAGGTCATCGAAGTACAGCGCCCTGACCACCTCTCGATGCTCAGGGGACAACCGTTGCAGCGATTCTCCGATGACGATCCGCTCCAGCGACTTGTTGACATCATCCGCGCCCGGCAGCGCGGTGTCGATATCGATATCGGTATCGACGAGCACTTCGCCTCGCCGTGACCGTCGCCGCCATTGATCGACGACGACGTTGCGGGCGATGGTGAACAAGAAGGATCGAGGATTGCCGTCGGTCGTGTCGATCTGGTCGATGTTCTTCCAGGCCCGCGCGAAAGTCTCCTGCACGATGTCCTCACGGTGCTGTACATCGACCACATGGCCGGCGATGAACCGCCGCACGGCGTCGCCGTGAAACGTGTACAGCATTGTCAACAGCCGATCGTCAGCCGTTTGATCAAGCTGCGCAGCCGAAGCTCGGCGACGCCGCGGGCGGTTCGGCACGGCTCAGTACCGGGGAAGCCCGTCAGATTGCATTACTCCCCACCGGGAGTCGCCCAGCTGCTTCCCCACGCCGTTATGCTGCCCGGCCATGGTGTCGTTGACGAAGGTGTAGAGCGGATGCGAATTCAACGTCAACTGCCGGGTGCCATCCGGACGCAGGTACACGCCCAACACTCCATCGACGCCTGCCGCCTGCGCCGGTAGGGGGTCGGGGGCGACAACGACCGGCCACTTCTGCAGGCAACCGTCGTTACATCCACTGCCCGATGTGGTGTCGCCTTCAAACGCATAGACCGTCATGCCCTCAGCGTCGACAACGACCTCGCCCAGATCGGACTTCTGCGTTGCGATGATCGGCTCCGGTGCGGCCGGTGTGTCGGCGTTCGCGAAACCCATCGGCACGACTCCGACAGCAACGGCCGCCGAAACCATCGCTGCACCAACAGTTCTACTCACCCGGTTCATATTCACGATCTTATGTACGCCGACGGAGCCCGAGAGGTTCACAGCTGCCGGAAATCACATCGACGACGGCCAGGTGTTCTGCCGCACTATCCTCGAACACACCAGCTGCCTATCGCCGCCAAAGGAGAGTTGTCCCGGTGACGCGCTTTGAAGTAGTGGAAGCCGACATTGCGCGGCTGCGTCGTGCGCTGCAAGACGGATCAGTGACCAGCGAAGAGCTTGTCGCACGCTATCTGGAGCGAATCGACGCCTATGACCACAACGGTCCCCGCCTCAACGCGCTGGTGGTGATGAATCCCGAAGCCCTGGCCGATGCCAGAGCCTCCGACGATCGGCGCGCCAAAGGCCAGACGCTCGGCCCGCTCGACGGCATCCCATACACCGCCAAGGACAGTTACCTGGCGCGAGGCTTGACCGCAGCGGCGGGTGCTCATGCGTTCGAACACCTGGTGGCACAGCGCGACGCGTTCACCATCGAGCGTCTCCGTTCTGGGGGTGCGGTGCTGATCGGGCTGACCAACATGCCGCCGATGGCCAACGGCGGGATGCAGCGCGGCGTCTACGGGCGTGCCGAGAGTCCCTACAACGGCGACTTTCTGACCTCGGCATTCGGCTCGGGTTCGTCCAACGGCTCGGGCACGGCGACCGGCGCGAGCTTCGCCGCGTTCGGCCTGGGTGAGGAGACCTGGTCGAGCGGGCGGGCCCCGGCGACCAACAATGCCCTGTGCGCCTACACCCCGTCACGCGGGGTGATCTCGGTGCGGGGCAACTGGCCGCTGGTTCCCACCATGGACGTGGTGGTCCCGCACACCCGGACGATGGCCGACATGCTCGAGGTGCTCGACGTCATCGTCGCCGACGATCCGGACAGCCACGGGGACTTCTGGCGTGCGCAAACCTGGATCGAGATCCCCAAGGCGTCGGAGGTGCGGCCCGTGTCATACCCGGCACTTGCGCCCGCCGATGCGAGCGCGGCCCGGAAAGCATTGTCGGGCAAGAAGTTCGGTGTTCCCAGAATGTATGTCAACGCCGACCCCGAGGCCGGGACCAGCGAGCATCCGGGCATTGGTGGTGCCACCGGACAAAAGATCGAGACCCGCCAGTCGGTCGTCGACCTGTTCAACGCGGCCACGGCGGACCTGGAGGCCGCCGGCGCGCAGGTCGTCCTCGTCGACTTCCCGGTGGTGTCGAACTATGAAGGTGACCGTCCGGGTGCCCCCACCGTCCGCACCCGCGGGCTGGTCAGCAAAGAGTTCCTTGACCGCGAGATTCTGGATCTGTCCGCGTGGTCCTGGGATGACTTCCTGCGCGCCAACGACGACCCGGAGCTCAACCGGCTCGCCGACGTCGACGGCGCCCTGATCTGGGTGCACCCGCCCGGCGCGCTGCCCGACCGTGCCGAAGGGTTCGGCGACGACATCACCACCTACCCAGACTTCATCCGCGAACACCCGATCGAGGACTTCACCACCATCCCGCACCTGGAAGAGGGCCTGCGCGGGCTGGAGGAGACCCGCCGCATCGATCTTGAGGAGTGGATGACCGGGCTCGGTCTGGACGCGGTGATCTTCCCGACCGTCGCCGACGTCGGTCCCGCCGACATGGACGTCAACGAGGCTTCGGCCGACCTCGGCTGGCGCAACGGCGTATGGGTCGCCAACGGCAACCTGGTGCCGCGACACCTGGGAATTCCCACCGTGACGGTGCCGATGGGCACGATGGCCGACATCGGTATGCCGGTCGGTCTCACCTTCGCCGGCCGCGCCTACGACGACACCGCGCTGTTGACGCTGGCCGCGGCGTTCGAAGCGACCGGGAACCGCCGCACCGTGCCCCCGCGCACCCCGCCTCTGCCGTAGTTCGACAACCGCATTTCGACCGCTGTCCAAGGCAGCCGAGGAGGACCAGTGACTGATACACCCATGCGTATGCCGGCCGAGTCGGCTCCGCAGGATCGAGTCTGGATGGCGTTTCCCAGTCAGGGGTACTCGCTGGGCGATAACGAACAGGAACACCACGAGGCGCGATCTGCCTGGGCGGCCGTCGCGCACGCCATAGCCGGGTTCGAGCCGGTGACCATGCTGGTGGATCCGGGTGAGCGCACCGCGGCCGCGCGGTACCTGTCGGCGGACATCGAGATCGTCGAGGCACCCCTCAACGACGCTTGGATGCGGGATATCGGCCCCACCTTCGTGCACCACGGCGACGGCTCGGTGGCCGCGGTGGACTGGGTGTTCAACGGCTGGGGCGCCCAGGACTGGGCACAGTGGGACCGCGACGAGAAGATCGGTACCACCGTCGCGGGACTCGCCGGCACTCCCGTCATCAGCACGTCGCTGGTCAACGAGGGGGGCGGTATCCAGGTCGACGGCGAGGGCACGGTGCTGGTCACCGAGACCGTGCAACTCGATCCCGGTCGCAACCCCGGCATGACACGCGCCGAGGTCGAGGCCGAGCTGGCCCGCACCATCGGGGCCACCCATGCGGTCTGGCTACCCCGGGGACTCACCCGGGACTCCGAACGGTTCGGCACCCGCGGTCACGTCGACATCGTCGCGGCCATCACCTCGCCAGGCCGGTTGCTGCTGCACACCCAGCAGGATCAGAACCACCCGGATTACCTTGTCTGCCAAGAAATTCGCACCGCACTGGAGGCCAGCCACGATGCCGCGGGCAGGTCTTGGGAAATCACCGAAATGCCGGCGCCCGCGACCCTCACCGATGCCGAAGGGTTCGTCGACTACAGCTACATCAACCACCTGGTGGTCAACGGTGGGGTGATCGCGTGCAGCTTCGGTGACCCGGTCGACGGGACCGCCGCGGCCATCCTCGGCGATCAGTACCCCGGCCGCACCGTTGTGACGGTCGACGCCCGCCCGCTGTTCGAACGAGGCGGCGGCATTCACTGCATCACCCAGCAGCAGCCCTCAGCCCGATAGCACTATGCTGGGTGCGCTCGTCGCCAATGAATAGTCGTGAATGATGCTGGAACTGCGGCACATTCGTCGTACTCGCTGACGCCACGAACACGGGAGCAGTAGTTCTCGGGCTGGCCCTTTATGCGGTCAACACAGATGCCAGATCAGGGGGTATCGGCATCGGCGTCATCAAACCCGCCCCGACGCGACCGGTATTACCCAACGGATAGCGCCCGGTCACAGATCCGGGCGCGGCCACGATCAGCCGCACCACCTGGCCCAGCGCTTCGCGCCGGTCCCGTTGTCGCAACGCCAACACCAACATCGCCCCATGGTTACAGGTGTGCAGCCACGGATCCGGTTGCGAGACAATATGAGCCCGCTCCAGGTGCCGCCACCGGGCCTTTGCGTCACCGGCATCCCTAGCCGCTTGCATCTCCGAGCGGTAGATCCGTCGCGCTTCAGCCGTGATCGCCGTCATCCGCGTTACCTCCTAACAGGGTCAACCACTCCGTGTATACCCCAAGGGGGTATACACGGCAACCGTTGACCTCAGCGATGAGACCACATGAACAGCACCGAGAAACCCAGCGAAGCCCGCCCCTGCGAGGACCGCACGCTGGAGCCCAGTGCTACGCGACGCCCATTCGGTTTGACCCAGGCAAGGCAGACGTTGCGCTTGATGTACGTTCGTACATTAGGACGACCGGGTGAGGAGGACGCGTGGCTACACCAAAGAAGACAGTGGCTCGACGCGTGTCACCCGATCCTGAGAAGCGCCGCCGCCAAATTGTCCAGGCCGCAGCGGAACTGATCGTTGAGCAGGGATCGACGGAGTTCACCCACCGCCAGATCGCGGCCCGCGCACAGATCCCACTAGGTTCAACGACCCAGTATTTTGCGACCTTGGATGACATACGGTCGGCCGCCGTGCAGTACCTCGCGGACAAGACCGAAGCCGATATTGCCGAGTTCCAGAAAACCCTTGAAAGCCATGGCCCGTCAGCGGTTGCCTTCGCCGACAAGTACCTTCCGCAATTGCACGATCGTCAGACCGTCTGCGCCGAGACTGCGTTGATCTGCGCCGCAGTAACCAACCAAGACTTACGGGTACATGCGTTGCGGTGGTTCGAGGGCCTCGTGGAGGCCCTCGAACCACACATCGGCAGAGACCGTGCAACGGCGGTCGGAATCTTCGCCGACGGTGCCACGGTCCACGCGGCACTGAGCGACACCCCCATCGATCGCGACCTGCTGATCGACACGTTGACAGCCCTCATGCACGGCTGACGCAGGTCATTGCCGGGCGGCGGCATCCATAAGCCGATGCAGCATCGTGACTCGCGGGTCGCCTTCCAACGCGAGTTCGGTGTTGCAGACCACCGCCGCACCTACCCCACGCTTGGTATCCAGCATCACGTACGAGGCCGTACCGAACTCGCTGCCAGCGTGCTGCCAGACGCCGTCAGCATCGCCTTTCACCCGATGCCATGCAAAACCCTGGGAGATCATCGGCAGCGGAGCATCAGATGCGGCCAGGATCTCAGCCGAGACCTGATCGGACAGCGCGGCAACAGCCCAGCGCTTCGCTAGGACTTCCGTACCGTCAATAGTGCCCTGCCCAAGCCACATTCGTGCCCAGCGGGCCAGATCGAGCGCGTTGGACCGCAGTCCGCCGTCGGCCTGCAGGCAACTGGTGTACGGGGCATACTCGACATGGCCGGTGAAATCGTCGGGGATGTCATGCGGAATGAGATTCCGATAGTCGGGCCACATCCCCCTCTTCACACCGTTGTCAAACCACGCGTGCGGGTGCGCACGGTCCGACTCGCCCAGACTGTCCCGATTGAAGTCCGAGCGATTCATCCCCGCCGGACGAAGAACCGAATCCCGACAATAGTCGGCGAAATATTGTCCCGTGACAGCCTGCACGAGATGACCAGCCAGGTCATAGGCGATGTCCGAGTACAGATGCGCTTGTCCTGGAACAGATTTCGTGAAGTTATCCCGGGTGTACGTCCAGCCCCTGGGAGCCGGGGTCAAGAAGTCGTGAAGCCACCGCCCCATCTCCGCAGGATCAGCCATCGGCCCGACTCGATACGAATAACCGTAAGGCCCCGGTTCGATTGGGCTATCGATCGGCGTCAAGTGCGTGATGAGGTGCCGAACGGTGATCGGAACATCGGGATGATGCGGACTACGCACACTCGCAGGCCCATACACATCGCTTCGCGCGAGAATGTCGTTCACATCGGCGTCCAGATCAAGCTGGCCTGCGGCGACCAGCTGAAGCACCGCGGTCGCAGTGACAGTCTTGCTCACAGACCCGATGTTCAACGTACTCACCGGCGTCATCGCCCGCCCGTCGCGAGCAACCCCCCACGCATCCGCAAAAGCGGTCCCCTCCCGAGTCACCGCCGCAACACTGCATCCGCGCACCTTCTGCGCATCGGTCAGTTGCTGGAACTCGGACTTCATAGCTACCGGAAGCGGAGAAATATCACCCATGAGTCGTTCGTCCTCCATATCGGCGTTCCGCACGCAAGCAGCAACCCCCGCCGCTACAGCCCCGGCAGCAACACCGAGCATGACCTGTCGTCGAGTCGGCTGACCCACGTCGTTCGTTCCCTTCTGGCCACAGGCCTCTGCACCGGCGCCACATGGGGCGACCCGGCAACGCAATTCCAACTCAATCGAATGTACAGATGTACATTCCGCTTCTCAACTCAATTTGCCAGCACGCGAGCCGAGCCTCACCCCGACTGTTCGCGACAACCGGCCGGTGACCAGAGCGCTCATCGGCACAACGGGGGCGCTGTCATGAAACTCATTGCGGCCCAATTCGTTCCGCTCCCATCAGGAGCGTTGGCGCTGTGGACGCATCAATCGTCCGTTGTGGAAGTGCAACAACTGACGATGTCCACGTTGGCGGGTTTGCACGAGCGGGCAGCCCCGTCGTCTCCCTAGCTTGCTCGTATGGCTAGAACTCAATCGCGACTCAAAACCGCCGACCTCACCGATCGGGTTGTGGTTGTCACCGGCGCCGGCGCCGGCAGCGGTATCGGCCGCGAAATCGCGCTGTTGTGCGCCCGGCGCCACGCCCACCTGGCGCTGTGCGACATCGACGAGGCTGCGCTCGCCGGCACCACCGAGATGGCAGAAAAGCGGGGTGCCGAGGTACTGACCTCACGAGTCGACGTATCCGACGTCGAATCGATGACCCGTTTCGCGCACGCCACCTTCGAACGTTTCGGCCGGGTGGACATGCTGGTCAACAACGCCGGAGTCGGCCTGGTCGGCGGCTTCTTGGAGACCGACGTCAAAGATTGGCAATGGCTGATCGACATCAACCTCATGGGCGTGGTGCACGGCTGCGACGCCTTCCTGCCCACCATGGCCGAATCAGGTCGCGGTGGCCACATCGTCAATCTGTCCTCGGCGGCCGGCCTCCTGGCCAATCCCCAGCTGACCGCCTACAGCGCAACGAAGTTCGCAGTACTCGGGTTGTCCGAAGCACTGCGGATGGAACTGAAGCCTCATGGCATCGGTGTCACCGCGGTGTGTCCCGGCATCATCAACACCGCCATCACGCAGAACAGCCGCATCCGCGGTGGCGGGGACGTTGACGAACGGCGTAGGCACCTCGAGTCGACCTACCAGAAGCGCGGGTACACCCCTGAGCGCGTTGCAAAGAACATCCTGCGCGCAGTCGAGCGCAACCGCGCGGTGGCTCCGGTCGCCGCCGAAGCACACGTGATGTATGTGCTCTCGCGCACTGTCCCACCGCTGGCCCGGTGGCTCGCGGCACGCGTGGCCGAATTATCCAAGTAAACAACATATTTGAGGACGTGACATGCAATTGAAAGGCCGCAGCGCGCTGGTAACCGGAGCGACGGGAGGCATCGGCCGCGCCATCGCACGCGAGCTCGCCGAGCGCGGGTGCGCACTCACGGTGACAGGCCGACGCGAGCTGGAACTCAAGAGGCTGGTCGGCGAACTCGGGCAGCCCGCTCAGGCGTTGACCGCAGATCTCACTGACCTCGACGAGATTCGGGATCTGATGGACCGTGCGGGCGACGTGGACATCCTCATCGCCAACGCGGGTGTCGGGATTCCACAGGATCTCGCGATGCTGAGCGACAGCGAGATCGAGGAGGCCGTGCGCATCAATCTTCTGGCCCCGACCGCACTCGCCTGTGCGGCGGTGAAATCGATGAAACGCCGCGGCCAGGGTCATATCGTCTTCATCTCATCGGGAGCCGGACTCATTGCGACACCCGGGAACGGCGCGGTGTACACGGCCACCAAATGGGGGCTGCGCGGCCTCGGGCTGGCCTTGCGTCAGGAACTGCACGGCACCGGCATCGGCGTCTCCACGATTTTTCCCGGCCCGATCCGTGATGCCGGGATGTTGGCGGACACCGGTGTCGCCCTTCCGCGAGGGTTCGGTACGAGTTCACCGGAGGATGTCGCGCGGGCGGTGGCCGGGGCGATCGAGCGCGACACACCGGAGACGACGGTCGCGTCGGCCGGCGTGCGACTACTGGCCGGAATCGGCGCCGTCGCACCGGTTCTGATCGGCGAACTCGCGCGCCTGGCCGGGGTCGGGCGGGTCCGCGACGCGATGCTCGGCCGGGTGTGACCCCGACGCCGGCACGAGCACGCCGATCAGTTGGCCCGCCTCAGCGAATCCGCCTGTGCGGGAGCCGCTGCTCCTGAATCGGAGGTTTCGGCGACGACATCGGCCAGGGCGAGCGCGACACGCAACTCGAGGGTGCGCCGCTCCAACGACCTTCCCAACAGTTCCTCTGCCTGACGGATCCGGTAAGCGACGGTGTTGTCGTGAACGTGGAGCCGCTTGGCTGTTCTTCCGCGACTACAGTTCTCGTCGAGATAGGCGCGCACCGTGACGGCGAGCCGCCGGGTGGTTTCGTCCATCTCCCCGAGCGGCCCGAGTTCGCGTCGCACGAAGTCGCGCGCCTGGTCGATGTTGGCGGTCGCGATGGCACGCAGCGCAACACTGTCGTAGCGGGTGACGCTGCCGACCGCACGGCCCGCGAGGCGTGCGACTCGTTGCGCCTCAACAGCTTGCACATAGCTGGACCGAAAGCCCCCGATGCCGGGTGCCGGCTCGCCGATCGCGACGCGCACGCCCGGCGCATTCGAAGTCCGAAACCGTAACTCGTCCAGTACTTTCGACGGAATGTGACTGTTCGAGCTGATCCAGGCCGCCGTCGACAATATCCCGAGCGGATGCACGAGAGGTTTCTGATTGCCGATGGCGGAGGCGATATCGCGGATTGCCGCTTCGAGGACGGCTTGCGTGTTGCGTCCTTCTTCGTGAGATTCGAGCCAGGCGATCGCGGCGATGTGGACCCGGCGGACATCATGGCGAAGACGCCGGGTGGCCACCTCGATGTCGATGGGTTCACCGGCCAGGATGGTGGCGATGGTTTCGGCTTGGCTGGCGGCGGCGCTGCGCAACCATCGGTCGCGTTCGGCGGTATACACCTCCTCTACCAGGCACAGCGCGGCGTCGACATAGGAGAACATCCACGCCGAACCCAGCTCCGAGGCAAGGTGCAGTTCTTCGGCATTACTCGCGTGGTTCTGAAGTATCGCGTTGAAATGAGCCGCGGTTGCGGCGTGTGCGAGGCGATAGCTGCGCATGAGCGTGGTGAGCGGTATGCCGTGTTGCGCTCCGTCCCGTGCATAGTCAAGAGTCGGCGACTGCAGCTGCACCGCCCGGAAGGGATCGTCCCCGGCCGACAACACCTGCGCGAAGTCGCGAATGCTTGCCTCGGTACTCGCACGATTGACCTCGAGAGCCTGCTCGTTGACAAGCAGGTCACTCAGCCGAGCGCGGGTGTCATCATTCACCGCTGCCGAGATTTCGCGGGCCCGCTCGATGAGTTCAGCGGCGGCCGGCCGCAACACCGCCGACCACACTCGGCGCTGCTCATCATCCTGTGCACCTGCCCAGGCCGGCTCCATGCACTGCACGGTAGCGCCGCCCCCGGCTGACGGTAGGCAAATTGAACAACCACCGGGCACAGCGTTGGTGCGCGCAGACAAGAGAAAGCCGACGCCACCGGCGGACGATCTTCATATGCGACAACTGACCAGCCTCGACGCGCAGTTCCTGGCCATGGAGAACGACCGTGTCCAGGGACACGTCAGTGTTCTCGGTATCTACGACTCCCACACCGCATCGGGCGAACCCCTCGATGCGGCCCTCGTTCGCGGAGTCATCAGCGAACGCCTGCACCTGCTGCCCACCTTCCGCTGGCGGCTCGCCCAGGTGCCCTTCTCCCTCGACTACCCGTACTGGGTCGACGACGGCTCCTTCGACATCGAGTACCACGTCCGCGAGCTGGCGTTGCCCGCGCCGGGCGACCAGCGCCAGCTCGCCGACCAGGTGGCCCGGATCATCGGCCGCCAACTCGACCGGGCGCGCCCACTCTGGGAGGTGTACGTCATCCACGGACTCGACGACGGCGGCGTCGCGGTACTGACGAAGATGCACCACGCCGCGGTCGACGGAGTGTCCGGTGCCGAGGTCATGAGCATCCTCCTCGATGACGCCACCGGGCGTGAGCGGGAAGCGGCACCCACGATCGTCGCGGAAAAGTACCCGTCGGAGGTGGAGATGCTGGGTCGCGGTCTGGTCGGGCTGGCGAGCCAGCCACTGCGGGTTCTGCGCGCCGGCCCCACGGCACTGCCGCACCTCGACGACGTTCCGACCATCCGTCATCTACCCGGAGTGAAGACCATCGCGCGCAGCAGCCGGCTGGTCAAACGAGCCCTGAAAGCCGGCAGTCCCGTAGCCGCTCTGCGGAGCAGCGACGTCACCGCTCCCCGAACCCGGTTCCAGGCACGGGTATCGCCACACCGCCGGGTCGCTTTCGGCTCGATGCCGCTGGCCGAGGTCAAAGCGATCAAGAACGCACTCGGCTGCACCGTCAACGACGTCGTCCTGGCGATCTGCGCGGCGGGCCTGCGGTCCTGGCTCGACAAGCAGGGTGAGCTGCCCGCCGAACCCCTCGCGAGTTTCATCCCCATGTCGGTGCGAACTCCCGAGCAGCAGGGCACCTTCGGCAACCGGGTCTCGGTGATGCTCACCCAGCTGCCCACCGATGTGGCCGATCCCGTTGAGCGCGTGCGCCGGATCAACGAGGCGATGAACGCTGCCAAGGAACGGCAGCGCGCGCTGCCGGCCTCGCTGCTGCAAGACGCCAATCACTTCATCCCGCCTGCCTTATTTGCGCAGGCGGCCCGGTCCCTGTCCCGTCTGGCCGGCGTGCGCGGGCTCAATCAGCCGGCGAACGCCATGATCTCGAACGTCCCCGGACCGGCTACGCCCCTGTACCTCGGCGGCGCAAAACAACGTGCCCAGTTCCCGGTCTCCGGGGTGCTCGACGGGATCGGCATCAACATCACCGTGATGAGCTATCAGGATTCACTCGAGTTCGGAATCGTCGTCGACCGCGAGTTGGTAGATGACCCATGGCCGATCCTGGCGGCACTCGGCGACGGCCTGGAAGAGCTACAGAACGCCACCCGGGCCGCGAATCCCAAGACCTCGACCCGCCGCAGCGCCTCGAGCCGGCATAAGGCGAGGTCATGACCCGGAACATGTTGGGCAGCAACAGCATGGACGGCTATCCGCTCACACTGACGAGCATCGTCGAGCGTGCCGAGCGATTCCACTCCGAAGTGAACGTTGTGTCGCGCCGCCCTTCCGGTGCGATCACGCGCACCACCCTCGGCGAATGCGCGGCCCGCGCCCGGCGTCTTGCGAGTGCGCTGAGTGCCCTGGGCGTCCGTGAGGGCGACCCGGTGGCCACGCTGCTGTGGAACCAGAGCGAACACCTGGAGCTGTACTTGGCGGTGCCTGCCATGGGCGCGGTCATCCACACCCTCAACCCCCGGTTGTTCCCCGACGAGTTGGCGTTCATCGTCGACGACGCCGACGACAGGGTGATCGTCGTCGATGAGTCCCTGCTGGACGTATTCGAAACCTTCGGCGCCCGGCACGATTTCCGCCACGTCATCGTCGTCACCCACGAGGCGGCAGCCCCGGCGGGAACGCTCGATTACGAAGCTCTGATCGCCGGCGCCGAGCCAGTGGTCTGGCCCGCGCTCGACGAACATCGCGCCGCGGCCATGTGCTACACCTCGGGCACCACCGGCCGCCCCAAAGGGGTCGTGTACTCGCACCGGGCGCTGGCCCTGCACTCACTTGTCGCGGCCCTGCCCGACCAACTGTCCGTATCGTCCAGGGACACAGTCCTTCCCGTCGTCCCCATGTTTCACGCCAACGCGTGGGGCCTGCCGTACGCCGCCGCACTGGCCGGCGCTCGCCTGGTCCTGCCGGGCCCGCGCCTGGACCCGGAAAGTGTCCTCGACCTGTGCGCCCGCGAGCGGGTCACCATGACGGCGGGTGTACCGACCGTGTGGATGGGCATGCTCGCCGCACTCGATGCCGACCCGAGCAAGTGGGACTTGTCGGAGCTCGACCGGCTGGTCGTGGGGGGCGCGGCGGTGCCGCGGTCGATGTTCGAAGGATTCGACCGCCACGGGCTGACTGTCGTGCAGGCCTGGGGAATGACCGAGACCGCTCCCCTGGGCGCGGTCTGCCGCGCTCCGGCGCACCTCGACGGGGGTGAGCGGGACGAGCAGTACAACTACCGCATGCGGCAGGGTGTCGCGAGCCCATTCTTCGACATTCGGGGCCGGGACGAGAACGGTGATCTCATCGCCTGGGACGACGCTGCCATGGGTGAACTCGAAGTGCGCGGTCCCTGGGTGGCGGGCAGCTACCACGGCGGCCGGGGGGCGGATAGTTTCACCGCCGACGGCTGGTTCCAGACCGGCGATGTGGTGCGCATCGATCCCCATGGCTGCATCCGGATCTGCGACCGTTCAAAGGATTTGGTGAAGTCCGGCGGCGAGTGGATCTCCTCGGTGGACCTGGAGAACCAACTGATGTCCCATCCCGCCGTCGCGCAGGCCGCCGTGATCGCCGTGCCCGATGAGCGCTGGGGCGAGCGACCCCTTGCCGTGGTGGTGCTTCAGGACGGTGGTCACGCCTCCGCCCAGGTCCTGCGCGAGCACCTCGCACAGGACTTCGCCAAGTGGCAGTTGCCCGACCGATTCGAATTCGTCGAAGCGCTTCCCTGCACCGCCACCGGCAAATTCAAGAAATCCGAACTCCGAAACCTGTTTCTCACAGCCTGAAAGGAAACGAAAAAATGAGTCGCTACGACATCACCCAGACCAACCGAGCCGTGGAGCGCTTGATCGAGACGACGGACAACCCGCGTCACCTATACATGCTGCACGCCTACAACCGGCACCGCTACCTGGAAATGGCTGGGCGCTATGAGGAGATCTTTGCCCCGGAAATGACCGTCGAGAAGCCGGTCTATCACTTCACCATGCTCGGCAAGAGCGTCACAGTGGAAGGCACCGATGCGGTCAAGGGGCTGTACCACGCATGGAAGGACACCGCCCAGTGCATCTTCTACGCCGACGACGAGAGACTGGCCATCAGCGATGACATGATCGTGTCGACGTCATACATCTACCAGCAGACGCCCGGCGTCATTCTCGCCGCCGAAGGGATGGCCGCTGACCCAGAGGCCACCTATCTGGTGAAGACCGCCGAGCACATGATCTGGCCCTACGACAACGGCCGACTGGTCGGTGAAGACGTCTGGGAGTACGACGAAACCGCGCGGGAATTCATCCAGCTCGACCCGGCCGACGTCCTCACCGTCGAACAGTCGGCGAAGCTGCTCGATCCCTTGATCAAGCCACTGCCTGAGCACAACCCGTTCCTCGCGTAATCCGTGACGAGCCGAGCACCGAACATTGCTGACCCGAAACCGCGTACCGAAGAACGCGATACAACGTGTGTCGCGAACCTCCGCGGGCGTCGCGGGGACATCCTCGACTCAGCCGTGATTCGGTGCCGGCTCCCCGGCCTGGCCGCTGCTCCATTGCTGCGTCAAACCCGACTCCGCCAGGCACACCGTGGACCAACGGCTACATCGAGTCGTTCAACAACCGCCTATGCAAGGAGTGCCTCGACCGCAACCATTGGAACACCCTGCTCGAGGCTCGCGTGGTCGCTATCCCCCAGATGGTTCGCAGCGCCTGCACAACAGCCAGCGGGCAAACATCACTGATCCCGTGACTGAAGTCCGATCCTCTTACTTAAGCATTTCTGATGCCATATCAAAAACATTAGCTGTACTGATCCACCGCAGCCCCATAGCCTCGAACGCATGGCTTCACCCATCCTGATCGGATTCCTCACCGCGATGACGCTGATCGCCGCGATCGGCGCGCAGAACGCCTTCGTGCTGCGCCAAGGGATCCGCGGGGAACACGTGATTGCGGTGATCGCACTGTGCACGGTGTCGGACCTGATCCTGATCGCCGCGGGCATCGCGGGGGTCGGCGCGTTGATCACCGCTCATCCCGACGCCATGGCGGTGGTGAAGTTCGGTGGCGCGGCCTTCCTGATCGGCTACGGCGTGCTGGCCGCCCGTCGGGCCTTTCGCCCCTCGACGCTCAACCCGTCAGACCAGGCCCCGGCCCGACTGGCCGAGGTGCTGGTCACCTGTGCGGCATTGACCTGGCTCAACCCGCACGTCTATCTGGACACCGTGGTCCTGCTCGGCTCACTGGCCAACGAACACCGCGAGCAGCGCTGGCTTTTCGGCGCCGGTGCGGTAGCGGCCAGCACACTGTGGTTCACCGGCCTGGGACTGGGCGCGCGCCGGCTGGCCGGCCTGTTCGCCACCCCGACCACCTGGCGCATCCTCGACGGGGTGATCGCGGTGACGATGATCGCCCTCGGGATAGGCCTCGCCGTGTCCTGAGCACCGGTGGCCGACGCCCGATCTGACCGGGATTCGCCAGGGCGCGTCTCGATCGGATTCAAGCCATGCGACAGACTTGCCACGTGAATCGCATGTTCCGGCGTGGACATCCCTCGGCCACATACCCGCTGCCGAACGCACCAGCGTGGTTCACCGCTGCCCTGGACCAAGCGCCACAACACTCGACGATCGACGTCGACGGGTGCCCCATACATATGCGTGCCTGGGGCGACACGGACAATCCGCCGCTGGTGTTCGTCCACGGCGGTGGAGCCCACTCCGGATGGTGGGATCACATCGCCCCGTTTTTCGCCGGTACCCATCGGGTCGTCGCTCCCGACCTGAGCGGGCACGGCGACAGCGGAACTCGCACGCAGTACAGCCTGGCGATCTGGGCACGAGAAGCCCTCGCGGCATCAGAGGCCTCGGGCTCCTCGGCGCGGCCCACCATCGTGGGTCACAGCATGGGCGGCTGGGTGGGTGCCACCGCTGCGTCCCGTTACGGCGCGCAGATCGACAGCATCGTGGTCATCGACTCCCCGCTACGGGATCGTGCCCCCGAGGAGGTCCGGTTACGCAACCGTCGCCGGGACACCGCCGGCTACCACACCGAGGACGAGATCATCGCCCGATTCCGGGCGGTACCAACACAAGAGGTGACGCTGCCCTACATCGGTCGCCACATCGCTGCGGAATCGGTGCACAAGACGGACGCCGGGTGGGTGTGGAAGTTCGACCCCGATATCTTCGGCGGTCTACTCATGGATGAGACGCCCGACGACGAGGAGATCCTGGAGAACGTATTTGCCCGAATCCCCTGCCGGATAGGGTATTTGCGGTGCGAGAACGGGCTCGTCCCACCGCAGATGGCCGAGCAGATTCGCTCGATCCTGCAACTACGCGGCCCGTTCGTGGAACTGGCGGAAGCCGGCCATCACCCCATGCTGGATCAACCCCTACCGTTGGTGGCGACCATCCGCACCCTGTTGGAATTCTGGTCGATCACCTGAGCGTGCGCGAGCCCGATGCCCGCCAGCTAGGACTCGCCAAGATTCCAGACATAGTGCAGCAATTCGATCTCCTGGCCCGAGGGCGTCGTGTCCTTCCGGGTGCCAAGAGTCTGGAATCCAGCTCGCACGAGAACACCTTGAGATGCGACGTTCTCCGTGGCAGTTCGCGCGGTCAAAGTGGTCAGTCCACTGCCCCGAGCAAGTTCGCCTGCCAGATGCAGCGCCGCAGTCGCTACGCCTGTACCTCGATGACTCGGGTGCACCCAGAACCCGACCTCCGCTACCTCATCAGTCACATCGAAGATCACCAGGCTCCCGGCGAATTCGTCGGTCACCGGATGGGCAATCGCAAGTACAGCTAGATCGCCGCGCGCGAGCCCGGGTTCCGCCTGCCGCTCAATCATCGTGATGACGGACTCAGTCGTGTACTTGGGCTCGGGCAAGTGCCCGTACGTTTTCACGTCAGGGTCCTCGGTTCCTGCGGCGAACGCTGCCGCATCGCCAGCGCGCAGAGCACGCAACCGGACTCGTTCGCTCTGCAGGGGCAGCAAGCGGGAATCAAGCATTCCACAAACCTAACATAGTTCGGATAAGCTGGTCGGCGTGAGCTACTGGGACCACCGCAAGCCCGTGCACCGGGCACGGGCTGTCGACGTCCACGACATCGCCCGCGCATCAGTCGCGCTGCTTGATGAAGGCGGCCTCCGGGCACTGACCGTACGAGCGGTCGCCAGTCGCCTTGCCGTCGCGCCGGCGAGCCTGTACTCACGGGTCGAATCGGTGGATGACCTGTTCGACCTCGCACTCGATGAGGCACTCGGCAACGATCCGGCCATCGAACAGGCACTCGCCGATGCGAGCCTGCACGAGCTGATGGTTGCCCACTATCGGCATCTTGCGCGCCATAAGTGGGCCTGTCAGGTGATCGTCATGCGTGCCCCTCGGGGCCCGAACTACTTGCGCCTGTCAGAGCGCATCGTTGTACTGCTCAGTGATGCCGGAGTGGCCGATCCGCTCAGCACGTCCTACTCATTGTCCAACTTCGTCATCGGCAGCGCGACCACTGCACCGGTGACCGAGAGCGAGCGTGCAGCGCCGGTTGATCCGAGCCTCGCCCCCCTCTACGCGCGCCTTCACGCCGAACACGCCGCCGACCCGGAAGCTATCGTTACAGCGGGACTCTCAGCGCTGTGCGCCCGGGCCGGATTCTCCGTCGGCTTCAACCCCTGTCTCACCGGCTGATGCTCATCGGATGGCGTTGTACACCTCTGGGCGTTGATTTCGCAGATAGATCGCCCAGAGCGCGCCACCACACGCCGTCCCGCCGAGCGCGACACCGAACAGGATCGCGACAACTTCGCCCCCCATCAGCGACACGAAGTTTCCGACTACCAGGATCAGGATCGTGGCAAGTCCGACCAACGCGAGTCCGGGGGCGATAGCGCTGCGCCACAACGAGATCGACCGATCGGCCCGGCGGAAATGAGACACGATGGCCAAAGAGGTCACGGCCATCAGCGCGATGACCCCCAACGTTGCCGCGGTGCCGAACCACGTGTAGATCTGCACCACCGGATCCAGGTTGAACAGCGCCAGAACAACCAGGGACGTTGCGACCACCACAAACGTCACCAGAGAAGCCACGTGCGGTGACTTGTGCGACGGGTGGACTGCGGCCAGATGCCGAGGAAGAACGCGCTGGTGGCCCAGGGTATGGGTGTACCGGGACACCACGTTGTGGAACGTCAGTATGCAGGCGAAGAAGCTGGTGACCAACAGGACCTGAATGGCATCGTGGGCGAACTGGCCGACAAACTGCTTGGCGATTTGGGGTACGAAGCCCTCGGGATCCGAGGTCGCTGCCGCAACCGAGTCATCGACGCCGACTCCGTTGATGATCGCCCATGCCGAGGTGGCATAGAAGACGGAGATCAAACACGCTGCCGCATAGGTTGCCCGGGGAATCGTGCGATCGGGATCCTTTGCTTCCGAACGGAATACCGCGGTGGCTTCGAATCCGACGAACCCGAAGATCGCCAGCATCACACCCGTGCCGACCGCGCCGTGGGTGAACGCACTCACGGTCAGCGGCTCCACGGACAAACCACTGTGACCGCCACGTAAGACGATGGCCGCATCGAGTGCAGCGACAATGAGGATCTCGGCGACCAGCAGCACACCCAGAACTCGTGCGCTCAGTTCGACGTTGCGGTGACCGAGGTATCCGATGGCGGCCAGCCCGATTGCCGACCAGATCCACCACGGGGTCTCGACAGCGGTGAAGTTCAGCACGACGTTTCGTGCGGCCGCACCCAGATACGCCACCACGGCGACCAGCAGGAAGATGTAGGAGATGGTGGCCAGCGCCGCTGCTCCGAGGCCGGTTATCCGGCCAAGCCCCTTCTGAATGTAGGTGTAGAAGGCGCCCGCGTTGGTGACCTCCGGTGTCATCGCGGAAAATCCCACCGAAAACAGCAACAACACGACGCCGGCGACGATGAAGTCGATCGGTGCGCCGATACCGTTGCCCAAGTTGATCATGATCGGCAGGATCCCGACCACGACCGTGAGCGGTGCGGCACCGGCCACCACCATGAACACCAATTGCGCGACGCCGAGCCTGCCCTCCAACTTTGCGGCGGGGCGGAGTGTCGTGTCACTGGGCGCTGGGCCGCGAGCGGTTTCGATCTGGTCACTCATTGACGAATTCCTTTCTCATGCTCCTCTGCGTGGCCGACATGGCTGTCACGCTTGGAAATTCGATACCGACCGAATGCCTTCGCCCCCAGAAACACCATCGAAAGCTTCGTTGACTAAGCGGGTAAATCGTTGTCAGAGAGCACTTTCGAGCTGCACTGACCGACACGCTCCGACGAATCGGGCGAATAGGGCCGGCTGCGCGGACACCTCCGGGTGCCATTGCACCCCGACCCTGAATGTGTGCGCGGGTGACTCCATCGCTTCCACCACCGCACCGCAGCGTGCGGTGGTTTCGAACCCGGGATGCGCGCGGACGGATTGGTGATGGTGACAGCGGACCGCAACGGTGTCACCGAACAGCGACCCGATCACACTGCCTGACACCGTGTCTACGGTGGTCGGACAGTAATCGCCGACCGGGATGGTGTGCCTGTCATCGCCGAGCTGATCGGCGACATCCTGAATCAGTGACCCGCCGCCCGCCACCGCCATCAGCTGCATGCCACGGCAGATGCCCAGCACCGGAAGATCACGTTCGTAGGCGTGGTGCAGCAGCGACAGCTCCCACTCGTCGCGCTCGGCCTGCACACCGCCGGTCGCGGGATGGGGCACGTCACCGTACCGTTCCGGACCGATATCGGGTCCACCCGCGATCACCAGGCCGTCCAATTGCGCGACGATCCTCCTGGCGTGACCGTCTGCCGCGTTCAGAATCGGTACAACAAGGGGAATTCCGCCGGCGACCTGCACACAGCGTACGTAGTCCGTGGGCACCAGGTTGGCCTCCACGCCGCGCCAGATCCCCCAGGACGCCGACTCGCGATAGCTGCTGATGCCGATGACGGGTGCGCTCACAGCGGGGTCACGTAGGCCGCCGTGATGCCACCGTCGACAACGTACGCCGCACCGGTCACATAGCTCGCCTCGTCCGAGGCCAAGAAGAGGGCCACATTGGCGATCTCCTCGGGCTCGGCGAAACGGCCGAGCGGAATGTGCACCAGCCGCCGTTGCGCGCGCTCCTGGTCGGTGGCGAACAGTTCACGCAGCAACGGCGTGTTGACCGGACCGGGGCACACGGAATTGACTCGAATCCCCTTGCGGGCGAATTCGACCCCCAATTCTCGGGTCAGGGACAAAACGGCGCCTTTGGATGCCGTGTAGGCACTCTGTGAGGTCGCCGATCCCATCAGCGCTACGAACGACGCGACGTTGACGATGGACCCGCGGCCTTGCTTTTCCATGATCGGCAATGCGGCACGGCAGTTGTGATAGATGCTCTTGACGTTGACGTCCATGATCCGGTCCCACACCGCCGAAGTGGTCTCCAGGATCGAACCATCCTCGGGCGGCGAGATTCCGGCATTGTTGAAGGCGATATCGACGGTGCCGAACTCGTCGAGCGCCGTGGTGTAGAGGTCGGTCACATCGGCGGAATCGCTGACGTCGCAGCGCACGAAGTGGCCCCCGATGTCGGCGGCACACTGCTTGCCTCCTTGTTCATCGAGATCGGCAACCACGACGTGCGCGCCCTGATGAGCGAACAGGCGTGCCGCGGTCAGTCCGATTCCGGAGGCGGCACCGGTGATGACCGCGACTTTGCCCTCAAGACGTCCCGGGTGAGATGACATGATTTTGAGCACCTTTCATCAGACGCGGGGTCTTCCGCGTCGCCTCTTCAGCGCCTCAGCGCCGTGGTTACTGGGTCGAGATGTAGACGTTCTTGGTTTCGGTGAATTCCAGGGGTGCGTCGGGGCCGAGTTCACGACCGATGCCCGACTGCTTGAACCCACCGAACGGTGTGCCGTACCGCACCACGGTCGTGGTGTTGATCGCGAGGTTTCCCGCCTCCAGGGCACGTGCGACCCGCAGGGCTCTGCCGACGTCACGCGTCCAGACGCAGTTCGACAACCCGTATGCCGTCGCATTGGCGATCCGGATCGCGTCCGCCTCGTCCTCGAACGGCATCACAGTGGCCACCGGACCGAAAACCTCGTCACGCCAAATCCGTTCCTGCTCGGAGCGCGCCAGTGTGACCGCGGGCGCAACCCAGAATCCCGGTCCGGCCGGTGCGCTACCACGCAGCAGGACTTCGGCCTGGTCGACGAATTCCTCGATGACATCGCGTTGACGCGCCGAGATGATCGGCCCCATCTGGGTGTGACGGTCGGTGGGATCTCCCACCCGGTAGTCCCGGAAAGCGGGTTCCATGAGTTCGAGAAATTCATCGAACACGCTGCGTTGCACCAGAATCCGGGTCTTTGCGCAGCAGTCTTGGCCCGAGTTGTCCAGAAACCCGCCCGGAGCCGCGGCGGCTGCCGCGGCGAGATCGGCATCGGCGAACACTATGTTGGCGCTCTTTCCACCAAGTTCCAGCGTGTGCCGCTTGACCTGTTGCGCGCATTCGGCCGCAATCTCACGCCCGACCCGCGTCGACCCGGTGAAACATATCTGGGCGACACCTTCATGGCGGACGAGGTGCCGGCCCGCGTCCGGTCCAGTCCCGACGACCACCTCGACCAGACCCTCGGGAAGCCCCGCTTCGCGAGCCAACTCGGCCAGCCGCAGTGCACTCAGCGGCGTCATCTCCGACGGCTTGACCACCACGGCATTACCGGCGGCCAACGCGGGCGCGATGCCCCACATGGCGATCATCATGGGGAAGTTCCACGGCACGACGATGCCGACCACCCCGACCGGCTCATGGAACGTCATGTCGACGCCACCGGCGACCGGGATCTGCAGGCCGGTCAGCCGTTCCGGGGCGGCGCTGTAGTACGTCGCGACATCAGCTACATTCTGGGCTTCCCACTCGGCGTTGGCGATCGGGTGGCCGGCGTTGCGCATCTCGATCGCCGCGAGCTCGTCGCGGTGCTGGTCGACGAGTTGTGCATACCGTCGCAGGCCGCTCGCCCGTTCGGCCGGTGTGCGTGTCCGCCACACCGCGGCGGCGGCGCGCGCTCGCGCCACCGCGGAATCGACTTCCCCGGCTCCGGCGAGCTCGAGGTCGGCAAGAACCTGCTCGGTTGCCGGGTTGAGGACTGTATAGGTCGACATTCCGGTGTTCACATCCGTTCGAAGCTGCGCTGCAGCTCCCAGTCGGTGACCACGGTCGAGAATGCGTCGACCTCGACATCGGCCATATTCGTGTAATGGTTGACGACGTCCTTGCCCAGGAGCTGTTGGGCCATATCGGAATCGGCGAAAGCATCGCGCGCTTCGGCGAGACTGAGCGGCATCGTCGGTGCATCCGAAACGTAGGCGCTGCCGCTCTCAGGTGACGGCAGTTCGAGTTCGGCTTCGATCCCGTAGAGACCCCCGGCCAGCATCGCCGCCAGCGCCAGGTAGGTGTTGGCGTCGCCACCCGGGACCCGGTTCTCCAGCCGGGCGCCACCACCTCGTCCGACCAGACGCACTGCGCACGTTCGGTTGTCCTCACCCCATCCGATCTTGATCGGGGCGAACGACCGATTCGAGAATCGCTTGTAGGAATTGATGTTCGGCGCGTAGAGCAAGGCGAAGTCACGCATGGTCGCCAGCACACCGGCGATGAAGTGGTCATACAGTGCCGTGCGGGTGCCCGTCGCGGCGTCCCAGAACACCAGGGTGTCATCGAGGCCGCGCAGCGACAGATGAATATGTGACGAGTTTCCCTCGCGGGCATTGAACTTGGGCATGAAGGTCAGGGATTTCCCGTGATGCGCGGCGATCTCCTTGGCCATGTTCTTGTAGACGACGGTGTTGTCCGCGGAGACCAGCGCCTCGTCGTAGAGGAACCCGATCTCGTGCTGCCCCGGGTTGCATTCACCCTTGGCCGACTCCACGTTCATCCCCGCGGCGAATGCGGCATTGCGGATGTCACGCAGCAGAGGTTCCACCCGCGACGTCGCGAGAATCGAGTAGTCGCTGTTGTACTGGTTGACCGGCGTCAGGTTGCGGTATCCCAGATCGGCCGCCTGCTCGTAGGATTCGTGAAACACCATGAACTCCAGCTCCACCCCGGCCAGCGCCTGGTATCCGAGTGCGGACGCCTTCGCCAACTGGCGGGACAACATGGTGCGCGGCGAGTACGCCACCGGCGTTCCGTCGTGCCACGTCACGTCGGCCTGCACCAGCGCGGTAGCCGGCAGGTGGGGCATCATCCGCAACGTCGCCATGTCCAGGACGAAGCACATGTCTCCGTATCCGGTCTCCCAGCCGGAATCGGCGTAGCCCGCGACGGTGTTCATTTCGACGTCCACGGCCAGCAGGTAATGACAGCCCTCCACCGGCTCGGTCAGCGCATGGTCGATGAAGTAGTGCGCGTGCAGTCTCTTGCCCTGCAGCCGCCCCTGCATGTCGGTGAACGCAACGATGACAGTGTCGATCCGACCGTCCCTGACCTGATCGGAAAGGGCGTCAACAGACAGCATCCTGCCGTTGCGGAGTGGCATTTCCCCCGAGGGGTGGCTCCGATTCATGTGGTCCTCGTCTATCCCTGAACGCTGCCGACCGGCCAGCGGTGTGACGACGGTAACTCACCAATGGTCTATGGTCAATCCATTGACCAATCAGTCGTTTATGGCTATGAGAGGACTCCCCGACCGCTACCCTGAGGGCGTGATCAGTCCCACGCCCCAGCGGATGACCGAGGTCATCCTGAGCTCGGTGCAAGGGGTGAACCCGTTCGAGGAGGCGCTTGAGCGGGTGCTCTACGCGATTCAGCTCGGGATTTTCGTTCAAGGACAACGGCTTCCACCGGAACGTGAACTATCCACCCAGCTCGGCGTCAGCAGGATGACACTGCGGTCGGTAATCAGATCGCTCCAGGAAACCGGATACATCGCCTCCAAACCCGGCCGCTACGGCGGCAGCTTTGTGGTCTGGGAACCCAGCGGGCACACCAGTATCGCTCTCGACGCCGCCAAACGAGATCTCCTCCTCGATGCGATGGTGTTCCGCACGGTGGTCGAACCCGGAGCGGTCGAACTGGCCGCACGGCGAGAGAAATCGGACGCCGAAATCGAAGAACTTCGGCTGCGATTGGGCGAGGTGAGCACGGCAGGTCCGGGCCAGTACCGAGTCGCCGACTGCCGGTTCCACGTCACGCTGGCCGCGCTGTCCGGATCCAATTCGCTGACCAAGGCGGTTGCCGACATCCAGATGTCGCTGGACGACCTGCTACGGGCGGTCCCGTACATGGACAAGGCCATTGCGCACGCCCAGGACCAGCACGTCCAGATCGCCGAAGCGGTCATCGCCGGCGATGCGGCCCGAGCGAAAGACATCATGACCACGCACATCGAAGCGACCGCCACGCTCGTACGCGGCTTCATGAGTTCGGTCGCCGCCCAGGGCTGACCACAGCCGGGCCACCATCGAGTTGGCCACCGCCATGGCCGATTACATCGACACGACTCGCATAACCACGACTCGAAACAGCGGGACAGATCAAAGTGGTGCCCGCTGCACGCGTGGTGAACACCCGGGGTCCTGGTCTTTTCAGGCCGCGAGTTTTCCGACCGCGTTGTTGAACTCGACTAGGCTGTAGATCCCCACTGGAATACCCAGTGCGGCGCCACCGACGACAGCACCCACGGCGAGGCCGACAAGTCCGCCCAGCATCGCACCCACACCGACAGCGAACTCGAATCGGCTTGCAGCGATGGGCAGTTCAGCCTGGAAGTCAGCCCGCAGACCACCGGCCGGGGCCACCGTCTCCGTGGTGCGGGTAGTCAGATCGAGCAGTGCGGTGGGCAGCGTCAATACGTTGGTCATGACGGAACTCCTTTACGGCACGGAGGATTCCGGCCGCAGCGCACTCGCTCAGCGGTGCACGTGTGGGCCGGATTGGGACTCACGAGGACTCCGCGGCTTATCGCCACCTCGGTTGGCTGGTACCGGTGCGTATCCGATGGGTGCGAGTTGCCGCACGGATGTTGCAGCAAGCCCTCCAACTACGCGCCAATGCTTGCGGAGAAGGGATTGTTTAAATACTATTCAAAAAACTTTGAGAGGGGAGTGCGCTGAGTACTCGACCGCTTTTCTACTGCCTTGCCCAGCACCCGCCCGTCACGAGCCTCGAGGCTTTTCAGGAAGAGGTGCGCCAACTGTGCGTGGACTATCCCGCAGCGAGACTTGTCGTGTTCCCTGAGATGCATCTCTGTGGGGGAACCCCCAACACAACGCTCCACGAAGCCGCGCAGTACATCGAGAGCGCCGGCGGGCCGCGGGATCGAGCTCTCGAGCAGCTCGCACGAGAGCACCAGATCTGGCTGATTCCGGGCAGTGTGTTCGAACGCGCGGAAGATGGCACGGTAGCCAATACCGTCTCGGCCTACTCACCCGAAGGGCGCAGGGTCGCGACATATCGCAAGGTGTTCCCCTGGCAGCCATATGAAAGAACTTCGCCCGGCAGCGAATTCACGGTGTTTCGTCTCGGTGAGTACGGAACAGTCGGGCTGTCCATCTGCTACGACATCTGGTTCCCCGAGCACGGTCGGCAACTGGCCTGGCTTGGGGCGGACGCCATCATCAATGTCGCCCGTACTACGACCTCAGATCGCGCACAGGAACTCGTTCTCCTGCAGGCTACAGCGATCGCGAACCAGCTTGCGGTCCTTTCTGTGAACGCTCCGGCGCCGGGGGGACGCGGGCAGACCATCGCCTACGACGCCGAAGGGCGGCTTCGGGTTCGCAGCGTCGATGCGTCGACGGAAGCCCTCAGCGACGTACTCGACCTCTCGGAGTCGTCGCGGGTGCAGCGGGATGGAACGGCCGGTCTCAACCGGGTCTGGTCCCAACTCGACACCACCACCACCATCAGCCTTCCGATGTACCGCGATGGGCGCATCCAACCCCGACCGTCCTGAGCGAGCATCCCTGTTCGAATTCGCAGATGCAAAGGAGCATCATGTTATTGACCGGTAACCAAGTCGCGGCGAAGCCGACGCAATTGGGACTGCCATCTCTTGTGCTGTTCGGAATCGCCTACATGGCTCCGGCGGTCGTTCTTGCCACCTTCGGGATCATTTCGGAAGTCAGTTCCGGCACCTCGTCGGGAAGCTACCTGCTTGCCACGGTGGCGATGCTCCTGACCGCGATCAGCTACGCCACGATGTCGGCTAGGTTCGCGCTCTCCGGTTCCGCCTACAGTTACGTTCGGAAGACGTTGGGGGCACACACCGGGTTCATGGCGGGCTGGGTCTTGATCCTCGACTACTTCTTCCTGCCGATGGTCATTTTCCTCATCAGTGGTTCGTTTCTCAGCGCGCAGTTCGAGGAAGTGCCTTTCTGGGTCTGGATCGTGGCGCAGGTGCTCATCGTCTCGGTCGTCAATGTGCTAGGTATTCGGGTCGCAGACAAAGCGAACTTTCTCCTCCTGAGTTTCGTTGCCTTGATTCTGATCTGCTTCGTCGCACTGTCCCTGAGAACCGCCGCGACCGACGGTGGAACGTCGGTTCTCAGCCCCTTCTGGAACATGGACAGCTCGCTGGCAGGAGTCGCGGCGGGCGCAGCGATCGCGTGCTACTCGTTCCTCGGTTTCGACGCGATCACGACGCTGACCGGCGAAGCAATGGACCCGCGACGCTTGATCCCACGCGCGATCGTCATCGCGACACTGGCAATGGGGCTGATCTTCACCGTGGTCAGTTTCGCCGCCGAGATGGTTCTCCCGCTGACGGTCGTCAACGACGTGGATTCGGCAGCGTTCGACATCGCGGCCCAAGTCGGTGGGAATCTTCTGTCGGCAACGATCGTCGCTGCACTCGTGATCGGGGGGTTCGCGTCGTCGATCGCCGCGCAGGCCGGCGGCTCGCGATTGCTGCTCACAATGGGACGTGACGGAGTTCTGCCGAAGAAGTTCTTCGGATACCGCCATCCCAGACTCGGAACTCCGGTTCTGAACATCGCTCTGATCGGTGCCGTCGGACTGTTTGCCACCCAGATGACGCTGACCACATCGACGTCGTTCATCAACTTCGGTGCGTTCACCGCGTTCACCGCGGTGAACCTGGGCGTGCTGGTGCTCCTTCTCCGCGACAAGGAGAGTGGACCGGCCCGTTGGGTGCGTGTCCTGCTCGCGGCTGCCGCCATCGCCATCACGGTCTACTTCCTGATCAGTCTGGACACCCACGCGATTACGCTCGGGGCCGGCTGGCTGGTCGCCGGTCTGGTCTACCTCGTTGTCCTCACACGCGGCTTCTCGCGTCCTGCACCCGAGATCACCTCAGAAGCACGCTGATTCGATGCCGACCATGCTGCGATAGACTTCCCGGCAGGAGTAACAGGGAAGGTCGCAGCATGGCTCGCCCGAGTAACCAGAAGAAGCGACGCGCGGAGATCGTTGCAGCCGCCACAATAGCGGTCCACAAACACGGTGCCGCCGGGATCAACCTCAAACGAATCGCTGAAGCCGCAGACATGTCTTCAGCGTTGTTGCTCTACTACTACTCGGATGTCAACGACATTCTCGCCGCGGTTTATCGGTCCGCGGCCAAGCAGTTCCTCGATGAGAGAGAGCAGCTCGTCGCAAAAGAGACGCTCCCGCTGTCGATGCTGAGCCGGTGTATCGAATTGGGCACCCCCTATCCGGGAAAGCGTTGTGAAGCAGCACGGATTCTGTACGAACTCGCTCCGGTGATCGTGGAGGAACCCACCGCTGCGAGTTGGAGCCGGCGCTTCTTCAGCGGCCAGGCAGAGCTGTACCTGAGAATCGTCGAGGCGGGGATCGCCAGCGGAGACTTCTCTCCACTGCTTCCTCCCGCCAAGATCGCTACCGCTATGGTGGCCCTCGAAGACGGCCTTGCCATACACGCGATGACCGGGCTGTTGACTCCCGAGGATGTCGAGGCGGATCTCCTCGCGCACGCCGAGGCGCTACTGTGCATTGCTTCCCCCAAATGGGCCGATCGTGCCGGTGAAGGCAGCGAAATCCCAACCGTCTCGGCTTGAATGTGACCTGAAACGACCAGCGCCACGGGTGCTGAGCTTGCCACCCGGTCGACCATGGCGTTCATCGGCCCGCAGCAGCGATACCCGGCGTTCATCTCCAACGCATCCAATTGGATCGGACCATCCACCCGAAGGAGAACCGCCGTGACCAGCAACCCGACCGACAACGTGCTCTACACCGCCCAGACCCACACCACCGGCGGCCGCCAGGGCGAGGCCTACAGCTCCGACGGCAACCTCGACATCCAGCTGACCCCGCCGGGCGGCAACGGCTCCGGCACCAACCCCGAGCAGCTGTTCGCCGCCGGCTGGTCGGCGTGCTTCCTCAGCGCCATGGGCCTGACCGCGGGCAAGCACAATGTGAAGCTGCCCGCCGAAACCGCGGTGGACGCCGAGGTCGACCTGCTCAACACCGACGGGGCGTTCTCACTGCGGGCCCGGCTCAATGTCAGCATCCCCGGCGTCGATCGGGAAACCGCTCAGGCCATCGCCGACGATGCGCACCAGGTCTGCCCGTATTCGAAGGCGACCCGGGGCAACATCGACGTCACGATCAGCGTGGCCTGACCCGCAGGGCGGCCGGGTTTACTCCTTCATGTCCAGCTCCGGCGTCGGCCGCTGGAATCCACGGGTAATCCCGGCAAGCCACACGAATCCCGCTGCCAGCCAACACAACCCGATGATCAACGTAACCCCGGACAAACTCGTCCACAGCCACACGGTCAGTAGGAAGCCGATCACCGGCAGAACGAGATTGCCGATCACCTGGGCGCCGTCGCGTTCGCGCTGGTCGACGAAATAGTGCTTGATGACCGACAGGTTGACCACCGAGAACGCCACCAACGCACCGAAACTGACCACCGAGGCAAGTGTGGTCAGGCTGATCACCATGGCCAGCAGCGATATCACCGACACCGCCACGATTGCGTAGACGGGGGTGGCGAACCGCGGCGAGACATAGCCGAAGAACGTGCGCGGCAGGATGCCGTCGCGCCCCATCGCGTACAAGATCCGCGCTACGGACGCTTGCGACGCGATCGCGGATCCGAGCGCACCGGCGACATAGGCCGCCGTGAAGAAGGTCTGCATGAACTGCCCGCCCGTGGCCAGCATCAGGTCCAGGGATCCGGACTCAACATCGGTGAACTGGTTGGACGGAAACACCAGCTGTCCGAGATAGGACAGCACCACAAAGAGCACACCCGCTGCCGCCGTGGAGATCATGATTGCCTGCGGCACAGATCGTTTGGGGTCCTTGGTCTCCTCGGACAGCGTGGACACCGCGTCGAACCCCAGGAATGACAGGCACAGGATCGCCGCGCCGGCCAGCACCGGGCTGAATCCGGTAGTGCTGCCGTCACCGTGGAACGGTGCCATCAGGTCCACCGTGCCGAAGCTGAACACCTTGGAGCAGGTCAACACCAGGAACGTCGCGATGAAGATCGTCTGCACCGAGATGATGACGACGCTCGCCCTGGCCACCGACACGATGCCGACGATGTTGAGCACCGTCACCGCCGCGATGGACAGCAAGACGAACACCCAGGCCGGAATCGCAGGCACCGCGGCATGCAGATAGATGCCGATCACCAGATAGTTGATCATCGGCAGGAACAGGTAATCCAGCAGCAATGACCAGCCGGCGAGGAATCCGATCGGGGCGCCGAAAGCCTTCTGTGTGTAGGTGTATGCGGATCCGGCGACCGGGTAGGCGACCGCCATCTTGGCGTAGGACCGCGCGGTGAACACCATCGCGGCCAACGTGACCAGGTATGCGACGGACAGCCTGCCGCCGGTGGTCTGGGTGACGATGCCGTAGGTGGTGAACACGGTGAGCGGCACCATGTAGACCAGACCGAACAGCACCAGCGATGGCAGCCCGAGGGCGCGGCGCAGCCGCCCCTCGGTCACTTCATCCAAATCGGACAAACTAGTTCCTCTCACTCCGCGGCCGAATAGACCTGTGTGCCCTGCAAATAGGTGGCGCGCACCCTCACCGCAGCAAGCTCCGATGCGGGGAGGTACCTCGGATCACGGTCCAGCCACACCAGATCGGCACTCGCCCCTGGGACGATGCGACCCCAACTCCCTTCTGCAAACGCCTGATACGCCACCGCACCGGTGTACGACGACAGGGCGGGCTCGATCGGCAGAACCTCTTCTGGCGTCCAGCCACCCGCCGGCTCACCCTCGGTTGTGCACCGCGAGACCGCGACGGCGATACCGTCCAGCGGCGCACCCGAGGACACCGGCCAGTCCGATCCGAACGCCAACGCCGCGCCGGATTTCTCCAGCGTGCGCATCCGGTACTGCCGGTCCGCCCGCTCGGCTCCAAGCCGCGGAATCGTGAGCACCGTCATCAGGGCATCCATCTGGGCCCACAGCGGCTGCATGTTCGGGATGACCCTGAGCTCGGCGAACCGGCCCAGGTCGGCATCGTCCACCAGCTGAGCATGTGCGATCACCGGCCGCCGGTCCCGCGGACCGTTTTGCCGCACAACGTATTCGATGGCGTCCAGCGCCCGGCGGACCGCCGCATCACCGATGGCGTGGATATGAATCTGCAGGCCCAGATCATCGACTTTCTTGGCCGCCTCGGCCAATGCGTCGGCCTCCCACACATGCATGCCGTGCGAGTGCAGGCCCGAGCAGTACGGCTCCAGCAATGCACCGGTCTCGTTCTCCACCACACCGTCAGCGAAGAATTTCACCGTCTGCGCGGTCAGCAGCGGTGAGCCCGCCGCCTGGACCCGGTCCCTGGCCGCAGCATATTGCGTTACCTGCGTGTCGAAGTGGCGCGGATCGGCATAGAACGCCAGATTGAATCGCATCTGCAGCGCGCCCTGCTGGGCAGCCGCGATGTAGGTGTCCAGTTCCGCAGGCTCGACCCAGGCGTCCTGAACCCAGGTGACGCCGCGCGCCAGAAAGTAGTCGGCGGCCGTGCCCAAGGCGGCGATCCGCACTGCCTCGTCACGGGCCGGCATGACCGCGGTGACCAGGTCGGTGGCACCCCATTCGCGCAGCGTGCCCAGCGGCGAGCCGTCCTCACGGCGCGGAATCTCCCCGAGCACCGGCTCGGGGGTGTCGGCAGTGATGCCGGCGCGCTGCAACGCGACCGAGTTGACCCACACGGTGTGGTAATCCCAGGCCCGCAACACCACCGGTCGGTCCGGGACCGCCGCGTCGAGCCATCGCGCATCAAACAACCCACCGGGGGTGAGACTGCCGTCGTAGGACGCCCCGACGATCCACTCCTGATCGGGGTGTGAATCTGCGAATTCCTTTACCGCAGCAACAATTTCGTCGACCGACCGACAGGGCCGCACGGCAGGTCCTGACGATTCCAGACCGCCGAACAGCGGATGGGCGTGGCCGTCACCGAACGACGGCATCAAGAAGCCGCCGCCCAGATCCACCTTTCGGTCGGCGGTGGACGCCAGCGCATCGGCACCCACTGCCTGCACCACCCCATCGGCGATGAGCAGCGCATCGGTGGTCGCCGTGGAAGTCCAGATCGTACCGCCGTGGAAAAGCGTCGCAGTTTTGTCAAGCATGGAGAACTAAGTCCTTATCGGTTCCTATTTCACGACGGCGGTGGCCTCATGGCCATCGCCGTAGGGACGGGCAACGTCGACCGAAGCGGTCAAGACGTCAGAACGCCAGTGGTGCTGAGAGTGATCATCGAGCTCCTAAAACGAATGAGTTTCGTTTATTCTGTGACGGGGACCACCCAGTTGTAAAGCGGCAAGTTGAAACACAGGGGGAACAGACGATGGGACGTCCATCGAAACCGATCTTGTCGATAGACCGGATCGCCAGTGCGGCAATGGATCTCGCCTGCGCAACCGGCGAATTCACCATCCCCGAACTGGCACGCAAGCTCAAGGTCAGCCCGTCGTCGCTCTACAACCACGTGTCCGGACGCGAGCAGATCATCGAACTGCTCCGCGAACGGGCGATGTCCGATGTGGAGCTGCCCGATATCGACGCCGACCGGCCGTGGACCGAGATCCTGGCCGACATCATGCGCTCATACCGCGGCAGCTTCGCCCGCTACCCGCGCCTGATTCCCCTGCTCACAGCCTATGCCGTCAACAGCAGCCAGGCCCTGACCATGTACAACGCGCTGGCCGTCACCCTGGCCCGCGCCGGGTTCAGCCCCACCGACACGCTGCGGATCATCACCCTGGTCGACAACTACGTGTTGGGATCCGCCCTGGACCTCACCGCCCCCGACAACCCCTGGGAGTCGGGCGACGAAGTCGGTCCGGACCTGACCGCAGCACTGGCCACCGGCGCGCCCAGGCCGGTGCGTGCCGATGATGCGTTCGAGTTCGGGCTGGCCGTGCTGCTGCGTGGGCTGGGCGAACCGTAATCTGCCCGGCAGCGACCGGGGTAGCCGTTACCCTGGCTAAGTGCCGACATCGTGGTCACGGCGAGGGTTTCTCACGATCACCGCTGCGATGGCACTGGTCACCGCGTGCAGCACGGAAAAGCTCGGCGAAGTCGCCAATGATGGTTCGGTTACCGTCCGCCACATTTTCGGCGACACCACAATCCCCGGGCCGCCACAACGAGTGGTCAGCGCCGGCTTGACCGGGCAGGACGACCTCCTGGCCCTCGGAATCGTCCCGATCGCAACCACCGAATGGATCGGTGACGAACCCTTTGCCGTGTGGCCCTGGGCGCAACCGAAGCTCGGTGCCGCCCAACCCACCGTGCTCAGCCTGACCGACGGGATCCAGGTCGATGAGATCGCGGCGCTCAAACCGGACCTGATCGTGGCCACCAACGCCGGCCTCGACGCGGACACCTACGCCAAACTGTCCGACATCGCCCCGACGCTCGCGCAGTCCGGACCGGACGCGTTCTTCGAACCGTGGCGTGACCAGGCCACCATCATCGGCCAGGCGGTGTTCCAGAACGACGCGATGGTGGGCCTGATCAACGGCGTGGACGACAAGTTCAAGGCCGTGGCCGCCAACAACCCGCACTTCGCCGGGAAAAAAGCCATGCTGCTGGACGGCACCCTGTTCGACGACAGTGTGCAGACCAGATCGGGGTGGCGCACCGAATTTCTCACCCGGATGGGCTTCACCGTCCCCGACGTGCCCGCGCTGATTCCCCGTGCCGACCTTGCACCGGTGCTCGACGCGGCCGATGTCCTGATCTGGACCACCGCGAGCGACCAGGAGCGCGACGTCTTGCTGGCCGACCCGGCGATCGCCGGCCTGCGGGCCACCGCCCGCCAGCACCACGTCTTCACCCCCCAAGAACTCGCCGGCGCCATCGCGTTCGCCTCGCCGTTGTCCTACCCGCTGGTGGCCGACCAGCTGCCACCCCTGCTCAGCCGCGCACTGACCTGACAAAATGGCCCGGTGACACGCATCCAGGAAGATGAGCACCGCGGCACCGCAATGGTCGGATCGGCCTACTATCCGGTGCTCGTCGCGGTATTCACGGCCTTGGTGATCGTCTCCAACGTCACCGCCACCAAGGGCGTCGCCTTCGGGCCGATCGTCGGCGATTGGTCGATCATCACCGACGGCGGGTTCATCGTCTTCCCGCTCACCTATGTGATCGGCGACGTGCTGTCCGAGGTGTACGGCTTCAAGGCCGCGCGCCGGGCCATCTTCCTCGGCTTCGCGATGAACGTCCTGGCCGCCTTCGCGTTCTGGGTCACCATCTATCTACCGGCGGCAGACTTCTATACCAACCAGGAGCACTTCGAGAACATCGTCCACGCCTACACCCAGTTGATCGTGGCCGGCCTGGCCGGGTTCATCGTCGGACAGACCATCAACGCCTGGGTCGTGGTCGCCATCAAGGAACGGACCAAGGAGAAACACCTCTGGGCCCGCCTGGTCGGATCCACCTTCGCCGGTCAGCTCGGAGACACCCTGGTCTTCTGCGGTATCGCGGCCAGCGCGATCGGCATCAGCACCTTCAGCGACTTCGTCACCTACACCGCGCTGGGCTGGATCTACAAGACCGCGGTCGAAGTCATCATGCTGCCGATCACCTACCGCGTCATCGCCGTCATCAAGCGCCGCGAGCCGACATATCAGCCCGCCGTTTGAGGCTTCGATAAGGCAGCTCTGGCAAGGTTCATAGAGCGGGAGCTTTCGTAGCTACCCGCGGGTAGCTTCAGGGCATGAGTGTGACATCAGAGGTGATGGACGCGATAGGACCGACCCTGAACCCAGGCGCGGCCCGCGACTATGGCGATCAGGCGCTGCTGCTTGAGTTCGACAGCACCGCCGATGTTTTGGCATGGACCGCCACACTTACAGCGGCCAAACTGCTCGGTGTGGTCGACGTCGTGCCGGCGTCACGCACGATCCTGATCAAGCTGGCCGATCCCCGCTACCAGGCGCCCACCCGCCAACGGCTGGGCAAACTGCAGCTGGAACCCGGTACGGCTGCCGGGAACCCGGTCGGCGGCCAGGTGGATATGACGATCGACGTGGTCTACGACGGCGCCGATCTGCACGAGGTTGCGACGCTGACCGGGCTGACCCCGGCACAGGTGATCGCCGCACACACCGGTAGCCCGTGGCAGGTCGGGTTCATGGGCTTCGCGCCCGGATTCGCCTACCTCGTCGGCGGTGACCAGCGGTTACAGGTACCGCGCCGGGCCGAGCCCCGCACCAGCGTCCCCGCCGGAGCGGTCGCACTGGCCGGCGAGTTCAGCGGCATTTACCCGCGGCAGTCGCCGGGCGGCTGGCAGCTGATCGGACACACCGACGCGGTGATGTTCGATGTGCATCGAAGCCCACCCGCGCTGCTCACCCCGGGCATGTGGGTGCAGTTCCGGGCCATCGGTTAGCCGGCGAGGAGGGGACACCATGACCACATTGGAAGTGCTGCGCACCGGCCCCTTGGCCCTGGTCGAGGATCTCGGCCGCCCGGGAATGGCCCACCTCGGCGTCACCCGCTCGGGTGCCGCCGACCGACGGGCCCACACGCTGGCCAACCGGCTGGTCGCCAACCCCGGCGACCACGCCACCATCGAGGTGATGTTCGGCGGATTCTCGGCCCGGGTGCTCGGCGGGGACGTGTCCATCGCGGTCACCGGCGCCGACACCGACCCCGCCGTCAACGGAATCCCCTTCGGCACCAACAGCATTCAGCACGTCCGGAATGGCCAGGTGATCTCGCTGGGCGCCCCACGTTCCGGACTGCGCAGCTATCTGGCGGTGCGCGGTGGCATCGACGTCGAACCGGTCCTGGGTTCGCGCAGCTATGACGTGATGTCGGCGATCGGACCGACACCCCTGCAGCCCGGCGACATCCTGCCAGTCGGCGCGCACACCGCTGAATTACCGGAGACGGACCAGGCGCCCGTCGCCGCCATCTCCGGCGATGTCCTGGACCTAAAGGTGGTCCCCGGCCCGCGCGACGACTGGTTCGTCGACCCCGATGTGCTGGTGCGGACCAACTGGCTGGTGACAACCCGCAGCGACCGGGTCGGGATGCGCCTGGTCGGCATGCCGCTGGACTACCGGTGGCCCGATCGTCAGCTGCCCAGCGAAGGCGCCACCCGCGGGGCAATCCAGATACCGCCCAACGGTTTTCCGGTGATCCTCGGGCCCGACCACCCCGTCACCGGCGGCTATCCGGTGATCGGCGTGGTGACCGATGAGGACATCGACAAACTGGGTCAGGTCCGGCCCGGACAGACCGTGCGGTTGCACTGGGCGCACCCCCGCCGACCATTCGACAGCTAGTTGAGACACCAGCGCACGACGCTGGTAGAACAAGGGTGTGGCCTTCCAGGATCTCAGTGCGCCGCGCGTCAGCGGCGGGATCCTGCACACCGCACGGCTGGTGCATACCTCCGATCTCGACCACGAGACCCACGAGGGCGCCCGACGCATGGTCATCGAGGCCTTCGACGGCGCCTTTACCGACACCGACTGGGAGCATGCGCTCGGTGGCATGCACGCGCTGATCTGTCAGCACGGCGCCCTGATCGCACACGCCGCCGTGGTCCAGCGGCGGCTGATCTACCGCAACATCGCACTGCGCTGCGGCTACGTCGAAGCCGTGGCGGTGCGCGAAGACTGGCGCGGCCAGGGCCTGGCCACCGCCGTCATGGACGCCATCGAGCAGGTGCTGCGCGGCGCCTACCAACTCGGTGCGCTGAGCTCGTCGGAGGCCGGCAGGCACATGTACATTTCCCGCGGCTGGCTGCCGTGGCAGGGTCCGACCTCCGTGCTGCGGCCCGCCGGGGTGACCCGCACCCCCGACGACGACCGGTCCCTGTTCGTGCTGCCGATCGCCCTGCCCTTCGACATTGAGCTGGACACCACGGCCGAGATCACCTGCGACTGGCGCGACGGGGACGCCTGGTAACCAGCCGCTCACATCCCGTCCGCGGAGTAGGTGAGCGGAAGTTCACCGCCGGGTCATCACGGGCAGCTTTCGGGCAATAAACCCTTTCTAGCGTTTCGACCATGCCCAATCTGCTGAAGTCGAACCGCATCACGAACTGGGATCCCGAGGACACGGCGGCCTGGGAGGCCGGGAACAAGAACGTTGCACGTCGCAATCTGGTCTGGTCGGTGTTCGCCGAACATATCGGCTTCTCGATCTGGTCCATCTGGTCGGTCATGGTGCTGTTCATGCCTGAGGCGGTGTACGGCTTCTCGGCCGGCGACAAGTTCCTGCTGGGTGCCACCGCCACCCTGGTGGGTGGCTGCCTGCGCATCCCCTACACACTGGCCACCGCGACGTTCGGCGGCCGGAACTGGACGGTGTTCTCGGCATTTGTCCTGCTGATCCCGACGGTGGGAACCATTGCGCTGCAGGCCAATCCGGGCCTGCCGCTGTGGCCCTACCTGCTGTGTGCCGCGCTGGCCGGCTTCGGCGGCGGCAACTTCGCCTCGTCGATGACCAACATCAACGCGTTCTACCCCCAACGGCTCAAGGGCTGGGCGCTGGGGCTCAACGCCGGCGGCGGCAACATCGGGGTGCCGATGATCCAGTTGGTCGGCCTGCTGGTCATCGCCACCGCGGGCAACCGGTCCCCGTACTGGGTGTGCGCCATCTACCTGGTGGCCCTGACCGTGGCCGGGATCGGCGCGGCCCTCTACATGGACAACCTCGAGCAACACAAGATCGACCTGAGCGCGATGAAAGCCATTCTGGCAGAACGCGATACCTGGGTGATCTCGCTGCTCTACGTCGGCACCTTCGGATCCTTCATCGGGTTCGCCTTCGCATTCGGCCAGGTGCTGCAGATCAACTTCGCCGCCGCGGGCCAAACGGCGGCACAGGCCTCGTTGCACGCCGCGCAGATCGCGTTCATCGGCCCGCTGTTCGGATCGCTGTCCCGGGTCTACGGCGGCAAGCTCGCCGACCGGATCGGCGGCGGCCGGGTGACCCTGGCGGTGTTCGGCGGGATGATTCTGGCGGCCGGGCTGCTGGTGGCGATCAGCCTGTTCGACGACCACAGCGCGCGTGCGGCCACCGGTCCGATGATGATCGGGTACGTCATCGGATTCATCGCCCTGTTCCTGCTCAGCGGCCTGGGCAACGGCTCCGTCTACAAGATGATCCCGTCCATCTTCGAGGCCCGGAGCCACTCCCTGCCGGTCAGCGAACAGGATCGGCAGCGGTGGTCGCTGTCCATGTCGGGTGCGTTGATCGGCTTCGCCGGCGCCATCGGTGCCCTGGGCGGTGTGGGTATCAACCTGGCCCTGCGCCAGTCCTACCTGTCCAGCGGGTCTGCGAGCGCGGCGTTCTGGGTCTTCCTGGCCTTCTACGTGCTGGCCTCGGTGGTCACCTGGGCCCGCTATGTCCGGCGTCCGGTTGCGACGCAGGTCACAGCGGGCCGGCCAGACCGACACCCCTCAGCAATGGCTGGGTAATGGCATGGAAACACGCCCTGCCTACACAGGACACATGAGTGAGTCCGACTGGGCACCGCTCACCGGATTTCGGGTGGCGGTGACCTCCGCCCGACGTGCCGATGAGTTGACTGCGCTGCTGTGCAGGCGGGGCGCCACCGTGACCAGCGCGGCTGCGATCACGATGGTTCCACTGCCCGACGACGACGAACTGCGTGCCCATACCGAGTCGCTGACCGACCTGCCGCCCGACATCGTGGTGGCCACCACCGGGATCGGGTTTCGCGGCTGGATTGCCGCGGCGGACGGCTGGGGCATGGCCGGCCAGCTCATCGACGCCCTGGGCGAGGCCCGCATCGTCTCCCGCGGTCCGAAAGCCACCGGGGCGTTGCGGGCGGCGGGACTGCCCGAGGAGTGGTCACCGGACTCGGAATCCTCCCGGGAAGTGCTGCGCTATCTGCTCGAGCAGGGCGTTTCGGGTCGACGTATCGCCGTGCAGCTGCACGGGGCCACCGACGAATGGGATCCGTTTCCCGAGTTTCTCGACGAGTTGCGGGCCGCCGGCGCCGAGGTGGTGCCGATCCGGGTCTACCGTTGGCACCCCGCGCCGCGGGACGGCGAGTTCGACCAGCTGGTCGCTGGGATGCCGAACGGCGCTTTGACGCGGTCAGCTTCACCTCGGCAATGGCGGTGGCCTCGGTGTTGATGCGGGCCACCGAGATAGGGATCGCCGACCGGGTGGTGGCCGCGTTACGCACCGATGTCCACGCGATGTGCGTCGGCCCGGTCACCGCACGACCGCTGGTCCGACTCGGGGTGCCGACCTCGGCACCCGACCGGATGCGGCTGGGCGCCCTGGCCCGCCACATCACCGACGAACTGCCGCTGCTGCAGTCCCGCACGGTCCGGGTCGCCGGGCACACGCTGGAGATCCGCGGCACCTGCGTGCTGGTCGACGGCAGGGTCAAGGCGCTGTCCCCGGCCGCGATGGCGACCATCCGCGCGCTGTCGCACCGGCCGGGCGCGGTGGTGTCCCGGTTCGATCTGCTCAGCGCGCTGCCCGGCAGTGGAACCGACACCCACGCGGTGGAGACCGCGGTGCTCAGACTGCGAACCGCACTGGGAGACAAGAACATTGTGTCGACGGTCGTCAAGCGGGGATACCGGCTGGCTGTCGACGAGCCCGGGCTGGCGCGGGCACTATGAGCCTGGTACTGGCCGCCCACGGGACCCGCAAGCCGGGCGGCGTGGCGATGATCAACGACCTGGCCGGTCGGGTATCCGACATGCTGGGCCGGCAGGTGCACGTCAGCTTCGTCGACGTGGTGGGCCCGACGCCCAGCGAGGTGCTCGCGTCGCTTCCCACCGACTGCCCGGCGGTGGTGGTGCCCGCATTCCTGGCCGCCGGCTACCACGTCCGGGTCGATGTGCCGGCCCACGTGACGGCCAGCGCGCACCCGGCCGTGACCGTCACCAATCCCCTGGGTCCCTGCCCGGGGACGGTGCGGGTGCTCGCCGACCGCCTGGTCGAATCGGGCTGGCGCCCAGGTGATTCAGTGATCCTGGCGGCAGCAGGAACCACGGATCGAGGAGCCCAGTCCGACCTGCGACGCACGGCCGCACTGTTGTCAGCCTTGACCGGTGACCGCGTAGAACTGGCGTTCGCCGCCACCGGCGCGCCCACCGTCGCCGAAGCCGTCGGGGCGCAGCGCGGCCGCAGCCGCGTAGCTGTCGCGTCCTACCTGCTCGCCGACGGACTTTTCCAGGATCGGCTGCGGGAGTCTGGCGCCGACCTGGTGGGTGAACCACTCGGCACCCATCCGGGCCTGGTCCGGCTGATTGCCAACCGGTTTCGCCGCGCGGGCGTGCTCAGCCTGCCGGCCGCGGCGTGAGCCGACCAGCCGCACCGCACGGGGCGCAGCAAATACTGCCAGCAACAACGCCACCCCTGCTCCACCCACCGATAGCACGGCAGTTCTGCGCCCATCGACGATGCCAGCACACTGTTTGGCGTAGTCACTGACCGCGAAGTTCGAGCCCAGCAGGGTGTGCTGATCAAGATTGAACAGATCCTGCCGAGCCGCGACGGAATAGGCCGGGTTTGCGGCAGTGCCACAGGGTATTTGCGCGCCAGCGCGATCCACCGCGTCGAGCCGAAGCGGTAGCGCCATGGCAACCACCGCCCCCAGGACGGCCGCCGCGCCCAGCAGATTCAAGAATGCTCGCCCGTACATCTCTCGCCAGCCCCTCTGGAGTTCTCCTAGGGGTGTGAGTGTAGACCCACGCAGCGAACTTTTCTAAGTAGCTGGAGAGAATGGTTTGGCCGGAGAGGCCCGTTCTTTGACATCGTGCATTTTTGGCAAATTCAACATTCACGGTGGTCGGGCAGGTTTGGACGGACTCTCGCTGACATCGACGACGCAACCGGCGGGAATTCGGATGGTTACGCTCAGCTATCGCAAACACGAACCCGGAATGGACTTTCCGGGACTTTCCAGGACACCGGATCGGCGTGAGCCACGACAACCGACGGGGAACCGCCGACCGAACACCAAATACTCAGTGCCGCTTGATAACTCAGGCCGAAACCTGAACCACGCCGTCCGCGGTGACCCGGGTCGCATACACGGGCAGCGCCACGGCCGGATCATCCAGGCAAGTGCCGTCATCGAAGGCAAACGCCTGCTTCTGGATCGGTGACTGCACCACCGCACGTCCACCCCGGTCCCCGGCGATCCCCCGCGAGATCACCGCAGCACCGCAGAACGGGTCGATATTGCCGATGGCGTGCAGCGCACCGTCGTCGAGACGGAACAGCGCGGCCTGGATGCCGTCCGGTAGCAGCACCGCCACTCCCCGGCACGGGATCAGAAAGTCGTAGGCACATGCCGTGGTCCACACCGGATCCCACCGGGAGTCGATCCGGTGCCGGTCGTCGAGCAGAGTCATGGTGTCTCCTGTCAGGGCTTGATCGTGGGCATGCCGATGGGTACGGCGTGGCCGGTCGGGACCGGAACCTTACGGCCGGCGCGTTCGGTGAACGCCACGGTGGGATCGGAGATCCCGGGGGCATTGACGAACGAAACGAACCGCGCCAGCTTGTCGGGGTCATCCAGCACGCCCTTCCATTCGCAGGCGTAGCCGTCGACGTGGCGGGCGATGGCGGCTTCCCACTCCGCGGCCAGCCCGAGCGAGTCGTTGCACACCACATCGCGCAGGTGATCCAGGCCGCCATCAAGGTCTTCCACCCATGGCGCGGTCCGCTGCAGCCGGTCCGCGGTGCGGATGTAGAACATCAGGAAGCGGTCGATGTAGCGGATCAGCGTCTCGTCGTCGAGGTCGCCGGCCAGCAGCTGCGCGTGCTTGGGTGTCATTCCGCCGTTGCCGGCCACGTAGAGGTTCCAGCCGGTCTCGGTCGCGATGACCCCAACATCCTTGGCCCGGGCCTCGGCGCACTCGCGGGCGCACCCGGAGACACCCATCTTGATCTTGTGCGGTGCCCGCAACCCGCGATAGCGCAGCTCGAGGTTGATCGCCATCTGCACCGAATCCTGCTGCCCGTAGCGGCACCAGTCGCTGCCGACGCAACTCTTCACGGTGCGCAGCGCCTTGCCGTAGGCGTGGCCGGATTCCATGCCGCCCTCGACCAGCCGACGCCAGATCTCGGGCAGCTGATCCACCCGCGCGCCGAACATGTCGATCCGCTGCCCTCCGGTGATCTTGGTGTAAAGGCCGTAGTCCCTGGCGATCTCGCCGATCAGGATCAACTGCTCGGGGGTGATGTCCCCACCGGGGACCCGGGGCACCACCGAGTAGCTGCCGTTCTTCTGGATGTTGGCCAGAAAATGGTCGTTGGAATCCTGCAGGGAGGCCTGCTCACCGTCCAGGATGTGAGCCGAACTGGTGGAGGCCAGGATCGAGGCGATCGCGGGTTTGCAGATATCGCAACCTTTTCCGGAGCCGAACCGCTCGATCAGCCCGGAGAAGGTTCGGATCTCGGTGGCGCTGATTAGCTCGAACATCTCGGCGCGGGACTGCTCGAAGTGCTCGCACAGCGCCTTGGACTGCTCAACCCCCTCGGCGGCCAGCAGTTGCTTGAGCAGCGGCACACACGACCCGCACGAGGTGCCGGCCAGTGTGCACGTCTTGAGCTCGGCCACTTCGCGGCAGCCGCCGGCGATGGCCTCGGTGAGATCCCCCTTGGTGACGTTGTTGCACGAGCAGATCTGCGCGGCATCGGGCAGCGCCCCGACCCCCAATGCGCCTGCGGCAGAGCCGGTCCCGGTCGGTGCGATGAGCGCCATCGGGTCGCCCGGCAACTGCTCGCCCACCATCGGGCGCAGCACGCCGTAGGACGATGCGTCACCGACCAGAATGCCGCCCAGCAGGGTCTTGGCATCATCGGAGAGCACCAGCTTGGCGTAGGTCTGGTTGACCGCGTCGTTGACCACCACCTGCAGGCAGTCCTCGGCGACGCCCATCGCATCGCCGAAACTGGCCACATCGACCCCGAGCAGCTTGAGCTTGGTGGACACGTCGGCCTCGGGGAACTCGGCACGGCCACCCAGCAGCCGGTCCGCGACCACCTCGGCGGTGGTGTAGCCCGGGCCCACCAGGCCGTAGCAGCGGCCTTCGATCGCGGCCACCTCGCCCACCGCGAAAATACTGAGGTCCGATGTGACACACGATAAGTCGGTCAGGACGCCACCCCGCTCGGCGATCTCCAGACCGGCCGCGCGGGCCAGCTCGTCGCGGGGCCGCACGCCGGCCGCGAAGATCACCACACCGGCGTCGATCAGGCTGCCGTCGGACAGACAAACCCGAACACCCCCGGTTTCGGTGACGTCGATCGGCTCGATCGCGTCGGTGCCGACACTGGTGTGCACGTCGATCCCGAGCCCACCGATCATCCGGACCAGCAGGGCACCGCCGGCCTCGTCGAGCTGCTGGGTCATCAGCCACGGCCCCCGCTCCACGATATGGGCCTGCAAGCCGAACTGCCGCAAGGCATTGGCCGCTTCCAACCCCAGCAGACCACCGCCGATCACCACACCGTGCAGCCCGGACTCGGCGGCCCGCAGCGCCGCCGCCCGGATCGCGTCGAGGTCATCGAGCGTGCGATATACGTGGCAGCAGGGCAGCTCATGCCCCGGCACCGGCGGCACGAACGCATACGAGCCGGTGGCCAGCACCAGCGCGTCGTAATCGAAGGTCTGGCCGGCAACGGTGCGCACCGACTTACCGACCCGGTCGATCTCGGCGACCGCGCTGCCCAGCCGCAACTCGACCCGGTCATCGCCGGCGTAATCATTACCGGGCAGGGCCAACCGGGAACGGTCCCAATGCTCGGTGTAACCGGTCAGGCCAACCCGGTCGTACGCGGCGTCGGCTTCCTCCGACAGCACGGTGACCCGCCACGTGCCCGCGGCGTCGCGCGACCGCAACGCCTCGACGAAGCGGTGGCCCACCATGCCGTGCCCGATGACCACGACGTGCTGTGTTGACGACATAGGGCGAGGTTAGAAAGCCGATATTGCCGAAATGTCGCGCTGTGTGAAGCGTCCATCACGGTGTGCTCACCGCCCGCGCGCCGCGCAAGTGAGATCCCGTGACAGTGAGGTCGGCTACCCGAGCTGGCGGGCCAGTGCCTGGCCGATGACCTGCGCGCCCTCGGCGAAACGTTGCGGATCGGTCCCCGAATAGTTGAGCCGCAGATGCGGTCCGGAGGGTTCGGCGGGAAACCATTCCGTTCCGGGCGCGACCAGTACCGAACCGGCCTCGCAGTCGCGTACCAGCCGATCCAGATTCGTCGCCTCCGGCAGGCGCAGCCACAGATGCAGTCCACCGCGGGGCACCTGTTCCAGATGCGCGCTGGGCGCATGTTCGGCCAGGGTCGCGATCAGCAGGTCACGCCGGGCCCGCAGCTGATGCCGCAGATCGCGCAGGTGGGTCCGCCAGGCGGGCTGAGTGACCACATCGAGAGCGGCGGCCTGCAGCAATCCGCTGACGTACATCGACTCGGCGCTGCGGTCGGCCAGGATCCGGTCCCGCGCGGGTCCCCTGGCCACGAGGGCCGCCACCCGGATCGACGGCGACACGCTCTTGGTCAGCGAACGCAGATAGATGACGTGACCGGCCTCGTCGGAGGGCGCCACCGGCCGCACCGCTGCGTCGATGCCGAAATCATGTGCCCAATCGTCCTCGATCAGGAAGGCCCCATGCGCCCGGACCACCTCCAGCACCCGCTGGGAGGTTTCCGGACCCCATTGCACCCCAGTGGGATTGGCGAAGTTTGGCTGCGCATAGAACACCCGGGCGCCGGTCTCGGCGAAGGCTCGTGAGAGCTCTTCGGGATCAGGCCCCCGCGGCCCGCTGGGCACCGGCACCAACCGCACACCGCACTGGGCCGCGGCGAGGATGGCCCCCCAGTAACTGGGCGATTCGATCAGCATCGGCTGCCCGACCCCGACCAGCGCACGGAAGATCGAGCTCAGCCCGCTCTGACTGCCGGGCAGCACGATCACATCGCGGGCCGCCGGCGCGCTCACCGCGGCGCCGAACGCCTCGGCGAGTTCCTGGGCGAACCATGCCTGCAGCTCGGGCAGACCGGCAGCGGCGGCCGGGCGCACCGCGGTGTCGCCGCGCGCGGCGCGGGCGAGGGCGCTGCGCACCAGCCGCTGGGGCAGGAGTTCGCGGGCGGGATAACCCGAATGCAGGGCGATGGCATCGGGCGCGCCGCTGCGCAGCGGCGTCGACAGAGTCGGGATCCGCGTCTGCGGGGACCGCAGGGCGGCAGTCTGCCAGCCGTAATCGACTGGGCGGGCGGCGCGTACCGCGCGTACGAAGGTCCCGACGCCCGGCCTGCTCTCCACCAGGCCCAGGCCGCGCAGGGCGCGCATGGCCTTGGCGACCGTGACCGGACTGGCCGCGTACTCGGCCACCAACACCCGGTTGGACGGCAGCTGCGCACCCGGCGGCGCGGTGGCGATCCATTTTCGCAAGGCGGACACGATCCGCTCGGTGCTATCGTTATCCATGTTAGATCAGAGTAGCGCTACTGGTACTTTGTCGCCTGCGCTATCGCATGCCGGATTGTGCTGGGGATTGCTGGGCGTGATGGCGTTCTCATTCACCATGGTGTTCACCCGGCTGGCCGCCGGCGGACTGTCCCCACTGTTCATCGGTGCCGGGCGCGCCGTCGGCGCCGCCTCCCTTGCGGTGGCCGCGCTGACCTTGACCCGGCAGGCGCTGCCCAAGGGCAGTCAATGGGCCCGGTTGGCCGTGGTGGCGGCCGGTGTCGTCGCGGGCTTCCCGCTGCTGACCTCGTATGCACTCACGGTGGTTCCGGCCAGTCACGGCGCCATCGTGATCGCGCTGCTGCCCGCGGCCACAGCGGTGTGCGCGGTGCTGCGCGGCCACGAGCGGCCGCCGCTGGCATTCTGGGCGACGGTGACGGCCGGGGCGCTGGCGGCGACGGTGTTCGCCATGGTGCACGGCGCCGGCTTCGGCCACCTGAGCTGGCCAGACCTGCTGCTGTTCGGCGCGGTGCTGGCCGCCGCGGTCGGCTATGCCGAGGGCGGGTTGCTGGCCCGGGAACTGGGCGCCTGGCAAACGGTGTCCTGGGCCCTGGTGGTCGCGGCGCCGGTGATGCTGGCCCTGACGGCGGTGGACGTGGTGCGCCATCCGCCGCACGCCACGGCGGCGCAATGGGCCGCGTTCGGCTATCTGGCCGTGGTCAGCATGTATCTGGGCTTCTTCGCCTGGTACCGGGGCCTCGCCATCGGGCCGATCGCCCAGGTGAGCCAGGTGCAGTTGATCCAGCCGGTGTTCACCATCGGCTGGGCGGCGCTGATGTTGCACGAGAGGCTGACCTGGTCCACCGCACTCGGCGGCGCCGCGGTCATCGGGTGCGCGGCCCTGGCGGTTCGAATCCGGCTGCGCTGATTCGCCGAGGGCGAACGCCGGTCGGGAACATGAGCGTGACCGACTCAAGTTAAGCGAGTAGCAGACCGGCGTGGTGTCGGTATACGCCGGCGCCGAACCGCAGCGCATCGCCATCGACAGCAAGTAACTACAACACCGAAAGCCGGTGGAACCCGTTCGGGTCCACCGGCTTTCACATGCGTCAAAGTTTCGCCGGGAAGTCCGAGGTGTAGACCTCGCCACGAATCTGGCCCGGCGGCGGCGGCCCCTCGACGATGACCCAAGCCGCCGTCGCTCCCGAGTTCAACGCATCGGTGACCGTGACTGCGGCGGTCCCGCTGGCATCGGTGTGCAACACAGCGCCGGCCACACCCGGATCCCCCGGGTGACACGTGGCCGCCGACGACCGCGGCAGCTGGATCAGCCTGACCTGATAGTCGGTGTCCGGCCGGGCCGATTGCAAGGACACCACGGCGCGCACCTCCGAACCCTGGGTGCCGATGTCGGCCAGACCAGAGCCGCCGCCGGCACCCATCCCACCAACGAACAGGTGCTTGACGAAATCACACGCCCGGATCTGATTCGACAACGGTACGACCGTCGACGCCGCGGCAGGCGCCGCGCCGACCCCACTGAGCACCACACCGACTGCCGCCACCATGGGCGCCAGCGGCACCGCGCGCCTTGTGCACCAACCCATCGCATGCATCCCGCCTGCTCGACGTACAAGTGGGCCATTATTGGCACAGATCGCCCGTCAAGAACCGGCAGTTGACGCAAAAAGCCTGCTCACGGGTGGCAGCGTTTTCACAGCGGCCTACCACCAAATGGGCTACCGCCAGCGTCCCAGCACCTCCGTGGCCCGTGTGCTCAGCGTCGCCTGCAGGAACGGCCCGAAGGTAATCCGCGCCACGCCCAACGCGGCCAACTCGGCGCGATCGGCGGTATCCGGCGGCACCGTCACGCTCACCGGGAGCGGTACCTCAGAAACGAAGCGCCCCAACCCATCCGCACCACGCAGGCCAGGCGGAAACAACGAGTCCGCACCCGCGGCCGCGGCCTCGGACAGCCGGGCGATCGCCCGATCCACCCGATCCGCGTCGTCACCGTCGTTGCGCAGGAACAGATCGGTACGGGCATTGATCACCATGTGCACTCCCGCCGCGTCGGCCGCCGCGCGCAATTGCCCCACCAACTCGGCGTGCTCGGCCGCGCTGCGCAGCCGCTTACCCTCCCGGTGCACGGTGTCCTCCACGTTGAACCCGACCGCGCCGACGTCCAAGAGACCCTCGATCAGCCGGGCCGGGCTCTCGCCATACCCCGACTCGATATCCACCGACACCGGGACATCGACCGCGGCGGTGATCTGACGTACCCGGGTCAACAGGTCGTCGAACGACATCCCCTCGCCGTCCGCCTTGCCGATCGAATCGGCCACCGGATGGCTGCCGACCGTCAGCGCGGAAAAACCCTCGTCCGCCACCAGCCTGGCCGACCACGCATCCCAGACCGTGGGCAGCACAACAGGGTTTCCGGGCTGGTGCATCGCCAGCAGCGCCGCAGCTTGCTCCTGCAAATTCTGTCGAGACATCGTTCCCAACCTCCATCCGTAACGTGATCTGTGTCACCCTCAACTCCGTGATGTAGCTAGCATTGGGTGTCGTACTGTGAGCCCTGACACCTTCAGCCCGAGGAGGTCACTTGTCCACCACCACTGAGTTCTCCGAACTGCACGCCCTGATCGGCGATATGCGTCGTTGCGTCACCACACTGGCGTCCAAGTACGGGGATTCCCCCGCCATGCGCCGCGTGGTCAATGATGCCGAACGGATCCTCAACGACATAGAGCGCCTGGACATCGATGCCGAGGAGTTGGAGATGCGTCACGGCGTGACGCGCCAGCAGCAGACCCGCGAGAAGATCGGCATCCCCGATACCCAGTACGGGAGCGACTTCTGGCAGGACGTCGCCGACGAGGGCCTTGGCGGATATCGCTGAGCTCGCGGGTGTTTGACGCCCGCCGAAACAACTGAACCCCAGAAAGGGAACCGTGAGCGCACCCACCGCTGACCGTCCGGCGACGGGGGTCTTCTCGTCCACACGAGCGCAGATCCCCCAACGCACCCTACGGACCGACCGGTGGTGGCAGGCACCACTATTGACCAACCTGGGGCTCGCGACCTTCGTCGTCTACGCGACGGTCCGGGCGTTCTGGGGCAGCGCGTACTGGGTGGAGGATTACCACTACCTGACGCCCTTCTATTCGCCGTGCATCAGCACGGCGTGCGCGCCGGGATCCAGCCACCTCGGCCAATGGGTCGGCGAGCTGCCCTGGTTCATCCCGATGGCGTTCATCTCACTGCCGTTCCTGTTGGCCTTCCGGCTGACCTGTTACTACTACCGCAAGGCGTACTACCGGTCGGTGTGGCAGTCACCGACCGCCTGCGCGGTAGCCGAACCGCACGCGAAATACACCGGGGAGACCCGACTTCCGCTGATCGTGCAGAACGCACACCGGTACTTTTTCTATGCCGCGGTGCTCATCTCCCTGCTCAACACCTACGACGCGATCACCGCGTTCCATTCGCCGGCGGGCTTCGGATTCGGCCTCGGCAACATCATCCTGACCGGCAACGTCATCTTGCTGTGGGTCTACACCGTGTCCTGCCACTCCTGCCGGCATGTCACCGGCGGCCGGCTCAAGCATTTCTCCAAACACCCTGTCCGGTACTGGATGTGGACCCAGGTGAGCAAGCTCAACACCCGCCACATGCTGTTCGCCTGGATCACGCTGGGCACCCTGGTTCTCACCGACTTCTACATCATGTTGGTGGCCAGCGGCACCATCTCCGATCTCAGGTTCATCGGCTAACTCGGCCAACTGAATTCGTTGGCCGGCAAGTACATTCATGCGAGAAGGCGAGTGGAATTAGATGGGTGAGCTAGAACGGCACTCCTACGACGTTGTCGTGATCGGTGCCGGCGGGGCGGGTCTGCGCGCGGTGATCGAGGCCCGCGAACGCGGCCTGCGGGTGGCGGTGGTGACCAAGTCGTTATTCGGCAAGGCCCACACCGTGATGGCCGAGGGCGGCTGCGCGGCGGCCATGCGCAACGTCAACACCAAGGACTCCTGGCAGGTGCACTTCGGTGACACCATGCGCGGCGGCAAATTCCTGAACAACTGGCGGATGGCCGAACTGCACGCGCAGGAAGCCCCCGACCGGGTCTGGGAGCTGGAGACCTACGGCGCGCTGTTCGACCGGACCAAGGACGGCCGGATCAGCCAGCGCAACTTCGGCGGCCACACCTATCCGCGGCTGGCCCACGTCGGTGACCGCACCGGCCTGGAGATCATCCGCACCCTGCAGCAGAAGATCGTCTCGCTGCAACAGGAGGACAAGGCCGAGCTCGGTGACTACGAGGCCCGGATCAAGGTCTTCCACGAGTGCTCGATCACCGATCTGATCAAAGATGGCGACCGGATCGCCGGGGCCTTCGGCTACTACCGCGAAACCGGCAACTTCGTGCTGTTCGAGGCCCCCGCGATCGTGCTGGCCACCGGCGGCATCGGCAAATCGTTCAAGGTGTCGTCGAACTCCTGGGAGTACACCGGCGACGGCCATGCCCTGGCCCTGCGGGCCGGGTCCGGCCTGATCAACATGGAGTTCATCCAGTTCCATCCGACCGGCATGGTCTGGCCGCTGTCGGTGAAGGGCATCCTGGTCACCGAGGGTGTCCGCGGTGACGGCGGAGTGCTGAAGAACTCCGAGGGCAAGCGGTTCATGTTCGACTACATCCCCCCGGTGTTCAAAGGCCAGTACGCCGAAACCGAGGAGGAAGCCGACCAGTGGCTCAAGGACAACGACTCCGCACGGCGCACCCCTGACCTGCTCCCCCGCGACGAGGTGGCCCGGGCGATCAACTCCGAGGTCAAGGCGGGCCGCGGCTCGCCACACGGCGGGGTGTACCTCGACATCGCCTCGCGCATGCCCACCGAGGAGATCAAGCGCCGGCTGCCGTCGATGTACCACCAGTTCATGGAGCTGGCCGAGGTCGACATCACCAAGGACGAGATGGAAGTCGGCCCCACCTGCCACTACGTGATGGGCGGTATCGAGGTGGATCCCGATACCGGCGGCGCCGCCACCCCCGGGCTGTTCGCCGCCGGTGAGTGCTCGGGTGGCATGCACGGCTCGAACCGGCTGGGCGGCAACTCGCTTTCGGACCTGTTGGTGTTCGGCCGCCGGGCCGGCCTCGGCGCTGCCGATTACGTCGCGGCGCTGCACGAACGGCCCGCTGTATCGGAGGCCGCCATCATCGAGGCCACCCAACTGGCCTTGGCGCCGTTCGAATCCCACGCGCATCCGGAGAATCCGTACACCCTGCACGCCGAACTTCAGCAGTGCATGAACGACCTAGTCGGCATCATCCGCAAGGCCGAAGAGATCGAGGAAGCACTGGCCAAGCTCGCCGAGCTGCGGACCCGGGTGCACAACGTCAGCGTCGAGGGCGGTCGCGTCTTCAACCCGGGTTGGCACCTGGCCATCGACATGCGCAACATGCTGCTGGTCAGCGAGTGTGTGGCCAAGGCCGCGCTGGCCCGGACCGAGAGCCGGGGCGGGCACACCCGCGACGACTATCCGGACATGGACGCCGACTGGCGCAACACCCTGCTGGTGTGCCGCACGGACGGCGATGATCAGGTGGTGCCGGATGTGACGGTGACGCCGGAAAAGCAGGTGCCGATGCGGGAAGACCTGCTGGCCACCTTCGAACTGTCTGAACTCGAAAAGTATTACACCAACGGCGAATTGACCGCACACCCCGAACGGAAGAGCTGAGATGGCAGGAGCGACCGGAACGTACAACGCGAACCTGCGGGTCTGGCGCGGCGACGACACCGGAGGCGGGTTGCAGGACTACACCGTCGAGGTGAACGACGGTGAGGTGGTGCTCGACATCATCCACCGGTTGCAGGCCACCCAGACCCCGGATCTGGCGGTGCGGTGGAACTGCAAGGCCGGCAAGTGCGGATCCTGCTCGGCGGAGATCAACGGCCGCCCGCGGCTGATGTGCATGACCCGGATGTCGACGTTCGACCCGTCCGAGACGGTGACCGTGACGCCGCTGCGGACCTTCCCGGTGATGCGCGACCTGGTCACCGACGTGTCGTTCAATTACGAAAAAGCACGCCAGATCCCGTCGTTCACACCGCCGAAGGATCTGCAGCCCGGCGAATACCGGATGCAGCAGCAGGATGTCGAGCGCAGCCAGGAGTTCCGCAAGTGCATCGAGTGCTTCCTGTGTCAGAACGTGTGCCACGTGGTGCGTGATCACGAAGAGAACAAGGAGGCGTTCGCCGGACCGCGGTTCCACATGCGCATCGCCGAGTTGGACATGCACCCGCTCGATGTTCTGGATCGCAAGGACATGGCTCAAGACGAGTTCGGGCTGGGCTACTGCAACATCACCAAATGCTGCACCGAGGTCTGCCCGGAGAACATCAAGATCACCGACAACGCGCTGATCCCGATGAAGGAACGCGTCGCGGACCGCAAGTACGACCCGATTGTGTGGTTGGGCAACAAGCTGTTTAGACGGTAGATGCCTTGCCGAGCGTGCGTCCAGATCGCGTCTCGAACGCAGATGGCGATCTGAATGCACGCTCGGCGTTGAATGTGGCGGCGTAGGCTCGGCATAGCAGCCAATCAACGTCGAAAGGCAGCTTCATGAGCATGGGACATACCCACAGCATCAACGACATCCGCACGGCGATCCGCGAACTGTCTGTCCGGGCCGAGCTGGCCCGCAAAGAGGGTCGCCCGGGAGATGCCAGCGAGATCGAACAGCGCATCGCCAAGTACCGCGACGAGCTCGCCTCGCGGCCCTGACTCAGGCGGCGGGTAGCCGGTAACTAGCCGCCGAGCTTGCGGAACGTGCTGCGGTGGAACACGATCGGCGCCACGTCGGCATGCACGGTGATATCGCTGACGCGCAGCACCACGATGGTGTGATCGCCGGCCTCCACCAACTGCTCGATGGAGCTCTCCATCCACACGCTGGTGCCGTGAATGAACACCGCGCCCGATTCCCGTGACTCGGTCTCCAGCCCGGCGAATCGGTCCCCGGTCTTGGCCGCCAGGGTCCGGGCTGCGGCGTCATGGGCTTCACCGAGCACGCTGATCCCCAGCGACGGGAGGTCCTTGAGCTTGGGCCAGGTGGTCGAGGAGTTCTGCACACAGAACGACACCAGCGGCGGGTCCAGCGACACCGGCACAAAGGTGCTGGCAGCCAAACCGACCAGAGTGCCCTCCACCTCGGCGGCGATCGCGATGACACCAGTCGGAAAATGGCCGAACGCTTCACGCAGCGACGTCGGGCTCAGTTCTGTTGCGCTCATAACATCCCTATCTTCACATGTAACCCTGAGCCGTGGCCACGTCCGGGTGAGTCCGGACCCGGCTCTTCCACGCATTACGTCCTACACCGAATAGATGCGGTCGTTGGACGGTTCGGCGCTCACGCCCCGGGCATGGGGACGACGAGACCATCGTCTCGATGAGCGTCGCGACGTCCCGCGACATCGTGGAGACCGGCAACACGACGAGACACGCTGTGCGGCTCACGGTCGGGTGTCGACCGGGTACACACGCGCGTTGCCCTCTGAAAGCTACTCTCTCCCATGACAACCTCGCCCTGGCCGACTGCCGTCGTGACCGGGCCACGACCATCGGGAGCAGTCATGGGCTACGCATCCTTCACCAACTGGCGGCGGCTGGAAGGCGACCCCGACCTCATCTGGCACGCACTCACGCACCCCGCGGAGACGCAACAGTACGAGGAGCACAAGACAGAGACCGTACTCGGGCCGAACTTCACGATGGCCGCCGGTCACAGCTGGGAGAGCAAGCACGGCGAGGAATGCGACCACGACGTCGTTCGGTGGACCATCACACGGCACGTGCCGGGCAAGGTGTTCGAGTTCACCGGCAAGCAGCGGGGCATTCGACAGAACGTGCTTCTCACCATGGAATCCGCGGATGGCGGCCACATCGTGACCGAGAGCATCCGCTTCCGCCCGGCGCTAGCCGGGCGGCCGGGTGCGCAGCTGCTGTCCTGGCTGCTGGTGGCCACCGGCCTGCTGGCCAAGGTGGGCGACGACCACGGCGAGAATCTCGACCTTCTCGAACAGCATCTCGCATCCCGGTAGCCGTCGTCGCCCCCGCGGAACGGCGAACTCCCGGATCACGGTCCCTCGCCGCACCGGTCGGGGAGGGAATTCAGGCGGCGACGAGGTCGTCGTTCCGGTTGATCGCCGACGACGCACCCTCGACCACACCCATGTCCAGCACCTGCTACAAAGCCTCAGCGGACTCGTAGGTGCTCACGCAGGTCGCACGAGTACCGCCGTTGTGCTCGGCGAAGGTGAAGACATTGGTGAACACCGATAGTGCGGGGTTCGGGTTGAAGTCCAGGTCGGCGAACCCGTCGACAAAAGCGAAGCTCTTCGGCTCGTCCACCGAGCGGCGCGCGGCGGCCAGGGTCGCGATCGCGGTGAACACAACCCGGCGCCCGGCCGGTAAGTTGGCGCCCATCATGTGGATTCCGCTCATGGTGATGGCCGCCGCCGTCAGCCTGGAGCCGTTCCGGGTCGGGATGACGGTCCTGATGCTCAACCGGCCCCGGCCGCTGCTACACCTACTGGCCTTCCTCACCGGGGGTTTCGCGATGGGCGCCGCGGTAGGCGTCATCGTGCTGTTCATTCTCAGGCCGGCCGCGAGGTCGGCCCATTTCACCCTGCCCAAAGTGCAGCTGGCCGTGGGGGCGTGTGTGCTGGTGGCCGCGGCGATTGTGCTGATGGGAAAGGCCCCGAGGAAGGCCCTCGACGTGGTCGGGCCGCGGGCACAGCAATTGCTCGACGGCCGGTCGCTGTGGTCAGCGGGCGTCGCGGGCCTCGGCATCGCGCTGCCGTCCGTCGACTACCTCGCCGCGCTGGCACTCATCGTCGCCTCCGGCGCCGCGGCCGCCACCCAGGTCGGCGCCTTACTGCTGTTCAATGTGGTGGCGTTCGGGCTCGTGGAACTTCCGCTGATCTCCTACCTGGTGGCCCCGGACCGCACCCGCGCAACCCTGTCGGCATTGCACGACTGGCTGCGGTCGCGGCGCCGCCGGCAGGTCGCCGCCCTGTTGGCCGCGGTCGGCTGCGTGCTGCTCGTTGCGGGATTGACCGGACTGTAGAAGTCCGATCGCTATTGGTGGTTCAACACGTACTGCATTCCGGCGAGCAGCTGGGACATCGGATCGGCCCCGCCGCCGAAGGCGGCCTGCGTGGCCGGTGCGGTGACGGCCGCGGGGTCATAACCATGCACCGGATCCACCGTGATCGGCGCGGTGGCCGGATCGTCGTTGCGCGAGTAGCCCGCATCCACCATGGGCTGCAGCACCGCGTCGAGCTGGTTCAGTGTGGGCTCGTCCACCCCGGCATATTTGAACGGCAACACCAGGGGAAGGTGTTGCTCCGGGATCATGTATGTCGTCGTCTTCGCGCCCTTGGAGTTGACGGTCGTCCTGATGTTTTGCGGCGGCACCATGCTCGGGTCGGTGAAAGCCACCGCCGTGTGACCGGTCGCGAGGCCCACGACCGCATTGGCGAGGGACATCCAGTTATCCGGCCGGTCCGGCCAGTCGGCGATGCTGTCGTAAGCGGAGACGAACTCGTAGGTGTCGTACTGGCTCTCCACCGGGGGCGGGATCGTGTAATCGAGTGCGGGAACGACACTGCCCACCGGGAACATCTGGGTCAGGAAGCTTTCACCGAAAGCGTGCTTGCCGACCGGGTCGCCGTACACCGCGAAGCTCAGTTGATCCGGTGGCGGGGCCGCAGGGTCGTTGGCGAGCCGCGCCTGCACGGCGTTGAGCACCATCGCACCCTCGGACAGGCCGATCACGGTGCCGGAACCACCCTTTTGGATCGCCGCATCGACGTTGCCCACGCCCTCATCGACCGACTCGCCGATGCTCGGGCCGTCGATGCCCAGACCCGGGAAGGAATCATCCAGCCGGCCGCTGCCAGGGAACAGCCGTTCCAGCGTGTGCCCCTGCACCTGTCCCGCGGGGTAGTCGACGATCTGCCGGTTCAGCCCGGGGAACCACTGTGCGCCGGTGCGCATGATGTATTCGTCGTAGGGGATGCCGAGAACGTGCGCGCCACCTAGCGCGTACGCCCGGCCGGGCGTCCCCAGTGGCGGAGTTCCGGTGTCCGGTGTCCCGTGCTGGTCCGCCGGCGCGCCGGGTTGCGGGTCGTCAGCCGCCGCGATCCCGAAGCCGAAACATCCTGTGGCGCCTACGGTTACCAGCGCAGTGACCGATGCAAACAGTCTCCGCATGTCCACTCCCGCCTACGCGTGTGTGTACTGAACCGGACCTTACTCTTCAACGCTCCGCTCAACCTGTCCGTCGTCTGTGCCCATCACCGCCGCTCAGGCGTCCAACCGAATGAACTCGTCCTGCCGATACTGCTCAACGCAGGCGGCGCGCCGGATCTTGCCGCTGGTCGTGGTGGGTATCGACCCAGGAGACACCAGAACGAGATCCCCGACATTCAAACCGTGCGCATTGGATATCGCGGAGGTGACGTCGCTCTTGACCTCACTGAGCCAGTGCACCGCCGCTACGGCGGAATCCGCTCGCTTCTTGACTTCGATGACGGTGACCAGCTTCTCGGTGCTGTTCACCGGAACCGAAATCGCCGCGACCCGGCCACCGGTGATCTGTTGGACCGTCGCCTCGATGTCCTCGGGAAAGTGATTGCGCCCGCGGATGATCAGCAGATCCTTGATGCGGCCGACGATGAACAGCTCACCATCGGAGATGAAGCCCAGATCGCCGGTCCGCAGCCAGGGCCCGTCAACGGTGCCCCGTGACGGGTCGACGAGGGTGGCGCCGAAGCACCTCTGTTCCTCCGCTGATCTGCTCCAGTAGCCGGCCGCGACATTGTCGCCGTGCACCCAGATCTCGCCCACCATTTCCTGCGCGCATTCTCGGTGGGTGTCGACGTCGACGATCCGCACCACCGGTGACTGCGGCAGTTTGTATTTGACGAGCGCTGAGCCGGCTTTGGCCGCGCATTTGCTTCCCTGCCCCTCGCGGGCGCACCGCCGGGCCCGGCCCACCGACAATTCGTCGGCATCGAAGTGCACGGCCTCCGACGAGTCATTCCAGGCGCCACTCGCCACGAACACGGTCGCCTCCGCCAACCCGTACGACGGACGCAGCATGTGGTCGCGAAAATTGAAGTGCGCAAACCGATCTGCGAATCGTTCCAGAGTGGCTGGCTCCACCCGTTCCGCGCCGTTGATGATGCCCAGCACCCCGCCGAGGTCGAGCCCGGCGAGGTCGTTGTCGGTGGTTTTACGGGCCGCCAGGTCGAGGGCGAAATTGGGTGCGGCGGAAAAAGCCTGATAGTTCTCGGCCAGCGCCCGAATCCAGCGGGCCGGCTTTTCCAAGAACCCCACCGGACTGCTCAGCGCTGCGCGATAGCCGCCCAGGATCGGTGCGCAGACACCCAGCACCAAACCCATGTCGTGGTAGAAGGGCAACCACGACACGATCGTCGTATCGGAGGTGGGCGCGACGTGCGCATCGGCGAACAGGCCGCGCATCAACTGCTCGAAATTCACCTGGAGGTTGCGGTGCGAGATCATCACCCCGGTCGGCAGCCGGGTCGAACCCGAGCTGTACTGCAAATACGCCGTGCTGGGGAACTCCGTCATCGCAAAACCCGGTCCGTCGCCGAGTCCATTGCCGGCGTCCAGATCCAACGAATCGATCTCGATGATGCTCGGCACAACGCCCATACCTGACTGATCGACGTAATCGCCGACGTCCTTCGCGACCGCGGACGTGGTGAGCACCACCGACGGCTTCGTATCGGCGAAAACCGCACTCACACGGTCATGACTCGAGCCACGATGGGGCAACGGGAGCGGCACCGCGACCAGCCCCGCCTGCATGGACCCCAGAAAGGCCAGGATGTACTCCAGGCCCTGCGGGGCCAGGATCACTGCCCTGTCGCCGACCGAGGAATGACGGCAGATCTCGCGCGCCACATTCATGGTCCGGCGTGACAGTTGTGACCAGGTCATACTCTCGACCACGCCCGCCGGGTCGTGAACATAATCGGTGAAGGTGAAGGCGACGTCGCCGGGGCGCAGACTGGCGCGGCCGTGCAGCATCGACAGAACTGTTGACTGGTGCGCTGGCGTCATGGTCGTCATGTCACGTCGTAGCGAGGAACTTCATCATCCCTACCCCTGATCGCTCCGCTTCGTAGTTTCACATACATCAGGTGTGCACGCCCGTCCGCGCGCCGATTCGTGACGGCCACCAGTTCGCCCGCCCGACCAGCGCAGCGAGGGCGGGCACCGTGATCGTGCGTACTACGAAGGTATCCAGCAGGATTCCCACACCGATCACGAAACCGCCTTGGACCACCAAGCCGATGCTGGAGAACAGGAGACCAGCCATCGAGGCGGCGAAGATCAGACCCGCCGCGGTGATCACGCCGCCGGTCGAACTCAGCGTGCGAATGATGCCGTAACGCATGCTGTGTGGAGACTCGTCCCGCATCCGCGACACGAAAAGCATGTTGTAGTCGGCGCCCACCGCGACCAGCACCACGAAGGCCAAAGGCGGCACGCTCCAGTGCAACTGCTGGCCGAGGAGGAACTGGAACACACAGACGCTGATGCCCAATGCCGCGAAGTAGGAAATCACGACGGAACCGACGAGATAGATGGGTGCGACGACGGAACGCAACAGCAACATCAAGGTGAGCATCACGACGATGAGGGTCGCAACGATGATGAATCGGATGTCCTGCTGGTAATAGTCGCGGGTATCCCGCAGTGCGGCAGGGAACCCACCCATTGATATCGAGGCATCCGCCAGCGTGGTGTTCGGCTGGGCGCCCCGCGCGATGTCCTGGATCTCATTGACCTGATCCATCGCCTCGGAGCTGAACGGGTTGAGTTTGGTTTGAACCAGATACCGCACCGAGCGGCCGTCCGGCGAGACGTACGCCGCGGAGGCCTTGTGGAAGTCCGGCAGATTCAGCACTTCGGCCGGAATGTTGAACCCGGCCTGCGCCGGATCCGCGGCGTTGTTCCTCATCGTCAGCAGAAACGCCGATGCCTGGTCCAATCCGGCGGCGATCACTTTGACCTGTTTGACGAGTTCGTCGACTCCGCCGGCCACTTCTCGGCTTCCGCCGGCCAGGCGCTCGGCGCCTTGTTGCAGTTGGGTCAGGCCCGCCTGCGGACCGCCGGGCCGGTCCAGCCCCATGTCGTGAACCGCCTTGGTGACGCTGGCGAGTGCGCTATTGAGCTTGTTCACCGTCGCGTTGAGGGTCTGTTTGTCTCCGACATCCTGGAGCTGATGAGCGAGATCGTTGATCTGGTCGAGGCTGCCGTCGTTGTTCGCGTCTACCAGCCGCTGAAACTGGATGCGGGTGTCGCTGCAGGACGGGTTGGCGTCGCAGACCTGGTTACCTTGCAGTGCCATCAGGACCGGGCCGATCCAGGCGAACATGTCCTTGACCGCCGCGAAGTTGACGCCCATGGCATTGGCGAGCGTATTGATGCTCTGCACGAGCTTGGCTGCGGTGTCGACGTCGCGGACCAGCTTGTCGCCGCCGTATTCGGTTCGCACCGAGGAGAACGTATCGGCCAGGCTCTGGATACTGGGCGCAACCTGGTTGATCTGGGTGCGCACGTCCGCGAGGTTGTCAGCCAGCGTATTGGCCCCGGCCGACAGCCGGTTGAGGTCGCTGGAGCGCTGGTCGATCTGGGCGGAGCCGTCGGCCAGCCGGGAACCGACTATGCCTGCCTGAAACGTGGCCCTGAACTCCGCCGGCACCTTGCCCAGGGGCCGGGTGATACCGCTGACCAGCCCGACGCCCGGCAACTGGGCGACGCGCGAAGCCATCTGCTCCAGGTCCGCCAGCGCCCGCGGGGTGCGCAGGTCGCGAGGTGACTGGACGAGGATGTATTCGGGAATGGACTGGCTGATCGGGAAATGGCGTTCCACCGCGGCATAGCCGGCCGAACTCGGTGCCGACGCCGCCACGACCTTGCGATCGTCATAGTTGAAGCGCACAAAGATCGCGCAGCTGGCCAGTAGAGCCAAGACCAGCAGACTGGCAGCAAGGTTCGCCACCGGTCGGCGCACGATACGGATGCCGGAACGCCGCCAGAATCGAGCGGTCAGTTCGCGCCGCGGTTTGACCCAGCCCCGCGCCCCGGCGAGCACCAAGATCGCCGGCAACAGCGTCAGCCCGGCCAGGAATGCGATGCAGATACCGATCGCTGACGACACTCCTACCGTTCTGAACACACCCATTTTGGCGAAGCTCAAGAGCAGAAAAGTGATCCCCACCGTGGTGGCGGATGCCGTGATGACTTTCCCGATCGAGATCATCGCCTTCTTGACCGCCTGATCGGAATCCGCTCCCGATCGCACATAGTCGTGGTAGCGGCTGATCAGAAAGACCGCGTAATCCGTTCCGGCGCCGGCCATGATCGCGCTCAGGAAGACGACGGACTGGTTCGACACGCCCGCACCTGTCAGCTGGGAGAAGCCCGCCACCAGCGCCTGTGCGATCAGCAGAGACGACCCGATCGTCACCAACGGCAGCAGCATCGTGACCGCACTGCGGTAGACGACCAACAGCACCGCCAGAACCAGGACAGCGATCGCGATCTCGATCGGCAGGCGGTCATGCTGGCCGGCGATGGTGAGGTCGGCGGCGGTGGCCGCGGGACCGATGAGGTGCACGGTCACGGGGCTGCCGGCGGTGCTGCGTTCGACGATGCCGGAAACCCGGTTGAATGAGTCGATCGCCCGCGGTGTGCCCAACTCACCCGCCAGCCCCACTGGCAACACCCAGGTCGTCTTGTCCGCACTGGTCATGAACGGTCGCAGTTGTGGGGTGTTGACGAAATCCTGCACGCTCACGACATCTGTCATGTTGTCGCGCAGCGCTTCCACCAGCTTGCGGTAGGCCGCCTCGTCGGCGGGTCCCAGCCCGTTCTCGTTGATCAACGCCACCAACAGCAGGTCGTCGTTGCCCGGTTCCTTGAAAGCCTCGGTCATCTTTTCCGCGGTGACGCTCGACGGTGCATCGCTGGGCAGGATGACGAGCGGGTGTTTTTCGGCCATTGCACTCAGCGACGGGAAGGTCAACGGCAGGAAGATGACCATGGCGACCCAGACCCCGATCACCGCCCAGGGCCATCGCACCACGAGATCGGCTAGCCGTCGCATGTCGCCCTCACCTTCGCTCCGAAGGCGTGGTGCGGCGGAAGATCCATGGCCATCGATTTGCTCTCCGCTAGGCGACGCGGCCCCAGTGCCCGGTATCAGCAACCCGCGCCGACACCGCCCTCATCGCCCCCATGTAGCGGGTGACTGATTTGCTGGCGACCGGGTTGTCGGGATGCATGATCGCCATGACCGTGCCCTCCCCGTACCGGAATATGTAGATCGTCAATTGATAGGAGAACCGGCCGTCGGGATAGATCCCAATATTGTTCGCAAGGCCCATGTCCGCAGCCGCGAGGACAGCGTTGAGTGGAGCAGCACCACCATGTAAGAAGTTCGACACCGGGAAGTTCGGCCGTGGCCAGTTCAACCACGGAGCCAGCTCGAGTACGCGGTAATACGGCACTCTCGCCATGTCCAGGCTCGAATCGAAAGAAGCCTGCGCTGCCCAGGCGGCCTCATTGAAAGACGTCGCCGCAACCGGGACGATGATCGGAATCAAGCCGGTGAACCAACCCTGTGTCATGAAATTGTCGCCGGCTGTGCGGGAATCCCTCGGCGTGAGTCCGTAATAGGTGAGAACACCGGTGAATTCGTGCTCCACCAGGCCCAGACAAGCAAACAAACCTCCGACGAAGCGCGCACCCGCCGCCGTACAGGCCGATTCGAAGCGTTCCGTCTGCGCCGCGTCCATCAGAACTTCAGAGGTCAGGTCGCTGCGGGTCGACTCCTGCGGATCACCCAGCGGTAGTGGGAATTCGGGGAAACCGTCACTGTTGTTCTCGGCGAAGTCAATCCACGCGCGCACCCCTGGCGAATCCACGGTCAACTCCGCCGTCAATTCGCGCTCCCGGACACAGAAATCATCGAAGCTACCGGCATCCGGCAGTCTGAGCGCCCGCCCACCTCCGCTCAATGCCGAATACATGCCGTTGGCTTCCAACATTGTGGTGCCGATCAACGTCGCGTCTCCGTGGACGTGATCCATCGCGGCAAAAAAAGTAAAGTGGTGCTCGCTCTGGATTATCCCGAATGTAAAACAGGCCCACTCCAACGGATTCGGAATGTCGGTGACGTGAGCGCGAATTTCGTCGACCGACATGGAGCCCTGATCGACCGGTATGAATTCCATGTCAGCCGGATCGTCGAAGGCGTGCCGGACGAACTCCCCATCACCGGATTGTTCGAACCAACTGCGGAATGTGTCGTGCCGACGTAGGTAGGCGTTCACAGCGTGATCCATGGCAGCTACATCGCACTGTCCAGCCACCTCACAGCTGGCGATGATCTGCCGAGAGAAGTTCAACCCCGCGGCTTTTCGCGCGCTGTAGTTACGAAGATGTTGACTCTGCATGTAGCTGACCGGGACTGTACTGAGCGGCGCTCGTCTCGCCTTCTCCTGGGACTCGGCCGTTGGGTGCCAGGAAGTGACCGATCCTGGACTCAGCAACCATTCATCAAGTGCGCCAACCGTTATCTTTCCGATGCGCAAGACTTGTCCCTCCCAGTATTCCCCGTTCAACCAGCTCAGCCGGCTCCGGTTCCGGCGGAACTCATCGCAGCACCAACATACTCGCGCTCCGCGCGACAGCAACGCTCAACAGACTCCTACAAGAAATCCAACCTCGCACACACAGGTAGTCATGCAATAGTGTCGGTCGAAGTTGATCTTCCGGCGCTTTCGGGGGAGCGCGGAGGTGCGTTTCCGCACGCCGATGCAAGGAGGACAACGGCATGGGAACCGTTGAACGTCCGATCGAACCGCCCGCCAATTTTGCCGTCGTGGGCTACGCGGCCCGATTTCCAGGAGCCCCAGATGCCGATAGGTTCTGGGACCTGCTGAGAGACGGCCGCGACGCGATATCGGAAGTGCCCAAAGATCGTTGGGATATCAACGAGTTCTTCGACCCGGAACCCGGCACGCCCGGCAAGGTCGTCACCCGTCGTGCGGGTTTCGTCGACGACGTGACCGGCTTCGATGCACCGTTCTTCGGCATGTCGACGCGCGAGGTCAGGCTGATGGACCCACAGCATCGACTCCTGTTGGAAACCGCGTGGCACGCAGTGGAACACGCGGGTACCGCACCAACGGCTTTGGCTGACACCAACACTGGGGTATTCATAGGTTTGGCCACCCACGACTACCTGGGCATGGCATCCGACGAGCTGACATACCCCGAGATCGAGGCCTACATGGCGATCGGGACGTCGAATGCCGCAGCGGCGGGCCGGATCAGCTATCGGTTGGGGCTGCAGGGTCCCGCCGTCGCCGTGGACACGGCGTGCAGTTCATCGCTGGTGGCAATCCATCAAGCATGCCAAGCACTCCGCTTAGGAGAGTGCGACCTGGCCCTGGCCGGGGGCGCGAACGTCATGCTCACCCCGGCGACCATGATCACGTTCTCGCACGCACACATGCTGGCACCGGATGGCCGGTGCAAGACCTTCGACGCGGCCGCGGATGGCTACGTGCGCGGCGAGGGCTGCGGAATCATCGTCATCAAACGGCTCCAGGACGCGATCCGCGACGGTGACCGGATTCGGGCCGTGATCCGCGGCAGCGCGATCAACCAGGACGGCGCATCGGGCGGATTGACAGTGCCCAATGGCATCGCTCAGCAGCGCGTTATCGCCGATGCGCTGAAGCGGGCCGGCCTCGAACCCAGCGATGTCGAGTACCTGGAGGCGCACGGCACCGGGACATCGCTGGGCGACCCGATCGAGGCCCAGGCCGCAGGTGCGGCCTTCGGCGCTGGACGTGAACCCGGCCGACCGCTGTTGATGGGCTCGGCGAAGACGAACATCGGACACCTGGAAGCAGCCGCCGGTATCGCGGGCGTCATCAAGGTCATCCTGTCGCTCGAGAACGAACTGCTGCCGCCCCACCTGCACTTTCAGAACCCGTCCCCGCACATTCCCTGGGACCGGCTCCCGGTGCAGGTCGTCACCGAACCGACCGCCTGGGAACGCAACGGTAGGCCGCGCATCGCGGGCGTCAGCTCATTCGGGTTCGCGGGAACTAATGCGCACGTCATCCTCGAAGAGGCGCCCGAGCCACCCGTTCCGGTGCCGGGTCCGCTCGAACAGCCTGGGGACCTGAAGTCCGATGTCGCCGCCGGGGCGGCTCCGCAGTCCGATGTCGCCGCCGGGGCGGCTCCGCAGTCCGATGTCGCCGCCGGGGCGGCTCCGCAGTCCGATGTCGCCGCCGGGGCGGCTCCGGGGTTCAGCGTGCTTCCCCTCTCGGCACGGACGCCTGCCGCTTTGGCCCAGGTCGCTGATCAGTACCGCGGCTGGTTGAGCGCGCACCCCGAGGCTTCCTTGGCGGACGTGTGCTTTACCGCCGGGGCCGGGCGAGCGCACTTGGAGCACCGGGCCGCGTTGGTGGTCAACTCGCGGGAATCCGCCGTCGAGCTGCTCGGCGCGCTGTCCGAGGACCGGCCGGCGCCCGGTCTGGTTCGCGGCGAATCCCACGACACACCGAAGACGGCGTGGCTGTTCACCGGTCAAGGCAGCCAGTACCCCGGCATGGCCCGGGAGTTGTTCGACACCGAGCCGGTCTTTGCCGAGACGCTGAACCAATGCGCGGCAGCGGTTGCCGATGTCCTCGAAAGACCTTTGCTGGATGTGATTTTCGACGTCGACAGCCCGGATGCCGAGGAGACGCTGCGGCAGACCGGCTACGCACAGCCCGCGCTGTTCGCGATAGAGATGGGCTTGGCCCGCCTCTGGCAGTCCTGGGGCTTCGAACCCGACGTGGTGCTGGGCCACAGCGTCGGACAGTACTCGGCGGCCTGCGTCGCCGGCGTGCTCGGCCTCGAGGACGGTGCGTTGCTGATGGCCGAACGCGGCCGCCTGTTCGGCAGCCTGCCTGCGGGTGGCCGGATGGTCGCGGTGTTCACCGCCGCCGAGCGCGTCGAGAGCCTGACCGACGAGTACCCGAGCCTGTCGGTCGCCGCCTACAACGGTGCCAACACCGTATTGTCCGGACCCGCACCGGATCTGGAGAAGGCGGTGGCAGGCCTGGCTGCCGACGGTGTCCGGTGTGACTGGCTGGACACCAGCCACGCGTTTCACTCGGCGCTGCTGGATCCGATACTCGACGAGTTCGAAGCGTATGCGAACCGGTTCACTTTCACAGCACCACAACGGATTCTGATCGACAATCGCACCGGCGCCGCGCTCGGCCGCAGCGTCAAGCTCGACGGCGCCTATTGGCGCCGCCACGCGCGCCAGCCCGTGGAGTTCGCGAAAAGTGTGCGCACCCTGGCGGATCTGCACTGCACATTGTTGGTGGAGATCGGCCCGCGACCGGTGCTCACCGCAGCGGCCCTGGGGGCATGGCCCGACCCGCCCTCCGCACCGCGGGTGATCGCGTCGCTGCGCCGCAACAGCGCCGACCACCGGCAGATCACTGAAGCCCTCGCCGACGCGTATGTCTTGGGCCACCTGCCCGCGTTCGCCACGTTACGGCGGTCGCACGCACGCAAGCTCGACTTGCCCACCTATCCGTTCGAGCACCGCGACTACTGGTACTCGGACAATCGGGAAGAGCCCAACCAGCAACAGCACGTTGGCGGGCCGCGCACCCAGGCCGTCCGCCTGCTCGAAGACGGCCGCATCGAGGAACTCGCAGCCCTGCTCGACGGCGCGCATGATCAGCACACCCTCGAGGTGCTGAGCAAGCTTGCCGCACAACACAACCAACAACGCTCAACCCAGTCCATCGCGGACGACCGCTACGAGTTCCGCTGGGAGAAAGCCGTCACTGCCCGCTCCGGCGCAAACACCGGACAGGATTCCGCTTGGATTCTCGTCGGCGATGACACCGACGCCGTCACGCCTCTGGTCGACACGCTGACTGCCCGTGGACACCGGCACCGGATCATCGGGTTGCCGGCTTCCGAGGCGGACGAGGAAAAACTCGTCGACGCGCTACGCGCCGCGGCAGTGGATGATTCGACGCTGCGTATCGTGCATGTCGCCGCCCTCGACGCGGACCTGGACTCCAGGGGTGCACCTGCGATGCAGTCACTTCTGCGCATGCAACACCAAATCCTGGGCGGAACACGGCGACTCCTGCGCGCCGCGGCCGCCGCTGAACTGCGCAGCCCCATCTGGCTGGTCACCCGCGGCGCCCAGCGCGTCACCGACGCGGACACCGTGGCGCCGGAGCAGAGTGCCCTGTGGGGATTCGGTCGTGCCGCGGCGCTGGAGTTCCCGCAATTGTGGGGTGGACTGGCCGATCTGGCCGAGGGTACCGCCGACGAGTGGGCTCGGCTCATCGACCGGATCACGATGCCGCGCGACGCGACAACCAGCGAGGACCAGATCGCGCTGCGCGATCAAGCGGTCTACGTTCCCCGGCTGGTTCGGCGCGAGGAGCTGCCGAGCGGCACACCGCTGCAACTACGCGGCGACGCCACCTATCTGGTGACCGGCGGGCTCGGATCCATCGGGCTGGAGATCGCCGGATACCTGGCCGCGCACGGCGCCGAGCATCTGGTGCTGACCAGCCGACGCACGCCCGGCGATGCCGCCCAACGGCGCATCGATACCCTGGTCGAACAACACGGCTGCGAAGTCCGCGTCATCGCGGCCGATGTCGCCGATGCGCACGATGTCGCACGCCTGTTGACCACTGTGCGGGCCGAGCTACCGCCGCTGGCCGGGATCGTCCATGCGGCGGGCGAGATCGGCACCACCCCGCTGAGCGAGCTGGACTTCGAATCTCATCAAGCCGAAGTGGATCGCGTCTTCGCCGGGAAGGTCTGGGGTGCCTGGCATTTGAGCCAAGCAGTCGCTGGCCTGCGGCTCGACTTCTTCCTCAGCACCTCCTCGATCGCCTCGGTATGGGGTGGGTTCGGTCAGACTTCCTACGCCGCGGCCAACGCCTTCCTCGACGGGCTGGCCTGGCGGCTGCGGGAGCAGGGCATCGCTGGGAGCGCCGTGAACTTCGGCCCCTGGTCGGCGGGCATGGCCGACGCGGAATCGCGTGCGCGACTTGATCAACGCGGGATCCGGACATTGCCGCCTACCGATGCACTCGCGGGCCTGGCCGAAGTCCTGGCGACAGCCTCGGCGGATGGCCCCGCACAAGGAATCGTGGCCCGGATCGATTGGGCCCGCTTCCTGCCGCTCTACCAGCAAGCCGGGCGGCGAGCCCTCCTGACGGAACTGGAGCGCGAGGTGCCCGCCACGCCTACCGGCGTGGCGCCGGTGCTGACGCCGTCCGGGAAGACCCAACTGGTCGAGCAACTCACGAACGCTCCGGTGCAGCAGCGCAAGAAACTTCTCACCGATTACCTACGCGACGCGGTAGCCGAGGTGACCCGCGTCGATGCTGCCGAGGTCCGCGAGGACGCCGGGTTCTTCGACCTCGGTATGGATTCGCTGATGGCCGTCGAACTGCGGCGCCGCATCGAACAGGGGGTGGGCCGCGAAATTCCCATCACCCTGGTGATGGATCACCCACGGCTGTCCGACGTGGCCGACTACCTGCTCGGGGAGGTGCTGGGACTCAACGTGCAGGCATCTGCCAAGGCAACATCCGCGCCGGTGGCAACGCACACGGACGACCCGATCGCGATCGTCGCGGTGTCGTGCCGATTCCCCGGTGCGCCTGACCCGGAAGCCTTCTGGGAGGTGCTTGCCGGCGGTGTCGATGCGATCCGGGAAGTCCCCGAGGACCGATTCGACATCGACGAGTTCTACGACCCGGATCCAGACGCCCCGGGCAAGACGTACACGCGCTGCGGCGGATTCCTGGACGGCATCGACGGATTCGATCCCGAATTCTTCGGCATCTCCCCACGCGAGGCGGTCTGGATCGAACCTCAGCAGCGACTGATGCTCGAAACAGTATGGGAGGGCCTGGAAAGGGCGGGGTACGCGCCGGCCGGTCTGCGCGGCAGCCGAACCGGAATCTTCGTGGGTGTGGCCGCCAACGAGTATGCGCACCTGCTGTCGGCAGAGCCGATCGACAAGATCCAACCCCACTTCATCACCGGCAACGCACTCAATGCCATTTCCGGTCGGGTTGCCTTCGCGCTCGGGCTCGAGGGACCGGCGGTGGCGGTCGATACCGCATGCAGCTCGGCGTTGGTGGCCATCCATCAGGCCTGCCAGGCGCTGCATTCCGGCGACTGCGACATGGCATTGGCCGGCGGGGTGAACGTCCTGCTGAGCCCGGTGACGATCATCGCCGCCTCCCGCGCCAGGATGCTCTCCCCGGTCGGGCGTTGCAAGACGTTCGACGCCTCCGCCGACGGCTATGTGCGCAGTGAAGGCTGCGGCGTTCTCGTGCTCAAGCGGCTGAGTGACGCGGAGCGCGACGGCGATCGGGTCTGCGCGGTGATTCGCGGCAGCGGGGTGAACCAGGACGGCGCTTCCAGTGGTCTGACGGTGCCCAATGGCGGAGCACAACAACGGCTAATCGGCTCGGTGCTGGCTCGCGCCGGTTTGACCGGCGCCGACGTCGACTACCTCGAGGCGCACGGGACGGGCACCCCGCTGGGCGATCCGATCGAGGTCCAGGCGGCCGCAGCCGCCTATGGCGGCTCGCGGGAAGCGGACCGGCCGTTGCTGATGGGATCGGTGAAGACCAACATCGGGCACACCGAATCGGCCTCGGGTGCAGCGGGTCTGATCAAGGTCGTGTTGTCGCTGCAGCACGAATTGCTGCCGCAGAGCCTGCACTTCGAAAACCCGTCACCACACATCCCGTGGGACGCACTGCCGGTACGGGTCGTGGACAAGGCGATTCCGTGGCAGAGCAACGGCAGACCGCGACGCGCAGGCGTGAGTTCCTTCGGTTTCACCGGCACGAACGCGCACGTGCTCATCGAGGAGGCACCCGCACGTAATGGCGTGCCGGCCGCGGAGCCGGACACTCAGGAGCAGTCTGGCGCCAATGTGCTGATGCTGTCCGCCCGGTCACCGGAAGCACTCGTGGCCTTGGCCCAGCGTTATGACGCCTGGCTGGGTGCGCATCCGGAGGTCGACCTGGCCGACGTGTGCCGCGCCGCGGGAACGGGCCGTTCGCATTTCGAGCATCGCGCCGCGGTGGTCGTGGATTCGATCGAAGATGCGCGCCAAGCCCTGTCCGAGTTGGCCGAGAACCGCCTGCGACCGGGTGTCGTACGTGGTGAACACACGCATCATCCGACGACGGCGTGGTTGTTCACCGGGCAGGGCAGCCAGCATCCCGGAATGGCGCGTGAACTATTCGACACCGAGCCGGTCTTCGCCGAAACCGTGACACGCTGCGCGGAGGCGGTCGATGACATTCTGCCGCGCCCGTTACTGGAGGTCATGTTCGCCTCCGGCGGGGACGCCGGAGAGATTCTGCGGCACACGGCCTTTGCACAGCCGGCCTTGTTCGCCGTCGAGATGGGCCTGGCCCGGCTGTGGCAGTCCTGGGGCATCGAGCCCGACGTGGTGCTGGGGCACAGCGTCGGCCAGTACGCGGCAGCATGTGTCGCCGGAGTCTTCGGCCTCGAGGATGGCGCGCGTCTGATGGCCGAGCGCGGCCGGCTGTTCGGCAGCCTGCCCGAGGGCGGGCGAATGGTGGCGGTGTTCACCGACGCCAAGCAGGTTGAGGAGATCGCCGGCGAATTCCAGCGGGTGTCCGTCGGCGCCTACAACGGCCCCAACACCGTGCTCTCCGGCCCCGGTGAGGATTTGGAGCAGATCGTCGCCAGGTTCGAGGGTGACGGAATTCGCTGCAGCTGGCTGCAGACCAGTCACGCTTTCCACTCCGAATTGCTGGATCCGGTGCTCGATGAATTCGAGTCGTACGCAGCGCAGGTGAAGTTCGCCGTCCCGACCTTGCCGCTGGTCTGCAACCGCACCGGCGCCGTGCTCACCGCCCAGACCCCGCTCGACGCCCAATACTGGCGGCGGCATTCCCGTCAGCCGGTGCAGTTCGCCGAAAGTGTGCGCACCGTGGCGGCGCTGGGCTGCTCGGTGTTGATGGAGATCGGTCCGCAACCGGTGCTGACCGGGGCGGCGGTACAGGTCTGGCCCGAGCACTTGGCCGCGCCGCGGGCGATCGTCTCGCTGCGCAAGGGTGTTGGCGACCGGCGCCAGATCGCCGACGCCTTGGCCGCGGCCTACGTCGGCGGACACCGGCCCGATTTCGCTGCGCTGCAGCGTCAATCCCGAGACCCGCTGTGCTCCTCGCGTCCGCACCGCACAGTCGAATTGCCGACCTATCCGTTCCAGCGCCGCCGCTTCTGGCCCAAAGGATCCACGATCTCCATCGATGGGTCGGCCGGTCCCGGTTCGGGAATTCTGGGGAGTGCAATGGATCTCGCCTCTGGCGACTCCATCTACACCAGCCGGTTGTCGGTCAGGTCGCAGCCGTGGCTTTCGGATCACGTCATCTACGGCACCGTCGTCGTGCCCGGTGCGACGTACGCGGCGATGGCATTGGCCGCGGTCGGCACCCCGGCGCGGGCGAAAGATGTGTTTTTCTACGAGCCGATCATCCTGCCCGAGAAGAGCTCTCGCGAAGTGCAGTTGACCTTGCATCCGCTGGAGGATGGCAGTGTCTCGAAATTCCAGGTGCACAGCCGCCCTTATGGTGAACGGGACGCCGAATGGGCGTTGAACGCCGAAGGCACCGCCGTCACCGGAGTCGGCGACGACACTGACGACAGCGCTGAGGCTCCCGATCCGGTCGACGAAGCCATCGAGCGGATGGAACGCATGCGTCCGCAGGAGTTGTTCGAGACCTTCGCCGACCTGGAGTTGGCCTGGGGCCCGACCTGGTCCGGTTCCCTGAAGTCGCTGTGGCTCGGTCAAGGTGAGGCGATCGGCGACGTCCTCGTCGGTGCGGAGCTCGCCGAACAACTCGGCACAGAGCCGATGCACCCGGTGCTGATGGACCTGTGCACCGGTGTCGCCTTCCCGGCGTTCCCGGCACTGCTCGCGGCCGAACAGGGCGTCAATGATCTGTTCCTGCCGCTGCGGTACGGGCAGGTGACCTTGAAGGAGAAAATGCCTCGGCGGTTCTACTGCCGCGCAAGATGGCACGAGAGCACACTCGACAGCGAAACCCAGGTCTTCGATCTCGATTACCTCGATCGGGATGGCCGTCGCCTGGGCGGGATTCGCGAGTTCACGGTCAAACGCGCACCCCGCGAGGCGCTGCTGCGCGGCCTCGGCGGCGACGCCACCCGGCTGCTCTACACCCTCGGCTGGCACGAGGTACCGGTACCGCCCTGCGGAGACGAGACAGCTGAGGACGCAACGTCAACCGACACCTGGCTGGTCGCCGGATTCGACGAACTGGCCGCCAAGGTGCCGGGCTGCATCCCGCTCAACCGGAACACGGACCCAGAGCTTCTGGGGCAGCTGCTGGCCCGGGCCAAGGAGCGCGGCCTGCCGTTCTCCGGCGTCGTGTGGCGCTGCGCCGCGCCGCGTATCGGGGAGGCGAGCGCCGATGTCGCCGCGCGGCTCGAGACCGAGATCGCCAATCTGCTCAGCGCCGTGCACACCGTGCAAGGCGGCGAGGTAAAGCTGCCCGGCGGACTGTGGATCGTCACCGAGCGGGCCGTGGCCACCGAATCCGGCGAGCCGGTCGACCCGGTGCAGGCAGCGCTGTGGGGATTCGGGCGCACCACGATCAACGAAGAACCGGCGCTGCGCTGCCGACTGGTCGATTGCGACGGCTCGCCCGAGGCCGTTCAGGCCGTGGCGAATTTGATCGCCACCCCGGACTCGTCCGTCCAGGAGCCGGAACTCGCTGTGCGGCAAGGGAAGCTGCTGGCCTCGCGGTTGTTGCCGTGGGCGCGCAGCGGCCGCCTCACGGTGCCCCGCGCCGGCGACTACGTCCTGGCGCCCACCGAACGCGGCGCGATCGACAACCTGCGGATCACAGAGAAGGATGTGGCGCCGCCGGATGAGGGCTACGTGCAGGTCCGGGTCGAGGCCGCCGGCCTCAACTTCCGCGACGTGCTCAACGTTCTCGACCTCTACCCGGGTGACCCCGGACCGATCGGCGGCGACTTCGCCGGCGTCGTCACGCAACTGGGTGACGGTGTCACCGGACTCGGGGTGGGCCAGCGCGTCTACGGCTCCATGCAGGGCGCGTTCTCCAGCCGGTTCAACGTGCCTGCCCAGTTCCTGGCGCCGATCCCGGACGGGGTGAGCGCGGTGGAGGCCGCGACGATCCCCGCCGCGGCACTGACGGTCCGGCTCGCGTTCGACTGGGCTCAGCTCAAACCCGGTGACCGGGTGCTGGTCCACGCCGCCAGTGGTGGCGTGGGCCTGGCGGCGATCCAGATGGCCCAGCAGTGCGGTGCCGAAGTATTCGCCACGGCCAGCACCTTCAAGCGTGCGACGCTGCACAAGCTGGGCGTGAAGCATGTCTACGATTCGCGCACAACGGATTTCGCCGATCAGATCTTGGCGGACACCGACGGCGCGGGTGTGGACGTCGTGCTCAACTCCCTGACCAGCGAGGGGTTCATCGAGGCGACGCTGAGGGCTACCGCCCAGAGCGGCCGCTTCGCCGAGATCGCCAAGCGCGACATCTGGACACCGGAGCAAATGGCCGAGGTGCGTCCCGACATCGCCTACGAGATTGTCGCGTTGGACACGGTGATGTTCACCGAACCCGATCGAATTCGCGACTTGCTCACCGAGGTGTCGGAGGGACTGGCCAAGCGTGAGTGGACGCCGCTGCCGGTTGAGATCTACCCGCTCACCGAGGCACGGGCCGCGTTCCGCCGTATGCAGCAGGCGCGGCACATCGGCAAGATCGTGGTGCAGATCCCGAATCCGCTTCAGCCACGGCCGGATCGGAGCTACCTGATCACGGGCGGCCTCGGCGCGATCGGTCTGCACACGGCGTCGTATCTGGCCCAACTCGGTGCCGGTGATCTCGTGTTGAGCAGTCGGGGCGCGCCCGATACGGACGCGCAGCGGTTGATCGAGGAGATCACCGAGCGCTACAAGTGCCGCATCCACGTCTTTGCGGCCGATGTCGGCGTCGAGTCCGAGGTGGCGACGCTGTTGCAGCGGATTCGGGCGGAGCTGCCGCCGCTTGCCGGAGTGGTGCATCTGGCGGGCGTGCTCGACGATGCGCTGCTATCCCAGCAGAGCCTGGAGCGCTTCCGAACCACCTTGGCGCCCAAGGCGTTCGGCGCCTGCCACTTGGACAGGTTGACGAGGCAGGACGATCTGGACTTCTTCATCGTGTCCTCCTCGGTGTCCAGCTTGTTCGGTTCACCCGGTCAGGCCAACTACGCGACGGCCAATGCACTGCTCGACGGGCTGGTCGCGCAACGACGAGCGCAGGGGTTGCCGGCCACCGGCGTCAACTTCGGCCCCTGGGCCCAAGGCGGCATGGCCTCGTCGGAGGCGGCGACCACCAATATCGCTGCGCAGGGCCTGATTCCGCTGGACCCCTCGGCGGCGCTCGCCGCTCTCGCCGAGGTCGTCGCCAACGGAACCGGCCAGGCGACCGTCCTCAAGGCCAACTGGCAGCGTGCCGCGAAGGTGCTGGGCAGTTCGCGTCCACCGATCCTCGATCTGGTGTTGCCGAGTGCCGTGGGAGAGGTGATCGGCGACAGTGAGTTGCTCAAGCAGCTGATGGAGATACCGGTGCCGCAGCGGGCCGGTTTCGTGACCGAGTTCCTCCAACGCGAGGTGCAGAACTTCCTGCGCCTGGCGCAGCCACCGGCCGCATCCAGTCGGTTCCTGGACCTGGGCACGGATTCGCTGATGGCGATCGAACTGCGTAACCGGCTGCACAGTCAGTTCGGCGGCAAGTTCACCATCAACGCCACCGCGGTATTCGACTATCCGACGATCGGGGGGCTCGCCGAGTATCTGGTGGCTCAGCTGCCCGATGCCGAACCCGCCGCAGTACCGGAGGACTGAGATCCGGCGAACAGACGTTGCGGTACCCGAGAACGCACATTTTCGGGTACCTACGCGTCTGCTCGGCAGGAGAAGGCGTCAGGGCATGCCGGCTGCCGCACCCCGCTCGGCATGCACTGGAAGGTCATCCGCCCAAGGCTGATTGACCACCATGTCGTCGACGTCGATGTAGCCCCGCTCGAACTCGCCGGTGGCGGCGTCGACGAGCCGGTATTCCTGTCGTTTGATGTGCATCGGTTGCGAATCAAGGATCACCACGCGAACCTCGCCCGGCTCGAACCCGCAGCGCCGCTGCATCGCCTCGATCAGACACTCGTTGTGCATGTGGCCGTCACCGAAGTTCCAGCCGAGGAGCATGGCGCAGACCTGCTCGCCCTCACACAGGTTGTAGTCGGCTTCGTCATGGCCGACCATGGCCCGGTGCGCCAACGTGAACAGTGCGCGCCCATGGGTGTTCATGCCGCGGAACGCGTAGCCGAGGTAGGTGACGATCAGGGGCGATTCGTCGTCGTCGTACAACCGCTCCAGTTGGGGGTGGTACATCGGGCCGAGCGCACGCGAACCCGTGCGCAACTTTTCGTCGGCCGACGGCTTCACACACCACACGGTGGTGTCCCAGTTGCCCGCGTAGTACCGCATGCCCGGCAAGAAGGAAACCTTCTGCGGGAACAGGTTTCCGAGCACCACGATGCCTGCGAGGACGATGAACAGGATCGCAACCGGCAACGGTTCGGCGAGGTCGGAGAGCCCGATGTGCGCGTGGCCGACGAACAACCACAACACCCCGAAGATCATGAAGACGTTCCATTCCAGCGGCACCCCCATCGGGAACGACATCAGGATGTTCAGGTGGAATACGACCATCACGAACGCCGCGATCGCGGTGGGCCAGCCGCCATGGGAGAAGAACAGCACCAGCGGCACCAACCCCTCGACCGCGGTCGAGAAGTGCGCGATGGAGACCGCGGTACGGCTGGGCCGCAGGTCATCCGGATACCGCTTGAACATCGACCGCTTGAGGAATCCGCGCGGGACAAAGGGGTTGTTCGCCACCATCGTCGAGATCACGAACGGGAAATGCGCATTCAGTTTGCTGGTGGCGGCCCCCAGCCAGATGACCAGGAAGACCACTTTGGCGCCGACGACGATATCCGCCCCGGCGAACAGGAATACCAATGCCAGCGGCGCATACACCTCACCACGAGCGGCAAGGTAGATCACCTTGTCACGTAGGCCGAGCACCGCCAGAACGGACAGAATCGCGACGGTCTGCCACCAGGGCAGCACGCCGATCACGGTGTCCAGGACGGGGATCGGGCCGGTGCCGTCCGACAGCAGGGCCGTCACCAGCAACGCGAGCAGACCGGCGTACAGCAGCACATCGATCGGGGATCTGTTGTCGCCCTTGGTGAACGGCACCCGGTCGGGCCACGGCGGCAGCCGGACGGTGCCCGGCCGCAACCAGTACAGGATCGATCCCATCGGCGGGAAGTAGCGGCCCGCCAAGGGGCCGAAACAGCAACCGAGCCCGACGACTTCGAACAACATCGTGTACAGGACGACCTTCTGGAAGACGATGGGCTCCAACCACCACGACGCGACATCCGTGAATCCGTCGATGCCACGCGTCGAGAACGCGAACAACCCCGCACCGAGGATGTACAGCACGATCTTCACGCCGTACATGAGGGGCATCACCAGCGGTGTGCCGAAGCCGTTCTCGGCGATGTGCCGCGCCATCGGCACAATCCGCTCGGCGCGCGTGCCCTTGCTCCAGTCGGCGAGATCAACGACCGGCAGGTTCGGCTGTATAAACCCCATGCCGGAATGTTCCGCTTCGGCGCACAATCGCGCCGCCCTTTGGGTTTGGGCGACGACCTGATGCTTGCGTCAGCAAGCGCGTCACCCTGATTGCCGAGCAGACGCAGAGTCGCAGTTTCTCGCGCGAAAAAGGGCGATTCTGTGTCTGCTCGCGCGAAAACTCAAATCCAGCGGGTTGCTTCGACTTCGGCCGGGAGCGGCGGATGCAGTGGCACGTCGAGGCCGTCGTAGATGCCGGGCTTCTGGGTGGCCAGCCAGTCGACCGCGCCGAGCAGGCGGTTGGCCGCGGTGGTGTTGCCACCGTCGGCCCGGGTACCGCCGGGCACGTCGGCGCGCACCACGATGCTCAGCTGCGGATCGCCGTCGATGATGACCCGGTGGTCGCCGACGCCCTGATCGGGTTGCGGCCAGTCCGGTGCGCAGGCCGGATCGATGCGGGTGATGTGGTCGACGATGACCCGTTCGGTGCCGTCGGCCCAGCCGATGACCTGCACGCGGAATGCGCCCTGAGTACCCGCCTCGAAGCGGCCCAGCACATTGTCGACAGATTCGGTGAGCGGTAGGCGCTCCACCTTCTCGGTGATCTCGTCGATCTCCAGACCCAATCCGCGGCCGATCAGCCGGACGTTGCCGCCCCACACCATGGTGGGTATCGACGGCAACAGCATCATCGGGGTGTCGTCCATCGACCCCCCGAAGCCACACAGCACCCGCACCGCGTGCGGCTGGTTATAGGTGGAGTAGTCGAAGATCTCCTGGCACCGGATGGTGCGGATCCGGGTACACAGCCCGGCCGCGGCCACCGCCAGGGCATCGTTGGCCCACCCCGGATCGACGCCGCTGACCAGGAGGGCGGCATTGCCGGCCACCGCGGCGTCGGTGAGCCGCGCGACCCACTCGGCCGGGGCCGAGGCCGGGTCGTAGAGCGAGTACAGCGACGGCGTCACCACCTGTTTGCCCGCGCGCAGGCAGCGTTCGATGTCGGCGATGGCCTCCTCGGGACGAATATCGCCCGAGGCCATATAGGCGACCGCATCGCACTGCGCGAGCGCCGCGTCGACGTCGGTGCCGGCGGCGACGCCGGTCGGGGTGTCGAGCTTGGCAAACGTTGCGGCGTCCCGACCGGCCTTGTCCGGTGTCGACGTGATGACTGCGGCCAGTTCCAGTCCCGGGAACGCGACCGCCGATCGGATTGCCGTCGCACCCATATTCCCCGTGCCCCACACCGCGATTCGACGCATCCGCCCACCTTAACGGCAGATTCGTGACTATCGTCACATTAGGCTGAAACAGCAGCTCACAGCCCAGATTCGAGCGGGCTACGATCATCGATCAACCACTGGGTTGGTTCGCCCCTAGAAATTGCTCAAGACAGCTTTGCGTTGAAGTTACCGAACGGTATAGTTGGCCGCAGTTACTGGTGGGTAACTTATCCGAAGTACCCAACCTCAGGTGGCGTTCTCACGAGGAGGAAAAGTGAGCCACTACAAGAGCAATGTCCGTGACCAGGTCTTTAACCTGTTCGAAGTCTTCGGCATCGACAAGGTGTTCGGCACCGGCGCGTTTGCGGATCTCGACCAGGATTCGGCTCGTGAGATGCTCGCGGAGATCGCCCGACTGGCCGAGGGCCCCATCGCCGAATCGTTCGCCGACGGTGACCGCAATCCCCCGGTCTTCGACCCCAAGACCCACTCCGTCACGCTGCCCGAGCCTTTCAAGAAGTCGATGCGTGCGCTCCTCGACGGCGGCTGGGACAAGGTCGGCCTTTCCGAAGAACTCGGCGGCATGCCGGTGCCTCGTGCCCTGCAATGGGCTGTGGTCGAGCACGTTCTCGGAGCCAACCCCGCGGCCTACATGTACGCGATGGGCGCGGGCATGTGCGAGATCTTCTACCACAACGCCACTGAAGAGCAGAAGAAGTGGGCCGTGCTGGGCGCCGAGCGCGGCTGGGGCGCCACCATGGTGCTGACCGAGCCCGACGCGGGCTCCGACGTCGGCGCCGGCCGCACCAAGGCCGTCAAGCAGGAGGACGGCACCTGGCACATCGACGGCGTGAAGCGGTTCATCACCTCCGGCGACTCCGATGACCTGTTCGAGAACATCATGCATCTGGTGCTGGCCCGCCCCGAGGGCGCCGGCCCGGGCACCAAGGGGCTGTCGCTGTTCTTCGTACCGAAGTTCCACTTCGACCACGAGACCGGCGAACTGGGCGAGCGCAACGGCGCCTTCGTCACCAACGTCGAACACAAGATGGGCCTGAAGGTCTCCACCACCTGTGAGCTGACCTTCGGCCAGCACGGCACCCCCGCCGTCGGCTGGCTGGTCGGCGAGGTGCACAACGGCATCGCGCAGATGTTCGACGTGATCGAGCAGGCCCGAATGATGGTGGGCACCAAGGCCATCGCGACCCTTTCGACCGGTTACCTCAACGCCCTGGAGTACGCCAAGGAGCGCGTGCAGGGTGCCGACCTGACCCAGATGATGGACAAGGCCGCTCCGCGCGTCACCATCACCCATCACCCCGACGTCCGTCGCAGCCTGATGACCCAGAAGTCCTACGCCGAAGGCATGCGCGCGCTGTACCTGTACACCGCGACCTTCCAGGACGAGGACGTCGCCAAGGCCGTCCACGGGATCGACGTCGAGTTGGCGCACAAGGTCAACGACCTGCTGCTGCCGGTGGTCAAGGGCTTCGGCTCGGAGCAGGCTTACGCCAAGCTGACCGAGAGCCTGCAGACCCTGGGCGGGTCCGGCTTCCTGCAGGACTACCCGATCGAGCAGTACATCCGCGACGCCAAGATCGACTCGCTCTACGAGGGCACCACGGCCATCCAGGCGCAGGACTTCTTCTTCCGCAAGATCGTCCGCGACAAGGGCCAGGCGCTGGCGTTCGTGGCCGGTGAGATCGAGCAGTTCATCAAGAACGAGACGGGCAACGGCCGGTTGAAGACCGAGCGTGAGCTGCTGGGCACCGCGCTGGCCGACGTGCAGGGCATGGCCGCCACCCTGACCGGCTACCTGATGGCCGCGCAGGAAGACCCCAAGAGCATCTACAAGGTCGGCCTCGGTTCGGTCCGGTTCCTGCTCTCGGTCGGCGACCTGCTGCTCGGCTGGCTGCTCGCCCGCCAGGCCGCGGTGGCGATCGAGAAGCTCGACGCCGGTGCGACCGGTGACGACCGCACCTACTACGAGGGCAAGATCGCTGCAGCGTCGTTCTTCGCCAAGAACGTGCTGCCGCTGCTGACCAGCACCCGCCACGTCGTCGAGACCGTCGACAACGAGTTGATGGAGCTGGACGAAGCCGCGTTCTAAGACCGCTCAACCAGTGAGGCCCCGGGTACGCCCGGGGCCTCACTGCTTTTTCGGTACCGGCAGACTGATCCGGTGACCGAAGCCCGTGGCATCCTGCTGGTCGTCTCGCTGATGGCCACGACCGCACTGACCCTCGCTCTGGGGATCACCGATCCCGCTGCCGCACCGTCCTATCCGACCAAATTCCTGGTGTGGAACCTGGTCCTGGCGTGGATTCCGATGATCTTCGCGGTGTCCTTCGATCTGGTGGAGCGCCGGCTGTGGCTGCTGCCCCTCGGCATCGGCTGGTTGGCCTTCCTGCCCAATGCGCCGTACCTGGTCACCGACCTGGTGCACCTCGGCGAGGGCTACGAACTGTGGCGGCATGTCCTGCAGTACGGGTTCGCGGCGTGGACCGGAATCCTGCTCGGCGTGGTGTCACTGCTGTTGGTGCACAAGCGGATCGAGCGCACGTTCGGCGGTATCTGGGGTTGGTTGGTGGCGGTCCTGTCGGTGGGACTGTGCGCGATCGGGGTGGTGATCGGCCGGTTCCAGCGGTGGAACTCCTGGGATCTGGTGACCCGGCCCGACGCCGTGGTGGCGGCGACGTTCGAGTGGGTGCGGTCGCCGCTGTCCTACGTCCAGTCAACCGGGGTGGCGGTGGCCGTCGCGGCATTCTTCGGGCTGGCCTATCTGACCATCTGGGCACTGAACGGGTTGAACTCCAATCCGGCGGTCAGGCGTTGAGATAGGTCACCACCGTCACCAGCCTGGCCGGTATGGTTCGTACCGCGATGCCAAGTCGTCGATGAATGACCGTTGTGTCCCAAACAAATTGAATTCCCAGGCTGGCCAGAAACCACTGCCGGTGTCTAACGTCGCGGCATGGACACCGGCCGGTGGGTGCGACTGCTCTCTCCGGCGCTCCGTCTTTTTTCGTGGTGTCACTGCGATCCCTTGTTCTGCGACCGTTTCGATACTGCCCCGTTCTGTCGCGGCATAGGCAGGGCCGTAAGTCCCATCAACGCGGGCCGAAGGATATCCGCGGTCGATCGTCCTCAGCCACCGACACCAGCTGGAGCCACCCGAGTATTCGCGTCGCTTCGCATCGGCACGACCTCCAGCAGACCATCGGATCGCAATGCGATATGAGTTCCGAACCGGCGGCTGGTGTGCTCGATGGTCTTGCGTAGCCATTCGGCGTCGGCCTGTGCCGCGCGCTCGAGTCGCATCCGCCGCACCCGCAAGGGAATCATCTGCAGCGAGATCAGTTCCCCACTTGCCGGATTGGTTGCGGCCAGATACAGCAGTCTCAGCTCGGCGCGGAACTGCTCGTGCCCACTGATGCCCTCGTAATCGTCGATGACGTCGCCGCACCCGTACAGGATCGGTTTGCCGCGGTAGATCTCGATCGGACGGGGGTGGTGCGAGGAGTGCCCGTGAACGATGTCGACGCCGGCATCGATCAGCCGGTGCGCGAACGCGATGTCGCTTGGCGCTATCCCATACTCCCAGTTGGCCCCCCAGTGCAGCGAGACGATCGCGACATCGCCGTCGCGCTTGCGCCCCAACAGCTGTGCCGCCACGTCGTCGGCGGCGGCGCGCTGCGATGGGTCGCGGATCAACCACACCCCTGGCCGGTGCCATTGCGCGGCCCAGGATTCGGGAACGCCGGCCGACTTCATCGCCACCGAGCCGATCAGCACCCGGCGCTCATCGTGAACGGTTACCGCCGCTGGGCGGCGAGCGGTGAGCAGGTCGGCGCCCGCCCCGGCGGCCTGGATTCCCGCCTGGGCGAGGGCCGCGACAGTGTCGGTCAGTCCCTGGTAGCCGAAATCGAGAATGTGGTTGTTGGCCAGCGCGCACACGTCCGGCCGCAGTGCCGTAAGTGCGGGCAGGTTCTCCGGGCGCATCCGGTAACACACCGGCTTGCGGTCGGCGAAGTGGCCGTCGGCGGTGACCGTGGTCTCCAGATTTATCAAACGAACATCGGGTCCGGCATCGTCAAGGAACGCCAGCACTTCGCCCCAGGGCCAGCACCAGTCCACGGGGCGCCGAATCGGCCCGTTCGCGTTTTCGGCCAGCCGAACATACCCCCGCGCGTCATGCACATACGGCTCGCGCAATTCCGGTTTGCCGGGGTGAGGCAGGATCTGATCGACGCCACGGCCGAGCATGACGTCACCGCCCAGCAGCACCGTCACCGCGTCAGAATCACCGACCACACCCGATCACCGCCGCCCATAGTCAATCGCCGCTACACGCGTCGCGGCGCTCCAGCATGTCGTCTACACCGCGCTTCGGGACGAACCACCGAGTCTCCCCGGCATCCGCCACCATCGCACCCCAGCCAGCCGCGCGGCGATGGGGCGAAAGTCCTCAACACCGCGCCCGAAGGTCACTGGTCTTTCTTCGGGCTGGCCTATCTGACCATCTGGGCACTGAACGGGTTGAACTCCAACCCGACTGTTAGGCGTTGAGGTAGGTCACCACCGCCAGCACGCGCCGGTGATGGGCCGCCGACGGGGGCAGGTCCAGCTTGGTGAAGATGCTGCCGATGTGTTTCTCCACCGCACGTTCGGAGATCGAAAGATGCTCGGCCAGAGCGCCGTTTGAATGCCCCTCGGCCATCAGGGCGAGCACTTCGTGTTCGCGCGCGGTCAGCCGGTCCAAAGTATCCGCGCCGCGGCGGGTGCCCATCAGCTGACGGACCACCTCCGGATCGAGTGCGGTGCCGCCCGCGGCGACCCGCTGCACGGCGGCGTCGAACTCGCCGATGTCGGCCACCCGATCCTTGAGCAGATAGCCCACCCCCGCCGGATTCCCGGCCAAAAGCTCGGCGGCATAACGCGTCTCCACCCACTGGGAGAACACCAGCACTCCGATGTGCGGATGAGACCGGCGCAGCGATACCGCCGCGACCAACCCCTCGTCGGTGAAGGTCGGCGGCATCCGGATGTCGACGACGAACACCTCCGGGCTCAAAGTCTCGGCGATATGCCGCATCTCCTCGGCGCTGCCGACCTTGGCCACCACATCGTGACCGCGCTCGACCAGCAGCTGAGTCAGCCCGTCGCGCAGGATCGCGTTGTCCTCGGCGATCGCCAGCCGGGTCATCGTTCGGCACCCGACGGGACGACGGCAGTCACCGTGGTGGGCCCGCCGGCCGGGCTGTCGATGTCCAGCCGCCCGTCGACCATGTGCAGCCGGTCGGCCAAACCCGTCAAACCCGAACCGTTTGCGGGCTGCACACCACCGGAACCATTGTCCGCCAAAACAATCCGCAATTCATCGGCATCGCTGTGCAGCCAGACCGTGGCCTGGGTGGCGCCGGAATGCCGCGACACGTTCGCCAGCAACTCGGCCACGCAGAAGTACGCGAGTGTCTCCACGCCGAGTGATGGCCGCACCGTGATGTCGTCGACCAGCTCCACCGGGATGGGGTTGCGGGCAGCCAGCGTCTGCACTGCCGGCCCCAGCCCGAGATCCAAAGCGGGAGGCCGGATTCCGCGAACCAGATCACGCAGTTCGGTCAGCGTGTCTTTGGTGTTGGCCAACGCGTCGGAAACCAGTTGCCGGGCCCGCTCAGCCTTGTCCGGGTCCGCCAGCTGTTCCTCGGCGCGGGCCAGCGTCATCGCGACCGCGATCAGCCGGGCCTGGGTACCGTCATGCAGATCGCGCTCGACACGGCGCAGCGTGGCGGCCGCGTCGTCGACCACATCAGCCCGGGCCTTCTCCAACTCGACGACCCTGCGCTCGCCGACAGGCGGGGCGAGCAGCATGCCGGCCAGCCAGACATGGGCACGATCGATCCCGAGCATCAGCCAGGCCAGCAGGTACAGCCCGATCAGCCCAGCCAGCGACAACAACAGATAGGCGCCGAGCGAGTCCACCGGCTCGTCGAAGCTGACGAACGCTTCACCGGTGAGCGCCCAGATCACCGGCGAGACCACCAGGATCGCCGACATCGTGACGCCGACCAGGACGCAGAATCCGACCGGCGTCATCACGATGCTCTGCAAGACCAGGAATCCCAGGCCGCGCCAACCAACGACATCGGTCAGGGCGGCTGCCACGGTGTGCAGCAGACCAGCCGGCCGCACGAACGGCGCCGGGGCGTCGATTTTTACCCCGACCAGCCGGGCCAGCGCCCGGTACAGCCTGTGCCACCCTCGTCCCGTCAGCACCACCAGAGCCAGCAGCGGTATGCCGACCAGAGTGATCAGCAACAGCCCGGAGGCCAGGCCGGTACCGAAGAGGTAGACCACACCGACCACCGCAAGGACGCTGATCAGCAGGAAGTACAGGTAGGCCCGCCAAGCCGGCGCGCGCACTGGGGTCAACAGCACACGGCGCCAGTCATCGGTCGGTGTCATTGCGGCGGTAGTCACGCTGACTATGGTGACCGGACGCGGCCCCGGCGGGCGATGGTGCTGACCTGCCAGTAGCGGTGTGGCTAGCCACACCCGTCAGGAATCGAGTGTGCGCAGCAGCGCCCTGGTCCGGGCCCGGGTCTCCGGTGACGCGTCGAACACCACCCCGACGTACTCGTCGACACCGGCCGTGCCGAGCGCCTTGATCCGTTCGGCCACCACCGCTTCGTCGCCGATGATCGCGGCATCCTCAGGTCCGGAATAACCCTCGCGGTCCAGCATGGCCCGGTAGGACGGCAGGTACCCGTACATCGCGAACTGTTCGGCGGCCTGGGCGCGGGCACCGTCGACGTCGTCGGTGACGGTGACCGGAAGCGCGGCCACGACACTAACCGGGCGCCCCTCGGCCGCCTCGCGCAGCGTCGGCGCGACATGCTCCGCCAGTGTCTTCGGCCCCGTCATCCAGGTGATGGTGCCCGCTGTACGACGGCCGGCGAGCTTGAGCAGTTGCGGCCCCAGCGCGGCGATGTACACATCGGGTGCCGTGGCGCCAGGGACCTGCAGGGCGCCGCGGGTGGTGACCGTCTCGCCGGGTGCATCGGCGGGCTCCCCGGCCAGCAACGGCTGCAGCCCGTCGAGATACTCGCGCAGTCGCCGGATCGGCTTGTCCCACGGAATGCCCCACATCCCCTCGGTCACCGCCTGATGCGTCATGCCGAGGCCGAGGATGAACCTGCCCCCGCTGATCAAACTGAGGGTCAGCGCGCGCTGCGCGAGCAGCATCGGGTGCTGATTCTGGATCGGGATGACCCCGGAGCCCACTTCAATCCCGTCGACCTCGCGGAACACCACCGCCAGGACGGTCAGCAAATCGGGTTCATACGGCATCTGGGTCATCCAGACCCGCCGGAATCCCTCATCGCGCAGTTGCGCCACATTCTCTACGGTGGCGTCGATCGGAGAACGACCGCCGGTGTCGCTTAGCGAAGCCAGGATGCTGATCTGCATGGAACCACGCTAAGCGGGATGGCAGACAAAAAGAAGACAAGAAGGGGCGGGTTCGGGAGGACACTTGGGGGCGTTGCAATTCGTCTCACGCAGCCGGTCTTTCACCCCTGCACCGACTCTTTGGATCAGTCACTCCCGAACCCGTCGTACCGTCGATCGTACGCCTCGGGCACCCCTCGTACCAGAGAAAAATACGGTCGAATTCCGCCGGAATTCAGCTGGTAGTGGCCCCGTGTTGCCGTCGGGTCGGGGGGTCAGACGGCAACACGGAGCTACCCGTGTATCGACCCCTACCCCGCTGCCGTTACACATCTTCGAAACAAACTTTTCGGATGTTTTCGCGGCGGCCGGGGCCGCACCCTAAGCCTCCGCACCCCATGGTCGGCTCCGCAAGCTACGCCTCCAGGATCGCCGTGACGCCCTGGCCGCCGGCCGCACAGATGGAGATCAGGCCGCGAACCGGCTGACCGGTCTGCTTGCGCTTCTCGGCCAGCTGCTTGGCCAGTTGCGCCACGATCCGCCCGCCGGTGGCAGCGAACGGATGCCCCGCGGCCAACGAGGAGCCATTGACGTTGAGCTTGGTTCTGTCGATGCTTCCCAGCGCAGCGCTCAAGCCGAGCCGCTCCTTGCAGTACTCATCGGACTCCCAGGCCGCCAAAGTGGCCAGCACCACCGACGCAAACGCCTCGTGAATCTCGTAGAAATCGAAGTCCTGCAGGGTCAGCCCGTTGCGCGCGAGCAACCGGGGCACCGCATAGGTGGGTGCCATCAGCAGGCCGTCCGGCCCGTTGACGTAGTCGACGGCGGCCGTCTCCGAGTCGACGAAGTAGGCCAGCGGCTCGTGACCGTGCGCCTGGGCCCAGTCCTCGCTGGCCAGCAGCGCCACCGACGCGCCATCGGTCAGCGGGGTGGAGTTGCCCGCGGTCATGGTCGCGTCGCCGGCCTTGACGCCGAACACCGGTCGCAGCTTCGCCAGCTTTTCCACCGTGGAATCGGCCCGCAGGTTGTTGTCGCGGTACAGGCCGAGGAACGGGGTCACCAGATCGTCGAAGAAGCCGCTGTCGTAGGCGGCGGCCATGTTGCGGTGACTGGCTGCCGCCAGTTCATCCTGGTCGACGCGCTTGACGCCCATCTTCTTGGCGGTGACCGCGGCGTGCTCGCCCATCGACATGCCGGTGCGCGGCTCGCTGTTGACCGGGATCTCCACACCCAGCGCGGCCGGCAGCTTGCCGACCAGCTTGAGCCGGTCGAGATTGGACTTGGACCGGCGCAGGCCCAGCAGCACCCGGCGCAGATCGTCACCGAAGGCGATGGGGGCGTCCGATGCGGTGTCCACACCACCGGCCGCGGCCACCTCGTAGCGGCCGGCGGCCACCCCGTCGGCCGCGGCGATCGCGGCCTGCAATCCGGTGCCGCAGGCCTGCTGGATGTCGAAGGCCGGGGTGTAGGCCGACAGCGCGCTGCCCAGCACGCATTCGCGCATCAGGTTGAAGTCGCGGCTGTGCTTGAGCACCGCCCCACCGATCACCGCGTCGAGCCGCTCGCCGGCCAGGTCGAAGCGTTCGATCAGCCCATCCAGGGCGGCGGTGAACATGTCCTGATTGGAGGCGTTGGCGTACGCGCCGTCGGACCGCGCGAACGGAATCCTGCTGCCACCCAGTACGGCAACCCGCCGCCGGGCATTGTTGTTCGCCATGTGTTTGCCTCCCACTGTCGGGTCGTCCGGGGCTATATTACCCACTGTTCTTACTCTGGAGTAAGTTCAGTATGGACAACGCAGTACCACGAAGCGAAAGGCGGCTGAAGTGGCTTCCGACCTGTTATCCCAAGTGCTCAACTCCGGGCCGGGATCGTTCCTGGCCAAGCAGCTGGGCGTGCCGCAACCCGAAACCTTGCGCCGCTACCGCCCCGGTCAGCCCCCGCTGGCCGGCTCACTGCTGATCGGCGGGGAGGGACGCGTCGCCGAACCGCTGCGCGTCGCCCTGGCCGACGACTACGACGTGGTGTCCAACAACATCGGCGGCCGCTGGGCCGATTCCTTCGGCGGCGTGGTGCTCGACGCCACCGGCATCACCGACGCGTCCGGGCTCAAGGAGCTGTACAAATTCTTCACCCCGGTGCTGCGCAACCTGGGCTCGTGCGCGCGCGTCGTGGTCATCGGCACCACCCCGGAGCAGGCCGGCAGCGTGCACGCACAGATCGCCCAGCGCGCCCTGGAAGGCTTCACCCGCTCACTGGGCAAGGAGCTGCGCCGCGGCGCCACCGTTTCCCTGGTCTACCTGGCCGCCGACGCCAAACCCGCCGCGACCGGCCTGGAGTCCACCCTGCGATTCATCCTCTCGGCCAAATCGGCCTATGTGGACGGGCAGGTGTTCCGGGTCGGCGCCGCCGATTCCACGCCGCCGGCCGACTGGGACAAGCCGCTGGCCGGCAAGGTCGCCGTGGTTACCGGAGCGGCCCGCGGCATCGGGGCCACCATCGCCGAGGTGTTCGCCCGCGACGGCGCGACCGTGGTGGCCGTGGACGTCCCGCAGGCCGCCGAGGATCTGGCCAAGGTCGCCGAGAAGGTCGGCGGCACCGCGCTGACCCTCGACGTCACCGCCGACGACGCAGTCGAGAAGATCACCGCGCATGTCGCCGAACATCACGGCGGCAAGATCGACGTGCTGGTCAACAACGCCGGGATCACCCGCGACAAGCTGCTGGCCAACATGGACGAGGGCCGCTGGGACGCCGTCATCGCCGTCAATCTGCTTGCCCCGCAACGACTCACCGAGGGCCTGGTGGCCAACGGCACCCTCGGCGAAGGTGGCCGGGTGGTCGGCCTGTCCTCGATGGCCGGCATCGCCGGTAACCGCGGGCAGACCAACTACGCCGCCACCAAGGCCGGGATGATCGGGCTGGCCGACGCACTAGCACCAGTACTGGCCCCAAAAAACATCACCATCAACGCGGTGGCCCCGGGATTCATCGAGACCAAGATGACCGAGGCGATCCCACTGGCCACCCGCGAGGTGGGCCGCCGGCTGAACTCACTGTTCCAGGGCGGGCAGCCGGTAGACGTGGCCGAGCTGATCGCCTACTTCGCCAGCCCGGCCTCGAATGCGGTGACCGGCAACACGATCCGGGTCTGCGGCCAGGCCATGTTGGGCGCGTGAGCTGGTGAACAACATGCTCCGGGCCGTGGTGGGTGCGCTGCCGTTCGTCCAACGCAGCGACACCCTGCCCACGCGCACCGTCGTCGTCGACAACCTGCGCATCGATCCGGCCAATGTCGCCGCCTATGCACAGGTGACCGGGCTACGGTTCAATGACACGTTGCCGCTCACCTATCCATTCGCACTGACCTTCCCGACGGTGATGTCGCTGGTCACCGGATTCGATTTCCCGTTCGCCGCAATGGGTGCGGTGCACACCGAAAACCACATCACCCAGTACCGGCCGATCAAGGTGACCGATTCCGTCAGCGCGGCGGTGCATGCGGAGAACCTGCGGGAACATCGCAAGGGCCTGCTGGTGGACATCGTCACCGAGCTGAAGGTGGGCAACGATACCGCCTGGCATCAGGTGACGACCTTCCTGCATCAGCAGCGAACCAGCCTGTCCGACGAGCCCAAGCCGGAGCCGCAGAAGCAGCCGAAGCTGCCGCCGCCCAACGCCGTTCTGACCATCACCCCGGGCCAGATCCGGCGCTACGCCTCGGTGGGCGGGGACCACAACCCCATCCACACCAACGGGCTGGCCGCCAAGGCGTTCGGCTTCCCCACCGTTATCGCCCACGGAATGTTCAGCGCCGCAGCCGTTCTGGCCAACATCGAGGGACAGCTCCCCGATGCGGTGAAGTACTCGGTGCGGTTCGCCAAGCCGGTGGTGCTGCCGGCGCGGGCCGGGCTCTACGTCGAGCGCGACGCCGACGGCTGGGAGCTGACCCTGCGAAACCTGTCGAAGGGCTACCCGCACCTGTCCGCGACGGTCGCCGGGCTCTGACGCGCCGAAACTGCGTACAGATCGCGATTTCTCGCTGGATCGCGATCTGTACGCAGGCTCGACGCATTTTCAGGACGCGGGTACCTCCACGCCCTTCACCAGCAGCCACACGATGAACGAGAGTTCCGCCACCGCCGCGACGCCGAGAGCGAAAGGCGAAGCGGTTTCGCCGAAGTTCGGGGTGAGAGAGCGGGCGAACACGTCCATGAGGTGACCGAAGCATCCGATCATCAGCAGGATACCCACCGCCTTGGGGAAGTAGCCCGATTTGACCACCAGGTAGCCCAGCGGCAGCAGCCACAGGCCGAAGTACGTTTGCGCGATCAGATATCCGTCGTGTTGGAGGTCGACGAACAACATGGCCAGCTGCTCGGAAGTTGTTGGGCTGAAACCGTAGTGGCCGGTCGCGATCATCAGCGCCGCCTTTTGGTTGAGCAGGCTCGAGCTTTGGACCGCGACGCTGACCGCCACGATCGTCACCATTGCGGCAGCGGCCATCTGGTTGACGTGTTTGAGCAGAAGGTACAGGGCCATACCCGTGGCCAAAAATGCCGTGGCACCTACGAGTTCGCTGACGAACCCAATCCGGAACAACGTGACAGAGGTTTCTATGTTGGCGGTCGTGGCCGCCGCGTTTCCGGATACGACGGTGCGTGCGTTCACCACCCCGGCGAAGATTGTGAGCACGGCAGAAGTCAGATAGAGGCACCCAGCGATTGTCGCGAGCGCCTTGGGCGTGGTTGGCGGGGCGGACACAGAACAGACACTCACGACGGATTGCCGGTGTGAGCGAGAGCAGACGGAGTCAGCCGTCCGACGATGGCCGGAGCTTCGTGGACAAGGGCGTCGTTCTCCACCGCCTCGACCATGAAGTATGCGTAGTCCACGCGACGGGTCAGGTTGCTCGCAAGAACGGGATCGCCCACGTGCCGGCTCCACACCGGCAATCCCTGACTGCCACCTTCCTCCAAGTCGCTGCCACGCACGACCGTCCAGCGGGTGTCACTGGCAAAGATCATCCGGCACGCCTCTACCTGGTCGTCGACATCCACCACCCGGGCCAATTTGGCTAGCCGCCCGAACACGGCCGCATACAGCTTGAACTTCCGGGAGTAGACGTCCTTGCCATCGAGGGTGATGTGCCACCCACAGGAGAACACCAGGCGGGCACCGGGGCAGGCGTGGTCGAGCACTGCCTGGGCGGTGCCCGAGGCGTATCCGTGCACCCCCCATGGAACTAGAACCGTGAGCACGGCGTCGCATCGGCTCACCGCCCGTGCAATGACCGAGGGATCGTCGGTGGCTCCAGCGACCACGGTGATTCGGCCCTTGAAATCGTCAAGCTTGGATACGCTCCGCTCGCGGCAGACACCCACGACTTCGTATCCGCGGTCCAGTGCGTGCTGCACCATGTAGCGTCCGAGCTTTCCGGATGCGCCCACGATGCAGACTCGCTTCGCCGCGCCCGGCTTGCCCATTCCGTCTGAACCGATCATTTTCCGGCCCCTCCTCCGCTCGCCGCCGCGCATCTACCTTATGGCGTAAGGTACAGCCTTGCGGCGTAAGGTTGTCAAGCGGCCTCGACCCGCGAGACAGGAGAGCTCCTCGTGACCACCGACGAAACCGACGCGCCCGCACCCCGCCGTAAGCCGCTCAGCAAGGAGCTGGTGCTTCGCACAGCGGTCGCGTTGGCGGACGAGGCCGGCACCGGCGTGCCGAGCATGCGCAGGCTCGGTGAGCGACTCGGCGTCGAGTCGATGTCGCTTTACCACCACTTCCGCAACAAGGACCTGATCCTCGACGGCATGGTCGACATCGTCTTCGACGAAATCGAGCTCCCATCCGGCGATGTGGACTGGAGGACAGCTATGCGACGGCGGGCGGTGTCGATGCGCGACGCAATGATCCGCCACCCGTGGGCGATCCGCCTGATGGACTCACGGGCAAACCCGGGTCACGCGACGCTGCGCCAGCACAACGCAGCCATCGCCTGCCTGCGGTCGGGAGGTTTCTCGATTGCCGGTGCGGCACACGCATTCTCGGTGCTGGACAGCTACACCTACGGCTTCACACTCCAGCAGCTCAGCCTGCCCTTTCAATCATCCACCGAGCTCGAGGAAGTGGCCGGCTCGATCCTGAAACAGATGCCCCGCGACGAGTATCCGCACCTCGCCGAGATGATCGTCGACCGCGCGCTGAACCCGGGTTACGCGTATGCCGAAGAGTTCGACATCGGACTCGACCTCATCCTCGACGGACTTGAGCGACAGCGCGAAAGCTGGCCCTGACGCGTTCGACGCAGGGTCACACGCTGGGTACCGCATCCCCCGAATGGCGCCGCAGATCGGCGAATTCGGAGATCGACGCCGAGGTGACCGACGCCACCGGCCGGGCATTGGGGGCCGAGGCATCGGACTTGGACACCATCACCACATTGTCGATGTAGGGCTGGATCGTCGTGCTGTTCTGCACCGTCGACACGATCACCAGCTGGAAACCGAACTTGCGGAAGGCCGACAGGGCCTGCTGGGCGAACTGCGGATCCGACTTGGAGAATGCCTCGTCCAGCATGAGCTGAGCGAACAGCGGTCGGGTGTCGTTGCTGTCCGGGTTGGCCAGGTTGAAGCTCAGCGCCCCGGCCAGACAGAACGCCATCAGCTTTTCCTGCTCACCGCCGGAGTTGTCACCGGAGTTGCTGTAGGTCCGGATGACCTCTCCGGTCTCGGCGTCCCGCTCCTCGCAGTACAGCACAAACCGATTACGCACATCGAGCGCATCGCGGGTCCACTGCCGATCCTCGGGTGTGTTGCCGGCCAACAACTTTCGCAATTGCAGGATGTCGGTGTACTGCTCGAACATCGCGGTCTCGTCACCGAAGCTCACCAGCGACACCCGCGCGGAGATGCGCTGCGCCTTCTCGTTGAGTTCGTCGACTGCGGCCAGATGCCGGGTACCGGCATGCAGGGTCAGCCGGGTGCCCCGGTTGAACTCCACCGCGCCCAATCCGGTGTTGACCCGGGCGATTTGCTCGGTGATCCGCCGCGCCTCGTTGTCGGCAATCATGTGCAGGTTCAGGATCGCACCGGGCGCCTGCTCGGTGATCAGGCGCTGCATCCGGTCATAGGCATCGGGCAACTCGCGCTCGTCGATCCGCCGGCACAGTGCCACATAGTCGTGCACCCGCTCGTCGAACACATCGCTGTCGTTGGGGATGGCGTCCGGGAACGAGCTGTCGTAGGCGGCCATGATGCCGGCCAGCTCGTCGTGCGACCGGTTGCGGTCGCCGCGCAGCCGGTCGCGCTCCCGGCCGATGACCCGCGCCAATTCGCTTCGGTACGGCTCGGAATCGAGCAACTCAAGGGTCAGCGCAATGTCGGCGGCATAACCGTCGAGGGTGTCGCGGGTGTGTGGCGGAACTTGGGTGGACCCGAGTCGTTCGGTCAGGGTCTCGCTCAGTTCCAGCAGCGCGGTCCGCCTGCGGTCCAGGTTGGTCTCGCGTTCGTTGAGCGAGCCGATCTGCTGGATGACCTTCTCGACGCGTTCCCAGCATTCGTCGGCCCGCTGCTGCAGCCGCTCGGCGTCGGGATTGTCCGAGACCAGCAGATCGTGCTCGTCCTGGAGCCGCTCAAGCATCTCGTCGACCGAATCGGTGTCGATATCGCTCCACTGCATGAACTGGTCACACAGTGCCCGGCAGGACCGCTCGCGGGACTGCAGCTGACCGCGGTGCTCATCGAGCCGCTCCCGGGCAGTGCGGGCAACCTGGTACAGATCCTGCGCGGCGGCCAGATCATCCTGCAGCGCTTCGACTTTGGCCGCGGTGCCGCCGAGGAAGATGTAGTCCGACGGGCGCAGCCGCGACCTGTCGTCCTTGACCGAAAGCCGGCCGCTGTCCTTGCGCAGGCCTTGGTCGGTGACCGCCCGGGACTGCTCGGTGAACTCCCCCGGTCCGTCGACACAGACGTAGTCGCCGACCGCGGCGATCACGTTGAGCGCTTCCACCGCGCTGTCGTGCGTCGGATCGGCGAGCTGGAGTTTGGTGGCCAGCGTGTCCGGCGGCGGGGTACGCAGTTGCGCCCCGTGCTGGACATGCTGCAGCTGGATCCGCCCACGCATGTCGTTCTCGTTGACGAAGCGCAATGCCCGCTCGAGGTGGACCTCGGGAACCAGCAGGCGTAATCCGGCCCCGCGCAACACTTTCTCCACGGCCAGCCGCCACCGCGACTCGTCGGGCTTGAGTTCCATCAGCTCCGCGACGTAGACCAGATCGCGCTCGGAGATGTCGAGCGCCCGGGCGATGCGCGACCGCATCTCGTATTCGGTCTTGGGCAGCGGCGAGCCCAGTCGCTGCACCCGTTCCAGTTCGGCTTCCACGCTCTCGCGCGCCTCACGGGCCCGCACTTCCTTGGCCGAGGCCTCGACGTAGGGCTGGTTGCCGGTGAACAGCTCCCGGTGCAGCCGGTCGGCCTCGTCCATCAGCGTCTCGCGCAACGACCAGAATTCCTCGGCGTTGTCCGGCGGGGTCAGGCCCAGCGAGGTGACCTTGTCCTCGTAACCGCTGCGCCGACGCGACACCTCTTCGCTGAGCCGCTCGGCCTCGGTGAGCCGTTGCTGCAGCGGCACCAGATCCACGGTGACCGTGTTCATCTGCGCCATCAGCGAGTTGTGCTCATTCTTGAGTTGGCGCTGCTGGGAACCGAACTCGTCGCGCTGAGCTCCGAGCTGGGTGATCTGATCGTCGAGATTGTCGATCTCCGGACCGGCCTGGTCCAGCCGCAGGTGATCGACGTAATCGCGGATCATGGCGTTGTCGATGGTGTCGATCACCCCGAATTTGGCCGCCTCGTCGGCGTAACGAGCTTGCACCGCAGCGATATTGCCGAGGGTGTTGCGCTTGCGGCGCGCCACGTCGAGCATGCCGCGGGCCTCGACCAGCGGGTTGATCTGCTCCAGGGCCTCTTCCACGCTGGTGAGACTGGCCGGCTCGTCGAGCATGAACTCGCGGACGAACTGCTCAAGACCGCCAACGCTTTTCAGTGACTTCGCCTTGCCCAACAGTTGCTGGGCGGCCTCCGAGGCCCGGATGCCGATGCTGGAGTACAGCTGGGCCAGATACTGGCTTTCGCTACGGCCGCCGGTCCAGCCGTCATCCCGGAACACCGCGGCGTCATAGCCGTTGGCGGCCCAGCGGTTGCACAGGCCGAAGATGTCGCGGTCGTCGTCGATCAGGTAGTAGCGACTGCCGGGATCGGACGTCTTCTCGGCGGCCAGCCATTTGAGCACCAGCCCGGTGACCGACCGTCCGGTCCGGTCGGAGTAGGTGACTGCCACCGCCGACCAGGCCGGGCCAGTCCCGCGCAGGTACATGATCTGGCGGCTGGTGCCCTCGCGCCGCTCGCCCCAGGCGCCACGGACGTACTTGTCGACGGTGCGCTTGCCGGTGCCCGACCCGGCGGCCGTGGTATCGCCGGAGGCGTTGAAGTTACGCCGGTGCGACGGCAGGAATGCCAGCGAAATCGCGTCCAGCAGTGAGGATTTGCCGCTGCCGGAGGAACCGGTGATCAGCGTGCCGTGCTGGCTGAACGGGATCGAGTGGTACCCGTCGAACACGCCCCAATTGATCACCTGCAGGCGCGACAGCGAGAACTGGTTGGTCGGTTCAGCCATGAGCGTTCACTTCGTCCTCGAGTCGGTCGGAATCGGCAGCACCGTCACCGGTGCCGGCGACCCCATTGGCGGCCCGCTTGAGCTGCTCGAACTGCTGCTGCAGTTCGGTGATCATCGAGGCCGTCATGATGGCGTTGACCACGGGACTGATGGTGAAACTGTCCTCGTCCTCACGGTTGCGGATCAGCATCTCGATATCGGTGAGCCGCTCGATCGCGTTGTCGATCCGTTTGTCGAACGAGGCGGTGTCGCGGTCGGTGTCGTTGTTCACCCCGGCGAACAGTTCGTGGATCTCGTCGCGGCTGATCAGGACGTTCTCATCGCGCCCCGCGGCCCGCATGAGCTTGGCAAGGTGCAGGGCCAGGATCGAGTCGTAGGTGTTGAGGGTCTCGCGCCGCAGCAGCCGGCGCCGCCAATGCGACTCGTAGTCGGCCGATTCGACATAGGCGATGTCGTGGTCTTCGGAGATGCACAACCGCATATCGAGTTCCGACAGCCGCACGGTGAGTTCGGTGCGGTAACGGGTGACCCACGACCACAGTTCGCTGTGGTTGTCCTTGCTGATGTAGCGACGGGACAGCAGGTGCTGCAACGCCCAACAGGCCCGGTCGGGCAACTCGCTGACGTCCCCGTCGAAGCGGGGCGCGCGCCGCTGGTCGGTGGAACGCTCGACCGCATCGATGCTCGGCAGGGCATCGAAGTCGATCGAGGTGTCGGGGGTGTCGCTCATAGCAGGCTCTCGGTGGCAGTAGGGATCGGCTCGGTGAAAACCAGTCGGGGGATTTCGATTTCGCGGTCCGCACCCTCCAGGGAGCGGAACCGCACCCGCGCAGAATCACTGGGCCCGGTGTCCGGTTGTCTCGGGGGCTGTTTGAGCGCCCAGGACCACAGCACGATCACGTGTCCGAGGTAGGCCGAGTCCAGCAACCCGATCGCATCGGGTAGTGACAGTGGCCCGCCGGCCACCGCCCCGTTGACCAACTCGGCCAGTTCGGCGGCATCCACCTGAGAGGCCAGTGCCGAGAACGCCGCCAGGTTCACCTCGCCGTCCGAGGATTCGGCCGGGGACGGCGGGATGGCGTCACGAATCTTGAATGCCACGGCACCAATCGAATTGAGGTCGGTACGGACCAGCGGCACCTCGATACCGATCCGGCTGTCGGCGAGCGAGACGTTGAGCAGTTCCTGCGCGCTGGCCAGCGCATCGTTGAGCTGGCGGGTGACACCGCGGCTGTGCTCCAGCGTGCCGGAGGCGACGAAACGCTTGATCCGGCGCGCACACCGCTGCCGGGTCCGGCCCACCTCGGCGGTCTGCGCCGACACCAGGCTGAAGAACCCCGTCATCACCTCGCGCAGGCCCGGTTCCAGATGGGGAAGCTCACGGGTCACCATCTCGATGTCGCTCACCAGCGCGGCCCGCTGCTCGGGGTCCTGGATCATCCGGGTGAAGGCGGTGAAGGACGCGCTCTCGCGGGAGGCGAACAGCGACTCATAGTCGTCGAACAGCTGTCGCTGACGTTCCCGGTAGCCCAGATCGGTGTCGGCCGACGTATCCAGCAGCCGGGTGGTGATGCGGTTCAGCATGCTGCCGTACTGCCCGATGTCGGAGACGATCTGCTCCATCTGCAGCGCGATGGCGCGGGCCTCGTCCTCGACGTCGACCAGGTCGGGTTCCGGCCGCTGCCCCTGCTCCAACTCGTCCAATTCGCCACGAAGCCTGGCGATCTCGGCTTCGATGTCGGCCCGGATCCGGTCCGGATCATTGCTGACCTGCCCGGCCACCCGTCGCAACCCGGCGGCGATCCCCGCGATCGACCCGCCGGTGGCGATGGTGTCCTCGCGGCGCATGCGGCGGGCGAAGTCGAGCACCGCCCGCGCCTCGTAGGTGAGGTAGCAAACATTGCGTTCGGCGTCACCGGACTGCTCGGTGACCCGGTGCAGCCACCCCTGAGCGGCCCAGTACTTGATCAGGGCCAGGCCCGACTGGTCGGTTTCGGAGTCCAGGTCGGCCAGGTCACGCTCCAACCGGACCACCAGCTCCATTTCGGTGAGCTTGGTGCCTCGGTCCAGGTGACGTTCCATCAACGTGAGGTAGGTGGCCAGGTTGTTCGTCACCAGCAGCCGCGCCGAGCGCGAATCGGCCACCTCGCGGTTCAGCTGGTAAAGCTGCTCCAGCGACCCGCGACCGGTAGCAGCGTCAGACATGACCGGCCCTTCGTTTCGCGGTGGACATCCGACCCACTTTAGGCGGCGCCAGCGACTGGAGCCTTGCCGGAGGCCACCTCACCGCTGCGGCGGCAGCAGGTGGATGGATGGCCGGCCGGTACCGGCTCCATCGGCGATGACGTGCGCATCCACGCCATAGACAGCGGAGATCAGCGTGGGGGTGAGCACCTCGGCGGGCGCTCCTGCCGCGGCGAGGTGACCATTCGTGAGCACAATCACCCGATCGCAGAACAGCGCCGCCAAGGTGAGGTCGTGAAGTGTGACGACCGCCGTCACCGGCAGCTCCCGGATCAGCCCGAGCAGCTCGAACTGATGACGGATGTCGAGGTGGTTGGTGGGTTCGTCGAGCAACAGCTCGCGCGGCTGCTGGGCCAGCGCGCGGGCGATCTGGACCCGCTGTTGTTCCCCACCTGACAGCGTGCGCCAATCTCGGTCCCGCATGCCTGCCGTACCGGTCTGCTCGAGCGCACGCTCGACCGCACCGTCGGCGGTCGCGATGTCGCCGCCCCAGACGCCGCGGTGCGGGATCCGGCCCAACCGCACAATCTGCTCGACGGTGAGGTCGATGTCGGTACTGACCTGCTGCTCGACCACCGCGATGCGTCGTGCCACCGCGCGGCGACGGTGGTCGGTGAGCGGTTTCCCGTCCAGCAGCACCGCACCGCCGCCCGGCCGCCGCAATCCGGCGAGCAGTCGCAACAGCGATGACTTTCCAGCGCCGTTGGGGCCGAGCAGGCCGAGCGTCTCCCCTTCCTCCAGCATGAGCGACACCCCGTCGATGACGAGCCGTCCGCCGGCCGACCAGCTGACGCCGTCGGCGGCGATCGGGCCGGTACGCGGTCCCAACGTCATGCGGGCCGCCTCCGGCGCGCGAGGATCAACACGAACACCGGCACCCCCACGAGTGCGGTCACCACGCCCACCGGCAGTTCCTGTGGGGCGAACACGGTCCGCGCCACGGTGTCGACCCAGACCAGAAAGATCGCCCCGGCCAGCGCGGTGACGAGCAGCAACCGGCGATGGGCCGGACCAACGATCATCCGGGCCGCGTGCGGCAACACCAGGCCGACAAATCCGATCGCGCCCGCGGCGCTGACCAACACCGCGGTCAACAGGGCCGTCGTCCCCAGTAACAAGACCCGGACCCGCCGGACCTCGACGCCCAGCGAGGCCGCGGCGTCCTGCCCGAAGGCAAAAGCGTCCAGAGCATCCGACTGCATCCAGCAGACAATCAGGCCCACAGCGCCGATCGCGCCACACAGCGCAACCAGATCCCAGTTGGCACCGCCGAGCGAGCCGAGTAACCAGAAGAGCACCCCTCGGGTCTGCTGGGCGTCGGCTGAGGAGAACACCACGAACGAGGTAATTGCCGAGAAAAGCTGAGTGCCGGCAACCCCGGCCAGGACCACCCGATCCGGGCCGCCACCCGCGGCTGCCGACAGGACCAGCACCAGCCCGAACGCGATCAACGCTCCGGCGAACGCACCCGCAGACAGGCTGAGTGCACCGCCGACGCCACTCACCACCACCAGCACCGCTCCGGTGGAGGCACCCGACGAGATTCCCAGCATGAACGGATCAGCAAGCGGGTTGCGCATCAGCGATTGCAGGATCGCACCCGAAATAGCCAGGCCCGCACCGCAGATGGCGGCCAGCAGGGTGCGAGGCAACCGTAACTCCCACACGATGCCGTCCTGGATCGGCGTCACTTGGCCGCCGCCGTTCCACAGGTGTTGCGCGATCACCGCGTACACATCACCGAGGTCGAGGTCCGCGGGTCCGATCACGACGGCCGCAGCGATCGACAGCAACAACCCGCCCACCGCGATGGGCATGAGCAGCCCCATCCGAGCCGCTCGCAGCGCTGGGGCGGCGCTCACTTCACGCCGAGCACGACATAGTCGTCAAGCAGCTGCCAAACCGTCCCCACCTCGGCGAATCCGGCCTGCGCCAGCGCCGAAAGGTGAAAGTCGACGGCGGTTGCCGGCGGGGCCGGACGGTTGGCGAAGCGATCATCACGAAGTGCGGCGAGCGGCGCGGCACCCGGTTGCGCCCGCGCCGCTTCCCACCAGGCGTCCCAGGTGGGCGCGCCGGCCGCGTGGGCGTTCCGCTGAGTCGCATCGTCATGGGCCGCGGCCAGGTGCCGCAGCGCGGGCGATCGGCCGTCGAACCGGAAGTGGTCTCCGTTGAGCAGCACCCCGCCGGCGCCGAGCAGCGAGGCGGCCGCGGCGTAGACCCGGACCAGCCCGTCCGGGGTGAGCCAATGCAGGGCCGTAGTCGAGATGAAGGCGTCCGGCGTCCGGCCGCCGAGTGCATCGGCCACGAGCACGGGCCAACTCTCATCTTCGAGATCGGCATCCAGAACCGCGAACCGATCACCATGCCCGGGCCGCAACGCTCGGGTCGCAATATCGAGCAGCAGCGGATCGTGGTCCACCGCCAGCACCCGGGCCTGTGGCATCGCCCCGAGCACCCGCGCGGTCAAAGATCCTGGCCCGCAGGCCAAGTCGACGATGATCGGCTGGTCGCCACAGGCCAGACCCAGCAGTTCCACCATGATGCGGAAGCGGCCTTCCCGGTCGGCGATATAGGCCGCCTGCTGGTCGTCCCAGGAAGCGAGCAGCGCAGCCGGATCGGAGCTGCTCATTTGCCGGCCATCCCGAACGAGCGCAGCCCCGACGCGACGGATTCGACGGCGTCGACGTTGCGCAGCGACGGGTCCATCGCGCTGCCCGACAGCACGATCCACCGGCGTTCCCGGACCGCCGTCAGCTTTTTCGCCGCCGGATCGGATTCGAGGAAGCGGATTTTGGCCGCCGCGCTGTCGCCATCGTCGCCGCGCGTGAGGTCCGCGAGGATGAGCACGTCGGGGTCGCGTTCCAGGATCGCTTCCCACGAGATCTCCGGCCACAGTTGCCGGCTGTCGGCGAAGGCATTGCGGGCTCCGACGGCGTTGGTGACAATGCCGGGCGCACCGCAGCAGCCGGCGATGTAGGGCGCCTTGGTGCCGGCGTACCACCACATCAGGGAGACGTCGTCGGCCCTGAGGCGGTCCGCTGCACTGGCCATTCGCGATCGCAGCGATGAGATCAGCTGATCACCGCGGTCCTGCACATCGAATACTTTTGCCACATCCGCGATTTCGCTGTACATGTCGTCGAGGGTGAGGGCGCGTTGTTGCTCGGCGTCCTGGCCGCCGCATTCGCTGGAGGATTGGTAGGTAGGCACACCGAGGCTCTCGAATCGGTCACGCGGCGCCACCCCCTCGTCGGTGAACGACCAATCGAACGTCGCGTACACGAAGTCGGGCTTCTCCTTCAGTACACGTTCAAGAGAAGGAAAATCGCGACTCAATACCGGCACTTTGGCGTTCTCAGCGGCCAGCTCGGGCAGTACCGGGTCATTCCACGATGCGCTACCGGCCATCCGGTCGGCCAACCCCAGCGTCAACAACAGCTCGGTCGCGGGCTGATTGATCGAAATTATGCGTTGTGGTGGGGATTTCACCGTCACGGTGCGTCCGCAGTTCTCCAATGTGACGGGATACCCGGCGGGCACCTCGGGAGACGACTGGGCGTCCGGGGCTCTCCCCGCCGAAGAACTGCAGCCGGAGATCAGTGTCACGGCAAGCAGCAGAAGCCAAATGGTGCGAGTGCGGTCGAACACTACGGAGCCTTCCGATCCAGGACTCGGTCGCGGAGTCCATCCGATGGTCGGACCTCACGCCGCTGCCTAGCGGGCAAGGCCCAAGCCAGCAGGTATTCGGACTCGGGATCATCCAGACGAAGCGCCTTCCCAGCCCGCAATCGGGCCAGTGGCCGGCCAGTGTGACCGTTGCTCCGCCTGTCCTCCATACCGCTGCGCGTCAGCTCCGGATTCTCACCGGATTCCCTGACCCAACCTGGTTGGGTGCGACTGGCTCGAACGGACCATACCAGCGCGGCGGACTTTCCAGCCCTCGTGTAGAAAACCGACCCGAGCTAGTCCGCCGTAACGTGGCAAACGCGCCCGACTAGCCCGCGACCGGATGGCTGCCGGTGTCGGACGGGGTGCCTTTCAGGCCGCGCCAGAACAGGTTGATCATCAGCTCGGCCGCCTCGTGGACATCGGCATCTCCGGTGCTGACCCGGGAGGCGATCGCCTCGCCGGCGCCCACCAGCGCCACGGCCATCATCTCGAAGTCGCTGTCGGGCTGAGGATTACGCGTACCGGTACTCAGCAGGCGGGCCACCAGATCGATGATCCGTTCGCGGCCCTCACGCACGGTGTGGGCGAACGCCTGCGAGCTGGTGGCCTGGGTGTAAAGCACCATCCACGACGCCCGGTTGGTGTCGATGTAGCTCAAAAACGCCACCACGGCGTTACGCAGCAGATCCTTCGGGCTCATGCTGAAGTCGATCTCCGCACGCACCACATCCACGAACCGGGTCAGCTCACGGTTCAGGCACGCGGCGAACAACTCCTCCTTGGAGCCGTAATAGAGGTACAGCATCGGCTTGGAGATCTCGGCCTCCGCGGCAATCGAGTCCATCGAGGTCTCGTGGTAGCCGTTGACCGAGAAAATCTGCACCGCAGCGTCGAGCATCTGCTGTTCGCGTACGGCCCGCGGCAGCCTCTTCGTTCCACCTGCCATCCGAACAGCGTAGCGGTCGTGTCGGCAGACGAGTGCGGCGTTGCCCGCGGTGGGGCCGGTGTGCGCGCCACCGGTTCCCGGCTCTGAAACCCGATACGGCGGAAACCACGGCCGGCAATTCCAGAACAGCCGGCTGCTGTGCAGGCTGTCGAGCCGCAAACAAGCCATGAAATGCAGCCGCCATTCCGCTCTGCCGCCCGCATTCATCGAGGCGGTGCGTCAGACAAGGCGACTACTCCAATATGATTCGTCTGTGTCGGACAAGCTCGACGAGTTGGATCGCTCAATTCTCACCCACCTGCAAGAGGACGGCCGCAAGTCCTTCCGTGAGATAGGACGGGCGCTGCAAGTCGCAGAGGCGACGGTGCGCACGCGGGTGAAGCGCTTGCAGACGGCAGGGCTGCTGAACATCGTGGCGTATGTCGATCCGATGCAAATGGGCAGCTATACATTGACCCTATTGCTTGTGGTGGTCGAACCCGATCGCCACGACGATGCCGTCGAATTACTCATGCAGCGACCAGAAGTGAGTTACTTGGCATCCGCGCTCAGCGACCGGGCTGATCTTCTGGTCGAATTCTCGGCCAGTGACGACCAACAGCGATGGGAATTCGTGAACCTGGTCCGGCAAATTCCCGGCGTCAGCCATGCGGAGTTCCTACCGATCATTCGGACGCACAAATTCTTTTACCGGTTGCCTACCAACCAGTGAGGCAAACCGCCACGGGCGGTGGCGGTACTTTCAAAACACAATGGTCCTCGCCGCATCCATTTGATGCGGCGAGGACCATTGATCGTTGCTATCGCGCCTCGGGAGCCACGTCAATCGGTTCTGGATTGCGCAGTCGTAGTGGACTGCCGTCCTGAACGACGCGACGGATGATGTAGAGCAGCACCGAGATCGAGAGCACCGCGATGCTGATCAAAATCTCTCGCAAGCCGCCGTACCCGGTGATCCCCGCATTTGCCGCTCCGACCACAAGCACCACCGCATCCACGCCCGCAATGGCCATCGCAATCCCAACCCAGAACCGCGGCAGTTTGGTTTCACGATTGGGCGCCACCCCCGCACGCCGCAAGAACACGTAGCCGAGCAGGGCCAGGATGTGGCACACGATGATGCCGATCATGCCGGCCACGACTACGGCCAGTGTCGACCCCACCACGAAGATCAGGATGATGTTGAGGATCACGTCCATCGACATCGCGCGGCCCGGCACGCCGAACCGGTTGAGCGCTGAGAGTTGCTTGATGGTCAGGCCGTTATTGGCGCAACCGTGCAACACCCGGCCACCGTCGGCGGTCGTCATCACCATCAGCAAGACCAGACCCGCGATGATGCAGACCGTCATGAACGCCCCTTGCGCACCGAAGATGCGCTCGAATGCCGTCACGTAGAACGCTGTTGGATCCTGCGCGATCTCTTCCTTGCCTACCACGCCGCCGACTCCAAGCGGCACCAGGGCGTAAACGACGACGCAGAACACGCCGGCCATGCGAAGCGCACGGCGAGAATCCCGGGCGGGCTTCTTGTACTCGGGTGTGAACGTCGCGACCGCTTCGATGCCGTACACCGACCAGAATTGGATCAGTGCCCATGCGGCGATCACCTTCCACACCGGGAACCCACCCGCAGTCCAGTCGGCGCTGAGCAACGACGCTGACCAGGCATCGGTGAAGAGCGGAGCCAGGATGAACGCAAGGATGGGGACGATGACCAGCGCACCGGTGACATAGATCGCGCTCATCGCCACGCGCATGCCGAGAATGTTGAATCCCCACGACAGCAACAGGATCAGCACCGCGAACAGATGCTCGATACCCAACTCGTTGCCGAGGAAGGGCACCGTGCCGGTCAGCGAGCTGAACCATTGTGCTTTCAGCAAGCTTCCGATCTGCAACGAATAGATCGCCAGCGAGCTGGCCCACGCGAACCAATAGCCGAAGGCCGCGATCGGCCCTGCGAACACATTGCGGTTCTTCCATCCCTCGTTCGCATACACCGCGATGCCGCCCGACTTCTGCGGAAACATCGAACTCATCTCGGAGTAGATGACGTTCTGCAATGCCGCAAACACAGCAGCGAGGAATGACAAGATGATCGCCGGGATCGCGCCCAGGGCACCGATGGTGTAGCCGATACCGATGAAGAGCGCGGCCGGGATGGACAGGCTGATAGCGAACCCGTCCCACCAGTAGAGGGACTGAGTGATGTGTCCCTCGGTCCGGGTGGCGATGGAATCGCTTTCCGGCTGTTGGGCATTCGTAGTTGCCATAGATGGGTTCTTCCTTGACGGGTGGTGCTGGAGGTGGGTTCGATATCCCGTATCACCGCCGACGGCGGCTCGGACTCAGAGGTCGACCGTGAGTTCGGACGACAGACTGCGCGATACGCAGGGCAAGAAGGCGCCGTTTCGGCGCTCGTTCTCAGTGAGTAACTCGTCGCGGTGATCAGGTTCGCCTGCTGTCACCATCACCTGGCACGTGCCGCAGATGCCCATCTCGCACGATGAGGGCACATCGATACCGGCGCGACGAATACTCTCCAGATACGTCTCGCCGGGCTGGACCGATACCGTCACACCGGACCGGCCACAGATGATCTTTCGATCCTCGTCGGACGCCGTCACGGCGGGCCGGACCGGGGCGAAGCGTTCGATGTGCAATGCCTGATCCGGACCGAGCCCGACCGCGGCCTCGGCCTCCAGGTCGTCGAGTAGCGGAGCCGGCCCGCACGCATAGACCGCCACCGCTGTGCAGTCGGAGAGAAGCTCCCGTGCACATGGGATCCCGGCAAGATCGGTCTGCACCACCTGCACGCCGGGGGCGATCGCGGACAACTCGTCGACGAAGGCCATCTGTGTGTGATTCCGGCCAAGGTAGACGAACCGTGCCGAAACACCCTGCGCCACAACCTGACGAAACATGGGAAGCAGCGGCGTGATGCCGATGCCGCCGGCGATGAACAGGTAGGAGTCCGCTTCGAGCAACTCGAAGTTGTTCCCTACGCCGGCGATCTTCACCACGTCACCCGCCCGTAGTGCATGCATCTCCCGCGATCCGCCCCGCCCGTCGGGTACCAGCCGAGTGGCGACCGTATAGGTCGTACGGTCCTCCACCTCGCCGCAGAGCGAGTACTGGCGTCTGAGGCCGCTCGGCAACGCGATCTCGAGGTGCGCTCCCGGAGTCCATGGCGGAAGAACCGACCGGTCTTGTCGTTCCAGCTGGAACGACAAGACCCCGTCGGCCTCGAACCGGATCTGCCGGACCATCACTTCGAACTCTGCGCCGGTGGCGCCCGCGAGCGGGGTCGGTGCGGTCATGCTCTTCCTCAGGCGCTCGGACCCGGATTGTCAACCCGGCCCATCAGATCGGTGAACGCCCGCCGGTAATTGAGCGTGAAGAGGTCTGCCGGCGCCGAAAACTCCTCGAATTCGTTGTCCCACGGGACCTCTCGCGGTTCGATGCGTTCGGCAATGGGCAAATCTTCCCGGTAGACGCGCTGTTCGAGCTCCAGGCTCTCCCCCAAAGTCGAGCCCTTGTAACCCACTTCGTTGGCCACACCCCAGAAGATCTTCACGTGATCGTAGGCGATAGGACTGGGGAAGCCGGCCACCACCCGCGTGCCCAATGTCGATGACGTGAAGGTGATCGCGGCAAGTCCGGGCGCGACGCAGTGATAACGCATCGTCTGGTCGCCCGAGTTGTTCCACTCGCCCTCCGTCGCGAGGAGTTCGCGATCCATCCACACGTGCAGACCGTCGCGGCGTACGTTGAGCGGCTCTACCACTTCCGGGACATCGCCCATGGTCTCGCGGTGGACGAACGGGAAATGCGCGACGTCGCGGAAGTTCTCGATAGCAACCGCAACACCGGTCGGGGAATCCAACGGTGTTGCCGCCAACCATTCGAGGTTGACATCGTGCCATTCCGCGAGGTCGTACATGTCGACCACCGGCTCTTCGAGACACGTCCACACGTGCCCGAAACGCTCGACGACCGGATACACCTTCACCTTCGCCTTGGGCGGGATCTTTGACTGATCCTCCAGCGATGGAATGTAGGTGCAGCTGCCGGTCTCGCCGGAGAATCGCCACCCGTGATAAGAGCAGGCGATGTCGTTGCCGTGCTGCTCACCGATCACGAAACTCCCACCGCGATGCGGGCATCGGCTCGGCAGCACCGCTGCCACGCCGTCCGCGCGGCGGAACACGACAAGGTTTACTCCGAGCAGAGTCGCCTGCTGAGGCTTGGCCAGGTCCGCTGACCGGGCCACCGGGAACCATGAGCGCCGCATAGCACGTTCGGCGAGATCTCGTTTGGGCAGCAGGCTACCGGAGGGCGGCATGACGGCAGTCATTCCGGGGTCCTTTCTGGTGTGAATCAATGTGCCGGTGACGATCTGAGGGCATCTCAGACTCCGACGATGAGTGCGCCCCCGTTGGGACCCAATACCTGGCCGGTGATGAACGCTGCCTTGTCAGAGGCCAGGAAGGCCACCGGATCGGCAATGTCGCTGGGCTGCCCCAGCCGCTTGATCGGGATCGCGGCGATCTCCTCCTCGATGCGATCCTCCGGCACCATGCGCGTGGCGATCGCGCCTGGCGTCACGGCGTTGACCAGGATTCCGTCCGCTGCGAACTCCTTGGCCATGGCCTTCATCAGGCCGAGTTGTGCTGCCTTCGACGTCATGTACCCATAGGAGTGGCCGTCGGGCACCTGTCCCCATTGCGAGGAGATGAAGATGATGCGCGGAGCGGCACTCTTGCGCAGGTGCGGCACCGCCGCCCGGCACAGATACAGCGGTCCCTTGACGTTCACTGCCATGATCTGGTCGAAGTCGTCGTCATCGGTGTCCTCCAACCCGGTCAGCGTGAACAACCGGCCGGCATTGTTCACCAGCACGTCGAGGCCACCGAACTCGGAGACCGCAAACTGGACCAAGCCTTGGCATTGCTCGCGATCGGACACGTCAGCCGTGACGGCGTGCACCTTGATGCCCTTGTCGGACAGGCGGATGCGGGTCTGCTCCAGTTCAGCGGCGTCGATGTCGCTGATGACGACGTGTGCGCCCTCGGACCCCAACGCGTCGGCAATCGCGGCGCCGATGCCGCGCGCGGCACCGGTCACCAGCGCAACGCGACCGGTTAGTCCGTAATCACTCATCGAAGCGAGCCCTCGGTGTGCGGCTCGGTGGCGTACAGCAGGTTGCCGTCGGGGTCATAGAACGGGCGGAAGCGGTACCAGACGCCGCTGGGGTGCTCCCACGGGATGTTCTCGTGGTGTGCCCACTCAACCTTTCCGTCGAGATATGCCACGGCCTCGTCGAGGTCCTTCACGTGGAAGGCGAAGGAGTCGAGGCCAGGCGGGTTGTCCGCGTTGACGTGAGTGCGATTGGGGGCGTGCTCACCGACCTTGGATTCAAAAATGTAGAACACGATGTTGCCGAAGTCGATCGACGCCCAGCCTTGATCCTTCTCGTAGGGCAAGAAGAACGGCAGCCCAAGGACGCCGTGGTAGAACTCGACCAGTCGATCGACGTCCTTGGTCAGGATGTCGCTGTTGTCGATGCCGTTGCGGAACAGCGTCGTAGGTGTCGTGTCCGACATGTGTTTCCTTTCTCAGTGTGGTGATGTGGGGGTTAGGACCTGTTAGACGGTGGCCCGTACGGGGTGACCGCGACCCGCCCGTTGGCGAGGTCGAGGGCGAGGTGAGCCAGCGTCTGGTACTGGAAGTCGGTGGGTTGGGACGGATCAGGCCGGCAACAGACCGCCAGCGGTCCGCCGGTGGTGTCGCTCAGCGCCTCTTCGATGGTGGCCGCGGTGGCGGGCAGGCTCTTTCGGAGTCGCCGCCGGATCGCGTCGTACCGCAGCACCGTGTCGGGATGCTCCCGATGCTCGCGGTCACCGTGGTGCAGCGGGGCGGTCAGAAAGTGGTTGGTGTGCACCAACAGTCCCTGATCGTCGGCGAAGACATAGCCAAGGTCGCCGGGCGCGGTCTCGACGCACACCGCGGACACTTCCGGTCCACCACCGAATGCGATGGTCATGGTGGTGGAAGCGGATCGCCTTGCGCTGGCGATGAAACTCAGGCTCTCGGCGACGCTGGTGGCCTCAGCGAGGACCCGACGTGCGATCACATGCACCGGAACGCCCATCGATTGGCCGTCGTCGTCGTGATGCAAGATGTTGAACAAGACACCGATCCCGGCGCTGTTGCATCCCGCCTTGCCCACCACGCCGAACTCGGTCATGGTCTCGACGGCCAACCCCGATTCGGTGGTGAATTTCCAGACGAACCAGTCCTGTTCGAAGATTGTGTACCAATCCCAGTTCTGCTGGGCGATCACGTGGTCGTCGTAGAGCTGAACGATCGTGGAGCACTCCGGAGCAGTCCGCACCCCAGCACGGGCCAGAATCTCGGTGCGCGCGTTGATCATCGCGATGTCGGCCACAGCAAGGGCCGCCCCTTCGGCGATCCCGGTGATCTCGGCGGCGACGCTCGGCGACCACGATTCGATGGCAGACAGGGCTTCGGCGCTGTACCCGGCCAGATCGGTATCGGTTATCCCCCGCGAGGCGAACAGCTGCCGGTAGTGCTCGACGGTGCGCGAGACGTCGGCTGCGTGTGCACGCCCCAACTCCGCGCCGCGGGCGTACGGCTCGGTCTCGGTGGATTGGAAGGTACGGGTGACTGACGCGGTCATCGGACCGTTGACTCCTCGGAATTGCGGACATGGGTGGCGATCTGGGACATGGTGGCGATCCACACATCGCTGCGTTGCGCGATGCTCTCGACCCAGCGCCTTAGGTGCACGAATCTGTAGCCGCGGCCGATCATCTCGGGATGCATCGTGGGGATGACGACACGACCGCCTTCTTCCACGGCGAGCTCAAGTTCGTCGTTCCACTCCTGGCGCAGATCGGACGGCTGCCCGAGAACGCCCGCGGTGTCGATGTTCCACCCGAAGCGCGGCCAGTCGTCGAGTGACCAGTGCACGGGCAGCTCCAAGAGGCTTTTGCCTTGGTACTCCTCGTAGTAGGGACGATCGTCGCCCATACAACTCGAGTCGTACTGGAAATCGAACTCGTGCAACAGGTCGAAGGTCTCGGGGGTCAGCTCCCACGCCGGGGAGCGGTAGCCGGTAGGACGGCGCACGCCCAGCGACTCGAATACTTCGAGCGCTCGCTCGATTTCGACGCGCTGGTCATGTGCGTCCACCTTGTCGGAGCGCAGATGATCATGGCCGTGATGGGCGACCTCATGCCCACCTTCGACGATCGCGGCGACAGCTGCCGGATATCTCTCGGCTGTTGCGCCGGGGACGAAGAAGGTGGCGGGCAGGTTGAGCGACGAGAGCATCTCAAGAATCCGTGGCAGGCCGCGCGTGATGCCGAATCGGACTTCGGACAACGTCGTAAGTCGGCGCTGGTACTGCTCGCCTTCACACAACCAGCCGACTTCGGCATCAACGTCGAAGGTCAACGCCAATGCGGCACGGGCTTGGCCCGGCCATACAAGCGGGAGAACGTCGCGGGTAGACGGCAACACCGTGTGGCTCCTTGGGTGGGGGAACTCGGTCATACCGACGCGGGGCTATGTCACGCGTCACAGACGAGACTGTAGGTCAGCGTTGCGCAATGCGCAACCAATTCCGCACTATCTGCCGTATTGCGCAGAACTCTCGCGTTCTTCTGACGCAAACCGCTAGTCTGCTTAGCCAGCAGTCCATCTGATACCGCTTCGGAGAACCACTTTGAAACGTGCCCCGTACCGCCCCGCACTCTCCGCTGATGTCTGATCCCGACACGGCCGCGCCGGGGCCCGCCCTCGCCGCCGACAAAGTGCTGTCGGACCTCACGCGTCTCGGGATACAGGTCGACGCGTCCTCGCGCCGACGGTCGGAGTATTCGTTCGACGCGTCCAATTACCGAGTGGCACCCGCAGCGGTGGTCTTTCCACGCTCATCAGACGACGTGGTCCACGTGGTTGCGGCCTGTTCGCGCCACGGCGTCCCGATGACCAGCCGCGGCGGCGGCACTTCGCTGGCCGGCAACGCGATCGGCCCCGGCATCGTGCTGGACTTCTCCCGACATATGAACTCCGTTATCGCCGTGGATGAGTCGGCGCGCACGGCAATCGTCGAACCCGGCATTGTGCTGACCGAACTGCAACGGCATCTACAACGCACGACGCGTGGGAAGCTCACGTTCGCGCCAGACCCGTCCAGCAAGTCGCGAGCCACCGTGGGTGGTTCGCTTGGAAACGACGCCTGCGGCAACCACTCCGTACGGCACGGCCGCACCTCAGATCACGTGGTGGCACTCGACCTGATCACAGCGGCAGGTCACCGACTGACCGCCACCCGCGACAGCCTGCATGCGACCAACGACAACGATGTCGCCGCCGCCGCCGAAGCCGCCCGGATCACCGCGCAACTCCAGGGCCTAGCCCGCGAGCACCTGGCCGAATTTCGACTCGAGCTGGCCCGCATACCGCGTCAGGTCTCCGGGTTCCACCTGGCAAACCTGTTACCCGAGAACGGCTTCGATGTTGCCCGAGCACTCGTCGGCAGTGAGGGCACCTGCGCAATCATCGTCGGAGCGACCGTGTCGCTGGTACCCGTGGCGCCGTCGGCGATGCTGCTGTGCCTGGGTTATGACGATCTGGTCGACGCCGCCCGCGACAACGCCCTGATCCTGCGGTACTCGCCGGCGGCCGTCGAAGGTATTGACTCACTCATCGTGGACACGATGCGACACCTGCGCGGCCCGGACTCGGTGGTCGGCCTCCCCGCGGGTAACGCATGGCTCTACGTCGACCTCGACGGCGAGGATGTCACCGAGGTGCAGGCTCGCGGAGCCGAGCTGGTGGCTGAGCTCCGCGAGGCCGGGCGCCTGGTCGACGCCCGTGTCGTCGCCGACCCGACCGAGCGCGCGTCACTTTGGCGGGTGCGTGAGGATGGCGCCGGCTTGTCCGCCCGACTCGCCGATGGTGGCGAATCCTGGACGGGGTGGGAGGATTCGGCCGTTGCACCCGATCAGCTGGCTGACTACCTCATTGCGATCAAGGAAATCCTGGCAGAGTTCGGCCTCACCGGCGTGATGTACGGGCACTTCGGTGCGGGCTGCATGCACATCCGCATCGACTTCGATCAGCGAACGCCCGAGGGCCGCGCCGTAATGTCACGTTTCATCCGCCGGGCCGCCGAACTCTGCGTTCAATTTGGTGGCTCGATGTCAGGCGAACACGGCGATGGCCGGGCGCGTTCCGAATTGCTGTCCGTGATGTACAGCCCACGCGTGATGGCGGCGTTCAGCCGATTCAAACGGATCTGGGATCCCGCCGGCGTTCTCAACCCCGGAATCATCGTCGAGCCGGACGCCTTGATGTCCAATCTATCGCTTGCCGACGTCAACACGCGCCGCTGGCCGACCTCGTTCGAGCTCACCCCCACGCACCAGGCCCCGGTGGCGCCGTTCGTGCACGCCGTTCAAGGCTGCATCGGAGTCGGGCGATGCCGCGCCTCCAGCGGCGGAGTCATGTGCCCGAGCTATCGGGCAACGGGCGACGAGAAAGACTCCACCCGTGGTCGCGCACGCGTGCTGCAGGAGATGGTTCGCAATTCGCCAACAGTCGCGGATGGCTGGCGCTCCGAAGACGTCAAGGAGTCGTTGGAGCTGTGCCTGTCGTGCAAGGCATGCTCGACTGACTGTCCGGTGGGCGTCGATATGGCCACCTACAAGTCGGAGTTCTTCGACCGCTACTACCGCGGGCGCCTTCGTCCGATGTCGCACTACTCTCTTGGCTGGCTGCCGACCTGGCTCAAGCTGACGACGGTCGCTGCTCCACTGGTCAACCTGCTGACCCGGGGCAACGCCGGCCGCCTCGTAGCCAGACTCGGTGGACTCACCCCGCACCGCGCGTTCCCGACGTTCGCGTCGCGCACACAGATCCGAAACGCGGTCGGAGCCACCGGAACCCCCGGTGACGTGGTATTGCTGGCCGACACCTTCACCAGGGGATTTCGACCGGAGGTTGCGGCGTCGGCTGCTCGTGTTCTGCAGAACGCCGGGCTCTCGTCGGAACGCCGGACCGACGCATGCTGTGGCCTGACCTGGATCTCCACCGGCCAGCTGGCGCAAGCCAAAAAACAGCTCGCCCGGTCGGCCGAACTCCTCGACGACGGCACCGACCGGCCCATCGTCGTCCTAGAGCCCAGCTGTGCCGCGGCCTTCCGCAAGGACCTGCCCGAACTGGTGCACAACGATGCGGCCCGCCGAGTCGCGGCGCGAGTGCGGAGCTTCGCCGACACCATCACGGACTGCGCTCAATCAGGCTGGCGCCCAAGCACATCGATGCCTGTCGAAGTGACAGTGCAAACGCACTGCCATGAATACGCGGTGTTCGGCGCCGACGTCCAACGCAAGGCGCTGCGCGCGCTGGGTGTGGAGACCATCCGTGAGGCGACGGGATGTTGCGGCGTCGCAGGAAATTTCGGCTTCGAAGCCGATCACTACGACGTCAGCATGAAGGTGGCCGAACAAGCACTGGCCCCCGCTCTTCGCGATACCTCCGACGATGTCGCCGTACTCACCGACGGGTTCAGTTGCCACATGCAGGTGCGGCAACTCGACCCCGGCCGCACCTCGCTGCACCTGGCACAACTGCTCGACTCCCGATTGTGACGCTCACCAAATCCGAAAACCCCGGTGGTTTACTACATCTATGCCGGGTGCAGGTGAGCTTGCCGACATATTCGACGGCGTCAGCGCCGAGGTACCCGCTGCCCTCGCCGAGCACCTGCGCACGGTCGCGCTGATCGACCACCACGTTCACGGCACCTTCGACCGGCCGATCGATCGGGCTGGATTCGAGGCTTCGATCAACGAGGCGTCCACCGATCCGGTCCCCGATTTCATGACGCAATTCGACTCGCCGTTAGGCCTGTCCATCCGGGGCTGGTGTGCACCGGTGCTCGGCCTGCCCCGGCACGCCGACGCCGACCAATACTGGCGCCGACGCAGCGAATTCACGCCCGACGAGTTGGCTGCACTCATGCTGCCCCTGGCCGGCGTGCAGCGCTGGATCGTCGACACCGGCTTTCGGGGCGACCGGATCACCACCCCGCAGCGGCTCACCGAGCTCAGCGGCAACCCCTCGTCGGAGATCATCCGCCTGGAGCGCCTCATCGAACAGCTACTCGAATCCGGCAGCCGCGCCGAGGAGTTTCCCGACGCTTTCCGGGCCGCGCTGCACGACGCCGCGCGGGCCCCGGACACCGTCGGCGCCAAAACCATTGCGGCTTACCGCTGCTCGTTCGACATCGACTGGACACGGCCGGACGATGCACTGGTGGTGCAGCATGCCCGCGACGTCGCGGTCCGGACACCGATCCGGGTGGACAGCCCGGTGCTGATCGCGTTCGGCGTGCACGAGGCCGCCGATCGGGGCCTGCCGCTGCAGGTCCACGTCGGGTTCGGGGACCGCGACCTGGATCTGCACCGCACCGATCCCATGCTGCTGTTGCCGCTGCTGCGCGCCATGCCCCCGGTGCCGGTGCTGTTGTTGCACTGCTACCCGTTTCACCGGCAGGCCGGATATCTGGCCCAAGCCTTCGAAAACGTGAATTTCGATGTGGGCCTTGGCATCAACCACCTGGGGGCACGCTCCACCGGACTGCTGGCCGAGGCTCTGGAAACCGCGCCGTTCGCCAAACAGCTCTACTCGTCAGACGCGTTCGGCCCGCCCGAGCTGCACCTGCTGGGTTCGGTGCTGTGGCGGCGCGCGATGGGGCTGGTGCTGGGCGGCTGGGTGCGTGCCGGCGACTGCAGCGAATCCGATGCGATCCGGATCGTCGACCTGATCGGGGTGCGCAACGCGACCCGGGTGTACTCGCTGTGACCGCGGCTCAGCCGCAGTGCCAGTCTGTGCGGCTCAGCCGCAGTGCCGGTCTGTGCGGCTCAGCCGCAGTGCACCCCGCCCTTGGCGTCAGCATTGCGCTGCACCGCGGCGTCCACACTGGCCTGGCTGAGCTGACCGTCGGCCAGCGCCTTCTCCAGTCCGTCCAGCACCGCGGGCACCTCGTTGGTGGTGATCCACAGGGCGTTGTCCGCTCCGGCCTGCAGCGCCCGCAGCACCGCCGTCGCCACGCCGTAGCGCTGGTTGATCGCGGCCATGCTGGACAGATCGTCGGTGTAGACCACGCCGTTGAAGCCGGGTCCGCCGTAGCCGCCGGAGCGCAGCAACTGGTAGGCGGCGGGACTGAGGCTGGCCGGGTCGGAGCCGGTCAGCCCGGGTACCTCCAGGTGTCCGACCATGACGGCCACCGGCGCGGCCGTGGTCAGCGTCCGGTAGGGCACCAGATCGTTGGTCTGCAGGTCGGCCAGCGGCGGGGTGGTGACCGCGCCGGTGTGCGAGTCGCCCGAGCCGTGGCCATGCCCCGGGAAGTGCTTGAGCACCGGCAGCACGCCGGCATCGCGCAGTCCGCGGGCGTATGCACCGGCGTACTCGGTGACCTTGTCCGGATCGGATCCGAAGGACCGGTCGCCGATGACGGTGTCGTCGGCGGCCGACGTGACGTCGACAACAGGGGCGAAGTCGACCGTGACCCCGAGGCCCCGCATCTTCTGCCCGCGCGCCAGCGCGATGCCGTACACCTCGTCGGCGGAGCGGGTCTCGGCCAGCACCCGCGCCGAGGGCTGTTCGCCGATCAGCGAGGACAGCCGCGACACCCGGCCACCCTCCTCGTCGACACTGACCGCCAGCGGCAACGGACCCGCGTTGGCGATATCCGGCAGGGACCCGTCGGTGAGCATGGACAGATCCGTCCAGCTGCCGATCATGATGCCGCCGACATGCTGGTCAGCCACCACCGAGCGGGCATCGTCGGCGCCGGTGACACCGACGGTCAGCAGCTGGGCGAGCTTGTCCCGGGGCGACAGGGCGGCCAGGTCACAGACCGGGGCGGCCGGGAGCGGCGCAGTCGTGGACATCGGCTTCATGGCCGGCGGTTCAGAGCCCGGCGCCGACTGCGGGGTGCTCGGGGAGCAGGCCAGCAGCAGTCCGGACAACGCTACGAAGGTCGCGAGAAGACGCGGTGAAGCCATGGGCCCCGACACTAGCTGCTGAGGAAGATGTAATCGATCCTGTGCGTGTCGACCCAGGTCCGCTCGACCCGCCCGGTGTCGCCGTCGTGCTAGGTTGGCCGGGTGAATCGGTTTGTCGTACCCTCCGCGGCCAGCATTGTCGTCGGCCTGCTCTTGGGGGCGGCTGCCGTCTTCGGTGTGACGCTAATGGTGCAGCAGGATACGAAGCCTCCGCTGCAAGCGGGCGATCCTGCGTCATCGGTACTCAACAGGGTCGAGTACGGCGACCGGGCTTAGCTTGGATGTGCCGCTAACGCGGCGGGCATCTGACCCGCCACTGTCGCGGCGCTGGTTGTGGGTGGTCGCCGCGGCGACACTGCTCCTGACTTTCGCCCAGTCGCCCGGAGAGATCTCACCCGATACCAAGCTCGACCTCACCGCAAACCCCCTGAGGTTTCTGGCTCGCGCGTTCAACCTGTGGAACAGCGACCTGCCGTTCGGCCAGGCGCAGAACCAGGCGTACGGCTACCTCTTCCCGCACGGCACCTTCTTTCTGGCCGGCGACCTGCTCGGGGTCCCGGGCTGGGTGACCCAACGACTGTGGTGGGCGCTGCTGCTGACCGTGGGCTTCTGGGGGGTTATCCGGGTCGCCGAGGCGTTGAACATCGGCAGCACCAGCTCACGTGTCCTGGGCGCGCTCGCGTTCGCGCTGTCCCCGCGGGTATTGACCACCCTGGGCGCGATCTCCTCGGAAACCCTGCCGATGATGCTGGCGCCGTGGGTGCTGCTACCGGTCATCCTGGCGTTCCGCGGAAACAGCAACCTGCGGCTGATGGCCGCCCGATCAGCGGGCGCGGTGGCGCTGATGGGTGCGGTGAACGCAGTCGCCACCCTGACCGGCTGCCTGGCCGCGATCATCTGGTGGGCGTGTCACCGGCCGAACCGGTTGTGGTGGCGGTTCACCGCGTGGTGGGCGCTGTGCGGGGCACTGGCCGTCACCTGGTGGGTGGTGGCGCTGGTACTGCTGGGCCGGATCAGCCCGCCGTTCCTGGACTTCATCGAATCCTCTGGCGTCACCACGCAGTGGATGTCGCTGACCGAGATGTTGCGCGGTACCCACAGCTGGACCCCGTTCGTGGCACCCACCGCCACCGCGGCCGCGTCGCTGGTGACGAGCACGGTCGCGGTGCTGGCCACCACCCTGGTGGCGGCGGGCGGGTTGGCCGGGCTGGCAATGCGGTCGATGCCCGCGCGCGGCCGTCTGATCACCATTTTGCTGATCGGTGTGGTGCTGTTGGGCCTGGGCTACTCCGGGGGTCTGGGCTCGCCGGTCGCGACGGCCGTTCAGGATTTTCTGGACGGCACGGGAACCCCGCTGCGCAACCTGTCCAAGCTCGACCCGGTGTTGCGGCTGCCGCTGGCCCTGGGGCTGGCGCACCTGCTGGGGCGAATCCCGTTGCCGGGCACCGTGCCTCGCATGGAGTGGCTACGGGCGTTCGCCCGGCCCGAACGCGACAAGCGAATCGCGGTGGCCATGGTGGTACTGGCGGCGCTGGCCGCCGGAACCTCGATCGCCTGGACCGGCCGGATCGCCCCGGCCGGCGCGTTCACCGCGATCCCGCAGTACTGGCACGACGCCGCCGACTGGCTCGACGCGCACAACACCGATCGGGGGCGGGTGCTGGTCGCGCCCGGTGCCCCGTTTGCCACCCAGACCTGGGGCAACAGCCACGACGAGCCGCTGCAGGTGCTGGGTTCCAGCCCGTGGGGTGTGCGCGACTCGATCCCACTGACGCCACCGGCGACGATCCGCGCCCTGGATTCGGTGCAGCGCCTGTTCGCGGCCGGGCGCCCCTCCGAAGGTCTGGCCGATACCCTTGCCCGGCAAGGCATTTCCTACGTCGTGGTGCGCAATGACTTGGATCCCGACGTGTCCCGTTCGGCCCGGCCGATACTGGTGCACCGTTCAATAGAAGGGTCACCCGGACTTTTCAAGGTGGCCGAGTTCGGCGAAGCAGTGGGCCCCGGGACGTTGGCGGGCTTCGTCGCCGACAGCGGTCTGCGGCCCCGCTACCCCGGCGTCGAGATCTACCGGGTCGACACCGGCGAAACCAACCCGACCGCGCCCTATCTGGTCGATGCCAACGCGATGACCCGGGTGGCCGGCGCACCCGAGGCGCTGCTGCGCCTGGACGAACGCCGCCGCCTGACCGGCCAGCCCCCGCTGGGCCCGATGCTGCTGACCGCGGACGCCGAACGAGCCGGACTCCCGGTGCAGCCCGACAAAGCCGGCGGGGTCATCGTCACCGATACCCCGACCGCGCGGGAGATCGATTACGGCCGGGTCGACGATCACGCCTCGGCGATCCGCACCCCCGACGAGGCCCGCCACACCCACAATCGGGTTCCGGACTATCCAGCGGATGGCGCCGCGCCGGTGTACGGCAAGTGGAACGGCGGACGCGTAACGGTGTCGAGTTCGGCGGCGGATTCCACCGCATTGCCCAACGTCGCACCGGCCACCGGACCCACCGCGGCGATCGACGCCGATGGTTCGACCGCGTGGGTGTCCAACGCCCTGCAGGCCGCCGTCGGCCAGTGGCTGCAGATCGATTTCGATCATCCGGTCACCAATGCCACCCTCACCATCACCCCCAGTGCCACCGCGGTCGGCGCCCAGGTGCGCCGTATCGAGGTGGCCACCGCGACCGGTACCAGCAGCCTGCGATTCGACACCGCAGGCAAGGCGTTGACCATTCCGCTGCCGGTCGGCGAGACCCCGTGGGTGCGGGTCACCGCGGTCGCCACCGACGACGGTTCAGCGGGAGTGCAGTTCGGCATCACCGACCTGTCCATCACCCAGTACGACGCGTCGGGCTTCGCCCACCCGGTCAACCTGCGGCACACCGTCGAGGTGCCCGCACCGCCATCGGATTCGGTTGTCGCACAATGGGATCTGGGAACCGAGCTACTAGGAAGGCCCGGGTGCGCGGACAGCCCGGTCGGGATACGGTGCGCGGCCGCGCTGGCGCTGGCCTCCGAGGAGCCGGTCAACCTGAGCCGCACGCTGTCGGTACCCACCCCCACCGACGTCGAACCGACGGTCTGGATCCGGTCACGCCAGGGTCCCAAGCTGGCCGACCTGGTCGCTCAACCCGGCACCACCCGGGCTTTCGGGGATGCCGACCCGATCGACGTGCTCGGCTCGGCATATGCGGCCACCGATGGTGATCCGCGGACCTCGTGGACGGCACCGCAGCGCGTGGTGCAGTTCAAATCACCGCCCACGCTGACGCTGAAGCTGCCCGCGCCCACCGAGGTTGCGGGGATGCGGATCGATCCCGGCCCCAAGGAGCCGCCCGCACATCCGACGCTGGTCGCCATCGACCTCGGCGACGGCCCGCAGATGCACACGCTGCCCGGAGACAGCACGGTCCAGACGGTGAAACTCAAACCGCGCGTCACCGACACCATCACAGTTTCACTGCTGGGCTGGAACGACATCATCGACCGCACCTCGTTGGGCTTCGATCAGCTCAAGCCGCCCGGGCTGGCCGAACTCACGGCCCTCGACGGGCGGGGCAAGCCCATCGCCGCCGCCGACTCCGCCGCCAATCGCAAACGGACAGTGTCGCTTCCGTGCGGACAGGGCCCGATCATCGGTGTGGCCGGACAGTTCATCCAGACCTCGGTGACCACCACCGTGGGGGCACTTCTCGACGGTGACCCGATCCCGGCCCACCCGTGCCGGACCGGACCCATCACGCTGCCGGCCGGGCAACAGGAACTTCTGGTCAGCCCCGGGGCCGCTTTCGTCGTCGACGGCGTGGAGCTCAATACCCCCGCCGCTGGCGGACTACACACGGCCACAACAACTTCCGTGGACACTCCGGTGTGGTCGGCGGACCGCCGGGAGGTGCAGGTGCCGGCTTCCCCGAGCGCCCAGGTCCTGGTGGTACCCGAAAGCGTGAACCCGGGCTGGACCGCCCGTGACGCCGCGGGGGCCGAATTGACCCCGGTCAAGGTGAATGGCTGGCAGCAGGGCTGGGTGGTCCCGGCGGGTGCCGCCGGCACCGTGACACTGGCCTTTGCCTCCAACACGCCCTACCGAATCGGGCTGATCGCCGGGCTGGCGCTGCTGCCCGTGCTGGCACTGCTGGCACTGTGGCCGGCCCGCCGCCGCGCCGACGATCTCGAGCCGGCGAGACCATGGCAGCCAGCCCCGATGCTGGCGGGAGCGGCGGCATTGGCCGTGGGGACAGCCGTCGCCGGCGTGCCGGGGCTGCTGGTCGTCGGCGGCGCGCTCGGGCTGCGTTATCTGCTGCGCGACCGCGAAACCTGGCAGGAGAACCTCACCGTGGGCGTGGCTGCGGGCGGGTTGATCCTGGCCGGTGCGGCGCTGAGCCAGCATCCGTGGCGGTCCGTCGACGGCTATGTCGGACACTCAGGCTGGGTGCAGCTGCTCGCGCTGTTATCGGTCGCGTTCGTCGCGGCCTCCACGGTCGCCACCCAGCGAACATCGAAGCCGACCACTGCACCGTCGGCGCCGGTGCCCGTCGGGCAGCTCTGAGCAGGGGCCTTACCCACCGACTCGACGCACGGTTGACAAGACGAGTATGCAGTACTTACGGTACCGGCACGTGCTGCGCAGCCCGAAACACGCTTTGCTGCATGAGCGATCGCATCCTGCAGACCAGAGCTGCACAGAACCGAACGCAGTAACTGCAGCGTCAATTCATGGCCAGGCCAACTGGCTTAGCTGAACGAACGCGGGTGTGCACTTGTTCGTGCGCACAGCTGTGGTGTCGGCGGTAGAGGGGTTCGCCGACGCCACAGTGGCGCGGGTCAGACGGTCGCCGCCAGCACCCGCTCATCCTCGTCAGCGAACGTGTCCTCCAGCTGCAGCGGCGAGTAGTCGAGGTCGATCTCGGCGAGCGGCCGCCCGCGGGCGCTGCTGATGGTGCCGAACCGGCGCATGCCTTTGTCGGCGGAGTACTGCATGAACTCGTCTTCGGCCAGCCCGAACGGGATGTTGGGCTGGTACAGCGCGAACCCCTCCTGGGTGAGGCGCAGCGCCAAGGGGATGAGCTCGTTCATCCGCGATTCGAAAACCGCCCAGTTGGCGTCGTCGGCCGCCACGTGTCGCCGACAGGTGAACGTCCCCCACGCCATGTGCCTGCGCTCATCATCACCGATGCGCCGGACCAACTCCTGCATGCCCGGAAGGATGCCGCGTCCCACGCAGATTCGATGCCAGGCAAAGTATCCGGTCAGCGCCAGCATGCCCTCGACGACATGGTTGTACACCACCGAGGCGCGCACCTGGGCGGCCGGCGACGGGTCGGCCGTCAGCTTCTCCAGCGACTCCGGAAGCACCTCGCAAAAGATCTGCCGGTAGGCGGGCAGCTCATCGAAGTAACCGTGCAAGTCCTCGGTCACTCCGACCGCGTCCAGCCACAGCCGGAACACCTGGGTGTGTTTGGCCTCCTCGAAGGCGAACTGGGTCAGATACATCTCGTCGCCGAGGCGACCCTCGGCCCGCATCGCGCTCATGAACGGCTGGATGTCGTTGGTGACCGCCTCTTCACCGGCGATGAACTCCGCGCACAGGCGGGTGGCGTACTCGCGTTCCCGCTCGGTCAACGATTCCCAGTCCTCCCGGTCCCGAGAGAAGTCGATATCGGCCGGATTCCAGAATTTCGCATTGCCGCCGGCAAATAGCTTGAGCGGCAGGCTGTCCCAGTTGAGCCCACCCGCACTCAGCGACCCGAATCGTGTTCGCGACATGGTACTGACCTCCTTAACTCGGATGCCTCGCCGGCCGTTCGGCCGACGAGTACGCCGCCGCCAACACAGCGACAAGCCTGCGCACGGCCAAGGCCGGCTGCTCGGGTGTGGGCTCGTCGAGCCCGAGAATCGGGTCCATACCGCGCACATACGGCGCGAGCGCCAGATGCGGGACGATCAACAGCAGCAGCGACAGCAGCGCGTCCATGTCACCGTCCGGCCGGAGGTCGCCCCTGGCCTGAGCATCGCGCACCAGCGGCCGCAGCACCTCCAGGTAGTGCCGGTGGATAACGTTTCGCACACTGACCCGGGCGTCGACGTCGACCTCGAAACTCGCCGCGGCGTGCAGCGACCGGTCCCCGGGATGATCGGCGAAGTAGGCCACCCAGTCGTCGAGCAGGTCGGTCAGAAATTCGAAGAACGGGCGGCCGGCGTCGAGTTCGCGGATCCGCTGCTCCATATAGGACCGCACCCGCTGGCTCGCGGTGTCTGCGATGAAGGCGTAGAGGTCCCGCTTGTCGGCAAAGTATTGGAACAGGCTGCCTTTGGCGACACCCGCGCGCCGGGCGATGACATTGAGACTGCCCCGCGAGTACCCGTGCGCCGCGAACTCCGCCTCGGCGGCGGCCACCACCGCGGCCCGGCGAACCGGATCTACGCGTGCCCAGGTGACCGTCGGCATCTGCCCTCCCAGGTTGGATGACCACTGGTCATATTACTGTGAGCCACCCCACAGTCAAGGGTGGATTTCCCTGGTGGGCGCATGGGCCGGCGGCCTCGGGTTCGGCGTGGCGCCTAGCTGTGGCCTGCGCCGGCCACCGCCAGCAGCGCGGCGCGGGCCGCCTTCACCTTGGGGTGCGCGGACATGCCCAACGCGCAGATCGTCACGATGCGGCGGCGGTCTGCCGCGGACAAGCCATAGCGCGTGACATTGGGGGAACGGTTGAGCCACATCAGATCCGGCAGGAAGGCGACGGCGTGGCCGTCCGCGACGAGCTGCGCATGGGCAAACATGTCGCCACAGTCGTAGACGATGTCGGGCTCGAATCCGGCGTTGCGACAGGCCGCCACGGTCCAGGCCCGCGCCGGGCTGCCGGGTAGCTCCATCACCCACGGCGAATCTGCATAGGCGCTCAGATCGCCCCCTCGGTCGAGCGCACCGCCCGTTGCGGGCACGACCAGCCGGATCGGGTCCGCGATCAGGAGCTCTTCATGGAGCTCGCTGGACTGCGGCAATGGATGCCCTGGATAGACCTCGTGGATCGCCAGGTCGAAGTCCCGCGGAATCTGGGCGTGCAGCGCGGCGCTGGGCTCGGCCTGGGTGACCTCGACGCGCAGGCCGGGATATCGGTCATGCAGCCAGGTCAGGACGGGGGGCACCAGCGACAGCATCGCCGTCTGGAATGCCGCGATGCGCAGCGTGCCCACGGTTTCGCCCAGCGAACTGGCGATCTGCGCGTCGGCCTCCTGCAGCTGCTGCAACACGGACGCGGTGTGCTGCACCAGGATCCGGCCCTGCGGGGTCAGCCGGACGCGCCGGCCCACGTGCTCCAGCAGCGTGGTGCCGACCTCGTTTTCCAGGATCGACAGCTGCTGGGAGATGGTCGACGGGCTGTAGGACAACGCCGCGGCGACGGCGGTCAAGGTGCCGCGCTGCTCGAGCTCGTAGAGCAGCCGCAGTCGGTGCAGATCGAACTTCATCGCACCATGTTAGTTCGATTTTTCCGAACGTAAACCGTCGAAAACGTTCACTATACATGGACGGATCTGGGTCGTACCCTCATTTCTGACGTCCGCCACGCCACCCCGGGTATGACATCAACCGTCAAACGCTTTGTGCGCGTTGACTTTTCCGTGGGCGACGGGCGGCATCCAAAAACACGACAACAAGGAAGGCTGGAACAGCGACATGGCGCGATCGTCCGCACCCGAGCACGTCACCATCGTCGGCGCCGGGATGGTTGGCTTGGCGACCGCTTGGCACCTGCAGGAACAGGGTGTGCAGGTCACGATTCTCGACCGGGAGGGTGTGGCCGCGGATTCGTCCTGGGGCAACGCCGGATGGCTTGCACCGGCCTTGACACTGCCGTTGCCGGAGCCCGCCGTGCTGTCCTACGGCCTGCGCGCGATGCTCAGCCCCTCCTCACCGGTCTACGTGCCGCTGTCCGCCGACCCGCATCTGCTGCGCTTCCTCGCCGGTTTCGCCCGGCACTGCACGCCGCGCGCGTGGCGCAAGGCGATGGGCGTCTTCAACGACGTCAACAAGCTCGCCCTCGGCGCGTTCGACGAGCTCACCCAGGGCGGCGTGGTGGAAAACACCCGGTTGGCCGACCCGTTCCTCGCGGCGTTCGTCTCCGAACAGGACCGCGAGACGCTGGTCGCCGAGTTCCGGCATGTCGCGGAGAGCGGCGGCGAGGTGGACTTCGATCTGCTGACCGGCGATGAGATCCGGAACCTCGAACCCGCACTGGGCGACGGGGTGCGTGCCGGCATTCTGCTGCGCAACCAGCGCTTCATCAATCCGCCCAAGTACGTCGCGTCGCTGGCCGATGCCGTGCGCGAGCGCGGCGGCGAGATCATCACCACCTTCGACGTGGCCGACGTGGTCGATCGCGGCAGCGCGGGTGTTGACGTGGTGTCGACCTCCGGGGAGCGCAGGACCTCCGACCATGTCGTCGTGGCCAACGGTGCCCGACTGACCCGCCTGGCCAAGAAGTTCGGCGTGAAGACGGTCGTGCAGGCCGGCCGCGGCTACAGCTTCACCGTCCGCCCCACGCACGTCCCGAAGAACCCGGTCTACTTCCCGGTTCAGCGCGTGGCCTGCACGCCGTTGGACAGCGGCCGATTCCGGGTGGCCGGGATGATGGAGTTCCGCAGCCCCGACGCCCCGCTGGATCCGCGCCGGATCAAAGCGATCGTGGACGCCGCCCGTCCGGTGCTCACCGGAATCGATTGGAACCAGCGCGAAGAGGAGTGGGTGGGCTCGCGGCCGTGCACGCCCGACGGTCTGCCGCTGATCGGCGGCACCAAGTCGGCACGGGTCAGTGTCGCCGGCGGCCACGGCATGTGGGGCGTCGCCCTGGGCCCGTTGACCGGCAGGATGCTGGCGGCGAGCATCACCAGCGGATCGGTTCCCCCGGCGATGCGCCCGTTCAACCCGCTGCGCTGACGGCCGCTGCGGCATAGTGAGGCCATGGCCGAAGTCCGCAGCATTCCCGAAGCACGCCAGTACGAGATCACTGTCGACGGTGAGCATGCCGGCCTAGAGGCCTACGTCGACTCCGGTGATCAGCGCATCTTCTTCCACACCGAAATCGAAGACAAGTTCGGCGGCCGCAGCTTGGCCGCCGAACTTGTTTCCGCTGCATTGACCGATGCCCGTGCGGCCGGAAAGCGCATCGTCGCGGTCTGCCCGTATGTAGCCAAGTACGTCCAAAAGCACCACGACTTCGACGACATCCTCGACCCGGTCACCCCCGAGGCGTTGGCCGCGGTGGAAGCCAATCAGGGGTGACCGGGTGCGCCGAATGTGACACTCGGGCTATCCCTTTCGCGCCGTCACCAGGAAGCCCGGCATCTGTGCACGGCCCTCAGGCAAAGCGGCGTGCAGCTGGGCCGTCCGGATCTCCTCGATCGTCCAGTGCGGTGAAACCACCTCGCGCAGTTGATCTTCGGTGAACTGCGTCGGGCCCGGGCCATCGTGGCCGGGGAATGCGCCGGTGCCGAACGCCAGGATGTAGAACCGTGCCCCTGGCGCCGCCGCGCGGTGCACGGACCTCAGGTAGCCGTCGCGCAGTTCGGCCGGCAGCGCGTGCAGCAGGCCGCTGTCGAAGATCGTCGAAAACCGGCCGTCGAACCCGGTGAACGACGAGATGTCGGCCTGGGCGAATGTCGCGTTGTCCAGCCCCCGGTCCCGTGCGGCCGCCGTCGCCGCGGCCACCGCGGTCGGGCTCAGGTCGAGGCCGACGACGGTATGGCCACGGGCCGCGAGCGCCAGCGCGAGTTCGGCGTGGCCGCATCCCGCGTCGAGGACCTCGCCGCGCACCACGCCGTCGGTGTCGATGATCGCTGCGTATTCCGGTTGTGGCGCACCGATACTCCAGGGCGGGGTCTGCTGCTGCCGGTAGGCGTCGTCCCAATCGATCACATGGGCCATGTCATGCGTCCCTTCTTTTAATCCAAATTTGTACTATTTTGACTGTAGGCCCGGTTTTGGCCAATAACAAGGCGATGCTTCACACTGTTTAAATCTGAATCAGATGGCCGATGGAGGAAGTGTGGCCCGCAATCTGTCCGCCGCCGAGGTGCGAGCCTGGCGGCCCTACATCGAGTCCAGCGTGCGCCTGGAAACGCTGCTCGACGAGCGCCTCCGGGAGGCCACGGGCCTCACCCTGATCGACTATCACCTGCTGATGCTGCTGGCCAATGCCACCGACCACCGCCTGCGGATGAATGAAATCGCCGCCAAGATGGTGTTCTCCCGCAGCAGGATCACCTATCAGATCAACTCGATGGCCAAACGCGGGCTGGTGCTGCGCGAACCGGCCCCCGAGGACCGCAGGGGCTTCCGCGCGGTACTGACCGCCACCGGCGCCGACGCGCTGCGCGATGCGATGCCGCTGCACTCCGAGTCGGTGCGCGAGCTGTTCTTCGACCACATCCGGCCCGACGAACTCGACTGCGTCGAGCGGGTATTCACCCGGCTGCACGCCAACCTGCAACCCGACGACCGGCAGTAGCGCAACCGAGAAGTCGGCAGCGGAGGCCCGATCCGCCGAATTCCCCCTGCTGGCAAGCCAATCCGCCTAGCATCGGCACCGTGCCGACAGTGAACACCGCGCGTGGCCCCATCGATACGGCTGACCTCGGCACCACCCTCATGCATGAGCACGTGTTCATCATGAGCGGCGAGGTCGCCCAGAACTATCCCGAATCCTGGGGCGACGAGGACAAGCGGGAAGCCGATGCGATCGCGCGGCTCACCGAATTGAAGGCCCGCGGGGTGGACACCATCGTCGACCTCACGGTGGTCGGGCTGGGCCGTTACATCCCGCGGATCGCCCGGATCGCGGCCGCCACCGAAATCAACATCGTCGTCGCGACCGGCCTCTACACCTACAACGACCTTCCCGTGACGTTCTGGTACCGCGGTCCCGGCACCGCGCTGGCCGGACCGGACCCCATGGTGGAGATGTTCGTCCGCGACATCGAGGAAGGCATCGCCGGAACCGGCATCAAGGCGGCAATCCTCAAGTGCGCCACCGACGAGCCCGGCGTCACCCCCGGGGTGGAACGGGTGCTGCGGGCGGCGGCCCAGGCACACCGGCAGACCGGGGTGCCGATCTCCACCCACACCCATGCCACCACCCGGCGCGGGCTGGAACAGCAGCGCATCTTCGCCGAGGAGGGAGTCGACCTGTCCCGGGTGGTGATCGGTCACTCCGGCGACACCACCGACATCGACTACCTCGAGGAGTTGATCGCCAACGGCTCCTATATCGGGATGGACCGGTTCGGCGCCGACACGTTCCTACCGTTCGCGGACCGGGTGGCGACCGTCGCGACCATGTGCGACCGCGGCCACGCCGAGAAGATGGTGCTCTCGCACGACGCCTGGTGCTACTTCGACGCGCTGCCCGACGAGGTGACCGCGATCCTGCCCGGCACCGGTTACCTGCACATCCACAACGATGTGCTGCCCGCGTTGCGCGAACGCGGGGTCACCGAGACGCAGATCACCACGATGCTGGTGGACAACCCGCGCCGGATCTTCGCCACCCAGGGCGGATATTGACCGTCACCGCGCGGCGGGCGCAGGCTCAGGCTCGTCGGTGATCGAACTGTCCAGCGGCGGCACCGGGCGTTGATGCCGGTATTCCCAGCGTCGTAGCGCCTCCCGGCACGGCGATTCCACCAGCGCATAGCTCACCGCGGCCAGCGCGAAGCCGAACACCAGGGTCAGCACCAGCACCACCAGCATCTGCCCGTTGAACAGGAACTCGCCGATCATCGGGAACACCATGGCCAGCGCGGCCAAATGCCAGACGAACAACCCGTAGGACCAGCGGCCCAGCGTGATCATCACCCGGCTGCCCAGAATCCGGTGACCGGTGGCGGGATGATCGAGCACCAGCGGGGCCAGCAGCGCACCCGCGACGATCGCGCCCATCGCGGTCTTGAGTGTCACCTGGCCGACCGAACCGGGCCGCAGACCCTCCAGACCGGCCAACGGCGAGGCCGCGATGCCGAACGCCACCGCGGCGATCCCGGCCATCAACACCCGGCGCCGGGCCAACCGGTGCACCCAACCGAACGGGCTGACGGTGAGTTCGGCCAGCACCATGCCCGCGGCGAACCAGGAGAAGAAGGCCGGCGGCCAGTTCCACGGGTTGAGCCCGGTGTCGGCGCCGAACGGTATGCGTACCCACAACAGGCTCAGCGCTGCCACCGCGATGATGGCGCCGATGCGGGCCCGTACCGGCAACCGCCGCGCCAACAGCGCCAGCAACGGCAATGCCAGATAGAAGCTGACCTCGACCGACAGACTCCACATCTGGGTCAGCCCGGCGGTCAGGGTCAGCGGAACGTAGATCTGGGTCAGGGTGAGATTGGCCAGCCACACCGTCAGATCGGCCCTGGCATCCGGAAGCAGCAGGATGATCACCACGACCGCAACCAGGTAGCCGGGCATGATGCGCACCAGCCGGGACCGCAGGTAGTGGCCGGTGCGTGGGCGCGGACGCAGACCGCGGGCGGCGGCGGCATGACCGCGCCAGAGCAGGAACCCGGACAGCGCGAAGAACACCGCGACAGCGAGGTCGAATCGGCCGAAGAACCGCCCGGTCACACCGGTGGTGTGACCGGTCTGGAAGGCGACGTGGGTGAGCACCACCCCCATGGCCGCGCAAGCGCGCATGCCTTCGACGGCCGGGAGAAAACTACGAGTTCCCCCGACCAGCTCCGGACCAGGTTGTGGGTCCGATTCTCGGGTAACCACGGCGACCAGTGTGCCGGGCTACGGCGACCCAGCCAAACTGCGGGTCACCACGCCCGCCGTCGATGCCCGCGGACTAAGTGATGGACTTAAGTGGTGCTGTTAGGGTCGAACGGGTTTGCCTCACGACGAGTTGGCCCACACTGAAGGAGGCACGGTTTGAACCGCGCAGTGGCGCTGCGTATCGCGGCATGCGGACTCATGGGACTCGGTGCAGCCCTGCTGATCGCCGCACTGTTGCTGACCACCTATACCAAGGGCAAGGTCGCCAAGATCCCGCTCAACCTGGACGCCAGTCTGGTGAGCGACGGAACCGCGACCGCTTTCGACCCGGACTCGCTGGTGGCCGAGAAGTTCACGATCGACCGCAATGTACCGGTCGCGCTGCAACAGCAGGTCAGCGTCGAATCACCGTCGAATGCCGAGGTGGTGACGCTGCAGGTGGGTAGCACGCTGCGGCGCACGGACCGGCAGAAGGACGCCGGCCTGCTGCTGGCGATGGTGGACACCGTCACGATGAATCGCGGCACGGCGCTCGCCGTGTCCAGCGACAACAACCCGGGCGGGGCCCTGCAGAAGCCGCGGGCCATCGAGGACGAGAAGCCGCCGACGAACGTCGCGCTGCCGCATGAGGGCCTGACCTACCGGTTCCCGTTCGACACCGAGAAGAAGACCTACCCGTTCTTCGACCCGATCGCGCAGAAGCCGTTCGACGCGAACTACGACGGCGAAGAAGATGTCAACGGCCTGACCACCTACCGGTTCGTGCAGAACGTCGGGTACGACGCCGCCGGCAAGCTCGTCGAGCCGGTCAAGTACTCGTCGCTCTACGAAGACGACGCGGACAGCGTGGTCACCGCACGTGCCTCGGTGTGGGGTGTGCCCGGCGAACCCGACGAGCCGATCACGATGGACCGCTTCTACGCCGCGCAGCGCACCCTCTGGGTGGACCCGGTGTCGGGAACCATCGTCAAGGCCACCGCACACGGCTACCAGTACTACGCGCGCGACGCACTCAAGCCCGAGGTGACCTACGTCGACTACAAGGTCACCTACAACGAGGAGACCGTCGAGTCACAGGTGGCCGCCGCCCAGGACGAGCGGGACCGGGTGGGGCTGTGGACCCGCATCCTGCCGATCACGTTCACCGCGCTGGGCCTGCTGGCACTCGTCGGCGGCGCCGTGATGGGTACGTTCGCGGTGCGGGCCGAGTCCACCCTGATCGACCCCGGACTCGACACCGCCGACCACGGCTTCTTCAACACCCAGGGATTCCAGGTGCCCGGCGCTGAAGCCAAGACCGAAAAGCTGCCCGCTCAACGGCCATCCGATCTACCACCGGACCGACCGATCTGAGCCTGCGCTCCGCTCTGCTGCCGGCCTATGCGCTGGCACTGTCGTTATTGGTAACCGGGCCCCTACTGGGGCCCGGTTACCTGCTTTTACGCGATGCCGTTTCCACCCCGCGGTCGTATCTGACCGACGCCGCGCTGGGCTTGGCCGAGGCCGCGCCCCGGGCCGTGCCGCAGGATTTCTTCGTCGCGGTGGCGTCGACCGTGCTGGACGGCGGCGTGGTGGTCAAAGTCCTGTTGCTGGCCGGTCTGTGGCTGGCCGGCTGGGGTGCCGCGCGACTCGTGTGGGCAGCGCTGCCTTCCGTCGGCGTGCCGGGCCAGTTCATCGCGGCCACCCTGGCCATTTGGAACCCCTATGTGGCCGAACGCTTGCTGCAGGGGCACTGGAGCCTGCTGGTCGGATACGGCTGCCTGCCCTGGGTGGCGATGTGCGTGTTGCGGCTTCGCACCAGCCCCGGGGTGGGCCCTGGTTTTGCGCTGGTGTTCTGGATCGCGCTGGCCGGCTTGACGCCAACCGGGCTGATGCTGGCCGCCACGGTCGCGTTGACCGGGGTGGCGGTGCCCGGTGACGGTTGGCGACGGTGGCGGGTGGCCGCCCTCGGACTGGGGGCGGCGGTGCTGGCCGCGGCGCCCTGGCTGGTGGCGGCGCTGGTCGGCGGCACGGTGTCGTCCTCGTTCCCGGCTTCGACGGCCGGGGTGCATGCGTTCGCGGCACGCGCCGAACCCGGCCTCGGCACGCTGGGCAGCCTGGCCAGCCTGGGTGGCATCTGGAACGGGGAGGCGGTGCCGGCCTCGCGCACCTCGGTGTTCGCGGTGCTGGCCGCCGCGGTGCTGCTCGGCGTGATCGCCTTGGGCCTGCCCGTGGTGGCGCGCAACCGCACGGCCGTGCCGTACCTGATCCTGGCCGCGGCGGCGGTGCTGGTCCCGGCCGCGATGGCCACCGGCCCCGGGCTGGCCTTCGTCGACGCGGCGATCCGGGCGGTGCCCGGCCTCGGGGTGGTGCGCGACGGGCAGAAATGGGTGGCCTTGGCCCTGCCGGGCTACATGCTGGCCGCGGCCGCCGCTCCGATCACGCTACGACGGCTGCGGGTGCCCGCCGCGGCGAGTACAGCGGTGTGCTGCGCGGCGCTGATCGCGGTGCTGCCCGATCTGGGGTGGGGAGTCGGTAATCGGATGCGCGCGGTGCAGTATCCCGAGAGTTGGCCGGCCGCGGCGGCGCAGATCAACGCCGATCCCCGGCCGGTGGCCGTGCTACCGCCGGACAGCATGCGCGAATTCTCTTGGGCCGGTAGCGCTCCGGTGCTCGACCCGCTGCCCCGCTGGCTTCGTGCCGAGGTGCTGAGCACCGGCGACCTGTCCATAGGCGGCCAAACCGTACCCGGTGAAGGAGTACGGGCCCGCGCCGTACAGGACTTGGTGCTCTCGGGTGCCTCCGGCCGGCAGCTGGCCGACGCCGGGGTGGGCTGGGTGGTGCGCGAATCAGGCCGCGAGGTATCGGTTCTGTACGTGGGTGGCTCGTCGCCCGCGGCGCCGGGGCGAGGCGTGATGATCGCCGCGCACCTGGTGTGGCTCTTGGTTCTGCTGACCGGTGCGGTCGGGATGGTGGTCAGTGGCTGGCGGGTGCGCCGGGCCGATCTCAGACCAGTCCGCTGACGTAGTGGCCGTCGTGCACCGACTCCAGCACGGTGCGCATCGCGTCGGCGCTGAGCGCCCAGGAGAATTCGTCGCTGCGATTCTGAGCCTTGCTGCCCAACTGGATTCGCAGCACCGGATCTGACAGTAACTGTCCCAGCCCGGCCACCAGGGCGTCGCGGTCCTCGACCAACAGTCCGGTCACCCCGTCAACGATCGAGTCGGCCAACCCGCCGGCGGCGCGATACCCGATCGTCGGCACGCCATGCTGGGCGGCCTCGATGACCGCCAGGCCCCAGCCCTCTTTGCGCGACGGCAGTACCTGCACCCAACTCTGCTGCAACACACGGTGTTTGGTCTCTTCGTCGACGTGGCCATGGAACGTGACCAAATCGGAGATGCCGAGCAATTCGGCATGCTCGACCAGCCGCTGCTGCCACCAGCCGCCACCCAGGATGTCCAGATGCAGTCCGGGCACCTCGGGGCGCAGCGCCGCGACGGCCTCCAGCGCATCCTCGATCTGCTTGTGCGGCACCAGCCGGGACAGCACCACGACGCGCGGCGTAAGCGACCGCGGCAGCTCCAGCGTCGAACCGGGAGCCTCGTCAAGTCCATTGCGTACCACTGCGATTCGGCCAGAATCCACACCGAGTTCGTTGAGGTCTCGGGCCGAGGGCAGCGACACCGTGACGTACTGATTGCGACGATGCAGCCGCGGAGAGAGCCGCGATTCGATGAACCAGCCAACCCGGCCCATCACCGGGCCGGCCACCGGCCACAGTTCCCGATGGCAGTGGTGCACCAGCACCGCCACCCGGCGGCCGAACGCCAGCCGAGCCAAGAACGGCAGCCCGTTCTGGGTGTCGACGATCACATCCGGCCGGACGCGGCGCAACGGTCCGAGGCCGACCCGGGAAGCCACCATGGCCAGCCCGGCCCAGATGTACACGCTGTAGGGCCCGCCCGCCCGACTGATCCGGACCCCGTCGACCACCTCACGCCGGGCCGCACCCGGATAACGCGCGGTGCGCAGCGTCACATTCACGCCGTCGCCGGCCAATTGCGCGCCGATCCGCTGCAGGTAAGCCTCGCTGCCGCCGCCCTGAGGGTGGCCGGTGTCACGCCAGCACAGCAGCAGGACACTCCTCAGGCGAGGATCGGGACGGGCAGACATCGTGTTGAGGGTACCGGTGAGTAGGTTGGGCTGGTGCAGCCCAGCTACATCTCGGCACACTTCGCCCGCCGCGCGACACTGGGGCGGTCGGTGCGGCTGCTCTCGCAGTTCCGGTTCGAGCAGAGTGCGCCGGCCAGGTTCTACGGCGCGCTGGCCACCGACACCGTGACGATGGTCACCGACCTGTGGACGGCCGCCACCGGCGAGGCTCCGGCCGGGCGCACGGTGCTCGATGTGGGCGGCGGGCCCGGTTATTTCGCCTCGGCGTTCGACGCGGCGGGGATGCACTACATCGGGGTGGAGCCCGACCCCAGCGAGATGCATGCCGGTCCCGCAGCGGATTCCGGGTCAGGCACCTTCGTGCGCGCATCCGGAATGGCGCTGCCGTTCGCCGACGACAGTGTGGACATCTGCCTGTCGTCCAACGTCGCCGAGCATGTGCCGCAGCCGTGGCGGCTGGGCAACGAGATGCTGCGGGTGACCCGACCGGGCGGGCTGGTGGTGTTGTCCTACACGGTGTGGCTGGGGCCGTTCGGCGGCCACGAGATGGGTCTCACGCACTATCTGGGCGGCGCCCGGGCAGCCGAACGCTATACCCGCAAACACGGCCATCGCCCGAAGAATGACTACGGATCGTCGTTGTTCCCGGTGTCGGCGGCCGCCGGGCTGCAGTGGGCGGCCAGCACGGGCGCGCTGATTGCCGCATTTCCGCGCTACCACCCTCGATGGGCGTGGTGGATGACATCGGTACCAGGGTTGCGGGAGTTCCTGGTGAGCAATCTGGTTTTGGTCCTGCGGCCGTCCTGACCATTCACTGGAACAGGTTCTCGTTTTTCCAGGAAATCTGGGTAATGTGACGTCCATGACACAGAGTTCAGCCGCCACCAAGACGGAATTCGACAAGCTGTTCATCGGTGGGCAGTGGGTAGAGCCGTCGACCTCGGAGGTCATCGAGGTCTTCTCCCCCGCCACCGGCGAGAAGGTCGGTCAGGTTCCGTTGGCGGTCGAGGCTGACGTCAACGCGGCCTGCGCCGCGGCACGGAAGGCGTTCGACGAGGGGCCGTGGCCTCACATGTCGCCGGAGGAGCGCCAGGCGGTGCTGGCCAAGGCCGTCGAATTGGTCAATGCACGGGCCGATGAGTTCAAGCACCTGCTCAAGCTGGAGACCGGCCAGCCGCCGAGCATCGTCGACCTGATGCAGTTCGGCGCGGGCGTATCCACCCTGCAGTTCTACGCCGGCGCGGCCGACAAGTACGACTGGAAAGACATCCGCGACGGCATCTACGGCCAGACCCTCGTGGTCAAGGAACCGATCGGCGTCGTCGGCGCGGTCGTCGCCTGGAACGTGCCGTTCTTCCTGGCCTGCAACAAGCTGGGCCCGGCCCTGCTGGCGGGCTGCACCATGGTGCTCAAGCCGGCCGCCGAAACCCCGCTCTCCACGAACCTGCTCGCTGAGGTGTTGACCGAGGCCGGCCTGCCCGAGGGCGTGCTGTCGGTGGTGCCCGGCGGCCCGGAGACCGGCCGCGCGCTGACCAGCAACCCGGAGCTGGACAAGTTCACCTTCACCGGCTCCAGCGCGGTCGGCAAGGAGATCGGCAAGATCGCAGCCGAGAAGCTCAAGCCGTGCACGCTGGAGCTCGGCGGCAAGTCCGCGGCGATCATCCTCGAAGACGCCGACGTGGACTCCACGATGCCCATGCTGGTGTTCTCCGGCCTGATGAACTGCGGGCAGGCCTGTGTGGGCCAGACCCGCATCCTGGCACCGCGGTCGCGGTACGACGAGGTCGTCGAGAAGTTGTCGGCCGCCGTCGCCGCCATGCAGGTCGGCCTGCCCGATGATCCGGCCTCGATGATCGGCCCGCTGATCTCGGAGAAGCAGCGCGATCGCGTCGAGGGCTACATCAAGAAGGGCGTCGAGGAAGGTGCCCGGATCGTCACCGGCGGTGGCCGTCCCGAGGGCCTGGATTCGGGCTGGTTCGTGCAGCCGACCGTGTTCGCCGACGTCGACAACTCGATGACCATCGCCCAGGAGGAGATCTTCGGGCCGGTGCTCGTGGTGATCCCGTTCGACACCGAGGAAGACGCGGTGCGCATCGCCAACGACTCGCCGTACGGCCTGGCCGGCAGCGTGTACACCACGGACTTCCCCAAGGCCGTGGAGATCGCCTCGAAGATCCGCACCGGCACCTACGCGGTGAACATGTACGCCTTCGATCCGGGCGCACCGTTCGGCGGCTTCAAGAACTCCGGCATCGGACGCGAGAACGGTCCGGAGGGCATCGACGCCTACACCCAGGCCAAGAGCGTGCTGCTGCCGTTCGGCTACACCCCGGCGTAAGTCTCGCGAGCAGACGCAGAATCGCCCCAAAACACCGGTTTTGGGGCGATTCTGCGTCTGCTCGTCGAGTTCAGTCGGCAGTCGCCCTGACCCATCGGGCGCAGACGAAGTCACCGTTGCGTGCGGATTCGGCCAGCACCCACTCGGAACGGACCGGCAGCACCGGCGATCCCGCACCCAACGAGCAGGGCGCATAGCTGACGACCATCTCGTCGATCAGCCCTTCCGCGACGAACTGGGCGGCGACGTCCCCGCCACCGAGCACCCAGACATCCTTGCCCGCCGCGGCCGCGACCAGCTTCGGGTGCACCTCGGCAATGTCGCCGGAGAACACCTGCACCGGATGCTCGGCGGCGATGATCTGCGGCCGGTGGGTCAGCACCCACGCCGGTTGCTCGTACATCCATTCGCCGGGTTGGTTCTTCACCAGCCATTCGTAGGTCGCCGACCCCATCACCAGTGCGCCAATGGTTTTGATGAATCCGTCGTAGCCGAACGGGCCTTGCTGATCGATGTCCCGCGAAAGCAGCCAGTCCAGGCTGTCGTCGGGGTCCACGATGAACCCGTCCAAACTCGACGCGGTGTAGTACACGGTTTTCACCATTCAGTCCTTCCTCATCCATTCCAGTGGGTCGCCCCGGTCGACATCGACACCATGGCGGGCCAGCATGCCCCGCACGAGTGCACGCCGATGCGCCGAGTAGGTCAGTACGTGCGCGATGATCCCGTACAGCTGAAAGGATTCCGGCGGATCGCACAGCGCATCGATCACGGTGTCGCCCATCCGTCCCGCTGTCGAGAACTCAGAGATCAGTGTGGTCCAGCGCTTTCCGATGATTCGGTGATGCGCGACGAGTTGCTCGGCGGTCGCCTGGCTGGTCGTGGCACGCGAGGGGAAATCCCGGCCCTCGATGGTCGCCAGCCAAGCCTCTTTGGTCCACACGATCGCGCCGAGTACCGCCGCGACGCTGGGCTCCGGCCCATCCCAGTCCAGCACCACCTGCCCGGGCGAGATCTCCTGTGCCCATTGCTGTTCGGAGAGCGCAGCGGCCGCACCGATCAGGTATTCGGTGTCGGCGACGTCATGCACGAGCATGAACTGGGCGATATCCGGTCCGGCAGTCTCACCCGGGTCGGCATCGCACCACAGCGCCTGCGGCGGATGGAAGTGCACCCCGTTGGGCGCGGTCAGCCGGAACCCCACATCATCGGCGCGTGACGGCGGCACCCCGAAGGCGCGCCGGAACGCCCTGGAAAACACTTCGGCAGATGACCACCCCTCGGTCTGGGCCACCTCGGCCACCCCGGCTCCCTGCTGCAATCGCCAGGCGGCACGTTCCAGCATGACCCGTCGGCGCAGCGCTGCGGGCGGCTCTCCGGTGAGCCTGCGCACCTCCCGGGAGAAATGGAACTCCGATGCATAACTGCTGCGAGCCATGTCGCCGACGCCCGAGTTCGAGTCGTCGACGACGCTGTCGAGCAGTTCCCGCAGCCGGTCACGCCCGTTCGGTTGAACCTCCACGGTCACCGAGTATGGTCGCCGGCCGTCCGCTGGACCATGACATTTCCTGCTGTGGTCTCGCCGTCGGTTCAGCTGTCCAGCACCTGCGCCACCCGAGCCTCGACGTCGACTCCGTCGAGATCTGGGATGTTGATGCCGAACCGTTCGGTGAGGGCATCGAGAACCTGCGCGGCGGTGTCGAAACGGATGCGTTCGGTCTCGCCGTCACGGTGAATGGCCAGATTCCGGCCGCGCAGGTTGATCCGGGCGTCGTCGGTGACCAGTGCCGCGCTCAGTCCGACGACGAATATCCCGCCGGGATGTGTTGACACGTACCAGCTTCCGACTTCCAGATCGATGCGTGGCTGCGGCGTGGTGGTGAACCGGTACAGCGCCTGCCACTCCCCTCGGATCTGTGCCGTCAGCTCGTATTCGTCGTCACGGTTGAGCAGCCGGTAGGGCTCGTGCCGGGTGTGCTGCACCGGCCCGGGCTGCAGCCGGATCGGCGACGACAGCGTCTGCCCACCGAAACCGACGTCGACCAGGTACCGCCCGGCCTCCCCGGGAACTGTCACTGCCAACGCATTGTGGGTGCGCGCCGGCAGCGGGCCATCGGGTTCGGCCATCCAGACCACCCGGCCGGCCAGCCGCTCGACGCCGTACCCCAACTCGTCGAGCGCGTAGCCGAGCAGCCCGTTGTGCTCGTAGCAGTAGCCGCCGCGGCGCCGAGTGACGAGTTTGTCGGCCAGAGCCGCGACGCTCAGATCGCCGACCGGTATGCCCAGCAGCGGATCCAGGTTCTCGAACGGGATCGACCTGCCATGTGCCGCGACGACGCTACGCAAGGTGTCCAGGTCTGGTTGTGTCGAACCGTCATAGCCGATGCGGCCGAAGTAGCTGGTGAGATCGAATGCCGATGGGCCCATGCCCGCCAATGATGCTGCCTCAACCACGGTTCAGGTCAATCTGACCACGCCGGCGTCATCCGCTAACCCCATAGTCACCCCATGTGACCTGTGGTTTTGAGAGGATGAACCGCGACCATCCGGCAATGGTGGGCAGATTCACAGTAGCGAATGAGTTTTTGGCCATCGACCTGGGTACACTGCGAAAATTAGAACACGTTCCACTTCACGTTCAGGGGGGACCTCGTGGCCGCGACCGACATCGACCCATCCGAAATCACCAAATGGGATCCGGGCCTGACCGAAAAGGTCATGGGCTGGTTGCGGCCGCTGATCAAGGGCTACCACCGCTCCGAGGTGCGCGGGCTGGACAGCTTCCCCAACGGCGGCGCGCTGGTCGTGTCGAACCATTCCGGTGGCCTGTTCGCGTTGGACGTACCGGTGTTCGCGACGGGTTTCTACGAGAAGTTCGGCTACGAGCGCCCGGTGTACACCCTCAGCCACGACATGCTGATGGTCGGTCCGACCGCGGCCTTCTTCAAGAAGACCGGTTTCATCCGGGCCAATCACGAGAACGCCGACGAGGCGTTGCGCTCGGGTGGCGTGGTTGTGGTGTTCCCCGGCGGTGACTACGACGTGTACCGGCCCACCCTGTCGGCGAACAAGATCGACTTCGCCGGGCGCACCGGCTACGTGAAGGCCGCAATCAACGCCGGCGTACCGATCGTGCCGATGGTCGGCATCGGCGGCCAGGAGACCCAGCTGTTCCTGTCCCGCGGCACCGGGATCGCCAAGGCGCTCGGCCCGATCGCGCGGATGGCCCGCACCAAGATCGTGCCGGTGTCCTTCGGTTTCCCGTTCGGCCTCTCGGCGGTGCTGCCGCTCAATGTGCCGTTGCCGACCAAGATCGTGATGAAGACACTGCCGCCGATCGACATCACCGCCGAATTCGGTGAGAACCCCGACATCGACGAGGTCGACGCGCATGTCCGCCGGGTGATGCAGCGCGCCCTCGACGAACTGTCCGATCAGCGCCGCTTCCCGGTGATCGGCTGATCACCGGTGGATCCGCTTGATCTGCTGACGGGAACGCTGAACCGAGTCGCCGATACCGTCGGCCTGGTCACCACCATGCACCGGGCCGGGTTGATCACGGCGCTGCGACCGGACAAGTATCTGCGCATCGCAGCCGCCATGGCCCGCGAAAACATGAGCGTCACTTCGGGTTTCGCGGCCGCCGCGCAGCGCTGCCCGAACCGGCCCGGTCTGGTCGACGAACTCGGCACGCTGACCTGGCAGCAGATCGATCAGCAGGCCGACGCCCTGGCCGCCGGGCTTCAGGCATTGCCGGGTGGTGAGCCGAAAGTGCTCGGCATCATGGCCCGCAACCACCGCGGCTTCGTGCTGTCGCTGATCGCGGCCAATCGCATCGGCGCCGATGTGCTGTTGCTCAACACATCGTTCGCCGGACCGGCGATGGCCGAGGTGGTGACCCGCGAAGCGGTCGACGCCGTCATCTACGACGAGGAGTTCACCGGCACTCTCGATCAAGCACTTGCCGGGCGTCCGGACACCGCGCGGATCGTGGCGTGGACCGACACCAACACCCACGATGTCACCGTCGCCAAGCTCGTCGGGCAGCACCGCGGCAGGGAACCCCGTCGCACGGGAGACAAGTCCAAGGTGATCCTGCTGACCTCGGGTACCACCGGAACTCCCAAGGGCGCCAAGCATTCCGGCGGCGGACCAGAGGTGCTCAAGTCGATCCTGGACCGCACCCCGTGGCACACCGAGGAGCCGGTGGTGATCGTGGCGCCGATGTTCCACGCTTGGGGTTTCTCCCAGCTGGCCTTCGCCGCCTCGATGGCCTGCACCATCATCACCCGCCGCAAATTCGACCCCGAAGCCACGCTCGAGCTGATCGACCGGCATCGGGCGAAGGGTCTGTGCGTGGTGCCGGTGATGTTCGACCGGATCATGGACCTACCCGAGGATGTGCTGCGTCGTTACGACGGCCGCTCGCTGCGGTTCGCCGCGGCATCCGGGTCGCGGATGCGTCCCGATGTCGTCACCGCGTTCATGGACCGGTTCGGCGACGTCATCTACAACAACTACAACGCCACCGAGGCCGGCATGATCGCCACCGCGACCCCGGCCGACCTGCGCGCCGCACCCGATACGGCGGGTAAACCCGCCGAGGGCACCGATATTCGCATCTTGGACGCAGAGTTCCGGGAGCTCCCCACCGGGGAGGTGGGCACCATCTACGTGCGTAACTCGACGCAGTTCGACGGGTACACATCGGGCTCCACAAAGGACTTCCACGAGGGCTTCATGTGCTCGGGAGATGTCGGTTACCTGGATCGGGCCGGCCGGCTGTTCGTGGTGGGACGTGACGACGAGATGATCGTCTCCGGTGGCGAGAACGTGTACCCGATCGAGGTGGAGAAGGTACTGGCCGGCCATCCCGACGTCACCGAGGCCGCGGTGATCGGTGTCGACGACGAGCAGTTCGGGCAGCGGTTGGCCGCGTTCGTGGTGTTATCCGGCGCGGTCACCGCCGACGATCTCAAGGCATACGTCCGAGAGAATCTGGCCAATTACAAAGTGCCGCGGGAGATCACGGTGCTCGACGAGTTGCCGCGCAACAATACCGGCAAGGTCGCCCGCCGCGAACTGCAGGACCGCGTGAATGGCTGAACGCCGTCGACTGCTGGCCGCGGCCGCAGAGTTGCTCAACGCTGCCAACGCGGTCAAACCGCTCGGCCGCAAGGGGTACAGCACCGTCCCGGCCTTCGCGTTCGGCTGGCCGACCTCGGAGAACGCTCCGCTGGTGATCACCGTGTCGGTCGCCGACGCGTTGCGTCGCGCCATCCGGGGCGACTATCGCTCGGCGGGTGGGCGAATCGCATTGCTGCTCAAGGCGATCTCCTGGGCACTACTGGTGTTGGTGCACCGCCGCGGTGTGCAATCCCGGCGCTACTTCGAAGATCCGGTGCATGAGGCTCTCGCCGAGGAGTATCCGTCGGCGTTGCGGCCGCTGCGTCGCGGCGAGGTGTACTCCACCTCGATGAGCCGGCGCCGCTATGCGCGCAAGACCGTGCACTACGGCCCACACCGGGCCAACCTGGCCGACATCTGGATGCGTCCGGACCTGCCGCGCGACGGCAAGGCCCCTGTGCTGGTTCAGGTCCCGGGTGGGGCGTGGATGATCGGCATGCGCCGGCCGCAGTCGTACCCGCTGATGAGCCACCTGGCCGAACAGGGCTGGATCTGCGTGTCGATCGGCTACCGGATCAGCCCGCGCCATCCGTGGCCCAATCACATCATCGACGTGAAGCGGGCGCTGGCCTGGGTGAAAGCCAATATCGCCGAGTACGGTGGCGATCCGGACTCGGTGTGCATCACCGGCGGATCAGCCGGTGGACATCTGACCGCGCTGGCCGCACTGACCCCCAACGACCCCAAGTGGCAGCCGGGCTTCGAGGACGCCGACACCTCGGTAGCGGCCGCGGTGCCGGTCTACGGCCGCTACGACTGGTTCAGCACCACGGGCACCGGGCGGGCCGAGTTCATGGAGATCCTGGAGCGGCTGATCGTCAAGGCGCCGCTGGCCACCAACGATCAGGTGTACCGGGACGCCTCGCCGATCACCCTGGTACACCCCGACGCCCCACCGTTTTTCGTGCTGCACGGGGTCAACGACTCCCTCATTCCGGTCGGTGAAGGCCGCGATTTCGTGGCCGCGCTGCGCAAGGTGTCGACCTCGCCGGTGATCTACGCCGAGATCCCGCATGCCCAGCATGCGTTCGACTTCTTCGGCTCACCGCGCGGGCACTACACGGCCGACGCCGTCGCGGAGTTCCTGAACTGGGCCCGGGACAGGGCTCAGAACACCGCGGCCGCCGCCTCCGGTTACTAGACTTTCCAAGATGTCCGCACCGGACTCTGATATCGCCGCACTGGCCGCCGAACTGCCGGACGGCACCGTGATCACCGATCCCGCCGTGATCGAGGGGTATCGCCGCGACGCCGCAAACGACCCGCACCCGGGCCTGCCGCGGGCCGTGGTGCGCCCCGGCAGTACCGAGGACGTGCAGACCGTACTGCGGTGGGCCAACGCACACCGTGTCGCAGTGGTGCCCAGGGGCGCGGGATCCGGGCTCTCCGGTGGCGCCACCGCGGTCGACGGCGGCATCGTGCTCAGCACCGAACGGATGCGGCAGATCCGCATCGACACCGCCAACCGCACCGCCGTGGTGCAACCCGGCGTATTGAACTCCGAGGTGAAGCGGGCTGCCGCCGAGCATGGGCTGTGGTACCCGCCCGATCCCGCCTCGGTCGAAATCTCCTCGATCGGCGGGAATGCGGCGACCAACGCGGGCGGGCTGTGCTGTGTGAAGTACGGAGTCACCAGTGATTACGTGCTGGGCATGCAAGTCGTGCTGGCCGACGGCACCGCCGTTCGGTTGGGCGGGCCACGGTTGAAAGACGTTGCCGGACTGCCGCTGACGAAGCTGTTCGTCGGTTCCGAAGGCATTCTCGGGGTGATCACCGAGCTCACCCTGCGGTTGATCCCGGTCCAGCCCCCGGCATCGACGGTGGTCGCGTTGTTCGGCTCGGTGCAGGACGCTGCCGATGCGGTGGTGTCGATCACCGCAAAGGTGCGGCCGGCCATGTTGGAGTTGATGGACCACGCCAGCATCAACGCGGTCGAGGACTACAGCCGCATGGGCCTGGACCGTTCGGCACAGGCACTGCTGCTGATCCAGTCGGATGCCCCGGGCGCCGCGGCCGAGGAGATCGCGCACGTCATCGAGGCATGCGAGAAAGCCGGTGCGACAGAGGTATTCGCGACCGACGATCCGGAGGAGGGGGCCGGTTTCACCGCGGCTCGACGGTTGGTGGGCCTGGCCCTGGCGCAGCTGGGCACGTTGCTCCTCGAGGACGTGACGGTGCCGATCCCCGTCCTGCCGGAGTTGGTGGCCGGCATCAACCGCATCGCCGACGACTGCGACGTGCTGATCTGCGTCGTCGCGCATGCCGGTGACGGAAATACCCACCCGGTGGTGGTTTTCGATGCCACCGATCCGGATATGAGCGATCGCGCCCGGCGGGCATTCGCCCGGGTGATGGAACTGGCGATCGCGCTGGGCGGCACCATCACCGGTGAGCACGGCGTCGGCCGGCTCAAAAGGGATTGGCTGCCACTACAACTCGGCGATGACGTGATGGCGTTGACTCGGCGCATCAAGGACGACCTCGACCCGCACGGCATCCTCAATCCGGGCGCGGTGCTGAGTTAACCCCACGCCGAGACTACGGTTTCTGACCAGTTTCGCCGGAATTTGAGCCAAAAACCGTAGTCTCGGCGCGGAATTTCAGTCTTCGGCCAGCACCCCGTGCAGGGCCTTCTTCGCCTCGGCGATCGCCGCGAGCAGGTTTGTCCGTACCTCGGCGAGCTTGGCCTTCTGTTCGTCCGTGCCGGTGAAGGCGATGGTGCGGGCCAGACCCGCGACCTCGTGCAGGCCGGTGCGGATCTTGATCACGTCGGCGAACTTGCCGACCTTGCCGAACAGCGCATGCGCGGTCTCGCTGGTGACACCACGCCAGGCCAGCAGCTGGGTACCGAAGTCGGTCAGCGTGGCAACACCGTCGGAGACGGTGACCACACCGCGGCCGGCCAGCGCGGCGATGGCCAGTTCGATGATGTCCAGCGGCGGGGTGAAGGCACCGCCGGTGGCCTCGGTGGTGCGCTCGACGATCTGTTCAGCCGTGGCCGGCCCGTCGAGCAACAGTGCCGCGGTGCCGACGGCCGCACGCTTGAGCGCAAAGCCGGGCCCGAAGCCCCCACCGAAACCGCCGCCAAAGCCCCCGCCGAAGCCTGATGCGCCGAACGCTCCCGGACCGAAACCGCCGAAGCCGCCCTTCCCCTCAGGGCCGCATCCGCCGCCGAATCCCGCCGGACCCCAGCCGCCAAAAAGTCCTCCAAAGCCCATGTCACACATCCTTTTCCAGATTTCAGCCAGACCGGCGGAACGCGGCCCAGCAGGTGTATCAAGTTCCTTGATACGCCGACTTTGGGGGCAATTCAATGAGATCTGCCTGAGAACTGGTTGAGCTGTGGGCGGAACGGTGCGACCGATCTGGATGGTCTACGCGGGCGGTACGTGTGAGGATGCCAGCTATGACTGCCCCAGACACTGAGCCGCTGGGATACCTGCTGCACCGAGTGGCCGCAACGCTGCGCCCCGAGGTGGCCGCGGTTCTCGCTCCGGTCGGACTCGGACTGGCGGAGTTCGTCTGTCTACGCATCATTTCGCTGCATCCCGGGCTCACCAGCGCCGAACTGGCCCGCTACACCAACGTCACCGCGCAGGCGACCAATCAGCTGCTGCACCGCCTGGAAGCCATCGGCGCCGTGTACCGGCCCGACACGGCGACGACGGGCAGGGCACTGCCCGCCGAACTCACTCCGGCAGGCCGAGAGTTGCTCACCCGGGCCGAGGACGCCGTGCACATAGCCGATCAGCGGGTACTGGACCGCCTGACGCCCGCCGAACAACGACAACTCAAAGCGTTGTTGCGCAAGGCCGGACGCGACGACACGGCGTGCGGACCCGCCGGATCATAGGTATGCGTGCGCGGCCTCAGAAGACGCGGACCTGCCCTTCGAGCACCGGAACAGTCTCGGGCAGCTTGTAGGTCTCGATGCCGTTGCGGAACATGATCGCCTCGCGGGCATGCTCGGGCAAGTGCTTGACCAGCCAGCGGGGGTTGTCGAAGGTCCAGTGCGGGTAGTCGCTGGAGAACAGCAGGATCTTCTCGCATTCCATCCACTCGAAGGCCCGGGACAGCTCGGTCTTGTCCTGCGGATAGTCCAGCGGCTGGGTGGTGAACTTGATGTGGTCCTTGACGTACTCACTCGGCTTGCGCTTGATGTCCATCCAGGACTTGCGCGCCTCATAGATCGCGTCCATCCGCCACATCAACGGCAGGATCCAGGTGAAGGCATGCTCGACGAACACGATGCGCAGCGTCGGGAACCGGTCGAACACCCCGTCGAAGATCAAGCTCATCACCTGGTTGGCGGCCAGCAGCGAGTAGGTGACCATGAAGTCGTGGTTGTAGCTCGGTAACCCCACCGGGGGGATCGGGAGTTCGTCGTACTCGCCGCGGCCCAGGTGACAGCTCACGGTGATGTCGTGCTTGGTGGCCGCCGCCCACACCGGGTCGTACTTCGGGTCGCCCCAGGACGGCCGCGGCTCGGCCGTGATGAGGATCTGCGCCATGTACGGGTGCCCGGCCCAGCGCTCAATCTCTTGCGCAGCCGACTCGGGAGCCTCGATTGCGACGCAGATCGAGCCGCGCCACCGCTCGTGCCAGTTGTTGTGGCCGTCCAGCCAGTGATTGGCCTGCCAGTCATTCAGCGCGCACTTCATCACATGATTGGCCTCCGGGATGTGAGCCCCATAGGCCGCCGGCTCCAGGATCGCGATATCGGAGCCGGCCTCCATGATCAGCTGCCGGAACGCGAGATCGGGGTCGCTGCCGGGGAATTCACCGTCGGCGGGGAACGTGTCGGCCCGCATGGCGTAGGCGTGCGCGTAGTCCGGAGCGTCGTAGTAAATCAACTCACCGACGTCGTGGGTGTTGAAGTATCTAGAACGCCAGGGCTCCGGGATGTACTGCCCGAGCTCGCCGCGGCGAGGCATGGGGTGCACATCGGAATCGACGCACCGGACGGCGATGTGTTTGTCGGCGGGCTTGCGCGCCTCAACCGGCGACGCGGTCAGAGTCATCCTCGTCTCCTCCCATTCAGTTGGCGACGGCGATGGGCTTCGTCTCGCGGTAACTGTCGAGCCCTTCACGGCCGACTTCCCGGCCGAAACCGCTGCCCTTGACGCCGCCGAACGGTGCGAAAGGATTCATTGCGTACCCCTGGTTTACCCCCAAAGTGCCGGTTTGTACACGTTCGGCGATCCCGACACCACGCTGCGACCGGGCCGAAGATCGCCTCGCGGTAACACAGTCTGCTCATCTGCGGTCGGTGACGAGGGCGAGGCGGGCCATCCCGCGCATGATCCACGGTGTCCGCCGTGCGATCACCTCCACGGCGCGGTCCGTGCGACGCATCGCGGTCCGACGGCCGGGGGTCGTCATCGATGCCAGCTCGGCCTCGGCCGATCCTGCCCGCGCGCCGCGGCGATCCACCGCCAAGAGTTGCCAGGTGCCCGGCACGCCGCGCAGCTCGACGCTGCCGCGGTCCTCGAAGCCCGTGCCTGAGCCGACGACCAGGTCCCGCACGGTGCGCGAGACCAGAATGTCGCCGGCGCCGGCTTGGCCGAGGATCCGCGCCGCGATGTGTACGGCGATCCCCGCAATGTCGTTGTCGAGCAGTTCGCATTCGCCGGTGTGAATGCCGACGCGGATCTCGATGCCCAGCGTCTCGGCGTCAGTCTGCAACGCCTCGGCGCAGCAGATGGCCTGTGTCGGGCCGTCGAATGTGGCGAGGTGGCCGTCGCCGGTGCTTTTGACCACCGCGCCGCCGAATCGTTGCGTGAGGTCGGCGGTGATCTCACCGAAGCGGTCCAGCACCGCGCGCCACCGCTCGTCGCCGGTCGCTGCGGCGTATTGCGTCGACGCGACGATATCGGTGAACAACACGGTGCGCAGGGCGCGATGTGACTGTGCCGGCGCCGCATGGCTGCCGGTGAGGAACTCCTCGATCTCGGTCAAGATCCTGTCGGGCTCGGTAAACCAAGGGGCGTGCTCCGCGCCGTCGACCTCGAGCCACCGTGCGCCGGGAATATGGTCGGCGAGGTAGCGGCCGCACTGCACCGGCATGAGGTCCTCGCGGGCATTGATGACGAGACTGGGCGCGATGAGCGTCGGCAGGACCGGCCGCACGTCGATCCGGAGGCTCGATTCCAGCGTCGCTCGCAGCATCCCCGGGCTCGCGCACATGCGCTCGACCATGCCGAGCTGGCGTATCGAGCGGACCGACGGGAACCACCACTTGGCTGTTGCGCCGCTGCCCCACCCCGAGCGGGCGGCGCGGATCATTTCCTGCATGCAGCCGATCTGCTTCGTCGACGGCGTGTATTTCTCACCGAACTCCGGTAAGTAGCGCGCCCGCAGCTCGACCGGGTCGCCTTCCAAGTCGTCCCAGCTGACGGGCCCGAACGCGAACGAGCCGTAGAGGATCAGCGCCCGCGTTCGTTCCGGTCGTTTTGCGGCAAACATGATGGCCTGTGGGCCGCCCTCGCTCATACCGAAGACGGCCGCTTTTTCGAATCCGACGGCGTCCATGACGGCCTCGATCTCGGCCGCTCGCTCTTCGAGCAAACGAACTTTCGGGATGGGGTCCGACAGCCCGACCCCAGCCTTGTCGAACAACAGGACCCGACAGAACGTGGCGAGCTGCTCGAAAAAGGCCTTGAACTCGGGTATTGCCCAGAACAGCTCGATGTGGCTGACCATCGGCCCGACGAAGACCAGCTCGACCGGCCCGTCGCCGAACACCTGATATGCCAGGCTGAGATCGCCACAAGGTGCGTATGACGTTTCCGCCACGGCATGAGCGTACTGCGGCCGGACGCCGGCCGTACAGTATCCATCGCATCACGCGCGGGCGTACGACAGAACGGCGGCAGTTCCGAGCGCTTACTGCGGCATCGCGCTCTCAACGACCGTCAAATCCTCGGAAAGTCCTGCCACCTTACGGATTTCGCGGAACTCGTCGAGCATCGCATCGGTGACCTCGTGCGGATCATCGACCGTGGCATCGTCGGAGAGCACCGAGATGTTGAGCTGGTCGACATAGCTCCACACCGTGATGTTGAGCCCGCTGCCCGTGGTGATGGGCCCCACCGAGTAGATCTCGGTGACCGTCGCGCCGCCGACCTGGCCGCGTTCGCGGGGCCCCGGCACGTTCGAGATGTTGAGGTTGAGCACCTTGTTCTGCCCGTCCTGGTGGGACAGCCATTTGAACATCGCCTCCACCGGAGCCGGCGGCATATAGGCAGCCCAGCGGGCGATCAGTTCCGGACCGATCAGTTGATGGCTTTCCTTGGCCAGAGCGGCGGCCTCGTGCGCCCGGCGAACCCGTTCGGCGGTATCGGCGACGTCCACCGGCAACGCCACCAGCACACCGCTGAACCGGTTGCCCGAGATCCGGTCCGGGGAGAAGTCGAAACTCATCGGCACCGAGGCCAACAGCGGATGGTCGGCCTTGCCGTCGTACTTGAGTGACAACGTGCGCAACGCCCCCGACGACATGGACAGCACCAGGTCGTTGATCGTGATTCCGAGCTTCTTGGCGGTCTCCTTGACGTCGGCCAATGCCAGTGTGGCCGTTGCGAACAGGCGCTTCTCGTCAAGTATGTGGTTCATGAAGCTGGGCGGGGGTGTGAACGGCCGGGTCAGCTCGGGCGACAGCTTGCGGCTGCTGCGACGGACCCGGCCCATGCCCTGCGCGGTGTAGCGGACAGTTGCCGGCAGCCGGCCGATCTGACGCATGTGGTCGGCGAACGCCGAGCGCACCAACTCGCCGCTCGATGGCTCCGGGTCGGTGATGTACGAGTCATCATCGCGTTGCGGGCCATCACGCAGGTCCATCCCCCGAGCCAGCAGGTTCGCCGAGGCGACACCGTCGGCCAGCGCATGGTGAATCTTGTTGACCACCGCGACGCGCCCGTTCGCCAGGCCCTCGACGAAATACATCTCCCACAGCGGCCGGCTGCGATCCAGCTGGGTGCTGGCGATCTCGCCGATGGCCTCGTCGAGTTCGCGACGCCCTCCCGGTGCGGGCAGCCGCCACGGCCGGACGTGGTATTCCAGGTCGACTTCGCAGTTCTCCCGCCACATCGGGTGGTGGAACTTGAACGGGATGTCGACGAGCCGATAGCGGAGCGGGTCGAGCTTGTGCAGCCGCCCGCGGATCACCTGCCGGAACTCGTCGATCCCAAATGTCCGATCCCCCAGACCGTCGAACGCGATCACCGCGACCTTCAATGTGTGCATGTGCACATTGGGTGTCTCGGTGTACAGCAGAAACGCGTCCCACCCACTCAGCCGTTTCACGGTGTCCCTCCCCTGTGGAGGCGACTATATGACCGCTTGAGCCTGGTCAATCGCCCTGTTTCGATGAATTTGGTTGAGAAACAAGCCAATTGCGGTGGCCATCGCCCCGGTCCTGGCGCCGTCGGTCATGTCGAAGGCGTGCCCAGCACCGGGCAGTTCAATGTAGCTGACCACCGCCCGAGAGACGGCCTTGAGCCGGTCCACGAAACTGCGCGCCTGCGCCACCGGGATGACGGTGTCCCCGGTCCCGTGGATGACCAAAAACGGTGGGGCGTCGGGATGGATCTGAGCGATCGGCGAGGCCTGCCGGTAGATCTCCGGATGCCGGTCGATCGTACGGCCCACCACGACCCGTTCCAGGAAGTCGACGAACCGGACCCGCTCCTCGGTGGAGCGGTCCTCCCAGTCGTAGCGCCCGTAGATGCCGACCACGGCGTCGACGCTGGTATCAGACCCCTCCGGCAGATCGCCCTGCAAATCCGGATCGTTCGGGGTGAGACCGGCCAGCGCAGCCAGGTGGCCACCGGCCGAACAGCCCGCGAGTGCAACGAAGTTGCGGTCGCCGCCGAACTTGTCGACGTTGGCCCGCGCCCAGGCAATCGCGGCCTTGACGTCGGTGAGGTGGCGCGGCCAGCGATGATGCGGAGCCACCCGGTAGTCGATCGAGAGGCACACCCAGCCTTGCTGCGCCAGATGCGACAACAAGGCATAGCCCTGCAGGATCCGGCCGCCGTGCACCCAGGCGCCGCCCGGCACGAACAACAGCACCGGCGCCGGTTCGGCGGGCAGATGCTTGGGCCGCCACACGTCGAGCAGCTGGGCCGGGTCATCGCCGTAGCGCACCGAGGTCCGGTACACGTCGCGCCGATACTCCATCGTGTGCCACAACGGCGACATGGATTGCGGGGCCGGCCAGTCCATGGCCAGGTCAGCGGGTGCGACCACGCCGCGCAGTGCGTTCTGCGCGACGGCGTTGGTCTGATCCCGCTCCGCCTTGCGGAGTTCGTTGTTCCCCGGGGCCAGCCAGGACTTCGCCGAAGCCGCAACGAAATCGGGCAGGTGACGGAAGCCCCATACCCCCATGGCGGCCACGGCGCCCAACGGTTCCAGGTGCTTACCCACGACAGGTAGCGAAGCCGACGCGACGCTTAGCGCCAGCATATGGTCGGCCGGCTTGGCGCGCAGCAACCATCGCGCTCGATCAGCGAGGCTCGGTGCGGGGTACCGGTTATCCGGTCGTGCCGTCATTGCGCGAGCGTACCGCGCGCCGGATTGGCTGATGTGACAACTTCGCCAACTTGTCCACCCGTGTGCAAACTGTGACCTGGATCACGTATACGAACCACTCCAACCCGGTTAGCTTCGCGAACTGTGACTAAGTCCGCGTTGGCCATCACCGAAGAGCACCAGGACCTCGCCGATGCGGCGATCGGGCAGCTGAATCGGCTCAATAGCCGCGCAGCCGCCCGCGCAACGCTGGAGAACGCCGACAGCTACCCCGCCGAGATCTGGTCTGCCGGAGCCGAACTCGGCTGGAACGGGCTCGCCATCGCCGAGGAATACGGCGGCTCCGGATTCGGCCTGCCCGAACTCGCCGTGGTGATCGAGGTGGCCGGTCGCGAATTGTGCCCCGGGCCTTTTCTGCCGAGCGTGGCAGCCGCGGTGGTCATTGACCGCTACGCGCCGGATTCCGTTCGGGCCGAGCTGCTTCCGGATCTGACCGACGGTTCGACGGTGGGGGCGCTGGGGTTGGCCGGGTCGGTGCAGATCGGCGCCGACGGCCTGCTCGGCGGGCAGGCCCGCGCGGTGCTCGGTGCTCCCGATGCCCAGGTGCTGGTGCTGGCAGCCGGGGACGACATCGTCATCCTGGACGCCATGGCCGACGGGGTGACCGTCACCGCCCAGGATTGCCTGGACACCACCCGCAGCATCGGTGCCATCGACCTGCGCGCGGTGGCCGTCGACGAGGACCGGATTCTGCGCGGCGCCGCGCGCGCGGCCCGCACGGTGTTCCGCATCCTCGGCTCGGCGGAGGCGGCCGGAGTCTCCTGGGCCGCACTGGATATGGCCGTCGAGTATGCCAAGGTGCGCGAGCAGTTCGGCCGCACCATCGGCACATTCCAGGCCGTCAAACACCACGCGGCCAACATGCTCGTCGACGCCGAACAGACCACCGCCGCGGCGTGGGACGCCGCCCGCGCCGACACCCTGGACGGGGCCTGGTTCGCCGCCGCGGTAGCCGCCGCCCACGCCATCCGGGCCCAGATCTTCTGCGCGCAGAACAACGTTCAGCTGCACGGCGGCATCGCCTTCACCTGGGAACACGATGCGCACCTCTACCTGCGTCGCGCCCGGACCCTGGCCGCCGTGCTGGGTGACGGTGCCGATCCGCTGATCGACGTCGTGGAGGGACAGCGCAGCGGACAGGCGCACGGAGCGTCTTTCACGCTGCCGCACGACGCCGAGCAATACCGGCAGGACGCGCAGGCCGCGGCGTCGGCGGTGAAGGCGTTGCCCGAGGACCAGCGCCGCGACTATCTGGTGGACTCCGGCTACCTGGTGCCGCACTGGCCCAAACCCTGGGGTCGCGGAGCGGATGTGTTGGAGCAGTTGGTGATCGAGGAAGTGTTCGCCGACATTGAGCGCGCCGACATGGGGATCACCGGATGGGTGACCCTGACCATCGCCCAGGCCGGCACCGACGAGCAGCGAGAACGCTGGGTGGAGCCGGTGCTACGTGGGCAGGTCATGTGGTGCCAGCTGTTCTCCGAGCCGGGCGCGGGTTCAGATGCGGCCGCGGGGCGCACCTCGGCCAAGAAGGTCGACGGCGGCTGGCTGGTCACCGGGCAGAAGGTATGGACCAGCCTGGCTCAGCATTGCCGGTGGGGCCTGGCCACCGTGCGCACCGATCCGGATGCGCCCAAGCACGCCGGGGTGACCATGATGGCCATCGATATGAAAGCTCCTGGGGTGACAGTGAACCCGTTACGTGGGCTGACCGGTGACGCGCACTTCAACGAGGTGTTCTTCGACGACGTGTTCGTCCCGGACGCCGATGTGGTCGGTGACGTGAACAAGGGCTGGCTGGTGGCCCGGGCCACCCTGGGCAATGAACGCATCTCCATCGGCGGCGGCTCGGCGGGGCCGACCGGATTCGACGCCGACGAGCTGGTGGCGCTGATCGACGCGGATCCCGATGGGGCCCGCTATGTCCGCCGCGCCGGTGAGGTGATCGCCGTCGGCCATACCCTGCGGCTGCTGAACCTGCGCCGGGTCAGCCGCGCCATTGCCGGAACCGAGCCCGGTCCGGAAGGCAACGTCACCAAGTTGTTGGTGGCCGAACATTCGCAGCATCTGACCGAGCTCGGCATGGATCTGGTCGGATCGGCCGGGGTGACCGGCCAGACGCCGAAGCTGACCCGGGCCTACCTGGGTAACCGGGCCATGACCATCGCCGGTGGCACCTCGGAGATCACCCGCAACACGATCGCCGAGCGGATTCTCGGGCTGCCCCGCGACCCGCTGCTGAAGTAATGGTGTGCACGCGCGAAGTGCCGGCGTGGCGTCCGGTAGAACTGACGGTGTGATGCCCGCCACTGAGTCTGCCTCCGAATTCCACCCCAACCTAGAACGCATCGCCCGGTTCCTGCCGCGTCGGGCCGTGTCGCCCAGGACGCTGCCCGTTCTTCAGCGTCTGACCGGGCTGATGAGCCGCCGGACTCCCCCCGGGGTCGAGGTGCTGACACTGACCTCCGGGGTCGGGGTTCGCCTGCACCGGCCATCCACCGCGACGACGCCGGGCCCTGCCCTGCTGTGGATCCACGGTGGCGGTTACGTGTTGGGCAGCGCGGCCCAGGACGACGCCCTGTGCAAGCGCTACGCCGATGAGCTCGGTGCCACGGTGGCGTCGGTGGAATACCGTCTGGCGCCGCAGCATCCGTATCCGGCCGGCCTCGAAGACTGCTATGCCGCGCTGACCTGGCTGGCCGCCCTGCCTTCGGTCGACCCGGCCCGCGTCGCGGTGGGCGGGGCGAGCGCGGGCGGCGGGTTGGCTGCCGCACTGGCTCTGTTGGCCCGCGACCGCGGCGAGGTCGCGCTGGCCGCGCAGCTGCTGGTTTATCCGATGCTCGACGACCGCAGCAGCCACGTCCCCGACCTGGACCATCCGGGGCACCGGCTGTGGACGCAGGGCAGCAACAAGTTCGGCTGGTCTGCCTATCTGGGTGGCGCCGATCCTGACACTGCGGTGCCGGGTCGCCGCGAGGATCTCGCCGGCCTGCCACCGGCCTGGATCGGCGTGGGAACTCTGGACCTGTTCCACCGCGAGGATCTGGCCTACGCCGAACGGCTACGTGCCGCCGGGGTCGAATGCCAGGTCGAGGAGGTGCCCGGGGCCTTCCATGGCTTCGACCAAATCGCGCTGAAAACCCCTGTGTCCCAGGCCTTCATGGCCAGTCAGTACGCCAATCTACGCGCTGCGCTGGCCTGATTCACGCCGGTGACGCAGGTACCCGCACGCCCGTTCCAGCAGGCAGCGGTCCTCAGCCGGTAGGCCCCGGAATCGGGGCAACAGCCCGTTGACGATCCGGGTGAATCGGAGGCAGAGCTGCTCTGTCGTCATACCGAACTCGATCCAGACGTCGTCCTCGCGTGGACCCCCATAGGGAGCCCACGCGAGGACAAACTTCAAGATGAGACGCTCGAAAGAATCCATCTGCTCGATCGATCGCAGCACGCTAGTCGCGCACTACGCTGTCTTCGAAGACGACCCGGCCGATCAACTCGTAGCGGCGCGGGTCGCGCAGCTTGAAGTAGGTGGCCAGGCCCGCACCCAGGACGAAGACTCCCACCACGATCCACGGCGTCAGCTTGAACAGCAGGGTGCCGGATGCGGTGCCTGCGGCAGCGTCTTTGTGCTCCCACAGCAGGTAGACGACGTAGAGCATGCCGATCCCGCCGAGCCCCGGAGCGACCAGCGTCTTGAACCAATGCCTTGACGTCGGGTGGTTCTTGCGGATGTGGAAGTAGCTGATCACCGAGAAGGCGCACAGCGACTGCACGATCAGGATCGCCATGGTGCCCAGGATGGCCAGCAGCGTGTACATGTGCACATAGGGGTCCATACCGGCGAACAGGAAGGACAGGATGATCACCAGGGCGATCCCGCTCTGCACGAACGAAGCGATGTAGGGCGAACCGTGCGTGGGATGCGTTGCGCCCAAGGTCTTCTGCAGCCCCTTGGACAGGCCCTCACGTCCGAGCGCGTACAGGTAGCGCGAGGCGCAGTTGTGGAACGCCATACCGCAGGCAAAGGAGCCGGTGACCAGCAGGACGTTGAACACCGTGATCGCCCAATCACCGTAAGCGTCGCGCACCGGGCCGAAGAAGATCTCCGATGACGTCGCGGAATCTTGCGCGAGTTCCACGGCCTTCTGCGGACCGGTGCCTGCGATCGCCATCCACGACACGAACACGTAGAACACACCCACACCGACGACGCTCAGCATGGTGGCCCGGGGAATGATCTTCTTCGGATTGCGCGACTCCTCGCCGTACATGGCGGTCGACTCGAACCCGACCCACGACCAGAACGCGAAGAACAGACCCAACCCTGCACTGGCACCGGCGATTCCGGCGGCCGGGGAGAACGCACCGATCGGGTTGACGATCTCGCCGACCGCGAAGCCCTGGGGGCCGCCGCCCTTGAACAGCACCGCCACCGCACCGAGGCCGAGCATGACGATCTCGGTCACCAGGAAGACGCCGAGCACCTTCGCGGTCAGGTTGACGTCGAAGTAGGTCAGCACCGCGTTGGTCGCCAGCATCAGCAGCGCCGGGATGATCCAGTGAATGTGGATCCCCAGCTCGGACTGCATGAAGTTCTGGAAGAAGAACGAGAAGATGCCGATCAGCGAGGCCTCGAATATCACATAGGCCATGGTGATCAAGCCGCCGCTGGCCAGCCCGACGATACGGCCGAGGCCGTGGGCGATGTAGCCGTAGAAGGCACCGGTGGTGGTGATGTGCTTGGCCATGGTCGCGTAGCCGACGGCGAACAGGCCGAGAACAATCGTCGCAACGATGTAGCCGGCCGGCGCGTGTGAACCATTTCCGAAGCCGACAGCGATCGGGACGTTGCCGACCATTGCGGTGATCGGGGCGGCGGTGGCCACCGCCATGAAGATGACGCCGACAGTGCCGACGGCGTTGCGTTTCAGTCTCTGGACATCATGAGCTGCATTTTCGCTACCAGCGACAGCTTGATCGGTCATCTAACGGGGTACCTTCCAAGTAACAGTGGACGGTCGATGTGGCCTGGGCCACAATACGAACCTACGTATATTGGCACTACCAAAAGCCGTTGGCAAGCACTTCTTGCAACCATTGACAGAAATGGTTGCAACCGTTTACGGTGAGGGCCATCACAGCTACCGGGTAGCTAAAGAGGGAGCCGCATGTACGACTACGGCACGTTCACGTTCGATTCCAAGGCCGAAGTGCTGGAACGAGCTAAGACGTTCTGGAATCCAGACAAGACACAGTTCTGGACTGACACGGGTGTTGATCTGGTGATCGACCGTCGTGAGGGTTATTTCCTGTGGGATATGGGCGGGCGTCGCCTGATCGACCTGCATCTCAACGGTGGGACCTATAACCTGGGTCACCGCAATCCCGAAGTGATGCAAGCGATTACCGAAGGCATGCAGCACTTCGACGTCGGCAACCACCACTTCCCGTCGGTGGCGCGTACCGCGCTGGCGCAGCGTCTGGTGGAGACGGCACCGGCCTCGATCAAGAAGGTCGCATTCGGGTCCGGTGGTGGCGAGGCGATCGACATCGCGCTCAAGAGCGCGCGGCATGCCACCAAGCGCCGCAAGATCGTCTCGATCATCAAGGCCTATCACGGGCACACCGGCCTGGCGGTGGCCACCGGCGATGATCGGTTCGCCAAGTTCTTCCTGGCCGATCAGCCCGATGAGTTCCTGCAGGTGCCGTTCAACGACATCGAGGCGATGGAGCGGGTGCTCGCGCCTGGCGATGTCGCCGCGGTGATCATGGAGACCATCCCGGCCACCTACGGATTCCCGCTGCCCGCACCGGGTTACCTGGAGGCGGTCAAGGCTCTCACCGAGAAGCACGGCACGCTCTACATCGCTGATGAGGTGCAGACCGGTCTGATGCGCACCGGCGAGCTGTGGTGCATCACCAAGCACGGCATCGAGCCCGACATCCTGGTCACCGGTAAGGGCCTCTCTGGTGGCATGTACCCGATCACCGCCGCGCTGCTGGGTGAGCGCGCCGCGCAGTGGCTCAACGAGGACGGGTTCGGTCACATCTCCACGTTCGGTGGTGCCGAGCTGGGGTGTGTGGCTGCGATCAAGACCCTGGAGATCTGCACCCGCCCCGAGGTGCGCTCGATGGTGCACTACATTTCCGACCTCTTCGATCAGGGGCTGCGCCGCATTCAGGCCGACCATCCGGACTGGTTCGTCGGGATCCGGCAGAACGGTGTGGTGATCGGCATGGAATTCGATCACCCCGAGGGTGCCAAGTTCGTGATGCGTGAGCTCTACCAGAACGGGGTCTGGGCGATCTTCTCAACACTGGATCCCCGTGTGCTGCAGTTCAAACCGGGTCTGCTGCTCTCACGCGAACTATGCGAAGACGTCCTCGACCGCGTCGAAATCGCGGTGGCCCGGGCCAAGACCGCCGCCACCGGAAGGAAGGCATCGTGACCAATATTGCGCAGGCCGGCCACATGCTGGAGCGGGCCCGCTGGGCCGCGGCGGCATACGCCGACTACGACCAGGCCGCAGTGACCAACATTGTCGACGCCGTAGCCGAGGCGGCCTACGCCCAGGCCGAGCGGTTGGCCGCCGAGACGGTGACCGAGACCGGCATGGGTGTGGTGGCCGACAAGGTGACCAAGAACCGGGCCTGCTCCCGCGGCATCGTGGACTACTACCGCGGCGAGGACTATGTGTCGCCGCGGGTGGACACCGCGCGCAAGATCGTCGAGATGCCCCGACCGGCCGGGGTGGTGCTGGCCTTGACGCCGACCACCAATCCCGTTGCCACCGTGTACTTCAAGACCATCCTGGCGCTGATGACCCGCAACGCCGTGGTGATCGCGCCGCACCCGCGGGCCAAGCAGTGCTCGGCCGATGCCGCCCGGCTGCTGGCCGAGGCCGCCGTCGCGGCCGGGGCCCCCGAGGGCATCGTGCAGGTCATCGAGGAACCCTCGATCCCGCTGGTGCAAGCCCTGATGGCTGATGAGCGCACCGATGTGATCGTGGCGACCGGCGGCACCGGGGTGGTGCGCGCGGCCTACTCCTCGGGTAACCCGGCACTGGGTGTCGGGCCGGGCAACGTTCCGGTATTCGTCGAAGCCAGCGCCGACATCAATGCCGCGGCCAAGCGGATCGTGGACAGCAAGGCATTCGACAACTCGGTGCTGTGCACCAACGAATCCGTGCTGATCGCCGAAGAGGCGATCGCTGACAAGCTGCGCGGCGCGCTGACCCGCGCCGGGGCGCACATCCTCGACGAGGACGGGGCGCAGCGGCTGCGGGCCTACATGTTCGCCGACGGGCACCTCAACACCGACGTGGTCGGCCGCGACGCCGCCTGGATCGCCGGGCAGGCCGGGCTGCGGGTCACCCCCAAGACCCGGGTGCTCATCGCCCCGTTCAACGATGTGATCACCGAAGAGATGCTGGCCCACGAGAAGCTGTCTCCGGTGCTGGGGATGACCACCGCGGCCGATGCCGCCCGCGGTATCCGCGCGGCCCGGGCCGTGGTGCGCATCGGCGGGGCCGGCCATTCGGCGGCCATCCACAGCGAGAACCCGTCGGTGATCACCGATTTCGCCGCGCAGGTGCCGGTGCTTCGGGTGTCGGTCAACGTCGGCAACTCGACCGGCAGTTCCGGGCTGGAGACCAACCTGGCACCATCGATGACGATCGGCACCGGGTTCGTCGGGCGCAGCTCGATCGGGGAGAACCTGCAACCGCACAACCTGATCAACTGGGCGCGGGTCGCCTACAACAGCGACGCCGGCGTGCCGATGGGTAACTTCGCCGGTCTGAACCCGTGGCATTCCCCGGCCGGACCGGTCCCGGAGTATCCGCGGGCCTCCAACGACCGCAGTGGTGCACCCGTTGTGCCGCAACGCAATTACCCCTCCCCCGCCCGCACATCCGACCTGGGGTTAGACGCACTGCGCGCGGAGCTACGCGCGCTGGTCGCCGAAGAACTCGCACAACTGATCAAGAGGTAGATCCGTGGCTGAACTGCGTTCCTTCATCTTCATCGACCGACTGCAACCGCAGACCATGTCGTATCTGGGCACCTGGATCAAAGGCGCCCTGCCCCGGGCCAACCAGGCCGCCCAGATCATCGAGGTGGCCCCCGGCCTGGACATCGAAGGCGTCACCGACGTCGCCCTCAAGCACGCCGAGGTCAAAGCGGGAATCCTGGTGGTAGAACGGCAATTCGGCTACCTGGAATTCCACGGCGAGACCGGCGCGGTCAAAGCCGCCGCCGAGGCCGCACTGGACTCCCTGGGCGGCGACGACAGCGCTGCGGTGCGGCCCACCATCCTGGCCTCGCGGATCATCTCCAGCATCGACCACCAGCATGCCTTCCTGATCAACCGCAACAAGATCGGCTCGATGGTGCTGCCCGGCGAATCACTGTTCGTCCTGGAGGTCCAACCGGCGTCGTATGCGATCCTGGCCACCAACGAGGCCGAGAAGGCCGCCGACATCAAGGTCGTCGACTTCCGCATGATCGGCGCCACCGGCCGGGTCTACCTCTCCGGCACCGAAGCCGACATCCGCACCGCCGCCGAAGCAGCTCAAGACGCACTCGCCAGGGCCACTGCATGAGCATCAACAGGGATCAACTACGCGCCCTGGTGCGCGAAGTAGTGCGGGACGCAGTGCGAGAAGCGGGCGTCGGGCTGAAATCGGCCGCTTCCCAGACTCCGGTGCCGGTGGCCGCCCCCCAGCCACCGGCACCGGCACCGGCACCAGCCACCGTTGCCGATCAGATGGGGCTGCAGCCCACCGGGCCCCGGGCCGTCGACGGCAAGAACCGCACCGAGACCGTGCAGTTGTCCAACGACAAGGACCTGGACAGCTTCGTCCGTAAGCTGTTGCGGCTCTTCGAAAGCCCGAAGACCCGTGCCGACCTCAAGACCGGCCGGCTCAGCTTCCGGTTGGCGGGGAACGCGACCGCCGCCGGCCCTGGCGCCATCCATCGCATCGAGACCGGTGCGGTGACCGAACGTCAGATCGCCGATATGGCCGGCGGCACCCTGGTGCTCGGCCGCAAGGCGGTGCTCACCCCGCTGGCCCGGGAGAAGGCCCGGACGCTCGGCATCACGATCCAGAAGGAACGCAAATGATTTCCCCAGCGACGAAGGAGCGAATGTGATTGCAGCGACTGTCACCGGCAGCGTGTGGTCGACCCGTCGCATCGACGGTATCCCGGCCGGCGCATTCCTCGAGGTTCAGCTCGACGGCAGCGATTCCCGAATGGTCGCCTTCGACGTGCTCGGCACCGGCATCGGCGAACGCGTCCTCATCGCCCAAGGGTCGGTAGCCGCCAACTGGTTCACCGGCACCCCACCCCCGGTTGACGCACTCATCATCGGTTCCATCGATTCCAACCCCAACAAATAAGGAGAAACACCAATGTCCAGCAACGCAATCGGACTGATCGAGACCAAGGGCTACGTCGCAGCGCTGGCCGCCGCCGACGCCATGGTGAAGGCCGCCAACGTCACCATCACCGACCGCCAGCAGGTCGGCGACGGCCTGGTCGCCGTGATCGTCACCGGTGAGGTCGGCGCGGTCAAGGCCGCCACCGAAGCCGGCGCCGAAACCGCCTCGCAGGTCGGTGAACTGGTCAGCGTGCATGTCATCCCGCGCCCGCACGGTGAGCTTGGCGCACACTTCGCGGTCGCCAGCAAGTAGCCATGCCGTCGACCGAAGTAGAGGAGAGCGCGCGAATCCACACCCAGATCCGTGTCTACCTGTTGGTGGAAGATCTGCAACGTCAATTCGCCGCCTACCTCGGAACACCTACCCGGGCCCGCGGTTACCCGCCGTATGAGGGCGAGCACGCTCTCATCGTCGAGGTTTCCCCGGCCCTGGCGATCGAGCGGGTGATCGACCTGGCACTGCGTGAGGTTCCCGGCATTCAGCCCGGAATCCTGTACGTGGAGCGCCAGTTCGGCGTCCTGGAGATTCACTCGGCCAATCTGGAGGATGTGCAGCGGGCCGGCGAGGCGATCCTTGCCGGCACCGGCAACAAGGCCTCCGACCAGCTGCGGCCGCGGGTGCTCTACCACGACATCATCGAGAACATCACCGATCAGCACGCGGTGATCCTCAACCGCAACCGGCAGGCCTCGATGATCCTGCCCGGACAGTCGCTGCTGGTCTACGAGATGACCCCGGCGCTGTTCGCCGCGGTGGCGGCCAACGAGGCAGAACGGGCCGCACCCGGGCTTACTGTGGTGGACGTGCAGATGATCGGAGCGGCGGGCCGGCTCTACATCGGTGGCAGCACCGCCGATGTCACGGTGGCCCGTGATCGAATCACGACCGTACTGGCCGGGATTGAAGGGCGGGAGCACTGATGAGCGCTTGCGCGAAGAGGAGACTGCTCGGATGACGGTGATCTCGGATGACCGGGCGGTGGCCGAGCGGGCGCTGGCCGCCTACGACATCTCCGACAATGCGACCCTGCGGTTGCTGAACCTGTCGGAGAATGCCACCTACCTGGTCGAAGACGGCGGCGAGCAGTCCATTCTGCGCGTGCACCGGCAGAACTACCACCGGCCGCACGAGATCGAGTCCGAACTGGATTGGCTGCAGGCGTTGCGGGACGACAGCGATGTCACGGTTCTCACCGTGCTGCCGGCCCGCGACGGCCGGCGTCTGGTCACCATCGACGGCAATGATGCCGGCGGAACCGACCGGTACGTCGTGCGCTTTGACATGGTGGCGGGCACCGAGCCCGACGAGGCCAGTTTGACCGTCGACGATTTCCGCACCCTGGGCCGCATCACCGCTGCATTGCACGACCATTCTCAGCGCTGGGAGCGCCCGGCCGGTTTCGGCCGGTTCTCCTGGGACTGGGAGCACAGTCTGGGCGCAACACCGCGATGGGGGCGCTGGCAGGACGCCGAAGGGGTTGGTACCGCCGAACGGCAAGTGCTGGAACGTGCACAGAACTTGCTGCACGATCGGCTGCAGGCCTACGGCACCGGACCGGAGGTCTACGGCCTGATCCACGCGGATCTCCGCCTGGCCAATCTGCTCGTCGATCCGGCCGCATCGAATCCCTCTGGCTCCCAGATCACCGTCATCGACTTCGATGACTGTGGATTCGGCTGGTACTTCTATGATTTCGGAACTGCTGTGTCCTTCATCGAGGATGATCCGGCATTGCCGGACTGGCAGGACGCGTGGGTGAGCGGCTACCGCACCCGACGCGAGCTGCCGGCCTCCGATGAGGACATGCTGGCCTCGTTCGTGCTACTGCGCAGGCTGCTGCTGTTGGCCTGGATGGGCAGCCACAGCCACTCCAAGGAATCGGCCACCAAGGCGATCAGCTACGCCGCGGGCAGCTGCGAACTGGCCGAACGCTATCTCCGCTCCAACGGACACACCCTGACCTGACTCTCGAAGGATCCCAACAATGTTCGCTTCGCTCCAGGGCCGCTCGGCCATCGTCACCGGCGGCAGCAAGGGCATCGGCCGCGGTATCGCCCAAACCTTGGCCAACGCCGGCGTGAATGTCCTGATCACCGGACGCAATCAGGCCGACCTCGATAACGCGGTCGCGGCGCTCGCAGACGCCTCGGGACGGGTCAGCGCGCTGCGCGCCGACGTGACCAGCCCCGAGGATGCCCGCACGGTGGTCGACGCAGCCGTCGAGCGGCACGGCGGCCTGGACATCGTCTGCGCCAACGCAGGCATCTTCCCGTCCGGGCGTCTGGAAGACCTCACACCCGAGGACATCGAGCATGTGCTGGCCGTCAACTTCAAGGGCACGGTGTACATCACGCAGGCCGCCCTGCCCGCGCTGACCGCCAGCGGTCACGGGCGCGTCATCATCACCTCGTCGATCACCGGCCCGATCACCGGATACCCCGGCTGGTCACACTACGGCGCCTCCAAGGCCGCCCAGCTCGGCTTCCTGCGCACTGCTGCAATGGAACTGGCGCCCAAGAAGATCACCGTCAACGCGGTACTGCCCGGCAACATCGTCACCGAGGGCCTGGACGGAATGGGCCAGGACTACCTGGACCAAATGACCTCCGCCGTGCCCGCGGGCCGGCTCGGTTCGGTCGCCGACATCGGTAACGCGGCACTGTTCTTCGCCACCGACGAAGCCGCTTACATCACCGGACAATCGCTGGTCGTCGACGGTGGGCAGATTCTGCCCGAATCACACATGGCGATCGCCGAACTCTGATTACATCTAGCTAGAATTGGCTGTACCAAAACACGGTTAGGGGGCCGGGTGGCAGTTCACAGCGAGGAGTTGCGCAGGCGCATCGTCGCCGACCTCAACGCGGGCACACCCGGCGCCAAACTGGGCAGCGAGCGCGATCTGGCCGAACACTACGGCACCAGCCGCTCCAGCCTGCGCCAGGTGCTGGCCGCGTTGGAGGAAGCCGGGCTGGTGCACCGGGTGATCGGCCGGGCGGGCGGCATCTTCATCAGCCACGGACAAGTGGAACGGCACCTGTCCGACGTGGTCGGCGTGCCCGCCTTCCTGGCCAACCAGGGTTACGTCGCAGGCACCCGGGTGCTCTCGACGCGCATCACCACGCCCGACGACGCCACCCGGACCGCGCTGCGTCTCGGCCCCGGCGACTATGTGGTCGAGATCCAGCGGGTCCGGCTTGCCGACGGCTCCCCAATCTCGTTGGAGCACGCCGAGTTCCCCGCCGACACGTTCCCCGGTCTGCTGGAACAGCAATTGGGCGGATCGCTCTACGAAATCCTGGAATCCCAATACGGTGTGGTGACCGGGCGCGCCGACGAGCGGATCGAGGCGGTCAACGCCACCGGCAGCGAGGCCACCCTGCTGGGCATCAAGCCCAAGGCGGCACTGCTACTGATCACCCGGGTCACCTACGACCAGAACGGTGCTCCGTGCGAATTCTCCCGCGACCTGTTCCGCGGGGACCGTACGGCGCTGGCCGTCACGGCGAAGGGCAGCGGCATCGCGACCCACGCCGACGCCAATACCGCGTCGGTCAGCTTGCAGCGTCAGGCCGGCTGAGCTTCACCTGCTCCGGATCCAGACCACCCCGACCATCGCGCACGCGCAGGCTGCCACCACAAACGCCATCGGGAACGAACCCGCAGTCGCCAGGGCGCCGATGGCCAGCGCACCCAGGCCGGTGCCGGAGTCGAATCCGACATTCCAGGCCACGCTGACCGCGCCGCGCGCATGTTCGCCGCCCGCGGCGAACGCCTCGACCAGGGTGAGGTTCTGCAGCGATCCATAGGCGACGCCGACCAGCACTGAACCCGCGATCACAACCGCAGCGCTGGTGGCGATGCCGACGGCGATCGCCACCAGGCCCAGTGCGCCGAGGCCGAGCATCGGAGCGATGAACCGTGCCGGCCCATGCCGGTCGGCGATAGCACCGATGCGCCACCTGGTCAGCGCGGCCGCTCCGGTCAGTCCCAGCAGGGCGGCGAAAGCCGTGCCGGCGCTGCCGAACTGCGGGGCGAAGGTGAGTATCCCGCCGCCGGCAGCGGTGATGACGACGAGCGCGGCGATCGGCCTGACCAACCCTCTGGCCACCATGGGCGGACGACCTTCCGGCGCGGGCGGGGGCGGGACCGGCCGAGTGAATGCCAATACGATCGGTACTGCCAGCAGCGGGGCCGCAGCGAAAATGAACACCGCCGGGTAGCCGAGGTGCTCGGCACACCAGGGTCCCAGCGGGGTCAGCACGAACTGCGGTGCGGCTATGGAAAGTCCATACGCGCCGACCGCACGGCCGCGGTGCTCCTGGGCGAACAGACCGGCGATACCGTCGACCGCGCACACCGTCAGAATGCCGAAGCCCAGCCCGCGCAGCGCGGCCAATACCAGTACTGCCCACAGTGATTCGGCGAAAATATGTACCAGCGCAGGCGCGCCCAGCAGCACCAGCCCGGCGGCGAGCGTGACCCGCGCCCCGATCCGCGCCAGCACCCGCCCGATCACCAGCTGAGTCAGCACCGTGCTCGCCATCAGCACGCTGTTGACCAAGCCGGCACCAAACTCGTCGGCTCCGATATGCACCGCCCACATCGGAGCCACCGGCAGCAGCAGCGCCAAACCCGTGAATCCCATTGCCGTGGCGGCCAGTAACGCCGGCATCCCGGGTACCCGCCAGACGTTCACCTGACGAACACCACGGCACCGCCGATGATCGTTGCCGAAACCAACTCCGCGTCGAGCACGTCGAGCACCTGTGCGGGTTGGGCCGCCAACACACACAGGTCCCCGGGCTGCCCGGCCGTGACCGTGCGCAATCTGGCCGGGCTTTCGGCCGCGCCGAAAAACAACTCGAGGGCCCTGCGGGCCGGGATGCATTCAGCGGGGTTGAGTACCGCGCCGCTCGGGATGCGCCGGTGCACGGCAGCCCGCATGGCCGCCCACGGGTCCGGGTCACCGAACGGCGCATCGGTGCTCAACGCCACCGGAACCCCGGCCGCCAGCAGCGTGGCCAGCCGCCACAGCTGATCCTGTTCGGTGGCAGCCACATCGGTACGGTACTGATCGCCGCGCTCGGCGACGAAGTTGGGCTGAGTCACCACGGTGACCCCGAGTTCGACCAGGTCGGCGATACAGTCCTCGGGCACCATCGCGGCGTGCTCGATCCGGTCGCCGCGATGGACACCGGCGGCGCGCAGTGCGGCGATGGTGACGACGAGTTGGGCGGCGGTCACGCAATGCACTGCCACCGGCGCACCGGCCCGATGCCGCTCGGCGATCCACGCGGTCAGCGCATCCAGGTCCAGCGCGTCGTCGTGCAGGATTCGCTTGCCCGGCGCCAAGCAGTACACCCGCTGCCGCAGACCGGTCGGCCGATCGTCGGCATCGAGGTCAGGGGTGGCATCGGTGAGGCCGGTGACCCCATAGCCGGCCAGGCGGGCACTGAACTCCGCGACCGATGCGGGCCGACGCTGCAGGGCATCCGCCCAGGTCCGGTCCGCGCTGCGCAACCGCCCGTCGGGATGGTCGCCGAGGTCCAGCGCCACCAGCCCGGGCGAGTTCAGCGTCCACAACACCCCGCTGCGGTGTTGGACCCGCACCGGGGTGCCGGGGACCAAACGGTCGAGCTGGTGACGATCCAGCTCGCCGGCGACCGCCTCGTGATAACCCACGGCCCGGATCCAGCCGTCACTGCCCACCACTGCCGTGCGCAACGCCCTGGCCAGCCCGGCCTCATCGGCCACCTCGGCCGGGCCGACCCGGATCGAATCCTGTTCGGCGGCAGCCGAGTACACGTGCAGATGGTGGTCATGCAGTCCCGGGATGACGGTGCCGAATCCGGCGTCGAGCACCTCTTCGCCGGGGCGGGCCGGCACCGATTCGGCCACCTGCTCGATGGTGTCGGCGAGCCGGATGTCGACGACTGTCCCGTCGAGCAGTGTCGCACGCCGAATCAGCATGGTGCCGAAAACCTTTCCGCTATCAACCGGCGCACCGCGGCGTTGTCGGCCGCCAAAGCCGGACCGGCCTGCGCCACCGCGGGGCGTACCGGCACCACCTCCGCGTCGATGGCCGCACCGGGCAGCGCCGCGTATCCGGCCGCGACGGCCGCCATCGAGAACTCGATCAGCTCGCCGCCGCCACCCGCGCGCGATGCGGCGACAGCGGCCGCGGCGTGCAGGCCGGTGACTGGGTCGGCTATCGCGTCACCGATGAAAACCGGTGCACCGTCGCGGTATTCAATCAGGCCTCCGGACGCCGCGGCGTCGTCCCCGAACGCCACCCAGTCGGCGGCCTCCCCATCGGTGCCGTGCCCGGTGATCCGCAGCCAGATCCGCCCAGGCCGGACCGTGCGAGTGTCGGGCCCGAGCCCGCGCCGGGTCAGTGCGGCCGGTCGCGAGGCCTCGATCACCACATCGGCCACGTCCAGCAGCGCAGCCAGATCCCCGGGCTGGTCGAAATCGGTGGCATAGGAGAGCTTTCCAGCGTTCATCCAGTCGAAGAACTCTGCCGCGCCGGCACGGGTACCGTCCGGCCGGTCCCGACTTTCAACCTTGACCACGGTCGCCCCGGCCCGGGCCAGCAGTTGTCCGCACAGCGGCCCGGCCCACATCGACGACAGATCTGCCACCAACAATCCGGTCAGCGACCCGGCCCCGGCCGGCCCGAGCGGCCTGACCACCGGAGGTGCGGGAGCGGTTTCGCCGAGCACCGCCGCAGGTAACCCGAGCAGCCGGGCCCGTTCGGCCACGTCTGCCACGGTCTGCGTGGCCACCCATTCCCGGATCGCCGGCCACGGGTCAGCCGCCATCGTATCGGCCTGCAGCAGTGCGGGAACCGCGGCGATGTCATCGGCCCGCGACAAGGTCAGCGCACACCATCCATCGCGGCCGGCCAGCAGTCGTGTCGCCCCGCCCGCGGAGATCTGCCCGCGCGGCGCCAAGTCCAGCAGCGCGGCGCGGCCGGTGAGCAGTTCGGCGGCGTCGACCGTCACACCGGTGTGAGCGGTGAAGTCGTCGGCGACCTGCTGGGCCTGCGTCAGCACGGCCGCCGGGATCGCCAAGGGTGCCATCAGAACTGCAGCGCGCTGAACCGCCAGTCCAGAACCTGACGATCAGCGCCGTCGGGGCCGCCGGCGGCAAACACCAGCGAACGCAACCGCAGTACCCCAGCCTCGGCCGATTCCACATGCAGTTCGCTGAACAGCGTGTCGCCCTCGTGCACCGGACCGATGTGGTCACAGGATTCCCAGCCCAGCACGGTGACCAGATTCGGCAACAACCGGCTGGCCTGGGCCAACGCCAGGCCGATGGTGTGTCCGCCGTACACCAGACGCTTGCCACCGGCACGCCAATCATGGTGGGTGGCAGCAATATTCAAGGTCAACCGGGCCAGCTCCGGGGCGCTACTGACCACGTCGGCAGTGCTGTGCAACATCGCGCCGGCCAGGCCATGGTCGCAATGCGGCCCGGGCACTCGGGCGCGGAAAGCGTCGGCATCCCAGCCGACGGTCGGGTCCGGCCGCTCAGCCGCATCCGCACCGATCGCCGACAGGTCATCGGCGTGGCCAGTGTCGCCGGCACCCTCGGACAGCGGCAGCATGGCGCACCGATAGAAGTCCAGCACCAGCCGCTGGTCCTGATCGACGGTGGTCATCCGCAGCGCCGCCAGACCGGTGGACTCCCGCCCCGGTTTGGCCGAATTCTGTTTGAGTCCAACAACTTCGGTGCGAGTGGTCAACGTTTCACCGATCACCGGGTAGCGATGAAAGGCCAGCCCGCGGTAGAACAGGTTGGCCTTCACCCGCTGGGTCACCAGCGTGCTCTGTCCGATCGCCACATCGCAGACCAGCGCTGGATGTGCCAGCGGACCCGGCGCTCCGGTCACCGCGGCCGCTAGTTCGGCGTCCAGCGCCAGCCGCATCCGGTCACCGAGAATCGCCTGATGTGTCGCGGCCGCGCCGGCGGTAAGCGTCATCGACGGTGCGGTGTCGAATACCTGACCGACCGCCAGATCGTCGAAGTAGGGACCACCGTGTCTCACATCTGGCACTCTAAGCCACCTCGTCGACCAGGCCCCAGGCCAGCGCCGTGGCGGCATCGATGGTGGCGCCGGAAAGCACCAGGTACGCGGTGCGCCACCGGCCGATGCGCCGGGTGATGCTGACCGTGCCACCCGCCCCCGGTATCAATCCCAGCGCCAGTTCCGGCAGACCGATCGTCGCCTCCGGGTGGCATCTGACCCACCCGCAGTAGCACGCCATCTCCAGGCCGCTGCCCAGCACTTGGCCGTGCACCTCGGCGCGGCAGCGCCGCCCCAGCCGGGTGGTCAGCTCGTCGAGCACCAGAGCCGGACTGTGCCGGGTGCGGGCCAGGTGTGCGCTGGCCGGATCGTCGAACGAGCCGAATTCGGCGAGATCGCCGCCGCTGCAAAACGATCGGCCGTTACCGCCCAGCACCACCTCGTCGACCGACGGATCCAGCCGGGCCACTTCGAGCGCTTCGAGCAACGCGGCCCTGGCGTCGGTGGAGAACGCGTTGTGCCGCTGCGGCCGATTGAACCGGACGTGCAGCGTGTTTCCGTCGCGGTGGGCCTGCACCGGATCGGGCAGCTGCGGAACCGTGGCCGGCCCGCGCTCGGCCAGCCACCGGGCGAACTCCGAACCCGACTGCAGCGTGGAGTAAGCCAGCGATTCGGTGATCACCCCGCCGAACGCGGGCACGGTCACGTCGACGCTGCGCAGCACGTCGTCACATACGGCCGCGGCCTGCGGCCACGTCTCGCACCGCTGGGTTAGTTCAGCCAAGGTCTGCTCGACCGACGCCACGGTGACCGCCCGCCGGTCGTCGCACGGGCGTTCGGTCAGCGTGAACGTGGCGGCCTCGACCGGGTTTCCGACCCCGACGCGGATACCGGCGGGCAGCTGCAGAACCGTCACGAGTACTTGTTTATCAGCTCCTGTTTGAACATCTTGCCGGTATCGGTGCGGGGCAGCTGCGCCTCGAACGAGATCGTCCGCGGGCACTTGTAGTGCGCCAGGCGTTCGCGCAGCCAGTCGAGGAGCTCATGCTCGAATTCCGGGGTGGCATCCGCCGGATCCACGGTCTGCACCACAGCCTTGACGCACTGCCCCATCTCGTCGTCCGGGATGCCGAACACCGCGGCGTCCATCACCTTCGGGTGGACCACGAGCATGTTCTCGGCCTCCTGCGGATAGATGTTCACCCCGCCGGAGATGATCATGTGGTGCCGGCGATCGGTCAGGTACAGGTAGCCGTCCTCATCGAGATACCCGATGTCCCCCACCGTCTTCCAGCCGTGCGAGTCGCGGGAGGAGGCGGTCTTCTCGGCATCGTTGAGGTACTCGAAATCGGCGCCGCCCTCGAAGTAGATTTCGCCGGCCTGACCGGCGGGCAACTCGTTGCCGTCCTCATCGAGGATGTGCACGCCCCCGTTCATCGGCTTGCCGACCGACCCGGGGTGCGCCAGCCAATCCTCGGCGAAGATCACCGTGGCACCGATGGCCTCCGAGGAGGCGTAGTACTCGTCGACGATCGGCCCCCACCAGTCGATCATCTGATGCTTGATCTCCACCGGGCACGGCGCCGCGGCGTGCATGACCCGCTGCAGGCTGGAGAGGTCGTAGGAATTACGTACCGATTCAGGGAGTTTCAGCATCCGGGTGAACATCACCGGGACGAACTGTCCGTGCGTCACCCCATGCTTCTGGATCGCGTCGAGTGTGCCCTCGGGGTCGAACTTCTCCAACACCACGGTGGTGATACCGGCGGCCTGCACCTGCATCGACCACACCGACGGCGCGGTGTGGTAGAGCGGCGCCGGGCTCAGATACACCGCATCGGGGTGCATCCAGAACCCGACGAGCGCGGCCATCATGCCCGGGGTTTCCGACGGCGGCACATGCGGGAGTTCGCGTTTGATGCCCTTGGGACGGCCGGTGGTACCGGAGGAGTACTGCAGCAGATCACCGTCGCGCTCGTCGTCGATCGGGGTGTCCGGCTGGTCGGCGACCGCTTCGGGGTACCGCTGCCAGCCGTCCAGCTCGCCGTCGGCAATCAGCAGGGTGCCCGGCAGGCCGTTGGGCAGTTCCTTGTCGAGCCCGCTCAGGAGGTCCTTGAGCGCGGCCGATCCGACGATGGCCTTGGCGCCGCTGTTGTCGATGATGTAGGCCGCCTCGGCGGCGGTCAGATGGGTGTTGATCGGCACGTAGTACAGCCCGCTGCGGCGCGCCGCCCACATCACCGCATGGATGTGCTCGTTGTTCTCCATCAGGATCGCGACCACATCACCCTCGGCCAGCCCCTGCTGCCGGAAGTAGTGCGCTAGCCGGTTCGCCCGCACCTCGAGTTCGTCGAAGGTGACAACGGTGCCGGAGGGGTAGAGGACGACTGCCGGCTTGTTGGCACCGACATGCTCGCGGATCTGCATGACCCGACTGTAATGGGCGCTACTTGACGGGTGTCAAGACGGGCTGGATCACATCGCGGGCCGGCATGAACGGCACGCGCAGCGTGGCGGCCAGGTGGCGACGATTCATCACGAACCCGACCACAGCCAACACCGCGTACACCCCGCACAGCACCAACCGGCCCTCGGTCGAGGTGATCGGGAACTGCACCGCGAACAGTGCCAGCAGCGCCAGCGCGGTGTAGCGGTGGAACCGCAGCGCCAGAATCAGCGCGACGCCCATCATGGTCTGGGTGGCGGTCAGCAGGACCTCTTCGATCTGCCTGCCGTCGAGTACCAGCGCGGTGCCTCCACCACCGGCCAGGTAGGCGATCGGCAGCGAGCCCATCAGCAGCGTCCACTGATTCACCTTGGATGAGATCAGGGTGGCGATAGCGGCGGTGCCATTGCCGCGGCTGGCGAAAATGATCGCAATGATGAACTCGGGCGCCTCCGATGCCAGCGGCGCCAGCCACTGCACCAGCAGGAACTGGTCGATCCCCAGCTGCGTGCCGGCCCCGATCAGGCTCTCGGCGAACGGTTCGGCGCACAGCAGGATGACCGCACCGGCGATCACGAACAGCGCTACGACACTCGACCGCCGGGCCCGGGTCGGCAGTGCGCCGATCGCCGCCGCGGTGCCGATCAGATCGGGCTCTTCGACCTCGCCGCGGCTCATCTTGTACAGGTAGAAGCCGAACCAGGCCAGCAGCGCGACACCGAGCACAAGGTGGATGCGACCGGTGGCCGGGATGACGAAGGCGATGACCCCGGCGATCAACAGGAAGCCGAGTTCGACGCGGTTGCCCGGGTCCAGTGCCATGCTGTCGCGTTTGTGTCCGGACATCTTGCGGGCCACCCACAGCCCGACCAGCACGACCACCGGCCAGCCCACACCCATCAACAGCCGGTTCGATCCGGTCATGTTGGCCGCGGCGTACTGCACATACTCCGGGTTTCCGCCCGCGGTGTACGCGTAGTAGAGGTCGACGGCGTATTCGGGCAGCACCGCGATCAGCGCCAGGACCGCGATGGCGAGCCCGCCGGACACGTCGATCTGCGCGGCCTCGGCAGCCCAGGCCAGCAGGAAGCTGGCGGCGACCACGGCCACACCGTAGATCGCCAGGGCGACAACGGGATTCAGGTTCATACCGGCGAACCTGACAACCAGGGCCGGCAGGATGAAGACGGCGGCGATGCTCAACGACCGGGCGAGTGTTCGTCCGTGTGTGCGGGTCACGTGCGGTCCTTGCATTCCGGCGGCCCGAACCTCATCTACGTGCGACGAAACCTCGGACCGACATGTGTGTGTCGGCCGAAGGTCTCGCTCGCCGGATATCGCCTCCGGTGGATGACCGGGCGACTCACCGCCGCCAGTATGTCGACCATCCGCATCCCGTCGGTGTGGCCCGACGGTCAGGAACTACTCCCCTTCGCTGCCGGGAAGGTTACCCTCATCCACTACGCCCAGCAACGTAGTGAGTCTATGAATAATGTCGTCAGACTTCGGTAACTTTGCTGGTCATAAACGTGAACAATAGTTTCAGGTCAACCTAAATATCGGATGTGGCAATGCTTGCGCAGTAGATGGACCACACTCACTCAGCGCCGACGTTGCGCAGCAGCAACATCAGGCCAGCGCGGGCGTCATCGAGCGGCTGCAGGGACCGTGCACTCCGACACTGGATGATGGCGCCTTCCAGTGCGCTGACGATGAAGCTTCCGAGCGAGGCCGCCGTTGTCTGGCCCACACCCTTCGACTCGATCGAACCGGCGATCACCCTCGCCCAATCCGCAAACACCTCGGCCGACGCTTCGCGCACCGAGAGCGCATCCGGCCCAGCCTGGGCAGCTGCCATGATGGGGCATCCAGCCGTAAACGAGCTGTCCGTGAGGTCCTGTTTCCAGCCGGCCACGAACGCCTTGATCACGTCGTCGGCGGGCAGCGTCTGCGTCAGCTCCTCGATTCTGGCTGTGATCGCCCGCCCGGCGTCCAGCGTCGCCTGCGCCATCAACTGAATCTTCCCTGCGGGAAAGTGCTGGTAGATCGATCCTCGCGCAGTGTGGCTGTGCTCGAGTAGATCGCTCAGACCAGTCGCGTGCACCCCGCGTTCACGCATCAGCTGGATCGCGCTCTGAATCAGCCGTTCCCGCGGGCCCGCCATCTGCACCCACACCCCACATCACCAAATAGACCGGTCAGTCCATGCTACTCGGCATCGTATAGACCGATTGGTCTACGATCCCGGAATGCATGATCTCGCGATCTTCGGCAAACTCACGCGAGCCTGCGCGAAGCATGCCTGGTGGGTCCTCGGGGTGTGGTTGGTGCTGGCCGGCGCGCTCAACCTGGCGATTCCGCAGCTCGAACACACCGTCGCCGAGCACTCCGCACCGTTCACCCCGGAAAGCCCGACCACTGAAACCCTTCGGCAGATGTCCCGCGACTTCGGCGTCCCCGACACGACTGCGGTCGGCAGCATCGTGGTGTCGAGTGACCGGACCCTCGGGCCTGCCGACGCCGCCTACTACCGTGACCTGGTGTCGCGCCTGGTGGCCGATACCGACGACGTGGCCTACGTGCTGGACACCTACGGCACACCCGGGCTGGAGAAACTCGGCCTGAGCCCGGACGGGAAGGCCATCCATCTGATCGTCGCGACCACCGGCGACGTCGGCTCCACCCGCGCGCACCGGTCCACCGAGAACGTCCGCGCCGCGGTCGACGCACTGCCGCGTCCACCTGGTGTCGACGTGCATTTCACGGGCGCAGCTCCGACGCTGTCAGACCTGTTCTCCGCCATCGACACGTCACTGGCCATCATCACCGTCGTCTCGGTCGCGCTGATCACGCTGTTGCTGCTGGCGGTCTACCGCTCGCTGCTGACCGCGATGATTCCCCTTCTCACGGTGGGCATCTCACTGGGTGTGGCGCGCCCGGTGATCTCGTGGCTCGGCGGCAACGATCTGCTGTCGGTCTCCAACTTCACCATCGCGCTGGTGACCGCCATGGTGCTCGGCGCAGGCACCGACTACGGCATCTTCCTGCTGGCGAACTACCACGAGGGCCGACGGCGCGGGATGTCCGTCGATGACTCGGTGGCCCGGTCCGGGGCACACACGGCGGGCATCGTCATCGCGTCGGCGCTGACCATCGCCGGCGCCGGAATGGCCATGGTGTTCACCAAGATCGGCATGTTCCGCACCGCGGGGCCGCCGATCGCGCTATCGATCGCGATCACCATGGCGGTCAGCCTGACGCTCACCCCGGCCATCATGGCGCTGTGGGGCCGGCGTGGCTACGCCGAGCCCCGCCCGCTCGACGAACGTCGGTGGCGGCGCCGCGGAGCCGCCATCGTGCGCCGGGCGCCCGCCCTGGTCGCCGCGTCACTGGTGTTCCTGCTCGCCACCAGCGCGGTACTGGTCACCTTCCAGCCGAATATCGACGAGAACGCCATGCAGTTGCGGTCCACCGACAGCAAGCGCGGCTATGACGCGGTCTACCGGCACTGGGGTGTCAACGAGGCCGCACCGGAATTCGTGACCATCCGAGCCGATCACGACATGCGCAACACCAACGATCTGGCCGCGCTGGACCTCATCGCGATGTCGATCGGCAACGTCCCGCAGGTCGCCTACGTCCGGTCGATCACCCGTCCCGACGGAAAGCCATTGCCCGAGACGGCGATCGGATCACAGACCGCTCAGGTCGGTGACGGCTTGTCCGACGCGCACGCCCGCGTCGAGCAGGCCATCCCAGCACTCAAGGCACTCGCAGCAGGCGTGACCCAGCTGCACGACGGCTCCGCCAACGCCGCAGACAGGCTGCCCGAGCTCGCCAAGGGCGCACACGATCTCGTCGCCCTCACCCGAACCCTGCTCGGCACGCTGGAATCCGCGAACCGGGTGGTCAATACCGTCTCGGACGGATCACTCGACGTAGCGGCCGTGGTGCGCACCATGTCCAGCGCCACCGATCAACTGGACCGGGCGGTGAACGAAATCGATATCACCAGAGACAAATTGGCCGCTCCGACGGCGGCGGTGCACGCGGTGTTCGATCCGCTCACGGCGGCCGAACCAGCCCCGGACTGCATCGCGGACAGCGCGTGTATGCGGGCCCGGCAGGCCTTCGCCGATCTGAACACGGCCACCGGTGGACGCGCGATCGTCGCGCTCAACGGCCTGACGCTTGCCGCACCGCTGGTGCCCGAGCGTCCGGTGGCCACCGCGCTGGACACCCTGCCCGATCTCCGAGCGGGCATCAAAGGACTGCGGACCATGCTCGACCAGCTCGGCACCCGTACCCCCGAGCAGACCCGCGGTGACCTCAACCGGCTGATGGCCGGAATCAACGAGCTGTCAACCGGTCTAGGTCGGCTCACATCCGGACTCGGACAGGTCAAATCCGGTACCGACACCATGGTGGCACTGACCACCGAACTCAGCACCGGGCTCAACCGGGCCTCGGATTTCCTGCGCCGGCTTTCCGCCGACACCGTCACGGGCGCGGGTCGCGGCTTCTACCTGCCTGCGGAGGGCCGCAACGACCGCAGGTTCACCGCGGGCGAGCGACTACTCATCTCACCGGACGGCCACAGCGCCCGCATGATGGTGGTGTGGGCGGTGAACCCGTACGGCCCCGAGGCCATGGGTGCCGTACCGGATGTCATCGCCGCCGCGAACAACGCCGCCACCGGCACCGTGCTGGAACACGCGGACATCGAGTCAACCGGGCTGGCCTCGCTGTCCCAACGTCACATCGACCAAACCTGGCGTGATTTCACACTTTTCGGTGTCGTCGCGGTGGCGGCAGTGCTGCTGGTGCTGATCGTGATGCTGCGCAGCCTGGTGGCACCCGTGCTGATGATCGCGGCGGTGGTGCTGTCCTTCGGTGCCGCAGCCGGGATGTCCACCCTGATCTGGCAGCACATCATCGGCATCAACCTGGATTGGTCGGTCTTCCCGGTGTCGTTCATGGCGCTGGTCGCCGTCGGCGCCGACTACAGCATGCTGTTCGCCGCCCGCATCCGGGAGGAGTCCCACAGTGGCGTGATCAGCGGCATCATCCGCGGGTTCGGCAGCACCGGAAGTGTGATCACCACCGCGGGAGTGGTTTTCGCGATCACCATGTTCGCGCTCACCAGTGGGACGGTGCTCAATCTGGTGCAGATCGGTTCCACCGTCGGCATCGGCCTGCTGCTCGACATCACCGTTGTGCGGACATATCTGGTGCCTGCCGCGATGAGCCTGCTGGGCAACCGGATGTGGTGGCCGGCCCGGTAATACGCGAAAGCGCCCCAACCCGTGCGGGTTTGGGGCGCTTCGCGGATGCTGGTGCTTAGCTCTCCTCAGCCAGGCGGTGCTTGAGCGCGTCGAACTCGTCCTTGATGCCGGTCGGCAGCTTCTCGCCGACAAACTCGAACCACTCCTCGATCAGGGGGAGCTCGGCCCGCCACTCATCGGCGTTGACCGCCAGGGCCTCGTCCACGTCGGCGGGGTCGACATCAAGCCCGGACAGGTCCAGGTCGGCCGCGGTGGGAACGATGCCGATCGGCGTGCTCTTGCCCTCGGCCTTGTGCTCGATGCGCTCGATGGCCCACTTCAGCACGCGGCTGTTCTCGCCGAAGCCCGGCCACAGGAAGCGACCATCCTCACCGCGGCGGAACCAGTTCACGAAAAACACTGCAGGCAGCTTGGATTCGTCGGCGTTCTTGCCGATGTCGATCCAGTGCTGGAAGTAGTCACCGACGTTGTAGCCGAGGAACGGCAGCATGGCCATCGGGTCGCGACGCACGGTGCCGACCTTGCCCTCGGCCGCGGCAGTCTGCTCGGAACCCAGAGTGGCACCGATGAACACACCGTGCTGCCAGTCGCGGGCCTGGGTCACCAGCGGCACCGTGGTCTTACGGCGACCGCCGAACAGGATCGCCGAGATCGGCACGCCCTGCGGGTCATTCCACTCCGGCGCCAGCGTCGGGCACTGCGAGATCGGGGTGCAGTAGCGCGAGTTCGGGTGCGCCGCTTTGTCTTCGGACTCGCGGTACCAGTCCTGACCCTTCCAGTCGATCAAGTGGTCGGGGTCGCCCTCCAGGCCTTCCCACCACACGTCGTTGTCGTCGGTCTTGGCCACGTTGGTGAAGACGGTGTTGCCGGCCTCGATGGTCTTCATCGCATTGGGGTTCGACGACCAGTTGGTGCCGGGCGCCACGCCGAAGAAGCCGAACTCCGGGTTGACCGCGTACAGCCGGCCGTCCTTGCCGAACCGCATCCACGCGATGTCGTCACCGACGGTCTCGGCACGCCAGCCGGGGATGGTGGGCTGCAGCATGGCGAGGTTGGTCTTGCCGCAGGCCGACGGGAACGCCGCGGCGACGAAGTACGCCTTGTTCTCCGGCGAGATCAACTTGACGATCAGCATGTGCTCGGCCAGCCAGCCCTCGTCGTGGGCCATCGCCGAGGCGATACGCAGCGAGTAACACTTCTTGCCCAGCAGCGCGTTGCCGCCGTAGCCGGAACCGAAGCTCCAGATCTCGCGGGTCTCGGGGAAGTGGGTGATGTACTTGGTGTCGTTGCACGGCCACGGCACATCCTTCTGGCCCGGCTCGAGCGGGGCGCCGATCGAATGCAGTGCCTTGACGAAGAAGCCGTCGTCACCGAGCTTGTCCAGCGCGGCCTGACCCATCCGGGTCATGGTGCGCATGGACACCACCACGTACTCCGAATCGGTGATCTCCACGCCCAGCTTGGGATCCTCGGCGTCCAGCGGGCCCATGCAGAACGGCACCACCCACATGGTGCGGCCGCGCATCGAGCCGCGGTACAGCTCGGTCATGACGCCGCGCATCTCGGCCGGGTCCATCCAGTTGTTGGTCGGCCCGGCGTCGAGCTCGCGCTCGGAGCAGATGAAGGTGCGTGATTCCACCCGCGCGACATCTGACGGGTCCGAGAGCGCCAAATACGAGTTCGGCTGCTTTTCGTCGTTAAGCTTCTGGAAGGTCCCCGCCTCGACCAGGTGGGCGGCCAGGCGGTCGTACTCCTCGGCAGACCCGTCGGCGAACACCACGCGGTCCGGCTGAGTCAGCTCCGCGACCTCCTGAACCCAGGCCAGCAGTCCTTGATGTTTCGTCGGTGCGGTGTCCAGCCCCGGAATGGTCGCTGAGGTCATCGAATTCTCCTGCGTAGAGTTGCGGAACCCAAGCCACGTCACGACGCGGTTACGGCTACCCCTTTTTAAGAGGTTAACGCGGGTGACATGCGCACGGTGAATCAGTGGTATGTCCGATGACTCACAAGAACGATTCAGATGAACGTTATCGAGAGATTACTCACCGGTAGCGTCGCCGTTGCCGTACAGATCGGCCCGCACCGCATCGAGCGCACGTCGCAGCGGGGGTATCCGCCGGTCCCGCTGAGCCGCCGCGCGAGCGGTGGCGACGGCATGTTCGCGCAATTCGGCGTCGATCGCGGCGATCCGCTCGGCCGCGACGGACCCCTCGGTTTCCTCGCGGGCCGCCAGTTCGGTGGTGAGCGCCGTCTCCGCGGCCAGCACCCGGGTCGCGACGAGTTCCTCGACGGTCGAGCGCAAGGTTGTGGTGATCTCCCCGACCCAGCGGTCCAGCACCGCCCGGTCGTGCAGCAGCCCGCGGGTGCCGACCACCCAGATCGCCAGCAGCAGGCCCACCAGCGCGCCAACCGCCAGGCCGACGACCGCCAGCCGCGGCGCCGCGCCGGCCAGCAGCCGGCTGACCGCCACCGCCACACCCAGCCCGAAGCCCACGCCCAAAACCATCATCAGCCGAGCCTCCAGAGCCCTGGATTTCAGCGGCGGCGACGGCAGATCAGGCACCTTGGGCGGAGCTTGCGTCGGCGGTGCCGACAATCCAGCCTGCCGCGCAGGTGGGGTCAGTTCGAGTTCCTCGGCGACGCCGTCGAGATGCTTGGCGATGCCCGCGTCGACCTCTCCGACCACCTCCCCGGCCCGCCGTCGGGTGTACTCCTCAAACCCCGCTATTCGGTGCCGGCTGATGCCCGCGACATCCTCCTGCAGTTCGGTGCGCACCGAATTGCACCGGTTGCGGGCGAAATACCCCAATTGCACGCGGGCCTGCTGCAGTTGGCTACGCAGCGCGATGCTGCGTTCGGTACGGGTCAGCCTGCGGGCCCGAGCGAGCTCGGTGCGACGCCCCCGCAATACATCCACCCGCGCCTGACGGTCGGCCCCTGAAGCGTCGGACTCGCACCGGTCGATCACCGCCTGCAGCCGAGTTTCCCAGGCGCGCAACCTGTTCCGGCGGGCCACGTCGGGGTCCGACAGTCGGCCGGCGAGCAGTTCAACAAGGTCGTCGAGCCGCGGTTCACCGAGATCGGGGGCGGCCGCCACCCCGACCCACGGCATCCGCCCGTAACGCGCGTCGCGTTCGGTCAAGATCGACGCATCGATGTCGCGCACGTCGCGCCAGTTGCGGTGCGCATCGATCTTGGACACCACCCCCACCACCAGGTCGGTGTATCGCGAGGCCAAATCCACCAGGGCACAGTCAGATTCAGTGAGGGGAGCCGCCGCCGAAACCACGAACAGCACGGCCACGGGCGCCTCGCCGGCCACCAATTCGGTGGATTCGACGAACGTGGTCTGCGGCATCCGCTCCCGCAGCGCTTCCATCACACTGGTCGATCCGGCCAGCCACGGACCGGCTACCAGCACCACGTCCCGGGACTCCACACCCGGCGAGTTCAGCCCGGGGTCGATCGCCGCCACCACGGCGTCGGCTTCCGCTATTTTTGCTCCCCGCGTGCGCGCCGCCACCGGATCCGGTGCCGTATCCCCGTCCGTCATCCCTCGTTGTCCGCCGCCATACGCAGCAGTCTGAGCGACCCCCGCACAATGTCGTCACCGCAGTTGCGGTGCAGCGCGTTGACCGGACCGTCGCGGTAGCGCCGCCAACGCCTGGCCCGGCACAGGTGGGCGGTGCGGTCGGTACCCGCATCCACCGTCGCCCCCTCGGCCTCAACCACGTCGACGGCCGCCGCCATCACCGCCAGCACGGTGTCATCGCACGCCAGGAATCGGCCGACCTCATCCTTCTGTCCCGCGCTGACCGCCCGCAGCTCGGCCAGCGCCCACTGCACCCGGCGGTAACGCACCGGGGCGGCCGCGGCATCGAGGGCCGCCAACACCCGGTCCACCTCGCTGAGTCCGCGCAGCAGCTCGGGCAGGGTCCGGGCGTCCGCACCGCGGCTCAGGGCCAGCGTGGTGTGGGCGATTCCGAACCGGTCCAGGGTCTCCAGCAGCTCGGCGCGCACCGCGCGTGGCACCCGGTGCTCGCCCGTCAGGAACGCATCCGCCGAGGTCAGGTCGGCAGGTTCGCGGGCCAGCAGCCGCAACGCCGACATCAGCGCCGGCGGCACACCCGTGGCCGACCGGGCCAGCAGGGCGACCATCGGCACCACCGGCACTCCGGCCAGCTCCTGCAGGCGGCGGGCCATGCGGTGCGCGGTCGCCACCGGACCACCCGACCCCGACCCGGCCAGGTCCGCCTTGTTGAGCACCACCACCGTCGGGGAGCCCGCCCGACCCAACTCCGTGAGCAAGGCCATGTCCTCGGGTTTGAGCACCTCGGCGATGACCAGAACCGCAACATCGCCGGTCTCCCCGGCGGTGGTCAGCCCGGCGGTGGCCAGGGCCTCGGACACCGCGCTCACCCCGACCCCGCGGCGCCCGCACACACCAACACTCAGCGGGGCCGAAACCCGCGCGCTGATCTCCGCCAACCGAGCATCACCAGCACGATCGGCAAAGTGTGTGAGCTGGTCTGCGAAAATTTGGCGGCCTTCCCTGCGGTGTGACGGACACAACCCCGGTTCCCCCACACAAAATCGTGTCACGGCCCGGGTGGGCTCGCGAACGGATGTTTGGGGCCTAACAGTTGAAGGCAACTGTTGGGTATCAATCTGTACCACGATGCGAGCACTTCGCCCCCGATAAGCGACCATGGACGAATGCACGCGCCCAGCTCCGATGTCGGTGGGCCGGCGTCGACAGATGAAACCGCCGACGGGCCGCCCGCCCAGCCACACCGTTTTCCCCGGGTCACCAGCTTCCGCGCCCGGCGTTCGACACTGTCACCCGCCCAGCAGCAGACCTGGGACCGACTGTGGCCTGAACTGGGGATATACGCCCGTGACGAGCATTCCCGACCGGTCGTCGACCTCGACACCGAGGCCTGGTTTGGCCGGTCGGCACCGCTGATTCTGGAGATCGGCTCGGGCACCGGCACCTCCACGCTGGCGATGGCCCAGGCCGAACCGGATCTCGACGTGATCGCGGTCGAGGTGTACCGCAAGGGCCTGGCCCAACTACTCAGTGCAATCGACCGGACCATGTCCACCTCAGCACCGGTGACCAATCTCCGGATGGTCCGCGGTGACGGCGTCGACGTGCTGGAGCACATGTTCGGCAGCCAGACGCTGACCGGGGTGCGAGTGTTCTTCCCGGATCCCTGGCCCAAGTCCCGGCACCACAAGCGGCGGCTGCTGCAACCTGCCACGATCGCGTTGATCGCCGACCGGCTGCGTCCCGGCGGAATCCTGCATGCGGCCACCGACCATCTCGGTTACGCCGAGTACATCGCCGAGGTCGGCGACGCCGAGCCGCTGCTGCGCCGGGTCAAGATGACTGATGACATACCCATCTCAGTGGCACGGCCGGTCACCAAGTACCAGCGCAAAGCGCTGGCCGGTACCGAGGTCGCCGAGCTGGTCTGGGAGAAACGGCCATGAGTGTGATCGAAGACATGCAGGACGAGACTGCGCAGGCAGAGGCCCCCTTCGACGCGGAGCCGCAGACAGCCGCGGAACCGCAGGCCCCGGCCCCGGCGCGCCGGGTTCTGCTGGTGTGGGACGCCCCCAACCTGGATATGGGTTTGGGCGCGATCCTGGGTGGCCGCCCGACCGCGGCGCACCGTCCCCGCTTCGACGCACTGGGCCGCTGGCTGCTGGCGTACACCTCTGATCTGGTGGCCGCCAAACATGATGTAGCGGGTGCTCAAACCGACCTCTCGCTGGAGCCCGAAGCGACCGTCTTCACCAACATCGCCCCAGGTAGCGCCGATGTTGTGCGCCCATGGGTGGAGGCGTTGCGTAACGTGGGTTTCGCCGTCTTCGCCAAGCCGAAGATCGACGACGACAGCGATGTCGACAGCGACATGCTCGAGCACATCGCGCTGCGTCGCAGCGAGGGCCTGGCGGCGGTCCTGGTGGCATCGGCCGACGGGCAGGCGTTCCGGCAGCCGCTGGAAGAGATCGCCCGTGAGGGCACCCCCGTGCAGGTGCTCGGATTTCGCGAACATGCGAGCTGGGCGCTAGCGTCGGATACCTTGGAGTTTGTCGATCTGGAGGACATTCCTGGTGTTTTCCGGGAACCGCTGCCACGGATCGGCCTTGACTCGCTACCCGAGCAGGGAGCGTGGCTGCAGCCATTCCGGCCGCTGTCGTCGCTACTGACCGCGCGTGCGTAACAACTGAAGACCGATGCGCGGTCACCATAAGTTTTACAGCGAAATATTAAAGCGTTAGGAGCCTAAGTGTTCGCCTGGTGGGGTCGAACGGTGTACCAGCTCAGGTACATCGTCATCGGTGTCCTAACGGCGCTGTGCCTAGGTGGCGGCGTCTACGGGGCCAGTCTCGGAGATCACGTCACGCAGAGCGGTTTCTACGACGAGGGCAGCCAGTCGGTCAAGGCATCGCTGCTGGGCGATGAGGTCTACGGCCGCGACCGAACCAGCCACGTCGTCGCCATTCTGACGCCTCCGGACGACAAGAAGGTCACCGACAAGGCGTGGCAGAAGAAGGTCACCGGAGAACTCGACCAGGTCGTCAAAGACCACCCGGACCAGATCCAGGCCTGGGTGGGCTGGTTGAAGGCGCCTGATGTTGCCGGACTCGCTGCGATGAAGACCGAGGACCAGCGCCACACGTTCATCAGCATCCCGCTCAAGGGCGACGACGACGACGCCATCCTGAAGAGCTATCAGGTCGTCGCGCCCCAACTGCAAAAGGTCAACGACGGCGACATCAAATTGGCCGGTCTCAACCCGCTGGCCAGCGAGCTCACCGGCACCATCGGTACGGACCAGAAGCGCGCCGAGTTGGCGATTGTGCCGTTGGTGGCCGTGGTGTTGTTCTTCGTGTTCGGCGGTGCGGTCGCCGCCGCCCTGCCAGCCATCATCGGCGGCCTGACCATCGGCGGTGCGTTGGGCATTCTGCGGTTCACCGCCGAGTTCGGCCCGGTGCACTTCTTCGCGCAGCCGGTCGTGACGATGATGGGCTTTGGTATCGCCATCGACTACGGCCTGTTCATCGTGAGCCGATTCCGAGAAGAACTCGCCGAGGGTTACGACACCGAAGCCGCGGTACGCCGATCGGTGATGACCTCGGGCCGGACCGTGGCCTTCTCCGCGGTGATCATCGTGGCCTCCTCGTTGCCGCTGCTGCTGATTCCGCTTGGCTTCCTCAAATCGATCACCTACGCGATCATCGCCTCCGTCATGTTGGCGGCATTCCTGTCGATCACCGTGCTGCCAGCGGTACTGGGCATCCTGGGACCCCGCGTCGACGCGCTCGGCGTGACAACCTTGCTGAAGGTGCCGTTCCTGGCCAACTGGCCGTTCTCCCGCCGGATCATCGACTGGTTCGCCGAGAAAACCCAGAAGACCAAGACCCGCGAAGAAGTCGAGCAGGGTTTCTGGGGCCGGCTGGTCAACGTCGTGATGAAGCGTCCCATCGCCTTCGCCACGCCGATCTTGATCATCATGACGCTGCTGGTCCTGCCGATCGGCTCGCTCACGCTCGCGGGCATCAGCGAGAAGTACCTGCCCCCGGACAACGCGGTGCGCCAGTCTCAGGAACAGTTCGACAAGCTCTTCCCCGGATTCCGCACCGAACAGATCACCATCGTGATGAAGCGCGAGGACGGCGAACCGATCACCGACGCGCAGATCGCCGACATGCGCGCCAAGGCGATGACCGTCTCCGGCTTCACCGATCCGGATAACAATCCGGACGCCATGTGGAAGGAGCGCCCGGCCACTGACAGTGGATCGAAAGACAAGTCGGTCCGGGTGATCCAGAATGGCCTGGTCAACCGCGGCGACGCGGCGCGGAATATCGAGGACATACGGGCGCTTCAACCTCCGCACGGCGTCGAGGTGTTCGTCGGTGGTACCCCCGCGCTGGAGCAGGATTCGATCCACAGCCTGTTCTCCAAACTGCCGCTGATGGTGACGATCCTGGTCATCACCACCACGGTGCTGATGTTCCTGGCGTTTGGATCGATCGTGCTGCCGGTCAAGGCCGCGCTGATGAGTGCGCTCACGCTTGGCTCGACGATGGGCATTCTGACCTGGATGTTCGTCGACGGTCACGGGTCAGGCCTGCTGAACTACACGCCACAGCCGCTGATGGCGCCGATGATCGGCCTGATCATCGCAGTGATCTGGGGTCTGTCCACCGACTACGAGGTGTTCCTGGTATCCCGCATGGTGGAGGCCCGCGAACGCGGCATGTCCACCGCCGAGGCCATCCGCATCGGCACCGCGACCACCGGCCGCTTGATCACCGGCGCTGCCCTGGTCCTTGCCGTCGTGGCCGGCGCATTCGCCTTCTCTGATCTGGTGATGATGAAGTACCTGGCCTTCGGGCTGCTCATCGCCCTGCTGCTGGACGCCACCGTCATCCGGATGTTCCTGGTGCCGGCCATCATGAAGCTGCTCGGCGACGACTGCTGGTGGGCTCCGCATTGGATGAAACTCATCCAGCAGAAGCTCGGCCTCGGCGAGACCGAGCTGCCCGACGAACGCAAGCGTCCGGCCATGCGGGATTCCGGCGCGGACGAACGCGCTCTGCTCGGCGCCGGCGCCCCACCGGCGCCGCCCCGGCCGCACGATCCGACCCATCCCGTGATCGAGCCGATGCGTCCGCTGACGCCGCGTACCAACGCGCCTTCGGCTGCGGGCACGGCGCGGATCACCCCGCCGCAGAATCAGCCCCAGCATCAGCCCCCGCAGCCCGAGCAGGAGCCGTCCACCACACGGTTCGCCATGGCCCGCAACGCGGTACGTAACGCGGTGAACACCGCGAAGAACACGGTCAACACCGCGACCGGCAACACCAGCGCCGGTACGGAGCGCACGCCCCAGCCCACCGGACAGCCGGCCGGACGACCCACCGGGCAGCCGATGACTGCGCCCCAGCGTGAGGAACGCGAGATCGAGTCGTGGCTGGGCGCGTTGCGCGGCGAGCCGGCCAAGGGCGGTCCGGCCAATCCCCCACCGCCTCCGCGGCCGTCTGCCGATACCACCCGGGCCATTCCGCAGCAGCCGCGTCCGCCGATGGGTGGTGGCGACAGCGCGCCGACGACCGCGTTCAGCGCGCAACGTCAGGGCCCGGATCCGGCCGCACGCCAGCGTGGCCAGGACTCGACAACCGAGAAGTTCAACCCCCGCGACGACGAGCCTCAGCGGCGTGGCGGCGGGATGAGCGCCCAGGAACTGCTGCGCCGCGAAGGCCGGCTGTAAGCCGGTTAGTCGTCCGGCCGCACGTCGTCCGTCGTGGCTTTGATGACCACGCTGTCCTCGGACTCCTGCCGTGCCTCCTCGGCGGCGGGGTCCTTGGCCAGCAGCACTCGCGTCGCGCTGTTGATGAACGCCACCGTGGGCACGGCGAGCAGGGCGCCGATGATGCCGGCCAACACGCCGCCGCCGGCGATGGCCAACACCACCGCCAACGGGTGAATCGACACCGCGCGGCCCATCACCAGCGGCTGCAGCACGTGGCCTTCCAGCTGCTGCACGGCGATGATCAGCCCGAGCGTGATCAGGGCGTAGACCAGCCCCTTGGCCAGCAGCGCCACCACCACCGCCAGGAATCCGGCGATCACCGCACCGACCAGCGGGATGAAGGCACCCATGAACACCAGCGACGCCAGCGGCAGCGCCAATGGGATACCCATGATCGCCAGGCCGGTCCCGATCCCGATCGCGTCAACCAGGGCCACCAGGAAGGTGGCCCGCACGTAACCGATCAGGGAGTGAAAGCCGGCGCGTCCGGCGTCGCGCACCCGCTCGCGCACGTTGGACGGGAACACCTTGGTGACGAACGCGAAGATGCCGCGGCCGCCCTGCAACAGAAAGATCAGGGTGAACAGGGTCAGCAACGCCCCGGTGATCAGTTCGGTGAGGGTGCCCGCGGTGGACAACGCCCCCGTGGTGAGCTTCTCCTGATTGCGCCGCAACGCCTCGATCGCGGTGTTGCCGGCCTGGTCGATCTGCTCCTTGCTCAGGTGCAGCGGGCCGTTGATCAGCCAGTGCCGGACCCCGTCGATGCTGCGGGTCACCTGTTCCACGAGTTGCGGTGCACCCTCGATGAATTGGGAGACGACGAAGCTCAGGATTCCGCCCACCACCGCGACACCGGCGAGCAGCACCACCGCCACGGCGGCACCGCGCGGCGCGCCGCGGCGATCGATGAAGTCGACGGCGGGCAGCAGCAAAGCCGCCACCGTGGTGGCCAGCGCCACCGGCACCACGATCACCTCAAGGCGTTTGATCAGCCATAGCAACGTCACGATCGTGGCTACAACGACCAGCAGACGCCACGACCAGGCCGCGGCCTTGCGAACGAATGGCGTCACAGCCTCATCAGCAACAGGATCCAGTGACATGCCGGTAGCCTAACTGCGGCGCGCCCACGCAACCGGCGATGCCAGCGCGACCTGCACGGTTACCCTGTAGGGCGTGTCACAGGACGCGCCGGCCGGCACGGCCCGGGACAATACCGGCTCCACTCGCGGCAAGTACTGGTGGGTGCGGTGGGTGGTCATCGCACTCGCGGTGACAGTGCTGGCCGTCGAATTGACCTTGGTCTGGGATCAGCTGGCGAAGGCGTGGCGAAGCCTGCTGTCGGCGAACTGGTGGTGGGTGCTGGCGTCGGTGGTCGCCGCGATGGCCTCCATGCACAGCTTCGCCCAGATCCAGCGGACGCTGCTGCGCTCGGCGGGGGTGCCGATCAGGCAGTGGCGTTCGGAGGCAGCCTTTTACGCCGGCAACGCACTGTCGACGACCATGCCCGGCGGCCCGGTCCTGTCGGCCACGTTCGTCTACCGCCAACAACGCATCTGGGGCGCCTCACCGCTGGTCGCCTCCTGGCAGTTGGTGATGTCGGGGGCATTGCAGATCGTGGGTCTGGCCCTGCTCGGCCTCGGCGGGGCGTTGATGCTGGGGGCCAGCAAAAACCCCCTGTCGCTTATCTTTTCGCTCGGCGCGTTCCTGGCGATCGTGTTACTGGCCCAGGCCGTGGCCACCAGGCCGGAGCTGATCGACGGTATCGGCGCCAAGGTGCTGGCGTGGGTGAACTCGGTGCGCGGCAAGCCCGCCACCACCGGACTGGCCAAATGGCGCGAGATCCTGCAGCAGCTGGAGTCGGTCAGCCTGCGGCGCCGAGACCTCACGGTGGCGTTCAGCTGGTCGATGTTCAACTGGATCGCCGACGTGGCCTGCCTGGCGTTCGCCTGCTATGCCGCGGGCGGGCATCCGTCGCTGGCCGGGGTCACCGTCGCCTACGCCGCCGCGCGTGCGGTGGGATCGATCCCGCTGATGCCCGGCGGTCTGCTGGTGGTCGAGGCGGTGCTGGTGCCCGGGCTGGTGTCCTCCGGTATGACTCTGGCGTCGGCCATCTCGGCGATGCTGATCTACCGGCTGGTCAGCTGGATCTTCATCTCCACGATCGGCTGGGTGGTGTTCTTCTTCATGTTCCGTACCGAAAAAGACCTCGACCCCGACGCGTCCACGAACCCCGAACCCGAGCCCTAGGAGTCGTCCATGCGGATCCGCTACTCGTCCCTGCCCGCACTACTTGTGCTGGCGTTGGCCGGGTGTTCCTCGGCGCAGGCTCCACAGTCGGAGTCCAGCACGACCACCGCCCCTCCGCCGAGGGCCACACCGGTGGTCGGATCGGTTCTGGCAGAACCCATCCCGGTGGCGGCCACCGATGGCCGCACCCATCTGGCGTATGAGTTGCTGCTGACCAACGCCTCGTCGGGAAACGTCACACTCAACTCGCTGAGCGCCATGACCGGAGATCGCAAGCTGCTCACCCTGTCCGGGGACAACCTCAAGTACTGGACGCGGTTGATGGGCGACACCGCCACCGGCGCCAACGTGCTGGGCCCCGGGCAGAGCGCGTATGTGTGGCTCGATGTGGTCGCCGACACTCCGTCGCAGGTGCCCACCGAACTCACCCATGAACTCGGGATCACCGTGGCCAAACCGATGCCACCGCTCATCCCGCCGAGCCTGACCGAGTCGGTGGCACCGGTTTCGGTGCAGACCCGCGCACCGGCGTCCATCTCACCCCCGCTCTCCGGCGAGAACTGGTTGGACATCAACAGCTGCTGCGATATGACACCACACCGGATGGCGATCAATCCGATCAACGGAAAACTTTGGGCAGCAGAACGATTCGCCATCGACTATGTACAGCTCGGCCCCGATGGACGACTGTTCTCCGGGGATCGCGCCAAGGTGGAGAGCTACCCGTACTTCGGTGCGGACATCCACGCGGTGGCCGACGGTCGGGTGGTGACGGTGTTCGACGGCCAGCCCGAGCAGGTCCCCGGCGTCACACCGAGCGGACTCGACTTGCAGCAGTACGGCGGCAATCACATCGTGCAGGACATCGGCAATGGCAACTACGCCTTCTACGCCCACCTGCAACCGAACAGCATCAAGGTCAAGCCGGGTGATCAGCTCAGCACCGGGCAGGTCATCGGCGCCCTGGGCAACTCCGGCAACTCCGATGCACCGCACCTGCACTTCCATCTGATGGACGGTCCGGATCCGTTGGCGTCCAATGGCTTACCATTTGTCTTGAAATCGTTCCGGCTGGATTCTCGGCTAACCTCACTGGAGGCCGCCGACGCGTTACTCGAAGGCAGGCCGGCCGCACGACAACCGGGCTTCGCCGTACGCGACCAATCCGACGTCAGCCCACTGGTACTGGATGTGATGACCTATGCGAAGAGCTAGCGCACTCGCGCTGCTGACCGACCTGATCTGCGTCGTGGTGTTCTGCACCATTGGGCGGCGCAGCCACGCCGAGGGGCTGACCGTAGCCGGGGTAGCCGAGACGGCGTGGCCGTTTCTGACCGGCACCCTGGTGGGGTGGCTGCTCTCGCGCGGCTGGCGGCGACCGACGTCGTTGGCGCCCACCGGGATCGCAGTGTGGGTGTGCACCGTGGCGATCGGCATGGTGCTGCGCAAGCTGACCTCGGCCGGAGTGGCGGGCAGTTTCATCGTGGTCGCGTCCCTGACCACCGGGGTGCTGCTGCTGGGCTGGCGTGCGCTGCTGGCAACAGCGCGGCGCGCTAAAACAACCTGAGCGCGGCGCTCCTGGCCACAGCGTGGCGCGCTCAATCGACCTGACCGGGATCATCCTCCGGCGATGTCGCCAGTGACAGGGTGGCCCGCAACCCGCCGAGTGGCCCGTCGGACAACCGGATCTCGCCGCCGTGCAACTCGGCCTGTTGCGCCACCAGCGCCAGGCCCAGCCCGGAACCGGCCGCGACCGCCGTGCCGCCCCGACGGAACCGGCCCAACACGGTCTGCTGTTCCTCGACCGGCAGCCCGCGCCCGTTGTCGTCGACGATGACCGTGAGCATCTGACTGCTGCGGTGGGCGGTCAGCACGATCCGGGTTGCCTCGCCGTGGGTGATCGCGTTGCGCACCAGGTTGTCCACCGCGATGCGCAGGCCGCCGGGCCAACCCAGGACGGCGCCCACGTCGTCGGCAACCACCACGTCGATATGCACGGGGCCGCCGGGGCGGGTGTTCTCCCTGGCGACCCGGTCGAGCAGGTCGGTGATGTCGATCAGCTCACGGTCCTCGGCCTGGGCCAGTTGCCCCGAGGCGAGTTGCCCCAGGGCGGTGATGATGCCCTCCACCCGACGCTGGGCCCGGCACAGGTCGGCAATCACTTCGTCGCGTTCTTCTTCGGGCAGCTGGTGGATCCGCAGGGTGTCCAGGTCGGCGCGCATCGCGGTGAGCGGGGTCCGCAGTTCGTGCGCGGCGTTGGCGGCGAAATCCTGTGCGGCCTGAAGCGAATTGGTGGTGGCGCGCTGTGCGGCGGCAATCCGGGTCAGCATGCCGGCCATCGCTTCGGACAGCTCTTCAGCCTCCCGGACCCCGCGCACTTCCGGCATCGCCTCGGTGCCACTGCCCAGGTTGGAAGTGTGTTCGGTGAGCCTACGCAGCGGTCGGATGGCCGGCCCGGCCAGCAGCCAGCCCATGCTCCCGGCCACCAGCACGGTCCCCACGCCGACCGCGATGTACATCGGAATTCTGTTGGCGCTCAACAAGATACTGTCGGCACGAATACCAATCGACATCAGCACACCGCCGTGATCATCCATGTGGACGGTGCGCACCCGGTAGCTGACGCCGTTGACCTCGACGGTCTCGGTGCCCGGCGGCAAGGTGGGCAGTTGAAAGCCCCGCTGGAACACAACCTGCCCGGTGGAACGCGACCGGCCCGTGGTCAGCACCCCGCGGCGCGGATCCTGCAGATGTTCGGGGTTGATGCTGGCATCGACGATCGAATCGAGCCGGCGGTCCAGTTGCGCAGAGTCGTTGCTGGCCAACACCACTGAGGTCAGGATGGTGAACCCCGCCACCACCGCCGACGCCGCCAGCGCCGAGGCGATCGCCACCCTGGTGCGCAGCGAGGCGGAGCGGAAGTACCGGAACGGCCGCACCTAGGGCTCGATCCTCACGGCTCTTCGCGCAATACGTACCCGATCCCGCGGACGGTGTGGATGACCCGGGGCACGTTGTCACGCTCGAGCTTGCGCCGCAGATAGGAGATGAAGACGTCGGCCACATTCGTGTCCACGTCGAAGTCGTAACCCCAGACCAGCTCGAGCAGCCGCTGCCGGGACAGCACCACACCGGCGTTCTCGGCCAGCACGGCCAGCAGATCGAACTCCCGCTTGGTCAGCTCGATGCGCTCGCTGTCGACGAAAACCAGACGACGGGCGGTGTCGATGGTCAATCGCCCGACGGTCATGGTGTCCGGCGGACGCTCGGCCTGGCCGGTCCGGCGCAACAGGGCGTTCAGCCGGGCCACCAGCTCGCCGAGGTCGAACGGTTTGGTCAGATAGTCGTCCGCGCCGGCTTCCAGTCCGGCGATGCGATCGTTGACCGTGTCGCGCGCCGAGAGAACGCAGATCGGTATCTCGTTGCCCAACGCCCGCAACGCGGTGACCACGGCGACACCATCGAGCTCCGGCATCTGAACATCCAGGACCAATGCGTCGTGCGACTCACTGGACAGCAGGCGCAGCGCCTCCTTGCCGGACGCCGCGACCCGGACGTCGAACCCCGAATGCCGCAATCCGCGGGCAACCGAGGTACGAACATCCGGGTCGTCGTCGACCATCAGCACGGTGCGATTCACGCTCTCGGCCGTGGCTGGTCCGTCGCCGCTGGCGGGGGCTGTATCTATTCGCAATCCACCCGCACCTACGGCTACGGGATGGCAGGTGCCGGAGCGCTACCGCAACGGTTCTTCAGGTCCACCAGCGGCTGGCGAACGCCGGTCAGCTCGGCCTTGGTCTGCGGGTTCGCCTCAAGGTAGTCGTGCACCTTGGTGCGGACCTCTTCGCGGGGCAGGCCTTCCAGGCTGGTGAAGAAGTTGTTCACGTCGGGATGGGTGAACAGGTAGGCCGAGGTCGATGCCGACACCCCGGAGGCCACGCCGGCCAAGTCGGCTGCGGTGCAGTTGGGCGGGTTGTTCGCCGGTTCGTCGGCCAGCGCCGACGGGATGGCGCCGAACAGCATCGCACCGGCGACAGCGCCGGCGCCGGCCACGCCAGCTACCACGCGCCGCGCATTTCGGGCCGAGAGCAACATGGTCAAGCTCCTTCATCGGATGGGGAAAGCCGTAACCCCAAACGGTTATCGGCTCAGGAAAGCTAAGCAGAATCTGTGACGAGTTTCCTGCCTTGCGCGCAACCAATTGGCTCGGCCGATGAACCCGCAGTTCAGCGGCATCGCCTTGGGCGGCACGCCGCGGGCCGGACTATCGGGTCGCGGTGCTGGCAGGCCCCGGAAGTGGACCGGAGCCCGGCGCCACCACCGCCACCGGCGAGGATTGCGCCGGTACCGCAACACCGGGCACCCCCACGGTCTGCGCCGACGGCAGCCCCGCCGGCAAACCTCCGGTGGCCGCGCCGCCCGGTTGAGTGGCCTGCATCAGACCCATCAGTTGGGGAAGGCTGACCGGCAGCTTGCACCGGGTCCCCAGATTGGTCAGCGGCTGCTGCAACTGCTGGATATCCTTCGCGGCCTCCGGGTTGGCGTCGAAATAGGTCTTGAGCGCGCCGAGCGACTGGGGGCCACCCTGCTGCTGGCTGATGGTGGTCAGGGCCTGGTTGGTCTGGGGGTGGGCGTCGAGGTAGCCGCCAATGTTGGTGGCCACCCTGCCGACGGTGCGTGCGACCTCACTGGCCGCGCACGGATCGGTCGCGGCGGTCGCGGCCGGGACCATGAGGGCGGCCACCGCCGTACCCCCGGCTGCGGTCACCGCGAAGGCGACGGCAAGGCTGCGGCGCAGGCCACCGTTGGTCGGTTGCATGGAGAACTCCTTCGGCGTGCGGATCCCGGCGCACAGCCAGCCGGGGTCATCTCCCCCGTTATGTCGCCGGTCGGCGCCGTCGCGTTAGCGGCACACAGGTAACGCTACGAATGTCTCGGAGCGATCTCAGAACCAGAAGAGGCCGAGCCACGTTACTCCACTCGGGGTACGCTCTGGCTCAACCAGGCCAGGAAACGCCCAGCCACACCTGGGGGAAGAAAGCGGGGACCACGCATCCAGCAGTTCATGATGCGCTTGAGCAGCTACCTGCGCAGATTCCGCTGGGCGGTCTTCGCGACGTGGTTGTTGCTGCTGGTGCCCTCGATCTACCTCGCGCTCAACCAGTCGTCGAATCTGACCGGCGGCGGTTTCGACGTCGAGGGTTCGCAGTCGCTGCATGTCCAGCGCCAGCTCGAGGATCACTTCCCGGACCAGGGCGCGTCCCCGCTGGCCCTGGTCGCGGCCCCGCGCGCGGATGCGTCGTTCGAGGATATGAACGCCGCGGTGGTGCGGCTGGAGAAGATCGCGACCGAGGTGCCCAGCGTCAAGGTCCTGCCGAATCCGCAGCAGCCCTCCCCGCAGCCGGACCGGCCCTACGTCATCACCCTGCAGTTGGACTTCAACAACTCGGGTGCGGTGGACGTCGCCAAACAGCTCCGGCAGAAGGTCGGTGTGAACGGCGATGAGCCGGGCCTGAGCGACAACGGCAAGGTCAAGTTCTACGTCATCGGGCAGGGCGCGCTCGGGGCGGCCGCCACGCAGGCCACCAAACACGACATCGCGCAGGCCGAGAAGTGGAACCTGCCGATCGTGTTGATCGTGCTGCTCGCGGTGTTCGGATCGCTGGCCGCCGCCGCCCTGCCGCTGGTGCTCGGCATCTGCACGGTCGTGGTGACCATGGGACTGGTCTATCTGCTGTCGATGTACACGCAGATGAGCGTGTTCGTCACCTCGACGGTGTCGATGTTCGGCATCGCGCTGGCCATCGACTATTCGCTGTTCATCCTGATGCGGTTCCGGGAGGAACTGCGGGCGGGCAGGGACCCGGCCGACGCCGTCGACGCGGCGATGGCCACCTCGGGGCTGGCCGTGGCGCTGTCCGGGCTCACCGTGATCGCCTCGGTCACCGGGATCTACATCATCGACACCCCGGTCCTGGTGTCGATGGCCACCGGCGCCATCCTGGCCGTCGCGGTCGCGGTGCTGACCTCCACCACGCTGACCCCGGCGGTGCTGGCCACTTTCGGCAAGGCTGCCGCCAAGCGTTCGTCATATCTGCACTGGTCACGACGCGAGGCCAGCCAGTCGCGGTTCTGGACCCGGTGGACGGGCGCGGTGATGCGCCGTCCGTGGGCTTCGGCGCTGGGCGCGACGCTCCTGCTGCTGATCCTGGCCGCGCCGGCGTTCGGCATGGAGCTGGGCAACAGCATGCAGCGCCAGTTCGAGCCGACGCACGAGATCCGCGGCGGGGTCAACGCTGCCGCCGACGCGCTGGGTCCCGGGGCGCTGGGCCCGGTGCGGGTACTGGTCACGTTCCCCGGAAAAGACGAAGACGGCGCGTCCTCTTCTCAAGGCACTGCCACGCTCGAGGCGGTGCGCGAGGAGATGGCCAAGGCACCCAGTGTGCTGACCGTGCAGCCGCCGGTGTTCGCCGACAACAACACCAGTGCGCTGCTGTCGGCGGTGCTGTCGGTGGACCCCGAGGACATGGCCGCCCGTGAGGCCATCGATTGGATGCGGGACAAGCTGCCGCCGGCTGCCGGGCCGGATGCGCGCATCGACGTGGGTGGCCCGACCGCACTGATCAAAGACTTCGACGACCAGGTCTCGAGCACGCAGCCGCTGGTGTTTCTGTTCGTCGCGCTGATCGCCTTCGTGATGCTGCTGGTGTCGATCCGCTCGGTGTTCTTGGCGTTCAAGGGCGTGCTGATGACGGTGTTGTCGGTGGGCGCGGCCTACGGCAGCCTGGTCGTGGTCTTCCAGTGGGGCTGGTTCGAAGGGTTGGGGTTCGAGAAGATCAGCTCGCTGGACAGCACGATTCCGCCATTGGTCCTGGCGATGACCTTCGGTCTGTCGATGGACTACGAGATCTTCTTGCTCACCCGGATCCGGGAACGGTTCCTGCAGACCAACAACACCCGTGACGCGGTCGCCTATGGAGTCAGCACCAGCGCCCGCACCATCACCAGCGCGGCCTTGATCATGATAGCGGTGTTCATCGGCTTCGCTTTTGCCGGCATGCCGCTGGTGGCCCAGCTCGGGGTGGCCTGCGCGGTGGCCATCGCGGTGGATGCGACGGTGGTGCGGCTGATCCTGGTGCCGGCACTGATGGCCATGTTCGATGAGTGGAACTGGTGGCTGCCGCACTGGCTGGACCGGCTGCTGCCCGAGGTGGATTTCGAGAAGCCTTTGCCCAAGGTCGAGGTCACCGATCTGGTGATCATCCCCGACGACATCTCCGCATTGGGCCCGAGCGGATCGGACCTGCGCACGATGGTGCGTTCCGCCGCAAAGATGAAACTCCTTGCCCCACAGACGGTCGTCGTCACCGACCCACTGGCGTTCAGCGGGTGCAGCAAACCGTCGGCCCGGCTGGCGGCCCGGCGGCCCGGCGGCCCGAAACGCTGCCCCGGGGTGCACCCGGTGACTATGTGGCGGGACAGGCTTTCGGTAGCCGTGGACGCACTGGAGGCCGAGGCCGATGGGCAACGCGCGCCGGTGGAACGCCTGGGCCCGGTGGAGACCACCAATGTGCAGCTGCCGACCGGCGATCGGTTGCAGATCCCGACCGGGGCCGAGACGCTGCGCCTGAAAAGTTATCTGATCATGTGCCGGAACAGCGCCAAGGACTTTGAAGAGTTTGCTGATCTTGTCGAGTCGATGGAAACCGAGACTGCAGCTCTGGTGTTGTCGGGCATGGACCGGTATTACTGTGGGCAGAACCCGAAGAGCAGATGGGTGGCCACACAGCTGGTACGCCGGCTGGCCGACCCACAGCCGTCCGATGAACACGACTTCGTGAAGTCTGATTCGGATGCGGCTGCGGATTGGGAGAATGTCAGGCAGCGCTGCCTGTCGGTTGCGGTAGCGATGCTGGAGGAGGCGAAGTGACGTTGGCCCCCGACGTCCGTGAACCGCGAGATGCGCGAGATCCGCGGGTTAACCGGGTTGCGCGTCGCGAAGAGGTTCCGCCTGGTCAACCGTCGATGGGACGTGCGGCGGGCCAGCGTTCGCAAGGGCCGCAGCCGCAACGCGCGCAGGGGCAGCGCCCGCAGGCACAACCCGGGCCGGCCCAGCGCCCGCAGCCGCAACGCACCCAGAACCAGCGCACCCCAGCACAGCGCGACCAGGGGCAACGCGCCCAGACACCGCCCACACCGGCACCACCCACACCGGCACCGCCCCCGCTGGTACCACCCACATCGGCACAGCGCCCGCAGCCGCCGCGTCAGCGGCCGGCGCCGCAGCAACGCCAGCCCGCGTTCGACGACGACCGGCCGGTCGAGTACTGGCCGACCGCCGCGATCCGCGCGGCGCTGGAGACCGACGATATGGCCGTCTGGCAGCGCATCGTCGCCGCGATCAAGCGCGACCCCTACGGTCGGACCGCCCGGCAGGTCGAGGAAGTGCTGCAGACCGCCCGCCCATACGGGGTGTCCAAGGCGCTGTCGGAGGTGCTGGTGCGCACCCGTGAGCACCTGGAGGCCACCGAATGCGCCGAGGTGGCCCGCCAGGTGCAGGCCATGCTGCGCCGCTCCGAACTTCAGGCGCCGGAGTTCGCCTCGCGCATCGGGGTGTCCAACGAGGCCTTCGCCACCTATCTGGAAGGCACCACCAGCCCGCCGGCTTCGCTGCTGCTGCGTATGCAACGGCTCTCGGACCGGTTCGCCAAGCTCTCCGCGCAGCGTTCCGAGAAGTAGTTCCGGGTCTTTCCTGATGTCCCAGTCGGCTGCGACGGTGCAGCGCGTCCTGCGCGAGACCCGCTCGGTGGCCATCGTCGGCGCCTCGGCCAACCCGGCCCGGCCCAGCCACGAGGTCTGGACGTATTTGCAGGCAGCCACCGATTACACGCTGTATCTGGTGAACCCGACGATCACCGGGATCGACGGCATCCCGGTCTACCCGAGCCTGGCTGCGCTCCCCGAGGTACCGGATCTGGTCGACGTGTTCCGCCGCCACGAAGAGCTACCGCACGTGCTGGCCGACGCCATCGCGGTCGGGGCCAAGACGCTGTGGCTGCAGCAGGGGTTGTGCCACGAGCGGGTGGCCCGTGACGGCGCCGCGGCCGGCCTCACGGTCGTACAGGACCTCTGCTTGAAGGTCGAGTACGCCCGCTTCGCCTAGGCGCGCTTAGCGCGCGTGCAACGGGGTGACATTGTCGACGAGCCAGCGGCCGTCGGTCTTGCTCAGCGCGACCCGCAATGCCAGCACCGCGTTGTCGGTGGGTTTGCCCGGCGCGTTCTGAGTGCCCCGCAACACCACGGCCACACTGGCCACCTGCGGGCCGAGCGCTTCCAGCCCGGCCGAGATGGTCGCGGCCGTGGCGGATACGTTCTTGGAAGTCAATTCCTTTGCCACAGTGGCGAATTCATTCTTGAACTGCTCGGCCCGGTCCGGCGACATCATGGCGGTAGCGCGGTCGATGGAGGCGGTCGGGCTCTGCGGACTGAAGGTCGCGGTGGCCTCCGAGACGCTGCTGGCGATCCGCACCACCTCGTCACGATCGTTGTTGAAGGTGCGGTCGGGCACGGTCCACCGCAGGTAGCCCACCGTCACCGCGGCCACCAGGGCGGCGGCGGCCACACCGGCCACCGCGAGCCGTAGCCCGGGGGCGTCGTCGTCGGTGCCCAGCGTGACGCCGTCGCGGCGAGCCAGCACGATGTTGACGACCACGCCCTGCACGATCAGCAGGCACAGCACCGAGCACAGCGAAACCCACCACAGCGGCCAGGCCAGCGCAACCCCGATGTACACCAACGCGGCGATCGCCGCGAGCGGGGCGGCGATGTCGAAGGCCAGCACCCGCAACCGGTTCCTCATCGGATCGGCTCCAGCCGGGAGACCATCAGGGTGCCGTCGACGTCGGAGACGTCCACTCGCAGGTTCCAGCGCACGGTCTGCGGCTTGTCGGTGCCGGCGTTCTCGCTGACCGAGGTGGCCACCACCAGCACGGTGTCGGTGCGCGACACCATTCCACTGAGTTCCGGCTTGGGCACCGGCACCGGGCGGCCGTCCGGGCCTGGTGGCGGATGGTAGAGCGATTCGATGGCCACCGAATCGATCTGGCCGGACGTCCGGGCCTGCAGCCGCTGCACCAGGTCGCGGTAGGGCTGCACGGCGGAGTCGAAGTCGGAGTTGAGCTGTCCGACGGTGCCCTCACGCAGCTTCTGCATACCGGCCTCGACGCCGTCGGAGTTGATGTTGATCAGGACATTGGTCCAGTCGGCCGCGGTGCGCAGCACCCGGGCCTGATAGGCACGCTCCTCGACCTCGCCGCGGTGCGCGGACCACACCATCGCGGCCAGGACCAGCGCGGCGACCCCGATCAGACCCGCGACCGCCGAGGCGAAGCCGAAGCCGGTGATGGGACCGGCGGGGTGGTCGTCGGTGCTGTCCTTGCTTGGCGCCTCGGGCATGGCCGTGAGGTTACCGCCAGCCAAACCGGCCCAGCGCACCCGCGGCCTTCTGGAAGAATGTCGGAGTGACGGTAGAAGCAATCAAGTCGGGCATCGACCTGAACCATGTCGACCCGCAGGCCCGCCCCCAAGACGATCTGTTCGGCCACGTCAACGGCCGCTGGCTGACCGATTACGAGATTCCGGCCGACCGCGCCACCGACGGCGCCTTCCGGCTGCTGCACGACCGCGCCGAGGAACAGATCCGCGATCTGATCACCGAGGCAAGTGCTTCAGGCGCGGCCTCGGGAACGGACGAGCAGCGCATCGGTGACCTGTACGCCAGCTTCATGGACGAGCCGACCATCGCCACGCGTGGCCTGTCGCCGCTGCTGGCAGAGCTCGCCCAGATCGACGGCGCTGCCGACAGCGACGCACTGGCCGCCGTGCTGGGCGGGCTGGAGCGCACCGGGGTGTCCGGCGGCGCCGGTGTGTACGTGGACACCGATTCCAAGAATTCGACGCGCTACCTGCTGCACATGAGCCAGTCCGGAATCGGGCTGCCCGACGAGTCCTACTACCGCGACGAGCAGCACGCCGAGATCCTGGCCGCCTACCCGAGCCACATCGCCCGGATGTTCACGCTTGTCTATGGGGCGGATACGGCGGCCACCCAGAGTGAGACGGCGGCACGCATCGTGGCGCTGGAATCCAAGCTGGCCGCCGCGCACTGGGATGTGGTCAAGCGCCGCGACGCCGACCTGACCTACAACCTGCGCACGTTCACCGAGCTGTCCGGCGATGCCCCCGGATTCGACTGGACCAGCTGGGTGGGCGCGCTGGGCACCACCCCCGAGACGGTGTCCGAGCTGGTGCTGCGTCAGCCCGATTACCTGACGGCGTTCGCCGCGCTGTGGGCGAGCGAGGACCTGGAGGACTGGAAGGCCTGGACCCGCTGGCGCGTCATCCATTCGCGCGCCGGGCTGCTGACCGAGGAGCTGGTGGCCGAGAACTTCGACTTCTACGGTCGTACCTTGAGCGGCACCGAGCAGAACCGTGACCGCTGGAAGCGCGGGGTCTCGCTGGTGGAAGGCCTGATGGGCGACGCCCTGGGCAAACTGTATGTGCAGCGGCACTTTCCGCCCGAGGCCAAGGCCCGGATGGACGAGCTGGTGGCCAATCTGCGCGAGGCGTACCGGGTCAGCATCAACGACCTGGACTGGATGACGCCGGAGACCAGGGCCAAGGCGCAGATCAAGCTGGACAAGTTCACCCCCAAGATCGGCTATCCGGCCCGCTGGCGGGACTATTCGGCGCTGGTGGTCGAACGCGACGACCTGTACAGCAACTACCGCCGTGGCCACGTGGTGAACTCCGACCGAGAGTTGGCCAAGCTGGGTGGCCCGGTGGACCGCGACGAGTGGTTCATGACGCCGCAGACGGTCAACGCCTACTACAACCCGGGGATGAACGAAATCGTCTTTCCCGCAGCGATTCTGCAACCCCCGTTCTTCGACGCCGAGGCCGACGACGCGGCCAACTACGGCGGTATCGGCGCGGTGATCGGGCACGAGATCGGCCACGGTTTCGACGATCAGGGCGCCAAGTACGACGGCGACGGCAATCTGGTGGACTGGTGGACCGATGCCGACCGTGCCGAATTCGGAGTTCGCACAAAGGCTTTGATCGACCAGTACGAGCAGTTCAGCCCGCGCGCACTGGATGCCTCCCACCATGTGAACGGCGCGTTCACGGTCGGGGAAAACATCGGCGATCTGGGCGGGCTGTCCATCGCCCTGCTGGCCTACCAGCTTTCGCTGAAGGGCCAGGAGGCGCCGGTGATCGACGGGCTGACCGGTGTGCAGCGGGTTTTCTACGGCTGGGCGCAGGTGTGGCGGACCAAATCCCGTGACGCCGAGGCGATCCGGCGGCTGGCGGTGGATCCGCACTCGCCGCCGGAGTTCCGCTGCAACGGCGTGATCCGCAACATCGACTCGTTCTACGAGGCGTTCGAGGTGGCCGATTCCGACGAGCTGTACCTGGAACCGGCCCAGCGGGTACGGATCTGGAACTAGGGCCGGTAGGCCTGTTCGTCTGGAAGATTGGGAGCGGCATTGGTTGACGATGTTCGTCACGACGAGGGTCCGGACGTCGACTGGTTCTGGGACGTCATAGCGGAGGCCTCGCAGAGCCGCGATCACCTTCGTGAAATTCTTGGACGACTACCGAAGGGCGCCGTCTACAAGTTCCAAGATCTATTCTTGGACTTCGCCGCCGAGCTCCAAGACGAGCCATATCGGTCCAATCTCGGGCCCGACGAGTCTGAAGATGGCCTGGAAGACGCAGCATACTGGGTAGTCAGCCAAGGGCGGGTGAGATATGAAGCGGTCCTCGCGGAGCCAAGCCGGATGCCGTCACACGTCGACGTCGGTGATCCAGCCAACCTTGGTGGGCTCGCATACGAGGTCTACTTTCAGCGGTTCGGGGAGCCGCTGGACCTGATCTAGCCCCGATACAACAAAACCCCTGCCAACGCGGCAGGGGTTTTGTTGTATCGACGTTCGGCTAGAACATCTGCCAGTCGGACGCACCGTCGGGCGCGTTGTACAGACCAACGGAGTTCTTGACCACGACCGGATCGCCGCTGCCGAAGTTGTCGTAGAACCACTGGGCATTGTCCGGGCTGAGGTTGATGCAGCCGTGGCTGACATTGCGCTTGCCCTGGTCAGCCACCGACCACGGTGCGCTGTGCACGAAGATGCCGCTGTTGTCGATGCGGACGGCGTCCTGCACCTTGAGCTTGTAGCCCTCCTTGGAATCCACCGGTACCCCGTAGGTGGACGAGTCCATGATGATGTCGGCGAACTTCTCCAACACGTAGTACGTGCCGTTCTTGGTCTCATGCTTGCCGTCGGGCTTGCCCATCGACACCGGGAAGGTCTTCTCCAGCTTCCCGTTTCGCATGACCTCCATCTGCTTGGTCTTGTCGTCGATCGTGGCCACCAGGTAGTCACCCACCCGGAAGCTCGACTTGGTGCCCGCCGCGTCGATGTTCACCACGGTGTTGGACGGCCAGAAATCCTGCGGCCGCCACCGCAACTGGGTGTCGGTGACCCAGTAGAACCGGCCCGCCACCGGCGGGTTCGAGGTGATCCGGATGGCGTCCTGAGCCATCTGCCGGTCGGCGATCGGTCGCTGGAAGTTGATGTAGATGGGCTTGGCGACGCCCACCATCGACCCGTTGACCGGGTTGAACGACGGCGGCAGGAACGGCGCTTCCCCGGTGAACGGCGTGGAGTTCTGCCCGGGCGCGTTGCCCTCTGTGAACGGGACGGTCGGGGAGCCGTAGTTGGTGATCACCGACGGCCCCGGCGTCGTGGGAGACCCGGGGACAGCGGCGGCCGGCGCCGGCGGGTCAGCGAGCGCCGGGTTGGCGAACGGATCCGGCGGGAGCCCCGGCGCAGCGGGGTCGGCGGGTGCCGGCGGCACCTCCGGGTCTGCGTACGCGGACGGGCTGAGCACCAGTCCACCGACCAGTCCCGCGGCCATAAAAGCGGTGATCAGTCGGTGTGTTGCCGATTTCGGCATAAGTAACCTCCAGACAGCACAACTCGGTCCAGTGTGGCACAACGCCGTGACCAGCTACTGCCGTGAAACGCCGTCGCCCCCCAGCACCCATCGATTCCGCGGCGCTGAACTGCGGTGTTTATCGCCGCCCGGCGCTGGGGCGTTACGCGTCACTGGTGTCGCAGGAAACGGCAAACACACCCCGGGACAGCGCGACACCGCTCATCGCGACGATGATCAGGGCCGCCGCGGCACCCACGGTCGCAACCGGGCCGCCGTGGTCATAAATACCGCCGCCGACCAGCGCACCTCCCATGATGCCGATCTGGAAGGCGGCGACATACCGGCCGGAGGCGCCGTCGGGGTCATCGGGAGCGGTACGCATCGCCGAGGCCTGCAGCATCGGTGGCAACGCCGTGGACGCCGCGCCCCAGAGCACCACCGCCACCACGCCCAGCAGCACCGTCGCCAGGCCCGCCCGGTGCTCGACGGCCAGCCCGGACAGGGTCAGCAGCGCGGCGGCCAGCACGCCGAGACAGCCGAGCACCGACGCCTTGGGCCACAGGTCCAGGGGCCGGGCCAGCAAGGCCATCGCGACCAGACCGGCTATCCCGTAACCGGCCAGCACCCAGGCCAGGTGCGGTCCGGGTATCCCCACCACATCGCGAATGATCACGACGATGAAGGTGTAGGCGGTGAAATGCCCGGTCACGCCGATCAGGGTCAGCACCGACAGGGTGAGCAACCGGCGGTTTCGTCGATGCCTGCGCGGCACCGCGGCGGCCCCGGGCACCGGCGAGATCGCGGGCAGCGGCGGCAGCGTCGTCCATGCGGCCAGGGTCACCACCGCGGCGGCGGCACCGATCGCCGCGGTGGCCGGCCGCCAGCCGCACAGCTCGCTGAGCGCCGCGGTCAGCGGGTTGCCCACCACTAGGGCCAGACCGGTGCCGGCGTAGATGGCGGCGGTGGCCCGTCCGGCGTGGCTGGCCGGGACCAGCCGGGCGCCGATCGGCGCGATCACCGACCACATCAGTCCGTGCGCCAGCGCGCACAGCACTCGTCCCCCGGCCAGCACCGCGAAGTTCGGAGCCAACGCCGAAATCGCTTGGGAGACAGTCAGACACACCAATGTAGCGACCAGCGTTCGGCGGCGCGGCCAGCGCGCCGTCAGCCGCACCAACCCGAGCGTGGTGAGTGCGGCGACCAGGGCGTAGCCGGCCATCAAGGTGGCCACCAGCCCCTCGCTGACCCGCAGGTCGGTGGCGATCGCCGGCAGCGCGCCGACCGGGAGCATCTCCGCGGTGACGTAGCAGAACGCCGCCGCCGCGAGCACCGCGAGCTGCGTAGCCACGCGCGGTGTCCACGGGCTTGCGTGCGCGGTCGGCGATTCCACGGTCATGCTGGGATTCCCATGCTGGGATTCCACGGTAGTGCCACAACGTTGCTTCGCCCGGTAACCAACCCGCCATCGAAAGCAACGACATGGTCGCTCACAGCGCCCAGGGACGACCATTTCGATGATCTCGCGGCCGGACGCGCAGAATTGACGTCATGATCGTCGCCTTCAGCATCAGCCCGGCCAACGGGGACGAGTCCGGCAGTGTCGGCGCCGCGGTGGCCGAAGCGGTGCGGGTGGTGCGGGCCTCTGGGCTGCCCAACGAAACCAATGCCATGTTCACCAACATCGAAGGTGAATGGGATGAGGTCATGGCCGTGGTGAAACAGGCCGTGGATGTAGTGGCCGCGGTGTCCCCACGGGTCAGCCTGGTACTCAAGGCTGACATTCGTCCGGGCTACACCGGTCAGCTCACCGCGAAGGTGGAGCGCATCGAGCAGGCCCTGAGCGACTAGCTCAGGAGCGGACCAGGCGGGCGATGGCCGCCGAGGCCTCGGCCAGCTTGACCTCGGCCTGGTCCCCACCTTCGGCAACCGCCTGCGACACACAGTGCCCGAGGTGCTCGTCGAGCAGGCCCAGCGCCACCGACTGCAGCGCACTGTTGACCGCACTGATCTGGGTGAGGACGTCGATGCAGTACTTGTCCTCGTCGATCATCTTGGCGATGCCCCGGACCTGGCCTTCGATCCGGCGCAGCCGTTTGGCGTAGTTGTCCTTCTGCGCCGAGTAGCCATGCGCGCCAGAGTTGTCACCCGCGTCCATCACACCAGCATACCGGTACCCCACCGGGGTATGCATTTCTATTTGGCCGGGAGAAACGGCGCGGGCATACTGCATGCATGCCCTCAGACTCAACGCCGGATTCTGATCTTCGCGCAAGCGGCTCATCCCCAGACATCAAGCCGCGTAGCCGCGACGTCACCGACGGCCTGGAAAAGGCCGCAGCCCGCGGAATGCTCCGCGCGGTAGGGATGGGCGACGACGACTGGGTCAAGCCGCAGATCGGCGTCGGGTCGTCGTGGAATGAGATCACGCCGTGCAACATGTCGCTGCAGCGACTGGCCCAGTCCGTCAAGAACGGCGTGCACGAGGCCGGCGGGTACCCGCTGGAGTTCGGCACCATCTCGGTGTCCGACGGCATCTCGATGGGCCACGAAGGCATGCACTTCTCGCTGGTGAGCCGCGAGGTGATCGCCGACAGTGTCGAGACCGTGATCCAGGCCGAGCGCCTGGACGGCTCGGTGCTGCTGGCCGGCTGCGACAAGTCGATCCCCGGCATGCTGATGGCGGCCGCCCGGCTGAACCTGGCCTCGGTGTTCTTCTACAACGGCTCGATCATGCCGGGCAAGGCCAAGCTCACCGACGGCACCGAGAAGGAAGTCACCATCATCGACGCCTTCGAGGCGGTCGGTGCGTGTGCGCGCGGGCTGATGTCGCGCGAGGACGTGGACATCATCGAGCGCGCGATCTGTCCGGGTGAGGGCGCGTGTGGCGGCATGTACACCGCCAACACCATGGCCTCGGCCGCCGAGGCGCTCGGCATGTCGCTGCCCGGCAGCGCCTCGCCGGTGGCGGTGGACAAGCGGCGTGACGAGTACGCCCGCAAGTCCGGCGAGGCGGTCGTGGAGATGCTGCGGCGCGGCATCACCGCACGCGACATCCTCACCAAGGAAGCTTTCGAGAACGCCATCGCGGTCGTCATGGCCTTCGGCGGGTCCACCAACGCGGTGCTGCACCTGCTGGCCATCGCCCGCGAGGCCGAGGTCGAGCTGACCCTGGCCGATTTCACCCGCATCGGCAACAAGGTCCCGCACCTGGCCGACGTGAAGCCGTTCGGCCGCCACGTGATGAAGGACGTCGACGAGATCGGCGGCGTGCCGGTGGTGATGCGCGCGCTGCTGGATGCCGGTCTGCTGCACGGTGATTGCCTGACCGTCACCGGGAAGACCATGGCCGAGAACCTGGCCCACATCGCGCCGCCGGATCCCGACGGCAAGGTGCTGCGGGCGATGAACAACCCGATCCACCCGACCGGCGGCATCACGATCCTGCACGGGTCGCTGGCTCCCGAGGGCGCGGTGGTCAAGTCCGCCGGCTTCGATTCCGATGTGTTCGAGGGCACCGCAAGGGTTTTCGAGCGCGAGCGGGCCGCGTTGGATGCGTTGGAGGACGGCACCATCACCCACGGCGACGTCGTCGTGATCCGCTACGAGGGCCCCAAGGGCGGTCCGGGCATGCGCGAGATGCTGGCCATCACCGGCGCGATCAAGGGTGCCGGGCTGGGCAAGGACGTGCTGCTGATGACCGACGGCCGGTTCTCCGGCGGGACGACGGGCCTGTGCGTCGGGCACATCGCCCCGGAGGCCGTCGACGGCGGACCCATCGCCTTCGTCAAGGACGGTGACCGGATCCGGCTCGACGTGGCCAATGGCACGCTGGACGTGCTGGTCGACGAGGCCGAGTTCGAGGCCCGCAAGGCCGGATTCGAGCCGCTGCCGCCGCGGTACAAGACCGGGGTGCTGGCCAAGTACACCAAGCTGGTCCAGTCGGCCGCCGTCGGCGCCGTCTGCACGTAGAAGTCACCTGCACCGCGAGCGACCGTGTCTGTACGCAGACACGCCGCAATCTGCGTACTTATGCGGTCGCTCGCGGGGACGTAGAGTGGTGTCGGGCGTGCAGGAACGCCCGGCGTCCGCTCGAAGAGGCTCAGCCTCCCTGCCCATTGAGTTGCCTTGTGACCGACCTCTTCTCGGCCCGATTCGCGGACGCGGGCGTATGAGAGGAGGCCGTCATGGCCAGCACCCTGCCCAACAACCCGTCGCTGGATAAGCTCCGCGTTGAAGCCCGCAGACTGCAGCGCGCGAACGGCATCGCACTGCACCAGGCCCAATTCACCGTGGCACGTGGCTACGGATTCAGCGGCTGGCCCGCGCTCGTGCACTACCTCGAGCTGGCCGCAGACATCAGCGTCGACCCTGGCGCACTCGACGAGGACACCCTGGACGCCGCCGACCGGTTCTGCTCGTGGGCGTCGTTGCGCTACAACGAAACCGACGCGCCACCACGCTGGGACGCCGCCGCATCCCTGCTTACCGCCGAACCCAACCTGGCCGACCGACACGTCTGGGCTGCCGCGTCGGCCGCGGATCCAGCGGCGTTGGCCCGTCATCTCTCGAACCGAGCGGCACTGGCGAACACCGGAGGTGGCCCGTTCGGCTGGGTTCCGCTGATGTACCTGTGCTATTCGCGGGCGCCGCTGGGGCGCAGCGCCGACGACGTGCTCGCCGCCGCGACACTGTTGCTCGACGCCGGCGCCGACCCGAACTCCGGTTATCTCTGGTGCGGCATGTCCACGCCGTTCACCGCACTGACCGGCGTATTCGGCGAGGGCGAACAAGGGCCGCGGCGTCAGCCCCGGCACCCGTTCGCACCCGCACTGGCCACGCTGCTGCTCGATCGCGGTGCCCATCCGGTCGACCAGCAGACGCTGTATAACCGGATGTTTCGCCCCGATGATTCACACCTGGAGCTGCTGCTGAGCCGCGGGCTGACCGATGCCGGGCCGAGCCCGTGGGAGCTGCGGCTGGGTGAAGCGATGGAAACCCGCGAGCAGATGTGGAACCGTCAGGTCAGCTGGGCCGCCGAGCACGGGTTCACCGATCGGCTCGACCTGCTCGCCCGGCACGGAATCGACGTATCCGGAGTCGAGGTGACGACCGCGGTCTTCCCGGCCGACCCGAATGCCTTCGACGACGAAGGTGCGACGCCCCTGCATCAGGCCGCCTGGGCGGGCGACCTCGAGCTGATCCGGCGTCTCCTCGATGCCGGAGCCGACGCGACCATCACCGACCGGCGATTCGGCTCGACGCCGATGGGCTGGGCCGAGCACGCGTACCAGACCGAGGCCGCAGACCTATTGCGGCCACACACGCCGGGTTAGCGACTGGTCGTCACCAGGCCGCCGTCCTCGCAGTGGAACGGATACTCGGAGCTGGACTCCCAATGGTCGCCGTTCCATCGGTAATCGAACACTGCTGGCGCATTTGCGTTTTCGTCCAGATCGGTCAGACGTAGCCAATGCGCGACGCGGCCGGCAGGTAGCGCTCGACGGGGAACCCGGGCACTTACCCGTAACCGCCGACCAACCGCGCTGACCGGTTTCAAAGTCGTTGGGTACACGCAAACAACTACCCGCGCCGAATTCGCGAATGTCGGTGCCGGACAGACGCCCAAGCGTCTGGTGTAGCAGAATCGGGAAGCATGGCTGCCAATCCCCGCGCCGGGCAACCGGCTCAACCCGAGGATCTGATCGACATCGCGCAGGTGGTGACCGCCTACTACACCAAGCGGCCCGATCCCGATGACGTCACGCAGCAGGTGGTGTTCGGAACCTCCGGGCATCGCGGCTCCAGCCTGGACACCGCGTTCAACGAAGCCCACATCCTGGCCACCACCCAGGCCATCGTCGAGTACCGGGCCGGCCAAGGCACCACCGGCCCACTGTTCCTGGGCCGCGACACCCACGCACTGTCAGAACCCGCGTGGGCCTCAGCGCTGGAGGTGTTGGCCGCCAATGATGTTGTAGCCGTTGTAGACGCGTCGGACCGCTACACCCCGACCCCGGCCGTCAGCCACGCGATCCTGACCTTCAACCGTGGCCGCGACACTGATTTCGCCGACGGTATCGTCGTCACCCCGTCGCACAACCCGCCGCGCGACGGTGGCTTCAAGTACAACCCGCCCAACGGCGGACCCGCCGACACCGACGCCACCGGATGGATTGCCAAGCGCGCCAACGACATCCTGCGCGACGGGCTCAAACCGGTCAAACGCATGCCGCTGTCGCGGGCCCTGCAGATGACTGAACGGCATGACTACCTGGACGCTTATGTCGCGGATCTGGCCAATGTGGTGAACCTGCACGCGATCCGAGCCGCGGATATCCGCATCGGTGCCGACCCGCTCGGCGGGGCCAGTGTGGACTACTGGGGCGCGATCGCCGAGCGCTACAACCTGAACCTGACCGTGGTGAACCCGTTGGTGGATGCGACGTGGCGGTTCATGACGCTGGACACCGACGGCAAGATCCGAATGGATTGCAGCTCACCGAATGCCATGGCTGGGCTTGTTCGGAAAGTGATCGGCAACCCCGACGCCTACCAGATCGCCACCGGCAACGATGCCGACTCCGACCGGCACGGCATCGTCACGCCCGACGGCGGGCTGCTCAACCCGAACCACTATTTGGCCGTGGCCATCGACTACCTCTACACCCACCGGCCGGACTGGCCGGCGGCCACCGCGGTCGGCAAGACCGCGGTGAGCAGTTCGATCATCGACCGGGTGGTGGCCGGGCTGGATCGCAAGCTGGTGGAGGTCCCGGTCGGGTTCAAATGGTTTGTCGACGGACTGATCGGCGGCGGTATCGGTTTCGGCGGTGAGGAGAGTGCGGGGGCGTCGTTCTTGCGCACCGACGGCACGACCTGGACCACCGACAAGGACGGCATCATCATGGCGCTGCTGGCCTCAGAGATCCTGGCGGTCACCGGGGCCACGCCCTCGCAGCGCTACGCCGAACTGGCCGAGCAATACGGTGCGCCCACCTATGCGCGGATCGACGCGCCCGCCGACCGTGAGCAGAAGGCGCGGCTGGCCAAGCTCTCACCCGAGCAGGTCAGCGCCACCGAACTGGCCGGTGAACCGATCACCGCCAAGCTGACCGCCGCGCCCGGCAACGGTGCCGCCCTGGGTGGGCTGAAGGTGACCACGGAGAACGCCTGGTTCGCCGCCCGGCCGTCGGGCACCGAGGACGTGTACAAGATCTACGCCGAATCCTTCCTCGGACCCGAGCATCTGGCGGAGGTGCAGCAGGCGGCCAAGGACGTGGTGAATACAGTCATCGGGTGAGCGTTGAGCGTCGTGGCGCCCGGCCGGCCAGCTTCGGCTAGCCGCGCCGGACACGCGCAGAAGCGGAGTTGCCCCCGGCGCGAGCCAAGAGCGCTCACGACGGGGGCAGGTCCTGGATTCCAGCCTCAGAGGTTCAGTCGGACACGTCGGCTCGAGCGCGCACCGATCGATCATGGCGTTGAACGAACCACCACAACAGGACTCCGGCCGACAGGATCGACAGGGCGATGCACAGTTCGAGAATGCCGCCATAGCCGGTGATCGAGAAGCCCGTTGCCCCGACGACGAGCATTATCGTGAGCACGACGACCAAACCGATCGACAGTGGCACGAATGCCTGCGGTAGACGAATGGGACGCAGCGCATCTGGTTGATCCTTGCGCAGGAGCGCGAAGCCGGCGACCGCCAATACGTGGACAAGGATGTATCCCAGGTTGCCGGTGACGATGATCGCCAGCGGCTGCTGAAGCACCACGAGCAACACGATGTTGAGCACCAGCATGACGTTCAGTGCGCGAACGGGCACGCCTCGGCTGTTCAACTTGCCCATCGCACGGACGGTGATGCCCTCCTTGCCCATGTTGAACAGGACTCGCGACGCGTCGGCGACGGATGTCAGCATCACCAACAGCAGAGATGCGATGAGGCACAACACCATGATGTCCGCACCGGCTCCGGTCAGCTTGGAGAAGCTCGCCACAAAGAATGTCGAAGGATCCTCACCGATGGCCTGTTCACCGGCGAAACCGCCAAGCGTAAGGGGCACCAGGAAAAAGACGCCGAGGCAGAAGAGAGCGGAGGCCCGGATCGCGCGCGACGTGTCCTTCACCGGGTCGCGGTACTCCGAGGCAAAGGTGGCGCACACCTCGATACCCAACGTGGTCCACGCCATCACGTAAAGCCACACGATGGCGGTGTGCAGCCCCTCCAGTCCGTGCAACTTCCACGTCAGATCCATGGGGGCCCAGCCGGAGTTGAACATGGGGAAGATGATGAAGACCGACAGGGGGATCATCAGGATCCCGGCGGTCACATAGACGAACACCATGGTGACTCGCACACCGATGACGTTGATGCCATACAGGAGGAAGATCACACCGAGGCCGATGAGGATGGGGAAGCTGAAGTGCAGCGGACCGGCGTCGAAGGTCCACTGCTCGTCGGGGAACCACTGCGATTGCACGAGCAAGCCGGTCAGCGATCCGTACGTCGCGAGATTCGATCCCCACGGTAGCCAGTACCCGACGCCGGCCAACGGTGCGAGCCAGGGCGCGCGCTTCTTCCACGCCTCTGCTACATAGCCCGAGATGCCGCCCGATGCGTTGGGAAACATCGCCGCCAGTTCGGTGTAGATCCAGTTGACGGCGAGCGAGATGACCATCGAGATCGCCCACAGCACTGCCGCGCCCCAGCCACCGAGCCCGGTTATCGTCGCTCCGAGCGTGGCAACGAGCGCGGCGGGCATCGTCATTGCCATTGCAAACCCGTCGAACCATCGCATCTTTCGAGGTAGCACTTCCTCTACCGAATGCAGCGCGGCGCCTTCATTGGCCGTCATGAATCGAACCTCCAGTGTCAATTGCCAATCCTCAACGCCATCTGCCGAATTCACCTTCGGCGGCGGCGAGGCCTGGTGATGGATTTCTTGGCTACCCCGGAGGAAGTTGCGATTGCGAGTCGAAATCACGTGTGGTGCTGCAGATTATCGCGAGAAACAGGAAGCGTGAGGAGGAATTCGCAACGGCCGTGGCGCCGGTCACAAGGCTAAACGCTTGTGCCCGGATGCACAACCGATTCAGCGATACCGCTGCCAATCAAGCCAATTCATCGTCGAAGTTGCAGCACATCGCGTCTATCGCACGACCGCATGGCGCACGAAAAGACGCCGGTAGGCCGAACTCGATCTACCGCGCGGGAAACGAAAGATCCTCGGCGCCAGCCAAATAGGAATGAATGCGCCGATACGCAGGGATCATTTCAGACTTCTGGATCGACCAATGGCGGCGTGCCCCAGGGCAACCCAGGGGCACGCCGCTCATCGCTGGACCAATATTGAGGCGCTGCGTGGTTTACGCAGGCCGGAACGAATCGTGCGGCGTCCGGAGGGCGTGTTTCACCATGACGTGCCGCGCAACGGTGTACTCGGCGACCGCGGCCTGGCTCATGTCCTTGCCGAAACCGCTAGCCTTCACGCCACCATGCGGAGCCTCGGACGCGATCGGCAGATGGTCGTTGACCCATGTCACGCCGGCTTCGATCTGGTGCGCGACGCGCAGTCCGCGCCCCCCGTCGAGCGTCCACACCGATGAACCCAGACCGTAGCGGCAATCGTTGGCCAGGGCGATTGCCTCTTGCTCGTCACCGAAAGGCAACGCCACCAGGACCGGCCCGAAAACCTCGTCCTGAACGATCTCCGCGGACTGCGCAGCACCAGTGACCAATGTTGGTGGGTAGTACGCTCCGGGCCCGTCCGGCACCACGCCGCCGGCACGCACTGTCGCGCCCGCCGCAACGGCACGCTCGACGAAACCGTGGACACGGTCGCGGTGCTCTTCGGTGATCAACGGCCCGACGTCGGTCGACGGGTCGTGCGGTGCACCTACACGAATCTCCTTGAAAATCGAGGCAATCCGTTCAACGAGATCGTCGAAGACGGATTCGTGGGCGTACACCCGGGTGGCTGCCGTGCAGTCCTGCCCCACGTTGTAGGTCGCACCCATCGCGATCCCATGCGCCGCGGCGTCCAGATCAGCGTCCTCGAACACCACACAGGGCGCCTTGCCGCCGAGTTCGAGATGCACCCGAGCACCCCGTGCCGAGGCCGCCGACATCACCTGGCGCCCCGCCCGGGTCGATCCCGTGATCGAGACCAGCTGCACCCGCTCGTCGGCGACGAGGGCCTCGCCGACCGACTCGTCACCCGTCACGACCTCGAGCACTCCTGCCGGGATGCCCGCTTCCAGAGCGAGTTCGGCGATGTAGAGCGTGCTCGTCGGCGTTGTCGGAGCGGGCTTGACGATCACGGTATTGCCGGCCACCACTGCTGGGGCAATCTTCCACAGTCCCATGATCATTGGGAAGTTCCACGGCGCGATGCCGACGACCGGCCCTACCGGGCGGCGTACGATCATCGATGTGTAGCCCTCGCTGAGCAGGCCCGCACCGGTCCCCTCCAACGACCGTGCCGCCCCGGCGAAGAACCTCAGGTTGTCTGTACCGAACGGCAGCTCGCCGTCGCGGAAGACCGCGGCCGGCTTGCCGGTCTCAGCTACCTCGATGGCCGTCAGTTCCTCCGCGTGGGCGTCAATCAGGTCCGCCCATTTCAGCACCGCCTTGGCACGCTCTCCAGCGGTACGCCGCGACCACTCGGGAAATGCCTCGGCAGCCGCCGTAACCGCCGCCCTGGCCTCGTCGACAGACGCCTCGGAGATCGTGGCAGTCTGCTTGCCGGTCGCCGGGTCGATCAGTATCCGCTCACCACCTGAGCCCGCAACTCGCTGGCCCCGATGGAATCGTCCTGTGGTCATGCAAATTCTCCTTTAACTGTTGAAGCCAACACCGAATCGATCGAATGTGCGCAAAAGCAAGCCCCTGCGGCCTGTTTCGTCCTCCCGCGCCAAGGCCGCCCGTGTCAGTTCCACGGCAGGCCAGCGGAACGGTTCGGGCGGGAAAGGCACCGCGGTACCGGTTATCGCCTTGAGGCGCGTCCGTTCCGTCTCGCGTCCGGCCAGTAGGTCCAGCGCGACCTGCGCGCCGAACCGTGTCGATGCCACACCGAGACCCGTGAACCCGACTGCGTAAGCGAGCCGGCCGTCGTACGCGGTGCCGAAGATCGGCGTGAAGCGGCTGGTCGTATCGATGACCCCACCCCAGCGATGGGTGAACGGCACGTCCGCGAGCTGGGGGAACGTCTCGCGAAAATGCCGAGCCAAGAGGAGGTGCGTTTCATCGCGCTGCTCCAACTCGGGGGAGATGCGGTTGCCGAAGTGATAAATGGCGTCGTAGCCGCCCCACAGGATGCGATTGTCAGGGGTCCGACGGAAGTAGTGGAACTGGTTGCCGACATCCGAGAGGCCCTGGTTCTGCGACCACCCGATCGATGCCAGCTGCTCTGCAGTCAGCGGCGCGGTAGCGAGGACATAGTCGTACACGGGGAGCATCCAGGCCTTGAGTCGCCGCAGCAGAGGCGGATATGCATTGGACGCGAGCAGGATCCGCGAGGTTTCGACCTCGCCGTGCGTACTCCGGACGGTCAATCCACCGCCGGTGCGGGTGATGTCCGTGGCAGGAGTCCGCTCAAAGATCCTGGCGCCCAGTTCTTCTGCCACCCGCCGCAGCCCCTGCACCAGCGCCATCGGGTTCACCAGGCCGCCCGAGTACGACCGCAGGCCGGCCAAGAAGCAGGGCGAATCGACGTCGGCACGAATCGCTTCGCGATCCAGGAACTCGACCTTCTCACCGTGACGCGCATAGACCTCGACGGCGCTCCTGAGCGCTTCGACCTGGTGAGGAGTCCGGGCCAGGGCAGTCTTGCCAACCATACGCAGATCGGCCTCAATGCGGTGCCGGTCGACGAACTCGACTATCTGCGAAACGTTTTCGCGTCCGAGCCGCTGCAGTTCATCGAGTTCGCTCGACCACATTGCCTCGCCATGGGCGATGCCATGCGTCAATGACTCCGAGACGAATCCTCCGTTTCGTCCCGACGCCGCCGATCCCACCCAGCCCTGCTCCATGATGACGACGGAGCAACCCGGATCTTCGGTGAGCGCCTCGATCGCCGCCCACAGACCGGTGTAGCCGGCACCGACGATCACCAGGTCAGCACGAGTCTTGCCCGCGAGCCGGTCCGTCTGAGGTCCGGTCTCGACTCCGTCCCACCACACGGGCCGTGGTTCGGCGTCACGTAGCTCGGCGCTCATGACATAGACCCCGACGTGACCTGGCAGTTGAGTCGGTTGAGTTTCAGTTGCGCCTCGGCTCGCGCTCTCATGATGAACTCCGGAATCTGAGGGCGGGCCGGACACCTGGCCCACACGGAAGGTAGATGCACTGGGGGAGAATAATTGCATCGCAATTCAGGGAAGGCAAGCCCCAAATCTCCAGGTGGACTCGATAGTTCGATAGAAACTGAGTAAATATTCAAGAAACACTCCCCAAAACGCGAGATTTTTGGCAGAGTGACTCGCGACATACACCTAGGAGGTACCCGGTGGCCGTGAGCCGTACGGAACGACGCGCGAACCTGCTTCATGCAGCCCAGCGAGCCGTCATGAAGCACGGTGCCGACGTGCAGCTCAAGCAGGTCGCAGCTGAGGCAGGGCTGACCTCTGGCGCAGTTCTGTACCACTTCCCCGATGTCCAGGCCCTGTTGGTCGAGGCCAATCGCGCAGGCATGGAACGCTTCTACGACCAACGGCTCCGGGCGATCGAGGACATCGCCGAACTCGACCGCCGCCTTGTGGTTACGATCGAACTGGGCCTACCCGTCGACTCGGACGACCCGGCGGTGAAGCTGCTGTGCGAACTGGGTGGCGTCGCCGGCCGATACCCTGCCTACGCAATCCTGCTCACGGCTTTGTACGACAAGCAGGTCGCGATGTACCAAGTGATCTTGGAGTCCGGCGCCGCCAAAGGCACTTTCACACTTTCTTCGCCCTCACTGACCATCGCGCGCAACATCGTGGCCCTCGAGGATGCGTACGGCTACCGCATGGTGGCGCGCCACCCCAGCCTCGATGCCGACACCACGATCAACCTGATTCTCGACTACGCACGGGTGGCAACCGGCCACCCGCTACCCCGCACGCCCAAGGGCGAAAGGACTCACTGATGACCGACAAGTTGACCATCATGTTCTGGCCGGAGTCCGCCTACGGGCCCACCAATCAATGCATCGGCACGGCCGCGAAGCTACGCGAGCGCGGACACACGATCGTGTTCGCTGCCGAATCAACGTGGGCCGGCAAGATCGCGCGGTTCGGATTTATCGAAGAACTCGTCGACCTGGCTCCGCCGACCGAAGGCGCCCAAGATGACGACGCGGGCCAGTTCTGGACGGACTTCATCGCAGAGACCGCGCCCGAGTTCGCCAAGCCGACGATCCGGCAGATCGAGGCGTTTGTCCAACCGACGTACCAGGCCCTCATCGACGGGGCCAAGTACTGCGAACCACGTCTGCGCGAGATCATCGAAAAATACCAGCCAGACGTGATCGTCGAGGACAACGTGGTGCTGTTTCCGGCGTTGACCACCGCCGGCAAGCCGTTCGTACGAATTGTTTCCTGCAGCCCGCTGGAAGTTCCGGGACCCAATGTGCCACCGCCATTCTCGGGCCTCCCGAGTGACGACAGATCGGAGTGGGACGGTTATCGCTCCGAGTTCGATCGGATCATTCGCCCCATGTGGGAGGACTTCAATACTTGGGTGCAGGAGCAGGGCGCCCCGGCCCTACCCGACCTGGAGTTCATGCCACGCGACAACGCGGCCTCGCTGTACGTCTACCCGGCCGAGGCCGACTACACCGATCGACGCTCGCTGGACGACACCTGGACCCGATTGGATTCCAGCGTTCGCGAGACGGATGAGGAGTACGAACTGCCGGCCACGTTGACGAACCGCCCGGTGGGCAGCGCGCTGGTATACCTCTCGCTGGGTTCCCTTGGCTCAGCGGATGTCTCGCTGATGCAACGCCTGATCAACGTGCTGGGTGAAACCCCCCATCGGTTCATCGTGAGCATGGGCCCGCAGGCAGACAAGATCACCCTTGCCGACAATATGGTCGGCGAGCAGATGCTGCCGCAGACGAAGGTCATCCCGCTCGTCGACGCCGTCATCTCGCACGGCGGCAACAACACCACGACCGAGACACTCCACTTCGGAAAGCCGCTCATCGTGCTGCCCCTGTTCTGGGATCAGTACGAGAATGCCCAGCGCATCGACGAACTCGGTCTCGGCGTCCGGTTGGACACGTACCACTTCACCGACGCACAGTTGACCGGCGCCTTGGAGCGCATCCTCACCGACACAGAACTGCGCGAGCGGCTCGCCGACATCGGTGAGGCGATTCGCAAGCGCGACGGTCTGAGCATCGCAGCGGACGCCATCGAGCGCGTCGGGCTGGCACACCGCCCGACCACCGGCTGAATCATGCAACTCACCCCAACAGATCTGCTCGAGGACCCGGCAGACGTACTGCACCTTGGAGAGCGTCACGCCTTGGCCATCGTTCACCGGGACGGAAGGTTGTCGGCCGTACCCGCAGTGGCCGAACAGAACGGATGGCGGCGGGCAACCGCCGGGTGCGGGGCAGCCGACGCTCTCGTCCGCCTGATCGCGGCCACACCCGGACGGTCGTCGCACGGCCGATTTTCCGTCGTCTCCTGGACGGGCCAGCACTCGCCGGGCGCCGAGCGTCCGATAACCGTCGATCAAACGAACGAATCGGTCATTGTCGGCGACCGGGCCGTGGTGAAGTGGACCACCCACCTGGAGCCAGGACCACATCCCGCACCAAGCCGGTTGTCCACGCTGACGTCGGCCGGCTTTACCGCGATGCCCGCGCCGTGGGGCATGGTCACCTGGAAACCTGAAGGTGGCGACGAGACGCTGGTCGCCACCGTTACCGGCTATATGTCGGGCGCAGTCGACGGCTGGACGTGGGCGGTGGACCTGGTCGCCGCCGCAGTTGCGTCCGGTGATCTGACTGATGTCGTGAGGGCTTACACCGCCGTAGGCGAAGTAATCGCCGACCTGCATGCCTCGCTGGCCGGCACAGCCGTCATGTCGACACAAGATGACGCAAACCGCTGGCGCAGAAGCGCATTCGCTACTCTCGAAGACGCACAGAAGTTGGCCAGTCCGTCCAATGCTGCGCTGCTGACCGAGCGCGCCGGCGATATCGCGACTACGCTCAACGGGCTGTCAGATCTGGTGGGCGTACCGATACTCGATGCGCACGGCGATCTGCACGTCGGCCAGATACTGCGAGCCGATGACCGGTTCGTCGTCACCGACTTCGATGGCAACCCCGTGCTTCCCCCGGCCGAGCGGGTACTTCCCATTCCGGCAGCGGTCGATGTCGCGGGCATCATCCAATCCCTTTCTCACGTCGCGATCGTCGCAGCAAAGCACCACGACCTGGACCCCGGCGCTCTTGGCCGGGTCGACGAGGCGTCTCGCTCGGCTCTGCTCGACACATACGTTCGGAGGCTCGCCGAGACCGGTCATGCCGGTCTGTTCGCAGGCGAAGCCATGGCAGCCTTCCGGTTGCAGCAAGTGCTGCGCGAAATCGTCTATGCCGGCCGGCATCTGCCGCGCTGGATGTATGTCCCCGATGCGGCCCTACCCGCCCTTCTGAAAGAAACGAGCCGATGAACCCCGACAAATTCGCCGCCGACCTCGCTCGCAAACCGGAGGTACTCGCTGCGCTCGCAGACACCCTCGGCCGCGGCAACCCGTGGTCGGAAGTTGTTCCTGCCAACGTGTCCCGCGTCGTATTCGTAGGCATGGGCTCGTCCGCTTACGCCGGTGGCGTCGCGGCCGCACGTCTGCGTGCGCGTGGCATTCCTGCCGTTTCCGAGATCGCCTCGAGCGAGCTGTTACCCGTATGGGGGCCGGGGACTCTGATCGTGGCCACGTCTGCGTCCGGCGGATCGGTCGAGACGCTCGATGCCCTCGATCGCGTCGACCGCTCCGGGACGATCGTTGCGCTGACGAACACTCCCGGCTCCGCCATCACCGAGAAATGCGGCGCGACAGTCGAGTTGCTGGCCGAACCCGAGATCGGCGGCGTCGCCTGTCGCAGCTACCAACACACCCTGGCATTGTTCCTGGCTCTCGAGTGTCTCCTGACCGAGACGCCGATGGATGACCTCGTGGCCGCGGTCGGATCGGCAGCCAGCGCAAGCGACTGGTTGTTGTCGACGGAAGGCGATTGGCGTCCCGAGATCTCCAACTTGCTCCTTGGTCCGGTGGAGACGCACCTGTGTGCACCGGCTCACCGGTTCTCGTCCGCTCAGCAGGGCGCGTTGATGTTCCGGGAGGGCCCGCGCCGGTCGGCGATCGGCTGTGAGAGCGGCGATTGGAGCCATGTCGACGTCTACCGGACCAAGAACACCGACCTCCGCATGCTCGTCTTCGCCGGTTCGAAGTGGGAAGACCAGATGGCCGAGTGGACTGGGCCGCGCGGTACGACGGTCGTCGGCGTCGGGGGCTCCATTCCCGCCGCGACCAGCACCTTGCGGTATCCCGGCGACGACGTCGACGACGTCCGCCTCCTCACGGAAACGCTGATCCCGGAACTGGTGGCGGCCCGCGCCTGGCAGACCTGCGACGCCCAAGACGCCGACGGCTAACAGCGTGCCGCAACTGACCTTGGCCGAGGTACTCCGCCTGCCTGCCTTCCGGCGGGCATCGCCGGTCGTCCTCGCGGGGTCGGCCTTCCTCAACAGGCCCATTCGCTGGGCCGAGGCGGTTCAAGTCGCCGACGCCGCACCAGGTTCCGGGACTGGGCAAGGGCCGCACGTCCATCGCCTGGAAGACCTCCACCTGCGTGGACTGCTGTCCCTGTTCGGCGACGACGACCGGATCCGTCTCTTCGTCGATCGCGAGCTCGGCGCGCTTCGCATGCACGACGCGAGTCACGACGACGGAGTCGGCTTGATGGCCGTGTTGCAGGCGTGCTTGCGCCATCCCACGAGCAAGACCGCTGCCGCGTCCAGCGTCCACCTCTCGCGGAGTGCGTTCTACGATCGGCTCCTCAAACTCGAGCAGGTCCTCGAGGTCGATCTCGACGATCCAGAGACCCGAGCATCGTTGTACGTCGCGATCGTCGCGGACGAACTGCTGGCGCACACGGCGAGCTAGGACGAACTCGTGATACGACGCCGAATCTACTGCTGCGCAACGCCACCCACACAGAATCCAGTGCGCGCGCTGACCGCACACGGGCATGCATGTTGCGTGCCGACATAGCCATCACGATCAGGCTGTCGACGGACCCCTGCTAGCCGTCGGAACGCCTTACGACCCCGTCCGAAGAGGAGTACCGGAGATCATGCCCAACGAACTGTCGCTACAAAAGCGAGATGGCGACGGGTTGTCCTGCCCCAATTACGGTTCCAGCAATCAGAATTGGGAGATGGACCGTCTGCTCGATGCCCCAAATTCCGTTCCGATCGACACACTCGACGAGATGCGGACGGACGCAACGATGCCAGCGTCCTCGAAGTTCGCAGAAGGTCTTGCTGCCGCGCAACGCAAGATGCGTGATGCTGGGGTACCGGAACAAGCGGTGAAGGTGTTCTCCGCGTTTTACCACCAGCTCGAACACGGTGCCTCAGGTTTGATTCCGGAGTCGGAGATCGAGCCCCTCGCGGACCTACCGCATATCGACCACCTGGACTTCGATACCGAGACATTGCGCAACGCCGCCGCCTCGACAGTGGTCATCAAACTCAATGGCGGCCTGGGCACGACGATGGGTATGGAGCAGGCCAAGTCCCTGCTGCCGGTCAAGAACGGACGGCGCTTCTTGGATCTGATCGTCGATCAGGTCGCTCGCGTCCGCAGGCAGTACGACGTGACTCTCCCGCTGATCTTCATGAACAGCTTCCGGACCAGCCGCGACACCCTGGAAGCGCTGGCCGCCTATCCCGATCTGGCAGTCGATGGAATCCCGCTCGAATTCCTCCAGAACCGCGAACCGAAGCTCACGGTGGGAGACCTTGAACCCATCGCATGGCCGGCCGACCCCGAACTCGAGTGGTGCCCGCCCGGCCATGCCGACCTCTATACGGCCTTGGACGCGTCGGGCGTGCTTGACCAACTGATCGAGGCAGGGTACCGCTACGCCTCGATCTCGAACGCCGATAATCTTGGCGCAGTGCCGGATCCCGCCATGATGGCGTGGTTTGCCGCGACCGGTGCGCCGTATGCCGCAGAGGTGTGTCGCCGAACGCCTGCCGACGTCAAGGGCGGCCACCTGGTGGTTCGACGCAGCGACGGCCGACTGCTTCTTCGCGAGAGTGCGCAGGTTTCGCCGGAGTGCGCCGCGAGTGCCTCCGATCTCTCTATTCATCGGTACTTCAACACCAACAATCTGTGGGTCGACCTGCGCGCCTTGCGAAGGGAACTCGACGCCTGCGGCGGAGTGTTGAGCCTGCCGCTCATCCGCAATGAGAAGAACGTCGACCCCAACGACCCGGACAGTCCCCGGATCATTCAGATCGAATCAGCAGTGGGCGCGGCGATCTCGGTGTTCGAAGGCTCCACCGCGATCGAGGTCGACCGCTCGCGGTTCCTTCCCGTCAAGACGACCAACGATCTGATGTTGATTCGATCTGATGTCTACCGTGTGGGTTCGGATCATCAGCTGCACACCGCACTCGAGGACGTACCCGCTGTGAATCTGGATCCACGCTACTTCGCACGGATCAGCGACTTCGAAGCCCGCGTACCGTTCCCGCCGTCATTGGTCGACGCGGCGTCGTTCACGGTGTTAGGGGACTGGTCGTTCGGCGAGGACATCGTGGTACGGGGCGACGTCGTGCTCGATGACCGGGGTGAATCGTGTGACATTGAATCCGGAACGACTCTGACGGACGGCTGACTGCTTCAGACGTCATCTTTGTTTGATTGCAGTCCCTTCGGGCCACGCCGAATGATGGCGGCCAGTTCCTCGCGTGTACTGGCCCCCACCCGCTGACACGCCCGGTACAGGTGACCCTCGACGCTGCGCACCGACATCACCAGCCGCTCGGCGATCTGCTTGTTGGTCAGCCCGGCGACCACCAGTTCGACGATTTCCCGTTGCCTGTGGGTCAGCGGCTGACCGGCCGGGTTACGCAGTGCCGGGGTGCACAGTCCGCCGCATTCATCGGCACTTTCCTGAGCGACGGCGGCCGCATACGCGCTGCGCTTGGCCTGGCCGTGGCGGCCGAACGCGACCGAGGCCTGCGCGGTGACATCAACGGCGGTGGCCCGGTCCCCCAACGCTCGGTAAGCCTCTGCGGCAGCAAGCAATCCGTCGCCGTCATCGGCGGCCAGGGCTTCGCTATGCCGGGCGACGGTATCGGCCAGCGGCAGTTTCAACATGCCGGCGAGTTCCCGGGCACGGGCCGCCCCGCTGGAATCGCCCCACTGCGCGGCCGCCTGCAGGCACGCCAGTTCATGCGTCGGCTGCTCACACCGTGCGGCGTCGCGGGCGGCTGCGTGCACGATGGCGACCGCCTCGGTCAGCGCACCGCCGGCAGCCATCGTCCATCCGGTGGCCAAAGCCATGGCGGTGTGCATGTACACGTAGTCCGCGGGCACCCGCTGGCCTGCCCGCGCCAGCGCTTCCTCCGCGGCGGCGGCGTGGCCGAGTTTGGCATGCGCCTCGGCCAGCGAGAAACAGCTGGCCACCCGCAATCCCGTTGTTACGTCGTGTGTTTCGGCACCGGCGTAAGCCTCGTGCAGGTGTTTGACGGCGTCGGACAGGTCGGCTCGGACCAGTTCGGCGTGGCCGAGCAGGTAGGCGAGGTTGGCATACGCGAGGCCGGGGACATCGCGCGTTGACTCGTCCAACCGCGCCGCCATCGCCGTACATTCGTTGATACGGCCGGTCAGCCGGCAGGCGCGGCCGTGGACCGCGCCGAACCAGAATCGAATGGGCGAGGATTCGAACGATGTGGTGGCCCTGCTGATCGCCTGCTCGGCGACCGCGGTGATGTCATCGACATGCCCCAGCGCACCCAGCGCCATCATCAACGCGATCGAGGCCATCATGGCGTGGAAATCGGGCAACCCACCGGAACCCAAGGCAGTCCTGGCGTTTTCCTCTGCACTCGCACAGTGGCCCAGTACGGCGTCGACGCAGGCCTGCATGGCCAAGCGTTCCATCCGCTCTCCGTCGGATTCGGTGGTGGCGGCCAGCTTTTCCAAGATGTCTCCGGCATCGCGCGGTCGGCCGAGCATCCAGGCCAGGTTGGCCGCCCGCACCGTCGCCCAATGGTGGCTGTCCGGCTTGCCGTCGGCGCTGATGTCACGCAGGACCGTCTCGGCCTCGTCACCTCGGCTCAGCAGGATCAGCGTCATCGCCCGCATCGGTGCCGCCTCGGGTGCACCGCATTCGGCCGCGGCAGCGGCGAATCGGTCCGCCGCATGGGGGTCGAGCAGAACCGCGGCGCATCGCGCCGCCGTCAGATACAGCTCCGGATCAGGCGGCAGGTCGGAGTTCAGCGCCAGCAGTGCCCGCCGTACCGTCGCGCGCATATCGCTGTCGGGCTCGCTGGCCAGCCGCCGCGCGAGCCGCCCACGGATCCTTGACAGGTGCATCTCACCCGCGGTGGCCCTGCGTAATTCGCCGTACAGCGGATGAGCGAGGGTGGCCACCAGGTCGCGTCCGGCACGCTCGACCGTGACGAGATGCATCTGCTCGGCGGCCTCGAGGTCGGCGTGGTCGACGAGGTCACTCAGGACGTCGACGCGGAGCGGTTCGCACTGGGAGAGCGTGTCGAGCACCAGCGCCATACCGGGATTGAGCTCACCGAGCCGGCGGCCGACCATATCGGTGATGCTCTGGGATACGGCCACATCGCCGTCCCACATCCACACCCCAGCGGACTTGCGCATCCGCCCGGCGGTGATCTGGTCTTTCACCAGTTGCAGCAGGTACAGCGCGTTGCCGCCGGTGAGTTTCCAGAATCGCCGGGCACTGCGGCTGTCCACGGGGCCGCCCACCGCCGACTCGATCAGCATGGCCGCCGCCGCGGCGGACAACGGCTCGAGGTCGATCCGGTCGAGCAGGCTGTCCTTCCACAGCGCGGTCACCGCGTCGGGTTCCGAGCCGCCGGCCCGCGCGGTGACGACGAGGCGCACCCCTTGGGTCTGGGCGAGTTGATGTACGACGTGTGCCGACAGCGCGTCGAGCAGGTGGGCGTCGTCGACGCCGATCACCACCTTGCCCACGCGTTGTTGCGCGACGAAGGAATCAATGACCCGCCGCACATCGGGCAGTGGGTCGCACATGCCCTGGCTGAGCGATCCGGTGAACGCTCCGAGTGGGATGGCCCGCGCGGACTCGGTTCCGACGAACCAATTGGTCCGGTGTCCGGTTGCGGCCGCATGGCTGATGGCTTCCCGGGCCAGCCGCGTCTTGCCGACCCCGGCACTGCCGACGATCAGAACCCCGTGATGGCTTCCCGGCCCACCCAAGGCGCGACGGATCGCCGCCAGTTCTTCTTCGCGCCCCGCCAGCTTCATGTCAGCAGCTCGTACCCGCTATCGCCGTCATCCGAGTCGTGCGTTTCCCCAGGATTTGCCCAGAATATGGCGCGCAGCGGCACCCCGGGGCGCAAATTGACGCATCGTCTCGACCGATGATTGATCCGAGCGCGCAGACATCCCCTCCAGCCGGAGCACGGCTGGTCTGCAGGCTCCGCCTACCGGCCGATCTGCCGGCTAGGCGTGCCGCGCTTCAGAAGTGCGCACCCGCATCCCGAAGTACATCGCGTTGAAGCCCAGCAGCATCACGAGCGCGCCGCTGATCACGTGCGACCAGATCATCCCGGCGGTCGGTCCACTGACATACACCCACGGCGAGATGATCAGCCACACACCGAAGATCGGCAGCGTCCAGGTCAGTCCGTGTGCACGGTCCAGTGCAAGGCTGCAACACATTGACAGGAACGCGATCGTGCCGCCGATGATCAGATCGTTGACGGTCAGCCTTCTGAGGGCGTCGTAGCCGACGATCCACGGGGACAGCGCGACGTACATCGCTGTCAGCAACGTCAGGCCGAACGTGACCTGCGCGGCGATCGACTCTGCGACACGGTCATAGCTTGCCCGTAGGGCCACGATGTCCGGATGCAGGTCGATTGATGAATGGACTGTACTCATTTCTTGTCCTTCCGTTACACGGCAAGACGTTTGGGTCCTACCGCACCCATCCATCACCTCCCAGATTACGCCGCAAATCACGCGCTGGCGGCGGCGCTCGACGACCGCCGCACACGGACAAGTAAGGTGTTCTCAATGCGGTGGCGCAGCAACATCCGATCGGATGAAACCACCGGTGCGCGTCAGCAACTCGGCTGGTTCACAACGCTCTTCGCGATGGGGTTGGTGTTCCACTACTCCGACAGCCAACCCCTTGCGGTGATACCCGCCCTGCTGGCCGGCCTGCCGGCGCTGATCTTTCCCGGCTCGGTGGCCGCCGCCGGTCTGGTCTTGACGGCCGGGGCGACCATGGCCGTGCTGAATCTGCCCGCCGCCTCGAACCACCTGGTGTTGAGCTTGCTCGTCGCGCTCGGGCTCGGGACCGCGGCAGTGTGGGCCGTGGCCACCCGCGACCGGCCGGGCGTGCCGGCCGGTTTTGTCGCGCGCTGGCTGGACGCGGCGCGCAGCCCGATCGGTTTGGTGCTGCTCGTGGTCTACCTGTTCACCATCTTCGACAAGTTGAACACCGCCTACTTCACCCCGGCGACGTCGTGTGGCAGCGAGCTGTTCGGCCAGCTCATCTGGCTCAACGGCATCAACGGTGTGGCGCCGAGCCCGGTGGTCGGGCAGTTCGTCGCCATCGCGGCGGTGGTGATCGAGGCCGCTATTCTCGGGTTGCTGGCGGTGCCGCGGCTGCGCTACTGGGGTGTGCTGCTCGGCGTGGCGTTCCACTCGATTCTGGCGCTGGCCTCGTTCTATGACTTCGCCGCGGTCGTCTTCGCGGTGTATGTGCTGTTGATCCCGACCGAGGTGTTCGCCTCCCTGACGGCTCGCACGTCCGCTGTGCGACGGCTGGCGCTTGCCGGTTTCGCGGCGCATGTGCTGCTGAGTGTGGCTTCGAACTTTGCCGATTCGCCGACCAGCCCGGTCGGCCTGCAATGGCACACCCTGCTCGTGATCACCTGGTTCGTCGCGGTGGGCCCGCTCATGTTTGTGCTGCTGCGCGGCTACCGCGCCGCGCAGGCCGCCGGCGTCGAATCCCCGCGGTGGCGACTTCGGCCCGTGGTGCTGCTGCTCGTCCCGCTGCTGGCACTCGCCAACGGATTGACGCCGTATCTGGGGCTGAAGACCGTCGCGAACTACTCGATGTTCAGCAATCTGCACACCGAGGAGGGCAGCACCAATCACCTGCTGCCGGGCGTTACCTCCCTCCAACTGGCCGACTACCAGCGCGACACCGTCACCGTGGTGGGACTCGGCTTCCCCGACCAGATCCGGCTGAATACCGCATACCGCGCGCTGGGCGGCATGACGTACCTGCAGCGACAGGCCCGCTGGATTTCGGAAGGTCCACCGGTTCGCATCCCCTGGCTGGAGCTGCGGCGCACGGTGCTGCTCTGGCGGGATGCGGGCATCAACGGCGTCCGGATCGCCTATCTGCGCGACGGTGTGCCGCACGTAGTTCCAGATGCAACCGCAGATCCCGTACTGGCAGCGCCACTGCCGTGGTGGCAGCGGCATCTGCTCGCCTTTCGCGCCGTCGATTCGGGCTTGGGCCCCGATGCCTGCCGCTGGTAGCCCTGGATGACGCAGAATCGCGGCATGGACATCGCGGATCGGCTGAAGCTCGATGTGCCGGTATGCCAGGCGGGCATGGCCGGCGGCATTGCGGGAGCGCCGCTGGCCGCCGCGGTGGCAGCGGCCGGCGGGCTCGGCACCTTGGGCCTCACCCCGCCGGGCCGCCTGAAGTCTGCGATTGTCGCGATGCGCGAACGGGCGCCTGGACGTGCGGTGGCGTTGACGTCCTCCCCGCCGTGAACGATGGGGATTCCTCGTGCCGACTGGCTGTCTCGATCACCGTTCATGCGGCGATCGCCGTGGGCTGGTCGGCAGTGGAGGTTCGCGCCGAGCGGCTCTGTCGCATCATCGTTGTGGCTTTACGCCGTGCGTTGATGCGCGCCACCGACCTCCGCGTAGGCGAATGTCTGCGGCCTCGCCGCTTGAGTGCTGGTGCACGACGGCTGGACTTCGGCGACTCGTCGACGTCCTGACGATGCAGCCAGCCTGTGTTGGCTGTCTGCAAGTCCAGCCGATCGACCCCATCGACCCCAGTTCGGACGTGCAGTCCGAGATAGGCCGAAAACAGGTCCCGATCCTCTTGAATACCGCACTCACAACGGTGGACCCGTTGCGAGAGCGGTTTCTTCTCTTTCGTCCCGCACAGACAGGTTTGCGACAAGGCGGTGGTGCGCGGGTTGTACTCGTAGAGCTGCTGGCCGCCGGCGCTTTCAGCCTTGCGGCGCAACATCTCCACGAGCAACCCTGGTGCCCGGTCGCGCACACTGCGCGGAAAGTTCTTCTGCCACGACACATAATCGAGCTTCTCGCACGCAATCTGCGTGCCGTGGGTGATCAGCCGGTTGGCCAGCGCCCCATGCAGCGTCCTGCGGTGCTCAGCTAGGCGGCGATGCAACTCGGCCACCCGCGCCGTGGTGCGCTGCGCGCCACCCGAACGCTGCCACCAACGGCAACGGCCCGACACGTGGGTGCCATCGCTGTGGAAACACTGTGGCGAGCCGGCGCGGTGCTGACGATCCAAATGCCGCTGCAACCGACGTAGCCGCATCGTGTCCAACCGGACCTGATCAGCCAACGGCTCCACCCAACCCGACCAATTCCCATCGGCGTGCTCGACAGCGACAGCGATCTGACTCGGTCCCAGATCAAACGACACCCGACCCTGGCCGACCGGATACCGTCGGGTCGGGCGGCCATCACACACCAGCTGCACACGGTAGGTGTCACGACCGTTGATCACCGTGCGCACAATCCGCGTCGAGAGCACCCGGCCAGCCGCAATCAACCCTTCGATTTCGGCGAGCTCGGCCTGCTGTTCACGCCCCCGCCGCGCCGAGGTGGCCGACGGTGCGGCGATCGGGATGACGAACCGTGCGCCCCACTGCAACCCGACCAGCCGACCCTCGGTATCTGTCTTGGGCCGCAATGCACCACAGCTGTCCTTGGCGGCTAACGAATGCAGGCCACGCTTAGCCGGTTTGAACCGCGGTTTACCTTTCTGGCCCACATGCCACTGGCGCACCGCGTCGAACGCCCGCGCACCCAGGTTCTGGGTCTCCTGCGCCGGGAGATGTTCGCGCACCCAGGATTTGCGTAGCGACGAGGCGAACGACTGCGCGGCATCCACGGTGAAACCATGCTGCTGCTCCACCGCGCGGAACGCCGCACCCCGACCCTTACGCTCAGCGGCCGTACGGCCCGGCAGTTCTCGCGCCGCCTGCCAGGCCGGATCAGCCTTCACCGCCCGGCTGCGCCCGATGAATTCGCCCAGCACCGCGTTGAACACCCGCACCCCGGTGAAAAACCGTGTCCGAATCTCGCGACACTGCGCACCGTCGGGTCGCAACGGCCACGACCGCACATGCGCCGGCGCGCCCTTCGAGCGTTTACGCGCACGCGGCTTACCCACCGGCACCACCGCCGGTGTCGGTGCCACACGGCAGGTCCCACCCACGCCACACACCGTAGAAGCAAGCACCGACAACCCAGGCCCACCGCCGCAACCGAGACAACGTCTCCTTGAACGCCGAACTCCGCCCGCCGACAAACACGATGAGCTAACCCCGGACCAAAGTCCGAGGCCAGCGCCCAAGAAATCGGTCAATCTATTGATGCCGTTCACCCGTCGGCCCCATGTCGACGTCTGCCTCGAGCAGCGGATCGATCTCGCTGTGCTGGCCTTCGCGATCGACCGTGCCTTGATCCAACGACTCACCACCGCTGGCGTTTTCGTGATGGCGATGGTGGGCACCGAAGGTCAGGCCGCCGAGGCACTGGCCTATGGAGCCGACGGACTGATCGCGCAGAGCCGTGAGGCGGGCGGGCACCCGTTTTCTGCTCACCCACGAGTCCGGGGCGCATCCGGTCTACCGCCAGCGGATCATCGACGCCGACCGCACGATCGAGACGACGGTGTTCGGCCTGTCGTGGCCGGATCGGCACCGGGTCATCCCGAACGCCGCAACGCGGCGCTGGTGTCATCCGGACGGCAGTGCACGCCGACTGCCGGCGATCATCAACAGGTACAGCGCGCCGTTGTCCCGGATTCCCGACCGGGGTGATGGTGCTCTGCTGCGGCTACAACGTCCTGCGCTGCCCTTCTTCACCCCGATCACGCTCACCGCCGATATGCCGGCCGAATGGGCGGACCGCGCAGCGCTCTATGCCGGTGAAACCGCACTCCGGCTCAACCAGGTCACCTCGGCGGCCCAGGCTGTTGCCGACCTCACCCCGTAGGCCCCAACGAGCAGTACGCTGCGATCATGACCGAGACGCAGATCGACGAAGCCCTTGCGCAACTCGTCGAAGGCGAAAAAACATGGGCGTCATTATCATTGGCGGCTCGGCGGGGCTTGCTCGATGAGATGTGCGCGCTCACCGTGCGTCACGCCGCCGAGTGGGTCGACGCTGCCATCGGGATCAAGCAACTCGACCCGTCCTCACCGCTGGTCGGCGAGGAATGGATGTCCGGGCCATATTCACTGGCCTCCGCACTCACCGCACTGTCGGCGAGCATGGCCAAGCTCGAAGCCGGGAATAGCCCGCTCGAGGGCGCCGATTTCGGCACCGCGCCCGGCGGCCGGACCACCGTAAAAGCCTTGCCGCTCAATACTTTCGACCAGCTGCTGCTGTCCGGGTTCAGTGCCGAGGTGTGGCTGCAGCCCGGTATCGAACCGGCCGGGGCCCGCCGGGCCGCGGGTCTGTCCCAACGCGACCCGGGTCGCACTCACGGTGTGGGCGCGGTGCTCGGTGCGGGCAACATCTTCTCGATCGCGCCGTTGGACACCATCTACGAACTGTTCGCCAACAACCGCGTGGTCGCCCTCAAGCTCAACCCGATCACCGACCCATTGCTGCCGGTACTCACCAAGGTGCTGGCCCCGTTCATCGCCGTCGGTGCGGTACGGATCCTGACCGGCGGTGCGGAGGCCGGCACATACCTGGTGCGGCACCAGCTCGTTGACCATGTGCACATGACCGGCAGCGCATTGACCTACGACGCCATCGTCTTCGGCACCGGGGAGGACGGCGCCCGGCGCAAGGCGGCCGACGAACCGGTACTGGACAAGGAGATGACCGCCGAACTGGGTGGGGTGTCGCCGACGATCGTGCTGCCCGGCTCCTGGAGCAAGGCCGACATCGAGTTTCAGGCCAATCACGTCGCCACTCAGCGGTTGCACAACAACGGCTACAACTGCGTGGCCGCGCAGGTGGTGGTGCTGCCGAAGCGATGGGCGCAACGGGACGAGTTCCTTGCCGCACTGCGCAAGGCCGTCAACGACGCGCCGTCACGCCCGCCCTACTACCCCGGCTCCGACGCCAGGGTCGCCAATGCGGACGCGTCCTACCCGGACGCCCAGCACCTGGGCGCCAATGGTGGCCGGGTCCTGGTCATCGATCCGCAGGATCGGGACGCGTTGCTGTGCACCGAGTATTTCGGTCCGGTGCTCGGGGTGATCGAACTCGACGTGCCCGATGACGAGTTCGCCGCAGAGGCGGTCCGCGTCGCCAACGACGAGTTCGTCGGCACCCTCGGCGTGAACATCATCGCCCACCCCGACGCCATCTCCGGTCTCGGCGAGAAGTTCGACAACCTGGTCGCGCAGCTGCGCTACGGCACCATCGCGATCAACGCATGGACCGCGGTCGGCTACCTGACGCCGACGGCCACCTGGGGTGCGTTCCCCGGGCACCGGCGCAACGACATCCAGAGCGGAACCGGGGTGGTACACAACGCTTTCCTGCTGGACCGCCCGGAGCGCACGGTGGTGCGGGGCCCGTTCCGGCCGGCTCCGCGCTCGGTGTTCCGGGGCGAGTGGTCGCTGTCGCCGAAGCCGCCGTGGTTCGTCAACAACCGCACCGCGGCCACCACGGGCCGGCTGCTGGTGGAGTTCGTCGGGGCGCCAAGTTGGGGCAAGCTGCCCGCGATCTTCGCTTCGGCGCTGCGGGGATAGTCGCGTCAGTCTGAATTAGATTGGCGGACGTGCGAACCCCTCCGCCCTCGGTCAGCGACGGACTGATCGCCCGTACTCTTATTGAGCATTGGTCGCTCGCTGTCGATGACGTGGATTATCTGCCCGTCGGCGGCGGAGCCCACCATTGGCGGGCCGCCGGCGCGGCAGGTGCGGTTTTCGTCACCCTGGATGAGCTGGGGACGCGGCACTCCGCGTCCTCGTTGGAAGACGCGTACGCTGCCGCCGCGGAATTCGCGGCAGCGGGTCTGGACATGGTGTGCGCACCTTTGCGCAGCGGACTCGGACGATTCACGGTCGACACCGGCTTCGGCATGCTCAGCGCAACGCCCTGGCTCGACGGCCATTCGCCGACCGAAGTCCAGTACCGCACGCCCGCGCACCTCGCGAAGGTCATGAATGCACTCGACGCGCTGCACGCAATGACCCCACGCGGACCGCTGCGGGATTGGGCACCGCGTGTCGATGTCGACTTCGCCCGGCAGGTGCGGACACGCACTGAGCACCCGTGGCTCTCGGGACCGTTCGGCGAGGAAGCCCGGGCCGTGCTCGCCGGGCATGGCGCCGACATCGAACGGTGGACTCAGCGCTATCACGACCTCACGCAGCTGGCACGAGGCCGACGGCACACCTGGATACCGACGCACGGGGAAGCCGCACGAGGAAAATCAGGTCGTGCACGGCACATCCCTGAAACTCGTTGACTGGGAGACCATTCGGTTGGCCCCGCGGGAGCGGGACTACTCCGACCTGATCGCCGCGGGCTGCGCTGACCGGCTGGATGCCGACCCGCTCATGGTCGAATTGTTCGCGCTCGATTGGCGGATCAGCGAAATCTCCGAATACGTGGACTGGTTCACCAGACCTCACGTCGGCAGCGAGGACGACGTCGAGGCTGTACAGGCACTGCACGAGGAGCTGGACGCACCGCTACCGGTGGACGACTGATGGCCCGCGCCGGCTAGCTCGAAACGACCGGTGCGACCGCGGGCAGTAACCGCTGCGCGCAGTCCAGCAACACCCGGTGCAGTTCCTCGTCATTGATGTCGTTGAGGGCGGGATCGGTGGCGCTGCCATACACACCGGCGGCGAGCACCGACATGGAGATCCGGCTGGCGGCATCGGGTTCGGGTCCCAGCAGGATGTAGGTGAGCCGCTCGATGGTGTCCTGGAGCTCGGCCCGGCTGTGCACCAGGCCGTCGATGACGGGGTCTCCGTGGAAGACCGCGGTCACCCGCCGGTGCCGCACGGCGAGATCGACCATGCCGCTGACGGCGGCCTCACGCCGGGCATCCGGTGTCGACATGGCCTCGGCGATCCGGACCAGCCGAATCATGTCGTCGAAGACCGGCTGGATGACGGCGAGCACGATCTCGTCCTTGGAATGGAACTGGTAGTAGACCGCAGCCTTGCTGACCCCGAGCCGATCGGCGATCATCTGCAGCGACGTGCCGTTTACCCCGTGCTCTGCGAACAGGCTCAGCGCCGATTCCAGCACCCGCTCGCGGGCAAAGCCCCGCGGCGCCACCGCCTTCGCCACACCTGTCCCTTCGTCGCGCTGAGATTACCCAAACGCGGGCTAGATCACAGCGTCAATTGGTCAATCGACTTGATCGAAGTTAGCCGACTGTATAGGTTTCACTGTACATCCGGCAAGGAATAGGGCGGGGAGGAACGCTGATGCCAAGCTCATGCGCGGCAGATCCGGCACACCCCCTTGACCGTTACCTGTTGAGCGCCGTCGACGCCGGTGCCAGGCAGGTGGTGTTCCTGTCCTCCGACCTGGACCCTCGCCCCTATGAGCTGCCCTGGCCGGAGGGGACCAGCGTCTACGTCGTCGACGAACCCGCGATTCTCGACGTCAAAACCGCGGCCTTGGCCGATGCCACTCCCACCGCCACGGTGCGAGGTGTCCCCGCGGACATCCGCGGCAACTGGCCCGCGGCCCTGACCCGAGCCGGATTCGACACCAACCAGCGCACCCTCTGGAGTGTGGAAGGTGTGCTGCCGTTTCTTCCGTGTGACGAGCAGTACCGACTCGTCGGCGAAATCACCGCCCTCAGCGCCCAGGGCAGCAGGCTGATCTCGGAGATCCCGGTCAGCCCCTTCGGGGATGTCGCCGCGCTGGACACCGATGTGATGGACGCAAATCCGGTGGACACAGATAACCGTTGGCGGGGATCCGCCGAAGCCGACATGATCGTGAAGTGGCAATGGCGCTTCGCAGCCAGCCGGTACGTCTCCGCGTGCCTGACCTCCGAAAGGCCAACCAGCGCACATGAAGCTGTTGAAGCGGTTCTGGATTCCGTTGATCATCCTGGTAGTGGTGGTGGTGGGTGCGTTCACGGTGATGCGGGTGCGCACGTTCTTCGGCGCCGGCGATGGTTCGGGCATTTCCAGCGCCAAGGTCGATGACACCAAGCCGTTCGATCCCAAGATCGTGGTCTATGAGATCTATGGCGAACCCGGCGCGTATGCCGATGTGAACTATCTGGATCTGGATGCCCAGCCCCAGCGCATCGACGGGGTGAGCCTGCCGTGGACGCTGCGCCTGGAGTCCACCGCGCCTTCGGTGTTTCCCAACATCGTGGCCCAGGGCAACGGCAGCACGATCAGTTGCCGGATCACCGTCGATGACGAACTCAAGGACGAGAGAACTTCCAACGGCGTGAACGCCCAGACCTTCTGCTTGGTGAAATCTGCATGAGCAACCACGACGCCCCGACCGAAGCCTTCCCGGTCACCACCTCCCAGCACGCCAAGCACGCGCAGGACGCGCAGCACGGCGGGATCGCCAAGTGGATCCGGCGCCTGGCCATCCCGATCATCATCGGCTGGGTCGCCGTCATCGGTGTCCTCAATGTGATCGTCCCCCAGCTCGAAGAAGTCGGGAAGATGCGCTCGGTGTCGATGACGCCGGACGACGCACCGTCGATGATCGCCATGAAGCGCGTCGGCGAGGTGTTCCAGGAGTTCAAGTCCAACAGCTCGGTGATGATCGTGCTGGAGGGCGACGAACCGCTGGGCGACGACGCACACAAGTACTACGACCAGATCGTCGACAAGCTCGAGGCCGACAAGAAGCACATCGAGCACGTCCAGGACTTCTGGGGCGACCCGCTGACCGCGTCGGGTGCGCAGAGTTCCGACAGCAAGTCCGCCTACGTGCAGGTCTACACCGCCGGTAACCAGGGCGAGGCGCTGGCCAACGAATCGGTCGAAGCCGCCGAGAAGATCGTCCAGAGCATCGAGGCACCGCCGGGCGTCAAGGCGTATGTGACCGGCCCGGCGGCGATGGCGGCCGATCAGGAGATCGCCGGTAACCGCAGCCTTGAGATGATCACCGCCCTGACCTTCGTGGTCATCATCATCATGCTGCTGTCGGTGTACCGCTCGATTGTCACCGTGCTCTTGACGCTGGTGACGGTCATGCTGTCGTTGTCGGCCGCCCGCGGGTTGATCGCATTCCTGGGCTACTACAACATCATTGGGCTCTCGACCTTCGCCACCAACCTGTTGGTCATGCTGGCGATCGCCGCCTCCACGGACTACGCGATCTTCCTGATAGGCCGATATCAAGAGGCCCGAAGTGTCGGTGAAGACCGAGAGTCGGCCTACTACACCATGTTCCACGGCACCGCCCACGTCATTCTGGGTTCGGGCCTGACCATCGCAGGCGCCACGTTCTGCCTGCATTTCACGCGCCTGCCCTACTTCATGTCGCTGGGTATCCCGCTGGCCATCGGCATGTTCATGGTGGTGCTCGTCGCACTCACCCTTGGCCCGGCCATCATCACGGTGGCCACCAGGTTCGGCAAGACGCTGGAACCCAAGCGGGCCATGCGTACTCGCGGCTGGCGCAAGGTCGGTGCCGCGGTGGTGCGCTGGCCCGGGCCGATCCTGATCGCCACCATCGCGCTGTCGCTGATCGGTCTGCTGACCCTGCCCGGGTACCGGACCAACTACAACGACCGCAAGTACCTACCCCAGGACCTGCCGGCCAACACCGGCTACGCCGCGGCCGACCGGCACTTCTCCCCGGCCCGGATGAATCCCGAACTGCTGCTGATCGAGAGCGATCACGATCTGCGCAACTCCGCGGACTTCCTGGTGATCGAGCGGATCGCCAAGCGTGTGGTCGGCGTGCCGGGTGTCTCCCGGGTGCAGGCCATCACCCGCCCGCAGGGAACGCCGATCGAGCACACCTCGATCCCGTTCAACATCAGCATGCAGGGCACCACCCAGACCATGAATCAGAAGTACATGCAGGACCGCATGGACGACATGCTGCTTCAGGCCGACGAGATGCAGAAGACCATCGACCTGATGACCCGCATGATCGAGCTGATGACGAAGATGCAGGTCACCATGAACAGCATGGTCGGCCAGATGCATGGAATGCTCGACGACATCAAGGAAATGCGGGACAACATTTCCGATTTCGACGACTTCTTCCGCCCGATCCGCAACTACCTGTACTGGGAACCGCACTGCTACGGCATCCCGATGTGCCAGGCGATGCGCTCGGTCTTCGACACCCTTGACGGCGTCGACACCATGACAGCGGATTTCGAGCAGATCGTGCCCGATATGGACAAGATGAACGCGCTGATCCCGCAGATGATCGCGATCATGCCGCCGATGATCGCGACCATGACGACGATGAAGAACATGATGCTGACCATGCAGGCCACCAACGGTGGGTTGCAGGATCAGATGGCGGCCATGCAGGAGAACTCCACCGCCATGGGTCAGGCCTTCGACAAGGCCAAGAACGATGACTCGTTCTATCTGCCGCCGGAGACCTTCGACAACCCCGACTTCAAACGCGGCATGAAGATGTTCCTGTCCCCCGACGGGCATGCGGTGCGGTTCATCATCAGCCATGAGGGCGACCCGATGAGCCCCGAAGGGGTCGCTCACGTCGAACCCATCAAGCTGGCCGCCAAGGAGGCCATCAAGGGCACCCCGCTGGAGGGCTCCAAGATCTACCTCGGCGGCACCGCGGCCATGTTCAAGGACATGCAGGAAGGCGCCAACTACGACCTTCTGATCGCCGGAATCGCCTCGCTGTGCCTGATTTTCATCATCATGCTGATCCTCACCCGCAGCGTGATAGCCGCCGCGGTGATCGTCGGCACCGTGGTGCTGTCGCTCGGGGCGTCCTTCGGTCTGTCGGTGCTGATCTGGCAGCACCTGATCGGTCTGGAGCTGCACTGGATGGTGCTGGCCATGTCGGTGATCATCCTGTTGGCCGTGGGCGCCGACTACAACCTGCTACTGGTGGCCCGGTTCAAGGAGGAGATCCATGCCGGGCTCAAGACCGGCATCATCCGCGCCATGGGCGGTACCGGGTCGGTGGTCACCTCGGCGGGTCTGGTGTTCGCGTTCACCATGATGTCGATGGCGGTCAGCGAGCTGGCGGTCATCGGCCAGGTCGGCACCACGATCGGTCTGGGTCTGCTGTTCGACACCCTGGTCATCCGATCCTTCATGACCCCGTCGATCGCGGCCCTGCTCGGCAAGTGGTTCTGGTGGCCGCAGCTGGTGCGTGAGCGGCCGAAGCCGGAGCCCTGGCCCAAGCCGATCCAGCGCGAGCCCCAGGACTCGCTGGCTTAACGCCCTCTCCGCGAGCGACCGTGTCTGTACGCCAACACGCCGTAAATTGCGTACATTCGCGGTCGCTCGCGGTGTCTTACCTGACGAGCGCCACCCGGCTTACCTGACGAGCGCCACCCGGCTTACCTGACGAGCGCGACGGCGAAGCCGTCCCAGCCCTTGGTCCCGACGGTCTGGATGGCCGCGGTGTCCAACCGCGGATGACTGCCCATCATCTCCAGCATGTCGCGCACGGCCCGCGCCTGCTGGTCGTCGGCCGCCGGTGCCAGCACCCGGCCGAACCGGGTGATGTTGTCCACCACGATGATCGAGCCCGGCCGGCCCAACCTGATCGCCCACTCGACGTAGCGGACATTGTTCTCCTTGTCCGCGTCGATGAACGCGAGGTCGAACACGTCACCGCGTTCGGCCAGCCGCGGCAACGTGTCAAGGGCGGCGCCGACGATCACCTCGACACGGTCGGCGACACCGGCCCGCACCAGATTGGCCTGTGCCACTTCAGCGTGGCGCGGGTCGTACTCGAGCGTGACGACGCTGCCGTCCGGTCCCACACCACGGGCCAGGTTGATGGTGCTGTAGCCGGCCAGCGTGCCGATCTCCAGCACCCGCCGCGCCCCCGAGATCGTGGCGAGCAGCGACAACAGCTTGCCGTGCTGGGCCGACACCTCGATGGCCGGCATATCGGCGGCCTGCGCGGACTGACGCGCCGCGGTCAGCGCCTCGTCCTCGGTGCGCAGCACCTCGTTGAACATGACGTCTACATCACGCGGCTCGGTCACCTGCGCCAGGCTAGTGCAGGTTAGAGGACACCCTCTTTTCCGTAGACCATCCGCAGGACGAGCCCGACCTCCGGCCCCATGATCGCCTCGCACAGTTCGCAGTAGGCGGCGACGAAGGCGGGCCCGTGGGGTGGGTCCGCGTGACTCACGTGGTGAGCGAGTTCGTGCAACACCACCAACTCCCGCAACGCCCAGGTGTCGCGTTCGGGGACGGCGATGACGGCCTTGCCGTTGGTCAACTCGTAGTGCGCCGCGGTGACGCCCCGGCGTGCCCGGACTGCCACCGGTGCGGCACCGACGCGGGCGAGGACATCGTCGACATATCGCTGCACCGACTCGACGGATCCGAACTTCGCCTCCGGCGGCAAGGTCAAAGACGTCCCGAAGAAGTCGATGGCACGCGAACTATGTTGGGCCGCACGGTCGAACATGGTGCGGACGAACTGTTCGGCGGCATACACCCGGGCGCGCTGGGTGTCCTTGGCGCTCACTGCTCCAGGGCGCCGCGCGCGCCGGAAAGCTCCGGATTCGCCCCCAGCCGAGCGTTGCGGCCGGCCCGGTCCCCGGCCCGTCGGGCGGCCGACGAGTATCCCGCCGAGGCGTTCGTGGCGCGCCAGGTACCGCGGGCCTGCGAGGTCTCGCGATAGAAGCCACGCAACTCGATGTCCTTGTCCCGCAGCGCAATAGCTGTGCCCGGACGGTCGGCCACATCGGCCTCGCGCTGCGCCTCCTCCCGGGCCTCGGCCAATCGCTGACCGATCCGGGCGCCGAAGGCCAACTGGAAGTTGAGCCGGGCGGTGATGGTCGGTGTCGGCCGGTGCGCGCCGCTGCCGATGTAGCTCTCCGACGCCTTGACCATCTGCAGCAGCAAGCTGGTGTACAGCGCGTGGGTGGCGTTGATGTCCTCGGCGAACCCGTATGCGTAAACGAACGTCGAGTTGGACGCCACATCGCATTTCACATCGTTGGCCAACCCGATCACCACGAACAGCTGCACATAGGTGCGCAGCCCACGGGCGCCGGCCTGGCCGATGGTGACGGTGCGCTGCACCGGCATCTGCGCCTTGGTCCGCTCCGCCGAATGCGCACGGGCCAGCGCCAGGTCGATCGAGGTGGCGGTGGCCAGCCGCTGGGCGGCGGCCATGAACGCCTCGGCCTCATGCAGGTTGTCAGTGCCCTCGGCCTGACGCAGCAGCGCGGCGATCCGCGCCAGCATCTTGTCGTCAGTCATTGCGCGATCCGCTCCGCTTCTCGCTGACCGTCATTGCGCAATCCTAAAAACCTGCTCCGACATCACTTACCGACGAAACCGTTCAACGCGTCCACCACCTGGGGTGACAACGACCCCGGCTTGCCGTAGCCGGCGATGCTGTCGGTGGGGTCGTCGCGGAGCACGTGGTTGACGCCCTTGAGCTCGGCCACCGTGAGCTCGGTGTGCTTGAGCGCATCGATCAGCGGACGCTCGGCCGCACAGCTGGCCTGGGCGTCGGAATCCGAGCAGGTGAGCAGAACCGGCATGCCGTCGGGCAGCGCGGCGGCCAGCTGCACCGGATCGATCTTGTCGGCCTCGACGATGGCTTTGAGATTGCCCGGGTTGACGATCGCGCCCAGCCCCTCGGGGAGATTCACCGGCACGGTCCCCTTGGAGCGGATCTCGTCGACCGCGGACAGCCAAGCGGCAAGCACCTCCGGGGTGGCGCCGGCGCGCACCCGGTTGGTGATGATGTCCAGGTAGCGGCCGGACAGCGGCTGAAACAGGGCCAGCGAGTGGACCTTTGGATCACCGGATCCGGCCAGTGTCATGGCGTGGATGGCACCCTCGCCCACCGCGTAGATCGACACCCGGTCCTTGTCGGTGTCAGGTTGGTCGACCAGAAACCGCAGCGACGCGGCCGCGCCGGCGGTGTAGACGGCGCTGACGACCTCCATCGGCTTCTGCTGGTAGGGCCCCAGCTTGGTCTCCCCGGTGCCGATCTTGTCGTAGCGCAGGCTTGCCACATCCTTGTCGGAAAGCGCCTCGGCGAGCTGGCGCATATTGCCGACCGGGCCGACGACTTTGTTGTCGCCGTTGCGATCGGTGGGGCCGCTCTCGGAGATCAGCAGCGCGGCCGGACCGGGCCTGCCGTTGTTGCGGTAGGTGCCGTGGATGGTCAGACCGTCGGCATCGAAGCTGACGTCACTGTCGGTCCATACCGCCGGGGGGTGCCCGCAGCCGGCCAATATCAGCACCGAGATCAGTGCCGCGGCAATCCGTTTCACAGATGCGTCTCGATCCAGGAGGTGACGTCATCGAGCACGACGGCCTTCTCGGGCTCGTTGAACACCTCGTGATACAGGCCTGGATAGACCTTGAGGTGCACGTCTTGGGTTCCGACGCATTCCACCAGCCGGCAGCTTCCCGCGACCTGGATCAGCCGGTCCTGCTCTCCGTGCACCACCAGCAGCGGTGCGCTCAGGGCCGAGGCCCGCTGCGGCATGGTCTGCCCCACGATCACCAGCGCCCGGGCGATTCCCGCGGGGACCTTGCCGTGCCACACCAGCGGATCGGCCTTGTAGGCCGCCACCACCTCGGGGTCGCGGGACACCGCGTCGGCATCCAGAGTCTGCACCGGCAACCCGGGCGCGATCTTGCCCAGCGCCTTGGCCACGACCGCCATGAACGCCGACACCGATGCCTGCGCGGCCACCGCGGGCCCGGACAGCACCATCGCGGTGTATTCGTCCGGATACTCGACGCCGTAGCTGAACACGATGGCGCCGCCCATGCTGTGGCCCAGCACGATGCGTGGGAGCCGCGGCTGCTCGGCGGCGGCGATGCCTACCAGGGTGTGGAAGTCGCCGACGTACTCCGACATATCCCGCAGGTACACCCGCTTGCCGCCGGACCGTCCGTGGCCGCGGTGGTCCAGGGCATAGACGATGAGCCCGGATTCGCCGAACCGCCGCGCGACGTGGTGGTAGCGCCCGGCGTGTTCGCCCAGGCCGTGCGAGAGGACGACCACCCCGCGCGGTTCGATGTCCGGCGTCCACACGTCGTAGACGATGCGGACCCCACCGACGCCGTCGAAGGTCTGTTCACTGCGCGTGCTGGTCACCTGGCGAGCGTAGCCGCGCAGGATCTGTGCAGCATCCCGTTGCCGACCGCTCGGACATTGTTCGATCGTCGTTGTCGGTGATGCTGCGTAAGCTCGCGAATGTGACGGTCCTTGCTCACCGCCTCAATGACGATAATTCGGCCGATGCGTTCCTGGCCGACGCGCAGCGCTACCGCCGCGAGTTGCTGGCGCACTGCTACCGGATGACCGGCTCACTCCATGATGCCGAGGATCTGGTGCAGGAAACGTACCTGCGCGCCTGGAAGGCCTACCAAGGTTTCGAGGGTAAATCCTCGGTACGCACCTGGCTGTATCGCATCGCCACCAACACCTGCCTGACCGCGCTGGAGGGCCGTGCGCGCCGGCCGCTGCCGTCCGGGCTGGGCACGCCGAGTTCGGCCGCCACCGACGAGATCGCCGAGCACCACGAGATCCCCTGGCTACAGCCGCTGCCGGATTCCGCGGCTGACCCGGACGACCCCAGCACCATCGTCGGGACCCGCGATTCGGTGCGGCTGGCGTTCGTCGCCGCGCTGCAGCACCTGTCGCCGCGACAACGCGCGGTGCTGGTGATGCGCGAGGTTCTGCAATGGAAGGCCGCCGAAGTTGCCGGCGCGATCGGAACGTCCACGGCGGCGGTCAACAGCCTGCTGCAGCGGGCCCGCGCCCAACTGGACGCCGTGGGCCCGAGCGAGGACGACGCGATCGACCCACCGGACTCCCCGCACGCCCAGAATTTGTTGCGCAACTATATGGCGGCGTTCGAGGCCTATGACATCGACAAGTTGGTCGAGTTGTTCACCGCCGAGGCGATCTGGGAGATGCCGCCGTTCGACAGCTGGTACCGGGGTCCGCAGGCGATCGGCGACCTGTCCCGGTACAAATGCCCCGCCGAGGAAGCCGGCGACATGCGGTTCATCGCGACGACGGCCAACGGCCAGCCCGCCGCGGCGATGTACATGCGCAACCGCGAGTCGGGCCGGCACGAGGCCTTTCAACTGCATGTCCTGGCCATCGGCAAGGACGGCATCTCCCATGTGGTGGCGTTCATGGAGCAGGCGCTGTTCGAGAAGTTCGGGCTGCCCGCCTCACTCTGACCGGTAGGCCGCCTCGAGCGTGGCCACATCGAACTTGCCTTCGGTGCTCAGCACCGCGGACATCAACCGGGCGCTGGCCTCGTCATCCCCTTCGGCCAGCAGGTCGTAGTACTCGGTCGGGGTGATCTGCCAGGCCAGCCCGTACTTGTCCTTGAGCCAGCCGCAGGGCAATTCCTGGCCGCCCGCACTCAGGGCAGCCCAGATCCGATCGATCTGCTCCTGACCGGAGACCCGCACTTCCAGGGAGACGGCCTCGGTGAAGGTGAACGCCGGGCCACCGTTGATGCCGACGAAGCGTTGCCCGGAAAGCTCGAACTCGACCGCCACGGGCACGTCCTGCGGAGAGGGCGAATCGGGGTGGGCGGCGATGGTGTTGAGGATTCGGCCGTTGCCACCGAATGCGGCGATGTAGTGCTCGGCGGCCTGCTCGGCCTCGCGGTCGAACCACAGATTGGGCACGATGCCTGCGTTGATGCGCGAACTGATCGGGGTCATGGCTTTCCTGTCGTCGAGCTTTCGGTTCCGCTGAGTAGACCGGCGACCGAGCGCCAACTCATCGAAGCCATCTCCGACGGGGCCATCCACAACGAAACGAAGCAGGAATAACCGCAGGTCAACCGGCAGTCATACCATGATTTTGCAACCTGTTCTATTATCGCCTTCCATGAAGACCAAGGGTGCTCTGCTGTGGGAGCTCAACTCGCCATTCAAGGTCGATGAGATCGACCTCGGTGACCCCGTCGCCGACGAGGTACAGATCCGGATGCACGCCGCCGGCATGTGCCACTCCGACTACCACCTGACCACCGGCGCCACCCCGATGCCGCTGCCCTGCCTCGGCGGGCACGAGGGCGCGGGCGTCGTCACCAAGGTCGGTAAGAACGTCACCGGCATCGAAGAGGGCGACCACGTCATCCTCGCGTTCATCCCGGCCTGTGGCGCCTGCCCGCCGTGTTTGAAGGGCTTCCGCTCGCTGTGCGACCGCGGCGCCGTCCTGCTGGGTGGCAAGTCGATCGCCGACGGCACCAACCGCATCCACGCCCGCGGCAAAGAGGTCGCGGCCATGAACCTGCTGGGCACCTTCGCGCCGTACATGACGGTGCACAAGGACTCCGTCGTCAAGATCGACAAGGACATCCCGTTCGAGTCGGCCGCCATCATGGGCTGCGCCGTCCCGACCGGCTTCGGCTCGGCCACCAACGTGGCGCAGGTCCAGCCGGGTGAGTCCGTCGCCATCGTCGGCGTCGGCGGCATCGGCATGAGCGCACTGCAGGGTGCGGTGATCTCGGGCGCCAAGCACGTCATCGCGATCGACCCGAACCCGTGGAAGCGCGAGCAGGCCATCAAGTTCGGTGCGACGCACGTCTTCCCGTCCATGGCCGAGGCCATCGGGCCGATGATCGACCTGACCTGGGGCCTGATGGCCGACAAGGTCATCCTCGCGGTCGGTGAGATGAAGGGCGAGTACCTCGAAGAGGCAATGACCCTGACCGCCAAGACCGGCACCTGCGTGGTCACCGGCATGGGCTCGCTGATGGACGTCGACGTCAAGCTGAACCTGTTCCTGTTCACCATGCTGCAGAAGACGTTGAAGGGCAACATCTTCGGCGGCGGCAGCTCGCACGTCGAGACCCCGCGCCTGACCGCGCTGTACAAGTCGGGGCTGCTGAACATCGACGACATGATCACCCGGACCTACAAGCTCGAAGACATCAACCAGGGTTACCAGGACATGTTGGACGGCAACAACATCCGCGGCGTGATCAGGTTCGACGAGTCGGACTGGTAGTCATTCCAATCCCGGCGTGGGGAACTTCGGCCTTTACTTAGGGTCGCCGTTCCCCACGCCGGGCTTGTTTTCAGCCTTTCGGCCTATTGCCGGTAGTGAACCCGGCAATACAGAACTGGGGGCGCGGCGCCGCGGCGCCACACCCCCAGTGCGGAGAGTGGGTTGTACTACCTGATGGCGAGGAGCTTGCGCAGCTCGTCGCGTCCGGAGTCATCGAGCGGAAGCAGCGGGGGCCGGGGGTCTCCGACGCCCTGCCCCAGCAGGTCGAGGCCTCCCTTGACCGTAGTGGGCAGCCCGCCCGCCACGATGAACTCCAGCAGTGGCCGCAGATCCTCGTAGATCGCCTCGGCGCGCGCGTGATCTCCCGCGCGGATGGCGTCATAGAGATCCAGACACGGTTGCGGGAGCAGGTTCGGCGCCGCTGTGCACCAGCCCGTCGCACCGGCCTTGAAGGCCTTGAGCGCCAACGGATTGTTGCCGATGTAGAACGGCAGTTGCCGATCACTGAGCTCTGCGATGCGCAGCATCCGGGACAGGTCCCCGGTGGACTCCTTGACCATGGTGACGTTGTCGATCTGTTCGAACATGCGCACCAGAAGCTCCGGGCTCATGTCGATTCCACTGGTACCGGGGTTGTTGTACACCAGGATCGGGATGTCGATGGCCGCGCCGACGGTCGTGTAATGCTGAACAATCTCGCGTTCGGACAATTTCCAGTAGGAAATCGGCAAGATCATCACCGCCGCGGCGCCGGCCTTCTGCGCGTACTGCGCTCGGCGGACGGTATTGGCGGTGGTCAGATCGGAAGCGCCGATCACCACCGGGACCCGACCGTTTACCACGTTGATCGTGGTGTCGATCACGCCATCGAACTCGGCCTCGGTCAGATACGCGGATTCTCCGGCACTGCCGAGCGGGACGATGACGTGCGCGCCGGTGACCACCAACTGCTCGACGAGCGCCTCAAGCTTGTCGAAGTCGACCTTGTTGTCGGCAGTGAACGGGGTCACCGGATAGGCGAGTATGCCGTGAATATCGGGATGCGTGGACATGAGAGACCTTTCAATGACTCGATGGAACGTGGGTTGGATGGGTTGAAAAAAGGGCGGTCAGCTGGTCAGAGCATCGGGATGATTGCGCAGTGCCCGGCGGGCGTAGTACGCGAAGTTGGCCTGACTACGCTTGGGGCGCAACGTCCAGTCGTGTGCCTCACGGGCCAGACGCTCGGGCAACTCGGCGATGGTGCCCGCCGCCATCGCGGCAAGCTGCAACTTCGCACCGCGTTCGATCAGCATCGCCAGCGAACAGGCCTCTTCGATGCTGGCGCCGGCGATCACATGGCCGTGATGAGCCAATAGGATCGCCTTCTTATCGCCGAGCGCGGCGCTGATGATCTCACCTTCCTCATTGCCGACCGGAACGCCGGGCCAATCGGCCAGGAACGCGCAATCGCCATACAGCGGCGCGATGTCCATCTGCGACACGACCAACGGAACTTCCAGCATCGACAGCGCCGCAACATGGAACGGATGCGTATGCACAATGCACTGCACATCGGGCCTGGCCCGGTAGATCCAGGAGTGAAACCTGTTGGCGGGGTTGGCCATTCCCTGACCATCGAGGACATTGAGATCCTCGTCCACCAGCAGCAGGTTCGCATCGGTGATCTCATCGAACCCCAGGCCAAGCCGCTGCGTGTAATACGTACCGGGCTTCTCCGCGCGTGCGGTGATCTGGCCAGCCAGTCCTGAGTCATGGCCCGCGTCGTACAGCGCCCGGCACGTCAATGCCAGCTTCTGACGCGCGGTCAGCGCGGAATCCTCGACATGCGTGGACAACCCGTCCAGAGCACGTTGCATCAAAACCTGTTTCGAATCACCAAGTGTGCTGGTCATCTGAAATCGCCTTTCGCGGAAAGAAACTTGACTATGACACTGATTGAGACAGTAGGACACAAGATGTCATGTCGTCAAGGGCATTGACGCATGCAGGCACACTGGCGCAGCGAGCCCAACCACCTCCACGCGGATCACTCCGGGCCGGCCTAGTTGACTACAGGACACTTTGTGTCCTATAGTTGACATCGTAAACAACGAGAGGTCAAGAGAAAGAAGTAAGGAGTGCAAGATGAAGCACAATGCAATCGCAGCAGCAGCAGCAGGATTAGCCATCGCAGCCGGCCTGGCACTGGCCATCGGATCCGGAGTGGCCAGCGCCGCACCGACCGGAGACACCTCAGCGGCGGAGACCATCGCACGTCTACAGGCCGACGGGAACCGGGTGATCGTCAGCAAGACCGGCAACGGCCGGATGAATCAGTGTTCGGTGACATCCATCAGCCCGGTGCGGACACACCCCCTGCCCACCGGCAACCCCCTCACCGGTGTGCCCAACCTGCAGACCATCACCACGGTGTACGTCTCGCTCAAATGCTGACCCGGCGCATCGCAATCACACTGAAGTACTCCCCGGAAGTTGGACCGAGAAATTCGGTTCCGTCGCCGGGGAGTACTTTTTTGCGTCCACGAACCGCCGCCCCGCTACGCCAACGCCTTTGGGGAAAGGGGCCGGCACGCAAAACGCTCGACTGGAATATCCAGCCGAGCGTTTGCGTGATCTGACTAATGCCTAAGCAGGGAAGGTTACTTGGGTGGCATCCGGATGCCGCCGTCGACGCGGACCACCTCGGCGTTCATGTACGAGTTGGTGATCAGCTCGATGACCATCGAGGCCAGTTCCTCGGGCTTGCCGAGGCGGTGCGGGAACAGCACCGATTCACCCAGCTTGGCCTTGAAAGCCTCGGAGGCTTCGCCTTCCCCGTAGATCGGGGTGTCGATCAGGCCGGGGGCGACGGTGTTGACCCGGATGCCAGCCGCGGACAGGTCACGGGCCACCGGCAGGGTCAACCCGACCACGCCGCCCTTGGACGACGAGTAGGCCGCCTGGCCGATCTGGCCGTCGAAAGCCGCGACGCTGGTCATGTTGACGATCGCGCCGCGCTCGCCGGTGTCGGTGAGCTCGTTGCGGCTCATCGCGGTGGCAGCCAGCCGGATGCAGTCGAAGGTGCCGACCAGGTTGATCGCCAGCACCTTCTTGTAGGCGTCCAGGTTGTGCGCGGACGCGAACTCGCCGTCCTTGCCGATGGTGCGCTGGGCCCAGCCGATGCCAGCCGAGTTCACCAGGGCGCGCAGCGGGCCGAGTTCGGCTGCCTTGTTGACCGCTGCCTCGATCTGTTCGGTGCTGGTGACGTCGACGCTGGCGAAGACGCCACCGATCTCCTTGGCGAGGGCCTCGCCCTTGTCTGCCTGCAGGTCGGCCACGACGACGCGGGCTCCCTTGGCGGCCAATTGGCGGGCGGTAGCCGCACCGATACCTGATGCGCCACCGGTGACGATGGCGCTAGCTCCATTGATATCCACCCGAACAGACTAAGCACGAACTACCGGGTGGTTAGCTCGGCCCGTCAGTAGGCTGACGGGTATGGCTCCGACGGTCGATATCCGGCGCTCTGACGACCGCGGTGTCAGCATCACCGATTGGCTGCAATCGCGGCATTCGTTCTCGTTCGCCGACTACTACGACCCGGCCAACACCCACCACGGCCTGCTGCTGGTGAACAACGACGACATCGTCGCCCCGGGCGCCGGGTTTGGCACCCATCCGCACCGCGACATGGAGATCGTCACCTGGGTGTTGTCCGGTCAGCTGGCGCACACGGATTCGATGGGCAACACCGGCGTGATCTATCCGGGCCTGGCGCAGCGGATGTCGGCGGGTACCGGGGTCCAGCATTCCGAGATGAACGGATCATCCAGTGAGCCCGTGCATTTCGTTCAGATGTGGATCGTCCCGGATACCACCGGAGTGACGCCGGGCTATCAACAGCAGGAGATCGAGCTGGCCAATACCCTGGCTCCGATCGCCTCGGGCGCCGTCGACGCGGCCGTCACGCTGCACAACCGCAACGCCACCCTCTACGGCGCCCGGCTGCAGCCCGGAGACTCGGTCGAGCTGCCGGAGGCCCGCTATGTCCATCTGTTCGTCGCCCGGGGCGGGGTCACGCTGGAAGGTTCCGGACCGGTCAGCGCCGGGGACGCCGCCCGGCTCACCGATTCGGGTGGCCAGCGCATCGTGGCCGACGCCTCGACCGATAGTCCGGCCGAGGTGCTGATCTGGGAGATGAACGCGAGCCTGACCGGGGCATAGCTGCGCAGGCGCCGTGCCCAACATCCCACCCGATATTCCATGAAATTTCGGATAAAATGGGGCGATGGACCGCTCACCAGCCAAAACCCGTCTGTACGAGGCGTTCGCCATCAGCGGCAAAGCGCTGGCGCACGCCAGCAGACTGGAGCTGCTGGACCTGCTCAGCCAGGGTGAGCGCAGCGTCGAAGCCCTCGCCCGGGCGGCCGGTTTGAACCTCACCACCGCCTCGTCGCACCTACAGGTGCTCAAACAGGCGGGATTCGTCGACACCCGCCGCGACGGCGTGAAGATCTTCTACCGACTGGCCGGCGACGATGTCGCCCAACTACTCGCCCTGCTGCGCACCGTCGCCAACCGCCACCAGGCCGAGGTGGGCGCCGCGCGCGACGCCTATCTCGGTGTACCGGCCGGGCCAGGGGTGAGCCCCGACGATCTGCGGGGCCATCTCGACACCGACGACGTCCTGGTCCTCGATGTGCGCCCGGCCGAGGAATTCGCGGCCGGTCACATTCCGGGTGCGGTGTCCATCCCGGTCGACGAACTGCCCGACCGGATCTCCGAATTGCCAACGGACGCCGATATCGTGGTGTATTGCCGGGGTGAGTATTGCGCGTTCGCCTATGACGCGGTGCGGACCCTGACCGCCGACGGACGCCGCGCGGTCCAGTTGAACGACGGCATGCTGGAATGGCGCCTGTCCGGCAACCCGGTCAGCGTCGGGTCATGAGCAGCGGCACCACGATTGCCGCGGCCGCCACGGCCCCGAACACGCCGAGCATCGAGTAGCCCACCGCCGCGACGATCAATCCGGACAGCAGCCCGCCCACGGCACCGGCGACCGCCACGCCCAGATCCACGGCACCCTGGGTGGCCGCGCGAGTGGCCACCGGAGTGTGGTCGGCGATGGCGGTGGTGCCGGCAACCAGTCCGAGGCTCCAGCCAAAGCCCAACAGCGCCAAGGCGATCGACAACGCCGGCACCGAATGCGGCGGCACCAGGGCTGCGGTCACTCCTGCCGCGACAAGCACCACGGCGGCAAGGACACCGACGACCGTCGCACCGTAACGGTCGACCAGGGCACCCGAAATCGGTGCGGGCAAGTACATCGCGGCGATGTGGACGGAGATCACCAGACCGGCGGCGGACAGGCCGTGGTGGTGGTCACGCATGTGCACCGGGGTCATCGTCATCAGCGAGACCATTACCAGCTGAGTGAGCATCATGACCGTGGCTCCGGCGATGACGGCGGGCGGCCAACGGCGGCTTTGCGGTTCGTCGCGGGTGCCATCCTCGCCGGACTCCGGCAGCGTCGCGGCCACCCGCAGTGGATCGGGTCGCAGCAACGTGGCAATCACCACCGCCGCCGCCCCGTAGGCCACCGCCGCCAACAGGAACGGACCGGCCAGCCTGGGAACACCGATCGTCTCGGCGAAACCACCAAGGACGTCAACCAGATTGGGGCCGGCCACCGCTCCCAGGGTGGTGGCCACCAGTACCGTGCTGATCGCCCGCGCCCGGTGGTCGGGGTGGGCCAGATCGGCGCCCGCATACCGGGCCTGCAGGTTGGTGGCGGTACCCGAGCCGTAGACCAGCAGCGCAGCGAAAAGCAACGGGATGTTGCCGAGCACGGCCGCGATGATGATCGCCACGCTGCCCACCGCTCCGGCGGCATAACCGGCGGCCAAGCCCGGGCGGCGCCCATAACGCTGAGACAGCCGGCCCACCGTGACCGCCGCGACCGCCGAACCGAAAGTGAAGAGCGCACTGGGGATCCCCGCCCACCCGGCAGAGCCGAGCATGTCCTGGGCCAGCAATGCGCCGACGGTGACCCCGGCGGCCAGACCGGCCCCACTGAACACCTGTGCGGCTACCAGCACCCGCAGGGTGCGGCGCTGCAACGCAGCGACGTCGGTCGTCACGGTCATGCCCCGGATACTGCCTTATCGTCTGCCGGGTCGTCGTCCGCGGGGCGATCGGTGATCCACCGCGCGGCCAGTACCCCGGATGCCGCCGTCAGCACTCCGGCAACGACGACGGCCGCCTGCAGCCCGAGCCAGTTGGCGACCGCACCGGCCACCAATGCGCCCACGGCGTAGCCGATGTCACGCCAGAACCGGTAGGTACCAAGAGCATTGGGCCGCCAACTGGGATGCGCGTGGTCGGACACCACCGCGATCAGGGCCGGGTACACCATGGCGGTGCCGAGGCCGAGCGCGATGGCCGACGTGATACCGGCCAGCAAGGGCCAGTGCAGCAATGCCAGCGCCAGCACGAACCCACCGGCCTGCACCAGCATCCCGGTGACGATCAGCGGTTTGCGCCCGATCCGGTCGGCCAGATGACCAGTGGGGATCTGGCCCAGCCCCCACAGCAGCGGGTAGAGGCCTTTGATCAGCCCGATTGCGGCCAGTCCCAGCCCGTAGTTGCTGAACAGCAGCGGGAACACTCCCCAGGTCAGGCCGTCGTTGAGGTTGTTGATCAGCCCGGCCTGGCTGGCGCCGCGCAGACTACGGTCGCCCCAACTGGTCCTGGCGAAGATGGCGCGAAGCCCGGTGTCGCCGACCGGCGCAGGCCGGGGATGGTTGGCAAGTTCGAGTTCGACGTGGGCGGCGGTGTCGCGCACCACCAGCGACAGGCCGAGCCCGGCCAGCACGAACACCACACCGATGAGCTCGGGCGCCGGCCGCAACCCGTATGCGCTCGCCAGGTAGCCGGTCAACAGCGCGGTCGCGCCGACGGCCACGTAACCCGCGGCCTCGTTGAGTCCGGTTGCCAGGCCACGCCTCTCGGGGCCGACCAGGTCGATCTTCATATTGACCGTCATGGACCAGGCCAGGCCCTGGTTCAGTCCCAGCAGCACGTTTGCCGCGACGATCCAGCCCCAGGACGGCCCCCAGGCCAGCATGAACGGCACCGGGATGCCGACGAGCCAGCCGGCCAGCAACAGCTGCTTGCGCCGGAACCGGGCGGTGAGCGCGCCGGCGGCGAGATTGGTCATCGCCTTGGTGACACCGAAGGCGATGATGAACGAGAACACGGCCAGATCGTTGGTGAGGCCGAAGGTTTCGGTGCCGATGAGCGGCACGGTGGTGCGCTCCAGCCCGACGAGCGCGCCGACACAGACGTTGACGACCACCAGCAGGGTGAACTGCAGCCAATTCTCCCGCAGGCCAAGCCGGACGTGGCGGGGGTAGGTCGAGGTCGTCATATTAAACACTATTCCATGAATTATTGGATGATGCTAGTCCCGTACCATCACGCATGTGGCCGACCCCCAGCTGCGCGATCTGAAGCTGCTCCGCCGGGTCCGCGACCGCATCGACCGCGAGTACGCGCAACCGCTGAACGTCGAAGCACTGGCGCGCGGGGTCAACATGTCCGCCGGACACCTGTCCCGCCAGTTCAAGCTCGCCTATGGCGAATCGCCGTATTCCTATGTGATGACGCGCCGTATCGAGCGCGCCATGGCCCTGCTGCGCCGCGGCGACATGTCGGTCACCGAGGTCTGCTTCGCCGTCGGCTGCTCCTCGCTCGGCACGTTCAGCACCCGCTTCACCGAGCTGGTCGGCATTCCACCCAGCACGTATCGGGAGCAGACCGCGGGTGTCACCGGCGGACTGCCGTCCTGCATGGAAAAACACGTCACCAAACCGATCAGGAATCGAGAAGCACCTGCCGTCGGCCTGCACCTAGCGTCTGAACCATGACGAACGACACCGACATCACCATTCACAACACGTTCCTGCCCCACGACGATCCGGAAGAGTCGCTGGCGTTCTACCGGGACGTGCTCGGCTTCGAGGTTCGACTGGATGTCGGGGGCGGCAAGATGCGTTGGATCACCGTCGGCCCGCCCGGCCAACCCGGCACCTCGATCGTCCTGCATCCGCCTGCCGTCGACCCGGGCATCACCGACGACGAGCGCCGCCTGATCGCCGAGATGATGGCCAAAGGCACCTACGCCATCATCGTGCTGGCCACCAAGGACCTCGACGCCACGTTCCAGAAACTGCAGGCCACAGACACCGAGATCGTCCAGGAACCGACCGAACAACCCTATGGCGTCCGGGACTGCGCCGTCCGCGATCCCGCAGGCACCATGATCCGGATTCAGGAGTTGTCCTAGCCAATGAGCGCCAAGCCCCACCCCGCCGACGGCCACGAGCTGATCCGGGTCACCGGTGCCCGAGAGAACAATCTCAAAGACGTCGACATCGAACTGCCCAAGCGCCGGTTGACGGTATTCACCGGTGTCTCGGGCTCGGGCAAGAGCTCGTTGGTGTTCGACACCATCGCCGCCGAATCCCAGCGGTTGATCAACGAGACCTACAGCGCCTTCGTGCAGGGGTTCATGCCGAACCTGGCCCGGCCCGAGGTCGACGTTCTCGAGGGGTTGACCACCGCGATCATCGTCGACCAGCAGCGGATCGGGTCCGATCCACGCTCCACGGTCGGCACCGCCACCGACACCGGGGCGATGCTGCGCATCCTGTTCAGCCGGCTGGGCACCCCGCATATTGGTTCACCGCAAGCCTTTTCCTTCAACGTTGCCTCGATCAGCGGCGCGGGCGCGGTGTCGTTCGAGAAGGGTGGCCGCACGGTCAAGGAGCGTCGCGACTTCAACATCGTGGGCGGGATGTGCCCGCGCTGTGAGGGTCGCGGCGCGGTCAACGACATCGACCTGACCGCGCTCTACGACGACACCAAATCACTGAACGAGGGTGCACTGAGCATCCCGGGGTTCAGCATGGACGGCTGGTACGGCCGGATCTTCCGGGGCTGCGGTTTCTTCGATCCGGACAAGCCGATCAACAAGTTCACCAAGAAGGAACTCGACGCGCTGCTGCACAAGGAAGCCACCAAACTCAAGATCGACGGGGTCAACCTGACCTACTTGGGTTTGATCCCGCAGATCCAGAAGTCGTTCCTGGCCAAGGACGTCGAGGCCATGCAACCGCATATCCGGGCGTTCGTCGAACGGGCGGTCACGTTCACCACCTGCCCGGAGTGCGACGGCACCCGACTGTCGGAGACCGCACGATCGTCGAAGATCATGGGCCTCAACATCGCCGAGGCCTGCGCGATGCAGATCACCGATCTGGCCGGCTGGCTCGGTACGGTCAAGGACACTTCCAAAGCGAGAACAGTGGCCCCATTGCTGGCCGCACTGCAGCACACGCTGGACTCGTTCGTCGAGATCGGCTTGGGCTATCTGTCGCTGGACCGCCCGGCCGGCACGCTATCGGGTGGAGAAGCCCAGCGCGTCAAGATGATCCGTCACCTGGGCTCCGCGCTCACCGATGTCACCTACGTCTTCGACGAGCCGACCATCGGCCTGCACCCGCACGACATCGCCCGGATGAACGACCTGCTGCTGGCGCTGCGGGACAAGGGCAACACCGTGCTGGTCGTCGAGCACAAACCCGAGACCATCGCGATCGCCGACCGCGTCGTCGACCTGGGCCCCGGTGCCGGCTCCGCGGGAGGCGAGGTGGTCTTCGAGGGCACCGTGGCCGACCTGCGCACCAGCAACACCGTCACCGGACGCCATCTGGGCTACCGGGCAGCGCTCAAGGACTCGCCGCGCAAACCCAACGGCGCGTTGCAGATTCGCCAAGCCGACACGCACAACTTGCGCAACGTGGACGTCGACATCCCGCTGGGTGCGCTGGTGGTAATCACCGGTGTGGCGGGCTCGGGCAAGAGCTCGCTGATCGACGGCTCGGTGGCCGGCCGCGACGGCGTGGTGGTGGTCGATCAGAGCCCGATCCGCGGGTCACGCCGCAGCAATCCGGCCACCTACACCGGGCTGCTCGACCCGATCCGCAAGGCCTTCGCCAAGGCCAACGACGTCAAACCGGCTCTGTTCAGTTCCAACTCCGATGGCGCCTGCCCGACGTGCAATGGCGCCGGGGTCATCTACACCGATCTGGGCGTGATGGCCACCGTCGAGACCACCTGCGAGGAGTGTGCGGGCAAGCGGTTCGGCGCCTCGGTGCTGCAATACACCCTCAGTGGGCGCGATATCGCCGAGGTGTTGGCCATGCCGGTCAGCGAGGCCGAGCGGTTTTTCGCCGAGGGTGACGCCAAAGTTCCTGCTGCACAAAAGATCCTATCCAAGATGTCCGATGTCGGCCTGGGCTATCTCACGTTGGGGCAACCGCTGACCACACTGTCGGGCGGGGAACGGCAGCGGCTCAAACTGGCCGCACGACTGAGCGACAAAGCCGCTGAAAGTGGGACCGTCTACGTTCTCGACGAGCCGACCACCGGCCTGCACCTGGCCGATGTCGAACAACTCCTCGGCCTGCTGGACCGACTGGTGGATTCCGGTAAATCCGTGGTCGTGATCGAGCATCACCAGGCGGTCATGGCGCATGCCGACTGGATCATCGACCTGGGTCCGGGCGCCGGCCACGATGGCGGCCGCGTCGTGTTCGAGGGCATCCCGGCCGATCTGGTCGCCGAACCGAAGACCCTGACCGGCAAACACCTCGCGGAGTACGTCGGCGGCTAGCAAAATCGTTGGCACGTCCGGTATCCGATCGTGACCAGGCTGTTACGAATGTTGACAGAGTTTCCTGTGTGGTTAATGTGTACTTCGTGCCTGGCCTGGCAAAACTCCTCCAACGCGCGGTCGCGGGTGTCGCCACCGTCGCCGTCTGCGCTGCCGTGGCCACCAGCGGTTCCCCGGTGGCACGCGCCGAGGACGCCAGGTCGCTGCTGCTCGGGGCGATCGCCAACACCAAGGGCGCCTACCTCGTCTACAACTTCGGTGGCCAGTTCGCCGCGCCCTTCCTGGCCGCCGACGGCCGCGCCTACACGCTGAACAACGGCGGCCACCTGATGGCCATGAAGAACGCCTCCAGCCGACTCAGCCCGCGGCTACTGGTCGACACCCATCAGGGCTATCAGTCGCGCTGCGAACGCACCCCCGGCGCGCGCACCGGCGAAGGGCTCTGGCAAGCCTCGGAAACCTATGCACCCCTTGCGGCTTGGCAGGTGATGGGACAGCCGACCATCGCGGTCAACGCCAACTTCTTCGACGTCCGCGGGCAGCAGGGCGGCTCCTGGCGCGATACCAAGTGCTCCTCCCCGCTGGGCGCCTACGTGGACAACACCCGCGGTCAGGGCCGGGCCAATCTCGCGGCCACCGGCACGTTGGCCTACGCCGGCAAGCAGGGGCTGTCCGGCGGTGACGAACGCTGGTCGGCGCTGGCCACCATGATTCTTCCGGCCGGTGGCGCGCCCTACATGGTGATGCCCAAGGGCCCCAACGACTATGACGCGGCTTCCCCGGTGATCCAGCGACTGCTCGATCAGAACGCCCGGTTCGTGGCGGTGGCCGGGATCGGACTACTGGCGCCCGGGGACACCGGTCAGCTCAACGACAACGGTCCCAGCGCCGCGCGCACCGCCGTCGGCTACAACCGGGCCGCCGATCAGCTCTTCGTCTTCCAGGGCGGCAGCTACACCCCCGACAACATCCAGGACCTGTTCCGCGGCCTGGGCGCCGACAATGCCGTGCTGCTCGACGGCGGTGGTTCGTCGGCGATCGTGTTGCGCCGCGACACCGGCGGCATGTGGAGCGGTGCGGGATCACCCCGCGGGAACTGCGACACCCGTCAGGTGCTGTGCGATTCCCGGGAGCGGGCGCTGCCCAGCTGGCTCGCCTTCAACTGAACCGGGCCGCTAATTCACCAGGTGTTCGGCGAGAACGGCATTCGGCACGTATAGGGGCCGGGGCAGTCCGGGGTGGCACAGCTGCAGCAGCGGCTCCTGACGCTGCGGGTCTGCCGTGCGGTGGCTGCCAAGGCACTTCAGCGTCGTTTTCGAGGGCAGACGGTCGGCGGCCGAGGTGGCGGTCGTGCCCGCGATCAGGGTCTGCCCGCCGTGCGCGATGTCGCGCAGCAGCACGGCTCCGGTGTCGCCGCTGTGCACGCCGATGCATAACGCGAACGGATCCAGCCCAGCCAATTGCAGGTACAGCGCGCAGGCCACCGCGTCGGACGCGCGGCCGAAGGTGGCCGCGAAACTGTCGCAGCCGGCCCGCCCGGCAGAAAGGATGCCGCCATGGAGCGCAACGAGGTGGGTCACCGTCGCGCGCATCCATGGCAGTGCAGCGGCCATCTCCCCGGGCTCCGTTTTCCACAGCCGCGCTGACCCCTCGGTACGGGCCATCAGCCACGTCATCGCTGCGGTTGGCGGCTTTTCGGTCACCCTCGCGTTGCTCCCGTCATTGTCCCCACCCCTTGCGCCGACCGGCACACAGAACGCCAGCGTAACCACTTTTCGTGCGACCTGCGTTCACAGCCAACGCCGTTGCCGCACAAGCTCGTTGCTAATCCCGAGCCGGATCGGCGTTCCCCGCGTGGGCCGCGGCTGCGGCGTCAACCTTAAAGTTTGCTAGTCCGAATCAGATTCAGCTTTCCAGCCACAGGTCGACGCCCTCGCTGGTGAAGATCGAGAGCACGGTACTCCAGGTATCTTCGCCAAGCGCATTTTTGATGTCCCGGTAGGACGTCATCACGAACCGGAATTTGCGATCCTCTGGAGTGCCGAAACCGCCGCGCAGGCAGTCGGCCAACGCATCCAGGTTCGAACCGAAGTAGCCGTCGTCGCCGTTGACGGCGCGCCCGATCTCGGTGAAGAAGTCCGCCTTGGACCGCACCTTGGTCCCGTCGATCCGATACGTCTTCACATGCCTCCGATCAGGCAGAAGGTTTCGTAATGATCACCGGTGTAGTAGAACTCGGCCGGGTTGTCCAGCGGCTTACCGCCGGTCACGATGCGGCGCGTACCTCGCTGTTTCACCCCGGGGGTGGGCACGGTGTACTCGTGGTAGTAGCCGCGCGCCTGCTGGGGCAGCCGCCCCTCGAAATTGCCGAACACCACCCCGTCATTGCGCGGGTAGGGGAACGGGCCGCCTGATTCGATGAGCCGCACCGTCTTGGCCACCTCGGCCGGCAACCTGTCCAGGCTGCAGGTTCCGTCCCTGGTGGCCGTGTCGGCACCGGTATGGCAGCCGGCGACGAGGGCGAGCAGCATCGCCGCTACCAACGCGGCGGCGAACCCGCTGAGGCGTGCCAACATGATGCCGCCACGCTACGCGACACCCCCAAATCCTGCGTACCCACCACATCGCGTGCGACCATCAGTACTCGAGTGAACCGAGCCACCCCGCCCGAACAGCAAGTTTCCGCCGCGAGATCCCCCGCGAGCGGAGATGAACCTCTGCCCGGCAGGCGGTTCCGCCCCGATATCGAGGGGTTGCGGGCGGTGGCAGTGCTGGCGGTGGTGTTGTTCCACGCCGGTGTCCCGGGTCTGAGCGGCGGATTCGTCGGTGTCGACATGTTCTTCGTGGTGTCCGGTTTCCTGATCACCGGGCTGCTGTGGGCCGAAGCATCGCGTACCGCAACGGTGGGGCTGGCCTCGTTCTACGCCGCGCGGGCCCGGCGGCTGCTCCCAGCTGCCGCCCTCGTGTTGGTCGTGACGTCGGTGGCGGCGACCGTGTTGCTGCCCCCGCTGCAGGCCCGCACCGTGCTCGGTGACGCCATCGCCAGCGCCCTGTACGTGGGCAACTACCGTTTCGCCGTCGAGGGCACCGACTACCTGGCCGCCGAGACGACGCCGTCGCCGCTGCAGCACTACTGGTCGCTCGGCGTCGAGGAGCAGTTCTACCTGCTTTGGCCGGCGCTGATCCTGGTCACCGCGTGGATGCTGACCCGCAGCGGCCGCGGCACCCGCTCACCCGTCCCCTATGCGTGCGCGCTGGGCGTGCTGGCCGGCGCCTCACTCCTGGTGTCGCTGGTCTGGACCCGAACCCTGCCCGCCTGGGCGTTCTTCTCCCTGCCGACCCGGGCCTGGGAGTTGGCCGCCGGTGGGCTGGTCGCGTTGACGGCGGCGCATTGGCACAAGCTGCCACCGGTGTGTGCGGCGGTGGCCGGCTGGGGTGGTCTGGCGCTGGTCCTCGTCACGTGCACGCAGCTCGGCAAGGGCACACCCTACCCGGGAACCACCGCGTTGCTGCCGGTGCTGGGCACCGCCCTGGTGATCGGGGCCGGCTGCGCGACACCCGATCGGGGGGTGGGGCGACTGCTGTCCAGGCCGGCGATGCGCAGCGTCGGCCGGTTGTCCTATTCGTGGTACCTGTGGCACTGGCCGGTATTGCTGTTGGCACCCGCCGTGTTCGGCCGCGGCCTGGGGTTGACAGGCCGGCTCGCCATGGCCGTGATCGCGCTCGGGTTGGCGATCCTGACCCTGCATCTGGTCGAGAACCCGGCCCGGTTCGCCCCGGCACTGCGGACCTCGTCGTGGCGCAGCCTGGCGGTCGGGGCCACCGCGACCGCCGTCGCGGTCTGCGCCGGGCTGGTGCTGCTGGCCATCCGCCCGGTACCCACCGGCGCCGGTCCGGCGGCTGTACCGGTGGCTGCCGTTGGGACGCCTCCCGCGGCCGGGGTCGGGACCCCCCGCGCGGCGGCCCCGACGATGACGCCCGAGCAACAGTTGCGTGCGGCCATCGCCACCTCGGCCGATCTGACCGCGGTGCCGTCGAATCTGTCTCCGTCCCTGGGCAATATCGGCAAGCCCGAGGTGTTCCTCAACGGCTGTGTGCTGTCCTGGAAGGACGTCGCGCAGCCGGACTGCATCTCCGGGGACACCAGCTCGGCCATCACCGTCGCACTGATCGGCGATTCGCACGCCGCCATGTGGCAACCGGCCATGGAAACCGCTGCACAGCAACGTGGTTGGCGATTGGACACCCTGGCCAAGGTCACCTGCCCACTGATGAAGCTGCCGATCGTCAGCCCCTACCTTGGCCGGGAGTTCACCGAATGCAAGCAATGGCGGGCGGACGTATTGGCCCGGGTGGACAAGGAACGTCCAGCCCTGATCGTGCTGGACATGACGCGCCGCTACGGCGCCGACTTCGGGTTCGTGAGCTATGACCAGGCCTGGCTGGACGGGTTGAGGCAGCTGGTAGCGCAGTTGCGCGGCACCGGCGCGCGGGTACTGGTGCTCGGCCCGGTACCCGACCCGCACACCACGGTGCCCACCTGCCTCTCCGCACATATGGACGACGTCAATGCCTGCACACCGGATCGCTCGATTGCGCTGAACAGCAACGGTATTGCCGCCGAGGCCGCGGCGGTGCAGGCCGGCGGCGGGCGGTACGCCGGTCTGGACCCGTACTTCTGCACCGACCGGCGCTGCCCGGTGATCGTCGGCAATACCTTGGTGTTCCGCGACGACAACCACATCACCGGGGAATATGCCCAGCTGTTGTCGCCGGTGCTGGCCGGGCTGGCGGCAAGCGCGTTGGCTCCCAACTAGATCCGTCTAGTCCGCGGCGCCCTTCGCGTCGGCTTTCTCTGCCTTCTTGGCCTTGTTCACCTTTGCGACCTTGTCCACCGTCTTCTTGATGTCGTCGCCGACCTTCTTCACCGCATCGCGTACCGGCGTCTTACGTTTGACGCTGGACGTGGAATCCGCTGCGCTGGTCTGCTTCTCGGCCACCGCGGCGGCGTTGCTGCGGTCGTTTCCGATGGCCGACTTGACGGCCTGGACGGCGCGGTGCGCCTTCTCCGGATCGGCCTTGGCCGCCTCCGGAAGCTCTGGCAGCCCGGACTCCACAGCGGTCAGCACCTGGGACACCCCGTTTCCGACGTCGCGACTGACGGTCCGGATGGTGCTGCCCGGATGGCTCAGCGCTTTGTCGATCTCGACGTCCTGCTGGTCGGTGAGCTTGATCTCCAGCGTCTTGACCACGTCGTTCTTGGTGCGGATCAGCACATCGCTCAGTTCGTCACCGAACCCGGCGCCGAGTGCGGCGATGAGATCGCCGGGCACCAGCGCGGCCTGTTCGCGGGTGAGGGTTCTGGTGCCGAACAACGTTGGCTCACCGAACTTGTCCAATGTGCGGGTATATGTTCCGTCGGGATTGCGCACCACATCGGTGTAGCCGAGATTGACCATCATCCGAAGTGCGGGTTCCAGCGCATCCGCCAGCGGGGTGTTGACGTCGGTGTTCCCGGTGGCCAGTCCGACCAACTGGGCCGGCAGCCGCAGCGGCGTCAGCAGCGGCAATTGATCGACCGGCAGCGTGTAGTACACCGTGCCGTCCGGACCGATATAGCCCCCGCCACCGAGGTTTTGGAAATCGGTTCCGGTGATCAGATTGGTCAGGAACACCGCCGAGGCAACCGAATTCGCCCAGGCGATCGGGTTGGCCGTGGCCGGCGCGTCGGAGAGCAGATCGTACTGCCAACCGATATCGGCCTTGAGCGTGATGACGATGGGTTTGCCATCGGCATTCTCGATCACCGCCTGCAGATTCCCGAGTTCGTCGAGGGTGAGACCGCCGCCATTGCCGGTGAGCAGATTGCGGATCAAATCCGGGTCTACCCCCTCGGGCAGGATGTCCTGACGTTCCGGGGTGATCGGGTTGATCCCGGTCACCGCCTGATACACCGGGGCGAAACGCGCGTACAGACCACCGTTGGCCCGACCCGGATTACGCACCAGCACAAGGGATAACACCGTGACGTCGACGACGCCGCCGGGCTGGGTCACCTCGTAGTCCGGCGGCGATCCGCCGTCCGGATACTGCGGCGTGGGCAACGGGGTCGGCAGATTCTGGGTGTTGACGGTAACGAGGGTGACGTGCCCGTCGGGACCGACGATGGCGATCTGGCGCGGGCCGGTCTGCGGAACCCCGACCGCATAGGGGTCATAGCCTTCATGGGTTGCGCCCCGAGCACTGTCAAGGAATGCCTGATAGGCCGCGCCCGCAGCGATGGCCCCGTCACCGTAGGCGATCAGGTTCACGTTGGTGAGGTAGGCGGTCCAGTTCAGGATGGGCGCCAGCGCACCGGTGTCGCCGTGCTGGAGCGCGTACGCCAGATAAGCGAGTTGGCCTGCGGTCGGCAGCGCGCCGAGATCGCTTGGCGAGACCCACTGCCCCGCGGTCTGGGTGGTCCAGTATCCGTCCTTGACGACCCCATAGTCGGGCACAGTGATGGTCAGCGGAATGCTGGCAACCGCGGACAGTGCGGCGTTGGTCGCGCACGCCGCCCGGTTGCCGTTCAGCCGGCAGTAGGTGTTGTAGGCGGCGGAATAGGCGGCGTCGTAGGCCACTTGGTAAGCCGGATTGGATTCGGTGTGCGATCCGGTCTGTCCAACCTCGGGCAGCGTGTAGCTGGGGACGCCGTCGATCCAGGTCACCCACACCGGTTTCAGATCAACCTCGCCGAGGCCCCAGGCGATCAACGGGTGGGTGTCTTTGGCGCCGACGATGGCGTTGTTGATCGCGAGCGGATTCGACGGCAGGGTGGCACCACCAACCGGCAACCACTCCGGGAAGCCGATGAAGTAGGTCTGGCTGCTTGCGGCATTGGCAAGTACCGGCGCTAGTCCAACGGCCACTGCACTGGCAGCGATGACACCCGCGAGCCCGGCCCGCTTCGCTGTCTGCCGGTCGACGCGACGTCGCCGAGCTTGTGCCCGCTTTGAGCTTGACCGCCATTTGCGCATGCCATGCGTCCCCTCTTTGATTTTCTCAGCTTTCGCACGGCACCCTACTAGGAATTTCTCAGGTTGCCGCAAATCTAAAGGGACGGGGCTTCCAGATGTTTCATTGTGCAACAACTTCGCTGCCGCCACCCGAGGATCAGTTGCCAAGCATGCCCGCCCATCGCCGCACTGGCGCGCCGAATCACACTCTCGTGCACTGTATTTGCCAGACCAACACCGCTTCGTCAAACCTGTCGAGCACTGCGAATGTTGGCAATGTTCATTTGCTGACGACAGATGGCTTTATTCCGCCGCTAGCTGCGGCTACCGGCGGCAAGCACTCTTTCAGCAAACATTTTGGCGATTCGACGAGCCCACCGGTGAGTCTTCGCCGCTGCGCGCTCGGCTACCACCCACCGTGAGTTCGGTGCATCGAGCGATTGAGCGACCCGGGCGGTTATCCCCGGAGTCGATTCCGTTCACCAAACGGAGTTTTCCGGCATACCGTGTCGGCCAAGCGTGGATCAGTGAACGTTCTCGGCGGGCGGTGGTCCGAATTTGAAGATCAGCGTGCTGATCGCCACCACGACCGCGGCCAGCCAGATCACCGGCGCGACGGTGAACCGCGACAGCGTCGCCCCCAGCACCGCACCGCCGCACATGGTCAGCACCACCCCATAGCGCAGCTTCTCGCGCTCCCCGGTCCCGCCGGCCAGCCGGCTGTCGAAACCGATGCCCACGATCGTCTGCGTCAGCACCGTGGTGCTCAATTCCTGGACGCCGAACTGGCGCGCCGTCGCATTCTGGATCCCGAATGTCAGTGCCAGGCCGGCAATCAGGATCAGCTTGCGGTTGTCGTGATAATCCAGCACTCCGACGCCCGCCAGGATCGAAAGCACAGTCAACATAACGACTTCCACACCCAACGCGATGGTCAGCCAGTTCCGGACGTGACGGTCGAGGTGACGCCTGAATCGCCCACCCACCACGGTGCCCAGCACGAACCCGGCGAATGCCACCAAGGCCGCCGTCACATCGACCCCTGAGTGCGGCACGAACCAGAAACCCAGGAAGATCACGTTTCCGGTCATGTTGGCGACGAACACGTGGCCCAGCACCAGCACGCTGATCGCATCGACGATCCCGGTCGCAAACGTCAACAGCAGCAGCGCAACAACCGTCCACCGCTCAGTTACCGGCGACGCGATAGCCATGCCTACATCCTCGCGGTCAGAACTGCGGTGACAGATCCAATTGGGTCAATGCCGGCATCTGCGTGATCCGCCATTTCCCGTCATTGCGCTGCAAGCTCAGCCGATAGGACAGGTACCGCAGCGACGGAATGTTCTTGGTCACCGGACTCGTCGACACGGTGTTGGTGTAGACGATCGCAGTGGCCTCATCGCGGCCGATGGTCTCCACTGCGGTACCCATCACCTGAGTGTCGTTGGTGACCTGTGCCTGCTTGTTGGTCGGCACGATGGAGTCGATGAACTGCCGGTACTGGTTGGCGAAGTCGTTGGACAGGTACTTCGCTGCCCGGTCGGGCAGGTGCTCGATGTTGTCCGGGTTGTAGGTCCACAGCGTGGTGATGGCGTCGGCCGCAGTCTGCGCCACCTGCAGTTTGGTGGCCACCAACGCGCGGTCGGCCAGATAGGGCTGCAGCATCGCACCGCCGAACGCCCCGGCCGCCACGAACACACCCGCGGCGCCGGCCGCAACGTAGGTCAGGCGCTTGCTTGCCGGTTGATGTGGGACGAGGATCCGCTCTTCCGCCGGCTCGTCCGACGGCTCGGTTTCCTCCACCGGTTCGGATTCCGGTGCCGACGCCTCAGCGTCGGGTACCGACAACGACTCAGCGTCGGGTTCCGACGGTGGCTCAGCGTCGGGTTCCGACGGTGGCGCGGCCACCTCTTTCTCCGGCTCGGCCGACGCCTTGCGGCGCGTCTTGCCCACCGGTGTCCGGCGCTCCGACGCAGCTTCGGCATCGTCATTCTCGGCCTCGGCCGAAACCTCGACCGGGGCCGAATCCTGCACCACCGGCTCGGAACCGCGGCGCCGCCCGAAACGCATTCTGCGGCGCGGCTTCTCAGGCTCGCCGGTGGTCAGATCACCTGAATCAGCTGGCTGATCTTCCACTGCTGTCCTTCCCGAATCGTCGTCGCAACCCAACGGCTACCGCTCTCGACCACAGACTTTCCGTCCGCCGCCCGGGTGCTGATCTTGGCTGCGACCAACACATCGGCACTGCCGTTGTCGTTCCACCGCTGGATACCGGCATCCAGCACCGTCCCCTCGGTCGGTTCTGCCCGAGCCACCTGAACGGCGATCTCGTTCTGCTTCTCCTGGAACGTCTTTCGGAAATCACCGGTGGCCTGCGACAGAATGCGATCCGCATAGTCGTTGGCGTGGAACGGATCCAGCGTGGTGTACCCGGTCATGAACTGGCGCACATAATCCAGCGCGCCTGCGCTGTTGATCTCCGCACGCCGATCCGACTCATGCCGCACCAACATGAACGTGCTGCCCGCGATCGCCGCCGCGATGAGCAGGGCCGAGAGCACCGCGACGATCGGCAGGCCCCAGCGGAACGGTTCCTTGGGCTCGACCGCGAAGTAGTCACCCTTGCCGGCCTCGATCCGGCGACGCGGGCTCACTGCCCGGCCCCGTTCAACGCCGGTCGCTTGAGCACCGTCAGGTTGTCGACCAGCCAGTGGTCGCCAGACTTCTGGAACTCCACCCGCACCGTCGCGGTGATGAACTTCAGATCTTCGGCATTGGTGCCACGCTGGCCCTGCAACGCCAACAGCATCGCCGCCTGAGTCTTCGTCACCCCGGGCAACACCGCACTGCTCACCGCCCAGTAGTCGTTGGTCGTCGGCCCCGCCTTACGCACCGCGTCCTGCTGGGCCACCAACTGCGGCCGGTAGTTCTCGGTGACCAGCGACTGCGCCCTGGTGAAATCCGGGTCGACCGAATCCACCCCGTAACTGAGCATCTGCTCGACGATCCGCGGCCCCTGCTCGGCGATCTGCGAGCGGGCCTGGTCCACCGCCCGGTCCTGCCGGTAAACCGCCAGATACCCCAGTCCTGCCACGACTGCGCTGAGCAGCGCGGCCACCAGCAGCGCCGCACCGGCCCGGCGCCGGACGTCGTGTTCGGGGCGGTCCACCCGGTGCACCTCGGTGCGGGTCAGCAGATCCGCGAACGTCCGATGACGCGAATCCCACAACGGCCACAGCCAGCCGATGAACACCGCCGCGGTATCCAGCAGGTGGGCCAGGTCGCGCAGCAGCAACCGGAGCAGCCCGGCATCACCGGTCTGCGCCACCACGCGGATGCCGAACACCGAGCGGCCGAACGACCAGCCCGTGGCAGCGGGCAGCCAGACCCGGTTGACCAGCAGCGCGCCGATCACCACCGCGGCCGCCACCGTGCACACCCACCACAACCAGCCGTACAGCGGTGCCGACCAGGCCAGGATCGCCAGGGTTGCGATCAATCCGGCACCGGGCAGCACGTCGATGCCGAATGCCCCGGCCCGCGACGGCCACGACGCCAGCCGCGTCCGATCCATCGCGATACCGTCGGCGGTATCCGCCTCGGCGTCTTCGCGCACAGCGGTCACGACGTGACCTGGTCTAGTCGTGCGACCTTGTAGATGCCGTCGTCGTCGCGAGCCATCTTCACCCGCAGCCGGTAGCCCTGCTCCTCATCGGACTTCTCGGTGTTGGTGACCAGCACGCGCACCGCGACCAGCAGATCCATCGAGCCGTCGGCATTGTGCTTCTCCACCGCGGCCCGCAGATCCGAGACCTTCACCGTCACGTTGGCAGCCTGATAGGCATCCAGCAGCATGCCGCTGTACAGGCCGGCCTGCGTCCCGAAGTCACCGGTCGCGCATTCGATGATCTTAGTCTGGGCGGCGATCATCGCCTGGGTGTCGGGCGCCTGGGTCGCGGTCACACAATCCTTGGCCGCGGCCAACGCCTCGGCTTCGTCGCGGGCGATCCGTTCGCTGTCCTGATGAGCACGCAACGCCAGGTAGCCGCCGACTCCGACAGACGCCGCCAAGACCAGCAGCCCCGCGCTGATGGCCGCCATCGCGCCACGCCCCAGGCGGGAAGGCCGTCGAGTGGTCACCCCGTCGGTACCCGGGCTATCCGGTATATCCGGGCCGGAGGTCTCGGTGACGGCCTCCGCCTGTGGTTCTGCGGTATCGGGCTCCTGCTGATCGGTGGGGTTCAGCTGGCTGGCGCCAGCATCTCCTTCCATCCGTCATCTCCTGGTTTATTCGAGTTGGTGACGGAGTACTTCACACCGCCGGGACCGACCACCTCGCCGCTTGACGGGTTATAGGTGGCGGTCGAACCTGCTGTCGGAGTGTAGATGCAGGGGTTCGGCTGTTGTCCACTGCAAGTCACACTGCCGCCCCGGGGCGCGGTCAGCGGATCGCTCCGCGGAACCGTCGTTTCCGGTGGTGGTAGCTGACTCGCGGGCAACGGGTTCAGGCCGTTGTTCACCGATGGCGCGGGGATCACCCGGCCCGGATCGACCGGCTGATCGCAACGTGCCCCAGGTGCCGGGCAGTTGCGGACCTGATTCGGGTCGCCGTACCAGGGGTTGGTGCCCAACGGCGTGTACGGCTCAGTGCTGTGGCACTCCGCAGGCGAGGCGGCCCGCTTACCGGGCACATCGGCGCACGGATAGTTACGCGCACCGCGCACCGCGTTCTGCGCATCCTTGGGAATCTTGCAGTAGAGGCCCGACGGCAGCGGCGCCGTCGAGGTATCCGCAGGCGATCGCCACTCCGAGGCCGGCAAGAATCCGGTCAGGCACGGCGGCGGCACGTTGATGCCGAGGCCGAAGTGCAGCAGGCCCTTGGGCGAGAAGATGGTCGCCGTCTGGGCGACCGCGCCACCCTGCGGCAACGCCACCAACACCTGCTCGACGTTCTTGTTGTACCGCTTGAGCATGTCGATGACGATTTCCAGGTTCGCCAGCGTCTGCGGCAGCGACTCACGCACATCGCCGAACACCGCGTTGAGCTGATCGGCCGTCGGCGCCGCCTGCTGCAGGCCACTGCGCAGCGCGGCGTCGTTCTGGGCGCTCTCCCTCGCCAGCGTGTTCAGGTTCTTGGCCCACCGCGAGATCGCGTCGCCCGAGGTCACCTGGCTGTCGATGATCGGCCCGGAGTTCTCGATGATGTCGTTGATCGGATCGAGATTGTCCTTGAAATCACTGGCGAACGACTGGGTCGAATCGACCAGGCGCTGCAGTGACGGCCCGAGCCCACCGACGGCCTTGGCCGTCTCGTCGAGCAGGACCGCGATCTTCTCCTTCGGCAACGCCGCCAGGCCCGCCTGCGCGGCATCGAGCGAGGGACCGACCTCGGCGGGCACCGATCCCTTCTCGATGGTGTCGCCCGCAGCGAAGTATTCCTTCGTGCCGCCAGGGGAGACCAGGTCGATGAACTGCTCACCGACCGCCGACACCGAGTGCACGTTGGCGCTGGCGTTCCGCGGAATCCGGTACCTGTCGTAGATGTTCATCTCCACCCGGGCGCCCTGTTCGGTGGGCTCCACGGAGGTGACCTTGCCGATCGTGGTTCCGCGGTAGGTCACGTTCGCCGTGGCGTACAGGCCGCCCGAGTTGGGCAGGTTGGCGTTGAGGTTGTACATCCCGACCCCGGCCCAGGTGGGCAGCCGCAGGTACACCAGCGCCAGCACCACCAGGGCGACCACTGTCACCGTCAGGAAGATGAAGAGCTGCGTCTTGATGAAACGGGTCAGCAGCATGTCTCACTCCCCCCTTTCCACCAGCGGGCCGCCAGGTGCGTCGTGCGGGTTCGGGGTGAACCGAACGTCCGGGATCATCGTGGCCGGATCGCGACCCCACGCCTGCTCCAGCGCGCGCAGCATGCCCGAGACACCGGTACCGGACAGGAACGCGTTGTCCACCGAGCTCAACGTCAGGTCGATGGTCAGCGACACGTTGATGTAGTCGCCCCGGACCGCCTTCGGGATGTTCTCGATGTTGAACGGCACCGTCAGGATCAGCTTGAGCGCCTCCACCAGGTACGGGGCCGACCGCGACAGCTGCTTGAGCGGCCGCTGCAGGTTCTGCAGGTTGGTGTGCAGATTCGCGTTGCTGTTCGACAGGGTGTCGTCGGCGGCGGCCGACAACCGGCCCAGTGCCGTCACCGCATCGGCGAACAGGTCCCGGGTATCGGCGAAATGCTGGATCAGCGGCGGGAATTCGGTCAGCACCCGGTCCAGCGTGTCGTTGCGCGCCGCCACGATGTTCAGCAACCGATTGGTCGAGTCGATCGCCCGGGTGATGTCGTTGCGCTGCTTGTTGAGCTCGGTGGTGAAGGTGTCCAGCCGGCCCAGGAAGTCGCGGATCTGATCGGCGCGACCGTTGAGGATGTTGAACACCTCGGTCTGGATGGTCTCGATGTTCGGGATGCCACCGCCGGTCAGGATGCCCGAGATCCCGGCCAGCGTGCGTTCGATCGTCGGATAGGCCGACGACTGCGCCAGCGGAATGGTGTCGCCGCTGCGCAGCATTTCCGCGGACGGGTGCTCCGGCGGGTTGAGCTCGACGTGCTGCGAACCCAGCAGGCTGGTCTGGCCGATCTTGGCCAGGGTGTTCTTCGGCAGATTGATGCCCGGCTCAATATCGACCGTCAGCGTCGGCACCCAGTTGATCAGCTCGATCTTGCGGACCCGGCCGACGAACACGTCGCGTACCCGCACCCGGCTGTTGGCGTTGAGCGCCAACGTCTCCGGCATCTGCACATACAGCGTGGTACGCCCGGGCTCGGTGCCGGGGCCACCCGGCAGCGGCACGTTCGCGACACCCCGCCACTGACCACACGAGGTCAGGATCAGCGCGGACGCCGACAGCACCGCCACCCGGCGGCCGATGCGGCTCCAGTTGCGTGTCTTCATCTGGCCTGTTTCTTCTTCGCGCAAGCGGCTCATCAGCCCTGCCCTCCAACTTCGGCGGGTAGCGCAGGCCCGGCCGGAGCCGATGCCGGGGCGGCCGGAGCCGGCGCCGACATCGGATCACCGGGGATCACACCCGGCGCCGGGGCGGGCGGCGGACCGGGCTGCGGGTACCACGGCGGCGGCAACGGATTGCGCTCGTCGTAGGAGTCCGGCGGACCGGGCAGGTTGCCACCCGGCGGAACCCCGAACGCCGGCGGCGCCGGTGGGGCCACGATGTCCGGGCCGCCCATGAGCTCGGCCAGCGAATCCGGGGTCAGCATCTGCTGCGTGGCCGGCTGCACCTGGATGCCCTGCATCCCCGGCGCCACCGTCCAGCCCGGCTCGTGATTGCCGTGCGAGAACAAGGTGTCACGCGACCAGATGCCGGGGACAGTGGTGTCCTTGTACCCCGGGGGCGGCTGCAGCCGTGGGTCCGAGTAGGAGATCTGCTTGGGCAGCGTCATGGCGGTGCTGGCCAGGTTCTGGCCGAACGGCAGGTAGTTGAACTTGATCGCGTCCAGGATCGGCGCCAGGTACTGCGCGCACAACTCGGCCGAATCCTGGTAGCCCAACCGGCTGCCCGCCTGAATCGAACTGCAGACGAACTGCAACGGGTTTGAGAAGTTGGTCAGACCGGGCAGAACCGGGAGGCTCACGATGCCGCCCTGGGTGGGCGAGACGATGTTGAGCACGTTGGCGGCCAGGTTCGGGTAGGAGTGCAGACCCGTCTCCAGCCCGTTGCGCGGTTCAGGCTGCACGATCGCCGTGGTCACCTGCTCCAGGTTGTTGATGTCGTGGGTGAGCACGCCGCCGTTCTTGTCCAGGAAGTCGCGGGTGGTCTTGAGCAACCGGTTGAGATCCTGCAGCGCGTTGGCCAACTCCTCGTCCTTGGAGAACGAGTCGGTGAACTTCGCCAGATCGTTGTTGAGCGCCACGAACTGCTGATCGCTCTTGTGCAGCGCGTTGACGAACAACGCCAGGCTCTTGACCACCGAGAAGAAGTCGCCGCGGCCCTGGTTGAGCGTGGTCAACGCTTCCGACAATCCGTTCAGGGTGCGGTTGAGCTGATCGCCCTTGCCCTTGAAGCCATCGGCGAAGGACTCGATGATGTCGCCGAACGGCCCCTTGGGCTGTTCCTTGGACGGGCCCAGATCGTCCAGCAGCCGGGTGATCTGGTAGCGCAGGTCGTCGTACTCGACCGGGATCTGGGTGTTCTCGATCGGGATCACTGCGTTGTTCTGCAACCGCGGCCCGCCGGTGTAGGGCGGCGAAAGCTGGATGACGCGCGAGGCCACCAGGCTCGGGTTGAGCACGGATGCCGTGACGTTCTCGGGAATCTTGTAGCGGTTGTTGACGTGGAAGACGACCCGCATCCGGTCGTTGTCGGTCTCGATGCTGTCGATCGCGCCGACCTTCACGCCCATGATCAGGACCTTGTCCCCGGGATACAGCGCAAGCACCTCGGGGAAGTACGCGGTGATCGTGGTGTTGGTCATCTTCTTGTACAGCGTCACCCCGAGGTAACCCAGCACCAGCGCCGCCACCACGGCCAGCGCACCGAAGACGACAGATGCCCGGGAAAGCTTGGGCAACTTGATGTTTCGCACATTGAAAATAGTTGACATAGCTCTACCTACCCCTGCGACCCGGGCGGAAGGAACGGCGGATTACCGGGCAGCGGCGGTGTACCCGCCGGCTGGACCTCCGGACCCGGTCCTGGCGGAGCCGGGGGTGCATTCAGCGGCGGCGGGTGTGGTGCGTAACCCGGGATGGGCCCCGGCGCCACCGGCAACGGCGCGATCGGAACGGTGCGGGCGCCGGGCGGGCCGGGAGCCAGCTCGACTGTGGCACCCGGCTGATCCGGGGGCATCTGACCGGGGATGGCCGCACTGGGCACACCCGGCGAATGCGCGACGCCATCGGGATTCGGCGCGGAGGTCGCCACGTCCGGCGGACCGTAGTTGGGTCCGAACGGGTTGTTACCGTACGGCCCCACCGTGGCTCCAGCGCACGGCAGCGGGTTGCCCGGGGACGGGATTCCCTCGGCGGTCGGCGTGTAGGAACACGGCGATCCGGGCGGGACGGCAGGTCCCGGGTGTTCCGGGGTGCCTTCCAGCGGTACCGGGGCCGGCGGCGGGGCGCCGTTCTCGAAGCGCTGGCCGTTGGGATCGGGGAAGCGGAACGCGGGCAGGCCTGCGTTACGCCAGAACTCCTCGGGATCGATCCCGCGCTTCTTGAACGCCGAGTCGACGAACGGCTGCAGGATCTGCGGCGGGACCAAGTTGACCAGCATCACCTTGAAGTACGGACCGGACGCCAGCGCCTCGGCCAGTGAGGTGATGAATTTGCCCGCGACGGTCAGCGTGTCGGCCAGATCCTGCTTGCGCTCGACCAGCAGGTCGCTGACCGTGCGCAGCTGCTCCAGCACGTGGTTGAGGTTCGGGTTGTCGTTGATCAGCCCTTCGACCTCACGCGATACCGACGACACCCGCTCCAGCAGCATGCTGACGGCCTGCCCGCGCTGGTTGACCGCGGCCAGCAGGGTCTGGGCGTTCACCAGCAGCTGGTTGATCTGGGTGCTGCGGTCGCCGAGCACGGTGGCGATCTTGTTGGCGTTGGCCAGCAGCTTCCTGACGTCTTCGTCGCGCTTGCCGATGGTCTCGGAGAACCTGGCCACCCCGTCCAGCGCGGCGCTCAGGTGCGGTGAGGTCTGATCGACCGTCTCCGACAACACGTTCAGCGATTCCTTGACCGACTTGGTGTCCCAGCCCGCGGCGTTTCGCGTGACGTCCAGGAAGGCGTCGTAGATCTGATACGGCGTGGTGGTCTGGCCCAGCGGCAACATGCCGCTCGGGGGCAGTGTCTTCTCACCACGCGGCTGGATCTCAATGTTCTTGCGGCCCAGGATCGTATCGGTGCGGATCGCGGCGCGGCTGTCGGTGCCGATGGTCAGCCCACCGATGGTGAACCCGATCTCGACCTTGTCGCCGTTGATGTCCATGGTCTTGACGGTGCCCACATCCATACCGGCTATGCGCACCTTGTCGCCGATGCTCAGACCGCCGGTGTCAGCGAACTGCCCGTAGTACCTGGGGACCGCGAACAGCATCGGCACGCTGGTCAACGTCGAGCCGACGCCGATCACGAGCGCCACCACGATGACGCCCATCAGGCCTTTGCGGAACCGGTCGGAACCTTGAAGTGTCCTCATCTGGGTGTGCACCTACCCGACGGCTGCGAACTGAGTTTGACGGTTCGGACGGGGCCGCCCGGCTGCAACCCGTTGAGCTTCAACGTGAGGTCACAGGCATAGAAGTTGAAGAAGTCACCGTAGATGCCACCGGCACGGCCGATGATCTTCAACGCGTTGGGGAATTGCACCAGGATGTCGTTGAGCTGCTGCTTCTGATCGATAAGCGGCTGCTGGGTGACTTCGAGGTAGCCGATGGTGTCCTTGAGCAACGGACGGTTGTCGGACAGCAGGTCGGACAGCGAACCGGCCGCATTACTGATGTTGGCCACCGAGGACGCGATCGGATCGGCCCGGTTCTTCAGTGAGGTGATCAGCGTCTCGAAGTTCTTCAGGGTGTCGTCGAACTGCTTCTGATGCTTCACGGTGGTGTCCAGGACGATGTTGAGGTTCTTGATCACCTCGCCGATGGCCTGATCCCGGTCGGCGATGCTCTGGGTGAGCTGCGCGGTCTGGTCCAGGATGTCGCTGATGGTGCCGCCCTGGCCCTGGAAGATGGTGATGATCGACTTGGAGATGGTGTTGACCTTCTCCGGGGTCAACGATTGGAACAGCGGACGGAAGCCGCCCACCAGTGCGTCGAGGTCGAGCGCGGGCTCGGTGCGTTCCTTCGGGATGGTGCTGCCCGGAGGAATTTTCGTATTGCTCTCACCCCGCTTGAGCTCCAGGTAGCGGTTACCGATCAGATCCTGGTAGCGGATGGCCGCGGTGGTCTCGTCGAACAGCGGCAGCGACTTCTCGACGTTGAACGTGACCTTGGCCTGCTGGCCACCGTTGATCAGCTTGATGTCGGAGACCTTGCCGACCTCGACACCGGAGGCACGGACGAACTGCCCGTTGCGCAAACCGCTGACGTTGTCGAAGATCGCCGAGTATTCGGAGGTCCGGTTGAACCGAATCTGGCCGAAGACCACGAAAATGATCGCAGTGAACGTGAGCAGCACCAGTGAGAAGATGCCGAGTTTGAGAATCGTGCCCTTGATGCTCATGCGGCTCCCTCGCAGGCTCGGGTCCCGCATGCCATCTGACTATTCGTTCCGCTAGCGTCTCTCATGGGTTGATCGTGTACTCCCCCACTTGACGGCCCCACACGTACTCGGTAAACAGCGGCTGGCCCAACTCGAAGTGGTTGTAGGGCGCGATGGATGCACCGGTGTCCATCACCAGATACGGCATGGGCCACAGATCCCGGGTGATCGGCTGCCAACAGCCCGGCCGGCCCTCGGGCCCGCCTTTGGCATTCACCCGTGGCAGGTTGTCTGGGTAGGTGTATGGGTTCCCCACGCCGATCACCAACGAATGGGTCTGCAGCGAGTAACCGTTACCACCAAGTGCGCCAGCAAGTTTCGGACCGGCGTCATGGTAGTTGCGGATCGTGCAGTACAGCGCCGGGCTGTACTTGTCGAGCAGCGCCGAGGTGGGCAGCAGGTCTTGGGCGCCGCGCACCAGGTAGGGGCCGCCGCGTTCGAAGATGTCGCCGCCGGTATTGCCGAAGCCGACCGCGGCCACCAGTGCCTGATCCAGGTTGCCGCGCTGATCGTTGAGGGTGCGCGCGGTGGTGACGGCGTTGTTCAGTCCGTCGAACAGGTCCGGGGAGGCCTTGGCGTAAACCTCGCCCAGATCGGCCAGGCCCTTGATGTCGTGGCGGATCTCGGGCATGCGCGGGTTGAGGTCGGTCAGGATGGTGTTGGCGTTGACCAGGGACTGGCCGAATTTGGTGCCCAGGCCGTCGAGCGCCTGTGCGGTGGCGGTCAGGGTCTGGTTCAGCTTGATCGGGTCGATCTGCTCGGAGATCGCGGTGATCGTCTCGAACAGCGTGTTGAACTCCGTGGTCACACCCTGGGCGCGAATCGGTGTCGCCGGCGATACCCGCTGCGGCGACGGGTTTTCCGGCGACAGGAACGAGATGTACTTGTTGCCGAACACCGTGGTGGCCCGCAGTTCGGCGACCACATTCTCCGGGAGCAGCTTCAAGTATTTCGGCTTGACGTCCAGGGTCAGCTTGGCTTCCGGATTGCCGTCGACCTCCACCACGTCGATCGACGCCAGTCGACCGATCGGCACTCCGTTGTAGGTGACCTTGGAACCGGGATCCATCGAGAGACCGGCTCGTCCGGAAATAACGGTCAACTGCGCCTTGTTCTCGAACGACCCGCGGAACTGCATCCAGGTCAACGCCAAGATCAACACGGTGACAAGCACCAACACCAATCCGGCCAGCTTGTACGGCGGGATCTTCGGTTTGATGAGTGGAGCGTAGGGGGCTTGAGGCTGGGTCATGCCGCTACACCGTGAGGTTGAAGTTGGGGTTGGTGCCGTACAGCGCCAACGAAGCCAACAAGACCACCACCACGATGGCGATCAACGAGGTACGCATGGACCTCCCCACTGCCTCACCCACACCGACGGCACCGCCACTGGCGTAATAGCCGAAGTAGCAGTGGTTCAACATGATCACGATGGACATGATGATGACCTCGAGGAAGGACCACATCACGTCGTTGACGCGCAGGAACGTATGGAAGTAGTGCTCATACGTGCCGACCGACTGCGAGTAGAAGATCGTCGTGACGAACTGCGCGGACAGGAACGACAGCAGGATCGCCATTGCGTACAGCGGGACGATGACGATCGATCCGGCGATGACCCGGGTGGACACCAGATACGAAATCGACCTGATGCCCATGACTTCCAGCGCATCGACCTCTTCGCTGATGCGCATGGCGCCGAGTTCGGCGGTGGCGCCGGCACCGACCGTGGCGGCCAATGCCTGACCGGTGACGACCGGGGCGACCACGCGGATGTTGGCCAGCGCGGCGAAGAAGCCGGTGAAGGCCTCGACACCGATGTTGCCCAGCGAGGCGAAACCCTGGATGGCGATCAGCGAGCCCGCCGAGAGCGTGACGAAACCGATGATGGCCACGGTGCCGCCGATGACGGCCATAGCGCCGGTCCCCATACCGATTTCGGCGACCAGCCGCAGCGCCTCACGGCGGTAGTTCCGGAGCGCGTGCGGGATGCTCGCGACGGCCTGCACGACGAACCAGGCGACGTGGCCCATGCTGTCGAGCAGCCGGCCCGGCGCGCCCGCGATTTCCGCGGTACGCGTGAACACCCGGGGGAACCGCGACCGGAGAACAGTTGAGGTAGTCATGTCACCGCCCCGTCCCGAACCGCACGCCGATCGTGGTGAGCACGACGTTGACGGCGAACAACGCCACCACGCACAACACCAGGGTCTCGTTCACCGCGGTGCCAACACCCTTGGAACCACCGGCCACGGTCAGGCCCCGGTAGCACCCGACGAGTCCGGCGATCATGCCGAACAGCGTGGCCTTGATGACTGAGATCATCACCTCGGGGAAACCGGTCAGCAAGGTCAGCGTGGACACATAGGAACCGGCGGAGACGTTCTGGACGTAGACGCCGAAGAAGAAGCCGCCGACCAGGCCGATGGTGATCACCGCGCCATTGAGCATGAAGGCCACAAAGGTGGAGGCGACCACGCGGGGTACCACCAGGCGCTCGATCGGGTCGATGCCGAGCACCTCGAGGGCGTCGATCTCCTCACGCACGGTGCGGGCGCCGAGGTCGGCGCAGATCGCGGTCGAACCGGCACCGGCCACCACGAGCACGGTCACCAGCGGACCGAGCTGGGTGACCGCGCCCAGCGCGGCACCGGCGCCCGAGACGTCAGCTGCACCGAACTCCGACAGCAGGATGTTGAGCGTGAAGATGATGAGCACGGTCAGCGGGATGGACACCGCGAGCGTGGGCAGGAAGGCGACCCGGACCAGGAACCAGCTCTGCAGCACGAACTCTTTCCACTGGAATGGCCGTGTCAGCAAGGCCTTTCCAGTGAGCACGCTCATCTTGAAGAAGCCACCGACCGTGGCCAGGGGCTTCTCCAGTTGATCACGTAAGTAGCCGACTAGGCCGTCGGCGGGCGCCGTCACCGGTGCGCCCTCTGGACGTGTCGCACGCCCCCTCCTCGTCGCATGTCAACTCGTGTGATCCGACTCTCCCTACTCACGGGTAGTAAGTGAGACCACCGGACTGTACCCGATCCAAAGCGGGCCGTGCACCGCATCGGGTTTATTGAGCCATCAACCGTTAGCAACGACTCCAACTCCTGGTCGATTTTCCTCCCTACCTGCAGAAACCGTTGACACAAAGCTACTTTCGCTAACGTTAATCTCTGGCGGTGACTGGCGTACCGAAACGTTGTCTGAGTTCGGTCTTGAGAACCTTGCCCGAGGGGTTGCGGGGCAACGCATCCACGATCTCCAGCGCTTTGGGATGTTTGTAACGGGCCAGGCGGTCGGTGAGGAACTCGTCGAGATCGCCGAGATTCAGGGAATCGGACATCGCGGCCAGAGCTACTACGGCCACCGGCACCTCGCCCCACTTCTCGTGATGTCGGCCGATCACGGCAACCTCGGTGATGGCGGGGTGCCCGGCCAGAACGTTCTCCACCTCCGCGCAGTAGATGTTCTCGCCGCCCGAGATGATCATGTCCTTCTTACGGTCGACGACCCAGACGTAGCCCTCCTCGTCCTCACGGACCAGATCTCCGGAGTGGAACCAGCCGCCGGCAAAGACCTCCGCGGTGGCCTTCGGATTGTTCCAGTAGCCCGCCATCAAAGTCGGGGCGCGGTAGACGATCTCGCCGACCTCGCCGACCGGGACATCGTTCATGTTCTCGTCGACGACGCGGGCAGCAACCGTGGGAATGACCCGCCCGACCGAGCCGAGTTTGCGAATCGCGTCGTCCGCCAGCAACATGCAGGTGACCGGGGACATCTCGGTCTGGCCGAAGGCGGCCAGAATCTGACTGCCCGGGAAGGTATCGGCCATCGCCCGCAGCAGGGTGTCCGAGGCGGGCGCGGCTCCCCACGACAGCGCTCGAAGGCACAAATCGCGCGGATTGGCTTTCTGCTCAGCGCAAATCGCCTGCCACTGCGCGGGCACCAGGAAGATCCCCGTGACCTTCTCTTCTGCCAGCACGTCCAGCAGCGCGCCCGGGTCGAAGGCGCCCAGGGGATAGACCACCGTGGGCAGGCCAAGTAGCAGGCCGGTATTGACGCTGCCCGCGACGCCGGCGATGTGGAACAACGGGACGCCGATGAAGCCGACGTCGTTGTTGATGTCGGCACCGGCGCTGAACAGGTTGGTCATGGCCTGCACGGTCAAGTTGGAATGGGTCAGCACCGCGCCCTTGGGCCGGCCGGTGGTGCCCGAGGTGTACATGATCAGCGCAGGCGAATCGTCGGGGATGTCGACGGGCTGCGCCGGATCGCCCGCTTCCGAGATCAGGTCCTCGTAGCCCAACACGGCGTCGTCGGAATCGGCCTCGGTGCTTGCGCCGGCCACGATCACCGTTGACAACGTGGCGTCGAGATTGCGCACCGCGGTGGCGACTCCGGCCAGCACCGGTTCGGTGACCATGACGCGGGCCCCGCAGTCGCTGACCAAGAAGGCCACCTCCGGCGGTGTCATCCGGAAGTTCACCGGCACCGCGATGGCGCCGAGCCGATTGGCGGCCAACATCGCCTCGATGAACTCGGGACGGTTGAGCATCAGGATCAACACCCGGTCACCGAAGCCAACGCCACGCCGGCTCAGGGCTCCGGCCAACCGGTTCACCCGGTCGTCGAGCTCGCGCCAGGTGGTGGTGTGGCCCAGGTACCGCAACGCGGTCTTATGGGGTTGCATCAGGGCGTGCCGCGTCAGTTGGTTGGTCCAATTCTGACGGCGGGCCAGGTAGGGCTGCTCAGTGGTCGTCGGATCGTCAGTCAACGGAATCTGTACTCCATACCTTGCGGGATACGCGGCGGGTTGCATGATGTTGATATTTGATCAAACATTATGTTGTCTCGGTCACATTATGGCCTGGGTCCCTCGCCCACAAGCCCCACCAGATGAACCCGAAAGGCGACCGGTATCTCGTGAACGCACCTGCCAGAACGGATGCGCTGCGTCGCCGAGTGGGACGCCGGGAGCAGCTGTCCGACGAGGTGGCCGCGCAGCTGCGGGCCGAGATCATGACCGGCGTGCTGCGACCCGGGACTTTCATCCGGCTGGACGAGACCGCCGCTGCGCTCGGGGTGAGCATCACGCCGGTGCGCGAGGCGCTGCGCACGCTGCGCGGCGAAGGCATGGTGCAGTTGGAGCCGAACCGCGGACACGTCGTACTCCCGCTGAGCCGCGCCGACATCGCAGACATCTTCTGGTTGCAGGCCACCATCGCGCGCGAGCTTGCAGCCACCACCACCGCCCGCATCACCGCAGCCGAGATCGACGAGCTGGAGCGGCTCAACTCCAACCTCGAGCGGGCCGTCGAGAGCGCGGACCCCGAGGAGATCTCGGCCGCCGAGTTCGCCTTTCATCGAGCCTTCAACCACGCCAGCGGCCGGATCAAACTGGCATGGTTCCTGCTGCACGTCGCGCGGTACCTGCCGGCCCTGATCTATTCGACCGACCCGGCGTGGGGCATCGAGGCCGTGGAAAACCATCGCGAATTGATCGACGCGCTGCGCCGCCGGGATGTGGCGGCCGCGGTGGAGCTCAACGCGAAACAGTTCACCGACGGCGCGCATCGGCTCATCGCCCGGCTTGACGAGATAGGGATGTGGCGGTGAGCCGGGCCCGGTGCATCCCACAGCCGCTCCCAGACGCGTGGTCGCCCTGCCCGCCTGTCAGCGACAAAGTCGCTGAAATCGCCACACGGGTTGCATCAAGCACACCAGCCCCAGGCCTGGAGTCACTTGGGCCCCTATGGCCCTACCAGCCCGTCCTGTACCTCATTTCGACGCGCCCGCCTGTTAGCGACAAAGTCGCTGTAATGCGGGCACGCCGAATTACCGGAACCACAGCGGCAGTTGGGGCCCACGGTGCGGCTGTGATTCACACTTCGATGCCATTGCGGCCTATGGGGCCCGTGATGCGTTTTCAGCGACTTTGTCGCTCATAGCCGGGCAGCACGACATCCGTTTTCCCTGCCACCGAGCGGAGATGTCACAGGTCAGTGGCACCGTGACGCCATGTCGGACAAACTTCTGCTCCGCGGCATCGAACTCCGCTATGTGCTGACCATGTATCTGTTTCAACATGGCCCACAGTCGGTCAGCGATCTCGTCGAGACGCTGAGCGCCCAGGGCTTCGCCACCCGGGGCCGTCCATCGAAGGCGGTCTCGGATGCCCTGCGTTGGGAGATCGAACACGGCCGGGTGTTCCGAATCAAGCACGGACGGTACCGGCCGGCGTGGATGCCTCGGTCCACCGAGCACCGCATCCACCAGCGGGTGATGGCGCTGCGGGCGGCAGCAGCCGAGCTGTCGGCTACGCGCCGGACAGCTGCTGCGCCCTGGTTATGAGGCTGTTGGACAGGTGGTCCAGGGTCTCGCCGATGAGCTTCTTCACCATCGGGCCCGGGATCGGCATCTTGGTCTCGACCTCGAGGTCGACCTGCAGCAGTGTGCTCGCTCCGAGCGGCACGATCGAGAACCTCTGCTCCTGCTTGGTGAAATGATCGCCCTGCTGCAGCACGGTGTAGATCTGGTTCTCGGCCGGGTAGTAGACCGCGGTGATGAAGACGCCGGACTGACCCTGGATCTCGACGTCGAGCCGTAGCTGGCTGGGCCGGCCGTCGTTATAGCGGGCCAAGATCCAGCAGCCCTTGATCTCGGGGTTCCACTGCGGGTAGGCCTCGAAGTCGGCGACGATCGCCATGATCTTTTCGGCAGGGGCTTCAACCTCGACGGTCTTGCTCACGAGCGGCATCCGGCGAGCATATCGACTGCAGCAGCGTCCGGATCACGTCGGGAATCGGTACCGGCCGGCGCGTGGTCCGGTCCACGTAGACATGCACCCAGTGGCCGACCGCTGCCACCGGGCCGTCCGGCTCGAACAAACCCAGCTGGTACGTCACGCTGCTGTTCCCCAACCGGGCCACCGCCAGGCCGACCACCAACGGGTCGGGGAACTTCAGCTCCGCGTAATAGCGGCACCCGGACTCGGCGACCACACCCAACCAGGGCGCGGTGACCGGATCGACATCGCATCTGGTGTTGATCCACGCGTTGATCGCGGTGTCGAACAGCTCGTAGTACACCGCGTTGTTGAGGTGACCGAACATGTCGTTGTCGGTCCATCTGGTCAGCACCGGCCAGTGCACCGGAAAGTCCCCGCGGGTCAGGTCGGTCATGGCTGAAGTCTGACAGCAGGTGACAGGCTGGTGGGCATGAAGATCCGCGGAGCCGTCCTCGATCAGATAGGCCTCCCCCGGCCGTACGCCGAGACGCAGCCGATCCGGGTGAGCGACCTTGAGCTCGCCGAACCCGGACCGGGCGAACTGCTGGTGCGCATCGAGGCCGCCGGGCTGTGCCACTCCGACCTGTCCGTGGTGGACGGCAACCGGGTGCGTCCGGTCCCGATGCTGCTCGGACATGAAGCCGCCGGAATCGTCGAGGCCGGCGACAGTGATCTGCCGGTCGGCCAGCGAGTGGTGATGACGTTTCTGCCGCGCTGTGGCGACTGCCCGGCCTGTGCCACCGACGGGTTGACGCCGTGCGGCCCCGGATCGGCCGCCAACGGCGCGGGCACCTTGATGAACGGCGACATCCGCCTGACCCGCGACGGCCAACCGGTGTTCCATCACCTGGGAGTGTCCGGCTTCGCCACCCACGCCGTAGTCGACCGCCGCTCGGTGGTGCCCGTCCCCGCTGATGTTCCGGCAGTCGTCGCCTCGCTATTGGGTTGTGCGGTACTCACCGGCGGCGGTGCGGTGCTCAACGTGGGCACGCCGCGGCCCGGCCAGACCGTGGCGATCGTCGGTCTGGGCGGCGTGGGTATGGCCGCGGCCCTGACCGCACTGGCCCACGACGACGTCCACGTGATCGGTGTGGACCAACTGCCCGACAAGCTGGCCCGGGCCCGCGAACTCGGTGTGCACCAGACCTACACCCCCGAGCAGGCCGCCGAACTCAAGGCCGATGTGGTGATCGAAGCCGCGGGCCACCCAGCCGCGCTGGAAACCGCCATCGCCCTCACCGGTCCCGGCGGGCGCACCATCACCGTCGGCCTGCCCCGCCCAGACGCCCGAATCTCGGTGTCGCCGTTGGGTTTCGTGGCCGAGGGCCGGTCCTTGATCGGCAGCTACCTGGGATCGGCGGTGCCGTCGCGCGACATCCCGCGCTTCGTCGAGCTCTGGCGGGCGGGGCGGCTACCGGTGGAATCCCTGGTGTCCGACACGATCACGCTCGAGCAGATCAACGCGGGCATGGATGAACTGGCCGACGGCAAGGCCGTGCGGCAGATCATCGAATTCGGCTAGACCTCTAGCCCCAGCGGGGATTCGTTCCGCACGGACTCGTCACGGATCAGCCCGCGCAGCAGGGCGGTGCTGAACTCGACGGCGATCTCCTCGGCGGTGCGCCGGCCGTGCGGACGCAGCCACCGATAGGAACCGAGCGTCATGCCGATATAGCCGAGTGCCAGCACGTGGGAGTCGCAGTCGTAGAACTCGCCGCTCGCGATACCGCGGTCGATGACGTCGCGGACATGCTCGTAGACCCGGGCCTCGGCCTGCCGGATGTAGGCCACCTGCTCCTCGGTGAACCACTCCGCGATGTAGGGCCCCTCCTGGAAGTACACCGCCGCGCGCTCCAGGTCGTTGGCGATGCCCACCATCAACCGCCGGGTGAAGTTGAAGATCGTCTCCCGGGCGGACACCGTGCGGTCGTCGTGCAGGGCCTCCACGGTGAAGTCCGCGGTGCCTTTGTAGATGTCGTAGAGGATCAACGACTTGCTCGCGTAGTAGTGGTACACCGTGGCCTTGTTCAGCCCCACCGCTTCGGCGACGTCGTCCATCCGGGTGCCGTGATAACCGCGAGCGGCGAACAACTTGGCCGCCACGGCCAGCAGTTCATCGCGGCGGGATGTACCGTTGGCGGCAACTCCGCGCCCCCGGCCGGCCTCTGCATCGGATGACATAGCACACTCACTATCAGCGTCGCCCGGACCTTGCCCGGGGAATCAATCAACTAGCTGGTTGATCAGTGTAGGCAATCCCTGTTCGGGCTGACGGTCTATGCCTAGACTGCCGGTATGGACCCGAATCCTGACTACGACCTCTCCGACGAGAGCGACTTCTTCTTTCCGTGGCTCGCCTGGGGTCTGCGCGGCGTCTATCCGCCGCCGGCATACCCGCCGGTGTGATCACGACTGTTCGTCAGTTTCGACACTCCTTGCGCGCTGGTGATACCGGCGCGCTTTCATTCGGTTTCCGCAGGTAGCCATCGAACACCAGCGTGCGGTGTTCGGCTTGCTGCGATCTATCAGGAACAGTCGGCAGTCCGGGTTGGCGCAGGCGCGTAACCGCCCAGGGCTTGCGATCCGCAGCGCGTCCCAAGCCAGGATCGCCCGCACCGCACCGCGCTTCGCGTCGTCGGTCTCCAGTTCCCAACCCAGCCCGTCCGCCGTCGCGCTTGCCCGCAATTCCACCGCATTGAGAAACGGCTCCAGCGCGATCGCCGACGCGGAACCACGCACCACTGCCTGAAGCACGTTCCGGGCCGCGACCAGTTCTGCCAGTTCGGCTTCGGTCGCCCCATGCTCACATAGCCAGGCCCGCGCAGCCGTCAATGCCGCGAGCACATCGCTCTGCACCCCATTCACCACCGGCGTGGTGTTGAGCAGATCGAGCAGCAGGGCCTCGTCGCTCCGGCCGACCTCCACCAGCTCCATTTCTAACCTCCAAATAGATATTGACAGGTTACACACGTCGGCGTTGAATGTCCTTAACCGGTAAAACTGGACAAAGGAGTTAGGCATGACCGTTCACTATCGCTACGCCACGGTCGACGGGCAGCGGCTCTTCTACCGCGAGGCCGGCGCGCCGGATGCACCGGCGATCGTGCTGCTGCATGGATTCCCGACCAGCTCGTACATGTTCCGCGACCTCATTCCGCGGCTCGCTGAGCGCTACCACGTCATCGCCCCCGATCACCTGGGCTTCGGACACTCCGACGCACCGACGGCCGCCGAATTCGACTACACCTTCGACGCACTCGCGGACCTGACCGAAGGCCTGCTGAACCAACTCGGAGTGTCCCGCTACGCGATCTACGTCCAGGACTACGGCGCCCCGATCGGATGGCGGTTGGCTTTGCGGCATCCGGAGGCCATCACCGCGATCATCAGTCAGAGCGGCAACGGCTACGACGAAGGTTTCGTTGAGAGCTTCTGGACCACGGTGTGGGCCTACCAGCGCGAGCAGACCCCCGACACCGAAGCGGGGGTGCGGGCTGCGCTGGATGTCGAGGGCATCAAATGGCAGTACCTGACCGGGGTTTCCGACGAAAGCCTGGTCAGCCCGGACACGTGGGTCCACGATGCCGCCATGGTGTCACGCCCCGGGAACGACGAGATCCAGCTCAAGCTGTTCCTGGACTACGCGACCAACGCACCGCTCTACCCCACACTGCACGAATACCTGCGCACCAGTGCGGTTCCCGTGCTTGCCGTCTGGGGCAACGGCGATCCCATTTTCGGCCCCGACGGTGCACGTGCCTTCGGCAAGGACGCCGTCGACGCCGAGATCCACCTGCTCGACGGCGGGCACTTCCTGCTGGAGACACACGGGGAGGAAGTGGCCGGGTTGATCGACGCGTTCCTGCAACGGCGCGTCGGCCGGGTCTAAGCCACTGCAGCCCAATTCGCAGCTACGCCGCGGCTAGCTTCACCGCCTCGCTCACATCCGTACGCAACTTGAGGTACTCCGGCGAGCGGCGCAGTTCATGAGCGTCGACGCCGGTGCGCGGCAGTTCCACCGGCAGGTCCAGCGCGATCTGGCCCGGCCGCCGGGTCAACACCACGATCCGCGATCCTAGGAACGCGGCCTCATCGGCGCTGTGCGTCACGAAAACCGTTGTGCGACCGGACTCTGCACTCACCTGACGGACATCCTCCTGCAACCGCTCGCGGGTCAACGCATCCAACGCCGCAAACGGCTCGTCCAACAGGAACAAGGGCGTTTCGGCTGCCAGTGCTCGCGCTATCGCCACCCGCTGCTGCTGCCCGCCGCTGATCTCCCAGATCTTGCGTTTCGCCGTACCCTCCAGCCCGACGCGCTCCAACAGCTGTTCGCGGCGCTCGACCCGTCGCTCACGCGGCACCTGGGCGTACTTGAGGGCCAGGTCCACATTGCCGCCGACCGTGCGCCACGGGAACAGGCGCGGCTGCTGGAACACCACACCCGAGGTCACCCCGGGCGTCGGGCGCGAGCCGGACACCTCGACCTCGCCCTCCGACGGGCGCTCGAACCCGGCAATCAGCCGCAGCAGCGTGCTCTTACCGCACCCCGAAGCCCCCACCAGGACCAGGAACGATCCGGGTTCGACGTCGAGATCCACCGGGCCGAGGGCGGTCACCTCACCCGAGCCGTGCCCATAGCGGTGCGCGACGTTCTTGATCCGCAGACCGCCGGGCGCATCACTGCTGGGCGATGACATCGGGCAACCCCTTCGTGTAGATGGCGTCGGAGAATGTCTGCAGCGGCGCGGCTTCGGGGATCTGCTTCTGATCGGCCAGGAACTGCGAGGCACTCTGCAGGTTGGCGGCGATGTTGCCGGGTGCGCCGTCGGTGCCCAGCCACTGTGGCGAGGCCACCTCGGCCGGCGTCAGGTAGACCGCCTGCTTGAGTTGTCCGGCAACATCTTCCGAGCTCAGCCCGACCTCGGCCGCGATCGCCCTGGCCGCCGCCTGCGGATCGTTCTTGATCACGTCCAGCGCCCGTGCCTGCTGCTGACGCCAGATGTCGACGACCTCGGAATGGGCGGTGGAGAACTCGTCGGACACCACGGCGAGGTCCAGCGTCGGCTTGCCCTCCTTGGCCAACTGGCGGCTGGTGACGAGATCCTTGCCGGTCTCGCGCAGCTGGTCCAGCGTGGGCAGCCAGCTGTAGGCAGCTGCGATGTCGCCGCGCTCCCAGGCGGCCAGGATGGCCTGCGGTTGTAGGTCGATCAGCTGAACATCGCTGGGCGACAGGCCATTCTGCGCCAACGCGGCCAGCAGGCTGTAGTGCGCGGTGGACGCGAACGGGGTGGCGATCCGTTTGCCCCGCAGGTCGGCGATCGAATTGATGCCGGCGCCGTCACGGGCCACCAGGGCCTCGTTGTCACCGGCGACGTCGAGCACGAACGCCACCTTGTAGCCGATGTTCAACGGGGCGGACAGACCACGCGCCACCGGGCTGGAACCCAGGGCACCGAAGTCGAGTTCCTTGGCGATGAACGCGGTGTTCACATCGGCGCCAGAATCGAACTTGGTCCACTTGATGTTGTAGTCGGGCAGCGCCTCTTCCAGCCACTTGTTGTTCTTGACGATCAGATCCCCGCTCGGAAAGGACTGGTAGCCAACGCGAATGGTGGGCTTCTGGGCGTTCTGACCGGAATGGTCCACCGCGCAGGCGGATAGGGTGAGCGCGGCGGCGACTGCCGTGGCCAGGAGTGCTTTCAGTTTCATATCTTTCCTCTCCAAGGGACTGCGCGGCGCTCGACGGCCCGCAGCACGCCGTCGATGACCAGACCCGAGATCCCGATGGCGAAGATCCCGACCAGCACGACCGGTGTGTTGTTGTAATTGCTTGCGTCCTTGACCAATCCGCCGATACCGGGGATGCCGTTGAACAGTTCGGCCGCCACCACCGACGAATAGGCCATGCCCACCGCCAGGCGGATGCCGGTGAAGGTTTCCGGTAGCGCCGAGGGCACCACGACATCGCGGATGACCTGTGCGCGGGTGGCGCCCAGGGCCCGGGCCGCCTCCTGCAACCCGACCGGGGCGGCCACCACCGCGGCGGTGGTGGCTACCGCGGCCGGCGGCAGCGCGGCCAGCGCCAGCAGGGTGATCTTGGGCGCCTCGTCGATACCGAGCCAGATCACCAGCAGGAAGAAGTAGGCCAGTGGGGGCAGTGCGCGCAGGAAGGTCAGCCACGGTTCCAGCACGCTGCGCAACCAGCTGACCGAACCCATCACCAGGCCCAACAGCACGCCGACCGCTACGCCTATGACCACACCGGCCAGCACCCGGCGCAACGTCATGTAAAGGTGCTCGTAGAGCAGATAGCCCGCGTAGCCGCGGGCTCCCTCATGGGTCGTGGAGACGTCGATGAAGGCGCGCCACACGGAGGCCGGATAAGGCACGAAGGTCTGGTTCCAGATGCCGGCCCAGGCGACGAGTTGCCACACCGCGACGAACACCAGAACCGACAGCAGCGGCAGCGCGGATTTGGTCAGCAGGGCACGCCAGCGGGTTGACGCTGCGGCCGTACGCGGCGAGCCGGTTTGAGACTCGCCGGGAACGATATCGACGAAGACAGACACTGTGTGCAGCTTTCTGTTACTGAAGCAAGGGGGGTGATGACTGGCTTCAGCGACAGCAACCGGGCAGTGTCTCGTTCACCCGAGTATTGGTACCGGCATCAGGCGACACGGTGAAGGTCTGAAATTGGCGTGAGTTTATTTGGCCGAACAGCGGGATCGATTCACGCCCGGGGCCGCACTGGCAGGTTGCCGAGGTGAGCCGGCAGCCGTCGGTATCCATGTAGGTTGACCAGCCCACGCGGCTGCGGAGCCCCGGTCAATTGCAGGTCAGGATAGGCATCGAAGAGCGCCCGCAGCGCGGTGACGCCCTCGATGCGGGCCAGTGCCGCACCGAGGCAGGCGTGGATGCCGGACGCGAACGCCAGATGCTCACGGGCGTTGGCGCGGGTGATGTCGAAACGTGCGGGGTCGGGGAACACCCGCGGATCGCGGTTGGCGCCGCCGAGCAGCAGGACGACCATGTCTCCGGCCCGAACGTGTTGGTCGGCGATCTCCACGTCACATGTCGCGCTGCGGGCAGTCATCTGCACCGGGCTGTCGATGCGCAGGATCTCCTCGACCGCGGCGGGCCACAGATCCGGGTTCTCGCGCAGCCGCGTCAGCTGGTCGGGGTGCTGTAGCAGCAGGACGACGCCGTTGCCGATCAGGTTCACCGTGGTTTCGAACCCGGCGCCGACGAGAAGCGCTGCGTTGGCGATGAGTTCGCGATCGGTGAGGGTGTGATCGGCTGCCATCCGGGTGAACGGATTGTCACTCACCGCCCCGGTGCGCACCTGGTGGAAGTGGTCAGTCAGATACCGGTCGAATCCGCACAGACCGTCGATGGCGCGGCGGTAGGTCTGCCATGGGATTCCGATGTCCAACAGCGGCGCCCCGTCGTGACCCCATTGCAGCAGTTGGCCGTGGGTTTCGGCGGGCAGTCCGAGAATGTCGGCGATCATGGCCACCGGAATCGCGGCCGCATAGTCGGTGATCAGGTCTGGTTGCGCTGCGACAGAAAGCTTTTCGACGAGTTCCGCGGTCACCTCGGCTACCCGCTGCCCCAGGGTGTCGATCGCCCGCGGGGTAAAGCTCTGCGCAACCAACTGCCGATAGCGGGTGTGATCGGGTGGATCCACGATGACCATCGCGGGTGGTTCGACCGGATTCGCGACCCCGGGATCGGTTCGCGCCAGCAATGCCCGCAGCGGACGCGGTAGGTCCATGCCGGCGGGCGGGGTGACAGCGAACCTTTTGTCGCGCAGGATTTCCCGGCACACCGCGTGGTCGGCGGTGGACCACACGAACGGCGACCGGACCAACGGGCCCTGCGCCCGGACCGCTTCCATCAGCGGATACGGGTCGACGCCCCGACCGTGACTGACGATCAGTTGCGCCAACGGATTACCGCGTCGCGCCTGTGCCCCCATGAACAACTTCGGTACGGCGTGTTGTGCCACCCATCGCGTCCACAACTTGATGTCCATGAGCGCCCTCCCCCGCTTGGCCCAATTACTCAGCGAGACGCGTGAGACACTTATACAATCATCGTCTCGCAGGTATTGCTGGCTACGCTACGACGATCGGGATGCGCAAGCAAGGAGGAATTCCGTGACATCAACCCGAACAGCGGACTTCGTCCGGCGGCTCGCCGACCCCGATCCGGCTGTGCTGGCCCGCGTTCGAGAACCCGATCCGATCAGCACCCGCATCTTGACCGCGACGCTCGAACAGGCCGAACTGATCGGGATCCGGCGCACCACCATGGAAGACGTCGCCAAGCGCAGCGGCGTCGGCCGGGCAACCCTGTACCGGCGGTTCCCGACCAAGCACGCGCTCATCGACGCCCTGGTGCTCTCCGAGGCACGGCGTTACCTCGACGGCAGCGCCCAAGCCCGCGCCCACGCCGACACCCTGGAAGACCGGCTGGTCTACGGCACCGTCTTCACGGTGACCTTCCTGAGGGACCACGCCCTGCTCAAGAAACTCCTGCGCACCGAACCCGAGACGATTCTGCCCAGCCTCACCGTCGACGCCGGTGCCATCATCGATTTCGCCACCGACTATTCGGCCACGCAACTACGCGCCGACCTCTACGGTACGAACAACACCACCCCGGAGCAGGAGCGCCACATCCGCACCGTCGCCGAGTTGCATACCCGACTCACGTTGTCGTTCATCGTCACTCCGCACACCGGTATCAAACTCACCACCCTGGACGACACCCGCGAGTACGTACGCACCTACTTGCTGCCGATGGTCGCCGTCGACAGGGCCGACTGAATGTCGAGCTCGAGCAGGAAGTGATTCAGCGCGATCGCCGCCTTGCTGCCGGCACCGGCCGCCGAGATGAGTTGCGCGGGTGAATCGACCACGTTGCCGGCCGCCCACACCCCCGCCACGCTGGTATGGCCGCTCGGGTCGGTGACAACCCAGCCATCGCCCCCGGTGTCACACCCCAGCGCGGTGAGCACGTCATCGTGCGGGATGAACCGCGGCCCGACGAATACGGCCGTCCTCTGCTCCGTCCGGCCATCGGCCATTTCGACCGCGTGCAGGCGATCCTCCCGCACCACCAGCCTCGCCACATCTCCTTCGATAATGCGAATGCCGATGACCGTCAATCGCTTTCGCTCCTCGACCGTCAACACGATGCGGTTCGGGAAGAACACCACATCAGCCGACCACTGCCGCACCAGGGCCGCCTGATGCAGGGTGAACGGTCGATTGTCACCGCCGAGCACCGCGATCGGTGCATCTCGCACTTCGTAGCCGTGGCAATACGGACAGTGCAGGACATCGCGACCCCAGCGCTCGCGCAGGCCCTCGATCTGCGGCAGCTCATCGCGCAGGCCGGTGGCCACAATGATGCCGCGCGCGGTGAGGATGCGGCCGTCATCGCAGTGCACCACGAATCCGCCGGGCTCGAGACGTTCGATGGCCGTGACCCGGCCCGAGGTGAATCCGCCTCCGTATCCGGCCAATTCGGCCCTGCCGGCCTCGAGCAGCTGCGCGGGCGTCATCCCATCCCGGGACAGGAACCCGTGCAGGTGCCCCGCAGGTGCATTGCGGGGTTGGCCGGCATCGACGACGGTCACCCGGCGCCGGGCCCGGGCCAGCACCGTGGCGGCGCTCAGCCCCGCCGCTCCGCCACCGATCACGATTGCATCGTGGACATCACGCTCCACCAGACCCCCTTCGGCTAGGCTCCGAACCTAGCAATATTGTCAACTAGTTAACAATTATGGGGAACGATGACCGACACTTCGCTGCGCACCCAAACCCGGGCACGGTGGGCAGAACACAACCCGGACCTGGACACCTCACCGATGGAGGTGGTGGCCCAGGTGAAACGAATCTCGGCGCTGCTGGACCTGGCCGTCGAACAGATCTATGCCGGTGCGGCCCTCACCGCCGTCGAGATGGAGCTGTTGGTGCCGCTGCGCTATGCCGAGCCTCCGGTCACCGCGATCAGGCTGGCCGAGCTGCTCGGCATGTCGCGGGCCGGCGTCAGCAAGACGCTGGCCAAATTGCAGACCCGCGGCCTGATCAACCGCACACGGAACCCCGACGATCGGCGTTCGGCCCTGATCACCCTGTCGAACAAGGGCGTTCACATCGTCGACGAGCTGTTCCCCCGCGAGCTGGACGCCCACGCCGCACTGTTGGCCGGCCTCGGGCGGCAGCGGCGCAACGTCCTCGCCGCGCTCAGCCACCTGGCTCAGACCATGGAATCGCAGCTGCAGCGATCGGGCAGTGATTGACTGGGTACCCGTGACGCAGGTTCAGGGACGAATTTGGCGATCCGGACAGCCAGTCGACGGTTTCACGTTCCCCGCCATCTCCGAGTGTCTGGCCGACGAGCACACCTTGGTATGGGCCGACATCTACGATCCCGACCACGAGGCGCTTCGCGAACTGGCCGAGGAGCTCGGGCTGAACATGTGGGCGGTCGAAGACGCCGTCGCACCCAAGGAACGCACCAAAGCCTCGGTGTATCACACCCATACGTTTTTCACGGTGTACGCCGTCGATACCCGGGTGCCCGATGAGGATGCACCACCGTTTACCTCACGCTTGGTCAAGCACCGCATCTCGGCGTTCGTGTTGCCGCGCGGCCTGATCACCGTCCGGTTGCCCAGTGTCAACGGTGACGGCACCGAATTCGACATGAGCGAGGTATCGCGGCGCTTCGATGACCTCGGCGGCCAGGAACACGGTGTCGGCGCCCTCGTGCACGGACTGCTCGACGTCGTGGTGGACGGCCACTTCGAGGCCGTCGAGGCGCTCGACGATGCCATCGAATCGCTCGAGGATGAGCTGTTCGCCGACGGCGGTCCACGGCACGGCCTGCAACGGCGCACCTTCCAGCTGCGCAAGGACCTGGTCGAGCTGCGCCGGGTGGTGCTACCGATGCGCGAGGTGGTCAGCACGATCCAGCACCGCAGGCTGGACTCGTCAACGGAACCCGCGCTCGATCCACTTTATGCCGATCTGTACGACCATGTGCTGCGCGCCTCGGAGTGGACCGAATCCCTGCGCGACATGGTCACCACGATGTTCGAGACCAACCTGTCCCTGCAGGACGCGCGGCTGAACACGGTGATGAAGAAACTCAGCGGCTGGGCCGCCATCATCGCGGTGCCGACCGCCATCACGGGCTTCTACGGCCAGAACGTCGTATACCCGGGAATCAACACCGTGGTGGGGTTCATCGCCAGTACCACTTTGATCGCGGTATTGGTCATCCTGTTATATGTGATGTTCAAACGCCGCGACTGGCTGTAGCCGAACTGGGCTTTCGGTCGCCTCCCCCAAAAGGGGCTTGGGCGTCAACCGAAACACAAATGCGACACTTCTCCAGGCTGAACTAACAAGCCTAATCAATAGAACGGAGCGGATTCGATGCTCATCGGGATCCCGCGTGAGTCCCTACCAGGGGAAACGCGCGTCGCCGCCACGCCGCAAACAGTCGGGCAGATCATCAAGCTCGGGTACGCGGTAGTCGTCGAGTCCGGCGCCGGTGCAGCCTCGAGCTTCTCCGATGCCGCCTACGTCGCGGCCGGCGCCGAGATCGACCAGCCCTGGGACGCGGACGTCGTGCTGAAGGTGAACGCACCCGACGAAACCGAGATCGGCAAGCTTCGGGACGGAGCGACGCTGGTGAGCTTGATCTCACCCGCGCTCAAGCCCGAGCTCGTCGAGCAGCTGTCCACCCGTCCCATCACGGTGCTGGCCATGGACGCGGTGCCGCGCATCTCGCGCGCCCAGTCGCTGGACGTGCTGTCGTCGATGGCCAACATCGCCGGCTACCGCGCCGTCGTCGAGGCCGCACACAGCTTCGGCCGGTTCTTCACCGGCCAGGTGACCGCGGCGGGCAAGGTCCCGCCGGCCAAGGTGATGGTCGTCGGCGCCGGCGTCGCCGGCCTGGCCGCCATCGGTGCCGCGGGCAGCCTCGGTGCCATCGTGCGCGCCACCGATCCGCGGCCCGAGGTCGCCGATCAGGTCGCCTCGCTCGGCGGTGAGTACCTGTCCGTGGCAGACCCAGCCGCCGAGGCCGCTGAAGCTTCTAAGACCGGCTACGCCAAGGAGATGGACGACGACTACAAGGCCCGCGAGGCGCAGCTGTACGCCGAGCAGTGCAAGGACGTCGACATCATCGTCACGACCGCGCTGATCCCGGGTAAGCCCGCGCCGCGCATCATCACCGCCGAGATGGTGGCGTCGATGAAATCCGGCAGCGTGATCGTCGACATGGCCGCGGCCAACGGCGGCAACGTCGAGGGCACGGTCAAAGACCAGGCGATCGTCACCGAGAACGGTGTGACGATCATCGGCTACACCGACCTGGCCGGCCGGCTGCCTGCCCAGGCCTCGCAGCTGTACGGCACCAACCTGGTGAACCTGCTCAAGCTGCTGACCCCGGAGAAGGACGGCAAGGTCTTCCTCGACTGGGACGACGTGGTGCAGCGGTCGATGACCGTCGTGCGCGACGGCGAGATCACCTGGCCCCCGCCGCCGGTGCAGGTCTCCGCCGCGCCGGCCGCGCAGCCGGCTGCCGCAGCCGCAGTGGTCAAGCCGGTGAAGCAGCCGATGTCGACCGGGCGCCGACTCGGCGTCACCTTTGCCGTCGCGGCCGCGGTCTTCGCCCTGATCGCGATGTCGCCCTCGGCGTTGCAGGTGCACCTGACGGTCTTCGCGCTGGCGATCGTGATCGGCTACTACGTGATCGGCAATGTGCACCACGCGCTGCACACCCCGCTGATGTCGGTGACCAACGCGATCTCGGGAATCATCGTGGTGGGCGCTTTGCTGCAGATCGGCCACGGCAACCTCCCGATCACCGTGCTCGCCGGTGTGGCAATCCTGCTGGCCAGCATCAACGTATTCGGCGGCTTCGCGGTGACGCGTCGCATGCTCGCGATGTTCTCCCGCAGCTAGATCCTGCGTGCCCACAAAGACTTTGGAATGGATTCCATGTTCACCTTAGAAAACGTTGCTACCGCGGCATACGTCATCGCGGCTCTGCTGTTCATCCTGGCGCTGGCCGGACTTTCCAAGCACGAGACATCCAGGGCCGGAAATACTTTCGGTATCACCGGGATGGCGGTCGCCCTGATCGCGACCGTCGCTCTCGCCTTCGACCGCAAGATCGAGCCGCTGGGCCTGGCCCTGCTGATCGGCGCCATGATCGTCGGCGCGGCGATCGGCCTGTGGCGCGCGCGGGTGGTCGAGATGACCGGTATGCCCGAATTGATCGCGCTGCTGCACTCCTTTGTCGGCCTGGCGGCCGTGCTGGTCGGCTGGAACGGCTACCTGCACGTCGAAGGCGATCTCGCCGGTGCCGAGGCCGCCAAACTCGGCACCGAAGGCATGCTCGGCATCCACTCCGCCGAGGTGTTCATCGGCGTGTTCATCGGTGCGGTGACCTTCACCGGTTCGATCGTGGCCAACCTCAAGCTCTCGGCCCGGATCAAGTCCGCACCGCTGATGCTGCCCGGCAAGAACTTCCTCAACGTCGGCGCGCTGGTGGTCTTCTTCGCGCTGACCGTGTGGTTCGTTATCGAGCCGCAGCTGTGGCTGCTCGTGGTGGTCACCGTGCTCGCGCTGCTGCTGGGCTGGCACCTGGTGGCCTCGATCGGCGGCGGCGACATGCCGGTGGTGGTGTCGATGCTGAACAGCTACTCGGGCTGGGCCGCGGCCGCGTCGGGCTTCCTGCTCGGTAACGACCTGCTGATCATCACCGGCGCGCTCGTCGGCTCCTCCGGTGCGTACCTGTCCTACATCATGTGCAAGGCGATGAACCGGTCGTTCATCTCGGTGATCGCCGGTGGGTTCGGCATCGAGGCCGGGCCGGCCGAGGACAAGGATTACGGCGAGCATCGCGAGATCAACGCCGAGGGCGTCGCCGAGCTGCTCAGCTCGGCCGACTCGGTGATCATCACGCCCGGCTACGGCATGGCCGTGGCGCAGGCCCAGTACGGTGTCGCCGACCTGACCCGCAAGCTGCGGGAAAAGGGCGTCAACGTCCGCTTCGGCATCCACCCCGTCGCGGGTCGCCTGCCCGGCCACATGAACGTGCTGCTGGCCGAGGCCAAGGTGCCCTACGACATCGTGCTCGAGATGGACGAGATCAACGACGACTTCGACGGCACCTCCGTCGTGCTCGTGATCGGCGCCAACGACACCGTCAACCCGGCCGCGTCCGAGGACCCGGGCAGCCCGATCGCCGGCATGCCGGTGCTCACGGTGTGGAACGCCGACAATGTCATCGTGTTCAAGCGGTCCATGGCCTCCGGTTACGCCGGTGTGCAGAACCCGCTGTTCTTCCGGGAGAACACCCAGATGCTGTTCGGTGACGCCCGCGACCGGGTGAACGACATCCTCGCCGCGCTGTCCGTCGGGGAGCGCGTCTAGTTCCTCCGCCGAGAAGACGCGAAAACCCCCTATTTTCCGAAAAATAGGGGGTTTTCGCGTCTTCTCGTGGAACCTGGTGATGTGTCAGCGAGCAGAGGAGGCCGCACCATGTCTTCCCCCAAGAAAATCGTTGTGCCGGAATGGATGCGGCCGATGTACGACGCCCACCATTTCGCGCCCGCGGTCATCGACGGTGATCACCTGCGCTGCTCGGGAATGATGGGAATCCGTCCCGATATGACCGTGCCGGCGGAGCCGCGGGCACAGTTCACGCTGGCCTTCGAGAACCTGCGTGGACTGCTGGCCGAGGCCGGGCTGACGTTCGCAAATGTCACGGATATGACCAGTTACCACGTCGGCCTGCGGCAACACGTACAGATGTTCGGCGAGGTCAAGGACGAGTTCGTGGCCGCACCGTACCCGGCTTGGACGGCGGTCGGCGTGACCGAACTGGCCATGCCGGGCGCACTGGTCGAGATCCAGATCATCGCGCGGATGCGCTGACGGGCCCTCCCTGGTCTATGTCTCTCCGAGACACTGTGACGAACGTGCAGGCCACCGTGGCGATTTCGCCGATATGTCGCAAAAGGCTGCACGTTCGACGCAGGGCCGCGACAACCAGTTGTTCCCCCGAATTGGGTCACCGGACCGCGATCGCGCTCTTATAGGGTGATTGAGATTGCTGGCCTGGTGATTGATGGAGGGGCTCAATGACCTACCCGCCCGCGGGGTTTCCGCCGCCGTCCGGACCGTATTGGGCGCCGGACCCGTTCCAGCAGGCCGGCCCGCCACCGTCCGCCCCGAGTCCGTTCGGCGCCCACGCCTGGCAGCCTCCCGTGTTCCAGGCGGGATACGGGCCGACCCCTCCGACGCCGGAGCCACCGCGCGGCAACATGCGATGGTTGGTGATTGCGGTGGTGGCTGCCGTGGTCATCGCGGCCGCGGGCGCCGGGACGCTGCTGTGGTGGCTGAATGCCCGCGGCGGTGAGAACGGCGGTGTAATCGGTAGTGAAAACACCACGCCCTCAGCGGCATCGCCGCTTCCGACGTCGGTGCCGCCGTTGGGCGCCCTGCGACCGCCGCGCGATCAGCTCGTGCAGTCGCTCGAAAAGCCACTCGATGAACCGCGCTGGACCTTTCGCCCGGACAGCTTCGCGACCTACCTATTGGGCGGCGATGCTCACACCGTGGTGGTCAGCGTTGACAACTACCAACAGAACAAAGGTGTGCTCGCGGTGGACGCCGAGAACGGCGCGCCGCGCTGGCCAAAGCCCGTGATGCCGGCCGGCATAGCGGACCGCAGCCTCAACAACATGTTCTCGGAATGCGTGATTGATCGGGCGGCCACGACCATCGGGTGTGCCTTCAGTGACGGTGTCCAATCCACTGACAGAGGCATCGTGCTCGTGTTTTTCGATACGGCATCAGGTGCCGAGAAGAACTCCACAAAGGTGCCCGGGACTTACTGGGGACCGATCAGAGGTATGTACAGCGCCGGCGACGGGTTCGTCGTCCTGCTCGAGGATCAGGTGGTCGGGTATCGCGCAGACGGCTCCGAGTCTTGGCGAACCCCCTACAAGCAAGAGGATCCGCAGTCGAGCGGCCATGCCAACGTGGCCGTCTACGGCGATCAGGGCATCGTCGTACTCTTGGACGGCCGGGTGCTCGACGCCAATACCGGAAACCCCATCCTCCAAGGTGGGAGCGTCCTTGGAAGCGCTGCCTTTGCGTCGGGGTTTGGGTTGTCAGACGGGCAGACGTTCGCTTTCTATGATTTCGGCGGCACCAAGTCAGCAACCGTCCCAAGTGAGGGCTTCACGTTCGTTGATGGATTCGGAACCAAAGGTCATCATTGGTCGGTCGGTCTGAGTCCCCAAACACCCGGGTCATCGGGCCTCTACTACCCATTGGTCTACAACGAGGCCAGGGGCGACCTGCGTGCCTACGACCCGGCATCCGGCCGTATCTTGTGGACCCGGCACGTTGGTCAGGACGGGACGCGCAACGTCGCGGCCTACGGCAACGGGACCACGTGTTTCATCGTCCTGCGTGATGACAGTGTGGTGCGGGTGAAGGTCCAGACGTGTGAGACCGACAGTGACATTGTGGAGGCACCGACGGAGCTCAGCCTCGGCACGAACTTCAGGTTCCTCGGGTCCGACGGTCAGCGCATGCTCTTCGGTAACTACACCGAAGACAACGACGAAGTGGTGGCTGTCGACGGGACAACGGGCCGAGAACTATGGCGGAAGTCCCAACACAATTTGGCGGTGTCGCTCTGGGCAGGCGACGGGCTGTATTCCACGTACAGCCAAGTGTTCCGCTGGTTCTGACCGGACCGGGCTTCGCTGCCGCAGAGAAACTAGGATGTGCAAGTATGCCGGTTGACCGCCTCCTGCCCTCTGACGACGCTCGTGATCTCATCGCGCTCACCCGCGATGTCGCCGACAAGGTCCTCGATCCGATCGTCGACGGGTACGAGCGGGACGAGAAGTACCCCGAAGGCGTCATGGCCCAACTCGGCGCGGCCGGGCTGCTGAGCCTGCCCCAGCCCGAGGAGTGGGGCGGCGGCGGCCAGCCCTACGAGGTCTACCTGCAGGTACTCGAGGAGATCGCCGCACGCTGGGCCGCCATCGGGGTCGCCGTGAGCGTGCACAGCCTCTCGTCACACCCACTCCTGGCCTACGGCACCGAGGAGCAGAAGAAACGCTGGCTGCCCGGAATGCTCTCCGGCGACCAGATCGGTGCCTACAGCCTGTCCGAGCCACAGGCCGGATCGGATGCCGCGGCACTGAACTGCAAGGCGACCCGCGATGGCGACAGCTACGTCCTCAACGGATCGAAGGCCTGGATCACCCACGGCGGAAAGGCCGATTTCTACTCCTTGTTCGCCCGCACCGGAGAGGGTTCGAAGGGCATCTCGTGCTTCCTGGTCCCCGCCGATCTCGAGGGCCTGAGCTTCGGGAAGCCCGAGGAGAAGATGGGCCTGCACGCGGTGCCCACCACCTCGGCGTTCTACGACAATGCCCGCCTGGACGCCGACCGCCTGATCGGCACCGAAGGGCAGGGACTGTCAATCGCGTTCTCCGCATTGGACTCCGGCCGGCTCGGCATCGCGGCGGTCGCCGTCGGTATCGCCCAGGCCGCCCTGGACGAGGCCGTCCGATACGCCAACGAACGAACCACATTCGGCCGCAAGATCATCGACCATCAGGGGCTCGGATTCCTGCTGGCCGATATGGCCGCAGCGGTGGTCAGTGCGCGGGCCACCTATCTGGATGCCGCGCGCCGTCGCGACCTCGGGTTGCCCTACTCCACGCAGGCCAGCGTCGCGAAACTGGTGGCGACCGACGCCGCGATGAAGGTGACCACCGACGCGGTGCAGGTGTTCGGCGGAGTCGGCTACACCCGCGATTTCCGGGTGGAGCGGTTCATGCGGGAAGCCAAGATCACCCAGATCTTCGAGGGCACCAACCAGATTCAGCGCCTGGTCATCTCACGGGGGCTGGGTTCCTGACGAAGTCGGTGACAGCGGCCAGGAACGCCTCCGGCCGCTCCACCATCGGGCTGTGCCCAGAGCCTTCGATGATCACCGGCGGCAGGCCGGCCGCCGTGTAACGCTCGACGTTGGTGGCGGTGGGGGTCAGGACATCCTGATCGCCCCACAGCACCAGCACCGGCTTGCCCAGGGCGGCGAGGGTGTCCACAACGGGGTGCGGTCCATCTGTGGAGTCGCACACCCCGGAGTAGGTCAGCCGTTCCAGCGAGCGATGCGCAAAATCGGGCACCGGATAGTCGGCGGCGAACCCGGTCTGCAACGAACTGTCGGTGATCGCATCCACGCTGCGGAACCGGTCCAGGGCCGGCCCGATCACCGGCCAGCACACCATGCGTCCCAGCAACGGCATAGCGACCAGATCGTCGGCGGCGGGTGTATCGGAGACCACCACCCGCTCAACCAGATCCGGATACTGCCGGGCCACCTCGGCCGCGACCGCCCCGCCCATCGAATGCCCCACCAGCACCGCATGGCGAACCCCCAACGCCTCCAATGCGTTCCGCACCGCCGAGGCCTGCCCGTCGGGCTGGTAGTCAGCGGCCTGGCCGGGCGCCTCCGAGCCGCCGTGGCCGACCAGATCGATCGCGATCACCCGCTGATCGCGGGCCAGCTGCGGAGCCACCTTGTCCCACCACTCGATCGACGCCGAGTAGCCGTGCAGCAGCACCACGGCCCGCTCGCCGGGTGGGCCGTATTCGCGCACGTTGAGATCGGGGCCCTCCAGTTGCAGCACGTGCCCACCGCCGAAGGCCTGGGCTGGGCGCGTGGCAGTGGTCACCAGCCAGGCGTTGACCAGCAGAGCCGCCACCGCCAAGACCAGGGTCAGCATCGCGACGCGCAGTTTCATGCTGGGCACGATACTGGCCCACTTCAGCCGCTGACCAGCGAATTTCCCCGCTCACCGCACTCTCAGTGAGCTCCCTCATAATGGCAGGTGATCATGAACGCACCTACCCACAGCCAAAGCCGCCGCCAGCACCGCATGCCGAGCCGGGGCGTGCAGGCCGCACGCCGGACGGCGGTCAGCCTGGCTGCAGTATCGGTACTGGCCGGCACCGGCATGGGCTGGGCGACCTACCACGGCGCGCTGAACGGCATCACCACCTCCAACGCATTGGTGGGCGGCCCCGTCTCGACCGGGGACACCCAGAACATCCTGATCATGGGGCTGGACAGCCGGCTCGATCAGCATGGCAATCCGTTGCCCCAGGACATCTACGAGGCGCTGCACGCCGGCGATGAGACGGTCGGCGGCTACAACGCCAACGTTTTGATCGTGGTGCACCTGCCCGGTGACGGCACCCCAGCCACCGCGTTCTCGATCCCCCGCGACGACTACGTCGAGCTCGCCGGGTGCGACACCAACCCGTGCAAGGGCAAGATCAAGCAGGCCTACGGCTTCGCCTACGAAGCGGAGATGGAGTCGTTGCAGTCCGACTCCAGTGATCCGTCCTTACATGAGCAGCAGGCCCGTGAGGCGGGGCGCAAGGCCCAGATCGCCACGGTGCGCAACCTGCTCGGCATCCCCATCGACCACTTCGTCGAAGTCACCCTCGGCGCGTTCTTCCAGATCGCCAAGGTGGTGGCACCAATTACCGTCTGCCTCAACGCCGACACCTCAGATCCCTACTCCGGGGCCGATTTCCACCAGGGCGTCCAGGAGATCGACGCCGCCCAGGCCATGGCCTTCGTACGTCAGCGCCGCGACATCAACGACGAGAACTTCACCGACCTCGACCGCACCCGCCGCCAGCAGGCCTTCATCGCCGCGCTGGTATCTGCCCTGGGCAAGAGCGGCGGGCTGTCCAGCCCGACCACGCTGCGCAATCTGCTCAACGTCACCAAGCAGAACGTCGCGCTGGATTCCGGCTTCGACCTGGCCAGCTTCGCCAGCCGGGCCTCGGCGCTGACCGGCCAGCCACCGACCCTCTACACGTTGCCGATCAAGGAATTCGGTACCAACTCGCTGGGCGAGGATGTCAACTTCATCGATGTCTCCGCCATCCGGTCGATCGTGCATGACCTGGTCACCGAGCCAGGGGCCAACACCCCCGCGCCCGCACCGGCTGAACACGTTCTTCATGGCCACGGCGCGGTGCTCGACGTGATCAACGCGTCCACCTACAACGGTCTGGCCGGCCAGCTCGAGTCCACCTTCGCCGAAAACGGGTTCACCCCGGGCGAGACCAGCACCGCCGAGTCGCTGGCCGCCACCACCACGATCGGCTACGGGCCGGGCGCCGAGGCTGCCGCCCAGTCGCTGGCCGACGAACTGAGCGTGACGGCCGCGCCGTCGACCGAGCTGCCCTCCGGCACCGTGCAGTTGACGGTCGGCACCGACTTTCCCGGCGATAACTATCTGACCGGGTCCAGCCAGGAGAGCATCGACAGCATGGCCGACTCCGGTTCGGGCTCCAGCATGGACGAAACCACCTCGAGCACCCCGGTGACCACGGTGGCCGCGACCGCAACCGGCACCTTCACCCCGGCGCCCACCGATCTGAGCCAGATGAAGGTATCCGGTGTTCCCTGCGTGAAGTGAGCTGATTTCACCGCTTACCTGCGATGGCAGCGTTTGGACTGACCCCAGACGCGGTTGAGCTACTGGGCTGATGGAGCGTTGCTGAGTAAGACCTTGAGGGCGCCAGTTGTGGCCGCATCGGCGAACACTCGATAGGCCTGCTCGATGTCGGACAGCGCGAAACGATGGGTGATCAGCGACGAGGTGTCGATCTGGCCGCTAGCGACCAGCTCGATCAGCGTCGAGGTCGACCGTGTGTCGACGAGTCCGGTGGTCAGGGTGAGGTTCTTGATCCAGATGTCCTCCAGATGCAATGTGACCGGCTCGCCATGGACGCCGATGTTGGCAACGTGTCCGCCGGGCCGAACCAGTGCCACGGCCAGTTCGAAGGTCGGGGGAATGCCCACGGCTTCCATCGTGACATCGGCGCCCAGACCATGGGTGAGATCGGCGATCACCTCCTTCGGATCCTGGTTTGCACTGTTGATCGTGATATCGGCACCGATCGCGCGCGCGATGTCCAACCGGGCGTCGACCCGGTCGATCACGGCGATATGGCTTGGGCTCAACAGCTTCGCCGCGAGCACGGCCGCCAACCCGATGGGTCCGGCGCCCACGATGGCGACTACATCCGCCGGCCGCACCGCTCCGTTGAGGACGCCAACCTCGTAGGCCGTCGGCAGGATGTCGGCCAGCAGGATCATCTGCTCGTCGCTGACGCCGTCGGGGACCGGATGGGTGGAATTGTCGGCGAATGGCACCCTGACGTACTCGGCCTGAGTACCGTCGATCCGGTGGCCGAGGATCCATCCGCCGCCACCCAGGCACTGGCTGTAGGAACCTGCACGGCAGTATCGACACACTCCGCAGGCCGAGATGGCGGAGACCAGTACCCGATCGCCCACCGCTACCCGCTGTACGCCCGAGCCGATCGCAACCACGGTACCGACCGCTTCGTGACCCAGCACCCTGCCAGGTGTCACGGTGGCGACGTCGCCCTTGAGGATGTGCAGATCGGTCCCGCAGATCGTGACCGCATCGACCCGCACCACCGCATCGGTGGGTTGCTGAATTGTGGCGTCCGGCACGTTGTCCCAGGACTTTTCGCCGATGCCGTGATACACCAATGCCTTGATGAGAACCTCCTCGATCGATTTGAATTCAGCCGAGCTCGATGGGCGCGGCCATGCGTTTCTTTCACCCCAGCCTTGCCAGCTGGTCAAGTACCCGCTCGGGATGGGCCGAACCGGGGATTGTGGTCAACAGCACCTGACCCTCGGGTACGTCGGCGCCCGTAGTCCAGAACTCATCGGGGACGACGCTGATGCCGGGGTCTGCGGCCGAGCTCTCGATACCCTGGCCGCTCCACAGCGCCGCTGACCAGCCGAAGTGGCTCACGACGTTGCCGATCGACGTGTAGCTCGCCAGCTGCTCGGCTGCCGTACAAGGGGTTTCGCGGGCGTCAAGCAGCACCAGCGAGACCGGGAGTGCGCCGAGCTGACCGAGCCACTCGGCGACGTACATCGACGCGCTGTCGGCCCGATCGGGGTCCACGGTATCGATCGGGCTGCTCGCGACCTGGTGCGCCCAGGACAGCCATGCGGCCGGGGACGGCACATGCAGAACCAGCCCGCGTCGGGCCGTGCTCGACACGGTGCCCAGCACCTCCAGCAGCGACGCCAGCAGCGTCTCGTCGCCGATCAGGGTGCGCAGCGCGTATCCGGGCCGGGATCGAGCGCCCATCGCCTCGACGAGTTCGGGGCGAGCCGCCAGGTGCGCGGTTATCAGCCGGCGAACGTCGATCCACAGCGCGTCGGGATCGAGCAGTCCGCGCACTTGGCCGAAGTGCCCGGCCGCCAGGGTGGTGTCGGTCCACGGGATCGGCGCGCCCTGTCGTATCACGGCAGTGGAGTAGTCGTGGTCGTTGATCAGCAGCGGCCGCTTGCGCCCGCTGGGCGTCTCGGCGACAAGGGTTTTCACGTTCATCGCGAATACTTGTACTTTCGGGTTGGTCGAAACTGTGGTGGCGGCCGCGGGTGCGCGACCGCCACCACCGATCTCAGGTGAGTTTGCTGACCGTCTCGCCGTAACGCGCCTCGAGTTCGGCGATCCGCGACTCGAGCTTGGCGATCTTGACCTCACGGCGGTCGGGGACCACCACCAGCGGCAACTCGGCCAGCGGAGCCTTGACCCGCTCTGGACCGTCGATCGTGTACACGGTCGCCGTGATGTCCTCGTTGCCGGCTTCCCAGGTTCCCCAAGATCCGTAGTAGGCAAGGTCTTTCGGCGGTTCCGGTGTGACGAACTCGGCGCAGAACTCGGCGAAGGGCTTTCCGCGCTGAAGACGCGCCAGGCGCGCACCAGCGCGGGCCTGCTCGGTGCCGCTTGCGTCGATCCGGAAGGTCGCCGGATCGTAGCGAACGGCGAAGATGTCCTCGGCCACCTTCTGGCTGATCCGCCCCAGTTCGGCGTCCCGGATCACCGACTCCGGCGAACGCTCCAACGGGTCGCCGTAGCCGCCGCCGGCGCCCTGGCTGATCATGTAGAGCTCGCCGTCCTTGGCGCGATCGAACTGCAGCCCCATGTGATAGGTCGAGTACCGGCCGTCAGGGAAAGGCTGTTCGTTCATGACCTTCTCGATGGACAGGTCGAACTTCTTATTGTCCTGCCGGAAGTGCTCGTAGACGTTGGTGCCCTTGACCATTGCCAGCGGGTATGTGCCGCAGCCGTAGCCGCCGTACATGCCGTAGATCGAGGAGAACTTGGCCCCGGAGGTAACCGTCATGAATCCCCACTCCGGGGTGCCCTCGGCGGCCACGATCATCTCGTATCCCATGCCGCCGGTGAACTTGCCGAAGCCCATGTTGTCGCGGACCAGGCGCTTGGACACGAGCTGCATGAACGGCACCTCCTCCTCCATCACCTCCTGTTCGGCGGTGTCGGCCATCGCACAGAACAGCGGCGATACCGCGTCCTCCCCATCCCGGAATGGCTTTGCCCCACCGGGCATTCCGTTGAGATCGGCGCACAGGTTGCCCACCATGTCGCCATGTTGGGTGATACCGCCCCAGAGGAAGGTGTTGATCTGGTTGAACCAGTTCGCGACCACGTTGCTGTACTTGTGCGGCGTGGAGAACGACATCCGGCTGTAAAGCGCCTGCATCGCCGAGAATCCGCGGAACGAGGCCTGCAGGGACTGTCCCATCGGGGCATCGTAGGAGGCGTCTGCCCAGGTGCCCTCGTCAGAGACGATCTCGATGCAGCTCATGGCCGCGGTGCAGCGGGGCAGGTCCGGCCACCAGAACGCCAGAATCGCCTGCATCATCATGGATTTCACCGAGCACAGGGGCGAGTTGATCGCGCGGTTCATGATTTCCGGTCCGGTTCCGCGCAGGTCGACGGTCATGGTGTCACCTTTGACGGTGATCTTGCACGCGATCTTGATGAGGATGTTCTCTTTGAGCGTACTGTCCATGAATTGGTCAAACCGGTACGTACCGTCCGGCAACTCGGCGATGCGGCGACGGACCTCGGCGTCGACATCTTCGACGGTGGTCCGGAGTGCGGCCACGAAGGTGTCGACACCCACCTCGTCGATCACCTTGTCGATGCGCTCCATGATCTTGCGCACCGCGGTGATCTTCACCTTCAAGTCCGCCAGTTGCAGCTTCGGATCGCGCACCGAATGCTGGAGGAAGGTCAGCAGATCCCGGCGCAGCTCACCGCGTTCGACGATCTTGAACGGGCTCATGCGCAGGCCGTCGTCGAAGGGCGTCTCTGAACCCGAGGGCATACCCCCGGGTTCGCACGCGCCGTTCTCACCTTCGTGGATGGTGGCGGCGACCCATGCGACGATGCTGCCGTCACGCATGATCGGCATGATCATCGACTGGTCTGTGTTGTGCACGTTGCCGTACCTGGCGTCATTGTGGATGAAGCCGTCACCCTCGTTGACGCCAACGGTCGGGTCGTCCTTCCAGTACTTCATGATGTACCGAATCGGATGGTGCAGGATCGCGCTGAAGGCTATGACGCCGTGGCACGACAGGTACGACACGTCCCCGGCAGCGGTATAGATCGCCGTGGTGAGGTCGCCCCACTTGGCACCCGGGGCCGCGCCCTGGGCCTCGCACATCTCGTAGCCCTCGTCCAGGGCGCCCGCGATCCGCTTGCGGATGCGTTCCACCTGCAGCCGGTCCACGCCGGCGGCGATGGCCACCTCTTCGTGCGCAGTCCGTTCGGAAATGCTGTGGCTGCGCATGATCTCGGGGTCCGGCCCCAGGAACAGGGTGGTTTCGTCCATGAACTTGTCCACCCACTGCTGTTCTTCGTTTGTCAGCGTGGCGGCCGGTCGTTCGTTGACTGCGGTCATGGTCTCGTGCTCAACTTTCTCGACGGTTCGGGGGTTCGGTCAGTCCTGCAGGAACCACACGGCACCTTGGGCCGTGGGCTCGAGCCGCCAACCGGGCTCGACGAGGAACGTGGTGTTCTCGGTGGTCACGATCGCCGGCCCGGTGATCACCCGATCGGCGCCGAGTGAATCCTGGTCGTAGACCGGCGTGTCGATCGGATCGTCGCTTCCGATGAAATGGGCGATACGGCTACCGACCGGTGTCGGGGCGGTCCGGGAGCCACCGTGTTCGAGCGATTCGAAATTCACCACGTCACCGTCGACAAACGACGCCACTCGCACCGTACTGCAACGGATTCCGGCCTCAGGTGCCGCCGAAGAGGCCCCGAAGCGGTGACTGTAGACGTCGCCGAAGGTCTTGATGATGTCCAGGACTTCCTTGACGCCGTTGATGCGGTGCAGGCCGGTCAGCGCCACGGCCTGCGTCAGCAGCTGGTTGCCGTACCGCATGTCGAGTTCGAGCCGGTACCGGACATCATCACTGGAGAATCCTTGGCGGATCAGGTCTTCCCGCCCGGCAGCCTCCAGTTCCTGTACGACCGAGTTGAATTCGGCGTAGTTGTCGTACAGGGCGCGGGTGGTGGCGTTGTACATCGTGATGTGCACGCCGCGCTCGTGGAAATGCAGCTGCTTCATGTTCCCCGCGCCACACGCCGAGAACACCGAGGAGAACGGCGGTGCCAGAACTCGTTTGATCCCGGCGTGCCGTGCGACACCGCATGCGTGCAGTGGGCCGTTGCCGCCGTAGGCGAGCATGGTGAAGTCCTCGGGAAGGTAGCCCCGCACGCGCAGTTCTTTGCCGATGCCGATGGCCATCTGCTCATCGACGCCGTCTTTGATCACCCGCGCCACGTCGATCGGATCCATGTCCAGGGGGTCGCACAGATCCTCTTCGATGGCGAACAGCGACCGCTTCGGATTGAGTTTGATGTAACCGTTGGCGTAGTTGTCCGGGTCGAGGTACCCGAGGAGAAGGTCGGCGTCGGTCACGGTGGGGCGGAGCCCGCCGCGGTCGTAGCATGCCGGGCCGGGGTTGGACCCCGCGGACTTCGGGCCGATCTTGATCGAGTTGTGGATGCGGTCATAACTGGCGATGGATCCGCCGCCTGCACCCAGGGTGTCCAGGTGGACCATCGGAACCGAGACCAGCCACCGGTCGATGGTGGGCAGAAAGTCATAGTGCTTGACACCGCCCTCCGGTACCAGACCGATGTCGAACGAGGTGCCACCCATATCGGTGGCGATGACATGGCCGATGCCGGTCTCATTCGAAAGGTGTTCCGCGGCACCCACACCGGCTATCGGACCGGAGTGGATGGTCTGCAGCGCGTCGGTCGAGTTCATCTGGGCCATGCCACCGGAGTTGTGGATGACCGACATCGGCTTGTCGTAGCCGAAGTCCCGCAGGTTGGTCGACAGCTGCGCCAGCGCGTGGAACATGATCTCGTGCAGATAGCCGTCGATGATCGTCGACGTCGCGCGCACGTACTCACCTTTACGGCCGGAGACCTGATGCCCGAGCAACACCGGGATAGCTCCGAGCTCGTGCGGCGGAAACTCGTCCAGGATGATCTCCTGGATCGCGAGCTCATGCTCCGGGTTCTCGGTCGAATTGACCAACGACACCACGATCGCCTCGGCGCCCGCATCGACGAGTTCGCGTACGACCGTGCGCACGTTGTCAGGATCCAGCCGGGCCACGATCTTGCCGGCAGAGTTGATGCGTTCCTTGACCGATCGGATCATCGCCCGCGGCACCAGCGGCTCGGGCCGCTCCGCGGCGGGAAGATTCTGCTGCAGGGAGTAGTCCAGGCCTTCGCCGTAGCCACGGCCACGCGACAGCGGGATGGTGTCCTCGAACCCATGGGTGACGATGGCCGCCACCTTGGGCCCTTTGCGTTCGATGAGCGCATTGGTGCCCAACGTGGTGGCGTAGCGCACCGAGTCCACTTCCGAGAGCACCGTGGAGCGGTCCAACCCGGCGCGCTTGCAGGCGAGGTCGAGCGCATCGTTGAACCCGATGGCCAGATTGTGGTGGGTGGTCAGCGCCTTGGCATCGACGTAGATGTCGTCCCAGACGAAGAAGCAGTCGGTGAAGGTGCCACCGATGTCGACTGAAATGCGTTTCATGTCAGTAGATCTCCAGGTTGAGGTACGAATCAGTGGTGGTGGGTGGAGGCCTTGAGCGCGGCCGTGTACTTTTGGGCGTCCTCGCCCGGGCCGTAGTTGTGGACGGCCTCTGCGTCGAGGCCGCGTTCTTCCCATTGCTTTCGTAGCGCGGCGATATCGATCACGAGGTCGACGGCCGGCGGATGCCCCGGGGGGAGGTACTCGCACTCGATCTGGGTCGCACATCCGGGGCAGTAGTACTCCAGGATCCGGCAGTACGTGGGGTCCGGGCTGAAGGTGTACTCGTAGCGCTCCGGGTCGATGATCGGTTGGTGGATCTCGCGCGGGTCACGGTCGTAGACCAGGGTGCTCGGCTTGTAATTCCCGTGGGCCGAACCCATGTCATGGGCGCATACGCGGCATACCCATCGTTCGGTGTCGAGATCGATGGCGAGGTATTCGGTCATGGGGACTCGCATCGCAAGTCTCCTTCCTTCAAAAGCGAGTTGGTCTGGGTGGGTTGCGCGGTCAGTTGTTGTCGGTGAGCAGCAGGTCGCCGGCCCACGTGAGGCGAAATGTCCAGCCCGGCAAGACCCGAGCGGTGAAGAACGGGCCTTCGATGATGGCGGCCCCTTCGCCGGTGTGACCCGGATTGAGTTCGTCGAGGACGTACACCGGGACGTCGTCGACCCGGTCTGCCGTCGCACGGACGGATCGGTGGATCACCGAGGTGGCCGGGCTCGGCTTCACCGAATTGCCCTGCACCAGTTCGGGATGCGACAACGGCGCAGTGACGTTCAGCTGCAGGGACACCACGCAACCGGGATAGTCGACTTCGTCCCCCGGCTGATATGCCAGGCGCGAGACCTTGCCGTCAGCCGCGGAATCCCGCTCGTCGACGCTCTCCACGAGCAGCTGCCATGAGGTTTCGCAGTCGGCCAGGGAATAGCCCTCTTGGAACATATCCCGCTCGGCTCGGGCCAGCAGTGCGTCATAGGTCTCCCGGGCAGCTCCGGTGGAGGATCCGGGAACGATCACGTCATAGGTCTTGCCGATATCGGAGAACGAGATGCCGAATGCGGAGAAGACCGCGGCGGTCCGGGGAATCAGCACCTGCTTCACACCGGCCAGTCGTGCCGCCCCGGCCGCGCTCATCGGACCCGCACCGCCGAACGCCAGCAGGGTCGTGTCGTCGCGGACCAGGTGGGCGAACGACGTGGACAGCGCCTGGAAGTAGGCGTGTTCCATCCGGATCAGTGCTTCTTCGAGCGAGATTCCGAGCGGCTCAGCGACGGTCTCGGTGATGACCGCCTTCGACCGACTCGGGTCGAGCCTGAAGGTGCCATTGAGATAGGTGTCAGGATCGAGGATGCCGAGCAGCAAGTTGACGTCGGTGATGGTGGCCTGCTTGCCGCCGAAGCCGAAGCATGCCGGACCGGGCGCGGCGCCAACGGATTTCGGTCCGACCCTGAGCTCACCATCGACCAGTTGGATCACCGACGATCCACCGACACCGGCGGACGTGACATCGCTCATGGGATACGAGATCTGCACGTCCTCGATGGCGCCCCGATCGGCTACCGCCACCGCGCCGTCCTCGACCATGCCGACGTCGGTGGTGGTACCGCCGATGTCCATCATCAGGGCGTGCTCGAGGCCGTAGACCTTGGCCAACGCCGAGGTGCCTTCCAGCCCGCCCCGCGGACCCGATGAGTAGGTCTTCAACGCGACCGATTTGGCGACCCGCGACGAAGCCCCGTCGTTGCGGTAGACGAGCAACGGGTTGGCCACCTTGTAGTCCTGCAGCCGACGCTCGGCGCTGTAGAGGAAGCGCTCCATCGTGGGATGGAGGAACGAGTTCACGACGCACGACCAGACCCGCCTGACGTCATTGCGGTCGCCGGCCAGCTCCCAGCTGTAGATCAGCGGCACCGACCCGAGGAGATGACGCGGGAACTTGCGGAGCAGAACGTGCCGGAGCCGCCGCTCTTTCTCGGGGCTGCTCCCGGCGATGACGACCCGGGCCGCACCCAAGGTGGTGAGCCGGTTGATCTTCTGCACCGCGTCGAACTCGAAGGCCTCGTCGTCGACGGTGGATTCCAGGCTCAGGAAGCGGTCCGAAACCAGGCCGGTGAACAGCTTCTTCTCGGCGGCGGTCTGTTGCATGGCGGTCTGCAGATCCGGGATCGTGGTGAGGACACCGATCTTCGGTCCCCGCCGCTCCACCAGGGCGTTGGTGCCCTGTGTGGTGGAGTAGCGGATGTGCTCGGTGGCGTGCAGCAGCCGGGTGATATCCGCCTCGCCGTACAGTGCCTCCGACGCTTTTTCGATACCGGTGAACAAGCATTCCGACAGGTCATGCGGCGTGGTCAGGGTCTTCGTGAAGGTGAATGCGTTGCCGTCCCACACGCAGATGTCGGTGAGCGTGCCACCGTTGTCGATATTGATCAGGGTTTCCATGCCGCTCCGTTCTCGGGATCCACTGCCCATCCGATGTGTGCTGCGACACATCGCTGGCGTTAACGTTGCCGACGTCTCACCTCGGAGGCGTGTCCCAAAATGGGACAGAGTTACCGCTTGGATGTGATCTGGCTCTCGTTCACACTGGAGACCTCGCCCCAGCAAGGACAGGAGCCCACATGCCCAACAGCGCGGCGCGGATGCTGCGGGTTGCGGCGGCCAGGGCGGACTTCCTGGAGTTCGGTGGCTCCGGGGCGGCCGGTGTCTCCGATCTCGTCGCGGCCTCGTGGGAGCGCAGCCAGGCCGCGGGTGTCGACGTATCGCGCCCGCACAGTGCGTTCACCGACGAAATCGACAAGGGGTCGCTGCTCATCCGATCGGCCCGTCCCGTGCTGCAGCAGTTGGAAATCGACACCGTGGACATGCCGATGGTCATCGCGTTGACCGACAGCAAGGCCCGCGTGGTGCAGCGCATCGACAGTTCGGCCGCCGTCGCCCGGCTTCTCGATCGGGTTTACCTTGCGCCCGGATTCGACTACTCGGAGTCGACCATGGGGACGAACGGGATCGGCACGGTCTTCGAAGCAGGACAGTCGATCAGCGTCGTCGGCCCGGAACACTTCAGCGAGAACCTGCACATGTTCGCGTGCACCGGTGCGCCGGTGATCGACCCGGTGACCGGACGAGTCGCGGGAGTGCTGGACATCTCCTCGCTGTCACACTCGTGGAGTCCATTGATGCACACGCTCGCCAAGAGCGCTGCCAAGGACATCAGCCACAATCTCCTGATGGACCGCGGCCAGTCCCAGCGGGCCATCTTCGACACCTATCTCAAGGTGACCGCACGTTCGGAACGCCAAGCCGTGTTCGGGTTCGGCGAGTCGGTGTTCATTGCCAATCCGATGGCGCAGCAGATGTTCAACGCCGACGAGCAGCGGGTGCTACGGGAGCATGCGACGTTCTTGATGGCAGGCAAGGACCGGGTCAGCGATACGGTGGCCCTTCCGGATGGAGAGCGCCTCGTGCACATCCGCGGCACCCGGATCCTTACGGGTTCCGACGTGGCCGGCATGGTGGTCATCGCCGATCTGGTGCTCGCCCACAAGTCCGGATCTCCGGCGGACTTCAGCGAGCACCGGCTTCCACCGATCGCGATCGCCACCCCGCACACATCGCAGATCGTCGGCGGCCTGAGCCATTCACGAGAATCGTTGGCCGGTGGGACAACTCCTGCCTGGGTCCGGGCCTGTACCGAGCTGCGTGAAGCGCTGCACCGAACCCAGCCCGCACTGGTGGCCGGAGAGACCGGCGTGGGGAAGTTCACGTTGGTGGCAGAGCTGTTCCACTCGGTCTACCCCGCTGGGCGCAGTATCTCCGTGGATGCGACACAGCTCGGCGTGGAAGGTCCGCCCTCGGATCTTGCGACATTGCTGGGTGATTCGGCGGAACCGACCTTGCACATCGTCCGCGGTATCGACCAAGCCACCACGGACGGGGTGGAACGGTTGGCCATCTACTTCGAGGCTCTGGTGTCGTTGGACGGCCCGGTGTGGATGGTGGCAACCGCGTCGGACGGCTCATCGACTGCCGACCTGCCGTTTCGCCAGCTACTCCACTACTTCGACATCGCGATCGCCGTGCCGCCCTTGCGCTGCCGCACCGATGACCTGCCTGCCCTGACCGCCGCCCTGCTCCGGGGTATCGCGCCCGAACGTCATGTGCGGATGAGCCCCGACGCAACGCGACTTATCGCACGCTATTCGTGGCCGCGCAACATATCCCAGCTTCGGGAGGCTCTGGTGCACGCCGTGCGGCGGCGCCCGGTCGGGGAGGTCCAGACCACCGATCTCCCCGGGTACTGCCAGACCGTCGCCCGGCACACGTTGACCCCGCTGGAGAGCGCCGAGCGGGACGCCATCGTCGCGGCGCTGCAGGAGAACGCAGGGAACCGGATGGCGGCAGCAACTCACCTGGGTATGTCGCGGTCCAGTCTGTACCGCAAGCTCAAGACCTACGGCATCACCGTCTGACGCCACGCTGCTGTCCAAAGATGGGACACGGAAACCCTTTGTTGCCGCTGTTGCCGCACCGGCGGCTACAGCCGCACTGCCACTTGCGTCCCGTACCCGATCTCCGAGCTGATCGCCATCGTGCCGCCCATGGCTTCGATGCGGACCTGCAGCGAGGCCAGCCCGATGTGTCCCTCGGCGACTGCCTGGGCCACTATCGCCGGATCGAACCCGACGCCATCGTCGGCCACGGTGAGCACCGTGCGGTCCCCGGACCGGCAGAGGCCGACGGTGATCGCACTGGCCCCGGCATGCTTGTTGATGTTGGCCAGCAGCTCGCGCGCCGCGCGGTACAGCAGCGCCTGCTCTTTCGGATGCCCGACGTCTTCGACATCCGCCCGCACCGTCAGGTCGGGACGGTTCTCGTACTGGCGCAACAGTTCCTGCACCGCGGGGGTGAGCCCGAGCTGCGCCAGCACCTGCGGGTGCAACTCCGTCACCGTGGAGCGCAGCCCGACCGCCGTCTCCTGCAGCGCCGCGTGCACCCGATCCAGCCCGGGGTCGGGGTGGCGTTCCCGTATCTCGTCGAGCTCCAGTCGCGCGGCCAGCAGGGTCTGCAACGGACCGTCGTGCAGATGTTCGGCCAGTTCGGCGTTGCGCAGGTCGTCGGCGCGGGTGGACTCCGAGACCAGTCGGCGACGCACCTCAAGCAGCGCGCGCACCCGCGCGGAACGCCGCGCCAGGACGAACGACAACGCGGCCGAGGCGACCGCCAGCCACGCCAGGAAACCAACGTGCATGTAGACGATGTTGGGCAGGCCGATGTTGTCATCGCGTTTGGAGTAGAAGATCCACACCGCCAGGTAGCCCAGCGCGGTGCTGGCGCCCAGTAGCGCGGTCAGCATCGGACGGTCTTGGAACGCAACGGATATCGGCAGCAGGAAGAACACCGGCAGCAATGCCGCGGTGGCCCCGCCGGATACCGCACACAGCGCCACCAGCACCAGCACGTCGACCCCGGTGGACGCCCATTCCGCCCACGGCGGCATCGGCCCGCGGAACACCACCACCAGCCACAGCACCGCCGCGGCGGCGTACACGCCCAGGATCACCGCGTAGACGGCAGGCAGCCAGTGGTCGACCTCCCACACCGAGACCAGCACCACGATCAACCCGATCAGCGGCAGCCGTAGCAGCGCCGAAACCCGGATGGGCTGGGTGGTGAAGAATTCGACGACGCGCCCTCTGGCCATGTCAGTCCAGCAGCTGCCGGCGCATCGCCTCAGCTACGGCCGCGGCCCGATCGCCGACGCCCAGCTTCTCGTAGAGACGCTGCACGTGGGTCTTCACCGTCGACGGCGCCAGATACAGCTCCTTGGCCATCGCCGGGATGGAGCGGCCCTTGGCGATCAGATCGAGCACCTCGCGTTCACGCGGACTCAGCACCGGCACGTCGGGTTCGTTGCGACGCCGGATCTCGCCGGCCAGGCCCGCGGCCAGGTTGGGATCGAGCACGTCTCGGCCCTTGGCGCAGGTGAGCACCGCGTTCACCAGCTCGCTGCGGGTGGACTCCTTGGACACGAACCCGGCCGCGCCCTGTTGCAGCGCGGTGTAGACGATCGCCGACTCGTCGTGTGCGGAGATCAACAGCACCCGGGTGGGCAGCTCGTCACGGGCGACCGCCGCGGCCACCTGCGCCCCGTCGAGCTGGGGCATCCGATAGTCCAGCAGGGCCACCTGGGGCTGGTGCGTCCTGATCAGTTCCAGTGCGTCGGCGCCGTTGTCGGCCTCGGCCACCACCTCGATTTCGCCGCTGGAGGTCAGGGCGCGGACCACTCCCTCGCGGAACATCGGGTGGTCATCACCTACCACGACCCGCACCTTCCCGGCCATGCGGCTCAGCATGGCACAGGCAATCACGTCGGAACACCGGAACCAATAGACCCAACCCGGCGCAATCCCAGCCAGTCGACCGGGCCGCGGCGGGCGCGGCAGCGGGCGGCTTCTCGGCCAGGTCACGAGCAAGGCGACGAGTACGATCGGCTCGAATTCCAAAGAGCTAGATAGCACAGATAATCCCCAGGGGGCCAAGCTATGTCACACCCAACACTTCGGTGGGACTGGCTCGGTGTCAGTGCATTGAACGACGTGCTCGGGTGTCAGCCAATAGCATGCAGTTCACGCACACCGGTGACATGGTCGAGTACTCGTCGAGCCACTGCGGGTGCGAGAGTGACTCCTGGATGTACGCACGCAACGAGTATCCGCGGAGAACTGACCAGTGGACCTACGTATGGCTGGCCCCGCTGCGGCATCGGGCGAAAACCCACCCGGATATCCGTCACCCGCAACGGGCCATCGAGCCCGAATGCTCTCGCTATGGCATTGATACTGCCGCCCACCCGGCCGGCGGGCCCTTCCGGTCCATCGTGGGCGATGAAGTCTTCGGCTCCCAGATACACCCCTGGGGCTGACGGGCGAATCTCGTAGTCAGGTCCCGATAAGATGCGACGAGACAGGCATTTTGGCGCTGCAAACTGGTAGCGGATGGCAGGCGACGAATCCACCCGGATACTCTCGCCGGCTTGCTGCGCGAGGCGCACGATGTCGCTGCCGTTGGCCAGTACCACGTTCCGCGCGCGGACGGTTCCGAGATCCGATGTCACGGCGACGGTGCCGTCCGTGTCCTGAGCGACCTTGTCGACCGTCGCCTCCCATACCTGTGCACCTGCATCCCGCGCAGCGGCCAGCAAGCTCTCGCGAAGCGACTCCGCCGACACCGCGCCATCGCCCCTCGCGAACATCGCTACGTCTGGCACGTTGACAAGGTCTGGTTCGAGCCGAGCGATCTGGGCCGCCCCGACGGCTTCCACTGGGCAACCTTGTTTCACCAGATCATCGATCAACTGCTCGATCCCGTCGGGCCCCGGGAAAGTAAGAGCGCCTGACCAGTCGATCCCGAGCGCTCCGTTAAGTTCGTCATCCAGGCGATGGAACTCATCCACTGCGGACATCTGCAGCCATCGCGCGGCCTCGGGCTCCTGCCAGCCGAAGTTGATCCAACCGAAGGCTGAATCCGTCGCCCGCGCGAGACCATGGTCGAGGCAGGTCACTCGCAATCCAGACCGTGCAAACCGGTAGGTGATGGCGGCACCCACAATGCCTCCACCGACAACGACAAGATCCACGGCCCCACCCTAGGCGTTGCGCCGTGTCAACTGGCGGTTTCCTACATCCATTGCCTCGGCTCAGCACTGAACATGAACCGCCGTAGTCGCCCGAACTCTCGTTGGGTGCGGGCCACCACCGCAGGCACCGACCCACAACCCGAGGTGTCGGCGGAGCCAGTGACACGGCTCGCCGTGCAACGACGGTGTTTTGGCACAGTTCGCGCGAGAATTGCCGTCATGCATCTGGACGAGCTGCAGTGGTTCGTGGTGCTCGCCGAGATCGAGCATGTCACCGACGCCGCGGCCGAACTCGGCATCAGCCAGCCCACCTTGTCGCGGGCGCTGGCCCGGCTCGAGGAAGACATGGGTGTGCCGCTGTTCGATCGGGTCAACCGGCGGCTGCGGCTCAACGCCTACGGCCGGATCCTGTACGAACACGCCCGCCGCAGTATCGCCGAAATACGTTCGGCCACTGAGCGTATCGCTGAACTACGGGATCCCGATACCGGCACGGTGCGGCTGGCGTTCCTGCACTCACAGGCCGGCTGGTTCGTGCCGGACCTGCTGCGCCGGTTCCGGGTTGAAGCCCCGCGGGTGCGTTTCGAGCTGTTCCAGGGCGCCGCCCACGAGATCGTGGAACGCCTGGCCAACGGGGCGGCCGACCTGGCGATCACCTCGCCGCGCCCGGACGGATTTCGGTGGCATGGGCTGTACGTGGAGCGGCTGTGCCTGGCGGTTCCCCGCGAGCACCGGTTCGCCCGCCGGTCCCGGATTCGGTTGGCCGACGCCGGCACCGAACCCTTCGTGGCGCTGGCGCTGGACTTCGGGTTACGTCAGCTCACCGACGAACTGTGCGCCGAGGCCGGGATCTCTCCGCCGGTGGTGTTCGAGGCCATGGAGATCCCGACGATGGAGGGGCTGGTCGCCGCGGGACTCGGGGTGGCCGTGGTCCCGGTGCCCCGCCCCGAACGCGCCGAGGCGGGCGCGGCGTATGTGCCGCTGTCGGAGAGCTCGGCCAAACGCCAGATCGGGCTGACCTGGAACGGAAACCGGGAGTTGCCGCCCCCGGCCGCCCGCCTGGTCGAGTTCCTCATGCAGAACATGCATGATTTTGCCTAGCATCATGCATTGGACACATTTGGGCTGACCTCTTAGCGTCGGACTGGTGTCCGCCTCCCTGACCTCGATGGAATGGCAAGGGCATGCGCGCGGCTCGACGGAGTACCGGCGGCTGCTGGCCGCACTGTTCTGCGCCGGGATCGCCACCTTCGCCCAGCTGTACTCACCCCAAGCCGTGCTGCCGCTGATCGCCCGCGACCTGGGCACCGGCGCCGCCCATGCCGCGTTGACGATTTCAGCGGCCACGGTCGGACTGGCACTGGGCGTGATCCCGTGGTCGGCACTGGCCGACCGCATCGGCCGGGTGCAGGCGATGACGATATCCATCACGGCGGCAACGGTTCTCGGCCTGATCGTGCCGCTGGCCCCGAGCACCGAGCTGCTGCTCTCGGGCCGGCTCGTCGAAGGGCTGATGCTGGGCGGAGTGCCCGCGGTCGCCATCGCCTATCTCACCGAGGAGATCGATTCCGGACATGCCGCGCGCGCGGCCGGCACCTATGTCGCCGGCACCACGATCGGCGGGTTGACCGGCCGCCTGGTCACCGGGCCGGTCGCCGAGTTCGCCGGATGGCGGGTGGGCGTGCTGGTGGTCGCGGTGCTGTGCGGCCTGTCCGCCTTCGCGTTCGTCAAACTCGCCCCGCCCGCTCAGGGCTTCACCCCGTCGCGCAGCCACGACCTGGGCCGCCGACTGCTGGACAACCTGCGCTCACCGCGCCAACTCGTGCTTTTCAGCCAGGGTTTCCTGCTGATGGGCGGCTTCGTGGCGATGTACAACTTCCTCGGGTTTCGGCTGTTGGCCGCACCGTTCCAGCTGCCGCAGACCGTGGTCAGCCTGGTGTTCCTGGCCTACCTGGCCGGCACCTGGGCCTCCGCCCGGGCCGGCGCCGAGGCCACTCGATTCGGCCGCAAGACCGTGCTGCTGGGCTCCATCGCCATCATGATCGCCGGTGTCGCGGTCACCCTGGTCGGCAACGTGGTCGTGGTGCTGATCGGGCTGCTGATCGCCACCTCCGGATTCTTCGGCGCGCACGCCATCGCGTCGGGCTGGGTCGGCACGGCAGCCGGTGACGGCAAGGCCCAGGCGTCCTCGCTGTACAACCTCTTCTACTACGGGGGCTCCAGCGTCGTCGGCTGGGCCGGTGGGGTGGCGTTCGATGCGGCCGGTTGGCCGGCGGTGGCCGGGCTGGTGATGGGGCTGGCCGCGGTGGCCGGGGTGCTGGCGTGCACGCTCAAGTCCCACAGCGGCGAGCCGCTCAATTACCAGAGCTCGATGTCCCGGCCGTACTCCGATTCCGGACGCGGACCGAAGTAGCGTCGCTGCGACTCCTCGATGGCGACATCGTTGATGCTGGCCTCGCGCCGGGCCATCAGGCCCTCCGGGGTGAACTGCCACAACTCATTGCCATAGCTGCGGTACCACTGCCCGGCAGCGTCGTGCCACTCGTACTGGAACCGCACCGCCATCCGGTTCTCCCGGAATCCCCACAGGCTCTTGCGCAGTACGTAGTCCAGTTCGCGCTCCCACTTGGCGGTCAGGAACTCCACGATCTGCTCACGCCCGACGATGTGCAGGTCGCGATTGCGCCACTGCGAGTCCGGGGTGTAGGCGAGGCTGACCCGCTGCGGGTCGCGGGTGTTCCAGGCATCCTCGGCGGCCTGGACCTTCTGGATGGCTGTTTCGGCAGTGAACGGCGGGAAAGGCGGGCGACTTTCACTCATGCCACCTTTCTACCTGTCTAACCATGTGGCTATCGTGGCTGGCATGGACTTCGCCATGTCGGCCAAGGCTGCCGATTACCACAAGCGGCTCACCGACTTCATGACCGAGTTTGTGTTTCCGGCGGAGGCCTCCTACCACGCGTATCGCGAGGAGAAGGGTCCCAAGGACCACACCGTCCCGCCGGTGGTCGAGGAACTCAAGGTCAAGGCCAAGGCGGCCGGGCTGTGGAACCTGTTCCTCCCGTCGGAGTCGGGGTTGACCAACCTGGAGTACGCGCCGCTGGCCGAGTTGAGCGGCTGGAGCCTGGAGCTCGCCCCGGAGGCGCTCAACTGTGCGGCGCCCGACACCGGCAACATGGAGACCCTGCACCTGTTCGCCACCGAGGCGCAGCGCAAGCAGTGGCTGGAGCCGTTGTTGGCCGGTGAGATCCGCAGCGCGTTCGCGATGACCGAGCCCGCGGTGGCGTCCTCGGATGCCCGCAACATCGAGACCACGATGCTGCGCGACGGTGGCGACTACGTCATCAACGGCCGTAAGTGGTGGATCACCGGTGCGGCCGATCCGCGCTGCAAGATCCTGATCGTGATGGGCCGCACCAATCCCGATGCCGCCTCGCATCAGCAGCAGTCGATGATCCTGGTGCCCGTCGATACCCCCGGGGTGGATATCCAGCGGTCGTTGCCGGTGTTCGGCTGGCAGGATCAGCACGGGCACTGCGAGATCGTGTTCGACAACGTGCGGGTGCCGGCGGAGAACCTGCTCGATGTCGAGGGCAGCGGGTTCGCGATCGCCCAGGCCCGGCTGGGCCCGGGCCGGATCCATCACTGCATGCGTGCGCTGGGCGCGGCCGAGCGGGCGTTGGCGTTGATGGTCGACCGGGTGCAGACGCGGATCGCGTTCGGCAAGCCGTTGGCCGAGCAGGGTGTGGTGCGCGAGTCGATTGCCAAGTCCCGCAATGAGATCGATCAGGCCCGGCTGCTGTGCGAGAAGGCCGCCTGGATGATCGACCAGCAGGGCAACAAGGCCGCGCATGTGCTGGTGTCGCAGATCAAGTCGGTGGCCCCGCAGATCGCCTGCAATGTCATCGACCGGGCCATCCAGGTCCATGGCGCCGCCGGGGTCAGCGACGACTTCCCGTTGGCCCGGCTCTACAGCTGGCATCGCGCGATGCGGTTGTTCGACGGTCCCGACGAGGTGCACATGCGTACGATCGCCCGGGCCGAGTTGGGCCGGGAGAAGTCCCCACTGGCGACGGCGGCGAGGGCGGTGACAGCGCGATGACCAGCAACGACGCCATGCTTGGGGAACTGTCGGGAGCGTGGAACTTCCGTGACGTCGCGGAGGAGACGGCGATCCGGCCGGGGTTGCTCTATCGGTCCAGTCAACTGAGCGGGCTCTCCGACGCGGGCCGCGCGACCTTCGGCAAGCTCGGCATCACCGACGTCGCCGACCTACGCTCCCACCGCGAGGTGCAGCGGCAGGGCCCAGGCCTGGTGCCCGCCGGTGTCGCGGTTCACCTGCTGCCATTCCACTTCCAGGACGACTCCGACCAGGATGCGCCGCACGAGTCCACGTTCCAGCGGGTGATGTCCGAGTCGCCCGGCGACGAGGATGTCGCCGAATCGGCCAAGCGCTACATGACCGAGGTGTACGCGGAGTTCCCCACCCTGCCGGGCGCGCATACCGCTGTGCACCAAGTCATTTCACTGTTGACGCAGGAACGCCCGGTGATCGCGCACTGCTTCGCCGGCAAGGACCGGACCGGATTCACCGTCGCGACCGTGCTGGCCGCCGTCGGAGTGCCGAGCGACACCGTGATGGTGGACTTCCTGCGCAGCAATGACGCCATCGCGCCGCTGCGGGAGCGCATTCTCGACGCGCTGCGGTCCCGGTCCGAGGGTTCACCCGACGTGATCACCTTCGCCGAGGCGCGGTTGACCGACGAGGTGCTCGGCGTGCGGGAGGAGTATCTCGACGCGGCCTGGCGCGCACTCGAAGCGAACTACGGTTCGGTCCCGGGATTCCTGGAGGCCGCCAGGGTATCGGCCGACGACCTCGCCGCCTTGCGGACAACCCTGCTCGGCTAAGCCTCCGCGAGCGCCTCGCCCACCTCTTGTGCGATCCGATTGTGCTCGTTGTGCAACAGCATGTGCCCGACCCCGAGCACCAGCGCGACCGGCCAGTCGATGACCTGGACGGCCGCGAGTATGCCCAGTGCGCCGTAGAAGGCCAGTTGCTCGGGATGCGGCACCTTGACCTGGCCCACCCCCGGCAGGTTCATGGTGAAACCCTGAGCTTCTCGGACCCTGTGCACCGCTGCGCGGTGATCCTGTGACTGCCGTGATTTTTCGGCCATTCGTTACCTCTCGGTCATGTCGGTTTCGATTTTTCGACGCCTCGATTGCGCAAGGTGGCAGCCGTGAGAATTTCCGGCTCCGGCGCACCTGCCGATCCGTTGACCGATACCGTGGCCCGAGTCCTGGCCGTTCCGTTGCGTGAGCTGTACGCCGTGCTGTTGCGCTGCGGCGTCCTCCACGTCGACGACTGAGCAGCCTTCTGAGTCGCCGCCTCGGGTGACGCCTGACCAGCCTTTTCGGCCGGTGCCTGGGGCGACTCCTGAGGCGTCGATTGAAATCGCGACACCACTCTCGGGGCGATGGCTGCCGCTGCGGTCGCCGTACCCGCCGCGGCGAGCGCCGTCGCCCATCCGACCGGATCCAGCGGCACGCAACCCAGCAACTGGCTGACGCCGGGGGTGCTGATCAGTGCGCCCAGCAACGCCAGTGATCCCACCGCGGTGCTCACCACCAGTGGGCTGTGGGAATCGATCAGGGTCTGAGCCAGCTGGGTCGATACCAGCGCCACCAGGGCCACGGTAGAGGCGCGGCGCGGCATCACCACGAACCCTGCCGACAACCATGCACCGGTCGCCGCGCCCGCCGTCGTCGCCCCCCGGATCGCCACGGTCCGCCACAGCTCGGCGGTGTCGGGTCCGTGCCCGCTCCCGTTCGACGGACGGGTGGTTGGGCTGACGGCCAACGCCGCGGCCGGAAGCGCGTCGGTCATCATGTTGACCAGCAGCAACTGCCGGGTGTTCAGCGGCGACCGACCGGTAATCGCGCTGCCCACCACGGAGAACGCGACTTCGCCGGCGTTGCCGCCGAGCAGTACCGACACCGCCGCCTGCACCCGGCGCCACAGTTGCCGGCCCTCGTCGAACGCGTCGATCAGCGACCCGATGCACCCCTCCAGCAGCAGCACGTCGGCCGAACTGCGGGCGGGGTCGCTGCCGCGTGCGGCGACTCCGATACCGACATTGGCCGCCCGAATGGCCGCCGCGTCGTTGGCGCCGTCGCCGACCATCGCACACACCTGCCCCGTGCGTTCCAGGGTCTGCACGATCTGAACCTTCTGCTCCGGTGACATCCGGGCGAACACCAGCCGTTGCTGTACCGCCCGCTCTTGGCCGCGGCGCGGCATCGCCTCCCATTCCTCACCGCTCATGACCTGCTCGGGAGTCACCGGCAGGCCCAATTCCTCCGCTATCGCCATCGCCGTCATGGGGTGGTCACCCGTGATCAGCCTCACGCCGATGTTGTTGTTCTGCAAGGACTTCAGCACCTGCGCTGCCTCCGCCCGCGGCGTGTCGGACAAGCCCAGCAAGCCGACGAACCGCAGTTTTCCTTCACACAGCGCGGCGAACTTGTCGTCATCGGCCCGCGCTTGCTCGGCTTGGGCGGGGGTCAGGGCGCGCTGGGCCACCGCGATCACCCGCAGCCCGGCGCGTGCCATCTCCTCGACCTCGTGCCCGACCGAGGGATCCAGTCCGGCGCAGGCGGCCAACACCATCTCCGGTGCTCCCTTGATCGCCAGCTCCTGGCCCAGGACCGTGGCCGAGAACTTCCGGCCCGAGCGGAAAGGCAGGTAGGCGCCGTCTGCGCTGGGGTACTCGGCTGGGGAGCCCGCGGCGGCGATGGCGGCGTCGGTGGCATGTTCGTACTGGTCACCACGCTTGGGCGGGGTGGCGCGAGCAGCCCAGTCGAGCACGTGCTGACGGGTTGTGCCGCTGCCCGCGGTACGTACCTGCGCGACCCGGAGTCGGTTCTCGCTGAGCGTGCCGGTCTTGTCGAAGCACACGACATCCACCCGTCCGAGCGCCTCGACGGATCGCGGGCTTCGCACCAGCACCCCGGAGCGGGTCAACCGTCGTGCCGAGGCTTGTTGGGCCAGGGTGGCCACCAGTGGCAGCCCCTCGGGTACCGCGGCTACCGCAACGGCGATTCCGCTGGCCACCGCGCTGCGCAGCGGCAGCATGCGCAGCAGACCGAGCCCGCTGACCAGGGCGCCGCCGCCAATGCTGTACGGCAGCACCCGGTCGGTCAGCTCCCGTAACTGAGTCTGCAGCCCGACGGCGGGCCCGTCCCCTTGCCCGAGATCGATGGCTCGGCGGGCCTGAGTTGCCGAACCCACCTCGGTCACCACCGCCACCGCAGTGCCGGTGACCAATGTCGTTGTGGCGTAAAGCATGCAGCGACGTTCGGCAAGTTCGGCGCCGGGTGTGGCCGCAACCTGCTTGACCACTGGCAGCGATTCGCCGGTGAGCGTCGCCTCGTCGGCTTCGACATCGAGCGCCTCGATGATCCGCGCGTCGGCGGGAACCACTTCCCCGGCATGCACCTCGATGACATCGCCGGGCCGCAGTGACGCGGCCGCAACGCTGAGCCGTTGGCCGGCGGTGATCCGGCGGGCCGGCGGATCCTGCACCGCCAGTAGCCTTTTCAGCAGCCGTTCGGCCCGAAGCTGCTGGGTGGCGGCGAGTACGGCGTTGCCGGTCAGTACCGATCCGACGAGTATCGCGTCCACCGGGGAACCGAGCATTGCACTGGCGGCGGACCCGACGGCCAGCACCGGGGTCAGCGGGTCGGACAGTTCACCCCGCAGCGCGGTGGCCATTTCGCCCACCTGCCGCCGCACCGACCCACCGAACCGCCGCACCGTATCCAGGTCGGGACCTCTTGAATCATCAGGTGGCACAGCCTGTTCCGGGAGATGCTGGCGCACCTGATCGGGTGTCATCGCATGCCAGTCCTCGACCTTCACCGGCCGTGGCGCCCGATCCACAAGAGCCCCGCGGGCAAGCCAGAATCCGGTGGCCAGACCTACCGCGGCACCAGCTGTCACCGGGCCTGGGCCCTGGCTCCGGCCTCGAACGCCCGGGATCATCAGCACCGCGCCGAGCAGTGAGCCCCCGATGGCCAGTTCGACACCGCGCTCGCTGGCCTGGCGCGCGGCGGGCAGCGCGTGCAGAATCCGCCACACCGTCTCCAGGTCGTCAGCCATGATGTCGGCATACCAAGGGATTCCACCGTGCGCGTCACGCAATCCGACGGCGAAGTCGGCGGCCTTGAGCGCGTGTGCGGCGCTGACCGACAACACCGCCACGGTGCGGCCATCGCGCTGCAGGGTGTCGACCACGTCCGCCAGAGCCGAGTCGATGTCGCCGTCGACGGTGTACAGGTCGTCGAACGACGAGCGCAGGTCACCGAGTTCGTCGAGGTCGACGGATACCGCGAGAGCACCGGCCCGCCGGATCTCACTCAGCAGGCTGGGGGCCATTCGGTCATGGCTGCGGCACACCAGCACCCGCCCTCGGGTTCTGCCGTTCTGTGCCGTCCCCACGAAATCCGGTGCGACGCGGTGCCAGCCGGTGGTCAGCTCTCCGGCCTCAATCCCGGTCTGCGCCCACTGCCACACCGCGGCGCGGTCAGATTCGGCGACGTCACGGAACCGGCCGACGCGCAATTCGTCGGTGGTCAGTACGCGCGGGTCGACGACCACCGCGTCGACCCGGTCGAGCACGCGTAGCGCGGCGGACCGCAGCGGCAACGCACCGAACTGCTCGGCGAGCCCGTGGCCCAAGGTGCTTGCGAACGCCTCGCGGGCATTGCGGCCCGCTTTGGGAGCGGCCACCATGGCCGCGGTGGCAGCGGCGCCGGGATCACGCGCCAGCAGGCCCACCGCTGCGGCGGCCGCGGCCTGAGCTTGTCCGCAACGCACGGCATGCCGTTCCAGCACGCCGTCCGGCAGGGGCCGCGGACGGGGTGTCACGGGCATCGCTTCCAGGCATTCGGCGTGGGCGGCAAGGCCGGGTTCATGTAGCTGCCACGCGTTGGATGCGGCCACCGCCTCACCCACCTGGGCGAGGTAGCGCATGAACTCGACGGCGACGGCCGCGGGCATTTGGGTGAAGGCGTACACGGTGGCGGCACCGACCGCCAACACCGTATCGGCGGCCTGCTGACCCAGCCGGGATTCCAACAGGCCCCGCACCTTTGGTTGGTAGTCGATGACGGCGACCGCGGCGCCCAGGCCGGCCGGAAGCCGTGGCCACATCAGCGTCCGGCCCGCCGCGGCCACACACACACCGACACCGCCGGCCGTCGCGGCGATCACCTTCCCGGCCAGAACGATGCCATCACCAGGCAGGTCCGTGGGTCGCCCCGCCGGGCGGGGAATCTGCAGCCGGGCTTCGACATCCGACACGATCTCGCACAGTCGCCGAAGGTCGGGAGCCTCGGGATGGTCATCGCGGACGCCGACGACGATCCGCGACAACGGATAGTTGAGTTGGACCGTCTGGACGCCGGGCAGGCGACCGATTTCGCGTTTCAGGACGGCCGCCAGTCGGCGACCGTTATCGGCATTCAGTCCACGTACTTCGATCCAGCAGCGGTCGGGCCCGCGCCAGCTTCGGCGCGCCGGAGCACCCCCGACAAACTCGGCAAGGGGTGCCGCGGCCAGCGTGGCTGCACCGCGAATTACCCGACCGATTGCGCTGATCACTTAGTGGTGCGCGCCCCTGGACTTCGAACCGCGGTCCGGCGGGCCGGGGCTTTCCGGGCACTGGTCGGTGCGGCGCGTTTGGCCGCGGGCCGCTTTGGGCTCGGTTCTCCGTTGTGCGCGGCATGCGCACGCTCGGTGCGCCCGGCATGCGCACGCTCGTTGTGCCCGGCATGGCTGCGCTGGTTGATTTCGTGCACGATCAGCGCCGCGCCACCGACGGTCAGCAGCACCGGCCATTCGACCAAACCCGCGGCCCCCACAGCAGCCAGGGTGAGGGCGGCAGCGGCCGACGAATGGCTGCCCTGGCTCAGCCCGGAACGAATTCCGGAGCCGGCTCCTTTGATTCCGCCGACCACGCCGTTGACCGCAGCGCCTCCGATCGCTCCCGCGGTAGCTGTGGCGGCGTCTGCGGTGCGGCCAACGGCCTGCACGGCGCCTGAGACGATGTTCACGTTCGGACTCCTCACGTTCCCGTCTTCATCACTACTCGTTAACCCTACGTTTCACATAGGTATTGCCAATACTGGCAGGAGGCTGTGCGAGAAGGCTCGGTGGCGAGAGCTGCCCGTCGGTCAAGCAGGGTTTCGCGGAAGGGTCGCGGAAAGCGTCACCTCGACCTCGTCGGCCACCTTCATCGCACCCATCAGCATTGAATACTGCTTGATACCGAAATCACTGTGCCGCACCTGAGCCCGGCCGCTGATGCGCCAGGAGTCACCGGCATCCTCGATCCGGACATCGACGGTCTGATCCGCGGTGCGCCCGTTCAGATCCAGCGTCCCGGGCAACCGCACCGAGTCGGCGTCGTGTTCCATCGAGGTCGACCGGAACGTTGCCTGAGGAAACCGCTTGGCCCGCAAGGTCTTCAGCGCATTGGTACGCACCAGCGCCTTCTCCGGGCCGGACAGCGGGGTCATCCCACCCTCGCCGCGCAGCACCTCCAGTGAATCGAGTTCAACGGTCACCTCGACGCCAGTGGGTTCGTCCCCGTCCCAGTCCACCGTCGCCCGCCACGACCGCATCGCGATGGTCAGCCGGTGGCCCATCCGGGCCGCGGTGCCGGTGATACCGGTGCGGATCAGCAGTTCACCGGATTCGGGACCCAAGCTCGATTGCCTCACAGCGTGACCGCCAACCCCGTCACCCAGGCGATGGTCGCCAGCAGCGCCCCGGTCAGTTCCACCCCGACCGCCAACGCCACCCCCTTGAGCGCGTGCACAGTCGACGCCCATGCCCGGCGGTAGTCGTGACGCGCAATGAACTCGGTCAGATACACACCGGCCACGAAACCGATCACCAACCCGATCACCGGGATGACGAAGAAGCCGATCAGGCCGAGCAGCCCACCGACCACCAGACTCCAGGTCCCCACCTCGGCGGCCCGCATCCGCCGCACCGGCCACACGTACTTGATCACCTCGGCGGTCACGAAGAACACCGCCGCCACCCCGAGCGTCACCCATGATGCGGTGGTGTGCTGGACGATCGCCCACACCGCGATCGCGGCGAACACCAGCAGCCCGCCGCCGGGCAGAACGGGCACCACGATGCCGACGAGTCCGACCGCGATCACGAGTGCGACCAGAACGATCCCGAGTGTGCTCACCGTTTCTGCCCACGCACCCACTGGATGAAGCCCAGGCTCTTGGTCCGCACGCCCACCAGGCCCAGCTCCTCGAACACATCGCCCAGTTCATCGTCGGTGAACATCCGGGCGCCGCCCTTGGCGAACACCGGCATCGCCGTGGCCGGTCCGGCCGTGGGCACCATGACGGCCATCCGCGCGCCGGGGCGCAACACCCGCACCATCTCCGACAGCGCCGCGGTCCAGTCCGGGATCAACTGCAGCACTGCAAGCGAGATGACCGCGTCGAAACTGTCGGCGCGGAAAGGCAATCGCTGCGCGTCGGCGCGCAGGAACCCCACCTGCGGCCCGGCCTCCGCCTTCACCGCCCGGGCCAGCATCGGCAGGGAGATGTCCACGCCCAGCGCCACCCCGTCGGGGCCCGCCGCCCGGGCCAGCGCACCGGTGATATTGCCGGGCCCGCTACCGACATCCAGCGCGGTGCCGCCGGCGGGGATGTCGAGCCATTTGATCGGTGGACGCGTTGCCGCCAGCAGTCGGCGGTTGAGCAGTTGGGCACGGTCGTAGAGCATCGACCCGACCGGCGACGCCCACACTTTCTGGATGAACCCGGTGTTGGTGGGGGTATCACCGCCCGTGCCGAGCAGATCGAGATAGCCGTGACTGACGTCCGGTTCGGCGGGTGGGTCGATCAGCAGATCCAATGCCCTGCGCAATGCGGTGTCCACACGTCCACGCTACGCACCGAGTTGGCTGGCGAGGTCGCCAAAGTCGGTCGCGACGATGTCGAACTCGTTCGAATCGACCGCATGGGGCTCGCGGCCCGGTCCGTATTCCAGGGGCCGGAGCACGTATGCCGTCCCGAGTCCGGCGGCCCGCGCCGCCCGCAGATCGGAAGGATGGGCGGCGACCAGTGTCAGCTCCTCCGGCGCGAGGTCGAGCAGCTCGGCGCAGCCCAGGTACGCCTCGGGATCGGGTTTGTAGTGCCGGAACAGTTCTGCCGAGATCACGCAATCCCATGGCAGCCCGGCATATTTGGCCATGTTGGTGAGCAGTGAGACGTTGCCGTTGGACAGCGTCGTGATGAGGTAGCGCTGCTTGAGCCGAGTCAGCCCGGCAACCGAATCGGGCCACGGGTTAAGCCGGTGCCAGGCCCGGTTCAGGTCGTCGATCTCGGTTTCCCCGGCCCGAATGCCCGCGGCATCGAGCAGGTCGACCAGGATCGCGCGATGCAGCTCGTCGATCCTGGTCCACGGCAGCTCACCGTTGCGCACCCGGTCCATCGCCGGGGCATAGCCGGCCCGCCAGTTGTCGGCGAAGGCCGGCCAGTCCCGTTGCAGCCCATGGCTTTCACCGAATGCCTCCAGCTCGCCGATGATGCTGGACCGCCAGTCGACGACGGTCCCGAACACATCGAAGGCCAGGGCTTTCATTGGTCGATGTTCTTCGCGCAAGCGCTCATCACCCCGGCTCCAGCACCAGCTTGCCGCGCACCTTCCCACTCGCCAGCGCATCGAGCGCGGCCGCGCCGTCAGACAGCGGGAACCGCACCGGCGCTGGTGGACGCAGCCCGGCGGCCACCAGCTTGTTCAACTCGGCGCCGACCTGCGCCTGGGTTTCCGGGTGGCGGCGCACGAACTCGCCCCAGCCCACACCGACCACACTGACATTGCGCAGCAGCAGCCGGTTCACCTTGACCGTCGGGATACCGCCGCCGGCGAAGCCGATCACCAGCAGCCGGCCCTCGGGGGCCAGCACCCGGATGGCGTCGTCAAACGCCTCACCACCGATCGGGTCCACGATCAGATCGACCCCTTGGCCGCCGGTGGCGTCCATGACGGCCTGGCGCCAGCCGTCGGTCAGCGGTAACACCGCGTCAGCACCCAGCCCGGTCACGAACTCCTGCGCATCGGGCCGGTGCACCAAGGCGATCACCCGGGCGCCCATCGCCTTGGCCAGCTGAATCGACGCCGTGCCGATGCCTCCGGCCGAGCCGAGCACCAGCACCGTCTCCCCCGGCTGCAGGCCGCCGCGGCGGGCCAGCGCGAACTGCATCGTGTAGTAGTTGCCCAGCAGCGATGCCGCCTCGGCGTCGTCGAGACCGTCGGCGGTGGGGATCACGTTGGCCGGCACCGCCGCGACCTGCTCGGCATATCCGCCGATCATCGAGAACGCCGAAACCCGCTGCCCCGGCGTGAAACCGGAACCCTCGGGGGCCGAACGCACCGTGCCGGCCACTTCCATGCCGGGGGTGAACGGCGGTTCCAGCCGCAGCTGGTATTCGCCGCGCAGCAACAGCAGATCGGGAAAGCAGACGCCGGCGGCGCCGACGTCGATGATCACCGCGTCACCTGCCACGGGACCATCGACGTCGACGTACGCCAGCCCGGAAGTTCCGGTAAGTGCTTGCGCTACAAGCGCTTTCACTTGAATTAGCCCAGCTTGAAGCTGGCCTGCTGAGCGGCGGACAGATCGGTGATCTGACCCCACTTGGCGGCGATCTCGTCGACCGAGGGCACCTTGTCGAAGGTGATGCCCTCATTCTGGAACAGTGCGGTGCGCTGCACCTTGCCGCCGCCGACGATGAACACCGAATCGGTGTCGGGCAGTTCCTCGCTCATCAAGTAGGCCACCACCGGCGCCACGTACTCCGGGGTCAGCTTCTCGAAGACCTCGGGCGGCAAGATGTCCTGCGTCATCCGGGTCGCCGCGATCGGCGCGACCGCGTTGGTCTTGATGTTGTACTTGGCGCCTTCCTGGGCCAGCGTGTTGATCAGGCCGACCAGGCCCAGCTTGGCGGCACCATAGTTGGCCTGGCCGAAGTTGCCGAACAGACCGCTGGTGGAGGTGGCGACCACGACGCGGCCGAAGCTCTGCTCGCGGAAGTGCGGCCACGCAGCGCGGATGACGTTGTAGCCGCCGTAGAGGTGCACCTTGAGCACGGCGTCCCAGGCCTCGAAGGTCATCTTGTGGAAGGTGCCGTCACGCAGAATGCCGGCGTTGCTGACCACGCCGTCGACCTTGCCGAACTCGTCGATCGCGGTCTTGATGATGTTCTCGGCGCCCTCTGGCTCGGCGACGCTGTCGTAGTTGGCGACCGCTCGGCCACCCGCGGCTTTGATCTCGGCGACGACCTGGTCGGCCATGTTGTGTCCGGCGCCGGAGCCGTCGCGGGCACCACCGAGATCGTTGACGACGACGCTGGCGCCCTCTCGCGCGAGTGTCAGGGCGTATTCACGGCCCAGACCGCCACCGGCTCCGGTGACGACGACGACGCGGTCTTGCACTCCTGGCATGGGGATTCCTCTCGGTAACAGGCCTGGAAAACGGCTCAGCTCCCCTCCTGTATACGGCGGGCGGATAACTCCCGGCCCACCGGGTCGGCTACGGCTCGATCAGCGTTCGTCGACGTGTTTCTGCCATCGTGCGGCCAATTGCTGCCAACGTCGAACCTTCGGAAATCTGCCGTACGTGTCTTTGGTTGAACAAGTCAAGAAAAGAGATTCACGGGAGAGGCACCGGAAATGAAGAAGTTCGGATTCACCGCAGTGATCGCCAGTGGTCTGGCGGCCGCCGTCCTGGGCCTGGCAGCCCCGGCTTCGGCCGATACGGACCACCACTACTGGCTGGACCAGATCGGCCCGCATGTGACCGTGCCGCACGTCGACACCACAGTTCACCAGAGCCGGTGACCGATAACCGAAAACGGGGCGCTTCGTTCGGAAGCGCCCCGTTTTTCATTGTGAATCACATAGTCGGTCAGAGTTTTTCAGCGGTGACAAAGTTCGAGAACGCGCCCTTGTCGCCGTGCTCGAGTTCGATGTAGCGGCCCAGCCGGCGCATCTCGTCGAGCGAGTGCACGCCGCCGGCCTTCCAGCCGTGGGCCCCCAACCATTCGGCGACATCGGCACGGTCGGGATCCTCGTAGATCAGGTCCTGGACGTTGAGCGCCTGCTCCATGTTGAACTGCGCGGCGAAGCGTTCGAACCGCTCACGCATCTCCTCGCGGCGTTCGGCGGCCGTTACCCCTGCGGTCTCGGCGGCGACCCGGCTGCCCGGCGCCGACAGCTCGGTGATCAGCTCAAAGAGCCGATCCTGGGCGTCGGCTGGCAGGTACATCAGCAAGCCCTCGGCTAGCCACGCGGTCGGCTGCCCATCGTCAAAGCCCGCCTCCCGCAGCGCCTTCGGCCAATCCTGACGCAGGTCGATGGCCACCTCGTGGCGCTGCGCGGACGGCTGCGCACCGTGTGCGGTCAAGGTCTCGGCCTTGTACTCCAGCACCTTGGGCTGGTCGATCTCGTACACCGTGGTGCCGGCCGGCCAATCCAGCCGGTAGGCCCGGGAATCCAGTCCCGAGGCCAGGATCACGATCTGGCGGATACCGGCCTGGGCGGCGTTGGTGAAGTACTCGTCGAAGAAGTGCGTGCGCACCGCCTGATAGCTACCCATGTGCTCGAAGATCTTGGCGGTCTCGGCGTCAACCTCCGCGATCTTGTTGGCAAAATCCTTGTCCGCCAGGGTTTCCCACATGCCGGTGCCCGCTCCGGCGACCAGGATCGCCGCATACGGGTCACGGATCAGCGGATTCTCGCGGGCGGTCTCCCCGGCCCGGGCAGCGGCGACCATGACGGCCGTCGACCCGACGCTGGTCGCGATGTCCCAGGTGTCATCGTGGCTGCGCAGTGTGCTCATCAGGATTCTCCGTCCAGTCGGGCGTGCAGCAGCACGCCGTCCAGATCAGCCATTTGCAAGCCATGCTACCGAAGAACTTAGTTAGGCTATGTGGTGACGTGCGCCACGTCGCGGCGCCGGCGCGTCAATCGCGCAGCTGCCAGAGCTTGTTCGCCATCAGCAGCTCGAACTTGTCCACGATCACGCCCAGCTCATCGTGGTGCCCCACGTACCCGGCGTAAAAGCCCATGCCCCACATCACCGCGACCAGCATCTCCACGATCGCCGGAATATCGGTGTCGGTCGTCAGCTCGCCGCGCGCGATGGCGTCGTCGACCGCCCATTTGACGAACTCGCGCGAATTGTGCAGCGCGTCGTGTTCCTCGGCGATCAAGTCGGGATGGCGCTGCGACTCCAGCACCGAGGTGACCAGAAAGGCCGCGGCCGAACGGTCGGCGGATTCGGCGTCCATCGCCGCCGCAAAGAACGCTGAAATCTGGCTCAACAGCGTGGTGGCTTCGCGCGCCTTGGCAATTCCCGCGGCGATCACCTTCGCGTTGGTCTGTTCGACCACATCGCGGTACAGCACGCGTTTACTGCTGAAGTAGTGATTGATCGCGGGCCTGGTGAGATCAGCCCGGATCGCGATTGCCTGGAATGTAGCCGCGTCGTAGCCCAGTTCGCTGAAAACCTCGCGGGCGGCATTCACGATGCGCTCCCGGGTCTCGGCTGCCTTAGCTGCCGGGGGGCGCCCCGGTCCTCGGCTCGCGATGTGTGCCACGCTCAAATTGTGCCACATGTCACGAGGGGGGCCGGGGCAGCGTTGTCCGCGCAGGGAGTTCCAAGCCGCTGATCAGCAAAGCCCCGATGCCCCACGGATTTTGACCGACAAACTAGCGTTACCCGGATGGGGGGAATCGTTTCGCGGGAGTCGTACTTCGACACCGGCCTGGATGTGTTGTCCGATCTGGGGTACGGCGGTCTCAAGTTGGCCGAAGTGTGCAACCGGCTGGGCGTCACAACCGGGTCGTTCTATCACTACTTTCCGAACTGGGCGTCCTTCACCCGCGAACTGATCGCGCACTGGCGCGAGGCCCGGACCTCGCGGGTGGTCGAGGCGCTCCGCGCCGATACCGATCCGCACCACCGCATCCAAACCATGATCGGCGAGGCGCTGGCCCTGCCCCACGGCGCCGAGGCCGCCATCCGGGTGTGGTGCTCACTGGACCCCGAGGTCTACTCCGTGCAGGCCGTGGTGGATCAGCTGCGCTTCGACATCATCTTCGAATCGGCCCTCGAGCTCATCGGCGACGAGCGCAACGCCCGGTACTTCGCGGCCTGGAGCCTGTACCTGATCGTCGGTTTCGAACAGAGCACCCTGCCGCGCGACACCGAGGCCCTGCAGTGGATCACCTCGCAGATGCGCGACGCGCTGGAATCGGGACGGTTCGCTCCGGCCGCCGGATCGGACCAACCGGTCTAACATCGGCGATCATGCTGACCCCGGCCGAGATCTGGCGCCGGGCAGCTGACCGTCTTCGTGAGAAGGACCCCGAATACGACGCGCTGCGCCGCGCCCTTCGGGCGGCCATCGTGCTGCCGATCCCCGCCGCGATCGGCTTCGCCGTCGGCGGTGGTTCCCAGACTCCGCTGTTCGCCATCTTCGGCGCGGTCTCCCTGCTCATCACGGCCGATTTCCCCGGCAACCGCCCGGCCCGGGCCCTGGCCTATGCCGGGCTGGCACTCAACGGCGCTGTGTTGATCGTGCTGGGCACCGTGCTGGCCCCGTATCCCTGGCTCAGCGTGGCGGCGATGTTCGTCATCGGGGCGGCGGTGTCGTTCTCCGGTGTGCTCAGCGAAACCGTCGCGGCCGGCCAGCGCGCCACCCTGCTGTTGTTTGTGCTTCCGCTGTGCACCCCCGTCGGTCCCATCCCCGAGCGGTTACTGGGCTGGCTGATCGCGCTGGTGGTCTGCGTGCCGGCCGCACTGTTCCTGTTCAGGCCCCGCCACCACGACCAGCTGCGCCGTCGCGCCGCCCGGGTGTGCCGGCTGCTGGCCGACCGGCTGGACGGCCAAGCGTCGGCCCGCGACATCACCCGCGCGATGAATGCGCTCTACGCCAGCTTCCTGGGCGCCGACTATCGGCCGGTGGCCCTGACCGCGGGCAGCCGCGCGTTGGTGCGCGTCGTCGACGATCTGGGCTGGATCTGTGACCGGGTCACCGATGAGACCGGTGCGCTACTGGGCGTGATGCGCGATCCCGCGGTGCGAGTGCTGCGGGACAGCGCCGCGCTACTGAGGACTCACGATCGGGACGAACGGGCCGCGCGCACGGCGGATCTGCATGCGGCGCTGGCCGAGCTGCGCACCGTGGCCCAGGGCAGCTACCGCGACGACATCACCGCGGTCCTGGCCTCAGCCGACGATGCTGCCGCCGTCGAGGTCGGCCAGACGCTGCTGGTCCGGCGCACCATGACGGCAACCATCGCGGTCACCGGACGCGTGATCGGCAATGCCGCGTTGGCCGATGCCCGCCCGGTGTGGGCGCGGGTACTGGGCCGGGGCTTGCCCGAGACCGGGGCCGCGGATTGGGTAATGCCCGAGACGGTCGCGGTCACCGCGATCGCCAGGGGGCTGGTGGCCACCCGGGCGGTGGTGCTGCGAAACAGCTTGCGGACCGGGTTGGGGTTGGCGCTCGCGGTGGCGGTCACCCACGTGTTTCCGGTGCAGCACGGGTTCTGGGTGGTGCTGGGGGCGATGTCGGTGTTGCGCAGCAGCGCATTGACCACCGGGACGCGCGTGCTGCGGGCCGTGGCCGGAACGGCGATCGGGTTCGTATTGGGCGCGGTACTGATCGAATTCGTCGGGGTGGACCCGGTGGTGTTGTGGATCCTGTTGCCGCTCGTGGCATTCGGATCGGCCTACGTACCGGAAGTGGGATCGTTCATCGCCGGGCAGGCCGCGTTCACCATGATGGTGCTGATCAACTTCAACCTGATCGTGCCGACCGGGTGGCGGGTGGGGTTGATCCGGATCGAGGACGTCGTGGTCGGTGCGCTGGTGGGGATCGTGGTGTCACTGCTGTTGTGGCCGCGTGGTGCGACGGCATCGGTGTCCAAGGCGATCGACGCGGCCCGTGCGGTGGGCGCACAGTTGCTCAACGCGGCCACGCTGCGGGTGACCCGGGGCGCGTCCGAGGCCGCCACCGACCGCGTCATCGCGCTGAGCCACGACGCCCTTTCGTCCTCCCGCACCCTCGATGATGCGGTGCGCCAATATCTTTCCGAGAGCGGCGGGCCCACCGACCAACGCGCCCCGGTGGTGCGCGCAGCCAACCGGGCCAACCGGGTGCGGGCCGCGGCCGAGCTGATCGCCGATGTGGTGCCGCCGCCGCTGGGCGCCTACCCGGAGACCCGCGCGGTGATCCAGGAGCACGCGGCGGCCATCTGCGCCCGGCTCAACGGGGACACCAGCTCGGTGCTGGTGCCGATCGGGGAGAGCTTCGTGGTGTCATTGCGGGCCGAGGCCACCGGTGCGGATCTGGCGGTTTCGGCGGCCCTGCCGCTGGTGACGGCCGCCGCCCACCTCGGCGAGCTGGAGTTGCTGTACCCGCAGCCCGCCGAGTCACTCGGTTAGCGCAAAGGCCGGTGCGGCATCAGCGCATTCGGCGGGATCTGGCCGAACTTGCCCGCCTGGTAATCCTCCAGCGCCTGGATGAGCTCGGATTTGGAGTTCATCACGAACGGGCCGTAGTGGAATACCGGTTCCCGAATCGGCTTGCCGCCCAACAGCAGAACCTCCATCGCGGGCCGGTGCGAGTCCTGGGTGGGTTCGGCCGAAACCGTGATCCGGTCACCGGGGCCGAGCACCGCGAGCTGGCCCTGATGGATCGGGTGGGAGACCGGGCCGACGCTGCCGCGTCCGCTCAGCACGTACACCAGCGCGTTGAAGTCGCGGTTCCACGGCAGGTTGAGCTGCGCGCCCGGTTCAATCGTGGCGTGCGCCATGGTGATCGGGGTGTGCGTAGAACCAGGACCGAGCTCCGGCCCGGTCTCGCTTTCGATCTCACCGGCGATGATGCGGACCAATGCGCCGCCGTCTTGCGAGGACAGCAACTTGGCGTCGGTGCCCTCGATGGCCTGGTAGCGCGGGCTGGCGAACTTGTCCTTGCGGGGCAGGTTCACCCACAGCTGGATGCCGTGGAAGGTGCCGCCGCTCTCCACGAGTTCGGCCGGCGGGGTTTCGATGTGCAGGATGCCGGACCCAGCGGTCATCCACTGGGTGGCGCCGTCGGTGATCAAGCCGCCGCCGCCATGTGAATCCTGGTGGGCGAAGCGGCCGTCGATCATGTAGGTGACGGTTTCGAACCCGCGGTGCGGGTGCCAGTCGGTGCCGCGAGGCTCGCCGGGCTGGTATTCCACCTCACCCATCTGGTCCATGTGGACGAAGGGGTCGAGGTCGGCGGCGCTGACCCCGGCGAATGCGCGCACGACGGGGAATCCCTCGCCCTCGTATCCGCGCGGGCCGGTGGTGACAGAACGGACCGGGCGTTCGGTGTCCGACGCCTGGGCTGCCGCGATACGGGGCAGGGTCAAGGTGTCTGCGGTGATGGCTGGCATCTCCTACCTCCTGGGTATGTAGTCTGATGTTAGATATAACCGGACCGCGGTCCGATTATTCCCCCATGGCCGCGCGAGCCGCCGCGCGGGCGCCGACGGAGGTGGTCGCGGCCAGCACCGCGTCGGCGGCGGCACGGCACTGCGCCTCGGTCACCCGCGCCAACTGCGCGCCGACCGCGGGGATGGCCGCCGGCGCCATCGACAACGAGGTCACCCCCAGCCCCACCAGCACAGCGGCCAACAGCGGATCGGCCGCGGCTTCGCCGCACACCCCGACCGGCTTACCCGCCGCGCGACCGGCCCGGGCGGCCATCCCCACCAACGCCAGCACCGCGGGCTGCCACGGATCGGTGAGCGCGCTCAGATCGGCCGACATCCGGTCCGCGGCCATCGCGTACTGCGCCAGGTCATTGGTGCCGACCGACAGGAAATCGACATGGTCGAGGATCCTGTCCGCCAGCAGCGCCGCGGCCGGCACCTCGACCATCACACCCGGACTCAGGCCAAGCGAACGAGCCAGGGCGGCAAAGCTTTTGGCTTCATCGACGGTGGCGATCATCGGCGCCATCACCCACGGCCGCTGGCCGGTGTCACGAGCGGCGACGGCGACCGCCTCGAGTTGACGCTCCAGCAGCCCGGGATGACGCCAGGCGGTCCGGATACCGCGGATCCCGAGCGCCGGATTGGGTTCGACCGGATGCCCGACGAATCCGAGCGGCTTGTCCGAGCCGGCGTCGAGCGTCCGGATCACCACGGTGCGTCCGGCGAACGCCGTGAGCACCCGCCCGTAGAGCTCGGCCTGCTCGTCCACGGTGGGCTCAACGTCTCGGCCCAGGAAGCACAGCTCGGTGCGCAACAGGCCGACACCTTCGGCGCCGCCCGCGCCGGCAGCGGGCGCGTCCTGCAGGTTGGCCAGCAAGGCGACGGGGTGCCCGTCGGCGGTGGCACCGGGACCAATCCAGGCACCGGCATCGTGCCCGGCCGGCGCCGTGGCGATCTGCGCCGGGTCGGGGCCGACGGTGATCGTGCCCGCGCTGCCGTCGAGCAGCACCATCGCCCCGGCGGGAACCTCGTCGAGCCCGGCGACCGCCACCACGCACGCAATGCCCAGCTCGCGCGCGATGATCGCGGTGTGGCTGGTCGGCCCGCCCAATGTGGTGGCCAGGCCGATGATCCGGGCGGGGTCCAGCTCTGCGGCGTCGGCCGGGGCGAGATCCCGGGCACACAGGATCGAAGGCTGATCCGGTTGTGGCACAACGGGTTCAGATATGCCGCACAGTTCAGCAAGGACGCGGTCGCGGATGTCGTAAAGGTCGGTGACCCGTTCGGCCATCGGCGCACCGAGCTTGGTGAGCATCTCGGCGAACTCCTGGGTGGCTTCGGCGACGGCCCGGACCGCGGGCGCCCCGGCGGTGATGCGGTTGTCGATGGCGGCGAGCCAGGCCCGGTCTTGGGCCAGGGTGGCGTGGGCAGCCAGCACCTGCGCGGCCGCACCGGTGGCCCGGGTGGCCCGCTCACGCAGGCGGGCGGCCACCGCCGCAGCGGCAGCAGTGCAGCGGGCCGCCTCGGCGGGCCGCAGCGTTTCCGCAAGGTCTGCGGCGGGGCCGTCGGACACCGGCATCCGGACCGGCCGGATCACCTGCGCACACCGCACGCCGGCGACCACCGGGACGCCCCGCAGGACGGTCGGCGGCGCCGCCGGATTTGTCGAGGTCATGTGACACAGGTTACAAATGCGTTTGCTGAGTTCGCAGCGCCTGTCACAGCCCGTTCCAAGGAGGAATATGCCCAGCAGGACCGTCACCGTCGGCTCAGCCATCGGACTGCACGCCCGCCCGGCCGCACGGATCGCCGACGCGGTACTGACCGCCGGGGTGCCGGTGACCCTGGCCGTCGGCGGTGCCGACCCGGTGGATGCCGGCTCGGCGCTGATGATCATGACGCTCGGGGCCGCCCACGGCGCTTCGGTGACCGTTGCCTGCGACGACGCCGAGGTGCTAGCGGCGATCGCAGATCTGGTGGGCCAGGACCTCGACGCCTAGCTCGCACAGTCGAGAAAGCGTCATCGACCTGCGCAAGAGACCCTTATGATTGCCACCGTGCAATTAGCCAGTCGGCTAGACGTGAGACGATTCATTTCTGGGCGGACCGGGCATTGTTTGCTAAAAGTGCATCAGCACATTGCAAGCGGGCCCGACTTCATTGGGGGAGTGTGAGGCGTGCAGCGCGTAGCCGTGATGCTGCTGGCAGTGTTGTTGACCCTTTTCAGTGCGCCTCCGGCGTGGGCGATCGAGCCGCCGGCGATTGACGCCGCGGCCGTTCCGCCTGATGAAACTGGCCCCGATCAGCCGATGGAACAGCGCAAGATCTGCGCGACGCCGACGGTCATGCCGAATTCGAACTTCGCTGACAAGCCGTGGGCGGCCGACTATCTGCGGCTGCCCGAGGCGCAGAAGTTCGCAACTGGCGCCGGGGTAACTGTCGCGGTGATCGACACCGGGGTCAACGGCTCACCCCGGGTGCCGGCCGAGCCGGGCGGCGACTTTGTCGACGCCGGCGGCAATGGCCTGTCCGACTGCGATGCCCACGGCACGATGACCGCGTCGATCATCGCCGGGCGTCCCGCTCCCACCGACGGTTTCATCGGTGTGGCGCCTGATGCGCGACTGATTTCGCTGCGCCAGACCTCGGTGGCGTTCCAGCCGAAGGGATCCCGTCAGGATCCCAACGATCCGAACACCACCCAGACCGCGGGGTCGATCCGCAGCCTGGCCCGCTCGGTGGTGCACGCCGCCAACATGGGTGCGCAGGTGATCAACATCAGCGAGGCCGCCTGCTACAAGGTGACCCGCCGGATCGACGAGGGCAGCCTGGGCGCGGCGATCAACTACGCCGTCAACGTCAAGGGCGTGGTGATCGTCGTCGCCGCCGGTAATACCGGCCAGGACTGCACCCAGAACCCGCCGCCGGACCCGTCGGTCCCGGCCGATTCGCGGGGCTGGAAGGGCGTGCAGACGATCGTCAGCCCGGCCTGGTACGACCCGCTGGTGCTCACCGTCGGCAGCATCGGCCAGAACGGCCAGCCCAGCAACTTCTCGATGTCGGGCCCGTGGGTGGGCGCGGCCGCACCGGGCGAGAACCTGGTCGCGCTGGGCTATGAGGGACAGCCGATCAATGCCACACCCGGTGAGGACGGTCCGGTGCCGCTCAACGGCACGTCGTTCTCGGCCGCGTTCGTCTCGGGCCTGGCGGCTCTGGTCAAGCAGCGTTTCCCGGATCTGACCCCGGCCCAGGTCATCAACCGGATCACCGCTACCGCACGCCATCCCGGCGGCGGCGTCGACAACTATGTCGGGGCCGGTGTGGTCGATCCGGTGGCGGCCCTGACCTGGGAGATTCCGGACGGTCCGAAGAAGGTTCCGTTCCGGATCAAGGAAGTTCCGCCGCCGGTGTACATCCCGCCGCCAGACCGCGGCCCGATCACCGGTGTGGTGGTCGCCGGGGCGGCGCTGGCGCTGATCCTCGGGATCGGTGCGATGACCCGACGCGCGTTGCGGCGTCGCCAATGAACATCCTGCGGCAGTTCGGTTTTCGGTTCACCACCGGCCATGCCATCTGGGCGGCCGCGCTGATCCCGGCATGCATCGCGCTGTGCCTGCACTTCCGGCTGTTGTGGCTGGGGATCACGCTGTCGGTGCTGATCGTGCTGTTCTCGGTGCTCACCATCCGCGGGCGCCGGCTCACCGGCTGGGTCAAGGCGATCTTCTCCTGGCGGCGTCGGCACCGCAGCACCCCGGACGTGGCGTCGGAACCCGCGGTCGGCGCCACGGTGATGCCGGGTGATCACGTCGCGGTGCGCTGGCAGGGCGATCACCTGATCGCGGTGATCGAGTTGGTGCCAAGGCCTTTCACGCCGACGGTGATCGTGAACGGCAACGCCGTGTCCGATGACACGGTCAGCACCAAGCTGATCGAGAAGCTGATCGTGGCGCACTGCCCCGATCTGGAGGCCGATGTGGTGTCGGCCGGCTACCGGGTCGGCAAGACCGCACCGGCCAGCCTGGTGGCGCTCTACGAGCAGGTGGTGGGCCCGTACCCGGCGCCGGCGAACCGGCGGACCTGGATCGTGCTGCGGGCCGACCCGGAGAAGACCCAGCGCTCGGCCCAGCGCCGTGACAGCGGGGTGTCCGGGCTGGCCCGATACCTGGTGGCCTCGGCGACCCGCATCGCAGACCAGTTGGCCAGCAACGGAATCGACGCAAGGTGCTCCCGCAGCTTCGACGACTACGACAAGGCCACCGAGATCAGCTTCGAGCGGGAAACCTGGTCGGCGATCAAGGGGCAGAGCACCTTCACCGCGGCCTACAACGCGCCCGGTGGTCCGGATGTCTGGTGGTCGGCGCGCGCCGATCACACCACCACCCGGGTGCGGCTGACGCCGGGTGCGGCCCCGACCACCACGGTGCTGCTCACCACCTTGGGCAATCCCACTACGCCACGCGGGTTTTCCTGCTTGTTCGGCGGGCAACGGGCGGCGCTACAGGGCATCAGCCCGGTGACCGACAAGCACTACGACCTACCGATCGGTTCGGCCGGAGTGCTCGTCGGTGAGACCTCGGACCGCTACCCGGTGTACATCCCGTTCGACAACGTCGATGTCAGCATCAACCTTGGTGACGCCCGGTTGTTCACCCAGTTCGTCATTCGCTCGGCGGCGTCCGGGGCGGTGGTGACCCTGGGGCCGCAGTTCCGCGAGTTCGCCTCGATGATCAACGCCCGGGTCGGCCGGGTGCCGCGGGTGGCGTGGCCGAATTCCACCACGTACCTCGGCCCACATCAGGGTGTCGGCCGAGTGATCTTGCGGCCCAATTTCATTGACACACCACGGCACCGGCAGCTGCCAATCACGTTGATCAATCCGCGTGAAGAGAGCCGCTACCAGATGGCGCTGGAGCAATGACATCAAGCTTGCTGGGAGAGGGGTCCCAGAAGGGTCGGGAGGAACCAAAGTGACAGAGGAGATGCACCCGCAGGTCGCTGCGGTGCTGCGCCAAGCGCAGCAACTGCAGGCTCTCATGGACGATCAGCTGCACAAGATGAACACCGAAACGTTCACGGCGGCAGACGAAGCCAAAAGCGTCGAGGTCACGCTCAACGGACACCATCATCTGATCGACGTGTACATCAAGGACGGATTGTTGCGGTTGGGCGCTCAAGCCGTCGAACAGCGGCTCAACGAAGCAATCCAAAAGGCAACGGCCGCAGCGACTTCATCCATCGAAGCCGACCGGGAAAGGCTCGATGCCATGGTTGCGGAATTGACTGCGGAGGGCACGCAGCCAGGCTGAGGCCCGCGGAGTTCCTGCGAATCAGCCCGTCTCGCCCCGGTGGCGAGGCGGGCTGACTTATTTGGCTTCGCGCCCTGCGGAAACAGAATGGCGTACAACGAAACTCGCCGACGACACACATCGTGTCGTCGGCGAGTTTCTGTCTACTGATGTCGGTCTACTTGCCGTCCTTCGGGTCCTTGCGTGCACGACGGCCGATGACCGCCTCGGTGTACGCGCGATCCTCGACGTAAAGGTCCTCGTCCTCCGAAAGGTTCGGATTGCGGCGCTTCTCCTTGCCCTGTCCGCCCTGACCGTGGCCGCCGCCCATACCGCCCATGCCTCCGCCCATACCGCCGGCACCGGCACCACCGGGCCCGCCGGGGACGCCGCCGCCACCGCCACGGGCACCGGCCGGAGACGGCGCGACGGTTTCCGCGCCAACGGCAGGACCGAGCGGCCCGGCGGGCATACCTCCGCCGCCACCGCCCATTCCGCCACCGCCACCACCGGCGCTGGCCGGCTTGAGGCTCGGTTCCCCGAGACCGGGGATCTCGGGTGTGCCCTCAGGCATGCCCTTGGGGAGGCCGCCGGGCATGCCACCGCCAGCGGGCGCGCCACCGCCCGATGGGGCACCGCCACCGGAGGGCGAACCACCGCCGCTGGGAGAACCCGAGGGTTGCTGGCCTCCTGAAGGATCGAGGCCAGCGGGCGACATCGACGGCATATCCATAGACGGCATCTCGGGCATCTCGGGAGCGCCTCCCGACGTTGGGCCGCCTCCCGCCGGTGGGTTGACTCCGGGTGGTGGCCCGCCGGGATTTGTCGACGGCAACCCGCGAATTGACGGCGGCATGCCGGGCCTAATTTCTTTGAAAGCGATGCGATCTGAATATTTCTTCAACGCCGCCTCTGAACGCTCCTGAAAATACTTGTTCAGCGCGCCTTTTCCCAGCGTTGCCACGGGTGAGAGGGCTATGACGATATTGACGAGACCGCCCGGATCCATTTTCTCGTAGGTTGCTACATCATCCAGTGTGGGGTGCTCACTGACAAGATCACTGTGCGCGTCGATGAAATTTTGCGCCTGTTCGACCATTCGCCCGCACTCCGGGATCATGTCCTCCCACCAGCCACGCAGGAGGTTCATCGCGTTCGTGTACGCCTCGGCTGCGGTGCCGTCACCATTCGGCGCATTGAAATCCTTTACGTGGGTGCTGGAGAGCCAGCTTTGGCAGCGGGTCCACTCGCTACTAAAGTCCTTAAGCGCCGACGTACCGTCGCCGTTGTGGATCTTTTTCGCAGACTCTCGCCAATTAGCGAAGGCGCCCGTTTCTGCTGAGGCAGGGTAAGGGACATTCACGGTGGCCGGTGCGGTGTCCATTACCCCGCTTGGAACCACCGTCTCGACCTTGTTCGAAGGCCGGGCGCCATCGCTATGCATCTGCTTGTCGAATTCTTCCTTCGACTGGCTGACAACCTTGTCGAAAGCATCGGCACCGGCACGCAGGGCTGATGCCATACGCCCCGCCTCGGTGTCAGCAGCCGCGAAAGTCAATTCCAATCTGCTGGAAGACGCCTTGAGTTGGTTTATCGCGGCGGCCGTGATTTCCAGCGAGTCCGGCGCCCCCGGGTCGGATACTGGTGATGCTGACGCCGGATTCGCCGTAATTTTCTCGGCCGTCTGTTTCATCCCGTCGGACGACCACCCCAGCTTCTCTCCCACGCCCAGTCATCCTCCCTATGCCGAGGCCGCCGACCAACCGGCTCAAGTGCCCCTGACGAAACCAAAACGTCGGCCGAACGTCCCCGCCATTCCGGCGACCCGCCGCACCGATTTCTCGCGATAATCATATCGGCAGACGGAGGTGACTACGTTCACTTCTTTTGCTGCCCGGATGCCTCGCCAGTGCGGCCGCGGCAACGACGCTGCCGTGTCTCGTCGGACCTGAACCAACCGTCCTAGGCATCGAGTCCGTCGGCGATCAGCTGACCCACGTGCTGCCAGTAAATGAAATCGGCAGCGGCCCGGCGTTGATCGGGTCCGTCCGTTGCGGCGTGTGCCTCATAGACAGCCAACTCTTGAGCGTGGATTGCATACGCCAAGAACGCCTGCAAGTGCACCTGCCCGCAGTTGGACGCGCTGCTGCACAGCGGCTCCCACACCGCTTCCCACAACGCCGTCCGGCGGTCTTCGGGTGGGCTGGTGTCGGCCGATGCCGGCGGCAGGATGTTAATCAGGTCGGCGTCGCTGAACCCTGCCAACCGCATGGCGATCTGCGGGGCGATTACCTGCAAACGGTCCCGGCCCGCCATCTGGCCCTTCGCCGGGATGTCTTCCGGTGTCAGCACGACCTTGTGGGCACCCGCGTCGGAGTTCGCGAAGTGCTCTTCGCAGCCGATCACGGCCCGCAGCGTCGTGTCGTGATGCTGGGCCCAACGCTGAACGGCCACCATCGGATGGATCGCAAACGAGGCACGCTCGCTGGCCGGGATCGACTCATCGGCACTGACCAACTTCACCTGCTCAGGCAACCGCACCTGCGCGGGCAGGTAGGCCAACCCGTAGTTATTGGCCACCACAATCTGTCCTTGGGCGGTCAACGCAGTGATCCAGTAAAAGTCGAAGTCCTCGACATTAAGCATGTCCGGCGCGTTGAGCGCCGCGGCGATCCTGCGTGCCAACACCAACGGATCCGAACCTGACCGCTTGGCCGCATTCTGGGCGGCATCACGTTCAGCGCGCGCTGCGGACACCGGAATCGGCGCTATCTGAGCACCACCAGCCATGGTCGGCTGAGCTGGAGCAGGAGCCGGAGCAGCTGCCGCCGGCGTTGCCACTGGCGCGGCAGGAGGCGGTGTCGGGGGCGGCCCCAGCGGAGGCGGAGCCATCGGCATGCCGCCACCACCCATGCCCATCGAGCCACCCGACGACGGAGCCTGCAAGGGCGCCGCAGGGGTCTGAGCGCTACTGAGCGCCGTCGGCGCCGAGGTCGAACTCGCCGGCGCCATCGCATCACCTGCCGGAACCACCGGAGACGGCGCCAACGGAGGCGGCGCAGCCCCGCCAGCAGAGGCAGCGTGAACCGGAGTCCCCGCCGGATCCGCAAGAGGCTGCGAGAAAGCCTTCATTGGATCGGCCGGCGCGCGACCGGCCAGCCCGTCCGCCGCGCCTGCTGCCTTCGACGGATCCATCCCCGCGCCTGCGCCAGAGGACGATCCGCCACTCAACGCACTGCTCGCGGCGCTGGGGGCGCCGGTAAGACTTGGGGTCGCAGACGCTACCGGAGCACTTGGCGTGCCGGAAGCACTTGGGGTGGGAGGCCTCCCACCAAGTGTGGGCTGGCCACTTGGTGGCATGAATACCGCAGGCGGGGCCTGGGCCGACTCGCCCTTATTGTCACCCTGCCCACCAGTCGCCGCAGCTACCGCCTCAGCATCACCACCAACAGCCGGGCCCGGGGCCGACTCGCCCTTATTGTCACCCTGCCCACCAGTCGCCGCAGCTACCGCCTCAGCATCACCACCAACAGCCGGGCCCGGGGCCTGGGCCGACTCGCCCTTATTGTCACCCTGCCCACCAGTCGCCGCAGCTACCGCCTCAGCATCACCATCCGCTGCCCCACTATCGCCGGATTGCGGTTGCTTCTGCGTCGTGTTGCCCGCGAATGATACGGACGGTGAGTTACCTGACCCTGACTCCCCGCTGCCGACTTGACCCGCACCTGATGCCCCGTTCCCATTGTCGAGAGGTGCGGCGGCGTGACTCTCAGACTGCGGAGATCCGGCCGCCTCGGTTTTTCCACTCAAGCTGTCGGCGAGGTTGTCGAGGAATTTCTTGTTTTCTAGGTATACCTGCTCGGCTATCCTCTTCCCGGCATCTTTGGCGTCATCTTTTTCCGTCCCCTCCTCCGCCTTATCTATGAGATTCTTAATTTCGTTCCTCTTGAGCTCTACATAATCGGCGATCGCTTTTTTCGCCAATCTGGTTGTCAACCAGGCATTAGCGCACCATTCCATGGCGTCCGCGAGTTGCTTTTCGATCTCCTGCATGGCCTTGCTGTGTTGATCGGCTTTCGCTGCCGCGGCGGACGCGCTATCACCGACCCACACAAACAGACCATTGAATATGGTCGCATGGACAGCATCCCAAACCGCGCGGGCCTGAGTTACCCTCGATTTGATACCGCTCAGCATTTCTTTGCGCTGTTCGAACACTGACTCGTCGAACTCCGGCCAGGCGCCCGGACCCATCATAATATTTATGTACTCGTCTTTGCCGTCGACGCCCGGCTGTGCAATTTGTTCGAAACCCAGCGCGAAGAGATCTGAAACGTCGTCCAGCAGTACTGGACCGGTGTGCGTGGGACCCGCAACCGCACTCACGACTCAGCCTTACACGCCCACTTAATGGCTACGGAGAGATAAGCAGCTACCGCAGATAGAAAATTATCGGTCACCGTATAACTTGGGATGTTCTCGACAAAGGCGCGCCTATACTGGGCAGCGAAGACCGCGAGATCCTCCCAGACTGGATTGCCACTTTCCCGGCCCAGTTTCTCCATATCGTCACTGTTGGCGACCATCACCGGCTTAACTGCGTCGACGATAGCCTTGTGCTCAGGAGTCCATTCCGTTGCCGGAATTTTTGCGTCGAGAGCGCGCCAGGCCTCGGTGTCTTTATCGAAGCGCTCAACCATAGAGATCCACTCACCGCAGGCAGAGTTACTACCGTCGAGAAATCGCTTCGGTTCCGAGCTACCTTGATTCACCGCCTGCACATCCGATGGAGGCGACGGATCCGATATCAATGGAGCACTTTTCTGCGCTACGCGGTAATCGATTGCGGAACAGACCACATTCAGCGTCGAAAAAATTTTGTTGGAGGCTCCGACAATGTTGTCGTCGGAGGCCGCGTACGACGGAATTGAGTCAATTAATGCTTGCGAGTAAGCGATGTATTGATTGTACAGTTCACGCATGACTCGATGCGGTGTGCGCTTTGCGAGGTCGCCCGCCTTTTTGACGGCACTAGTCAGCGCAGCACTTTTCTTATCAAACACCGCCCGCTGTTCGGGGGTCCATTCCACTGCAGGAATCGAGTAATCCTGATTATCCCATTCAGGGACTGCCGCAGACATGTCGCGAGAAATGGCGCCCCATGCGTCGCATGTGGATTCTTCAGTAATTATATTGGCCGGTCCGGTGTCATTAGCACTCGCAAATTCGGACGCACCGTTGGCCGTATTGGACTGCTGACCGTTACCGCCACCTGGGTCTGGGCGCAGTACAAGAACGGTACCGACGATGCTGACGGCAATGATCGCGACAAGAGCGAGACCCACCAGGATCCACTTGCCCTTACCGCCCCTGTTCGGGGGTGGAGCACCCCATTGCGGTTGCTGAGCCCAAGGTGCGCCTGGCTGCCCGTATTGCGGTTGAGGACCGGGGCCTTGGGTTGGTGGTCCACCCCACTGCGGTCCACCACCCCCGGAGGGTTGCGCACCGTACGGCCCCTGGGGAGGAAGAGTCATCAACACACCTTCACATCAAAAGAACTGTTGGTCACAACAACACTGAAGGATCAACCGGCGGTCGGCGCGGAGGCTGGGCCGGCGCAGCCTCGACCTTCGGCCCAGAGGGCGCAGCCTCCTCCGACGGTCCAGCCGCCGGCGCTCGCTGTGCACCGCCATCAGGTGCCGCAGCACCGTCACGCTGCTCCCCCTGGTCTTTTCGCTCACCCCGGTCGTCGTGGTCCTCGTCGTTGGCAGAGCCTTCTTGACCTTCTTGCTTTGCACCAGACCCAAACCCGCCAGGACTACCTGCACCGGAGCCTTCTGCCCCCGCACCGCCTTGGCCGAGCCCACCACCCATCTGGCCGAACTGCTGCACACCCTGCATGATCGTCTGCGGAATCTGGCCCAACTGTTGAGCCATCTGCATAGGCACCTGGCCCAGCTGTTGAGCCATTTGCATTGGCATCTGCATGAGTTGACCGAATTGGCCCATCGCATCCATGGCCCCACCACCGCCACTCGACGAACCGAATTTCGAATCGAATTCAGCCAACCGGGCATTGACATCACTGTGGGCCTGCTGGTCGGTCTTCTCATACCGGTCAGCAGCCGTGCCAATGTTGGTCGCCGTCGTGCGCGCATCGCTTCTGGTTGTCGGCATCGTGTCGTGCAGCGACGACTCCACCTCATTGGTGCGGCTGGTCAACGCCTGCGCCAACCGATCTGTACCCAGCGAAGGAAACGCGCTCGGCGGATCCGGGAGCGCGTCGGCCGCATCTTTAAAGCCCAGGGCACCCGCCCTCAGCTCGGCAATATTGACCCGCAACTCACCAGTCACCGCACACCCCCATCAACTAGACGCGAGGAAACCCACCGACCAAGTCCACCGGTCGCTTCGAACACCCGGCTAGACGCCGGTACGCGACAGCGTGGCTACGGCCGCCAAACACAACACTCCAACGGCGACCGTCGACGGTCCCCTCTACCAGTAGTTCAGCAAAATGCTACCCGAGCACTCAGCACCGCGAATGCACAAACTGCACCCCCTAGCGGCCCCGGTTCAGCGCGGCCAATGGCGGGTCCGCAGGTCACATGGCGTTCAAAGCGACGTGAATATGCACTCACTTCATCGGCTTATCGTCGACGTCGATATCAAATTTGACGTTGTCCCCGTCGACCGATGTGGCCGTTGCGGTCACCCCGTACTTCTTGCTGCCATCGGTGAGCACACACCGTTGCGTGGCACCCACCTTGGCCGAGAGATTGCCCTCGCACACCACCGAATCGGCTTCGGCGCCCACCTGGGCCTCAAGTTTCTGCTTAACGATGTCCGCCAGCTGATCTTTGGATACTGCCTTCGTCCGACCGACATCGAAGTGCGCCGAACATGCGCCCAGCGCCATAGCCATGACCAACAACGCTGCCGCGAACGAAGATCGCGTCGCGTGTGAACCAATTCTCATACCTGATCGCCCCCTTGCCGCGCCGCCTGCCCGCAGTCCCGCGAAATGCACGGAATGGTCGCTGCGACTTAATGATCGCGACCAGTGCGTTGCTCTCGGGAAATGCTCCGCGGCGCTGTCCGCCCGACGAAACCTCGCAGTAGGCAGCAGGCCCCTCCCAAAGCGCCTAGTGCAACCGCAGATTCCGCAGCAGGTCGTACACGCCGGCGATCCACAGCAGCAGCGGGATCACCGCAGCAATCGCAGCGCCGTCAGCCAGCTCCAGGATGCGCTTGGTCACCGGCGACACCCGGCGCACACCGTCGGTGGCGCCGACCGCGATCACCGCGACCAATCCCAAAGCCGTGTAGATGGCCAGCACCAGCCAGGCATCGCCCGGATTCCACAGGCACAACCGCACCATGACGCCGGTGGGCACCGCGATCGCCGCCGCGAGCAGCGCCCAGGAGCACCACCGCTCGGCGTACAGCCGGGACCGGAACCCACAGATGATGGCCACCAACGCAGCCACGATCATGCTGTGCACGAAGAAGTGTCCTTGCACCACAACGGCAATCGCACCGACCGACAGCACCAGCGCACCAGCCGACAGGAAACCGATCAACAGTTGGCGGGTCAGCAGGCTTCGCTCCTGCAACCGCGCAGCCGATTCCGGCACCGAGGCGATGATGGCCCGCCAGGTCGGCGACTGCTCGTCAACTTCCTCGGGCGTGATGACCGGGTCCAGCAGCTCGTCGTTGGACACCGTCTCACCGGGCGCCGGGATCGGTGGCAGGGCGATACGGGCAACGGCGACAGTGAGTTTCGCGGCATTGGTCACCACGATCAGACCGAAGGCGATCGCACCAGCGGGCACCCACGCTCCGCCGTCGTACCCGAACGCGATCGCCGCACCGGTGATGGCGATGGCCAGCACCGCGACGAACGAGGCCACCTCGGCACGTTGACGCGGACCACCACGGGTGGCCAAGGTCAACAGCAGCACCACCGCACCGGCCCCGGCGATCTGCGGTGCACCAAGGGAATCGGCGTGATAGGGCAGCGGCACGGCCAGCCCCGCGGCACCCGCCAACACAATCGTCCCGCCGAGCAGCAGGCTCTCGGCCAAATCGAGGTTGTTGTAACGGCTTTGCGCGGCGTAGCCGGCACCCAGCAGGCCCAGACCGAACAGCCCGAGTACCAGCGCCCACCACCAGTGCTGGCCGGCGGCACTGAAGGACAGCACCGACATCACCGTGATGGCGGTGGCGACCACGGGAATGGCCAGACCGACAAAGCGATTCAGCGCAGTGCGGTCGAACACTGGCGATTCGTCGAGCACCGCGATCGCGTCGATCACGTCCTCGACCAACGGGCGGTACCGCTCGGTACGGGTGACCGAGACCAAGGTCAACAACGAGCCGTCGACAACTCCGGCGTCGTCCAAGGATTCGTCGGCCTTCAACGGCGGCGCGCCCGGGCGGGCGAACGCCCACATGCCCTGCTCGGAGAAATCGAATCCGGCGAGGGTGTCCTTCGGGGTGTCCTCGAGCAGTTCGCCGAGCACACTCACGGTCTCGTCGATGTAGGTCTCGATCGACGCGGCGGCCGGCAACACCAAGTCCGTCATCCGTTTACCGGTGAGGATGGTGACCCTGGTGGTGGACGGCCTGCCCGGCGTCACACTCGACGCGTCTGCGGTAGCGGCGGTGGAGGTCAACGCCGTTCAAGCCTGTCGAAATCGTCGGACAGCGCCGCCGCCAACTCGGTGATGCGTCGCTGGAACGTGTGGCCGAGCAGCTCCAGCTGGATTTCGGTGCCCGCGGCGATGTGCTTGTCCCACGGCAGCACAACCACCCGGCCGGGGGGAACGTGGCGCTCGAACTGCTGCACCAGATCGTCGACGTCGACGTTGGCCTTACCCGGCGTGACGTGGTTGATCACGACGCAGGACCGGCCGAGCAGATCCTGATAGCCGTTCTGCCGCAACCAGTCCATGGTGATGGCGGCCTGCCGGGCCCCGTCGATCGAGGCGCTCGCCACGATCACCATGCCCGACACGGTCGAAAGCACTCCGCGAGAAGCCTTCTGGAACAGACCGGCCCCGCAGTCGGCGAGCACCAGGTTGTAGTAACGCGACACCAGCGCGGTGGCGCCCTTCCAGTCCTCATCGTTGAACTCGCGCTGCGCGCCGCTGTAGTCCTCGGAGGACAGCACCTCGAGATTCGACCCGTTCATGCTCGTGTACGCACGAATGTCGTTGTAACGCGACAATTCCTGGTCGGCGAGCAGATCGTTGATGGTCGCCGCGGACTGCCGTCCGGCCCGGTCTGCCAGGTTGCCGCCGTCGGGGTCGGCGTCGATCGCCAGGATGCGGTCACCACGGACCTTGGCCATCGCCGATCCCAGCGCAACCGTGACCGCGGTCTTGCCGACGCCGCCCTTCAGACCGAAGACGCCGATTTGGTAGGAATCGCGGGCATTTCGCCGGATCCGGCTGTGCAGCTCGAGTTCGTAGATCTCATCCGGCGACAGACCCAGGTTGATCCGGGTAGTCAGATACAACCAGTGCCGCCATCCCCGCTGGGACGGCATCTTCACCCCGGTCTTGACCCCGACGTGCGACAGCGCATCGATCGCGCGGTGGTTGCCCATCATCGCCGCCGAGGTGGGTCCGGGCTGGCTGGGGGTGGCGATCGCCTGACCCGCGCGCCACACCCCGCTGATCTCGGGGTCCATATTGGCGAACTGCGACGGCGCCGGGCCGGGCGCGACGCGCGCCACCGGACCGGGCATGGCCTGGGCCTGCTCGTGCCGTGCGCCCGGAGCAGACTGCTGCTGCGGGGCCCGCAGCATTGAATTCTGCGGCCACTGCGGCGCACTCGCCGGCGGCTGCGGCATCGGCGCCGGCATCTGCGGCGCGGTTTCCGCGTGCCGCGGCGGGGCGGCAGCCTGAGTTTGAGTCGGTGCGGCGGGGGCCACGGGCACCTCCGTGGAGCTGGTCTCCCCAACCGGAACCGGTGATGGCGGCGTTGCCGCGGTGGCCTTCAGGATGGCATCTCTGTCCACCATGATGGTGGCGTCCTCGACCGGTTTACCCGGTTCCGACGAATGAAAGAGCCGGTCATAGTCGGCCGACATGGGGACCCCTCAGATAGTCAAACAGATGGTCAGATCATTACACCCAAGCACAAGTGGTGGGCGGGTTCGGCCATCAGAAGATGAACCGAGTTCCCGCCCACCATCGCATGCGTCTATTACGCAAACATTCCCGTGACGCCAGCCTCGGTCTGGGACATGGTCTGTCCCGCCTCGCTGATGGTCTGGGCGAGATTCTGCAGAGCCTGGTTCAGCTCGTTCGCGGTGCTGTCCCAGCGGGTCTGAACGGCCTGGTAGGCCTCCGAGCCGGAGCCGCCCCACGCCGAGGCGAGCGAGGCGAGCGAACCCTTGCCCTCGTCCAGCAGACCGGCGGTGGTGCCCACGGCGCCCTGGATCTCAGCGGAGCCGCCCTCGATCCCGGCGAAATTCCAAACCTGTTCTGTCATGTTTTGTCTCCGTTCTTGAGGTCAGGTAGGTCAGATGTTCATCGACGAGGCCAGGTTGCCGGCCATGTCGTCGTCGGTGCTGGTGTACTGAGTGCTCGAGGTGTGGATGTTGTTCGAGATGTCGTTCAGCTCCTGGATCTGCTTGGCAGCAGCCTCGTGGAACCGGGCCAGCGCCGACTGAGCGGCGGTGCCGGCCTGACCGACCATCTGAGCGGCCAGCGAGCTGCCGGTCGACTCCACCTGAGCGATGACGCTCTTGAGCTCACCGGAGATGCGCTCGAAGTTTGCAGCCTCCTTGGCGAGGACGGCGGCATCTGTATTCATCTGTGCCATGTTGGATTCCCCTTTTTTCCTTTGTCCTCACCAGAAAATATGGCGAGTCCTCCGGCCGGGTGGCCGGAAAGTCTTTGTCGCCAACGACTTACCAGTCGTCGTCTCCATCTTCGGAAAGGTCGTACGCCAGCGCGGTCGGTGCGACCAACCCGGTCTTGGAACCACCGCTCTTGTTGTTCTGCCCGCCGCCGGCCATCGGCGCGCCGCCCCCACCACCGCCGCCGACCGGTGCCGATGGCCCTGCCGCGCCCGAAGCCGCACCGAACGCGCCGGCCGGCTTGGCCTCCCCGCTGATCCCCAACATGTTGGACAACAGCGCCGTGCGCGGCGGAGATCCGAGCGCACCCGGCAGCGACGCCGCACGCACCAGACCCGAGCCCGAACTCGGGCCCGTACCACCGGCCAGCGGATGGTTCGAGAACGGCGTCGCCCCCATCAGCCCGACCTGCATGCTCGATTGGCTGCCCCCCATGCTGGAGAACTGACTGACCATCTGGGTCACCTGCTGCAGGGGCTGCGTCAGTGTCTGCATCGGGCTCTGGAGCATTTGCGGGAGCTGCCCCGCGAGCTGCCCGGCCTGCTGCCCCATCTGCATGACCATCTGCATGCCCTGCTGCATACCGGTCTTCTCGGTCGGATCCTTCTGCTGCTGCTGCCCGGCGTTCTCACCCTTGCTCGCCGCGCCGACCGCCCGCTGTTCGGCATGATTGGCCTGGGCCGCGGCATTGCCGGCGACCAAACCCACCGATTCGATGGTGGCTTGGGCACTGATGCCTTCCACCACTGCGTTGCGCAGCAGCCCCTCGGCGATCCGAGGTGCCGTCGACGCGAGCGCCGCCGCCACCGCCGACTCCCCGACCCCGGGCATCACGATGGGCGTCATCGGCATGATCGGCTCGAACAGCAGGTTCAGGGTGGTTTCAGCGTGGTAGGCCTCCATCGCGCCAGCCGCCTGATTCCACATCCGAACGAAGTAGTCCATCTCGTTCAGCCCGATCGGCACGGTGTTGATACCGAGAAAGTTGGTCGCATTCAGGGTTGCGTTGGTGACGTGGTTCTGCTCGATCTCCGGAATCGGCGGAGTCGTTGTCAGAGCCACGGTGTACGAGCTGGCCTGGGCGCTTGCCTGCAGTGCCCGCTTCTGCGCCTGCATCGCCATCGTTCGCAACCACATGATCATCGGCATCGTCGCAGCGACAGCACGTTCGCTGGCCGTACCGCTCCACAACGATGTCAGGTTGCTGAGTGCGCCGGCCAGTTCGTCGGCCTGGGTCTCCAGCAGAATGGTCAGGCCTTCCCATCCCGTTGCCGCCTGGAGCATCGGTGCCGGGCCGGCACCGACCATCAAACGCGCGGTGTTGACCTCGGGAGGCAACGCGAACCAGGTCGGTGGGACCGGCGGTGCCATAACCATTGCTGGAAGACCCTATCTGTGACGAAGTTGCCTGCGACCCGCTACAGCGTGCCGGCCTGGGCGGAGTCGACCGCGTTGTAGATGCCCGCGATCTCCGCATAGGCACCGCCCGCACGGGTCAGCTCCTCCTGCGCGAACGCGTTCGCCGTGAGCGCCTCGACGCCCTCGCTGGCGAAGGCCATCGCGGCCATCGCCGAGACCTCGTCAGCGCCGGCCGGAACCAGTGCGGTGACGGCGGCCGTGGCGGTGGTGCCGCCGGCCAAACCACGCGCTGCGTTTGCGATTACCTGTGCCGCAACAGCTTCGGCGCCCGGGTTGTGCATCATCGGTTGCATTTGCTCGCTCCCCTGTTTCGTTTCCAAATGCGCGGGGACAAGCACTCATTAGCGACGTGGCAGAAATTTGCCAAGCCGTCCAGGAATCTGTCCCCCGATTCCTTTGCTGACGGGCCGCCGCCAGCGTTGCTGAGTGCGTTGAATGAATACTAACTGCCCTCTGGGGGTCCTGCGAACACTTCTTCGTCGGGCGGATCGACATAGGCCGCCTGAATGACTTCCTTGCCATCCGGACCGACCAGGAACGCCTGGCCAGGCGGCCTTTTCTTGACGATGATCTCCCGCGACGGGAAGTCGTTCTTCTCGCCGGACAGGAACAAGGTCGGTGAACCGGCGCCATACGCGGCTCCGACGAACTTGTCCATCGTGGCCCGGTGCGCCTGGCTCATCTGACACGTCGCGATGATGTGCAGGCCGATATCGGCCGCCGCCGGCAACAGCGGGCCCAGCGGCGCCATCGGCGACATCATGCCCGCGGCCGCCACGATCATGTGCCAGTCATCGACCAGCAGCACGATGTCCGGACCGCTCCACCAGGACCGCGACCGCAGCTGCGCGGTGGTCAGATCCGGTGGCGGCAACCGCTTCTGCAGGTTGACGGCCAGCGCCTTGATCGACTCCTCCAGCGAGGCGCTGTTGCGGTTGATCGCGCCGGCAGCCAGCAGATGCGACTCGGGCACGGCGTCGAGCAAGCCCGACCGGTAGTCCGCCAGCATGAATCGGACCTGGTCTGGACTGTTGCGACTGCAGATCGCCTTCGCCACCGCATGCGCGATGGTGGTCTTGCCCGACTTCGGAGCTCCGAAGATCAGCAGGTGCGGCGTCATATTCATCTGGTTGTAGGCAACCGTGAGGTCGGACTCGCGCACGCCCATCGGCACCTGCCAGCGGGTCCGGTAGTCCGCGTCGGGTCCCGGCGGATTCGGATCGAGCTGATGCAGGTAAATCCGTTCCGGCAGCACCCGCACCTGCGGTGCCTGGTCGGTGTGACGGGCAGCCACCTCCTGCACACCCGCCGAGATGGCCTCGACGATGTTGTCGGCGCTGTGCACTCCGTCCAGCCGGGGCACCCCGATCATCAGGTGGTGCTTCTCCAACGAGACGGCCCGGCCGGGGCGGTTCGCCGGGATGTCCCGGGTGATCCGGTCGATCTGGGTTTCGTTGACATCGCCGAGGCGGAACTCGACCTTGGTGCCCAGGTAGTCACGCACGCGGGACTTGAGCTCGGTCCAACGCGGGGTGGAGATGATGACGTGCACGCCGTACGCCAGCCCCTGACCGGCCAGGTCCTGCACCGTCGGCTCCAGGTCGGGGAACTCGGCCACGAACGCCGGCCAGCCGTCGATCACGAGGAAGACGTCACCGAACGGATCCTGGGCGGCCGGGTTGTTCGGATCCTCGCGCATCTCGCGGTAGGACGCGATGGAGCCCACGCGGTATTGCTTGAACACCTGCTCGCGCGCCCTCAGCACCGCCTTGACCTCGGCCGCGACCCGGTTGACCCGGTCCGGTTCGGCACGGGTGGCCACGCCACCCACGTGCGGCAGGTCTTCCATGTACATCAGGCCACCACCGCCGAGGTCGATGCAGTAGAACTGCACCTGCCGCGGCGTGTGAGTCGCTGCGGCGGACAGGATCAGCGTCTGCAGGAAGGTCGACTTGCCGGTCTGCGGGGCGCCGCCGATGGCGATGTTGCCGCCGGCCGCCGAGACGTCGACGCCCCAGATGTCCTGCCGGTGCCGGCGCGGCTCATCCATGATTCCGAGCGGGAAGCGCAACTGCTGACGCTGGTGATCGCGTTCGATCAACTCGTTGACCGGAGTCGGGTCGGTCAGCGGCGGCAGCCACATCTTGTAGGCGCGGCTCTCACCGGTGCCCAACTGCCCGAGGACGACCTCACGCAACACCCTGGGTTCAGCGTCTGTACTCATGCGCGATCCGCCTCCGGCTCCTCGCTGGCCCTCATTGCTAACTCACCGCCGTATCAAAAATCGGGGTCGTGGTGAACTGATGAATCCGCACCCGGGCCTGCCGCTTCTCCCGAGGCCTGGCCTCGCCGTCCACGGAGTCCTCCACCTCGGGCACATAGTTGGCGCCGGTATACAGGGTGCTGAACTTCACCGGGTCCTCCATACCCACCCGCAGGAACCCGACGCCGCTCTCCTTGTTCGTGATGTACTGCGCCTCGGGCGTGCCGATCACCGCCTTGGACTCGGCAGAGCTGGTGGTACGCAACGCGATTCGGTAGGTGAGGTTGGGCTCGAGCTTGTCGATCCGCACGCCGCCGGTGTTCAGCGACTGGGTGGCCAGCAGCAGGTGCACGCGCAGCGACCGACCGACGCGGCAGATCCGGTCGAACAGCTGGATGAAGTCGGGGTGGTTCTGCAGCAGCTCGGCGAACTCGTCGACCACCACGAACAGCGTCGGCAACGGCGGAAGGTCCGCACCACGCTCACGATGCTTCTCGTACTCGGCCACACCGGAAAGCGCACCCGCGGCACCCACCTGCATACCGGCCTGACGCAGAATCTGCTGGCGCCGGTCGAGCTCACCGGTGAGCACCTCGCCCATACGGCCGACCAGTTCGGCCTCTTCTTCCATGTTGGTGACGACGGCCGCGGTGTGCGGCAGCTTCTCCATGCCCAGGAAGGTCGAACCACCCTTGAAGTCGGTGAGCAGCAGGTTGATCTGGTCGGGATGGTGGGTGGCCACCAGCGACAGGATCATCGTGCGCAGGAACTCCGACTTACCCGAGCCGGTGGTACCGATGAGCATGCCGTGCGGACCGCCACCGAACTCCGCGCCCTCCTTGATGTCCAGCTTCATCACCTCGCCGGACTTGAGCTCGTGGCCGAACGGGATCTTGAGCCGATCATGGTCGGTGTCAGTGAACATCCGCCAACGCGCCGGGGTCACCTCCTCCACCGACTTGGCGCCCACCAGGTGATGCCATTCCTTGGAGACTTTCTTCTGCACCCGGACGTTCTTGTCGATGATCGTCCCGGTGATCGACCAACCCGCCAGCTTGCGGGCGATCCGGCCGGCCTGCGCCGGGGTCATCCGATCCACCACCCGCGTCACCTCGCGGTAGTTCTGGTTCGGCAGCTTGTCGTCGGCGGTGCCGTCGGCGTCGACCCGCAGGCGGTAGGCCGACCCGCGGTGATTCCCCAGCGTGAGCACCGTGACCCCGGCCCGGCCGTCGACCGGGAAACCGGCCTTGCCGCCGGTCAGGTCGACCACGATCACGTACGGGCCACCGGGTGCGGCATCCGCGCTGTGCGGGCCGCGCGCGGTCAGGTCACTCAGCCCGTCGGGGCGGGTGTACACCAGCCGGGTAGGCCCAGCCGCGTCGGTGTCGGTCTGATGCTGCACGTGCGGCAGCCACTTCAGCCAGGACCAGTTCGGATCTTCGGGATTGTCGGTGAGCACCCGGATCTGCAGCAGGTCCGGCGGCTGGAACACCGCCAGATGACAGATCATCGCGGTCAGCAGACCCGCCGCGCCGTCCGGGTCACCACCGATGGCGATGGTCGGAAACGTCCGCAGCTGAACAAGTTTCGGGCAATCATGGACCAACCCGTGGGTACGCAGGAACTTCGTCACCCACATGTGGCTCACCGGCTCCAGGTGCGGCTGCGGCGCGCCCTGCGGACCGGCCAGCTCCCCGCTGGTGTTCGGCTTGAGCAACCGGTCCACCGCGATCTCGGAGCCGATCCCGATTCGGGCGGCGGCGTAGAAGTCCGAGTTGGCCTGGCGCGACCACTGCCGGTGGGTGCCGATGATCGACAGCAGATCGTCGGGATGCGGTGCGTGGTAACCGAAGAACGCCACCTGCGCCGAGGCCGACGACGTCACCCGGGACCGCAGCCCGGCCAGATACCGCAGATATTCCTTACGGTCGGCATTGATTTCCGGGACCTTCTTACCACCGGGACCGCCGCCGGACATGACACCGACCGTGCCCATGATCATCATCAGCGGCATCATCAGCATGTACGGCGACAGCTGACGCACACCGGTGAAGATCATGATCGCGATCATGCCGAGCATGCAGCCGCCCATGACATAGGGCATGGCCTTCTGCATTCCGGACGGCGGGATCTCGATGCCGAGGTCATCCGGTGCGGCGACATTGATTTCGCCCGGTGTCAGCCGCGGACCCCGCTTGATCGTCGGGGTGAACTTTTTCGTCGTCATGAGCCCTGCTTGCTTTCGACTTTGCGCGGATTCGGGTCGGCAGGCAGCGTGTCGTGCTCCAGCAGCGCCGCGTCCTTCGACAGCACCGGGCCCTCCACCAGCAGCCCGACCACCTGCCACGGCGCGTTCACCGCACCGGACAAGCCCAGATTCTTGGCGGCATCGTCGTTGGCGATGCCGTACCGCACTCCCTGCGGGTCGATGTAGTACAGGCTCTCGCCCACCCGGGGGTCCGGCGATTGCAGCCGGACGAACTGACCGCCCTCGATGTACACCGCTGCGTCACCGTCGATCTGGTCGATCCCGGTGCCGACCGCGGATGACGGTATCGGCAGCCGGCGACCGGCGATGACCGTCGTCTTGGGCGCTTGATCGCCGGGTTCGCGCTGCCAGGCCCAGCACAGCACGGGCGTGTCCTGACGCAACAGCACTTCCAGCGGCTTGTCCGGCAGCGGCGAGACGTACACCTGCTCGGCGATCTTGGCGACCACGCTGGCCTCCACCGGCGGCGGCTGCAGCAGACCGTAGGAGTTGGTGGCTCGCAGCGCCGCGGCGGTGGTGGCGTTGACCCGGGCCACCCCGTCCGGCAACACCACATAGTGCTGCGGATCGGATTCGGTGGCCGTCTGGAACACCGAGCCGATCACCAGATTCGCCGGCAGCCCAACGGTATTCGGCGCACCCGCGGCGGGAATCCCGGGTAGCTGCCACGGACCCATATTCGCCAGCGCGTTGAACAATCCCTCCGACACCGGGGTGGCCTTCGCGGTGACCGGAATGCCCACTGCCGAACTCACCGCGCGGTCGGACAGGTCGATGCTGTGCCGGCCATCCGCGGTGACCAGCCAGTTGGCGCCTTCGAACGACACCAGCATGCCCTGGTTGTCCCGCATCGGGCCGACCGCCAGATCCGTGGCCAGCGACCTGATCAGGATCGAGGTTTCCACCTTGGGTGCGGCACTGTCCGGCTTGGCCACGGTGTCACACAGCGTCCACCGCGAGGCGGGCACACCGGTCGGCGTGGCATACGGCGCACCGGGGATGCCGATCGGCTGCCCCTTGGGCAACCGGTTGAGCTCCTCGGACTTCACCGCCGCCGGGTTACCGGAGTTGCCCAGGGCCAGCCGGGCCGAGGTCAGGTTGTACGCCGGGCGCAGCAGATTGCTGCCCGGCAGCATCACATAGAGCTGATTGGTGGTGCGGTCCACCAACAACTGGTCACTGCCCTGCTTGCCCAGCGGCTTGAAGTACGCCATCAACCCCGCACCCAGGCAGATCAGCACCGAGACCACGACTCCGGCGAAAACCGCGCGGCTGTAGAACTGCAGCGGATCGTCGAACATCCGGGTATCCCGGCGCACGATCGCGTGCTCGACGCGGCGAAGCAGGAAACGCCAGCCGCTGACCTGGACCTTGGTGGTGAGCCGGAAGCCTGCCATCGCCTACTCGCCGATGTTCAGGCGGCTGTGCACCGCCGCGATCGCCGCTGCCATGTCTTCCCCGTTGATCTCGCTGAGCTGCTCGACGGCCAGGTTCTCGAAGTCCAAGGACCGGGACAGCCGCATATCGCGGTTCTGCTCGCCGGCCTCCACCAGCTGCCGTGCGTAACGGCCGTTGCCGGCGATGTCCAGCGCCGGTTTGCCGTTCAGGGTCCGCTGACTCAACAGCGACGCCGCCTCGTGCACGCGCTTGGCCGCGATGTCGTCGAGCTGTGAATCATTCGCTTTTGCAATGACTTTGGCGATCTCCACGATGTCGTCGGGCGAATAGGAGTCGAATTCGATGCGGGTGGCGAACCGCGAACGCAGGCCGTCGTTGGTTTCCAGCAGCCGGTCGATGTCGTTGCTGTAGCCGGCGATGATCACCACCAGCCGGTCGCGGTCGTTCTCCATCCGGGCCAGCAGGGTGTCCAGCGCCTCGGTGCCGAACGGGTCGGCCCGGCCGTCACGCTCCTGCACCAGGGTGTAGGCCTCGTCGATGAACAGCACCCCGCCCAGCGCGCGGTCGATGGTCTTGGCCGTCTTGACCGCCGACTGACCCTCGTACTCGGCGACGAAATCCTTGCGGGAGGTCTCGATCAGCTTGGGTTCGGAAATCACCCCGAGGCCGGCCAGGATGTTGGCCACCACCCGCGCGATCGTGGTCTTACCCGTACCCGGCGGCCCGGCGAAGATCATGTGCTTGGAGGTCTGGGCCACCTTCATGCCGCGAGCGGCCCGGATCCTGGCCATCTGGGTGGCCGCCCGGTAGGCCTCGATCTGTTCCTTGACCCGGCTCAGACCGATCTGACGATCGAGCTCGGCCTGCGCCTCGGCCAGCAGCTTTTCCCGGGCCGAGGTATCGGCCACCACACTGGACGGATCCCAGGGGTCGGTGCGGGCAGCGATCTTCTCGGCGGTGGTGGTCTCCAGTCGATACGCCGGATCGCGCAGCGCCGCAGTGACTTTGGGTTCAGGGAAGTTCGCCTGCAGCCATTCCAGCAGGACCTGGGCGGACTCCTCGTTGCCCTGGTAGCGCCGGGCCATCGCCAGGTACCAGGCGATCGCCGGTGCGCACGCCTGACCAGCCGGCGTGTCGTTGGCCTCGGTCAGCCTGCGATCGGCCTCGGTGAACAGCCCCAGGTTGGCCGCCGCCACCCCGTGCGCCACACCGGCCGCGGCAGCCAGGAACTTGTCCGGCCACTGATCGGCACCGCGCACCTGATCGATCACATCGGTCCAGCGTTGCGCCGCACCGTAAATCACCGCCTTGACCCAAGACACCAGATGGTCGGAGCCCCCGGCCGGAGCATCCTCCAGGGTCTCCATCGCGTCGGCGTAGTTGCCCTCGGCCGCCTCCTGGACGGCGAAGCCCATGGTGATCGCCAGCGGCGAGTTGATCGGGTAGGAGATATCGCGGCCGTAGATCCCGCCGATCGGGATCCGCGCGCCGACGCCGTTCATCGAGATCTCGGCCGCACCGGCCAACTGGCCGAAGTTCGATCGCGAATACCAGGCCCGGAACAACGTCACCCGGTCGGTGTCACCACACCGGATCCGCCCGACCCACGCGTCGCACGCGGTTTCGTCGTAATTGGTGATCTCGGTGAACATTTCCAGCGAACGGGCCGGGGAGCTGCTCAGCATCCCGACCGCGGTGCCGAACATCCCAGCGAGGTGGTCAACCATGGTCGCCTCCATAACGCGTCGAAAAGACCTGGGCCCGAGCATCATCGGCCTGCTCCGGGGTGGGCAGATTCAGGTCACGGGTCAAAAAATCGCGGGTCGCCGCGTCGTCGTGACCATGCTCGCGCATTCCCGCGAGCATGAACGAGTACTGGGCGGACTTGGCCTGCTGAGCGGCCAGATCCGCAATCACGAGGATCTCGTCGGCGAGATCGCGTTCGGTGGTGTCGGTGGCTCTCGGTGAGAGCGCGATCCGGTGTACCCGGCCGTCCATGAATGCAGTCACCGTGACGGTCTCGGGCGGATTGGTGACCGTGAACAGCGGTGTGGCAAGTTCCTCGTCCTGGTTCTCGACGTCGTCGGTTGGGAGCGCATCCAGACCCAAGTCCTCCGAACCGTCGTCGGGGCAGGGGAAATCCAGCGCCGAGAGGCTGTCGTAGTTGTCATCGTCGTCCGGATGATGTGGCGGTAAGTCACCCACCGTGGCAGCCTCTTTCAGTGCAGGTAGGAGCTATCCGAATCGGACTTGTCGAACCACGAGCCTGACGGCAGGAACTCGACCAGACCGTCCAGAGCGCGCTGCAGATTGTCCTTGGTGCCGGTCAGGAAGCTGCCGTAGAGCTCGCCATTGACTCGACGCGGGATTGACACGATGCGCCCCTGCTTGGAGTCGAGCACACCGGCGGCCACGTCCACCTGAGAGGTGGTGCCGCCGGGATGCCGCTCGGTCGCCACCAGCTCCACCCAGCTGTCCGGTTCGGAGATGATGTTCGCGTATACCCGGGCCGAGGTCGGCGGGATCCCGTAGCCGGTGAGCTCGTCGGCGGTCCGGCAGTTGGCCAGGGTCGCCGCGACGCCGGTCAGCGGCTCGACGTTGGCGGGGCTGCCTTCCCCGAGGACGGTCATCACCATGCCTGCCAGACCGACCTGGGCCGCCACCCGCTGCAGCACCAGCATGTCGTTGTCCCGGGCCGCGACAACATGCCGACCGGCCTTGCGACACACCACGAACCGGATCATCTTTCCGCCGAGGTCGCGGCGCCACCAACGCCCCTCCAGGGTGCGGTCGGGCCGGCTCAGGGTGTCGAGCATGGCAGCCACTTCCGGATGCGGGTTGCCGAAGACATCCAGCACACCCTGCGCCGTGAGATCGCGGGCTACCTGTTCCCAGACGATGTCGCGCAGATCGGGCTGCGGAATGTTCAACCGGATGCCCATCGAGGGCGGGAAATCGGTCAGTCCCAGCTTGTCGGCGACCACCAGGATCCCGTCGATGGTCAACTCGACCCCGACGACGTCGTCGATCGGCTGTGCGCTCGCATCAGCGCTGTATGGAGAAGTCATGGCTTACGAATAACCCCTCTACCGCACGGTTCCGTTGAGCGCGCCGCCCATCGTCGCATCGGTCCGGTCATACCCACCCGCCGCGCGGGTCAGCTTCTGACCGAGATCCTGCGATAGGTGGGCCATGCCGGTGCCCGCAGCCCGTCGTGCGGTCAGAACCGCCTCGACCGCCCCGGCCGTCGACGACGCAATCGGCCCGTGCGTCCAGCGCACCGAGGTGTCGACCCCTTCGACGACCCCGGTGGCCACTGTCAGATCAGCCGCAGCCTGACACTGCTTAGCCGATAGCTCGCGCAAATGTGCGGTAGCAACCCGCAAATCACCCGCCATGAAATTCCCCTCGATCCCTGTCCCCTGGATTCTTACCGGTCGATCACGGCCGCAGACCCGGGGACACCGCGATCTAATGTAGCCGCCGCCGCCATACGCAGCTGGCTCTGATCGAAATCCGCCCCGACATGCACCGGAGCCGCGCCCGCCGCGCCGCCGCCGAAGGCCGCTGTGCCAAGATCCGGCGGGAGCGTCTTGGCCGCCTCGGCACCCGGGCTATCGCCCCGCGGATCGGCGTCCGCACGCGTCGCATCACCGGTCGGTATGCCGTCGGCCTGGTCGCTGCCGTCGAGGCCGTCGGCTGTGCCCTCGGCCTTGCCGTCCTTGCCGTCCTTGTCCTGCTCGGCTTCGTCCTTTTCGGCTTTGTCCTTCTCGTCGGCATCCGCGCCGTCGGCGGTGCCGTCCCCGGAAGCCTTGTCCAGCTGGGCGGCGCCGGCACCGGGCCCCGTCGCCTGACCGGCGACCTGCGCCGCCTGAGTCGCGGCCTGGGTCGCCGCCTGTGCCGCCTGCCCGGCGGCCTGCATGACCCCGCCCAGCATTCCGCTGAGCGGGCTGATCAGCGAGCCCAAGATTCCGCCGAGTGCACCGGCCGCGCTCCCGGCCGGGTCGGCAGACGGGGGTGCCGTCGCGGGTGCCGACGCGCCCGGCAGATTCGAGGGCAACGACGGCGCCGAGGACGCCGGTGCGCCACCACCGGATGGGGCGCCTGCCCCGGCACCGCTTGACGGTGCGCCACCAGCCGGCCCGCCCGGCGCCTGCGCCCCGGGATCCGCAGGCGCGCCGGGCACCTCGGGGTCGCCCACCGGCGGCGCGAAATCCGCGCCGGCGGGAGTGACGCCATTGGCCAGCGCTTGGTATTGCGCTGCCGCAGTACGCAATACCGCCGCGTTCTGATCGATGTTGCTCTGCAGGCTGTTCAGGTGGCCGGTCGATTCCCCGACGGCCTTGGCCACCATCGCGATCTCGCTCGTCACCCGGGCCGCCTGGCCGAAACCCGGAAAGATCCCCGCGGTCATGGTGAGCAGGCTCATGGCGCCCAGCCAGTCGGATTGACCGTCGAGACTGTCGCGGGTGGCGGCAATCTGGCCGGCTTCGGTGGACAGCGCATCGGCCACCATGGTGTCCAATCCGCGCATGGTCTGCACCCGGCCGACCTGTTCGGTGTTGCGCCCGGTGTAGGCGCTGGCCCCGCTGCTGTCCCAGCTGTCATCCGGGAAGGCCGACGCGAGCACCTGCCCGGCCGTGCCCATTTTGTCGGCCCCCGCACCGAAGCGCTGTCCGTTCTCCGGATCACCGACTCCCGTGCTGAGCTTCATCAATTCGATGGCGTGCTGACCAGCGGCGAGGATCGGTGATCGGGCGGCATTGACCAGGCGTTTGCCGATTTGGGAATCGAAGAAGTCTGCGGCCTTCTTGGTGAGGTCGACAATTTGGCCGCCCAGCTTGGCGACCTGCTCGAGCTGGGCGCCCACGGAGTTGCGCACGATGAACTCCCCGACCTTCGCGGCGCGCTCGGTCCACTTCAGATTGTTCTCGATCACACCTTTGCCGAAGTCGGCAATATCGTTCAGCAATCCCATCCCCGGTTCCCCTTCGACTGATCAGAGATTACCAGCGGATCCGGCCCGGTCAGCGCACCAATTTCGGGCCCCGGACGGGGCCGGAATCCATCCCGCCGCGGAATGCTCAACCACCCATCAGCACAGGTAAGAGCCTATTTCACCGGGCGACTTCGGGGCCGGGACGGCCACAATTCCCCGCGCGGTCCGGCCACACCGGCAATATCCGGCCGCACCCCGTCACGGCACCCCCGCACCCGGCGGCCGGCCCCCGCCGGAGCCGCATCCAACCCGGTCCGAACCATCCGCCCGGATTTGCTGTGCGGCAATTTCGGTCGGATTGCAGGCGGATCCTGCAAGCCGGACGGGTTGTAGTCGATACTTGTGAACGTTGACGTCTTCCCGGCACTGGAAAGTGCGGGGACTCCTCGTACCGACCGGCTGTCTCGATCCGCTCATGTAAGGATCGCCGTGGGCCGGTTGGTGATGGAGGTTCGCGCCGAGCGGCTCTGTCGCCTCGCAGCCCTGCGGGCCTTGATGCGCGCCACTGACCTCCGCGAGGGCGGGTGTCTGCGGCCTCGCCGCTTACGGGTGGTGCTTGGGCTGGTTCTCGGCGACCCATCGACGTCCTGACGGTGCACCCAACCCTGTTGGGCTGCGTGCAGATCCAGCCGATCAGAACCATCCCCGGCCTGGTGCACGTGCAGTGCGAGGTAGGCCGAGTATATGTCCCGATGTTCTTCGATACCGCAGTCGCAGCGATGTTGCCGCTGCGACAACGGCTTTTTCTTGCGGTTCCCGCACAGGCAGGTTTGCGACAAGGCCGTTGTTGTCGGGTTGAACTGGTAGAGATGATCACCGCCGGCGCTTTCAGCCTTGCGACGAACGATCTCCACCAGCAACCCTGGCGCCCGGTCGCGCACACTGCGCGGAAAGTTCTTCTGCCACGCCCGGTAATCGAGCTTCTCGCACGCCACATCCGCACCATGGCCGAACAAGCGGTTCGCCAGCGCCCCGTGCAAGGTTTTGCGGTGCTCGGCCAGCCGGCGATGCAGCTCGGCCACCCGCGCCGCGGTGCGTTTCGCCGCTGACGTGCGCTGCTGCCAGCCACAGCCTCCGGCTCGATGCACACCGTTGGAATCGAAGCAGTCCGCACAGCCAGCGCGGTGCTGGCGATCGAGTGTGCGCTGGACTCGCCGCAGCCGGGCCGTGTCCAACCGCATCTGGTCGCCTAATGGTTCCACCCACCCCGACCACGACCCATCCGCCCGTCGGACCACGACGGCGATCTCACTGGGCCCCAAGTCGAAAGCAACCCGGCCGTCTCCGACCACATGACGCCGCATCGGCGGCCCGTCGCACACCAACTGCATGCGATAGGTGTTGGTCCCGTTTATCGTGTTGCGAACAATCCTGGCCGAAAGCACTTTCCCGGCCGCGATCAAGGCTTCGATCTCGGCCAGTTCGGCGTGCTGCTCCTTACCGCGGCGGCCGGTCGGTGCTGGCGGGGCGATCGGGATTACCAAACCCGCTCCCCACTGCAACCCCACTAGAGCGCCCGAGCTGTCAACCTTGGGCCGCAGGGCACCGTTGCCGTCCTTGCAGGCCAGCGAATGCAAACCGCGCTTGGTCGACTTGAATCGTGGCTTACCTTTCTTGCCCATATGCCACAGCCGCACCGCATCAAATGCCCGAGCACCGAGGTTCTGGGTCTCCTGGGACGGAAGGTGTTCCCGCACCCAGGACTTGCGTAGTGACGACGCGTAGGACTGCGCCGCATCGACGGTGAAACCATGCGCGGCCTCCACCGCGCGGAACGCCGCACCCCGATACTTGCACTCGGCGGTCGTGCGCCTCGGCAAATCTCGCGCCACCTGCCATGCCGGATCGGATTTCACTGCGCGACTACGGGCGATGAACTCGCCCAGCACCGCGTTGAACACCCGCACACCCGTGAAAAACCGGATCCCGATCTCGCGGCACTGCCCAACATCCGGACGCAACGGCCACGACCGCACGTGCGTGGGCGCGCCCTTCGGGCGTTTACGCGCACGCGGCTTGCGCACCGGCCCGTCGGCCGGTGTCGGCGTCGCGTGGTAGCTCTTACCCACGCGACAACCGTAGAAGCGACTACCGACAACCACTGCCTAATGCCGCACCCGACACAGCGGGTCGCTGCTCACGCCCACCTCGTATCCGTCACCAAACACCGGTGCCCGGTGTGCAAATGCGCGGCGCCTGCGTCCACCTCGATATCGGGTTGGTCGAGTTCAACGGAGAACCCGACTACATACATCTGCTCGTGGCGGCCTACCACCCTGGCGAATTCCATTCCCGTTCAGCGCCTGAAAGGCCACACCGCCCACTCTGTGCACCGCGATCACACCGGTACGTGCGCCCGTGCCTGCACGCGCGGCTACCTCTGGTCGTCGCCCAACTTCACCGTCACCTGCACAGGCGCACCCCTGTCGATCATCAAGCAATACATCGATGGTCAAGCCCAATCACTCTGAACGCCGGACTCCGCAGGCCGATGAACGGGATAGGCTCACCCCGGACTGAAGGCCGAGGTTTGCACCCAAGAGAATTCCGGTCAAAGTACCTATCTTTTGATTTCCGGAGGAGGTTTAGTCGTGTCCGACGCCGACGACACCCTGCGCAGAGAGCTTGGCTGGACGGGGCCGGCGGAAACCAATTTCGAACCCGATACCGGGCCGACCAGAACCCCGCGTAAGCCACCACCCGAGCCGCCGTCGATCCCCGGGCGCCCCCCGGTCGACTTCGTGCCGTCGAAGGCTCCGGCCAGTACCGATCCCGACGATTCCGGGCCATCGCGTGGCGTGCCCGCCGACCCCGATGCCGAGCGGGCCCGCACCACATTCCGGGAGCCGACACCCCCGGCCCAGCCGCTGCAACACCAGGTGTCCCCGCCGCCACCACCGCCGTCCGAGACTCGTCAGGCCCCGCCGAACACCGGCCGTCCCGACCCCCGGCAGGACGCATGGGAGCAGCACCCACCCGGCTGGCAGGTCCCGCCGCAGCGACCGCCGGCCCCTCCCGGCCCGCCGCAGCAGCCCTACGGCCCGCCGCCCGGCGCACCCTGGCCCGTCGACGGCGGATTCGCACCCAACCCGGGCATGGAGGCACCTCCCGTCTCCTATGCCGACCGCATCCGGGTCAACGACCTCGTCCCCCCGCGCCGTCAACTCCCCGCCGGCGGCTGGCGGCTGGCGGTGTACCGGGCCACGTTCGGCCTGATCAATCCCGGCCCGTCGGCCGGTGACCTGCACCAGGCCGAGCTGGAGGCCACGATCCGGGGTGCGCTGCGCGGCCACTACAAGGTCGGGGTGATGGGCAAGGGCGGGGTCGGCAAGACCACCGTCTCGGCCAGCATCGGCTCGATCTTCGCCGAACTGCGTCAAGACGACCGGGTGGTGGCCATCGACGCCGACACCTCGTTCGGCAAGCTCGGCAGCCGCGTCGACCCGCACGCCCAGAGCTCGTACTGGGAATTGGCCAACGACAAACACCTCGACTCGTTCGCCGACGTGCGTAACCGGGTCGGCAACAACGCGGCAGGACTGTTCGTGCTGGCCGGCGAGGGCACGCCGGCCCGTCGCCGGGTCCTCGACGCGGCGATCTACCGCGAGGCCACCACCCGGTTGGACAAACACTTCTCCATCTCGGTGGTGGACTGCAGTTCGACGATGGATTCGCCGGTGACCCAGGAGGTACTGCGCGACCTCGACGGTTTGATCGTGGTGTCCTCGCCGTGGGTCGACGGCGCCGCCACTGCCGGGCAGACGCTGGACTGGCTGGCCGCCCGCGGAATGACCAGCCTGTTGCAGCGCACCGTGGTGGTGCTCAACGACTCCGACGGTCACGCCGACAAACGCACCCGCTCGATCCTGGCCGGGCAGTTCTCGGGCCAGGGCCAGGTGGTGATCGAAGTGCCGTTCGACGGGCACCTGCGTCCTGGCGGCGTGGTCAGCACCGCAGAGATGTCGACCGCAACCCGGCGGCGCTTCCTGGAGATCGCCGCGGCCCTGGCCAAGAACTTCCCGACCCACGACGACCGGCGGGACCGCTAAACCCGGACCGGCCGGTCAGCGCATCGCGGCGATCAAGGCCTCCAAAGCGTGCACCGCGGGCGCATCGACCGGGTATTCCGCCTCCGCGCGAGCCACGGTGTCCTCGGAAACCCCTGCGGCCTGCGCGGTTTCACCGACCGTGAAGTTGGCTTGGCGCCGCGCGGCATACAGCCGCTGCCCGAGCGTGGCGCCGGGTGCGGTGGCCGCGCGATTGGTCAGCTCGTCAATTTGGCGCCGAACTCCGCTCAGCGCTTTGATCAGCGCCGGGGTCACCATGCTGAGCCGGGCGGCTCGGGAGGCCACCGCCTCCAGCTGACGCAGATCGGCCAGGATCGAGGTCGCCCTCGGCGTGAATTCGGGATCGCCGACGGCAGGCAGCGTGGCGATCGTCGACTCCAGGGTGTTCACCGCCGTCAGCACCGCCTGGGCGATCAGCGGCACCTCGTCGCTGGCCGGTGGCCGGGTAGCCGCCGGTGCGGTTGCCACTGTCGGCGTCTCGACCGGCAGCGGAGCGGGCATCCCGGCATCGGGTACCTGCCCGGTCTGGCGCAGCCGGGCGATGGTGCCCGGTGGCCAGCGCAGCACCTCTTCCAGCTTGAGCCGGGTGCGCTCGCGGGGCCAGCTGCGGCCCTTCTCGAATGCGATGAGCGCTCCGGCGTTGATGATCCCGTCGGCGGCGAGACTGCGCTGGCTGATGTCGAGCTCACGGCGTCTGGCCGCCGCTGCTGCACCCGCGCGGATGAGTCCGACATCGAACTCGCCAGTGGCGAGATCGTACTCAGCGTCGGTCATACGGGGCTGTTCCTCGCCGATGTGGTCGGCCTCAGCTGAGGAGCTGAATGCGGTGGTCGGGACCCATTGATCCTAACCCCGGACCGCAGCACCGCTACACATTGAGTTTCCCGCACGTTCAGCAAACAACCGAGACGCTACGGCTTGAGCGCGGCCGAAACCGCGCTGACGCTACGGGTCCCACCGGGCCGTGCCCAGTGTTCTGACGTGCAGTTTTAGATCCAACACCGCTTTCCGCAGGTGGCTCCGCATCGTTACCATTGCAAATTTCCGTAGCGCTGCGACGAAGCTGCATCTCTCAAACTGTTGCATCGCTACGGTTGTTCCTATAGCGTTCACCCCAACGCGGTACGTACCGCAACAAAAGTCCTAACAGGAGCAGCAGCATGAACGCACTCATGGCCAACGGCATCCCGCTCGGCGTGTGCGCCACCGACCCGGAGCGGTGGACCTCCACCCCCGACAACCAGGCCAAGGCCATCTGCCGGGAATGCCCGCGGCGCTGGCTGTGCGCCCGCGAGGCCTGCGAGCTGCCCCGCGCAGAAGGACTGTGGGCCGGCATCAACGTTCCCGAGGCAGGCCGTGGCCGCAGCTTCGCGCTCAAGCAGCTGCGATCGCTGGCCGAGCGCAACGGCTACCCGGTGCGCAAGCTCCGCCTGGTCTTCCCCGAAGCCGCCTGACTTTCCCGCTCGCAGGAGCGGTTCGGCACCAGATTTCCTGACCGGTCCGCGCGCTGCCGATTCGAGGGGACGGCAGGGCAAGACAGGTTTCCACTGGGGGAGGAATAGGGGCCCGGGGTGTGTCGTTACACCCGCCGACGGTGCCGGCATTGCCCCGGGCCCCACACCAGAAACGTCGCTTCGAGCGACCACTCGCCGCGAGGCGCGCTGCCGGCACCGTCCCCAACTTCTTCGATTACTGCCCGAGCGTGGCAACCACCGCATCGAGCAGGCTGTCCACTTCGTCCTCGTTGTAGCCGCGCTGGAACAGCGGCGGCTTGGGGAACGCGATATTGCGGACGTCATCGGCACAGAGGTGGCCGCGCCCGTCCAGCCGCCGGGCCACCAACGCCAGAAAATCGTCCACCGACTTCTTGTCGTAGCCCCGCTTACCTATCGGTGGCTTCGAAAGCTCAATGCTGCGAACGTCTTCGGCCGTCAGTCCCGGGGTCATGCCGGCCATGCTAACCGCGCTTGGTGGTCGCGGAACCCGGTTACGGTGAGTTCATGAGCAATACCGATGCGGCGCCCACCGAAGTCACCTGCGCCAACTCGAAGTTCACCGGAGTTCTGCATCCGCGCGAGGTGCCGCTGGGCGGGCCGCGCGCGATGCTGGTCCGGCGCACCCTGCCGCAACGGGACCGGTCCATGATCGGCGCCTGGTGCTTCGCTGATCACTACGGTCCGCAGGACATTCGAACCGGCGGCGGGATGGACGTGCCACCGCATCCGCACACCGGATTGCAAACGGTGAGCTGGCTTTTCGACGGTCTGATCGAACACCGCGACAGTGCCGGAGTGCACGCCACCGTCCGCCCCGGTGAGCTCAACCTGATGACGGCCGGTGCCGGCATCTGCCATTCGGAGGTCTCGATGCCGGAGACCTCGATCCTGCACGGCGTGCAACTGTGGGTGGCTCTGCCGGATGCGGCCCGCGACACCGACCGCGACTTCGCCCACTATGCGCCCGCACCGCGCGCCGTCGACGGCGCCACCGTCCGGGTGTTCCTCGGCGAGCTGGCCGAGTCACGGTCTCCGGTACACACGTTCACCCCGCTGCTGGGTGCGCAGATCGACCTCGACGCGGGTAGCGCGCTGACGCTGGACGTCGACCCGGCCTTCGAGCATGGTGTGCTGCTCGACCAGGGCGCCATCGAGGTGTGCGGCACCACGCTGGCCGTCGCCGAACTGGCCTATCAGGCACCGGGATCGGCTCAACTGCACCTGGCCAACCGCGGTGACAGCCCGGCCCGGGCGATCCTGCTCGGCGGCCCGCCGTTCCCCGAGGAGTTGGTGATGTGGTGGAACTTCGTCGGCCGTAGTCACGACGACATCGCGGCCTACCGCGAACTGTGGCAGGCCAACGACGCCCGCTTCGGTGACGTGCACGGCTATGCGGGCCGCATCGCGCGGTTGCCCGCGCCGCCCTTGCCGAACGGGCGGCTCAAGCCGCGCCCGCGTCCCTCGAGCTAGGGGGTACTTGCCCCCAAATACTGCGCCGTGCTGCCGCCCACCGGCATCTCGGGCAGACCGAGCTTGCGGTGGTCCCAGCTGCGCTGTCGGCTCGGTACCACCCGCACCGCGATGCGGTTGTTCATCATCTGGTCGACGAACGGGCGCATCTCCTCGGTGTAGGGGCCGGTGTAGCGCTCCCACACGCTGATCCCCACGCGCAGAATGGTTTCCGGGTCGTCGACGATCTCGGCGGTGCCATCGATCGACACCCCGCGCAGGGTGTCGTAGGTCTGGCCGTCCTCGATCATCACCGTGATGGTGGGGTCGCGGCGCAGGTTGACCGCCTTCTGCGACTTGGCCTTGGTCTCGAACCAGATCTCACCGTCGAGCACGGCGTACCACATCGCGACCAGGTGGGGTCTGCCGCTGGGCAGCACGGTGGCCATCGTGGCGACTCGACTGCGTTCGACGAATTCGGCGATCTCGTCCTCGGTCATGACGATCTTCGTGCGCTCGTTTTTGCCCACCTGTCACCTCTCTGCTCGGTCAGCCCACCATGCCACGCGGCTACAGCACGCCGAACTGCGAGGTCACCCAGCGCACCGGATCCACACACCGGAACGGGGCGATACCCCTGGCGTGCAGGCGGTTTCCGTTGGGCGGATGGCCCAGCGCGGACACCGCGAAGTACCGGCTGAACAACCGCGCACCCGAGGACGGATTCTCCACCGCCGCCATGATCGAGCCGCCGTGCAGGCGGACCAGCAGGCTACGCACCTCCTGGTCGAGCAGCTGACCGTCGATGTCGTCATAGCGCTTGCCGTCGGAGGTGTCCCGCAGAAACGCGGCGCCGCCGTTGGACATGACCAGCGCCCATTCCGAACCCTGCACGTCCCGCAGTGCCCGCAGCACGTCGAACTTCGACAGAATCACCGCAAGTTTGGGCTGACCCGGGTTGACCGCCTGCAGCAGGTTGGTCAGCACCGAGCGAGGTTCTCCACCGCTGAACGACTGCGCCGGCAGCAGATCATGCAACTGATCGCGGATGGCCTTGACCCGCAACGGGTCGAACATGAAGAACACCGCGTCGGCATGGGCGAAGAATTGGAACGGCGGGGCGTGCAGGTCGCCGGTCTCCAGATCCTCCCCGGCGACATCGCGCAGCACCAGATACCGCCGTACCCCGTGCCAGACACCGATCGAGAACACCAGTGGCTCACGCTGATTCGGGGCCTGGGTGTGCACCGTCGGGGTGGGCGGCAGCAGGCCGCGCTGCACATACAGCGGCCCCTCGTAGCTGGCGGCGTAGGTCTGTGCGGTCGCGCGGGTGACCGGCTCCAGCACCACACCGAACCGCTCGCACAACAATTCCAGCTGCTTGATCAGCACCGCGATATAGAGACTCTTGCCCGTCGCGCGCGCGCCGGCCAGCGCGATGCAGATGGCATGTCCGTCCCGCCAGCCCTCGGGCAGGGTGAAATGACAGACCGGACAGATCTCCACCGCGGCCCCCTGCAGCGCCCGGCTGGCCTCCTCCGGCGGCGGTGGCGGGCCGCTGTAGCCGGGGCTACGGGTCCAGGTGTACAGCGGGCCGCAGTCTGCGGGCGCACCCAGGTAGGCCGAGGCGACGTCGTCGCGGTATCGGGTACCCCCGGCCTGTGCCGGCAGTGTCCACAAATGATTGGTGTGGCTCAACGAGGTGAAGCAGCGTGGGCATTTGCTCATGTCAGCCCCGGCTCCCTCTCAGTCGCTCCGCCAGCGACGGGTGATCGCCCCGACGCGTCAGCAGCCTGCCCACCATTTTGCGGTATCCGCGCATCGTCCCCTCTGAGGCGTCGCCCGACAACTGCGCCATCAGCGCCACTACGGCTTCGGTGTCGGTGCCTGCCATGCCGGCCGCCACCTGTCCGGCCAGCTGCCCCACCAGCTGATCCACCGGGTCCAGGGGGCGGTCGGCGGCCTCGGCCGCTGCGGCCTGCAGCAGGCTGATCGCCACCACCGTCACCGGCGCCAACTGGCCGTCGTCGACCAGCGGCAGCACCCTGTCCACCGCCCGGTCGCCGTAGCCCGAATCGCCGGCCCAGCCGTTGCAGACCAGGGGGTAGGGCTGACCGGCGAGCACCCCGAGCAGCGCAAACGCCAGCAGCCGCACCGAGAAATCCGGATGTACCTCCGCGGGCTCCACACCGGCCAGCACGTGATCCCACAGCGGCACATAGGCGCCCTGATGGGTATGCAGATAACTCTGTTGCAGCCATTCCCGCGGCTCGACCTGACGTACCGCCGCGCAGGCCACCGCCGCGCTGTCGCCGTTGCCGTCGATCACCTTGCCGGCCAACTGCTGCAACGCGGCCGAGTCCGCGGCGCCCACCAGGGTGCGCAGCGCGGCCGCCCCGGGCAGCGGCTCGGCCCCCACGGCCAGCAGCAGATCCGACGGCTCCCAGACCGAAGCGGCGACGGCCGATTCGAAGCCCGCCGGATCGGTCATCCGCAGCCACCACAGCTGCGCACCGGCATCACCCGGCTCCAGTGCCCCGCACCGCTGTGACCGCAGCCCGCGCAGCGCGGCGCGGGTCCACACCGAATCCCAGGGCTGGGCCAGCGCGAGTTCGTCGGGCAGCGGTACCGGAGCAGCCTCGGCCAGCCAGTTCAGCACGTCGTCGGCGATGGCGCTGCCCTCGGCGTCGCCGTCGCGCAGCAGCACCGCGCCCAGCGACAGCCGGTCCGCCACCCCGATCCGGGCCCGTACCCCGGCATCGGCAAGGCCGGGCATGACGTCGTCGACCAGCGCTGCCTGCAGCCGATCGTCGGCCACCCCGGCGCGGATCAGCAGGTCGACGACCCGCAGCAACCGCTCCGGCCCCTGGTCACGGCTGCGCTGCAAAGCCGGGCCGATCACCGCCCGCAACGCCGAATGTGTTGGTTTCCCGTGAAACGTTCTCGGCCCCAATGGGATTGGACCGGTTTGAGCCATCCAGGCGTCGTCGGTGATGGCCCGGGCAAAGTAGGTGGCATCGGCGAACGCCGCGCCGGCCCCGGCCGGCAACTGATGCACTGCCTGCCAGGCATCGGCCGTCGTGGTGCCCACCACGGCGGAGAACACCCCGGCGGTGATGCGCGCCGCCTCGGAGCCGACCAGCGCTCCCTGCGGGGAATGCGCGGCAATCACCTCGTGGGCCTCGGCCTGCGCGTCGGCGAATTGCGGGTGCTCGGCCACCGCCATGGCCATCGGCCAGGCCGGATGCAGCCCGTCGTCGCGGACCTGGGTGGACACCATGTCGATGTCATCGAGCGCCCGCCGCGCCGACGCCGCATCCAGCAGCACCACCTGCGCCATCACCGACCATCGGGTCACCTCGATGTGATGCCCGCCCGCGGTGCGGTGCGGCTCGCCCCCGAGCTCCCCCAGCGACACGGTCTCGGACTCGCTGATCACCACCAACCCGGGCGGGACCGCAGCGAGATCTTCGATCGGCACGGCGCTGAGCACCTGACCGTTGTGCGGCGCCACCTGGTCGGCCCGATCGAAGGTGGAGAAGCTCATCGTCGCCGCGGTGCCCGGGGACATCAAGAAACTCACCAGCCCGATCCACTGCGCGGCCGAATCCGGGGACGGCACGCCGAGCACCACCGGCGGCCCACCGGCCAGCGCCGCGGCCACCGCGTCGAGCAGCGCGAACAGCGTCGCCAGTCGCCAGGTGGCGGTGTCCAGCGCGAACGCCACCACACTGTCCTTGGTCACCGTGCTGCCCAATTCCGGCGGCGCTTCGGGGAGCTCGGCGCGGCCCACCGCGGCGGCGCCATAGGGACGCAGCCAATGCGGTGACCGCCACCATTGGATGGCCCGGTAACGCGGTTGGGTGGCAGGCGTGCGGTCCAGCAGCACGTGGGCGAACACATTGCCGGGGCGGCCGGTGCTGTCCGACCCGGCCGGAAAGGTGTGCCAGCAGCCGGCGCCCTCGTCGAGGTGGCGGTAGGCCAATCGGCGCGGGCCGAGCTCGAGCTGCTCGGTGGTCGGGAAGTCCGGCGCCGGGCCCACCGGACGGAACACCGTGTGCACCCCGGCGATCAGCGATTGCGTCTCCGTGGGCGTGAGACCGCCACTGATTTGTTTGACCTGCCAGCCGCCGACAGTCCCGACGGCATCGAACGAGGTGTAGGCCAGCTGGCCGTAACGCGACGTCATAGCACCGTCGCGGTGAGTTGCAGGGTCTCCACCGGCGGGTCCAGCAGCGCGATGGTGCGCAGCTGCGCTGGGTCCCCGATATTGACGAACAGCCGGATCCAGCCGTGCAGGCCGCTGACATTGGCGGCCCACAGCTCTCCGCTTCCGGAAGCGGTCAGCGCCGTCCAGCGCAACTCCTGGGACGGTTGATCGGCCAGCTGGCCGTGCGCGTCGAGCGGAGCCACATCGACCGGCTGCCCGTCACGCACGCTCAATGGCATCCGCTGCGGGTTGTTGACGAGTACGAAGGACGGCGATCCCGGCAGGTCGTGTTCCGAACGCACCGCGACGGTGGCGGTGGTGGGAAATCCATTGGGGTCCCGGCCGATTCGGACCGCGTACTGCAGGCGCAGCAGGCCCGGGTATTCGATGCTGACGACCGGTCCGGTCACCCGGCGGCCGCCGGAGAACGCCACCGGCGCCAGGTGCAGTGAGCATCCGTCGACCGGGAGCGCGCCGGTCAGGTGCATCCCGCCGTACTTCTCGTAGTCCTCCAGCGAGATCTCGAAGGACCTGCCGGTCAGTCCGGCCCGGGCGTCGTGGTTCTTGGCCGCCAGGGTCACCACCACGCCGGCCGCGCCGTCGGGCCAGTCGAAGGTCAGCACCTGCTTGTTGCAGTACTCGGCGAGTTCGATGTCGTTGATGGTTCCGGTGCGCACGGCCGAGACCGGGCGGCCCAGCGCCGCACGCCCGGCCAGGATCGTCACCGGGGTGACGTAGGCCCGGCTCCAGCCCTGCGGCCAGGGCACCCCGGTCATCAGCGAGCGGTGACTTCCGTCGGGCTGGGGTTGGTCGGTGATTGATTGCCGCAGGCGCAGATCGGGGGTCAGCCCCACCTGTTCCAGGGCGTTCTCCGGCAGCTCGGTGGATTCGCCTCCGACGCTGGGACCGTTCTGGGTGAGGTAGACGGCCACTTCGGCGCCGGGAGCGGTCCAGGACAGGTCGAAGGTGGTGCCTTCGAAGCCGGTATCGACCGACATGTCGGTGACCGCGGCCAGCACCGCCGACACCTCGGCCTCGGCTTCGGCGGGCTCCGACAACTGCACAACGCCGTCGACCTCGACCGCGCAGCGCACCCGGTAGCGATAGCGGATGCCGGGCACCGCGCCGGTGTCGACGAATCCGGCCAGGTTGTCGCTATCGGCCAGGATCCGGTAGCGCGTCTCGTCCTGGTCGTCCTGGTCGATCGGTATCCGATAGACGTGGACCGCGGTCGCCGCGGGCGGACGCGTCCACTGCCCGATGACCAGGCCGGTGTCCTCCCGGATCGCGAAATCGGTGATCGGGGCGACGAATACCCCGCCGGCATGCAGGACCGGCCTGGTGCTCAGGGCATCCGAGCGGGACGCGCCGGTGATCACCCAGACCTGGTAGTAGCGCACCGGGCCGGTCAATGGCCGGTCGTCGCTGGCGGCCGACAGCGGGGTGGCCGCGACCAGGTCCGCGTTCTCCGGCGATTTGGGTGCCCGGTCTTCGGCGCTGACCACCCGGTACAACACCACACCGCCGTTGGCCGCGTAGTCCGGCCAGCTCAGTTCCACCACGCCGGGGCGGGACGCGGTGTGGCGAAACGCCACGGCATGCACGGCACCGGTTGCAGGGGAAAGCGATGGGGTTTCCGGCGGGTTGGCCGCAGCCGGGGTTTCCAGCTCGGCCAGCACCCGGGCCATGGCTTCGGCATGCTCGGCCACCGAGCCCGGAAGCATCTCGCGGATCTGCTCGACATCGGTGCGCCCGGAGCGCAAAACCAAGCGCAGATGGGCCTCTTTGAAGCTGCGGGCCGCCACCGCGCCGGAATCGACCAGCTGTTGGCGCCAGGCCAGCAGCGGGGCCAGCCGTGGATCCGCGTCGTCGGGATCGTCGACGGGATATAGGTCGGGCATCACAACACCAAATCCTGAGCTGTAAGTCCCTCGTTCGCCTGCACCACCCCCGAACGCTACAGCAGGAGCGGCCGCGTCACTGCCACACGCTGCAGCCGGTGACGCCCATGTCCCGCCGTAGCCTGGAAGGTACCGGCGTTCCCGGAGGTTCCGATAGCTATGTCAGCACTCATGCCCGCGGCGTTCATCGGCCACGGCAGCCCGATGAACGCGATCGAATCCAACCGCTTCACCGCGGCCTGGCGCAGTTTCGGGAAGACCGTGCCCCGACCGCGGGCGATCCTGGTGGTCAGCGCGCACTGGTACATCAACGCCACCGCGGTCACCGCGATGCCGCACCCGCGAACCATCCACGACTTCTACGGATTTCCGCGGGAGCTGTTCGAGGTGCAATACCCGGCGCCGGGTCTGCCGTCGCTGGCCGACGAGGTCGCCGACGCAGTGAGCCCGACCTGGGTGGGTGCCGACCTGGACAGCTGGGGCATCGATCACGGCACCTGGTCGGTGCTGGTGCACGCCTTTCCCGACGCGTCGATACCCGTTGTGCAACTGGCGATCAACGCCAACGAGCCGGCCGAGTATCACCTGCAACTCGGTGCGAAACTGGCACCGCTGCGCGAACGTGGGGTATTGGTGGTGGGCAGCGGCAACATCGTGCACAACCTGGCCGGCATGGACATCCGCCAGACCGAGCGGGGCTACGACTGGGCGCAGCGGTTCGACGAGGCCGCCCGAGCGCAACTCATGGACTCCCCCGCCGACATCCTCACCCTCGACGCGCACCCCGACTATCAGCGGGCCGTGCCCACCCCCGACCATTTCATCCCGCTCCTGTACTTCGCCGGACTCGCCAGTGCCACAACAGGTTCCACCGGTTCGATCGACACCCTGGTGACCGGCTACAGCTACGGGTCGCTGTCGATGACGTCCTACCTGTTCAGATGACACCCACCGCGGTGACCACCTGCCAGAGCCCGACCACGGCGAACAGCACCAGCAGCACCACTTGGCGGTGATCCCGGGTCCATTCGTGCAGGGGTTGCAGCACCGCCTGGGTTCGGGCCGGGGCGAGGACGTAGCTGAGCAGCGCGAGTTCGAACACCGCCAGCATCACGAACACGAACGTGACACTCACCGCGAGCTGCGCACCGATCGGCGCTCCCGATCCGACGGCCATGGTGGCCACCATGAGTACCAACGGCGGCGGCGCGATGTATCCCATGCCGAACACCAGCGCGATCCACAACGAGCCGCCCTCCCAGGCGTCGTGGGCGCGGGCCATGAGTCCCCGGAACCTGGCGCCGAGGCTGGTCAGCGCACCCCGGATCCGACCCGGCTCCCGCTCCGCGGCGGTCGGATCGTCCGGTTCCATGACCAGCACCGAGGAGTCACCGCCGGTGTTGACCGCGGCGAGCTGGTTCGCCCGTTTCCGCACCCGAAGGCTCAGCAGTGCGGCGATCGCCAGGCAGAGGATGCCCGAGCCGAGCTGAAAGGGTTTGACGCTCGAGCCGGGCTCCGGGGTGACCAGATCCTGGGCCGCCGAGGCCCACGCCGGCACCGACTGCAGCACCAGCAGCGGCACCACAAAAGCCGGCACGTTCACGATCAGGCTTCCGACCCAGAACGCCAGCAGATTCTGCACCGGCCGGGGACGCGAGATCACCAGCAGGATGAAACCGAGAAGCACCGGATTGAGTGACACCAGAAGTGCCATCCCCAAAATATCGCCCCACATAGCAGCCCTAGAGCATCCCGAGCAGCTGCAAGTCGGTCACATATTTGACGATGGTCGCCGAGGTCACGTGTGGAATGTCGTCCCCTGCACCGATTTTCGCCGCTCGCACCGCAGCGTGGAACCGGTCGGCAGGAGCGTACGAGCCGCGGGTCGGCTCCGGCGCATGCAGCTCGTCGGTGTGCTGGCGCAGCACCGTCAGCATCTGCAGCACCGAATTCTGCCGCTGCTGTTCGGGCAGGGCCCGCAGGCCGTCTTCGAACCGCTGCAGCCACTCGCCGAAATCGGCCACCCGTTCGATCGGATAACCGGCCTCGATCAGCCAGTCGATGTAGGTGTCGATCCCGATACCGTCGTCGTGCGGGTTCATCACGTGATACGTCTCGAAGTCCGGCGAAGCCGCAAGCGCCACTTGCCAACCCAGCGTGATGATCGCCTCCGCGACGAAATCCACCGGCAGTCCGTCGAAGTGGGCTCGCTGCCGATTGCCGTCGGCACCGAGCTGGTAGATCGACCCGGGCGCCACACCGGTGGCCACGATGCTGAGCACCATCCGAGTGACCGTGTCCGACACGTTGAGCTGGCCCGGGTAGGTGGGCTCGGCCATGATCATGCCGGAGCGGAACACCGCCACCGGCAACCCGCACAGATCGTGGGCCTCCCGCAGCAGCACCTCCCCGGCCCACTTGCTGTTGCCGTAGCCATTGGCGTAACTGGCGTCGACGATGCGGGTGGAGCTGATCGTGCGGATGTCGGCGTCTTCGGTGAACGCCGACGGCTCGATCTGCCGGCCGACATCGGATGTCGAGACGAAGGTGTACGGCTTGAGCTTCGCGGTGAGCGCGAACCGGATCAGCTCGGCGGTGCCGATGACGTTGGGGCCGAACAGCTCCCGGTAGGGCAGCACGCTGTTCACGAAAGCCGCCGAATCGACGATCAGATCCACGCTTTCGGCCAGTCGCTGCCAGGTGTCCTGGTCCAACCCGAGGTTGGCTTCACCCTTGTCACCGGCGATCACCTGCAATCGTTCGGCCGCCAGTTCCTTGAAGTGCCGGCGCAGGATCGGGTCGGTGTCGAACGTCGCCTCCAGCCGCCTACGCGCCTCCTCGTCGGACTTGCCCCGCACCAGGCAGATCACCCGGTCGTCGGCGCGCCGCAACCGCTCGAGCCACTGCAGCAGCAGATAGCGTCCGAGGAACCCGGTCGCCCCGGTCAACAACACCGTCCCCACCTGCCCGTTCGGGCGCGGCAGGGTCGCGGCGGTCCGCAGGGTGGCCGCGTCGATGAACTTGTCCAGCGTCAGGTCCGCCGCGCGCACCGCACCGGCGGCGTGGCCATGCACGGACGCGAAGCTGACCCCAGCGGGGTCCGGCGCCGTATCCGATCCGGCGTCGCGGTGTAGCTGCTGACTCATCCCGGCCACCGACGGCGTCTCGAACAAGGTGCGCACCGCGAGATCCGCGTCCAGGGCGGTGTTGATCGCCGCGATCACCCGCATCGCCGAAATCGAATCGCCGCCCAGGTCGAAGAACGAATCGTCGACGCCGATCCGCTCCATGCCCAGCACCTGGGCGTAGATGCCGGCGATGGCCTTCTCGGTCGCGGTGGCCGGGGCACGATACCGGGCGGCGTCTTGGTACTCGGGCCGCGGCAGGGCGCGACGGTCGAGCTTGCCGTTGACCGTCAGCGGCAGTGCGTCCAGCACCACCACCGCGGCGGGCACCATGTAGACCGGCAGCCGCTCCCCCAGCTCCTTGCGCAGTTGGGTCGGATCCGCGGTGCCGGTGACGTAGCCGACCAGCCGCTTGTCGCCGGGGCGGTCCTCGCGGGCGATCACCGCCGCCTGGGTCACCCCGTCCAACTCGGCGAGCGCCGCTTGAATCTCGCCGAGTTCGATGCGGTAGCCGCGGATCTTGACCTGCTCATCGGCCCGGCCCAGATACTGCAGCTGCCCGTCCTCGCCCCACCGCACCAGGTCACCGGTGCGGTACATGACCTGTCCGGGAGCGTCGGCTCCGCCGAACGGGCAGGCCACGAACCGCGACGCGGTCAGTCCGGACCGGTTGAGGTAGCCGACGCCCACACCGCGGCCGGCCAGATAGAGCTCGCCGACCACGCCGACCGATACCGGCCGCAGCCACTCGTCGAGGACGAAGGTCGTACCCGAGGGCACGGGCGAACCGATCGGAACGACACCTCCGGCGACGCCGGCCTGCAATGGCGCGCTCATCGCCGCGTAAATCGTTGCCTCCGTTGGGCCGTAGGCGTTGATCATCACCCGCCCCGGTGCCCAGCGATCCACCACCTCAGTCGGGCAAGCCTCACCGGCCACCACCAGCGTGGTGTTCTCCAGCCCCTCCGGCGAGAGCATCCCCACCGCGGACGGCGTCTGGTAGAGCACGCTGACCTTTTCGGCGACCAGCAGATCGTGCAGGACGTCCGGTGAGCCGGCGACGGATTCGGGCACGATCACCAGCTGCGCACCGTGCAGCAGGGCACCCCAGATCTCCCACACCGAAACGTCGAATACCAGCGAATGCCATTGCGACCACACCTGACCCGGCCCCGCGGGCAGATCGGCGTGCAGTTGCGCCAGCACCTGGGTCACGTTGCCGTGCGTGACGGCCACGCCCTTGGGTGTGCCGGTGGTACCGGACGTGTAGATCAGGTACGCGATGTCCTCAGCGGCGGGCGGCAGCAATTCGGTGCTCGGGTAGATCAGGCCGGCGGATTCCACGGCGGGATCGTCGACCTCGATGACCTGCACATCGGATCCGTCCAGCCGCGAACGCAACTCAGCCGTCGTGATCGCGATGATCGGCGCGGCGTCGGTCAGCACGAACTCCAGCCGCGCGGCCGGCACCGCCGGGTCGATCGGCAGATAGGCCGCCCCGGTCTTGAGCACCGCCAGGATCGCCACGATCGCCTGGTCCGAACGCGGCAGCAGCAGCGCCACCGATTCGCCCGGACCGGCGCCCATGAGGGCCAACAGATTTGCCAGCCGGTCGGCGTCCTCGTCGAGCTCGCCATAGGTCAGCGAGCAATCCTGGAACGTCAGCGCCGGCGCGCCCGGGTCGCGGTCCACCTGCCGGGCGAACATCTCCGGGATCGATGCCGGCGCGGTCACCGGCTGGGCCAGGATCGCGCGGTTGCTCCACGCATCCAGCCGGTCGTGCTCGGCGGCCTCGAGCACATCCATCGACGACAGCCGACGTGTCGGGTCGCCTGCCATGGCCACCAACAACCGCTGGAACCGCTCGATCAGCGCGCCGATGTCGGCCGCGTCAAACACCTCGGTGTCGAATTCGACGCGCAGGCCCAGCTCCTGGCCGGGCAGTGCCATCACCGACAGCGGGTAGTGGTTGTACTCGCGGTTGTTGAATTCGGTGACGGCCAACTCCTGCACGCCCCCGAACGCGCTGGTGTCGATCGGATAGCTTTCGTACAGGAAAAGCGTGTCGAACAGTTGTTCATGACCGGCGAGGGCGTGAATCTCGTTGAGCGCCAGGTGCTCATGCTCGAGCGTGTCGTTGCGGGCGTGCTGCAACTGTTCCAGTAGCTCGGCCACGGTGGTGGTTGCGCTGATCCGGGCCCGCACCGGCACGGTGTTGATCAACAGGCCCACCATGGATTCCGCGCCGGGCAGCTCGGCGGGCCGCCCGGACACCGCGGTGCCGAAGGCCACGTCGCGGCGGCCGGTCAGCCACATCAGCAGCTGCGCCCAGCCGGCCTGCAGCACGGTGTTCACCGTGGTGTGCTGTGACCGCGCCAGCTCACCGAGGGCCCGGGTGGTCTCGGCGGACACCCGGTAGGACTCGATGCCCCGCGGCCCGGCCTTGGCCGGCGGAGCGACCAGCGTGGGAGTCTCGAAGCCGTCCAACACCTTTCGCCACGCCGCCGCGGCGGCATCGCGATCCTGGCTGTCCAGCCAGTTGACGAAGTTGCGATATGGCACCGGAGCCGGCAGCCGCTGGCCGAAGTAGCCGGCGAAGATCTCCTGCATCAGGATCGGCAGCGACCAGCCGTCGATCACGATGTGATGGAAGGTCAAGACAAACCGGTGCTGGTTGCCCGCGGTGCGGATCAACGCGGCCCGGAACGTCGGCCGCTCGGTCAGATCGCACACGGCGGCGCGCTCTGCGTCGCAGAGCTGCTGGACTTCCTCGTCCGGGTTCAGGTCGTCGCCCCGAAGGTCCAGATACCGCCAGGCCATCACCGGATCGGCCGGAATGATCTGTACCGGGTCGCCGAACCGGCCGAAGAACCTGGCCGCGAGGTTGGGATGGCGGGTGACGACGGTGTGTACCGCGTCGCGCAGGCGGTGCTGGTCGACGACACCGGCGATGGTGAGGTCCAGCTGCACCGCATACACGTCGGCGTTGGCACCGTCAGTGGCACTGTCGGTGGCACCGTCGCCCAACCTGCGCGCGAACGTGGAGTGAAACAGCAGCCCCTGCTGCACCGGGGTCAGCGGCAGCACGTCGGCCACCGCGTATTCCTGCTGCAGCTCATCGATCTGGGGTTGGGTCAGCCGGGCCGGAACCAGATCCGACGGGGTCAGGCCGCCCCCGCCCGAGCGCACATGGGCGCAGATGCCAGTCAGGGCTTCGAACCACAGTTGGCTGAGCCGGTTGACCTGATCGCGGTCGATTGCCGAGGGCGCCCAGGTCCAGGCGGCCTCCAGTCGCGGGCCGGAGCCGGATTCGGATTCCAGGGTGCCGGCGTTGAGTTCCACGGTGTGCATCAACGGCATCGGCACCGCGGACGCCGCACCGGTGGCCGACAGCGCGTCCTGGTCGATCCGCCACAGTTCCTCGGACAGCTCGCCCGCACCGGCGCCGAGCCGGCCCAGGTAGTTGAACCCGAACGCCGGGTCCGGCCCGGCCAGATCCACGTCCGGATTCAGATAGCGCAGCAGCCCGTAGGTGAGTCCGTCGGGCAGGGCACGCAGTTGTTCCTTGGCCGCCTTGACGATCGGACTGAGTTCCGCTTCACCCGAAATCACCTGCGCCCAGGACAGTTCAGCCATATCCAGGGCCACCGGGTATTTGGTGGTGAACCAGCCCACGGTGCGGGACAGGTCGACCTCGGAACCGAGGTCCACTCCCCCGATGTGTTCGCTGCGGCCGTGACCCTCCACATCGATGGCGATCGGCCCTACGCCGGTGCCGGTATCGGTGCCCAAGTATTCGGTCACCGCCAGACCGAACGCGATCAGCAGGATGTCCTGCACGCCGGCGTGGAACGCCGCGGGCACCTCGCCGAGCAGCTGGCGGGTGGTCTCGGCATCCAGCTGCACCGACAACTGCTCGGCGTTGGCGTAGGTATCCAGCTCCGGCCGCACGGCAGGCAACGCGGCCGGAATCTGCGCGACCGTGCGCCAGGTGTCGGCCAGCTCCACCACCGCGGCATGGCTGGCATGTTCGACCAGCAGTGTCGACCAGCGGGCGAACGATGTGCCGCCGGTCGGCAGCTGCACTGGTTGCCCGCTGTGATGCTGCGCCCAGGCAATGTTCAGGTCTTCCAACAGGATTCGCCAGGACACGCCGTCGACGGCCAAGTGGTGGATCATCAGCACCAGCTGGCGGGTGTCGGGAGCCCACACGGCGCTGAGCATCGCCCCGGTAGCCGGGTTCAGCCGCGTCCGCGCCGCCACCAGCGCTTCCTCGGTCAACGCGTCGACGGTATGCACGCAACCGTGGGCATCGACCGCACCCACCTCGGGCACGGTCAGCGACCAGTCGTCATCACCCTCGGCCTGCAGCCGCAATGTGGCGTGCCGGTCCAGCAGCGCCTGCACGACGGCCACCACGCCGGCCTCGGTCACCCCGTCCGGGGCCTGCAGAACCAGGGTCTGGTTGAACTGATCCACCGGCCCCTGCACATCCTGCAGCCACCGGATGATCGGGGTGGCCAACACCGGGCCGATGCCCTCGTCGACCACGGTGTTCTCACCGTCGGTGAAGACCGCCACCCGGGCCACCCCGGCCACGGACTGCTCGACGAAGATGTCGCGCGGCCGGCAACGCACCCCGGCCGCCCGGGCCCGGGCCACCACCTGCATCGACAGGATGCTGTCCCCACCCAGATCGAAGAACGAATCGTCGACACCGACCCGCTCGACACCCAGCACCTCGGCATAGACGCCCGCCAGGATCTCCTCGACTGCCGTACCCGGTGCTCGGTAATCACCGGTGACACTGCGGTATTCGGGTGCCGGCAATGCGCGCTTGTCGAGCTTGCCGTTGACGGTCAGCGGCATCGTCTCGACCACGACGATCGCGGCGGGCACCATGTAGGCCGGAAGGCACTCGGCCAGCGCGGCGCGCAGCGCTGCCGAATCAGCGGTGCCGGTGACGTAACCGACCAGCCGCTTGTCCCCGGGGCGGTCCTCACGAGCGATCACCGCCGCCTGAGTCACCCCGTCGAGGCGAGCCAACGCGGCCTGCACCTCACCCAGCTCGATCCGGTAGCCACGGATCTTGACCTGCTCATCAGCGCGGCCCAGATACTGCAGCTGCCCATCTTCACCCCACCGCACCAGATCACCGGTGCGGTACATCCGCTGTCCCGACGCCCCGCCGAACGGGCAGGCCACAAACCGCGACGCGGTCAGCCCGGACCGGCGCACATATCCACTCGCCACCCCGGCACCGGCCACGTACAGCTCACCGACCACGCCCTCGGGTGCCGGCCGAAGCCACTTGTCCAACACGAACAATGCCGCCCCGGGAACCGGAGTGCCGATCGGCACCGCCTCCTGCCCCGGGGTGAGCGGCGCACTCATCGCCGCGTAAACCGTTGCCTCCGTTGGGCCGTAGGCGTTGATCATCACCCGCCCCGGCGCCCACCGGTCCACCAGCTCGGTGGGGCAGGCCTCACCGGCCACCACCAACGTGGTCGATTCCAACTCTTCGGGTGAGATCATCCCGGCCGCCGACGGGGTCAGGCACAGCACGCTCACCTTTTCGGTGACCAGCAGGTGGTGCAGATCATCGGGTGCGCTCGCGGCGGCCTCAGGCACCACCACCAGTCGCCCACCGTGCAGCAGCGCGCCCCAGATCTCCCACACCGAAACGTCGAACACCAGCGAATGCCATTGCGACCACACCTGACCCGGACCGGCAGGCAGATCGGCGTGCAGGCGCTCCACCAACTGGGTCACGTTGCGGTGGGTCACGGCCACCGCTTTCGGCACACCGGTGGTGCCCGACGTGTAGGTCATGTAGGCCAGGTCGTCGGGTTCCGGTCCCGGCAAGGCGGTGCTGGGCTGGCCGGCGGTCTCGGCATCGTCGACGTCGACCACCGGCACATCGCAGCCGTCCAACCGGGTGCGCAGATCTGCCGTGGTGACTGCCACGACCGGTGCCGCGTCGGCGAGCATGAACCCGATCCGCTCGTCGGGGTGTGCCGGGTCGATCGGCAGGTAGGCGGCCCCGGTCTTGAGTACCGCCAGAATCGTCACGATCGCCTCGGCGGACCGCGGAATCAGCATCGCCACCGTTGCACCGGGGCCGGCACCGCGGCCGGCCAGCAGGCGCGCCAATTGGTTTGCGGCCCCGTCCAATTCGCCATAGCTCCACGACCGGTCGCCGCAGACCAACGCCACCGCCTCCGGAGCCCGTACCACCTGCGCGGCGAACAGCGCCGGAACCGACACCGGGTCGGACGCCGGTCGGGTCAGTACCGCGCTGTTACCCCACTCGTCGAGCTGGTCGTGCTCATCGTCATCGAGAAGGTCGAAGGACAACAACGTCCGGCTGGAATCGATGCTCATGACTGCTCCCTCGTGACTGCGGTCATGGCACCGAGTACCCGCCGCAATCGCTCGACCAACTTTGCGATCCGGGCCGAATCGAAGACGTCAGTGTCAAATTCGACGCGTAGGCCCAGTTCATGACCCGGCACGGCTTGCACCGAAAGCGGGTAGTGGTTGTACTCGCGATTCGTGAAATCGGTGATCGCCAATTCGTTGACGCCCGACATGGCGGCCGTGTCGATCGGATAGTTCTCGTAGATGAAAACGGTGTCGAACAACTGGTCGTGGCCGGTGGCGCGGTGAATCTCGTGCAGCGCCAGGTGTTGATGCTCCAGCGTGTCGGTGTAGGCGCTCTGCAGCTGATCCAGCAGGCCGGCGACGGTGGTGGTCGGGGTGATGCTGGCCCGCACCGGCACGGTGTTGATCAACAGGCCGACCATGGATTCCGCCCCGGTCAGGTCGGTCGGTCGACCCGACACCGCGGTGCCGAAGGCGACATCCTGCTGGCCGGTGAGCCACATCAACAGCTGCGCCCAGGCGGCCTGCAGCACGGTGCTGATCGTGGTGTGGCAGGACCGCGCCAGCTCGCCCAGCGCCTGGGTGGTCTCGGCGGACAGCTGGAACGATTCGACGCCGCGGCGCCCCAGCCTCATCCGCCCCGGCGGGCCGACCAGGGTGGGGGCGCCGAAACCGTCGAACACCCTGCGCCACGCCGCCTGGGCGACACTGAGGTCCTGTTCGGCCAGCCAGGTGACGAATCGCCGGTACGGAACGGGCGCGGGCAGCCGCGCGCCGAAGTAGCTCGCGAAGATCTCCTGCAGCAGGATCGGCTTGGACCAGCCGTCGAGCACGATGTGGTGATTGGTGAGCACGAATCGGTGCTGGTTCTCCGCGGTGCGGATCAGCGCGGCCCGGAAGGCCGGCTGATCGCCGAGGCCGCTGACCGCGGCGCGTTCGGCGGCGGACAGTTGTTGAACCTGTTGCTCCACATCGTGATCCGCGTCTCCGGTGAGGTCCAGGTACTGCCACGCGAGCACCGGGTCGGCCGGCAGGATCTGCACCGGCAGACCGAAGTCATCGAAGAACCGGGCCACCAGGTTCGGCCGACGGGTGATCGTGCTCTGCACCGCATCGCGCAGCCGGTCCGGATCGAGCGGGCCGGCCAGAGTGATGTCCAGCTGCACCGCATACAGGTCGTCGCCTTGGTCGGCGCCGGTATGGAACAGCAGGCCCTGCTGCAGCGGGGTCAGCGGCAGCACGTCGGCCACCGCGTATTGCTGCTGCAGCTCATCGATCTGGGGTTGGGTCAGCAGCGCCGGAGCGATGTCCGACGGGGTCAGGCCGCCCCCTCCGGAGCGCACATGGGCGCAGATGCCGGTCAGGGCCTCGAACCACAGCTCGCTCAACCGGCCGACCTGCACCTGATCCAGCGCCGAGGTTGCCCAGGTCCAGGTCGCCTGCATCTGCGGGCCGGCATCGGTATCGAGGGTGCCGGCATTGAGTTCCACGGTGTGCCCCAGCGGGGTGGGTACCGCGGACGCCGCTGCGGTGACCGATACCGCGTCCTGGTCGATCCGCCACAGTTCCTCGGACAACTCGCCCGCGCCGGCGCCGAGCCGGCCCAGGTAGTTGAACCCGAAGGCCGGGTCCGGCCCGGCCAAATCCACGTCCGGATTCAGATAGCGCAGCAGCCCGTACGTGAGTCCGTCGGGCAGGGCACGCAGCTGTTCCTTGGCCGCCTTGATGATCGGGCTCAGTTCCACTTCACCCGAAATCACCTGCGCCCAGGACAGTTCAGCCACATCCAGGGCCACCGGATACTTGCTGGTGAACCACCCCACCGTGCGGGACAGGTCGACATCTCCGGCGAGTTCCTCGACCCGGCCGTGGCCCTCGACATCAATGCCGATGGGCCCGGTGCCGGTGCCGGTGCCGGTGCCCAAGTATTCGGTCACCGCCAAACCGAAGGCGATCAACAGAATGTCTTGCACCCCGGCGTGAAACGCCGCGGGCACCTCGCCGAGCAACTGGCGAGTGGTCTCGACATCCAGCTGCACCGACAACTGCCCGGCATTGGCATAGGTATCCAGCTCCGGCCGCACCGCAGGCAACGCAGCCGGAACCGCGGCGACTGTGCGCCAGCTCTCGGCCAGCTCCACCACCGCGGCGCGGCGCGCGTGGTCATTGAGCACCGAGGCCCAGCGGGCGAACGATGTTCCCCCTGCCGGCAATTCGACGGGCTGCCCGCTGTGATGCTGGGCCCAGGCAATATTCAGGTCTTCCACCAGAATTCGCCAGGACACCGCATCCACGGCCAGGTGATGGATCATCAGCGCCAGCGCTCGAGTGCCGGGCACCCATAGTGCGGTGAGCATCGCCCCGGCGGTCGGGTTCAACCGGGTGCGCGCCGCCGCCAGCGCTTCCTCGGTCAATGCGTCGACGGTATGCACGCAACCGCGGGCATCGACCTCGCCCACCTCGGGCACGGTCAGCGACCAGTCCTCATCGCCCTCGGCGCGCAACCGCAGCATGGCGTGCCGGTCCAGCAGCGCCTGCACGACGGCCACCACATCGGCCTCGGTCACCCCGTCCGGGGCCTGCAGCACCACGGTCTGGTTGAACTGTTCAGTGCTGCCCGGCATCTCGTGCAGCCACCGCATGATCGGGGTGGCCGGCACCGGGCCGGTGCCCTCGTCGACCACGACGGCCTGGCCGTCGGCGAAGGCGACCACCTGGGCCAGCCGGGCCACGGTCTGCTCGACGAACACATCGCGGGGCCGGCAGATCAGACCCGCTGCCCGGGCGCGGGCCACCACCTGCATCGACGAGATGCTGTCCCCACCCAGGTCGAAGAACGAATCGTCGACACCGATCCGCTCGACACCCAGCACCTGGGCGTAGATCCCGGCCAGGATTTCCTCGACCGCATCGTGCGGGGCGCGGTACTGATCGGCGTCCTGGTATTCCGGTGCCGGCAGGGCCCGGGTGTCGAGCTTGCCGTTGACCGTCAGCGGCAACGCGTCCAGCACCACCACCGCGGTGGGCACCATGTACGTCGGGAGCCGGTCGGCGAGCGCGGTGCGCGCCGCCGCCGGATCCACTGTCCCGGTGATGTAGCCGACCAGCCGCTTGTCGCCGGGGCGGTCCTCGCGGGCGATCACCGCCGCCTGATCCACGCCGTCCACACCGGCCAGCGCGGCCTGCACCTCACCCAACTCGATGCGATAGCCACGGATCTTGACCTGCTTGTCGGCGCGACCCTCATAGCGCAGCTGTCCGTCGGACCCCCACGACACCAGATCACCGGTGCGGTACATCCTTTCGCCTCGTGCGCCCGCGCCGCCGAACGGGCAGGCCACAAACCGGGTCGAGGTCAGATCCGACCGGCCCACATAGCCCGATGCCAACCCGGCGCCGGCCACATACAGCTCGCCGACCACGCCCACCGGGACCTGTCGCAGCCACTCGTCCAGCACGAAGAAGGCCAGGTGCTCCAGTGGCACCCCGATCGGGCTGGAATTGTTCTCGACGTCCGCGCCGCCGATCTCCCGGAATGAGGCGTGCACCGTGGTCTCGGTGATGCCGTACATATTGATCATCCGCGGCGCGCCCGGATGACTGCGCATCCACGACGAAAGTCGCTGCGGTTCAAGGGCTTCACCGCCGAACACCACGGTTTGCAGGTTCAGTTGCCGGCCCAGCTCCGGTGCCAGCGCATCGGCGGTTTGCAGTGCATAGAACGCCGACGGGGTCTGACTCAGGACGTTGACCTGTTCGCTGACCAGCAAGGCGTGCAGATCTTCCGGCGAGCGGACCACCGAATCCGGCACGACCAGCAGGCGCCCACCGTGCAGCAGCGGACCCCAGATCTCCCACACCGAGTAGTCGAAGGCCAGCGAGTGGCATTGGCTCCACACCTGCCCCGCCGCCAGTTCGGCGCCCAGCGCCTCGAGCAGCCCGGTGACATTGCGGTGGGTGACCGCCACGCCCTTGGGGGTGCCGGTGGTGCCCGACGTGTAGATGATGTAGGCGATGTCGTCGGCCGCCGCGAGCGGCGAATTGACGGGAGCCGCTGCGAGTGGTGCGGTGCCGGGCTGAGTGTCGACGGCGGGGTCGTCGATATCGAGGACCGGCACCCCGGACGCGGTCAGTCGCGGGCGCAGATCCGCCGTGGTGAGCGCGACGATGGGCGCGGCGTCGGCGAGCATGAACTCGACCCGGGTATCGGGATGTGCGGGGTCGATCGGCACATACGCCGCCCCGGATTTCACCACCGCCAGGATCGCGACGATCGCCTCGGCCGTGCGGGGAAGCAGCAACGCCACCCGCTGACCGGGGCCCGCGCCATGGCCAGACAGCAACTGCGTCAACCGGTTTGCCGCATCGTCGAGCTCGCGGTAGGTCATCGAGCGCCCGTCGGAGGTGAGCGCCACCGCCTCCGGGTCGCGGGCGACCTGCGCGGTGAACAGCTCCGGAATCGACACCGGGGCACTGGCCGGCCGGGTCAGCACCGCCCGGTTGCCCCAGGCGTCGAGCAGGTCGTGCTCACCGGCAGCCAGCAGATCGATCGAGGACAACCGCCGGGTGGGATCGGTCGCCATGGTGGTCAGCACCTGCTGGATCCGATCGGCCAGGGCATCGACGGCGGCCGCGTCGAACACCTCGGTGTCGAATTCGATGCGCAGGCCCAGCTCCTGGCCGGGCATCGCCACCACCGACAGCGGGTAGTGGTTGTACTCGCGGCTGCTGAAGTCCGCGACGCCCAGCTCCTGCGCCCCCAGCAGCGCGGCGGTGTCGATCGGATAGTTCTCGTAGACGAACAGCGTGTCGAACAGGCGATCATGGCCGGTGACCCGATGAATCTCGGCAAGCGCCAGATGCTCATGCTCGACGGTGTCGTTGTGCACCCGCTGCAGCTGGTCCAGCAGATCGGCCACGGTGGTGGCCGCGGTGATGCTCGCGCGGACCGGCACGGTGTTGATCAACAGGCCCACCATGGATTCCGCGCCGGGCAGATCGGCCGGTCGCCCCGACACCGCGGTGCCGAAGGCCACATCGCGCTGGCCGGTCAAGGCCATCAGCACCTGCGCCCAGGCGGCCTGCAGCACCGTGTTGACGGTGGTGTGCTGCGCGCGGGCCAGTTCGCCGAGCGCCCGGGTGGTCTCGGCCGACACCTGATAGGACTCGACCCCTCGCCGCCCGGATGGCTCCGGCGGACCCACCAGGGCGGGGGTATCGAATCCAGCGAATACCTCTCGCCACACCGACTGTGCGGCAGCGTGATCCTGATCCCGCAGCCAGCTGACGAAGTTGCGATACGACACCGGAGCCGGCAGCCGGTGTCCGAAGTAGCCGGCGAAGATCTCCTGCAGCAGGATCGGCAGCGACCATCCGTCGATCACGATGTGGTGGATGGTCAGCACCAGGCGGTGCCGGTCGTCCCCGGTGCGGATCAACGCGGCCCGGAATGTCGGCTGCCCGGCCAGGTCGCAGACGGCGGTGCGTTCGGCGGCGCACAACTGCTCGATCCGCTCGTCGCGGTCGGCCTCGCCGTCGCCGGTGAGCTCGACGTACTGCCAAGCCGTCACGGGATCGGCAGGCAGAACCTGTACCGGCTCGCCGAACTGCGGGTAGAACCGGGCGGCCAGATTGGGGTGACGCGCGATGACGGCATGCACCGCATCGCGGAGCCGGTGCTGGTCGAGGGGTCCGGTCAGGGTGATACCCAGCTGCACCGCATACACGTCCTCGCCGAGGTCCCCGGCATCCTCCGCGAAGCTGGCCTGGAAGAGCAGCCCCTGCTGCAGCGGGGTCAGCGGCAGCACATCGGCGACCGGGTATTCCCGTTGCAGCTCATCGATCTCGGCCTGGCTCAACTGTGCCGGGACGATGTCCGACGGCGTGAGCCCGCCGCCACCGGTCTGCACATGGGCGCAGATACCGGCCAGGGCCTCGAACCACAGCCGGCTGAGCCGGGTGACCTGCGCATGGTCCAGCGTCGAGGGTGCCCAGGTCCAATTGGCCTGCAACCGCGGGCCGGAACCTTGGCTGGACTCGAGGGTGCCGGCGTTGAGCTCCAGGCTGTGGGCCAGGGTCATGGGCACCGCAGCGGCCACATCGGTCATCGACAGGCTGTCCGTGCTGATCCGCCAGAGGTCCTCGGAGAGGTCTGCCGCACCGGCGCCGAGGCGACCGAGGTAGTTGAACCCGATGGTCGGGTCGGATCCGCCCAGATCGATTTCCGGGTTCAGATAGCGCAGCAGCCCGTAGGTCAGTCCGTCGGGCAGGGCACGGAGTTGTTCCTTGGCCGCCTTGATGACCGGACCGAGTGCGGCGTCACCTCCGGCCACCTGCACCCAGGACAGTTCGTCAACGGTCAGCGCCACCGGGTATTTGGCGGTGAACCACCCCACGGTGCGGGACAGGTCGATGTTTCGATCGACAGTTCCACCCAGTTCTTCGACGCGGCCGTGGCCTTCGACGTCGATGCCGATCGGCCCGGTGCCGAAGCACTCCGCCACCGCCAGCCCGAATGCGATCAGCAGAATGTCCTGCACGCCGGCGTGAAACGCCGCGGGCACCGCACCGAGCAACTGGCGGGTGGTCTCTTCATCCAACGACACCGACAATCGGCCGGCATTGGCGTAGGTGTCCACATCCGGTTGCACCGGTGCCAATGCGGCCGGGGTGGCCGCCACTGTCCGCCAGGTGTCGGCGTGCCGGATCACCTCCGCGCTATGAGCGTGTTCGGCCAGCGACTCCGACCAGCGGGCGAACGATGTGCCGCCGGTCGGCAGCTGGACCGGTTCACCGCTGCGATGTTGCGCCCAGGCGATGTTCAGGTCTTCCAACAGGATTCGCCAGGACACCCCGTCGACCGCCAAGTGGTGGATCACCAAGGCCAGCTGGCCGGTGCCGGGCGCCCACACGGCGCTGAGCATCGCTCCGGCGGCCGGGTTCAGCCGCGTCCGCGCCGCCACCAGAGCTTCCGCGGTCAACGCTGGCACGGTGGACAGGCAGTCACGGACGTCGACCGTTCCCACCTCGGGCACGGTCAGCGACCAGTCGTCACCGCCGCCGGCGCGCAACCGCAACGTGGCATGGCGATCCAGCAGCGCCTGCACGATGACCTCGACGTCGGCCTGGGTCGCCCCGGCCGGGGCCTGGATCACCAGGGTCTGGTTGAACTGTTCAGTGCTGCCCGGCATCTCGTGCAGCCACTGCATGATCGGCGTCGCCGCCACGGCGCCGATGCCCTCATCGACCACGGCGGCCTGACCGCCGGAGATCTTGGCCACGCCGGCCAGCCGGGCCACGGACTGCTCGACGAAGATGTCGCGTGGCCGGCAGTACACCCCGGCCGCCCGGGCCCGGGCCACCACCTGCATCGACAGGATGCTGTCCCCACCCAGGTCGAAGAAGGAATCGTCGACACCGACCCGCTCGACACCCAGCACCTCGGCATAGATGCCGGTCAGAATCTCTTCGACGGCGGTACCCGGCGCCCGGTAATCCGCACCGGCGCCTTGGTATTCCGGTGCCGGCAGCGCGCGGGTGTCCAGTTTGTTGTTGGGTGTCAGCGGCAGCGCCGGCAGCACCACCACCGCGGTCGGGACCATATACGGCGGCAGACGCTCGGCCAATTGGGCGCGGGCTTCGGTCGGATCGACCGTGCCGGTGACGTAACCGACCAGCCGCTTGTCCCCGGGACGGTCCTCACGAGCGATCACCGCCGCCTGCGCCACCCCGTCCAACTCCGCGAGCGCCGCCTGAATCTCACCCAATTCGATGCGGTAGCCACGAATCTTGACCTGCTCATCGGCCCGGCCCAGATATTGCAGCTGCCCGTCGGGACTCCACCGGACCAGATCCCCGGTGCGGTACATGCGTGTCCCCGGCTCCCCGAACGGGCACGCCACAAACCGCGACGCGGTCAGACCGGACCTGCCGATGTAGCCGCACGCCAGGCCGTCGCCGGCGACATACAGTTCACCGACCACCCCGGCCGGCACCGGCTGCATCCAGGTGTCCAGGACGAACAGCGCCGCGCCGGGAACCGGTGAGCCGATCGGCACGATGTCAGATCCCGGTGCGCCCGCGGTCAGCGGCGTGCTGATGGAGGCGCAGATCGTCGTCTCGGTGGGGCCGTAGGCGTTGAACATCACCCGCCCGGTCGTCGCCCAGCGATCCACCACCGCGGTTGGGCAGGCCTCACCGGCCACCACCAGGGTCGCGGACTCCAAACCCTCCGGGGACAGCATTGCGACCGCTGAGGGAGTCTGGGTGAATACGCTGATCTGTTCGTCGACCAGCAGCCGGTGAAAGTCTTCGGGTGAGCCTGCGACCGATTCGGGGACCACCACCAGCCGCCCGCCGCGCAGCAAGGCGTGCCCGATCTCCCACACCGAGGCGTCGAAGCCCAGGGAATGGCACAGCGGCCACACGCCGCGACTGGGCAAGCTGCCGGCCAGCGAGAGCATCAGCTGAGTCAGATTGTGGTGGGTGACGGCGACACCTTTGGGGACGCCGGTGGTACCCGAGGTGTAGATGACGTATGCGATGTCATCGGGCACCGGTCCCGGCAACGCCGTGCAGGGCTGGGCGTCTACCGCGGGATCGTCAACCTCGACGATGGTGCCGGGATAGCCGTCCAGCCGTGACCGCAGCCTGGCCGTGGTGACAGCGACAGCCGGCGCGGCGTCGGCGAGGATGAACTCCATCCGTGACGCGGGCACGGCTGGATCTATCGGCACATACGCCGCACCGGTCTTGAGCACTGCCAACATCGCGATGACGGCCTGGGCGGTCCGGTCCGACAGCAGCGCCACCCGCTCGCCGTGGCCGACGCCTTGGGCGGCCAGCAGGTGGGCCAATCGATTGGCTGCCTGGTCCAGCTCGAGGTAGGTCAGCGAGCGGCCTTCGAAGGTCAATGCCGCTGCATCGGGTGCGTTGGCCACCTGGGTGGCGAACAACTCCGGTATCGATACCCGCGACGCGGCCGGCTGGGCCAGCACCGCCTGATTACCGACCTCGGCCAGCTCGGCGCGCTCCTCGTCGGCCAGTAGATCCAGCGAGGACAGCGGCCGGTCCGGATCGGCGGCCATGGCCAGCAGCACCCGCTGGATGCGGGCGGCCAGGTCGGAGACTTCGAAGTCCGCGAACGGGCGCCCGGCGCCGGCCGTACTCAGGAAGAGCTGGTCACTCGAACCGATGAAGAAGAGTCCGAAATGCCCCATCGGGCCGTGGTTGGTGTAGGACACCGTCACCGGGGCACCGGCCAGGTCCAGGGTCAGGCGGGACGGGATGAAGTTGATGGCCACCCGGTTCGAGATATGTCTCGGGCCGCCGTCACCGCCCAGGGTGTGCACCGGAAACCGCTGGTGTTGCAGCAGTTCTCGGATACGCGCGTCAACATGCCGGCAGAATTCGCCAACCGTCCAGTCCGGCGGAGACTTCAGCACCAGCGGTGCGACCCCGGCGAGCATCGCGGGCAGTGTCTTCGACTCCGCGGCCACCCGCCGGCTGACCGGGAAGTCCAGGGCCACCTCTGAGGTGTTGGCCGACCACGCTCGGACCAGCAGTGCGCACGCCGCGGTCGTCACCGAATATCGGCGAATGCGCAGACTCTTGGACAGCTCCTTGATGTGCCTTACCGCTGCTTGATCAACTTCGACCGACGCGGAAGGCGTGTACGCATCATGCCCGTTCTCGGCCTGCGGCAGACCCTGGTCGAGCCCGTTTTCCGGTGGAAGATTGTTGCTCCAGTAGGCCTGGTCGTCCTGAAAGTCCTGGGATGCAAGGTATTCCGTCTCACAGTCGACCAAGTCCTGCAATGAGCCGAAGTAGGCGGGCGGCACGGGTTCACCGGAGACCAGGGCGGTGTAAATGGTCGCGATCCGACGGCTGACCAGCGCCATGCCCAATCCGTCAACCGAGATGTGGTGCGCCAACCCGAACAGGAAGTACTCGGCCTGCCCGGTCCGAAACAGCGCGAACGTCACCAGCCGGCCGGTGAGCGGCATCGGCGTGTGTTGAATCGCCGACGCCATTTCGCGCACCGTCTGCACCGGATCGGCGGACTCCCGGACGTCGTGGAACGCCAGCTCAAGATCCGAGTAGTCGACCGGATTCTGAAATACCTGGCCATCCACCTCGAAGAAGGCGGCCCTCGCCGGTTCCGCCTCCTGAAGGGACTGCCGGATCGCCTGCTCCAGGATGTCGCGCTGTACGGCGCCGTCGATTTTCCCCAGCAGCCCCAATTGCCACTCGGTGCCGGCCAGACCACTTTCCTGCGATAGCCAGATATCCAACTGACCGCGAGAAAGCGGCAGTGCCCCCACAGACTCCATTGTTCAACTTCCCCGCAGACTATTTAGCGCTGAATAGACCCGCTCTGCGCCAATCTCTCACGCAGGCTCTTCGGACGAATATCAGTCCAGTTCTTTTCGATGAACTCCAAGCAGGAAGAACGGTTCGCTTCGCCATGTACCACCTGCCAGCCTGCGGGCACCTCGGCAAAGCTTGGCCACAGGCTGTGTTGCTCCTCGTCATTGACCAGGACGTAGAAGTTGCCGTTGTCGTCGTCAAACGGGTTGATGCTCACGTTTCTCCAGGCTGCTCAGCGGACTTGGCAAAGATAGCGCAAACCTACGGCAGCCTGCATCGCCGGTATCGCGCTTTCCGTGAACTACCAGCAGCAACAGCGCCCAGCGAACTTTCATTAGTTTTGTTCATCAGTTAGCTGGACCTTCGCGGCCCTGGGATTTCCAGAGGTCAACCCGATTTGACGACGACGTCACGTTATTGCGCATTTTGTAACTTTGTGAGTTTTTTGTGGTCTCGCAGCACCCGCATGACATGGGAAGATCGAATTGTTCAAATACGTGCAGCGATAGCAACGAAATATCCAGTGCCGGCCGCCTCGATAAATCCAAATGCAAATGGGATTACGGACTATTGATCGACCGGTGTGCGATTAACTGCGACGCGGCAGGCCGGAGATTCACCCAGGTCACGACCCGGCAGTCGGCGCACTCCGGGCATTGCTGTTTGTCACCAACTGCGAGAGTTCTCGGTGCCCACTCGCGAAGGTCACGCTCGGCGACCCACCATCTGGACCTCCGCAGCGCAACGACAGCAACGAACGGCCAGGCGCAGTGGGCTTTTCGCCCACCCAGTTGGAGCATCCGTTGGAACACAACGGGAAAGGGGCTAAGCGTCGTCCTTTTCGGGGCGAACCTGCGACCCCTCGAGGGGCGACGAGCCGGACGGCATGAGCATCACGAACACCGGGACTCTCAGCTTGATACCGCCGCCGACCGGCATCCGGATGGCGAAGGATACGACCTCCAGTTCGAGGCGTTTTCCGCGCTGCGTCTCCATTTCGAGGTGACCAGGCAAGCGCTTTGGCGTCGCCAGCCAGTCCAGACCACGTTCGATCGACTCGAGCAGGTTCATGCAGTCACTATAGCGGCGGGCCGGATACTGAGAAATGGTGAAACTGCCCGCCGCACGAACCGTCAGGGTTGGTAATCAACCTGCACTACAGCCAATTTCGATGGTGCGGGACCGTCGACGGGCTATCGTCGGCTTCACGCCTTGACGAAGGAGTACATCCGGTACTCCGATGAGCCCCCGGGCCGCAGGCTGTCGCAGGCCTTGCGGGCCGGCGCAAAATTGCGGGTCAGCCTGCGCAAGGGAGCGGGCGTCGCGCGGTCAATCACGTACTGCCACTGCTGCAGACTCTTCTCCATCCCCCGCACCACATCGGCGCTGATCGTCCGCTGCGAGACCGTCCGCAATGGCGTATTCGCCAGCTCCACCTCCCAGTCCGGTATGTCTGTGATGGCGCGAGCGTCGGTGTAGAGGAAGTGGCCGTTCGGACGTAGCACCCGGGTCACCTCGTCGAGGAACCGCCGGAAATGCGGGTAAAGATGCGAAGATTCGACATTTATCACCGCGTCAAAAGCCTCATCGGCAAAAGGCAGCTCCTCAGCATCTCCCTGCCTGAACTCCAGTCCCGTTATCCTGTGCCGATTTTGGCAAAAGGAGATCGCGGATGGGTTCAGATCCATTCCGGTGTAGGAGGCCGGATGCAGGGTACGGGTGAGGTACGAGGCGCCGCCGCCATGGCCACAACCGATCTCCAACACCCGTTTACCGCTGAGATCCGCCTGCGTAGCGGTGGCGTGGTACAGCTGGATGAAGTAGCGGTTCGGCTCGTCCGAATCCGAAAGCGGCACTTGCATTGCCGGATCTTCTTCGTAGCCGTAGTTGAGGAAAACCACGTCTTCGGCCTCGAGCCTGCGGGTGGCATACGGATAGATGTACCTTTGCGCGTACTGCGAAATCTTCTCGTTCTGTTTCTGGAGGAACCGATCCCGAGACTCTCGCACCCGATCTATGACGGCCATGGACCAACTATTGCAAGAAACGAAGCGCGGTATCGTCGTTTGCACCGGGACACGCGGATTCACTTCACTCAACCGTCGACCCGTACCGCAACTGAAAGGCTAGGGCCGCATGAAGTTTGCGCTGGCGTGTTACGGAACTCGCGGCGACGTCGAACCATCCGTCAGCGTCGGGCGCGAACTACAGCGCAGGGGCAACGACGTTCACCTGGCCGTCCCTCCCGACCTGCTCGGATTCGCCGAGGCGGCCGGTCTCGAAACCGTCTCCTACGGGCCCCAATTGCGGGAGTTCCTGCGAGACGACTTCCTTCGCAACTTTTGGACCGAGCTGGCCGGCAACCCTGTCGGCACGCTGCGTGAACTGTGGGAACCCATTGCGCGGCACTGGCAGGACACCAGCACGACGCTGTTAACGCTGGCGCAAGGCGCCGATCTGCTGTCGACCGGGCTGAACTATGAGCAGCCGGCGGCCAACGTCGCTGAGTACTACGACATTCCATTGGTCGCGCTGCATCACTTTCCGATGCGGCCCAACGGGAAGCTGGTACCGGCGCTGCCGTCGCCGCTCGTCCGCTCGGCGGGCACCGTGTCGGAGTGGCTGATGTGGCGGGCCACCAAGAAGGCCGAGGATGCCCAGCGCCGCGACCTCGGCTTGGTCAAGGCGGCCGGTCCTTCGCCGCGGCGCATGGCGGCACGAGGCGCGCTGGAGATCCAGGCCTACGACGATGCCAGCGTTCCCGGCCTGGCCGCCGAATGGGCGCAGTGGGCCGGTAGACGACCCTTTGTCGGGGCACTCACCATGGAGCTGACCACCGAGGCCACCGAAGAAGTCGCGACCTGGATTGCTGCGGGATCACCGCCGATCTGCTTCGCTACCGGCAGCATCCCGCTCGAATCACCGGCCGAGACAGTCGAAATGATCAGCGCCGCCTGCGCCGAACTGGGGGAGCGGGCGTTGATCTGCGCCGGCGGAACGGACTTCGGAGACCACGCGATTGCCGAGCATGTGAAGGTGGTCGGCACGGTGAACTACGCGGCGGTCTTCGCCGGCTGCCGCGCCGTCGTGCACCATGGCGGCTCGGGCACCACGGCCGCCAGCCTCCGCGCGGGCATCCCCACCCTGATCCTGTGGAGCACGGCGGATCAGCCCTACTGGGGAAATCAGGTCAAGCGCTTGAAAGTCGGGACCGCGCGCCGAATCTCCGGCACCAACCGCCGATCGCTGGTGACCGATCTGCGTCGCATCCTGGACCCGCAATACGCCATCCGAGCCCGCGAGCTGGCCACCCGGATGACCGCACCGGCCGACAGCGTCAGCAGAACCGCGGATCTGTTCGAGGACGCCGCCCGCCGAAATCGACGCTGAACGAATCAGCGTCCAGCCACGGTCGGCGGTTTGATGATCAGGCCTTGACCGGTCGGCAATGCGCACACCTGAACACCCAGTTCGGCGGCCACCTCGTCCATCGCCAGGCGCTGCTCATCACGCCCGCGATTGGCATAGTCATCCAGCAGCACCATCGCCCCCGGCGACAACCGCGGCCAAAAATAGCGCAACGCAGCGACTTCCGGCGGGGCACAGTTCATGTCGATATGCAGGAACGCCACCGCATCGGCATCAACCTGCTCGAGCGTCTCGGGCACCGCGCCGACCACGATGCGCTGGTTACGCCACTGCGCGAAATTGGCCCGGATGCTGTCCACCGAACTGCCGTAGATGCCGAAGTCCAGGGCCGCCTGGTTCTTGATCAGCGCCCCGGACTCGCGCTCGCCGGCGGTGACGAACCGCGGATCCATTCCCGCGAAGGTGTCGAGCAGGTAGAACGTCTTGCCCAGCCGGTCCCAGTCCAGGTACTCCATCACCGCACTGCTCAAAAAGCCGTGGCTGACCCCGCACTCGACGAAATCGCCGTCGACCTTGCTGGCATTGGACGCGGCCCACAATCCAACATGAACCCGCCAGTGCCAGTGATGAATATCCTCGCCCCCGAGGGCGCGTACGCCCCGCTGGTAGGCGCGTTGAAACGCCGGGTCGTCCATGAACGCGTGGCTGTTGAAACAGATCAACGCATCGTTGGAATAGACATCGGGCAGCAGGGTGCGGGGGATCCAATATGCCGTGCGCAGGCCCGCCCACGCGACGCGGAACTTAACTGGCCACTTCGTTGCCATGACAAACCCTATCGGTGGTTAGCGATGCACTCTTAGTGCGGCGGTTTGATGATCAGGCCTTGACCGGTCGGCAATGCGCACACCTGAACACCCAGTTCGGCGGCCACCTCGTCCATCGCCAGGCGCTGCTCATCACGCCCGCGATTGGCATAGTCATCCAGCAGCACCATCGCCCCCGGCGACAACCGCGGCCAAAAATAGCGCAACGCAGCGACTTCCGGCGGGGCACAGTTCATGTCGATATGCAGGAACGCCACCGCATCGGCATCAACCTGCTCGAGCGTCTCGGGCACCGCGCCGACCACGATGCGCTGGTTACGCCACTGCGCGAAATTGGCCCGGACGCTGTCCACCGAACTGCCATACATGCCGTTGCGTACGTGTTCTTCGCTCTTCTCCAGCGCCCCGGACTCCCGCTCAGCGGCGGTGACGAACCGCGGATCGAGGCCGGCGAAGGTGTCGAGCAGGTAGAACGTCTTGCCCAGCCGGTCCCAGTCCAGGTACTCCATCACCGCACTGCTCAAAAAGCCGTGGCTGACCCCGCACTCGACGAAATCTCCGTCGACCTTGCTGGCACTGGACGCCGCCCACAACCCGACATGAACCCGCCAGTGCCACTGATACCAGTCCATGTCGCCGAGGGCACGGGCTCCGCGCTGGTAGGCGCGCTGAAACGCCGGGTCGTCCATGAACGCGTGGCTGTTGAAACAGATCAACGCATCGTTGGAATAGACATCGGGCAGCAAAGTGCGCGCGAGCCAATACTCCGCGCGCACCGCCTTCAGCCAGAGGCGGGTCCGCAGTGTTAGCCCATTTGCCACGGCCGTCACCCTAGCACCGCCTTCAGCCTCCGATTACCTGAAATATGTTGGTTAACAACGTGATCAAGATTTCGCAACCGCACCTTCGCCCGATATCCCTGCTCCGAGCAGGAGCTTGGATCGTTCAGCGCGCACACGGCAAACTTGCGGACCGTCTGCGGCATCAGACAGAACATCTCGCCCGAGCAAAACTTTCGACGAGATCAGCGGTTCTGGCCACGCTTTCGACGGCCGGGGTCATCCGGGTGGCGACTTCACGCGCGCGCAGGGCGGTTTCCGGTGCCAGGACCCTTTTCAGATCCGCCACCAGTGATTCACGGTCTGTGCTCGAGAAACTACGAACCGCCCCTACCTGCAACAGTTTGACCCGAGACGCCCAGACCGGCTGGGCGCCATCTATCCAGAGCACCAGCGTGGGCGCCCCGGCACGCAGGCTGGCCGCCAGGGTTCCGGCCCCGCCGTGATGGACCGCGGCACGGCAGGCGGCGAACACCGTCGCGTAGTTCACCGCCCCCACCACCTTGACGTGGTCATACTGCGGGACTCCGGTGTAATCACTCGATCCGGAGCAGATCACCGCCCGGTGCCCGAGCTCAGCGCAGGCGGCAGCGATCATTTCCACTGTCGCAGCAGGGGATTCGACCGGCATGCTGCCGAAGCCGAAGCAGATCGGCGGGCTGCCGTCGCCGATCCAGGACAGCACTTCCTGATCGGCCTCCGTCGGCAACTCCATCGTCAACGTGCCGACAAACGGGCGTTGGCTGCGCCATTGCACCCATTCCGCGGCCAACCCCGGAAAGCACACCTCGTCGTAGCCCTGGATTTCCAGCGCTCCGCGGGCGGCGATCCGCCCCGACACCGGACCCGTCGCCTTCGGTAGGCCCAGTTCACGACGTTGGGCGTCCTCGACCTTCTTGTTCAGCCGCCAACCGAACCAGTCATAGGCCCACATCGCCATCCGGGCCAGCGGCGCCGGCAGCCGCGACAGCAACCTGCCGTTGACCCGTACTGGGGTGTTGTGCAGCGTGGCGAACGGAATGTCGTGATACTCAGCAACATTGGCGGCCGGTTCCTGATAGTTCTGACCGGCGAACAACAGATCCGCATCCTCGGCCAGCGAAGTCAGCGTCGCGCTCATCTGGGCCCAGGACCGGTCACTGAGATCCCACATCTCCCGCCACAACCGCCGCAGTTCCCGAACCCTCCAGAACCGGTGGAAGAAACAGGTCCAGAAATCCCGGTACACGCCCACCCAGGCCTGGGTATCCAGCCCATAGGGGACGGCCACCAACCCGGCGCTCTCCGCAAAACCGACCAGGTCTGGCGGAACAGCGATCCGCACGTCGTGCCCTCTTCGCTGCAATTCCCGGCCGGCGGCGACGGAGGGCTCGAGATCTCCCCGAGTCCCATAGGCTGCCAGCACGAGTTTCATAGCGAGTCCCTGCCTTTCAGTGATACCGCTGGAGAGGGCGCGCTCACTCCTTGCGCCAGAGCACTCCGGTGCCGTCGATGTCCACGATCTCCGCGGAAATCCCATGCCGCGCCCGGTAATCCGTGACGGCTTGGCGACATCCTTCGATCGCGTGGTAGTCGTCGATGATGCAGAAGCCACCCGGGGACAGTCGCGAGTAGAGGCCGTCCAGTGCCTGGATCGTCGATTCGTACAGGTCGCCGTCGAGCCGCAACACCGAAATGCGTTCGATCGGAGCGTCGTGCAGCGTGTCCTTGAACCAACCGGGAACGATCCGGACCTTGTCGTCCAGCAGCCCGTAGCGCGCGAAGTTCGCCCTGACGTCTTTTTCCGACACCGCGAGGATCGGTGCCGCGAGGTGCAGCCTATCGCCCTTGTCCGCCTTGTAATTCGCTGCATCGGGCGGCGGCACGCCCTCAAACGAGTCGCAGAGCCAGATGGATCGGGTCTCGTCCCCATAGGAGGCCAGGACGGCGCGCATCAGGATGGAAGCCCCCCCACGCCATACGCCGCATTCGACCAGATCGCCTGGGATGTCCTCGGCGATCACCGTCTCGACGCACTGCTGCAGACTGGTGAGCCGTCGCATCCCGATCATGGTCAGCGCGTCGGCAGGCCAATCCAGGCCGAGGTCACGTTTGCGCTGATCGAACGGCCGCTTGCGAACAAGCATCAAATTGCCGATCTTGAAAGCTGGTCGGTGCAACCAGTTCCATCCCACCGGCACCAATTCGTCGACGCCGTATCTGGTGAGGTCCTGCCGGAGCAGGTCCAGGTACGCAGATCGGGTGTCGTGATCCGTCACGGTCAAAAAACTGCCCCCTAACTCGGATGCGGGTTTGGTGCTGAGCCTAGCCCGCGAGTGCCATCCTCAGAGCATTTCTGGTGTGGCCATTGCCTTTTCAACTCTAATGGTTGGGCAAACTGCGCATAAATTCGGCACTGAAATGCAATAAGGGCTACGCCGATCAGCTCGGGATTCTCACCCGCGATGTGGGCCGATAGCGGGCGACCGCCATGGTGGCAAAGAAAATGTCCGATGACCTCCCGATCCTCGGCTCAGCGAAAGACGGCGCGAGATAGCTTCTTCGGTTCCTCGGCACGGTGCACGACCACCACGGAGTCCAACACCTCGATTCGGTCGATGATGGTTGCCGCAAACGGCACTTCAAGCTCCTTGACGCGCTTCGGGTGGCCTTCCATGAACTGGAATACCGTGGTCGTCTCCACATACGGAGCATGCATTGCATCCATCAACCACTTGGTGAAGTCGATAAACGACTCGGGTTGGTCCCGATACATCTTCCAGTAGTTGGCACAGACATCCTCAACGATGTAGACACCACCGGGCTTAAGCCGCGGAAACAGGTACTGAAACGACCCGATCATCTGTTTGGCCGTGTGTCCGCCGTCGTCGAGGACCGTATCGAACGGGCCGAACTCGTCGAGAACGGATTGCAGGAACCTGGTGTCGGTCTGGTCTCCGATCCGCACGTGGATATCCCGCGCCGGGGCACTGTGCTGGGCGGCCTTGGGGCTGATATCGATGCCCACGATGGTGGCGTCGGGCAGGTACTTGCGCCACATCTGCAGGGAACCGCCCCGGTCGACCCCGATCTCGAGCATGCGCTTGGTCTGGGTCAGGGCGCCTTGGTAGATGGGGAGATAGTGACGCAGCTTGTGAATATTGCGGGACCCCTCGAATATCCGCCCGATCTCGGTCTCCGGGGGCGGTGTGTCATCCGCACGCATCGTCACCGTCCGGGCCAGGTCCGGACCCAGCGCGTCGCGCATCCGCTGCCGATCCCGGTACGGGTAGCGGCGGACGATGAACGGTGGCTGCTGCTGCAGTGCCAACCGGAACATGCGCATGATCAGGAGGCCTTGCGGCTGATCATCACAAGTCCGATGTGCGGTGAAAATTGTTGACTCGCCATGGAATTAGCTTACGCCGCCGCTTGCCCGGCACAGCAAATCCCGCGCCGGCACGGCTCACCGGCCGGCGAACCGCTCGATGAGATCGGCTGCTTTGCCGATACTCTCCGACGGTGGAGTCATTCGGGTGGCAAGCTCACGCACCCGGGTTGCGTACTGCGGGGCCAGTATCCGGCGCAGATCGGTAACCATGGTCTCCTCCGTTGTTGTCGAAAACCGGCGGGCAGTACCTACTTTCAGCCGCTTGAGCTGATTTCCCCAGAGCGGCTGATCACCGACCGTCCAGAGGATCAGCGTGGGAACCCCCGCACGCAGGCTTGCCGCCGTGGTACCCGACCCGCCATGGTGCACGACGGCACGGCTGGCCGGGAAGACGTCCGCATAGTTCACCACTCCCACCACCTTGACCTGGTCGGTCACCGGGATGTGGGTCAAGTCCGTTCCGCCGGAGCAGATCAACGCCCGCTCGCCCAGCTGTGCACACGCAGCACTGATCATCGCGACCGTGTCGGCCGGGGACTCGACCGGGATGCTGCCGAACGCGAAGCAGATCGGGGGCGGCCCCGCCGCGATCCAGGCCGCCACCTCGTGGTCGGCACCGGTCGACAACTCCATGGTGAGCGCGCCGACAAAGGGCCGCTGCCCGTCCCATTTCGCCCATTCGGCAGCCAATCCGGGCACGCAGACCTCGTCGTAGGCCTGGATCTCCAGTGCGCCGCGGGCGGCCATCCTGCGCGGCGAAGGGCCGACCGTCCTCGGCAGGCCGAGCTCACGCCGCTGAGCATCCTCATGCTCCCGGGTCACCCGCCAGGCCAGCCAGTCGTACGCCGTCATCGCGGTGCGGGTCAGCGGGGGTGGCAGGGACGGAAAGAGCTGACCGTTGGGTCGCCACGGCATGGTGTGCAGCGCCACCAACGGAATGTCGTAATACTCGGCGACATTGGCGGCCGGCTGCTCATAGCCCACGGCGGTCGACAGCAGGTCGGCGCCGTCGGCGAACGACATGAGAGTTCTGCTCAACTCGGCCCACTGCTGGGTGACCACCTTCAGGGCTTCCCGGCACAACACCACCAGATCCTGGACCCGCCAGAAGTGCCGGGCCCACGACGTCCACAGGTCGCGGTATCCGTCGAGCTGCGGCTGGACCTCCAGTCCATAGCCGACCGCGCTCAGCCCCGCGGCCTCGGCGAAGCCGACCAGGTCGGGCGGAACCGCCATGCGTATGTCATGCCCCCGGCGCAGCAGCTCACGGCCGACCGCCACGGACGGTTCGATATCACCACGGGTCCCATAGCTCGCCAGTGCGATTCTCATGACAGTTTCGCGGCCCCCACGCAGATGCACACTAGTAGACGATGCTGAATTTTGGGCCGTCAGATCTCGGATTCCTCAGGCTAACAACAGATTTTACGCATCTGTAGTTTTTCGAACATTTCACCGAGAGCCCAATTTCGCGAATCCGCAATGCGTCAACTCAGCCGGTTTTCCCGGCGATATCCCACCGAAGCTATTCGATTGGCAAATACCCAGCCTCGAATCTCCGGCTCCCGCACGCCGACGGCAGGCCAGTCGATACCTGGCCCCATCCGCCACACTCTCGGCCCGTCACAGCCCATTTCGTCGTCAGCGCCGGCGCCGGCACGATAGGGTGACGGGCGTGCTGCGCCGTGACGAGCCAGAAAAAGTTCTCGCCGCCACCAAGCGCGGCGAAACCGTTCATTCCGGGGCGTAGGGGCATACATGCGCGGAATCATTCTTGCCGGCGGTTCCGGCACTCGGCTGCACCCGATCACGATGGGTGTCAGCAAGCAGCTACTGCCGGTTTACGACAAACCGCTCGTCTACTATCCGTTGTCCACACTGATCATGGCCGGTATTCGCGACATCCTGGTGATAACCACACCAGCTGATGCCCCGGCCTTCGAACGGCTGCTCGGTGACGGCTCGGCCTTCGGTGTGAGCCTGCACTACGCGGTCCAGGATCAGCCCGAAGGGCTGGCGCAGGCGTTCATCATCGGTGCCGAGCACATCGGTAACGACACCGTCGCGCTTGCATTGGGCGATAACGTCTTCTACGGCCCGGGCTTGGGCACCAGTTTGCGCAGATTCCAGAATGTCAACGGCGGCGCGATCTTCGCCTACTGGGTGGCCAACCCGTCGGCCTACGGCGTGGTGGAGTTCGGTGCGGACGGAACGGCGCTGTCCCTGGAGGAGAAGCCGGTCACCCCCAAATCCCATTACGCGGTGCCGGGCTTGTATTTCTACGACAACAACGTCATCGAGATCGCTCGGTCACTTCGCAAATCCGCTCGAGGCGAGTACGAGATCACCGAGATCAACCAGACCTATCTGGATCGGGGGCAGCTCTCGGTCGAGGTGCTGGCCCGCGGAACCGCCTGGCTGGACACCGGCACCGTCGACTCGCTTTTGGACGCCAGCGATTACGTTCGCACCATCGAACGCCGACAGGGACTGAAAATCGGCGTGCCCGAGGAGATTGCGTGGCGGGCAGGATTCATCGACGACGACCAACTGGCCCTCCGCGGCAAGGAGCTGCTCAAATCGGGATACGGCGGCTACCTGCTGGACCTATTAGAGCACCAGTAGTCGCCGGTCAGGCCCAGGTTCCTCGGCGTCCGTGCGCAAGTGCGACGGCCTCGTACACCGGCTTCATGAACGCTCGAGAGAACCGGTACCGCCTGCTGAACTGACCGCGGAAATCGGTGATAGCCGTCCGGAAACCATGTTCGGCCGACCGGTATCCCTCGAAAATCCGGTCCAACTCCGCCTGATCCCACGGCTCGTCCCGCGCCGCCGCACTCAACGTGCGGTAACCCGCCGAGAGCCAGTCCGTCCCGAACGGCTCGATGATCGGGCCGCACTGCCGCTGATGCCGCAGGTCCTTGGCCAGGAACTGCTCAACCGCGGCCTGCTCCCCGGTATCGAGGTCGACCGGAAGGGCATGGGCGATGCGTTTGACCTCACGCCGCCAATCCTCGAGGAAGTTGGCGTAATCGACGAACACGCGTGGCATTCCACGAGTTTCACGCTCGGCGAGCAGGTTGTATTTCAGCCACAAACCGCTCGAGAGCTGCGGCGATGCCTCCATGAACTTCGCCAGCGACCCGGTGACCTCCTGCGGATCACGCACGGCAAGCACGGCCGCGACGTCGAACCCGGCCTGCTTCGCCGCCTCGAACCACATCCGGGCCAGGACCGAGATGTGCAGGACCTTCACCACCACTACCGGCGCGGCCGGCAGCGTCCGAAGATAGTCCCGGATCTTGGCGGTGAAGGCTGCCGCGTCTTCGTCGGCCAACCCGCCTTCCTCCTGCAACCGCAGTGTCGGGTCGAAATAGCTGCTGCCGTGGCGATACAGGAACGTCTCGTTGAGGTACAGACCCGCCCGCGGCTCCCAGTAACCCCGCTGGTTGCTTCGGTCGGCCCCCATCATTCCGCTCGGAAGCGCCGCGCCACACAGTGAGAGCACCCGCGTCAGCGCCGAGGTGCCCGACCGGCCCATGCCCAGCACGAACAACACCACCGGGCGCGCCGGTGCCCCGATCAGCCCGTCACTGGCGGTCATGAACACGCCTCCGCGGCCACTACCGATTGCGACACGGAAATAGTTAGCTCCGGCAAAAGACGTACGAATTGCAACGCAGCGTCGTCCATCAGGTCCCCGTTTCTGAATATTCGTGGCGCGAATCCGACCGGCCAAGCACGTGGCTACTGCGGCTCAGACGTTAGCTCGACCTTGATGACGAGTACAAGGCTGCCCAGCGGATAACGAGCAAATGGTCTTAGCCACGAGCGGCACAGCTATCTGAACACAATCGCAGCGCGACACCCGCCCGCGGATTCGGGATATTGGCTGAACTCAGACCCAGACACCGTCGATTGTGGTGGCAGACACCTCAGCCGCATCCATGTGAGTTTGCCCAAAGGTTCACCTCGTCGGCCGAGTATCGCTCACCTACACCCAGTTGGAGCGATGCGGATCAGATTTGCCCAGGTATTTTCCGATTTTTCTACCATCGCACCGCCCGACTGGGTCGAACTGGCGTTCAGATAGCAGGTTGCTCGCGGCCCGGATGGGGCGGGCCGGTCGTCTCTCGCAACGGCCCTCGAACAGCACGTCGGCGACGCCGGTGAGCGTGTTCTCGATCACCCAGCCACAGCAACACCACCCCCAGCTCGGCAAACCCACACACCCAGGGGAAATCGTTGTGGCACCGGCTTTGGGGAAATATCCCTACATATTGTCTTACGGTTTGCCGCGTAACGCATCGCAATCAACAATCGATATGACGGATAGTCCCGGCATAAGATTTGCGTTTGATGGTTTAGTGGTAATTGAAACAACGCGATCCAGGCCCGACACGGGACTTAGCTGGACGATGTGAGTTGGCACAACAATTGACAAGAGGGGAAATATGAACAAGCGTCCGTTGACCAGGCTGGCCGTCGCCGTCGGAGGTGTGACGTTGTCGTTGACCGCTGGGGCCGGGTTCGCCTCCGCCGCACCCGATCTCGGCCCGATGGTCAATTCGACCTGCAGCTATGACCAGGCGATGGCCGCGGTACATGCCGAGAATCCGCTGGCCGCGCAGTATCTCGACCAGTCACCGCCCAACCTGCAGTTCCTGCGGGTGTTCCTGGCTGCGCCGCGGGATGAACGGGTGAACCTGCTCAATCAGATCAAGAACAACCCGGGAGCCGCTCAAGCCCTACCGGTCTTCCAGCAGATGTTGACCAGCTGCGTCAAATACTGAACCGCACAACGGATTCGCCGTTGAGCGCCGGCCATCGGCCGGCGCTCAACTTTCAGTTACCTTGATCGGCTGGGTGTTCGCCGCCCCCTCGTCGGGGTGGGGTTGACCCAACAGCGAACGGACCAGCGGACGCGGCCCATGCGGGCGCAACAGCGCACTGGCAGGCCGGGGACGCACCCGCTGCGGCCACCAGAACCACGGGCCCAGCAGGGCGGCGATCGACGGGGTCATGAACGAGCGCACGATCATGGTGTCGAACATCAGACCCAGTCCGATGGTCGTGCCGATCTGGCCGATGATGCGCAGATCGCTGACCGCCATCGCGGCCATGGTGCAGGCAAATACAACCCCGGCCGACGTGACGACCTTGCCGGTGCCGCCCATCGCGCGAATGATGCCGGTATTGATGCCCGCGCCGATCTCCTCTTTCATCCGCGACACCAGCAGCAGGTTGTAGTCCGAACCCACCGCCAACAGGATGATCACCGACATCGCGAGCACCATCCAGTGCAGATGGATTCCCAGGATGTACTGCCAGAGCAGCACTGAGAGCCCGAACGATGCGCCCAGCGACAGCAGCACTGTCCCCACGATGACCAGGGCCGCGATGAAACTTCGGGTGATGAACAGCATGATGAGGAAAACCAGACAGATGGCCGAGATCCCGGCGATCAACAGGTCGTAGCGGGAACCGTCGTGCCAGTCCTTCGCGGTCGATGCGGCGCCGGCGAGATAGATCTTGGCGCCCACCAGCGGTGTGCCCTTGAGCGCCTCCTCGGCCGCGGTCTGGACCTGTTCTACCCGCTCGATTCCCTCCGGGGACGCCGGATCGCCGTTGTGGGAGATGATGAATCGCACCGATTTTCCGTCCGGGGAGATGAAGGAATTCATCGCGCGCTGGAAGTCCGGATTCTGGAACACCTCTGGCGGCAAGAAGAACGAGTCATCGTTGCGGGCCGCGTCGAAAGTCTGCCCCATGACGGCGGCGTCCTTGCTCGTCTCATCCATCTGGGCCATCAGTCCCGACATGGTGGTGTGCGTGGTCAGCGACATCGTGCGCATCGTCTTCATGATCGCGATCATCTGCGGGAACTGGGCGAGCATCTGTGGCATGAGCGCGTCCAGCTGATCCATGTCCTTGACCATGATGGCCAAGTTGTCGTCAAGCTTGTCGACGCCGTCCATCGCGTCGAAGATCGACCGCAGTGACCAGCAGATCGGGATGTCGAAACAGTGTGGCTCCCAATAGAAGTAATTGCGGATCGGCCGGAACATGTCGTCGAAGATGGAGATGCTGCCACGCAGATCTTGGGCGATCTGCTGCATTTCGTGGGTCCGGTCGACCATGTTATGGGTGGTGGCCGCCATCTTTTGCATCACGTCGTAGGTGTGCTCCATGGTCTGGATCATCACCGCCATGTCGTCGGCCTGTTTCAGCATGTCGTCGATGCGGGCCTTCTGAAACTCCGTCGCCTGTACCTGGCCCGCACTTTGCAGGCTGATCATGAACGGGATCGAGGTGTGCTCGATCGGCGTGCCCTCCGGCCGGGTGATGCCCTGGACCCGGGAAATGCCGCGGACCTTGAAAATTGCCTTGGCCAGCTTGTTCAGCACAATGAAATCCGTCGGATTCCGCAGATCGCGATCGGCCTCGAGCATCAGAATCTCCGGCGTGATGCGCGACTGGGAGAAGTGGCGTTCGGCGGCGGCGAAACCCATATTCGCGGGGATGTCTCCGGCAATGTAGCGCCGGTCGTTGTAGCTGGTCTGGTAGCCGGGCAGGGCCAGCAGCCCGACCAGTGCCGCCGCCAGCGACGCGATCAGAATGGGTGCCGGCCAGCGGACGATCGCCGTGCCGATCCCGCGCCAGCGGCGAACCCGCATGGTGCGCTTGGGTTCTAGCAGACCGAACCGGCTGGCCACCGCGATTCCGGCTGGGACCAGGGTCACCGCAACCGCAACCGCGGCAAGCATGCCGATGGCGCACGGGATACCCATGGTGTGGAAATACGGCAGCCGGGCGAACGACAGGCACAAGATCGCCCCGGCAATGGTCAGCCCGGATGCCAGCACCACCGGAGCGACTCCCCGGTACATGCTGTAGTACGCGGTTTCCGGGTCTTCGCCGGACTGCCGTGCCTCCTGGTATCGACCGAAAAAGAATATGCCGTAATCGGTTCCGGCCGCGATCGCCAGGAAGACCAGCATGTTGACGGCAAAGGTGGAGAGCACGAAGACTTCGTTGGCGCCCAGATAGGCCACGATGGCCCGGGCCGCCGCCAATTCGATTCCCACCATGGTCAGCAGCAGGATCACCGTGACGATCGAACGGTAGACCAGGAAGAGCAGGATGAAGATGATCACGACGGTCACCGCGGTGATCTTCAGAATGGATCGGTTGCCGCTGTGCTGCATATCGGAAGCCAGTGGGGCAGCACCGGTTACGTAGACTTCTACGCCCGGCGGTGGTGAAGACCGGTCCACGATGTCGCGCACGGCAGCCACCGATTCGTCGCCCAGGGGAGTGCCCTGATCGCCGGCCAGGTTCAGCTGGACGTAGGTGGCCTTGCCATCGGGGCTTGTCACGCTCGACGCCGTGAGTCGATCGCCCCACAGGTCCTGCACGTGCTCGACGTGCTTGGGATCGTTTCGCAATTCGCGAACCAGCCCGGAATAGTACTGGTGCGCATCGTCGCCGAGGGGTTGCTGCCCCTCGAGCACGATCATCGCGAAACTATCCGAGTCGGATTCTTCGAAGTTGTGGCCGACGCGTTTCATCGCTTGGGCCGAGGGCGCGTCCGCCGGCATCAGCGAAACGGAGTTCTTTTCGGCGACCCGCTCCAGCGACGGGATGGCCGCTGACCAGTCACCCCCGACGGATGCCAGGGTCAAGACCAGAACCAGGGTCAACCAACCCACGATGATGACCGGGGAATACCGGCGTACTGTCCGCGCGATGAAGGGCGGCCGAGAGTTCTCAGTCATGCGGCCTTCGCTAATCCCTCAGCATCAGCGAACGCACCAGCGGGCGCGGTCCGACCGGCCGAAGCATGGAGCTGGCCGGGCGGGGGCGGACTTGCAGTGGCCACCAGAACCAGCGGCCCAGCAGCGCCGCGATCGACGGTGTCATGAACGCGCGCACGATCAGGGTGTCGAACAGCAGCCCGAGTCCGATGGTGGTGCCCACCTGACCGATGGTCAGCAGGTCGCTGACGATCATCGACCCCATCGTGGCGGCGAACACCAGGCCGGCGGCCGTCACCACCTTGCCGGTGCCGCCCATGGCCCGAATGATTCCGGTGTTGATGCCCGCGTGCAGTTCCTCTTTCATCCGCGACACCAACAGCAGGTTGTAGTCGGATCCGACCGCCAATAGGACGATGACGGACATGGCCAGCACCACCCAGTTGATCTGAAGACCGAGGATGTACTGCCAGGCCAATACCGACAGCCCGAAGGACGCGCCCAATGACAGCGCCACGGTGCCCACGATGACCAGGGCCGCGACGAAGCTGCGCGTCATCAGCACCATGATCAGGAAGATCAGGCACAGCGCCGAGACGCCGGCGATCATCAGATCAATCTTGGAGCCGTCGACCAGATCCTTCACCCCCGCCGCGGTTCCGGCGAGATAGAGCTGGGAGCTTTCCAGCGGGGTGCCCTTGAGCGCTTCCTCGGCCGCGATGCGGAGCGGCTCGACCCGCGAAATGCCTTCGGGCGTCGCCGGATCGCTGCGCTGGGTGATCAGCATGCGCGCGGCTTTCCCGTCCGGGGACAGGAAGATGTCCATGATCCGCTGGAAGTCCTTGTTCTCCAGCACATCTGGCGGCAGGTAGAAGGAGTCGTCGTTGTTCGACGCGTCAAATGCCTTGCCCATGGCCGACGCGTTGTCGCTGGACTCATCCATCTGGGCGAAAAGTCCGGACATGGTGCTGTGCATCGTCAGCATCATGGTGCGGGTGCTCTGCATGGTGGCGATCATCTGCGGGAACTGCATCAGCAGCTGTGGCATGAGCAGGTCCAGTTGGTCCAATTCTTTGACCAGGCCCTGCATCTTGACGGTCACGTTGTCGATGCCGTCGAGCGCATCGAAGATGGATCGGACCGACCAGCACATCGGAATGTCGAAGCAGTGCGGCTCCCAGTAGAGGTAGTTACGCACCGGCCGCCAGAAGTCCTCGAAATCGGCCATGTGGTCGCGCAATTCCGACATATCTGCCTGGAGTTGATGCGTGGTGGCGACCATGCGATGGGTGGTACCGACCATCTCCTGCATCAGCGCGTACATGCGCTGCATCAGGCTGATCGTGGTCTCCATGTCGTCGGCCTGCTTGACCAGATCCTCCATGCGCTGTTTCTGGAATGGCAGGCTCAGCCGCTGGCTGGCATTCGACATGCTCAGCATGAACGGAATCGACGAGTGTTCGATCTGGGTGCCCTCGGGCCGGGTTATGGATTGCACGTTGGCAATTCCGGGAACCGCGAACACCGCCTTGGCCAGCTTGTTCAGCACCAGCAGATCGGTTGGATTACGCATGTCGTGGTCGGCCTCGACCAGTAGCAGGTCGGGCGTGGTCATCTTCGATTCGGGGAAGTGCCGGGACGCCGCCGCGAACCCCTGGTTGGCGGGGATGTCTTGCGGAATGTATTTCTGGTCGCTGTAGCTCGGGTTGTATCCCGGCAGCGTCAACAGCCCGATGAGTGCGACGGACAACGTGGCGAGCAGGATCGGGGCCGGCCACCTGACGATGGCGGTGCCGATTCGCCGCCACCGGCGGGTGATGACCAGTCGCTTGGGATCGAATATGCCGAACCGACTGCCCGCGGCGATGCATGCCGGCACCAGAGTGAGCGCGACCGCCACCGCAATCAGGATGCCCACCGCCCCGGGGACGCCCAGCGGTTGGAAGTAGGGCAACCGGGTGAAACTCAGGCAGGCGATCGCGCCGGCGATGGTCACACCGGAGGCCAGGACTACCTTGGCCACCCCGCGGTAGGCGGTGTAGTAGGCCTTTTCCCGGTCCTCGCCGGCCTGCCGGGCCTCCTGATATCGGCCGGTGAAGAAGATCGCGTAGTCGGTTCCGGCCGCGATACCGACGGATACCAGCAGATTGACCACATACGTGGTGAGGCCGACGACTCCGTGTAAGCCGAGGAATGCGACGACGCCGCGGGCCACCTGCAGTTCGATCCCGACGGTGAACAACAGGATGATGACGGTGAGGAACGACCGGTAGAGCAGGAGCAACATCAAGAAGATCACCCCGACGCTCACCAGGGTGATGAGGATGACCGTCCGGTTGCCGCTCTGGCCCATGTCGGCGACGATCGCCGCCGGGCCGGTGACATAGGTCTGCACCCCAGGTGGCGCCTCGGTGTTTTTCACGACGTCCTGCACGGCCCGCACCGATTCATTGGCCTCGGCCTGGCCAAAGCCCCCGTGCAGGTTCAATTGCACATAGGCGGCTTTACCGTCGGCGCTCTGCGCGGCTCCGGCGGTGAGCGGATCGCCCCAGAAATCCTGGACGTGCTGGATGTGCTTCGGATCGTCTTTCAGCTGACGAACGAGCTTGTCGTAGTACGCATGTGCGTCGTTGCCGAGGGGTTCCTGGCCCTCCAGGACGATGACCGCCACGCTCTCGGAATTGGACTCCTGGAACAGCTCGCCCATGCGCTTCATCGCTTTGACCGCCGGCGCATCCGGAGGGCTCAGCGACACCGAATGGTCGCGTTCGACCACCTCCAGCGGAGGCACCGCCACGGTCACGAGCACCGTGATCGCCAACCATCCCAGGATGATCAGGAGTGAGAAGCGGCGAATTATCGAGGCGATTCGCGACTTGGACGCCTGGTCGTTATTCATGTTTTTGTCGCTCACGCAGCCTTCAGGAGGCACGAGGTGAAGGCGTTCACCTGATTCGACGTCTTCTCGGCCTTCACCTCGTTATCGACGGTGATGCGGCAGCCGATATTGTCGCTGTCGCCCTGCGCCATGATGCTTCCGACGGCGGTGGTCTTGGCGATGTCGAATTGCACGGTCCAGGGCAGGCTGACTTTCTTGACAAATTGTGGGTCAGCATTGATGTCGAAATAGCTGATGTCAGCCACAGTTCCCGGAGCCCCGAAAACCTCGTACGTCAATTTCTTGGGATTGAATGGTTTTGCATCATTGATCTTGGTATCGGCATATGTCGGCCGTTTATCGGAGCCGAAGATCGTGTGCAGTCGAGATACCGTAAATCCAGCGGCACTGACCACGACGATCGCGAGTAACGGGATCCACAACCGCTTCATAAGCCCAAAAATTGTAGATCTCCTCCACTATTACCCCACCCCAGCACGGATGCTTCAGCAAACGCAGGAGGCCCCAGAAGAGCAACCTGGCTTCTGAAGATTAGACCATGCCACCCTTCGGCCTATCAGCCCGTTTTAATGGGACGATATCGAATCTGGTGACACCTTACAGGGGTGCACGAGCGTAAATATCCGTCGCGTCTTGCATTCATGCCCGCAAATTTTTTCCAGCGATTACGGGGTGTCGAATTTTGGCAAATTCTCTATTTCGTGCCACGACGGCCCGGTTCCAGCGAATCTTCCCGGATCGGTGACTTCTGGCGAACCCCCCGGCGGATCGCCGGCCGTTGCTGGGATCGTCAGCAGCGCTCAAAATCTGTCGGGGTCGAGGGTTCAGGGCGCAGACTCACGGTCACCCGACGGACGTCAAGGCTGGCAGGTCGCGCCCGACGGCACGGTATCGGTGCGAGCTTCGACACCACTGAACGCCAACTCAATCAGAATCTTCGTAACGCCGTCAGAGGCCTAAACTCTGCCTCGCAGAAGTTCGGGATCGGCGATCTCGCCCTGCGCAGGGAACCGCCAAAGAATGTGCCACCGGCACCTCAGGCCGCTCGGTGCGTGCCGCGCCGGAGAGCTTGTCGGTGAAGCCACAATCGGCGTCGACGCCTGCGGCGGTGCCGTCATACCGGCGACTGTCTCATTGTCCACCGGCAGCGAGGATGTGAGCCACGCGGTGTGAGACAAGAAATGGGACACCACGACCTGGGACGTCGCGGCTGGAAGATAGCGACTCGGACGCGTGTCTCGTTTCTTTAGAAGAGAGACAGCGAAGGCGATTCCCACGTGGCACCATGGTCCCCCTCTGGGATAGCTAACTTCGGGGAGCACGGTGGCGATCATCGATATGCGCACGGTCATGCTGTTCATCGCCGCAGTGCACCTGCTTCTCTGCGTTCTGATGAGATGGGGCACCCGTAATAGCGCCTCGCCGGCCTTGGTGACGTGGAGCGCGTCGAACTTTCTCGCCGCGGCGGCTTGGCTACTAATCGCGGTGCGTGACATCGTCCCGGATTGGGCGTCCATTCCTGTCGCCAACTCACTGCTGATCTTTAGCTGGGCACTGCTGTTGGTCGGCATGCAGCAGTTTGCAGGCAAGAAACCGCGCTGGTGTTTGGCCGCATTGCCCGCATGCACCGTCTTCACACTTTTCATGTGGGTGCCGAGCGTGAATGGGAATCTCGGCACGCGCGTCATGGTGGTCAATACATTTCTACTGCTCTGCTTGCTGGTGCTGATCGCGCTGGTTGTCCGGGACCAGAAAGCCGAGCGACTCCGGGCGAGGCTCATAGTGCTCATCGCCGTCGCAGTGGCGGCTGGATCGAACGTCGCTCGAGCCATCATGGCAGGCCAACTTGCAGCCGACGCCGGATTCCTGCACGCAGGAGCCGCCCAGGAACTCGGGGTCTTCGTACAGGGCCTCGCTCTGCTCGGCTGGGGCGTCGGACTGATCCTGATGAATCAGGAGAGACTCGAGAATCGTCTGCACGAAGCCGTCGCGCTCGACCCGTTAACCGATGTACTCAATCGGCGCGGATTCGAACAGGCGGTGGCGCAAGCGAAGTTAACCTCCGGCGCCGTCGCGGTCATCGATATCGACCGTTTCAAAAACATTAACGACTCCTATGGTCACGACGTAGGCGACCAGGTGCTACGGGAGTCCGCGATGACGCTGCGAGGACTGATGGGTCCCGGAGAACTGGTATGTCGCTACGGCGGCGAAGAGTTCTGCCTGTTACTCAAGGTTGACGATGAGGATCACATCGACGACCGAGCCGAAGATATTCGCACCGCCATCGCAGCACAGCGCCTGTTGACCGGTGGCGACGAGATTGCCGTGACCGCGTCGATCGGAGTGGCGGTCACGAGCGAAACCACTGCCCTCTCGCTCGCGCAGCTGATGTCCGCCGCCGATGAAGCGTTGTACCGGGCTAAGCGGGAAGGCCGTGATCGAGTGGTAATCCAGAGGTGAGCAACACATTGGCGTCAAGCCAAGCGCGTTGGGCGGCTAACAAAAAGCCAGACCTGAGACAGGATGTGATCACTGCCCGTATCGAGACAAGATCTGATCAAGATCGTTTTTAGAAACGAGACACGGCCGTCTTGCGCTCGCCGCGCTGCCGGGCATGAATGCCCAGATACCCGTGATGGATTCCATGTTTGCAGGGCAGAGTCGTGATGATCACGGGCGCCGCACGCGGAATTGTGGCCGGCATGGCGCGTCTTCTTCACCGGCGCGGCGCACGGCTTGTGCTCATCGACCTCGACGAGCCCGGTCTCCACGGCCTGGCAAAAGAACTTGGCAACGAGGCCGTCGTCTGGCGGAGCACAGAGCGACTTCAGAGGGCACCGCCGACGCGGGGCTCAACTAATGCGTTGAGCACAGCCGCCAAGTAATGACGTCTGATGGCACTTAAACGGGACCGGAGCGCCAAAAGTCCCAAACAGCCTTGTCTCACAGCTCTGGGCCTAACTCCCCAAAGCACAAAGGTCACGAACCCAAATGAGTTCGTGACCTTTGCACCTGCGGTTCGTAGAACCGCTCCCGGTGGGCGAAGGGGGACTTGAACCCCCACGTCCCGAAGGACACTGGCACCTGAAGCCAGCGCGTCTGCCATTCCGCCACTCGCCCGAGCGACCGAGGCAGCCTAACACTGTCGCGGCGCGGTTCCCAAACCGCCCGATCAGCGGCCCATACGGAGCGCGCCAGATCGCCAGAAAATCCTTAACCTGATCAAGATCAGCTGATTGACCAGCGTCAATCCAATTCTCAGAGTTCTGTTGGTCCCGCAGCACGCCACTAGGCCGATACCATGCTTGTGAGCAGTGTGGCCAGAGCGACACGCGGGAGCACGGGCTTCCGCGCCGGCCATCCACGACGAGTAAAGGCGGGCGGTGACATGGGTCTGGTTGACCGCATCGAACGCAAACTCGAATCGACCGTCGGCGACGCATTCGCCAGAGTCTTCGGCGGCTCGATCGTGCCCCAGGAAGTAGAGACGGCGTTGTGCCGGGAAGCCGAGTCGCGGGCCCGTACCGTGACCGGTGGCCAAGTTTTGGCACCGAACGACTACGTAATTACGCTCAGTGGGACTGACTATCAGAAGGTAAGCGCCGATACTGACCTGACCTCGACCACGTTCGCCAAGCATCTGGGGGGATTCATCCGTGATCAGGGATGGCAAACGTATGGTGATGTGGTCGTTCGATTCGAGCATTCACCGAATTTGCACACCGGACAGTTCCGCGCACACGGCGCGGTCAACCCCGATTCGACTGCTGGCGAATCCGCGCGAGCCCAAGGCGACCATGCGTTCACCACAGAATCAGGAGAACCACCTATGACCGATAACCCGAATTACCGCGGCGGCCAAGGACAGGGGCGGCCCGGCGACGACTACTACGACGACCGCTACGGCCGCCCGCAGGAGGATCCCCGCGGCGGCCAGTACCCGCAGGATCAGGGCGGCTACCCACCGCAGGACCAGGGCGGCTACCCCCCGCAGGATCAGGGCGGCTACGCGCCGCGTGGTGGCTACGGCGACCGCGGCGGTTACCCGGATCAGGGTCAGGGTGGCTACCCCGACCAAGGCGGTTACCCCGACCAGGGTGGATACCCGGATCAGGGCGGCTACCCGCCTCAGTCCTACGAGCAGCAGCGCCCGCCCGCCGGCTACGGCCAGCCCCAGCAAGGCGGTGGATACGAGCAGCAGGGCGGTGGATACGACCAGGCACAAGGGCGGGGCTACGGCCAGCAGCCCGGCGGCTACGGCCAGCCCCCGCAGGGCGGGCAGCCCGGCTACGGCGGACCCGGCGCTGACTACGACTACGGACGGCCCGACCCCCGCCAGGGTGGGGGCTACCCCGATCAGGGTGGCTACGGCGGCCAGACCTACGGCCGTCCCGATCACGGTCAGCAGCCTGATTACGGTCAGCAGCAGGATTACGGTCGCGGCTACGGCGAACCGCAGCAGGGTGGCTACCCCGAGCAGGGCTACGGCGATCAGGGTGGCCGTGATTACGACTACGGTGCCCAGGGCGTCCAGGGCGGCGGCTACGGCGGTGGCGACTACGCGGCCGGCGGCGCGACGATCACGCTGCAGCTCGACGACGGCAGTGGCCGCACCTACCAGCTCCGCGAAGGTGCCAATGTGATCGGCCGCGGCCAGGACGCCCAGTTCCGGTTGCCCGACACCGGCGTGTCACGCCGGCACCTGGAGATCCGATGGGATGGCCAGGTGGCGTTGCTGTCGGACCTCAACTCCACCAACGGCACCACGGTGAACAACGCACCCGTGCAGGAGTGGCAGCTGGCCGATGGCGACGTGATTCGGCTGGGCCATTCCGAGATCATCGTGCGCGTGCACTGAGCGTCTGAAACCGGACACACCGGAGTGGCAAGCACCCCGCTTCGCCCTCACGGCAATCGCCGTCCAAGTATCGTGACGTTGCCGACGGTCGCGCAGCGACACCAAAGGAGCGGATACGGAGAGGACGTCAGATGCAGGGGTTAGTGCTGCAACTGACGCGTGTCGGCTTCCTTCTGCTGCTGTGGCTGTTCATCTGGTCGGTGCTGCGCATCCTTCGGACCGATATCTACGCGCCGACGGGTGCGGTGATGGTGCGCCGCGGATTGGCCTTGCGCGGCTCATTGCTGCCGAGCCGGGATCGGCGCCACATCGCACGGCAGCTGGTGGTCACCGAGGGAGCCTTGGCCGGAACCCGCATCACGCTGGGCGCTCAGCCCGTGTTGATCGGCCGTGCTGACGACTCCACTCTGGTGCTGACCGACGATTACGCGTCGACGCGCCACGCCCGGCTCTCGCCACGAGGTTCGGAGTGGTACGTCGAAGACCTAGGATCGACCAACGGCACATACCTCGACAGGGCGAAGGTGACAACAGCGGTAAGGGTTTCCATCGGCACACCGGTGCGAATCGGTAAGACCGTGATCGAGCTACGCCCGTGACGCCGCGCACGCGAGGAGCAGAAACAGACTGCGCACGCGAGGAGCCCAATGACACCGCGCACGCGAGGAGCAGAATGATGGCGCGCACGCGAGGAGCACTATGACCCTCGTTCTCCGATATGCCGCGCGCAGCGATCGCGGCCTGGTTCGTGCCAACAATGAGGACTCGGTCTACGCCGGGGCCCGACTGCTGGCGCTGGCTGACGGCATGGGTGGCCATGCCGCCGGTGAAGTGGCCTCGCAGCTGGTCATCGCGGCGCTGGCGCACCTCGACGACGACGAGCCCGGCGGCGATCTGCTGGGCAAGCTCAACGACGCGGTCGCCGAGGGCAACGTCGCGATCGCCGCCCACGTCGAGGCCGACCCCGAGCTGGACGGCATGGGCACGACGCTGACCGCGATCCTGTTCGCCGGCAACCGGCTGGGCCTGGTGCACATCGGCGACTCCCGGGGCTACCTACTCCGCGATGGGGAACTGACCCAGATCACCAAGGACGACACCTTCGTCCAGACCCTGGTCGACGAGGGCCGGATCACCGCCGAGGAAGCGCACAGCCACCCGCAGCGCTCGCTGATCATGCGGGCCCTGACCGGGCACGAGGTCGAGCCGACATTGATCATGCGGGAGGCCAAGGCCGGGGACCGCTATCTGTTGTGCTCCGACGGTCTGTCCGATCCGGTCAGCCACGACACCATTTACGAGGCCCTGCAGATCGAGGATGTGGCCGAGAGCGCCGACCGTCTGATCGAGTTGGCGCTGCGCGGCGGCGGCCCGGACAACGTCACCGTGGTGGTCGCCGATGTCGTCGACTACGACTACGGGCAGACCCAGCCGATACTGGCCGGCGCAGTATCCGGGGACGACGACCAGAGCGCGCCGCCAGACACCGCCGCCGGACGGGCCTCGGCGTTCAACCCCCGCCGCAACGAACCCAAGCGCGTGATCCCTCAGCCCGCCGAGCCGGATCGCAAGCCGCGCTCGCGGCGCCGGATCGTCATCGCCGTGGCACTACTTGTACTGGTGCTCCTGGCTGGGCTGGCCATCGGCCGGGAGATCATCCGCAACAACTATTACGTCGGCGAGCACGCCGGCACGGTGTCGATCATGCGCGGTGTGCAGGGCTCCTTCCTCGGTGTCTCGCTGCAGGAGCCCTACCGGCTGGGCTGCCTCAACGCCCGCAACGAGCTGTCACTGATCGGTGCCGACGAGGACCACAACCGCCTGGACTGCCGGTTGATGGCGGTCAACGACATGCGCCCGTCGGAACGCGCCCAGGTGGTGGCCGGCCTGCCCGGAGGCACCCTCGACGAGGCCTTCGACCAGATCGGCAAGCTGGCCCGCAGTTCGGTGCTGCCGGTGTGCGCACCGCGCGCTGCGACCCCCACCTCCAAGCCCGCGCCAGCTCCCAGCCCCAACCCCAGCCCGGGTCCATCGCCTGCGCCGGCACCGACGCCCGGCGCTGAACCGCCGCCGCTCGAGGCTCCGGCCCCCGCCGCTGCCCCGGGATCGCTGGCTCCGCCGTCACCGGCCCCGTCGCCGACCGTCACCGCACTGCCGCCCCCACCACCGGAACCTGGGACGAACTGCCGAGCGGTGTCATGACGACTCAACCCCAGTCGCCGGTTACCGTCATGCCGCCGTTACCCAATCGGCGCAATGCGGAACTGCTGCTTCTGGGGTTCGCGGCATTCATCACCACCATCGCGCTGTTGATCGTCGAGGCCAATCAGGAACAACACCTGAGCTGGGACCTGGCCAGCTACATCGCCGGCTATCTCGTGCTGTTCGGTGCCGCGCACCTGGCGGTGCGCCGCTTCGCCCCCTACGCCGACCCGCTGCTGCTGCCGGTGGTCGCGCTGCTCAACGGGCTGGGCCTGGTGATGATCCACCGGCTGGACCTGGCCAAAGGCGACCTGGCCTCGGACAGGCTGGGCGGCTCCGCCAACCAGCAGATGATGTGGACGCTGGTGGGTGTGGCCGGGTTCTGCATCGTGGTGGCGTTACTGGCCGACCATCGCATGCTGGCCCGGTACGGATACATCTGCGGGCTGACCGGCCTTGTGCTGCTTGTGATTCCGGCCCTGTTACCGGCCAAGTACTCCGAGCAGTACGGCGCCAAGATCTGGATCCAGTTCCCGGGCTTCTCGATTCAACCCGCCGAGTTCTCCAAGATCCTGCTGCTGATCTTCTTCGCCGCGGTGCTGGTGAACAAGCGCGAGCTGTTCACCAGCGCAGGCAAGCATTTCCTCGGACTCGACCTACCCCGCCCCCGCGACCTGGCTCCGCTGCTGCTGGCCTGGGTTGCCTCAGTGGGCGTGATGGTTTTCGAAAAAGACTTGGGCACTTCACTTCTGCTGTTTGCATCGTTTCTGGTGCTGCTCTACATCGCCACCGAGCGGCTCAGCTGGGTGGTCATCGGGCTGGCCCTGTTCGCTGTGGGAAGCGTTGTGGCATACCAGATTTTCGGCCACGTCCGAGTGCGCGTGCAGAACTGGCTGGATCCATTCGCCGACCCCGAGGGGGCCGGCTACCAGATGGTGCAGTCGCTGTTCAGCTTCGCCACCGGCGGCATCTTCGGCACCGGCTTGGGCAACGGACAGCCCGGCACAGTGCCCGCCGCGGCCACCGATTTCATCATCGCCGCCATCAGCGAGGAGCTCGGATTCGTAGGGCTGGCAGGCGTTCTCATGCTCTACACGATCTTCATCATCCGCGGCATGCGCACCGCGATCGCGGTGCGTGACAGCTTCGGCAAGTTGCTGGCCGCCGGGCTTTCGGCGACCCTGGCCTTTCAGCTGTTCATCGTCGTCGGGGGAGTCACCAAGCTGATTCCGTTGACCGGGCTGACCACCCCGTGGATGTCCTACGGCGGATCTTCACTGCTGGCCAACTACATCCTGTTGGCCATCCTGGTGCGGATCTCGCACGCCGCCCGCCGCCCGATCGGCACCACCCCGACGCCGAATCCCACCCCGATCGCCGCGGCCAGTACCGAGGTGATCGAGAAGGTATGAACACCTCCCTGCGCCGGGTGGCAGTCACGATCATGGTGCTGATCGTGCTGCTGCTGGCCAATGCCACGATCACCCAGGTATTCACCGCCGACGGATTGCGCGCGGATCCGCGGAACCAGCGGGTGCTGCTCGACGAGTACTCGCGCCAACGCGGCCAGATCACCGCGGGTGGCCAGCTGCTGGCCTACTCGGTCGCCACCAACGGCCGCTTCCGCTTCCTGCGGGTCTACCCGGATCCGGAGGTCTACGCCCCGGTCACCGGGTTCTACTCACTGGGCTACTCCAGCACCGGCCTGGAACGGGCCGAGGACTCCATCCTCAACGGCTCCGACGAACGCCTGTTCGGCCGCCGGCTGGCCGACTTCTTCACCGGCCGCGACCCTCGCGGCGGCAACGTCGACACCACGATCAATCCACAGGTCCAGCAGGCGGCCTGGGACGCCCTGCAGCAGGGCTGCAATGGCCCCTGTAAGGGCTCGGTGGTGGCGCTGGAGCCCTCGACGGGCAAGATCCTGGCCATGGTGTCGTCCCCGTCGTACGACCCCAACCAGCTCGCCACTCACGATCTGAACGCCCAGAGCCAGGCCTGGCAGCAGTTGCGCGACAATCCGCAGTCACCGCTGCTCAACCGCGCCATCTCGGAGACCTACCCACCGGGCTCGACGTTCAAGGTGATCACCACCGCGGCGGCCCTGCAGGCCGGTGCCACCCCCGACACCCAGCTCACCGCTGCACCACGCATCCCGTTGCCCGACAGCACCGCGACACTGGAGAACTTCGCCGGATCACCCTGCGGTCCCGACCCGACCGTTTCGCTGCGTGAGGCTTTCGCCAAATCCTGCAACACCGCGTTCGTGCAGTTGGGGCTGGATACCGGCGCCGACAAGCTCAAGGCCACCGCACAGGCGTTCGGTCTCGACAGTGCACCGCCGGCCATCCCGTTGCAGGTGGCCGAATCGACCACCGGGCCGATCGTCGACGGCGCGGCCCTGGGGATGTCCAGCATCGGACAACGCGACGTCGCGCTGACACCGCTGCAGAACGCCCAGGTGGCCGCAACCGTCGCCAATGACGGCATCTCGATGCGCCCGTATCTTGTGGATAGCCTCAAAGGACCCGACTTGGCCACCATCGCCACCACCGAGCCCACCCAAGAGCGCCGGGCGGTGTCACCCCAGGTCGCAGCTACACTTACCGATTTGATGGTCGCCGCCGAGCAGGTGACTCAGCAGAAAGGAGCCATCGCCGGCGTGCAGATCGCTTCAAAGACCGGTACGGCTGAGCATGGGACGGACCCCCGTAACACGCCGCCGCATGCCTGGTACATCGCATTCGCACCGGCCTCCGACCCCAAGGTCGCGGTCTCGGTGCTGATCGAGGACGGCGGGGACCGGTTGTCGGCCACCGGCGGCGCACTCGCCGCCCCTATCGGACGCGCCACGATTGCCGCGGCGCTGCGGGAGGGATCATGAGCCCCCAGCGAGGAGCCGGAGGCGGATCGCGCATGGAACACGCTTGCGAGCGAATCATCGGCTCGGAATGCGTCAACCGAGCCTGCGAGGGGGACGCATGAGTCCGCGGGTCGGAGTCACGCTGTCTGGTCGCTACCGGCTGCAGCGGCTGATCGCCACCGGCGGCATGGGCCAGGTCTGGGAGGCGGTCGACTCACGGCTGGGCCGGCGGGTCGCGGTCAAGGTGCTCAAGGCCGAGTTCTCCGAAGATGCCGAGTTCGTCGAGCGGTTCCGGGCTGAGGCCCGCACGGTGGCCATGCTCAACCATCCCGGTATCGCCAGCGTGTACGACTACGGCGAGACCGATATCGACGGCGAGGGCCGCACCGCGTATCTGGTGATGGAGCTCGTCAATGGTGAGCCGCTGAACTCGGTGATCAAGCGCACCGGCCGGTTGTCGCTGCGCCACGCCCTGGACATGCTCGAGCAGACCGGACGCGCGCTGCAGGTGGCCCATACCGCCGGGCTGGTGCACCGCGACGTCAAGCCCGGCAACATCCTGATCACCCCGACCGGTCAGGTGAAGCTCACCGACTTCGGTATCGCCAAGGCGGTGGACGCCGCCCCGGTGACCCAGACCGGCATGGTCATGGGCACCGCCCAGTACATCGCCCCGGAACAGGCCCTGGGCCACGATGCCACCGCGGCCAGCGACGTCTACGCGCTGGGAGTCGTTGGCTACGAATCGGTTTCCGGTAAACGTCCGTTCACCGGCGAAGGTGCGCTCACGGTGGCGATGAAGCACATCAAGGAGACCCCGCCGCCGCTGCCCGCCGATCTGCCGCCCAATGTGCGCGAGCTGATCGAAATCACCCTGGTGAAGAACCCCGGCATGCGTTACAAGTCCGGCGGGCCGTTCGCCGACGCGGTCGCCGCGGTGCGCTCCGGCCGCCGACCCCCGCGTCCCAACCAGGCACCCACGCTGGGTCGGGCCGCTCCGGCCGCGGTGCCGTCCGCCGCGCAAGCCCGGGCCGCAGCCGACCTCACCGGCCGTACGTCGGTCACCGCCGCCCGGGCCAGGCCGACCACCGCCGCCCACCGGCCCGCACCGGCGCCCCGGCGCACGTTCTCGTCGGGTCAACGGGCCCTGCTCTGGGCAGCCGGGGTCCTCGGCGCGCTGGCCATTGTGATCGCGATCCTGATTGTGCTCAACGCGCAGGACCGCAAGGATCAGCAGCAGACACCACCGCCTACGGTCACCAACACGGTGACCGAGACAACGCCCTATCAGACGCCGGCAGCGCTGCCGGATCTGGCAATTCACGTGATCGTGCCTAGCGAAGTCGGGGCTGCGGCTCAGGCCATTCCCAGTGCACCCGAACAGATACTGTAATGACGACGCCTCAGCATCTCTCTGACCGATATGAACTCGGTGAAATCCTTGGCTTCGGCGGCATGTCCGAAGTTCATCTGGCGCGTGACCTGCGGCTGCACCGCGATGTCGCGGTCAAGGTGCTGCGCGCCGATCTGGCCCGCGACCCCAGCTTCTACCTGCGATTCCGCCGTGAGGCGCAAAATGCGGCCGCGCTGAACCATCCCGCGATCGTTGCGGTGTATGACACCGGCGAAGCCGAGACCCCCAACGGCCCGCTGCCCTACATCGTCATGGAGTACGTCGAAGGTGTGACGCTGCGCGACATCGTGCACACCGACGGTCCGATCCCGCCGCGGCGCGCGATCGAGATCATCGCCGACGTCTGCCAGGCGCTGAACTTCAGTCACCAGCACGGCATCGTGCACCGCGACGTGAAGCCGGCCAACATCATGATCAGCAAGAACAATGCTGTGAAGGTGATGGACTTCGGTATTGCGCGGGCACTGGCCGACGTCAACAGCGTCACGCAGACCGCCGCGGTGATCGGCACTGCGCAGTACCTGTCTCCCGAGCAGGCCCGCGGCGAGACGGTCGATGCCCGTTCCGACGTCTACTCGCTGGGCTGCGTGCTCTACGAAATCCTCACCGGCGAACCACCTTTCATCGGCGATTCGCCGGTGGCGGTGGCGTACCAGCATGTCCGCGAGGATCCGATCCCGCCGTCGCACCGGCACAACGGTATCTCCCCGGAACTGGACGCGGTGGTGCTCAAGGCCCTGGCCAAGAACCCCGACAATCGCTACCAGTCGGCAGCCGAGATGCGCACGGATCTGATCCGGGTGCACAGTGGTGAGGCTCCTGAGGCGCCCAAGGTGTTCACCGACGCCGAGCGCACGTCGATGATGAACTCCGGGCCGATGTTGGCCCAGGGTGATGGTGCGCCCACGCAGAACCTGGTGGTGCCCCGCCCGGCCGACCGCAACACGTCGGTGGCCCGTTGGCTGATCGCGGTGGCGGTCCTGGCGGTGCTGACCGTGGTGGTGACGGTCACGATCAACATGTTCGGCGGCAATCCCCGCGACGTGCAGGTGCCCGATGTGAGCGGGCAGCGTTCGGCCGATGCGGTCGCCGCGTTGCAGAACCGGGGCTTCAAGACGCGCACGGAACCCAAGACCGACAACAAGGTGGCCCCTGGTGTCGTGATCGGCACCGACCCGGCCGCCAACAGCATGGTGGCCGCCGGTGACGAGATCACCGTGAACGTGTCCGGCGGGCCCGAGCAGGCCCAGATTCCTGATGTGGCCGGGCTGACCCCGGCCCAGGCCCGGCAGAAGCTCAAGGACGCCGGGTTCGAGAAGGTCAAGGAGTCTCCGAGCCCGTCGACGCCTGAGCAGAAGGGCCGGGTACTCGCGACCAATCCGCCGGCCAACCAGACCGCGGGGATCATCTACGAGGTGACCCTGGTGGTGGGCTCGGGTCCGGAGGACACCGCGGTTCCGGACTGTGCCGGCCAGACCGTCGATGTGTGCAAGCAGATCCTGGCTGCGTCGGGCTTCACCAACACGGTGGTCATCGAAATCGACCACACCGCACCCGCGGGCCAGGTCATCGGCACTGAGCCACCTGCGGGGCGGTCCGTGCCGAAGGACACCCCGATTCAGATCCACGTCTCCAAGGGCAACCAGTTCACCATGCCCAACCTGGTCGGGCAGTTCTGGGATGACGCCTACCAGCGCCTGAGCGCGCTGGGCTGGACGGGTGTCCTCGATAAGGGACCGGACGTACGCGACAGCGGTCAGCGCACCAATGCGGTGGTCACCCAGAGTCCGCCGGCGGGCACCGGCGTGAACTTCGGCTCGAAGATCACGCTGAGCTTCGCGTCGTAGCCGCCGCTACGGCGCGAGCCACCTCGTCCTCGAGCGCGGCAACCAGCCGCTCTTCGGGGGCGGCACCGCAGAAGCCGAGCCAGTTCGCCAGCATGCGATGACCGCCCTGAGTCAGGATCGACTCCGGGTGGAACTGCACGCCATGAATGGGCAGCTCGCGGTGACGCACAGCCATGATGACGCCACTGTCGGTCCGCCCGATCACCTCGAGCTCCGCGGGCACGGTGTCCGGCAGGATCGTCAGCGAGTGGTACCGCGTGGCCGTGAAGGGATCCGGAAGACCCTTGAGCACACCGGCATCGGCATGGTGCACCACGCTGGTCTTGCCGTGTAGCAGTTCGGGAGCCCGGTCGACGGTGCCGCCGAACGCCACCCCGATGGCCTGGTGACCGAGGCAGACGCCCAGTAGGGGAGTGCCGGCCGCGGCGCAGGCGTGCACCAGGGGGATCGACGCACCGGCGCGTTCGGGAGTGCCCGGTCCCGGGCTCAGCAGCACACCGTCGAAGTCGGCCGCCACCTTGGCGAGGTCGGCGTCGGTGGCCAGACGTGGATCGTCGTTACGCCAGACCTGTGCGTCCACCCCGAGCTGACCCAGGTACTGCACCAGGTTGAACACGAAACTGTCATAGTTGTCGACGACCAGAACCCGCATCGCCCCAGGTTACCGGCCGAAACGTTGGGTTCAGTAGCCGACCGGGCCCGCAGGTTTGGCATAGCGCATGCGCAGCGGCGCGGTATGACCCGAGAGCTCGACTTCGGCGCGGGGTTCTTCCAGGTAGCCCAAGCCGAATCGCACCACATATTGCTTGTAGAGGGTGACCAGCGGCGCGGCGGTCAGCGCGGCCTGCATGGCCGGCGCGTCGCCGATCGCGGTGATGACATACGGCGGGCTGTAGGTGCGTCCGTTGAGCAGCAGGGTGTTGCCGACGCAGCGCGGCGCCGACGTCGCGACGATGCGCTGATCCTGCATCTGGATGCCTTCGGCGCCGGCGCTCCACAACGCATTCAGCACAGCCTGGATGTCCTGCTGGTGCACCACCAGGTCGTCGGGGGAGGCGTCGCGGGGGAACCGGCCCTCAGCGTCACGCTGGGCGTCGTTGAGCGTGACCACCAGCCCGGGACCGCGCATCGGCACCATGCCCGCGTCGATGGCCAATTGTGCCGACCGCTCGGTGATGGCGGCGAGCGCGGCATGCGAACCGGGGGAGCCGCCGTGGTGATTGTCGATCTCGGCGGACAGCGAATCGCGCTGGGCGGTGAGCCGCTCGACCGACTCCTGGGCCTCGCGCACCAGGTCGACCAGGCGTGGAGCATCACTCCGGCGAATCTCGTCGCCGCCGGAGACACCGTGGGTGGCGGCCAGCAGCAGGCCGGCGAACAGGCAGACCACGGGTACGCCGAAACGCCATCTAGACCGACTAGGTTGGTCCATCGCTGTCTCTCCTGGACGTGCAGCTACGTTAGGCTCGTGAGGCATCCTGCCTCATCGTCGCACCGTGTGACGCCGACTGTCCGCGAAGGTACCCATGCCCAAGTCCAAAGTCCGCAAAAAGAACGACTTCACCACCAAGCCGGTGAGCCGGACTCCGGTCAAGGTGAAAGCCGGGCCGTCGAGTGTGTGGTTCATCGCGCTGTTCATCGGCCTCATGCTGTTCGGCCTGATGTGGCTGCTGGTGTTCCAGTTGGCCGCGACCAACCCGGTGGACACCCCGACGTGGTTGCAGTGGATGGCTGACTTGGGTCCGTGGAACTACGGGATCGCCTTTGCTTTCATGATCAGCGGTCTGTTGCTCACGATGCGCTGGCGCTGACCCGGGACAATGCTCTAATGAATTCATCTTACGTTCCCGGCGTTACCCGTTCAGCAACCTCGACGATGCTCAATCACATCGATGTTATTCATCCCCATTGGGGATAGCACCTGTGGATAACTTCATTCATCGCGGTAAGAGGGTGTGAAGAACCCGTGCAGCAAACCCAATGGAGCCCACCTACCACAGGAATCGCAGGTTGCGGCGTAGCCGGACTAGTGATGGCTACCGCAGCTGTGACGGTGATCACAGATCCGCCCGGACGTGTCCTTGCCGGCATTGCCGCAGTGGGATTGCTCACGTTTGCAACATTGTCGTGGCGAGCACGGCCAAAACTGGCAATGAACCAAGACGGTCTCACCGTTGCCGGTTGGTGGCGCACCCGTACATATCAGCGCAATCAGATCCGGGGGATCCGGATCACCGAATTCCGCCGGATCGGCCGCAAGGCACGCCTACTGGAGATCGACACAGCCGACGACCGGCTGCACGTCTTTACCCGGTGGGATCTGGGAACCGACCCGCTCGACGTCCTGGACGCCTTGACCGCGGCCGGCTACTGAAAAACCCCACACACAAGGCGACGCCCCCGCGATGCGGGGGCGTCGCACTTGGTGGTTACGTGGTTATGCCACGGTGATCGACTCGATCACGACCGGATCGGCCGGACGGTCGGCCCGATCGGTGGCGGTGCTGGCGATGGCGTCGACCACCTTCTGCGACTCGGGATCGACGACCTCACCGAAGATGGTGTGCCGGCGGTTCAGATGCGGGGTGGCGCCGACGGTGATGAAGAACTGCGAGCCGTTGGTGCCCGGCCCGGCGTTGGCCATGGCCAGCAGGTAGGGCTTGTCGAACTGCAGCTCGGGGTGGAACTCGTCGGCGAACTGGTAGCCCGGGCCGCCGCGGCCGGTACCGGTCGGATCGCCGCCCTGGATCATGAAGCCGTCGATCACCCGGTGGAAGATCGCCCCATCGTAGAACGGACCGGACGTGGTACCGGAAGCATTCTCGGTGCTGTAGTCCCGGGTCCCCTGCGCCAAGCCGACGAAGTTGGCCACGGTCTTGGGAGCGTGGTTTCCGAACAGTGCGATCTTGATATCGCCGCGGTTGGTATGCAGTGTCGCCGTCGCGGTCTGAATGGGGCTCGTCACGAGAACTCAGTCTGCCATCCTTGCCCCGGGCGGCAAGCGGTTACCCCATCGACGGCCACAACGACGCCGGAAGATGGCAGTCTGGATCCCAGCCCGGTAGATGCCACGAGCCCAGAAAGGCGCCAGATGACCGCGAACGCCGATGCCCGGTTGGCCCCCAGTCAACGCCTAGCCCGCGGCCTGAAATACAGCACGGTGGGTCCGGTCGATGTGACCCGCGGCGTGGTGGGGCTGAGCCTCAACACCGCGTCCGCCGCCGCAGCCGAGCTGCGCAAGCGCTATGAGTCCGGCAAGCTGCGTCGTCAGCTCGCCGCCGCCGCGGAGGCCGTGGCAGCACTGCCCGAGATACTGCCGGAGCTGCTGTCCGACGCAGCCCCGGCCAAGCCCAAGCGCCGGCGCAGGCCCTTGCTCATCGCCGCGGTCGCCGCTGCCGTGCTGGCCGGGGGAGCGGTGGCCTTCTCGGTCGTGCGCCGCACCAGGCGCCCCGAGCCGCCCTCACCACTGCCGCCGAGCGTGGACGTCGCGCCCAAGCCCTGACACGATGGGCAAGCGGTGTCGTTGCCCATCGATATGACCGGACTTACAGTGTGCGGGTGTTGAGATCGGTAGAGCTCGACGCCATCCGCCGCATCGCTGCGGCCGTCGCCGAGGCATCGTCACAGCAAGAGCGCGCGAGTGAAGTGCTCGACGCTCTGTCCTCGATCGTGCCGTACGCCGCCGCCCAGATCGCCGGCTGGGATGAGCACACGGCGACCCACACCACCGTTGCCAGCCGTGGGTACAGTCCCGCCACGATTGCTGCAGCCAATGGGCCCCGCTACCGCAGGGACCGGGTTTGGGAGGTACTCGAGCACGGTTCCGACGCTGTTTTCTGGCATGACTGCCCGTTCGACCGGCGCGACTCCGAATTCTATGTCACGGCAATCGAATCCAGCGGCTTCCACGAGGGTGCGACGGTGCTGTTGCGCAACCCGGCGGGCGGCTACGCCGGCATGCTGATGGCCAGCTTTGAAACATCTACCGCGCCTGCCGATTTCGTGCGAGATTCGCTGGGGACCACCGCCGCCCTCCTGCTGCCGCTGGTCGATCGGCTTGCTGCCGGTCGCCGCCTGGCCGCCATCACATGGCCGGGCCGGGACAGCGCCGCTCTCGATGCGGAGCACGGATGGGTCCTGCTCAACGGTGACCGGTTGCCGTCGCAGGGGCTTCTCGACACCGCGCGGTATTCGCTCGAATCCCGTGCTGGCGCACCCATCCGCTTCCTATGGCGGGACGAGACGGCCCGCGGACGCTCCCGCAGAATCAAACCCGTTCGAGTGAGCCTGGTCCCGTTGCGGGACGAGATCTGCCGCGCAGTCGTGTCATGGGAGACCGTGGACCTGCCGTACGGCCTCACCAACCGAGAACTCGATGTCCTCGCGGCCATGACCGAGGGTCTGTCGAACGCGGAGATCGCCCAACGGTTGCATACCAGCACGCGCACCATCACCACCCACGTAGAACACATCCTGATCAAATTCGGCGTTTCGACCAGGACCGCCGCGGCATTGCGGGCCGAACGCGAAGGACTCGTCGAGTCCTAGAAATACGCAATCTGACCGACGAACCGACGGACATCGGCTGACTAGCGTTGCTCACCATCGGACCTGGTGAGACCTATCCCACACTCGGCGGCACCCGCGCCACGTCCGACGCACGAGATCGACCCGTCGGCATCCAGTGGCGTACTCCGCGTACTCGGCATTCTGCGATACCGGCCGGACTGGGCACCGGGCATATCGCCGCGACAACCGTGTCAAGGAGCACACCAATGGAATTCACCACAGACCTGCCGGCGATGACCGCCACTGAGACCTCGCGTGCGGTGCGGGCACGACACCTGTCGCCGGTGGAAGTCATCCGGGCGGCCATCGACGTGATCGAACGGCGCAATCCCACATTGAACGCCGTGACGTACAAGGGATACGACGACGCGCTCTGCCATGCCCGCAAGCTGGAGGCCGCGCTGATGCGCGGCGAGGACATCGGGCTGCTGGCGGGAGTGCCAACGCTGATGAAGGACCTGTTCGGACACAAGCCCGGCTGGCCGGCAACACTGGGCTCGCTGTCTGCCCTGACTGACAACCTGGCCTCGGAGTGGAGCACGTTCCCCGCCCGGATCGAGGCCGCCGGCGGGATCGTCATCGGCCAAACGAACAGCCCCGCCTTCGGCTTTCGCGGCACGACGGACAACAAGACGTTCGGGCCGACCAGAAATCCGTTCGACCTGAGCAGGAACGCCGGCGGATCCTCCGGCGGCAGCGCGGCGGCGGTGGCCGACGGGCTGGTACCGCTCGCCGGAGCCACCGACGGCGGCGGCTCGATCCGCATCCCGGCGTCCTGGAGCGGGGTCGTCGGATTCCAGCCATCGGTCGGTCGGGTGCCATTCTTGAACAGGCCCAACGCATTCGGTCCCGGCTTTTTCCTCTACGAGGGTCCAATCACCCGAACCGTAGCGGACTGTGCGCTGGCGATGACCGCGCTCCAGGGCTACCACCCGGGCGACCCCGGCTCGCTGCGCGAGCAGGTCGACTTTCTCGGCGCTATGGCCGCGGGAGTGCGGGGTAAACGGATCGGCTTCACACCCGACTATGGGATCTTTCCGGTCGACACGTGCGTCGCCGAAGTGGTCGCCCATTCGGCGGCCGTATTCGAATCCCTTGGGGCCTCGGTGCATCCGGTGAAACTCGACATCCCGTTCGACCAATCCGAGCTGAGCGACATGTGGTGCCGCGGGACCGCGATAGGCATCCACCAGAGCATGAACCAACTCGCTGCCCGGGGCATCGACTTACGTACCGCGTGCCCAGACGAGCTGCCGTCGGCAATGATGCGTTGGGTCGACCTCGTCCCGCACCTCACCATCGATGACCTCCCGCGCGACCATGCGATGCGAACCACCGTGTTCGACCGATTCCGTGCGGCCTTCGACAACCTTGATTTCATCGTCGCGCCAACCGTCGCCTGCCTGCCGGTCACCAACAGCGCCGATGGGGAAACCCAGGGCCCTCGCGACATCAACGGCACCGCCGTCGACCCCCTGATCGGTTGGTGCATGACCTATTTCACCAACTTCACCGGAAACCCCAGCGCATCGGTGCCCGCCGGCCTGTCGAACGGCCTCCCGGTCGGAATGCTCGTGATGGGCCGTCCACACGACGACGCCGGCGTCATGGCGGCTATCGCCGCATTTGAACAAGCCCAACCCTGGTCCGGCATCTACGCACTGACCGCAGGGCGAGATCTGTAACCGCGGTGGTCCGGACCACTCGCTTATCCGTCATCGCCAGAAAATCAGTCGCCTGAAGGGAAGAACATGCGCAGCAAACCCTCCGAATCGGTTCCGCCGGACGCCGGTCATCGGGGCATGGGTGAGGAATACGAGACCACACCCGTGCCGCCGTCTGCCCGCCGAGGCCTGGTTGCCAACGCGTTGGTGTGGATGGGCTTTCCCATGATCTTGACCTGTGCCGTCGTTGGCGGCGCCATTGTGTCGTCGTTGGGATTCGCACAGGGCGTTGCCGCGATCCTGGTCGGGAACATCACGCTGTTCCTCTACACGGGTCTGATCGGGATCGTGTCGACCCGCAGAGGTCTGAACTTCCGCCTGCAGTCGGCGCTCACTTTCGGAACGAAGGGCTCGACGGGAATCACAGGAGCGATGGCGACCATCGTCGTCGGCTGGTTCGCGGTGCAGGTCGCGCTGACCGGGGTCAGCATGGGTGAGGCATTCGGCATCAGCGTCCTGGTCATGTCGATCATCGCGGGTCTGATCTACACCGGGATAACCATGCTGGGTATCAGAGCTCTGACACTCATCGGCTATTTGTCGATCCCGCTGTTCCTGCTCTTCGGCATCTGGGCGGTGATCGACGCGGTTTCGGTCCACGGCTGGGGCTCGGTGACAAGCTTCTCCGGCGACCACGCCTTGACGTTCGGATTCGCCGTCACCATGGTCATCGCACTGTTCGTCGACGGCGGCACGATGACCGGTGACTTCAACCGGTGGGCGAAGAACACGCCGCAGTCCCTCATCTCGACCGCCGCTGCGTTCCCGTTCGCCAACTCGGTGTCGATGTTGATCGGGGGCATCATCACCGCCGCGGTGGGCTCGGCCGACCGCGCCAACTTCTTCCACGCGTTCACCGAACGCGGCGGCCTCTTCACCGTTCTGGCCATCCTGCTCTTGTTCATGAACCTGGGCAGTGTGTGCGCACACAACCTGTACCTGTCGGCGGTCGGCTGGGCCAGCCTGTCACGCAGGAGCATGCGGGTGACGGCGGCGATCATCGGGATCGTCGGCATCGGGATCGCGGTGTCCGGCGCGTGGAGCTATTTCGAGCAATGGCTGTCGTTATTGGGCATTCTGGTTCCGCCGCTCGGTGCGGTGATGATCGTCGACCAGCTCATGTTGCGGCGGTGGCGGGTGTCGGCACCAGCCGGCTACCGACTGCACGCATTCGTGTCGTGGGGCATCGGCTGTGCGGTATCCGCCCTCGCGGAGGCCTTCGCGCCGGCGCTGTCGACAGCGGTCGTCGGAATGGTGGCGGGCGGACTCGCGCACTACCTCATATCCAAGACGATTGCCGACCCCGACGCTGCTCAGCGGGCTCCAGGGGGATCGAGGACCATCGATCCGGAGCCGGATTCGCTCGCTCTGGAGACCTAGTCGGCCGGTCCATCGCGGTTGTCCCGCCGTCACCCTGGCACGGTGGCGCAAGGTGAGATTTCGCGGTCGATAGGCTCGACCCTGGACTCCATCCGAGAGACCAGCCCACCCGACCTACAGGACGCTTGAATTGAACAGCCCAGAACTCGCCCATTGGAACGCTCAGGAAGCACTCGCGGAGGCGATGATCCCGATCATCGGCACCCTGCACCGGGCCAAGGGCGTGACAGTCCTGCTGCACAGCCGGTCCCTGGTGAACAAATCCGTGATCAGCATCCTGCGGACCCACCGGTTCGCCCGACAGGTCGGCGGCGACGAACTCTCGGTCGAGGAGACCTTCCCGTTCCTGCAGGCGTTGACCGATCTGGACCTGGGCCCGTCGAAGATCGATCTCGGCCTGCTGGTGATGGCCTACCGCGCCAGCGATGCGGGACTGTCCGTGCCAGAGTTCACCGCGCAAGCGCTCAGCGACGTGACGGGGGAGAACAAGCTCGAACCGCAGGGCCCGCGGGACGTGGTGCTCTACGGGTTCGGCCGGATCGGCCGGCTCGTGGCCCGGCTGCTGATCGAAAAGGCCGGATCCGGCAACGGCCTGAACCTGCGCGCAGTCGTAATCCGCAGCAACGGGAGCGACGACCTGGCCAAGCGGGCGTCGTTGCTGCGCCGCGACTCGGTGCACGGCCAATTCAACGGCTCGATCAAGGTCGACAACGAGAACAACTGCCTCATCGCCAACGGCAACGTCATCAAGTTCATCCACAGCGACGACCCGACGACCGTCGACTACACGCAGTACGGCATCGACAACGCGATCCTGATCGACAACACCGGCAAGTGGCGCGACCGCGAAGGCCTGTCCAACCACCTGCGCCCCGGTATCGCGAAGGTCCTGCTGACCGCACCCGGCAAGGGTGACGTGCCGAACATCGTGCACGGGGTCAACCACCGCACGCTCGACCTCGGCCAGCAGATCTTCTCGTGTGCCTCGTGCACGACCAACGCGATCGTTCCCCCGCTGAAGGCAATGGACGACGAGTACGGCATCGAGCGCTGTCACGTGGAGACCGTGCATTCGTTCACCAACGACCAGAATCTGCTGGACAACTATCACAAGGCCGACCGCCGCGGCCGGTCCGCGCCGTTCAACCTGGTGCTCACCGAAACCGGCGCCGCCTCCGCTGTTTCCAAGGCGATGCCCGATCTGAAGGCCAAGATCAGCGGGAGCTCGATTCGCGTTCCCACCCCGGATGTTTCGGTGGCGATCCTGAACATGCAACTGCACCGGCCGACCACCAAAGACGAAGCCCTGGAGTACCTCCGCCAGGCTTCACTATCGGGACCGTTGAGCCGCAACCTCGACTACACCGCGGCCACCGACGCCGTGTCGAGCGACTTCATCGGCTCACGCGCGGCGAGCATCATCGATGCGAACGCGACGATCGTCGACGAAGACAACGTGATCCTGTACGTCTGGTACGACAACGAATTCGGCTACTCGTGCCAGGTCGTGCGGACCGTTCAATACTTGTCGGGCATCGAGTACCCGACGTACCCGCAGATGTGACAGAGAGGTGCCTGGACGGCGCCCCCGAGGCCTTGGGGGCGCTAACCGGCGTCATGGTTCGGGTTGGTGCCGATGATGCCCTCGCACGGCATCATCGGCACGCTCGGGGCAGAACCGGGTGCGGTGCTCTGGCTGTAGTTCAAATAAGCCGGCCCTGGAAACGTGCTCGGCATTTTGCGGGAGATCCCTGCACACGTTCCGGCTCAGACCAGTTCGCGCGCCGGCCGGGTCTTCGCGGGCGATCGTGTGAAAATCCGCCGCGGGACAAGATAATTGGAAGTTTGTGGAGCCTAGGAGATTCGAACTCCTGACATCTGCCTTGCAAAGGCAGCGCTCTACCAACTGAGCTAAGGCCCCGTGCCTGCGATCAGGACGGCTTCAAGAAACTGTAGCCGCCTGGTGCCATTCCTCGGCGCCGTGTCGGGATCGCCATACGATCACCGCCACAGCTGCCACCGTGAGTGCCAACACCAACTTCATGGTGGACCTCCGGGTGAACAGTACCGACACGACCGGCTGGGTAGCCGGTCTGGTGGGCCTAGGAGGACTCGAACCTCCGACCTCTTCGTTATCAGCGAAGCGCTCTAACCGCCTGAGCTATAGGCCCGAAATATTGGGATCGACCGAGCGCAGAGATTACCGCACGGAGGCTCGGAGTCCCAAATCAATCCCTGTCTGCCAAGGTCACCTCGACACCGCCGACCAGGTCGGTGGTGAGGTTGTAGATGAACGCGCCGATGGTCGCCATCGCGCACAGCACCACGATGTTCACCAGACCCACCAGCGCGGCCCCGCCGAAGATCGTCCCGCTGGACACCAGCTCACCGCCGGAAGCGCCGCTCGCGCTGGTCAGCAGGTCGCCGACATTGCTGTTGAGCTTGCTCCACACACCCATCCCGCCGAGCACGAGATACAGGAATGCCACCGCGATCATCCACACGAAGAACAGCACCACCGACAGCACCAGTGAGACTTTGAGCACAGTCCACGGATCGACCCGGCGGATCTGCATGCTGGCCCGCAGCGGGCCGTGCTGCTGGGCCCGGTTGGCCACCTGGATCCGGGCGGTCGGACCGGCCCCAGCGGACCCCGTCCGCTGCGCTGGGGTGTCCGCAGCGGCCTTGCGTTGCGGTGAGCGCGGCGACGGGCTGGACAGGTCGGGCAGCTCGCTTGCGTAGGCCTCGGGCCGGACCACCTCGGTGCGAGTGGCAGCGTTGCGGGCCTGCCGAGGCTGCTCGGCCTCCGGTGCCTCGGTACCGGAGACGAAGCGCTGCAGCCGGGCTTCCACGCCGGCGGAGTGCGCGCCCGACGGGCGAGGACCCTCGTCGCGCATCTCCCGCGGCTCAGGTGCTGCCGTCTGCGGGGCCCGTACGGTTCCCCGCTGCCACGGCGGCGCCTCACCGGTCTCGGTGATCTGGCCACTGGGCCGGGTCGGGACACCCGATCCCTTGCTCGCTGCCGCGCCGCCCTCGCCCCCGGCGGCTGAGCCGTTGGAACTGCCCGCCCGGTCGCCCGCTCGCGGGTACCCCGGCTCGCTCGGTGAACTCACCTAACAGCTCCTTAGCTCAGGCCGAGGGCCCGGGCGGGCCTCAGCGGCTGCGTCACGCTTCGTCGGACTCGGCACCTTCCTCGTCCGAGTCCTCCTCGGCGTTGCGCGCAATCGCAATCAGTGTGTCGCCCTCACCGAGGTTCATCAAGCGGACGCCCTTGGTTTGCCGCCCCGCTTTACGAACCTGACGTGCGGCGGTCCGGATGACTCCGCCACCGGAAGTGATGGCGTACAGCTCCGTCTCATCGTCGACGATCAGCGCTCCAACCAGACTGCCACGTTTGCGGTCGTACTGGATCGTCAGGATCCCCTTGCCGCCGCGGCCCTGGACCGTGTACTCGTCGATCGCCGTCCGCTTGGCGTAGCCCCCTGCGGTCGCGACCAGCAGATACGTGTCCGGTTGCACCACGTTGAGCGACAGCAGTCGGTCATCCTCGTTGAACCGCATGCCCTGCACACCGGAGGTGGCGCGACCCATCGGCCGCAGCGCCTCGTCGGTGGCCGAGAACCGGATCGACTGGCCATTGGCGCTGACCAGCAACAGGTCGTTTTCGGCCGAGCACAGCACCGCGCCGACCAATTCGTCACCCTCGCGCAGGTTGACCGCCACGATGCCGCCGGAGCGGTTGGAGTCGAAGTCGACCAGCTTGGACTTCTTCACCAGGCCGTTGCGAGTGGCCAGGACCAGGTACGGTGCATCCTCGTAGCTCTTGATCTGGATGACCTGGGCGATGCGTTCCTCCGGCTGGAAGGCCAGCAGGTTCGCCACATGCTGGCCGCGCGCGGTGCGCGAGGCCTCCGGCAGCTCGTAGGCCTTGGCCCGGTACACCCGGCCCTGCGTGGTGAAGAACAGGATCCAATCGTGGGTTGAGCAGACGAAGAAGTGGTTGACGATGTCGTCGGCCTTGAGCCCGGCGCCCTGCACGCCCTTGCCGCCCCGCTTCTGACTGCGGTACAGGTCGGTCTTGGTGCGCTTGGCGTAGCCGGTCTCGGTGATCGTGACGACCACGTCCTCGCGGGCGATCAGATCTTCGTCGCTGACCTCGCCGTCGGCGGGGACGATCCGGGTGCGACGGTCGTCGCCGTACTTCTCGACGAGCTCGGCCAACTCGTCACGCACGATCGCGCGCTGACGCTCGGGCTTGGCGAGAATGTCCTCGAGATCGGCGATCTCGGCCTCGATCTTGGCCAGATCGTCGACGATCTTCTGCCGTTCCAGGGCAGCCAACCGACGCAGCTGCATGTCCAAGATGGCCTGGGCCTGGATGTCGTCGATATCGAGCAGCTCGATCAGGCCGGCCCGGGCGATGTCGACGGTCTGCGACGCCCGGATCAACGCGATGACCTCGTCGAGCGCGTCGAGCGCCTTGACCAGACCACGCAGGATGTGGGCCCGCTCATTGGCCTTGCGCAACCGGTACCGGGTGCGCCGCACGATGACCTCGAGCTGATGGTCAACATACAGCCGGATCAGCTGGTCCAGCCGCAGGGTGCGCGGCACGCCGTCGACGATCGAGAGCATGTTGGCACCGAAGCTGGTCTGCAGCTGGGTGTGCTTGTAGAGGTTGTTCAGCACCACCTTCGCCACGGCATCGCGCTTGAGCTCCACCACAATTCGCAGACCGACCCGGTCACTGGACTGGTCTTCGATGTTGGAGATGCCGGCCAGCTTGCCGTCGCGGACCTGCTCGGCGATCGAGGTGATGAAGTTGTCGTGGTTGACCTGATAGGGCAGCTCGGTGATGACGATGCCGGTGCGGCCCCGACTGTCCTCCTCGATCTCGACGACACCACGCATCTTGACCGAGCCGCGGCCGGTCTTGTAGGTGTCCTCGATGCCCTGGCTGCCCACGATCAGGCCGTGGGTGGGGAAATCCGGACCCTTGACCCGCTCGCACACCGCGGCCAAGGTGGCTTCCTCGTCGGCCTCGGAGTTCTCCAGGCACCAGTACACGGCCTCAGCCAGCTCCCGCAGGTTGTGCGGCGGGATATTGGTGGCCATACCGACGGCGATACCGCCCGAACCATTGGCCAGCAGGTTGGGGAACCGGCTCGGCAGAACCGTGGGCTCCTGCACCCGACCGTCATAGTTCGGGATGAAATCGACTGTCTCCTCGTCGATTTCGCGCAGCATCTCCATCGCCAACGGAGTAAGCCGGGCCTCGGTGTAACGCATGGCGGCTGGCGGGTCATTACCCGGGGAACCGAAGTTGCCCTGACCGTCGACCAACGGGTAACGCAGCGACCACGGCTGGGCCATCCGGACCAGGGTGTCGTAGATCGACGAGTCGCCGTGCGGGTGGTAGTTACCCATCGTCTCGGCCACCGAGCGCGCAGACTTGGCGTGGCTGCGGTCCGGGCGGAAGCCGGAGTCGTACATCGCGTAGAGCACGCGGCGGTGCACCGGCTTGAGACCATCGCGGACCTCGGGAAGCGCTCGGCCCACGATCACGCTCATGGCGTAGTCGATGTAGCTGCGCTGCATCTCCTGCTGGATATCAACCGGTTCGATCCGGTCGCCCGCTTCACCTCCCGGGGGGAGGGTGGTGTCAGTCATCTATACCTCGTTCGTCACAGTTCGCCGCGGTGGCGAGCGACTTCGGGTAACCCCCGAAGTCTAGTTGGTCGGTACGTGAACTCCCTGGAAACGCATCCGGTCCTCGACCTGAGTTAAACATCAAGGAAACGCACGTCTTTCGCGTTGCGGGTGATGAAACTGCGCCGAGCTTCGACGTCTTCACCCATCAGGATGGAGAACAGCTCGTCGGCAGAGGCCGCGTCATCAAGCGTCACTTGACGCAACACCCGCACCGAAGGATCCATGGTGGTTTCCCACAGTTCCTTGGCATCCATCTCGCCGAGACCCTTGTACCGCTGGATGCCGTCGTCCATGTTGATCCGCTTGCCGGCCGCCTTGCCCGTCTCGAGCAGGCCGTCGCGCTCGCGGTCGGAGTAGGCGAACTCGGGCTCCTGACGCTGCCACTTGAGTTTGTACAGCGGCGGCTGGGCCAGGAACACGTGTCCGTGCTCGATCAGCGGCTTCATGAACCGGAACAGCAGGGTCAGCAGCAGCGTCGAGATGTGCTGGCCGTCCACATCGGCGTCGGCCATCAGCACGATCTTGTGGTAGCGCAGCTTGGCGATATCGAACTCGTCGTGAATACCGGTGCCCAGCGCGGTGATGATGGCCTGGACTTCGGTGTTCTTCAAAACCCGGTCGATACGGGCCTTTTCGACGTTGATGATCTTTCCGCGCAGCGGCAGGATCGCCTGGAACATCGAGTCGCGGCCGCTCTTGGCCGAGCCACCGGCCGAATCACCCTCCACCACATACACTTCGGACTTGGTCGGGTCGGTGGAACGGCAGTCGGCCAGCTTGCCGGGCAGACCGCCGATGTCGGTAGCGCTCTTGCGCCGCACCAGATCTCGGGCCTTGCGAGCGGCCGCTCGAGCCTGAGCCGACGAAACCGCCTTGTTCACCACGGTTTTGGCCTCAGCAGGATTGGCCTCGAACCAGTGGCTGATCTGCTCATTGCAGATCTTCTGGACGAACGACTTGACCTCGGTGTTACCCAGCTTGGTCTTGGTCTGGCCTTCGAACTGCGGTTGGGCCACCTTGACCGAGATCACCGCGGCCAGGCCCTCGCGGATGTCCTCACCGCTGAGGTTCGGATCCTTGTCCTTTAGCAGCTTCTTGTCTTTGGCGTACCGGTTGACCACGCTGGTCAGCGCCGCGCGGAAACCTTCTTCGTGGGTACCGCCCTCATGGGTGTTGATCGTGTTGGCGAACGTGTGCACCGACTCCGAGTAGCCGCCGTTCCACTGCATGGCGATCTCGACCTCGTGGCCGGGGCCCTTGCCGTCGAAGTCGATGACACTGGGCTGGATCGGAGACTTGGTCCGGTTGATGTGCTTGACGAAGTCCACCAGGCCGCCGGGGTAGTGGAACACCCGGTGCTTCACCTTCTGCGGGGCTTCGGCTTCGGCGGCCGAATCGGCCGCCGACTTCGGGGCCTCGGCATGGTCACTCACCACGTCGTCCACCACCTGCTCGGCGGTGACGCGCTCGTCGGTTAGCTCGATGGTCAGGCCCTTGTTCAGGAAGGCCATCTCCTGCAGGCGACGGGCGATCGTCTCGAAGTCGTAGACCGTGGTCTCGAAGATGTCCGGATCGGCCCAGAACCGGATGGTGGTGCCGGTCTTGGTGGTCTTCTCACCCTGTTTGAGCGTTCCCGGCACCGACCGGTCATAGCTCTGGAACCACTCGTAGCCGTCCTTGCAGATGTCGGCCTCGAGGCGGGTGGACAGCGCGTTGACCACAGACACGCCCACGCCGTGCAGACCGCCGGACACCTGGTAGGCGCCCTCCTCGAACTTGCCGCCGGCGTGCAGCACGGTCATCACAACGTCGACGGTGGGGATGCCGGTCGCGTGCATGGCCACCGGGATGCCACGACCGTCGTCGGTGACCTGAACACCGCCATTTGCGAGGATCCTGACATCGACCCGGCTGGCGAAACCGGCCATCGCCTCATCGACCGCGTTGTCCACCACCTCCCAGATCAGGTGGTGCAGGCCGCGCTCGCCGGTGGAGCCGATGTACATACCCGGACGTTTACGGACGGCTTCCAAGCCTTCGAGTACCTTGATCGAATCGGCGCCGTACTCAGCGGGGGCATTCTTCTTCTGGGCAGCCACGTCGGACGCGTCTCCTTGGGGTTCACGAGGAAGCGGTGCAGACACCGCATAGATCCGACGAATAGTCTACCGAAAGATCCCGACAGGCCCGCTGCTGTAGGTGTGTTTCTTCCTACCTGATTGCGCCGTGCGCTCAATTTTTCGGCCATCGGTGCGTCCGGAGCTTCAAAACACCGATGTCGGCCGTCTCGGCGCTCTCAGCTCAAATACGCGCCGGACTAACCGTAGGTGTCTCGAGGCCCGCGACCAGGCACGTGATAGCGGCCCTTCCGCCAGGACGGGCCGACCGGGCCGACGATCTTGAGCGAGGTCACCACCCCGTCCCCGACCGCCGCGGCGATCTTGGCCAGCACTTGCGCCTGCACCATCCGCAGCTGGGTGGCCCACGCGGTGGACTCCGCCGAGACCGTGAGCACACCCTCGTTCAAGCCGGTCGGATTGGCGTGGTCGGCGATCTGATCGCCGACCACCGCACGCCAACGGCCGAACACCGAACCCTCGGCCACCTGCCCGGACCAGCCCCGCACCTTGGCCAGATCCTGGGTCGCCGCACCGAACAACTGTGGGTCACGGGCGTCGGGACCGGGTCCCGACCAGGTGCGACGCCGGCCGCGGTTGCCCGCGACCCGCCGTACCGGAGCGCTGCGGCCGCGGCCCACATCCTTGCCCTGGCTGCGGGCCGCGCCTCGAGCCTCCTCGAGGGTGCGCCGGACCAGATCCATGCCGCGCATCCGGGTCAGCTCCTCCGGCGAGACCGCCGGTTTGGCGGGCTGTTGGGGTTCTGCGGGGTTATCCGTCATTGCTGCACCACCGATATCCGTCCCTGGTCGTCTTCAGTCATCCTGATCTCGACCCGGTTCGCCGTCCAGTCCTGTGGAATGTCCTCGCCGACTGCCGCGGTGACCAACACCTGCTCGGCCTCACCGGCCACCGCCGCCAGGGCGTTGCGGCGCGCGGTGTCCAATTCGGCGAAAACATCGTCGAGCAACAGCACCGGGTCCACCCCGTCGGAACGCAGCAACTCGTAGGCACCCAACCGCAGCGCCAACGCCATAGACCACGATTCACCATGGCTGGCAAAGCCTTTGGCGGGATGATCACCGAGCCACAGCTCGAGGTCGTCGCGGTGCGGACCGACCAGACACACTCCGCGATCCAGTTCGGCATCGCGGCGCCGGGCCAGCGCGTCCAACAGTGCCGCCTCGTAAAATTCCGCGGACTCCGGCCCGGCCGCGTCCTCGATCGCCTGCACACTGCTGCGATACCGGATGGCGGCGGGCCTCGAGGCCGGCGCCAACAACTGATAGGCCTTCTGCACCTCCGGATGCAGTTGCTCGACCAGCGCGGTGCGGGCTGCGATCAGTGCCGCACCGTGCGCGGCCAGATGTCCGTCCCAGACATCCAGGGTGTCCAGCACACTGCGATCACCTCGATAACGTGCTCCCGCAGCGGTTTTCAGCAGCGCGGTGCGCTGGCGCACCACCTTGTCGTAGTCGGCGCGAATCCCGGCGATCGCCGGCCGACGCGTGGTGGCCAGCTCGTCGAGGTAACGGCGACGCTCGCCGGGGTCGCCACGCACCAGCGCGAGATCCTCCGGACTGAACAACACCGCACGCAACACCCCGAGAATTTCCCGCGGAGAACGCACCGGGGAGCGATTCAGCCGGGCCTTGTTGGCCCGACCACTGGTGATCTCGAGATCGACCGCCAACTCCCGGCCCTCGTTGACCACGATGCTCGAGACGATGGCGCGTTCCGCACCAGCGCGGATCAACGGAGCGTCAGAGGCGACCCGATGTGAGCCCAACGTCGAGCAATACCACAGGGCTTCAACGAGATTCGTCTTGCCGAAACCGTTCGAGCCGACGAACACGGTACGGCCCGGCTCCAGCTCGAGCTCGACGTGTGCCCAGGAACGGTAGTCGGTCAGTCCCAGATGGCGGACATACACGGTGGTCGCACCTATCCGGACTCGCTGATCCGCTGCACCGCATGACCGCCGAATTGGTTGCGCAGCGCCGAAACCGCCTTCATCGTGGGGGACTCGTCCTGCCTCGAGGCGAACCGGGCGAACAGCGAGGCGGCGATCACCGGCATCGGGACCCGATGGCTGATGGCCTCTTCCACCGTCCAGCGACCTTCCCCGGAATCCTCGGTGTATCCGCTGATCGCGACGAATCCCGGGTCTTCCTTGAGGGCCTTGGCCAACAGTTGCTGCAACCAGGACCGCACCACGGTGCCGTTGGTCCACGCCTGGATCACCGCCTGCGGGTCGGCGATCAGATCCTCCGCCGCCAGCAGTTCGTATCCCTCGGCGTAGGCATGCATCAAGCCGTATTCGATGCCGTTGTGCACCATCTTGGCGTAATGGCCGGCTCCGACCGGGCCGGCATGGACGAATCCATCGGCCAGATCACCGGCCGGACGCAGGGTGTCGAAGATCGGCATGGCTCGAGCCACATCGGCATCGCTGCCACCGACCATCAGCCCGTAACCCTCGTGCAGACCCCAGACGCCGCCCGATACACCGGCATCGATGAAGTGGATTCCCTTGTCGCCCAACAACTTTGCGTGCGGTCCATCTTCGGTGTAGCGCGAGTTGCCGCCGTCGATGACCAGGTCACCGGCACTGAGGACATCGGCCAGCGCAACAACCGTCTCGTGGGTGACCGTGCCGGACGGCACCATCACCCACACCACCCGGGGCGCCTCGAGCGCGGACGCCAGGTCGGCCAGGGAGGCGACGTCGCTGACTTCCGGGCGAGGGTCGTAGCCCACGACGTCGTGGCCACCAACGCGCAACCGCTCGCGCATGTTGAAGCCCATCTTGCCCAGGCCGACTAGCCCCAGTTGCATATGCGTCCTTCCTCGCCAGCCCCGGTCAGCCGGGAAGCCGCACCGGCATCAGCAGATAGACGTAGTTGGTCTTGCCGGCCGGGAACGGCCCCGAACCGCCACCGGTGGCGTCATCCTCACCGGTGGGACGCAACACGGCGGGCCGGCTCGGGGTGGTGAAACCGAACGTCACCCGCTCGGAATGCAGCGAGCTCAGCCCATCGGTGAGATAGGTCGGGTTGAACGCGATGGTCAGCGGTTCTCCGGCGAACTCCACCGGCAGGTCTTCTTCGGCGCGACCCACATCGTCGGCACCGGCCGACAAACGCAGCACGTCATCGCCGAATTCCAGCCGGACCTGAGCGCCCCGGTCGGCCACCAGCGCCACACGCTTGATGGCTTCGGTGAGCTCGGCCACCCCGATGGTGGCCACCGCGGTGTGCTCGGTCGGCAGCAGCTGACGGAACTTCGGGAACTCCGCATCCAACAGCCGGGTGGTGCTGCGCTTGCCGTTACTGCGGATCCCGAGCAGGCCGTCCTTGCCCACCGAAGCCCCGGAACCCAGCGACAGGTGCACCTGGTTTCCGTCGGTACCGGCCTTGGCCGCTTCGGCCAAGGTCTTCGCCGGAACCAACACCGCTGCTTCGATGTCGGAAGCGCTGGTTTCCCAGGTCAGCTCACGCACCGCCAGACGGAACCGGTCAGTGGCCGCCAAAACCACTGACTCGCCCGAGATTTCGACCCGGATGCCGGTGAGCATGGGCAGGGTGTCATCGCGGCCGGCGGCCACCGCCACCTGCCCGATCGCCTCGGCGAACAGGTCCGAGGAAACCACACCGGTTTCCTCGGGCAGGGTCGGCAGCGCCGGGTAATCCTCGACCGCCAGGGTCGGCAGCGAGAACCGGGCGCTGCCGCAGGTCAAGGCCACTCGAGTGCCCTCCACGCTGAGCTCGACCGGCTTGGCCGGCAATGCCTTGGTGATGTCGGAGAGCAGCCGCCCGGACACCAAAACGCTTCCAGGAGAAGCGATTTCGGCGCTGACACGCACCTCGGCGGACACCTCGTAATCGAAGCCGGAGATGGTCAGGCCGTCATCGGTGCCGGTCAGCAAAACCCCGGCCAGCACCGGGATGGTGGGCCGGGTCGGCAGATTGCGGGCCACCCAGGCCACCGCGTCCGCGAAGTCCTCGCGGACAACGCGAAACTTCAAGTCGGTCAGCCCAGCCGTCGTCGTCGCCACGTGCTATGCGCCCCTTCGATGATCCCCATAATGAGCTCTACCTGCGTGTTCCCCAAACCGCATCATGCAACTAGGCGCTGAATGACAAAGCTGGTAACCGCTGTCGATGAACCACCGTAGAGCTTTCCGCATCAACTTGAAAGCTAATCGATCGGGGTGACGTCAGCGCTCTCGAGCGCGACGGGGCCGTGCGGAGCGCTCGCTGTCCCCAAGGCCCTTCTTCTAGAAAGAATTCTTAGTAGATATTTGAGTAACAGTATTAGGCACTGTGGAATCTGGGGATGAACCATCGTTTGCCCAGCCCCATCGGTGTGTCGCGATGTGAGTTCGCTGTGGAGATCGGTGACGCGGTCGGCGGCCGACTGTGGACAGCCGCGGCCGTGTGGATGGTTTTGTAATTCATCCCGTGGTTTGCCCGCAGGTTGTACACAGCAGTATCCACAGCGGTGACCTGTGATTTTTGATGCACGGTGAGTCACAAGTTGTTCGAAGATTTTTCGCCAGAGCCCCCCGGCGAGACCACAATGTGAGACGCCGGACGACAAACCGGCCGCATGAATCAGCGCTTGGCGCGCTGACGGATCCTGGTGGTGAGCTCCTTGACGTGATCGAAGACCTCACGTCGCTCGGCCATTTCGCCGCGGATCTTCTTCTCCGCATACATCACCGTGGTGTGATCGCGGCCGAACGCCTGACCGATCTTGGGCAGGGACAAATCGGTGAGCTCACGGCACAGATACATGGCGATCTGGCGGGACTGGGCCAGGGCCCGGGTCTTGCCGGGGCCACGAAGCTCCTCAACCGTGGTTTCGAAGTACTCGGCGGTGGCCGCCATGATCGCCGCGGTGCTGATCTGCATGGTCGTGGCGTCGGCGATGAGATCGCGCAACACGACTTCGGCCAGCGACTTGTCGATCCGGGTCTTGTTCAGTGACGCGAAGGCGGTGACCCGGATCAGTGCGCCCTCGAGCTCGCGGATATTGCGCTCGATGCTGCTGGCGATGAGCTCGAGCACGTCATCGGGCGCATCGAGGCGATCCATCTGCGCCTTCTTGCGCAGGATGGCGATGCGGGTCTCCAGCTCGGGCGGCTGGACGTCGGTGATGAGACCCCATTCGAAGCGGGTTCGTAGTCGATCCTCGAGGGTGGCCAGCTGCTTGGGCGGACGGTCCGAGGAGATGACGATCTGCTTGTTGGCGTTGTGCAGGGTGTTGAAGGTGTGGAAGAACTCTTCCTGGATACCTTCCTTACCCTCGATGAACTGGATGTCATCGACCAGCAGAATGTCGATGTCGCGGTAACTGCGCTTGAACGACGCCTTGCGATCGTCGCGCAGCGAGTTGATGAAGTCGTTGGTGAACTCTTCGGTGGAGACGTACTTCACCCGCATGCCGGGGAAGAGACGTTGCGCATAATTTCCGGCCGCGTGCAGCAGGTGCGTCTTACCCAGGCCCGATTCACCCCAGATGAACAGCGGGTTGTAGGCCCGCGCCGGTGCTTCGGCGATCGCCAGGGACGCGGCGTGGGCGAAGCGGTTGGAGGCACCGATGACGAACGTGTCGAAGGTGTAGCGGCGATTGAGGTTGACCGCATTGTCGTCGCTGACCTTGGAGTCACGCTGGGGGCTGCTGAAGTAGGTGGGCCAGGCTTCCTCGGCACTGACCTTGGCCGCGCTGTCGTCGTCGATCTCATCGATCTCGGCCGCCGGGGCGACGGAGTCCGGAGGAATACTGTCGCCGGCGGAGGAGTCGGCGTGGGAGTCCTCGGACTCCTCGGGCGGCGTGGCGATCCGCACACCCAGCTCGACCCGCTGACCCAACTTGCGGCTGAGCGCGGTGATGATGGGCTCGCGAAGGTGGCGTTCGATCTCGTTCTGGACGAACGGATTGGGAACCGACAGCAGAGCAAACCCCTCGGCGATGACGAGCGGTTTCACCAGCTTGAGCCAAGCTCTTTGCTGAGGTGTCAGCGGCGGGAGAGATGGATCGGATGCCGGGTCGCGGTCGCCGTTGAGTTCGGAGACGACGCTGTTCCAGACGGCGACGAACGGTGGGTCGGGGTCAGCAGTCAACGACGGTTTCCCCCTCTTGAGGCGCTATGAGGTCGCCCCTCGGACGACCAAAAGAACGAAGACGAACTGTCCACATATTTATCCACAGCTTGTGGAGAAAGGACAATCGTCGTCGCTCTGTGGTCTGTTGCGAGGGCGTCGTGGCCGCGGCTCGTCACGTGCTGTGAGGGTGGCGGCGGAGCGACGTTCTCGGTCATTGTCCGGGGCCGGTCCAGGCTCGGAACGGCATTGCCAGAAGCTAACAGTTTTCTCTCGATGTGCCAACAGTTCTGCAACATCCGTTGTCGGCCCATGTGCGCGGGTCGGCGCAGGTTTGACCGAGGGAAATCTCATCAGTACCCTCGAGCAGTCGCCCGCACGTGGCGATACGGCTGCGCCCGGGAAGTTCCGGTGAATGCGCCGGTTAGAAGCGCACGACTGACGAGCTTAAACCGAGCTTGCACGGTAACTGTGTTCTTGGCGGCACTTCGGTGTCGACAAGTGCGGTCGCCAAATGGAACAAGGAGAGATTGCCGTGGCCAAGGGCAAGCGGACCTACCAGCCCAACAACCGTCGCCGTGCGCGCGTGCATGGGTTCCGGCTGCGGATGCGCACTCGCGCCGGCCGTGCCATCGTCGCCAACCGTCGTAGCAAGGGCCGTCGCGCACTTACTGCGTGATACTGCGGTTTTCAGGCAGGATCTAGCGCGGTGCTTCCGGCTCGATACCGGATGAGGCGGTCCGCGGAGTTCAGTGCCACCGTCAGTCGTGGCGTGCGTGCAGTCGAACCCGATGTCGTCGTGCACGCGTTGCACGACGGATCGGCTGCTACCGGCCCGCGGATCGGACTCGTCGTGTCCAAAGCCGTCGGCAACGCGGTGGAACGGCACCTGGTGTCGCGCCGTCTGCGTCATGCCGCCCGCACCCTGATACCGAGATTGGATCCCACCGACCTTGTGGTGATCCGGGCCCGCCCGGGCAGCAGTCAGGCGCTCACGTCGCGTCTGGAGCAGCAATTGCAGCACGCTCTCGAGCGCCTCGACGCACGGCGCAGGACGTCCCCATGATTCGCCGGGCGGCTGCCGGTGCAGCCCGCGGTGCGATCTTTCTCATCCAGCTCTACCGCCACACCATTTCCCCGCTTCGACTGCCGTCGTGCCGATTCATGCCGACCTGCAGTCAGTACGCCGTCGACGCCCTCACCGAGTACGGCCTATTCCGTGGCGGGTGGCTGGCGATGATCCGGTTACTGAAATGCGGTCCGTGGCATCCGGGAGGATGGGACCCCATACCGGAGCGGTGCCCACACAGTCATCCATCTGACGGCTCGGCCGAGACCGTATCCGATCTCTCTCGGGACAGAGCTGCCGCCGAAAACCTTGTCTGGGGCACCCCAGCGAAGCGAGGGGAGAGCAAGTCGCGTGTTTAATTGGTTCAGCCTCGACATCATCTATTACCCGGTGTCGGCGATTATGTGGGTCTGGTACAAGGCGTTCGCCTTCCTGCTGGGCCCGACAAACTTCTTCGCCTGGGCGCTGTCGGTGATGTTCCTGGTGTTCACCCTGCGCGCGATCCTCTACAAACCGTTCGTCAAGCAGATCCGCACCACGCGGCAGATGCAGGAGCTGCAGCCACAGATCAAGGCGCTGCAGAAGAAGTACGGCAAGGATCGTCAGCGCATGGCGCTGGAGATGCAGAAGCTGCAGCGCGAGCACGGATTCAACCCGATCCTCGGCTGCCTGCCGATGCTGGCGCAGGTGCCGGTGTTCCTCGGCCTCTACCACGTGCTGATGTCGTTCAACCGCACCCAGACCGGTATCGGCCGGCTGGGGTTGTCGGTGGAGGAGAACCGCAGCCTGGGCAACTACGTGTTCAGCGCCACCGACGTCGGCCACTTCCTGGACGCCAACCTGTTCGGCGCTCCGCTGGGCGCGTCGATGATCCAGCATGTCGGACTGGACGCCTTCACCGAGTTCAACCGGCTGTCGGTGATTCTGGTCGGAGTGCCGTTGATGATCCTGGCCGGCGTCGCCACCCACTTCAACAGCCGTGCCTCGGTCGCGCGGCAGAGCGTGGAAGCCGCCTCCAATCCGCAGACCGCGATGATGAACAAGCTCGCGCTCTACGTGTTCCCGCTCGGTGTGGTGGTCGGTGGTCCGTTCCTGCCGCTGGCGGTGATCATGTACTGGCTGTCCAACAACATCTGGACCTACGGTCAGCAGCACTACGTGTTCGGCATGATCGAGAAGGAAGAAGAAGCCAAGAAGGCGGAGGTGCTGGAGCGGCGATCGGCCAATGCGCCGGCCCCCGGTGTGAAGCCGAATCGCGCGCGCAAGTCCGAGCCGGAGAATCCGGCCGTGGCCGGCGGCTCAGTCGATGCCGAGACCGACTTGTCTGCAGCGCAGACCGACGGCACCAGTGACTCCGCAGGCGACTCGACGGGCGACTCGACGAGGCAGAGCGTGAACCGCACGCCCAGGCCCGGTGCACGCCCCAAGAAGCGGAAACGGTGACCAGTTCGCACTGGCTACAAGTAGGGAGAAGACGGATATGACGGACGCACAGACGACCGAGCCCGGCGCCGAGCTCGAGGAGAGCGCTGAGCCCGCGACGAAGAGCGAGGACGATCTGGAGGAGCGGCTGGTCGCCGAGGGCGAGATCGCCGGTGACTACCTCGAGGAGCTGCTCGACCTCCTGGACTTTGACGGCGACATCGATCTGGATGTCGAAGGGGACCGGGCCGTGGTGAGCATCGACGGCGGCGGCGATCTGAGTAAGTTGGTTGGTCGCAAGGGTGAGGTACTCGACGCGCTGCAGGAACTGACTCGGCTGGCCGTGCACCAGAAGACGGGTGAGCGTAGTCGGCTGATGCTGGACATCGCGCGGTGGCGCCGGCGGCGTCGTGAGGAGCTCGCGGCCCTGGGCGACAAGGTGGCCCGCCGGGTGCTGGAGTCGGGGGAGCGCGAAGAACTTGCTCCCATGACACCATTCGAGCGCAAGATTGTTCACGACGCGGTGGCTGCGGTCGAAGGTGTCCGCAGCGAGAGCGAGGGCGTGGAGCCGTCGCGACGCGTCGTCATTCTGCTTGGCTGAGTTTTAGTTACATAGGTGTAGTTCGATTGCGGCGACGGTGCCGTTGGGAGTGCGGAGGATGTTTCACGTGAAACATGGACCGGTCCCCGCGGCACCGGACGCCGCGGCGGCGGTCTTCGGCGATCGAGTCGAGACTGCCGAGCGGTATACGGCGATTCTGGCCGGTGCCGGTGTCGAGTGGGGTCTGATTGGTCCGCGGGAAGTGGACAGGCTCTGGGATCGACACGTTCTCAACAGCTCGGCTCTCGGAGAGCTTGTGGCCTCCGGTGAGCGAGTCGCCGACATCGGCAGTGGAGCCGGACTGCCCGGCATCCCTCTGGCTCTGGCCCGGCCCGACATCCATGTCACGTTGATCGAACCGCTGCTGCGTCGCAGCGAGTTTCTCCGTGAGGCTGTCGCAGAGCTGGGCATCGACGTGACGGTCGTCCGCGGTCGGGCCGAGGACCCCGATGTCCGCGAAGCCGTAGGCGAGATGGACGTCGTGACCTCCCGCGCGGTGGCCTCCCTGGACAAGCTGATGCGGTGGAGCATGCCGCTGCTACGGGTGGACGGCAGGATGCTCGCCATCAAAGGTGAGCGGGCTGAGGCCGAGATCGACGAACATCGGCGTGTGATGGCTTCCCTGGGTGCGGTCGATGCCAGGGTGGTGAGATGTGGCGTGAACTATTTGAACCCGCCCGTAACCGTCGTCGCGGTACGGCGCGCGGCGGTGAAACCGGGAAGCCGGTCGACGGGCAGAGCCTCGGGATCCCGGGGAAGAGCGGGCAGGAGATGAGGATGGGTTCTGATCGGCCGGTAGCGGCGGTGGGCGGCCAGCGCGCCGTTTCACGTGAAACCGTTTCACGTGAAACATGGAAGGGCAATGGCGACACCAAGTGGTCGACCGACGCCAGCATGGACACGCCTATCGCGGCCGAGGCCGAGCAGGCGACGCGCGTGCTGCACACCTCCCAAGGTCAGCTTCCCCGGCCGGCCCGCCAGCGAGTCTTCACCATCGCCAACCAGAAGGGTGGCGTCGGCAAGACCACCACCGCGGTGAACGTGGCCGCCGCACTGGCACTGCAGGGGCTACGCACCCTGGTGATCGATCTCGATCCGCAGGGCAACGCCAGTACCGCGCTGGGCATCGAGCACCGTCCCGGGACGCCTTCCTCGTATGAGGTCCTGATTGGCGACATCCCGGTCGAGGAGGCGCTGCAGAAGAGCCCGCACAGCGACCGGCTGTACTGCATCCCCGCGACCATCGACCTGGCCGGCGCCGAGATCGAACTGGTCAGCATGGTGGCCCGCGAGGGACGTCTGCGCGGGGCGCTCGCCGCACTCAAGAACCACAACTTCGACTACGTGTTCATCGACTGCCCGCCGTCCCTCGGGCTGCTGACCATCAACGCTCTGGTGGCCGCGCCGGAGGTGCTGATTCCGATCCAGTGTGAGTACTACGCGCTGGAAGGTGTGGGGCAGCTGCTCCGCAATATCGAGATGGTCAAGGCGCACCTGAACCCGGATTTGTCAGTGTCCACCGTGATACTGACGATGTACGACGGGCGGACCAAGCTGGCCGACCAGGTGGCTGAGGACGTGCGGGAGCATTTCGGCGACAAGGTGCTTCGCACGGTCATCCCGCGGAGCGTCAAGGTTTCCGAGGCTCCGGGGTACGGGATGACGATTCTCGATTACGACCCGGGTTCCCGCGGCGCGCGGAGTTATCTCGACGCGAGCCGCGAGATCGCACAGCGTGGGGCGCCGCCGCACGCGCAGCAGGCGTAGCAGTTGACTCGGATGAGCAGTAGATGGCGGATGGCAGCAATGAGCAGGAGACGACCATGAATCAGCCGGCACGGAAGCGGAGTGGCCTCGGCAGGGGTCTGGCGGCACTCATTCCGACCGGTCCCGCCGATGACGGGAGCGACGCGCTGAGTCCCCGGATGGGGCAGAGCGCCGCCGACGTTCTGCTCGGCCCGGCAACAGGTTCAGGACCCGCCGGGACCGCGGTGCCTCCGCAGTCCGAAACCCCGGCATCCGACACGGCCGTTGCCGAGGATGTCGGCGCCACCTACCGCGAGATCGACCCGAGCCTGATCCAACCGAACCCCCGTCAGCCGCGCCAGGTCTTCGACGACGAGGCACTGAGCGAGCTGGTGCACTCCATCCGCGAGTTCGGACTGATGCAGCCGATCGTGGTGCGCGCGGTCGAAGGCAACGGTGAAGCCCGCTATCAGATCGTCATGGGGGAGCGGCGGTGGCGGGCCGCCCAGCAGGCGGGGTTGGAGACCATCCCGGCTATCGTCCGCGAGACGGGCGATGACAGCATGCTTCGCGACGCACTGCTGGAGAACATTCACCGGGTGCAGCTCAATCCTCTGGAAGAAGCCGCGGCGTACCAACAGCTGCTCGAGGAATTCGAAGTCACCCACGACGAACTCGCCACCCGGATCGGCCGCTCCCGGCCACTGATCTCCAACATGATCCGGCTGCTGCGGCTGCCGATCGCGGTGCAGCGCCGGGTCGCGGCCGGGGTGCTGTCCGCGGGCCACGCGCGTGCCTTGCTCGCCCTGGAGGGTGGCCCGGAGAAGCAGGAGGAGCTGGCTGCCCGGATTATTGCCGAGGGCATGTCCGTGCGGGCCACCGAGGAGGCCGTCACCCTGGCCAACCGCGACGGTAAAACCGCACCGCCGGCCCCGAGACGCAAGCCGATCCAGATGCCGGGTCTGCAGGACGTTGCTGAGAAACTCTCTTCTGCCTTCGATACCCGGGTTACGGTCAGTTTGGGCAAACGCAAAGGCAAGATTGTGGTGGAGTTCGGATCCGTCGACGATTTGCAGCGCATTGTGGAGTTGATGAGCGCAGAAGAGCACTGAGAGGTCAGGACCGGCGACACCAGGTCGTTCCGTCACTGTGACACGTCAGTGTTCAGCGCCTGCAGTCGCGGCCGCGATTCGAGGCAAAGAGACTGTGCGGCATAGCGATTCACTTCGGAGGTGGAAATCGATGAGATTTTCTGGGCGCAGTGAACGGCTACCGGCGAACCCTCCTATCCTGGAAGGGCAGCCACGCACACCGTGTGAAAGCCAGGGACCCCAGTGACAGTACGCATCACGCCGCTTCGACTCGAGGGATTCGAGCAGCTGCCCAAGCACGCACGGCGATGTGTCTTCTGGGAAGTGGATCCGTCCACCCTGGGCAAAAACGAGCACCTGACCGACCCTGAGTTCGAAAAAGAAGCCTGGCTGTCAATGGTGATGCTGGAGTGGGGCTCCTGTGGTCAACTGGCGGTGCCGGCCCGCCCGGACGCGGGGGATGAGTTCGCCGCACCGGACACCGGAGACGGGCCCTGCCTGGGATACGCGTTCTACGCACCGCCGGGTGCGGTTCCGCGGGCCCGGCTGTTTCCCACCGCCCCGGTCAGTGCGGACGCGGTACTGCTGACGGCTGTCGGGGTGGAGTCCGCGAAAGACAGCATGGAGATGTCCCGCAGTCTGCTCGCCGCGGTAGTCAATGATCTGGTGCGTCGAGGTGTCCGTGCACTGGAAGCCTTCGGCTACACGACTGAGGTGACGGCGCTGGCCGACTGCGGGGCACTCCCCGCGGAGCTGGCTCCCGTAGTGGAGGTGCTGGGGGACTGCGCCGTCGACCAGTGCATGCTCGAATCGGATTTCCTCGAGGACGTCGGGTTCACCGTGGTGGCTCCGCACCCGTACTTCCCACGGCTGCGTCTCGAACTGGACAAGGGACTCGGCTGGAAAGCTGAAGTGGAAGCCGCGCTCGAGCGGCTGCTGGAAAAGGCTCGTATCGAGCTGCCGATCAGCGCCGAGATGACCGGAGCCGGGGTCGGCGCCAAAAGCGTTTCCGCACAGGATGGTCTGACGTAGGGCTTCATCTGTAGATCGTGCGGCAGTTTCAGGAAGCTCGTTGGCCGGCTGCGCGGGAGGCTCGAGCGCTGGCAACGCGGATAGCGATTGCGACGAGGAACTGTGTGCTGGGAATGACGGTGCGGAAGCTGATCTCGGTCGAGATCCGGCTTCCATCGGCAATGGGTTCCACCGTGATCTGGCCGGTGTAATCGCGGAACGGAAGTCCGGACACCAGTTCATAGTGCAGGGTCACCGGCAAGTCGAACACCGTAATCCGTTCGCGGATAACCGATCCGAACCAGTGAGTGGAGGGAACTGCGCCCGCCCCAATTCCGATCTGGACTGCCGGCCGCTGTCCGTTGTCAATCTAGTTCAGGCTCGCCAATCTATCTGGGGTGTTCCTGGCAGTCCGGATGTTGCTTAGCTTGGTGTCGTGGATGCGCATACGCGGGTCGGTGTACTCCCCGACGTGCAAGCCAAGGGGCGTTATCTCGCCGCGTACGAGGCTGCGATAACTGCGAAGCGTGCATCTGGTTGGCCTCCTACGGTGGCTGGCTGGCCTTCAACCAAGCTCTCCATGCCCCCGAGCGGCTCGCGTCTATCACCCTCATCGAGCCCGCTAACGTTCTCGCCCGATCCCGCCTCAAGTTCAAGCTCGCAGCGGCGACGCTGTTGCCCGTCGCGCCGCGGACGCTGACTCGCCGCGCTATGGCCTGGGCGTTCGGCAATCCTGCTGTCGGTGATCCAATGCATCCGATCGTTGACTTGATCGTCGCGGGCACCCATGACTTCCGTGCGCTCGGCACCAGCCCCGCACCTAGCTACCCAGACCCATTCGGTGCTGGCCTCCTTGTATACCCCGACTCTGGTTCTTCTCGGCGGCCGCAATGGCTACCATGACGCCGCTGCTGAGCGTGCCGACGAGATGAACGATCGCATTGTCCGTTCTCACCGTAGTTGGGGCATTCTCATCGAATCTGGGGTAAATGCGTGTCTTTCTCATTGAATCTGGGGGCACCGGGCTTAGCGTTGATGTGTGCTGACGGCGACGGTGTCGGCTGGGCAGGTCGTGGCGAGTGCTGTGGACTTGGAGTTCAACACTCGCGAGGGCTTCGTGCGCCAGCGACTGAGCCGATGTGCCGCGGCGCAGTTCGAGTTGAAGTGCTCGCCAGTGCGGAACTTCCCGTCGTTTCGTGGTCAGCGCAATTATCCCGGCCTGTGGTGGTTCGCTACTACGGGGACTCATGTCGGTCATGAATCGTGGGTTGAACGTGACCAGTTGATGGCGCTCGACGCTGATCCAGACGTCATTGGTGTGCTGTCTCAACCGTTTTGGATTCACTGGCCTGACAGCACCCGGCATGCTCCTGACTACTTCGTGCGTCGCCGCGTCGGATCTGTTGTCGTGGTCGACGTTCGGGAGGATGATCGGATCTCTGACGCCGACCGTGAGGTGTTTGATCGATCAGCGGCGACGTGTGGAACCGTGGGCTGGGATTATCGCCGTGTCGGCGCTCTTGACCCGGTGTTGAGGGCGAACTTGCGTTGGCTGTCGGGTTATCGGCATCCACGGGTATTGCGGATGCGTCTGGCCGACCGCCTGGCCGAGGTCTTCGCCCGGTCGGGTCCGTTGATGGCGGGCGTGCTGGCAGTAGGGACCCCCTGGTGGTGCTGCCCGTTCTTTATCATCTCCTCTGGCATGGCCGTTTGGTTGCCGACTTGTGCGGTGCAACGTTGGCTGATGACACGCGGATTACCCTCGGGACGGGCTGGTGACCTGACGTGAGAACGGGTGTCGTCCGAGTTGGTGACGAAATCCGTTTATCTGCAGGTGTTTTCACCGTCGTGACCTTGATATCGGGGTCGGCCCGGCTAGTCGATGCAGTCGGTCAGCAGATGGTGATGCCACTATCGCAACTGTTGACTGATCCGACCCTGGAGTTGGTGTCGGGCTCGAGGCCGCCGTTGTGTTCGGAGGAAATGCTGGCCGGCATCCCGGAGGTCGCAGTGCCACAAGGTGAGCCGGAATGCGTTGCAGCGCCGCCGGTTTGCATATGAGCGTGACGGCCTTTTGGGGGTCGTCGACGGGCGGCACAATCGACGGCAGCCGGTGTAATGAGAATGGACAGTTCCTCTCGTTCGGACCTGGATCACACGCGCCGGATCAGGTCTGTCGCCCGTGCGCGTTAATGCCACCACGACCACCAGCCGCGCGTCGCGGATCAGGGAGGCGATATCTCGGTGTCGACCTGGTTGGCCTGCCATGCGGCGTGGATCATCGGGAATACCTCGCCGAGGGCCGCGATCGGATCAGGCGAGGTCCTGGCCAATGCGTACGCGGAGATCACAAACCGTGCGATCGCTCGGCTGCTCGTCAGCGTACGAGGATGAACAGGATCGGATCCGATTGCCGTCGCCAGTGCGTCGGCATGCCGAGCAAGCATCGACTCCTCGTACGCGCGAAGATCCTCGGAGGCGTCGACCATGCGCCATACCGGCTGAGCGGATCGTGAAGTGCAATGCCGCACCATCTTCTCGACCTCGCTGTGCAGTCGGTCGATGACCGACTCGTCGGGTCTGCATGCGGTCACGGCCAAAGCCAAGCGCTGCTCGAACACCTCGTCCCGCTCGAAGACCAGCGCTTCCTTCGAGGTGAAGTGCGCGAACACGGTAGTCACCGCGACATCGGCGTCAGCGGCGATGTCGCGGATGCCGACCGCTTCGTATCCGCGCTCGAGGAACAGCCTTCGTGCGGAATCGGCAATCCTGCGCCGGGTCTCGAGCTTCTTCCGCTGACGCCGGCCGGAAGACTCGTTGGCGCTGTCCATGCTTCATCCTAAACAACACTAACCGTTCTGAAACACTAACGGTTAGCGCTATGGTCGCCCTCATGAAGATGATCAGCTTTTCGGAGTTCGGTGGCCCTGACGTTCTGCGCTTCATCGACGCCGAGCCTCCGCATGCGGCGGAAGGCCAGATCCGTATCTCCGTAAGCGCCGCGGGGGTCAACCCCGTCGACTGGAGGATACGACTCGGTCAACGCCAGGAGTCGCACCCGATCAGCCTTCCCTCCGGCATCGGACAGGACGCCTCAGGGATCGTCGACGAGGTCGGCGACGGTGTCACCGGCATCCAGGAAGGGGACGCTGTCTTCGGCCGCGGCCTCGACACCTACGCCGAGCATGCCGTCCTAACCTCATGGGCACCCCTTCCCTCATCGCTGAGCTTCGCCGAGGCTGCCGGGTACCCCTCCGTCGTTGAGACCGCACTGCGCGCCATCCGGGAAGTAGGCGTCGAGGCAGGCCAGACTCTGCTCGTCAGCGGCGCCTCCGGCGGAGTCGGATCCGCTGCTGTGCAAATCGCCGTTGCCCGCGGGATCACAGTCATCGGGACAGCGGGTTCGGCCAATCAGGAGTATGTGCGCGGCCTCGGGGCGCTCGTGACCACTTACGGCGACGGCTGGACAGACCGCGTCGGCGAGTACGGGCAGGTCGACGCCGCCATCGACGTGGCAGGCTCCGGCGTCATCGCCGACCTCGTCTCCATAACTGGGAACCCGGACCGAGTCGTCACGATTGCCGACCTCTCAGGGCCCTCGCTCGGAGTCCGCTTCCTCGGCGTCGGAGGCGACATGTTCGTCGCCCTGAACATAGCGGTCGAGCTCATCGACGCAGGTCTGCTCCGGATCCCGATCGAGAAGTCCTACCCGTTGGCAGACGCGGCGACCGCACAATCCGACAGCCAGGCCGGACACACACGAGGACGACGAGTCCTCATACCGTGACAGCCTCGTACGCCCCGGCTCGTCGGCTCGGTAGAACAACGGCGCGTCTACTCCACAAACTCTGACCACCACAGCTGGCAACAACTGCCGTGACATTGTGAGAACTGACTGAAGGTGAGTTGCCCCAGATTCAATGAGAACGGACACGCATCCTCAGCTTTGTTCAAGCAGTCGCCCGCTGACGAGCCGGGCCCGTGAATCTCACCAGCTCGCTCAGAGCCTGCAACTTGACTACTTGACCAGCAATCCAGCGCTTGGAAGGCGCGAGTGTGATCAGGCGATGCACAGCGCGTGTGTCGTCTGCGGTCGTCATCCCGGTAGCACTGCCATGCCTCAGATAACCTGGCAAAGACACGCTGATGCCTCACATAGCTTGGCAATACCTCAGGTCAGTTGGCCACGGACAGCTCTTTCGAGGACGACCCTGCGCGCAGGCATCCACTCCGGCACCTGGTCGTGATTGGTAGGTACTTCCCAAGCCGGTGTAGCGGTGACATTGTCGAAGACAGTCTCCCGGGCGGCAGGTTGGAAGTGACCACGGTCGAGCCTTAGCCTGTGGTCATGCCAGCTGTGGGGCGGTATGCCAAGGGTGAGGCCAAGCGTGCGGAGATCAAGGCGGCTGCACTCGCAGTCCTCGAACGCGATGGTGAGGCCGGCGCGTCGATGCGGGTGATCGCCAAGGAAGCCGATATCAGCTTGGCCGGCCTGATGCACTACTTCCCGACGCGCGATCTCCTGCTCACCGAGATCCAGCGCGACGGCGACGCGAAATTCGAAGAGTGGTACCGGAATTCGGACGTCGGTGTCGATCCCGGTGAGGCGCTCGCACAGGCCATGGTGGACAAGGCGAGCAAGCCCGGGTTGGGGACGGTTTACCTGTCGTTGGCGGCCGCGGCGGCGGTCGACCCGTCTCATCCGGCTGCGCAGTATCTGCGCGGAAGGTACGAGTGGATGCGGGGCGGCATCGCTGATTATGTGCGGGGGCGGCAGGCCGCGGGCATCGTACCGGCGCGCGTTGACGCCGAATTCGTTGCTGCCGCACTGATTTCCGCGGCGGATGGCATCCAGATCCAGTGGATGTCCGATCCGTCGATCGACATGGGAGACCACGTCCGCACGGTGTGGGAGAAGCTGCTCGCCTGATAGAAACCGTGCAGTGTATGGTTTTTCTATGAAGACGAAATGGAACAGGGGCTTGTTGGCTTCTGCCCTCGCCATCACACTGTGTGTCTCTGCGTGCGACGCGCGACAGGAGACCGAGAACAAGGGGGCGGCCTGGGACCGCAACTTCTACTGGGGTACCGCCACAGCCGGCTACCAGGTGGAAGGAGATGCGCGCGACAGCAATTGGCGCCGGTATGTCGACCGGACGGCCGGCAAGCCGATGGTGCCCGGATCTGATCCTTTGGGAGCCGGTCCGGTCGACCCGTACAAGCAGGCCGACGACTTCCGGCACCGCTACCACGAAGACATCGCCAACGCACATGCCATGGGCGTCAACACTTTTCGATTGGGTGTCGAATGGGCGCGAGTGATGCCAGCACCCGGGGAATGGGACGAGACGGAGCTGGCCTACTACGACGACGTGGTTGCGACGCTGCGCAAGAACGGCATGACGCCGATGATCACGCTGATGCACTGGGTCTATCCCGGGTGGATCGCCGACCGTGGCGGATTCATGAACAACGTGGCAGCGTTCGACGACTTCGCAAAGGCAATCACCAAACGCTATGCGGGACAGGGCGTTCTGTGGGTCAGCGTGAACGAACCACTGGCCTTCGGCGCGATGGAAATACGCACCGGCGCGATCAAACCTGACCAGTTCGACACGTTCCTCGACCGGGTCGCGGATGCGCACCGGGCGGTGTACCGGGCGGCCCACGACGCAGATCCGAACGCCAAGGTCACCACCAATGAGGCATACATCCCGCCAGATGTGTTGGCACAGTTCGCTGGTTTCGGCGTTAAAGGCGTCGAGGGATCGTTCTTCGACCGGGTCAAGGACAGCCTCGACTATCTGGGCTTCGACTACTACACCGGGACAGCCCAGGACAATCCGGCATCGGCTCAGAGTATGGCGGCGAGATGGAACATCAAGCTGCAGCCTGAGGACATCTACTACGTGGCGCGCCACTACGCCGAGCAGTATCCGGGCCTGCCGATCTATGTCGTCGAGAACGGGATGGTCACCGACAACGGCAAGCCGCGGTCCGACGGGGTAACCCGGTCGCAGTACCTCGGTGACACAGTGTTCTGGCTGCAGCGAGCCAAGGCCGACGGCATCCCGATCATTGGCTACAACTACTGGTCATTGGTCGACAACTACGAATGGGGAAGTTACCAGCCACGTTTCGGCCTGTACATGGTCGATGCACTGGGTGACCCGGCATTGAAGCGGGTGCCAACTGACGCCGTGGCGACCTACACGCAGATCACCCGCGACGGTGGTACCGCTCCGGGGTATCGGCCGGTGATCCCCGCGGCGCACTGCTCGACGACCGTCGGCAAGGACAGCTGCGCTCCGCTGGATCCGGACGGGCCGCTCGCCGAGCTGCGGTGAATCCCGCACAGTGGTCCCGGGATCCGCGTCTTTCGGTAACCGCGAGGCGCCTGATGCAACGTGTCACATGACGAAACGGGCATGGGCTTCCGGGCCGCTCACGCGCTCAGGCTGAATTGGCGTTTACGCGCTCACGCGCCGCGGCCGGCTTGCTCGACCGACAGTTCGTGGGCCAGCAGCTCAGCGAAAGTGAAAGTCCCTGTCGGACGGTCGTTTTTGCCCAACAGGTAGAGCCGCTTGACGGCGGCAAGGATGCCCTCGGCGATGGCGTCGCGAGTCTGGGTGGACAGCAGCAGGCCGCGATCGTGCGGATTGGTGATGTAACCGACGTCCACCTGGACCGTGGGCATCCGGGTCAGGCGCAGCAGATCCCAGGTCCGGCCGTGGGTCCGACAATCACGTAACCCGGTGCGGGCCACCACTTCCCGCTGAATGAAGTCGGCCAGGTTACGACCGATGGTCGAGGCCGATCCGTGGGAATTGCCGAAATGGAACGAAGCCACCCCACTGGCGGCGGGGGATGGTTGAGCCGCACACCGCAGGCTGATCATCAGATCGGCACCCACGGTGTTGGCCGTCTGAGCGCGTTCGGAGTCCAGCGGGCTGCGATTGGCGGGCCGCGAGATGAACGTCTCCATACCGATCGCGGTCATCCGACCTTCCAGCCGGCTTGCCAAGTCCCACAGGATGTCGGCTTCACTGATCGGGCCGTCGGGCCCCTGCATGATCATCCCGTGGTCGGCGCCGCCACGGCCTGGATCGATGATGACGTGCTTACCCGAAAGCTGCGGACCCGAGCTACGGACCAGCTCTTCCTCCCGGATCGCGTGCGGTGACCCACCGGTCACCCGGGAACCCAGGAAGTACAGCGAGCGCAAGGTTTCCGGCCCGCAGATGCCGTCGGGGTACAGGCCGTACTCGCGCTGGTAGGAGGACAGCGCGTTGTGGGTCTGCAGGCCGAAGTGCCCGTCCACCAGACCGGTGTAGAAACCCAGGTCCTGCAGGCGAGCCTGCAGGGTTGCCACGTCGTCGCCGTACATGGGCGCACCGAACTGGTGGGTCAGGGTGCGCGCACCGAGCCGGTAGGAGGCCTCCCGCAGGGCACGATAGGTGGCCTCACCGACGACGCCGTCCACCAGCAGACCACGGTGCTGCTGAAACGCCCGCACGGCGTGGTCCAGCTCGTCATCGAATGCGTCGAGCGCCACATGCTTACCGGTGCTCAGCTCGTCGTCTGAATTGTCGATGAGACCCAACGCGGCCAATGCTGCCCGGATCTCGGTGACGGCTCCGCCACGATCACCGCGACGCAGACTCGACATTCGGCCCCTCCATGCTGGCCTCCGGCCATCTGCCGGACTAGCTCGTCAGCATTGTCTCAGACTTCGGCCACATACCGGAAAACGCCAAGCGTATCCGGGTAGGGCCTGGCGTCAGAGTGCGTCGGCAAGCTCGCGCAGCAGCGCGGCCTTGCCCTTGGCCCCCACGATGCGCTTGACCGGGGCGCCGTCCTTGAACAGGATCATCGTCGGGATCGACACCACCTGGAAGTCACGGGCAGTGGCCGGGTTGGCGTCCACGTCGATCTTGGCCACCCGCAACGCACCGGACTTCTCGGCAGCGATCTCCTCCAGTACCGGGGCGACCATCTTGCACGGCCCGCACCACGTGGCCCAGAAATCCACCAACACCGGGGTGCTGCTGGTCAGGACGTCGTCGGAGAACGAATCATCGGTGACCGTTACTGTCGCGCTGTCCGCACTCATAAAGCTCTCCTGTCGGGTCGAAACCTGTTGGGGGTCAGTCGTTGTCGGCAAGCCAACGTTCGGTGTCCATGGCGGCCGAACAGCCACTGCCTGCCGCCGTGATGGCCTGACGGTAGGTGTGGTCGACGAGATCGCCTGCGGCGAACACACCGTCGAGCCCGGTGGCGGTGGTTCGGCCGACCACCTGGACGTAGCCCTCGTCATCGAGATCGATCTGGCCGCGAACCAGTTCCGAGCGCGGATCGTGGCCGATCGCCACGAACACACCGGTCACGTCGAGCTTGGACTCCTCACCGGTGACGGTGTTACGCAACCGCACCCCGGTCACCTTCGGGTCGCCCTCGATCTCGGTGACCTCGGTGTTGGTCACGAAGGTGATCTTCTCGTTGGCCCGGGCCCGCTCCAGCATGATTCGGGAGGCGCGGAACTCGTCGCGGCGGTGTACCAGGGTCACGGTCCGGGCGAACCGGGTGAGGAAGGTCGCCTCCTCCATCGCCGAATCGCCGCCGCCGACCACGATGATGTCCTGGTCGCGGAAGAAGAAGCCGTCGCAGGTGGCGCAGGTGCTCACCCCCATACCCATCAGCGATTGCTCGCCGGGGACGCCCAGATGCCGAGCCGCCGCGCCCATCGCCAGGATCACCGAGCGGGCTTGGTGGGTCTCATCGCCGACGGTGACCGATTTCACCGGGCCGGTCAGGTCGACCGCGTCCACGTCCTCCATGCGCAGATCGGCGCCGAAGCGCAGGGCCTGCTCACGCATCTCGTCCATCAACTCGGGGCCGGTGATGCCGTTGCGGAAACCGGGGAAGTTCTCCACCTCGGTGGTGGTCATCAACGCGCCGCCGAACTGGGTGCCCTCGAACACCAGCGGGTTGAGCTGAGCGCGCGCGGCGTAGATGGCTGCGGTGTAACCGGCTGGGCCGGAACCGATGATGATGACGTCGTGGACCGTCGCTGAGGTAGACATCTCGACCTTTCTGCCGTTCTCGGCACGGGTAGTAACGCCAGCCTAAGCCGGATGTGTTCCCGCCGGACTCGTGGGACCGATTACGGGTTATTCACCGGTCGTTTCACCATCGTGTCGGCCAGCAGCCCGGCGTGGCCGGCGTCACAGTCCGCTGCGACCACCAGGGCGACGACGGTGTCCGGCGTATCGGCGGGCAAGAGCACCAGCACTCCCCGGGATCCCGCGACATCGAGAGGACGGGCGCCCAGAATCCGGACGCCGGACGGGTAACCCAGCGCCGCCAGGCAGGCTGTGCGGTGCCGTGGATCGGCCAGCGGCCCCAGTTCGGGCGGCACCGAGAGCAGATCGAGGAGCTGCGATTCGGACAGGCCGATCGCCGACCGTGGCGGTGACACCGTGATCTGGCCGAGGCTGGTCATTGTCGAGCGTGCTGGTCCCGGTGGGCGCAGCAGCATGCTGACGCCCAGCACGGCGGCCACTACGACCGCACACCCACCCACAGCGGCGGCAACCAACCTCCAGCGCCTCGCCGACGGCAGGCCCGGCTCGGCTCGCAGTACCTCGGTGATCCGTGCGGTGACCTCGGCCGGCACCGGGGGAGCCGAATCGGCGTCCTGGCCCAACTCGGCGAGATCGCGGCGGACCTGATCGAGGGCGGCCAGGGTGGCCGCGGCCTGCGGGTCGGTGCGCACCCGCAGCCGGACGCGCGCGGCGGTGGCATCGTCGAGCAGCCCGGCCTGCAGATCGGCAAGCAGCTCAGCAGGGATCGGACCGTCCGACGGCAGTCGGAGCGGGCTGCCGTTCATCGCCTTCAAAATACTGGAGCATGCGGGCCAGCTTGGTCCTGGCGCGGGCACACCGGCTCTTCACGGTGCCTTCGGCCACGCCGAGCAGCCGTGCCGTCTCGGCCACCGAATAGCCCTGCATATCGACCGCCACCACCGCGGCCCGCTGCTCGACCGGCAGCTGCATCAGGGCCCGTTCCACCACTATCGCGGTGTCCACCCGTGGGGCCGGATCGCCGGCCGGGTCCCGCAGGTGGCCGAGGTGGCTGAGCTCGTACTGGGTGACGCGGGGCTGGTTGCGCGACCGGCGCAGTCGATCCAGGCAGGCGTTCACCACGATCCGGTACAGCCAGCTGCTCACCGCCGAGTCGTACCGGAACGAGGCGGCGGTGCGATGGGCCGACAACAGCGCGTCCTGTAGCGCATCGTCGGCATCGTCGTGGTGGTGGCTGGTCAGGAAGGCCAGCCGGCGCAGCTGGCCGTGGTGTCGGTGCACCAGCTCCTCGAACGCGTAACGCTCCCCGGCGACGTGGGCGGCCAGCAGCTCGGCATCCGAGCGTCCGGCGGCGTCGTGCGCCTCAGCCGGCTTGTTGGCTCCCCCGAACCTTCCCACCCGCTGAACCTAAACGCTGCCGGAGGTGCGCTCGGACACTTGTTTCCCGGCAGGGGGATAAACCCCAGGTCAAGGCGCTGTCAGGACTGGGGATAACTGCTCAGGATGCGGCTTTGATGGTGACCTCGGAGATATCGGTGCGGCTCTTGCCGTCCACGTGGCCCAGTGTCGAGATCCACACCAGCACGTAGGAGGTCGACGACGCTTTGTTCACCGAGATGGTGTTGGAGCCGGGCTTCAGCGGTGTCGTCGGGCTCAGTTCGGTGGTGTCCGACAGCGACGTCGGTGTGGCCGATTGTGCCGAGCGGATCTGCACCGCGGTGCCGGTGCTGGTCACGTTGAGGGTGACCGAGCCGACCACGGTGGGCTGCGGCAGTTGCAGCATCAGGCCGACGCCGTTCTTGAATCCGGGGAACGGGGTGGGATCGGCGTACGTATCGGAGGACCACTTGGTGCCCGGTTTGCCATCGATGGCCAGGCCGGCCTGATCGGGCGAATCGGGCTCGCCCTCGGGCGAGAAGACCGTGGCCCGAACGGGTTTCACCGTGCTGCCGGCGGCCGCCGAGTTGCCGCCGGAGTCCTCGGTGCTGCTCGCCGGGGCGTTCAGCCCCAGTTGGTCGCGATTGAGGCCCCCGCCGACGTCACCGAAGATGCGGTTGAGGATGGAGGCCATCACCACCAGCGCCACGATGAGGATGACGGCGCCGATGCTGACCCCGATCAACACCCCCTTGCGTCGCCGGGCGTGCGTCGCCGCAGCGTCTTCGGCGGACTCGGCAGGCTCCTTTGGCCGGGCCGCCGGGGTCGGGGCCGCGGCCGGCGCGCGGTCGACTGAACCCATGTTCTCGGTGCGGTCCGCAACCGCGGTTGATTGCTGCAGGAGATTCAAAAGAGTTGGGGCACTACGGATTCCACCACCAGGCTGTACCGCCCGGGCAGCCGCCGCCGAGATCTGGAACGGGATGTCGCGGTCCAGCGTGCGTGGTTCGACCGGCTGCCCGGCCGCATCCAGCGCGGCCGGCTCCATGCCCGAGCGCGTCCCGGACTCGGGCAGCGGCCAGCGGTTGACCAGCAGCGCGTACAGCGTGGCCCCGATGCCGCGGATGTCATCGTCGGGGGTGGCGTCGGGCATGGTGGCCGGGAAGGCCAGTGCCACATCACCTTCGATGCTGACCCGCACCCGGCTGGGATGGTCGATGGACAGCGCCACGCCGGCGCGGTGGGCGGCCTCGGCGGCAGCGGCCAGCGATTGGATGGCACGCGCGCCGCCGATCGGGGACGGTGAGGTGTCGGCGACCTCGGCCAGCGAACCGCCGCGAATCCACTCCGACACGATCAGCCCGCCGGATCCGCTGTGCGCCACGTCGAGCACCCGGGCGATGCCGGGCACATCGATGCGGCTGAGTTTGAGTGTGCGCGAAAGGATGTCCTGCACCTGTGCGTCGGGCAAGGTGGCGTCGGGGTCGACGAACGTCAGCGCCACCTGGCGGTCCAGCGCGGTGTCGAGCGCCTGCCAGAACTGCAGGTGCGGTGGTCCGCCGTGGGACACCAGCAGCCGGTAGCGGCCGTCGGCGATCGTCGCCCCGGGAATCAGGTGCACATCGTCGTCGGTGGCAGCTTCCAGCGCGGGCTCACGCGGCGGGACGAATGAGATCGGCTCGCGGGTCGGGTCACCGCCGTAATCGGCGGGAGGACGGCCGGTTCCATTCGACAGGCTCATGGTGTCCTCCGTCGAGCCGGTGGGCGACGCGACATTCTCGGCCGGCGTACCGGATGAGGCCACATCCGACTGGAACTCGTCGGCATTCCGACGCGGCAATCTCGTCGTCTCGGTTGACATCCCGGATGTCGAGGCGGCGTTCAGCGCCGGGCCGTCGGCAGATTCGTCGGTCACCGGTGATCCTTTCGGCATGCCCGCTCCGGCAACCCCTGCCGAAGCCCCGCCCCCGGCGGCTGCCGGGCTTGACGGCCACCGATTGAGAGAAGAATTCCTCTGATCAGGGTACGTGACGGCCCCCGGCGGGTGCGGCCCGACGGGCGGCGCGGTTGTTTGCACGGCTACCTTTTCCGCCGCCGCCGGTGCGCTGCGCCCGCGGTCGAGTCGGCGGCGGAGCACGCCCAGTGCCGCCTGCGCCTCGGGCACCCGGGCGGCGATCAGCACTCCCGCGATGATCGGGATCATGATCAAGCCGAGCACGACCAGCCGCAGCAGCGAGCCCGCGGCGCCGGCATGGCGGGTCAGCGAGTCCAGACCCAGCAGGCGGTCGGCGGCGTGGGCCACCAGGCTTGCGATCAACGACGCGGCGATGGTCACCAGAATGGTGCGGATCACCGCCAGGCTGAGCAGCCGCCCACCGCGTGGACGCAGGTTGGCCCGCAGCAGGAAATAGCCGACCACGGCACCGGCGACGAAGCCCAGGCCGTTGGCCAGGCCGAGATAGCCGGCCACCAGATCGGGATTGTCGGTCAGGTGTGGGGCCGCTATCGAGCCCGCGATCTTCACCGCGGTCACCACGATGACGATGATGATCGGTGTCCAGGGTTTCTCGCGGGCGTAGAACACCCGCAGCTGCAGCAGCACCAGCGAATACGGGATGAGCGTGAACGCCGACAGCGTGATCGCCATGCCCAGGTATCCGGCGTCGGTCTCGCCGAAGTTGCCGTAGGCGAACAGGGCACTGCCGATGGCCGGCCCGCCCACGGTCATCATCGCCACGATCGGGATCAGCGTGACCATGGTGAGCCGGGTGGCCAGGGACAGATCGTCGAGGACGGCGGGGACGTCGTCGGCCGCCGCATTGCGAGACAGGCGGGGCATGACGACGGTGAGCACCGTGACGCCGATCATCCCGAACGGCAGCATCAACACCAGCCAGGTGTAGTTGTAGATGGCCGGACCGGAGGCGGCCGCCGTGCTGGCGATCTGGTTGCCGATGATCAGCCCGATCTGGCTGATCAACACGTAGAGCACCATGGCCGCGGCCATGGTGCCGAACTTCTTGAGCCGATCGTCGATGCCCCACAGCGGCCGCAGGCTGATTCGCTCGGCACGAATCGCCGCCAGCAGCACCGCGGTCTGGGCCACCACACCCAGCGTGGTGCCGATACCGAGCACCAGCAGCTTGGCGTTGCCCATCTCGACCGGGTCGATCGACAGCTCGCCGGGGACCAGTACGTACAGGCCCAGGGTGAGGATGGCGACCACGTTGTTCACCACCGGCGCCCAGGCCGGGGGACCGAACACGTTGCGGGTGTTCAGTATTGCCGCGAACACCGAGGCCAGCCCGTAGAACAACACCTGGGGCAGCAACAGGTAGGCGAACGCGGTGGTCAGCGGGTTGTTCACCTGCGGGTCGCTGCCCAGCATGACGCGCACCAGCAGCGGGGCGCACAGCACCGACAACACCGTGGTGGCCAGCAGCAGCGCGGTGGCCAGGGTCACCAGCCGCCGGACGAAGGCGGTACCGCCGTCGGCATCGTCGCGTTCGGCCCGGGCCAGCACCGGCACGAAGATCGCCGTGAACGTGGCTTCCAACACCAGCGCGGCCACCATGTTGGGCAGCTGATTGGCCACCGAAAACGAGCTGGACAGGGCCGCCCCGAGGATCGCGGCGAGCAGCACGATGCGGAAGAAGCCGGTGATGCGGGAAATCAGGGTGGCGAACGCCATGCCCCAGGACCGCGAGACCACCGCGGCGTCGGACAGCTCGGGGCGGCCGGCGGACCGGCGGGGACCGGACGCATGCGGGATTCGGGGTGGACCCGGAGGTTGGGTCGCGGGTTGGTCGGGCGAGGTCATCGGGGGCCGTCCGAAGGCGATGAGGGTGAAGGAGACGAGGTCGGTGTGTCGTCACGGCTGAATGCCATGGCCACCTCGAGCGGGTCGGGGTGTTCCCCCGGTGGGGTGAGGTCGGCGGGGTCGGGCTGACCCCGGAAGCGGTGCCACAGCCGGCGGCCGGCCAGCGCCACCAGCACCGCCCCGGCCGACAACGTGATGAAGAACAGCACCTTGCCGTAGGCGTTCGAGTGCACCGACAACCGCACCGGCTCACCCAGTGTCAGGCCGTCGGCGGTGAGCAGGGTCACGTCGACGGCCACCCGTTGGGTGAAGTGCACCTCGATCGGTACCCGCAACGGCAGGTAGCCCGGCGGCAGCTCGATCTCGCCCATATCGGTGACCGTCATCCCGGGCGGCGCGTCGACCTGCAGCCGTACCCGCACCGGCACCGGCAGGTCGTTGCGCAATGCCAGCGGCAGCGGGCTGCGCTCGGTGGCCAGCGTGTAGGCCCCGCCCGGGTTGACGATGGTCACCGCGCCGAACATGTCATCGACACTGCGGCCGACCGTTTGCAGTCGCTGCACGGCCAGCCCCTCGCGGGTCTCCGGGGGCACGGACTGGCTCAGCGCCCGCAGCATGTCCTCGCGCAGCGGGGCGGTGTACTGCATGCCGGTCAGGCCGGTGCGCTCATCGGTGGTCAGCGCCGCGGTCAAACCCCACAACCGACTCATCACCGCGGAGATGCCGCCGGTGATGTTCTCGTCGACGCCGGTGCGGGGGTTGCTCGGGGAATCGGAGGACAGGGTGTACAGCGGCGCGGGCGGTACCGCATCGCTTTCGGCGATCACCGCGGTCAGCGGGCGGGGCGCGGCCAGTCCGGCGTGGATCGTGGTGGTCACCGCGGTGAGGATGGCTTGCGCGTCGTCGGCGTTGAGGCTCCAGACCAGCGGCGGCATCAGGATCTGAGTCCGGGGCTGCGTGGTCGGCGTCAGGCCGCGCCACAGCAGCGCCCCGAGCGCATCCTGGCGCCGCGCGGTTTGCGAGTCGTGGCGCACTGGGATCGCCAGGTCCGGGTCCAGGTATGACGGCGCCACCGGATCGGTGCCCGCGCCGGCCAGTGCGGCCCCGACCGCCGGATCGAACCCGGCCGCCACCACCTCCGGGCGGTACCGCACCGGCGCCAGCCCGGCGGCCTCGGTCGTGCCCGTCGCCGAATCCTGTGCGGTGCCGGGGGCGGCCGCGATGGCGACGGTCTGGCCTTGGGCGGCCAGCAGGTCCAGGGCCGGACGGGTGAGTGGGCCATCGCCGAGGATGCTGGCGCCCCGGGTCGAGGCGACGCCCAGGATCTGGTCGACCACGTCACCGGCGCCGTTGGTGGCGATCGCGCTCAACCCCGGATCGCCGACCGCGTGCAGTGCGGTCAGATTGGCCTGGGCATAGATGGTCGGCGTGACACACATCCGTCCGGCCAGTGCGCGCAGCCGGTTCAGCCAGGTCAGGGCGGCCTCCTGCCCGACCCCGGGACGCGTCGGTGTGGTCGGGCCGGCGTCGGGGCCGTCGTTGACGACGTAGCCGCCGATCATCGCGTTGACGGTGACCAGTAGATCCGGGTCCACCGCCAGGCACATCGCCGCCCGCAATCGACCGCCGGGGTCCACCGTCGGCCCGGTGGCGAAGTCGGCCGCTGACAGCAGCGTGTCCAGCCGCCCGCCGGGGACCAGCGAGACGGCCAGGCTGTCATCGAGCAATCGCACCGGCGTGGTGCCGCCGGGGGCACCCGGGGCCAATCGGGGCCGGTCGGCCAGCGGCCACAGCAGGGTCATCTGGACCGGGTCGGAGGTGTCCGGAGGCACCACCGAACCGAGGGTGTCGGCGCTCGAGACCGAGCCGGGGGTGGTGTCGGCCGGGGGCACCCCGAGCACCGGCAACAGGAAGCGGGCGTCGTCGAGGCGGGCTGGTGAGCCGTAGTCCGGGGTGCCGTTGACGTTGAGCAGCACCGGGTACACGCCGGGCTGGTGGATTCCCAGGGACGGAGCTTTTTCCGAGCGCAGCGGATAGGACAGCGTGAACCGCGCCGACTCGCCGCGTTGCATCTCGGCTGCCACCGGGACGAAGTCGGCGACCGGCTCGAACTGGTTGAGATCGCCGGTGAGATCGGTGCGCAGCTGAGTAGATGAGGTCACCTCCCGCGCGTGCTCCATCCGGATCACCACGTCTCGCACCGGCCGATCGCCCACGTTGAGCACGGTTCCAGCGACGGTCAGGGTCGAATCACTGGTGGTGGTGACGACATCGGGGGAGACCCGGTCGATGTGAATCTGCAGAAACGGCAGTGTGCCCGGTTCTCCCGCGCCGGCGCGGGGCAGCAGGCTGGGTAGCGCAGCGATGCTCCACACCGAGAACAGCAGCACTACCGCTGCGAGCATCACCGTGCGCGCCAGGATGGAAAATCCTCGGCGCACCTCAGGTGCGGCGGTCACGGTCCCTGTCCGCATCCGTTCGTGCGCCGGCGGGGCTGGGGTTGCGCAGAGTCGTCGCGGCGGTGATTGCGGGCGTGTGAATGCGTCTGGGGCCGGCGTCGCGGTGCGCTGCGGGGCAACGGTGGCAATGAATCTGGTCCGTCGGTGTGCAGCTTGTCGATCAGTTCCCCGGCCACCTCGGCCAGCTTGCGTTCGTCGGCGTAGGCCAGCCGGGACGGCAGCTCCCGCAACGGCACCCAGGCCACCTCGGTCACCTCGATGTCATCGTCGGAGAGTTCACCGCCGAGAAAACGCAGTAGGTAGTGGTGCACCGTCTTGTGCACCCGGCGGCCCTCGGTGACGAACCAGTAGTCGATGCTGCCCAGTGCGGCCAGCACGTCACCGCGGATGCCGGTTTCCTCGGCGACCTCACGGATCGCCGTCTGTTCGGCGGTCTCGCCGAGTTCGATGTGTCCCTTGGGCAGCGACCACAGCATGCGTCCGCGCCGGTCGACACGTCCGATCAACGCGGCCACCTGGGTGTCCTTGGGACCGTCGATCCCGTCGATGACCAGACCGCCGGCCGAGGTCTCGTGCACGGTACGCAGCCGCTCGTTCGGCCGCCGCGACCGTGACTTGTGCGGCTTGGACTGGTCGCGCGGCTTGGGCGCGGGACTCTGGGCGCCGACCGCGGCGGGCGCCTGGCTGGGACTGTCGGTGTGCGGCTCGGTGCCATTGACCTGATCGCCGGCCGGTGGACCGGCAGGCCTTTGTGCACGGCGGCGACCGCGACGCCGACTACGGCGCCGTCGTGGTTTGGCCTGTTCGCCGTCGGACACCCAAGCGATAGTAGCTGCCATAGGGTTGGCCTCCTGCCACACTCGCCGGTTGTGACCGGACCGCGAGCATTAGGCTCATCGAACGTGCCCGAAGCTGCTGCTACTGATGCCGAATTGCTGGCCGGCGCGCTGGTCGCGTTGAACCTCCGCGCCGAGGTGCTGCGTGGACTCGGCGCGGTGTTCGCCGCCGCGGGTCACGAGCTCTATCTGGTGGGCGGCAGTGTGCGCGACGCGCTGCTGGGCCGGCTGACCGAGCACAGTGATCTGGACTTCACCACCGATGCCCGGCCCGAGCAGATGCAACGGATCCTGCGGCCTTGGGCCGACGCGCTGTGGGAGACCGGGATCGACTTCGGCACCATCGGAATCGGCAAGGGCGCGGACCGGCTGGAGATCACCACGTTCCGCGCCGACAGCTATGACCAGGTGTCGCGGAACCCGACGGTGGAGTTCGGCGACAATCTCGACGACGACCTGCGGCGTCGCGACTTCACCGTCAACGCGATGGCGGTGCGCGTCACGGCAGACGGTCCGGCGGAGTTCCACGATCCCCTGGGCGGATTGGCGGCCGTGCGGGAGAAGGTGCTCGACACACCGTCGGCGCCGGAGGTGTCGTTCGGCGACGATCCGCTGCGGATGTTGCGGGCGGCGCGGTTCGTGTCGCAGCTGGGTTTCGGCGTGGCGCCGCGGGTGCTGGAGGCGCTGCTGGAGATGGCCCCGCAGCTGGCCCGGATCACCGCCGAACGGGTGGCCGCCGAACTGGACAAGCTGCTGCTGGGCAAGGACCCCGTCGCGGGTGTGGACCTGATGGTGCAGACCGGCCTGGGTGCGGTGGTGCTGCCGGAGGTCGGCGAGATGCGGATGGCCATCGACGAACACCACCAACACAAGGACGTGTACTGGCATTCGCTGACGGTGCTGCGCCAGGCCATCGAGTTGGAGGGCACTGGAGGCTCAGACATCGGTCCTGACCTCGTGTTGCGCTGGGCTGCGCTGCTGCACGACATCGGCAAGCCGGCGACGCGTAAGCACGAGCTCGACGGCGGGGTGAGCTTTCACCACCACGAGGTGGTCGGCGCGAAGATGGTCCGCAAGCGGATGCGCGCGCTCAAGTACTCCAAGCAGATGGTCGATGACGTGTCGCAGCTGGTTTACCTGCATCTGCGGTTTCACGGCTACGCCGACGGCAAGGGCACCGGCAAGTGGACGGATTCGGCGGTGCGCCGCTATGTCACCGACGCCGGGCCGCTGCTGGGCCGGCTGCACAAGTTGGTGCGCGCCGACTGCACCACTCGCAATAAGCGCCGGGCCGCGCGGCTGCAGGCCAATTACGACGATCTGGAGAACCGGATCACCGAATTGGCGGCCAAGGAGGATCTGCAGCGGGTCCGGCCCGATCTGGACGGCAACGAGATCATGGAGCTGCTCGGCATCCCGGCGGGCCCGCAGATCGGCGAGGCCTGGCGTTATCTCAAGGAGCTGCGGCTCGAGCATGGGCCGTTGTCGCGTGAGCAGGCCGTCGACGAATTGCTGAAATGGTGGAACGCCAGGAGCTGACCGTGCGTCTGAACAGTCATGGACTACTGCCTGGGTGAACCCGACGGGTCGGCGACCATCTTCAGCGGGGTGCCCGATGTGGATGTCGACGGCGACGGCAGCCCCGACGGCATCGGACTGGATTTGGACGGAGACGGCCGGATCGACGATGTGATGGCCGATCTTGACGGCGACGGCATAGCCGAGCACGCGGTCCTCGATGCTGATGACGACGGCCACGCCGAGAGCTACTTCACTGACGACGGTTCGGGCACCTGGGCGGTGCGAGTGGACCGGTCCGGGCAGGTGCGCTGGTTCGGTCTGGACGGGGCGGAACACTTCATCGGCGGCGGGCAGGAGCGCAGCGACCCGGGAATCGATGGCGGGCAGGAGCTGGTCGATTTCGACGGCGACGGCGCTGTCGACGACCGGTTGCTCGATGTCGACGGGGACGGCCTGGCCGACCGGGTGCTGGCCGGGGAGCTGGCCTATGTCGACACCGATGGCGATGGCCGCTGGGACCTGAAACTGGCCGACACCGATGGGGACGGCCGCGCCGACTCGGTGTCCTAGCCGGACAACCGCTGCAGGCCGGTCAGCCCCGTCCGGCCCCCGGCGGCCCGGCGAAGGCTTGGGCGATCGTCAGCCATTTCTGGGCGTCGGCACCGACGGCGGTCACGTCCAGCTGTGCCGGTGCCCGCCGCTGGGTCACCAGCATGCAGAAGTCTTCGGCCGAACCCGTCACGCGCTGGGCAGCATCCGGCGGGCCCCACTCCCACACCGAACCGTCAGGGGCGGCCAACTCGACCCGAAACGGCTCGGCGGGCACCGGCAGTCCGTTCACGACGAACGCGAAATCCCTTGTCCTGACCCCGATGTGGGCGATCGATCGCAGCCGCGCGGTGGCCGGCCGGTGTACCTCGAGCGCATCGGCCACGTCGAGGCCGTGTGCCCAGGTCTCCATCAGCCGGGCGGTGGCCATCGACGCCGCGCTCATCGGCGGGCCGAACCAGGGCAGTTTGCGTCCCTCGGCGACCGCGAGCAGTTCGGTGTGCAATCGGGCCCGGGTCTCGCGCCATTCGGCCAGCAGGGCGGCGGGTGCGGTGCCGGCCAGGTCCTCGGCCGCAACGTCGACGAATCCGGCCGGGTTGGCCGCCGCTGCGGTCAGCACCTCATTGAATGCCGGCTCGTCGGTGATGGCGAGCAGCGATACCCGGTCGGTCCACAGCAGATGGGCGATCTGATGCGCGATGGTCCAGCCAACGGCGGGAGTGGGGGTGGCCCAGCGTTCGGGCTCCAGGACGGCAACCAGCGCATCAAGTGCGTCGCTCTCAGCGGACAGGTCGGTCACGATCGCATCGGCGCTGGCCATGGCGGTCAGCGTAGACCCGGCAGTCAGACTCGCTGCCGGGATGCGACCGTGGCGTGCAGGCCGAGTCCGACGAGGTAGGCCACGGCGCCGGCGGCCACCAGTCCCGGTGCGTGCCCGTCGTCGGGTATGACGGCGGCCGCCGCCGTGATCGCCGCCACGAACGACATCCAGAACAGGGCGTCCTGCACGGTGAACACATGGCCGCGCAGGGCGTCGTCGACATCGATCTGCATCGCCGAATCCGCACACAGCTTCACCAGCTGCCCGGCCGCACCGAGCAGCAGGCCGCAGCTCATCATCACCGGCAGGTGCAAACCGATGGCCACCAGCTGAACCGCCGCGGCGAAACCGAGTGCGCCATTGGCGGTCGCGTAGCGCCCGAACCGGCCGATCACCGCCGGGGCGGCCAGCGTCGCCAGAAACGACCCGGTACCGGTGGCCGCCACGAACAGCACCGTGGGACCCAGGCCCAGCCCGGTGACGTCGGGATTGTCGGAGTGCCGGACGATCACCAACACCAGCAGGGTGTTGATCCCGAACGCCATCCGGTGGGCGGCCAGCCCGGCCAGGGTGCCCGCGACCGGAGGCACGGCCAGCACCGTGCGGGCACCGTGTGCCCAACCGGTGGACACCGCATAGGCCACCGAGCCGTGGATGGCGCGTCTGCTCTCGTGCGGACCCAGCACATGCGGACCGAAGCGCACCGACAACCACAACGCCAGGCCGACGGGGAGCGCGGCGATGAAGATGATCACGGCGGCGGCGGCGTCATCGGCACCGAACACCAACCGCGGCAGCAGCATGAAGTCGGCTCCCAGAAAAGCCGCCAGCGCGCCGACCGCGGTGGCCACCGAATTCATCGTGACCACCTGGTCGCGCGGCACCACGTCGGGCAGCGCCGCCGACAAGCCCGACGAGACGAACCGGGTGAACCCGTTGACGATCAGCGCGCCTAACAGAATGGGCACATCGCCGACGCCGGCGGCCAGCAGCACACCCACCAGCAGCACCAGCAGCAGCCGGCCCAGGTTGGCCCCGATCATCACCAGGCGCCGGTCCCACCGGTCCAGCAGCGCCCCGGCGAACGGGCCCAGCACCGAGTAGGGCAGGAACAGCACGGCGAATGCCGCGGCAATCTGCCAGGGTTCGGCGGCGCGGTCCGGATTGAACAGGATCGCCCCGGCCAGCCCGGCCTGGAACAACCCGTCGCCGAATTGACTGACAGCGCGCAACTCCAGCAGTCGGCGGAACTCGGTCAAGTCCCGCAACGAGTGCCAGAGGGCACGAAGCGCGCGCGCATGAACCACCCGATCCACAGTACAAAGCTCTGTCGACATCCGACCGCGCCCGGATCTGTTCTCCACGTCACGGCGATTGCGGTGCCATGATGTACACGTGGCGCAGTCAGAGGATCCGGAGGATTTCATCGCGCCTGCGGCGCACCGGGTACGGCCTGGCACGCTGCTGCTTGCCAATACCGATCTGCTGGAGCCGACATTCCGGCGCAGCGTCATCTACATCGTGGAGCACAACGCCGGCGGAACCCTCGGCGTGGTGCTGAACCGGCCCAGCGAAACAGCGGTTTACAACGTGCTGCCGCAGTGGGCGAAGCTCACCGCCAAACCCAAGACCATGTTCATCGGCGGACCGGTCAAGCGGGACTCGGCGCTGTGCCTGGCGACGCTTCGGGTCGGCATGCACGCCGACGGCATTGCCGGGCTGCGTCACGTGCAGGGCCGGATCGTGATGGTCGACCTCGACGCCGACCCGGACAACCTGGCCCCGGTCATCGAGGGCGTGCGGATATTCGCCGGATACTCGGGCTGGACCATCGGGCAACTCGACGGTGAGATCGAGCGGGACGACTGGATCGTGCTCTCGGCGCTGCCCTCAGATGTGCTGATCGAACCGCGCATCGATCTGTGGGGCCGGGTGCTGCGGCGCCAACCGTTGCCGATGTCGTTGTTGGCGACCCACCCGATCGACGTCAGCCGCAACTAGCCCGCGCTATTTGCAGTCCGTCACTTACAAGACAACGTGCAGCTGGCGCACGAGCCGGCACAGCCCGCTCCCGAACCCGAGTTGGCCTCCGCCGCCGCGACGACCTTGGCGCTCTGCCAACATCCGGCGGCCACCGTGGCGACCGCACCGATGATGCACACCACCACGACCATCAGGCCGGTCTGGGGCGCGGCCGCCAGGGCGGCGGCACCGCCGGCGGCCAGCATCACCGCCGCGGCCAGTTGGGTCGGGGCCACGGCCCTCAGCACCGAGCGCACGGGGTCACCGGTGCGGGGTCTGGTCAACATCCACAACCCGAGCACGCCAACGGCGACGGCGGCGCTCAAACACAGCAGCGCGGTGATGAGCATGCGCCACACAATACGAGGCGCCGGCCGATCTTGTGGGGTCGGGCCGGAACCTGGTGGCTCAGCCGTGCAGGCCCAGGAGCTGCGGCAAACCCGGTTGCGGCGCGGGTGCGGGCGCGGCCGGGGTAGCTGGCGGCGGGGGTGCGGCCGGGGCTGGTGCGCTGACCTTGAACCCGGCCACGATCGCGTCGGCGGCGTCGGCAGCCGCGGAAACACCCTGATTGGCGGCCGAGGAGTTAACCGACAGCGACACCAGGTAATGGTCGGGTCCGACGGTGGCCAGGATGTGTCTGCGCGAGGTGTTGAGCATCTGGCTGCCGGCCTGATAGCTACCTTCGATGAAGGCGGCCGGGAAACCGTTGAAATCGCCCATGGACATGTCGGTGCTGCGCCAGTTCTGCAGCTGCTGGCTGTCGACAAATCCGTGGCTGATGGCCTCGGCCGGGTCGAAATTGCCGACCAGCTTGTAGACCACCACCTGGGCGTTGGGGGTGTAGAGGTCGGTGCTGGACCGGTCGGCGATCACTGCGAAGGCGTCGGGCACGTTGGGATCGGGCACCTTGGTCCACCCCGACGGCAACGGCAGCACGACGCTCAGCGCGTTGAAATCGTGGCTGACCTGCGGCTGCATCTTGACGCCCTTGCTCGTGAAGAACTCGGCAAGGGTGCCGGTGGTGGCCGGGGTGATGGTCTGCGCCACCGGTGCCGGGACGGCCGGCACGGCCGGCACGGCGTTGGCGGCGACACCCGCAGCGCCCGGAACAGTCGGGGCGGCGACCGCGGCCGGTGCTGCGGCCGGGTCGACAGCACCGGTCTGGGTCACGGTCACCGGGCCGGGGACGCTGGGGACCGGAGAAGTGGGTTGGGCGGAGGCGGTCTGACCGGCCAGGCCGACCACCCCGGCTACGCCGACGGCCGCCCCTGCTGCCAGTACCCGCCACCGGCGGGCCATCTCGATCATCGCTCGTTCCTCCCGCAAACTGCGCCTGCACCAGGCGACCGCCATTAGTCGCCGACACTATCCGCGGGTCACCCCCGGTCACCAGCAACTCAATCGACCTGGAACCAACCCCTGACTGTGCCGCGACGCAACCGATACCAAGCCGTGCCCTTGGGATGGGAAGAAGGGTGGTGAGCTGGCCAAACCGTGGCCTTATACCCTGATTGGCGTGATCGAACCCGCCACCACTTCGCAGTCAGGGCAGCCAGAGGCTGACCTGTCCACCTCGCGTGCGGGGGAGGACACCCCGCAGCACCGTTACACCGCGGAGCTGGCCGGCCAGATCGAACATGCCTGGCAGCAGACCTGGGCGCAGCAGGGGACCTTCAATGTGGCCAACCCGGTGGGCTCGCTGGCGCCGCAGGACGGCTCGGCCGTTCCGACCGACAAGATGTTCGTCCAGGACATGTTCCCGTACCCGTCCGGTGATGGGCTGCACGTCGGGCACCCGCTGGGTTACATCGCCACCGATGTCTACGCCCGGTACTACCGGATGACCGGTCGCAACGTGCTGCACGCCCTGGGCTTCGATGCGTTCGGCCTGCCGGCCGAGCAGTACGCCGTGCAGACCGGAACTCACCCGCGGACCCGCACCGAGGCCAACATCGTCAACTTCCGCCGGCAGCTGGGGCGGTTGGGGCTCGGCCACGACTCGCGGCGCAGCTTTTCCACCACCGACGTGGACTTCTACAAGTGGACGCAGTGGATCTTCCTGCAGATCTACAACGCCTGGTTCGACACCGCGGCCAACAAGGCGCGGCCCATCGCCGAGCTGGTGGCCGAGTTCGAATCCGGGGCACGGACTCTCGAGGACGGTCGGACGTGGGGCGCGCTGTCGGCCGCCGAGCGCGCCGAGGTGATCGACGGGTATCGGCTGGTGTACCGGGCCGACTCGATGGTGAACTGGTGCCCGGGGCTGGGCACCGTGCTGGCCAACGAGGAAGTCACCTCCGACGGGCGCAGCGACCGCGGCAACTTCCCGGTGTTCCGTAAGCGGTTGCGGCAGTGGATGATGCGCATCACCGCGTACTCCGACCGGCTGCTCGACGACCTGGATGTGCTGGACTGGCCGGACAAGGTCAAGAGCATGCAGCGCAACTGGATCGGTCGGTCCACCGGCGCGTCGGTGGAATTCGGTACCGCGGCGGGCGACGTCGAGGTGTTCACCACCCGTCCGGACACGTTGTTCGGCGCCACCTATTTGGTGTTGGCCCCCGAGCATGCTCTGGTGGATGCGCTGGTGGCCGACACCTGGCCCGAGGGCACCGATTCGCGGTGGACTTTCGGTGCGGCCACCCCGGCCGAAGCCGTCGCCGCCTACCGTGCCGGGATCGCGGCCAAGTCGGATCTGGAGCGCCAGGAGAACAAGACCAAGACCGGTGTGTTCCTCGGCGCCTATGCCACGAATCCGGTTAACGGCCAACAGGTTCCGATCTTCATCGCCGACTACGTGCTGGCCGGCTACGGCACCGGAGCAATCATGGCGGTGCCCGGCGGCGACCAGCGCGACTGGGACTTCGCCACCGAGTTCGGCCTGCCGATCATCGAGGTGGTCTCCGGCGGTGACATCACGGAGGCCGCCCACAACGGCGACGGCACCATGGTCAACTCCGACTACCTGAACGGGCTGTCGGTGGCCGAGGCCAAGCAGGCCGTCATCGAACACCTGGAGGCCGACGGTCGCGGCCGCGCCCGGATCGAGTACAAGCTGCGGGATTGGCTGTTCGCCCGGCAGCGGTACTGGGGTGAGCCGTTCCCGATCGTCTACGACGCCAATGGCCAGGCCCATCCGCTACCGGAATCGGCTCTGCCCGTGGAACTTCCGGATATCCCGGACTACGCACCGGTGCTGTTCGACCCGGACGATGTCGACAGTGAGCCGTCGCCGCCGCTGGGCAAGGCCACCGAATGGGTGCACGTGGAGCTGGATCTCGGTGACGGACTGCAGGCCTACACCCGCGACACCAACGTGATGCCGCAGTGGGCCGGCAGCTCCTGGTACGAGCTGCGCTACACCGACCCGCACAACTCAGAAGAGCTGTGCGCCAAGGAGAACGAGGCCTACTGGATGGGTCCTCGCCCGGCCGAGCATGGGCCGGACGATCCGGGCGGCGTGGACCTGTACGTCGGTGGTGTCGAGCACGCGGTGCTGCATCTGCTGTATTCGCGGTTCTGGCACAAGGTGCTCTTCGACCTCGGTCATGTCAGCTCGTGGGAGCCGTATCGCCGCCTGGTCAACCAGGGCTACATCCAGGCGCACGCCTACACCGACTCGCGCGGCAGCTATGTTCCCGCCGCCGAAGTGGTTGAGCGCGAAGGCAAGTTCTTCTGGCCCGGACCCGATGGGGAGATAGCGGTCAACCAGGAGTTCGGCAAGATCGGCAAGAGCCTGAAGAACTCGGTGTCACCCGACGAGATCTGCGACGAGTTCGGCGCGGATACCCTCCGGGTCTACGAGATGTCGATGGGCCCGCTGGAGGCCTCCCGGCCGTGGGCGACCAAGGACGTCATTGGTGCGTACCGCTTCCTGCAGCGGGTGTGGCGGGTGGTGGTCGACGAGTCGACCGGCGCCGCGCAGGTCGCTGAGCATGAGGCACTCGACACCGATACCTTGCGCGCCCTGCACAAGACCATCGCCGGTGTCACCGAAGACTATGCGGCGCTTCGCAACAACACCGCGGCCGCCAAGCTGATCGAGTACACCAACTACCTCACCAAGGAGGGGGTCTCGGCGCGCGCCGCGGTCGAGCCGCTGGTGCTGATGGTGGCCCCGCTGGCACCGCATCTGGCCGAGGAGTTGTGGAAGCAGTTGGGCCATGACACCTCACTGGCGCACGGGCCGTTCCCGGTGGCCGATCCGCAGTACTTGGTGGACGACACCATCGAGTTCCCGGTCCAGGTCAATGGCAAGGTGCGCGGCAAGATCACCGTGGCCGCCGATGCGGACAAGGCCGCGCTCGAGGCCGCCGCGCTGTCCGATGAGAAGGTGCAGGCGTTCCTGGACGGTGCCACGCCCAAGAAGGTGATCGTGGTGCCGGGTCGCTTGGTCAACCTGGTCGTCTAGAACCATGTGATTTGTGGAGCCGCACCCGTCACCAGTACGGCTGCGGCTCCACAAATCACGCGGGGCGGACCACGATTTCGTGCACGTGGCCGTCGGGCGGACTGGCGACGGCAGTCGCCACCAACCCGGCTACAGTCTCCGGTTTCAGGAACTTCGCCGGGTCGTAATCGCCGACACCGTCGGTTACCGCGGCCTCATAGGCCACCAAATCACGTTGCATCTCGGTGTCGGTGCGCCCGGGGAAGATCGAGGTCACCCGCAGCGACGGCTCATCGGCGCGCAGCGAGTCGGCGAACGCCCGCAGCGCGAACTTGCTTGCCGAGTAGGACGCCATGCCGGCCGAAACCTTCTGCCCGGCACCGGAATTGATGAACACCACATGGCCGCGGGCGGCCCGCAGTGCCGGCAGCAGAGCCAACGTCAGCGCCACCGCACCGGTCACGTTGACCTCGAAGGACGCCCGCCACTGTTCGGCGGTGGATTCGGAGACCCGGCCCGGGTAGAGCACCCCGGCGTTGTGCACCAGCACATCGAGCTCGGCGAGCACCTCGGTGGCCGATTCGATCGAATCGGCGTCGGTGAGGTCCATCGGCCAGGTCGGCGCGCCGAGGCGTTCGGCGAGCGCGTCCAGACGAGCCGACGGGCGACCGGCCAGCAGCAGGGTGTGGGTGGGAGCGAGGGCGGCGGCAATGGCGGAACCGATGCCGCCAGAGGCTCCGGTGATCAATGCGGTCGGCACGACTGCAACGTTACTGTGACGCTCACAGACCCGGGGCCGACCTGCGGACCGGGGCGCGGCGTCGCATCATGGTAGGGATGCCACCGGACCCCAGCTTCGCTCCCACCCAGCTCGCCGCCCGCGCCGCCTACTTGCTGCGAGGCAACGATCTGGGTGTGATGACCACGGCCGCGCCGCTGCTGTACCCGCACATGTGGAGCTGGGACGCGGCGTTCGTGGCGATCGGGCTGGCTCCGCTGAGCGTGGAGCGTGCGGTGGTGGAACTCGACACCCTGCTCTCGGCGCAGTGGCGCAACGGGATGATCCCGCACATCGTGTTCGCCAACGGTGTCGACGGCTACTTTCCGGGCCCGGCGCGGTGGGCCACCTCGGCGCTGGCGGCCAACGCACCGCGGGTCCGGCACACCTCGGGCATCACCCAGCCACCGGTGCACGCGATCGCGGTGCAGCGCATCCTCGACCACGCCCGCAGCCGGGGCCGGTCGACCCGGGCGGTCGCGACGTCCTTCCTGGACCGGCGTTGGTCGGATCTGGTGCGTTGGCATCGCTGGCTGGCCGAGTGCCGGGACCAGGACGGCCGCGGCCGGATCACGCTGTATCACGGCTGGGAGTCCGGAATGGACAACTCGCCGCGGTGGGACAGCGCGTACGCCAACGTGGTTCCCGGTACCGTGCCGGAGTATCAGCGTGAGGACAGCGCGATCATCACCGATGCCACGCAGCGGCCGAGCGACCTCGAGTACGACCGGTATCTGTGGCTCCTCGAGGAGATGAAATCGGTTCGCTACGACGATGATCTGCTTCCCAAGGTGATGAGCTTCGCGGTTGAGGACGTGTTCGTCTCGGCGATCTTCTCGGTGGCCTGCCAGGTACTCGCCGAGATCGGGGAGGACTACAAGCGCCCGCTCGCCGACGTCAAGGATCTCTACTCCTGGGCGGAGCGGTTCCGGGTCGGCACCGTCGAGACCACCGATGAACGCTCCGGTGCGGCAAGAGATTACGACGTCCGGGCGAAGAAGTGGATAGCCACCGAGACGGTCGCGCAGTTCGCGCCGCTGCTGTGCGGCGGGTTGCCGCATGACCGCGAACGCGCGCTGTTGCGGCTGCTGGAAGGTCCGCGTTTCTGCGGGCATCCGGATCTGCGGTACGCACTCATCCCGTCGACCTCGCCGGTGTCCCGGGACTTCCGGCCCCGCGAGTACTGGCGCGGCCCGGTGTGGCCGGTGATGACCTGGCTGTTCTCCTGGTGCTTCGCTCGCCGTGGCTGGGCCGAGCGGGCGTCGACGTTGCGCCGCGAAGGTCTGCGCCAGGCCAGCGACGGGACTTTTGCCGAGTACTACGAGCCGTTCACCGGTGAGCCGCTGGGCAGCATGCAGCAGTCATGGACCGCAGCTGCGGTGCTGGACTGGCTGGGATGACCCGCTACTCGGGCTGGGCCTGAGGTTGAGCATGGGCCTGGGCCTGGGCCGGCTCGTTCTGGATGGCAAGGCGTTCCAGCGGGACCAGCGCCTTGGCGAGGGTTTCGAGGTCTTCGGAGCTCAGGTTGGCCAGCCGGCCTGCCAGATCGGCCCGGCGGGAGGCCAGTGATTCGCGGTGCTGAACCAGGCCGCGTGGGGTGACCTCTACCAGCACCGCTCGCAGGTCGGAGGGGTCACGGGAGCGCTTGACCAGGCCCAGCTTCTCCAGCCGGCGGATCGCCACGGTGGTGGTGGGGGTGCGCACTCGTTCGCGGGCGGCCAGTTCGGTCATCCGGATCGGGCCTTGGTCGAGCAAGGTGAGCAGGATCGAGAGCTGCGCCAAGGTGAGTTCCCCCGCGGTGCCCTTGTTGGTGTCGCCTCGGCGCAGCACAGAGAACACCTTGGAGAGGACTCGTTGCAATTCCCCAGCCAGCTCTGTGACCTGCAAATCGGTCTCACCCATAATTCGCTAGTCTAACCTGTCTGCGTCTGCTGGGTTGTCAGCTTGCCTGGTTTGTTGAAGCGGGTGGACGGCATTTCACAGCACTTGGGACAGGAAGCGGCGCAGCCGATCTGTTTCGGCGGCTTCGAAAATCTGGTCCGGGGAGCCCGACTCGACGACTTTGCCGTGATCCATGAACACCACGGCGTCGGCGGTGGACCGGGCGAAGCCCATCTCGTGCGTGACGGCCAGGATGGTCATCCCCTCGGCGGCCAGCTCGGCGATCAACGCCAGAACGCCCTTGACCAGCTCCGGGTCCAGGGCCGAGGTGGCCTCGTCGAAGAACATCACCTGTGGGGCCATGGCCAGTGCGCGCGCGATCGCGACCCGCTGCTGCTGTCCACCCGAGAGCGTGGTGGGACGCGCATCGGCCTTGTGCCGCAGACCAACCCGCTCCAGCTGCTCGAGCCCCAGTGTGCGGGCGTGCGCGACGCTCAACCCCTTGAGCTTGCGCGGGCCCAGCGTGACGTTGTCGAGCACGGTGCGGTGCGGGAACAGATTGAACTGCTGAAAGACCATCCCGATGCGCTGGCGCAGCCGGTCGGGGTTGTCGGCCAGCACCGACCGTCCGTCGAGCAGGATGTCGCCGCGGTCGGGTTCGTAGAGCCGGTTCAGCGTGCGCAACAGGGTCGATTTCCCTGAACCGGACGGTCCGATGATGGCGGTCGTGGTACCGGCAGGAACATCCAGGTCCACCCCGCGCAGCACCGCATTCGGGCCGAAAGACAGGTGAATGTCTTTGGCAGTCAACGAGACTGGTTCCGGCGAAGACATCAGATCATCTCCTGGCTGGTTGCCGCGGGCAGGGGTTCTTCCTCGGTCGGTGGCCGGCCCCGGCGCAGCCGGTTGTCGACGAAGTTCACCAGGTGGGTGAGCGGGATGGTCAGCAGCAGGTAGAACAGCCCGGCCGCCACCAGCGGTGACAGGTTCCCGGTCTGCGCGTTGAGATCCCGGCCCACCTGGAACAGTTCCCGCTGGCTGGCCACCAGGCCCAGGAAGTACACCAGCGACGAGGCTTTCAGCAACGAGATGAACTGGTTCATCAGCGCGGGGAGGACCCGGCGCACCCCTTGTGGGATGACGACCAGCCACATCGACGAGACATAGCTGAAGCCCAGGGCACGTGAGGCTTCCAGCTGCCCGGGCTCCACACTCTGGATGCCGGAGCGGAAGATCTCCCCGACATAGGCCGCAGCCATCAGGCCCAGTGCCGCGATGCCCAGGGGGTAGGGGTTGTGGCCGGTGACCGATCCCACCAGCGGGCCGATGCCCAGCCCGATCAACAGGATGATCACCACTTCGGGCAATCCGCGGAAGATGTCGGTGTACACCCGGGCCGGCCAGCGCAGCCACCGTGATCGGGAGATCCCGGCCATCGCCAGCCCCATCCCGAGGATCAGCCCGATGATGCTGGCGCACACGGTGAGGATGAGCGTGTTCGGCAGGCCCGTCTTGAACAGATCCGGGATGGCCTGCTTGTAGAGCTTCCAGTCCAGGAACGAGTCGGCCAGCTGTGCCAGCGTCGACTTGGGCGCCGTCGCGGCACCGGCGGCCGGCCTTTCCCGGGCGGCCGCGATCGCGGCGAAATCGGGCAGGTGAGGTTGGGGTGCGGCCTTGGAGCCGGGCTTCCAACCGGGTGGCAGTGCGCGCGGTACCCAGTTGGAATACAGCGTGGCCCAGGTGCCGTCGGCGATGATCGCGTCCAGTCCGGAGTTGAGCGCGTCGATCAGCGGCTGGTTCTCCTTGGCGACCGCCCACGCCACGAAATTGTCCAGACTGAAGGTGTTTTCGATGATCTGGGCGGGGTCGCCGGGCTGCACGGCGCCCGACGCCTGCTGAGACGGCGCCACCCAGGCGTCGATCTGCCGGGCCTTGAGGTTGGCGTAGGCGGTGTTGTAATCGGGGAATTTCACCGGCTGCAGGTGCAGCGTGTCGATGACGTAGGCCTCCTGCACGGTGCCCTGCACCACGCCGATGCGCTGCCCGGCGGTCAGCTGGCTGAATCCGGTGATCCCTGACCCGGTCGGCACCACCAGCGAGAAGTAGCCGAAGTCGTAGCCGTTGGTGAAGCCGACGGTGCGCCGCCGTGCATCGGTGGTGGTGATCGATGAGGACGCCACGTCGAAGCGCCGCGCCGCGGTCTGGGCCAGCAGGCCGGAGAACTCGGTGCCGACGAAGTTGATCCGCAGGCCGAGTTTGTCGGCGACGGCGCGCAGCAGCTCGTTGTCGAAACCGGTGAACTGTCCGGCCGCATTGATGCAGATGCTCGGCGGCGCGTCCGACAGGGTGCCGACGGTGAGCACACCGGGCGTGCTCAGGCCGAGGCTTTCGGGCCGGATCGAGTCCAGCGGCTGAACGGTGGGCGTGGTGTATTTGTCGGCGCCCGGTCCGGTGGCTGCGGCGGCCAGGTTGGTCGGCAGCGCGCTGGCACTGTCCACACCGGGCGGCGCGCATTGGTCGACGTCGGCTCCGGCGGGTCCGGCCAAGACCAGCCCGAGCAGCATCAGGACGGTTGCCAGCAGCGCGGCTGTTCGTCGGACGTTCACCTGTTGCAACCTAGTGGGCGGGTGCATTGCGGTGAGTGATTCCGCTCAAGGGGACCGCAAGTGTCCCAGCACTCCGCGGCGGGTGAGCTCACCGATCATGATCTGGCCCATCAGTTCGGCGCGGTCGATGCAGGCCTTGCGGGCGCCCTCGGGATCGCGGGCTTGAATCGCCGCGGTCTCATCCTCGTAGCTGGGCAGGAAGTCGGCCTTGGCCTTGGGGTAGCTGATCCAGAATTCCGTGGGCGCGAAGCTCTTTCCGGCGCGGATGGTGGCCAGCAGGCGTGGTCCGGCGTACTCCTCGTTGACCGCGTCGCGGTATACCCAGCAGCCTTCCTGGAAGGACTTGGTGTCCTTGGCGGTGCGCATGGTGCGCAGGCAGTCGTCGAGGTGCGCCAGGATGCGGGGGGTGGGGTTGGTGGCGCACCGCGCCGAGGCGATGCCGTTGAGGATGCCGTAGAGCTCGTGGTGTTCGGCGATGGTGGCCTCGTCGAATCTCGACACGAAGGCGCCGCGGTGATAGCGGGTGGACAGGATGCCGTCATGCTCGAGCTGGACCACTGCTTCCTGGATGGGAACACGACTCAGTCCGAGATCTCGGACGATCTCGTTGCGGTCGATGCGGTCACCGGTACGCAGTTTGCCTGTCATCACCAGATTGATGATGTGAGTGACAACCTGGTCCTTCTCTTTGACCCCGTACTTCTTTGGCACTCTGGCTTTGATCCCCATCTGGAATTGGTATGGCGCCAGTGTCTCACGCGTTCGCTCGGACAGGTGATCCGAACGTATCCGGATCAGCTCACTGGATTGGTTCGGCGGCCGTCCCGCCAGCGGCACAGCGCCTCGGCGGCGGTGAGGTCGTAATCGGGTCCGTTGACCCCCACGGTGAGGATGCTGACACCCAGATCGGCCAGGGCGTCGGCCTCGGCGAGCATGGCGTCGATGCCGCCGGACTCCTGGACTCCCGCCGAGCGTTCGACGGTGGCCGGATCGCGGTCCACGGTGGCGCAATGCTCGGCCAGCACGGTGGCCTTACCCGGATAGGTGTTGCTGTCGACGAATGCGTGCCAGATGTTGGCGTGTTCGGCCACCAGGCGCAGGGTCTTCTGTTCGCCCTGACCGCCGATCAGGATCGGAATCTCGCGGGTGGGGGCGGGGTTGAGCTTGGCCAGCCGCGCCTCGATCCGCGGCAGCGCTTGGGCCAAGTCGTCGAGCCGGCTGCCCGCGGTGCCGAACTCGTAGCCGTACTCGTCGTAATCCTTTTGTTTCCAACCACTTCCGATACCCAGAATGAGCCGGCCGTCGGAGATCTGGTCGACCGTGCGGGCCATATCGGCCAGCAGTTCGGGGTTGCGGTAGGAGTTACAGCTGACCAACGCGCCGATCTCGATGCGCGAGGTCTGCTCGGCCCAGGCGCCCAGCATCGTCCAGCATTCGTAGTGCGCCCCATCGGGATCGCCGTAGAGCGGAAAGAAGTGGTCCCAGTTGAAGGCGATGTCGACGCCGATGTCCTCGCAGCGCCGAACCGCGTCGCGGATGTGGCCGTAGGTGGGGGAGTGCTGCGGCTGCAGTTGCACGCCAATGCGGATCGGGAAGCTCACGGGGATGAGCGTACCCATGTGGGATCGTTCAGAAGCCACACTCGAGCTCGGACACCCACATTGTTGGCGGGGTGCCAATATGCTGTGAAAACGCTGGTAGACGTAGGCGAAGCGGGTGGCTCGGTTCAGCCGAGCAGGCCGCGCAGGATGTCCACCAGTGCCCGCGGCTGGTCACCCTGTACCGAGTGCCCGGCGTCGGCCACGACGTGGGTGCGCTGGAAGCCAGGTGCGTTATTTGCGAATGTCTCGGCGTCCTCGTCGTTGACGAAAAACGAGTTGGCGCCGCGGATCAGCGTGGTGGGCATGGTGATCGCCGGAACGTCATCCCACAGGCCTTCAAACCCGTCGCCCTTGCGAATCGAGTCGTAGCGCCAGGTCCAGGTCCCGTCGTCGAGTTGTTTGGAATTGTGAAAGACACCGCGGCGCAAGGAATTCCGATCCCGATGCGGCGCGGCGGCGATCGTCACATCGAGCATGGCCTGGAATGTCGGAAAGGTGCGGTTCTCCTGAACCAGGGCGACGGTACCCATCTGTGCCTTGGTCATCTCGGTGTGCCGTTCCGGAGCCGACGGGGTGACGTCGACCAGCGCGAGTTCGGGCACCAGCCGGGGCTCGGTCGCCGCGATCCGCAACGCGGTCAGCCCGCCCAGCGACATGCCGACGACGAGTCGTGGCATGTCCGCATATTTCTTGAGCACCGGGATCAGGCTTGCGGCATTGAGTTTCGGCCCGTAGTCGCCGTCCTCACGCCAGGCAGAGCGGCCGTGGCCGGGCAGATCGACGGCCAGCGCCGGCTCGCCCAATCCGAGGATCACGGTGTCCCAGGTGTGGGCGTTCTGCCCGCCGCCGTGCAGGAACACCACCCGCGGAGCGTCGGTGCCGAACTTCAGCGCGCTGATCGGGCCGTCATCGATCCGCGACACCACAGGCAGCGGCCCGGTCGCGCCGATCTGCTCGGCGTTCTCGGGCAGCAGCGCGAACTCGTCGAGGGTCAGCAGGTCATCGTCAGAAATCTCGGGGGCCATGTCTGCGGACATTACCCCCGGAGCCGGGTCGCCCTCAGCTGCCGACCGGGGCGGTGGTCCGGATCAGGTGATCGAACGCGGACAGCGCTGCTGTCGCACCGGCTCCGGCGGCGATGACGATCTGCTTGAACGGCACCGTCGTGCAGTCGCCGGCGGCGAACACGCCGGGGACCGAGGTCTGGCCGCGCTCGTCGATGACGATCTCGCCGCGCTTGGACAGTTCGACGCTGCCCTCCAGCCACTCGGTGTTGGGAAGCAGGCCGATCTGGACGAACACGCCCTGCAGCTCAAGGGTGTGCGACTCGCCCGTCGTGCGGTCCTGGTAAGTCAGGCCGGTGACCTGGTCGCCGTCGCCGAGGACCTCGGTGGTCAGCGTGCTCAGCAGGATGTCGACGTTGGGCAGGCTGCGCAGCTTCCGCTGCAGCACCTCGTCGGCGCGCAGCACCGAATCGAATTCGATCAGCGTCACGTGGGAGACGACACCCGCGAGGTCGATCGCGGCCTCCACCCCGGAGTTGCCTCCGCCGACGACGGCGACGCGCTTGCCTTTGAACAGCGGTCCGTCGCAGTGCGGGCAGTAGGTGACGCCCTTGTTGCGGTACTCGGCCTCGCCGGGCACGCCCATCGAGCGCCAGCGGGCGCCGGTGGACAGGATGACGGTCCGAGCCGTCAGCGAGGCGCCGCTTTCCAGCGAGATCTCGATGAGCCCGCCCTCGTCGATCGCGGGCAGCAGCTTCGCGCCGCGCTGGGTCTTCATCACGTCGACGTCGTACTCGTTGACATGCGCTTCCAGCGCCGCGGCGAACTTCGGTCCCTCGGTGTGGGGGACGGAGATGTAGTTCTCGATCGCCATCGTGTCGAGCACCTGACCGCCGAACCGCTCGGCGACCACGCCGGTGCGAATTCCCTTGCGGGCAGCGTAGATTGCGGCCGCGGCGCCCGCGGGCCCACCGCCGACCACCAGCACGTCGAAGGGGTCCTTCTCGGCGATCGCTTCGGCGGTGCGTTGCGCGGCGCCGACGTCGACCTTGCCGATGATCTGCTCCAGGGTCATCCGGCCCGAGTCGAACACCTCACCGTTGAGGAAGACCGTGGGAACCGCCAGCACCTTGCGCTGTTCGACCTCGTCCTTGAACAGCGCGCCGTCGATGGCGACATGGCTGATGCGCGGGTTGAGGATGGCCATCAGGTTCAGTGCCTGCACCACGTCCGGGCAGTTCTGGCAGGACAGCGAGAAGTAGGTCTCGAAGTGGAGATCGGCGTCGAGGTTGCGCACCTGCTCGAGCAGTTCGGGGGCTTCCTTCGACGGGTATCCGCCGACCTGCAGCAGGGCCAGGGCCAGCGAGGAGAACTCGTGGCCCAGGGGGATGCCGGCGAACCGGACCTCGACGTCGGTGCCGGTGCGTCGGATGGCGAACGACGGCCGACGGGCATTGTCGTCACTACGCGAATAGGTGATCTTGTCCGACATCGCCGCGATCTCGGTGAGCAGTTCGGCGAGTTCGGTGGACTTGGGGCCGTCATCGAGGGAGGACACCAGCTCGATCGGCGCGGTCAGCCGCTCCAGTAAGGACTTCAATTGGCCGGCGAGTGAGGCGTCGAGCATGCGGATCAACTCCATCGATAAGGGGACTGGCTGGGCCCATGTGGCCCGAAAGATTTTGGTGGGGAACAGTTCTGGTGAGCGGTACGGGCCGGGTGGACCAGGCCCGTACCGTCAACAGCAGTGATGTCGGCGTTAGATCTTGCCGACGAGTTCCAGTGACGGGGCCAGGGTCTCTTCGCCCTCTTCCCACTTGGCGGGGCAGACCTCGCCCGGGTGGTTGCGGACGTACTGGGCGGCCTTGACCTTGCGGACCAGCTCGGCGGCGTTGCGGCCGATGCCCTCGGCGGTGACCTCGGTGAACTGGATGACGCCATCGGGGTCGACCAGGAAGGTGCCGCGGTCGGCCAGGCCCTGGTCCTCACGGAGCACCTCGAAGTCGGTGCTGATCTGCAGGGTCGGATCGCCGATCATGGCGAACTGGATCTTGCCGATCGTGTCGGACGAGTCGTGCCACGCCTTGTGGGTGAAGTGGGTGTCGGTGGACACCGAGAACACCTCGACGCCGAGGCGCTGCAGCTCTTCGTAGTGGTCGGCGAGGTCACCGAGCTCGGTGGGGCAGACGAAGGTGAAGTCGGCCGGGTAGAAGAGGAAGATGGCCCACTTGTCCTTGATGTCGGCGTCCGACACGGGGATAAATGCGCCGTTCTTGTAGGCGGTCGCGGAGAACGGCTTGATCTGCTTGTTGATCAGGGCCACGGGTACCTCTATTCGGTCACTGTCGGATGTTTACTGCCGCTCCCAGCCTAGTTGTTTTCTTGACTAGATCCAGTTTGTAGGCCCGCTTGTGGTCAGTCTCACAACGCCATGAGCATGATCCGACCCCTCAAATGCCAAGTGGGCGGCCAGGTTTCACCTGGCCGCCCACTATGACGGTCGAAAGCTACCCCTCGATGAAGGTCTCCAGCTGAGCGCGGGCGATGTCGTCGGCGATCTGCTTGGGCGGGCTCTTCATCAGGTAGGCCGAGGCCGCCTCGACCGGTCCGCCGATGCCGCGGTCCTTGGCGATCTTGGCGGCGCGCACCGCGTCGATGATGACGCCGGCCGAGTTGGGCGAGTCCCACACCTCGAGCTTGTACTCCAGGTTCAGCGGCACGTCGCCGAAGGCGCGGCCTTCCAGGCGCACGTAGGCCCACTTGCGGTCATCGAGCCATGCGACGTGATCGGACGGGCCGATGTGCACGTTCTTGTCTTCGACCTTGCCGGCCAGCGAGCCGGTCAGGTTGGAGGTGACGGCCTGGGTCTTGGAGACCTTCTTGGACTCCAGGCGCGAGCGCTCCAGCATGTTCAGGAAGTCCATGTTGCCGCCGACGTTGAGCTGGTAGGTGCGGTCCAGCGTGACGCCGCGGTCCTCGAACAGCTTGGCCATCACGCGGTGGGTGATGGTGGCGCCGACCTGGCTCTTGATGTCGTCACCGATGATCGGCACACCGGCGTCCTCGAACTTCTTGGCCCACACCGGGTCGGAGGCGATGAACACCGGCAGCGCGTTGACGAAGGCCACGCCGGCGTCGATGGCGCACTGGGCGTAGAACTTGTCGGCCTCGTCCGAGCCCACCGGCAGGTAGGACACCAGCACGTCGACCTTGGCGTCCTTGAGCGCCTGGACCACGTCGACCGGTTCGAAGTCGGAGATCTCGATGGTGTCGGCGTAGTACTTGCCGATGCCGTCGAGCGTCGGGCCGCGCTGCACGATCACGTTGCTCGGCGGCACGTCGGCGATCTTGATGGTGTTGTTCTCCGAGGCGAAGATGGCCTCGGACAGGTCGAAGCCGACCTTCTTGGCGTCCACGTCGAACGCGGCCACGAAGTTCACGTCACGCACGTGGTAGGGGCCGAACTTCACGTGCATCAGGCCCGGCACAGCGGTGTTCTCATCGGCGTTGTGGTAGTACTGCACGCCCTGAACCAGGGAGGATGCGCAGTTACCGACGCCGACAATGGCGACCCGGATTTCTCCTGCGTGCTCAGACATGGACGGTCTCCTTACTCGTTCTGTGTGCTCGGCCTGGGGCCTATGTTGTGGGGGTAGGGGCTGTGCTCATGTGTTCTCCGAGCGTCCCTGCGCCGTACGTTCGGCCGCGATCAGGTCGTTGAGCCATTTGACTTCTCGTTCGCTGGACTCCAACCCCAGCTGGTGCAACTGGCGGGTGTAGCGGTCGAACGAACTGCTGGCCCGCGCCACGGCTTCGCGCAGACCTTCCCGGCGTTCCTCCACCTGACGACGTCGCCCCTCCAAGATCCGCATCCTGGCCTCGGCCGGGGTGCGATTGAAGAAGGCGAGGTGGACACCGAATCCGTCGTCGGAGAAGTTCTGCGGACCGGTGTCGGCGACCAGCTCGGTGAACCGTTGCTTGCCGGCATCGGTCAGCTGATACACCCGTCGAGCCCGGCGCACCTTTGTCGGTCCCGACGGTGCGGCGTCCTCGACGATCAGGCCGTCGGCCTGCATGCGGCGTAGTGCCGGGTAGAGCGATCCGTACGAGAAGGCGCGGAACGCGCCCAATAGACCCGTCAATCGTTTGCGCAGCTCGTAGCCGTGCATGGGTGATTCGAGCAGGAGACCCAGGATGGCGAGTTCCAGCATCTGATCACCCCCTTCAACGCATCAACGGGCTGACCGCTACGACGGATCAACACCTCGCCAAACTGTATCGCGCCGATATATTCGGCGCCAAGTAGGCGGCGAACGTCACGCCGGCGTGACAACGCCGGCGTGACCGAAATTCATCTGTTGTTGCGGTACATCCCCTTGATGGTGCCGTCGGGGTACAGATCGATGTTCCCGCCGCCGAAATCGCTGCTGACGATCACCTCGACGTTCACGATGTCGGGTGTCGAGGGATCTTCTGACGGCGTGATGCGCAGCCACGAGCTCTTCACGTCTTCGCGCTTGGTGTTGAGCGTCTCGGGTGCGCCGCGGAGCACGGCGAGCGCCTTCTCATAGTCGAAGGCCGCGAGGTCGACGAGCCGGTCGTCGCTGCTGAGCGTGCTGGGCGAGCGGCCGGGATCGCCCCAGCCGCCGGTGTAGCGGTAATAGACCTTCATCCGGCTGTCCTGCGGGTCCGGCCGGTATGCCAGTGCCGAGTCCGGATCGATGTGCAGCTCGAAGCCCATGGTGTTGCCGAACTTCTTGCGCATCTGCTCGAACAGTCCCTTGACCCCGTTGAGCGATTGCAGCTGCTTCGGCGGGGTCAGCACCATCGGCTCGATGCCGTCGGGCACGGCTCCGGGGTCGGGGTTGAAGCTCAACGGCGAGGCCGTGTTTCCGTACAGGCCCCAGCCGATGCCGATGCCGAGCGCCACCAGCACCGCAGCCGAGGCCAGGCGCAGACCCCAACCCGTCTTGACGCGGCTGGGTAGCAGGGACGGCCTGGGCTTCTTGAGGTCGGGCAGCTGGACCGGGGCGTTGTCGTTCTGCAGATCGGTGACCAGGCCGGCGAGGTCGCCCAGGGTGGTGGCGTTGGTCGCCGCGGCCACCCGTTGGCGGTGCTCTTCCATGGACAGCTGGCCTTCGCTCAGCGCATTGTCGAGCACCTTGCAGGTGTCGTTGCGATCGTTGTCCTTTGCCCGGGTCATCGAGGTCTGGCGCGGGGTTTGCCGGTCTGCCACGCCGATGATCGTATGAGGTGTGACGCGGTCGCGCCTCGGGCTTGAGGGGGCCGACGTACTCTGGTCTTCGTGCGATTGCAGAGACAGGTGGTGGATTACGCGCTTCGGCGACGGTCCCTGCTGGCTGAGGTCTATTCGGGGCGCACCGGCGTCTCGGAGGTCTGCGATGCCAACCCCTACCTGCTGCGCGCCGCGAAGTTCCATGGCAAGCAAAGCTCGGTGATGTGCCCGATCTGCCGCAAAGAGCAGCTCACGTTGGTTTCGTGGGTGTTCGGCGATCATTTGGGCCCGGTGTCAGGGTCGGCGCGTACCGCTGAAGAACTGGTGATGTTGGCGACTCGCTACGACGAGTTCGCGGTCCATGTGGTGGAGGTATGTCGGACCTGCAGTTGGAATCATCTGGTGAAGTCGTACGTGCTCGGCACGCCGCGCCCCCCACAAGCACGCAGGCCGAAACGCGCCCCGACCACGCGCAAGTCCGCGCGTACGGCCAGTGAATAGCGAAGGGCGCCATAGTCGGTCAGCCAGCGACGCACGCAATGCGGCTGACCGACTCGGCGCACGATCGAACGATGCGGCCGATCGCCCTGTCCCACGCCCGAATCGGCCCGCACCCCGGCCCGGCTCCGCGGTCCCGCCCGATGACCGGTTGACGACGGTGTTGCCGCCGGTGCGAGACGAACGGTCGGCTCCCCTGGATGTCGTCAAGGCCGCGATGGACGGCACCCGGCCGCCGCGCAAGTCTTCGGCGCCGCCACCCAAATCTCCGCCCCCCAAATCTCCGCCGCCGCCACCACCGGGTGGCCGTGGCCCGGGACCGTCCGGTCCGTCGGGTTCGGGGCCCAAGCCGGCCCGGCAGTTCCGGGTCAATTGGAAGCTGGTCCGCCGTGGGCTGATCGCCGCGGTGGTGGCGATGATCCTGCTGCCGCTGGTGACCTTCGGTATGGCCTACATGATCGTCGAGGTTCCGCAGCCCGGTGACATCCGCACTGCGCAGGTGTCGACGATCCTGGCCAGCGATGGCAGCGAGATCGCCCGGATCGTGCCGCCCGAAGGCAACCGGGTCGATGTCAACATCGACCAGATCCCGGTGCATGTCCGCAATGCGGTGATGGCCGCCGAGGACCGCGATTTCTATACGAACCCCGGCTTCTCGTTCACCGCCCTGCTGCGCGCGGTCAAGAACAACCTGGTCGGTGGTGATCTGCAGGGCGGATCGACCATCACCCAGCAGTATGTCAAGAACGCGCTGGTCGGTGATGAGCGTTCGGGCGTCGGCGGTTTGGTCCGCAAGGCCAAGGAGCTGGTCATCTCGACGAAGATGGCCGGTGAATGGTCCAAAGACGCAGTGCTGCAGGCCTATCTGAACATGATCTACTTCGGCCGCGGCTCCTACGGGATCGCGGCGGCCGCCAAGGCGTACTTCGACAAGCCGGTAGAACAGCTCAACGTCGCCGAGGGCGCGCTGATGGCCGCCCTGATCCAGCGGCCGTCGACCTTGGACCCCGCGGTGGATCCCGAAGGCGCCGCGGAGCGGTGGAACTGGGTGCTCGACGGCATGGTCGACATGGGCGCGCTGTCGGCGAACGACCGCGCCGCGCAGGTGTTCCCGCCCACCGTGCCGCCCGATCAGGCCAGCCAGCAGAACCAGACCACCGGACCGAACGGACTGATCGAGCGACAGGTCACCAAGGAACTGCTGGATCTGTTCGACATCAGTGAGCAGGCGCTGAACACCGAAGGTCTGCAGATCACCACCACGATCGATCCGCAGGCGCAGAAGGCGGCCGAGGACGCGGTGGCCAAGTACATGGAAGGCCAAGAGCCCGACATGCGGACCGCGGTGGTGTCCGTCGATCCGCACAACGGTGCGGTCAAGGCCTACTACGGCGGAGCGATCGCCAACGGTTTCGACTTCGCCCAGGCCGGCCTGCCGACCGGGTCGTCGTTCAAGGTGTTCGCTCTGGTCGCGGCGCTGGAGCAGGGTATCGGCCTGGGTTACCAGGTGGACAGCGGGCCGCTGACCGTCAACGGCATCAAGATCAGCAATGTCGAAGGCGAAGGCTGCGGCACCTGCTCGATCGCCGAGGCGCTCAAACGCTCGCTCAACACCAGCTACTACCGGCTGATGCTCAAGCTGGAGCACGGCCCGGAGGACGTGGCCAAGGCCGCCCATAATGCCGGCGTGGCCGAGAGTTTCCCGGGTGTGGAGCACACGCTGTCCGAGGACGGCAAGGGCGGCCCGCCGAACAACGGTGTGGTGCTGGGCCAGTACCAGTCCCGGGTGCTCGACATGGCCTCGGCCTACGCCACCCTGGCCGCCTCGGGCGTCTATCACAAGCCGCACTTCGTGCAGAAGGTGGTGAACGCCTCCGGCCAGGTGCTGTTCGACGCCTCGCAGCAGGACAACGGTGACCAGCGCATCGACAAGGCGGTGGCCGACAACGTCACCTCGGCGATGCTGCCGATCGCGGGCTGGTCGCGCGGGCACAACCTGGCCGGCGGGCGTGCGTCGGCGTCCAAGACGGGCACCAACCAGCTCGGCGACACCGGCGACAACCGGGACGCCTGGATGGTCGGCTACACGCCGTCGCTGTCGACCGCGGTGTGGGTGGGTACCACCGAGGGCGTCAAGCCGCTGAAGAACCAATGGGGTTCGCCGGTCTACGGCTCGGGGCTGCCGTCGGATATCTGGAAAGCGACGATGGACGGCGCGCTGGAGGGCACCGACAACGAGTCGTTCCCCAAGCCGACCGAGATCGGCGGATACGCCGGTGTGCCGCAGGCGCCGGCCATCCCGCCGCCGGGTCCCGCTCCGGTGGGCCCGCCCGAGATGGTGATGCCCACGGAGACCGTGATCCAGCCGACCATCGAAGTGGCCCCGGGCATCACGATTCCGATCGGGCCCCCGACGACCGTGCCGATCGGACCGCCGCCGGGAGCTCCGGGTATGCCGGGCGCTCCGGTGCCACCGCCGCCTCCGTGACGGGCCGGGTATCGCCGGCGCCGCATGCCGGGTTGGATTCGCCGGCCTCGCCGGCAGGGCGAGTCTCGCCGGCGCCGCTGGCAGAAGACAGGCGGAGCGCTGACGATCGGGACCTTCCGAGCCGCAACGACCGGCTGGGCGAGGCGCTGTCGCAGACCGTGGGTGGACCCGTCGGCCGGCACGCGCTGATCGGCCGGACCCGGTTCATGACCCCGCTGCGGGTGATGTTCGTGATCGCCGTGGTGTTTCTGGCGCTGGGATATTCGACCAAGGCCGCCTGTCTGCAGACCATCGGCAACGGGACGGCCGGTGAGCGGGTGGCCAACTGGCAGAACAACCGGGCCTATTACGAGCTGTGCTATTCCGACACCGTCCCGCTCTACACCGCGGAATTGTTGAACCTGGGCAAGTTTCCGTACAAGTCCAGCTGGGTGGAAAACGATTCGGCCGGTAAGCCGCGCATGCAGTACGACGGCAGCCCGGCGATCCGCTACATGGAGTACCCGGTGCTCACCGGGCTCTACCAGTACGTGTCGATGTCACTAGCCAAGACATACACCGCGGTGACCAAGCTGGTGTCGATCCCGATCGTGGCCGAGGTGGTGATGTTCTTCAACATCGCCGCGTTCGGGCTGGCGCTGGCCTGGCTGGCCACGATTTGGGCCACCGCCCGGATGGCCGGCAGACGGGTGTGGGACGCCGCGCTGGTGGCCGGCTCACCGATCGTGATCTTCCAGGTGTTCACCAACTTCGACGCCATCGCCACGGCCACGGCGGCGGGCGCGATGCTCGCGTGGTCGCGGCGCAAGCCCGTGTTGGCCGGGGCGCTGATCGGAATCGGGGTTGCGGCCAAGCTGTATCCGGTGCTGCTGCTGGTTCCGCTGGTGATGCTCGGGCTGCGCACCGGCCGGATGCGTGAGGTCGGTAAGACCGCGCTGACCGCGGCGGGCACCTGGTTGGTGGTGAACCTGCCGATCATGATGATGTTCCCGCGCGGCTGGTCGGAGTTCTTCCGGCTCAACACCCGGCGCGGCGACGACATGGATTCGTTGTACAACGTGGTGAAGTCGTTCACGAAATGGCGCGGGTTCGATCCGGATCTGGGTTTCTGGCAGCCGCCGACGGTGCTCAACACGGTGACCGCGGTCTTGTTCGCGGCCTGCTGCATCGCCATCGGTTACATCGCGCTGACCGCACCGCAGCGACCGCGGGTGGCGCAACTGGCATTTCTGATGGTGGCGGCGTTCCTGCTGACCAACAAGGTGTGGAGTCCGCAGTTCTCGTTGTGGCTGGTGCCGCTGGCGGTGCTGGCCTTGCCGCATCGTCGGATCCTGCTGGCGTGGATGACAATTGACGCCCTGGTGTGGGTGCCGCGGATGCTGTATCTGTACGGCGAGCAGAACAAGGGCCTGCCCGAGCAGTGGTTCACCGTCACCGTGTTGCTCCGCGATCTTGCGGTGATCGGATTGTGCGCCTTGGTGATTCGCCAGATCTACCGGCCGGGGCTGGATCTGGTCCGGCACCGCGGCCGAATCGACGACCCAACCGGCGGGGTGTTCGACAGGGCGCCCGACAATCCGCCGCGCTGGTTGCCGGATTGGCTGCGTCCGCCGGCCGGCCGGGTGCAGGTGGAGCCTGAGCCTGAGCCGGAGCTCGCGGGCTCTAAGTAGAAGTGACGGCGAACAGCTGCCAGTCAGTCCGGATCGGCCTGCGATGCAATCGGATTCTGCTTTGCCCGGATCCACGCACTCGTCGACGGCAGTAAGGCCAGCACGATCGTGGCAATCGGAAGGGCCAGACTCAGGAATGCGAGCGCGTTGGCCTCGTAGCGGGCTGTCGCGGCGAAACTCAGTCCGAGGCTGATCAGGCTGCCGAGGATGATCAAAACGCAGCCGCCGACGATGAGCCGACGGCTGATCATCTTGCGTTGTAGCAGCGTCACCGTACCGGCCAGGAGCAGGAGCCCGCAGCCGACGCTCAGCAGGGTTGTGAGGATCGTCAGTGTGAGCACCCCGGGAGACCTGGCGGCCAGAGTTCGCAACCCCGCGTCGCCTGCGAGTGCGGCAAATCCGATCAGCCCGAGGATGCCGTTGCCGAGGGTCAGCAGGGCGCCGAGCCCGGCCAGGACACCCGTGATGATCGCCGTGACGCCGCTCGGCGATTCCGCCTGCACGAGCGACAGTTCATCGGGATGGGTCACTGCGTCAACTCAGCCCAGATAAGGCGGGTAGGGCGGATAGGTCTGAGGCACAACCGGATTCGGCTTTGCCCGGATCCACGCGGCGGTCGGCGGCAGCAAGGCCAGCACGAGCGTCGCGATCGGGAAGATGAGACCCAGGACTGTGAATACGCCGCCGGCGCCGGGATAGTTGCTGTAGTCGGCTTTGAGGGCGGCAGTCGCACCGAGGCTGGCCAGGCTGCTCAGGATGGCTACGGCGCATCCGCCGACGATAAGCCAGCGGCCGAGCATCTTGCGTTGAAACAGCAGTATCGCTCCGATGAGGAGTACTACCCCGAAGACGAGGCTGAGCAGCATCCCGACGATCACCATGGCGTAAGTCCCGCCGGAGATGTACCTGAGGCTACTCAGCGTGTCGAGCCCGGTGAGGGAGATCAGTCCGCCGCCGAGGCCGGCCAGTCCGCCCAGTCCCGCCAGGATCGCGGCGATGATCCCCGTGGCACCGCTGGGCGCCCCGGGCCCCATCGCATAGGGCTGTTGTGGGAAGCCGGCCTGTGGTGGGTAACCGGGCTGCGGGTAGCCGGGTTGTGGGAAGCCAGGTTGTTGCTGGTAGCCGGGCTGCTGCGGATTGCCAGGCTGGCCTGGGAACCCTTGCCCGTAGGACCCGTACGGATAGTTCACACGTCCCCCCTCGAAGACAAGAATCAACTGCGACAGCCTATCGATGGATGGCATCGGCGCATGGCAGCTTTTGTGCGCGATTTCGCAGATCAGCGCACATTCGGGTAGCCTGGGCCGGTTGCCGACGCAGGCGACCCTCCTGCCACGGAACACGCCGTGGCCGCAACGACCATAGGAGGTGATGGGTTCCTTATGCGTCCATACGAAATCATGGTCATCCTTGACCCCACTCTCGACGAGCGCACCGTAGCTCCCTCGCTGGAGACGTTCCTCAACGTCGTCCGCAAGGACGGTGGCAGTGTCGACAAGGTTGATATCTGGGGCCGCCGCCGGCTGGCCTACGAGATCGCCAAGCACGCCGAGGGCATCTACGCCGTCGTCGACGTCAAGGCTGAACCGGCCACCGTGTCCGAGCTCGACCGTCAGCTGAACCTGAACGAGTCCGTGCTGCGGACCAAGGTCATGCGGACCGGCAAGCACTGAGCCGAATGGCTGCTCCTGTCGTGCAGCTTGCGTAGGCTCGCGCGCAACAGGACGCCCACCCCAGGAGGATCTCGTGGCTGGTGATACCACCATCACTGTCGTAGGAAACCTGACCGCCGACCCGGAGTTGCGTTTCACCCCGTCGGGTGCGGCCGTCGCGAACTTCACTGTTGCGTCGACGCCCCGGACATTCGACCGCCAGAGCGGCGAGTGGAAGGACGGCGAGGCGCTGTTCCTGCGGTGCAACATTTGGCGTGAGGCCGCCGAGAACGTGGCCGAAAGCCTGACCCGCGGTTCGCGGGTGATCGTCACCGGGCGGCTCAAGCAGCGGTCCTTCGAAACCCGTGAGGGTGAGAAGCGCACCGTTGTCGAGGTCGAGGTGGATGAGATCGGTCCGTCCCTGCGCTACGCCACGGCCAAGGTCAACAAGGCCAGCCGCAGCGGCGGTGGGGGAGGCGGCTTCGGCGGTGGCGGCGGGGGAGGATCCCGTCCGGCCGAGCCCAAGGACGATCCGTGGGGCAGTGCACCGGCGTCGGGCTCCTTCAGCGGTGCCGACGACGAACCGCCGTTCTGATCAACATCGAAAATTTTTGCAAGGAAGAGATAACCAATGGCCAAGTCCACAAAGCGACGGCCGGCACCGGAAAAGCCGGTCAAGACTCGCAAGTGCGTGTTCTGCTCCAAGAAGGGTAAGGGGCAGGTCATCGACTACAAGGACACTGCGCTGCTGCGCACCTACATCAGCGAGCGCGGCAAGATCCGTGCCCGTCGGGTGACCGGTAACTGCGTCCAGCACCAGCGCGATGTCGCCATCGCCGTGAAGAATGCCCGCGAGGTGGCTCTGCTGCCGTTCGGCTCGTCGACGCGGTAGGGGGCAGATCAATGAAGCTGATTCTCACCGCTGAGGTGGAACACCTGGGTGTCGCCGGCGACGCCGTCGAGGTCAAGGACGGCTACGGCCGTAACTACCTGCTGCCGCGCGGGCTGGCCATCGTGGCCTCCCGTGGTGCCGAGCGCCAGGCTAACGAGATCCGTCGGGCCCGTGAGGCCAAGACGGTTCGGGGCCTGGAGCACGCCAACGAGCTCAAGACCGCGTTGGAGGGTCTGGGCGAGGTCGCGCTGCCGGTGCACGCCGCTGCCGATACCGGCAAGCTGTTCGGCTCGGTCACCGCTGCCGATGTGGTGGCCGTGATCAAGAAGGCCGGCGGCCCCAACTTGGACAAGCGCACGGTGCAGTTGCCCAAGGCGCACATCAAGTCGGTTGGCACGCATCCGGTCACCGTCCGGCTGCACACCGGGGTGGAAGCCAAGGTGACGCTGTCCGTCGTAGCGGAGTAAATCCGCCAGCACTCAATCGCCCGGGTGGGAACCTGCACTGGTTCCCACCCGGGCGTTGCTGTGTCGCTGGCGAACATGTTGCGGAAAACTCTGGACAGCGAAGCTAACCCGGTGTTCACCGGGGCGGCTCCTCGGCGCAACACAACACGCCCGGGACGGCAACCCGCCACGACACGCCGAAGAGTTTCCCATCCACAATTGTTCACCGGCCCCATGGCACCCTGACCAGGGGAAATTGCATACTGGCCGGAAGTAGTCCACAGGTTGTCCCCAGAGGCTCAACATCACGACCGACACCTATCCCCATGTCATCCACAGGTTGATCAACAGGGGTGGTTTCCGGTGGCGTCAGCAACGTCTACCGTGATGCGTCGCGGCGCCATGACAAAGCCTTGTCGGCGCCTTGATTTACAGTCGCAGTACCGATTCGAATAGACGTTCGAGCTTGACTCGGAGGGGGTGGAAGTCCGTGGCGGTTGTGGATGACTTGGGGCATCCGGATGCCGAGATGGACGGCCCGCCGCCTGGCGAGGATTTCGGCCGTCAGCCGCCGCAGGACATGGCAGCCGAACAGGCCGTGCTGGGTGGCATGCTGCTGAGCAAGGACGCCATCGCCGACGTGCTGGAGCGGCTGCGTCCCGGCGACTTCTACCGCCCGGCACATCAGAACGTCTACGACGCGATCCTGGATCTGTACGGCCGCGGTGAGCCCGCCGACGCCGTCACCGTGGCCGCCGAACTCGACCGCCGCAGCCTGCTGCGCCGCATCGGCGGTGCCCCGTATCTGCACACGCTGATCTCGACCGTGCCCACGGCGGCCAACGCCGGTTTCTACGCCGGCATCGTGGCCGAGAAGGCGCTGCTGCGCCGACTGGTGGAGGCCGGGACCCGGGTGGTGCAGTACGGCTACGCCGGGGCGGACGGGGCCGATGTCGCCGATGTGGTCGACCGGGCGCAGGCCGAGATCTACGACGTGACCGAACGCCGCGCGTCGGAGGACTTCGTCCCGCTCGAAGACCTGCTGCAGCCCACCATGGATGAGATCGACGCGATCGCCTCGGCGGGTGGGATCTCCAAGGGTGTGCCCACCGGGTTCACCGAATTCGACGAGCTCACCAACGGCCTGCACCCCGGGCAGATGATCATCATCGCGGCCCGACCTGGCGTCGGAAAGGCACTCGCGCTCGATACCCCGCTGCCGACGCCGGATGGCTGGACCACGATGGGTGACGTCGCCGTGGGTGACCATCTCATCGGCGCAGACGGTGAGCCCACGCGTGTTGTCGCCGCCACCGAGGTCATGCTGGGCCGGCCGTGCTATGAGGTCGAATTCTCCGACGGCACGGTGATTGTCGCCGATGCCCAGCATCAATGGCTGACGGAGACGAGAGCTTCGAGACGATCCGCGCAGTCAGCTGCGACGGGCTACAACGGTCACAAGAATCAGCGGACATTTGCCGCTGTGCGTACCACCGCGGACATCGCGGACTCGTTGTATTGCGAGACTGCAGACCGCCGCCTGAATCATTCGGTAGTCAACGCTGCTGCTCTCCAGGGTGAGGAGCGGGAACTCTTGGTCCCGCCGTACACGTTGGGAGCATGGCTGGGCGACGGGACGTCAGCATCCGCGCAGATCACGACCGCTGATCCCGAGATCATCGTCCGCATCGAGGCTGAAGGGTTAGCAGCACGGAAATCGGATTCCGCACTGTACCGCTACCAGATTCTGCTGGCTGACGAACCCGGGGTCCCGACCCGATCCTGTGTGGTCTGTGGTGCCGAATTCGTTCCGCAGACCAGCCAGGTGCGTACGTGCGGCCGTAGTTGCGGTGGGCGTGCCCGGTTCGTATCAGAACCGGTTCCGGCCCCACAGTGCTTGAGATGCGGTGAACCGTCGTGCGGACTGCGATTGTGCCAGTCGTGCCGCAACACGGTCGGGACGCTGCAGGCCCGCTTGCGGACAATCGGTGTACTGGGCGCCAAACACATTCCCGCTGAGTACCTTCGAACATCTGAAGCGCAGCGCCGTGCACTCCTTGCTGGCCTCCTGGACACCGATGGAACTGTCACCGCCGGAGGTTCTGTGCAGTTCGCTGTGACGAACCGGAGGCTGGCGGAGGACTTCGCCGAGCTTGTGGTGAGCCTGGGATACAGGTGCCAGACAGCGACCAAGCGGGTCAAAGGTCGCAGTGAGGCGACTTCAACTTCATTCACCATCACCTTCTCGACGTCTGATGAGGTCTTTGGGCTGCACCGTAAGGCGTTGCTGCACAAGGAACGTCGGAATGCTGTCGGAACAGCGCGGTCTAACTCCCGTTTCATCGTTGATGTGCGTCGTGTCGAGACTGTGCCAGTGCGGTGTGTGGAGGTCGACAACGAAGCCCACATGTATCTCGCCAGTCGATCGATGGTGCCGACGCATAACTCAACGCTGGGCCTGGATTTCATGCGGTCCTGCTCTATCAAGCACCGGATGGCCAGCGTCATCTTCTCGCTGGAAATGAGCAAGTCCGAGATCGTCATGCGGCTGCTGTCGGCCGAGGCGAAGATCAAACTGGCCGATATGCGTTCGGGCCGGATGAGCGATGACGACTGGACGAAGCTGGCCCGCCGGATGAGCGAGATCAGCGAGGCGCCGCTCTACATCGACGACTCACCGAACCTGACCATGATGGAGATCCGGGCCAAAGGCCGGCGGTTGGCCCAGAAGGCGGATCTGAAGCTTGTGGTCGTCGACTACATGCAGCTGATGAGCTCGGGCAAGAAGTACGAGTCGCGCCAGCAGGAAGTCTCGGACTTCTCCCGAAGCCTCAAACTGATGGCCAAGGAGCTCGAAGTGCCGGTGATCGCGATCAGCCAGCTGAACCGTGGTCCCGAGCAGCGCACGGACAAGCGACCGCAGGTCTCTGACCTTCGTGAATCCGGCTCGCTGGAACAGGACGCCGACATGGTCCTGCTGTTGCATCGTCCTGATTCGATCGACCGTGAAGACCCACGAGGCGGTGAAGCCGACATCATCCTGGGCAAGCACCGCAACGGGCCGACGGCGAATATCACTGTGGCGCACCAGCTTCACTTTTCGCGGTTCACGAATATGGCGCGGTAGCGGCGGTCTACAACAGACGACTGTGGCTTCTCAAGTTTTATGTCCATTTCTCATCCCAAATGTCCACTCGATGGCCAATTGGACATGGAAGTGAGAATTCTGCGTTGGCGCGACAGCGCCAGGGTTGGTCGTGCCGGGGGATTCGATGCGTGCGGCGACCTAATTGCGGCGTGGGTGTGTGGTGCTGACGTGATTGATGACGAGGTTGGCCGCGTTGGCTGGGCTGAGGTGTGCGGTGTCGATGACGAGTCGATCGCGGGTCCACGGCTGGTATTCACGGTCGATCACCTGCTGCCATGTGGGCAAGGCGAGTCCGGGGATGTTGGAGGTTCGGGATTCGACCCGTCGGCGGTGTTCGTCTCGGCCTACGCCGATCATCCTGATTTCGACGTGCGCTGGACCAGGTGACACCCAGTGTTGAGAAGTTCGTACTGCGGGACGAAAAGCTCACTGTGACACCGGGGTTGCTTGCACTCGACCGTCGCTCACGGTGAAGGCGATGGGGTTCGCGACTGTGGGGGCATTGGTTCTCGCGCTACATCACCTCGCCATCAGCTCCGAAGGCCACCAACACAATTCGTCGCAGCGACCGTCCAGCCTCCTCCATTTCGGGCCACTTCGACGATGCGAAATCACACGGCGGTGCGGGAGGCGAGCGAGGCGAGCAGTTGCTCGGCCTGATCGTGGCTGATCATGTTCGATGCCACGGCCAGTTGGAGCACGTCGAGTTCATTGTCCAGTGCGCGGGTGGCGAGCTCGGTTGCTCGGGTGTAGCCGATGATGGGGTTGAGCAGCGTTGCCAAGCTGATGGATTGAGACACGTACATTTGCAGCCGAGTGGGGTTGGCGCTGATCCCCCGGATACAGAGCTCGGTCAAGCTGTCCAGGGCCGCGCGCATGGTGGCGATGTTTTCGAACAGGCAGCGGGCGATGATGGGTTCGAAGGCGTTGAGTTGGAGTTGCCCGCCTTCGGCAGCCATGGTGATCGTTACATCGTTGCCGATAACCGCGAAGGCGACCTGATTGACCACTTCGGGGATGACAGGGTTGATCTTGCCGGGCATCATGCTCGAACCCGCCTGTACGCCAGGGATGTTGATCTCATTGAGGCCAGCCCGCGGTCCGGAGGACAGCAGCCGGAGATCATTGCAGATCTTGGACACCTTGGTCGCCGTGCGTTTGATGACGCCGGAGATCTGAACGAATACGCCGACATCTTGGGTAGCTTCGATCAGGTCACTGGCTCCGGCGATCTCGGGGATGCCGGTGAGCTGGCGAATGGCATCGAGCACCAGCGCTCGGTATTGCGGGTGGGTGTTCAGCCCTGTACCGATCGCGGTGCCACCAATGTTCAGCTCGCAGAGAAGGAGTCGGGCCTCGGTGATCCGTTCGAGGTCTTCGGCGAGGGTGAGTGCAAAGGCGCCGAACTCTTGCCCGAGCGTCATCGGGACAGCGTCCTGGAGCTGGGTGCGGCCGATCTTTACCAGGTCGGCGAACTCGACCGCTTTCTGGGCGAAGGCTTCGCTCAGACGCTCCAGGGCGGCCCGGTATTCGCCGAGCATGCCGTGAATCGCCAGCTTCAACGCCGTTGGGTAGACATCGTTGGTGCTTTGCCCCAAGTTGACGTGTTCGACCGGATGAAGGATGTGGTAGTCACCGTGGTGCGCCCCGAGGTACTCCACGAGTGCGATGTTGGCGATCACTTCGTTGGCATTCATGTTCGTCGACGTGCCGGCTCCGCCTTGGATCGGATCTACAACGAACTCCGCGTGGTACTCACCTCCTCGGATCCGTTGGCAGGCAGCGGCTATCGCATCGGCGCGTTCGTTGTTCAGCAGCTCGCACTGCTGATTGGCCATGGCAGCCGCCTGTTTGACCGTGGCCAGTGACGTAACCAGGTGGGGGTAGCGGCTGATGGCCGTGCCGGTGATCTGAAAATTGCGCAGCGCACGAGCGGTATGGACGCCGTAGTAGGCATCCGCCGGCACGTTGAGATCGCCGAGCAGGTCGTGTTCGATGCGAGTCAGCGCGACCCCGGGTGCTGCCACAGCGGCTTCAGCTGAGGACTGCATCAGTCACCGCTTCCTCGGCCGCACGGCCCTTACGGGCGAGATAAGCCGGATTGAGGACCGCGCGGCCGGCGGTCTCGATCATGAGCTGGGTGCCCAGCAACGAGGTGTTGTTGGACGCGACGTCGAGCATGGGGTTGATCTCGACGACGTCGAAGCCGACGAGTTCATTCTTGGCGACGATTGCGAAGATGGTCTGCCGAAGCTCGTTGTAGGTAAGGCCGTCGGCCTCCGCAGAGGCACATCCCGGGACCAGCGGTAGGTCGAGAATGTCAATGTCAACGCTGACGTAGACCTTGCCGTTCTCCGGGAGTGCGTCCGTGACGGCCTTGATGCCGTGCTCACGGTAGTTGGCCATCGTGATGACGTGGTTTCCGCGCTCGCGGGTTCGTTCAAGATCGTCGATGCTGGCCCGCAGTCCCCGCGCACCCACCTGGATCATCGTGCCGACGTTGGGCAGATTGCCGATCTTGAGCATCGGGCTGCCGTTGCCGTATTCGGCACCGTGAACGAAGGGGCGGTAGTCGAGGTGGGCGTCGAAGTGCACGACGGTAATCGGTTCCTCGTATGCGCGCACGACTCCCCATGTCACGGCGTGGTCGCCGCCCATCACCAGGGGAATGGCGCCGGCTTCCAAGATCTGGCTGGTCGAGCGCGTGATGTTGCGGTACGTGGCTTCGGGATTGGTGTAGATGATGTCGACGTCACCACAGTCGGCGATGCGTTGGTTGGCCATTTCGTAGCCGAGGAAACGTTGACCGGTTTCGATATCGAAATAGCCTGGGCGCCTCTGCATTTTGCCGTATCCGGCGTAGCGGACCGACATCTCGCGCATCCGGCGCGGCGCCATCCGGGCACCGGGGTACCACGGCGATCCCTCATCGGAGGGCACACCGAGGACGGCGAGGTCGGCGTCGAGTGTCGACAGATCCTGCACGATCGGCGACCGCATGTAGCTCGGGATGCCGACAAAAGGAAGATTGAGGCGGTCGCTGGGATCTGACACGATTTCTGCTCCTTCGATTTCATCTGGTAGTCGCGGCTCGGGAACCAAACAGGGCGACTCGGCCGTGTCGCTGTTCATCGCTGTCCGTGTCAATCGGCGGTTCGTCCAGGCGAAGGGACCGATTGCGGGGTACGTCGACGAACGCCCGGCCAGTGTCGACCATCACCCAGATGTCTGTCAATATTGATAGACATCTATCATCATCTCGAATGGTTCGTCAGCCCAAGGAGGCGCAAGTGAGCTCTCTCGAACTCGACGCCAAACTGTCGAAGGTGTTGTTGCTGATCGACGGCGCCGACGGCCCCATTGGATCGAGGCAATTGGTGGGAGAGCTAGCCCAGCTTGGCATCGAGTTCTCGGAGGCCACGATGGCCCGCCGTCTCCGCGAACTCGACGCTTTAGGGCTGACCTTGAAGGTGGGCGCAAAGGGGCGCACGCCGTCGAAGGACGGCAGGGCCCTGGCGTTATCCATCCGCCACGGTGCCGAAACCATCGAGAAAGTGCGTGACGCCACCGTCGTACGCACCACCGACGACCTGCTCAATTTGTTGCGCGCCCGGCGAGCCGTGGAACCGGAAGCGGTCCGCGACGCCACGCGCTCCCTGATGACCTCAAGCGACACGCTGCAGCGGCTGGTCGACGACCATCGCCAGAAGGCCACACCGGACGGCGTGATCCCTCGGGTTGTCGCCCTCGACTTTCACCGAGAAATCATGCGCCACACCACAAATCCAGTCCTCAAAGCGATGCTCGGCATCGTGTTCAACGAAAGCATGGACCTCGTCGAGCGGACGCTTGATGTCATCCTCGCCGCACACCACCGAAACGCGGCAAGCGTCGACGAACACGCGGCAATCACTCACGCCGTGATCGCCGGCGACGACAAGCGCGCCGCCGAGTTGATGTACGCACACCTCGATCGCCTGATCTCCGAAGTGTTGCGCTTCATCGACGAACACGACGGGACGCTGATCGAACGGCTCCTGGCCAGCGGTTCCGCATGACCGCTGAAAGCCCGGAAGGTGCAGCCACCCGCCTGGGACCAAGATGATTGACGTCTATCACTATTGACAGACATTGATGGCTTGGATCACACTCCTTGGCACCCATTGCTCAACATGTCAGGACCCGACCATGTCCCAAGCCGCAGAGACCGAGATGCCCGCGCGAAAGCCGTCCCCCTCCACGCCCCGACGCAGCAGAGTCCGATGGACGGTTATTACGCTGGTGTTCCTCGGCATGCTCATCAGCTACGTCGACCGGGCTAATCTCGCCGTCGCCCTCCCGTACATGACGGACGACCTAGGCCTGGCAGCCGGGGCCAGTGGCTTGATCCTCGGCGCGTTCTACTGGACATACTCGGCCTTTCAAATGCCCTTCGGCCGACTGGCCGACCGCATCGGGCCGCGGTTCCTGTTCGCCGGTGCTGTCGTGTGGTGGTCCTTCTGCACAGCGCTGACCTCCGTCGTCAAAGGATTCGGCGGGCTCTTTGGCCTACGGCTGCTGCTCGGCGTCGGTGAGGCAGCCGCATTCCCGTCGGGAATCAAGACGGTCGGCACGTGGTTTCCGCCCTCCGAACGCGGCAGGGCCAGCGGAATCGTCGCCAGCGGATCCCGAGCTGGATCACTTCTCGCGCTGCCGGTGGTCACCGCCCTCATCGGATGGATCGGCTGGCGCGGATCTTTCATCGTCACCGGCACCATCGGCCTCGTGTGGGCCCTGGCGTGGGTGCTGTACTACCGATCACCCAACCAGCATCCGCGTGTGTCGGAAGCTGAACTCGAACACATCAACGCGGGACGAGCGACCGAAATCGATTCGGACACAAAACCACTCCGCTGGACCACCTTGATCAAGAACCGAAACATCATGGCTGTGGCATTCGGATTCTGGTGCGTCACCTTCGTCGAATATTTTTTCATCACTTGGTTCCCCGCGTATCTCGTCCAAGAGCGTGGATTCAGCCTGTTGAAACTTGGCCTCCTCGGTTCCATCCCCGCCATCACCGCGCTGATCGGGCAGTACGTCGGCGGTTACACCACCGATGCCATGCTGCGTCGCGGCTGGTCGGTCACCCGGGCACGCAAATCCTGCATCATCGCGGGGTCCTTGCTGTCCAGCTCCATTGCCTTCGCGGCATTCGCCGACAGCGCTGCCGCCGCCCTTGTGCTGCTGTCCATCTCGACAGCATCTATCATGTTCGCCGTCGCCAGCATCTACTGCCTGTGCAGTGACCTGTCGCCCCGCGCACACGCCTCCCAAGGCCAAGAGGGCTCGATCGCCGGCATCGTCAACGGCATTTCCAACACCGCTGGGATCGCGAGCCCCGCAATCATTGGCCTCATCCTGGGTGTCACCGGTTCATTCGTGGGAGGGCTCGTACTGGCCGGTGCCATTGCGATCCTTGCTGTCGTCATCTTCGCTTTCGCACTGCAGCACGTGGAACCGATGACCGTTTCGCCGTGATCTACCCGGCCTCCGAGATACGTCCAACACCACCAGCACAAGAACTCTGCCCTGCATCATTTGCTGACCACGGAGGTTAGGGACTGCGTGGCGTGGTGACAAGAAGAAGACCTCCGAGTGGAGTGCGAGCTGTCTAGGAACGCTCAACGATCTCGGAGGTCTTCATTCCCACCGCAATGCGCTCCTGCCTGAAATCGGCCGGCCGCGACTCTCGCGTTGCGTTGGTGAGCAAAGCTGGTCGCTTCGACGGTGAGCTCCGCCGGCGGTCCTCTGCGAACGACGAATTATCCTGCCGGCAGCAGGCACAACTGAACCATCGCCAGCGCGCGCGGGCTGCGCAGGCTGATGCCGGTAGCCTCCTCGAACCGGCGGATCCGGTTCATCACGGTGTTGCGATGGCAGTAGAGCGCCGACGCGGTGTCGGAGATCGAACCGGTTCCGGCGAAGACCTGGATGGTCTCGACGATCAACTCGTGGTCGTGGACATCGTGGAGTGGATCGAGGACGTACCAGCGCAGGTCCTCGATCACTTCCGAAAGCTGGGTTATCGACAGCTGGGCCCAGGAGCGGCGCAGGGTGGTGGCCTCTAGGCCCAGATCGACGAGCATCCGGACCGTCGCGGCCGCCCGGTGCACCTCCGGCAGCGGTACCGATCGGGGTGCGACGGCTCCTTCGAGGCCGGTCAGCAGGTCGTCTACCACCGCGTCGTCGTCGGGCCAGCGGCCGTCGGCGGCCGCCAGGATGAGGGCCACACCGCGATCGACGTAGTCCAGCGCTGTCTGGTGCCGGTTGAGCAGGCGACGGGTGACGGTGCGTCCGGTCTCCTCGCTGGCCACCCCGATCACCCAATACCTGGCCGTCTCATCGAGGCCCAGGATCTGGGCTGCGCTCCGGACCGTGGCCGGTGCAGGCTCCCCGGAGAACAGGTCGGACAAGCTGTGCTGCTGTTCGAGGGTGCTCGTCCTGGCCATGGAAAGCCACTGGTCCAGATAACCACGCTGCACCGTCATGGCGAATTCGTCGACGGCCTTCCAGAGCACGTCGACGTGCAGCGCCAGCACGGCCATGTCGTCGTCGCCGGCCAATCTGAGCAGGGCCGACCAGGCGACGAGGAAGTCGGTGCGCACCGCCGCGGTGAGGTTTTCCAGCGCGATGCCCTGGGTGGCCCGCAATGCCCCGATCGCGGCGGGAAAGTCGGCCAGTTCGGCGCTCATCGGGCGCTCCAGCAGCGTGGCCAGTAGATAGCGGAACGCTAGACGCGCGGCGTCGAGCAAATCCTCTTCTTCGGGGATGCTGTCGTAGAACCGGGCACCACGGTCGATCTGCATCAGGTATTCGGTGGCGAGGTCGTCGTCCATCTCGCCGAGCTCCTGCAGCAGCGCCCGCCAGCGAAGCTGGGTGTCTTCGCGGCGACCGGACAGATTGCGCATCACCCGGCAGGCTACTGCACCTGCGCGTGGTGTCGAGGGTGAGCGATCTGGACCGGGCCTGGGCGCCGCCTGGTTTCCGGTGCCCAATTCGGGTCGACAAATCGGTGCGGATACTGCCCTTCGGTGTGCGTGTGCACAATCTGTGCGGGATAACGCGTTGCACCATGGCTATGGGCTCAATCACATTGGCAGCCATACGATCTGTGGCCATGACCACGACGTATATCCGCGGCGGCACCGTCATCTCACCCACCGGCACTCAGCTTCTCGACGTGCTCATCGATGGTGAACGAATCGCCGCCCTGGTCGACCCGGCGGCAACGCCTTTCGGCGATCCCGAACAGGCCTTCGATCGCGTGCTGGACGCCTCGGGCAAGTACGTCATCCCCGGCGGCGTCGACGCCCACACCCATATGGAGATGCCGTTCGGCGGCACCGTCGCCTCCGACACCTTCGAGACCGGCACCCGCGCCGCGGCCCACGGCGGCACCACCACAATCATCGACTTCGCGATCCAGCGGCAAGGCGAGCGGGTCCAGGACACCCTGGCGGCCTGGCACGCGAAGGCCGAAGGCAATTGCGCGATCGATTACGGCTTCCATCAGATCTTGGGTGGCGTGGACTCCGATGCTCTCAAGGCGATGGACGAGCTGGTCGCCGAGGGCGTGACGAGCTTCAAGCTGTTCATGGCCTACCCGGGGGTGTACTACTCCGACGACGGGCAGATCCTGCGGGCCATGCAACAGTGCGCCAGCAACGGCGCGTTGACCATGATGCACGCCGAGAACGGCATCGCCATCGATCAGCTGGTGGCCCAGCACATCGCCCGCGGTGAGACCTCGCCCTACTACCACGGGGTGTCCCGGCCGTGGGAGCTGGAAGAGGAGGCCACCCACCGCGCCATCATGCTGGCCAAAGTCACCGGCGCCCCGCTGTACGTGGTCCACGTTTCGGCCAAGCAGGCGATGGAGCAGATCGCCACGGCCCGCGGCGCCGGGGCCAACGTCTTCGCCGAGACCTGCCCGCAGTACCTGTACCTGTCGCTGGAGGAGCAGCTGGGGACCGCCGGGTTCGAGGCCGCCAAGTGGGTGTGCTCCACCCCGCTGCGTTCGCGCGAGGAACGCCACCAGGACGAGTTGTGGCGCTACATCCGCACCGGAGACGTAGCGACGGTGTCCACCGACCACTGCCCGTTCTGCTTCAAGGGCCAAAAGGAGATGGGCCTCGACGACTTCTCCAAGATCCCCAACGGGATGGCCGGCGTCGAGCACCGGATCGACCTGATGTACCAGGGCGTGGTCAACGGCAATCTCAGCCTGTCCCGTTGGGTCGACGTGTGCGCGACCACTCCCTCGCGCATGTTCGGCCTCTACCCGCGCAAGGGCATCATCTCGCCCGGGGCCGACGCCGACGTGGTGATCTACGACCCCGACGCGCACACCTCGATCGGCTTCGACAAGACCCACCATTCGAATCTCGACCACTCCACCTGGGAGGGCTTCGAGATCGACGGCGGTGTGCAGACCGTGCTCTCGCGCGGCACCGTCGTCGTCGACCGTGGTCAGTACCTCGGCCGAAAAGGCCACGGCACCTACCTCAAACGCGGACTGTCGCAATACCTGATCTGACCTGGTTCGACCACAACCAGATCCCGGACCGGGATCGCCACACATTCACGAGTCGCGCTCGAGGCGGCCCGCGATCCATCATGCCTGGAGGTAAGTCATGACCGCACAAGCGAACACGGACAATCTGCGCATCACGCTCGACACGGTTCGCGACCGCGAGTTCCTGGACTCGTGGGCCGAGCTGGAGGTGATCGGGGCGACGCCGGCCGGCGGTGTAGAGCGGCAGGCCGCCACCGTCGAAGACGGTCAGATGCGTGAGTGGTTCTCGCAGTGGCTGCGCGATCGGGGCTTCACGGTCGAAGTGGACCGGGTCGGAAACCTGTTCGGGTTGTTCGAGTTCCATGCTGGGGCGCCCTATGTGCTGGTCGGTTCGCACCTCGACAGCCAGCCACGGGGTGGCCGGTTCGACGGTGCCTATGGCGTGCTGGCCGGGGCCGTGGCGGCCGACCGGATTCGCCGCCAGGCCGCCGAATCCGGTGTGGCGCCGATATACAACATCGCGGTCGTGGATTGGTTCAACGAGGAAGGGTCGCGGTTCAAGCCATCCCTGATGGGCAGCGCGGTGTTCACCGGCGCGGCCGATCTGGAGGACACCCTCAACATCACCGACCAGGACGGCATCACCGTGCGGGAGGCCTTGACCGCCATCAACAGCATCGGGGAAACTGATGTCTTTCCCGACGGGGATGTCGCCCGGCGGCTGGCCGCCTACGCCGAGATCCATATCGAGCAGGGTCGGGAGCTGGAGAAGAACGACGTCGCCATCGGATTGGTCGACCGCACCTGGGCCGCCAACAAGTACGAGTTGAATGTCATTGGAGCCCAAGGTCACACCGGTGCCACGGCGATCGATGACCGTCAGGATGCGCTGCTGGGTGCGTCGCTGATCGTGGTCGCGCTGCGCGACATCGCCGATGAGTTCGGCGAGGAGCTGCACACCAGCTGCGGGCAGTTGACCGTGCTGCCCAACTCCCCGGTGGTGGTCCCGCGCGAGGTGCACATGCACCTGGACCTGCGTTCGGACAACGACGAGCTGCTCGCCGCCGCGGACGCCGCGCTGCGAAAGCGTATCGCCGAGGCGGAGATCCGCGCCAAAGTCAGGGTCGAGCACCACAAGGCCCATGTCTGGCCCGGCCACCGTTACCAACCGCAGGGGGTGGAGCTGGCCCGCGCCGCTGCCGACGATCTCGGCGTTTCGAGCATGCTCGTGCAGACCCGAGCCGGCCACGACTCCACCAACATGAAGGAAATCGTCCCGTCGGTGATGCTGTTCGTTCCCAGCGTGGAAGGGATCTCGCACGCCGAGGCCGAGTACACCGCCGACGAAGACCTGTGCACCGGTGTGGACCTTCTCACCGAAACACTGGCCCGCATGCTCGACGGCGCCTTGGACTCGGCCACCGCCAATCGCGCCCGCTGACCCGGCCAGTGATGAGCCAAGGAGAGCTCCAGTCATGCTCGAAGAACCACCGGTGGGAGACGTTGGGCACCAGGGCCGTGGCGGCCGGGGACCGGATGCCGGGGAGGGGCGGATGACCCAGCCCAAACCCGCGCTCGCATTCCTCTACAACCTGGAAGACCGGCTCCCTATCGGCCGCGGCGTTCTCTACGGCATGCAGCACGTGATCATCATGCTGCCCCCGACTGCGCTGGCCCCGGTGCTACTGTCCGGTGGCCTTCATCTCTCGCCGTCGCTGACCATCTCGATCGTGGCGGCCACCTTGGTGGCGGCGGGTCTGGCGACGCTGCTGCAGGGCAACGGGGCATTCGGCATCGGCGCGCGGTTGCCTGTGGTGCAGGGAACCGAGTTGTACTTCCTGCCACCACTGATCGCCATCGGGTTGATCTCGGGAACCGGCTCCATCGCGTTCTGTGTGATGCTCGGCGGGGTCCTGGTCTGCCTGATCAGTTTCTTCTACCGTCACATCGAGAAGCTTTTTCCGCCAGTGGTTGTCGGCACCATCATCACGCTGATCGGTGTCGCTCTCATCCCGATCGGAATCGAGCAGTTCGTCGGCCACGGCACCCCTTACTTCGGCACCGGAAAAGCCTTTCTGGTCGCGTCGGTGACCTTCGTGTGCATGCTCGCCTTCAGCATTGTGCTGCGTGGCTTCCTGCGCTCGATCGCCATCGTGTTGGCGATCGTGATCGGCTACGCGCTCTCGGTGGCCCTGGGGATCGTCGACTTCGGGCCCATCAAAGAGGCGGCCTGGTTCGGTCTACCGCACCTGCTGCCGCTGGGATTCGACGTCCCTTCACTCACCGAGATCGTCCTGATCATGCTGCTGTTCGTGGTGGCCGCGGTGGAGACCACCGGCTATGTTTCGGCCACCAGCACGCTCGTCGGAGTAGAGCCGAGCCGCAAGCGCATCTCCAGCGGCCTGATCGCCGATGGTATCGGCTCGGTGGTGTCGGGCGCCCTGGGCAGCACACCGATGACCGCCTATGCCCAGAACCTCGGCGCGCTGAGCATGACTCGGGTTGCTGCGCGCCGGATCTCGGTCTTTGCCGGGGGCATTCTGATCCTGCTGGGCTTGGTTCCCAAGTTCGGCGCCGTCCTTGGCACCATTCCCACTCCGGTGCTGGGCGGAGTCGCGCTACTGCTGTTCGGCACCGTGGCCGGTGTCGGCATCAAGACCCTGCGTCCCACCCTGCACACCGAACGCAGCACCGTGATCATCGCCGCCTCACTGTCACTGGGCGTGGGCTTCGCCCTGGTGCCCGGCGAGGGCATCGCGTTCATGTCGACCAACATCGCACTGGCGCTGCAGACCGGCGTGGCGGTCGGGGGACTGGCCGCGGTGATCCTGAACCTGATGATCCCCGAGGAACGAACCAGCCCGCCGCCCGGCGACACCGCTGAAGTGGTCACCGGCCACTGACGGCTCTGGCATCTAGGCCCGTGACGACACCGCGATGCGGGCCGAACACCCAAGCAGGAAGGCAGATCTGACATGCGTGAGGACGCGCGGCACCTCGTCGAGGAAATTGGGGCCATCGGCCCGTTCGTCGACGGCACCACGGTCAGCACCGACCAAACCCTCGACATCACCTGCCCGGCCACGGGCAAACCGTTCACCTCGATCACCTGCGCCACCGCGCAGATGGTGGACGCAGCCATCGAACACGGCCGGCGGGTGTTCGAATCCGGCGTGTGGTCCCGAACGGATCCAGCCGCGCGCGCCAAGGTGCTGCACCAAATCGGCACCCTTCTTGCCGAACGGACCGAACTTCTCGCGAAACTCGACGCGTTGTGCACCGGCCGCCCGATCATGGAAATGCGCCCGCAGGTCGGCCGGCTGGGTGAGTGGTTCACCTACTACGCGGCCCGGATCCAAACCTTGGAAGGCAATCTGCCCCCGTTCGGGTCGGATTTTCTCAACTACGTCACCCGGGAACCGCTGGGCGTGGTGGCCCAGGTCGTGACCTGGAACCATCCGCTGCTCTTGCTGGTCAAGAAGCTCGCTCCGGCTCTGGCCATGGGCAACAGCATCGTGGTCAAGCCTTCGGAACTGACCCCGATCACCGCGGTGCTGCTGGCCCAGATCTGCACCGAAGCCGGTGTGCCGCCCGGGGTGATCAGCGTCGTACCCGGCGCCGGACCCGACGTGGGAGCCGCCGTGGTCGGTCATGCCGCGTTGGCCAAGGTCGATTTCACCGGCGGCACCAACACCGGACGGGCCATCGCCGTGGCCGCCGCCGGCAACCTCGTCCCGTCGACCATGGAACTCGGCGGCAAGGCGCCCGTCATCGTCCATGACGACGCCGACTTGACCAGGGCACTACGGGGATCGTTGTTCGCGGCCTTTGTCGCCAGCGGTCAGACCTGCGTCTCAGGGACCCGCTTCCTGGTGCAGCGCAACATCTTCGACGAGTTCAGCACTCGCTTTGCGCGCGCCGCCGCCACGCTGCGCCTGGGGCACCCGCTGGATGCCGACTCCCAGGTCGGCCCGGTCATCTCGGCAGCACAGCTGCAACGGGTGACCGACGCGGTCGACGCGGCCCGCGATGCCGGCGCCACCGTCCTCACCGGCGGCCAGCCGCCGACGCTGCCCGGCGACCTGGTCGACGGCTACTTCTATGAGCCGACTGTCGTCACCGACGTCACGCGTGAGATGGGTCTGTGGCGCGAAGAGGTGTTCGGACCGGCGGTCATCGTCACCCCCTTCGACAGCGAGGACGACGCGGTGGCCCACGCCAACGACTCGGCCTACGGCCTGGGCGCGGCGGTGTGGACCAGCGACCTACGTCGTGCCCACCGCACCGCTCAGGCGGTGCGGGCCGGGGTGGTCTGGGTCAACGACCACCACAAGAACAATCCGGCGTCACCGTGGGGTGGGTTCGGTCAGAGCGGCTACGGCCGCGAGAACGGCATGGATTCGCTGCTGGCCTATTCCGAGGCCAAGAGCATCTTGGTCAACCTGCAGGACTCCACGGCCGACTGGTACGGCGATGACGGCCAGCCGAAGCGGTACGGATGATCGTGGACACCGGAGAACCCTCGATGCTTGTAGCCCAATTCGATTGACAAGGAACGCTTCGATGAACATCACCGACATTGCCGCATCACCAGCCGCGGCCGCGGTTGCCGGCCCCGAGGTCATCGCTGCCGTAGTCGAACAGATCGGCGGCGAATTCAGCCGGGACACCATCGAATTGGATGTCCTACGACCCGACGAGGTTCGTGTCCGCATCCATGCCTCGGGCATCTGCGCCACCGACCTCGCCGTGCAAGCCGGCAAGACTCCGTTCCCGCTGCCCGGGATCTTGGGGCACGAAGGAGCGGGCGTCATCGAGGAGGTCGGGGCCGCTGTCAATGCCCTGGCGCCCGGCGATCGCGTCGTGATGACCTTCGACTCTTGCGGGCAGTGCGAGCCTTGCCTGGCGGCCCGGCCGGTGCAATGCGTGAACTGGTTTGCCCTCAACATGGGTTCGGGCACCCGTCTGGACGGATCGCTGACCACCCGGCGCTGCACCGGGCGCGCACTCCACGGACACTTCTTCGGGCAGTCATCGTTTGCCACTCATGCGATTTGCAGCCAGCGCAGCGTCGTCAAGGTCGAGACCGACACCGATTTCGCCGTGCTCGCCCCGTTGGGCTGCAGCGGGCAGACCGGCGCCGGCAGCGTCTGGAACTTGTTGCGACCGGAACCTGGATCCAGCGTGATCATCTACGGTGGCGGCGCAGTCGGCCTGATGGCTGTGCTGGCCGCGCAGCTGACACCGGCGCGACAGGTCATCGTGGTCGACCGCGTCGAGAGTCGTCTCGATCTGGCTCGCGAGCTCGGCGCCACCGTGACCGTCAACGCCGGCACCGACGACGTCGCCACCGCGGTGAACGACGCCACCGAGGGGCGCGGCGCCGACCGCGCGCTGGAAACCACCGGCAACATGACCGTGCTGCGCCAGGCCGTCGACCTGCTAGCGGTCAGCGGGGTCTGTGTCGTGGTCGGGGCGCCACCCACCGGTAGCGAAGTCGCCTTCGACGTCCAGGAGATGCTGGTGCGCCATCCCACCATCATCGGTGTCAGCCAGGGGCTGGCCCGGCCCCGGCAGATCATCCCCGCACTGGTCGAACTGCATGAGGCGGGCCGATTCCCGGCGGAGAAGCTGATCACCGCCTTCCCGTTCGACCAGATCAACGAAGCTGTCACCGCAGCCAAACAGGGCGAGGTCATCAAACCGGTTCTGACCATGCGCTGACCGCTGCCCTGCGAGCCTCGGCTCGACCGAAAACCGAAGAACCCCAACTATGAACAGGAGAGAACCATGGACCTCGGACTACACGGAATGCGCGCGCTGATCTCCGGCGCCAGCGACGGCATCGGATTGGCCACCGCGGAGTTGCTGGCCGAAGAAGGGGCTGATGTGGCCCTGGTGGCGCGCCGCCCCGACGCGCTCAACGAGGCCTGCACTGCGATCTCGGCCAAAACCGGCGTCAAGGCGGTGTCACTGCCCGCGGACCTCAGCGACAAGACGGTGTTCGACTCGGTGGTCACCAACGCCGTCGATGAACTCGGTGGGCTGGACATCCTGATCAACAATGCCGGCGCGTCCTCCTTCGGCGGCTTCGGGGATCTCACCGATGAGCAGTGGGTCGCCGACATCAACCTCAAGCTCTTCGGCTTTATCCGCATGACGCGTGCGGCATTGCCGCACCTGCTCAAGAACGGAAACGGGCGGATCGTCAACGTCGCTGGTAACTCCGGTAAGCAGGCCCTGGAGTACCACATGCCCGGAGCCGCAGCCAACGCCGCGATCCTGAACTTCAGCAAGTCGCTGTCACTTCAGGTCGGGGCCCAAGGTGTCATGATCAACACGGTGTGCCCGGGTCCGGTCCGGACCGCGCGGCTGGTCAAGCAGTTCGCCGCCAACGCCAAGGACTGGGGTTGCACACCCGAAGAGGCCGAGCGGCGTTATCTGGAGAACCTGCCACTGTCCTACATCCCCAGTGCCCGCGACATCGCCTACTCGGTGGTGTTCTTGGCCTCGCCGCGCGCGGCCTACCTCAACGGAACCACCATCACAAATGACGGCGGAATCACCCGTGCCGTCTGAGTTTTCGTACCCCACGGCCTGGCGGGCAGCCCGCATCGGGATGATCGTGCCATCGTCGAACACCTGCCTGGAGCCCACGACGTACCGGATGTTGGGCGAGCGCAGCGACGTCAATGTCTATTTCACCCGTATCCCGGTCTCTCGGGTTGGGCTCGACAGCACCTCCGACGCCCAGTTCGACACGGCTGGAATGGAAGCGGCGGCGGTTCTGCTGGCGACGGCCGGCGTCGACGTGATCGTCTGGAACGGCACGGCGGGATCGTGGCTGGGTACCGCGCATGACCGCGCGATCACCGCCGCCATCACGACGATGACCGGGGTGCGGGCTCTCACCAGCACCCAGGCCTGCATGGCGGCGTTCGAGGCTTTGGGCGTGCGCAGAATCGGCCTGGTCACGCCTTACCCCGACGATATGAATGCCAAGATCGGCGAGTGCTACCGCGACGAGGGCATCACGGTGACCGCGGCACACGGCTTCGGGCTCACCGAGACCACCGATATCGCCCGGATCCGGCCCGAGGAGCTGCTGGCACCCGCACGGCAGGTCGCACGAAGCAACCCCGATGCGATCGCCTACGTGTGCACCAATCTGCACGGCGCCGATACCGTCGAGGCCACCAGAACCGAACTCGGCATGCCAGTACTGGATTCGGTGGCGGTCACGCTGGCGGCGTCCCTGGCGATGGTTGGGGCTGGCCCGTTGAACCGTCGATGGGCACCGGACCTGGCGGGGACTCTGGGGTTGACCAGTGGGGCCCTTGCCAGACCGTGACGAAGCCCACCGGCGGTGGCAGATCCTGCTCGAGAAACTCGCTGGTATCGACGACCAACTCGCGGCCGAGTATCTCGAGCGCATCGACGGGGGCGCGCGCTACTACGACAGTGTTCCCGACGAGCACGACCTGAAAGATAGCGCCCGCAAAGCATTCCGCTATCTTCTCGCGTGCCTGCTGTCCAAGCCGCTGTCGGCAGAACTGATCGCATTCCCGGCGCAAGTCGGGGCATTGCGTGCTCGGCAGGGTATCGCGTTGGAGAATCTGAGCGCGGCGGTCCGAAACGATTTCCTCGTCGCATGGACGGCATTGCTGCGTCTGGCCGATGACACCGACATGGCCGTGCTCGCCATGCACGTTGGGCAACTCTGGACCGTGGTGGATGATTTTGCCGGTGCGATCCAACGGGGCTACATGGATCAGCGACTGCAAATGGCGCGCACCGACATCATCGAACAACAGCAGAGTCTTTCCGACTTGTTCTCCGATGAACCGAGTCCCACCCTGGTGCACCGTGCCGCCGAGGTACTGGGTCTCGACGAGACGGCGTTCTATTGGGTCGTGGGCGTGGTCGGCGAAGAGTCGGCCCCGGCGGTGACTCGACGGCTCACCAGTCTCGACGTTGTGGCGTTGGATCACACCAGTAAGGGCGTCACGCTGATCCTGCTGGCCGACCACAGGCGCTGGCCCGATGACGAGGCGCTGGCAGCCGATCTCCTGTCTGGGGTGACCGGAGCGGTGGCATCTCGAACCGTGCAGTTGCAGAACGTCTTCCGGGCGGCAATGACCGTCCGTATGCTTGCGCAATTGGGTGTGGAGGCCACGACGCTTCGTCGTTCCTGGTCACGGTTGTCGATTTCGCAACTGTGCACTGTGATCGACGACCTTCGCAGCTACGTGGATGCCCCGCTGGCCGCGATGAGCGATCGAGACATCATCGTCGAAACCATGTTGGTGTTCGCCGAGAGCGGGTCGGTCTCGACCACAGCAGCCAAGCTGTACTGTCATCGCAACACCGTGCTCAATCGAATCCGGAAGTTCGAAGAAGCCACCGGCATCAACCTCAGGACGCCTCGGTCGCAGGCCATGGTTCAACTGTGTCTGCTGCGGTCATGAAGTGCTCGCAGACTGCGATCAGGCATCGGCAATTGTGCAGGCGCACACTATGTGATCTGGATCGCGTTGCGTCGCGACTATGGGTGCCGTCATGTTGCCGCACTAGCATTTTCGCTAATACCAGCAATCAACAGAGGATCATATGAACCCTTCCGTTCCTGCTGCCGCCACTGACACCGAGGCCGCACAATCGCGTCGACGGCGCACGATCATCGCGAGCATGGTCGGCACCACGATCGAGTGGTACGACTTCAACATTTACGGCTCCGTGGCCGCCTTGGTTTTCGGCAAGATCTTCTTTCCCGACGTGGATCCGGCGGCGGGAACACTGTTGGCGCTGGCCACATTCGGGGCGGGCTTCGCTGCCCGACCCATCGGTGGAATCATCTTCGGACACATCGGTGACCGGGTCGGGCGCAAGGCGGCCCTCATCGCGACCATCATGATGATGGGTGCCGCAACGGTGGCGATCGGCCTGCTGCCCACGTACAGCTCCATCGGCATCCTGGCGCCCGTTCTTTTGGTGCTGTGTCGCCTGATTCAGGGCATCGGCCTCGGTGGTGAATGGGGCGGAGCCGTACTGATGGTGGTGGAGCAGGACGAATCCGTCGACAGTCGGGGCCGCGCCGGCAGCTGGATGCAATCCGCCTCGCCGATGGGCTTCCTCCTGTCCACTGCCACCCTGGCAGCGGTGAGCGCGCTCCTGACCGAAGAACAGTTCATGGCCTGGGGCTGGCGCATTCCGTTCTTGCTCAGTGCGCCACTGGTGTTGGTGGGCCTGCTGATTCGCGTCAAGATCGTCGAATCCTCTGTCTTCGCCCGAAACCAGCAGCAGCACAAGGAGAAGGAGACCAAGGCCCCGATCCTGCAGGTGCTGCTGCGCGCACCGAAGATGATCTTGCTGGTCGTGCTTCTCGGGCTTGGTCAGCAGGTCGCATACTTCGTGATCAACGTGTTCTCGTTGTCCTACGTGACACAGCACACCGATATCTCGAAGGGGACCGTCCTCAACGCCGTCGCCATCGGCGCTGTCGCTCAGCTTTTCTCGATCCTGTACTTCGGGCGACTCAGTGACCGCGTAGGCCGCCGTATTCCGTTTCTCATCGGTGGCGTCGGGATGGCAGTGTGGGCCTTCGCGGTGTATCCGCTGATGGGTTCGGGAAACTTTGCGCTCATGGTGCTCTCGGTATCGGTCGCGATGGTGTTCCAGGGCGCGATGTACGGCGTTCTCGCGGCGTTCATCGCTGAGCTGTTCGATACCAGTTACCGCTACACCGGCGTCTCGCTGGGCTACATGCTCATCGGAATCGTCGGCGGCGGGTTCGCGCCGTTGATCGCTTCGACGCTACTAGACACCACCGGTTCGGTGACTTCGGTAGCGATCTATATCTCGGTGTCATCCGTACTGACGCTGATCGCCACCTATTTCGCGCCGGAAACCTCGAAGCGGAACCTCGACAACATCCTCGACGACGGCACCACCGATACGGCATCTCGGCACGGCGACAGCGTGGCACACACCGGTTAGCGCTGAGCTCAACCTGATCCGTACACCGGCCGACTGCTGATCAGCGCTGGGCGGCTTGTCGGACTGAACTCGATTGGCACCACCGGCGTCACCAATCGTCGTGGCCTCATGCAACTAGCTGGCAGCGGGTAGAGCGAGGTGTATCCGTGTGCCGCCGAGCGGCGAGTCGTCGACCTGCACGGAGCCGCGGTGAGCGCGTGCGATCTCGGCGACGATGGCTAATCCGAGCCCGGACCCACCCTGGTCGCGGCTGCGTGCCTCGTCGAGGCGATAGAACCGCGCGAAGACGCGTTCGCGCTGGTCGACGGGGATCCCAGGCCCATCGTCATCGACATCGATCGTGACCGTTGCAGACGACGCGGTGACGCTGATGGTCACTGTGGACGCCGCGTGACGGGCGGCGTTATCGACAAGATTCTGTAGCAAACGCGTCAGCTGTGAGCGCGAGCCGTGCACCCTGGCGTCGAGGTCGCCGTCAACGGCAAAACGCCCCACCTGCGGTGTTGTGAGTCCGCGGACTACCTCACAGACGGACAGCTCCGTGGCCAGTGCGGGCTGCTCGGCTTCGAGCCGCGCCAGCGTCAGCAGATCGGTTGCCACTGTCTGGAGCCGCTCGACGTCGATCAGCGCTTCGGCCAGGGCGGCGCCGGTGTCCACCCGGTCGGGATAGGTGGCCGCGACCTCGAGATCGGCGCGCACCGCGCCGATCGGACCACGCAGTTCGTGCGCGGCGTCGGCCACGAATCGTCGTTGTCGCTGGGCGGATTCCTCAAGACGGTCCAGGGTGGTGTTCATCGTGCGGGCCAGCCGGGCGACCTCGTCACCTCCACTCGGTTGCGGCACGCGGACACTGAAGTCACCCGACGCGAGCTCGCGGAACCGCCGCTCGATGGCGTCGACCGGTCGTAACGCGCGACCGGCCGCAACCCACGCGATCAGCCCCGTAGCTAGGCCCGCGATCGGCGCCGTCGTGAGCACCCCGACTCGCCCCCACTGCGACAGGGCCTGCTCGAACCGGACCGTGACCGCTGCGCCCGCGGTCGGCGTCGCCGGCTGCGCACCGGTGCGATGGAACTCCCCGGCGGTGGCGGTGGATATGTCCGCCGAATGCTGCAACTGCGCCACGATCGCGTCTTTGAGCCACCACACGAGTGCGAACGCCACGACCGCGTAACCGATGAACACGATCACGCCGGTCAGCAGGGCCAGCCGCAGACGCACCGAGTTGAGCCGACTCACAGCCGGATCCGGTAGCCGTAGCCGCGCAGAGTCTCGATCGAGTCGGTACCGAACGGAGCGTCGATCTTGCGTCGCAGCGCGCTGATGTACACCTCGATCCGGTTATCTGCGACGTCTGCCGCCTCGTCCCAGACGGACTGTGCGAGTGCGCTTTTGGCGACAGGTTCGCCGGCGCGACGCGCGAGCGCCGCGAGCATCTCGAACTCCTTCACCGTCAGCGGCACCACGGCCATGCCTCGGCGCACCTGGCGGGCGACCAAATCGATGTCAAGGCCCGCGACGTGCAGACTCACGGGTCTGGCTCCCGCGCCGCGCCGCAACAGCGACCGCAACCGTGCGAGCAAGACGACATACGAGAATGGCTTGGTCAGGTAGTCATCGGCGCCGCAATCTAGGCCCTCGGCCTCGTCGTACTCCCCGTCCTTGGCGGTCAGCATCAACACCGGAGTCCAGTCCCGGGCCGCGCGCAGCGCGCGGACCACCTGGTAGCCGTTCCGACGGGGCATCTGCACATCGAGGAGGACAGCGTCATATCTCGACGATTCAGCAGCGAACACGGCCTCGTCACCGTCTGCAACAACGTCGACCGCGTAACCCTCGCACCGCAGGCCCTCAGCCAGGCTGCGGGTGAGTCTGTGGTCGTCGTCAGCGATCAGTATCCGCGGCATGCGCCGCCCTCCTCGATTGCGGAGAATCCGGGTCAGTTGACGTGAACCACCACGCTACCGTTGGGCGGAGCCTCACCCGGGGCGGGAATGACAGGCTGAAATTCAGTGCTCGGCGTTCCCGGCGGGCACGGCACGACCTGACTCGTGGTTCCATCGGCGTTCTTCGTGACCTCGATGCAAGGCCCCAGGGTCGGCTCCACCGGCGGGGGATCATTGGCGAAGGCAGGGGCCGCGAACAGTGGCCCCGCCGCGAGAGCGCCCATCAGTCCAACGGCGGCAGCAAAGGCTCGGGCGCGAGTGAAGACGGACACAATGTTCTCCTTCGTGGAGGTGCTTCGGCGTTTGCGCCGATCGCCACGTCACGTCGCGGCGACAGACCCCACCCTCGTCGGCCGCACTGAAGCCAACCTGAAACATGCTGAACCCCACTTCAGACTGCGGCGACAGCACAGCGGCACTGCCTCTCGGCTGACATCCCACCACCTGCGGCACGGCGCACACCTGCCGCATCGACAACACCGAGCTACAGGCTCTCGCCGTTGCCGCGGTCCGTCGCCTCCTAAGGCTGAGCCTTCTTGCTCCGCAGGATCTCGGTCGCTCGTCGCAGGACGTCCAGCTGTGCCGGGTTGTACAGATCCGCCATTGCGGCATCGATCGCCTGGTCGGCGAACCGTGCTCCGCGCGGGGCGTCGGAGCGGGAGTCGAGCAATCCGGGATGTGCCTCCGTTATCGCCCAGATGTAGGGGGCGAGGCGTTCGGCGAGATCCAGGCGCGACGTGTCGTCGGCGTCGGCGGGTAGGTTGTCGAACTCGGAGGCCAAGGGATCGTCGGGTGTCTGTCTCATCAGGTCCGCGTAGACCCGCAAACCGCGCGGGCCCAGAACGCGGCTCAGTACGACGACCAGTGAGCGGTCGGCGTCGGTCATCTTGGCGACCGCGGCCGGAGCAACGAAATCGGGCGGCAGGTCGGTTGGCGCCGACTGCTCCAGCAGCCGACCGAGTTCGTCGCGGGCACGCTGCAACCGTTCGATGATGGCGCCCAGCTCGGCGTCGAGATCGCGTAGGGCCTGCTCGGGGTGTTCGTCGGAATCGCCCATCGCGGCGATCTGGGGAAGCGAGAATCCGAGATCGGTGAGCCGTTTGATGCGCACCAGCCGGACGAGGTGCGCGACGCCGTACTGCTTGTAGCCGTTGGCGCGGCGCTCGGGCTCGGGAAGCAGACCGACGTCGTGGTAGTGCCGTACCGCCCGCAGACTGGTGCCTGCGAGGTCGGCGATTTCACGGGTGCTCCAGGCCATGGCTCCATTCTTCGTTAAGGCGGCGGCTTGACTATGCCGTTACGGCCGGGTGTGCGATGGAGTCATGCCAACACCCGAGCTCATCTCCGTTGACGACTTGTTCAAGCTGCCTGCCCGAGCGCAGGCCGCGATCTCACCGGACGGCACCCGTGTCGCGTACTTGGCGCCGTGGCAAGACCGCCTCAATGTCTGGGTCGCCGCTTTGGACTCCGACGCGGAATTCGGCGCCGACGCATTGCGGGTGACCGCCGACGAGACTCGCAGCATCCTGCATTTCGAGTGGACCGACGACTCGCGCTGGCTGCTCTACCTCCAAGACACCGGCGGCGACGAGAACTGGCACGTCTTCCGGGCCGACCCGCAGAACCCAAGCGAGCCCGCCGTCGACCTCACTCCGTTCCCTGGGGCGATGTCGGTGTTCGAACTCCTCGCCGATCCCGGCAAGGCGATGGTGTACTCCAACAAGCGCACACCCACGCTGGTGGACGTCTACGAGATGGACATCGCCACCGGTGAACTCACCCTCGTGGCCGAGAACCCGGGCACGGTATCCGGCTGGCCCACCAGTCGCAGCGGCGAATTGTTCGCCACCGCACTGACTTCCGATGGTGACGTCGAGCTGCTGCAATGGGAGACGAGCACGCGGACATTGCGGTCCATCGTCACGTTCGACGGTGCGGACTACACCATGGGCCTGTTCCCCATCACCGTCACTCCGGACGGCACCGGGATCTGGATCGGCTCCAACGACGGCACCGACCACACCCGGATCGTGCGGGTGGACGTGATCACTGGCGAGCAGACGCATGTAGACAGCCATCCCACCTACGACGTCGACCCTCGGGCCTGCGTCTACCGGGAGATGCCACAACCCTTGATCCTCGACCGGCACAGCCGCGATCTGATCGGCGTCCGGTATCTCGGTGAGCGGCAGGTGGTTCAGGCGCTGGACCCCCAATTCGCCGCCGTCCTGGAGAACCTCGAGAAGCTGTCCGACGGTGACCTGAACGCGGTCAGCTCCGATCTCAGCGGTCAGCGCTGGGTGGTGAACTTCACCCACGACCGCGAACCGGGCCTCACATACTTCTACGACCACGGCACCGGGGAGAGTCGGCTGCTGTTCGGATCGCATCCGCACCTCACGGCCGAGGACATGGCACCGATGAAGCCGGTGACTATCCGATCCCGCGACGGGTTGACGCTGCATGGATATCTCACGCTGCCTGTCGGTGTTGAGCCGAAGAATCTGCCGACGGTGCTGCTGGTGCACGGCGGACCGTGGGTACGCGACAGCTGGATGTTCATCCCGGCCGTCCAATTGCTCGCCAACCGCGGATATTCGGTGCTGCAGGTCAACTTTCGCGGCTCGGCGGGCTATGGCAAGGCCTTCACCAAGGCCGCGATCGGCGAGTTCGCCGGCAAGATGCACGACGACCTGATCGACGGGGTGAACTGGGCCGTCGACCAGGGCTACGCCGACCCCGAACGGGTGGCCATCTTCGGCGGCTCCTACGGCGGCTACGCCACGCTGGTCGGCGTCACGTTCACCCCGGCCGTCTTCGCCGCGGCCATCGACTACGTGGGCATCTCCGACCTGTCCAACTTCATGCGGACCCTGCCCGAGATCGCACGACCGCACCTGGCCAACAACTGGCACCTGTTCGTCGGCAACCCGGACGATCCGGAGCAGGAGGCCGACATGCTGGCCCGGTCACCGATCACGAAGGTCGATCAGATCCGCACCCCGCTGCTCGTCATCCAGGGCGCCAACGACGTTCGCGTGGTACAGGCCGAATCGGACAACCTCGTCGAGGCTCTCCGCGCACGAGGTGTCGACGTGGAGTACATGGTCAAGGACGACGAAGGACACGGATTCGTCAACCCGGACAACGTGATCGACATGTTCCGCGCAGTCGACCGCTTCCTGGCTGAGCACATCGGTGATGGGTAGCAGTCACCGATCGCTGCTGCGTCAGGAGTTCACGGTTGTGGGCTCGGCGATCTGCAGGATCTGCTTGCCGAAGTTCTTACCCTCGAACAGGCGATTGAGGGTGTCGACGGCGTCATCGACCGTGCCCTTCTGGATGTCCTCCGCCCAGACGATGTCGCCGGTGCGGATCCACCCGGTGAGCCGGTCGGCGGCGTCGTCGAAGCGGTCCAGGAAGTCGGTGACGATGAACCCTGCCATGCTGGCGCTGCGTACCGTGATGGTTGACAAGTTGGTCGGGCCGTAGGCGGTCGCTTCGTCGGAGTAGCCGCTGGAGATGCCCCCGCACAACACAACCCGGCCCCGCTGGGCGATGTTGCGGATCCCGGCCTCGAGGATCTTGCCGGCAACGTTGTCGTAGAACAGGTTCACGCCCTTGGGTGCCAGCTCGGCGATGCGGCCGGCGACATCCTCGCTCTTGTAGTCGATCGCGGCGTTGAATCTGGCGGTTTCAGTGAGCCATTGGGCCTTGTCCGGCCCACCGGCGAGTCCGATCGTGTGGGCGCCGGCCAGTCGCGCGAGCTGGCCGGCCACCGATCCGGTCGCACCTGCGGCGCCGGACACGAGCACCACATCTCCTGGCCGGACCTGGCCCACCTCGACCATGCCGAAGTAGGCGGTGAGGCCGGTGGTGCCCAGCACGCCGAGCGCCGCCGTCGGTGCGATTCCCTCAGGGACCTTGTGCGCCCTGGGCTCTGTGCCCGCGTTACCGCTCACGTGCTCCAGGGTCCCGATGGTGCCTGCCGCGGGGATGCACACCGCGTAGTCCTGCCAGCCGAAGTTGCCGTGCACCAGGGTGCCAACCGGGAACTCGGCGTCGGAGCTGTCGATGACTTCGCCGACGGCGTGTCCGCGCATGACGTCGCCGAGCGCGACCGGGGGAGCGTAGGACGGCCCGTCGTTCATCCATCCGCGCTGGGCGGGGTCGAAAGCCAACCAAAGGACCTTGACGACGACCTGGCCGGGACCGGGCGAGGGAACGGGTGTGATGTCGACAGTGAAATCGGATTGCTTCAGGGTCCACACCGGGCGGGTGGTCAGCAACATTCGGCGGTTCTGCGGGCGAGTCATGGCGGAATCCTTTTCTTGGAGTGATGTTTGGGCTAGCCGCGGATCTTGGCGGCGCCGTCGCCCCATTCGTTGGCGCGCAGTGTGGTTTTGAGTGTCTTGCCCGTCGAGGTTTTCGGTATTTCCGTGACGATCTGGATGTCGCGGGGTGCCTTGTAGGCGGCCAACCGGGTCTTGACGTGTTCGATCAGTTCGGTGGGGTTGACCTCGGCGTGCGGGGTGGTGACGACGAATGCCTTGGGCCGTTCGCCCCAGGTGGGGTCCGGTACGCCGACGACGGCGACGTCGAGCACCGCGGGATGCGACATCAATGCCTGCTCGACCTCGACTGAGGAGATGTTTTCGCCGCCGGAGATGATGACGTCCTTGGCGCGGTCGAACAGTTGGACATAACCGTCGGGGTGGCGGACGCCGAGGTCACCGGAGTGGAACCAGCCTCCGGCAAAGGCTTTCTCGGTGAGTTCGGGTTCCAGGTAGTAGCCCTTCATGACGATGTTGCCGCGCATGACGATCTCGCCCATCTCCGTTCCGTCGGGGTGCACGTCGACGAGTGGTTCTCCGGGCGCGGACGTCGAGCGCACCACCCGCATATCCTCCGAACAGAGCATGCCGACGCCCTGGCGGGCCAGCCGGGCGGACAGTGCTTCGGAGTTCAACGCGTCCCAGTCGGGTTGCATCTCGCAGATCCCGTAGGGGCCATAGGTTTCGGTGAGTCCGTAGACGTGCTTCACCGTCGCGCCGAGGGCGCGCACCGCCTCGATGGTGGCGGGGCTGGGCGGTGCCCCGGCGGTGGTGATGGTGAGGCCGTGGCGCAGCTGGTGCGCTTCGGATGCGTTGGTCAACGTGCTGAGCACGATCGGTGCCCCGCTGAGGTGTGTGACGCCGTGCCCGTCGATCGCCTGCCACATCGCGTCTGCGCGCACCGCCCGCAGACTCACGTGCGTTCCTCCGGACGCGGTGACCGCCCAGGGGTGACACCAGCCGTTGCAGTGGAACATCGGCAGCGTCCACAGATATCGGGTGTCGGCACTGAAACCGTTGTGCACGACTTGGTTCAGTGCGTTGAGGTAGGCACCGCGGTGGGTGTACATCACGCCTTTGGGGCGTCCGGTTGTGCCGGATGTGTAGTTGATGGTGATGGTGGCGGTTTCGTCGGCCACCTGCCACCGAAGTTGCTCGTCGCTACCGCGATCCAGCAGCACCGAGTACGGCGTGGCCGCCCAGCTGTTGGGGTCGGCGCCATCGGCGTCGGGCAGCTCGACGATTTCGTTCACGGTGCGGAAGTCATCCGAGTGCAACTGGATTCGTTGCAGGTGGGCGCTGTCGGCGATCAGCATCTTGGCTTCGGAATGATCGCAGATGTACTGGATCTCGGGTGGTGCAAGCCGGGTGTTGATCGCGACGAGAACGTTGCCGGCCAACGGGATTGCGAAGTGGGCGGCGAGCATCTCGGCGGAGTTGGCAGCCAGGTAGGCGACCCGTTCACCAGGCTGCACACCGGAAGCCCGCACCGCGTGCGCCAAGCGAATCACGTGCGCTGCGAGGTCGGCGTAGGTGAGACGTCGAGAGCCGTCGATCACAGCCACCTTGTCGGGGAACACCGAGGCGGAGCGATCGAGGAACCGCAACGGGCTCAGTGCGCTATCGAGGCCAGTCATGATTTCTGTTCCTTTCTGCACGGGCTCAGCATCGTGCGCCCGCTGCGGGGAATCGGTCTGCACAGCTGCCGACGAAACCGCGCATCAGTCTGGCGGAGCATTCATCGGTGGGCCAGAGAATCTCGGGATGCCACTGCACCGCGACCAGCTTGGCGGCGGCGATCTCGAACGCCTCGACAAGTCCGTCCTCGGCTATCGCGGATGGGCGCACACTCGGGGCAAGGGTGTCGAAGCCCTGATGGTGGTAGCTGTTGACCGGGACACGGCCCGTCGTGCCGATCCAGGAGGCCAACAACGTGTCGGGCCGAACGTCCACGATGTGCGCGGCGCCGTCCAGGTCGGCGGCGGTGGTGCGGTGTACTGCGGAGCCTGGCCGGTCGCGGGCGAGGTCGGCGAACAGTGTCCCGCCGAGGGCGACATTGGTCAGCTGCGCGCCGCGGCACACCGCCAGCACCGGTATGCCGCGCCGCAGCGCGATGTCGAGCGCGGCAACCTCGTTGTCGTCCAGTGCCCGCGGGCCGGGTTTGACCAGCGGATCGGCACTTGCGCCGCCGTACAGTTCCGGATTGACGTCGGCGCCGCCGAGCAGAATCAACCCGTCGACCATCCCGATGAGATGCTCCAGATCGGTCCGGGGGTGTCGACAGTCGATGGTCAATGGGGCGGCTCCGGCGGCGACGATTCCGCCCAGCATGGCCCGCCAATGGTGGTAGTGCTGGAACACCTCGAAATCCATCGTGACGGCTACTGCGGGCTGACGTGAATCGATCAATGCGGTTCCTTCCTCGCGACGGCCGGTCGCTCGTCGCGGATACGAAGCGCGACCACGCTATTGACGATAGATAACCGCTAAAGGACTAGTCAATAGCTCTTTAAGGCCGGGGATCGGTAGTGGGGCTGTGTTCCCGGTCGCTTCTCGTTGATCATATGCAGCACGTCACATTTATGGTCTAATGAGCATCTCTTTAACCCAAATACCTATCGGTGGCGGAGGAAGGATCGACGTGAGCGGAGACAAGAACCGTTCGGAGGCAGCGGTTTCGAAGCACGGGAGTTCCCACACCCTGAAACGGGGAGCCGTAGGCGTGGTGGGGGTGGTGTTCATGGTGGTGGCTTTCTCGGCGCCCATCTCCGCGATGACAGCCAACCTCCCGGTCGCGGTGGGTTTCGGCAACGGGTCGGGGGCGCCGGCCGGCTTCATCATCGCCACCGTGGTACTGACCATCTTCAGCATCGGCTTCGTGGCGCTCGCCCGTCACATCACAGCCGCCGGCGCGTTCTACACGTTCGTCTCGCGAGGCTGGTCGCGCATCCCCGGCCTGGCGGCCGGGGTGATGTCGATGTTCGTCTACATGATCATGGAGGCGGGTGTTGTCGGCGTGTTCTCCGCGTTCGCGCAGCAAGCGGCATCCGGGTTTTTGTCGGTGGACATCCCGTGGTGGTGGTTCGGTTTCTTCGCGGTCGCGGCCATCGCGTTGCTGTCTCACAAAGATGTGTCCCTGGCGGCCAAGGTTCTTGGTGTCGCGCTGGTGGCAGAGGTTGCCATCCTGACGATTACGGCCGTATGTGGGCTGGCACGGGGGAGCGGACCCGAATGGGGGTCGCTGATGCCCACTGCGGCGCTGCACTCCAACGGGGTGATCGACGGTTCCGTCGGACTAGGGCTGCTGATGGCGTTCTGGTCGTGGGTGGGGTTCGAGGCTGCCGCGATTTATGGTGAGGAGTCCACCAATCCCAAGCGCGTCGTGCCGAGGGCCACGCTGATCGCCGTCATCGGCATCGGCGTGTTCTACACCTTCATTGCGTGGGCGGTGATCAGCGCCAACGGGCCGGCGCGATCGATCGAGCTCGCCTCGGGCGACGGCCCGTTCGAGCTGCTGTACACGCCGGCGCGAGAATATGTCGGTAGCTGGGCGGTGACGGTTTTCGAGCTCCTGGTTCTCGGCGGCACTTTCGCGTGCGCGTTGGCCATCCACAATGCGGCCAGTCGCTACTTGTTCGCATTCGGCCGTGATCGTCTGCTGTGGCACCGGCTCGGGGCCGCGCACCCGCACCACGGCTCACCGTGGATCGCCTCGCTCGTGCAATCGGCATTCACGGTGTTGTTGCTGGTCATCACCATCGCGACAAAGTCGGATCCCTATCTGATCTTGTTCACCCTGGTGGCGATCCTGGCCACGCTGTGTCTGCTCGTCGTGCAGGTGATGTGCTCGATCGCGGTCATCACGTACTTCCACGTCAAGCGAGAGCACCCGGAGACGGCGGCATGGTGGCGCACCCTGGTCTGTCCGGTCATCGGTGGGCTCGGCATGGTGTTCGTGATCTACCTGATGGCCACCAACATGGCGACTGCGGCGGGAGCCGCCGCCCAATCGCCACTGTTCAAGGCGATTCCATGGATTGTGGTGGCACTCCTGTTCGGCTCCATGGCGATGGCCTGGTACCTGCGCAAAGCCAAGCCGCTGATGTACGAGCGTATCGGCAGGACAGTATTCGACGACCAAGTCGATAACCGCGCTGATGATCCGATCGGCGAGGTCAGCGACCAGCCGGTCGCGCTCGCGACTGAGCGAGATGGACGGCGGTGACTACCGCCGGCGCAACCATGATTCGAGGGTGTGGCGCGTCGAGTTGATGTGCTCGGTCATCATGTCGGCGGCGCGGTCCTCGTCTCGGTCCTCGATCGCGTCGACGATCGCATCGTGGTAGTCGTTGGCGTTCGGTTCGATGTGATGAAAGATCGCACCGACCGGCAGCCACATCGCGCGACGGGCTTGGACGACTGCATCGAAGAAGTACTCGTTGCGGCAGGATTCGGCGATCTTGAGATGAAAGGCCGAGTCCAGCGATTGCCACTCGGTAACGAGGTGCGGTGACTCGTCGCCCTCCTGTGCCCGGGCGATATGTGCGTCCATTGCGGCCAACATCTTGCGCAGCTGGGTGACGTCGGTGGCACGGCGTCGTTGGGCGGCCAATCGGGCTGCTCCTGATTCGACTACGACGCGGTAGTCGAATGCATTGCCCAGTGAGACGCGGTTCTCGCGCAGCGCCTGCCGGGCGGCCGCGTCGTCTCGGCGCGGCGCCAGGGCGGTGACTCCGCCGTTGCGTCCGCGGCGCACAGAGACCAGGCCTTCCCGATCGAGAATTGTCATTGCCGCGCGTAGCACGGTGCGGGAGACGTCGAGCATCTCCGTCAGTTCACGTTCGGTCGGAAGCTTGTCGCCGGGCATGAACCTGCCGAGTTCCAAGGCTCGGCGGATCTGTTCGACCACCAGTTCGTGGGCAGGGATCTGCCGTACGCGGGTTAGTTCTATACCTGCCGGGCTTGTCATCTTCAGACCTCCTTTCTGACTCCTACCTCGACTTTAGCTGACGACGTCACGCATAAGCGCATTTGAACTACTCAATGGACCACATGACCGAAGACCGCGGTACCAGCCCGTTTGGCAGCTAATAAGGGCTAAAGAGTTGACCTTTAACTGTTTAAGGCGCAGACTGAAGCGCAACACGAACCACAATTCGAGAGGAGATGAGATGGGAGACAAGGTCATCGTCACCGGCGGGGCCGGTGTCATCGGCCGCGCAATCTGTCGGCGACTGGTCAAGAGCGGCTATCGGCCGATCGCCGCAGACCTTCCGAATGCATTGCACAACAACGATTTCAGCGCCGAACAGATCGACGTGGTGGCGATGGATGTGTCGGATTCCGAGAGCGTCCGCAACGCCGTCGCATCGGTGGTCAACGAGGGTGAGACCGTCGCCGGTTTGGTCAACTGTGCTGGCATTCTGCGTGATTCGTTCCTCGGCGAACTCGATGAGGCCAAACTCGAGCTGATGTTCCAGGTCAACATCGCCGGCATGGCCCGAGTCACCGACACCGTCGCACCGCTGCTCACCGAGGGCAGCGCGATCGTGAACATCGGCAGCCTCACCGGGCATTTCGGCCGGTTCCGCGGCGCCTCGGTGTACGGCGCCACCAAGGCTGGAATCGCCGCCTACACAAGGTATCTGGCCGAGGAGCTGGCTCCTCGCGGAATCCGGGTCAACAACATCGCCCCCGGCGTCATCCGGGCCCCGATGAGCCCCTCGATGGCCCGGGTGTCCGGCGGCGAAGAAGCCAGCGCCGCCCACGCCATGCTCAAGCGCATCGGCGAACCCGAAGAGGTCGCCGAAGCAGTCGAATTCATGCTCTCGCCGCGGGCCTCGTTCATCACCGCACAGACCCTGCTCGTCGATGGCGGCGTGGTGGCCTGGTGAGCACCGACACCAACACCATCGACAGCGATGTCGACGTGGACGCCGCCAACGCGACGGCGTTCGCCAACCTCGACGCCGCAGATCCCTGGGTGATCGACGTCCGTCCGGCTCGCGAGGTGCTGCCGGGCTACCGCGACAACCTGGTGCTGACCTCCGGAGCACCGATGCCATGGTCGGATTACACCGGCGGACAGCGCGAAGCCCTGATCGGCGGCGCACTGTTCGAGGGCCTGGCGGCCGACCGTGACGAGGCCATCGCGGGCTTCGCCAGCGGCCGCATCGAGGTCGGCGCATGCCACGACCACGCCGCCGTCGGATCGCTGGCCGGCATCTACACCGCGTCCATGCCGGTGTTCGTGGTGCAGAACCGCACCCACGGCAACCTCGGCTTCTGCAACTTCTACGAGGGCAAGGAACCCCGCCGGCTCAACTACGGCTGCTATGACGACGGGGTGCGCGACCGGCTGCGCCACGTCAACAACGTGCTGGCGCCCGTGGTCGGCGAGGCGATCCGCCGCCACGGTGGCATCGCGCTCAAGCCCCTGATCGCCCGGGCCCTGCGGATGGGCGATGAGGTGCACAGCCGCAACGCGGCGGCCTCGATCCTGTTCAACCGCGAGATCCTGCCCGCGATCCTGGACATGGTCGCCCAGGACGTCCCCGGAGTCCGCGAGACCATGCTGCACCTGGCCGAGAACGACTACTTCTTCCTGCGGCTGTCGATGGCCGCGGCCAAGGCGTCCGCCGACGCCATGGCCGTACCCGGGTCCACCCTGGTCTCGGCAATGGCCTTCTCCTGCCGGGGTTTTGCGATCAAGCTCGCCGGGCTGGGCGACACCTGGTTCGAGGGGCCGCCACCCATCCACCAGGGCAAGCTGTTCGCGGGCCACACCGAGGACGAGATCACCTGGATGGGCGGTGAATCCCCGATCACCGAGACGATCGGGCTGGGCGGCTTCGCCCAGGCGTGCGCGCTGTCGCTGCAGGAGTACCAGGGCGGCTCCCCGGAGATCATGATCGAACGCAACCGGGAGATGTACACGATCACCCACGGCGAGAACTCCAGCTACCGCATTCCGCTGTTCGGGTTCCGCGGCACGCCGACCGGCGTGGATGCGCGCAAGGTGCTCGACACCGGCGTGCTGCCCGTGATGGACGTCGGCCTGGCCGGCCGCGACGGCGGCCAGATCGGTGCCGGGGTGATCCGGGCTCCGCGCGAATGTTTCGCCGACGCCATGGCCGAACACACCCGCCGATTCGGGGCATCGTGAACACCCGCTCTACCGCGTTGACATATGGCGGCGCCAATGCGGTGGTCACCGGGGCCGCATCCGGCATCGGAGCGGCCACCGTCGACCTACTCGTGCGCGCCGGAATCCGCACGCTGGCATTGGATCTGCGGGAAGCACGTCCGGCTGGCGCAGACCCGCTTGTGATTACCGCAGCGGTCGACGTGCGCGACGCCACAGCGGTGCAGGCGGCGCTACGGCGAGCCTTTCCGGACGGTCGGCTGAACTACCTGGTCAACTGCGCCGGCATCCCGGCACACACCGGGTTTCGCGGGGTCGACGCCGATCAGTGGCGGTCGGTTCTGGAGGTCAACCTGGTCGGTGCCTACAACGTGATCGACGCGAGCACCGACCTACTGGCCGCCGGTGACCCGGCCGCCGTCGTGAACATCACCTCAATGGAGGCCAGCCGGGTCATCGCACTGACCAATCCCGACCCCAATCCGCACTATGCGGCGTCGAAGGCCGCGCTCGCGATGCTGACCCGCACCGCTGCCAGGGCGCTGGGCCCGCACATCCGAGTGAACAGCATCGCACCGGGATTCGTCGCCACCCCGATGGCCGCAGAGCACGGGGACACCTCGACGCTTCCGCCGCAGTTGTCGGCCCGAACGGTCGCCGGCAGGTGGGCTCAACCCGCTGAGATCGCTTCTGCGGTGGGCTTTCTGCTCAGCGACCAAGCCTCCTACATCACCGGAACCGAGCTGTGTGTCGATGGGGGATTGGCACTCACCTGAACCGTGCCTGAACCGTGCCGACACGAGACCCGAAAGGAAGGACCAATCTCATGCCCATCGATCCGACAGCACAGAAGATGCTCGATGACGCCCGCGCGTCGGGCCGTCCCAATGCGCACTTGCTGCCCGTTGCCACCGCCCGGGAGAATTTCGAAGCGGCATTCGCCGGACTGACCAAGCCCGCCATCGCGCGCGTCGTCGAGGTGACGATCCCGACTCGCGACGGCGACCGGATTCGGGGCCGGGTGTATCTGCCCGATTCCGACGGCGAGCTTCCGCTCACCGTCTACTACCACGGTGGCGGATGGCTGATGGGCAGCATCGACTCCCACGATGTGACGACGAGACTGCTGGCCAATGCCGCTGGATCGGCCGTGCTGTCGGTGGACTATCGGCGTGGGCCCGAACACCGATTCCCGGTCGCCGTCGACGACGCGATCGACGCGCTGCTGTGGGCCGTTGACGCACGTACCGTCGAGGATCTGGGCGTTGACACCCGGCGGCTCGCGGTCGCCGGGGACAGTGCCGGCGGCAATCTGGCCTGCGCGGTCGCAATCCACGCCAGGGACACCGATCTGACACCCGCAGTGCGCCACCAGCTGCTGGTATACCCGGCATCGACGACCGATCTCAGTATCGGGTTCGATGACCGCTACCAGGGCGTGATGCTCGAACGCGAAGAATGTCTTTGGCACCAGGCCAATTACCTCACAACCTCCGAAGACCATTCGGACCCGCGGATGACGTTGCTCAACGCCGATCTGGTGGGCCTGCCCGAGGCTACCGTCATCCTCGCCGAGTGCGACCCGATCAAGCCACAAGGAGAGTTGCTCGCCGAAGCCTTACACGCCGCCGGCGTACCGACGATTACGCGGGAGTACCCGGGCATGATCCACGGATTCTTCGGGCTCGACGAGATCTTTTCGCTCGCGACCGATGCCATGCGTCTCGCCGGTGAGCGCCTGGCCCAAGCACTGCAGCCGCGCATTGGTATGTCGGCATGAGGCCGACAGCGCTCGTCACCGGAGCTAATGGCGGCATCGGCGGCGCGATCGTGGCTCGGCTGCATGCCGACGGCGTGCGGGTCGTGGCGACCGATGTCGCGCCGGCAGCGGCTCCCGAGCTTGCCGCCGAGGTGGCCTATGTTCCCTTGGATCTGCTCGCCACCGGTTCTGCGTTCGATCCGCTGTTCACCACGATCGGCGAAACGGGCCTGGATTACCTGGTGAATGCCGCGGGGCTGGCGTTCTTCGACCGCGATGGATCGGTGTTCGACACCAACGACGACGAGGCTTGGCAGTTGACCATGGGTGTCAACCTGCACGCTCTGCGCCGCCTCACCGTTGCCGCCCTGCCCCACCTGCGCAAGGGGCGGGGCAAGAGCATCGTCAACATCGCCAGTCTCGCCGGGCTGCGCACGATGGACTCGCCGCTGGATGCCTATCAGGCCAGCAAGGCTGCTGTTGTGTCGTTGTCGCGCGCGATGGCGGTGCGGCTTGCGCCCGAGGGGATTCGGTGCAATGCGGTGTGCCCGGGAGCGATTCTGACGCCGATGATCTCCCCGATCTACGAGCGGTCACCGGAACGCCGCTCAGATATGGAGCGGCGAACACCGCTGGGCCGCTTGGGAATGCCGGCCGATGTGGCGAATGCCACGGCATTTCTGCTGTCTGATGACGCGGCATTCGTCACCGCGACCGAGCTCATCGTTGACGGTGGATGGTCGGCCCAGCTCCGATAGTCCGGATCGGGCGCAACCCAAACCTCAATCATCAAGGCGATCCGGAATCCGGTAGCCGACAACAACTATCGAAGGCAGGTGATCTGCATGAATGCGGACCGAACATTCCGTCCCCGGGTGGCAGTCATCGGTGCAGGTTTCAGCGGCATCGCGGCGGCAGTCGCACTCAAGAAGCGTGGTATCGACGACTTCGTCATCTTCGAACGGTCCCCCGGCCTCGGCGGGACTTGGCGACACAACACCTATCCCGGAGCCGAGGTGGATCTCGAGTCCCACATCTACTCGTTCTCATTCGAACGATATGACTGGACTCGGACCCACGCCGGCTGGAGCGAGTTGCTCGCCTACCTGCATTATGTGGCGAACAAGTGGAATCTGGTCCCGCACATGCGGTTCAGTGAGGAAGTCCGGCACGTGCAGTGGTCGGACGAACGGCAGGACTACACCGTGGCGACCGCGTCGCAGGTTGATCACGGGCGATTCGACTACGTCATCAGCGCCGTCGGGTTCCTCAACACCCCGGCGAAGCCGCCGTTCATCCGGGAGGAACACGACTTCGGCGGTCCGATTTGCCACACCTCGGAGTGGCGGGATGGTTTGGATATGGCCGGTAAATCGGTCGGGATCCTGGGCACCGGTTCGTCGGCGGTTCAGGTGGTCACCGAGGCCGAAAAGGTGGCCTCGGCGGTCACCGTGTTCCAGATCGAGCCGAACTGGATGCTGCCCAAAGAGGCGCGGGATTTCAGTCCGCTCGAGCGTCGGCTCAACAGAATCGCGCTGGTGTACGGGTATCGGCGGCTGCGGCTGTGGCTGCGCTACGACCTGCGTCAGCATCAGGTCCGTCACGCTCGAGAAGACCGGCATCTCAACGGAAAGCGTCGCGCGGCGGCCCTGGCCTACCTGCACCAGGAGATGGCCGACCGTCCAGATCTGCTTGACGTGCTGACCCCCGACTTCCCCATGGAGGGCCGTCGAACGGTGATCAGCGACACCTACTACCAGGCGCTCAAGAGCCCGACCGTCAGACTGGTGCCGCATGCGGTGAAGGGACTGTCGGCCCGCGGTGCCGTCGACGCCAATGGCGAGGAGCACCAACTCGACATGATCGTGCTGGCCACCGGGTTCCAGGCACACAAATACTTGAGCACTTACCAGGTCTCCGGCGAGAACGGCACCGATCTGCATGACATCTGGGCCGACGGTGCCGAGGCCTTCCTCGGCATGATGGTGCCCGGTTTCCCGAACTTCTTCATCATGTTCGGACCCAACACCAATGTTGTTCCGCTCGTGGCGTTCTACGAGGCGCAGGCCAACTTCGCCGCGGCCGCGATCGCCCGGGCGGCCCGCGACGGAAAGCGGCGGGTCGAGGTCCGCCGGTCGGCCTTCTACATCTACAACGACTGGGCGCAGAACCGCCTGGCGAAGACCGTGTGGGCCGTCACCGAAAGCTACTTCCGGGCCGGTTCCAATCGCACCGGCAAAGTCATCTCACAGTGGCCGGCCAGTCCGAGCACATACATTCTGGCCACCAAATTACTACGCCGGATCGCGCTTTCGCGGTCGTGATGGACACCAGGATTCCAACCAGATTCAGCGGGTCGTGATGGCCCGGTCGGTACTGCGGTGAGCTGATGTCGCCGGCGTTACAGCGCCGACGAAATCTTGACCCAGCTCACAAAAGAGATATAAAGTGGACCAATAGCGCTTTAGTTTGGAGAACACCATGACAGTTCACACCAACCAGCCGCTCACCCCCGCGGGCCTTGGCGCCAACGGTGTTTCGCAACCTCACGGAATCTGGTCGTTGCAAGCGCTGCGAGAGGCTGTCGATGCGGGCCGCATCACCAAGGTCTTCCTGGCTGCCGCCGACAATGTCGGCCGACCGCTGGGTGAGCATCTTCCAGCACGCCGCTTCCTGGAGCACCTCGGCGACCACACGGCATTCCGCATCCCGCTGATGGTCTGGCAGCTCGACATCGAGCAGGACCTCAACCCCGACCTCGAACATGTCGGCGGACTGAGCACCGGCGGTCCGGACTGCTATCTGAAACCCGATCTGAGCACGCTGCGGGTCGTGCCATGGATGACCGATACCGCGTTTGTGATCTGCGACCCCGCGCTGGCCGATGGCACGCTGCTTGAGATCGCGCCCCGGCAGGTCCTCAAGCGTCAGCTGGCTCGGCTGGCCGAGCATGGGGCCACCGTCCAGTGCGCCTCCGAACTCGAGTTCTTCCTGTTTGAGCAGAGCTATGAGGACGGCTGGCGATCCCGCTACCAGGAGCTGTCTCCGGCGTCGCGGTACCAGGGCGCCTACGACCCACTCGTCGCGATCTCCAACGAAACGTTCATCGACGCCGTGGTCGAACAGATGGAGTTGGCCGGGGTGCCCATCGAGGCGTTGTCCTGTGAATACGGGCTCGGCCAGCAGGAGATCAACCTCACCCATACCGACGCGCTGGAAATGGCCGACCGCCACTTCATCTACAAGTTCGGGGTCAAGGCGATCGCCACGCGGATGGGGAAATCCGCCACGTTCATGGCCAAGTGGGACGCCGCCGGCCTGGGGAGTTCGTGCCACATCCACACCAGTCTGTGGTCCGTCGACGGCTCGACCCCGTTGGGCGACAGCGAACTGTTCGACGGCTTCCTTGCCGGATTGGTCGGCGCCGCCCGGGAAATGTGTCTGCTGTATGCGCCAAACTTGAACTCGTACAGACGATTCCAGCCGAATTCCTTCGCTCCGACGACGGTCGCCTGTGGCAACGACAACCGCACGCTGTCGTTCCGGGTGGTTGGTGACGGTTCCCACCGCCGGGTGGAGAACCGAATCCCGGGCGCCGACGTCAACCCCTACGTCGCCATCGCCGCAGCTGTCGCTGCCGGTGTCGACGGGATCGAACGTCGCCTGCCGTTCCCCGAGCTGATCGACGGCGACGGTTACGCACGCACGGACCTGCCCCAACTGCCGACATCGCTACCCGAGGCGATCGATCTGTTCGCAAGCAGTGACACGGCCAAGTCTTCGCTGGGGGCCGAAGTGCACGCCCACTTGTTGACTGTCGGTCGCGGCGAAATGAACGCCTTCCTCACCCAGACGGTCACCGACTGGGAACGCCGTCGCTACTTCGAGCGCACGTGAGCCGCGCAGTCGTCCACAGCGACCTGCTCGGCCACCTGGTCAGGGCCGACGAGTGGCTGGAGCAAGGACAGTCCAGCTACGCGCGGGCCCAGGAGGCGCTGTCCTCTGCGGATTTCACCGCGGCCGAGGAGTATGGGCGCATCACCATCCAGGAGGCGCAGGAGGCCTACGACCTGTTCGGTGCATGGCTGATCGAGATCCCACGCATCCTGACCTCCCACGGTGTACCGCCCGCGGTGGTTCACGTGGGGCGCAGCGCGGCGGAACTCGCCGACGGCTGGTGTACCTACCTCGGCCTCATCGACGAGTTCGGCCAAGCCTGTCAGCGGCGCGAACCCGACGCGGCATGGCGCCAGCTGACCCGCGCGCGCAATGTCTGGCAAGAGCATCACGATGCGGCCTGCGACGCCATCTGCGGGCTATTCGATCTCGCATCCAGCACACTCGGCGAAGCCTTCATCGGCGATCTGTGGAACACGCTGCTGTCGGAGATGTACGAGCGGTCCGCACGTGTCTACCACCCGGACGCCATGGCGTGGAATCAGTCGATGGAGCGTCTGCTGCTCGACATCTTCGAGGCGACCCGCGGCCATCTAACGGGACCGAACCGGGACGGTTCCTTCTCGATCATCGAGGAGCGCGACCGCTGGGTCATCACCTTCGCCCCCTGCGGTTCAGGAGGGCGGACCTACGAATCCGACTCCGGTGCAGCGCGGTTCGCGGTGACCACCGGGGAGCATGACTGGGCGTGGAACATGACAGGCGTGTGCCTGTACTGCGCACACTGCTGTCAGCTGCAGCAACGCGCCCCCATCGAACGACTGGGCTTTCCGTTGCGGGTGATCAATCCACCGATCCAGGGACAATCGAGGCCCGTCTGCACGTGGTCGATATACAAGGACCGCGCCGCGATCCCCGACGAGGCCTACACGAGCGTGGGGTTCGCGCCCCCGGCGTGTTGAACCCAGCGACCATTTCATCGGTTTGGGTGCAGCCCCAGCCTGATTCAGGATATGCGTGCGATGACCATGGCTTGTGCAGTGGGCTCATCCAGGCGCGCCTTCGGATGGAGGTCAGCCACACCCGACAGGACGGCGACAGCTAGGCTGGGCCCGCACGCCGTTGCGTCAGGCCAGGTCAGCCTGCCGTGTAGGCATCACTGGTGCGATCAGCGGCGGCGCGGGCCTGGGCCGGATCCTCACCCGCCGCCAGTGCGGCCTGATGCCAGAGTTCGCTTGCGGAGGTCATGAAGGTGCGGCCCTCGGCGCTGGCTGCCCAGGCGGCACCCTCCTCTGGCGTGATGCGATCGCCACCACTGAGGTATCCGGCCAGGCCGAGAAGCGCAGAGTCCCAGCCGACTCCGACCGCTCCCGGCCCGAACTGTAGCCAGAACTCATCGTCATCATCGGCGTGCATGACGTGGTCGAGGGTGAACGTGGCCCGGTTCTCGCCCGCTGCCGCGATGGTGACCTCGACCCAGCTGGTGGCGCCCATGGCCTCCCAGGTGATCGTGAAAGAGCGGGGTGGTTCGCAGGTCAGCACCTCGCCGGAGGCGTTTCCTTCCAGCTGATAACGTCCGCCGACCTTCAGATCGCCGGTGATCGGCAGGAACCAGCGGGGGATCCGCTCCAGACTGGTGCAGGCATCCCACAGGTCGGCGGCATCGGTGTCATAGGTCTGGCTGACGGTCACGACTCGGGCCTGGCGGGCCTCGAACGTCTTGCGGCCCACGCTGCGGCGCACCGCGTTGAGCTGGCGGTTGATGTCGATCACGGGGAAGCCTCCTTGTTCGCGGTTTTTCGTCGTTCGCGTTTGCCACGCGCGATCTCGGTCGCCAAGGCATCCAGATGCGGTGTCCAGTTGCGCCGGAACCGCTCCAGCCATTGGTCGACCTCGCGCAACGGCGCGGTGTCGACGCGGTACAGCCGGCGGGTACCCTCGGCCCGCACGCAGGCGAAACCGTTGTCGCGCAACACCTTGAGATGCTGTGAAACCGCCGGTTGGCTGATCTCGAACTCGGCTCGGATCACCTCGGTGATGGCACCGGAGGACAGCTCATCCATCTGGATGAGCTCCAAGATCCGCCTGCGCACCGGATCTCCGAGGATGTCGAAGGCGTGCACGTGGCCAGATTAAAAGCTTCTACTTATATAAGTCAACACTGATCATCGCTACTGTGCGCGTGCGTGTCGCAACCGCGCCTGAAATTCACACCCCACGAGTCAACTGAACTCGGGGCAGTCCCACGTCTTGTTGATTCGCGTGTGAGGCAGGTCTAGCGGGTACTGCCTTGCCGAATAGGCAAGGGTTGCTGTACGACGCGCACGGCACTCATAGGGTGTCGGCATGACGCCGAAAGTGCCGAATTTGGTCTTTGTACCTCCGGTCCGCCGTCGCCCACACGTTGGCGCTGTCTATCCGCAGTTCGCCACCTCTGATCAAGAGGCCGATTTGCTCTCCGAGCATCTTGCATCCATGCTCGCGTGGCTGCCTGAGGAAGCGAGTGCCAGTGACATTGCGGACTTTCTACTGCGCACCGGTGAGGGTACTTTGGTGCTGAATATCCCTTGCCCCAACGATGCGTGACCGCCGGCTCAACCGATCGCATGGGATAGATCGCCTTTGATGCTAACGCCACCGGTGGTCGGCTCGTCGCCATCGAGCTATGACTTTGGCTCATGACGCGCACCTCCAACAGCTTCATGGTGCGCCCCAAGTCTCGCAGACTGCTGCCGCGTCGGCCGGGCGCCTTGCCTGCTCTCGGGGCTTGCTTACCGATTGTGAATTTGACTGTCTTAGGAGCACGTACGTTCTTCAACGATTCTGTGTTCGGCGATCGTCGCTTGCTTCGGTCGCCGTGGCTGGCTAGGCATCGCGAATCAACCACTGCAGTTGCTCGCTGGGCATCTGCACGTGTTCCTGTTTTGCGTGTCTAGCAAGTAGTCCGTCTTTCTCGCACTGCGTTCGTACATTGAAACAGATGAGTATGCGCGCTCATCGAACCGCTGAAAAGCGATCGTCATAAGCGGCGAAACACCTGACTACTGAATGGGATTGAGGATGAACGACGGAGAATTCTTCTCAGCGGAGACGGAAAGACAACTCAATGAACGCGTTACCTCAGGGCTGGATCAGGAATTCTGGGAAGAACGGTGGGAATCCGCTCGCCGCACTACGAAAGGACGGCCAGTCGTACCCAATTGGACGTTGACTGGAGCTGCCGAGCAGCTGCCGCCAGGGGTAGCACTCGATGCCGGTTGCGGTGAAGGATTGGATGCCATCTGGCTGGCTAGCCACGGCTGGACGGTCAGTGCGGTTGATTTCATCGCCAGCGCACTACAGTGCGCGCGCGTGCACGCCGAGCGGACCGGCGCTGAGGTCGCGCGTCGAATCAACTGGGAACAGGCTGATCTGAGTGTCTGGGTGCCACCAAAGGGTGCCTTCGATCTAGTTTCGGCGCACTATCTGCACGGCATCGCGGAGCGGGACGATCTGTTTCGGCGGCTCGCCGCTGCAGTACGTCCGGGCGGCGCACTGCTGATTGTCGGCCACCACCCCTCCAACGCGGAAATCGCCGGCGGCCAAATGCCGGAAGCCGTGTTCTTCACTACCGCAGACGTGGTGAAGGTGCTCGACGAGAGCTGGAGTCTGGTCACGGTGGATGACAATGTGCCGCAGCACGAGATCATCGACCACGACGGTAGGCCTCGCACGCTCCGATCAGCGTTGGTCTGGGCGCAACGGTTATAGAACGCAATGCCGTCGACGATCGAGCGACCCCGCGCTCCGGTTCCAACAGTCGTCCCCGGGTGCGGGCCACCGATCTCGACTTCCACTTGTGCGATCCGTATTCCCCGTGCAGCTCGGAAGCAACCAAACACCAACGGATTGCTCAAACACCAACGGACTGCTCTGCCAGTGATCTGTTAAAGACGCTGACCTGTCGGTGTTGTCGCACGATCACCTCGACTTTGTCGCCACCAAACTCGACAACCGACCACGCCAAACACTTGATAGAAAACACCCGCTGAAGCCCGCCGCGAACTACTCGGCGGCCCGTCCGATCCGCCTGCTGTTTCATCCACCCTTAAACGCCCGTCCGTATTGCCCCAAGTAGCGGTGTTTTGCACGCAGGGGGTCGTCCTGATCGTTAATTCCATATGTGTGAGGATGATTGGCAAAAGCCGACGGGGTGCGCAACATGGATCCGCACCCGTCGCCTAACCAACTCATTCCGCTCCCTCGCTTTGGAGTGCTTCATCTAAGCTGTGCCGCCCCGCCGATCCCACGCCTACTATCTGCCTCGCTGGCCGGGCTGGTCGGGTCCGTACGTTCTGCGGCCACCAGAACCAGCGACCCATCAGCGCGGCAATGGTTGGCGTCATGAAGGACCGAACAACCAAGGTGTCGAAGAGTAGGCCGAGGCCGATGGTGGTCCCCACCTGAGCCATTACACGCAGATCGCTCAACGCGAATGTCATCATCGTGAAGGCGAACACCAGACCCGCTGATGTCACCACGCTGCCGGTGCCGGCCATCGACCGGATGATGCCCGTCTTCAAGCCCGCCCCGCGTTCCTCCTTGAAACGGGCCACTAGAAGTAGGTTGTAGTCCGACCCGACGGCTAGCAGGATGATCACCGACATGCCCAGGATCATCCAGTGCAGCTGAAGTCCGATGATGTGTTGCCAGATGAGTACGGACAACCCGAACGAAGCAGCCAGCGAGAGCAACACAGTGCCGACGATCACCAAAGCGGCGATGACTGCGCGGGTGATGATCAGCATGATGACGAAGATCAGGCAGAGGGCGGATACGGCAGCGATCATCAGGTCGTATGTGGTGCCGTCCTGCATGTCCTTGTAGGTCGCCGCGGTGCCGCCGAGGTAGATCTTCGAGGTTTCCATTGGTGTGCCCTTGATGGCTTCGAATGCGGCGTTCTTGATCTGGGCGATGTGAGTGATGCCCTCGGGGGTCGCAGGGTCGCCCTGATGGGAGATGATGAAGCGCACTGCCTTTCCGTCGGGCGACACGAACTGTTTTAGGCCCCGCTTGAAGTCGGGATTGTCGAAGACCTCAGGGGGTAGATAGAACGAATCGTCGATCTTGGACTTGTCGAACGCCTGACCCATCGCGTTCGTCTGATCCTGCTGATCTTGCTGGTCTTGCAGCCCCTTTTGCGTCGCGTAGTTGGTCAGGATGCGCTGCCGGTTTGCTTCCTGACTGGCGATTTGGGGCGGAAGCAGGGCATTCAGCTTCGCTTGGGTGGCAGCAAGCTTGTCCAAACTGGCGGTGATAGTTCCGAACTGGGCGGAGAGTTGGCTGATGCCGTCGATGGCATCGAACACCGATCGCATTGCAGCGCAGGAGGGGATGTCGAAGCAGTGAGGTTCCCAGTAGAAGTAATTGCGCAGCGGCCGGAAGAAGTCGTCGAAGTTCGCGATCTTGTCGCGTAAGCCGTTCACGATCGGAACGATGTCGCGAAAGGCGGCGGTTTGCTCATTTTGGGCTACAGCGTTCTGCTTCTGCAGCTCCATCTGTTGTCTCAGGATGTCGATCGTCTTGGAGATGTCATCGGCCTGGGTCAGCAGGTCCGCGGTGCGGCCCTCCGAATAGGACTGGTTCAGCTGTTGGGTGACGCCCTGCATGCCGATTTGGTACGGGATTGAGGTGTGTTCAATCGGGGTGCCCAGTGGCCGTGTGATGGTCTGCACCCGCGCGATGCCGGGAAGGTGGAAGACGGCCTTGGCGATCCGGTCGACGATGAGCATGTCCGCAGAATTGCGAAGGTCATGGTCGGCCCGGAGCAGGAGCATTTCAGGATTGAGGCGGGCTTGAGAGAAGTGTCGGTCCGCTGCCGCGTAGCCCTCGTTGGCCTCGATGTCGGCAGGCAGGTAAGCGCGATCGTTGTAGCTGGTCGTGTAGGACGGTAGAGCAAGCAGACCGATCAGGGCGACCGCAATCGACGCCACCAGAATTGGGCCGGGCCAGCGGACTACGGCGGTGCCCACCCGGCGCCAGCCGCGGGTGTTCGTGGTGCGTTGAGGGTCCAGTAGGCCGAATCGGCTTGCCACGGTCAGCAGGGCCGGCGCCATGGTGAGCGCCGCCACTGTTACGACGAGCATGCCGATCGCCAAGGGCACACCCATGGTCTGGAAGTACGGCAATCGGGTGAAGCTGAGGCAGAACGTCGCTCCGGAGATCGTCAGGCCCGAGCCTAGGATGACGTGGGCAGTCCCTCGGTACATGGTGTAGTAAGCGGTTTCGCGGTCTTCGCCGGCTCGACGTGCTTCGTGATATCGGCCGATGAGAAAGATCGCGTAGTCGGTGCCAGCGGCGATCGCGAGCAAGGTAAGCAGGTTGACCGCGAACGTGGATAGCCCGATCACTTCGTGGTAACCCAGAAATGCCACGACGCCCCGGGTGACCATCAGTTCAAACATCACCATGAACAGGACTAGAACCACGGTGATGATGGAGCGGTAGACAAGCAGCAACATCAATACGATGACCCCCATGGTCACTGCTGTAACCAGTTGCAGACTCTTGTCGCCCGCGTCCTGCTGGGCCGAGGCCATCGGACCCGGTCCGGTGACGAAGACCTTCAAGCCCGGCGGCGGCGGAGTAGCGCCTACCACGTTCTTCACCGCCTGGACGGATTCATTGGCCAAAGTCTCACCCTGGTTACCGGCGAGGTAGAGCTGCACGTAAGTCGCCTTGCCGTCGGGGCTCTGCGCGCCCCCCGCGGTCAGTGGATCACCCCAAAAGTCCTGGACGTGCTCGACGTGCGTGGTGTCGGCTTCGAGCTTCTTGATCAGACCGTCGTAGTAGCGATGCGCTTCCTCGCCGAGTGGTTTCTCGCTCTCCAGCACGATCATCGCCGAGCTATTGGAGTCGAACTCCTCAAAGACCTTGCCCGCCAGCATCGTTGCCTGCAGCGACGGCGCGTCGTCGGGAGCCAAGGACACCGCGTGCTCTTGGCCGACGACCTCCAATTGGGGCACGACGACGTTCACGATGGCGGTTAGCGCCAGCCATCCCAGCAATACCGGCACGCAGAACAGGCGGAGAAACCGCGGAATGGCCGGATGTTTGGCAACCCGGTTGTCGCTCATGCGGACTTCACCAGGCAGAAGGTCTGGGCGCTCACGCCGACGGATGTGTTCTCATCCTTCACTTCGTCGTTGACGGTGATGCGGCAGCTGATGCTGTCCCCGTCGCCCTGGGCGACGATCGTGACACTCGCCGCAGGCGCTGTGGTGCTGAGGGTGACCGACCAGGGCAGGGGAGCATCCCTCACCCTCTGCGGCTGGGCGTCTAGATCGAGATAATTGATAGTCGCCACGGCGCCTTCCTTCCCGAAGATCTCGTAGGTCACAACTTTGGGGTTGAACGGCTCAGGGTCTTCGGCGAGCCCGGCGCCGGGGCGGGTGACCTCGTTGTCCGACCCGAACATGCCGTGCATGCGATAGACCACGAATCCTGATATCGCGACGACCACAACAATGAGCAGTGGAATCCACGCCCGCTTGACGAGGCTCGTCACCGAGTGCCTTCGCCGTCAGTTGTGTAATCGGACCTGTCGATCGCGATGACTTCCCCAGTGCGAGTTCCTAGTTCGTCTGCGTCACCGGCTGTCGGCGGCCAGGTGAGCGTCATCTGCTGTTCTCCTCGTGTCCAAAAGAGGAGGGATTATTGTGGGACTGCACGACAACGAGGGCTGCGTTGGTGTCGGCGATGGCAAGGTCGGCGCTCATGTGCGAGGCAGCGAGAGCTCCGGCGGCCGCGGCGGCGCCGACTTGCGCAGCCAGATCGGTGGCGTTGCCGGCGACCCACACGCCTGGCACGTCGGTGGTTCCTGCCATGCCAGTGACGAAGCCGCGGCCGATGCCGCCCGGCAGATCCGCCATCGGCAGCTGCAGGCCCTCGAGGCCGTCGGTGCGCGCCTGCATCCAAGTGAGTACCGTCAGGACGCGTCGCGGCACGACCTGTCCGTCGGTGAGCCGCACACCCGTTATGCCCGTCTCGTCGGACCGGACCTCGGCGACCGGGGTGTCGATGACACGGATACCGCGGGTAGCGAATCGTTTGCGTGTGCCGTCGTCCAGGTCGGTGCCGCGGGTGAAGTACACGATGTCTTCAGTCAATTGACGGAACAGCTGCGCGTGAAGGATCGAGCCTGGGCCCCCGGCCAAGACGCCGATGGGTTCATCGCGTACCTCCCACCCGTGGCAGAACGGGCAGTGCACGACGCCCTTGCCCCAATGCGGGGCCAGTCCGGGGATGTCGGGGAGTGTGTCTCGCAGTCCGGTGGCGACCAGCACGCGGCGCGTCTGCACGGATCGACTGTCGGAGAGCGTGATGGTGAAGCGCGGATCTCCCTCTGCAGAAGGCACGTCCGGGGCAGCGGAGGTTACCTCGCCGGCTACGATTCGCCCGCCGTAGCGCCGCACCTCCTCGCGGCCGCGGCGCAGCAGTTCCGCCGGCGTTGTGCCATCCAGACCGAGCAGGGCGTGCACGCCCTCGGCAGGCGCGTTGCGGGGAGTGCCGCTGTCGATCACGACGACCGACCGGCGCAAGCGGGCCAGCATCAACGCGCCACCCAGGCCTGCGGCTCCGCCGCCGATCACCACGGCGTCAACCACGTCACCCGGCAGTAGGTCCATTACCCCGTCGACAGTTGTCACAGGCACCGTCCCACCCTTTCCATCGTGTTAATTGGAGTCCGGACCCGTCGCCGGTCGGTATGGATGAGCGTAGGCACACCTTGCGATATCGACATATGCTCATGCCTATGACGCAAGAAAGTGGTGATCTGGACAGCCTGGTGCGCAAACGCATCCGTGCCCTGCGTGTTGCGCAGGGTTGGTCCTTGGATGAGTTGGCCACTCGGGCACGACTTAGTCCGTCGTCGCTCAGTCGCATCGAGACCGGCTCACGGCGCCTCGCCTTGGATCAACTCGTCACGCTCGCTCGAGCCCTGGACACTTCTCTGGACCAGCTGGTCGAAACTGAGGCTGACGACGTGATCTCCCACCCGTCAATCGATGCGGCCCACGGGATAATGCGATGGCCGATCAAGGCGAATGCCGGCATGACCGTGGTGCGCACGCGTATGACGAACCCGCCCCCGGAGAATCCGGCACGCATGCGTGCTCACCCCGGGCAAGAATGGCTCGTCGTCCTGTCCGGCACCGCGGTGCTGATGCTGGGCCACCGTCGTTTGCGCGTGGAGACCAACGAGGCCGCTGAGTTTCCCACCATGCTGCCGCACGCGATCGGTGCCGAGGGTGGACCGTGCGAGATCTTGGGCATCTTCGACCGCGACGCCCGCCGGGCCCACCAATCCGATAAGGAGGTGACCGCAGAGGAGCGCCGGCCAGGGTGACGACTCGCCCGCACGTATTCCTGCCCACTTGCGCATCCGTCGGCACGAACATCCGCCGCCTTGCCGACTGCGCAAGACGCGGCGCATTTGGCGCATGACCGACTTACCGTCGGAACATGACGTTCTCCGTGCACGACCCCGCGCACCACGCAGATCGATGTGGCGTCGAGGGCCAGGCGGAAATTCTCGACCTTGACGCGGAAGTGCTCGCCGGGCACACCGCATCCATCACCGCGTGGCTGCCCGTCAAAGCGAGCCCCCGCCAGATCCTGGATTTAGGCTGCGGGACCGGCACGGGCACCTTCGCCCTGCTCGCACGCTTCCCCGAGGCACACGTCACCGCCGTAGACTCCTCGGTCCGTCACCTGCACCGCGTGCGCGAAAAGGCCTGCGAAGCGAAAGTGGCCGACCGCGTGAGTATTGTCCAGGCGGATCTCAACGCGACATGGCCGAACCTCGGCGAACCCGACTTGGTGTGGGCATCGGCCGCCCTGCACCACATGGCCGATCCCGACGACACGTTGCGCCGGGTTCACGACACTCTCGCCCCCGGCGGACTCTTCGCCGTTGTCGAACTCGCCGGCTTCCCCCGGTTTCTGCCCGACGATGCCCCCATGGACCAACCCGGCCTAGAGAAGCGCTGCCACACCGCGATTGACCGCCGCCACGCCGGCCAATTACTCCACCGGGGCACCGACTGGGGACCCAGGCTCACCGCTGCCGGATTCACCATCGAAGGTGAACGCACGATCACCGTCAACATCGAGCACTCCCACTGCGAGACGGTCGGCCGCTACGCACTCTGCAGTCTCCGCAGTATGCGCACGGCCGCCGCCGACGTGCTCTCGGTCGATGATCTCCTTGCGCTGGATCAGCTACTCGAAATCGACGGCCCGCACAGCATTTTGGGCCGCGATGACCTTGCGCTACGCACTGAACGCACCGTGTGGGCCGCACGCCGCACGTGAACGTCGACAGACTGCTTGTCTACCCGGCAGGGCCACATCGCCGCCATGCCGTGGCCTGGAGTGCCCGTGAACTCGCCGGCCTAGCCGGCACCAGCCTGCGGGCGGTGCGGCACTACCACGATGTCGGTCTGCTGCCGGAGCCGGAACGCCGCAGCAACGGCTACAAACAGTACGGTGTTGCGCATCTGGTCAAGTTGGTGCGCATCAAACGAATCAGACGCCCCGCGCGGAAAACGCTTCGCGGACAAGGCGATCGACGATGCGATGCTGGACCTGTACAACCCGGCGCAGCTGGACGTGCTGCGCCGGGCGGGGGAGATCGTGCGCGGGCTAGCCACCTAGGGTCGGCAGCGGCAACGGTGCGAGCCGGTAGTCCGGCGGCTCGGTGCCGTGCAGGTGCCGCACGAAATAGTCCCAGGTGCGGCGCAGGAAGTAGTGTTGCCGGCCGAGCAGCGCGTGCTCGGCGCCGGGGATCATGATCAGGTCGAAATCCTTGTCCGCCTGGATGAGAGCGTCGACCAACCGCATCGTCATGTAGGGGTGCGCGTTGTCGTCCAGTTCGCCGTGGATGAGCAGCAGCTTGCCCATCAGATTCGCAGCTAGGGTGGTGTTCGAGACGGCGCGCTTGCCGTCCTCGCTCACATCACCGTGATAGTGCTCGGCCCACATGGCCAAGTTGACGGCGTTGTCGTGGTTGCCGGATGTCGCGACGGCCACGTGATAGGACTCCGGGTACATCAGCACCGCGCGGGCCGCCGCGAACGCGCCCGCCGACTGCCCGGTGATACCGACCCGGCCGGTGTCCAGCCAGGGATACCGATGCCCGAGTTCGTGGATCGCGGCGATGTGATCGTCCAGCGCTCCGGCGTTGCCGAGATCACCGTAGGAGTGATCCTGAAAAGCCTTGCTGCGCCCGGCCGTACCCCGCCCGTCGATGGCGATCGCCGCGAACCCGAGTGCCGCGAAGGCCTCGGGCTCACCCTGGTGCGGCGGGTCGAACGACGGTCCGGCGCGGTAGATCTGCGGCCCCGGATAGATGTGTTCGACGATCGGGTAGCGCTGCTCCGGGTCGAAGCCTTGGGGGCGCCACAGCAGACCGTAGATCGGGGTCTTGCCGTCCGCGCCGGTGACCCGGAAGCGTTCCGGCGGCTGCCACCCGAGCGCCTCCAGTGCGGCGGTGTCCGGGGATTCGAGTTGCACGAGTTCGTTTCCGTCACCGTCGAGGACCACCGAACGCGGCGGCAGGCTCGGCGACGATGCCCGATCGACGAGGTAGCCGCCTTCGGGCGGGCTCACCGCGTCGTGGTCCAGATCGTCGTCGGTGAGCCGGGTGAACTCGGCACCGTCCAGATCGATCCGGCAGATCTGCCGCAGGTAGGGATCGTGCTCGACGAGACCGGCCGCGACGAACCACAGTTGCCTGCGGTCCTCATCGACCCACAGCAGCATGCGAACCAGCCACTGCCCCTGGGTGATCCGGGTGACCTCCCGGCCGTCGGCCGAATAGAGATAGAGATGGCCCCAACCGTCGCGTTGGGACCACCACACGATCTCGCCGGACTTCAGCACCCGCACCAAGTGCGGCTCACCCAGCTGCGGTGCCGGGTCGACGCGGGTTTCACCGGTCTCGCTGATCAGGGTGTGCACCGCTCCGGTGGCGGGGTCGAGACGGCGCAGTTCCAAGGTCCGTGCATCGCGTGAGTGGTGCAGGAAGTGCACCGTGTTTTCGTCTGTCCACCACGCGTACACCAGAGCGGTGTTGTGCATGATCGGCGTGGGCTCGGTCTGCTGACGGATGACCTTCCGTTCGGCCACGTCCAGCACATTCCACGTCATGGTCGCCACCGCGTCCTCGCCGGGCATGGTGTACCGGGTGCGGTGTTCGACGGGCCGGCCGCCATCGGCAGGGGCGGACTCGACGAGTACCAGCTCCGGGAGATCCCGTTGGTCGATGCGCTGTACCAGGATTCGGGTCGAGTCAGGTGACCAGTGCAGGATCGTCAACGGCGGCAGCCCGACTGCCCGCATCAGCGCGCGGCCCCCGGTCGTATCGGGCAGGCCGCCGTAGTCGAACAGCGGTTCGGCGTCCTCGGTGAGCGCGAATTCCTGCTCCCAGGGGCGCCGGACCCAGATGTCGCCGTCGCGCCGGAACGCCACCCAGGACTCGTCGGGTGACGGCCCTTCGCCGGGTGCGTAAGCCGCTGCGGCGCCGATGCTCAGGCCCGCGTCGTCGGACCACTCCCAGCGCTCGCCGAACGCGGTGAACCGCACCGTCGCGTCATCGCGGATGTCGACGGCGGTGATCGGCAGGTCGGCCGCCTCTGCGGCATGACCGGACGCGGCCGACAGTGCCGACGCCAGCCGGTCGTGGTCGAAAGCGTCCCGCCGACTGTTCTCCGCGGGGTTCACCACGACGTAGCGGGTGCCGATTCGGTACCAGAACCGGGTGCCGTCGGCGAGCCATTGCGGCTGCAGTGAGCTGCCGGGCACCCGGCGCGCACGGTTGGGAGCGAGCATCTGCTCGGCGCGGGCGTAGTCGGAATCCGTCAGCGTCGTGGGTTCATGCGTCACGATCTCCATGACACACCTGGACGTAGCGGCATGGTCAAGTCCCGGTTTGACCATGCCGCAACGGCACGGCTTTCCTGGGTGTTTGTTAAGTCGACCCGTTCCACGCTGACGTGGTGCTTCTGGGTATGTCGGAACGGTTGGCGTGCAAAGCCGTTGGGCTGGCCCGCTCCACACGCCGCCGTCTGCCTCACAGGTGAGTTTCAGATCAGTTGAAGCTGGAAAGCTAGAGTGGACCTGTACTCGACCGTGAGGAAGACCATGCCCAAGACGGTGACCCTGATTCGTTCCAATTCGCTGTCGGATGTGCAGTACGCCTATGCCGCGACTGCACCCGCGGAAGCTCGCCTAGTCTTCCTGGCGGGATCTTGCCCGCTCAACAGTGACGGATCAACCTGTGGCAAAGGTGACTTCGCCACACAGGCTGCTAAGTGCATCGAGAATATGAAAGTGGCACTCGCTGAAGCCGACGCAACGCTTGACGATGTGATCGCCACTCGGGTGTTGGTCGTCTCGTCTGATCAAGCCGACCTAGTGACCGCATGGGAAGTCGTGCGCGACGCGTTCGGCGAGCACGACGTGCCGAGCACACTGATCGGTGTCGCAGCACTCGGATATGACCATCAGCTCGTGGAAGTCGAAGCAACAGCAGCCGTGCTTGATTGACCGTCTCATCCACCGGCACTCTTCATGGCAGCGCTGGTCGGGTTCTAAACCTGGCCAGCGCTGTGCGCGAGTCGGTAGCTGGTGGTCCCGGTTTCGATGATGGTGCCGCGCCACAGACGTCGTAGGGTCTCACGCGGCCGATCAGCAGAAGGCACGCGAACTCGAGCTGTAGAGCCGGTCAACCGTGGCCAGTTGTGCTGCGTCAAGGTCTCCAATTGCCCTGCGGTAGAGCCGTGCCATCGCTTACGTTCCGGTCACTCGATGAGGTCGTCTTTGGGCGGTCGTATGGCGTGGTTTCTGGCGGCTGGCGGCGGATTTGGTGGATCTCCGTGCCAGGGCAGCGCTGACAGTTGCCGCATGCTGCGCCGACCACCGAAGGCTCGCAGAGCGTCGAAATCGGGGAGATCGATAGCCAGCTGATCCGTCGCGGCATCGGGATCGCCGAGTTGCACGGTTCCGATCGACGGGGTGGTGAGCCGCATCGCCGCTCGTCCGGTGTGCCGGAAGGTCAGGTCGAACATCGTCGCCAAGAACCCCAGCGCGACCTCGTAGCTGAGATCACCGGCTCGGGAGCCGATTTCGCCTAGCGCACCGCGGATGTCGTGTTCGTGGGTGAGCACGTCGAAAATCAGCTGGCCGGCCGCGAGTTCCGAGGCGGCCTGGGTGAGCTGTGCAGCAAGCAGGGCGATCGACTCTCCCCACATGTCGAGCAACTCGTCGATGCTGTTCTGGCCGAGGCGATCGACCTGTGCCCGGGTCCACGACTCAGAGGCCAGGCCTTCCATGTTGAGTGAAACCACGTCCTGTGCGACACCGGCCAGGTGGGCAACCGTCTGGTGGACGGTCCAGGCGGGGCAGGCCGGCACCATCAGTTCGGCGACCTCAGCGCGGCCGCGTAGCAGTGCGTCGATACGTCGGTACACGAGGCCGTATGCCTCCACAGCGTCGGACATGGGCGACAGTTGGGGTGCTCGGGCGCTCCGCCCAGTATCGAACTGACGGGGTTCCTGTTCGTTGGGCACTTGGGTGACCTTTCGTCGGAGAGATCATGGGTTAGGTCCCTGACCGAGCGACCGTATCGCGAGAATAAGAAAAATAAGCGTACTCTAAGATAACCCTAAGATGTATTGATCGCTGGTGCGCGCGACGCTGTCGGTGCCTTGCCTGTCGAAAGAGGGGTGGAGTAGCGCTGACCTCCGTGAGTCCGCCCAGTGCTCAGGCCCCGACAGCCACCAACCATTCGCCGTAGAAGAGCGCGACTCCGAGGCCGCAGGCGATGGCTGCGATCAGCCAAAACCGAATGGTCAGTGCGGTCTCTGGCCAGCCCACCAGTTCGAAGTGGTGGTGCAGAGGGGTCAGGCGAAAGACCCGACGGCCGGTGGTGCGGAACGCCGCGACCTGGATGACGACCGAGGTCACCTCGGCCACGAACAGTGCGCCCAGGATGACGGCCAGGATCTCGGTGTGACTGGTCACGGACAGCCCCGCGATGATGCCGCCCAGCGCTAGCGAACCCGTGTCACCCATGATGATCTTGGCCGGTGCGGCGTTCCACCACAGGAATCCGATGCAGGCGCCGGCAGTCGCCGCGGCGATGAGAGCCAGGTCGCGAGGGTCTCGAACCTGGTAGCAACCGGGCCCCGGTGTGACCGCACATGCGTTTCGGAACTGCCACAAGGTGATGAGCACGTATGCGGCACTCACCATCGCCATAGCACCTGCGGCGAGCCCATCGAGGCCGTCGGTGAGGTTGACGGCGTTCGACCAAGCAGAGACGACGATGATGCAGAACAGCACGAACACGACAGGCGGCAGTGTGACCGCGGCGATTTCGCGGACATAGGACAGTTCGGCGCTGCCAGGGGTGAGACCGTCAGAGTTGCGGAACTGCAGCACGAGCACGCCGAAAAGGACGGCTGCAACCAGTTGGCCTGCGGATTTGGCCCTCTTGTTCAGGCCGAGGTTACGTGACCGCCGCAACTTGACGTAGTCGTCAGTGAAGCCGACCGCGCCCAGCGCGGTGGCCAGCCCGAGGACAAGCAACCCAGACGCCGACGGGCCCTCACCGCCGAGTGCCACCTCGACGAGGTTCGTGCCCAGGTAGCTTGCCCAAATCGCGGTGAGCATCGCCAGACCGCCCATCGTCGGCGTGCCACGCTTGCGTTGGTGGCTCTCTGGGGCGTCGTCGCGGATCTCCTGGCCGAATCCCAGTCGGGTGAACACGCGGATCAGCACGGGGGTGAGCAGCACCGCGACCGCCAGGGCAATGCCCGCGGCGACAAGTATCTGGCTCATCAACCGATGTCACCCTCTGGCCCGCAGTTCGGTCGAAAGTGTCTGCGCAACGTCGTATGCCAAGCCCCCATCGGGTCAGTATGGCCGATCCGCTGGTGCACACGTAATTGGAAACACCAAGGACCACAGCTGTTCCCGATCAGGCTGGAAACAGCCGCCGCCTAACAGGGAAAGCAATACACAGCCAATTCAGACCCCAGATAAGCCTGCCAGGGGCCAGGAACGCAGTTGAAGACCGCCTCATTTCGCCAGGTCCTGGATTGCATAGGTGGCCCGGTATCTAAGCAGAATGCTCTGAGACGGCATGGCGCGCCTCCGACAAAGTGGAGACAACAAGAAGTTTGAGATGCCGCCGCAGTGTTGAGCATGGCTTCGACGAAGCCAGTCGCAAAGCAATCCAGTAGCTGGGGATCGCCCTCAACCGCGGCCCACTGGCTAGCACCCAGGAAGATTCGACATGCTGAGACGAGTTGCTCCCGTGGTACATCGGTGTCGCGTCAAAGCGCTTTGCCGTTCGCTGGCGCGGTAGTTCGGCCGAGGCTATGTCGTGTCGGCGGGTGGGAACGGCGCGAGAAGGAACTCGTCGACGAATCGGGTGAAGGTGTCGTCGACGAAGGCAGGGTCGGGTGCGGTGAAGTATTCGATGATGAAGCCCTGGAAGGCGGCTAGCGCTATGCGAGAACGGGTTTCGGCGACCTGGGCCGGCATGCCCAGCGCTTGTAGGCGCGCCTTGGAATTGCGGGTCAGCAGGGACAGGGTGTCCCAGGTGTAGTCGCGGTACGGGCTGTCGAGTCCGCACGCAGCGCCAAAGACTTGCAGCACAACTCGCAAACTGTCTCGGCGTTCTCCGCGGGTACAGGCATACCAGTCCTCGAAACACCATTTTCGGTGCGCTGCAATCGACTCCGGCAGATCTAGCTCCTCAGTCTCCGGTATCGCGGCGCGCTGCTGCCGGTTCAGGACTTCCAGGATGAGGTGCTCTTTGGTGCCGAAATAGTAGACCAGCATGCGGGCGCTGGTTCCCATCTGGGAAGCCAGTTCGCGCAGCGAGGTGTCGACCACCCCGGTGCGCGCCAAAATCGCGCCCGCAGTGGCCAGTAGCTCTTCGCGTTTCGCGTGGTCGACCGGCCGCGGCACACTTGACTGTAGCAGTTGCTTCGGATACTCATGATGTGGTGGGGGACAACGCACGGGTGGGGACCCAGTGAGCTTGGTGCGCAACGCCGACGCCGCGATCAGCGGCGGCCGCGTTGCGAAGTCAGAGGTGACATCGGACCGGCCGCTGCGCGCTGGCCGACTGGTCGCGATCGTCGCGGGACTGGTGGGATTTGTTGCCAGTGTGCTGATTCCGGTGTTGCCGGTGGTGCAGACCACGGCGTCGCTGCAGTGGCCTCAGGGTGGGCGGCTGGGCAGCGTGACCGCTCCGTTGGTCACCCTGACCCCGGTCTCATTGACGGCATCGGTGCCGTGCAGCGTGATTCGCGATATGCCCACCACAGGTGGACTGGTGCTGGGGACGGCGCCGGAGGCCGGCAAGCAGGCCATGCTCAACGGGCTCTTCGTCACGGCGACCGCGCAGCGGGTAGACGTGATCGCCCGCAACGTCGTGATTCTCAGTGTCCCGCGCACTCGAATGGCCAGCCCGCAATGCCAACGGCTGGAGGTGTCCTCATCGACGGCGGGCACGTTCGCCGCGGTCGATGGCCTGACCGATCCCGACACCGGCGAGGCGCTGCGGGGCGGGTTCCCCGACCCGAATCTGCGGCCCCAGATCGTGGGAGTGTTCACCGAACTCACCGGACCCGCCCCGGCCGGGCTGTCGTTTTCCGCGGTCATCGACACCCGCTACACCAGCACCCCCTCGCCACTGAAAACCGCGGCGATGCTGGCCGGCATCGTAGGCACCATCGTCGGGCTGCTGGCGTTGTGGCGCCTGGACCGCCTCGACGGGCGCCGCCGGCAACGGCTGATCCCGGCCCGGTGGCGCACCTTCACCGTCGTGGATGCCACCACAATCGTGATATCGGTGTTCTGGTTCATCGCCGGGGCCGGATCTTCCGATGACGGTTACCAATTCGGCATGGCCAACACTTCCAGTCACGCCGGCTACATGGCCAACTACTTCCGTTGGTACGGCAGCCCCGAAGACCCCTTCGGCTGGTACTACGACTTGATCGCCGCCATGACCCACGTCAGCCACGCCAGCCTGTGGCTGCGCTTGCCGGACCTGATCTGCGCGTTGGTCTGCTGGCTGCTGCTCTCCCGCGAAGTCCTGCCCCGCCTCGGTCCCGCGGTGGTCAGAAACCGTGCAGCTGTGTGGGCGGCGGCCCTGGTGTTCCTCGCGGCGTGGATGCCGTTCAACAACGGCCTTCGCCCCGAAGGCCAGATCGCCACCGGTGCCCTGATCACCTACGTGCTGGTCGAACGAGCCATCATCACCCGCCGGGCTACCCCAGTCGGGCTGGCGATCATCGTGGCCGCGTTCACCCTCGGCATCCAACCCACCGGGATCATCGCCGTGGCCGTCCTGCTGGCCGGCGGGCGCCCGATCGTGCGCATCATCGTCACCCGAGCTAGAACGGTGGGCATCTGGCCGATACTGCTGCCGTTGGCCGCGGCCGGCGCCGTCGTGTTGACGGTGATCTTCGCCGACCAAACGCTGGCCGCGGTGCGGGAAGCCACCGCGGTGCGTACCGCGATCGGGCCCGCGCAGCCCTGGTACACCGAGAACCTGCGCTACTTCTATCTGTTCCTGCCGACCACCGACGGCGCCCTATCGCGCCGCTTCGGGATCCTGATCACCATCGCATGTCTGTTCGCCGCGATGCTGTTGTTGTTGCGCCGCAAACGGATTCCCGGGATCGCGGTCGGACCGGTGTGGCGGCTGATGGGGGTCATCTTCGCCACCCTGTTCCTGCTCACGTTCGCCCCGACCAAGTGGATCCACCACTTCGGACTTTTCGCCGCGGTCGGCGCCGCGATGGCCGCAGTGGCCACCGTGCTTTTCGGGCCGACTGTGCTGCGCTCGGCGCGTAACCAGATGGCGTTTCTGTCGATCGTGCTGCTGGTGCTGGGGTTGTGTTTCGCCTCCACCAACGGCTTTTGGTACGTCTCCAGCTACGGGGTGCCATTCAACGACAGCAGCCCGCACTGGGGGCCGGTCCCGGCGAGCACGATCTTCCTGGCTCTGAGCCTGCTGGCCGCGGGGTATGCAGGATGGCTGCACCTCGCCCCACCAAACCGAGCACTACCGCGCGCGATCCGCACCTTGACCGCCGCGCCGGTGCCGGTCGCGGCGGGGTTCATGGTGGTGGTGTGCGCCGGGTCGATGCTGTTCGGGGCGATCAAGGCATATCCCAGCTACTCGAATGGCTGGGCCAACCTGCGCGAGCTGGCCGGCGGGTGTGGGTTGGCCGACGATGTCCTGGTCGAACCCGACGCCAACACCGGATTCCTGACCCCGCTACCGGGAAGCTACGGCCCGCTGGGCCCGTTGGGCGGCACCGATCCCGCCGGTTTCGATCCGAACGGCGTGCCGGAACACACACTGGCTGAGGCGATCTGGCAGAGCCAGGCCAAGTCCGGAACGGACTACGACTGGGACGCCCCCACGGCATCAGACCTCCCCGGGATCAACGGGTCCAGCGTTGTGTTGCCCTACGGGCTGGACCCCTCCCGCGTCCCCGTGGCCGGAAGCTTCACCGCTGGTCCCCAACAAGTCAGCACACTGAGCTCGGGGTGGTATCGCCTGCCGGCCGCTGACGCCGCCCACCCGCTCGTGGTGGTCACCGCAGCAGGCACCATCACCGGCAACAGCGTCCTGTCCGGACACACTGCCGCCCAAACCGTCGCCCTGGAATACGGAACACCCGGCCCCGACGGCACACCCGTACCCAGTGGCCGGCTCACCCCGTACGACATCGGCCCGCAACCGGCGTGGCGCAACCTTCGCTTCCCCCGCGCCGCTATACCCGCCGACGCAAGCTATGTCCGGATCGTGGCCGAAGACCCGTCACTCAACGTTGGTGACTGGGTGGCCATCACCCCACCGCGATCACCGGAGCTGCGTTCTGTGCAGGAGTTTCTCGGCTCCACGCAGCCGATCCTGCTGGATTGGGCCGTCGGCCTGGTGTTCCCGTGTCAGCAGCCCATGCTGCACGCCAACGGCGTCACACAAATCCCCACCTACCGCATCTCCCCGGACTATCCCGCCAAGATCGAAATGCCCGACACCTGGCAGTCCGGCGACAACGGCGGGCCGCTGGGCATTTCCGACCTCCTGCTGCGCGCCCATGTCATGCCCACCTACCTGTCGCGAGACTGGGGACGCGATTGGGGTTCCCTGCGCCGTTTCGACCGCATCGTCAACGCCCCAGAAGCCCATCTCGACCTCGGTACCGCCACCCGCACCGGTCTGTGGAATCCGGGCCCGATCCGTATTGGTCCGTAAGCCATCACGGTCCTCTGCTAGCGCTGATCGCCAGTCCCAAAATAGAAGGGTTAGAGCATATTCCGGACTCGGACCCAATGATTTTGGCCAGTAACCACTTAGCGGTGATGGACAGTTTCTACCTTCCGATGATGGTTAAGCGGCGGATCACATTCCTCGCTAAGTCGGAATACTTCACCGGCGCCGGCCCCAAGGGGCGCTTCCTCGCGTGGTTCTATACCGCCGTCGGCCAGGTGCCCATAGACCGCACGGACGCCAATTCGGCAGCCGCCGCCCTGACCACTGCGGTCCGTGTCCTCGGCGTAGGCAAACTACTGGGCTGGTACCCCGAGGGGACCCGGTCCCCGGACGGCAGGCTCTACAAAGGCAAGACCGGATTGGCCCGCGTCGCATTGGAAACGGGCGTGCCGGTGATTCCGGTCGCGATGATCGGCACCGACAAGGTCAACCCTCCCGGCAAGGGCCTCCGCTTCGGGCGTGTCTGCGTCAAGATCGGCAAGCCGATCGATTTCAGCCGCTTCGACGGGCTCGCGGGCAACCGCTTCATCGAACGGGCACTCATCGACGAGGTCATGTACGAGCTGATGCAATTGTCCGGGCAGGAGTACGTCGACCTCTACGCCGCCGATGTCAAGCAGAGCGTGTTGCTCGATTCGCCCCCCGTTGCCCCAATCCCCGGCGCCGCAACGAGCTGATGCCCGTTCGACGGTACGTCAGTCCGGTTGCCAACTAACGCATGTATTGAATCGGTTGTAATCACGCAAATCATCGCCGACCGCCGCCGCCGTGGCGGCGGCGGCGACGAAGCGCGCCACGGCGGCTCATCAGCGTTACCTGCAACAGTGTTACCGACCAACGCTGGCTAGCGGTTTACGGTCCCACTTATGGGCGATCCGACCCCTGGATGGCCACCGCCAGCCTTAACGGCGGGCCTGTTGCTGCCCTTTGCGGCAGTTTCTCTGCTGCTGCTCGCCTTTGTCGTTCTCAAATGGAGTTCCCGGCGGCGAGTCGGTTCGACTGCAACCGTCGGGCGGCGCCACGCCAGCCCGGGGACGGACGAGTGGACATCTTCAACGCTAGTTCGTAGCCTGTCGAAGACGCAGAAAGCTGGGCCAGGAGCGGTCCTTGCAGCGAAGGACCGTGAGAATCCGCATGACCGGGGTGCGCCTTTCACTTCGGCGAACGGTGTGCGGTTCGGCGGCCGCGGTTCTGGTTCTGGCCATGTCGATCGGCGACGTGAACGCCGACCCGGCGGCTGACGCGCTGTCCAGGCTCAATGAGTTGTCCAGTCAGGCGGTGCAGAGTCGCGACGCCGTGACAAATGCCCAACGCGATGTCGACGCCAAGCTGGCTGTCCAGACAGCGGCCGAAGACCGCCACCGCGCCGACCTGGAGGCCCTTGCGGTCACGAACGTCCAGCTTCAGCCGTGTCAGACCGCAATCAACCGGTTGGCGGCGATGACCTACATGAGTGGCAGCTACGGTCAGATGGCGGCGGTGCTGACCGCAGGCTCGCCGCAACAACTGATCGACAAGCTGTCGTTGCAGCGGGTGGTCACCGCCAAGGCGACCGACGACATGAAGGCCTTTCAATCAACGCGTGAGCGCGTGGCCGCTGCCGCCCAGGCTTCAGAGACATCGGCCGCTGAAGCCCGTGCCGCAGCCGAGGGGGCCGCCGCTGTGCGTGCAGACCTGCAGGCCAAATGGAGTGAACTGCGGCGTCAGATCGCCGCCGCAGAGGCGCAGTACGCGGCGTTGACACCGCAACAGCAGGCGGTCGTCGACAACGCGGCCCCACTTCCTGCTGCCGCCCCCGCAGATATCCCGGAGGCGTTGCCTGTCGGCGTCGCGTCCGAGGCCGGGTTACAGCCCAACACCATCCTGGCTGCTCGGGCCGTCAGCGCACGGTTTCCCCAGATTTCGGACATCGACGGGGTCCGGCCGGACTCGAAGCCGTGGCATCCCAGGGGTCTGGCGATCGACATCATGATTCCCAATCCCAACGGCCCCGAGGGCATCGCGCTCGGAGACGAGATTCTCGCATTCGCGATGAGTAATGCGGCCCGGTTCGGGTTGCAGGATGTGATCTGGCGCGGCACCTACTACACGCCAGCCGGCCCGCAAGCATCGGGTTACGGTCACTACGACCATGTGCACATCACCACGACGCCGCGCCGCTAAACCGCTTGGCCGCACTGATCAGCAACGGACTCGCTGGCTCAACTGTGAGGTCTCTCCTTCCGACCTGGGGGTGCCAGGCGGATTGGATTCGATGGTTGAACACTGACGAACAAGTCGTGTAGTTCTCGGCGTTCAGATGCGGCATCGCTGACACTGTACGGATCTATCCGCTCACCTTATGGAAATATGTTGCACCACAAGGTGTCTCGCTGATCTAATGATCGTGGGACTTCAGGATCCCACCACGCTGCAATGCGACTGAAATCTGGACGAGACGCGATATATACCGTTGCTTCGGGCCTATGACGGACACTTAGACGTGGCCGAACTTGCTGACTTCATCGGTGTGGAGCTCATCGAACCGCAAGGGCTCCTGCGGAGATTCGTGACCGAGCTTCGGGGGAGCCTCACGCTAGAACCAAAAAATAATGACGTGTTCGAGAGCTCAAGCAGTCGACCCGCCTGCCTGGGTTAGGGCGTCGGCGTCGCTGGTAGGCGGTCCCATTGGTCCGGCATGGTGGGCGACGGCGAGTTGGTGGGCGACGGTGAGTTGCCCGTAGGCTTGAGAGCGAGGTGGTTGACGGCGAAGTCGACTCCTTGGTCGATGATTCCGTCGTAGGTGTAGGAAGTGTGCGCCGCGAAGTTCAGCCCGTCGGAGCAGACTGCGTCCTCGGGGGCACACACTTTGAGAGTCTTGGCTTCATACTCCGGGCCGATGACGATTGGCGGTTCACCGAGAAAATTCATCGCCCGAATATTCGGCGGTGCGTACAGGACGACGGCGGCAACGTGTTCGGCGATCGCGGGATCTAACGGTTTGGGCACTGTGGCGGGGTCCACTCCGGCGGGTACGGCGGCTGAGGTGACGAAGCCCATCACAGCCGCGCCTTGCGAGTAGCCGCTGAGCACCATCTTGGTCTGGGGACAGGTGGTGGCCGTGGACATGATGTGAGCGCTCGCGTCTCGAATGCCGTCAACACCGGTGCCCCATTGATCTGTGGCCGGGTAGCTGACCGGATACACGCTAAGTGACTGATCTGCGGTGCGTAAGCGTAGCGCGTTGATGAATGCTTGTCCCGTGGGCCCGACACCTGGTGGCTCTCCGGTGCCGCGGGCGAATACCACCTCCACGTTGGGACATGACTGCGCCGGCTGCGCCCAAACCGTTGGGACGCCTCCTGCGGACGACATCGAAATCATCGCGAGTGCGGTAACACTCAGAGCACCTATCCGCATAGTCCGCAATCCTTTGCTGATCCGAACGTGGTTGTCCCGCAGCAACGCAGGTCAACTTCGATGGCGAGTTGGATGGTCGGTGGTCATCGTCAGGCTGGACATTTCTTCAGCCATGCCAACGCTTGTTGAGGGCTCTCGTATCAGGCTGGCGGCCGGTATCGGGATCGCCAACACGCGGCAGTCGAACATCACACGGCCGGTGGTCGGACCAGCCAGGACATTGAGACATCGGCGCACCCTGCGAGTCGATGTTCGCTGCTGAGTCCTCCTGTGGAACCAGCAGTCAACGTCCGTGACGCTTAACGGGGGGCTGTGATCGCAACCTAGATGCAAAATTTACGCTTCACCGTCAGGGCAGGCAACCGTTCGCTCTCATCGGTTACCACGACCTGATCGTTCGCAATCACATCGACGAGCCGGGCCTGGCTCGTGCGGCAATCTGGTCGAGCTGAAGTTCACCTGGCAGGGCACCAAATTGCTTGTGGGTTAACGACATCACCGAGCACCGCTCAGGACTCGCCGGGGCGATTCAAGCATTGTCCTTGGGGTGGACGAGCGGAGCCGTTGTGGCACATCGGCAACGGGCGTAGACCGGATGGTACGGGTGCGGTGTTCGGGTTGCTCGGCAATAACCCTGCGGTCAAGACGGCGTTCGTGCCGTTCCGAGGCACTCTCGCGGCGGCGGAATGGCTGGACAACCTCGACATCATTGCCTCGTGTTAGTTAGATTTGTTCTTGGGTCAGCATTTCGGCGTAGGTCTGCTCGAACTCCGAGACTTTGGGGAAGCCGATCATGTCGACGAAGTCACCGAAGATGCACAACGGGTCGGTGACCGGATGGTCTTGTGCCAGCGAGTGGTAGACACTGGCCACGGCCTGACTCGCTGCGAACAGCCCGACGGTCGGATAGATCGCGGCGGCGAACCCCATGTCCTGCAGTTTATTCGGGGGCAAGATGGGTGTGACGCCGCCGTGCAGCTGGTTGGACCGGACGGGAACGTCGAATGCGGTGCCGATCGTGCGCATCTGCTCTTTGGACTCCGGCGCCTCGACGAAAATGATGTCGGCGCCGGCCTTTGCGTGGGCCTCCTCGCGCCGCAATGCCTCATCCAGGAACGGGGTACGACCTCACGGATGTAGGTTCCACTGACCGCAATCCTGGGCCAGGACGTCGTTGACGTCGACTTCGAGGCCCCCGACCACCGGGCCCGGATTCGACGCGGTGCTCACCACGCGCTGGTAGAGAACTGCGGCAGGATGGATCTGACCGCGGGACCAGGACCGGGTCTGCCACGCCCACACGCGGCCGGCCGAGCTCGACCTGCCGATGACACCATCGGCGGCGGCCCATTGGCACACATTGATACCCCCGTAGACGCCAGTGCGCTGCGCTCCGATCACCGAGTTGATTCCGCGAAACCACGGCAGCGCAACGGTGTTCCAGGTGTTTCGGTCGATATCATCGTCGACGCTGAAGAAGATCGGTGCGCTCTGCCCGCCACCTGCCGCAGTGTGCAGCTGCCAGGCGGTGCTTGCGTCGGCGACGCCGCCGGCGTACCCGCGCGTGAAGTCCGACGGTGCGGTCCCACCCGGTTTGCCGTACTGGTAGTTGCTGACGATCACAAGCCCGGCGGCGGTCAGCGACCGGGCGTAGGGCAGGGTGATCGGCTTGGCGCCAAAGGACGAGCCGGGACGCGATGTCGAGACGTAGTTGATCACTCCGGAGTGGCCGGCGGCCCGAATATCCCGGGCCGGAATCTGACGCATGGCGAAGTCGATCAGCGTGGGAGCGGCGGCCGACGCCGTGGGCGCGCCGACGCCTACTGCTGCCGCACCCAGCCCGGCCAGTGCCGACACCGCCGTGGCGAAGCGCAGGGCGTCACGCCGGGAAACCGGGCCTGATCGCCGACGGCCGATAGTCCCCGGCGAGTCCAGCATCGCATGATGTTAACAGTGTGACTGGTGTTAACAGTGTGGCCTCGCCCGCATGTCCGCGAGTGCTTGCACGCTGACCGCGGCGGCGTTCGGGTGGCTGCACTTCGTGGCGTGCCGTCGGCTGACTGGTCGACGGTCCCGCATTGGTGGTTGCGCCGTCACCGATGAGTGTCCTTCGCGGAGCGCGCCATCTTGTTATAACTAGAGCCGCAGTTCGGGCGGTGGCCTCTCGAGGTGGCATCCAGAGGGAAGTGAATATTGACAGACCGTGGCAACGCACCTCATGACCAGCTGACTTCGGATTCAGAGCGTCCCTATCAGCGCATGGCATTCGATCTGCCCCTGGAAAACGATGACCCGGAACATCCGTGGCCTCCGTGCGCCGTCGAGACCATGTGGGTTGAGGTGCTTGGCGATGACCTTTATCGAATCGACAACATCCCGTTTTTCGTCAAACCACTGGCGGTGGACGACATCGTCCGGGGCCGGCCAGGCGAGTCTCGTGATGACCTGATTCAGTTCGTCGAGCGCGTGGAATGGCGTGGCAGGTCGACAGTGCGGATCATCGTGTTCGCCAACGAGGATGAAATCTTGGCCACCCTGCAAGACATCGGCTGCAGCTATGAGCGGGTGCAGGCGATCATTGCCGTCGATATTCCTGACGAGCAAGTTCTGCAGCGGGCGCACGCCTTCCTCTTGAGCAGGCAGGAGCGGGGGGACTTGGATCTCGAGGAGGCGTGCCTCCCCGATAGCTTTCTCGATTGACGCTTCGCTTGGCTGGCCGGCTAGTTGCCGTAGAGATGCAGAGCTCGGGCGGTCGAGGTGGCAATGTCCCCGCTCAGCCCCACAATGGGTGGACCACCGGGCTGATGGATCACGTTCGCGAACACGATCACGTAGGTGTCCGATCCGGGATCTATCCACAGCGTCACGCCGGTGAAGCCGGTGTGGCCGAAGCTGCCGACGGGAAAGACCGCGCCGCGCGGCTTGGACAGTTCGGTATCGATATCCAATCCGAAGCCGCGGAGGTCTTGTCCCGCTATGGCCGGATAATGCGGAGCGAGCAGGGGATCTGTTGGGTTGGGCGTCTTTTCGATCGCCGCTCGGGTGGCGTTGTTCGCCGCCTCGAGTTGTGCAGCGCTGTGCCCGGGCTGCTGCGGTGTCGTCATCAGTTGCAGGGTCGATTGCTTCAGCGGGAACGGGCTGGGGCGCCCGGCGAGGCGATCGAGCAGGGCCTGGGCAAACCTACCGACGTCCGGCGCCGTTGAGAACACACCGGCACTGCCGGCCACCCCTCCCATGCGGCGTGCCGTTGGGTCGTGCACGGTGCCGCGAAGCAGGTGGTCGTAGTCGGGGTTGGCGCCGGGGGTGTCCGGGTCATGCGTGGTCGGCGCGATGCGCGCCAACAGCCCAGTGTTCCACGTACCTGCCGGGCACGGGTCCTCTGCACGCGCGTTCGGGTCGAAAGCAATTGCGGTACCGCGGATCTGGTGCGGACCGCACGCTTTGGTCGCGGGAAGGTAGCGGGTGTCGACCATGCCCAGCGGCGCAAACACATTGCGGGGCACGTACACATCCAGCGGTTCGCCGGTGATCTTCTCCACCAGCGCGCCGAGGATGATGAAGTTGATGTCGGAGTAGTGGAAGAGTTCTCCGGGACCGAACACCACCCACGCGGCGAGCGCACGGTGAATGCCTTCGGCTTTGTCGGCCTTATCCAGCCCCCACGGACCGTCCAGGCTCAGATCTCCGGCGATACCCGAGGTATGCGTGAGCAACATGCGCAGCGTCACCTGGGCACGTCGCGGGTCGTTCGCCGGGTTGAACCCGGGCAGATACTTCTGCACGGCATCGTCGATCTGGATACTGCCCTGTTCGTAGAGCTGGAGGACGGCGACTGTTGTGGCGAGACTTTTCGTCAGCGACGCCAGGTCGAAGATCGTATCCTCGGTCATCGGTTCACCGGGCGTGGGTGATCCATCGAGTCCCGGTTCGCCGGGGAGCTTGCGCGCGCCGAACGCCTGGCGGAACACGACGTTGCCGGCGTGCCCGACTTGAACCACCGCACCGGGCAGCCGATGCGCCGCGATCGCGTCATCGACGTGCCGGCTGACGGGTGTGAAATCACCTTGGGGAACCACCGGCGGCGTGGTCGGCGCGGCGGTGGTCGGCGGCGTGGTCGTCGGCACCGTGGTGGCCGGCGCTGAGGTGGCACTGGGTGGGTGGGCCGCTGGTGCGCACGACGGGGCCGCAGCGAGGCTGAGCCAGACGATTCCAGCCGCGCTAACTCGGGCGACGCGCCAACCTGACACCGTCACCCCATCGACGGTAGCCGCGCCTCGGTATCACGTCACCGGATCCTTCAAATTCGGTGTGGTGCAACGGCAACCGGAGTAGACCGGGTGGTATGAGTTTCGACCCGCGCTTCGCTCGTGACACGATCCTGCCGCTGGCCCAGGCGGCCTACGCGGTGTTCCAGACGCCCGGCGCCGACCCCGCCCTCCCGGCCGGCTACCGCAAGACCGCGCTGCTTGAAGTGGACACCGACGTGCTGGCCGCGCTCGGCGATCTGCCCGAGAGCGCGACCACGCTCGTCGAGACGGTCATCGCTCCAGGCGCGGTGTTCGGCTTGCTCGGCAACAACCCCGCGGCCAAGACGGCGTTCGTGTCGTTCCGCGGCACCCTCACGGCGGCGGAATGGCTGGACAACCTCGACATCGCAACCACCACGTATCGGCCGGTCCCGAACTTCGGCCAGGTGCACATGGGATGGATGACGCTCTACGAAACGATCCGCGACAGCCTCGTGTCGAATATCGCGGCGGCCTGCGCAGGGTGTGATCAGCTGCTGGTCACCGGTCACAGCCTCGGCGCCGCCCTGGCGGTGCTCGCCGCGCCCGACATCCTCCGGAACATGCCGCCGAATCTGGAACCGAGAGTGACGACCTTCGCCGGCCCGCGCGCCGGGTTGCACGACTTCGCCGCCGCCTTCAACATGACGATCGAAAGCTGTTATCGGGTCGTCAACCAGCTCGACGTTGTCCCGCATCTCCCGCTGTCATTCCCGTGGCTGCCCTATGAGCATGTTGGGGTCGGGGTCGCCGTGGACTCCGGCGGCCCCGTCGACCAGGTCTACCGGCACAGCCTCGCCGCGTACGGCAAAGGCTTGGACAACCTCGCGGCCGCCCCAGCCTCCGCCGTGTGACACGTCTGCGGAGCCCTCATCGGTGCGGGTACTTCGCCCAGCCAATGCCGCCGACAGACCAGCGGTCACCACCAACCCGGCCAAGGCGGCGAACCCGACCAGAGGCGTTGTCGACCAGATGTTGTTCAACAGCAAGATGGCCGGCACGGTGCACGTTGGGATACCCAGCAGGATCAGGATCCACCCGGTGAAGCGGCCCAGGTCAAGGTTCCGGATACGGTCCACGCCCAATCCCAGCAGCACGAAGAACAGTGACCACATGGTCGCCCACGTTGCCCAGATGACCGCGAACACCGGATCGCTACCCACGCTCTTGATCGCGTAGAACGCAGCGATTGCGGCGACGAACGCGCTGTACCAACCGAATCCCTGCGTCTCGATCTCGTAGATCTGGATGAGGCCGAACCACAGGTAGGTGAACCCGAACAGATAGCTCGGCCAGGTTGCATTGACGATGCCGGTATCCCCGTGGGCTTGCACCAAGACCAGCGTCGGCAGAACCACCTGAGCTGCACCGACGAACAGGTTCAGCGGCGCGGCACTTCGGGCATCGACAACCCCGATGGAGACCAAGCCGTTGACGAACAGCACGACGCCAACGAGCAGCAGGCCGACATTGCCCATCAGCGACTCACCCACTCCACGAACTGATCCGAGGATATGACCGGCGCGAAGAAGTCGTTGATGCGCTGGAAGGCCGCCGGCTCCTGGTCTGGATGTGCGGCTCCCGTGGCATCACCGATGATGATCGGCAGCAGTCCGTTGTCGCGGGCGGCACGTGCGTTTCCCTCGACGCACCAGTCCAGGTGGATCCCGGTGATCACCACGACTTCGACCTTCTGCCGATTCAGCGTGCCCGGCAGATCGGTACCGACGAAAGCCGTCTGCAAGGCCTTCTCGAACAGCTCGTTGTCGCCCGGCCGCACCAGATCACGTAGCTCGCCGACGAGTCCGTCATCCCAGGCGATCTGCTCGGGTGTGGCGTCGATGTGGCCGGTCCAGCTGTCGTACTGCGCCCGGTCGAAGTCGGTCTTCGGATAGTTCTCCCGAAACACCGTGAAGCCAATCCAATTGAACGAGACGAAGTTCGGTGCGTTGCGGGCCGCCTTGACCGACTTGACGGTGGCTTCCAGGCTGCCCCGCAGGGCGTGGCCTTCGGTGTACTGCACACCGCCCGGCTTGTACAACGAGTTCGACTGGCTGACGGACAGGAATGCGGCGGGTCTGCTGAGGATCTCCCGGAAATCGAGCTGCTGCCACTGCTTGGCCAGCGGCGGAATGGAATCGACATTGCTCGGCCGATACGTGGCGATGGCAGGGTCGAGTTCGACTGGATCCAGGGGAGTCACCCGGGAGGAGTTTTGTATGGTGGCAGTCATCGGGCGCGCCTTTCTCTTTACGAAACATTCACGCGCAGAACGTGTCACGGCGTGACCCTGTTGAGAAGGCATAAAATCAACCCGAATTTTGTGCTGTTTCCGCGGTCTGGTGATTTCGCAATCTAGACACCAACGCACGAGAAGCCCGGATACCCTTCGGTTCGTGACGCGATCACGCCGCGAAGTCCTCAGGTATGCCGCGCTGTTCGCGCCGGCGCTGGCGGTACCGGGCGCCCTGGCAGCCGTCGGCACACCGCGGGCCTCCGCCCAGGGCCTGCAGCTCGTCGATTTCGCCGACCGGTTGGTCCAGCCCGAGCAGATCAAGGCCGCGGGCTTCGCCGGGGCACTGGTTTACGTCTCCGAGCTACGGCCGGGCGCCACGTTCGATTTCAAGCCCGTCACCCGTGACTACGCCGACCGTCTCCGGGCGGCGGGCCTGCAGCTCGTCAGCTGCTACCAGTTCGGCAAGCCGGGATGGTCGACGCCGTCGGATTTCACCCGCGGCTACGACGGGGGTGTGGCTGACGCGCAGACCGCGCTGGGGCTGCATACCGCGGCCGGTGGGCCGGCGTCGGCGCCGATCTTCTTCAGCGTCGATGAGGATATCGATGCCGCGGCGTGGAAAAGTACAGCAGTCCAATGGTTTCGGGGAATCAACTCGATCTTGGGTGTGGCGCGCACCGGAATCTACGGCGGCCGTCGACAGTGCGGCTGGGCCATCGCCGACGGTGTCGTCGGATCTTCGAGCAGTCCGGGCTATCGCTGGGCCTGGCAGACGAAGGCGTGGTCACGGGGCGAGCGTGAGCCGGCGGCCGTGCTGTTCCAGAGGGAAGTTGTCACCGCGTCCGACCCGGGTTTCGTGATCGACGGTGTGCATGTTGACGTCAACGATGTCCTCGCGGCCGATTTCGGCCAATGGGATTTCGCCCGATAAGCCCGATTCGCAGAAACTGCCTTAGGACGCTCGGACGTGGGCTTGTGGAACGACGATCGCGAACGGGTGGTGTTTGGACCTGACCTTGTGCGCCACGGCGTCGTGGTGCCCACCGCTTTCCGAGTCCCAATGGGGAAGGCGGTCTCCGGTTTCGTAGTCGACCAGTGTCGAGATGGCGACGCGGCCACTGCTGTTGACGATGGCGGCCCCCGGTAGCTGTGCCAGCTCCGGCAGGAGCACGTCCTCAAGCGAGGATACGAGCACGTCGGCGCATATGACGCCGGAGAAGACCCCGTCGAGTTCGATGGGAAGTGACGAGGTGACCGTGATCTCGTTCGAGCACAAGTAGTCGACAAACGGGCCCGCGATGTGCTGCTTGCCGCTGGAGTGCGGCACCCGGTACCACTCGAGTCGAGCCAGGTCGATGGCCGCCTGACCTGGTCCGAATGTGGACGATGAGAGCAGCGTTCGATTGGGTCCCTGCCACCAGGCCAAAGGGTTGCCGTTCGAGACGATGTTCTCGCTCGCGCAGTATCCCGCGCCGTAGAGCGGCAGCGACGCTGCGCTGAGGAACTTCTGGGCGTCGTCCTCGATCAGATTGGTGAGTTGGGCGCCGCTGAGTGAGCCGAAACGGATTGCGGTACTGAGCTTCTGCTGAAGCCTTGGCCGCCATTCTTCGAGGGCCGCAAAGATGTCGTCGAAGAACTCATCGACGTGTTGAATCGCGCGATCCAGCACATGTGCCAATGTTGTGTCCACGCATCTCTCCTCGTTGTGAAGTGAGATTCTATGCTGGCGGCTTGTGATGTCGGCCACCACGGCAGTGGAAACGCTAGAGGCTCGCGCGATAAGCCACCAGCCAGTGCACCGATTCCCGCACAGTTTCCCGCACGATGCGCCGAGCTGACTCCACATCGCGGCGGCGTGTCGCTTCGACTTGCTCGACCAGGGCATCGTGAGTGGCGCGACGCGCTTTCGGGTCCGCGTCCTGCAGCGCGAGTAATGGGGTGAACTCGGTCTGGAGCCGGACATGTTCGCTGGTGAGACGCACGGATTGGCTCAGCGACGCGAGTTCGAGCTGCGCGTCGGTAATCCTGCGCCGCCACAGCTCTGGCGGGAGGTCGCGTGCCTGCGTGAGTACCTCGTGCACCACCGCGAGTTCTTCGGGGGTGGCCCGGAGGCAGGCGTACTCGGCGCAGGCGCTCGAGATGACTTCGTAGTGCAGGCCCAGGTCCGCAAGCGCAACGCGCGGCATGGATTTGAGCACCTGGGCGTTGACCGCCTCGACGGCACCGCGACTGGGGCGTACGAAGCTGCCACCGTGTCTGCCGCGGCGAGTTTCGATGAGCCCGCGATAGCGCAGGGCGCCAAGCGCCTCACGCACCGTGACGACGGCGACTCCGAAGAGGTTGGCGAGTTCATTCTCGCTGGGTAGGCGCTCTCCCTCGAGGAAGGTGCCGGCCGAGATCGCCTGAACGAGCCTGGTTTCCACCAGTTCGGTGCGCCCCTCGTCGCCGATGGGGGCAAATGCCGCCGTGCGTAGGCGGCTTGATGCACTCGGGGAGCTCGGCGCGACCGCGTCCACCGCTCACCCCCCCTTTGGTAGTTCCCTTGCTTCTTGAGTCTGCCACGTCCGGGATGGGGATCCGCCTGACCTGCGGGTCGTCTCTGGTGAACGAACTGGTGCATGACTTTCCGTGGCCGCATTACTGCTTGCGGGACCGGCAAAAGTCGTATACATCTAATAACAGTTATTAAAGATATGAATCCGAGAGGCTGGGGAGACCGCGCACCATGGCACAGGGCGTCAGACAGGGGGCATCGTCTCCGCAGGCCGAGGCGGCTCAGATCCCGGCAGCCGTCTCGATTCAGGGCGTTAGCAAGAAGTTCGGCGATGTCACCGCGGTAAATGAGCTGAGCATCGACATTCGGCAGGGCGAGTTCTTCTCGATGCTGGGACCATCGGGGTCGGGCAAGACCACGGTCCTGCGGATGATCGCCGGATTCGAGGACGTCAGCGCGGGCAAGATTCTCTTGGACGGTGCAGACGTGACCCGTACCGCGCCGTTCGACCGTGAGGTCAACACCGTCTTCCAGGACTACGCGCTGTTCCCGCACCAGACCATCGCCGAGAACGTTGCGTACGGCCTCAAGGTGCGCAAGGTCGAGGCCAATCTGCGCAAGAAGATGGTGGGTGAAGCGCTCGAGCAGGTGCAGCTGAGCCATCTGGCCGAGCGGCGCCCCTCGCAGCTTTCCGGCGGCCAAAGACAGCGCATCGCGTTGGCTCGCGCGTTGATCCTGCGGCCGAAGGTCCTGCTGCTCGACGAGCCGTTGGGAGCGCTCGACAAGCAACTGCGCGAGCAGATGCAGTTCGAGCTCAAGCAGATTCAGCGCGACGCCGGCATCACCTTCGTATTCGTCACGCACGACCAAGAAGAGGCGCTGACGCTCTCCGACCGGGTGGCGGTGTTCAACGGTGGCCGGATCGAGCAGGTGGGAAGTCCTCGTGAGGTGTACGAGTTCCCGCAGACCGTGTTCGTCGCGAAGTTCCTCGGCGTGACAAACCTGTTGCCCGCAGCCATATCACGTGACCTGCTCGGAGTGGCAGCCGTCCACAGTCTGCGGCCCGAACGGTTGCGGCTGGCCCCGCCGGGATCGGTGGCCGACAGCGACACCGTGGCACTGCCCGGGGTGGTGCTCGAAGAGGTGTACGCGGGGCCACACACTCGCTACCTCATCGAGGTCGAGGGTGGCCTGCGGTTGACCGCCGAGACGCAGAACATGCATGCGCCGCGAGTCACCACCGGAGTCAGCCGCGGGGACGCGGTGAGCGTGGAGTTTGTGAAGGACCACGCCACGGCGGTACCCGAAACACAAGGCCACGACGCTACGGCCGCCTGATTCCCAGTACGACCGTTGGGGCGCAGCACCCCGTTCGACATCCAAAGGAGCGCAAGACCAATGAAAATGAACCTCGTCATCCCCGCGATTGCCGCGGCCCTCGGCCTGGCCCTGGCCGGTTGCTCTTCGGGGGATACCAGCGCCGGGCCCGGCGGACTGCAGATCGATGTGCCCGAGATTCCGAAGATGGAGTCGCTCGGTGACCACGAGAAGCAGGTCAACATCGTGGCGTGGTCGGGCTTCGTCGAGCCGGCGTGGACCGAGAAGTTCACCAAGGACACCGGTTGCACCGTGAACCGCAAGGTCGCCGCCACCAGCGACGAGATGGTGCAGCTCATGCGGACCGGTGAATACGACCTCGTGTCGGCTTCGGGCGACGCGAGCCTGCGGCTCATCGTCGACGGCAATGTGCAGCCACTCAACACCGAGCTGATCCCGAACTTCGGCGACGACATCGTGCCGGGGATGAAGGGGCAGCTCTACGACACCCTCAACGGCAACGTCTACGGAATCCCGATCGGGCGTGGCGCAAACATCCTGCAGTACAACGCCGATGTGGTAACCGAAAAGCCGGACAGCTGGAGCGTTGTGTGGGAGAAGGACTCGCCCTACGCCGGCAAGATCGCGGCTTACGACAGCCCGATCTACATCGCCGACGCGGCGATCTACCTCATGGAGACCCAGCCCGAGCTCGGGATCAAGAACCCCTATGCGCTCGACAAGGATCAGCTTGCCGCCGCGGTCGCGCTGTTGAAGGACCAGAACAAGATGGTCTCGGAGTACTGGAACCCGTCGACCAATGTCACGTCGTTCACCGGCGGTAATTCGGTGGTGGGCACCTCCTGGGAGGTGTTGCGAAAGGCGACCCAGGACAAGAAGTTCCAGGCCGTGCTTCCGAAGGAGGGCTCGACGGGCTGGTCTGATGCCTGGATGCTCGCGGCTGATGCCAAGAACCCCAACTGCGCCTACGCGTGGATGGACTACACCAGCTCCCCGAAGGTGAACGGCCAGATCGCGATGAACTTCGGGATGGCGCCGGCCAACGGTGCTTTCTGTGACACGAGCGCCGAGGCGAAGGCGCACTGCGACGACTACCACGCCAAAGACGAGGAGTACTACTCCAAGGTCTGGTTCTGGACGACCCCGATCGAGCCGTGCCTGGACGGTCGCACCGAGGTGAAGTGCACCAGCTACCAGGACTGGACGGCGGCCTGGCCGACGGTCAAGGGATAGCAGCGCCAAACGGGTTGGGGCGGAACGCAGTCCGCCCCAACCTCTGGCACTACCACTCCTCTTTTCACCCAATCAGTTTCACTTAGTCAGCGAAGGTCGCAGTGAGCACCAAGACCGCACTCGTGCGCCGGCCCAAACCGGTGTCGACCGCACTGTTCCGCCACCCACGGGGGCGCCTTGCCGCCCTGCTGACGGCTCCGATGATCTGGCTGGTCGGTGTGTACCTGCTGTCGCTGGCGCTGATGCTGATCACGGCGTTCTGGACCACCGATCCGTTCACCTCGCGAGTGCGGCCCGGGTTCACCTTGGACAACTTCGTGAACCTGGTGACGGTGCCGGCCTACCTGGCCACCTCGCTGCGGACGCTCGGCATTGCCGTCGCGGTGACGGTGATCTGCGCTGCTTTCGCGATCCCGCTGGCCGTATTCATGGCGAAGGTGGCCAGACCCGGCTATCGCGCGCTGCTCGCGATCGGCGTCACGCTGCCGCTGTGGGCCGGCTACCTGGTGAAGATCATCGGCATGCGCCTGGTCTGGACCGAGAACGGGTTCTTCAACTGGGCGCTGTCGCCGCTGGGGATCAAGGGCCCTGCGTTCGGCACCGTCACGGTGATCCTCACCCTTGTCTACCTCTGGTTCCCCTACATGGCCATTCCGGTGTACTCGGCGGTATCGCAGATCCCGGCCAACCTGTTCGACGCATCAGCCGACTTGGGCGCCAAAGGTTTCGGTACCATTCGCACCGTTGTGGCGCCGCTGCTCATGCCGGCGGTCTTCTCCGGATCGGTCTTCACATTCTCGCTGAGCTTCGGCGACTACATCTCGGCGATGTACGTCGGCGGCTCCACCCAGATGATCGGCAGCATCATCGCGTCGAACATCAACCTCAATCCGCCACTGGCGGCGGCGTTCTCGGTCGTGCCAATCGTCATGGTGCTGCTGTACCTGGCTGCGGTGCGTCGCTCCGGCGCCCTGGACAACTTGTAGGAGCCCATCATGCTTCGTCTCGGGCGCGGTACGAAGATCGCGCTGGCCGTGATCACAGCGATCGTATTTGCCTTCATGTACATCCCGCTGTTCGTGATTGTGATGAACTCCTTCAACGCGGGCCGCGTCGCCGGCTGGCCCATCCCGGGATTCTCGCTGCAGTGGTGGAGCGCGGCCCTGACTAATCCAGCAGTGCACGCGGCGTTTCTCAACTCGGTGACTGTCGCCCTGGTGGCCACGGCAATTGCGCTGGTGCTCGGCACACTGGCCGCGTTCGCCCTGCAGCGGTTCCGATTCTTCGGCCAGAACACGGTCAATGTGCTGCTGGTGCTGCCGATCACCCTGCCCGGCATCGTCACCGGCGTGGCGCTGTCGAATACGTTCCATTCGGTGCTCAAACCGATGGGCATCCACGTCGGGTATTGGGGCATGATCATTGCCCACGCCACCTTCTGCATCGTCATGGTGTTCAACAACGTCATCGCGCGTCTGCGCCGGATGAACCCGAACCTCGAACAAGCCTCGATGGATCTCGGCGCGGGTATCGGCCAGACCTTCCGCATGATCACCTTCCCGCAATTCCGGAGCGCATTCATCGCCGGTGCATTGCTGGCGTTCGCGCTGTCGTTCGACGAGATTGTGGTGACCATCTTCACGGCCCCACCCGGCGTCGAAACGCTCCCGCTGTGGATCATGAACCAGATGGCTCGGCCGAACGAGGTCAATCAGGTGAATGTCGTTGCCACCGTGATGATTCTGCTGTCGCTTATTCCTGTCTACTTTTCACAGCGGGCACAGGCCTCCTCCGATGAGAAGTAACGCAAAGACAAGAAGTTGGATTTTCACCACTGTTCAAAGGAGAACATACGATGAATGCTGATTTCAGTAAGAAGGCCTTTGCGCGACGAACTTTTCTCGGCGGCGCCGCTGGCCTCGCCGCGCTGGGACTCGTCGGCTGTGCGAAAGGTTCCCCGCCGCAGAGCAACTCTGCGGGCAACGACCAGTCGGGGTTGGACGTCATCGTCATCGGTGCAGGCTCAGCGGGAGTTGCCGCGGCACGTGAACTCCTGGACGCCGGCAAGAAAGTCGTAGTCCTGGAGGCGCGCGACCGGATCGGCGGACGCATGTGGACCGACCGCACCATCATGACCATTCCCCACGAGCGTGGCGCGTCACTCTGTCACGGCGGCCCCGACACTTCGACGTGGCCCTGGGCGCAGAAACTGGGTATCAAAGACCGCAAATTTGTGCAGAACATGTCCCGGTATAGCCCGAGTACTCCCTGGGTGAGGTGGGACAACCCCGAATTCTACGCATTCCCAGAGGGAACGCCGAAGATCTCGATGCCGCTGCCTGAGCCCAAGCCCGCGGAAACCACGACGCAGTATCTGCAGCGCCTCGGCATCGCCAGTTCCAATTACCCATTGGCTCTGCTCGGCATTCAGGTCGACTACGAGCAGTTTGATAAGTATCCGGCAACCGATATCGTCGAGACTCTGACTTCCTGCTTCGATGTGTCGAAGACCGGAAAGATCGAACCCGACGGCTACGCAGGCGATTACAAGTTGCTGGCCCCGTACGACGACATCATCACGGCGGTGGCCGAAGGTGTCGATATCCGCTTGAATACGGTCGTCAATACGGTTCAGTATTCTGAAAACGGCGTGACGGTACAAGCCGGGCCGGATACCTTCGAGGCGTCGAAATGTATTGTCGCCGTTCCGATCGGGGTGCTGCAGCACGACGACATCAAATTCGATCCTCCGTTGGAGTCGGATCGCCGTAAGACGATCGACGGCATCCAGCAGACGGTGGCCTTCAAGACGATTCTCGAATTCGATCACCCGGTTCGGCCCGAGGGCTTCGACATGGTGAACCAGCACGATGCGGGCCCGAGCCAGTTCTGGGACGAATCAACGGGAATGCCTGGCTACAACGGGCAGCTCATCGTTGCGTGGGACACCGGCGACCGGGCTCGTGAATTGCTGGCGCTCCCTGAGGAACAGCGGTTCGGGGCGGCGCTTGAAGGCGTCCGGAAACTGACGGGCGACCGCGGGCTGCAGTACATCAATGCGTCGAACTACGACTGGCGCAACGACAAGTTCGCCTACGGGGCTTACGCCACCGGCGAAAGACACCCCGAGGTCATGTACCGACCGATCAAGGACACCGTTTTCTGGGCGGGCGCGATCATGAGCTCGGTGGCCCGGGCCCACTCGAGTGGGCTCGACGCAGCCGCAACCACGCTCAAGGCGCTCCAGTAGTTGCTGCCGCGGATGTGAGGCTCGGCCGCCTGAATCTCCTCAGGCGACCGAGCCGATCCGTGCAAGTTGTTGTCTTGTAGGACGGATGTGTTGCAGCTCAACCGTTCTTACTGCGTTTGTTCTTTCGATCACCGATCAGAGTTTCACCTGCAGCCCGGCGCAGGGAGTCGTCCGTTCCGGGAATGACGTTGCCGCGCAATGAGCGTCCAGCCGTTTCGCGGAACGTGAGCACCGAGATCAGACCGATGGCGCCGGCGATGGCGAGATACCACCCGGGGATGAGCGGGTTGCCGGTGGAGTCGATGAGCATCTCGTTGGCCATGGCCGCGGTGCCGCCGAACATCGCCGTGGACACGTTATAGCCGATGGCGAACCCGGAATAGCGTACTGCCGTGGGAAATAGCGCCGGCAACGTGGCCGAGGCGGTTCCGGCGTAGATCGTCAGCAGCAATCCGAGGATGCCGATGCCGACGAACACCGACCATGTCGAACCCATCTGGCAGAGCATCACCGCAGGTACGGACAGGATCATGAATCCGAGGCTGGCGACGATCAACGGAGGTTTTCGGCCGACGCGATCGGAGAGCGCGCCGATCGGAACGATGACGATCATCATGACCACTTGGATAGCCACCAGCGTGATGTCCGACAGTATGGCGTCTTGGCCGAGTGTCGCGGACAGGTACGTCGGCATGTAAGTGAGTACGAGGTAGAACGCGACGTTGTAGCAGACGACGAAACCCATCAGCTTGATCAACTGACCGGGGTATTGAGCGATGAGTTTGCGCAGCCCGCCGCGGGTGGCGAGGTCCTTGGTTTCGCGCGCCACGTCTTCGACGAAGGTTTCCGGTTCGGCGGCGTTTCGGCGCATCCAGAGCCCGATCAGGCCGAGCGGCAAGGTGATGAGGAACGGAAGCCGCCACCAGCCATCGAGCATGCCCTCCCGGCCGACCGCCACCGTCAGCGAGGTACACAGGATGGCCGCGGTGCAGAACCCGCCGAAAGTGGCGAATTCCAGGAAGGAACCATAGAAGCCGCGCCGATTGTCGGGGGCGTGTTCGGCCATGAACACCGCGGAGCCGGCGTATTCCCCGCCGGCGGAGAAACCTTGCAACATGCGCAGGAAGACCAGCAGCAGCGGCGCCCAGATGCCGATCGACTCGTAGGTGGGCAGCAATCCGATGGCCGCGGTGGACACGCTGATCAACAAGATGGTGGTGACGAGCACCGCGCGGCGCCCGACGCGGTCCCCGAGCGGACCGAGCACGAGCGCGCCCAACGGCCGTACCAGGAACGACAGCGCGAAGGTGCCGAACGCCAGGATGCGAGGCCATGCCGTGCCCTGGTCGCCGCCGAAGCTGAAGAACAGCGTCGCCATCGTGGTGACCATGTAGCCGTAGACGCCGTAGTCGAACCACTCGATCGCGTTGCCGATGGCCGAACCTGCGATCGACCGGCGCACGACGCGACGTTGCTCCGGGGACAGGTCGGCGTCGCGGGTGATGGGCGGCAACGTCGAGGTTGCGCTCGCGTCTGCCGTGATGTTCGTATTCATCGTGCGGGCCTCAGTTCATGATCGACGGTGATCGGGTAAGGCGAGGTGCCGGTATGTGATTCGTTGAGCCGCAACGCGATCAGGGCATAGACGCGTGCGGCTGTGGTGAGCTGGTCGATGCTGACGTTCTCGTCCGGCTGGTGAGCTTGGGTGTTGATGTCGCCTGGGCCGAGGATGATCGTCGGAGTGCCGTAGCGCTGGGCGATGAAGCCGCCCTCGCATGCGGCCGTCCACCCGGTGAGCGTCCCCGTGGTGCCCAGTTCGCGCAGGGCGTCCGATGCGACGCTGGCGATGGGGGCGCCGGGGTCGGTGTGAAACCCGGGCATCTGCATGTCGACTTCACCGCGCAGCGAGATCTGGTCGGCGTTGGCGATTCCGCTGGATTCGATGGCTGTCTTGGTCTCGGCGAGGAGGTGGTCGAGGATGGCGGTGGGATCCTCGCCCGGCATGGTGCGGCGATCGATCGTGACCGTGGTTCGCCTTGGCACCATTGATGTTCCAGATCCGCCGTCGATGGTGCCGACATTCCAGCTCGGCCCTCCCAGCAGCGGATCGCGTCCGGCCCGGAGTGCCGCGTCGTTGTGCTGCCGGACGAGAGTCATGAGCTCATTGGCCGCATAGATGGAACTGGCGCCATCCTCGGGGCGGCCGGCGTGTGCGGACGCGCCGGTGAGTTCGACGATGAAATTGGTTGCCCCGCGGCAGCCGATGACGACATCGAGGTTTGTGGGTTCTGCGACGATGCACGCCAGATAGGGGCGTGGCGGATCGAAGGCCAGCGCAGAATGCACGCCGGTGGCGCGATCCTCCTCGTCGACGGTGCACAGCAGTTCCAGGCGCACGTCGGGGGCGACCGCCGCAACTGCGGACATCGCCGCGATGACGGCGGCGATTCCTCCGCGCATGTCACTCGCGCCTCGTCCGGTGATCAACCCGTCGTGGATGCGTGGCTCGAAAGGATCTCCGGTCCAGCCGGCTCCGACGGGAACGACATCGCTATGGCCGAGAAACAGGACCGCCGGTGCGTCCTCGGGTCCGATGCCGGCGCGCAGGTTCGGTCGCCCGGGGGCCACGTCCTGCAGGGTCACGGTGGCCCCGATGCGTTCGCATATCGCCTTGAGGCGGAGGACCGTGTCTTGTTCGGTGTCGCCGGGATTCTCGCCACGACCGCGAATCAGATCGCATGTGTCGGTGACGATCTGCACGACATCGATGGCCGCGAGGGCCGCGGTTTCACGCTGGCGGTCAATCATGGGCCAGCTCCGCGCCGGTGGACTCGGCGGGAACGCCGCCGTCGAGTGCGCCGTGCACGGTCTGAGCCAGCCGCGCTATGCCCTCTTCGATGCGCTCCGGCGTCGACGTGGCAAAGCACAGTCTCAGTGAATTGCGCATGGAGCCATCGGTGGTGAACGCCGGGCCCGGTATATAGGCCACGCCGCGCCGCAGCGCGTCGGGAAACAGGTCCTCGGTGTCGATCCCGGCGGCGCGGCCGGTCAGCGTGAGCCACAAGAAGAAGCCGCCGTCGGGGTCGGTGGCCACTGCCAGCTCTCCGAGGTGTTCGTCGATCGCGCGGCGCATGGCGTCCTTGCGCTGCCGGTAGATCGGCAGGAGGCGCTCGACGTGAGAATCGAGATGGCCTGTCGCGAGATAGTCGGCGACGGCGGACTGCACCGCAACACTGCTGCAGGTGTCCATGGCTTGCTTGGCGTTGATCGCCAAGGCCCGTACCTGGGGATCGACATCGATCCAGCCGCACCGCAGGCCCGGGGCGATGATCTTCGAGAACGTCCGGACCTGGCAGACCAGCGGATGCCGGGGCGCCAGTTCGGCAAAGCTGGCTATCTGGTCACCATGGAACCGCAGCCGGCCGTACGGGTCGTCGTCGAGGATGACCGACCCCCATCGCTCGGCCAGCTCGAGGAGGAGTTCCCGTCGCGCCCGACTCAACGTGACGCCAGACGGGTTCTGGAAGTTGGGGATCGTGTAGATGACTTTCGGCGTGCGGCCGGCCCGCTCGATGAGTTCGGGTAGCTCCTCGACGACGAGCCCGTCGTCGTCGACACGAGCGCCGAGAGTGTGGGCGCCGTAGCTCAGCGCGGTGGCATTGCCGTTGGTGTACGTGGGCGACTCCACGACGACCAGGTCGCCGGGTTCGACGAAGATCTTGAAGATCAGATCGAGCCCTTGCATGCCTCCGGTTGTGACCAGCAGGCGATCGTCGCTGGTGTCCACCCCCATCGCTGCGGACAGGCGCAGGATCTCCTCGCGCAGTGCGGGTTCGCCTTCGGTCTCGCCGTAGTCGTAGCGTCCGTGGCGGCCACGGGCAGCGAACGCTTCGTCGAGTTGCGTGATGGGCATCAGGTCTTCACTGGGTGCCCCCATCGCGAAGCGCACGATGTCGTGCTGCTGCTGGGCCAGCAGCGCCGTCGACGCGTCGATGACCGAACCCACGAGACGGTCGGTGCCTGCGGCGAAGGGGATCTGAACCGAGGTAGTCATCAATTCTCCTTGACGATCAGCGCCCGGGGTGCGTTGGTCAGGACCTCGGGCGCGTTGGCTGTCACGCGGATCGATTCGGAGACCTCGAAGCCGTATCCGGTCATCCACATCCCCGCGATCACATGGAACGTCATGTTTTCCCGCAGCTCGGTGGTGTCCTCCGCGCGGATGCTGACGGTGCGCTCGCCCCAGTCGGGTGGAAAGCCGATGCCGATGGAATAGCCCAAACGCGAACGCTTTTCGAGGCCGTGACGGCTGAGGACCTTGTTCCAGGCCGCGGTGACGTCGGCGGGTGTGTTGCCCGGCCGCATGGCCTCGAGGGCAGCGTTCAGACCTTCCACCGTGGCACCGGCCAAGCGGTCCAAGTCGGTGCTGGGCCGGCCGAGTGTGACCGCACGGGCCAGCGGCGCATGGTATCGGCGGTGCACGCCGGCGATTTCGATGGAGACGGTTTCTCCGGCAGCGATCTTGTCTGCCGTCCAGGTGAGGTGCGGAGTGTCGGCGCCTTCGCCGCGCGGGAACATCGGGACGAACGCGGGGTAGTCCCCGTCCGCGTCGGCGGTGCCCGCGGCCTGTGCTGCGGCCACGGCGGCCGCCACTTCGTTGACCGGCGTGCCCTCCGTGATGGCCTCGATCGCGGTGCGCATCACTTCACTGGCCACCAGGCCGGCACGGCGCAAGAGGTCGATCTCGTAGTCCGACTTGACCAGGCGGACCCAGTTGACGAGTTCGGCGCTCTCCTGGAGCTGCCACTCCGGAAGGCCGTCGAGCAGCCCCAAGAACGTACGTACGGAAAAGAAGTGGGCATCGCCTTCGTACCCGACCCGCTGAGGTCGCGCGTGCCCCAGCGCGCGCAGCTGCTCGGCAAGCCAGGCACCGGGGTGCGCGTCGGGCCGGTGCACGAGGTGCTCGGGGTAGCCCAGGATGCCATCGGTGAACCGGCTGGCGGTGCGGTGCGCACCGCGGGCGTCCATCTCGCGCATCGCGAGCACCGGCTCGCCCTCCATCGGGACATAGAGGAACTGGGGCGTGTAGAACGACCAGGCGTTGTACCCGGACAGGTAGTAGATGTTCGACGGGTCGGCCACGACCAAGCCGTCGAACCCGCGGTCCTGCATCGCCGTTCGTACGTTGGCGAGTCTGCGGTCCAGTTCTTTTTCGCTGGGCCGATTTTCGGTCAAAGTGTGCTCCTCGTCAATCTGGTTGCATCGACGTTAGGAGCGTCACACCCTTCGATCAAGGTGACGAATCCGAATGATACTTTTCATGTTTGGTTAACGAAGGATGGTGAGATGCTCGACCTCCGCAAACTGATGTTGTTGCGGGAGGTGGCCGTTCACGCCGGCATCTCCCACGCCGCCCGCGCATTGGGCATCAGTCCATCGAGCATCTCCCAACAGATCACTCGGCTCGAGGAGCAGGCCGGGGTGCAGCTGCTCCAGCCGGCGGGCAGAGGGGTACGGCTCACCCCGGAGGCGATCCGGCTTGTCGATCACACCGAGACGATCCTGGCAACACTGGAAGAGGCGCAGGTCGAACTGGCCGACACCAAAGCCGGCATCAGAGGAGTGGTGCAACTGGTCGCATTTCACACATTTGCGATCGAGCTGCTGGGACCGGTGATCGCACACCTGTGTCGGCTGGCGCCGGCGCTCACGATCGCCTTCGCCCAGCTCGACCCCGAAGAGGCGATCAACGAATTGTCGGCACGGCGCGCCGACATCGCCGTCGCCGACGAATACGCGGGCATTGCCCTGCCTCCGACGAAGGGGCTTCACCGCGCCGAGATCGGACGCGAGCCGATCTGTGCTTTCACGCCTTATGCGACCACCGACCTGGAGGCGCTGTCGTGGGCGATGGAGCCGCGTCACAGCGATTCCTTCCGGTGGACCCGAAATGTCTGCCGTGCAGCGGGGTTCGAGCCGAAGGTGCGATTCGTGTCGCCGGATCCGTTCGCGCACCGGCGGCTGGTCGAGCAGGGGCTGGCGGCAGCGTTCTTGCCGGCCACCGTGGCCCGCGGGCTGGCCGAGCCTGCGGTGCCGGTTACCGGAGTGTTGCCGACCGACCTGCACCGCACCCTCGTGACGCTCGTCCGTCGGGGCACCGAGGTGTCCGAGCCCATCCGGGCCTGCCGCACCGCCATCGAACTCGCCTATCAGGACGCTGGCGTCTGCGCCTAGTCGCGCAGGCATCCCGTCGCCGAGTTCAGGCCGCTACCAACCGTATTCGATCATGCCCTGATAACTCTCCTACGACATTTCCCTCGGTGGGGGTCAATGGGTTTCGCGGCGGGCGACGTTGTAGAAGCGGATCTCCTGGTATTCGTCGAGCCCTTCGGCGCTGCCCTCACGGCCGAGGCCGGACTGCTTCATACCGCCGAATGGGGCGGCGGCGTTGGAGGGCACGCCTTGGTTGATGCCCACCAGGCCGGTCTGCAGGGCGTCGGCGACGTTGAGGGCGCGGTCGAGGTTCTCGGTGAATACGTAACCCGCCAGGCCGTATTCGGTCGCGTTGGCGCGCGCGATGACCTCGGCCTGCGTGCTGAACCGCTGGATCGCCGCGACGGGACCGAAGATCTCAGTGTTGGCGATCTCAGCGGTCGACGGCAGCCGGTCGAGCACGGTGGCTTCGAAGAAGTGGCCCGATGCTTCGATGGCCCGCCCACCGGTGCGCACTGCGGCGCCCTTGGCGACGGCGTCGTCGACGAGCCGCTGCATGCTCGACACCGCGCGATCGTCGATCAGCGGGCCGAGCGTGACACCGTCGGCTAGCCCATCGCCGACGACCGCGGCGGCCATCTTCTCGGTCAGACCCTCGACGAATGCATCGGCGATACCGTCCTGGACGAAGATTCGGTTGGCGGCGATGCATGATTGCCCGCCGTTGCGCATCTTGGCGGCGTAGGCGCCGTTGACGGCACGCTCGAGATCGGCGTCGTCGAACACGATCAGCGGGGCGTCACCGCCGAGTTCCATCGACGAGCGCAACACGTTCTGCGCGGCATGCCCGAGCAGGACCTTGCCGACACCGGTGGACCCGGTGAACGAGACCTTTCGCACCCGGGAATCGGAGAGCACCGCTGTGCTGAAGGCGGCCGCGTCGCTGGTCGTCACGACCTGGATGAGGTCGTCGGGCACTCCGGCCCGCCGGGCCAGCCCCACCACGTAGTAGGTGGTCAACGGTGTCAGCGTGGCCGGCTTGATCAGGGCTGGGCACCCGGCTGCCAAGGCGGGGGCGATCTTTCGCGTCGCCATGGCCAGCGGGAAATTCCACGGCGTGATGAGTACCGAGAGTCCGACCGGAGCTCGCCGGGTCAGTAGCGTGGCACCGCCGGCGGGAACCTCGCGCACATTGCCGGCCGGCCGCACGGTCTCCTCGGCGTACCAGCGGACGAAGTCGCTGCCGTAGACGACCTCGGCGCGGGCCTCGGGCAGCGGTTTGCCCATCTCGCGGGTGATCAGCAGCGCGATGGTCTCGGCGTGTTCGATGATCAGGTCGTACCAACGGCGCAGGATGTCGGCGCGCTGGCGTGGTGTGCGGGCCGCCCAGTCGGGGCCGGCCGCAGCGGCGGTTGCCACAGCCTGTACGGCTTGTGCCGGGTCGTAGTCGGGCACGGTGGTGATGACGCGTCCGGTGGCGGGGTTGCAAACCTCGACCTGACGGTCATTGCGAGGCATCGTCACGTTCTGTACGACCGTGGCCACGGTCGCGAGGGTCTCGGCGGTGGGTTCGGCGAGCTGGAGGCGAGTAGGGGCGGCGGCGCCGTTCACTTGGCTTCCTCCTCTTGCAGGACGTGGTCGATGGCCGAGACGAACTGGGTCAGTTCGTCGTTGGTGGCGATGAAGGGGGGACTGATCTGAAGGGTGTTGCCGCGCAAGGGGCGTGAGATGAATCCGAGATCGATCAGCTTGTCGGTGACCGACTCGGCGGCGATGCCGTCCTGGAGGGTGACACCGCCGAGGAACCCTGCCACGCGCACGTCGGCGATGCTGCGTCGTTGCGCGGCAAGCTGTTTCAGCTGTGCAACCAGTAGCTTTTCCAGTTCGGTCACCCGGGGTAGGAGATCCTCGCGTTCGAGGACGTCGAGGTTGGCCATGGCCACCGCGCAGGAGGTGGCATGGCCGGCGTAGGTGGCTCCGTGACGGAAGATGGGGGTGGTGGCATCGTCGACATAGAACGGCTGCCAGATCTTCGGCGAGACGATGACGCCGCCGAGGGGCGCGTAGCCGGACGTCACGCCCTTGGCGAAGGTGATCAGATCGGGATCCAGGCCGAACCGCTGCGCGGCGAACATCGTTCCGGTGCGCCCGAATCCGGTGATGACCTCGTCGAGGATGACCAGGATGTCGTTCTCGCGGCACAGCTGCTGCAGGGTTTCCAGGTAACCGGCCACCGGCGGGTTGACGCCACCGGTGCCCTGGATCGGCTCGGTCACGATGGCCGCGATGTTCTCGGCGCCCAATTCGGCGATGGTGCTCTTGAGCGCGTCGATATCGTGCACCGGTACGCGGCGGGTCTCGGGTACCAGCGACTCGCTGCCGTAGCCTTCGCGATTGAAGTCCAGGCCGGCGATGCTGGTGCCGTAGGCGTGCAGCCCGTGGTAGGCGTGCTCGCGGCTGAGGATGGTGGTCTTGGTCGTTCGGCCTTCGCGCTGCCAGTGCCGGCGGGCGAGCTTGCACGCGACGTCGATGGCGTCGGAGCCGCCGGAATTGAGGATGATCCTCGGGTTTTCGATGGGCGACAAGCCCGCGAGCCGCTCGGCCAGGGCGAGAGCCTGATCGTTCACGAATCGCGCGAAGATGTGGTAGGTCTCCAGCTTGAGCATCTGGTTGTGCGCCGCGGCCGCCAGCTCCGGGTGGCTGTGGCCGATGTTGGCATGCCATAGACCGGCAGTGCCGTCGAACAGGCGGCGTCCGCCGGTGGTGTAGACGTAGGAGCCCTCAGCGCGTTCTATCACGATCTGACGTCCCAGCACGGACGGGACATGTGCTTGTGCGGGCCACAGTGCTGGCCCATCGAGGATGGTTGCGTCGGCCGACATGGGAGATGTTGCCTTTCAGGTGTTTTCGATGCGGTCAGCGGGCGGTGTAGCCGCCGTCGATGGGAATGCAGACGCCGGTGATGTAGGCGGCTCCCTCGGAGGCCAGGAAGCTGACCGCGGCGGCAACGTCGCCCGGCACGGCGAGACGCTTCAGCGGTATCCCGGAGACGACGTCGTGTTCCGTTCGTGCGGGATCGTCCTGGTCGCCGAGCCACGCATCGTAGAGCGGGGTGCGGGTCATGCCCGGCGCGACGGCGTTGACGCGGATGTTGCGGTCTGCCAGTTCAACGGCGGCCGCGGTCGTCAGCGCGTTGATTGCCCCCTTGGTGGCGCTGTAGATGCTCATGGTCGGAACGCCGATGGTCGCCAGCCGGGAACTGATGTTGATGATTGCGCCGCCGCCGTCCATGCGTTTGGCGGTCTCCTGCAGGACGGTGATCGGAGCGATGGCGTTGACGGCGAAGGCGTGGCGGATCTCATCGACGGGCACGTTGAGCAGGTCGCCGGTGTGGTCCTGTGCGGCGTTGTTGACCACGACGTCGATCCGACCGAATCGCTCCAGGGTGGCTTCGGCCAGCTGGGCGGCTGCCCCCTCGACGGTCAGATCGAGTCCGACGAATGCGGCGTTGTCGCCGAGTTCGGCGCGGACGATTCCGCCCCGTGCCTCGTCGCGGCCGGTGATCACGACGTTGAAACCATCGGCATGCAGGCGACCAGCGATGGCGTGACCGATTCCGGAGGTTGAGCCTGTGACTATGGCGGTACGCCGGCTCATCGCGCGGCTCTGATGACGTTCAGTGTGCGCGTCGGTCGCGCGACACTCTCGGCGAGCCGGGATTGGCCATTGCTCATGTTGTCCTCCGAGTCGGTCTTCATGTCGTGCGCATACGCTACGAAGCCCGATGCCTAAATAAAAGCGACGATTAATGACGAGGACATGTCACTATTAGTGACGTGTCGATCGACGTCGGTGGAACCGGTTAGGTTGCGGAGATGCTGGACTTGCACCGGCTCGTACTGTTGCGCGAAGTGCAGTTGCGAGGCGGTATCACGGCCGCCGCGCGATCATTGTCGTACACCCATTCGGCGGTTTCGCAACAGCTGGGCCTGCTGGAGAAGGAGGCCGGTGTTCCTCTGCTGGAGAAGGTCGGCCGAGGCGTCCGGCTCACTCCGGCGGCGGTCGAGTTGGTCCACCACGCCGAGGACATCCTTGCGATCCTGGAACGCGCGGAAAGCGATCTGGCGGCAAGCGACAAGGAAGTGCGGGGGACGCTTCGCGTGGCCGGCTTCACGACCATTAGTCGTATCGTCGTGCCCCAGGTGATCAGCACGCTCACCGAACGTCATCCGGCCCTCGACATCCGTTACCGCCAGGTGGAACCGGAAGACGGGTTGTTGCTGTTGTCGTCGCGCCGCATCGACGTGCTGATCGCGGACAGCTACCCGGGTATCTCGGAGGCGATACCCGCCGATCTCTACGCCGAGCTGCTGATCAGCGATCCGATCCGCGCCTACCTGCCGGAGGGCACGGAGGTCACCAGCCCGGATGGCCTGCGACGGGTTCGCTGGGTGCTCGAGCCCAGCGGAACCGAGGCCAACGCATGGACCAGGAGATGGTGCCACCGCCATGGATTCGAACCCGACGTCGCCTACGAATCCGCCGATTTGTTGTTCCACCTCAGGATGGTCCAGTCGGGTCTCGCTGCGGCCTTCCTTCCCGACCTACTCGTGCGGCACGCCGATGCGCTGGAGAAGCCGACGACGTTGCTGGACACACATCAACAACGGCACATATCGCTGGTATGCCGGGCCGGTGCCGAACACCGGCCCTCGATTGTGGCCTGCCGAGATGCTTTCGTCGCACACCTCGTCTCGCCCGCGTCCGGCTGACACCGCACCGCTGCACACCGTTGCCCCACGTTTGGTGCCCGGCGGCGCGGTGATGCGAGCATAGGGCCATGACCGCAACGCTCGTCGCGAAGAATGTGGCCGGCGGGTTCGCCCATCGCACCCTCTTCGAAGGGCTGGACCTGACCGTGGCACCGGGCGATGTCATCGGAGTCGTCGGCGCCAATGGCGCCGGTAAGAGCACTCTTCTGCGGATCCTTGCCGGAGCTCTCGAGCCGCTTGAGGGTGTGGTCAGCGTCGCCCCGGCCGATGCGTTTGTCGGGTGGCTGCCCCAGGAGCATGAACGGGTGCCCGGGGAAACTGTCGCCGGCTACATCGCGCGCCGCACGGGATGCACCGAAGCGACGCAGGCCATGGAAGCAGCGGCCGCGGCGTTGGCGGACCCAGATCAGGGTTGCGCCGATGTGGACCCGGCCGTTGCCTATTCGGCTGCGCTGGACCACTGGCTGGCCACCGGAGCGGCGGACCTCGACGAACGGTTGCCCGCGGTGCTGGCCGACCTGGGGCTCGACTCCGATGCGGTGCGGCCCGAGTCGACCCCGATGACCGCCTTGTCGGGTGGGCAGGCGGCGCGGGTGGGGTTGGCGGCACTGCTGCTGTCGCGATTCGACATCGTGCTGCTCGATGAGCCGACCAACGACCTCGACCTCGACGGACTGGCCCGGTTGGAAACCTTCGTCCGCGACCTTCGAGGTCGTGTCGTGCTGGTGAGTCACGATCGGGAGTTCCTGGCCCGCAGCGTGACCCGCGTCCTCGAACTGGACCTGGCCCAGAACATGACCACCGTCTACGGCGGCGGGTACGAAAGCTATCTGGAAGAGCGCGAGGTCGGTCGCCGACACCGGCGCGAACAATACGAAGAGTTCGCCGAGAAGAAAGCCGATCTGGTGGCGCGAGCCCGCACACAGCGGGAATGGTCGAGCCAGGGCACTCGCAACGCGATCCGCAAGGCTCCCGACAACGACAAGATCCGGCGCCGCGCGGCCACCGAATCCAGTGAGAAGCAGGCGCAGAAGGTGCGCCAGATGGAAAGCCGGATCGCTCGCCTGGAGGAAGTCGACGAGCCCCGCAAAGAGTGGGTACTCCAGTTCACCATCGGCGCCGCGCCACGATCGAGCTCGGTCGTGGCGACGCTCGACAATGCTGTTGTGCGGCAGGGGGATTACGCACTGGGCCCGGTGTCGCTACAAGTCGCCGCCGGAGACCGCATCGGCATCACTGGCCCCAACGGGGCGGGAAAGTCGACATTGTTGCGATTGCTTCTTGGTCGCCGGCAGCCCGATGAGGGGCGCGCCAGTCTTGGCGCCAACGTCGCCATCGGCGAGATCGACCAGGCGCGTGCGGAATTCAGTGGTAGCGGACGACTTGTCGATCGCTTCGAACAGCGGGTGCCGTCCTGGTCGACCGCCGATGTGCGAACCCTTCTTGCGAAGTTCGGGCTGACGGCCAACCACGTGGAACGCGCGGTCGATGAGCTCTCGCCCGGTGAGCGAACCCGCGCCGGCCTGGCGTTGCTGCAGGCCTGTGGCACGAATGTGCTGGTGCTCGATGAGCCGACAAACCATCTCGACCTCCCCGCCATCGAGCAGCTCGAACAGGCGCTCGAAACCTATGACGGTGCGTTGTTGCTGGTGACGCATGACCGCCGGATGTTGCAGAACGTTCGGTTGGATCGCTCGTGGCTGGTCGACAGCGGCCGCGTCACCGAGTTGTAGCCGAAGGTCGGGGCACTCGCCTCCCTGCCGTCAGGGCACGAACAGGGTTCCGGCGTCCGACGCCGCCTTCAGCAGCTCCGGAATCGTCATGTCCCCGTAGCCGGCGTTCACCGGGCCCTTCGGGACCCCCAACCACGGCACCACACCTGGGTCCGGGGTGATGCCAAGGTGGTAGGCCTGCATGCCGGGCAGGTGGTGCGCGAAGAAATTACCCAGCATGTCCACCATGAAGATGACGTCTCCGATGAGGCCGGTGCCCCACAGCGCCGACGCGTTGATCAGGGGTGTCGTGGCGTTGGGATCGCCGATCATAACGATCGAGCCGTAATGGGGCTTGCTTCCGCCGCCGGGCACGTAGGCGGGCATGAACGGCTGCAGCCCCGGCAGATCGGTGGAGAAGTAGGCCGCGCTGTCGCCGTAGGTCTCGATGTTGACGAACCCCGAATTGGCGCCGTTGCCTGGGACTTTGGTGTTGAGGCCGGGGCTCTCGAATCCGATACCGCCCATGCCGGTTTGTTGGGCGACGTATTCGGCCTCCCAACCGCCCAGCGAGTGGCCGGTGACGAAGATGTCGTCCTTGCTGTAGCCCTGCTCGAGGGCAGCTGCCCGCACCTGCTGCGCGAAGAACAGCGAATCGGTGAACGCCTGCGGCGTGGTGTCGGTGAAGATCACCTGGGTATCGGCGATCACCTGGGAGATGGCGATCAGCGGATTGAACAACAGGTTCGTGCCGCCGGTCGTGCCCTGGTAGGCGATGATGACCTGGCCCTCCGGCGTCACCCACGCCTTGCCGGCTGCACCCGACAGCACATTGGTGTACTGCATCTGCTTGCCGTTGACCGTGAACGGCTTCAATCCGCCCGGGGTCCCGCCCAGCACATACTCGGCGGTCGCGGCGTTGAGGAACTGCGACACCGTCGGAGTCTTGCCCGTGGTGGGGCCGGTGTAGATCAGGGTCGGTGGAACCTGTTGCACGGCCGGGGTCTTGGTCAGGCCGAGGGTGTTTTCGACCTCCCGGAACACGGCGAACAGCGCGTCGTTGATCGGTGCGAAGTTCAGCGGGCTCTTCGGGCCGTTGGCGGAGACGGTGATGTCCAGCACCTGCAGCACCGTGTTGACGATGCGGCCGGGCAGCGCGGCGATCTTGGCGATCGGCGACAACGGCTCCGGCGGGTTTGGCGTCGTCGTGGTGGTGCTGGTGGTGGTCACCGCGGCGACCTTGGCGGTCACCGGGATCGCCTTGGCGGCGATCTTGGGCGCGATCGGTGTGACCGCAGCCGGGTCGGGCTGGGTGGGGTTGCTGGCCGGCGCCGTCGCGGAATCGGCTTCCGCGGCGCCGTTGACTGTGGACGGGGCGATCGCCGTCAGGCGTTTCTCTATCGCGCGGGGTGACCAATCGGGCTTGGTCGATCGGGTGCCACCGGTGCGGACCGGGGCGGCCTGCGTGGCGATCCGGAGTTTTCCGATGAATCTTCCGGTAATCGAGTCCGCCTGCGGTGCGGACGAATTCGGTTGCACAGCGGGGGAGGGATCGGTAGGCGTGTCGGTGCCCGACGGCAGGCTGTGCCGAGTGCCGGGGCCTTTGGCGGGCTTCTTGGGCCCGTGGTCGGTTCCCGCATTCGACTGGCTTGATGACGGGCCCGATGAATCGGGGTCCGCCCACGCCACCGCATGTCCGTTCGCGCCGGCGATCCCGATGCCGATCGCCACGACGGCGAGGCCGTACCGGGCCGGCATCCGTCGGGCATGCTTCGGGCAGCGCGAACTGTGCACCATTGTTGATGTCCCCCTTGGTATCCCAGGTGCTGTCCGCGATTTCTGGTGACGGGAGTGCCAGCCGCCGCGAACACACGCCGGGCCAATATATATGACAACGTGTGATGCCAGTCACGGTATTGGCGGTGTGGAAACGGCAGTGGCTTCCGTCCGCTGAGTGGGATCTGCACAATTTCCGGTTCATCGTCGCCGCAGCCCGTCGTAGTCTCAGGTATGCGTCAGCTGTGGGGTCTCGCCGGAGTAGCTGTCAGTGTTGTGGCGGCCCTCGTGGTCGCCACGGGATGCACTACGACTGCGGGAACGCCGGTGGCGAAAACGACCAGCTCCGCGGCTTCCTCGCGCACCGCGACCGAGCCGACCGGTAAGGCCGCAGAGCCAACCGGTACACCGGTGGGCACGGCGGTCATGATGGTCACCGGCGGCAGCGCCCCGGTGACCATCCGCTACCGGATCAACGGCGGTGCGGAGCAAACCGAGACGGACGTGAGGCTTCCGTGGGAGAAGCAGTACTCCGTCTACGACAAACTCGAGTCGGAGGTTGCCGCTGACGGCGGGAGCAGTCGACTGACCTGCGCGATCACGATGGATGGCGACAAACTGGTGTCCTTCAAGACCGAGGTGCAGCCGGTTTGCAACTTCTCCTACTGGGGTTAGCGATCTGGGTCAGCGTGGCGGGCGGCACTCGGCCAGGCATTGCACGATCTCGGTGAGCACGCAGCAAACGCTCTCAAATCTGAGAGTGTGAATTACGTCTCTGTTGAAGCACTTTGGGTGTTCAAACGCAGCTTAAGAGGGATCCTTAAGGTGCCCACGGCCAAGTCGACGCATCGCCTCAGTTTGGCCGAGCACGCCGGGCGCGGAGTTGAAGTCCCGTGAAGTTCCGCTGGAGGTCATGAATATGACGACAAATGCTGCCGGCTCAACTGTCATCGAGCTGGAAACGCACCCCGTCTGGTGTTCGTCGCGGCAGCACTCACGCGAGCTCACCGAGGCCAGGCGCAGGCATCCGTCGTCCTATCGGCCTGACACAGAAGACGATGTGCCCGACCCTGACTCCCAGAGCTCGTCAAACCAGCGAACCAATGCTCGGGTAATCACACTCGCCTGCGTCCGCGGCGCGAGGCTGAACGCGGCCCGCGGCGCGGCGGCCACGGATTGAAATCCCGCCGCCACCGAACGCCTCAACGCACTGCGTGCAACGTTAATCCAGTTGCAAGTACGCTCAATCGCCATGACAAGCGGTCTCAATGCCAGTCTGCGGGATTCTCAAGGCGAACTCGCGCCTACGCGCTTCGTGATCGCGCACGACGACTACCACGCGAAGTTCGTGGGAACGGCAGCTGATGGTAGGCAGTTCTTCGTTACAACCCCATTCAGCTACGGCCACACCAGCGCTGAGTTCGTGGCGCGATACCTATTCGACGCAGACGGTGTACTCGTCGACGCGACGATAGTCCCGCTCGGAGCCAGGCCCGACACTGTGACGCTCCCAGGAAACGTGATGCAGTTCCCCGCCCAAGCGGAAGCGCTCGAACAACTTCTGAACGAAATCCAGCCAGTTACCTTCGAGAACATCGAGATAGCCCCGTTTTCGATTACCTCGCACGGGCGGGAATTCGGTCTGATACTTCAGGGGCCGGACCCCGATTATCCAGACGACGACGACTGGCACTGGACAGTGACTGTGGAACCTGGCGACTATATGGCCTTCTACTCGCCCTGGGACAGCGGCGATTACGACACGTGAAGAACGCCGGCGGACACCACCTGCTGATACAGCGGCCGCCGCTCAGCCTTCCGCGGCGGCCGGCCACCCACGTTCATCAGGCGTTCAGCCGGGACAGCGCGGCGATGGTGAGTGCTTCGACCCCGGTGGTCAGGGTGGGTTCGAGTACCGGTGCGAACTGCGGGGAATGGTTGGACGGTACCGGGCGGCCGCTCCGTGCCGACTCGTCGATACGTTCCTGGGCGTAGCCGCCCCAGAACCAGAAGGCCGTGGGCACACCCGCCGTGGTGCCGAATACGCCGACATCCTCGCTTCCGGCAAGCGGACTGGGGGATTCAAATACCCGGTCGGCCCCGAAGTGCCCGCGGAACACTCTGGCGAGTTCCTGCATGACCGGGGCGTCGACGACGGTCACCGGGAAGCTGTGCATGGCCGTCACCGCGGGCTCCTTGTCCGCGCCGGACGCCATCGACTCGCCCTGGGCGATGCGGGTGATCGCCGCCAGTGTCTTGCTCCGGACCTTCTCGTCGAAGGTGCGGACGTTGACGCCGAGCTCGGCGTCGTCGGGGATGATGTTGTCCTTGGCCCCGGCATGAAGATAACCGACGGTGACCACCGCGGGGTCGAACGGGGACAGTTCCCGCGAGACGATGGTCTGTAAGCGCTGCACGACATTGGATGCCATCACCACCGGATCGATGGTGGATTCGGGCTGCGAGCCGTGCCCGCCCCGCCCGAACAGCTGGACCTTCAACGAGTCGGCGGCCGCCAGCGCGACGCCGGTCTTGTAGCCGATCATTCCGGCCGGAAGCGGAGTGACGTGCTGACCGAGAATCACGTCAGGTTTGGGGAAGCGGTCCAGTATCCCGTCGGCGATCATCGCCGCGGCGCCGCCGCCCACCTCCTCGGCGGGCTGGAACACTGCCACCACCGTTCCCGACCAGTTGTCTTTGAGTTCGGTCAGCAGCTGCAGGGTGCCCACGAGCGCCGCGGTGTGCATATCGTGGCCGCAGGCGTGCATGACCGGGACGTCCTTACCGTCCGGATCGGTGCCGCGGGCCGTGCTCGCGTACGCCAGGCCGGTCTGCTCGGCAACGGGCAGGGCATCGAAATCCGCGCGCAGCCAGACCACTGGCCCGGAGCCGTTGCGCAGGACTGCCACCACGCCGGTCCCGCCGACACCGGAGGCCACCTCCAGCCCGAGCGGGGCGATCGCCTCCTGAACCTTCCCGGCGGTGCGGTGCTCCTGAAAAGACAGCTCCGGATGCGCGTGCAGGTCGCGATAGAAGTCGGCCAGTGCCACGCCTCGTCGATCGACCCAATCTCGGGGCAAACCCAGCGTCATTGCCAGCCTCCTCAACAGCCGCCGTCCGGCGCACATTGTCCTGGAGCAAGATTGGCACATCGCGGACTGGTGAGCAGGTGCAATTGCCCGGCCGGCACCGGCGGCAGGGCTGTGCTCAGCAATCGGCGCACCTCTCGCCGTGGCTGAACCGTGACTAATGCTTGATCGAATTGTCAACGTGTGCCTACGCATTCGGCCATCAAGGTGCCCATAGCATGACAACCGTTAAGGATCAGGTGACCAGCACAAAGGGATCGGTTTGATGCGGGCGGTTGTTCAGTGTGCTCTCGCGTTGGTGGTGGTCGCCATGACCGTTCCCGTGGGGACGGATCGCGTTGACACGGCGGCGGTCAGCCTGCCGCTGACCTCGGACATCGAGTCGATTGCGCCATCCGAGGGCGCCGTCGTCGGCGTGGCGCACCCGGTGGTGGTGACGTTCACCAAACCGGTCACCAACCGGTCGGCCGTCGAGCGCGCCATTGGGGTCAAGTCGACCCCGGCCAGGACCGGCAAGTTCGAGTGGGTCGACAACAACGTCGCGCAATGGGTCCCCGACCAATACTGGCCGTCGCACAGCACCGTGAAATTGTCGGTTGCCGGCATGCGGACGGAATTCCAAACCGGCCCAGCGGTTATCGGTGTGGCCAGCATCTCGAAGCACACGTTCACCGTGACCATCGACGGGGTCGGGGAAGAGCCGCCCGTTCCCCTGCCCGCGCCGCACCACCTACCGCATAGTGGCGAGGAGGGCGTGCTGCTGGCCTCGATGGGCCGGCCGGAGTACCCGACGCCCGTCGGTCAGTACACCGTGCTGTCCAAAGAGCGTTCTGTGACTATGGATTCCAGCAGCGTCGGCATACCCGTCACCGCTCCCGACGGCTACCTGCTCGAGGTGGACTATGCGGTCCGTTTCACCCGCCGTGGCCTGTTCGTGCACTCGGCCCCTTGGGCCGTCCCGTCCATGGGGCTGGAGAATGTCAGTCATGGCTGCGTCAGCCTGATCCCCGCGGCCGCGGAGTGGTACTTCAACACGGTCAATATCGGTGATCCGGTGATCGTGGAGGAATAGTCGGCACTGCATGCACTTTCGGTCTGGCCGCGGCCGGCCATTGCCATCACAGTTGCGGAAGCGCATGGCCTCGGGCCGCGCAGATGTGTTTCGCAGCCAACTGCGGGTAGCTATGTCTAGGTGAACACGGCGCGGTCGGCGGCCACGGAGGGCACCGGTTCACCTGATCGCAGCCGTGCATTGATTTGCCGGCGCACCGACGACGAATACTGACGAGGCATGTGACCTCCCGATGATCACTCGGCCCTCGACTCTCACAACACTGGACCAACAACACGGATACAGATCACGTGGACCAGTTCACCGGGTCCGGTCAGCCGGACTATCTACGGAGTTCCGCGGGCGTGACAAGAGAACGCTCTCAGCAGCTTTCACCGCGGTGCTACCGCGGTTATGGCACGAAGTAGAAGGGCTCCCAGTAGCTCATTTCCGCGATTGCGACGACGCCGATCGTCCGGTTGCGTGGTTGGTTGTCGGGACACCGCTCCTCGACGGTCATATCGAAGCGGTAGGTCGAGTTCTCAGTAGGCAGTCCGAGCACTTTCTGTCTGCCTTGCTCGCCCCGATCCTCGACCGACACCAAGCGGTATCCGCACCCAGGTGCGGGCATGACGGTCTCGCTCGTTTGGCTCTGTTCGACCGACAGCAGACGGTTGGTACGAAGAAGGGGAACCTGGTTCACATCGTGGGTGTTCAACCCGGTAATCAGACGCTCGGCCCACTCACTCTGTTTGTCGGGACCATAATCGCCCATCGACAAGCCGTCCCTGCTCGACGGCAATGTGTATGCCCAGATCCCAACGCCAACCACAACTGCAGCGAGCACCGCCAGGATCGCGCCAGTGCTGCGGTGTGCGTTGAACCAATCCGTCATCAGAGTCATCTGAAAGCCATTTGAGGAGAGGGAATTTGGCTTCGGTGATGCCCGCCTGGGCGTGGAACCGCCGCGGGAACGCCCGAGCGCGCCAACCGTCGGGCCAGACCGATCATCGGTCAGATCGGCCGGGACCCTTCGACGGTATCTCGGGAGTTATGTCGTAAAAGTCGAGGCTGGCGGGGGAAGCGGATCAGTCCGCGGGCCCGGGCAGAATCGGCGTGCCGGCTACTGGCCCACCGCCGGGCGAACTCGTCGGTACGCCCTTTCCGGACGCGGTACCACCCATTGCGGTCAGCGGGGCACCGACAGCCGCAGGTGCTGCGATCGGGGCGCCGGCGGCCACCGGTGGCACGACAGGGACCGGCGGGACCGGTGGAATGGGCGGCGGTGCCATCGGCACCGGAGGAACCGGCGGCGGGGCGAGGGGCACCGGAGGAATGGGCGGCGGCCCCAGAGGAACCGGTGGAACCACCGGCGGTGGCGCCAATGGAGCAGCGATTCCGGAGGCTTCAATGGCGGCCGCGGCGCACACGGGCGCCCCGGCGCCGGACGCCGCACCGGCGGCTCCGTCCATGCACTTGTACCCACCCGTCTTGAGCGAAATCGCTGCCGCGTGCGGACTCAATGCCAGGGCGGCCACGCACAATCCGGCGCCGGCAACTACTTTGACTGCGTTTCGAGCAAAAGTGGTCATTCCCGTCGGATCCTCCGAGTGGGCTGTAAATTACAGCGGCGAAAGTTATGCAGAGCTGAACCGTAGAGCAGCCCAGGATCGGTGTCTACACAAGTTCTCGGATGGTTGCCGGGTTGTCATGTGAGCGAGCCGAACTCGTGACCCACCGGTTCCGGCGGGTGGCGTTCGCATGCGATATGCGTGCGCACTGCGGCAGCTCAATCCTCAACGTAGCTAACATCTTTGCCGCAATTGGTGCCGAGATGAGATCGTCACCGAACCGAGTCCGTGTCGTACCCACGAGTTGAGCGACGCCGGTCATGACCGGTCCACCCGGTCACTGGCCGAGGTGGATTCGAACGCCGTGTGCCTGAAGCTGATCGAAGCTGTAGACGAACTCACCACGACGTCCGACCGAAACGACATAGCGATCCTGACCTTCGGTGACGGGGAAGCTGAAGGAGAAGGTGCAGTCGGCGGTGCCACTCTTGCCGGTTCCCAGCGTGGTGTTGGCCAGGATCTCGCCCTTACCGTTCTTGACGGTGATGGGCGTACCGGGCCCGACATCGGAGTATCCGTCCGCTCCCTGGCACGATGTCCCGTCGGAGTTGATGCCATCCAGGCCTGCGCTGTCCATGAGCACGAAAGTCGCTGGAACGGTGATTGTTTCGAGCACCCGGAAACCTTGGGAGAAATCCGGGCAGAACGTGTCGACCGCGATCTTGTCGGCCGGCAGGCCCTGCTGCGGCTCACCGTCCTGCAGCCGGCGGCATACCTGATGCCCGTGCGCGACAGCATTGGTGTCGGAGTTGAACTGATCCATCAGTCCGGCTCCTTTGAGCGCCGAGAGGTATTCGGCTTCCGGTGACGGCGTTGGCCTGTGGCTTTCGACCTGCAGTGCCCACACCACCGCCGCCGCCATGACGATGATCACCGTGGCCACACCCGTCGCGAGCCAGGTCGAGCGAATGCCCGACGTCGGGAGCTCGATGTAGTCCGGCAGCGTCCGACCGCCGGAAGGATCTGTCGATTTGGACGCGCCGTCGCGAACCCGGTTCGTCGGATGTCCGGTGACGAAATAACGGCCCTCATGTCGAGCCGTGGGATCCGGGTGCCACCCCGTCGACACGGACACCCGCACCTGCCCGCAGAGGCCGCATGTGCCACCTTTATCGACGTCAGAGCCGCAATACGGACAGCTCATCGGTGCCGGTCCCGGACCGCGAGCCGATCATCACGAGCTGGTTCAACGCCTCCGCTCATTCCCATCACCACCGTTATATGCCGATTCCGCCGACCGCACTGCGGGCCGGGCAAAATGGAGAGAATTCCCAGGGTGGACCACCGCGGTCAGGCCTGACGAACCGCCCCGTGATGGGTCCGGTAGTGCTTTCGGTATACGGTCCAGGTATGACGCGGGTGTCGGTAGTCACGGGTGGTGCAGGTGGCATGGGACTGGCCACGGCGAAGGTCGTCGGTCAGGACGGAGCCGTCGTGTTGTGCGATGTCAGGCAGGATCGGCTGGACGCCGCTGCCGCGGCGCTGAGCGATCTGGGCATCACCGCCACGATCGTCAACGCCGACGTCACCGACCGCCAGGCCGTCGACCGGCTGTTCGATACCGCCGCCGGATTGGGGACGATCCGGGCGGTCGTCCACGCGGCCGGGGTGAGCCCCAGCATGGGCGATGCCGACTACGTCATGCGGACCAACGCGCTGGGCACCCTCAACGTCAACGAGGCTTTCTACGCGACCGCGGGGGAGGGCTCCGCGATCGTCAACGTGGCCTCGATGGCGGCGCACCTGCTGCCCGAGGAGATGATCCCCACCCAGCACTTTCCCGTTGCGCTGCAGGACGAGGCGCGATTCATCGCCGAACTGCTGGCCCCCTGCCAGATCGCGCCCGAGGAGATGCGCTCCGGCTTGGCCTATGCGATCAGCAAGAGCTTCGTGAAGTGGTACAGCTCGTCGCAGGCCGAACGGTTCAACGGCCGCGGCCTGCGCATCGTCTCAGTATCACCGGGTTCCATCGACACCGAGATGGGTCGGCTGGAGGAACAGGCCGGGGCGGGCGCGATGGTTGCCGACGCCGCCGTTCCGCGATGGGGCAAGGCCGAGGAGATGGCCGAGCTGCTGGCCTACTGCGTCAGCGACAAGGCCGGCTACCTCACCGGCACCGACATCCTCAATGACGGCGGCGTCGTTGCCTCGATGCGGGAGCGGGCCCGACTGGCGTCCGCCGCCAGCTAGCCCCGCCGCGGTCCGGGATTACCGGGAAAGCGGGCTGTAGAACACCAGGCCGTTGCCCTTGTTGTCATAGACCACGGCACGGCGCTCATGGGCGTCGTCGTACGGGCCCTTGACGATCCCACCGCCACTGGCCTCGATGGCCTTGGCCGCCGCGTCCACATCGGCGGTCTTGATACCGACGACGACCTGCCCGGGGATCGGGTGGTCCACCGCGGTGGCCAGGGCGAGCGTGATCGATCCGCCGTCGAGCGCGGCGAAGTGGGCGCCGTCCCGGAATTTCAGCGGCATCCCCAGGGTCTCGCTGTAGAACCGGATCGACTCATCGAGGTCATCGGTCGACAGAATGATCATCCGTACGTCGTGCTCGCTCATCAGTGCCCTCCTATGCCTGAACGCTTTCAGGCTAGGGCCGCACCGGTGCGGTACATAGGGCACATAGTCCATTGCTTCTGTTTGCCCCCAGGTCAGGCTTTCCTGACGGCTAACGGCGGGCCGGCTCGGGGACGTGCTCGGGGCGGACCCCGGTGCCGACCAGATACGCGGGTATCGCGGTGAGCTGGGGGATCCGCCGGACCATCGTCAGCAGTGCCCGGGGCGGGGCGATCTCGGCGCCGGCCATCACAGGCGCCAGCACCTGGCGATGCAGAACGCGTTGAAAACCCTGGGTTATGACGGTGGGCAGAGTGCGTTGACGCTGCACGGCGGCCAGGTCGGCGTCGCTGACCCGGTGCTCGCGCAGCGGCTGGTACAGCAGGCGCGCGGCCGCGGCAGCGTCCTGGATCGCCACGTTGATACCGACCCCACCCACCGGGGACATCGCATGTGCGGCGTCGCCGATACACAGCAGGCCGTCGCGGTGCCACCGCGACAGGCGGTTGAGCTGAACGTCGAGATGTTTGACGTCGTCCCAGCAGGTGAGCGTGTCCGGATCGGCTTCGGGGATCAGCGTGGCCAGCTCGGTGCGGAATGCGTCCAGGCCCCGGGCGCGCAGCGTCGCGTCGCTGCCCTTCGGGATCAGGTAGGCGACCTGGAAGTAACCGTTGCGGGGAATCATGATCAGCGCCCGGCCGGGCGCGGTGCGCGGGATCAGCGAGAACTGGCCGTCCTCGGCGCGGGGCACCCGGAACCACCACACGTCGAAGGGCACCGGGTAGTCCCGGGTGCTCAGCCCGGCCTCCTTCCGGGCCAGTGACGAACGCCCGTCGCAGGCCACGGTGAGCTCGGCCGTCAGCTCACCCTCCCCATCGGGGCCGGTGTAGCGCACGCCGGTGATCCGCTCGCCGCTACGCAGCAGCCCGGTGACCTCGGTCTGCATGCGCAGGGTGAAGTTGGGTTCGCTGCGGCCGGCGTCGGCGAGCAGATCGAGAAAATCCCACTGCGGCACCATCGCCACGTAGGGGTGGGGTTGACGCAGCCGCCGGAAGTCGACGAGCGTGACGGGCCCGCCCTCGACCGGGAACTGGGCCTGCTCCACCTTGCTGTAGCCGAGCTGGCTGAACTTGCCGAACAACCCCAGCTCGTCGAGCATGCGCATGGTGCTCGGATGAACCGTGTCACCGCGGAAATCGCGCAGGAAGTCGGCGTGCTTCTCCAGCACGGTCACCGCCACCCCGCACCGGGCCAGGATCAGGCCGAGCATCATCCCGGCGGGTCCACCACCCACGATCGCGCAGGTGGTGGACTCTGTCTCGGGAGTGTCAGGCATGTGCGAGCCCCTGCAGTGCTTCGGGCAGCGCCTCGGTGTGCAGCACGCCCAGGCGCTGCGTGGCGCGGGTGAGGGCGACGTACAACTCGGCGGCACCCCGGTCACCGTCGGTCAGGATGCGTGCGGGTTCCACGACGAGCACCGCGTCGAACTCCAGGCCCTTGGTTTCCGACGGCGCCACCGCACCGGGCACATCCGGCGGTCCGATCACCACACAGGTGCCCTCCCGGGTGGCTTCGTCACGCACGAATTCTTCGACAGCGGCTGGGATTTCGGCTGCAGTCAGCTGTCGTGACCACGGCGCCACGCCGCAGGCCCGCACCGACTCCGGCGGCTGCACCCCCGGGGCGAATTCGGCCAGCAGCGCACCGGCCACCGCCATGATCTCGGCCGGGGTGCGGTAATTGACCGACAGGGTCCGGTAGATCCACCGGCCCGGCACGTACGGTTCGAACATGGCGTTCCAGGAACGGGCGCCGGCAGCCGACCGGCGCTGGGCCAGATCCCCGACCACGGTGAAGGACCGCCGCGGGCAGCGGCGCATCAACACCCGCCAGTCCATCTCGGACAGTTCCTGGGCTTCGTCGACCACGACATGACCGTAGGTCCAATCTCGGTCGGCCGCAGCGCGTTCGGCGAGTCCCCGGGTGTCGCGTTCGAGGAACCGATCGGCCAGGTCCTCGGCGTCGATCAGGTCGCTGGCCAGCAGGTGGTCCTCGTCGTCCATCAGATCCTCGCGGCCGATCATCAGGTCGAGCACCCCGGCGGCGTAGGCCGCCTCCTCGCGCCGTTCGCGTTCCGCGGCTTCGTCGGCCGCCTTGTCCCGCCCCAGCAGGTCGACCAGCTCGTCGAGCAACGGCACATCCGAGACGGTCCAGGCGCTGCCGTCGGCCCGGAACAGCCGGGGGTCGGCGCCGGCCGCCCGCAGCCGATCGGTCGACGAGTACAGCGGGGCCAGCAGGGTCTCCGGGGTCAGAATCGGCCACAGCTCGTCGAGCGCTGCGGCGAACGCGGCGTTCTCGTCGAGTTCGCCGACCACACTGGCCCGCAGTTCCTCCCATGCCGCTTTGTCCTCACGGGTCAGCCAGCCCTTGCCGATGCGGGCCACGGCGCGCTCGGTGAGGACGTAGGTGACGATGTCGCGGAACGTCGCACGGGCCTCGTTGTGCGGCAGCCCGGTCTCCCGGGCCTCCTCTATCGCCCACTGTGCGGTCTCGGCGTTGATGTACACCGTCACATCGGGCAGCTCGATCGGCAGCGGATCCTCCGGCACCGCCTGCCGGTCGGCCACCGCGGCGGCCAGCACGTCGAGAATCTGCAGCGAACCCTTGATCGCGGCCACCTCGGGCGCGTCCTCGGCGGTGACCTGCAGCCCGTGTACCAGGTCACCGGGGGTCATGAACACCGCATCGGACTCACCCAGCGAGGGCAGCACCCGGCCGATGTGGTTGAGGAACGCCTCGTTGGGGCCGACAACCAGCACGCCGTGACGTTCGATCCGCTCCCGGTGCGTGTACAGCAGATAAGCCACCCGGTGCAGTGCCACCACGGTCTTGCCGGTGCCCGGTCCGCCCTCGACCACCAGCACCCCGGTGTGCTCCTGGCGGATGATCTCGTCCTGCTCGGCCTGGATTGTCGCCACGATGTCGCGCATGCCCTCGCCGCGCGGGGCGTTCACCGCGGCAAGCAGCGCCGCGTCGCCGTGGTCACCCTCGGTCGGGCGACCCAACACCTCGTCGGTGAAATCGATCACCCGCCGGCCCAGCGTGCGGAACTGGCGGCGCCGGCGCATGTCCTCCGGATTGGCCCCGGTCGCGGTGTAGAACGGCCGGGCCAACGGTGCCCGCCAATCCAGCAGCAACGGCTCGTAGTCGTCGTCGCGGTCGAAGATGCCGAGGCGCCCGACGTACAGGCGTTCCCCGGCCACGGTTTCCAGCCGGCCGAAACACAGCCCGTTGTCGGCGACATCGAGCCGGCTGGCCTCCTTGGCCAGCGCAAGCACCTCGGCATCGCGTTCCACCGCCGTGCCGCCGTGCTCCCGCAGCGCCGTGCGGTACCTGCCGCGCACCAGGGTGCGCTCGGCGTCCAGGCGCGTGTAGAGCCCATCGACATAGCTCTGCTCGGACCGAATCTCGTGGTCGTACTCGTCAGCTGGCACGTACTCCATAGTTCCTTTCGCCCACCGATGGCTTCCCCGGCCAGCGATTGTGCGCCACCATGGGGGCCTTGCCGCAAGGCCCCGGGTCCGGGTTAACCTGGGGGTAGCACCAGGTCGTCCACCCAGGTTCGGAAGTGGGCCGACCAGTTTTGCTCCGGCACCCCATCCGCGGTGAAATGATCAATCCATCGCGGGCATTGATCTGGGCATAGGCGAAGGCACATGCGGGTTGCGGTTGGTGATGCACTCGAGGATGGCTGGTCGGGACTGGCCGCGGAGTTGACCCATCGGGGCCATCGGGTCTCGACGGTGCATGACGTGGCAACCCCAGCCGACGTCGACGTGGTGGTGTGCGGCCCGAACTCACCGAGTGCGCTCGCCGCGCAGTCGGGGGTGCGGCGGGTGGTCCTGCTGCCGGCAGCGGCCGAATTCCGTTCCGCGATACCAGGCGCCGATGTGCTGGTGGTGCGCACCGCGGCGATCATGGGCAGAGATTCCGGCGCGGACGTGCAGCGCCGGTTCGCCACCCCGGTGCTGATCGGTGCAAAGAACGGCGGCAATGTGACGCAGTTCATCCACCCCGACGATGCCGTGCGTTTCATCACCGATGCGGTCGAGAACCCGGGGTGGACCGGGATGGTCGGGCTGGCGGCCCCCGACCCGCTCGGACTGCGCGAGGTCGCCCAGCTACTGGGCAAGCGGTACGCGGAGGTGCCCTGGGCCCGCGACCTACCGGTGATCGACACCGGCAGGCTGGCCGAGTTGGGTTTCAACCCGGCGTGGTCGAGCCGGGACTGCGTCACCGACTTCGGAAAGGCCAACCGAGGTCATATCTACCTGGGGGGCAAGCGAATTCGTCTACTGTGGCGGTACCTGTGGGCCCGGCCCCCGGTGCTGTCGCAGCAGCAGCGACGGCACCCGGCAAGCGAGCACGGCGGCGAATTCGACACCCTGGTCGACCCGCGCTGGCCGGTCTACACCGCGGTGAACACCTCGGAAGCGTTTCCCGGGCCGATGACGCCATTGTCATTGGAGCTGTCGCTCGATGGCATGCGCGCCATGGGACGCCAGGCCGTCGATGAGATGAGGGTGTCCGGTGAGCTGCGGCGGGCGGTGATCGAGGAGCAGGCCGGGTCGTTCGGCCACCGGGTTTACGCGAACCTCAGCGTGCTGTTCGCGGCGGGTGCGGTGCTGCCCGGCGCCGACCCGTCCGGCTGGCGGGAAAAACTGTTCGGGGCGCGCTCGGGCGGGGCGGTTCCGGAGTTCACCAAGATCCCGTGGTGGGGCATGGCGGTGCGACTTCCCCGGTCGCTGACGTTCATCCTGTCGGGACTGTCCGAGGCGCGGCGGCTGGACCGCGAAGCGCGCATGGGGCAGCGTGGAGCCGGCTACTACGCCGGCCTGTCCGATGATCGGCTGCGCGGTGAAATGCGATGTGGTCATGACCAAGTCGTGAGCGCATGGTCGGCGGCAGCGCTCATCACGTTGACGATCGTGCCGATTCTGGGTGTGCTGGAGAAGTTCGCCGGCAGGTCGCTGATCAGCGAAGCGTCCGGGGGTGCGGACAAGCTCGTCAGCGCCGGACTGACCAGGGCCACCCGTGCGCTGGCGGCGCAGGCGCGCGCGGACGCGTCAATCGCGGCGATCCTGCGGGATCGCGACGCGCACGAGGCGCTGAACCGACTCCGGAGCAGTCGCCCCGCGTTCGTGACCCGGCTGGACGCGGTCATCGCCGAATGGGGGCACCGCGGGCCGGGGGAGACGGAGTTGGCCAACCCGGTGTTCGCGGACCGCCCGGAACGATTGCTCGACGTGGTGGTCAAGTTCGCCGGTACGGAAGAACACCGGACCCCGGCGGCGCGGTCATTCTCGCCTTGGGCGCGGCTGCTGGGCTGGATCGCCTCCTGGTTTCTGCGGTCGCGGGAACGGGCGCGCGATGCTGCGATCCGGCAGACACACGAATACCGGTTGATCGCACGGGAACTGGGTAACCGTTTGGTCGCCGCTGACGTCATCGACGAGCGTGACGACGTGTTCTATCTGGTTCGTGACGAAGTGTTGTATCCGCGATGGAATACCCGGTACCTGGTGTCGCGGCGAAAGGCTGAGCAGCAGCGGCTGCAGCGGGAACGGCCGCCGATCGAATTCGTCGACCGCTGGGAGCTGAATCAGGAGGAGGCCGCCGAACTGAGGTCCGGCGACGTGCTGTCGGGGATCGCGGCGTCGGTCGGCCTGGCGACCGGACGGGTACGGGTCGCCACCGCCGAATCGGTCAATGACCTGCAACCCGGCGAGGTACTGGTCGCCGGATCCATCGACGTGGGCTGGACGCCGTTCTTCTCGTACGCGGCCGCAATCATCGTCGACACCGGCGCGATGATGTCGCACGCAGCAATCGTGGCGCGCGAGTTCAGCATCCCGTGCGTCGTCGGATCGCACTGCGCCACTCGGGTATTGCGCACCGGGCACATCGTCCGGGTCGACGGCGGATCGGGGCAGGTGACCCGGATCAGTTAGGACTGCTGCCCTAATCCATCCGGCCGGCATCGACCAGGCGAATCACTGCCGCACCGGCTTCGTCGGAGGCTTCCAGATCCACCTCCACGTCCAATCCCCAATCCCGGTCTCCGGCAGGGTCGTCGAGAACCTGGCGCACCCGCCACACCCCGGGTTGACGGTCGAAAATCAGGAACGCCGGACCTCGGGCATCGGCGCCGGTACCCACATCGTCGTGCTCGTCAAAGTAGCTGTGCCCCAGTTCTTCCCACCGCTGCGATGTCCAGCCGGAGCCGGCATCCAGTGCGCCGAGCTCATCCCAGCGGCGCAGTGCGAACAGCTGCACCCGGCGGAACAGCGCATTGCGGACCATCGCGGTGAACGCCCGCTCGTTGCCGGTCAGCGGGCGCGGCCGCGTCGGCGCCGCAACCGGTGTGTCTACCGGCTGATCGGAGCTGGTGAGCTGTTCCCACTCGTCGAGCAGGCTCGAATCCACTTGGCGCACCAGCTCGCCGAGCCACTCGACGATGTCGGACAGTTGCTCGGTGCGAGCGGCGGCGGGCACGCCCGAGCGCAGCGCCTTGAACGCATCGGAGAGATACCGCAGTACGGCCCCCTCGGAGCGGGTCAGTCCGTAGACACTGACGAGCTCGCGGAAGGTCAGTGCGCGCTCCCACATCTCGCGCACCACCGACTTGGGGGACAGGTGCCCGTCGGCAGCCCACGGGTTGCTGCGCCGGTACACCTCGTAGGTGTGCTCGAGCAGTTCGGCCAGCGGCTTGGGATAGCTGACCTCATCGAGCAATTCGATGCGTTCGTCGTACTCGATCCCGTCGGCCTTCATCTGCGCCACCGCTTCGCCCCTGGCCTTGTTCAGCTGCGCGGCCAGGATCTGGCGGGGATCTTCCAACGTGGCCTCGATCACCGAAACCACGTCCAGCGCATAGGTTTCCGATTCGGGATCGAGGACATCGACTGCGGCCAGCGCGAAGGTCGACAGCGGTTGGTTGAGCGCGAAATCGGGTGGCAAGTCGACGGTCAGTCGGTACCGGCGGCCATCGGCCTCGGGTTCGTCGAGACGTTCCACGACGCCGGCCTGTAGCAGGGATCGGGCGATGCCGACGGCCTCCCGGATGTGCCGGAGTTGACGTTTGCGCGGTTCGTGATTGTCGGTGAGCAGGCGACGCATCGCCGCGAACGGATCGCCGGGACGGTCCACGACATCGAGGATCATGGCTGTCGATACCCGCATGTTGCTGGTCAGCGCCTCGGGGGCGGCGTCGATCAGCCGGGTCATGGTGTTCTCACCCCACGGCACCATGCCCTCGGGTGCCTTGCGCCGCACCAGTTTTCGACGCTTCTTGGGATCGTCGGCCACTTTGGCGAACTGCTTGATGTTCTCGACCTCGTGGTCGGGTGCCTGCACTACGACGGTGCCCACGGTGTCGTATCCGGCGCGGCCCGCCCGCCCGGCGATCTGGTGGAACTCGCGGGCGTTGAGCAGCCGCATCCGGGTGCCGTCGTATTTGGACAGGGCGGAGAACACGACGGTGCGGATCGGCACGTTGATGCCGACGCCGAGGGTGTCGGTGCCGCAGATCACCTTGAGCAGCCCGGCCTGGGCCAACTGTTCCACCAACCGGCGGTATTTGGGCAGCATGCCGGCGTGATGGACGCCGATGCCGTGTCGCACCAGCCGGGACAGCGTGGTCCCGAATGTGGTGGAAAACCGGAAACCGCCGATCATCTCGGCGATCGCGGCCTTCTCCTCCTTGGTGCAGACGTTCACGCTCATCAGCGCCTGGGCCCGCTCCAGCGCCGAGGCCTGGGTGAAGTGCACCACGTAGATCGGCGCCTGCTTCGTCTCGAGCAGGTCGGCAATCGTCTCGTGCATCGGCGTGGTGGCGTACGAGTAGAACAATGGCACCGGCCGTTCGGCGCCGGTGACCAGCGCCGTCTCCCGTCCGGTGCGCCGGGTCAGGTCCTTGCACAGGAAGGTCACGTCACCCAACGTCGCCGACATCAGCAGGAACTGGGCCTTGGGAAGCTCCAGCAGCGGCACCTGCCAGGCCCAGCCGCGATCCGGGTCGCCGTAGAAGTGGAACTCATCCATCACGATCATGTCGGCGGCTGTGTTGTTTTCACCGCCCTCGCGTAGCGCGAGGTTGGCCAGGATCTCGGCGGTACACGCGATGATCGGGGCGTCCGCGTTCACCGATGCGTCCCCGGTGAGCATGCCGACATTGGCCGCGCCGAACACGTCGCACAGCGCGAAGAACTTCTCACTGACCAGCGCCTTGATCGGGGCGGTGTAGTAGCTGCGCCGCCCGGTCGCCAGCGCCGCGTACAGCGCGCCGGTAGCCACCAGCGACTTACCCGACCCGGTCGGCGTCGCCAGGATCACGTTCGCGCCGCTGACCAGTTCGATCAGCGCCTCCTCCTGCGCCGGGTACAGCGTGGTGCCGTTGGCCTCGGCCCAGGTGGCGAAGTCGGCGAACAGCGTGTCGGCATCGGCGCCTTTCGCGCGCAGATCTGACAGGTCGCTTGGGTCGTCGAGCAGCGGTGGTGGCAGGGTCATCGTGCCCACCAGCGTGCCAGCTCGCTCGCACCGCTGATCGTCCGGCCGACCATCGACTCCTGACGTGCGTGGGCGCCGCTAGCGGAACTGGCCCGGCTGGTAGTCGCCGGCGGGCTGCCGGATGATCACGTTCAAGCGGTTGACGGTGTTCATGAAGGCGATCAGGCACACCAGCGCGGCGAGTTGATCCTCGTCGTAATGCTTGACCGCCTTCGCCCACACCTCGTCGCTGACGCCGCCTGCCGCGTCGGCGATGCGGGTGCCCTGCTCGGTCAGCTCCAGGGCCGCGCGTTCGGCCTCGGTGAACACCGTTGCTTCCCGCCACGCCGCGACCAGGTTGAGGCGCTGCTGGGTCTCGCCGGCGACAGCGGCATCCTTGGTGTGCATGTCGGTGCAGAAGCCGCAGCCATTGATCTGGCTGGCGCGCAGCGCCACCAACTGCTGCGTCGCGTTGGGCAGCGCCGAGTCCGTGATCACCTTGCCCGCCGAGGTGACGTATATGAGCATCTTGGCGGCGGTCCGGTTCTCGAACAGGTTCAAACGAGCATCCATGGTGCACTCCCGGTTGATGGTGTCTACCTCCTCAAGACACCTCAACGCGACGAAATGTGACATGTGCCGGTGGCGGCACGGTCAGGGCCTGCGCTATCCGGGCTGGTGCGTCTTCAGGTCGAACGTGAAATGCTGCCCGTCGTCCAGGGTTCCGTCGGGGCGTTGCTTCCGGTAGTGCAGATCGACCTTCGCGAACCTCAAACTCACCGATTCTGTGTACGGCTGCCCCTCGCCGCCGGTGTGGTCGACCGAAGTGACGGTGACGTCATCGAGCTTGATGATCAGGAACTCCCGCTGGCCCGCTATGCGGTGGGTGATCGTCGTCTGCGGTAGGTGGCGGCCGGTGGCGCACGCCAGAATTAATCCGGGTGTGGCGTTGTCGATGTGGTGAACGATCACCAGATCCCGAAATGTGGCCCGGCCGGCACCGCTCCCTCCTCCGGCGCCGGTGGTGCCGGTGTTTGCCACGCCCCAGGAGAACGACAGGACGTCGATCTCGTCCCGGTGGCCGGCGGCGAGCGATTCACCTTTGATATCACCAATTTTCGCGAAGATCTCGGTGGTCATCGGGCCTCTTCCTGTGGCGTTACCGGATTCTAGCTTCCGGAATACCTCCATAGGTCGGGAATGTGTTGCTGCCCAAGTTGTTCGATATGGGAATCAGCGTGCCTGATAATCAGCGGGTGCCGATGCCGACAACCGTTGAGACAGTCTTGTCGGTCGTCGCCGTGCTGTCGTTTGCGGCGTTCGTCACGTTCCTGGTGCTGTTCATCGTGAGCCGACGGCAGCTGACGAGCGCCCCGCGCGAAGCCGAACTCAAAGGACTTCCCGGGACCCATCTGCTGTACACGGTGACGACCTAGGGTTGGCGCGCGCGGCCCCGGAGTTCCCTTAGTGCTGGACGTGCTTGGTGACCCACTGCGCGGCGAGCTTGACCAGGCCGGACTGCGGGTAGCGGGTGTGCGCATCCCAATCCCGACCGCGCGAACAGATGGGGTCGTTGGTCGTGCACAGGTCAGCGGTCCTGGCGCCGAAGGCCGGGCTCATCCGGGTCAGCGGCTGGCCGAGGCGCGCCGACGGATTACCGAAGACCACGACCGAGGCGACTCGCGGGACGACCGCGGCGGGCAGCGGGGCGGTGTAGCCGAGGCCGGCGATGGGTGCGGTGGCCACGACGTCGACCACGGCCGCGCCCTGCGAGTAGCCGCCCAGCACGATCTTGGTTTTGGGGCACCGCGCGGCGGTGGCTTGGATGCGCTTGCTCATGTCGGTGGCGCCGGCCGCGGCTTTCGCAAAATCCCACGATGCGGGGTACTTCACCGCGTACACGCCGACCGTCGAATCTTTCACCATGGGGCGCAGGGTGTCGACGAATGACTGGCCGACGACACCGATGCCCGCGGGCTCGTCGGTGCCCCGAGCGAAAACGACTTCGATGTCGGGACATGGTGCGGCGGCCGAGGCCACAGGAGCAGAGGTAATGCCTGCCGCGGCAGCCAGTGCTGCGGCGACCGTCGCCAGCCGAATCCTGCTGCCGACCGGCATGCTCCTCCTCGACTGGACCTCTTTGAATGGCTTTGCGGGCAGTTATACCCACTAACCACTTCTACCACTCTTTTAACAAGGGCGCTTGGGCGTTTACCGGGGCCGCGGCAGTTGCCGCATATGGTCGTGCGGTGACGATCTCCTACGACGACGCACTTCGTGAACGGATCCAGACGCATCTGGACGGCCATGACCGCCGCGTGGTCACCGACCCGACCAAGCGGCACGCGGCCGTCGCAGTCGTGATCGTCGACTCCGAGGTCGGCGAGGACCGGGTGGATCCGGCGCCCGTCGAGGACTGGATCGGCGGCCGGCCGATGCCCGAGCCGGGCCTCGACGGACGCATGGTCGACGTGTCGGGCGGTGCGTCTTTTCTGCTGTGCCGCAGAACATCCCGGCTGTCATCGCATCCGGCCCAATGGGCGCTGCCCGGCGGCCGGCTGGACCCGGGTGAAACCGCGATCGATGCCGCGCTGCGGGAACTGGATGAAGAAGTCGGCGTCAGCCTGTCCGAATCGGCGGTGCTGGGCCTGCTCGACGACTATCCGACGCGGTCGGGCTACGTGATCACCCCGGTGGTGATGTGGGGCGATGGCCGGCTCGACCTGCGTCCGGCCCCCGACGAGGTGGTGGCCGCCTACCGGGTCGGGCTGCACCAACTGCATCGCGAGGATTCGCCGCGGTTCGTAACCATCCCGGAGAGCCCGCGTCCGGTGGTGCAGATCCCGCTGGGCGGCGACCTCATCCACGCACCGACCGGTGCGGTGCTGTTGCAGCTCAGATGGCTGGGCCTGGAAGGCCGGCACGATCCGGTGGACGAGCTGGAGCAGCCGGTGTTCGCCTGGCGATAGGCCCGCCCGGGCGCCGGGCGATACTGTCCAATCGAAGCCGGTGAGTCGATGACGAAGGACGGACGTGGCTGTGGCGGACAGGCTGTCTGCGCGTGAGGCGAAGCGCCTGCAGACCCGTGAGCGGTTGATGGGCGCGGCGATCGCGGAGTTCAAGCGTGCCGGGATGGCCGATGCGGATGTCGGTGCGATCGTGACCGCGGCGGGCGTCGCGCACGGCACGTTCTTCTTCCATTTCCCCACCAAGGAGCACGTGCTGCTGGAGTTGGAGCAGCGTGAAGAGGAGCGCATCGCCAAGCAGTACGCCCAGTTCCTCAAGAAGCCGCACACCCTGGAGGCGGCCCTGCGGGAATCCATGCGCCTGGTGGTCAAATTGGAACACCGGCTCGGCGGCATACTCTTCAAAGACATTCTTGCGCTGCACTTCTCGCAGACCCGGCCGCCGCAGGACAGTCAGGAGCACCCGGTGGTTGTCGGGGTGGCCCGCGAGATCGAACTGGCCCAGCAGCAGGGTGAGGTGGGCGGCGACGTCAATCCGTGGAACAGCGCGGTGTTTTTCCTGCTCGGCTTCTACGCGCTGATGATCACCACCAACGACTGGCCCATCCGCGACGAACTGCTGGATGACTTCGTGCTCCGCACCATGCGCAGCCTGCGGCCCTAACTCCTGCTCAGCTGTCGGATATATCGCTCGTCTGTGCGGCGTCGCGGCGAAGGCGCTTGAGGCGGTAGAGATCTTCGTCGGCGCGGGCGACCATCGCTACCAGACCATTGACAGTGCGGGGATACCCCACTGCCAGTCCCGCACTGACGGGCACTGGGCCGTCGCTGCCCAGTTCGGCGGCCAGCCGCCGAGCCTCGGCGTGGTCGTATCCGGTGACGATCACGATGAACTCGTCACCCCCCACCCGCCCAAGTTCGGCTGAGGTGGGCAGCTGCGAGAGCCATCGGGTGGTCAGTTCGGTCAGGACGCGGTCGCCAGCGGGATGACCGTCGCGGTCATTGAGTGTCTTGAACCCGTCGACGTCCAGCGCGATGACGGCCAAAGGCTCGCCGCGGCGTTGCGCCCGCGAAAGCAATACGGCGCCTTGCTGATCGAGGCCGGCACGGTTCCACACCGATGTCAACGGGTCGCGCAGCGCCGCCTCCAGTAGCGCCGACTGCAGCGTGCCGAACACCTCGGCTGCTCCGGTGATACAGACTGCGAACAGCAACAACCATTGCCCGGGCACCTCGGCAGGCGCGACGCACAATGCGACAATCGCCGCCACGGCGATCGCTGTGGCGGCGACGCGAGAGCGAAAAATTGAGTGCCATGTTCTGATGTAGATGGCGCTGAACATCAACGGAATCAACGCCCAGACCTGTGCGGTCGGCTCGTCGTGAAACAGGAGCACCGAGACCGGGGCCGCACAGGCACACGCCAAAGCCAGACCATAGAGCCACCCGGTGAGTGGGCGGCCGACGCCAGCCGCGACCAGCCCGATCACGCACAGACCCGTGGCCGCCCACTCGCCACGCACGGCATCTGAGTTCCCCGACAACAGCACCGCGGACGCATAAAGCCCCAGCAGAATTGCCAGATACGTCAGCAGCGTGCGTTGTCGCAGCACGGCACCGAACCTAGGCATGGCTGATACTTAGCTCCTGGTCAACCGCTTGTCAATCACTGCTAGCGTGCGCTCGGCCCAGCGAACGTTCTCCTGCTCGAAAGCAATTCCGCGCAGCAGCGTCAGATATGGTCCCACGCGATCGGTTTCGATGAGGTAGTCGTCCTCGCCCTGGCCGTCGAGCAGGCGTGCCCGCATGCGTTCGTAGCGGGCGAGCTTGTCGGTGGCCCAGCGCAGCTGTTCGGCGATCGAGTCGCGGACCGCGGTGGCGTTGCCGGCATCGATGGCGTTGACCTTGATGAGCAGTTCGTCGCGGATGGTGGAGGGCTTGGGCGGTTTGACGGTGAACGCCTCCAGCGCGTCGCGCCCGGCGTCGGTGAGGGAGAACATCCGCTTGGTGGGCCTGCGTTCCTGGTGCACGGTGCGTGCGGTGATGAGACCGTCTGTGGCGAGGCGATCCAGCTCCCGGTAGAGCTGTTGGGGTGTGGCTGTCCAGAAGTTGGCCACCGACGCGTCGAAGCGTTTGGCCAGGTCGTATCCGGAGGACTCGCCTTCCAGGAGGGCGGCAAGCACCGCGTCGCGTAACGCCACGGCCGCAGCGTACATCCTGGTGAATAGTCAACAAAGTGATTAGTTGCATCTGGACATGCGGGCGCCCGCGGCTTAGTCTCGGTCACACCTAATCAACAAAGTGACTATGCGAGGTGTCTAATGCACCCTTTCCGCAAGGCCGTCGAGGCCCGCGATGAGGCTGCCATCGCCGCCCTGTTGGCTGATGACGTGGTCTTCACCAGCCCGGTGGCATTCAAGCCCTACCCCGGTAAGGCCATCACCGCGGCAATTCTGCGCGGCGTCATGCGCGTCTTCGAGGATTTTCATTATGTCCGGGAGATCGCCGACAGCAACGGCCGCGACCACGCGCTGATCTTCGAGACCACGGTGGCGGGCAAGAAGATCACCGGCTGCGACTTCCTGCGCACCAATGCGGACGGGTTGATCGAGGACTTCATGGTGATGGTGCGACCGCTGTCGGGTGCGCAGGCGCTCTCCGAGGCGATGGCCGCCCAGTTCGAGCGGATCCAGCAGGAAGCGCTCGAGGCCCAGTGACCATGAGGATCGGGCTGGGCATCAACTACGCCGGCGGATTCAAGGAGGTGGCCGCCGAGGTGGCCGACCTCGAACAGGCCGGCCTCGACATCGTTTTCGTTCCCGAGGCGTATTCGTTCGACGCGGTCAGCGCCCTGGGCTACCTGGCGGCCAGCACGCAGCACCTGCAGTTGGCCTCGGGCATCCTGCAGCTCTACACCCGCACCCCGACCCTGACGGCGATGACGGCGGCGGGTTTGGACTACGTCTCGGACGGCCGGTTCACCCTGGGGCTCGGGGCATCGGGCCCACAGGTCATCGAGGGGTTCCACGGCGTGCCGTATGACGCCCCGATCGCGCGCACCCGCGAGGTGGTGGAGATCTGCCGGCAGGTGTGGCGCCGCGAACGGCTGCAGCACCAGGGCAAGCACTACACCATCCCGCTGCCCGCCGAGCGTGGCACCGGCTTGGGTAAACCCCTCAAGCTCATCAATCAGCCTGTCCGGGAACGCATTCCGATTCTGCTGGCCGCGCTGGGGCCCAAGAATGTGGAACTGGCGGCCGAGATCGCCGAGGGTTGGCAGCCCATCTTCTTCCTGCCGGAGAAGGCCAAGCAGGTCTGGGGCAGCGCGCTGGAAGCCGGCCGGGCCAAACGTGATCCGGCGCTGGGTGAGCTCGATGTGTTCGCCGGGCCGGTGCTGGCCATCGGTGACCAGGTGGAGCCGCTGCGCGAATTCGTCAAGCCGCACCTGGCGCTCTACATCGGCGGCATGGGTGCCAAAGGCCGCAACTTCTACCACGCGCTGGCCACGAACTACGGCTACGGCGCAGAGGCCGACCGCATCCAGGAGCTCTACCTGGCCGGCGACAAGCAGGGCGCCGCCCAGGCGGTACCCGATGAGCTGGTCCGCGATGTATCACTCATCGGCAGCGCCGGATTCGTCAAGGAGCGGGTGGCGGCGTTCCGTGAGGCCGGGGTGACCACGCTCAATGTGGTGCCCATCGCCGAGACGCGGGCCGACCGGGTGCGGCTCATCGAGCAGCTGCGCAACTTGATGTAGTCGAGTTGATGTAGTCGAGCCGTCGAATGTGTTGCGGGGACCTAACGATTCGGTGCTGTCTCCGGGTCGACGGCCCAGCGGCGGCAAAAGCCGTGGTTCAGTGGTAGCCGATGTCTATTGCCAGGTTTTCGCGTCGCTGTAGCACCGCTGCGATGACAGCCGGTATCGCGTTACTCGCGGTGGGGATTCCCTCGGCGTCGGCCGCACCGGCCAGTGATGCCCAGGGGTACGTCGATTCCACGGCGCGGTGCGCGAGTGCGGCGGAAACCGTGCTGTTCGGCAGTACCGACGACTCTCGGGTGGCCATCTGTTCGGTGTCGGGCGGCAAGTACGAGTACCGCGGTGTGCGGCTGCGCGACGGCGCCAAGTTGATCGCCGCGGCCACCCGCAACGGCGACGGCGCGTTTGTCGCCGAGAACGCCGGGATCGAATACCTGGTCACCTCGAAGTCGCTGCTGCTCAGCGCGGGGGAGCGGGTGATCCGCGAGGAAGCCATGACCGACTTCCACCGCCCGGGTACGGCCCCGGCCCCGGCCCGGGAATCCCCGACACCCACCACGCCATTGCCGCCGCCGCTGGCCGCGGAGGTCGGCGGCAGCGGAAAGGGCTGACCCGCGCAGGGGGGATTGCGCGCGCGGTTGAATCCGCACAATGAAAATGATAATCATTAACGGCATGGCTGCGTGTTCGTCGACCCTGGAGACGGCCGATCTCGATCGGCTCCGGCCCGGGATTGTCCTTCTCACCGTGCCGCTGCTCGACGACATCGTCCAGGTGGGCATCGGTGGCGACTATCCGACCACCACGGTCGTGGTCTCGGTGACCAGGTACTCGATGCGGGTCCGGCGGGCCGACGGCCGGCGGCTACAGGCACACATCGTCGAGAACTGGCAGGACGCCACCGCTGCGGGCGTGGCAACCCGGGTGTTCGCCGAACCGGTAAATGCCCTGGAGCTTGAGCGCTGCGCCGGGCAGTGGGGCACTGGCGGTGGGCTGACTTCCGTCCGGGCCGGAGATCTCGATCGGTTCGTCGCGACGATCGCCCGATTCGCCCTGGCCAAGCAGCAACGTGAGGGTCACACCGTGGGTGCGGCGTAGCTCTGCAGGTACAACGACAGCGCCCGTTCCCCTTCGGCGAGGATGGCGCGATCCTTCTCCGGTCCGGCATGGAAGGCCATCGCCAGCAGGCGATCACCCATCTCCACGGCCACCATGGTGACCAGCGGATCGGCGTCGGCACGCAACAGTCCCCACTGCAGCAGTTTGGCGTGCAGGGCGTTGGCGAAATCGGACCGGCGTGCGCGCGGCTCCGCGAGCTGTCCGGTGGCCAGGCTCCGGTAATGCAGCGAGACCAGGTGCGGGTGTTTGCGCCGATGCTCGAGGTAAAACTCGAAGATGGTGTGGGCCACCTCGGCCAGGGTGTTCGGGGTCAGCGCCGCCAGTACTGCTGCACCCTCGACGCGGCGTTGGTCCAGGTGGTCGTGGACGATCTCCTGCAGGATGGCGTCGCGGTTCGGGAAGAACTGATACACCGTGGCGACGGGGACGTCGGCGCGTTCGGCGATGGCACGGGTGGTGACGGCATCGAGGCCCTGTGTCTCCAGTAGCTCCAGCGCCGCAGCCCGGATCCGCTCGACGCGTCTCCTGCTGCGCTCCTGCATCGGTTGTCGACGACGCAGGGGCTGCTGGTTGAGCACCGATGCATCGTCGCACATGGCCGATATGAATGGATTCGTCTCGGCCGGCATTCGACGTTCTGCGTGGTCAGTGCAGCGAGCTGTGCAGGGTCAGGGTGGCCGCGACGGCGTTGGCCGCCTCGGCTCCCTTCTTGACGAAGTGCTCGGTGAAGTAGCCGACGTGTTCGTCGTGCTCGTGGAAGTGGTGCGGGGTGAGCACCACCGAAAACACCGGCACGTCGGTGTCGAGCTGAACACGCATCAGCCCGTCGATCACCGCGGAAGCCACAAATTCATGGCGGTAGATGCCGCCGTCGACCACCAACCCGGCCGCGACAATGGCCCGATAACGCCCGGTCAACGCCAGACGCTTTGCGGTGAGCGGGATTTCGAAGGCGCCGGGGACTTCGAAGTACTCCAGCGTGTCTGCGGCGAAGCCATGGGTGCCGATTTGTTCGGTGAAGCCCTGACGGGCCTTATCGACGATGTTGCGATGCCAGGTGGCTTGCACGAAGGCGATCTGGGTGGCTGCGTCGGGCATGTATCGACGCTATCGCACCTGGGCCACCCGCAGATCGGAGGCATCAGCCGAACGTGACGACAACCTTGTCCGCTGCGCCGGGCGTCGATGCCAGTTCGAGGGCGTCGTTGACGTCCTCGAACGGAACGGTATGACTGATGATCAGCGCGTATCGCTCCCAGTTGGCGACGAGGTCCCTGGTCACCTCGAAGAACTCATTCGGATAGCCCATCGACCCGACGACGGTGAGCTCATTACGCATCACGGTGATGAATTCCACCGGAACCGGCTCTTTGTGGACGGCCACCACCCCCAACGTCGCACCCTGCTGCGCGGCGGCAAGTGCGGTAGTGATGACTGTGGGTGCACCCGCGGCGTCGAGGTAAATGTCGGTGCCGGCCTTGCCGCCGAACATCGCCTCGCCTTCGCCGTGCAGTTCGATGAGTCGCGCGACAACGTCGTCTTCGGCGGAGTTGATCACCGCGTCGGCACCGACCTGCAGGGCTTTCTCCAAGCGAGCCGGGATCAGGTCGACCGCGACGATGTGGCCGACGCCGGCGGACCGGAAAGCCAGCACTGCGCCGAGGCCGATCGGGCCGGCGCCGAAGATGACCACCTTGTCGCCGGGTTTCGGTTGGCAGCGGTTGACCCCATGACGTGCCACGGCCATGGGCTCGTTGAGTGCCGCCACCTCCCACGGGATGTGGTCGGGGATGACCTCCAGACTGATACCCCGCTGCGCGTTCTCGATGAGCAGAAAGTCGGCGAGCGCACCGGCGGCGCCGCCGTTGCCGATGATGCCGCTGGGTGCGGCCATCGGATTGATCACCACGTGATCGCCGATGCCGATGCCCGACACCTCGGCGCCGACCTCGACGACCTCGCCGGCAGGTTCGTGGCCGAGCGGGGTGTTTCCCTGCCGGGGCGGGATGCCCCCGATCGCGATGTACATCGCGTCCGACCCGCAGATCCCGCACGCCCGCATCCGCACCAACACGTCCCTGGAGCCAATTTCCGGGCGGGGCACCTCGAGGGACTCGGCGGTTCCCGGTCCGGTCACCGTCGATACCTTCATGCTCGCGGTCATGGGGCGGCTTCCAGTTCAATGTCGAATGTGTCGAGGTATTCGGCGAAGACCGGCTGCAGGCGGTCCACCGACAGCCCGTACTGCTCGAGGCTGTAGGAGTTGGCGGTGAACCGGTCCTGTGGATGCTCGGCCAGCCATGTTGTCATCCTGCCCTCGACCTCGGGGGTGAGGTCGTCACCGGCCCACTCGTAGATGCGGCGCATCACATCGATCGGATCACGCATCATTTCCGAGTAGTACATGTGGAAGAAGCGGTCGTCGCCGATGCGTTCGCGTGTCCGTAGTGGCCGTTCCACGTGAAACTGCATCTGCGCCAAGGCATTACGGCCCATCGCTGAAAAGTCCATCGCCTCCGGCTTGAGCGTCATGCTCTTGGGCAACTTCCACAGATTGCCCAGCGAGCCCGTCGCCTTGTACGGGTCGCGGTGTGCCCAGATCAGCCGTGCGTCCGGGAACACCGTCAGCAACGCATCGATGTGTACCGAGTGCGACGGCATCTTGAGGCTCCAGGTGCCCGGTGCCGTCGACTGCAGGACCTGAAGGTAGCGCTTCTGGTACTCGTAGGTACTCGTCATGTCCGCCTCGTGGAACAGCCATTCCGCGTAGCGCGGGGATGCCAGGTATGAGTCCCATGACAGGCCCTTGAAATCCTGGTTGTGGATGAACATGTCCTCGGTGGGTCCGTCGGCGTCCTCCCAGTGCGGCAGCGGCATTTTCGCCGCTGTGATCATGTCCAGGATCGTGCGTTGTTTTTCGAGTAGGGCCAGGCACCGGGGATCGGTGCGCAGCATGTCGCTGGTGGCCGGCGGGATCGGGTCCACGCACTGCCAGTGCAGCAATGATCGCCGGGCAGGGTCCTGGTCCAACAGGTAGCTGATCACCGTGGTGCCCGTGCGCGGCATGCCCAGCACGATCAGAGGACGTTGCACCGGTGTGTCGAGCACTTCGGGGTGGGACTGGATGTAGTCGTGGACCTGCAGCCGCCGCCCCAGGGCGGCGACGCAGTCGGAGATGATGCGCTCGCGGCCGGACTCGCTGAATGCCGGCGAGGTGTTGATCTCGTCGAGGATGATGGCCAGGCCGTCGCGCCAGGAATCGGAGTCCACTTCGGAGAGCCCGGTTGTCCCGGCGGCCAGTTTGAGGATGTCGTCGGGGGTCGTGACGTTGTCGTACTCACTCATGGTTCGGGCTCCCGTCAGACCGTCAGGTATCCGCCGTCGACCGCGAGGGTCGTCCCGGTGATGTAGCGGGCGGCGTCGGTGCACAGGAACAGCACCGCGGGGGAGACCTCGTCGGGCATCCCCATCCGGGCCATCGGGGTGTGGCGCATCTCCGGTTCGAGCATCTCGGGGATGTCGAGCACCGGGTGGGTCAGGCGGGTATCAATCAGGCCCGGGGCGACGGCGTTGACCCGGATTCCCTCGTCCACCCAGCGCCGGGACAGGTTCTTGGTGAGGGCGACCAGCCCGGCCTTCGACGAGCTGTAGGCAGGCACGTTGACTGCCGAGACGAAAGCCGACATCGAGATGATGTTGATGACGCAGCTCCCGCCCTCGGCCGCACTGGCTTTGAGCCGGTCGTGGCAGGCCATGCTCAGCCGCATGTGGGCGAACATGTTGACCGCCACCGAACCGGCGTAGCCCTCGGGATCCCATTCATCCTTGTGCGCGGCGTATGGGCCACCCGCGTTGTTGACCAGGACGTCGAGGTCACCGATCGACTCGGCCAGCGCGTCGATCGAATCGGTGTCGCCCAGCTGGCACTGCCGGAAGTCCATGGCGCTCAGGTCGGTCTCGGGATAATCGGCGGCCGAGCCTCGTGTGCCGGTAACCGTCACGGCCGCCCCGGCTTTCGCGAAATCGCTGGCGATGGCATAGCCGATGCCGCTGGTGCCGCCGGTCACCAGCACGTTCGTTCCGGTGAAGTTGAAGGTCAGGTTGTTCATTTATCGGTCCTCAGGTTGGTGATGGAATTGGTGAGCCAGGCCTTCTCCCAAAAGTTCTCGGTATCGGCCAGTAGTGCTTGGTGAGCGTCGGCGGCGACTGCGCGGGCGGGGCCATGGTCGGGGGCGGTGACGAGTACCAGGTCGGTCAGATGCAGCGCCTCGACCGCGCGCCCGGCCTCGACGTGCGCTCGCGCCGCGGCGACGAGCGCGTCGGCACCGGCCGCGGCAACAATGTCTGCGGCGACCGAATGCGGTGCCACACCGTAGAGTTCGGTGGTCGAGCGGTGCTGGAACCATCCGGTGTACAGCTCCCATATGGCACGCACGTTCCACGAGGTCTTGCCGTAGCCCTCGCCGACGTCAAGGTGCCGCGGTATTCGGACCGTGCGCATCGCGGTGTACACATCCGATCCGGACTGCATGTGTTCGATCGTCTGGTCGTGCACGGATTGCATGGCATCGCGCATCGCCGTGACTTCTTCGGCGATCAGATCGGCTCCCTCGATGGGGTCGAAATGGCCGGTGATCAGCCGATCCGGGCCGTAGGCGAGCACCGTGTCCAGTGACTCGATGTAGGAGATCGGATCGCGGTAGCGGTCACCGCGGATCGTCATCAGGTTCGGTGCGTGGCCGAACAGCGGGCCGAAGAGGTTGCCGGTGAACAGGACTCGATCCTCGGGCAGCCACACCACCAGGGAATCGGTGGTCTCCCCACCCGGCGTCCATGCCAGTTCCAGTCGTCTGCCGCCGATCGTCAGATCCAGTTTCCGGTCGAAGGTGGCGGTCGGTTCGGGGAACGAGAAATCGATGGTTGTCGGGTCGATGGTTTTGAGGTGTTCCCTGACCGCGTCGGAGAACTTCTGAAATGCGAACGCTGTCTTGGGTGCCCGGAATCCGGGCAGCCGGATGTTGTCATCGCGCCAGTACCGGTAGTTGGAGTGCATCACCACGTCGGTTCCCGGTTCGCGCAGTGCGTTCACGCCGCCCCAATGGTCGGCGTGCCCCTGGGTGATGACGATCGTCCGGGTTGGGCCGGGGACTTCCTGGAACGCCTTGTGACGCAGTGCCCCTTCGAAGAACAGGCCGCCGTTGATGATGACGCGTCCATCGTCGGTGGCCAGGGCATAGGAGTTGGACACCCCCGGTGACATCCAGATGTCGTTGCCCAGCGGTGTCGCCGGCTCCCCAGTGGCCGTGGCAAGGGCGTCCGCACCTGGTCGTTTGCGGTGGATTCCCGCCATGATCGCTCCTTTCCTCTAGATTCCTAGAGTTAATGCTCTAGGACTATAGAGGTAATGTGAGGCCGATAACAGAGGGATCTGAATTGTGAGCTGAGAGGAGCCGGGATGGGGCTGCGCGGGTTGACCGAGACTGTGGTGGTGATCGCCGGCGGAGCGACCGGCATCGGGGCGGCGACCGCCGCCCGGCTCGCTGAGGACGGCGCCTACGTGGTGGTCGGCGACGTGGCCGCAGATGCTGCGCGACGGACCGCGGAGCGGATCACCGCCGCCGGCGGCACCGCGACCGCCGTGGATTTCGACCTGGCCGAACCGGATTCGGTGGCCGGGTTGATCGAGACGGCGGCGGACACCTACGGCGGGGTCGACGCATTGTTCACCGTGGGCGCCGACATGGCCACATTGCGTGCCGACACCGACGTCGTCGACATCGAGCTGGACGTCTGGGACCGGGTCATGACGGTCAGCTTGCGCGGCTATGTGGCCGCGCTGAAACACGCTATCCCGCAGATTCTTTCGCGTGGCGGCGGGTCGATCGTCAACATGTCGTCGGCTGCGGCGTTCCAAGGCGAGCCGACCCGTCCGGCCTATGCCACCGCGAAGGCCGGGATTGGAGCGCTGACCCGGCATGTGGCGGCGCGGTGGGGTAAGGACGGAATCCGCTGCAATGCCGTCGCGCCCGGATTCACCGCGACCGAGGCGATCAGGTCCGCGCCGCAGTGGCCCGACCTGGAGGCCGCAGCGCTCAAGCGCATCCGCGGCGACCGGGTGGGTGAACCTGAGGACGTCGCGGCGTTGGTTGCCTTCCTCATCTCCGACGAGGGGGCATGGATCAATGGTCAGGTCATCAATATCGATGGCGGTACGGTTCTGAGGTGAGTGCCTCGTCCCCGCGTAAACGTGACGGTCAGGAGCGTCGCCGCGAACTCAGTTCTGCCGCGATCGCGGTACTGGCCGAGCACGGTTCCCGGGGGCTGACCCACCAGAACGTCGACCGCTACGCGGGCGTGCCCGATGGCACCACGTCGTACTACTACCGGACCCGGGCGGCGCTGCTGCAGGCGGTAGGGAAGCGGGTTGCTGAGATCGACACCGCCAACCTGCTGTCGTTGAGCGATGCGAGAACCGAATCCTCAACACCGTTCGGACGGCTCGCGCAGCTTGTGTTGATCCAGGCCGATGGCGACGGGCTGCTGCTCAACAAGGCCCGGCACGAGTTGTTGCTGAACGCCGCACGCGACCCCGAACTCGTCGAGACCTCGCAGCCGTTCCTGCGGCGGGTCACCGAGATGGCCCGCGACGCCATTGCGCATGTACAGCCCGAAATCACTGATCCGGAGCTCATCGAGGCGCAGAGCTCAGCGGTGCTGACCTTCATCGCTGGAGTCTTCCTTCGGTTTGTCAGCGGCGACCGGACCTATGCCGACGCCGAGCACCTGGAACGACAGCTGCAGGCGATCGCCACGGCCGTGGCCGCCGATCACGCCGCGCGGTCCGGTCATTTCTCCTCGAGATAGGCGTCGGCCCACGCACCGATGATCCGTCCGGCGCGTTTGGCCTGCCCGGGACCGGTCAGCAGATGATTGGAGCCCTCCAGCGAGACGAAACTTCGCGGGTGGCGGGCGGTACGGAAGATGTCGCTGGCGTTCTTGATCCCGACGGTGTTGTCGGTCGGGGAGTGCAGGATCAGCAGCGGCAGCTTGAGGGCCTTGATCTTGTCGCGCAGCTGGGCGGCGCGGACGTCCTCGACGAACGCCCGTTTGAGGGTCAGGGTCTTGCCGCCGACCATCCACTGGCCACTGCCCTCGGCCAGCACCTGCTCGATCACCGCGTCGTATTGGTGCTCGACGTGGGTCGGATCGAACGGTGCACCCACGGTGACCACGGCCCGCACCCCTGGGCACTCCCGGGCGGCGGCGATCGCCGCGGCGCCACCGAAGGAATGGCCGATCAGGATGTCGGCGGGGGTGCCGCGCTCGGCCATGAACTTGCAAGCTTCGATGACGTCGTTGGCCTTCACAGTGAACGAACCATCTCCCCAGTCGCCCTCGGAGTCGCCCAGGCCCAGCGCATCGAAACGCAGCATCCCGATGCCGTCACTGGCCAGCTGCTTGCAGATCCGGGCCGCCGCCGGCGAGTCCTTGCCCAGCGTGAAGCCGTGCGAGAACACCCCCCAGCCCCGCACCGGTCCTGCGGGTCGATCGATCAAACCCGCCAGCATCGGGCCCGTTGCACTGGGGAAGGTGACGTGTTCGGCCATGTCGGAGGTTTATCACGGGTGGCTGTGGGCCAGGACCGGACTGACCCAACCCGCGTTGCCGCCAACACGCCTCCGTAGGGTGGATTGGTGCCGTTGAACACGATTGCGCTGGAACTGGTGCCCCCGAACGTCGAGCGGGGCGCGCAGTATGCCGTTGACGAGGCCCGCAAGGTGCTGGCGTTGTCCGCGGAGACGGGTATCGCGGGCCGGATCCGGCACGTCATGATCCCCGGGATGATCGATGAGGACGACGACCGTCCCATCGAGATGAAACCCAAGATGGACGTGCTCGACTACTGGAAGATCATCCAGCCTGAGCTCCCCGGACTGCGCGGCTTGTGCACTCAGGTCACGTCGTTCCTGGATCAGGATGCGCTCGGCAAGCGGCTGACCGATCTCAACGGCGCGGGCTTCGACGGCATCGCGTTCGTCGGCGTGCCCCGCACCATGAAGGACGGCGAGGGCGACGGTGTCGCACCCACCGACGCGCTGTCGATCTACGAGCAGCTGGTGCCCAACCGCGGCGCCATCCTGATCCCCACCCGTGAGGGCGAGCAGGGACGGTTCAACTTCAAGTTCGATCAGGGCGCTACCTACGGCATGACGCAGCTGCTGTACTCCGACGCCATCGTCGGGTTCCTGACCGAGTTCGCCAAGACCACCGAGCACCGGCCGGAGATCCTGCTGTCCTTCGGATTCGTCCCGAAGATGGAGACCAAGGTCGGGCTGATCAACTGGCTCATCCAGGACCCGGGCAATCCGGCGGTGGCCGCCGAGCAGGAATTCGTCACTCGGTTGGCGGGGCTGGAGCCGGCCGAGAAACGCCGGATGATGCTCGATCTGTACAAGCGGGTGATCGACGGGGTTGGCGAGTTGGGCTTCCCGCTGAGCATCCACTTCGAGGCGGCCTACGGGGTGTCCAAGCCGGCGTTCGAGACCCTCGCCGAGATGCTGGCGTACTGGTCGCCGGATCGGGTTTAGCTCACGGTCCCTGTGCGGATCGAACATGCGATATCGCGGGTGATACCGCGTTGCGAATCAGCTACTGCGCGAACGTGATCGCATCATCGAGACACTGCATGGAGATCAAAGCGAGCCGAACTGCAGGGTGATAACCGCGTCGCGACTTACCCGCTCGCCCCGCCGGGGTGTTGAACAATGATGCGGCCCCGGTCTTTCGGTTCCACTTCGAGGTATGGACCCTTGTCGATCACTCCCGTCCACCCTGCGGTCTGTAGCTGCTTGAAGGCGTCTTTCCAGTACAGGCCGACCAGGTTGGGGAGGACGATCTCATCAGACGACGCTTCCTCAGCTGCGCAGGATGTCATCGCAAACATCACCAGACCCACATGCGCCGCGACAGCGATCCGCGCCTTCAATACTTTGGCATCCCGAACAATCACGCTCCAAAAGGGTCGATCAGCTTCGCGTCTTCAATGGGCACGAACTCGATACCCTTCATCTTGCGCTGTTTGCACATGCGCATGAAGGATTCCGAGCAGATTGCTTCGTTTCGCAAGTCGATGGACCTGAAAATATGCCGGTGCGGGTCCTTTTGCGGGTCGACAACGAATTGTGAGATCTCCTGCATATGCCAGTGATCTTGAAAGTACTTATCTTTCACTCTGGCGCAATGAAGGTCTTCGCTGACTATATAGCTCGACTTGTCCAGGTCGATTAATGAGTGCCAATCCTTCCACAGGACGTAGAAGTATTGCTTTTGCGAGAATTCGCCGTTCGGATACTTGAATGCCACCGGGATGGTCCTGAACTCGGCCGAAAAATCCCTCGCGAGATCGATGAACTCAGCCGACGCAAGGCACTTCGCATTCCAGAAATCAAAATCGATCAGGCGATGCTTGATCGAATAAACATAATCGCCTGCGATGTTGAAGCTATCCGGATTTGGATCGAATTCATCCCACTGCCAGTCGAGATTCAGACTTCCTTGAGGACTGTAGGGCACCCTGGAGTATCAGATTCATATTTGACCACGTAATAGCCCACGATTGTCCTAGCCCATGTCGACGTGCAGACGGTGCCGGCCGCAATGGACGCATTTGAACAAGCAGCCGGCGATCATGCCGTCTTCGGTCAGATGCTCCAGTACCCAGTCCGGATCGCGCGTGTAAGTGCGTTCGATATCGGGTCGGATTTCGTCGAGGATCGGTTCGAGCGCTTCGCGATCCGTCTTGCCCAGAAACGCGCAGGGTTCGTTGCAGTGGGTCAGCCAGACGGATTGCTGCCAGGAAAAATAGCCCGGCGTCCGGTCGGTGATATTCAGCAGCAGCTCTCGCGGGATGGCGGGTGGTGGGTCGTTCGGATCGGGAGAGACGCCTTCAATGTCCATCCAGCCGGTAAATGCTCCGAATGATCCGCCAAATTTCGCGGCGGCTCGACCGTCTGCGATGCACCACGGGCAGATATAGTCCGGCTCGTCCCCGGAGCAGTAGAACGGCCCGCGGTATTTCAGAGACCGAGACTCGTCGCAGCAGGCACAGACGCCGTCCAAGTCTTCAAAGGCGATGTCATACGCGTTGGGACTGTATTTGAAGTTCGGGCGATCCATGTCCGTGTAGCGCTGCGCCTTTCTGCATTCACGGGCCGCTGCAGGCCCACCGTACCCGGCGGCGTTGGCCAGGCCGGTGGTGACGGCACCTATCCTTGATCGAGTGTCCGAACCGTCAATCGCCGAGCTGCGCTCCCGCCTCGACGGCCTGACGATCCGTGACGCCGCGCGGATGGGTCGCCGGCTGCGCAATCTCCGTGGCGAGGTTCCGCAGAATCTCGTCGAACAGTTCGCGGCCGCCGAGGCCCTGGTCCTCACCCGCCAGGCCGCCGTGCCCACCATCACCTACCCGGACCTGCCGGTCAGTGAACACCGCGACGAGCTGGCCAAGGCCATCAGCGAAAACCAGGTGGTGGTGGTCGCCGGGGCGACCGGCTCGGGCAAGACCACCCAGCTGCCGAAGATCTGCTTGGACCTGGGCCGCGGCATCCGCGGCACCATCGGCCACACCCAGCCCCGCCGGTTGGCGGCGCGCACCGTGGCCCAGCGCATCGCCGACGAACTGGGCACCCCGCTCGGCGACGCCGTCGGCTACACCGTGCGCTTCACCGACCAGGCCAGCGACTCGACCCTGATCAAGCTGATGACCGACGGCATTCTGCTCGCCGAGATTCAACGGGACCGCAGGCTGCTGCGCTACGACACGCTGATCCTCGATGAGGCCCACGAGCGCAGCCTCAACATCGACTTCCTGCTCGGCTACCTGCGCGAGCTGCTGCCGCGTCGTCCCGACCTCAAGGTCATCGTCACCTCGGCCACCATCGAGCCGGAGCGGTTCGCGGCTCACTTCGGTGGTGCCGAAAATGGGCTCAGCGGTGATGCGCCGATCGTCGAGGTGTCGGGGCGCACCTATCCGGTCGAGATCCGGTACCGGCCGCTGGAAGTCCCCGCGCCGCCGTCCGACGATGACGATCCCGACGATCCCGATCACGAGATCGTGCGCACCGAGGTGCGCGACCCCACCGAGGCCATCGTCGACGCGGTCCGCGAACTGGAAGCCGAGCCGCCGGGCGACGTGCTGGTGTTCCTGTCCGGTGAACGCGAAATCCGGGACACCGCAGAGGCTTTGAAAGACCTGCGCAACACCGAGGTACTGCCGCTGTATGCCCGCCTGCCCACGGCGGATCAGCAGAAGGTGTTCCAGCCCAGCCACAGCGGACGACGAATCGTGTTGGCAACCAACGTGGCCGAGACCTCGCTCACCGTGCCGGGCATCCGCTACGTCGTCGACCCCGGCACTGCGCGGATCTCGCGATACAGCCGCCGCACCAAGGTGCAGCGGCTGCCGATCGAACCGATCTCCCAGGCTTCGGCCGCCCAGCGGGCCGGCCGCTCCGGGCGCACCGCCCCCGGCGTCTGCATCCGGTTGTATTCGGAGCAGGACTTCGAATCCCGGCCGCGCTACACCGATCCGGAGATCCTGCGCACCAACCTGGCCGCGGTCATCCTACAGATGGCCGCGCTGCAGCTCGGCGACATCGCGGAGTTCCCGTTCTTGGACCCGCCGGATGCCCGCAGCATCCGCGACGGTGTGCAACTGCTGCAGGAACTCGGCGCGTTCGATGCGTCCGGTGCCCTGACCGACGTCGGACGCCGGCTGGCCCGACTGCCGCTCGACCCGCGGGTCGGTCGGATGATCCTGCAGGCCGACACCGAGGGCTGCGTGCGCGAGGTGCTGGTGCTGGCCGCCGCGCTGTCGATCCCGGATCCCAGGGAGCGTCCGAGCGACAAGGAAGAGGCGGCGCGGCAGAAGCACGCCCGGTTCGCGGACGACTCCTCCGATTTCGTGTCCTACCTCAACCTGTGGAACTACCTGCGCGAGCAGCGAAACCAGCTCTCCGGCAATGCCTTCCGGCGGATGTGTCGCGAGGAGTTCCTGCACTACCTGCGGATCCGGGAATGGCAGGACCTGACCGGGCAGCTGCGCAGTATCGCCCGCGATATCGGGATCCGGGAGGGTGACGAGCCCGCCGAGCCGGCCAGCATTCACGCCGCGCTGACCGCGGGCCTGCTGTCCCACGTCGGGCTGCGCGAGGGCGAATCCCGCGACTATCAAGGTGCCCGCAACACCAAGTTCGTGCTCGCGCCCGGCTCGGTGCTGACCAAGAAGCCGCCGCGCTGGATCGTGGTGGCCGACCTGGTCGAGACCAGCAGGCTGTTCGGCCGCGTCGCCGCCAAGGTGGAACCCGAGGCGATTGAGCGGGTGGCCGGGCATCTGGTGCACCGCAACTACAGCGAGCCGCACTGGGAGGCCAAGCGTGGCGCGGTGATGGCCTTCGAGCGGGTCACGCTGTACGGGCTGCCGCTGGTGCCGCGCCGGAAGGTCGGATACGCCCAGATCGAGCCGGAGCTGTGCCGCGAGTTGTTCGTCCGGCATGCGCTGGTCGAGGGGGATTGGCAGACCCGGCACCACTTCTTCCGCGATAACGCCCGGCTGCGCGAAGAACTCGAGGAGATCGAGGAGCGGGCCCGTCGGCGTGATCTGCTGGTCGGCGATGATGACATCTACGCGCTCTACGACGCGCGCATCCCCGCCGACATCGTCTCGGCCCGCCACTTCGATGCGTGGTGGAAGAAGCAGCGGCACAAGACACCTGACCTGCTCACCTTCACCCGTGACGATCTGCTGCGTTCCGAGGACGGTGCGGACAACCCGGACACCTGGCAGGCCGGCGACCTCGAACTGCCGCTGACCTACCGGTTCGAGCCCGGCGCCGCCGACGACGGTGTCACCGTGCACGTGCCGGTGGGGGTACTGGCCCGGCTCGGTGGCGATGGTTTCGCCTGGCAGGTACCGGCGTTGCGTGAGGAACTGGTCACCGCGCTGATCAAGTCACTGCCCAAGGATCTGCGGCGTAACTTCGTCCCCGCCCCCGATACCGCCCGGGCCATCCTGGGCGACATCGATCCGTCCGCGGGGTCACTGTTGGACGAGGTGCAGCGCGAACTACGCAGGCGCAGCGGCATTCTGGTGCCGATCGATGCGTTCGACCTGAGCAAGATACCGGACCATCTGCGGATGACCTTTGCCGTGGAAGCCGCCGACGGCAAAGAGGTGGCGCGCGGCAAGGACATCGACGCGCTGCGCGAGCAGTTGGCCGTGCCCGTCGCGCAGGCGGTGGCCGCCGCGCTGGGTGGCGACCTGGAACGCACCGGCCTGCGCGCCTGGCCGGACGACCTCGACGAATTGCCACGCACCGTGGAGAACGTCAGCGGTGGACATACCGTGCGTGGGTATCCGGCCTTCGTGGACACCGGAAAGGCGGTCGATATCAAGGTGTTCGCCAATCCCGCCGAGCAGGCCGCGGCCATGCGGCCGGGCCTGCGCCGGCTGCTGCGGCTGACCGCGCCGTCACCGGTGAAGGCAATCGAGCGAGGCTTGAGCACCCGGACCCGGCTGGCGCTCAACGCCAATCCCGACGGCACCCTGGCCGCCCTGCTCGAAGACTGCGCCGACGCGGCCGCCGACGTGTTGCTCCAGAAGCCGGTGTGGACCAAGGCGGAGTTCGCGGCCGTCGTGGACCGGGCCGGCAAGGAACTCGGGCCCACCACGCAGGCTGGGGTGAGCCGCGTCGAGAAGGTGCTGGCCGCCGCACACGAGGTCGGCGTGGCGCTACCGGACAAGCCGTCGGCGGTCCAGGCCGATGCCGTCGCCGATATCCGATCCCAATTGGATCGGCTGTTGCCCAATGGGTTTGTCACCATCACCGGTATTGCCCGGTTGACCGATCTGGCCCGGTACGTCACCGCGATCGCGCGACGGCTGGAACGGTTACCGCAGGGCCTCGCCGCCGACCGGGAGCGGATGGCCCGGGTGCATGCGGTGGAAGATGCCTACGACGATGTGGTGGCCGCGTTGTCAGCGGCCCGCGCCGAGGACCCGAAGGTGCGCGATATCGCCTGGCAGATCGAGGAATTGCGGGTCAGCCTGTGGGTCCAGCAGTTGGGCACGCCGCGGCCGGTCAGCGAGCAGCGGATCTACAAGGCGATCGACGCCGTCACCCGCTGACCGCCGAAACGTCATTCCGGCAGGCCTCTTCTCGCACTTCTTCTGCCGGAATGCCATTTCGGCGGGACTCAGGTGATGGTGTGCTCGATGCGGCCGATCCCGTCGAGAGTCAAGGTCAGGGTGTCCCCGGGCCGCAGCCAGTGCCCAGTCTCCATGCCGCTCCCGCCGGGCAGCGTTCCGGTGGCGAAAAGCTCTCCGGGATAAAGCGGTTCGCTGCGTGACGCGTGTGCCAGCACGTCGCCCAGGCTGTGCTGCATCCCGGCGCTGTGCACGGTGCTGACCACCGATCCGTTGAGTGCGACCGAACCGGTCAGCGCCTCGATGCGGGGCAGGATCTCGTCGGCGGTCACCGCGGTATCCGACATCGAACTGGCAAAGTGCTTGGACTTCTGCGGTCCGAAACCGCTGAGCATCTCCGGGCGTTGCACGTCGCGGGCACTGAAGTCGTTGAGCACCACGAACGCGCCGATCGCTGCCGTCGCCTCGGCCGGGGTGGCATTGAACAGCGGTGCGGCCAGGACGAATCCGATCTCCAGCTCGAAATCCAGGGCCTGCGAATAGTCCGGTACCGCAACCGGGGTCCCGGTCGGTACGAAGGACTGCGCGTTCGACATGTAGTAGATCGGCTGCTGGTAGAACAGCGGCTTGGGCTTGAACTGCGGCACCGGGCGGCCGGTCAGCCGTTCGTAGAACGACGTCACCCGGTACAGGCCGGGATGAAAACGGCGGATCAGCCCGCGGGCCGCGTCGATGTTGTGCTGCTCATAGAGCATGAAGTCGCGGAAGGACACCGGCTGGAACGGCAGCAGGTAATCGCTGTGCTGCAGCAGCTGGCGCTCGGCGGCGGCCGCCAGCCAGGCGTCGTCGAACACCTGACCGCCGAGCGCCGCGGCGTCGGGTTCCGCAACCCAATTGCCCTCGGAATTCAGGGATTCGACCTGTATTCCGATGCCGGTGCGGACCCGCCGCAGCTTCATCGCGTGCCCGTCGCCACCCGCGGTGCCCGGTCAGCCGTGGCATTGTCGAGGACCAGCTCGGCCACCCGGGATCGGTGGGCCTCGGCGCTGCCCAGCAGGGCCGCGTCCGTGGTCGCCCGCTTGAAGTACAGATGCGCCTGGTGTTCCCAGGTGAATCCGATGCCGCCGTGCACCTGGATGGTGTCGGCGGCGATCTTGGCGAACGCCGCCGACCCGGTGGCCTGCGCGATGCTCGCCGCCAACGCGGGGTCATCGCTGCCGTCGGTCAGCGCCCAGGCCGCGTGATACGCCGTCGAGCGCGCGTGCTCGAGGTCCACCAGGCAGTCGGCCAGCCGGTGCTTGACCGCCTGGAACGATCCGATGGTCCGGCCGAACTGCAGCCGCGATTTCGCGTAGTCCACCGACAGATCCAGCAGATGCTGTGCGGCCCCGACCTGTTCGGCCGCCAACAGCGTGCAGGCCACCTGCAGGGCGTGGGTGATCACGCGTTCGGCCTCATCGGGCCCGGCCACCAGTTGCGCGGGAGCTTCCGACAGCACGATGGTGGCCTGCGGCCGGGTCAGGTCGAGGGTGACCAGCGGGGTGCGCGATACGTCGGCGGCGTCGACCGCGTACAAGGCCACGCCGTCGGGTCCGGTCGCGGCCACCAGGAAGGTGTTCGCCCCGGCTCCGTCGACGACCCGATCGACCGTGCCGGTGAGGGTGCCGGCACCTGTGACGGTGACGGTGACCAGGGAAGGGTCGAACGCCCCGGCCCGGTCGGGCACCGCGAATGCGGCGGTGCGAACGCCCTCGACGAGCGCGCCGAGCAGCTCGTCACGCACCGGTCCAGCCGACGCCGCCACCAGCGCGGGAATGGCCAGGAACACTGTGCCGAAAACCGGCCCGCAGGCCAGTGCCGCGCCGAGCTCCTCGACGGCGATGGCCTGATCGACCAGAGTGCCGCCGGCGCCGCCGTCGGCCTCGGGCACCGACAGACCCAGCACACCCAGCTCGGCGCCCAGCCGCGCCCACACCTTCGGGTCGAAGCGTGGGTCGGACTCCATCAGGGTGCGGGCCTGCTGCTCGCCGAAGTTCTCTGCGCAGAACTTTCGGACCGCGGCGCGCAGCTGTGCCTGCTCGTCGGTGAACGTGAAGGTAGTTGCAGAACTAGCCACGGGGGATCTCCTTCCACGGCATGCCGGCATCGGCACGCAGGTCACCGGGTAGGCCGAGAATCCGTTCGCCCAGAATGTTGCGCATCACCTCGGAGGTACCGCCCTCGATGGTGTTGGCCTTGCTGCGCAGGAATCGCTGCTGAACCGGTCCGCGCCAATCCGCACCGTCCTCTTCGCCCACGTCCATGCCGTAGCCGTGGTACAGAGTCCCTTCCGGCCCAAGCAGATCCATGCACCACTGGTAGATGTGCTGGTTGAGTTCGGCGCCGACCAGCTTGCCGATCGAGCCTTCCGGACCCGGCCCGCCGACGGTGGCCGCGGCCCGGGACCGCTCCGCGGTCAGGCGCTGGGCCTCCGAACGCAGCCACAGCTGAGCCAGCCGGTCGCGCAGCACCGGCGTCTGCAGATCCGGGCGCGACGCCCACAGCGCCACCGCATCCGAGATCGTGCCCGCACCTCGGCGGCTGCCGCTGCCGCCGAGGGCGCTGCGCTCGTTCATCAGCGTGGTCATGGCGACGTTCCAACCGTTGCCGACCTCTCCGAGCCGGTGCGCGTCGGGGATACGGGCGTCGGTGATGTACACCTCGTTGAACTCGGCCTGGCCGGTCATCTGGCGCAGCGGACGGGTCTCCACCCCAGGCGCATGCATGTCGAGGACGAAGTAGGTCAACCCCTTGTGCTTGGGCACATCCGGATTGCTGCGGGCCAGCAGCAGCCCCCACCGAGCCCGGTGCGCCAGGCTGGTCCACACCTTCTGCCCGTTGATCACCCACTCGTCACCGTCCCGCACCGCCGACGTGGCGAGTCCGGCCAGGTCGGATCCGGCACCCGGCTCAGAGAACAGCTGGCACCAGATGTGCTCGGTACTGGCCAGCGGCCGCAGCCAGGACCGTTTGAGCTCATCGGACTGGGCGTGTTCGCGGATTGTCGGCGCGGCCATGCCGTAGCCCATCGGGTTGAGGCTCAGCGGGATCGGGCCACCCGCGCCCTGAAGGATGCGGTCGGCCTCGGCCTGCAGGCCACGCGACACCCCAAGGCCGCCGAGACCCTCCGGGAAATGCACCCAGGACAGGCCGGCGTCGAAACAGGCGGCCAGGTACTCCGGGGTCGGGACTTTCTTCGGATCGTGGTCTGCCACGACCTGGCGGGCGAGGTCGGCGACCCGGTCCGCATCAGCGACGCTGCTCATTCCGTCACGATAGGTAACGGGTGGCGGGACCGTGCAACCAGGTTGATCAGCGCGGCGTCAGCGGCAGCTGGCCGGCGGGTAGAGCCGCCCCAGGGACCGCCGCGACCGCCGGGACCGGTGCGCCCGGTACGGCCGGTGCTGCGGGTGCACCTGGTACCGCCGGGACCGGCGCGCCGGGTACTGCCGGTGCGGCCGGTGCGGGTGCTGGCGCGCCGACCCCGAGCACGCGTAGCAGATCGGGCTTCATCTGCTGCAGCTGCGAACCCCAATAACCCCAACTGTGCGTGCCGTTGGGCGGGAAGTTGAACACCGCGTTGTGGCCACCGGAGGCCAGATACCGCTGCTGGAATTCCTTGTTGGTGTTGACGGTGATGTTCTCCAGGAACTGCGCGCTGTAGAGCTGTCCGAAGTCGCCGGCGGGGTCGAGGTCCGAGGGCGTGCCGTTGCCGCAGTACACCCATATCGCGGTGTTGTTCGCCACCAGGCGAGCGATGTTGACCATCGGATCGTTGTGCCGCCACGCCGGGTCGGTGGAGGGTCCCCACATATCGGTGGTGTTGAAGCCCCCGGCGTCCTTCATGGCGAAGCCGATCATGGTGGGCCACAACCCTTGTGACGGGTTGAGGAAGCCGGACAGGGCGCCGGCGAAAATGAACTGGTTGGGATACCAGGTGGCGAGGTTCAGTGCCGCCCCGCCGGACATCGACAACCCGACGACGGCGTTACCGGTCGGTGCGACACCGCGGTTGGCGGCCAGCCAGGCCGGAAGTTCCTGGGTCAGGAAGGTTTCCCACTTGTAGGTGGTGACGCCGGAGCTACCTGCGGCGGGGCGGTACCAGTCGGTGTAGAAGCTGGACTGACCACCGACGGGCATCACCACCGCGATGCCGGACTGGTAGTACCACTCGAATGCGGCGGTGTTGACGTCCCATCCGCTGGCGTCATCCTGCGCGCGTAGGCCGTCGAGCAGGTACAGCGCGTGAGCGCCACCTGAAGCGGCCGTCGGCGCCAGGGGGCCTCCGGCGCCCTGGAACTGGACCTTGATGTCGCGGCCCATCGCCGCCGACGGCACCTGGAGGTCTTCGACCGGAAGACCCTTGCGGGAGTAGGCCGCAGCGGTAGGAGTTCCGACCGAACTGAGCAGTCCCGATACCAACAGCATCGCACCCGCTGTCGCCAGCACCCGGCGCACCAACCTCCCGTTCACACCGGCACGCTAACAATGCCGGCCGGCAGTCCCGATCGGCCGCGCCCGGCGTAACCCCTCCGTTATCAAGGTGATTCGATCCCGATGCGGAATCCGTGAGCCGGGGCGCGGCGGATGGCCCTGCGGGCCGGCCGAACCCTCTGGGGACTTCCAGTCACGCGGCGTATCCTGCGCAATGCTGCGGTGGCCACCCTCACTGCAGGGTTGTTGCCGCTCGAGTAGCAGGAGCGGAACAATGAAGATCGCTGTCAAAACAGCAACGGTGGCTGTTGCCACGACCGGAATTGCAGTCTTGGGAATCGCTTGCCCGGCAACCGGCTTCGCGGATGCCGGTTACCCCAACATCGAGAAGTTCGGCACACCGGAGGAGCTCGTCGAGGACGGCGGAGCCATCGTCCAAACCTGGACCGTGAGCAGTCTGCGTCCCAGCGCCGACATCATCGGCTGGCCGGTGCACGGCAGGCTCTGGGAAGCCGACGCGACGGTGAAGGCGACCCGCGGAACGGTGACGCCGATCCTCGCCGACATGAATGCCCGTGCAGCCGACGGCCAGACGTATGAAGACCTTGCGCTTGCGGCGAGCCCGCGGGCGGTCCGCGCCGCCGCGATGACGCAGGGGGGTCATTCGACCGGCAAGCTGTACTTCGACGTTATCGGTGCACCACCGGACAGCGTCGTCTACAACGCCGGCGGCAGGGACCTGCTGCTCTGGGTGCGATGACACACCGGACTGAGCCCGCTATCGCGCGACGCCTCGGTCCTGAAACGCTGCGGGCTCGGCGAGCGGGATGAGCAGGCTCGACGGGCTGGCCCCGCCTTGCTGCACCCGGTACATGCCGCCGGCGAGCATCGCCAACGCCGGCTTGGTGGGCACCAGATGTGGAAAGTCGTAAGTGGTCAGGGTCAACCGCAGGCGATGGCCCCGCTCGATCAGCGCCGCGGTGGGGAAGACCTCGATGTCGTAGCGGGTGAGCTCGCCAGGGACCACCGGCTCAACGGCCGCTCGGGTGCTGAGGTGCTGTGGCCGCAGCACCGTGCCATCGGGCCGATACCACGTCCGGTCGGGGTCAAGGGCACGGTGCGAACCGAGCAGTGCCCCCTGGGTCAGTGGCCGACTCACCCCGTCGGGTGAGACATCGTCGAGATGGGCCACCCACAGCGTCTCGGTGGTGTCGGCGGTTGCGTGCACCGTCAAAGTGACTGGGCCGGCGATGAGTTGGGCCTCGGTGAACTCGGCGGTGGTGTAGGTCAGCGCTTCGCGCTGCAGGCGGCGGTTGTCCAGGTCGTAGCGGATTCGGCGTCCGGTCCGCGAGAGCATGAAGCTGCTCATCCCCAGGCTCCACTGCTCCAGGCTGCGGCCGGATATCGGCCCCCGCGCGGCATAGCGCAGTGTCGCCTCGGTCTGATCGGCGGCAGGCTCGTGCGTCAGGGTCCCGCCTTCGGCCAGGTACAGCCGGGTCGGGGTCGGCTCGGGGAACGGATACTCCCGCGACTGGAACCAGGTCGGGCTGCCGATGGCCTGGAACCGGACGGGCGGTCCGGTCACCTCGGCATCGGCCGAGTCCTTGAGCCAGCGGTCGAACCACCGCAGCTGCAAGGCATTCAGGTGCAGCCCGTCGAGATCGGATACGTGATACCAGGGGCCCATGATCAACTGCACCCGATCCGACACCGCCTGACCGGGCTGCATCGGGGCGCTCGGCGGCCGGCCCGCGAACGTGTTCTGCAGCGCGACATAGTTCAGCGGTGCGCCACGCTGGAATGCGTCGTGCCAGCCCCCGATCAGGAAGACGGCGACATCGTTCTGCACGATCTTCGGCAGCACGTCGCCGGTCCGCATGGCGTCCCAGAATGGCCCGTCGAAGGCCGTGTCCCCACCGGCCGCGGCGTCGGCGGTCAGGGTGCGGAAGTAATGACGCTGATCTCGTCCGCGTTGGCGCACCGCGGCCAGACCGCCGGCGCGCGGGCGTTCATGAGCGCCGCGTTTGGCGAACTCCAGCGCCGGGTTGACGACGTTGAGCAGCGAATAGAGCGAGCCGTAGGCCCGTACCGTGCGCATATGCGGTACCCCGCCCATGGTGACCACGTCGCGGTAGAAGTCGTTGGCTGCCATGACCGGGAAGATCGCCTTCAGCGGTGAATCGGGGCCGACTGCGGCGGCGGTGAGCAGTTGGTTGATCGCCAGGTAGGAGATGCCGAACATGCCGACCCGGCCGTTCGAATTCGGCAGCTGCGCAGCCCAATTGACCAGATCCACCCCGTCTTGAACCTGTTCGGCGCCCAGCATCTCGAAGGATCCGCCCGATGCTCCGGTGCCCCGCACATCGGCCATCACCTCGATGTAGCCGCGCCGGATCAGATATGGGGTGGCGCCGCCGCCGATCTGTGCGGCCGGCGGAGGCGCCTTCTTGCCGTAGGGCGTGATGGACAGCAGTACCGGGAACGGTCCGCTCGCGGGCGCGCCGGTCTCGGGCACGGTCGGGTAGTGAATATCGGCTCGCAGCACGGTGCCGTCGGTGGCGCGAACCGCGACGTTGTGGTGCACTCCGACGCCGTACCGGGCCGGTTCGGGTGACCACTGCGGTTCCAGCGGCGAGGGGCTGCGCTTCGGGGTGCGGGCCGCGGCTCGCCCGGCCACGGTTTTCCCCTCGGTCGCCTGCCATCTGCCTGCCATGCGTCCCCCTTGATGTGTCGGAAGCGTGCGGTGAATCAGCCGAAAGGGATCTCGGCGGCGATGCGGTCCAGCACCGCGGGATAGCGACTGGCCTCGAGCTGTGTGCCCGGTTTACCGCTGCTGACGATAGCGGCCGACAGGCTGCGTTGCGGATCGGCCCACACCGCGATGTCCACCAGGCCGGTGTGCCCGAACGCCGCGGGGGTATTGCGGCCGAACGGTCCGAAACGTTTCCCGCCGAGCATGTAGCCGGTACCCCAGCGCATCGGCTTGAGTCCGGTCGCGACGTCCGGTCGCATCCGTCGGGCCGGAGCTGTCGCGGCCCGCAGTGTCTCCGGTTTCATGATCCGCACACCGTCGAGTTCTCCACCGCGGCGCAGGATTTCGGCGAAACGGGATAACTCGTCGGCGTTGGAGACGGTGCTCGACGATGGGATGACGCTGGTGAGGAACAACGGGGTATTGCTGAGCGGGATGATCCGGTCCAGTGTGCCGCCGACTGCGACGCGGAACGCCGCAGCGATCGGCGCGGGCAGTGGCTTGCCGGTGAAGTGGCTGGGCGCCACGAGCGGAACATCCTCGGGCGCAACGCCATAGTTGGTCCATCGGAATCCCAGCGGGTCCAGAATCTCGGTGGCCAGGATGTCGCGGATGTTGCGTCCGGTGGCCGCCGAGACGATCTCGCGAACCAACGGACCCCAGGTCAGGCCGTGGTAGATGTGCACCAATCCGGGCCGGTACACCGGCTTGAGTAGCGCCAGTTGCTCACGGGTGTATTCGCTGTCGTCGACCCGAGTGACGTCGGGCCGAGGCCCGGTGTGGATCGGCACTCCTGCGCTGTGGGTCACCACATGCCGGATGGTGGTGCGGTCCTTGCCGTGGCTGGTGTAGTTGGGCAGATAGTCACAGACCCGGTCATCGAGGGAGAAATACCCGCGTTCGACCAGCATGTGCACCACAGTGGTGCTGATCGCCTTGGCCGCCGAGTAGACGCAGAACGGGGTTTCGGTTGTGACAGCGACCTTTTCGGCGTCGGGGGCATCCTCGGGACCGTTGCCCCAGCCATGTCCGATGGCCCGGTTCAACACCACTTTCCCGTTGCGTCGCAAGCACACCTGGATGGCCGGGTGCATGCCGGCTCCGTACCAGTACCGCACCGATTCCCAGATCCGCTCGACGGCCCGCGGGTCGATCTCAGAATGGTCCTCTGCGCCGATGTCGGTGACCGCGTCCAGATCGGTGGGGAGCGCGATCTTGCCCGTCGCCGTGGCTTGGCTCATGTCGTCTTCCTGGTCAGTGTGGCGGAAAGATGGTGTTGCAGCGGGTGTCCGACCGCGCCCATCTGAAGGGTGTAGGTCAGCTCGTCGCCGTTGACCTGGATGGAACGCGACAGGGCCGTAACGTTTTTGGCTGATGTGGTGAGGCCGATCGTGGTCGCGGTCGACTCCAGGTCGATGCGGTTGCCGGAGGCGGTCACCGTGCCCTCCTGGATCTCGGTGATGCCGGTCGGATGGGCCAGCACCCATTCGACCCGTCCGGGTGTGGGGACCCGGAGGTATCCGGTCTCGGCGTGCAGCGGCCGTCCGTCGTCGCGAGCCTTGGTGCGTTGGCTGTAGATCAGGAACGGTTTGCCGACATGCCCGAAGGTGATCTCTTCGATGTAGTCGAACGCTTCGATCGTCGGGTACTCGCCGGTGCCGACGCCGGCCCAGGTGCCCAGCAGGGGAGCCAGCACGGCGACGTTCGGATGGAGGTCAGCCACACCGACAGGGTACGGCCCCGAATTCGGGCGAACTTGTCGGTAGTCGAATGTATGTTCGAATTATGCAGGATCGGGTCGGGGCCAAGCTCGCCGCGTTGGCCGCGGCGATCGCTGACCTGCGGGAGCTGTCTTTCGCCTCGATGTCGGCTGCGGAGTTGTTGGACGTGTGTGCGGGGGTGCAGGAGGCCCGCAACCTGTTGCCGACGATCGAGCATCCTGCGGTGGCCGCGTTGGCTGAGCAGAACACCCCGGCCCGGATCGGGGCGAAGTCCTGGCCCGAAGCCCTGCGGATCCGGTTACGGATCTCCGCCGAGGAGGCCCGGCGTCGGTATCGCGACGCGGTGAATCTGGGGCCGCGGGTGTCGGTGACAGGTGAACCGTTGCCGCCGCTGCGGGCGGCGACGGCTGCGGCCCAGGCCGGGGGCTGGGTGACCCAGGAGCACATCGAGGTCCTGGAATTGTTCTTCAAGCGCTGCCCAATGTGGGTGGACATTGCGCGACGTGAGCATTTCGAAGAAAAACTGGTCGCGGTCGCCGCCAGCAGTCCGCCGGAAACCCTGCGCCAAACGATCAACGAAGCCCTGTATTTGTTGAATCAGGACGGCCCCGAACCCGCCGACGCCCAATGCGCCCGGCGACGTGGCATCACCCTGGGACCCCAAGACGCCGACGGCATGTCCCGGATCTCCGGTTGGGTGAACCCCGAACTGCGCGCCGGGCTGGAAGCGGTATTCGCCAAACAGGCCGCACCCGGCATGTGCAACCCCGACGACGACGAACCGTGCGTGAGCGGGGTGCCCACCGAAGAACAGGTGGCCGCCGACACCCGATGCCCGGCCAAACGCCACCACGACGCGCTGCTGGCCATGACCCGCCACACCCTGGCCTCCGGTGAGTTGGGTCAACACAACGGGCTACCGGTATCGATCGTGGTCACCACGACTTTGCAAGAACTGGAGGCCGGGGCCGGGGTGGCGATCACCAGCAGCGGATCCAAACTGTCGATCCCCGACGTGATTCGGTTGGCCGCCCACGCTCACCACTACCTGGCCGTGTTCGACACCCACACCACCGTGCCGCTGTATCTGGGTAGGACCCGGCGGATTGCCACACCCGGGCAGCGGTTGATGCTGTTCGCCCGCGACCGCGGCTGCACCCGGCCCGGCTGCACCGCCTCAGGCAATCGATGCCAAGCCCACCACGCCCAAAAAAGACTTCGCCCAAGGCGGCAACACCAACATCGACGAACTCGCCCTGGGCTGCGGCCCCGACCAACGCCTCGTCGGCCCCGGAAAATGGACCACCCGCATCAACTGCCACGGCCGCTGCGAATGGATCCCACCAGCACTACTAGACACCGGCCAACCCCGCACCAACCACCATCACCACCCCCAGCACTACCTCACCGAAACCAACAACGACGACGAAACCGACTGTCAACCAGCCTGATTCGCGAAGTGTGTGCGATGACCATGGCCTGGGCCGCGGTCTCATCGAGGTGCGCCAGCCGCGCCCGTTTGGTTGTGGCGTACACGGAGAATCCCGATGCCTCCAGGGCGGCGCACACGGTGGCGGTGTCGTGGCGCAGGAAGGTCAACGCCACGTCGCGGCCGTAGGCGTGGTCGAAGGTCAACGGCGGCGCATCGGTCTGGAATCCCAGCAGTAACCATCCCGGATCGGTCAGGACGCGGCGGAATCGGGTGAACAGTTCGGGCAGAACCTCGGCGGGCGTGTGGATGATCGAATACCAAGCGCACACCGCATCGAAGGTCCCCGCCTCATACGGCAGGTCGAACATGTCAGCTGCCTGAAACCGCACGTGCGGCCACCGCTGTTGGGCGAGCGAAACCATCGCGGCCGAGCCGTCGATACCCTCGGCGCGCAGACCGCAATCGGTGAGTTCGGCGGCGGCCTGGCCCGGCCCGCAACCCACGTCGAGGGCGGTGCTGCCACCGGACCTCGCCACCAGGTCGGCAAACGATCGGAACACCGCACGATCGAATGGTCGGGGTCCGAAGTCGTCGGGGAAGGCCTGGGCGTACTCGGTGGCGATCAACTCGTACTGGTCGTACACCCGGCCGCACATCCCGCCCACTCTAGGAGAAGCCGCAGCCCAGACCGGCCGTACAACCCCCGGACGGTAAGCTTCCGCAGGTGAGCACGCCTATCAAGCATGCCGCGCGCCTGCGCGGCGGTCTGGTCGGCGCGTGCTCGGCACTCACCGCGACAGCCGCCCATACCGCGGCCGGCGGTGGCGCCCCGTCGAGCAGTCCGCTGATCGTGCTGTTGCTGCTGTGCGCGGCGCTCGGCGCCGCCGTGGGCGGGTTCAATCCGCAAACACGCTCGGCCAAGGCCGCCCTGTTGATCGCCGGGCTCGGCGCCGGGCAGCTGCTGGGCCATGTGGCGTTGGCCATGGTCGGCGGCCACCGTCACTCGGCATCGCTGTTCACCGGCCCGATGCTGGGCCTGCACGTCGCCGCCGCGGTAGGCCTCGGACTGGTGATCGGCATGGCCGAGTACCTGTACGTGGTTTGCGCTTCGGTGCTGTGCTGGTTGCGGATCTTCGCCGCCGCCCGAATCCGACCGTCGGTGCGGGAACTCTGGTGGCCTTCGAATGTGGTTGTGGCGCGGCCTGTTCTGCTGCGCGCCGGTCTGGGAATGCGGGCACCGCCAGCGGTGTCCGGCATGTGCTTCTAGCGTTCCGTTCCTTTACCTGAGCCCGTTGATCACCGGCGGGCTGCGTACCTCTGCGTACCTTCCCGTGCGCCTGCGCGCGCACCTTCCGCGGTTCTCTACATCGAAGGCATTTCCTTGACTACCACCCCTGACGATCAACTACGTTCTGGTTCTCCTCCACCGGTCAAACCGAACTCCATCCGTCCACTGCTGATGCGGCTGCATTTCTACGCCGGAGTGTTCGTCGGACCGTTCATCCTGATCGCGGCCGTAACCGGTCTGCTCTATGCGCTGATCCCGCAGATCGACACCTTCGTCTATCGACACGAATTGACCGTCGAGAAGGTCGGCGAGCACCGGCTACCCCTGGCCGATCAGATCGCCGCGGCCCGCACCGCCCACCCGGAAGGCACGGTGCAGAGCATTCGGCCGCCTGCCGAACCCGACGAGACCACGCAGATCCAGCTGGCCGTCGACCCGGCGCTGACGGACGTTCCGCCGGACTACTCGCGCACGGTGTTCGTCGACCCCTACACCGGCGAGGTGCGCGGGGCATTGACCACCTACGGGCAGTGGATGCCGGTGCGGGCCTGGTTCGACGAGCTGCACCGCAACCTGCATCTCGGGGCGATCGGCCGCAACTACAGCGAGCTGGCCGCCAGCTGGATGTGGGTGATCGTGCTGGCCGGGCTCGCCCTGTGGATCATGCAGCGCCGCGACAGCGGCGCCGGCGGCAAGCTGCAAAGCCTGGTGCGGCCCGATCGGTCCGCCTCGGGCCGCCGCCGCACGCTGTCCTGGCACGGCGCGGTCGGGGTGTGGATCGCGACGGTCCTGCTGGCGCTGTCGGTGACGGGTATCACCTGGTCGCGATACGCGGGGGAGACGGTCAACGCCATCCAGGAAAAGCTGAACACCACCGCGCCCAGCGTCGACACCGCCTTGTCCGTCGCCGCGGCCGCCCCCTCATCGCAGCATGGTCACCACGGTGGCCAGTCCGATCTGCTTGGCACGGACACCGATCTGAGTGGTGCGGACACCGTCCTGCAGACCGCAGAACAGGCCGGGCTGCGCGGCCCGATGTGGATGTCCCCGCCGGCGGAACCAGGGCAAGCCTGGAAAGTTGCCGAACGCAAACGTGATTGGCCAACCCGCTTCGACGCGATCGCCGTCGACCCCGAATCCGGGGCGGTCACCGACCGGGTGAACTTCGCGCAATGGCCCGTGCTGGCCAAACTCACCAACTGGACGATCGATGCGCACATGGGTCTGCTGTTCGGTATTGCCAACCAGATCGTGTTGGCGCTGACCGCGATTGGACTGATCACGATCATCCTGCGGGGTTACCGGATGTGGTGGCAGCGCAGACCCACCCGGGGTTCGGCGTGGGCGGTGGGGCGGCCGCCGCTGCGCGGAACGATCCGTCGGCTACCCCAGTGGGGCATCACCGCGATGCTGATCATCGCCATCGTCGTCGGCTGGAGCCTGCCCTTGTTCGGGCTCAGCCTGATGGCGTTCCTGATAGTGGACGCGGTCGTCGCGTTCAAGAAGAGAGGTTCACATGCGTAGCAGCAGAATTCGTATGGCGGCGATCATCGTCGGCGCGGCTGCGCTCACCCTGACCGGCTGCACCCAGAGCCATTCGGACCACAAGATGGCCGACATGGTCGAGATGAACGAACAGTGGGCCAGCGCCGCCGACAGCGGGATGGCCGCAGTGTTCGGCACGCTGAGCAACACCGGACACCACGACGTCCACATCGTCTCGGCGACATCACCGGCCGCGGGAACCGTCGAGATACACGAGGTCGTCGGCGCCACCGGCGGGTCAAAGACCATGCGGCCCAAGGAGGGCGGACTCACCATCCCGGCCGGCGGCACGCACGATCTGGCCCCGGGCGGCGATCACCTGATGCTGATGGAACTCACCGCTCCGCTTCACCCGGGGGCCGATGTCGAGGTCACCATGGTGTTCGAGGATGGGTCCACGCTGCCGGTCACTGCGCAGGTGCGTGACTTCCCCGGTGGCAACGAGAATTATCAGCCGGCGGCCCCGCAGGACCATGGCTGATTCGTCCCGGCTGTCGGTCAACCGGCGGCGCCTGCTCACCGGCGGCGCCGCCGCACTGGCCGCGGGGGCGGTGCTGACCGAGTCAGCTGCCGCCCATTCCGCCACTGTGCAAGGGGGTTTCGGTACCGACCGGGAGCCGTTCTATGGGCCGCATCAGGCCGGGATAAGCACTGCGCCGCAGTCCCATGCACTGTTCGTGGCGTTCGACGTGAAGGCCGGTGGCGGCCGCGACGAGCGGGAGACCGTCGCCGCGATCCTGCGGTTGTGGACGGCCGACGCGGCCCGGTTGACCCGGGGTGTGCCCGCCCTGGCCGACACTGAACCCGAATTGGCCACTCGCCCAGCCCGATTGACCGTCACGGTGGGCCTGGGCGTCGGGCTGTTCGACCGGATCGGGCTGGCGCGATCTCGGCCCGCCTCGGCCCGCGACCTGCCGGTGTTCGGGGTGGATCGGCTGCAGGACCGGTGGTCCGGTGGCGATCTGCTGCTGCAGATCTGTGCCGACGATCCGATTGCGGTGGCCCACGCCAACCGGGTGCTGAGCAAGAACGTCCGGTCGATGACCGTGCCGCGCTGGCGGCAGGCCGGGTTCCGCAACGCCCGCGGCGCCGACACCAGCGGAGCCACCATGCGCAACCTGATGGGACAGGTCGACGGCACCGCGAACCTGGCGCCGGCCGACTTCGACGATCTGATCTGGATGTCCGACGACGTCCATCCCGGCCTGGCCGGCGGCACGTTGCTGGTCATCCGGCGCATCGCGATGAACCTGGACACCTGGGACGAACTGGATCGGCAGAGCAAGGAATTGACCGTCGGCCGAACCCTGGATTCGGGAGCGCCGCTGACCGGGCGGCGCGAGACCGACCAACCGGATTTCGCCCAGTTGCACAACGGAATCCCGGTGATCCCGCAGAATTCTCACATCGCGCTGGCCCACCATCGAGGTACCCGGGAACGGTTCCTGCGTCGGCCGTACAACTACGACGATCCGCCGGAGCCGGGGCAGACCTCGAACACCGGATTGATCTTCGCGACCTACCAGCGCGACATCGACGAGCAGTTCCTGCCGGTGCAGCGCCGCCTCGCCGAGTTCGACGCGCTCAACCTGTGGACCACCGCGATCGGGTCGGCGGTATTCGTGGTGCCGGGCGGGGTACCGACACCGGAGGGCTATCTGGGGCACAGCTTGCTGAACTAGGCTCGCAGGTATGACCGATCACGATAAGGCCGCGGCCCGGCGCGAAATTGCCGACGCTCTGCTCAACGCTCTGAACCGGCGTCATGAAGTGCTCGACGTGATCGTGGACGCCGACGACCGCAAGGCCGCCGTCGACGTGGTTGCCGAGTTGCTCGGCACCTCCCATGCCGCGGCGGAAGCCGTGGTGGGGCTGTCGTTCGAGCAGATCACCAAGGATGCGCGACGGGCGATCGCCGCCGAACTCGACGACCTGAACAGTCAGCTCAGCTTTACCGTGGCCGAGCGTCCGGCCGCCTCCGGCGAGTCGCTGGAGCTGCGGCTGTTCACCGCCGAGGCCGACCGGGACATCTTCGCCGCCCGGACCGCCGATGTCGGAGCCTCCGGCGACGGCACGGGCGCGCCCGCTGCCGATGTCGACGATGAGATCCGCGCGGCGTTGTCCAGGGTGAATGCCGAGGACGCGGCCTGGTTCGTGGCGCTGGAAGGCGATCAGAAGGTCGGCATGGTGTTCGGCGAGCTCACCGGTGGCGAGGTCAACGTCCGGATCTGGATTCGCCCGGAGTTCCGCAAGCGCGGCTACGGCACCGCCGCACTGCGCAAGTGCCGCTCGGAGATGGCGACGTACTTCCCGGCGGTGCCGATGGTGGTGCGGGCGCCGGGCGCAATGCCCCCGGCCTAGCCGGTATCCAGCCGCGCGCCGTCGCTCCATGCCAACACCAAAACTGGTCATCGGGGCCAGCGGTTTCCTCGGCTCGCACGTCACCCGGAAGCTGGTCGAACGCCGCGAGGATGTTCGGGTGCTGATCCGCGCGACCAGCTCGACCCGGGGGATCGACGACCTCGACGTGCAGCGGTTCTACGGCGACATCTTCGACCCGGAGTCGGTGCGCGCCGCGATGGCCGGCTGTGACGTGGTGTACTACTGCGTCGTCGACGCCCGGGCCTGGCTGCGCGACCCGGCACCGCTATGGCGCACCAATATCGAAGGACTGCAACAGGTTCTGGATGTCGCCGTCGAGGCGGACTTGAGCAAATTCGTCTTCACCAGCTCGATCGCGACCATCGGAATCCCCGAATCCGGCTGTGCCACCGAGGACCTGCCCAACAACTGGCTCGACGAGGGTGGCGACTATGTGCACACCAGGGTGCTCGCCGAACAGATGGTGCTGCGTTACGCCCGGGAACACGGGCTGCCCGCAGTAGCGATGTGTGTGTCCAACACCTACGGCGCGGGGGATTGGCTACCGACGCCGCACGGCAGGCTGGTCGCCGCCGCAGTACGCGGCAAGCTGCCGTTCTACGTCAACGGCGCGGCGGCCGAGACCGTCGGGATTGCCGATGCCGCCGACGCGCTGATCCTGGCCGGTGAGCGCGGCAGGGTTGGTGAGCGCTACATCGTGTCCGAACGTTTCATGAGCGCCCAGCAGATCTACCGAGCTGCCTGTGCGGCCGTCGACGTCAAGCCACCCCGGCGCGGTGTGCCGATTCGCCTGTTGGCCGGCGCGGCTGCCGTGGTCGAACCCGTGGCGCGGCTGCGGGGCAGGGAGAACCAGCTCAGCCCGCTCACTGTGCGACTCATGCGGGTGATGGCGCCGATGGACCACGGCAAGGCGGTACGCGAACTCGGCTGGCAGCCCAGGCCGACACCGGAGTCCATCGCAGAGGCCGCACGGTTTTTCGTCTCCAGGGGGCGGCGGGCATGATCACAGCGCCCTGACCACCGCACTTGCAGAATGCTCACAGCGGAGGAGTATGGAGTCATGCTAACCATACGAAAACTCATGGGGTCAGTGTTCGTAGCGGGAGCCGCAGTAGCGATTGCAGCCGGGCCGACAGCCGCGGTTTTTGCAGAAGCGCCTGCTACAACGATCAGTGCTCAGCCCAGCGGCGGCGGCGACGCAGGTGGCGGCGGTGGCTGTGACAGCGGAAACGGCTGGCAGGGCTGCGGTGGCTGGAATCCCGCCCAGGGTGGCTGGGGTCACGGCTGCATCAATGGCATTTGCGGTGGCTGGGACGGCCAGCGCGGCTGGACCAACTGACCACTAACGCGTACCTCTGACGACCCGGCGGACGCCGGGCGGGAGGCTGGCACGGTTTTTCCGGGCTAGTGCCCAGCCCCGGACTCGATCGAGGTGAGTGCGTGGGCGGCGGTGCCGAACATGACCTGCTTGATCGCGCCGAGGGTGCCGGAGTCCTTGCCGCCCAACGGTCGTAGCAGATCGGTGGCCGCGGCGGTCACCGAACCTTCGCCTGCGGTGGCATCGACCAGTCCGTGGGCATGCGCGTCGGTTCCGCCGAATCGGCGCCCGGTGGTCATGGAGGCCACGGCTGCCTGCGGGGTGAGCTTGGCCTGGATGAGGGCGGCCATGCCGGGGGTGAACGGGATCCGGATGTCCACCTCGGGGAAGCAGAAGAACCCGCGGTCGGTGCGCATCACCCGGAAATCGTGGGCGATGGCCAGCATGGCCCCGGCGCCGAATGCGTGGCCGACCACCGCGGCCGCCGTCGGAATGGGAAACGTCAGCATCCGGGCCAACAGCCCCTGCACCCGGCTCACGTACCAGGGCCCCTGATCACTATGTGCGCCAAGCCAATCCAGGTCCAGGCCGTTGGAGTAGAACTTGCTGTCGGCGGTCGTCACCAGACCGTGCGCGCCCTTGGCCAGGACGGCGTCGAGGTGTGCGTCGACCTCGTCGAGGAACTCCGGGGTGAATCGGTTCTCGTCGTCTCCGAGGTCGAGCACGGCGATGTCGCCGTCGTAATCCAGGGTGGTGGTCATGACGTTCCTTTCTTCGGGGCTTCTTTGGGTGCAGGTCCGACCGCCAGCACGGCCGCCACGGCGGCGCTGAGTTGTCGTCGGGCGGTCGGGTCGTTCAGGCGGTCGCGGCGCAGCAGGATCGCCGTGGGCAGGTCCACGATGCACGTCGTCACGGTGGCTACGGCGGCCCGGTCGCGCCGGTCCCATGCGGCCATCGAGAGCTCAATCATCAAGCCGACCAACTGTTTTCTCAGCTCGCGCCATTGTGCGGCAAGCTCTTCCGGCAGGTCGGGGCCGAGCAGTTGTTCGCGGCTGAGCCCCAGGAGCAGCCCGGCCGAGTCGGGATGCCGTTCGGCGAATGTCACCGGCGCGTGCGCGGCGGCCATGATGGCGTTGCTGCCCGGCTCGGCGGCGTCGACGAGTTCACGCTGTAGGGCAAGAAACCGGCGGCCGGCGCGGAGCCAGGCCTGGCCGAGCATGCCGGCGCGGGAGCCGAAGGAGTGATACAGCGCGCCGTTGGAGAGCCCGACCGCATCGCTGATGGCCCGGATCGTCACCGACGCCGGCCCTGACCGCATGACCAGCGACTCCGCGGCATCGAGGACCACATCGGGGTCGTAGACGCGAGGACGGGGCATGCCGTGACATTAACAGAGCAGTCGCTCTGTTACTCACCCAGGCTTGAAGCTAACCTACTGTAACAATTACAGTTAGTCGTCCCGGAATGGTGTCGGGTTAGGTTGGGAGTCCCGCGGGAGGTCATATGACGACGTCGCAGGTGGTGTTCGATCCGTTCTCGGCAGACTTCTTCAACGGTCCATACGAAACGTATCGGCGCATGCGCGAAGAAGCTCCGGTCTATTACAGCGCCGAGTACGACTTCTATGCGCTGACCAGACATGCCGACGTGGCGGCCGCGTTCAAGGACTTCGAAACCTACTCGTCGGCGTACGGGGTCGATCTGGCCATGGTCCGGACCGGGCAGAAGGCGCCGGCCAAGATGATCATCTCGTTGGACCCGCCCGAACATCGGCACCTGCGCAGTCTGGTCAACAAGGTCTTCACGCCCAGGGCGATCAGCGCGCTGCACGCAATGGTCGAGCAACAGATCGACCGCTACCTCGGCGCCGTCGACCCGCGGGAATTCGATGTGGTGTCGGACTTTTCGGCGTACTTCCCGGTCGAGGTGATCACCGCGATGCTGGGCGTCCCGCCCGAGTCGCGCCAACAGGTGCGGCTGTGGATCGATGAACAACTGCACCGCGAACCCGGTCAGATCGAGGTGTCCAAGGCCGGCATCGAAGCGATGGCCCAGGCCTGGATGATGTACTACGACCTGATCAAACAGCGCCGTGCCGAACCGCGTGACGACATGATCAGCCGGTTGATCGCCGCCGAGGTCGAACGTGAGGACGGCGAGGTCACCCGGCTGCGCAATTCCGAGATCGCCGGATTTGCAACACTTCTCGGCGGTGCCGGGGCGGAAACGGTGACCAAGCTGGTGGGTGCGGCCGTCGTGATGTTCGCTCGTCACCCCGATCAATGGCAGCGGCTGGCCGAGGACCGCAGCAAGATCGGTGCCGCGATCGAGGAATTGCTGCGGTATGAGGCCCCGGCCCAGTACAACGTGCGGCGCTCGCAACGCGAAATTCACCTGCACGGCAAGATAATTCCGGAAGGCAAGCCGGTGTTCCTGGTCGGTGGCTCGGCCAACCGGGACCCCGAGGCGTGGACCGACCCCGACGTGTTCGACATCGACCGGGACCGGACCGAGGCGCAGAACCTCGGATTCGGATATGGCATCCACAGCTGCCTCGGCGCTGCGCTGGCCCGGCTGGAATGCGGTATCGCGCTGAACAAACTTCTGGACTTCATGCCCCGCTACCAGGTGCTGTGGGACCGGTGCGAACGGGTGAGCATGCAGAACGTGGCCGGATGGGCACACGTTCCGGTGCGGGTGCCGCGATGACGGGCGAGCGCAGCCGCGGGCGGATGGCCTACCGCTTGACCGATGGGTCTTGACGGTGCCTGCAATCGGCAGGTAAGGATCGAATATGAGCGCTCCGCTGTACCTGGTGACCGGGGCCGGCGGTGGCGCCGGTGGTGTGAGCCGGCAAGTGATCGAGCAGTTACGGCAGCGCGGGCATCGGGTTCGGGCGTTGGTACACCGCGACGATGCACGGGCCGACCCATTACGCGCACTCGGGGCTGAGGTCGTGGTGGGGGACCTGACCGAGCCACAAGATGTGGTCGACGCGATGGCCGGTGCCGATCGCATGTTCTTCTCGATGGGTGTCTCGCCGGACTACCTGCTGGCGACGGTGGTCGTAGGTGACGCCGCTTTGGAGTACGGCCGCCTTGAAGTCCTGGTGAACATGTCTCAAATGACCGTCTCCCAAATGACATTGACCAGTGTCGGGGAGTCTCGGCAACATCGGCTGCACTACCTGGCCGAGCACGTGCTGAATTGGTCGGGTCTGCCGGTGGTGCACATCCGGCCGACGACGTTCTTGGACAACCCGATATTCACCTGGCTGCCGGCCCCGGTGCTGCGCGCGCGAAACGTCTTGGAGCTGCCGTTCGGAACCGGCAGGACGTCGCCCATCGCCGCGGATGACGTGGCCCGCACGGTTGCCGCGGTGCTGGTCGATCCCGGAGCCCGCATCGGTGGCATCTACGAGTTGACCGGTCCGGCGAGTCTGGACATCGACGGACTGGCCGCCGAGTACAGCCGGGGACTTCAACGGCCGATTCGCGGCACCGACATTGCGCAGGAAACCTGGGTGGAGAATGTCCTCAAACCGCTGGGACTGCCGCCGCACGTTAAGCAGCACCTCGCCACAATGGCCTTGCTGCACCGCGCTGGACGTTACGACCGAGCCACCGACGACGTCGAGACGATCACCGGGCAACCGCCTTCCACGGTCGGGAGCTACATCGCCGAACATCCGGACTTGTTCACCGGAGGCGCCGGCTACCAGATCAGGCCTTGCTGAGCTGCTTCTGCTGGTACAGCCGCGCCCACTCGGCCCGCGGGCGGATCGAGGTGTCGACGTCGGTGGCCTTGGCGCGCAACGCTTTCACGTTGGCCTGCTCGCGCGGGGTGTGGGCGAACGGGTCCCAGCCGAAGAATCGGCAGGAGTTCTCCCAGGTGATCTTGTTGATATCGGAATCGCTGGCCCCGGCGGCATTCAGCTCGGCCAGCACCTGCTCGGGGGCATCGGGCCAGAAGCAGTCCGAGTGCGGGTAGTCGCACTCCCAGGCGATGATGTCGATACCGATCTCATGGCGCAGCTTCAGTGAGGTCTTGTCGGTGACATAGCAGGCCAGCGAATGCTCGCGGAACACATCCGAAGGCAGCTTGTCGCCGAAGTCGCGGCGCAGCCACTTCTGGTTGGTGTAGTGCCGATCGCTGCGGTCCAGATAGAAAGGTATCCAACCGATTCCGCCCTCGGAGAAGGCGAACTTGAGGTCGGGGTAGTTGCGCATGGCCGGGCCCCACAGCAGGTCCTGGGCGCACATCGCCGAGACCTGGGTGGCCAGGATGATCAGGTTGTCGATGGGCGCGTTGGGCGCCATGCTGATCGCGCCGAAGCCGGTGCCGATGTGCAGGCACATCACCACGTTCTGCTCGGACAGGGTCCGGAACACCGGGCCCCAGTAATCCTCGTCGTGGTAGCTCGGAAGTCCTTCCAGGTGAGGCAGTTCCGGCATGGTGACCGCCCGGCAACCCTTGGCCGCGACCCTCCGGATCTCGGCGCACATGGCTTCGGGGTTCCAGGTCGGCAGGATTGCGATCGGGATGAACCGACCGGGATACGAACCCGCCCACTCGTCGATGTGCCAGTCGTTGTAGGCCGACACCATGACCAGAGTGGCCTCCTCGCGATGCATGTTGAGATGCCGCGCCGAGAAGCCGGTGAAGGTCGGAAAGCACATCGAGGCCAGGATGCCGTTGCGGTCCATATCGCGGACCCGCTCGTGCACGTCGTAGACACCCGGACGCATCTCGGCGAACCCGGCCGGATCGCGGCCCCATTCCTCGGCCGGCCAGGACACCACCGCGTTCAGACCGGACACGCCCTGCGGGCGACCCTGATACATCCACTGGTCGACGCCCTTGTCGTTGGTCACCACGATGGGCGCCTCGTCCCGGTACTTGGCCGGCACGTGATTGAGGAACATATCGGGAGGTTCCACGACGTGGTCGTCGATGCTCACCAGGATCAGGTCGTCGGTCTTCACAACTTCAGTAGTACCGTGAGGAATCGTGACCGTCTCTGCGCGTTCGGACAGAGGTTTATCTTTTTCGGCCATTGTGGTGAATCCTGACCGGCCGGTGATCGAACTGCGTCGTGGCGGGCATGCACCGGCCGGAAGCTATCTGTACGAGGGCGACGGGCTGATCACCGGTTGGCACTCCCATGAGGTGCACCAGATCGAGTACGCGCTGCACGGCGTGGTCGAGGTGGAAACCGACTCGGCGCACTACCTGCTGCCGCCGCAGCAGGCCGCCTGGATCCCGGCCGGCCTGCAACATCAGGCGGTGATGAACCCCGACGTGAAGACCGTCGCGGTGATGTTCGATCCGCGACTGATCCCCGGTGGCGACCGGGCCCGGATCATCGCGGTGTCACCGTTGATCCGCGAGATGATGATCTACGCGCTGCGCTGGCCGGTGGACCGCGCGTGCGGTGATCCGGTATCCGACGGGTTCTTCGCCACGCTGGCCAATCTGGTGGCCGAGGCACTCGATCACGAGGCGCCGCTGAGCCTGCCGACCTCCGATCATCCGATCGTGGCGGCCGCACTGGCCTACACCAAGGAGCACCTCGACTCGGCAACGGCCGAGGAGGTCAGCCGGGCGGTGTCGGTCTCGGAACGGACGCTGCGCCGGCTCTTCGCCGAGACGCTCGGATTGTCCTGGCGGACATACCTTCTGCACGCCCGGATGTTGCGGGCGATGGCGTTGCTGGCGGCACCCGACCAATCCGTGCAGGCCACCGCGACGGCGGTCGGATTCGAGAGCCTGAGCTCATTCACCCGGTCGTTCAGTCAGTTCTGCGGGGAGACTCCGTCGAACTATCGGCGGCGAGCACATGAGGAGCGTTAGGTGAGTCCGGAGCGACCAGCCCGGCCCGTTCCACACTTAACAGGCTCTCGGTGTGATGTTCGGCCCGATACGCCGCACCGCCGCCGTTGAGCCCGAACAGCCGTTTGCTCCAGAGCAGCCACAGCACGGCGGCGACGTTGACCAGGAACGCGCCGAGCCGCACCGCCGTGACCTTCTCGGTGAGTTCGTAGACCTCCAATGGCAGGAACACACTGGTGGCGATCACCGCGAAATACTCGCCCCAGCGCCGGGTGAACCACAGCCCGATCGCTTCGATCAGCTCGATCAGGGCGTAGGCGGCCAGGCCGATGGCGATCCACATCAGCGTCGTCGGCGATAACGTGAACACTTCACCGATGCGCCGGATGATTCTGGAATCGTCCATGTTCCAACCGATTTGGTCGGCCAGCGGACGGATCAGCGGGATGTCCTTCTGAAACGCTTCGTGCAGTTCCGTGCGGCTGGCACGAACTTTGAACACCCCGACCGACAGTGCGACGAACACGACCGAGCGGATGGCCCGCTCGGTGGCCAGCAGGCGCATCAACGTCCGGTCGCGCAACAGCCGTCCGCGCGGGACCTCGGGTGCGGTATCGGCGGGCCCGCTGCCGCGAGGAGGACCGACGACGAATGTCTCGCAACGCAGGCAGCGCCACGCCTCCCCGGCCGGTGTGTCCACGCGCAAACGGGCCCGCAGGTCGGGCTCGTCGGGCGCGAACGTCGCATGGCCGTGCAACCCGCACGACCGCAATGCGAAATCCACCATGTCAGCACCGTAGCGGTGTGGGACCGGCTAAGCCCGGCAGCTGAGTTCCATGCTGTCGCTGTCGCGGGCCAGGAAGTTCACGCTGACGTATCCATGTGCGGGGTCACGCACATAGTCCAGGTAGGGCTGGGTATCGGCCATCGACGTGTTGTCGGCGACCAGCAGGGCGCCCGGTACCAGCCGGGGCTCGAGGAGCTTGAACACCGGCAGGTAGAGCTCCTTCCAGCCGTCGAGCAGGACCAGCCCGATCTCGCTGTCGACGGTCTTGAGCGATTCGAGGGCATCACCCTCCAGCACGGTGATGACGTCGTCGAGACCGGTTTCGGCGAAAGTCCGTTTGGCCGCGGCGATTTTGGTCGCGCTGAGCTCGGTGGTGAACACCCGGCCAAAGCCGTTGTCGCGCACCGCGGCAGCCAAATGCAGCGTGGACAGCCCGAACGACATCCCGAACTCGACCACGATCGCCGGTTTGGCCGCCCGAACCAGCGAATACAACAACCGGCCCGCTTCCCGCGTCACCGGCATGTAGATGTCGCTGAGTGCATCCGCACGTTGCTGCGCGCTGGCGTTGGACAAATCGGCGAATCTGCGGGATCCGTCTTCTCGTAACTTCACAAACTGCTCGTCGGCCGCGGCGTACATCCGGTCCAGCGCGCCTGCGACCTCGTCATTGTTAAGGGTGGTCACCCTAATGAAGCTACGCCCGAGGGTGAATTATGGCCGGTGTGCGAAAAATACGAGCGCTTCCGCTACTGACCGCCGTCGTCCTTGTTCTCGCCATGCTGCTGGCCCCGGCCGCGGCCGCGGGTGGCTACCGCACCATCACGCTGACCTTCGTCCGCCACGCCCAATCGGCGGGCAACGCCTCGGGCCTGATCGACAGTTCCACCCCAGGCCCGTCCATCACCGACCTGGGCCGCAGCCAGGCCGTCGCCAGCGCCCAGCGCCTGGCGCCCAACCGGTACGACGGCATCTTTGCCTCGACCATGATCCGGACCCAGCAGACCGCCGAACCCATGGCCGACGCCCTGGGCGAGCCGGTCACCGTGCTGCCCGGATTGCGTGAGATCGAGGCCGGCGTCTACGAGGGCCAGCCCGAGGCGGCCGCGACCAACACCTACTTCTCCGCGCCAGAACAGTGGTTGCGCGGCGATCGCAGCGCCCGCATTCCGGGCTCGGTCGACGGCAATGAGTTCGACGCCCGGTTCGACGAGGCGGTACAGCAGATTTACGACAGCGGCGACGACAACCCCGTCGTCTACTCGCACGGCGCCGCGATCATGCTGTGGGTCGAGATGAACGTGAGCAACCCCAATCCGCAGATGCTGGTCAGCCATCCGCTGAACAACACCGGCGTTGTCGTGGTCAAGGGCAATCCGACCGACGGCTGGACCCTGATCGACTGGGATGGTGCCGGGAGGTAGACACGTGGCCGGGCGCGGTTACTGTGGGCCAAGGCAAGCGGAGATGGGAGCGGGGCTATGAGGTTTCGGGTGTTGCCATACGTCACCGTCGAGGTCGACGACCGGGCGCGGCTGCGGCTGCGCAACGCCGGCGAGCGGCTCCGGATCAATCTCAGGGCCTACCTGCGCAGCGCGGCCGATGAAGTCGAGACCGCCAGCGGCCGGGTCCGCGATCTGTGCGACACCGCGGTGAACCGGGTCGATTCCGCGGTGGCCACCGTGAACGACAAGATCGCCCCGTCGCCGCAGCCCGGCCCCGAAGCACACCATCTCGAGGCGCCCGGCACCGCCGAGCCGCTACCCAGGCGCCATCTGCAGGTCGTGTAGCCCGGGCGGCGCGACTACCCTCGGCGCTCTACGGTTGGAGGGCACTGGCCTTCTTCCCCGAGGGGGGCCGACACACTGGCCCGAAAGGGGTTGACGAGGCTTGCTCGGCAACAGTCTTGCCGTGCTGTTCGCGCTGTGCGCAGCGGTTTTCGCGGCCGTCGGCATTGTGGTGCGACAGCGGGCAACCATGGATGTTCCGCCCGAGAAGGGCGTCAGCACGGTCATGCTGCGCACCCTGCTGCGTCGCCGGCTGTGGTGGGCGGGGACGGCGGCGGCAGTGGCCGGGTACGTGTTCCAGGCCGTGGCGCTGGGGTTTGGCTCGCTGCTGCTGGTCCAGCCGGTGCTGGTTTCGGCGCTGTTGTTCGCCCTGCCGCTCAGCGCCAGGCTGGCCCATCGCAGGGTCAGCCGGGCCGAATGGGTGTGGGCATTGCTGCTGACCGGGGCGCTGACCGTGTTCGTCGGCCTGGCCAGGGCCAGTACCGGTAGCTATGCGGTATCGGTGGTAACCACGATCATGGTCGCCGTGTTCTGCGCGACGGCGGTGACGCTGTGCGTGCTGGCCGCCACCCGCAGCACCAACTGGCGCCGGGCGGTGCTGCTGGCGCTCGCGGTCGGGGTGATGTTCGGCGTGGTCGCGGTGCTGACCAAGATCGTGGTGCACATGATCGCCGAGGGCAGCGTGCTTGCCGTGCTGACCACACCGGCCCTGTATCTGGTGGTGCTGCTCGGGGTGGTCGCGACGCTGTTGCAGCAGTCGGCATTTCATGCCGGATCGTTGCAGACCTCGGTGCCGACCATGCTGGTGCTCGAGCCCGTGGTGGCGGTGGTGCTGGGCTCCATCGTGCTGGGTGAGCACCTGTCGATCACCGGATGGGAGCCGGTGGCATTGTCGCTGGCCATCGGCGCGATGGCGGCGGCCACCATCGCACTCGGCCGGGACGAGGGCGCCTACGAGGAGAAGCTGGAGGCCGAGGTGGCCGCCGGCTGGCGTAGCGATCGGTCCAGCTGACCGTTACGGGTTGATCGTGTTCTCGCCGACCTGGCGGCCCCACACGTACTCGGTGAGCAGCGGTTGGCCCAGCTCGAAGTGGTTGTAGGGCGTGATGGCTGCACCGGTGTCCAGCACCAGATACGGGGCCGGCCACAGATCACGGGTGATCGGCTGCCAGCAGCCCGGCCGGCCCTCGGGTCCGCCCTTGGCGTTCACCCGTGGCAGGTTGTCGGGATACACCCAGGGGTTGCCCACCCCGACCAGGGCATCTTGCAGCTCGAACGCGTAGCCGTTGCGGGTCTGCGAGGCGAACTTCGGTGACGCTTCGGCGTAGTTGTGGATCATGCAGTACAACGCCGGGCTGTTGCGGTCGAGCATCGCGCTGACCGGCAGCAGATCCTGGGCGCCGCGCACCAGATAGGGGCCGCCGCGTTCGAAGATGTCGCCGCCGGTGTTACCGAAGCCGACCGCGGCCACCAGCGCCTGATCCAGGTTGCCGCGCTGATCGTTGAGGGTGCGGGCGGTGGTGACGGCGTTGTTCAGTCCGTCCCACAGGTCCGGGGAGGCCTTGGCGTAAACCTCGCCCAGATCGGCCAGACCTTTGATGTCGTGGCGGATCTCGGGCATGCGCGGGTTGAGGTCGCTCAGGATGGTGTTGGCGTTGACCAGGGACTGGCCGAATTTGGTGCCCAGGCCGTCGAGCGCCTGTGCGGTGGCGGTCAGGGTCTGGTTCAGCTTGATCGGGTCGATCTGCGCGGAGATCGCGGTGATCGTCTCGAACAGCGTATTGAACTCCGTCGTCACACCCTGGGCGCGAATCGGGGTGGCCGGCGACACCCGCTGCGGCGACGGGTTTTCCGGCGACAGGAACGAGATGTACTTGTTGCCGAACACCGTGGTGGCCTTCAGCTCGGCGACCACGTTCTCCGGGAGCAGCTTCAAGTATTTCGGCTTGACGTCCAGGGTCAGCTTGGCCTCGGGATTACCGTCGACCTCCACCACGTCGACGGCGGTCAGCCGGCCGATCGGCACCCCGTTGAAGGTGACCTTGGAACCGGGGTCCATGGACAGGCCCGAGCGGTTGGCCAGCACGGTGAGCTGCGTCTTTTCCTCGAACGCCCCGCGGAACTGCATCCAGGTCAAGGTCAGCACCGCAACCATCGCAATGATCATGACCGCGCACGCAGTCTTGTACGGCGGGTTGTATCGCCAGTGCTTGAACCGCTGCTCCAAGCGGTCCCGCAGCGTTGCGGTGGTCGAGGCCACGTGCAAACCTCCGATGTATTGACGCAGCCAGCAGCTTAGGTAAGCAAACTGTCCCAAAAAACCAGAGACAAGCGCAACTGCATGGCCCCCGGTGCGGCGAAGATCAAACCGCCAACACGGGGAGATCCTCGTCACAGATAGGGCTTGATCAGGTGTTGCGGCCGCCGTTCACGCCGACGATCTGGCCGGTGATGTAGCCCGCCTCCTCCGAGATCAGGAACGAACACGTCGCGGCGATGTCCTCCGGCTTGCCCATCCGCCGCACCGGTGTGGCGTCGATGGTGTTCTGGATGTCGCCGAGCTCGCCGCGGGCCTCGGCGGCGCGCAGCATCGGGGTGTCGATGAAGCCGGGCGGCACCGCGTTGACGGTGATACCGGCCGGCCCGAACTCCAGCGCCAGGGACTTGGTCAACCCGTTCACCGCGGACTTGGCCGACACGTAGTGGCTCATGTACGGCACACCCGAGTGCGTGCTGGAGGAGGAGATGTTGACGATGCGGCCCCATCCAGCGTCGATCATGTCGGGCAGTGCGGCCTGCACCACGTGGAACACCCCGTTGAGGTTGACGTTCACCACGCGCTGCCATTCCTCGAAGGTGATGTCGGTGAACGGCTTGAACCCGCTGAGCCCGGCGGCGTTGACCAGGATGGTGACCGGGCCGAGCTGTTCGCGGACGGTCTTGAACACCGCATCCACCTGGGCGCGGTCGGTGACGTCGGCCGCGTGGGCGTGCTCGGCGTTGGTGGCGGTGAGATCGAGGGTGGCCACCTGGTATCCGTCGGTGGCAAGCCGTTCGGCGATGGCCTTGCCGATTCCGGAGGCGCCGCCGGTGACCAGGGCTGTCTTGGCTGTCATCTCGTTCCTTTCGATATGCCTTGAATGTCAAGCTCTTTCGGGCGCCGAGAAGCGCGCAGGCCCAAGATTCGGCGTCCGGTGTCGACCAGGAGGCGGTACAGCTCGTCGCCGGCGACAGGTTCGGATGTGGGACTGGCCGCACCGGCGAACCCGGAATACACCACAGTCGCCTTGACCATTCCCGCCGGCCCGGGATCGGTATCGGCCAACAACTTCATCTGCCGGTCGATGATCGATCCCCATTCCGGATGGGCGCGCAGGGTGTCGTTGACGCTGGGATCGCCGGCCAGCACCGAGACCAGCGCGCGGTTGTTGACGGCGAGCTCGGCATAGCCGCGCACCATCTGCTCGGCCCGGGCCTGGGCGCCGCGCTGGCGTTCCGCCGTTTCGACAACCGCTTGCAGCTGCGTCAGCAATGGTTCGACGACCGCGCTCAGCAGCTGTTCGCGGGTGCGGAAGTGGTAGTAGATCGCAGCCTTGGTGAAGCCCAGCTCGTCGGCGATCATCTGCAGCGAGGTGCCGGCGTAGCCGTGCCGGGTGAACAGTTTGATGGCGGCTTGGACGAGGCGGGCGCGGGTGGCAGCCGCGGCGGGCTCGGCGGTCTCCATAGCTACTCCCTCCTGTGCGCTACCGGGAAATCTCCTTTACGATCGTAAAGGATGTTACTAGTCGATCGTAAAGCAGATCGGCGCGCAGGAAGGATGATGCAGATGTTGACGCCGCTACCGGCCGAGGACTGGGACGATCAGGCGCGCGATGCGCTGGCCTGCACGGTGGCGCCCGAGCGTCGCAATCCAGCGGACGCCGGCAACGCCCTGTCGACGCTGGTTCGGCACCCCGTGCTGGCCGGCAGGTTCCTGCCGTTCAACAGCTATTTGCAGCAAGATTCCACGCTGCCCGACCGGATCCGGGAACTGGTCATCCTGCGCACCGCCTTCCACCACGGTTGTGTGTACGAATGGGGCCACCACAGCGCGATGGGACGCCGGCTGGGGCTCACCGAGGATGACCTCACCTCCGCTCAAACCGGTTCTGCCGCAGACGAATTCGATCAGATGGTGCTCGATGCCGTCGACGAGCTGCACTCGGGTTCGCGGATATCCCCGCTGACCTGGGAGCGGCTCGGTACCCGGCTCGACGACCATCAGCGGATGGATCTGATGTTCACCGTCGGTGGCTACGGCACCCTCGCGTTGGCGCTCAACACATTCGACGTGCAACTGGAAGAGGGCGCGGGCACCGACGAGTTCTACGCGACACCCGCGAACTGAAAGGCGGTACAGATGACCGACCCGGACAACCGCGACTTCTTTCGGGACAACAGCCTGGTGGACGATCCGTATCCGTTCCTGGCCGGATTGCGGGAACGCTGCCCCGTGCAGCGCGAACCGCACCACGACGTGGTGATGGTCACCGGTTACGACGAGGCGGTGGCGGTGTTCGGCGATGCCGCGACGTTCTCCTCGGCCACCGCGGTGACCGGCCCGTTTCCCGGATTTCCGATTCCGCTGCAGGGCCGTCCCGATCGCGAGGTGAGCGAGCTCATCGACCGTCACCGCGATGAGCTGCCGATGAGCGACCAGATCACCACCTTCGATCCGCCCACCCACACCAGCCACCGCGCACTGTTGATGGGCCTGATCACGCCGAAGCGACTCAAGGAGAACGAGGACTTCATGTGGCGCCTGGCCGATCAGGTGCTGGAGCCCTACCTGGCCCGCGGCGGCGGCGAGTTCATCTCGGAGTTCGCCGGGCCGTTCACCCTGTTGGTGATCGCCGCCCTGCTCGGTGTGCCCGAATCCGACCGCGCCGAGTTCGCCGAGCGGATGGGCGGACACGACCAGGGCGGAGTCGGCAGCACCGGCGAGGACACCATGGAGCACAACCCGTTGGAGTACCTCTACGAGAAGTTCTCCGGTTACATCACCGACCGGCGGGCCAACCCGCGCGCGGACACCCTCAGCGAGATGGCCGCCGCGACGTTCCCGGACGGCTCCACTCCGGAGGTCATCGACGTGGTGCGGCTGGCCGCCAACCTGTACTCGGCCGGCCAGGAAACCACCGTGCGGTTGTTGAGCGCAGCGCTCAAACTGCTCGCCGAACGTCCGGACCTGCAGGACCTGCTGCGCCGTGAACCCAACCGGATCCCCAACTTCATCGAGGAGACCTTGCGCTGGGAGAGCCCGGTCAAGGGGGACTTCCGGCTGGCCCGGGCCAGCACCGCGGTGGGTGGGGTCCAGGTGCCGGCCGGTGCCACGCTGATGGTGTGCAACGGTGCGGCCAACCGCGACCCCCGGCAGTTCGAGAACCCCGACACCTTCGACGTCACCCGGGCAAATGCCAGGCGCCACATCGCTTTCGGCCGCGGCGTGCACTCCTGCCCGGGGGCGCCCCTGGCCCGCGCCGAGGCCAGGGTGTGCCTGGAGCGCTTGCTGGCGCGGACGTCGGCCATCACCCTCTCGGAGGCCGATCACGGTCCGGCCGGCGCCCGCCGGTTCGACTACGTGCCGACCTACATCCTGCGCGGACTGACCGCGCTGCACCTGGAGGTGACTCCGGTATGAGAGTTCAGGTGGACGACGACCGATGCCGCGGGCACGGGGTGTGCGTCGCGGTCTGCCCCGACGTGTTTACCCTGACCGACGGCGGTTACGCAGCACCACTGATGTCCGATGTCCCGGCCGAGCTCGCCCCGGCCGTGCAGGAGGCCATCGCCGGCTGCCCGGAGAACGCGATCACGCTCGGCTGATCAGGCCGAATGCCGGACCCGCGCCGCCGCGGATTCGGGCATCGGCTCGTACCGGGCGAATGCCCGGGTGAACGCCCCGGCCCCGTGCGAGAGTGACCGCAGATCGATCGCGTACCGAGTCAGTTCGACCTCGGGGATCTCGGCTTTCACCACGGTCCGGCCCTCATCGGCCTTGTCGGTGCCCAGCACTCGGCCGCGTCGTCCGGCCAGGTCGCTCATCACGGCCCCGACCAGGTCGTCGGGTATCACCACGGTCACCTCGTCGATGGGCTCGAGCAGGTTCACGCCGGCGGCGCTGGCGGCCTCCCGCAATGCCAACCCGCCGGCCATCTGGAAGGCGAAATCCGATGAATCCACGCTATGTGCCTTGCCGTCGAAGAGAGTCACCCGGATGTCGACCACGGGGTAGCCGGCCTGCCCGCCTTGGTGGGGAGCGGCGCCCTTCTCCATCTGGGCCCGCACACCCTTCTCGACGCTCGGGATGAACTGGCGCGGTACGGCGCCGCCCACCACCTTGTCGACGAACTCGAATCCGGTGCCCTCCGGGAGCGGCTCGACCTCGATATCGCAGACCGCGTACTGGCCATGCCCGCCGGACTGCTTGACGTGCCGACCGTGCCCTTTTGCCTTGTTGCCGAACGTTTCTCGCAACGGAACCCGGAGCTCGACGGTGTCCACGGTGACCCCGTAGCGCCGGGACAGCGCGTCGAGCACCACCCCGGCATGCGCCTCGCCCATGCACCAGAGCACGATCTGGTGGGTTTCGGGATTCTGCTCGATGCGCAGGGTGGGGTCCTCGGCGGCCAGCCGCTGCAACCCGGCCGACAGTTTGTCCTCGTCGGTCTTGGCGCGGGGCTGTACCGCGATCGGCAGCAGTGGGTCCGGCATCGTCCACGGGCGCAGTACCAGGGGATCGGCCTTGTCGCTGAGCGTGTCACCGGTCTCGGCGCGGCTGAGCCGGCCGATCGCGCAGATGTCGCCGGCCACCACCGACGGTGCCGGGCGCAGCTGCTTACCCAGCGGGAAAGACAGGGTGCCGATCCGCTCGTCCTCATCGTGATCGGCGTGGCCGTGTGACCCCGACTCTGACCCGGACCTGTTGAACGCAGAAAAATGGCCCGATACATGCACGGTGGCATCGGGCCTGATGGTGCCGGAGAACACCCGGACCAGGCTGACCCTGCCGACATAGGGATCCCACGTCGTCTTCACCACCTCGGCCAGCAGCGGCCCGGCCGGATCGCAGCTCAGCGGCTTGCGGGCGGCGCCGCTGGCGGCGAACACCTCGGGCAGCGGATGCTCCGGCGGTGCCGGGAACCCACGGGTGGCGATCTCCAGCAGCTCCTGTGTGCCGACTCCGGAGCCGCTGCACACCGGGATCACCGGGAAGAACGAGCCGCGGCCGACGGCCTTCTCCAGGTCGGCGATCAACACCGACTCGTCGATCTCCTCGCCGCCGAGGTAGCGCTCCATGAGGGTCTCATCCTCGGACTCCTCGATGATTCCCTCGATCAGCGAACCGCGCAGTTCGGCGATCTGGTCGTCATAGGAACCGTCGGGTGCGCGGGTGGAGTGGGTGCCGTCGGCGTACTCGTAGTAGCTGCGGGTGAGCAGCCCGATGACGCCACCGCCGGCGGAGCCGGCAATCGAGCCGGAGCCGGCCGGGAAGTACAGCGGTGCCACCTTGTCGCCGAAGACCCGCTGGGCATCGGCCAGCGTATTGGCGTAGTTGGCCCGGGCGTGGTCGAGTTTGGTGATCACCACGGCGCGCGGCATTCCGACCGCGGCGCATTCCAGCCACAGCGCCTTGGTCGGTTCATCGATGCTCTCGTTGGCCGCGATGACGAACAGTGCGCAATCGGCGGCGCGCAGCCCGGCCCGCAGCTCGCCGACGAAGTCGGCATACCCGGGGGTGTCGATCAGATTGACCTTGATTCCGTTGTGCTGCAACGGGGCCAGTGCCAGGCTGACCGAGCGCTGCTGGGCGACCTCGGCGTCGTCGAAGTCGCACACCGTGGTCCCGTCGACCACCGAGCCGGACCGGTTCAGCACGCCGGTGGCCACCAGCAGGGCCTCCACCAGAGTCGTCTTTCCGGCGCCGGCCGGGCCGACCAGCGCCACGTTACGAATGGCGGCGGGACTGTCCGCGGTGGGAACAACTCCGTTGCCGGCCGCACTCGTCCTGTCCGCCATGGCATTCCTCCTGGTGTCCCCCGGGGCGCCTCGCTGCGGCCCGCCGGACCTGCATCCACCCTTCCCCGATGTGACCTACAGCACAAGCCCCGTGCGGGTGGCCGCGAAATGTGAGCAGTCGCCGACACCGACGCTGTGACCAGCCGGTCCGGCGTCACGAATGCGAGTTGTCAGGGGCGCGGGCCGGGCCGAGGCTCAATGCATGGACATCGAGTCAGCAGCCAGGCGATATGCCCGCTTTCTGCCCGCGCAATACCGGGCCGAACAGATCCGGCCGGCATCGACGTGGTGGTCGTGGCGCGGCCGCGAGGTGCACATCGCGCGAGTGACTGCACCCGACAGCGATATTCGGGTGCTGGTACTTCACGGCGCCGGCGGTTACTCGGGTGCGCTGTGGCCCCTGGCCGCGGCGGCGGCCGCCGAGGGGGTCGAGGTGCTGGTGCCGGATCTGCCGCTGTACGGCTACACCGCCGAACCACGACCAGCGACCGTCAGGTACGACGACTGGGTCGAGTTGGTGTGTGATCTGATCCGCGCCGAACACCGTCGCGACGATCGTCCGCTGGTCGTGTTCGGTGCCAGCATGGGCGGTCTGCTCGGCTATGAGGCCGCGGCCCGCACAGATCTGGTTTCCCATGTGGTCGCGACCTGTCTGCTCGACCCCGCGGATCCGGCGGCCCGCCGCGCGGCCGCCCGCTTCTCGCCGGTGGGCACCGTCGGGCCGGCCCTCATGCGGATGGTCGATCCATGGCTGGGCCGGCTGCGGGTGCCGATCCGCTGGCTGGTGAAAATGACTGCGATGAGCGGCAACCGGGAGCTCGCACGGCTGTGTGCGACCGATCCGAATGGTGGCGGCGTGCGGGTGCCGCTCGGATTCCTGTGCAGCTGGCTGAACTTCGCGCACACCGGGCCCGAGACCTTCGATGCCGCGCCGGTGACGCTGGTTCATCCGAGCGCGGATCGCTGGACGCCGGCAGCGTTGAGCGTCCGATTTCTCGACCGGATTGCCGCCCCCACCAGGCTGGTGATGCTGGACGAATGCGGTCACTACCCAGTGGAGGAGCCGGGCCTCAGCCAGCTGGTGACAGCGCTTCGACGGGTCGGTGACGAGGTCCGGTGTGGCAGCCGGTCAGTCCCCGAGTAACCGCACGACGAGTTCTAGCAGCTGTTCGGTGTCCATACCGCGCCGCGGCAACACCCGGTGCAGGTGCGCGTCGACGGTGTGCACCAGTACCTGGGCGGTGGCCAGTGAACTCTCGTCGTCGGAGCCGTCGCCTCGTCGGCCCACCCCGCAGCGGCGCAGATGAAACGCGATCTCGCGGGTGAGGTAACCCTCGAATTGTTGCAGTGCCGCCAGCTCGTCGGCCCGCGGCGCAACCATCCGGTGCATCAGCCCATGCAGGCCGGGGCGGTCGCTGTGCAGCTCGACCAGCGCATCGAGGATGGTCCGCATGGTGTCCTCGAACGGCGGCTGCTGCGCACGTAGCTGGGCCAACACCGCGTCCAGGCGCTCGACGGCCTGCTTCACGTGCCGCTGCGCCAGCACGTTCAACAGCGCCTGCTTGTTCGGGAAGTACTGGTAGAGCGAGCCGATCGACACACCGGCCTTCTCGGCGATGCGATTGGTGGTGGCCGACGGGCCTTCGCGGTCGAAGACCTGCGCCGCCGCTTCCAGCATCACGTCGACGGTTTCCTTGGACCGCTGTTGCCGAGGTGCCTTGCGGGGTGCGTTGCTCATGGCATTCACACCTGCCAGGACGACCAGTGCGTCACGTTGACCGTGATCACCGGACCGTTCAACGCAATCCGCTGGTACTGCGGGTATTTCGCGCGTAGCAGCCCATAGCCGGTGGCCATTTCTTCGCCGCTGTGATGCACCGCGGCCAGCCCGTCGGCGCGGACCCACCACAGCTGGTCCCAGTCGTCGGTGTAATGGTCGACCAACAGGCTGACCCGGGAATCGCCTTCGATGTTGGCCAGCCGGCGCAGCCGTTGAGTGGACTTTGGCTTGGCGTCCACCGCGGTGTAGATGGTGGCTGGGGTCTCTGCACCCGGCGGGAGGGAAACCGCGAATACCACCGGCACCAGGTGCGGTGCGCCGTCGGCCCCGAGGGTCGCCAGCACCGCGGCGGGTGCGCTCGCGAACTGGGCCATCGCCTCGAACCCGGGCATGGATTCAGGGTAGGCGGTCGGCGCCGATGTTGGGCCTACCCAGATGCGGGTCGGCTCAGTTGCGGGGATGCCTCGGTTGCGGAGCCACGCTGATCGGGGAGCGGGTGACTGGGGTACGGGTGACCCCGATCTCAGGTTTCTTGGTTTCGCTCGGCCGGTAGGTGGGCCGGTACACCGGGGCCTGCTGCGTTTCCTCGGGCGGCGGAGGTGGCGGCGCCGGAGGGGCGGGCGCCAGCCCGACGCGCAGTGATGGTGACGGCAGTGGGCTGGTGGCCGACGGGGACGGCGAGGTCGTCGTCGACCCCGCGTCGTCGCTCGAACCGGAATCCCTGAGCAGCAACAGCACACCCGAGACCACGATGGACGCAGCGGCCAGGGCGGTGGCGATCAGCGCGATCGTGGCCCGGCGGGTGCGGTACCAGGGCACCGCGGCGGGCTTGAAGCTCCAGCCGTCGAGGTCGAAGTAGCTGCCGGGTCCGGGAACAGACACCAGGTGATGCTAACGCCCAGGCCCCGGCGCTGGGTCTCGCGTTAGGCGAGGTCGCGATAGGGTGCCGGTGCGCGCTTCCCCACCAACGGAGGGTTTGGCAATGATCTCGTCCCGGATCGCGACGGCACTGGTTGCGAGCAATGGCCCGACAGTGCTGCCGAAGGTCCTTCCGAAAGGCGCCGCCCTGGCGGTCTCGGCCCTCGTCGCGGTGGGGCTGGCAGCATGTGCGCCGCCGCAGAAGGGCGCCGCGGGCGGGGAAACCGACACCGGGGTCAAGGTTGCCGAGGCCAGATCGGCGGCCGATTTCGGCGGCATGGACAAGCTCGTCGAGGCGGCCAAGGCCGAAGGCGAGCTCAATGTCATTGCGCTGCCGCCGGATTGGGCGAACTACGGCGAGCTGATCAAGGTCTTTTCGGACAAGTACGGGATCAAGGTGGACTCGGCGCTGCCCAACGCGTCCAGTCAGGAAGAGATCAACTCGGCCCACCAGCAGCAAGGCAAGAGCACCGCGCCCGACGTATTCGATATGGGACAGTCGGTGGCGCTGGCGAATACGCCGATGTTCGCCCCGTACAAGGTGGCGACCTTCGACGACATTCCGGAGAAGTTCAAGGATCCCCAGGGCACCTGGGTCAACGATTACGGCGGCTACATGTCGATCGGGTTCGATTCGACCAAGGTGCCGCCGATCACCAGTGTCGATGACCTGCTCAAGCCCGAATATCAGGGCAAGGTGGCGCTCAACGGCGACCCGACCCAGGCCGGCGCGGCGTTCGCCGGCGTCGTGATGGTGGCGGTGTCCCAGGGCGGGTCCGCCGATGACATCGCCCCAGGGGTCAAGTTCTTCGCCAAGCTCAACGAGGTGGGCAACTTCCTGCCGCTGGACCCGACCCCGGCCACCATCGAGTCGGGTCAGACACCGGTGGTGATCGATTGGAACTACCTCAACGGCACCGAAAGTAAGAAGGTCCCCGGATGGCAGGTGATGGTTCCGCATGAGGCTCTGGTCGCCGGGTACTACTTCCAGGCGATCAACAAGGACGCGCCACATCCCGCGGCGGCTCGGCTGTGGCAGGAGTTCCTGTTCAGCGACGAGGGACAGAACCTGTTCGCCAAGGGCGGGGTCCGCCCTGTGCGCGCGGACCAGATGATCATGGCAGGCACCGCAGACCGCGCGGCGTTCGGTCAGTTGCCCATCATCGACGGCCCGGTGACCGTCGTGACACAGGCTCAAACCGATACGGCCAACAAGTATCTGGCCGACAACTGGGCCAAGGCGATCGGCTGAGCTCTTTGATGTCGGGTCGAATTTCTGGCCATCAGCTACTCAAGGGCACCCGCGACGCCCTACCGTTGCTGCCGTTCGCGGCGGTGGTGACGGTGTTCCTGATCGTGCCGACAGCGACGGTGATCGTCATGGCGTTCTTCGCCGACGGATCGTTCTCGCTGGATCGCATCGCCGCGCTGTTCTCCGGCACCGCACTGACGGCGTTGGGCAGGAGCATTGTGCTGTCGGCCAGCACGGCGCTCATCGGGGCGGTGTTGGGTGCGGTGCTGGCCTGGTTGATCGTCAGCAGTCCGCCGGAGTCGATGCTGCGGCGCGCGGTGCTGGCAGTGTGCAGCGTGCTGGCCCAATTCGGTGGTGTGGCACTGGCATTCGCCTTCCTGGCCACCATCGGGCTCAATGGCGTGCTGACCTTGTGGGTCAAGGAGCACCTCGGCTGGGACCTGGCCGGCTCCGGCTGGTTGTACGGGCTGGCCGGGCTGATCCTGGTCTACAGCTACTTCCAGATCCCGCTGATGGTGATCGTCTTCCTGCCCGCCGTGGAAGGTTTGCACGAGCAGTGGCGCGAGGCCGCGGTGAGCCTCGGCGCATCACAGTGGCAGTACCTGCGTGAAGTGGTCGTGCCGTTGCTGACCCCGGCGTTTTGGGGATCGGCGTTGCTGTTGTTCGCCAACGCTTTTGCCGCCTACGCCACCGCGGCCGCGCTGGTCAGCCAGGGCAGTCCGATCGTGCCGCTGCTGATCCGCGCCGCCCTCACCAGTGAGGTGGTGCTCGGCCAGGCCGGATTCGCCTACGCGTTGGCACTGGAGATGATCGTGGTGGTGGCGCTGGTGATGGTCGCCTACAACGCGCTGGTGCGCAGGACGGCGAGGTGGCTCAAATGAACCGGGCGGTGCGGTCGGCGCTCTGGGTGCTGTTCGGGCTGTTCTTCCTGTTTCCGCTCTACGCCATGGCCGATTTCTCCACCCGCAATCTGATCGAAGGCGGTCGTACCACCGCGGCCTGGCGCAACCTCGTGTCCGATGAGGCGGTGTATCAGGCCGTTCTGATCTCACTGCTGCTCGCGGTGTTCACCGTCATCGCGATGTTGGTGCTGCTGGTGCCGACGCTGATCTGGGTGCGGCTACGGGCCCGCTGGGCGCGTGGTGTCGTCGAATTCCTGTGCCTGCTGCCGTTGACCATCCCGGCCCTGGTGATCGTGGTGGGCCTGCGCAACGTATACCTGTGGGTCACCTACTTGCTCGGCGAATCGGCGCTCACCCTGACATTCGTCTACGTGGTGCTGGTGCTGCCGTTCGCCTATCGGGCGATCGATTCCGCGCTGGCGGCCGTCGACCTGCGGACGTTGTCGGAGGCCGCCCGATCGCTGGGTGCCGGATGGTTGTCGACGATCACCCGGGTGATCGTGCCCAACATCTGGTCCGGAATCCTGTCCGCGGCCTTCATCTCCATCGCGGTGGTGCTCGGTGAGTACACCATCGCCTCGCTGATCGGCTTTGAGACGCTGCCGGTTGAGATCGTCGCGATCAGCAAGAGCGACGGCCCGACCTCGGTGGCGGCCTCGCTGGCCACACTGCTGCTCGGATTTGCATTGTTGTTGGTGTTGGCGGCCCTCACCCGTGGTCGCCGCAGGATGTTAGGAGCCCGGGAGTGAGCCCGCACGCGAGGAGCAATCCAGGTGGGGCCGGTGTACGGGTCCAACTTCGTGAGCTCACCCGCACCTACGGCAACGTCAACGCGCTCGACGGGTTGAGCCTGTCCATCGAGCCGGGGGAGTTGGTCGCGCTGCTCGGGCCATCGGGCTGCGGCAAGACCACCGCGCTGCGCATCCTGGCCGGACTCGACGAGGCCAGCTCCGGCGCGGTGCTGGTCGGCGGGCGTGACATCAGCGCGGTGCCGGCCAGCAAACGAGACATGGGCATGGTGTTCCAGGCTTACAGCCTGTTCCCGCACCTGACCGTGCTGGACAACGTCGCATTCGGTTTGAAGATGCGCGGAAAGTCCAAGCGGGACCGGATGTTCCGGGCCGCGGACATGCTCGACCTGGTGGATCTGGCGGCACACAAGAACAAGTACGCCAGCGAGCTGTCCGGTGGCGAGCAGCAGCGGGTGGCGCTGGCCCGGGCCCTGGCGATCGAGCCCAGGGTGCTGTTGCTCGACGAGCCGCTGTCGGCACTCGATGCCAAGGTGCGCACCCAATTGCGCGACGAGATCAGGCGGGTGCAGCTGGAGGTCGGCATCACGACGTTGTTCGTCACCCACGACCAGGAGGAGGCCCTGGCCGTTGCGGACCGGGTCGGGGTGATGAGTCACGGCAAGCTCGAGCAGCTCGCTTCTCCCGCCGTGCTCTATGCCCGCCCGTCGACCCCGTTCGTCGCCGAGTTCGTCGGATTGCACAACAAGGTGCGCGCCCGGGTATCGGGTGGACGGGCCAGGCTGCTGGGCACCGAGCTACCGACCCTGCCCGGGTCGATCAGCATGGGTGCGGGTACCGCGATGGTGCGTCCGGAATCGTTTCGGGTGCGCGCCGATCCGGACGGGCAGGCGGTGGTGGACTCGGTGTCTTTCCTGGGCCCGGTATCCCACGTGTATCTGGTACTGCCGGACGGCTCGCTGATCCACGCGCAGCTGCCCAGCTCGCGGGCCCGTGCGCTCAGGCCTGGTGTGGTGGTGAGCCTCGCACTGGAGCGGGCGCCGGTGTTGGTCGTCTAAGAGTTGATCCGTCAGCCGACCGAGTCCAGCACCGAGGCGTAGCTCTCCTTGACCACTTCGAGATGCGTCCAGCTCTCCAGGCCGCTGACCCCGGGCATGGCACGGGTCGCATCGAGCAGTTCCACCAGCTGGGCCGCGGAGAAGGCGCGCAGGGTCACCAGGACGTCGAACCGGCCCAGCGTGCGGGCCACGAAGATCACTGACGGCATTGCGGTCAGTGCGGCAACGACGTCATGGTGGTCGCCGGCGAGCCGGATGCCGAATCCCATCGCGCTCTGCCGGTCCTGCCCCGAATGCCGGACGACAGCGCCGATGCGGACCACATTGGCGTCGATGAGTCGGACGACGCGCCGCCGCGCCGCCGCCGCGGAAAGCCCGACCAGTGCGGCGAGGTCGACGTAGGAGGCGCGCCCGTCCTGCTGGAGCGCCCGCAGCAGCGCCAGATCGACGTCGTCGACGTCGGTCGTGACATCTCCGACGGGGCCTACCACGTCCCGGACCACCTCGACGTAGCTGAGCGTGTCGATACCGACGACGCCCTCAAGGCTGCGCAATTGGCAGATGGCCCTGTCGATCTCGCGCGTCGAGGCCGCGCGCACCTCGGCGACCAGGCCATGCACCCCGCTGGTCAACGACAGGAAGGGCACGTCGTCACGAAGGGCGACTTCGGCGGCGACGCGCGCCGCGGGTCCGTCGACCGTCAGCCCGACGTGAGCCAGCGTGCCGCGTCCGATCACCGCGGGGTGAACGACACCACGCACGACCACCTGGCCGTCGGAGATGAGTCGCTGCACGCGCACCGCGGCCGCGGATCGGGACAGCCCGATTGCGCGAGCGATCTCAGGGTGAGTCAGGCGCCCGTCGGCCTCCAAGAGTTCCACGATCGCCGCGTCGACCTGGTCCATCGCACTCTCCCCTCGAAAATTGTCGGAAAATTTTCATCCAGGCCCACACGTCATATCGTGCGTCAGTATCGACGATACAGACCGATAAAGTCAGATTGTCGATGGTATTCAGGCAAATCGTGATTCCGAACGCTTATGTAGTGGTTGATCTGGTTGTACAAGTGCGTCGGACCGCCCTACAGTGACCCGCACCACACGGACCCGCACCACAAGACGGCACCGACAACCACCGATCCCCAGGAGGCTCCCGCATGACCACGCCCATCGGCCCGGTCGACGCATCCAAGACCCCGCGGTTTGCCGGGCCTGCGTCGTTCGCCCGCCTGCCGCGCCTCGATCAGGTGGGCAAGGCCGATGTGGTCATCGCCGGGGTGCCCTTCGACTCCGGGGTCTCCTACCGCCCCGGCACCCGGTTCGGTCCCACCCATGTGCGGGAGTCCTCGCGTCTGATCCGGCCGTACAACCCCGCTCTCGACGTCTCGCCGTTCGATGTCGTCCAGGTGGCCGATGCCGGTGATATCGCGGTGAACCCGTTCAACATCAACGAAGCCATCGAGACCATCGAAGACGCTGCGCGCGAACTCACTTCCGACGGAACGAAATTGGTGACCATCGGCGGGGACCACACCATCGCGCTGCCGCTGCTGCGTGCCGCGGCCGCCAAGCACGGCCCTGTGGCGCTGGTGCACTTCGACGCCCACCTGGACACCTGGGACACCTACTTCGGCGCCGAATACACCCACGGCACCCCGTTCCGCCGGGCCGTCGAGGAGGGCATTCTCGACACCGAGGCGCTCTCGCACGTCGGTACCCGCGGCCCGCTGTACGGCAAGAAAGACCTCGAAGACGACCGCCGCTTCGGATTCGGCATCGTCACCTCCTCGGACGTGTACTACCAGGGCGTGCGCGAGGTGGTCGACAAGCTGCGCCAGCGGGTGGGCGACCGGCCGGTGTACGTGTCGGTGGACATCGACGTGCTCGACCCGTCTCATGCCCCGGGTACCGGCACCCCCGAGGCGGGCGGTATCAGCAGCCGCGAACTGCTGGAGATCCTGCGCGGGTTCCGCGGGCTGAACCTGGTGGGAGCCGATGTGGTCGAGGTCGCCCCGGCCTACGACCACGCCGAAATGACCGGCGTGGCCGCCTCCCACGTCACCTACGACCTGGTATCGCTGCTGGCGCTGGGCCCGGAGCGTCGCGGTGCGTAACGGCGGCGACCTCGTCGTCGAAACCCTTACCGCGCTGGGTGTCTCGCACGTGTTCGGCATCCCCGGCCAGAACGCGCTGGGCCTGTTCGACGCCATCCGGCGCAGTGACCTGCGGTTCGTCAGCTCCCGGGTGGAGAACAACTCCGCGTTCGGCGCCGACGGCTACAGCCGGGTCACCGGAGAAGTCGGGGTGCTGTTCCTGTCCACCGGACCGGGTGCATTGACCGCCCTCGGGGCGCTGCAGGAGCCCTACGCCACCGGGGTGCCGGTGCTGGTCATCGCCAGCCAGGTGCCCCGATCCGGTCTGGGCCTGCGCCGAGGCATGCTGCACCAACTCGACGATCAAAAGGCCAGCGCGGTCAATGTCACCAAAAGCGTTGTCACCGTACGCCACGCGGCCGAGATTCCCAGCCGCATCGCCGATGCGTTGGCGTTGGCGTTGTCGGCGCCGGCCGGCCCGACCTGGGTGGAGATCCCGCAAGACGTGCTGCTGGAACCGACGGCCGTGCCGCCGGTGACCGCCCTCGAGGTCACGCCCACGTGGCGTGCCCCGCGAATCGAGTTGATCCGCGAGGCCGCCGCCCTGTTGAACTCGGCGCAGCGACCGCTCATCCTGGCCGGCGGCGGCGTACGCCGCTCCCCGGGCGGATCCGACGCGTTGCTGGCGCTGGCCGAAAAGCTGGGCGCCGCCGTGGTTTCCACGGTCGGGGGCAAGGGCGCCATCGCCTTCGATCACCCTTTGTCGGCCGCATCCTGGATCGAGGACCGCCACACCACCGCACTGCTCGAGGACGCCGACGTGCTGCTCGCCGTCGGCACCGCGATGGGCGAGGTGACCAGCAACTACTTCACGTTCGCGCCGAAGGGACGGTTGATCCACGTCGACGCCGAAGCCCGGGTGCTGGAGGCGAACTACCCCGCGCTCGCCGTCCACGCCGATGCGGCACTCGCACTGCGCGCCATCGCCGAGCATGTGTCGCCGCGCGACCCGTCCCGCGGCAGGCAGATCGCCGCGGAACTGCGCCAGGCGGTCGAGGCCAGGCTCGGCGCGCAGGACCTCGCCGACGAACTCACCTTGATGCGCGACCTGCGCGCCGCGGTCCCGTCGACCGCACACACGTTCTGGGACATGACCATTGCCGGCTACTGGGCTTGGTCGGCCTGGGATCCTGCCGGCGGCGGGTTCCACTCGGCGCAGGGTTCGGGCGGCCTCGGCTACGCGTTCCCCGCAGCCGTGGCAGCGGCGATCGGATCGGGGCGGCGGACGTTCGCGGTATCCGGTGACGGCGGCGCGATGTACTCCATCGCAGAACTGGCCACCGCACGGCAACACGACGCCGACGTCACATGGCTCATCGTCGACGACGGTGGCTACGGGATCCTGCGCGAGTACATGACCGACGCGTTCGGTCAGGCGACCGCCACCGAGCTGGCCCGACCCGACTTCGTCGCGCTGGCAACCAGTTTCGGCGTCCCCGCGCATCGCGCAACACTGGCCGATGTCGGCCGCGTCGTCGCGGACACCTTCGCAACATCCGGCCCGTCGGTGGTGGTGCTGCCCGCACTGCTGCGGATGTTCGCCCCCACTCACCTCTAGGAGCTCGCATGTCCGAACCGTTCGTCACAACTGCCGGCCTGCTCAGTGGACCAGACATCGCACAGCGGGCGGGCCATGACATCGGACTCGTCCCGGTCGGCGCGATAGAACAGCACGGTCCGCACATGGGTCTCGATACCGACACCTTTCTGGCCGTCAAGTTCTCCGAGGCCCTCGCCGAACGCATCGGCGGTGTGGTCCTGCCCGGGTTCAACTACGGTTACCGGTCACAGCCGACCAGCGGTGGGGGAGAACTGTTCCCCGGAACGGTGAGCCTGCGCGGAGCCACCCTCAGCGCGATCGTCTCCGACATCGTCTACGGATGGGCGCGGCATGGGCTGTCGCGCATCGCACTGATCAATGGGCATTTCGAAAACACCCTGTTCCTCGTCGAGGGCGTCAACCTCGCATTGGAGCGCGGTGCCCAAACCAAGGTGGTCATCCTGAACTGGTGGGAGCAGATCAGCCCGCAGCAACTCGACGAGATCTTCGACGGTGCGTTTCCCGGGTGGGAAGCCGAGCACGCCGGCGTCGTCGAAACCTCGCTGGTTTGGCATCTCGACCCTGAACGGGTTCGGCCGCAGCTGATTTCGCCGGACACAGCCTCGGTCTTCGCGCCGCCATACACCGTGCTTCCCGAACCGCCGGGAATGGTGGATTCCTCCGGGGTGCTGCGGACAGCGCACGGCAGCTCTCCCGAACTCGGCCGGGCGATGTTCGAGGTTGCCGTGACCGAGATGACCACGGCACTGCGCAAGGAGTTCAGAGGTGACGACGATGCCTGATCGCCGCGTCGCCATCGTCACCGGCAGCGCCGGCGGCATCGGAGCCGCGACGACGACGGAACTCCGCCGCAACGGCTGGCTGGTGGCCGGCCTGGATCGGTCACCGTCGCCCGACGTCGACCTGGACCTGCGCATCGACGTCATGGACACCGAGAGCATGCACGACGCATTCGTGCGGATATGCCAAGAGTTGGGCCCGGTCACCGGTGTGGTCAGCGCGGCCGGATATGTCGAGGAGATCCCGCTCAGCGAAATCAGCACCACCTCGCTGAAGTCGATGCTGCGCACCCACTTACGGGCGTTCGGCTTCTGGTGCCGGGTGGCCGCCCCGGCGATGTCTGAGAACGGTGGCGGCCAGATCGTGTCGGTTTCGTCCGAGTTGGCGCTCGCCGGAGGGGACGATGCCCTGCACTACGTGGCGGCCAAGGGTGCGCTGCTCGGCCTGACGCGTGCGTTGGCGGTGGAGTTCGCGCCTTTCGGCATCGGGGTGAACAGCGTCGCGCCGGGACCGACGGACACCGCAATGATCGCCCCAGACACGGTGTGGCGCACCGACGCCTACCTGTCCACCTTGCCATCGCGTGGCCTGGTCAAGCCGCATGAGATCGCCCGATCCATCGCTTTCCTGCTGGATGGCCGCGCAGGCCTTTCCGGACAGGTCATCTCACCCAACGCAGGGAGTGTGATGTGAGTACTGCAATCGATGTCGAACTGGCGCATCTACCGGAGATCCTGGCCGCACCGATCAGCGCCGCACTCACGACGATGCGAGGTGACGCACCGGGGTTGTCCGTCGCCGAAACGGCTACCGCGCCAATCGTTCTGGTCGTTGGCCTGCTGCCGCAGCACCTGGAGGACGAGGCGTTTCTCGACGCCGACCCGTCCGAGTGGTGGGACCCCATCGAGACCACCCTGGTCTCCGCCTTCGAAAGCCTGCAAACGACCTCCCTCATGGCCGAACACGGTGGTGGTCGCGTCGTGCTGGTCGCCGATGACGCGGGAATCTGCGGCACCGCCAACCGATCGGTGCAGTCCGCCCTCGGCGGTGCTGCCATTGCCATGACGAAATCGCTGGCACGAGAATTCAGCCCACGCGGTGTGGCGGTGAACGCAGCCGCCGTTCAATCGGACCTGCTGTACGGCCCCGGTGCCGAAACGTATCGCACCCAGGTTGGCCAACTCGTCGCCTTCCTCGCCGATGGCGAACTCACCCACCTGACCGGTCAGATCGTTCCCTGCAACAACTCGACCATCCGTACCCGGGTCTGAGCCCAAACCGCGCGAACACCTCAGTTATTCGACCAAAACCAAGGAGCATGACCGTGAACGATGCCACAGCACCACCGGATGGATTGCGCGCGGGCGCCGTCACGCTCCCCGGAGCGATCATGCAGTCGATCGCGACGATGTCGCCCGCGGTCAGCGTCATCTTCTCCGTACCGTTCCTGGCGATCACCGCGGGTTTTCTCAGCCCGTTGGCCGTCCTCCTCGCCGCGGTGGTGTCCTATCTGCTGGGGTATTCACTCGCGCAACTGACCCGGCACCTCCGCTCTGCCGGGTCCTACGGATCCTTCACGCGTCAACTCATCGGACCCCGCTCGGCGTTCATGGTCAGTTGGGTTTACCTGCTGTTCTACCCGGTTGCCACAGCGATGCTGACCACCGTGCTCGGGTCCACCCTGCATCAGATCCTGTTGACGAACTACGGGATCGACATCCCGTGGTGGCTACCGATGCTGGTGCTCATCGCGGTGGTGGCGGTGTTGGCGCATCGCGGCGTGGAGATGGCAGTAGGTGTCGTGGTCGTCCTCGGCCTCGCCGAGATCCTCATCATGCTGGCGCTGTGCGTGTGGTGCCTCTTCGTCCCGGGTGACGGCGGCACCAGCATCTCGTGGATCTGGGGCCACAACAGCCCGGGGATGAGCGGCTTCTTCCTGGGGTTCATCTTCAGCATCTACAACCTCACCGGTTGGGACAACGCCGCCACCCTCGGCGAGGAAACATCAAACCCATTGAAGAACGTGCCACGAGCCGTCCTCGGATCGATCCTCATCATGGCGGTGTTCGTGGTCATCACCACCTGGGGCGAGATCACCGGCTGGGGCACGAACCAGCTTGCCACCATGGCAGATTCGGAGATTCCGCCGATCTTTGTGCTGGCCGAACGGCACTGGGGCGCCGCGTGGATTCTGGCACCCATCGCCATGGTCACCGCCATCGTCGGCGCCTGCCTGGCCTGTATGAACGCTTCGATCCGCATCTTCTATGAGATGGGACGCACCGGCACGTTGCCCGCGATCCTCGGCCGGCTCAACCGCAATTACACCCCCGGCAACGCTGTGGTGCTGCAGACGATCCTCAACGTCGGCGTAGGGTTCCTGCTCGTCGCGACGGTAGGCCTGTCGCAGGTCTTCGCCTTCACCGGCTTGCTGTTCGTCTTCGCGCTCAACTTCGTGTACGTGCTGGCCAACTTCGCGGTGTGGCGGCTGTACCGCACTCGGGCGCGATCGGAGTTCAACATCATCAAGCACGGTGCCGTCCCACTCGTCGGCTCCGTGGCACTCATCGCGGTCTCCTACATGTCGCTCAATCCGCTGCCCGAGGCACCGTTGAACTGGGCGCTGCCGGTGGTCATAGCCTGGTTCGTCCTTGGCGCCGCGGTCCTGGTCATTCGCTCGGTACGCGGTGACACCGAATGGCTCACTCGCAGCGAAGAATTCGAGAAGATTCAAGCCTCGGAGCCAGCGCGACAGATGGATGCGAGGCTCAAATAATGCGAGTAGTGGTGACCGGCGGCGCCGGCAGGCTGGGCCGGTACGTGTGTTCGGCCGTGATGCGCCATCACGAGGTGATTGTGGCCGACCGGGCAGCGCCAGCAGTCTGTGACGGCCGGGTAGTCATCGATGTGCTCGATGTCGAGTCGTTGCGAAGGGCATTCGCCGGGGCCGACGCCGTCATCCATCTGGCCGGTGTGGACTACGACTTCCATGAGCGCGGCGAGGACACCATGCGGGTGAATGCGCTGGGCACCTGGAATGTTCTCGAAGTCAGTGCCCAAGTCGGGGTTCGCCGGGTGGTGCTGTGTTCCAGCGTCGCGGCGATGGGCCTGCACGAGATGCGTGAGGACTGGAAACCCCTACGACTGCCCATCACCGAGGAACACCCGGTTTCCCCGGTCGAGCCATACAGCGTCAGCAAGGCCGCCGCGGAGACCATGGCACGCTCGTTCGTCGACGGCAATGCGCTTGAGGTGGTCTGCCTTCGGCCGTGCACGGTGGTGACCGCCGACAATCTGGATGAGCTGCTCGACCCCGACGGCCAGATCTTCCTGGGCGAATACATCGCGGCCACGGACTGCGGTGAGGCGTTTCTTGCGGCGCTGGAGGCGGCCGCACCGGGATTCGGCCCCTACCTGGTCGCTGCCGATGACACCCTGTCGCCGAGGAATACGTTGGAGTTCCTGTCGGAGTCCCTCGGCGCGTTGCCCGGCACCGTCGATCACGCGCGTTACCGGGCAAACCCGCGCGCCAGCGCCTTTGACACGTCCGCCGTGCGGCAGGCGTTGGACTGGTCGCCTCGCACTACCCGAGCCGAATTGCGTACCACCCTGATCGGCGGCGCCTGACGCTTTAGACGTCCTTGACTGGTTCGATTCCCAGATCGCGGTAGGTGACCAGCGCCGCGAACGGAACGCCGCGCTTGGCGAAACGTCCGGTGGCGATGTCGCCGCGGTCGACCATCGGGATAACCCCGGTGACCACGGCCCCGACCGCGGTGACCCGCTCGTAGGCGATTTCGGTGGAGCCGCCGGTGCTGATCACGTCGTCGACCAGCAGCACCCGGGTGCCGGGCTCGATCCGGGTGCCTTCGATCCACTGCTCGCGGCCACGTGACTTCTGTTCCTTGCGCACCGAGAACCACGCCTTGCCGGTGACCATCGCCACACCGTGGGCCAGTGGGTCGGCGCCCATGGTGAGCCCGCCGACAGCGTCGAATTCAATACCGCGGGCAGCCGCCAGATCGGCGACCGCGCGACTGACGACGGCCATCCGCTCGCCGGTGTCGATGGCGAACTTGCCGTCGATGTAGTCGTGGCTCAACTGCCCGCTGGCCAGCCGAAACGGTTCCTCACGGTGCTCGTAGCCGCGAGTACGGATCAGGTCGAAGGCGGCTTGCCAGGTGTCCGGGCGCTCGGTCTCAGCAGGCATACCCGTGATCGTATGGCACCTGGTGAGCGGCTCCTAAAAGGCCTGAGCGCGGTGCGCTCAATCAGGCCTGAGCGCGGTGGGCCAACTCGACTGTGGCCGCCCGCAACTCGCCGTACGAGCTGAGCGGCGCGGCATAGCCCACCCGGGTGTAGGCCATCCCGCGCTCGGTGCTGACCCGCAGATCCAGGCCGTAGCGGTCGGCGCCGGTGCACACCGCCGACGTGGTGTCGGGATACCCACCGAGGGCGCGGGCCATATCGGCCAGCGAATCGGCGTGGTCGGCGTTGAGGTGCTCGATCGCGCCGGCCGCGTGCGGCGACACCGGGTCGGGTTCGGCGGCGGCATAGTCCGCACCGGTGGCCGAATCCATCCGGCCGTACCCGCCGACCCAGCGCACCCGGCGGACCCGCAGCACCCAGAGCGAAAAGTCGCTGTAGTCGATGTAGTAGCGGGCGGCGGCCACCGCGTCCAGGTGGGCTTGGCGGGCGGCGGCGAGCTCGTCACCGGTGGGTCGTTCGACGACGCCGGCCAGGGTGACGCGGCTGCCGGCCAACGGGTCCGACCCGGAATCGGGCGCCACGATCGCGATGCTGGCCCGAGGGTCGCCGACGAGATTGCGGCCGTGCTCGGCCAGGTTCGAAACGCACAGCACCGGCGCCCCGGCCAGTAGCCCAAAGGTGACGTAGGACGCCCACGGGTCGCCGTCGGCGGTGAGCGAGGCCAGCGTGCCGACGTTGGTCGACGCGGCGATCGTGCGGGCTTCCTCGGCTGCAGACGGACGTGCCCCCTGGGCAACCTCCGTCAACGGGGGAGGAACCGAGGGGGCATCACCGGGATCGCCATGATCGCGCGAGCGATCGGTGCTGCCTGAGTCGCGCGAGCGATCGGTGCTGCTTGAGTCTCGTGTCACGCAGCGACCCTACCGTTCGTGCGTCGGCTGGATCAGCCGCCGAGCGCGGCGATCAGATCCTTGATCTGAGCGGTTTCGGACTCGGTCGCGGGCTCCTCGGCCTCGACGGCCTCGATGAGGTCCTGGCGCAGACCGATGCCGTTGCCGGCTTCCAGAGTGGACAGCTTCGCGCGGCCGCGGGCGACATAGAGACGCTGACCGAGCGTGGCGCCGGGACCTTCGGCCGCGGTCGTCATCAGCTCGTCGTAGCGGTGGCGCACACCGCTGAGCGCGACGATGACCGACGGGGTGACCCGGCTGCGTCCGGCTGCCTCCGACAGCGAGGTCTGCAGCTTGCGCAGACCGCTGAGGACAACTGCGGCGCGGTCCGCGAACTCGGGGTCGCTGCTCGGCGGCAAGGCGTCGATGGCGGCGATGTACATGTGCATCGCCGCATCGGACAGACCAACTATTACTGGTGCTTCACCGTCATTTGGTGCGGACTCACCCACAGGCCACCCCTCATCGAATGTTCGTGGTCGCCGACCCGGGGTCGACGACGAGATCAAATCGGGAGAAACCTAACCCGTACTCGGCTCTTATTCAACCGTTAGTTTTCCCGCAAACACGACTCGTCGACGAATCGCGTTGCTGCAGGGCCATTTCGGATAGCGGGAGCGCGAGCAGGTGTAGAGCACGGCCGAAGTGGGTACCGTGGAAGGCTGATGGACAACACCCAGGACAGCCACCCCACGGCGGCGTCGGGGCCGGGGCCACAGTCGGGAGTGGTCGAACATCCGACCGCCGAGGAGTTCGGCCATGCCAGGACGCTGCCGACCGACCGAGACTGGTTCAAACGGGCGGTGTTCTACGAGGTTCTGGTCCGGGCGTTCTACGACTCCAACGCCGACGGCGTGGGCGACCTGCAGGGGCTGACCCAACAGCTCGACTACCTCAAGTGGCTGGGTGTGGACTGCCTGTGGTTGCCGCCGTTCTACGATTCGCCGCTGCGTGACGGTGGCTACGACATCCGCGACTTCTATAAGGTGCTGCCGGAGTTCGGCACCGTGGAGGACTTCGTCGCGCTGCTCGACGGTGCGCACCGCAGGGGCATCCGGGTCATCACCGACCTGGTGATGAACCACACCTCCGAATCCCACGAGTGGTTCCAGGAGTCGCGGCGTAACCCCGACGGACCGTACGGCGACTTCTATGTCTGGAGCGACAGCAGCGACCGGTATGCCGACGCGCGCATCATCTTCGTCGACACCGAGGAATCGAACTGGACGTTCGACCCGGTGCGCCGCCAGTTCTACTGGCACCGCTTCTTCTCGCATCAGCCGGATCTGAACTACGAGAATCCGGCCGTGCAGGAAGCGATGATCGACGTCCTGCGGTTCTGGCTGGATCTGGGGATCGACGGCTTTCGGCTGGACGCGGTGCCGTACCTGTTCGCGCGGGAGGGCACCAACTGCGAGAACCTGCCCGAGACCCATGCCTTTCTCAAGCGCTGCCGCAAGGTGGTCGACGACGAGTACCCCGGCCGGGTGCTGCTGGCCGAGGCCAACCAGTGGCCGGCCGATGTCGTGGAGTATTTCGGCGATCCGGTGAGCGGTGGCGACGAATGCCACATGGCGTTCCATTTCCCTTTGATGCCACGGATATTCATGGCGGTGCGGCGGGAGTCGCGGTTCCCGATTTCGGAGATCCTGGCCCAGACGCCGTCGATTCCCGATACCGCGCAGTGGGGCATCTTCCTGCGTAATCACGACGAGCTGACCCTGGAGATGGTCACCGACGAAGAGCGCGACTACATGTATGCCGAGTACGCCAAGGATCCGCGGATGAAGGCCAACGTCGGCATTCGGCGTCGGCTGGCCCCGCTGCTGGAGAACGACCGCAATCAGATCGAGTTGTTCACCGCGCTGCTGCTGTCCCTGCCCGGGTCGCCGATGCTGTACTACGGCGACGAGATCGGTATGGGTGACATCATCTGGCTCGGCGACCGCGACAGCGTGCGCACCCCGATGCAGTGGACGCCGGATCGCAATGCCGGGTTCTCCACCGCCAACCCGGGCCGGCTGTACCTGCCGCCGAGCCAGGACGCGGTCTACGGGTACCCGTCGGTCAATGTCGAAGCCCAGCGGGACAGTTCGACGTCATTGCTGAACTGGACCCGCAGCATGCTGGCCGTGCGCGGACGCCACCAAGCGTTCGCGGTCGGGACGTTCCATGAGCTGGGCGGCTCCAATCCGTCGGTGCTGGCCTTCATGCGCCGAGTCGAGGCAGCCGCCTCCGACGGGGAAGCCGGCGGCACCAGCGATGCCGTGCTGTGCGTCAACAACCTGTCCCGGTTTCCCCAGCCCATCGAACTGAATTTGCAGGAGTGGAGCGGATATACGCCCATCGAGATGTCCGGAAACGTCGAGTTCCCCAGTATCGGCCAGTTGCCGTACCTGCTGACCCTGCCGGGGCACGGGTTTTATTGGTTCCAGCTCCGCGAGCCCGAGCGAGAACCGGGAGTGTAGCCATGAATCTTGAATTCGGTGACTGGTTGACCCAGCAGCGCTGGTATGCCGGCCGCGGCCGCGAGTTGTTAACCGTTACACCGAGTCTGGTGATCGCGCTGAGTGCCATGGAAGAGGGTGCGGGGCAGGATATCGATCTGACGCTGCTGCGAGTGTCCTACGCCGACGGCAGCGCCGAGCACTACCAGGTGATCGTGAAGTGGGATGCCGATCCGATCGACGAGTACAGCTCGGTGGCCACGATCGGCAGCGTCGGCGGCCGGACCGGCTACGACGCGCTCTACGACCAGGATGCGGCGCGCTATCTGCTGCAGCTGATCGACGACTCGGCCACGGTGGGCCCGATGAGGTGCAGCAAGGAGCCGGGGGCCACCCTGCCACTGAACGCCCCGCCCCGGATCTCGGCGGCCGAGCAGAGCAACACCAGCGTGGTGTTCGGGCAGGACGCCGTGCTCAAGGTGTTCCGCCGGATCACCCCGGGCGTGCACCCCGACATCGAACTCAATCGGGTGCTGGCCCGGGCCGGCAACCCGCACGTGGCCACTCTGCTGGGATCGGTTGATATCGACTGGGCCGGTGAGCCTTTCGCATTGGCGATGGTTGCCGAGTTCGCCGGTAACTCCGCCGAGGGCTGGGACATGGCCACCGCGAGCACCCGGGACCTGTTCGCCGAGGGTGACCTGTACGCCGACGAGGTGGGCGGTGATTTCGCCGCCGAGTCGCACCGGCTGGGCGAGGCGGTGGCCTCGGTGCATGCCTGCCTGGCCGAGCAGCTCGGCGCCGAGTCGGTGCCGTTCCCGGCCGAGATCATGTCCGCCCGGCTGGCCATCGCTGCCGATGCGGTACCCGAACTGCGCCAGCATGTTTCGCTGATCGAGGATCGCTACCGCAAGTTGGCCGACGAGCAGGTGACGATGCAGCGGATACACGGGGACCTGCACCTGGGTCAGGTGCTGCGTACCCCCGAGCGGTGGCTGCTGATCGATTTCGAGGGGGAACCGGGCCAGCCGCTGGCGCAACGTCGGCGTCCGGACTCCCCGATTCGCGACGTCGCGGGCATGCTGCGATCCTTCGACTACGCGGCCCATGCGCGCCTGGTGGACCTGGCCACCGATGATGACCGGGCCCGGCAACTGGCCGCCCGGGCCCGGGAGTGGGCCGACCGCAACGGCACGGCGTTCTGCGACGGCTACGCCGCGGTGGCCGGCACCGATCCGCGTGAGCATGCGGCCCTGCTGACGGCCTACGAGTTGGACAAGGCGGTCTACGAGGCGGCGTATGAGGCCCGGCACCGGCCCAGTTGGTTGCCCATCCCGCTGGCATCGGTGGTGCGCCTGATCGGCTGAGGGGGCGGCGTTCCCTGGCGCAAATTGTGCGTGGAAACATCGATCACCTATCTTCTTTAGGGTGGCTAATCAATCGGCGCGTCGATCGGTGCCCGGTGGGGTGCTGATCGCGGTACTCGCGGCGGCGGGCATCAGCGTCTCGCTCATGCAGACCTTGGTGATCCCGCTGATCCCGCAGCTGCCGGTCCTGCTCGGCACCAGCTCGGCCAACGCGTCATGGGTGATCACCGCGACGCTGCTGACCGGTGCTGTCGCCACACCCGTGCTGGGCAGGCTGGGGGATATGTACGGGGCCAAGCGGATTCTCGTGCTGTGCGCCGTGGCGCTGTTCACCGGATCCTTGATCGCCGCGCTGACCAGCTCGCTGATCCCGTTGGTGATCGGGCGCGGACTGCAGGGGTTCGGCGCGCCGGTCATCCCGCTGGGCATCAGCGTGCTGCGCGCGGCCCTGCCCGCCGAGCGGGTCGGCTCGGCGATGGGGTTGATGAGTGCGTCGCTGGGTGTCGGCGGAGCCCTGGGCCTGCCGTTGTCGGCGGTGATCGCCGAACACTTCAATTGGCATGCGCTGTTCTGGTGCGCGGCCGCACTCGGCCTGGCCTCCGGCATTCTGTTCGTCCTGCTGGTGCCCGACCTGGAACCGGTGTCCTCCGATCACCGCTTCGACCCGATCGGGGCCATCGCACTGGGCACCGGCCTGGTGCTGCTGTTGCTGCCCATCTCCAAAGGCGGGATGTGGGGCTGGAGCAGCCCCACCACGTTGGGCCTGTTCGCCGGCGCGGCGGTGATCTTCGCGGGGTTCACCTGGTGGCAGTACCGCGCGCCCGCACCGATCGTGGACATGCGGACCACGTTGAAACGTCCGGTGCTGCTGACGAATCTGGCGTCCATCGCGCTGGGCTTCGGCATGTTCGCGATGTCGCTGGTGGGTCCGCAGTTGTTGGAGATGCCCCGAGAAACCGGATTCGGCCTGGGGCAGAGCATGATTGCCACCGGCCTGTGGATGGCGCCCGGTGGTCTGGCGATGATGGTGGCGGCACCTGTGGCCGCACGGATGGTGGCCGCGCGCGGACCGAAAGTCGTGCTGGTGATCGGAAGCGCGATCATTGCCGCGGGCTACTTGATCGGAACCCTGCTGCTCGGTAGCCCGGTCGGCGTGCTGACGATCGGCCTGGTCGTCAGTTTCGGTGTCGGATTCGCCTTCGCGGCGTTGCCCGCGCTGATCAATGCCGCGGTGCCGGTGTCGGAAACCGCATCGGCCAACAGCATCAACTCCCTGGCGCGATCCCTGGGCACCTCGACATCGAGCGCGGTGCTGAGCGCGGTGCTGGCCCAGATGACGGTCGTCGCCGCCGGGCAGGTGCTGCCGTCGCTCGGCGGGTTCCGCACCGCGCTGCTGATCGCCGCTGCCACGGCCGCCGGCGCCGCGCTTATCGCCCTGGCGATTCCGAAGGCACCCCGGCCGGAGCGGTCCGGCGGGGCGCCCTCGGGGCGGGGATCAAAGAGTGACGATCTGGTAGCTGTCCAGCTGGCCGATCAGCGTGTGTAGCTGATCGGTGGAGGAGCCCAGGGTGTGTTCGATCGCGGTGAGCCGGGCGGCGTAGTGCCCGATCGGGTACTCCGCGGTGACGCCGATACCGCCGTGCAGCTGGATCGACTCCTGCGAGATGTGCCGCCCGGAGCGCCCGATCTGCAGTTTGGACCGGGCCGCGATGACCGGGTCCAGCTGACCGTCGGCGATGGACATCGCGGCGTAGACGCCCATGCTGCGCGCCAATTCCAACGACATGTACATATCGGCGGCCCGCTGGGTCAGGGTCTGGAACTTGCTCAGCGTGACCCCGAACTGCTTGCGGGACTTGAGGTAATCGGTGGTCAGCCGCAGTGACTCCTCCATCGCCCCGACCGCCTCGGCGCACAGGCCCGCCGAAATCCGTACCAGGGCGCGGGTGATGGCCTCGCCGGCGTCGACCGCCTCGCCGAGCGGCTCGGCGGGCGTGGAGTCCAGGAGGATCTGGGCGCCGCGCTGGCCGTCGAAGGTCCGGTAGCCGGTGCGGGCCACCCCGGTGCCGTCGGCGGCGTCCACCAGGAACAATCCGGTGCCACCATCGGGCAGGGCTGCGCTGACGACCAGCGTGTCGGCGACGTCACCGGCCAGCACCGGGTTCTTGGTGCCACTGAGCACCCAGCCGTCGCCGCTTCGGGTCGCCGTGGTTTTCACCGGTCCGGACCCGCGCAGGCCGGGTTCGAAGTGCGCGAAGGCCAGGATCCGCTGGCCGGCGGCGACGTCGTCCAAGAGTGCGCGCTGCGCGTCGGTGCCCTGCTCGGCGATGATCGCACCGGGAGCGAGTGCTCCGTGCAGCACGGGCTCGGGCGCCAGCCGGCGTCCGATCTCGTTGAGCACCACCATGATCTCGATCTGGCCACCGGAGTCCTCATCGAATCCCAGTCCCAGGACCCCGATCTCGGCTAGCTGTCCCCACACCTGACGATCGAACCCGGACTCGGATTCCACCATCTTGTTGCGCTTTTCGGTGTCGTAGCCGGACAGCAGATCACGGGTGGTGTCCGCCAGCAGGTTCTGTTCGTCGGTCAGCTGAAAATCCATGGCTCAACTCACAATCCGAGAATGGTGGAGGCGATGATGGTGCGTTGTACCTCGTTGCTACCGCCGTAGATCGAGGTCTTGCGGTAGTTGAGGTAGTGCGGCGCGGCGAGCTGCGCCCATTCGGGTGAGGCGATGTCGCCGGCCTCGTAGGGCAGTGCGTCGGCGCCGGCCACCTCGACCAGGAGTTCGGTGGCGTTCTGCTGCAGCTGGCTGCCGCGCAATTTCAGCACCGACGAGGCCGGGCTGGGCTTGCCGTCAGACGAATCCGATGTCACCCGCATCTGCGTGAGTTCCAGTGCCAGGACGTCGTTCTCGGCTTCGGCCAGTCGGGCGGCGAACAGCGGGTCGGACAGCAGGCCCGAGGCGGCCGCGCGTGCTTTGGCCTCGGCCAGCCGCACCTTGGTGCGGGCCACCTGCGTGATGCCGGTGCGCTCGTTGCCGAGCAGGAACTTCGCGTAGGTCCAACCCTGGTTCTCCTCACCGACCAGCTGATCGGCGGGGACCCGGACGTCCTCGAAGAACACCTCGTTGACCTCGAAGCTGCCGTCGATCAGCTTGATCGGGCGCAGCGTGATACCCGGGGTGTTCATGTCGATCAGCAGGAAAGAGATGCCGGCCTGCTTCTTCGGGGCCTGCGGGTCGGTGCGAACCAGACAGAAAATCCAGTCGGCGTGCTGACCCAGTGTGGTCCAGGTCTTCTGGCCGTTGACCACATAGGTGTCGCCGTCACGGATCGCGGTGGTGCGCAGCGAAGCCAGGTCCGAGCCGGCCTCGGGTTCGGAGAAGCCCTGGCACCACCAGATGTCGAGTGAGGCGGTCGGCGGCAGGAATCGCTCCTTGATCGCCTGCGACCCGAACTCGGCGATCACCGGGCCGACCATCTTGGCATTGAAGGTCAGCGGCTCGGGCACGCAGGCCAGCTGCATCTCGTCGAGCCAGATCTGGTGCTGATTGGGTGTCCAGTCCTTGCCACCCCATTTCACCGGCCAGTTCGGTACGGCCAGGCCATGCTCGTGCAGGATCTTGTGCGCCGTGACGATGTCGTCTTTGCTCAGTTCCAGTCCCCGGCGCGATCGATCGCGGATTTCGGCGGGAATCTTGGTGGTGTAGAAGGTGCGCAGCTCATCGCGAAAAGCTGCTTCCTCCGGCGTGAGTGCCAGTTGCATGCCCGTCTCCCTCTGGGTGGATCTGACTGCACACTAAACCACCCGGTTGGTCGGGCCCAGCTGGGTCGTCGGAAACCGCCGGTCAGACGCGGGTGCGGCTACCGCACCAGCCGGCGCAACAGCAGCGAGGCAGCCGCCACGCCCAACACCGCGGCCGCGATCAGCACGCTGACGTCCAGCGCCCAATTGGTCGGGGTGCCGATCAACAGCCCGCGCAACGCGTTGACTTCATAGCTGAGCGGGTTGGGAACTGCTGACGGTTTTATTGGCCAATGGCGGTTGATCGCTGTTTGTCGGACCCGTCTGGGAGCCTCTGGGTTAGGCCACCAGCCATGCGGCGATTTGGGATTGTTTGTCGGTCGTTATTGGACATCGGGCTGGTGTGGTCGGTCGCGGAGGGGGTGCAGGCGGTGGGTTCGAAGTTCGGCGGGAAGCGGCTGGCGCCAGAGGTCGCAGCGCGACATTTGTGTATCGGTGTGGCTGATCTTGCTGATATTGGCCGTGGATGGACCGACCGTGATGTTGTCGAGGCGCAGCGTGATCGACCGGATTGGTTGCGGTGGGCGCGCAAGGTGTTGGGCGTCGCGCGAGCCGAGGAGGAGTGGCAGTCGAAAGCGCGTATGGATGCTGTTCGATTGCGGCAGCGGGGGTTTGAGTATCCGGCTGTAGACCTTGTCGCTAGTGAGTTCGCCCAGGGCTTCGTGCGCAGCGGTGTCTGCTGAGACTGAGTGCGGTGATGGCGTGTGACCACCGGGAAACTGCGGGCGTGGCGTGGGGTGAAGCCGGTCGCTGCCCCGGCGGGGGTGGCGATCACCACTCGGCTGTGCACCACGGCCGATGAGGATCGGGTGTTGGATGCGGTGGCGCAGCACCTGGGCCGGTTACGTCGGGCTGATCTGGCCGCGGTGTCGCGGCCGGTGCCACTGGATGCGAGGTTAGATGCTGACGGGCGGCGTGGGGTGCGGCGGGGGCGGCTCAACGCCCGCAAGAAGCAGTTGACGGGTCAGTCGTCGGCGCGGTGGGCCAACGCGATCATCGCCGGCAACGATGACCAGTACCGGTTGGCCCGGGAAGCCCAGTACCGGCACATCGTCGGGTTGCAGGCGGCGATCGCCACGATCGAGGCACGCCTGGCCGCACCCACCGCCGACACCCTCACTGTCAGTGAGCGTAAGGCCCTGCGCCGGGCGAAAGCGGTGAAAGGCTATGCCACACAAGCCGAACGCTTCCAGAAGCAACGCAGGGTGCAGTATTTGCGCGGCGAGCTGACCGCAGTGCAGCGGGACCGGGCGGCCGGGATCGTTCACGTGGTGGAAGGTGGTAAACGCCTGGCCAAGACGCGTCATCACCTCGATGAGGCCGCGGTCAGTATCGATCAGTGGCGCCAGAGCTGGGATGTGGCGCGGTGGCGGATCACCGCCAACGGTTCTGCTGATGAGCCGTTCGGCAATTTGACGATCACCGTGAGCCTCGAGGGGCGAGTCAGCATCCGGCTTCCGAAACCGTTGGAGCACTTGGCCAACGCGCCGCGCGGCCGCTACGTGCTCTGCGGCGCGGCGGTGTTCTCCCACCGTAGTGATCAGTGGGCGCAGCGGATCACCGGCGCCAACTCGATCTCCTACACGATCACCGGCAAACCCGGCCGCGGTGGTGTCTACTTGACCGGGTCGTGGGCAATCCCAGCGCTGCCCTACTGGGCCGGGCGTGAAGACACCACCCCCGGGCAGGATGTCTATGCCCGCGGCCCAGTGGTCGGGGTCGATCTCAACGACGGGCACCTGGCGCTGCGGCGCCTCGACGCCCACGGCAACCCAGTCGGCACCGCCCACCGCATCGATTTCGATCTGTGGGGGTCGTCGTCGCGCCGCGATGCCCAGGTGCGCCACGCCATCACCGGGCTCATCAGGTATGCACGGCGGTTCGGGATCGCCACGATCGCCATCGAGGACCTGAATTTCACCGATGCCCGCGCCACGGGCCGGGAAACCATGGGTCGCGGTGTCCGCGGGAAACGGTTCCGCAAAACGGTCGCCGGTATCCCGACCGCGGTGTTCCGTGGCCGCCTGGCCGGCATGTGCCACCGGGCCGGTATCGAGGTGTTGGCGGTCAATCCCGCCTACAGCAGCATCTGGGGTGCTCAGCACTGGCAACACCCCTACCCAAACGTCACCCGTCACCAGGCAGCCGCCACGGTGATCGGGCGTCGCGCCCAAGGCTTGCCGGCCCGGCGTCGGAAAGGTGTGACACCGCAGCGACCAGAGGATCGCCCGGTGAGAGCTACCAACCAGACCGGACCCAACAACCCCAAGGCGATCACCGGTAGCCGCCCCCGGTCAAGGACGCGAGGAACCGAATCTCGCCCGCCTGGCCGAAACGAACGCGGCGACCCGGGCCGGGCAACCGTTACCCCGGCACTGGCCAACAACGGCCAACAACAGACGTAACGGTGAGTTCGGTCAAGACGTCGTCGCCGAGCTGTGCCAGCACGGCGGAGAGGGCGGCCTCCCGGGACGCCCTGGACTCGTCGGCGATGGCTTGGTCGGGTGCGGTAAGCCGCAGCCTGACCACCGGGCGATCGGCGTCGTCAACGGTCCTGGTCAGCAGCCCGTCGGCGACCAGCCGTGACACCAGGGTGGACGCGGTGTTGGGCACCAGGCTGAGCTCGGCCGCCGCTTCCCGCACCGAGATGTCGGGATTGCGGCCGACCAGGCGCAGCAATTCGCCTTGGTTTTCCGGTCAGGGGAACCTCGAATGAATAGGCCGGGTGAATCCGCAAATGTCCGTGGCAAACCCGAAGAATGGACGCTGATAGCAGCAGCCGTGGTCGCAGGGAGGTTGCCGCCGCTCTTCGGCTTCCTCCCCCCGGCCCGCCCGGCCGGTGACGCCAGAAGAATGCTTCGGCGTCTTCGAGGCGACCACGGCTGCTATCTACAAAACTTACCATGATTCCTGGTAATCCCCTGGAAACTCCAAGCGTGAGCAACGCAGCGTCACAGTCCATTCCGAGTCGGATCGCAGGGTCGGCGCAGTGTGCGAGTCCATGCCGGCTCGTCTTCCCGTGGCGGGATCAATCCGGGATGAAGTTTGCCGAGGAGTTGAGAACCGGAATCCGGCGGAGCGGCGAATTGTCGCGCTGGTAAATCAAATTCGATGGGTGGGCGTTTGGCGTTGCAATGCGATATTCGGTGGTTCGACGCCGACGTGTGCCGTCGAACTCGACCCGATCAGCTGATTTCGACTCCGGCGCAGCGCAGTTCATCGATTGCCGCAGCGCTGCTTTCGGCCGCGACGCCGGCGGTGAGATCGGTCAGCACCCGGGTGTGCAGACCGGCCCTGACGGCGTCGGCCGCGGTGGCGGCGACGCAATAGTCGGTCGCGATACCCACAACGTCCACCGCGTCGACACCCCGTTGGTGCAGCCAGTCCGCCAGCGTCGTCCCGGAATCCTCGACACCCTCGAAACCGCTGTAGGCCGCCGAGTGGTGCCCCTTCTTGAACACCGCCTCGACGCCGGTGGCATCGAAACCGGGATGAAACGCCGCGCCCGGTGTCCCGGCCACACAGTGCCGCGGCCACGAGGTCCGGTAGTCGGGGACATCGGAGAAATGGTCGCCCGGGTCGATGTGGAAATCCTTGGTGGCCACCACGTGGTCGTAGCCGTGGTCGCCGCGCAGCAGCGCGGTGATTCCGCGCGCCACAGCGGAACCCCCGGTCACCGCCAGCGAGCCACCCTCGCAGAAATCGTTCTGCACATCCACGACGATGAGTGCCCGCATCTGCTCATCTTGCCAGGGCGGAGCCGGCCCCTGTCACTGCTGTATGTGCACGCTGGCGATGGTGCGGTTGAGCTGACGCAACACGATGTCGACGGTGCCGGGCGTCTGGACGGTGAACTGGAACTGCTGACCGTTGCGCGGCTCGACGGGGAAGGTGTGCTCGGGATCGGAGTGCACGAGCAACTCGTCGACGACGTCGCTGTTCACCCGCACCACGATCGGCTGCCCGACCTTGCCCTGCAGCTGCTGGTCGGCCGGGGTGACCTCGCCGCCCTTGATGGTGGTGTCGATGAGCAGCCGGGCGGGGGCCTGCTGCTGGTTGGTCATGTCCGAGGGGTTGATCGTGGTCACCGATGGGGTGGTCGAACCCGCTGAGCCCTCGGCGTTCTCGCGGTCACCGGAGCCGCCGCAACCGGCCGTCATCAGAGCGAGGGCCGAGGCCAGGGCAATTGCACCGGATTTGAGGACGCAGCTGTTGAGGTTGAGCACGGTGAACCATCTTGGCCCGCGGTGCCCAAATTTTCATCTCGAGTCACTCCACGGGGTGATCGGCCGGTGCTGGCGCTGACCGTCCACGATGACATCGACGCGTTCGTCAAAGAAGCAGATGCGGTCACGGACCGGCCCCGCGTCGGCGAGTGGTTCGTGGTAGGACCAGGCCAGGTCGGCAGGCCCGCCCGGCAGTGAGTAGTAGCTGGCGCGTCCCTTGTAGGCGCAGTAGGTGACGGTCCGGCTCAGTTCCAATGGCGCGGTCACGTCTTCCCGGGGCAGGTAGATCCGGGTTGGCAGCAGGGTCTCGAATAGCATTAGGGGACGGGAGGATTCGGCCAGCAGTCGACCGTCCAGCTCGATCCGGATGTGCCGATGGCTGCGCAGGATGTCGATGCGACGGAACGGGTCGTGGGGGTGCGCCACGATCGGTTCGTCCTCCTCGCGCCACTCGAAGGTGGCGAAATCCAGGACCACATAGTCGGCCAGGTCCGGGTCCTGCAGCTGGTAGGCCGCCGCGGCGCCGGTTTCGTCACCCGCGATGACGTCGAATGCGACGCCCGGGCAGGTGTGGGCGGTGAACGGCACCGACGGATCGAGGAATCCGGGGATCTCGTCGTCACCGCTATCCCCGCCCGCCGGTACCAGCTGGGCCGTCAGCGCCGTACGCGGCACCGCATACGTCGGCACCGCCCGCCGTGGTTCCCACACCAAGATCGCATTGCAGGTATCGGCAACCGGCTCACCGCCCAGGCAGGCCCGAATTCGCTTGGCGGTGGGCTGGAATCGCAGAGCGTCCAACGTGTCGGCCAGCAGATCCGCCATCTTCACTGCCATCCGGTCATTATCGACCGGATGGCAGTGGCTGTCTGCTACTTGACGTCGACTACTTGACGTCGACGTACACCGTGCGCTGGGTGACGCCGGCGATGAAGGCTTCGGTTCGGCTGTAGTGCGGCCCGGGCCGCACGGCCACGACTGCAGCCCGGTCCAGCGGTGTCGCACCGAGCCGGTTGATGATCACCGTGTAGCCCTGGGACTGCAGCTCTTTGATGGTCTGCTGGGCATTGCTGGGACCGCTGGGGGCCGCGGTGGCGGGCACGGTGGCCGGTCCGGCCAGACCGATGGCCAGCGCAGCCAAGCTGACGGCTGCGGCGGCGATGATTCGAGACTTTCCGATTGTGGTTCGCACTTAGGTGTCCTCGTTTCCGATATTCGCTACGCTGCCAGATACTGGTTGAAACCGGCAGCTCAACGGCTTTAGTTCCGATGGCAGAATTTGATGGACGAATGACCGGATCTGTGTGAAGTCAGGGAAACTGGCGGCGCTGCGGCTACGGCAGCGCGACGGAATCACCTGTGGCCCGACGGTCGCGGTGGTGGCCGGCGCCATATTGGATTCCGGGTATCGCGCGGGGTTGCTGGGTCCCGGCGGCGACGCCTGGTTCGCTGGCGAGCAAGGCCGGGTGCATGCCGCGGTCAACCGGATCTGGCCGCGCCGACTCGGGACGACGCCGGCCGGGATGGCCCGGGCGCTGACCGACCACAGTGTGAAACGTGGTGCGACGTACCGCTGGCGGCGGTTCCGCGGGGCAGGCGACCCGTTGTCGGATGTGTGCGGTGCAGTCGCCGGGGGTTGGCCGGTACCGATGCTCATCGGCCAGAACGGGATCCCGCGGCATTGGGTTCTGATCATCGACGCGGGCGAGCGGGCCCTGCAGTGTTACGAACCGTCGTCGGGCAACGTGCTGCCGATCGATGTCGCTGCCGTGCGCGGTGCGCGGCTGACCGGGCTCGGCTTTCCCCGGCCGTTCGCGTTCGTCGTGCCCGATCAGGTTGGTTGACAGCCTGTTTGGTCGCGACTGTGCGCACCGCGACTACCTTCGAAGCATGGCCCGAAAATATGCCACCGCCGACGTTGTGGGTATCGACGAACTGCTGACCTTCGTGCGTCCGAGGCACCGGATGGTGCTCACCACGTTCCGCGCCGACGGAACCCTGCAATCCTCGCCGGTGACCGGAGGCGTGGACGAGCAGGGCCGCATCGTGATCGCCAGTTATCCGCAGCGGGCGAAGGCGGTCAATCTCCGGCGCACGCCGCGGGCCAGCGTGACGGTGCTGTCCGAGGAATTCGACGGACCGTACGTGCAAGTCGACGGCGACGCCGAGGTGATCGGGCTGCCGGATGCGGTCGAACCGCTCGTCGATTACTTCCGTGCGGTCGCGGGCGAACACCCGGATTGGGCCGAGTACCGGCAGGCGATGGTGGACCAGGGCAAGTGCCTGATTCGGGTCACGCCCAAGCGCTGGGGTCCCGTTGCCACCGGTGGGTTTCCGCCGGCCTAATCGCTGGCGGGCAGGGTCGCTGCCGGTGATGGATAGCTAGCGGAGCGTTGCGTCTGCTAGTAGGTCAAACTATAGTCTGGACACATGTCCAGAGGGCTCGGGGTCGACGCGTGAGCGTGTATTCCCAGCTCAGCAAGGTTTCGGCCATCGGGTGATCTGACTATGCGTATCGCGTTGCTGTCGTATCGGAGCAAGACGCACTGTGGCGGCCAGGGCGTCTACGTGCGCCATCTGAGCCGCGGGCTCGCCGAGCTCGGCCATGACGTCGAGGTGTTCTCCGGCCAGCCGTACCCCGAGGGGCTTGATCCGCGGGTCAAGCTGACCAAAGTCCCCAGCCTGGACCTGTATCGCGAGCCGGACCCGTTCCGGGTGCCCAAGCTCAACGAGATCCGCGACGGTATCGACGCCCTGGAACTGGCGACGATGTGGAGCGCGGGCTTCCCGGAACCGCGGACCTTCACCATGCGCGTCGCGCGGATCCTGGCCGAGCGTCGCGACGAGTTCGATGTGGTCCATGACAATCAGAGCCTGGGCTCGGCGCTGTTGAAGATCGCCGGCCTCGGTCTGCCGGTGGTCGCCACCGTGCATCATCCGATCACCCGCGACCGAGTGGTCGAGGTGGCCGCCGCCACCTGGTGGCGCAAGCCGCTGGTGCGGCGCTGGTACGGGTTTGTCGAGATGCAGAAGAAGGTGGCCCGCAAGCTCCCCGAACTGCTCACCGTGTCGTCGTCCTCGGCCGCCGACATCGCCGAGGACTTCGGGGTGACGCCGGAACAGTTGCACATTGTGCCGCTGGGCGTCGACACCGAGCTGTTCCGGCCGGCCGAACACCGGGTGAGTGGCCGCATCATCGCGATCGCCAGCGCCGACGTACCGCTCAAGGGCGTCAGCCATCTGCTGCACGCGGTGGCCCGGCTGCGGGTGGAGCGCAACCTGGACGTGCAGCTGGTGTCCAAGCTCGAACCCAACGGGCCGACCGAGAAACTCATTGCCGAGCTTGGCATTTCCGATATCGTGCACAGCTCCAGCGGGCTGACCGACGATGAGCTCGCCGCATTGCTGGCCTCCGCCGAGGTGGCCTGCATCCCGTCGCTCTACGAGGGTTTCTCGCTGCCCGCGGTGGAAGCCATGGCCAGCGGCACGCCGATCGTGGCCAGCCGCGCGGGTGCGCTGCCTGAGGTGCTCGGCGACGACGGCGCCTGCGCCCGGCTGGTTCGGCCGGCCGATGTCGACGAGCTCACCACGGTGCTCGGCGAGTTGCTTGACTCGCCGTTGGAGCGGCGCAGGCTCGGCGCCGCGGGACGGCAGCGGGCGCTGGATGTTTTCAGTTGGGAATCGGTTGCCGCACAGACGGTGTCGGTGTACGAGATGGCACGTGATCGGGTTGGGGTGAAATATGCTGACCGTTGACTTCGACCGGCTCGGCGTCGGACCGGGTAGCACGGTGATCGACGTCGGATGCGGTGCCGGCCGGCACACCTTCGAGGCGTACCGGCGCGGAGCTCAGGTCGTCGGTTTCGACCAGAGCGTGTCCGACCTCAACGACGTCGAAGCCATGTTGCAGGCCATGCGAGAGCAGGGCGAGGTGCCGCTGTCGGCCAAGGGCGAAGCCGTCAAGGGTGACGCACTCGAGCTGCCGTATCCGGACGCCAGCTTCGACTGCGTGATCGCCTCGGAGATCCTGGAGCATGTCCCACAGGACGACCGGGCCATCACGGAGCTGGTGCGTGTGCTCAAACCCGGTGGTTCACTGGCCATTACGGTGCCGCGCTGGCTGCCCGAAAAGGTGTGCTGGCTACTGTCGGACGAGTACCACGCCAACGAGGGCGGGCACATCCGCATCTACAAGGCCGACGAGCTGCGCGACAAGGTGCTCGCCCACGGACTCACCCTCGAACACACCCACCACGAGCACGCGCTGCACTCGCCGTACTGGTGGCTCAAATGTCTTGTCGGCACCGAGAAGAACGACCACCCGGCGGTCAAGGCCTATCACCAACTGCTGGTGTGGGACATGATGGGCCGGCCCTGGCTGACCCGCACCGCCGAGTCGCTGCTGAACCCGGTGATCGGCAAGAGCGTGGCGCTGTACTTTGCCAAGCCGGCGGTGAGTAGTGCCACTGCCTGAGATCCCCGGCATACCTGGAGTTTTGACGCCAGACGACTGTCTGCATACCGCGCGATCTATTGTCGCCACTCAGGAATCCTCAGGTGCTCTCCCGTGGTTCGACGGCGGTCACACCGACCCGTGGGACCACGTGGAGAATGCCATGGCGCTGACCGTGGCCGGGCTGATCGAGCCGGCCCGCGCGGGTTTCGACTGGTGCCGCACCACTCAACGCGCCGACGGCTCCTGGCCGATCCAGTTGCGCAACGGTGTGATCGAGGACGCCAACAGCGACAGCAACTTCTGCGCCTACGTGGCCACCGGCGTCTGGCACCACGTGTTGATCACCGGGGACCGGGCATTCGCCGAGACCATGTGGCCGGTGGTCACCCGGGCGCTCGATTTCGTGCTCGGCCTGCAGGCCTCGGGCGGCGAAATCTACTGGGCCGCTACGCCATCCGGGCCGGTCGCCGAGGCGCTGCTGACCGGCTGCGCCAGTATCTACCACAGCATCCGGTGCGGGCTGGCGCTCGCCGACTACCTCGACGACCCGCAGCCGGAATGGGAGGTCGCCGTCGGGCGCCTCGGCCACGCCATCGCCGCCCATCCAGAAGCGTTCTCCGCCAAGGACACCCACGCCATGGAGTGGTACTACCCGGTGCTCGGCGGCGCGGTGCGCGGCAATGCGGCCAGAGCGCGGATCGATGAACGCTGGGACGACTTCGTGGTGCCGGGCCTGGGTATCCGGTGTGTCGATCACCGGCCCTGGGTCACCGGCGCCGAGACCTGTGAGCTGGTGATGGCGCTGGACGCGATCGGCGACACCCGGCGCGCGCACGAACAGTTCGCGGCCATGCAGCACCTGCGCGAGGACGATGGATCATATTGGACCGGACTGGTTTTCGCCGACGGCAAGCGCTGGCCCGAAGAGCGCACCACCTGGACCGGTGCGGCCATGATCCTGGCCGCCGACGCGTTGTCGTCCACCACCGCGGGCAGCGGCATCTTCCGAGGTGTCGGGCTGCCCCGCGGCTTGGAGGGCGAGTACGACTGCGAATGCGTGGTCAGCGACCGCTAGTCCAGGACCCCCGGCTCGCCCGAAGTCCGCTGCAGCACCCGCATCGAACCCATCGCCGCGACCTCGTGGAACGCGCCGGTCGCCAGCGCGCGCTGGTAGATGTGGAACGGCGCCTGGCCGCCGTCATTGGGGTCGGGGAACACGTCGTGGATGATCAGCGCGCCACCCACCTCGACCCAGCGGGCCCAGCCGTCGAAGTCCCGCTGTGCGGCCTCCTCGGTGTGACCCCCGTCGATGAACAACAGCCGCAACGGCATTCGCCAGCCCCGAGCCACCACGGGTGACTTGCCGACGATCGCGACCACGTGCTCGTCCAGGCCCGCGGCATCCAAGGTGTGGCGCATGGTGGGCAGTGTGTCGAACAGCCCGGTCACCGGATCGACCATGGTGGCGTCGTGGTACTCCCAGCCGACCTGATGCTCCTCCGAGCCGTGGTGATGGTCGACGGTGTAGAGCACCGAACCGGTCTCCTGAGCGGCGGCGCCGAGCAGCACCGTCGACTTGCCGCAATAGGTGCCGATCTCGACGCCGACGCCGCCGTCGAGGTAGCGCAGCGCGGCGTCGTAGAGGGCGCGCCCTTCGTCGGCGGGCATGAAGCCGGTCACCTGTTCTGCGAGGGCGAACAGGCGCTCGGCGCGGGGTGGCAACGCGGCGTCGGCGGGGCTCATGGGGACCCAACCTACCGTTGCTGGCCGACGCTGGTTGTAGTAGCGTCCGGACACGTGTCCGATGCGGCTCTGGAGTCGACCCGCCGCCGCCTGAGTGCACGACAGGCGGACACTGTCGAACGCCTGGGCCGGGCCGCGGTGGAGCTGATCAGCCGGGACGGTTTCGCCGGGCTGACCGTGCGGCGGGTGGCCGCCGAGGCCGGCGTCGGATCCGCGACCGCCTACACCTACTTCTCGTCGAAGGAACATCTTGTCGCCGAGGTGTTCTGGCGCAGGCTGTCGGCCGCGCCGCCGGCTCCCCACGAGTCCGCCGACCCGGCGACCAGGGTGGTCGAGGTGCTGCAGCACATCGCCTCGTTGGTGGCCGACGAGCCGGCCTTCGCCGGTGCGGTGACCAATGCATTGCTCGGCAAGGACCCCGATGTGGAGGCGCTGCGTCAGCGCATCGGCGCCGACATCCGGGGGAGGCTGGTCGCGGCGCTCGGGCCCGATGTGAACTCCGATGTGATCGAGGCGCTGGAGTTGCTCTACAACGGAACGTTGGTGTGGGCGGGCATGGGCTACGACTCGTATCCGGACATTCTGCGCCGACTGGAGAAATCAGCCCGCCTGGTCCTGAGTTAGCCGGTGCGCGGACCCAGGATGGCCTTCGAAGCGGCCAGCGCCGGGTCGTAGATCTCCCGGATATCGCGGCCCTCCTCGACGATCAGCGCGGTCAGTTCGCGGAGGCCGCCCAACAGGATGATCGCCATGGGCCTTGTGAGCCGCGGTAGCTCGGCGTGCCGGAACCCAGCGCTGTCGCTGAGATCGATGAGCAGATCGGTGAGCTCGCCCAGCGCCTCACGCCGCAACGAACTTGCCGCAGCGCCGAGGGCGGGCAGCTCACGGATCCAACTCAGCGTGATCGCCGGGGCCGACTCGATGTGGGCGACATAGGCGCCGACGGCCTGGCTGATCTGGTCTTGCCATGCCGCGTCGGGCACGACAGCGGCCCGGATCCGCTCCACCAGTTCGGCATTGTTGGCACGCAGCAGTTCGATGAAGCAGTCCTCTTTGGTGCCGAACTGGTCGTAGAACGTGCGCTTGGACGTGCGGGCATGGCGGACGATGTCGGCGACCGTGGTCTCGCGATAGCCCTTGTCATTGATGGCTGCGGTGAGCCCTTCGAGCAACCTCAGCCGGTAGGTGCCGGTGGCTGAATCGGCGGCCGAATTCGCATTGCTGAGCGCGGTCGTCATAAAAGACCCCCTTGCGCTGTTTGGTACCTGCGGGTACCGTACTACAGATTCGCTGGTACTGCGCAGTACCGCAACCGGGTCTGGAGAAGGTATGACTGAGGTCGTAGCTGCTGAGAACACCGCTGAGAAGGCCGCTGAGAAGGCTGCGGTCACTGCCGCGCCGGGCCGGATACCGCCGGCACCGCGATTGCCAAGGCTGGCGACGGGCATCGGTTTCGCCCTCTCCAGGCGCCGGGTGGTCAAAGCGGTCGCCGCTCGCCACGGCGCCGTGTTCAGCCTCAACATCCCGGTGTTCGGCCGCACCGTGATGGTGGCCGACGCGCAGTTGGCCAAACAGCTGTTCCAGGCCAACCCCGAGGACGTCGGCAACATCCAGCCCAACCTGAGCCGCATCCTCGGGTCCGGATCGGTATTCGCCCTCGACGGCACCGATCACCGCCGCCGGCGCAAACTGCTCACCCCGCCCTTCCACGGCAAGAGCATCCGCCACTACGAAAAGATCTTCGAAGAGGAAACCCTTCGGGAGTCGGCGAACTGGCCGCAGGGCGAGGAGTTCGAAACCCTCGAACCGATGATGCGGATTACCTTGAACGCGATCCTGCGCACGGTGTTCGGCGCCGACGGTGAACAACTCGACGAGCTGCGTCGCATCATCCCGCCCTGGGTGACCTTGGGCTCACGGCTGGTCGTCCTGCCCACCCCGACCCGGACCTATGGCCGGTTCAGTCCGTGGGGCCGGCTGGCCGCATACCGCCAACGCTACGACGCCGTCATCGACCGGCTGATCGACAAGGTCGAAGCCGACCCCGAATTCGAGCAACGCGACGACATCCTGGCGCTGCTGATGCGCAGCACGTACGAGGACGGATCGTCCATGTCCCGCAAGGAGATCGGTGACGAACTGCTGACCCTGCTGGCCGCCGGGCACGAGACCACGGCCTCGACCCTGGGTTGGGCCTTCGAACGGATCAGCCGTCATCCGCAGGTGCTGGCCGAGCTGGTGGCCGAGGCGGCAACCGGCGACAACGAGTATCGCCAGGCCACCATCCTGGAGGTGCAGCGCAACCGCACCGTCATCGACTTCGCCGGCCGCCACGTCTACGCGCCGTCATTCCGGCTCGGCGAGTGGGAGGTCCCGCGCGGCTATTCGATCATCGTGGCGATCTCGCAGATCCAAGAGGGGGAGAAGGACTTTCCCGATCCGGACCGGTTCGACCCGCAGCGGTTCATCGGTAGCCGCCCGGGCATCGGTTGGATACCGTTCGGCGGCGGCACCCGGCGCTGCGTCGGCGCGGCATTCGCCAACGTCGAAATGGATGTGGTGCTGCGAACGGTGTTGCGGCACTTCGTCATCGAGACCACAACCGCGCCTGGGGAGAAGGTGCACTCGCGCGGGGTGGCCTACACCCCGGCCGCGGGAGGGCGCATTTCGGTGCGCCGGCGGCCCACCCCGTTGGGTGCCTGACGCCTACTGCGCGGTCTGGCGTTTGGGCAGCTTCCAACCCGCCCGGGGGAAGTGGCAGGTGTACCCGCTCGGATAGCGCACCAGATAATCCTGATGCTCGGGTTCGGCCTCCCAGAAATCGCCGGCCGCGGTCACCTCGGTGACCGCCTTGCCCGGCCACAGTCCCGATGCGTCCACGTCGGCGATGGTGTCCAGCGCGACGCGCTTCTGCTCGTCGTCGAGGTAGAAGATCGCCGACCGGTAACTCGTGCCGACGTCATTGCCCTGGCGATCCCTGGTGGACGGATCGTGGATCTGGAAGAAGAACTCCAGCAGCGCCCGGTAATCGGTCTGCGCCGGGTCATAGACGATCTCGACCGCTTCCGCGTGGCCCGGATGGTTGCGGTACGTCGGATGGTCGTTGCGGCCGCCGGTGTAGCCGACCCGGGTGGACACCACTCCGGGCTGTTTGCGGATCAGATCCTGCATGCCCCAGAAGCAGCCGCCCGCCAGGATCGCCGTGGCCGTGCCGTTCGCCTGGTTGCTCATGGGTGTTCTCTCCTTCTGTCGTCAAACCACATTGTGCTCCGGCGTTACCGTGGAGCGCATGCGTGTAGTGCCAACCGCAGTGCTCGCCGGTTTACTCCTGCTGGCCGGATGCCCCACCGCGGTGGCCGATCCGAACCCGGTCGCGGTGCCGGAGATGCCGCCCGATCCTGCGCGGACCCTGTTCACCGACAACCCGACGATCGTCGACCCCCACATGACCCAGATCGAATCCTTCAGCCGCGACGCGCGGGGTCTGCTGGTCAACTTCACTGCGGGTACCCCGGATTGCTTCGGTGTGCACCTGATCACCCAGGAGACCACAGACGCGGTCACGATCGAGCTTCGCGGCGGAACACCACCGGAGTCCGTCGGCCGGATGTGCATCGCGCTCGCCGTGCGTGGCACCGCCGAGGTGCCCCTCCAGGCGCCACTCGGCGACCGGCAGGTTCTGGCGGTGGAATAGACGGTCTCGGCTAAAAGCGGCCAAATTCGTTAATGTCGACAGCATCATGGCTGACATTCCATATATCGGTTCGGGTCCGTATTGCTATGCCAATTCCCTGGCGATGATGCTGGGTCAACATTCACCGGCGCTGCTCGAATTCGCCACCGGCAGCGCGTTCGGAATGCAGGTGGATAACGCGGATTTGCCGTTCTTCGATCCGTGTGGCTGGACGCCGGAAATCGGTGTCGACACCGCGCTCCGGGCGGTCGGGTGGCAGGCGACCACACACAGCGGAGGCGATGAAGAATCGGCGCTGGCTCGGCTGACCGACGCACTGGAAACCGCCCCCGTATTCGTTGGACCAGTGGAAATGGGCTATTTGGGTTACCAACCCGGAGCGGCTGGACCGATCGGCGCTGACCACTATCTCGTCGTGCTGGCTGCCGACGAACACGGTGTCGAAGTGCACGACCCACAGGGCTATCCGTACGCGACGTTGCCGCTCGACGCCTTCGTGGTCGCGTGGCGCGCGGCGTCCATTTCCTATGGTGAGCCGTTTTCGATGCGGACGAATTTTCAGCAGGTGTGTAGCGTCGACGAAGAGGAGATTATTTCGGCGGGCATATCGACGGCACTGCGCTGGCTCGGTGATCGCGGTCAGCCCGATATTTCTCAGGGAGGCCGGCGCAATGCGGCGGCAGCCGAATATCTGGCCCGAAGCATCGAAACGGGCTGCTCAGATGATCTCCGCGACCATCTGATTCATTTCGCGCTGCGGGTCGGTGCGCGACGGGCGGCGGATGCTTCGGCGATCCTGTCACGCGCGGGGTTTCTCGAGGCCGCGCACATCATGCGCGAGCAGGCGCGGGCGATCGGATCGCTGCAGTATCTGCTCATGGCAGGGCAGTGGCGTGACGCCGCTGCGCGACTGCGGGAGTTGGCACCTACCTACACCAGGTTGCACGCTGCGTTGGTTGGCTGATCCCTCGACAAAGGTCGCTAGAACGTGTTCTAGTTCTGGGATGAGCACGTTCAGCCGGGCGGAGTTGGCCGCCGCCTTCGAAACGTTCGAGCAGACCGTGGACCGGGCCGCGCAGACCAAGAACTGGGATGTGTGGGCCGACCACTACACCGTCGACGTCGACTACATCGAACATGCCGCGGGCACCATGAAGGGCCGCGAGGAGGTTCGGGCGTGGATCTGGAAGACCATGACCAGCTTCCCGGGCAGCTACATGACCTCGTTCCCGTCGCTGTGGTCGGTGATCGACGAGGCAACCGGCCGCATCATCTGCGAACTGGACAATCCGATGGTCGACCCCGGTGACGGCACCATCATCACCGCCACCAACATCTCGATCCTCACCTACGCCGGAGACGGCCTGTGGTCGCGCCAGGAGGACATCTACAACCCGTTGCGGTTCGCCTCCGCGGCCCGCAAGTGGTGCCGCAAGGCCGCCGAACTCGGCACCCTGACCGACGAGGCCGAAGCATGGCTCAAGAAGTTCGGGGGCTGAGCCAGTGAGCGCCAAACTGGTCATCGGGGCCAACGGATTCCTGGGCTCGCACGTGCTGCGGCAACTGGTCGCCGCCGACGATGGGTCTGAGATCCGGGCGATGGTGCGGCCCAACGCCAACACCATCGGGATCGACGACCTGCCGGTGCAGCGAGTTCATGGCGATGTCTTCGACAGCGAGGCCCTGCGTGAAGCGATGGCCGGGTGCGACGTCGTCTACCACTGCGTCGTCGACGCCCGGGGCTGGTTGCGTGACCCGGCACCGCTGTTCCGCACCAACGTCGAGGGCACCCGCAATGTGCTCGACGTCGCCCTCGAATCCCCGGATCTGCGCAAGTTCGTCTACACCAGCAGTTACGTCACCGTGGCGCGCAAGCGCGGCAAGCGATCCACCGAAGCCGACGTCGTCGACGTGTCGAAGGTGACGCCGTACGTGCGCTCGCGGGTGCAGGCCGAAGAACTGGTGCTGCGGTACGCGGCCGAGCGCGGCCTGCCGGCCGTCGCGATGTGTGTATCCACCACCTACGGCAGTGGCGACTGGGGCCGAACCCCGCACGGCGCGATCATCGCGGGCGCGGCGTTCGGCAAGCTGCCGTTCGTGATGAGCGGGATCGACGCGGAAGCCGTCGGCATCGACGACGCCGCGCGAGCCCTGCTGCTGGCCGCCGAGCGGGGCACCCCGGGCGAGCGCTATCTCATCTCGGAGAAGATGATCAGCAGCGCCGAGGTGGCCCGGCTGGCCGCCGAGGCCGCGGGCGTGGCGCCTCCGCAGCGGTCGATTCCCCTGCTCGTGTCCTACGCGCTGGCCGCCGCAGGCACCCTCAAGGGCAAGCTGCGCGGCACCGATGAGCAGCTGTCGCTGGAATCCCTGCGGCTGATGCGGGCCGAAGCCGAACTCGACCACTCCAAGGCCGTGCGCGAACTCGGTTGGCAGCCAAGGCCTGTCGAGGAATCGATCGCCGAGGCGGCGAAGTTCTGGGTGGGCCTGCGTGCGGCCAAACGCGCGCAGAAGGGCAGCTGAACACCACGCCGCCCGGCGTTAAGTCCCTGTGCGGCAGGCATATTGCGGCCTAGTCTGGCGAGTATGACCGACAAGCTGAAAGTTGACCTGTCTGGCGCGCCGCAGACCATGCTGGCGACCTTCTATGCCAAAGCGCTCGATGCTGGGCTACCCAAACCCATCCTTGGCGACCAACTGGCCAAGGAGATCGCCGACCGCATCGACTACGACTGGAGCCGCACCTCCATCACCGCGGCGAAATCACCGTCGGTGACCACCCGCAGCGCGCACTTCGACCGCTGGACCCGCCAGTTCCTGAACGTGCACCCCGAGGCCGTTGTCCTGCACCTGGGGTGCGGCCTGGATGGCCGGTTCTTCCGGCTGCAGCCCGGCCCCGGCGTCGAGTGGTACGACATCGACTACCCCGACGTCGCGCACCTGCGTGAGCAGCTGTATCCGCCGGCCGAGCACTATCACGTGGTGGCCGCCTCGGTGACCGACCCGGCCTGGCTGCGCGACATCCCGGCTGACCGGCCGACGCTCATGCTCGGCGAGGGCCTGACGATGTACCTCACCGAACCGGACGGGGTGGCGCTGCTGCGCCGCATAGTCGAGCGATTCCCTTCCGGGGAACTGCAATTCGACGCATTCAACACCCTGGGCATCAAAGCGCAGTGGAGCAACACCGTGGTGCGCCGATCCGGGGCCACCCTGCATTGGGCCGTCGACAAACCCGAAGACATCCTGCGCGCGGTGCCCGGCACCCGGTTGCTGGCTTGGGCGTCTCCGTTCGACGACCCGGTGTTCAACGAAGTGGCGTGGTACTACCGGCTGATGTCCGCGATCATGCGACCCATTCCCGCGCTGCGCTATATGGCCCAATATCACCGTTACGCGTTCTGAATGACAAAGCGGGGTAACCCTTTTCCAGGGCTACCCCGCTCGGGCTGTGCGCTGCGAAGTCTCAGCGACCGCTGTGGCGCACCGTGGTGTCGACCTTGGGCACATTGGGCTTGGGCTGGATCTGGTCCAGCCAGCCCAGGTGGTCGACACCCGAGGAGATGGTGACGGTGCTCGGGGCGGCGACCTGGGTGGGCCCGACGGCCTGGGCCGGTGCGGCGAAGCCCAGGATGGCTGCGCTCAGTCCGCTGGCGGCGACGACGGCGAATCCGAACTTCTTCATGTCTCTGCTTCTTCCTGTCTCATCCGGCTGGGGCTTCTGGTGCTCTGTGCGCCGGTACGACTGTCTAAACAGACTGGTCACAGGGTTAATTCCGGTGGCAGAGATTGATCGCCGGTTGGCAGAAATAAGTAGGTTCAGGCCCGGAAGACTGCGCTAGCCCTCGGCACGTTCCTTCAGCCGCTGCAGGGTCAACCGGATGTGTTCGGCGTTGGCGCCATCGCGGTCGGGCACCCCGGTAGCCAGGCCCGCCACCTTCTTGAACCAGCCCGCGCGGCGGTCCCAGGTGGACTCGGTCACCGTGCAGCCGCCGTCGGAGGCGGCAATGTCGTAGCGCCAGTGCGCCACCGGGAACACCATCGACTTCACGTCAAAGGCGAACGTCTTGCCCGGTTCGGCGTCGGTGACCGTGCAGACGGTGCTCCAGGCACGCGACCCATTCCGGTTGTGCCCCTTGAAAACCGAACCGGGAGTGGCCGAATTACCCCGCTGCCACTCCATCGCATGAGCCTCCTCGGCGAGCGAGGCCAGGGTGGGCAGGTCGGTGATCAGCGCGTACACCGCGGCCGGGTCGGCAGCGATGGCTACGGTGGCTTGCACAGGAGCAGTCATGGGTCGATCGTATTCTCGGCCTACCGGTCGAGCATCCGCATTTGAGCCTCGGAGTTTTGGTCGCCCGCGGCCGGGGCGAGGTTGTCGAGCCTGGACAACTGGTCGGCACTGAGCGTGACGGCATCCGCGGCGACGTTCTCCTCCAGTCGCTCCACACGTTTGGTTCCAGGGATCGGCACGATATCGGGGCCGCGAGACAGCAGCCAGGCGAGCGCAACCTGCCCGGGCGTTACACCCGAGGAGTCAGCGATCGCCCGCACCTCGTCGGCGAGGCGCAGATTCACCGCGAAGTTCTCGCCGGCGAACCGCGGGTTGTTCCGGCGGATGTCGTCATCGGCGAGGTCGTCGGCGGACCGGATCTGCCCGGTGAGGAACCCGCGGCCCAGCGGTGAGTACGCGACGAATCCGATCCCGTTCTGGCGCAGAACATCCAGGATCCCGTCCTCGGGATCGCGGGTGAACAACGAGTACTCCGATTGGAGTGCGGTGATCGGATGTACGGCGTGTGCCCGCCGGATGGTCTCGACCCCCACCTCGGACAACCCGATATGACGTACCTTGCCCGCGGCGACCAGCTCGCCGAGGGCACCGACCGTCTCCTCGATCGGCGTGTCCCGGTCCAACCGGTGCTGGTAGTAGAGGTCGATGTAGTCGGTGCCCAGCCGGCGCAGCGATCCATCCACCGCGGTGCGGATGTTGGCCGGGCTGCCGTCCGCCCCGTCGCGGCCGGTATGGGAGATCACCCCGAACTTGGTGGCCAGCACGACCTTGTCTCGTCGGCCCTGTATCGCTTTGCCGACCAACTCCTCGTTGACGTAAGGGCCATACATCTCGGCGGTGTCGATGAGACCCACGCCGAGGTCGATGGCCCGGTGAATCGTGCGGATGGATTCGGCATCGTCGCGATCGGTGCTGCCGTAGGCGGAAGACATGCCCATAGTGCCCAGACCGATCCTCGCCACCTCGAGATCGCCGAGCCGTGCCTTCTGCAGTGTTCCCATCACCCCAGTCAACGCCGGATCGACAGGGTGCGCCAGCGAGGCTGTCGGGAATCGCAGGCCGTACCTCGACGTTGTGACGCATATGACTGAGCGCCAGGTGCTGCAGCCGAGCGCAGCCCACCCCATCACCATCACCCCGACCGGGCGCCGGGTCACCGTCACCGTTGGCGGCGCGATCGTCGCGCACACCGATGATGCACTGACCCTGCAGGAATCCACCTATCCCGCGGTCCAGTACATCCCGCTGGCCGACGTCACCGCCCCGTTGACCCGCAGCGACACCACGACCTACTGCCCGTACAAAGGGGAGGCCAACTACTACCACGTCGGCGGCCTCGACGACGTGATCTGGACTTACGAGGATCCTTACCCCGCGGTGGCCGCCATCGCCGGCCGGGTGGCGTTCTACCCGGACAAGGCCGAGATCACCGTGGCCTGACCGGGCCATATCGAAGACGCCTAACCTGGTGCGGTGCCCTCCACCAGCGTCGTATTCGACGGGCCGACCAGTCCGGGTCTGACGCTGGCTCCGTTGCGCCGCGGCGGCGGCGATCCGTGTTATCGGGTGAGCCCGGACCGAGCGATCTGGCGTACCAGTGCGATGGCGAGCGGTCCGGTCACCGCTCGGGTCAGCACGTCGGCACCCAACACGGTGGACTGCGAGGCGTGGGGCCCCGGTGCCGCGGAGTTTCTGGACGGCTTTGCCGCGCTGGTGGGCGCCGATGACGACGACAGCGATTTCGATCCGGAAGAGCCGACGATCGCCGAGGCCTACCGTCGGGTTCCGCATCTGCGACTCGGCCGCACCGCACGGGTGCTGGAGGCATTGGTGCCGGCGATCATCGAACAACGGGTGTCGGGTATGGACGCCTGGCGGGCCTGGCGGCGGTTGGTGACGACGTACGGCGCGCCGGCTCCCGGCCCGGCGCCGGCCGGTATGCGGGTGGCGCCCAGCGCGGACGTATGGCGGCGCATCCCGTCGTGGGAATTCCATCGGGCCAACGTCGACCCAGGCCGGGCCCGCACCATCGTGGGGTGCGCCCAACGCGCCGATGCCCTGGAACGGCTGACCGCCGAACGGGCCGTTACCGCGCTACGGTCGCTGCCCGGTGTCGGCGAGTGGACGGCGGCCGAAACCGTGCAACGCGCATTCGGTGACGCCGACGCATTATCGGTGGGGGACTATCACCTGGCCACGATGGTGGGACGCAGCCTGCTCGGCCGCCCGATCGACGACGCGGCGATGGTGGAACTGCTCGAACCCTTGCGTCCGCACCGGCAGCGCGCCGTGCGGTTACTGGAAGCCAGTGGGCTGGCCCAGAATCCGCGCTTCGGAGCGCGTCAGGCCATTCCGAACCTGCGCGCGATCTAGCGGTTGACCTCAACTGCTGTTGAGGTGCGAGCCTGGGGGCATGCCTACCTGGATCTGCACCGGATGCGGTGTCGAGCACCCGGATTCCGCCACCGAACCAGCGACCAGCTGCGTGCTGACCTCCGAGGTCGTCTCGATCGAGGAGCGGGGTGACCTCCCGCCGCACGGCACCTGGACCACGCTCAAGGCGCTGGCGGACCAGCCACACAGCACCGAACACGTCGACCATGGACGCGGCGTGCACAGCCTGCGGCGTGCACCCAAGTTCGCCATCGGGCACCGGTCGTTTCTGGTGCAGGCCCCGCAGGGAAACCTGTTGTGGGATGCGCCTGGCTATCTGGACGACGACATCCTCGCCCTGGTTCACCGCCTCGGTGGTGTCGACGCCGTCGCCGCGAGTCATCCACACATGTTCGGGGCGCAACTGAGCTGGAGCAGGGCATTCGGCGGAGTGCCGGTGTACGTGAATGCCCTGGACGCGGAGTGGCTTCCGGGTTCCGATCCGCTGATCCAGCTCTGGACCGATCAGCTGGAACCGCTGGCCGGAGTGCGGCTCATACATGTCGGCGGCCATATGCGGGGCAGCTCGGTGGCGCTGACGGCCGACGGCACGCTGCTGGTCGGTGACACCATCTCGGGCGGGCTGGCGAAGAACTGGGTGTCTTTCCAGCGCAACTTCCCCAAACACATTCCGCTGTCGGCGACCGTAGTGCGGCGCATTGTTGACCGGCTCGACGCATTCGAATACGAACGGCTCTACACCCTTGGCGGCGACGAGATAGACAGCGCCGCCAAGGACGTAGTGCACCGGTCAGCGGAAACTCACATCCGGTGGGTCAGTGGTGAATTCGACCACCTGACCTGAGCCGGATGCGCTAGCGCGCGTCGTCGCGCACCGGACGGTCGGCGAGTTCGTCGGCCACCCCGAACAGGTACTGATACGCGATACCGGCGATCGCCGCACCGACCAGCGGGGCCAGCCAGAAGGCCCAGAGCTGCGCGGGCGCACCGTTGCCGTTGAAGAATGCAACCGCCGTGGAGCGGGCCGGGTTGACCGAGGTGTTGGAGATCGGGATCGAGATCAGGTGGATCAGCGTCAGGGTGAGCCCGATGGCCAGGCCGGCAAAGCCCTTCGGCGCGCGGTTGTCGGTAGAACCGAGAATCACCAGCAGGAATATCGCGGTGAGGATCACCTCGGCGAGAAGCACCGCGGCCAAGGAGTATCCGCCCGGGGAATGCGCGCCGTAACCGTTTGCGGCCATATTGCCGGTCGCGGTCCAACCTTCTTTGCCGCTGGCGATCACGTAGATCACCAGGCCGGCCAGCAGCCCGCCGATCACCTGCGAAACCCAGTACGGCACAACGGCCTTCCATTCGACGCGACGGGCCAGCGCGGCGCCGAGCGTGACGGCGGGATTGAAATGCCCGCCCGAGATGGTGCCGAAGGCGTACACGCCGGTCAGCACCGTCAGGCCGAACGCGAGAGCGACCCCGAGGAAGCCGATGCCCAGCGAGAAGCCGTCGTCGGAGAGAAACTTCGCGGCGAACACCGCGCTGCCGCAGCCGCCCAGGACCAGCCAAAACGTCCCGATGAACTCGGCTGCCAATCGATGTGACATTGTCGGCGTACTCATGCGAACTCCCTCTGTTGGTGGGCTTCGCCCGGAGTTTGCCACGCCACCAGCTAATGGCGGCGTCATTGTTGCGAAATCGTTTGCACAAAGAGATCTACGCCGTCGAAATGTGAACCGGCGGTGCGCAGCGGGCCGGTCAGCGGTAGGCGGTCAGCCGGGCCAGCAATGCGACCTTGCCGTCATCGCCGACGGCCTGCGCATCGGCCACCCCGGAGCTGCGTCCGATGCGCAATACCCTTGCCTCGTAACGTGATTCATTGCCGCCGCGAAACTGACGCAGGTAGTTGACCCGTAGTGACGCCGTCCGCATCGGGGCGCCCGAACCATCGTTGAGGGCGGCCGAGGCTACCAGTTCCAGCGCTGCGGCCGAGATGCCGCCGTGCACGATGCCGATGCTGTTGTTGATCACGGGGTCCGGCAGCTGCCGCAATTCCGCGGTCCCACCGCCGGCCTCGGCGACCTCAACGGACATCCGGTCCTGCAGGGCCGCCGGCGGCGTTCCCTCGGTCGAGTCGGTGGGCCATTCGACGACGTGCCCCGGTACCCGGATATGGAAGGACCGCACAGTCGCCGTCCCCAGCAACTGGTCGCCGTGGGTCAGCTCGCACAGTCCCAACGAGCCCGTGCCCTTGGGGCCGAACGGCCGCGCGGTCGCCAGTACCGGCACCTCGGGTGTGGCCGTGACCAGCTCTATCGCGTTCGGGGTGAGCTCGACGGCTAGCTCACTGGACACCGTCCACTCGTCGTCGTTGCGGCGGTAGTGGTTGACCAGGCCGCCGATGTGGTCGACCAGCATCGCCAGCGGGGCGATGGTCGGCACGCGCGTCAGCGGATTGAGAAGTCCGCCCACGGGCATGGAGGCCACGCAGCGGTCCGGGCTCTCCTCGAGGGTCTGTACGGCCATGCGGCCCAGCGGGGTGTTCAGCGGATAGTCCATCGCGATCAACAGTTACGCCAATCACAGTACACGTATACCCCCATGGGGTATACCGTGGCGATATGACCACGACCGAACACGCGATGCATGGGCACGAACACGAGCATGTCGGTCACGCGGGGCATGCGGAGCGCGGCGATCACGCCGCCCAATTCCGGACCCTTTTCTGGGTCATGGCGGTGCTGGCCGTGCCGACAGTGGCGCTCTCACCGATGTTCGCGATGATCCTCGGCTACGACATCCCGGAATTCGCCGGCGCCCGGTGGATCTCGCCGGTGCTCGGCACCGTGATGTACGTGTGGGGCGGCCGCCCGTTCCTGTCCGGAGCGATCAGCGAGATACGTTCGCGCGCACCGGGAATGATGCTGTTGATTGGATTGGCGATCACGGTGGCCTTCCTCTCCTCGTGGGGTGCGAGTCTCGGCGTAGTGCATCACCAGCTCGACTTCTGGTGGGAACTCGCGCTGCTGATCGTGATCATGTTGCTGGGGCACTGGATTGAGATGCGGTCGCTGGCCCAGACCACATCCGCACTCGACTCGCTGGCCGCGCTGCTGCCCGATGAGGCCGAGCGAGTCGAAGACGACGGCGGCGCCGAGCGGGTGGTGACCGTGGCCCCGTCGGATCTTCGGGTCGGCGACCTGGTGATCGTCCGGCCGGGTGGAAGTGTGCCGGTCGACGGCCGCATCTCCGACGGTGCGGCCGATATGGACGAGTCGATGGTCACCGGGGAGTCGCGGCCGGTGCGCCGCGGTGTGGGTGAGGATATCGTCGCGGGCACCGTCGCTACAGACTCCGGGCTGCGGATCCGGGTCACGGCGGTCGGCGAGGACACCGCCCTGGCCGGCATCCAGCGGCTGGTCGGCGAGGCGATGAACTCCTCGTCACGGGCGCAGCGGCTGGCCGACCGGGCCGCGGGCTGGCTGTTCTGGTTCGCGCTGGCATCGGCGGTGCTGACGGCACTGGCCTGGACGCTGCTGGGCGAACCCGATCAGGCGGTGGTCCGCACGATTACCGTGTTGGTCATCGCCTGCCCGCACGCCCTCGGCCTGGCCATCCCGCTGGTGGTGTCCATTGCGACCGAACGGGCTGCCCGGGGCGGAGTGCTGATCAAGGATCGCCTGGCGTTGGAAACCATGCGCACGGTCGCAGCGGTGCTGTTCGACAAGACCGGCACCCTGACCAAGGGGGAGCCCACCGTGACCGCGGTGGCGGCCACCGACCGCCCGGAGAACGGTCTGCTGGCGCTGGCCGCAGCCGCTGAGGCCGATTCCGAACACCCCCTGGCCCGCGCCATCGTCGCGGCGGCGCAACGCCGCGGCCTCGACGTCGCGGCGGCGACCGACTTCAGTTCGTCACCTGCGGTCGGCGTCACCGCTCTGGTGGGTGGGCATCGGGTGCAGGTCGGTGGGCCCCGGTTGCTCGACCAGGCCGGGAGGGCTGCCCTGCCCGAAACCGCGCGGTGGGACGGCGCCATCGTGCTGCATGTCCTGGTCGACGGGGAACTGGCCGGCGCGCTGGCGCTGGCCGACGAGGTCCGGCCGGAATCCCGGCAGGCCGTCGACGCGCTGCATGACCTGGGCATCGAAGTGGTGATGATCACCGGCGACGCCGCACCGGTGGCCGCCGCGGTGGCGTCGGAGCTCGGTATCGACCGGGTCTTCGCCGGAGTGCGGCCCGAGGACAAGGCCGCCAAGGTCGCCGAACTGCAGCACGAAGGACTGACCGTGGCCATGGTCGGCGACGGCGTCAATGACGCACCTGCACTGGCCGCCGCCGACGTCGGTATCGCCATCGGCGCGGGCACCGATGTCGCCATCGCCTCGGCGGGCGTCATCCTGGCCAGCTCCGATCCGAGATCGGTGCTCTCGGTGATCGAACTGTCCCGGCAGGCATACCGGAAGATGAAGCAAAACCTTTGGTGGGCAGCGGGTTACAACCTGATCTCGGTGCCGCTGGCGGCTGGGGTGGCCGCACCGCTGGGCGTTGTGATGCCGATGTCGGTGGGTGCGATGTTGATGTCGGCGTCGACGGTCGTGGTGGCGCTCAATGCGCAGTCGCTGCGCCGGCTCGACCTGCGGCCCGCGGCCAGTGTGCGCAGCGTTGCGCGGGCCTCGCGAGATTGACCGCGCAAATTTAAGAATCTGACTAGGCTTTTCTGCAAATCCGAATGCCAGCTATAACAGCACTATAACTATGGAGTCTGTCGTTTACAGCAAATAAATCCTGGCGCATGGGGCGATGGCCGGCCGGGATTACGGGTGGGTTGGCCCTTTTTGCGGTCTAGCGAAAATGTAAGGGCGGCAGCGAAATTCAGAATTTCGCGGCGGCTCCGTGCGCACGGCCGAAAATCGCAACCCGAGTATAGTTAGGCTTAACTAATTTGACCGCTGGCACGGTTGTTGACTTATCGTTTTCCCACCAATGGCGTGTAGGTCATAGCCGTCGTCCAGTGCTGCACGGAGGCATCCAACGCTAAGAACTGCCGGGAAGGCAGTTCCTAGCGGACAGCTTCATAAAACGTGTTGAAGGGCAGGTGGGAATGGCGCCCAGCAAGGTCGGGCTGTACAACCCCTCGTACGAGCATGATGCGTGCGGCGTGGCAATGGTGGCGGATATGTACGGCCGCCGCAGCCGAGACATCGTGGACAAGGCGATTACGGCACTGGTAAATCTGGAGCACCGCGGTGCCCAGGGTGCCGAGCCGAATACCGGCGACGGAGCCGGGATTCTGCTGCAGGTGCCGGACGCCTTCCTGCGCGAAGTCTGTAAGAACCAAGAGGGGTTCGAGCTGCCGGAAACCGGTAGCTACGCCACCGGTATCGCGTTCCTGCCGCAGTCATCCCGCGAGGCGGCCGCGGCCTCCGAAGCCGTCGAGAAGATCGTCGAGGCCGAGGGACTGCAGGTACTGGGCTGGCGCGAGGTGCCCACCGACGACTCCTCGATCGGTGCGCTGGCGCGCGACTCCATGCCGACCTTCCGGCAGCTGTTCATCGGCGGCGCCTCGGGCATGGAGCTGGAGCGCCGCGCCTTCGTGGTGCGCAAACGCGCCGAACACGAACTCGGCATCAAGGGGCCCGGCCAGGACGGTCCCGGCCGCGAAACGGTGTACTTCCCAAGCCTTTCCGGTCAGACCCTGGTCTACAAGGGCATGCTCACCACCCCGCAGCTCAAGGCCTTCTACCTGGACCTGCAGGACGAGCGGATGACCAGCGCGCTGGGCATCGTGCACTCCCGGTTCTCCACCAACACGTTCCCGTCCTGGCCGCTGGCGCATCCGTTCCGGCGCATTGCCCACAACGGCGAGATCAACACCGTCACCGGTAACGAGAACTGGATGCGCGCCCGTGAGGCGCTGATTCGCACGGATTTGTTCGGTACCGACGGGCTGGACAAGATCGTCCCGGTCTGTACCCCGGGGGCGTCGGACACCGCACGCTTCGACGAGGTGCTCGAGCTGCTGCACCTCGGTGGCCGCAGCCTGCCGCACGCCGTGCTGATGATGATCCCCGAGGCGTGGGAACGTCACGAGACTATGGATCCCGCGCGCCGGGCGTTTTACGAGTTCCACGACTCGCTGATGGAACCGTGGGACGGCCCGGCCTCGGTGTGCTTCACCGACGGCACCGTGATCGGCGCGGTGCTGGACCGCAACGGCCTGCGTCCATCCCGGATCTGGGTCACCGACGACGGCCTGGTCGTGATGGCATCCGAAGCCGGTGTGCTCGACCTCGACCCGTCCACGGTCGTGCAGAAGCTGCGGCTACGCCCCGGCCGCATGTTCCTGGTCGACACCGCGCAGGGCCGCATCGTCTCCGATGAGGAGATCAAGGCCGAACTTGCCGCCGAGCATCCGTATCAGGAGTGGCTGGACGCGGGCCTGTTCCCGCTCGACGAGCTGCCCCCGGGTGACTACGTCCGGATGCCGCACCACCGGGTGGTGCTGCGGCAGCAGATCTTCGGCTACACCTACGAGGAGCTGAACCAACTGGTGGCGCCGATGGCGCGCACCGGTGCCGAGGCGTTGGGCTCGATGGGCACCGATACGCCCATCGCCGTGCTGTCGGCACGGCCGCGGATGCTCTACGACTACTTCCAGCAGCTGTTCGCCCAGGTGACCAACCCGCCGCTGGATGCCATCCGTGAAGAGGTGGTGACCAGCCTGCAGGGCGTCATCGGACCCGAAGGCGACCTGCTCAACCCCAGTGCCGAATCCTGCCGGCAGATCGTGCTGTCGCAGCCGATCCTGCGCAACGCCGAACTGTCCAAGCTGATCTGCGTCGACCCCGACCACGAGGTCCGGGGGCGCAAGCACGGTATGCGTGCCGCGGTGATTCGCTGCCTGTACCCGGTGAACCGGGGCGGGCAGGGGCTCAAGGAAGCACTCGACAACGTGCGGGCCAAGGTGTCGGCGGCGATCCGCGACGGCGCCCGCATCATCGTGCTGTCCGACCGGGAATCCAACGAGACGATGGCGCCGATCCCCTCGCTGCTGAGCGTGGCGGCGGTGCATCACCACCTGGTCCGGGAACGCACCCGCACGAAGGTCGGGCTGGTGGTCGAGGCCGGTGACGCCCGCGAGGTGCACCACATGGCGATGCTGTGCGGCTTCGGCGCCGCCGCGATCAACCCCTACATGGCGTTCGAGTCGATCGAGGACATGATCGACCGCGGTGTGATCACCGGGATGTCAAGCGATAAGGCCAAGGCCAACTACGTCAAGGCGGCCGGCAAGGGCGTGCTCAAGGTGATGTCCAAGATGGGCATCTCCACCCGGGCCTCCTACACCGGTGCCCAGCTGTTCCAGGCCATCGGCATCTCCCAGCAGGTGCTCGACGAGTACTTCACCGGCCTGAGCTGCCCGGTCGGGGGAATCGAGCTCGACGATATCGCCGCCGACGTCGCCGCCCGCCACACACTGGCCTTCCTGGACCGACCCGACGAGCGGGCGCATCGCGAGCTTGAGGTCGGCGGCGAGTACCAGTGGCGGCGGGAGGGCGAGTATCACCTGTTCAACCCGGACACGGTGTTCAAGCTGCAGCACTCCACGCGCACCGGCCAGTACTCGATCTTCAAGGAGTACACCGCCCTGGTCGACGACCAGAGCGAGCGGATGGCCTCGCTGCGCGGTCTGCTGAAGTTCAGAGACGGTGTGCGGGAGCCGATTTCGATCGACGAGGTGGAACCCGCCAGCGAGATCGTCAAGCGCTTCTCCTCCGGGGCCATGAGCTATGGCTCGATCTCGGCCGAGGCGCACGAGACCCTGGCGATCGCGATGAACCGCCTTGGCGCCCGGTCGAACTCGGGTGAAGGTGGCGAGAGCGCCGACCGGTTCGATCCCGAGGACAACGGTGACTGGCGCCGCAGCGCCATCAAGCAGGTGGCCTCGGGCCGGTTCGGTGTCACCAGCCACTACCTGACCAACTGCAGCGATCTCCAGATCAAGATGGCCCAGGGTGCGAAACCTGGTGAGGGCGGCCAGCTTCCGGGGCACAAGGTGTACCCGTGGGTGGCCGAGGTGCGGCACTCCACCCCGGGTGTCGGCCTGATTTCACCGCCGCCGCACCACGACATCTACTCGATCGAGGATCTGGCGCAGCTGATCCACGACCTCAAGAACGCCAACCCGGCCGCGCGTGTGCACGTCAAGCTGGTCTCGGAGAACGGCGTGGGAACGGTCGCGGCGGGCGTGTCCAAGGCCCATGCCGACGTGGTGCTGATCTCCGGCCACGACGGTGGTACCGGCGCCACCCCGCTCACCTCGATGAAGCATGCCGGTGCGCCCTGGGAACTGGGGTTGGCCGAGACGCAGCAGACCCTGCTGCTCAACGGCCTGCGCGATCGCATCGTGGTCCAGGTCGACGGGCAGCTCAAGACCGGCCGCGACGTGGTGATCGCCGCGCTGTTGGGCGCCGAGGAATTCGGTTTCGCCACCGCGCCGCTGGTGGTGTCGGGTTGCATCATGATGCGGGTCTGCCACCTCGACACCTGCCCGGTGGGGGTGGCGACCCAGAACCCGGTGCTGCGCGAGCGGTTCAACGGCAAGCCCGAGTTCGTGGAGAACTTCTTCATGTTCATCGCCGAAGAAGTCCGTGAGCTCATGGCGCAGTTGGGCTTCCGCACCGTCAACGAGATGGTCGGACAGGTCGGTGCGCTGGACACCACCCAGGCCGCCGCGCACTGGAAGGCGCACAAGCTGGATCTGTCGCCGGTGCTGTACGAGCCCGAGTCGGCGTTCATGAACCAGGACCTGTACTGCAGCTCGAGCCAGGACCATGGCCTGGACAAGGCGCTGGATCAGCAGCTGATCGCCCAGAGCCGCGAGGCCCTGGACAACGGGTCGGCGGTCCGATTTTCGGCGAAGATCACCAACGTCAACCGGACGGTGGGCACCATGCTCGGCCACGAGGTCACCAAGGCCTATGGCGGGCAGGGACTTCCGGACGGCACCATTGACATCACCTTCGACGGGTCGGCCGGCAACAGTTTCGGTGCGTTCGTGCCCAGGGGCATCACGCTGCGGGTGTACGGCGACGCCAACGACTATGTCGGCAAGGGTCTGTCGGGTGGCCGGATCGTGGTCCGCCCGGCCGACGAAGCGCCCGCCGGCTTTGCCGCCGAGGACAACATCATCGCCGGCAACGTGGCGCTGTTCGGAGCCACCAGCGGCGAGGCATTCCTGCGCGGCCAGGTGGGTGAGCGGTTCGCGGTCCGCAACTCCGGCGCCCACGCGGTCGTCGAGGGTGTCGGCGACCACGGCTGCGAGTACATGACGGGTGGCAAGGTGGTCATCCTCGGGCCGACCGGCCGTAACTTCGCGGCGGGCATGTCCGGTGGTGTCGCCTACGTCTACGACCCGGCCGGCGCACTGGGCGAGAACCTGAACACCGAGATGGTGGAACTGGAAGCGCCCGGTGGAGCCGATTCAGCAGACGCGGTGTGGCTGCAGGGCATCCTCACCGCCCACGTCGACGCGACGGATTCGGGTGTGGGACAACGGATTCTGTCTGATTGGGATAACGAGTTGAAGAACTTTGTGAAGGTCATGCCACGCGATTACAAGCGCGTGTTGACCGCCATCGCCGAAGCCGAACGCGCCGGCGAGAACGTGAACGACGCGATCATGGCGGCCGCCAATGGCTGATCCACGCGGGTTCCTCAAGCACACCTCTAAAGAGCTCCCGTCCCGCAGGCCGGTCGCACTGCGCCTCAAGGATTGGAAAGAGGTCTACGAAGACTTCTCCGACGGCAAGCTGCAGGATCAGGCATCGCGGTGCATGGACTGCGGTATCCCGTTCTGCCACAACGGTTGTCCCTTGGGGAACCTGATCCCTGAGTGGAACGACCTGGTGTACAAGGACCGGTGGCGCGATGCCATCGAGCGGCTGCACGCCACCAACAACTTCCCGGAGTTCACCGGACGGCTGTGCCCGGCGCCGTGTGAGGCGTCCTGCGTCCTGGGCATCAACCAGGATCCGGTCACCATCAAGCAGGTCGAGGTCGAGATCATCGACCACGCCTTCGACCACGGCTGGGTCGTCCCGATGGTGCCCGATGTGCAGACCGGCAAGAAGGTCGCTGTTGTCGGATCCGGTCCGGCCGGCCTGGCCGTCGCCCAACAGCTCACCCGCGCCGGACATACCGTCACGGTGTTCGAGCGTGCCGATCGCATCGGTGGTCTGCTGCGCTACGGCATCCCCGAGTTCAAGATGGAGAAGCGCCACGTCGATCGGCGCCTGGAACAGATGGCGGCCGAAGGCACCCAGTTCCGGCCCGGCGTCAATGTCGGTGTGGACGTCACGGTCAAGCAGCTGCGGTTGAACTACGACGCGGTTGTCCTGGCCGGCGGTGCCACCGAATCGCGCGACCTGCCGATCCCCGGCCGCGAGCTCGATGGCATCCACCAGGCCATGGAGTTCCTGCCCTGGGCCAACCGGGTCCAGCTCGGCGATCCCGTCCTCGACGAGAACGGTCAGCCGCCGATCACCGCCAAGGACAAGCACGTCATCATCATCGGCGGTGGCGACACCGGCGCGGACTGCCTGGGCACTTCGCACCGGCAGGGCGCGGCCAACATTCACCAGTTCGAGATCATGCCCAGGCCACCGGCCGACCGCAGCCCGTCCACGCCGTGGCCGACCTATCCGCTGATGTTCCGGGTGTCCTCGGCCCACGAAGAGGGCGGCGAGCGGGTGTTCTCGGTCAACACCGAGGAATTCGTCGGCGAGAACGGCCGGGTCACCGGCCTGCGCGCGCACGAGGTGACGATGAACGGCGGCAAGTTCGAGAAGGTCGAGGGGACCGACTTCGAGCTCAAGGCCGACCTGGTGTTGTTGGCGATGGGCTTTGTCGGGCCGGAGAAGCCGGGGTTGTTGACCAATCTCGGTGTCGAGCTGACCGACCGCGGCAACGTGGCTCGCGATGCGAATTTCCAGACCTCGGTGCCCGGCGTGTTCGTCGCCGGCGATATGGGTCGTGGACAGTCGCTCATCGTGTGGGCGATCGCCGAGGGTCGGGCCGCCGCCGCGGGCGTGGACCGTTACCTGATGGGACGGACTGCCTTGCCCTCGCCGATCAAGCCCACTGCCGCGCCCCAGAGGTAGTCGTCACTCCAACCACATCCGCCTCAGCAGAATCATCTGATTTTTGTGCGGCGTGGCTCACACTGTTTGCCGGGTGTCAGGTATCTAATGACGTGGTGCGAGTGCTGCGGTAACGTGGAATTACGGGTACAGCTACCAGTAAGTCGCAGGAGTGATCACCGTGTACATCAACCCGCTCAGTCGGTCACGGATGGGTCGTATTGCCTGGTCATTGTTCCGTCATCCGATGAAGAGTCGCGAATTCCCAGCCAAGAGCGAGCGGCTGGTCACGGCCGACGAGCTACTACGGTTCGGGGTCTAGCCTCCGAACCTGTCTCGTCAGCGGGGTTGCCGCTGACCAGATCGGCTATTTGCTCCTTCACGCCCGTCGCGCACCCGTGTCCACGTCAAAGAAGTAGGTGCGTTCCGGATCCATCGCCACACCGACCCGGGTACCCGACTCGAGCATGGTCCCCGGCGGTGCCTGCACCACCAGTCGCGTCTGGGCAGGTGAGGTGTCGACGACCGCGGTGATCAGGACATGGCTGCCGAGCGGCTCGACCAGATCGACCCGGGCCGGCACCATGCCGTCGCTGCAGGAAGTGTGAATCGTCGCGTGCTCGGGCCGGATGCCCACAGTGACCGGCCCATCCGGTCCCTGCACGGGCAGCACCGCGGTGCCGGCGATGTGCAGGGTGCCTGCGCTCACCGCGCCGGTCACCAAATTCATCGGCGGACTGCCCATGAACGATGCGACGAAGGTGTTGGCCGGGCGGTTGTAGATATCGTCGGGCGTCCCGATCTGCTGCACCTCACCCTCGTTCATGACACACAACCGGTCGCCCAGCGTCATGGCCTCGACCTGGTCGTGGGTGACATAGATCGAGGTGACCGGAACGTCGCGGTGCAACCGCTTGAGATCGCCGCGGACCTGGGTCCGCAGCTTTGCGTCCAGGTTGGACAGCGGTTCGTCGAGCAGGAACGCCTGTGGCTTGCGCACCAGAGCCCGGCCCATCGCGACGCGCTGACGCTGGCCACCGGAAAGCTGGCCGGGCTTGCGGTCGAGCAGCCTGCCGATCTCCAGCAGTTCAGCCGTCTCGCGAACCCGCTGTTCGATCTCGCGCTTCGGTGTCCGGCGCTGACGCAGGCCGTAGGCCAGGTTCGCGTAGACGGTCATGTGCGGATAGAGCGCATAGTTCTGGAACACCATCGCGATGTCGCGGTCGCCGGGGCTCAGCGAGTTCACCGTCATGCCGCCGATCTTGATCTCGCCCGACGACGGCTTGTCCAGCCCGGCGAGCAGGCGTAACGCAGTGCTCTTTCCGCAGCCGGACGGGCCGACCAGGATCAGGAACTCGCCATCGGCCATAGCGAGGTTGAGTCGGTTGAGGGCGACCACGCCGCCCGCATAGCGCCTCGTGACATCGCAGAACTCTACCTGCGCCATTGCGTTTCCCTCCGTAGCTGCCGCATGGTCAGCCCTTGAGTCCGGTACTGGCCACTGACTGGACGAAATATCTTTGGGCGCCGATGAACACCAGCAGCATCGGCACCAGGCTCATCACATTCGCCGCCATCAGCAGGGGCCATTTGACCCGATGCGCACCCTGGAAGTAGCTGAGTCCCAAAGGAATTGTCATCTGGTCCTCGGAGGTGATGACGATCAACGGCCAGAGGAAGTCATTCCAGGACGTCAGAACGGTCAGCGCGGCCAGCGTCGAGAGCGCAGGCAGTGACAGCGGCAGGACGATCTTGAACAGCACCCCCAGTCGCGAGGTTCCGTCGACGCGGGCCGCCTCCTCAAGCTCTACCGGGACCGTCTGGAAGAACTGCCGCAGAAAGAAAATGCCGAACGCGGTGGCCAGATTGGGCAGCATCAGGGCACCCAGGTGGTCGATGCCCAGGCCTTCCCAGACGTTGTCCCCGAACCACTTCACGATCAGGAACACCGGGATCATCGTCACCTGAAAGGGGACCATCAGGGTCGCCATCAGGGTCACGAAAAGCACACTGCGACCGAGGAAACGGATACGGGCGAAGGCGTAGCCCGCCAGGCTGCAGACCAGCAGATTGCTGATCAGCACCACGATGGTGACCAGTGCACTGTTGAGAAAGAAATGCCCGAACGGTGCCGCCTGCCAGGCCTCGGAATAGTTCTGGAACTGTGGCTTGGCCGGCAGCAGGACCGGCGGAAATCGGTTGGCCTCTCCTTCGGTCTCCAGTGAGGTGACCAACATCCACAACAGCGGGACGACCAACAGGAACGTCAGCGGAATCAGGACGAGATGCCATGGGCTGAACGGCAATCTGAGCAGTCTGCGGCGCGCAGCCCGCTGCGGAGGTGACTCGGGCTCAGGTCGGTCCTGCCCGGCGGCGTTCGGCGCGGCCAGCAGTGCGGTATCGGAGTTGTGGGAATTCGTCATGAGTAGTGCACATGCCTCCGGGCGAGACGGAACTGAACAGCAGTGATCACCAGAATCACGACGAACAGCGCGTAGGCCATGGCCGCGGCATAGCCCGCGTCGAAGTGCACGAAGGCGCGGTCCCAGAGGTAGTAGACGATGACGGTGGTGGCTCGCAGTGGGCCTCCGCGGGTGGTGGCGTAGACCTCGTCGAACAGTTGCAACGCATTGAGCGTCAGCCACACCAGCAGAAACAGGTTTGCCGGCCCGAGCAGTGGCACCGTGATGGTGCGGAACCGGGTGAACGCACTCGCACCGTCGATCGCGGCGGCCTCGTGCAACTCGGCGGGGACACCTTGCAGCGCAGCGAGATAGACGATGACCGAGAAGCCCGTCCAACCCCAGATGGTCATGGCCACAATTACGAACAGCGCCTGCGAGGGCGAGGACAGAAACGGCTGCGAGGGCAGGCCTACCGCGTTGAGTGCCGCGTTCACCAATCCGTAGTCACGGTCGGTCAACCACAGGAAGATGATGCCCTGCGAGATCGTCGACACCGCCATCGTGACGTAGGCGGCGGTCCGGTACACCGAGATGAACCGCACCGAGCGGTTCATCGCCGCGGCCACCAGCAGACCGACCAGCATCGTGCCCGGAACGAACAGCCCGGTGTACACGATGGTGTGTCTGGTCGCCTCCAGGAAGACCGGGTCCTCCGCCAACTTCCGGTAGTTCTGCAGCCCGACCCACGGAGTTTCCGGGCTGAGCAGATCGGAGCGCTGAAACGACAACTGAAGTGACATCAGGACCGGAAGCAGTCCGAAGATGCCGATGAGTATCACCCCGGGGCTCGCCAACACCCATCCGCTGACCGATTCGGAGCGGCCGAGGCGCCGCAACAACGACGGATGTCGTTGTTGCGGAACCCCGGTCGTCGTATCTGCTACCACGCTTACTCGCCGGCCAGTGCGGCATCCGCGGCCTGCGCCGCGGAGTCCAGCGCGGCCGCCGGCTGCTGCTTGCCGAGCAGCACCGACACGATCGCCTGACCCAGCGGCTCCGAGACCGCCGGGTACTGGTCCACCGTCGGCCGCGCCTTCTTCACATTGGCCAGGTTCTCCACGAATACCCCGCTACCGGGAAGATTCGCGTCGAGCTTGGCGAGAAACTCCCGATCCCGGCCGACTGAGATGCGGGTCGGCAGATCACCGGTAGCCAGCGAGAATGTCTTCACCTGCTCCGGAGCGGTCAGCCACTTCACGAAATCGACTGCCGCCCGCTTCTTCTCGGTGCCGTTGTTGAACACCACCCAGTTATCAGGTCCGGAGATGGTCTGATGGCCACCGTCCGAACCAGCGAATGCGGGCATCACCTGGACGCCGTAGTCGATATCGGGCAGCGAGCTCAGATCCCACGGGCCGGTGACCAGCATGGCGATCTTGCCGCTGTTCATCAGCTTCGGGCCGTTCTCGTTGGTGGTGTCTAGATACACCGACTTGTCGGTGACCGCCATCTGCTGCAACGCCTCCAGAGCCTTGACGCCCGCCTCGGAGTTGAACGCGGCGTGCTTGTCGTCGGAGGTCAGGATGTCGCCGCCGGCTTCCCAGAGCATCGGAATGTAGTGCCAGACCGTGTCTTCGCTGCCGTCGGCCGGAATGAGCCAGCCGTACTGGCCCTTTGCCGGATCGGTCAGCTTGGCCGCCGCCGCCCGGAAGTCATCCCAGGTCCAGTTCGAACTGGGCGGTGCGACTCCGGCGGCGGCAAAAAGCTTCTTGTTGTAGACGATGGCGAGGTTGTCCACCAGGGCGGGCACCCCGACGACCTTGTCGCCTACCGTCGCGGCGGTCCGTTCGGCCGGATAGAAGTCGTCCCAGTTCCAATCCCCTTGGGACACTTCGCTCGCCATGTCGACGACCTGCGGAATCTGGGCGATCTTCGAAGACCACGAGCCGAACATATAGGCGACGTCGGGAGCGCTGTCACCGCGCACCGCGGTCAGCACCTTCTGCAGCACCAGATCGTTGCTCGAGTACAGGTCGCTCACCTGTACATCCGGATGCTCCTTGTTGTACTGGTCGATCAGGGACTTGAACGCTTCACCCTCGACATCCTGGTAGCCGTGCCACACCGCGATCCTGACAGGGCCATCCGCCGAACCACCCCCGCCACAGGAGCTCAGGACCAGCGCTAGGACTGCGATCAATGCGCAGCACAGTCGTTGACGGTTCACGGTTGACACTCCTTTTCGTGTATCACAGCGCCAGTTCGGTGCGCAGCGGTTCGGGCAGCAGTTGACCGTGCGCGGTCGTCAATTCGTCGCACAACGCCCAGATCTGGTCGACGGTCAACGCCGCCGCAGTGTTGGGGTCGACCATGGCCGCGGCCCGGACCAGGCGCGGATCCCCGTCGACCGCGGCGCGCGCGGTCAGGTCCACCGGGCCGAGGAAGCTCCGGTTCAGGGCGGCGCACTGGGGAGGCAGGTCACCCACTTTCATCGGGTGCGCACCCAGTGCGTCGAGCATCGTCGGCACCTCGACGGCGACACCGTCGGGCAGGTTGGTGATGAGCCCGTCGTTGACGACGTTCGCCGAGATCACCCGGACCGTCCCGGTCTCCAGGGAGTGGATCACCTGCGGGGCGTACTCGGTTGAACTGGTGTCGATGCCAAGTGTGTGCGCATCGGCCAGTTCCGCACGAATACGGGCATACTCGGCCAGGTTGGCTTCGCTGATCGAGACATACTCACCGATGTTGATGCGGAGACGGGCAATCTCGTCGGGGTGGCGTAGGTACCACGGGACGTATTCGCTGGAATGTTCGCTGGTCTCGGTGGGGTAGTAGCCGAGGCGGCGGTACATGTCGACGCGTACCCGTCGGCGCAGTTCCGCGTCGGCGGCGATGCGCTGGTCCAGCAGCGGGTACAGGTCGCGGCCGTCGTGCTCCCACCGCAGTACCCAGGCCTGGTGGTTGACTCCGGCCGACCAGTACGACACCTCCTCGAGCGGGACGTCGACGAGTTCGCACAGACCGGCCATCGTCCAGTACACCGAATGACACAGCCCGAGAACCTTCAGTTTCGGCGCGACATGATGTAGGAACGTGACGTTCATGGCCATCGGGTTGGTGTAGTTGAGCAACCAGGCATCGGGGCAGACCTGCGCCATGTCCCGGGCGATCGCCTCGAGTACCGGGAATGTCCGCAGCCCGCGGAAGATCCCGCCGACGCCTATGGTGTCGCCGATGGTCTGGTTCAGCCCGTAGCGGGCCGGGATCTCGAAGTCGCGCAGGGTGGCCTCGTGCATGCCCACCTGGATGACGTTGATGACATAGTCGGCGCCGTCGAGGGCCCGGCGCCGGTCGGTGGTGGCGACCACCTCGGGTTGGGCGCCGGCCGCTCGCGCCGTAGCCAGGGTGATTGCCTCGGCGGTTTGCAACCGCTCGATGTTGATGTCGTGCAGGACAACTCGGACCGAGCCCAGTTCGGCGAACGAAAAGATGTCCCCCAGCAGTTCGCGGGTGAACTCGACGCTGCCGGCACCGATGATGACGATGGTGGGTTTCATGTTGTGCTCCTCGTTGGCTTTCGCTTCTGAGTCATGGTCGGGACGCGGCCAGTCGGTCAAGGCATGCTCCGGTCAACGGATTCCCGCCGACCTTGGCGGCGTACAGAGCGGCGCCCAAGGTCGGGTCGAGTAGCGGGGCCCGCACGGAGTAGGCGGTATGCAACCGGGCCACGGCGTCGTGGAACCGGCCGAGGAAACCGGCCTCCGAGAACATCCCACCCGAATAGGACACCGGGACCCGATCCTGCTCCCCGAAACCGAGTCGCACCCGCGACGTCTCGACCAGCGCCGCCAACTCGGCGGCGGCGCGGTCCAGGATGCCGGCGCAGATTTCGTCCCCATGCCGGGCGCCCTCGCTGACGGTGGTGGCCAAGGCTGCGATGGAACCGCGATTGCCATCCCATCGGTCGATGATCAGGCTGACCGAGTCGAGGTCGCTGTCGATCCGCAGGCGCTGCTTGAACAGATCGTAGAGCGGGCCGCGGCTGCACCTGCCGTCACTCATCCGGCTGAACGCGTTGAGACCCTGTGCGGCGACCCAATACGCCGAGCCCTCATCGCCGAACAATTCACCCCAGCCGCCGACCCGGCATGTGCTGCCCAGTCGTTCGCCATAGGCCATCGATCCGGTGCCGGCGATCACGTTGATGCCGTCCTCGCCGGCCAACGAGCCGGCCCAGCCGCAGACCATGTCGTTGTCGCAGCGGTACCGGTGATGGCCCAGCACGCGGTACGGAACCGCATCGAGTTGCTCAGTGTCACCGCTGGCCTCGCCGTAGCCGGGTATCCCGAAGAACGCCGAAGCGATCTGTGCGGTATCGACACCGGCCTGCCGGCAGACCTCGGCCACGCCCTGTGCCAGAACCTGTTCGACGACGTCGATGCCCTTATCGAAGTAGTACGAGGGTGCCGTGGTGGTGCGGCCAAGTACTCGGCCCGCGTCATCGATGACGGCGAATGCCGTCTTCGACCCTCCGCCGTCAACACCGAGATAGTGAGGCATCGCCGGTCACCGCACCCCAGGGCCGTCCACGGCTGACCTCGGGTAGATGGTGACACCCTTGACCACCCGGCTGACTTCACCCGCGGGGAACGGATTGTCCGGAGTTTTGCGGTGTTCCAGCGCCGTGTACAGCGCGAGGTACTGGCCGAACACCAGGTAGGCCAGTGCCACCGCCGAGTCGTCGAGCCCGGACAGGCCCGGCAGCACCAGGTGCCGTCCCCGCGCCGCGGGAACCGGTTCGGTGCCGATCACCACGACGCTGTCCGGGCCGAGTTGTGCCTCGATCTCGGCGACGATGTCGAGGTCATAGCGACGGGTATACGGATCGGTGGACAGGTACACCACCACGAGGGTATCGGCGTCGAGCACCGCCTTCGGGCCGTGCCGAAAGCCGAGGGGGGAGTCGAAGTAGGTGACCGCTTCACCGGCGGTCAACTCCAGCAGCTTGAGCGCGGATTCGCGGGCCAGCCCCTCCAGCGCACCGGAGCCCAGGTAGACGAATCGCTGCTTCTTCGACCGGGCCAGCGCCTGGATGTCGGACCGCAGCGCGATCACGTGCTCGGCGGCGCCGGCCAGCGCTTCGGCGTCGCGCTGCTCGGCTGGGCCGAGAAACAGCATGCAGGACAACAACATCGACGTCAGACTGGACGTCATGGCAAAGCCGGTGTCGTTCGTGCGCTCCGGCATGTAGACGACGACCGAGTTGGCCCGTCCGCTGTGTACACGCCCCAACTTCCCATCGGGATCGCAGGTGAGGATGAGATGCCAGACGTCGTCGACGAATTCGTCGGCCAGCACCGTGGTGGCCAGGCTCTCAGGGCTGTTACCGGAGCGACCGAATGACACCATCAGGGTCGGGGTATGGCGTTCCAGATGGGCGATGGGATCGGCCACGATGCTCGTGGTGGGGATGGCATCGACGCGCCGGTCCAGATGCCTGCGCAGCGCCGGCGCGGCGATCTCGCCGGCGAAGGCCGAACTGCCCGCCCCGGTCAGGATGATCCGAAGCTCCGGTCGGGAGGTGATGTCGCGGAGGAATCCGGCGACAGCGGCATCCCCGCCGGCGCTCATGGCGACCTCCCGCCATGCATCGGGCTGCTGGCCGATCTCCAGAATGGTTGCGCCGCCGTCTTCTTGGGCCGGCACACCGGTGGAGGCGGGCTGGGGAGAACTATTCATCGGCTGCTCCAGTGGTCAGATCGCGAGATTCGTCGGTGGTGGGCATACAGGCGCGGGCATAAGGGCGCAGGGCGTCGCGCACCCGGTCGATCACGAGCGCCTGCGCGGTGGGTTGGAGAAGTCGGGCGCGAATACGGTCGTACTGGCCGGGCAGGAACTGACTGATCAGCGGCAGCGGAATGCCCACCTGGTCGAGGTTGGCCAGCAGTTGTCGCCGTGCGGCATCGATCTCGGGTTCGGCCCAGTAGTAACGGAGCCGGTCACTGTAGCTGTACCGGCGGGCAGTGCGTTGGGTGATCGGGTCGCCCTCGTAGTAGCCGCGCCAATGTGCCGGCTCGGTCAGCATGCGGCGTTCGACAACCTCGATCAGATGAGACCGCGACGGTGCGGGGATGAGCTCGGTCTCGATCCGGGCGAGCGCGAACAGCGCCTCCCGCATCGCGAAGGTCAGCCCGGGGCCGACCTTGAGGATCGCCCAGTGATCCTCCACGAGTTCGCGCAACTGCGCGGGCCGTTGATAGTCGGTGGAGTGCGCTTCGAAGACCAGGTTGGGCTCGGAATCGAGGACGTGGCGCAACTCGGTGGTCGCGCTGCGCTGGTAGTCGACGACGCGGAGATGATCGAACTCGACACCCGGCTGGACCACCAGTGCGATGATCCGGGGCCACACGTGCTCCAATGCCCTTGCCGCGAAGGCTTTCCGGTGCGCATCGATGGTTCGCCGGGCCCGGTCGGGCGGGGTTGGATCGAGGTGACTGAGTGTCTCGTGCGCTCCGCCCGGAACCGGCACCTCGGTACCGATGACGTAGAGCGGACCGTCGGTGCCGATCCGGCGCGCCGCGCCCTCGGCCACCGCCAGTAACCGGGCCGATCGGTCGGCGACCACCTCGTCGGAGAGCACCGCCGGGTCGTCGGCGCAGGACATGCTGCAATCCAGGTGGATCTTGGAGTAGCCGGCTTCCACATAGCTGGCGACCAGCACTTCGGCATTGGCCATCGCCTGATCGGCGGGCTGGTGCTGCCAGCGGTTCGGGCCGAGGTGATCGCCGCCCAGGATGATGCGGTCGCGGTCGAATCCGCACTCGTCGGCGATGCCGAAGAGCAGGTCGCGGAACTGGGCCGGGTTCAGCCCGGTGTAGCCGCCGAACTGGTCGACCTGGTTGGAGGTCGCCTCGATGAGCACCTGACTGTCGTCCGCGGCGGCCTGCACGAAAGCGGCCTGCACCACCGTCGGGTGTGCCGAGCACACCGAATAGATACCGACCGGTTCACCAGCCTTGTGCCTGCCGATGATATCGGCCAGCGGAAGACGGGATGGACGGTCAGATGCGTTGGCGGACTGTGTCTTCGGGAGCGCAGCTGTGGTCGGGGTCATGGCGTTTCAGTCCTTTCCGCACGGACGCTCACCGGCGAGGCGGCGATCGCGGTGCCCAGTTCGACGACGAGGTCACCGATCGCCTGTCGTGCGGCGGCCAGGTAGCCGCGAGGATCGGTCACGGCAGGGTTGGCGGCCAAGGAGGCCCGGATCGCGGAGGTGTAGCCGGCGTTGAGCGCTGTGCCGATGTTGATCTTGCGGATGCCGGCCTGCACCGCCCTTCCGAGCTGAGCGTCGGAAACCCCCGAAGACCCATGCAGCACAAGCGGTATCGGCAAGTCGGCGGCGAGCGCGGTGATCAGATCGAAGTCGAGTTCGGCCTCCCGCGTCGTCATCGCGTGCGAGCTGCCGATCGCGACAGCCAGACCATCCACGCCGGTTGCCGCCACGAACGCCGCTGCCTCCTGCGGATCGGTGCGGGCGCCGGACACGTGCGCGTTGGTCGTGGCCCCGCCCTTGCCGCCGATCTCGCCCAGTTCGGCTTCCATCCACAGCCCGGCCGCATGAGCCTCGGCGGTGAATGACCTTGTCCGGTCGACGTTCTCCAGGTATGGCAGGTGGGCGGCGTCGACCATGAGCGAGCTGACCCCGAGATCGGCGGCGGTCATGATGGCCTCTGCGGTCAGCGCGGCGTCCTGAAGATGGTCCAGGTGCACTGCCAGTGGGGTCGTGGAGTGCGTCGCGATCTGTGCGCACGCCGATACCAACGGGGCGAGGCGGCCACCGTGGAACCGGATGGTGTTCTCGCTGACCTGCAGCAGCGCGGCCAACCCGGCGCGCTCGGCACCCTCGGCGATGCCTTCGGCGTGCTCGATGGTGATCACGTTGAAGGCGAGGACCGCGGTGCCCGTCGAAGCGGCGGACGCGACGAGATCGGCAGTGTCGGTCAGGGGCACAGCATCACCCGCCGGATCGGTGGGGGCATGGGAAGCATTCGTCGATAATGAGAAGATCGCTCAAAGCGCGCAATGCAATCCGTCGAAGCGATCAGTAAAAATGATTGTTTCCACTGTGCCCAGGGGGGAGTCGCCAGCGATGTCGATCAAACGCACGGACCGAATGCGCGAGGTGCTGTCACTGCTGCGCGAGCGCGGGGAGGTCGATTCCCGGGTGCTGTGCGCCGAACTGCGCGTTTCGCCGGCAACCCTGCGGCGCGATCTCGGCGAATTGGAAGAGCAAGGGTTGCTGGTGCGTACCCACGGCGGGGCCCGGGCGGTGGATCCCAGCGGCAGCGAGATCCCGGTGCGGCTGCGTGACCACCGGATGACTGCGATCAAACGCCGGATCGCCCACCATGCCGCGGCATTGGTGCCCGCCGGACCGCAGGCGGTCGCACTCACGGGCGGAGTGACCACCGGAGAGGTGGCCCGATCGCTGCGTGGCCGCCCGAGCATGACGATCGTGACCAACTCGCTCACCATCGCCGCCGACTGTGCCGTCGACGTCCACCTGAAGGTGATCATCACCGGCGGACTGGTCCGCGCGAATTCGCTCGAGGCCGTTGGCCCGATGTCGGAGAACGCATTTCAGATCATCACCGTCGGCACCGCGATCCTCGGTGCCGACGGGATGTCGGCCGAGACCGGCCCCACCACGTTCGACGAGGGCGAGGCCCGAACCGCCATCGCCATGGCCGCCAATGCGCAACGGGTCGTCGTCGCCGTCGACGGGTCCAAAATCGGCAAGGTGACGTTCGCCAAGATGGTCGGACTGGACCGGATCAATCACCTGGTGACCGATTCCACCGCGGACGCCGAACAACTGGAGCGGATCGCGGCGGCCGGCGTCCGCGTGCACGTGGTCGAGGCCGGCGAGCCCTGAGCGTCCCGGACTAGCCGGTCAGCTGACCCGAGTCCCGGATCGCTTCCGCGAGCGGCTCCAGCACGGCCGGATCGTAGGGTGCCGGCAGGTAGATGATGGCCAGATCCAGCCCCTCGGCACCCAGCGCCGCGGCCTCGTCGACGACCTTCTTGAAATCGCGGTCCTCGCCCAAACGCACATGGGCCGACAGCGTGATCTCCTTGGGGTCGCGGCCGATATCGGCGCAGTGCGCGGCCAGCACATCGCGCTTGCGGGCGAACTCCTCGGGCGGACCGCCGACGAAATTCCAGTGGTCGGCGTACTTCGCGGTGATGCGCAGCGTGCGCTTCTCACCGCTGCCGCCGATGCAGAACGGTGGGTGCGGCTGCTGCGGACCCTTGGGCTCGTTGCGCGCGTCCTTGAGCTGGTAGAACTTGCCGTCGAACGTCGTCGTCTCCTGGCTCAGCAGGCTCTTGAGGATCTCGCAGGCCTCCTCGAACCGGTCGAAGCGCTCCCTGATCGAGCCCAGCTCGATGCCGTAGGCGCCGGATTCCTCCTCATTCCAGCCGGCGCCGATGCCGAGCTCCAGCCGACCGTTGGAGATGATGTCGAGCGCGGAGGCCATATTCGCCAGCACCGCGGGATGGCGGTAGTGGATGCCGGTGACCAGCACCCCGACCCGCAGCCGCTCGGTGGCCTGGGCCAGCGCGGTCAGCGTCGTCCAGCCCTCCAGACACGGCCCGGATGAGTCGGAGAAGATCGGATAGAAGTGGTCGAACGTCCAGCCGGATTCGTAGACGTCGATCTTGTCGGCTGCTTTCCAGATGGCAAGCATGTCGGCCCAGGTCGTGTTCTGCGTGGATGTCTTGAAGGCGAATCGCACGTCATCGGAAACTAGTCCGGTCTGGTGATTCATTCCGGGGAACGCCGAAGAGTCAGGGACCTTTCAGGGCGACTTTAGGGCAACGCAACCGGCCGAAATACTGATTACGTTGCTTCCTGGCCTTCATGGCGCTGGTATCGGTAGTCTCGCCGGTGTAAATGTACGGAATCCCCCGATTGGGGCATCTGGGAGTGAACATGAGCGAGTACGCAGTCACCGATCCAGCGACCGCCGAGGTGGTCGCCACCTACCCGACCTCGACCGACGCCGAGATCCAGGCCGCGATCGAGGCTGCCGCCAAGACCGGCCGCAGCTGGGCACGGACCACCACGGTCGCCGAGCGCGCCGCGCTCATCGCCAAGGTGGCCGAACTGCACGAACAGCGCCGCGAACAGCTCGCCGACGTCATCGTCCGGGAGATGGGCAAGCCGCGTGAGCAGGCCCTCGGCGAGGTCGACTTCAGCGCCGCGATCTACCAGTACTACGCCGACAACGCCGAGAAGTTCCTCGCCGACGAGGAGATCGCACTGCTCGACGGCGACGGCAGCGCAGTGGTCAAGCGGGGCCCGGTGGGCGTTCTGCTGGGCATCATGCCGTGGAACTACCCCTACTACCAGGTGGCCCGCTTCGCCGGCCCGAACCTGATCGTGGGCAACACGATTCTGCTCAAGCATGCCCCGCAGTGCCCGGAATCCGCGGAACTGCTGCAGCTGATCTTCCTGGAGGCCGGATTCCCGCAGGGCGCCTACGTCGACATTCGCGCCACCAACGACCAGGTCGCCGAGATCATCGCCGACCCCCGGGTGGCCGCGGTATCGCTGACCGGTTCCGAGCGGGCGGGTGCGGCAGTGGCCGAGATCGCCGGCCGCAACCTCAAGAAGTGCGTGCTGGAACTCGGCGGCTCCGATCCGTTCATCCTGCTGTCCACCGACGATCTCGATGCGACGGTGCAAGCCGCGGTCGACGGACGGATGGAGAACACCGGGCAGGCCTGCAACGCCGCGAAGCGGTTCATCGTCGCCGAGAATCTCTACGACGACTTCCTGGCCAAGTTCACTGACAAGCTGCTGGCCGCGGCCGACGGGATCGCCCCGCTGTCTTCGGAGTTGGCCGCCGAGCGGCTCGAGCAACAGGTCAAGGCCGCTGTCGATCAGGGCGCCAAGCTGACGTCCGCCGGCGAGCGCCGGGGTGCCTTCTACCCGCCGGCCGTGCTGACCGGCGTCACCGAGGACAACGACGCCTACCGGCAGGAACTGTTCGGCCCGGTGGCGGTGGTGTACAAGGCCGGCTCCGAGGACGAGGCGGTCGCGATCGCCAACGACACCCCGTTCGGGTTGGGCTCCTACGTCTTCACCACCGATGCGGATCAGGCCGCGCGGGTGGCCGACCGCATCGATGCGGGCATGGTGTTCGTCAACGCGGTCGGCGCCGAAGGGGCCGAGTTGCCGTTCGGCGGCATCAAGCGGTCCGGTTTCGGACGCGAGCTCGGCAAGTTCGGCATGGACGAGTTCGTGAACAAGAAGCTGATCCGCACGGTCAGCTGACGTGCGTCCGCGCATGCTCGATCGCTTCGTCCAGCGAATCGAGTAAGTGGTTTTCGTGTCGCAGTGACTCGAACACGCCGACGTTGGCCAACAACTCGGCGTGTTCGGGGCGAACACCCTTGATGATCACCGTGACACCGCGTGACTCCAGATCGGTGGCGATCTCGGCGAGCGTGTGAGCGCCGGTCGCGTCGAGCATGCCGAGTTGCGACATCCGGATGATCACGACGGACGTGTGCGGATGCTCGGCGTCCACGATGTCATTCGAAATGCGTTCGGCCGCACCGAAGAACATCGCACCGTCGAGGCGCAGCAGCGCGATCTGATCATCGCCGGGCAGCCGCGGGCCGGGAAGCTGCTCGCGAACCACGCTGCTGCGTCTGGCCACCGACCGCAGCGCGAAGAACGCGGCCACCACGACGCCGATCTCGACGGCTTCGATCAGGTCGAAGCACACGGTCACCACGGCGGTCAGCACGAAGGTCAGCGCGTCGGATCGGGTGGAGCGCAGGATCTGCCGGATCGTGGTGGCCGAGATCATCCGGAACGACGTCACCATCAGCACCCCGGCCAGCGCGGCGAGCGGAATGGTCGACACGGGTCCGGTCGCCAGATAGACCACGCCCAGCAGGACCAGCGAGTGCACGATCGCCGCGACCCGGGTCCTGGCGCCGGACCGGACATTGACCGCGGTACGGGCGATCGCGCCGGTCGCGGGCATGCCGCCGAACACACCTGAGGCCACCGAGGCCAGCCCCTGCCCCACGAGTTCACGGTCGGGGTCATACGGTCCGGTCGGAGACATGGTTGCGGCGACCCGCGCCGAGAGCAGCGATTCGATGGCCGCCAGGGCGGCGATGGCCAGCGCGGCACCGAGCAGGGTGCGCAACGCGCCCAGGTCGGCGTGCGGCAGCACCGGGCTCGGCAGACGCGACGGCAGCTCACCGATGGCGGCCACGGGAATGTGCAGCACGCTGACCAGGACCGTGACCACGATGACCGCCGTCAGCGACTCGGGAATGGCGCGGTGCAACCGGGGGAGTGCGACCATCAGCAGCGCGACAACCGCCACCACCCCAAGGGTTTTCGCCGCGGCCGTCCAATCGGCCTGCACGACGACGGTGAACGCGGCCGGCAGCGTGCGCTCACCCGCCGGTACCGGCTGGGCGAATGCCGCGGGAACCTGCTGTAGGAAGATGATCGCCGCGATGCCCAGGGTGAACCCCTCGATCACCGGCCACGGGATGAACGTCACCGCCCGGCCCAGCCCGGTGACACCCGCCGCCAGCACCACCAGGCCCGCAACCACCGTCACCAATGCGATGCTGCCGAGCCCGTGTTGCGCGACGATCGGGGCGAGAACCACCGCCATCGCTCCGGTCGGCCCGGACACCTGCACATGCGAGCCGCCGCACACGGCTGCCACCAGTCCGGCCACCACCGCCGTGATCAGACCTGCCGCAGCCCCGACGCCTGAGCTGATCCCGAACGCCAATGCCAACGGCAGCGCCACCACGCCGACCGTCATGCCGGCGAGGACATCGCGCCGCCACGAGCGTGGCAATTCCGAGTAATCGTCGCGATGGGGCAGCAGCCGGGCGATGTTGATCACGAGTGTTGCCCGAGCGGGGGCAGCGTCCGCAGCGCCTCCAGCTGATCGCGCTGTGCGCCCAGCGTGTCGGCCAGGAAGGTCCGGGCGATCACCAGTAGCTCGGAGATCTTGGGGTGTGCCAGTTCGTAGAACACCGCATTGCCGACGCGCTTGCCGCTGACCACGTGGTGACGTTTCAGTACGGCCAGATGCTGGGACAGCAGCGTCGGCTCGATCTCGGTCTCGGCGAGCATCTCGCTGACCGGAGTGGGTTTGCCACTGGTGGACAGGATTTCGAGGATTCGGATCCGTGCCGGATGGGCCAGGGCCTTGAACAGGTTGGCCTTGATCTCGTACAGCGGCTGTTCGGGGCGGCCGAGGAAAGGTTGGGGCATGCTACGACCTGATGAATTGATGGATTGAAGAAATTGTCAATCCACAGCGTAGCCGGGTGCCCGTACGTCCGGCAACCGGCACACTAGACCCCATGGATCCGGTGACCGCTCTGCGCCAGATCGCGTACTACAAGGATCGGGCCCGGGAGGACCCGCGGCGGGTGATGGCCTACCGCAATGCCGCCGACGTCGTCGCGGCGTTGACCGATGCGCAGCGCGAACGCCTCGGCGCATCGAACAGTTGGCAGTCGCTGCCCGGGGTGGGCCCCAAGACCGCGACGGTGATCGCGCAGGCCTGGTCTGGGCGTGAGCCGGACACCCTCGTCGAATTGCGCTCGGCTGCCCAGGATCTCGGTGGGGGAGAGGTGCGCGCCGCACTGCGGGGCGACCTGCATGTGCATTCCAACTGGTCGGACGGATCCGCCCCGATCGAGGAGATGATGCTCGCCGCCCGCGATCTGGGTCATGAGTACTGCGCGCTGACCGACCACTCACCGCGCCTGCGGGTGGCCAACGGGTTGTCCGCGGAGCGGCTGCGTGACCAGCTCTACGTCATCGAGGGGCTGCGCGAACTCGTGGCGCCGATGCGGATCCTGACCGGCATCGAGGTTGACATCCTCGAAGACGGCTCCCTGGACCAGGAACCCGACCTGCTGGAACGCCTCGACGTGGTGGTGGCCAGCGTGCACTCCAAACTTGCCATGGATGCGGCGGCCATGACCCGACGCATGGTCAAGGCGGTCTTGAACCCACGCACCAACGTTCTGGGACATTGCACCGGCCGTCTGGTGACCGGGGGACGCGGCATGCGGCCGGAGTCGAAGTTCGACGCCGAGAAGGTGTTCACGGCCTGCCGCGACCACGGCACCGCCGTCGAGATCAACTCCCGCCCGGAGCGGCGCGACCCGCCTACCCGGCTGCTGAACCTGGCCCTGGAGATCGGCTGCCTGTTCAGCATCGACACCGACTCGCACGCGCCCGGTCAGCTCGAGTTCCTCGGCTATGGCGCCCAGCGGGCCCTGGATGCCGAGGTGCCGATCGACCGGATCGTCAACACCTGGCCCGCAGAGCGGCTGCTGGAGTGGACCACCGGCTGAGACTCAGGTTCCCGAGGTGAACGGATCATGTTCGGCGCTCGATCGGGTTGCCCATGGCCGTAGCGCGATCTCGGTGGCCTGCCGCAAGGACAGCGCGCGAGCCTCGTGGTCGTCGGGGATACCGGTATCGACCATCGCCTGGACGGCACCGGTGACGGCGCCGATGAATGCGCCGACGATGGCACCCGCGGCGATGGCGTCGAGTTCGTCTGCGTACGCCGCCTGCAGGTGCTGCGCGATCTCCCGCTGCGCATCGAGCTGCAACTGCAGTGCCCGCCCCCGAATCGCCGGAACCGTCTGGATGAGCCGGAACCGCAATGCGCCCTGGTCGTCGGCGAAGTCATAGCCACCGTCGATCACCGAACCGAGCGCCCGCAACAGCACATCGGCCGGGCGATCGTCGGGTCCGCGCTCTGCGATGGCATCGAGGGCGGCGGCTACCCGGGCGTCGGCATCGGGCATCAGTACGTCGTCCTTGCTGGCGAAATAGCTGAAAAACGTGCGCGGCGCGATATCGGCGGCCGCGGCGATGTCGGCCACCGTCGTGCCGTCGTAACCGTTGGCGGCGAACAGCTCCAGCGCCGCCTCGACGATGGCGGCACGGGTACGCGCGCGCTTGCGTTCGCGCAGCGAGGCTGCGGCGGTTTCGGACGGCATACATCGAGTGTATAACTGCAGTAGATGCAATAATGCATTGACTGCAGAAAGGTGTTCACGTGAAAACGGTGCTCATCGTGGGTGCAGGTGTGGCCGGCTCGACCGCGGCGTATTGGCTGGCCCAGTTCGGAATGACGGTCACGGTCGTCGAACGCGCCGGTGCTGACCGATCCAGCGGCAGCCCCGTCGACGTGCGAGGTCCCGCGTATGGCGTCGCGGAGCGCATGGGAGTGCTGCCGCAGCTCCGATCCGCGGCGACCCGAGCCACCGGGTTCAGTGCGGTCGACCGCCGCGGCCGGCGAATCGGGTGGGCACCGCTGCAACTGGGAAACGGGATCGAGATTCCGCGCAGCGACCTGGCCGCAATCCTGGCCGACGCCGGGCGCAACGCCGCCGACTATCGCTACGGCGACACGGTAACCTCGCTCCACCAGAATGCCGCGGGCGTCGAGGTCACCTTCGAACATGCCGAGCCGCAGGAATTCGATCTAGTGCTGGGCGCCGACGGGTTGCATTCGCGGGTAAGGGAATTGGCGTTTGGAACGGGCTTCATCGAACACCTCGGCATGTACGTCGCCACCGTCGACCTGGCGGAGGACGCGGAAGGCGACACCGTCCTGATGTACAACGAACCCGGACGCATGGCGGCCGTGCATCCGGCGACCGGCCGTGGCATCGCGGCCTTCATCTTCCGTCACCCGGCGTTGCCGGACTTCGACCATCGCGACTCGTCGGCACACAAGGACGTCGTCGCCGACGTTTACGCCGGCATGGGCTGGCGGGTGCCCGAACTGGTGCAACAAATGCGGGACGCCGCCGACATCTACTTCGACTCGGTCAGTCGCGTCCGCCTGGGTACCTGGTCGAGCGGGCGAATCGTGCTGCTCGGTGATGCCGCCTCGTGTGTTTCTCTGCTCGGGGACGGCTCGAGCCTGGCAATCGCAGGTGCGGCAACCCTTTCCGAGTGCGTCGCGGCGAATCGGGATGATCCCGCGACGGGATTGCGCGAATACGAGCGTCGGCACCGTCGCCTCGTCATGCCCCGGCAGCGTTGGATGGGGCCGGGCTCGCGGGTGATCGTCCCGGCCACCGCGTCCGGTGTGATTGCACGCAATGCGGCGCTGCGGGTGATCGGCGGTATTTCAAAAAGGCAGCGTGGGCACCTCTAGTCCGGAATCGCGGCCGACCAACACGCCGCGGGTCAACATCGCGTTGCCGAACCGGTGCCGCACCTGATCGATCGCGCCGTCGATCGCCACCGGATCGGGCTCTGACTCGAAGGGCAATTCCAACTGCTGGCTGCCCTGATGGTCGATATTGGACACCGCGAAACCGATCAGGGTCAGCCCGCGCTCGGCGATCACCGGCGCCGCGGCCGTCACCAACGCGCGGGCGGCGCACAGGACGGCGTCGGTCGACGCGGTGGCCCGGGGCAGGGTGTGTGAGCGGGTTGCCCGGCCGAAATCGTCGAAGCGCAACCGCAATACGACGGTTCGGCCGGTGCGCCCGGCCCCGCGCATGCGCCGGGTGATGCGGTCGACGAGGTTGACCACCACGGCGTCCACCTCCGCGGCCGACATGGTGTTGCCGCGCCGCCCGAGCGCCCGTTGCGCCCCGACCGAACTGCGCCGCACCCCCGTCGTCACCCGGCGTCGATCGATGTTGCGCGACAACGCATACAGCTGTCGCGCCATCGCGCCGCCGACCATGGGACGCAGTGCCGACTCGGGCAACTCGGCCACATCGGCGACGGTTTCGATGCCGTGGGCGTGCAGCTTCTCGGCGGTCTTGGCGCCCACACCCCACAGCCGGCGCACCGGCAGCGGATGCAGGAACGCCAACTCACGGTCGGGCGGCACCAGCAGCAGCCCGTCCGGCTTGGCCACCTGGCTGGCCACCTTGGCCAGAAACTTCGTGCGCGCGATGCCGACGGTGATGGGCAGGCCCACCTGCTCGCTGACCTGCTCGCGCAGCCGTCGGGCGATCTCCACCGGCGTCCCCGAAACCCGGCCCAACCCGGACACGTCGAGAAACGCCTCGTCCACCGACAGCGGCTCGACCACCGGCGTGGTGTCGTGGAACACCTCGAACACGTGCCCGCTGGCCTCCGAATAGGCCGCCATCCGCGGCGGCACCACGATGGCCTGCGGACACAGTGTGCGGGCCTGGCCGCCACTCATGGCCGTGCGCACCCCGAACGCCTTGGCCTCGTAACTGGCTGCGAGCACCACCCCGCCACCGACGATTACCGGGCGGCCACGCAGCTTCGGGTCATCACGCTGCTCGACCGAGGCATAGAACGAATCGAGATCGGCGTGCAGGATGCTCGCCAAAGCGGTTTGTGGACCCGACACGAACATATGTTCGCATAGATGGCGGACGGACTATGGAGTGTCGCCGTAGATGCTGGTCAACCAGATGTGGGTGAGGGTGTCGACCACCTTGTCGTAGTCGACCGCGGGTTGTTCGGCGCTCAAGGCCGCCATCATCGTCCGCTCGTTCATCAGGTTGAGCGAGGTGGCGAGATCCATCGCGGGAATGGTGTCCGGGGCGGCGCCGCGCTGACGCTCGGCCGTGATGAGACTCGCGGTCACGTCGATCCACTTCTGCATGACCCCGGACCAGAACTCACGGAACTCCGGAATGCTGTTCAGTGCCTCGGTGCCGGCGCGTGCCGTGGCGGGATGCGACCCGAAGGAGCTGAAGAAGATCTCGATACCGCGCCGGACGGCGCGGTGAGGATCGGCGGGCATGCTGTCCAGCGCGTGGTCGAAACCGGTGTCCGCGCGCTTGATCAGCGGATCGATCAGCGACAGCAGTACCGCTTCCTTGGACTGGAAATAAAAGTAGAACGTCGGCCGAGAGATTCCGGCGCCTTTGGCCAGGTCATCGACCGATATGTCGGCGAACTTCTTGGTTTCCAGCAACTGTTTGGCCGTCGCGAGGATCGCGGCCTCGCGGTCGTCGCCCGATGGGCGGGCGGCGCGGCGCCCGCGCGGGGCGCGGGTCGGGCTGGAGGCGGTCACAACCAAAACCCTAACACTGCGTCGATTTTCTCAACACACCGTTGACCCACTCGACACTGCGTTGATACCGTCGGTCCCATGACCGAACACTTCGACGTTGTGATCGTCGGCGCCGGCATCTCCGGAATCAGCACGGCCTGGCACCTGCAGGACCGCTGCCCGACCAAGAGTTACGCGATCCTGGAGCGTCGGGAGAACATCGGCGGCACCTGGGACCTGTTCAAATACCCCGGCATCCGCTCCGACTCGGACATGTTCACCCTCGGGTTCCGATTCAAGCCGTGGGAGTCGGCCAAAGCGATCGCCGACGGCCCATCGATCTGGAACTACATCAACGAGGCCGCCGTCGAGAACGGCATCGACAAGCACATCCGCACCGGCCACCGGGTGCTGTTCGCGGACTGGTCAGACGCCGACAACCGCTGGACGGTGACCGTCGAGCACGACGGCGAGGAAAAGCAGATCACCTGCTCGTTCCTGTCGGTGTGCAGCGGCTACTACAACTACGACGAGGGCTACTCGCCGGAGTTCCCCGGCTCGGCGGATTTCAAGGGGCAGATCATTCACCCCCAGCACTGGCCCGAGGATCTCGACTATGCCGGCAAGAAGATCGTGGTCATCGGTTCCGGCGCAACGGCCGTGACGTTGATTCCCTCGCTGGTTAGCGAGGGAGCCGGGCACGTCACGATGCTGCAGCGCTCACCGACCTACATCGGCTCGCTGCCGCTGGAGGATCCGGTTGCGGTAAAGGCCAACAAGTACCTGCCCAAGCACGCGGCGCACTTCGTCAACCGCTGGAAGGCCATCGGCGAGGCCACCGCCCGGTACGAGGTCGCGCGTCGCTTCCCGAGCGTCTTCAAGAAGGTGCTGCGCGACATGGCGGTGCGGCGGCTGCCCGAAGGTTTCGACTACGACAAGCACTTCAGCCCGCGCTACAAGCCGTGGGATGAGCGAGTCTGCCTGGCGCCCAACGGCGATCTGTTCAAGACGATCCGGAAGGGCAAGGCCGACGTCGTCACCGACACCATCGAGACCTTCACCGAAACCGGCATCAAGCTCGCCTCGGGTGAAGAGTTGGCGGCCGACATCATCATCACCGCAACCGGTTTGAACATGCAGCTGTTCGGTGGGGCGACGGTCAGCCGCAATGGCGAACCCATCGACCTGACCAAGTCGATGGCCTACAAGGGTCTGATGCTCTCGGGTGTGCCGAACGCGGCGATCACCTTCGGCTACACCAACGCGTCATGGACGCTGAAGGCCGATCTGGTCTCGGAGTTCATCTGCCGCGTGCTGAATTACATGGACGTCAACGGATTCGACCGGGTCGAGCCGCAGCATCCGGGTGGTTCGGTGCAGGAGCAGCCGTTCATGGACTTCACGCCCGGCTACTTCCGGCGCGCGATGGACAGCCTGCCGAAGTCAGGGTCGGAAGCGCCGTGGAAACTCAAGCAGAACTACTTCTTCGACATGCGGACCATCCGGTACGGCAAGGTCGACGAGGAGTCGCTGCTGTTCACCAAACACCGTGCTCCGGTGAAGGTTTAACCCGCCGAGCAGACGCGGAATCGCACAGAACCAGCTCGGAAAGTGCGACTCTGCGTCTGCTCGCGCTAAAGGGTGACCTACTGCGGGGCCACCACCACGATGCCGTCCTCGTCGCAGTAGGCGATCTCGCCCGGCACGAAGGTCACCCCGCCGAAGCTCACCTCGACGTCGCGTTCACCCTCACCGGTCTTGGTGCCCTTACGCGGATTGGTGCCCAGTGCCTTGATCCCGACGTCAATGGTCCGCAATGCGGCGGCGTCGCGCACCGCACCGTGCACGACTACCCCGGACCAGCCGTTATCGGCGGCCAGCCCGGCGATGATGTCGCCGACCAGCGCGGTGTGTAGTGATCCGTTGCCGTCGACCACCAGCACCCCGCCGTTGCCCGGGGTGGACAGGATCGACTTGAGCAGCGCATTGTCCTGAAAGCAGCGCACCGTGGTGATCGGCCCGGCGAACATGGTCTTACCGCCATAGTTCTGCAACTGCAGGTCGCAGCTGTGAACGTCGGGGTAGATCTCATCGACCAGATCGGCGGTGGCGCGCGGTTCGATACTCACCCGACGATTATCGCAGTCCGTCACCCGCGACACTTTGCACGATGATGTCGTGCACGAACTTGGCCAACCCGGGCTCGGCGTCGTCGTAGTAGCGAGTGAACCGCTCATCTTCGACATACATGGTGGCCAGGCACACGTGCATGTCGTCGCTGCAGTCATAGAACCGGGAGATGCCGGCGCGATGCCGGGCCGCCAGCGCATTGGCCGCGGCCGATCCGGGTAGCACGTCCGCGCGCTTTCCTGCCACCAGTGCGTCGAGCAGCGCGTCGTTCTCCGCCTTGACCTCGATCCAGTCCTGCTTGGTCATCTGCGCGGCACGCTGCTGTGACTGTTTCCATTCCTCGGTGTCGCCCCAGCGCTGTTCGACCTCTATGGCGTGCTCGTCGTACACGGCACTGCCGAAGATCTCGACCTGCTCCTCGGCGGTGAGCTGAATTCCGCTGGTGTGAGCGCTCATCAATTCCTCCACTGCTTTGATCGTCCGTTGAAGCTGCTCGGCCTGATCGCACAACAGGCTGTGCTGGCGTCGCAGGTGGGCGAGCACATCGGCACCGGCGTCATCGAGCAGGGACCGGATCTCGTCCAGGGCGAGCCCGACCGACCGGTACACCAGCACCAAGTGCAGGCGCTCGATATCGGTGTCGGTGTAGTTGCGGTATCCCGCCGCGGTACGCACGCTGGGCACCACCAGACCGATGTGGTCGTAGTGATGCAGGGTCCGCACCGAGATACCGGTCAGCGCGGCGACCGCACCGACAGATCTCGCCTGGGAATTCGCGTGCATGAGGCCACTATCGACCCTGACGTCGCGTCAGGGTCAAGCCCCGGTCAGCTGTCCGCGGAATGCCGGCGGCTCAGGATCACCAGCAAAATGGCCAGGACACCGACGGCCACCGCGGCGGCCAGCGGCAGCCGGGAGTGCCCGCCATCGACCAGCGCGGCCGGTGCCGCACCGGAGACCGGGTTGGTAGCCGAGGTTACCGTCGACTTTGCTTGTGCAGCAGTCTCTTTGGCTGCTGACGTCAAATCCGGTGCCGGGCTTGGGGCGCTGGTCGGCGCCGGCGTGCTCTGGGCCACAGGCGCGCTCTCGGCTGGGGGCGCAGTGTCGGGTGCCTTCTTGGCCGGGGCCTTTTTCGCCGGAGCTTTCTTGGCGGCCTTGGCCGGAGCCTTCTTGGCCGCCGCTTTTTGGGCCGGGGCCTTCTTCGCCGGAGCCTTCTTGGCCGGCGGGCCGGGCTTCGGGCCGGGCTTCGGGATGGAGGCAGCCGGGGTGGGAGGAGCGGGATCTGCACCGGCGGCCGACGGGGTGGCCGCGGCCGACTCCGGTGCGGTGTCGGGCTTCTCGACGGGTTGATCCTGCTGCTCTGCCATCTGGCTGCTCCTTTGCAGTTTCTGGTGCGCCGCGCCAGCGCGGTGTTGGGGGGTGGCCGGCAGTGCTTCCCATCATGCCAGGCGCTGAGGTCGTCAACCCGTGACGGCCAAGGCCGCGGCAAACGTCACCGCGACGGCCATGACGGCCAACTCCACCACCGAACGGTTCTGCGACAGCGCAGCGCTGCTGCGGTGCGCCCGGGCCGCGGGCAGCCAGCCCGACCGGTTCCACCAGGCCAGCACCAGCAGCCCCGCGGTCACCACCAGCTTGGCCGCCAACAGCCGGCCGTAGCCGGTGGCCCACAACTCGGAGGCGGAATTCAGCCGGATCACAGCCCCAGCCCCACCGGCCGCTAACAATACGCCCACGCAGAGAAGTGACAGCTGGGAGAACCTCGGCAACACCCGGGCCCACTGGCCGCGGTGCGTCACGGTGACAACCAGAGCCGCCAGCACGCCGCACCACACCGCGGCGGCAAGTACGTGCACCGCCACGGCCATACCGCCGATCGGGCTCTCGGATAGATGCCCGGCCAGCGTCCTGGCGGCCACACCGACCGCCGCGACACCCAGGGTCGCGGTGGGGGTGGCGCCGCGCGGTACGCAGATCGCGACCAGGCAGACGACCAACGCCGCCGCGATACCGACCAGGCCGGACCGGCCCGCTGTGGTGTACAGCCCGAAATCGGCCAGGGTCCGCACCTCGATCTGCCAGAACCCGACGCCCGCGGTTTGCGCGGCCTCCACGGTCAGCCGCACCACCTCGGCCAGCAGCCAGAACGCCGCGGCCAGCCCGAGCGGGCCGGCCGCCCTCCGGCTCAGTTCAGCGCGGTAACGGGCGTCCTCGAGCAGGGGCACCGCGGCAAGTCCGATGGTCACCACGCCCACGCAGTCGGACAGGGCGCGGACCAGTGCGCCGGCCACCGGGCTGTGCGGGTAGGCCAACGCCCAGGCCATCACCGAGGTGACGCTCACGACGGCGGCGACGACCGCCACGGCAGTCGTCGCCGCGCGGCCGGTCACCGTTGGCGTCGGAGCGCCCACCAGACTCCGCCGCCGACGAGCACCACGGCGACCAGCACGAACGGCCACACCATCATGCCGCCGCCGGACTGGTCGGGCGACGAGGCGGCCGGCCCGGGAGTGCCCGAACTGGCGACCGTCAGGTCAAACGACCACGAACCGGAGACCACATGGCCGTCGGCGGAAGTCGCCCGATAGTTCACGGTGTAGGTGCCCGCGGGCCCGAGCGGCCGGACGGCGACGCTGACCACCGTGCCGGCGACCTGCGGCTCACCCTCGGACCACAGGTTGCCGTCCGGGCCGACGACGGTCATGTTCGCGAAGGCCGGCTGCATCTCCTCGTTGAAGGTGGCGCTCACCCGCTGCGGTGCGGAGGTCAGCGTCGAATGATCGGCCGGGTCGGAAGAGATCAACGCCGCGTGCGCAGCCGCTGACGGGGCCCCGACCAGCGTCAAGGCGGCCACGATCAGTGCGGTCATGGTCGCGGCGAGCAGGGCGCGCGAGGACCGACCGGTACGCAAATGCATGTTTGTGCCTTTCGAAGTCGGTTGCGACGGCGCTCCTGGGATCAGTCTCAGACCAGTCCCAGCCGGGCCATCAGGTCGGCATCGATACCGTCGAGTTGAGCGGCGATCGCGGCATGCGCGCCGCGTCGGCGTGCAGTGGGCATGTTCTCGGCGGCCGTCACCGCGGCGGCCAGGTCGGTGAGCCGGTCGTTGACCGCCGTGACGAACTGTTTGGTTTCGGCGTCCTTCGGCTTCTTCTCGGCGACCTGCAGTAGCGACCGTTCGGCCCCGGAAATCCGTGCGGACAGCTCGGCGCCGTGCCCGGAAAACTGGCCGAGTTGGGCCAGCGGGACGCCGAGTCGGTCGGCCCGGCGCTCGTCCAGGGCGCCGCGCGCGGCCGTGGCGGCACGGTAGATGAGGGGCACGAGCACCGGCGCCAGCAAACGTGTGACGGTCAGCAGGCGGCGGATCCGGACGGGGGAGAGGAGGCGCCCTTCACGCGCCGTCTTCAATTCGGCCTCGGCCACCTTGAGGGCACTACGGTCGCTGTCCCGCTGCGACCTGACCTGAGCTTTGAGGGCGCGTTGGGTGGCCTTTTTGTCGGACTTGATCCGGCGGGCGTCATTCTTTGCGGACAGACGCGCTTCCAGCTTGGCCTTGGCCTTGAGCGCGCGGGCTTCGGCGCGGCGGGTGGCGCGGCTTTTTCGTCGCGTGAACAGGCCCATTCCGGATGCCTCCCGGTCGATTGGTGATGTGTTGGTGGTCATCGCAAAACTGCTGCAGACCCACAGTATCGTCCGGCGGATTTGCTCCGTCGGCACTACCCGGGATCGGCACCGGCATTCGGCTCGGCCAGCAAAATTGCGACATATTGTTTGTGCAAGAATCGAATGTATTCAACGAAGTTGATCGCCGGTGGAGGGAACGGGGGGTGCCAACGTGCGTTCGCAGTTGCGCGTCGTGGCCTCCACTGGTCTGGTGATATCGGGCCTGTTCATCGCCGGTATCGGAGGGGCATTGGCATTTGCCCATCCGGATCGAGGGAATGCCGACGGGGGCAATGGATCCTCGAGTGGCTCCGACAACAACGACGACCAAGGCGGTGGACCGGGCGGGACAACCGGCGGCCCGCGGCACACCGACAAGCCGACGACCGGCAAACCTACCAAGACGAGCGGTAAGCCGACCAAGACGAGCGGTAAGCCGACCAAAACAGATGACCCGGGCGGCCCGTCGGGAACTGCGCAACCCTCCGGCTCAGAGGGGGCGTCGCAAACTGAGACCGGGACCGACGCGCCTTTCCCTTCGGCGATGCACCCTCACCCGTCGACCACGAGGACTACTCGACCGAGCACCACAGGTCCCAGCACCACAGGCCCGAGCACCACCGGCGTTTCCACTGGTGTCACCACCACGAATTCGACTGCCGTGACGACCTCGCGCACGACCGAGCCCACTACGACCTCGCGCACGACCGAGCCGACCACGACCGAGCCGACGACGACCGAGCCGACGACGACCGAGCCGACGACGACCCCGCCGACGACGACCCCGCCGACGACGACCCCGCCGACCACGACCCCGCCGACCACGACCCCGCCGACGACGACCCCGCCGACCACGACCCCGCCGACCACCACCGAGCCCACCACGACCACCACGAGCGTCATCAGTGGATCCGCAGGCGGTGGTGGGGGCGGAGCAGGCGGACTCCCACCGTTCCACGTCCCCCAGCCGCCCGAGATGCAGCTGCCGTCAGTGCAGCCGGCGCCGCAGCTGGCCGGCGCTGCCGGGGCACCCCCGCCCGGTCTGGCCGCTGCGGTCGGGGCAGCACCGATCGCGGTACCGGTCGTGGTCCTGCCCGTCATCGTCGCGCCGATCGTCACCCCGATGGGGGCCGGAAACGGAGACCACGACGGGCCCAAGGCGAATCCTGCGCCGCACCCCACCACCAAACTGGAGATCGGGAGCAGGCCCGCCGCTGCCGGACCCGACTCCACGATCCCGCTGGCGTCCTACCGGACCGGCTACGCCGACTACTTGCGCGTTGCCAGCACAAAAGAGATCGCGGCGATGGCGCTGCCCGGGGTGAGCGGGATGGTTGCCCTCACCGGCCTGGGCGGACTTCTGGGTTTTCGGCAGGCCAGAGCCGGCCGTACGGTGCGGATCGACGCTGCTCGGTTCATGAGATAGGACCGTCTGGGGAGAATCCCTGAAACCGGAGTTTTCCAAGGCATATACGGCGTGTACTAGAGGGTGGAAAGGGGGATCATGTCTGCCAGTCGAAGCGTCACGCGTGCTGTCAACGAGGTGCTCGATCTTGCCCCGCGGCGCGGCGAGGTCACCTTGACTCGCCTGGTCGAATCGGTGAGCGAGGATCGCGGCAGACCGATCGAGGTGACCGTGGCCGAACTTCCGCCCGGCGTGTGCGGGCAATGGCGGCAATACGCCGACCGCGACGTGTTCCTCATCCAGGAGGGCCTGCCGGCCTGGGACCGGACCCTCGCGCATGAACTCGGCCACCTGGTGCTCGGCCACGAAGGCATATCGATCGTCGACGCGGCCCAGGAATCGGTCGAGGTCGCGAGCTCGGACCTGATCAGCTACATGCTCAACCAGCGGACCGGCTGTATGGGGCCCAACGGCGAGGACGTCGAGCAGGAGGCCGAGGACTTCGCCGCGCTGTTGCTCTACCGGTTGGGCCGGCTGCCGTCCGACCGTTCGTCGATCGTGCAGGTTCGCCTCGGAGAGGCATTTGGTTGATCGTCTGGGTGATCGCCGGCCTACTCGGGCTGGCTACTGGTCTGCGCATCGGCTGGGCTCTGGTCAACAAGCAATCCCTGGTGAGCTCGGCGATGATTCTCTCGCTCGGCAGCTTGGGCGTCGTCGCCGCCCTGAATTGGCAGCCGCTGGCGCTGCTCACCGACACCATGCTCGGCTGGCCCAACATCGCGGCCGGTCTGACCCAGATCGCGCTGATCGCGTGCGCGGCCGGAAGCTGCGTGATGATCACGACGGCATCCTCGGAACACGTATCGGCGATCACCCGGCGCATCGCGCTGATCCAGTACGGCATCGCGGTTGTCGTGGCCGTCGTCAGCCTGGTGATCTTCTTCAGTGCCGGTAGGCAACCCGAGATGGCCCCCGCGGAGTTTCTGAAGCGCGCCCTCGGATCCAATGGCGCCTCGTGGTTACTGCCATTGATTTATGTGCTGCTGACACTGACCCTGATGGGGTGGGCCGGCCTGCGCTACTCGAACCGCAGCAGACGCGGTCGAGCGCTGTTCGTCTTCACCATCGGCATGGTGCTCATCGTCGGCGTCACCGCCTTCTTCCTGCTCCGGGCCGCCGGGCGGATGGAGCCGGTCGGTGTCGGTGCGGCAGCGACCATGCTGGGCTGCGCGATGATCATCGTCGCCGCAGGATCGTTGCTGCCGAGCGTCGAAGACTGGTTCGGAGCGCGCCAGGAGTTGCGGATCATCGGACCGCTGCTGACCGAACTCGCCAGGCGCCAGCCGGATGTCGGCATCGGCGTGCGTCCGCGCGGGCCGTTGGTGTTCCGGGTCGCCGAGCGAATGTCGATGATCTCGGATTCGCTGTATCTGGAGGCGACGGCGGCCGAAACGCGTCGGCACGAAACCGCCGGACCGCGCGGATCCAGCGGATCGCACCAATCCGAGGAACCCGTGCCGGAGCCGCGCACACGGCAAGGCTCGCCCCGGGAGCGGGCGCGGACCGTCGCCCAGTGGATCTACGACACCCGCGACAGTGATGCCCGGTCAGGCTTCCCCGGCCTGGGCTGGCTCAGCCAGCCCGAGTCATTCTCCGACCGGGAGTGGATCCTGGCGATCGCCGAGCAGTACCGGGAACTTGAACGCGCGGGCGGATAGGGGTTGACGGCACCGCAAAGCGGGAATCGTCGAAACGATCCCCGCTTGCGAATATGAATTCAGCTCGGGCGGATGCCCGGTGAATCAGTCGTCGAGATGCTCCCGGCGGCGCAGCTCATCGGCCTTCTGCACCAGGTCCTGCTGAGCCTCGGAGGACAGCCCGACGGTACGGGCGGCGATCCGGCGCACCCCTTCGTCACGCATGCTGGCCAGCCAGGTCAGTTCCTTGTCGAGCTTCTCGTAGTACTCGTCGTCGGTGAAGTAGGCCGGCTTGATCCGGAAGAAATTGGCAAGTGCGGCCATGGTTGCCGCCGATGGGTTGGTGCGGTTGCCCGAACGGAGCTGGGAAAGGTACGGCGCCGACATGGTGACACCTTCGGATTTGAGTGCCCCGATCACCTCGGCAGACGTGTGGGGTCCGCGCCCAGGTGGGTAAACCGTGTCGAACAGGCGGTTTAGGCGGGCGGCGAACGTCTTGCTCATCGATTTAACCTCCACATGCATCATGAGCGGTACGAATAGGCGGCGTATTTGCTGACTATGGTACCGAGTGTTGTGCGGACAACCAAGTGCAAACCGCATAAAAGTTAACTTGGCTTTGCGTTTTGGCTGCCGCGGCGGCGGATACCGGTATCTTCGCCATGGGGTGACGGAGCGATTGCGCCGTCCGGCAATGCAAAAGGTGACGGCCGCGTTGTATTGACCGCGATGAGCTGCGCGCACGCCTACAGGCAGTCAAGATCAACTTTTCAGCCGGCAACCGGGCCGCAGTCGGGGCTGACGGCAGCGGATATTTGCTAGAGCACAGGCTTGGCGTCACGTCAGATTGTGTGCGACCCCGTTGTCAGACGACGTGGAACATGTTGCAGGTTGAGCGGTTGAATGCGCGCCATCCCCCTAGCCGGGGATAGCCAGACGGGCTCGTGGAGATTCTGGCATCGATTCAAGCCGGGATTGCGGGCCGGATACCGCCGGAGGTTTGCGCGGTCGCCGGATAATCACCAGTCCGATTGCCGCGACAGCCACGGTTGCGGTGACGGCCACGGCTACCCAGCGCAGCCCCAGGGCGCTGTCGAACAGAATCCACAATCCGAACATCAGGAACAGCACGCCGGCCAGGGCGCGTAAGAACCGTTCGGGCAGTCGGGTGTGCAACAGGGCGCCGACACCGATGGCGACTCCGTCGGCCAGCACCATGCCAAAGGTCGCGCCGATCCATATCCCCGCCATCCCCGCCGTCCCCTTCGGCCCCGTGCACCAGGAAGGCCGCGATCCCGACCCCGGAGAGCGCCACCCAAGCGCGGTGACGCAGCGCGTAGGCCATGGTCACCAGCTGGGATTTGTCGCCCAACTCGGCGAGAAAGGCGACCCCGAAGCTGATCAGTGCGGCGGAGAGCATGGCGACCTTTCGACACATTGCCGGTACCTGCCGCCTGCGCGGTGCATCGACATGGGTCGAAGGTCTCGCCCACCGCGGTTGCGGTTCGCCGGCCGGGCTGACGCCAGTATGTCGACACGACGATTGGGGGCTACTCCCCTTCGCTGGTGCGCATGACGTTAGTCGTATCGTGTCGAATTCGCTAGCCTTCTTACCGATTTGGGGCAGCCAGATTCTGCTATTCGGAGAATGGGCACCGGGGCCGACTCGGCGCACCATCGAGGGCACGGTGCCGTCCGATTTGATGCTCGGCGAAATGTTCTGGTGCAACAGCAGATTCGCCTCGCGGACGCGAAAATCGTTGTGGTGGACCGCAATCCTGGCATGGAGGCGACGCGCACCGCGATCGGATCAGCATGCGGCAGCTACCGGGCGGGTGCAAGGCGACACGGTGGCCGGACCCCAGAACGAGAGCGGGGCGCCACGCAATCCGCGTGACGCCCCTTCTGGAGAGTTCAGAAACCTACCCAGCCCTCAGGTCGAACCTGGACCGGACTCAGCCGAAGATCAGACCACCGGTCTTGGACGTGGCCGCCGCATAGCGGTTCTGCACGTCCTCCCAGTTCACGACGTTCCAGAACGCCTTGACGTAGTCGGCCTTGACGTTCTTGTACTGCAGGTAGAACGCGTGCTCCCACATGTCGACCTGCAGCAGCGGGATGATGCCGAGCGGCACGTTGGCCTGCTGGTCGTAAAGCTGGAAGGTGAGCAGCCGATTGCCGAGGCTGTCGTAGCCCAAAACCGCCCAGCCCGAGCCCTGCAGACCATTGGCCGCCGCGGTGAACTGAGCCTGGAACTTGTCGAACGACCCGAACTGATCGTCGATGGCCGCGGCGAGATCACCGGTCGGCTTGTCGCCACCGTTGGGGGACAGGTTCTTCCACCAGATCGAGTGGTTCACGTGGCCGCCGAGGTGGAAGGCCAGGTTCTTCTCATTGAGGAAGATCGCCGCGTGGTCGCCATTGGCGCGGGCCTCGTCGAGTTTGGCAACCGCGTCGTTGACGCCCTTGACGTAGGCGGCGTGGTGCTTGCTGTGGTGCAGCTCGTTGATCTGCCCGGAGATGTGGGGTTCCAGCGCTCCGTAGTCGTAATCCAGGTCCGGCAAGGTGTATTCAGCCACGAGATTCCTTCCTCATCATCGATCGATGGAGCCGGGTGTCGTCAAAGATCCTGAAGTTCGACACTCAAGATCGCTGCCAACATTGCTCCTTCGCAGGGCGCACCGCAAGGACGCGCGCGCCGACCTCACGTATACCTGATCCGGTTTAAGTCAGAACAGGACGATCAACGCAAGAACGCCGAGCAGCAGTAGGGCGATCGCGCTCGCGCGCAGGAAGGCCATCCACTGATTACGGGCGTATAGATGTCCGGACTGCCATTCGGGCTGCGGTAACGCTGACCCCGATCCCATCGGATGTGACGCCATCAGACACTCCTGACCTGCACGACCACCGGTGGCCCCCCAGTGAGTTCCGTCACAACTGCTGTTGTGACGCCGATCATAACCCGTTGGTTGGCCAGGTGAAAATCGGCCTTTGCGCTTTGAAATCCCGGCGATCCTAACCGGTGCCCGGCCGGTCGGCGGGCAGGATTTAGTCGAGTGCTTAATTTCGCTCCACAGGCGCGGGGTTGTTGATCGGCGTACCCAGTACCCCAGGGTTATCCACAGCTTTGGACAGCGGTTGCACAGTTTTGCCCATATCGCGGGCTTTTCGCGAGGTCCCGGCCTGTGGATGAACCTGTGGAAACTGTGGATAGCTTCCCGTTGCTAACGCCGCCGAGGTGCGTCGGGGCCGGGTGTGCCGGCCCAGGTTCGCGTGCGAGCATTGACGGCATGGACGATGTGGAAGTCAGGCAGGTAGACATCGCTGCGGTACCCACGACGTTCGACGCGTCGGTGGTGCTGCTCGACGTCCGCGAAGACGACGAATGGCAGCGCGGCCACGCCGCTGGAGCGCAGCACCTCCCGATGGGCGATGTTCCGGCGCGTCTGGCCGAGATCGATCCGGACGCCGAGCTGTACGTGGTCTGTCACCGGGGCGGGCGATCCTTGCGGGTGGCCAACTATTTGGCCCGTAACGGCTACACCCCGATCAATGTCGAGGGCGGCATGCTGGCCTGGGTCGGTGCCGGACGTCCGGTGGTGACCGACGCCGGCGACGCGGGCAGCGTCTGAGCGCGCCGACCGCAACGAGCTCTGGGGGGATCGTGGCTAGGCTGGTCGGATGATCCAGGTGTGTTCGCAGTGCGGGACGCGCTGGAACGTGCGCGACCGGCAGCGGTCGTGGTGTCCTCGCTGTGGCGGCTCATTGTTGGCGCCGTTGGCGCCCGAAGCCCACTGGGGGTCCGCCGCACGGCCCGGCACGTCACCAGCCGCATCGCCCACGCCGCCGCGATTGGCGCCGGGCTACCGCTGGGTCGCGGTGCGTCCCGGCGCCCCGCCGCAACAACGACGCCAGCGTCGTCCGCTGGGCCCGACCCCTCGGTACCGGGTCATTCCGAGCTGGGGGCTGCACCAGCAGTTCGACGTCGATGACCAGCAGCCGAAGACCGATGCTGGTGAGTCCGGGGCCAGCACGGTCCGGTTCATGCTCGTCGCCGCGATGGTGGTACTGGGTGTTGCCGCCTTTGCCCATGTGGTGCGGTACCTGCTGCTGCTGATCAACCGTGCCGTGCTGCTGCATCCGCTGATCGCCGTCGCCGGGGTGGTGTTGGGGCTACTGGCCAGCCTGCTGGCGATGGGCGTCGTGGTGATCACGGTGGTGCAGCTGATCCGGTGGCTGGTCGAGCGGCGGGCCGCCAGGTACGCCCAACACGGCGAGGCGGACCCGCGCGGGGCCCGCACCCTGTGGCTCTGCAGCCTGCTGCCCGGGGTGAACCTGGTGATGGCACCGGTGTTCGTGTGGGAGCTGGCCGACCTCGAGGGGCGCCTGTCGCATCTGCGACGCCCCATCGTGGTGTGGTGGATCGTCTGGGCGCTCAGTGCCGTGGTGGCGGTCTGGTCGATGGTGAGCACGGTGTACGTGACCTTTTTCGCCGGCACTCCGCAGAACATCGCCGACAACACGGTGACCACCATCGTCGGGTATCTGCTGGCGATGGCGGCCTTCCTGCTGGCGGCCAAGGTGTTCGCCGGTTTCGAGGGCGACACCAAGGCTCAGCCCGGTGTCCGGCGGTGGGTCGTGGTCGAGCCCGAGACCACCGGTCCGCGCGGCACCGAGACGGCCGATACTCCGCAGAATCACGAGGAATCACCGGAATCCGCCGTTCCGGTTGAGGCCCAAGGGCAGAACCCGGCAGCATAGCGATATGGGAATGGGGGACGGCGAAGCCGCTGGGCAGGCAACACCGGGGTCCGTGCACCCATTCGTGGTGGCACATCGGGGGGCGTCTGCTGATCGGCCCGAGCACACCCTCGCCGCCTACGACCTCGCGTTGCGCGAGGGTGCCGACGGCGTGGAATGCGATGTCCGGCTGACCCGGGATGGGCATCTGGTGTGTGTGCACGATCGCCGAGTGGACCGCACCTCGACCGGCACCGGCCTGGTCAGCGAGATGACGTTGGGCGAGCTGCGCAAGCTGGACTACGGATCCTGGCATGCCGGCGGGCGTCGGGACGACGCCGGTGCGGACAGCGGCGGTACCGGGCTGCTGACCCTCGACGATCTCGTTTCCCTGGTCCTGGACTGGAACCGGCCGGTCAAACTGTTCATCGAGACCAAACATCCGGTGCGCTACGGCGCGCTGGTGGAGAACAAGTTATTGGCCCTGCTGCACCGGTACGGGATCGCCGCGCCGGCCTCGGCGGATATGTCACGCGCCGTGGTGATGTCCTTCTCGGCGGCCGCGGTGTGGCGGATCCGCCGGGCCGCTCCGATGTTGCCGACGGTGCTGCTCGGTGAGACGTCGCGGTATCTCGGTGGCAGCGCTGCCACGACGGTCGGGGCCACCGCGGTGGGTCCGTCCATCGAAACCCTGCGCGAGCACCCGGAACTGGTCGACCGGGCCGCCGCCCAGGGGCGGGCGCTGTACTGCTGGACCGTCGACCACTACGAGGACGTCCGGTACTGCCGTGACATCGGGGTGGCCTGGGTGGCCACCAATCATCCCGGCCGCACCAAGAGCTGGCTGCAGAACGGCCTGACCGGTGCGGGCCGGGACTGAAATCCAGAGAATCTAGAGATTGCCGCCGGCGGCCTTCGGCGCCGACGGATCCGCGCCCGCGCCGCCGGTCAGCTCCCGGGCGACGAAGTCCTCGATGTGGAACAGGTTGGCCCCGGCGCGGTCGGCGATACGCACCAGGGTCGCCATCGAGGCGACCTCTTCGATCTGTTCCTTGAGGAACCACTGCATGAACTGCTCGCCGAGGTAGTCGCCCTCCTCGCGGGCCACGCTCGCCAGTCGGCTGATCTGCTCGGTGACGGTGCGCTCCTGGCTGAGCGCCAGCGCGAGGGCATCGCGGGCAGTGTCGAACCGGTTGCACACCGCGTCGATGCCGGGGATCTCGGCCTCGACATCCCGGTCGAGCAGGTACTGCACCAGCATCATGGCGTGGTTGCGTTCCTCTACGGCCTGGGCATAGAAGTGCTTGGCCAGCTGCGGCAGGTCCTCGCCGTCGAAATAAACCGCAATTGCGACGTATTGCTGTGACGCGGTGAACTCGCTGCGGATCTGATCCTGGATAAGCCCGTGGAATTTCGTATCGAGTTCACCGGTCGTCGTCATGATGGCGAGAATAGAGCAGGTCAGCGGCTGTTGTCAGCAAAGGTGGACCTCATTGAGGTCAGCTTTACCTTAGTTGGGTGGCCTGTCCGAATTGGCCATTCGGAATTTGCTATTGCCTAATTTAGCTTTGCCTACGCTGGGTTAAGTCTGCGGCGTATCGATGACATCGGCCGGGACGGGTGCGTCGTTGGCCAGGGCGGTGAACAGGCGGCCGGCGGCGTCGCTGTCCCACACCACCACCGCACCCGAATCGCTGCCGGTGAACTCGCCGATCGGCACCGTGGTGGTCACCGGGTCGCCGTGCATCGCCCAAGCCAGCCGACCCAGGTCCCAGACATGGGCCTCCTGGTCGACGGCCACCGAGTTGGTGGCTGCCTTCGCCATCGGCTGCCAGCGCAATGGGTTGAGCAGCACCTCGGGGCTGGTAGCCCGGTGCAGCAGTGCGGACATGAACGCCCGCTGGTTGATCATCCGGTCCAGATCGGCGCGCGGTGTGGCCCGGCTTCGCACATAGCCGAGCGCAGTGCGGCCGTCGAACTCCTGGCAACCGGCGGGCAGGTCGATCCCGGCCAGCGGGTCGTCGATCGGCTCGGCCGGGCACATCGTCACCCCGCCGACGGCGTCGACGAGGGCGGCGAAACCGCCGAAGCCGATCTCGGCGTAGTGGTCGAGGTGCAGCCCGGTCGCGAGCTCGACGGTCTGGGCCAGCAGCGGGGCCCCGCCCAGTGCGAACGCGGCGTTCACCTTGTCCTCGCCGTAGCCCGGAATCGTCAGGTAGGAGTCGCGGGGGATCGAGACCATGGTGGCGGGGGTGCTCGAGCCGATCCCGGGGATGTGCACCAACAGGATGGTGTCGGTGCGGCCTTTACCGACGTCCCCGCCGGTGGCCAGCTCGGCCTGCTGATCAGGGCTGAGATCCTGCCGACTGTCCGATCCGACCAGCAGCCAGGTGGTGCCGTGGGCCGGCCCGGGGCGTTCGGGGTAGTCGGCCAGGGCCGGGATGCGCTGCAGCGACGAGTCGATCCACACGCCGCCGCCGATCAGGGCCAGCACGCCAACCAGCAGCACGGTCAACACCAGACGGCCCCAGTGTCGCCGCCGGCGTGGCTTGCGCACTGGTGTGGGTGCGGGCGGACGGGTGGCGGCGGGCCGTGGTGGGTGCGGAGGCCGCGCGGGTGGCGGCGGCGGTGCCGGCCTCGGTGCTGGCTGCCTGGGTGCCTGCCTGGGTGGGGGCTGCCAGGGTGGTTGACGGGGTGGTTGTCTGGGTGGCGCCGGAGGAGGCGTGGGCGGGTTCGGCGGCCACACCGGCCGATAAGCGGGGTCCCGCCGGATCACCTCGGACGGCTCGGCGTCGGGACGCCGCGGCAGCGGACGCCGCGAGCGCGGGTCGCGATGTCCTCCCGAAGAGCCGAAGTCGTTCACAGCAGAAATGTACGTGCCGGATGCGTTATGGCAGCCAGCTGAGATGTTCGGCCACCAATGCGTAGCCGACGAACGCCACGGCGTCGATCAAGGTGTGCGCGATGATCAGTGGCCACAGCCGTCCGGTGCGTTGCCACGCGTAGCCGAACACCAGGCCCATCACCATGTTGCCCAGGCCCGCGCTGTAGCCCTGATACAGGTGATAGGCCCCGCGCAGCAGGCTGGAGATCACCAACGCCCGCCCGGGGCTGACGTCGAGTTGGCGCAGCCGGGTGAGCAGGAACGCCACCACGACGATCTCTTCGGCCCAGCCGTTGGCGAACGCCGCGCCGAGCAAGACCGGGATCCGCCACCAGGTGTCGTACAGCTCGGCCGGCTGCACGCTGGCGCTCAAGCCCAATACCCGCGCCAGCAGATAGAACCCGAGCCCGGGCAGCCCGATGAGGGCGGCCAGGCCGAGGCCGCCCAACCCGTCGGCGCGCCACTGCGGGCGCACCAGCCCGATTGCGGCCGGCCCGAAACCGCTGCGCCACAACAGGTACAGCGCCAGGGCACCCCACGCCAGCAACTGCAGAATCCCGGCCAGATGCAGGCCGAGGTCGATCAGGTCGAACGGGGAGCGGCGCGGGTTGAGCGCGACCGTCTGTCCGGACAGTCCGAGCAGCACCCCTTCTACGAGTCGCAGCCCGGCGGTGTAGGCGCTCAGCCCGAATGTCACCGCGAGCACGACGGCGATCTCGATCTTGAGCGTGCGGCGTTGCGGCTCGAGTTGGTCGTGGGGCCCGGTCACCGAAGTCACGGTAGCGGGCCGGCGCGGCTCAGATCCGCCGCGCGCGCAGGCCGTTGAGATACGGGCAGCCCATCAGGACCCGGATGGCCTGGCTCAGGCCGGTGACGTCGTCGACCGGTTTGGGGAACGGCAACCGCACGTCGTGATCGCCGTGCTCGTTCTCCACCCGCAGTGCTACGCCGTAGCGGTCCAGCCCCAGCGGGCGCACCCGCCCCCGGCGCAGGGACATCGGCAGCCGGGTGGCCAGCCGGTCCACCACGTCGCGGTGCGCCGTCTCCATGTGCTGCAGCCAGCCGGTTTCCATCGCGCAGAACGGATCGGGGCGGGCCTGCAGCAGGGCCCCGAGGTTGACCGACTCGGCCCCGGTGGAGTCGGCCACCACGACCGACTCGATCTCCATGCGTAACAGTGCGTAGCCGTCCTCATCCTGCTGTGGTCCGGAATTGACCTGCAGCAGAGCCGGATTCGGATCCTCGGCGGCGATCAGGTCGAGCAGGGCTGCGATCTCGTCGGCCGGGACGTGCTGCAAGCGGCCGCGGATCCAGACCAAGGAGCGCACCGGCTCGCGCAGCGGCAGCGGGGCGTAGTCGGTCAGCTCCAGCACGGCCTGCATCCCGGCCGCACCCGACGCCAGCACCATGCCGGTGAGCGGGCCGGCCTGGGAGACGGTGATCGCGAAGGATCCGTCGTCGAGCAGGTGGTGAACGGGAGAGGGGACCGGCTCGGTGCCCTCGACCGCGACCATGGCGCCGCCGCCCCGGGCGCACGCGCTGCGGATTCGCTCGGCTGTCGTCGGTGTCGCTGTGGCCATCTCGCCGCCTTTCGCATCAAGTGAGGTAAGCCTAACTTAACTGGATGTCGGGACGCGGGCAAGACTTCCCGAAACGCCGACCGGGCCAACCGGCCCCGAACGGATAGGGTTGGGGTGTGCCGCGCATCGCCTACCTCGGGCCGGAGGGAACCTTTACCGAAGTGGCGTTACTGCAGATGGTGGCCCATGAGATGGTGCCCGGTCTGGAATCGGCACCCGGAGATGGCAAAGCCCCCTTCGCCGCCCCCTTCACCCCGGTGCTCACCGACAGCACGCCGGGGGCGCTCGCCGCGGTACGTGACGGCCGGGCCGACTATGCCTGCGTGCCGATCGAGAACTCGATCGAGGGCTCAGTGCTGCCCACCCTGGACAGTCTGGCGATCGGGAAACCGCTGCAGATCTATGCCGAACTGATCCTCGACGTCGCCTTCACCATCGTCACCCGGCCCGGGCACACCGCGCCGGTGCAGACCGTGGCCGCCTTCCCGGTTGCGCTGGCCCAGGTGCGCCGATGGCTGGCCGCCAACCTGCCCGACGCCGTGGTCGTGCCGGCCACGTCCAACGCCGCGGCCGCGCACGAGGTCGCCGAGGGCCGCGCCGATGCCGGGGTCAGCACACAATTGGCCGCGCAGCGGTGTGGCCTCGATGTCCTCGCGGCCGACGTCGTGGACGAGGCCAACGCCCGCACCCGGTTCGTGCTGGCCGGACCGCCCGGCCCGCCGCCGGCGGCCACCGGCGCCGATCGCACCTCGGTGGTACTGCAACTCGACAACGCCCCGGGTGCCCTGGTCGCGGCGATGACCGAATTCTCGATCCGCGACATCGACCTGACCCGGATCGAATCGAGGCCCACCCGGACCGAGCTGGGCACATACAAGTTCTTCCTGGACTGTGTGGGGCACATCGATGACGATCCGGTGGCCGAGGCACTTAAAGCGCTCTATCGACGTTGTACCGATGTGCGATATCTGGGTTCCTGGCCGACGGGATCGAGCGCGGGTGCACCCCCGCCGCGTTTGGACGAGGCCTCACGTTGGTTGGCGGGGTTGCGTGACGGGGTGGACGACAGATGAGCGGACGGTTGATCCTGGTCCGCCACGGGCAGTCCCACGGCAACGTCGCCCGCCGGCTCGATACCCGGCCGCCCGGTGCCGAGCTGACCGATCTCGGACACGATCAGGCCCGGATGTTCGGCCACACGCTGGGTCGGCGCCCGTCGATCGTGGCGCATTCGGTGGCCCGGCGCGCCGCGCAGACCGCCGCGGGTATCGGCAGCGAAACCGGCGTTGTCCCATGTGAATTCGAAGGCGTGCACGAGGTACAGGTCGGCGAACTGGAGAACCGCGACGACGACGCCGCGGTCGCCGAGTTCAACCGGGTCTACCAACGCTGGCACCACGGCGAGCTGGATGTGCCGATGCCCGGCGGTGAGACGGCCGACGAGGTGCTGGCCCGATACGTGCCAGTGCTCACCGATCTGCGGATGCGTTATCTCGACGACAGCGCCTTCGACAGCGACATCGTGCTGGTCAGCCACGGTGCGGCGATCAGGTTGGTGGCTGCCGTGCTGGCCGGAGTCGACGGCCGTTTCGCGATGGACCATCACTTGGCCAACACCGAATCGGTTGTGCTGGCACCGATCACCGACGGGCGCTGGAGCTGCGTGCAGTGGGCGACGCTGGCGCCCCCGTTCCAGCTGCAGCCGGAGGCGATCCTGATCCCGGGAGCGCAGACCTCCGGCGAGGACCCGATGGGCTGACGTCGGCTTCAGACCGCCAGTGCGATGTCACGTCCGCACGGGCAGCTCACCGCCTCGCATTCGATGCTGAAGGTATGTGCAGCTTCCGGTGTGGTGCAGTCATCGGTGCATTCCGTGCGGTACCGGACATGGTGGATCACGGTGCCGTGGCAATGCTCCAGACCGGCCACACACTCGCGGCACTGGATGGTCATAGCCCGTTGATAGCACTGCCGACCGACAAAACCCGGTAGCCGCGCGGGCTCAGCCAGGTTTTCTGGTCTTCGCGCGAGCGCTCAGCCTGGTTTTCTGGTCTTCGCGCAAGCGGCTCATCCCCAGCCCAGTTCGTGCAGCCGCTCGTCATCGATCCCGAAATGGTGCGCGATCTCGTGGATCACCGTGATCGCCACCTCGTCGACCACGTCCTGCTCGCTGTCACAGAAATCGAGCAGGGCCCCGCGGTAGATCGTGATGGTGTCCGGCAGCGAACCCGCATACCAGGAATCCCGCTCGGTCAGCGCGACACCGCGGTAGAGGCCGAGGATCTCGGGCTCATCGGGATCGCGATCCTCCACCAGGATCACGACGTTGTCGATCGCGGCTGCCAGCTCCGGCGGGATCAGGTCAAGCGCGTCGGATACCAGCTCGTCGAACCGTTCCGAGCTCATCCGGACCGGCATGAGCTAGGGCGCCGGTGGTACCGGACCCGGCGGTACCGGAGCGGGCTCACCTGGCGGCGGGCCTGGTGCCGGAGCCGGGCCAGGAACAGGCTCGGGTGCCGGTGCCTGCTCCGGAGGCGGCGGGTTGAAGGTATTGGTCTGCGGCGGCGTCGGCGCTGCAGTGGTGGTCGCGGTCTGCTGCTGTTGCGGCATGTGCTGCGACTGGGTCTGCTGGCTGCTCGACGACGAACCCGAACCTGAAGACGACGACGACGAGGACGACGAACCCGAACCCGACGAAGACGACGAACCCGAACCCGATCCAGACGAGGAGGAGGTATCCGGCATCGGGATGGGCGGCAGGTTCAGCCGCTCCTCGGGGATGTCTGGCGGCGCGACGGGAGGCTGTCCGTTGATCATCAGCTCGCCCTTGGCGCCGTTGACCAGCGTGGACCAGCCGCCATTGCCCAGCGTCGCGCCGATGCTGCACGACACCTGGTGGCTGCCCGCCGACCAGCTGGGCAGCGAGATGGTGCTGTAGCTCAGCGCGAGTGTCGTGCTGCGGAGCTGCACCGGCGCCAGATATGAATCGGTCATATCGGTGCAGGCGTCCTTGATGAATGAGTCCTGATCGCTCTCCGGTGGCAGGCCGCCGCGGAACTTGTCGGCGAGGTTCACCGCGCCGGTGACCTCCATGGCATGCGGAGCGGCGCAGTCCACCGGGACGTCGGTGGGCTGGTTGGTCGCGGCATCGATGCCCAGACAGGTGCCGGGGGCCCACACCTTCGATTGATCGATCTCGGCAACCTTGCCGGCGAACTCCATCTGGCTGTCGCCGGGACCGAGCAGCTGCAACCCGCACAACATGCGGCGCTCACCGGACTGCTTCCAGGCCTTCTCACCCGACCACAGCAGGCCGATGGTGAACTTGCCGTTCGGGTCGTACTTCGGACCCAGGTAGCTGCGCACCGACGGGGTGCACTGTTCCTGGCTGATCTGCCTGATCCGGTCCACCGACGGTGGCGGTGCACCGGGCCCGTACTCGCTGCCGGGGAACGTGCGCATGTCGATGGACTCGGTGACCTCGAAGCGATGGTCGTCGGCGCAGCCCACGATGCGCGCGGAGTCGGGGTTGCGGCCCGGCCAGGTGAGGCAGTCCCCGGTCTTGACGTGATCGAAGGTGTCGTTGCCGCGCGGACCCAGGGCGATGGCGCCCGCGCTGAGCATGGAGTTGGAGCCCTGGCCCCGCGGCAACGCGGTGATCAGGCCGGCGATGAGCAGGCCGCCGAGCGCGGTCAGCAGCAGCGCACGTCGCGTCGACGTGGCGGCCAGACTCTGCCACCACCGACCCCCTGCGGGGCGTGCGTCGGACGGGTGCGGGAGCAAGTCAGGGAGCGGGTCTTGGAGCTCGTTGTTGTGCTCTGGTGCTTCCAACATCGCACCCATTGTGACAGGCGTGTCAGCCTCTGTGACAAGTGATGCGGTTGTAATGTTGCGAGGTTGTGCTCTACGGCGGCCGCCGTCGCCGCCAATTCCGCCTCGTTGACCACCTCAGATGTACGTCACCGCACTCTAAAAAGTAGGGTTGCGCCCGTGATCGACCTTAGGCTGCTGCGCGAGAACCCCGACATCGTCCGTGCGTCGCAACGTGCCCGCGGCGAGGACCCTGGGCTCGTCGACTCCCTCTTGGCGGCCGACACGGCGCGCCGCGCCGCGGTCTCGGCGGCCGACAACCTGCGTGCCGAACAGAAGACGGCCAGCAAGCTGGTGGGCAAGGCGACGCCCGAGGAGCGTCCGGCCCTGTTGGACCGGGCCAAGGAACTGGCCGAGCAGGTCAAGGCGGCGGAGTCCGCCCAGGTCGAGGCGGACCGGGCCTTCACCGCCGCGCACATGGCCATCGGCAACGTGATCATCGAGGGTGTGCCGGCCGGCGGCGAGGACGACTTCAAGGTGCTCGACACGGTCGGTGAACCGCGGGCCGTCGAGAATCCGAAGGACCATCTCGAGCTGGGCGAAGCGCTCGGTCTGATCGACATGGAACGCGGCGCCAAGGTGTCGGGTTCGCGGTTCTACTTTCTGACCGGCGCCGGCGCCATGCTGCAACTGGGCCTGCTGCAACTGGCCACCCAGGTGGCCGTGGACAACGGGTTCACGCTGGTGATCCCGCCGGTGCTGGTGCGCCCGGAAGTCATGGCGGGCACCGGGTTCTTGGGTGCGCACGCCGAAGAGGTGTACCGGCTGGAAGCCGACGACCTCTACCTGGTCGGCACCTCGGAGGTGCCGCTGGCCGGCTATCACTCCGACGAGATCCTGGATCTGTCCGCCGGCCCGCGCCGCTATGCCGGCTGGTCGTCCTGCTTCCGGCGGGAGGCCGGCAGCTACGGCAAGGACACCCGCGGCATCATCCGGGTGCACCAGTTCGACAAGGTCGAGGGATTCGTCTACTGCAAGCCCGAGGAGGCCGAAGCCGAACATCAGCGGCTGCTCGGCTGGCAGCGGCAGATGCTGGCCGCCATCGAGGTGCCCTATCGGGTGATCGACGTCGCCGCAGGCGATCTGGGATCCTCGGCGGCCCGGAAATACGACTGTGAGGCGTGGGTCCCCACCCAGCAGACCTACCGGGAGCTCACCTCCACCTCGAACTGCACGACGTTCCAGGCCCGGCGGCTGGCCACCCGCTACCGTGACGAGAACGGCAAGCCGCAGACCGCGGCCACGCTCAATGGCACCCTGGCCACCACCCGCTGGCTGGTGGCCATCCTGGAAAACCATCAGCAGCCCGACGGCAGTGTGCGGGTACCCGACGCGCTGGTCCCGTTCGTCAGAACGGAAGTGCTGGAGCCCAAGAGCTAACCGCGGCACTGAATATGGGGGGAGAAGTGCGGGTGCGGGTGATGGTGCTGGGCCCGGTGCGGGCGTGGGTCGGGGACGAGCCGGCCGATCTGGGGGCACGGCTGCAGCGCTCGCTGTTGGCGCGGTTGGTGCTGGCGCACGGTCACACGGTGTCCGTTGACCGGCTCATCGATGACTTGTGGGAAGGCGAACCGCCGCCCAAGGCGCTTGCCGCACTGCAGGTTTACATCTCGCACCTGCGCCGGGCACTCGAACCCGGCAGGCAGCCTCGGACGCCCGCCAGCATTGTGGTCAGCGCCGCGCCGGGATACTGCCTGCGACTGCCGGTCGAGGCCGTCGACTCATGGTCGTTCGAAGTCAAAATGACTGAGGCGCAAGGTGAATCGGATCCGCAGCGTAGGGTGAGCCTGCTGGATGAAGCGCTGGCCGGGTGGTCGGGCGATCCGTTCGCCGAGGTCGGCGACGCGATGTGGGCGGCGGCGGAAGTGGCCCGGTTGACCGAGTTGCGCCTCGCCGCGGTCGAAGCCCGGGCTGCCGCCCAAGTGGAACTGGGCCGGCACGGTACCGCCGTCGCGGCGCTGGAACGTCACGTCGCCGATCATCCCGGGCGGGAGGGTGCCGCAGCGGTATTGGCCACCGCGCTGTACCGGACCGGTCGGCAGGCCGACGCCCTGGACGTGTTGCGGCGCACCCGCGAACACCTGCTGGATGAGCTGGGCCTGGAACCCGGTCGGATGCTGCGCGACCTCGAGCGTGACATCCTGCGCCAGGCCGACCATCTGGAGCCGGCCCAGCCGCTGTCGAGTCCGCAGCCGGCGGTACCGGAGACCCCGGAGAACACAGCACCCGATCGTGCCGAACTTGCGGCCTACGGCCGGTCCCGGGAACTCGCGGTGATCGACGACGCTGCTAGAGCCGTCATTGCGGGTGGCAATAGCGTGCTGTGGATCGGGGGCGAGGCCGGCTCCGGCAAGACGACCCTGGCGCGTGCCGCGATGGCCCGGCTGCAAGCCGCGGGGTGGCGGACCGTGCAGGGGAGTTGTCCGGAAGTCGACGGTGCCCCGGCGGGCTGGGCGTGGACCGAGGTGCTGCGCCAATTGGTCGATCCGGCAATGCAATTGGACGACAAGCAGATGCTGGCCCCGCTGCTGCACGACGGTGCCGCGGCCGAACCGGGAACATTCTGGCTGGGCCACGCGGTCGCCGATGTGCTGGGGGCGGTCGCGAGTCGGCAGCCGCTGGCCGTCGTACTCGACGATCTGCATCGCACCGACGGTCTCACCTTGGAGCTGTTGCGACTGGTGGCCGACCGGATCAAGGACCTGCGGGTGTTGATCATCGGGACCTACCGTCCGTCCGAGGACCGCGGCGAACTGGAGGTGGCGCGCGCGGCGCTGACCGTGCACACCGCGGCGCACGTGACCCTGCCGGGATTGGATGCCGCCGCCACCGCGACCCTGGCCGCCGACTGCGGGCTGACCGGTGTGAGCGGGGAGGCGCTGCGCCTGTTGCGCGAGCGGACCGGCGGCAACCCGCTTTTCGTCCGGGAACTGGCCCGGCTGATGGCCGCGGAGGGCACTGACGCGGTGTGGGCCTCGGTGCCGGTCGGGGTGCGCGATGTGCTGCGACGCCGGCTGGCCCGGCTGCCCGGCCAGACCGTCACGGCGTTGCGGCAGGCCGCGGTGCTCGGCCGGGAGGTCGACGTCGACCTGCTGGCCGAACTGGCCCGGCGCGATCCCGATCATCTGCTCGACGCGCTGGAACCCGCGGTCCTGCTGGGGCTGCTCGACGAGCCAGAGCCCGGCCGCTTGCGGTTCACCCACGGGCTGGTCCGTGACACGCTCTACGAGGACACCTCGAAGCTGCGTCGGTCCCGGTTGCACGCCGCCGCGTTGGAGTTGCTCCGTGCGCCCGGCCGGTCGGTCGATCCGGCGGCCCTGGCCCATCACGCCGTCGCCTCGGCGACCGCCGAATCCGCCTTGGCCGCTGCGGCTTTCGCGGCAACGGCGGCGCGCGATGCGGACTCGGTCGGTGCGTATGCCGAATCGGCCCGGCAGTGGCGCGCGGCGGTGCAGATGCTCGAACTGGCCGCCGGCCGCCAGCTGGTGTCCAGCACCGCGTGGTTGGACAACGAGATCGAGGTCCGCTGCGGGCTGATCTCGGCGCTGGCGCAGTCCGGCGACGCCGTCGCGGCGCGGGTCGAGATGAAGTGCGCACTGCAATTGCTGTCCGGCACCTCCCGCGACGATCTGCGGGTGCGCGTGCTCACCGCGTGGGATACCCCGTTGGTGTGGCGGGACCGCGAGTACGACGAATCCGACACACACATGATCGGCTTGCTGCGCGGGGTGTTGGCCAACAGCCAGCTCACCCCGGCCGACCGGATCAGATTGCTCAAAGCGCTTTTCGTGGAATTGGAGGGCGCCGACCCGGACGGGGCGCTGGCGGTCAGCACCGAACTGCTCGAGTTGGCCCGACATGCCTACGCCGAGGATCCGGGGGCCTCGGGCCGGCTGCTGTGCACCGCGCTCAACGTCCGGGCCTACTGTTCGCTGGGGCCCGACCTCGATGCCGAGCGCGACTCGATCGCCGCCGAACTGTTGCGGATTGCCGAGGCTACCGAGCAGGCCGACTATCAGGCGGTGGGGCACTGGCTGTTGTCGTTGGCCGCTGGGAATCGATCCGATCTGGTGTCGGCGAAACAGCACGTCGACCTGGCGGTGGCGCGGGCAGGCACCGGCCAGCTGCTGCACCTGCTCGGGGTGCTGGGTCTGTTCCGGGCCCGGATGTACCTGCTGGCGGGGCGGCTGGACGAGGCGGTGAGCTCCTACACCGATCTGGCGGCGCGCATGGTGGAGAACGGTGCTGCCAACGGGGCCAAGCTGGCGATGGTGGGTCGGGTGACGGGCGAGTTCTGCCTCGGAGATCTGGGCCTGCTGGCCGACGAGCTGCTGTTCTTCTACCGGGAGGTGTCGGTCGCCGCGCTGGACGCCGCGGTGCTGGCGCTGATCGCGCGGGGCCGCGAGGACGAGGCCCGCCGGTTGTGGCAGGACCGACAACCGATCGAACGGGCGTATTTCTGGCTGCCGTTCACCGTGCTGCGGGTCAACGCCGCGGTGGTGCTCGGCGATCTCAGCGAGGTGCGGGCCCGCTCGGCCGAATTGGCGCCGTACTCCGGCCGGATCGCCGGCCTCGGTGTCGACGGGCTGATGGTCGGTCCGGTCGACGAGGCGCTGGCGATCGCCGCCGACGCGCTCGGCCGACCCGATCAGGCCGAGCGACACCGCGAGGCCGCGGCGGCATTGCGGGATCAACTCGCGGCCGAGGCTCGACACCTGATCGACTAACTGGCCAGCTCGTCGCACTCGTGCTGCAGAGCTTCCTCTTGCGGCAGCACCTCCGCTTCGCGCAGCACCTCGGGTTCGTGCAAAACCTCGATCGCGCGGGGGATCAGCGTGCCGAAGACCGCTCGATCCAGCCGCCGGTACCGCACCCGCACTATCGCGAGCATGATCCGCAGACCGATCCCCGCCTGTTCGGCCAGTCGGGCGCGCTCCTCGTCGGTCATCACCGCCAGCGAGCGCGGACCGTCGAACCACATCCGGGCACCTTTGTGGGCGGCCGCCTCCACAGCGGTCCAGTCCGCCACCGACACGTGCTCGGTGATCAGCGGGAACACATCGCGTTCCTCTTCCTCGATGTGCTCGGTGAGCAGTTCCATCAGTTCGGCCAGTTCGATGACCATCAGGCTGGCGACCTGGCGATCCCCGGCGGACAGCCGCAGCGAATCGGCCCGGGCCCGCAACTGGTCCAATCGCGGATCCAGGGCGGCGTGGTCCTCGCTGAGTTCGCTGAGGTCGAGATGGCTGCCCACGCTGGCCTGGATCACCGGCCACAACACGGTGTCCTCTGTGGTGTGGTGGTGGTGAATGGAGTCGCACAGCAGCTCCACATACCGGGAGATGACGCGGGCGCGGCCAGGGCTGCAGATCACGTCCCGGTCGCGTATCGCGATGGCTAGGTCGGTAAGTCGGCGCAGGTCGGCCAGCATGGCGCGGTGCGCCACCGTAATGCCCAGCAGGTCCGGTTCGGGATCGCCCGAGCTGCGGGGTGCGATGGTGCGCACATCGGGGGCGGCGGTCGGCACAGCGGTACTCCTTGTCGGATCTTGCGGGGTCGATCCTCAGCGTGGCGGTACCGACTTAAGCGCGACTTGGCACCGGCTTGTAGTGATCCAAAGTAGGGTTAGTGGTCATGATCGATATCGACCTTTCGGAACTACGGAACTGGTTCGGCTTCGGCGTCGCGGGCAACTTCGCCGGGCATCTCGAACAGGCAGGGGAAGCCGGGGATTTCGTCAAGGTCGTGACGGAAGGCTATGCGCCGAAAGGCATTTTTCCGTGGTACGCACCGGGTCGTGACGATTTTCTCGGCGAGTTCCCGCTGTCCAGCGATGCCATCCAGCTGCCGGAGCCCGGCGACATTGACGGCCCGCTGAACCTGCAGATCGAGCCGGAGGTCGGTGTGGCCTGCCAGGTGGTGTGGAACGGCGACACCGTGGTGCGTCTGGAGCCGTTTGCCCTGGGCGCCTTCAACGACTGCTCGATCCGGCGCCCGGGCGCGCCCAAGATCAGCTACAAGAAGAACTGGGGCCCGTCCTCCAAAGGTGTTGCGCCACAATTCTTCGAGATCAGTGATCTGACCCCGGACGGTCCGACGGCCACCATGCGGCTGGTCTGTTACCTGAGCGAGGACGACGGCCAGCAGCACGCCTACGGGGTGGATTCACCGTTGGTGGGCTACTCGTACTACGGCGAGGTGCTGTTGGACTGGATCGTCGAACGGCTGGCCAACCAGAAGGGTTCGGCCGATACCCCGCTGGAGGATGTCGGCGCCTTGATGGTGGCCAGTGGGCACCCCGAGAACGTACTGATCGGCATCGGCGCCACCCGTTATACGCCGCTGGGCGCGTCGACCTACCTCAAGCCCGGCGACGAGGCCATCGTCCGGGTGTACGACAGTGCCTCCAGCGAGGCTTCCGAACTGCGGCAGGTGGTTTCGGCGCGCTAGTGGCCGAGTAACTCGTCCAGCCGGGCGATGAACTCGTCGGGGCGGGCCGGAGTGAACGCCGGCTTGGGATAGCTGCCGGCCACCTCGAGGGTGATCAGCGTCGATTTGAACGGGCGCCCGGTGTCCAGCGGCAGCCAGCGGCGCAGGTCCGAGCTGCCCCACAGCCGGAATCGGTGCCACAGGTTCAGCGATGTGGCGCTGTAGCCCTTGATCGACCGCAGCGGAATCACCTTCGAGGTTCCGGACGGGAAGTGATAGCGCCGCAACGTGATGGCCTCGCGGTCCAGTTGGACGAGGCCGTCATCGTAATACTGGCGCGGGGCGGTCATGACCGTTCGCACCTCAACTCATGCCCCTTGGTGGTCAGGCACTTGCCGTTCTCCAGGTTCCACTGCCAGCCGTGCAGGTTGCAGGTGAGGGTATTTCCTTCCACCACACCGAACTTCGACAGGTCGGCCTTCAAATGCGGGCAGCGGCGCTGGATCTCCCAGCCGTCCAGGGTGATCGTGGAGGAATCGTCGTGGGCCTCGGCGAACCAGCCGTCGGCGTAGGCGATGCGCTCATCGGTCAAGCATTTGAAGAAGGTGTACAGGTACTCGTTGTAGCCGCCCACCCGCCAGGCCTTGAACCGGGTGGACAGGAAGATGGTGTTGACCCAGTCCGGCTCGTTGTCTCGCAGCACGGTGCGCACCAACTCGGGCGCGATCTCGAACCCGTAGCGGAACTTCTCGTCCGGGATGGGTTCGCGTACGGCGCGTTTCGGGAAATCGAGGACCACGGATTCGCTGTGCTCGGGGCCGGTCAGCCGCAGTTCGACGGGGTATCCGATGCCGTCGCAGATCTGGTCGCTCTGACTCATGATCGGCTCGAACAGCGCCTGCAGCCCGCCCAGCAGTGGTTCACCGGCCGCCGGCGCCCAGGTGGCCTTCTCCGCAGCCAGCACCGGGGCCATCCGCTGGGCGAAGTCCTCGATGTAGGCGGCCTTGTCGGTGGTGAAGATCGCCTCCGGGTCATCGACCGGGTGGGTCAGTGAATTGAGTTGCGAGCCGGTGAAATCCGCCGCGCTGCCGGGGATCATCAGCAGGCCGCCGTGGTGGCCGTGGGTGCGCATCTGATCCAGGAACACGATCTGGTCCGGGAAGATGTTGGCGGGATCGCCGTGGTCGTCGTTGAGAGCGCGGAGCTCGGGGTCCAGGAAGCATGGCGGTCCGGCCGACGGCACCACCCAGGTCGCCCCGACCTGGGCGATGTACTGGCGGCACCGGTCCATCTGGCGCTGACGCTTCTGGACGCCGAAGGACTCCTTGGCCCGGGCGGGCATGTCGTAGACCATCGGGTACCAGATGGCGCCCGAGTACTGCAGCATGTGCACGTCGATCTGGCCGAAGTCGGTGTGCAGGACCTCAAGATCGACGGGGCGGGCGTCGTTCATGTTGAATGCAACGGTTTCGCCGTCGTCGACCACCAGGCCGGAATCACCGATCGGACCGTCGGCCGGAGCCCGCAGCGCGATGATCATGACGTCGAGCGCGCCCTTGGGCCCGGTGACGGTGTGCTTGACCGAATCGGTGGTCTCGAAGAACCGATGGAAGCCCAGCGCCTCCAACTCGCGGCGCAGGTCGGGCACCGGGAAGTCGGGCAGCAGCACCACCGCGTCCTTGTTGACATGGCGACGCAGGTTCTCCGGGTCGAAGTGATCCCGGTGCAGATGCGAGACGTAGAGGTAGTCCACATCGCCGAGAGCCGCCCAGTCCAACTGGCTGTTGTCGGGGAACGGGAACCACGAGGCGAAGTACGCCGGGTTGACCCAGGGGTCGCACAAAATGCTGCCAGCCTTGGTCTCGATCAGAAAGCCGGCATGCCCGACGCTGGTGACCTGCACAAACAGCCTTTCGTCGACGAAAAGAACGCCAGGTCAGCCTAGCCGGAATCCGACGACGCCGAAGTGCGGGTCAGTCCTCGGCGGTCCACAACCGGCGGTAGTAGTCGATACGCATCGGGTCGGGTGCCACACCGTAGGCATCGAAGAACTCCGCCTCCCAGTCGCCCGGGTAGTTCCAGCCCAGGGACAGCGTCGCAACCGCCAGGTCGGCCCAGCGGTCGGCGACGCCGAGTTCGCCGAGGTCCACATGTCCACACCAGCGGCCTTCGGCGCTGATGAGCGTGTTGGGCGCGCAAGCGTCGCCGTGGCAGACCACCAGTCGGTCGATCGGCGGCGGGGCGGGTAGATCGCGGTGGGCGGCCTCGGGCATTGCCGCGAGCCGGTCGGACACTGACCACGAAAACGGGCATTGATCGACCGGTACCCCATCATGCATGGCCCGCAGGCCGGTGGCGATGGCGCGCACCGCGAGCTGCGGGCGGGCGATCCAATGCGGATCGGCAGCCGAGCGCCCGGCAATGCCGGCGGTGTGCAGCCACGCCGTCGTGCCGTCGCGGCCCACGCCGAGCACCCTGGGTACCGTCAGATACGGCGTGGCCCAGCGCAGCTTGACCGCTTCGCCGTGCAGGCTCACCGACGGGTGCGGGGGCGCCACCTTGACGAACTCGCGTCCATCACCGTGGCCGATCTGGAAGGTCTGTCCACCGACCACGTTGTGCCACACCGCCTTCACCGGGCGTCCCGCAGCGATGCGGAGCGCAACGGCCGGAACGGGTACCTCGCCCACGGGGATGGTCACCGGCGCCAGCGTTGCAGCCCGCCGTTGTGACGTCCACCGAATTTCCCGCACTGCCGGTGACCGGGTACGCGGCTGCACACGCTGGCACTACGCTGGCCACGTGGAACCGGTGTACGGCACTGTCATACAACTCGCTCGTCTGACCTGGCGTTTGCAGGGACTGAAGTTCAACGTGACCGGGGTGGAGAACATCCCGGTCACCGGCGGCGCGGTGGTGGCCATCAACCACACCAGCTACTTCGACTTCACCTTTGCCGGACTGCCGGCCTACCTGCAGAAGCGGGGCCGCAAGGTGCGGTTCATGGCGAAGAAGGAAGTCTTCGACAACAAGGTCGGCGGCCCGATCATGCGCAGCCTGCGCCACATCGCGGTGGATCGCGACAACGGGGCGGCCTCATTCGAGGCGGCATGCGACTACCTCAAGGCCGGTGAGTTGGTCGGGGTGTATCCCGAGGCGACGATCAGTCGCAGCTTCGAGATCAAAGAATTCAAATCCGGCGCCGCGCGGATGGCGATCGAGGCCGGTGTGCCGATCGTTCCGCACATCGTGTGGGGTGCGCAGCGGATCTGGACCAAGGGCCATCCGAAGAACCTGTACCGGCCCAAGGTGCCGATCTCGATCGCCGTCGGCGAGCCGATCCAACCGACCCTGCCGGCAGCCGAGCTCACCGCGCTGCTGCATTCGCGCATGCAACATCTGCTGGCGCAGGTGCAGGATGCCTACGGGCCGTACCCGCCCGGCGAATTCTGGGTGCCGCATCGGCTCGGTGGTTCGGCGCCGACGCTGGCCGAGGCCAACCGGATGGACGCCGAGGAGGCCGCTGCGAAGGCCGCCAGGAGAGCTGAGGCCGGACCCGCTGGAGCTTCTGGACCCACCGGGGCCTCGGGGTAAGCCGCGCGGATGGAACCGGTTTTCCGAAGTTTGGAGATTGCCGCCAGGCTCGTGGTCGGGGCCACCGGAACTCGGATCAGCTTCCGCGGATTGGACAATCTGCCCGCCACCGGCGGTGCCGTCATCGCCATCAACCACACCAGCTACGTCGACTTCCTGCCCGCCGGCCTGGCCGCGACCGAACGCGGCCGCCGGATGCGCTTCATGATCAAGGCCGAGATGGAGCAGGTGAAGGTCGTCGCCTTCCTGATCCGGCACACCGGGACGATTCCGGTGGATCGGGGCGCCGGGGCCGGGGCTTATGCGGCGGCGGTCGCTGCCCTGCAGGCCGGTGAAATCGTCGGAGTCTATCCCGAGGCCACCATCAGCCGCAGCTTCGAGCTCAAGGATTTCAAGACCGGCGCGGCCCGGATGGCGCTGGAGGCTGGGGTGCCGGTGATCCCGCTGATCGTGTGGGGCGCGCAGCGCATCTGGACCAAGGATAACCCGAAGTCGTTGGGGCGGAGCAAAATTCCGGTCACTGTTATGGTGGGTACGCCGATCCCGGCGACCGGTTCGGTCGCCGAACTCGATGATGCGGTGCGGGCCGGGATGTCGTCGCTGCTGGACCAGATTCAGCAGGACTATCCCGCCCCGGCCGGTGCGTACTGGGTGCCGCGCCGGCTCGGCGGCAGTGCGCCGACATTGCCCGAGGCCAAACGGCTGGACGAGGCGGAACTGGCCGAACGGGCACGCAAGCGTGCCGAGCGAAGCGACAGGAAATAACGGATGAACCGTGAGTGGGTGCCGGGGCTGATCGCCACCGACGTGGACGGAACGCTGCTCGATGACGACGAGAAGGTCACCCCGCGCACGCGGGCGGCGGTACAGGCCGCTGTCGAGGCCGGCGCGACGTTCATCCTGGCCACCGGCCGGCCGCCACGCTGGGTGGCACCGGTGGTCGACGGCCTGGGTATCGCGCCGTTGGCGGTGTGCGCCAACGGCGCGGTGATCTACGACCCGGCAACCGACCGCATTGTGTCGGCGCGGACGCTGTCGCCCGAGGTGCTCGCTGAGCTCGCCGAGATCGCCACCCGGGTGATCCCCGGTGCCGGATTGGCCGTGGAGCGGGTGGGCAGTTCCGCGCACGACGCGGTGACCCCGCAGTTCGTCAGCTCGCCGGGATACGAGCACGCCTGGCTGAACCCGGACAACACCGAGGTGTCGGTCGACGATCTGCTCGGCGCCCCGGCGGTCAAGCTGCTCATCCGTAAGGCCGGCGCGCGCAGCGCGGACATGGCCGTCGAATTGCTCAAACATGTTGGGCTACAAGGTGATATCACCTACTCGACGAACAACGGCCTGATCGAGGTGGTGCCGCTCGGGGTCAGCAAGGCCACCGGTATCGAGGAGCTGACCGCGCCGCTGGGCCTCACCGCGGCCGATGTGGTCACCTTCGGCGACATGCCCAATGATGTGCCGATGCTGAGCTGGGCCGGGCGTGGCGTGGCGATGGGCAATGCCCACCCCGAGGCGGTGGCCGCCGCCGACGAGACCACCGTGACCAACGCCGAGGACGGGGTGGCCCGGGTGCTGGAACGCTGGTGGTCCTGACCGGTTTCAGGTGATCGGGGTGAAGCGCTCCAGCTGCACCGGTTGCTGATCGGGTGACGGGGCGGGCAGCTCCAGCGGCACACCGTCGACGACGCGGGTGACGGTGCCCGTCTCCCGGTCGAAATTCAGCGTGCCGTGCTGGAAGTTCTGCACGATCCACTGGGGTTCGGGAATCTCGGCGCTGGTCGGCAGGCCCAGGACCCCGCGCTCGAAGCCCAGCGTCCCCCAGGCCTCGTAGATGGCCCCGGTCACCGGTTCGGCACCACTTTCCGGTGACCAGTACACGGCGCCGCGCTCGAAGGTGGCATAGCGCGACGATCCGTCCCCGACGGTCTCGGGGGAGGTCGGGTTGCCCAGCATTCCGGCCGGTCCGCCGGCGGCCTGCCAGCGGGCGTAGATGGCGCCGCCGCGCATTTGTTCGGCCAGATCTTCGGGTCCGGGCGGCCGGTTGAACCGGGCGGCGATATCGCGGATGCGATCCATTTCGGCGTAGGCCGCGTTGCCGGGGCAGTCGGTGATGCCGACATCGCGGTGGGTGAAGATGGTCGGCAGAGTCGGGGTGGCCCCGCGGGCGAAGTGGGTGAACGATCCGCCTGCGGAGGTGAGCGCGACGGTGCCGTGCGGGTTGATGTGATCGAGGCCCAGGCGCCAGCCCAGCAGTCGGCCGGTGTTGCGCAACAGGATCGGGGTGGGCGGCACCTGATCGAAATCGCCCATCATCGCCACGCCCCAGGTGTCGATGTTGAACCCGCCGGTGTGCGAGCCCTCGACCGGTTTGTCCATGCCGCCCGCGCGCCCCTCGAAGACCTGGCCGTACTTGTCGACCAGGGCGTTGTAGGCGATGTCGCACCAGCCCAGGGTGCGGGTGTGGTACTCGTAGATCGAGCGCACGATTCCGGCGGAATCCTCGGGTGCATAGTCATTGCTGCCCGCGGTGTGGTGCACGATTCCGGCTCGGATGCCCTTGTCGTACACCGTGTTTCCGCATCGCATCGACTCGTCGGCACCCCACTGGGCGCGGCTGATGATGGTCGGTGGTTGGCCGGGTGCGGTGACGGCGGCCGGGAGCGGTCCGACGTCCATCGGGGCCCGGGGCGGGGTGATCAGCACCGCGGTGACGTTCTGGCCGATGGGCGCTTCGGCGTTGGCCGGTCGATAGCCGAGTGCGGGTTTGGCCGACGCGGGTTTCCCGGTCGGCGCCGGGACGGGTGCCTGGGGTGCGCGGGTGACGGCGATCTGCACCGTGGTGGTGCGGCCGACGAATACCGGTTCGGTGCCGCGCGGGCCCGGGGTGTCGGCGCCGACTCCGTCGAGGTTCTCGGCCTGGTGCCACGGGCCCCAGGAGCCGTCGTCCTTGCGGGCGCGCACCCGCGCCGAGGTGCCGCGCAGGTCGGGTGCGGTGAGCGCGACCATCGAGAACGGGGTGTCCTGATGGATCTCGCGGATGCTCTCGCCGGCGGTGAGGTTGTCGAGTGGTCGCTGTGCGAGTTGGGGTGCAGCGCTGGCGGGACTGTCTTGTTCGCCCGAACCGGATCCGGTGATCGCCCACGGCACGATCACAACGGTTGCCGCAATCGCAGTGAAGAGGATTGACGGCGCTGAACGGCGGGACTGCACGGACTGATGTTACGTATGTGTCTGATGTTACGAATGTTTCGACACGGTCCGCGCGTCGCCTTTTCACGCAACGGCACCGCAGAGCCAATGGGCTTCTGCGGTGCCGTTCTGTAGCGGAGCCTTCTTTAGGGAGCCGGCGGTGCCGGGACCGGCGCCGGGACAGGCGGCTTCATCGCCGAGGTGATCGCCGGGATCACCATGCCCTTGAGCAGGTCGATGGCCTGGCCGGCGCCGAGCTGGTTGGCCGCGCTGGACAGATCGCCGAACAGTCCGCCGCCACCGCTGGTGGCGGCCGGAAGCCCGCCGGCCAGCGACGGGTCGGCACCCAGCAGCGGGTAGGTGCCCGCGGCGGGGTCCAGCCCGATCGGAGCCGAGATCGGCACCTCACCCGGAGCCGGCAGGGCGCCCAGGGCCGGGTCCAGGCCGACGGGTGAGGTGGTCAGGCCCGTTCCGCCCAGCCCGGTGGGGGCGGTGGTCAACCCGCCGGCTGGGCTGAGGGCCGGGTTGGTCAGCGACGGGCTGGTCAGCGCCGGATTGGTCAGGCTCGGGTCGGTGAGCGACCCGGTCGCGCCGGGCAGCCCGGCCTCCGGCGTGGTCAGGCTCGGCGTCAGGCCGGTCGGGCTGGTCAGTGCCGGGTTGGGCGTGGTCAGGCCCGGCGTGGTCAGGCCCGGTGTGGTCAGGCCCGGTGTGGTCAGGCCCGGCGAGGTCAAACCTGGTGCAGTCAGCCCCGGCGAGGTGAGGCCAGGGGAGGTCAGGCCGGGGGAGGTCAGGCCCGGCGAGGTAAGGCCGGGAGACGTCAGCGTCGGTGAGCCGAGGGTCGGCATCGGGCTCGAGCCGGTCAGTAGGCCGTTCGGCATCGGCGGCATGTTGATGCCGAACTGGGACAGGCCCTGGGAGAGGGCCGACATCAGTTCACCGGGCAGGTCGGTGATCGACGCGGCCTGGGTGAACTCGCGCTGCTGAGGCGCGGGGGAAAGCTGCGATACGACCACTAGTGCGACTGGACTTGCGACTGCCACTGCGGCGACTGCGCTCATGGCTGTCGAGAGCTTGCGTCGACGTCGGTTCGGCACGGAAGTCTCCTCAATATGTGGACTGCATTTCGGATAGCAGGTGGTGCTCTCCTCTTGCTTCGTCGGCAGTACGGGCAGGTGGTGCGAAGCCTGTGAATGCCAACGTGATCGATGGTACGTCTGTGACTAGTGGGTCTAGAGTGACGATATTGAATCGTGAGCGAATTGCGACCTAGCCTCACCGTTGAATTCGGGGCACGGGGGCGCGGTCGGATACCCTGGCTGCCGATGACGTCCTTATCTCCCCGCGTCGCTGCAGGCCAGCCCAGCGGTCATTTCGACCTATTCGTCGTTGGTTCCGGGTTCTTCGGTCTGACGATCGCTGAGCGCGTGGCGACACAGCTGGACAAGCGTGTCCTCGTTATAGAACGCCGCCCGCACATCGGCGGCAACGCCTACTCCGAAGCCGAACCGCAAACCGGCATCGAGGTGCACAAGTACGGCGCCCACCTGTTCCACACCTCCAATCAGCGGGTGTGGGACTACGTGCGGCAGTTCACCGACTTCACCGGCTATCAGCACCGGGTCTTCGCGATGCATGACGGCCAGGCCTACCAGTTCCCGATGGGGCTGGGCCTGGTCTCGCAGTTCTTCGGGCGCTACTTCACCCCGGACGAGGCCCGCGCCCTGATCAAGGAGCAGGCCAGCGAGATCGCCGGGCACGAGGCAGCCAACTTCGAGGAGAAGGCCATCTCGCTGATCGGGCGCCCGCTCTACGAGGCGTTCATGAAGCACTACACCGCCAAGCAGTGGCAGACCGACCCTCGCGAGCTGCCGGCGGCCAACATCACCCGGCTGCCGGTGCGCTACACGTTCGACAACCGCTACTTCAACGACACCTACGAGGGCCTGCCGGTCGACGGTTACACCGCCTGGCTGGAGAACATGGCCGTCGACGACCGCATCGAGGTGCGGTTGGACACCGACTGGTTCGACGTCCGCGACGAATTGCGGGCGGCCAATCCCGACGCCCCGGTGGTGTACACCGGGCCGCTCGACCGGTACTTCGACTACTCCGAGGGCCGGCTGGGCTGGCGCACACTGGATTTCGATCTCGAGGTGCTCGATACCGGAGACTTCCAGGGCACGCCCGTCATGAACTACAACGACGCCGACGTGGACTACACCCGGATCCACGAGTTCCGGCACTTCCATCCCGAGCGGGACTACCCGGCCGACAAGACGGTGATCATGCGCGAGTACTCGCGCTTCGCCGAAGAGAGCGACGAGCCGTACTACCCGATCAACACCGAAGCCGACCGCGCCCTGCTGGCCTCCTACCGGGCCCGCGCCAAGGCCGAAACCGCCTCGGAGAAGGTGCTTTTCGGCGGCCGGCTGGGCACCTACCAATACCTCGACATGCACATGGCCATCGCCAGTGCCCTGAGCATGTACGACAACACCCTCGCCCCGCATCTGGCCGACGGCGCCCCGCTGGTTACCGAGTCGGTGCCCGATAAGGAGAGCAGCAGAGCATGAGTGACATCCCATCCGGCGCGCTCGACGCCGAGGAATCACAGGCCGTCAGTTTGCTGGCCCGCGTCATCCTGCCGCGACCCGGCGAACCACTGGATGTACGCAAGCTCTATATCGACGAATCCGGCACCAATGCCCGGCGGGCACATGCGCCCAGTCGCACCACGCTGGAGATCGGCGCCGATTCCGAGGTGTCCTTCGCCACCTATTTCAACGCGTTCCCGGCCAGTTACTGGCGGCGCTGGTCGACCCTGGAGTCGGTGGTGCTGCGGGTGGAACTGACCGGCACGGCCCGCATCGACGTGTACCGGTCCAAGGCCACCGGCGCCCGGATCACGGTCGGCGGCGCCCCGGTGTCCAGCGGGGACTCCACTGAACCTGCGGTTGTGGAATTCGAGATCGACCTGTCCCCGTTCGAAGACGGCGGCTGGATCTGGTTCGACATCACCACCGACACCGCGGTGCGGGTGCACAGCGCCGGCTGGTACGCCCCGTCGCCCGCGCCGGGCCGGGCCAACGTCGCCGTCGGCATCCCCACCTTCAACCGCCCCGCGGACTGCGTCAACGCGCTGGCCGCGCTGACCTCCGACCCGCTGGTGGACGAGGTGATCGGCGCGGTGATCGTGTCCGACCAGGGCGCCAGCAAGGCCAAGAACCATCCCGGTTTCGAGGCTGCGGCGGCGGGGCTCGGCGACCGGCTGGCCATCCACAACCAGCCCAACCTCGGTGGGTCCGGCGGCTACGGCCGGGTGATGTACGAGGCGCTGAAGAACACCGACTGCGAACAGATCCTGTACATGGACGACGACATCCGGATCGAACCGGATTCGATCCTGCGGGCGCTGGCCATGAACCGGTTCGCCAAGGAACCCACCCTGGTCGGCGGCCAGATGCTCAACCTGCAGGAGCCGTCGCACCTGCACATCATGGGCGAGATGGTGGACCGGGCGAACTTCATGTGGTCGGCCGCCCCCAATGCCGAATACGACCATGACTTCGCCAGATACCCGCTCGACGATGTCGATGAGGCGCGCAGCAAGCTGCTGCACCGGCGCATCGACGTGGACTTCAACGGCTGGTGGATGTGCATGATCCCGCGGCAGGTCGCCGAGGAGCTCGGCCAGCCGCTGCCGTTGTTCATCAAGTGGGATGACGTCGAGTACGGTCTGCGCGCGGCCGAACACGGCTACCGCACCGTCACGCTGCCGGGCGCGGCGATCTGGCATATGGCCTGGAGCGACAAGGACGACGCGATCGACTGGCAGGCCTACTTCCACCTGCGTAACCGGCTGGTGGTGTCTGCACTGCACTGGGACGGTGACGTGCGCGGGCTGCTGGCCAGCCAACTGAAAGCCACCCTCAAGCACCTGCTGTGCCTCGAGTATTCGACGGTCGCCATCCAGAACAAGGCGATGGAGGACTTCCTGGCCGGGCCGGAGAACCTGTTCTCCATCCTGGAGTCGGCGCTGCCGGACGTACACAAGATGCGCAAGCAGTACCCCGACGCGGTGGTGTTGCCAGGAGCCACCGCGCTGCCGCCGGCCTCGGATATGGGCCGGCGCAAGATCGGTATTCCGGTGTCCAAGCCGGCCATTCTGGTGAACCTGGCCCGCGGCGTCGTCCACCAATTGCGCAAGCATGACCCCGAGACCCATGTCCGGCCCCAGCTCAACATGGCTACCCAGGACGCCCGCTGGTTCTCCCTGTGCCGGGCCGACGGCGTCACCGTCACCACCGCCGATGGGCGTGGCGTGGTCTACCGGCAGCGCGACCGGGCCAAGATGTTTACGTTGCTGCGCGCCTCGCTGCGGCAGCAGTTGCGGTTGGCCCGTCGGTTCGACCGGATGCGCAAGGTCTATCGTGAGGCGCTGCCGGTGCTGACCAGCACCCAAAAGTGGGAGACGGTATTGCTGACTGAGTCGGCGGAGAAAAACTGATATGACCGATTCCCCGCGCGGCGAGGACGCGGTATTGGTGGCCGTGCAGTCGGCTGTGGCCGGCAGGCCCGGCGTACTGACCGGTGCACGTGCGCTGTCGCACTTCGGTGAACACAGTGCGGGTTGGCTCGCGGTCGCGGCAGCGGGTGCGTTGGCCCAGCCGGCCAAGCGCAAGTCCTGGCTGGCGGTGGGAGCCGGTGCGTTTCTGGCCCACGCCGCCGCGGTGCTGATCAAGCGGGTGGTGCGGCGCGAGCGTCCGCACCACCCCGATATCGCCGTCAATGTGGGCACCCCGAGCCGGCTGAGTTTCCCGTCGGCACATGCCACCTCGACCACCGCCGCCGCGGTGCTGCTGGCCCGGGTCACCGGTCTGCCGGTGCGTGCGGTGCTGGTGGTGCCGATGGCGCTGTCGCGTCTGGTGCTCGGCGTGCACTATCCCACCGACGTGCTCACCGGGATGGCCGTCGGGGCTGTCGTGGGTGACGCAGTCGGAAGAGCTGCAGGCGTTGGGCCGAAGGAGACTGGTGGCCGATGAGTGAGGAAGCGAAGCTAGAGGCCGGCCCGCCGAAGAATTTGGCGAGCGGGCTGATCAAGGCGGTGCGCCCGCGGCAATGGGTGAAGAACCTGCTGGTGCTCGCCGCCCCGCTGTTCGCCCTCGGCGGCGGCGTCAGCTACGACTACCGTGAGGTGCTCAGCAAGGTCGGCATCGCGTTCGTGGTGTTCTGCCTGGCCGCCTCGTCGATCTACCTGATCAACGACGCCCGCGACGTCGAAGCCGACCGTGCCCACCCCACCAAACGATTCCGGCCCATCGCGGCCGGGGTGGTGTCGGTGTCGATGGCCTATGGGCTGGCAACCGCCCTCGCGGTGGCAGCGCTGGCCATCTCGTGGTGGCTCACCCCGGGCCTGGCCCTGGTGATGGCCGTCTACCTGGTCATTCAGCTGGCGTACTGCTTCGGCCTGAAACATCAGGCGGTGCTGGACATCTGCATCGTCTCGTCGGGGTTCTTGATCCGCGCGATCGCCGGCGGTGTGGCCGCCGACATTCCGTTGTCGCAGTGGTTCCTGCTGGTGATGGCCTTTGGCTCACTGTTCATGGCGGCCGGCAAGCGGTATGCCGAGCTGCAGTTGGCCGAGCGCACCGGGGCCAAGATCCGCAAGTCACTGGAGAACTACACGACCTCCTACCTGCGGTTCGTGTGGACCCTGGCGGCTACCGCGGTGGTGGTCTGCTACGGGTTGTGGGCCTTCGAGCGTGACCGCGTCACAGGCGGCTCGTGGTACGCCGTCTCGATGATTCCGTTCACCATCGCGATCCTGCGCTATGCCGTCGATGTCGACGGTGGCGAGGCGGGCGAACCGGAGGAGATTGCACTGGGCGACCGGGTTCTACAGCTGCTGGCGGTGGCGTTGATCGGAACTCTCGGTGCTGCCATCGCTTTCAGCTGAGGTCACGAGTTCTCGCCGCCGGATCCAGGTCGCGATAGGCAAGCGCCTGGAGGGCTGGCCGGCCTTCCCGTACGACATCTCGGTGCGGATCAGCCTGTGGGTCAGTGTGCTGGTGGTCACCGGGCTGTTCGGCTGGGGTGCCTGGCAACGCCGTTGGGTCGCCGACGACGGTCTGATCGTGCTGCGGACCGTGCGAAATCTGTTGGCGGGCAACGGTCCCGTCTTCAACGCCGGCGAGCGGGTGGAGGCCAACACCTCCACCATGTGGACCTATCTGGTGACGCTGGGCGCCTGGCTCGGTGGCCCGGTCCGGCTGGAGTATGTCGTCCTGGCCTTGGCGTTGATCCTCAGCGTGCTCGGCGTGGTGCTGGCCATGCTCGGCACCGGCCGGCTCTACGCGCCGAGCCTGCAGGGCCGCCGCGCGCTGCTGCTGCCCGCCGGTGCGCTGGTCTACATCGCCATTCCGCCGGCCCGTGACTTCGCCACCTCGGGTCTGGAAAACGGTTTGGTGCTCGGGTATTTGGGGCTGCTGTGGTGGATGCTGGTGTGCTGGTCGCAGGCGCTGCGGGTGGCTCCGGTGCCGGCCGAGCGCCGCGCGGCGGGGGGCGCGCCGCAGGCCCGTTCCGGCCGGTATTTCGATGCGAGCCTGGCCTGCGTGTCCGGGCTGAGCGTGCTGGTCCGTCCCGAGTTGGCGCTGATCGGCGGGGGCGTGCTGGTCATGATGCTGATCGCGGCTCGGGGCTGGCGTCGCCGGGTGCTGATCATCGTGGCCGGCGGGCTGTTGCCGATCGGCTATCAGATCTTCCGGATGGGCTATTACGGGCTGCTGGTGCCCGGCACCGCGGTGGCCAAGGACGCTTCTGGCTCCAAATGGTCACAGGGCCTGACCTATCTGAACAACTTCAACCAGCCCTATCTGCTGTGGGTGCCCGTGCTGCTGCTGGTTGCGCTCGGGATCGTGCTGCTGACCACCCGGACCCGACCGTGGTGGGTGCGCCGTCAGATGCCCCGCGGCTATGGCTGGCTGGCCCGTACCGTCCAAAGCCCGGCGGCCGCAGTGGTTTTCATGTTGGCCAGCGGACTGCTGCAGGGCATCTACTGGATCCGTCAGGGCGGCGACTTCATGCATGGCCGGGTGCTGCTGACGGCGCTGTTCTGCCTGTTGGCCCCGATCGCGGTGATCCCCATCGTGCTGCCCGACGGCACCAAATTCACCAGGGAGACGGGCTATCTGCTGGCCGCAGCCACCAGTGTGCTGTGGGCTGCGGTGGCGGGCTGGTCGATCTGGGCGGCCAACTCGCCCGGGATGGGGACCGATGCCACCCGCGTCACCTACACCGGAATCGTCGACGAGCGCCGGTTCTATTCGCAGGCCACCGGTCACGCTCACCCGCTGACCGCGGCCGACTATCTGGACTATCCGCGGATGCGCGCGGTGCTGACCGCGATCAACAACACCCCCGACGGGGCACTGCTGCTGCCGTCGGGCAACTATGACCAGTGGGACGTGGTGCCCGCCTATCCGCCCCCGCCGGATCTCACGCCCGCGGACCGGCGCGCGCTGAACTTCCCACACACCGTGTTCTTCACGAATATGGGAATGCTGGGGATGAATGTCGGACTCGATGTCCGGGTGATCGACCAGATCGGCCTGACGAACCCGCTGGCGACCCACACCCAGAGACTGACCGACGGCCGGATCGGCCACGACAAGAACCTGTTCCCGGACTGGGCGGTGGCCGAGGGGCCGTTCTTCAAGATCAGGCCGTATATCCCGCAGTACCTGGACGAGGAATGGATCGCCCAGGCGCAGGCCGCGCTGGAATGCCCCGCCACTGATTCCATGCTGAACGCGGTGCGCGGTGAGATGACGCCGCGACGGTTCCTGTCCAACCTGATGCACTCCTACGAGTTCACCAAATACCGGATCGACCGGGTGCCGGAATACGAGTTGGAGCGGTGCGGCCTGGACGGTCCCACGCCCAAGACGCCGCCGTACACGGGGATGCCGGCGACCGGTCCGTAACGCCCGGCACCGCGGGTCCGATATCCGTACGAGCCTGTGCCACAGATCTTGAACGGACGGTACGAAAAACCCATGCTGACCTCTGGTGTCTACGGCGTGCGCCACTGGGGTCGGCGCCTGCTGGTGGCCGCGGCCGCGATCGTGACGTTGCCCACGGTCGGGGTGGTCGTCGCCGCACCGCCGGCCGGCGCGTTTTCCCGTGAGGGCCTGCCGGTGGAATACCTCGACGTGTACTCGTCGTCGATGGGGCGCAGCATCCGGGTGCAGTTCCAGGGCCCGTCGGCGGCGCCGACGGCCGAAGGGGAGGGGCAATCCGTTGCGCCCACCGCGCCCGCGGCGCCGAGCAAGGCGGTCTACCTGCTCGACGGCATGCGGGCCCAGGACGACTTCAGTGGGTGGGACATCAACACCGCCGCGTTCGAGTGGTTCAACGGATCCGGCATCTCGACAGTGATGCCGGTCGGCGGGCAGTCCAGCTTCTACAGCGACTGGTATTCGCCGTCGAGTTTGAACAAGCAGACCTATACCTATAAATGGGAGACGTTTCTCACACAGGAACTCCCGGCCTATCTGGCCGCCAACAAGCAGGTCTCGACCACCGGGAATGCCGTGGTGGGGTTGTCCATGTCGGGCAGCGCCGCGCTGATCCTGTCGGCCTATCACCCGGGTCAGTTCAGTTACGCCGCGTCGCTGTCGGGGTTCCTCAACCCGTCGTCACTGGTCATGCAGCAGGCGATCCGGGTGGCCATGCTCGATGCCGGCCGTTACAACGTCGACAACATGTGGGGATTGCCATGGGACGGCGCCTGGAAACGCAATGACCCGGTCAAGCAGGTGGTCAAGATCGTGGCCAACGGCACCCGGCTGTGGGTGTACTGCGCACCGGGCGGCGCCACCGCGCTCGACGACAATTCGGACCCGAATCTCGCGATGAGCGCCAGCAGCCTGGAGACGCTGGCGATCAAGAGCAACAAGGACTTTCAGGATGCCTACGTCAAGGCGGGCGGGCGCAACGCGAGCTTCTATTTCCCGTCGGCGGGCAACCACGCCTGGCCATACTGGGCGGCTCAATTGCAGGCCCTGAAACCAGACCTGATCGCAACCATCAACGGCTGAGGGGCGACCAGGGACGACAACTGCTGAAGAGAAGCATCACGCAATCGTGTGGTTGACTACACGGGCACGTGAGCCGCTTACGTCGGTCCTTAATCGATGTGCGGAATACGAAGAAGAGATTCAGATAGGGAGAGGTATGAAGTTCGTTGGGAAGATGCGCGGCCTGTCGCGCCGGCTGACGGTTGCGGTCGCCGCTGCGGCCGTGCTGCCTGGCCTGGTTGGCGTCGTAGGCGGCTCGGCGACCGCTGGTGCCTGGTCGCGACCGGGCCTGCCGGTGGAGTACCTCGAAGTTCCGTCGGCAGCGATGGGACGTGACATCAAGGTCCAGTTCCAGAGCGGTGGTGCGGGTGCTCCCGCGCTGTACCTGCTCGACGGTATGCGCGCCCGCGAAGACCAGAACGGCTGGGACATCGAACTGCCGACGTTCGAGTGGTTCCTGAACTCGGGTATCTCGGTTGTGATGCCGGTCGGCGGCCAGTCCAGCTTCTACACCGACTGGTACAAGCCGGCCTGTGGCAGCAAGGACGGCGGCTGCAAGACCTACAAGTGGGAGACCTTCCTCACCCAGGAGCTCCCGTCCTGGCTGGCGGCCAACCGCGACGTGAAGCCGACCGGCAGCGCCGTGGTCGGTCTGTCGATGGCCGGTTCGTCCGCGCTGATTCTCGCCATGCGCCACCCGCAGCAGTTCATCTACGCGGCCTCGCTGTCGGGCACGTTGAACCCGTCTGAGGGCTGGTGGCCGATGCTGATCGGTGTCTCGATGGGTGACGCCGGCGGCTACAAGGCCGACGACATGTGGGGCTCGACGGGCGACCCGAACAACGCCTGGAAGGCCAACGACCCGACCGAGAACGTCGCCACGATCGCGGCCAACGGCACTCGTCTCTGGGTGTACTGCGGTAACGGCAAGCCGGGCGAGCTGGGTGGCACCGATATGCCGGCGAAGTTCCTCGAGGGCTTCGTCTGCCGGACGAACTCGACCTTCCAGGAGAAGTACATCGCGGCCGGTGGCAAGAACGCGGTGTTCAACTTCCCGCAGAGCGGTACGCACAACTGGGCCTACTGGGGCCAGCAGCTGCAGGCCATGAAGCCGGACCTGCAGCGGGTCCTGGGCGCCACCCCGACCGCCTGAGCGGACGGCAGGTAGCGGCCTAACCGCATACGACGCTGACGGCGGCGATCCCCACGGGGTCGCCGCCGTCAGCCGTTTCCGGGCACCCGATCATTGCTGCCCCTGCTGTGAGATTGATGTGATTCACTACAACGCGGATGTGTGTGCGGGGGCACGGTGTCGAACTTCCGGCGGCAGGAGAGGTTTGAAGATGCGGCGTGCGTTGAAACTGATGCGTGCGACTCTGTCGGCGGTGGCACTCGGTGCCGGCCTGTGGACCGTGTCGGCGACGGCGGGCCCCACGGCGCAGGCAGAGGGTGTCGAGTACCTGATGGTGCCCTCGGCGGCGATGGGCCGCGACATCCCGGTGGCGTTCCAAGGGGGTGGGCCGCACGCGGTGTTCCTGCTCGATGCGTTCAATGCCGCCCCTGATGTGAGCAACTGGGTCACCGCGGGCCATGCGATGAGCACTCTGGCCGGTCGAGGCATCTCGGTGGCCGCCCCGGCCGGCGGCGCCTGGAGCCTCTACACCAACTGGGAGCAGGACGGCAGTAAGCAGTGGGAGACCTTCCTGTCCGCCGAGCTGCCGGACTGGCTGGCCGCCAACAAGGGGCTGGCCCCGAACGGGCACGGGGTCGTCGGAGCCTCCCAGGGTGGCACCGCGGCGCTGACGCTGGCCGCGTTCCATCCGGATCGGTTCCGGTTCGCCGGCTCGCTCTCGGGTTTCCTGCAGCCCTCGGCCACCACGCTCAACGGAGCGATCACCGCCGGGCTTGCGGAATTCGGCGGGGTGGACAGCTACGGCATGTGGGGAGCACCACAGCTGGGCCGGTGGAAGTGGCACGACCCTGACGTGCACGTGCAGTTGCTGGCCGAGGCCAACACCCGGCTGTGGGTGTTCAGCCCGGCCACACTCACCTGCAGCGATCCGGCCGCGATGCTCGGTGTCTGCGATCAGGCGCAGGGCAGCAATCGGTTCTTCTACCAGCACTACCGCGCCGTCGGCGGCAGCAACGGGCATTTCGACATCCCGAGCTCGGGTCAGCATGACTGGAGCAGCTGGGCCCCGCAGCTGGCGCAGATGTCGGGCGAGTTGGTCGCCACCATCAAGTAGCCATCCGGCCGAGCTGCGAATCAGCTGCGCCGGGGCACTTTTCACCAGCCGGTACGGTAGAAGCGTGCAGCACACGGTACGGTCGGCCAGCTTGGTCGTCGCAGTGTCCGCGGCGTCGTTGCTTACCGCGTGCGATGTGGATGGTGACATCATGGCGCCCCTGGCAATGCCCGCTTCGGAGATCAAAGCCGCGCAGCTGCAGGCGGCGTCCGTGCCGCCGCCGCAAGGCCGCACCGGTGCGCTGGCCATCACCTCTGCGCAGCAGTCCTATCTCGATGCGCTCAAGGACTCCGGGATCACCCCGTCCAGTGAGCTGCTGGCGCTGTCGATCGGGTCGTATGTGTGCCAGGCCCATGCCGCCAAACAGAATGACCAGGCGGTGCGGGATTTCGTGCTGCCGCTGGTGCGCAGCGACGTCCGGGCCGCCCATTCCGGGCAGGACATCCCGTCCCCGGGTGAGGTCGACGCCGCCGCCACCGGTTACATCCGTATCGCCACCGAACATCTCTGCTAGCCGCAGACCACCGCACCGCACGCGAGGAGCCCGAGTAATCCATGGCAAAAAACACCAGCCGCAGGAAGCGTCACCGCATCCTGGCCCTGATAGCAGCCGGGGCGATGGCGCTCGTGGTGGTGTTGGTGGTCGCCATCGTGGTGATCGTGATGCGCCGTCCCGAGACCCCGTCGGGGCCGCCGTCGGCTCAGCCGCCGGCCGGGGTTCCGGGTGCGCCGACGACGACGCGTAAGCCGCGTCCGGACTTCCAGTCCGCGGACTGCCCCGACGTGATGATGGTCTCGATCCCGGGTACCTGGGAGTCCTCGCCGGTCGATGACCCGTTCAACCCGACCCAGTTCCCGCTGTCGCTGATGTCCAACGTCAGCCGGCCGGTGGCCGAGCAGTTCGCGCCGGATCGCGTGGAGGTGTACACCGTGCCCTATACCGCGCAGTTCCATAACCCGTTCGCCGCTGACAAGCAGATGTCCTACAACGACAGCCGGGCCGAGGGCACCCGCGCGACGGTCAAGGCCATGACCGAGATGAACGACCGTTGCCCGCTGACCAGCTATGTGATCGCCGGTTTCTCGCAGGGCGCGGTGATCGGTGGCGATGTCGCCAGCGATATCGGCAACGGCCGCGGCCCGGTGGACGAGGACCTGGTGCTGGGTGTGACGTTGATCGCCGACGGACGGCGCCAGCTGGGCGTCGGGAAGGACGTCGGCCCGAATCCGCCCGGGCAGGGCGCCGAGATCACGCTGCACGAACTTCCGGTGTTGTCCGAGATGGGTCTGACCATGACGGGTCCGCGGCAGGGCGGGTTCGGGGCGCTCAACGACCGGACCAATCAGATCTGCGGCAAGGGCGACCTGATCTGCTCGGCTCCCGAGGAAGCGTTCTCGATTTTCAACCTGCCCAAGACGTTGGAGACACTGACGGGCAGCGTGGCCGGTCCGGTGCATGCGCTGTACAACACCCCGCAGTTCTGGGTGGAGAACGGGCAGACGGCCACGCAGTGGACGCTGAACTGGGCCAAGGACCTCGTCGACAACGCACCGCATCCCAAGCACGGATGACACGCGCGCGACACGCGCGCCGGATTTGGCCGGGACCCCGCGGTCCCTTAACATTAAGAGAAAAATAAGAGCTAAGCGCGGGTAGTGGGTCGGATAGGGCTGCTGACTGATCCGTGGGCATGGGCCGGTATCCCCCCGGTACGATCGTCCGGGTTTGGGTACGTACGGCTCCGAGTGGCTGCGACGCACCGCCAGTGACGTGCGACAACGCGACGAGTACGGCTCTGACAGGAGATTTAAATGCCGTTCATCAATCCGTTCATCAAGGACGGTCAGATCAAGTTCCCTGACGGCGCCAGCATCGTCGAGCACGTCGAGCGTTGGGCCAGGGTTCGTAGTGACAAGCTGGCATACCGCTTCCTGGACTTCTCCACCGAACGTGACGGCGTCGCCCGCGACCTGACCTGGGCCCAGTTCAGCGCCCGCAACAAGGCGGTGGCCGCCCGGCTTCAGCAGGTCACCCAGGATGGCGACCGGGTCGCCATCCTGTGCCCGCAGAACCTGGATTACCTCGTCGCCTTCTTCGGCGCCCTGTATGCCGGCCGCATCGCGGTGCCGCTGTTCGATCCGTCCGAGCCGGGACACGTCGGCCGCCTGCACGCGGTGCTGGACAACTGCCACCCGTCGGCGGTGTTGACCACCACCGAGGCCGCCGAGGGCGTCCGCAAGTTCTTCCGCAGCCGACCGGCCAACCAGCGTCCCCGCGTCATCGCGGTGGACGCGGTGCCCGACGACGTCGCCGCCACCTGGGTTCACCCGGAGGGCCCGGACGAGACCACCATCGCGTACCTGCAGTACACCTCGGGGTCGACCCGGATTCCGACCGGTGTGCAGATCACCCACCTGAACATGGCCACCAACATCGTGCAGATCGTTGAGGCCCTGGAAGGCGAGGAGGGCGACCGCGGTCTGTCCTGGCTGCCGTTCTTCCACGATATGGGTCTGGTCACCGGGCTGATCGCCCCGATGATCGGTCACTACTTCACCTTCATGACCCCGGCCGCCTTCGTGCGCCGCCCGGAGCGCTGGATCCGGGAGATGGCCCGCAAGGAAGGCGAAGGCGACACCGGCGGCGTCATCTCGGTGGCCCCGAACTTCGCCTTCGACCACGCGGCTGCTCGCGGTATCCCCAAGGATGGCGCGCCGCTCGATCTCTCCAACGTCAAGGCCGTGCTCAACGGCAGCGAGCCGATCTCGGCGGCCACCGTGCGCCGGTTCAACGAGGCGTTCGGCCCGTTCGGCTTCCCGGCCAAGGCGATCAAGCCGTCCTACGGACTGGCCGAGGCAACGTTGATGGTGTCGACCACGCCGGCCGCCGAAGAGCCCAAGATCATCTACGTCGACCGCGACGAGCTGAACACCGGCCGGATCGTCGAGGTGGCGGGTGACTCGCCCAAGGCGGTGGCGCAGGCCTCTGCGGGCAGGGTCGGAGTTTCCGAGTGGGCCGTGATCGTCGACGCCGAGAGCGCCACCGAACTGCCCGACGGCCAGGTCGGCGAGATCTGGATCAGCGGCCTGAACATGGGCACCGGCTACTGGGGCAAGGCTGAAGAGACCGTCGCGACTTTCCAGAACACCCTCAAGTCGCGGACCAGCCCGTCGCATGCCGAGGGTGCCGACGATGACGCCACCTGGGTGCGCACCGGTGACTACGGCGCCTTCTACGACGGCGACCTGTACATCACCGGCCGGGTCAAGGACCTGGTGATCATCGACGGCCGCAATCACTATCCGCAGGATCTGGAGTACTCGGCGCAGGAGGCCAGCAAGGCGCTGCGCACCGGCTATGTGGCGGCCTTCTCGGTGCCGGCCAACCAGCTTCCCGACGAGGTGTTCGCGAACGCGCACTCGGGGTTGCACCGTGATGACGACGACAGCTCCGAGCAGCTGGTGATCGTCGCCGAACGCGCACCGGGCAGCCACAAGCTCGAAGTCGGCCCGATCACCGACGACATCCGGGCGGCGATCGCCGTGCGGCACGGCGTCACCGTGCGCGATGTGCTGCTGACCGCGGCCGGCGCCATCCCGCGCACCTCCAGCGGCAAGATCGGCCGGCGGGCCTGCCGGTCGGCCTACCTGGACGGCAGCTTGCGGGCGGGCAAGATCGCCAACGACTTCCCGGACGAGACGGACTGACCGAACTTCACGCCAACCGCCGGCCCTGCCGTCGACGAGCTTAAAGGTGACCTGAATATGGATGAAGCACAAAGCAATTCGAATCTTCCAGAACAAATTGCTCCTCACGTGCGCAGCCGGGACACCGAGCCCGCCGGGGCACCGGCGTCGCGCCCCGATCTGACCGTCGCGGAGATGCGCGAGTGGCTGCGTAAAGCGGTGGCCAACGCCACTGGGCAGTCGCCCGACGTGATCGACGAGACCACCCCGCTGATCGAGCTGGGCCTGTCCTCGCGTGACGCGGTCGCGATGGCCAGCGACATCGAGGACCTCACCGGTGTCACCCTGACCGCGACGGTGCTGTTCCGGCACCCCACCATCGAGGCGCTGGCCACGGTGATCATCGAGGGCGAGCCCGAGCCCGAGGACACCGGCGATGAGGACTGGTCGCGGGATCGCGATGTGGAAGACATCGCGATTGTGGGCGTGGCCACTCGGTTCCCCGGGGACTTGAACAGCCCGGACGAGATGTGGGATGCCCTGCTCGCCGGTAAGGACTGCATCACCGACCTGCCCGAGGGCCGGTGGGAGGAGTTCCTCTCCGAGCCTCGGATCGCCGACCGTGTCGCCAAGGCCCGCACCCGCGGTGGCTATCTGTCCGACATCAAGGGTTTCGACTCCGAGTTCTTCGCACTGTCGAAGATGGAAGCCGACAACATCGACCCGCAGCAGCGCATGGCCCTCGAGCTGACCTGGGAGGCCTTGGAGCATGCCCGGATCCCGGCGTCGAGCCTGCGGGGCACCAGTGTCGGTGTGTACGTCGGTAACTCGACCAACGACTATCAGTTCCTTGCGGTTTCCGATCCTTCGGTAACGCACCCGTACGCCATCACCGGAACCGCGAGTTCGATCATCGCCAACCGGGTTTCGTACTTCTATGACTTCCGCGGCCCGTCGGTGGCGCTGGATACCGCGTGCTCCAGTTCGTTGGTGGCTGCACACCAGGGTGTGCAGGCACTGCGCTCCGGTGAGGCCGACGTGGCGATCGTCGGCGGCGTCAATGCGTTGATCACCCCGATGGTGACGGTCGGCTTCGACGAGGTCGGTGGTGTGCTGGCACCGGACGGCCGGATCAAGTCCTTCTCATCGGACGCCGATGGCTATGCCCGCTCCGAGGGCGGCGGCATGCTGGTGCTCAAGCGGGTGTCCGACGCCCGCCGCGACGGCGACCAGATCCTGGCGGTCATCGCCGGTAGTGCGGTCAACCACGACGGCCGCTCCAATGGCATGTTGGCGCCCAACCCCGATGCGCAGGAGGCGGTGCTGCGCAAGGCCTACAAGAATGCCGGGATCAACCCGCGCGACGTCGACTACATCGAGGCGCACGGTACCGGCACCATCCTGGGTGATCCGATCGAGGCCGACGCGCTGGGCCGGGTGGTCGGCCGCGGCCGCGCCGACGACAAGCCCGCCCTGCTGGGGGCGGTGAAATCCAATGTGGGACACCTGGAATCGGCGGCCGGTGCGGCCAGCCTGGCCAAGATGACGCTGGCGCTGCAGTACGGCAAGCTGCCCCCGTCGATCAACTACGCGGGGCCCAACCCCTACATCGACTTCGACAAGGAACATCTCAAGGTCAACGTCACCGTCAGCGACTGGCCGCGTTACAGCGGGCACGCCATCGCCGGGGTGTCCGGGTTCGGCTTCGGCGGAGCGAACGCGCACCTCGTGCTGCGCGAGGTGCTGCCCTCTGATCTGGTCGAGCCCGAGCCGGAACCCGAAGCGGCCGAGGACAAGTCGACGGCGGACGAGGCGAACGCGACCAATGTCGGTGGTGTTCGGATGGACGAGTACGGCGAGTTCGTTCACGATGAACCGGAAGTCGACGAATACCCGGCCTACGACGAGGCATCCCACGAACTCCCCGGCCTGACCGATGAGGCCACGCGCCTGATCGAAGCGGCACGCGCGGAACTCGCCGCCGGGGAAGCCGCCGAACCCACCAAGAAGGTTGTCCCGCTCGCGATTTCGGCATTCCTGAGCTCGCGCAAGAAGGCCGCCGCGGCCGAGCTGGCGGACTGGATCGACAGCGAAGAGGGCCGGGCGTCCTCACTGGAGTCGATCGGCCGCTCGCTGTCGCGGCGCAACCACGGCCGTTCCCGTGCCGTGGTGCTGGCTCATGACCACGACGAGGCGATCAAGGGCCTGCGCGCCATCGCCGATGGCAAGCAGCATCCGACGGTGATCTCGGCTGACGGCCCGGTCACCAACGGTCCGGTGTGGGTGCTCGCCGGTTTCGGTGCGCAGCACCGCAAGATGGGCAAGAGCCTGTACCTGCGCGACGACGTCTTCGCCGAGTGGATCAACAAGGTCGACGCCCTCATCCAGGACGAACGCGGGTACTCGGTCGTCGAGCTGATCCTCGATGACTCGATCGACTACACCAACGACACCTGCGAATACCCCATCGAAGTGGTCCAGACGGTGATCTTCGCGATCCAGATCGCCCTCGGTGAGCTGCTGAAGCATCACGGCGCGAAACCCGGTGCGGTGGTGGGGCAGTCGCTCGGTGAAGCGGCCGCGGCCTACTTCTCCGGCGGTCTGTCGCTGGCCGACGCCACTCGGACCATCTGCTCGCGCGCGCACCTGATGGGTGAGGGCGAGGCGATGCTGTTCGGCGAGTACATCCGGCTCATGGCGCTCGTGGAGTACTCCGCCGACGAGATCAAGACCGTCTTCGCGGACTACCCGGGCCTGGAGGTGTGTGTCTACGCCGCCCCGACCCAGACCGTGATCGGCGGCCCGCCGGAGCAGATCGACGCGATCATCGCCCGCGCCGAGTCCGAGGGCAAGTTCGCTCGCAAGCTCCAGACCAAGGGCGCCAGCCACACCCAGCAGATGGATCCGCTGCTCGGTGAGCTCTCCGCCGAAATTCAGGGCATCGAGCCGCATCCGCTGGCCACCGGCTACTTCTCGACCGTGCACGAGGGCAAGTTCATCCGGGCCGGTGCCGAGCCGATCCACGACGTGGATTACTGGAAGAAGGGGCTGCGGCACAGCGTCTACTTCACCCACGGCATCCGCAACGCGGTCGACAACGGCCACACCACGTTCCTGGAGCTGGCGCCGAATCCGGTGGCGCTCATGCAGGTTGGGCTGACCACGGCGTCGGCCGGATTGCACGATGCGCAGCTGATCGCGACGCTGGCCCGCAAGCAGGACGAGGTCGAGTCGATGGTCTCGGCCATGGCCCACCTGTTCGTGCACGGCCATGACCTGGACTTCCGGACGCTGTTCCCGCGCAAGTCCACCGGTCTGGCCGGGGCGCTGGACTTCGCCAATATCCCGCTGACCCGGTTCAAGCGCAAGCCGCACTGGCTGGATGCGCACTTCACCGGCGACAGCTCCGCGGTGATGCCGGGCAATCACGTCGCAACGCCCGACGGCAAGCACGTCTGGGAGTTCGTGTCGAAGGGCGCCGCCGATCTGGCGGCGTTGGTGAAAGCCGCTGCCGCGCAGGTGCTTCCGGACGCCAAGCTGACCGCATCCGAGCAGCGCGCGGTGCCCGCCGAGGGTGCCCGCCTGGTCACCACGCTGACCCGACACCCGGGCGGCGCCTCGGTGCAGGTGCATGCCCGCATGGATTACGGGGCTGAATCTTCCTTTTCTTTGGTCTACGACGCGATCGTGACTCGCGGCGGTGCGGCGACTGCCTTGCCGACCGCGGTGGGTGCAGGCGTTGTGGCCGAGCAGGTTTCGGCCGCGCCGGCCCTGGCCGAGCCCGAGCCCGAGGATGACGCGGCGATTCTGTCCGACAACCTCACGGCGGGAGCCGGCCTGGCCGCCGGCTTCGCCAAGTGGTCACCGGACTCCGGTGAGACCATCGCGCAGCGGCTGGGCGCCATCGTCGGCGGCGCCATGGGCTACGAGCCCGAGGACCTGCCGTGGGAGGTGCCGCTGATCGAGCTGGGTCTGGATTCCCTGATGGCGGTGCGGATCAAGAACCGGGTCGAGTACGACTTCGACCTGCCGCCGATCCAGCTGACCGCGGTGCGCGACGCCAACCTGTACAACGTCGAAGAGCTGATCAAGTACGCGATCGAGCATCGCGACGAGGTCGATCAGATCGCCGAGTCCCAGAAGGGCAAGACGGCCGAGGAGATCGCGGCGGAGCAGTCCGAGCTGTTGGGCGGGGCATCCACGGTCGCCGAGCTGGAGGCCAAGCTCGCCGAGGCCGGACACCCGTTGGCGGAGAAGGACTCCGAGGAGACCGCTGAGGCCGCATCCAGCGGAATCCCCGCCGCGACCGATTTGCCGGTTCCACCGGCGCCGAGCGATCCGTCCGGCCCGGCCATCCCGGCCGCGGCCGATTTGCCGGTTCCACCGGCGCCGAGTGATCCGTCGGGACCTGCGATCCCCGCGCCGCCTGCTGACCCCTCCGGCCCCACCGGTCCGAGCAAAGCCACCGCGGCCGCGGCCGCGGCCAAGGTGCTCACCCAGGAAGCGGTGACCGAGGCGCTGGGCGCCGACGTTCCGCCGCGTGACGCCGCGGAGCGGGTCACCTTCGCCACCTGGGCGATCGTCACCGGCAAGTCGCCGGGCGGCATCTTCAACGAGCTGCCCGCGGTCGATGACGCCACCGCGACCAAGCTGGCCGAACGGCTGGCCGAGCGCGCCGAGGGCATCATCACGGCCGAGCAGGTGAAGTCGGTCAAGACCATCGAAGAGCTGTCCACGATCGTGCGTGATCAGCTCGAAGAAGGTGTGGTGGACGGCTTCGTCCGCACCCTCCGTGCTCCGAAAGAGGGGGGCCCGCAGGTTCCGCTGTTCGTGTTCCACCCAGCCGGTGGATCGACGGTGGTCTACGAGCCGTTGATGAAGCGTCTGCCCGCAGACACCCCGGTCTACGGGTTCGAGCGGGTCGAGGGCTCCATCGAGGAGCGCGCGGCCGAGTACGTGCCCAAGCTGCTGGAGATGCACAAGGGTCCGTTCATCCTGGCCGGTTGGTCACTGGGTGGGGCCTTGGCCTACGCCTGCGGGATCGGGCTCAAGCAGGCCGGTGCCGATGTCCGGTACGTCGGGCTGATCGACTGTGTGCGGCCCGGTGAGCCGATCGACCAGAGCCAGGCGGGCATGCGCGCCCGCTGGGACCGCTACGCACGGTTCGCCGAGCGCACCTTCAACGTCGAGGTCCCGGCCATCCCGTACGAGGAGCTGGAGAAGCTCGACGACGAGGGCCAGGTGAAGTTCGTGCTGGACGTCGTCGGGCAGAGCGGTGTGCAGATCCCCGGCGGGATCATCGAGCACCAGCGCACGTCCTACTTGGACAACCGCGCGCTGGACACCATCGACATCCAGCCGTTCGACGGGCACGTCACCCTCTACATGGCCGACCGTTACCACGATGACGCCATCGTGTTCGAGCCCGCCTATGCGACCCGCAAGCCCGACGGCGGCTGGGGCGATTTCGCCTCGGACCTGGAGGTCGTGCACATCGGGGGCGAGCACATCCAGGCCATCGACGAGCCGTACATTGCCAAAGTTGGTGCTCACATGAGCGAGGCGATCAGCCGTATCCAAGCCGAGAGCGAGAGCAAGTGACGAACAAGACCACCGCTGAACTGCTGGCGGAGCTCCGCGAGAAGCTGGAACTGGCCAAGGAGCCCGGCGATGCGAAGGCCATCGCCAGGCGGGACAAGAAGGGCATCCCGAGCGCCCGCGCCCGGATCCATGCGCTGGTCGACCCGGGCAGCTTCCTGGAGATCGGCGCGCTGGCCAAGACCCCGGGTGACCCCAACGCGAACTACGGCGACGGCGTGGTCACCGGGCACGCCACCATCAACGGGCGCCCGGTCGGTGTGTTCAGCCACGACCAGACGGTGTTCCAGGGTTCGGTCGGTGAGATGTTCGGCCGCAAGGTTGCCAAGCTGATGGAGTGGGTGGCCATGGTGGGCTGCCCGATCATCGGGATCAACGATTCGGCCGGCGCCCGCATCCAGGACGCGGTGACCTCGTTGGCGTGGTACGCCGAGCTGGGCCGCCGGCACGAAATGCTGCGCGGACTGGTGCCGGAGATCTCGATCATCCTGGGCAAGTGCGCAGGCGGTGCGGTGTACTCGCCGATCCAGACCGATCTGGTGGTCGCCGTGCGCGATCAGGGTTACATGTTCATCACCGGCCCGGACGTGATCAAGGACGTCACCGGCGAGGATGTGACCTTCGACGAACTCGGCGGTGCCGATGTGCAGGCCCAGCGTGGCAACATCCACCAGGTGGTCGAAGACGAGGCGGCCGCGTTCCAGTACGTCCGCGACTACCTTTCGTTCCTGCCCGCCAACCACTTTGACGACGCTCCGATCGTCAACCCGGGTCTGGAACCCGAGATCACCCCGCACGATCTGGAGCTGGACACGATCGTCCCGGATGCCGACAACATGGCATACGACATGCACGAGATCCTGCTGCGGATCTTCGACGACGGTGACATCTTCGAGATCGCCGAGCAGCGCGGCCCGGCGATGATCACCGCGTTCGCCCGGGTGGACGGTCGTCCGGTCGGCGTGATCGCCAATCAGCCCATGCACCTGTCCGGCGTGGTGGACACCGACGCCTCGGACAAGGCGGCCAGCTTCATCCGGTTCTGCGACTCCTTCAATCTGCCTTTGGTTTTCGTCGTCGACACCCCCGGCGCCATGCCCGGGGTGCAGCAGGAGAAGGACGGCATCATCAAGCGCGGCGGCCGGTTCTTCAACGCCATCGTCGAGGCCGACGTGCCGAAGGTGACCGTCATCATCCGCAAGGCCTACGGCGGCGGTTATGCGGTGATGGGCTCCAAGCAGCTCTCCGCGGATCTCAACTTCGCCTGGCCGACCGCGCGCATCGCGGTGATCGGCGCCGAGGGCGCGGCGCAGCTGTTGGTGAAGCGGTTCCCGGATCCGACCGCACCCGAGGTACAGAAGATCCGCGCCGACTTCATCGAGGGCTACAACCTCAATCTGGCCACGCCGTGGATCGCGGCCGAGCGGGGTTACATCGACGGCGTCATCCAACCGCACGAGACCCGGCTGCTGCTGCGCAAGTCTCTGCACCTGTTGCGGGACAAGCAGAACGCTCCCAAGACGTTGCGCAAGCACGGCCTGACCCCGATCTAATCCCCCAGGTAGTTTGCGGTGAGTCGACAATCCGCAGCCTTACTCACAAGCGTGTAATTTCAAATAACACCCTGTGGGCAGAGGTGATGTGGGCGGTGTGGAAAACTATCCACAAGTTATCCACAGGCGGATCGGGTTAGCTGGGTGGTGCGGCGACGAGCACCGCTGCGCCATACCAATGGCACAGCAGCAGGGCGAGTTCCACATCGAGCCGATCCTCGCTGATCGGTCGGCCGCGCCTATCCTGGGCGCGCAGCACCCGGTACTTGACCGAGTTGAAATGCAGGTTGAGCTCCTCGGCCGCGGACTTGTAGCTGTTGGCATGGGCGAGGAACACGCGCAGCGTCTCCCGCAGCCGGGCATCGTTGGCGGTGTCGGAGGCCAGCGGCCCCAGCACATCGGTTACCCATTGCCGGGCGTCGTCGAGGTTGTTTCCGAGCAGGGCCGCGGCCGCGAGGCCGGGGTCGCCGGCCGCGGTGACGGACCTGGCGCCCGCCGCTGTGGCCACTTCCTGGGCCCGGCGGGCCTGGCGGTGCGAGCGGCGGAAGCCGTCGACACCGGGCAACGGGGTGCCCAGCGCGACGCGGGGAGCGTCCGGATGGTCGGTGACGAACTGCTTGACCTTGTCCGACGCGGCGGGTGCGGCCGTCGGGGACAACGGGATCCAGCCCCAGCCGGTGCCGCGGTCAGCCGCGACGAACAGTGGACCATCTTGAGCCGCAACGGATTCAGCGACCTCGCGGAGAAACAGCTCCAGTCGGGCCAAGCCGTCCTCGCGTCCGGAGTCGGCCGGGTACCACAACACCGCCGCCAGATGAGTCCGGCGCATCGGGTAGCCGATCGCCGCGGTGAGCGCATCCGGATCCGCCGTCGTCGTCGCCAGAACCTCCCGCACCCGTAGCGCCCTGGTGCTGTTGCGGTTGGTCAGCCACCGGTCGCGTTCGTCCTCGTAGACGACCTCCACCTGCTGGGTGATCCAGTCGATGTAGCGGAACGTCACCGTGGTCATCCGTTCCAGCACCGCAAGACTGGTCGTCGGATCCAGCCCGGCTTGGTTGATCTCCTCGGCGGCGACGTCGAGGACCATGCCGTGGCCCAATCGGTAGGCCCGCACCAGGGCGTTCATCGGAACGCCGCGCTGGGCGATGCGGCGGGCGTACTCCAGTGCCGCGGTCGGTGCCTCGATGTTTTCCAGCGATATGTTGTGGCGCAGCGCGTGGAAGATGGTGTCGACATTGCCCTCGACGCTGGAGGCCATCAGCTCGAGGATCTCCGGGTCACCGCGCAGATCGGCGATATCGCTGGCCAGGTGGCGTTGGACGGCGCGGACCACCTCCGCCTGACGTTTTATCAGCCGGGTCATCACCACCGCGATGGCCTCGTTGAGCGCCGGATTCATGGTTAGACCGTAGAACCCGGGTTTGTTTCCAGGCAACAAACCCGTCACTCAAGTTCATCGGCGCACGACGGTGTGGGGCGGGACACAAATTCGTACCGTTGTGACCATGTTTCTCGCCTCCCTGCCCGATCGCCGAGCGGCCGCGGCCCCGCACCTCCCCGCCGTCGCCGACGACCAACTCAACCTGGACAACTCGGCATTCCTCGACGCGGTCTGCCGGGCCGCCACCACCCTTCGGGACAACGGTGTCGGTCCCGGCACGGTGGTGGCCGTCATGCTGCCCAACCGCGCCGAGTTCGTGGTTGCGCTGTTCGCCGCGTGGCGTCTCGGCGCGGCAGTGACCCCGATCAGCCCGACGCTGGTGCCGGCGGAGGTGGCCTATCAGGTCGCCGATGCCGGGGCGACGGTGCTGATCGTGGACCATGACATCGAAGTTGAGGCGCGCAGTCTGCATGTGGATGATCTGAACGGTTCACCCGATCCCGCCGATCCGATCGAGAACCCCGACGACGCGCTCGCCCTGCTGATCTACACCAGCGGCACCACCGGCCGGCCCAAGGGCGTGATGCTCGACCACGGCAACGTCAATGCGATGTGCGCCATGGTGATTGACGGCTTCGAACTGACGGCCGACGACCATAGTCTGCTGATCCTGCCGCTGTTCCACGCCAACGGCATCGTGGTGAGCACCCTGTCCCCGCTCATCGCGGGCGGACGGACCACCATCGCCGGTCGGTTCAAACCCACCACCTTCTTCGACCGGATCGAGGCCAGCCGGCCCACCTATTTCTCGGCGGTGCCCACCATCTACACCATGCTCGCCGCGCTGCCCGCCGAGGTGAAGCCCGACACCAGCTCGGTGCGGTTCGCCGTGTGCGGCGCGGCGCCGGCCAGCGTCGAGCTGCTGGAGAAATTCGAAAACCGCTACGGCATCGGCCTCATCGAGGGCTACGGGCTGTCCGAGGGCACGTGCGCCAGCACCGGCAACCCGCTGCACGGCAAGCGCAAGCCGGGAACGGTCGGAACTCCCTTGCCCGGTCAGGAGATTCGCATCGTCGACGGCACCGGAGCCGAGCTGCCCCAGGGGCAGGTCGGTGAAGTTGTCATCAAGGGGCCCAACGTGATGCGGGGTTACCTGAATCGTCCGGAAGAGACCGCCAAGACCCTGGTCGACGGCTGGTTGCGTACCGGTGACGTCGGCCGCTTCGACGAGGATGGCTACCTCGTGTTGGTCGATCGGGCCAAGGACATGATCATCCGCGGCGGGGAGAACATCTACCCCAAGGAAATCGAGACTGTCGTCTACCAGCTCCCCGGGGTGGCCGAGGCCGCCGTGGTCGGGCAGGCCAGCGCACTCTACGGCGAGGAACCGGTGCTGTTCGCTGCGCTGCACGCCGGGGTCGATCTCACCGCCGATGCGATTGCCGAGCATCTGCGCGGGTCACTCTCGAAATACAAACTGCCCGTGGAGATCACCCTGCTCGCCGAGCTGCCGAAAAACCCCGTCGGCAAGATCGACAAGCCGGCGCTGCGCAAAACCCTCACCGCTGCCGCTCCCAGAACCTAACCTGATCCCACCGAAGGAGCTCACCATGGGATTCGTCAAACCCACCCTGCCCGACGTCGATCTCGAAGACTTGCTGCGCCGGCCGTTGATGGAACGGATCCGGATCATGAGCACCCACTGGGCGGATCACGGCCTCGGCGTGCCCCGCATGATCCACGTCCTCTACATCGCCAAACTGGTCTTCTTCTATGCGCTCGGCGGTGTCGTGATCGCCACCGCCACCTCGCATCTGCCGGCGTTCTGGGATGTCTCGGGCTGGTGGAACCAGCCGATCGTGTACCAGAAGCTGATCCTATGGACCATCCTGCTCGAGCTCCTCGGGCTGGCCGGATCGTGGGGACCGCTGGCGGGCAAGACCAAACCGATGACCGGCGGCTACCGATTCTGGGCCAAGCTCAACACGATTCGGCTGCGGCCCTGGAAGGCGGTGCCGTTCACCAACGGGGACCGGCGGACCTGGTTTGACATCATCGTCTACCTGGCGCTGATCGCGGGCGTGATCGTGGCGCTGGTCGCGCCCGGTGTGCACAGCGATTCGTTGAGCGCCGTGCTGCCGCACAACACCTCCGGCCTGGTGAACCCGGCCCTGCTGGTCGTGCCGATAGTGCTGCTGGTGGTGATCGGCCTTCGGGACAAGACGATCTTCCTGGCGGCCCGCGGGGAGCAGTACCTGCCCGCACTGCTGTTCTTCGCGACGCTGCCGTTCGTCGACATGATCATCGCCTGCAAGCTCTTGATCGGCACGGTGTGGATCTGGGCCGGAATCTCCAAGTTCGGCGTGCATTTCACCAGCGTGATCCCGCCGATGATGAGCAACAGCCCGGCGATCCCGTTCAAGCGGTTCAAGCGGGCGCACTACCGAAACTTCCCGCATGACCTGCGGCCGTCGCACCTGGCCACCTTCATGGCGCACGGCCCCGGCAGCTTCGTGGAAATCGTTGCGCCGCTGGCCCTGCTGCTGTCACCGTGGCCGTGGCTGACCTTCGGCGCCGCCGCCATCATGCTGTGCTTCCACCTGTTCATCATCTCGACCTTCCCGCTGGCGGTGCCGGTGGAGTGGAACGTGCTGTTCGGCTACATCACGGTCTTCCTGTTCCTCGGCTTCCCTGCATGGGATGGCTATGCAATCTCGGACATGTCCTCACCGTGGCTCACCGTCGCGCTGCTGATCGGGATGTGCTTCTTCCCGGTGCTGGGCAACCTGCGTCCCGACCTGGTGTCCTTCCTGCCGGCCATGCGCCAGTACGCGGGCAACTGGGCTTCGGCGGTGTGGACGTTCACCCCGGGTGCCGAGCAGAAGCTGAACCGGGTGACCCGGTCGGCGCCCAATACGGTCGACCAGTACATCAACTTCGGCTGGGATCCGGTGGACTCCGAGGTCTTCACCCAACAGGTTACGGCGTGGCGGTCGCTGCACAGCCAGGGCCGCGGCCTGTACTCGGTGCTGTTGAAGAACCTGCCCGACATCGACACCCGCACCGTGCGCGAAGCGGAGATGTCCTGCAACACCATCATCGGTTTCAACTTCGGTGAGGGGCACCTGCACAATGAGGATCTGATCCGGGCCATCCAGACCGAAGCGCAGTTCGAGCCCGGTGAGTTCGTGATCGTGTGGGTGGAATCGCAGCCGATCCACAAGAAGACTCAGGAGTACAAGGTGATCGACGCGTCCATCGGGGTCATCGAGCGTGGCACCTGGAACGTCGCAGACCTGGTCGAGGAGCAGCCGTGGCTGCCCAACGGGCCGATCCCGCTGAACGTCACCTGGCGGCGGGCGGGAGTTCATCAATGAGTACAGCGGTGGTGGTCGGCGCCGGGCCCAATGGGCTCGCCGCCGCCATCACCCTGGCCAGCCGCGGTGTCGAGGTCACCGTGCTGGAGGCCGCCGACCGGATCGGCGGCGGCATCCGCTCCAGCGAGAGCATCATGCCGGGCCTGGTTTTCGACCACTGCGCAGCCATCCACGTGATGCCCGCCGGATCGAAATTCATCAACGACCTCGGCCTGGATCGCTATGGCCTGCAATGGAAGTGGACCGAGATCGACTGTGTCCACCCGCTCGACGATGGCAGCGCCGGGGCGCTGTACCGGTCGGTCGAGACCACCGCCGCCGGACTTGGGGCAGACGGATCGCGGTGGGAGATGCTGTTCGGGGGGCCGTCGCGGCGGTTCGACAAGCTGTCCGACGACATCATGGGACCGCTGCTGCGGGTGCCGAAACATCCGTTCGGGTTGGCTCGGTTCGGGGCGCCGACCGTGCTGCCGGCCGCGGTCACCGCTCGCGCCTTCCGTACCCCGCAGGCCCGCGCACTCTTCGGAGGCGTTGCCGCGCATACCTTTCAGCCGCTACACCGGCCGCTCACCTCGGCGATCGGGCTGGGCATCATTACCGCCGGCCACGCCAACGGCTGGCCGGTGGCCGCCGGGGGATCGCAGTCGATCACCGACGCGTTGGAAGCACTGCTGACGGAGTTGGGCGGCAAGATCGAGACAGGTGTGCGCGTCACCTCCGCATCCCAACTGCCGCCCGCCGATATCACCATCTTCGACCTGTCGCCCACCGCCATCGCCGGAATCCTGGGGGACCGGCTGCCCACCCGGGTGTCCCGCGCATTCCGTCGATTCCGTTATGGTCCAGGCGCTTTCAAGGTCGACTTCGCGGTGGACGGCGGGGTGCCGTGGAGCAACGAGGCGGCGTATCGCGCCGGCACCGTCCATCTGGGCGGTGACTTCGCCGAGCTCGCCGGCACCGAGCGGGATATCCATGCGGGCCGGATGCCGCAGCGGCCGTTCGTGCTGGCATTCCAGCAATACCTGGCCGACCCCGAGCGTTCCGTCGGCAACATCCATCCCGTTTCCGCGTATGCGCATGTGCCCAACGGCTACACCGGTGACGCCACCGAGGCGATCGTCGCCCAGATCGAACGGTTCGCGCCCGGTTTCCGGGAACGGGTCGTCGGGCAGGCGGTGCGGTCTACCACCGAGATGTCGGTGTACAACGCCAACTACGTCGGCGGCGATATCAACACCGGCGCCAAGGATATTCGGCAGCTGGTGTTCGGTCCGCGAACAACCTTGTCGCCCTACGCCATCGGGGTGTCGGGCATGTACATCTGCTCGGCGGCCACACCGCCCGGGCCGGGCGCGCACGGTATGTGCGGCGCCAACGCGGCGGCGCAGGCCCTGGCCGAGTTGGGGCGCTAACCCAGCTGATACGCCTCGCGTGATACCCGGAAGAAGTGTCCGCTGCCGGTATCGGTACACGCCAGGCCGGAGGTCTCGCTGGTGCAGGTGATCGGGCCAAGCGATGTGGACTGCCGATGAGTTTCGCGGTCGGCCCGGGTCACAACGGCATGAGACGAATCACCGCAGGCCTGTTCATCGCCCTCGACGGCGTGGTGGAGGCGCCCGACCAATGGCATTTCCCGTACTTCAACGACGAGATGGGCGCTGCCGTCGGCGCACAGTTCACCGACACCATCCTGCTCGGCCGGCGGACCTACGACAGCTTCGCCGGCGCCTGGCCGGACCGCGAGGCCGAAGGCGGCGAGGACGCCGAGTTCGCCAAGCTGCTCGGTGATGCCCGCAAGATCGTGGTGTCCGGGCAGAGCCTCGAATTCGATTGGCGCAATACCGAACAGCTCACCGGTGATCTGGTGGAATCGGTCACCGCGCTGAAGAACGAGCCGGGCGGCGACATCACGCTGAGCGGTTCGGTCTCGGTGGTGCGGCAGCTGCTGGCGGCCGGACTGCTCGACGAACTGAATCTCTTGATCCATCCGATCGTCGTCGGCCAAGGCATGCGGCTCTTCGATACCGGGGAGACCATCCCGCTGACGCTGCTGAGCTCGAACACCTTCACCACCGGGGTCGTCCATCTGGTCTATGGCCGCGACGATGCCGAGCGCACCGGTTCCTACGAGGAGGCCAAGCAACACCTGTAACTCGTTTTCGGGTACGGCGGGGCCGGTCGAGGAGTTGGATCGTACGCATGTCGAACCACTTCACCGGGCTGAGCCTCGGGCCTCCGCTGGGCGATCAGCGTCTTGATCTGTGCGATCTGTATGCGTTTCAATCACCGGCCGACCCGTCACGCACGGTGCTCATCCTCAACGCGAATGCCCAGGCCGATGCGATGCATCCCGACGCCATCTACCGGCTGGCCATCGACAACGACGGCGACCTGCGCAACGACATCGCGTTCAGCTACGTGTTCTCCGAGCCGGTCGACGGCCGCCAGACCGTCGATGTGTATCTGGCTGCCGAGGACGAGGCCGAATCGCCGCAAGCGGTGGGGGAGCGGATCTTCACCGGTGTCGAGGTGTCGTTCGGGCACGAGCCGGTGATCGCCGAGACCAATGCCTACCGGTTCTTCGCGGGTGCCCGCAGTGACGCCTTCTTCTTCGACTTCGACGGCATCAAGAACCTGTTCGACATCACCGGCGGGCGCAATTTCACCGCACCCCACCTCGGCAGTGAATCCCCTTGGACCGGTGTGGATTCCAACACCCGGGCCAACGTGTGCTCGATGGTCATGGAGCTGCCCACCGCGCAGTTGGGCGCCGCGCCCGACATCCGGATCTGGGGCCGCTGCAGTGTGCGTCGCGACGGTGAGCTGCTGCATGTCGATCGGGCCGGACATCCGTCGGTGAGCAGCTTCTTCAACACCGACGACACCAAGCTGGAGTACAACGCCAGCGAGCCGATCCACGATCGGGAGCGCTGGATCGGCCAGTTCATCCACCTCTTGGGGCACACCGGCGGCTACTCGCACGACGAGGCGATCGCCGCCATCGATGCCGAGGGCCTCCTGCCCGACATGCTGACGTTCAACCCGGCCAAACCCGCCAAGTACCCGAATGGCCGGGTGTTCACCGACGACGTGATCGACTACCGGCTGGCCTCGCTGACCAAGGGCGACTGCCCGCCGAGCGGGCTGAGCCCGCACACCGACACCCTCGACGTGTTCCCATACCTGGGCCCGCCGCACTGACACCCGCACAGCATCCTCACAGGAGGTGTGCCTTACCTTAATTAGGTGGTCCTATCCGACGCGGTGCCGAACCTGCTGATCGGCCTGCGCGAGGGCCTTGAAGCCGGCCTGGTGGTCAGCATCCTGCTGGCCGCCGTGCACAAGTCCCCGCTGGCCGGGGATGTCCGGCGGCCGACCGCCCCGGTGTGGCTGGGGCTGCTGGGGGCCCTGACGGTGTCCGCGAGCTTCGCGGCGGTGCTGAGTTCGACCACCAGTGCGCTCGGCGGCATCGGCCAGGACATCGTCGGCGGGCTGCTCAGCATCCTGGCGGTCGCATTGGTCACCGCGATGATCTTCTGGATGTCGCGCACCGCGGCCAACCTGTCCGGGGAGCTCAGCGGCAAGGTCTCCGACGCGTTGATGCTGGGCGCCGGGGCGCTGGCGGTGACGGCGTTTCTGGCGGTCGCCCGCGAAGGGCTGGAAACCACGCTGTTCTTCTGGACCGCGGCCAAAGCGGCCGGGGAGTCGATCGGCCCGATCATCGGCGGCGCCGTCGGCCTGGGCATCGCCGTGCTGCTGTGCTGGTTGCTGTACCGGCGTTCGGTGCGGATGAACCTGAAGGTGTTCTTCACCCGGACCGCCGTGGTGCTGATCGTGATCGCCGCGGGCATCCTGTCCTACGGCATCGGCGATCTGCAGACCGCGGGCTGGCTGCCGGGCCGGTCCTGGTACGCGTTCGACTTCAGTGCACACGGTTGGGCCGACTCGTGGTGGGTCAGCATCATCACCGGCGTCACCCAGCTGACCCCGCGCATGACGGTGCTGCAGGTGCTGGCGTGGGCCGGCTATCTCGTCGTCGTCATCCCGGCCTTTCTGCGGGCCTCGCGGCAGGCCCCGGCGAAACCTGCAGAATCGGCGGAACCGCCAACACCTTTGGGTCCGGCGTTCTTCAGCCGGTTGATCGCCCGGAAGCCGGTGGCCGTGGCCGCCGCGGTCGTGGTGGTGCCCGCGGTGCTCGCGGCGACCGTCATCGCGCTGCTGCCGTCGGCGTACGAATCCGACGCCACCCGGGTCACCATCACCGCGACCGGCTGCGCCGACGACTGGTCGACGGTGCGGGCGGGTAGCCAGACGTTCACCGTGGTCAACAAGTCCGGCAAGACCGGGGAGATCAACCTGGTCGACGCCGACAATGGCGTGGTCGCAGAGATCGAGACGCTCGGCCCGGCCACCAGCGCGCCGATGTCGGCCACCCTGGGTTCGGGAACCTACACGTTCAGCTGCCTGATGGCCGGACAGCCCGCCATGGTGTCGCAGCCCAAACAGGTGAGCGGACCGGATGTTCCGGGCGCCCCGGCGCCCATCGTGCGGGTTACCGAGGACGACCTGAAACCCGCCATGGCGGCCTACCAGGGCTACGTCGACGGGCTGCTCGGCACCCTTACCGATCAGGTGCACCGCATCCGCGCCGACCTCGGCAGTGCGAATATCGATGCGGCCAAAGCGGATTGGACCGCGGCCATGCTGACCTGGAACCGGGTCGGCGCCGCCTACGGCGCCTTCGGCGACTATGCCGACGCCATCGCCGGGTTACCGCACGGCCTGCCCGGCGGCGTGACCGATTCGAACTTCGCCGGCCTGCGCCGCCTCGAGTACGGGCTGTGGCACGGGCAACCGGCCGCGCAGCTGATCCCGGTGGCCGATGCGCTGGCCGATGAGGTCACCACGCTGCGCGCCAACCTCGGTGACGCCATGCCCGAACCCGCCGACCAGACCAAGCGGCCGCACGAGATTCTGGAGGACATGTTGCGGTTCCAGCTGATGGGCTACACCAACCAGGGTGCGGGCACCGAATATGCCGAGACTGCGGCGTCGGTGCAAGCCACCCGCGCGGTGCTGGGCCAGTTCGAGCCGCTGATCACCCCGCGGGCACCGAAGCTGTTGGGGGAGACCGGGTCTGCGCTCGACACACTGGACGCCGCGTTGCGCGCCACTCAGGTCGGTGGGCGCTGGGTGCCGCTGGCGCAGGTGCCGTCCGAACAGCGCAGCGCCGTCAATGCGGCGCTGGGTCACGCTCTGGAGACGCTGGCCTCGGTACCGCTCGTCATCGAACTACCGGTCAGCCGATAGGAGCCGCAGATGGATGTCAGCAGAAGGCATTTCCTGCGCGGCGCCGCCGTCGGTACCGCCGGAACCGCGCTCACCGGGGCCGTGCTGCTCGAGGGAAAGGCCGTCGACGCCAACGCGGCGACCGTGGCCGCCCCGCCCGAGCACTACCCGTTTCACGGTGAGCACCAGTCCGGGATCCTGACCCCGCCGCCGGCTCAGAAGCAGAATTTCTCCAGCCACATCGCCTTTGACGTCATCGCCAAGGACAAGGCCGCGCTGGCGGAAACCCTCATGGTGCTGACCGAGCGGGCCCGGTTCCTGACCTCCGGTGGCACCCCGCCGGAGCTGGGAATCTGTCAGCCGCCCGCCGACAGTGCGGTGCTCGGGCCGGTGATCCCGGCCGACGGGTTGACCGTCACGGTCGCCGTCGGCGCCAGCCTGTTCGACGGACGGTTCGGCCTCGGTGACCGCAAGCCCGCCAAGCTCAAGCCGATGACGGTGTTCCCCAACGACTTTCCGGATCCGCAGTGGAGTCACGGGGATGTGCTGGTGCAGTTGTGCGCGCACAACCCCGACACGGTGCACCACGCCCTGCGCGACATCACCCGCGCCGTGCGCGGCTCCATGCAAATGCGGTGGCGCATCGACGGATACAACTCGCCGCCGCGCCCGTCGGGCACCGGCCGCAACCTGCTCGGGTTCAAGGACGGCACCGTGAACCCGGAATCGACCGATGCCGCGAACCTGGTGTGGGTGAGTGACCCGGCCGAACCGGCCTGGACCCACGGCGGAACCTACCTGGTGGTCCGGGTGATCCGGATGATGGTGGAGTTCTGGGACCGGGTGTCGATCAACGAGCAGGAGCGCATGTTCGGTCGCCGCCGCGACAGCGGGGCGCCGCTGGACGGCAACAGCGAGTTCGACATCCCCAACTATGCGGCCGACGCCGAGGGCAAGACCATCCCGCTCGACGCCCACATCCGGCTGGCCAACCCGCGCACGCCCGACACTGACAATCAGCGGCTGCTGCGCCGGTCCTACAACTACGACCTGGGTGTGGACCTCAACGGCAACATGCAGTCGGGCCACGTCTTCGTCTGCTTCCAGCAGGACATCGACCGGCAGTTCGAGACCGTGCAGGGCCGGCTCAACGACGAACCCCTGGTCGACTACGTGCAGCCGTTCGGCGGCGGCTACTTCTTCGCGCTGCCCGGCCTGGCCGACGAAAACGACTGGTACGCAAAGTCGTTGCTGGCCTAGGTGTACTGGCCTAAACCTGTAGACCCGCGATGAAGATGTCGAGCAGCCGGCCCACGGTGGATTCGAAATCGCTGACCATCGTGGGGTGCCCGGCCGAACCCGGTGTGGTCCACGCCCAGACCGTCCCGGTGAATGCGTGGATGGCTGCCGTCAGCGACCTCAACTGCTCATCGGAGAGCGGGAGCGCGGGCTGCAGCGTCGCGCCGAGCCGCTGCTGCACCTCTCTGGCCTGCGCCACCAGGACGCGCAGCTCTTCCGGCCCAAGCCGATTGATGAGTACCGGCGAGGCCGCGATGAGATCGCACAGCACCGGTTGCGCGGCCAGCGTGTGAGCCAGTGCCAATGCCAGTGTCGGTGCCGGAGTGGCCGTGCGCAGTTCGTCGGCCAGGGTGTCGATCCAGGCGAGGTGCTCGTCGTACATCACCCGCAGCAGCAGCGCCTCGCGTGAACCGGCGTAGCGCAGGATGCCCGACTTCGCCAGTCCGGCCGCTGCGGCTACATCGCCCAACGTCAGCGCCGCCGCGGGGGTGTGCTCGAGGCATCCCCGCGTTGCGGTCATCAACTGGGACAACCGGTCCTGACGCTGCGCCTCGCTGCGGGCGCGGGTAAACGGCTGGGCGGATTCCGGCATTTGGAAATAATAGAACATCGTTCTGTTACGGTGTCGACCGTGTACCACCGCTATGAATGCGTTGTCCGCCGCCGGACCACGGCGTCGCCGCGCACCCTATTCGCCATCGTGTCCGACGGATCCCGATGGTCCGAGTGGGCTTCGCCGCTGATCCCATTTTCGGCCTGGGAGACTCGGGGTCCGGCCGGCGACGGCGGCGTCGGGGCGATCCGGGCCGTGGGCACCCGCCGGAAGCCGACCCGTGAGATGACCACCATCCATGAACCGGACCGCCGGCATGGGTACACCATTCTCGCGACCGGTCCGATCCGGGACTATCAGGCGCAAGTGACGTTTACCGAGGCCGCCGGCGGGACGCAGGTGACGTGGCGGGGTGCGTACGAAACCCGTTGGCGCGTCGTCGGGTTGGCGTACTGGCTGGTTCTGCGTGGGGTGCTCGGGACGCTGACGCGAAAACTCGTCAGCGCCGCCGAGCACCGCGAACCTACGGCTTGATCCGGATCCGGCCCGGCTTGTACAGCCCGGAGTGCGTCGCAGTTCCGAGCTCCAGCTCAGCGGGCGCCGCGTCGACGATGGTGTCGAACTTGCGCAGCGAACCCCAGTCCCGGCCCCAGTCCTTGTTCAGATAGGTGGCCATCACATGCTGGCGCAGCAGCAGGTCACTGATACCCAGCAGACCGCCGTTGATGCCGTCCTCCCAGGTGTCGGTGTCCTTCATCTTGGCGTTGTAGTCCGGCGTGATCCGGAACTTCGGCACCTCGGTGACACCGTTCGCGTGCAGCATCGGCTGCTGGCAGGGGAAGGCCAGGCCGACCGCCCAGTCCAACAGCACCGGCTGCTCCGAGCCGATGTACTCCTGCACCGTCTTCACCTCGGGCACCCGGGGCGGGGTGATCGCGACCCAGTCGCCGAGGCTCAGTGACTTGTCCTCGGCCACGACCCGGACGAAGGTCGCATCGGCGGGAATCTCGCTGCGGTCGAACCGCAGGTTACGCCACGACGGGATCGGCCCGAGGTCATAGGGCAGCACCCGCCCGGCCGGCACCGCGGCGCCGCCGGGTCCGGGCCGTCCGTATTCCAGTTCGACGGCCTGGCCCTCGGTGCGGCCGTTGAAAATGCTGTTGCCGGTGATGGTTCCGGCGGCGGTGACAACCACCAGCGGATGCGCGGCATCGGGTGCGGGCAGCTGGTACCACGCCGAGGTCAGCCGGCTCACCTGCTGTGCCGAGCCGTCCTTGTAGCTGCCGGCCAGCGGCACCCGGGCCGGATCCAGCCCGTAGGGCAGCGGGACCGTCGAGCCGTTGATGCCCTCGGTGTCCAGCTTGGCCGACGCATTCCAGTCGGCGTCGATACCCGGCATCGGCACGGTCAACCGGATCGCCTCGGCGACAATATGATCCGGTACCCCATTGGGGGTGAACCCGGTCGGTTCGGCACCGCCCAGCGGCCCCAGCGGACCGTACTCGCCGGGCAGCGGAGTCAGGAATCCGTTGTTGGTGTCCGGCTCGACCAGCACATCGTCGGCCAGCCCGCAGCCACCGGCGAATGCCCGCAGGTTCGACGACGCGTTGGAGTAGGTGCCGTCCTGGCGCACCCATCCGTAGAGCATCGAGCCGACGAACACCACCACCATGAACCCGGCCGCCAGCGGCACCGGTGCGGCGGTCAACCTCCGGGTCAACCAGCCATCGGCCGGGGGCCGGAAATGCAGCCAGAACGCCCACAGCGCGGTGATCGCGAACAGCGCAAAGAAGATGGCGCTCACCGTGATTCCGCCGATGGCGGGCTTGTCGTTGTTGAACGGCACCCCGTAGCTGGACACGTACCACCAGCCGTTGGTGGTGGCGAAACACAGCGCCATCACAAACAGCACGGCAGAGGTGAACGCCATCCGGTTGCGCGCCGAACGCAGCACCGCAGGCCCGGCCAGCACCGTGACCACCGCGGCCATCGCCGCACCCACCGCGGCGAACAGGCCGAAGTGGTGCACCCACTTGGTGGGGGTGAACATCAGGCAGAACATGGTCGCGAAGATGATGCCCATCAGCCGCCATACCGGCCCGCGGGCCACGCCCGGAACCCGCTTGCGCCGCAACATGATGAACAGCGAGGCGAACAGGCTCAGCGCGGTGATCATGAAGCCGAACCGGCGCGACAGCGAGCCGTCCACGGTCGGCAGGATCAGGTAGTAGTAGCGCAGGTTCTCGGTGTACCACTCCTGGCTCGGGCCGATCGCGGTACGAATCCTGGTGGCTTCCAGCACCGTCGCCAGCGTCTGGTCGGCGAACACCACCGTCAGGATCACCGTGCCCGCGGCCAACAGTGGCAGCACCAGCGGCCACACCCCCAGCGTGCCGCGGCGGCGCACCAGGATGCGCAGGATCGGGCGGCCACCGGCGAGCAGCGCGGCGACGGCGATCAGGCCGGTGGGCTGGATGCCGAGGGTGAACGCCGCGGAGATGATCGCCAGTGCGGCGGGTGTGAGCCGTCCGGAGATGATCGCCCGTTCGATCAGCACGTAGGTGATCAGGGCGCCGGTGGCGATCTGACCCTCGGGGCGCAGACCGTTGTTGAACGGCATCCAGGCCGCCATCAGCACCAGGCCTGCGGCCCACAGTGCGGGCTTGGAGGCGATCACCGCGGGCCCGAGGCGCGGCAGCACCTCACGGGACAGCAGCAGCCAGCACACCAGCGCACAGATCAGGTCGGGCAACCGCATCCAGATGCTGGCGTCGCTGACATGGGTCATCAAGGCCAGCAGGTTGTAGAACCAGCCGAACGGGTCCTCCGGGCTGCCGAACCAGCGGAAGTAGTTCGACATGTAGCCGGCATGGTCGGCCACCCGCGCCATCTGCAGGATGTAGCCGTCGTCGGAGGAGTTCGCCCCGATCACATGCCAGGACAGGAACCCGCCGACCACCACCACGTCGACCGCGCTGAAGGTGCGCCAGCGGGACGGGATCAGATGGTGCATCCGGCGGCCGTCGAGCCGGTCCAGCCGCCACAACGCCAGCAGCGCGACCACTGTGGACGCGATCCCGAGCAGCATCGCCACCAGCTTGAGCGTGGTGGGCGTCGAGGTGAACCGGGTGTCGATCGTCGCCGACAGCGAAAGCCCTTGCGGCGCCGGTCCACTCAGCTCGGTGAAGACACCGACGATCTGGGGGCGCAGGTTCGGGTCGGGGAAGCCGGTGCGCAGCTCCTTACCGTCGGAGTCGGTCAGCCCGACGAAGGTGGCGAAGGTGCCGGCCTCCGACGAGGTGATCTCGATGCGCTCGCAGGCAGCGGAATTCACCTTCTCCCGCGGCACACTGGCGATCACGACGTTGCGGTCGGTGATGTCGACACGCTTGCTGGTGACGTTGACGAACAACGCGTTGAGCGCGGCCTGCTTGCCGTCCTTGGGCGCGGTGCCCAGCACCATGGCGCCCTCCGGCGGCACCGAGCGGATCAGCTCGCACGGCACCGTGACGGTCATCTGCACCGGCGTCTGGGTGATCAGCGGCGCGGTGACGCTGTTCAGCTCGCCCTGTTGAGGCCAGTTCAGCGTCGCCGTGGTCTGCACCACCGGCAGCAGCGGGGTCAGCACAGCACAGATGAGCCCGATCAGCCCGGCGATGATGGCCACCCAGCGGGCCGTCTTGGGGTCCGCCGGGGCGGGCGGGGCACTCTCGGCAGGCTTTACTGCCGTCGCTGTGCTCATGCGCGATTCGCCTTCGGCTGCTCGCTGGCTACTCATGGCAGGGCCCGGATCGGTCCGGGCCGGCTGAAGCCGAACACTCGCTCGGTGCCCTGATCAACGGTGGCGACGGGCGCCTGCCCGGGCGGCACCACCGGGTCGTACTTCTCGATCGAGCCCCAGTCCCGATACCAGTCGTTGCGCAGGTACGTCGGAATCGTCGACGTGCGCAGCAGCGCCTGGATAAAGAGGAAGGGGCCACCCTTCTGGGCGGACTGCCACATGTTCGACGACACCACCACTTGCTTGACGTTGGGCAGGATGCGGTACTCCGGCAACTCGGCGACGCCGAGACGCTGGGAGAACGGGCGCTGGCAGGGGAAGTTCGCGGCAGTCGCGATGTCCATCAGCACCGGGGTTTGCGAGCCGAGGAACTGCTGCGCGGTCTGCAGGGTCGGCACCCGCGGCGGGGTGAAGCCGAACCACTGGTCATCGGACAGGTTCGGGTCGTCGGCGACGATCCGCGCCACGTTGGCCTCCGGCGGTGCCCAGGCCAGCGGGAAGCGCAGGTTACGCCAGGCGTACTGGGCGAACACGTCGATCGGCTGGACCGCATCGAGGGCCTGGAAGCTGCCGTCGGGACGGTGCACGCCCCACTGCAGCTTCAGTGACTGGCCGTAGTGGAACTCATGTTCCTCGTCGTAGTACCAGATGGCGCCGGCGGCAGCGACGGTGACCAGCGGCCGGTCGGCGGTGCGGGGCGGCAACTGGTACCAGGCCGAGGTGGCCTTGGCGGCGACGGTGTTCTCCTTGTAGCTGCCCATCACCGGGGTGCGGGCGGGATCCAGGCCGAACGGCAGGTACACCCGCGAACCGTTGACGCCGGCGGGGCCGTAGCCGCCACCGGTGCCGGCGGCGTAGGCGATGCCCACGTTGGGTTTGTTGGGCGATCCGTCGGAGTTCACCGTGCCGGGGTTGGCGACCACCGGTTTCGGCGGTTCCAGGGTGTCACTGATCCCGTTGGGGTGGAACCCGACTGGGTCTTCACCGCCGAGCGGGCCGTACTCGCCGTAGGTCTGGCCGGGGACCGGTTGCAGCATGCCGGCGTTGGTGTCGGCCTCGACCAGCACATCGTCGGCCATGGCGCAGCTGTCGGACGACATCCCGGAGGTCAGCGAGCTCAGGTTGGACTTGGCGGTGGTGTAGACGGGGTAGCGCTGGACGAAGCCCTTGGTCATCGACCCGACCTCGAGCACCACCATGATGATCGCCACCACCAGCAGCGGGGTGGCGGCCAGCGCCCGGTTACGCCGGGTGTCGGCAACCTCGGTGTGTCCGGCGTAGTCGATCCGGAAGTGCAGCCAGCCGGCCAGCACCGCGGTGACGATCGCCAGCAGCAGGAACATGGTGGTCACCGGATGCCCGGCGAGCACCGGTTGGCGGTCGAACCACGGCACGCCGTAATTGCCGATGTAGAACCAGCCGTTGGTCCCAGAGGTGGCCCAGGCCAGCACGAACAGCAGTGCCGTGACATAGAGGGCGAGGTTGCGTCGGCTGTGCAGGCCGACCAGGGCGAAGGCGAACGCGGTCACCGCGCCGAGGGCACCGGCCAGCCCGGCGAACGCGCCGAACTGTACGGCCCATTTGGTCGGGGTGAAGGTCAGCAGCAGCAGGCCGATCGCGGTGGTGCCGAGCAGTCGCCACACCGGGCCGCTGGTCAACCCGGGAACCCGGCCCTTGCGCAGCAGCACCGTGAGCATGCCGAACAGGCACAGCAGCATGATCAGCACCGCGAACCGGCGGGTCAGCGAGCTGTCAACGGAATCCTCGACCGTGAGGAAGTAGTAGCGCAGGAACTCCTGATACCAGGAGATGGTCGGGCCGACGGTGTATTTGATCCGGGCCGATTCGGCGACCGTGGCCAGGGTCTGGTCGCGGAACACCACCACGAAAATCAGTGCCGCCGAGCCGGCCAGGGCGGCCAGCGCGGGCAGGACGATGCGCCGGCTGCGAATGATGCCGACCACCGCACGCGCCCCGACCAGCAGCGGGGCCAGCGCGATCAGGCCCTGCGGGGCCAGGGTCACGCTGAATGCCGCGACGATGATGGCCAGGCAGGCCGGCCACAAGCGGCGCGTGGCCACTGTGGTCTCGATAAGGGCCCACACCGCCAGCACCCCGAAGGCGATCAGCGGTTCGGGGCGCAGGCCGTTGTTGAACGGCAGCCAGGCGGCCAGGAACACCGCGCCGGCGGTCCACATGGTGACCTGGCTGCGCGCGACCCGGTGCCCGAGCCGCGGCAGTACCCAGCGGCTCAACAACAACCAGGTTCCGATGCCGGCCAGAGTGGCCGGCAGCCGCAGCCACACCCCGGCGGTGCTGATCGCGGCCAGATGGGCCAGCACCGACTGATACCAGTCGAACGGGGCCTCGGTGGCGCCGAAGTAGCGGAAGTAGTTGGCGGTGTAGCCCGCGTCGGACGAGACCCGCGCGATGGTGAGGTTGTAGCCGTCGTCGGACGAGATGGCGCCGATGAGATGCCACAACAGCAGGGTGCCGACGACGCCGATGTCGGCGATCCAGGTCGCGGCGGGGACACGCACCAGGCGCCGCCACGCGTTGCGGATGCGGTGGCGGCTCCGGCGGTCCAGCACCGCCAGCGCGGCGATCGAGGCCAGCACGCACACCACGCCGAGCGTCATCACCAGCAGTTTCAGCGGGGTGGGCGAGGTGATGAACCGGGTGTCCACGTCGACCCGTGCGGACAGCCCGGGTTGCGGTGCCATCTTCAGGTCGGTGAACAGGCCGGCGACCTGCGGCTTCTTTTCGACGGCCGCGGTGCCGGTGGCACCCGGGAGGCCGACGAAGTCAGCGCCCACACCGCCGAGGTTGGCCCAGATGTGCAGCGCACTGCAGCCGCCGGCGGCGATCGCCGGGCGAGCGGCGACGGTGACCACCGAATCGCGGAAGGCCACCACCACGGTCTCGGTGTTGGCCCGCACGAACAGCCCATTGCGGCTGGCGTCGATCCCATCGGACGGGATGGTGGAGAACACCAGCCCACCCTCGGCGGGCAGGGTCGAGATCGCCGCGCACGGGATGGACACGTCAAGGGACTGCGGCGCCCCCGACACAAGTGGGGCGGTGACGGCGGTGACATTGCCGTCGGCATCGGTGCCCTGCGGCCACAGAATCGTCGCGGTGGTCTGGGTCACGGGCAGCAGCGGCACCAAGGCGCACAGCACCACACCCGCGATGCCCGCGATGACGGCAATCAGGCGTGCGATGCCTACGACACGATCAGTTGGCTCATCGGAAGGCACGAGGCTCGATGTTATGCGACTCGGATATGAGCGCGGGTTTCCCCTGCCGAGCGCTCACCACTTACGTCAACATGTGCCTCTGCCGTTTCTTAGCTGTGCCCTTAGCTGTGCCGTAGCGGTGCGGGGCTCCACAATCCACTGCGGATCGCGGTGCCCAGGTCCAGGCGGGCCGGTTCGGCGTCGGGGTACCACGGGCTGAGCCGTTGCAGCGAGCCCCAGTCCCGGAACCAGTCGTCCTTGAGATAGGTCGGCACCGAGGACGCCCGGAACATCAACTCGGTGATGCCCAGCGGACCGCCGCCGAGGTAGTCCATCACCGGTGAGTTGGCCTCCGCGCCGAACCGGTCCGGCAGGATCCGCCACTTGGGCACCTCGATGACGCCGTACTGATGGCCGAACGGTCGCTGACACGGGAATGCCAGGCCCACCAGCCAGTCCAGCATCACCGGGTCCTGTGAGCCGACCACGTCCTGCAGGGAGCGCAGTTGCGGGATCCGCGGCGGGGTCACGGCGATCCAGTGCTGCGGGGCCAGGTCGTCGTCGGTGGCGACCAGCCGGATCTGGGTGGCCTCGCGGGGGATGGCGGCCAGCGGGGCGCGCAGGTTGCGCCAGGCCGGGGCGGCGCCCACGTCGGCGAATCCGATGCCGCCACCGGGCTTGTTCTCGGCGGCCTGCGCATCGGTGGCCCACTGCACCACGACCTCGCCCGCGTTGAACCGGCCCGCGGCCGACACCACCAGCAGCGGTCCGGCCTTGTCCCGGTCCGGCAGCCGGTACCACGCCGAACGCAGCGTCGACGGTATCTGGGTGCCGGCCCGCCAGCTGCCCAGCACCGGGGTGGCGGCCGAATCGAGTCCGTAGGGCAGCCGGGCCCGGGACCCGTTGACCCCGGCGGCCGCGGTGGTGCCGCCTTCGGTGCCCACCTCGCTGCCGGTGCTGGTGCCGGACTCGTTGTCGGCGAAGTTGCCGGAGCCGGGCTGCTCCATCACCGGGTCGGCGGAGACGTCCGACGGGATGCCGTTGGGGGTGAATCCCAGCGCGGTCACCGCGCCGAGGGCCTGTCCGGCCGGCTGGTCGATCGGCGCCAGCAGGCCGGCGTTCGGGTTCTCCTCGACCATCACGTCACTGGCCAGCCCGCAGGTATTGCCGGTCAGCGCCTCCAGATTGGAGCGCCCGACCGACCAGGCCGGGTACTGGTTGATCATTCCCAGCGTCAGCGACACCACCTCGAAAATCACCAGCACCCAGGCCGCGATGGCCAGTGGTGATTGCACGATCCGTTGCCAGCGCCGTTGCGGGGTGTCCGGGGACTGGTCGCGGCCACTGAAGTGGAACCAGGCCGCGCCCAACAGGGTCAGCACCGACAGGCCCAGCAGAATGGTGGTGAAGCCGAACTTGAACTGCGGGAAGGCGTTGGACCATGGCACGCCGAAGTTGGAGACGTACCACCAGCCGTTGACGGTGGCGAAGGACAGTGCCACCACGAACAGCACGGTGGCGGCGAAGATCGACCGGTTGCGCCGGGACTTCATCGCCGCGGCGGTCACCGCGACGGCGGCCAGCGCGCCCAGCGACCCGGCCAGCCCGGCGAACACGCCGAAGTGATGGGTCCACTTGGTCGGGGTGAACATCATCGCCAGGAACGCGATGATCGTGATGCCGATGATGCGCCGGCTCGGACCGGCAGCGGTTCCGGGGATGCGTCCCTTGCGCAGCGTCATCGCCGCCGACACCGCCAGCGCCAGCAGCATGGTCAGTACCGCGAAGCGCCGTGCCACCGAGCCGTCCGGGCTGGAGGTGAACAACCGGGAGTACCGGATGTGCTCGTCGAACCAGGCCAGGCTGGGGCCGACCGTGGACTTGAACGAACTTGCCTGGATCTCGCTGGCCAGGGTCTGGTCGCGGAAGATCAGGATGATGGTCACGGTGCAGGCGGCCAGGATCGGGGCCAGCAGTGCCAGGTGCCCGAAGCGTGAAGTATGCCGCGCCACAATGGTTTTCAGCGGTCCCACGGCGACCAGCAGGGCGCCGACGGCGGCGATGCCGGTGGGTCCGGAGAACAGTGTCAACGCGCCGATGACGATGGCGATGGCCACCGGGAGCATCCGGTTGGTGGCCACGCCGCGTTCCACCGAACACCAGGTCAGCAGGATGCCGAGGGCGATGATCGGTTCCGGGCGCAGCCCGTTGTTGAGCGGCAGCCAGAACGCCAGGAACATGCCGGCCGCGGTCCAGGCCGCTGCCCGACTGTTCTTGACCGCGTGGCCGAGGCGGGGAATCACCTCACGGCTGATCACCCACCAGCACGCCAACGCCATCAGCAGGGTGGGCAGCCGCATCCAGACGCTGGCGGTGGACACGTGCGCCCACAGCGCCAGCAGGTCGTAGTACCAGCCGAACGGCGCCTCCGGGGTGCCGAACCAGCGGTAGTAGTTGGCCATATAGCCGGCATGCTCGGACACCCGGGCCATGGTCAGGATGTAGCCGTCGTCGGAGGTGTTGGCCCCGACGAAATGCCACCACACCAGCACCGCGGTGACCAGGCCATCCAGCGGTTTGATCGACCACCAGTTGGGCGGCAGGATCCGGCGGTGGCGCACCCCGTCGGCCGAGTCCAATACGTGCAGGGCTCCCAGCGCGATGACGGTCATCGCCACCCCGATGATCATCGCCAGCAGTTTGAGCAGCGTGGGGGCCGTGCTGTAGCGCGAGTCGATGGTGGCCGAGAACTTCAGGCCCTCGGGTGCGGGCCCGGACAGGTCGGTGAAGACGCCGATGATCTGCGGGCGGAAGTCGTAGCCGCCACGCTCGCCACGCACCGGTTCCCCCGGGTGCTCGCCGTCGGGGCCCTGGGTGAGGCCGACGAATTCACCGGTCACCTTGTCGGCGCGGGCGGTGAACGTCAGGTACTTGCAGTCCGGGCTGAGGACCTGGTCCAGCGGGGCGCTGACCACCGGGGTGTTGCGCACGATCACCAGCAGGTCGCCGCCGACCCGTTCGATCAGCAGGCCGCGGTCGATGGCCTTGGGCGCCTGCTTGGGCACCGTCGAGAGCAGCACGGTGCGCGCGCGGTTGTCCGGTCCGGCCAACCCTGCGGCGGCCTGGCACGGGACGGTGATGGTCAGGTCGGTGGCGACGTAACCGATCAGCGGGGCGTCCATGCTCTGCCAGGTGCCGTTCTGCGGCCAGTTCAATTCGGCGGTGGTCTGTTTGACCGGCAACAGCGGTGTCGCCACCGCCATCACCACGCCGAGCAAACCGGCAATGATCGCGACGAGCCGTGCGGTGCGGTGATTGCTGACCCGGGGATTGCTGACCCGGTCTAGGACCGACTGTGTCACGGGGTGTCCTTCCTGATCGCCAGGACGAACGGCCCGATATCGGTCACCTCGAAGCGTGGGTCGTCGAACAGCGCGGAGTCCAGCGCCACTTGGTAGCGGCGCACGTTGGGCTGGTTGGGGTAGACGTCGGAGGCCAGCCGCAGGGTGTAGCTGTCGCCTGCGCCGCGGCGCATCAGGAACACCGTCGGGGCCTTCCAGGGCAGCCCGTCGAGGGCCTTGATGAATTGGTCGGCGGTGCCCAGCGTGGCCCAGCCCTCGATGGTGCCTGCGCGTTCCTTGAACTGGGCCAGCGGGTTGGCGTAGTGCGAGGTCAGCCCCTGGAAGCCGTAATACGGGTAATAGGACAGGAAGCTGTAGTCGGCGGTGAGCACCACGGTCTGGTTCCGGGGCACACCGGTGGCCGCGAGGATCTTGGCGTCGATCTCCCGGTAGTAGCGCTCGGCGCCGGGCGGCCTGCGGTCGGCGCGCGCCCCGGTGCCGTCGGTGTCGGTGTAGGCGACGTTGACCTCGGGACGAAGCACATCGGGGATGTCCTGGCTGAACATCACGGCGCCGATGGCGCCGACGGCGGCAGCCGCGACCACAACCCGATGCGCGACGTCAGGTTGATAGCGCCGGGCGATCGCCAGCGTCGCCTCGATGAACCCGAATGCGCCTGCGGTGGTGAGCAATACGGTGAGTGCCGGCTGCAGCCGGAACGACAGTAGCGTGGTGCCGACCAGCGTGGTCAGCATCGACAGCAGTGACCAGGCATAGACGGCGAGCACGGCGATGCCCAGTGCACCGGCCCGGGTGGAGCTGCCTGCCCGCACCACCAACCACACCGTGCCGACCATGCACAGCGCGCCCAACAGCGTGAAGCTCAGCATCGGGAAGGTCAGCTGGGCGCCGGCGTCGGGCAGATAGTGCTGTGCGGTGCCCTTGTCGGCGGGCCGGCCCTTGGCCGCGGCCACCAGGTACGGGCCCCAGGTGAGCAGCGCGATGGCCCCCGAAATCCCCGCGATCACAATGCCTCTCAGCAGGGGATCGAACTGTCGGCGGGCGACGGCGAGCACCAGACCCATGATGGCCAGCGTGAATGCGCAGTAGAGGAACAGCAGGGTGTAGAGCAGCGCGGCGAACCCGAGGAAGATCCCGACGCCGATGATCGCGGCCCAGCCGCCGTTGCGGGTCTTGCCCCGTAGCCCCGACCAGGCCAGCACGAACACCGGCGGCATCAGCACGGTGATGATGGCGGCATACGGTTCGGCGGGGGAGTAGGCCAGCATGGCAGCAGCGCTGGCGGTTGTGACGACCAGCGCGTACTCGAAGCGAACCATCGCCGTCCACAGCACGAACGCCAGCACCACGGCGATGGTGATAGAGACGATGGACCAGGGTTTGAACAGCTCCCAGGCCGGGGTGTCGGTGGCCGCGGCGATGCGCCCGCCCATCCAGAACCAGCCGGCCGGGTAGTACGGCGGCAGCCCGAAGTAGGTCATGTCGTGCAGGCCGGGGCTGTCGGCGAGCCGGGTCAGGTACTCGGTGCGGAACTGCTGGTCGACCGAGATGCCGAACAGGTACAGCTTGGTGGCGCCCAGTGGCATCGCCAGGGTGACCACCGAGAACACCGCCAGGAAGACCGGTGCGGCCAGTCGGGCCAGGGTGAACCGGCCCCGGCGCCAGATCAGGCCGGTGGCGAAAAGCCCGGCCAGCGCGCTGACCTGGCCCACCGTGGTGAGCGCGTGAAGTTGGTTGGAGGTGTTGTAGGCCGGCCACTCCACTCGGGCGATCGCCGCGATCGCGACCCCGGCCACGGCCGAGGCGAGGAGGGCAGCGATCAGCATCTGGCCGAGCACGCCGCTCGGCCCGGCCAGAATCGCCCGCCCTCGCGTGCGGGGCGCCCCCTGCATCAGATGGGCAGCTTGCGGAAGATGGACCGCGGGATATGCCGCAAGACCATCATCACGTAGCGGAACGCGCCCGGCGCCCAGACCAGCTCTTTGCCCTTGGCCGACGCGGTGACGGCCAGTTCGGCGACGTATTCCTTGTCGACGGTCAGTGGGGCTTCCTTGACGTGCGCGCTCATCCTGGTGCGCACCTGGCCCGGCCGGATCACCAGCACCCGCGGGCCGAACTCGCGCAGCGCCTCGCCGAGGCCGAGGTAGAAGCCGTCCAGTCCGGCCTTGGTGGAGCCGTAGACGAAGTTGGACCGGCGCACCCGCTCACCGGCCGCCGAACTCATCGCGATGATCTGGCCGTAGCCCTGTGCCCGCATCTTCTCGCCGAGCAGGACACCGACCGAAACTGCTGCGGTGTAATTGATTTCGGCGATCTGAACGGCCTTGCGCTGGTTCTGCCACAGTTCCTCGGCATCGCCGAGCAGGCCGAACGCGACGATCGCGACATCCACATCGCCGCCGGCGAAGGCCTTGTCGATCACGTCCGGGTGGCTGGCGGTGTCCATCGCGTCGAAGTCGATGACCTCGACGGCACTGGCGCCGGCGTTGCGCAGCTGGATCACCGCGTCGTCGCGGCCCGGATCGCCGGGCAGGGCGGCCAGCACGATGCGGGCGGACGCGTCGCGCAGATAGCGCTCGCAGATCGCCAGACCGATTTCCGACGTTCCGCCGAGCAGCAGAATCGTCTGGGGATTACCTACCGCGTCGAACACCATCTAGCGCAGCTCCAAGCCTCGGGGACATCGTGACGAGGGTACCGTGCGGGTTCTCGCTCGAGGCCGAACGCCCAGGCCGGCCACACGGCCGACCTGGGCGTCCAGGTGTTGTCGGGTTACACGTCGAACCGGTCGGCGTCCATCACCTTGCTCCACGCGGCCACGAAGTCCTTGACGAACTTCTCCTTGGAGTCATCCTCGGCGTACAGCTCGGCCAGGGCCCGCAGCTGCGAGTTCGAGCCGAACAGCAGGTCGACACGGCTGGCCGTCCACTTCTGCGCACCGCTGGCCCGGTCGGACCCGACGTAGGTGCCGTCATCGGCCGGTGACGGTGCCCACTTGGTGCCCATATCGGTGAGGTTGACGAAGTAGTCGTTGGTCAGCTGACCCTTCCTGTCCGTCAGGACCCCGAGGTCTGAGCCACCGTAGTTGGCGCCCAGCACTCGCAGGCCGCCGACCAGCACCGCCATCTCGGGAGCCGACAGACCGAGCAGGTTGGCCCGGTCGATCAGGCGGTACTCGGCCGGCAGGGTGTCGCCCTTGCCCGTGAAGTTGCGGAAACCATCGGCCTTGGGCTCCAGGTAGGAGAACGAGTCCACGTCGGTCTGCTCCTGGGTGGCGTCGCCACGACCCGGGGTGAACGGCACCGCCACGTCGAAGCCGGCGGCCTTGATCGCCTTCTCCAGGCCGACCACACCGCCGAGGACCACCAGGTCGGCGAAGGACACCCCGGTATCGGACGCGGCCTGGATCTCCTCGAGCTTGCGGATCACCTGGGCCAGCTCGTCGGTCTCGTTGGCCTCCCAGCCCAGCTGCGGCTGCAGCCGGATCCGGCCGCCGTTGGCGCCGCCGCGCATATCGCTCGAGCGGAACGACGCCGCTGCCTTCCATGCGGTGTCCACCAGCTGCTGCACGGTCAGACCCGAGTCCGCGATGGCCGCCTTGAGCGTGGCAACATCCGCGTCGGACAGGGCCTTACCGGCCGGCACGACGTCCTGCCACAGCCAGGTCTGCTTGGGCGCCAGTGGTCCGAGGTAGCGCGTTACCGGACCCATGTCGCGGTGGATCAGCTTGAACCAGGCCTTGGCGTACTCCTCGGCCAGCTCCTCCGGGTGATCCAGCCAGCGGCGGGTGATCTTCTCGTAGATCGGGTCCATCCGCAGCGACAGGTCGGTGGTCAGCATCGACGGGTGGGTCTTGCCGGTGCCTTGGGCCATCGGCACCGTGTTGGCCCAGCCGTTGTCCTTGGGCTTCCACTGATAGGCGCCCGCGGGGCTCTTGGTCAGCTCCCACTCGTTGCCGTAGAGGATCTCCAGGAACGAGTTGTCCCACTTGGTGGGGGTGTGGGTCCAGGTCACCTCGATACCGCTGCTGACGGTTTCGTTGCCGCGGCCCGGGTTGGCCCAGCCCAGGCCCATCTGCTCGAGCGGGGCGGCTTCGGGCTCCGGCCCGTTCTCGATGTCAGTGGCGCCGTGGGTCTTGCCGAAGGTGTGACCACCGACGATCAGGGCGGCGGTCTCGACGTCGTTCATCGCCATCCGGCCGAAGGTCTCGCGGATGTCGATGGCCGCGGCGATCGGATCCGGATTGCCTTCGGGGCCTTCGGGGTTGACGTAGATCAGACCCATATGGGTGGCGGCCAGCGGGTTCTCCAGCTTGGTGCGGTCACTGCCGGAGTAGCGGTCCTGCGAGCCCAGCCACTCGGCCTCGGCGCCCCAGTAGATGTCCTCCTCGGGCTCCCAGTAGTCCTCGCGGCCGAAGGCGAAGCCGGCGGTCTTGAAGCCCATCTGTTCCATGGCCCGGTTGCCCGCGTAGATGATCAGGTCGGACCAGGACAGCTTCTTGCCGTACTTCTTCTTGATCGGCCACAGCAGGCGGCGGGCCTTGTCCAGGCTGACGTTGTCGGGCCAGCTGTTGACCGGGGCGAAGCGCTGCATACCGCGCCCGCCGCCACCACGGCCGTCCTGAATTCGGTAGGTGCCTGCGGCGTGCCACGACATCCGGATGAACAGCGGGCCGTAGTTGCCGAAGTCGGCGGGCCACCAGTCCTGTGAATCCGTCAGCAGCGCATCGAAGTCGCGGGCCAGCTCATCGGCGTCGATGGTCTGGACGGCCTCGCGGTAGTTGAAGTCCTCGTCCATCGGGTTGATGGCGGGCGGATTCTTCTGCAGGATCTTGAGATTGACCGCGTTCGGCCACCAGTCGCGGTTGCTCCCACCCTCGACGGGCGGCTTGATCACCATCGGGCAGCCAGCGGCGGGCTCGGTTTGGGCGTCACCAATCGGTTTGTCGGGCATGGGAAATCCTTTCCGGGCTGTCGGTTAAGGGCGTTATCTACTTGGCGCGGTGGAACATTCGGGGCATATGCCCCAGTAGACGACCTCGGCTTCGTCGATCTGGTAGCCGTGGTCGTCCGATGCGGTCAGGCAGGGGGCTGCACCGACCGCACAGTCGACATCGGCGATGGCACCGCACGTCCGGCATACGACGTGGTGGTGGTTGTCGCCGACGCGTGACTCGTAGCGAGCCACGGAGCCGGATGGCTGGATGCGACGCACCAGGCGCGCCGCTGTCAGTGTGTGCAGCGAGTCGTACACGGCCTGATGCGACACCTCGGGCAGCGTGTCGCGAACGGCACGGATGATCGTTTCCGTGTCGGCGTGCGGATGCGTGTGCACCGCGTCGAGTACTGCCACCCGGGGGCGGGTCACACGCATGTCGGCGTTCCGCAACATCTGCGTGAACTCCGCCATCGTGGCCACGAACCGAAGTCTTATCCCTTTTCTGGAATAAGTCAAGAATAAAGTTCTCGGCTTCCCGGCATGCGCTGCGCGGGTGTAGCGCAGGTGTTAGACCAGCTCCAACCGGCGCGCCATATCCGAGACGAACAACCCGTCAGGGTCGACCTGGCGGCGTACCGCCAGCCATTCGTCGATCCGCGGGTACATGGCGTGGAAGGTCTCGGCGGTGGTGCGGGAGTCCTTGGCGGTGTAGAGCCTGCCGCCGAATTTCAGCACACGGTGGTCGAGTTCGGACAGGAATTCGCTCAGGCCGGGCTTGATCCGGAAGTCGACGCAGACGTTCCAGCCGGGGATCGGGAAGCTCAGCGGTGCCTGGTTGCCCGGGCCGAACAGTTTGAACACGTTGAGCCACGAGTAGTGCCCTGAGCGCTGGATGTCGATCATGATCCGCTTGAACTCGTCGACCGCCTCGGTCGGCACGACGAACTGGTATTGGGCGAAACCGGCAGGGCCGTAGGCGCGGTTCCATTCCCCGACCATGTCCAGCGGGTGGTAGAACTGCGTCAGATTCTGGGCCTTGCCCCGGTAGGTCTTGCCCAGCTTGTACCACGCATCGGTGAGCGCACCGAAGATGTACTTGTTGCCCAAGCCGTTGGGGAAGATATCGGGCGCGGTGAAGTACTGCGGCGCATCGAATTTCAGCGGATCGCGCTGCAGCTTGGCGGGCAGCTGGTCGAGTTTGGCCAGCGAGCCGCGGGAGATGACCGCGCGACCGAGCTTGGGCGGTGCGCTGATCGCGTCGAACCAGGCCGAGGAGTAGGTGTAGTTGTCCTCGGTGCCGTCGCTGTGGAACGCGATGGTCTCGTCGAGGCCGTGGGTGACATCGCCGTCGGCAATGAAATACGCGGTCTCGGTGGGGGTCATCTCGATGGTGGCGCGCAGCACGATTCCGGTCAGTCCGTTGCCGCCGACCGTCGCCCAGAACAGTGCGGCCTCCGGGCCGTCCGGCGTGAGGTGGCGGATCTCGCCATTGGCGGTCAGCAGCTCGATCGAGCGCACGTGGTTGCCGAAACTGCCTGCGCTGTGGTGGTTCTTGCCGTGGATGTCGCACCCGATGGCGCCACCGATGGTCACCTGCCGGGTGCCGGGCAGCACCGGCACCCACAAGCCATGCGGCAATGCGGCCCGCATCAACTGGTCGAGGTTCACCCCGCCGTCGACGTCGACCAGCCGGGTGCCGGCATCGATCGAGTGGATCTGGTTCAGCGCGGACATGTCGATGACGAGTCCGCCGCCGTTCTGTGCGTTGTCGCCGTACGAGCGGCCCAGACCGCGGGCGATGACACCCCGGCCGGTGCCCCGGCTCTTCTGCTCGGCGGCTCGTGTGACGGCCTTGACGATGAGCTCGGGGTCGCTGGTGGACAGCACCTGCGCCACGGTCGGTGCGGTGCGGCCCCAGCCTGTCAGGCGCTTGGCAGTGGTCGGCAGATCGGTAGTCGACATCGCAGAGAAGCGTACCCGGCAGTAGTCAGGGCCCAGCTTCGTTGCGCCCGCAATTCCTGCACCGTTCACAGCAAACTCCCAGATAGAATGTGCAAAACAGGAGGTCGGGGGGCCTTACATGCGCTCAGCGATATCGACTCGTGGAGTGTCGGGGCGTTGCAGTCCATCGCGTTCGAACTCGGCGACGAGCTCACCACCATCGAGGGGGTCGCTACCGACCTCGACCTTATTTCCCGGTTGCCGGGTTGGGAATCCCCGGCCGCCGATGCCGCGCGCGGCAAGATCTCGTCCGCCAAAGGGAACGTGCTCGATGACGCGGCAGTGATCGGCGCCGTGCAGACGCTCGCGCAGGAGACAGCGGTGGCGGTGGCCAAGCTGCACACCGAACTGGATGCCATCAGAGCAGATGTCGCTGCTCAGGGTGGGTTGTTGCACCTCGCTGCCGACGGCGAGGTGACGATCAGTGGATCACCTGATGATCGTGAAGAGCTCAAGCCGATTGCCGAGAACATCGAAGCGCGGGCGAAAGCGCTGATCCATCAGGCTGAAGATATCGACGCAGACTGTGCCGAGGTATTCGGTCACCTTGAGAACGGAGACATCACCGCGCGTGGAGCTACTGACTTCGCGTCGGCACAGCAGATGGGCCGGGATCAGTCGGGGTTATCGGCGCCGTACCCACCCGAGGGGGACGGGGTAGCTCCGCGGGATGTGACCGCCTGGTGGGATGCGCTGTCCGAGGACGAGCAGAAGAAGGTCATCACCGAACATCCCGATTGGATCGGCAACCGTGACGGTGTGCCGGCGGAAGCCTCCAACAAGGCCAATATCCCAATACTCGATCGGGAACTGGAAGAGGCTCAGCGCGCGGTCGACACGATTCCCACTCGTGAGCAATACCGGCAGGACCACCCCGGACTCAATGGTGCTCAGTTGACTTCCAGGTATGACCAAATGGTGCAGGAGCGCAACCATCGCCTCGACAACGCAAAGGCGATGAAGGAGGCGTTGTCGGGTGACCAGCCCCCGAAGTACCTCATGCGATTGGAATTCCCGGAAGGACGCGAGCCGCGGGCGGTCATCGCTGTCGGTAATCCCGACACAGCCGAGCATGTGACGGTCACGACGCCTGGGGTGGGGACAAACCCGACCAGCCTTCCTGGAATGGTGAACGAAGCTGGTGCACTCCGCTCGGAAATCCAGAATCAACTGGTTCGGGCGGACCGAGTTGGTGAGGAAGTAGCAACAATCGCGTGGCTGGGCTATGAGCCGCCGGCCAAGGATGACATTTCGGTACTGGAAGCCGGCTTTGACCGCCGCGCGAACGAGGCAGCGCCCGATCTGGCGGACTTCTACCGCGGCATCAACGCAACCAACGAACACGGCTCTGATGTGCATTTGTCGGCGTTCGGGCACTCGTATGGATCGTTGACGACCGCGCAGGCACTCAACGAACTCGGAGTTTCGGGCGTTGTCGATGATGCTGCCTTCTACGGCTCGCCCGGACTTGGCGACTCCAATGTGCCCGAAACGGTCATAGGTCCGAGAGGCGTCCCCTACGAAGTCTCTGTTCCGATCCGTGACGAATCGGACCTCTTCCTCGCTGATGGACACGCATTCGTGATGTCGGCTCCCGAGGATCCGATTTCCGGCGACCCGCGGATTCTCGGCGTTCCTGTGCCAGCACTTGGTGATTTTGGGGCGTTGGGGCCGAATCCATTGACACTGCCGCTCGAACAGTTGTCGGCGGACGCCGCTGTCACCGACGGGGTCTCGCGACAAGGCGCGTCCTCACATGCTGACTACCCGCGCCCGTACGATCCGGACCCATTGGATGGGAACGGCACCCAGATCTTGCGTACTCCTGCGTACAACCTCGCGGTGATCGCGGCGGATCTGGCAGACGTCCCAACCAAGAATGGAGAGGACAGGTTGGTGCGATGACCAAATCGAGTTCAGCACGGGTCAAGGTCGCTGCAGCTGTTACTGCGGTGCTTCTTATGGTGTGCGGTTGTGATACCGGCGGCGGTGGTCAGTACGACTCCCCAATTATCAATGAGGACATACCGGTGGCTGATATTGCGGATTTGCCAGATATCGAACTAACCCGCACGCAGATGCTTGAGCTGATCGAACATGTTCGGGCTGAGGTTTCTCGGCTCATTCCGTCGAGTGAACCGTGGGAATGGGTGTACGAGGAATCCAGATCAGGGTGTACTCAGCAGGCGACCGGACGCAAGGGGGTCGCATTGCATTTTGCAAAATTGCACTCGAGCATTTCATTGACAGACGCGCAGTGGGACCTGGTGTTGCCCGCTGTACAGCGGTTGGCGGCGGCGGCGGGACTGACTGGACTCGCCACGATGGCGAACTCAAGTGGCAATCATGATATTCGGCTGACCAGCGATGATGGACGGACCCTGGTGTTCGGATCGGCTGAAGCCTCGCTGATCACGGCTGACATCGCGTGCCGGCGATCGGTCACTGCTCCGTCGGCCACGGTGGAGTTGGCGCCAGGCAGAGCCGGCTCATGACGCACCCCGCATTGCGGGTCACGCCCGCCGAGGTGCGACGCTCGGCCGATCAGATGGATGTCACCGCGCATGAAGCCTCGTCGAGTCGCAAGGCGATGGCTGATGGGATTTCGGGACAGACGACCGCGTGGAAGCACTCGGGAGCCCCGGGTTTCGCGAAGTTCGTCGAAATTGTTGAGGCGCAAGCCGAGCGATTGAACACCGATTTGTTCGACTTGCGGGACAAGTTGCGGAACGCAGCCGACGTCTACGAACGGCAGGATCATGAAGCCGGTGGCGCACTGGACAGTTCGGTGGGCGGCGCGGGCTGACATGAACGTGCGATTCGCGTTCCTGGTGGTCGCAATTGCGCTCATGCTCTCTGGATGTACAGGCGGTGATGGTGAGTACGACTCGCCGATTCTCAATGAGGACGTCCCTGTCGCCGACATTGCGGATCTGCCTGACATCGAGCAGACCAGAACGCAGATGCTCGATCTGATCGAACGGCTACGGGTAGAGGTGACTCGGCTGGTTCCAGCGAGTGAACCGTGGCAATGGAATAGCGAAGAATCTAGAACTGGGTGCGTCCAGAAAGTCACGGGACGCAAGGGCGTTTGGGTCGGACTGGACTAGCTGACTTCGCGAATTTCGCTTACCCAGGAGCAGTGGGACAGTGTGTTTCCTGCGGTGGAGCGCTTGGCGGGCGAGGCGGGACTGATGGCCGTTTCGGCCATGGAGAACTCGAGTGGTCACCATGATTTCCGGTTGAGCAGTGACGACGGACGAACATTGGTATTTGCTTCAGCTGAGGCGTCGCTGATCACTGGTTCGATCGCCTGCCGGCGGTCCGGCGCCAACTGAGCACCGAGAGCAACGCAGTGGTTGTCGGAAGACGCGCACAGCGACCGTGACGTTACTTTCGCGAAGCGGTCTGCCCGGACCTCAGTGCAGTTTGAAGATCACCGTGCGCTGCACGATGAAGTTGATCACCGTCGCCGTCCCCTGGGCGATGACGAACGCGACCGGAACTGCCCACGACCGGTAATCGGCCAGGTGGAGCACGAGGTGGTTCAACCCGACCTGTACGGCGAATGTGACCAGGTAGAGCGCCCACACCGCGATGAAGCGGGCTGTGCTGGGCGGCGCCTGGAAGGTCCAGCGCCGGTTGATGAGGTAGGCCGTGGTGGTGCCGGCGATGAAGCCGACCGTCTTGGCGAGGTCGACCTGTACTCCGAACGCCTTGTAGAGCAGTACGTAGAGGCCGAAGTCCACGATCGCCGACAGCCCGCCGGTGATGATGAACCGGAACGCCTGCGTTTTGAGGTCCAGGGTCGGCGACATGACGGGTTCGGCCACCCCGGCAGCTTAGCGAGGGTCTACGTTGCACTCGTGCTGCAGATGGTGCTCAACTATGGCGGAATCGCCGTCTTCGCGTCCTCGGGTGCCATGGTGGCGATACGAAAGGGTTTCGACCTGTTCGGTATCGCGTCACTGGGTGTTCTGACCGGGGTGGGCGGAGGCCTGGTCCGTGACATCTTCCTCGGTATCCATCCGCCGACCTCGATTCAGCACTGGCCCAACATCACCGTGGCGGTGCTGGCGACGATCGTGGCCACCGTCACCGCCAGGGTGGCCGTTCGGCTCAATCACGTCGTGCTCCCGTTGGACGCCATCGGTATGGGCTTCTTCGCCACCTCCGGGGCGGCGTTCGCCGTCGACCACGGGGCCAGCTGGTTCGCGGCGGTGCTGATCGGCATGACCACCGCGATCGGCGGCGGCGTCATCCGCGATGTGCTGGTCCGGGAGATCCCCTTGTTGATGCGGCCGGCCGATCTGTATGCCGTCCCGGCGCTGATCGGTGCGACGACGTATGCGGTGATCGACTACTTCGGTCCGCAGTGGATCGGCCTGCTGGTGGGCACGGTGCTGGCCACGTCGCTGCGCCTGGCCGGGCTGGTGTTCCATTGGCGGCTGCCCACCGGCCCTTCCGAGCTGATCGTGGGCGAAGACGTTTAGCCCAGCACGGCCGCCAGCACCCGGCACAATGCGTCCACCGCGGGCCCGAAGGCATGTTCGGCGGGCGTTCCGAAGCCGATGATGACCCCGTCGGGGTCGGGGATATCGGCTCCGGCCAGGGGGTGACGCATGAGCGACAGCCCCGACAACGCGATCTCGGCCTCCCCGGCCCGGCGCAGTACTTCGGGTTCGGCCCCGTCGGGCAGGGTGAGCAGCATGTTGACGCCGGCGGCCAGGCCGCCGATGCCGAGGTCGAATCCGGCCAGCGCGGTGACCAGCGCGTCGCGTCGACGGCGGTAGCGGTTGCGCATCCGCCGGACATGCCGGTCGTAGCCGCCGGTGTCGATGAAGTCGGCCAACGTCAGCGCGGTGAGGGCGTCGACGTGGTACTGCGCCCCGCCGGCCGCCGCGATCACCGGATCGATCAGCGCATCGGGCAGCACCATCCAGCCCACCCGCATCACCTGCGCCAGGCTCTTGCTGGCCGAGCCCAGGTAGACCACCCGCTCGGGGTTCAGCGACTGCAGGGCGCCGACCGGCTGGCGGTCGTAGCGGAACTCACCGTCGTAGTCGTCGTCCACCACGTAACCACCGGTGCGTTGAGCCCAATCGATGACGGCGGTGCGCCGGGCCGGGTGCAGGGCCATCCCGAACGGGCTCTGGTGCGCGGGGGTGAGCAGTACTGCCGGGGTGTCGTGCTGGTCCAGCTCGCTGATCACCGCGCCGTGCTCGTCCAGGCCGATCGGAACCGTCGGGACGCCCAGGGCCGCCAGTGCGTCGCGGAAGATGAACAGCCCATGGGCCTCCACCGCGACGGGCCGTTCGGTGCCCAGCACCCGGCCCAACAGGTCGACGCCGTCGCGCACCCCGGAACAGATCACGATCGACTCCGGTGTGGCGCGGACACCGCGGACCCGGCCGAGATATTCGGTGAGCGCCTCGCGCAGCGGCAGCGGCCCGCGGGGGTCACCCATCCGCAGGGCCGAGACCGGGGCGTTCGTGATGGCCCGGCGGGCCGAGGCCAGCCAGGCCGACCGCGGAAACTCCGATACATCGGGGGAGCCGGGCATCAGGTTGTGTCGCGGTACCGCCGGGATTCGGCGGGGCCGCGGCGCCGGCCGCGGCGCGGTGGTGCGCGCGACCCAGGTGCCCGCGCCTTGCCGGGAGGCCAGCCACCCCTCGGCGACCAGCTCGGCGTAGGCCTCGGCCACGGTGTTGCGGGCCAGACCCAGATCGGACGCCAGGGTGCGCGACGGCGGCAGGCGGGTGTCGATGCCCAGCCTGCCGGTGCGGACTCCCTCTCGAAGTGCACTGATCAGCTGTTCCCGGGCGGTGCGGCTGCCCGGCGCGATCATCGTGCGCAGCTCCAGGTGCAGGTCCCTGGCGGAATTGGCCCGCGAATTCACGTAAGTATTGAACCATCTAGGCAGTACTTTTCTGGCTAGCGTTGGGGGCATGACACAGACACTCGAAACCGCCAAGGCCGTCGATCGACTCAAGATCTACAAGGTCTCCCCCGAGCTCTACGACGCGATGATGACGCTGTCGAATTCGGCCGCCAAGGACGTCGACCCGACCATCGCGGAGCTGATCAAGATCCGCGCCTCGCAGATCAACCGCTGCGCGTTCTGCCTCGACATGCACACCCACGACGCCCGCGAAAACGGCGAGTCCGAGCAGCGGCTGTCCCTGATCGCCGCCTGGGAGGAGGCCGGGGACCTGTTCACCGAGCGGGAGCAGGCGGCGCTGGCACTGACCGAGGCGATCACCGATCTGAGCCACGGGCCGGTCTCCGATGCCGTCTATGCCCGGGCAGCGGCGGCGTTCACCGAACGCGAGCTCGGCCAGGTCATCTCCATGGCCGTCACCATCAATGCTTGGAACCGGATCAACGCGGTCGTGCAGGCGGCCCCGCCGCGGCGCTGAGTGTGATTTGCGCCACAATGCGGAATGTTTATAGCCGATCTGACGGATCGATACCGGGCCGTTCAGTTAATGCGGGAGGGTCGGAATCGGGTAACCGGATGTTTACCCGGCAAGCGCAAACGTAGCGTTGGTGGTCGATTGCCGGCCGATATTGACGGTGGTGACGGTTCGGTGTTCACGCCGTGTGACAGCCCGGCGGGAACCTCTTCAAAAGGGAACGTTCCTGTTGGAACGGGATTGTGCGGTGCCCGGGGTGGTGCGGGTGTGGCAGCTGTGTTCCCGGGCCGCCGGCGCCGTTTGACGGTGCGGCGATGTCGGACATATGTGATCTAGCAAACATTGTCCCAAGGTTCGTGTGTACAGACGCTGAATTCTGTAGGCGTTGCCGCCCGGGGGCTGCCCGGTTAGGTTCGTGCTGCCAATCATGAGCAAGACATGAGAAACAGATGTGAGGCGCCTCAACGGGCCGGGCGTGTGGATCTCTGGGACGGGGGTCCTGATTGGTGAAACGCAATCGGATCACCGTGTACAGCTAGGGAGAACATGAAGGCATTCAGTCGGGTGCTGGTCGCGATGGTGGCAGCCATCGCTGGCGCCATGGCGACGTTGTTCGTCGGCGCGGGCACTTCTCATGCAGGTCTGGACAATGAACTGACTCTGGTCGATGGCCAGGATCGGACTCTGACCGTGCAGCAGTGGGACACCTTCCTCAACGGTGTGTTCCCGCTGGACCGCAACCGGCTGACCCGTGAG
>NZ_JARXVE010000002.1 GCF_029893345.1 Mycolicibacterium frederiksbergense | reverse complement strand
CACGCCGCCAGCGTTCGTCCTGAGCCAGAATCAAACTCTCCAAACAAAAACCCCGGGACAAACCCGGCAGAATTCGAATCAGAAAAATTCGATCATAAACAAAAGACACCAACAAACTGGCATCAAAAACAACCACACCCCTAAACGGGAAAAAGAGGCGCGGTCAAAAAAACAACAAACTTAAAACCACCAAACACACTATTGAGTTCTCAAACAACACGCCCGAGTCCAGCGCGCAGAAACCCCGCGGCCAAAAGCCGCTGCACTTCCTGCGGGCAGTAAGAACACCCACCGTAATGGGTTTCCCTCTCAGATTCCGTCTTCGCTCTCCGGCTCTTGTCCGTGTCGCTCTGACCTGGAATAAGTTACGGCAGGGGTAACGCAGAGTCAAATCGCCAGGTTGCCACCGCATTTTCCCAGTTCAGAGCCGCTGCGCGACTAGGCAGACGCGGACACCCGCTCGACGCCGGCAATGTGCCGCTTGCCACGTCGCAACACGAGCCAACGCTCATGCAGAAAATCCGAATGCTGTGGTAACCACTCATCGCTTTCAATTCGAATGTTGTTCACGTACACCCCGCCCTCGGCGACAGTGCGGCGCGCGGCGCCCTTACTCGCCGACAAACCGGTGGCGACCAACAAATCGGTGATCGAATCGGGTCCGCCCGGATGCAGCTCGGCCACCTGTCCATTACTGGCCTCGCGGAGTGCGGCGCCCATGGTGGATTCGTCGAGGTCGGTCAGCTCCGCCCGGCCGAACAACGCCTGGCTGGCCAGTTCGACCGCTTTGGTCGCCCCTTCCCCATGCACCAATGTGGTCAGTTCACGGGCCAGTCGCTTCTGCGCGGCACGTTCATGCGCGCGGTTCTTGGTGGCGTCCTCGAGCTCGGCGATCTCCTCGGCCGACAGGAAGGTGAACCAACGCAGGTAACCGACGACATCGGCGTCGGCCGTGTTCACGAAGTACTGGTACCAGGCATACGGGCTGGTCATCTCGGGATCGAGCCACAGATTGCCGCCGCCGGTGGACTTGCCGAACTTCTTACCCTCGGAGTCGGTGACCAGCGGAGTCGTCATGGCGTGCACGGTGGCACCCAGCTTCTGGCGGACCAATCGGGCTCCGGCCACGATGTTGCCCCACTGATCGGAGCCGCCGATCTGCAACGCGCATCCGTGCCGCTGGTGCAGTTCGACGAAGTCATTGGCCTGCAGCAGCATGTAGCTGAACTCGGTGTAGGAGATGCCGTCGCCCTCCAGCCGGCGCCGCACCGTCTCACGGTCGAGCATCACGTTGACCGAGAAGTATTTGCCCAGGTCACGCAGGAACTCGATCGCCGACAGCTCCCCCGTCCAGGACAGGTTGTTCTCGACGATGGCACCGGTGGGCGAGTCATCGAATTTGACGAACCGCTCCAACTGACCGCGGATGCGCGATGCCCAGTCGGCCACGGTGTCGGCGTTGTTCAGCGTGCGTTCACCGGTGTCGCGCGGGTCGCCGATCATCCCGGTCGCCCCGCCGGCCAGCACGATCGGCCGGTGTCCGGCCTGTTGGAATCGCCGCAGCGTGAGCAGCGGCACCAGGTGGCCCGCATGCAGGCTGGGCGCAGTCGGATCGAAGCCCGAATAGACCGTCATGGGTCCCTTGGCCAGATCGTTCGCCAGCGTTTCGCGATCGGTCGACTGAGCGATCAGCCCACGCCAGTCCAGCTCTTCGAGGATTCCCATCGTCATGACGTCGATCATGCCGTACCACCGAAATCAGTCGCTGGCACCGGGCGCCGGGGCCCGGGGACTGCGCCGATACGCCGAGACCTCACCATGGTCGGCCAGCCAGAATCGCCACCGGCGATCGGCGGCCGTGCTCACTCCCACCCGTGGTCCGTCGACCGCCGAATCCGGGACGCCCAGCGTCAGCCGCACCGGGCTGTCGGGATCGAAGAGATTGACTCCGTTGTCGTCCATCGTGATTCCCAGGGCCGAACACAGGTTGCCCGGCCCGCGGGCGAGCGCCACCGGGCGCACCGTCGGCCCGCGACGCCGGCGGGCCAGCTCGGTGCCGGTACGTACCGCGGCCGCACGCAGCAGCACCGCCCCGGCGACACCGTCGTATCCGCAGACCACATTGGCGCAGATGTGAATGCCGTGGCTGCGGTAGGTGTAGAGGTACCCGGGCGGACCGAACATGACCAGGTTCCGCCCGCTTGCACCGCGGAACGAATGCGAGGCAGCGTCGGGCCAGGGTCCGTCCGGCGGCCCGCCATACGCCTCGACCTCGACGACGACTGCGCTGACGCCGCGCCCGGTCAGTTCGGCCCCCAACAGCCTGCGGGCCGCGGCCAGCGGGTCCCCGGCCAGCAGCTCAGCACCCACCCGAGCGATTCTGCACTCGGCAACGACAACCGTTGACACCGACACGCCCGCGGCGCACTATTCACCATATGATGACTTCATCGCTGGATGAATTCTCGGTGGCGGTCTCGCCGCCCGCGGTAGACATCACTGGGCTGCAGGTCAATCGGGGCGGCCGGCCGGCGATTCGCAACCTCACCGTGCGGATAGCCCGCGGTGCCATCACCGGCCTGCTCGGCCCGTCGGGCTGCGGCAAGACCACCCTGATGCGCAGCATCGTCGGCACCCAGATCATTGCGGCCGGCACTGTCACCGTGTTGGGACACCCGGCAGGTTCGGCAGCACTGCGCCATCGGGTCGGATACGTCACCCAAGACCCGACGATCTACAACGACCTGCGGGTGATCGACAACGTCCGGTACTTCGCCGCGCTCTACGGCATGCCGACAGGTTCGGCCGACGACGCGATCCGAACTGTCGGACTGGACGATCACCGCACCGCCTACTGCGGCAACCTCTCCGGGGGCCAGCGCACCCGAGCCTCGCTGGCATGCGCGCTGGTGGCCGAGCCCGAACTACTGGTACTCGACGAGCCAACCGTCGGCCTCGACCCGGTGCTGCGTGTCGATCTTTGGGAGCAATTTCAGCGGCTCGCGGCGCGGGGCACCACGCTGCTGGTGTCCAGCCACGTCATGGACGAGGCCGACCACTGCGGTGACCTGCTGCTCATGCGAGAGGGCCTGCTACTCGCCCACACCACACCGGACCAGCTACGGAAGGACACGGCATGCACGTCCCTGGAGGAAGCATTTCTCACCGTCATCCGGCGCAGCGCCACAGTCGGGAGCAACCCAGCCGACTGAGCCCGGCGGCCTACCTGGCCACCACCGGCCGGATCCTGCGCCAGCTGGCCGCCGACCATCGCAGCATGGCGATGATCCTGGTGGTGCCGAGCTTGATCATCACGCTGATGTATTTCATGTTCCGGGACTCACCCCACCCACCCGGGCACCCGCCACCGTTCAACAACGCGTGTCTGATCATGCTGGGTGTCTTCCCGCTCATCGTGATGTTCCTGATCACCTCGATCACCATGCAGCGCGAACGCGTCTCGGGAACCCTCGAGCGCATCCTGACCACACCCTTGCGCCGCTTCGACCTACTGGCCGCCTACGGCACCGCGTTCTCGATCGCGGCCGCGGCCCAGGCCACGCTGGCCTGCATCGTCGCGTTCTGGTTCCTCGGATTCCGCACCGCGGGCAGCCCCGTGCTGGTGTTCCTGATCGCGATCATCAACGCGGTGCTCGGCGTGGGTCTTGGCCTGTTGTGCAGCGCGTTCGCCCGCACCGAGTTCCAGGCCGTGCAGTTCATGCCGCTGGTGATCGCACCCCAGCTGTTGTTGTGCGGCATCATCGTGCCGCGGGCCGCCCTGCCGGAATGGCTGCAATGGATCAGCAACGTGCTGCCCGCCAGCTACGCGCTCGAAGCCCTGCAGCAGGTCGGCGCCTACTCTGAACCGTCGGCCATCGCGGTGCGCGACATCGCGATCGTGGTGGGCTTCGCGGCGCTGGCACTATGCCTGGCCGCCGCCACACTTCGCCGCCGAACCCCCTAGGAATCCGTGACCAGCGACATCGAATCCGAACCAGAACGCAAACGGCCCGGCCGGCCCGCCGGATCATCGGACAACCGCGAGCGCATCCTGGCCAGCGCGCGGGAGTTGTTCGCCCGCAACGGAATCGACAAGACCTCCATCCGCTCGATCGCGGCCGACGCCGGAGTGGACGCGGCGCTGGTGCACCACTACTACGGCACCAAGACCCAGTTGTTCGCCGCCGCCATCCACATCCCCATCGATCCGATGACCGTCATCGGAAAGCTGCGGGAGGTGCCGGTCGAAGAGCTCGGCCATACCCTGCCGTCAATCCTGTTGCCGCTGTGGGATTCCGAGATCGGCAAGGGTTTCGTGGCCACCTTGCGATCCATCCTGGCCGGAAACGACGTGTCGCTGGTGCGCTCGTTTCTCCAGGAGATCATCGTCGGCGAAATCGGTCCGCGGGTGGACAACCCGGCCGGCAGCGCCAGGGTCCGCGTCCAGTTCGTCGCCTCCCAGCTGGTCGGGGTCGCGATGGCGCGCTACATCCTGGAACTGGAGCCGTTCACCTCGTTGCCGGCCGACCAGATCGTCGAGACCATCGCGCCCACCCTGCAGCGCTACCTGACCGGTGACCTACCCGGACTCGTCTGACCCGGCCAACCGCAGCAGCCTGCGGTGCTCGGCGTCGTCATCGATGACCACCGCCTCGTCGACGAGCAGCACCGGAATGCCGTCCTCGATGCGGTAGGCCCGTCGCAGCCGGGGGTTGTAGAGCCAATCCGTTCCGGCGAGCAGCAGCGGCCCGCGGTCCTGCGGGCAGACCAGGATGTTCAAAAGCTTTTCGTCGACCACCACGTGAAGCTAGCCCAGCGGTTGCTGGATGCCGCCACTCGGGCCGATGAACACGCCGGCGTTGGGGTTCGCCGGGTTGGCCGGGAGACCCGGCGCTGGTTGGTTGATGCCCGCGGTGAAGCCGCCGCCGCCCCGCTGCGCACTGGACTGTGCCTGCAGCTTGCGCTGATAGGCGATCGTGCTCTTGAGCGCATCGATCAACGGAGTCTGATTGGGCCGCTTGTCCAGTGCCTTGGTGATGGCCTCGCGGTTGGCGTTCGACGGCCGGTAACCCTGTGAACGCAGCGTCATGATCTCGTGGATCAAATTGGAGATCTGCCCGCCGCCGGACCCGGTGTCATAGTCCCTGGCGATGATCGCCAGCGCCTCATCGGCGGTCATCTCCGGCGCCGCAGGCGCGGCGGCTCCCGCCGCGGGCGGCGCATCCGCCCCGGTGGTCGGCTGGACGGGATCGGCGGCAGCCATAGGCGCAGCCGCACCGATCAACAGACCCAACGCCAGCGCACCGCCGGTCACAACCCGACGCCAGCTGTACAGATCCGATCCCGATGTCATCAATCCTCCAGTCATTCGCCGCCAGCCGGAGCCTAACAGCGCCTCCGCGCCCAGGCACCCCGTCGACTATTGGGTCCCCGGGTCCGACGCCGTGTCCCCGGCCTGAGTGCCCGCAACAAGTTCGGCCCGGATACCAGCGGTCATTTTCTTGTACGTACCGGTATCGGCATCGAAGTACCAACAGTTACGCCGGCCCGGTTTCGGGATACCCGCCGCGCGCAACGGTGCGACCAGCGGCCGGTAGGAAGCCCCGAGTTCCATGTCGGCAACCACGTGCACTACATCGGGCGGGTTGCCCACCGCCAGCTCCCCCAGCGCGTGCGAGAGGTCCGCCGTCGGGACACTGCCGCCGGGGCGCAACGCCAGTGCCGTCACCGCCAACTGCCTGCCCGCCTCCTCGACGCCGTAGGTGACCGACATGTCCACCGCGTCCAGTCGGCCCAGCGCATCGTTGACGCTGGTCGCGAACACCGGTCCGCGTTCGGTGCGGATCACCGCGCCGCGGTTGTCGACCAGCCAGTAGTCGCCGTCCTCGTCGCGTCGGAACAGGAACTCGGTGGACACCCACGTGTCGGCCGGGGCGAACACCCCGCGCTTGACCACGGCGGTCGGATCGACCGGGCCGCGTGGGTGGGCCAGCAGCACGCCCACCTCGTTGGCCTCTGCCTTGCGGACGAAACCCTGCTCGTCCTCCAGGATCAGATCGTCTTCGGTGTCGTAGGCGGCCAGTTCGACGCTGCCGCCGCCGGGCAGCGGCCGCCCCTTGCTGCCGATCTTGGCCCCGGACACATTGGCCAGCACAGCCTGCCCGTCCGGGGTGGCGAAGAACTCCACCACCTGGGCCGGTTCGAACACGTCGACCACGCGCTTCCACAACCCGGCGGGCATGCCGGAGCCGATGAACAGCCGGACCGGGTGACTGCCGGTGAGCGAGAACGACGGATCGTCGATGACCTCACGCAGCATCGCCCAGGTATAGGACACGACCGTCACGCCGTACTGCCGGATCTCCTGCACGAACCGGTCGGGCTGCAACCCGCGGGACAGCGCGATACGCGAACCGCCCACCACCGCGCCACCGAGACTGACCAGCAGACCGGACTGATGATGCAACGGGGTCAGACAGTAGACCGTGTCGCCCCGGCCCAGGTTGGCCGCCGAAGCCGTACCGAACGCCGACAGCGCCCACCGGAAGTTGGTGATCTGGCGGGCCACGAGCTCCCCGCCGACCTCGCTGAACGCGACGAACGCCAGATCGCGGGCCAGGCCCGGGTTGGGCCGGTACCAGCCGGGTAGTTCGACGACATCGGGGTCGATCTGCTCCATATCGATAATCGAGCTCACGTCGTCGTCCTGATCCAGATCAAGTTCCCGGCTCTCGCCGCCCTCAACATTTGGCGGCCCGCCGCCGCCCAGCACCAGCACCCGCATGCCGAGTTTGCGGGCCGCGTCGAGGTGGCTCGGATCGGCGATGATCTCGGTCACCGCGCCGAGTCGGGCCGCCTCGGCCAGATCCACGTCGGGTGGCATCAACACCGCCACCGCACCCAACCGGGACAACGCGGCGATCGCGACCAGTGCACTGGGCCGGGTCTCCATCAGCACGCCGACCCGGGCACCCTGGCGCACCCCGACATCGATCAGGCCGCGCACCACATTGTCGATCCGGCGATCCACCCCTTCGTAGGTGTGCACGCGGCCGTCGAACAGCAGCGCCTCGCCGTTCGGGGCGCTGCGCGCCTGCTCGCTCATGATCCGGCCGAGCGACATCCGGGTGTGGTCGTTGACCTGTCCCAGTCGGGCCAACCGGGGCAGGGTGCGGGCGGTCTCGATGACCAGGGTCCGCGCATTTTTGTTCGCCGTCACCAACGCGTCGGCGGCCGAGCGGGCCACCCCGAACGCCATCTCGGTCGCCGCGGTGGCCCCGTGGGCGACCCGGGTGGTGAACGACACGCCGCCCTCGGGGTGATCCGCTGACTGCGATCCCATCGGGACCACACCCTCCGGCTTTTCCCCGCCGGCAAGCCATTTCACCCACTGCGCCACCGTCGGCCAGGTCTGGGTGGACGCCTTGGAGCCCACGACCAGCCCGAAATGCCCTGCCCTGATCAGATATTCGTAGACATCCGCGTCCGGCGCGGCGCGTTTGATTCCCCGGACCGCGGCCGGCTGGCCGATGTCGTCGACTTCACCGACGACTGCCAGTACCGGGCAGTCGATGTCGGACAGCGTGACCAGGTCCCCGTGAACGGAGAAGCCGCCGGTGATCATCCGGTTGTGCGCGATGAACTGCTTGAGTAGTTCCGAGATCGCCGGGCCCGACCATGCGATCCAGCCGTCCGAGGCCAGGAATCGGCGCTGCTGCTCGCGTGGCAGCAGGGCCTCACGGTCGTGCAGCTGGCGCAGGAACTCCAGCCGAGACTGCGCGGTCTTGATCGGGTCGAGCATCTGGAAACCGGTGCGGGCCAGCCACCCCGGGATGTCGATGCGGCTGAACACGTGGTCGGCCATGAAATCGGCGGCGCCCGCGGCAACCCCGGCCGGAAGATTCATCGGCAGCGCGGCCAGCGTGTCCACCGGGGCGCCGAACGCGATGATGCTGGCCAGATCTTTGGATCGCCGATAGGCCGCCGCCTGGTAGGCGAACATGCCGCCCTGCGAGTAGCCGGCCAGGTGTACGTCATTGCCGGTGACCTGTTTGACGATGTCGATGGCTTCCGACAACGCCACCACGTGGTCGGCGAGGTTGCGCTGCATGCCGCCCTCGACCTTGTCCGGTGAGCCGAAGTCGATCACCCACGGGTCGATACCCGCGGCGTGCAGAATGCCGACCGCGCCGTCGTCGCGGGTCACGTCCCACATGTCGGCCGACATCATCATGGGGTGGACCATCAGTACCGGCGGGCCGGAATGCTGGACGCCGGGTCGGGCGTCCGGTGGAAAGTACCGCCGCAGCCGGTACATCGGCACGTTCTGGATGATCTGGAAGGGCGATGGCACCGCGCCGGTCTCCAGACCGCCGTAGCGCAGCACCTCCAACCCGTTCTGCGCCGTCGCCAGCAACCGCTCGACCGGCTTGGTCACTGCCGAGAAATCCACCAACGCGCTCCCCTAGGTCGTGACAATCCAGGCCCCCGATTGACGTGGCAATCATGGCACAACAGCTATCGGTTCCCGACCCGATCACCGCTACGTCCGATACGGGTACGGGCGAGTGCGGATGCCGTACCCGTCGGACGATAGGGTCGGCGGCGATGGCTCACCTGCTCGGGGGCGAAACCCTACATCTGGAATACCCCACCGGGGTTGTGTTCGACTCCGTCACCGTCGGCGTCAGCGAAGGCGACCGGATCGGCATCGTCGGCCGCAACGGTGACGGAAAGTCCACGCTGCTGGGCATGCTCACCGGCCGGATCACCCCACACGCCGGCCGGGTGACCCAGCGCAGCGGGCTGCGGGTGGGATCCCTGGACCAGACCGACACGCTCGATCCCGATCACACCGTGGGCTGGTCACTGGTCGGCGACCGTCCCGAGCATGAATGGGCGGGCGATGCCCGGATCCGCGACGTGATCGGCGGATTGGTCGCCGACATCCCGTTCGACGCACTGGTGGCAACGCTGTCGGGCGGTCAGCGCCGCCGGGTGCAGCTGGGCGCGCTGTTGATCGGTGAGTGGGACGTCATCGCACTGGACGAGCCGACCAACCACCTCGACATCCAAGGCATCACCTGGCTGGCGGGGCATATCAAACAGCGGTGGGCACGCGGTGCCGGCGGGCTGTTGTTGATCACCCACGACCGCTGGTTCCTCGACGAGGTGGCGACTACCACCTGGGAGGTGCACGACCGGATCGTGGAGCCGTTCGAGGGCGGCTACGCGGCGTACGTGTTGCAGCGGGTGGAGCGGGACCGCCAGGCCGCCTCGATCGAGGCCAAGCGGCAGAACCTGATGCGCAAGGAGCTGGCCTGGCTGCGCCGCGGCGCGCCGGCCCGCACCTCCAAACCCAAGTTCCGGATCGACGCGGCCAACGCCCTGATCTCGGACGTCCCCCCGCTGCGCAACAACGTCGAGTTGTCCCGGCTGGCCACCGCGCGCCTGGGCAAGGACGTCATCGACCTGCTCGACGTGTCGGTCACCTACCCCGGCTCCCCCGAGCGAGAAGTGTTGCGCGACATCGAGTGGCGCATCGGACCGGGCGAGCGCACCGGCATCGTCGGGGCCAATGGCGCGGGCAAATCCACCCTGCTGGGCCTGATCGCCGGGACCGTGACCCCGACCGCCGGCCGGGTCAAACGCGGTAAGACCGTACGTCTTTCGATCCTCGATCAGCAGTCCAGCGAACTCGATGCGGTGGCCGGAGACATGGTCCGCGAGGTGATCGGGCGGCTGCAGACCAGCTATCAGATCGACGGTAAGGACCTGACCCCGGCACAGCTGCTGGAGCGGTTGGGTTTCGCGCGCGATCAGCTGTCGACCCGTGTCGGCGAACTGTCCGGCGGGCAACGCCGTCGGCTGCAGCTCATGCTGGTGGTGCTGTCGGAGCCGAATGTCCTGGTGCTCGACGAGCCCACCAACGATGTGGACACCGACATGCTGACCGCCACCGAGGATCTGTTGGACTCCTGGCCGGGCACGCTGATCGTGGTGTCGCACGACCGGTACCTGCTGGAACGTGTCACCGATCAGCAGTACGCCATCCTCGACGGCCGGCTGCGGCATCTGCCCGGCGGTGTCGACGAGTACCTGAAGTTGACCGCACAACGGCAGGCCGCGCCGACTCCGTCGGCTTCACGCGCCGAAACTGCTCCGGCGCAAGGGATGTCGGGTGCGCAGCTGCGCAGCATCGAGAAAGAGATCTCCTCGATCGACCGGTCGCTGGCCAAGTTGTCCGAGCGAATCACCGCCAAGCACGACGAACTCGCGGCCTACGATCAGTCCGACCATGTCGGGCTGGGCCGGCTCACCGGTGAACTGCGGGAGCTGGAATCGCAGGTCTCCGAGTTGGAAGCACGCTGGATGGAGCTGTCCGAGCAGTTGGAGTGAATCTGCGCGGTGCCGTGCGCGATGCCGATGCGATGTTCAGGTCATTGCCGATTCGGTCGGTGTCGACCCGTCGGGCTCGGTCAGCAGCGCACGGATCAGGACCTCCAGCGCGCGGTTCACCCGTTGATCTGTCCAACTTTCGGGGTCCTCGACCGATTTGACGTGATAGCCGCGGCCGTACAGGTACAGGATGTCCGCGATCTCAGTCGCCTCGGTTCGGTCGACATCTTCTGCGCTGCGGAGGAATTCGTCGTAGGTCAAGTCCGTGGTCGCCCGCAGGATGTTGTACGCCGCACGATTGTCGCTGCGGACGTCGGCGATCGCCTCGATCCAGAGGCAGCGGAGCACGTCATCTTCGGCACTCGATGAGCACATCCACCGCGCCAACGCGACAAGCCGTCCCACACCGGACATGTCGCCAAGGTGATCCGCGCGGTCGCGTTCCCAGTTCACCTGTGCGTGCGCCAGCGCGTTGACGATCAACTGCGCGCGGGACGGCACGAAATACGTGATGAACGCCGTTGATCGACCCAACTGGTCGGCAACGGCCCGCACCGTGATCCCGCGTGTTCCGCGTTCCCGGGCGACGGCAACGGTCGCCCGCGCAATCTCTGCGAGTCGCGCTGATTCATCGACTTCGACAGGCATAGAGACCTCACACCTCCGCTCGCGACTGGTAAGCGAACGATAGCGACGCGCGAGTGCTCGGCGACCGTTCGTAGAGGTAACGCCCACCACAGATCGCCTTGACCTGTGGTGTACCTCATGCTACCTATATAAAACACTGTTGTAAAACAGGCAATTGATTCGACTCCGCCGACACCTCCACGCAGAGGAGCACAGATGCGAACGACTCCCAGCCCGATGACACTGCTCGCGATGGCCACCTCCATCGCCCTGCTCGCCGGCTGCAGTTCCACGCCAGACGCCGGCAGCGCCGGCAGCGGGAACCACCTGACACTCGTCACCTTTGGCAGCGCGTTCCAGAAAGCGCAGGAGCGCGCGTTCGTTCAACCCTTCGAGCAGGAAACCGGCATCGGCGTAACCGTCGAGAGCCCAACAGATTTGGCGAAACTCAAGGTAATGGTCCAGTCCGGCAAACCCACCTGGGACGTGTACGTAGCCGGCCAGCAAGACGTGCCCGCCTACTGCGGAACCTATTTCGACAAACTCGACCTCGGCACCATCAAGCGGGACGACTTCGCCCCCGGCACCGTTCACGAGTGCGGAGTGCCCGTCGACACCTACTCGTACGTACTGGCCTACAACACCGAAAAATTCCGCGACAATCCGCCGACCTCGATCAAGGACTTCTTCGACACCGCGAAGTTCCCCGGGACGCGCGCGCTGAGCAATGACCCGGCCGAAGGCAACCTCGAGCTCGCCCTGTTGGCCGACGGCGTGCCCGCCAAGGACCTCTACCCGCTCGACTACGACCGCGCCTTCCGGGTACTGGATCGGATCAAGGACGGAGCCGTCTTCTGGTCCTCCGGCGCCGAACAGGTCGCGGCCATGGAGCAGAAGCGCGCCGACCTGATCCTGGTGTGGTCGGGCCGGGGCTACGAAGCCGTCAAGAACGGAGCTCCGTATGCCCCTGTGTGGCAAGATAATTCGTACCACTGGGCGTCCCTGGCCATCGTGAAGGGATCGCCCAATCGCGAGGCAGCGCAGAAGTTCATCGAGTCGGCGGTGTCACAGAAAGCACAGACCCGCTGGGCCGAAGCCATTGCGTATGGTCCGGCCAACCTCTCCGCCACACCGAAACTCGATCCCGCGCAGACAGATTGGGACTCATCCGTACCCGAGCATCGCGCCCTGTCATGGCAGATGGACAACGAGTGGTGGGGCGAGCACCAAGACGAGGTGATCCAGCGCTGGACGGACTGGACGGCCGGATAGCTACCGCCGCAACACCGCCTCACCCGCACACCTACCTAGGGAGCCAATGAACGCCATCGCCCTGGTCAACGGCACTGTAGTCACGCTCAACCGCAACACCCCTGACGGGCAAGCGCTGCTGATCGAAAACGGACTGGTTCAATGCGTGGGCTCCACCGAGCAGGTACTGGAACGTAAGCATCCGGAAACCCCGGTCGTGGATCTCGACCGTCGGGTCGTGCTGCCCGGTCTCATCGACGCCCACACCCACGTCGAGTTCTGCGCGCTGAGCCACGACTGGCTCGACGTGCGGGCGGTCCCCCGCACCGTGACGCTGGCACGCTTGCGCGACGAGCTACGTGACGGCTACGCCGGCACCGAACGCTGGCTGGTCGCACAGGGCACGTTCGGGCAGGACCTACCGGTGCGTGCCGAGCTCGACGAACTCTCGCGCCACACGCCCATCATCGTGCGGGAGAGCATGCATCGCCTCACGGCGAACACCGCTGCGCTCGAGCGAGCAGGCATGGTGCGCGGATTCACCGCGCCGGTGGGCACTTTGGTCGAAATCAGCGAAGACGGAGCACCGAGCGGCTGGGTCGAGGAGGGATATCACCTCTTCCCGGTGCCGGTGCCCGAGCCGGACCGGCTCCGCACGATGCTGCGCGACGAGCTGCGCGATTCTTTCGCCCGCCACGGCATCACCTGCATCTACGAACTACCGGCCTCAGCCGAAGGAATCCGGGCCTACCAGCGGCTCAACGCGGCCGGTGATCTGCCGACGCGCCTGAGCCTCACCCTCACGGTCGCACCCGGCCTTAGCCCGATCCTCTCCTCACCCGAGCAGCTGGCCGACATCGGGCTGGTCAGCGGCTTCGGCGACGAGAATCTGTGGCTCGGCGGCTTCAAGGTGTTCCTCGACGGCGACGACACGTCCGCCTTCGACTCCGCCCATCTCACCAAGAGCCCGAGCAACTGGAGCACCAACACCCGGCAGTACGCGGAGATCGTCCACCTGCTCACCGTGGCCCACCGAGCTGGACTACAGGTCTGGATCCACGCGATCGGCGACCTGGCCCAGCACCTTGCGCTGGATGCGATCGAAGAGGCCGGCCGCGTGGCCGGGCCCGGCGACCGTCGCACCCGGCTCGAGCACGCCGCCAACCTGTGGATCGACGACGCTTTGGTTCGCCGACTCCATGAACTCGACGTAATCCCGGTGCCGACAGCCGGTTTCATCCACGCCGACCCGGGCGACGGCACATATGCGTTTCGAACGCTGATCGAGTCGGGCCTGCGGCCACCGGGCAACTCGGATACCGGTGGTACCCAACCATTTGCCACCAATCCGTGGTTCGGGGTGGCTGCCATGCTGGATCGAACCAATCGGCACGGGGTCGTGGTGGCCGCCGACGAAGCCGTCGACACCCACACCGCGCTCCGCACGTACACCGAGTTCGCCGCGAAGGCCGGATTCCGTGAAGCGCAGATAGGCGCTCTGGGCATCGGGATGCACGGCGACTGCGCGGTGTACGCCAACGATCCCCGCGAACTCTCACCCGCCGAGCTGCGGGCCCTGGAGGCCGATCTCACCGTGGTGGGTGGACGTGTCGTGTGGCAGCGAGAGGATCGGTCATAAGCCCCGTTAAGGGCCGGCCGCGGCTGTCGTCAGCGGGCATCCTGCTGATGCTGCCGGCCCTCGCAGTAGTGCTGGTCTTCTTTCTGTATCCAGTCATCGCGCTGTCTGCCCGCAGCTTTCTTGAACCCGAGCCGGGGCTGGGCCAGTATGCGCGCCTGCTCACCGACTCCACGACTCTCACGATCCTGACCCGGACCCTTGTCGTGGCCGCGATCGTGACCGTCACGACGTTGCTCTTGTCCTATCCGTACGCCTACCTGATGAGCCTCTCCGGGCCGGGGATCCGGGCACTGCTGCTGTTCCTGGTCCTGCTGCCGTTCTGGTCGAGCCTGATGGCGCGCACCTTTTCCTGGATCGTGCTGCTGCAGCCCAACGGAATCGTCGCCGGGCTGCTGCGACGCGTCGGTCTCGGTGACGTTCAATTGCTCGGTTCGCAGTTCGGCGTGACGGTCGCCATGACCCAGGTGTTGTTGCCGTTCATGGTTCTGCCGCTGTTCAACAACATGGTCCAGATCGATCGGCGGCTGGTGAGCGCGGCCTACTCCATGGGGGCCTCCAGGACACGAGCCTTCCTGAAGGTCTATCTGCCACTGTCGGTTCCGGGGATTGCCGCCGGCTCGGTGCTGGTCTTCATCCTCAGCCTCGGATTCTGGGTGACACCGCGGCTGATCGGGTCGCCGCAACAGTCCCTGGTCGGCCAACTCATCGAGACGAAAGCCGGAAGGTTGCTGGATTTCGCTGGAGCAGGGGCGATTTCGCTCGTTCTATTGGTCATCACCGCGGTGCTGCTGCTCGTGGTGAGCGGAGGAGTCCGGTTACTGGTGCCCGGCGGTGGGAGGCGTGACGATGGATGAGACCACCCGTGCCGGCTGGGGCCTGCGCGCGTGGGCGGTGCTGGTCGCCGTCCTGCTCGTCGCTCCACTGCTCGTCGTCATCCCGATCTCGTTCGCGGCGAAGCCGAGTTTCAAGTTCCCGCCGGACGGCTACTCGGTCAGCTGGTACGCCGACCTGTTCACCGACCATCGGTGGACCAGCGCGATCGGAACCTCGCTCTTGGTCGGACTGCTCGTCACGGTGATTTCCACCGTGCTGGGCACCGCCGCCGCGCTCGGCATCCACCGCCATGGTGGGCGTGCGGCAACGGTTGTCACCGGCATCCTGGTCGCTCCCATGATCGTGCCCGGGATCGTCTCGGCGGTGGCGATCTACTCGGTGTACCTGCGCTGGAGCCTGACCGGCAACTTGCAGGGCTTCCTGCTCGCCCACACCGTGCTGGCGATGCCGTTCGTCGTCATCACCGTGCTGTCGAGCCTGCGGTCGACCGATCCGGTGCTCGAACGCGCGGCGGCAATACTCGGGGCCGGGCCCTGGCGGACCTTTGTCCGGGTCACGCTTCCGGGCATCGCCCGGGGCATCGGCTCCGGCGCGTTGTTCGCCTTCGTCACCTCCTTCGACGAGGTCGTCGCCGCCAGCTTCCTGCAGTCGCCGGCTATCCGAACCCTGCCCATCGAGATGTTCGTCAGCGTGACCAACGAGGTGGACCCCACCATCGCGGCCGTTTCCACCGTCATCCTCGCCCTCACGACGGTGGTTGCGCTGCTGCCCCTTCTCACCCGAAATCGCAAGCCCAAAGGGGGCTCTCACTAGTGTCTGACCCAACCAGCAGTGTGCGACTGCGCTCAGTGACCAAGAATTTCCGCTCCGGCACGGTCGGTATCGACGACGTCACGATCGACATCGAGGGTGGCGAATTTGTTACGTTCCTGGGCCCGTCCGGCTCCGGGAAAACCACCACCCTGAACACGATCGCGGGATTCCTGCGCCCGACCACGGGCCAGGTCGAGATCGGCGGCCAGGACGTCACGGCCCTGCCACCGCGCAGGCGCAACCTCGGCATGGTGTTCCAGAACTATGCGCTCTTCCCGCATATGACCGTGCGCGAGAACGTGGCCTTCGGGCTGCACCGCCGCGGCCTTTCCAAGGAGCAGACCGCCGGCCGCATCGACGACGCACTGTCCATGGTGCGTCTCGACAGGTTCGGCGACAGCATGCCCAAACAGCTCTCCGGCGGCCAGCAGCAGCGGGTGGCGCTGGCCCGAGCGCTGGTCTACCGGCCACCGGTGTTGCTGATGGACGAACCGCTGGCGGCACTCGACAAGGCGCTGAGGACCGAGATGCAGGTCGAGATCGGCCGGATTCACCGCGAGGTGGGGACCACGTTCCTGTTCGTGACGCACGATCAGGATGAGGCGCTGGGTCTTTCGGACCGCATCGCCCTGTTCAACCACGGCAAGGTGGTGCAAATGGGTACGCCGACCGAGCTCTACGAGCGGCCCCAGTCGCTGTTCACTGCCGAATTCCTCGGCGAATCAAACGTTTTCCGCGGCGTGGTCGCGGATGACGGGGTATTGAAGTTCGCCGACCAGGTGCTGCGCTTCCCGGCCGCATCGGGCTCCTCACCCGCCGGCACCCGCGCCGCCATGGTGGTGCGACCCGAGCGAATGCGGTTGTGCGCCAACGGCGAAGGCGGTGCCGCGGAAAACCACGTGCCGGCGGTGATCACCGAAATCGCATACTTCGGATCGTTCCGCCGCATCACCGTCAGCTATCCCGACGGCGGCACCGGATTGTTGCGCGGCGGGGTGGAGTCACCGGCGCCGTTCTCCCCCGGCGACACCGTGACCGTCAGCTGGGATCCCGCGCACAGCGTGGTGGTTCCCGACTCCGCGCCCGCCGCATGAACGGGCCCAGCACGCTCCTGCGCGGGGGCCGGGTGCTCGTCGGCGCCGAACCTGAACCGCGTCCCGCCGAGTTGCTGCTTCGCGACGGACATATCGCGGCCATCGCACCTCCCGGCGCCGGCAACCATCGGCAGGTGGACGAGATCATCGAACTCGACGGGCGGGTCGTGCTCCCCGGATTCGTCGATGGGCACTGCCATCTGGAACTCACCGCCGTGGCCCTGGAGCTCCAGCTGCCCCTGCACGCTCCGCCGTACGAGAGCATCGCGCAGATGCTCGCCGCCCTCGGCCGCGCCCGGGCCGCTCAACCGCTGGGCTGGATCGTCGCGCGGAGCTCGTTCGGGCTGCAGAACAAGGTGGCCGAGGGACGCCTCCCCCATCGCGTCGAGCTGGACCAGGTCAGCCCCGGTCAACCGATGGCCGTGCTCGCCGGACTGCATGTGGCGTGCCTCAACTCCGCCGCGATCACAGCGCTCGGGCTCGATGACAGTGCGCGGCTGCCCGGCTGGATCAGCCAGCACCACGATGCCAACGGGCCGACCGGCGCGTTCACCGAGGTGTGGGACCGGCTGCCCACCGCCGGTGTCGACGACGTCGTCGCCGCGCTTCGCGCGCACGCGGTACCCGTGTTCTCCCGGTCCGGGGTGACCAGCCTGAGCACCATCCCCACCTCGGCCGACGACGTGCGCGCCCTGCACCGGTTGGCCAAGGCGAGCGAGTTGCCGTTTCGGGTGCGGTTTTACCCACATGTGCCACGGACCGCCACGCTCGATGAGGTCCTCGCGTGGGGGCCGGAGTCCGGCTTTGGCGACGAGTGGTTGCGTTTCGGCGGCGTCAAGATCTTCGTGGACGGCGAGGGCGCCGACGCGATGGGCAACCGGCGCGACGACACCAAATGGACCCAGCGCGAACTTTACGAATTCGTGCGCCGGGCGGATGCGGCCGGCATCCAGGTGATGATGCATGCGGTCACACCGGGCGCCGTCCGGTTCGCGTGCGAAGCCGCGCTGCGGGCGCGGCAAGTCAATGGCGGCGCCAGACCGGTTCGGCACCGCGTGGAACATGCCGGCGACTACATGGATCCCGCCGATGCTGGATTGGCGACCCGCGCCGCGGTCGGGCTCGTCGCCACCCCGCATTTCGCCACATCGAGCGATCCGGATGCGCCCGACTTCCAGCCATTGCGAACGCTGATCGACGCCGGTCACCGCATCATCGGAGCGACCGACTGCACCGGTACCGTGCCCGAGGCCGCCGGTCCGCTGGTGAACATCGCTGCCGCGGTCGGCCGCGTCGGGCCCGACGGCAGGCCCTCCCCACACCGCATCTCGGTTCTGGAGGGAATCCGCATGTTCAGTCGCTGGTCGGCGCTCGGCGCGGCAGAGGAACACGAAAAAGGAACGATCGCACCGGGTATGCGCGCCGACCTGGTGGTGCTCGATGACGACCCGTTCAGTGTCCCGCCGGACCGGATCGCCGGCATTTCAGTGGACCGGACCATCGTCGCCGGCGTGACGGTAAGCGGCGCGGCGTAACCGCCGGCGGTGACGTCTGCGTCTGCTGGCAGGTTGATCAGTCCAGCATCAGTGCAGCGTCAGCGCAGCCGGGCCCGCAGCCGATCGGTGGTATCGCGCACCACGCTGAGCTGCTTGGCCACCTGGATCGGTGCGGTACCGCCGCGGGCGTTGCGCGCGTTCACCGAACCGTCGACGGTCAGCACTTCGCGCACCTGCGGGGTGAGCGCGGGGTTGATCGAGGCGAACTCGTCGTCGGTGAGCTCGTCGAGCCCGACGCCGCGTCCCTCGGCGGTCTGCACCGCCGCACCCGCGGCCTCATGCGCCACCCGGAACGGAACCCCTTGGCGGACCAGCCATTCGGCGATGTCGGTGGCCAGCGTGTAGCCCGCGGGCGCCAGCGCCGCCATCCGGGCCTCGTCGAAAGTCAACGTGCCGACCATCCCCGCCATCGCCGGCAGCAGCAGCTCCAACTGCGCCACCGAGTCGAAGACCGGTTCCTTGTCTTCCTGCAGGTCGCGGTTGTAGGCCAGGGGCTGCGCCTTGAGCGTGGCCAGCAAGCCGGTGAGGTTGCCGATCAGTCGTCCGGATTTGCCTCGGGCCAGTTCGGCGATGTCGGGGTTCTTCTTCTGCGGCATGATCGAGCTGCCGGTCGACCAGGAATCATGCAGCGTCACATAACCGAATTCGGTTGTGCTCCACAGGATGAGGTCCTCGGCCAGCCGGGACAGGTCCACCCCGATCTGGGCGAACACGAACGCGGCCTCGGCGGCGAAATCACGCGCCGCGGTGGCGTCGATGGAATTGTCTGCGGCCGAAGCGAATCCGAGGTCCTCGGCGATGGCGTCAGGATCCAGGCCGAGTGAGGAGCCGGCCAGCGCCCCCGAGCCGTAGGGCGAGACCGCGGTGCGCTTGTCGAAATCGGCCAGCCGGTCGACATCGCGCAGCAGCGGATGCGCATGAGCCAGCAGATGATGCGCGAGCAGGACGGGCTGGGCGGCCTGCAGGTGGGTCTTGCCGGGCATGATCGCGGTCGGATGCGCCGCGGCCTGCACCGCGAGCGCCTGGACCACCTCGAGCACGCCGTCGGCGACGCGGCGGACGGCGTCGCGCAACCACATCCGGAACAGCGTGGCCACCTGATCATTACGTGACCGGCCGGCGCGCAGCCGGCCGCCCAGATCCGGCCCGACCCGGTCGATCAGGCCGCGTTCCAGCGCGCCGTGCACGTCCTCGTCGGTGACGAGCGGCCCGAAGCTGCCGTCGGCGACATCGGAACCCAGGCTGTCCAGGCCGGCGAGCAGTCCGTCGCGCTGCTCGTCGGTGAGCAGCCCGGCACGGTGCAGCACCCGGGCGTGCGCCTTGGACGCCGTGACGTCATATGGCGCCAACACCCAGTCGAAATGCGTCGACTTGCTCAGTGCGGCAAGGGCGTCCGAGGGTCCGTCGGCAAACCGGCCGCCCCACAGCGAACCCTCGTTGGTGGTTCCGTCGTTGGTGCTCATCTCATCCAGCTTCCTGCCGCGCGAGCGACCGTGTATGTACATAAAATGCGGCGTGTCGCCGTACAGACACGGTCGCTCGCGGTGCGAAGTTACAGGCCCAGGTCGCGCTTGGCCGAGATCTTGGAGCTCAATCCGTGCAGCTGCACGAAGCCCTTGGCCGCACTCTGGTCGAAGCTGTCGCCCTCGTCGTAGGTGGCCAGGTTGAAGTCGTACAGCGACTCGCCGGAACGGCGGCCGTTGACGATGATCGCCCCGGCGTGCAGCACCAGCCGGATGTCGCCGGAGACGTGCTGCTGGGTGTGCTCGACGAACGCCTCCAGGGACCGCTTCAGCGGGCTGAACCACAGGCCGTCGTAGGTGAGCTCGCCCCACTTCTGGTCCACGCCGCGCTTGTACCGGCCCAGCTCACGCTCCAGGGTCACGTGCTCGAGCTCGGTGTGCGCGGTGACCAGCACCATCGCGCCCGGCGCCTCGTAGATCTCGCGGCTCTTGATACCGACCAGGCGGTCCTCGACCACATCGAGCCGGCCCACGCCCTGCGCGCCGGCCCGGGTGTTGAGCTCCTGGATGATCTCCAGCAAGCTGAGCGGGCGACCGTCGATCGCCACCGGGCGACCCTTGTCGAAGCTGATGATCAGCTCGTCGGGGGCGTTGAAGTTGACCGTCGGGTCCTGGGTGTAGTCGTAGACGTCCTTGGTCGGGGCGTTCCACAGATCCTCGAGGAACCCGGTCTCCACCGCGCGGCCCCACACGTTCTGATCGATCGAGAACGGCGAGCGCTTGGTGACATTGATCGGGATGTCGTTCTGCTCGGCGAACGCGATGGCCTTCTCGCGGGTCCAGGCGTAGTCGCGGACCGGTGCGATGACGTCCAGTTCGGGGGCCAGGGAGGCGAATCCGACCTCAAACCGCACCTGGTCGTTGCCCTTGCCGGTGCAGCCGTGCGCGACGACGGTGCCGCCATGACTGCGCGCCGCGTCCACCAGATGCTTGACGATCAGCGGGCGGCTGATCGCCGACACCAGCGGGTAGCGGTCCATGTAGAGCGCGTTCGCCTTGATGGTCGGCAGGCAGTATTCGTCGGCGAACTCGTCACGGGCGTCGACCACAACAGCCTCGACGGCACCGCAGTCCAGGGCACGCTGCCGGACGACATCCATATCCTCGCCGCCCTGGCCGAGGTCGATGGCGACGGCGACGACCTCTTTGCCGGTCTCCTTGCCGATCCAACTGATGGCCACCGAAGTGTCCAGACCTCCGGAGTACGCGAGGATGACGCGTTCGGACATGAGCAATCTCCTTGTTTTGGGCTTTATTTCAAGTTCTCGATGGTGTTGGCAAGTTCGGCCCCGGTCATCGGTTCGCGCGCCACCATCAGGATGGTGTCGTCACCGGCGATGGTGCCGACCACATACGGCAGGGCGGCGCGATCGATGGCGCTGGCCAGGTAGTGCGCCGCCCCGGGCGGGGTGCGCAGCACGGCAAGGTTAGCGCTGGCATCTGTCGATACCAGCAACTCCCCCAACAATCGGGTCAGCCGCTCGGTGCCACCGGACACACCCCGCACCGGGCTGCCGTCCTCGGGCACCACGTACACGCCGACACCGCCGTCGGCCCCGCGCAGCTTCACCGCGCCGAGTTCCTCCAGATCGCGCGACAGCGTGGCCTGGGTGACCTCGATGCCGTCCTGGGCCAGCAGGGTGGCCAGCTCGGTCTGGCTGCTCACCTGGCTGGAGGACAGCAGGGCGACGATGCGGGCCTGACGGCCGGCGCGGGTTGGTGTGCTCACCGCTATCTACCGGTGTTCCAGCAACCACACCAGCAGCGCCTTCTGGGCGTGCAGCCGGTTCTCGGCCTCGTCGAACACCGCGCTCTGCGGGCCGTCGATCACCTCGTCGGTGATCTCGTGGCCGCGGTGCGCCGGAAGGCAGTGCAGCACAACCGCTTCCGGGTCGGCGAGCTTGAGCAGGTCGGCGTTGACCTGGAACGGACGGAACGGCCGCACCCGGTCCAGGCCGTCGTTCTCCTGGCCCATCGAGGTCCAGGTATCGGTGACCAGGACGTCGGCACCGTCGGCTCCGGCCCGCGGATCGTCGGTGACCGTCACGGTGGCGCCGGTCTCGGCGGCCCGACGCTTGGCGGCATCGACGAAAGCCGGGTCCGGTTCGAATCCGGCGGGTGCCGCGATCGTGACGTCGATGCCCGCGGTCACCCCGCCCAGCATCAGCGAGTGCGCCATGTTGTTGGCACCGTCACCCAGATAGGTCAGCCTCAAACCTTGGAGCCCGGCCAGACCGCCTTTGCGCTCGACCAGCGTCTGCAGGTCGGCGAGCACCTGGCAGGGGTGGAACTCGTCGGACAGCGCGTTGACGATGGGCACCGAGGATCCGGACGCCATGGCGGTCAACCGTTCCTGGGCGAAGGTCCGCCACACCACAGCGTCGACGTAGCGCGACAACACCGTCCCGGTGTCCTCCAGGGTCTCCTCACGGCCCAGTTGAGTGCTGCGTCCGTCGACCACCACCGCGTGCCCGCCGAGCTGGGCGATGCCCATCTCGAAGGAGAAGCGGGTGCGGGTGGAGTTCTTCTCGAAGATCACCGCGACGCCGCGGGGCCCTTCCAGCGGACGCCGGGAGAACGGGCTCTTCTTCAGCTCGGCGGCCAGCGCGAGCACCTCGGCCTGCTCATCGGGCGACAGATCATCGTCGCGCAGGAAATGACGGATCATGGTGCAACCTCCGCAGCGGAGTCGAGGACGGCGGGCAGAGCGGACAGGAACGTCTCGATCTGAGGTTCGGTGATGATCAGTGGCGGCGCCAACCGGATCACGTCGGGTGCGGCCGCATTCACCAGGAATCCGGCGTCGCGGGCGGCGGACTCGGCGGCCTTGGCGCTCGGCGCGGTCAGCACCACGCCTTGCAGCAGCCCCCTGCCGCGGACGTGATCCACCAGCGGATGGTGCAGCTCTTCGATGCCGTGGCTCAGGGTCTTGCCCAGCACCCCGGCCCGGGCGATCAGATCCTCGTCGGCCAGTACCTTCAGTACCGCCAGCGCGGCCGCGGTGCACACCGGGTTGCCGCCGAAGGTGCTGCCGTGCAGGCCCGGGGTGAGTAGATCACCGGCAGCACCGATGGCCAGGCAGGCACCGATCGGCAGACCGCCGCCGAGGCCCTTGGCCAGCGTCACCACGTCGGGGGTGATGCCGTCGTGCTGATGGGCATAGAAGGCGCCGGTGCGGCCGACGCCGGTCTGCACCTCGTCGAGCACCAGCAGCGCACCGTGCTTGGTGGTGATCTCGCGGGCCGCCGCCAGGTAGCCGGCGGGCGGGACGATGACGCCACCCTCACCCATGATCGGCTCCAGGAACACCGCCGCGGTGGTCGAATCGACCGCGGCCGCAAGGGCTTCCACGTCGCCATAGGGCACGTGGGTGACGTTGCCCGGCAGCGGCTCGAACGGGGCCTGCTTGGACGGCTGACCGGTCAGCGCCAGCGATCCCATCGTGCGGCCGTGGAATGCACCTTGGGCGGCAACGATATTCGTCTTCCCGGTGAGCCGGGTGATCTTGAAGGCCACCTCGTTGGCTTCGGTGCCCGAGTTGCAGAAGAACACCCGGGCCTGGGTGCCCAGGTGCCCGACCAACGCTTCGGCCAGTGCGATGCCCGGTTCGGTGGCATACAGGTTGGAGGTGTGGCCCAGCGTGTTCAGCTGGGTGGTGATGGCCTCGATCACCGCCGGGTGGCGATGGCCGAGCAGATTCACCGCGATGCCGCCGAGCAGGTCCAGATAGTCCTTGCCGTCGGTGTCGGTGACCACGGCGCCGTTACCGCTGGCCAGCGCCAACGGCGGGGTGCCGTAGTTGTTCATCATCACCGCTTCCCAGCGGTCCTGGAGACTCACGGGTTCACCACTTTCGTTCCGGTTCCTTCATCGGTGAAAAGCTCGACCAGCACACAGTGTTCGACGCGGCCGTCGATGACGTGCGCGCTCGGCACGCCGCCGGCCACCGCGCGCAGGCAGGCCTCGATCTTGGGCACCATGCCCGACTCCAGCGACGGCAGCAGTTGGGTCAGTGCGGCCGTATCGATCTCGGTGACCAACGAGGAGCGGTCCGGCCAATCGGTATAGAGCCCTTCCACATCGGTCAGCATGACCAGCTTCTCCGCACCCAGCGCCTCGGCCAGGGCCGCGGCCGCGGTGTCGGCGTTGATGTTGTGCACCACGCCGTCGGGGTCGGGCGCAATCGTGGAAACCACCGGGATCCGGCCTGCGGCAATGAGGTCCAGAAGAGAGGCGGCATTGACGTGTTCCACGTCGCCGACCAGCCCGATATCGGTGGCTACCCCGTCCACGGTGACGCTGCGCCGCACCGCGGTGAACAACTGTGCGTCCTCGCCGGTGACACCCACCGCATACGGTCCGTGGGCATTGATCAGGTTGACCAGTTCCCGGCCCACCTGCCCGAACAGCACCATCCGCGCCACGTCGAGGACCTCGGGGGTGGTCACCCGGAAGCCGCCCTTGAAATCGCCTGCGATACCGAGCCTCTTGAGCATTGCGCTGATCTGCGGCCCACCCCCGTGCACCACCACGGGTTTGATACCGCAGCTGCGCAGGAACACCATGTCGGCGGCGAACGCGGCCTTGAGGGTGTCGTCGGTCATGGCATTGCCGCCGTACTTGACCACGACGATCTTGCCGTGCAGCTGTTTGAGCCACGGCAGGGCCGAGGCAAGCACCTGGGCCTTGACCCCGCGTTCGATCGCCGGGGTGCTCATGAGCTGTAGGCCGAGTTCTCTTCGACGTAGGCGTGGGACAGGTCGGTGGTCCGGACGGATGCCGACGCACCGCCGACGGCCAGATCGACGACCACGACGACGTCCTCGCCGGACAGGTCGACATCGCGCGCGCCCGGCGCGCCGGCCCCGTCGATGCACACCGGAAAGCCGTTGAACGACACGCTGATCCGTTCGGGATCGAGCTTCACCGGGGCGATGCCGACGGCGGCCAGCACCCGGCCCCAGTTCGGGTCGGAGCCGAACAGAGCGGTCTTGACCAAGCTGTCGCGGGCGATCGCGCGCGCCGCGACCAGCGCGTCGTCCTCGCTGTCCGCACCGGTAACGGTGATGACGACGCGTTTGGTGACGCCCTCGGCGTCGGCCTGCAACTGGGCGCACAGGTCGTCACAGACCCGCAGCACCGCCGCGTCGAGATCGTCCTGGCTGGGCGCGATCTCGCTGGCGCCGGAGGCCAGCAGCAGCACGGTGTCGTTGGTCGAGCAGCTGCCGTCGACGTCGAGCCGGTCGAAGGTCCGCGCTGCGGCCCGTCGGAGCGCAGTGTCCAAGGACTCGGCGTCGGCGACCGCATCGGTGGTCAGCACCACCAGCATGGTGGCCAGTGACGGCGCCAGCATCCCGGCGCCCTTGGCCATCCCGCCGACCGTCCAGTTCTCCCCCGAGTCGACGGAATGGTGCAGCGCAACCTGTTTCGGCACGGTATCGGTGGTCATGATGGCCCGGGCAGCGTCCTCACCGCCGGTCAGGCCGCCGGCGATCTCGTGCACGATCTCGGTCACACCGGCCAGCACCTTGTCCATCGGCAACCGGTCACCGATCAGGCCGGTGGAGCACACCGCAACCTCGACGGCACCGGTCTCGGTGCCCCAGTCGCTCAGCGCGGCGGCCACCGCCTCGGCGGTGGCGTGGGTGTCCTGGAAACCCAACGGCCCGGTACAGGCGTTGGCGCCGCCCGAGTTCAGGATCACCGCGCGCAGCCGGCCGGTGGTCAGCACCTGGCGGGTCCACTGCACCGGAGCGGCCTTCACCTGGTTGCGGGTCAGCACCCCGGCCGCGGCATAGTCCGGCCCCTCGTTGAACACCAGGGCCAGATCCGGTTTGCCGGAAACCTTGATCCCGGCGGCGATTCCGGCGGCCCGGAAGCCCGCGGGCGCGGTGACGCCCTGGGTGCGGACCAGCTTGGTGCCGCTTGCCACTGGATTAGTCACGGTGCCACTCCCACGATCGACAGTCCTTCGGTTTCGGGCCAGCCCAGCGCCAGGTTCATCGACTGCACCGCGGCACCACCGGTGCCCTTGGTGAGGTTGTCGATGGCGGCGATGGCCACCATTGTCTGCGCTTCCTCGTCTACGGCGACCGCGAGCTGCGCGGCGTTGCTGCCGATCACCGATCCGGTCTTGGGCAGCTGCCCCTCGGGCAGCAGGTGAATGAACGGCTCGGCGTCATAGGCCTTTTCGTAGGCGGCCCGGATCTCGGCGGCCGCCTCGGGGCCCGATGCCGTGGTGCGGGCGGTGCAGGTGGCCAGGATGCCGCGCGCGGTGGGGATCAGCACCGGGGTGAACGAGACGGTGACGTTCTTGTCGGTCACGGCCCGCAGCCCTTGGGCGATCTCCGGGGTGTGCCGGTGCTTGCCGGCGATGTTGTAGGCGCGTGCGGAGCCGATCACCTCGGAGCCCAGCAGGTCCACCTTGGCGGACTTGCCCGCACCCGAGGTGCCGCTGACCGCGACCACCGTCACGTCGGGTTCGACCAGATCGGCGGCCACGGCGGGCAGCAGCGCCAGCAGTGCCGCGGTCGGATAGCAGCCCGGGACCGCGATGCGCTTGGTGCCCCGCAGCCGCTCGCGGGCGCCGGGCAGTTCGGGCAGCCCGTAGGGCCAACTGCCGGCGTGCGCCGAACCGTAGAACTTCTCCCAGTCGGCCGCGTCGGCCAGCCGGAAGTCCGCACCGCAGTCGATGATCAGGGTGTCGGGGCCGAGTTGCTCGGCCAGCGCGGCGGAGTGGCCGTGCGGCAGACCCAGGAACACCACGTCATGGCCGGCCAACACGTCGGCGTCGGTGGCCTCCAGCACCCGCGAGGCCAGCGGCAGCAGATGTGGGTGATGTTCGGCCAGGGTGCTTCCGGCATTGGACGCCGCGGTCAGCGCCCCGATGGTCAGCCGGCCGTCGGCGTAGGCGGGGTGCCCGAGGAGCAATCGCAGGATCTCTCCGCCGGCGTAGCCGCTGGCGCCGGCCACCGCTATCGAAGTCATACCGCAATTCTGCATTGTTATGCATGCAGATGCAAACTCATTAATTCCTGTTACGGCGAGCAGACACGGAATCGCACTGAAGAGCGTTCGGTAATGCGATTCCGCGTCTGCTCGGCGGAGAAATTCAGCCGCGCAGGACGGCTCCGACCCGCTCGGCGGCCATGGCGACCGCAGCGTCACGGGCAGTACTGGCCTCATCCTCGGTCAGGGTCCGGTCAGTGGCCCGGAACCGCAGCGCCAGGGTGAGCGACTTGCACCCCTCCCCGATCTGCGGCCCGGTGTAGACGTCGAACAGCCGGACGTCCTCCAGCAGCTCGCCGGCCCCGTCGCGGACCGCGGCAACGACGGCGGCCGCCTCGGTATTGGCGGCGACGACCACGCTGATGTCCTGGAACACCGCCGGGAACGGTGACACCGCCGGAGCGGGCAGCGCTTCGACGATCGGCACGGCATCGAGATCGAGTTCCACCGCGCATGCGCCCTTGGGCAGCCCCATCCGCTCGACGACCGCCGGATGCAGCTGACCGGCGTGGCCGACGGTGGTGTCACCGACCAGCACCTCGGCGCAGCGGCCCGGATGCCACGGCAACTCCTGGGCGGCGCGCAGGGTGAACTCCACCCCGGCGGCGCGGCCGATCACCCGTACCGCCTCGAACGCGTCGGCTGCCTCGACCGGGCGCCCCGGCCCCCACGGCCCGGCGGGCTCACGCAATCCGGCCAGCACCGCCGCGACGTGCTGCGGCTGATTCGGCAGCGACGCGTCCAGCCCGGCGATCTCCGCGTCGGTGGGCCGGCGATCATTCGGGATGCGCTCGACGGCCCGGGTCTGCGCGGTCGGCTGCACCACCTGAGCGATGGCGAACAACGCGACGTCGGCGGCGCCGCGCGACACGTTGCGCAGCAGCGCCTCCATCAGCCCCGGCAGCAGCGTGGTGGCCAGGTGCGGCCGATCGGCCTCCAGCGGATTGAGCACAGTAGTGACACGTCGACGCGCATCCTCAGCGGCCAGCCCCCAGGTGTCGAACACCCCGGCCGGCAGGAACGGGGTGGGCAGCACCTCGACGAATCCGGCCAGCGCCAACGACTTACCGATGGCCCGGCGACGTTTCTGCACCGGCGACAGGCCACGACCGGCCGGTGCGGTAGGCAGCACCGACGGGATGGCCTCCAGCCCCTGCAGCCGCAGCACCTCCTCGACCAGGTCAGCACGCTGACGCAGGTCGGGCCGCCAACTCGGCGGGGTGACGGTGAGCGTGTCGGAGCCGCTGACCGCAGCGCCGATCTGGGTGAGCCGGCGCGCTGTAGTGCCGGCAGGGTATTCGACGCCCGCGGTGCGATCCGGCCGATCCGCGGCGATCTCGATGGCCGGCTGCGACCAGTCGGTGCGCCCATCCGCGCGCCAGTCGGTCAACGTGGGTGCCACCGTGCCGCCCGCGATCTCGGCCAGCAGACCGGCGCAACGGTCAAGTGCGGCAACCGAAATCGCCGGGTCCACGAAACGCTCGTAGCGCCGGCCGGCCTCGCTGGCCAGATGCAGACGGCGCTGCGTGCGCGACACCGCGGCCGGATCCCACACCGCGGCCTCCAGCAGCACGTCGGTGGTGGAATCGCGCACCTCGGTGGTGCCCGCCCCCATCACACCGCCGATCGCAGCGGTCGCGACGTCGTCGACGATCAGCACGTCGGCCGAGTTCAAGGTGCGCTCCACGTCATCGAGCGTGACCACCTTTTCGCCGTCGCGGGCGAAGCGCACCGCGAAGCCGCCGGTGATCAGGCTGCTGTCGTGGGCGTGCATGGGATGGCCGAGCTCGAGCATGACGTAGTTGGTCACGTCGACGGCCGGCGAGATCGCCCGGATGCCGCTCAGCAAGAGCCGACGCTGCATCCACCACGGCGACACCGCTGTCGGGTCGATACCGGTGACTGGGCGCAAACCGAAGCGTTGCACGCCGGTGCGGGGCTCCACGGTCAGCGGCCAGGCCTCCCCCTCGGCGGGCAGCGGCGCCACATCGGCGGGGTCGACGAAATCCAGGTCGTGGGCGCAGGCGATCTCGCGGGCCAGCCCGCGCACCGAAAGGCAGTAACCCCGATCCGGGGTGACCGCCAGGTGGAACACCACATCGTCGAGACCCAGTACGCCGGCGGCCGGCGTGCCCGGCTCGGCAGTGCCCGCCGGCAGCACCAGGATGCCGGAGTGATCGATGCCCAGGTTCATCTCCGACGCCGAGCAGATCATGCCGTCGGAGACCCGCCCATAGGTCTTGCGCGAGGCGATGGCGAAACCGCCGGGCAACACTGTCCCGGGCAGCGCCGCCACCACCAGGTCGCCTACCGCGAAATTCGTTGCACCACACACGATGTCACGCGGCTCGGGTTCACCGACATCGACCTTGCAGGCCCGGATCGGCTTCTTGAACTCGGTGAGTTCTTCGATCTCTACGACCCGCGCGACGGTCAGCGGACCACTCACCGGGCCGGTCGGGATGACCTCTTCGACCTCATGGCCGATCCGGATGAAGGTCTGCTCGAGCTCCTCGGCGGACAAATCCCAGTCCGGGGCACCGGCACGGACGGCCTCACGCAGCCAGCTGTAGGGAATTCGCATCAGACGCCGACCCCGAACGGCAGCGAGAACCGCACATCGCCCTCGACCATGTCACGCATGTCAGGAATTCCATTGCGGAACTGCAGGGTTCGCTCCAATCCCATACCGAAGGCAAATCCGGAATAGACCTCGGGGTCAATGCCGCAGGCCCGCAACACGTTCGGGTTGACCATGCCGCAACCGCCCCATTCCACCCAGCCCGGGCCGCCTTTCTTCCCCGGGAACCAGATGTCCACCTCCGCCGACGGCTCGGTGAACGGGAAGAAGTGCGGCCGGAACCGGGTGCGGCCCTCCGGCCCGAACTGGGCCCGCGCGAATGCGTCCAGCGTGCCGCGCAGATGTGCCATGGTCAGGCCCTTGTCCACCGCCAGCCCCTCCACCTGGTGGAACACCGGCGTATGGGTGGAATCCAGCTCATCGGTGCGGAACGTCCGCCCGATCGAAACGACGTAGACCGGCAGCTCACGTTCCAGCAGTGCCCGGATCTGCACCGGAGAGGTGTGGGTGCGCAGCACCTGGCGGGAACCTTCGGGGGCGATCTGGAAGGTGTCCTGCTCGCTGCGGGCCGGATGGTCCGGCGGGAAGTTCAACGCGTCGAAGTTGAACTGCTCGGTCTCGACCTCGGGACCCTCCGCCAGTTCCCAGCCCATCGCCACGAAGGTGTCGGCGACGTTCTCGGCCAGGATGGTGATCGGGTGCCGGGCACCCACCGGCTGACGCGTCGAGGGCAGCGTCACGTCGATGCGTTCGGCCACCAGCACCGCGGCGTCGCGTTCGGCACGCAAGGCGGCCAGCCGCTCGTCATAGGCGCGTTGAGCCTCGCCGCGGGCGACGTTGACCCGTTTGCCGGCGTCGGCACGGTCGGCCTTCGGCAGGGTCGCCAACGCCTGGCGGGCCAGGGCGATCGGTGCACGATCGCCGAGGTGCTCGGTCTTGGCGCGCGCCAACGCATCGAGGTCACCGGCCAGCTCAAAGGCATGCCGGGCCGCGCTGACGGCTTTGGTCAGGGCTTCTTCGGAGAGATCACTGGGCTGCTCAGCCACCCGGCGATCATAGGCGATGGGCTGGTCGAGCTTCGAATTGCTTTCCCACCGGCTACCCTTCTGCCCGTGTTGATCCGGCCTCTCGTCGTTTTCGGTGTCTGGGTATTGGCGGTGCTGGCAGCGCTCACGGCGGTGCTGATCCACGCCGGATGGTCGGTGGCGGCGGTGGTGTTGTTCGCCCTGGCCGCGCTGGGCACCTGGGATCTGCTGCAGACCCGGCACAGCATCCTGCGCGCGTTCCCGATCCTCGGCCACGTGCGATTCCTGATGGAACTGATCCGGCCCGAGATCCGGCAGTACTTCATCGAGTCGAACACCGAGGCCGCACCGTTCGACCGGGAGACCCGCGATCTGATCTATGAGCGGGCCAAGGCCACCAAGGGTGACGAGCCGTTCGGCACCGAACGCGACGTCAACGCGGTCGGCTACGAGTTTCTCCGGCATTCGCTGCGGGCCCGGTTCGCCGAGGACCTGGACCCCCGAGTGCGCCTGGGCGGCCCGGAGTGTGCCCAGCCGTACGACATCGCGCTGCTCAACGTCTCGGCGATGAGCTTCGGCGCGCTGTCGGCCAATGCCATCGCCGCACTCAACCGCGGGGCGGCCGCGGGCGGGTTCGCCCACGACACCGGCGAGGGTGGGATCAGTCCGTATCACCTCAACGGCGGCGACCTGATCTGGGAGATCGGCTCGGGGTACTTCGGCTGCCGCGACGCCGACGGCCGGTTCGACCCCGAGGCCTTCGCCGCCAAGGCCACCCTGCCCACGGTCAAGGTCATCTCGATCAAGCTGTCCCAGGGCGCCAAACCCGGCCTGGGAGGGGTACTGCCGGGCCCCAAGGTCAGCCCGGAGATCGCGGCCACCCGGGGCGTGCCTGTCGGCCGCACGGTGATCTCGCCCCCGGCGCACAGCGCGTTCAACACGCCCACCGAACTGGTCGAGTTCATCGCTACCCTGCGCAGGCTCTCGGGCGGCAAACCCGTGGGGTTCAAGCTCTGCGTCGGGGCGCGCACCGAGTTCCTGTCGATCTGCAAGGCCGTGCTGGAGACCGGCATCGCCCCGGATTTCATCATCGTCGACGGCGCCGAAGGCGGCACCGGCGCGGCACCGCTGGAGTTCGAGGACCACATCGGCATGCCGTTGACCGAAGGTCTGATGCTGGTGCACAACTGCCTGGTCGGCACCGGGTTGCGGGACCGGATCAAGATCGGCGCCTCGGGCAAGGTCGCCAGCGGCGTCGACATCGTCAGCCGGATCTGCCAGGGCGCCGACTTCACCATGGCGGCCAGGGCGATGATGTTCGCCGTCGGCTGCATCCAGGCGCTCAAATGCCATACCAACCACTGCCCCACCGGCGTCGCCACCCAGGACCGCGCCCGCGCCCGTGCCCTGGACGTCACCGACAAGGCGACCCGGGTGCACAACTACCAGAGCGCGACCGTGGCGAGCGCCGCGCAGATCGTCGCGTCGATGGGGTTGTCCGGGTTTGATGAGCTCTCCCCCGCGATGTTGAACCGCCGCGTCGACGGCCTGCGCAGCCGCACCTACGCCGAGATCTACGACTGGCTCATGCCCGGCGAACTGCTCGAGGATCCGCCAGAGTCCTGGCGGTCGGATTGGGTGGAGGCCTCGGCCGCCCAGTTCGTCTGACCGTCGATCCAGGCGCCGGCCCGCACCAGCGCACCGAACAATGTTCCGATCTGGATTCAGCCGGCTGGCAGCTGCCTGGGAGTTTTCACCCGATACATCACCAAATCGTCGGGCACACCCCCGGGTTTGTTCGAGAACACCTGCCGCCGTTGGCGTTTGACACTGACACCGAGGCCGGCCAGCTCGTCTTCGGCGATGCCTTCCAAGGTGGTGTGCGACACCATGAGCCCACCCCTGGTGGCCCGTTCCATCACCCGGGCGGCGATATTGACGTCGACGCCGAGCCAGTCCGATCCGATGCGCTGCGGGCGCCCGGTATGGATGCCGACCCGCATGCGCGGGGTGTAGCCGTCCATGTCGACGCCCCTCACGCCGTCGCGCGCGATGAGCATTGCGCGCAGGGCGGTGCCGGACTCGGGGAACACCGCCATCATGCCGTCGCCCATGCGTTTGACGATGTGGCCGCCGGCCTCCAGTACCGGAGGCTCGGACACCTGAGCCACCCGTCGCAGCAACCGCAACGTGGCGTCGTCCCCGGACCTCAGGGACCACGACGAGAATCCGACCAGATCGGTGAACACCAACGTCACTTCCGGGTTGGCCGGCGTACCCGAGACGCGTTCGGTCAGCGCCTGCCAGACCTGCAGCGCACCCAGGCTCATCTCCCGTGAGGCGGCATCGCGATCCAGCAGCCGGTCGGCCACCCGGGCAGCAGCCCGCGGGCCGCCCTCACCGGACGCCGAGAGCCGGTCGCCGAAATCCGGATCCCCAGGCAGAGCCCGGCGCACCCGCCGGACCAGATCGACGACGGCTGGGCTGCGGTTGGTGCGCTGCAGCCATCCCAGTGGACCCGGCAACCCGGGTTGGTGCCCCTGCTCGACGTCCCCGACTCGACCCGGCGGGTCATCGAACGGCTCACCATCCACCACGCAAGCGTAAGTGGGATCTGGATCGACCGGCAATCACGCCACCGCCAGGTTCAGCCACGGTCTCCCGCCGCCCGCAACCGGGCCGATCACGGCGCTGCGGCAGCACGATAGCCACCGAATAACGGTGCCCGGCGACGCGCCGCGGCATCGTGGACAACACGTGTTGTCAACACTATCGTGGGGCTCATACCGCGAGGTTCGAATCATGCTGAGTCAGTTGAGTCATGACGAGTCAATGGGGACACGATGACGACACAAACCACCCCCGCGTCGATCGCGACAGGGCCGACCGCCGGGCCGACAACCGAGGCCCGCCGGGATCCGCTCGGCCCAGACTCACTGACCTGGAAGTACTTCGGCGATCTGCGCACCGGAATGCTGGGCGTGTGGATCGGCGCGATCCAGAACATGTATCCCGAACTCGGCGCCGGCGTCGAGGAGCATTCGATCCTGCTGCGTGAACCGCTGCAGCGGGTGGCGCGGTCGGTCTACCCGATCATGGGCGTGGTCTACGACGGCGACCGCGCCCCCGACACCGGTGCGCAGATCAAGGGCTTCCACACCACCATCAAAGGGGTCGACGGCCAGGGGCGGCGCTATCACGCGCTCAACCCCGAGACGTTCTATTGGGCGCACGCCACCTTTTTCATGCTCATCCTCAAGACCGCGGAGTATTTCTGCGGCGGTCTCACCGAGGCCGAAAAGCGCCAACTGTTCGACGAACACGTGCAGTGGTACCGCATGTACGGCATGAGCATGCGTCCGGTTCCCAAGAGCTGGGAGGAGTTTCAGGAGTATTGGGACACCAAGTGCCACGACGAGTTGGAGATCAATCGGGCCACACTCGATATCTTCAGCATCCGGATTCCCAAGCCGTGGTTCGTGCTGATGCCGACACCGGTATGGGATCAACTGTTCAAACCCCTTGTCGGAGCTCAACGCTGGATTGCGGCGGGGTTGTTCGACCCGGTGCTGCGGGAGAAGGCCGGGATGCACTGGACGCCGGGTGACGAGGTGCTGCTGCGCATCTTCGGCAAGATGGTCGAATTGGCCTTCGTCGCAGTGCCCGACGAGATCAGGCTGCATCCGCGGGCACTTTCGGCCTACCGCCGTGCGGCCGGGAAACTGCCGGCCGATGGGCCGTTGGTCGAAGCTCCCGGTTTCATGGCGCCGCCCCGCGATCGCCGGGGGCTGTCGATGCACTATCTGCCGCGGCGCAGGTCCCTGCTGGACCGAGCCGGCGCCCTGGTGCACACCACGCTCTCATTGCCGGCCCTACGCGCAGCCGGACGCCCTGCCCGGCACCGCGAACCGGCGGCCTGACCCAAAGAACGAGGTCCCGCGCCATTGCTGACGCGGGACCTCGCATTGAACGGAGCACGAACGAGCGGCGGTTCAGCCCTTGTGATGCCGGCCCGCAGGCTTCGCATCCGAGCTGCCGGATGCAGCGGGATTGCTGGAGCTACCCGAGGTGCCTGACGTGTCGGACGCGCTCGAATCGGTAGCCGCTTTGCCGCCGGCCAACTTCCCGGCGATTGCATGAATGCTGCCGGAGATGGACGGTGCGGTGGTCGACGAATCGACAGACGCACTGGCGGCCCGCGATTTTGGCGTCGCAGTCGGGGCCGCGCTCTTGAGCTTCGAGGCGAGCGCGGTGATCTTGTTGTCCGTGGTGCTGGTGCTGGTGTCGGCGGCCTTGGTATCGGCGGTGTTGATGGCTGCGGTGTTGACGGTCGCAACCTTTGCCGACGAGGTCGTGGTCGATGCACTGTTGGTCGAGATACCCAGATCGGCCGCCAACTTGGAGATCGCGGCGGTATCGGTCTTCACGATGGTGCTAGGCAGCTCTGCCAGCGTCGTCAGATAACCCTGCTCCGTGGTCAAAATCTTTTGCACATCAGGCTGAATCGACGTCCACTTACCCGAAACGAGATCAGCATTGACCGCATTGAACACGTTGAGCACATAGGTCAACTGCGCCACATCAGTCCACGCGGTAGCAAGATTCTGAACCGGCAACGACGCCACATTGATCACATCGTTCAGCAACGTCGACGTCCCGGTCGTCGACGAGGACACCACCGAGCTCCCGGTCGGCGAAGCACTGAGGGTCGTCGCCTTCACGGCGGAGCTCGTCGTCGTCGCCGATGACGAGCCGCCGAGGCTCAGATCGGCCGCCAATTGGGCGATCGCGGCAGTATCGGTCTTGATGATGGTGGCCGGCAACTCCGCCAGGGTATTCAGATAACCCAGTTCCGTGTTCACAATCTTCTGCACATCAGGCTGAATCGATGTCCACTTACCCGAAATGAGATCAGCGTTGACCGCATTGAACACGTTGATGATGTAGGTCAACTGCGCCACATCAGTCCACGCGGTTGCAAGATTCTGAACCGGCAACGACGCCACATTGATCAGATCGTTCAGCAGCGTCGACGACGCAGTCAGCAGGTATCCCGCATCCGAGATAGGAGCGGGTAGTGCGACCGGCCCGGTGAGAGCCTTGGTGGCCTCGGGCGCGACGGCCACCACCGAGGCGGTAACGCACACCGTGCACATCCCCGCCATCAGCGACGACGACACACGATCCTTCACTTTGACCCACATAAAACCCCCAAAATTGTATGAGGAGCGAATTGATAGGTAGAAAGTAGCGGAACACCACCAGCTTGAAAGTCGCTGATAAATTGCTGAAAATCGCCCCGACCAGCCTATATGCGCGAATTCCGATAAACCGGAAAAGAAGTCCCACCGAACTTTTCCAAAAATTCATCGACTGGCCATTTCGACATCTGGGCAATTGTTCGCCACACCCCGCGGACGGTCCCGATGGCGACCCCACCAAATCGCCGCGCCCCGCGGCCTAAGCTGACCGGGTGCTTGATTGGTCTGATGTCGACATCGCCGTGCGCGACGCGGTACGGGGCTTCGTGGACAAGGAGATTCGGCCACACCTCGACGCGCTGGAAAGCGGCGAGATGGAGCCCTACCCCATCGTCCGAAAGTTGTTCGCCACCTTCGGAATCGACACGATGGCCAGAGAATCGCTGGACAAGCGGTTGGCCCGACTACGCAACGGCGAGCAGCCGTCCGGCTCGGGCGGCGGGATGTTCGGCGGCGCGTCCCCGAGCATGGGGTTCGTACTGGTCAGCGAACTGTGCCGGGTGTCGATGGGTCTGGTCACCGGGATGGGCGTCAGCCTGGGCCTGACGGTGCCCACCATCCAGAGCCGCGGCACCCTGGCCCAGCAGGAACGGTGGCTGCCGGGCCTGGTGACGTACGAGAAGGTCGGCGCCTGGGCCATCACCGAACCCGACTCCGGCTCGGACGCGTTCGGCGGCATGAAGTCCTACGTGACGCGGGACGGCGACGATTACATCCTCAACGGGCAGAAGACCTTCATCACCAACGGGCCGGACGCTGACGTGGTGGTGGTCTACGCCAAGCTCGACGAAGGTGATGGCGCGAACAAGCGTGACCGCAAGGTGCTCACCTTCGTGCTCGACCGCGGCATGGAGGGCTTCGTGCAGTCGAAGCCGTTCCGCAAGATGGGCATTCACTCGTCACGCACCGGCGAACTGTTCTTCAACAACGTCCGGCTGGGCCGGGACCGCCTGCTCGGCGAGACCGAGGACAACGAAGCCGGCGACGGTCGCGACAGCGCCCGGTCCAGCTTCTCGGCCGAACGCATCGGGGTGGCCGCCATGGCGCTGGGCGTCATTGAGGAATGCCTGCGGTTGAGCGTGGATTACGCCAAGAGCCGCACCCTGTGGGGCCAGGAGATCGGCCAGTTCCAGCTGATCCAGCTGAAGCTGGCCAACATGGAAGTGGCCCGGATGAACGTGCGCAACATGCTGTTCCGGGTCATCGAGTCCGCCCAGGCGGGCACATCCATCTCGCTGGCCGAGGCCTCGGCGATCAAGTGGTACTGCTCGCAGGCGGCCACCGACGTCGCGATGGATGCGGTCCAGTTGTTCGGCGGCAACGGCTATATGACCGAGTACCGGGTCGAGCAGCTGGCCCGCGACGCCAAGTCGCTGATGATCTATGCCGGCAGTAACGAAGTCCAGATCACCCACGTGGCAAGGGGTTTGCTCAGCTAACCCTGGGCGCTCCGGTGTGCGCGGGCGCTCAGGTACAGGCAGATCGACGCCGCCGAGGCGATGTTGAGACTTTCGGAGTGCCCAGGCATCGGGATGTGCACCCGATGATCGGCCATCGCGGCCAATTCGGTTGGCAGACCATGGGCTTCGGGGCCGAACAGCCAAGCGGTGGGTGCGACCAACTCGGCATGATCGAGGTTGACCTCGCCGTCGATCGTGGTGGCCAGCACCTGCAGGCCGGCCTCGCGCAACTGGTGCACGGTGGCGGCTTCATCGGGCGCGCTGATCACCGGCACCGAAAAGATGCTGCCGGCCGAGGCGCGCAGGCACTTGCTGTTGTAGGGATCGACGCTGTTGCCGGCCAGCACAACGGCATCGGCACCCATCGCATCGGCGACCCGAATCAGCGTTCCGGCGTTGCCCGGCTCGGAGATCTGCACGGCCACCGCGACCAGGGCGGCCCCACCCGAGAGGACCTCGTCGAGCGAGGGATCCGGCAGCTCACACACCGCGACCAGTCCGACCGGGGTGACCGTCTCCGACAGGGCCTTTGCGGCGCGCTCGGTGACCAGTTGCACCGGCACATCGGCCAGCAGCGAGCCGAACCGGTCCAGGGCGGCCTCGGTGGCGAAGACCTCGGAAACGAGTCCGCGCCGCAACGCCGCCTCGACGAGGTTGGGTCCCTCGGCAAGGAAGCGTGCGGCGCGGCGGCGCCCGACGTGGCGGTGCAGTTTGACCGCTGCCACCACTCGGGCAGAACGCTCGGTGAGGGTCAGGCGGCCTCTCCAGCCGGCGCGTTGACGTCCTCCGGCAGGGCGGCCTTGGCGACCTCGACCAGCGCGGTGAACGCGGCAGCGTCGCTCACGGCGATCTCGGCCAGGTTCTTGCGGTCCACCTCGACGCCCGCGGCCTTCAGGCCCTGGATCAGGCGGTTGTAGGTGATGTCGTTGGCGCGAGCCGCTGCGTTGATCCGGGAGATCCACAGCTTGCGGAACTCACCCTTGCGGGCACGGCGGTCCCGGTAGGCGTAGGTCAGCGAATGCAGCTGCTGTTCCTTGGCCTTGCGGTACAGCCGGGACCGCTGACCGCGGTAGCCCTTCGAGGCCTTGAGTACGGTACGCCGCTTCTTCTGAGCGTTGAGTGCGCGCTTCACGCGTGCCATGGGATGTTCCTATTCTCGTTCGGTACAGGGAGCGGCAGTACTAGCCGTTGAGCATCTTGTTGACACGCGTGGTGTCGTTGGCAGCCACCACGGTGCGGCCGTCGAGCCGGCGGGTGCGCTTGGTGGCCTTGTGCTCCAGCAGGTGGCGGCGGCCGGCCTTCTGGCGCACGATCTTGCCGGTCCCGGTCTTGCGGAAGCGCTTCGATGCTCCGCTGTGGGTCTTCGCCTTGGGCATGAATCCTCAGTTCTGTCTTGAAGCTAGCTCTGCGTAGCGTCTGGTTGTTCTGGTTCGGCCTGCTGCCCGCCCGGGCGCTCGGCCTGCTCCGCCGCCTTGGCGCGAGTCTTCGCGCCGCGGTGCGGTGCCAGCACCATCGTCATGTTGCGGCCGTCCTGCTTGGCTGAGGTCTCGACGAAGCCGTACTCGGCCACATCTGCGCCTAGCCGCTGCAACAGGCGGTACCCCAGCTCGGGGCGCGACTGTTCGCGTCCGCGGAACATGATGGTCACCTTGACCTTGGACCCGGCTTCGAGGAAGCGGACCACATGGCCCTTCTTCGTCTCGTAGTCGTGATCGTCGATCTTGGGACGCAGCTTCTGTTCCTTGACGACGGTCTGCTGTTGGTTCTTGCGAGACTCGCGCTCCTTGAGTGCCGTCTCGTACTTGAATTTGCCGTAGTCCATGATCTTGCAGACCGGGGGCTTTGCGGCAGGTGCAACTTCGACGAGGTCGAGATCGGCATCCGCGGCGACGCGGAGGGCATCTTCGATGCGCACAATGCCTACCTGCTCGCCGTTGGGTCCGATCAAACGGACTTCAGGTACGCGGATGCGCTCGTTGATGCGGGTCTCAGTGCTGATGGGGCCTCCTATGTTGGGTCTGCTGAGGAGACCCGCCCATCCGCACTTCTGCTCCATGGAACAGAAAAGCCCTGCTCAAAGCAGGGCCCAATGCCGACCGATCACGGCGAATAGCCGCCCGCACCCCGACTACCGGAGCGCAGAACCCGCATCCGTAGATGCGGGCGACCGGACCGTTGTACCGGTATGGCCAACGGTGGGAGTGGGACTCCACTTACTGTCCCTGACATAAGCCGGGACGGTCGCGCATGACAGTCTAGCAGCATGACCGATCCGACCGTAACGCCCGACGAAGCGACCCCACCGGTGCGCGAACTGGCTGAGATTCCCGCAGTGGAAGTGATCACCCGTGCGGCGGTCATGCTGATGAGCGCCGCAGCAGAGAAGATCGGACTCTCCGCCGAGGACCCCGAGGATAGCCCGCACCGCGATCTCGACGAGGCCCGCCGGCTCATCACCGCGCTGGCCGGGCTGGTGACGGCCTCCGCGGAGTATCTGGGACCGCACGCCGGGCCGGTGCGCGACGGTTTGAAGAGCCTGCAATTGGCCTTCCGCGAGGCCAGCGCCGCGCCCGAGGAACCGGGCCATGGTCCCGGCGAGAAGTACACCGGCCCGGTCTGGTAACCGATTGCCGGTGTCTTAGGCGCGCGATCATCCCAATTGCCGGGTTGACCGCCTATTCTCCGGGCTTATGACCGTTATCAGCCGCGGCAACCGCTCCGGGCTACGCCCGGCGTCGAGGTTCTCCTGGGTTCCCGCCGCGGCGGGCTGGACCGTCGGGATCATCGCGACCCTGTCGCTGATCGCCAGCGTCTCGCCGCTGACCCGCTGGATCATCCGGGTGCCGCGGGAGTTCGTCAACGACTACATCTTCAACTTCCCGGAAACCAGCTTCGCGTGGGCTTTCGTGCTGGCGCTACTGGCCGCCGCGCTGGCGGCCCGCAAGCGCATCGCGTGGTGGATCCTGGTGCTGTACATGGTCGGCGCCGTCGGCTGGAACCTGGGCGACCTGATGGCCGGTGGCGACACCGTGGCCGACGATGTCGGTGAGGCCATCGGCCTGGCCGTCCATCTCGCCGCGATCGTGTTCCTGGTGCTGGCCCGCAACGAGTTCTGGGCCAAGGTCCGCCGCGGCGCGCTGGCCAAGTCGGCCGCGGTGTTGGTGGCCGGCATGGCCATCGGCATCCTGGCGGCCTGGGCGCTGCTGGAGATGTTCCCGGGAACCCTGTCCCCGGAATGGCGGCTGCCGTACGCAGTGAACCGGGTCAGTGGCTTCGCGTCGGTGCCCACCGAGGTGTTCGAGGGCTATTCGCACCCGTTCCTCAACTCCATCTTCGGTCTGTTCGGTGCGCTCGCCCTGATGGCCGCGGCGGTCGTGCTGTTCCAGTCCCAGCGCGCCTCCAACGCGCTGACCGGCGAGGACGAATCGGCGATCCGCGGTCTGTTGGAGCTCTACGGGAAAAACGATTCACTGGGCTATTTCGCGACCCGCCGGGACAAGTCCGTGGTGTTCGCCCCCAACGGGCGGGCGGCCATCGCCTATCGCGTGGAAGTCGGTGTCTGTCTGGCCGGTGGAGATCCGGTCGGCGATCCCAAGGCCTGGCCACAGGCGATCGGGGCCTGGCTGCAGCTGTGTCAGACCTACGGCTGGGCGCCCGGCGTGATGGGTGCCAGTTCGACCGCGGCCGAAGCATTTCGGGCCGCCGGCCTGAACGCGCTGCAACTCGGTGACGAAGCCATCCTGCGCCCGGAGAACTTCCGGCTGTCCGGACCCGATATGCGTGGGGTGCGCCAGGCGGTCACCCGGGCCAGGCGGGCCGGCGCCTCGGTGCGGATCCGGCGGCACCGCGAGTTGACCGAGGCCGAGATGGCCGAGGTGGTCAAGCGCGCCGACTCCTGGCGGGACACCGAGACCGAACGGGGCTTCTCGATGGCACTGGGCCGGCTCGGCGACCCGGCCGACGGCGACTGTCTGCTGGTAGAGGCGGTGCAGCACGGTCCGGACGACCCGGACCCGCAGGTGGTCGCACTGCTCTCGCTGGTGCCGTGGGGCACCAACGGGGTCTCGCTCGATGTCATGCGCCGTTCCCCGCAGTCCCCCAACGGCACCATCGAACTGATGGTCAGCGAACTCTGCATGCAGTCCGAAGACTTTGGGATCGGCCGGATTTCACTGAACTTCGCGATGTTCCGGTCGGCGTTCGAACAGGGTGCCCAGTTGGGTGCGGGTCCGGTGGCCCGGCTGTGGCGGGCATTTCTGGTGTTCTTCTCACGCTGGTGGCAGCTGGAGACGCTGTACCGCTCGAATATGAAGTACCAGCCCGACTGGGTTCCCCGTTACGCCTGCTACGAGGACGCCCGGCTGATCCCGCGGGTCGGGGTGGCGTCGGTGATCGCCGAGGGCTTCCTGGTGCTGCCGTTCTCCCGGCGCGGCCGGCAGCACACCGGCAACCATGTCGCCGCCCCGGCCAATCTGATGGATTCCGGCCTGCTGCATCACGACGGCAGCGCCCCGGACGAGACCGGGCTGCGGGCCGATCTGGGCGACGGCGAGGAGCAACAACGGCTGCCCGAACAAGTCCGGGTCCGAATGGCCAAGCTGCGCGACCTTCAGGCCAAAGGCGTGGACGCTTATCCGGTTGGCCAGGCCCCCAGCCACACCATCGCAGCAGCACTGGACGCCGCCGACGGTCAGGGTGTGACCGTGGCCGGGCGGATCATGCGGATCCGGGACTATGGCGGTGTGCTGTTCGCCCAGCTGCGTGACTGGTCGGGCGAGGTGCAGCTGCTGCTGGACAACACCCGGCTGAGTTCCGGCACGGCGGGGGCGCCGGCCAGCACCGCCGAATTCACCGCGACCATGGACCTGGGCGATCTGATCGAGGTCCGCGGATCTATCGGCCAAAGCCACACCGGCACAATCTCATTGCTGGTCGACAGTTGGCGCTTGATCGGCAAATGCCTACGCCCGCTGCCGGACAAGTGGAAGGGCCTGACCGACCAGGAGGCCCGGGTGCGGGCCCGCTATGTGGACCTGGCGATCAACACCGAGGCCCGGGATCTGATCCGGGCCCGCAGCGGCGCCCTGCAGGCCATCCGGGAAACGCTGTACGCCAAGGGGTTCCTGGAAGTGGAGACCCCGATCCTGCAGCAGATCCACGGCGGCGCCAACGCCCGGCCGTTCCTGACCCACATCAACGCCTACGACCTGGACCTGTATCTGCGGATCGCACCCGAGCTCTACCTCAAGCGGCTGTGCGTGGGCGGTGTCGAGCGGGTCTTCGAGTTGGGCCGCGCGTTTCGCAACGAAGGCGTGGACTTCAGCCACAACCCGGAGTTCACCCTGTTGGAGGCCTATCAGGCGCATGCCGACTACAACGTCTGGATCGACGGCTGCCGCGAGTTGATCCAGAACGCCGCCCAGGCGGCCAACGCCGCCCAGGTCTTCTACCGGCCGGGCCCGGACGGAACCCTCGAGCCGGTCGACATCTCCGGTCAGTGGTCGGTCAAGACCGTGCACGACGCGGTATCGGAAGCGCTCGGGGAGCACATCACCGTCGAGACGGATCTGGCCACGCTGCGCCGGCTGTGCGATTCGGCGCGAATCCCCTACCTGACGCACTGGGACGCCGGGGCTGTGGTGCTGGAGTTGTACGAGCACCTGGTCGAGGACCGCACCATCGAGCCCACGTTCTACAAGGACTTCCCGACGTCGGTGTCGCCGCTGACCCGCCCGCACCGCAGCGTCCCCGGGTTGGCGGAGCGCTGGGACCTGGTGGCCTGGGGCGTCGAGCTGGGCACCGCCTACAGCGAGCTGACCGACCCGGTCGAACAGCGCCGCCGTCTCCAGGAACAGTCACTGCTGGCCGCGGGTGGCAACCCGGAGGCCATGGAACTCGACGAGGATTTCCTGCAGGCCATGGAGTACGCGATGCCGCCCACCGGCGGGCTGGGCATGGGCGTGGACCGCGTGGTAATGATGATTACCGGCCGCAGCATCCGCGAGACGCTGCCGTTCCCGCTGGCCAAACCGCGTTAGCAGGTCACTCACAGCGGATCACAAGCATCGGCGACAACGATGATGTTGTGACATTCACCCACCACCTGTCCCTGATGCACGGCTGGGTTCCGACGACGGTGCAAATCATCACCGCCGTGGCGCTGATCGCCGCCATCGGCTGGCGCACCCGCCGCTGGCGGTTGATCTGGCTACCGCTGGCGGCAGTGATAGGCGGCATCCTGGTCGTGGGCACCAACTGGTACATCAAGTCCCAGGGGCTGGCCGGCGACGGCAGCCCTGCGCCCCACTCGATGTGGATCTGGATCGCGTTGAGCGGTGTGGCGATGGTGGTCCTGGTCGCCGGATGGCGCGGCAACCGGTGGTGGCGGCGCGGGACGGCGGCCCTGGCGGTTCCGCTGACCCTGTTGTGCACCGCACTGGCTGTGAATCTGTGGGTGGGGTACTTCCCGTGGGTGCAGACCGCGTGGAGCCAGTTGACTGCCGGGCCGCTTCCCGACCAGACCGATCAGGTGACGGTAACCGCGATGCAACGGCAGGGCACCGTTCCGGCCAGGGGCACCGTCGTTCCGGTCGAGATCCCCAACTCGGCTTCGGGTTTCCGGCATCGCGGCGAGTACGTGTATCTGCCCCCGGCCTGGTTCACCGCCAATCCCGCGCCTCGGCTGCCGACGGTGATGATGGTCGGCGGCGAGTTCAACACCCCGGCCGACTGGATGCGGGCCGGAAACGTCGTCATGACCATGGACGATTTCGCCGCGGCGCATCACGGGAACGCGCCGGTGCTGGTGTTCGTCGACGCGGGCGGCACCTTCAACAACGACACCGAATGCGTCAACGGCAACCGCGGAAATTCGGCCGATCACCTGACCAAAGATGTTGTGCCGTATATGAACACCCATTACGGCGTCAGCCCGGTCGCCGCGAACTGGGGCGTCGTCGGCTGGTCGATGGGCGGTACCTGCGCGGTCGACCTGGCCGTGATGCATCCGGAGTTGTTCAGCGCGTTCGTGGACATCGCCGGGGACATCGGCCCCAACTCCGGCACCAAGGCACAAACCATCGAGCGGCTGTTCGGCGGTAATGCCACCGCCTGGGATGCGTTCGACCCGAGCACGGTGATCAGGCGGCACGGCCAGTACGAACACATGGCGGGCTGGTTCGACGTCAACGACTCGTCCTCGGCCAAGACCGCAGGCCGCGGCAACGATCAGGCCAGGGCCGCCAAAGAACTGTGTGCGCTCGGCTCCGCCAATGGCATCGCCTGTTCCGTGGTGACCCAGAAGGGCACCCACGACTGGCCGTTCGCCAGCCGGGCGTTCTCCTTGTCCCTGCCCTGGCTGGCCGGCGTCATCGGCACTCCGCAAGTGCCCGCGGTGGGGCTGCCGAAGTCCTCACCCTCCGCGGCCTATATCCAGACCGCCGCCAAGTAGCGCTCAGTAGTCGGATTCGGCGGCCAGCACCTCGGCCAGGAACGCATCGGCGCCCACCGCGGCGAGCCGCGAATCCGATACCGCGGCGAGCCGCGAATCCGATACCGCGGCGAGCCGGGCCCGCGCCATGGCACGGACCCGGTCCCGGGTGGCCGCCGACTCCGCGGCTCCTCCAGCACCGACCTGTACCGCGGTGGGTGACCAGTCCAGGTTCCACGCCTGGGTTTCGGTGAGACGCTGACCGTCGGGGCCGAGCAGCGGAAGTACCGCCCGGCCGGCGGCGTCGAGCACACCGCGACCGCTACAGCCGCCGGCGCGCAGTTGCACCTCGATGCCCGACGGCGAATCGGGGCCCGACACCTGGACCCGCACCACCGCAGTCACGTTCGGCCCGCCAGTGACTTCAGCCCAATCGACCGCACCAGTGGTCACCGACCAATCGATGGTGCGCTCGGCAGCGTCGAACACTCCGGGCGGCACTCCCGACCAACCGACCGTGGCCACGCCGGCGGCGATCGGGCCGGCGCTCGGCGGCCGCTCGCCCGCTCCGGCGGCCAGCGCATAGTCCTCCCGCTGCGACCCGGCGAGGACGGTATCGGGCCAATCCAGCCCGATCTCACCGGCCAGCTCGCGGCAATCCCGGACCAGCTGCACAACCCTCGGATCCCCTTGCCCGGCAGCCGAATTCAACCCGGCAATACACGGCGCCAGCAGGCCTGTCACATCGGAATCCAGGGTGTCGTCGGTGAAGTAATCCTCGGCGGCCACCGTCAGCAACGCGATCTCGGCGTCGAGCACCGAGCGGTCCAGCATCGCAATGCCATCCCGCTCGCTGGCCGGCCACCAGCGCCGCAGCCAGTGCCCGACGGCCAAGCGCCGCAACGCATCCGTCGAACCCGGCAGCACCTCCACCCCGGCCAGCTCCATCGGCTGCCCGGGCTCGCGGTGGCTCAGCGCGTCACAGACCGCAACATGGCCGGCCTCCCCCAGCACCCGCCACAGCCAATCTGCTCGCACCGGGTCTGTGAAGGTGATCGACGGCGCGGCGTCGCCGTCGATCACCCAGGACAGCACCGCGCCGCTGACCTCCAGCACCGCGATCAACGGCACCTCCTCGGCCGGCGATCCGGTGCTCCACAACCCGCCTTCGGCGCCCAGTTTCACTCTGCCACCTGCACTTCCAGCATCGCCTTGATCCGCTGCCGGTGATCCAGGCTCACCGACCGGGCCACCCCTTCCAGCAGCGACCGCAGGTCGTCGACGTCGGCGCAGGGCTCCTGCCACACGTCGCGGCCATGGAGTCGCGCCCACAGCCGGCCCAGATAGGGCCGGCAGAACGCGCCGAGCTCGTCGATGACCTGCCGCTGACGCGGGTGCACCGCAGTGCCCGCGGCCAGGTAGCGGCGGGCGTGCAGCACGTAGGCCTCCTTGGCCAGCCGGGCCTGGATGCGCGCCGACAACTGGTAACGCGTCGAGGCCGCCTCGTCGAGCGGGCGCAGGTCGGTAGCCACCTCGATTCCGGTGACGAGCGCGGCCTGTTTGTCCTCGGCGAGCAACCCCCACGGTGCGCAGGCCCGGTCCACCTCCTCGGCGCAGAGCAGCGGAACATCGGGCAGTTCGGCGCGGTCCAGCGCCCGGCGCAAGGTGGCGCGCACCCGGTCCAGCACGCTGCGGTCCAGTGGGCGGTCCCCCTCGGCTTGCCCGCTGACGGTCGGAGGCTGCTGCGGCGCCACCGAACTCAGCCCGGTGTCGACAATTGACCAGGGCAATTGGGTATCCGGGTGGCGAGCCTTGGCGCCGAGATTGTGCGGTGTGGCGTCAGCGATCAACGCCGACCACACCCGCTGACGGGCCACCTCGGCGCGATGACTGTCGGCCGGGCCCAGCACGGTGGCCAGCCCGGCGAAAAACGGACCGTCGATGGTGTCCGACGATGCGACGTCACCCCAACTTCGCTGGAGTTGACGGTGCAGCCGCTCGACCACCTGCGGGTCCGCCGCGTACCGGTTGAGCACCTCGACGGCGGTGCGGTCGCGGCCCCGGTGCAGGTCCGCCAACACCGACGCGGCGACCTCGGCCCCGTCGGACTCCGGGGCGCCACGGGTCACCGCGAGTTCGAAGCACACCGGGAAATACAGCTCCTGGGCGTTGCCACTGGTGATGCGCAGCCGCCGGCGCTGCTGTTTGAGTTCGGCGAACCAGGCTGCGGCGGCACGCAATTGCGGGCCGCTGCTCACCATCTGCTCGTGCAGCGCGGCGGCCACCTCGGGCGCCAGCATCGGCGCGGAATATTGCGTGTTGCTGCGCAATCTGAGCACCAACGGGTCGATGATCCGTTTCACCGTCCGGCGCAGCGGCCCGCCGTCGTCAGCGCTGAACACCTCGACCCCCGGCCCGAGCGCACGCCAGGCCCGGTCGATCACAGCGCGGCGGGGCTGGGCCGGATTCTGGTCCGCGTTCCGGGCGGCCTGGGCCCCAGCCGTTTCGGACCCGATGCTCACCGGCACCAGGATAGGGCCGTCGAAGTTGGGTTCGGTAGCCATCGGGTGGTCCGACCCTGGTCACATGACCGACGCCGTGCTGATCACCGTCCTGTGCCTGATCGGCGGGGGTGCCATCGGCGCCGCGCTGACGGCCAGAAACCTCCCGGTCCGGGGCCGGTGCCTGTGTCGCGACGATGAGGCCGACGAGCGTCTGGTCACCCTCGGCGAACTGGTGGCCGAATTCGACCACATGCTGGTCCGCAAGGGCCTGCTGACCGGTGCGCAGCTGGCACTGATCCGCACCGGGATCCGGTCCCGCGGAATCGTCACCGGGGTGCGTGCCACCGGCGCCATCCGTGAGGACTACCGCGAGGTCGAACTCGATCTGATGGTCAGCAGGCATGGGGGTGGGCAGTTCCCGGCGCGCGAGCGAGCGCTGATCCCGGTTTCGGCGCTGGCGAAACTGGCGCCGGGCAACGTGATCGACACGTATTACCGGCCGGATGATGAGAGCACCGTGGCGATCTGCGTCTCCCCCACCTGATTTCAGCGGGCGCCGTCGACGGCGAAGGTGGCCAGCCCGGCCCAATACAGCGGGCTGGCGGTGACGTCGCCGTCGCGCCAGCGCCGCATCTGGGCGCGCTGCCAGCGGTTCACCGCACGTCCCGCGTCCTGCTCGCAATGCGCGCGGTCCACACCGGCAATCACGTCAGCCATCGGGTCGACGTCCAGATCCGTTGGGCCAGAGCAGAATCGTCGGTACCCGGCGGCGGTCGGCAGCGACCACAGGGTCGCGGTGACCAGCTGGGCCCCGCCCAGCACCATCGCCGCCACCATCCCGGTCGCCTCGTCGAACCGATAGTCCCCACCGGAGGCGCAGGCCAGCAGCGCTACCCGCGGCGGGATCGCCAGCCCGGCAGCCATGACGTCGGCCGCGGTGAACGCGCGGTCCTCGGCCAGGTGCAGCGCGGCCCGGTCGGCATGTCCGACACCGCCTTCGGCCGCACTGGCATGCCCGACGTAGAGCAGCCGGGAAGGCTCACTCGCGCACGCTTCGGCCAGCCAGTGTCGATCGGTGTCGGTGCGGCGGAACAGCTCCTCGGGCGCCGACACCGCAGGCAACACCCGTCCGGCATCGACCGGTCCGGCGAAATGACGGGTCAGCGCGGCGTGCGGTGAGGGGCGGCCCAGCACCGAGCCCAATGTCGAATCCGGGCGCTGCCCGGGGATCCGCGGGTCGAGCACGAGCGCCGCGGGCCGGTCCCGGCGTGACGACCAACTGGCCGTCGCGCGGGGCGCGTGCACGATGTTGGGCGGCACCGCCATCAGCACATCCGCCAGTTCCAGCAACCGGAAACCGTCGGGACCGGGCATGGCCAGCTGGCCCCAGGGCACCTGGGCCAGCCGTGGGCTGGGTGTGACGAACAGTGCCGCCCGCGGCGAGGCGACACAATCGGCGAACAGTTGCCACCCGCCGATCCCGATCAGCTGAGTACCGAGGCCGCGGGCCAGCTCCAGTTCGCTGTCATGATCGGCGAATGCGCCGGTGCACAAGGCTCGTTCGATGGCCTCACCGGGAGTCTCGGCACTCCGGGGGTCAGGTACCGCCAGGTCCAATGCATCGCAAACGGCCTGCAGGGTGGGCTGCTCGATCACCCAGCTGACCGAGCGGGCTGGCTCCCCCACCACACGCAGGCTGGCGTAGGTCGCGATACCAACATCGGCGAACCGCAGCACCAATGTCGCGGTCACGGCCAGGTCGCCCATTCCGGCTCTGCCGAGGTCACCGCACGGCCGTAGCGCTGCAGGGCGAGCTCGCGGTATCGGCTCATGATGGGTGCGGTGTGCGGGTCCATCCGTAGCGGCGGCAGCGGCCCGAGCCGGGTGAGCCCACCGCCACCGGCCGGGGGCGCCGCGGCGGCGACTGCCAGTTGCGGGGCCAACTCGGCCTCCACCGGAACCGCTGCGGTGGCTGTTCCGGCCCAGTCATCCGCCGGCCGCGCCGCCGGCTCGGCGGTGAAGGTTCCCCTGGCACTGTGATATTCGATCAGCTCGCAGATCAGCTCGGTGTTGTCCCACTCCCAGGCCACGGCGAAGGCTGCGGCCAACATCGGCGCGGAGACGCTACGCGCCCAACGCATCCGGGCGCCGGCGTCGGCGATGGTGTAGCGGACCGAGTCGACCGCAAGTGCGGCAGGCACTTTGAGATCGGCGGCGCGCTCGAGTTTGGCCATCCCGCGGCGGTACTCCGGGCTACCGGGAGCACAGCTGGAGCCCATCTCGGCCAATGCTTCGGCCCGCCAGATACTGCCCAGGTGGGCGTCGAGCCGGGCGTACTGCAACCAGCTGTGCCGGGGTGAGGAGTCCAACAGTTCACGCGCCTGCGCAACCAGCTGCGCGGCCTCCTGGAAGGCACCACCGAAGATCGCGATCCAGCTGCGCTGCAACAGGATCCGATGAATGTGCAGAGGCTTGCCCAGCTCGCGCCAATGCCGCTCCGCATGCTCCCAGCACTGATCGGCCTCCTGCAATGCCCCGACCGCCAACCGGATCAGGCCGAAGTACAGCCAGCTCCTGGAGACGTCGTGGGCGCGCGCATGGTCGGCGATCACCGGATAGGCCTCGGTCACCAGTTGCTGGGTCCCGGCGATATCGCCGGCCGACCAGCTCGCCGCGGCACGTTCCAGCTGGGTGCGGGCGCGGGAGAGCGCCCACCCGCGGGCATCGGCCCGGGCCCCGGCCCGGCGCAACCAGGGTTGTGCCTCGTCCAGCCGTCCGGACTCCACGCAGAAGCGGCCGTAACCCAGGGCAGCGTCGACAAACAGATGGTCGTTCTCGGCGCTGCCGTCATCGCCGACTACCAAGGACTCGATGACCGCATCCCACAACGGTTCCGACCGGGCGTACAGATCGTCGTCGCACAGACCGACGGCGATCAGAATGCGGGCATGACAGATCAGCCGCCGATGCTCGCCGGCGAGATCCGGAAAGTCTCCACCGATTCCGGCCAGCGTCGCCGCGTGCGCTGCGGCCGCGTCGTGGTCGCCGCGCGCTGCCGCCAGACCGGTCCGCAGGAATTCGGCGCGCCGCCCGTGGCGGCAGATCATCCGGTCGACTTCGGCCTCGGACATGGTGACCTGGGTTTCGGCTTCGGGCATGTCCCCGGCCCGGATCGCGGCGTAGATCGCCAGACAGTCATCGATGCGCCGGATGCTTTCCACGACGCCGTCATACGCGGTGCGCACCAGATACAACTCGCCCAGTTGAGCGAACGCTTCGAGGGCGTAGTCGTCGCGGTCTGCCTGCTCGATGCGCGGCATCAGCCCCACAAGGAGATCGCGAGCGGCTTCCTCGTCGGCGGCCAGCGCCAGGTGGCGGGCGCGGTCGAGTTCGCCGACGATCGTCACCCCAGCATCATAGGAACGGCCGGCGGGCGCGAGAAGCAATCCGGCTTACCCGCGCCCGCCACCGTCGAGAGATCAGCTGCAGCTCACCGTGATGGTGAACGGCTTGGTGATCATGCCTGCCATCGGGTTTGCCATATCCGCGCCGGAGGCCTCGCCGCTGATCGTGTAGGTGTCGCCGTCGACCTTGACCTCGGCCGAACCGACCTTGACGCCCATGTTCTCGCTGACCGCCAGGGCGCTGCCGTCAAACACCAGGCCGAGCGTTTCGACCTTCGGGGTGGCCTCGTCGGTCATCACCACGCCCAGGCCCTGCTGACCGCCGACCGCGGCACTGCCCACGTTGATCTTGCCGCCCTGCTTGACACAGGTCACCGAGTTCAGATCGAGTCCGTCCAGATCCTTGCCGTCCACCTTGACCTGGGTGTTGCCTCCGGTGCTGACCTTCGATGCGCCGGACTTCTGGTCGGCCGCGGCGGCCGGCTTGTCGTCCGAACAGCCGACCAGCACGGTGCCGACCGCGAGCAGCCCCATGGCGCCTGCGACAACTCGATTCATATTGTTTCCCTACGCTTTCGTTTCGTTCTCGCCGTTGCCCCGATGGCTCCGTCGTGTCCCAAGTCAAGACCGGCCCGGATGCTACCGATCCCAAGAAATGTCGGTTCTCGCAGGTACCGTGGATGTATGACGGACCAGCCCGAAGAGCCCGAAGCGGTCGCGGCCGAGTCAGCGCCGACGGTCCCCGTCGAGGTTCCCGACACCGGCTACACCGCCGGTGGTGTGCCGACCTTCGACGCGGTACGGGAGAAGATCGAAACCCGGTACGGCACCGCCATCGGCGCATCGGAGTTGGCCGCCGAGACTCCGCAGGGCCGCTCCATCGAGGAGCAGTACGAGAAGCGGCAGCAGGCGGCGGCCGAGCGGCTGCAGCAGATCCGTGAGTCCATGCGCGATCACGACGACGCCTGATCCGTGCGGTCGTTCACCGTCGCCGAGCGCAGAGCCCGGCTGGCCCGACGTCACTTCCTGAGCCGGCCGGCAACCTCGGTCGCCGCCGCCACAGCCGCCTTCGTCGGCCTGCACGGGACCGATCCGTCAACCCCCTACCTATCGCTGTGGGCGCGGCTGCCCGGCTTCACCGTCGCCGACCTGGACGCCGAACTGTATGAGCAGCGCACGGTGCTCAAACACCTCGCGATGCGCCGCACGCTGTGGGTCGTGCGCGCCGACGACCTAGCGCTGGTGCAGTCCGGGGCCAGTGATCGGGTGGCCGACAACGAACACCGCAAGCTGGTCGGCGACGCGCAAAAGGCCGGCCTGGCCGCCGACGGGTCCCGGTGGCTCGACACCGCCGGCGAAGCGGTGTTGGCGCATCTGCGCGAACATGGACCGACCGGTGCAGCGCAACTGCGCACCGCGCTGCCCGAACTCGCGGGCCATTTCGACCCGGCCCCGGGAAAGCGTTGGGGTGGCGAAACACCCTTAGCTCCAAGGGTGTTGACCGTGCTCGGGGTGCGTGGGGAGATCGTTCGGGGTCCCAACGACGGTGCGTGGACAACCTCGCGGCCACGGTGGGCTGCGATGTCGGACTGGCTCGGCACGGCGCTCCCGGCTGCCGAACCCGAGCATGCCCGCGCCGAATTGGTGCGCGCCTGGCTGCAGACGTTCGGGCCGGCCACGCTCACCGATATCAAATGGTGGTTCGGCAATACCCTCACCTGGGCGCGGCACGCGCTGCGCGACATCGGCGCGGTCGAGGTCGACTTATCGGATTCAGCGGGGTCTCCCGGCGTCGGCTATGTACTGCCCGACGATCTCGACGTCGAGCCGGAGCCCGAGCCGTGGGGCGCGCTGCTGCCGGGCCTCGATGTCACCACGATGGGCTGGTTCGACCGGGACTGGTATCTGGGTGAGCATCGCGGCCAGGTCTTCGACACCAACGGCAATGCCGGGCCGACCGCGTGGTGGAACGGTCGCGTGGTGGGCGGCTGGGGGCACGATGCCGACGGCCGTGTCCAGTTGCATCTGCTGGAGGAGATCGGCCGCGACGGTACCCGCGCGCTGCAGCAGCGCGCGGATACGCTCACCGAGTGGCTGGCCGGGGTGCGGGTCAAACCCCGGTTCCCCTCGCCGCTGTCGAAGGCGAAAAGCTAAAAGTTGACCCGTTATGGGTCATGCGCGCCAATCAGCTTGGGTGCTGGAGGTTTTCGACTGGTGGCTGGTTCCGGTTAGCCCATTCAGCAGCTTTTCGGCCAACCAGCGATGGGTGGTGTTCTGCGAGGCGGCTAGAAGCCACCCGTCCTCGGTACGCACTGCGATGCTGGTGTTGACTCGCGCGGCGCGACGATTCCACCGGCGGGTCGGCGTCGTTACTGCGGCGCGTGCTTGAACCAACGCCACGTCCGGCGCCAGATACCGCAAGCGGGTGATCTGTGCTTGTAGACGCGATCCCTTGAGCAGTGTCCTGAACAGCGGCGCGTACGCCGATGCGATCTCGTCGCGGCCGCTGTGGCTGCCACCGAGGAAAGTGACGTAGTCCGCGTCGGCGGTGAACACGCTGGCATACGCCTCGGAATCGGCTGCGTCCCAGCCTATGACCTGGCGATCGATCAACGCACGAATCGCCTCCTCATCGGTGCGACTTACCGAAGAGGGCGAAGGTTGGCTCGCCGCGGCGTACAGCGTAGGGCGCGGGTGCCGCAGGTTGGCCAACAAGATCCGTAGGAACAGGGCCGGATCCTGGAGTCGTGCGGGCGGGTCGATAAGACTGCGGACGCGAAGGAACCGTTCGGCCACAGCGATGTCTCTGGTCGCTGCCCGCAACGCCGCGTGCTGCATCCAGCTGCGCAACTGCCGACGCAGGCGGTGTCCATCGCTGGCCGATGGTGCGTGATCGTTAGCCCGGTTCACCGCCCACACCGGCCCGATGTGGGCGGTGGCGGCGCGGTAGAACCGCCGAGGCAGATCAGTCTCGCCTGATCGCAGGCACTCCCGTAGTGCGAGCGCCTGCAGGGCGGCCATTGTCATGCCCTGCCCGTGCAGCGGATTGAGGTTGCACAGCGCGTCGCCGAGGATGACCAGACCGGCTGGCAGGCGCGGCATTAGGTCATAGCGTCGCCACACCGCAGCGGTGTTGCGGGAAATCGAGATTTCCCCGACAGGCGTCGCATCCCGGAGTCCGGCCATGATCGTCGTGGGAAGCATCTGCTCGGCTGCTGCCAGCATCTCGGTGAAATCGGTTGGGGGTTTGCCATATTCGTCTGGGCGGGCGATCGCCAGCATCCAGGTGTCATTTTCATACGCCACCAGCAATGCCCCTGGCGCCCTGCTGCCTTGGTTGACGAACGCCATCCGCTCGGTGATGCGTTTCGGCGGGACGCGCAGAAGCTGGCTGGAATAGCCCCCGGTTGACGGTATCCGTTGCTGCTGTGGGGCACCGAAGCCATGACTGTCCAGGAACTGCGTTGTGCGCGCGGCACGCCCCGTCGCGTCGATCACGAGTCCCGCGTCCAGGACCGTGGCAATCCCGCTGTCACAGTCGACGATTCGGACACCGGTGACGGTATCGCCCGCGATCACCGGTTCGGTAGCGTCGTGATTGTCACGGATCGTGACATTGTCCAGCGCGGCGACGTGCCGACGAAGATGGAACTCTACAAAGGGGCGGCTGGCCTGATATGCCGCTAGCGGTCGCGGATCCGTCAGCTTCCCACGTGGATTCAGCTCATAGCGCGCGACGCGTACATAGACTCGCGACAAGTCGTCACCATCGTCGACAACGGCCCCGCCAGCCACGAGCTCATTCAATAGCCCGGGGAACAGCTCGCCGATCACCTGAATGCCGCGACTGAGGAAATTGTGCAGGTGGCGCCCCTGAGGCACCCCTTTGCGCTGCTCGGCGTGACCAGGCAGGGCATCCCGTTCCACCACCGTGACCGACCCATAGAACTCTGAGAGAACCCGGGCGGCCAACAGCCCCGCCATGCCGGCCCCTAAAACCACCGCCTGCGAACCCAACTCGGCCATCCCGAACCCCCCGTTCCGAGCGCAGATGCGCCGTCGGACCCTCGAATATGCACCGACCGTATCTCGAGATTAAGAAAAATAAGGGAAAATTGTGACAACAATAAGGGCGCGGAACGCGGCTCCACGGGCGGCGATGTCATCCCCTGGGACAGGTTGGCTCGGCGCGCACTGGTTCGGGTTAGATAGCTAACCCCGAGATCGCATCACCCTGGACTCGTCCCATACCGGCTCAGGCGATTCATAGACGAGGCCGTCCGCCCCGAATACCAGGAAGCGATCGAACGACCGGGCGAACCAACGGTCGTGGGTGACGGCGACGACGGTGCCCTGATATGCGGCGAGCCCGTGCTGCAGCGCCTCTGCGCTGGCCAGGTCGAGGTTGTCGGTCGGCTCGTCGAGCAGCAGCAGCGTCGCACCACCGAGTTCGAGCAGCAGGATCTGCAACCGGGCCTGCTGACCTCCCGAAAGCGTCTCGAAGGGCTGCTCGGCGCAGGCCTGCAACTCGTATCGCGCCAACGCGCTCATCGCGTCGGTGCGCAGCCTGGCGTGTTCGACCATCACGATCTCGCACGGCGTCCTGCCGACCAGATCGGGCCGCGCGTGGGTCTGGGCGAACAGGCCCGGCGACACCCGGGCACCGAGCCGCGCGACGCCGCTGTGCGCGACGGGTTCGGCGGCGAGCGCACCACGAGGCAACTCGTCGGCCACGGCGGTCAGCAAGCGCAGAAAGTGCGATTTGCCTGAGCCGTTGGAGCCGAGCACCGCTACGCGCTCGCCGTAGGAGATCTCCAAGTCGAAAGGCCGCATCAGACCGGTCAATTCGAGATCCTCACAGATCACCGCGCGTTTACCGGTACGTCCACCCTGCAGCCGCATCTTGATGTCCTGGTCGCGTGGCGCCACTTCGGGCGGGCCGGCCTCCTCGAACTTGCGCAGCCGCGTGAGGGCGGCCTGGTACCGCGACGACATACCGTCGTTGTACGCGGCCTTCTGGCGCAGCTCGACGACCAGCGTCTTGAGCTTGGCGTGTTCCTCGTCCCAGCGCCGCCGCAGTTCTTCGAGGCGCTCGTTGCGGTCGCGGCGGGCCTGCGCATAACCGTCGAACCTGCCGCCATGGATCCACACGTGCCGCGATTCGACCGTGACGATCCGTTCGGCGGCGCGGTTGAGCAGCTCGCGGTCGTGGCTGACCAGCAGGATCGTCTTGGTCGTCTCGCCCAGCCGCTCCTCCAGCCACTGCTTGCCCGGAACGTCGAGATAGTTGTCCGGCTCGTCGAGGAGCAGAACCTCGTCGGGGCCGCGCAGCAGCGCCTCCAGCACCAGGCGCTTCTGCTCGCCGCCGGACAGGGTGTTCACCAGGCGCCACCGACACGATTCATAAGGCATCCCGAGCGCAGCGATGCAGCAGGCGTCCCAAAGGATTTCGGCATCGTATCCACCGGCGTCACCCCATCCGGCGAGCGCATTGGCGTAGCGGATCTGACTGGGTTCGTCGTCACGCTCCATCAGGGCCACCTCGGCTGCTTCGACGTCGGCCGCGGCGGCACGCAGACGGGGCGGCGCCACCGACACCAGCAGTTCGTGTACCGAAGTCGAGTCACGGATACCGCCGATGAACTGACGCATCACACCCAGGCCGCCGCTGTGCGCGACCGTGCCGTCCTGCGGCACCAGGTCGCCGGAAATCAACCGCAGCAGGGTGGTCTTGCCCGCACCATTGGGACCGACCAGCGCTGCGGTGGCCCCGTCGGCGATCCGGAACGAGACGTCGTTAAGCAGCTGCCGTCCGTCCGGCAGCGTGTGGCTGATGTGCGCAACCTCGACATGGCCCATATGTGCCAGTCTCGAGAACCACACCGGCCCGGTGCAACCGATTTTCCGGGTGCACCGCCAGGCTCAGGCGCTGGCCTTGCGCCGCTTGCGTTTTGGCGCGGGCGCCTCGAGCAGCTCGGCCAGGAACTTGCCGGTGTGGCTGTCCAGGTTGGCCGCCACATCTTCCGGGGTACCCTGCGCGACGACGGTGCCGCCCCCGGCTCCGCCTTCGGGACCCATGTCGACGATCCAGTCCGAGGTCTTGATCACGTCGAGGTTGTGCTCGATGACGATGACCGTATTGCCTTTGTCGACAAGGCCGTTGATCACCTTGAGCAACTTGCGGATGTCTTCGAAGTGCAGGCCGGTGGTGGGCTCGTCGAGGATGTAGACGGTGCGCCCGGTGGACCGCTTCTGCAGTTCGGCGGCCAGTTTCACCCGTTGGGCCTCACCGCCGGACAGCGTCGGAGCGGGCTGCCCCAGCCGCACGTAACCTAGGCCGACGTCGACGAGGGTCTTGAGGTACCGGTGGATCGAGCTGATCGGCTCGAAGAACTCGGTGGCATCCTCGATCGACATGTCCAGCACCTCGGCGATGGTCTTGTGCTTGTAGTGCACCTCGAGGGTTTCCCGGTTGTACCGGGCGCCCTGGCACACCTCGCACGGCACATACACGTCGGGCAGGAAGTTCATCTCGATCTTGATGGTGCCGTCACCGGAACAGGCCTCACACCGGCCGCCCTTGACGTTGAACGAGAACCGCCCGGGCTGATAGCCACGCACCTTGGCCTCGGTGGTGGCGGCGAACAGTGACCGGATCTTGTCGAACACCCCGGTGTAGGTGGCCGGATTGGACCGTGGCGTGCGGCCGATCGGTGACTGGTCGACGCGGACCAGCTTGTCGAGCTGGTCCAGTCCGTTGACCCGGGTGTGCCGACCGGGCACCTGCCGGGCACCGTTGAGTTTGTTGGCCATCACCGTGGCCAGGATGTCGTTGACCAGAGTCGACTTGCCCGAGCCGGAGACCCCGGTCACCGAGGTGAGCACGCCGAGCGGGAACGCGACGTCGATCTCTTTGAGGTTGTTCTCCCGCGCCCCGACCACGGTGATCTGGCGACGCTTGTCGGCGGACCGCCGAATGCCCGGCACCTCGATGCTCTCCTTACCGGAAAGGTAAGCACCGGTGAGGGATTCGGGGTTGAGCAACAGATCCTGATACGTGCCACTGTGCACGATCTGGCCGCCGTGCTCGCCGGCGGCCGGACCGATGTCGACCACCCAGTCGGCGTGCGCGATGGTGTCCAGGTCGTGTTCGACGACGATCAGGGTGTTGCCCAGGTTGCGCAGCCGCACCAGGGTGTCGATCAGCCGTCGGTTGTCGCGCTGATGCAGGCCGATGGAGGGCTCGTCGAGCACATACAGCACGCCGACCAACCCGGAGCCGATCTGGGTGGCCAACCGGATCCGTTGCGCCTCACCGCCGGACAGGGTTGCCGCCGCCCGCGACAGGGACAGGTAGTCCAGGCCGACGTCGAGCAGGAACCCGAGCCGGGATTGGATCTCCTTGAGCACCTGCCCGGCGATCGCCTGCTCGCGCACCCCCAGCGTCAGGGCATTGAGGAACTCGGCGCAGTCCGCGATGGACAGCTCGGCGACCTGGGCGATGGACTTCTCGCCGAATTCTCCGGCCGCCATGGTCACGGCCAAGATCTCCGGCTTGAGCCGGGTGCCGTTGCACTCCGGGCACGGGATGTCGCGCATGAAGCCCTCGTAGCGTTCCTTCATCTGCTCCGAGTCGGTCTGTTCCATGCGCCGCTGCAGGAAGGCCATCACACCTTCGAAGTCCGCGTAGTAGGACCGGGTGCGGCCGTAACGGTTCTTGTACCGGACGTGAACCTGGTGATCAGAGCCTTCCAGAATCGCCTTGCGCGCCTTGGCCGGCAGCTTCTTCCACGGGGTGTCGATGTCGAAGCCCATTGCATCGCCGAGCCCGGACAGCATCCGGGTGAAGTACTCGGCGCTCTGCCCCACCGCCCACGGCGCGATGGCACCGCCGGCCAGGGTCAACTCCGGGTCGGGCACCACCAGCTCGGGGTCGACCTCCTTGCGGATGCCCAGGCCCGTGCACTCCGGGCAGGCGCCGTAGGGCGAGTTGAACGAGAACGACCGGGGTTCCAGGTCGTCGACCGCCAGCGGGTGGCCATTGGGGCAGGCCAGTTTCTCGGAGAAGCGTTGTTCGCGGTGCGGATGGTTCTCCTCGCGATCGACGAACTCGAGCACCACGATGCCATCGGCCAGGTTCAGCGCGGTCTCCACCGAGTCGGTGAGCCGCTGTTTGGCGCTGGCCTTGACCATCAACCGGTCGACCACCACCTCGATATCGTGCTTTTCCTGCTTCTTGAGCTTGGGCGGGTCGGTCAGCGGATGCACCACGCCGTCCACCCGCACCCGGCTGTAGCCCTGAGTGTTGAGCTTCTCGAAGAGGTCGACGAACTCACCCTTGCGGGTGCGCACCACCGGGGCCAGCACCTGGAATCGCAGCCCCTCGTCCATGGCCAGCACCTGGTCCACGATCTGCTGCGGGGTCTGCCGGGCGATGCGCTCACCACAGACCGGGCAGTGCGGCGTTCCGGCGCGCGCGTACAGCAGGCGCAGGTAGTCGTACACCTCGGTGATGGTGCCCACGGTCGACCGCGGGTTGCGGTTGGTCGACTTCTGGTCGATCGACACCGCCGGCGACAGGCCCTCGATGAAGTCGACATCGGGCTTGTCCATCTGGCCGAGGAACTGCCGGGCGTAGGCCGACAGCGATTCGACATAGCGCCGCTGGCCCTCGGCGAAGATGGTGTCGAAAGCCAGCGAGGACTTGCCGGAACCGGACAGGCCGGTGAACACGATCAGCGCATCACGCGGCAGATCGAGGTCGACTCCTCGCAGATTGTGCTCGCGGGCACCCTTGACTATCAGGCGGTCGGCCACGCGTTTCCTTTCCCACGACATACTTCAAACCCATGCTATGTGCGGGCACCGACAAGCCCGATACGGTGGCGCTATGACAGTCATCGACGACAGCTACACCGGCCACGTAGATCCGGGGACCGCCGCCCGGCGCACGCTGCCCGGTGCCACGATCATCAAAGTGTCGGTGGGTCCGATGGACAACAACGCCTACCTGGTGACCTGCACGTCAACCGGCGAAACACTGCTCATCGACGCCGCCAACGACGCCCCGGTGCTGCTGGAGCTGATCAAAACACAGGTGCCCAAACTGTCCCTGATCGTCACCAGCCACCAGCATTTCGACCACTGGCAGGCCCTGGCGACTGTGGCAGAAGTCACCGGAGCGCCGACGGCCGCGCATCAACTCGACGCCGAACCGCTACCGGTCACCCCGGATCGCATCCTGGCCGACGGGGACACCGTCCGGATCGGTGACCTCAGCTTCGACGTGATCCACCTGCGCGGGCACACCCCCGGCTCGGTCGCACTCGCGCTGCAGTCACCCGACGGCGTGACGCACCTGTTCACCGGCGACTGCCTCTTCCCCGGCGGCGTCGGCAAGACCTGGCAGCCAGGCGACTTCGAGCGACTACTGGGTGATGTGAACGCCAAGGTGTTCAACGTCTACGACGACCGCACCGTGGTGTACCCGGGCCATGGCGATGACACCACGCTCGGCGCCGAACGCCCCCATCTCGGGGAGTGGCGCGAGCGCGGGTGGTAGTCGGTCAGCTGGAGCAGGCTCAGCTGGTGTGGACGATGAGCACGTCGGTCTTGGACCGGCGTGCCACGTTCGCGGGGACCGAGCCCAGCAATCGGCCGGCGATGGTGCTCAGGCCGACGTTGCCGACCACCAGCAGGTCCGCCTGGACGTCCTCGGCCAGTTCGACGAGCGCGTCGACCGGAGCGCCGATGATCGGCCGCTCCTCGATATCGGTGGCGCCGGCGGCCTTCGCGCGGTCGGTCGCCTCACGCAGGATGGCGTAGATCGGCGCGTTGCCGGCCATCTTGTAGCCCTCGTCCTTGAGCACATCAGCGGCGCGCTGATCTTCGCTCTGCGGGAAGTACGCGGTTGCCACGATCAACTTGGCATTCGAGCCGGCCGCAATCTGACCGGCGCGGTCGACTGCACGCAGCGACGAATCAGATCCGTCCGTGCCGACCACCACGGTTCGATACGCGCTCATCAGTACCCTCCCACTGTCAGTTGCAACGCCACCCGAGACAGTAACCTGTTGCCCGCTGACCGGGGGTGCGAATCACGACACCCGCTCGGACAGCCGGCGACTGGGCCCGTTCTTAGGCCCTGGGCGGCATATACCGGCCCTGATGGTAACTGCCGAGCGGGCCGAATCGGAGCCGACCGTGACGTAGCCAACGCCTGGCCAATCCGGATTGATTGCCAGGACGATTCACCGCCGCGGTGATCCAGCTCATTTGCCCAATTTGCCCCGACCGGTCGGCAATAGTGCTGTCGGAGCACGCAAATCGGAGTGACGCAGGTTACGGTTTGCGGGATCGAGGGGGGTGAAACGGTCGCTGACGTGGATCTATCGCTGAATGAGCGCGCCGAGGGCGCGAGCCGGCCCGTCGACGGAGGTGTCCGCTTCGACGCCCTGGCGGTGGCGGCATTCGCCGTGGTGCTGTGCGCCGCGGGGGCAGCCCGGCCGTCGCTGTGGTTCGACGAGGCCGCCACCATCTCGGCGGCTACCCGATCAGTACCCCAGCTCTGGGATCTGATCGGCAATATCGATGCCGTGCACGGGCTTTATTACCTCGGCATGCACGGCTGGTTCTCCGTCTTCCCGGCAACCGAGTTCTGGTCCCGGTTCTCCAGCTGCCTGGCCGTCGGTGGCGCCGCAGGCGGAGTGGTGGTTCTCGGCCGACAGTTCTGCACCCGGAACGTATCGGTCTGTGCGGGAATTCTTTTCGCGATGCTGCCCAGGATCACCTGGGCGGGGATCGAGACCCGTTCCTATTCCTGGTCGACGTTGGCCGCGGTTTGGCTGACCGTTCTGCTCGTCTCGGCCATCCGGCGCGACCGCACCGCGCTGTGGTTGTCATACGGTGCGCTGCTGGCGTTTTCGAGCCTACTGAATATCTTCGTGGTGCTGATGGTGGCTCCGCACGCCGTGGCCGTCGCGATGCTCTGCAATCGTCGGCTCACCCGGGTCCGGTGGGCAGCGGTGACAACGGCTGCCGTGCTGGGGGTGGTTCCGTTCTTCTTGTGGTGTCGTTCGCAGAGTTTCCAGGTCGGGTGGATCTCACCGCCGGGTCTGCATACCGTTGCCGAAGTCGTCTTGGAGCAGTACTTCGACCACAGCGTGGCCTTCGCGACAGTGGCGATCGCCGCGCTGTGCGCACCCCTGGTGCTCAGGCGGCTACGGCCCACCGATGACGACACGCTGCGGCTGGTGGTCGTGGCCGCGGTGTGGGTGATCGGCCCGACCGCGGTGCTGTTGGCGTATTCGGCTGCCGCCCAGCCGCTTTACTACCCCCGTTACCTCTGTTTCACCACGCCGGCGATGGCGCTGCTGCTCGCCGTGTGCGTGGTGGCGGTGGCCCGCAGCAGGGAATTGATCACCGCCGCACTGGCGGTGTTCGCCATCGCTGCGACACCGAATTACGTGATGGTGCAACGCGGCCCGTATGCCAAGGAGGGCATGGACTTCAGCCAGGTCGCAGACGTCATCGCGGAGCACTCCTCCCCCGGTGACTGCTTGATCTTGGATAACACCACCACCTGGAAGCCGGGTCCGATCCGCCCCCTCACCGCCGCCCGCCCAGCCGCCTACGCCGATCTTGTCGACCCCGGTCGGGGCACCCCGGCCCGGCAACGAAATCGGTTGTGGGACGCACACCTCGGGATCTGGGGTGTCGCCGACCAGGTGCGCCGGTGCACGGTCTTGTGGACGGTGACCGAACGCGACCCCTCAGTGCCGAGCCGGCAGAGCGGAGCAGCGCTGCAGCCAGGACCGCGGCTGGGCCGGGCCCCGGCCTATCGGGTACCCGAAAGAATGGGCTTCCACATCGTCGAACGCTGGCAGTTCAACTTCGCCCAGGTGGTCAAGTCCACGCGGTGAATCAGTCGCGACGGTCGCGACCGAAGTACATCTCCTGGGTCGCGGAGCACACGAGTTGCCCGGCCCGGTTGTACAGGGTGGCACTCGCCAGGCCGCGTCCGTTGATGCCGCTGGGCGAAACCTGATCGGACAGCACCCAATCCGTCAGATCAGCCGGGCGGTGGAACCAGATGGCAAGATCGATCAGCGCCGAGAAGACACTTACCTGGGTGGCACGGCGCATCGTCACTGTGGTGTCCAGCAGCGCGGTGCCCGAAAAGTAGGTCAGCAGACAGCTGTTGATGATCGGATCGTCGGTGACCGGTTCGGCGGGACGCAACCACATCCGGGTGCGCTCCGGCGGCTCCGGCAGCTCGATCGCCAGCCGCGGCGGCGGGTCGATGTAACGCCGCTCGATCCAGAACGGGCGCACCCAGAAGCCGTCGCCCTCGTGGGCAAACGCCTGCAGTTGTTGCTCGACCGCGGGCAGGGTGTCGGGAGCGGGCACCGCAGGCATGGGTTGCTGGTAGTCCGCGGCGTCCATGGCGACGCTGAACGAGACCATCGCTTCCAGCAATACGTCGTCACCCTGGCGGGCGGTGATCTGACGGGTGGACAGTGATCCTCCGTCCCGCAGACTGCTCACCTCCATCTGCACCGGATATCGGGCGTCGCCGGCCCGCAGCAGGTAGACGTGCATGCTGTGCGGCAATCGATCGCTGACGGTACGGCTGGCCGCCATCAGTGCCTGGGCCGCGATATGCCCGCCCACGATGTGGTGGGTGGGGTTGTCCTTCTGTTCTGCGACGAAGATGCCGTCACCCGACTCGACCAGGTCGAGCGTGGACAGTAACTCGGCAAGCTGCAACATGGGCACCGCAGCATTATCGAGAGCTTCCCCCGCACGTTCGCGGGCGGGGGACGCTCATGGGAGCTCATCCCCTGCGTTGCTACACCTCAGCGACTTTCGTCGCGGTTGCGGGGCGCGCGCAAGGTGACGGTGAAGTCACAAGTGCCGGTGGGGGTGTTTTCGGCGTCGGTGAGGGTGACCTGAACGGTTGCGTCGTAGCCGCGACCTGCGCGCAGTTCCTCACGCATCCGCTCGGCGGAGACCGGGTCGAGTTTGGCGGCCGCAGTGACCCCGCCGTGGGCGGGTCGGCTGTATTTGATGGTGGCGTCACGGATTACGGTGTACGCGCCCTGGCCGTCGGAGCCAGCCGCAATGACCACCGCGCCGGCCCCGGCGACTTCCGCGACACCGTAGATGACTGGCGCGTTCACATGATTGTTGTGATTGAGGTGCTCAGGTTTCGGACGCCGCAGAATCACCTGCAGCGAACCATCCGGCCCGAACTCGGTGTCCAGGTCAAGCCAGGTGATCCACGGCATGTTTGTCATTTTCTCGGTTGCTGCCATCACGAAACCCTTTCAGCTGGTTCGGCTCCGCTGGCCATATTAGAGCATCGCTCTAGTTGGCTATGCTGTGGTCGTGAATGCCCATCGGTCCTCCCAGGCGCTGCTACAAACGGCGCTGGTCATCGTTGACCGTGACGGCATTGACGCCTTGACGGTGCGGGCACTGGTCCGTGAATCCGGGATCAGCAACGGCAGCATCTACCACCATGTGGGGTCGCTGGACCGGCTTCGTGCCCTGGTAGCTGACGAGGCGGTCAAAGCGTGGGCCGATTCGTTCCTGCGAGCCTTGAATGCCGGCGGGTACGCGACTGCTGTGGCCGCCGATCTGGCGTGGAGCCGTAAACATCCGGCTCTGGCCGCTCTGATTGAGGCCGAGGGCCGACAGGGCCGACTAGGTGAAAACGCAGCGCAATTCAGTACGCAACTGCGCGGGTGGCTCGATGATCACCACCTGGCGGTGGGCGCACCCGCCCACCTCGTTGCCGCCATCGTCTTGGGACCACTCATCGAACTGCGGCGCGTCACGCACAACACGCGACGACCACCGTCTGGCGCGGACCTCAGCGCCCTGGACCGAGCGATCACAACGGCGCTCAAGTCGCTCAACACTCGACCTCCGCTCGAATAGAGCGGCCAGTTCAGAGCCGAGAAGAACCACCGGTAGATGGCACTACTTCTCGGCTCCGAACTGCCCCTGCGGAGCGAGTGACGGGATTCGAACCCGTGTGAACGGCTTTGCAGGCCGGTGCCTAACCACTCAGCCACACCCGCATCGAGTTAGACAGTGCCAGGTACTCCGGCCTGCGCCCATAGTTTCGATCGCAATGATCGCTAAGCGTCGGCGCCTCCCACGAGCGACCGCAAAGTGCCGCAACTCTACGGCGTGTCGCGGTACAAACACGGTCGCTCGCGGTGCAGGGGTCAGGGGTGCAGGGGGCAGGGTTAGGGGTGTACGGACCGTCCGGAGCGGGTCGACGCGACCACACCGACCGCGGCGAGCACTGCGAATGCGGCAAACAGCCAACGCGCGGCGGCGGCATCGCCGCTATCGATGACGTTGACGACGATGCCCGCCAAGCCCGCTCCGAATGCGCCACAGATGAGCTGCACGGTGTTGATCGCGGCGGCCGCGGCCGGTCCTTCGGCCGGGTCGTCCACGCTGCCCATCGCCCACGCGGACAAGTGTGGCCAGGCGATGCCGATGCCCGCGCCGGTGACCACCAGGCTCACCGCCCATGCCACCACCAACCCCGGCGCCATCCCGTCCCGAATCAGCAGCGCGCCGGCCGCCAGACCGGCCGCCATCACGATCGGCGCGAACGCCACCGTGCGCACGATCACCCGCCGGTTCTGCAATGACGCGCTGACGATCTCCCCGGCGGTCCACCCGACCGCCAACACCGCACCGAAGAATCCGGCCATCACGGGCGTCAGGTGACCCAGCCGCTGACCGAACAGCGGCACATACATGTCGGCCATGGTGGCGGCCATCAGCAGGCCCAAAGTCAGATAGATCCATTTGAGCGGACCGGGACCGAATGTGCTGGGCGGCAAGACCGATGCCGCCAAACGTCGATCGACGTACACGAACCCCAGCACCAGCACCACCCCGAGCACGAGCAGCGCGGCGGTGGCCCGCCAATCATGCGGTATGCCCGCCACACTGACCGACATCGCGGCGGCACCCAGCAGCACCAGGGACCAGATCGGGACACCAGGCGCCGGGGAGGACTCGCCGCTTCGTCCGGGCAGTGCGACGGGTACCAGGGCTGCCATCCCGGCGGTCAGGACCACCAGAATGCTGAAAGCCCACCGCCAGTGCCCGAACTGCGCGAACAGTCCACCGGCCGCGGGGCCGATCACGGTGCCGACTCCCCACATCACCGACACCAATGCAGATGCCTTGGTCCACAGCGTATTCGGCAGCGCGATGTTGATCACGGCATAGCCCAGGCCGGCCAGCAACCCACCGGCGAACCCCTGCACTGTGCGTCCGATCAGCAAAATCTCCATACTGGGGGCCAGCGCACAGCCCAGACTTCCGGCGCTGAACACCGTGAGCCCCAACAGATATGCCAGCCGTGGGCCCAATCGCATCAGCGTCGAGTGCACCGTGGTGGCCGCGACCACCGAGGCGACCAGATACACCGTCGTCACCCAGGCGTAGAAACGGTGTCCACCGATGTCGGCCACCGCACTGGGCAGCAGGCTGATGGTCAGGAATTCGTTGGTGGCGTACAGCAGCACACCGCCGGCCAACACGGTGGACGCGCCCAGATGCCGGGCGCCCAACAGCTGCCGCCAGGTCCCGGTATCGGGCGTCACGGTATCGGTCACGACATTGACGGTAGAAGCTCAACCCATCTTGAGGTCAAGCCGGTGCGACGCAAAGCACCTCCTTCGCCGCATCCGCCCGTGGTAGGAGCGTCGGACCGCCAAATATCAGACCTGGGAGCGATCCGCCCCAGCGGTGTCGCGACCTACCGTCGCGCCATGACCAGTCAACGCATTGTGGACGCGGTACCACGGATAGCGGCACTCGACATCCTCCGCGGCTTCGCATTGGGCGGAATACTCATCGTGAACATCACTGTGATGTCGAATCCCGCTGGACTTGCCGCTGGGCCGGTCCGCACCTTGCTGACCGCGTTCTTCTTCGACAAGTTCTACGTGCTGTTCTCATTTCTCTTCGGCTACTCACTGACTTTGCAGTTTCGCTCAGCCGAACGCGACGGCGTCGACGCTCGACTGCGTACCGTGCGACGCTGCTTCGCATTGATGGCCATCGGCTTGGTCCACATCGCATTCTTCTTCAGCGGCGACGTACTGTTCGGCTACGGAATCCTAGGCTTGATCCTGTTGGCATTGTCCAGAATTCGCCCCGCAAGAGCGGTCCAGTGCGCCGCGATACTCTATGGATCCTTCGTCCTCGCACTGACCGTGCACGGCATGGTCGCACCGCCGGCTGACGCCGTCGACCCGCGTGCGATTGCCGAAATCAAAGCGGGCTGGCTCACCGCCGCCTCCTATCGGTGGGAGACCTTCTTTGAGCGGTTCGACCTGTTTCTGGTCTTCGGTCTGCTCAACGTTCTCCCCTTGTTCCTCATCGGCTTTGCCGCCGGTAAGGCACGACTACTCGAAACACCGAACCGCTATCTACCCGTATTACCGAGGCTTCAGTGGATCGGATTCGGCATCGCCGCCCCGCTGTCGCTGCTGGCGGCGATCGTGGACAAGCCGCAACTGGCCGGGGCAGTCGCACTTCTCGATCTCCCACTGGCTGCGGCGTACGCGGCAACGATCCTGCGCCTCACACACAGCAGACCCGGACTGGCGCATACCCTCGGGACCGCGGGCAAGTTCGCGGCCACCAACTACATATGCCAATCGGTGATCGCGTCGGTGATCTTCACCGGATACGGCTTCGCCCTGGTCGGGCAACTGCCGAACTGGCAAGTACTTGCCATCGCGGCGGCCATTTACGGTGCTCAGCTCGTCGGCAGCCGACTGTGGGCGCGCAGGCACCGATACGGCCCGCTCGAATGGGTGCTCCGCCGTGTCACCTACGGTCGCCGGGAGAAGTGGCCCGAGCGTTGAGCGCATGCGGCGTTTCACCCCGGAGTATGAGGACACCGGGGTCCGCACTTCCTACAGTCCTAGTTGTGAGAAGCATGAAGCGATCACCCGCCGATCGGATTCTCAGCGCGATCGTGTACGCGGTGTCGCTGTTTCTGTTCGTCATGGCGTGGTCGACGGTTGATGCGACCTATGCGGTGCCACCTGGTGTCCGACCTGTCATCGCCGCGTTTGCAGCACTTCCGCTGGTTGTTGTCCGGTCCAGTCCCCTTCTCGGATGGGCCATATCGGCAGCGGGCGCGTTGCTGATCCCGCTGGTGTATTCGCCGGTCGATGGCGCGTTGCCGTGGCAGATGGTTCAGGTGTTCGTGCTGCTGGCCCTGCTGTTGGCGGTGACGATCCGGTGCCAGCTTCCAGCGGTCACGTTGGCCTGGTTGTCGACGTGTCTGCTGCTTGTGGTCAATGCCCCTGACCAGACCGGTGTGGGGTTCGCCGGCGGAATTACCCTGGTCGTGTTGATCGGGTTACTGATTCGCGGGCTGTTGGTCTCGCGGCGACAGCTCGCCAATCAGCGCCGGACCAACGAGCTGGAGCGGGCACGCCGTTCAGTCCTCGAAGAGCGCGCGCGGATCGCACGCGACCTGCACGATGTCATCGCACACCACATGTCGATCGTGGTGGTGCAGGCGCAGAGCGCACCGTACCGACTCACCTCGGTCACCGAGGAAACCAAGGCCGAGCTCGAGGCGATCGGGGCCAATGTACGTGCGAGCCTCAACGAGATGCGGGCGGTGCTCGGCGTTCTGCGCTACGACGACGAAACGACGGAACTGAGCCCGCAGCCTGGCGTCGCGGGAATCAACGAACTGATCGAGAACAGCCGCCGCGCGGGAGTTGACGTGTCCCTGACCATTTCCGGAGATCCGCCGCCAACCTCCGAGCTGTGTGGCGTCGCCCTCTACCGGATCGTGCAGGAGTCACTCGCCAATGCGGTCCGGCATTGCCCGGGTGCACCTGTGGCGGTGACGATGGAGCACGGACCCGACGCCACGGCGGTCACGGTGCGCAACGGGCCGGCTTCAGTCCCAGGATCGGGTCAGACTTCCACTGGCGGTAGCGGTATCGCCGGCATGCGAGAGCGGGCGGCCGCGATCGGCGGCAGTTTTGTCACCCGAACCCTGCCCGACGGTGGATTCGAGGTTCGGGCTGATATTCCTGCGACTATCCGCACGGCACCGGGAGCCTAGGCTGTGACGCGGACGATCAACGTCTTCATCGCCGACGATCAAGCGATGGTGCGTCAGGGATTTGGCGCTCTGCTGGCCGCACAACCCGACATGAACGTCATCGGGGACGCACCGAACGGACGCGTCGCTGTCTCGGAAGTCAAGCGGCTGCGACCCGACGTTGTCCTGATGGACGTCCGCATGCCGGAGATGAACGGTCTGGACGCCGCGCGCGAAATCCTGTCGATGACGATGACGCCACCCATACGGGTACTGATGCTCACGACGTTCGATATCGACGAGTACGTGTATGAGGCGCTCGGCGCCGGAGCCAGCGGATTCCTGTTGAAGGACGCACACGCCGACGAGCTGATCCGCGCGGTGCGAATCGTGGATGCCGGCGATGCGCTCCTCGCACCGAGTGTCACGCGACGTCTCATCGCCGATATCGCCCAGCGCCGTTCCACACCACGTCCGTGGAGCCGCGAGCTGGCAACTCTTACTCCGCGGGAACGGGAAGTACTCGAACTGATCGCCAAAGGGCTGGCGAATGCAGAGATCGCAGATCGGCTCTTCGTGACCGAACATACGGTGAAGACGCACGTCGGCAACGTTTTTGCGAAACTCTCACTGCGCGACCGCGCCCAGGCTGTGGTGGTCGCCTACGAATCGGGCCTAGTCAACCCGCGGTCGCCCGGCTGACGTGACCGGCGATCATGTCGTACACCCGGCGTGTGACATCGCTTGCGTCGCTCATGATGTTGTAGCCATGGTCGACGCCGCGCACCTCGTGGTACTCGGCCAGGGCACCGACGGCGTCCAGCTTCTGGGCGTAACGCCACGCCTCTGTCCGCAACCGGTCGTATTCGGCGGTGACCACGAGCGCGGGTGCGATTCCGTCGATGCCATCCGAATTGCCGCCCCACGCCGGTGAGGCGAGCCGGTCGGTGCGCCGTGCGGGTTCGGGTATGTACGCGGTGTCGAACACCTCGCTCATCCACGGTCGCATGACCGCCTTGGCGCCCAGCGGAGAACTCTTGTCCTTGCTCGCGGTCACCAGATCCAGTGGCGCATAGTGCAACATCTGGAGTTTGATGTCGGGGCCGCCGTGTTCCAGTGCGAGCCGCGCCGCGGCCGCGGACAGGCTGCCTCCGGCGCTCTGCCCGCCGACGCAGAGCCTGGTTCCATCCCAGTCCCGCTCGGCGGCGGACGCCCAGACGAGAACGTCGTAGACCTGCTCAACGGGCGCCGGAAACCGGTGCCGCGGGGCCAGCACGTAATCGGTATTGACCACAGCGACATTCGCGTGCGCAGCAAGATAGCGGCACCACGGATCGTCCTGTTCGCGGTGCCCGACGACAAAGCCACCACCGTGGACGTTGACGTACACCCCCGGGGCAACGCTGTCCGGTTTCGGCCAGTAGATGGTTGCGGCGGTATCGCCGTGCCGAGTCGGAATCACCACCGATGTTGTGTTGCCCGGGATTTCGGGGAATCGGACGCCCGGTTTCGGGGCCGGATTGATTGTGGACGAAAACAGGCGCGCGACAATATCGGCCACCACGGGCGTGGAGAGGATTGACACAGTTTCCTTCGATGCGGATGCGAAATTGCTTGTCAGCAGGATCTATTTAAGACCGGCCGCATCCATCCCGCGCAACTCTTTTTTCAGGTCGGCGATCTCGTCGCGGATCCGGCCGGCCAGCTCGAACTGCAGGTCCCGCGCCGCGGACATCATCTGCTCGGTCAGATCCTTGATCAGATCGGCCAATTCGGCCCGTGGCATGTTGGTGGTGTCGCGGCCTTCCACGATGCCGGCGCTGACCGCACGCCCCGGTTCGCCCTGGGCGCGCCGACCACGCGACGCATTCCGTCCCGACCCGCCGATCTCGACCGACTCGGTATCGTCGGCCTCGCGGTACACCTGGTCGAGAATGTCGGCGATCTTCTTGCGCAGCGGCTGCGGGTCGATCCCATTGGCCTCGTTGTAGGCGACCTGCTTGGCGCGGCGGCGTTCGGTCTCGTCGATCGCCTCGCGCATCGAATCGGTGATCTTGTCGGCGTACATGTGCACTTCGCCGGACACATTGCGGGCCGCTCGGCCGATGGTCTGGATCAGGCTGCGAGTCGAGCGCAGGAAGCCTTCCTTGTCGGCGTCCAGGATGGCCACCAGCGACACCTCGGGAAGGTCCAGGCCCTCACGCAGCAGGTTGATGCCGACCAGCACGTCGTACTCGCCGAGGCGCAGCTGGCGCAGCAGCTCGACCCGGCGCAGGGTGTCGACCTCGGAATGCAGGTACCGGACCTTGATGCCGAGCTCCAGCAGGTAATCGGTGAGGTCCTCGGCCATCTTCTTGGTCAGCGTGGTGACCAGCACGCGCTCGTCGCGCTCGGTGCGGGTGCGGATCTCCCCGATCAGGTCGTCGATCTGGCCCTTGGTCGGCTTCACCACCACCTGCGGGTCGACCAGACCGGTCGGGCGGATCACCTGTTCGACGAATTCACCGCCGGCCTGGCTGATCTCGTACGCACCCGGGGTGGCCGACAGGTACACCGTCTGCCCGATCCGGCCGGCGAATTCCTCCCAGGTCAACGGGCGGTTGTCGACGGCGGAGGGCAGCCGGAAGCCGAAATCGACCAGGTTTCGCTTACGCGACATGTCGCCCTCGTACATGCCGCCGATCTGCGGCACGGTGACATGGGATTCGTCGATGACGAGCAGGAAGTCCTCGGGGAAATAGTCCAACAGCGTGGCGGGTGCCGAGCCGGCCGGGCGGCCGTCGATGTGGCGCGAGTAGTTCTCGATGCCCGAGCAGAACCCGACCTGCTTCATCATCTCGACGTCGTAGTTGGTGCGCATCCGCAGCCGCTGCGCCTCCAGGAGCTTGCCCTGCCCCTCCAACTCGGCCAGCCGCGCTTCCAACTCCTGTTCGATGGTGGAGATCGCGTGCTCCATCCGGTCCGGGCCTGCCACGTAATGGGTGGCCGGGAAGATCCGCAGCGAGTCGACCTGCCGGACGATGTCGCCGGTCAGCGGGTGCAGGTAATACAACGCCTCGATCTCGTCACCGAAGAACTCGATCCGTACCGCGAGCTCCTCGTAGGACGGGATGATCTCCACGGTGTCGCCGCGCACCCGGAACGTGCCCCGGGTGAACGCCATGTCGTTGCGGTTGTATTGGACGTCGACCAGCAACCGCAGCAACCCGTCGCGCGGCACCTCCTGACCGACCGCCAGCTCCACCGAGCGGTCCAGATACGACTGCGGCGTGCCCAGGCCGTAGATGCACGACACCGAGGCCACCACGACCACGTCGCGCCGGGACAGCAGACTCGAGGTCGCCGAGTGCCGCAGCCGCTCGACGTCGTCGTTGATCGAGCTGTCCTTCTCGATGTAGGTATCGGTCTGGGCGATGTACGCCTCGGGCTGGTAGTAGTCGTAGTACGAGACGAAGTACTCGACAGCGTTGTGCGGCAACATCTCCCGCAATTCATTGGCCAGCTGGGCGGCCAACGTCTTGTTCGGCGCCATCACCAGGGTGGGCCGCTGCAGCCGCTCGATCAGCCACGCCGTGGTGGCCGACTTACCGGTACCGGTGGCGCCGAGCAGCACCACGTCGCGCTCGCCGGCTTTGATCCGGCGCTCGAGGTCGTCGATGGCGGCCGGCTGGTCACCCGCCGGGTCGTACTCACTGACTACCTCGAACCGGGCGCCGGTCCGGACGATGTCATCGACAGCCCGGTATTCCGAATGCGCGAGCACGGGGTGTTCGGTCGCGAAGGCCATGCTCACCAGCGTAGAACTGTGCACCGACAACTTCCGCCTGCGTTCACTGTCCGCGTAGTCTGGGGCGCATCCACCCGCCTAAGCACGAGACATTCGACCTGGTGGCCCGCACGAACACCGATCCCAAAGGCATCGTGCGGGCCGTCGACGTCTACACCGTCGAACCCTGGGGCCTGTACATGGCCCGGCCCACACCCGGCCGGGCCCAGTTCCATTACCTGGAATCCTGGCTGCTGCCGTCGCTCGGACTGCGGGCAAGCGTGTTTCATTTCAGCCCCGGCCACGAGCGGGACCAGGACTTCTACCTCGACATCGGCACCTATACCGCCGGCCCGACCGCCTGGCACTCCGAGGACCACTATCTGGACCTGGTGGTGCGCACCGGGCGCGGTGTCGAACTGTGCGACGTCGACGAGCTGCTCACCGCGGTCCGGCACGGCCTGCTGACCCCGGATGTCGGCGAGCAGGCGGTGCAAACCGCGGTCACCGCGATCGATGGGCTGGCCAGCTGCGACTATCACCTGGATCAGTGGCTTGCCGGCAACGACATGGCCCTGACATGGCGAGGGGCGTAAGGTCGAGATTCATGAGCTCGACTAAGTACGCATGGGGAGCCGCCGCACTGGCGGGCCTGCTCACCGGCGCAGTGTTGATTCCCGCCGCTGCCCAGGCCGACCCGGAGGCACCGCCGCAGGTGGAGACGCAGCCCGGCCAGCAACTCCACAACGTCACCTACCGGGCCAGGATCGACGGCGTCTCACGCAACGCGACCATCGCGTACAAGATCGACGACGACAACATCAACACCGCCGACCCGTCCATGCTGCCGGGCCGGGTCTTCGAGGCGACCGGCGTGGTGACCAACCCCGAGGCCGCCGGGATGGTGGTGCGCATCGACTGGCCGTATTCGGCGAACATGCACTGCGAGATCCTGGTGGACGATCAGATCGTCGCCCAGGCCGACACGTTCGTCGCCCCGCGACTGACCCGGCCCCGCGATGATCCGAACTACGGCAGCCTGCCTTGTGGCGCCACCCTGACCACCCCGACCGCCAACATCCCGCCGGTCGACATCCCGCCCGTCGATGCCGTCCCCGCCGCCGCGGCACCGGCTTAGAACACCGACCAGCCGGCGCAGCGCGCGAACTCCTCGATCGCCGCGACTCCCCCGGCCGAATTGCCGTCGCCATCCAGCGGCGGGCTCCACACGCATACCGCGCCTCGGCCGGGCATGACCGCGAGCACTCCGCCGCCGATACCACTCTTGGCCGGCAGCCCGATCCGGTAGGCGATATCGCCGGCCGCCCCGTACATCCCGGACATCAACAGCACCGCGTTCACCCGGCGCACGGTTGCGGGGTCGAGCACCGCTTGGCCACCGCTGGGTTCACTGTCGCGGTCGGCGAGGAACAGTGCGGCCCGGGCCAGTGTCCGCACCGACGCCGTGATCGCGCACTGCGCGAAGTACTGCGGCAGCAGCACGTCGATCGGGTTGACCAACCGGCCATGCTCGGCCAGGACATGGGCGATCGCCGAGTTGCGATGGTCGGTATCGATCTCGGATTGCGCCACTCGCGGGTCCGAGAACACCTCGCCGGCACCGCCGCCGAGCATCTCGACGGTGGCACTGACCGCATCGCCGCTGTGCATCAGCAGCCGATCGGTGACCACAAGCGCCCCCGAGTTCACGAACGGGTTCCGCGGTCGCCAGTCGTTGTGCTCCAGGTCGGCAACCGAGCCGTAACCGGCGTCCGACGGGCCCCAGCCCACCGCCGGCCAGGCTTCGGGCTCGTGCCGGAGCAGCGCGCACAGCGCGAACAGTTTGGACAGGCTCTGGATGGAGAACCCGGCGTCGGATTCGCCGATGTGCGCCTCGGCGCCGTCGACGGTGGCGACGGCCATCGCGAATCTCGTCGCGGAGACCTCGGCCAACGCGGGCACTTGACGACTCACCACTCCGGTGCGGGCGGCGCGGAGTCCCTGGATATGGGCAGCGTCGAGGTACTCCCGCAGCTGCTTTCCAGAAGTCTGGGACGAACACGTCGCGGGCATATCCCACCTCCTGCTCCGGGATTACCGGAGCGTAATTAGTCAAAACACCAGTCTTTAGACCAAAACAGTCCGCGATGAAACCTGCTCGTGTAAACGTTATGCCACGCGTCAACAGTTTAGGTCTATGGGTCTTGTCTTTAGACCTTTAGCCCCATAGGCTCCCGAAAACCGATTGAGAGGCAGGTGGCGATGGCAGTCAGTTATGAACAGGGAACCGAAGGGGTCGGCCCCCCGTCCGGGCAACCCGCCACGCTGAAACGTGGAGCCATCGGGCTGGCCGGCGTCGTGTTCATGGTGGTCGCGTTCTCCGCTCCGATCACCGCAATGACCGGCAACCTGCCTGTGGCAGTGGGTTTCGGCAACGGACTCGGCGCACCGGGTGGATTCCTCATCGCCACGGTGGTGCTGAGCATCTTCAGCATCGGATTCGTCGCCCTGGCCCGCCACATCACCGCCGCCGGCGCCTTCTACACCTTTGTCTCACGGGCCTGGTCGCGGATCCCCGGCCTGGCCGCCGGTGTGCTCCCCGCATTCACCTACATGACCATGGAGGCCGGCCTGATCGGCATCTTCGCGGCCTTCGCCGATCAGGCCTTCAGCTCTCAGTTCGGATTGGACCTGCCCTGGGAGGTCTACGCGGCCATCGGCCTGATCGCCATCGCCGCCCTCTCTCACTTCGACATCTCAGTGGCGGCCAAAGTACTTGGCGTGGTGCTGGTATCGGAGATCGCCATGCTGTCGATCACTGCCGTCGCCGGGCTGATCAACCATCCCGACGGGATGAGCTTCACCTCGCTCAATCCGCTGACCGCCCTGGACACCAACGGCGTCGCCGGAGGCGTGGTCGGTCTCGGCCTGCTGATGGCGTTCTGGTCCTGGGTGGGCTTCGAATCGACGGCGATCTACGGTGAAGAGTCGAAGAACCCCAAGCGAATCGTGCCGCTGGCGACCATGATCGCAGTGATCGGGATCGGCGTGTTCTACACCTTCATCTCGTGGGGCGTGGTGGTCGGCAACGGACCCACCAAAGCCGTCGAACTCGCCTCCGGCCCCGCACCGTTCGACCTGCTGTATGCACCCACCGCGCAGTACGTCGGGCCGTGGGCCGTGACGGTGTTCGAGTGGCTTGTGGTCGGCGGATCATTCGCCTGCGCACTGGCCATCCACAACTCCGCCGCCCGCTACCTGTTCTCATTCGGCCGCGACCGCCTGCTGTGGAACCGACTGGGTGAGGCCCACCCCAAACACGCCTCACCCTGGGTGGCATCGCTGGCGCAGACCGGATTCGCGGCCGTATTGGTGGCAGTCTGCTCGTTGACCGGCTCCGACCCCTACGCCGACCTGTTCGTGCTGGTCGCGATCCTGGCCACGCTGCTGCTGTTGATCGTGCAGACCATGTGCTCGATCGCCACCGTGGTGTACTTCCACGTCAAGAAGCAACACCCCGAAACCGCATCCTGGTGGCGGACCCTGCTGGCACCGATCGTCGGCGGCGCAGGCATGGTCTACGTCATCTACCTGATGGCGTCGAATATGCAGGCCGCCGCCGGAACCGCCTCAGATACCTTGTTCTTCAAGGCGATTCCCTACGCCGTGGTAATCCTGCTGTTCGGGTCGATGGCATTGTCGCTGTACTGGCGCAAAGCCAGGCCGGACCTCTACAACCGGATCGGCAGCACGATTTTCGACGACCAAGAACCCGCCCCGGCGCCGGAGGCTGAACCCTCTCGGTGACGCGGGCGCGCGCCCGGTGCGATCCCATCCCCCCTACGGATCGCGCCGGGCGCTTCCATTTCACCGAAGCGTCAGCGCTTGAGCCAGGCCTCGATGGTGTGCCGGGTGTCGGTGATGTGGGCTTCCATCCGGGCTGCGGCCAGCTCGGGATCCCGATTCTCTATCGCCTCGAGGATGGACTCATGAAAGTCGTTGGCATTGGGCTCCAACCGACCGAAGATCGCACCCACCGGCAGCCACATCCGCCGGCGCGCGTCGGCCACCGCATTGAGCAGTTGATCGTTCTGCGCGGCCTGCGCGATACCCAGGTGAAACGCCGAGTCCAGGGTCTGGAAGTCGGTGGTGTGCTGAGCCGACTGATCGTCGAGGGCGGTGGTCAGAGCGGCGTCCATCCCGGACAGCAGCTTGTGCAGTTCGGTGAGGTCAGCGCTTCGACGGCGCTCCGCGGCCAGGTGGGTGGCCCCGGTTTCCACGATGATGCGGTAGTCGAATGCGTCCCGGATGGCACGCTTGTTGCGGCGCATCTCCCAGCGCATCTCCGCGGCGTCGAACTCCGGGGCCTGCACGGTGAAACCACCGCCACGGCCCCGGCGCACGGCGATCAGGCCTTCACGCTCCAGCACCGCCACGGCGGTACGCACCGTCGTGCGGGACACGTCGAGCATCTCCGAGAGTTCCCGCTCGGTGGGTAGGCGATCACCGGGACGGAACCGCCCCAATTCCAGTGCCCGCCTCATCTGGTCCACGACTAGTTCGTGGGCAGGGATCTGCCGGACCGGAACCAATGCTGGCTTATCTGATGACACGCCGCCCCCCTTCGGATGGCATCAGGCTATCGCACGGATGGCATCAGGTTATCCAATATCCGCTGCTGAAGGCGTTTCCCTTACCCAATAGACCATATGAAAACTTAAAAGGACTAAAACCTTGACCTATAGCCCTTAAAGGGAGAAACTTGGACAAGTCCGGGCAAGCTGAGCACTCGAAGGGATCGTAGATTTGACGAACAAAGTGATCGTTACAGGCGGAGCCGGCGTGATCGGCCAGGCGATCTGCCGTCGCCTGCTGCAGAGCGACTACCTGCCCGTGGCGGCCGACCTGAAACCCGCCATCGACGCCCTGGACCTGGACCAGGCGGGTCTGCGCGGCGCCATGTCGGTAGCGATGGACGTCTCCGATTCCGAGAGCATCCGCAACGCCGTCGCATCGGTGGTCAACGAGGGTGAGACCGTAGCCGGTTTGGTCAACTGTGCTGGCATTCTGCGTGATTCGTTCCTCGGCGAACTCGATGAGGCCAAACTCGAGCTGATGTTCCAGGTCAACATCGCCGGCATGGCCCGAGTCACCGACACCGTCGCACCGCTGCTCACCGAGGGCAGCGCGATCGTGAACATCGGCAGCCTCACCGGGCATTTCGGCCGGTTCCGCGGCGCCTCGGTGTACGGCGCCACCAAGGCTGGAATCGCCGCCTACACAAGGTATCTGGCTGAGGAGCTGGCTCCTCGCGGAATCCGGGTCAACAACATCGCCCCCGGCGTCATCCGGGCCCCGATGAGCCCCTCGATGGCCCGGGTGTCCGGCGGCGAAGAAGCCAGCGCCGCCCACGCCATGCTCAAGCGCATCGGCGAACCCGAAGAGGTCGCCGAAGCAGTCGAGTTCATGCTCTCGCCGCGGGCCTCGTTCATCACCGCACAGACCCTGCTCGTCGATGGCGGCGTGGTGGCCTGGTGAGCACCGACACCAACATCACCGCCACCGACAGCGGTGTCGACGTGGACGCCGCCAACGCGACGGCGTTCGCCAACCTGGACGCCGCAGATCCCTGGGTGATCGACGTCTGTGCGGCTCGCGAGGTGCTGCCGGGCTACCGCGACAACCTGGTGCTGACCTCCGGAGCGCCGATGCCGTGGTCGGATTACACCGGCGGACAGCGCGAAGCCCTGATCGGCGGTGCACTGTTCGAGGGCCTGGCGGCCGACCGTGACGAGGCCATCGCGGGCTTCGCCAGCGGCCGCATCGAGGTGGGCGCATGCCACGACTACGCCGCCGTCGGATCGCTGGCCGGCATCTACACCGCGTCCATGCCGGTGTTCGTGGTGGAGAACCGCACCCACGGCAACCTCGGCTTCTGCAACTTCTACGAGGGCAAGGAACCCCGCCGGCTCAACTACGGCTGCTATGACGACGGGGTGCGCGACCGGCTGCGCCACGTCAACAACGTGCTGGCGCCCGTGGTCGGCGAGGCGATCCGCCGCCACGGCGGCATCGCGCTCAAGCCCCTGATCGCCCGGGCCCTGCGGATGGGCGATGAGGTGCACAGCCGCAACGCGGCGGCCTCGATCCTGTTCAACCGCGAGATCCTGCCCGCGATCCTGGACATGGTCGCCGAGGACGTCCCCGGAGTCCGCGAGACCATGCTGCACCTGGCCGAGAACGACTACTTCTTCCTGCGGCTGTCGATGGCCGCGGCCAAGGCGTCCGCCGACGCCATGGCCGTACCCGGGTCCACCCTGGTTTCGGCAATGGCCTTCTCCTGCCGGGGTTTTGCGATCAAGCTCGCCGGGCTGGGCGACACCTGGTTCGAGGGGCCACCACCCATCCACCAGGGCAAGCTGTTCGCGGGCCACACCGAGGACGAGATCACCTGGATGGGCGGTGAATCCCCGATCACCGAGACGATCGGGCTGGGCGGCTTCGCCCAGGCGTGCGCGCTGTCGCTGCAGGAGTACCAGGGCGGCTCCCCGGAGATCATGATCGAACGCAACCGGGAGATGTACGCAATCACCCACGGCGAGAACTCCAGCTACCGCATTCCGCTGTTCGGGTTCCGCGGCACGCCGACCGGCGTGGATGCCCGCAAGGTGCTCGACACCGGCGTGCTGCCCGTGATGGACGTCGGCCTGGCCGGCCGCGACGGCGGCCAGATCGGTGCCGGGGTGATCCGGGCCCCGCGCGAATGTTTCGCCGACGCCATGACCGAGCATGCCCGTAGGTTCGGTCCCCGGTGACGCCCGCCGCATCGAGATCACTGGCACTGTCCTTTAGCGGGGGCGACGCGGTGGTCACCGGAGCCGCGTCGGGCATCGGGGCGGCCACCGCGGCCGTGCTGATGTCCGCCGGGATCCGCACCATCCGGCTCGATATCCGCGCACCCGAACCCGATCCGGCCTACCCCGCCGAACTGCAGGTGTGCTGTGCCGCCGACGTCCGCGACCCGGAGCTGCTCTCGACCCTGCGGGCCGCCGGGGCGCCCACCGAGTCGATCAGTTACCTGGTCAACTGTGCGGGCATCATCGACCACACCGGGTTCGGCGGCGTCACCCGCGAACAGTGGCTGCGCTGCCTGGAGGTCAACCTGGTCGGTGCCTACAACGTGATCGACGCCCTGACACCGGTGCTGCGGGCCGCGAGCACCGCCGCCGTCGTCAACATCGCCTCGATCGAGGCGCATCGGGTGATCGCGCTGTCGAATCCGGATCCCACCCCGCAGTACGCCGCATCCAAGGCCGGGTTGCGGATGCTCACCCAGAGCAGTGCTCGTGCGCTGGCCGCCGACGGGATCCGGGTCAACAGCATCTCCCCCGGTTTCGTGGCCACCCCGATGGCCGCCGCCCATGGCGACACCAGCACCCTGCCGCCTGCACTGGCACCGCGGGTGCCTGCCGGCCGGTTCGCCGCACCGGACGAGATCGCCTCGGCGGCAGCGTTTCTGCTCAGCGATCAGGCGGCCTACATCACCGGGAGCAACCTGCGAGTCGACGGCGGGTTCGAGCTGACATGAGCGCCCCATCCCCGAAACCTGCGGTCGTGGCCTTCGAACCCTCCCTGGGCCGCAATGCGCGCGCCGGCAGCTGGGCCGAGCTGGCCCAGGGCACGTTCCGCACCGCCATCGAACGGGTCCGCAGCCAGGATTGGGAGGCCGCGGCGCAGCTGGTCGAAGTGTCGGTGCTGGAGGCCGACGAACTGCGTGACATCTACGACCGGTGGCCGCAGGCCACCGCGCAGTGGATCCGCGACCACCAGGTGGCCGAGGCCGACCTGGACGCCGCGGTGGCCCGGCTCACCGAACTGGTCGGCATCCGGGCGATGGCCGGAATCGGGGCCGAGTGGCCGGACTACACCGACGCCGTCGCCCGGGCGGCCCGAGCTTGCCGGGACCAGGACCCAGCGGCGGCCGAGCTGATCGAATCGGCTCGCGACGTGTGGCGGCAGATCCACGACCGTGCCGTCGACCGAGTGGCCGGCATGATCGACGTCGCGGTCGGACTGGTCGGTGAACCCGCCCTGGGGGAACTGTGGGACTTCCTGATGAGCGACTGGTATGAGATCCACGCCCGCCGTTACTCATTGGACAACCAGCCGTGGAGCGACTCGGCACACCAGCTGATGGTGGCCATCGTCGACGGCTTCCACGCCCACCTGACCGGAACCGGACGCCAAGGTGACATCGAGCTGATCGAGGAACCGGGACGCACCGGATTCCGTTTCGCCCCATGCGGTTCCGGCGGACGCTCGCTCGATGCCGGGATCACCGACGGGCAACCACGGTCCGGGGCGCCGTTCGGATTCGCGGTGACCACCGAGCCCCACGACTGGGCCTGGAACACCGTCGGCATCTGCTCGTACTGCGTGCACTGCTGCCAGCTCAACGAGGTGATGCCGATCGATCGACTGGGCTACCCCACCCGGGTGATCGACCCGCCCACCTGGACCCCGGACCGTCCCGGCACCACCTGCACCTGGTGGGTTTATCACGACCCAGCCGACGTGCCCGACCACGTCTATCACCGGGTCGGCCGCGACCCATCCCGCCGACCCGACAGCGTCAGGAGTGACAAGCATGGCTGACCCCGTGGCGATGACACAGCTCGAAGTGGCCGACTACGACCTCGGCCTGCGCGGCAAACTGGTGCGCTCGGCCAAGACCCGCCCCGGGTCCAGCCTGGCTTTCTGCACCATCGTCTACGGCCTGTCGGTGACCGACGACGTCACCGATACCCCGTTCAGCAGTGCCGACAACGGCTACCCGGATGCCGTGCTGGTGCCCGACGAGTCGACCCGGATACCGCTGCCGTGGCGGCCGGGAACCGACGCGGTGATCGCCGAACTCGTCGACGCCGATCGCCGGCCGCTGGACCTCTCGCCACGGGCGGTTCTGGGTAACCTCACCGCGGGCTACGCCGAGCTGGGCCTGGCCCCGGTGCTGGGCTTCGAGTACGAGATGTGGATCTTCGAGGCCTCCGACGCCCGGTCCACCGTGCTGCCCGGGTACGCGGCGCGGGGCCGCACGGAGAACGCCTACAGCCTCACCCGGGGCGCCGAAATACACAGCTTGGCAACCGAATTCGTCAATCGGATGGATCAGGTCGGCATCGAGGTGGAGATGTTCCACGCCGAGCTCGGTCCCGGATTCTTCGAATTCACCCTGGCACCGGAGGCCGCGGTGCGCGCCGCCGACAACGCGGTCCGGGCCCGGCAGTACCTGCGCGACCTGTGCGCCGAGCGCGGCCTGCACGCCAGCTTCATGGCCAAGCCGTTCGCCGACAAATCGGGAGCGGGCGGACACGTGCACTCCAGCCTGACCCGCGATGGAGTCAATGTGTTCTCCGACGGGGCCGGCGCGCTGTCCGCCGAGGGCGCTCACTATCTCGCCGGGTTGCTCAACGGTATGGCCGACACCTCGGTGATGCTGAACCCGGGCATCAATTCTTATAAGCGCATCGATCCGGAGATGTTCACGCCGTCCACCGCGAGCTGGGGATACGACGATCGGAGCACCGCGGCCCGAGTACTGCTGGGCGACGCCGCATCGGCCCGCGTCGAACACCGCAGGCCCGGCGCCGACGCCAATCCCTACGTCGTCGCCGCGGCGCTGCTGGCGGCCGGGCTACACGGGCTGCGCGAACGCCTCGCCCTACCCGACCCCGGTGCCGAGCCCGCTCCCCTGCCGGGCGACCTGGGAGCCGCGCTGGCCCAGTTCGAGAACTCGACCTGGGTGGCCGACCTGCTCGGCAAGCGGTTCTGCGCCTCCTACTCGGCTACCCGCCGCGGCGAACTGGAACGCTATGAGCAGTGGCTACGCACCACCATCACCAACTGGGAACTGCATCGACACCTGGAGCACCAATGAGCACCGCGTCACCTGTGCTGGACCTCGACCGCTTCGAGCAGCTGGCGGCCGCCGGCGAGATCACCACGGTGGTCTGCGCGGCGCCCGACCCGTACGGCCGCCTGGTCGGTAAACGCCTGACCGTTTCGGCGTTCCGCAGCCTGGGGCTGGCCGGCAGCGGCGTCAACGCCAGCAGCTTCATCTTCGGCGTCGACCTGGAGATGAACCCCCTCGAGCTGCCGGTCTCCAATGCGGCCAACGGCTGGGTCGACATCCGGCTGGTCCCGGATCTGTCGACATTGCGCCGGGTCCCGTGGGAGCCGACCGCCGCGCTGGTGATCTGCGACGCCTACCACATGGACTCCGATCAACCGCTGGCCGTGGCGCCGCGCACCATCCTGCGCCACCAGCTCGACCGGGCCGCCGAGCGTGGCCTGGGCTTCAAGTTCGCCTCCGAACTGGAGTTCTACCTGGCGACCACCCCGCCCCGGCAGGCGTGGGAACTGGGCTATCAGAACCTGACCATGATGTCGGACTACCGGTCGGACTATCAGATGGTCCAGGCTGCCCGCGACGACTGGTTCATCGAGCGGATCCGCAATCAGATGCCCGAGTTCGGGGTGTCGATCGAATCCTCGAAACCGGAATGGGGTCTGGGACAGCAGGAGGTCACCCTCGACTACTGCGATGCGCTGGAGATGGCCGACCGGCATGTGCTGTTCAAATACGGCGTAAAACAGCTGGCCCACAACGCCGATTTGACCGTCACCTTCATGGCCAAGCCAAAAATCGACGAGGTCGGCTCCTCGTGCCATCTGCACGTCAGCATGTGGTCGACCGACTCCGGCGAGTCATTGTGCTGGTCGGCCGAGCACGAAGGCATGTCGCGGCGATTCGGATCGTTCGTTGCCGGCCAGTTGCTGCACGCCGCCGACAACAGCCTGTTGTTCGCGCCAACCATCAACTCCTACAAGCGGTTCCAGCCCGACCAGTTCGCGGGTACCGCGATCGCCCTGGGCAACGACAACCGTTCGTGCGCGTTCCGGCTGGTGGGCACCGGTCCGTCGTTCCGGGTGGAGAACCGGATCCCCGGCGCCGATGTCAACCCCTACTACGCCTACGCGGCCACCATCGCGGCCGGCATCGACGGGATCGACCGCGAGCTGGCCATGCCCGAGATCTTCGAAGGCAACGCCTGGGGCGGGAACGACATCTCCACGGTGCCCACCGCGATGCACCAGTCCCTGCACCTGTTCGCCGGGAACAAGATGGCCCGGTCGGCGTTTGGTGACGAGGTGTTCGAGCACCTGCTGGCCTCGTCTCGATGTGAACTCGAAGCCTTCGACTCGCACACCGTTACCGACTGGGAGTCCCGCCGCTACTACGAACGCGTCTGAGCATCCGATCCACAGCGCCAACGATCCACAGAGATAACAAAAGAGGAAACCACATGCCGATTGATCCCATCGCCCAGAAGATGCTCGACGACTCCAAGGCGTCGGGCCGCCCCAACGCCCATCTGCTGCCGGTGCCCACCGCCCGGGAGAACTTCGAGAACACCTTCGGCGCGCTGGCCAAGCCCGCGGTGCACCGCGTCGTCGACGTCACCATCGGCACCCGGGACGGCGCCGGGATTCCCGGCCGGCTGTACCTGCCCTCGGACCGGGCCGACCTGCCGCTGACCGTGTACTACCACGGCGGTGGGTGGCTGTTGGGCAGCATCGACTCGCACGATGCCGCCACCCGGCTGCTGGCCAACGCGTCGGGTAGCGCGGTGCTCTCGGTCGGATACCGGCGCGGACCCGAAGAGCGCTTCCCCACCGCGGTCGACGACGCGATCGACGCGGTCGAGTGGGCCCGCAACCCGCAATCGGGGCTGGGCGTCGATGTCAGCCGGATCGCGGTGGCCGGTGACAGCGCGGGCGGCAACCTGGCAGCGGCGGTCGCACTGCACTACCGCGACGCCGGCGACCCGGTGCTGAGCCATCAACTGCTGGTCTACCCCGTCACCACCACCGACCTGGCCCGGGGCATGGACCCCGAGTACGACGGCGTGATGCTGGAACGCGATGAGCTGCAATGGCATCAGGACAACTACCTGCCCGGCCCCGAGGCCGCATCCGACCCGCGGGTCAATGTGCTCGACGCAGATCTTTCCGGGCTGCCCGATGCCACCGTCATCCTGGCCGAATGCGATCCGATCCGGCCGCAGGGCGAGCTTTACGAGCAGGCGTTGCGCGCGGCCGGGGTCACGGTGCACAGCCACGAGACCCCGGGCATGGTGCACGGATTCTTCGGCCTGGACGAGGTGTTCCCCACCGCAACCGAGGCCATGACCTTCGCCGGGCAGCGGCTGGCCGAGGCCCTCGCACTGACCGAGCAGCCGGCCCGATGACCCGCACCGCGCTGGTCACCGGCGCCTGCGGTGGCATGGGCTCGGCTACGGTGGCCCGGCTGGTCGCCGACGGAGTCCATGTCATCGCCACCGACCGCGGTGAGCGGGCGGCCACCGTGGCGCCGGAGGCCGACTACGTCGCCTTCGACCTGCTCGACGGGGATCCCGACGAGTTGTTCGCCCGACTGGACGGCCGGGGGCTGGACTACCTGGTGAACGCCGCCGGGGTGGCCCTGTTCGACCGGGACGGCTCCATGCTCGACATCGACGAGTCCACTTGGGACATCACGCTCGGTGTGAACCTGCACGGGCTGCGCAAGGTCACCAAGGCCGCCGTCGAGCATCTGCGTCGCGGCACCGGCAAGAGCATCGTCAACGTCGCGAGCACCGCAGGCATCCGGGGTATGGATTCCCCGCTGGATGCCTACCAGGTCAGCAAGGCCGCGGTGGTGTCGCTGACCCAGGCCCTGGCGCTGCAACTCGCGCCGGAGGGTATCCGGGTCAACACGGTATGCCCCGGGGCGATCCTCACCCCGATGATCGACTACCTGTATGTCGACAACCCGGAGCGCCGGGCCGATATGGAGAGCCGGACGCCGCTGCGGCGCCTCGGTATGCCCGACGAAATCGCCGGCGCCATAGCGTTTCTGCTGTCCGAAGACGCATCGTTCATCACCGCGACCGACCTCGTCGTCGACGGTGGCTGGACCGCGCAGATCAAGTAACCAAACCCACAGCCCAAAACAACCTTTGGGCGTTGACAACCTAATTAATGGTCTAACTACTGGGCCTATAGTTCTTTAGACGGGAGACAGGATGAGCCGGCCAGCAACACCGCGCGTCGCCATAATCGGATCCGGCTTCAGTGGCATCGCCGCTGCGATCGCCCTGCGCAAGAAGGGCATCGAAAATTTCGTCATCTTCGAGCAGGCCCCAGCCCTTGGCGGCACGTGGTACCACAACCGCTACCCCGGCGCCGAGGTCGACCTCGAATCGCACATCTACTCGTTCTCCTACGAGCGCTACGACTGGACCCGCACCCACGCGGGCTGGAAGGAGCTCCAGGACTACCTCAACTACGTCGCCACCAAGTGGGACCTGCCGCGCCGGATCCGATTCAGCGAGAAGGTCGAGGACGTCATCTGGTCCGACACCGACCACACCTACACGGTCAGCACCGCATCGGGCGAAGACCACGGCCGATTCACCGCGGTGATCAGCGCCGTGGGCTTCCTCAACATCCCGCTGATCCCGCCGTTCGCGCGTGAACAGGGCGACTTCGAGGGCGCAATCTGCCACACCTCACGCTGGATCGACGGGCTGGACATGGCCGGCAAGTCCATCGGCGTGCTCGGCACCGGCTCCTCAGCGGTGCAGGTGGTCACCGAGGCCGAACGGGTCGGATCCGCGGTCAAGATCTTCCAGATCGAGCCGAACTGGTTGCTGCCCAAGAACAGTCACGACTTCACCCCGCTGCAGCGCCAACTCAATCGGCTCGCGCCGGTCTATGCCTGGCGTCGGCTCAAGCTGTATCTGGGCTACGACATCCGCCAGTACGGCTCCAGCCACGCCAAATCCACCGGCCACACCAACCGCCGCAAACATAGGGCGGCAGTGGAATTCCTCAACCGCGAACTCGGCGACCGGCCGGACCTGCTCGAGCTGGCCACCCCCAAGTTCCCGTACGAGGGCCGACGCACCGTGGTCAGCGACACCTACTACGCCTCGCTGCACAGCCCGAAGGTGACCCTGGTCCCGCACGCGGTCAAGGGACTCACCAAGACCGGCGCCGTCGACGCCAATGGCGATGAGCACGATCTCGACATCATCGTGCTGGCAACCGGATTCGACGCCGCGAACTACCTGGGCAACTACCAGGTGCATGGCCGCGGCGGGGTCGAACTGCACGACCAGTGGCAGGGCGAGCCCGAAGCCTTCCTGGGCATGATGGTGCCGAAGTTCCCCAACTTCTTCATCATGTACGGCCCGAACACCAACTCGATTCCGCTGGTGTCGTTCTACGAGGCACAGGCCGCCTTCACCGCCAGCCTGATCTCCCGGGCGGCGAAAACCGGCGCCACCACCATCGAGGTTCGCGGCTCGGCGTTCGCCGCCTACAACGAGTGGATCCAGGACCGGTTGTCCAAAACCGTGTGGGCACGGGTGAACAACTACTTCCAGGCCGGAAGCGGACGGATCGTCTCACAGTGGCCGTTCGGGGCCACCGCCTACATCACGGCCACCAAGCTGCTGCGCCGCATCGCGATCCGGCTGTCCTGACCAGCGGTAGCGACGGACTGGCGTGAGTTAGGGCCGCCAGTCCGTCGCCTCCGCCCACGCCCAGGCCCGCCGGTAGGAATCCAGGAACCACGGCTCCTTGGCCGCGACATAGTCCGGCGTGGCCAGGGCGGCCCGTTTGGCCGCCAGATACTCGCCGTGCACACCGGGATTGGCCCGCAGCCAGTCCACGAACAGCAGCGCGAACCGCTGATTGGGCCAGCCATCCACCCGGATGTGCACATTCGTCGGCCGACCCGGATCGGCAGATGCGTGAAACCGTTTGTGCCACACCGACAAATCGTCACTGTGCGGGACGTCGGCGGTGATCCCGGCTACCCGCGGATAACCGGCGTTGTGCAACGCACCGGCCAGCTCGTCGGCAACCTCCAGGGACGGCACCGTCACCTGCACATCGATGATGTCCTTGGCATCGAGGCCCGGCACCGCCGTGGAGCCGATGTGGTCGATGCGCACCGCCCGGTGTCCGCATGCCGTCTGCAAACGCGCCACGATACGCCGGGCCTGATCCGGCCAGCTGGGATCGGCGGGCACCACAGCCACCTCGGCGCGCGCCGGCTGCCCGGTCCGCAGATTATCCGCGAACGGCAGGATCCGCTCATACCAGAGGGCGCGGGCCTGCTCGACCAGCGCACCGGGGCTGCCCGAGTTGTCCAGCCACACATCGGCCACCGCACGGCGCTGATCCTCGGTCGCCTGCGCCGAGATGCGGGCGCGGGCGTCGTCCTCGCTGAAACCGCGGTATTCGATCAGCCGCTTGACCCGCAGTTCGACGTCGGCATTCACGACGATCACGAGTGGGAACATCGGCGCCATCTGCGATTCCACCAACAGCGGGATGTCCTCGATGATCACCGGGTTCTTCTGGGCCTCGATGGCGCTGGTGATGAGCTCGGACCGGCGATCCGCCACCAGTGGGTGCACGATGCCGTTCAGCGTGGCCCGCTTCTCGTCATCGCTGAACGCCACCGCCGCCAATGCGGGCCGGTTCAGCGCGCCGTCCGCAAGCAGGATGTCGGAGCCGAACGCGTCGACCAGCGCGGCCAGCCCAGCCGTACCCGGTTCGACCACCTCGCGGGCGATGACATCTCCATCGACGACGATGCCGCCCAGTTCACTGAAGGTCGCCGACACCGTTGACTTGCCGGCGCCGATGCCACCGGTTAACCCAATACGAAGCACCGCAACAGTCTGTCAGGGCCTGGAAACGACGAACTCCCCGGCTCGTGGTGAGCCGGGGAGTTCAACGTGCTTAGCGGTTCGCGCCTGACTTATGCGCTGCCGGCGAGCTTCTCACGCAGAGCGGCGAGCTGGGCGTCGCTGGCCAGGGTGCCACCACCGGTGGACTCCTCCGAACGCGACGATCCGTTGGACACCGGACGGGCAGCTTCCTCGGCCTCGGCCGCGGCGAACTTCTCCATCTGCGTGGTGTGCATCTTGTGCCGGCGCTCGGCCTCGGCGTAGCGAGCCTCCCACTCTTCCCGCTGCTTGTCGAAGCCTTCGAGCCATTCGTTGGTCTCGGCGTCGAAGCCCTCGGGGAAGATGTAGTTGCCCTGCTCGTCGTAGCTGTCGGCCATGCCGTACTTCGACGGGTCGAACTCCTCGGTGTAGTCCTCGTTGGCCTGCTTGAGGCTCAGCGAGATCCGGCGACGCTCCAGGTCGATGTCGATGACCTTGACCATCGCGTCGTCGCCGACCTGGACCACCTGGTCCGGGACCTCGACGTGGCGCTCGGACAGCTCCGAGATGTGCACCAGGCCCTCGATGCCCTCCTCGACGCGGACGAACGCGCCGAACGGCACCAGCTTGGTGACCTTGCCCGGCACGATCTGGCCGATCGCGTGGGTGCGGGCGAAGTGGCGCCACGGATCTTCCTGAGTCGCCTTGAGCGACAGCGAAACCCGCTCGCGGTCCATATCGACGTCGAGCACCTCGACGGTGACCTCGTCGCCCACCTGAACCACCTCGGACGGGTGATCGATGTGCTTCCAGGACAGCTCGGAGACGTGCACCAGGCCGTCGACACCGCCAAGATCGACGAACGCGCCGAAGTTGACGATCGAGGAGACGACACCCTTGCGGATGGCGCCCTTCTGCAGCTGGTTGAGGAACTCGCTGCGCACCTCGGACTGGGTCTGCTCCAGCCAGGCGCGGCGGCTCAGCACCACGTTGTTGCGGTTCTTGTCCAGCTCGATGATCTTGGCCTCGATCTCCTTGCCGATGTACGGCTGCAGATCGCGGACGCGACGCATCTCGACCAGCGATGCAGGCAGGAAGCCACGCAGACCGATGTCGAGGATCAGGCCGCCCTTGACGACCTCGATGACGGTGCCCTTGACGGCCTCGTCCTTCTCCTTGAGCTCCTCGATCGTGCCCCAGGCCCGCTCGTACTGAGCGCGCTTCTTGGACAGGATCAGGCGGCCTTCTTTGTCCTCCTTGGTGAGAACGAGGGCCTCGACCTCATCGCCCACGGAAACGACCTCATTGGGGTCGACGTCGTGCTTGATGGAGAGCTCGCGGGAAGGGATGACACCTTCGGTCTTGTAGCCGATGTCGAGCAGAACTTCGTCACGGTCAACCTTGACGATGGTTCCCTCGACGATGTCGCCATCGTTGAAGTATTTGATGGTTTTGTCGATGGCGGCCAGAAAGTCCTCAGCCGAGCCGATATCGTTGATGGCTACTTGCGGCGAGGTGACGGAGGGGCTAGGCATATGCTGGGTTGCTCCGGACAGGTTTACTCGTAGGGACAGGTTGTATTGCGTTTTTGCGCATCTGCGACGACCACGAGGTGTGAGCACAGATACGTAACGAGGGTACTCGACCAGGGACACGCAGGACAAACCACCTCCGCTGACCCCGCCGCCGCTACCCTTCTCCGGGTGGCGTACTCCCCGATCCCCGGCCCACCGGCCCAGCCGTGGTTTCCGATCACCGCACCACTGCCCAGACCGGTCCGCAAGGTCGGCGCCCCACTGGCCGCGATCATCGCCTGCGGCGTCGTCATCGGCGCGCTGGTGCTGCTGTTCACCGCGCTCAACCCGGCCGGCGCGATCATCGGATTCGTCTTTTCCAGCATCGCGATGACCGGCGTGTTGTTCGCCTACCTGTGGCTGGACCGCTGGGAGCCCGAACCGCCACGCCTGCTGCTGCTGGCCTTCGGCTGGGGCGCCTCGGTGGCGATCATCTTGTCGGTCGTGCTGAGCCTGTTCACCGACGCGCTGCTGGCACCGGGGGTCGACTCGGCCCACAGTTTCGCCTCGGTGGCGATCCGCGCCCCGTTCATCGAGGAGGCCGCAAAAGGCTTGTTCCTGCTGATCATGATGACCGGCCGGCGCCGCAACGAGCTCAATTCGCTGACCGACTGCCTGGTGTACGCCGGCCTGGTCGGCCTGGGTTTCGCCTGGCTGGAAGACATCATGTACATCTCCAGCGCGGACTCGCTGGCCGGATCGCTGGTCACCGCGGCAATGCGCCTGATCATGGCGCCGTTCGCGCACTCACTGTTCACCACGATGACCGCCATCGGGGTGTACTTCGCCCTGCACCAGCGCAGCACCATCGCCAAGGCACTGTGCATCCTGGTCGGCTACCTGGGCGCGGTGCTCATGCACGGGTTGTGGAACGGTTCCTCGCTGCTCGGCATCGGAACCTACTTCGCGGTGTACGCGGTCTGGATGGTGCCGATCTTCATCACGATGATCGCGGTGGCCGTCGCCAGCCGTCGCCGCGAACAGCGCATGGTCGCGACCAAGCTGCCCGGCATGGTGGCCGCCGGACTGATCACCCCCAACGAGGCCACCTGGCTCGGTTCGTTGCGGACCCGGCGTGCCGCGATCCGGCAGGCGGCCCTGGCCGGCGGGCGCCCCGCCGGCCAGGCCGTCGCGGCGTTCGCGGCCGCCGTCGTCGAACTGGCCTTCGTCCGCGACCGCATCGACCGCGGTTTCGGTGATGCTCAGGTGTACGCCCTGCAACAGGAAGATGTGAATGCCGTGGCGGCGGCCCGCTCGGCGGCACCCATCCTGTACTGGATGGCGCACTATCAGGCTCCGCTGCGCGGCTAGTGCGCCGCTCCGGCCGATGCGCGGCTAGTGCGCCACTCCCGCCGATGCGCGGCTAGTGCGCCGCGGCGTCCCAGCTGGGGCCGTAGCCCACCGACACCTCCAGCGGCACATCCAGCGGGTAGGCGTTACCCATGTGCTCGCGGACCAGCGCCTCCAGGGTGTCCCGCTCGCCGGCGGCCACCTCGAACAACAGCTCGTCGTGAACCTGCAGCAGCATCCGTGACTTCAGCCCGGCGTCCTTGATCGCGGCGTCGACGTTGATCATCGCCACCTTGATGATGTCGGCGGCGCTGCCCTGGATCGGCGCGTTCAGCGCGGCCCGCTCGGCGGCTTCGCGGACGTTGCGATTGCTGCTGTCCAGCTCGGGCAGATAGCGGCGGCGGCCCAGCACCGTCGAGGTGAACCCGTCCTTGCGGGCCTGATCGACCACATCCCGCAGGTAGTCGCGCACCCCGCCGAACCGGTCGAAGTACTGCTCCATCTGCACCTTGGCTTCCTCGGTGGAGATCTTGAGCTGGCTGGATAGCCCGTAAGCGCTGAGCCCGTAGGCCAGCCCGTAGGACATCGCCTTGACCCGGCGGCGCAGCTCCGGTGTCACCTCGTCGATCGGCACCGAAAACGCCCGCGACGCCACGAACGAATGCAGATCCTCACCGGTATTGAACGCCTCGATGAGGCCTTCATCGCCGGACAGATGCGCCATGATCCGCATCTCGATCTGGCTGTAGTCGGCCGTCATCAGCTCGGCATACGGTCCGTCGGGACCGGCGCCGACGACAAAGGTGTCGCGGATACGTCGGCCCGCCTCGGTCCGGATCGGGATGTTCTGCAGGTTCGGCTCAGTCGAGGACAACCGGCCGGTCGCCGCGATGGTCTGGTTGAACGTCGTGTGGATCCGGCCGTCGGATGCCATCGCATTCAGCAGACCGTCGACCGTCACCTTGAGCCGGGTGGCGTCCCGGTGCGCCAGCAAATGCTGCAGGAACGGATGCCCGGTCTTGTCAAAAAGACTCTGTAGAGCGTCCGCATCCGTGGTGTAGCCGGTCTTGGTCTTCTTGGTCTTGGGCATCTCCAGCTCGTCGAAGAGCACCACTTGCAGCTGTTTGGGTGAACCGAGGTTGATCTGCTTGCCGATCACCGCGTAGGCGGCCTCCGCGGCGTCGCGGATCTGGTCGGCGAACTCGCTCTGCAGCTCCTGCAGCTTGTCCAGGTCGACGGCGATGCCGATCGACTCCATCTCGGCCAAAGCCCGCTGCACCGGTAGCTCCATCCGGCCCAGCAGCGAGGACGAATCGATCCGGGCCAGCTCCTCGTCCAGCGCGTCGGCCAGGTCCAGCACCGCACAGGCCCGCAGGATCAGCGTCTGCACCGCCTGCTCGTCGACCCCATCGGAGTCATCCAGCAGCGAAAGCTGTTGCTGCTCCGGCGTTTCAGCGCGCAATTCACGGCGCAGGTAACGCACCGCGAGATCGTCGAGGGCGAAGCTGCGCTGCCCCGGCCGCACCAGGTAGGCGGCCAGCGCGGTATCGGAGGTGACCCCGCGCAGCGTCCAGCCGCGCCCAGCCAGGTCGTGCATGGCCAGCTTGGCCTCATGCAGCGCCTTGGGCGGACCGGGATCGCCCAACCAACGGGCCAACGCCTCCTCATCCTCGGGGGTCAGCTTGGCGGTGTCGATATAGCGCCCATCGCCGTCGGCCGCCACGATGGCCAGCGCGGTGGCGTCGGCGTCGTACGCGAGATGCGTGCCGACCACGGCCAGCCCGAACCGGTTGCCCAGGCTGTGCTCGGCCAGCCAAGCCGCCAGCTCACCGGGCTCCAGCGCCCGGCCGCGCACATCGAAGCCGTGCTCGACCTCGGGTTCGGCGGCGACCAGGGTGTCGAACAGCCGGTCGCGCAGCACCCGGAATTCCAGATCGTCGAACAGCCGGTGGATCTGGTCGCGGTCCCAGGTCTGCATCCGCAGGGTGTCCGGCGTCTGGGCCAGCGGGACATCGCGGATCAGTTCGGTGAGCTCCCGGTTGAGCACCACGCTGGACAGGTTGGCCCGCAGCGAATCGCCGACCTTGCCCTTGACCTTCTCGACGTTGTCGACCAGGTCCTGCAGTGAGCCGTACTCGACGATCCACTTGGTCGCGGTCTTCTCCCCCACTCCGGGGATGCCGGGCAGGTTGTCGCTCGGGTCCCCGCGCAGGGCCGCGAAATCCGGGTACTGCGCCGGGGTCAGGCCGTATTTCTCCACCACCGCATCGGGGGTGAACCGGGTCAGGTCGGACACCCCTTTACGCGGGTAGAGCACGGTGATGTTGTCGGTGACCAACTGCAGCGCATCGCGGTCGCCGGTGACGACCAGCACCCGGTAGCCCTCCTGCTCGGCCTGGGTGGCCAGGGTGGCGATGATGTCGTCGGCCTCGAATCCGGTTTCGGCCATCGCGGTGATGCCCAGCGCTCCCAGGACCTCCTTGGTGATGTCGATCTGGCCGCGGAACTCGTCGGGCGTCGCGGACCGGCCTTCCTTGTACTCCGGGTACTTCTCCTTGCGGAAGGTCTGGCGCGATACGTCGAACGCCGCGCCCACATGGCTGGGCTGCTCGTCGCGCAGCAGGTTGATCAACATCGAGGTGAAGCCGTACACCGCGTTTGTGGTCAACCCGCCCTGCGTCTTGAAGTTCTCGGCGGGTAACGCGTAAAACGCCCGGAATGCCAGCGAGTTGCCGTCCAGCAGCATCAGTGTGGGCTTGTCGTCGGCGGGGTTCGGCGCGTTCTTCGTCTCGGTCTTCGCGGGGCTCACGGTACTCACTCTATGCAGCGGTCCCGACAGTGAAACCAACGACAGGCTCCGATCCAGACCAGCCGGCCTGCAGGCCCGGCCCAGCGGATCAGAATTGACCGATGTCCTCGCGCAGCGCCGGTGGACGCCGACTACCCGCTGCCCGGTGCGTTCACCGCATCGATCGGCTCCTACCCCGCCGGAGGCCGCATATCGTATAAGACAGGCCACTTCACCGAACTGATTCGGCACGCCATCGGGCGGTCCGTTCCAGTCGGTCAAGTGTCACCCCAGGAATTGGGAGCGCCGGCGGCTGACCATCCTCTCCCGCCGATCGCCGCCAAGCACCTCGCCCCATCACCGGCGAGATGCCAACGGATGCAACTTGACACGGACCTGCGAAACGAACAGCTCCGGAGCATCGTGTGCACGCCTCACGCACGGCGTATGTCAAACGCAAGGGCGGTCCTATCCGAAAGTGCTTCTACGGCATCGCAACCGGGATTTCAGAAGCCCGATGGCCAGCACCGCCGGTTAGTGGGCTTGCACCTGCAGTCACGGCGCATGCTGCCTAGGGCCGAGTAAACACCACCTGTTGACCAGAAATTGCCGCGCAACCGGGCATCACCAGGTTGCTAGCCTGACGGTAACGGGTACAGCGTTTGCAGGAAGCGGCACCAGTGCGCCTCAGGGGCCCTGCACAAGGGGAGAATTTGGGGCTTGGCGGACTATTCGGAGCCATCGAATCGTGGCAGCCTCGGCAACGCCATCAGCGATGGAGCCGCCGCGGTGGCCGACACCGGGAAGGCCATTGGTGGACTAGCCAAAGGGGCGTGGAATGCAATCTTCTGAACATCAAGACATTCCCGCAGCGTGGACGGACACCCATGACGGTGTCAAGTTCCTTCTCTCCGCCGTCGGACTGAGTGCCATATCCGCCTTTTCGTTCCTGTTCGGAATCATGGTCGCGGCGGCAGGCAACGTCATTGCACTCAAATATTTTTTGCTTTTCGCACTGTTTACTGCCCTCATCGTCACATTCGCCCTAGTGGGCCGGTATCGCCGCGTGCACCTTTCGTCGGCGATCCGGACGATAGAGCGGGATGGTGTTCCGGGGACCGAAATCCGATACTCAGGCTGGCAATTCACGATCCTGGTTGCCTTGATGGGGTGCGGTACTCTGCTTTGCGCGACGGCCGCGATCGAGACATTTATCTACCAAGATGAGGGGTTTCCCGGCTTCGCCGTGGTGATCGGCGCCCTGGGTATCGTTTTCGCATCCTTCATTGCAGTCGTGGTTTCCGGACGCGTCCGCCGTGGCGGGGTCACACTGACGAGTCAGGGAATCATTCAGCGCGGAAGAAGCTTCGAGTCGCGATTGGACTGGTCGTCCCTGGTGTCCTTCAGGGCGGTTACCGACGGATATCCGATCATTCTGGCGATCGCCTATGCCAATGCCGATTGGAACCACCGGTACACCACGCGGTTTTGGCGCATCGACCGACTGCCACCCGCACCGATGATCGAGTTTGACTGCCGACAGTTCGATGTCGACCCCTACATCCTGTACAGCTACGTGCGGACCTACGTCGAAAACCCAGCGCTACGTGCGGAACTCGGAACTGAAGCGGCCCTCACCCGCGCTCAGTACCTACAACTTGCACGTTAGTACTGTTAGGTGGCCGCGGGCTCGCCGACGCGCAGACGACCGCCAGCCATCTCGATCAGCACCCCGGCCGCCGGGCTCATCGGCCCATCGGTACGCCAGGCGAACACCAACCGGCCGCGTAGCTCGGGTGTGATGGGCAGCGGGTGCAGCGCGGTCCGGACGACGGCCGCCGATTCCGGCAATACCGCGACTCCGAGCCCACGCTCGGCGAGCTCGGCCAGCGCGTGCGGGGTACTCGCCTCGAACGCGACCCGCGCCGCCACCCCGGCAGCGCGGCAGGCTTGGTCGAACTGGTGGCGGATACCGGTGCCGGCCGGCAGCGCGATCACCGGGTGGTCCACGAGATCACGCAGCGCGACGGTGCGTCGCCGGCGCCAAGGATGACCGGCCGCCACCGCCGCAACGATGCGCTGATCGGTCACCACCTCGGCGTCCAGCCCGGCGGGCAGTTCAGCGCCTACCGAGACGATCGCGGCATCGAGCCTCCCGGAGAGCAGGCCGTCCAGCAGTGCGTCTGACTCGTCGGTGGTCAACGTGATGTCGACCCGTGGGTGTGCCGCGTGGAACTGGGCCAGCAGGCCCGGCATGTCGAAATCGTGGGCCGTGACCGTGCCCACCACCACCGAGCCGCGGACCAACTCTCCGAGTTCCTCGACCGCGGTACGGGCGTCGGCGACCGCGGCCAGCGCGGCCCGGGCGTGGGGCAGCACGGCTTCACCGGCGGCGGTCAGCCTCACCGTACGACGGCTGCGATCGAACAGCTGCTGGCCGAGTTCGCGCTCGAGGTGGCGGATCTGAGCGCTGACCGCCGGTTGTGCGACGTGCACCCGCTCGGCAGCGCGGGTGAAGTTGGCTTCCTCGGCCACAGCGACGAAGTATTCGAGCTGGCGCAATTCCATAAGCAACCACAATAGTTTGTGGACTTACTATGTATTGGACTTATCGTTTGGCGCCGCCGACGCTGGAGTCATGTCCACGCAACCGATCGTCATCGCCGGCGCCGGCATCGGCGGCCTCACCACCGCACTCGCCCTGCACGCCAGAGGATTTCGCGTCCAGATCCTGGAGAGCGCCCGTGAACTGCGGCCGCTCGGCGTGGGAATCAATCTGCTGCCGCACGCGGTACGCGAACTGACCCACCTCGGCCTCGGCGACGCGGTCCGCACCATCGCGGCCACTCCGGCCGTCATCGATTTCTACCGTTCCGACGGCACGCTGCTGTTCCGTGAGCCCCGCGGAATCGAGGGCGGCTACGACAGTCCGCAGTGCTCGGTGCACCGCGGGCGGTTGCAGATGCTGTTGCTCGACGCGGTCCGGACCCGGCTGGGATCCGAGGCGGTGCGCACCGGTGCCGGCGTGCTGGACTTCGCCGAAACCGACGAGGCGGTGCAGGTGCAGACCCGCGCCGGGGATTTCACCGCCGAGGTGTTCGTCGGCGCCGACGGGGTGGACTCGATGGTGCGGCGCCGGTTGCATCCCGGCCCCGATCCGCTGCTGTGGTCCGGCGTGCGGATGTTCCGCGGCGCCGGCCGGATTCGGCCGTTTCTCGACGGCCGCACCATGGCCATCGTCAAGGGACCGCTCGGGGTCGAGCTGGTCACCTACCCGATCGGAGGCGATCTGGTGAACTGGGTGCTGCAGGTGCCCGAGGCCGGTCCCGGCCCGCTTCCCGGTGACGCGAACTGGAACGCCCCGGCCGATCCCGCGGCGGTGGCCGCCCACATGTCAGGGTGGCACCTGGATTGGCTGGACACCGCCGAGCTGGTGGCCCGATCCGACGCAGTGTTCGAGTATCCGATGGTCGATCGGGAACCACTGCCCCACTGGGGAACTCAGCGCGTCACCCTGGTCGGCGACGCCGCGCACCCGATGTATCCCGTCGGCGCCAACGGTGGTTCCCAGGCGATCCTCGACGCCCGCGCACTCGCCGACGAACTGGCCGCCGGCCACAGCGTCGCCGGATACGAGGCGCGCCGGATACCCGAGACGACAGCCGTGGTGCACGCCAACCGCGAGATGCATGCCGGCGATCCTCACGACTTGGCCCGCGTCACCGCCGACTACCGGCGAAACACGTTCGCAGACAGGAGTTCGCGATGACCGACTACGTCCTCATTCCGGGTGCATGCCACGGCGCCTGGTATTTCGACGGCCTCGCGGCGGGTCTGCGCGCCGCGGGCCACCGGGTGCTGGCACTGACACTCACCGGTGTCGCCGAACGCGCCCATGTGGCACATGCCGGAGTCAACCTGGAGACGCACATCGCCGACGTACTGGCCGAACTGGCCGCCCACCGGGTGACCGACGCGGTGCTCGTCGGGCACAGCTACGGCGGCATGGTGATCACCGCCGTGGCGGATCGCGCTCCACAACAAGTGGATTCACTGGTCTACCTGGACGCGTTCGTGCCCTCCGACGGCGAGTCGTGCTGGACGCTGGTCACCGACGAGCTTCGAGCCTGGTATGCCGACGTCGACGCCACCGGCTATGGAGTACCGCCGCTGCCGTTCTTCGACGAACGCGCCACGGCGCACCCGTTGCCATCGCTGATGCAGCCGGTCCGGCTCACCGGCGATGTGTCCGGGTTCCGACGGCGCGTTTATGTGTACGCCACTCAGTGGGACGGTGAGCCGCCCTTCGCCGCAACCTTTGAGCGGCTGCGGCGCGACCCGTCGTGGACCACGCATGCGCTGGACAGCACGCACAACCTGCTGGCCGGCCATACCGACGAGGTACTGCAGATCCTGCTGGACTCGGCACACCGGTAAACCGTCGCCGATCACGTAGCCTTCCCTCGTGCCAGCACCGCCCCCGGTCGTGATCGGTCAGGTGACGTCGCTGACCGGTGCCAACTACATGGGTCTGGAGAGCAGGGACGGCGCGGAGCTGGCGGATGAGAGCGTCGCTGCCGTGGTCGGCACCTCGTTCTCCAACGCCGGCCTGGCGGTCCTGCCACACACCGAAGAGCGCAGGGTGGTGTATGTATCCACCGGAGCCGCGCACACCCAAGTCGACCCCGTCCGTCCATACGTCTTTATGACACCGCCGACCGGGCAAATGGTCGCCGAGCAGCTACTCAGATACTTCCGCGAACACGGGCTGACCAGAATTGCGGTGACCTTCGATTCCGACAGTGTCTTCAACCGTGAGGCTGAGCCACGCAGGAGACGATGCTGGGCCGGTTCGGAATCAAGGTCGTCGCAGTCGAACCCGTGAAAGTCGATACCCGGGATTTCGGGCCGGCCGTGGCGGCCGTCGCCGGGAGCGGCGCGCAGGCCCTGATGGCGTGGGTCACCGGTTCCCCGGCGACCGGTTTGGCGCTGGAGTTCAGGTCATCCGGCCCGAACATTCCGATGGTCGCGGGAATCGGTGCAGCCAGTCCGGCGTTCGTGGACGAGGTCGGCCCGGGCGCCGACGGCATCGTCGTGGCGGCGTCTTTGGTGGCCGTAGAGCGGGATCTGCCACCGTCGGCGACCCGCACCGTCATCGCCGCGCTGACCGAACCGTTCGAGCGCCGCCACGGTGCGCCGCCCTCACAGTTCGCGGTGGATGGTTACACCGCCGTCAGGCTGATCACGGGAGCCGTCGACGCGGCAGGCGATGACACTCCCGAAGCGGTCCAGCAGGCCATGAACTCACTGAAATGCCTCACACCTGAAGGTGAATACCACTTCTCGCCCACCGATCATTCCGGACTGGACGTCCACGACGTGGCCGTCACCGTCATTCGAGACGGTCGGTTTCGCCTCACACCGTGGTCACACGCGCAGTTGCTCCGACACCTGAAATAGGAGCTCGGGCCTCCCCTGCCCGGCGGAGTTGGTCGCGGATGACTTCCGCCCTGGTGCTGATCGCGCCGATATACCCGTCCGGCCGGACCAACACGTAGGAGCCGACGGGTACGTCGTAGTCGGAGCCGGGCGCGAGGCACACCTGCGGGATACCGAAATCGGCTGGGTCGGTGCCGAATTGCAGCACCGTCCAGTGTGGCCCCCGGAACACGTCGAACAGTCTGCGACCGTCGGGCAGCAGGCCGTCGGGTGCCCGGTCACCGGGTTGCAGCACGCCGGTCACGTGCGCGTCTCCGGCAGCCAACGGGCCGGCCCGATAGCTGATGTCCAACTGGTGGATCGCCGCCGGCGCCGGCTCGGTTGCGCCGAAGTTCTGACGGTGCAACGCACCGCTGAGGTGCAGTACCTCGGCGGCGACGGGCAGGCGCTCGGCCTCATAGCTGTCCAGCAGAACATCGGGCGCTCCGGCCAACACCGCGGCCAGCTTCCAGCCGAGGTTGTAGGCATCCTGCACCCCGGTGTTGACACCCTGTCCCCCGGCAGGCGAATGAACATGAGCGGCGTCCCCTGCCAGGAACACCCGGCCCATCCGGAAGTGTTGCGCCATCAGCAGATTCACCTTGTACAGCGAGATCCACCGCAGGTCCGACAGCACCACGTCCCGCCGCCCCGACCTGCACTCCAGCAGCTCCTGCATGCCGTCCACGGTCAGCTCGGGAATCTCGTCGCCCGGCGCCATGGTCACCACCAGTTGGAAGTGCTCGCTCCCAGGCAGGTTCCACAGCGAGAACCGCCTGGATTGGTCTCCGTCGCGGGTCAGCAGGTGACAGCACCGGCCGTCGAGCCCGGTGGCCCGCACGTCGCCCACGATGATGCGTTCCTCGGTCAGTGCACCGCCGAGGAATTCGACGCCGGACACCTTGCGTACCGTGCTGCGGCCACCGTCGGCGCCGACCAGGTAGTCGGCACGGACCGGGCCCCGGTCGGTATGTACCGTGACGCCGTCGTCGTCTTGCGCGAAACCCGTTACTTCGGTGTTGAATTCGATATCCCCGCCGAGTTCGGCGAAACGCGCCGCCAGGATCTGGTCGGTGCGCCACTGCGGGATCAGCCAGGTGTAGGGATACGGCACCGCCGGGGAGGCAGCGAGTTGGGGCAGTCCGAGCAGTTCGTAGATCGGTTTCTCCCACACCACTTCCGCGCCGCGGTACAGCCGCATGGGCGGAAAGGACTCGCCACCGGCCAGCACGGCGCCGATCACCCCGAGGTCGTCGAAAACCTCCAACGTCCGCGGCTGCAGTCCCTTGCCGCGTGAGCCCGGGAACAACGTCGCAGCCTTGTCCAGTACTCGGCAGGGCACACCGCGGCGGGCCAGGTCGATGGCCAAGGTCAGCCCGGTTGGCCCGGCGCCGGCGATCACGACGGTCATCGCGGGGCACCTCCCAGCAGTGGCAGCAGCACGTCATCGATCAGCCGCGCGCTGAATGCCGCGTCGACGGGCAGATCCAGGTGGACCTGCCGCAGGATCATCGATTCGGCCACGTCATGGATCAGCTCGACGTCGGTGTCCGCGGCGATCTCGCGCCGCGCGATCGCCCGCTGCAGGGCATCGTGGAACGGTGAGAGCTCCTCTTTGCCCAGGTGCTCGCGGATGGCCTCGGCGAGTTGTTCGTCGTGCCGCATGAGTGTCGCCAGCTCCGCCGTGACCCGCGTCAACGGGTCGGCCACGTTCGCCGCGACCGTGTCCATCACGGCGAACAGATCACTGCGCAGCCGCCCGGTATCGGGCACGGACGCGTTGCGCGCAGCGTCGGCGGCGTCCAGGGTGGCGCGGACGAGCTGGGCCTTGTTCGGCCACCGGCGGTAGATCGTGGCCTTACTGGCGCCCGCCCGCGCGGCCACCGCATCGGTTGTCAGCGCCTGGTAGCCCCGCTCCACCAGCAACTCGGCCGTAGCGGCCAACACCGCCTGCTCACGCTCCATGCCTCGAACCATGCCCGAAGAGTACGAAACCGTTTCGTACGGTTCAAACGATTATCGCGACAGACCCAAACTGCAACACGTTTCAATTCTGACGTCGTGATCGTTTAGGCTGGCCGCGTGCCAGCAGCATCTTCGCAACCCGCGATCGAAGGGTGGTTCGCCACCGACGACGCCGGTGACACCCACCTGATCGGCGCCAAGTGCACCCAGTGCGCCACCTACGTGTTCCCGCCGCGGGAGAACAACTGCCCCAACCCGGCGTGTGACAGCGACACCCTCGGCCTGGTTCCGCTGTCCCGCCGCGGCAAGGTGTGGAGCTACACCGAGAACCGGTACCTCCCGCCTGCGCCGTATCCCAAGACCGACCCGTTCGAGCCGTTCGCGATCGCCGCGGTGGAGCTCGCCGAGGAAGGCCTGATCGTGCTCGGCAAGGTCGTCGAGGGCACCCTGGCCGCCGATCTCAAGGTCGGCATGGAGCTGGAGCTGACCACCATGACGCTCTACACCGACGACGAAGGCGTCGAGCGCACCACGTACGCCTGGAGGATCCCCTCATGAGCACTCCCGAACCGCTCTACATCCTCGGCGCGGGCATGCACCCGTGGGGCAAGTGGGGACGCGACTTCACCGAGTACGGCGTCGTCGCCGCCCGTGCCGCCCTGGCCGAAGCCGGCCTGGACTGGCGCCAGATCCAGCTGGTCGCCGGCGCCGACACCATCCGCAACGGCTACCCGGGCTTCATCGCCGGGTCGACGTTCGCCCAGAAGCTGGGCTGGAACGGCGTGCCGGTGTCATCGAGCTACGCGGCCTGCGCGTCGGGCTCGCAGGCGCTGCAGAGCGCCCGCGCCCAGATCCTGGCCGGGTTCTGTGACGTGGCCCTGGTGATCGGCGCCGACACCACGCCCAAGGGCGCCTTCGCCCCGGTCGGCGGCGAGCGCAAGAACGATCCGGACTGGCAGCGGTTCCACCTGCTCGGCGCGATGAACCCGGTGTACTTCGCCCTGCTGGCCCGGCGCCGGATGGACCTGTACGGCGCCACCGCCGAGGACTTCGCCCAGGTGAAGGTGAAGAACTCCCGGCACGGTCTGCAGAACCCGAATGCGCGCTACCGCAAGGAATCCGCGATCGAGGACGTGCTGGCCAGCCCGGTGGTGTCCGATCCGCTGCGCCAGCTCGACATCTGCGCCACCTCCGACGGCGCTGCCGCGCTGATCGTCGCCAGCGCGGACTTCGCCCGCAAGCACCTGGGTTCGCTCGAGGGTGTGCCGTCGGTGCGCGCCATCTCGACCGTGACCCCGCGCTACCCGCAGCATCTACCCGAATTGCCGGATATCGCAACGGATTCCACCGCTGTGGTGCCAGCACCGGAACGGGTGTTCAAGGATCAGATCCTCGACGCGGCCTACGCCGAAGCCGGAATCAGTCCCGAGGACGTCAGCCTGGCCGAGGTCTACGACCTGTCCACCGCACTCGAGCTGGACTGGTACGAGCATTTGGGCCTGTGCGCCAAGGGTGAAGGTGAGCAGCTGCTGCGTTCTGGCGCCACCACCATCGGCGGCCGCGTCCCGGTCAACCCGTCCGGCGGCCTGGCCTGCTTCGGCGAGGCCATCCCGGCACAGGCCATCGCGCAGGTGTGCGAGCTGACCTGGCAACTCAAGGGCCAGGCCACCGGCCGACAGGTCGAGGGGGCCAAGGTGGGCGTGACTGCCAACCAGGGCCTGTTCGGCCACGGCTCCTCGGTGATCGTCGCGCGGTAGAGAATGGTGGGGTGAGCGAAAGCGTCGTCGTCCGCGTCAAACCCGGCAGCCGGAAAGGCCCGCTGGTCGAGGTCGCCGACGATGGCGCGCTCACCATCTATGTGCCCGAGCGCGCCGTCGACGGCAAGGCCAATGACGCCGTCACCAAATTGCTTGCCCAGCATCTGGGTGTGCCGCGCAGCCGGGTGGAGTTGGTCTCGGGAGCGACCGCGCGGCTCAAGCGTTTCCGCATTACCTGAGGGTCAACTCTTAGGCGGGCCCCAGCAGATCCCACCGGTTGCCTGCGATGTCCAGAAAGACGGCGACCCGCCCGTACGGCTCGGACCGCGGCGGTATCACGAACTCGACGCCCGCTGCGGCAAGTCGCGCATACTCCGACTGAAAGTCGTTGACCCGCAGGAAGAACCCCACCCGACCCGCAACCTGGTCACCGACGACAGCAGCCTGCCGATCACCATCCGCACGCGCCAGCAGAACCCCGGTCTCCCCACCCGGCGGACGGACCACGACCCACCGCTTGGGCCTCCCGTCATTGGTCAGCGACGGCACGTCCTCCACCAGCTCGAAGCCCAGCACCCGCACGAAGAAGTCGATCGCCGGGTCGTACTCCGCCACCACGATCGCCACAAGCTCCAAGTTCACTGTCGGAGCATAAGCAGCCTTGGTGCCGACGCTGACGGCCCGCGAACATGCGCACAATGTCGCCTGATGACGGCTATCCCAGGTTGCGGTTCCACTCCAGCCAGCCGATGCCGCTGCGCCCGTCCGCGGTGCGCACCCTTGCCCAGGCTCTGGGGAACTGACTCACCCGGCCGTCGGCCGCCACCAGCAGCACCGGCGCGTGGGCCGCGATGTCGACCGTCACCTCGACGTTGCCGGGTTGCAGCGTGAGCGTGGTCGACGTCGGCAGATCATCGGCGCCGAGCGTGTGTTGCGCGGTCACCGCCTGCAGTTCGACGAGCGGCTCCCCCTCGCGCTGCGAATAGCCGATACCGACCGGCGGTATCCCCGGGATCCGGATATCCACGCCGTGCAGATGGGTGCCGTCATCGAGGTGGACGGCGCTCCACACCCAGTTCATCGACCACCAATCCCGCACCCCCCACGAGTGATCGCGCTGACCCGCGACGGCGTCGATGATGTACTGCCGGTCGCGGACGGTCACCGTGCCCGAGACCGCGCACGGAATCTCGTAGCGGGGCGTGATCCGGTACTGATACGGGGTGCCCACGGTGGTCCAGGTCAGGTCCATCGACACCGGAACCGGCCGGCCCGTCTCGCCGCGCAGCAGCGCCGCCGGATCGTCATGCGCCTGGCCGGTGCCCGATGCGGTGACCCGGTAGGCCTTGAGCGGTTCGACCGGCTGCAGGCTCAGCTCGACGCCGTCGCCCTTGATCAGTGCCGGTTCCGTGGGCGCGGCATGAAAGTCGTTGAGCGCCACGGTCGGCATCCCTGGTCCACAGAACAGCACATTGACCCATGCGGTGTCCTGGTTCGGTATCAGCCCCAGGCGGATCCAGCCACCAAAACCCGCCGCTGCGTCGGCGAAGTCGAAGTACCAGCTCTCGTTCCACAGGTCCTCTCCGGTGGGCGGATGCGGATACTCGTCCTCGGCGGCGGGCACCAGCGGCTCCGGAATCGACGGCGGCGCAAGGACATCCAGCGCGTTGGTGTCCAGCACGTGGCCACAGTGCCGGTCCAGCATCGTCATGAACATCTGGTCGCCGCGTTCGGTACGTTCCACCAGCATCGAGGAGATGATCGCCATCGTCACGCCGAAGAAGCTCTGCCGGCGCACGCCCTCGCGCACCTGATCGAGCGTCAGTGCCGGGTCCGGGCCGAGGGCCTGGTGATAAGCGGTCAACAACTGGTCGTAGTGAGCACGACGCTGCTCGACGGGCAGCGCACAACCGATGAAATAGGCGACATCGCACAGCGCCGGACCCCACGCCACGGTCTGCCAATCGACCACGGTCAGCGGCCGGACGGCGCCTTGGGCACCGAACAACATGTTGTCCAACCGGTAATCGCCGTGCACCAGCCCCTGAACCCGATCGGGCGCGCCCTCGGCGGCCAGATGCTCGTCGAAACTTTCCACCAATCGTTCACAGACCCGGCGATGCTCGGGCAGGATCAGCCCGTCGTAGCGTTCGGCGAAGGCCGCGTACAGCCCCGAGAGCAGCCCTTGGTTGATCGGGGCCTCCCGGTTGAGCCATTCGGCCTGGCCCAGCGTGGGGTTGGCGAACACCTGCGCGTGCACACGACCCAGTTCGGTGAGCGCCAGCAGGGCCTGTTCGGTTGTGGCGCCGAGGATTTCATCTCCGCCGGTGGCCGGTGCCGCGTCGCCGAGCAGCAGATCGAACGACCCGGCATCGGCGTCGAATGCCGCGTGGTAGCAGGGCGCGACCGGGCCGGTGGTCAGGTTCGGCGCGATATCGCGGTAGAACCGCACCTCGCGTTCGTAGAGCCCCAGTGCGAGCCCGGTCTGCCGGCTGTTGGGATCGGTCGCGGCGACCTTGAGCACCACCGATGCCGGCCCCGTGGCGCCGTCGGCATAACTCAGTGCGACGCGGTAGCACTCGCTCATCTGCCCGGTGCCGATTCGCTCGAAACTGAAGCCGTCGACCGGACCTGCGCCGATCGCGGCAGTCAACCACGCGCTGGTGAGGTCATCGGGGCGGTCGAGGACGGCTTCGGGAGTCGGTTGCACACAGGCAACCTAGCAGTGACCCGGATCACATGCGGCAGTACCGGGGAGAGTCGCCGGCACATCCAGCGCCGGGTTGCGGTCGAAGAACCCGAAGGGCTTGAGCCAGAACGACACCACGTCCACGGGCATCACCGGCCAGTCCTCCGGGCGGGTGATGTGGTGGATGCCGAAGACGTACCAGAGCACCACGTCGGTGTTGTCGATGGACCGGTCGGCCTTGGTCCACTCCCCCAGCCCAGTGTCCACCACCGACTGATTGACGAATTCGCCCGCAGGCCAGCGTTCGTCGGGCCGGTTCGGGGTCACCCACAAGGAGTGTCCGATGACGTTTGCCCGTTGCAGCACCGGGGAGGCCGGATCGAACATCGCCGGAATCGCGCCGGTGGGCACCAGCTTGTACGCCGGATGCGTGCCCAGACCGTTGACGACGTTGGTGTTGACCACCTTCCACGCCCGCTGGGTACCGAAGTCGACGTCCTGCTTGCCCTCCTGTTCGGTCCGCAGCGGCCGATTGCGCACCACCAACGACAGCCCGTACGGGTTGGCCGGGCCGATCGGTTCGGCATACGACTCGGTCATATAGACCGTGTTGCCGATGCCGTCGATGTCCAGATCCAGCCGGGCGATCAGGAAATGCTGATGGAACGGGGCATAGGTGCGCTCGTCGACCAGGGTGCCGTTGGGATGTGGCTGACCGGCAGGCACCGGTGTGGTCACCATGATCCCGGTGGCACGTACCTCACACTCGATGTTGCCGTCCTGATAGAGCCGCCAGTACACCAGGTATTCGTAGTTGGCGACGGTCACGTGGAACGACAGCGTCAACCTGCGCATCCGGCGCACCTCGGCGCCGGCGTCGTGGTCGACATGCTTCCACAGCACGGCGTTGTCTTCCTCGTGGATGCAGATCGCGTTGGCGATGGTGTACGGCTCGCCCTTGCTGTTGTGCAGAACCGCATCCAGATAACGGATCTCGCCGAGACAGTCACATCCCAGCTCCAGCGAGGTGGTCATGAATCCCAGGCCCCATTCGCCGATGTCGAACGCGGTGCGCCGGTAGTGATCGACCGACGGGTCCCGGTACGGCACCACCATTTCGGCGAATGACATCCGGTGTGCCACTGAGCGATTCGCCTCACCATCGCGGTAGCGAAGGGTATGCAGCGTCATCCCTTCGCGATGGTTGAACCCGACCCGCAACGACCAGTTCTGCCACCGCAGCAGGTTGCCGTCCAGGGTGAACGACGGCCCATTCGGCTGGGTGATGTGCAGCGGGGTCAGCGGTTCCCGGCGCCAGGACGACCGGATCCGCTCGGGGATGTGATGCGGCACGTATTCGCCCATCACGTCCGGATTTTCGGCGCTGCCGTCATCCTCGACCCGCAGCACCCGCATGCTGTTGAGGTCGATGACGCAATGCAGGCCACTGACCGGGTGGGCATAGGGATTGGCCCCGGGTGTCTGTTTGTACCAGGTGTCCGACCAGCCGATCCGCCGGTCGCGATACTCCGGCGGAGCGACCGCCGCACCGTAGGTCCAGGTGTCCATGAACACGTTGTCCATATCGGTGATTCCGCGTTTGGCCAGCGCGGCGATCACATCGGGGTGCCGCCGCAGCACCTCGTCGCATTCGACGTACTCGTCGACGGTGAAGTTGGCCTGGACGCCCGGAACATGGTCGAAGTTCTCGACCCGGTCCGCGGTCAGTGACACCACACCCTTGTAGGTGGCGTTGGCCGACCGATCCAGGCAGATCACCGCCGCCCGCCGGGGTGGAGTGGGCCCGCCGCCGTCGAACGCCGCCAGTTCCGCCTTGGTCGGCTCGACGAGTTCCACCGAGGCGATCCGCCAGCCCTCGGTGACCCCGCGCTCACGCCGCAATATCGCTGCCACCGCGCTGAACTCGTCAGCCGACAGCGGATCCAGGGGGTAGTCCACCTCGATCACGCAACCACACGGGGCGACTCCCTGCAGCGGATCGCCCAGACTCTCGCCGAAGAAATCAGCTCTGCGCGAGCGTGAACCCTTCCCACGCCCGGCGCCGTGCGGCCCGCGGGTCGTACTCGACGCGCGGTCGCCGATCGAAGACGAACACCGCCCGCTGCTCGCTGTCGTAGACCGGCCAGCCCGGACCCGGCGTTCCGCTCCGGGTGAACTCGCGCCACCGTCGCTGGACATCGCGGCTGACCTGCCGAGCCGACTTGCGGTCGCCCACCGCGGTCAGCAACGCACCGTAGGACGTGTGGTACGTGTCGAACACGGCCAACAGCTCCATCGCGTGTGTTGCGCCCAGGCCCGCCCAGTGCAGCGTCCGCGGTGCGTAGTCGTAGCGATACACATAGGTGGGCGCGTGCCGGCTGTGCGCCTCGGCGATCTGCCAGGTCGCCGAACCGAACGCGAAGTCACCGCCGAGCCGCACGCAGGCCGCCGCGCTCGGATAGTCCGGGTAGGCCGCCACGATGCGGCGGCGGTCCTCGGGATCGGTGCCGGCGAACAGCTTCTCGATCATCGGCTCGTTGGTCGGCAGCAGCGGCAGGAACCGGGTGAACAACCTGCCCTCGTCGGCGTTGTTGCCGACGATCAACGGAACCCGGTGGGCACTGCCGTCGGCCATCGCGGTGACCGGATCGGCAGGCAGGTAATCGGTGCCGTAGGTCGGGCCGACCGGAAATGCACCCGGCATATCCGTCTGCCCGCGCATGATCAGTGTCTCCAGGGCCCGCCCCAGCTCGGCCGGACGGGCCGCCATGAGCGCAGCGGCGGCCGATCCTCCACCCGGACTGACCAATTCGGCCAGCTGACCGGCGAGCCGGGCGGCCGCGTCGGTGGAGCTGACCATCCCGCTGGCCGGGCTCTCCGAGATCACCCGGGCGAACAACCCTTCGGCCTCGGGTACCGCGAGCAGGGTGGCCACCGCGTGCGCACCCGCACTCTCGCCGAAGATCGTCACGTTGTCCGGATCGCCACCGAACACCGTGATGTTCTCGCGCACCCAGCGCAGCGCCAGCACCAGGTCACGCAGGAACAGGTTGTCGTCGATCGGATGCTCCGGCGTCGACAGCGATGACAGCTCGACGCAGCCGAGCATGCCGAGCCGATAGTTGACCGAGACGAAGACGCAGCCCCGCCGGGCCAGAGCGGCGCCGTCGTATATGGGTGTGGCCGAGCTGCCCATGATGTAGCCACCGCCATGTACGAAGAACATCACCGGCAGCGGATCAGTGGAGTCCGGTTTTTCCGGCGCCACCACGTTGAGCGTCAGGCAGTCCTCGCTCATCGGCTGGTGTTTCCCCACCCCGACGAGCGTGTATCTACGTTGCTGCGGCGCGCAGTACCCGAATCCGTGGCAAAACCGCACCCCCGGCCATGGCTCGGCCGGCTGCGGTGCCCGCAACCGCAATGCGCCCACCGGTGGCTTGGCATATGGGATCGAGCGCCACCGGTGCACGCCGTCGCGGGTGAAGCCCTCGACGATGCCGGTGCTGATCTTTGCTCGGACGGTCCGTTCGTGCATGAACCGACGGTATCGAACATCACCTTTCGCGGCGCGCAGGCGGTGTGCGTGGCGTGCGCCCGCTAGCCTTGCCGGTATGCGAATCGCTGTGACCATCGGGGCTGCTGTGCTGTTGACAGCCTGCTCGCCAGGAGGTGGGCAGGAGTCCAAGCCGGTCTCGCAACCCCGGTTGTCGGTTCCTGCCAGCGCCACGCCGACCACCAGCACCAAACACACCCCGACGACGACGACCTCGCCGCTGCCGACCACGGCACCGGCGCCCGGGACGCCGATGAGCCATGTGATCAAGTGGGTCGAGGCCGGCACCCCGGCCGATCTCTCCGGTTTCCACACCGCCACCCGCGAGGGCCAGTCCACCGACCTCGGCGAGGACATCGCGTTCGTCGTACCGTCGGCCCACGCCCGCTGCGCCACCGACAAACTTGTCGACGGTCAGCTGGCCTGCCTGATCCAGGCCGGGGGCCTGCCGTCCAAACCTTCCGACGTCGAAGGGCAGTGGATACCCGGCTGGGTGGATTTCGCCGGGTCCACCGTGGATATCGGCTCCCTGCACGGGGATCCGGGCCGATTCAACTATGGCGACGGTGCCGAACTGGCCCAGGGCAAGTCGCTTGCCTTCGGCGACTACCGGTGCCGCGCGGATGACACCACACTGCTGTGCGTCAACTATGCGCACCAGTCCGGGATGCTGTTGAACGCCTCCGGCGTCCAGCCGCTGGGCTGTCTGAAGCCGGTGCCGCCGCCCGTCGGCATCGGCCGCCAGCTCAGCTGCCCGCCGGAGTAGTCACTTTCAGCGGTCATCCTCCTCGGCCAGCGACGAGCCGATTCGGTCCATCACCTCCGGCCTGCGGCGCAGCGTGTGCACGAGCAGCCCGACGCCGAGCGCGATCCAGGCCAGATACACGAACGGCAACGCGCCGTAGATCCCGCTCTGCAACGGCCACACGGTCTTGTACAGCGGGTAGAGAAACACCAGCGAACCGGCCAGACCCAGCACGCCGTGCCGGAACCAGCGGAACTCGCCGATCCGGAGCATGTAGCGGATCAGGCCGAAGTTGGTGACGATGTAGGACACCAGGAAGGCGATCGAGATCAGGAAGCCGAAGTAGCCCCACACGTTGAACGGGCCCACCAGGAAGGCCAGCGGCACGCCAAGCAGCATCGAGATCACGCCCATCACCGCGATCGCCACCGCCGGTGTCTGCCGGGCGGACACCTCGCCGAGCCGCCGCGGCAGCACCCGCTCACGGCCCAGCGTGTACAGCACCCGGGCACCCGCGATGAATGCCGTCTGGCTGAACGCCAGGATGCTGCTCAGCGTCGCGAGCACCACCACGGTCAGACCGAGTTTGCCCCAATAGGTTTCGGCGATGGTCTGCAGCGGTGCCGGGTCCTCGCCGAACTCGGTCATCCGGTCGATGCCGTAGCCATACACCATCGCGTAGGCGATCAGCACGTAGAACACCGGAACCACGATGGCCGCGGCCCACAACCCGCGTGGAATATGACGTTTCGGGTTACGCACCTCCAAGCCCAGGGTGGCGCCCTCCTCGATACCGACGTGGGACAGCACCGCATAGGTCATCGCCAGGCCGACCGCGCCCCAACCCATGGCACCGGCCGAGGACACCTCAAACGGCGCCGTGCCGAAGCCGCTGCCCGACTGCGGGCCGGTGACGAAAATCCACACCGCCAGCGCCAACAGGACCAGCATCTCGAATCCGAGCAGCCCGAGTGCGGCGTGCAGAGACTGGGTGATCCCCAGATAAGCCAGCACACAGACATACGCCAGGGCTGCGAAAGTGAAGATCCACCATGGTAAATGGACGCCGAACTGGGTGCTCAACCACTGCTGGACCCACCCGCCGAACACCGCGAAACCCGCCGCCGAGAACACCATGTACGCGCCGATGAACATCCAGCCGTACACGAAGCCGACATTGGCGCCCCAGGCCTTGGAGTTCCAGGTGTACAGGCCGCCGGAGGTGGGCAATCGTTTGGAGAACTCCGAGAATGTGTTGACCAGCAACAGGATGCCCGGCCACACCAGCAGAAACGCCAAAACCAGTGCGGATCCGGCGAATTGACCCATGAACTGCAGGTTCAACGCAATCACCGAGGCGGGGCCGCAACCCGCGACCGACAGGATCGCCACCTGTTTCCAGTCGATGGCATCCCGGCGCAACGTCGCCTCAGTAGTGATCTCTTCGGTCATGGTGACCTTGTTCCTCTCACATCGCTTCGAGGTAGCGGGCGACCTCCCAGTCGGTCACCGCTCTGGCTTGGGCTTGCAGTTCCGCGCGCTTGAGTGCCACGAAATGGTCGACGAAGTCGTCCCCGAACCATTCGCGGGCCACGCTGCTGGTCTCCAGCAGATCGACGGCTTCACCGAGACTGCGCGGCAACGTGACCACCTGATCCTCGGGCAGGCTGTACACGTCGCCGGCCATGAGTTCGGTTGGCTCGATGGCGTGTTTGATCCCATGCAGACCACCGGCGAGGGTCGCTGCCGTCGCCACGTAGGGGTTGGCGTCCCCACCGGGCTGCCGGTGCTCCAACCGGGTTCCGTGCTCCCCGGCCCGGATCGCGCGCAGCCCCACCGACCTGTTGTCGATGCCCCAGGTGGCGGTGGTACCAGCCCACGAGTACGGCACAAAACGGCGGTACGAATTCGGTGTGGGCGCCATCAGTGCGCTGAACTCGCGCATCGTGCTCAGCACGCCTCCGGCGAAATGCCGCATGGTTTCCGAAAGTTGCTCGGGAGCAGCCGGATCGAAGAACACACCGCGTCCGTCGAGATCCTGCAGGCTGACGTGCACATGGCAACTGTTGCCCGCCCAGTCGGCGTTCGGCTTGGCCATGAAGGTGGCCAGCAGCTCACGCTGTGCCGCCAGCTCCTTGACGCCGGACTTGAACAGGAAGGCATCGTCGGCGGCCTTGAGGCTGGGTCCGTAGTGCAGGGTGATCTCGAACTGGCCGGGACCGGTTTCGGGATTGCACGCCTCGATCGGCAGGCCGTAGTCCAGCATCTGCTGGCGGATCAGCGCGCCGACATCCTCCTGCAGGGAACCCATCACCACGCCATACGTGCTCGACACTTCCTGCAACGGAGTCAGTTCCGCGGGCCGCTTAAGGTGTGGCGTACCCGGCTTCTCGCGCAGCAGATAGAACTCCAGCTCCAGTGCGCTGAGCGCGGTATAGCCCATTTCTTCGGCGCGGCCCAACACGTTTCGGAGCACGCCTCGCGGTGAGATCGGCACCATGGTGGTGTTGTCGGACAGGTACCAATCACACAGCAGCAGAGCGGTATCGGCGTGCCACGGCACGATGTGCAGCGTGGACGGATCCGGTTTGGCGTGGATATCCGGATACCCCTGCAGTTCGGTGGGAAAGTAGCCGGTGTGTCCCGCCGGCCGCGACACCAGATCCGACTCGTCGACATGCAGCACCCAGAACACATCGCAGATCGGCAGGCCGTGGTCGAGGAAATCGGGCAACTGTGCCACGGGGATTCGCTTGCCGCGCATGACGCCATGGGTGTCACACCCGCCGAGGATCACCGTGCTGATCTGCTGGTCCCGCAGTTCGGCCAGCAACTGTGTTGAGCTCATCCCTGACATACCTGCTCCGTTCCGCTGTGTTCTAGCACGAATCCGTCGTACCCGCGCGCCACCACCTCGTCGCATTCCTGCCGGTACGGCCCGCATCCGGCGACGTAGGGCATGAAAATCCTGGGCTTGCCGGGGATGTTGGCGCCCAGATACCACGACTGCGCCTTCGGATACAAGGTGTCGGCGGCGATCTCGGCGACGTGTGCCATCCAGTCCTCCTCGGCGGCCACGGTCGCCTCGATCCGGTCCAGCTGGTGGCTGCGCAGATGCTCGAGGCACTCGGCGATCCAGTCGACGTGCTGCTCGATGGAGATGAGCATGTTGCTCAGCACCGATGGGCTTCCCGGCCCGGTCACCATGAACAAATTGGGGTACCCGGCGGACTGCAGGCCCAGCAGCGTGCGCGGCCCTTGCGCCCATTTCTCGCTCAGCGGCACGCCCTCGGCGCCGCGGATGTCGACATCGGTCAATGCGCCGGTGATCGCGTCGAATCCGATCGCGAACACGATGGCATCCACCTTGATGTGCCTGTCCTGCAACTGAATACCGGTGGCAGTGAGCTTCTCGATCGGATCCGAACGCACATCGACCAGCTCGACGTTGTCCCGGTTGTAGGTTTCGAAGTACCCGATGTCGGTGCAAGTCCGTTTGGTGCCGATGTGATGGCGCGGACTCAGTAGCTCAGCGGTGTGCGAGTCGCGGACGGTCTCGCGGATCTTGCCCCGGGCGAAGTCCTGGGCCGCGAGATTGGCCTGCTCGTCGGTGAAGAAGTCGTTGAACGCCGCCGACAGCGAGTTGATCCCGCCGCGGCGCCAGCCCTCCTCGTATCGTTCCGCGCGTTCGGCCTCGGTGACATCGAAGGTGGCCTGCGTGGGAGGCGGATGGGGCGTCCCGGCGTCGGATTGTTCGCACACCCGCCGCCGCTCGGCGAAGTCGGCGACCGCGGCGTCGAGCTCTGCCTCGCCCAGTGCCCGGTTCTGCGCGGGCATGCTGTAGTTCGGGGTCCGCTGCAGGACATAGAGCTGCCTGGCCTGGCGCGCGATGTTCGGAATAGCTTGGATACCAGACGATCCGGTGCCGACCACGGCCACCGTCTTGCCGGTGAAATCGACCGGCTGGTGTGGCCATTGCCCGGTGTGATACCAGTCCCCGGTGAACTCGGCCAACCCAGGGAAGGCCGGCTCCTTGACCACCGACAGGCACCCGGTCGCCATCACACAGAAGGTGCCACGCACCGTCCGATCGGCGCCCGCGGAGGTTTCACAGGTCAGCACCCACTCGTTGGCGCCCTCATCCCACTGTGCGGTTCGCACGGTGGTGCCGAACTCGATTTCGGCGCGCAGATCGAAGCGGTCCGCGACATGTCCGATGTAGGACAGGATCTCCGGCTGCGCGGCGTAGCGCTCACTCCACCGCCAGTCTCGGGTCAGCGACTCGTCGAACGAATACGAATAGTCGATGCTCTCGATGTCGCAGCGTGCACCCGGATAACGATTCCAGTACCAGGTGCCGCCGACGTCGTCGGCCCGTTCCAGGATGCGGGCCCGCATGCCGAGTTGGCGTGCGCGGTAGAGCATGTACAGACCGGCGAACCCGGCCCCGACGATCAGGACGTCGAAGCGCTCATCAGGATCGGATCCCGAAGCCGCAGTGCGATGCATTTCCACTCCTCTCCCTAAGCGTTGGTGAACTCGCGCGCCGACAGGCTCAGGGCCGCGGCGAACAGGTCGTGAACCTCCGATCGCTGCCACGGTTCGGGCGCCATGGTGATGAAATAGTCAGCCAGGGCCAGATCGGTGAGCCGGTCCAGATCGGCCTCGGTAAGCCCGATGTCGGCGAGTACCGGGAAGTCCAGGTCGGCCAGCAGCGAGCGCACCGCCTCGACCACCCGGCTGCCGTCTCCGGTGCCGTCGTCGGGCAGCCCCCACGCGTCGGCCACCCGCTCCAATGCCTGCGGCACGAAATGCCGTTCCCGGTCCAGCGTCTCGGCCAGCACCAGTCCGATGGTGAGACCGTGCGGCACGCCGGTGAGCCCGCCGATCGCCTGCCCCAATGAGTGCTCGGCCGCGCAGTCGGAGATGTTCATCGCCAACCCGGCCAGCATCGACCCGCATGACATGTTGGACCGGGCTTCCGCGTCGGCGCCGTCGCGATAGGCCCGCAGTAGCGATGTGCCCATCATGCGAACCGCTTCCAGCGCGATCGCGTCGCCGATCGGGGTGTGCACCTTGGCCACCACCGCGGCGATGGCTTGCGCCAGTGCGTCGATGCCGGTGTTGGCCGTCATCGACGGCGGCATGCTCCAGGTGAGCACGGGGTCGACAACGGCATATTGGGCGCGCAGGTTGGGGTGGGCGATACCGGCCTTGCGCCCGGCCGCCGGGTCGGAGACCACCGCACCACCGGAGACCTCCGACCCGGTGCCCGCGGTGGTCGGAACCGCGAACAACGGCACCGTGGGTTCGGCGAACTCCCGTGTGGAATCCAGGAATTCGGCGAAGGTCATCCCATTCTGGTAGCACAGCCGCGCCGCCTTGGCGGTATCGATCACCGAGCCGCCGCCCAGAGCCACCACGGCCTCGGCACCCGCGCGTGCCATCCCCGCGGTGGCCGCGTCCACCATGTCGATGGTCGGCTCCCCCGCAGGCTTGTCCATTCGGGTGATGTCGAGTCCCGAATCGGTCAGGGTCGCCAGCAGGTCTGCCACCGCCGGGTTGTGGGCATCGATGTTCTCGTCGGTCAGCACCAGGACCCGCTCGGCACCAGCGGCGCGCAGCAGGTCGGGTAGCTCGTGGGACTTGCCCTCCCCGAACGTGATCCGAACGGGAAGGTGGTTGTTGAACGGGGGGATGGATTGTGCTGTCACGGCGCTCCAGGGTCGGGCTGTCGGTGGGGACGAAAGATGGATCGGTTAGGTCTTGACGAAGACGTTCTTCAGCTCGGTGTAGGCCAGCGGTGCGTCCGGGCCGAGTTCGCGGCCCAACCCCGAGTCCTTGAAACCGCCGAACGGCGTGTTCACCCGCACCGAGCTGTACGAATTCACTGCCAGCGCACCGGCTTCCATGGCCCGGGCGATCCGCAGCGCACGGGCCCCGTCGTGCGACCAGATCGATCCGGCCAAACCGTAGCTGGTGTCGTTGGCCCGCCGAACCGCCTCGTCTTCGGAGTCGAACGGCAGCACGCAGACCACCGGCCCGAAGATCTCGTCGCGGGCCGCGGGGTGATCGTCATCGACCGGGTGCAGCACGGTGGGCGGGTACCAGAAGCCGGGGCCGTCGGGTGCGCTTCCCTCGAACAACACCGGCGCCTGGCTGACATACGATGCGACCCGTTCGCGTTGGCGCTGCGAGATCAGCGGGCCCATCTGGGTGTTCTCGTCGAGCGGATCACCAACCCGCATTGCCGCCGTGGTCTCTTTGACATAGGCCAGGAACTCCTCCATCGCCGGGCGTTCGACGAACACTCGCGACCGCGCGCAGCAATCCTGTCCGGAGTTGCCGAACACGCCACCGGCCAATCCGGCTGCCGCGGCCTGCAAATCGGCGTCAGCGAACACCAGGGCGGCCGATTTGCCGCCGAGTTCCAGCGTCACCCGCTTGAGCCGGTCGCCGGCCTGCCTGGCGATGGTGCGGCCCACCGCAGTGGATCCGGTGAATCCGACCTTGCGGATATCGGGATGGTCGACCAGCATCTGACCGACCGGGTCGCCCGGCCCGACCACCACATTGAACAACCCCTCGGGCAATCCGGCCTCGACGACGATGCGCTGCAATTCCAGGGCGGTGAGCGGGGTGAGCTCAGAAGGCTTGAGCACCACCCCGTTTCCGGCCGCGAGCGCCGGGGCGACCTTCCAGGTCGCGATCGACAACGGGTAGTTCCACGGGGTGATCAATCCGACGACGCCGAACGGCTCGTGGAAGGTCATGTCCAGCCCGCCCGACACCGGGATCGTGCTGCCCAGTAGCCGTTCCGGTGTCGCCGAGTAATAGCGGAAGGTGCTGGCCACTCCGGCCATCGCGCCACGCGCATCGGCAATCGGCATGCCGACGTTGCGGGCTTCCAGCCGGGCCAGCTCCTCGGCCTCCGCACGCACCGCCTCGGCGATGGCGATCATCACCTCTGCCCGGTGCGCGGGATCGGCCCGGCTCCACTCACGCTGAGCCAGTGCGGCTCTGCGCACCGCGTCATCGACATCGGCGGCGGTGGCCCACGGCACTTCCGCGAGCACTCCGCCGGTTGCCGGTTCCAGAACCTGACCCTTCATCACGACCTCTCGGTACAGGACGTGTTCGCGCACGCTGCTGCGCCGACGAACGCGTCGAAAATTTCTGTCATGGGCTGATATTCGGGATGCCACTGCACACCGAGCGCGAAGCGCCGCTCCGGCCACTCCACGGACTCCACCGCGCCGTCGGGTATCGACCGGGCGGTGACTCGCCCTCCCGCACCCACGGTGGCCACACCCTGGTGATGGTGCGAATTCACCTCTCGCACACCGGCAAACCCGCTCCGGCCGAGCAGACAGTCGACATCGACCTCGACGGCGTGGTGGGTGGCGTGGTCCAGCCGGCCGGGCGCCGGCCGATGCTCGGCGAATCCGGCGTCCAGCAGGTGTTGGTGCAGTGTTCCACCGGTGGCCACATTCAGGATCTGCAGACCCCGGCAGATACCCAGAATCGGGATATCGCGTTCCAATGCCGCTGTGGCGATGCGCAATTCGAAGGAATCTCGAGTCGGGTTGGTTTCCTCCATCCGCTCGGTGGCGGCCGAACCATAGCACTCGGGTTCGATGTCGGTGCCACCTGCCAGCAGAAGACCGTCGAGGATTCCCAGCAGTTGTCCGGCATCGGCATTCGGCGAGGGCGGGAGCACCAGCGGTTGCCCGCCGGCGCGCTCGATCGCATCGAGATAGGTGTGCGCCGCCAGCACCGCATCCTGGCGCCAGAATCCCCATGCCGCCGTGGCCGATACCCCGCAAATCCCAATCAGCGGCCGCATTCTCGGCTCCATGGTCTAAATTTCATACCATCGGACAATAGGGCCACGGGGGGTACTCTGCAAGGGATGTCAGAAGATTTCTTGCTTCGACCACTCGACGCGCCGCCGGCCTACGCCGCGGTGGTCGAGCGCATCCGCCGGGCGGTCACCCTCGGCGTGCTGCTGCCTGGCGACCGCCTGCCGCCCGAACGCACACTGGCCGAAGGGATGCAGGTGTCACGGGTGACCGTGCGCGAAGCCCTGCGAGTGCTGCAGGGCGAGGGGCTACTGCTGACCAAACGCGGTAGCAGCGGCACGATCGTGTCGCCCAGCGTCGCCGAGCTCACCGACGACTACGACGGAAAGACCGCCGAAGTCTTCGAAGTCCGTCTGGCCGTGGAGACCATGGCCGCCCGGCTCGCGGCCGAGCGAGGGCGACCCACCGATCTGCAGGTGCTGGATTCCTGCCAGGCCGCCCTGGAATCGAGCACCGACATACATGCTTTCCGCAGAGCAGATTCGAACTTCCATCTGGCCATCGCGCGGATGAGCGGAAACACCATGCTCAGCCAGGTCATCGAAGACACCCGGGCGTCAGTGTTCTCCCGGCTTGACCGCAGCAATTTCGCGGTGATCTACGAATCTTCGAGCCGCGGCCACGCCGACGTCATCGCCGCGATCAAGAATCGCGACCCGGACGCCGCCGCGGCGGCCATGGCCGCCCACATCGAAGAAGCCAGGGATGAGGTCATGGCGGTCTTCTCCGAACTCGGCCACGAGATCCCGGAATAGCAGCGCCCCCGGACGGCTAGCGCCAGCCGTCGGCCGTCTTCGCGGCCTGTAACAGCGCCTCGCACAACTGGCGCAGTTCATCGGTACCCGCGCCCTCGTCGACCGCGATGGCCACATCCTCGGCCGCGCACCTGACCTGAAACACCCGATCGGACAACTGGGCGGCCTCTTCGGCGCTGAGCACCACCGAATCCGGAGCCAGCGAGGTGCCCTTGACCATGGCGCGCTGTTCGTAGGCGCGCTGTCGGCAGGACTGCCTGCAGTACTGGCGCCGGCGCCCCATCTGCGCGTCGGCGACGTCGCGTCCGCACCACCGGCACGGCTGCGGACGGTCGCGTCTGTGGTTCCCGGGCGCCATGGGTCACGACTGTAGACTGCCCCGCGCCGCGACCGGCGTATCATCGACGGTCGAGTCGGGAACTTGGCAACGTCGCAAAGCGTTGAGATATCCGGACAAAAAACGTACTGAGGAGTGTTGACGATGGCTGATCGCGTCCTGAGAGGCAGTCGCCTCGGAGCCGTGAGCTACGAGACTGACCGCAACCATGACCTGGCGCCGCGTCAGGTCGCCCGTTACCGCACCGACAACGGTGAAGAGTTCGAGGTTCCGTTCGCGGACGACGCCGAAATTCCCGGCACCTGGCCCTGCAAGAACGGCATGGAGGGCACGCTCATCGACGGCGACGTGCCGGAGCCCAAGAAGGTCAAGCCGCCGCGTACCCACTGGGACATGCTGCTGGAGCGTCGCTCCGTCGAGGAACTCGAGGAACTGCTCAAGGAGCGCCTCGAGCTGATCAAGACCAAGCGTCGCGGTAGCTGAACCGCACAAAAAACCGCGATATGCCCTTCGTGGGCATATCGCGGTTTTTTACGGCTCCGATTAGCGCACCACACCCCGGGCGCGGTCCAAGCGCCCACGAATACCCCAGTCCGCGACCTTGAACATCGCCTCGCGGATGTTGGAACCGCTCATCTTGGAGACCCCGAGTTCACGTTCGGTGAACGTGATCGGCACCTCGACCACGCGGAACCCGTTGTTGATCGCCCGCCAGGTCAGGTCGATCTGGAAGCAGTAGCCCTTGGAATCCACCGCGGACAGGTCGATCTTCTCCAGCACCTCGCGCCGGTAGGCGCGGTAGCCGGCGGTGATGTCGTGGATCCCGACACCGAGCAGGAACCGGGAGTAGGTGTTGGCGGTCTTCGACAGCACCAGGCGCCGCCAGGGCCAGTTGCGCACCGTGCCGCCGGGGACATACCGCGACCCGATGGCCAGATCGGCTCCGGCGTCGACCGCGTCCAGCAGCCGGTGCAGTTCCTCGGGGGCATGGCTGCCGTCGGCGTCCATCTCCACCAGCACCGAGTACCCGCGGCCCAGCCCCCAGGCGAACCCGGCCAGGTAGGCCGCACCCAGCCCGGCTTTGCTGGTGCGGTGCATCACGTGCACCCGGTCCGGGTCGGCCAGGGCCAGCTCATCGGCCAGCTGGCCGGTGCCGTCAGGGCTGCCGTCGTCGACGACCAGGATGTGCACCTCGGGACAGGCCTGGTGCACCCGCCCGACGATCAGCGGCAGGTTCTCCCGCTCGTTGTACGTGGGAATGATCACCAAGGTGCGCTGACTCGGGCGTTCACCGTCCCGGCGAGGGCTGGATTCCCCCGGCTGGCCGACTCCGTCACCAGGGACTGTCATGTGACTCCTTCATCGTCGCGGGCCTTCGCCGGTGCGACGCCTCAACATTCTTTGCACGAACCCACCATTCTGCAGTATCGCGACAAGCAACACTCCGAGACCGATGGTGACCAGCACCACCTGCACCGCAGGTCCCCACTGGGTAGCGGGTGTCAGCTCGGATTTCAGCCTGATCTGGTTGTCCAGATAGGCGGGCTGGAAGAACTCGGTCCGGGCGAGCTCACGTCCGTCCGGCGCGATCACCGCACTGATGCCGGTGGTGGCCGCGACCACGACGTACCGGTCGTGCTCGACGGCCCGAAGTTTGCCGAACGCCAACTGCTGTGCGCTCATGTTCTCGTCGAAGGTGGCGTTGTTGCTGGGCACCGTCAACACCTGGGCGCCATTGAGCACCGATTCCCGCGCGGCCCGGTCGAAGATCACTTCCCAGCACGTGGTCACCCCGATCGGCACGCCGGCGGCGTGCACCACGCCGTTGCCATCGCCAGGGACGAAGTAACCGGCCCGGTCCGCATATGCGGACAGGTGCCGGAAGAAACCGCGCCACGGCAGATACTCGCCGAACGGCTGGATGATCTTTTTGTCGTGACGCTCACCGGGGCCGTGTACCGGATCCCAGACGATCACGGTGTTGGTGGCCACCGGGTTGTCCGGGGTGTAACCGTCGGCCGTGGTGACCCCTCCCACCAGAATCGGCGCATCGATGGCATTGGCGGCCGCGGTGATCTGTGCGGCGGCGTCCGCGTTGGCCAGCGGATCGATGTCCGAGGCATTTTCGGGCCAGATCACGAACATGGGTTGCGCGGCCCGGCCGGCGCGCACGTCCTCGGCCAGCCGCAGCGTCTCGTTGACGTGGTTGTCGAGCACCGCGCGGCGTTGTGCGTTGAAGTCCAGCCCCAGCCGGGGCACATTGCCCTGCACGGCGGCCACGGTGACCGCCTGTTCGTCGCCGGCGCCGGTGGCGGAATGACGCACCTGGGGCCACAGCAGTGCCGTGCCCAGCAGCACGACCGTGATGCTCAGGCCGGGGAGCATGACCGCGGGCGCCGGGAAACCGGGCTTGTGCCCATGCCGCCACCAGTGCGCGATCTCCAGGGCCAGCAGCGTGGCGCTAAAGCCGACGAGCGCCACCGCGAACGACATCAGCGAAGCGCCGCCCCACCGAGCGATCGGCAGCAATGGCCCGTTGGTCTGACTGAAACCGACCACGCCCCAGGGAAATCCGCCGAACGGCACGGTGGATTTGAGCCATTCCTGGGCGACCCACAGCGCGGCGAACCACACCGGCCAGCCCGGCATTCGCCCGACCACGGTCACCGCCAGGCCGAAAAGTCCGCAGAACAGTGCTTCCATGGTGGCCAGGGCCAGCCAGGGCACCGCCCCGACAAAACCACTGATCCACGGCAGCAGCGGCACGTAGAACGCCAGGCCGAACAGGAATCCGTAGCCGAAGCCGCCCGCGCGGGTGGTGGATCGCAGGGTCAACACCCAGCCGAGCAAGGCCAGCCCGGCGAAGGCCGCCCACCACCAGCCCGTCGGTGGGTAACTCAGGCACAACGCCAGTCCGCCGCCGATCGCCGCGGCGAGCTGTGCCCACCGCGCGGCCACTGCCCGGCCGAAGCGCGACGCCCGCGCGGTCAGCGCCGACCAGCGGTCCGGTGTGCCCGCCGCGGTCAGGCGATACCCGCGATCCTCGGGATCCTCGTCGTCAGGGACGTTATCGGCGACCTGTTCGCCGGTGACGTCCTCGTCCAGGTCCTCGAACGACTCGTCGTCCAGTTCGTCGAGTTCGGCGAGTCCATCCTCCTCGACCGCGGGGATCACCTCGGTGGTCTCGCCCGGCCGAATTCGGTCGGATCTGCCTTTGGCAGGACGGTCACCGGCCATGGATGACGGCACCCCGGTGAACGGTCTGACGGCAGCGTGGCAGCTCGGCGTCGGCGGCCAGCCGCGGCAGCGCGGGCACCCGCGAGCGCGGATCGGTGGACCACCGCTGCACCGCATTCGCCGGCGCACTGACCTCCAGGGTGTCGGCGTCCCACACCGCGTAACTGGCCGCGGCCCCGGGGGTGAGCGTGCCGGTGGCACCGTCGCGCACCCCGCCGGCGCGCCAGCCCCCGCGGGTGGCCGCAGCGAACGCGGCACGCGCCGAGATGGCGCTGGCCGCGGTGCGGTGCAAGACCGCTGCACGCACGGTCTGCCAGGGATTCATGCTGGTGACCGGGGTGTCGGAGCCGAACGCGAGGGGCACGCCTTCGGATGCTAACAGCGCGAACGGGTTGAGCTGGTGAACCCGATCGGGCCCGAGACGCTGGGCGTACATGCCGTCGTCACCGCCCCAGAGGGCATCGAAGTTGGGCTGCACGCTGGCCAGCACACCCCAGGCGCCCAATTGACCGGCCTGCTCGGGATTGACCATCTCCAGGTGCTCCAGGCGGTGGCCGCAGCGGGCAACGGCCGGCGCTCCCAGCCGCTGCACCACGGTGGCGAAAGCCTCGATCACGGCGGTGACGGCGGCATCGCCGATGACGTGGAATCCGGCCGGGATGCCCGCCTCGGTGCAGGCCAGCAGATGCGCGGTGATGGCCTCGGTGTCCAGATAGCAGTTGCCGCAGCTGTCGAGCGCATCGTGGTAGGGCGCGTGCAGCCATGCGGTCCGCGAGCCCAGGGCGCCGTCGACGAACAGGTCCCCGGCCAGTCCGCGAGCCCCGGTCTCGGCGATCAGCGCACGGGCGTGCTCCGCGTCGTGTGCCGGTTCACCCCAGTAGCCGACGACCTCGACGCCGTGGTCCAGGTCGCGCAGCTCCTGCCAGTCCAGCAGGCCGCCGATCTGTGGGCCCGCACACTCGTGGACCGCGGCGATGCCCAACCCGGCCGCATGGTCGAGCGCTGCGACGCGCGCATCGCGGCGCTGCTGCGGGGTCAACCGTTCGCGTGCGGCCGCACGAACCAGGTGATGTGCGTCGGCGCTCAGCGGACGCTGCGGATCGAACCCGGCGGCGCCGGCCAGCTCCGGCACCAGCCGACGTAGCGCAGTCGTCGCGGCCGCCGAATGCACGTCCACCCGGGCCAGATAGGCGGGCCGGTCCCCCAGCACCGCGTCGAGATCCGCGGTGCTCGGGCCGGTGCGCTCCGGCCAGCCCGACTCGTCCCAGCCGTGGCCCCACACCGGACCGTCCGGGTGACGGTGTGCGTATTCGGTCACCAGCCGCAGGCAGTGCTGCAGCGACGTCGCCGCGCGCAGGTCCAGACCGTTCAGGTTCAGCCCGGTGGCCGTGACGTGGACGTGGCTGTCGACGAATGCCGGCGCGACGAAGCCGCCCTCGAGGTCGACGACCTCGGCGTCGGGAAACTGTGACCGGCCGACATCATCGGTACCGAGCCACGCCACAACGCCGTCGCGTACGGCGAATGCGGTCGCGTCGGGATAGCTGGGGCTGTGGATGCGCCCGTTGATCAGAAGTGTGGTCAAGCTGTTTCAGGTGGCTGTCAGGCCTTGGGAGGCAGACGGTACGGATCGACGTCATGGACATCGATTACTTCGCCGTCAATGTAGTCGCCTGCCCCGCCGCGATAACCGGCGGTACCGGTGGACCGGGCGAAACCGGCGGGGGCGGCGGCGATGAGCGGTATCCGCCGCAACGCCATCGCGGTCAGCGCGGGCCGGGCTACCGCCCGCGTCGGCGGCAGCAGTAACAGCGCACCGAATACCGAGCTGGCCAGACCGGGAATCACCACCAGCACGGCCCCCAGCGCGACCAGCACGCTGTCGGACACCGCGGCGCGGGGATCGGACACGCCTTCGTTCAGGCCGGCTCGCAGCCGGCGGATATGCCGGTTGAGCTGCGAACCCGCCAGCGCCAGCCCGATCAGGAATGACGCCAGCAGCAACAGCACGGTGTAGCCGAACCCGATGGTCGCCACCAGGGCGACCATCACCGCGACCTCTACGAGGAGGTAAATCAGAAACAACCGCTTCGCCATGTCCAGTACAACGTGGCTACCGCGGTTCCGGTTCCAGCTGATCACTGTCAGTCCGCGGCCCGCAACTCCAGCCCGACGTTGCGCTGCATCCCGCCACGCAGCTTGCTGAAGAAATTGAAGCCCTTGCCGATCAGGCCGTAGCGCTTGCCGATCCCGTCGTAGATCTCGCCGTTGCGAGCCTGCTCCAGGACCACCGCCTGCGCCTCGACTGGCTCGCTCTTGGGATTGCCCCGCACATCGCACACCGCGACGGTGACCCGCGGGGTGTTGCGAATCCGCTTGACCTTCCACGAGTCCGCCTCGGTGATCACCAGCAGCCGGTCACCGTCGGGCACGGCCCAGATCGCGGTCGGTTTGGGCCGGCCGTCCTTGGTGAACGTGGTCAGCAGAACATAGTTGGCCTTGGCGACATCGGCGAATGTGAGAGCCATGGCTCGAACCTATCCGTTGTTCAGCCTTCCAGCTCGCCTTCGGTTTCCAGCAGCACCTGGCGCAGCCCGTCGAGAGTGGCCTTTTCGGGTTGTGCCCACATGCCCCGACCCGCCGCCTCCAGCAGCCGCTCGGCCATCCCGTGCAGAGCCCACGGGTTGGATTCGGCCATGAACTTGCGGTTCTCGTCGTCGAGCACGTACTCGGCCGAGAGCCGCTCGTACATCCAGTCGGCCATCACGTGCGCGGTGGCGTCGTAGCCGAACAGGTAGTCGACCGTGGCCGCCATCTCGAAGGCGCCCTTGTAGCCGTGCCTGCGCATCGCGGTGATCCAGCGCGGGTTGACCACCCGAGCCCGGAACACCCGATTGGTTTCCTCCGACAGCGTGCGGGTCCGTACCGCGTCGGGGCGGGTGTTGTCGCCGATGTAGGCCGCCGGCGACTGCCCGGTCAACGCCCGCACGGTGGCCACCATGCCGCCGTGGTACTGGAAATAGTCGTCCGAGTCGGCGATGTCGTGTTCGCGGGTGTCGGTGTTCTTGGCAGCCACCGCGATTCGCCGGTACGCCCGGTTCATATCGTCGGAGGCGGGGCGCCCGTCCAGATCCCGCCCATAGGCGAATCCGCCCCAGGCGGTGTACACCTGGGCCAGGTCAGCGTCGTCACGCCAGTTGCGGCTGTCGATCAGCTGCAGCAGGCCCGCCCCATAGGTCCCCGGCTTGGAGCCGAAAATCCTTGTGGTGGCACGCCTTTGGTCGCCATGCTCGGCCAGGTCGGCCTGGGCGTGGGCGCGCACATAGTTGTCCTCAGCAGGCTCGTCGAGCCCGGCCACCAGCGCCACCGCATCGTCGAGCATGGTGACCACATGCGGGAAGGCATCCCGGAAGAACCCGGAGATGCGCACCGTGACGTCGATGCGGGGCCGGCCCAGTTCGGCCAGCTCGATCGGTTCCAGATCGACCACCCGGCGCGAGGCGTCGTCCCACACCGGGCGCACCCCCAGCAGGGCAAGCACTTCGGCGATGTCATCACCGGCGGTGCGCATGGCCGAGGTGCCCCACACCGACAGACCCACCGACTGCGGCCAGCGGCCGTAATCGTCGCGGTAGCGGGCCAGCAGCGAATCCGCCATCGCCACACCGGTTTCCCAGGCCAACCGGGATGGCACGGCCTTGGGATCCACCGAGTAGAAATTGCGCCCCGTGGGTAGCACGTTGACCAGCCCGCGCAGTGGCGACCCGGACGGACCGGAGGCGATGAAGCCACCGGCCAACGCGCGCAGCACCTGATCGATCTCGCCGGCGGTGCCGGCCAGTCGCGGTACCACCTCGGTGGCGGCGAACCGCAGGATCTGGGCCACCTCGGGGTTGTCGGTGATCTTGTCCACCGCAGAAGCGTCCCAACCGGATTCCTGCAGTGCGGCCACCAGGTCGCGGGCCGCGGCCTCGGCGGCGTCGACGGCCGCGCGGTCATCGCTGCCGTCCTCGGTCAGGCCCAGCGCCTGGCGCAGCCCGGGTACGGTCTGTTCGCCGCCGAACAGCTGGCGGGCCCGCAGGATGGCCAGCACCAGATCGAGTTCACCTTCCCCGGTGGGCTTTTGGCCCAGCACGTGCAGCCCGTCGCGGATCTGCACGTCCTTGATCTCGCACAGCCAGCCGTCGACGTGCAGCAGCATATCGTCGAACACATCCTCGTCGGGGCGGTCCTCCAGGCCCAGATCGTGGTCCATCTTGGCCGCCCGCATCAGCGTCCAGATCTGCTGGCGGATGGCCGGCAGCTTGCCCGGATCCAACGCCGAGACGGTGGCGTGCTCATCCAGCAGCTGCTCCAGTTTGGCGATATCGCCGTAGGTTTCGGCGCGCGCCATCGGCGGGATGAGATGGTCGATCAGGGTGGCGTGCGCCCGGCGCTTGGCCTGCGTGCCCTCCCCCGGGTCGTTGACCAGGAACGGATAGATCAGCGGCAGGTCCCCCAACGCCGCATCGGTGCCGCAGGCCGCGCTCATCCCGAGCGTCTTGCCGGGCAGCCATTCCAGGTTGCCGTGCTTGCCCAGATGCACGACGGCGTCGGCACCGAAGGAACCGGGAAACGACGAGTCCAGCCAGCGGTAGGCCGCCAGGTAGTGATGGCTGGGCGGCAGGTCGGGGTCGTGGTAGATGGCCACCGGGTTTTCGCCGAAGCCGCGCGGCGGCTGCACCACGAGCACCACATTGCCGGACCGCATGCCCGCGATGACGATCTCGCCATCGGGATCGCGACTGCGGTCGACGAACAGCTCACCCGGCGGCGGGCCCCAGTGTTCAACCACCGCATCGGCAAGCTCGGCAGGCAGCGTCGCGAACCAGGCGCGATAGTCCTTGGCCGGCACCCGAATCGGATTGACGGCCAGCGCCTCCTCGGTGAGCCAGTCCGGGTCCTGTCCACCGCGCTCGATCAGCGCGTGGATCAGGGCATCCCCATCGCCGGAGTCGACGATGGTGGCGAGATCACCGGGTCCGGCGGCCTCGCCGATGTCGTATCCGGCGTCGCGCATGGTGCGCAGCAGCGCGACCGCGCTGGCCGGGGTGTCCAGGCCGACCGCGTTGCCGATCCGGGCGTGTTTGGTGGGATAGGCCGAAAACACCACGGCCACCCGCTTTTCCGCGGCGGGGATGGCAGCCAACCGGGCGTGACGCACGGCAAGACCGGCCACCCGCATGCAGCGCTCAGGGTCGGCAACATAGGAGATCAAACCCTCGTCGTCGATCTCCTTGAACGAGAACGGCACCGTGATGATGCGGCCGTCGAATTCGGGAACCGCGACCTGGGTGGCGACATCCAGTGGCGACATGCCGTCGTCGTTATCCGACCACTGCTCCCGCGAGCTGGTCAGGCACAGCCCCTGCAGGATCGGAATGTCCAGCGCGGCAAGGTGAGCGACGTTCCACGAGTCGTCGCTACCGCCGGCACCGACGGCTGCCGGGGTGGCGCCACCGGCGGCGAGCACCGTGGTGATCAGGGCGTCGGCGGTGCCGAGCAGCTCCAGCAGTTCAGGTTCGGCGGTGCGCAGCGAGGCGCAGAACACCGGCAGTGCCCGCCCCCCGGCCTGCTCGATGGCCTGACACAACGCCTCGACGTAGCCGGTGTTGCCGGCCAGTTGCTGGGCCCGGTAATACAGCACCGCAACGGTCGGCCCATCGGGGACGGCGGCCGCGGTGCGCTCAAGCACACCCCAACTCGGGGTGGTCACCGGGGCGGCGAACCCGAATCCGGTCATCAGCAGCGTGTCGGCAAGGAATGAATGCAGGTTGCGCAGGTTCTGCACGCCGCCCTGGGCGAGATAGATGTGGGTTTGCAGAGCCGCGCCCTGCGGGGCGGTGGAATGTCCCATCAACTCGGCGTCGGGCGATTGCTCGCCGCTGACCACCACGGTCGGCAGGCCGCTGGCCACCACGGTGTCGATACCGTCCTGCCATGCCCGGTACCCGCCGAGGATGCGGATCACCGCGATCTCGGCGCCGTCGAGCAGCTCCTCGAGTTCACCGCTGACCAGCCGCGACGGGTTGGCCCAGCGATACCGGCCCCCGCTGGCGCGGGCAGTGATCAGATCGGTGTCCGAGGTCGACAGCAGAAGAATGGTGGGCGCGGCGGCATCGTTTGCGGCGGTCACAGCCGTGACTTCAGAAGGGTGGGACACCCCCCATTCGTACCGCACCGAGGACCTGGAGGGTGCACTCGGTGCGGTACGACAGACGGAATCAGGGCTGGTTTTCACCGAAGCGGTCGTGCCACGACTGCCGGTACGGCAGGCCGGCCGCTGCAACAAGCAGCAACACGAACGCAACGAAGGCGCCAAATGCAAGCATGGTCGCTCCTTTCGCAAAGCTTGAAGAACCCGGTACCGACGGTCCCCGGTACACGTCGGAAACGCTACGTCCAGCCGGGCCGAAAATCGCCTACTTGTAAGGGACGGAACAGCTTTGCATTGCTGTGACGCATGTCACATGAGACCGTGGCGGCTGGCTTTCCAGCGCCGATCGTCGACAAACGGACGCAACGCCAGCAGGAAGATTCCTGCCGCCGCCACCGGGGCCAACAGCGGGATCCAGGGCAGCGCGGCGGGCAATGTCACCGCCGCCAACCCGGCGATGGTGAAGACGGTCGCGCACACCATCGTGGGCCTGGTTGTGGTCACCACATCGGGTATCTCTACCGAGTGCCGGATCACCAGATACGCGGTCCCCGACAATCCGGCCACCGCGGCGAACAACGGGGCCGGCTCTGCCATTGCCAGCGCAGCCGCGGAGGCAAGCACCGCGACAGTCGCTGCCGGCCGGTACAGCAGTCCGATGAGCACGGCCGACCCAGCCAGGCCGGCCAGCAGCGCTGGCCAAATGGCGGAGGTCAGGAGCGCCGGTGCGGAGGTCAGCGCCGATGCGGAGGCCGGCGCCGCCGACGCGGCGGCCATCAGCAGCCCGAACACCGTCGAGAAGGTTCGTGGGGCCGGCTGCGCGGACATGTTCACAACCGCCGGTGCCCGGGCCGGTGCCGATCCGGGATCAGCCGCATGGCGTCCTGCAACGGGCCGTCGTGGGGCCAATGCACCACGTCGATGCCGATGGTGCCCATGTCGCGGTACATCGCCGAACGCTGCAACGCCCACATCTGCTGGATCAGCGGATCCAGCTCACCGGTGAACGGTGCACCCTCCAGCACATCGACGGCGACCACGGTATGACCGCGTTTGCACAGCTCGATCAACGCCAGCGCGAACTCGGTGCTCAACAGGGTCGAGAAGGCGACCACGACGGCCCCCGGCGGCACCGCGGCACGCGGAGCCAATGTCCCCGTTGTGGTTTCGAATCCGCTGCCCAGAGCCAACACCGTATCGAGCACCCGGTAGAACTGTCGCCGCCCGATGTCCAGGCCCAGCCAGCGGGGTCGCCTGCCGCCGAGCACGACAATCCCGGCCCGGTCGCCGCTGCGCAGCGCGCTTTGCACCACTTGGGCGGCGCCGCGGGCGGTGCGCTCGGCCGCGACAGTGGCCGGTCCGGCCGCCTGATCATTGGCGTCGAGCAGCACGACGAGGTCGGCGCTGCGGTCGGTCAGCCGCTCGGTGACATGCAGCCGACCGCGACGCGCACTCACCGGCCAGTTGACGGTGCGCAGATGGTCACCGGAAACGTAGGGCCGCACGTCGGCGTACTCCACCCCGGGCCCGGTGTGCCGGGTCAGGTGGGTGCCGAGCCGGTCCGGCAGGTCGGCGTGCGGAATCGGCGTGGCCTGCGGCGCGGCCAACGGAAACACGTAGACCTCGGCGACGTCGACGGTCGCCTCCCCCATCGTGAGCCCGCCCGGTGCCACCATCCGCACCCATGCCCGCACCGGGTAACGGCCCCAGCGCTGCGCACACACCGCCACGGTCAGCCGGCCGCGGTCGCTGTCGACCGCGTCAAGTTGCATCCCCTCGACTGACTCCGCGTTCACCGCACACTCGGTGCCGTCTGCTGCGGCCACGTGAATCGTCAGCTTCACGGTCTCCGACTCGAAGCAGCGCACCGCCGCCGGCTCGGCATACACGTGCACCTTCGCCGCGGGCCGCTGCCAGTGCGCCGAGCACAGCACCCCGAGCAGCGGTGCCGCGAAAACCACCAGCTGCCAGCGTGATCCGATGACCGCGACCACCAGCGCCACCGCGACCACGGTGGCCAGCGTTCTGGTCAGGGGCGCAGCGGCCCAGTGCGGTTCGACTTCGACGTGACGGCTATCCAGCATGGCATCTCACCCGGCCGATCAGGTTTGTTCCTGGTTGACCCGCGGCACGGGCAGACGCCGCAACAGTTCAGCCATCACGTCCGTGCTGTGAACGCTGCGTACCCACATTTCCGGGCGCAGGCTGATGCGATGCGCTATCGCCGGCACCGCAAGGGACTTGACGTCTTCGGGGATCACGTAATCCCGCCCGAGCAACAATGACCGGGCCCGCGCGAGCTGAACCAGATCGAGTTCGGCGCGCGGGCTGGCCCCCACTGCCACCTGCGGGTGATGCCGGGTGGCCGCCGCCAGTGCCACAACGTAATGCAGCACATCGTCGTGCACGCTCACCTGCTCGACCGCTTCACGCATGGCGAGGAATTGCGGGCCGTCGATGACGCGGTGCACGACCGCCTCGACCGAGCCTCGGTCCAGACGACGCCGCAGCATCGCCGTCTCGTCCTGTTCGGAGAGGTATTTGAGCTCCAGACGCAGGGCGAACCGGTCGAGTTGAGCCTCAGGCAGCGGGTAGGTGCCCTCGTACTCGATCGGATTGTCGGTGGCCAGCACGATGAAAGGTGCTGGCAACCGGTGGGTTTGACCGTCGATGCTGACCTGCCCCTCGGCCATCGCCTCCAGCAGCGCGGCCTGCGTCTTGGGCGGGGTGCGGTTGATCTCGTCGGCCAGCAGCAGGTTGGTGAAGATCGGGCCGGGCCGGAATTCGAATCTGCCGGACTGCATGTCGTACACGGTCGAACCGAGCAGATCTGCGGGCAGCAGGTCCGGGGTGAATTGCACCCGAGTGAACTTCAACCCCAACGCCGCCGCGAACGACCGGGCGATGAGCGTCTTGCCCAGCCCGGGAAGGTCTTCGATCAACACGTGTCCCCGGGCCAGCAGTGTGATGAGGATGAGGTTGAGTGCTCCGCGCTTGCCCACCACGACCTGTTCGATCTCGTCGACTACCGCCCGCGCGGTCGCGGCTGCGGAAGGCAGTGCGGACACGGGCATCTGACCGGTCATAGCCGCTCCAATCGTTGCAGGATCTCGGCGAGAATCGCGCGGCCGGGCCCGGGGTCGTCCGGGTGCGCGGCCGCAGGCCCGGACCCAACCCCGGAAGCAGCCCGGGAAGCAACCCGAGGAGCAGCCCGGGAAGCGACATTGTCGGGGTCCACCCACTGCCACAACTGTCCGAAAAGCATGCGTCCGGTCTCCCGAAACGCTGCCGGATCGACGGCCTGCCGGTGCCTGGTGGCCGCAGCGAACTCCCTCGCCAGGCGCGGCCGCAGATGCCGGTCCCACTGGAGCCGGGTGGAATCGGCGCGTCGGATCAGGATTTCGGTCCCGGATTTCCACTGCGCCAACAACTCGGCGGCATCGTCGGTGGCGGGCGGCCCGGCGCGCCCGGCACCGTCCTCATTGAGCGACCAGCGCATCGCGATCAACAGCACCGCCAGTGCCACGCCTGCCACCCAAGCCACCGCACGGCGGTCCGGCAACACCACCGCAACCGCCTCGGCCAAGATCACCAGCAGGAAGCCGGCTGCCACCATCTTTTTCACAACGGGCTCCGCAGCTCGGCGAGCACCCGGTGCAGCGCTCGCACGGCGGTATCGCGATGATTCTCGGTCATCACATGTGGGCTGAACCGCGCCTCGGTGAACAGCTCAACGAGTTCGGTTGCGCTATTGGCGGATAACGCGTGATTTTGCACGGCACGAGCCAGTACCTCCGAAGGAGTGTCGGAATCCTGTGGCACCGCGGCCGGAGCGTGGGCCAACCCCCGTTCCATGGCCGCATAGCAGGCGATGATCGCCGTGCGCGGGTCACGGCTGAGATCCACGATCTCCTCAAGTCCGAGTTCGGCCGCGCGGACCAGCCTTTCGGGCTCGCGCGGCCGCTGCACTGGCGCCTCCGATTCTGAATCCAGGTATCCGGTGACCGGCCGCCTCCGTCTGGAGTGCATGATCGTGCCGAAAGCCACCACCAAGAGCATGATCACGGTCGCGGCGGCCAGATACCCCAAGACGCTCGACCCAGTGCCGGTCTGATCCGGTGGCCGCGGGCCCGGCGACGGCGGCGGCACCGCGGTGGGAGGCGATGCGGGTGGCGCACTCGGGACCGCAACATCCGTCGGCCCGGTCAATCGGACGATCAGCACGACGACGAGCAGCCAGCCCAGCACGACGACCAGCGCGCCCAACACCCACCGCCAGCGCAGCTGAACGCGCATCCCGGCGAGCATCGGACGCGCGAAATCCGCAGCAGCGGGTGCGGCCTGCTTGCGGGGCGCGGCGATCACCGCGAAGGCGAAACCGGTCAGCGCCACCGCGAGCAACACAACCACGGCCACCAGGCTGAGCGGAGTATCGGTGTGCTCTCGGGCGGGAGCGGGTGTGGCACCCGGCAGATGACCGCGCAGGGCGAAGGCAAGGAGCACCACAAGCACGAGCACTGTGGCCACGCGCCCTGTCGCCTTATCGATACTGGGCATCGCCTGCACAATCGTCGCACGGATTCGGATCGCCGCCACCGAAATTGCGCCGGCGATCTGAGCACCCGTACCCGCAGTTCCTACAATGAACTGGATATGACCAGGACCCGCGATCAGGACGCCTGCCCCGGCGCACTCACCGTGCATCAGGCCGCCGATGGCCCGCTGGCGCGGATCCGGCTCCCCGGCGGAATGATCACCGCCACCCAACTCACCGCTCTCGCTCAGATCGCCGATCAGTTCGGTTCCCCTGCAATGGAACTCACCTCCCGGGGCAACATCCAGATCCGGGCGCTGACCGATACCGCGGCGGCCGCCGCGGCACTGGCCGATGCCGGCCTGCTGCCGTCGCCGACGCATGAGCGGGCCCGCAACATCGTGGCCTCGCCGTTGTCGGGCCGATCGGGCGGCGACACCGACGTCCGCCCACTGGTCACGAGCCTCGACACCGCCATCCAGGCCGAACCGGCGCTGGCCGAATTGCCCGGCCGGTTCTGGTTCAGCCTGGACGACGGCCGCGGCGACGTGTCCGGAATCGACGCCGACGCCGGCGCCCACGCGCGTGACGACGGCAGCTACGCCCTGCTGCTGGCCGGGCGCGACACCGGGGTGCGCCTGGACACCGGTGACGTGGTGACGACCCTGATCGAGGTGGCCAGAAGGTTCGTCCGCATCCGCGGAAACGCTTGGCGGGTAACCGAACTGGACGACCATTCGGCACTGCTGGACGGTCTTACGCCCACCGGCCCGTCGGGGGCCCACTGGCCCCCGACGATGAAACCGCCGGTCGGCTGGATCGAGCAGCGTGACGCTCAGGTCGCGCTGGGCGCCGGCGTGCCACTGGGCGTGCTGCAGGCCCGGGTTGCCCACTTCCTGGCCGCGATCGAGGCGCCGCTGGTGATCACCCCGTGGCGCTCGGTGTTGGTGTGCGACCTGTCCGAGGGGGTGGCAGACGCGTCGGTACGTGTGCTGGCGCCGATGGGGCTGGTGTTCGACGAGAACTCGCCGTGGCTGAACATCAGTGCCTGCACCGGGAGCCCGGGGTGCGCCAAGTCGGCCGCCGATGTGCGCTCGGACGCGGCCGCGGCGGTACAGACCCCATCGGAGGTACATCGGCATTTCGTGGGCTGTGACCGGGCCTGCGGCAGCCCGCCCGTCGGGGAGGTTCTGGTCGCGGCCGAGGACGGATACCGGCTGCGTATCACGCCCCCGTAGGGTATTCGGGTGCTCGACTACATCCGCGACGCCGCCGAGATCTATCGGCAGTCGTTCGCGACGATCCGCGCCGAGGCGAATCTTTCGCGCTTTCCCGACGATGTGTCACGGGTGGTGGTCCGGCTGATCCACACCTGCGGCCAGGTGGACGTCGCTGATCACGTGTCCTACAGCGCCGACGTGGTGGCCAGGACGCATGCCGCGCTGGTCGCGGGCGCGCCGGTGTTGTGCGATTCCTCGATGGTGGCCGCAGGCATCACCCGAACGCGGCTGCCCGCCGACAACGAAGTGGTGTCGTTGGTGGCCGACGCCCGCGCCCCCGAACTGGCCGCGAAGCTGGGCAGCACCCGCTCGGCAGCGGCCGTCGACCTGTGGGCCGACCGGCTCGGCGGCGCGGTGGTGGCCATCGGCAACGCGCCGACCGCACTGTTCCGCCTGCTGGAACTGCTCGATGAGGGCGCTCCCGTGCCCGCGGCGGTGCTGGGCGGACCGGTCGGATTCGTCGGGTCCGCCCAGTCCAAGCAGGAGCTGATCGAGCGTCCGCGCGGAATGTCCTACCTGGTGGTGACCGGCCGGCGCGGTGGCAGCGCGATGGCCGCTGCCGCCGTCAATGCGATTGCGAGTGAGCGCGAATGACCGGCGAGTCGACGATGCCACCCGAGGAACGAGGGCGGAGGAGGAGCGAGCCCATGTGCCGAGGAACCCTCTACGGGGTCGGGCTGGGCCCGGGTGACCCGGAGCTGGTGACGGTCAAGGCCGCGCGGTTGATCGGCGAGGCCGACGTCATCGCGTACCACAGCGCCCGGCATGGGCACAGCATCGCCAGGACCATCGCCGAGCCATACCTGCGGGACGGCCAGCTCGAGGAGCATCTGGTCTACCCGGTCACCACCGAGACCACCGAGCACCCCGGCGGATACGCCGGCGCGATGGAGGACTTCTACACCGAATCCGCCGAGCGCATCGCCGCTCACCTGGAGGCCGGCCGCGACGTCGCACTGCTGGCCGAGGGCGATCCGCTGTTCTACAGCTCCTACATGCACATGCACACCCGCCTCACCGAACGGTTCGACGCCGTCATCGTGCCGGGCGTGACCTCGGTCAGTGCGGCGTCGGCCGCGACCGGTACGCCGCTGGTACAGGGCGACGAGGTGCTGACCATCCTGCCGGGCACCCTGCCCGCCGAGGAGCTCAAGCGCCGGCTGGCCGACACCGACGCCGCGGTGATTCTCAAGCTCGGCCGCTCCTATTCCGTCGTCCGTGAGGCACTTGCCTCGACCGGACGGCTGGACGAGGCGTACTACGTGGAGCGGGCCAGCACCGATCGGCAGCGGGTGGCGCCGGCCGGCGAGATCGACCCCGCCAAGGTGCCGTACTTCTCGCTGGCAATGGTGCCGGGCGGGGGAACCACCGCGGCTCCCGTCGCCGCCGCGGAGACCGGCAGCGTGGTGGTGGTCGGCCTGGGACCCGGCGATGCGGACTGGATGACCCCGCAGAGCCGGCGCGAGCTTGCCGCGGCCACCGACCTGATCGGCTACTTCCCCTACCTGGAGCGGGCCGGTATCCGGGCCGGGCAGCGTCACCATCCCAGTGACAACACCGACGAGCCGGCCCGCGCACAGCTGGCCTGCACCCTGGCCCAGCAGGGCCGACGGGTGGCGGTGGTGTCCTCAGGTGATCCGGGCGTGTTCGCGATGGCCACCGCGGTGCTCGAGGAGGCCAAGCAGTGGCCCGGCGTAGAGGTCCGGGTGATCCCGGCGATGACCGCGGCCCAGGCGGTCGCGAGCCGGGCCGGTGCACCGCTCGGCCACGACTATGCGGTGATCTCGCTGTCGGATCGGCTCAAGCCGTGGGAGGTGATCGCCGCGCGCCTCACCGCCGCGGCCAGGGCCGACCTGGTGCTGGCCATCTACAACCCGGCGTCCAAGACCAGGACCTGGCAGGTGGCGGCGATGCGCGAGTTGCTGCTGGAGTACCGCGATCCGAGCACGCCGGTGATCATCGGACGTTCCGTGTCCGGGGCGCTGCCCGGCCCGGACGAGAGCGTCACGGTGGTGCGGCTGGGCGAACTGGATCCGGCCCAGGTGGACATGCGCTGCCTGTTGATCATCGGCTCGTCGCAGACGCAGTGGTACAGCGGCTCGACCGCCGACAAGTCCGAGGATCGGGTGTTCACCCCGCGCAACTATCCCAGCTGAGCGAAGCGGGTTGACCCGCGCCGAGATTCATTGACTGCGGTCAGATTCGCCGATAGTGTCCCGCGTCACACCCACTCGAACGGGAGGACCGGTCTGCATGGCGACGGCAGCTCAGGGCGCACCCTCCATTCCGGGCCGCCCCGCCGACGTCACCGCCGACTGGCTGTCACAGGTGTTGGGCAGCGACGTGGACACGGTGCAGACCGCCCCGATCGGAACCGGCCAGACCGGAGCCACCTACCGGGTGTCGGTCACCTACCGGGACGACGCCGGCCTGCCCGGCACGTTCGCGATCAAACTGCCGTCGCAGGACGACGCGGTGCGCGATCGTGTCGCTATCGGCTACCGCTCCGAGCACGCCTTCTACACCAATCTGGCCGGCCATGTGCGGATCCCGGTGCCGCACTGTCACCACTGCGAGATCGCCGGCGAGGGCGCCGATTTCGTCTTGCTCCTGGCCGACCTGGCGCCGGCCAAACAGGGCGACCAGATCGCCGGGTGCACGCCGGCCGAGGCGACCTTGGCGGTCCGCGCGCTCGCCGACCTGCATGGGCCCACTTGGGGTGACCCGCAATGGGCGAACTTCCCCGGCATCGCGATGCCCAAGCCGGAACCCGACTCCGCCAAGGGATTCGGCGATGTCGCCAAGATGGCCACAGATATCACTCTGGACAAACTCGGCCGGCGATTGAGTGCCGAGGATCATGAAACCCTGCGCGCGACAATGTCGGTGGTCACCCCATGGCTGCTGGCCGAACCGGATCGGTTCGCAGTGCTGCACGGCGACTACCGGCTGGACAACATGTTGTTCGACCCCGACCGCAGCCGGATCACCGTGGTGGACTGGCAGACCCTGGGCTCGGGCCTGCCGGCCCGCGATCTGTCCTACTTCACCGCGACCAGCCTCACCCCCGACGTCCGGTCAGCCGTCGAAGCCGACCTGGTCGGGGCCTACCACGACCGGCTGCTGTCGCACGGCGTCGGCGGCTACGACCGCGAAACCTGTTGGCAGGATTACCGGTTGGGCATGCTGCAGGCACCGCTGATCACGGTGCTGGGCTGCGCGTTCGCCACCTCCACCGAGCGCGGCGACGACATGATGGTGGTGATGGCACAGCGGGGTTGCCAGGCCATCCGGGACCTCGGCACCCTCGACCTGATCAACGCCTGACCCGGCGATCACGTGATGCGGGTGCCGGGGGTGACGCGGGCGATCCCCCGCGCGATCCGTGGCATCCGCCTCGCCATTACCGCCATGGCGTGATCCGATCGGCGCATCGTGGGCCTCGGCCCGGGGGTCGGCGCCGACGCGAGTTCCGCTTCGGCGGATCCGGCCCGCGCGCCATGGCGATCGACCGCCAGAAGTCGCCAGGTGCCCGGCACCCCACGCAGCTCGACGTCGCCGCGAGCCTCGAAGCCCGTTCCCGATCCCACGACGAGATCACGGACGGTGCTGGACACCAGGATCTCCCCCGCACCGGCCAGGCCGAGGATGCGCGCCGCGATATGGACCGCGATTCCCCCGATGTCACCGTCGAACAGTTCGCACTCGCCGGTGTGGATACCGGCACGAATCTCGATGCCCATGCTCTCGGTCCGGTCGCGCAGTGCCTCTGCGCAGCGAATGGCCTGGGTCGGCCCGTCGAAGGTGATCAGGTGGCCGTCACCGGTGCTTTTCACCACCGTGCCGCCGAATCGCCCGGTGAGTTCGGCGGTGACCTCACCCATGCGATGCAGCACCGCACGCCAGCGTTCATCGCCGGTGGCCGCGGCGTGCTGCGTGGAGGCGACCATGTCGGTGAACAACACCGTGCGCAGTGCGCGATGGGACTGCGACGGTGCGGCATGGCTACCGGTGAGGAATTCCTCGATTTCACTGGTGATCTCGTCGGGTTTGGCAATCCAGGGCGCATGGTCGGCGCCGTCGACCTCGAGCATCTGCGCACCCGGGATGTGGTCGGCCAAATACCGGCCGCCCTGGACCGGAACGAGGTCGCCGCTGGCATGGATGACCAGGGTTGGGGCCGTGATCGTCGGCAGGATCGGCCGGACGTCGATCCGGAACGCCGCTTCCAGGGTCGCCCGGGCCATCCCCGGGCTGGCGCTCATCCGCTCCATCATCCCGAGTTGGCGCACCGACCCGGCAGCTGGGAGCAGGTGTTTGAGTGAGGCACCGGTGCCCCACACCGAGCCACTGGCGCGGCCGAACTCCTGAAAGTGGGCGAGCTGCTCGGTCGACGGTGTGTAGCGCTGGCCCATCTCGGGCAGGATCCGAGCTTGCAACTCGGCGGGGTCGCGGTCGAAGTCAGCCCACTCAGAGATGCCGAAGTAGGCGAATGTGCCGGTAAGGATAAGGGCCCGGGTCCGCTCGGGGCGGGTTGCCGCGAACACCATGGCGGCCGGACCACCCTCACTCAACCCGAACAGAACCGCCCGTTCGAAGCCGACGGCATCCATCACGGCCTCGATCTCGGCGGCCCGGTCATCGAGCGTGCGTACCCGGGGAACGGGGTCGGACAACCCGACACCGGCCTTGTCGAACAGTAGGATGCGGCAGAACGTGGAGAGCCGTTCCATGAAGGCCTCGAACTCGGGCATGGTCCAGAACACCTCGAGGTGGCTGACGAACGACCCGGCGTAGACGAGCTCGACGGGACCGTCGCCGAATACCTGGTAGGCGAGGCTCAGTCCGCCGCACAGTGCGTATGACGTCTCCGCCACGGTGTGGAGCCTACTGCTTCCGGGTGCGTCAGCCTGCGATTTTGGCCCGAACCCAGTCCGCCGCCTCCTCGACGGTCGCCACCGTCCGCACTCCCGGCGGCAGCGCCGGACGGTCCACCATCACCACCGCCACGCCCGCGGTCGCGGCGGCGCGTAGCTTCGGCTCGGTCATCGCACCGCCGCTGTTCTTGGTCACCAACGCATCGATGCGGTGCTCGCGCAGCAGCGCCAACTCCCCGTCGTAGTCGTAGGGGCCGCGCGACAGCAGCAGCTCGTGATCAGCCGGCAGGGTGTCGGGATCCGGCGCGGTGACCGCGCGGATCAGAAACCAGGCGTCGACGCCTTTGAATGCCGCCGTGCCGGACCGCCCGGTGGTCAGGAAGATCCGCGAATAACCATTGCCCGTGACGGTTTCGGCCGCCTCGCGGTCCGACCCGACCACGATCGCGTCGCCCGGCGCCCAGGCCGGCCGGGCCAGCACCAGATACGGCGTCCCGAGCTCGGCACACACCTGTGCGGCGTGCGCGGTGATGGTGGCGGCGAAGGGATGGGTCGCATCGACGACAACGTCGATGCGTTCGTCGAGCAGCCACCGGCGCATCCCGTCCACGCCGCCGAATCCACCGATGCGCACCGGACCGACCGGCAGCGCCGGATCCGGCACCCGCCCGGCCAGCGAGCTGATCACCTCGACCTCGGGATGCAGCGCCGCGGCCAGGGCACGCGCCTCACCAGTGCCGCCGAGCAACAGAACCTTCATCAGTGGGTGGCTCCGCGGCGCCGGCCCGACGAGTACAGGTAGCTGTCGGAAAACCCTTCGGCGGCAAGCACATCACCGACGACGATGACCGCGGTTTTGGTCACCGCGGCGGCGTGCATCTTCTCGGCGATATCGGCGAGCGTGCCGCGCAACACGATCTCCTGCGGCCAGCTGGCGAACGCCACGACGGCACAGGGGGTTTCGGGCCGGTACCCGCCGTCGAGCAGCTGCGGGACGATGTTGTCGATCTGGGCCGCGGCCAGGTGCAGCACCAACGTCGCTCCCGGCGCCGAGAGCGTGCGCAGGTCCTCACCGTTTGGCATCGCCGTCGACAGGGTGGCCACCCGGGACAGGGTGACGGTCTGGGCGACGCCGGGGACGGTGAGCTCACGGCCCAGCGTCGCGGCCACCGCGGCGAATGCCGGTACACCTGGGACGATCTCGTATCGGACGCCGAACTCATCCAGCCTGCGGCACTGTTCGGCCAGCGCACTGTAGATCGATGGGTCGCCGGAATGCAGCCGGGCCACATCCAGACCCGCCTTATCCGCGGCCACCAACTCATCGATGATCTGATCCAGGTTCAGCGGACCGGTGTCGACGACCTTCGCATCGGGCGGGCACAACGCCAGCAGGTCGTCGGGCATGATCGACCCGGCGTACAGGCACACCGGACAGCTGCTGAGCAGCCGTTGGCCGCGCACCGTGATCAGGTCGGCCGCGCCGGGACCGGCCCCGATGAAGTACACCGTCATCGTTTGACCACCGACCACTGGGTGACCGGCAGCGCCGGACGCCAGCCGGTGAACCCACCGACCGCACCGCCCTGGTAGTGCTGATAGCGCCGCAACTCGCCGCCTTCCTTCGAATACCATTGCGCAACAAACGCTTCTGATTCCACCGTAACCGCGTTGGCCACCAGCCGTCCGCCCGAGGGCAATCGGTCGTAGCAGGCCTGCAGCAGTCCGGGTTGAGTGACACCGCCGCCGATGAAGATCGCCGCCGGCTCGGGTGCGCCGTCCAGCGCCTCGGGCGCGGCACCGCGCACCTCAACCCGCACGCCGAAGGCCGTCACATTGCCGACGATCCGATCCCGGCGCTGCTCGTCACGCTCGAATGCCACTGCCGCGCAACCGGGTGCGCTGCGCGACCATTCGATGGCGATACTGCCCGAGCCGGAACCGATGTCCCACAACAGTTCCCCGGGCCGCGGGCCGAGGGCGGCCAGGGTGACCGCCCGGATGGATTGCTTGGTGAGCTGCCCGTCGTGGGCGAACGCTTCGTCGGGCAGCGCCTGAGCCCGTCGCTCGTCGGGCAGGTAGGCCACCGCGACCACGTTGAGGTCGTCTACATCGGTGGGGCCGGTCGTCGCCCACTGCGCGGCGGTGCCGTCATATCGGCGCTCCCCCGGCCCACCCAACTGCTGCAGCACGGTCAATTGCGAATCGCCCCGGCCGGATTCGCTCAGCAACCGGGCCAGCGTCGCGGGGGTCTGGCCGTCACGGGACAGCACGATGGCCCGCCCGCCGCGGCGCACCGCGGTGTGCGGCGCGGCGGTGACCAAGCTGATCACCTCGGTGTCGGGCACGGTCCAGCCCATCCGGGCGCAGGCCAACGTCACGCTCGACACGTGCGGAAGTACCCGGACCCGCTGCACGCCAAACAAACGGATCAAGGTCGCACCGATGCCGTGCAGCAGCGGATCCCCACTGGCCACCACGTGCACATCGGACTCGGCGCCCGCCTCATCGAACAGAGTGGGCAGCGCAGGCAGCATCGGCGACGGCCATTCGCGACGGTCTCGGGTCACGCTGTCGTCGAGCAGTTCCAGCTGCCGTGGCGCGCCGTACACCACAGTGGCGCTGGCCAGCTCGTCGCGCGAGGCGCGTGACAAGCCCGCCATCCCATCGGCCCCGATGCCGACCACGGTGATCGTCCCGCTCATCGCGGCATCCTGCGCCAGATCGCCTGCGGCACGAACCGGGTCACGAAGATCATCGGCCGGATCACCCACGGCACCCACACCGCACGCTTGCCTCGGGCCAGCGCCTTGGCGGTGGCCTCGGCCACCTGAGCGGGCGTGCTGGAAAACGGGGCCGGCTCCATGCCCTCGGTCATCCGGCCGATCACGAAGCCGGGCCGCACCATCAGCAACTGCACGCCGGTCCCATGCAGGGCGTCGGCCAGACCACAGGCGAATCCGTCCAGACCGGCCTTGGCCGATCCGTAGACGTAGTTGGCGCGCCGTACCCGGGCTCCGGCAATCGAGGAGAACACCACCAGCCGGCCCCGGCCCGCGGCGCGCATGCGCTGGGCGAGCACGGTGAGCAGGCTCACCTGAGCGACGTAGTCGGTGTGCACGACCGCGACCGCGTGCGCCGGGTCGGATTCGGCGCGGGCCTGGTCCCCCAGCATCCCGAAGGCCAGCACCGCGGTATCGATCGGTCCATGTTCGGCTTCGATCAGCTCGACCAGCCGCGTGTGGCCCGAGACGCCGTCGGCATCGAACTCGACCGTGTGCACGGCCGCGGCGCCGGCCGACCGGACCGCCGCGACCTGCTCGTCGAGCTGGCCGGCGCGGCGTGCGGCAAGCACGACGATCGCTCCGGCAGCAAGCCGAACGGCCAGTTCACCGCCGATCTCACTGCGACCGCCGAAAATCACCACGACACGACGATCCGTGTCAGCCGTGTCATTCATGGCAGCGATTATCTCCTGCGCTAGCGTGGACCCGATGGCTACACCTCGTGGCAAGGCAACCACCAAGCTCACCAACGAAGCGTTGGCGTTTCTCACCGAACGCCACCTGGCGATGCTGACCACGCTGCGCTCGGATGGTTCTCCGCACGTCGTAGCGGTCGGCTTCACCTTTGATCCCAAGACTCACATCGCGCGGGTCATCACCAACGGCGGCTCGCAGAAGGCGGTCAACGCCCAGGAGCGGGGCATCGCGGTGCTCAGCCAGGTCGACGGTGCACGCTGGCTGTCGCTGGAAGGCAAGTCCACCGTGAGCAGCGAGGCCGATGCGGTGCGCGACGCCGAACTGCGCTACGCCCAGCGCTACCGCACCCCGCGGGTCAACCCCCGGCGCGTGGTGATCGAGGTGCGGATCGAGCGGGTGCTGGGCTCCGCGGAACTGCTGGACCGCAGCGAGGCCTGAGCCCCGGGGCTTGAGCCCCGCCCAGAGTGAAGTTGTTGGCGAGGTCTCGCCGATTTCTCGCCATGTTCTTCACGTTGGGCGCTAGCTCACCGGCACCACGACGAGGTCGTGCGGCTGACTGTTGACCGACAGCCCGCCGTCCTCGGTCACCACGACGATGTCCTCGATCCGGGCGCCCCACTGGCCCGGGAAATACACCCCGGGCTCCACACTGAACGCCATCCCCGGTTCCAGCGGCAGATCGCTGCCCGCGACGATGTAGGGCTCCTCGTGCACCGACAACCCGATGCCGTGCCCGGTGCGGTGCACGAACGCCTCGGCCAGCCCCTCAGCGGCGAGCACGTCGCGTGCGGCCGCGTCGATCTGTTCGGCGGTCACCCCGGGTCGCACCGCCGCGACCGCCGCCTGCTGGGCCCGCTGCAGGACGGCGTAGCGGCGTGCCACCTCGGGATCCGGCTCGCCGATGCTGTAGGTGCGGGTGCAGTCGGAGTTGTAGCCGGGCTCATACGGTCCGCCGATGTCGACGACGACGATGTCGCCGGCACGCAACTCCCGGTCCGAGCATTCGTGGTGCGGGTCGGCGCCGTTGGGGCCCGAGCCCACGATGATGAACGCCACCTCCGAATGTCCTTCTGCAACAATCGCTTCGGCGATGTCAGCGGCCACGTCGGCCTCGGTACGGCCGGGCACCAGGAAATCGGGCACCCGCGCGTGCACCCGGTCGATCGCCGCACCGGCCTTGCGCAGCGCGTCGATCTCGGCGGGGTCCTTGATCATCCGCAGCCGGCGCAGCACATCGGTGGCCAGCACCGGGACCACGCCGAGCAGATCGGCCAGCGGCAGCAGGTGCAGGGCAGGCATGGAATCGGTGACAGCTGTCTTGACACCGGCTCCGCCAAGCGCGTCTGCCACCAGCCGGTACGGGTCCTGCCCGTCCACCCAATCGCGCACCGTCACACCGAGTTCGGTGACCGCCGATTCGCGCAGCGAGGCCAATTCCATGCGCGGTATCACGATGGTAGGGGTGCCGTCGGCCGGCAGGACCAGCGCGGTCAGCCGTTCGAAGGTCTGCGCCCGCGAGCCGACCAGGTACCGCAGGTCATAGCCGGGGGTGATGACCAGTCCGGCCAAACCGGCATCCGCCGCGGCGGTCGCGGCCGCGGAGAGCCGGTGGGCGTAGACATCGGTGCTGAATCGGCTGATGGTCATGGCATCGAGGCTAGTACCTGGCCGGCGACCGGCTACTGTCGCTGGAATGTTGCGTGATATCCGTGATCTCACCGACGATCCGGAGGCTTATGCCGCCGAGCTGCGGCGGCGCTGGGGCGGCCTGTTGAGTTACCGCTATCTCGGCCGCTCATATGCGTCGATGGACCTGGGCCCGGTCGATGACACCGTGACGTTGCGCCGCGATATGCGCAACCCGGCCGGCGGATTGTTGCTTGCGGTGCTGGGCATCTCGTCACCGGAGGGTGGCGGCATGTCCGATCTGGAAGCCGTACCCAACCCGGTCATCCATTCGTGTCAGATCCTCGACCCGGCGATCGATGTCCGGCGCATCCGGGTGGACACCGAGGTGCTCAAGCGCGGCCGACAGATGGGTTACAGCCGGTCGGTGATCGTCGACGCCGACGCCCCGGAGCGGGTCATCGCGATCACCGAGGGCCAGGGCATCGCGATCGGCACGCCGCCGCAGGGCCTGGAGAAGATGCCCGTCGACGAACTCGGCATCGTCGACGGGCCGGATCTGCCGCCGCTGTGGCAGGTGTTCGGTGGTCATAAACGCGACCAAGGGCCGTGGGCCGGGCACTGGGCGCTGCCGGAGCTCGCGGTCGAGGTGGCCTCGCCGGACGCCGCCCTGCATATCGGGCCGCAGTTCGTGATCCTGGAGACGGCCGCTTCAGAAAGCGCTGCTGCCGCCGCAAACACCAATGCGCTGCAAGGCCTTTCGTCGCATGTGATGTTCCTGGCCCGCGGCAAGACCGGTCCGTTCCGGGTCGATACCCAGGTACTGTCAGGCGCGGGCGGCACCGTCGCGGTGCGCGCCACCCTGCACGACGAGGGCGCCGACGGCAAAGCCATCACCGCGGCCTCGTACATCTTCGGCACGAAGGAAACTCAGTGAGCGCTCCGATTCTGCTCCTCGACGGTGCCAGCATGTGGTTCCGGTCGTACTTCGGCGTCCCATCCTCGATCAAGGCGCCCGACGGTCGGCCGGTGAACGCGGTGCGCGGGTTCCTGGATTCGATCGCCACGCTGGTCACCCGGGAACGTCCGCACCGCCTGGTGGTGTGCCGCGATGACGATTGGCGGCCGCAGTGGCGGGTCGATCTGGTGCCGTCGTACAAGGCACACCGGGTGGAGCAGCCCCAACCTGACGGAATCCCCGATGTCGAGGAGGTTCCCGACGATCTGACTCCCCAGGTCGACATGATCATGGAACTACTCGACGCGTTCGGGATCGCGACGGCCGGGGCGCCCGGGTTCGAAGCCGACGACGTGCTGGGCACCCTGGCCACGCGGGAACAGCACGATCCGGTGGTGGTGGTCAGCGGCGACCGCGACCTGCTGCAGCTGGTGCGTGACGAGCCGACCCCCACCGTGCGCGTGCTCTACATCGGCCGCGGACTGGCCAAGGCAACGAAGTTCGGCCCGGAGGAAGTCGCCGAGCAGTACGGGGTGCCCATCGACCGGGCCGGGGCGGCCTATGCGGAACTGGCCCTGTTGCGCGGCGACCCGTCCGACGGGCTGCCGGGAGTCACCGGGATCGGCGAGAAGACCGCCGCGACGTTGTTGGCCAAGCACGGTTCACTGCAGGGCATCGCGACGGCCGTCGAGGACCCCAAATCCGCACTGTCCAAAGCACATCGGGCGAAGCTGCTGGCCGCGGGCGACTACCTGGCCGCGGCCGAGCCGGTGGTGCGGGTGGCCACGGACGCGCCCGTCACGTTCTCCACATCGTCCGATACGTTGCCACTGGCCGCCGGCGACCCGGCCCGGGTCGCCGAACTCGCCGCTGCCTATGGTGTGGCGTCGTCGATCAGCCGGTTGCAGTCGGCCTTGGACCAACTGCCCGGCTGAGCGGCGGTGGCGCCTACTTGGGTCGACCGACCTCGTAGGTGCCCTTGTCGTCCTTGAAGGTCACCGTCACCTTGCGCTTGGTGCCGTCGATGGTGACCTCGCAGTCGAAGGTCGAGTCCTTCTTGACCGTCGGGTTCTCGCCGTTATTGCACTTGACGCCGGTGACTTTCGTGGCGCCATAGCCGTTGGTCTTGTCGGTCAGGATTTGCTGGACGCCGGTTTCGGCCTTGTTGATGTCCAGCTTGGTCGTCATTGCCCATCCGGGCAGCCAGAACGCGGTGACCGCGAGAATCGCCAGCAGCGCCACCACCAGACCGCCGATCACGGTGCCGACGACGGCGAGGGAACGCTTGGACTCCTCGCCCGCGCCCGGCGCGGCGTACTGCCCGAACTGTCCGGGGACGCCGTACTGGCCGGGCTGGCCGTATTGACCCGGCTGACCGTACTGGCCGGGCTGCCCGTATTGACCCGGCTGACCGGGCTGTCCCGGCTGGCCGAACTGGGGCTGCTGACCGTAACCCGGGGCCTGGCCGTACTGACCCGGCTGCGGCGGGTACGCCGGCTGGCCGTACTGCGCGGTCGGCGGGTACTGCGGCTGTTGCCCTTGTTGTGGCTGCGAGTAATCCGGCTGCGGCGGCTGGTACGACGGGTACTGCTGCGGCGTGTAAGCCGGAGGCTGCCAAGCCGGGGCGTGGGTCGTGGGGTCATCGGACGCGGGAGTCGGCGGCTGCCACGCCTCGGAGCCCGACGCCTGATCCCCGCTGGGCTCAGGCTGCTGACCAGGCCACTGCTGTGCCGGGTCAGATCCCTGCGGTCCGCTCATGATTCTCCTTGATCCTGTTCGGTAACGCCTGCCACACCTTACCCCGCATCAACAGCAACAACGCCGCGCCGAACGTCGTTGACGGCACGTTTCGCGGTATTACGTAGCGCCGGCGTGGGCGCGGCAATGCGCACCTGGTCGAGTAGATCGAGCACCTGGCGGCACCACCGCACGAAGTCCCCCGCCGACAACGCCGAGCCCGAACCGTTCAGATCCGAGGCGGCCAGCGCGGTGGCCAGGTCACCGGTGGTGGCCCATCGATACACCGCGGTGACGAATCCTTCGTCGGGCTCGCGGCTCGGGGCGATGCGATGGCGTTGCTCGTCGCCGCGCAGATCGGCCGACATCCGCCGCGTCTCGGCCAGCGCCCGGCGCAGGCCGGCCGTCGGAATATCGACGCCCACCGAACCGCCGGCGGTGTCCCCCCGCGACTCGTACAGCACGGCCGAGATCACCGCGGCCAGTTCGGCCGACTGCAGACCGTCCCACAGCCCACCGCGCAGACATTCGGCCACCAGCAGGTCGCTCTCGCTGTAAATCCGGGCCAACAGCCGACCGGCGTCGGTGACCTTCGGTTCGCCGGAACCGGCAGCGATGAACCCACGCTCGCGCAGCAGCGCCACGATCCGGTCGAAGGTACGGGCCAGTGAGTTCGTCGCCGCGGCCACCTTCTGCCGAATCTGGGCGTTGTCGCGTTCGATTCGCAGGTAGCGCTCGGCGATCCGGACCTGGGCTTCGCGGTCCGGTAGTTGATGCCCCGGGTGGTGGCGCAGCTGGTCACGCAGGCCGGCCAGTTCGGGATCGACGTCGCGTTCGGAGGCAGCGCCACGCCGGGCCGACCGGGCCGAGGGCACCGACAGTCCGGCCGCCGCCGACCGCAGGGCCGACGCCAGATCGCGACGCACCCGCGGCTGACGATGCTCGACCCGCTTGGGCAACGCCATCGCGCCCAGCGGAGCCGATGCGCCGGAGTAGTCGGCCGACGAAATCCGCCCGGCCCAACGGTGCTCGGTCAGCACCAACGGCCTCGGGTCGTCGCTGTCGCGCTCGGCGGGTTCCAGCACCACGGCCAGGCCGCCGCGGCGGCCGTGCGTGATAGTGATGATGTCGCCCCGGCGCAGCGCGGCCAGTGCATCGGTGGCGGCCCTGCGCCGTTGCAGCCGCGACGCCCGCGATTGCGCACGCTCGCGTTCAGCGATCTTGGCCCGCAGCCGGGCGTAATCCAGAATCGGTGCGTCTGGTCCGCCGAGTTCGGCGGCCAGCTCCTCGAGCATCTGCTCGCCGCGCGCGACACCACGCACCAACCCGACCACCGACCGGTCTGCCTGGTACTGGGCGAAGGACCGCTCCAGCAGTTTGTGGGCCTGCTCCGGTCCCATCTGCTGCACCAGGTTGATGGTCATGTTGTAGCTCGGCGCGAATGAGCTCCGCAGCGGGAAAGTTCGGGTCGAAGCCAAGCCGGCGACCTCGGCGGGTTCGGCGGTGCTGTCGTCGGGACGCCACAACACCACGGCATGGCCTTCGACGTCGATGCCGCGGCGCCCGGCCCGTCCGGTCAGCTGGGTGTACTCCCCCGGCGTCAACGGAAGATGCTGTTCGCCGTTGAATTTCACCAACCGCTCGAGCACCACGGTGCGGGCCGGCATGTTGATCCCCAGTGCCAGGGTTTCGGTGGCGAACACCGCCTTGACCAGGCCCGCGGTGAACAACTCCTCAACGGTGTGGCGGAAGATGGGCAGCATGCCGGCGTGGTGGGCGGCCAGACCGCGCAGCAGGCCTTCGCGCCATTCGTGGTAGTCCAGCACGATCAGATCGGACTCGTTCAGGTCGGCACAGCGCCGGTCGATGACCGCCGCGATCCGGCTGCGTTCCTCATCGGTGGTCAGTCGCAGCGGCGCCCGCAGGCATTGTTTGACCGCGGCGTCGCACCCGGCCCGGGAGAACACGAAGGTGATGGCCGGCAGCAGCCCGGCGGCGTCGAGGGTGCCGATGACATCGGGGCGGCTGGGCGGCCGGTACAGCTGCGGACGGCCCCGCCCGCGTCCATACGGCTGCCAGTCGGCCAGCCGGTCGGCCTCGCGGCGGTGGCTGATGTGGCGCAACAGATCCGGGCCGACGAGCGTGCTGTCGGTGCCCTCGAACAGATCGAACAGCCGCCGGCCGACCAGCATGTGCTGTGACAGTGGGACCGGCCGCAGCTCATCGACGACAACCGTGGTGTCTCCGCGCACGGTCTGGATCCAGCCACCGAACTCCTCGGCATTGCTGACTGTCGCCGACAGGCTGACCAGCAGCACATCCTCGGGCAGGTGCAGGATGACTTCCTCCCACACGGCGCCGCGCATCCGGTCGGCCAGGAAGTGCACTTCGTCCATCACGACGTAGGAAAGCCCGTGCAGCGCAGGCGAGTTCGCGTACAGCATGTTGCGAAGCACTTCGGTGGTCATCACCACCACGTCGGCACCGCCGTTGATGGACTGGTCGCCGGTGAGCAACCCGATCTTGTCCGCGCCGTACCGGGCCACCAGATCGTTGTGCTTCTGGTTGCTCAGCGCCTTGATCGGTGTGGTGTAGAAGCATTTGCCCCCGGCGGCCAGCGCCAGGTGCACGGCGAACTCGCCGACCACGGTCTTGCCCGCCCCGGTGGGCGCGCACACCAAGACACCGTGACCGGCCTCCAGGGCGCGGCAGGCGCGCAGCTGAAAATCGTCGAGGACGAAGGGCAACTCGGCGATGAAATGGGTCAGTTCAACGCCGGACTGGCCACCCGACTCAGGTGGCATCGTCGTCGATATCGAACCGCGCCGAAACCTGTTCAGAGACGGGTGTGGGCGGCCCGATCGGTTCCACCGTCGGGATCGGTGCGGCCTGGTCCTCGGGTACCTCTTCCAGCGCCTCTCGCCGGGCCTTGCGCCTGTCGTGGATTCGCGCGATCTGGATGGCGAACTCCAGCAGCACGGTCAGCGCGCAGGACAGCGCCAGCATGGAGAACGGATCCGAGCCGGGGGTGGCGAACGCCGCGAACACGAACAGACCGAAGATCAATCCGCGCCGCCACGCCTTGAGCCGCTCGTAGGTGAGCAGACCCACCAGGTTGAGCATGATGATCAGCAGCGGGAACTCGAAACTGATGCCGAACACCAGCAGCAGGTTGATCAGGAAACCGAAGTACTGATCGCCCGACAGCGCGGTGATCTGCACGTCGCTGCCGACGGTAAGCAGGAAGCTCAAGGCTTTGGCCAGCACCACGTAGGCCAACACGGCGCCGGTGACGAACAAGATGGCGCCGAAGCTGACGAACGCCAACGCGAACCGTCGCTCCTTCTTGTACAGACCCGGGGTGATGAACGCCCACAACTGGTAGAGCCACACCGGGCAGGCCAGCACCGTACCGGCCGCCAAGGCCACCTTCAAGCGCAGCATGAACTGGTCGAACGGGGCCGTGGCCAGCAGGCGGCACTCGCCGTCGGGGGCGAGCGCCGCACGTGCCGACGGCGGCAGCGCACAGTAGGGACCGCGCAGCCATTCCCCCAGGCTGGGCATGCCGAAGAAACCGTGGGTGTACCACATGAATCCGAAGATTGTGGTGACCACGATGGCGGCCGCCGCGAGCAGCAGTCGACTGCGCAGCTCGTGGAGGTGGTCGACCAACGACATCGTGCCGTCGGGGTTCACCCGCGAACGGCGTTGACGGGGATCGAGCTTTTTGAAGAATCCTGAGGTCACGGGCGTGTTCTAGGAGCCTGGTTCCAGACGTGCTGTGTCACCGCGGGGCGATGACCGCGATCTGGTTCGCAGACCAATCAGGCCGTGTGGCGGTCCGGGGACTGCTCGGGTGCAGGCTCCTCGACGCGCTCGGAGGTAATCGGCTTCGCCGGCGGGGCGTCCGCCGAAGAATCGGATTGCATCTCCTTGATCTCGGATTTGAAGATCCGCATCGACTTGCCCAGCGAACGGGCCGCATCCGGCAGCTTCTTGGCGCCGAAGAGCAGCACGAAAACCGCGATGACAATGATCCAGTGCCAGGGTTGTAGACCACCCAATTTGATTACCTCCAGACGTCGGTGCTGAGTCTACCCGCGCGCATCGTCGGCGTCGTATGCGTGCAGCGCCGCCGCGGCGGCCTGCTGCACCCGCTGGGCCAGGGGCTGCGGGGCCAACACCCGGACCGCCGAGCCGAATCCGAGGACGAACCGGGCCATCCACTCTTCGGAGGCGTACGTCATCACCGCTTCGCAGGCCCCGTCGGGCAGCTCGCGGGTGATCCGCAGGGGGTAGTAGTCGAACATCCACGACGCCGACGGGTCGATTCGCAGGGTTGCCGACGGCAGCGACGGGTCGGCGGTGTCGGGATCGAACAGCGAGGTGTCCGGACCGGCCTGCACCGCAGGTGGGGGCGGCGCCGCCGCGTCGTCGAGCAGGTCTGCTGCCACGATGCGGTCGAACCGGAACAGTCGCACCGCCTCGGCGCTGCGGCACCAGGCCTCCAGGTAACTGGTGTCGCCGATCAGCGCCACCCGAATCGGGTCGACGGTGCGGGTGGTGAGCGAATCCCGCGATGCCGAGTAGTACTCCAAGGTGACCGCACGGCCGTCGCGCACCGCGGCGCGGACCGCGCCGGCGGCATCGGTCTCGGCGGGCGTGGATTCCTCGACGGCGGCGCGCTGGCTGCCCGCGGCAGATTCCACCTTCGCGATCGCGCTGCGCGCGGCCTCGGGGTCGACCATGCCGGGCACGTCGACCAGGGCGCGCAACGCCACCAGGACGCCGGTGGCCTCGGTCGAGGTCAACCGCAGCGGATGGTCGACGCCGGCGGAGAACGTCACCTCGACGGTGTCTCCGACAAAGTCGAAGTCGATCAGGTCACCGGGGCTGTACCCGGGCAGGCCGCACATCCACAGCTGGTCCAGGTCGGCGTCGAGCTGCTTGCCTGACACGCCGAGGGCCGCGGCGGCCTGCGCCCGGGTCACCTTCGGATTGGCCTGAAAGTACGGGACCATGTTGAGCAGCCGGACCAGCCGGTTCGACACCTGACTGCTCACGTGTGAACTCCCGCCTGCTCCCGCAACCGGCCCAGCACGTCCTCGCGCAGCGATTGGGGTTCCAGCGCCACGGCGTCGGCGCCGTAGCTGGCGATCTCGCGGGCCAGCCGGTCCGACATCCCGATGTCGACGGTGATCTCCTCCCCTGCCCGTCCGCCCAGGGTGCGGGGCGCTGCCGCCAGGGCCTGGCGGCGCAACGCGGTCGCACGACCGCCGGCGATCCACACCCGGGCCTGCTCGCCAGTGGGCAATTCGGCCACTACCCGCCCGACGATCTCGCGCAGGTTCACCCCCTCGGGCTTGGCCACGGCACCGGCGGGCCCGACGGTACTGACGTCGGAGTCGATGCGCGAGAGCCGGAAGGTGCGGGTGTCGGCACGGTCGCGGTCGTGTCCGACCAGATACCACCGGCCGCGATGGGTGACGACGCCCCAGGGCTCGACGGTGCGGGTGGTGTAGCCGGCGGTACGCGACGCCCGGTGCCGAAAACGCACCGCATGCCCGGAATCGATCGCGGACAACACGATTCGCAGCACCTCCTCCGAGCCGCGCAGTCCGGGAAGCGTCGCGGTCGAAGCGATGGCCACGCCGGCCCCGTCGGCGTCGACGTCCACACCGGCGGCCCGCAGCTTCAGCAGCGCGCCCTGGGTCGCGGTGACCAGTTCCGGCGACTGCCACAGCTGGGTGGCCACGGCGACCGCGGCAGCCTCGTCCGCGGTCAACTGCACCGGCGGCAATGCGTAGGAGTCACGGTTGATCCGGTAACCCTCGGTGGGATCGAATTTCGACACCCGACCCGTCTCCAACGGGATGCCCAGATCACGCAGTTCGTTCTTGTCACGCTCGAACATCCGCGAGAACGCTTCGTCACTGGGACTGTCGGCATATCCGGCGACGCTGGCGCGGATCTTGTCGGCAGGCAGAAACGACCGGGTGGACAGCAGGGCGATGACAAGGTTCATCAACCGCTCGACTTTGGATACCGCCACGCTATGAGCTTAAGGCTCACATACTCGCGATCAGGCGCTTGACTCGCTCGTCGACCGACCGGAACGGATCCTTGCACAGCACGGTGCGCTGCGCCTGGTCGTTGAGCTTGAGATGCACCCAGTCCACGGTGAAGTCCCGCCCGGCTTCCTGCGCGGCGCTGATGAACTCGCCGCGCAGCTTGGCCCGGGTGGTCTGCGGCGGGGTGTTGACCGCGGCGTCGATCTCCTCATCGGTGGTGATCCGGGCGGCCAACCCCTTGCGCTGCAACAGATCGAACACGCCGCGACCGCGCTTGATGTCGTGGTAAGCGAGGTCGAGTTGGCTGATCTTCGGGTCGGACAACTCCATGTTGTAGCGATCCTGATAGCGCTGGAACAGCTTTCGCTTGATCACCCAGTCGATCTCGGTGTCGACCTTGGCGAAGTCCTGGCTCTCGACGGCGTCGAGCTGGCGGCCCCATAGATCGACCACCTGCTCGATCTGGGTGCTGGGTTCGCGGGTTTGCAGGTATTCCACGGCCCGGCTGTAGTACTCGCGCTGGATATCCAGGGCGCTGGCCTGCCGCCCGCCGGCCAGACGCACCGCGCGCCGACCGGTCAGGTCGTGGCTGACCTCGCGGATCGCCCGGATCGGGTTGTCCAGGGAAAAATCGCGGAACGGGATCCCGGCCTCGATCATCTCCAACACCAGCGACGCGGTGCCCACCTTGAGCATCGTGGTGGATTCGGACATGTTGGAGTCGCCGACGATGACGTGCAGCCGGCGGTACTTCTCGGCGTCGGCGTGCGGCTCGTCGCGGGTGTTGATGATGGGGCGGGACCTGGTGGTGGCGCTGGAAACGCCCTCCCAGATGTGTTCGGCGCGCTGACTCAGGCAGTAGGTGGCGGCCTTGGGCGTCTGCAGCACCTTGCCCGCGCCGCAGATCAGCTGGCGGGTGACCAGGAACGGCAGCAGCACGTCGGAGATCCGGGAGAACTCGCCGGCCCGCACGATCAGGTAGTTCTCGTGGCAGCCGTAGGAGTTGCCCGCCGAATCGGTGTTGTTCTTGAACAGATAGATATCGCCGCCGATGCCCTCGTCGGCCAGCCGCTGCTCGGCGTCGATCAGCAGATCCTCCAGCACGCGCTCACCGGCGCGGTCGTGGGTGACCAGCTGGGTCAGGTTGTCGCACTCGGCCGTGGCGTACTCCGGATGCGACCCCACGTCGAGGTACAACCGGGCTCCGTTGCGGAGGAACACGTTGGAACTGCGGCCCCACGACACCACCCGCCGGAACAGATAGCGGGCGACCTCGTCGGGACTGAGCCGGCGATGGCCATGGAACGTGCAGGTCACACCGAATTCCGTCTCGATGCCCATGATTCGTCGCTGCACGACATCGAGCTTACGGGGTGGCTCACGGTAACGGAGGCCAAGCGGCGTCGTGTTCGCGATCAACCGATCCGTTGCGGTCTTTTCCCCCTGGTCAACAACGGTCACCGGCCTATGGTTGAAGACGAGCCCAGCCAAAGGACCGCTGATGACCCGATATGAGCTGCCCGATGTTGCCGACCTGCTCCGTCTCGGCGAACCCCACCAGAACGCCATCACGGTGTACGCGGAAACCGCGCCTGGACCCGACGAACGGGAGAAGAGCGTGTTGACCGCGAAGAGCGCGGTGGACCGGGCCCTGCGCTCGATCCGCGACTCCGGCGCGCGGCATGCCGTGGAGGAACAGCTGCGGGCGCGCTGGGCCGAGATCGCGGCATCGGACCTGTGGCTGAGCCTGTCCCGCTCGGTGGCCATTTTCATCGCCGACGACTTCCACGAGGTCTACGTCCTGCCCAATGCCCTGGAGAATCAGCTGCAGGTGGGTAGCTATTTCGACATCGGTCAGCTGGTGCGGGCGGTCACCACACCGCAGGAGGCCTACGCGCTGACACTCTCGGCCGACGGCTGGAACCTGTGGCGGGCCACCGCCAGCACCCGCGCCGAGGAGTTCGAACTCACCGGCGAGTACGCCGTCGATGTCGCCGAAGCGACCAACCGCGCCACCGTGCGCGACCGCGACCACGTCCGCCGTCTGGTCGGCGATGAGGGCAAGAAGGTGCTGCTGGAGCGGTACGCCAAACGGGTCGCCGAGGCGGTGGACTCGGAACTGGGCCAGCTGGATCCCTCGGCGACGCGGCCGCTGTATCTGTTCGCGACCGATCCATTGCTCGACATGTACCGCGGCGCCGACCATAAGCGTCGGATCGTGGCGGTCCCCGGTGCGGCAGACGAGCTGCGGCCCGATCAGATCGACGGCGCCATCCGCGAGTCGCTGCCCGCCCTGAACGCCGAGAAGGCCAGCGCGTGGGTCGAGGAGCTGGGCAATGACCTCAGCAAGGGGTTGGTGGCCACCGATCTGGGCGACATCGCCCGCGCCGCGGCCGCGGGCGCGGTGGACACCCTGGTGTACAACTTCACCGTCGACGTCCTGGGCCGGATCGAGTCCGGCACCGGGGCGCTGCACTATGACGACTCCGGATATGACCTGCTGTCGGCCATCGCGCTGATGGTCCTCGACAACAGTGGTGAAGCGATCGCGGTGCGACCCGACGAGATCACCGCAGGGATCTGGAATCAGATCGCCGTTGCGAAACTACGGTTCCCGCTGAGCTGACGATTCTTGACGACGGTGTTGTCGAAGAATTTTGTGATGCCATTGCGCAGCCGATCTTCTCGCCAGTACTCACCGTGACCGACCGTCTCATCGCACACTCGTTCCGTGACGTCGATGTTGTCGCCTGGGCGGCGGATCGGCAGTTCCGATCCGATCGGATCGGTCTTGCGCCAGTAGTTTCGCCACCAGGCGCCCTTGTACGTCATGGCCAGTGTCTCGGTGAAGAAGGCATCGTCGAAATAACGGGGAAAGAACGTCTTGTACAGCGTGGACAACGGCGACCCACAGGTGTAGAGCGCAATGCGGTCCGAGCGGGTGACCAGGCCGGTCCGGTGCAGGTTGTCGTGAACCGCGCGGCGGTCCGATCGGCCTTCCGTTGGCTGCTCGGTCCAATGCCCGCCGCGGACGAACCATGCGCACACCACCGAGCCCTGGCTGTGCCCGACCAGAGCGATGGGGCAATTGGGGAAGTCCATCATCAGGTCGTTGATCGATTGGCGGATACCTGCCAGCAGCGCACGGCGGTACGACGCACCGGCGAGTGGGTGCAGGTCCGGCGCCCAGAAGCCCGCGATGTCGGCAACCGACCCGAAGATGGTGCGGAGGCGCTCGGCGAGCTTCTCGGGGCGACGAACGATGACGAGAAGGATCACGATCGCGGTGACGATGTTCAGCACCATCAGAATGTCGTCGATGAACCAGGGTTGCGCTTTCGCGAAGGCGACACCCATGAGAATCCACACGCCGCCGGTGGCGACGATGGCCACCGCGACCGGGGGCGCCAAGATCGTCGGCAGCGCCTCGACCAGCGCGTGCGTTCGGGTCTTCGCCTGGTAACCCGGCCGCCCCGGGTCTGCCGGATTCGAGAGCACGTTGCGCCGCCGGTGCAGTTCGATCTGGACGATGACCGCAACGACCGCCACCATCGCCAGAAAGAACACCGGCGTCAGATCGAACCACCGCCACACGCCTACATAGGCGACCCGCTCGCCCCGGAGCCCGCTCGGTTCGGGAAGCAGGACATCCTGGATGTACGAATCGTGCACGATGTGTCTGCCCGGGACCTGGGCAGACGGCACGAAGCGGAATAGACCGTCGACGAACAACCGGAGCATCGAACCGGCCGTGTGCAGCAGAGACACGGCAAGCACGAGCAGGACCGCTGCGCCGGCAAAAGGGGCGCCGTGCTGCCGTCTCCAGAGTGCGAGGACACACAATCCGAGTGCCGTCAGCAGTACGACCGATGTGGAACCGATCTCGAAGGCGGTCATTGCGTCGAGCGTGTTGCCGGCACCCAGGTACCGGTGCAACCAATCGTGATTCGATCCGGGCTTGGTGTGCAGGATCTGGATCATGCCGACGAGCGCGACTATGGACGTCAGTGAGATCAAGGCCCCGCCCCGGTCGACCAGCACCCGGCCAACGATCATTCGGTAGGCGATCAGGACGATGAACAACCCGGGCACAATCGCCTGCAAGACCACCGCGGTCAGTCGGTCATCCCCGAGTCCCATTCGCTGCCAACAGGTTTCGAGAATCAATGTGATCCAAGCGGCGATCGAGATGGTGAGTGCCACACTGGCCACGGCGATCCCGGCACGCATCAGGTAGCGGGGCACCCTCTCCTTGGGCTCCATATACCCCGCCACGTTCAGCAGCGTGAACGGAAACGCGAGGTACCAACTGAGGTGCCGGGTGAGTTTGCGGTTCGCGCGACTCCAGTTCACCAGCCTCAGCGGGTGCGCCGGAAGTCGCGGCACCTGGCCGATCCAGACTCGGCTGTCCACCAGTTCCTTGTAGATGGGTCGCCCCAGCGCGCTGTAGGTGGCGTGATCTCCGATGCCGTGCACCCGCACTTCCACACCCTCGGCACGGACCTGGCCATTTTGGTTCAGCACCCCGCCATGCAAGTCAGCGGTACCGAATCGGGACGCGCCATTGCGCGACGACTGCGAGGAAGACGATTGATTGTCGGTCTGCTGTTGCCTGGGTTGCATGGTCGTGCCCTTCAAATGCGCATCTCGCAACCAAATCATGTCGCGGCGGCAGGGCGGTTGACACGCGTAGTTCACTACTCGATCGACCACCGAACGGTCCACGACATGACGTCGAATATTGACGTAGTCGATTACGCATGTCTGAACCGTCTTGACGATCCAGAGTCAGACACATAGCGATCAACCCAGCCCGGTGATCGATTCACCGGACGGCACCGCACGGAGGTGGACCATGAACGCCGCCAAGGCGTTGGGGAGATTTTTCGCGGCGACCGTGGTGTCCGTCGCGGTCGGAGTGCTGGCCGGGGCCGGAGTTGCGTCAGCCGGCGTGAACGATTACATCAAAGACCTGAACAACAGCGGCATCGATGGGTCGAAGGAAGCTCTGGTGTCGCTGGGATACAAGGCGTGTACGGAGCAGGGCGTCAACGTGACACGGAATGACTCCATCGCACACATCGTCGCCAGCAGCAGCCTGACCCAATCTCAAGCCGATTTTCTCTACACGTCGGCGTTGAAAAACCTGTGCGCCAGTTGAGCCCTGCGCGCGCCGAACGTACACCGGCGTCCGCTGACGATTCAGCCTTCCGACGGCGATTCCGCCGATGACTCCGCTTCCGGCAGCAACGCTTCCAGCGCGGCTCCGGTAATCCGACGGAACGCCCGGCGGGGCCGGTTGGCGTCGAGGATCGCCACCTCGAGGGTTGACGGTCCCAGTGTGCGCGGCTCCGAGCCGTTACTACTTGCGCTCAAAGCTTCCACCGCGATCTTGACCGCTGCGGCCAGGTCCGCGTTCTCGGTGTAGGACTCGCCCAGCGCGGTGGCGATCGGTTCGGTGGTGCCGCCCATCACCACGAAGTGCGGCTCATCGGCGATCGACCCGTCGTAGGTGATCCGGTAGAGCTCCGGGGCTTTCGTCTCGCCGTAGTGCGCCACCTCGGCCACGCACAGCTCGACCTCGTACGGCTTGGCCTGTTCGGTGAAGATGGTGCCGAGCGTCTGGGCGTAGACGTTGGCCAGCTGGCGGCCGGTCACGTCGCGACGGTCGTAGGCGTAGCCGCGAGTGTCGGCGTACTGAATACCGCCGCGCCGCAGGTTGTCGAACTCGTTGAACCGGCCGACGGCGGCGAAGCCGACCCGGTCGTAGAGCTCGCTCACCTTCTGCAGTGAGCGCGACGGGTTCTCCGCGACGAACAGCACACCGCCCTCGTAGGCCAGCGCAACCACGCTGCGGCCCCGGGCAATACCCTTGCGCGCCAGCTCGGAGCGCTCACGCATCGCCTGCTCAGGCGAGATGAAATAGGGAAAGCTCATCGGCCGTCACCTTTCGTAGCGGTGCGGCTTTCGATCACCTCGCGGGCCAGTCCGGCGATTCGCTCCTCGGTGATTTCCTCGGCTCCGTCGGCGCTGAGGGTCACCGCGGTCGGATAGATGCCCCGCACCAAGTCCGGCCCTCCGGTGGCGGAATCGTCGTCGGCGGCGTCGTAGAGCGCCTCGATGGCCACCTTCAGGGCCGAATCAGCGTCGGCCACTTGGGAATACAGCTTCTTGATCGACGACTTGGCGAAGATCGACCCCGAGCCGACGGATTGGTAGCCCTCCTCCTCGAGGTTCCACCCTCCGGCCGCGTCGAACGAGACGATCCGACCGGCGTTGACCGGGTCCGCGTCATCGATGTCGTAGCCGACCAGCAGCGGCAGCGCGACGAAACCCTGAAGGGCCGCGCCGAGATTGCCACGCACCATCGTCGCCAATCGGTTCACCTTGCCCCGGAAGGTCAGCGGCACGCCTTCGACCTTCTCGTAATGCTCGAGCTCAACGGCATACAGCCGGGCGAACTCCACGGCGATCGCGGCAGTACCGGCGATGCCGGTGGCGGTGTGTTCGTCAGCGATGTGCACCTTCTGCACGTCGCGACCGGCGATCATGTTGCCCTGGGTGGCGCGGCGGTCGCCCGCGATCAGGACGCCGCCGGGGTACTTGATCGCGACGATCGTGGTGCCGTGCGGAACGGCGTTCGTCGGATTGGTCCCGGCCGGGCCGTCGGCGACCCGATTGACCGGCAGCAACTCGGGGGCCTGGCGCCGCAGCAGGTCAGAAAACGACGACAGGTCCATAGCTACAGAGGGTGTTCCGGATAGAGGTTGGGGTAGAGCCGAGTGTTCGTGCCAGCTCACTGGCCGCCCTTTTGGACGTATGCCCGCACGAAGTCCTCAGCGTTCTCCTCGAGCACATCGTCGATCTCATCGAGCAGATCGTCGGTCTCTTCGGCCAGCTTTTCGCGACGCTCCTGGCCGGCAGCGGATGCACCCGGGAGGTCGTCGTCCTCGCCGCTTCCACCGCCACGCTTGGTCTGCTCTTGAGCCATCGCTGCCTCCTGCAATTGTCATCGGCGGGCTTACCGCCCAACCGGTTCTTCCACAGTACCGGTCAGCCCCCGAATTGCTCGGGATAGCTCCCCGGTGAAGATCGTCAGTTGGTGAGTTGCTCGACCAGTTCCACGGCGCTGTCCACAGAATCCAGGAGTGCGCCGACGTGAGCCTTGCTGCCGCGCAGCGGCTCCAGCGTTGGAATCCGGACGAGCGAATCGCCACCGAGGTCGAAGATCACCGAGTCCCAGCTGGCTGCGGCGATATCGGAGCCGAAACGGCGCAGGCATTCACCGCGGAAGTAGGCCCGGGTATCGGTGGGTGGGTTGTCGACGGCATCGAGCACCTGCTGTTCGGTTACCAGCCGCTGCATCGAACCGCGCGCCACCAGCCGGTTGTACAGGCCTTTGTCCAACCGCACATCGGAGTACTGCAGGTCGACCAGGTGCAGCCGGGGTGCCTGCCAGCTGAGGTTTTCGCGCTGGCGGAACCCTTCCAGCAGCCGCAGCTTGGCCGGCCAGTCCAGGAGGTCGGCGCACTCCATCGGATCGCGTTCCAGCAGGTCGAGCACGTTGGCCCAGGTTTCGACGACGTGGCTGGCTCGCGGATCCGGATCCCGGCTGTCCACCAGCTTGGCCACCCGGTCCAGATAGATGCGTTGCAGCGCAAGCGCGGTCACCTCGCGCCCGTCGGCCAGCGCGACCGTGGCCCGCAGCGACGGGTCGCGGCTGATCACATGCACCGCGTGCACGGGACGCGCCAGCGCCAGGTCGGACAGGTCGATGCCCTCCTCGATCAGATCCAGGACCAGCGAGCTGGTCCCGACCTTGAGGTATGTCGAGGTTTCGGCGAGGTTGGCGTCACCGATGATGACGTGCAGACGCCGGTATTTGTCGGCGTCGGCGTGCGGCTCGTCGCGGGTGTTGATGATGCCGCGCTTGAGGGTGGTCTCCAGGCCGACCTCGACCTCGATGTAGTCGGCACGCTGGGACAGCTGGAATCCCGGGTCGTCGCCGGAGGGCCCGATCCCGACCCGGCCGGAGCCGGTGACCACCTGACGGGACACCAGGAACGGAGTGAATCCGGCGATCACCGCCGAGAACGGTGTCTGCCGGCTCATCAGGTAGTTCTCGTGCGACCCGTAGGAGGCACCCTTGCCGTCCACGTTGTTCTTGTAGAGCTGCAGCTTGGCCGCTCCGGGCACGCTGGCGACGTGGCGGGCAGCGGCCTCCATCACCCGTTCACCGGCTTTGTCCCAGATGACCGCGTCCAGCGGGTCGGTGCACTCGGGTGCGGAGTATTCGGGGTGGGCGTGGTCCACGTAGAGCCGGGCACCGTTGGTGAGGATCATGTTGGCCGCGCCGACCTCGTCCGCGTCCACGATCGGGGCCGGTCCCGAGGCGCGGGACAGGTCGAATCCGCGGGCGTCACGCAGCGGGGATTCCACCTCGTAGTCCCACCGGGTGCGCTTGCCGCGCTGGATCCCGGCGGCAGCGGCGTAGGCCAGCACCGCCTGGGTGGAGGTCAGGATCGGATTGGCGGTCGGATCGGACGGCGAGGAAATACCGTATTCGACCTCTGTTCCGATGATCCTTTGCATGCCCGCCAGCCTAGACGGACCACAACTCGGCCCGGGGCCGCCACCCGCCGTGATCAACTTGTCGCCGATGACCACTTACTTGTTGCACAACGCCACCCTCATCGACGGAACCGGCGCCGACCCGGTTTCCGATGCCGCCGTCCTGGTCGACGGCGACCGGTTCGTCTGGGCGGGAGCCGCCGGCGACGCACCCGAATCGGCCGCCAAGGCGGTGCGGGTCGATCTGGGCGGCAACACCATCTGCCCGGGCTTTTTCGACTGCCACGTCCACTTCAGCCTGCCCGGTACCAAGGGCAGCCCGCTGGAGCGCGCCATGCGCCCCGAGTCCTACCTGTACTTCGAGCTCATCGAACGGTTGCGGGTGACGCTGCAGAACGGGGTCACCACGGCGCGTGACCTGATGGGCATCGACCCGGGTGTCCGGCAGGCGGTGGCCGACGGTTTGGTCGCCGGCCCGCGCCTGTTGGTGGCCATCAACATGCTCAGCCAGACCGCCGGGCACGCCGACTTCCACCTGCCCTCCGGTATCGACCTGACGCCGTATGTCGGCGGATCCCTCGTCGACACGGTCGAGGACGCCCGCCTCCGCACCCGCGAACTCATCCGGCGCGGCGCCGACGTCATCAAGGTCGCCTCGAGCGGAGGGGTGTCCTCCCCCAACGACGACCCCACCTGGTTGGGGATGCGCCGCGAGATGATCGCCGCCATCGTCGAGGAGGGGCAGAACTACGGCGGCAAGCCGGTGGCCGCGCATGCGATCGGGTATGCCGGCATCCGGGCCGCGGTCGAGGCCGGTGTGCACAGTGTGGAGCACGGTTACGAGCTCGACGACGAGTTGCGGCACCAGATGGTCGCGCAGGGCACCTACCTGGTGCCGACGCTGCTGGAGACCATGACACCGGTGACCGCCACCCCGCAGGGCGCCGCCAAGAGCGCGAAATGGCATGAAATGGCGCATGATTCGCTGGAGGCCTCGGTGGCGGCCGGGGTGAAGATCGCGGTGGGCACCGACGCGGGCCTGTCCCCCGATCACGGCACCAACCTCAAGGAACTCGGCCTGCTGGTCCGGTTCGGTGGACTGAAGCCGATGCAGGCGATCGTTGCCGGCACCCTCACCTCGGCCCAACTGTGCGGGGTCGCAGACGATCTGGGTTCCATCGAGGCCGGAAAGCTCGCCGACCTGGTGGTGGTTCGCGGAAATCCGCTCGACGATGTCGACACACTGGGCGACCCGGCCAACATCCTGCTGGTGACCAAGGACGGCCGTACGGTGGGTAATCGTGGCGAGTTCGCAATCGGCTGACCCGCGCGTCGCCGAGCAGTGGTTTCTCGACAGCGGCCTGCCCGCGGTGCTGCGACCGGGTGTGCTGGTGCGGCGAGTCTGGACGCGATCGGCGCCGGCTCTAGCGGCATTCGCGACGATGATGGCCGCCTCGGTCGTCATCGTCGCGCTCACCGGTAAACACACCATCGACATCGACGGCACCCCCACCCGCACCGAGTGGTTCGTGCTCGCCATCATCGTCTTCGTGTTGCCCGCCGCCGCACTGATCGGCTGGCTGGTGTCGCGGCTCACGGACCGGCAGCGCCGCGTCGTCCCAGCGGTCGCACTCGTCGTGATCGTATTGGGCGGAGTGTTCGGCGGGCCGAGCTCGCGACTGTTCGTCGACCTGGTGCTGGAAGCCGTTGCGGTGGCACTGATCCTGCTGTGCACCGCGACGGGAATCGGATCCATCCTGGGCTGGGCCGTGCGGATGGCGATGGAGAACGTGAGCTCGGTAGGCAGCCTGCTGGTGCGCGCGTTGCCGGTGGTGCTGCTGACGGTGCTGGTCTTCTTCAATGCCCCGGTCTGGCTGATGGCCGAACTCGTCACCCGCGGCCGGCTCTGGCTGGCGCTGGGACTGCTGTTCGTCATCGCGGTCGCATTCCTGCTGTCGAGCACGCTGGAGACGGTGCGGCCGATGCTGCAGTCGACCGAGAAGGCGCCCGCCGATCTCAGCGGCACGCCGTTCGAGCACCTGCCCGACCGCGCCCACCGCGTGCCGCTGTCGCGACCCGAGCGCGCGAATGTGGTGTTCGTGCTGGCGGTTTCACAGACCCTGCAGGTGCTGACGGTGGCGCTGGTGACGGCGTCGATCTTCTTCGTACTCGGCCTGATCCTGCTGAACCCACCCCTGCTGGCCGCCTGGACCCGCAACGGGTCGACCACCGGGGAGATCCTCGGGATGACCCTTCCGGTACCGCAGGCGTTGATCCAGATCACCCTGTTCCTCGCCGCGCTGACGTTCATGTACCTGGGTGCCCGGGCGGTCAGCGACAAGGAATACCGGTCCATATTCTTCGACCCGCTGGTCGACCAGGTGCGGCTGACGCTGGCCGCCCGCGACCGCTATCGCACCGCGACGGCTACCCACCAAAGCGGCGGGTCCTAGGCGACCGGCCGTGCGCACCGGGCCGCCAGATATTCGGGCCGCGGCCGCGGTGCGGCGAACGGCTCGACCAGGCTGTTGTCCACCGAGTTGAACACCAGGAAGACATTCGACCGCGGCAGCGGCGTGATGTTGGAACCCGAGCCGTGCAACAGATTCGCGTCGAACCACAGCGCACCGCCCGGCGCACCGGTGAACTGGTGGATGCCGTACTGGTCGACGGCCTTGGTCAAGGTCGTCTGGTCGGGAACCCCGATGTTCTGGGCCACCAGCGAGGTGTCGTGATTGTCCGTGGGCGTGGCCCCGACACACGGATAGAACGTCTGGTGCGACCCGGGAATCACCATGAGGGATCCGTTGTAGGGGTAATTGTGCGTCAGCGCAATCGAACACGAGACCGCGCGGATCGCCGGCATGCCATCCTCGGCATGCCAGGTCTCGAAGTCCGAGTGCCAGTAGAAACCGGTCCCGGTGAATCCCGGCATGAGATTGATCCTGGCCTGGTGGATGTAGACGTCGCCGCCCAGCAGCTGGCGTGCCACCGGAAGCACCGAATCCAGCCGAACCACCTGGGCGACGAGGTCACTCAGCAGGTGCGGCTCAAAGATCGAGCGGATCGTCCCCCCGGGCTCACGGATCAGCCTCGGGTCATCGGCATCCAGATCCGCTGCGAGCCGGTCTATTTCGTGCCGAAGCAGCGGTAGCCAATCACCGACCACGGTGCCCGGCGCCACCAGGTAGCCGTATTCGGAGAAGCCGTCCAGGTGATTCTGGGTCAGTGGTCCGTCGGTTTCGCCGCCCCACACGGTCGGCTCGTGCCGCGGTATCGGCTCGATCGCATGGTCGAGCCGGGTCGGGTAAGGGTCTGGTCTGCTCATGCGACAGATTCCGGCGGCGGGTAGACGCCGTTCTCGTCGTGTACCTCCCGACCGGTCACCGGTGGGTTGAACACGCACAGCATGCGCAGCTGTTCGGCGCAGGTGACCCGGTGCCGCTCATGGCCGTTGAGCAGGTACATGGTTCCCGGGCCGAGCGGGTGCTGTTGGCCGGTCTCCAGGTTGGTCAGGGTGCCGGTTCCCTCGACCACCCAGACCGCCTCGACATGGTGCTGATAGTGGAATTCGTTGATCGACCCGGCGTCGATAGTGGTCTCGTGGAAGGAGAAACCGACACCGTCGCCGGCCAGGATGATGCGTTTGGATCGCCAGGTACCGTCGGCCACATCGTGGTCGGTCCCGGTGATCTCAGCAGTGGTGCGGACAATCATGTTTCAAACCTCCCTCAGGCCAATGTGACCGCGACGGACTCGGCCAGGATGTCGAGCCCCTCGGACAGTTCGCTGGGCGAAGTGGTCAGCGGCGGAAGGAGTTTGACCACCTCATCGGAAGGTCCGCTGGTCTCCATCAGCGCGCCACGGTCGAAGGCCGCCCGGCACACCCGCCCGGCCAGGTCGGCCTCGTCGAACTTCAGGCCCTGCGCCATGCCGCGGCCGCGTGCACTCACCCCGTCGTAGGCGGCAGCGATCAAATCCAACCGGTTTCTGATCAGCTCACCTTTGGCGGCCGTCTGCGTACTGAATTCGTCGTTGTCCCAGTACTTCTCGATTGCCGCGGTGGCGGTGATGAAGGCCGGGTTGTGACCGCGGAAGGTGCCGTTGTGCTCCCCCGGCGCCCACACGTCGAGTTCGGTCCGGAACAGGGTGAGTGCCATCGGCAGCCCGTAACCGCTGACCGACTTGGATATCGTGACGATATCGGGCACGATCCCGGCCGCCTCGAAGCTGAAGAACGGCCCGGTTCGGCCGCACCCCATCTGGACGTCATCGACGATGAGCATGATGTCACGCTTGTGGCAGAGCTCGGCCAGGGCGCGCAACCATTCGATGCGTGCGACGTTGAGACCGCCTTCGCCCTGGACGGTTTCGACGATCACCGCGGCGGGGCGATTGAGCCCGCTACCGGAATCGTCGAGCACCCGCTCGAACCACTGGAAGTCCTCGGTGACCCCGCCGAAGTAGTTGTCATACGGCATCGGGGTGGCGTGCACCAACGGGATACCCGCACCCGCGCGCTTCATCGAGTTACCGGTGACCGACAGCGCACCAAGCGTCATGCCGTGGAACGCGTTGGTGAAGCTGATCACCGACTCCCTGCCGGTGACCTTCCGGGCCAGCTTGAGCGCCGACTCCACCGAGTTGGCACCGGTCGGGCCGGGGAACTGCACCTTGTAGTCCAGCCCGCGCGGCGCCAGGATGAGCCGCTCGAAGCTCTCCAGGAACCGCTGCTTGGCAGCGGTGGCCATGTCCAGCGAGTGCACGATCCCGTTGGAGGCAAGGTATTCCAGCAGCGGTTGCTTGAGTGCGGCATTGTTGTGGCCGTAGTTGAGCGCCCCGGCCCCAGCGAAGAAGTCGATGTAGGTACGCCCTGCGGTATCGGTCACCCAGGAACCAGCGGCGCTGTCCATCACGGTCGGCCAGGCGCGGCAGTAGCTACGGACCTCGGACTCGACCGTGCTGAACACGTCGGGGAGGTCGGATTCGGTCAACGGCGCGGTGAGCAGCAAGGGATGATCCTTCCGATCGAATCAAAATGGTTGTTACAGAGTTGATTTCAGCGAAAAACTGGACTGGCGATGGGCCCCATCCGCAGGATGGGCTCCTCCTCGTGCGCTCCGTCGGCGTCGAGGAGATCACGTCCGAAATGCGGGTCCTCGACGAGCGGAACCCCGTGGCGGCGCGCGAAGGCGCCGAAGAATGCACGTGACGCGGCGTTACTGGGCGCGACCGTGGCTTCCACGGTGACCGGCTGCCCGCACCGCTGCGATCGCACCCGATGCACGAGCGCGTCGAGCATCGTGCTGGCCAGCCCACCGCCCTGCACCGTCGGGGATACCGCGACCTGCCAGACGAACAGCACGTCGGGCCGCGGCGGCGGGTGATAGCCCGTGATGAAGCCGCGCAGGCCACCATCACATTCGGCCACGATTGACGTGGCAGCAAAATCGGTCGCCAGCAGCAGATAAGCGTAGGCGGAATTCAGATCGAGCACCCCGGTGGCTTCCGCCAGGTCCCGGATACCAATCGCATCGACGCCCCGTGGAGGGCGCAGGAGTTCTTCCCGGGAATGGCGCCCCGGGACGCTTTGTAAAGCACGCATATCGAGTTGAAAGTCACCACCGAACAGTCAGCATCATCGTCAGTTTCAAGCCATCGGTGCCTTCGACGTAAGCACACCCGCATGCCCGGATCAAGCACCGACACCGCATCAGGCGAGTGAACCCACCCGCCGCCATGGGGCTTGACCAGTGACGATGACGATTAATTTCGATCTCAGATAAATTTATCGGTGTTATCGAATCGTGACATGAGCAACAGCGCCACCCCGAGGTACGCATGTACCCGAACCCGCACACCATTCCCGCAGACGGGAAAATCAGCCGAAATCTACGCGATTTTCGCCGAGTTTTTTCGACGCGAAATTCAAATGAAAATCTAATAATCGTCGGCGCGCCGCGGCCGGCATTGTCGGTGAAATTCCACCAGAAATTCCACCGATTTGCGCCGCTGCCCCGCGCCGCCCGCCGGGCAACACCGCACGGGACCGAGGCCCGAGACCCACCACCGCAACCCGATCCCGGCCGCACAGGCCATGGCGCAAGCCTCCGGTCGGTCGATCTGCATCACCCACCGGCAAATCGCGAACAACCGGCTGGTCAACGTCGGCTGGATGTGAGTCTTTTCCGCCGCCTACACTCACGGACCCGCTCGACTTCACTACCGACAGAGCCGCGAACAGGTGACTGGCACTCCGCCGCCAACTCCGCCCACTCTCGCTACCGCAGCACGAGTTCCGTTGTCACGCTTGAAGGACCCGGTTGATGAGCTGACTCACACCCGGCCCGGATAGCTCATCAAATACAGCCAACCGTCCGGACGCCGCGAGCAGCAGTGCGACCGCCGGACCCGTCACCAACGCTCCGTCACCCACACAGAAGTGGGCATCAGTCGCCAACATCGTGAGGCCCTTGAGTCGCTGTTTGCCACCTGAGGGGCGGTCGCTGTACAGATACGCGACCGCGTCTGCGATATACGTCGTCGAGTAGACGTGGTTAATGCCCAACGGGCGCCGAATATCCTCTCCGTGCACCACGATCTCGATGATGCGGGTGATCAGCGGAAGCGGCGGTGAGGCAACTTCATCCACGGCTGATCGGAGCGCCATCAACGACGCCGTGGCGTTCTGTTCGCGTGCGAGGGCCACCTGTCTTTCGATGATTCGGTCGACGCTGAACCTTGCCCTGGTGAACTCTCGTGCGAAGCCGATACGAGTTAGCGCCGCCGTGGCCGCCAGGTGCGCGACAACGTCACGCACGGCCCAGCCGACGCACAATGACGGGACCTCCCATTCCGCGGCCTCCAGGCCGGCCACGTCCTCAACTAGCGCCCGACGCTCGGCATGCACCACAGGCCAGATTGAAGAACTCGTGCCACCCACACTTGCCAGCAAACCCACGTCAACGACCCAGGGTCATGGGTTCTGTTGGCAGCCAACCGGTTATTCCGAGAACCTCACCGGCGACGTCCACAAGTGAACGACCATCAGTCTGAAGTCGACGGACCTGCCCCGGGCTGTCGCTGTCCAACAGGCTGGCGGCCTCAGCGCTGCGTTCCAGGTGCTCGTTGAGAGCGGTGCCGATTTCACGCCTGGAAAGCCGCTGTCGGGCGGTTTCATCCGTGCACGTCAGTAGGACGGCAAAAACCCTAGGGTTATCACCCATCGCCGAGGTCAGCTGGTCGGTCACCTCACCGAGGACGCTGGCTGTGTTCGTGTAGATCAACCGTCGGTAGCCCAGGGCACGATAGTTGGCCCACACCGCGGCCAGGTTCTGTTCGGCCAGACCGTGTTCCGCGGGCTCCGGGTAGGCCATATCGAGGTAGTCGCCCTCGATCAGGCAATGCCGCACACCCGCCGCCGACAGCTGGCCGTGGATCTGGAGGCCAAGACTGCTCTTACCGACACCAGATCGGCCCCCGATGAACAGCACTTCACTCGATACATTCACAGATGACTTCCGTTGCGCCAAAACACTCTCCCCGATGTGCGCCTAGGACTATTCCACACGTCGACCAACCGCTCCATCAACCGAAATACCGCCCGGCCAGCACCAGTGGATAGCGTCACCCGCCAGCCGCACCGCCGTCGTCAATCAGACGGCCGTGGGCACACGTCAGCTCAACATGGGCAAATTCGTTCGACGAGCCCAGCACGTCCCCCCTGGGAGACTGGCGCGGGCCTCATCAGGTTGCTGAATCAGCGAACGCTCCAGGCGTCGCCGTGGACCGGGTATCAACGAACGGAATCACCGGGCACATAAGCACATTCGAATGACACTAGACCATCTCCACGAACGACCACGTCGAATCGTTCGTCGAGTTGCACCCGCTCGGTCTCTACTCGGTCGATGACTATCGGAAAGCCCTGGACTCGGCGGGATTGCAGGTTTCGCACGACCCAGTCGGCCCGATTGGCCGCGGCCTGTTCATCGGCACGAAGCAAGAGCCGACGGCCACCACCGCGTAGGGCCGAAATTCGTGATGCAGACCGACCAAACCGGGGTCAACTCAGATGACCCACTCACGACGGCGCGTCCGCATTCCGATTCGGTGTACACGGCATGCCCGATGGCCGGAACCCTGGACCCTCAGAGCTTGTAGCCGATCGCGCGCAACAGATCCCGCCGGGCCGTCGCCTCGACGTCAGATTCGACGCCCAGCGGCGGCTGCCCGTCGATCACACCCGCGATACCGCGACCGAGTGGTGTGACGGCGACCAGCACGTCGACCGGATTGGCGGTGGCGCAGAAGATCGAACAGACTTCGGGAACCCCCTTGATCGGGTTGAGCACGTTCACCGGAAAGCCCTCGCGCAGGAAGATCACGAACGTGTGCCCGGCGGCGATGGCCATCGCGTTGCGGGTCGCCAACTCGACCAGCTCGGGATCGTTGCCGCTGCGGCGTACCAGCCGCGGGCCGGACGCCTCGCAGAAGGCCAGCCCGAACCGCAATGACGAGCTCACCCCGACCATGGCTTCGTGCAGGTCCTCCACCGTCTTGATGAAGTGCGCCTGCCCGATCACGACGTTGAGGTCGTCGGGTTTGTCGACGGACACCACGTCCCAGGACAGCGCCGGTGTGGTCACGTCATCATGCTGCCACCGGCGCCGCCCAGGTGGGGGCCGATTCGCCTACAAGTACGGGACTACAGGTACTGCCCCAGGTTCGACTCGGTGTCAATGGCACGGCTCGCACTGGAGCTCTTCCCGGTGACCAGCGTGCGGATGTAGACGATCCGCTCGCCCTTCTTACCCGAAATCCGGGCCCAGTCATCGGGATTCGTGGTGTTCGGCAGGTCCTCGTTCTCGGCGAACTCGTCGACGATCGAATCCAGCAGATGCTGGATTCGCAGACCGGGCTGCCCCGTCTCCAGCACCGCCTTGATCGCGTTCTTCTTCGCCCGATCGACCACGTTCTGGATCATCGCGCCGGAGTTGAAGTCCTTGAAGTACATGACTTCCTTGTCACCATTGGCGTAGGTGACCTCCAGGAACCGGTTGTCGTCGATCTCGGCGTACATCCGGTCGACGACCTTCTCGATCATCGTCTTGATGGTCAGCGAACGGTCCCCGCCGAACTCCGCGAGATCGTCGGCATGCACCGGCAGCGCCTCGGTCAGGTACTTGCTGAAGATGTCCTGTGCCGATTCGGCATCCGGCCGCTCGATCTTGATCTTGACGTCCAGGCGGCCCGGCCGCAGGATCGCCGGGTCGATCATGTCCTCACGGTTGGAGGCACCGATGACGATGACGTTCTCCAGCCCCTCGACACCGTCGATCTCCGAAAGCAGCTGCGGCACAACGGTTGTCTCCACGTCAGAGCTGACGCCGGTTCCGCGGGTGCGGAAAATCGAGTCCATCTCATCGAAGAACACGATCACCGGGGTGCCCTCGGAGGCCTTCTCCCTGGCGCGCTGGAAGATCAGCCGGATGTGACGCTCGGTCTCACCGACGAACTTGTTGAGCAGCTCCGGGCCCTTGATGTTGAGGAAATAGCTCTTCGCCTCGCGGGCGTCGTCGCCGCGGACCTCGGCCATCTTCTTGGCCAGCGAGTTGGCCACGGCCTTGGCGATCAACGTCTTACCGCAGCCGGGAGGACCGTAGAGCAGCACGCCCTTGGGCGGGCGCAGCGAGTACTCGCGGTAGAGCTCCTTGTGCAGGAACGGCAGTTCCACGGCGTCGCGGATCTGCTCGATCTGCCGGCCCAGACCGCCGATGTCGTTGTAGCTGACATCTGGTACCTCTTCGAGCACCAGGTCCTCGACCTCGGCCTTGGGGATGCGCTCGAACGCGTAGCCGGCCTTGGTGTCGACCAGCAGTGAGTCCCCCGGGCGCAACTTGCGGGGCCGGTCGTCGTCGAGCAGCGCCTCGGCGTCCTCGGACAGGTCCTCGGCCACGATCAGCGGCTCGGCCAGCCACACGATGCGTTCCTCGTCGGCGTGCCCGACCACGAGCGCACGGTGGCCGTCGGCCAGGATCTCGCGCAGCGTGCTGATCTCGCCGACCGCTTCGTAGTTGCCGGCCTCGACCACGGTCAGCGCCTCGTTGAGACGGACCGTCTGCCCCTGTTTGAGCGATTTGGTCTCGATGTTCGGCGAGCAGGTCAGTCGCATCTTGCGCCCCGAGGTGAACACGTCGACGGTGTCGTCTTCGTGCGTGCCCAGCAGCACACCGTAGCCACTGGGTGGCTGGCCCAGCCGGTCCACTTCCTCGCGAAGGGCGAGTAGCTGCTGGCGGGCCTCTTTGAGGGTGTCCATCAACTTGGCGTTACGGGATGCGAGGGAGTCGATCCGCGCCTCCAGCTGGTGCACGTCGCGGGCGCTGCGCAATCCGCTCTGCGGCCCAACCGCGTTTTCCAGCTGATCTCGCAGAATCGCGGCCTCCCGGCGTAGCGATTCCAGCTCAGCGGCATCATCGCTGGACATGGGCTGCGAGTAACCACTCGAGAAACCCTCGGCATACCCGTCAGAACGCTCTGACTCACTCATATTGCGCTCCCTCCCGCACCGCAAGTTGGTGCAGTAACAACTTCAACGCTACCGGCGATTCAGCCATTGTGTGCGCTCTAGGAATTAGACACACCAGCACCACTGTTAGCCTCTAAGTCCAGTTGGTCCGATCGAAAGGACAGTCGTGACCCCGAAAACCCTAGTTACCGGCTTTATCACCGCAGCTGCAGCCGCCGCCGTGGTGGGCGGAGCAGCGGCGGGTGTGACTTCCATTGCATCCAGCGGCATGTCGGCCTCGCCGGCGATCCAGCCGGTGGTGTTCGACGCACCCCTCCCGCAGGCCCCGGCGCCGGAGCTGGCGTCGCCGCTGGTGCAGACCCTGCAGGCGCTCGCGAATGGTGGCTCGTTCGCCGGCAAGGCACCCTACATCCAGGGCGGCATCGGCCGTATCGAGAGCATCGCGGCGGACCGCGCGTACAGCAAGGCCGCGGCTGAAGGGAAGTTCCCGCTGACCTTCGACATCGCCAACATCGACGACCAGGGGGGTGTGGCGTTCGCGGATGTCACCGCGACCTCGGCCACCGGTGGCACCGCCACCCAGAACATCCAGTTCGTGGCAGGCCCGAGCCCGACCGGCTGGCAGATCTCCAAGGGGTCGGCCATGGCATTGCTGTCCTCTGTCGGCTGAGCAGGTAGTTGAACCGAACCCGTATCGCAGTCCTGAGTGCCGCCACGATCGTGGCGGCATTCGGGCTCTGTGGGTGCAGCACTGACGATCGCCCGACCAAGAAGTCACACCCGGTGACCAGTGAGCTCACGTCGCCGGCTCCGACACCCCCGCCGGCGGAAGCCCTGCCCGGCGCCGACGCGCTGACGGATGTGCTGTACCGCCTGGCCGACGTCAACGTCGCCGGCGCCGACAAGATCGGCCTGGTCCAACAGGCCACCGCCGACGACGCCGCCGCACTGGACAGATTCGGCCGCGCCCTCGTCGACAACGGTTTCGATCCACTGAGCTTCGAGGCCACCGATTTGGGGTGGTCGCAAATCGAGCCGGGCGATGTGGTCACGACCGTCAAGGTCAGCGCCGGGGGCGACTCTTCGGCCCGCACCTTCAGCTTCCCGATGGAATTCACCCAGCGCGGCGGTGACTGGCAGCTGACCAGGCACACCGCCGATCTGCTGCTGGTAATGGGGGCGGCCGCCGGTTCATCCACCGCGGCACCGCCCGCCCCGACGCCGACCCGCTGAGCCGATATGTGGATCGGATGGTTGGAGTTCGACCTGCTGCTCGGTGACGTGCACTCGCTCAAACAGAAGCGATCGGTGATCCGGCCGGTGATCGCCGAGCTGCACCGCAAACTCGCGGTATCAGCGGCCGAAACCGGAACCCAGGATCTGCATCGCCGCGCGGGCATCGGCGTGGCGCTGGCGGCCGCGGACCGTGCTCACGTAGTCGACGTACTCGACGCCGCCGAACGTCTGGTCGCGGGCCGCCCTGAGCTCGAATTGCTCTCCGCCCGAAGGGGCTTACACCACAGCGACGACTGATTCAGTCGCCCGACTCAGACGCCGCCGGCGATCTGGCGTTTCTTGCGCAGCGGGACCGGCGCCACCGCACCCGGCGCCAATTTGCGCGCACTGACCAGAAAGGCGGTGTGGCCGCGCATGTTGTGTTCCGGGCGTACCGCCAGACCCACCACGTGCCAGCCACGCTGCATGCTTTCCCAGGCCCGCGGTTCGGTCCAGCACTGCTGCTCGCGCAGCGCCTCCACGACCCGCGACAGCTGGGTGACGGTGGCGACGTAGACCATCAGCACGCCTCCGGCGACGAGGGCCTTGGAGACCGCGGGCAGCACCTCCCACGGGGCCAGCATGTCCAGCACCACCCGGTCCATCTCCGGACCGTCGTAGTCGGCGAGGTCGGCGACCACCAGGTCCCAGTTCTCCGGGCGCTCACCGAAGAACGTGATGACGTTGCGCTCGGCGGTCGGGGCGTGATCGTCACGGATCTCGTATGACGTCACCCGGCCCTCGGGGCCGACCGCCCGCAGCAGCGAGCAGGTCAATGCGCCGGATCCGGCACCGGCCTCCAGCACCCGGGCGCCCGGGAAGATGTCACCCTCGTGGACGATCTGCGCGGCGTCTTTGGGATAAATCACCTGCGCACCGCGGGGCATCGACATCACGTAGTCGACCAGCAACGGCCGCAGCACCAGGAACTGATCGCCGTTGGTGGATTTGACCACGCTGCCTTCCGGCAGCCCGATCACGTTGTCGAAGGCGATGATGCCGCGATGGGTGTGGAACTCACCGCCAGGATTGAGCACCATCGTGTAGCGCCGTCCCTTGGCATCGGTGAGTTGCACACGGTCGCCAACGGCAAACGGTCCGGTCGGTCTCTTCCCTGCCACGGAAGTCCAGCCTGCCAGTACGCGCACCGGGCCGGGTGCGCGGGGGTTGCGGAACTTTGTCGGAGCCCGGTCCTAGGCTTACAGGCGTGAGCGAAGAACCGGCCCCGACACCGCGCCGCCCGGCGCTGTCACCGTCACGGGCCGGCGACTTCAAGCAGTGTCCGCTGCTGTACCGGTTCCGGGCCATCGATCGACTGCCCGAGCCGCGGTCCACTGCGCAGCTGCGCGGATCGCTGGTGCATGCAGCGTTAGAGCAGCTCTACGGGCTGCCGGCGGCCGAGCGGGTACATGACACCGCCCTGACGCTTGTCGAGCCGGCGTGGGAGCAGGTGCTGGCCGCCGAGCCCGAGTTGGCCGATGTGGACGATCCCACCGTCTTGCTCGCCGAGGCCAGGGCGCTGTTGTCGGGGTACTACCGGCTGGAGGATCCGACCCGGTTCGACCCGCAGTCGTGCGAGCACCGCCTCGAGGTCGAGTTGGCCGACGGCACGCTGTTGCGCGGATTCGTCGACCGGATTGACGTCGCGCCCACCGGGGAGCTGCGCGTCGTCGATTACAAGACCGGCAAAGCGCCGTCCGAGGCTTGGGCGCAGGCCGAGTTCAAGGCGATGTTCCAGATGAAGTTCTATGCCGTGGCGTTGCTGCGCTCACGCGGCGTGATGCCGTCCCGGCTGCGGTTGTTGTATCTGGCCGACGGCCAGGTGCTCGACTACTCCCCCGAGCATGCCGAGCTGCTGCGGTTCGAACGCACGTTGATGGCGATCTGGCAGGCCATCCAGATGGCCGGGGCCGCCGGTGACTTCCGGCCCAACCCGTCGCGGTTGTGCTCGTGGTGTGCGCATCAGAGTTTGTGCCCGGCGTTCGGCGGCACCCCGCCGCCATATCCGGGATGGCCAGAATCAGGAGTTGCATGATCGGGTGTCACTACCATCGGCTCGGTGCCGATGGTGAGTACCAGCTGTTCGAATCCACCGCCGACACCCGCAGTAACTGGGATCCGGCTATTCAGCATGGCTCGCCGCCACTGGCGCTGCTGACCAAGGCGATCGAGGAGCTGACCGCGGGCTCAGGCCTGCGGATCGGACGGTTGACACTCGACATTCTGGGCGCGATTCCGGTTGCGCCGGTGCGGGTTCGGGCCTGGGTGGACCGGCCGGGCGCACGGATCTCGATGGTCGTCTCCGAGATGGCGGCGCAACGGCCCGACGGCACTTGGCGTGCGGTGGCCCGGGTGACGGCCTGGCTGCTGGCCCCCAGCGACACCAGCGATGTGGTTACCGATCGCTTTGCGCCGTTGGTGGAGGGTGAGGCCGCCGACGTGGCGCACAGCTGGGAAGGCGCACCGGGTTATCTGGAGAGTGTGTCCTGGCGCCGGCAACGTACCGCCGAGGGCGAGGCCGCCGTGGCGTGGATGAGTCCGTTGACACCCGTGGTCGATGATGAGGAGACGACGGCCCTGCAGCGCCTGGCGCTCGTGGTGGATTCAGCCAACGGTATTGGCGCGGCGCTGGATCCGGACAAGTTCGTGTTCATGAACACCGACACCGCGGTCCATCTGCATCGGCTTCCGGTGGGCTCGGATTTCGCATTGCGGGCGCGCGGGTCGATCGGCCCGGACGGCATCGGCGTGACAACCGCGGAAATCTTTGACCGTCAAGGGTTTATCGGAACCTCGGCCCAGACCCTGCTGGTGTTGCGCGTGCCCTGATCGAATGGTGAAACTGGCACCAACCGCGCAGTTCATGGCACATTCATTGCTCCTGCCCCTGTCAAGAGACAGGTTCAATTGCTAAATTCCCGCACTCCAACAGCGGGAAGGAAGCGTGCAATGCGCCCAATAAAGACACGAACCATCACTTCATTCCTGGCGGCGGTTGGCACAGGGTTTGCGGTATCCGCAATCATCGGTGCACCCGCCGTCGCCCACGCAGACGACCTGACGTGCTCGGACGGCGAAGTAGCGCTGGATGGCACCTGCGTTCCGCCCAACGACAACACGTCCACTGCCCTGGGGCTTCCGCAAGGCAACGTCGATGACGTGGTTTCGTCCCTCAACAACCCCAGCCTCTTTGAGACTCCCTTCCAGCTCACCGAATCAGACGTCGCTTCGCCCGGGTTCAATGCGCACCCCGGCGGCGGAGGCGGCGGCCACGGGCGCTAACCCCGCTGAATGAGCACGTCCAAAACCCCGCGCCGTCTGGGTGTTGGTGGTCGCGCCTCCATCAGTCAAACCGAGCTAGGCTCGAGATGCAGGGATTGGAGGCACAGCGATGACCTGGTCAGGAATCCTCGGAAAGACGGCAGCGGCATTGGGCGCGGTGGCGTTGTCGGTAGTGTTCGCCATCGCGGGAGCGGGGCAGGCTTCAGCAGACGGTGGTGGTGGTATCTGCGTAACCGGCCCTTGGGGCTACGCATCCGCATGCGTGAACGGGCCCGGATGGGTCGACTGGGGCCCAAACTGGGGTTGGGGCCACGGCTGGGGCCACGGTTGGGGCCACGGTTGGGGCCACGGTTGGGGCGGCGACTAGCCTCGCCCGCTAATGGTCCGGCAGCGGGTTGATGCCGCTGGCCGAGCTACGGCGCATGCCCCGATGAGCTCTCACACACGGGTCGGCCGGCTCGCCAGGGCGGCGAAAACCGCATAGGAACTTCAGGTTTGAGGCGTCGGCGGGGCCATGCCTCTATGGGTAGCGCAGAACCGCAAAACCCCAGCCCGCGGACGAAACCGGCGCCAAGGAGAACTTGGCTACTTATATTCTCTTGTGTCTATATAGACGGAGTGCAATACTCGTCTAATGGACGTGTTCGAGGCGGTCGCGGAACCCAGCAGACGCGCATTGCTCGACGCTCTCGTCGACGGTGAACGCACCGCGGGCGAGTTGGTGGCAACCCTGCCCGGGCTGACCCAGCCGACCGTGTCACGCCACCTCAGGGTGCTGCGCGAGGTGGGTCTGGTCGAGGTGCGGCCCGATGCGCAGCGCCGCATCTACGCATTGCGCGCCGACGGCCTGGTGCAGATCGACAAGTGGATCGAGCGGTACCGCCGCTACTGGGCCGATCACCTCGACGCCCTGGAACGCCATCTGGAAGCGACCCACAAGGAGACGAAATGACCGGGCGGGAAGGAAAACTCACCATCGAGGGCGACCGGGCGGCGCTCCACTTCGAACGCCGACTCCCCTACCCCATCGATGCGGTGTGGTCGGCGATCACCGATCCGGCACAGCGCGATCAATGGATGGGCAAGACGACGATCGACGCCCGCGAAGGCGGGACCATCGAGATGGTGCCCACCGGTCCGCCGTTTCCCCCGGAGCGCAAGAAGATGACCGGCCGGATCCGGGTCTGGGATCCACCGCGGGTGTTCGAGCACGAGTGGAGCCAGCCGGTGCTCACCGACACCGGGTGCGGTGTGGTGCGTTATGAACTCACCCCCGACGGGGACGGCACCCTGCTGCGATTCAGCCACCGCGGCCTGACCGTTCCCGACGGCCGGGGATTCCACCCCGGCACCCATGCCTTCTTGGATCGCATGGAGGCATATCTGGCCGGTGACCCATTGCCGGAGTGGGGTCAGCGTTATCAGGAAGTGGCGCAACGCTTAGGAAAGGGACAGTCATGATTCACAACGGACACAACGGAACTGACATCGCAGCCCCCTCTGTCGCGGTGGTCTACCACTCCGGGTTCGGCCATACCACCACGCTCGCCGAGGCAGTGGCCGCCGGTGCGCGCGACGGCGGCGCCAAGGTCACCGTCCTGCCCGTCGCCACCATGACCGACGACGACTGGGACACCCTCGACGGCGCCGACGCGATGATCTTCGGTACCGCCACCTACATGGGCAACGTCTCGGCCGGGTTCCAGGCCTTCGCCGAGAAGACCGGCCGGCGCTGCATGACCGGCAGCTGGCGGGACAAGGTCGCCGCCGGCTTCACCAACTCCGGGGCCAAGAGCGGCGACAAGCTCGCCACGCTGAACTCGCTGGCGATCTTCGCCGCCCAGCACCACATGCATTGGGTGAACCTGGGTTTGGGCCCGGGTTGGAACAGCTCGGCCGGCAGCGAGCACGACCTGAACCGGCTGGGCTTCTGGCTGGGCGCCGCCGCCGCCACTGATGTCGACGCCGACCCGGACCAGGTGCATCCGGCAGACGTACAAACCTGCCGCCACCTCGGGCAGCGGGTCGCGCTGGTGACCCGTCAGCTCAACATCGGCCGCACGCTCAGTCCAGCGGCGTCAACTCCTGCAGCATCGTAGGCAGCAGCTCGCTGACCGTGGGGTGGATGTGCATGGTGCGGGATATCGCGGTGTAGGGCAATTTGGCAGACATGACGTCGATGATCGAATGCACCACCTCGTCGCCGCCGACGCCGAGGATGGCTGCCCCGAGGATCTCTTCGGTCTCGGCGTCCACTACCACTTTCATGAAGCCCTCGGTCTCACCCTTCTCCACCGCGCGGCCCACCCGGGTCATCGGGCGCTTGCCCACCAACGCTTTTCGGCCGGACGCCCGTACCTGATCCACGGTCATCCCGGCCCGGCCCAGCGGCGGGTCGATGTAGAGCGCATAGGTAGGGACCCGGTCACTCACCCGGCGTGGATCGTCGTCAAGCAGGTTGGCGGCCACGATCTCGAAATCGTTGTAGGAGGTGTGGGTGAACGCGCCTTTGCCGTTGCAATCGCCCATGGCCCAGACGTGTTCGACGGTGGTGCGTAGCTGATCGTCGACCACGACGTAGCCCCGCTTGTCGGTCTCCACCCCCGCGTTCTGCAGCCCGAGATCGTCGGTGTTGGGTGTACGTCCCACCGCCAGCAGCAGGTGCGTCCCGCTGATCGGGTCCGCACCCTCGCGCGGCGTCAGCTCGAATCCACCGTCCCGCTTGGCGAACCGGATTCCGGTGGCGTTCAACACCACGTCGATGCCCTCGGCCCGGATGATCTCGATGATCGCGGCGGAGACGTCCTCGTCCTCCCGGAAGGCCAGCCGCGATCCCCTCTCGATCACGGTGACCCGAGCCCCGAAGCGGCGGTACATCTGGGCGAACTCAAGCGAGATGTAGCTGCCGCCGACGATCACCAGGTGCTCGGGCAGCACGTCGAGTTCGAGGATGCCGACATTGGTCAGGTAGTCGATGCCGTCCAGCCCGGGAAAATCCGGAACCACAGCACGGGCACCCACATTGAGGAAGATCCGCTCGGCCCGCAGCGGCTGGCCATCAACCTCGACGGTGTGTGGATCGACGAAGCGGGCGTGGCCCCGGATCAGGGTGGCGCCCTCCATCCCCTGCAGCCAGTCCTCGACGCCGTGCCGGTCGGCCAGCATAATTGCGTCCTTGCGGGCCTTGACCTTTGCCATATCGACACCGACTTCGCCTGTACCGACACCGAAATCGGCGCCACGCCGAGCCAGGTGGGCGGCATGTGCGCTGGCGACAAGGGTTTTGGTGGGAATGCACCCGTTGTTGACACAGGTGCCGCCGACCAGCTTGCGTTCGATCACCGCGACGGTCTGCCCCGCCGCGGTCAACCGGCCGGCCAGCGGCGGTCCGGCCTGACCCGCGCCGATGATGACCGCGTCGAAATTCCGAGCGGGGGCCATGGGACTAGACGACCAAGGTCAACGCGGCGACACCGAAGGCCCCCAGCAGCGCAACGACATCCTCCCCCAGGGCGATCGGCAGGTCGCGGCCTCCGGTGGCCGCGACCAGACGCGTTCGTGCCTCATATCCGCACAGAGTTCCCAGCACGGCGCCGACGATCCCCGCGCCCAGCCCACCGAAGGTGTAGCCCCACGCAGTGCCGATCACTGCGCCGGCGAAGCCGCCGGTGACCAGGCGCGCGATGAACTGCACCGCGGTCTTGCGACTCGGGGTGTTCGGCAACTGATCGGTGACCAACTCCACGACAGCAAGAATCGTCAGCACCGTGACCGTGATCGGGTGCGCCAGCCATTGCGCCCAGGTGCCGTCGAGGTTGATCCAGCTCAATGCTGCGGCCCAGGCCACCGCGGCCGGCGCGGAGAAGGACCGCAGTCCCGCCGTCACGCCGATGAGCAGGGCCAACAACAGAACCAGAAAATGCGTCATGGCGACCTCCGAGGCCGGGAAATGTCACCCGGACGCTAACACGCGATCTGGTGTGGTATCCGCCAATTCAGAAACGGCAGAACCGAATATCCGATGCGAGTATCGCTTTGGCGCCTATGGCAGCGATCTTGTCCATGATGGCGTTGACGTCACGGCGCGGCACCAAGGCCCGCACCGCCACCCAATCCGGATCGGCCAACGGCGCGATGGTCGGCGACTCCAGCCCCGGTGTCACCGCGGTGACCTGGTCCAAAACCGAACGCGGGCAGTCGTAATCCAGCATCAGGTACTGCTGGCCGAACACCACGCCCTGCACCCGGGCGGTCAACTGGTCACGCGCCGCCGCATTGCCATCGCCCTCGACACCGTCGCGTTCGATCAGCACGGCCTCCGACTCGCACAGCGGCGCACCGAACGCCACCAGATTGTGCAGGCCCAGGGTGCGGCCCGAGCCGACCACATCGGCGATCACGTCGGCGACCCCGAGCTGGATGGAGATCTCCACCGCGCCGTCGAGCCGGATGACGGTGGCGTCGAGGCCCTGCGCCGCGAGGTCTTTGCGAACCAGGTTCGGAAACGATGTGGCGATGCGCTTGCCCGCCAAATCCTGCGCGGTCCAGTTCCGTCCCGCCGGACCGGCGTACCGGAACGTGGAGTTGCCGAATCCCAGCGACAGGCGTTCACGCACCGGCGCATCGGAGTCGGCGGCCAGATCACGGCCGGTGATGCCAAGATCGAGCTGGCCAGAGCCGACGTAGATCGCGATGTCCTTGGGGCGCAGAAAAAAGAACTCGACGTTGTTGACCGGATCGACGACGGTCAGATCCTTGGGATCACGCCGACGCCGGTAACCGGCCTCGGCGAGAATCTCGCCGGCCGACTCGCTGAGCGAACCCTTGTTGGGGACCGCGACCCGCAACATCTGATCGGCCACTTTCACAGCTTCCGGTAGACGTCGTCGAGGGTCAGGCCCCGGGAGATCATCAGCACCTGGGTCCAGTACAGCAACTGGCTGACCTCCTCGGCCAGCGCCTCGTCGCTCTCATGCTCAGCGGCCAGCCATACTTCGCCGGCCTCCTCCAGGATCTTCTTGCCGAGCCCATGGACGCCGGCGTCAAGTGCGGCGACCGTGCCGCTGCCGGCAGGTCTGGTGCGCGCTTTGTCGCTGAGTTCGCCAAACAGGGCCTCGAAGGTCTTCACGACCATGAATTGTTTCATGCTCGGCAGGGGTCACTTTGTGGGGTGCAATAGAAGGGTGAGCGAACCAGTCGGCCAGCGGCTGCCCACCTACACTGCGCGGGTCACGGCGATCCGCGCGATCTTGAGCAAGCACCTGCCGGTCGGCGGCTTGGTCCAGAGCAATCGCGTCGCCAACCCGATCCGCCCGATCGACTGTTTGTCGGCGTCCTGGGGCGCCGACGCCACCACAGCACCGACCCTGACCATCTCCGTCCTCCCGGTCGCTGACTTCGCCGAAGAAACCGAACAGCTCCGGTACGGCGCCGACGCCACGCTCGAACGGTTGGACCTGCGCACGCCGAACGCCGGCTCCTACGAGGTACGGCGCGAAGCGCCCGACGAATTCGCGCTGGTGCAGGTCCAGCTGTCCAGCGTCTGGGTGGTCGTCGGGCACTGTGAGGTTTATCTGGCCCACCGCGCCATCTCCCCCGAGAAGCTGATCGAGGCGGCAGTCGAGGTCGCCCGCACCGTCGGCGCTGCGCCCTATATCGATGACTTCGTCCCTGCGCCGCTGCCGACCGATCCGCCGGCCCGGAGCTAATCGCTCAACGCGTCGGCGTGCATGTCCTCGAGGTTCTTGCCCTTGGTCTCCTCGACCCAACGCCAGACGAACAGGAACGACAGCACCGCACAGATCGCGTAGAAGCCGTACGCCCCGCCGAGCACATTGCGCAGTTCGGGGAACGACACGGTGATCAACCAGTTTGCCGCCCACTGCCCAGCCGCGGCCAGGCCCAGCGCGGCGGCCCGGATCCGGTTGGGGAACATCTCCCCGAGCAGCACCCACACCACCGGGCCCCATGACATGCCGAACGCCACCACGAACAAATTGGCGGCGACCAGGGCGATCGGGCCGGTGATGCCGCCCAGATGCGGCTGCCCGCCCACCTGGGTCGCCGTGCCGAAGATCAACGCCATGGTGCCCAGCGTCACCGCCATGCCCGCCGACCCGATCAGCAGCAGCGGCTTGCGGCCGATCTTGTCGATCAACGCGATGGCGATCAACGTGGTGGCGATGTTGGTCACCGAGGTGATCACCGTGATGATGAATGACGAGCTTTCGTTGAATCCGACGGCCTGCCACAACACATTTGAGTAGTAGAAAATGACGTTGATGCCGACGAACTGTTGAAACACCGACAGGCCCAGGCCCACCCATACGATCCCGTAGATCCCGCCGCCAGGTTTGCGTAGATCTCGCCACGACGGTGGCGTCTCCTGCCTGAGGGTGTCCGCGATGCGACTGATGGTGATTTCCAGGTTCTTCTCCCCCAACAGCCGCGAGAGCACCTTGCGGGCTTCCGGAATGCGGTGTGTGGCAACCAGATACCGCGGCGACTCGGGAATCGTGAAAGTCAGCAGGCCGTACACGACGGCGGGAACCGCCATCAGTAGGAACATCCACCGCCAGGCCTGCAGATTCAGCCACAGGTCCTTGGTCGCGTCACCGGCGAGGTGGGCCAGCAGCGCGTCGATGGCCAGGGACAGGAAGATCCCGGACACGATCGCCAACTGCTGCAGGGATCCCAGCCGGCCGCGGATGCCCGCCGGTGAGGTTTCGGCGATGTAGGCCGGGGCGATCACCGATGCGATGCCCACACCGATACCGCCGACGATGCGAAACAGCACCACCGCCCAGACGCTGGGCGCCAGGCCGGTGCCGATCGCGCTGATGAGGAAGAGCACCGCGGCGATCTTCATCACCGCGAGCCGGCCGATCCGGTCGGCGATCCGGCCCGCCGTCAGCGCGCCGACGGCCGCCCCCAGCAGTGCCGAAGCCACCGCGAAGCCCAGGATCTTGTTGTCGATGACGAAATGCTTCTGGACGGCATCCACCGCACCGTTGATCACCGCGCTGTCGTAGCCGAACAGCAACCCGCCCAGCGCCGCGACCGCCGCGATGCGCACCGCTCTGCGTCCGGACGAGAAGTAGTCGTCGTCGTAGATCGACGGTGTGCCATCACTTACCGGACCGTGTGACATGACCTGTCCTCTCCGCACCATTGCGTGACCAGTCGTCATCACCATGGCACAGAGAGCCCGCAGGTAGGGCCAATATCCGACAGCTGTATTCGGGGCGCCTCAGGCGCTGGGCGCACCCGGATCGGCGGCCAGTTGCGCGTGGATTGTCCGCAGGTCGGCGACGGCGAGCGTGCTGAGCGTCTCGGCGTGTTTGCGTCGTGGGCCGGCGGGTACCTCGACATCGTTGGGTACCACCAGCACCGGGCAACCGGCCGCTTCGGCCGCTGCCGTTCCGGTGACCGAATCCTCCACCGCCAGGCAATGCCCGGCCGGCACCCCGAGCAGATGCGCGGCCCGTAGGTACGGATCGGGTGCCGGCTTGGCCTGTTCCACCTCGTCGCCGCACACGCTCACCGTGAAGTAATGGCTGCCAATGCTTTTCAGCGCCTGTTCGGTGAGTCCACGCCGGGTGTTGGTGACCAATGCCATCGGCACTCCCGCGGCGGTGAGCCCGTCGAGCATCTCCTGGGCGCCGGGTCGCCATGGCAGGCCCTGCTCGAACAGCTCACCGATGTAGTCGTGCAACCAATCCGCCGATTCGGCCATCGCGGCCGGGTCGGGCTCCAGCCCCAGGTCGTCGTAGATGATGCGCATCACGCTCTCGGACGAGCCGCCGACCGTCGATTCCCGCACCTCGTCGCTGAGCACCCCGCCCATCCGCGCATACAGCGCGTGCATCCCGATGTCCCACAGCTTTTCGGAGTCGACGAGGGTGCCGTCCATGTCCCAAAGCACCGCACGCATGACAGCCATTCTCGCATTGTCAGCCCCCATCGATAGCGTGGGTGCATGACGGTTTTGGTGACGGGAGCCACAGGAAACATCGGCAGGCGAGTCGTGGATCATCTGATCACGTTGGGCGGCCACGACATCCGCGCATTGACCACAAACCCGGCAAAGGCTGCACTGCCGGCATCTGTGACAGCGATCACCGGCTACCTGGGAAAACCGGACACACTGCCTGCAGCGTTGGAGGGCGTCGACCGTGTGTATCTGGCCCCGTTCCCCGCGACCATCAGGCCCACGCTCGAGCTGATGGTGCAGGCGGGTGTGCAGTACGTGGTGGCGCTGTCCGGCGGTGCGCACTGGGCGGAGCACGCCGATGCGGTCACCGCCTCCGGACTGGCGCACACCCAGCTCGGACCCGGTGAGTTCTGCGAGAACTTCGCGATGTGGGCCCCGCAGATCAAAACCGGCACGGTCCGCGACGTCAATCCGGAGTACGTCCAGTCGCCGGTGTCGATGGATGACATCGCCCGGGTTGCAGCTCACCTGTTGACGGCGCCGACGGATGCCCATCTCGGCGCAATGTACGAGCTCACCGGCCCGGTTGCGTTGTCACGCGCCGATATCGCCCGCCAGATCGGCGCAGGCATCGGCACACCCGTCGAGATGCAGCGGTGCAGCCGCGCCGAGGCCGAAGAGCTGCTACGCCCCGTGATGGGCGACGGCGCGCACTGGTATCTCGACCTCTTCGAGGGCGATCCGGAACACCAGGCCGCCAACGACAACGTCGAGCGGCTGACGGGCACACCGGCCGAATCGATGGCACAGTGGGCAGCCCGCAACCGGGGCCTGTTCAGCTAAGACCGCTAGACCTGGATGCGCCCGTGAACCGTTCGGGCGCACCGGGTTTCGGCTCGGTCAGTCTTCCGGGTTGTAGCCGAGGTTGGGGGCGAGCCAGCGCTCGGCTTCCTGCAGGGTCCAGCCCTTGCGCTTCGCGTAGTCGGCGACCTGGTCCTGGGCCAGCCGGCCGACCACGAAGTACTGCGACTGCGGATGCGAGAAGTACCAGCCGCTGACGGCAGCACCGGGCCACATCGCCATCGAGTCGGTCAGCTCGATGCCGGCCCGCGCGCTCACGTCCATCAACGTGAAGAGCGTCGCCTTCTCGGTGTGCTCCGGGCAGGCCGGGTAGCCGGGGGCCGGGCGGATTCCCACGTACTTCTCACCGATGAGCGCCTCGTTGTCCAGGTGCTCGTCGGGCTGGTATCCCCAGAAATCCTCGCGGACCCGTTGGTGCATCCGTTCGGCGAAAGCCTCTGCCAGCCGATCGGCGAGCGACTCCAGCAGGATCGCGCTGTAGTCGTCGAGGGCCGCCTTGAACTCGATGATCTTGTCCTGGCTGCCCAGCCCCGCGGTGACGGCGAAGGCGCCGACGTAGTCGGCCAGACCGGTGTCCTTGGGTGCGATGAAGTCGCCCAGCGACCGGTTCGGGATGCCGTCCCGGTGTTCGCCCTGCTGGCGCAGGTTGTGCAATGTGGTGAGCACCTCGGTGCGGGTGTCGTCGGTGTAGACCTCGATGTCGTCGCCGACCGCGTTGGCCGGGAAGAACCCGATAATCCCGTTGGCCGTCAGCCACTTCTCCTTGATCAGGGTGTCGAGCATCTGCTGGGCGTCGTCGTACAGCTTGCGGGCCGCCTCGCCCGAGGCCGGGTTGTTGAGGATGTCGGGGAATCTGCCCTTCATCTCCCAGGCGTTGAAGAACGGCTGCCAATCGATGTACTCGCGCAGCTCGGCGAGGTCGTAGTCATGAAAATCCCGTACTCCCACACCTTGGGCGGGCACCGGCGGCGTGTAGCCGTCCCAGTCGATCGGCGTCCGGTTGGCGCGGGCCTTCTCCAGCGTCAGCATCGGCCGCTCGTTCTTCTGGGCGTGCCGTTCGCGAAGGGCTGCGTAATCGGCCGCGGTGGCCTCCAGCAGGGCCGGCCGTTGTTTGTCGTCGAGGAGCGCGGCGGCGACCGGCACCGAGCGGGAAGCGTCCTTGACCCAGACCACCGGACCGCTGCGGCGCGGCGCTATCTTCACGGCCGTGTGGGCGCGCGAGGTGGTCGCGCCACCGATCAGCAGCGGGATCTGGAACCCCTCGCGTTCCATCTCGACGGCGAAGTTGACCATCTCGTCCAGGGACGGGGTGATCAGGCCGGACAGCCCGATGATGTCGGCGTTGTGCTCCTTGGCCGCGTCCAGGATCTTCTGGGCGGGCACCATCACACCGAGGTCGATCACGGTGTAGTTGTTGCACTGCAGGACGACCCCGACGATGTTCTTGCCGATGTCGTGGACGTCGCCCTTCACGGTCGCCATCACGATCGTGCCGTTGGTCTCGTCCCCAGCTGCCGAGTCGCCCGTCTGTGCTTTCTCCGCCTCGATGTAGGGCAGCAGGTACGCGACGGCCTTCTTCATCACCCGGGCCGACTTCACGACCTGGGGCAGGAACATCTTGCCTGCGCCGAAGAGGTCACCGACGACGTTCATGCCGTCCATCAGCGGGCCCTCGATCACCTCGATCGGGCGGCCGCCTGCGGCGGCGATCTCGGCCCGCAATTCCTCGGTGTCGGCATCGACGTGGGCGTCGATGCCCTTGACCAGGGCGTGCGTGATCCGCTCGCGGGCCGGGAGAGATCGCCACTCCGCAGCGGTCGGGTCGCCGGGTCCATCTCCCTTGCTGTTGAACCGTTCGGCGATCTCCAGGAGCCTTTCGGCCGCATCCTCGCGACGGTTCAGGACGACGTCCTCGATTCGGTCCCGCAACTCGGGGTCGATCGAGTCGTAGGGCACCAGCGCACCGGCGTTGACGATGCCCATGTCCAGGCCGGCCTTGATGGCGTGGAACAGGAACACCGAGTGGATCGCCTCGCGGACCGGGTTGTTGCCCCGGAACGAGAACGACACGTTCGAGATACCGCCGGAGATGTGCACCCCGGGCAGGTTTTCCTTGATCCAGGCGCAGGCCTCGATGAAGTCGATCCCGTAGGTCGCGTGCTCCTCGATGCCGGTCGCCAGCGCGAAGCAGTTCGGGTCGAAGATGATGTCCTCGGCCGGGAAGCCGACCTCTTCGGTCAGGATCCGGTAGGCGCGCCCGCAGATCTCCTTGCGGCGCTCCAGGTTGTCGGCCTGCCCCTGTTCGTCGAAGGCCATCACGACGACCGCGGCGCCGTACTTGTGGCACAGCCGTGCCTCGCGGATGAACTTCTCCTCGCCCTCCTTCATGGAGATCGAGTTGACGATCGGCTTGCCCTGCACGTTCTTCAGGCCCGCCTCGATGACCTCCCACTTGGAGGAGTCGATCATCACCGGGACGCGGCTGATGTCCGGCTCGGCCGCGATCAGCTTGGTGAACCGGTCCATCGCGGCGACGCCGTCGATCATGCCCTCGTCCATGTTGATGTCGATCACCTGCGCACCGACTTCGACCTGCTGCAGGGCCACCGACAGCGCGGTGTCGTAGTCCTCGGCCTTGATCAGGTTCCGGAACCGGGCGGAGCCCGTGATGTTGGTGCGCTCACCGATGTTCACGAACAGGGAGTCGTCGGTGATGTTGAGCGGCTCCAGGCCGGCCAGGCGAGTGGCCGCTTGATTTTCTGCGATCTGCGGCAGCTCGCGCGGCGGCTTTCCTTCCACGACCTTGGCAATCTCGGCGATGTGCGCCGGCGCCGTGCCGCAGCAGCCACCGACCAGGTTGACCAGCCCGGCCTCGGCGAACTCGGCGAGGTAGCCGGCCTGCCGCTCCGGGGACTCGTCGTACTCGCCGAAGGCGTTGGGCAGGCCCGCGTTCGGGTAGCAGGAGACGAAGGTGTCCGCGATCCGCGACATCTCGGCGATGTAGGGCCTCATCTCCGGCGCGCCCAGGGCGCAGTTGAGGCCCACCGCGATCGGCTTCGCGTGCCTGATCGCGTTCCAGAATGCTTCGGTGACCTGACCGGACAACGTCCGCCCGGACGCATCGGTGATGGTGCCCGAGATGATCACCGGCCAGCGGCGTCCGCGGTCCTCGAAGAGCGTCTCGATGGCGAACACCGCCGCCTTGGCGTTCAGCGAATCGAAGATCGTCTCGACGATGAGGAGGTCGGCACCACCGTCGACCAGGCCGTTAGCAGCTTCGAGGTAGGCGGCGACCAGCTGGTCGTAGGAGATGTTGCGGGCTCCGGGGTCGTTGACATCCGGCGAGATCGACGCGGTCCGCGTCGTCGGCCCGAGCGCGCCGGCGACGTAGCGGGGCTTCTCCGGGGTGCTGAACTCGTCGCTGACCTTACGGGCCAGGGCAGCGCCGGCGTAGTTCAGTTCGTAGCTCAGCTCCGCCATGCCGTAGTCGGAGAGCGAGACCGCGGTCGCGTTGAACGTGTTGGTCTCCAGGATGTCGGCGCCCGCCTCGAGGTACTCGCGGTGGATCCCCTCGATGATCTGCGGCTGCGTCAGGTTGAGCAGATCGTTGTTGCCCACAAGATCGCTCGGCCAGTCCTTGAACCGCTCGCCGCGGTAGCCGGCCTCGTCCGGCCGGTCCCGCTGGATCGCCGTGCCCATCGCGCCGTCGATCACCATGATCCGCTGGCGCAGAGCTGCCGTCAGTTCATCGGTGCAGTCGGGGCGGATGTTCGGCTCGAAGATATTCGGCTCAGAGGCGTTCACGCGCGTTCCTTCCTTAGCGGAAGGCGTCCTTGACTCTGCCGAGCGTGGCGGAAACCGGAGAAGACCAGACCCCCCAGAAACCGTTGCAACGCCTCTCGACCAGAAAAGTCTACGTCGTCCCCCGATCGACGTTTGGACGCCCAACTCATCACTGCGATCGACCCAACCCGGTTGGCGATGCGTGCCCTTGGGCGACGGCTCGCGGATCGTGTCGGCAATGTCGTGGTCACGAAGGCTAACCAGATTGCAGCCGAACGTATTTCGTCTCGACGATGCCGCCGCCTACCAGGACCCGCTGCGCCAAAACGTCAAGCAGATCGGTGTCGTACGCGCGATCGTCAGCGGCAGTCACTTTAACAGGGTAATCCGCCCAGGAATGCGGCTCTTCGCGCAAGCGGCTCATCAGAAGACTTTGTTCTTCGCGCAAGCGGCTCATCAGAAGAAAACCGGCTCCGCGCGCGGCGGCTCCTCGGCACCACGCAGGGCTTACCCTGACTGTGTGACACCGTCGTATCCGAACGCTGGCCGGCGCATCAACCTGCCCGAACTGAAGGACGCCATCGTCGTGGCCGCCTTCGAGGGCTGGAATGATGCCGGCGACGCGGCCAGTGACGCGCTGGACCACCTGGATGCGATCTGGGAGGCCCAGCCGATCGTCGAGATCGACGATGAGTCGTACTACGACTACCAGGTGAACCGCCCGGTGATCCGCCAGGTCGACGGCGTCACCCGCGAGGTGGTGTGGCCGTCGATGCAGATCTCACACTGCCGTCCCCCGGGCAGCAACCGCGACGTGGTGTTGATGCACGGGGTGGAGCCCAACATGCGCTGGCGCACCTTCTGCGCCGAGTTGCTCGCCATCGCCGACAAGCTCAATGTGCAGACGGTGGTGATCCTGGGCGCCCTGCTGGCCGACACCCCGCACACCCGGCCCGTGCCGGTGTCGGGCGCGGCGTACTCGGCCGAGTCGGCGAAATTCTTCGGCCTGGAAGAGACCCGTTACGAAGGCCCGACCGGCATCGCCGGGGTGTTCCAGGACGCCTGCGTGCAGGCGGGCATACCCGCCGTGACGTTCTGGGCGGCGGTTCCGCACTACGTCTCACAGCCCCCCAGCCCGAAGGCGACCGTGGCCCTGCTGCGCCGGGTCGAGGATGTGCTCGACGTCGAGGTGCCGTTGGCCGATCTGCCCACGGCCGCCGAGGAATGGGAGCAGGCGGTCACCGAGATGACCGCCGAGGATGAGGAGATCGCCGAGTACGTCGCCTCATTGGAGCAGCGCGGTGACGCCGAAGTCGACATGAACGAGGCGCTCGGCAAGATCGACGGCGATGCGCTGGCTGCCGAATTTGAGCGTTACCTGCGGCGCCGCGGTCGCTAAACCCGGCGGGGCCACCCGAACACCGCGGTGCTGCGCCTCATGGCTTCTCCAACGCCTCGATGCGGGCGCTGGTGGATCGACCCAGCGCGGCGGCCTCGGCGTCGAGTTTGGGTAGCAGCGTCGGGGTGAACCTGCGGACGTCGCGCTCCGCCAACGGAGTGGTGACGAACGGCCGGATCCAGCGGAACACGCCGACCCATTCCGGGGAGTAGATGTGCTTCTTGCGCCCCTCGATGCCCTTGACGAACGCCGCGCCGCAGGCATCGACGGTGGTGGTCCGGTTCAGCGGCGGCGGCAGCTTGGACAGCATCTCCCGGAACGCCGACAAATCCGATTTGGCGTCCTGCACCAGCGGGGTGTCGATCCAGCTCATGTGTGCCGTGCCGACATCGACGCCAAGGTGGGCCACCTCCAGGCGCAGTGTGTTGGCGAAGTACTCGGCCCCGGCCTTGGAGGCGTGATACGCGGCCAGGCCCGGCGCCGAGGTGAACGCCGCCAGCGAGGACACCACCAGTACGTATCCGCGGCGCTCGATGATGGCCGGCAGTGTGGCGCGCACGGTGTTGAACACCCCGACCACATTGATGTCGACGACCCGCTTGAACGCCTCGGGGTCGACCTGGGCGACGGAGCCGAAACTGGCGATACCGGCGTTGGCCAGCACGATGTCGATGCCGCCGAACCGCTCGACAGCGGCATCGGCGGCCTTCTGCATGGCGGCCAGATCGCGCACGTCGGCCAACGCGGTCAGCACGTGCTCCTCGCCGAGTTCGGCGGACAGCGCGCTCAGCGGAGCCTCGTCGAGGTCGGTGAGCACCAGCTTGGCGCCCCTGCGCCGTAGCCGGCGGGCCACCTCGGCGCCGATGCCGCGCGCACCGCCGGTGATGAAGACGACTTTCCCGTTCACAGAACCCATGTGTCGCAAGCTACTCCACCGGGGCACAGTCCACGAGGTCCTAGAGCACAACTCCGAGCAGCGCGTCCACCAAGTCGGCGACCAGCCGTGGCGAATCGGTGTCATGCCCGCCGTAAGACAGCGCATCGGTACACCAACCGTCCAGTGCGGCAAGCGCTTTCGGGGTATTCAGGTCGTCGGCGAGGTATTGCCGCACCCGGGCCAGCACATCGGTGGCGTCCGGCCCGGCGGGCAGCGCGGTGGCGTTGCGCCAGTGCTGCAGCCGGGCGTTGGCCTCGTCGAGCACCGCGTCACTCCAGAACCGGTCGCTGCGATAGTGACCAGCGAACAATCCGAGCCGCACCGCCGACGGATCGACACCCTGTGCCCGCAACCGCGACACCAGCACCAGGTTGCCGCGGCTCTTGCTCATCTTGTGCCCGTCCCAGCCGATCATCCCGCCGTGCACGTAGTGGCGGGCGAATCGACGCTGCGCCGTGACCGATTCGGCGTGGGCGGCGGAGAACTCGTGGTGCGGGAAGATCAGATCGCTGCCACCGCCCTGAATGTCGAGGCCGGTGCCGATGCGGCTGAGCGCGATGGCCGAGCACTCCACATGCCAGCCCGGCCGGCCCGGTCCGAACGGCGAGGGCCAACTGGGCTCGCCTGGGCGCTCCGCGAGCCACAGCAACGCGTCGAGCTCGTCGCCCTTACCGGCCCGGTCGGGGTCTCCGCCGCGCTCGGCGAACAGCCGCAGCATGGTCTCGCGGTCGTACCCGGACTCGTAACCGAACTGGACGGTGGCGTCGGCTCGGTAATACACGTCGGGGTGTTCGGCGTCATCGACCACGTAGGCCGCACCCGAGGCCAGCATCTTCTCCACCAGTTCGATCACCTCGGCGATCGCGTCGGTGGCGGCCACGTAGTCCTGCGGGGGCAGCACCCGCAGCGCGGTCATGTCCTCGCGGAACAGCTGAGTCTCGCGGTCGCCGAGTTCACGCCAGTCGACACCGTCGCGGTCGGCCCGCTCGAACAGCGGATCGTCGACATCGGTGACGTTCTGCACGTAATGCACGGTGTGCCCGGCGTCCAGCCACTGCCGGTACACCAGATCGAAGGTCAGATAGGTGGCGGCGTGGCCCAGGTGAGTGGCGTCGTACGGGGTGATGCCGCACACATACATGGTGGCTTTCGGCCCCGGTGTGACCGGACGTACCTGCCGATCGGCGCTGTCGTACAGCCGCAGCTGCGGACCACGCCCCGGCAGCACCGGGATGGACGGCGCCGACCAAGATTGCATGGCTTCGACTCTAAGGTGCTCGCTCAGGACGGCCTCCCGCCGGTCGGTTCCCGCACAGTTCAGCAAGTCAGACAACGCCACCGACGAATCCATTCCCGAATCGCCGCCGCAAGGTCCGTCCGGGCCTGTCATTGCGCTGCTCCGATCGCCTCCAGCAACATCGGTGCCAGCTCCTTCCGGCACATGACGAAGTCCGGCAGATAGGGGTCGGCACGGTTGTAGCGCAGCTCTGAGCCGTCCAGCCGAGACGCATGCAGGCCGGCCGCCAGCACCACACCCGCGGGCGCCGCCGAATCCCACTCCCACTGGCCGCCGGCGTGGATGTACGCGTCGACGTCACCGCGCACGACGGCCATCGCCTTGGCGCCCGCCGAGCCGATGCGCACCAACCGGAAATCAAGCTGATCGCGCATACGCCACAGCACCGCCGGAGGGCGATTCGAGCTCGCGGTGATCAGCAGCGGCCCGGCACGCCGCGGCTCGGGCGGGCCGACCGTGTCGCTGCGGTACACCTCCCCGCGGGCCGGCAGGGCCACCACCGCATCCGACAGACCGCCCGCAGCACCCACCGAGCGTTGCCACAGCGCGATATGCACCGCCCAGTCCTGACGGCCGGGCAGCGAGAACTCGTGGGTGCCGTCCACCGGGTCGACGATCCAGACCCGATCGGCGTTGACCCGGGACAGGTCGTCGACCGCCTCCTCGCTGAGCACCGAATCACCGGGACGGGCCTGGGCCAGGCGGTCCAGGATCAGTGCGTTGGACCGCCGGTCCCCCTCGTCGCCGAGGTAGTAGGGGTCGTGGAAGCCGACCTCCTCGCGCACGGCCAGCAACAGCTCGCCGGCCTCCTTGGCCACTGCTGCAGCCAGGTCGGCGTCGGTCGAGTGCATCGAGTCAGTATCGGCGGTGGGCGAAGCCGGCGCCGAATCGGGGTTGCCGTACGGCGGGCGCGCCGATCAGCTGGCAAACCCGCATCGCCGCCACCGCTAAGATCCGTCCGGTGACCGAGCAAACCCCACCCGTCTCACTGTCCCCGTCGTGGCAGAAACGGTTCGATTTCTTCACGGCCTACGGACTGCCCAACTCCACGCCGGAGGCCAAGGCCGCCTACAAGGCGCTGCCATTCGGCGCCAGATTCCAGATCGCCTCGAACTTTCTGGCCTTCTTTTTCGGCCCGATCTACTTCTTCGTCAAAGGCATGTGGCGCAAGGGATTGACCCTGTTGGGCATCGAAGTGGCGGCGTCGGTGATCCTGGCCGTGTTGAACGTGCCCGACGGCATGTTCCGCGGCGCCGGGATCGGCCTGGCTGCCATCGCGATGACCACCGCCAACTACGCGTACTACCTGCATGTGACCCAGCACAGCCAATCCTGGAACCTGTTCGAGGGCCTCGGCCGAAAGAAGTAGGCGTCAGAACGCGGGCCACGGGATCGGCCGGTGCCGATCCGGCGTCGGCATCACCGGATTGTCCAGCAACCCACCGATCCTGGACCGCAACGCGCCGATCTCCCGGTCGGTGAGCTGGCCGCACAGTTGCTCGGCCAGCTCACCGAAGCCGTCCCACAGCGCGGTGACTCCGGCAAGAGTCTCGCCGTCCACGGGCTTGCCCGCCCAGCCCCACAACACGGTGCGCAGCTTGTCCTCGACGTGCAGGCTGACCCCGTGGTCGACGCCGTAGACCTGTCCGTCGACCCCGGCCAGGATGTGCCCGCCCTTACGGTCGGCGTTATTGATCAGCACGTCGAACACCGCCATCCGGAACAACCGCGGGTCGTCGGCGTGCACCAACGTCACCTCGTCGCCGGCATAGTCGTAGGCCTGCAGGATCGGTAGGAAACCGGGCGGAATATGCCCGGCAGGCAGCAGGTCCACCAGATCCGGGCCGGAGTCGGGCCGCTTGCCGTCCTCATCACCGGGCTGATCGACCCACTGCTGCACCATTCCCGGCCCGGCAGGGCCGTCACGAATGATGGTGTAGGGCACGACGTTCCAGCCCAGGGCGGCTGAGACCAGGTAGGCAGCCTGCTCGCGGCCGGCCAATGTGCCATCGGGAAAGTCCCACAGCGGCGCCTCACCGCGCACCGGCTTGTACACACAGTGCACCTGACGATCACCAAAGTTGGCCTCGCACAGGAAGGTAGCGTTGCTGGCCGACCGGATCCGGCCGATCACCGTCAACTCACCGTCGGCCAGTACCTCGCTGTTGTCGGGGCCGCCGCTAGCTGTCGGCGTCATCTTCGGACCCGGCGGCCGCCTCGCCGCGCCGGTAGCCGTTGGTGCGCACACAGATATGGCCTTCGGGGTCCAGCGGCTCATCGCACAGCGGGCACGGTGGCCGTCCGGCCGAGATGACACGGTTGGAGCGGGTGGCGAACTCACGGGCCGACTCCGGGGTCAAGAACACCCGCACCGCATCCGGCCCCTCCTCGGCGTCGTCGAGCACCACGGAGGCGTCGAACTCGCCGTCGGAGACCGCGAGCAGTTCCACCACCACCGTCTGAGCTTCCGAATCCCAGCCCAGCCCCATCGTCCCGACCCGGAACTCGGCGTCGACCGGGGTGATCAGCGGCAGCAGATCACTCACCTCGCCGGTGTCGGGCGGGATCGGCGTGCCGAACCGGCGGTTGATCTCGGTGAGCAGGGCGGCGACCCGTTCGGCCAGCACCGCGACCTGCTGCTTCTCCAACACAACCGAGATCACCCGCTTGTCGTGGACAGCCTGCAGGTAGAAGGTCCGGTTACCGGGTTGGCCGACAGTCCCGGCCACGAAGCGGTCGGGAGTGCGGAAGACATGAATTGCGCGGGCCATGGCACTTTCCAAAATACCGGTACCGGCACCCCGGGTCAGTTGGTGGACCCACCCACCACGGCGTCGGTGGCGGGTTTGGCGGCCAATCCGGCGCTCAGTTGCGCGCCGGTGTGGTTGACGTGCATCACGAACGGCCGCACCTCGGTGTAACGGATCACGCTCATCGACGCCGGATCGGCGGTGATGCGCTGGAAACCGTCCAGGTGCACACCCAGCGCATCGGCCAGCACCGCCTTGATCACATCGCCGTGCGTGCAGGCCACCCAGAGCACGTCGGCACCGTACTGCTCGGCAAGCGCACGGTCCCGCTCCCGCACCGCCGCGACTGCCCGGGCCTGCACCTGGGCCAGCCCCTCACCGTCGGGGAACACCGCGGCACTGGGCTGCTGCTGCACCACCGCCCACAGCGGTTCCTTGACCAGATCGCCGATGGCGCGGCCGGTCCAGCTGCCGTAGTCCACCTCGGTGAGCCGGTGATCGACGATCGGCTCCACCGCCAGCGCCTCGGCCAGCGGTGCCACCGTGCGCTCACAACGCAACAGCGGCGAGTGCACGATCGCGGCCACCGGCAATTCGCCGATCCGGGCCACCAGACCGGCAGCTTGCTCGGCGCCATGTTCATCGAGGTCGATTCCCTCGCTCCGGCCGGCCAGGGTGTGCGCGGTGTTGGAGGTCGAGCGGCCGTGCCGCAGCAGGATGACGGTCATGTCGGCTCCTCGCGCAAGCGCTCGTCGGTCATTGTGGCTCCTTCACTGTCTGGGGCATCACGCTGCCACCACCCCGGTGCCCAGCAGCGCCAGCATCACCACGCCCAGGACCACTCGGTATCCCACGAACCAGTACATGCTGTGCGACACCAGGAATTTCAGGAACCAGGCGATCGCCGCGAAGCCGACGACGAACGCGATCAGCGTGGCCACCAGCAGCTGCGGGCCGGTGGCACTCATCCCCTGCCCGACCGGGTGGAACGCATCGGGCAGCGAGAACAACCCGGAGGCGAACACCGCCGGAATCGCCAGCAGAAATCCGAACCGCGCAGCCAGCTCGCGCTCCATGCCCAGAAACAAGCCGGCGCTGATCGTCGCACCGGAACGCGACACCCCCGGCACCAGCGCCAGACACTGGGCCAGACCGACCACGACGCTGTCGCGCCAGGTCAGCTGCTCGACGCGGCGGGTCTGCCTGCCGTAGTACTCGGCCGCGGCAATCACCGCCGAGAACACGATCAGCGCCGTGGCCACCAGCCACAGATTGCGTGCACCGGTACGGATTTCGTCCTTGAACAGCAGCCCGAACACGCCGATCGGAATGCTGCCGATGATCACCCACCAGCCCAGCCAGTAGTCGGCAGACCGATGCGCCGCGACGAACAACCCGTTGAACCAAGCCTTGATGATGCGGCCGATATCCCGGGCGAAATACACCAGCACCGCAAGTTCGGTGCCCAGTTGGGTGACCGCGGTGAACGAGGCGCCGGCGTCCTCGTCGAAAAACACCCGGGAGGTGATCGCAAGATGGCCAGACGACGAGACCGGCAGAAACTCGGTGAGCCCCTGCACAATCGACAACACAACCACTTGCAGCCACGACATCGCACCCACGTCAATCACGCGAAGACCGTACCGTGGCCACCCCGGTGGGATGCGGTCAGCGGACGGAACGTGACACCGGTTGCGCGCCGGCGACCGCATCGCGAACCGTCGCCGAAAGGCTGCGTTCGTCGGTCAGGTCGATATCGGTCAGACTGCGGGTGGCCACCGCCACCACGTCCTCTTCGACCGGCACCGGCCCGGACAGCCGTGGGCGGTAGACCTCGATCACGAGTTGCTGCCGCTCGATATGGAACGAAAAGCTGCGCCCATCGCCCACCTGGCCAAACCCGCTGGCGTGCACACCAGTGGAAATGTCCTCTATAGCAAACTGGCGGTCATCCAATCCGCGGTCTGCGGCAAGAGTCATGGTCGAACCATACCTCGCCTTATGTCGCGACGGCTCACGGTGGCGACCCTGTGTCCGCCACGCTCGTGCCTAGACTGGACGCTTGCCCGTCCCCAGATCGTCCGTTTCGACCGAGAGCCCTCCGTTGCGCCCAATCCTTGCAGGTCAGCCGGTTCGCGCCGGCCTGGTTGCACTTGCCCTGCTGCTCACCGCGGGCTGCACGTCCAACCTCTCCGACGCCCCACCCCCCACCATCGAGCCCGCTCAGGCCGCGGTTTCACCGCCGGTCACGGTCACCCCGCCCGGTGCGGTCCATCAGCTGGCCGGGCACGCGCAGACCGCGGTCTTCGACCCGGCAACCGGCACCCTGGCGGTCCTGGCCCCCGGCCCGGACGGGCAATCCACCCTGAGCCTGCTGACCGGTGATCAACCGACCCGCACCGTGACCTTGACGCCGGCGGCCACGGCACTGAGCGCCGACGGCAACGGCGATGTCCTGGCGGCCACCCGGGGCGGATATTTCCGGGTGGACCTCGACACCGCCAAGGCCAGCAAAATCGAGGTGGACGGCCAGCAGGACGTCGATTTCACCGCGATCGCGCTGCGCGCCGACGGCAATCCGGTTCTGGGCAGCGCCGACGGCGCGGTCTACACACTGAACGGCGAGCACACCGTCGCCGCCCGGCTCAAGATTTTCGCCCGGGTGGATTCGCTTGTCACACAAGGCAATACCGCAGTGGTTCTGGATCGCGGCCAAACCTCGGTGACAACCGTCGACCCCAGCGGAACCAGGGCCGAACAAGCGCTACGAGCCGGGGAGGGCGCCACCACCCTGGCCGCCGATTCCCGCGGCCGGGTCCTGGCGGCCGACACCCGCGGCAATCAGCTTCTGGTGTTCGGGACCAGCCCGCTGATCCTGCGCCAGCGCTACCCGGTGCCCGCCGCCCCCTATGGACTGGCCGGATCCCCCGGGCTGGCCTGGGTGTCACAAACCGCGGCCAACACCGTCATTGGTTACGATCTTTCCACCGGCATCCCCGTGGAAAAGGTGCGTTATCGAACCGTGCAGCAACCGAACTCCCTGGCCTACGACGACAAGACCGGCACGCTCTACGTGGTGTCGGGCTCGGGAGCCGGTGTCCAGGTGATAGCCCACGCGGCTGGCACGCCGTGACAACCATTCAGCGGGGCCGGATGCCTCCGGGTTGGGACAAGGTTGTCGCCGAGGACCTTTCCGACGAGTACGACTGGGTGCCCCTGCGGCTGCCACCGGATGTCACCAGAATCAGCGCTTCGATCCGGTTGTCGATCGAAGCCGAGTACCGCGGCTGGGAATTGACCCGGGTGCGGGCCTATACAGACGGGAGCCGACGGGTGCTGTTGCGCCGCAAGAAGACCGCGTCATCCATGCCGGGCACACCCCAGGCGCCGGCGCTGTGATGTACGCGGCGCTACGGCGGGCATTCTTCCTGCTGCCCGCGGAACGAATTCACCTGTGGGTATTCACCCTGCTGCGCGCCGTCACCGGACCCGCGTTCCTGCGCCGCGCGCTGGCGCGGCGACTGGCCCCCACCGATCCCGCCCTGGCCACCACAGTCTTCGGGGTTCGGTTCCCGGGTCCGCTGGGGCTGGCCGCCGGTTTCGACAAGGACGGCCGTGGCCTGCGCACCTGGGGCGCCCTGGGCTTCGGATACGCCGAGGTGGGCACGGTCACAGCGCAACCGCAGCCGGGCAATCCCGAGCCCCGGCTGTTCCGGCTGCCCGAGGACCATGCACTGCTCAACCGGATGGGGTTCAACAACGAGGGCGCCGGGGCACTGGCGATCCGATTGGCCCGCCACACCCCGGATGTGCCGATCGGGGTGAACATCGGCAAGACCAAACTCACCCCGGCCGAGGATGCGGTGGCCGACTACGCCGAGAGCACCCGACTGGTCAGCGCGCTGGCCGCCTACATCGTGGTCAACGTCAGCTCACCCAACACCCCCGGACTTCGGGATCTGCAGGCGGTGGAATCGCTCCGACCGATCCTGGCCGCAGTCAAAGCTGAGACCACAAAGCCGGTACTAGTCAAGATCGCCCCCGACCTGTCCGATTCCGATATTGATGAAATCGCCGATCTGGCAGTCGAATTGGAGCTAGCAGGGATCGTCGCCACCAACACCACGATCTCCCGGGAAGGATTGGCCACGCCCGGCGTCGCCGAGCTGGGGTCCGGTGGAATCTCCGGTCGGCCGGTGGCCCGGCGGTCGGCCGAGGTGCTTCGCCGGCTGTATCAGCGCGTCGGTGACAAGTTGGTGCTGATCAGTGTGGGTGGCATCGAAACGCCCGAGGACGCCTGGGACCGGATCACCGCGGGCGCCACCCTGCTTCAGGGCTACACCGGATTCATCTACGGCGGCGGAGCATGGGCCAAGCACATTCACGAGGGCATCGCCGCTCGGCTGCACCGGGGCGGGTTCGCGACGCTGGCCGACGCCGTAGGCTCGGCCGCACACTGACGTTGCCCGCGCCGGCACAGCCGAGCGGGCTTAGCTGTGCCCCTTGCGTTTCCGGACGAGTTCACCCGATTCTGCGGCCCGCTCGCGCTTGTCGGCGCGCCGCTCCTTGAGAGACTGGGCGGGTTTCTTCAGGTTCTTACCGGGCTTCTTTTCAGCCATTGTCGCTCCTAGGTCGAAGTGGCAATCACTCGTGGCCGACCATACGTCAGTTTCTGGAAAATGCCAGTTGCCCAGCTCTCGGCGTTATCGTGCTGCGCACGAGGCAATTTCGTGCGCGCCGAAAACGACTGTGGGCCGGGAGCCATCGGCTCCCGGCCCACAGTCGTTCGTGCCGTTTAGTTCTGCTCGTAAGTGCCGTGGATGACGGCGCGGGCGATGGCGTGGCCGAACAGGTTGAAGCCCAGATACGCCGGGGTGGCACCCTCGGGCAGGTCGAGCTTGTCCACATCCAGCGCGTGCACCGCGATGAAGTAGCGGTGCGGACCGTGCCCGGCCGGCGGGGCCGCGCCGATGTACCGCTTGACGCCGGCGTCGTTGGCCAGCGTCACCGCACCACCGGGCAGCGGGCTGCCGTCCCCGGCACCGGCAGGCAACTCGGTCACCGAGGCGGGCAGATCGGCCACCGCCCAGTGCCAGAAGCCCGACGCGGTGGGCGCATCCGGGTCGTACACCGTGACCGCGAAGCTCTTGGTCCCGGCCGGGAAGCCCGACCAGCTCAGTTGCGGCGAGGTGTCCGAACCGCCGGCACCCATGATCCCGCTGACCTGATCATTGGCCAGCGGCTGTCCGTCGGTGACCGATTCGGAGGTGAGGGTGAAGCTCGGCAGCTGCGGCAGATCGGCGTATGGATCCACGGATGTGCTCATCGATTCCCTTTCGTCATGACACGTACTAGTCAGCAGTTCTGCAGAAAGTGTTCCAGAACGCGCGCCCCGAATTGCAGTGCGTCCACCGGAACCCGCTCGTCGACACCGTGAAACAGCGCCGCGAAGTCCAGCTCCGGCGGCAACCGCAGCGGTGCGAATCCGAAGCAGCGAATCCCCAACCGCTGGAACGACTTCGCGTCGGTTCCGGCCGACAGCATGTAGGGCACGATTCGGGCGTCGGGATCCAACGCCAAGATCGCCGCGTTCATCGCGTCGACCAGGTCACCGTCGAAGGTGGTCTCATACGACGGCAGGTCCCGCTCCCAGGTGCGGGTCACGTCGGGGCCGATCAGCTCGTCGACCTCGCGCTCGAAGGCCTCCTTGCGGCCCGGCAGCACCCGGCAGTCCAGCACCGCCTCGGCGGTCGCCGGGATCACGTTGGCCTTGTAGCCGGCCTTGAGCATGGTCGGATTGGCGGTGTCACGCAGCGTCGCCGACACGATCCGGGCCACCCCACCGAGCTTTTCGATGCTGCCTTCCAGGTCCGGAGAGTTCACGTCGAAGGCGTAGCCGGTTTCCTCGGCCACCACGGCCAGAAACTGTTCCACCGCGGGATTGAGCACCAGCGGGAACTGGTGACGGCCCAGCCGGTCCACCGCCCCGGCGATGGCCGTCACCGCATTGTCGTGGTGCACCATCGACCCGTGCCCGGCCCGCCCCCGCGCGGTCAGCCGCATCCAGGACAGCCCTTTTTCGGCCGTCTCGATCAGGTACAGCCTGCGTTCCCCGCCGTCCTTGCGGGGCACCGTGAGGGAGAATCCGCCCACTTCACCGATCGCCTCGGTCACACCCTCGAACAGATCGGGCCGGTTGTTCACCAGCCAGTCGGCGCCGTAGGTGCCGCCGTGCTCCTCGTCGGAGACGAATGCGAACACCAGATCACGGGGCGGGACGATGCCGGACCGTTTGAAATGCCGGGCCACAGCGATGGTCATGCCGACCATGTCCTTCATGTCCACCGCGCCGCGGCCCCAGACATAGCCGTCCTTGACCGCTCCGGAGAACGGGTGCACGCTCCAGTCCGCCGGTTCGGCGGGCACGACGTCGAGGTGTCCGTGAATCATCAGCGCGCCGCGCGAAGAATCGGCGCCGGGCAGCCGAGCAAACACGTTTCCCCGGCCAGGCGCCCCGGCCTCGACGTATTCGGTCTGGTAGCCGGCCTGCTGCAGCTGGTCGGCCACCCAGTGGGCACACTCGGCCTCGCCTTTGGTGGTCGCCGGGTCACCGGTGTTGGAGGTATCGAATCGGATGAGCGCACTGACGAGATCGACCACCTCGTCCGCGCTGGAGGCGGGGACAGTCACAGTCACCATTCGTACCACTGGCCCGCAGTTTGGGGCCGCACCCGGCCACATCCGGTGCCGGTTTGGGTCCAGGGCACTCAATCCGATAACCTTAGGCGCCCAACCACAAGAGGTTGGCAAGTCCGAGTGGCGGAATGGCAGACGCGCTAGCTTGAGGTGCTAGTGCCCTATTAACGGGCGTGGGGGTTCAAGTCCCCCCTCGGACACCCAGACGGTACCGGTCACGGTGCCGCTATCTCTCGCCAGTGGCGGCATCCCAGCAGAGTTCCTGATGGAGATGTCGCTGTCCGCACCTGACTGGCCGTCTCGCTGATCACCACGTCCGCGGCGTTCGGGTTCACAATCTGGACGATCTTGATTGGATCGCTCGCCGCCGCCGGCATGAACTGGGTGCGTCGAATCATCAAGAGCCTCAACCCCATCCCCTACCGTGGCGACCGCAAACCGCCCCGGACCGATGGCGAGAAACCGGAATTAGTTGTCAAGGGAAGAACATTCACCGTCGGCGCCGACAAACATCTCGCCGTGGACATCTTGTTCGGCAGCATTCCGGGCCCTCGGCCCCTACACTCTGAGTTCATGCCTGGCCAGTGGCAGCTCTTGGACCGGCCCGCCGAGAACGAGGCCATCCGGGCCGCCCTCACCGGGACGGAAAGCTGCGGTGTCGTCCTGGTCGGGGCCGCCGGAGTAGGCAAGACCACACTGGCGCGCACGGTCACCGCATCGCTGCGCCGGAAGGTGCACTGGGCCGCCTGCACCGAGTCCTCGCGCAGCATCCCACTCGGTGCGTTCGCCCACTGGGTGCCCCCATCGGGGTCGCGCGACCCGATCGCGCTCATCGGATCGGCACGCAAATCGCTTGTGTCCGACGGCGATACCATCGTCGGCATCGACGACGCCCACTTACTGGACCAACTGTCGGCGACCCTGTTACACCAGATCGCCGTCGAGCGGTCCGGACACGTGGTGGCCACCGTACGCAGCGGCGAACCGGTGCCCGATGCCGTCACCTCGCTATGGAAAGACGGCTACCTGCAACGCTTGGAACTCAGCCCATTCACCAAACAGCAGAGCATCGCACTCATCGAAACGGTGTTGGGCGGAACGCTAGAGGGACTCAGCGCCGACGTGATGTGGGAGACGTCCGGCGGCAACCCGCTTTTCCTGCGCAACATGGTCGAGGGTGCGGTCGACGCCGGAACGCTGACCGAGGTCAACGGGGTGTGGCAGTTCCGCGGTCCCACCGTCATCCCATCCGGGCTGGCCGAGCTGCTCGACGAACGCCTGGCCCACGCCGGTGAGGAGGTTCTGCACGCGCTCAAGCTGCTGGCGCTGTGCGAGCCGCTGGACATCGACGCGCTTTCTGAGCTCGCCGGGGCGGAGGCGGTGGATACGGCCGAGATGCGGGGCCTGATCCGGATCGTCGCCGACGACGGGCAGATCAACGTCCAGTTCAGCCATCCACTGTTCGGCGAGGTGGTACGCCGTCGGGTCGGCACGGCGTCGGCGCGCAAGCTGCGCGGCCGGATCGCCAAGATCCTGCGCGAACGCAGTCTCGACTCGCCTGCCAGCCGAATCAAGTTGGCCGAGTTGGCCATCGAGAGTGACCAGGGCACCGACATCGACCTGGTGATCGCCGCCGCCAAGGATGCGGTGTTCTTGTCCAACCTTCCGCTCGGCGAGAAGCTGGCCCGCGCGGCATTCGACCACGGCGGCGGGCTGAGCGCGGCCGCCCTGCTCTCCCGGGCGCTGTTGTGGCAGGGACATCCGGCGCAGGCCGACAGCATCCTTGAGCAGTTCTCCCCCGCTGACCTCAATGAGATGGAGCTGGTGCAGTGGGGCATTCCACGGTTATCCAATCTGTTCTGGTCGATGGCCGACGTGCCACGGGCCGAGCAACTGCTTGAGCTGTTACAGGACCGCGTCACCCATCCGCTCCTGAAACTGATCGTCGACTCGACCGGCGCAGGTATGGCCGTGCACCGGAACAAGATCGACGAGGGGCTGAAGATCGCCGAGCGGGTGCTGGCCAACCCCGAGGCGCCGCGGCAGGCGGTGGACTTCGCGGCGTTCGCGGCCGGACTGTCCATGCCGGTGGCAGGCCGAGGCAACGAATTCCTGCCGATCGCGTCGCGGTGCCGCGCCCAGCGCAAGACAACCGATGGCATGGTCCGGATCATGGTGTTCTACGGCGAGGTGCTGGCGCTGGCCTACACCGGCCAACTGGATCTGGCCCAGCGCCGCGCCACCGAGTACGCCGAGTTCTCCTCGGCCGGCCAGTTCGCCGGCTGGGCCATCGCCAAGATCATGGAGGGCGTGGCCGCTACCCACAGTGGTCGGTTCCGCGATGCCATCTCGGCGATCGAGCAGGCGCTGGCCGCATTGAACGCCGAGAACTCGCTGCCCTGGCAGCTGCCCGGCCGGTTGTTGCTGGTCCGCGCCTACGCCGCGGTGGGCAAGCCGGCCGAGGCCGAACGGGTGCTGGAGGACGCCAAGGAACACTCCGGTGAATTCATGGCGCTGCACGAGCCGCAGCGGGTGATCGCAAAAGCCTGGCTGGCCGCCGCCAAGGGCGGTCACCGCTCGGCGATCGACCTGGCTCGCGCGGCCGCCGATGCCGCGCATTCCTCGGGTCAGTACGCGCTCGAAGCCGAGGCCCTGCACAGCGCCGCACGCTTCGGCGACCGCAGCGTCACCCGCCGGCTGCAGGACCTGGTGGACCGGGTCGACGGCCCGCTGCCGGCCCTCTACGCCCGGCACGCCGCGGCCGTGGCAACCTCCGACCCCACCGAACTCGACAAGGTCGCCGACGCGTTCGAAGCGGCCGGCCTACTGCTTTCCGCGGCCGACGCCGCCGCCCAGGCGGTACCCCTGCACGACCGCGCCGGGCACCGTCGGAACAGCACCGAATCCGCAGCCCATGCATTGCAATTGGCCTCCAAATGCGGTGGCGCAGCCAGCCCGGCGATTCGCTCGGCGGCCCGCCCGTTGCCGGTGACCGCACGCGAGCGGGAGGTGGCCGGACTGGTCGCCCAGGGCCTGTCCAACCGGAAGATCGCCGAGCGGCTGACCGTGTCGGTGCGCACCGTTGAGGGGCACATCTACCGGGCCTGCATCAAACTCGACGTGCCCGACCGCGACGAACTCGGCAAGACGATCTGGAACGACCCGACCCAGTAGGTACGGCTTCAGTACACATCGCGCACATACCGCTTCTCGGCTACCAGTTCGCGCTTGTAGTCGCGTGCGGCATCCTCGGACATCCCGCCGTGAGTCCGCAGGATCGCACTCAGCGCGGTGTCGACCCCCTTGGCCATCCGACTGGCGTCGCCACAGACGTAGAAATGCGCCCCGTCGTCCAGCCAGCGCCATACGTCGGCCCCGTAGTCGAGCATCTTGTGCTGCACGTATACCCGGTCGGCCTGATCGCGGGAGAACGCCAGATCCAGCCGGCTCAAAGAACCGTCGCCGACCATGCCCTCCAGGTCGTCGCGATAGTAGAAGTTCGCGGCGCGGTGCTGATCGCCGAAGAACAACCAGTTGCGACCGCTGTGCCCCAGCGCGCGGCGCTCCTGCAGGAATCCGCGGAACGGGGCGATGCCGGTGCCCGGACCGACCATGATCATCGGTGTGGCGGCGTCCGCGGGTGGGCGGAAATGCGGTGAGCGTTGCAGGAACACCGGCGCGGCGGCGGCCCGGTCGGCCAGGAACGTCGAGCACACCCCGCCCCGCGCCGCACCGCCGGTCCCGCGATAGCGCAGCACCGACACGGTCAGCTGTATCTCGTGTGGACTGACCAGCGGACTCGACGAGATGGAATAGTTGCGCGGGGTCAGCCGGACCAGAGCCTCTTGCCACTGTTCGGGTTCGGCCCGCACCGCGAACTCGGAGACGATGTCGAGTCCATTGCGGCTTCTCAGCCAATTGCGGTGCCGCTCAACGGAACCGCGCAGGATGTTGGCCGCAGAACGATCGGTGCAGTGATCCGCGACAAACCGCAACAGGTCCGGGGTCACCCGGCAGATGTCGTAGCTCGACATGACGGCGTCACGCAGAGATTGCTCGGTGCCGTCGACCTCGATGACGGCGTCCGGATTGAGTGCGGTGGCCGCCAACCAGGCGTCGACGACCGCCGGATCGTTGCTGGCATACACACCCAGGGAGTCGCCAACCGCATAACCGACGTCGTAATCGGAGATGTCGAAGCCGAACTGGCGCACCTCCTTCGCCGACCTGGGCGCAGTGAGGATTTCGTTGCGTGCCAGCGTGGCCAGAATCGGCTTGGCCCTGGTGAATTCGTCAGGCGCGGTGCGAATCACGGTGCGAGCGCCAGTGGGAGCGACAGTGGGAGTGACGGTGCCGCCCCCGACCGCCGGGACCAACGCCTCGGCGGTGAACAATTCGGTCACCGCATCGGCCCACCGTTGCAGCGGCTTGTCGTCACCGGCCTCGCACTCGACACGGTCGAGCAGCTTGGTGGCGCCCAGGTCGGCCAGCCTGCTGTCCAGGGATTTGGCATGCCCGCAAAAGTTGTCGTAGGCCCTGTCACCGATACCGAGCACCGCATAGCGTATTCCGTGCAGCTGGGGCGCATCCGATGCCTGCAGCCGGCTCCAGAAGTCGGACCCGTTATCCGGTGGGCCGCCATCGCCGAACGTGCTGGTGACCACCAGGACATCCCGCGCGGCCGCAAGGTCATCGAGCGCAACATCGTTCATGTTGACCGGGGCCGCACCGGCGATCCGGCCGGCCAGCCGGACCGCGAACTCTTCGGCGGTGCCGGTCTGCGACGCCCACAACACCAGCGGCCCGGCCGGTGCCGACGGCTGAGCGCGGCCGGCCCGCGAATAGCGCCCGGCCAGCACCCCGTCCACCCACAGTCGCGCCCGGGCGCCGATCGGCGCCGACTCCGGCAGCACCGGAACGCCGGTGGGATCATCGGGAAGCCCGGTGAAAAACCCAGCCAGATAGGTCTTCTCGTCCTCGCTCAGGGCCGGCTTGAGCGCTGCGCCAACCCCCAGCTCGACCGCCAGCGGATGCAGCGCCGGCGCGCCGTCGACCGACCGGGCGGGACGCAAGCTCACCGCGCACACCTTGAATTCCGGCTGCAGCGAATCCTGATCGACGGCATCGTTGGTGACCGCATTGACCGTGAGGTACTCGCCGTGTTCGTCGTTCCAGTGAAACGGCGCAAAGCAATTTCCGGGCCGAACCCGGTCCGACAGCACGGCCGGCAGTACGGCACGGCCCCGGCGAGACGCCAGCTCGACCGGCTGCCCGGCGACGATACCCAGATCAAGCGCGTCCAACGGGTGCACCTCGACGAACGGCGCCGGATTGAGCTTGTTGAGCTGCTCGACCTTGCCGGTCTTGGTCATGGTGTGCCATTGGTGTTGCAGCCGGCCGGTATTGAGCACCATCGGGTAGTCGTCATCGGGCAACTCCGCGGCATCCATATGCGGCCGGGCCAGAAACACCGCCCGCCGCGAGGGCGTGGCGAAAGCCAGCCTGGGCCGGTGCCCGTCGGCGTCGACGTACAGGTCCTGACTGACTCCGTCGTTCAGGTAGCGGATGGGGTGCCGGTCGTCGTGGCCGCCAGGGGCGTCGGCCGGCGGGCACGGCCACTGCAACGGCGTGCGGCGCAACCGCTCATAGCTGGCGCCGCGCAGGTCATAACCGGTCTTCGGATTGGCGAACCGGCGGATCTCCTGGAAAACCTCTTCTGCCGACTGGTAACTGAAGTGTTCGGCGAATCCCAGATGAGCCGCCACCTGGCAGATCAGCTGCCAATCCGGCCGGGCCTGTCCGACCGGCGGAACCGACCGGGACAGCAGCGTCAGGGTGCGCTCCGAGTTGACCATCACGCCTTCGGATTCGGCCCACAACGCCGCGGGCAGCACGATATCGGCGTAATGATTGGTGGCCGTGCAGCGGTAGGCATCCTGGGCGATGACCAACTCGGCGGACTCCAGCCCGTTGATCACCGTCTTGCGGTTGGCCACACTGGCAACGGGATTCGTACAGATGATCCAGCAGGCCTTGATCAGCCCCTGGGCCATCTGGTCGAACATGCCGACCGTACCTGGGCCCACCTCGGAGCGGATGGCGCCAGGCTCAATCCCCCACTGGGCTTCCACGAACGCACGGTCATCAGCCGAGAGCACCGTCCGTTGACCCGGCAGACCCGGTCCCATGTAACCCATTTCGCGGCCGCCCATCGCATTGGGCTGGCCGGTCAACGACATCGGACCACTGCCCGGTCGGCAGATTGCCCCGGTGGCCAGGTGCAGGTTGCAGATGGCGTTGGTGTTCCAGGTGCCGTGCGTGCTCTGGTTGAGCCCCATCGTCCAGCAGCTCATCCACTCCCCGGCCGCGGCGATCATCGAAGCGGCCGTGCGGATGTCGGCTTCGTCGATACCGGTGATCTCGGCGACCCGAGCCGGCGGATAGTCGGCTAGAAGTTCCAGTACGACGGGCCACCCTTCGGTGTGCTCGGCGATGAACTCGTGATCGATGGCACCATCCTCGACCAGCAGGTGCAGCAGGCCGTTGAGCAACGCCAGATCGGTACCGGGTTTGATCTGCAGGAACAGATCGGCACGCTCAGCGGTTGCGGTGCGGCGCGGGTCCACCACGATCAACTTGGCCCCGGCCCTGAGCCGGTCGGCCATCCGCAGGAACAGGATCGGATGGCAATCGGCCATATTCGCACCGATGACGAAGAACAGGTCGGTCCGGTCGATGTCGGCGTAAGACCCCGGCGGCCCGTCCGCCCCCAGCGACTGTTTGAATCCGGTACCCGCACTGGCCATGCACAATCGCGAATTCGATTCGATGTGCACAGTGCGCAGAAAACCCTTGGCCAGCTTGGTGGCCAAGTACTGCGCCTCCAGGGACATCTGGCCGGACACGTAGAGGGCGACGGCATCCGGGCCATGCTCATCGACGATGGCCCGCAGCCGGCGTCCGGCCTCGGCGACGGCATCGTCGACCGGTGTCGGCAGCAGTTCGTCCTCGCGGGTGGGGCGCAGCAGTGCAGACGCCATCCGGTCGTTATCGGCGGCCATCAGCTCGGCGTGCATCGCCCCTTTGGTGCACAGCCGGCCGAAGTTGGCGGGGTGCAGCTTGTCTCCGCTGACCCGGGTGATCACGGTGCGACCGGCATCGTCCCCGGTGGTGATCTCGATGCCGCACCCCACCCCGCAGTACGAGCACGCGGTTCGCTGTGTCGCCATGCCCCTATCGTGTGGTGGCGGTGTTGTGGGATTTTTCCGGCGACGTTATCGCCACGAAAACTGATCCTCACCGGCCGGGCGGCCACCCAGTGAGCAGATGGCGCCAAACCGGACCCTGCGCGATTCCGCCTCCCGGTCGGGGTACTCGATTCGACTGTGTGACACCCGATCTCATCACCGAAGGGCACATCCGGCATACGCTGCCGGTGACCTTCGAAGCGGCCTGAAGGTCCATAATCTGGACCTGAAGTGCGGCGGTGGCGGCGGTACCGAAATAATGGCGGCGTGACACCGAAAGTTCTGTTCCTGCACAACGAGCACATGGCCACCGAGGCCATGCTGGGCGACGCATTCACCGACTGCGGATTCGACATCGACACATTCGGAGTCGTGGCTCCCGAACGGGTCGACACCCCGGCCGGCGAGGTGAACTTCCCCGACCCGACCGACTACGACGTGATCGTGCCACTGGGCGCCCGCTGGTCGGTCTACGACGACGCCCTGCGGAATACCTGGGTCGGAGCCGAGATGGCGATGGTGCGCCGGGCCGTCGAGGCTGGAGTCGGCGTACTCGGCGTGTGTTTCGGCGGCCAGTTGATCGCGCAGACCTTCGGCGGGTCGGTCAGCAGATCGCCCGTCCCCGAGATCGGCTGGTACCAGGTAGACACCGACGACGAGCGGTTGATTCCGAGTGGCCGGTGGTTCCAGTGGCATTTCGATCGGTGGACGATTCCGCCGGGCGCTACCGAGATCGCCCGGACCGCGAACGCGTCGCAGGCCTTCGTGCTGGGCTCGGCGTTGGCCCTGCAGTTTCACCCAGAACTCGATGCAGACCTACTGGAGACCTGGCTGGCCGACGACCGCGACCGCGAGGCCGCCGGGCTCGGCCGCAGCCACGACGAATTACGTTTGCAGACAAAGGAATTCGTAGACAGCGCGGCGGAGCGCCTGCGCGTTCTGGTCCGCGGTTTCCTGACCGGGGTGGTCCGGGCAGCACCATAGACGTAGGCTGAAAACAGCCGGCCAAAGCTACCCGACAGCCGGCCACCGCTGATGAACGCCTGGAGCCTGCGACAGGGCACCGAACGCCTATATCAGGACCGCCGCGAGGCCGGCCAGGTCCTGGCTGAACGGCTGGTGTCCTATCGGGGTCAACCTGATCTGCTCGTACTGGGCCTGGCCCGCGGCGGAGTGCCCATCGCCTGGGAAGTCGCGTCATACCTGCACGCGCCGCTTGATGTCTTCGTCGTGCGCAAGCTCGGAGTGCCCCAGTGGCAAGAGCTGGCCATGGGTGCCGTGGCCGCCGGTGGTGGCTTGGTGGTCAACGACTCTCTGGTGAATCGCCTTGGCATCGACGAGGACACCCTCGTCGAGGCGATCCGGCGCGAGACCGCCGAGGTCGTCCGCCGCGAGCAGGCCTATCGCGGTGGACGCCCAGCTCTCGACGTCACGGGCCGAACGGTGATCCTGGTGGACGACGGAATCGCCACCGGCGCCAGCATGCTCGCCGCCGTGCGGGCCGTACGGGCCGCGCGACGGGTCGTGGTCGCCGTACCGGTCGGACCGGTGTCGGTGAGCCGCCACCTAACCGACGAGGCCGACGAGGTGGTATGTGCCAGCACTCCGCCGCAGTTCGAAGCGGTGGGTCAGGCGTTCGTGGATTTCCACCAGGTCAGCGACGACGAGGTCCGTCGTCTGCTGGCCGAACCCACTACGGCGCCCACGACGGAGCCGACCGCGGATTAGTTCTTGTGTTCCTCGGAGGATTCGACCGGGGCGGCGTCGGCATCGGCGTCAGCGTCGGCCGGGTACACCTCATCGCTGACATCGTTGCCATCGATCTGGGGCTCGGCGACCGGTTCATCGGGATAATCCACCGGCTCGTCGGCCGTGTCGACCACCTGTGCAACATCGGCACCGCCGGCGTCTGCCGGCGCCGTGTCGCCGGTCTTCGCACCACGCGAGCGTTCCCGCAGTGCGTCGACGATCAGCAGCACCACGCCGATCACGCTGGCACCGATACAGACCCAGGCGATCAATTCGTTACTGGTGACCACCGCGGTCACCAGCGCGGCCAGGCCGATAACAGCAAGCACGAGCGCAATGATCAGCATCATTCAACCCTAGGTGTGGTGGCCCGAAAATCGGGCCAGTTCGCGACTCTGCGACCGAAGTCAGTCCTCACAGGGTTAGTTGTTGCCCCGGTTGAACTGGCTGAAACCGCCCGAATCGTTGCTGGCGCTGGAATCCACCGGTGCGGCCGAACCGCGCTGGCCGAGCTCCTCGAGCTGGGACTCGAGGTAAGTCTTCAGCCTGGTCCGGTATTCACGTTCGAACGTGCGTAGCTGCTCCAGCCGGCCTTCGAGAACCGTGCGCTGCTGGTTGATCGTGCCCATGATCTCGGAGTGCTTGCGCTCGGCGTCGGCCTGCAGGGCATCGGCCTTCTCCTGAGCCTGACGCAGCTGGGTCTCCGAGCGAGTCTGCGCATCGGCCAGCATGGCGTCGGCGCGCTGCCGGGCATCCGACACCGTGGTCTCGGCGGTCTTGCGGGCGTCACTGACCATGGCGTCGGCCTGGGCGCGAGCATCCGACAGCAGCTTGTCCGACTCGACCTTGGCGGTGGAGGTCAGGCGATCCGCGGTGTCCTGAGCCAGGCTGAGCACGCGCGCGGCACGCACCGCGGTGTCCTCGCTGGGCGGCGCGGCAGCCACTACGGGCGCCACAGGCGGGGCCTCGTACACCGGCTGGGGCGGCGCCACCGGCTCGGGCTCCGGCTCGTAGAGCGGGATGGACTTGGCGCCACCACCGCCGGACCGCGCCGAGGCCAGCTCTTGATCGAGCTCGGACACCCGCTGCCGCAGGTCGGCGTTTTCCTCGATGAGCCGGGTCAGCTCGTTTTCAACCAGATCGAGGAAGGCGTCGACCTCGTCTTCGTTGTAGCCACGCTTGCCTATCGGCGGCTTGCTGAACGCGACGTTGTGGACGTCCGCTGGTGTGAGCGGCATTGCCTGCCCCCTTGAAGTCTTGGACCGTCAATGGATTTCAAAAGTGTAGAGCCTTGCTAGAACGCAACGGGAGTCCATCCTGTCACACCAGACCCGGCGGTTGCAGTAGAGGTCTATTTTTAAGAGCTAATTTCAATCTTCTTACCCATATGTGGACCTGCCGAGCAAACGCCGCGGCGAACCCGCACCACCCGCTGCCGCCCGCGTCCTACAGCGCCGCGTTGAAGGCCAGTTGCATCCCGATGAACGCCGCCAGGAGCAACACCATGATCGACAGATCGAAGCGCACGGCGCCTATCGTGAGCTGGGGAATAATCCGGCGCAACAGCTTTACCGGCGGATCGGTGACCGTCATGATCACCTCGAGCACCACCACCGTCAGCCCCTTGGGATGCCAGTCCCGGCTGAACGAACGGATGAACTCGACGACCACGCGCGCGATGAGCAGCAGCCAGAAGATGAACAGCGCAAAACCCAGGATTTCGAAGAACAGCGACAACTGAGCCGACCTCACTACAGCAGGATGTGTGACATTGGATACAGGTCGCCGTAGGTCGACCCCACCTCACAGAGACGGCATGATCAACCGGTAATGCGACGCCGCCAGCCTACCCGGCCGAAGTTGGCTGACCGGGTACCCGCGGCGGCGCCGTCTTTGACGCGACTACTGGTAGGAGTAGAACCCGGCCTCGGCGATTCGGCGCCGCTCCTCGGCGCTGACATCGACGTCTGCCGGCGACAGCAGAAAGACCTTCGTGGCCACCTTGTCGAACGAGCCGCGCAGCGCGAACGCCAGTCCGGCGGCGAAGTCGACCAGCCGCTTGGCGTCGGCGTTGTCCATGGACACCAGATCCATGATCACCGGGGTGCCGTCGCGGAAGCGCTCACCGATGGTGCGGGCTTCGCTGTAGTCCTTGGGCCGCAGCGTGGTGATCTTCGACAGCGGGCTGCCGGCCTCGAAGAGCTCGGCCATCCGGCGCGGATCCATCGCCAACGCACCCCGGGTTCCACCCCGCAGCGCACCCAGCCGCGGTGCCGCCCGGTCGTACTCGCGCGGTGCGCGCATCCGGGCATCGAACCGCGGCTCGTCGCCGAAACCACCCGAATATCCACCCCGATACGCCGGTCCCTCGTCGTACTCGGGGCCTTCGTAACCGTAGCTATCTTCTTCAAAGCGCTCTTCACGAGGACGACGGGCGTAGCCGCGGGCAGCGCCGCGGTCGTCGTCCTCGTAGTACTCGTCGTCGTAGTCCTCCATCGGCGCCATGCCGAAGTAGGCCTTGACCTTATGCAGTGTGCTCATCGCGGCGACCCTTCTGCGGACGGTGGGGGTGGTGGTGTCTGTGATGAAGATGTGACTGGAGTGACTACTGCGGGTGACGTTAGCGGGCGTTGCCCCATCAGCGCGGTACCGACACGCACACACGTCGATCCGTGTTTCACCGCAATTTCCAGATCTCCGGACATCCCCGCCGACAGCTCCAGCCGCTGCTGGTAGTGGCGTTGTACCCGGGCCCGCTCGGCGGCCAGCCGCGCGAACGCCTCATCAGGGTCCGATTCCAGCGGCGGGATTCCCATCAGGCCGACGAATTCCAAACCCTCGGCCGTGTTCGCTGCGGCACAGGTCTGATCGATCAGGTCGGGGTCGTTGACGTCCACACCGCCCCGGCTGATGTCCCCGTCGAGACTGATCTGTATGTAGACGCGCAGCGGTTGCGTCCGTACGCCGCTGGCCAACGCGTCACTCGCGGCCCGGTCCAGCGCGGTCAGCAGCCGGACACTGTCGACCGAGTGTGCGGCGTACGCCCAGCCGGCTACCGCCCGCGCCTTGTTCCGCTGGATGCGCCCGACCATGTGCCAGCGAATCGGCACATCCGGCAATTCGGCGCGCACCGCGGCGACTTTATTTACGGCTTCTTGTTCGCGGGATTCACCAAATGCAAGGCAACCCAATTGGTTGAGAATAATTACATCACTTGCCGGAAAGTATTTTGTAATGGGAAGTAATTCGACTTCATTTACATTTCGGCCGGCCGTTTCCGCGGCACGCGCCAGGCGGGCTCGTGCCGCACCGAGCCCGGCGGTCAACTCGGCCGTCCGATCGGCGTCACGCCCGTGCTGCATGGTGCTCATCAGGCTCACTCCGGGTTCGATTCCATCCACACCACGCTGGCCAACCGCCCCGTCGGCGCATCACGGCGATGACTGAACAAGTTCCGATCCTCAACCGTGCAACGCGGGTCCACGTCGATCGCGGTGACACCCAAAGCCGTTAATTGTCGGGCGATTCCGGCCCGGAGATCCAGACCGGGGGTGCCGCGCGAGGTGACCGTGCGGCTGCCGGGCAGGGCGGCCTCCACTTCCGCGGCCATCGCCTCGGGCACCTCGTAGTTGGGTCCGCTGACCGCGGGGCCGAGCAGCGCCGAGATGTCCCCGACACGCGCGCCGGCCACCTGCATCGCCTCCACGGTGCGGGCCACGATGCCTTTTTGTGCACCGATCCGTCCGGCATGGACGGCGGCGATCACCCCGGCGTGCGCATCGGCCAATAAAACCGGGACGCAATCGGCGGTCACCACGACCAATGCCAAACGCGGGGTCGTCGTCACCAATGCGTCGGCATTATCGACCGCGGTGTCGCGCGGACCGTCGACCGTGACGACGTGATCGCTGTGCACCTGGTTCATCCAGACCAGGGCGTCGGCCCCGATGGCGGCCGCCAGCCGCCGTCGGTTCTGGGCCACAGCCCGCGGGTCGTCGCCGACGTGATCGCCGAGGTTGAACGAGTCGAAGGGCGGAGCTGAGACACCGCCGGCGCGGGTGGTGGTCACCCGCCGAATACGCACACTCACGATCCCAGTATCCGAGCCCGCCGTTGGGGCCGGTTCAGTGCCGCATGAAGGGCGGCACGTCGACATCGTCGTCGGCGATCCCGCCGTCTCCGTCACCGCCCACGCTGACGGTGGCACCGTTGGTGTGTGCCGGGACGCTCACCGCGTCCGACGGCTCGAACAACGACGTCGTCACCTTGCCCGCCCGGGCCGTGGCGATCGGCTGGGTCTGCGCCGCGCTGGGGCTCACCACCGGCTTGCGGCTGGGCCCAGCGCTGTCGAATCCTGCCGCGATGACCGTGACCCGGACCTCGTCGCCGAGCGAGTCGTCGATCACCGTGCCGAAGATGATGTTGGCCTCGGGATGAGCCGCGTCCTGAACCAGCGAGGCGGCCTCGTTGATCTCGAACAGGCCCAGGTCACTGCCGCCGGCCACCGACAGCAGCACGCCCTGGGCACCCTCCATCGAGGCTTCCAGCAGCGGCGAGTTGATGGCGATCTCGGCGGCCTTGAGCGCCCGACCATCGCCACGCGCCGAGCCGATGCCCATCAGCGCCGTGCCCGCGCCACTCATGACGCCCTTGACGTCGGCGAAGTCGACGTTGATCAGACCGGGTGTGGTGATCAGATCGGTGATGCCCTGCACACCGTTGAGCAGCACCTCGTCGGCGCTGCGGAACGCGTCCATGAGCGAGACCGCGGCGTCGCCCATCTGCAGCAGACGGTCGTTGGGGATGACGATCAGGGTGTCGCAGCTCTCGCGCAGCGCCTGGATGCCGTTCTCGGCCTGGTTACTGCGACGCTTGCCCTCGAACGAGAACGGCCGGGTCACCACGCCCACCGTGAGCGCACCGAGCTTGCGAGCAATCGCCGCCACGACGGGCGCGCCGCCGGTGCCGGTGCCGCCGCCCTCACCCGCGGTGACGAACACCATGTCGGCGCCGCGCAGGAGTTCCTCGATGTCATCCTTGGCGTCCTCGGCGGCCTTGCGGCCCACCTCGGGGTCCGCCCCGGCGCCAAGTCCACGGGTGGAATCGCGGCCGACGTCGAGCTTGACGTCGGCGTCGCTCATCAGCAGTGCCTGCGCGTCGGTGTTGATCGCGATGAACTCGACGCCCTTGAGGCCTTGCTCGATCATCCGGTTGACGGCGTTGACGCCGCCGCCGCCGATACCAACCACCTTGATTACCGCGAGGTAGTTATGCGGGGGGGTCATTGGGTCGTCTTCCTCCCTGGTTGCCGTTACTGGGCGCCGAACCCTCCTCCTGCAAACCCTCAACCTCAACCATAGGCTTAGAGTTATGTCAAGTAGTTCTGCGCAAACAGAACGGTAGGGGGCCGACACCGGGGATCGCGGCAGGCGCGCCGACGCGCCGTGCGGCAATTTCTACTTGTCCTACTTGACGGTCGGTAGATCCGGACTGGACACGTCGTAGGTACGGCCCGGCTGGGTCAGCAGGGCCGCCAATTTCAACGCCTTTTCGTTGGTGCGGTCATTGGTCCCCCACACCACGACCCGGCCGTCGGCCAGAGTCAGGGCGATCGAGGCCACCGACGGGGCGGCGATCCGGCCCACCTGGGCGACCACATCCGGCGGCAAGGCCAGCATCACCTCTAACGCCGCCTTGGTGGCCGGATCAGTGGGGCCGGGATGGTCGGCATCGAGATACGGCAGCGTCGGCGGTGGCGGTTCGGTGGCGAAGTCGACGCCGTCGCGATCGAACAAGTGCGGCCCGTCCGGATAGTCCTTGACCACCACCGGCACCCGCTCGATCACCGTGACCCGCAGCGTCGACGGATACTCGCGCTGCACCCGTGCGGTGGCGATCCGCCGAATCGCGGCCACCCGTTCGGCCACCGCATCGGTGTTGATTTGCAACAACGGCGTGCCCGGCGCCACCGCGGCGGCGGCCAGCACCTGCTCCTGTGGAACCGCCGCCAAGCCGCTGACCACCACATCGCGGGCCGACATCAGCGGGGTGAAGTACAGCACCAGCCCCAGGGCCACCGCCAGCACGCTGGCCAGCGCCGTCCAGAGCAGAATTTTCAGTCCGCGAAGAGCGCTGTGGGCCAAGGTTTTCGGAGCCTCGGCGGATTGCCCGATGACACGGCGCTTGGCCTCGCGCCGGGCCTGTTCGATCGCCACCGCACGGTCCCGCGCGACCCGGCGCTGCTCGCGCTCACGTCGAGCCTGACGCCGTGGACCCTCATAATCGGCCGCTGCCGCGGGCGGCACATCAGACTCAGCCGCGGGCGGCACATCGGCCTCACCCGCAGGCGGCACATCCGTCTCAGCCTCGGGCGGCACATCCGACTCAGCCTCGGGCGGCACATCGGCCTCACCCGCAGGCGGCACATCCGACTCGGCCGGAGGCGGCGTGGTCGATTCACCTGACTCGGGTGGCTCGGCCTCCGCAGCCGCGTCCTCGGGACCCTCGGGACCCGTCTCGGTCACGCCGAGCCCGTCGAAGGCCGCCCCGGCGCGCTGCGGTTCGCCTTGATCTGAAGTTCGGTCACGATCTCCTTGCCCAACATGGTGACGTCACCGGCGCCCATCGTGAGCACCACGTCTCCGGATCGGGCCGAAGCGGCCACCAGTGCAGCGACCGCCGAGAAATCCGGAACGTAGGTGACGGCGGTGTCGACGTGTTCGGCAACCGTGGCGCCACTGACACCGGGGATCGGCTGTTCGCGTGCACCGTAGACGTCGAGCACGAAAACCTCGTCGGCCGCGCTCAGCGCCGCACCAAACTCGGCCGCGAAAGTCTCTGTGCGCGAGTACAAATGCGGCTGGAAGGCAACGACTACCCGGCCTTTGGTCTGCTCCGCCACCGTCCGGGCCGCCTCCAGTGTGGCCCGCACCTCGGTGGGATGGTGGGCATAGTCGTCAAACACCCGCACTCCGCCGAGGGCACCCACCAGCTCGAAACGCCTTCGCACACCCTCGAATCCGGCCAGCCCGTCGAGCACAGCCTCCGCGGGCGCGCCCACCTCGACAGCGGCCAGCAGCGCGCCCAGCGCGTTGAGCGCCATATGCCGGCCGGGCACGGCGAGTCGGATGGCACGCGGATGCGGCTCACCGGCGAGCTGAATGTGGGCCACCGCCCCGGTCCCCTGCTGTTCCCAGCTGAGCAGGGTGCCGGCCAGATCGCCACCCGGCGTGCTGCCGTAACGCAGCACCCGGATACCCAATGCCTCGGTGTGTTCGGCGAGTGCCGCCGCCCCCGGGTCGTCGGTGCACACCACCAGAGCGCCACCGGGCGCGATGCGCTCCACGAACGCAGAGAACACATCGTGGTAGGCCTGCTCACTCCCGAAGTAGTCCAGGTGGTCGACCTCGATATTGGTCACCACCGCGACGTTCGGGGTGTACTCCAGCAGCGAGCCGTCGCTTTCGTCGGCCTCGGCGACGAAACACTGCCCGCTGCCGTGATGGGCATTGGTACCGGCCTCCCCCAATTCGCCGCCGACGGCGAACGACGGGTCAAAACCGCTGTGCTGCAACGCCACGATCAGCATCGAGGTGGTGGTGGTCTTGCCGTGCGTGCCGGTCACCATCAGTGTGGTGTAGCCGGCCATCAGCTTGGCCAGCACCACCGGGCGCAGGATCACCGGGATCCCGCGGCGCCGAGCCTCGACCAGCTCCGGATTCGTCTTGGGGATCGCCGCGTGGGTGGTGACCACCGCGGTCGGCCCGCCCGGCAGCAGATCCAGAGACGACGCGTCGTGGCCGATCCGGATCAGGGCGCCGCGGGCGCGCAGTGCCACCACGCCGCGTGACTCCTTGGCGTCGGATCCCGACACCAGGCCGTCGCGGTCCAGCAGGATTCGGGCCACGCCCGACATCCCGGCGCCCCCGATTCCGACCATGTGCACCCGCTGCAACTCGGGAGGAAGCGAATTATCGTTCACCGCAGCCTCTTTCGTTCAGCATGGGCAATGTCTAAGGCGGCCTGGGCCACCCGCCGGGCGGCGTCGGGGTGACCCGACAGCGACGCGGCCGCGGTCATCGCCGTCAACCGGGCGTCGTCGGTGAGCAGGCCGGCCACCGTGTCGGCGACGAATTCACCGCTGAGCTCGGCATCGTCGATGACGATGCCGCCCCCGGCCGACACCACTGGCAGGGCGTTGAGCCGCTGCTCACCGTTTCCGATCGGCAGCGGGACGTACACCGCGGGCAGTCCCACGGCGGTCACCTCCGCGACGGTCATCGCCCCGGACCGGCAGATCGCCAGATCGGCTGCGGCATAGGCCAGGTCCATCCGGTCCAAATACGGCACCGCGACATACGGCGGCGCCCCGGCAGCAGCCGGCGGCAACTCCAGGGTGTTCTTCGGCCCATGTGCGTGCAGGACCGAAACACCCGCGGCACCAAGGGCTTCGGCAGCGGCCGAGACCGCGCGGTTGATCGACTGCGCTCCCTGCGACCCGCCGAACACCAACACCACCCTGGCGTCGGGGGCAAAGCCGAAGAACGCCCTGGCCTCGGCCCGCAGCGTGGCGCGGTCCAGCGAGGTGATCGCCGCGCGCACCGGCACCCCTACCACCTCGACCTTGCGCAGTCCCGGATCGGGCACCGCCGAGAGCACCTGTCGGGCCGAGACCGCCCCGACCCGGTTGGCCAGGCCGGCGCGGGCGTTGGCCTCGTGGATCACCACCGGAACCGCGCGCCGCCGACCACGGACGCCGAAACCGCCGCGGGCGGCGAGGTAGGCCGGCAGCGCGACGTAGCCGCCGAAACCGATTACCACGTCGGCCTCGACGCCGGCCAGTACCGAACGGGTTTGGCGGATCGCGGTGCGCACCCGCAGCGGCAACCGCACCAGATCTCCCGACGGCTTGCGTGGCATCGGCACCGGGGTGATCAGCTCGAGGTCATAGCCGCGTTGCGGCACCAGTCGCGTCTCCAGCCCGCGGGCGGTGCCCAGCGCGGTGATCCGCACCTGCGGATCGAGCTCACGCAGCGCATCGGCGACTGCCATGGCCGGCTCGACGTGACCCGCCGTGCCGCCGCCGGCGAGCACGACAGATATCCCCCGAGGACTAGAAATCTCCTCGCTCACCCGTAACGCTGACCTTCCAATGCTCGGGCCCGGTGGCCCTGTTTCCGCTGGCCTGCACCATATCGGACCGAGGATCTGCCTGCTCGGCCCGGCTGCTGACCAGTGCTGCGTCCCGATCGGCGCTCCGTTTGACCGGCGGCGCTGGTGGTCCGCCGCTTGGCCGCTCCCTGCTTGGCCGCACCCTGCTTGGCGGCGGGCTGCTTGACGCCGGGCTGCTTGGTCCCACCCCGCTTGGCGGCGGGCTGCTTGGCGGCGGGCTTGCCCGGGGTACGCGAGGGCTTGGCGCGGCGGGTCTGCAACCGATTGCGGGCCACCTCCAACCGGGTGGGAACGTACGGTTCGGGCAGCGGCAGCCGCAATAGCCGGGTCACCCGGTCGTCGCGCCCCGCTCGCAGGGCCGCCACCGCGTCCGGTTCGTGCCGGGCCGCATTGGTGACCAGGCCCATCATCAAAAGCGTTGTGGCTTGCGCGGATCCACCGGCCGAGATCAGCGGCAACTGCAGGCCGGTGACCGGCAGCAGCCCCACCACGTAGCCGACATTGATGAACATCTGACCGACCACCCACAGCGTGGTGGTGGCGGCGAGCAGACGCAGGAACGGATCAACCGAACGGCGGGCGATGCGCATCCCGGTATAGGCGAACAGCCCGAACAGGGCCAGCAGGCCGAGCGCACCGACGAAACCCAGCTCCTCGCCGATGATCGCGAAGATGAAGTCGTTGTGCGCATTGGGCAAGTAGTTCCACTTCGCGGTGCCCTGGCCCAGCCCGTCACCGAAAATTCCCCCGTTGGCCAGCGCGAACCGGGCCTGCCGGGACTGGTAACCGATCCCCTGTGAGTCGGCGCCCGGATCGAGCCACGACTGCACCCGGTCGGAGCGGTAACCCGCAGAAACAGCCAACACCGCCGCCGCCGCCATCGCGGCTGCCAGCGAGGACAAGAACACCCGCAGCGGCAGGCCGGCGTACCACAGCAGACCGAGCAGGATGATGCTCAGCGAAACGGTCTGCCCGAGGTCGGGCTGGGCGACGATCAATGCCAGCGCGATCACCGCGGCAGGCACCAGCGGAATCAGCATCTCGCGCAACGATGCCTGCTCCATGCGCCGGGCCGCCAGCAGGTGCGCACCCCAGATCGCGAACGCGATCTTGGCCAGCTCCGAAGGCTGCATGGAGAACCCTGCGACCACGAACCAACCGCGGGACCCGTTGGACAACGTGCCGATTCCGGGGATCAGCACCAGGATCAGCAGCACGATCGACAGTGCGAAACCGGGGAACGCCAGCCGGCGCAGCGTCCGCACCGGTATCCGCAGCGCCACATAGAACGCCACCAGGCCGACGACAGTCCACAGCACCTGACGGATGAACACCGCCCAGGGCGACCCGTCAAAGTCGTAGGAGTACACCCCGGACGCGGAGAGCACCATGATCAGACCGAGTGTGGTCAGCAACGCGGTGACCGCGATGATCAGGTGGAACGAGGTCATCGGCCGGCCCAGCCAGGCGCCGAACCGGGTGCGCGGCTCGGCACGGGGCGCCTCGGCGGATCCGGCCGAGGCGGTGTCACCAGCCGGATCGCCGTCACGGCGCCACAACCGGGTCAGAATGCTGACCACGTCGCTACCCGATCGCGGCGCGGACGGCGCCGGCGAACGCATCGCCACGCTGGCCGTAGCCGCTGAACTGATCGAAGGACGCGCCCGCCGGGGCCAGCAACACGGTGTCACCCGAGGCGGCCAGACCGCGGGCGGCATCGACGACCTCGGCCATGACCGCGTCGGAGACCGCGCGGTCCGCGACTTCAATCACACGAGTCACATGAACACCAATAGACTCATTCGTCTCAAGCACCCCAGAATCCTCCCCCGTCACAACCTCGACGACGGGGACATCCGGGGCGTGTCGTGATAACGCATCGGCAACCAATTGCCGGTCCCGCCCGATCAGCACCACCCCGACCAGCCGGCCCGCCACTTCACGTACCAGCTCATCGACCGAAGCCCCCTTCAGCAATCCCCCCGCGATCCACACCACTCGGTCGAACGCGGTGATCGACGCCTGTGCGGCATGCGGGTTGGTGGCCTTGGAATCGTCGACGTAGCGCACCCCATCGATCACCCCGACAAGCTCGGCGCGGTGCCTGCCGACCTGGAATGATGCCAGCCCGGCCGCGATCGACTCCGGGGGCACCCCGGCCGCTCGCGCCAAGGCCGCGGCCGCCAGCGCGTCGAGTACCCCGACCGGGCCCGCCACACCGATTGACGCGGTATCAGCCAACTCGACGTCGACGCCGAAGGCACGGTCGACGAGCTTGCCTGCGCGCACCCCGAGCTCACCGGCGGCGGGCTCCCCGAGCCGGAAGCCGACCCGAACCGCTGCGCCCGCGGCGGGCAGCAGACCGGCCGCCACCGGATCGTCCAGGCCCACCACGGCCACCCGGCCCGACAGCGCCCGCGCCTTGTCGGCGGCATAGGCAGCCATCGAACCGTGCCAATCCAGATGGTCCTCGGCCACATTGAGCACCACACCGGCCTCCGGCCGCAGTGAAGGCGCCCAGTGCAATTGAAAACTGGAAAGCTCGACGGCCAGCAACTCCGCGGGCTGATCCAGCACGGCCAGCACCGGGTCACCGATGTTGCCGCACAACAGGCTTCGTCGCCCATCGGCCAGCAGAATGCCATGCAGCATCGAGGTGGTCGTGGTCTTGCCATTGGTGCCGGTGACCACCAGCCAGCGTCGCGGCGGACCGTAACGGCCAGCGGCGTCCAGCCGCCAGGCCAGCTCCACATCGCCCCAGATCGGCACCCCGGCCGCCGCGGCGGCGGCCAGGACTGGCGCCGTGGGCGGAAAGCCCGGGCTGGTCACCACCAGCGCGTAGCCGGCGATGTTGGCGATGGCGGTGGCCGGATCGGTGACCGCGACGCCCTGCTCGGCGAAGGCCTGCAGGGCCTCGGCACTGTCATCGCAGAGCGTTGCCGCCACCCCCAGCGGCGCCAGGGCCGCCAGCACCGCGCGTCCGGTCACGCCTGCGCCGGTGACCAGCACCGCAGCCCCGGGAGTCAGCAGTGACAGCAGTTTTTGGTCCTCCTCGCGTGCGGGAAGCCCCTGGTCGCCACCGTCGGATGAACCGGCCACGTCAGGCCCCGACGACAGTGAGCCACTCGCCGTAGAACAGGGCCACACCCAGACCACAGGCGATCGCCGTCAGCAGCCAGAACCGGATGATGACCGTGGTCTCGGCCCAACCGACCAGCTCGAAATGATGATGGAACGGCGCCATCCGGAACACTCGTCGCCCGGTGGTGCGGAAAGCCAGGATCTGCACCACCACCGAGGTCACCTCGGCAACGAACAGGGCGCCGAGCACGACCGCGAGGATCTCGGTGCGGCTGGTCACCGACAGGCCGGCGATGATGCCGCCCAGGGCCAGCGACCCGGTGTCACCCATGAAGATCTTGGCCGGTGCGGCGTTCCACCACAGAAAGCCGATACAGGCGCCCGCCGTGGCGGCGGCGATGATCGCCAGGTCCAGTGGATCGCGCACGTTGTAGCAGCCCAGGCCGGGAGCCGTCGCACAGGCATTGCGGTATTGCCAGAAGGTGATCAGCACGTACGCCGCACACACCATCGCCATCGCGCCCGCCGCCAGGCCGTCGAGCCCGTCGGTGAAGTTCACCGCGTTGGACCAGGCGCTCACGATCACCACGCAGAACAGCACGAACATCACGGGCGCCAACGTCACGGTGGCGATCTCGCGGACGTAGGACAGCTCGGGACTGCCCGGGGTCAGCCCGTAGCCATTGCGGAACTGCAGGGCCAGCACACCGAACAGCACCGCGGCGACCAGCTGGCCGACCGTCTTGGCGGTCTTGTTCAGCCCGAGGTTGCGCGCGCGCCGCAGCTTGATCAGATCGTCGACGAAGCCGACCAGGCCGAGCGCCGTGGCCAGCCCCAGCACCAGCAGGCCCGATGCCGACGGGCCGTCACCGCCCAGCGCCACCCCGACCAGATGGGCGCCCAGGTAGGCGGCCCAGATACCGGCCACGATCGCCACACCGCCCATCGACGGGGTGCCGCGCTTCTTGGCGTGGCTGGCCGGGCCGTCCTCACGGATCTCGTGGCCCAGCCCGCGCTTGGTGAACAGCCGGATCAACGCGGGCGTGAGCAGGATCGACACCGTCAGCGCGATACCGACGGCAATGAGAATGAGCTTCATCGGGCGACCAACGCCTCGGCCAGCGCACCCAACCCCACCGAGTTGGATGCCTTCACCAGCACCACGTCGCCCGGCTGCAGCTCAGACTGCAGCAGAGCCAGGGCAGCATCGGCGTCGTCGACCATCGTGGATTCAGATCCCCACGAACCCTCCATCACCGCGCCGTGGTGCATGGCGTTCATAGTCCTCCCGGTTCCGACGACGATTAACCGTGACACATCTAAGCGCACCGCCAACCGTCCGATGGCGTCATGCTCGGTTATGGCGTCGTCACCGAGTTCGGCCATCTCCCCCAGCACCGCCCAGCTGCGCCGCTTTCCGCGCAGGTCAATGGCGGGTTCACCCGCGTGCTCACCGGCGGCTTCAGCCGGGTTCTGCCGGGCCATCCAGGCCAGCGCCTTGAGCGCGGCACGCATGGAATCCGGGTTGGCGTTGTAGGCGTCGTTGATCACCGTCACATCGTCTGAGCGGGTGCTGACCTGCATGCGGTGCTTCGACACCGGGCCGGCGCCGGACAGTGCCGCGGCCACCTGGTCCAGGCCGGCACCGCACCGCAGCGCGACGGCCGCGGCACACAGGGCGTTGCCGACCTGATGATCGCCGTGCACCGCCAGCGCCACCTCGGTCTCTTGATCACCCGCGTGCAGCGTGAAGCGTGGCCGGGCCAACTCGTCGAGGGTGACCGGGCCGGCCCACACGTCGACTTGCGAGCCGGGCTCGCGCGAGACTCGCACCACCCGGGCCGCGGTCTGGTCCGCCATCGCCGCCACCGCCGTGTCATCGACGTTGAGGATCACCACACCCGAGGCCGGAACAGCCTGCGGCAGCTCGGCTTTGGTCTGCGCGATGGCCTCGCGCGAACCGAACTCACCGAGGTGGGCGGTGCCGACGTTGAGCACCACGGCAATCTGCGGCGGAGCAATCGCGGCCAGGGCAGCGACATTGCCCGGGCGGCGCGCCGACATCTCCAGGATCAGGTAGTCGGTGTCGGGCGTGGCGCGCAGCACGGTCCACGGGTGGCCGAGCTCGTTGTTGAACGAGCCCGGCGGCGCGATTACCTGCCCGAGCGGGGACAACACCGCGGCAAGCAGATCCTTGGTCGAGGTCTTTCCCGAGGATCCGGTCACCCCGATGATGGTGAGCCCGTCCGCGACCAGTTCGGTGGCCACCGCCGCTGCGAGCTTGGCCAACGCGGCCAGCACCGCCGCGCCGGAACCGTCGGTGTCGAACTCCAGAGCGCCGGACTCGGTGTCGGCCGCCCCCGGTTCCGGCGATACCACGATCGCAGGCACCCCGACCGGGCGCGCGGCCAGCACAGCGACGGCCCCGGCCGCCACCGCCGTTGCCGCGAAGTCGTGGCCATCGGAGCGGGCACCGGGCAGCGCCAGGAACAACCCACCCGGACCGACCGCACGGGAATCGAATTCGACGGTGCCGGTGACCCAGGTGACCGCCGCCTGTTCTGCGGTGATGTCGGCCAGCTCGCCGCCGACGATCTCGGCGATCCTGGCGATGGTCATCTCGATCACGTGCCCGACTCCCCTGCCTTGATTGCCTCCAGGGCCTGTGCCAACTCGTCACGATCGTCGAACGGCCGGGTCTGGCCGCCGCTGGTCTGCCCGCTCTCGTGGCCCTTGCCGGCGATCAGCACGATGTCGCCGGGACCGGCCCAGCCCACCGCGTGGTCGATCGCCGCGCGCCGGTCGGCCACCTCCACCACCTCGGCGCCCACCGGCCCCTCGGCGGCCCCGGCCATGATCGCGGCGCGGATTGCCGCGGGATCCTCGTCACGGGGGTTGTCATCGGTGACGACGACGAGATCGGCCAGTTCGGCCGCGACCCGTCCCATCGGCCCGCGTTTACCCGCGTCCCGATTGCCCCCGGCCCCGAACACCACCGCGATGCGGCGCGGCCCGGATTCCCGCAAGTTTTCCAGGACCGCCTGCAGCGCCCCGGGCTTGTGCGCGTAGTCGACCAAAGCCAAGAACGGCTGGCCCCGGTCGATCGGCTGCAACCGACCCGGCACGGTCGCGGTGCGCAGGCCCGGCCCCGCCTGTTCGGGCGACACCCCGACCTGGTCCAGCAGGGCGATCGCCAGCGCCGCGTTGGCGACGTTGTATCCGCCGGTAAGCCCGATCTGCAGCGCGTGGCGCACCCCGGCCGGGTCGACCAGGGTGAACTCTTGAGAGCCGACCCCGACGGCCGCCACCTGCTCCACCCGCCAATCGGCCGCCTGACCCGCGGTGCCGACCGTCACCACCTGCTCGGCTCGGCCGGCCATGGCAATGCCCGCTTCGTCGTCGACACAGATCACCGCGGCCGCGGCATGGTTGGCCGAGCGGGGGTCGAAGAGCCGGGCCTTGGCCTCGAAGTAATCGTCCATCGTGGGATGGAAATCCAGATGATCCCGCGACAGGTTGGTGAACCCGCCGACGGCGAAGTCGATCCCATCCACCCGCCCCAGAGTCAGCGCGTGGCTGGATACCTCCATCACCACGGTGTCGACACCGTGTTCCACCATCACGGCCAGCAGGGCCTGTAGATAAGGCGCCTCGGGTGTGGTCAGTGCGCTGGGCAGATCGCGGCCGGCGATGCGGACGCCGACGGTGCCGATCAGTCCTGCCACCCGGCCCGCGGCCCGCAGGCCGGCCTCCGCCAGATAGGTGGTGGTGGTCTTGCCCGAAGTTCCGGTGACCCCGATGACGGTCAGCTGTTCGCAGGGCCGGCCGTACACTTCGGCCGCCAGCTCGCCGAGCACCGATCGCGGGTCCGGATGGATCAAGACCGGCACATCGAGCCCACCCAGTTCCGCGGCACCGGCGGCGTCGGTGAACACCGCCACCGCACCAGCGGCGACCGCGTCGGCCGCATAGCGGGCGCCGTGCACCGCCGCACCCGGCAGCGCGGCGAACAGATCCCCCGGCTGGGCGTCTTGACCCCGCAGGGTCACGCCCGACACGCGGATCTCAGGGAGCACACCGCCGGCCGCGGGCACCGCCTGGACCTGGTCGGCGAGCGGCATGAGGAGTTGGCCGACGGGACGGCTGGGACGCAGCTTCATGGCCATGCCACAGTACCCATCTGCGACCAGTCGGCCGCGTCACCCATCTGCGGCCTGTCCCGTGTCAGGTCGCCTGCAGCGTCAGCCGCTGTCCAGGATCGGCCGACAGTGGAACGTTGTGCCGCTGCAGCAGCCAGGAGGCGATGTTGTGGAACAGCGGGGCCGCCGACTCGCCAGGTGCACCGTCGGCCGCGCGGTGCGGCGCGTCCATCATGATGCCCACGACGTAGCGCGGATCGTCCGCCGGTGCCATGCCTGCGAAGGTGATCCAGTAGACATTGTCGTAATAGCAGCCGCACGCGGGATTGATCTGCTGCGCGGTACCGGTCTTGCCAGCGATCTGGTAACCCTCGACCGCGGCCTGCGGCCCGGTGCCCTGTTGGTAGCCCATCGGGTCGCGTTGCACGATCGCGCGGAACATGTTGCGCACCGTGCGGGCAGTCTCCGGTGTCACCACACGCACCCCTTCCGGACGCGGCTCATCGGTGCGGCTGCCGTCCGGTGCGATGGTGGACTTGATGATCCGGGGCGGGATGCGCACCCCGTCGTTGGCGATGGTCTGGTACATACCGGCCATCTGCAGCAGGGTCATTGAAAGGCCCTGTCCGATGGGCAGGTTGGAGAACGAGCTGCCCGACCACTGGTCGATCGGTGGCACCAGACCCGAGCTCTCACCGGGCAGACCGACACCGGTGCGCTGGCCCATCCCGAACCGGCGGACCATGTCGTAGAACCGGTCCGGGCCGACCCGCTGGGCCAGCATCAGGGTGCCGACGTTCGACGACTTCCCGAACACGCCGGTCATCGTGTACGGCATCACACCGTGGTTCCACGCGTCGCGAACCGTGACCCCGCCCATGTCGATGGAGCCGGGTACCTGCAGCACCTCGTCAGGGTGGGCAAGCCCGTACTCGATCGCCGCCGAGGCGGTGATGATCTTGTTCACCGAACCGGGCTCAAACGGCGAGGACACCGGCAGGTTGCCCATCTGCCGGCTCTCCTGGCGGCCGATGTCCTGGCTCGGGTCGAACGTGTTGTCGTTCGACATTGCCAGTACCTCGCCGGTTTTCGCGTCGAGCACGACCGCCGAGACATTCTTGGCGCCGGATGCGTCCTTGGCCTGCTGCACCTGCTGCTGGACGTAGTACTGGATGTCGTCGTCAAGGGTCAGCTGCACGGTGGACCCGTTGACCGCATCGTGCCGGTTGCGATAGCTACCGGGAATCACCACACCGTCCGAACCCCGGTCGTAGGTGACCGAACCGTCGGATCCGGCCAATACCGCGTCGAGCGAATCCTCCAACCCGAGCAGTCCGTGTCCGTCCCAGTCGATTCCGCCGACGATGTTGGCGGCCAGCGAGCCGCCCGGATACTGACGCAGATCCTGGCGCTCGGCACCGACTTCCGGGAACTTCGTCATGATCGCACTGGCGACCGCGGGATCGACCGCGCGGGCCAGATAGACGAAAGTGTCGTCGCTCCTGAGCTTCTTGAGCACGGTCTTGGCATCAGGCCGATTGTCCAGCCGCGTGGCGATCTCCGTGGCGATGTCGGAGAGCCGGCGATCCGGATCGGGCGCCTCGCTGGATTTGGCCTTGGCCTCGGCGAGTTGTTTGCGGATTCGGACCGGCTGGAACGTCAGTGCCTTGGCCTCGATGGTGAACGCCAGCTTGTCGCCATTGCGGTCCACGATGCTGCCCCGCATCGCCGGGCTCGCGTCGGTGACCTTGAGCTGGCCGGCCGCCTCCGCGCGCAGGCCCTCTGCCCTGGGTACCTGCAGGCTGAACAACTGCACAGCCGCAATCACCAGCACCACGAGCATCACCGTGTTCCCAGTCCGGTGCCGAAATACGAAAGACGAACTGCGCAAACCAGTTTCGGTGGCAGCAACCCGGGTGCGGCGAATCCGGGGCGAATGACCCTGCCCAGCAGAGGCCCGCTTGTTCGGTTGCTTGTTCGACGGCTGGGCCTCACCCCGGCGGCTGGAGCGGCGGCTCATGCGGCCGGAGCCGGGATGTGTGCGAGCGGAGCCGTGGGCGGGCTGAACTGCTCCACGGGTGTGGCCGGCCCCGGCGCAGCAGGTGCACCCATGGCCGACAGGTGCGCCGGGTCAGGGCCGGGCTGCGGTGCCACGGCCGGCAGGGCAGGAGCTACGACCGCAGGCGCCGGCGCGGCCACCGCATCTGCCGGTGGCGCCGGGGCCACCAACGGGGCCACCAACGGAGCTGGGAGCACCGGCCCGGGCAGCTGCACTCCGGGCACGCCGGGGGCAACATCGACCGGTGGGGCCGGCACACCCGGCACACCCGGCACACCCGGCGCGGCCGGTGGGACCGGCAGAGCCGGACCCGCAATGGGCTTTCTCACGGTCAACTCCCGCGGGTCGAGCACCCGCGGGGCCGGGGGCACTGGCGGGGGCGGCGGGGCCTCCTCGGGCAGTGGCGTGTTCAGCGGGGGCGGTGGCACACCTTCTGCCGGCTTCGGGGTGCCGACCACGGTCCAGTTGCCGGCCGCATCCTGAACCAGATGTGCGGTGTCGCGCGACGGGATCATGCCCAGGTTGCGCGCGGATTCGGCCAGCGCCGGGGCGGCCTGCGCCTCCAGCACATCACGTTCCAAGGCCTCTTTCTGTTGCAACAAGCCCTGATTGATCTGGCGGGCATGGCCCAACTGGTAGGACCGTTCGGCCGCGCTGGTCGACAGCCACAGGGTGACCCCGAGTCCGATGCCCAGCGCCCCGATCACCAGCACCACAAACGGCACCCGGGAGATCAGGACACGTGGATTGAGCTCGATCGCGGCCAACCGGACCAGTAGGCGTTCCCGCAGCCGCACCCGCAGTGGCGGGCGGACAACCTTGGGCGCCTTGGCTTTACGCGCCTTGGCCCGGGCTTTGGCCTGGCTGGCGCTCTTGGGCCGGGCTGGACGGGTACCCGGCCGTTGAACCGGTCCGGTGCCCGGTGCCGTACGCGTGGGCCGCTGCTCAGAACCGGGCCGGCGCTTGCGCGGCGGGGCTTCGGCGGTGCGCCGCCCGGCACCTCGCGCAGGTTGCCGGACCGGACGTCTGCGGTCTGCCTCACGCAGCTTTTCAGGCCGTTTCACCTTCATGAGTTGCCCCCGCCCCCAACCTTTTCCAGTGCCCGCAGGCGCACCGGTGCGCTACGTGGATTGCTATCTATCTCTGATTGGCGCGCCCGCTCGGCGCCACGCGTCAACGCCACGAACTCGGGTTCGTGGCCGGGAAGTTCGATCGGCAGTCCGGGCGGGGTGCGCGAGGCCGTCGCGGCGGTGAACGCCTGCTTGACGATGCGGTCCTCCAACGACTGATAGGCCATCACGACGATGCGTCCGCCATCGCGTAGCGCCGCCATCGCGGCCGGCAGCGCAGCACGCAGCGAATCGAGTTCACCGTTGACCGCGACGCGCAGCGCCTGGAAGGTGCGTTTGGCCGGATGTCCCCCGGTTCGGCGCGCCGGCGCCGGAATTGCCTCGTACAGCAATTCGACCAGTTCACCGGTAGTGGAAAACGGTTGCTGTGCCCGCCTTTTGACGACCTTGTCGGCGATCCGGCCGGCGAAGCGCTCCTCGCCGAAATCACGCAGAATCCGGGCTATCGACTTTGCGTCGTAGGTGTTGAGGATCTCCGCGGCGGTCAGCAGCGCGTCAGGATCCATCCGCATGTCCAACGGCGCGTCCGCGGCGTAGGAGAATCCGCGTTCGGTCTGGTCGAGCTGCATCGACGACACACCGAGGTCGAACAGCACACCGTCGATCTGGCGGAAGCCGGAATCGGCGATAGCCCCAGTGATGCCGTCGTAGCGGGTACGCACCAGCCGGATCCGGTCACCGAACGGCGCCAGACGGTCGCCGGCAATGGCGAGCGCATTGGGATCACGGTCCAGGCCGATCACCTGAAGTCCGGGAAAGTCGGTCAGAAAGCGTTCGGTGTGGCCGCCCGCCCCGAGGGTGGCGTCCACCAGAACAGCATCCGTGCCGTCGGCGTGGCGCCGGGTCAGCGCGGGGGTCAGCAGCTCGACGCAACGATCGAGCAGGACCGGGACATGTCCATGATCTTGGGGATTTGTGGAGTTTGGCACCGCTGAAACACCTCCGCTCGGAATGGCCCCTGCACCGGGGTCTCTGTCCGAATCCACGGACCTGGCGTTGGGGAAGTACGCCAGGGCCAATTCGGGCAGAGGCCGCGTTGCACGGGCTAAGTCCAGGCCAGCCGCCGAATCATCGGCCGAATCAGCGGCTCCATTAGATAATGTCGCGCAAAGTTTCATCGGTGGCCGCGGAGAAGTTTTCTTCGTGGGTCTGCTGGTACTCCTGCCAGGCTTCGGCGTCCCAGATCTCCAGGTAGTCGACCGATCCGATCACCACGCACTCCTTGGACAGGTTTGCGTAGCGACGATGATCCGCCGACAGGGTGATCCGGCCCTGCGCATCGGGATGCTGCTCATCGGTGGCCGCGGCCAGGTTGCGCAGGAACGCGCGAGCCTCCGGATTACTCCGGGATGCCTGCGATGCGCGCCGGGCCAACTTCTCGAACTCATCCCGCGGGTACACGGCCAGGCTGTGATCTTGGCTCTTCGTGACCATCAACCCTCCTGCCAGTACGTCGCGGAACTTGGCGGGCAGTGTGAGCCGCCCCTTGTCGTCGAGCTTGGGCGTGTAGGTACCCAGAAACATCTGGCCACCTCCCGCCACCCGGTTCGGATCCCGAGTCGCTTCGCCCTACTGCCCTCCGGACGGGGCTCCGATTTCCCCGATGCCGCCACTTTACCCCACGATCCCCCACTTTGCTCCATTTAGTTCTGCAACTTTGGGTTTTCTCCCCACCGCGCTCCCCCAGAACCGTCCCTGCGGCACGCTTTTCCACCCACTCCGAGTGCGGAAAACTGAAAAATCGCAGGTAGAAGCCTGCGACGAGAAGGTGGGGCGATGTGGGGCGAAGATCCCTCAGGAAGCGCCAAACTCCCCCACTGCGACCCACCAGGGCACGACGAAGACAGTCGCGGGCGTGTCGCTGCACGGTCGCGACACCGCGTCCAGACACAAAAAAAGGGGTAGCCCGTTGAGGGCTACCCCGAGGCCATCGGCCAGAAGCCGGCCAAAAGCCGGAGCACGGCTCAGTCGTCGAAGCGGCGGCGGAAGCGGTCTTCCATCCGGGTGGTGAACGAGCCGCCCCGCTGACGACGCTGACGCGGCGCATTGCCCGAACCCTGAGCCGAACGGTCGCGCCCGCCGGCAACCCTGGGCCCGGTGATCGCGAACACCACGCCACCGAACATCACCACGAAACCAAGCACCGACACGATCGGGAACCCACCGATCATCGTGGCCTTCACCGCGACACCGACGACCAGCAGCGCCAGACCCACGATGAACAGCAGTGCGCCCTGCAGCCTGCGCCGGGCGGATGGCGCACGTAAAGTCCCACCCCGAACGCTCGACGCGAACTTGGGATCCTCGGCATAGAGCGCGCTCTCGATCTGGTCGAGCATGCGCTGCTCATGATCGGAGAGTGGCATTCGTCCCTCCTTGCCGACGCCGCCGTCGCTCTTCAAGAAAATTTTGCATGCCCGCAACTGCGGGCACCTAACCCTAATGATACGAGGTCGATCCGAGCCGTACCACCTTGTTCGCCGTCGATTGTAGGTCGTTCGGCACGGATGGGACCGACCGCCTCACCCCCGCATGACGACGCCGATAATGAATTCGGCAGACACCGACCGGAAGGCGACAGCATTGGCGACGTATCTCATCGATCTGTCGCCGGACGACATGAAGCGCCGGCTCACCGAGGCACTGCGCGTGTACGTCAACGCCATGCGCTACCCCCGCGGAACCGAGGAACAACGCGCCGGGCTGTGGCTCGAACACACCCGCCGGGTGGGCTGGAAATGCGTCGCCGCCGTCGAGCACGCGCCCTCTACCGGGTCCGATGCCGAATCCGGCGCCGTCTCGGGCTCCATTCCCGCCAGCGCAGATCTGGTCAACGCGCCCCTGCTCGGAATCGCCTACGGGTACTGCGGGGCGCCGGATCAGTGGTGGCAGCAACAGGTCGTTTCCGGTCTGCATCGGGTGGGCACCAACCCCGACCGCATCACCGAGCTGATGACCAGCTACTTCGAACTCACCGAGTTGCACATCGAACCTCGCGCCCAGGGGCACGGTCTCGGCGAGGCCCTGGCCAGGCGGCTGCTGGCCGACCGTGGCGAGTCTCACGTCCTGTTGTCCACCCCCGAGATCAACGGCGAGGCCAATCGGGCCTGGCGGTTGTACCGACGCTTGGGCTTCACCGACGTGATCCGGGGCTACCACTTCGCCGGCGATCCCCGCCCATTCGCCATCCTCGGGCGTCCCCTCCCGTTGTGACATCTGGCACGATGACCAGCGTGCACGTCCGATCACCCAGCCGCCGCAGCCGGACCCGACTGCTCACCCTGGTGATGTTGCTGCTGATCCTGCCGATGGCGGTGGGCTGCGTCCGCGTCCGTACCTCCATCACGGTTTCACCCGACGACCGGGTGTCCGGCCAGATCATCGCCGCGGCAAAGCCACGTGACGCCGACGACAAGGGTCCGCAGCTGGTCAACAACCTCCCGTTCGCCAACAAAGTGGCGGTATCGGAGTACAGCCGCGACGACTACGTCGGCTCCCAGGCGGTGTTCTCCGACCTCAGCTTTGCCGAGTTACCCCAACTGGCCGGCATGAGCGGGGACGCCGCAGGCGTCGACATCTCCCTGCGGCGCGCCGGTGACCTGGTGATCCTGGAAGGCCGCGTCGACCTCACCGCGGTCAACGACCCGCAGGCCGACGTCTTGCTGACGGCGTCCTTCCCCGGCGAAGTGACCTCCACCAACGGTGACCGGGTCAGTTCCTCGATCGTGGAATGGAAGCTGCGGCCGGGCGTCGTGAGCACCATGAACGCCCAGGCCCGCTACACCGATCCGAGCGCGCGATCCTTCACCACCGCGACCATCTGGCTCATCGTCGCCGCGTTGCTCGTTGCCGGTGTGGTCGGCGGCCTGGCCTGGATCAGCCGCGACACCACACCCAAGCCGGGCGACCCGATCGCTGCCGGCGACTGACCACCCTCCCCGACCCGGCCGAAGCTCGCTTGGTACAAACCGCGCGGCACGCTCTACGCTGGACGGGCTCGGGGGCACACCGTAGACGACAGAAAGGGGCGGGCGCTGAGCGTGCAAACAGCGGCACCGTCAACCGTCGAGTTGGCCACGGCCGTCACCGACCAATTGCGCAACTACCTAGGTGAGCGTCGGCGTGACTGCGAATACATCGGGACCGACTATGCCGAGCTGACCGCAGCCGTCGAGGAATTCGTCCTGCGCGGCGGCAAGCGGTTGCGCCCGGCCTTCGCCTACTGGGGCTGGCGCGCGGTAATCGATCCGCCCGACCGCCCCGCCGATTCCGGTGTGCTGACGCTGTTCGCGGCACTGGAATTGCTGCAGGCCTGTGCCCTGATCCACGACGATGTCATCGACGATTCGGCAACCCGCCGTGGGCTGCCCACCGTGCACCGACTGTTCACCGACCAGCACCGCGCCCGCAACTGGCGCGGATCGTCGGCACAGTTCGGCCTCTCGGCGGCCATTCTGGCCGGCGACCTGGCACTGTCCTGGGCCGACGACATCGTCGCCACCGTCGACCTCCCGGTCGACGCGCACCGGCGCGTCCAACAGGTCTGGCGCCACATCCGCACCGAAGTGCTCGGCGGCCAGTACCTCGACATCGTCGCCGAGTCCAGCGGTGCGGAATCGGTGGCATCGGCGATGAACGTCAACACCTTCAAGACCGCGTCCTACACGGTGGCCCGGCCGCTTCAGCTGGGCGCCGCGGCGGCCGCCGACCGGCCCGATGTGCAGCAGATCTTCCACCAGGTCGGCAACGACCTGGGCGTTGCCTTCCAGCTGCGTGACGACGTGCTCGGGGTATTCGGCGACCCGGAGGTGACCGGTAAGCCCTCCGGTGACGACCTGCGATCCGGAAAACGCACCGTGCTGCTGGCCGAGGCCCTCGAGCTGGCCGACAAGTCCGACCCCGCAGCCGCCGAGCTGTTGCGCACCTCGGTGGGCACCGAGCTGTCCGACACCCAGGTGGGCGAGCTGTGCCACGCCATCGAATCGGTCGGCGCACTGGCCGCGGTAGAGGAACACGTCGAGTTGCTCACCCACCGCGCCCTGGACATGCTCGCAGCCGCCCCGATCCACGAGCAGGCCAAGACCGGCCTGGCTGAAATCGCCCGATTCGCCGCCAAACGGTCGGCATAGGAGCACTGCCACCATCCCCATGACAGCTATGCCCACCGAGACCCCGAGCACCGGGGTGGCGCAGCACATCTCGCGCCTGGCCACATTCGCGGTGTCCGCCGAAGCACGCCCGGCGCGGCTGGGCTGCCTGGGAGCAGCCCTGCTGACCATCGGCGGGCTCGGCGCGGGCAGCACCCGGTTGCACGACCCGCTGCTGGAATCACTGCACCTGTCCTGGCTGCGGTTCGGGCATGGCCTGGTGCTGTCCTCGATCCTGCTGTGGTCCGGGGTCGGAGTGATGTTGATCGCCTGGCTGTGGCTGGGCCGCCGCGTGGTCGACGGCACCGCCACCGAATACACCATGGTGGCCACCACGGGATTCTGGCTGGCCCCGCTGCTGTTGAGCGTGCCGTTGTTCAGTCGCGACACCTACTCGTATCTGGCTCAAGGCGCATTGCTGCGGGACGGCTTCGACCCCTATGTGGTTGGGCCAGTGGAGAATCCGAACTCCCTGTTGGACAACGTGAGTCCGATCTGGACGACAACCACCGCGCCCTACGGTCCGGCGTTCATCCTGGTCGCGAAGTTCGTCACGATCCTGGTCGGCGACGACGTGGTGACCGGCACCATGCTGCTGCGACTGTGCATGCTGCCCGGCCTGCTGCTGTTGATCTGGGCCGCACCACGGGTGGCGCGCCACGTCGGAGCCAATGGCGCCGCCTCACTGTGGATCTGCGTGCTCAATCCACTGGTGATCGTGCATCTGATGGGCGGCGTGCACAACGAAATGCTGATGGTCGGGCTGATGATGGCCGCGATCGCCCTGACTTTCGCCGGCCGACCGGTGATCGGCGTCAGCCTGATCGCGATAGCCGTCGCCGTCAAAGCCACAGCTGGGCTTGCCCTTCCGTTCCTGGTCTGGGTGTGGATGCGCCAACTTCGGGATCGTCGCGACCTGCCGGTGGTGCGGGCATTCGCGATCGCCACCGCCGCCTCGGTGTTGATCTTCGTGGCGGTCTTCGCGGTGCTGTCCTGGCTGGCCGGCGTCGGCCTGGGCTGGCTGACCGCCCTGGCCGGCTCGGTCAAGATCATCAACTGGCTGACCGTGCCCACCGCAGCCGCCAATCTCATCAACGCCATTGGCGGCCTGCTCTTTCCGGTCAACTTCTACGCGGTGCTGGAAGTCGCCCGGATCATCGGCATCGCAGCCATCGTGATCGCCCTGCCCTTGCTGTGGTGGCGGTTCCGGCACACCGACCGTGAGGCGCTGACCGGCATCTCGCTGGCCATGGTGGTGGTCGTGCTGTTCGTACCCGCCGCGCTGCCCTGGTACTACACCTGGCCGCTGGCCGTGGCCGCCGCCCTGATCCAGACCCGGCCGGCCATCGCGGCGGTGGCCGGGTTCTCCACCTGGATCATGGTGATGTGGAAACCCGATGGCGCGCACGGCATGTACTCGTGGGCGCATGTGCTGCTGACCACGGCCTGCGCGGCGGTGGCGTGGTACTCGCTGTACCGCGTGCCCGAAAAAGCAGTCACGCCGAGCGACGACAGCCGCGTCGAGCGCTAGTCAGTAGGCAAGCGCCTGTGCCCTGCGCAGCACCTCACGTGCCTGATGGGAATGCAACGCATCGATCGGACGGGCATTGGGCAACCGGTCGGCGCTGCCGTCGCTGGTGATCGTCAACGACTCTTCCGGGGTGAACAGCCAACGCACGGTCTCGGTGCTGTCGTAGCCGCCGTCGCGCAGCACGACCAGCAGGCCGGGAAGCGCCTTCACCACCTTGCCGTTGTCGTCGAAGAAGGCTCTCGGCACCACCAGGATGCCCTTTCGACGCACGGCGATCAGCTGGCCGTCGCGCAGTTGCTGGTGCACCTTGGTGACCGGGATTCGGAGTAAACCCGCAACGGCGGGTAGGTCGTAGACGGCCTCGTCTGGATCCAAAACGTCATTGGCGGCCGGAATGCTGCTCACCGCACTGATTCTAAGACCACGCCGGCAACTCGTAACATGTGTCCGGTGGAGCAGCTATCGGATCCACTCGTCGGCACCATGCTCGACGGGCGATACCGCGTGGACACCCCTATCGCCGCTGGAGGGATGTCCACGGTCTATCGCGGGCTCGATATGCGTCTGGACCGCCCAGTGGCGTTGAAGGTGATGGACTCCCGCTACAGCGGCGACAACCACTTCCTGACCAGGTTCAGCCGGGAAGCCAAAGCGGTGGCCCGGTTGAAGGATCCCGGGCTGGTCGCGGTCTACGACCAGGGCGGCGGAGGTACCGGCCACCAGCCGCCTTTTCTCGTGATGGAGCTGATCGAAGGCGGAACGCTGCGCGAGTTGCTGGCCGAACGCGGCCCGATGCCCCCGCATGCCGTTGCCGCGGTACTGGCCCCGGTGCTCGGCGGGCTGGCAGTGGCGCACCGCGCCGGGTTGGTGCACCGCGACATCAAGCCCGAGAACGTGCTGATCTCCGACGACGGTGAGGTCAAGATCGCCGACTTCGGACTGGTCCGCGCCGTCGCCGAAGCCAAGATCACCTCGACCAGCGTGATTCTGGGCACAGCCGCCTACCTGTCACCCGAGCAGGTCAGCACCGGTGATGCCGACCCGCGCAGCGATGTCTATGCGGTCGGCATCCTCACCTACGAACTGCTCACCGGCGTCACCCCGTTCACCGGAGATTCCGCGCTCGCGGTGGCCTACCAGCGGATGGATCACGACGTACCCCCGCCGAGCGCGGCAATCGCCGGTGTGCCAACACAATTCGACCAACTGGTACGCCGGGCCACGGCACGCGACGCCGCGCAGCGGTTCACCGACGCCGAGGCCATGCGGGCCGAATTGCGGGACATCGTCGACGAACTCGGCCTACCCGCATTCCGGGTGCCCGCACCACAGCATTCCGCGCAACATCTGGCCGCCACCCGGGTGCACGATCTCGCGGTGCGTGACGATCGCCCCGATGAGGCCACCACCGCCCTGACGGCAGCACCCCCGGCGCCGCCCCCACCGGCGGCGGCCGTGCCGCGCCAACACACCCGGGAGATCACCCGCGACCAGCACGACTGGGCGCCGATTCCTGCCGATGCCGATTTCGACGAGGATCCCGCCGAATACCCGTTCGGGGCAGGACAATTCGCGGGTATCGAGATGAGCGAGTTCTACTGGGCCCGCCAGCGCGCCAAACGGGTGCTGGCGTTCTGGGTGATCGCGGTGCTCACGCTCACCGGCCTGGTCGCCGCCGCAGCGTGGACGCTGGGCAGCAACATCGGCACCCTGCTGTAACTAGTCGCGCAGCATCTCGGCGACTAGGAAGGCCAATTCCAGGCTCTGCTGGGTGTTCAGCCGCGGATCGCATGCGGTCTCGTAGCGGCCGGCCAGATCCGAATCCGAAATATCCTGTGCCCCGCCGAGACACTCGGTGACATTTTCGCCGGTGATCTCGACATGGATGCCACCCGGATGGGTGCCCAACATGCGGTGCACCTCGAAGAACCCCTGCACCTCGTCGACGATGCGGTCGAAGTGGCGGGTCTTGTAGCCGGTCGACGATTCGTGGGTGTTGCCGTGCATTGGGTCGCACTGCCAGATCACCTTGTGACCGGTGGCCTCGACCTTCTGGATGATCGCCGGCAACAGATCGCGCACCTTGTTGTTGCCCATCCGGGTCACCAGGGTCAGCCGGCCCGGCTCGTTGTTCGGGTCCAGCCGCTCGACGTATTCGACGGCCTGCTCCGGGGTCGTGGTCGGCCCCAGCTTGATCCCGATCGGGTTGGCGATCACCTCGGCCAGCGCCACGTGGGCACCGTCGAGCTGACGCGTGCGCTCACCGATCCACAGGTAGTGCGCGGACTGGTCGTACAGCTTGGGTGGCCCGTCCGGGTTCTCGGCCGGATCGGACAGACGCAGCATCGCCCGCTCATAGTCGATCACCAGCGCTTCGTGGCTGGCGAAGATGTCGGCGGTCTGCAAATTGCGATCGGCCACCCCGCACGCGGACATGAACTTCAGGCCCCGGTCGATCTCCCCGGCCAGCGCCTCGTAGCGGGCCCCGGCCGGTGAGGTCCGGACGAACTCGCGGTTCCAGTCGTGCACCAGGTGCAACGACGCCAGCCCGGACGCGGTCAGCGCGCGCACCAGGTTCATCGCGGCGCTGGCATTGGCATAGGCCCGGACCAGCCGTGACGGATCATGCTCACGCACCGCCGCATCCGGGGCGAAGCCGTTGATCATGTCCCCGCGGTAGGACCTCAGGCCCAGCGCATCCAGATCGGCCGACCGCGGCTTGGCATATTGGCCTGCAATACGGGCCACCTTGACCACCGGCATGCTGGCGCCGTAGGTCAGCACCACGGCCATCTGCAGCAGGGTGCGGATGTTGGCCCGGATGTGCGGCTCGGTGTTGTCGACGAAGGTCTCGGCGCAGTCGCCACCCTGGAGCAGGAACGCCTCGCCCCGCGCCACATCGGCCAGCAGGCCCTTGAGCTTTTCGATCTCCCTCGGCACGGTGACCGGCGGCACGCTCTCCAGCACGGTGCGCATGGCCTTGGCCGCGTCGGCATCCCAGGTGGGCTGCTGGACAGCAGGCTTGGACAGCGCCGCATCGAGCCGTTGACGCAGCTCATCGGTCAGTGGCGGAAGTGGCGGCAGCTGGTCGATGGGGATGTCGACGGTCCAGTTCACCCATTCATGGTAACCACGGGAAAATGGCTGTTTTCAGGCCTCCGCTATGCCCGGCTGCCGCGCCGGCGTCAGTCCCATGCCGGTCATCAACTGGAATCGGTGCAGATTCTGCCGCGCATCGACCAGCGCGTCGTGCGCATCGCGCGGTCGCGGGGGCATCCGCGGCGAGCCGCGGTCCTCCCAGAATTGGCGCAGTTCGCGGGTGAACCGCGGTATCGCCGGGGGCAGATCGGTCATCGGACCCCACAGCTGACACAGCACCACGTGGTCGTAGGCACCCACCCAGGCCCACAGCTCGATCGGCTCGTCGCCGTCGATGTCGAAGAAATCCTCCAGCTCCGATCGGATCTGCCGGCGAGAGCGCCACAGCTGAGAGGACGGCGACGGCAGTTTCGGCAGCACGTGCTTGCGCACCCACCGGCCGGCCCGGTCCGGATTGAACTCGGTCGAGATCGCGTAATACTCGCGGCCGTCCTCGGCGACGACGCCGATCGAGATCAGCTCTATGGTGCGTCCGTCGTCGATGAACTCGGTGTCATAGAAGTAGCGCATCAGGCCATCCGCTCAGTCGTCGTTGCCGGGGCCGGGGCCGCGTGGATCTCTCGATCGAGCTCGGCGTCGACGGTGGCGTCATCGGGGAACTTCGGCATGCCGGTGATCGCGTCCTGCAACCACAGCTTTGCCTGCACCACCGGCCGGCGCAGCCAGCGCTCGCGCTCCAGCGCGCGGTGCATCTTGCGGGGTCGGCTGGTGTAGCGCCAGCGCGCCCACGGCGCATGCGGCCGCGACAGCCGAACCGCCCCGACGAACAACAACGGGGTTATGAACATGCCCACCAATCCAGTCCACACCTTGCCCTTGAGCAGAACCACCACCGCCAGCAGCAGCGTCAGCACCGCGGCCACGACCACGAGCGCCCGCACTGCCAGCGACTGATCCTCGCGCCAGATACCGATATCAAAGAATGACAGCGGATTGAAACCCAGAATCAACAGCCCGGCCACCGCCACCGCGGCGAACACCGCATCCACCGAGGTGCGGCCGTCCTCGGCCCAATACACATCCGACAGGTGCAGGATCAGCGCGAACTCGTCGAGCACCAGGGCCGCACCGATGCCGAAAAACACCGCCGCCACGGTGAATTCCGCCACGCCGCCGTTCACCGCGAGCGTCACCATCGCCACTCCCGACACCATCACCAGCACCACACCGATCACCATGTGGTGGATGTGCATGCCGCCGCCGGCCTCCGAAACGGAGATGTTGCGGGGCTGCCACCACCTCGGTGGCCGATCGCTGTCGGCGTTCCTGCGGATGTAACGCACCACGAGGCGGGTGACGAAGAACGTGAGAATGAACGCCACCAGGCAACACAGCAACGGCAGGCGATCGCGAGTGAGGAAATCGAAGTGAACGGTCGCTTGCACGGACACAGAACTTACGCCGACCTGCGCGCGTCGCGCGTGGGGATGCGGCTGTGTGACGTTGCCCCCGATAGTCTGTTGAGGACATGAGTAATCGGCAGTCGCCCGGTTGGGCTGGTTTGGCACCGACGATCGGGTGGCGGCTCTTTCAGCTACTCACCGTGGCCGGGTGCGTCTGGGTCGGCTGGCGGCTACTGGGCCAGGTCCCGTATCGCATCGACATCGATGTGTACCGGATGGGCGGACGGGCCTGGCTGGACAACCGGCCCCTGTATTCCGACAGTGCTGCCTTCCACACCCAAGGCGGCCTGGACCTGCCGTTCACCTATCCGCCGCTCGCGGCGATCGCATTCGCGCCGTTCGCGTGGCTTTCCCTGCCGGCGGCCAGCGTGGCGATCACGGCCACCACCCTGATCCTGCTGGTCGTCTTGATCGTCATCGTGCTCACCCGGCTGAATGTCTGGCCGGACACCACGGTCACCTTCGAGCCGGCCTGGCTGCGGCGCTGCTGGCTGGCCATCGCCCTTGTCGTGCCCGCGGTCATCTGGCTGGAGCCGATCCGGTCGAACTTCGAGTTCGGCCAGATCAACGTGGTGCTGATGACACTGGTCGTCGCCGACTGCGTGCCGCGGCGCACGCCGTGGCCACGCGGTCTGCTGCTGGGGCTGGCGATCGCACTCAAGCTCACGCCCGCGGTGTTCCTGCTGTATTTCCTGCTGCGCCGCGATGTGCGCACCCTGGTGCGGACCGCCGCATCCGCGGTGCTGGCGACCCTGGCCGGATTCGTGCTGGCTTGGACGGATTCCGTGGAGTACTGGACCGAGACGGTGCGCAACACCGATCGGATCGGGACGGCCACGCTGAATACCAATCAGAACATCGCCGGTGCGCTGGCCCGACTCGGCGTGGCCGAAGGGCCACGGTTCGCCCTGTGGGTCGCGGCCTGCCTGATGGTGCTGGGGCTGACGGTATGGGCGGTCAGACGCGCACTGCGCACCGGCACCGACGAGTCACCGGTCCTGGCGCTGGTCTGCGTGGCGATGTTCGGCCTGGTCGTCTCCCCGGTGTCGTGGTCGCATCACTGGGTGTGGTCGCTGCCCACGCTCCTGGTGACCGGCATCCTGACCTACCGGATGCGCGGCGTGCGTTGGGCCTCGACCGCTCTGGGCCTGGTGACCGCCGTCGGATTCGGGTTGATGGTGTGGACGCCCATCGCGCTGCTGACCCCACACCACGAAACCGCGGCATCTGTGATGCGCCAGTTGGCCGGTGGTTCCTATGTGTGGTGGGCGCTCGCGGTCATCGTCGTCGCTGGAGCCGTATCCACGTCGACATCGGACAAGCCCGCCGTCGTGACTGCAGACGCGCCGGCCCCGCTCAGTCCGAGCGAAGCGTCCTGACCCGGTACTGATCACCAATCTCGACCGCCAGACCGAACGCCGTGAGCGTCGAGACCCCGTGCCCACCTGCCACCCGGCCCGGGTCAACCGCCGTTCGAACACCTCACCGGTGTCCCCATACCGTCTAGCCGACGGCGGTGTGGGGAAGCCGGGACGCGGGCTTCGCCGCCTCGGCCTGTTGCGTGCCGGCCTGCGGGTTCTCCTTGAGGGCGGCGGCGTAGATGTCGACATACTCCTGGCTGGACAGGTCCATCAGCTCGTACATCACCTCGTCGATGACGGCGCGCTCGATGAAGCGGTTGCCGGCCATGCCTTCGAATCGGTTGAACTCCATCGGCTTACCGAACCTGACTTCGACCCGGCCGAACCGCAGCCCCTTGGATCCCGGTGGGTTGACCACATCGGTCCCGACCATGGCCACCGGGATCACCGGCGCCCCGGTCTCCAGTGCCAACCGGGCCAACCCGGTCTTGCCCTTGTAGAGGCGACCATCCGGTGAGCGGGTGCCCTCGGGGTACATGCCGAGCAGTTTGCCTTCGCCGAGGATGCGCTTGGCCGTCGTCAGGGCCGCTTGCGCCGAGTCGGCGCCGGTGCGGTCGATGGGCACCTGGCCGACCGCGGTGTAGAACCAGGCGATGAGCCGGCCCTTGATCCCGGTACCGGTGAAGTACTCCTGCTTGGCCAAGAAGGTGATCCGCCGGGTAACCACCAGCGGCAGGTAGAAACTGTCCATCACCGCCAGATGGTTACTGGCCAGAATCGCCGGACCGTTGGTCGGAACATGTTCCAGCCCAGTGATTTTGGGCCGGCCCAAGAGGGCCAGCAAGGGTCCCAGCAGGATGTATTTGAACAGCCAATACCACATGGACCCTCCACCTTTGGCGCACCGCACGATGCTCTGGCACAACTTTACCCAGACCCTGTTGTGGCTACCACAGCACGCCCTGGATGTCCGCGGTATGGCAGAACGGCTCAATCCTCGACGGTGACCGGGATGTGCTGGTAGCGCCCCGGAGCCGGCGGGGGCGGAAAATCGTCGGGCGGCGGCACATCCGGCCCACCGTCGGGTGCCGGGCTACCACCGCTGCTGTCGGCAGCTCCCCCGTCGTCGAGCACCGCGCGGATCACCGCCAGCAGGGCCACACTGTGTTCGGCGATCGCGCCCAGCAGCGGGTGTTGCTCACCGTTGATCACCGCGGCCAGTGCGCACACCGGGCACCACACCTGCTGACACTTACCCGGGCTGCCATCCACCAACGCCGCGAAATTCGCCGCGGCCAAACGCACCGCCGGATCCAGCCGGTCCAGGATGTCCTGCGCCAATTGCCGCAGCTCCGAACCGAGCTCGGGATGAGACCCCGTCATACCGGCCACACCTCCGGGTTCGGACGAAAACGTACCGTCAGCTCACTGTCCCGCAACTGCGCGTCCATCACGATGCACCGCCGCAGGACAGACGCCAACCGCACCCGGCGCCGCATGCCTGCCACGCCGATGATCAAGTCGTCGTCGACGCGGCCCAAAGCCAAACCAGCCGAGTCGACCTGCGGCAACTCTAGCCGCAACCGGTACACGGCATCGAGGCCAGACCCCGACTCCCGGTCGACGACCGGCCGCAGTGGTCCCGGCGGCGGCGAGCCGTCACGCCTGCGCGCACCATCAAGCAGCTCCCCCAGCGCCTTGGGACCGATCGGCTCCCCCGGTACGTGTGGCACCAGCACCAGCTGCACGTCGCCGATCGTGGTGTCGAGATCTTCGAGCACGGCCTGCTGCTCGGAGATCCGCTCGGCATACCAGTCGAACGCGGGGTGCGCCGGAAGATTCTGGTACTCGAACGAATCATCCTGCACCAGAACCTGATTCACGATGATCTCGGCAACCTCGACGCCCATCAGCGCCAGCGAGCCCAATGTCCGCGAGGCCTCGGCCGCCACCACCCGTTCCGGGGTGAGCACCAGGTGGGCGGTCACCCGGGAGCCGTCGGTGAGCAGGCTGCCGAGCCGGCGGATACCGGCATCGATCCGTTCGATCAGGGCCACGATCGCCACGCTGGCCGCATCGACAGCACCCGACAGCCGGCGATGACGCGGCCAAGCCCGCTCCATATAGAGGCCGAAAGTCTCCGGCAGCGTCAGCATCCGCAACGCATCCGCGGTCGAGGCGCAGTCCACCACCACGTGATCCCACTGCCCGGACTCCGCGAGCTCGCCCACCTCATGCAGGCCGAGCACTTCCTGTATCCCCGGAAGTGCCGAAAGTTCCTCAGGGGCAACGTCACCCACATCGGACTCGGGAAACCGCGCGGCCAGCGGGCCCGCGGTCTCGACCCAGCGCGCTTCCAACAGAGCCAGGGTGTCCAGCGCCAGGGCATCCAGAACCCCACCGGCTGCGGCAAGCTCGGCCTGCAGGTCGCTGAGCACCCGGGTGGGGGCGCGTTGCCCGGTCGGCGCAAGCGTCATCCCCAGCACGTCGCCGGTGGAATGCGCCTGATCGGTGGACACGATGAGCACCCGCTGACCGGACCTGGCATCACGAACCGCGGTGGCCGTCGCCAGCGTCGACTTACCTACCCCACCCTTGCCGACGAACAGGCTGATCCGCGCCGGGTTTGATCCGCTCCTCGCGTCCTCGCGTCCGCGGGGCCCGATCTGCTCCTCGCGTCCGCTGGGCCCGATCCGCTCCTCGCGTCCGCGGAGGTCACTCAGCCTTCGGCTCGTTTCTTGAGGTCTTTGAGCGCAGTGTCGGTGAGCCGCCGCTCCGCCTTGCGTTTGAGCAGTCCGATCATCGGGATGATCAGGTCGACCGACAGCTCGTAGGTGACCTCGGTACCGGATCCCTTGGGCACCAAGCGGTATGCCCCCTCCAGCGATCGCAACAGCGAGCTGGACACCAGCGACCAGGTCACCGAGGCGCGATCGGCCGGCCACACGTAGGCCAACACCATGGTGTCCTTGAGCACAGCGGCATCGAGCACCAACCGGGCCGTCTTGGGGTTGCCCTGCTCGTCGGAATCCAGGATTTCGGCTTCCTTATATTCGGCGACCCACTCGGGGTAGGAGCCGATATCGGCGATCACATCCATCACTGTCGCCGGGTCCGCATCGATGTAGATGGTCTGCGCAGTCTTGTCGGCCACCGCTTCACCCTTCTCCCCGCTCTGCCGGGGCCCCTTCTCCCCGCCCCGCAGGGGTACCACGGCTCTCGCGGAGAAATCTACCCTTCCGTTGACCAACCTGGTCAGGCCAGCCGGGAGACCCCGACCGGGCGCGTCGCTTCCAACCGCTGCTTGATCTCGAAGGCCATCACCTTGCCGGCCACCCGGCGTCGGTGGTTCATCTTCGCCAGATCCATTCCCGCCAACTGCTTGGCCGTGGCGCCGGACGGCTCGGCGTGCAGGAAGTAGTGCAGGACCACCCCGTCCATCACCGCCTCCAGCCAGATCTCCATCGTGCCGGTCAACGCGCCGGTCACGGTCCAGCGCTGGCCCTTGTCGGCACGGTCCTCGACGACCGTGAGCCCCAGGTCCGGCCACCACCGCCGCCAGCTGGCGGGATCGGCAACCGCGGCGCCCACGGCGACCGGATCGGCGCAGACGAAGGTCTCGTCGGCGATCTGAATGCTGTTCATCGTCGACTAGCTTCACATATGCGGCATCGGCCGCCCATCCGGGCCGACTAGGCTGACGCGCGAAAGCCTGTATGACCCAGCCTGGAGGCCAACATCGTGCGTGAGTCAATGCGGGAATACAGCGTGCCCGCGTCTTTTGCCGTCGGCGAGCACGACAACATCGTCAGTTCGGTGTATGAACACGCGGCCGACAGTCCCGACCACGTCATTTTCCGTCGCCTGGTCAACGGCGCGTGGGTCGGTGTGACCTGCGCCGAGGCCGCGAGCCAGATTCGCTCGGTCGCGCTGGGTTTGATCGCCGAGGGAATCCAGCCCGGCGATCGGGTCGCGATCCTGTCGGCCACCCGGTACGAGTGGCCGATCATCGACTTCGCGATCTTGTCGATCGGCGCGGTGACGGTGCCGATCTACGAGACCTCCGCGGCCGAACAGGTGCGGTTCGTCCTGGAAAACTCCGCGGCGCGGATCGTCTTCGCCGAGACCGACGCGCATGCCGAGACCGTGGAGCAGCTCACCGGTCAGCTGCCCGAGCTGCGCAAGGTACTGCGGATCGTCGGCACCGGCACACCGGCGCTGGAGGCGATGGCAGAGGCAGGTAAATCGGTCGATGTTGCCGAGCTCGACAAGCGGCTGGCCGGGATTCGTTCTGCCGATCCGGCCACCCTGATCTACACCTCCGGCACCACCGGCCAGCCCAAGGGCTGCCAGCTGACCCACTCGAACCTGCTCTACGAGATCCGGGGAGCCAAGGCCTGTTTCCCCACCGAGCTGGCCGAGGGGGAACGGATGCTGATGTTCCTGCCGCTGGCGCACGTCCTGGCCCGGGCCATCACCATCGCGGCTTTCGCCAACAAAGTCACCCTGGGATTCACCAGCGACATCAAGAACCTGGTCCCGACCTTCGGCGTGTTCAAACCGACCCTGGTGGTCTCGGTGCCCCGGGTGTTCGAAAAGGTCTACAACACCGCCGAGCAGAACGCCCGCAACGACGGCAAGGGCAAGATCTTCTCGATTGCGGCCGAGACCGCGATCGAGTGGAGCAAGGCCCAGGACACCGGTGGGGCGGGGCTGCTGCTGCGGGCCAAGCACGCGCTGTTCGACCGGCTGGTCTACGGCAAGCTACGGGCGGCGCTCGGCGGTGAATGCCGGGCGGCGATCTCGGGCGGCGCCCCGCTCGGCGCGCGCCTGGGCCACTTCTACCGCGGTGTGGGCCTGAGCATCTACGAGGGCTACGGCCTCACCGAGACCTGCGCAGCAATCACCGTGAACCGGATCAACGACCTCAAGGTCGGCTCGGTCGGCAAGCTGATGCCCGGCAACAGCATGCGCCTCGCCGAGGACGGCGAGCTGCTGCTGAAGGGCGGCGTGGTGTTCAGCGGCTACTGGGGTAACGAGGCGGAGACCAACGCGGTGTTCACCGCGGACGCGGGGAGCGAAAAGGCCACCGACGGCTGGTTCCACACCGGCGATCTGGGCGCCATCGACGACGACGGCTTCCTGACCATCGTCGGGCGCAAGAAGGAAATCATCGTCACCGCGGGCGGCAAGAACGTCGCCCCCGCGCTGCTGGAGGACAGGCTGCGGGCACATCCGCTGATCAGCCAGGCGATGGCCGTCGGCGACAAGCAGCCGTTCATCGCCGCGCTCATCACCATCGACCCCGAAGCGTTCCCCGGGTGGAAGCAGCGCAACGGGAAGGACGCAGGCGCCTCGGTCGGCGACCTGGCCGACGACCCGGACCTGTTGGCCGAGATCGACCTGGCGGTCAAGGAAGCCAATCAGGCGGTGTCGCATGCCGAGTCGATCCGCAAGTTCCGGATCCTGCCGGTCGACTTCACCGAGGACACCGGTGAACTGACTCCGACGCTGAAGGTCAAGCGCAAGGTAGTGGCCGAGAAGTTCGCCAGCGATATCGCGGCGCTCTACGCCTGATCCCCGGGTTCACCCCGACAACAGATTGGCCAGGCGGTCCCCCTGGGACCGCCACTGCCAGTTGTCGACCGCCCAGTGCCGGCCCGCCACACCCATGGCGGCCGCCCGGCCGGGGTCGGCAAGCAGATCGCCCACCGCGGTTGCCACCGCCGCGACATCGCTGCCATCGACGACCAAGCCGGTCTTGCCGTCCAGCACGGTTTCCGGTGCGCCGCCGGAGGTTCCGGCGATGACCGGCACACCGCAGGCCGAAGCCTCCAGATAGACGATGCCCAGCCCCTCGACGTCCAGGCCCGCCCCGCGGGTGCGACACGGCATGGCGAACACGTCGGCCATCGCATGGTGCCCGGGCAGTTCCGCGCCGGGCACGCCGCCGGTGAAGACGACGTCGGCGGCCACATCGTGGGCGTGCGCCAGTTGTCGCAGGTCGTCCAGATACGGTCCCCCGCCGACGATGACCAACGCCGCATCGGGAACGCGACGCCGGATCACCGGCCAGGCGCGAATGAGCATGTCCTGGCCCTTGCGCGGAACCAGGCGGGACAGGCACACCACCACCGGGCGTTGCCCCAACCCGTACCGGGCGCGCAGCTCGGCCCGGGCCACCGGATCCGGTACGAATCGGTCGATGTCGACCCCGGGTGGCAGATGCTCCAACGCGGCATTCGGGCCGAACGCCGAGGCGAATCGGCCCCGGGTGTAGCGGCTGACGAAGGTCACCACATCCGCGTCCTGCCCGATGCGCCGCAACGCGCCGCGTGCCACCGGAAGCATCGACCAGCCCACCTCATGGCCGTGGGTACTGGCCACCACGCGGGTCGCCCCGGCCCGTCGGGCCAGCGGGCCGAGCAACGCCAGCGGCGCGGCCGCCCCGAACCACACCGTCTCGATCTGGTGTTCGGCGATCAGCCGCTGCATGCGGGTCGCCACGGTCGGCTCGGGCAGCATCAGCGTGGTCGGGTGCCGCACGATTCGGTAGCCGGCCGCGGCGTCGTATTCGGCGCAACCCTTCCATTTCGGCGCATACACCGTGATCTCATCCGACGTGGACTTCACCAATTCGCCGACGAATGACTCCAGATATGACTGGATCCCACCCCGGCGCGGTGGAAAGTCGTTGGTCACCAACAGGACCCGCGTCATCGCGCCATACCTTTACCCATCGCGATCAGGCTAGCCGCTGAGCCAGCGACGCCAATCGGCGAGTACCTGGTCGAGATCTGTACCCAGGACCTCATGCACCGCAGTGGGCACATCGCGATGATCCGGTCCGCACGCACGTAAGTACAGTTCGCGCAGCGCCGGCGCGCCGTAGCGATCGGCAACGTAGCGGCTGAACCACCACGCCCGGTCGTAGGCCAGCGATCGGGCGGCGCCCGGGGTGTCCAGGTCGGCATCGGTGGGTAACTGTGCCAGGCTGGCGGCCTGCACCGGGCCGGGCGGCGCAGCGGGCGGACGCCCGACGTAGTCGGCCACCCCCTCGGTGAGCCAGCGCGGCGCATCGGCCGCGGTCCGGGACCGGGCCGCATAGTGGAACAGCTCGTGGCGCAGCACAATTCGCAACGCGGCCGGACTCATATCGGCAGCGCCGGGGGCGAACATGATGCGCTGCGCCGTGGTGGTCGCGGCGATGTCGGCGGCTCCGCCGGCCAGCACCCGAAACTGCTGATCGGAGCCCGCAACCGCGATTTCGATTTCGCGCGGCCAGTCCGGACCCCAGAATGCTGTCACCGCCGCCCCGGCCGCGCCGAGTTCGGCGCCAATCCGGTCCAGCAGTGCCGGAGCCTGCCGGCCACCCAACGCGAGCAGCCGGGCGGTGCGCCCATCCGGCAGCGCCATCGAGGTGACCGGGGCGGGATGCGTCGCGGCAGTGACCGCGGTGGTCGGTGGTGATGAAGGCGGGGGCGCGGGCGCGGGCAGCGCGGCCTTCCCGATCAGCACGGCTGCCAGGATCAGCTCCGCCAACAGCACCGCGCCCAGCGAACGCCTGCCGGCGCTGGCTAGGCCGCCGGCTGCTCTGTCGGAACGCTCAGTACCGACGGACGTTGTAGATCGGCGCATTGTTGACCGGCGCGACCCGGACCGGGGTGCCGTAGGTCGACGCGTGCACCATCATTCCGTCTCCGATGTAGATGCCGACATGCGAGGCATCGGAGTAGTAGGTCACCACGTCGCCGGGCTGCATCGAATCGGCCGAGACCGGCTGGCCACCGCGGGCCAGGGCTTGACTGGAATGCGGCAACGAGATCCCGGCATGCTGGAACGCCCACATCACCAGACCCGAGCAGTCGAACGAGCTGGGACCCGCCGCACCCCAGGAGTAGGGCGAGCCGATCCGGCTCAGCGCCGCCTGGATGACGGTGCCGGAATGGCCATCGCCGCCGCCTGGGAGCGCACCCTCCGGCGGGGCGACGTCACCCGGCGGAATCCCGTTCGGCGGGTCAGCCAATACGGCGGGATCCTGCGCTGGTGGCAACGCGTCCGGCTCCGGTACGGGTGGAGCGGCGGGGGCGGGCGGGAGGGCCGCAAGCGCTTCCCGCTGACCCGGGGTCAACGACTGGTACTGCGACTTGACGACTGCGATCTGAACCTGCAGCTGACTTTGCTTAGATTGCAGATCCGCGCGCACAGCGGCAGCCTGCTCGGCCGCGGTCTTGGCCTCCGCCGCCGATTTCGCCGACTCCTGCTCGGCCCGTGCGGCCTTTTCACCCGCCGAACGGAAGCTGCGCATCTGGGCCGACATCTCGGTGGCCATCACGCGCTGCATCGCGAGCTGCTCGATCAACTGCTGCGGCGAGCTGACGGTCAGGATGGCATCCACACCAGAGGTGCGCGCCCCCATATATTGCGCGGCAGCAACCTTGTTGACCGACGTCTGGAAGGTTGCCAGTTGCGAGTTGGCCGCTTCCACCGCCACGGTGTCGTCGGTGTGCTTGTTTTCCGCTGCTTCCTGCGCCGCAAGCTTATTGTTCAGATCGAGCTGCGCGGAGTGCATGGCCTCGGTGGTCTGCTCGGCTTGCCGAGACAACTCGTTGAGCTTTGCCAGGGCATCGTCGGCAGGATCGGCCTGCGAAGTGGCAGTGAGGAATCCGGAGATCAAGGCCAAGCCGGCTATTGCACCGGCGACTGGTCTTTTGACACGACTTGTGGGCCGGTGCGCGCGGTCGTGCCTCAAGTTTTCGTCCTCACAACTGGCGTTAGCGAGCCGCCTCGAACTGCTCTTAGGTCTCAGATAGGTTACGAAACGGCATCGGGCTTGTCCAACGGAAGATGCAAATCTAACAGCCCGCTCTTGATATTTTCCTGTGCGCCAGTCGATTCGTGTCGTCAGGCGACCCCGGATCTGTCGTTCCGGTGAATCGGAACGAGCCGCAGCCGTGGCGCGAGACCTGCGTCAGCGAGCACTTCCAGCGCCCGGCGCTCGTCGTCCAGCAACGTTTCCGGCACCCCGAGCAACACACTGACGACGCAGTCCTGACACCCCGGCCCACGCACCGCGCAATCGTCGCAGTCAATGGTCACGCTGCCGGTGTCGGGCTCGTCGGCAAAGGACCAGCTGTCCCGCCGCACTCCATTCATCTTGAACGTCCTCTCGATCGGTATTGCGCGCACGGTATCGCCGGGGACCGACATCGACGGCGCGCCGGCGCGGCAACCGGCCATCGCCGGGACATGTCGGGGGCGCCCCCTACCGTCTGTGCCATGGGCCAGCGCCGGATCACCGACACCGAACAGCTGGCCTTGGCCTTCGACGCTGACGTCGATTCGGCATCGCTGGCCGACACCACTTTCGTGGTGGTGGATCTGGAGACCACAGGCGGTCGGGCCACCGCGAAGACACCGGATGACGGCTACGACGTCATCACCGAGATCGGTGCGGTCAAGGTTCGCGGCGGTGAGGTACTGGGAGAGTTGGCCACCCTCATCGATCCCGGCCGCGCCATCCCGCCGCAGATCGTCCAACTCACCGGGATCACCACGGCGATGGTGCGCGACGCACCGCGCATCGAATCGGTACTCCCCGCCTTCCTGGAATTCTCCCGGGGCGCAGTGCTGGTGGCCCACAATGCCGGGTTCGACATCGGGTTCCTGAGGGCGGCTGCCCAGCGGGCACAGCTCGGCTGGCCCCGGCCCCCGGTGCTGTGCACCGTACGACTGGCCCGCCGAGTGCTCACCCGCGACGAAGCCCCCAGCGTGCGGCTGTCGGAACTGGCGCGGCTGTTCGGTGCGTCGACCACGCCCACGCACCGCGCCCTCGACGATGCCCGCGCCACCGTCGACGTCCTGCACGGCCTGATCGAGCGAGTCGGCAACCAGGGCATCCATACCCTTGCCGACCTCCGGTCCTACCTGCCCGACACCACACCGGCCCAACGGCGCAACCGGAGCCTGGCCGACCGGCTGCCCGACCGGCCCGGCGTCTACCTGTTCCGCGGCCCGTCGGGCGAGGTGCTCTATGTCGGTACCGCGGTGAACCTGCGACGCCGGGTCCGGCAGTACTTCACCGGCGCCGACCCCCGGGCTCGGATGAAGGAGATGTCGTCGCTGGCCACTGCCGTCGACCATGTCGAATGCGCACACGACCTGGAGGCCGGGGTCCGCGAGCTCAGACTGCTCGCCGCGCATGCACCGCCGTACAACCGTCGCTCCAAGTTCCCGCAGCGCGGCTGGTGGGTGGCGCTGACCGATGAGGCCTTCCCGAGGCTGTCGACGGTGCGAAACCCTCAGCACCGCACTGCTTTCGGCCCGTTCACGGCCCGATCCGACGCCGCGCAGTCGGCCGCCCTGCTGGCCCGGTTCACCGGGCTGCGCACCTGCACGGCCCGCCTCGGCGCGGCCGCCGCGCACCACTGCCCCGAGGTCGAACTGTCACCGTGCCCGGCCGCGCAGAACGTCGGCGCCGACGAGTACGCAACCGCCGTGCAACGCGCCACCGCGATGATCAACGGCACCGACCACACCGCGCTGGCCGCCACGCTGGCCCATATCGGCGAGGTGGCAGCGGCCAGGCGGTACGAGACCGCCGCCCGGCTGCGCGATCATGCCGCGGTCGCCATCGATGGGCTGTGGCGAGGGCAGCGGCTGCGCGCACTGGCCGACCTGCCCGAACTCGTTGCCGCCCGGGGCGACGGCAACGGCGGCTGGAGTTTCGCGGTGATCCGGTACGGCCAGCTGGCCGGCGCAGGCACCGCCGGGCGCGGTGTGCCGCCGATGCCGGTGGTCGATGCGATCTGCGCGGCAGCGCAGGTAATCCTGCCCACCGCAACGCCTTTGGGCGGTGCACTGGTGGAGGAAACCGCGCTCATCGCCCGCTGGCTGGCCGCGCCCGGGGTGCGCATCGTGCGCACCGACAGCGGCTACGCGACACCCCTCGGATCGGCGGGCCGCTATGCGCAGTGGGCGGCCACGGCCCGCTCGGCCCAACTGGCCGCCGCCCAGCAGCAGAACTCAGAACTGCAGGCTGAACCGCACCCAACGCGCGAGCAGTTGTTCGGCCGCGCCCGAGTCGATGGCCTCGGCGGCCCGCGCCAGACCGGCTTCCCACGCCGGAACCCACTGGGCTGTGCTGGATAGTCCGGCATGGGCGACCATGGCGCCGGCCGCATTGAGCACCACCGCATCGCGCACCGGTCCCTTGGCCCCGCCCAGCACAGCCCGGGCCGACGCGGCATTGGACTCGGCATCAGCACCGACCAGCTCACTGATGTGGGCGCGCTTGAAGCCGAAGGCGGCCGGGTCGAAGGTCAGCCGGTCCACGGTGCCGGCCTGAACCCGCCAGATGGTGCTGGTGGTCGTGGTGGTCAGCTCATCGAGACCGTCATCGCCGTGCACCACCAACACACTGGAGCCGCGAGCGGCACACACCCCGGCCATCACCTCGGCCAGGTCGGCGAACGCACAGCCGATCAGCCCTGCCCGTGGCGTCGCCGGATTGGTCAGCGGCCCAAGCAGATTGAAAACCGTCGGAACCCCGATCTCCCGGCGCACCACCGCGGCATGCCGGTAGGAGGGATGGAATTGCGGAGCGAAGGCGAACCCGATACCGACCTCGGCGACGCTGCGGGCCACCTCCTCGGGTCCGAGGTCGATCCGCACCCCAAGTGCCTCCAGGGTGTCGGCTCCACCCGACAACGAGGACGCCGCCCGGTTGCCGTGCTTGATCACCGGAACGCCACAGGCCGCCACCACGATCGAGGCCATGGTCGACAGGTTCACCGTATTGGCTCCGTCGCCACCGGTACCGACGATGTCCACTGTCGCGGTCCCGATCCGGTCCGTCGGCACTCGACGGGCGTGCGCCAACATGATGTCGGCCAACTCGCCGACCTCAGCCGAGGTGGGCCGCTTCATCTTCATCGCCACCGCGAAGCCGGCAATCTGAGCCGGCGTCGCCACCCCGGTCATGATCTGATCCATCGCCCACGCCGCATGCCCGTTGGGCAGGCTCTGACCGGTGGTCAGACGCCCGAGGACGGCCGCCCATGACGGCTCCGCCTCAGGCTGGGAGGCGGGCCCGGACGGGTAGGGGAACTGCGAGGAGAATCCAGAAGCCACGGCCGAATGCTATCTCTGCGCGGACCCGAACCTTGGGGCGCGGCGACACGAAACCGGCCAAATGCTCGACCCGGGTGGAGTTCGACAACTACAAAGCGTCATACTTGCGGATGTGACGAGCGCTGTAGGTACTTCGGGAACCGCGATTACGTCGCGCGTGCATTCGCTGAACCGACCGAACATGGTCAGTGTCGGCACCATCGTGTGGCTTTCCAGTGAGCTGATGTTCTTTGCTGGACTGTTCGCGATGTATTTCACCGCGCGCGCGCAAGCTGGTGGCAACTGGCCGCCCGAACCAACCGAACTCAATTTGGCCCTAGCCGTACCGGTGACGCTGGTTCTGATCGCGTCATCGTTCACCTGCCAGATGGGCGTGTTCGCCGCCGAGCGCGGCGACGTGTTCGGGCTGCGCCGGTGGTATCTGCTCACGTTCCTCATGGGCCTGTTCTTCGTACTGGGCCAGGGATACGAGTACGTCCACCTGGTCAAGCACGGCACCACCATCCCGAGCAGCGCCTACGGATCGGTCTTCTACCTGGCAACCGGTTTCCACGGCTTGCACGTGATCGGCGGCCTCGTCGCCTTCATCTTGCTGCTGGCCCGCACCAAGATGAGTAAGTTCACGCCCGCGCAGGCCACCGCGGCGATCGTCGTCTCGTACTACTGGCACTTCGTGGACATCGTCTGGATTGCGCTGTTCGCCACCATCTACTTTGTCCGATGATCGGCTGGCCGATGATCGACTCGATGAGAAGGGGTTCGATGACCAGCAAGTCGCGCCGACGGCTGCGCCGGAGATTGTCAGCGGGTCTACTGCTGTTGATCGGCCTGTCAGTCGCAGGTGGTGTTGCGGCCACGCTGACACCCACACCGCAGGTCGCAGTCGCCGATGAATCGCAGTCGGCACTGCTGCGCACCGGCAAGGAGTTGTTCGAAACGTCGTGCGTCTCATGCCACGGCGCCAACCTGCAGGGTGTGCCCGACCGCGGGCCCAGCCTGATCGGCACCGGCGAGGCGGCGGTGTACTTCCAGGTGTCGACCGGTCGGATGCCCGCCATGCGCGGCGAGGCCCAGGCGCCGGCCAAGCCGGCGCACTTCGACGAGGCCCAGACCGATGCCCTCGGCGCCTACGTGCAGGCCAATGGTGGCGGCCCGACTGTGGTCCGCGATGCGAATGGCGGCATAGCCCAGGAGTCGCTGATCGGGTCGAACGTGGCCCGCGGTGGCGACCTGTTCCGGCTGAACTGCGCTTCCTGCCACAACTTCACCGGCAAGGGTGGCGCGCTGTCCTCCGGTAAGTACGCGCCCGACCTCAAGAACGCCAACCCGCAGCAGATCTACACGGCGATGTTGACCGGACCGCAGAACATGCCCAAGTTCTCCGACCGGCAGCTGTCGCCCGACGAGAAGCGCGACATCGTCGCCTACGTCCGCGGATCGACGGAGACCCCCAGCTACGGCGGCTACGGCCTCGGTGGCTTCGGTCCCGCCCCGGAGGGCATGGCGATGTGGATTATCGGAATGGTCGCCGCCATCGGCGTGGCGATGTGGATCGGATCGCGAGCATGAGCGACAACAACCCGCAGACACCCAGTGACGCCGAACTGGCCGCAATGTCGCGTGAAGAGCTCGTTGAGCTCGGCGGCAAGATGGACGGCGTCGAAACCATCTTCAAAGAGCCGCGCTGGCCGGTCCCCGGCACCAAGGCCGAAAAGCGTTCCGAACGCCTGGTTGCCTACTGGCTTCTGTTCGGCGGCCTTTCCGGCCTGGCGCTGCTGCTGATCTTCCTGTTCTGGCCCTGGGAGTACCAGCCGCTGGGATCAGAGGGAGAGTTCCTCTATTCGCTGGCAACCCCGCTGTACGGCCTGACCTTCGGCCTGTCGATCCTTTCGATCGGCGTCGGCGCGGTGCTGTTCCAGAAGAAGTTCATCCCCGAGGAGATCTCGGTTCAGGACCGCCACGACGGGCGCTCCCCCGAGGTGCACCGCAAGACCATCACGGCCAACCTCACCGATGCACTGGAAGGCTCGACCGTCAAGCGCCGCAAGCTGATCGGTTTGTCGCTCGGCATCGGGCTGGGCGCATTCGGCGCCGGCACGCTGGTCGCGTTCATCGGCGGGCTGGTCAAGAACCCGTGGAAGCCGGTGGTTCCCACCGCCGAAGGCAAGAAGGCTGTGCTGTGGACGTCGGGCTGGACCCCGCGGTTCCACGGCGAGACCATCTACCTCGCGCGCGCCACCGGAAGCACGAGCTCCTCCCCGTTCGTCAAGATGCGGCCGGAGGACATCGACGCCGGCGGTATGGAGACCGTGTTCCCGTGGCGGGAGTCCGACGGCGACGGCACCACCGTCGAGTCCGAGCATCACCTGACCGAGATCACCATGGGCGTGCGCAACCCGGTCATGCTGATCCGCATCAAGCCCGCCGATATGCCCAAGGTGGTCAAGCGGCAGGGCCAGGAGAGCTTCAACTTCGGTGAGCTGTTCGCCTACACCAAGGTCTGCTCGCACCTGGGTTGCCCCTCGTCGCTGTACGAGCAGCAGACCTACCGCATCCTTTGCCCGTGCCACCAGTCGCAGTTCGACGCCTTGCACTTCGCAAAGCCCATATTCGGTCCGGCTGCGCGCGCGTTGGCGCAGCTGCCCATCACCATCGACAAAGACGGCTACCTGGTCGCCAACGGCGACTTCGCTGAGCCCGTCGGACCGGCATTCTGGGAGCGCAAATCATGAGCCCTGACCTTGCCAAGATCGCTGCCGCACAAGGCGATGCGATCGATTCCCGTTACCACCCGTCGGCGGCGGTACGTCGACAGCTGAACAAGGTGTTCCCCACCCACTGGTCCTTCCTGCTGGGTGAGATCGCGCTGTACAGCTTCATCGTGCTGCTGATCACCGGTGTCTGGCTGACGCTGTTCTTCGATCCGTCGATGGCACACGTCACCTACGACGGTGTGTACCAACCGCTTCGGGGTGTTCAGATGTCGCGGGCCTACGAGACCGCACTGCAGATCAGCTTCGAGGTGCGCGGCGGATTGTTCGTCCGCCAGGTCCACCATTGGGCCGCACTGATGTTCGCCGCATCGATCATGGTGCACCTGGCGCGCATCTTCTTCACCGGCGCCTTCCGGCGTCCGCGTGAGGCCAACTGGATCATCGGCTCACTGCTGCTCATCCTGGCGATGTTCGAGGGCTTCTTCGGCTACACGCTGCCCGACGACCTGCTGTCCGGCGTCGGCCTGCGCGCATCCTTCTCCTCGATCACGTTGGGTATGCCGGTGATCGGCTCCTGGCTGCACTGGGCGCTGTTCGGCGGCGACTTCCCCGGCGAGATCATCATCCCGCGGATGTACGCGCTGCACGTCCTGCTGATCCCGGGCATCATCCTGGCCCTGATCGGTGCGCACATGGCGCTGGTGTGGTTCCAGAAGCACACCCAGTTCCCCGGACCCGGCCGCACCGAGACCAATGTGGTCGGTGTGCGAGTCATGCCGGTGTTCGCGGTGAAATCGGGTGCGTTCTTCGCGTTGATCACCGGTGTGCTGGGCCTGATGGGTGGTCTGCTGACCATCAACCCGATCTGGAATCTGGGGCCCTACAAGCCGTCTCAGATTTCGGCGGGTAGCCAGCCGGACTTCTACATGATGTGGACCGAGGGCCTGGCTCGTATCTGGCCCGCCTGGGAGTTCTACCCCTTCGGCCACACCATCCCGGCCTCGGTCTGGGTTGCCCTGGGCATGGGCCTGGTATTCATCTTGCTGATCGCCTACCCGTTCATCGAGAAGAAGGTGACCGGCGACGACGCGCACCACAACCTGCTGCAGCGTCCTCGTGACGTACCGGTACGCACGGCCATCGGCGCCATGGCGATCTCGTTCTACATGATCCTGACGCTGGCCGCCATGAACGACATCATCGCGCTGAAGTTCCACATCTCGCTGAACGCGACCACGTGGATCGGCCGTATCGGCATGGTGGTGCTGCCCGGCATCGTGTACTACATCGCCTACCGGTGGGCCATTTCGCTGCAGCGCAGCGACCGTGCGGTGCTAGAGCACGGCATCGAGACCGGCATCATCAAGCGCCTGCCGCACGGTGCCTACGTCGAGCTGCACCAGCCGCTCGGCCCGGTCGACGACCACGGCCACCCGATTCCGATGGAGTACCAGGGTGCCGCGCTGCCGAAGCGGATGAACAAGCTCGGCTCCGCCGGCGCACCGGGTAGCGGCAGCTTCCTGTTCGCCGATCCGGCTGTCGAGCAAGAGGCGCTCACCGAGGCCGCACACGCCTCCGAGCAGAAGGCACTCACCGCCCTGCGCGAACAGCAGGAACGAAACACCAACGGGGAGACCAACGGTCACCACTGACCACTCCCCTACCCTGACTGACGGCCCCGCCGTCGAGCTCAAACAAATCGCCGCAACGCTCTCCCCGGAGAGGTTGCGGCGATTTGTTTTGTCTGGAGAACTCCGTCCGTCTCACTACGGCCAGGTACCGCGAGGTCCCGACCGCGGGGCCGGCCCGCCCGGCGGCTGCGGCTTCAGCGCCGAACCCGGAACCTGAGTGTTCTGCAGAGCTCCCATGCACAGGCCCAAACGCCCTGGCAGGCAGGGAACGTTGCCCGAGCCGCCCACGCTGTTACGCGGGTTGTTCTCCGACCAGCAGATCCCAGTGGTCGGGTCCAAGACGCTTCCACCCGGGCAGGGCGCCGATGTCGCCGTCGGTGTCGCCGTCACGACTACAGAGGCCAACACGGTGCTGCAGAGGGTCACCAGCAGGAGCGCGGGGGCCCTGGTTCGGATCTTCATGATGTCCTCGGCTCCCAGGGGTTATGGGGTGATCTTGGTCTGCTCGTCGATGAGCTGAGCCGCAGCGATGACCACATCCTTCTGTCCCTCCGGGGCAATACCGTTGAGCTGCAGCACGAACAGGGCGTCAGCGCTGGGGATGACCACGGTCTTCTGGGCGATAGCCCGAACCTTGCCGTCATTGGTATAGGTTCCGGACGACTGGATCGACTCGAACCCGCCCAACGTGCCTTTCGTCGCTTCCTTGATCGGCTTGAAATCCGGCAGGTTCTGCAACTGGCCCGGCGCGTACTCCAGAATTTTGGCCGCGTCGACATCGCCAGTCAGCTTCGAGGCGATCGCAATGATGGCCGGTGGATCGGCGGGATCCGTCGGCTGGTCATACACAATGGCGCCGTAGGCCCAATCGGGCGTCTTGTCCCCGGCAAGACTCCAACCCGGCGGGAAGGGGAAGTCGAACTTCGGCGTACCGGGCTCGTCGGGCTTGATCGGGGTCTCGGCGATCTTGTTCTCGGTGATGTAGTCGTTGATCGTCTTGTTCGGACCGGCGAGTTTCGGCCGCTCCGCCTTCGACGTTCCCGCTGAGGTGGTCGGCGCCGCGACTGATGTCGTGGGCCCGGTCTTTGTGCCAGCGCCACAACCGACGAGCACGACGCTCACGCTGACGGCCACCAAGCCCGCCAAGACCTTTCTCATGAGCCGCCTCGACCTTCCGTTGTCGTTCACAGCCGAAGAATTCCAACGTCTTACCAACTGGCCTGCCCATACCTGAATATCGAGGCTACGCAGACGTCAGAGGGTCCGCAGCAAAATGAACAGAGCCGGGAGAGTCACTCCCCTACCCCGGTCCGGGAGGGCTCAGGCCGAGAGCGCGCCCAGCTGGCGCGCAGCCACGATCGGCAACGCGATGATGCCAGCGGTGACCACACCGGAGAGGCCGTAGAGGCACCAGGCCGCCACATCGCTCCCGGTTGCCATCAGATACGTCGCCAGCCCGATGGCGGCGGTCGCCACACCTATGGCGCAAGTGACGACCAGGGTGAACCGCAGCCAGACTCCCTCGGCCGCAGCCGTCTTGGCGCTGCTGTGGGCGTTGTAGCGGCTCATCTGCACCGGCGCGGCCCGATAGCTGCCACCGATCGGACGTGGTAACCGGGCCGGTGGAGCAGGTCGTCGAGCGGGTTGGTGACTGTCCGATTGGGCCCGGGCCCGCAACAGCAGCGGCACCGCGCCCGCGATCACCACAACGGACAGGGCGATCACCGTATAGAGCACCCACGGGGTGCCGGCGGCCTGCTCGGCGCCCGGCTGGTGGCTGCGACCCAGGTCCACCAGAGCGACGCCGGCGGCCACCCCGGCACCCAACGCACCGAGCCAGACCGCCGCGCAGGCGCCCAGCAGCACCCGGTCGGTGCTGTCCAGTTCGGTGATCGGCCCCGGCATCAGCAGGCCGTCTGCGCCGAATTGTTCGTGTTGGAGGACAACACCGTTCCGTCACTGGCGGTGATCGAACAGTTCAGCCGGCTCACCAGGAACAGGCTGGAGGCTTCCACCGAACCCACATCCGAATTGGAGATCGGGGTCATCGTGAAGGTCCACGGAATGTAGACGTTGCGCAGGGTGCGCCGGTTTCCGTTCCCGTCGACATAGGTGATGGTGATGATGTCACCGGGCGCCTTGGTGCCCGTCACCGAATACGTGACCTGACGCGGTCCAGCATGCGTCGTGGTGGTGGTCGTCGGTGGCGGAGTCGTCGTGCTCGGGGCCGGCGCGGGCGCCTCGCTGGTTGGCGCGGGTGCGGGTGCAGGCACCGGCACGGGCGGCGGCTCGGTCACCGTCACGGTCTCCGGAGGCGGAGGCGGCGGCAGCTCCTCCGACGTCGGAGGTGGCGGCGGTGGAGTCGTCGTGGTGATCTCGTCCTGCACCGGCGGCGCCGACGTCGTCGTACTCGGATGCGGGGTGGCCAGGTTGGTGGTGTCACTTTCCCGGGTCACCAGGACGGCCACCGATGCCACCAGCGCCACCGCGGCGAGGATCGCGGTGATACCGACCACCCAGGGCCAGCGCGGCGGCGGAGCCGTGTCGACGAGTTCGGTCGCCGGGTCGTAGCTGTCGTAGTCGTAGAGCGACTGGTCGGCGGGCACGTACGGTCCACTGGTGAACTGTTCCGACTCCGGCGCGGAGTACGCCTGCGAGTAGAACTCGGTCTCACCGGTGTCCGGATCGGTGCCCGCCACCTGAGTCGGACCCTCGGGTGCGGAGTGCTTTCCGGGTTGCTGGTCCGGCAAATCAGAACCGGAGGCACCCGGTTCCGGGGGATTCGGCCCGCTCATCTACGCCTATCCTTCTCGACTGCTTCACCGCCACCAGGGACGTCCGCTGGTGGCGGTGCCCCGGCAACCCTACCCAACGGGGTGGCGCCGGCGAGTCCGGCGGTGCCGGTAGCGGTTGAAGTGACGGCCCGATCGTGACCTTGATCAGGCCACGGCGAACGCATCGCCCGGCCGGGTCAGTGCTTCTCCGCGCCCCAGTGGTACTCGAAGACCAGGCCGCCGACCGCCATCAGCACGAAGGAGATACCGGCGGCCATCAACCAGGGAAGCCACAGGGCGGTGCCCACAGCGACCACCGAGAATGCCAGTGCGCACAGGATCGGCCACCAGCTGTGTGGCGAGTAGAAACCCAGTTCCCCGGCACCGTCGCTGATCTCCGCGTCCTCGTAATCCTCGGGGCGGGTGTCGAGGCGACGCGCCACGAAGCGGAAGAAGGTTCCGGTGATCAGGGTCAGGCCCGTGGTCAGCGCCAGCGCAGTGGTGCCTGCCCACTCCACGCCGCCGTGGGCGAACATCGCCGTCAGGACGCCGTACACCACCGCCGACAGCGCGAAGAACGCGGTGAGGATCTCAAACAGCCGAGCTTCAATATGCATGACGTGTGCCCTTACTTGCTCGCCTGCGGTGCCTGCTCACCGCGTCGCGTATCGAACGGCTGAGTGCTGATCGCCATTGGTGGCTGGTTGATCGCCGTCAACGCCTCGGCGTTGGTCTTGCCCGCAGCGCGCTGGTCGATGTATGCCTTGAAGTCGTTGGGTTCCACAACCCGGACCTCGAAGTTCATCATCGAGTGGTAGGTACCGCACATCTCGGTGCAACGCCCGACGAACGCGCCGGTCTGGTCGATCTGGCTGACCTGGAAGACGTTGTCCGAGTGGTTGGCCACAGGATCCGGCAGCACGTCGCGCTTGAACAGGAACTCCGGCACCCAGAAACCGTGGACCACATCGGCCGAGTTGAGCACGAACTCGATGCGCTTGCCGACTGGGACCACCAGCACCGGGATCTCGGTAGAGGTGCCCAGGGTCTCGATCTTGTCGAAGTTCAGGTAGGTGCGGTCCTCAGGGTTGAGGCCATGCAGCGCGCCGACCCGCTCCTTGCCGTGCTCGTCCTTGCCCTCGGGCTTGGAGGTCATCGCGGCCTTGCGCGCGGCGTCGACACCGTCGTATTTGAAGGAGCCGTCGGTGAAGTCGATCTTCTGGTAGCCGAACTTCCAGTTCCACTGGAAGGCGGTCACGTCGATGACGACCTCGGGGTTGGGATCCTTGTGCAGCATGCGCTCCTGCACCACCACGGTGAAGTAGAACAGCACCGAGATGATGAGGAACGGGATGACCGTCAGCACCAGCTCCAACGGCATGTTGTACCCGAACTGGCGGGGCAGCTCCGTGTCGTCCTTCTTCTTCCGGTGGAACGCACTCGACCAGAAGATCAGAATCCACACGATGGCGCCCACCACGAAGGACGCAATCACGGAGCCGATCCACAGCTCCCGATTGAGTTTGCCCTCCGGGGTGATCCCGGTCGGCCAGCCGAGCGCGAGTGCGTCCTGCCAGCTGCAACCGCTCAGCAAGAGTGCTGAGCCGCCCAGAACAATGGTCAACAACGCCGCTCGGGCCACCGCCTTAAGCCCGCGAGGTGTCACGTTGGCGCCTCCTAGATCGGTATTTCGCGACCGCGACCGGTCAGTTGTTTTGCGAATACTACGCAGCGTAGACCACGCCTGCCGACGGGAGCGAAGCGACTCGGCAATGGGCCCGGGAACGGGAGCAAAGCGGCTCGGAAATATGGATGAATGTGTGCGGGTGCCGGTCTCGGCGACCCGCACGATTAGGCATACTGGCGCGGTGTGCGGACTGCTCGCCTTGGTAACTGACCCATCCCATTCGCCCCAGGGTGAGGCCTCCCCCGATGCCGGGCCCTGGCTGGTCGACGCGGTGGCGAACGCTTCCCACCTGATGCGCCATCGCGGCCCCGACGAGCCCGGAACCTGGGCTGATTCCACGGGCAATGGGCAAGACGGCACCGTCGTGCTGGGCTTCAACCGGCTGTCGATCATCGATATCGCGCACAGCCATCAACCCTTGCGCTGGGGTCCCGCCGAGACGCCGGACCGTTACGTGCTGGTGTTCAACGGCGAGATCTACAACTACCTAGAGCTACGCGCCGAGCTCGCACAGGAACATGGTGCGGTATTTCACACCGACGGCGACGGCGAGGCCATCGTCGCGGCCTACCACTACTGGGGCGCCGACGCGCTGATGCGGCTGCGCGGCATGTTCGCCTTCGCCCTGTGGGACACCGTCGAGCGCGAAATGTTCTGCGCCCGGGACCCGTTCGGCATCAAGCCGCTGTTCATGGCCACCGGGCCGGGCGGCACCGCGGTGGGCAGCGAAAAGAAGTGCCTGCTGGATCTGGCCGAAGTGCTGGGCCTCGACCTGAACATCGACGAGCGCGCGGTACAGCACTACACGGTTCTGCAGTACGTGCCCGAACCCGAGACGCTGCACCGCGGTATCCGCCGGCTGGAGTCGGGCAGCTACGCCCGGTTTAAGCCCGGCGCCCGCCCCGAGGTGACACGCTACTTCGTCCCGAAGTTCAACGCGGTGCCGTTCGTCAAGGGTGCGGAACAGGCCCGGTACGACGAAATCACCGCCGCCCTTGAGGATTCGGTCGCCAAACACATGCGAGCCGATGTCACCGTCGGGGCGTTTCTGTCCGGCGGGATCGATTCGACGGCGATCGCGGCGCTGGCGATGCGGCACAACCCCCGGCTGATCACGTTCACCACCGGCTTCGAGCGCGAAGGCTTCTCCGAGGTGGATGTGGCGGTGGCCTCGGCCGAGGCGATCGGCGCCCGGCATATCACCAAGGTGGTGAATGCGGCCGAGTTCGTCGAGGCGCTGCCCGAAATCGTTTGGTACCTGGACGAACCGGTGGCCGACCCGGCCCTGGTCCCGCTGTTCTTCATCGCCCGTGAGGCCCGCAAACACGTCAAGGTGGTGCTGTCCGGCGAGGGTGCCGACGAGCTGTTCGGCGGCTACACCATCTACCGGGAACCGTTGTCGCTGCGGCCGTTCGACTATCTGCCCCGACCGGTGCGCAAGTCACTGGGCAAGGCGTCGAAGCCGTTGCCGGAGGGCATGCGCGGCAAGAGCCTGCTGCATCGCGGATCGCTGACCCTGGAGGAGCGCTATTACGGCAATGCGCGCAGCTTCTCCGACGATCAGTTGCGCGCGGTGTTGCCCGGCTTCCGGCCGGAGTGGACGCATACCGACGTCACCGCACCGATTTACGCCGCGTCGCAGGGCTGGGATCCGGTGGCACGCATGCAGCACATCGACCTGTTCACCTGGCTGCGGGGCGACATCCTGGTCAAGGCCGACAAGGTGACCATGGCCAATTCGCTGGAGCTCCGGGTGCCGTTCCTGGACCCTGAGGTGTTCGCCGTCGCCTCCAAGCTGCCGGTGGATCAGAAGATCACCCGGGCCACAACGAAGTTCGCGCTGCGCCGCGCGCTGGAGCCGATCGTTCCGGCGCACGTGCTGAACCGGCCCAAGCTGGGCTTCCCGGTACCGATCCGGCACTGGCTGCGCGCCGGTGAGCTGATGGACTGGGCCTACGCCATGACGGCGTCATCACAGGCCGGGGCCTATGTCGATCTGGCCGCGGTGCGCACCATGCTCGACGAACACCGCAGTGGCGTCAGCGATCACAGCCGTCGGCTGTGGACCGTGCTGATCTTCATGCTGTGGCACGCCATCTTCGTCGAGCGCAGCGTGACCCCGCAGATCAAAGAACCGCACTACCCGGTGCAGCTCTAGGCGGCTCGCCGCCGTCCGGCTCTGGGCCCATCGGGCCCAGAGCCGGCACTGGGTGTCTTAGGCCAGGGCCTTGCCGATTTCGGCACCGACCTCGGCGCCGTAGGCGTCGGACAGGCGCTGCACCGCTTCGGCCGCGTCCCAGGTCCATTCCTGCGGACCCGTCGCCTCCAGCACCAGCACGGCGACCAGCGAGGCCAGCTGGGCGGAACGCTCCAGGCTCAATCCGGCGCTGCGCCCGGTCAGGAAACCGGCCCGGAAGGCGTCGCCGATGCCGGTGGGGTCGGCCTGATGCTTCTCCGGCACCACGCCGACGTGGACGAACGTGCCGTCCGAGCTGACCAGGTCGACGCCCTTGGCACCCAGGGTGGTGACGCGCATGCCGATCTGGCTCATCACCTGGGCCTCGCTCCACCCGGACTTCTGCAGCAGCAGATCCCACTCGTAGTCGTTGGTGAACAGGTAGGTGGCACCGTCGATGAGCTTGCGGATCTCCTCGCCGGAGAGCCGGGCCAGCTGCTGGGACGGGTCGGCGGCGAAGGCCAGGCCGAGCTTGCGGCACTCCTCGGTGTGCAGGAACATCGCCTCGGGATCGTTGGCGCCGATGATCACCAGCTCCGGGGCGCCCACCCGGTCCACCAGATCGGCCAGGGAGATATTGCGCGCCTCCGACATCGCACCGGGGTAGAACGATGCGAGCTGAGCCATGTCCTCGTCGGTGGTGCAGACGAAGCGGGCGGTGTAGGCGTTCTCGGAGATCAGCACGTTGCCGCAGTCGACGTTGACGCCTTCCAGCCAGGCCCGGTACTCACCGAAATCCTGACCCGCGGCGCCGACCAGCGCGACGTCACCGCCGAGGGCACCGATCGCGAACGCCATGTTGCCGGCAACACCACCGCGGTGGATCACCAGATCGTCGACCAGGAAGCTCAGCGACACCTTCTGCAGATGGTCGGCCAGCAGTTGCTCGGAGAATTTGCCCGGGAACCGCATCAGATGGTCGGTCGCGATCGATCCGGTAACTGCGATGGTCACGTAGTGTCACCCCTCATTTCGTTAAGTCGGCTACATAAACACTACCCACGCGACCTGTGCGCGATCTGCGCGCACGGTCACACTCCACGGGTTGCGCTAACCTGCGTATAACCGTATTCCCGGTCACCGTAAACGGCTGACCCACCTCCGAATCACGCGGGGAGCGCCAAGTAATGACTGGTAGTTACCAGTACCCCGAGCACATTCCGCCCCAGCAGTACCCGCAACCGGTACCGTCCGCTCCTTCCGCGTATCCCGGGGTTCTCCCGCCGCCGGTGCCGTACCCGAAGCGGCGGCGCTGGCCCAAGATCCTGGCGGCGCTGCTGGTGGCGACCGCGCTGGCGGGAGTGCTGACCGCGGTGCTCGTCGCCGGCCCTCGCAGCGCCGCGCCGCCATCGGTGGTCTCCGACAGTCAGGCCCAGGCCGCCATTCAGGAATACCTCAACGCACTGATCGACGGCGACGACCAAACCATCGCGCGCCACACGCTGTGCGGGTTGTACGACGCCGTCAAGGAACGCAATGCCGATCTCGCGGTGGCGGGCCTGGCCAGTGACGCGTTCCGCAAGCAGTTCAGCCACGCCGAGGTGACCAACATCGACAAGATCGTGCCGTGGTCCACCACCCAGGCCCAGGTGCTGTTCACCATGCGAGTGGCACCGGTCAGCGGCTCGATGCGCGGGCGGGGCACGCCCGATGCGGAGCAACAGGGCGTAGCGCAGCTGCTGGTGCAAAAGGACGGGAAGAACGACCAGGTTCTGGTCTGCTCGTACATCATGCGGACCAGCGGTCAATACTGACCGCTGGTACCACAGGTCAGTCGGTGACCGTCAGTTGAAGGAGTCGCCGCACGCGCACGACCCGGTGGCGTTCGGGTTGTCGATCGTGAAGCCCTGCTTCTCGATGGTGTCGACGAAGTCGATGGTGGCGCCCTGCACGTACGGAGCGCTCATCCGGTCCACAGTCAGCGTGACGCCGCCGAACTCGGCAGTGAGGTCGCCGTCGAGGGTCCGGTCGTCGAAGAACAGGTTGTAGCGCAGGCCGGCGCAGCCGCCCGGCTGCACCGCGATGCGCAGCGCCAGATCGTCGCGGCCTTCCTGGTCCAGCAGCGCCTTCGCCTTGGTCGCCGCAGCGTCCGACAGCGTGACACCGTGGGTTTCGGTGGAGGTGGCGTCCTGAACAGTCATAGCTCTCCCTAAGCATCCCTGGGCATCACTGATGCCGGTACAGCCGAAGTACACAAGAACGCATGGACGGACCCGCGCGTTCACTACCTCAACGGTACCCTGCTGCGCCACTATTCCCGAGTTATCCCCAGGCCGGGGCATGTGACCGGGCCACCAGCGGCGGGCAGTAACCTGGCTGGCGTGAAGCTGCTGGGCCGTAAGAAGGACAATGCGGGCGAACCCGCCGGGACCGACCGTGAGGTGACGAGCGTCGGCGGTTCCGCCGAGTCGACTTCCGCAGGAGCGGCAGCGGCCGACACCTCGACCACCGCCCCGAAGGGCAGGCCGACGCCCAAACGCAGCGAGGCCACCAAACGGCGCGGGCCGGTCGCGCCCGCCCCGCAGACCGCCGCCGAGGCACGCCAGCGCCGCAAGGAGCTGCGTGGCCCGAAGCTGTCCAAGGAAGAGCGCAAGATCGAGCGGATCACCCGCCGGGCCGAAATGACCGACCGTCGGGAAAAGATGATGGCGGGCGAAGAGGGCTACCTGCTGCCCCGTGACAAGGGCCCGGTTCGCCGCTACGTCCGCAACATCGTCGACGCCCGCCGCAACCTGCTGGGCCTGTTCATGCCCGCGGCCCTGGCGATGATCTTCTTCATGCTCGCCCTGCCCTCGCTGCAGTTCCAGCAGATCCTGTCGTACGCGATGCTGGTCCTGGTGTTCATCATGCTGATCGACGGATTCATCGTCGGCCGCAAGGTGAACCAGATGGTGGACGAGAAGTTCCCCGGCAACACCGAGAGCGGTTTCAAGCTTGGGCTTTACGCGGCCAGCCGGGCGTCCCAGCTGCGCCGCATGCGGGCGCCGCGACCGGTGGTCAACCGCGGCGACAAGATCTCCTGATGCCGTTTCAAGCGGACTGACCCGGTGCGCATCCTGGTGCTCGGCGGTATCCGGTCGGGCAAATCCCAGTGGGCCGAATCGACCGTGCAGCGCGCCGCCGGAGACAGCGCGCCGGTGCGTTACCTGGCCACCGGCGCCGCCGCCGACAACGATCCGGCCTGGGCTCATCGGGTGACCGCCCACCAGGCCCGTCGTCCCGCACACTGGCACACCGTGGAGACCGGCGATCTGGCTGCCGAGCTGGGTAGTGCACCGGGCACCGCCACGCTCGTCGACGACATCGGTGGCTGGCTGACCGCGACCATGGACCACCGCGGCGCCTGGACCGGCACGCCGATAGACCGCGACGTCGACGCACTGGTGCGCGCGGTGGACACCTTCACCGCTCCCCTGGTTCTGGTCAGCCCCGAGGTCGGGCTGACCGTGGTGCCCGCCACCGCGGCGGGGCGCCGGTTCGCCGACGAACTGGGCACGGTCAACCAGCGCTTGGCCGCGGTATGCGATCAGGTGACGCTGGTGGTGGCCGGTCAGCCGCTCACGGTGAAGGAGCCGTCATGATCGAACCCGATGCAGCCTTCGCCCCGGTCATCGCTCCGGACGCCGAGGCCGCTGCGGCGGCGCGGGCCCGTCAGGCCCGGCTGACCAAGCCACCCGGCTCGTTGGGCCGGCTCGAGGAGCTCTCGGTCTGGGCCGCCGCATGCCAGGGCGTGTGCCCGCCGCGGGCGCTCACCCGACCGCGCGTGGTGGTCTTCGCCGCTGACCATGGGGTCACCGCGGCGGGTGTGTCGGCTTTCCCTGCCGCGGTGACCGGCCAGATGGTGGCCAACTTCGATGCCGGCGGCGCCGCGATCAACGTGCTGGCCGAGGTCGCCGGTGCCACGGTGCGGGTGGCCGACATCGCTGTCGACTGTGACGAACCCCTGTCCCCCGCGATCGGCGCCCACAAGATCCGCCGCGGCTCCGGCAACATCGCGATCGAAGACGCGCTGAGCGCCGAAGAAACCGTCGCCGCGCTCAACGCCGGCCGGCAGATCGCCGACGACGAAGTCGACGCCGGGGCCGATCTGCTCATCGCAGGCGATATGGGAATCGGAAACACCACGGCGGCAACGACTCTGGTGGCAGCGCTGACCGGAACCGAACCGGTGGCGGCGGTGGGCCGCGGCACCGGAATCGATGATCACGGCTGGATGCGCAAGACCAGTGCGGTGCGCGACGCGCTCTACCGGGCCCGCACCGTGAAAGACGACCCGCTGGGCCTGTTGCGGGTGTGCGGCGGTGCCGATCTGGCCGCCATGGCCGGGTTCTGTGCGCAGGCCGCGGTGCGGCGCACCCCGGTGCTGCTCGACGGCATGGTGGTGACGGCCGCAGCCCTGGTGGCCGACCGGCTGGCGCCGGGTGCGCGGGCTTGGTGGCAGGCGGGGCACCGCTCCACCGAACCGGCGCACAGTTTGGCGCTGTCAGACCTGGGATTGGAGCCGATCGTCGACCTGGGCATGCGCCTGGGTGAGGGCACCGGCGCCGTGGTGGCGCTGCCGATCGTCCGAGCCGCGATCGCCACCCTGGCCTCGATGGCCACCTTCGACGAGGCCGGAATTTCCGAAGAGGCACCATGATTTCCGCGCTCGGCGGGGCATTCGCGTTCGGCACGGTGCTGCCGGTGCGGACCTCGGCCGGCGTCGGCCGCGGCGCACTCACCGTACTTCCGGTCGTAGGGCTGGCGCTCGGGGCGCTGGCCGCCGCGGTGCTGGCCGCCGGCAAGTGGGCGTTCGGGGCCGGCAGTGTGCTGCCCGGGTTGGTGGCCGTAGCCGTGCTGCTACTGGCCACCCGCGGACTGCACATCGACGGGTTCTGCGACACCGTCGACGGGCTGGGTTGTTACGGCCCGCCGGAACGCGCGCTGGCGGTGATGCGTGAAGGGTCGGCCGGGCCGTTCGGCGTGGCCGCGGTGGTCGTGGTGATCGGCTGCCAGGCCCTGGCGTTCAACCAACTCAACGCCGTTGCGCTGGTTGTCGCCGTCATGGCCGGCCGGGTGGCGGCGGTGGCCGCCTGCCGGCGGTCGGTGCCCGCGGCTGCGGGCAGCTCGCTGGGTGGCGCGGTGGCCGGCAGTCAACCGGTCGCCGTGGTGGCGGTGTGGTTGATCGCCGTCGGCGCGCTGGGCGGGTGGGCGGGCCCCCGAGCCTGGCAGGGCCCGGTCGTCGTGCTGCTCGCCGTGGGTTGTTCGGTGCTGCTGGTCACCCATTGTGTGCGCCGGTTCGGCGGCATCACCGGTGACGTGCTGGGCGCCGCCGTCGAGGTGACGACGACGCTCACCGCGCTCGGCCTGGCGATCGGCTAGTTCAGCCGGGCCATCCAGCCGTGGGTGTCGGCGAAGGTGCCGCGCTGGATCCCGGTCAGGGTGTCGCGCAGGGCCATGGTGATCTCACCCGGCTGGCCGTCGGCGATGGTGAATTCTCCAGGCGAATCGGCATCGCCGTATTTGACGTGTGAGACCGGGGTGATCACCGCGGCGGTCCCGCAGGCGAACACTTCGGTGATCTCGCCCGCGGTGGCCTTCTTCTGCCATTCGTCAACGTCGATCTTGCGTTCCTCGACCGTGAAGCCGGCATCGGTTGCCAACTGCAGCAAGGAGTCTCGCGTGATGCCCGGCAGCAGCGAGCCGGACAGCTCCGGGGTGACGAGCCGGGCCGAACCGCCGCTGCCGAACACGAAGAACAGGTTCATCCCGCCCATCTCTTCGACATAGCGGCGTTCGATCGCGTCCAGCCACACCACCTGATCGCAGCCGTTGTCGGCGGCCTGTGCCTGTGCCAGCAGCGAGGCCGCGTAGTTGCCACCGAACTTGGCCGCACCAGTGCCACCGGGTGAGGCACGCACGTACTCGTGCGACAACCACACGCTGACCGGCTTGATACCGCCCTTGAAGTAGGCCCCGGCCGGGGAGCCGATAACCAGGTACTGGTACTGGTTGGCCGGGCGCACCCCAAGTCCCGGTTCGGTGGCGATGACGAACGGCCGCAGGTACAGCGACTCCTCACCGCCGGCCGCGGGCACCCACTGCTCGTCGACCGCGATCAGTTGGCGCAGCGACTCGATGAACACGTCCTCGGGAAGTTCGGGGATGGCCAATCGGCGGGAGGAGGCACGCATCCGGCTCGCGTTGGATTCCGGACGGAAGGACACGATCGAGCCGTCCGCCCAGCGATACGCCTTGAGCCCTTCGAACACTTCCTGCGCGTAGTGCAGCACGATGGCCGAGGGGTCGAGCTCGATCGGCCCGTACGGGATCACCCGGGCGTCGTGCCAGCCCTGCCCCTCGGTGTAGTCGATGGCCACCATGTGGTCGGTGTGGAACTTGCCGAAGCCCGGGTTGGCCAGAATCGATTCACGTACCGCATCGGTCGCCGGATTCGAATTGCGTGAAACCGTGAACTCGAGTTGGCCGCTAGTCATGCAGCGATTGTATCGCCCGGGGCTACCGAGTTTTCGGCGCCACAAATGGCGGCTTGACCACTTCGCATTCCACGGTGCGGCCGCGCACGTCGACACTCACCCGCTGGCCATCGGCGATGTCGTGGGCGGTGTCGATAAGCGCCAGCGCGATACCGACTTTCAGCGTGGGCGAGAACGTTCCCGATGTCGTGGTGCCGATCCGGGTGTCCCCGTCGAGCACGGCGAGATCGGCCCGCAGCACCCCACGGCCGACGGCTTTCAGGCCGCGCAGCACCCGGGCCGGGCCTGCCTGCTTCTCGGCCAGCAACACATCGCGCCCCCAGAACGCCTCCTTGCCCCAGCCGATCGCCCACCCGCACCGGGCCTGCAGCGGTGAGATGTCCAGCGACAGCTCGTGGCCGTGCAGCGGGTAACCCATCTCGGTGCGCAAGGTGTCGCGGGCGCCCAGGCCCGCGGGTTCGCCGCCGGCTTCACGCACGGCCGCCACCAGGGCGTCGAACACCACACCGGCGCGGTCCCAGGCCGGCAGCAGCTCGTAGCCGTGCTCGCCGGTGTAGCCGGTGCGGCACACCCGGACGAACACCCCGTCGTACTCGGCGTCGGCGTAACCCATGTAGTCCATCTCGGTGGGCAACCCGAGCGCGCCCAGCACCTCGCTGGATTTCGGCCCCTGCACGGCCAGCACCGCGTAGGAGCGGTGCTCGTCGGTGATGGCCAGCCCCTCCGGGGCGTTCTTGCGCAGCTCGGCGACCACGGCCGCGGTGTTGGCCGCGTTGGGCACCAGGAAGATCTCTTCGTCGGACACGTAGTAGGCGATGAGATCGTCAATCACGCCACCGGATTCGGTGCAGCACAGCGTGTACTGCGCCTTGCCCGGACCGATCCGGTTCAGATCATTGGTGAATGCGGAGTTGACGTATTCCGCCGCGCCCGGCCCGCGTACCAGCGCCTTGCCGAGGTGGCTGACGTCGAACAGGCCGACGGTGTCGCGGGTGGCGTTGTGCTCCGAGACGGTGCCGGCATAGGACACCGGCATCAACCACCCGCCGAATTCGGCGAAACTGGCCCCCAGCTCGCGGTGGCGGTCTTCCAGCGGTCCATGCAGCAGGTCGTCACTCACGGCCCCACCTTAATCTGCTCGCCAAATCGGGCCGCCAAACTGCCACACTTGATCGGTGGTCGATTTCGATGCGCTGGCGGCTGCCGGGGTCACCGACGCGCAGCGGCGCGCCCCACTCATCGAATACCTGGATGATCTCGGTTTCACCGCCGAGCAGATGGTCGCGGCCGAGCAGCGCGGCAGGTTGTTCGGGCTGGCCGGCGACGTAGTGCAGTCCTCGGGACCCGCGGTCTACAGCCAGGCCACCGCGGCCGAAGCCCTCGGGCTGACGGTTGCCGATGTCGAACATGCGTGGGCCGCGCTCGGCCTGACCGCTGCCGGTCCCGACACGGTGATGTTGAGTCAGGCCGACGTCGACGGCTTGCGCACCTGGGCCGAGATGCGTGCCGTGCTCGGTGAGGAAGCCGCGACCGGATTGCTCCGCGTCATCGGTTCGAGCCTGGCCAGGATCTCCGAGGCCGAATCATCGATGATCCGGACCGGTTCCCCCGATGTTCAGATGGACCTGTCGCACAACGAACTCGCGACCGCTCAGGCCTACCGCGCGGCAGCCGAGTTCATCCCACGGATCGGCGCGATGATGGACGCGGTACACCGTCACCACCTGATGAGCACCCGCACCTATTTCGAACACGTGGTGCGCGACGGTACCGCGAATGTGGTGTGCGGCATCGGTTTTGCCGACCTGTCCGGGTTCACCGCACTCACCCAGATTCTGACCACCAGCGAACTCACCCGGTTGCTCAACGAATTCAGTGCGGTCACCGCCGATGTCGTGCACGCCGACGGCGGGCGCGTGGTCAAGTTCATCGGCGATGCGGTGATGTGGGTGAGCTCGACCCCGGAGATCCTGATCAAGGCGGCCGTCGACCTCGTCGAGCATCCGCGGGCCAAAGAGGCCAACGTTCAGGTACGAGCGGGACTGGACTACGGCACGGTGCTGGCGATCAGCGGCGACTACTTCGGCAGCCCGGTCAATCTGGCCGCCCGGCTGGTGGCGGCCGCCGATCCGGGCCAGATCCTGTGTTCGGCGGCACTGCGCGACGCGCTGCCCGACTGGCCGACGATTCCCGCACCCGAGCTCACCTTGAAGGGCTTCGATGGCCCGGTAACGGCCTACTCGGTGCACCGGTGACAGCGTGGCTAGGGTGAACCGGGTGAGCAGCGAACCCGGCTACCAGGCCCCCACCGTCACCGTCAGCTCGTCTCTGCCCAAACGCAAGAGTGACGCCGTGCTGATCGTTCCAGTGGTCAGCGGGCAGGATGACGACTCAACCGCCACCGTCGTTGGCAACCCGTTCCTCGACGCCGAGGCGGTCGGCGAGATCGAGGTGGCGCTCCAGGCGCTCGGCGCGAAAGGCGGCACCGACCAGGTCACCAGGGTGGTTGCGCCGTCACTTCCGGTCGCCAGCGTCCTGGCCGTCGGCCTCGGCGCGCCGCGCGACGAGTGGCCCGCCGACTCGATCCGCCGGGCCGCCGGTACCGCCGCGCGGTCGTTGAACGGCACCGAGACGGTCATCACCACGTTGTCCGACATCGATCTGGAATCCACCGTCGAGGGCCTGATTCTCGGCGCGTACCGGTTCAGCGACTTCCGTAGCGCCAAGACCGCACCCACCGATGCCGGGCTGACCGCGATTACCGCGCTGACGGCCGACACCAAGGCGGCCACGAAAACCGAAGCCCAGCGCGCGGTGGACATCGCGACGTCGGTGGCGACGGCCCGCGACTTCGTGAATACCCCGCCCAGCCACCTGTTCCCCGACGAATTCGCCAAGCGGGCAAAGGCTTTGGGTGAAGCGGCCGGACTCGAGGTCGAGGTGCTCGACGACGAGGCACTCGCCCAGGCCGGCTACGGCGGCATCGTGGGGGTCGGCAAGGGATCGTCCCGCGCGCCGCGCCTGGTGCGGTTGATCCACCGGGGCGGCAAAGACGGCAAGCGGGTCGCGCTGGTCGGCAAGGGCATCACCTTCGACACCGGCGGCATCTCGATCAAGCCGGCGGCCAACATGCACCACATGACCTCCGACATGGGCGGCGCCGCCGCGGTCATCGCCACCGTGGTGTTGGCCGCCAAGCAGAAGCTGCCGATCGAGGTGATCGCGACCGTGCCGATGGCCGAGAACATGCCCTCGGCTACCGCGCAGCGCCCCGGCGATGTGCTGACCCAGTACGGCGGCATCACCGTGGAGGTGCTCAACACCGATGCCGAGGGGCGGCTGATCCTGGCCGACGCGATCGTGCGGGCCTGCGAGGACAACCCCGACTATCTGATCGAGACGTCCACCCTGACCGGCGCGCAGACCGTGGCGCTCGGCTCCCGCACGCCCGGCGTGATGGGCAGCGACGCGTTCCGCGACCGGGTCGCGACGCTGTCGCAGGCCGTCGGCGAGAACGCCTGGGCCATGCCGCTGCCCGACGAACTGCGCGATGAGCTCAAGTCCACGGTGGCCGATCTGGCCAACGTCAGCGGGTCGCGCTTCGCCGGGATGCTGGTGGCGGGCACCTACCTGCGTGAGTTCGTCGCCGACGGGGTCGAGTGGGCGCACATCGACGTCGCCGCACCCGCCTACAACACCAGTGGCCCTTGGGGTTACACGCCCAAGGGCGGCACCGGGGTGCCGACGCGCACCATGTTCGCGGTGCTTGAGGACATAGCCAGCAATGGCTAGTTCAGCCAGAGTTGTGAACGGCTAGACGGTGCACCCGCCCAGCGTGAACAAGATGGCGAGATTTCTTCACAATCTCGCGATCTTCTTCACGTTGGGCGTAGTGGTCATCGGGTGTTCGGGATCGCCGGACCCGCCGGCCGCCGCTTCACCGAGTACGCCGACATCGGCGATGCGCCCGGATACCCCCACGTCGGCCTCTCCGGGCGGCGCGCAACCGCGCCTGGCTCCGGATCCGGGACGGCTGGCGGAAGACTTGGTTGCCGACGAACGCGCCCTGCGCGACCCTGCGACACCGGACGCGGCGCTGACAGAGGCGGCCCGCCGTCAACAGGTGGCCTACCGTGCCATCGGCCGTCACCCGGAATGGGACGGGATCGTCCGGCCCCGCATCCCGGCCGAGCTGATCGAGGTCTACGACCGCAACATCGACGCGCGGCGGCAGCTCGCCGCGATGGCCCATCCGAGAGACACCCTGCCGGCGTGGCGCATCAACCCGCCGACGCCGGCCGGCTTGCTGCTCGACTCCTACCGCGAAGCCGAAGCAGCCTCGGGCGTGGGCTGGAACTACCTCGCCGCAATCAACCTGATCGAGACGCAATTCGGCAGCGTGATCGGTGACAGTTCGGCCGGCGCTCAAGGCCCGATGCAGTTCATGCCGTCCACGTTCGCCGCCTACGGAGCCGGTGGGGATATCCACTCGCCCCGGGACAGCATCATGGCGGCAGGTCGTTATCTGGCCGCCAACGGTTTCGCGCACAACCCCGACAACGCCCTTTTCCGCTACAACAACGCCGACGAGTACGTACGCGCGGTCAGCGACTACGCGGCCGTGCTGGCCGCCGATCCTTCAGCGTTCGGCGCGTTCTACCGCTGGGATGTCTATTACTTCACGACCACGGGAGACGTGCTGCTGCCCATCGGGTACGCGTCCGAGTCACCGATACCGGTCGGCGTTTACCTCGCGGCTCATCCGCAATAGCGGCTAGAGCGATGTCGAGCGGGCCACCCGGCGCAGCGCCGACGGCATCAGCCGCGCCACCCCGTACGCCGCATAGGCCTCCGGTGTGACGGGTCGGATGGCCTTGTCCTTGCGGACGGCCGCGACGATGGCCTTGGCCACCTTCTCCGGTCCGTAGCGGCGGGCGGCGAAGAACTTCTTCGTCTGGGCCCGCACCTGCTCAACATTGCCGCGCTCCTCGGCGGGCACATCGAAGCGGATGGTATCGATGATGTTGGTGTCGATCACGCCCGGGCAGATCGTCGTCAATCCGATTCCTGCCGAAGCCAATTCGGCGCGCAGACAGTCGGAGAACATGAACACCGCGGCCTTGCTGGTGGCGTAGGCGCTCATCGCCTGCGCCGGCGAGTAGGCCGCCATCGATGCGACGTTGACGATGTGGCCTCCGGTACCGCGCTCGACCAGTCGGCGCGCAAATGACCGGCAGCAGTTGACCACCCCGCCGAAGTTCACGTCGAGCACCCGGTCGAACTGCTCGGGCGGAGTGTCCAGGAACTTGCCGCCGTGGCCGATTCCGGCGTTGTTGACCACCACGTCGGGTACCCCGTGGGTGGCGCAGACCTGCTCGACGAAGCTTTCAACCGCATCGGCGTCGGAGACGTCGAGCCCGTACGCGTGCGCCAAGCCGCCCTGTTCAACGATCTCGGCGGTAGTCGCGGCCGCGGCATCTTTGTCGATGTCACTGACCAGGAGTTCTGCGCCCTGGGCGGCGAAGGCCAGAGCCGTGGCCCTGCCGATGCCACTGCCCGCGCCGGTCACCGACACCAGGGTGTCGGTGAAGGTCTCGCGCGGCCGGCCGACCTGCGCGCGTCGAAGCGCCCGGGCCGCCGGCGCGCCCTCGATGTGCTCGATCAGTTCGGCCGTCGCGGCCGCGATGGCTCGCCAGTGCGAGAACGGCGCCCAGTGCCCGGCCTTGAGATCGCGGCGCCACAGCAATGGCACCCATTTGGACTCGTCGTCGTATCCGTGTCCGCGCACCACGGGATCGTGGTCGTTGCAGATCAGCTGCACCGGCACCGACACGTAGTGGTCCCGCCGCACCTTGGCGATGGAGCGAAACGCGTTGGCCCGGTAGATCTTTAGCGAGTTGGCCGCGTCGGTGTCCAGGGTCTCGGACTGGAACTTGGGCCCCGGGGTGTCGATGGCCTGCAGGCGGCGTGCCGCCCCGGCGCGCATCAGCGCGGGCGCGATCACCGGGATCGAGAACGGGATCCAATAGCTGAACCGCGACGCGAGGTTGACGGCCTTGGCAAACCGCACGGGGCGGTAGGGACGGGCCAACCGGTCGCGTAGGAACGCCCCGTAGTGGTCGGAGCTCGGACCCGACACCGACGTGAATGACGCCACCCGCGCGGATGCTTCCGGCCGGCTCAGGTACTCCCACACCCCCACCGAGCCCCAGTCGTGGGCCAGCACATGCACGCGGCGCCCCGGGCTGACGTCCTCGATCACCGCGGCCAGATCGTCGGCGAACCGTTCCATCCGGTAGGCGGCAACAGGTTTGGGCACATCCGAGGCGCCCGCGCCGCGATTGTCGTAGCGCACGATGTGGAAGCGGTCCTCCAATTCGCCCGTCACGCCGTTCCACAGCACGTGCGAGTCCGGCCATCCATGCGCCATCACCAAGGTGGGGCGCTGCGGGTCCCCTTGTTCGTAGACCGCGATGCGGGTCCCGTCCGAGCTGACGACGAAGCGCTGCATAGTCCACCCATCCGCAAGGTATATGTGACGACAAGTATCCAATACCGGAGGTACCGGCTGCATCGACTCTAGCGTTCGTCGGGTTCCCGGTACACGGCATGCCGCCGTGCGATGCCGCGCCGCGCGTCGTACCCCCGCCGGCGCCGGCGAAACGTGTCTAACAGCCCCAACGGAACGCGCTCCTCAGCTCTACGAAAGCTCTACGAAAATTCCAGGAACTGCCCTGCACACCCTGATTCGATAGTGCCAGAGCTCGCGGCAACCCTGAGTGAGTGCGAATGGGGCTGCAGTGACAGGATGGGTCCGACAATCAATCTAGGTGCCGCACCCGGTGCACCTAGCTGTGGTAAGCCAGAGTTCGAGTCGTCACAAGTGACCGTCCGAGGAGTCAACACACATGTCCATCTCCGTCCAGATGCCCGCACTAGGTGAGAGCGTCACCGAGGGGACCGTCACCCGCTGGCTTAAGCAGGAGGGCGACACGGTCGAGCTCGATGAGCCGCTGCTTGAGGTGTCCACCGACAAGGTCGACACGGAGATCCCGTCACCGGCCGCGGGGGTGTTGACCAAGATCGTCGCGCAGGAGGACGACACCGTCGAGATCGGTGGCGAACTCGCGGTCATCGGCGAGGCCGGTGAAGCCCCGGCCGCAGCGCCTGCGGCTGCCCCCGCCCCGGCTCCCGAGCCCGAGCCGGCTCCGGTCGCGGCACCCGAACCCGTCGCGTCCACCCCCGAACCCGCCGCTCCCGCGCCGGCCGCCGCACCCGCGGCCTCCGGTGCCGCCACCGCGGTCGTCATGCCCGAGCTCGGCGAGTCGGTGACCGAGGGCACCGTGACCCGCTGGCTCAAGAACGTCGGTGATTCCGTCGCGGTCGACGAGCCGCTGGTCGAGGTGTCCACCGACAAGGTCGACACCGAGATCCCGTCACCGGTGGCCGGCACCCTGCTGTCGATCACCGCGCAGGAGGACGACACCGTCGCGGTCGGCGGCGAGCTGGCCAAGATCGGTGCCGCCGGCGCGGCCCCCGCCCCGGCCCCGGCTCCGGCCCCCAAGCCCGAGCCGGTCGCCGCACCCGCACCCAAGCCCGAGCCGGAGCCGGTCGCCGCACCTGCGCCGGCCCCCGCGCCCAAGGCCGCACCCGCAGCCGCACCTGCGGCTGCAGCAGTACCGGCAGCCGCACCCGCAGCCGGTGACGGCTCGCCCTACGTCACCCCACTGGTGCGAAAGTTGGCAGCGGAAAACGGTGTCGACCTTGCATCCGTGACCGGAACCGGGGTCGGCGGCCGCATCCGCAAGCAGGACGTGCTGGCTGCCGCTGAGGCCCGAAAGGCACAGCAGGCTCCGTCCGCTTCTGCCCCCGCACCGGCTGCCGCCGCCCCGGCGCCCGCTGCTGCAGCCACACCGGCAGCGCCCGCACCGGCGCTGGCCCACCTGCGTGGAACCACCCAGAAGGCCAGCCGGATTCGCCAGATCACGGCCAAGAAGACCCGCGAATCGCTGCAGGCGACCGCGCAGTTGACCCAGACCCACGAGGTCGACATGACCAAGATCGTGGCGTTGCGGGCCCGGGCGAAGGCCGACTTCGCCGAGCGCGAGGGAGTCAACCTCACCTACCTGCCGTTCATCGCCCGAGCCGTGATCGACGCGTTGAAGATGCACCCGAACATCAACGCCAGCTACAACGAGGACACCAAGGAGATCACCTACTACGACGCCGAACACCTCGGCTTCGCGGTAGACACCGATCAGGGTCTGCTCTCCCCGGTGATCCACAACGCCGGTGACCTGTCGCTGGGCGGGTTGGCCCGTGCCATCTCCGACATCGCCGCGCGGGCCCGCTCGGGCAACCTGCGGCCCGACGAGTTGGCCGGCGGCACGTTCACCATCACCAACATCGGCAGCCAGGGCGCACTGTTCGATACCCCGATCCTGGTCCCGCCGCAGGCGGCGATGTTGGGCACCGGGGCGATCGTCAAGCGCCCGCGGGTGATCTCCGACGAGTACGGCAACGAGTCGATCGGTGTGCGGTCGGTGTGCTACCTGCCGCTCACCTACGACCACCGGTTGATCGACGGTGCCGACGCCGGCCGGTTCGTGACCACCATCAAGCGCAGGCTTGAAGAGGGTGCGTTCGAGGCCGACCTCGGGCTGTAAGGGCCGTTAGGAAGGTTTCCCCACCGTGGCCCACGCCGTCATCGCGATAGCGGGATCATCCGGCCTGATCGGCTCGGCGCTGGTGACAGCACTGCGCGCCGCCGATCACCGGGTGATTCGGATCGTGCGCAGGGCGCCGTCGAACGCCGACGAGTTGTTCTGGAATCCGGACACCGGCGAGTTCGACTCGGACGCGCTGCGCGGCGTGGACGCGGTGGTGAATCTGTGCGGCGTCGGCGTCGCCGAGAAGCGTTGGTCGGGAGCGTTCAAGCAGAACCTGCGGGACAGCCGCATCGGGCCCACCGAGGTGTTGGCCGGTGCCGTCGCCGAGGCCGGGGTGCCGGTGCTGGTGAACGCCAGTGCGGTCGGCTTCTACGGCGACACCCGCGATCGGGTGGTCGACGAGTCGGCGGCGGCGGGGCGCGGATTCCTGGCCCGGTTGTGCGTGGACTGGGAGGCGGCCACCACTGCTGCGGCCGCCGCTGGGACGCGGGTGGTGCTGCTACGCACCGGGCTGGTGTTTTCCCCGTCCGGGGGCATGCTGAGGCAGCTCAAACCACTGTTCTCGCTCGGCCTCGGCGCCCGACTGGGCAATGGTCGGCAGTACGTGCCGTGGATCAGCCTGGAGGACGAGGTTCGCGCGGTGCTGTTCGCGATTTCTACCGAAAACCTTTCGGGCCCGGTGAATCTCACCGGGCCGGCGCCGGTGACCAATGCCGAGTTCACCGCGGCGCTGGGCCGGGCCGTCAACCGTCCCACCCCGATGGTGGTGCCGGCTTTCGTGCTGCGCTCCCTGCTCGGCGAAATCGCCGACGAGGGTCTGCTCGTCGGCCAGCGCGCCATCCCGGCCGTGCTGGAACAGGCCGGTTTCACCTTCCACCACAACACCGTCGGCGAGGCGCTCGGTTACGCCACCGCGCCTAGGGACGTCTGACTGGGGGTCCCCGCGAAGCTGGGGCGTACCGTCGACGCTGTGATATCCATCCGCTCGACCGCAGCACCCATCGAGGTGCGGCGCCTGGGCACCATCGGCTATGACGAGGCCTGGCAGCTGCAGCGCGAGATCGCCGACGCCAGGGTGGCCGGTGGGCCCGACACCCTGCTGCTGTTGCAGCATCCCGCCGTCTACACCGCAGGTAAGCGCACCGAGGCACACGAGCGCCCGGTGGACGGCACGCCTGTCGTCGACACCGACCGCGGCGGCAAGATCACCTGGCACGGCCCGGGACAACTGGTGGGCTACCCCATCATCGGGCTGTCCGAGCCGCTGGATGTGGTGAATTTCGTCCGGCGCCTGGAAGAAGCGCTCATCACCGTGTGCGCGGACCTGGGCCTGCAGACCGGCCGCATCGAGGGCCGCTCTGGAGTGTGGGTCGGTGCCGACGAGCGCGGGCCGGCCCGCAAGGTCGGGGCGATCGGCATCCGGGTGTCACGGGCGACGACGCTGCACGGTTTCGCGCTCAACTGTGACTGCGATCTGAGCGCGTTCTCCTCGATCGTCCCGTGCGGGATCTCCGATGCCGGGGTGACCTCGCTGACGGCCGAACTGGGCCGCCACATCGCGGTCGCGGATGTCATCGACCGCGTCTCCGATGCGGTGTCCGATGCACTCGACGGACGGCTGGAAGTAGCTCTGAACGTAGGATGACCGAGTGACTGTCGTGCCAGAGGGACGCAAGCTTCTTCGGCTGGAGGTCCGCAACGCGCAGACCCCGATCGAACGCAAGCCGCCGTGGATCAAGACCCGGGCCAAGATGGGCCCGGAGTACACCGAGCTCAAGGGCCTGGTGCGGCGGGAAGGTCTGCACACGGTGTGTGAGGAGGCCGGCTGCCCCAACATCTTCGAATGTTGGGAGGACCGGGAGGCCACGTTCCTGATCGGCGGCGAGCAGTGCACCCGGCGCTGCGATTTCTGCCAGATCGACACCGGCAAGCCCGCCGAGCTGGACCGCGATGAGCCGCGCCGGGTCGCCGAGAGCGTCCAGGCGATGGGCCTGCGCTACTCCACCGTGACCGGGGTGGCCCGCGATGATCTGCCCGACGGCGGAGCGTGGCTGTACGCCGAGACCGTCCGCTACATCAAGCGGCTCAACCCGAACACTGGTGTGGAGCTGCTGGCCCCGGACTTCAACGGAATCCCGGCCCAGCTGGAGGAAGTGTTCGAGTCGCGCCCAGAAGTGTTCGCGCACAACGTCGAAACGGTGCCGCGCATCTTCAAGCGGATTCGTCCGGCGTTCCGCTACGACCGCAGCCTGGCCGTGATCACCGATGCCCGCAACTTCGGCCTGGTCACCAAATCGAACCTGATCCTGGGCATGGGCGAGACGATCGACGAGGTTCGCACCGCGTTGCGAGATCTGTACGACGCCGGCTGCGACATCGTCACAATCACCCAGTACCTGCGGCCTTCACCACGCCACCATCCGGTCGAGCGGTGGGTGCATCCCGACGAGTTCGTCGAACTCTCGGCCTTTGCCGAAGGCCTGGGTTTCGCCGGCGTACTGGCCGGACCGCTGGTGCGCTCGTCCTACCGCGCCGGCAAGCTCTACGCCCAGGCCGCTCGGGTGCGATTCGCTGATCAGCCCCCCGTATCCTGAAGCAATGGCGAAAACCCGCACTGCCGCGGAAACCAAAGCGGCAAAGGCCGAGGCTAAGGCTGCCCGCAAAGCGGCCTCCAAGCAGCGGCGCAGTCAGCTGTGGCAGGCATTCCAGATCCAGCGCAAGGAAGACAAGCGCCTGCTGCCGTACATGATCGGCGCGTTCGTGCTGATCGTGGCTGCCGCGGTGGTCGCCGGTGTAGTCATCGGCGGGTTCACCATGTACACGCTGATCCCCCTCGGCGTGGTGCTGGGCGCGCTGGTCGCTTTCATCATCTTCGGCCGCCGGGCCCAGAAGTCGGTGTACACGAAGGCCGAGGGGCAGACTGGTGCCGCGGCCTGGGCACTGGACAACCTGCGGGGTAAGTGGCGGGTCACCCCCGGGATCGCGGCGACCGGTCATTTCGACGCGGTGCACCGGGTGATCGGCCGGCCCGGGGTGATTTTCGTCGGCGAGGGTTCACCGGGTCGGGTCAAGCCCTTGCTCGCCCAGGAGAAGAAACGCACCGCACGCCTGGTCGGCGATGTCCCGATCTACGAAATCGTGGTCGGCAACGGCGAGGGCGAGGTGCCCTTGTCCAAGCTGGAACGCCACTTGAACAAGCTGCCGGTGAACATCACGGTCAAGCAGATGGACTCGTTGGAGTCGCGGCTTGTCGCGCTGGGCACCAAGACCGGCCCGGCCGGATTGCCCAAGGGTCCGATGCCGGCCGGTGCGAAGATGCGTGGTGTTCAGCGCACCGTGCGCAGGCGCTAACTGTCAGCCGCTGAGCGTGAACAAGATCGCGAGAATCCTGGAGAATCTCGCGATCTTCTTCGTTTTCGGCTGACGTCGTTTCGGCTTAGAGCTACCGCCGCACGACCGCGGTGAACGTCACCCGGTCGTGCAGGCCACGCAGATCACTGTCGGACACCAGCGGCGGGATCACCAGCGCGATCAACACCACGCGCAGGAACGCCCGGACGATGCCGATCCGGTCGCGACCGTCGGCCGGCACCACCACCAGCCCCAGCGCGAGCTGCCCCGGCGTGAACGAGAACAGTCGCACCGCGACGGTGCCCAGCACCATCCAGATCACCAGCACCGCCGTGGACAGCATCGGCATCGACACCAGGCCGAGGGCCATCGCCAGACCCGCCAGCCCGTAGGCCACCAGCCAGTCCACAAACAGTGCGCCCACCCGCCGACCCATCCGGGCAAGCGAGCCGGGGCCGTTTTCGGGCAGGCCGAGGCGTTCGCCTGGATACTTGCTGCGTGCGTCTGCGTCCGCGCCGTCACCAGAGTCGAAAGGTCCGGGACCGGACAGCCAGGTTCCCATCGTGCGCGCCATAGGGCCACAATAGGCGGAGCCGGTTAACTGCTCGCCGGTAGCCACATGTGACCAAGACCCGCATCGCGTAACTTCGGCGCAACATATGGTTGACGGCCTTGCAACATGGTGTCCATAGCGTCAACCCGCGGGTTACCAGTAAAAAGGAGAACACTCAGTGGCAGAAAAGACGTCCGACGACATCTTCAAGCTGATCAAGGACGAAAACGTCGAATACGTCGACATTCGCTTCTGCGATCTGCCCGGCGTCGTCCAGCACTTCTCGATCCCGGCGTCGGCCTTCGATGAGAGCGTCTTCGAGGAAGGCCTCGCCTTCGACGGCTCGTCGGTCCGCGGTTTCCAGTCGATCCACGAATCCGACATGATGCTGCTCCCCGATGCCGACACTGCCTGCATCGATCCGTTCCGGGCCGCCAAGACGCTGAACCTGAACTTCTTCGTGCACGACCCGTTCACCCGTGAGGCGTACTCCCGCGACCCGCGCAACGTCGCCCGCAAGGCGGAGAACTACCTGGCCAGCACCGGCATCGCCGATACCTGTTTCTTCGGTGCCGAGGCCGAGTTCTACGTCTTCGACTCGGTGAGCTTCGACTCGAAGATGAACGGCACCTTCTACGAGGTGGATTCCGAGTCCGCGTGGTGGAACACCGGCGAGCCCTTCGAGGCCGACGGCAGCGCCAACCTCGGTTACAAGGTCCGCCCCAAGGGTGGCTACTTCCCCGTGGCGCCGTACGACCACTACGTCGACCTGCGCGACGAGATGTCGACCAATCTGATCAACGCGGGCTTCACGCTGGAGCGCGGCCACCATGAGGTCGGTACCGCCGGTCAGGCCGAGATCAACTACAAGTTCAACACGCTGCTGCACGCGGCCGATGACGTGCTGCTGTTCAAGTACATCATCAAGAACACCGCCTGGCAGAACGGCAAGACCGTCACCTTCATGCCCAAGCCGCTGTTCGGTGACAACGGCTCCGGCATGCACGCCCACCAGTCGCTGTGGAAGGACGGCAAGCCGCTGTTCCACGACGAGTCCGGGTACGCGGGCCTGTCGGATATCGCCCGGCACTACATCGGCGGCATCCTGCACCACGCCCCGTCGCTGCTGGCCTTCACCAACCCGACGGTGAACTCCTACAAGCGCCTGGTGCCGGGCTACGAGGCTCCGATCAACCTGGTGTACAGCCAGCGCAACCGCTCGGCCTGTGTCCGCATCCCGATCACCGGCAACAACCCGAAGGCCAAGCGCCTGGAGTTCCGTTGCCCGGACAGCTCGGGTAACCCGTACCTGGCGTTCGCGGCCATGCTGATGGCCGGTATCGACGGCATCAAGAAGAAGATCGAGCCGATGGCCCCGGTCGACAAGGACCTGTACGAGCTGCCGCCGGACGAGGCCGCCAGCATCCCGCAGGCACCTACCTCGCTGAGCGCCGTGATCGACCGGCTGGAAGAGGACCACGAGTACCTCACTGAAGGTGGCGTGTTCACCGAGGACCTGATCGAGACCTGGATCTCCTACAAGCGGGAGAACGAGATCATGCCGATCCAGATCCGGCCTCACCCGTACGAGTTCTCGCTGTACTACGACTGCTGAGTCGGCTCGCCGACGCGACTGCTGAGCCAATAGCGCGAGCAGACGCGAATGTCCCCCAAAACTCCGGTTTTGGGGGACATTTCCGTCTGCTCGCCGTCGCCCGCACAATGGACCGATGCGTGTTCTGGTGCAACGAGTCTCCTCCGCACGGGTACTGGTCGACGGCGACGTGGTCGGCGAGATCAGTCCGGCGGCACAGGGTCTGCTGGCGATGGTCGGGGTCACCCACGACGACGACCCGGCCAAGGCCCGGCGGATGGCCGAGAAGCTCTGGCAGTTAAGGATTCTCGACGACGAACGATCGGCGTCCGATGTCGGTGCGCCCATCCTGGTGATCAGTCAGTTCACGCTGTACGCCAACACCGCCAAAGGCCGCAGGCCGTCCTGGAACGCCGCGGCGCCCGGAGGTGTCGCCGAACCGCTGGTCAACGAATTCGCAACGGCCCTGGCCAAATTGGGCGCCGTGGTGCAAACGGGAGTTTTCGGGGCGGATATGCAGGTGCAACTGATCAATGACGGCCCGGTGACCGTGCTGCTCGAGTTGTGAGATTCCTGGTTTGCACGCGTATCGTCGCACCATGACGACCAAACTGGACGCCCGGCTCAACACCTACTCCCCCGTTGCTCTCGGGGTGTTCCGCCTCGTGTTCGGATTCCTGTTCACCGTGCACGGAGCAGTCAAGCTGTTCGCCTGGCCCGTCGACATGGGCGGTGCGGCGCCGGTCGGCTCCTGGCCGGTCTGGTACGCGGGCGTGCTCGAACTCGGGCTGGGCCTGCTGATCATGATAGGCCTGTTCACCCACATCGCCGCGTTCATCGCATGCGGCCAGATGGCGTTCGCCTACTTCACTGAGCATCAGCCCAACGGCCTGCTCCCGCTGCAGAACGGCGGGGAGCTGGCGGTGCTGTACTGCTTCGGCTTCCTGCTGCTGGCCGTGCTCGGCGGTGGCGCGTTCGCCCTCGACGCGGCGCGCAGGAAGCGTTAGTCCAGCCGCAGATCGTCGCGGAACCGCTTCATCCCGTCGATCTTCTCGGCCAGGCTCGCCGAGGGCCCGGCGTAGAACATCCACGGCATGGTGACGATGCCTTGGATGCCACCGGCTTCCGCGCGCGCGTAGTGCTCCGGGGTGAAAGCGTCGGCCAGGGGTGTGATGACGGTGAAATCGTCCATCGTCAAACCCTTTTCGGCGCGCAGCTCGCGTAACCGGTCGACCCGCTGCAAGGCGGCCTCGGTGGAGATCAGATCGCCGATCCAGCCGTCGTGCCGCGCCGCTCGGCGCAGCGCGATGTCGGACAGGCCGCCGACGTAGATGGGGATCCGCGGCGGAGTGGGCTCCATCTCCAGTCGAGGTGTGGAATAGAACTCGCCGGCAAACTCGGTCCACCCAGGCGACCACAGCTTCTTCATCAACTCAAGCATCTCGTCGGTGCGCTTGCCGCGTCGCGCGAACTGCTGGCCCAGCAGCTCGAACTCCTCCTCGCACCAGCCGACCCCGACACCGAGTTCCAGCCGTCCGCCGGCCAGATAGGCCGCGGTGCCAATCGCTTTCGCCGCCGAGTACGGGTCGCGCATCGCGGGCAGGTAGACCGTGGTGACGAACTTCAGCCGAGTGGTGACCAGCGCCAGTGCCCCGATCATCACCCACGGGTCCGGCCAGTCGGTGAACGCCTCCCAGCGGCGCTTGCCGTCGTTGGTGTACGGATACGGCGTCCGCAGCGTCTCCAGGTTCACCACGTGATCCGGGATGCCCATCCCATCGTAGCCGAGTTCGTCTGCGGCCCTGGCTATTTCGACGGCCTCCCGGGTGTCCAGGAAGGCCATGCTCACATAGAACTTCATCCGGCATCCCGCGCCCACGCCGGGGTGATGAAGACGCCTTCAGCCTCGACGGTGATCCCGTCGGCGTCGCTGATATGGCCTCGCGCAAAGGTTTTGACGCCCTCGGTCCGGTCGATGTAGGCCTCCGCGCGCAACGTACCCAGGGGTGTGCCACGGCGATACCGGCACGTGATGGTTCCGGTGTAGCGCGGCTCGTTCAATCCGCTGCTGGCCACCTCACCGAGAATGTGGTCGAGCACCAACGCGCAAATGCCGCCGTGCACCCAGCCCAGTGGTCCCTCATAGGCCGCTCCCAGCTCGAACTCACTCCAGCAGCTGCCATCGTCGGAATGCTCGATCACCAACGGCGGGGCCAGCGCATTGCGCAATCCGACGACCGGATTCGCCCACACCACGGGACGGTTGGTCTCGGCGTGCAGCATGGCGTGCGGCCCGTCGCGCTGATCGCGGCGCAGCGACGCGGTAACCGCCTCGACGGCCGCGGTCGCATCGGCGATGGTCTGCGGGTCCACCTCGGTGCGCACTCCGGCATCCACGAGTTCACGCATCGCGCGGGCGAACGGCTCATAGAGGGCTTCGAGCCGATCATGCTCGGCCGCGGTGATGACGTCGAACGTATGTTTCATCCGGACTCCCAGTGAAATTGTTATACGCCCTTATTAACATCACCCACTGTGATGTCGCGCACGCGGGGGCCAGTTCACCCGCTTCGGCTACTCGCCGCTTCATCCACTTGGCGGCTCAGCCGCTTCATCCACTTGGCGGCTCAGCCGCTTCATCTACTTGGCGGCTCAGCCGCTTCATCTACTTGGCGGCTCAGCCGCCGAAAATCTTGCGGACCACGCCCTTGGCCCGCCGAGTCACCCGCAGGTAGTTGTCCAGGAACTCACCGCCGTCATCGCTGCCCCAGCCGGCCGCCAGGGCGACCGCATTGAGCTGACGCCCCGGCCCGGGCAACTGATCGGTGGCCTTACCGCGCACCAGCACCAGCGCGTTGCGCGCCCGCGTCGCGGTCAGCCAGGCCTCCCGCAACAGCTCCACGTCACCCTCGGCGACCAGTTCGGCGGCGCCGATCGCGTCCAGCGTTTCCAGCGTCGAAGTGTTGTGCAGCGCAGGCACTTTGTGGGCGTAGCGCAGCTGCAGCAACTGCACCGTCCATTCGATGTCGGCCAACCCGCCGCGGCCCAGCTTGGTATGGGTGTTGGGGTCCGCGCCACGCGGCAGGCGCTCGGCATCCACCCGCGCCTTGATCCGGCGGATCTCCTGCACCGCCTCGGCCGAAACGCCGCCCGAGGGATAGCGGGTCTTGTCTGCCACCAGCAGGAAACGCTCGCCGAGTTCCATATCGCCGGCGACCCGATGTGCCCGCAGCAGCGCCTGGATCTCCCAGGGCTGCGCCCACTGCTCGTAGTAGGCCGCATACGAGGCCAAGGTCCGCACCAACGGCCCGTTACGTCCCTCGGGACGCAGTCCGGCGTCGACCTCCAGCGGCGGATCGACGCTCGGCGTGCCGAGCAACGTGCGAACCTGCTCGGCAACGGTCACCGACCAGCGCACGGCCACCGAGTCCTCCACACCGGGAGCCGGCTCGCAGACGAACATCACGTCGGCGTCGGAGCCGTACCCGAGTTCGCCGCCGCCGAGTCGGCCCATGCCGATGACCGCGATGCGCGCGGGCGCACCGGATTCGGGTGTGTTGGCCCGGATCACCGCCTGCAGCGCGGCCTCCAGCACCGCGACCCACACCGAGGTGAGTGCCTTACACACGTCGGTCACCTCGATCAGGCCCAGCACGTCGGCCGACGCGATGCGGGCCAGTTCCCGACGCCGCAGGGTGCGCGACGCCGCGATGCCGCGCACCGGGTCGGGGTGCCGTGCGGCCGAAGCCAGCAGTGCACGGGCCACGCTGTCGGGATCGCCGTCGAGCAGCTTCGGGCCGTTGGGACCGTCGGCGTAGAGCTGGATGACCTCCGGGGCGCGCATGAGCAGTTCGGGGATATAGGCCGAGGTCCCCAGCACCCGCATCAGCCGCTTGGCCACCGCCCCCTCGTCGCGCAGGGTCGACAAATACCAGCGCTGCTCGGCCAGTTCCTCGCTGATCCGGCGGTAGGCCAGCAGACCGGTGTCCGGGTCGGGGGTGTCCGACAGCCAGTCCAGCAGGGTCGGCAGCAGCACCTGCTGCACCCGGGCGCGGCGCCCGCTCTGGCCGGTGAGCGCGGCCAGGTGCGTCAGCGCGTTCTGCGGCCCCTCGTAACCCAGTGCGGCAAGCTGACGTTCGGCCGCCTCGGCACTCATCCCGGCACCGATGCCCACCGCCGGCTCGCCCACCGATTCCAGCAGCGGCTGGTAGAAGAGCTTGGCGTGCAGTCGCGACACCCGCAGGCTCTGCCGCTTGAGTTCCTCGCGCAGCACCCCTTGGGCGTCGTGGCGGCCGTCGGGACGAACGTGGGCGGCCCGGGCCAGCCAGCGATACGCTTCGACGTCGTTGTCGTCGGGCAGCATGTGGGTGCGTTTGAGCCGCTGCAGCTGCAGCCGGTGTTCGAGCAGCCGCAGGAATTCGTAGGACGCGGTCATGTTGGCGGCGTCGTCAAGGCCGATGTACCCACCCTCGCCGAGGGCGTCGAGTGCAGCCACGGTGGACGCCACGTGCAGCGAGTCGTCATTGCGTCCGTGCACCAATTGCAGTAGCTGGACGGCGAATTCGACATCGCGCAGTCCGCCCGTGCCGAGCTTGAGCTCACGGGCCCGCACCCCGGCCGGGACGAGTTCCACGACCCGACGGCGCATAGCTTGCACCTCGGGGACGAAATCCTCACGCTCGCAAGCGGTCCACACCATTGGCATCAAAGAGTCGATATAGGCCCGACCCAGCTCCGGGTCCCCCGCCGCCGGACGCGCCTTGAGCAGCGCCTGAAATTCCCAGGTCTTGGCCCAGCGCTGGTAGTAGGCGATGTGGGATTCCACAGTCCGAACCAGTTGTCCGCGTTTACCTTCCGGCCGTAACGCCGCGTCGACCTCGAAGAAAGCATCGGAGGCAATCCGCATCATCTCGCCCGCCACCCGGGTGGCCAGCGCCAGGCTGTCGTCACTACCACCGTCGGAGCTGTCCACAATCGGCTCCCCGACGAAGATGACGTCGACGTCGCTGACGTAATTCAGCTCGCGCGCACCGCATTTGCCCATGGCGATGACGGCCAGCCGGGGCTCGACCCCACCCTCGCACACGGCCCGGGTTGCCACCGTCAGTGCCGCACCGAGCGCGGCGTCGGCCAGATCGGACAGCTGCACACCGACGGCGATGAACGGCAGCACCGGCTCGTTCTCGACCGTCGAAGCGACGTCGAGGGCGGCCAGCACCAACAGCCGGTCGCGGTAGAGGGCCCGCAGTGCTGGCACGGCGGTGGCCGCGCCCCTGGTGATGTCGACATCCTGGGCCAGTGCGGTGAATGTGCCGCGCAACGTGTCGGCGGTCGGAAGTTGCACCTCACCGGCCAGCAGCCGCCAGGACTCGGGATGGGCCACCAGGTGATCACCGAGGGCCAGCGAGGATCCCAGCACACCGAACAGCCGGCCCCGCAGCGCGCGGTCGGTCAGCAGCAGATGGTTGAGCTCAGCCCAGCCGGTCCCGAGCGCATCGGCCAGCCGAACCATCGCTCGAAGCGCGACATCGGCGTCCGGCGCGCGCGATAACGACCACAACAGCTCGACGTGCGCATCGGTGTTCCACCCGAGCTGGTCCAGGTCGGCGCCGGCCTGCCGATGCACCAGTCCGAGCCGGCCGACGCTGGGCAGTTTCGGACGGTCGGTCGCAGGCTTGGCCACGTTCACGACGGTAGCGCACATCGGCGCCGGCCCGGCTGTCTACTCAGAGCGAGAGGTAGTTCTTCAGCTCGTACGGAGTGACGTGGCTGCGGTAGTTCTCCCACTCGGCGCGCTTGTTGCGCAAGAAGTAGTCGAATACGTGCTCCCCCAACGCTTCCGCGACAAGCTCGGAGCCCTCCATCGCCTCCAGCGCGTTACCGAGGCTGGAGGGCAGCTCCCGGTAGCCCATGGCGCGACGTTCCTCGGGAGTCAGATTCCAGACGTTGTCCTCGGCCTGCGGGCCCAGCACGTATCCCTTCTCCACACCCCGCAGCCCGGCGGCCAGCAGCACCGCGAAGGTCAGGTAGGGATTGCACGCCGAGTCGGGGCTACGGACCTCGACGCGCCGCGAGGAGGCCTTGCGCGGTGTGTACATCGGCACCCGTACCAGCGCCGAGCGGTTGGCCGCACCCCAGGAGGCCGCGGTGGGCGCCTCGCCGCCGTGCACGAGCCGTTTGTAGGAGTTCACCCACTGGTTGGTCACCGCGCTGATCTCGCTGGCGTGCTCCAGAATGCCCGCGATGAAGGACTTGGCGATATCGGAGAGCTGCAGCGGGTCATCGGGACCGTGGAAGGCGTTGGTATCGCCCTCGAACAGGCTCATGTGGGTGTGCATCGCCGAGCCGGGGTACTCCGCGAACGGCTTGGGCATGAAGGAGGCCCGCACCCCGTCGGCCAGGGCCACTTCCTTGACCAGGTAACGAAACGTCATCACGTTGTCGGCCATCGACAGTGCGTCGGCGTAGCGCAGGTCGATCTCCTGCTGCCCGGGTGCGCCCTCGTGGTGGCTGAACTCCACCGAGATGCCCATCTGCTCCAGCGCGTCGATGGCGTGGCGACGGAAGTTGGGGGCGGCATCGTGCACGGCCTGGTCGAAGTAGCCGCCGTTGTCGGCCGGGATCGGCGGCGAACCGTCGTCGTCCCCGGGCTTGAGCAGGAAGAATTCGATCTCGGGGTGGACGTAGCAAGAGAATCCGAGGTCGCTGGCCTTGGCCAGTTGCCGGCGCAGCACATGCCGCGAGTCGGCCCACGACGGCGAGCCGTCGGGCATGGTGATGTCGCAGAACATCCGCGCCGAGTAGTGCTTACCGGCGCCGGTGGTCCAGGGCAGCACCTGGAAGGTCGACGGGTCGGGCCGGGCCACGGTGTCGGACTCATAGACGCGGGCGAAGCCCTCGATCGACGAGCCGTCGAAACCGATGCCCTCTTCGAAAGCGCCCTCGAGCTCGGCGGGCGCGATCGCCACCGACTTGAGGAAGCCGAGCACATCGGTGAACCACAACCGGACGAACCGGATATCGCGTTCCTCCAGCGTGCGCAGCACGAATTCCTTCTGGCGGTCCATGCCCGCAGCGTAGGCATCGGCTGTTAAATCTGTGTTACAGCCCTGGAAGACTTAGCAGGAGAGGTCACCCGGCGAGGATTGGGTGATGAAGAAACTCAGCGTTGCGGTATCGACACAGGCGTCTCCGTTGAACACCACGGTGTGTTGGGAACCGCGGAAGGAGATCAGCGCCGCATCCATTTGCCGGGCCAGGTCCACACCGGCCTGATACGGCGTGGCCGGGTCCCCGGTGGTGGACACCACCACGACCTTGCCCGGTCCGGGTCCGGTCACGGCGTGTGGCGCCGAGGTCGCAGGCACCGGCCACAGCGCGCAGATGTCACGTGGCGCGTAGCCGGTGAACTCGCCGTAGGCCAGGAACGGTGCGGCCGCACGGTTTTGCCGGTCGGCATCGGCCCACGCCGCCGGGTCGGTGGGGAACGACGAGTCGACACATCGGATCGCGGTGAACGCATCCTGCATGTTCTGGTAGTGGCCCGAATCATCGCGGTGCCAATAGTCGTCGGCGAGCAACAGCAGGTCACCGGGATTGGTGCCGCGCGTCAACCCGAGCAGCCCGCTGGTCAGGAAGGGCCAGAGCCGCGCCGAGTACATGGCGTTGCCGGTCCCGGTGATGGCATCGGCGTAGCCGAGCCCGCGCGAGTCCGTGGTGGCCGCAGGCGTGGTCACCAGCGGGTCCACCATTTGGTGGTAGCGGCCGACGAACTGGGCCGGGTCGGTACCGAGTGGGCAGTCCGACGATTGCGCACAATCCGCGGCGTATTTCTCGAAAGCCTGTTGGAACCCGGCGAGCTGGCGGACGTTCTTGGTGATCGGATCCAGGCTCGGGTCGATGGCACCGTCGAGCACCATGGTGCGCACCCGATCGCCGAACTGCTCGGCGTAGGCAGCGCCCAACTGGGTCCCGTAGGAGAAGCCCAGGTAGTTGATCTGCTCCTCACCCAGCGCGGCTCGCACCGCGTCCATGTCCCGCACCGAGGAGGCGGTGCCGATGTTGGCCAGGAACGGCGCGCCCATGCGGTCCAGGCACTGCTGCGCGAACTGGCGGTAGAGGTCTTCGATGTGGGCGACACCGGCCGGGCTGTAATCGGCCAGCGGCTCGCGCCGGTAGGCGTCGATCTCGGCGTCGGTGCGGCAGCGCAGCTGCGGGGTGGAGTGCCCGACGCCGCGCGGGTCGAAGCCGACCAGATCGAAATGATCGGTGAGTGGGGAGCCGGTCAGTGCGGCAGCCATGCCGGCGACGGTGTTCACCGCCGAGGCACCGGGACCGCCGGGGTTGACGAACAGTGTCCCGATCCGGTTACCGCTGGCCGGAATCCGGATCACCGCCAATTGCGCCTGTGCGCCTTGGGGATCAGCGGAATTCCAATCCACTGGTACTGAGACGGTGCGGCACTGCGCGGTCGGGATCGCGGCCGGATCTTGCACCCAGGGGGCGCAACTTCCCCATTCCGGCCCCGATTCCGCCCAAGCGTGCGCGGCCGGCCCGACGACCGGGCAGATCACCGCGCTTGTGCCGAGCAGTGTGGCGGCCAGTGCCCTGGTTGTTCCTCGCGTCCACAGCATCCAACCGACCCACCGCACGGCTGACATGATCTCACGGCCGGAGCCTTCGGGTCTGCCGCTGAGGCCGAGCAGAGATCGGCCGGAGATCATTCGGTGACCTTGCCGGCCGAGGCCGGTCAGCAGCGCGTGCCCGGCGGCGGCACGGTCACGTCGACAAGGTAGGTCGCGGCGATGTCGTCGATGCATTTGTTGCCTTGGAACACCACGGTGTGCTGGGTGCCTTCGAAAGTGACCAGGGTGCCGCCGAGTTGGCGGGCCAGATCGACGCCGGCCTGGTACGGGGTCGCCGGATCGTTGGTGGTCGAGACGATCAATGTCGGTGGCAGCCCCTTCACCGAGACCTCGTGCGGCTTGCTGGTCGGCGGCACCGGCCAGAACGCACAGGTTCCCAGCGGCGCATTCCCGGTGAACGCGCCGTAGCTCATGAATGGGGCTACCTCGCGTGCCCTGCGATCCTCGTCGATCACGGTGGCCCGGTCGGTGATCGCAGGCTTGTCCATGCAGTTGACCGCGACCCGCGTATCCGTCGAATTGTTGTAGTGGCCCTTGGCATCTCGACCCATGTACAGGTCGGCCAGCGCCAGCATGACATCGCCGTTGCCGTTCTTCAGCCCGGTCAGCCCCTCGGTCAGATGCCGCCACAGATTCGGTGAGTACAGCGGCAGGATGGTGCCCACGGTGGCGTCGCTGTAGCTCAGCCCGCGCGGATCGCGGGTCTTGGCCGGGTGCTGCACCAGCGGGTCGATGAGGCTCTTGTACACCTCGACGGCCTTGGCCGGGTCGGTGCCCAGCGGGCAGTCCGGATTCTTGGCGCAGTCGGCGGCGTAGTCGTCGAAGGCCTTCTGGAAGGCAGCGGCCTGGCGGATGTCTTCTTCCACCGGATCGGCATTGGGGTCGACGGCGCCGTCGAGGATCATCGCGCGGACCTTCTGCGGGAACTGCTCGGCGTACGTCGCGCCGATGCGGGTGCCGTAGGAGTAGCCCAGATAGGTCAACTTGTCATCGCCGAGCGCGGCCCGGATCGCATCCAGGTCCTTGGCGACGTTCTCGGTCCCCACGTTCTCCAGGAATTCGACGCCCATCTTGTCGACGCAGCGCTGCACGAAATCTTTGGTTTCTTTCTCCAGGTGCGCCACGCCCTCCGGGGTGTACTCGACCGTGGGGTCGGCACGCAGCCGGTCGTTGTCGGCGTCGGAGTTGCACCACACCGCCGGCATCGAGGACCCGACACCGCGCGGGTCGAACCCGACGATGTCGAAGCGGTCCTTGACCGACTGCGGCAGACCGGACAGCAGGGAGACCGCCGATTCCACCCCGGACTCACCCGGCCCGCCGGGGTTGATCACCAACGAACCGATCTTCTTGCCCGCGGCCGGGAAGCGGATCATCGCCAGCCGTGCGACTTCGCCGTCGGCTTTGGCGTAGTCCACCGGCACCGACAACAGTCCACATTCGGCACCGTCGGGGATCTGCATGTTGTTGCCCGACCCGGCGTTGCACGGCAACCATTGCACCGGCGTACCGGGCCGTGGGACCGCGATCCGGGCCTCCCCCTCGACGACCTGGGTGCAACCCGCCGCCGCCAGCGCCGTCACCGCCAGCAGCGCGCCGAACCTGATCCTGAACGTCATGGCTGACCATGCTGCCATGGCGCAACGTCGCCGCAGGCCGGGCCTGGTCATCGGAGGCCGTGACGTTATCGGGTAGCGGCGAGAAGCTCCTGGAGTGCGACATGGAAATCGTCGGCCATATCCCACAGGTCAGGCAGCAAGTCCGGGCAGGACACGATGCCGACGTCGAGCATCCCGGTCAGTGACATCACGGTGATGTTGAGCCCGGAGCCGTGGAAGATCGGGCCCAGCGGGTACATGGCCTTGACCTCGCAGCCCAGCAGATACAACGGCACCTGGGGGCCGGGCACATTGGAGATGACGAGATTGTGCACGGGTTTGGCCCCGGACAGGCGGCTGGCGGCATACACCCGCATCGCGGCGCCGAACACCGCCGGCGCCGCGAACTGCGACCAGTCCTGCAACAGCGTCGCGCCGATCGCATAACTGTGTTGTTTGGCCACCGAATTCGACGCAGCGATGGCGCGCAACCGTTCGGCCGGGTCGGCGATCCGGGTTTCCAGCTTGGAGAACATGCCCGACACCTGGTTGCGCCCCGGCCGGTTGGAGCGGTCGTGCACCGAGACCGGCACCATGGCGACCAGGGAGCTCTCCGGCAATTCGTCGCGGTCGCTGAGGTAAGTGCGCAGCACGCCGGATACCAGCGCCATCACCACATCGTTGACTTTGACGTCGAAGTGGTTTTTCACGGTCTTGATGTCTTCGAGGTCCAACTGCGCGAACGCGACGCTGCGGCGACCGGTGACGTTGGCATTGAACACGGTTTTCGGGGCGTTGAACGGTGCTGCCATCGCCTGCCCGCTCAACGCCCGCCGCACCGTGTCGATCACCGTGTTGGCCGTGGTGGGCAGCACATTGGCCAACTTGAGCGGGCGGGCGGCGAACTTCAGCGCACCGCCGATGGCGATCTGGGCACCCGAGGCGCCGCCCACCCCGTCAACCGGGTCGGGCGGCGGGGCGTCGGGTTCGGTGGTGCACAGCTGTGACATCAGGTTGGCGCCGGTCACCCCGTCTACCCCGGAGTGATGCAGCTTGGTCATCAGTGCCAGCCGGCCGCCGGCGTGGGCATCGGTGCCCGCGACGTTCTCGATGATCCACATCTCCCACAACGGCCGGGTCCGGTCCAGTGGCAGCGACGCGATGTGCCCGCAGATCTCGGACAGCTCAGCACGCCCGCCGGGTGCCGGTAGCCCGATCCGATGCAAGTGCCGGTCGACGTCAAAGTCCTTGTCCTCCACCCATACCGGGTGATCGAGGTTGAACCGGCTATTGGCCAGCTTCTCGCGGAATTGCGGCATCGCCTTGATGGACAACGAGAGTGCGTCACGCATCCGGTCGAAGCTGTAGCCGCCCGGCATGGTCGAGGTGTCCAGTTCCAGCACAGCGCAGACGTGCATCGGCTGCGCGGCGGATTCCAGATACAGGAAGCTGGCGTCGAGGCCGCTGAGCCGTTGCATGTCGCTGATGTTAAAGCTCGCCGCAGCAACTGTGAGGAAATCCACTCAAACGTTGCTTTTGCCTTCATTCCCGGCGGTGGCAGACTGACACACGTCCGACGAACCCGGGGACCGCGAGGCGGCCTCGAGGATTCGAACCGACCATCACGAGGGACGACGATGTCTGAACAGTCTGTTTATGGTGCCGCAGATCGCAATACCGATACCGGTGCCGATACCAATCCCCGCACCAAGGTCCGCAGTCTCACCCTGCAGAAGTGGAAGTCTGAAGGCCACAAGTGGGCGATGCTCACCTGTTACGACTACTCCAGCGCACGGGTGTTCGACGATGCGGGAATCCCGGTGCTGCTGGTCGGCGACTCGGCGGCGAACGTGGTCTACGGCTACGACACGACCGTGCCGATCACCATCGACGAGCTGATTCCGTTGGCCCGCGCGGTGGTCAAGGGCGCGCCGCATGCCCTGGTGATCGCCGATCTGCCGTTCGGCAGCTACGAGAGCAGCCCGCAGCAGGCCCTGGCCACTGCCACCCGCTTCATGAAGGAGACCGGCGCGCAGGCGATCAAGCTCGAGGGCGGTGAGCGGATGGCCGATCAGATCGCGACGCTGTCGGCCGCGGGCATCCCGGTGGTGGCCCACATCGGCTTCACCCCGCAGAGCGTCAACGGGCTGGGCGGCTACCGAGTTCAGGGCCGCGGTGATGCCGCTGAGCAGACCATCCACGACGCGATCGCCGTGCAGGAAGCCGGCGCCATCGCGGTGGTGCTGGAGATGGTGCCCGCCGAGCTGGCCACCCAGATCACCGGCAAGCTCACCATCCCCACCGTCGGCATCGGCGCCGGCCCCAACTGCGACGCCCAGGTGCTGGTCTGGCAGGACATGGTCGGCCTCACCAGCGGCAAGACCGCCAAGTTCGTCAAGCGTTTCGGCGACGTGGGCGGCGAACTGCACCGGGCGGCGGCGCAGTACGCCCACGACGTGGCAGCCGGGGTGTTCCCGGCCGAGGAGCACAGCTACTGAGAGTTGGCCGCTTAGGCGAACTCGGCCCGGCGCTTAGCCAGGAACGCGTCGACGCCCTCACGGCCGTCGGCCGAGTTCGCCCGCGCGGCGATGAACCGGGATTCGGCCGCCAGCTGATCTTCCAGGCCGTTCTTGAACGAGGACGCCAGCAGTGATTTGACCGCGCCGTTGGATCCGGCGGATCCGGCGGCCACCTGCTCGGCCAGTTCCGCGGCCCGGGCCTGCAGCTGGTCTGCGGCGACCACCTCGCTGACCAGTCCCCATTCCTGCGCCTCGGCGGCCGAGAGCGTCCGATTGGTCAGCATCAGCTCCTGCGCCCGGCGCAGCCCGACCAGTCGGGGCAGGTAGTAGGTCGAACTGCCGTCGGGGCTCAGACCCACCTTGGTGTAGGCCATGGTGAACGTGGCGGATTCGGCAGCCAGCACCAGGTCCCCGGCCACCCCGAGGCTGAACCCGGCGCCGGCCGCGGTGCCGTTGACCACTGTGATCAGCACCGCGTCCATCCGGGCGAACGACGAGATGGCCTGATGCAGATCGTCGGCGACGCCCTTGATGAAGCGCCCCCGGTCCGGCGCGTCGGCGAACGACTTCAGATCGCCGCCGGCACAGAAGAACCGGCCCGCACCGGTCAGCACCACGACCTTGGTCCCGGCGGTGTCACAACGCCGTGCGGCGTCGGCCAGCTCGCGAGTCATGGTGTCGTTCATGCCATTCGCGGCGTCCGGCCGATTCAGGGTGATCTGCGCGATGGCGCCGGACTGCTCGAACGAGATGGCTTCATAAGTGGTCTCGGTCACGCTCGGAAACTCTAGCGGGCTGGGGTTTTCGGTGGTTGCACGCCCAGCCGGCTCGCCGTGCCGCTCACCAGCGCAGCGAAATCGCCGCTGAAACCGAGGACCCGCAGCGCACCCTCGGCGATCACCCAGGGCTGCCCGGGCGCGCTGTCGACATCATCGGAGCGGCTGTTGATCACCGATTCGACCAATCGAAACGGAAGGTCGTCGGCATCGGGCGGACCGGCGCACTCGGCGATCACTGCCGCCGACAGGGCGGCGTCGAGGATCTCCTCACGGGCGGTCTGGCCCGGCCGGCGTGACCGCTCCAGCCGGGGGCGTCCGCGCCCGGCCGCGCGGTTCCCCGGGTTGGTCGCCTGATCGTTCGCCACGCTGACAACTATGCCGACTGCAGCGTCGACAGGCATTGCCGACGACCGGCGTGGCGGCTGCCCGAATGTGGCACGCTGGTCTCATCCGATCCGCCTCCGGTGCACAGCGAAGGTGACTATGGCCCACGGCAAACCCAAGACCGCCAGGTACACCGAAATCGAGCGAAAGTTCGCGGTCACCGAGGACACCGTTTCGCCTTCGTTCGAAGGGTTGTCGGCCGTTACCGAGGTGGCGCGGCCCGGGGTCGAACGACTCGACGCGGTGTATTTCGACACCCCGAACCGCGATCTGGCGGCGCATCACATCACGCTCAGGCGCCGCACCGGCGGCAGTGACGCCGGCTGGCATCTGAAGCTTCCGGCCGGCGCCGACACCCGCACCGAGGTGCGCGTGCCGTTGGGGACGACGGCTGAGGCCGTGCCCGAGGATCTGCGTGACATCGTGCTCGCCATCGTCCGGGACCGCCCGTTGTCACCGGTTGCCCGGATCTGCACCCAGCGCCGCATCGAGGTGCTGCACGGGCCCGATGGAACCCCGCTGGCCGAGTTCTGCGATGACCGGGTCACCGCATCGACCACCGGCGCCGAGGCCGACCAATTGCGCTGGCGGGAATGGGAGCTGGAGCTGCTCGCCGCCGAGCCGCCCGCAGATCTGCTGAACCGATTGGCGCACCGGCTCGCCGATGCCGGAGCCACACCTGCCGACCACGGCTCGAAGCTGGCCAAGGTGCTCGGCACAGATCAAGCCCCGACGCCGGCCCCGCCTGCCGATCCACTGCACCGGGCCGTTGCCGAGCAGATCGACCAGTTGGTGGTCTGGGACCGCGCGGTGCGCGCCGACGCCTACGACGCGGTGCACCAGATGCGGGTGACGACGCGCAAGATCCGCAGCCTGCTGCAGGAGTCCAGGGGCTCATTCGGGCTGGACGGCAACGGCTGGGTGCTCGATGAGCTGCGGGCGCTGGCCGCGGTGCTGGGCGTGGCCCGCGACGCCGAGGTGCTCGCCGAGCGCTATCAGCGTGCGCTCGATGAAATGCCGGCCGAGCTGGTGCGCGGGCCGGTGCGCCAGCGCCTGGTCGAGGGCGCCAACCGCCGGTACACCGCGGGCTGGCGGCGTTCGCTGCTGGCGATGCGGTCACAGCGCTACTTCCGGCTGTTGGACACCCTGGAGGAGTTGGTCGACGCCGCGCCGCTCGCCGCCGAAGGTGCACAGCCATCGCCGGTGACCATCGATTCGGCGTACAAACGGGTGCGCAAGGCCGCCAAGACCGCCGCCGCGGCGGCCAGTGCCACCGATGTCAGCGCCGAAGAGAAGGACGAGGCGCTGCACCGGATCCGCAAGGGCGCCAAACGACTTCGCTATACCGCGGCGGCCACCGGGGCAATCAAAGTCTCCGACCGTGCCAAGGACATCCAGACCCTGCTGGGCGATTACCAGGACAGCGTGGTGAGCAAGGCCCACCTGAGCACCCAGGCCGACGCCGCCCATGCCGCCGGCGAGGACACCTTCACCTACGGACTGCTCTATCAGCAGGAGCAGGACCTGGCCCAGCAGTCCCGGGCCCAGCTGCAGGGTGCGCTCAAACAACTCGACAAGGCGGTCCGCAAGACCCACTAGGCGGTCCGAACCGGCTGGGGGCGAACGAGTTGGCCTGTAAGCCGGATTCTGTCCTTCGTCGCCATCTCTGGCGGCGAAGCGGCGACCATCCATCTGGACACACCGTCGCCGGGTGCCTCAAGCGGCCTACCCGCAGGCTCGGGCGAGCAACCCTCAAACGCCTGCGCGGCCGCAACCAGGTTGCGGCCTTCTTGGCCTTGCTTCGGGTGGGGTTTGCCTAGCCACCCCGGTCACCCGGGGTGCTGGTGCGCTCTTACCGCACCGTTTCACCCTTACCATTGCTGGCGGTCTGTTTTCTGTGGCACTTTCCCGCGAGTCACCTCGGATTGCCGTTAGCAATCACCCTGCTCTGTGAAGTCCGGACTTTCCTCGACCCCCGGAAACCCGGGTGCCGCGGCCGCCCGGCCAACTCGTTCGCGCGGATAACCGTACCCTCATTTTCATGCCGCAGGTGCCACCGGCCCGATACTTGCTCCGTGCGAAGGATCTGGCGGACGCCCGCTATGCGGATCCGATCACCGTCGACGACCTCGCCGCGGCCGCCGGTTTGTCCCGGGCGCACTTCAGCCGGATGTTCACCCGCACCTTCGGTGAGTCCCCGCGGGCCTATCTGCAGAGCAGGCGCCTGGAGCGGGCCGCCGCGCTGCTGCGCAACACCGACCGTTCGGTCGCCGACATCTGCGTGATGGTCGGGCTGCACAGTGTCGGCTCGTTCACCACCAGCTTCGCCCGGGCCTACGGCAAGCCCCCGGCGGCCTACCGCGCCGGCCTGCCGCCGGCCGCGCTGCGCGCCCCGGTGCCCAGTTGCATCCTGGCCCGGGACACCCGGCGCCCCCATCCCAGTCGGGCCAAGACAGCACAAACGGAGAAGACGAGCGGGCCGGAGCGAACGTAGCGTCAGGCCATGATGAAAATCGCATATACGCATCTGTGGGTTCACGACCAGGAGGTCGCGCTGAAGTTCTGGACCGAGAAGGTCGGTATGGAAGTGCGCGAAGATGTTTCGTTCCCGGAGGAGCTGGGCGACTTCCGCTGGGTCACGGTCGGCCCGCCCGGGCAGGAAGACGTCGGCATCGTGCTGATGGCCGTGCCCGGCGAGCCCGTGATGGACGAGCAGACCCGCAAGCAGGTTCAGGACCTGACTGCAAAGGGCTTCGCCGGCACGGTGTTTCTGACCACCGACGACTGCCAGGCCGACTATGAGCGGCTGACCGCCCGCGGGGTCGAGTTCACCGAGCCACCGAACCAGATGCCTTACGGCATCGACTCCGGTTTCCGCGACCCATCCGGAAACAGTGTCCGGCTGACCCAACGCACCGACATCCCCGCGACCACCTAGCGGATCACCGCCGCCGCAGCACCATCACGTTGTCGATCAGGGTGCCGCGCTGCCCATTCGGTCCGGTCGCCTCCCGCTCATCGGATTCCACCCGGATGCGTTCCCATTCGGCGTCGTCGAGGTTCAACGAGTCGAGAACCTCGCCGGTGCTGGGGAACTCGAACCGGTGGACATGCTCAGGCGCCCACGGCGGCGCGGCCCCGTGGTCGACGATGACCAGCAGGCCGCCGGGCGCCACCGTAGCGGCGGCACGACGCAGCAGGACGGCGCGGTCCATGGCAATCGGCGAGTGCAGGAACTGGGCCGAGACCAGGTCGAAGCGGCCGTCCGGGAGGCTCTCGGACAGGTCGTGGCGTTCGAACGTGATCCGCTCCGCCACACCCCGTTCCTGCGCCTCAGCGGCAGCCCGCCCAAGCGCGGTCTCGGAAACGTCCACGGCCGTGACCTGCCAGCCGTGTTCGGCCAGCCAGACGGCGTCGCCGCCCTCGCCGCAGCCGAGATCGAGCGCAGTACCCGCGGGCAGATCCGCGGCGATCTTGGCCAACTGGGGGTTGACCCGTCCGCTCCAGATCCGGCCCCGCTGCCCGTAGTGGCGTTCCCAGTACTGCGCGGTGACGGCCGTCTGCGCGGGCCACGGCGGCACCGGGAGCCCGACGTCTTCGCCGAGCAGATGCTGCACGACGGCAGCGCCGGCTTGGCTGCCCGACGCCACCGCCGCGGCCACCTGCGGCATTTGGGCACTCAGATCGCCTGCGGCGAACAGGCCAGGCACCGAGGTGCGGGCGAACGCATCGACGACGAGGGCGTCCGCGGCGATCGGCCCGGGTGCCGAGACGGCGCCGAGCTGCGCGGCCAGCGGTGAGCGCTGGTGCAGTGTGGCGGCGACGGCCGCCCCGCGCCGGGCCAGCCGGGTGCCGTCGGCGAATTCCACGGCCGCCAATTCCCCGTCGTGAGCGACGAATTGGGTGATCGAGCGCTCATCGACGCCGATGCCGGCCGCGTCCAGCTGCTTGACCTGGGCCTCATCCAGCCCACTGTCCCCGTCGGTGAGCACCACCAGATCTTCGGTCCAGCCGCGCAGCAGGAGCGCCAGGTGCACGGCGCGGTCTCCCTGGGCGATCACCGCCAGCGGCGCGTCGCGCAGCTCCCATCCATGACAGAACGGGCAGTGGAAAACCGAACCGCCCCAGAGCTCTTGGAGTCCGGCGATGTTCGGCGGCCGGTACTCCATGCCGGTGGCCAGCAGCACCGCCCGGGCCCGCTCGCGGGTGCCATCGGCCAGCTCGAGCACGAAACCCGGTTCACCACCTACGACTTCGCCGGTACGTACTTGCACCGTGGGGTAGGCAGCCAGCTCGGCGCGGCCGGCCGCGTAGAGCTCGGACGGAGGGCGGCCGTCGTTGCCGAGCAGGCCGCCGATTCCAGGTGCGGCCAGGTTGCTCTGCTTTCCGGCATCGACGAGCAGTACCCGTCGCCGGGCCCGCCCCAGCACCAGCGCCGCACTCAGCCCGGCCGCCCCGCCGCCGACGATGACGCAATCCCAAGGCTTGTCCATAACTTCGAGGTCCATGGCTTCGAGCTTGCCGAATCCGATGGCAAAGTGCCAAGCTAATTTGCCATGGAGGCAAACGCTGCCGAGCCCGCCGACATCGACGCCCTGGTCCGGCGCCGTCTGCGGGAATTGCGGGCGGAACGCGGACTCACCCTGGAAGACGTCGCGCGCCGGGCACAGATCGACGTGTCGACGCTGAGCCGACTGGAGTCGGGCAAGCGCCGCCTCGCGCTGGACCACCTGCCCCGGCTGGCCACCGCACTGTCGGTGAGCACCGACGAGTTACTGCGCGCGCCACAGGCCGAGGACCCCCGCGTCAAGGGCAGCTCACACACCCACCACGACATCACCTACTGGCCGCTCACCCGGCAGGGCCCGGCCGGCGGGCTGCACGCCTTCAAGATCCGGATCAGCCCGAAACGCCGGCATCCTCCCGCCGAATTCCCGGTGCATGAGGGACGCGACTGGATGTATGTGCTGTCCGGACAGCTGCGGCTGATCCTGGGTGAGCAAGACTTCGTGGTCAAACCCGGTGAGGCCGTGGAGTTTTCGACCTGGACACCGCACTGGTTCGGGGCCGTCGACGGACCGGTCGAGGCGATCACCATCTTCGGCCCGCACGGTGAGCAACTACACCTGCACGCCTGAGCTACAGGTAGGCGGTCTGATTCACCAGCCGCACCGATGACCCTCCGTCGGCGTAGAACTCGGCGATCGACAACGATGCCAAATCCAGGTGCAGCCGGTACAGGATGCCCTCGCCGGCATCCAGCGCCAACCGCAGGATGGTCTTGATCGGCGTCACGTGCGAGACCACCAGAACCGTTGCGGCACCGTACTCGGCGATGATCCGATTGCGGGCCCGGCGAACCCGGTGCGCCACCGCGTCGAAGCTCTCCCCGCCGGGCGGTTCGACGCTGGTGTCGTGCAGCCAGCGCCGATGCAGTTCCGGATCACGTTGTGCGGCTTCGGCGAACGTCAGGCCCTCCCAGGCGCCGAAGTCCGTCTCGATCAAATCATCGTCGACGGAGACGTCGACCCCGAGCGCCTTGGCCGCCACCGTCGCAGTCTCATGTGCCCGCTCCAGCGGCGAGGTGACCACCGCCGCGACGCCGCCACGGGAGGCCAAGTAGCGCGCGGCGGCATCGGCCTGCCGGCGGCCTTCCTCGGTCAGCACCGGATTTCCCCGCCCCGAATAGCGCCGTTCCACCGACAATTCGGTTTGACCGTGACGCAACAACAACAGCCGGGTGGGCGCGCCGGTGGCACCGGTCCACCCCGGTGCGGTCGGTACGGCCTTCTCGGTCGCCTCGGGCTTTTCGGCTGGTTTCTCGCTGACGATGCCGGCAGCCGTGTCCATCGCCTCGTTGGCCAACCGGTCGGCATGACTGTTGCGGGCCCGCGGAATCCAGGTGTAGCTGACCCGCCCGAAGCCCGCCGCCAGTTCGGCGGCTTGACGCTGCAGCGGGATCAGGTCGGGATGCTTGACCCGCCACCGGCCCGACATCTGTTCGACCAGGAGCTTGGAGTCCATCGACACCGCCACCTCGGTGGCGCCCAACTCGGTGGCCGCCACCAAACCGGCGATCAGACCCCGGTACTCGGCGACATTGTTGGTAGCCCGGCCGATCGCGTCCTTGCGTTCGGCCAGCACCACCGCATGGTCGGCGTCGAACACCACGGCGCCGTAGCCCGCCGGTCCCGGATTGCCCCGGGACCCGCCGTCCGCCTCGACGAGCACCTTCACTGTTTGATCCGCAACAGGATTGCGCCGCATTCGGGGCAGCGCAGCACATCGTCCTCGGCGGCTGCGGCGATGCGGGCACTCTCGCCGCGGTCGATCTCGATCCGGCAGGCACCGCAGCGCCGGCCCTGCAGCAACCCGGCGCCCGCCCCGCCGCGGGCCCGCTGACGTTCGTAGAGCTCGACGAGTTCGGCGTCGATGACGTTCACCAGCCCGTCGCGGCGGGTATTCGCCTGATGGCGGGACTGGTCGATCTCCGCGAGCGCGGCATCGCGGGCCTGCTGCGCCGCCGACAGCGCGGTCTGCAGGTCATCGATGCGTTGCAACGCCTCGGCCTGCTGCCGCGACAGTTCCTCGCGGCGCTCCATGATCTCCAACAGGGAGTCCTCCAGGCTGGATTGCCTGCGCTCCAAGGTTTCCAGCTCGTGCTGGATCTCGGCGACCTGCTTGGCTCCCACCGAGCCGCCGTCGATCAGCGCGCGGTCGCGGTCTTCCCGCTGACGTACCGAATCGATTTCGGCTTCAAGCTTGGCCACCTGGGTATCCAGGTCCTCCAGCGCGATTCCCAGGACGGCCACCCCGTCGTTGGCGGTGGCGTGTTTGCCCTGGGCCTCGTCCACCTGCTGCTGTTCGGCCAGATGCTTGGCGCGATGTTCGATGCGGCCGAGTTCGGCATCGACCTCGGTCAGCGCGAGAAGCGAACGTTGTTGTCTTACTTCGGCTTTCATGCCCTGACTTTCATGTAGCGGGGGTATCTTTCTGCATTCATTCGCTCGTCGCGTTCAGCACTCGACGTTCCACGGATCTGTGCGCACCGAACTCACCCGGATATCCAGCGCATCGCCAAACTGCCCGCGCAGCACCGCGGCGGCCTGGGCGCACCACGGGAACTCGCTGGCCCAGTGCGCCACGTCGACCAGCGCGACCGGCGAGGCCCGCCGATGTTCGTCGGCGGGGTGGTGACGCAGATCCGCTGTCACGTACGCGTCCACTCCGGCGCGGGCCACCGCGCCCAGCAACGAATCACCCGCTCCCCCGCAGACCGCGATCCGCGACACCATGGCGTCGGGGTCTCCCGAGGTCCGCACCCCCCATGAGGTGGCGGGCAGCGCGGTACGAACGCGGGATGCGAAGGCCGACAACGGTTCCGGTCGGTCCAGTTCGCCGATCCGGCCGATTCCGATGTCGCCCGGGATGGGTGCGAGCGCGAAGATGTCGAAGGCGGGTTCCTCGTAGGGATGCACGGTCCGCAGGGCGGTCAGGATGGTTGCGCGCAGCCTCGACGGCGCGATCACCTCGACCCGGTCCTCGGCCACCTGTTCGACGGTGCCCACCTCGCCGATGGCCGGCGCGGCGCCGTCATGCGGCAGGAACTGCCCGGTTCCGGCCACGCTCCAACTGCACTGCGAATAGTCGCCTATCCGTCCGGCGCCGGCGGCGAACAACGCGTCCCGCACGGTCGCGGCGTCCGAGGCCGGCACGAAGACCACCCATTTGTCCAGGTCCGGGCCCGGTGCCGCCGGCGACAGCACCGCGTCGACGGTCAGGCCGAGCGCCTCGGCCAGCGCATCGGACACTCCGGGTGAGGCCGCATCGGCGTTGGTGTGCGCGGAAAAAAGCGCCCGCCCGGTACGGATCAGCCGGTGGATCAGCGCGCCCTTGGCGGTGCTGGCCGCGACGGTGTCCACCCCGCGCAGCAGCAGAGGGTGATGGGCCAGCAGCAGACCCCGCTCCGGGACCTCGTCGATCACGGCCTCGGTCGCGTCAACCGCGATCGTCACCGATTCGACCGGTTCATCGGGGTCGCCGCACACCAGCCCCACCGAGTCCCAGTCATGGGCCAGGTGCGGCGGGTAGGCCGCGTCCAACGCGGTGATCACCTCAGCCAATCTGATCCCGGCTGATCGCGCGCTCATTGCAGTACCTCCGTCATGGCGTCGATGAGGGCGGGCCATTCCGGCCGCACCGCGGCGCGCAGGTAGTTTCCCGGCAGGCCCACGAAAGTATCGCAGCGCCGCACCGCAATGTTTTTGCTTGCCAGATGTTTCCGCATCAGCTCCGCGTCGGGCACGGTGAACAGCACGAACGGCGCGGAGCCGGCCACCACGTCGAGCCCCAGGTCGCCCAGCGCGCCGGCCAGCTCAGCCCGCTGTTCGGCGAGCCGGCGGGCCGCGGCGTCGGCCTCCGCCACCGCCTCGGGGCTGTTGGCCGCGGCGATCGCTTCCAGTTGCAGCGTGCCCAGCGGCCAGTGCGGCCGCGGTGCGGTGAGCCGGGCCAGCACCTCGGGGGTGCCGAGGGCGTACCCGACCCGGAGCCCGGCCAGCGACCAGGTCTTGGTCAGGCTGCGCAGCACCAGCACGTCGGGCAGTGGTTCGCCGGCCAGTGACTCGGCCTCGCCGGGAATGCCGTCGGCGAACGCCTCGTCGACCACCACCAGCCGGCCCGGACGGCGCAGCGCCAGGATGTCCGCGCGGCGGTGCAACACCCCGGTCGGATTGGTCGGGTTGCCGACCACCACCAGGTCCGCCTTGTCCGGAACGCTCGCTCCGGCCAGGGTGAACGGCGGCGCCAGCACCACGTGGTGGATCGGCACCCCGGCCGCGGCCAGCACTGCTTCGGGTTCGGTGAACGAGGGCGCCGGCAGCGCTGCCAACTTCCAGCGAGTAGCGGAGGCGGATCGCGCATGAACGTGCCGCAACCCGGCCAACAGCGCGAACCCCTCCGCCCCACCGGCCAGCAGGGCCACCTCGTCCGCGCTCCGGCCGTGCCGCGCCGCGACCGCCTCGACGGCCCGGCACTGATCGGCCTCGCTCGGATAACGACCCAGATCGGGCAGGCGGGCCGCCAGCCGGTCGGTCAGCCAGACGGGTGGAGCGCCGGGACGGACGTTGACCGCGAAGTCCAGCATGCCAGGCGATGCGGCCTGGTCACCGTGGTAGCGGGCGCCGGCACGGGCCCCTGCACCGGTTCGACTTCGCACAGCACGACACTAGTGGTCGGGGTGCTCAGCTGGGCATCGGGCGGACTGCCGGCGGCATACGGGAGAATGGGCACGTGACTGACACGCTGGAGCTCACCCGACCACAGCTGGTGCTGTTCGACCTCGACGGCACGCTGACCGATTCGGCAGCCGGGATCGTGTCCAGTTTCTGCCATGCACTGACGCACGTGGGTGCCGACATCCCCGACGGCGACCTGGCCGGCCGCATCATCGGCCCGCCTATGCATCACACGCTGCAATCGATGGGGCTGGGCGCCGATGCCGATGCCGCCGTCGCGGCCTACCGCGCTGACTACGTCAGCCGGGGCTGGACGATGAACAGCCTGTTCGACGGCATTGAGACGCTGCTGGCCGATCTGCGCGCGGCCGGGGTGCGGCTGGCCGTGGCCACCTCGAAGGCCGAACCGACCGCCCGGCGCATCCTGGAACACTTCGGTCTGGACGGCTACTTCGAGGTGATCGCCGGGGCCAGCCCCGACGGCATCCGGGCAGCCAAGGCCGATGTGGTGGCCCACGCGCTGGCGCAATTGCAGCCGCTGCCGCAGCGGGTGCTGATGGTCGGTGACCGGATGCACGATGTCGAGGGCGCGGCCGAGCACGGCATCGCTACCGTGGTGGTCGGCTGGGGTTACGGCGGGACGGATTTCACCGAGCCCACCGAGGTCACCGCGCACGCCCACGTCGACACCGTCGAGGCACTCCGGGGGGTGCTCGGTGTCTGAGTCGTCGGCTGGTCTCCTGCACGTCACCTTCGTGTGTTCGGGCAACATCTGCCGGTCCCCGATGGCCGAGAAGATGTTCGCGCACCAGATCAGCGAGCGCGGACTGGCCGACGTGGTCCGGGTGAGCAGCGGCGGCACCGGCAATTGGCACGCCGGTGACGGCGCCGACACCCGCGCCTGCCTGGTGCTGGGCGAGCGCGGCTACCCCAGCGATCACGTCGCCGCCCAGGTGAGCGACGACCATCTGGGTGCCGACCTGGTCATCGCCCTGGGCCGCAACCACCTGCGCATCCTGACCGACCTCGGTGTGGTGCCCGAACGGCTGCGGATGCTGCGCTCGTTCGATCCGCGCTCGGGCGCACACGTCCCCGATGTCGAGGATCCCTATTACGGCACCAAGACCGATTTCGAGGATGTCTTCACCGTGATCGAGGCGGCCCTGCCGGGGCTGCACGCCTGGGTCGACGCGGCACTGGCCGGCCGGGTGGCCTGATGCGACGGTTGACGTTCCTGCTCCGGCCCCAGTGGTTGGCGTTGTTCGTCGTGGTTGTCGCGTTCGCCTACCTGTGTTTCACCGTGCTGGCTCCCTGGCAACTGGGCAAGAACACCAAGACGTCGCGGGAGAACAACCAGATCTCGCATTCCCTGCAGTCCGACCCGGTTCCGGTGACCACCCCACTGCCGCACCAGGATTCGGCCGCACCCGACGCCCAGTGGCAACGCGTGACCGCCACCGGCCACTATCTGCCCGAGGCCCAGGTGCTGGCCCGGTTGCGGGTGATCGACGGGGAGCCGGCCTTCGAGGTACTCACCGCGTTCGCCGTGGACGGCGGCCCGGTGGTCCTGGTCAATCGCGGCTACGTCCGGCCCCTCGAGGGATCCAAGGCGCCCGAGTTCGCGGCCCCGCCGGCCACACCGGTGACGATCACCGCGCGGCTGCGGGATTCGGAGGCCCTTCGCGCCGACAAGGAACCGCTGCGCACCGACCGGGAAACCCAGGTGTATTCGATCAACACCGGCCAGATCGCCTCGATCACCGGCGTTCCGCTGACCGGGTCCTATCTGCAGTTGGTGGCCGATCAGCCCGGCGGGCTCGGGGTGCTCTCCCTGCCCCATCTCGACGCCGGCCCGTTCCTGTCCTACGGCATCCAGTGGATCGCGTTCGGCATCGTCGCCCCCCTCGGGTTGGGCTACTTCGTCTATGCGGAACTGCGGCAGCGGCGGCGAGAGCGCGCGGCAGGCCCCGCCCAGCCGGCCCGGGAGCTCACCGGCGAAGAGAAGATCGCCGACCGCTACGGAAAGCGGCCCTGAGCACCGACCGCCCCAGCAATACCGCGCTCACCGCCGCCGCGGCCTGCACCGCACGCGAAAGCCGGACCGCCCGGGCCAGGTCGGCGACCTCGGGGATCCGCCCGTCGCCGAGGGTGGGCCGGATCTCCAGCTGATGCGCATACTGCGTCGGGCCGCCCAACCGCACACCCAGCGCACCGGCGAACGCGGCCTCGACCACCCCGGCGTTGGGACTGGGATGGCGGGCCGCATCGCGACGCCACGCGCGCAGCGCCGCCACCGGTGAGCCGCCCACCACCGGTGCGCAGGCCGCGACCAACACCGCGGTCAGCCGGGCCGGCACGTAGTTCAGCAGATCATCGAATCTGGCTGCCGCCCAGCCGAACCGGGCATACCGCGGCGAGCGGTTCCCGATCATCGCGTCCAGCGTGTTGGCTCCCCGGTACACCAGCACCCCGGGCACCCCGCCGATCGCCGCCCAGAACAGCGGAGCCACCTGCGCGTCGGAGGTGTTCTCGGCCAGCGATTCCACCGTGGCCCGGGTCAGGCCGGATGCGTCCAGCGCCGCGGGATCCCGCCCGCACAACGAGGGCAGCAGCCCGCGCGCACCATCGATGTCGGAGGCCTGCAGCAGGGCCGACATCCGGCCGCCGACCCGGTTGAGCGACGTGCCGCCGAGCGCGATGTAGGTTGCCACCGCGGTCACCCACGCCCGATCGTCGCGACCGACCGCGACGCCCAGCAGGGCCAGCCCGCCCAGCAGCAACCCGGTGTGCAGCACGCCGGCGCCGCGACTGTCGGCATAGGTCAGCTCTTCCAACCGTGCTGCCCCATCGCCGAACCCCGCCACCGGATGTCCGCGGCGCGGATCGCCCAGCAGCACATCGGCCAGGTACCCGGCGGCGATGCCGGTAGCCCGGCCGTCCCATTCTCGGGGGCATGTCGCTCGAGACGTCGACCCAAACACTCCGGCAGCGTCTCACAGAGTGGTCTACTCGAGTCCATGAGGTTGGGTCCGCCGCGACGGCCACGACGGGTGACCGATCTGCTCAACCCGGCGGCCGCGCTGCTGCCCGCGGCCAATGTCATCATGCAACTGTCGTCGCCCGGGGTGGGCTACGGCGTGTTGGAGAGCCCGGTGGACAGCGGCAACGTCTACAAGCATCCGTTCAAGCGGGCCCGCACCACCGGGACGTATCTGGCCACCGCCACCATGGGCACCGAAGCGGACCGCGAGCTGCTGCGCTCGCAGGTCGACCGGGTACACGCGCAGGTGCGGTCACAGAACTCAAGCCCGGTGTCCTACAACGCTTTCGATCCGAAACTGCAACTGTGGGTGGCGGCCTGCCTGTACCGCTACTACATCGATATGCACGAATTCCTGTACGGCCCGCTCGACGCGGAGTCCGCCGATGCGATCTATGCCGACGCCCGGACGCTGGGCACCACCCTGCAGGTGCCCGACGAGATGTGGCCGGCCGATCGGGCCGCCTTCGATGCGTACTGGACGCAGTCGCTGCGGGAGCTGCGGATCGACCCGCCGGTGCGCGAGCATTTGTATGGAGTGGCCACTTTGGCGTTCTTGGCGTTCCTGCCCGCCCCGCTGCGGCTGCTGGCCGGCCGGTTCAATCTGTTCGCCACCACCGGGTTCCTGCCTGCGGAGTTCCGCAGCCATATGCGGATGACCTGGACGGCCGATCAGCAGCGGCGGTTCGAGTGGTTGTTGACCGGCCTGCGCATCGCCGACCGGGTCATCCCGCACGCGGTGTGGCTGCTGGGCTATCAGCTCTACCTGTGGGACATGCGGGCCCGCAACCGCCACGGCCGGCCGGTGCTCTGAACCGAGGAGACGAACATGGCATTTCCAGCACTCGCCCACGTGGCGGTCACCGTCCGCGATCTGGCGGTCAGCGGGCCGTGGTACCGCGCGCTGTTCGACGCCGATCCGGTGCTCGACGAGGACACCGACGCCGGTTTCCACCATCTGGTCTGGCTGTTGGACGGCGGCACCCTGTTCGGCATCCACCAACACCGCACTCCCGCGCCCGACGAACGCTTCAGCGAGTTCCGGGTGGGGCTGGACCATGTCGGCTTCAGCGCCGCATCGCGGACCGAGTTGCATACCTGGATGAGCAGGCTCGACGATCTGGGCATCGCCCACGGCGGCATCGTCGACGCCCCGTACGGGTCGGGGCTGAGTTTTCGCGACCCCGACGGCATCGCACTGGAGTTCTTCGCCGCGAAGTGAATTCGGTGGCATGCCGGGATTTCGCCGGTTCCACGGATAGGATCCGACGCGGAGGAACCCTTGAAAGACCTCATTGTTCTGGTTGTCGTTTCACTGGCAATCGGATTCACGATCGGCGGCCTCAAAGCATCCGGCCCACCGGCCGCCGCCCCGGAGCTACCGGCTCCGCCGCTCCCCCGACCCGGGGTTTACACCGTCGCAGAGAAATCGACCGACAGTGCGCCGAAGTCCGACGACTGGATCCTCACGGAGTGCGGCCCACAGTGCCTGCGCGTGCGCTCGACGACATCTGACAATGAGTGGCAGATGGACCTGCCGTGGAACTCCACCGCCGATCGGCATCGGGGCGCCTGGGTCGGCGAGCGGGTCAACCCCGGTATGCGCTGCCAGGACGGCACCCCCGATGGGCACCAGACCGGCCCGGTACCGCTGAAGTACGTCATCAGGGCCGATCTCACGGGATTCGTCAACATGAAGTTCTCCCCGGAGAACCCGTCATGTTCGGGTGAGACCGCCATGCGCGGCCGCGAATTCGCGCTGCGGCGCGCGAAGGCTGTGTGGTCGTAGGACCGAGTTCGGGTTGGTGGGCGCGGACGGTATCGAACCGCCGACCGCTGGTGTGTAAAACCAGAGCTCTACCACTGAGCTACGCGCCCCGTCGCTGGCACGGTACACGCCGAGGTGGCGTGACCGGAAATCTCAGGCCCACTCAGGCCCTTAAGGCCGCCAGCGCCTGCCGCCACACGGTCTGATCGCGCGCCTGGCCCGGTTCCATCATCTCGGCGAACCGGATGTCCCCGGCCCGGTCGACGACGAAGGTGCCGCGGTTGGGATAACCGGCGTCGGAGTTGAACACGCCGTAGGCCTGGGTGACCGCCCCGTGCGGCCAGAAGTCCGACAGCACCGGGAAGGTGAATCCGCTCTCGATGGACCAGATCCTGTGGGTCGGTGGCGGGCCCACCGAGATGGCCAGCGTCGCCGTGTCGTCGTTCTCGTAGAGCGGCAGCTTGTCCCGGATCTCTCCGAGTTCACCCTCGCAGACGCCTGTGAAGGCCAGCGGGAAGAACACCAGCAGCACGTCCTTGGCGCCGCGGTATCCGCTGAGCGTGATCGGCCGACCATTCTGGTCCCGAAGGGTGAAATCAGGTGCGGGCGTGCCCACGGCCAACATCAGGACCGCTTTCCGGCGGCCTTCGACTTCGGCTGCACCAGCCGGCTCGCGGTCCAGTCCCCCAACTTGGCCGACGAGGTCGGCATCAGCCCGGCCGTCGGCGCCGATTCGGCGATCTCGGCGGGCTGCACGTGCCCGGGCCTGCCGGTCTTGGGGGTCACCACCCAGATCACGCCGTCATCGGCGAGTGGGGTGATGGCGTCCATCAGCCGGTCGACCAGATCGCCGTCGTCATCCCGCCACCAGAGCAATACGACGTCGACGACTTCGTCTGAATCCTCGTCGAGCAGCTCCGATCCGCACGCTTCTTCGATGTCAACCCGGATCGCGTCGTCGCTATCCTCGTCCCAGCCCAGCTCCTGGACAACCTGATCTTTCTGGATGCCCAGTACCTGGGCGTAGTTCGGGCCAGACTCCGTCCCCTCCGCCGCGACCACCGTCGATCCTCCTTAGCTTTCGCAAAGCCTTCTTTCAAGGCTTAATCTGTTGCGCTGCTCACGCGTGTGTGGACTATCGTCGCACGCCGGTACACAAGTGCGGGCGTCCGGCAGGTCCTGTTTTTCGATCCGGCTATCGATACGCCGCGTCGCATCGGTTCAGCGCGTTCTCTCGCGCGGTGTTCGAGCGGGTCGACGCCGTGTTGAACTGATCCGGTCCGACCTTTGTCGATATGGCGGTGACAAGAGCGCGAGCCGAGTCGACCCAGTCGGTCAGTGCGGCGCGCAAATCAGCCGACAACGCGTCGGACAGACCGGAACTGACCAGATCGGCGCTGCGGTTCAGGCCGGCGATCGCCGGGCCGGCCTTGGCCTGCGTGTCACCGCCGTTGTTGACCGCTTCGACGTAGGCGTTCACCGCTTCGACCGCGTCGACGGCGGAGGTGCTCAGGTCCTCGCACACGGTGTGGATGGCGCGGGTGGTCAACGAGGCCTGGCGTTGGGACTCGCGGGTCACCGAGCTCAACGAGGACTCCGTGATCGAGGCCGACACCGACGCCCGGTACTCGGGGGCAGCATTGGTATCGACCTGTGCGGTACCACCGGTAACGGCCGAGCAACCGACCACGATCATCGCGACCAACGCCGCGCCGCCCAGCCCGCCCGCGGCGATCCGCGCCTTTGCTCCAAACTGCCCATCAACCGGCACAATCTGCAGACGTTACCGGTTCGCAAAGCAACCGATGGGTAACTTGAGCTGCGCCACCCCCAGGGAAGTCAAGGCGGCAAGATTGGTGGACGATAGAGGTGCCACAAGCACCCAGAAGTTGTTACCGCCTAACAAGGAGCGGAAGTTGACTACCGAGTTCGCGCGCCAGGATCTGGCCCAAAACTCCAGCACCACAGCAGAACCCGACCGGGTCCGGGTGATTCGCGAGGGTGTCGCCTCATATCTGCCCGATATCGACACCGACGAGACCGCCGAATGGCTGGAGTCCTTCGATGAGCTCCTGGAACGGTCAGGGCCGGCCCGGGCCCGTTACCTGATGTTGCGCCTGCTGGAACGTTCCCGGGAAAAGCGAGTCGCGATACCCGCGCTCACCTCAACCGATTACGTCAACACCATCCCCACCGAACTGGAGCCCTGGTTCCCCGGCGATGAGGAGGTCGAGCGCCGCTTCCGCCGCTGGATCCGCTGGAACGCAGCGATCATGGTGCACCGCGCCCAGCGCCCGGGAGTCGGTGTGGGCGGCCACATTTCGACGTACGCCTCGTCGGCATCGCTCTATGAGGTCGGCTTCAACCATTTCTTCCGCGGCAAGAATCACGCTGGCGGCGGCGACCAGATCTTCATCCAGGGCCACGCCTCCCCCGGTATCTACGCCCGCGCGTTCCTGGAGGGCCGGCTGAGCGCCAACCAACTGGATGGTTTCCGCCAGGAACACAGCCATCCCGGCGGCGGTCTGCCGTCGTACCCGCATCCGCGGCTGATGCCGGACTTCTGGGAGTTCCCGACGGTGTCCATGGGCCTGGGCCCGATGAACGCCATCTACCAGGCCCGGTTCAACCACTACCTGCATGACCGCGGCATCAAGGACACCAGCGATCAGCATGTCTGGGCGTTCCTCGGCGACGGTGAGATGGATGAACCCGAGAGTCGCGGCCTGATCCAGGTGGCCGCCAACGAGGCGCTGGACAACCTGACCTTCGTGGTGAACTGCAACCTGCAGCGCCTCGACGGCCCGGTGCGCGGCAACGGCAAGATCATCCAGGAGCTGGAGTCGTTCTTCCGCGGCGCCGGCTGGAACGTCATCAAGGTGGTCTGGGGCCGCGAGTGGGACGCCCTGCTGCACGCCGACCGTGACGGCGCGCTGGTCAACCTGATGAACACCACGCCTGACGGTGATTACCAGACCTACAAGGCCAACGACGGCGGATATGTCCGCCAGCATTTCTTCGGCCGCGACCCGCGCACCAAGGCCCTCGTCGAGTCCATGACCGACCAGGAGATCTGGAATCTCAAACGTGGCGGTCACGACTACCGCAAGGTCTATGCCGCCTACCGCGCGGCCATGGAGCACAAGGGCCAGCCGACCGTCATCCTGGCCAAGACCATCAAGGGCTACACACTGGGCAGCCACTTCGAGGGCCGCAACGCCACGCATCAGATGAAAAAGCTTGCACTGCAAGACCTCAAGGATTTCCGCGACGTGACCCGGGTACCGATCTCCGATGCCCAGCTCGAGCAGGATCCCTACCTGCCGCCGTACTACCACCCGGGGTCGGAAACCCCGGAGATCCGGTACCTGCTGGACCGTCGCCGCGCGCTCGGCGGCTTCGTCCCGTCCCGGCGCACCAAGAGCACACCGCTGCCGCTGCCCGCCGGCGACACCTACAAGGTGTTGAAGAAGGGTTCGGGCAATCAGGCCGTGGCCACCACGATGGCGACGGTGCGTACGTTCAAGGAACTGTTGCGCGACAAGAACATCGGGCCGCGGATCGTGCCGATCATCCCCGACGAGGCGCGCACGTTCGGGATGGACTCGTGGTTCCCGAGCCTGAAGATCTACAACCGCAACGGGCAGCTGTACACCTCGGTGGACTCGGAATTGATGCTGGCCTACAAGGAATCCGAAATCGGCCAGATCCTGCACGAGGGCATCAACGAGGCCGGTTCGACCGCGTCGTTCACCGCGGTGGGCACGTCCTACTCGACGCACAACGAGCCGATGATCCCGATCTACATCTTCTATTCGATGTTCGGGTTCCAGCGCACCGGCGACGGGCTGTGGGCGGCGGCCGATCAGATGGCCAAGGGCTTCGTGCTCGGGGCGACCGCCGGACGCACCACCCTGACCGGTGAGGGTCTGCAGCATGCCGATGGCCATTCGCTGCTGCTTGCCTCGACCAACCCGGCGGCGGTGACCTATGACCCGGCGTTCGCCTACGAGATCGCGCACATCATCGAGAGCGGCCTGCAGCGCATGTATGGCCCGGACCCGGAGAATGTGTTCTTCTACATCACCATTTACAACGAGCCGTATGTCCAGCCGGCCGAGCCTGCCGACCTGGACTCCGAGGCGCTGCTGCGCGGCATGTACCGGTATCGGCGCGCTGCAGAATCCCGCAGCAAGACCGCGCAGATCCTGGCGTCCGGCGTGGCGATGTCCGAAGCGCTCCGGGCGGCGGACATGCTGGCGGCGGATTGGGATGTGGCCGCCGACGTGTGGTCGGTGACCAGCTGGGGTGAGCTCAACCGCGAAGGTGTCGAGATCGAGAAGCACCGGCTGCGTCATCCCGATCAACCCGCCCGCACCCCGCATGTGACCAGCGCTTTGGCGGATGCGGCCGGCCCGGTGGTGGCGGTGACGGACTGGATGCGTGCGGTGCCCGAGCAGATCCGCCAGTGGGTGCCGGGCACCTACATCACGCTGGGCACCGATGGGTTCGGTTTCTCCGACACCCGGCCGGCGGCGCGGCGCTACTTCAATACCGACGCCGAGTCGGTGGTGGTGGCGGTGCTGGAAGGGCTGGCCCGGGACGGGGAGATCGACCCGTCGGTGGCGGTCGCGGCGGCCAAGCAATACAAGATCGACGACGTGTTCGCCGCCGCGGTGTCCTACGTCGATACCGGCAGCGCCTAGTCGTGTGTGGAGCATCAGCCGTCAACCTGACGGCTGATGCTCCACAGTTCCTACAAACCGAGGGCGTAGATTTTATGGATGCCCGACAAAAGGTTCGTTCCGCCTAAATCGACCGTTGAGGTCCTGGAGAGCGTGCCCGAGTCGGTGCTGCGCCGGTTGAAGCAGTATTCCGGCCGGTTGGCCACCGAGGCGGTACACGCCATGGCCGAGCGTCTCGAGTTCTTCTCCGACCTGGACGCATCGCAGCGGGCCAGCGTGCAGCTGGTGGTGCAGACCGCCGTCGTCAACTTCGTCGAATGGATGCGGGACCCGACCAGCGACGTCAGTTACACCGCCCAGGCGTTCGAGGTGGTGCCCCAGGATCTGCGGCGCCGGGTTGCGCTGCGGCAGTCGGTCGAGATGGTGCGCACGTCCATGGAGTTCTTCGAGGAGGTGGTGCCGCTGTTGGCCCGCTCCGAGGAGCAGCTCAACGCCCTGACCGCGGGCATCCTGCGATACAGCCGGGATCTGGCCTTCGCCGCGGCCAGCGCCTACGCCGACCAGGCCGAGGCGCGTGGGGCCTGGGATCTGCGGATGGAGGCCAACGTCGTCGACGCGGTGGTGCGCGGCGATACCGGGCCCGAGTTGCAGTCCCAGGCCGCGGCGCTGAACTGGGACGCCACCGCCCCGGTGACGGTGATCGTGGGCCTGCCCCGCCCGGACCGGATGGACCTGGCGCGCGACGATGTCCGCGATGCGGTCCATCGCTACGACCGGGCAGCACTGTCGGATGTGCACGGCACCTGGCTGGTGGCACTGGTGTCGGGCCCGTTGTCAGCTACCGACCGTTTCCTGACCGAGTTGCTCAAGGTATTCGCCGACGGCCCGGTGGTGGTCGGGCCGACCTCACCCACGCTGACGGCCGCACACCGCAGTGCCACCGAGGCCATATCCGGGATGAACGCGGTGGCCGGGTGGCCCGGCGCGCCCAGACCGGTGTCGGCGCGCGAGCTCCTACCCGAACGGGCACTGATGGGTGATGCCAACGCGATCGCCGTGCTCGAAGCCGAGGTCATGCGCCCATTGGCCGACGCTGGGCCGGCACTGACCGAAACCCTCGACGCATATCTGGACTCCGGCGGCGCGATCGAAGCTTGCGCTCGCAAATTGTTCGTTCATCCAAACACGGTGCGCTACCGATTGAAGCGAATCGCAGACTTCACCGGGCGCGATCCGGCACTACCGCGGGACTCCTACGTGCTGCGGGTGGCCGCGACCGTGGGCCGACTGAGCAAACAGGAGCACCAGCCGAGCACGCGAAATGATGGAACCGCCGCGGTAGCGGCGATTCGGCCGGCACATACCGGCGGGCCGCGGAGGTAAGAGCGGCGACGGACACACCGAGACAGATTTCACTCCGGTATCAGCGACGTCGCATAACAAGCACTTTTGTGGACAACCTACAAAAACATAAGACAAGGTTCATAATCTCTTACACCGCGCAAAACCGTCTTCACAGTGTTCTCTTAATGAGTGCCTCAACCCGTGCTCGCCTTGCTTGCCCCCGGACAGGGGTCACAGACGCCCGGCATGCTCGCCCCCTGGCTGGAGCTGCCCGGCGCGGCCGATCGTCTCGCCACCTGGTCACAGATCAGCGGCCTGGATCTGGCCCGGCTGGGAACCACCGCCACTGCCGAGGAGATCACCGACACCGCGGTGACGCAGCCGCTGGTGGTGGCCGCCACCCTGCTGGCCTATGAGGAACTGACCAAACGCGGCGTGCCCATCGCCGCCGATCCGGCCGAGACACTAGTCGCCGGTCATTCGGTCGGCGAGATCGCCGCTTACGCCATCGCCGGCGTCATCTCCGCCGACGATGCGGTCAAGCTGGCCGCCACTCGCGGCGCGGAGATGGCCAAGGCCTGCGCCATCGAACCGACCGGGATGTCGGCGGTGCTCGGCGGCGACGAGGCCGAGGTGCTGGCCCGGCTGGAGTCGCTCGACCTGATCCCGGCCAACCGCAACGCGGCCGGCCAGATCGTGGCCGCCGGCGCGGTCGCGGCGCTGGAGAAGCTCGCCGAGGATCCGCCGGCCAAGGCCCGGGTTCGCCAACTCGCCACCGCGGGCGCGTTCCACACGCAGTACATGGCCTCCGCGCTGGACGGCTACGCCGCCGCTGCGGCGTCTGTAACGACCTCCGAGCCCACCGCGACACTTCTGTCGAACGCGGACGGCCAGCCCGTCGCCTCGGCCGCTGACGCGATGGAAAAGTTGGTGTCCCAGCTGACCAAGCCGGTGCGCTGGGATCTGTGCTCGGCCACCATCCGGGACCGCTTCTCCGGCGCCGAGCGCACCGGGATCGTCGAGTTCCCGCCCGCGGGAACCCTGGTCGGCATCGCCAAACGTGAATTGAAGGGCACACCCACCCGGGCCATCAAGGCCCCCACAGACCTGGACGGCCTGGACGAGCTGTAAGTCCGGCGCCGACCGAGAACGACAACCGAATATCGAAAATCCGAACATCCCGAATAGTTCCCCGCACCCGGGGGTCGCTATCAACAACAAGAAGGAGCCATCGTGGCCGCCAGTCAAGAAGAAATCATCGCCGGTCTCGCCGAGATCATCGAAGAGGTCACCGGCATCGAGCCGTCTGAGGTGACCCCGGAGAAGTCGTTCGTCGACGACCTGGACATCGACTCGCTGTCGATGGTTGAGATCGCGGTGCAGACCGAGGACAAGTACGGCGTGAAGATCCCCGACGAGGATCTGGCCGGCCTGCGCACCGTCGGTGACGTCGTCTCCTACATCCAGAAGCTCGAAGAAGAGAACCCCGAGGCCGCCGCAGCCCTGCGCGAGAAGTTCGGCTCGGAATGACCCGTCCTTCCACTGCCAACGGCGGTTACCCCAGTGTTGTGGTAACCGCCGTCACGGCGACGACTGCCCTCGCGCCGGACATCGAGAGCACGTGGAAGGGCCTGCTGGCTGGCGAGAGCGGCATCCGCGAGCTGACCGACGATTTCGTCACCAAGTGGGACCTGCCGGTCCGCATCGGCGGGCACCTCGTCGACAACATCGACGACCACATGACCCGGCTGGACATGCGCCGCATGTCCTACGTGCAGCGCATGTCGAAGTTCCTGAGCAAGCAGCTCTGGGAGAGCGCGGGCACCCCTGAGGTCGACCCCGATCGCTTTGCCGTCGTGATCGGCACGGGCCTCGGCGGTGGCGAGAAGATCGTCGAGACCTACGACGCGATGAACGAGGGTGGCCCCCGCAAGGTGTCGCCGCTCGCCGTTCAGATGATCATGCCCAACGGTGCGGCCGCGGTCGCCGGTCTTGAGCTCGGCGCCCGCGCCGGGGTCATCACCCCGGTGTCGGCCTGTTCCTCGGGTTCGGAGGCCATCGCTCACGCATGGCGCCAGATCGTCATGGGTGACGCCGATTTCGCCGTGTGCGGTGGTGTCGAAGGCGGTATCGAGGCGCTGCCGATCGCGGCGTTCTCGATGATGCGCGCGATGAGCACCCGCAACGACGATCCGGCCGGCGCATCCCGTCCGTTCGACAAGGACCGCGACGGGTTCGTGTTCGGTGAAGCCGGCGCGATGATGATCATCGAGACCGAAGAGCACGCCAAGGCCCGTGGCGCCAAGCCGCTGGCCCGGCTGATGGGTGCCGGTATCACCTCGGATGCGTTCCACATGGTGGCCCCGGCCTCCGACGGTCTGCGGGCCGGTGCTGCCATTAAGCGGGCGCTCGAAACCGCGGGTCTGGACGCCAAGGACATCGATCACGTCAACGCACACGCCACGGCCACGCCGATCGGTGACATCGCAGAAGCCAACGCGCTGCGCGTCGCCGGTGTGCAGAACGCCGCGGTGTACGCACCGAAGTCGGCCCTGGGCCACTCGATCGGTGCGGTCGGTGCGCTGGAGTCGATCCTGACAGTGCTCGCACTGCGGGACGGCGTCATCCCGCCGACGCTCAACTACGAGACTCCTGATCCCGAGATAGATCTCGATGTCGTTGCAGGTGAGCCTCGGTACGGCGAATATAAGTACGCGGTCAACAACTCGTTCGGGTTCGGTGGTCACAATGTGGCTCTGACCTTCGGGCGGTACTGAGGAGCGAAAAGTCCCGGTTGTACTAGGGCATCGAGGGTAGGTACGGAAGGAAAGACACCGTAAATGGCGGGATTGTCCACGGGTAAGGGTCTACCCAATGTGGTTGTCACCGGCGTAGCCATGTCGACGGCGCTGGCAACCGACGCTGAGAGCACTTGGAAGAAGTTGCTGGACGGTCAGAGCGGCATCCGTACGCTCACTGACTCGTTCGTCGAGGAGTATGACCTGCCGGTTCGTATCGGCGGGCATCTCCTTGAGGACTTCGATCATGAGCTGACGCGCGTCGAGCTTCGTCGGCTGTCGTATCTGCAGAAGATGTCGACGGTGATCGGTCGGCGGGTGTGGGAGAACGCGGGCTCGCCCGAGGTCGATTCCAGGCGGTTGATGGTGTCTATCGGCACCGGCATGGGCTCCTCGGAGGAGCTCCTGTTCGCCTACGACAATCTGCGGAACAAGGGCCTGCGCGCCGTGTCACCGCTCGTCGTGCAGATGTACATGCCCAATGGCGCTGCCGCCGCCGTCGGACTCGAGCGCAAGGCCAAGGCCGGGGTCAGCACCCTGATCTCGGCCTGCGCCTCGGGTTCCGAGGCGATCGCCAACGCGTGGCGCAATATCGTGCTCGGGGAAGCCGATATCGCCATCTGCGGTGGGGTGGAAACCAAGATTGAAGCGGTGCCGATCGCGGGCTTCGCCCAGATGCGCATCGTGTTGTCGACCAGTAACGACGACCCGGCCGGCGCCTGTCGCCCGTTCGACCGGGACCGCAACGGTTTCGTCTTCGGCGAGGGCGCCGCCCTGCTGGTCATCGAGACCGAGGAGCACGCCAAGGCACGTGGGGCCAACATCCTGGCCCGGCTGATGGGGGCGAGCGTGACCTCCGACGGCTACCACATCGTGGCGCCGGACCCCAACGGCGAGCAGGCGGGTTATGCCATGACCCGGGCCATCGAGCTCGCCGGTCTGCAGCCCACGGATATCGACCACGTCAACGCGCACGCCACCGGCACCAGCGTCGGCGACGTAGCCGAGGGCGTGGCCATCAACAACGCAATGGGCGGTCACAAGCCGGCCGTTTATGCACCCAAGTCCGCGCTCGGCCACTCGGTTGGTGCGGTCGGCGCGGTGGAATCCATCCTGACGGTCATGGCGCTGCGCGACGGGATCATCCCGCCGACGCTCAACCTTCACAATCTCGATCCGGCGATTGATCTGGATGTGGTCGCCGGTGCACCGCGGCAGGGCGATTTCAAGTACGCCATCAACAATTCGTTCGGATTCGGTGGGCACAACGTCGCGCTCGCCTTCGGAAAATACTGACAGACAAGCATTTCCAGTACTTCCAAGGCCGTAGCCGCACATCCGACGGGCTAGAGGAGATTTGTATGACGATCATGGCCCCCGAGGCTGTTGGCGAGACGCTCGACCCGCGTGATCCGCTATTGCGCCTGAAGACATTCTTCGACGACGGGTGCGACGTCGAGCTGCTGCACGAGCGTGACCGTTCCGGCATTCTGGCTGCGGCAGGCACCGTCAACGGCGTCCGGACCGTTGCGTTCTGCACCGATGGCACCGTGATGGGCGGGGCGATGGGCGTGGATGGCTGCGCCCACATCGTCAACGCCTACGACCTCGCCATTGAGGAGCAGAGCCCGGTCGTGGGCATCTGGCATTCCGGTGGCGCGCGGCTGGCCGAGGGCGTCAAGGCCCTGCACGCGGTCGGCCTGGTCTTCGAGGCGATGATCCGGGCGTCGGGTTACATCCCACAGATCTCGGTGGTGGTCGGCTTCGCGGCCGGCGGCGCGGCCTACGGTCCGGCCTTGACCGACGTGATCGTGATGGCACCGGACAGCAAGATCTTCGTCACCGGTCCGGACGTGGTGCGCAGCGTCACCGGTGAGGACGTCGACATGGTGTCGCTCGGCGGCCCCGACGCCCACCACAAGAAGTCCGGTGTGTGCCACATCGTGGCCGACGACGAGCTGGACGCCTACGAGCGCGGCCGTCGCCTGGTCGGATTGTTCAGCCAGCAGGGCCATTTCGACCGCAGCAAGGCCGAGGCCGGCGACACCGACCTGGCCGCGCTGATGCCCGAATCGGCCCGCCGCGCCTACGACGTGCATCCGATCATCGAGGCGCTGCTCGACGAGGGCGTGCCGTTCGAAGAGTTCCAGGGCAAGTGGGCTCCGTCGATCGTGGTGGGTCTCGGTCGGCTGGCCGGCCGGAGCGTGGGCGTGATCGCCAACAACCCGCTGCGGCTGGGCGGCTGCCTGAACTCCGAAAGCGCCGAGAAGTCCGCGCGTTTCGTGCGGTTGTGCGACGCGTTCGGTATTCCGCTGGTGGTCGTGGTCGACGTGCCCGGCTACCTGCCCGGCGTGGATCAGGAATGGGGCGGCGTGGTGCGTCGCGGTGCCAAGCTGCTGCACGCCTTCGGTGAGTCTTCGGTCCCCCGCGTGACCCTGGTGACCCGCAAGATCTACGGCGGCGCCTACATCGCGATGAACTCCCGTTCGCTCAACGCCACCAAGGTGTTCGCGTGGCCGGACGCCGAGGTCGCCGTGATGGGCGCCAAGGCCGCGGTCGGCATCCTGCATAAGAAGACGCTCGCCGCCGCCTCGGATGACGAGCGTGAGGCACTGCACGAGCAGCTGGCCATCGAGCACGAAAAGATCGCCGGCGGTGTGGATTCCGCGGTCGAGATCGGTGTGGTCGACGAGAAGATCGACCCGGCGCACACCCGTAGCAAGCTGACGCAGGCGCTGGCCGAGGCCCCGCACCGTCGCGGCCGCCACAAGAACATCCCGCTGTAACAACCTTTTTTGCGCGACCAGACACAGAATCGCCCGAAAACACCAGTTTTCGGGCGATTCTGCGTCTGCTCGGCGGTGTCTGGTAGTCACATCCAGCTCGGCGGTCTGACCGAATTCGCCACGTCGACCAGGGTGTAGCGATGGCGCCGCCGAGGCGCATGCCGCGCCAGTCCTCGAAGCGCCTCCTCGATACCCACACGTAAACCCCGCTCGTCGAACGAGTGGCCGAAGATCAGATCGCCGCCGGACGCCTTAGCACCCGACCGTAGCCAGTCGAGGGCCACACCGAGGACGAGCGCACGGATCTGCAGAGCTCGCGGCTCAGTCTCGGACAAGCGGCCCACACGCCGCGCCGCGTCGCGCAGGTCCGCCTCGGTGATCTCGGCGCTGGGACGCCCGTCGAGCAGCATCACCACCGACGTGAGCTGAGCTTCAGCGTAGTGCCGCGAGGTCACCAGGACCTGGTCGAGCACTTCGATCGCGCCGGCCCGGTCTCCCCTGTCGGCGAGTCGGCGGGCCAGGCCGAATGCCGCAGTCACCATCGACGAGTCGGTGCGCCACAACGTTCGGTAGTACCGTTCTGCCATTCTCTTCAAACGTTCGGCATCCGGAGGGTCGTCGGTATCGAGCAACAGCTCCGCGACCGCTGCCGCCGCCAGCTTCGGTGCGGCTTCGCCTGGGAGTTGGGCAACCACCCCCTCGAAATATGCCAGGGCCGCCCCGAGATTGCCGACCTCCAGCGCGGCGGTCCCGTCGTCCCAATCCGTTCGCCATTCGTCGTCCGATTCTTCGGCGTGAATCAGTGCCGGCATGGCATGGGCGACATCGCGCGCGTCCAGCCGAACGTCGTGGCGGCGGCCGTCGACGAACACATCGGTGCGCTGCAGCGCCAGATCGGCACCGTAGGTGGACCGCGGCGCCCTGAACAGGGTCGATATCCGCGGGCTCGGTGAGCCCGTCTGCTCAGCAAGGATTTCGTGCAGTACGCCACGACATTGGTCGGCCATCTCGTCGACGGACGAGAACCGTTGCGCTGGATGGGGGTTCGTCGCACGGGCGAGCAGCCGGTAGAAGGACTCATACTGTTCGAACAGCGGCACCTCGTCGAGGCCGGGCAGAGTCTCGGCGTAGCGATCATTGGGCAGGTCGACGGTCAACTTGGCGAGCGTACGGCCGAGCGTGTAAACGTCCGTGGCAAGCGTCGGGCCGGTCCGCACGATCTCGGGTGCCTGAAATCCTTTGGTGCCGTAAATGTATCCGGAGTCCCCGATCCGCGACACCGCGCCCATGTCGATCAACTCGACGTTGTCCTCGGTGAGCATGATGTTCTCGGGTTTGAGGTCGTTGTAGATCAGCCCGAGAGAGTGCAGGTATGACAACGCCGGCATGACATCGAGCAGATAACCGAGCGCCTGCTCCACCGGCATCATCTGCTTGATCGCTCCCCGCGTGGGCGGTTTGGGTTCGTCTGCCCGTACCGCCTGCTCCCTGGACAGAATGGCTGCCAGGGTGGTTCCGCCGATGTACTCCATCACGATGTAGCCCACTGGGCGTCCGTCAAACCCCGGATGCTCGACGAAGTTGTAGATCTTGACGACGCCCGGGTGGTTCACCATGGCCAGGAACTGGCGTTCGGCGACGACGATTGCCTGGGCCTGCCGGCCACCGGGCTGGAGCAGACCTTTGAGCACCACCCACCGATCGCTGACATTGCGGTCGATCGCCAGATAGACCCAGCCGACACCGCCGTGGGCGATGCAGCCCTGGACGTCGTACTGACCCGCCACCAACTCGCCCGTCTCCAGCTGCGGCGAGAACGAGTACAGCGTGCCGCAATGCGGGCACACTCCGTCGCAGGGCCCCGGCCGGCCGGCACTCCCCCGTCCGACTGGCCGCCCGCAGCTGCTGCATTCCCGTTTCGACTCAGCGACAACGGGATTGGTGAGGATCGCACTGGCGGGCTCGATATCCTCCCGAATCGGGATCTCGACCAGGCCATCACCGACCCGCCGCCGGCCGGTGCGCAGCCTCGGCCGGGTGACCTCGACCTTGACCGGTGCCGATTCCGTCACCAGGACTGCTCTCGTTCCCTCGTCTCGTGCCATGGTCAATCCCGGTACTTGGGCTCCGGCGGGCTCGGCGGCGGGCCCAGAACAGTGAGCCATTTCCGGTACAACGACGGCCACGTCCCGTCCCGACGGATCCGTTCCAGGCTGGCGTTGACGGCCCTGACCAGATCCTCCTGGGCCTTGTTCACCCCAACGCCGTAGGGCTCAGCCTCCATGCTGGGTCCGACCAGGTGCAGGTTCGGGTCCTGGACGGCCATCCCGGCCAGGATGGAGTCATCGGTACTCACCGCGTCGACCTGTCCCTGCTGCAGCGCTACCAGGCAATCGTCCCAGTTCTGATCGGCGAGCAGAGTTGCGGCCGGCGCCACTCGGGCGACCGTCGCCAGCGATGTGGTGCCCACCAGCGAGCACACCCGTTTCCCCGCCAGATCGGCCGGGCCCCGTATCGGCGAATCCTTCGGCACGAGTAGCCGCTGGCTCGCATCGAGATACACGGTGGAGAACGCGATCTTCTCCGCCCGTTCACAGGTGATCGTCATTGCGTTCACGACGATGTCGACGGTCCCATCCTGTACCGCGCCGATGCGCTCGGACGTTGTCAGCAGGCGGAACTCCACTTTGCCGGGGTCACCGAGCAGGTCGCGGGCCACCTCCCGCGCGATGTCGACGTCGAAGCCCTGCAATTCTCCGGACGCGGGATCGCGAAAGCTGAACAGGTTGGTGCTCTGGTCGGTGCCCACGATCAGCCGGCCGCGCTGCCGGATCGCCTGCACTGCGGGCCCAGGCACCGTGGAAGGGCGCAAACTCGCTGTGGCATCACAACTCTCGACCGGCACACCGGGTACCGACGTCACCACAACAGCGCCGCTCGGCGTCGGCAGCGTGGTGAGCGAGGCCGGCACCTCGACGAGCGGTTGCACACTCGAACACCCGGCCGCCAGGGCTGCTGAGATGGCGAGAACTGCGGCGACGGCCCGCATCAGTGGTACTCGCTCAGTCGGGGCGCGGCACCGGCGGCAACCGCGAGTGCCGCCAGCACACTGATGGCCGCGGCACCGGGTGCAAGCGCGGTCAGAGCCGTGTAAGCACGCGTGATCCCATCCTGCTGACGACCGCGCAATCGTGCGATGTCGTCCCCCAATGCCTGATCCAACCGGGTGAACTGGGCCGTCGAGTGCTGCTGTCCGTCATCCCGTGCGATCGCCACGGCGCCGCGATAGTCGCCGCTGCCCATTTTGCTTCGGATCTCGGCATGCGAGGCCATCCAGCCGCGCAGCGCGTCCTGCGCCTCGTCAACCGGATGCTTATAGAGGATCCGCCCGACCTCCGCGGTCCGCTCTTGGAATCGGGTATCGGACAGGGTGTCGGAACCCCGTTTGAGCAGTCCGAGTATTTCGTCCGCTCGGGCCTGCTGGACCAGGATCCGGGCGGTCACTGACATGCCGAGCGGCTCACCGCCTGACCTACTTGCATCGCTGGCGGCGTGCATTGACACCAGCCCGGCCACAGTCAGCCACACTACGAGCACTGCCATCAACACCGACGCCAGCACCAGGCCAGGGTTGAGCCGACGATGGCTGTGCCTGACCAGGAAGATCTGTGCGACTACCAACAGCGCCAACACCAGTACGGCTGCGGCAATCACCGCGCGTGCCGGGTGTGCCGAACGTCCCGATTCCGTGACGGCGTTGGCCTGCGTGCGATACAGCTGCTCGGCGTCCGGCAGGATCGACTGCTGCAGCAGCGCGGACGATTGACTGAGGTACGCGACGCCAATCGGGCGGCCATCGCGGTTGTTCGCCCGAGCAGTCGCCATCATTGCGGTGTACACCGCCAGCTGGTTGGACAGATCGGTGAGCAATGTCAGCGAGCGGATGTCGTTGGGCGACACACCGTTCGATGCGGTGACGAGCCCGGCGGAGGCCTGTCCGATGGCCGCGTCGTAGCGATCGCGGACGTCTTGCGGTTCGACGCCGCCGGCCAGGAATGCGGTGGCCGCGGTCGTGTTGGCGAACGACAGCGCGCTGTAGATTTGCTGTGCGGCATCGGCCAGCGGTTCGGTGTGCAACCGCAGGGTTTCCAGCCGGTGTTGGGCGCCGGAAACCGTCGCCGATGCCGCCACGCCCACGACGAGCAACGCCGCGATCAGGACCACGGCCGTCAACGCCATCCGGCCGGGTGTGGACACCAGAAAGTCGACGACCGGACGATCTGCTTTCTCGGCATCGACCAGCAGGGACTCGTCGAGTATGTGCGCGTGCCCACGCTCCGACTGACCGCTGTGCACTCGACATCACCTCGTCACAGGTTGGGCGCCCGGACCGCTACCGGACGTGATCCAGTGCGGATGAATCGCACGGTAGACCCTGCAAACGCGTTACGTGGGTAGTTGCTCACACAGAAAGGCGATGAAACCAGACCGAACGTCGTCCTGCGAATACGACCTGGTCAGCGGGTGGTGTATCCGCCGTTGGCGAAGATGGTCTGCCCCGTGATCCAATGCCCCTCGTCGGCCAGGAACACCACCAGCGGGGCGATGTCGGTGATCTCGGTCAACCTGTTGCCCATGGCCTGGGACTTGTGGAACTCGACCCGGTCCGGTGTTTCCTGTGGGTAGAAGAACGGCGTGTCCATCGGACCGGGGGCGACGTTGTTGACGTTGATACCCCGCACCCCGAACTCCTTGGAGGCCGCCCGGGTGAAGTGTTCAACGGGACTCTTGGAACCTGCGTATGTGGAGTAGCCGTCGGTATAGGCCGCCAACAACGCGGTGACGATCGTGACCACCGAACCATGGTCATTGAGCCGTTTTCCGGCCTGCTGGAGAAAGAAATAGGCCGCCTTGGCGTTGATGTCGAACATCGAATCGTACTCAGCCTCAGTGGTTTCCACGAATGGCTTGCGCAACACCTTCCCGACGGTGTTGATCGCGATGTCGACACTGCCGAAGGCGCCGATCGCGGCGTCGAACAGCCTCTCCACCTCCGCCGGAACCGTCAGGTCGCCCTGCACCTTGATCGCCTTGACCCCGGTGGCCTGTACCGCCGCGACGGTCCTGTCCGCGTCGGCCTCGGTCGAAGCGCTGTTGTAATGCACCGCAACGTTGACACCCCTCGAAGCCAACGTCGTACTGATCAACGCACCGAGGTTCTTGGCCCCCGCCGCCACCACTGCAGATTTGCCCTCAAGTTTGCTCACGACTTCGAGGCTAGTGAGGCGATCCACAATTGAAAATCACATCTTTTCGAACTCTCGACAACTATTAATTGTGGATATGCTTACCCGATGACGGCGCCCGTTCCAGATCTACGGCGGCTTCGGCACTTCGTCACCGTCGCCGAGTCAGGTAGCTTCACCCGCGCCGCCGAGGAGTTGCACCTGAGCCAACAGGCGCTGAGCAGTTCGGTTCGACAGCTCGAAAAAGAAATCAAAGCAACGCTTTTCAGTAGGGATGGCCGTCGGGTAATTCTCACCAGCGCTGGCGAGTTACTGCTCACCGAAGGCCGCACCCTATTAGCTGCCGCACACACCATTTCCGAGCAAGTGCGTCGCACCGCCGCGGCGGACCGGGAGACCTACGTCGTCGGGCACACTCCTGCCCTCAGCGGGAGCGAAGTCTATGAATTGCTCGAACCGGCGATCGATGCATTCGCTGACACCTCGTTCACGTTCCGCCAGATGTTCCCGGACCAGCTGATCGAGGGGGTGCTCGACGGTTCGGTGCAGCTGGGCCTGCGGCGCGCGGTGGTACCGACCAGCGATCTCGCCGGCGCTGTGATCGGCTATAACCCGGTGCGGGTGGCCCTGCCGAGCGGGCACCGGCTGATCGGGCGCGACAACATCGAGATCACCGATCTCGCCGGTGAGCGCATCGCGCTGTGGGCACCGCCCGGCTCCTCGTTCTACAGCGACTTCTTGATGGGTGCGTGTCGCCGAGCCGGGTTCGAGCCCGACTATGTGGTGAGTCGGGTGCAAGGTGCGGCGACGGTCGCCGCGCCGCTGACCACCGACGCGGTCGCTTTCGTCACCACCTCCGCCGGTCCGGCCATGGCCGGACGGGTGTCGGTGGTGGATCTCGTACCGCCGCTACTGGCACCGGTTCAGGCACTCTGGCTGCGCCACACCGCTTCAGCGGTGCGCGACGCCATCGTGGCCGGTTAGACCGCACGCGTCAACGGTCCAGGATTCTCGAGAGCACCTGCCGCAGAGCGATTTCCGGATCTTCGGGCAGATTGTCGGTACGCCAGCCGACGAAGTCGTCGGGACGAACCAGTAACGCCCCACCGGAGCCGAGATCGGTCTGCGCCACCCCGTCCTCGTCCAATGGCTGCACCCCGAGCCCCACGTCGAAGGTTGCCGCCACCGCCGGTGCCGCCGCCGTCCACGCCGCAACGTCCCCCGCGGTGAACAGGGTGAAGCCGGAGCCGATCAGGTCGAGGGTGGATACCCGGTCGCCGTCCCGGGACAGCCAAATATGCGGCATCCGGGTTCCCGGCTGGCCACGCAATTCGTCCACGAAGCTCACGGTTTCCATCGATTGGCCATCGGAAACCACTGCCGCCGAATGGTATTGATATCCCAGAATCATGGTGAACAGTGGGGCTTCTTCGCCGTCCAACAGTGCCGGCGCCGAACGGTCGAGCTGCAGAAAGGCCAGCGGCGGCCCGACCAGTGATTGGTGGGCGGCGAACCGGCCGATCGGATACCGCTCATCGTGATAGGTCGCGAGCAGACCGGGTCCGGCGGTTCCATGCTGCACGGCCGCCAGCTTCCAGGCCAGATTGTGGGCACTCTGAATGGCGGTGTTCGCGCCGCCGGCCTTGAACGGTGGCATGGTGTGCGCGGCGTCGCCGACCAGAAATGCTCGTCCGTGCCGGAACTGGTCGGCGACGAGTTCGTAGGGCTGCCACGGCGCCACCTCGATGATCTCGATGTCAATCGGTTCACCGATCGCCGCGGTGAGCACGGTGCGGCAATACTCCGGGGTGAATTGATCTGCCGACTCGCCGCGTTCGGGGAGGTAGGTGGTGATGAACATGCCGCGCTCGGCGTCGACGGCGACGAAGATGCCGTCCACCTCGGAGTTATGCACCTGTACGGCGTCGCCGTCACCCAGACCGGGCAGGAACGATCGCCAGTCAGCCCGAAAGTAGATGAACACCACGAAGATCGGTAACGCACCGTAGCCCGAGGTGGCGACGCCCAGCGCGGTGCGGACCGGGCTGTGCACACCGTCGGCGGCGATCAGGTAGTCGGCGCGCATCGTCTCGGTCCCGGTTTCCGACTGCAGCACCGCGGTGAGGCCGTCGGCATCCTCGGTGAAGCTCAGCAGAGAGGTGCCGTACCGCACCCCGCTACCGGACCGGCGGGTTTGGTCGAGCAGTATCGGTTCCAGGTGGCTCTGCGGGCAGTACTGGGCCGGCGGTTCCGGGCTGAGGCCGACGAAACTGGAAAAAATCCCCTCGATATCCATCGCGGATTCCTCCGCGGGACTGTTCAGCGTCGGTTTGAGCACCATATTGGACACCCCGTCGGCCACGGCGTGAACCTGGTCGGCCAATCCGAGCCCGCGCAGGATCTCCAACGTCCGGAAGGTCAGGTTGCGGGCTTTCGGATAGATGAAGACCTCACGCCGCTTCTCCACCAGCAGCGATTCGACGCCGTGCTGGGCCAGCAGGGCCGCGGTGGCGAGGCCCGCCACCCCAGCTCCGACGATAAGGACCGGCACCGTGGCCGTCGTCGCCATGCTCGAGACTGTAGTCCGCCGATGTGTCTTGGTGGCGGTCGCAGACCCGAGCCGGACGTGAATCAGCCGAATTCGGCGATCATCTCCGCGGCCGCTGCAGCGGCACGGTCCCGATCGGCCGCCACCAACCCGATGCGTGTGCGGCGGTCCAGGATGTCCTCGACCGACAGTGCACCCTCATGCGTCACCGCATATTCGAATTCCGCACGGATCACATCGATTCCGTCGGCCACCGGGTCGGTGGGACGTTCACATCCGGCCCTCGCGATGACATTGGGCGCCTCGGCCCCATACCGGGCGACCAGCGAGGAGGGCAGCTGTACCGGCGACCGCAGCGTCGACACCGGATTTGCCGGGGCACCGACCAGCGGCAGATTGTCGGTGCGACAGCGCCCGGCGGTAAGTCCGCGCAGGGCGAGTGCCCGGTCCACGACATCCTGGGCCATGTACCGGTATTCGGTGAGCTTGCCACCGATCACGCTGATCACCCCGCTCGCCGACTCCACCACGGCGTGCTCGCGCGACACATCGGCTGTGCGGCCCTGGCCGGTATCGATCAGGGGGCGCAGCCCTGCGTAAGCCCCGCGCACATCGGCGGTTGTCAGTTCCGTGGACAGTGCGGTGTTGACGGTGTCGAGCAGGAAGGCGATCTCACCCGACGTCGGTTGTGGCACATCGGGAATCGGTCCAGGGGCGTCCTCGTCGGTCAACCCCAGGTAGACCCGGCCCAGCTGTTCGGGCATGGCGAAGACGAACCGGTTGATCTCCCCCGGGATCGGAATGGTCAGCGCCGCCGTGGGATTGCCGAACGCCGCGGCGTCGAACACCAGGTGTGTGCCGCGGCTGGGCCGCAGAGTGATGGCCGGGTCGAGTTCCCCGGCCCACACTCCCGCGGCGTTGATCACCATCCGGGCTGCCGCGTCGAAAGATTCCCCGGTGAGCTCATCGGTCAGGCGCACCGAGGTGGCGCTGGCAGCGCTGGCCGACACCCGGGTCAGGATGCGCGCCCCGTGCTGCGCAGCGGTACGGGCGACGGCGGCAACCAGCCGGGCATCGTCGATGAGCTGGCCGTCGTAGGCCAGGTACCCGCCGTCCAGGCCCTCGGTGCAGACCGTCGGCGCCAACTCGACGGCGCGACGCGCGTCCACCCGGCGCGACCTGGGCAACGTCGAGGCACTGGTACCCGCCAGCCGACGCAGCCCGTCCCCTGCCACGAATCCGGTGCGTACCAGCACCCGCGAGGTTCGCCCCATCGACGGCAACAACGGCACCAGTTGTGGCATGGCCTTGACCAGGTGAGGTGCGTTGCGGGTCATCAGGATTCCGCGTTCGATCGCGCTGCGGCGGGCGATCCCGACGTTGCCGGTGGCCAGGTAGCGCAGCCCGCCGTGCACCAGTTTCGAGCTCCATCGGCTGGTGCCGAACGCCAGATCGTGTTTTTCCACCAGCGCCACAGTGAGCCCTCGGGTGGCTGCGTCCAGCGCTATACCCGCACCGGTGATGCCGCCGCCGATGACGATCACGTCGACCCGCTGCCCGTCGGCGAGCGAAGCCAATTCGGTTGTGCGCCTGTCGCGGTGCAGCGCCGTCGGCCCGGTCACGATGCCAGGTATCCGTTCAGCGCGTGGGCGAGCTCGGCAGCCAGGGCGTCGGCGTCGAGGATCGGCTCGACCATCTGCGCGGACTGGATCGCCGACTGGGTGATCAGCAGGCACATGGTGGCGAGCTGGCGGGGATCGCCCGCCCGCACCCGGTCGCCTTCCGATCCCGCCTCCTGCGCGAGCTTGAGCTCCCCGGCCAGCGCGTCGATCAGGATCTGCTGGCTGGTGCCCAGGCGCTCGGCGATGTAGACCATCACCAGCTCCGGTGCGCTGTGCAGCACCGCCATGATCACCTCGTCCTGGCGAATGCCGCCGGCCACCGTGACGATGCGGTCGACCAGGGCCGCGCGCCCCGGACCGCCGACCTCGGTGGCATCGAGTACACCCACCACCCGCGCGGTGAGCAGCGCGGCGAGGATCGACTGGGTGTCGGGGAAGCGCCGGTACACGGTCGGGCGGCTGACTCCGGCCCGGCGGGCGATCTCGGCCAGTGTCACCCGGTCCACGCCGAACGCCAGCACGCAGCTCGCGGCGGCGTCCAGGATCTGGTCGCTCAGCGATCTCTCGTTACTGATTGACATCATGTGTAATACTGTAACGCATGACGAGCCCGGCCGAACAGTTTCTGCCTCCGATGAAGTGGGATGCCTGGGGCGACCCGCAGGCAGCCAAGCCCCTCTCCGAGGGCATCCGGTCCCTGCTGCAACAGGCACTGGGTGTCGATGCGGCGCCCACCGCCGAGCTGACCCCGGAGCAGGTCACGCTCCGGCCATCGGCACTGTCCGACGGCGATCGCGACGCACTCGCCGCCATCGTCGGCGCACCGTACTGCGGTACCGACACCATGTCGCGGCTGCTGCATGCCGGCGGTAAATCCACATTGGATTTGTTGCGGCGCAAGGATTCCAACGCCCAGGATGCACCCGACGCGGTGCTACTGCCGGGTACCGAGGACGAAGTAGCCGCGATCCTGGCGTACTGCGCCGAGCACCGGATCGCGGTTGTCCCGTTCGGCGGCGGGACCAGTGTGGTTGGCGGGCTGGATCCACTGCGCGGTAGTTTCGCCGCGGTCATCACGCTCGACCTGCGCCGGTTCGACGCGCTGCACAGCCTCGACGAGGTGGCCGGTGAAGCCGAACTCGGCGCCGGGGTCACCGGACCGCAGGCCGAGAAGTTGCTTGGCGCACACGGCTTCTCATTGGGCCACTTCCCGCAGAGCTTTCAGTTCGCCACCATCGGCGGATTCGCCGCCACCCGGTCTTCCGGGCAGGATTCGGCGGGTTACGGCCGTTTCGACGATATGGTTCGCGGCCTGTTCGCCGTCACCCCGGCGGGAACGCTCGACCTCGGCCGGGCCCCGGCCTCGGCGGCCGGACCGGATCTGCGCCAGCTGCTGCTGGGCTCGGAGGGCGTGTTCGGCATCATCACCCGGGTGCGGGTGCGGGTGCACCCAATCCCCGCGACGACCCGCTACGAGGCCTGGTCCTTCCCCGATTTCGCCACCGGCGCCGAGGCGCTGCGCGCGGTCACCCAGACCGGTACCGGCCCGACGGTGATCCGACTGTCCGATGAGGCCGAGACCGGGGTGAACCTGGCCACCACGGAAAGCATTGGCGAGCAGAGCATCACCGGTGGCTGCCTGGCCATCACGCTGTTCGAAGGCACGCAGGCGCACACCGAGAGCCGACACGCGGAAACCCGCGCCGTGTTGGAACAGCACGGCGGCAGCTCGCTGGGCGACGCCGCGGCCCGGGCCTGGGAACACGGTCGGTTCAACGCGCCATACCTCCGCGATTCCCTGCTGGCCGCCGGCGCGCTGTGTGAAACCCTGGAGACCGCCACCACGTGGTCCAACCTCGCGACGCTGAAAACCGCTGTCACCGAGGCGTTGACGACCTCCCTGGCCGAATCCGGCACACCGGCGCTCGTGATGTGCCACATTTCGCATGTGTACCCGACCGGCGCCTCGCTGTACTTCACCGTCGTGGCCGCCCAGCGCGGCAACCCGATCGAGCAGTGGCAGACCGCCAAGACGGCGGTCTCCGAAGCCATGGTGCGCAACGGTGGCACCATCACCCACCATCATGCGGTCGGCGCCGACCACCGTCCCTGGATGCGCGCCGAGATCGGCGACCTCGGCGTGCAGGTACTGCGCGCGGTCAAAGCGACGCTGGACCCGGCCGGAATCCTCAACCCCGGCAAGCTGATTCCGTGACAATCTCGCGGGTCACTGTCCTGACCAATCCCCTCTCAGGACATGGCAACGCACCGCACGCGGCCGAGCGAGCAGTCGCGCAGTTCCAGCGGCGCGGTATCGACGTGTGCGAGATCGTCGGAACCGACGCCGCACACGCCCGCCGACTCCTCGACGATGCACTGGACCGCGGTACCGACGCGCTGGTGGTGGTCGGCGGGGACGGAGTGATCTCGCTGGCACTCCAGGCTCTGGCCCAGGGCGATATCCCGCTGGGCATCGTGCCCGCAGGCACCGGCAACGACCACGCCCGCGAATACCGGTTACCGACAGGCGATCCCGAGGCCGCCGCCGATATCGTCGTCGAGGGCCGCACCGAGACCGTCGACCTGGGCCGGATCGTGGACGCTTCCGGTGCGGTCAAGTGGTTCGGCACCGTGATGGCCACCGGGTTCGATTCCCTGGTCAGCGACCGGACCAACCGGATGCGCTGGCCGCACGGCCGAATGCGCTACAACGTCGCAATGCTCGCGGAGATTTCCAAACTGCGGCTGCTGCCGTTCCGGCTCACGTTCGACGACGGCCCGGAACTGCGCACCGACCTCACCCTGGCCGCGTTCGGCAACACCCGCAGCTACGGCGGTGGCATGTTGATCTGTCCGGGCGCCGACCACAACGACGGTCTGCTCGACGTCACGATGATCACGTCGGCGTCGCGCACCAGGTTGATCCGCCTGTTCCCCACCGTCTTCAAGGGCACCCACGTCGACCTCGACGAGGTCACCACCAAACGTGCCAAAACGATCCACATCGAGTGCCCGGGCATCAACGCCTACGCCGACGGGGATTTCGCGGCCGCACTGCCGGTGACGGCGTCTGCGGTGCCCGGTGCGCTTGAGATCCTGGTGCCGTAACGGTCGCATTGCGCCGCGAGCTGTCAGTCGGCAGCTAGCCCAATCTGTTTCGGCATCTCGTTCGGCGACCCCAGGGCCGCCAGCAGTTTCACCAGGTGCCCGAACGCGTCGGTGAACGGTCGCGCAGGCACCGTCGGGTCGATGGCCCGCTGGATGCCGAGGCCGATCCCGGCGCTGAGCAGCAGATTGGCGAGATCGTCCAGGCTCGCGGCCACCGCGCTGTTTTCCAATTGCGCTTCGGTGAGGCCGAGTTCGGCGGACATCGACTGCAGCACGTCGGCGACCGTCCGCGCCGCGTCGTTGCGCAGCGTCGTGATCATCTGGGCCAGTTCGGGATTATTCCGGGACAGCACCGCGAATTCGAGTTCGAGCATCGTCCAGCCGACATCGCCTGCGGTGCGCTCCAGCCACGCACTCAGCGCCCCCACCCGACTGTCCAGTTCCGCGTCCGATATCGCGAGTTCGGCCATCTCGGCGAGCTTCTCGCGGTGGATCAGCTCCAGCACGTCACGGCACAAATTGGGCTTGCTCCCGAAGTTCGAGTACACCGCCCCCTTCGAGAAGCCCGCATCGTCGGCGATGTCCTCGAGGCTTGTGCCGGCGTACCCGTGGCGCAGGAAGCGCTGCTTGGCCGCCTCCAAGAGTTCAGCGCGCGTCTGTTCCTGACGTTGAGCCCTGGTCAGCCGCGGCATGCGCTGATGATAGTTCCCAACGAACTCTGGGTATTGAATCAACTGGGAGTATTCAGATACCGTGAGTATGCGAATGGTCGCGGGACGACTTCAGGGGAGGTGCGACGTGCGGTTTTCACGGCGTCGGGCGTCAGTGCACGGTGCGGTCGTGGTCGTCACCGGCGGGGCGCGTGGCATCGGGGCCAAGACGGCGGAGCTGTTCTCCGCCCGCGGTGCCACGGTATGGATCGGCGACGTCGACGCCGAGGTAGCCACGGCGACCGCGGCCGGGATACCCCGCTGCCGCTCGGCACGCCTCGATGTCACGCAGCGGTCGTCATGGGATCGGTTCGTGGCAGATGTCCTCTCCGAATCGGGCCGGGTCGACATCCTGGTCAACAACGCCGGGGTCATGCCGCTCGGAGCGTTCGACGCCGAACCCGAGGCCACCACCGACCTGATCCTCGACGTCAACGTGCGCGGCGTGCTCAATGGCATGCGCGCGGTGATCCCGTCGATGGTGACCCGGGGTCGCGGGCACGTGGTGAACGTGGCGTCGATGGCGGGCATGATCCCGATCCCGGGCATGGTGACCTACAACGCCAGCAAGTTCGCCGCACTGGGCGCCTCGCTCGCGGCACGTCGCGAGTACGCAGGCACCGGGGTGACGGTGTCGGCTGTATTACCGTCGGCCGTTCGAACCGAACTCACCTCGGGTATACCGCTCGGAAATGGTCTTCCCACCGTGGATCCCGACGAGATCGCGCATGCGATCCTCAAGACCATCCGTACCCATGCGGCCCGCACCTCGGTCCCGGGTTGGGTGGCGCCCGGTTGGGCACTCGTCGATGCCCTCGTCCCGGAGGCACTCCAACGCGCAGTGCGCGCCCGGATCAACGACCGCCGCGCCCTGACCCAACTCGATGCGCAAGGCCGGTCCGCCTACCGGCAGCGCCTCGACCGTCAGGCGAAAGCCCATGCCACCCAGTCCGATTCCAAGGAGACGCAATGAGTCGCGAGGTCCGCATCGTCATCATCGGCGCAGGGATGGCCGGCATCGCGACCGCCCACACGCTCAAGCAAGCGGGTTTCACGAACTTCACGATCCTGGAAAAGGGTTCCGATGTCGGCGGTGTCTGGCACTGGAACCGCTATCCGGGGCTCACCTGCGATGTCCCGTCGCAGATCTACCAGTTCTCGTTCGCGCCGAAACCGGACTGGAGCCACATCTGGGCTACCGGCGAGGAAATCCAGCGCTATCACCGCGACGTCGTCGAACGATTCGGACTCGACGCACATCTGCGGTGCGATACCGAAGTCACCGAGGCCCGTTACGACGACACCACCATGTCGTGGACGCTGACCACCGGCGACGGCGACACTCTCACCGCCGATTTCGTCATCTGCGCCACCGGGGTGCTGCACCACCCCGCCGTGCCCGACATCCCGGGCATGGACACCTTCGAAGGCCCGATCGTGCACACCGCGCGGTGGGATCCGCAGCTACAGACCGCCGGCCGGCGCATCGCCGTGATAGGCACGGGATCGACTGGTGTGCAGGTGGTTTCGGCACTGCAGCCGCAGGCCCGCGCGCTGATCCATTTCGCCCGATCGCCGCAGTGGATCCTGTGGGCACCGATGTCGCTGCGGCAGTCGTCGGTCCTTGCCAAGGTGCTGCGCCGGCGGCCGCGCTGGCATGACCTTCTGTTCCGGCGGCTGCAGTGGGCCTCGGGGATACTCGCCGATGTCGTCACCACCCCGTCGTGGCGGCGCACGGCGGTGCAGTCCTACGCCCGATGGAGTCTGGCCGCCCAGGTCCGCGACCGCGAGCTGCGTGCAAAACTCACCCCGGACTATCAGCCGCTGTGCAAGCGGCAGGTGGTCTCGGGCACGTACTACCGAGCCATCAAGCGGCCCAACACCAGCCTGGTCGCCGAGCCGATCCAGGAGTTCACCGGCACCGGGATCCGCACCGCCGACGGCGCCCACCACGACGTCGATGTCGTGGTGCTGGCCACCGGATTTCAGGCGCACAACTACATGCGGCCCATGTCGATCGTGGGCCGCGATGGCGTCACCCTCGACGAAGCCTGGGTCAAGGGGCCGCGGGCGTATCGCATGACGGCGATCCCCGGGTTTCCGAATCTGTTCACCGTGCTGGGCCCGAATTCGCCGACCGGGTCGATCCCGCTGCAGTATTCGGCCGAGCTCACCGCCCGCTACATCGTCGGTTGGCTCAAGCGGTTCGCAAACGCGGAACTCTCCGAGGTCGAGGTCACCGAGGAGGCCACCGACGAATTCAATGCCGCGGTCGCCGACGGGCTCGGCCCGACGGTGTGGAACACGGGGTGCAATTCGTGGTACTTCACCGACAACGGCGCGATTGACCTGTGGCCATTCGATCGGGCCACCCTCACCCGCATGCTGTCCGAGCCGGACCCCACGCACTACCGGGTCAGGTGACGCCGAGCCTTCGCTGTTCAGAACCGTTTTCGCCCGGTCGGCGTGTTGGCCCGACACAGTGAGCGGCGCACGGTAGGTTCCGTCTGGGCCGGGGTGGCGGATTGAAACACGGAGCGTCATGGAATCAACCAAGTACATCGGCCGCGTCGGCGCTCTTGCTGTTGCGCTCGGCATCGGCACCGCTTTGCCCTCCGGGACCGGCATCGCATGGGCCGACGAGACCGGCGGCAACGCCGGCAAGACCAGCACGAGCAGCAACGACAAGTCCGGTGCGTCGTCGGGCGGCAACGCCGGCAACGGCTCAGCCGGCAGCTCTCCGAATGTGAAGAAGCCCGACGCTTCCACCACACCGAGCCGAAAAGGCCCCCTGTCAAAGCTTTCCGAACGGGTCCGCAAGGACGTCGAGTCCGGCCTCGATGGTGTCGGAGATGCCTTGAAGCGCACCCAGACCCGCTTCGATGAGACGCGTACCCAGCTCAGCGGCACGGCCACCAAACCGGCCCGCAGCCGCTCGTCCCAGAACACCGGCAAGTCGGAGCCCACCAAGTCCAGCTGGTCCACCCAGCCCAGCCGCGACGCGGCGGCCACCGTGCCCGATCTCGATCGCACCGAGCAGGACCTCACGCAACGCCCCAGCACCATCGTCGTGAAGATCAAAGCGGCCACCGCGGACATTGCCCAGCGCGGCCGCGACACCAACTCGACGCTGCGCACCCCGATCACAGCGCTCGGCACTCCGGACACCATGCAGCAGATCAGCGCCGTTCCGGCCGCCATGATCACTGCACCCGAGCCCACCACCGCCAAGGTCACCGCGCCGCCGGTGGTGTCAGCGCTGCTGAGCGCCGCCGGGCTCGCCCCGTTCGGCGCGGGCACCAGCCCGGTGGCGCCCGCCCAGTCCCCCGCCTTGTGGGCCGTGATGGCTTGGGCGCGAAGAGAATTCGAGCGGTCGGTCAACCCGAACGGCGCCCGCGTGGTGTCAGCCAATGATGCGGCGTCGACGGTGGCCGAGGGCGAGATTCAGCCGATGGCGGCGGTGGTGACCGACCCGGCCGCGGCCACCGACCCGAACAAGCTGACCCCCAAACCTGCGGCCCCGAAAGTCGGTCAGACCACCTCGATCGGCTGGGTGACCGGGAATGGCACGGCACCGTGGGTGGTGGGCGGTACCGACCTCGGCATCATGTGGGACAACGGTGCGGGCAAGATCCTGTCCATCTTCGGCGACACCTTCAATGACAAGGCGATGACCACCGGCTGGCGCAACAACGTGTTGTTCCGCACCGGCGACACCAATCTCAGCAACGGGCTGCAGTTCGACGAGGCCGTCGTCACGCCCGGAGGCACCGGCCCCGGCACCAACTACCCGGCGAACACCTGGTGGGGTCCGGGCGCGGGTTACCAAAACGGGCTCGGCGCAGGGCCGATCGGCGCCGCGCAGGTCATCCTCGCCAACCCCAAGTTCAACGGACTGTTCGGCACCACCTACACCATGATCCCGACCTCTGGCATCTCGGTGACCGATCCCGCCACCAACCAAACCACCCAGTACGTGACCGTCATGTCGGTGCGCACCTGGGACAACCCGGGCAGTTGGACCACCAACTACTCGGCGATCGCCTATTCCACCGACGGCGGGGAGCACTGGACCGTCGACCCCAATACCGTTCGGGCGTCGGGCTTCCTGCGCGCCAACAAGGGGTTCGTGGCCGGCAATCAGAACTTCCAGCAGAACGCGCTGGTCTACGGAGACGCCGAGAACCCGAACTCCTGGACCGGAGGGGCGGTGGGCAGCGGCGAACGCTACGTCTACGTGTACGGCACGCCTTCCGGTCGCCAGGGTTCGGCCTATGTGGCCCGGGTCCCGGAGAGCGAGCTCAGAAATCTGGACGACTACGAGTACTGGGCCGGTGAGGACAACGGCGGCTGGCGCAAGGGAGATCCCTCGGCGGCCACCTCGGTGATCGGTGGCGGCAACAGCAATTACCTGTCGTTCCTGCCGAAGACCGGGTTCCTCGGGCAGATCAACAAGGAGATCGCGAACTTCATCAACGGCATCTGGGTCGGCGGCCTGCCCACCGGCGGCAATGTCAGCGAGATGTCGGTGCAGTACAACGAATATCTGGGCAAGTACGTGGTGCTCTACACCGACGGTGGCAACAATGTGGTGATGCGGGTTTCGGATTCGCCGCAGGGTGAGTGGTCGGACGCCACGGTGTTGGTGGCGAACGCACCGGCCAGCACCGACCCGGTGCTCAACACCGCTCAGTCCGGCATGTACGCGCCGATGATCCACCCGTGGTCGGGCACCGACAAGCTCGGCACAGGCAACGAGCAGTACCTGTACTACAACCTCTCGTACTGGGGCAATTACAACGTCGCACTCAAGCAGACCGACCTCGCGCCGCTCAAGGCGCAGTACACCCAGAACGTATGAGGTAGATGAACCGCCCACTCGCGTCGTCCGCGGTCATCATGATCATGACCGCCGGATTCGCCGCGAGTGCCTGTGCGCACGCCAGTCCCGAACCGGCGCCGCCCGGCCCCGCCGAAACCGCACCCCCGGCGGCGGGTTCCGCATGCGGCCAAGCACTCGACGGCGCGCTGACCCCGGCGCCCGCCGCCGCACAACACAACGACAACGCCAAGCAATTGCTGCAATGCGCCGACGGCCGCTGGCAGCAGTTCCTCGATCCGTACCCGGTCTCGGACCGGTGGCTCACCACCGGACCAGTGCTCGTGCTGCACGGGCAGGGCCTCCGCAATCCGGAGGTGAAGGCCGGGGCTTGGACGGCGCTGCCGCAGAGCGACCACGCACGGTGCAGCGCGCAACGCATCAATGTGGTGGCGGCCGGGCAGACCTCGGCACCCGAGAATTTCTCGGGCGATCCGGGCGAACCGGTGACGCTGGACGTCGGCGACCACACGTTCACCGTGCAGCTCAGCGGCTACTGCCTGTGGCAGCGCGGCTGATCAACGGGCGTCCGGCTCAGCCGACGCCCCGGTTCAGCCAGGACACCTCGGCGCCGTCACCACCATTGCGGTAGGGCTCCAGAGATTCGTCCCAGGCGGTGCCGAGCACGGTGTCCAGTTCGGCGGCCAGCATGTCGGCGCCGCCGGCCATCAGGGCGCGCAGCCGCATCTCGCCGACCATCACGTCGCCGTTGGCGCTCATCGCTCCGCTCCACAGGCCCAACTGCGGGGTGTGGCACCAACGATGCCCGTCCACTCCGGAACTGGGATCCTCGGTCACCTCGAAGCGCAGCACCGACCAGGAGCGCAGGGCATTTGCCAACTGCGCCCCGGTGCCCACGGGCCCAATCCAATTGGTAACCGCACGCAACTGGCCAGGCATGGCCGGCTGCGGGGTCCACTGCAGATTGGCCCGCGACGACAGGGTCGACGACAGCGCCCACTCGACATGCGGGCATACCGCCGCGGGTGAGGCATGGACATAGACCACGCCCGTCGCCGCGTCGGCGAACTGGTTGGACGCACGCATCTACTACTCCTTCGGCTCACGAGGGACGTCTTCCCCAACGACCTAGTGATTCCGATCGAGCATGCAGTTGTGTGTTCCGCGCGTGTCTATTGTGCCCTGTGAGGCCAGTGTTGCGCTAGTCTGTCCCGTTTTCTCTCAGCACACCATCAGAGATCGCGGGCCACAGCGGGTACGCCCAGTCACCGAAGGCGCGGTCGGTGAGCACCACCAATGCCAGGTCAGCGGCCGGATCGACCCACAGAAAGGTCCCGGACTGGCCGAAATGCCCGAACGTGCGCGGCGAGTTGGCCGATCCGGTCCAATGCGGGGTTTTGCCGTCCCGGATCTCGAAGCCCAGCCCCCAGTCGTTGGGCCGTTGCACCCCGTACCCCGGCAACACCCCGTCCAGCCCGGGAAACTGCACCGTCACCGCCTCGGCATGCATCTGATCCGACACCAGCCTGGGCCGCAACAGCTCGCCGGCGAACGCCGCCAGGTCCGCCACCGTCGACACACCACCGAACCCGGCCGCCTGCACCCCTCCGAGCAGAGTGGACGCCGACATCTGCAGTGGTTCGAACACCGCCTCGGCCAGGTAGGTGCCGAACTCGATACCGGTGGCCTCCTCGATGGCGCGGGCAAGCAGTTCGAATCCGTAGTTGGAATACACCCGGCGGTGCCCCGGGCGGGAGAACGTCTCCGCCGAGTTCATCGCCACCCCCGACGCATGGGCCAGCAGGTGGCGGATCGTCGAACCGGGCGGACCGGCCGGGGTGTCGAGTTCGACCGCCCCCTCCTCGATCGCGATCTGCGCCGCCCGGGCCACCAGGGGCTTGGTCACCGAGGCCAACGCGAAGCTCTTTCCGGTGTCGCCACGGCTGGCCAGCACGCCGGACGGCCCGACCACCGCCGCAGCGGCCGCGTCGACCGGCCAGTCGTCGATAACGTTGAGAACATCCGCAGCGCTCATGGCCGGTCAATCTATCGGTCGCGCACCAATCCTCGGGCGAGCAATTCCTCGACCAGGCCCGCCGCCACCGCATCCACCTCGGCAACCAGGCGGCGTAGACCGACCACCCGCCGCACCAACTCCCGGGGATCGGTATCCGCCGCTGCCGAAAGCCGGTGCACATCGCAGACCGCTCGGTAGACCGACTCGGCGGATTCCGGTTCGGTGGCTTCACACCACCGCTGCATGGATTGCGTCCAGGACCGCAGCTGGCCGCCGGCGCCGTGACGCTGCGCCAGGTTCAGCGCCCTTCGGTACACGTCGCCCGCCCATTCCACCGGCACCCGCTCGTCCAGCACCGGCAGCAACACCCGATCCAACATCACGTAGCCGGCCGGGTCGCCGGCCGCAACAACGGCCATGCCGTCCAGCGCCCGGGCCAGCGCGGTCAGGGCGGCATCGTCGAGGCCCTGCGCAATCCCAGCCAACTGCTTTGTGGCAGAGATCAATTGAGCCTGGTCGCCGGCATCGGCCGCCGTCACCGCGACGAGATAGGCCAGATAACCGTGCGCGCTGTTGGCCGGCATACCGTCGAGCAGCGCCCGGGCCCGCTGCGCCCAGATGCCGGCCAGCGCAAGGTGGCCGCGGGCGAGCCAGGCCAGGCCGAGTTCGGCGGCCTTCATCGCCGCCTGCACCGGATCGGTGCGCAGCAGCCGGGTGTGCACCTGCTCATTGATCCGCACGGCGTCGCGGCCATGCCCCTGGCGCCAGGCCGCAGAGGCGAACACGGCAAGATCTTCGGTGTCGAGCGCTTGCACGCCGTCGACGCGACTGAATGATTCGTAGCTGGTGCGCCAGTCATTTCGCCGGTACGCCGAGCGTGCGACAACCAGCAGTTCGGTTCGATCGTCGACCACAGCCAACCGTATCGCGAGTATGCGCGGACAGGCCGTGTTTTGTTCGGCCGCGAGACCCGAACCCGGGTTGGGCACCTGTCCAGCAAGCATTAGGTTATGGGCATGAGCCAGACGGTGCGTGGTGTGATTTCTCGGTCCAAAGGTCAGCCGGTCGAGTTGGTCGACATTGTCGTTCCCGACCCGGGTCCGGGCGAGGTGGTCGTCGACATCATCGCCTGCGGGGTATGCCATACCGATCTGACCTACCGCGAGGGCGGGATCAACGACGAGTATCCGTTCCTGCTGGGCCATGAGGCCGCCGGCACGGTCGAATCGGTCGGCGAAGGCGTCACGCACGTCGAGCCCGGCGACTTCGTGATCCTCAACTGGCGCGCGGTGTGCGGGGAATGCCGCGCCTGCAAGCGCGGCCGCCCGCAGCTGTGCTTCAACACCCACAACGCCACCCAGAAGATGACGCTGACCGACGGCACCGAACTGACCCCGGCACTGGGCATCGGCGCGTTCTCCGACAAGACCCTGGTGCACGAAGGACAGTGCACCAAGGTCGATTCCGAGGCCGACCCGGCGGTAGCCGGTCTGTTGGGCTGCGGGGTGATGGCCGGCATCGGCGCGGCGATCAACACCGGCGCGGTGACCCGCGACGACACGGTCGCGGTGATCGGCTGCGGCGGCGTCGGTGATGCCGCCATCGCCGGTGCCGCCCTGGTCGGGGCGAAGAAGATCATCGCCGTCGACACCGACAACAAGAAGCTGAACTGGGCCCGCGATTTCGGCGCCACCCACACCATCAACGCCCTCGACCTCGACCCGGTCGCCACGATCCAGGATCTGACCGACGGGTTCGGCGCCGACGTGGTGATCGACGCGGTCGGCCGCCCCGAAACCTGGAAGCAGGCGTTCTACGCCCGCGACCTGGCCGGCACCGTGGTCCTGGTCGGCGTCCCGACCCCGGACATGACCCTGGAGATGCCGCTGGTGGACTTCTTCTCCCGCGGTGGATCGTTGAAGTCCTCCTGGTACGGCGACTGCCTGCCCGAACGCGACTTCCCCACCCTGATCAGCCTCTACCTGCAGGGCCGGCTGCCGTTGGAGAAGTTCGTCTCCGAGCGCATCGGATTGGACGCGATCGAGGACGCGTTCCACAAGATGCACGCCGGCGAGGTGCTGCGCTCGGTGGTGGTGCTCAAGTGAACGCCAACATCCAACGGGTCGTCACCAGCGGCAAGTTCGAACTCGACGGTGGCAGTTGGGACGTCGACAACAACATCTGGATCGTCGGAGACGACAGCGAACATTCAGACGTGGTGGTGTTCGACGCCGCCCACACCGCCGCCCCGATCATCGAGGCCGTGGCCGGTCGCAACGTGGTCGCGGTGGTCTGCACCCACGGCCACAACGACCACATCACCGTCGCCCCCGAACTGAGCGCCGCACTCGACGCCCCGGTACTTTTGCACCCGGCCGACAACATGCTGTGGCGAGAGATCCACCCCGACAACGAGTTCCACACCGTCGAGGACGGTCTGGTCTTGCGCGCCGGCGGCATCGAACTGTATGCGTTGCACACCCCCGGGCACTCCCCCGGGTCCGTCTGCTGGTCGATCCCAGAACTCAACGCGGTGATCTCGGGCGACACCCTGTTCCAGGGCGGGCCCGGCGCCACCGGGCGCTCGTTTTCGGACTTCCCGACGATTCTGGAGTCCATCTCCAAACGACTCGGCATGCTGCCCGGCGAGACCGTCGTCTACACCGGCCATGGCGATACCACCACCATCGGCGACGAGATCGTGCACTACGACGAATGGGTCGCGCGCGGCCACTGACGATGCGCTGCGAGGAACGAGCGGCGAGGAGGAAGTGGCCAAAGGTTGCGATCACGCTGAGCCAGTTCCTTCACGCAAGGCTGCGGTGCGCCCATAGTGGCAGCCATGACGAGTTCGGATGGGCGTACCGCAGCAGTGATCGGCGCCGGGCAGACCGGGGTGACGGCCGCTCTTGGGCTGTTGGACAACGGGTTTGACGTCACCCTCTACAGCGACCGGGATCAGCGCAGTCTCCGCGACGACGTCCCGGCCACCGGCACCGCCCTGATCTTCGGGGAGGCGCAGCGGGCCGAGGAGAGCCTCGGGCTGAACACCTATCTGGCCACTGCCCCGACCGCGACCGGTGAGAGTGTGCGCGTGGTCGACGGTTCCGGTCCGGACCGTGCCGAGGAGATCGCCTTCGACGCCGACTTCGATGGGTTCGTCGGGTTCGTCGGGGTCGCGGTGGACACCCGGCTCAAGGCCGATGACCGGCTCACGCTGTTCCGGCAGCGGGGTGGGCGGTTCGTCGTTGAGGCCGTCGACCCGGTGCGACTGGACGGCATCGCCGCAGGTGTCGACCTGACATTGGTCGCCACCGGCCGCGGCGGATTGTCCTCCCTGTTCCCGGTCGACGTCGAGCGATCCGCCTACGACCGGCCCCAGCGCAGCCTGCTGACCGTGACCTTGGCCGGATTACCTTACGGTCCAGAGGTTTTCGCTCATCGCGGGGCCTCCGGCGGGCGCCACAGCGCCTTGACCGTCGTGACCGACGAAGGCGAGTCCTGGCTGGGCGGATATTTGCACAAGGATGCGGGCCCGACATGGGCATTTCTGGGCTGGGCCCGGCCCGGTAGTGATTGGGAGCGCCGTTTCGCCGGTGCTGACAGCGCGCAGTCCGCACTCGATATCGTCACCGCCCTGCACCGTGACTACATCGACTGGGATCTGCCGGAGGTTCACGAGCTCAGGGTCCTCGACCAGGATCCGCACTCGTGGTTGAAAGGCGCTGTCACCCAGGTAGTGCGGACCGGCGTGGGCCGCACCGCGAACGGTCATCCGGTCGCCGCTCTGGGTGACACCGCTGTGTCCTTCGACCCGATCGCCGCCCAAGGTGCCCAGGGCGGGCTGGTGCAGGCCGCAGCCCTGGTGCGCAAGGCGGCCGCGCACGATGGCCCGTTCGACGAGGCCTGGCTGACGGCCACATTCGAGGAGTTCTATGCACACCGGGCGCGGGCCGCACAGTTGGTGACCCGGTTGTTCCTGTCCGATCCCCAGCTGGCCGAGTACGGCAACCTGTTCTTCGCGGCGGCGCAGGGCAATCCTCGATTTGCGTCGAAACTCTTTGGCCTGCTGGATGATCCGCGGCCGGTCGAAACACTCACTTCGGTTGCCGCGGCCAAGCAGCTGATCGCCGACTTCGCCGGCGAGCCGGCTGACGCGCTGTTGGAACGGTTCGTCCCGACCGGCACCTTCCAACGGTCCCGCTTGGCACCCCAGGCGGCGTAGCCGTCCGGATCTGCCGAGACATCGAGCCGTTCAGTCGATTCCGGCCAGCGCGCGTTGTGGGTTGGTGGTGAGCATGGCCGTCACCGCATCGTCGCCGATCCCCTGCGCCTTGAGCACCCGGGGCACCTGATCCAGCAGGTAGGTGAACCCCACTCCACCGTAGGAGTGGAAATGGCTGAGCCGGAAGAGGTCGTGGGACAACAACACCCGCTGCTGATGACCCTGATCCACCAGCTGCGCCACGAAACCGGCGATCCGCTCGGTGTCATAGGCCACTGCTGTGGTGAAGCCGTCGAACTCAACCCAGCAGCCACGTCGGGCCACCTCCAAATGGAACTGCGGGTCGTTGACTGTGTCGAGGTGGCCGACGATCACCCGGTCCATCGGCACCCCGCACTCGGCGAGGACATCGAGGATGTCACGGCCCACCGGCCAGCGCGCGGCATGCAGGGTCAGTGTCAGGCCGGTGCGTCGTTGCGCCCACGCCGCAGCCCGCAGCGCGCGTTCCTCCACTGCCGAAATCCACTGGGCGTCGGCGCCCACCTCGCCGATGATGCCCGGCCGGACACCGTCCACGCCGTGATCGATCTCGTCGGTCAGCCGCGCGCCGATCTGTGCAACCGTCAGCCGGTCGACATCAGTGCCGCACAAGTAGGGATCGCGGTAGTACCCGCAGCCCATCACGATGTGCACGCCACTGGCCTCCGACGCCTGTCGCAACAGATCCGGGCGGCGCCCGATGTTGGGACAGGTCAGTTCCACCACCGTGCCGCCGCCGGCTGCCTTGAACCGTGCGAGTTCTCGGACCGCGAGGTCCAGATCATCGAGCAGGCCGTCGGAGCGGTACTCGGCCAGCGTGTTGCAGAACAGGTGTTCATGCGGGAGCACCACACCGAGCTGGTCGGCCGGTACCGGGCCCAGCACGGTCATGACGTGGGTCGCCACCGCACCGGCCATCAACGCACCCGGGCCAGGAATTGGCGGGTGCGCTCCGATGACGGTGCCGCGAAGAACTCGGCGGGTGGGCCCGATTCCACGATCCGGCCCTGATCCATCATGATCACCCGATCCGCCACGTCTCGGGCGAAACCCATTTCGTGCGTGGCGATAACCATGGTCATACCGGACACCGCCAACTTCTTCATGACATCGAGTACGTCACCGACGGTCTCGGGATCCAGCGCACTGGTCGGCTCATCGAACAGGATCGCCTTGGGTTTCATGCCGAGTGCCCGGGCGATCGCAATCCGCTGCTGCTGACCACCGGAGAGCTGGCGCGGGTAGGAGTCCGCCTTGTCCGGCAGACCGACTTGCTCCAGCAGTTCACGCGCCGTCTGTTCGGCATCGGGCTTGGGCACCCCGGCGACATGAATCATGCCCTCGGTGATGTTCTCCAGCGCGGTGCGGTGGCTGAACAGATTGAAGCGCTGGAACACCATGCCCACCTGGGCCCGTTGCCGGGCGAGTTCGGTGTTGCCGAGCGGTTTGACCGTCTTCCCTACCAATCGGGTGCCGATCCGCACCCCATCCATCAGCACCTCGCCGTCTTCGGGCTGTTCGAGATGGTTGATGCAGCGCAACAATGTAGTTTTGCCGGACCCGGACGGGCCGATGATGACCACCACTTCACCGCGCGTGATCGACAGGTCCACATAGTGCAGGATCTGACGGTCCCCGAACCACTTGCTGACACCACGCACTTCGATGAGTTGTTCGCTCATGCGACGCTCCCGACCGGTTGACCGGCCGACACCAGCCGGCGTTTGGACTTCTGTTGCACATTGTGATGATTCATCCTGCGCTCGATCAGTCCCTGGATGACGGTCCAGATCGCGGTCAGCGCAAGGTAATAGATCGCGACTGCACCGAACACCTCGAAAGGCTGGAAGGTCTGTCCCTGGATGATTGCGGCTGCGGTATACAGCTCGGTCACACTGATCACCGACAACAGCGATGTGCTCTTGAGCATCAGGTTGAACTGATTCCCCAATGGCGGAACGATGGTGCGGGCGGCCTGCGGCAGCACGACACGCCGCATGGTCTGCCGATGCGTCATCCCGATCGCATGGGCCGCCTCGATCTGCCCGGGTTCCACCGAACTGATTCCGGCCCTGACGATCTCGGCCATGTAGGCGCCTTCGTTCAGCGACAGCGCGAAGATGCCGGCCAGTATCCGGCCGAAGATCACGAAGCCCAGTATTCGCAGATCATCCCAGCGGTAACCGCCGAAGATAGACAGGCCGAAGAACGGGAACCCGGCGAAGAAGATGATCGAGACCTGCACCAGAAACGGGGTACCACGGAACAGTCCGATGTAGCCCGCCGCGAACCAGCGGACGGCCCGGAATCTGCTGCCCCGGGCCAGCGCGGCGGCAAGACCGATCAACACGCCAAGCACCTGCGAGATGATCGCGATGATCACCGTGAGCACCAGGCCCTTGATGATCAGACTGCTCGGATTCGTCAGATAGTCCCAGAACGCCGGCCAGTCGAACGGATAGCTGTTGGCCGCGGCTACTAGCTTGATATCCATGAAATCCTTTCCGCGGCAGGGTGGCTCGATGCCACCCTGCCCTGCCGGGATCTGTCAGACGGATTTCGGGTCGATGGCGATGTCAGCGAGGCCCCACTTCTCCCAGATCTTGTGCCAGGTGCCGTCGTCGATCATCGATTGGATGGCTTTCATCACCGGATCCTTGATCGCCGGATCGTCAGGACGGAACGAGAAAGCGGTGAGGCCGGCCAGTGCGCCGTCGCCCAGCGCGAAGGTGTCGGTGAACTCAACCTTGGCCTTGCCCTCCTTCTTCAACAGCAACGCGGCGACCTCTTCGGTCATCCAGGCATCCACCTGACCTGAGGCGAGCGCCTGGTAAGCGTCTGGGCTGCGCGGGAATTGGAGGATGTTGATCGCCGGCTCGCCCTTGTCGGTGCAGGCGGCGCTGAGCTTGTTCAGCGCGTCGACATCTGCGCCGCCCTTCTGCCCCGCGACCTTGTATCCGCACAGTTGTTCCTTGGTGCCGATGTGCTTCGGGTTGCCCTCCGGCACCACGACCACCTCGGCGGCGTTCCAGTAGGCCATCATGTCGAGCTGTTTGATCCGTTCGGGCGTGACGTACTGATCGGCCCAGATCAGATCGCATTTGCCGCCCTTGACCGCGGCGACGATGGTGTCGAACACCGCGTTCTGGAAATTCGGCTTGAGACCCAGCCGGGCTGCGACCTCGGTCATCAGGTCGATGTCGACGCCGATGGGCTCGCCGGCATCGTCGAAGTACTGAAATGGCTGGTACGGCATATCCATACACGCGGTGAGATAACCACTGCGCACCAACTTGTCGGATGCGATCTCGGCGACCCGCTCGGCAGGCGCCGCTTCGGGGTCCGCAGGCTCGGCGACACTGCAAGCCGGGACGAAGGCGAGCGCACCGACCGCCAATGCGGTCGCCAATATCTTCATTCTCACAGCGGAGTCTCCTCGATTCACGTCGTTCGTTCGATCGATCGATCGGGCGATCTGAGGATACTGTCGAACCCATCCGCCAGCAATAGGAATCTGAAAAATAGCTGGATTCCACGTATCACCGGTATTAACAGGCTATTTCGCTAGATCACTCGATGATTGACGCGCCCCTGAGGGGTGGTTGTATGCTTCTGGGCTAGATCAATCGATCGACAATAAAGGGGGTGCGATGTCCACCGGCCAATCAGACTCGCCGCGCCACGACATCCGTACAGCCGCTCTCGAGCTCTTCAGCAGCGTGGGCTTCGCCGGCACCGGGATCCGGCGGATCGCCGAGGAGGCGGGAGTCTCACTCGCGACGCTCTACCACTACATGAACACAAAGGAGGATCTGCTGGTCGAGATCCTCACCGAAAACATGCTGACTCTGCTGCGCGATGCCGAGATCGCATTGCAGGGCAAGGTCAACCCGGTAGACCGGATGGCCGCTCTGGTCGCCGTGCACGTCCGCACCCACACCGAACGGCGGCTGCAGTGCATCGTCAGCGACACCGAGGTGCGCTCGCTGTCCGGCCCCAATCGTGAGGCCATCGTGAAGTACCGCGACGACTACGAGGCCATCTGGAATCGAACGATCAACGCGGGCAAGAAGGCCGGGCAGTTCACCGTCAGCGATGTCGACATCGCGACCAAGTCGCTACTGGAGATGAGCACCGGTGTGGCGCACTGGTACCGCCCGGAAGGCCGGCTGGGTCTGGATGCGCTCATCTCCAACTACGTCGAGCTCAGCCTGAACGCGCTGGGCGCCCGCAAGCCACGGAGGAAGAACTCGTGACCGCGATCGGAACACACCGGGTGCTCTCACCACCGGGCGCGCTGCCGCAGGCCGCCGAGCGATTGTGTAGTGGAGAACCGTTGACCGGCAGTGACATCGAGATCGATGTCGGCTTTCTCAACCTGGATTCCGCAAGCTACCGCGACCTCGTCGAACACCATGACGGCAACCCCGCGAAGATCCGCGCCGAGGTACTCGACATCGTCGCCACCCGCGGCAAGATGTCCAATCCGCGCACGGGATCTGGTGGCATGCTGGTCGGGCGGGTGAGCGCGGTCGCTGATCCGGCCGCGTGCGCGCCGTACCGGCCGGGCGACCGGGTGGCCACCCTGATCTCCCTGACCGCCACTCCCCTGCAGATCCGAGATTCCCTGCAACGCTGGGATACCCGAACCGAAGTTGTTCCGCTGGACGCACGGGCCGTGGTCGCGGCTCCCCGCATGATCAGCGCCCTGCCGGATGATCTGCCCGAGGAACTCGCGCTGGCGGTGCTCGATGTCTGCGGTGCGCCCGCCCAGGCCGAGCGCATCCTTTCGCGGACACTGTTGTCCGGGCGGGCCCAGCGGCTGCTACTGCTCGGCGGCGGCAAGAGCGCGGTGCTCAGCGCCGCGGCCGCGCGCCGCCACGGCGTACAGACGGTGTCGGTGGTGCCCAGCCGATCGGAAGCCGACGCGCTGCGCGAACGCGATCTGTTCGATCTGGTGTTGGTGGCCGACGCCACCGACCCGCTACGGGTGCGCCAGACGCTCGACGAACACGCCGGACCCGCGGACGTCACGTTCGTCTGCGTCAATGCCCCCGGGTGCGAACACGCGGCGATGCTGGCGACCCGGCCCGGCGGGGCCATCCTGTATTTCTCGATGGCAACCAGCTTCCCCGCCGTCGCATTGGGCGCCGAGGCGCTGTGCCTGGACTTCGACCTGTACATCGGCTCGGGTTATGTCCCCGGCCATGCCGAACTCGCGCTGGACATCGTCCGCTCCGACCCACGGGTACGTGAGTTCTTCGAGCAGCACCTGCCCGCCCGCTGAACCCGAGAACAACGACCAAAAGGAGTTCGATGACCGAGATCGTCCACCGCCGGTATGTGTCCTATGCCGACGCGCACTACGCAGGCGGGCTCGTCGACGGCGCGTATGTGATGCGCATCTTCGGCGAGGTGGCCACCGAGCTGAGCATCGTCACCGAGGGAGACGAAGGCCTGCTCGCGGGCTACGAAGAGGTCGACTTCCACGAGCCCGTATTGGCGGGCGACCTGCTGGAGGTGACCGGACGCATCACATCGGTGGGGCGGCGCAGTCGCCGCCTCGAGCTGCAGGCGCATGTGACTTCGCGCTCAGACCACACCGCACGTGAGTCGGGCGCCGTCCAGCTCGCGGAGAAGCTGCTGGTGACCACCGCGGTGGCGGTGCTGGTCGTGCCGGGTACAGAAAAAGGTGCAGAGAAATGAGCTCGATGTTCATCACGGTGGCCCCGACCGGTGCCGAATCGACGAAGGCCGATAATCCGAACATTCCGCTGCAGCCCGAGGAGATCGTGGCTGAGGCGATCGCGTGTGAACAGGCCGGAGCAGCTCTGATCCACATTCACGGCCGCGACGCTGAGGGCAACTCGACGCTCGACCACGCTGTGCTCCGCGAGATCGTGGCAGGAGTACGGGAGCACACCAACCTCATCGTGCAACTCTCGACCGGCGGCAGCGTCCACGACCCGCTCGAATCCCGGTTGCGGGTGCTGGATCTGGAACCGGAATCGTGCTCGCTGACCTGCGGCACCGTCAACTTCGGCCGCGAGGTGTTCTCCAACCCCCTCGGGTTCGTCGAAGAGCTCTACCAGGCCGCGCTCGACCGCGGCGTGCTGCCGGAATTCGAGTGCTTCGACTTCGGCCACATCGCCACGCTGCATCGTCTACTCGATCGCTTCGGGCCCCCCAAACAGGGTGTGGTCCACTGCAATCTGGTGATGGGAGTACCCGGAGGAATGCCGGGTGACACCCGCACGCTGGTGGCAGCTCATGCCGCACTGCCGCACGGTTGTTCGTGGTCGGCGACCGGCATCGGCCGGACCGCAATCCCGGTGCTGATGACCACACTGGCGCTCGGCGGCAACGTCCGGGTCGGCATGGAGGATGTGCTGCGGTACTCGGCCTCCGAGCTGGTGACCGGAAACGTTCAGCTGGTGCGTCGCGCCGCAGACGCGGCCGGGATCGCCCAGCATGACGTGATGGATGCTGTCCAGACCCGGCGTGCGCTGGGACTGAATCAGCTTGCGCCCACCGCCTGACCCGGCCGGGTCACCTGCGTCAGCTCTCCAGGATCCGGCGCTTCTCCTGCTGGAACTCGGCCTCGGTCAACGCGCCTGAATCCCGCAGGCCGGCCAGCGTCTTGAGCTGTTCCAGCCGTACCCCCTGATCGCTGGGTGCATAGTCCGGGGTTGCGTAGCTGGGAGCCTCGCCCACCCCGAAGGCCGGGAACTCTTGGGGGCCGACGGGCCGTGGTCGGCGCGCGGTACGCGCCGACCACCAGAGCGCGCCAGCCAATGCGACGATGCCCACGGCAAACAGCCCCAGGAACGGCCACACCACCCAGCCGTATTGACTGTCGTGGCCGAACGCCAGGCGAGGGTTGATATAGCCGTTAACGTCACCGTCGGTGACGATCTGGTATTCGCCCGCCTCCGCGACCTGAACCACCCATACCTGCACCCGGGTGTCATTATTGACTGTCGTTGTGCCGCCGATATTTTCGGTGACCACCGGCTCGGCGATACCGTCGGGCGGGATGATCCGCAGATTGAGGGGCGGCACCGGCAATCGACTGCCCGACCCGGTGGTCAGGGTGTGGAAACTGATGGTGCCCGCACCGGCAGGAAGTGCAACAGTGTCCGAGCCGGGGATCGGAACCTCACCGTAGGCATCGTATTTGTCGAGGACGAACGCGTTCAGCATCAGCGTCACAAAGAATCCGATGGCGCCGATGGCCAAGACGATGGCCGACACCGTGATGCCGCTGCGCGGGGCGCGGCGTCCTTTGCTCATGGCGGAAGTCTGTCATGCCCTACGAGACACGAGCTACCGTCGAGTATGCCTCGCGACGAGACCACCACGCCCGCGACCACCGGCCCGGTACGCCGGTTCGCACTGCGCTATTGGGTCGCCCTGATCCTGGTCGCCCTGGCCGCGATCTTCGTCGCGCAGAACCGTGACCGGGTGCGCATCCACGTGCTGTGGGTGACCGTCGAGTCGCCGATGTGGTTCATCTTGGTCATCATTTTCGTCATGGGTCTTCTCATCGGTCTGTTACTGCGCCGACGGCGAACGTAGCGATGCCCAAACCGCGCCGAACGACATTCCGTCCGCAGGCCGCCGGAATGAGTTCGGCGATCAAGCTTCTCGAGCAGGCGGCACGCGCGGTGCCGATCCCGATGCCGGCACAGCCGATCGTCATCGCCGATTACGGAGCGGGCACCGCGCACAATTCGATGCAACCGATCAGTGCCGCGATCGCGATCCTGCGTGGCCGCACCCGGCCCGAGCATTCGGTGCTGGTGACACACACCGATGTCGCCGACAACGACTTCAGCACGATGTTCCGCGTCCTGGAGGAGGACCCGCAGTCCTATCTGCACAAGAATTCGGCCACGTTCAGCTCCGCCGTCGGACGATCGTTCTACAGCCAGATCCTGCCGTCGAACGCCGTGCATCTGGGCTGGTCGGCCTGGGCGATCATGCGGCTGGACCGGGTGCCGATGCCGGTCCCCGATCACATCGCCGCGGCGTACAGCAACGATGATCGGGTGCGCACCGCCTACGCCAGACAGGCCGCGTACGACTGGCACGAGTTCATCGCGTTCCGCGGCCGCGAGTTGTGTCCGGGTGGCCGGCTGGTGGTGTTGACGGCCGGCCTGGGCGACGACGGCGATTTCGGCTATCGATCATTGTTCCGGTCCGTCACCGGCACGCTGGCCGAGTTGATCACCGACGGTGTGGTGAGTGCCGATGAGGTCGCCCGGATGTCCTTGCCGATTGCCGGGCGAAGTGCCGCGGATTTCGCCGCTCCCTTTGCCCCGTCTGGCCGCTTCGAGCGGCTCGCGATCGAGCATCTGGAACTGTTCGACGCCGAGGACAGAATCTTCAACGCCTACCGCAGTGACCGCAACGCAACTGCTTTCGGCACCCGCTGGGCCGATTTCTGCCAAATCACGGCGTTCGCCGATCTGGGTGCGGCGATCAACGGCGCCCCGGAGCGGCGTGCGGTGTTCTACCAGCGGCTGCACGCCGGGATCGCCACACGGCTGTCCTCGGCACCCGAGCAGATGCGCATTCCGATCGCGGCAGTGGTGTTAGAGGTGCGCCCCCGGAGCCAGTGATCAGCTGACGTCGCTCAGGCCGGTGACCACGCCGGCAGGGCCGCGTCGATCAGGTGCGGACCCGGTTCGGCCAGTGCCGCGCGGAACTGGGTGGCGAGTTCCTCCGCGGTGCCGGCCCGGGTGGCCGGGACACCGAATCCCTGTGCGATCGACGCGAAGTCGATGTCGGGCCGACTCAGATCGAGCAGGGACCGCGACCGCTCGCCGTTGGCCTGGGTGCCCACTCGTTGCAGCTCCAACTGCAGGATCGCGTAGGCGTGGTTGTTCAGGATCACCACGGTGATGTCGAGTTGCTCGCGGGCCATCGTCCACAGTGCCGAAATGGTGTAGGCGGCACTGCCGTCGGCCTGCAGGGCGATCACCGGCCGGTGCGGCGCGGCGATCGCGGCGCCCACCGCGACCGGCAGACCTTGACCGATCGCCCCGCCGGTGAGGGTGAGTACGTCATGGCGCGGCGCCGCCGCGGTGGCGGCCGGCAGAAATAGCCCGCTGGTGTTGGCCTCATCGGAGATGATGGCATTCTCGGGCAGCAGTGCGGCGATCACCTGCGCCATGTTCAGCGGGTTGAGCGTTCCGGTGGGCAGCTCGGGCGGATCGGGTTGCGGTGCCGGCGCCACCGCGCCCCCCAACTCGTCGGCGAGCGCCTGCAGATCTGCGACGGCCAGGGTGTGCACCTCGGCCCCCTCGGGCACCAACACGCTCGGCTTACCCGGGTAGGCGAAGAACGACACCGGGGACTTCGCGCCGACCAGCACCAGATGCGTTGCACCGGCGAGCTGTTGAGTGGCTTGTTCGGCGAGATAGCCGAGCCGTTCGATCGCCGGCACGTCACGCCCGCGGGTCAGCCGGGCCGGAAACGTCTCGACCAGGGCCCGCGCCCCGGTTGCCGCCTGGACGCGCGCCGCCGCCGTCAGCCCGTCCGCGTCGGTGACCGATCCGCCAAGCAGCAATACCGCGCTCTCCCCTTGGCTGCGCAGCAACTTCGCGACACCGGCCACGTCCGTGTCGATTGTGGCGTCCTCGGGCATTGCGCTGTCCGGCAAGGGATTCTGTTCGACAGAGCTCCATGAGTAGTCGGCAGGCAGAATCACCGTGGCAACCTGTCCGGCGTGCCCGGTCGCAGGGTGGACCGCATTGTGCACCGCGGCGCCGACGGCGGCATCGAGGTCGGCCGCGGACTCCGGACGATGCACCGAACCATGCACCCAGTGCCCGAGCGCGTCGATATCGGATTCCAGCGGCGCATCGAGGGGTCGGTGATACGTCGCGTGGTCGCCCACCACATTGACCACCGGACTGAAGGCCCGACGGGCATTGTGCAGATTGGCCAGGCCGTTGGCCATACCCGGCCCGAGGTGCAGCAGTGTGGCCGCCGGCCGGCCGGCGATCCGGGCGTATCCATCGGCGGCGCCGGTGGCGACCCCCTCGAACAGGCACAACACCGGACGCATGGCCGGGGCGGCATCCAGCGCCGCCACGAAATGCATTTCCGATGTGCCCGGATTCGCGAAGCACACGTCGACGCCCTCTGCGAGCAGACGATTCACCACCACCTCGGCGCCGGTGCTCCGCTCGGACTGCTTGCTGCCGTCATTCACCTCCCCATAGTGGTCGAGCCCGGGCCGTCTGGCTAGTCTTCCGCCCGACATCGGGATCCAATCTCACGTTCGTGTGTTGATGTGCGTCTACCTGACGGGTGCCCCGGAAGGGCGCCATCGAAAACCACTGTTGGGAAGGCGAATCAGATGTCGATTGAGGAAAACAAGGCCGTCGTGGGCCGGTGGTTCACCGAGTTCTGGGGTCCGGATTACAACCCGGGCGTCATCGATGAGCTTGCCGCACCCGATATTCGGTTCGAGTACTCGCTACATGCTCCGTGCCGTGGACGCGACGCGGTGCGAGCGTTCGCCACGAAGTTCCGCACAGCGTTTCCGGACCTGGCGTTCGATGGCACGGCGGATCTGATCGCTGAGGGTGACTACGTTGTCGGGCAGTGGATCGGTGGTGGAACCCACACCGGTGCGGCGTTCGACGACATGCCGATCGGTGCGCTGCCAGCAGGCAGCGGCAAGACCATGCGGTTCACCGGTACCTCGGTGCTGAAGGTGGTGGACGGGCTGATCGTGGAAGAGGTCGGTCTTGACGACGGCGTCACGGTCCTGCAGCAACTGGGTCTGATCAGACCGGCCTAATCGTCACTGCGCCATGTCAGTAGCAGGTCGCGGTGCAGGAATCTTCCGCACCGCGATCTGCGGCACCGAAAACTCAAGCACCACACATTGACACGCATCCCTACTTTCGTGAGGACTAGGACCATGGCACAAACACCAGCAGTGCCGGTGTGGCACACCGTTTTCAGTTCAGCGCTGGGCGATCTGACCCTCGTCCGAGATGACGCCCGGCGGACTCGCCCGCAAGCAGCACCTTCTCGACCTGGAACGCGCCGGGGCCACTCCCGCATCGGTCGACATGTCGATGTAGCGTCCAGTCGATTGGGATCTCACGAAACCTTCCGACGGAGCGTCTACGTAGCGTGAAAGCCAAACAGCCCTTCGAGACGGTGGTCGACGACCACGGCCCCACGGTACTGCGGGTCTGTCGGGCGATCCTCGGACCGATCGACGCTGACGATGCCTGGTCGGAAACCTTCCTGGCGGCCATGAAGGCCTACCTCGACCTTCCAGCCGACGCGAACATCGAAGCCTGGCTGGTGACCATCGCCCATCGCAAAGCGATCGACATCGCCCGCGCGCGGTCGCGCCGCGCGATCCCCACCGACACCGTCCCGGAGAGATCCGCCGCGCCGCAGCACGACCGCGACGACGACCTGGCCGACGCGCTCGAACGCCTACCCACCAAGCAAAGGCAGGCCGTGGCCTACCACTACCTGGCCGGCCTGCCCTATGCCGACGTCGCCGCCATCCTCGGCGGCAGCACCGACGCCGCGCGGCGCGCCGCCGCCGACGGCATCGCGACCCTCAGACGCACCTATCGCACCGACCCCACCGCCGTCAGCACGTCCAGGAAAGGAGCAAACCGATGAACACCGACCACGGCCTCATCCGCGACCTGGCCCACATCACCGACGGCGCCGACAAGATGACCGCACTGCGGGCACGGCTGGCCGCCGCCGCCGATCGCGACGGCATCCTCGACATCGCCTACCGAATCATCGACAGTCCCGTCGGGCCGCTGCTGGTGGCCGCGACCGACCGCGGTCTCGTGCGGGTCGCCTACGCCCGCGAAGACCATGACGCCGTCCTGCAGCAGCTCGCCGAGAAAATCAGCCCACGCATCCTGCGGGCGCCGGCGCGCCTGGACACCGTGGCCCGAGAACTCGACGAGTACTTCGACGGCAGCCGCCACACCTTCGACATCGCCCTGGATTGGCGGCTCTCGCAGGGATTTCGCAGCACCGTGCTGCATCACCTCCCCGAAATCGACTACGGGCACACCGCCAGCTACGCCACCGTGGCCAAACTCGCCGGCAACCCCAAGGCCGTCCGCGCCGTCGGCAGTGCCTGCGCGACCAACCCGCTGCCGGTCGTGGTGCCCTGCCACCGCGTCATTCGCAGCGACGGCGCCATGGGCGGGTACTTGGGCGGCGTCGAAGCCAAGCGCACCCTGCTGGCCCTGGAGGCCGCCGCATGAACACCACACCGTCACACGACACCTGGGCCGGCCGAGTCGCCGAAACCGACTGGGACGCAATCCGTACCGGTTTGGACACCACCGGCTGTGCCCTGACCGGCCCGCTGCTCACCGCGACCGAGGCCAATCGCATCGCTGCGCTCTACCCCGATCAGAGGCGGTTCCGCTCCACGGTCGACATGAGCAGATATCGGTTCGGCGAAGGCGAATACCGTTACTTCGCCAACCCCTACCCTGACCCCGTCGAGGCGCTCAAGCACGCGCTGTATCCCCGGCTGCTCCCGATCGCGCGGGACTGGTGGACCAAACTCGGCCGGCCCGCCCCGTGGCCCGACGATCTGGACGACTGGCTACAGATGTGTCACACCGCCGGGCAGACCAAGTCAACGGCGATCCTGCTCAAGTACGGGACGGGCGACTGGAATGCCCTGCACCGAGACCTGTACGGGGAACTCATCTTTCCGCTGCAGGTCGTCATCAACCTCAACAACCCCGGCGTAGACCACACCGGCGGTGAATTCCTGCTCTACGAGCAGCGGCCACGCGCCCAATCCCGCGGCACCGCCATCGTCATCCCGCAAGGACACGGACTGGTTTTCACCACACGAGACCGGCCGGTGCCATCCAGCCGGGGATGGTCGGCCGCCCCCATCCGGCACGGGGTGTCCACGATCCGCAGCGGTACCAGATTCGCCCTGGGCCTCGTCTTCCACGACGCCGCGTGACATCAAAAGCCAAGCGGTACATGCTGATCGGCGCCGATGGCCGACCGTACAGCAGAAGCACACCCGGAACCCTGGGCGGGCACCGCCGCAACAGGCTCTACGGCCGGCTCGACTGTCCCTCCGCCCTGCGAGCCCTCGCCGCCGGCGGATACGTACGCAACCGGGTCTTCTTCGCCCACGAAGAAGACGCCGTCGCGGCCGGCTACCGCCCCTGCGCCGTGTGCATGCCCGACGCATTCAGACGATGGAAGGACCCCTCAATCCGGGCATGAGTCGCAGCTCAACTCCCATGGCGTCAGCCTCCGGTGTGGCCGCCCCCAGGCGCCGGGACCCACGGCAGACCGGGGATGGTCGGGTAGGGCGCAGTGGGGCTCCACGGCGTGCGCGTGGTGCTCGGCGCATCGGTGGTGGTGGGCGGCGCTGTCGTCGTCACCGGGGGCGGGGCTTCGGTCGTCGTCACCGCGGGCGGCGGCGGTGCCTCGGTGGTCGGAGGATTCTCCGTCGCGGGCGGGGCTTCCGGGGCAGGCGGTGGCACGGTCACGGTCTGCGGAGGCGGCACCTCCTCAGTGACCGTCTGCGCCTGCTGCTCGGGCGCGGGCTCCGGCGCCGGTGCCGGTGCCTCCGGAGGCGCTGTCGTTGAGGCGACCGGCCTGCTGGTCGACGCCGGAACGGCCGGCTCACCACCGTCTCGGTTGACGACCAACACCAACGCCACCGCGGCGGCCAGCACCGCCGCGCCACCGACGGCCACCGCAGGCCTGCGATACCAGGGCCGCGCCGCGATCTCATCGTGTTCGGTCAGCTCGCGCTCGCCGAACTCCAGCTGCGGGCGCGCCGCGGTGCGTCCGGCGGCCGACTCGACATCGGCCGCGTAGTCGGCGCCGTAATCGGCGGCCGGAGCGATATCGGGGAGGTCCTCGGCGTCCGACCAGGCCAAGGCTTGCGAAGCCGCCGGCGGTTCGGGTGCCACCAGTGCCGCGGCGGCGGTCGGAGGCGCTGCCGCCGAGGCTGGAGCCAGAGCGGTCATCCCGTCCTCGGTGGTGCCGCGCACCGCGATCAGGCCAGCGCCGATGGCCGGGGTCAATTCCGGTTGGGCCGCAGTGATCACCGGGACCCGCAGATGCTCGGACAGCGTCGTGGTGATCGCCGGGATCCGAGCACCCCCGCCGGTGGTCGCCACGGCCACCAGTTCGCCGGGACGCAGTCCGCTGCGCTGCATCGCGTCCTGAACCACCGCGACGAACTCGTTGAGCGGCTCGAAAATCACGCTGTCGAGTTCGCTGCGGTTCAACCGCACGTCGCTGCGATGCCCAGGCAGTTCGGCGACCAGGGCGGTGACCGATTCGGTGGACAGCCGTTCCTTGGCGCGCCGGCACTCGCCGCGCAGCCGGCCCAGCGAACCGATCGCCGAGGTACTGGCCAGATCGATCGCGCCCGCCGCGGACAGATCGTTGACGATGTGGGACAGCAGCGCCTGGTCGATCAGGTCACCGGACAGGTCTGTGTGCCGAATGGTGGGCGCGATCGGCTGAAAGCCATTGGCCGCGTCCACCAACGTGATACTGGTCCCGCTGCCACCGAAATCGCACAGTGCGATCACCCCGCGGGTGGGCACACCCGGGTCATCTTGAAGCGCGATCAGTGCCGCCGTCGCGTCCGGCACCACGGTGGGTGCTGCCGGGCCGCGGAACTCCGGCACCGCCGACAGCGCATCTCGCAGCGCATCGACCTGGTTGCGCCGCCAGTGGCCCGGGTGGGTCACGGCGACGGCACCATCGGCTGAGCGCCCCCGGGTCACCGTGTGCAGGAGTGCGCCCAGGGCATCGGCCACCAAATCTTCGCCGCGGTGCGACGAACCGTCAGCGGCGAGAATGCCGACCGGGTCGCCCACACGATCGATGAAGTCGGTGAGGATCAGGCCGCGTTCGTTCAGATTGGGATTCTCGCTGGGTACCCCCAGTTCGGGGGCCCGATGCGGGTAGCGCGTCAGCACCGGTGACCGCGTTACCGCGGCCCGTCCCACCACCACCGCCGTGAGGTTCGTCGATCCAATCGACAACCCGATCCCGTCCGCCATGTCACCCCGTTTCGAGAAGAACCCTATCCGGTATTCAATCTCGATTGACGCGGCCGGCGTTACCTAGCGAATGGTGCCCAGGCCTGGAATCAGTGGTAGATCCAGTGCGGTCACCCACCCTGGCGAATGTTGATTGACCGCGGGCACGGCGTTGAGCGCGCGCAGTCCGGTGGCCAGACAGCCCGCGGCCGCAGCATCCCGGCCGGACCCGTCGGTGAACCGGAATGCGGTCTCCTGCGAGATGCTGGGGGTGCCCTCGATGTCGACGCGGTAGACGTCGTTGTCATTTCCGGACGGCCAGTCCGGGGCGGCGTCCAGGCCGATCCGGTTGACGTGTTCGAGCTGGATCCGCGTCTCGCCGCGGTAGACGCCGTTGATGGTGAAGCGCACGGCGGCGACGTTGCCGGCCGGGATGATGCCCTTGGCCGACTTGCGGTCGTCGGGGGTGATCCATTTGTCCCAGGTGGTGGTGATCTCGTCGAGCTCGATCCCGGCCGCATGGGCGATCATCGGAACCGTTGCGCCCCAGGCGAAGATGAGGATGTCCGGGGTTTCCAGCAGCGCACGTTTCTCGGGCGGTCTGCCGATGCCCATCTCGAACTCGTAGTCGCCGGTGTAGTTCGTGTAGTCCAGCAGTTCGGAAGCACGCACCCGGCGCACCTCGGAGCACAGCCCCATCAACGTCATCGGGAACAGGTCATTGGCGAAGCCCGGATCGATGCCGGTGGTGAAGCACGACGCCCCGCCCACCTCACACGCCTCGGTGATCGGCTCGATCCAGTTGGGCGGGTTGAGGTGCATCTTCGGCCACACCCACGGCGTCATCGCCGTCGAGCAGACGTCGATACCCGCCCGCAGGAAGCGGGTGATCACCGCGATGTTGACGTCGGCGTGCGCGGCCGTCGGGCCGTAATGGACGAGCGCGTCAGGCTTGAGCGCGATGAGCGCATCGATGTCATCGGTGGCGGCGACACCGATGGTGGTGCCCAGACCGCAGATCTCGCCGATGTCGCGGCCGACCTTCTCCGGATTGCTGACGCCGACACCGACGAGTTCGAACAACGGGTGCTTGACGATCTCAGCGATCACCATGCTGCCCACAAACCCAGTGCCCCAGACCACGACTCGTTTCGTCACGCGATCACCATAAGTGCAGTCGCTACCATTGCGGGCCGATTCGGCCGTGTCTTCGCGCTAATCATTTGGGAGACAGCGCCAATCCGATGAACCAGCAACCATGTGTCAGCGTCGGTCAAAAACCGCCAGACCCCGCGAATGTGATACCAGTCACAGCCGGGATCAACCGCCGCGCGCCCAGCGTCGTAGTTGACTGTCGGCTCGAACCAGCCGATGGAACAGCATGAAGGGCATTTCCATGAGCACAACACCATTAACCGGACGGCGTGCACTGGTCACCGGCGGGTCACGCGGAATCGGCGCCGAAATCGTGCGAAGACTCGCCGCCGACGGCGCTGCGGTGGCGTTCACCTACGGGTCTTCTGCGGTCGAGGCAGACAAACTGGTGGGCGAGGTGACCGCGACGGGCGCGAAAGCCGTGGCCATTCACGCCGACAGCGCCGACCCGGTGCAGGTGGCGGCCGCGGTGGAGCAGACGGTGGCCGCCTTTGGCGGGCTCGACATCCTGGTCAACAATGCCGGCACTGCCCACATCGCACCGATCGACGAGTTCCCGCAGGAGCAGTTCGACCGCCTCGTGGCGATCAATATCGGCGGCGTGTACGCGGCCATCCGCAGCGCGGTCGGCCACCTCGGCGAGGGTTCCCGGATCATCAACATCGGCAGCATCAACGCCGACCGGGTGCCGACGGATGGAACCGCGGTGTACGCCATGACCAAGGGCGCGGTGTCGTCCCTGACCCGCGGACTGGCCCGCGAATTGGGACCTCGCGGCATCACTGTCAACAACGTGCAACCGGGTCCGATCGCCACGGAGCTGAACCCCGACGAAGGCGAATTCGCCGATGCCTTAAAGCAAGTCACCGCGCTGGGCCGTTACGGGCACACCAGCGACGTCGCCGCGGTGGTGAGCTTCCTGGCCGGCCCGGAGTCCAGATATGTCACGGGGGCGAACTGGAACGTCGACGGCGGATTCACCGCCTGACGATCACAGATTGACCGGGTCAGGTGGCTGCCGGGTCTTGGCGGTGTCCTTCAACTGGGCCTTGAATTGCATTGCCCGGTAAGGCCATCCAGTGTCCGTATGCCACTGCGACACCACCAGGCCGATTCCGCCTTGAATGTCCAAGCGCGAGCCGGGCAGCACATAGCCGCCATAGAGTTGGGCCACTTGGCTCTGGTCGTGGTCTTCACCGCGCCAAGATGACCCGATGACCGGGGTTTGGATCGGGGTGGTGTGCATATTGGCGACCGGGGACGCGACCACGCGGTAGCCCAGGGCATAACTCGATGCCAGAAACCCGCCGAGTATCCACTTGCCGGGCGCCATCCGGCGCAAACTCAGCTCCCCCCAACGTTCCCCGGCCGGAGTGATGGGTGTGGCCTGCCGGCCCCATTCCCAGCGGGTGCCGGTGTATCCCCAACTGAGGTACTGCGAACGCTGGCCGATCCGCTCCGGGCGCACCCGCATCAGCACAATGCCCTTGTCACGCTGAAATCCGGTGGCCGCCACGTAAACCCAGCCGTCATCGGGATCGAAGTCCCAGGACCAGCACTGGGCGTACCCACCGTGCATATCGGCGGGAAACTTGGCCTGCTCCCCCAGGTGTGTCCACGAGATGCCGCAGTCGTCGGAGCGCCAGATCTCGGTCCAAATCACGTTGCCGAAGCCACGGTTGACGATCGCGTGCAGGTAGATGGCATCGCCGACGCACAGCAGATCCGACGGGATGACGGTGCTGATCCCGCTGCGACTCCAGCCCGATGCCGCGTCATCGTGGATGAATTCCCACAGTTGCTGCGCATACGCCGGGTTCGGACCGCCGGCCCGTTCGTAGATGATCTCGTGGTTGGCGTCACCGGTGCCGATGAGCACTATCGGCGACCGCCAGTCGCCCTGACCGACCCGGCGTCCGGAGAAAGTGTCACCGAATACCGACACCAGCTTGCCGTTGGGAGCCAGCACCGAGGCGCCCAGATCCGTGCAGGCGACGCCGAACCGACCGGTCCGTCGTGGTCCGGTGAGATCGGCGACCTTGCCGTTGAGCAGTGGAAGCGAACGCCCCAATGCGGGGCGGCCGGGGTGGGGTCCCCGGCTCAGCTGCACAACCGCACGCCAAAGTTGTCACAAATCAGTGGGTAGCGCTCGACCGGAATCGGCAAGGGCCCCTTGTACGTCAAGGTGAACGGGAAGGTGTGCAGCGCGGGAGCCAGCCCGCAGTCGGCGTTGTTGGCCACGGTGCGGGTGCCGGTCAGCGTCACATCATCGAACTTGTAGGTCTCATTGGTCGACGCCCACTTGCCGTCCGCGCATTTGATGCCCTTCAGGACCGGCGTCGAGTAGGTCCACTGGCCGCTGACGAGCCTGGCGTCGCCGCCCACGGTGCCTCGGGTCGTCTCCACGTGGAGCCGGCACGCCACCGCCAGTTCCAGCGGCTCCCGCAGATCTCCCACGGTGGGCACACAGGACGGGTATATACCCCAGGTCTCGGCGCTCAGGCCTTCCTGGTTGTAGCTGTAGACACCCTCCATCACCGGCTCGCCGGCCTGAGCCGGGCCGGCCAACCCGAAGGCGAGGGTCATTCCGAGGGCGGACATGAAGGCGGTCGCAGCAGCCATGCGCTTGAACGTCACAGTGGGTGAGTATCGCAGCCTTCGGCAAGCAACGTCACCGGTATGTTCCAGGTTGCTGTGCGGGACCAGTTTGATCGACACCCATTCGATCCCCACCGGCCGCGTGAGAGGGTCTAACCCATGACTGCTCTGGAGGGAAAGGTCGCGTTGGTCACCGGGGCCTCATCGGGTCTCGGCGCGGCGGTGGCCCAGTTGTTCGCCGCGCGCGGCGCGTCGGTGTTCGGCATCGCCCGCGACGCCGAACGGATGGCCGAGGTGTTCGACGACGTGCCGGGTGGCAAGTATGCGTCGGTGGACATCTCGTCGTCGGAGGCCTGCCGGGACGCGGTGGCGCAGTGCGTCGCCGAATTCGGCCGGCTGGACGCGTTGATCAACGTTGCGGGCTTTCATCAGATGCGCCATACCGTGTCGGTGACCGACGAGGATTGGGACAAAGACCTGGCGGTCAACCTCAACGGCCCGTTCTTCCTCTGCCGCGCGGCCCTGCCGCACCTGCTGGAGGCCGGCGGCAGCATCGTCAATGTCGCGTCGATCGCCGGGATCGAGGGCGAGGTGTACTCGGCGGGCTATTGCGCGGCCAAGCACGGACTGGTCGGGCTCACCCGGGCGCTGGCGATCGAGTTCACCTCCGAACGCCTTCGGGTCAATGCGGTGTGCCCGGGCGGGATGCTGACGGCACAGACCACCGAGTTCGCCGCGCCGGAGAACGCGGACTGGAATCTGATCATGCGGATCGCCGCGCCCCGCGGAATGATGGACGTCGCCGACGTCGCGAAGACCATCGCGTTTCTGGCCAGTGACGATGCGGCCGCCGTGCATGGCGCGGTGTACATCGTCGACGCCGGAAAGACGGCTGGGTAAGCGCCGTCATGCGATCCCGGGCCACCCACCACAGCGTCGCCGTCGCCGGGTCGGTGGCCACTGCGGCCAGTGCCGGGGTGGCTGGGTCGGCCGCAACCGTGTCCAGTGCCGGGGTGGCCGGGTCGGCGGCAACCGCTGCCAGCGCCGGGGTGGCCGGGTCGGCCGCAACCGTGTCCAGTGCCGGGGTGGCCGGAAGTGTGCTCACCGCATTCTCGTTCGCGATGCTGGGCTGTCTGGCCTGTATCGGTTGTTTCGCCTGCCTGCGCTGCGTGGGCTGCCTGGGTTGCGCACGCTGCCGCGACTGTGTCGGGTGTGTGGGTTGCTACAACTGCTCGGGGCTGCGCAACGCCGTCGGCCTGCGCAATGTTCACATTTGAATCTGCGGTCAACGGTTCCCACCGCGCCCCGGTGCGCGCACGATAGGAGTGTCCGCCGGGTACGGCGAAGGGAGCGGACGATGAAAGCGCACGTCGGCGATTTCCTGGTAGTCAAAGGCACCACCACCGATAGGCACGAGCAGCACGCCGAGATCCTCGAAGTGCGCGCCGAAGACGGGTCCCCGCCCTATGTGGTGCGGTGGCTGGTCACCGGCCACGAGGCGACGGTTTACCCCGGCCCGGACGCGGTGGTGGTCACGGCCGCCGAGCACTCCAAGGCGGCCGAGCGGGCGGCGGCGCGATCGAGCCGGCCTATCGGACCGTCCTAGCCGCCCGCCAACAGCCTGCCGATATCTCGATCAGCTTGGCGAGAGCGGCACGGTGACGGCTGCTTCCGTGCCCGCACCGGTGGCGCGCACATCGAACTGTCCTCCGCAGGCAAGGACCTTGGTGCGGATCGACGCAACGCCGATATGCCCGCCCTCGACGCTTTGGGCCACCCGCGCCTCGGAGATACCCACGCCGTCATCGACGATTCGCAGCCGCGCCTGCCCGGCCTCGCGGCGAAGCTCGATGCGGACCGCGCCCGCCTGGGCATGCTTGATGACGTTGGTGGTGAACTCCCGAGCCGCGCTGTAGAGCAGATAGTCGGTTTCGGTTCGCAGATCTTCGGGCCAGGTGGTCGCGTCGAGATCGACTACGAGTTCGGTACGGGCAGCGATGCTGTCCGCCAGTGCCGCAATCGCCGCTTTCAAACCGGACCGCGCGAGCACCTCCGGGTGCAACTCCCTGACCACGTCGCGCAGCAGCGCAGAACACTCCTTGAGAGCGGTTTCGACCAGATCGAAGCCCTGCGACGAGCCGGTCCGGGCGTCCTCCAGGTCCCCCCGCGCGACGAGGACGTACTGCAGGGCGCCGTCGTGCAGGCGTTCCGACAGGGCTTGCCGTTCACGCTTTTCCAAGCCGAGGACATCCTCGAGCAACTGTGTCCGTTGCGTGGCCAGGTCTTCGATGGTCTCAACCTTCGACCGCTGGATGCGCGACAGCGCCACCGAACCGGCGGCCAGGCCCGTCAACACGGTCGCGTTCAGCAGAATCGACGACCACGGCTCCTCATTGCCGGCCTGGTTGATCCAGCTGACCCCGAGGTACGCGGCGACGGTCGGAATAGCTGTCACGCCACTGAGATACGGATCCAGTTGCGCGGCCGCGATCAACGGAATCAGGAAAAGCCCGGTCCGCAAGACATTTGACGTCCAGCTGTCCGGCGATGTGATGCCGGTGAGCACCGAGAGAATCGACACCAACGCTACGTCCGCGGCCAGCATCAGTAGCGCGATCCGTCGGTGGCTGTCGCCCCCGGACCGTGCGGCACGACCCAGCACCCACGCGGTCCAGGCCCCGAACGCCGCGACGTAGCCGACCAGGGTCAGCACACAAATCCATCTCTGGCTCTCGGGCGGTTGGATCAGCAGGGTTAGGCCGACATAGCCCACCAACACTGCGCGCAAGGCCCACTGGAGGGCGAAGCCGAGACGTACCGCGGGCTGATCCTGTCCGACCATAAGTGCTCCCATACCGGCCACGGGTGGACAAAGTATAGAGCTGGACGGAAGGCGTTCGGGGGTGCTCGACCGGTGGATGTGCGGTCAGGAGGCTCCCCGGTCGGCGTTGAACAACTCCTGGGCCGCGGCGACTCGGGCATTCCATTCGTCGGGCGCTGCCGGGCGCTCGTACTCGTCGTGCCAGTTCCACCACTGATACGGCGGAGTCTGCGGATAACCGTCGGGCGATTCCTCCCAATCCTCCTGGCGCCCAAGCGCGGTGATGTCGAGGTAGCTCCAAGTGTTGCCGAACACCTCGTCGCCGCGATTGTCCACGAAGTACGTCCGGTACACCTGTGCTCCGTTTCGGATGAACGCGTTGGTGCCGTGCCATTCGTCGACTCCGAAGTCCGCGTCGAAGGTGTCGGTGATGGTGTACCACGGAATATCCCAACCCATCGCGGCCTTGAGCCGGTCGATATCGGGCTGTGGCGCGCGCGACACGAACACCAGGGTGGTGTCTCGGGCGTTCAGATGCGCGAGGTTTCCGACGTGATCGGCGAGCATCGAGCAGCCGCGGCAGGCATGCTCGGGCCAGCCGTAAACGCCTGGCTCGAAGAATGCCCGGTAGACGATAAGTTGCCGACGGCCGGCGAACAGGTCGAGCAGGCTCACCGGTCCGTCGGGTCCGTCGAAGGTGTACGGCTGTTGTACTGCCAGCCACGGCATCTGCCGGCGCTCGGCGGCCAGGGCGTCACCGGCCCGGGTGTGTGCCTTCTCTTTCACCAGCAGGCGTTGGCGGGCGTCGTGCCATTCCTGTGCTGTCACGACCGGAGGTGTGTTCATCTCAATATCCCTTCTGCTCACGGTAATTGGGTGAGTCCGTCCGCACGCAACAGGTACGCACGGTGGTCTGGATCCCCGTTGGTGGCGAGCTCGAGGATCGATTTGCCGGCCTGCTCGGGGGTGAGCACGGCTCCACGCCGCGCCACGAAGGTGTCCGGCTCGACACCTGCAGCCTCGGCATAGGCCGCCACTGCGGCCGCGCCCAACTCGGTGGCCGGCGTCAGCTGCGGCAGCACGGCCACCACGTTGACACCGAGCCCGGCCCGCTGCGATTCGGCGGCGGCGTAGTCGGCAATGAATCGGACGGTCGCCTTGGCTCCTGCATAGCCGCCGCTCAGCGGCGAGCCGTAGAGCACCGCGCCGCTCGATATCGCGATCACCGTGCTGCCCGGTGCGAGCGGGCGCTGCAGCGCGTAGCGGATCCAATGGAACGCCTGCGCCACATCGACATGCCAGTTCTCGCTGAAGCTGTTCCAGGTCTGTTCGGTGAGTGGACTCATCCGCGGGGCCGCCCCGGCACACAGCACCACGGTGCGCGGCCGGTACTCGTCGATGAGCCGGGTGGCCGTCGCAGGATCGGCCGCGTCGGCGGTCACCGCGATGAACGCATCGCCCAGCTCCGTGCGCACCTCCTCGAGTTGTCCGCCGGTCCTGGCGACGCCGACGACGCGCGCGCCGGCGCCCGCCAATGCTGTCGCTATCCCCCGGCCCAATCCGCGGCCCGCTCCGGTCACGATCGCCGTGCTGCCCGTGATGTCGTTGTTGGTCATGTCGCCGCCTCCTTTTTCGCTTTTGACGGGGTAGACCCCGCGGCACCGGAAAACTGGGCGGTCTCCGCGCGCCCAGTTTTCGGCCCGGCGGGTGTCTGTATTGATGTGACGCGACAGGAAGCGGGAGCGGTGAACCTGATGAGCAGGGCGCGCGCCGGGGACGGCGACGCGTTTCGGCAGCTGACCGAGCCACACCGGCGTGAGCTGCAGGTGCACTGTTACCGGATGCTCGGGTCACTGCAGGACGCCGAGGACGCGGTGCAGGACACCATGCTGTCCGCGTGGCAGGGCCTTGCCGGATTCGAAGATCGCGCATCGGTCCGCACCTGGCTCTACCGGATCGCCACCAACCGGTGCCTCAACGCGCTTCGCTCCGCCAAGCGACGCCCGGCCAGGGAGTGGGACATCAAAGAAATCGAACCGCCCGAGCCAACTCGACTCAGCGAAGTCGTGTGGCTGGAGCCGTATCCGGACGAGCTTCTCGAGGGCGCAACGACGGCGCCGCTGGGGCCCGAAGCGCGCTACGAACAAACCGAAGCGATCTCACTCGCCTTCATCACCGCCCTGCAGTTACTGCCCGCACGACAGCGCGCCGTACTCATTCTGCGCGAGGTACTCGGCTACCACGCGGCCGAAGTAGCTGAAATGCTCGGCGGGACAATTGATTCGGTGAACAGTGCGCTCAAACGGGCACGCGCCGGATTACAGCGCGGCCTCGCCGCGTCGGGCACGCACGAACCGCCACCCGCCCCGAACACACCCACCGAGCAGTCGCTGGTACGAAAGTTCGTGCATGCCTACCAGTCCGGTGATGTCGAAGCGCTGGTCGCGCTGCTCACCGACGATGTGACCATCTCGATGCCGCCGGTCCCGCTCGAGTACCAGGGCCTCGACGTGGTCGCCCGGTTCTTCGCGGCCGTGCTGCGGCCCGGCCGCAACTACGATCTGGTGCCCACCCGGGCCAACGGCCAGTTGGCATTTGGCGCCTACCTTCGCGGCGCGCGGGGCGGCATCCGACACGGCGCCGGGCTGCTCGTCCTCACCGTCTCCGGCGACCGGGTCTGTGCCATGACCCGTTTCGACAACAGCGTGCTGCCCTGGTTCGGGCTTCCGGCGTCGCTACCGGCCCGGGCGGACTAACCGCCCGGCACCACCAGCACCGGCCGATAGGTGCGCTGCAACGTAGCGGCCGCCACGCTGCCCAGCAGAACCTTCTTCAGGGCCGACCGCCCGCGCGAGCCCACCACCACAGCCCCGGCCCGCTGCTCGTCGGCGAAAGCCACCAACGCGTCGGCGGTGGCCCCGGCACCGGAGCCACGGAAACGTCGCACGCGATGCACCGTCTCGGCCGCCGGACTGTCGGCGGTATCGCCGTCGTCCACCGCCACCAAGGTGATCTCCCGGTCGGGGAACAGCGCACGCGCGGCGGCCACCGCCCGATCGGAACCGGCGGAGCCGTCGACACCGACCACCACCGGACCACTGGGCACCGCGTCGTATTCGGCCGACACCATGTTCTGCGACACCACCAGCACCGCACCGGCCGCGTGATGCACCACCAGATCGGAGACACTGCCCATCTTCGAGTCGGAGGCGCCGCTTCCGCGGGCACCGACGATCAGCACGTCGGGTGCCAGTTGTTCGGCTACCTGTGCCAACCCCAAGCCCTCGCCGGCCCAGGTGCGCTTGACCAACCCCTCCGGGTTCCAGCCGGCGGCCCGGGCCAGGATGACGCCGGTGTCGACCAACCGGGTCGCCTCATGCTCGCTTTCACTGTCGATCAGGTCGATCAACTCGTCGACGTTGCGGGCCGAATGCCTTAACCGGGACCGCAACCCCTTGCTGCCGAACGGCGGCGTGCACAGAAAGACGACAACCGCGTCCGCCGCCGGGAACAATGCGGCACCGGTGCTGATCGCCGTGTTGGCCGCCGTTGTCCCGTCGTAGCCGAGCACTACCTTCACTACGCCCTCTTTCCCTTGGTGCGACACGGGTCCAGGCTACGGGGCCGGTAGCGACGCATTGGAGTTCGCGACTGCTGCCCATACATCTGGGAGTTCGGGTACGGCACGGTGACCCGAGAGTGTTACCGCAGGGCCGGCTCCGAGGAATCGACGTGTCCGTTACTGCTGATCGTGAGGTTATCGGGACGCACCTCATAGCGAGCTCCGTCGGCAGGATTGACGGCAACGAATCCATCGCCGGAGCGCTCCGCGTCGGCGATCTGCAGATTGGCGCCGTCACTGAGGCGCTCACCGCGGTAGTAGAAACTATTCGGCCCCGACTGGCAGATCACAGCGAGTGACGATGCGGTTCGAATCATCGTTGCCGGTGAACTGCCGGCGTCGCATCGCGCCGTATGCCCGACAAATCCCTGCGAGTCGGTACCGCTCGGCGAATCCAAGGGTGTGGTCGTCGTCTCCGTGGACGATGACTCGGTGCCTGAAGGCGCTGCGGACGTACTCACCTCGGGCGGCACCGCCAACGGGGTCTCACGGGTCGATGCACCGTTGCCACCGCCGGCCAGGATCGCCGCCAGCACGGCCGCGATCCCTAATAACACCACCGACACCAGGATGAGAGTGAGCTGGGCACGGCTCAACCGCGCTTTGCGCACCGAGGTCTGCGGCGCCGGTGGTGCCGGCGCCGGCGGGTACGGGGTGTAGCCGGTGTGATCCGGATTGGGATAGATCGAGGAGAACTCGCGAGTGGCCGGTCGTGGTGACGGCGGAGGTGTGCGCATCAGCACCGGCGGCGCGGGGACAGGGGCGAGCCCGGGGGCCGGTGCCGGGGCGGCGCCCGGTGTGGCGGTCGCCCGGGCGGCCTTGGCCAGCTCGCCCGCACTCCGGTAGCGGTCCGCGGCGTCCTTGGCCATCCCTTTGGCCACGACGTCGTCGAATCCACGCGATATCCCGCGGCGCATGATGCTCGGCCGCGGTGGCGGCGAGAACATGTGGGCGCTCATCAACTGGCGCAGGTCCCCGGTCTCGAACGGCGGCCGACCGATCAGCATCTCGTAGAGCAGGCAGGTCAGTGCGTAGACATCGGCGGCCGGCCCCACCGGATCGCCGGAGAACCGCTCGGGTGCCATGTAGGCGCTCGAACCGATCAGCACGCCTGTCATCGTGACGCTGGCCTCACCGCCGACGTGGGCGATGCCGAAGTCCACCAGGTAGGCGAAGTCATCGGGGGTGAGCAGCACGTTTTCCGGTTTGATGTCGCGGTGCACCAGGCCGTCGGCGTGCGCGGCGTCCAGCGCAGCGGCCACCTGCGTGATGATCGAGGCGGCCCGCGCCGGATCGAGCGGGCCGTTGGTCCGCAGCAGCTCCTTGACGCTGGCGCCCTCGACCAGCCGCATGTCGATGAACAGGACGCCGTCGATCTCGCCGAAATCGTGCACCGGGATGACGTGCGGTTCCTGCAGCCGCGCCGCCACCCGTGACTCACGCCGAAAGCGCTCCTGGAAACCCGGGTCGGCGGCGATCTCGGTCCGCAGCAATTTGACCGCCACCATGCGTTCCTTGACCGTGTCGAAGGCTCGGTAGACCTCCCCCATCCCGCCGACGCCGATCAGCGATTTCAGCTCATAGGGTCCGAACCGGGTGCCGAGGCGCGAGGCACCAGGGGGCGGGGTCATTGCGCGATCCTTTCCGGTTGCACCAAGCCCCCCGGTCGGGGGCGGGCACGCGGTCGTCTCGGAGACGAGGATAGTTCGACCGCTGCCCGGCCCGCCGAAGCGCCGGTGACCGGCGCGGTCAGCCGAACGACGAGTGCGGCGCCCCGATACCCGGGTCGATCTGCACGGGACCCGAGGCCGACGGCGCGACCGGGAAGTCGAAGATGGCCGTCGGAATGTACACCGTCGCACAGGCATTCGGGATGTCGACCACGCCCGAGAGCCTGCCCTCGATCGGGGCGGCGCCCAGCAGCAGGTACGCCTGTTCGGGGCTGTAGCCGAACTTGGTCAGGTAGTCGATCGCGTGCAGGCAGGCCCGCTGGTAGGACAGATGGGAATCCAGATAGCGCTGCTCACCGTCGAGTGTCACCGAGGTGCCGGAGAAAGCCAGCCACTCGGAGTACTGCGGATCGGTGTTGCCGGGCATGAAGATCGCGTTCTCGCTGACACCGTAGGTCTCCATGCCACCGGGGATCACATCGACGCGCAGGTCGATGAAGCCACCCATCTCGATCGCACCGCAGAAGGTGATCTCGCCGTCGCCCTGGGAGAAGTGCAGGTCGCCGACCGACAGGTTGGCCCCGTCGACGAATACCGGGTAGAACACCCGGCTGCCCTTGGTCAGGTTCTTGATGTCCTGATTGCCGCCGTTCTCCCGGGGCGGCGCGGTGCGGGCGGCCTCGGCGGCGGCCTTGGTGAAGGCGTCACCGGTCAGACCGCCCAGGATGGCGTCGCGCGGCTCGGGCGGCAGCGCCAGCGGCGGCACCCGCTCGGGGTCGGTGGCGATCAACGCCGCTTCACGGGTGTTCCACTTCGCGAGCAGCCCCGTCGACGGCGCGGTCCCCATCAGCCCGGGATGCACGATGCCGGTGAATTCGACGTGCGGCACGTGACGGGAGGTGGCCTTCTGACCGGAGAAATCCCAGATCGCCTTGTAGGCGTCGGGGAACTGCTCGGTAAGGAATCCGCCGCCGTTCTGGGTGGGAAAGATGCCGGTGTAGCCCCAGCCCTGACCGGCCAGCGGGCCGGAGTCCTCCTGCGGGATGGGACCGACGTCGAGGATGTCGACGATCAGCAGGTCACCGGGCTTGGCGCCCTCGACGGCGATGGGGCCGGAAAGCACATGCACCGTGGTCAGCGGCGCGTTGAGGATGTCGTCCGCGGAGTCGTCATTGACGATGGCACCGTCGAACCACTCGCGACAATGCACCCGGAACGAGTCGCCCTTTTTGACCGTCACGGCCGCCGGGATGTCGGGATGCCACCGGTTGTGGCCCAGCTTCTCCTGATCGGTGAACTTCTTGGTCGAGTCGAGCGGGAACACAACGTCGGGCATTGATACTCCTTCAGGACTTCAGGGTCGGGGCAACTTTTGATGAAGCGGGTTGGTGGTCACTTTCTGTCGCCGGCCGGCCGGCGGCGGCCCGGCCACCACCGCGGGACGATCGGCCGTGGCGCGGGTCGCATCCTGAAGCGCCATGGCGGTCCCGCCGCCCCGGCCAAGATTCGGCGCCGCAATGGTTCTGCGCGCCGAACCCCGGCAATTCGGGCAGTCGATCACATCGGGACGCGCATGCATCGAATACATCTGTTTCGTCACGCCGCAACCGGAATCACAGCGAAATTCATAGAGAACCAACAGGTTTCCTTAGCATTGCCGGGGATTGCACTGCCGACGAATGTCACATTACCGACACCTGCCCACCTCAGCAGGGCAGTTGGAGAACAAAATCCCTACAGCTCCGCCCGGCCGGTCCGAGCGCGTGCCGAATCGGAGTGGATCACATTGCGCTGCAACGGTTTAGCAGCCGGAGCCGAAGTCTTCGCAGCAGCACCGCCGCTCATTCCCATGTTGCGGGCAGCCCACAGGGCGATACGGAAATTGGTGCGGTCGGTTTCGTCGAGCGGGTTGCCTCCGGTGAGCTCGGCGATCTTCGCCAACCTGTTGCGCAGGGTGTTGACATGTACGTACAGCTGGTTCGCCGCCGTGGAGATGTCGTTGCCCGGCGCCAGGAATGCCTCCAGTGAGGCGACCAGGTAGCCGTTGTTGAGCTTGTCGTGGTCGACCAGCGGAACCAGGAGTCGGTGCACGAACGGCACCAGCCGGACTTTCGGTACGGCCGCGAGCAAGCCCTCCAGGGTGGCGATCTCCTCGATGTGCACCGGACGTCGCCAGCGAATTCCTTCGCGAAGCGCCTCCAGCGCCTCCGGAATCGCGTACACCATGGACCCGGCGTCCGGGGCGATGGCCACACCGCACACCAGATCGGAAGCCGCCAGATCGGCGGCAAACTGCTCGGTCTGGGCGCACAACGCCACGATGCGATCGTCGAGCACGGCGATCGCACCCAGGTGGCCGTCCACCAGCTGGTGCACCCGGGTGTGAACGTCGGCGGTGAACGCGCACACCACGACCGGCGCGCCGGCCAGACCGGATTCGACCAGCGCGGTCTCGACCGGCTCGACACCCAGGGTGCCGGCCACAAACCAGCGCAGAATGGACCCGAGGTCACGTTCCCGCGTTCCGATCTCCCGGTCGGCGATGCGCGCGGCATCGGCCCAGTCCACGATCCGCCGGAACGGCACCGCGGCACGCTGCACCAGCAACGGAAGGTCCCGCTCAAGGCAGGCCTGTACCAGCAGGGCGGGAGGTTCGTCGAACAGGTCCCCCAGCCCGACCAGAAGTGCGGTGACGCCCCGGTTGCTCAGCGTCGTGACATAACGCCGGATCGAGTCCTCGGTCTGATCCGCTATGGGTACTCCGATGCTGAGGATCAGCTCCTCGCCGGACAGATACTGCGACGGGTCGGCGAGTTCGGTCGGGTACACATAGCGGATCGGACGGTCCGCATCGCGAATCGGCGTCAAGGTGTCAACATGCAGGCTCGGCTGGGCCAAAAGCTCCCTGAGCAGGACGGTGCCGTCGTGAGGAGTGGCCTCCATGGTCACACAGCCCCCATCCACTAGCGGGTCATCGACAGACATCGGAGCACTCCTGCGGGAACGGTCATGGCTGCGGAGTGTAGAGCCATGTAGGTGTTCTCACAGGTCGAGCGTGAGCTTCCCACCGAGGGACCGCGATACGCAGATCATCATCGAGGTGTTGGCCGCGCGCTCGACCTCGGTGAGCAGATCGTCACGATGGTCGACCTCACCGGCGAGCACCTTGGTCTCACAGGTTCCGCAGAACCCGCCGGTGCAGGAGTACGGCACCTCCGGAGCGACCTCCAGGACCGCGTCCAGCACGCTCTTGTCCGGGGGAACCAATACCGTGGCGCCTGTCCGCGCCAGCTCCACCTCGAAAGACTCATCGTCAGTCCGGATCACCGGCGCCGCCGCGGCGGCAAACCGCTCGACGTGCAGTTCGATATCCGGGTACCGCTCGCTGATCTCCCCGACGGCGGTGAGCATGGCCGACGGCCCGCAACAGTAGACATGGGTGCCGGCCGGACTGTCGGCAAACACCCCGGCGATGTCGGGCAACCCCTTCTCGTCCTGTGGGACCAGGTGCACGCCCTCGATGCCGGCCAGCCGATCGGCAAAGGCCATCGCCGACCGGCTCCGCCCGCCGTAGATCACGGTGAACTCCGGGTGTCCCGGAGTTCTGCACAACTCGTCGATCATCGCCGATATCGGAGTGATCCCGATGCCTCCGGCGATGAAGACATACCGCGGCGCCGGGCCGAGCGCGAAGGCGTTCTGCGGCTCCCCGACCTCGACGACGTCACCGATGCGCAGCGCTTCGTGCACCTCGCGAGAGCCACCACGACCGTCGGCGACCCGCAGCACCGCGATGGTGTAGTGGTACGGGTCGTCGGGCGGTCCGCACAGTGAGTACTGGCGGACCCGCCCCGACGGCAGCGTGATGGCGATGTGGGCGCCGGCTGCCCAGGTGGGCAGCCGGTCGCCGTCAGGGCTGGCGAGCACCACCGAAATGACCTCGGTGGCTTCCAGCCGCAGTTGAATGACGTGCAGCTTCATGCGGTTTGCGGTCACCAGCTCAGACTCGGGCGTGACCGTTTTCGGCGGGAGCCTCGGTTTCCGCCGCGATCAAATCCCGCTCCTGCTGAATCGTCTGCACCGCGTGCTGGGTCGCGCGCCGATAGTTCAGGGTGTAGATGTCGGCCGGAGCCGATACCTCGTGGGCCTGACCTGCGAGCGGCACTTCCTTGGGTTCAAGACCTTCAAGCACCGGGGTGTCTTCGTTGAACACCTTGGTCTCGATCTCCAGGATCTCGTCGACGGTGCCGCCACGGAAATCCTTGTCTGTGGCCACTCCCCAGAAGATCGTGCACTTGTCATAGCTGACCGGCGACGGGAAGTCCACCAGGTAACGCTTTCCAAGCTCGCCGAAGTCGTAGAGAATCGTCGCGATCCCCGGGGCGTAGGAGTGGTAGTGCATCCAGGCGTCCCCGATATCGGAGAAGTCTGAATCGGGAACCTGCTTGTAGAAGTAGGACGCCCGCACCTCACGTCCATCACGTGTGACGTCGAGGTCGCTCACCACCGGGTTGACCTCGCCCATCGACGGCCCGTGCACGAACGGGAAATGCGCCATGTCCCGGAAGTTCTCGGTGGCCGCCATGAACCCGCACGCGGCGTGAATGGGCTCGGCCGCACGCCATTCCAGCTCCAGGTCCTCGATCTCTGGCGGATGCGGCAGGTCGAACACCGGATCCCCAAGGCATGTCCAGACATGGGCAAAACGCTCGATCACCGGATAGGACTTGATCTCGGCTTTCGGCGGAATCCGTTGTCCCTCAGCCAATGACGGGAGCACAGCACACTGTCCGCTCTCGCCGTTGAACTGCCATCCGTGATACGGGCAGGCGATGTTGTCGCCGACAACGGTGCCGTTGGCCAGGTTACCGCCGCGATGGACACAGCGCCGGTCGGTGACCCGGGCCGCACCGGTGGAGTCGCGGAACACCACCAGGTTGTGGTCGAGAAGGGTGGCCGACTGCGGGGTGTCGATGTCCTGCGACCGGGCCACCACGAACCACACGTGCTGGTAGGCCTCCCGCAGTTTCTCCGGGGTCAAATCAGCGCGATTCATTGAAACTCCTCCTTGGGATCCTTCATTTGGTATTCAGGTCTGGTCGGGTCAGCGTGCGCGGCGTCAACTGCTGGTTCCTGACGTACTCGGCGATCTCCGCCATGCCCGCAACCCAAACATCGTCCATGGCACACACTTCGGCGATGAACTCACGCAATGCGGCCGCGCGGCCCGGTCTGCCGCTGAGGAACGGATGGTTGGTCAGGATCCAGGCACCGCCGACATCACGCATCGCATTGAGTTCAGCGCGCCACAACTCGATGGCCTTGGCCGGCGTCTCGATCAGGCCGGTACCGGAGAAATCGGGAACGAAGCAATACTGCTGCCAATCGTCCAGGGCCCAGCTGACCGGTAGTTCCACCAGCGCGCGCTGGCCGTCGACGGCCAGCTCGTACGGATGGTCGGAATCCATCAGGGTGGAGTCGTAGAGGAAGCCGAACTCAGCAAGCAACTTCGGTGTGTGCCAGTTCATTTCCCACATCGGAGCACGGTAGCCGACCGGGGTCACCCCGACCACTTCCTGCAGGGCCCGCAGCCCGCGGTCCAGGATCTCGCGCTCGGTCTGCTCGTCGACACCGACCAGCGACTCGTGCAGATAGCCATGATGGGCGATCTCGTGTCCGGCTTTGGCGATCGAGCGGATCGGCTCCGGGTGCCGATGCGCGGTGTAGCCGGGAACGAAGAACGTTGCCGGAACCTGCAATTCATCGAGGATCGCCAGCAGGCGCGGAATCCCGACCAGCGGTCCGTAGGCCTGGTGCGACATGGCGCCCATCCGGTTGGCGAACGCCGGATCGGTGGTCAACAGCGGAGATTCGGCGTCCACATCGAAGGTGAAAGCCACCGCACAGCGTTTGCCTTCCGGCCAGGACACCGGCCCGGCGGGCGTCAACGGAGTCATGATCGAGCCTTTCTTCCGAACACGGACAGGAATTCCCAGGTGACGTTGGCGGCAGCGATGGCGGTGATCTCGGCGTGGTCGTAGGCCGGTGACACCTCCACCACGTCGACGCCGACCAGGTTCACGCTGTCCAGCCCGCGCACGATCTCGAGCAGTTCGCGGCTGGTCATGCCGCCCGCCTCGGGGGTGCCGGTGCCGGGCGCGTGCGCTGGGTCCAGCACATCGATGTCGACCGAGACATACACCGGCGCGTCACCCACCCGATCGCGGATGCGGCCGAGGATGCCCTCGGTGCCCAGTGCATCGATCTGGCTGCAGCTGATGCAGGAGAACCCGAAGTTGGCGTCTTCGACGAGATCCTGCTTGTCGTAGATGGATCCGCGCACCCCGACATGCAGGCTGCGGTCGAGCAGCAGCCCCTCCTCGAAGGCCCGCCGGAACGGCGAACCGTGGGTGATGTCGGCCCCGTAGTAGCTGTCCCAGGTGTCGAGGTGGGCGTCGAAGTGCACCAGCGCCACCGGGCCGTGCACCGCGTGCACCGCCCGCAGCGACGGCAGCGCCACCGAGTGATCTCCACCGAGGATCACCGCCCGTGTCCCGTCGGCCTGCAGTTCGGTCAACTGCGCGGCGATCTGGTCGACCGCCTGGTTGATGTCGAACGGGTTGCACGCGATGTCACCGGCGTCGGCGAATTGGCAGACCTCGAACGGCTTGATGTCGAGTTCCGGGTTGTAACCCCGGATGAGCCGGGATCCCTGCCGAATCGCGTTGGGGCCGAACCGGGCTCCGGGTCGGTAGGTGACGGCGCTGTCGAACGGCACGCCCACCACCACGACGTCGGCCCGCTCCACATCCGACAGCCGGGGAAGCCGGGCGAAGGTGGTCCATCCCGCGTAACGCGGCTGCACCTGCGGGTCCGCGGGGCCCACGATCGCCTCGCGGGAATTGCCCTCGTCCACTGGTTGATTCATTGATTGCCTTTCCTAAACACGATTTCGGGACAGCCCGCCATCGACATTGACGATTTGCCCCACTGCCGCACCGAGTTGGCGCTGGCTCAACAAGCCGATCACCGCGGCAGCCTGGTAGACGCTGCCGACCCGGCCGCCCGGTGGTAGCCCTGCGGCGCCATCACAGACCGACCATTCCGAGTCCAGGGCACCGAGGGCTACCGCGTTCACACCGACCCCGTAGCCGCCGAAGTCACGGGTCAACGATTTGGTGAGCGCGACGATCCCACCGGCGGCCGTGGCAACGGCGGCCAGCCCGTCACCGCCCACATGCCACCGCGAGGTGGTCAGCACGATACGTCCGCCGGTTCCGCTGTGCCGCATATGATCCGCCGCGGCCTGGGCATACAGGAAGCTACCGGTCAGGGTGGCGTCAACGTGACCCCAAAACTCGGTCATCGGCTGTTCGGTGAGCGGCGCCACGACGGGCAGCCCGTGCGCGACGACCAGCACATCGATTCCGCCCATCTGTGCGGCGGCCTTGGCCACCGCGTTCCGTACCTGCGCCCGGTCCACCGGGTCGACGGTCAGGGCGGCTTCCCCGTCTGGTCCCGAATCACGTTCTGCCGTGACCGTTCCCACGGTGAGCGCACCGCGCTCGGTGAAGTAGTCGCGCACCGCGGCGCCGAGCCTGGTGTCGACACCGGTGATGAGCACCCGATCAGTTGAGGTCATGGTCAGATCACCGTCCCGCTGTTGACCGACAACACTTCTCCGCACAGGAACACGTCTTCCTCCAGCAGGCCCCGGACCAGTTCGGCGACCTCGGTGGGCAGGGCGATGCGTCGGGCCGGCAGGGTCGAGACGAATCCCTCTGCGCGTTCCCACGAATCGGCCTCCAGCAACGGGGTGTCGCAGGGTCCGGGGGCCACGGCATTGACCAGGATGCCGTCGGCGGCGACCTCGACGGCGATGCTGCGCAGCAGGCTCAGCGCGGCCGCCTTGGCCGCGGCGTAGTGGGCGTCGTTGCTGCCGCCGCCGATGGCCCGCTCCGAGGCGATACCGACGATGCGCCCGCTGCCCCGCCGGCGCATATCGGGCAGTACGGCGCGGCACACGTGGGCCAAGCCGCCCACGTGGACCCGCAGCATCCGCTCCCACGAGTCCTGGTCGATGTCGAGGGCGGGCATCTCCGAGTAGTGCCCAGCACAGATGACCGCCGCGTCGATCCGGCCGAAGGTGTTGTGCACCTTGGCTACTGCATCATCAATCGCCTTCTCGTCGGCGACGTCGGCGATGATCCACAGATCGGTGTCGGGTGCGGGCTCCCGCGAGATGGATGCAACGGTCCAGCCCCGATCGCGCAGCAGCGCGGCGATCGCGGCGCCGATGCCGCTGCCGGCACCGGTGACCACGGCCACGGGGTTCTGCGCGCTCATACCGGCTCCGCCATCGGCTCGGATTCCGCTGCCACCGGCACGCCAGGCGCATCGGCCTTCGACTGCCCCACCTTGCGGACCTTCACGATCACGGTGCCCAGCACCAGGATCACGCCCATCGCCACGAAGAACGCCCAGTTGATGAACCATGCCTCGGATACGGTGCGCGGCCACACAATATTGAGGAAGGCGAATCCCGCCCACAGCGCCGCCAGCAGTGCCACCGGGGTGCTGAACTTGCCCAGATGCCACGGCCCCGGCACCCACTTGCCGCGCAACCGTGCAACCAACCCGGTCACCAGGGGGAACAGGAATGCCAAGTAGTAACCACCGGCGGTGAAAGTCACCAGCACCGAGTAGACATCGGTGGCCGAGATGAGATAGACGACGGCGCCGATCACCGTGGTGACCAGGATGGCGCTGACCGGCTGAGCTTCTGCCTTGGACAACTTGGACAGCACTCGTGAGCCCGGCAGCACCCTGTCACGCGCGAACGCCCAGATGACCCGGGAAGCCGAGGCCTGCAACGCCAGGAAGCTCGCCAGGAAGCCGATCACGAACGCCAGCAGGATCGGTTTGACCCAGGATTCGCCCAATGCGGCACCAAGTACGTACGTCACCGGATCGGAGACCTCGCCGGAGCTGATCTTGCCGAAATCCGGCACGGCCAGCGTGACCGCCAGCGAGGCATAGGCGATGACGATGGCGATGAACGACACCGAGAACAACATCGCCTTGGGAACGTTGCGTTGCGGTTCCTTGACCTCCTCGGCGATCGCACCGGCGCTTTCGAAGCCCAGGATCGACCAACTGGTGAACCCCAGCGCAGCCAGGAACGGCCCCGAGATGAACGCCCATGACCATCCACTGCCGAGGTCGATCCCCTGCAGGATCACGTCGAGACCATGGTGGCGATGGAACAGCAGCAGGTAAGTGCCCAGGCCGACCGAAGCCACGATCTCGGCGACAATGCTGCCCACCATAAGGGTTTTCAAGAAGATGCGGCCCGCAATGTTGGCGCCGGTGCCGGCGAGCAGGATCAGCAGTGCGATGACGCTCTGCTGTACCGCGGTCGGGCTTGAAATCCCGATCAGCTCCGCCAGGAATCCGGCCCCGCCGTAAGCCACGGTGGCCATGATGATCACCAGTGCCCACATGTACACCCAGCCGGCGAACCACCCGGCGACCTCACCGGCCAGACGTTTCGTCCACTGGTAGATCGAGCCTTCGAACGGCCAGCGCGACACCAATTCGGCGAAGGCCAGCGCCACGACGAACTGACCGGCACCGACGATGACGAACGTCCACCAGAATCCCGGCCCGGCCGTCGACAAGGACAGACCGTAGATGCCGTACATCGCGACGATCGGCGAGATGAACGCGAATGCGAACGAAAACGCCGACCACAGTGAGAACTCTCGTTTCAATTCCACTGGTGCAGAGTCAGTTTGGCCACCAGACGCCATATGTACCACCTTTCGCCGCCATCAGGACACCGAAGTATGGACATGGAAATGGGTGTGTGGCACGCCTTACAGCCAATGCCGGGTTGGCCCTACAGTCACACGGTCGCCGACTGTAGAGACCTACAGCTGGCCGTCCTCTGGTGTCGCACCCCGGTGCAGCCGTCCGACTGCGGTAGCTTCACGCAGACGCGCCGGCAAAGGAGTAGGTCCTCGTGAATGACCTCAAGCCGTTCTCATCCTCGATCGACTGGAGCGTCGAGCTACTGCATTCCCTGGGGTGGCTGGCCCAAGCCTGGACCGTGACGGCGGTCTGCACCATGGCCGTGCTGACGCTCATCGCCCGGTTCACCACCTGGGGCCGGCAATTCTGGGCCGTCACCGGTGCCTACTTCACCGGACGCCACAGCCTCAAGCCGTGGCTGATCCTGGCCGCGATGTTGCTGTCGGTGATCATCGGCGTCCGGCTTTCGGTGTTGTTCAGCTACCAGACCAACGACCTGTTCACCTCCGCACAGGTCGCGGTCCAGGGTCTGGCCACCGGCAACGACGAGGTGAGAAACTCTGGCATCAGGGGGTTCTGGATCGCACTGCTCACCTTCTCGGTGCTGGCCGCGATCCTCGTCACCCGGGTGATGGTCGACCTGTTCATGACGCAGCGCTTCATGCTGGCCTGGCGCACCTGGCTGACCGACCGGCTCACCGGCGACTGGCTAGACGGCCGCGCCTACTACCGGTCCCGGTTCATCGACCAGACCATCGACAACCCCGATCAGCGCATCCAGTCCGACATCGACGTGTTCACCGCGCTTTCGGGCCCACAGCCCAATACCCCGCACCAGACCAGCAACGGCACGCTGCCCTTCGGCGCCATCTCGGCGATCGTCTCGGTCGTGTCGTTCACCTCGATCCTGTGGAACCTCTCGGGTGACCTCACCGTCTTCGGCGTCGACGTGCCACGCGCGATGTTCTGGTCGGTGTTCGTCTACGTCGCATTCGCCACCGTCATCGCCTTTACGCTCGGGCGCCCACTGATCCGGCTGTCGTTCAACAACGAAAAGTTCAACGCCGCATTCCGTTACGCATTGGTACGCCTGCGTGACGCCGCCGAGTCGGTCGCGCTCTACCGCGGCGAGAAGGTCGAGCGGTCACAGCTGCGGGAACGCTTCGCCGCCGTCGTCACCAACTACAAGCACTTCATCAACCGGACCATGGCATTCACCGGCTGGAATCTGTCGATGAACAACATCATCATTCCGCTGCCGTGGATGCTGCAGGCCCCGCGGTTGTTCACCGGCCAGATCCAACTCGGAACGGTCAGCCAGTCGGTGTCCGCCTTCGGCGCCATCCAGGATGCGTTGTCGTTCTTCCGCAATTCCTACGACACGTTCGCCGGCTACCGTGCGTCGATCATCCGACTGCACGGACTGGTCGCCGCCAATCAGCAGAGCCGCGAACTGCCCAGGCTCCAGGTCACCGAGAACGCCGACGGCCTGGTCGAACTCGACAACATCGAGGTGCGAAACCCGGCTGGCGAGCAGTTGATCGAAGACCTCACCCTGACCCTGGCCGCCGGCGAGGCGATCATCATCACCGGCAAATCGGGCACCGGCAAGACCACCCTGTTGCGCAGCATGGCCCAGTTGTGGCCGTACGCCTCGGGCACGGTGCGCTGCCCGCAGGGGGACAACGAGACGATGTTCCTGTCCCAGCTGCCCTACGTTCCGCTGGGCGACCTGAGGACCGTGGTGAGCTATCCGCACCAGCCCGGGGACCTTTCGGACCGGCAGCTGCGCGACGCACTGTTGGCGGTCGCACTGCCGCGCTGCGTCGACCGACTCGACGAGGTCACCGACTGGGCCAAGGTGCTCTCCCCCGGCGAGCAACAGCGCGTCGCATTCGCCCGCATCCTGCTGACCAAACCCAAAGTGGTGTTCCTCGACGAGGCGACCTCCGCTCTCGACGAGCCGCTGGAGTTCATGATCTACAGCCTGATTCGTCGTGAACTGCCCGATACGGTCTTCGTCAGCGTCACCCACCGCACCACGGTCAACCGACACCACGAGAAACACCTGGAACTGCTCGGCGAGGGGCGGTGGCGGCTGGGCCCGGTCGACGAAGCCGAACCGGTGGCCGAACCGGTGCGTGTGTAGCCGACCCACGGAGGGGTGTGCCCGATCGCGACCGCAATCTGGTAAGACGGGGGAACGACACGACGTAGTACGAAAAGTCCTGCGTCGTGGTCCTCCTACCGACCACCAAGGGTTCCTGATGGCCGATTCCAGAGCCCCCCACACGGGGATAGCTCGATGGATCCGTCGATTCGCCGTTCCGGTGATTGTCGGCTGGATCGCCCTCATTGCAGTCTTGAGCGCCACCGTGCCCCAGCTCGAGGTGGTCGGCCAGATGCGCTCGGTGTCGATGAGCCCAGAAGAGGCGCCGTCGGTGATCGCCATGAAGCGGGTCGGCAAGGTCTTCGACGAGTTCCATTCCGACAGCTCGGCGATGATCGTGCTGGAGGCCCAGGGGGACGGGGCCAAGCTCGACGCTAGTGCCCACCGGTTCTACAACGACATGGTCGACCGGCTCGAAGCCGACACGAAGCACGTCGAGCACGTCCAGGATTTCTGGGGCGACCCGCTGACCGAGGCCGGCGCCCAGAGTAATGACGGCAAGGCCACCTATGTGCAGGTCTACCTGGCCGGCAACATGGGTGAGGCGCTGGCCAACGAATCGGTGGAAGCCGTCCAGCACCTGATCGCAGGCCTGTCCCCACCCCCTGGGCTCAAGGTGTACGTCACCGGGCCCACAGCCCTGGCCGCCGATCAGCAGATCTCCGGCGACCGCAGCGTCAAGATCATCGAAGGCGTCACCTTCGCCGTGATCATCACGATGCTGCTGCTGGTCTACCGGTCGATCATCACGGTGATCCTGGTGCTGGCGATGGTGGTGATCGAGCTCTCGGCGGCGCGCGGGATCGTCGCCTTCCTGGGCTACCACAACCTGATCGGCCTCTCCACCTTCGCCACACAGCTGCTGGTCACCCTCGCCATCGCCGCGGCCACCGACTACGCGATCTTCTTGATCGGGCGCTATCAAGAAGCCCGCAGTGTCGGCGAGGACCGCGAACAGGCGTACTACACGATGTTCCACGGCACCGCCCACGTGGTGCTCGGTTCCGGTATGACCATCGCCGGCGCGACGTTATGCCTGCATTTCACCCGGCTGCCTTACTTCCAAACGCTGGGCATACCGATGGCCGTCGGCATGACGGCCACGGTGGTTGCCGCGCTGACACTGGGGCCCGCGGTGATCACCGTGGCCAGCCGATTCGGCAAGGTGCTCGAACCCAAACGCGCCATGCGCATCCGGGGCTGGCGCCGACTGGGCGCCTTCGTCGTCCGCTGGCCGGGGCCCGTACTGCTCGGCACCATCCTGCTGTCCATGGTCGGCCTGCTCACCCTGCCCGGCTATCGGACCAACTACAACGACCGCAACTACCTGCCCACCGATCTGCCCGCGCAGGAGGGCTACGCCGCGGCCGAACGACACTTCTCGGCGGCCCGGATGAACCCCGAGTTGCTGCTCATCGAAACTGACCACGACATACGCAATTCCGCGGACTTCCTGGTGATCGACAAGATCGCCAAGGCCATCTTCCGGGTGCCCGGGGTCGGAAAAGTGCAGGCCATCACGCGCCCGCAGGGCGAGCCACTGGAATTCAGCACCATTCCCGCCCAAATGAGCATGGGCGGGGTCATGCAGACGATGAACCGCAAATACCTCACCGACCGCGCCGACGACATGTTGCTACAGGCCGATGAGATGCAGAAGACCATCGACACGATGGATCGGATGATCGCGCTGATGGGCGAGATGGCCACCACCACCCACAGCATGGTGGGCAAAACCCACGTCATGGTCGACGACGTCAAGGAATTGCGGGACCACATCTCGGATTTCGACGATTTCCTGCGACCGCTGCGCAACTACCTGTACTGGGAACCGCACTGCTCCAGCATCCCGGTGTGTACCTCGATGCGTTCGGTGTTCGACGGGCTGGACGGCGTGGACACCATGACCGAGAGCATCGAGGGCCTGCTGCCCGACCTCGATCGCTTGGACGCACTCATGCCTCAACTGCAGGCGCTGATGCCGTCGCAGATCGAGACCATGCAAAAGATGAAGACCATGATGCTGACCATGCACCAGACCCAGAAGGGTCTGCAGGATCAGATGGCCGAGATGCAGGACGGCCAGTCCGCCATGGGTGAGGCATTCAACGACTCCAAGAACGACGACACGTTCTATCTTCCGCCGGAGATCTTCAACAACAGCGACTTCAAGCGCGGGATGAAGAGCTTCATCTCTCCGGACGGAAAAGCGGTGCGCTTCATCATCTCTCATCAGGATGACCCGCTGACGCCGGAAGGCATCGGGATCATCGACGAGATCAAACTCGCCGCCAAGGAAGCCATGAAGGGCACACCCTGGCAGGGCTCCAAGATCTATATGGGCGGCATCGCCGCGGCCTTCAAGGACATGCAGGAGGGCAACAACTACGACCTGATCATCGCCGGAATCTCAGCTCTGTGCCTGATTTTCATCATCATGCTGATCATCACGCGCAGCCTGGTGGCCGCCGCGGTGATCGTCGGCACCGTAGTGGTGTCGCTGGGGACATCATTCGGCTTGTCGGTCCTGGTGTGGCAACACCTGATTGGGATCGAACTGCACTTCATGGTGATGGCGATGGCGGTGATCGTGCTGTTGGCCGTCGGCGCGGACTACAACCTGCTGCTGGTGGCGCGGCTCAAAGAAGAACTGTCCGCAGGGATCAACACCGGGATCATCCGGGCCATGGGCGGCAGCGGATCGGTGGTGACCGCGGCCGGGCTGGTGTTCGCGTTCACCATGATGTCGATGGTGGTCAGCGAGATGACCGTGGTCGCCCAGGTCGGGTCGACGATCGGGCTGGGTTTGTTGTTCGACACCTTGGTGATCCGGTCGTTCATGACGCCCTCGATCGCGGCGTTGATGGGCCGTTGGTTCTGGTGGCCACAGATGGTGCGCCAGCGTCCGGCACGCGGTGTGGTGGCGCGGACGCTGGAACAATCCGATACCTAGTCCGCGGTCAGGTGCCCCCGGCGTCGGCTGGCCATCGCGCGATATCAGCCATCTCCTGCGGGGTAGCCAGGCGCTCCTGTTTGGCGGGATAGCGCCGGCTTTTGATCGGAAGGTGGATAAGCGAGAGCGCGAAGCGCGCCGGTCGCGTATCGAACGTTCGGCTGATGTACACGGTTGGTCACTCCGTTCCGCTGATTGACCGACGTCGGATCGTTGGCGCTCAGGGCCGGCGAGGGCGCGGTCATTCAGTGCTCTGGCGAATTCAAGTCACTCTGGAAACACTGGACCACTACAGTCACATTAAGAACACGACTCCATCACAAACCGCACCCTATGGCGTGGCTTAGCCATTCCGGCCAGGCAACTGTGAAATGGTGCCGCGCTCCGCAGCGAATGTGGTCCAATCAAGCCGAATTCACTGCCCAGCGACATGCAAGGTCGCCGATATGGCCACACAGCCACACCCGCCAACGGACGCACGATGACCAGAACGTCACGCCGACAACGGCTCCGGACGGTCGCATCGATGCCGTTGGCGATGCTCGCGGCGGCATTGGTCTCCGGATGTTCAGCGAACGTCATCGCCACCGGGACGACAACATCGAGCCCAACCACCGCAACAACGACAACCGCGTCCCCGACCCCGTCGCCAACCAGGTTCGTGCTGCTGGACCTGAACATCGCCAACAGCACCGTCACGCCCACGAACACCGAACTTCAGGCCACAGCGGGCCAGCCGATCGTGGTCCGGGTGCGCACCGATGAGTACGCCGAGCTGGTCGTCGGGTCGGCCCCTGAACTCCGGTTTGGGATCGACCCTCGGATGATTGCTCCGCAGGTGCTTCAGTTCAGCGTTGACGCCCCGGGCATGGTGAACGCGGAACTGTTACGGCAGTCCGGTTGCCCGAACCGGTGCGAACACATCCCGGGCCAGGACACGACCGTCGCCGTCATCGATGTGCACCCGGCACCCGCCCAGCCGGCCCCGGAAGCGGTCAATGCCAGCCCATCCCGGGTGCCGTGTGAACTACTCACCCCGGCGCTCGCGCGCGAGTTCGCCGGCCCCGATGCCCAGCTCCAGCCCGCCGAGAACAGCGAGTGCTCCTACACCGGCACCACCCGATCGGTCGGGGTGTCCGTCAACCCGCTGCCCACCAACCCCGATGCCCCGATCAACCATTTCAGTGTGATCCGGCCGGAGACCCGGATTCCGGGCGTCCAGTATCAGGCGTACTGGTTCCCGGCGGCGTCGAGCGTGGTCGTCGTGAAGGACGGCCTGCTGCTCGGATTCCGCGTCTCGGACAATCCGATGCTTCCGAACGCCCAGGTCATCCAGGACCGCAGGGCCGAGGACATCCGGCTTGCCGACCAGATCGTCCCGCGCGTCAATTCTCCTTGAGCCCCAATGCGCGCGCCATCGTGAAGAACAGATCGGTCTGATCGCTCAGGCCGACGATGCCGGCCGCGCCCGGCCCGTAGGCGGCTATCCGCAGCTGAGATCCGGTGTGGCCCTGGTCCATCGCGTCGAGGTTGTCCGAGGTGCCGTACGAGACGGTCAGATCCTGGCCGTCCTTGCTGCGCAGCACCCGCGTCAAGCCCGGATAGATGGCGTCGCGGGTGACCTCGAACGGCAGCTTGGCCTCGGCGGCGGCCTCGCGCACGTCGTCCACGCTGGTGGTTTCCACGATCTGGCTGCTGTGTGCGTGGTCGGCGGTGACGATGACCAGGGTGTCCCTGTTCTCTTTGGCGAAATCGAGTGCCACCTTGGCGGCCTCGTCGAGGTCGACGGTCTCACCGATCTGCCCGCACGGGTTGGCGGCATGGTCCTGCTTGTCGATCGAGGCGCCCTCGACCTGCAGGAAGAAGCCCTTTTCGTTGCCCTTGAGCAGGTCGATGGACTTCTCGGTCATGGCGGCCAGCGTGGGCACCGATGCGCCGCGGTCCGGGTTGTCCTTGCACTCGGCCGCGGGCTCCAGGTAGCCGCCCCTACTGGCCACCGGCCCGCTCCACCGGGTCGGCATATTGCCCTGGGCGAACAGGCCGAGCAATGGGGCATCCTGATTGGCCGCGGCGGCGGTGCCGAGTTCGTCGGCGGTGCGCACGATGTTGAAGCCCCGCTCCTTGGCCTGTACCTCAAGGGTCTTGCCTTGGTACTCACCGGCTTTGGCGACCTGCTGGAACGTCTTGGCGCCGCCGCCCAGCACCACATCGGCGCGGGTATTGAGCAGCTGCTCGGTGATCGAACCGTTGCCACCCAGCTCCAGGGCGTTGGTCGGGCATTTCGCGGTCGTCTCATCCGGCCCGTAGCACTTGCGTCCGGTGACGTGTGCGAGCTGCACGGCCGGGGTGGCGTCCTGGATCTCGGCGGTGGAGATGTCGCCGGTGGCTTTGCCGGCCTCCTTGGCCAGCTGCAGCAGGGTCTTTTGGTCCTTGCCGTGGATGTCGACCGCGATGGCACCGTTGTAGGTCTTGGTGCCGGTGGCCCAGGCCGATCCGCTGGCCGCCGAGTCGGCCACGTAGGTCGGCTTGCCGCTCTTGTCCAGCGAGTAGTGGGTGTACTGGCCGGTGAGCGGGAAGGCGTCGAGTCCCGGGAAGGCACCGCCGGCGCCGTGCGCGTAGTTGCGGGCCACGGTGATCTCGGAGTCACCCATGCCGTCGCCGATCAACAGGATGACGTTCTTGGCGCCGCTGTTGTTGATCGAGTCGGCGATCAACGCGCTCCGGTCGGCGCCGGCCCGGGTCGCACCGCCATGCTCGGACAAGGCGCCGTTGGCTGCCGGGTCGAGCAGCGGCAGCGCCGAGGTATCGTCCTTGCTTCCCCCGCATGCGGCGGCCAAGGCCGCCGTACACACCAACGCTGCCGTCACCACGTACCGCCTGCGGCTCATCCCATGTCTCCGTATCGTCGCCTGCTCAGTCAAGCCCACACATGGTCGAAGCCGCATATGAACCGATGTTTGCCTGACAGTCGACACACAGGTAACGGCAAACAAACAGATAGCCGCTCTACCGGGATGGGTGGCCACCCAATCTCTTTGCAATGTGAACTATCTAGGGCGTGTTCGCGTCAATTTCGTCCAAACCCGTGCACCCACGTTGGTACGGTGCGCCGAGACGGAGGGGGAGGTCCATGATGCACCGCACCACGACCTGGGTTTTTGCGGCGATGACGATCGGTTTGGTCGCCTCGGCGTGCAGTGCCGTGACCGAGAAGGCAGATGCCACCGCGACGACGTCGGCTGCGCCGGTCAACTCAGCCACGATGGAGGTCAGCGGCCCGGCCCTGGCACCGCTGCTGCCGGCTCCTGCCGATACACAGCTGACCAAGGGTCCCGACAACATCGCCGACAATGGCATCCACCTGCACTATCAGGTCAACGGATCGCCGAATGATGTGATGAGCGCCTACAAGTCGGCGCTTGAAGACAAGGGCTGGGCGATTACCACCATCGTCTCCTCCGGCGGTGACGGTGGAGGCGGAGCGACCTATACCGGCATGCACGGCAACGCCTACGGGGTGTTCGACGGCGGTGGGTATGCCAACAACACCTACATCGATGTGTGCGCGTGGCCGGCCAAGCCGGCGAACCCCAACTGCGGTCGTGGAGCTCGCTGATCACCAAAGTTGTTGCCCGGACTAGCAATTCGTCTGCTATCAGCATGCACTGATCCAGCAGTGGGCCAGAAGAAAAAGCCGGCAAGGTCGCCGAGATACCAACGCGGCTGAACAGTTGCGCACGATCCACTCACCATGAGCCGGTGACCGTCCTACGCTTGACGGCATGTCCGGCCTGCCCCCGGGGGCGGGGGTCACGGTTGCAAAGCTGGCCATGCATTGTGTGCTGGCTGGACTGCTCGCGGCGGTATTGATGTTCCCCGTCGTCGGCGGTGTGGGGAACGTGTTGGCGAGGCTTTCCGACGCGGTGGCTCAGGATTCGGCGCAAGTACTGGCGGGCGAGGCACCGATCGTCTCCACCATCGTCGACGCCTCCGGCGCGCCGATGGCCTGGGTGTACGAGCAGCGGCGCTGGCCGGTGGCCAGCGATCAGATCGCCGACACCATGAAGTTGGCGATCGTGTCGGTCGAGGACAAGCGCTTCGCCGAGCACATCGGCGTGGACGTGCAGGGGACGCTGAACGGGTTCATCGGCTATATGCGGGGAGTCGACGATGTGCGCGGCGGGTCGACCATCGAGCAGCAGTACGTCAAGAACTACAACCTTCTGGTCAAGGCGAAAACCGACTGGGAGCGGCGGGCCGCTGTCGAGGTCACCCCGGCCCGCAAGGTGCGCGAAATGCGGATAGCCCTGGCCTTGGACGACGCACTTCCCAAGGAGGAGATCCTGGCCCGATACCTGAACCTGGTGTCCTTCGGCAACGGCGCCTTCGGTGTTCAGGACGCGGCGCGCACCTACTTCGGTATCGACGCCGCAAATCTCAACTGGCCGCAGGCGGCCCTGTTGGCCGGCGTGGTGCGGTCCACCACGACACTCGACCCCTATACCAATCCGGACGGTGCCCTCGCGCGGCGCAACACCGTGCTCGACACCTTGATCGACTATCTGCCCGACCGAGCCGACGAACTGCGCGCCGCCAAGTCCGCGCCGCTGGGAGTGCTCCCCCACGTGGACCCTCTGCCGCAGGGCTGTATCGCCGCCGGTGACCGCGCGTTCTTCTGCGAGTACGTGCTGCAATACCTGGAGCGTGCGGGCGTGAGCGCACAAGACGTCGCGCGAAACGGTTACCTGATCCGCACCACGCTCGACCCCAAGGTGCAGGCGAGCGTCAAAACAGCGGTCGACAAGATCGCAAACCCCACCACCGAGGGTGTCGCAAGTGTGATGAGCGTGATCACGCCCGGCAAAGACACGCACCGGGTGATCGCGATGGCCGACAGCCGTACCTACGGACTCGACCTCGATGCCAAACAAACTGTGCAACCGCAACCTTTTTCCCTGGTCGGCGACGGAGCCGGATCGATATTCAAGATCTTCACCACGGCCGCCGCACTCGAGATGGGAATGGGGATCAATACGCAACTTGAGGTGCCTTCGTTTTTCATGGCCAAGGGGCTGGGTAGCAGCGATACGCCCGGGTGTCCGCGCGAGACCTGGTGCGTGCGAAACGCCGCGGCCTATCGCAGCCCCTTGAGCGTCACTGATGCGCTGGCCCAGTCGCCCAATACCGCGTTCGCCAAACTCATCTCACAGATCGGGGTGCCGCACGCGGTGGACATGGCGGTCCGATTGGGCATGAGGTCCTATGCCGAACCCGGTAGCGCGCGCGCCTACGACCAGGACTCCGACGAGAGCCTCGCCGATTTCGTCAAGCGACAGAACATCGGATCCTTCACCCTCGGCCCGCTCGAGCTCAACGCGCTCGAGCTGACGAACGTGGGGGCGACCCTGGCGTCGGGTGGTATCTGGTGCCTGCCGAACCCGATCGACAAGATTTTCGATCGCTATGGCCGGGAAGTGGTTCTGATGACCGCCCCCTGCGAACAAGCGGTCCCCGAGGGCCTCGCCAACACGATGGCCAACGCGCTCAGCAAGGACCCCGTGAGCGGAACCGCCGTCGGCGCAGCGAGTTCGGTCAATTGGAAGCTGCCGATGTCGGGCAAAACGGGCACCACCGAAACCCACCGGTCATCCGGATTCCTCGGCTTCACCAACCGGTATGCCGCGGCGAACTACGTCTTCAATGACTCCTCGACACCGTCGGATCTGTGCTCGTACCCGCTGCGCGAATGCAGCGACGGCAACCTGTTCGGCGGTATCGAACCGGCACTGACCTGGTATGCGGCAATGAATCCCATCGCCAAGGACTTCGGCCCTCTGGCCCTGCCCCCTACCGACCCGCTCTACGTCGACGGTGGGCCCGGCGGCCAGGTGCCAACCGTGGCGGGCATGAATTTCGATGAGGCACGCAAACGCCTGCAAGACTCCGGTTTCCGGGTCGCCGACCAACCCACACTGGTAAGCAGTGACGCCACCAGAGGTTCGGTGGTCGGGACGACCCCGAGCGGAACGACCATTCCCGGCTCGATCATCACGATCAATACCAGTACCGGCTATGTGCCGCCACCGCCGCCGCCGGTCTATGTTCCCAGCCCGGAAGCTCCGCCCCTGCCCCCGCCCGGGGAACCGCCACCGCCGTCACCGGACGTCGTCCTGGTCCCCGGACTGCCACCGATCACGATCCCGGCCCCGGCTCCACCGCCGGCGCCGGTGCTGGAACCGCCGCCGCCTCCCCCAGGCCCGCCTGCGTTCTGAGGTCTGGCAAGTGCGAGGGCGAAGCCCTAGCCCCAGAAACCCTCATGGGGTTGAGCCGCTTCATCTTCGAGCAGGGGGCCGACTACGTTGATTGCCCGCTGGCCGTGCAGAAGGATGTCGCGGCAAGGAAGCGCGAACGAGGCCTGCTTCGGATCGTCGCCGGTGAACTCGAACAAGCGACGAACCGGCAAGCCGTAGACAACCCTGCCGATCCCGGTCCAGTAGGCAGCACCCGCACACATGACACAGGGCTCGGTGCTGGCGTAGAGGGTCGCGTGATTCATCCCGTCGGTGCCCAGCACACGCCATGCATCCGCACTGGCGACGAGTTCGGCGTGCTGCGTCGGGTCGCCATCACCGAGTGCCGACGTGTTGCCTCGCTCAACGACCACGTTGCCGTCGGCATCGGCGACCAAGGCACCATACGGAGCACTTCCGCTCTGCTTGGCTTCATTCGCCAACACAAAGGTACGCCGCAGCAATGCAAGGTCGGCATCACTCGGTGCGGGCTCGGCACCAGCCTGCACGGCGCTGACGGAGGTCGCCCCGGCCAATCCGACCAGTGCCCCCGCACCGAGCAGCACCGTCCGCCGGTGCAGATTTTGCATGGTCGACGATGCTATCGCCGGACGAGCCTGGTTGACCTGGAAATTCGGTGCTCGGATCGGCGCGCAAGCGCCCGCGCGTGCTGATCGAGGCAAAACTGCCGCGGCTACCGATGCGCTGACTGCGCATCCGCCCGCAACGCGATCTGACCCGCGATCGAGACGGCCGAGTCCGCCGGGTCGGCACTGCATGTGTTGACATCGACGATGACGTTGTTTCTGGCAGTCAACGCCCGCCCGCACGCCCATCCACCCTTCTTGGCTTGCAATTGGGTTGCGATCACACTCAGGATGCCTGCACTGTTAGAGATGGGTTCGACCTCCCACTGAGTGCCGGACTGCGTGTGGGTGTATTGGTGGCACTGCGTCCACTGTTGCGCCGACGCGTCGAAGAAGCTCTTGGCCTTCGCGGCGTCGGGGTACAACACCACAGCCTGATGGGCGTAATGGGTGAAGTTGTCGCCATTTTTGAGTGTCGCATCACGCACGTCGGTGAAACCACTGTCGGCATAAACGGGCGCCTGCGCGGCACCGTCGATGGCCAGGCACTCCCGGGGTGCCATCGTTGCGCTGTCATCCGACATTTCGGATAGGGCGTTGGTTACGGTCATACCCGCAGCCGACATCGACGTATCAATCTCCTCAGGGGTGAGCAAAAATCCCGGCAGATCCTTTTTCAACAACGGCGGCGGCACGAGTACCGTGATCATCGGTTTGTTCTGCGCCTGCACGGCACGATGTCCCTTGGTGTCGCAGCCGGCACCGGCGACACAAATCACGGAAATGGCGATTACGGCTGTCAGGCGACGCATGCGTTTCCCCCGTCCCACAGTGACGACATGTCGCGATGTGACAAATCCAGGGAAGCAATAAATTCGACTATTTCGCCGAGTATTGGCAGAAAATTCGAGGACTATGCGGGATCGTTACGTCGACACTTCGTCGTTCAGGGCCGCTCGAAGTACGACATCAGTTTCAGCGCCCGCCACGGCTGCCGGCTGCAACCAGGTGGCGAGATTGCGGACGTAGTCCTTGAACACCACCAGTCGCGCTCCGTCTGCCTTGATCGCGCTGCCGGGCGGTTCGGAGACGAAGGAGGGTGCACCGCGGTCGAGGTCCCAGTTGTAATCGGCGAAGTGGTGAAACGTCGACTCGGCGACGGCGCGGCCCATCGGACGGCCGTCCGGCGTGGACTCGCCGTCCAGCGCCACGGCGAGGTTGAAGCGCCGGCCGGTGGCCAGGCTGCGCCCCTGGCCGACCACGGTGGCATGAGGCCCTTCCGGCGCCACAAGGCCCTCGTGAGGATGGGCCGGAAACCACTCGATGCGGCCGCTTGCGGTCAGTTCGGTGCACAGCAGTTCGTGCGCGGGTTCGGTGGTCAACACCGGCTGGTAGTCGCCGTTGGCACCGGAATGAAAATTGGGCCAACAGATCTCGGGAGTCCCACGGTCATCGCGCTCGGCTTCAGGGTCGACGAATTCGTCGTGGAATCGGTTGACCGAGCCCAGTGAGCCGAGCCGCCGCAGGCAGCCGCCGAGCTGCTGGTGATCGCGTGCGGTGAGCACGCCGCCCCCGCTTTCCCGGAACCGCATCACCGCGTCGGCCTCGGCTGAGCTGAGCCCGTCACCGACGTCCACGGCCATCAACCAGAGCTGGTCGAACCCCAGGTCGTCGAGGCGAGCCAGCACCGGATCGTCACCACCCCCATCGCACCGGTTGCGGGCGACCACCTCATGCCCAGCGGCCCGCAGTTCGGTTGCCAGCAGCGAGAAGCGACTGATGTCCCAGTCGTCTGGATCGGCTGCGATGGTGGATTGCAACAGGATTCGCGACATCATTCACCCCAGCCGATCGACGGTGTCGGGACCGGGCTGCGCGGGCACCCGCCGGTGCTTGCGCGACGCCAGTTCCTGCTCGCTGACGAGCGTGAGCATGGGCTGGCCCGGGACGCACATCATGGTGACCAGGAACCGGAGCTCGACGTCGTCGCGATTGTTCGCATCCGAATAGTGGATGACGTCGCCACCGGGCTCCCAGAACGCCTCCCCTGCCCGCACCACCCGCGGTGGCTCGCCTTCGAGTTCGAAGAGCAGCTCGCCTTCGAGCACGAAGCCGAAGGCCGGCCCGCCGGGGTGCCGGTGCGGTGGCGCTCCCCCACTCCCCGGCGGGTAGGTGATGGTCACGGTCATCGCGTGGGCGTTGCCCGGGATCGGCGGCGGCTGCACCTCCTGCACCACCGTCAGTGCGTTCTCCCACTGGGGATCGTAAACTTTGGACATCGGAATTCCCTCTCCAGCTTGATGATTCAGATGGCGGTGCCGCCGGCTACCAAGGCGCTGACGCGGCCTGTTCCCGCGGCCCGGGTTGCGCCGTCACGCGCTGCGCTGGTGGGCACGATTGAACTCGGCGCAGTCCTGCTCCAGGTACGACAGCGCAATGCGCAGCCGCTGCCGCCCGCGTGACACCCGCGACATCACCGTGCCCATCGGCACGTTCATGATCGCGGCGGTCTCGGCGTACGTGTACCCCTCCACGCCGACGTAGTACATGGCTGTGCGAACCCCGTCGGGCAGTGCCGCGAGCGCGGCCTTGATGTCACCGTCCGGCATGAGATCGAGCACCTCCACCTCGACCGAGCGGCGGGTGCCCGACACGTGAGTGACTGCGTCGGTGATCACGTCGAGCGGGACCTCGGTGGGGCGGCGCTCCCGGTAACGGTGCCTGCTGACCCACCGGTTGTGCAGGATCCGGAAGAGCCACGCGTTGAGGTTGGTGCCCTCGCGAAACGATCGGAAGCCTTGCCAGGCGTGCAGCAGGGTGTCCTGCAACAGGTCCTCGGCGTCGGCTTCGCAATTGGTCAGCCGACGTGCGCGGCGAGCGAGAGCGTCCAACAGGGGGGCGGCCTCGGCGGCGAAGTGCGCGGCGAGTTCAGCCTCCGACGCGGGCGATGCGGCGACGGCCTGGTGACCGTGCTCGCCGAGCACGTTCACGATGTCGAGTGGCCCTGCTGCCGTCATGATCGAACCTTCCGCTGCGTTACGTGTCTGCTGACCGTGCGGAATGCACCGCCGATCTCAGACTCGTCGCGGCAACGGTGTGGCGGACCCTTGGAAGTTCGTGGTCTAGGCCCCCGGACCCCGTAGTAGGGACCCCGTGGCAGACGGCGCTACCCCAGCGGCGCGGTGTTGCGCAGCTGCCTGCGTGAGGTGATGCCGAGCTTGACGAAGACCTTGCGCAGGTGCCATTCGACGGTGTGCGCGCTGATGAACAACTGCGCGCTGATCTCCTGGTTGGTGTACCCCTCGGCGGCCAACCGCGCGACCTGCGCCTCCTGCGCGGTGAGTTCCGCACCCGAGGCCACCGGCTGCTTGCGCACCTTCTCCCCGGTGACGATCAGCTCCCGGCGAGCCCGCTCGGCGAACGCTTCGGCCCCCATGCGGGTGAACCGCGCGTACGCCTCGCCCAACTGCGTGCGCGCATCGGTCCGGCGATTCGCCCGGCGCAACCATTCGCCGTAGGACAGCCGGGTACGCGCGACGAACGGGCCGATGTGTGCGGCCTCGAGGCGGTCGATGGCTTCGACGAAGAGCTGTTCGGCGTGCTCGTCCGGCGCGAGCAGGGCGCGGGCGGCGGTCACCGCGCCCAACCCCCATTCGGTTTCGCTGCCACCGGCGCGCTGCTCGAGCCGCGGGAGCGCCGCGGCGGCGGATTCCCGGTCGCCGACGTGTACCGCGGCTTCGATGAGTTCGAACAGGCACCATCCGTAGAACCCGAGATCCTCGTATTCACAACAGCTCTGGGCGGCGCGGAGGGCCTCCTGGTAGCGGCCCAGACCGTTGTAGAGCACGGCTGCGGTGAACCCGCTGACACCGATCAGTCGGCCTTCCCCCTTGGCCAGGCCGTCGGCGGCGGCGGCCTCGATCAGCTCGACCGCATCGCCCGGCACGCCCCGCCAGGCGGCCAGGGTCAGGGAGTGGTATTTCATCGGCGCGTAGCCGGTCGCGGCCGTGATCGCGTCGGCCTCCTCGAGAACTGCGGCGGCCTTGCGGAACTCGCCGGTGTACACGTGGACCCCGGCGCGGTACACCAGCGCCGACGGCAACACGGCGAGCGCGCCGCCGTCGCGCGCCCGCCGAACCATGTCGGTGGCGATCTGCTGCAGCACCGCGTCATCCCACAATTCGTGTGCGGCGGACTCCTGAGCGATGGGGAACGGCCAGTGCTGGACGGGGCCAGTAGCCTTCTGCGCGTGCGCATTCCACAGCTCCAGCGCGGCCCGCAGGTGGGCCGATCCGGCGCCGGGGCCGTCGAGGATCCGGCTCGTCATTCCGCTGAGCAACAGATCGATCGGGCGCTGCGGCGTCGCGATGCGTGATCCGGCGGCACGGCCGGCTTGGGCGACCTCGGTCAGCAGTTCGGGCTGCCCGAGCCGGCCGGCGTACATGGCCGCGGTCAGCGCCTCGAGGTAGGTATCGCGGGCCAACTCATCGTCGAGCCCGTCGAGTCCTCTTGCGGCACTGAGCAACAACGTCGCGGCCTCGGCGGTTCGGGGTGCGCCCGCCGCGCCCGCCCGGCTGCGCATCAACTGCAGCTGCGCCCGCATCCGCACCACCTGAGCGCGCTGCAGTTCCGACAGCGGCGCAAGTTCGGCGATGGCGAGCAGGTCGTAGGCGGCCTCGGGTGTGACCGTCTCCCGCTTGGCATGCGCTGCGGCGATGGCGCGCGCGCCACGCAACGCGGGATCGGCGGTGAGCACCGTTGCCCGCTCGAGGAATGCGGCGGCCGCGGCCGCGCCACCCCGGCTGGCGGCCCGGCTCGCCGACGCCTCCAGTTCGGTGGCCACCGCATCGTCCGGCCCCAGGGCCGCGTTGGCGAAGTGCCACGCCCGGCGATCGGGGTCGGCCTGCGGGTCGGTGGCCTCGGCCAGCGCCCGATGGATCTCACGACGGTCGGAGAGGTCCGCGGCCCGGTAGGCCGCCGACCGCATCAACGGATGGTGGAAACGCATGCGCGGGCCGAACTCGATGATCCCCGCGGCTTCCGCCGGCCCCAGCGCATCGACCGGAATGTCGAGTGCCGCGGCCGTGCGGAGGAACAACGACGCGTCCCCGGTCGGTTCGGCGGCCGCGACGACGAGCAGCCGTTGCGCCGCCAAGGGCAGCGCCTGAATGCGGCGCACGAACTCCTCTTCGATCGCGGCCGTCGACGAGCGCTTGCCGGATATCCAGAATCCGCCGGCAAGCTCCGTCGCCGACGCGCTGCGCGGCACCTCCAAGATGGCCAGCGGGATCCCGCGGGTCTCGGCGACGATGCGGTCGCGCACGCGCGGGTCGATGCCGGCCAGCATCACCGAGTCGAGCAGTTCCCGGGCATCGGTGTCGGACAGCCCGTTCACTTCCATCTCGGGGAGCCCGGCCAGTACCTCGGGGCGGTCACGGACTGCGAAGACGACCCCGACCGGTTCGGCCAGCAGGCGCCGTGCCACGAAGCCCAGCGTCTGAACCGAGACCTGGTCGAGCCACTGCGCGTCGTCGACGACGCAGAGCAGCGGTTGCACGGCCGCGGCCGCGGCCACCAGGCTCAGTACGGCCAGCCCCACCAGGAATCGGTCGGGGGTGGCCCCCAACCCGCGCCCGAAGGCCACGTTGAGCGCCGCGCGCTGCGGCTCCGGCAATTCGTCGAGGTGGTCGAGCAGCGGAGCGCACAGTTGCTGCAACCCGGCGAAAGCCAGTTCCATGTCCGACTCCACGCCGACCACGCGCATGATCCGGAATCCGTCCGCGCGGGCCGCCGCGTAGTCGAGCAGCGCGGACTTTCCCACGCCCGCTTCCCCTCGGAGTACCAGCACCTGCGAGCCCGATCGGACGCCGGTGATCAGCCCGTCGAGGGTTTGGCATTCGCGGTTGCGGCCACGCAGGTTCACGGATGTCGATGCTAGTGATTCCTCGTATTGGCCGATGTGCCCGTTTGGATGAGTTCTCGGGCCGGCTCGCGTTCACCCACGAGGAGGGGCATTTCCACGATGCCGCCGGTTGAGGCGGCCAGGAGGAGAAAACATGAGCTTGGACAACGCCACACACCTCGACAGCTCGGGGCTCGACGAGTTGGTGCCGTCGCGCTATGCGGTGCAGGTCGGCGACATCGAGGTGCTGGTGATCAGCGATGGGGTGCTGCCGATAGCCGCCTCGACGTTGGCCACCAATGCCGACCCGGCCGACCTGGCGGGCTGGCTGGGCGACAATTTCCTGCCGCCTGAGGTGGTCGACTGGCCGCTGAACGTGGTTGTGGTGCGTAGCGGCGACCGGACCATCCTCGTCGACGCCGGTCTGGGGCTGGAGTTCCCGGACTTCCCGCGGGCCGGGCAGACGGTCCAGCGGCTGGAGGCTGCCGGTGTCGATCTCGCATCCGTGACCGACGTGGTGCTCACCCACATGCACATGGACCACGTAGGCGGGCTGATCACCGAAGGGGTGAAGGAACGGCTGCGGCCGGACCTGCGGGTGCACGCGTCGGCGGCAGAGGCCGAGTTCTGGGAGTCACCAGATTTCTCCCACACCGTCATGCCGCAGCCGATACCGGATGTGCTGCGGCGGGTCGCCTCGCAGTTCTTGGACGACTACCGCGGCCAACTGCGGACATTCGAGACGGAATATGAGGTGGCACCGGGTGTGCTGGTCAGTCGCACCGGCGGTCACACCCCCGGGCACAGCGTGGTCCGCGTGGCCTCCGGCGGCGATGGGCTGACGTTCGCCGGCGACGCGGTGTTCGCGCCCGGGTTCGATAACCCCGAGTGGCAGAACGGATTCGAACACGATCCCGAGGAGGCCGCCCGCGTCCGGGTCCGCCTGTTGCGGGAGCTGGCATCGACCGGCGAGGCCCTGGTGGCCACTCACCTACCGTTCCCGTCCGTCTGCCATGTGGCGGCCGCCGGCGACGGCTTCCGGTGCGTACCGGCCGTGTGGGATTACTGACCGTGGCATGAAAGCGGCCCCGGAGATGTCCCCCCGGGGCCGTTTCACTTATTGCGTACGCGCAGATCAGCGCATATCTTGCATCTGCTCAGCCACGCTCAACTCCCTCATCTAGGGAGTGTCAAGGATCAACCGAAGCAGGTGTAAAACATCAGCCGAAACACCGTCAAGCATCACCCGCCATCACACACCGCTTGAAGTGGGGCGGGCGGGGCTCGAACCCGCGACCAATGGTCTACCGAACCGTAGATCCCAAAAATTCTCGACGCCCACGAAAATAGCTGGGCACCAGCTTATTTGGAGATGAGCAACTGTAGTCGAAGCGGGTTGATTCCTCTCGATTCTGGGTCATGTCGATGAATGAACGATAACTTTCGAGCACCTCGGGAGCTTGACTGACGGCAACAAGCTGTATGAGCGGACTGTCGAGAACATATGCAAACAGCCCGTTTCCCAACATTGGGTGAGCGGTTAATCACTCCACTCGTCGCTCGGGATGACGCTGGCTGGGCCGGGATGGTCAACCGTCGAGATGGTTGGCGCTCCGTATGAGAACGTGAGCTGGTCGATTTGTCGGTCGATTCCCACCGGTAGTTCGTTGTCGGCAACGATGAACTGCAAGCGTCCCGGTGAGACAGCAACTTGAGTTGTAAAGCGCCGGTACATCTGTCCAGCAATATCCTCTTCCGCGTTCAGCGCAAGTCTTGGGCTATCCAGAAGCAAGAACGCAGGGTAGTTGGTATCGCGTCGCCGTGCGGCAACCGTGACCAGAGTGATCCAATAGGCAACTTGAGTGGCGGTGATGATCCCACCGGCGGCGCTAACCTCCGTGAACGGCTCGCCATTCAGCAGCGGTAGGTAGGTGTCCGGGCTAATAGACGCCCTTTCCACGCTCGGTATCCCAAAATCCATGACTGTCGCCTGGAACTCGGCATCGAGGTCAGCGAACAGATCAGACTTCCGTTGCAACAGACCCTCTTCCAGCGTCCGTAGTGCGGCTTGAACTTCTGCTCGACGCACGGCGAGTTCGTCAGCAATCCTAGAAAGATCTTCCGCTCGATCCCATTGCCGAAGCACCTGATCCAACGATTGCTGGTCTGCGACGGCGCGCTCCGCTTTGGCAGCGGCATCAGCGTATGCCTGGAGACGTGGCGTCACACGAGACGCTGTCCTTTCGTCAATCTCGGCAGTCAGCGTTTTCACGAGGCCAACCCGCTGCTCCATGATCAATTCGGTGTCGCGGTACTGCACGTCGATGATTTGGAGTTGATGCGTAATCTCGGCGAGTTGAGAGGCAAGTTGTTCTGTTTCATACTGATCGTTCGCAGGCAGGCCCGCGACGATGTCGTCCTGCAGACAAACTCGGCACGCACCCGAAGCAACCTGACGGCGATCGAGTCGCTGAGTACATCTCGGACATACAGAGAACTCGATGTTGGCAAGACGCATACCTGCCGACTCCATACGTGCCAGACGATCGATTTCCTTAATGACGCGGCGCCTTTCGACGTCATAGTCCGCACGCTGACGTGACAGCTCGACTGCCAGATCACGTGCGTCGGCCAGTGAGCGCTCCGCGCCGTTCAAGAGGTCGCGAAGTACTTGCGACTCGCGGTCGACCACTTCGGCCAAGTCGCTCTGCAGCGAGACGAGAACTGCCTTGGCGTCAATCTCGTCCTGCAGCGCCCGAGCCAGTCCATCAAGTGCTTCGGTTCGGCTAGTGAGTCGCGTGTCGCCGAGGAACTGACTGACGATCGCGACATCGCGGTTAGCGTCGTCTATTTGGCTTCTCAGAGTGTTGATCTCGGAGCGCATCTGCAGTATCGATGCCGATGTGATGTCGAATAGTAACTCGAAGACAGCCTTGCGCTTTGGGTCGTAATAGCTCTGCTGACTCCATGCGATATCTCGATTCATCTCAGACTGCGGAACGTACATGAAGCGGAAGATGTCATTAAATGTGATCCGCGTGCCTGCACTGGTGCTCCGCCCACCCCGAGCCGCGGCTCGTAAACCAGCCTCGAACCCCATCGCGTTGAGAAGCAGGTTTGATATCGTCGGTTCGCCCCCCTCCACCGAATGGTCCTGTAACCGTATTTGATTCACCAAGTCGACGACTCTGACAATCCTTCGCCGCTCGGTATCGACGCCTCGCGAAAGCTGGAATCGGCTATCCCCGATGCGGATAGAAACATGTACGTCGGACACGTGTCGACGCACGACCGGGGCCAGCTTTCCGTCGCCCCCCAGCCCGTACTTGATCAGTTCGAGTAGTGCGGTCTTTCCGACACCAGTGTGGCCGGCGAGGATCGTCAGGTCTCCGGGAAACGAATAAGCAACATCACCATTAGTCGTATCGAGCCGAACCGACTCAACACGAAAAGTAACAGTCATGAGATGACCTGCCGGTGTGGCCGGTCCATCAGGTCCGCCAGTCGGTCGTAAATGCGCTCCTTGAGCGCGTTTCCCGACAAGCCAACTGATGCCTGAGCAATCGCTTGACAGCGTTCGGCGACGTCACGCCAAACTGGCTCTTCAATCAGAGATTTTGCGAGTTTCTTTCCCGCCGCGGTGGCCGTCAACGCGACGCTTCCATTCCGGCCCTTGAGATATCGAAGCAAACCCCTAGATACAAGAGCGCCGACAACTGGGTAATAGCGGTCATCCCACGGCCCGTATCTGTATCGAATCATGGGGTCTTCCGCCTCCGTCGGAGCGGAAATCTCGTCGCTGCTGATGTGCATCCGGTGATCGCTGACCGCAAGATCATCGAGTACGACTCCGGCCAGCGCCGGGTATCGCACCAGAAAGTCGAGTTTGGCAAGTTTGGTAAGACCGTCGAGCTTCCGCGAATGTCCCGGCTCTTCCGCAACCGCCGCGACGAGGAGTAGTACGCGGGCCTGGTGGTAAGCGAGATCGTCCACTACCCAGCGGAGTGCTTCAGGGTCAAGAGTTTGTCCGTTCACAGCGCCGCTTCCTCTCGGACCAACCGTCGAAGTTCGCCAGCAGCATCGAAACTGTCCGTATACCAAGCACTGCAGTTGTTCGCGAGTTCGGACACACCGCCGAGTAGAAGTTCGGCGTCCAAGCCTTGGGCATCGGCATCGCCTTCAAGCGCGCGGAAGCGCTCGCCCAGCGCGAACCAGAGCTCTGCTCCCCAAGTTGTTCCGTCAACGCGGACCAAGTAGGTCGCCTCGTCAATGATGCGCAGCAGCGCATTGTCCAGCCGCCGTCGCCGATCTGCAGTGCTCGGATTGCTCCGAAGTGCGCGCCAATGCCGACGGTACTGAAGCCGGAGGGCATCCGCACGTTCGATGGCGTTGTCCGAGCAGCCACCCTGAGCCATCTTGATCGCCATCTTGTTTGCCTTGACGAGCCGAGGAAGCGGCGCGTAGCCGCTCAGATGAGCGACTGCAAATCTAATAGCCGTATGCACGTCAATCAGATTCAACGTTCTGCGCGCAAGCGGGTCGTCATGAGGCACGCCAACCACAGTTGGGAGCTCACCACCGATTGATGGACCAGCCGCCCGCATTCGCGGCTTAACCAGCGCTAGCACCGCTTGCCATATCGCGCTTGCCGCATCGACGCACCCAAGTCGCTCCGCCACAGGTCGCCCGTAGCGCTCAGCCGCCATGTCAGGAAGATGGTCGCGGCGTGGTTGACTGTCCTGGAACCTCAGCGACGCGAGAAACGCCCGGACCGCTGCGACAGGCGGCGGCGAGGCGGTACTACCTTTGACCGCCGTGAGCGATCCGATCACTCTGGCCACGCTTGAGACGACCTCGTCGATCAGATCGCCCCGAGCTTCGCGGTCGTCCCGAAGCTGCGAACAGGTCCTCTCCAACTTCGCCGCATCGTTGCTCAGCCCCGCGGTTGTTACCAAGCGACACAACGGAGTTCCGCCGAGGGCGTCCCACCTCTTATACAGGTGCAGAACTCCTCCGACGTCGAGGATCTGCAGATAGGTCGAGAACGGGCCAACGCTCGCTTCGCGATGCTTACCAGAGACGATCTCAGAGTCGGTGCCGACAATAACGGCCCAGTCCTCGTGATGTTCACAGATGACGGCGCAAATGACGTCGTCGGTCAGGTTTCCGTTGTCATCCAACACCTGGAGGTAGACAGACAAGGCGTCGGCAGTTGCCATCATGGCCTGCCATTCATATCGGTCGGCCGTCTCTGCACCGGCGTCGTCGGGTGTCGGGGTCGAGCGCAGAACCTCAGCCGCATTCGTTTCCGTATCGACAGACATCAGCCAATGGCTCCATCACCAGCCAACTGCGTAGCCATTGCGCTGACAACGGTCATAGCTTCAGCCCGATGGGCGACAGACCACCCGAACAGCGCCATTACTCTCTTCCCCTATCGTGTTCATCTCCGCGTTGCCAGCAACGCCGACCCGACCAGTAGGTCCGCGTGACGCATTGTCCAGAATGGCAACTGAAAGTTCGGCACTTAGCCTGCCAGGCGCCGACGGAAGAACGGGCCAAAACCGCCGAGTAAAGCTGGTAGAGCGGCCCGAGGCCACTTTCGCGACTTGCGACTGCGTGAGTTCGCCATCTGTCCTGCTGTGCACCGGTATCGATACCTTCTTGTCGCAGATTCAGCACGAACCCCAAGGTCAACGCAGCACCGTGGGATATGTATGTGCGACTCCCTGATTGCCAGTACGGTTCCGGTATGCACCCGACCGAAGCCATCAACCTTGCCGAACGGGTGCTCCGTGAACTTATCCGCGAAATTAAGGGCGATGATTGGAAGAGCCACCCTACAATCGACGTACAACAGCTTGAGCAGAAGCGCGGCGATGACCTGCGCAAACGGCGCGGTGTCTTTGGCACTGACGACTTGATTAACTTCCTGGAGTTTTATCACCTCAGAGACATAATCGAGAAGAACTGGTCGCAGTTCGAAGCCGCTCTTGGCAAAAAGAAGTACTTCACCGTCTATATGGATCGTCTAGAAGGCTTCCGAAATCCGGTGATGCACAGCAGAGAGCTGCGGCCGTTTGAGGTGCAACTTGTCCATGGCATCGTGGGTGAAATTATGAATTTGGTGACGGAGTGGCGCAGCGTCAAAGGACCCGACATGACCTACTACCCGCTGATCACCCAGGTCACTGACAGTTTCGGCAATGTCCTTGAAAGTGGGCATCACACGGGCGTGAAGTTGCGGCCTGGACAGGAGGTGACCTTCCGATGCGTTGGCACCGATCCTCAAGCGCGGGAACTGTCCTGGGAGCTTCGGGCTATTTCCAAAGGCGGGAGCATGATCATGGTGGACGCCGAGAAGGGCAACGACGTCACGCTTACCTGGCACGTTGAGGAGCAACACGTCCGCGAGGGCGCATATATCAACATTCAGATGAGCAGCGACGGTGACTACCACCGTGACGGCGAGATAGATGCGCAATTCACCAGTCGGTATGATGTCCTTCCTCCGCTTGACGACGGCGGGTCAGATATCGAATAACTGGCGTCCTCCTAGCGTTTCCACTTGCGCGAGCGCCGATCCCGCAGGCTCGGATCGATCAACCCCGCCCGCACGGCCCGATACCGCTGCTCAGCCACGCTCAACTCCCTCATCTAGGGAGTGTCAAGGATCAACCGAAACCGGTGTCAAGCATCAGCCGAAACACCGTCAAGCATCAACCGACATAGAAACGTCAAGCATCACCCGACGTCACACAAACACTTGGTGGGGCGGGCGGGGCTCGAACCCGCGACCAATGGATTATGAGTCCACGGCTCTAACCGACTGAGCTACCGCCCCCGGGCGCGTCTGCGCGGAAATATGGTCCCACACAGTTGGTCGGCAGCCACCAATCAGGGGCTGTAAGCAGGCCTGCACGGTTACGCTCGCCGGGTGATCCGCATTCTGCTGCGTACCGCGATCTTCCTGGGCTCATCAGCAATCGGATTGCTGGTGGCGGCATGGCTGATACCCGGCGTCTCGGTATCGGCATGGGGCTTCATCACCGCGGTGGTGATCTTCGCAGTCGCACAAGCGATCCTGTCGCCGTTCTTCCTCAAGATGGCCAGCCGTTACGCCTCGGCATTCCTGGGCGGTATCGGGCTGGTCTCGACCCTGGTGGCGCTGATCCTGGCCTCGGTGTTCACCCACGGCCTGGCTATCCGCGGTATCGGGTCATGGGTCGGGGCCACCGTCGTGGTCTGGCTGGTTACCGCCGTGGCCACGGTGGTGCTGCCCGCGCTGCTGATCAAGAAGAAGGCCGCCTCGACGTAGCTGTCCCCGGTGGGATCATGGCGAACGTGGTTTCACATGCGTTCGCCTCCGACAACGCCGCGCCCGCACACCCGCAGGTGATCGACGCGATCGCGGCGGCCAACAGCGGCTCGGTCGCGTCCTACGGCAACGACCCGGCCACCCAACGCGCCACCGAGGCCATCAAGACGGTCTTCGATGCCCCCGACGCCGAGGTGCTGTTCGCGTTCACCGGCACCGCGGCCAACATCATCGCACTGGCCTCCGCCGTCCGGCCGTGGCAGGAAATCCTGTGCAGCGATATCGCGCACTCACTGATCGACGAGGCGGGCGGGCCGGTCCGGCTCTCCGGCGCCCAACTGACCAAACTGCCCAGCGATGACGGTCTCATCGACCAAGCCGCCCTCGACAAGGCGGTGGCCCGACGCGGGCCCGTCCATCACTCCCAACCGCGCATCGTCACCATCGCCCAATCGACCGAGAACGGCCGAGTCTGGGCCCCGCAGACGATCAAGGATTTCATCGACCACGCCCACGATCTCGACCTGCTCGTCCACATTGACGGCTCCCGGATCGCCAATGCGATTGCCGCCCAGGACATCCGCCCACCAGACGCCATCGACGACGCCGATATCGTCACCGTGGGCGGCACCAAGAACGGCATGTTGATGGGCGACGCGATCCTGGTGCGCCGCCCCGAGTTGTTCGACGGAATTCAGTTCATACAGAAGCAGATCGGCCAACTGGCCAGCAAGCAGCGCTACGTCGCGGCCGAGTTCGAAGCGGTGTTGAACGACGGGCTGTGGCTGCGCAACGCCGCGCACGGCAACCGGATGGCCACCCGGCTCAGCACCGGGCTACAGGCCCTCGGGCTGACATTGGCCTCCCCCACCGAGGCCCATGAGGTGTTCGTCGACCTCGAACCCGCTGTCTACGCCGCGATCTCGGCAAAATCGACGAGGTCCTGGGACTACTTCGCGGCCTCTGAGGATGATGTGGCGCTGGTTGTCCCCGTCATTGAGTGCTACACCAGGGCTGTGGTTTCCCCCGATTATCGGAGAATCAGCGCCCTGGCGTAGCACTCAACGCTAGGGTTCGGACCAGCACACACCTGAACCCGAGGCGCCCAGGTTTGCTGTTCACACCACTTCAGCCGATTGTCAAGGGACGATGGAGCAATGATACGTTCGCGGATCGCCCTGGCGGCAGTCCTCACCTTCGCCTTCGTGGGATGTTCGGCGCCGGCGACACCGGCCCTCAACACCATCGATCCCGTTGCGTTTCAATCCGCCGTGGAGAACGCCGCCAACAAACTCCAGGTGCCGGGTGCGCTGGTGCTGCTGCAAACTCCGCAGGGCACCTTCACCGCGAAGGTGGGCACCACCGAGCTGGGCAAGAAAACGCCCCCGCAGCCCGACACCCACTTCCGGATCGCCTCGAACACCAAGACCATGACGGCCGCGCTGATCCTGCTGCTGGCCCAGGATGGGAAGCTCACCCTCGACGACCCGATCTCGGCGTATGTCCGCCACGTTCCCAACGGCGAGGCCATCACCCTGGCCGACCTGCTGACGATGCGCAGCGGCCTGTACTGCTACACGTTCGCCCCGGAGCTGTCGGCCCAGCTCGACGCCGACCCGGCGAAGCCCTGGACCCCTGCACAGGTGCTGGCGATCGCCTTCGCGCAGCCACCGACGGCCGCACCGGACACCGCCTACGAGTACTGCAACACCAACTACGCGCTGCTGGGGTTGGTGGCCGAGAAGGTCGGAGGCTCGCCACTGGCCGAGCAGTTCAGCCGCCGCCTGTTCGAGCCGCTCGGCATGCGCGCCACCACGCTGCCCGCCGCCGACGACACCGCCCTGCCCAACCCCTATTCGCACGGCTACATGTACGGAAAGACGTTGTACGCGTTGGTCGATGAGAACTACCCCGCAGACCTGGCCGCCGCCGCCCGGGCCGGAACGGTGCAGCCGATCGACTACACCCATCAGAATTCGTCCTATGCCACCGCGGCCGGCGGCGCGATCTCCACGGCCCAAGATCTGGCCACCTGGATCCGAGCCCTGGGCACCGGCGCGGTGTTCGACGACGGGTTCACCCAGCGGTGGCGCGAGAGCCTGCGACCCGAAGACCCGGCCCACCCCGACGGGCAGCAGTACGGCTATGGCATCAGCTATCAGCGGTTCGGCTCGAACGCTGCGATGTACTACCACGGCGGCGAGATGCCGGGCTTCAACTCGTATATGGGTTATGACCCGGACCACGATGTGACACTGGTCATCTGGACGAATCTGACCCTGTCACCGGAGGGCAAGACGACGGCCAACGCACTGCTGCCCACGGTGCTCGATGAGATCTATCCAGGGTTGAATCTGAGCTGAGCTCAGCTGTAGATCGGTTGCCCGTCGGCTCCCAGCCGGTACTGCTCGGTTCCCTCGTCGACGCGGGCCTCATCGACACCGAGTGCGACGGCCACCTTGTTGCAGGCGTTGCGCATGATGTCGAGGGTCAGTTCGACCGCCTCGTCCTGCGAAAAGTGTTGGCGCAGTTCGTCACCGGAAACCCGGGCCGGGGTCCAGATCACCGCGTCGACGTAGCGCAGCGCGGCCTTGTGCCGATCGGACAGATTCGAGTTCTCGAAATGGTCGATGTCGTCGTAGTCCGCCTCGGTGGCGCCCGCCTCCAGTGCCGCGGCCTCTCGCAGCGACTTGCACAGTCGGCAGTTGTGCTGCCGGGCCCCGCGCAGCCGCACCATCTCGGAGGTCACCGGGTCCAACGCGCGCATCCGCCCCACCGCGGGGAGGAAGACGTCGAGCACGTAGTCGGCCGGGTTGCTGTCGTGGTCCCAGGCCACCGGCTCGGCCGGCCAGTCCACGCCCAGGGCGGACAGACCGGCGCGCATCCGCGGCACGAAGTCGGCCACGTAGATCAACGTCGACACGGTGAACACGTCGGGCCCGAGCAGATCGGAAAAGGCGGCTCGCGCAGCGGCGTTGATCTCCGTCACGTCGGTGCTGAACTGTTCGGCGAACTCGGTCACCATCGGGTCGACCGCGCCGCCGCCGGTCTCGGCCGGCAGGGGGGGCAACCCCAGCGTCGAGGCACACACCTCCCGCACCGCCGCGTTGATATCGACCAGCCGTGGTGGCGACAACGCGACCAGATGCGTCAACTCATGGAGCACATCGGCAGACACAACGGCAGTATCCACCACCATGGTCGCCGCCGGGGCGATTACCGGACACCAGCCGGATTGTTCATGTCGCGGTCGGCCTCGAGCCCCCGCCGGCGCTGCCATGGCCAGGTCATCAGCGCCCACACCACGAGGACCAGGGCGCTGGCCGTCAGCACATAGACCGGCCACGGACCCAGGACGTCGAGCAGCGACGCGGTGGCGGGTTTCGCGTTGAGGAAGCCGTAGTTGGTTCCGGCAATAGCGTTGAACGTCATGGTCCCCGCCGCCCACACCGCGGTCACCAGCGCCACGAATCGGTAGCTGCGCCAGTTCGGGCGCATCCCGCGACCCCAGGTCAAATAGATTGCCGCCCAGACCACAAACAGGTGGATCGACCAGAACGCCAGGAACTCGTAGTGCGGGAAATCCGGGCTCTTGAGCACCGGCGAGATCAGCGCCTGCGTGCTGAGCACCAGGCCCCAGTAATAGGTGAGCACGAACGCCCACTGCCGTTGCGACCACAGCGCGTAGGCGCCGACGACGGTCGCAAGATCGGTCAACCGCAGCGGCACCGACCGTTCGATCGACGGCGGGATGAGTACGTAGACGAACGCCGCGACGTAGATCGCGGCCGTCAGCGCACCGAGGACACGGCCGAGCACCCGCGATTGACGTTCGGTTTGTCTGCGCCCGAGCCAGACCAGCAGCACCGCCCCCGCGGCAAACACGGCGATCGCGGCCCAGTGCGACGGGCCGTACACCGTGAATTGCCGTTGCGACGAGAACATCGGCCCCTTTCTAGATCATTGCGCCTGGCTCACCGAGGACATGTGGAAGTCCGGGATCCGCAGCGTCGGCATCGCCGCGCGGGTCGCCCAATCGCCCCACTCGCGCGGCAGGGTGACCTCGCTGACGCCGGCCTCGGTGGCCCGGCGCAGCAGGTCCAGCGGGCTCTCGTTGAACCGGAAGTTGTTCACCGCGGCCGTCACCTCACCATCCTCGATCAGGTAGACGCCGTCACGGGTCAGCCCGGTCAACAGCAGCACGGTGGGGTCGACCTCGCGGATGTACCACAGCGTGGTCAGCAACAGACCGCGCTCGGTGCCGGCAATCATGTCGGCCAGATCGGTTGTCCCGCCGGTCATCAGCAGGTTGTCGGCGGGCACCGCGACGGGTGTGCCGTATTCGGCGGCCACCGCCCGTGGGTAGGCCAGCGCGTTGACCACCCCGTCGCGGATCCAGTCCACCCGGCCGATGTCCATGCCGTTGTCGAAGATCGACACCCGCTCCGAGGAACTCGGTACCGCGACGAACGGCTGACAGGCCAGCGACTTTGCGAACGGGTCGGAGTACAGGGTCAGGCCGAGGTCGGTGAGCTTCTCCCCGACCCTGGTGCCGCCGGGTGCCGACAATGCGGTGCGCCCTTCCTGCGCGCCGCGGCCGTCCATGGCCCAGGTCAGGTAGATCATCATGTCCGCGACCGTCGAGGGCGGCATGATCGTCTCGTACCGCCCGGCCGGCAACTCGACCGTGCGCTGCGCCCATCCCAGCTTCAGCGACAGCTCATCGAGCAGCGAATCCACCTGCACGTCAACGAAATCCGGGGTACTCACCCCGGCCCAGACGCTTGCCCCGTCGCGTTTCGCGTTGATCTCCACCGACCCGGTCGGTTGGGTGTAGCGCCGGCGCAGTCCGGCCGAGGTGGCCACGAACGTCGTCTCCATGACGTGGCGGGCATACCCGTAGAGCTGGTCGGAACCGGCGAAACCTTTGGCCAGATCGTCGGCGATGCCGGTGAACACCTGCGAGCCGGCGCCGGCCACCGGCGCATCCCAGTCGGCCGGCACATCGGTGCCCGGCAGCGGCGGTGCGGCATCACGCGCCTCCGGCGAGGTCAATGCGGCCCGCTGCGCGGCGGCCACCAGCTCCGGGATCACCGCCGGATCCACCTCGGCGGAGCGCACCGACCCGACATGGGCCTTGTCCCCGTGTCGCACAATCGAAATCACCGTGGTGGTGCGGCTGACCGTCTCCCCGTTGGTGGTCATCGAATTGCCGGCCCAGCGCAGCGAGGCGTCGGCCCGATCGGTGACCAGCACCACGGTTTCGGCACCGGGACCTGCGGCGGCCAAGGCGATGTCGACGACCTGCTGTGCGCCGATCATCGGCCGCCCTCCGTCCGGGTGTTGAGTACGTTGACGCCGCGGAACAGCGCGCTGGGACAGCCATGGCTGACCGGCGCTACCTGCCCGGGCTGCGCCTTACCGCAGTTGAACGCCCCGCCCAGCCGCCAGGTGGACGGTCCGCCAACGGCTTCCATCGCACCCCAGAAATCGGTGGTGGTGGCTTGGTAGGCGACGTCGCGCAACTGACCGTCCAGTTTGCCGTCGCGGATCCGGTAGAACCGCTGTCCGGTGAACTGGAAGTTGTACCGCTGCATGTCGATCGACCAGCTCTTGTCGCCGACGACGTAGATGCCGTCGGACACCCGCGAGATCAAGTCCTGGGTGCTCAGGTCCTCCTGGCCGGGCTGCAGCGACACATTGGCCATCCGCTGGATCGGCACGTGATGCGGCGAATCGGCATACGAGCAACCGTTGGAGCGAGCCTGCCCGAGCCGCCGCGCGAACACCCGGTCCAGCTGGTAGCCGACGAAGGTGCCGTCGCGCACCAGGTCCCAGCTCTGCGCTCGCACTCCTTCGTCGTCGAAACCGACTGTGGCCAAACCGAACTCCACGGTTCGATCGGCGGTCACATTCATCACCGGTGAGCCGTAGCGCATGGCGCCCAGCTTGTCCGGGGTGGCGAACGACGTACCGGCGTAGGCCGCCTCGTAGCCGATCGCCCGGTCGTATTCGGTGGCGTGTCCGATCGATTCGTGGATGGTCAGCCACAGATTGGACGGGTCGATCACCAGGTCGGTGGGTCCGGCCACGACCGAGGGCGCCTTGGTCTTCTCGGCCAGCAGGGTCGGCAGCTCGGCAAGTTCAGCAGACCAGTCCCACACCTGGTCCCCGGCCAACGCTTCCCAGCCGCGCGCGGTCGGGGGCGCCAGGGTGCGCATGGTCTCGAACGATCCCGCGGCGGAGTCGACGGCCACCGCCTCCAGGGTCGGCATCACCCGGACCCGCTGCTGGGTGATCGACGACCCGAAGGTGTCGGCGTAGAACGTCTGCTCCTTGACCGCATGCACCCCGGCCGACACGTGGTCCACGCCGTCGGATGCCAGCAGCCGGTGCGAGTATTCGCCGAGCAGGGCGATCTTGTCGGAGGCGGGCACGGTGAACGGGTCGACACCATAGTCGGACACCCAGGTCACGTCGGTGTAGACGGGTTCGGGGGCCAGCTCGATGCACTCGGCGTTCAGCGGCCCCAGCGTGGTGGCCACCTGCACGGCACGGCGCGCGGTCTGCGCGGCGACCTCCGGGGCCAGCTCGGCGTGTGAGGCGAACCCCCACGCACCGTCCACGATCACCCGCACCGCCAGACCGATCTCCCGGTTGACCACGGAGGTCTCCAGTGCACCGTCACGCAGCTGGATGATCTCGGTGGTGATGCGGTGAATCCGCAAATCGGCGTAGCTTGCACCGGCCTCGGCCGCGGCGGACAGTGCCGCATCAGCCAGCTCGAACCGGGGCAGCTCCAGGAAATCGGCGTCTACACGTCGCTGAGCTGTCACATCCTCACAGTAAAGGGTGTTTCTCAGGGTAAGAGCCATACCCTGAGTCCATGGCAGAGCTCAGCAGACGGGCAGTCCTGGGTGGTGCGGCTGCGGCCGCCGGTGCGGCTGCGGTGGGATTCGGTGGCTACGAACTGCTGAGCAGGCGCGGCCCGAGCGCGACCGGCCAGCCCAACATCCTGGTCGTCATCGTCGACCAGATGCGCGCGCCACAGTGGTTCCCCGATACCGAGCAGCTCGGCGCGTTGCTGCCCAACCTCGAGCGTCTGCGGGCGCGCAGCACCTCGTTCGACTCGCACTACAGTGCGTCGAACATGTGCACCCCATCTCGCGGGGTGCTGACCACCGGGCTGTACTCGCACCAGACCGGGTGCCTGTACACCGGCGAGGGCCCCACCGAGTCGACGCTGGCGGCCCGATTCCCGACCTGGGGCACGATGCTGCGCGACGCCGGATACCGCACCTGGTGGTGGGGCAAATGGCATCTGGGCAGCGTGGCCGACAACACCCCCGACGGGCTGGACGTCCACGGCTTCTCCGGCGGCACCTACCCGTCGCCCAACGGCGCACCCAATCAGGGCTTGCAGCAGGACCCGTCGATCGTGGACCAGTTCACCGGATGGTTCGACGCCCACGCGGCCGACGGCCCGTGGTGCACGACGGTCTCGCTGGTCAATCCACACGACATCTGCTGGTGGCCGAAGAATCCACTGCCCGAGGATGTTCCACACTGGTTCAGCGCGAAGCCGGTGAACTTCGAGACCGCCGAGGATCTGCGGCGGCGAGGTAAACCCCAGTTGCAGATCGACTACATGAACTTCATGTCGCCGTTGCTGACCGGCGCGTTGAACTACACCGGACCCGACGCGGCGGCGCAATGGGCGCGGTGCCTGGACATGTACCTGTGGTTGCAGCAGCAGGTGGACACCCAGATCGGCCGAGTGCTCGACACCCTCGCGGCCAGGCCTGACATCGACAACAACACCGTCGTGGTGTTCACCTCCGACCACGGCGAGTACGCCGGCTCGCACGGCCTGCGCGGCAAGGGCGCCGCGGTCTACGAGGAGAGCATTCGGGTACCGCTCTACATCCGTGATCCGCACGGTCACCTCACCCCAACTGCGGGCCAAACCCGGACACAGCTCACCTCCAGTGCCGACCTCGCGCCGCTGCTGCTGACCATCGCGCACGGCGGAGCGAGCTGGAGATCGGATTCCCGGTACTCCTACCTGGCCGGCCGAGCCGACATTGCCGGCATCGCCGCCGACGCCGGAGCGCCGGGGCGGCGGTGGATCGCGCACGCCACCGACGACATGTCCGTGGAGGAGATGGCGGCGTTGCTGAAATCCCCACTCGCACAGAAGGTATTCGGCGCCGCCGGCCCGCCGACGAACATCCCGACCTCGGCGCCCAGCCACATCGTCGCCGTGCGAACCCGCGACGCCAAGCTCGGCATGTACACGTACTGGAAGCCCGGCAGCATGGACATCGACTCGTCGCGGCCCGTCCATCACGAGTTGTACGACTACGCAACCCCTTCGGGCGCACAGGAACTCGACAACCAGGCGGGCCGCAGCGCCAGGCAGGCCGACCTGCAGGCACTGCTCGACCATGAGGTGCTGCCCGAGCTGCGGGCCCCACTGCCCGACTTCCTCGATGAGGCGCAGCAGCAGGGCCTGGCGAACATGAAAGAGCTCGCGACGCTTCGCGGAGGCTGAGCCGACCAAATCGGCACGGAGGCTGAGCCGACCAATCCAACGCGGAGGCTGAGCCGACCAATCCAACACGGAGGCTGAGCCGACCAAACCAACACGGAGGCTGAGCCGAAATCGCTTCCTTGCGCGATCTGACCCGCTAGCGTCTGTGCGACGAGTCGTTCGTTCGCTAGGAGGTTGGGCGCCATGCGCGTATTGGTCACTGGTGGTACCGGATTTGTGGGTGGATGGAGCGCGAAAGCGATTGCCGACGCTGGTCATTCCGTCCGGTTCCTGGTGCGAAACCCGGATCGGCTGCATACCAGTGTCGCCAAACTCGGAGTCGACGTTTCCGACTATGCCGTCGGCGACATCACCGATCGTGACTCGGTTCTGCGGGCACTCGAGGGCTGTGACGCCGTGCTGCACAGTGCGGCACTGGTCGCCACCGATCAGAGCCAGACCGCGCAGATGTTGAGCACCAACATGGACGGTGCGCGGAACGTGCTCGGCGGCGCAGTAGAACTCGGCCTCGATCCGATCATCCACGTATCGAGCATCACCGCGCTGTTCAATCCCGACGTGGAGACGCTGGAGGCCGACCTGCCGGTGTTCGGCGGGACGGATGGCTACGGGCGATCCAAAGCCCAGGTCGAGATCTACGCCCGCGGAATGCAGGACGCCGGCGCTCCGGTGAACATCACCTATCCCGGCATGGTCATGGGCCCGCCGGTCGGCAACCAGTTCGGCGAAGCCGGCGAGGGTGTGGCCGCCGCACTACAACTCGGGGCGATTCCCGGTCGGAGCGCGGCCTGGACCATCGTCGACGGTCGCGATCTGGCGGCCCTGCACGTCGCGCTGCTGGAACCCGGCCGCGGCCCCCGCCGTTACATGGCCGGCGGTCATCGCATTCCGGTGGACCAGCTGGCCAAGCTGCTTACCGAGGTCGGCGACAAGACCATGTTCGCCGTCCCGGTTCCCGACACCGTGCTGCGCGTGGCCGGGCAGGTGCTCGACCGCATGGGCCCGTTCCTGCCGTTCCAGACACCCTTCACCGAAGCCGGGATGCAGTACTACACGCAGATGCCGGCGTCCGACGATACGCCGAGTGAACGGGACCTCGGGATCACCTACCGTGATCCGCGAATCACGCTGGCCGACACGGTCGCCGGGTTTCGAGAGCTCAATAGCTGACGGCCGGAAGCGGTCCGTTCAGACCCGCTTCCGGCCTTCGCCGGTTCAGTTCAGTTGGCGCCGACCTCGCCTGCGGTCTGCACCAACGCCGCCGAGGCCGGAGCGCCGGCGCCCAGCTGACGGGCCGCGAAATCGGCTGCCTGGACTGCCATCCCGTTGTCCTTGTAGGAGCTGTGCGCGGCGCGGTTGAGACCACCGGGGAAGCAGATCGGGTCCCCCGTCGCGCACAGCTCAATGGTCTTGGCCACGTAGGGCTGACCGATGACGATGGGAGGTGCGCTGCGATCGGCCAGGCCGAGAACCCACTCGTCAGGTGTTCCGAACAGGGCCACGGCCGCGACGTGTGAGGCGATCGATGCCGGCATCGGGCCGCTGATTCCGGCGGGCAGGGTGTATCCGGCGGGCACACTGCTCGCGGTGGTGTAGCCGGCCACCGCGGCGCCCTGCGAGAAGCCGCCGATCACGATCTTCGTCGCCGGGCAGGTCGCCGCGATCGACTGGATCCGGTTGCTCGCATCGGCGATCCCGTCGACCGCTCGGCCGAAGTTCAGTGATGCCGGGTAGTTCACCCCGTACACGTCGACGGTCTTGCCGGGCAGGTCGGCAGTGAGCGCGTCGACGAACGCCTGTCCGGTGGCGCCGATACCGGGCGCCTCATTGGTGCCGCGGGCGAAGACGACCTCGACGTCGGCGCATGCGTCGCCGGCGGCACTGGCCGACGCGATCGGGCCGGCCAACGAGCCGACGACGATCCCGGCCAGGGTCAACGCGGTGAAGATCGTGGACTGTGCCACCTTGGTGATCACGGTGCCCTTCCGGGCTAGCTGCGTCGTGTTCATGTGTTCCTGCCGCCCCTCGCTGCCGTTTGCCATCGCCTCGGTGTGGGAGTGGCGACTACCTGCTACAAGCGGGATACCCGGGCTGCGATTCCGCGGACGTCAAGTGATGTACGCCATATGAACAAAGAGTGCTCATCGGGACTGCACGGAGGCCCACCGATGTTGTTGGGCCGCAGCTAAAGCTCCCGCCAACCAGCGGTCAGCTCGGCGCTGTGGTCAGAACGGGATCAACGGCACAACGACACTGCGCAGGATGATCACCGCCACGAACACGGCAGTGAAGGCCAGGTCGAGTGAGATGGACCCCAGCCGTACGGGCTTCAGCACCCGCCGCACCGGACCGATCACTGGTTCGGTGATGCCGTGGGTGATTCGGCGTGCCGTCTCGACACCGCTGCTGCGGGCGCCCACCGGAGACAGCACACCGATCCAGTCGACGACAACGCGGGCAATCAGCACGAGTTCGAACAACAAGAGGACTATTCCGAGCAAACTCGCGACCATCGCACATTCCTTCCGACCTCGTCGAGTGTCCGGCCCCCGCCTGAGACAGCGCTGTGGGTATACAAAGAGCTAGCCGTCGGGCGCATCGAGATACCCGCAGAACGACACCGTGATCGGCGGCACCTTGGACGGTAGAGCGGCACATCGCTCCAAGGTAGGGCGCGAGGCTAAGAACCAGCTATGGCTTTTCCTACGAGGTATGGGCCAACAGTCCTGTGCCGCAGCATTTTCCAGGTGGCAGGAATGCCGATCTGGGGCCAGCTGGTACATGCTGGGCCGTCGCGCCGCCAAGAAACGGGCCCGTCCCGGCAACGCCGACCGCGACGCACGAACTGGTCGTCGATCAGACCGCATTCCACTCGGGTATCACCGTGGCGGCCGGAAATGGCGATCCGCTTTAATAGCCCGATGGCCACCTCGCGTGTCCGCACCACAGCACTGGGGTACACGCTCATCGCGCCCAGCCTGTTCGGTGTGGTCACCTTCCTGCTGCTACCCATGCTGGTGGTGGCGTGGTTGAGCCTGCACCGGTGGGATCTGCTGGGCCCGATCACCTATGTCGGCCTGGACAATTGGACCTCGGTGTTGACCGACCGATCGTTCGCGACCTCATTGTTGGTGACGCTGCTGTTCGTGCTGTTCGTGGTGCCGACGCAGACGCTGCTCGGGCTGGGTGCGGCTGCCATGTTGGCCCGCGGGCTGCCCGGCACCGGCTTCTTCCGCACCGTGTATGTACTGCCGTGGATCTGTGCGCCGCTGGCCATCGCGGTGCTGTGGCGCTGGATCCTGGCCCCCACCGACGGCGCGCTGAGCACCGTGCTGGCCCGACCGGTGGAATGGCTCACCGACCCGGGGCTGGCGCTGCCGGTGGTGTCGGCGGTGGTGGTGTGGACCAACGTCGGCTACGTGACACTGTTCTTCCTGGCCGGCATCCTCAACATCCCCGCCGATGTGCTCAACGCGGCCCGCACCGATGGAGCCACCGCCTGGCAGGTGTTCCGCCACATCACCCTGCCGATGCTGCGGCCGACCATGTTCTTCGTGCTGGTCACCGGAATCGTCAGCGCAGCGCAGGTATTCGACACGGTGTACGCGCTCACCGCGGGCGGGCCGCAGGGCCACACCGATCTGGTCGCCCACCGCATCTACGCCGAGGCGTTCGGCGCGGCGGCCGTGGGCCGTGCGTCGGTGATGGCGCTGGTGCTGTTCGTGCTGCTGGTCGGCATCACCTTGGTGCAGCATTTCTATTTCCGCCGCAGGATCAGCTATGACCTCACCTGAGCGGGCGGTGTCCAACACCCTGATCTACGCCGGGCTGGTACTCGGCGCGGTGATCACGCTGCTGCCCTTCGGCCTGGGGTTGCTGACCTCGTTCACCTCGGCCCAGCAGTTCGCCACCGATTCCCCGCTGTCGCTGCCCACGCCGCCGACGTGGGAGAACTACCTCGGGCTGGCCGACGCCGGCTTCGGCCGGGCAATCGTGGTGACGGCGTTGATGACGTCCGTGATCGTGCTGGGCCAGCTGGTGTTCTCGGTGCTGGCCGGCTACGCGTTTGCCCGGCTGCAATTCCCGGGACGTGACCTGCTGTTCTGGGTCTACATCGCGACGCTGATGGTGCCCGCGACGGTGACCGTGGTGCCGCTGTATCTGATGATGGCCGAAGCCGGGCTGCGCAACACCTTCTGGGCACTGGTGCTGCCGTTCATGTTCGGCTCGCCGTATGCAATCTTCTTGCTGCGCGAGTACTTTCGTTCCATACCAGCCGATCTGATCAACGCCGCCCGCCTCGACGGTGCCAACACGCTGGATGTGATCACCCATGTGGTGGTGCCGGCCAGCCGGCCGATCCTCGTGACCCTGGCATTGATCTCTGTGGTGAGCCAGTGGAACAACTTCCTGTGGCCGTTGGTGATCACCAGCGGCAGCAAGTGGCAGGTACTGACGGTGGCCACCGCCGGGCTGCAGACGCAGTACAACGCGCAGTGGACGCTGGTGATGGCGGCCACCACGGTGGCGATCGTCCCGCTGATCGTGTTGTTCATTGTGTTCTCGCGCAACATCGTCCGCTCGATCGTCGTCACGGGGATCAAATGAGCACCGCAATCAAGAGGCGCCCGTGAGACTACGCCGCTCCTCCCTGCTGGCCGCGGGGCTGACCCTCTCCATGGCCGTCCTGTTGGTTGCCGCGGTACTGCTGGGCCACACCACCGAACCAACCGGCCGCACCGTGGTCACCGTGCGACTGTGGGACGAGCAGGTCGCGGCCGCCTACCGGGACTCCTTCAAAGCCTTCAGCCAGGAACATCCCGACATCGAGGTGCGGGTCAACACCGTCGCCTACTCGGCCTATTTCGACAGCCTGCGCACCGATGTGGCCGGCGGCAGCGCTGACGACATCTTCTGGCTGTCCAACTCCTACCTCGCCGGATATGCCGACAACGGCCGGCTGCTGGACATCCGGAAGACGCTGGGCCCCAACGCTGCCCGCGCCTGGGAACCCTCGGTGGTCAACCAGTTCACCCGCAACGACGCACTGTGGGCGGTTCCGCAGCTGACCGATGCCGGTATCGCGGTGTACTTCAACGCTGACCTGATCGACGCAGCTGGAGTGGATCTGGCCGAACTGACCACACTGCATTGGTCGGACGGGCCGGACGACACACTGCGGCCGCTACTGGCCCGGCTCACCGTCGACGAGCAGGGCCGCACGGCGGCCACGGATGGCTTCGACCCCAACCGGATTCGGCAGTGGGGTTACAACGCGGCCAACGATATGCAGGGCATCTACCTGAACTACATCGGCTCGGCCGGCGGCGTCTTCGCCATCGGTGACCGGTTCGCCTTCGACAACCCGCAGGCCGTCATGGCATTCAGCTATCTGGTGCGGCTGATCAACGACGACCACGTTGCACCACCGGCATCGGCCACCAACAACAATGGGGACTTCTCCCGCAACGCCTTCCTGCAGGGACGCATGGCCTTGTTCCAATCCGGCACCTACAACTTGGCCACCATCGCGAATCAGGCCCCCTTCCGGTGGGGTGTGGTGCTGCTGCCGTCTGGCCCGAAAGGGCGAGTCAGTGTGACCAATGGAATTGCCGCTGCGGCGAACTCGGCGACCCGACACCCGGACGCGGTGCGCCAGGTGCTGGACTGGATGGGTAGCAAGCGCGGCAACGAGTACCTCGGGGTCAAAGGCGCCGCCATTCCGGCCGTGCTGGCGGCCCAACCCGTCTACAACAGCTACTGGAAAGCCCGAGGGGTCGACGTCAGCCCGTTCTTCCGGGTGCTGCGTGGGCCGCGCATCCCGGCCCCGGGCGCCGCGGGCTTCGCGGCCGGATACCAGGCCCTCAAACCCTATTTCGACGAGATGTTCCTGGGCCGCCGCGATGTCGAAACCTCGTTGGCCGACGCGCAGTGGGCCGCCAATTCCGCGGCTGCCCGCTAGCCGCGTACTGCGATTACTCCCTGGTAGCGGACTATTCGCCTACATTGGGCTGATGCCCACGCACAGCAGTGCATCTCCCCGCCGGTTGGCGCTAGCGTTGTTGGCCGCGGCCATGTTGGTCGCCGTCCCGGCGTGCGCGGGCGGGCACTCCCCCAGCTCAAACGCCCCGGCGGCACCGCAGACCGAGGCCGGTTCCGCCCCGGCGGCGCCCCCGGCACCGGCCAGCGGCCCTGGGTTCAAGGAGGCGCCGCTACCCACCGGGGTCAAGCGTGACATCGTCAAGACCGCGTCGATGTCGATTACCGCGGGCAATCCCGCTGTGGCAGCGGACAAAGCCGTGTCCCTGGCCGCCGACGCCGGTGGCCGGGTGGACAGCCGCTCCGAGGATGCCGGGTCCAGCTCGGGGCGCGCACACATCTCACTGGTTCTGCGGGTGCCCGCCACCAAACTGGACGGCACCCTCGACGAATTCAAGAAACTCGGGACCGTGCAAAGCGTCGAGGTCCGCGCCGATGATGTGACCTCCCAGCGCGTCGATCTCGACGCCCGCATCAACGCACTGCAGACCTCGGTGGACCGGCTGCTCGGGATCATGCGCGAGGCCAAGGATCCCGAGGCGCTGATCAAGGCCGAGGACGCGTTGTCGCAGCGCCAGGCCGACCTCGACAGCCTGCGCGCGCAGCGCACCCAGCTCGGTGAGCAAATCGACTACAGCACGGTCAATCTCGACATCGTCGCCGAGCAGATCGGTGGCCCCGCCCCGCAGTATCAGGGCTTCTGGGGTCAGGTCGAGCGGGGCTGGCACGCCATGGTGTCAGCGGCATCGGGAGCCGTGATGTTATTCGGCCTGATGCTGCCGTGGCTGGCGGCCTTCACCGTCGCGGCAGGCATTTTCTACGTCATCATCCGGTTGACCCGGTCGCGGCGCGATTAGACGTCAGCGACTCGGCAGGCTCGTCCCCAGGATCGTCAGCTCCAACGCCAGCGCACCGCCGCACACCAGCGCCAGAATCGCGAAGGCAACCCAGTCGCGAGCCTTGGGCCCCGACGGCGCCGCCGAGATCTGACCCGCACCGCCGCGCGCGGTGATGGCGTCGCCCATCTCGTCGCCACGGCGCAGCGCCGCGGTGACCGCCGCGGCCAACAGATCGATGAGGTTGGCCACCGCCTGCCGGCGCCGCGCCCGGAACGTCTCCGCCCGCTCCCTCGGGCGCAGCCGATGCGCCGCGTACAACGTGCGGAACTCATCGATCAGCATCGGGAATGCCCGCAGTGCCAGCGCAATGGTCACCGCCCAGTCGTGCACCGGGATACCCACCAGCCGCAACGGGCGACCCAATGTGGCCACCGCCGGGGCGATATCGGCGACGTTCGTGGTCCAGGACACCAGCGCACCGAGCCCCAGGAGGACGATCGCCAGCGCGGTGACCCGCAGGTAGTTGAGCAGGCCGCCCAAACCGAGCTGCACCGAGCCGATGTCGATGAACGGGGACCCGCCGGCCAGCGCGGCGAGCGCCCCGCCCACCATCACCAGGATCCACAGGAAGAACGGGATCGAGGGCAGCGCGCCACTGGGAATCCGCGCCAGCCGGGCCGCCACCAGGACCAGCACCGCCACCGAGGCGATCGGCACCCATCCGGGATAGAAGGTCAGCAGCACCCCGATGCCGGCGACGGAGAGCAGTTTCGTGCCGGCCCACAGTCGGTGGATGACGGTGTCGCCGGGAACCGGCCGCAACAGCACGACCGACTTGCGTTGGCCTCGGGTCGGAGCGGTCATCGGGCACCCCCGGTAGCGGTAGGGGCGAGTGCCAGTTCACCGTGGTGCAGGTGAAGTGTGCGCGGGCACAGGCCCTCCAGGCCGGTGAAGTCGTGCGAGATGACCACCACGGTCAGCCCGTTGTTACGTCGCAGATCTTCCAGCAGCCGCAGCAGTCCCCGTTGACTGGCAGCGTCCAGCCCGGCCAGCGGCTCGTCGAGGATCAACGCACGCGGCGACCGGGCCAGCAACCCGGCCAGCACCACCCGGCGCATCTGGCCACCGGAGAGTTGGTCGATACGGCGTTTGGCCATCGCCGGATCCAGGCCCACCATCTCCAACGCGGCGCCGATCCTGCCGCGGTCGCGGGCCGAGAACCCGGCGGTCGAGGCGATCTCGTGACCGACGGTGCTGCGCATCAACTGCAGCCGGGCGGCCTGGAAGGAAAGGGCCACCGAGCCCACCTGCTGGGCCACCGGTACCCCATCGAGCAGGCAGGCGCCGTAGGTGGGCACCGTCAGCCCGGCCATGATCCAGGCCAGCGTCGACTTGCCGGAGCCGTTCAGGCCGTGCACCAGGACCCCATCGCCCTCGTGCACGGTGAAGGTGATGTCACGCAAAGCCGTTTTCGCCCAAGGGGTTCCGTTGGCGTACTGGTGCCCGACGCCGGTCAGCTCCAGCACCGGCGCACCGGTCTGGGCAGCGGCCGTGACGGCAACGGGTACCGCCGAGGTCTGCACCATGTCGGTGTTGTCGGCGGTACCGCCGTTGCCGCTGAGCGCCACCGTCCGGTCGGCGGAATCCGCCTCGTCGTTGTAGTGGGTGATGTGCACCAGCGACATTCGGTGATGTTCGGTCAGCCCGGACAACACCTTCATCAATGTGTCGCGGCCCTGCTGGTCGACCATGCTGGTGACCTCGTCGGCGATCAGCAACGAGGGTTCGCGGGCCAACGCCCCGGCGACCGCCAGCCGCTGCAGTTCCCCGCCGGACAGGCCCCCGGTATCGCGTTCGGCCAGGCCGTCAAGCCCCACTTCGGCCAGCAACCGCTCCACATCGGTGGTGGTGCCGGGCGGCAGGCCCCACACCACGTCGTCGGCCACCCGCGTGCCCAACACCTGACTCTCCGGGTGCTGCATGACCACCGCGGTACCACCGATGCGGCCCAACCCGACCGCGCCGGCCCGCTCGATGCCACCCGAGGTGGGTCGACGCCCGGCCAGCATCAGCATCAGGGTGGTCTTGCCCGAGCCGTTGGGCCCGGTCACCGCGACATGTTCGCCGGGCTGCAATTCCATGGACACCGGGCCGAGCGCGTCATGGTCGACCCCCGGGTAGCGGAACCGCACGTCGGTCAGCCGGGCCGGCACCGGGGCGATCACCGCATGTTCGTCGTCACCGTCGGCATCGAGCTTGTGCACGTCGGGAACCCCGAGCAGCCGGGCCAGGATGCGCGACAGCGCCCACCAGCCGACCATGCTGACCGAGGTGATGCTGAAGATGCCGAGCAGCAGCATCAGCACCGGCCAGTAGTCCACCAGGGTGGCGAAACCACTCCGGAACGGTTCGGCGGTCACATCGAGCACCGGGATGCGCTCCAGGACCTTGGCCAGCCCCTCGGCGGTTGCGGTCATCGAGTCGAAGATCAGGTTGCGTAGCCGGGTCAGCACGGTCAGCGCCGCGATGCTCGCCGCTCCGAACACCGCCCCGGCGACCACGGCGGCGCCGAACGCGGTGACTGTACCGCGGCCGCGGCGCTTGACCACGCCGGTGAGTCCACCGATGTAGGCGCAGTTGAAGACCGTCATGAATCCGCCCATGCCCGCGATCAGGAAGGCGATCGTGCCTGCGGCAACCGTGGCCGCAAGCAGCACCCGCAGCCGGTAGCGATAGGCCAAAAGCCCCATCGGCACGGTTCCCAGCATCGCCAACCCGGCCGCGAACGGCACCACCACCGCGATGATGGCGGTGGCCGCACAGAGCGCCGCCATCACCGCCGCCTGGGCAAGCTCGCCGGGGGTGAGGCCGCGCCGGGGCGCCATCGCCGGGGGGTTCGCGGTCATTTCTCGATTCTGCCAGCCGCTATCGCAGCCGGTGGATGTCCGTCATGTGACCGAGAGCACCCACGGCGGGTAGACTACATAGCCAATCTATGCAACCATGCACGTATGTCGACCCCGACCGAGGATGCCATGGCAACCGATGAAACCGAACTTGGCGCCGACCTGCTGGCGGTCGTCGCCCGGCTGAATCGGCTCGCCACCCAGCGCGCCCGGCTACCCCTACCCTGGGCCCAGGCCCGGCTCCTGTCCACCATCGACGACCAGGGCGAGGCCCGGATCTCCGATCTCGCCTATCTCGACCACTGCTCACAGCCGACCATGACCACCCAGGTGCGCCGCCTCGAAGACGCCGGCCTGGTGTCACGCACCACCGATCCCGGCGATGCCCGCGCGGTGCTGATCCGCATCACCGACCAGGGTCGGCAGACCCTGTACCAAGCCAGGGCCGATCGCGCCGCCACGATCAACCCGAGACTTGAGCGACTGAGCGCCGACGACCGCCAGACACTGACGGCCGCCGTCGAGGTAATCCGACGGCTACTCGCCGATGTCGCCGAGCATCCGCTCGCACACGACTAACCGCACGACGACCAAATCACCCGACAACCGATCAGGAGTTGCCTCGCTGTGTGGCGCCAACCCAAGGCCGTCTGGGCCGTCGCTTTCGCCTCCGTTGTCGCCTTCATGGGAATCGGGCTGGTCGATCCCATCCTCAAACCGATCGCCGACAGCCTCGGCGCCTCCCCATCACAGGTGTCGCTGCTGTTCACCAGCTACATGGCGGTGATGGGGGTGGCGATGCTGATCACCGGTGTGGTGTCGAGCCGCATCGGCCCCAAGCGCACGCTGCTGCTCGGCCTGCTGATCATCATCGTCGGGGCCGGGCTGGCCGGGATGAGCGACACCGTGATGGAGATCGTGGGTTGGCGCGCCCTGTGGGGCCTGGGCAACGCCCTGTTTGTCGCCACCGCGCTGGCCACCATCGTCAACTCCGCGAAAGGTTCTGTGGCCCAAGCGATCATCCTCTACGAAGCGGCACTGGGACTGGGCATCGCGATCGGCCCACTGGTCGGCGGTGTGCTCGGCTCGATCTCGTGGCGCGGCCCGTTCTTCGGAGTCTCGGCCCTGATGACCATCGCCGTGATCATCACCGCCTTCCTGCTGCCGGCCACCCCGCGCGCGACACGCGCCACCACCCTGGCCGACCCGTTCCGGGCACTGCGCCACCGTGGGCTGCTGGGGGTCTCAATCACCGCGCTGCTCTACAACTTCGGCTTCTTCACCCTGCTGGCCTTCACCCCCTTCCCGCTGAACATGACCGCGCACCAGATCGGGCTGATCTTCTTCGGCTGGGGTGTGGCGCTGGCGTTCACCTCCGTGGTGGTCGCGCCGCGGCTGCAACACCGCTTCGGCACGGTGCGGGTGCTGATCCTCAACCTGATCGCCTTCACCGCGGTGCTGGCCGCGATGGCGGTATGGACGGACCACAAGGTCGTACTGGCAACGGGTGTCGTGATCGCCGGCCTGTTCATCGGCGTCAACAACACGCTGATCACCGAGACCGTGATGAAGGCCGCCCCGGTGGAGCGCGGCGTGGCCTCGGCGGCCTACAGCTTCCTGCGCTTCGGCGGCGCCGCTGTCGCACCCTGGCTGGCCGGGGTTCTGGGTGAGCAGGTCAATATGCACCTGCCGTACTGGGTGGGCGCCGCGGCCGTGCTGGCCGGTGCCGCCGTGTTGTTCCTGACGCGTCCACACCTCATTCACATCGACGAGGAAGACCCAGCAGAGGACGAACTCGACGAGCTGACCGACGAGGCGACCGCGGTCACCGTCGGCAGCGACAGCTGACGCCAGGCAGCGAATCCCGCCCCGAGCGCCAGCAACGCTCCCCACAATGGGGACATGTCGCAACAGCTCGACGGCGAGGCCCGATTGTCATGGATTCTGGCCGGCCTGGCCGGAGTACTGGGGGCGGTCGCGTTCACTCATTCGGCGGGCTACTTCGTCACCTTCATGACGGGCAATACGGAGCGGGCTTTCCTCGGGCTGTTTCAGGACGAGAAGTGGCTGGCGATCGGCGCGGCAATGCTGCTGGCGTCCTTTGTCGGCGGAGTGGTGATCGCATCGTTGTGCCGCCGCCACATCTGGGTCAATCACCCTCATGGCGCGACGGTGCTGACCACGTTCGCGCTCGTGGTGTCCACCGTGGTGGACACCATCTTGCGAGGCTGGACGGCCCGCGACGTACCGTTCGTTCCAATCCTGTTCGTGGCCTTTGGGATCGGCGCCCTGAATACGTCGTTCGTCAAGGACGGCGAGGTGTCGATCCCGCTGAGTTATGTGACCGGGACTCTCGTGAAAATGGGCCAAGGCATTGAACGCCATCTCAGCGGAGGCCGGCTGAGCGATTGGCTGGGATATTTCCTATTGTGGGCCGGATTCGCCGGTGGAGCCATCATCGGTGGCTTCATCAGCGCTGTGGTCAGCGGGTCTCAGATGCTGCTGGTAGCTACTCTCGTCTGCGCGATCACCGCGGGGTACACATACTTCTACTTTGATCGCCACACGTTGTTGCGATAGTTGAATAGCTGCGTGGGTAGGCGTTCGTAACGCCACGGCGAAAAAATGCGCCCAGGACCGCCATAGCGTTACGAGCGGCGACGGCAAGGACTACCACACCGGCGTCACTACAGCGCGAACAGCAGGAACTGGGTGACCTGGCTCGGTGAGAAGTTGTCGTCGCTGACCATGATCACCGATTGCCGCCCGTCGGCGAGCTTGGGCCCCAACGTGATTCCCTCGATGTTGTCCAGCGGCACCAGGCCCGGGATTGCGCCCAGATCCGCCAGCAGCGTCTTGACCATCTCGGTGGAGCCCTCGACGATGCTCGCGCGATAGATCCGCACCGACACATGGGTGCCAAAACCGCGTTCGATCACCAGGAAGCTGCCGTCGTCAAGTGCCACCAGGTCCGACAGCCCGTTGTCCCCGCCGGGCCCCGCACTGACCGGGTCGAGCGGGTAGGTGTATTGGGCATCGGCCACACCGGAATCCACGTCGAAACGGATGACGTGGGTCAGTGCGCCATGCTGTTCGTCGGGCAGCGCACCGTCGTCGTATCCGGGGCCCTCCATGGCCGCCCACAGATAACGTCCGTCCGGTGTCAGGGTGAGCCCTTCCAGCGCGCTGTTGCGGCGCGGGCCATGCTCGTCGGCAGACATCCGCACCGCATCGGGCAGCGGGAACTCGCCGAGGTAGTTGCCGCCGAGACCGGCGATCCGGACCCACGGATCCAGCAGGGTCGGCGGCCCAGGTCCCTCGACCCGGCGCTCCCCCTCGCTGGTCCAGTACAACCGCTGTCTGCGGGCATCGAAGGCGATGGCCTCGGGGTCCGGCGGTACCACCGGTGGTAGCGCGTCGCTGTCCAACGGGGCGAACGGCTGTGTGTTGCGGTCCAGCCACGGATGGGTGGCGACGAACTCGACATCGCTGATAGCGCTGTCCGACAACGTGATCCGTGCGGTGTAGAAGCGTGCCGGGTTCTTGGCGGAGCGATCGTCGCTGACGATGTAGTACAGCTCGTCGACCGGGTCGTAGCTGATTCCCGAAAGCCCGCCGATCACCGTGCCGTCCAGCAGCGCACCGGAAGCCACCTGGCGCTGACCGAGGTATTCAAGGTCCGGTGCGGCATGGGCAGAACCACACGCCGACAGCACCAAGGCAGCAGCAAGCAGTACGCAGCGTCGCATCAGCTGCTGACAGTACCCGCCTTGGCCGCACCACGCGTTACCGTCGGATATGACTTGCACTGCTGAGCATCTGCGAAACGCGCTGGACGGCCGTTGGAGTGACGTCAAGAACGCCATGCGGGCCACGCTGTCGGACCAGATCTTCCGGCCGCACTACACCCCCAATACGGTCATCGCCCGGGCCAAAGTGGCCGAGCAGCTCAGGATCATGGCGACGGCCGGGGCGGCCGAGGACGGCTTCCGCAAGGAGCACGGCGGCACCGGCGATGTCGGGGCGGCGATCACCCGGATCGAGATGCTGGCCATGTCCGACCTGTCGCTGATGGTCAAGGCCGGGGTGCAGTGGGGCCTGTTCGGCGGGGCCATCGAGAATCTGGGCACCGAACGCCACCACCAGGCCTATGTGCGCCGGCTCATCGACCTGGACCTGCCGGGTTGTTTCGCGATGACCGAGACTGGGCACGGCAGCGACGTGCAGGCCCTGGAGACGACGGCCACCTACGATCCGGCGAACCAGGAATTCGTCATTCACTCCCCCACCCCGACCGCACGCAAGGACTACATCGGCGGTGCCGCCGAAACCGCGCGGATGGCAGCCGTTTTCGCCCAACTGATCACCCCGGACGGAAAGGGACACGGGGTGCATTGTTTCGTGGTCCCGATCCGCGACGACGACGGCACCGACCTACCCGGGGTGACCACCTCGGACTGTCTCTACAAGGGCGGGCTGCCCGGGGTGGACAACGGCCGCATCGTGTTCGACCAGGTGCGCATCCCACGGGAGAACCTGCTCAACCGCTATGCCGACGTCGCCCCCGACGGTACCTACAGTTCGCCGATCGAGAGCCCTGCGCGCCGATTCTTCACCATGCTGGGCACGCTGATCCGCGGCCGGGTCACCGTCGGCGGCAGCGCCGCGGCGGCCGCACGGGTGGCACTCGATATCGCCACCCGGTATGCGTTGCAACGCAGGCAGTTCGAAGCACCTGACGGCCAGGACGAGGTGCTGATCATGGACTACCTGGTGCACCAGCGCCGACTGCTGCCGCTCATCGCGAAGTCCTACGCACTGCAGTTCGCCCAGAACGAACTGGTGGCCAAGTGCCACGAACTGCAGACCTCCGATCATCCAGACGCCGAGGAGCAGCGCGAACTGGACGCCCGCGCGGCCGGCCTGAAGGCCGCCAACACCTGGCATGCCAGCCGCGCCATCCAGGAGGCCCGTGAAGCCTGCGGCGGCGCAGGCTATCTCGCCGAGAACCGGTTGATCGCCCTGCGCGCCGACACCGACGTCTTCACCACCTTCGAGGGCGACAACCATGTGCTGACCCAGCTGGTGGCCAAGGAACTGCTCACCGCCTACGCCGACGACGTCAAAGGTATGAGCCCGGTCGAATGGGTACGGTTCGCGGCGAACTACGCCGGCGAACGGGTGCTCAAACGCACCGCCGCCGAAACCATCATCCAGACCATCCTCGACACCCGCCAGGACAACGAGGAGGAAGGCAGCCTGTTCAACCGCGGCACGCAGGTCAAGATGTTCGAGGACCGCGAGGAATACCTGCTGGCGTCGGTCGCCCGGCGGCTACAGGCCAGGGCCAAGGACATGTCGGCCTTCGATGCATTCAACGCGGTACAGGATCACGTGTTGCACGCCGCCACCGCCCACATCGACCGCGTCATCCTGGAGGCGTTCGTCGCGGGGATCGACGGCTGCGAGGACGAGACCGCCCGCGAATTGCTGGGCGACGTCTGCGATCTGTATGCGCTGTCGGTGATCGAACAGGACAAGGCCTGGTTCATCGAACACCGGTACCTGTCCACCGAACGCGCCAAGGCCGTCACGCGCGGCATCAACGAACGCTGCCGTTCACTGCGGCCGCACGTGGAGACCCTCGTCGACGGGTTCGACATCCCCGAGCAGCTGCGCTATGCGGCGATGCTCGACCCCGCCGAGCTGATCAACGGCTGAAGCGCCTCAGGCCTTCGGGATCGGGTCGACGGCAACCAATTTGCCGTCGTCCCCGATCCGGAACCGCACGGTGGCGATGCCGGTCGGCGACGTCGGTGAATCCTGGCCCTGCTGCCACTGGTAGTTCACGACCACCGCGTCTTCGGCGTTGCTGACCACGTTGATGTAGGGCCGGGGTTCGGGAGTGGCCGGGCCGAGCGGGGTCTGCCGGTCGAAGAACAGCAGCTGCCCGACGCTGTTGGGCTCGGGGTTGGTCTGGCCCACCTGCACCCAGTACAACCGGCAGTTGCTGGTGTGCCCGGAGTTGACCTGAGTCCACTGCTTGCCCGCCGCTGGTGCCGGCAACTTGGCGATCTGATTGGCCACGGTGTCGGCGCTGGGACCGTCCGAGGGCGCGCAGGTATCCGGTTTCGGCGGCGGCGCTGAGGATGGACTCCACCCGCAACCAACCGCGAGTAGACCGACGAAGGCAACGATGGCGATCAGCCGTGGGTACACACCCAGAGGGTAGCGAATTACCCGGAGTCGCCGAGGATGCTGACGGCGTCGAGTCGATAGGCCACACTATGTGGCGATCCACAGATGGATTGATCCACCAACACGCGACACAAAGGAGACACTGATGGCTTGGTTCCTCGCTATGGAAGGGCCCGCCAACAAGGCCGTGCTGTACCAATTGCAGGAATCAGTCAACGTCCAGCAGCTTGCCGAGGAAATGGCCAGCGCGGCCACCCTGGACCGCGCCGTACCCGTGCCCTCCGTGCTGCAGAACAACAAGCAACAGGTGACGGTGTACGTGCGTCCGGCAGCTTGGGGCGTGTGGACGTTCTATCAACTGACCGACGAGGAGCGCAATGCCCTCGCCGCGGCGGCCAACCCGCTGGTGGAGGCACTGGCACAGGCGGCCCGTCAACAGCAGCAGCAGGTCCGGCCCCAGGGCTGATAACCCTGATTGCAGGGCCGCTAGCCGGCCAGCTCGGGGCCGTTGACTCCCCGAGCTGGCACCCGCCCCTCGAGCCGGCCCAACCGACACACAGCAAAGGCGTGTGGTCGGGAGCAATTGGTTTGTCGGTAGACCCGACGAATTCGCACATTCCCCGGGAGACGTCCGTCAGGACCGCCTCCCCGATGGGGCTTCAAAACTTGCTCCCCCGGATGGACTCGAACCATCAACCGCCCGATTAACAGTCGGGAGCTCTGCCAATTGAGCTACAGGGGACTATCTTCCGCGGAAGCTCCGCGCCGAGCGTTGACTCTAGCGTACGAACCGCCGATGCCGCCAATGCGCTCCCAGACGGGCGCGTCGACGGGGCGGTGAGGCAGGATGGAGGGCACACACCGGTCGTCTGGGAGGAACGCTGTGATCCGCTATGCCGCCGTCATCGCCGTCGGCTACGTGCTGGGCGCCAAGGCCGGCCGACGCCGCTATGAGCAGATCGCCAGCACCTACCGAGCGGTGACCTCCAATCCCGCGACCAAGGCGGTTCTGGACGCCGGGCGGCGCAAGATCGCCAACCGGGTGTCACCGGATCCCCAGTTCCTCACCTTGACCCCCATAGACGCAGAAACGTCGGTGTTCTCCACCAAGGAGAGCACCGACGGTTCGGCGAAACGTGACTGGAAGAGCTAGCCGATACCCCGGTTGATCGAGGTACCCGGCAACATCGGGCCGGTGGTCAGCCCGGGGCTGCCACTTCCCGGCGCTCCGATTCCGACCGGGCCGATGCCGGCCCCGATGGGCGCGCCGTTGGAGTAGGACAGGCACTTGCCGTCCTCCTTGTTGCCGAACCAGGCCAGGCAGGCGGGTGCGGCGGTGACGTCGGCACCGGTATGAGTCGTCGAGATGAGTGCCGGAGCGATCGCAGCGGCACCCGCGACCAGCGTGAATGCGCCGACTGCGACGAACCGCCGCGTCCGCGTGTTGAACGTAGCCACCAGGCTGGTCACCAGAATCGCCTCTTTCGCCCGTAGATGTCCGACCTACGTCACCTTATCGTGATGCGGGAAATCACGCAGTGAGGTCGTCGCCGCTGGCTTGTTCGAGCAGGCTGCGCCGGTAGGACTCCATCGCCACCAGGTCGCCGAACAGGGCGTGATATTCGTCACCCTGCTCCACCGGCGACATGCGCTGCAGCTTGGACTTCACCTCGGCGATCTGGCGGCCCACCCACACTTCCTGCAACCGGGCCAGCACGCTGCTGATGTAGCGCGGCAGCTGCTCATCGTCCTCGACGTTGATCGCCTCCACGCCCAGTTCGTTGATCAGGTTGGCCGCGGCCGGGGACGAGACCTGTTCACGGACGGCCTCGATCCACTGGGCCCCGGACTGGCCCGAGGCCGTACCGCCCGCGGTCTCGATCGCCGAGCGCACCGCGGCATACCCCGGGTGGGTGAAACTGTCCACCGTCAGCGAATCGAAGACCGGCCCGGCCATCGCCGGGTACTGCAGCCCGGCCTTGAGTGCCTCGCGCTGCGGCCACAGTGTCGGATCGGTCGGGTTGGGCCGCTGCACCGGCGCCGCCGCAGGACGGGCCTGCTGCCCCGCTGAGCTTCGTCGGGTGTCCTTGCGGCCGCCGCTGGCTTCCTCCCGGACCCGTCCGATCACCTGGGCGACGTTGTCCCAGCCGACCCAACCGGCCAGCTGGCGCGCATATTCGTCACGCAGCGTCGGGTCCTTGATCCGGGCCAGCATCGGCACGCAGCGACGCAATGCGGCCACCCGGCCCTCGGCGCTGTCCAGGTCATGTTCGGCCAGTGCACTACGAATCACGAACTCGAACAACGGGGTTCGCCGTGCAACCAGATCGCGCAACGCACTGTCACCGGAGCGCAGCCGCAGATCGCACGGGTCCATGCCGTCGGCAGCCACCGCCACGAACGACTGCCCGGACAGGTTCTGCTCCCCCTCGAACGCCTTGACCGCGGCGGCCCGGCCGGCCGCGTCACCGTCGAACACGTAGATCAGCTCGCCGCGGAAGAAGTTGTCGTCCATCATCAGTCGGCGCAGCATCGACAGGTGCTGCTCACCGAACGCAGTACCGCACGAGGCCACCGCGGTGGTCACCCCGGCCTGGTGCATGGCCATCACATCGGTGTAGCCCTCGACGACAACGGCCTGATGCCCCTTGGCGATATCGCGTTTGGCCCGATCCAGCCCGAACAACACCTGAGACTTCTTGTACAGCACGGTCTCTGGAGTGTTGACGTACTTGGCCTGGTTCTGGTCGTCATCGAACAACCGGCGTGCGCCGAATCCGATGGTCTCACCTGAGGACACCCGGATCGGCCACAGCAGGCGGCGGTGGAACCGGTCCATCGGCCCTCGCTTGCCTTCTCGGCTCAGCCCGGCAGCCTCCAGCTCTTTGAACTCAAAACCCTTGCGCAGCAGGTGTTTCGTCAGCTTGTCCCAACCCGAGGGGGCGAAGCCACAGCCGAATAAGGCGGCGGTTGCGGCATCGAAGTTGCGCTCGGTCAGGTATTTGCGGGCCTCCGCCGCTTCATCCGAAGCCAGCGCCTCGGCGTAGAACTCCTGAGCGGCGGCGTTGGCGGCCAGCAACCGGCTGCGGCTGCCCCGGTCCCGCTGGACGTTGGTCGCCGCCGCGCCGGTGTAGGTGACGGTGTAACCGACCCGGTCGGCCAGCAGCTCGACCGCCTCGACGAAGCTGACGTGCTCGATCTTCTGGATGAACGCGTAGACGTCGCCGCCCTCGCCGCATCCGAAGCAGTGGAAGTGACCGTGGTTGGGCCGGACGTGGAACGACGGCGACTTCTCGTCGTGGAACGGACACAGACCCTTCATCGAGTCGGCCCCGGCCCGCCTCAGCTGGACGTAGTCGCCGACCACATCCTCGATGCGGATCTTTTCGCGGATGGCGGCGATATCGCGATCGGGGATCCTGCCCCGACCCCGACTCGCATCGCTCCCGCTCGCCGCACCGGCCACCGGGATAGTCTATGCGGGTCCAAAAGCCGGGTTGCGCAGCTTTGCCCGGCTGGGGAAACGCGGGGAACAGATGAGGGCCGCCTTGGACGGGATCGACAAAGCCGCATGAGCGATGCCTCGACGCGGATGGCCGAAGGGTCGGTCGAACACGACGGGCGCCGCGTGGCGTTCGCGGCCTACGGGCCCGACTCCGGCACGCCTGCGTTGTTCATCGCCGGCGCGGGCTGCGGCCGGCGGATGGCGTTCGGCCACGACCAGCTCGACGACTACGGGGTTCGTCTGATCTCCGTCGACCGCCCCGGGCTGGGTTCATCCGACTCTGACCCGAACAAGACCTTTGACACGGTCGCCGCCGATTTCGCCAGTGTGATCGACGCCGTCGTCGGCCGCCCGGTTCCTGTGGTCGCCAATTCGCAGGGAGCACCGTTCGGATTGGCCCTGGCTGCAACTGGGCGAGCGTCGCGGCTCGTATTGGCTTCCCCGATCGACGATGTCGGCTATCCCCCGGTTGCGGCGAAATTGCCGGTGGCGCACCGTGAATTCGTGACGGCGATTGCCGCCGACCCGGACGGCGCGATGCAGGACCTGTCCGGATACAACGCAACCACCCTGTTCGACATGATCATGACGGACTATCCGCCCTCCGACGGCGTGGTCTATGACCGGCCCGGTTTCCGTGCGATGTTGCGTGCCGCCCTCGCCGACGGTTTCGTCCAGGGGGCGGCCGGATACGCACGGGACACCGTGCTGGCCACATCGCCCTGGCCTGAGCACCTGATGTCTCCGGGTATCGAGGTGCACCTGATCTTCGGCAGCGACGACACCGTCCACTCCCCTGATCTCGGCGCCACCCTGGCCGGGCGGATCCGCGGGGCAACGCGCACTGTCATCACGGGGGTGGGTGGTGCGCTGCTGTGGGCACGCGCGGATGTCGTCTTGAGCCGGCTTCGCGCGCCTGGCAGCTAGGCCATCAGCCCGATCGGTGCGACAGCCCGGGAAAGCCTCAGCCCAACGGCCGCGGCGAGCGCGCCTCGTGCACTCGTTCCAACCGGCTCTCGGTGTACGACGCGATCTGATCGACCACCACGCGCAACCGGGCGCCGTCGTCGGCAGCGAGGTCGAACTCGGGCGCGAACTGCGGGTCGAGGCTGCCCGGGGCCTGCGCCCACAACGCCAGCGCGACCTCGTGGACCAGCGTGCGCTGGTCGGCCTGGATCTGCAGGTGCCGGTGGTCGGACATGATGAACTGCAACGCCAGCATCTTGAGCAGCACCACTTCGGCGCGCACCAGCGGCGGCACCGCGAGCTCGGCATCAAAACGACGGAGCGGCCCGGCGCCGGCGACTGCCCGGGTCTGAGTGATCGCGGCGTTGGCAAACCGTCCGACGAGTTCACTGGTCATCGTCTTGAGCGCGACCGAGGCGCCCAGCGTGCCGTCGTACTTGCCCACCGAGGCCACCACCGGTATCTGCGACAGCCGCTCGGCGGCGGCCAGCAGATCGTCGTGGCCGACGCTGGGAAACGACCTGGCGCCGAGCTCGGCCAGTGAGGCTGCGGCGTCGGAATCGCCGAGCACCCGCAGGTCGATGCGCCCGGAGATGATGCCGTCCTCGACATCGTGCACCGAGTAGGCGACGTCGTCGGCCCAGTCCATCACCTGGGCTTCCAGGCACGCCCGCTCATCCGGCGCGCCGGCCCGCATCCAGGCGGCGGCCTCGGCGTCGTCGTCGTAGAAGCCGTACTTCTTGCGGGTGCCGAAACTCGGCCACGGATACTTCGCGACCGCGTCCAACGCGGCCCTGGTCAGGTTGAGCCCGGCCGAACGACCCTCGCTGTCAAGAACTTTGGGCTCCAGCCGGGTGAGGATCCGGAAATTCTGGGCATTGCCCTCGAACCCGCCGAATGGCTTGGCGATCTCGTCGAGCGCCCGCTCGCCGTTGTGTCCGTAGGGCGGGTGCCCGATGTCGTGGGCCAGCCCGGCCAGGTCCACCAGATCGGGATCGCAGCCCAACCCGATCGCCATACCCCGGCCGATCTGGGCCACCTCGAGTGAATGCGTGAGCCGGGTGCGCGGTGTGTCGCCGTGCCGTGGGCCGACCACCTGGGTCTTGTCGGCCAGCCGTCGCAGCGCGGCGCTGTGCAGCACCCGGGCCCGATCCCGGGCGAAGTCGGTGCGGTGCTCGGTGGCGGTGCCGGGCAGCACAGCACCCTTGGGCGCTTCGACCACCAGACGTTGCCGGTCGAAGTCGTCATAGCAGGACTGCTTATCCGCGTTCACCGACGCATAGTCTGCCAGGACACGCCGCGCCGACCGCGCAGCACATTAGATTGGCCGTCATGCGTATCGCCCGTGTGCTGCCCATGCTGCTCGCGATCCTGATGGCCGGACTGCTGGTTGCTCCAGGCGCCGCCGCCGAACCGCCGATGCGGTTGGCCACCCAACTCATCGACGACGCCGGAGTGCTCTCGGCTGCCCAGCGCACCAACGTGCAGCGCGCCATCGACAAGCTCTACGACGATCGCCACATCAAGCTGTGGGTGATCTTCGTCGAAGACTTTGCCCGGCAGAACCCCGTCGACTGGGCGCAGAACACCATGCGACTGAGCGATTTCGGTGACGACGATGCGCTGCTGGCGGTCGCCACCGTGGATCGGGCGGTCGCGTTCCAGGTGCCTTCCGCCATCACCACCGCGGCCCGCGCCGACGACATCCGGCGCAACAGCATCACTCCCGCCCTGCGTCGTGACGACTGGGCGGGCGGGGCGATCGCGGCGGCCAACGGGCTGAACTCCGAACCCGAATCCCACGCCGGGCCCGGTATCTCGTGGCCTGCCTTGCTGATCGCCCTCGGCGTGCTGTTGGTGCTGGCCGGGGTGCTGTGGTGGTGGTCGCGCCGGCGCCGGGCCAAGCGGCGCAAGGCCGAATTCGAGGCCGCCAAACGAGTCGACCCGACCGACGCCAGCGCGCTGGCCGCGGTGCCGCTCGACGCTCTCGACGAGCTGTCGCGCTCCATCGTGGTCGACGTGGACAATGCGGTACGCACCAGCGAGGCTGAGCTGGAGTTGGCTGTCGAGGAATTCGGGGCCAAGCGCACCGAACTGTTCAGCCAGGCCGTGGCGAATGCGAAAACCGCCCTGGCCCAAGCCTTCAATGTGCGCCAGATCCTCGACGACGATGTGCCGGAGACGCCCCTGCAGCAGCGCGAGATGTTGACCCGGGTGGTGGTGTCGGCGGCCCGGGCCGACCGTGAACTGGAGGCCCAGAGCCATGCCTTCGAGCAGCTGCGCGATCTGGTGATCAATGCCCCGGCCCGGTTGGACAGCATGACCCAGCAGGTGGTCGACCTGACCGCCCGCATCGAGCCGGCGCGCCGGACCCTGGCCGACCTGCACACCCAGTTCGACGCGACGGCGTTGAGCTCGGTGGCGGCCAATGTGGACACCGCCAACGAGCGGTTGACGTTCGCCGACCGCAGCATCACCACGGCCCGCAACCTGGTATCCCGGCCGGCCACCGATCAGACGAATCTGGTGGACGCGGTGCGTGCGGCGGAGTCCGCACTCGATCAGACCCGGACCCTGCTCGACGCCGTGGACAGCGCGGCCTCCGACATCAACCAGGCCCTGGCCGGGCTGCCCGCGGCCATCACCGACATCCAGGCCGGCATCGACCAGGCGAACGCACTGCTCGGGCAGTCCGGCACACCGCAGGCCGAGCAGCTGAAGACGGCCCGTGACGCCGCGGCCAAGGCAGCCGACGACGCGACGGCCAACGGCAAGGCCGATCCGCTGGGCACGTTCACCCGGCTGACCAAGGCCGACGCCGAACTCGACCAGCTGCTGGCGGGTGTGCACGAACAACAGGAGGCCGCCGAGCGGCTGGCCCGGGCGCTGGAGCAGGCACTGTTCACCGCGCAATCGCGGATCAGGACGGTATCGGATTTCATCGAGACCCGGCGCGGCAGCATCGGACCGGAAGCCCGCACCCGACTGGCCGAAGCGCAACGGCAGCTGCAGGCGGCCGAAGCCAAGAGGGCCGAGAATCCGAATGAGGCCGTGGCGCACGCCAACGGGGCCTCAACGCTGGCCGCCCAGGCGCAGGCCCTGGCCAACGATGACGTGCGGGCCGCGCAACGGTCCTACACCACGCAGTACGGCTCGGGCGGTGGCTCCGATATGGGCGCCATGCTCGGCGGCATCCTCATCGGCAACATCCTGCGCGGCGGTGGCGGCGGCTTCGGTGGTGGATTCGGCGGCGGGTACGGCGGCGGCCGCAGCATGGGCCGCCCCACGTCGTACGGCGGGTCGTCGCACTCGTCCGGCCGCAGCTACGGCGGTGGCGGCGGCCGGTTCTAGGGAATGTCTCCCAACCCTGCTCACCGTCGCGGACGCGGCCGGTGACATTGACTGGGTGGTCAGCGTGGACTCCACGATCGTCCGCGCGCACCAGCACGCAACCCGACTCGGCAGGGTCACAGGGGGACCTGTCGAATCACAAGAATCCCCGCACCGAACCGCCAGATCACGCCGTCGGACGGTCCCGTGGCGGGCTGTCCACGAAGATCCACCATGCCGTCGACGGGCGACGCCGTCCCTCGCGATCATCGTCGGACCCGGGCAGGGCGGCGACTCGCCCATGTTCCTCCCACTGATGGATCACGTCCGGGTGGTGCGACCAGACACCGGCCGGCCGCGGACCAGGCCGGTCGCGGTGCCGGCGGACCGGGCGTACTCGTCCCGGGCGATCCGCACTGACCTGCGCCGCCGCCACATCCAAGCCGTCATCCCAGAGAAACGCGACCAACAAGCCAACCGGCGCCGCCGCGGCACCGCCGGCGGCTGCCCAGTCCGATATGACCGGGACCTGTACAAACGGCGACACACCGTCGAGTGCGCGTTCAACCTGATGAAGGAATGGCGCGGTCTCGCCACCCGATACGACCGGCACGCCGTCATCTATCGCGGCGCCGTCGTCCTCGCCGCGATCCTCGCCTGGTTGCGGTAGCCACGGGGGTGGTGTGTGGCCTGTGATAATTGCGGGATGGCTCAGCTGACGGCGCAGTCTCGGTACGACGAGATGATCAAGCAATTCATCTCGCCTACGCTGCGAGGTCAGGGTTGGGTTGGATCCGGTGGTCGTTACCGGCGTGCATGCAGCGGTGTTACCGAGCGTCTTAAGTTTCAGAAGTCGCGGTTCAGCAGCCGTCAGTCGGTGCAGTTCCGTGTCAACGCGTCACGGAAGTCCGCGGGCGGGGCGGTCATCGGTGCCGCCGTGTTGGGGAACCCGTGGTGGACCATGGCCATTGATCCGGACTTCGATCCTGAGGCAGAAGTCGACAGTGTCCTGAGCAGCATCACCGGTTGGGGACAGGGCGCCGCTGACGAGGCGGTGGTGATCGATTGTGCTCGGGTTGCAGACGAGGCGGCGTTCTGGCGCCTCTATCTTGAGAGCGCGAACCTGGACGGCGCGAGCGTCTTCGGCCGCGATCTTGACACGCTCAGGGACGCGCTTCTGGGGGTGGCCCGGGCTGGCCTGGCGAGCGCACCATCGAACTCATCAACACCGAACAGCTCCAGTCGATCCGTGATGGCGTTTTCTATGAGTTCCGCACGGAGGTCATCGCCGCCGCAGACCAGGGTGTCGTGACCCGCCGGACCGTGTCCCGAACAGGCGAAGGATCGGACCGATGAGCCCGAGACGTAGCGTGCGTCGCGGGGCGGCTGGCGTGGTTGCTGCGGTGAACGCGCAGCTGGGCCGTCCGATCTCGACACCTCTGGATGCTGAAGCCATCGCCCGGACTGCGTTCCTCGAGCTTGATCAGCTGCCCGTGGCGGACTTGGCCCCGTTGTCCGAACTGTCGAACCTGACCGAACTGCGATTGCATGGGGAGGTAGTGATCGATCTTCGCCCGCTGTCGACGCTGACCGCGTTGCAGAGGCTCGACCTGCGTTGGTCGCCGGTGCGGGAGGTGTCCCCGTTGGCGGGCCTGAACGGTCTCACCCACCTCTACCTCAGCGCAACGGAAGTCAGTGATGTGTCCCCGCTTGCCGGTCTGACCGGACTGGAGTTTCTGGACCTGCGCTGGACGCCACTCCGGGACGTCGACCCCCTGGGTGGCCTGAGCGGCCTCACCTGCCTCAAACTCGCGGAGACCGAGGTAGTCGACGTGGCTGCGCTGGCGGGCCTGACGGGCCTGACCTGGCTCGACCTCGAGGGGACCTCGATCACGGACGTCTCGCCACTGGCCGGCTTGCCGCATCTACGAATGCTCGAACTCTCCGGATCACACGTCACAGATGTTTCCTCACTGCGCAGCATGGCCAACCTGACCATCATCGACGGGTGAGTGGACGGAAGGACGACCTGACACGTCACTGAGCGGCCGGTATGGCCGCCCCTGGGCGCCGTCTCCGTGCCAGGCAATGGATCCGCTGGAAAGACTCCAGCAGCGGTCGCCCGTTCGCTCGAATGCTCACGTTGAACCTTGCCCTGAGCCCGCACCCGCCCTCGAACCTGTTCCTCACCACCCCGACCTTCCACGCCGAGACCCTCCTCAAATGGTGACACCTAAGCCGACGCGGCGAGAACCTCGAGCACCGCGGGTGAAGAGGTGATCAGCTGGTCGTTACTGTCCGCGCTCGCGGCACGCAGCCTGGGTGCGCCCAGTTTGGCTGCGGTGATCGCGACCGCCGCTGACCTGGTCGCGGCCGGCGACTCCCGCACCGAGATCATCACCGTCGCCTGCCTGTATCCCGACACCAGCCCCGCCGAGATCGCGCAGGCATTGCAGGATCTATCGAACGCCATAACCCATCGGGCCCACCCCGCCCCACTGCTCCACGACTTGGGAGACGCACCCTAGGTCATTCGCGCGCGGCCTCAGCGCGAGAAATAGCCCCTCCTGCCAAGCCGAATGGCATGCGGTAAGTGATTTGCCGCAACATGCACGCTAATCTTGCGTTGTGTTAGCTGCGGGGGCGCGGGAATTAGTCGTGTGAGCAAACAACCTCAATCCAATGAGCAGGCGCTTTCTCGACGTCAAGTCGGTGCAGAATCGGCACTTGGAAATATCACGGTCCTGGGGATCGATGTCAGCTTCGTTACTCAACCGTTCACTGAATCTATCGAATGGTCGTTCACTGAGCCTGATCACAAAGTGCTGGTATGGCGCGGCGGAAGTGTGCACTCTAAAGAGGTCGAGTTCGAACGTGGACCCGCCGGCCGAATCACACCGCGTGCGGGCAATGTCTGGGTCATTCCGGCCGAGCAGCGTTCGGCAGCGCTGGCCCGCCACGTCACCTGCGAGTTCGTCGCACTCACCCTGCCCACATTGATGCTGGGTGACGACACGCTACGTCCTGTGGTTGGGCGGCGGGACCCGCTGCTGCTTCACCTGGTGGAGCGAATGGTCGACGTCGCGGGCCGCGACGACGTTGTTTCCCGGCTGTTGCGGGAGTCGCTGGCCGACACGTTGCGGCTGCACATCGGTGACCGTTATGGCGAGCGGTCGCAGCCGCAACGGCGGACCGGCCGCGAACTCAGCCGCGACGAGCAACAGTGTCTGATCGAGTTTCTTCATGACAGTCTCGACGCCGAGGTAAACCTTTCCACGCTTGCCGACCTTGTGGGGATGAGCGTGCACGGGTTCAGCCACGCATTCGCCCAGACGTTTGGCACGACGCCGTACCAGTTCGTGCTGGATCAGCGCATCGCACAAAGCAAACGCCTGCTGGCGACCACACCGCTATCGGTCACCGAGATCAGTCATACAGTCGGGTTCTCCAGTCCGAGCCACTTCGCCACCGCATTCAAACAGCGCGTTGGACTCACGCCCTCCGCGTTCCGGCGTGACGCGGACAGGTGACGCCGAAGGCAGGTGTGTGGCTTAGCTGCTCCCCTATTGCTGCTCCTGATGGTTGTCGTGGTGCTATTTCAGGTGGGGGGCAAGGAGTTCGGCCCAGGCGTTGTTCATCTTGTTGTATTCGTCTTCGCAGCCGTCAGCGCGGTCCTCGGGCAGCAGCCCCTGGGCGACGACGTCGGCGTTGGATTCGGGATCGGACCCATATATCCAGCATTCGAAATTGAAGGTCCGCGCCTCGTTGAGGGTGTGGACGTCGGCGAACAGCGAATCGTCGGGCTGTCCGTCTTGTTGGGCGTAGATACGGTATTCGCGGGCCTGGTCTCTGACGGCCTGCACGTAGTCAGGGTCGGTGTTGCCGTCGTCGCCGCGGCCCAGCAGGATCGAGGCGGCCAGCTGGTCAGCAACATCTTCCTCCCTGCCGGTGGCGGGCAGTTGGTAGATGTCGATGGCCATGTGGCCGAGCTCGTGGAAGAACGATGCGATCACCACGCGGCGCGCGGTGGCCTCGGGATCGGGATCACCGGCCTCGCCGAAGATGTCGAGGCTTTCGTTGACATCCTCGTAGCACATGATCATCTTCTGATCGCCTGGGCTCCAATAGTCATTGGCCTCATCGCACTGTGAACCCACCAGCGGAATGTCATAGGGCAGTTTGTAGGTGGCGGTGACGTCCCCGGCCAGCTGCTCGAGCACCTGGGTTCTCTGCATCAACTCGCGGCCTTTTTGAGCCTCAGGCGTGGTGGCATCCTCGTACTGCACCACCATGCTGCCGGTATCCGCCTCTTGTGGTGCTGCATCGGCGGCGGCAGCGACCGAGGTGGTCGACGACGGCGCAGACGAGGCAGCTGCGGATCCGTCATGTTTGGTGCAACTGGCCGCAATAAGCGCCACCGCCACAGCGGCGGCCACGGTGATCGATCGGTGCAAGGAACGCCTTTCGGGAATGACAGTTGTTATGTTTCAACCACTTTGGGAGAGTTCGTTGGCGATTTCGATTCGGTACCCGATGACAACCGAGGCGATAAGCGCTATCGCGATCACCGTCTCGGCGATGAAGAACGACACGAAGTCGATCACCGATCCGATCGGTGGGTTACCTGGAACGGCATTGCGCAATGGGATCAAGGCGAACAGCACTGCGGCCATCATCGAACACGCGGGAAAGACCAGTCCGCGCCGCCACCGCAGGACGTAGTAGCTGGCAGTGACTGCCGCGGCCGCCAGACCCAGCATGAGCACCATGACAAAAACGGCGAACACGAGTGTGGGAGTTGAGCGGGTCGCGCCGAGGTAGACGGTGACGGGCTGGTCGGGGCCACCGGCCGACGGTGTTTGTTCCAGCAGCTTGGTGCCGAAGAACGGGTCACTGCCCCAGATCGACACCGCGACCGGCAACTCCGTGCCGTCTGCGCCGATGATCCGGAACGTCATGACGGTGCTGTAGCGGTCGAAAGGGTAGTCGGTGATCGTGCCGGTCACCGCGAATCTCTGTGTGATATCGGGCCAGGGTTGACCGTGCTTGATAGGCAATGAATTCTGCCCCAGCACGGACATGACCAACACTGCATCGGTGCTGAAGGCGCCGTCTTGGTCGGCCAGATTTCCGGTGGGCTGCACATCAACCGCGTCGACACCGAGACCGTTTGGGTGTCGGTGTCGACGCGGTTGATCCACACTGACACGTTTACCCGGTCGGGCGCATCGATTGCCCCGAACGTATAGGTTTCGTTGGCGTTGCGGTGTTTGAGGTACATGCCCAGGCTCGCGGCGATCACCAGCACCGCAATCACACCCGACACCAAAGCCCCGCGCACACCTAACCGCTTGATGTCTCGACTACCTGTCGTCATCGTGCCCCGAGTCGAGCCCCGGCTCCAGCGGCGCGCGGGCTCTCACATCTGACCGAGGGCATTGACGCCATCGACGCTGACCCAAAAGCCTTCGTTGCTGCGATTGTTGGTGAATCGGGTTCCGTCGCTGAAGGCCTCTACCGCCCAACCGTTGGTGATGTAGGTCTGGTCGTAATGGACGGTATGCAGCGGGTCGGCCATGCCGAGGTCGGCCGCGACATAGCTGAAGGTGCCGTCCTGGTTGAGTGTCACCGAGTTCGCGACGTCACCCGCCCAGGTGAGCGGCGGATTCACAAACTGCACTGTGCAATTCACCGATGACCCTTCGATACCGCACAGTGTCCGCCCCGACTCGGTGCGGATGTAGGTGACCCCGTTCGGCCCCGATGACAAGATCTCGTCGGCCGAGGAAACGCTCGGGGACACCAGCGATCCGCCAATGACCGCACAAGTTATCGCAGCGCAAATCTGCGGCCGCCCAACAAGCTTCATCACTGACACCTCGCGTTCCAGAATGATCAAAGCGCCTGTCACATCCCCGCACCCCCCGGCCCGGGGCTGTGATCGTTCACGCATCCTTCCGAGGTGGCTACCCCGGATCTACTGGGCCGCAGGCTAGTTCGGAGGAATATCGGTGTTGTACAGGTACCAGTGGACGTTGTCACCCCGGTCGTCGCCGATCCTGCAATACCAGTACGGGTAAGCCTGATCATTGATCTGCAGGCGGACGTTCGGGCCGTCAGCCTCACAGTCGGCCTGCGTGTAGTAGAACTCCTCAACACCGTCAAAGCCAACAACCAAAATGTCATCAGCGCTCGCAACACCAGCGAAACTCAGCATTGCGCCCAACACGAAACTGCTAGCAATCACTAGCCTTTTCAACACTTCAGCGTCTCCATCTGTCGAGCCCAATAGACAATCGGATCTCAAATCAAGCACACACTACCAAGGAAACCCTCAGGTAGCTTTCAGAAAAAACTCGTGCTTGTGAAATCGCGGGACACAGTCGTTTCCGACCCGCTCGGGCGCAAGAAGCACCCAAGCCAGCTAACTTTTCGCAAGCGAAGCCGCGGAATCTGAAAGCGTCGACAGAAGTCATACAGGTACCGTGATCATGCGTCGCACGAATAGGCGTCGTAGACGCGCGCCCCGGTTGCCATGTGCTGTAAGGCAACCGGGTTTGCGTTTCCAAAGACACTCTCACAACCGTGCATTGGCTGTCACCCAGACCTCCCCATCCGAAATCCCCCAGCCCCAATGGGAAATCCTCACAGTGGTCAACCACGCCTGGTTGATCAGTGGTGGCGGCGGTAATCAGTGGGAGTGATGCCTACGCGGTTGCGAAACGTGGTGGTGAAGTGGCCGTGACTGGAAAACCCCACAGTTGCGCTGATCTCACTGACGGACTGGGTGGTGGTCAGCAGCAGTGTCTTGGCGTGAGCGATACGCCAATCAAGGATGTACTGGCGTGGTGTCGTGTGAAACGTGGCACTGAAAGCGCGGGCAAAGTGATCGACACTCATGCCGACACCCGCCGCCAGCGCCGCCAGACTGACATCGCCATCAAAACTCTCGCGGTCGATATAGCGCAAGATCCGGGTTCGGTCAGACTCGGCGAGCACCGCGGCGGCTGGTGAACTGTCTCGTCGCAACGAAGACATCAACCGGTCAATGATATGGAGACGCAGCATTTCGGTGAGCGTACGAGCCAACAACTCACCGGCAGGGTCGCCGCGGCCGACCAGATCACCGAGCCGCTCGATGACACGAAGGGTGAACGGGTGTCGCCCGATGATCAATGACTCCGCGCCCGGCCCGAAAAGAAGCTGCGGTAAGGCGATCTCACAGAACACTGTCATCGGACCGCATCGGCGGGCGGTGTCGCGTTGGGCAGCAGGAAAGACCCACACATCCGCATCCTGGATCCGGATAGCGTCGATGGCTGAGCCGGCCTGCCGAGTAGGCCGTAGGCGGTCGACGTCCGTGCAGACCACGAGACGGTGCGGACCGTGGGACTCCCATTCCGAGTCCTCGATCTCCGGTGCAGTCGCAAACACCGCGACCAACCACTCGGCAGAACCGGCCTCCGGCCGCTCGACAACCTCAGCCTGCTGACCCGCGTCGCGTCGGATCCTGGGCAGCACCTGGCCGCCACTGATTACCCCATTGCCCACTTTGCTGTTCCCTCCGGTGGCAACGACGATCGTTTGCCAACCCGGAGGTGTCCGTCTCCCGCCATAGGCGTCGTGTCATGTTGAACTCGGGCAACACATCTTTACGCGAACGACGGCCGTTTCGCAAGCCCCAGCAACCTCACCCGATCGTGACGGTGACGACCAGGTGTACCCCCACGCGGGGAGAAGGTCAGCAGCCCTTGAGCCGCACGGCCAGGTAGTCGGACACCTTGTCCAGCGCGATGCGCTCCTGCGTCATGGCGTCGCGCTCGCGGATGGTGACCGCGCCGTCCTCCAAGGTGTCGAAATCGACCGTCACGCAATACGGTGTGCCGATCTCATCCTGGCGGCGGTAGCGCCGGCCGATCGCACCGGCGTCGTCGAACTCGACGTTCCAGTTCTTACGCAGTTCGGCGGCCAGGTCGCGGGCCTTGGGCGACAGGTCGGTGTTGCGCGACAGCGGCAGCACCGCCGCCTTGACCGGGGCCAGGCGCGGGTCGAGCTTGAGCACGGTGCGCTTGTCCACGCCGCCCTTGGCGTTGGGCGCCTCGTCCTCGGTGTAAGAGTCGACCAGAAACGCCATCAGCGAGCGGGTCAGGCCGGCCGCAGGCTCGATCACGTACGGCACGTAGCGGGTGTCGGTGGCCTGGTCGTAGAACGACAGATCGGCGCCGGAATGCTTTGAATGCGTGGACAAGTCGAAGTTCGTCCGGTTGGCAATACCTTCCAGCTCACCCCACGGGTTGCCCTGGAAGCCGAACTTGTACTCGATGTCGACAGTGCCGTCGGAGTAGTGCGACAGCTTCTCCTTGGGATGGTCGTACAGGCGCAGGTTGTCCCGGTCGATACCCAGGTCGACATACCACTGCAGGCGGGTCTCGATCCAGTATTTGTGCCATTCGCCCGCGGTCGACGGCTCGACGAAGAATTCCATCTCCATCTGCTCGAACTCGCGGGTGCGGAAGATGAAGTTGCCGGGGGTGATCTCGTTGCGGAAGCTCTTGCCGATCTGGCCGATACCGAACGGCGGCTTGCGCCGCGCGGTGGTGACCACATTGGCGAAGTTGACGAAGATGCCCTGGGCGGTCTCCGGGCGCAGGTAATGCAGCCCCTCCTCGGTCTCGATCGGGCCGAGGTAGGTCTTGAGCATCATGTTGAAGTCGCGCGGCTCGGTCCACTGCCCCTTGGTGCCGCAGTCCGGGCAGACGATCTCGTCCATCGAAACCGAGTCGGGGTCGTCGAGCCCCTTCTTCGTGGCGTACGCCTCCTGCAGGTGGTCCTGACGCTGCCGCTTGTGGCAGCTCAGGCATTCCACCAGCGGATCGTTGAACACGTCGACGTGGCCCGAGGCCACCCAGACCTGGCGGGGCAGGATGATCGCGCTGTCCAGGCCGACAACGTCGTCGCGGCCGGTGACCATCGAGCGCCACCACTGGCGCTTGATGTTCTCCTTGAGCTCGACACCGAGTGGTCCGTAGTCCCACGCGGATTTGGTGCCGCCGTAGATCTCGCCGGACTGGAAGACCAAGCCGCGACGTTTCGCCAGGTTCGCAACGGTGTCGATAATCGATGCCACGGTGCAACAGCGTAGCGACCGGCCCTCCTGCAGCGATAATCCGGCGCGACTATCAGATCGGTTGACATGCAATATCGCGAATGTATTCTGGCCCGTAATGAAAACGATTTCCAATTTGGCGGACAGTCAGCACGACGACGGTCGGCACGACGCACACGAGCACCCGGGTGCCCCGGCGCCCGAAATGCCTCCGCGCGTGGTCCTCGACACGGCCGGTGAGTTACTGCGCGCGCTGGCCGCCCCGTTGCGGATCGCGATCGTTTTGCAACTGCAGCAGTCCCAACGCTGCGTGCACGAGCTGGTCGACACTCTCGGCGTGCCACAACCCCTGGTGAGCCAGCACCTGCGGATTCTCAAGCAGGCCGGCGTGGTGGCCAGTGAGCGCGCGGGCCGCGAGGTGCTCTACCGTCTGGTCGACCATCACCTGGCCCACATCGTTCTCGACGCCGTCGCCCACGCCGGTGAGGGTCACACGTGACCGGCGCGGTCCGGTCCACCAGGCAGCGCGCGGCGATCGCCGACCTGCTCAACGAGACCGACGGATTCCGCTCAGCCCAGGAACTGCACGATGACCTGCGCCGTCGCGGCGAAGGCATCGGCCTGACCACCGTGTACCGCACCCTGCAGGCCATGGCCACCGCCGGCGTCGTCGACACGTTGCGCACCGACACCGGCGAGTCGGTGTATCGACGGTGCTCCGAGGACCATCACCACCACCTGGTGTGCCGGGCCTGCGGCGCGACCGTCGAGATATCCGGTGGTCAGGTCGAGACCTGGGCCACGGACGTGGCTCGCGAGCACGGTTTCTCCGACGTGAGCCACACGATCGAGATCTTCGGGATGTGCCGCGGCTGCGGCGACGGGGTCAACTGATCCGCACGGCGATCAGCAGACCCGCGCCAACTCCAGCACCGTGTCACGAGTCAATGGCGCCAGCTCGAGGTCCCCGGGTGCCCCAGGATCGATCCACACCATCTGCTCGATCTCGGCTTGCGGACGCGGGTCGCCGTCGAGGCTGACCAGAAACAGGTCGGCAGCCACCTGGTGACCGGGTTCGTTGGCGGCCGCTGCGCCGTGGTGTCCGAGTGCACGCGCACCCGAAGGATCGAATCCGACCCCTAGTTCCTCGCGGACCTCCCGGGCCAGCGCCTCGATCGGCTGCTCCCCCGGCTCGATCTTGCCGCCCGGCTGCATGAATGCCGACGTGCCGCGTTTACGGACCACGAGCAGCCGCCCCTGCTCGTCGAGCACCACTGCCGCGACGACGCGAATGACCGTCACGTCGGCTCCTCGCGCAAGCGCTCGTCGGTCGTCACGTCGGCTCCTCGCGCAAGCGCTCGTCGGTCGTCACGTCGGCTCCTCGCGCAAGCGCTCGTCGGTGCTCACGAGATGAGATCGCGGCGCACATCGGCACCGGTGGCCAGCACCATGAGGATCAGCGTGCGCAGCGCGTCATCGGTGAGCCCGGCAGCGGGAAAGTTGTACCGCAGCATCACATCGGCGACCTTCTTGGCCGGCCGGTTGCGCGCCGCGGCGTTCGCGGTGGCCCCGTTGGTGGGCGTCGGGACCAGTTTCTCCACCAGCACCACCGCGCCGAGCATGGTCTTGCTGGCATGCTCGGACACCCGCTCGCGAATCTTGTTGTTCAGCGGAAGATCCCACGCCAGCGGCTGGGTCAGCGACACCATCTCCAGGCCCTCGGCGATGGTGACCACCCGAACCGACGCCACCGAACCGTCCACCGTGACGGTCAGCGCGTTGTCCTCCTCCTCGACGACGGACATCACCTCGCCGAGCACCGCGGACAACCGCTGCAGCAGTGACATTCCCCGGTCGCTACGCTCCTGCCCGCCGGACCCCGCCATGTCAGGCCCTACCGAAGCGCCGGTTGCGGTTCACATACTCCTCGCACGCCGCCCACAGGTCGCGCCGGTCGTAGTCGGGCCACAGCTTGTCCTGGAACACGAACTCGGCATAGGCCGACTGCCACAACAGGAAGTTGCTGGCCCGCTGCTCGCCGGAGGTACGGATGAACAGGTCCACGTCGGGGATGTCGGGGCGGTGCAGGTGCTTGGCGAACGATGCCTCACTGATCCGCCGCGGGTTGATCTTGCCCTCGACAGCCTCCTCGGCCAGCGCCTGCGCCGCCTCCACGATCTCGGTACGCCCGCCGTAGTTGACGCAGTAGTTGACCGTGATGACGTCGTTGCCGACGGTCATCTGCTCGGCGATGTCGAACTCCTTGATGACGCTGCTCCACATCTTGGGCCGCGACCCGACCCAGCGCATGTTCACGCCCATGGCGTTCAGGTTCTCCCGGCGGCGGCGCACCACTTCCCGGTTGAACCCCATCAGGAACCGGACCTCCTCGGCGCTGCGCTTCCAGTTCTCGGTGGAGAACGCGTACACGCTCAGGTGCTTGATACCGAGCTCGATGGCGCCGCAGGTGATGTCGATCAGCACCGCCTCACCCATCTTGTGGCCCTCGGTGCGGCCCAGACCGCGCTGGGTGGCCCAGCGACCGTTGCCGTCCATCACCACCGCGACATGGTTGGGCACCTGATCGGCCGGGATCTGGGGCGGGACCGCCATCGAGGTGTGCTGGGGCGGGCGGGCGAAGCGGCCGTTGGTACCGGCCGGAATCTCCGGGAATACGACGGGCCAGGTCGAGACATCCGGGAAGGTGGGATAGTCCTCAGGCGCCGGGGGCAGCTGTGGGTAGGTGCCCTTGCCCCGCTTCAAAACCATGGGCCATATCCTGCACGACCAGCGCCGCGCGCTGCTCGGCGACTGTCCGATCGATTCGGTACACCCGCTCGACCAGAGGCAATGTCCGCAGCTGGCGCTCCAGATGCCACTGCAGATGCGCGGCGATCAGCCCGCTGGCCTGGCTGCGATGCCCCGATGAGGATGCCTCGGCATAGGCCCAGTCACCGTCATTCAGCGCCGACATCAGCTCCAGGACGGGTTGCGGAGGGGTGCTGGAACCACTGGGCCGGCAGTGCACGCACACACTGCCGCCCGCGGCGACATGAAACGCCCGGTGCGGGCCCGGCGCGGCGCACCGAGCACATTCGGTCAGCGCCGGCGCCCACCCGGCGATCGCCATCGCCCGCAATAGGTAGGAATCCAGCACCAGCTCACGGGCCCGGCGTCCGTCGGCCACCGCCCGTAGCGCGGCCACCGTGAGCCGTTGCAGATCAGGCATCGGCGCCCGCTCCTCCCCGGCCAGCCGTTCGGCGGTCTCCAACATCGCGCACGCACAGGTGTAGCGGCCGTAGTCGCTGACGATGTCGGCGGCGAATGCGTCGATGGCCTGCACCTGGGTGACGATGTCGAGGTTGCGCCCCGGATGCAGCTGCACGTCGATGTGGGCGAACGGTTCCAGCCGCGCGCCGAACTTGCTGCGGGTACGACGCACCCCCTTTGCCACCGCGCGCACCAACCCGTGGTCGCGGGTGAGCAGGGTGACAATCCGGTCGGCCTCGCCGAGCTTGTGCTGGCGCAGCACCACCGCCCGGTCCCGGTACAGCCGCATCAGGACAGTGTCTCACCGTGGCCTGACAGACCTCGGGACGCATCGCCGATAGTCTTGAAAGTGATGGGAAAAACAACGGACACAACCTTTCCTACGCTAACTAATCAGCTATACGAATTAGCTAGCGGCGCAATCACATGCGAGGAGCTGGTAGGCCGATCGCTGCAGGCGATCTCGGCCAGCCAGTCCACCCTCAATGCGTTCCGGGTGGTGCTCACCGATCAGGCCCTGGCCGACGCCGCCCGTGCCGACCGGGAGCGTGCCGCCGGCACGCAGCGCCCGCTGTCCGGGATTCCCATCGCGGTCAAGGACGACGTCGATGTCGCCGGGGTGCCCACCCGGTTCGGCACCGACGGCAACCACCACGTCGCCACCGCCGATGCCGAGGTGGTGCGCCGGCTGCGCGCCGCCGGCGCGGTGATCGTCGGCAAGACCAACACCTGCGAACTCGGCCAGTGGCCGTTCACCAGCGGCCCCGGCTTCGGCCACACCCGCAACCCGTGGTCACGCAGGCACAGCCCGGGAGGATCATCGGGCGGCAGCGCGGCAGCCGTGGCCGCAGGGCTGGTGACCGCGGCAATCGGATCCGACGGCGCGGGCAGCGTCCGCATCCCGGCGGCGTGGACGCACCTGGTCGGCATCAAGCCGCAACGCGGACGCATCTCCACCTGGCCGTTGCCCGAGGCGTTCAACGGCATCACGGTCAATGGAGTGCTGGCCCGCACCGTCACCGATGCTGCGCTGGTACTCGACGCCGCATCCGGCAACGCCGAGGGCGACCTGCACAAGCCGGCACCGGTGCAGGCTGCCGACTACGTCAGCCTCGCACCCGGGCCACTACGGGTGGCGATGTCGACGAAGTTCCCGTTCACCGGCTTCGGTGCCGAACTGCATCCCGAGATCCGGGCCGCACTGCAGGCTGTCGCCGGTCAGCTCGAGGACCTGGGGCACAGCGTGGTGACCAAGGACCCCAACTACAGCCTGCAGATGTCGTGGGATTTCCTGGCCCGCTCCACCGCCGGCCTGCTGGACTGGGCCGACCGGCTCGGCGATGTGCCCTACGACAAGCGCACCGTCGCCAACATGCGCATCGGCCGGTTGCTGTCACAGAACGTGCTGCGCAAGGCCCGCGCGCACGAGGCCGCAACCCAGCGCCGCATCGCCTGGATCTTCAACCTGGTCGACGTCATCGTCGCACCGACAACCGCCCAGCCGCCGCCGCTCACCCACGAATTCGACCGCCGCGGGTGGTCTGCCACCGAGCGCAACGCGATCGCCGCCTGCCCGCTGACCTGGCCGTGGAACCTGCTGGGCTGGCCGTCGATCAACGTGCCCGCGGGTTTCACCTCCGACGGGCTGCCGATCGGTGTCCAACTCATGGGTCCGGCCGACAGTGAGCCGCTGCTGATCTCGCTGGCCGCCGAGCTGGAGGCGGTCACCGGTTGGGCGGCCAAGCAACCCGAGGTCTGGTGGGACACACCGGAAGGGCACGCGACACCGGTCGACGAAGGCAGCACACCGGAGCAATTGGATGTGGCGCGAGCCGCCGGAGCGGTGAATGTGCACAGCCAACCGGACCGCCCGGTCAGCCGCTGATGACCTGCTCTTCGTAGCTGAACAAGGTAACCCCACCGGTGGCGAAATTGGCGACATCGGCACTGGCCGCTTGCATCTCCGGAGACTTCAACGCAGCTTTGAGCGATTCGGACGTCTCGAAGCTGAGCTCGGCCACCATGTAATACGGCGGATCCGACCGGTCCAGCGACCGTGGCTTACCGATGGTGAGGCGAACCAGCCCAGGAATTTTCAATGCCAACGGGGTGTGGGTGGTCGCGTAATAGGCATCGAATGCCGCCGGGTCGGCGGGTTGGCCATAGCAGACCGAAACACGAAACATCAATTCTCCCTGTCATTCTCGGTCGGCAGCTTGGCCACCAAAGTCAGTACGTCGTAGGTCGCCACCGGGGAGTCGTCCTGGTTGGTCACCACGGCGTCCCATCGAACCTCACCGTATTCGGTGGACAGCCGCGGAGTCAGCTGCTTGGCGGTCAGCGTCACCGTCAGTGCGTCCCCGGCCTTGACCGGGGTAAGGAACCGCAATCCGTCGACGCCGAAGTTGGCGAGCACCGGACCGGGGTTCGGCTCGACGAACAATCCGGCGGCCAGCGACACCACCAGATATCCGTGCGCGACGATGCCGCCGAACAGCGGATTCTTCGCCGCGGCAGCGGGATCGGTGTGGGCGTAGAAGGTGTCGCCGGTGAACTCGGCGAAATGACCGATCTCCTCCAGGGTGACGACGCGAGGCCCGCCCACGACCGTGTCACCGATTCGCAGCTCTTCGAGATGCTTGCGGAACGGGTGCACGCCGCCGGTGTCACGCGCCGATCCCGCGGTCCACCGTCCGGTGATGGCAGTCATCATGTCGGGCGACGCCTGCACCGCACTGCGCTGCATGTGGTGCAGCACGCCGCGGATCCCGCCCAGTTCCTCGCCACCGCCTGCGCGGCCGGGACCACCGTGCACCAGAGTCGGCAATGGCGACCCGTGGCCCGTCGATTCCTTCGCATCATCGCGGTCGAGGACCAGGATGCGGCCGTGGAACGGCGCGATGCCCAACACGATGCGACGCGCGACGTCGGGATCGTGGGTCACCACCGAGCCCACCAAGCTGCCACGCCCGCGCGCGGCCAGCGAGACGGCTTCCTCGACACCGTCGTACCCGATCACGGTGCTGACCGGACCAAAGGCTTCGACGTCGTGTGGCGCGGCGGCCGTGTTGTCGTCCGCCCGCAGCAGCACCGGCGGCAGAAATGCGCCCCGGGCGGCATCGGCGCCCTGGACCGTGAAGTTCTCCGGGTCACCGCTGACCACGGTCGCGGCATTGGTGAGGTGTTTCAGGGAGCGCAGCACTTCCTCTCGTTGGGCGATGCTGGCCAACGCGCCCATGGTCACGCCGTCAGTCTCGGGGTTGCCGACCACAACCTTGGCCAGCCGAGCGGCAGCCGCTTCGACCACCGCGTCGACCAGGTGGTGTGGAACCAGTGCGCGACGGATCGCGGTGCATTTCTGCCCCGCCTTTGTCGTCATCTCCGCCACGAGTTGCTTGATGTAGAGCTCGAATTCGGGGCTACCCGGTGTGGCGTCGGGCCCCAGGATGGAACAGTTCAGTGAATCGGCTTCGGCGTTGAACCGCACCCCGCTTTCGACCACGCGCGGGTGCGTACGCAGCTGCGCGGCAGTGCTGGCCGACCCGGTGAACGCCACCAGATCCAGCTCGCCGAGTTCGTCGAGAAGGCCCCGAGGGCTGGCGCAGACCAGTTGCAGTGCGCCCTCGGGAAGCAGGCCCGAACCGATGATGCAGCGCACCACCTGCTCGGTCAGGTAGGCGGTCTGATGGGCAGGTTTGACGATCGTCGGGACGCCGGCCAGAAACGCCGGCGCCAGCTTCTCCAGCATGCCCCAGACCGGGAAGTTGAACGCGTTGATCTGGACCGCGACTCCCGGCCGAGAGGTGTAGATGTGCTGGCCCACGAAAGTCCCGGCGCGGCCGATGCTTTCGGTCGGACCGTCGAGGTAGACGGTGTCGTTGGGAAGTTCGCGGGCACCCTTGCTGGCATAGCTCAGCAGGGTGCCGATGCCGCCGTCGACGTCGATCGCCGAATCGCGGGCGGTTGCCCCGGTCGCGAAGGACAGCGGATAGAACTGATCCTTGCCGCCCATCAGGAGTTTTCCGAGTTGCTTCAACGCGGCGGCGCGCTGGTGAAACGTGAGTTCCCGCAATGCCGGGCCGCCGACCCGCCGGCCGTAGTCCACGACAGCCGAGAAGTCGAGGGGTTGAGTCGAGTACCGCGCGATTTCCACACCGGTGACGGCGTTGACGAGCGGCACACCATCGTCATCGGCGGCGGTCCACTGTCCATTCACAAAACTCTGCAACAACGACGCCATTCGGGACTCCTTTACCAACCGTCCATTCGTTCGGTTATTACTGTGTCAGCGATAGCTGGCGAACGTCAAGTGGAAATCCTCGCTAGCTGCCGTGCGCAGACCGGAGGCGCAGGCCGTCGAAGAGCACGGTGACCACCGCGTCGGCCAGCTCGTCGGCGCCGAGGCTGCGGGTGGGCCGGTACCACTCGATCAACGAGTTCACCGTGCCGAAGATCAGCCGACTGGTCAGGTCCGGGTCGACATCGGGCCGCACACTGCCTTCGTCACAGGCATCCCGAACCAGCTTGCCGACGATGTGATCGAATTCGCGCCGGCGGGCCAGCGCCTGGCGTTCCACCGCGGTGTTACCCCGGATCCGGAGCAGCAACGTGACATACGGCAGCTGTTCGGCCAGCACGTGAACACTTCGACGAACCAAATGCTCAAGCCGGTCGATCGCGGGGCCGCTGGTGGTTTCAGGCTCCTCGGTGACGGCGAACAGCGCATCGAGCGCCCGATTGACCGACAGCTCCAGCAACTCGGACTTGCCGCGCACGTGGTGATAGATCGACGACTTGCTGATGCCGAGCCGGTTGGCAAGGTGCTCCATGCTGGTGCCGTCGTAGCCGCGCTGATTGAACACGGTCACCGCAACCGCCAACAGCGAGTCCAGGTCGTAGCCCGGTCGCCCGACCTGACCGGCGGGACGAGAAGACGGCGCAGCCATGTCCCACATCATCGCACTTCGCGGGTCGCCGACCCGCACGTGTTGTCCAGCGCGGCGAGCCGACCCTTGATTACAGACCGAACGGTCGGTTATTCTGGACAGCAGACAACGAAGGGTGGGCTGTGACGACGTTTGACACACTGAATGTGACGCGGCACGACAAGTTCGTCGTCGTGGAGTTGAACCGGCCGGCGCAGCGCAATGCGATCAACGCCGCGATGGTTACCGAACTACACCGGGTATGCGCCGACCTGGAGCGCCACCCGCAGATCCTCATCGTGACCGGCGCCGGTGACGATTTCGCCGCGGGCGCCGACATCGCGGAGCTGCGAGTGCGTGGCCGTGACGAGGCCCTGGCCGGAATCAACCGCGCGGTCTTCGACCGGATCGCCGCGCTTCCGCTGCCCACCATCGCGGCGGTCGAGGGTTACGCGCTGGGCGGCGGCGCCGAACTGGCCTACGCCTGCGACATCCGGATCGCCGGGGCTGGCGCGCAATTCGGCAATCCGGAACCGGGGCTGGGCATCCTGGCCGCTGCCGGCGCCAGCTACCGACTCGCTGAACTGGTCGGCAAATCGGTGGCCAAGCAGGTGATCCTGGGGGCTCGCGTGCTCGACGCTCAGTCCGCGTTGCGCCACGGCCTGGTCAGCGACGTCGTCGACGCCGGTGGCGCGTTGACTGCCGCCCACATCCTGGCGGAGCGTATCGGCCGGTCGTCCGCACTGGCATTGCGACTGTCGAAGGCCGTCATCGATGCGGCCTCACCGCATCCGCTGCTCGACGACCTCGCGCAGGCGGTGCTCTTCGAAAGCCCGGACAAAGCCGCCCGGATGACCCGATTCCTGGAAAAGAGCCACGCATGACCCACGTTCCCGATGTCGTCGGCGTAATCGGTGGCGGACGCATGGGCGCCGGGATCGCCCAGGTGTTCGCCGGCGCAGGCGCCGCAGTCACCATCGTCGAATCCACTGAGGCCGCAGCCGATACCGCACGGCAGCGCATCGCAGCCGGTCTCCGGCGGGCAGCCGAGAAACAGCTCACCGCAGAGCATCCCGACGTCGTCCTCGGTCGGGTGCACACAGTCACCGCCCTGACCTCGCTGCCGCCGAGTACGGGCCTGGTCGTCGAAGCGGTCCCGGAGAACGCTGCCGCGAAAATCGGTGTGCTGGTTGCGGCCGAGGCGGTGGTAGCCGATTCGGCGATCCTGGCCAGCAATACCAGCTCGCTGTCGATCGGCGAACTGGGTGCCGCACTCACCCGGCCGCAACGATTTCTCGGCATGCACTTCTTCAACCCCGTTCCTGCGTCGGTGCTCGTTGAGGTGGTGACAGGTCCCGCTACCGCCGCCGACACCGTCGACACCGTGCTGGGTTGGGTCACCGCGCTGCAGAAGGTCTCGGTGCTGGTGCGGGATACACCCGGGTTTGCCACCAGCAGACTGGGAGTGGCCCTTGGGCTGGAGGCCATCCGGATGCTCGAGGACGGCGTGGCCGACGCCGCGTCGATCGACCGCGCGATGGAGCTGGGCTACCGCCACCCGATGGGGCCGCTACGGTCTACCGACCTCGTTGGCCTGGACGTCCGGTTGGCGATTGCCGAGCATCTGCACGCCACCCTGGGCGAACGGTTCCGGCCACCACAACTACTGCGGGACAAGGTCAGCCGCGGCGAGCTCGGCCGCAAATCCGGTCAGGGCTTCTATGACTGGCCAGCCTGATCACGCCACTACCGGACAAGGAGCACACATGACCGAGACCTCCACCGCGCCCGTCAGCTACACCGTCAACGAGGGCGTAGCCGCGATCAGATTTGATCGTCCGGAAGCGTCCAACGCGCTGGACCGGGCGATGAAGGAACAACTATTCGACGCCCTGAACCGGGCGGGAGCCGACAACGCGGTCCGCGCGATCGCGATCACCGCATCCGGCAAGAACTTCTGCGTCGGCCAGGATCTGGCCGAGCACGTCGAGGCGTTGCGCGCCGATGCGGCGCATGCCATGGACACCGTCGCAGTGCACTACAACCCGATCATGCTTGCACTCAACGCCATTGACGTACCCGTGGTGGTCGGCATCAACGGCGCATGCGTGGGCGCCGGCCTCGGCATCGCGCTCGGCGCCGATATCCGCATCGGCGGACAACGGGCCAAGTTCGGCACGGCGTTCTGCGGGATCGGGTTGGCCAGCGACTCGGGGCTCAGCGCCAGCCTGCCCGCGCTGATCGGCCGCAGCCGGGCCACCGCGATGTTCCTGCTCGGCGACACCATCGACGCTGCCACTGCGCACGCGTGGGGGCTGCTGCATCGGGTGGTCGCCGACGACGAGGTCGCCACCGAAACCGCCGCCGTGGCACGGCATCTCGCGGCCGGGCCTACCGCGGCGTTCAAGGCAGTCAAACACCTGATCGCCGACAATGCCGGTGCGGACCTGCGCGATGCGCTGCGCCGGGAAGCGAACGCTCAGGCTCAGCTAGGCGCCACCGGCGATCACCGCGCCGCCGTGGAGGCGTTCCTCAACAAGCAGCGCCCCACGTTCGTCGGCCGCTGACAGGAGAACCCAGATGACACCCGCAACCAGCACAGCTCTGCAGCACGACTTCGACGCGGTCATCGCCGCCGGACAACGGGTCGAACCACGGGACTGGATGCCCGAAAGCTACCGCAACACCCTGATCAGGCAGATCGCACAGCACGCCCACTCGGAGATCATCGGGATGCAGCCGGAAGGAAACTGGCTGACCAGGGCTCCGTCATTGCGTCGCAAGGCAATTCTGATGGCCAAGGTTCAGGACGAGGCCGGCCACGGTCTGTACCTCTACTCGGCCGCGGAGACCCTCGGCGCCGATCGCGCCGACCTGACCACCAAGCTCATCGAAGGTAGACAGAAGTACTCGTCGATCTTCAACTACCCCACCCTGACGTTCGCCGACGTCGGCGTGATCGGCTGGCTGGTCGACGGCGCAGCGATCTGCAACCAGGTACCGCTGTGCCGATGCTCGTACGGGCCGTACGCGCGTGCCATGATCCGCGTCTGCAAAGAAGAGTCGTTCCATCAGCGGCAGGGCTACGAACTACTGATGACGATGATGCGCGGTACCGATGCGCAGCGCGCCATGGTGCAGGAGTCGGTCGACCGCTGGTGGTGGCCGGCATTGATGATGTTCGGCCCACCCGATGACAACTCGCCCAATACCGAACGGTCCATGGCCTGGGGCATCAAGCGGCACACCAACGACGAACTGCGGCAACGTTTTGTCGATATGACCGTGCCGCAGGCCGACATCCTGGGCGTGTCCCTGCCCGATCCCGGAATCAGCTGGAACGAACAGCGGAAAGCCTACGACTTCGGTGAACCGGACTGGTCCGAGTTCGCCGCTGTCCTCAGCGGCAACGGCCCATGCAACACCGAACGGATCACCATCCGTAAGGCCGCCCATGACGAGGGTTCCTGGGTCCGTGCGGCCGCCACCGCCTACGCGCACCGCCACGACTCGGAAGAGGAGGCAAAGCCATGAACAGCGACGGTCCCATCGATATCGACTGGCCGCTCTACGAAGTATTCGTCCGCGGCAAGCGTGGTCTCAATCACGTCCACGTGGGATCCCTGCACGCCGCCGACGATGCGATGGCGTTGCGGCACGCCCGCGACGTGTATACCCGGCGCAACGAGGGCGTAAGTATCTGGGTGGTGCGCTCGGCGGCCATCACCGCGTCCAGCCCCGCCGAGAAGGACCCGTTCTTTGCCCCCAGCGGAGACAAGATCTACCGCCACCCCACCTTCTACGACATCCCCGACGCCGTCCCCCATATGTGATCGTGCCCGGTGAACGGAGGCGTACCCAATGATCGACCATGATTCGGCCTATACCGGCCTCGTCAACATCGACTCCCACGACCAGTGGGCATTCGGCACCGAATTCGACGACCCGCTGGCCGGAGTGGACACCACACTGGCCGACGGCGTCGACGGTGCGGACCTGGCGACCTACTGCCTGATGCTCGGTGACGATGCGCTGGTCTCCGCCCAGCGGCTGACCCAATGGTGTACCCGCGCACCGGAATTGGAGGAGGAGGTCGCGCTGGCCAACATCGGCCTGGATCTCCTCGGCCAGGCCCGGCTGTTGCTGGCACGGGCGGCCGCCGCCGATCCGGGTGTCGTGCCCGCAATGCCCCCGGGATCACCCGTACCGGCCGAGGACGCGCTGGCGTTCTTCCGCGACGAGGCCCAGTTTCGCAACGTGCGCCTGGTCGAGCTGGCCAACGGTGACTTCGCCACCTCCATCGCACGGCTGTTGGTGTTCTCGACCTACCGACTGGCATTACTGCAGCGGTTGCGCGGTTCCCGCGATTCGGTGCTGGCTGCGGTGGCCGAGAAGGGGGTCAAAGAGGTGACCTACCACCGCGATTACGCCGCCCGCTGGCTGGTCACACTGTCGGGCGGCACGGCGGAATCCCGGCGGCGCACCGAGGCCGCGGTCACCACGGTCTGGCCCTACGTGGACGAACTGTTCCTCCCCCATCCGGTCGAAATCCGGTTGGCCGCAAGCGGTGCCGGAGCGGACCCCGCTACGCTGCGATCCGAATTCGACTCCGTCATCGGGCAGGTGCTGCGGGAGGCGAGGCTGACGATCCCGGCCGTGGCAGCCAAGGCGGCGCCGGGCGGGCGGACCGGACGCGACGGCATTCACACCGAGGCGATGGGCTACCTGCTCGCCGAGATGCAGTGCATCGCCCGCGCGCATCCGATGGGCCGGTGGTGAGCACGATGCGCGCGACCACGACGCGGCTGGATCTGGCCCGCCGCGTGGCGTCGGAGGTGATCGATCCCGAGATGCCGATGCTCACCCTGGCCGACCTCGGCGTGCTGCGCGACGTCCGCGGTACGGGCGATGGCCGGGTCGTCGTCACGATCACCCCGACCTACTCGGGCTGTCCGGCGATGGCCACCATCCGCGGCGATCTGGTGCACGCCTTGCGAGCTGCCGGATTCACTGACGTACAGGTCCGGACCACACTGACTCCGGCATGGAGTTCGGGATGGATCACCGAAGCCGGGCGACGCAAGCTCGCCGATCACGGCATCGCCCCACCAGGCCGCCCGGTGGCACCGACCGCCGGCCCCGTGCCGTTGACACTGACCCCGCGACGCCCGGTCGTCGTGTGCCCGGTGTGCGGCTCGGTCGACACCGAACTCACCTCGGAATTCGGTGCGACACCATGCAAATCGCTGCACCGCTGCCGATCGTGCACCGAACCGTTCGAGCGGGTGAAGGAGATCTGAGTGACCACGATGCAAGCCCGGCGCAACCAGCCCTTTCACCGGCTGCGGGTCGCTGAGGTTCAACCACTGTGCGAGGACGCCGCCGCCGTCACCTTCGCCGTGCCCGAGGACCTGAAGCCGCAGTTCTCGTTCCTGGCCGGCCAGTCACTGACGTTGCGTAAGACGGTCGACGGCCGGGAGGAACGCCGGACCTATTCCGTGTGTTCCCCGGCGGGCGGCGCGTTGCGCATCGGTGTGCGCGAGGTTCCCGGCGGGATGTTCTCCGAATGGTTGGTGCGCAACATCAAGTCCGGCGATCAGGTGGAGGTGCAGACCCCATCCGGTAGCTTCGCCGCCCCACCGGGAACCGGCGGCCGACACGTGCTCATCGCCGCCGGATCGGGTATCACCCCGATCCTGTCAATCGCGGCCACTGTTCTGCAGCAACCGGATTCGCACGTCGTGGTGTTGTACGGGAACCGCCGCGCCAGCTCGGCGATGTTCGCCGACGAACTCGCCGACCTCAAGGACAGCTACGGGTCACGGTTGGAGCTGGTGCACGTGCTCTCCCGCGAGCACCGCGCCGTGGACCTGTTCAGCGGGCGCCTCGACGCCGATCGGCTCCGCCGGCTGTTGGACGGCCTGGTCCCGGTCTCGGCCGTCGACCACTTCTGGCTGTGCGGGCCGCACGGCATGGTGCTCGACGCCGAGCGGGTGCTCGGCGATCTCGGCGTCCCCGACGACCGCATTCATCGAGAGTTGTTCTACGTCGAAGATGTTGCCCCGGAACCGGTCCATCATGTCGAAACGGCCGATCCCGGCCGCCGCAGCGAGGTCACGATCATCCTCGATGGCCGTGCCGCCGCCCTGAGTCTGCCGCGCGACACCTCCGTGCTCGATGCCGCGCAACGTTCCCGCGATGACCTGCCGTTCGCGTGCAAGGGCGGGGTGTGTGGGACATGCCGCGCCAAAGTGACAGCGGGCGAGGTCGACATGCGACGCAACTATGCCCTCGAACCGCACGAAGTAGCCGCGGGTTTCGTACTGACCTGCCAGTCTTTCCCGACCAGCGACACCGTCACCGTCGACTTCGATGCCTGAACCGAGGAATGCCATGACCGAGCTTGCCGCCCCTTTCGCTCAGTCCACCGCACCCGACGAACTCGAACCCATCGAAACGGCGTCCCGTGACGAGATTTCGGCGCTGCAGCTGACCCGGCTGAAGTGGTCGCTGCAACACGCCTACGACAACGTGCCCCATTACCGAGCAGCCTTTGACGCCAAAGGTGTGCATCCCGGCGACCTCACCCAATTGAGCGACCTGTCGGCTTTCCCGTTCACCACCAAATCCGATCTGCGGGCCAACTATCCGTTCGGCATGTTCGCGGTACCGCAGTCGCAGATCGCGCGGCTACACGCCTCATCGGGTACCACCGGCCGGCCCACCGTGGTCGGCTACACCGCCGGCGATATCGACACCTGGGCCAACCTCGTGGCCCGGTCGCTGCGGGCCGCCGGCGTGCGCTCCACGGACAAGGTTCATATCGCCTACGGCTACGGGCTTTTCACCGGCGGCATCGGGGCGCACTACGGTGCCGAGAAACTCGGCTGCACCGTCATCCCGATGTCCGGCGGTATGACCGAACGCCAAATCCAGCTGATAACGGACTTCACGCCCGACGCCATCATGGTCACCCCGTCCTACATGCTGACCATCATCGACGCGATGGAGACCGCCGGCCTCGATCCGAGCGAAACATCGTTGCGCATCGGAGTCTTCGGTGCCGAGCCGTGGACCGACGAGATGCGCGCCGAACTGGAACGAAGGATGTGCATCGACGCCGTCGACATCTACGGTCTGTCCGAAGTCATCGGCCCCGGTGTGGCCCAGGAATGTGCGGAAACCAAGGACGGCCTGCACATCTGGGAGGACCACTTCTACCCCGAGGTCATCGATCCCGAAACCCTGGAGGTGCTGCCCGACGGCAGCGAGGGCGAGCTGGTGTTCACCTCGCTGACCAAGGAGGCCTTCCCCGTCATCCGCTACCGCACCCGCGACCTCACCACGCTGCTACCCGGGACCGCGCGCACGATGCGGCGGATGGAGCGGATCACCGGCCGCACCGACGACATGATCATCCTGCGGGGCGTGAACTTGTTCCCCACCCAGATCGAGGAACTGATACTGACCGAACCCGCGCTAGCCCCGCATTTCGAGTGCGTGCTGGAACGGCAGGAACGCCTCGACCAGCTGACGGTACGGGTGGAAGGGCGCCGGAATGCCACCTCCGAACAACGAAACCTGGCCGGGGCGTCGCTGATCCAGCGGATCAAGAACCGTATCGGCGTGAGTGTCGAGGTGGCGGTGGTGGATCCAGGGTCGATCGAGCGGTCCCTCGGTAAGGCCAGCCGACTGATCGACCGCCGGCCCTGATCGGGCCGGCGGACTTTCAGCTCGGCACGATCCCGACTTCGCCGAGACGCTGGAGGAACGCCGGCAAGCGGGGGTTGATCTGCGCGCCCTCCGCGAGCAGGCGCGCAGCCTCGGCCGAGCGCCCCCACCGGGTGTGCAGGACGGCCGACCAGAACGTCGCCTCCGGGTTGTCGCCGAGCACCTCGCGGGCACCCGCCAGCGCTGCCGCGCCACCCGCGAAATCTGCGTCGGCCACGGGGCCGAGAACTGCACCGTTCGGGTCGAACACCACCTGCGACATGAGATCGAAGGCATCGTTGAGGTCGACCAGCCGGGCGAGCTCGGCGATGGGATCGGCGTGGTCCTCGACACGCAGCTCGCGCACAACTCCGTCCCATGGCGCATCGGTGTGCTGACCGTCGACCACCAGCAGGGCCGCTGACTGGCGGCCGCGGATATCGCCGCCCGCACAGTCACCGGCACGCAAACCGGAGACCAGCCGATGTGCCAAGTCTCCGTCGGCGGCCTCGAAGCCACGCACCATCGCGGCAGGCACGGCGTCGTTGTCGAGCATGTTGCCCAGTGCGACCGCATGTTCGCCGCGCGCCACCCCCGCCGCACCGACGCACCGTGTCCCACTGTGGATTCCGATGTTCCCGTCAGCGTCCAGAAAGGCGATCTGCCGAATCTCGCGGTCGGCATCTTCGTCGAGCAGCCGACTCAGTGCCTCATCGGCGGGCGCGCCTGCTCGCATCAGCGCCAGACCGCGTGGGCCGTAGGCACGGACGGCGAACGCCTGCGTCGCCACCGCACCGACCCCGGCCTCCGCCCAGGTGACCACGGAGCCGACGCCGAGATAGTGGGACTGCGAGGCAACCCCCAGCTGCCCCGTCGATGGATCACGCGCAAGCAGCGAGAACGTCATCTCAGAACTCGGTTTCCTCGACCAGCTGCGCGTAATGCCGCTTGTATTCGGCGGTTTGAGTGATCGGCATGAGCGCACCCAGCTTCGCGACGTCACCGGTGACCTTGACCCGGCCCTCCATGAATGCCGCGGTGGGAGCCAGCTCCCCGCGCAGCATCGCGATCGAATCCGAGTACGAGGACGACATGGTGCCGTCGGCCGCCGGATCATCGCCGAGCGTCTGTGTGACGACACGGCCGTCCTGAACGTCGGCGTAGTACCGGATCTCGCCCACCTCGGGCGCCTGGGTGAGCCGGTACTGCACCCGCGCCGAGGCACCGGGCCGCGGTGCGAACGCCTGCTGCAGCTCGGCCTGTCGGTTCAGCCATTCCTGCGATGCGTACTTCACATTCTCTCCTCACTGGGTTGTGGTGTCGTGTAAGTCAATTGCGGCCAGAAGGCGTTCGGCAGTCATCGGGACGGCATTCACGACATTGCTGGCCTCATCCGTGCCCAGCGCGTCGCGCACCGCGTTGGCCAACACCGCCGGAATGGGAATCACACCGCTCTCCCCCGCGCCTTTGGCCCCATTGAGTGAGAATGGCGACGGGGTTTCCAGGTGGACGAGTTCAACGGGTGGCACATTCGCAGGCAGCGGCGGAAAGTAATCCCACAGCGACTCCACCACGGGCCGCCCATCCGATGTGTACGGCAGCTGCTCATAGAGTGCGGCACCGATACCCTGTGCCACACCACCGCGAATCTGGGCGGCCACATTGGCCGGGTTGAGTTGAACACCGCAGTCGTGCCCAAACACCAGGCGCTGGATCCCCACCGAGCCGGTGTCCCGGTCGATCTCGACCACCGCAGCGACGGCACCGTAGGAGAAGGCGAACCCGCGAGGATCGTAGGTGTAGGCCGCCTCGAGTCCGGGTTCGGTGTCGGGCGGTAGATCATTCGCGTTGTAGGCCGCCGCGGCGACCGCAGCGACGGAAATGCGGTCGCCGGAGTCGGTGCCGAACCCGTCGTTATCGTCATGCAGCGCAGCGGGATCGGAAACATCCAGCAGGTGCGCGGCGATCACCCGCATCCGGTCGCGCAGCCGGCGCGCGGCCACCATCACCGCCGACCCGGCCACGCCCGCACCCCGGCTACCCCCGCTGCCATACCCGGTATACGGGCACGCCAGGGTGTCACCGCAGATCACCGAGACCGAATCAAGAAGAACGCCGAGCTCGTCGGCCGCCACCTGGGCCAGTACGGTCTCCAGCCCCTGCCCCATCGGCATCTGCCCGGTGAACACCGTGACGAGCCCCGTGGCGTCCATACGCACCACGGCGCGATCGTGCCCGGCATTGTTGATGCCCATCATCGCGGCAGTCAGCGACGGACCGAAGTTGGTTGCCTCGACATAGAAGGCGATCCCGGCGCCCACCAGCCGCCCGGCCGCGCGGGCCTCGGCCGCCGCCCGCTGAGCGCCCGGCCAGTCCACGGTGTCGGACACCAGGTCCAACAGTTCGCCGTAGCGGCCGCTGTCCAGACACATCATCGCCGCCGTCCAGTACGGCAGTTCCTCGGGTCGTAGCAGGTTGCGCCTGCGAATCTCGATCGGATCGATCCCGAGCCGGCGCGCGCCGTCGTCCAGCGCGCGTTCGATCGCGAAAGTGGCCTCGGGCATTCCGAATCCGCGGTAGGCGCCAATCGGCGTCTTGTTGGTGACCACCGCTACCAATTCGGTGAGCGCATCGGCAATCCGGTAGGGTCCCAGCACCATTGCCGCAGTGACGACGCCGGTGCCCAGCCCCACCATGTACGGGGTGGCGCCGCAGTCGAGTACGACGGTGGCATGCAGGCCGGTGATGGTTCCGTCGGCGGTGAGCCCCAGCTCGAGGTCGACTGCGGTGCCGCGACCGTGGACGGTCGCAGTGAATGCCTCCGCGCGGCTCTCGATCCACCGCACCGGCCGGCGTACGACGCGGGCGGCGAAGGCCACCAGCGTTTCCTCGATGTAGGCGCAGGCCTTGTTGCCGAATGCGCCCCCGACGTCGGGGCATAGCACCCTGACCCGGTCCTCGGGGATCCGCAAGGTTTCGCTCAACGAAGTCCGGACCTGGTGCGGCGACTGAGTCGAGGTCCACATGGTCACCGATTTCCCGGTGATGTCCCAGGCAGCGCGCACCCCGCGGGTCTCCAGCGCCAATCCCGCCACCCGGTTACTGACGTATCGCCCGCTGATCGTCACCGCGGACCCCGCCAGCGCGGCCGCGGCATCGCCCGCCTCAAATCTGGTGCGGCCGAACACATTGTCAGACCAGTGCTGGTACAGCGGCGGCTGGCTGTCGGCGGATGGTTCGACCACGACCGGCAACGGCCGGTAGCTCACGTCGACCAGTTCAGCGGCGTCCTCGGCCAGGTAGGCATCGTCGGCGATCACGGCGGCGATCGGTTCGCCGACATAGCGCACGGTGTCACCGGCCAGGCACCAGGTGGGCGCCTCGGCCTGTACCTGTGCCTTCCACATCATCCCCATCGGGTCGGTGGCATCGCGGACATCAGCGCCGACCAGCACTGCATGCACGCCCGGCGCCATCAGGGCGCGGCGGGTGTCAACGCTGATCCGCGCATGCGGTTCCTGGGAACGCACCACCACGAGATGCAGTTCACCGGCGGCGCTTTCGTCGGCGAGGTAGCGGCCGCCGCCTGCGACCAGCCGCTGCAGATGTAGTCCCGGCGGACAGTCTCCGACGTGACGGTCCGCGGTCATCGGGACTGCTCGGAGATCTTTGCGGCGACAAGTTCCTGTACTGCGGCCAGTACCGGCGCATATCCGGTGCAACGACACAGGGATGCGGCCAGCCGGTCTCGCTGTTCCTCCGGTGTTGGCCGCAGGCCGGCCCCGACCTCGGTCAGCAATTCCTCGATGAGCACAACGAATCCCGGTGTACAGAACCCACATTGGAGTGCGCGATGCCGGACCAGGCAGTCCTGGACGGTGGAGAGTTCAGGCCCGCTCAGGTCCTCGACAGTGACCACATCCGTGCCGTCGGCCTGCACCGCCAGCGTCAGACACGAGCGCACGGAACGTGAGTCGAGCAGCACATTGCAGCTGCCGCACAACCCCTGTCCACAGCCGATGTGGGTACCGGTGAGACCGAGCCGTTCGCGTAGGAAATCGGCCAGCGACAGCCGTGGCGGCACGGTGGCCTGGACCGTCCGGCCGTTCACCCGAACTTCGATCGCGAAAGTCATGGCAAGTTCTCCCTGAGTCGGCGCAACAGCCGGGCAACGATATGCACCGCCAGCCGACTACGGTGATCGGCGGAACCGTGTGCGTCGCCGTGAAATTCGAGTTCGGCAGCAGCCGCGCTACTGACGTGATCCACCGCGCCGTCGTCGAGGGCTCCGTCAAGTACGCCGGTGATCGCCGACGAAACCAGTACCGGCACTTGTCCGGCACCCCCGACCACGATGCGCACATCGCCGGCCCGGCCGTCGATGACAGTGCTGGTGACCGCGGCGCTGACCAACGGTGTGTCGCCGGCACCGCGAAGGGTGACCTCGTCGAAGTATCCAACGGTGCCCGCGGCGGGGCGCAGGAACGTCACCGTGTGGGCCAGTTCATCGGTGCGCAGGGCGGTACGGAACGGCGCGACGAAGAACTCCTGGGCCCCGATACTGCGCGATCCCTCGGTCGAGACGGCGGTGACTTCACCGCCGAGTGCCAGTAGACAGACGCCGAGTTCAGCCGCCGGATTGGCATGGGCGATGCTGCCACAGATCGTGCCGCGGTTTCGGGTCGTGGTCTTGCCAACGCGTGGGAGCGCCTGTGCCAGAACACCGAATTCGCCGAGTCTGGGGAACAGCTCGCCGGTGCGCTGGGTGACGGCCGCCCCGATGTGCAGCGCGTCTGGCGTCGCGCTCAGTGCCTGCAGCTCCGCGATCCGGGTGATGTCGACCAGGCGGTCCGGCCGCTCGAGCCGGCGGACCAGGCGCGGCAACAGACTCTGACCGCCGGCCAGCACACGAGTACCACCGGGATCCTCACTCAGGGCCTGACACGCTTGCTCAACGGATCTGGCCGCCAGATAGTCGAACGGAGCCGGATGCACCGGACCTCAGCCTTTCCGGGCGGTATCGGCGGAATCGACCTGGCGCAGTTGCGCATCGATCAACCCCGCGATCAGGTCTGGGTCCTCCACATGTGCCATGTGACCGCGCCCAGGCAACACCCGGCAGTCGGTCCGGAGCGCCGCGGCAAGGGCGACGCCCAGTGCCGGCGGGCAGGTTTGATCGAGCTCACCCGTCAACACCAAGGCAGGCGCGGTCACACCGGCCGCTGCCGCCGAGACGTCAGCGGAGAACGCCGCGCGCAGGATGCGCTCGACCGTGATCGCGTCATTGCGGGCAGCCAACCGCACGGAGTCGCGGATCAGCTCCGCATCGGAACCGGGCGCGAAGCTTGCCGCCGCCACCTGTTCGAAGAACGGTTCCGTCCCCAGCAGATGCAGCGCGCCGACCGCGGCATCCGCATCGGCCGTGCCGGTGACGCTGAGCGCGCCGCCGAGGATCGCCACCGACCGGATCCGGTCGGGCTGCGCCGCGGCGAGCGTGAGGCACACCCCTCCTCCGAACGAGGTGCCCACCAGGTGGGCACGATCGACGCCGAGACCGTCCATGACCGCGGCCACATCGCCGGCATAGTCCTCGGCTCCGTACCGGCCGTCACCTGATTCCGAATCTCCATGTCCGCGTAGGTCAACTGCGATTGTGGTGCGGTCCGTGAGCCGTTCGGCGACGCCCGACCACTGCACGGCTGCACCGTTGACGCCGTGGACCAGGACCACCGGCGCCCCGGCACCGTCCGTGACCCGGCGCAGACCGGAGATGTCACCGGCCGGTCCCAATACCGAAAACCGCTCCATCGCTTGGCCTACGCTGACCTGCGCCGGGCGGTCAACGCCCGCCCATCTGGTTGGGCACGTGGGTGGAGAAGTGGGTATGGACCAGTTCCCATTTGCCTGCACGGCGGCGCCAGATCTCGGTGCTGCGCATCCCGGCGTTGTAGCTGCCGAGATTGCCGAAGTCGGCCTTGTAGTGGTTGAGGTAGGTCACCCACGCGACATCGCCGACCACCTCGACGCGTTCGTCGCGCAGCTCGGCACTCATCGCCTGACCGCCCATGGTCGCCGAGAGCATGTCCCACAGCTGCGCGATGTGATCCTGCCCGACGTAGACCGAACCGTTGAGGTTGTACCAGACCAGTTCGTCGGGCACCGCGGTCACCCGCCGTCGCAGGTAACTGGAATCGAGGGGGCCGTTGGCCTCCACGAATTCGCGATGCAGCGCCAGGATCTCCTGCGCGTCGGCGCCGATCAAAGTCTCAGACATCATCGTATTCCGTTCTGTTATGCGGGTTTTGCGGCGAGAAGTGGACGGTTCTCGGCCATCAGCCGAATGAGGTCGGGCACCTGATCCGGTGGCGCGAACGGTGCTATCGCGATCTCGTCGACCCCGGTTTCGGCATACGCCGCGAGCGCATCGGCGATCCCGTCGGGCGGACACACCATCCCGACCGCGTCGATCACCTCAGGGGTGAACACCCGCACCGCCTCAAACGGTCCGCCCCGGGCCACCGCATCGACCAGCGCCCCGTCCGGGATAGCTCCGGCGGCAAGGTATTCGGTGGTGGCGGCGTCGAATGTCGAGAGCATCGAGGCCACCTGCATCCGCGCCTTCTGCACATCGTCGGTGATGAAGGCGGTGACGACGGCCGATATTCGGAATCCCGCACGCGGCCGCCCGGCCTCGGCCAGCGCGGCCTCAACCCGTTTGACGGTATCGGCGAGGTATCTGCGCGACGATCCGGCGCTCAGGCAGACACCGTCGGCATACTGGGCAGCAGCTTGGACCATCCGCGGACGAACCGCCATGATGTCGAGCGCGGGGGGCGCCGTCAGCGGGTTCAACTTGTATTGCTGGAAGCTGAACCCCGGGTAGTCCGCGGTGAGGTTTCCGCCGGCGAGCGCGGTCTTGAGCGCCTGATGTAGTGCGATCGTCGAGGCGACCGGCTTCTCGACCGACCTGCCGAGCTTGGCGATCATGTCGGGCACGCCGGTGCCGACTGCCGCGCGCACCCGCCCCGGCGCGATCTCAGCCAGTGAGGCCAGTTCCATCGCAGCAACCCCGGGATGACGTCCGGCGGCACTGATGCCCATCAGGCTCAGCTCGAGTCGCTCGGTTTCGCGCAGGTATACAGTCGCCGGCACTACCGCGTCGTGGGCACAGATGTGTTCGGCGTACCAGACGCCGTCGAACCCACATTCATCGGCGGCCCGGACCGCCGGCAGGTCCGCAAGAATCGACCCGAACCCGGTGAACGACAGGCTAAGTCGCACGAATGGACCCCTTCTTCTCACAATGCATGATGCTTGGGTCGGCATTACGTAACTACAACTGTGACACCGTGTCAAGGTTATTGTTCCACTTAGTGTCCATAGCTATGACAGACTGGTCCGGTGACCACGCGACAGACTGATCTGCAGGCACGTCGACGCCAGCACCGCCGCGATGCCCGGCGCCGCCTACTCGACGCCGCACACACACTGCTCGAGCAGCAGCCCTGGGCGGAGATCTCGCTTGACGACATCACCTCCGCAGCCGAAGTGGCACGCACTGCGTTCTATCGCCATTTCGACGATCGTCAACACCTGCTTATGGCGATGCTCGACGACGTCGGGCTCGAACTCGACCACGTCGCAGACGACTGGATGACCGACTCCGATGATCCGGTCGCCGAACTTCGTCGCAGCCTTGAAGGCTTGACCGCAGTTTTCGTCGAGCACGGCCGGCTGATCCAGGCGATCTCCGATACCGCACGACACGACCCCGAAGTGGGTGCTCTGTACGAGGCACTCGCCGAACGGTTGGCCGCGGCCACCGCACGACGCATCGAGGCCGATGTCGCGGCGTCGCTCTCTCGGATATCCGAACCCGTTGAGGTGGCGCGCGCACTGACCTGGATGAACGAGCGGTACCTGCTGGCGGCATTCGGACGGCGCCCGTTCACCGACGAAGCAGCCGTCACCGCCGCCTTGTCCACGATATGGATCAACGCGCTGTACGGACCGGATGCGACGCACCGGTGAGGCCGCGACTTCTGGTACACGGCGGGCACGTCTTCGATCCGGTTTCAGGAACCGCCGCACCAGCCGATGTCGTCATCGACGGCGAGCGCATCGTCGAGGTGGGCCCGGGCCTCGACGGCGACACCGGCCTGGATGCCAGCGGCCAACTAGTAGTTCCGGGATTCATCGACTGCCATGTCCATGTCACGCTCGACGACGTCGACACCATGCGGCTCATCCAACAGCCGTTCTCGCTCAGGTTCTTTCAGGCGGCACGAAATCTTCGACTGACCCTGCGCGCAGGTATCACGACAGTGCGTGACGCCGCCGGGGCCGACCTCGGCGTGAAACAGGCGGTCGCCACGGGGTTGGTCGAAGGCCCTGATATGCAGATCGCGATCGGCATGCTCAGCCAGACCGGGGGCCACGGCGACTCCTGGATGGCCTCGGGTGAGTGCGTCCACGCCCTGTGGCCGCCGCACCCCGGTTGTCCGCCGACCGTGGTCGACGGGGTCGACGAAATGCGCCGAAAGGTCCGCGAACTCGTCCGCGCCGGGGCCGATGTGATCAAGGTGGCGACCAGCGGCGGCGTGATCAGCCCGCGCAGCGACCCGCACCGCGCGCATCTGGCCGCCGACGAACTTGCGGCAATGATGGTCGAGGCCCGGGCCGCCGGGGTTCATGTCATGGCACACGCACAGGGCACCCAGGGCATAAAAAACGCCGTCCGCGCCGGCGTCCGTTCGATCGAACACGGGGTGTACCTCGACGATGAGGCTGTCGCCATGATGCTGGAGAGCGGAACCTGGCTGGTACCAACACTATCCGCGCCACACGCCATCCTCGCGCAGGCGCGGACCTCGGGCGGGATCACCGATGCCACCCGGGCCAAGGTCGCCAACGTGCTCGAGGCACACGAGGCATCGCTGCGACTCGCCTACACCGCGGGAGTACGCATCGCGATGGGCACCGACGCCGGGATCGCCCGGCACGGAGACAATTTGGGTGAGCTGGCGCTGATGAGCAAGCAGGGCATCTCCGACGTCGACGCGCTACGGGCCGCCACCACCTCGGCCGCCGAACTGCTCGGCGCGGATGCCGAAATCGGTGAGCTGGCCCCCGGGAAACGAGCCGACATGGTGCTGTTGGACGGCACCGACTTCAGCGTGCGGGATCTATCCGCGCGGGTGCGAACGGTGGTGCTCCGTGGCACGGTATATCGCAGTGTGTCGTCAGGAACGCACGACAACGGGCGCTAGCCGGACAGGGCTGCATCAGTTCCGCCGGAAGCGTGCAGTATGTCCACCATATGTCCCAGTCCCTCGCATATCCGACCAGCGGAACATACGTTCCTTTGACGTATCAACGCAGTTCGGCGAAAGGCAGAGGACATGGCGATAGATGACGCACTGCGCTGGAACGGGGAACTGACCCTCACCCGCCACGACCCGCACACCGGAGCATCCTTTGTCATTCGGGTGGACTCGACCCGGCTCGGTCAGGCTGCCGGCGGCACCCGGGCGGCCCACTACGACTCTGTGACCGATGCGCTTGACGACGCCGGGCGCCTCGCCGGAGCCATGACATTGAAGATGGCGGTGAGCAACCTACCGATGGGTGGTGGTAAATCCGTGATCGCGCTGCCGGCGCCACGCCCCGCCATCGACGACAAAACCTGGACCCGAATCCTGCGACTGCACGCCGACAACATCGAGAGGCTCAACGGTGCCTACTGGACCGGCCCTGACCTGAACACCACATCGGCAGATATGGACACTCTGTACGACACAACAGAATTCGTGTTCGGCCGATCCGTCGACCTCGGCGGAGCCGGGTCCAGCGCGATCAACACCGCCTGCGGGGTGTTCGAGGCGATGAAGGCCACTGCCGTTCATCGCCGGTTCGGGGGCCGCAACACACTCGACGGGCTCACGGTGCTCGTCCAGGGCCTCGGCGCGGTCGGCAGTCACCTGGCCATGCTCGCCGCCGAGGCCGGTGCTCGACTGCTGGTCTGCGACGTCGACGCCGACCGACTGGATTGGGCACACGGACTCGGTTTCACCGTCGTCGCATCCGCACACGTCCCGACGACGCCATGCGACATCTTCGCGCCCTGCGCCCTGGGTGGGGTGATCGACAGTGTGGCCGCACGAGAATTGCGGGCGGCGGCAGTGGTCGGCGCCGCGAACAACATCCTCGCCGATGACCGGGCGGGATCGGTTCTGCGGGAACGGGACATCACCTACGCGCCAGACTTCGTCGCCAACGCCGGTGGCGCTCTTCACCTGGTCGGCCGCGAGGTGCTCGGGTGGAACACCGACACCGTCGAGCAGCACACCAAGGCCATCGGGGACACCCTCACCGAGGTTTATTCGATCAGCGACACCGAGCAGATCACCACCGATGCCGCCGCCCGCATACTCGCCCGGCGCCGCGCCGACGCCATGGCCTCGGCCATTACCGCTGAGGTTTCATAACCATTCGCCTTGCGGGGCCGCCCACTCCTCGAATACCAGCCAGGTGCGGCTCCCACGAACCCCGGCAAGGCCGTGGATCCGTTCCAGCACAACGCTGCGCAGCGTGGCATTGTCCGGGGTCCGGACCATCACCAGGACATCGAAGTCACCACCGACCAACGTGAACCGATCCACGAAGGGCAACGCTTTCAACTGCTCGGCCAGGCCGCGCCAGGCGTCCTGTTGGATGCTCAACGCAATCAACGCCGACGTGGCGAAACCCGCCTTCTCCATATTGATTCGGGCGGCGAACCCCTCAATGATTCCGGCCTGTTCGAGACGTTCGATGCGTGAGTACACGTGAGTCCGTGACACGTGCGCGCGCTTGGCCAGCTCCAACATCGACACCCGCCCATCCTTGACGAGTTCCCGGATCAGCCTGCGGTCCACATCGTCGAGCCGAATGGGGGCTGAATCGCCGTCGGCCATGTGTTCGGTCTCCTCGTCTGCAACTGTGGATTGAAAAGACAATATGTAGTCGCAGTCAGCAATTGTGCGCAATACATCTCCGAATATCGCAGTTGAGTGGCACCTATGCGATAAAACCCCAGGATTGAGGAACACATTGGGTGCGGACATACGACTCTGGAGGCAACTGTGACGGCGATCGATTCGATGAAAACCTCGGTCGATGCGGGGTACGCCAAGTTCCTTCCGGCCGACACTCCCGTGCAGTACCTCGACCCCGCCGGCCGCCTCACCGGCCGCACCGCGCGCTATCCGCGCCCGGCACCACCGCGACTCGTGCAGATGTATCGAAACATGGTCTTGGGTCGCCGTTTCGACGAGCAGGCAACGGCGTTGACCAAGCAGGGACGACTGGCCGTCTATCCGTCTTCGCGGGGCCAGGAGGCCTGCCAGATCGCGGCCGCGATGTCTCTGCACGCCAATGACTGGCTGTTTCCGACGTACCGAGATTCGATGGCGCTGACCACTCGCGGTATCGACCCCGTCGAGATCCTCGGCATGCTGGCCGGCGACTGGCACTGTTGCTACGACCCGGTCCGCCACCGCACCGCACCGCAGTGCACACCACTGGCGACCCAGTTACTGCATGCCGCCGGACTGGCCCACGCTCAGACCCGCAGGGACACAGGGGCCGTGGTGCTGGCATTGTGTGGCGACGGGGCTACCAGCGAAGGCGACTTCCACGAGGCACTGAACTTCGCTGCCGTTTTCCACGCACCGGTCATCTTCCTGGTGCAGAACAACGGATTCGCCATCAGCGTGCCGCTGGCCCGCCAGACCATCGCTCCGTCGTTGGCGCACAAGGGTGTCGGCTACGGGATCGGCAGCGAGCAGGTCGACGGCAATGACCCGATGGCGATGTTGGCGGTGCTGGACGAAGCCCGAAAGTTCGTGCTGGACGGCAACGGTCCGGTCATCGTGGAAGCCCACACCTACCGCGTCGAGGGACACACCAACGCCGACGATCCAACCCGGTACCGCACCAACGATGAAGTGGCGCATTGGATCCAACGCGATCCGATCGCCCGGCTCGAGCGCTACCTGCTGCTCGAAGGGTTGATAGACGACGGTCATATCGCCGCAGTGGCGGCCGAGGCCGAAGACCGCGCCACCACCCTGCGGGCCGGTATGAACGCTGACCGACCCACCGATGCCGGCGATCTGTTCCGTTATGTCTTCGCCGAACCGACCACTCAACTGCGCGAACAACACGCACAGGCCCACGCCGATATCGCCGCCGACTACGACGAGGACTGACCGACATGACCGAGTTCACTTTTGCCCAAGCCCTCAATGCTGCCCTGCGCGATGCTCTCCGCGAGGATGAATCGGTGCTGGTATTCGGCGAGGACGTCGGAACGCTCGGCGGTGTCTTCCGGGTCACCGACGGCCTGGCCGAAACCTTCGGCATCGACCGGTGTTTCGATACCCCGCTGGCGGAATCGGGGATCATCGGGTTTGCCGTCGGCATGGCGATGGCCGGATTTCGTCCGGTGGTGGAAATGCAGTTCGACGCCTTCGCCTACCCTGCCTTCGAACAGCTGGTCTCCCACGTCGCCAAGATCCGCAACCGTACCCGCGGTGCGCTGTCGGCGCCGATGGTGATCCGGATTCCGTTCGCCGGCGGTATCGGCGGAGTCGAGCATCACTGCGATTCCAGCGAGGCCTACTACGCGCATACCCCCGGCCTGAAAATCGTTGCCCCGGCGTCGGTCACGGATGCCTATGGGCTGCTACGCGAAGCCATCGAGGATCCCGACCCGGTGGTGTTCCTCGAACCCAAACGTATGTACTTCTCGCGTGCCGACGCCGAACTGCGACGCGGCGACCCCATCGGAAAGGCCCGGGTTCTGCGACCCGGCACCGACGCCACCCTGGTTGCCTACGGCCCGTCCGTGGATCCCGCTCTGGCAGCTGCCGCGGCGGCCGCCGAGGACGGCCGCGATCTCGAGGTGATCGATCTGCGGTCGATCGTCCCGTTCGACGACGACACGGTCACCACCTCAGTGCGCAAGACCGGCCGGTGCATCGTCGCGCAGGAGGCGCAGGGCTTCGCCGGGGTCGGCGCCGAGATCGCGGCCCGGGTCCAGGAACGGTGTTTCCATCACCTGGAAGCACCCGTCCTACGGGTCAGCGGCTACGACATCCCTTATCCGCCACCAAAACTTGAGCACCTGCACCTGCCAAGCTGTGACCGGATCCTCGACGCGGTGGACCGCCTGCAGTGGGATGACCGTCCAGACGCGGGTTGGGCGGTCGGCGCGTGAGCGATCAGACGTTCCTGCTACCCGATCTCGGCGAAGGGCTCACCGAGGCCGAGATCGCCGGGTGGCGGGTGGAGGCCGGAGACACCGTGTCGATCGATGATGTGGTGGTCGAGGTAGAGACCGCCAAGGCCGCCGTCGAGGTTCCAATTCCATTCGCCGGGACCGTCGTGACACTGCACGGCGAAGCCGGGTCGACGCTCGCGGTCGGGTCGCCATTGATCACCATCAGAACCTCCGAGCAATTCCAGCAGTATCGACAGGAAGAACGCGCGGGTTCGGGCAACGTGCTGATCGGATACGGGACCAGTGAACCGCCCAGCCGTCGCAACCGTAGGCGCCGGACACCGGTCGTGGCCGGCCCCGGGACCAAGGTGATCTCGCCGGTGGTTCGAAAGCTGGCCCGCGACAACCATATCGATCTGTCCGGTGTGCCGGCCAGCGGCGCAGGCGGCGTCATCACCCGCGCCGATGTCGACAAGGCGTTACTGCCCGCAGATGCCCCGGCGTCCGAACAGCGGATCGCCATCACCGGCGTACGTAAGGCGATCGCCGACAAGTTGTCGATCAGTCGACGGGACATCCCCGATGCCACCACCTGGGTCGATGTCGATGCGACTGCGCTGCTCGAGGCGCGCCGATCCGTGGCCGCCGCAACCGATCGTGCGGTGAGCCTGCTCGCTCTGCTGGCCCGGTTCACCGTCGCGGCACTGCAACAGTTCCCCGAGCTCAATTCGTCGGTGGACATCGCACGTTCAGAGATCGTGCGTCATGGACAGGTCAACCTCGGGGTCGCGGTGCAAACCCCGCGCGGATTGCTGGTGCCGGTGATCGAGCAGGCCGAACGCCTCGACACCGTGACTCTGTCCGACGCCCTGACCGAGACGATCACCAAGGCTCGTGACGGCGCCCTTCCGCCGGCACGGTTCACCGGTGGCACGTTCACGCTGAACAACTACGGAGTGTTCGGGGTGGATGGATCCACTCCGATCATCAACCATCCCGAGGCCGCGATCCTGGGTGTCGGCCGAATCATCGACCGTCCGTGGGTCGTCGATGGCGGCCTGGCAGTGCGGAAGGTGACGCAAGTCTCGCTGAGCTTCGATCACCGGGTGTGCGATGGCGGCGCAGCGGGCGGATTCCTCCGGCTGTTCGCCGACTTCATCGAGAATCCGGTGGCGGTGATCGGATGGCTGTGATGAGTACCCACGCTGATGTGCTGATCCTCGGTGGTGGCTCAGCCGGTTACTCCTGTGCGCTGCGCGCCAGCCAACTCGGACGCTCGGTAACGCTGATCGAGGCCGACCAGGTTGGCGGGACCTGCCTACATCGCGGCTGTATCCCCACCAAGGCCCTGCTCCATGCGGCCGAGGTTGCCGATACAGCCCGCGGCGCCGAGGGTTTCGGGGTACGCGCCAACGTCACCGGCATCGACATGCCAACCGTTCACGCCTACAAAGACTCGGTTGTGGGCCGGCTGTACACCGGTCTGCAGGGACTCATCGCCAACCGGAATGTCAATGTGGTGCGGGGAACCGGCCACTATGCCGGTGACCGGACCGTGAACGTCGACGGCACCGCCTACACCGGCTCGGCCGTCGTACTCGCCACGGGTTCCACACCACGCGTCATCCCCGGTATCGAGATCGGTGGCCGAATTGTCTCCAGCGACGAAGCGTTGCGTCTTCCCGAAGTACCAACCACCGCCATCGTGTTGGGCGGCGGCGTGATCGGTGTCGAATTCGCCAGTATCTGGGCATCATTCGGTACACAGGTGACGGTTGTCGAGGCCCTCCCCCGCCTCGTGGCCGGCGAAGACCCATGGGCGTCGAAGGCCCTCGAAAAGGCGTTCCGCAAACGCGGCATCACCGTGATGACGAGCACCAGAGTGACTGGGGCAAGCCAGAATTCCGACGCCGTCAGTGTCGAGATCGACGGTGATGCGACGCTCACCGCTGATGTCGTCCTGGTGGCGGTGGGGCGTACCCCGAACTCCGCAGGTTTCGGAGAGGCAGGGATCGACGTCGACCGCGGGTACGTGTGCGTCGACGATCGGTTGAGTACCAACCACGACGGCGTGTATGCGGTCGGCGACCTCGTGCCGGGACCACAGCTGGCCCACCGTGGTTTCGCACACGGAATGTTCGTCGCCGACCAGATCGCCGGTCTGCGCCCGACTCCGGTGACCGATGCCCTCATCCCGCGCGTGACCCACTCGACCCCTGCGGTGGCCTCGGTAGGACTCAACGAGGCAGCCGCGCGCGAGGCGCACGACGAAATCACCACACTTGTCTACGACCTCGCCGGCAACGGCAAGAGCCAGATTCTGCGAACGTCCGGCGGGATCAAGGTGATTCTCGCGGGCCGAAACGGTCCCGTGGTCGGGGTCCACATGGTCGGTGACCGGATCGGCGAACTGATCGGAGAGGCTCAGCTCATGGTCGGCTGGGAGGCGCTACCCAGCGATGTGGCGCCGCTTCTCCACGCCCACCCCAGCCAGAACGAAGCGCTCGGCGAGGCGATGCTGGCACTGGCCGGCACGCCGCTGCACGCGCACTCGTGACCGGTTGGGCTAGAAGCCGAGTCGGCCCAACTGCTTGGGGTCGCGCTGCCAGTTCTTCGCGATCTTGACCCGCAGGTCGAGATAAACCTTTGTGCCGAGCAGCTTTTCGATCTGGGTGCGAGCGGCGGTGCCGACCTCACGCAGCCGGGCGCCGCCCTTGCCGATCACGATGCCCTTCTGGCTGTCACGCTCGACGTAGAGGATGGCATGCACGTCGATCAAGGGATTGTCGTCTTCTCGTCCTGGCCTTTCCGAGACCTCCTCGATCACCACGGCCAGCGAGTGCGGCAGCTCGTCGCGCACGCCTTCCAGCGCGGCCTCCCGGATGAGCTCGGCCATCAGCACTTCCTCGGGCTCATCGGTCAGCTCGCCGTCGGGGTAATAGGCAGGGCCCGGAGGCAGTTTCGAGACGAGGACATCGGTGAGCACATCGAGTTGTTCGTTGGCGGTGGCCGAGACTGGCACGATGTCGGTATCCGGGCCGACCAGCTCGCTGACCGCCAACAACTGTTCGGCGACCCGGTCCTTGGGCACCTTGTCGGTCTTGGTGACGACAGCGATCAGAGTGGTCTTGGGTGCCACCGCACGGATCTGCTGATAGATCCAGCGGTCGCCGGGACCGATGCGCTCGTCGGCCGGGATGCACAGGCCGATCACGTCCACCTCGGAGTAGGTGTCCTTGACCAGGTCGTTGAGCCGCTGCCCGAGCAGGGTGCGCGGGCGGTGCAGACCGGGGGTATCCACCAGGATGATCTGGAAGTCCTCGCGGTGCACGATGCCGCGGATGGTGTGCCGGGTGGTCTGCGGCCGGTTCGAGGTGATCGCGACCTTCTGGCCCACCAGAGCGTTGGTCAGCGTCGACTTGCCGGTGTTGGGCCGGCCGACGAAACAGACGAAGCCGGAACGGAACTCGCTCATACCGGGGTTCCGGCCCGGTCGGTGACGATCACGGCGGCGTCGGCGGACAGTTCCCGCACCGCGGCCACACCCGCGTCGTCGGACGTACCGCCGACCAGCACCGCGGCCTCCAGCCCGGTCGCGCCGCTGGATACTGCCGCGGCCACCGCCGCCTGCAATGCGGTCAGCTGCAGAGCCGCCAGCCCCACCGGGGCGCCGGCATAGGTACGGCCGTCCTGATCCCGCACCGCTGCCCCCGAGGACATCTCGGCGCGGCCCATCGCACCCCGGGCCAGCACCACCAGCTTGGCGTCCTCGGCGTCGAGATCAGTCATCAACTCTCCTGTTCGTCAGGGGCAACCGGGCAGACCAGCACCGTGCCGATCCGCACCCGCCCACGGTGGTCGGAACCGCCCTCGGCGCGCAGCCGCAGGCCATCCCAGGTCACTTCGGCACCGGGCAGCGGCACCCGGCCCAATTCGAGCGCGACCAGGCCACCAACGGTGTCCACGTCGAGATCCTCATCCAAGTCCAGGTCATACAGCTCGCCGAGGTCCTCGATCGGCAGCCGAGCCGATACCCGGTACTTGCGCTCTCCGAGCTCTTCCACCGGGGCCACTTCGTCGGTGTCGTACTCGTCGGCGATCTCTCCGACGATCTCCTCCAGTACGTCCTCGATGGTGACCAGGCCGGCGATGGCTCCGTATTCGTCGACCAGCAGGGCCATGTGGTTACGGTCGCGCTGCATCTCGTTGAGCAGTTCGTCGAGTGGCTTGGAGTCCGGGACGAACACCGCCGAGCGCATCACCTGCGCCACCGTGGTGTCCCGGCCGCCGTTGGTCGAGTAATAGGTCTGCTGGACAAGGTCTTTCAGGTAGACCACGCCGACGACGTCATCGACGTTCTCGCCGATCACCGGGATCCGGGAATGCCCGCTGCGCACCGCCAATGACGTCGCTTGACCCGCTGATTTATCACTTTCGATCCACACCATCTCGGTGCGCGGCACCATGACCTCGCGGGCGGGGGTGTCGCCGAGTTCGAACACCGACTGGATCATCCGGCGTTCCTCGTCGGCCACCACGCCGCGCTGCTGCGCCAGATCGACGACCTCACGCAGCTCGATCTCGGAGGCGAACGGTCCATTGCGAAAACCACGGCCTGGGGTCAGCGCGTTGCCGATCAAGACCAGCAGCCGGCTGATCGGGGTGAGCAGCACCGAAATCGCTTGCAGCGGAAGCGCCGACATCAGCGAGATGGAGTAGGCGTTCTGCCTGCCGAGGGTGCGCGGGCCCACACCCATGGCCACGAAGCTGGTCACCACCATGATCGCCGCCGCGGCGACCAGGCCCCAGCCGACACCGAGGTGTCCGTCAAGGATGGACACCACCAGCACGGTCGCACTGATCTCGCACGTGATACGCAGCAACACAACAAGATTGATGTAGCGGGGCCGCTCGGCCACCACGCGCGCGAGCCGGACGGCGCCGGGGCGTTCCTCGCGGACCAGCTCTTCGATCCGCGCGATCGAGACCGTGGACAGGGCGGCGTCGATCGCCGCGAACAAGCCGCCTAACCCGACCAAAACCACGGCGCCGAGCAGCTGGAGCATATCGGTCACGGATCGTCGAAATATCGGGACTTGTCCAGCAATCGCTGGTCTTTCTCGCTCTGCCGGTCGGCGTGGTACGACTCGACCTGATCGGCCACCCATTGCTCCAGCAGCTGACGCTGCAGCGCGAACATCTCTTTTTCTTCATCCGGCTCGGCATGGTCGTAGCCGAGCAGGTGCAGCACTCCGTGCACGGTCAGCAGCGCCAACTCCTGGCCGAGTGAGTGCCCGGCCTTGGCGGCCTGCTGCTCGGCGAACTCGGGGCACAGCACGATGTCACCGAGCATGGCCGGACCCGGCTCGGGTGAGTCCGGCCGTCCCCCGGGCTCCAACTCATCCATCGGGAAGCTCATCACGTCGGTGGGACCGGGCAGGTCCATCCACCGCATGTGCAGGTCGGCCATCGCCGCACTGTCCAGCAACACCATCGACAGTTCAGCCGCCGGGTGCACATCCATCTTGGCGATGACGAAGCGGGCGACGCTGATCAGCTCGGCCTCGGAGACGTCGATGCCCGACTCGTTGGATACCTCGATGCTCATCGGCGGGGCCGCCCGTTCGACGAACGGCGTTGGGCGCGGTTGAGCAATCCCGGCTCCTCATGGCGTGCGTAGGCGTCGACAATCTCGGACACCAGCCGGTGGCGGACCACATCGGCGCTGGTGAGTTCGGCGAAGTGGATGTCCTCGATGCCATCGAGGATGCGCATCGCCGCCCGCAGCCCGGAGGTGGCGCCGCCGGGCAAGTCCACCTGCGTAATATCGCCGGTGACAACGACTTTCGAGCCGAACCCGAGACGGGTCAAGAACATCTTCATCTGTTCGGCGGTGGTGTTCTGCGCCTCGTCGAGAATGATGAATGCGTCGTTGAGGGTTCTACCCCGCATGTACCCCAGCGGTGCGACCTCAATTACCCCGGCGCTCATCAGTTTTGGAATGAGCTCGGGGTCCATCATGTCGTGCAATGCGTCATACAGCGGCCGCAGATACGGGTCGATCTTCTCGCTCAGTGTGCCGGGCAGGAATCCGAGCCGTTCACCGGCTTCCACCGCGGGGCGGGTCAGGATGATCCGATTGACCTGCTTGGTCTGCAGGGCGCTGACCGCCTTCGCCATCGCCAGGTACGTTTTGCCGGTACCGGCCGGACCCACGCCGAACACGATGGTGTGCGCATCGATGGCGTCGACGTAGCGCTTCTGGTTGAGCGTCTTGGGCCGGATGGTCTTGCCGCGACGGCTCAGGATGTCCAGCGTCAGCACCTCGGCCGGCGACGCGTCCTCGGCGCCGGTGAGAATGGCGACGCTATGGCGCACCGCCTCGGGGGTCACCGCCTGCCCACTGGAGGCGACGGCGATCAGCTCGGCGACGACGCGTTCGGCCAGCGCCACGTCGGCAGGCTCACCGGTGAAGGTGACTTCATTGCCGCGCGCGTGAATGTCGGCAGCCAGGAGTCTTTCGAGTGCCCGCAGATTTTCATCAGCCGAGCCGAGCAGGCCCACGATGATGTCGGGCGGAACAGTGATGCTGCTGCGGACCGATTCCGTGATGGTGGCCGACGAGTCAGCGGTCGTGTCGCGGGGCGTCACGTGGAGTTTCGTGCCTGCTTTCCTTGTTCCCGGTACGCGTGCCTAGTACGCGCGGTTGTACTCAGTTTACCGCTGGTCAGCGACACAGCCCAACGGTTGGGCCCGGAAACGACAAAGGGCACCCGATAGACGGGTGCCCTTTGCCGTGCAAATGGAAGATCAGCGGCTCTGGTGAACCGTGGTGTCCACATGTGGGACGGTCACAGTCGGGCCGACCTGATGCAGCCAACTGTGATGATCGGTACCAGCCTGCGCGGGTCCAGCCAATCCCAGTACCCCGGCGGTCAAACCGCTGGCGATCATGGTGGCCATCCCGAACTTAATCATGATTTTCGAACTTCTTTCGTATCTATAGGGTTGCCGAACTTTCCAATCTCTTAAAACAAGCTGGCCAACCCGGTGATTCCGTCCACGGGTGTGATTGCCGACTCCTTTTGTCATATGCCGGCAACCCCACGCCGAGCCCACCTCGGCAATCACGCAGCGTGCGCTACAACGCCCAGCGTGATGTCAGCGCACCGATCGCCCCCAATGCCACGGCCGCGGCCGTCGAGGTGCGCAGCACGGTCGGACCCAGCCGCACCGCCCGCGCCCCGACCGCGGTCAACGCCGCGATCTCGTCGTCGGCGATGCCACCCTCCGGGCCGACGATAAGCATCAGTGAATCAGCTTGAGCCACAGGAAGTTCAGCGAGCGGTTCAGTCGCAGATTCATGCAGCGCCAGCACCACCGCCCCGGCGGCCACCGCGTCGGCGACCCGCTGGGTCAGCGCGGCCGTCGAAACCACACCCTCGACGGCTGGGACATAGACGCGCCGGGACTGCCGAGCCGCCGAGCGGGCCACCGCCTCCCAGCGCCGCAGACCCTTGTCCACCTTCGGGCCCTCCCAGCGCGCCACGCACCGGGTCGCCTGCCACGCGATGAACGCGTCCGCACCAGCCTCGGTGGCCAGCTCCACGGCCAGCTCCGAGCGGTCGGACTTGGGTAGCGCCTGCACGACGGTGACCGCCGGGCACGGCGGCGCGACGGTCAACTGTTGTGTCACCCGCGCCGACAACCGGCCCTTGGCGGTGGCCTCGACGACGCAATGGGCCAGCGTCCCGGCGCCGTCGCTCAAGTCGATCTGTTCACCGACCCGGATCCGACGCACATTGACCGCGTGGAAACCCTCGTCACCGTCGACGACGGCGAGCTCCCCCGCACCGGGCAGCGCGTCGACGTAGAAAAGCGCTGCGCTCACTGTGTCAGCCCGCGGAGTCAGCGACCGGAGAACGTCTCGCGCAGCCGGCTGAACAGGCCCCCGGAACTGGCCGGAGCCTGCGTCGAACGCACCTCGGCGGCGTCGCGGGTGCGGTTCTCCTTCAGCTTGCCCAGCAGCTCGATGTCGGTGTTGTCCAGTCGTGCGGGCACCACCACTTCGATGTGGGCGTGCAGGTCACCACGCACACCGGAACGCAGGTGCGGCATGCCGTGCCCGCGCAAGGTGGTTACCGCACCGGGCTGGGTGCCCGCGGCGATGGTGAGTTCGGTGGGTCCGTCCAGGATGGCGTCCACGGTGACGGTGGTACCCAGCGCGGCGTCGACCATCGGCACCGAGATGGTGCAGTGCAGGTCGTCGCCGTCGCGGACGAAGGTGTCATGTTGCTTCTCGTGCACCTCGACGTAGAGGTCGCCTGCGGGCCCGCCGCCGGGACCGACCTCGCCCTGCGCGGCCAGCCGCACCCGCATGCCATCGCCCACGCCGGCCGGGATCTTGACGCTGATCTCGCGTCGAGCACGCACCCGGCCGTCGCCGCCACACCGGTTGCACGGATCGGGGATGACCTCACCCACTCCGCCGCACACCGGGCACGGCCGTGCCGTCATCACCTGGCCGAGCAGGGACCGCTGCACGGTTTGGATCTCGCCGCGGCCATCGCAGGTGTCGCAGGCCACCGGGGTGGAATTGCCGTTGGTGCCCTTGCCCTGACACAGGTCACACAGCACCGCGGTGTCCACGGCCACCTGCTTGGTCACGCCGGTGGCACACTCCGCCAGATCCAGCCGCATCCGCAGCAGCGAATCGGAGCCCGGCCGCACCCGGCCGATCGGCCCGCGCGAGGTGGTTCCACCGCCGAAGAACGCTTCGAACACGTCGCCCAAACCGCCGAACCCGCTGAACCCATTGGGCGCTCCGCCCACCGATTCCATCGGGTCGCCGCCCATGTCCACGATGCGTCGCTTCTCCGGATCGGAGAGCACCTCGTAGGCGACCTGGATCTCGGTGAACCGGCTCTGCGCCTCCGCGTCGGGGTTGACATCGGGATGCAGCTCACGCGCCATCCGCCGGTAGGCGCGCTTGATCTCCGAATCGCTGGCGCCCTTGCTCACTCCGAGCAGGCCGTAATAATCGCGTGCCACGCTGACCTTGCCTGACCTTTCTATGCCGGACTGACCGGCAGCCTTACCGAGTACCTAGGACTTCGCCGATGTAGAGAGCAACCGCCGCAACATTGGCGATCGTTCCCGGATAGTCCATTCGAGTGGGACCCACAACACCCATTCCGCCGTACACCTTGCCCGAACTGCCGTACGCGGTGCTCACCACCGACGTCCCGAGCATCTGCTCGGCCTCGGTTTCGTGACCGATTCGCACGGTCACTCTGCCCGCTTCCTGCTGGGCGGCCAGCAACCGCAGCACCACCACCTGCTCCTCCAGCGCTTCCAGCACCGACCGCAGCGACCCGCCGAAGTCGGCGGTGTTACGGGTCAGATTGGCGGTGCCGCCCAGCAAGAGCCGTTCCTCGGTGTGCTCGACGAGCGTTTCGACCAGGACGGTGGCCGACCTGCCCACCGCATCGGCCAGGCCGCCGCTGCCATTGAGGTGTGAGGCCAGATCGCTGACCGCGACCGATGCCGCGGTCAGCGGTTTGCCTTCCAACGCCTGCCCGAGCATTTCACGCAGTTTGACCAGCTCATGCTCGTCAATCGCATCGCCGAGCTCCACGATCCGCTGGTCGACCCGGCCGGAGTCGGTGATCACCACCAGGAGCAACCGGGCCGGGGTCAACGCCACCACCTCAAGGTGACGCACCGCCGAGGTGGACAGCGTCGGGTACTGCACGATCGCGACCTGCCGGGTCAGCTGCGCGAGCAGCCGCACCGCGCGCCGCAGCACGTCGTCCAGATCGACTCCGGATTCCAGGAAGGACAGGATCGCGCGGCGTTCCGACGACGACAACGGTTTGACGTTGTCGATCCGGTCGACGAACTCGCGGTAGCCCTTCTCGGTGGGAACCCGGCCCGAACTGGTGTGCGGCTGGGTGATGTAGCCCTCGGCCTCGAGCACCGCCATGTCGTTCCGGACGGTGGCACTCGACACGCCCAGGTTGTGACGTTCCACCAGGGTCTTGGAACCGATCGGCTCCTTGGTGGCCACGAAGTCGGCGACGATGGCGCGCAGCACCTCGAAACGACGCTCATCGGCACTCCCCACCTGTTCACCTACCCTTCGCAGTTACGATGCGTCCTCTTTGCTTGGTCCATTTTACTGACCAACAGGCGGTTCACCGACCACGCAGCCACCGGCGCGGCCGTCCGCGAGCACAAATCCGCGCTGGCAATTCGACGCGAAGGTACTAGCCTAGGCAACTATGCCGATGGCAACACCGCGCAATGCTGCGACGGAGGCGGGCCGGCGATGATTTTCAAAGGCGTCCAGGAGGGCAAGCCCTACCCGGACCACGGGCTCTCCTACCGGGACTGGTCCCGCATCCCGCCGCGCCAGCTGCGTCTCGATGAACTGGTGACCACCACGACAGTGCTCGCGCTGGATCGGCTGTTGTCCGAGGATTCGACGTTCTACGGCGATCTGTTCCCGCATGCCATCAGGTGGCGCGGCGACATCTACCTGGAGGACGGCCTGCACCGGGCCGTGCGCGCCGCCCTGCGCAATCGCACCATCCTGCACGCTCGGTTGTTCGACATGGACGCTCTGGCGCCCAGCCCGGCCTAGCCGAGCAGGGTGCGCACCACGCCATCGGCCAGTAGCCGGCCATGATCGGTCAGCACCAGCCGGCCATCGCGGTCGGTCACCAAGCCGTCGGCGACCAGTGCCGGGATGCGGGCCCGTTCGGCCTCGCTGAGACGCTGCACCGCCAGGCCGCGCCGCAAACGCAGCCGCAGCATCACATCCTCGAGGTGCCGCTCCGGTCCCTCGAGTTGCTCGAAATCGGCGATCGGCAATGCCTCGTCGGCCAGCGCCTGGGCATAGGCGTTGGGATGCTTGACATTCCACCACCGCGTCGCACCGAGGAAGCCGTGCGCACCCGGCCCGGCGCCCCACCACTCGCCGCCGTCCCAGTAGCCGAGGTTGTGCCGGCACTCACCACCCGGACGGCTCCAGTTCGACACCTCGTACCAGTGCAGGCCCGCGGCTGACAGCCGCGCGTCGAGCAGTTCGTACCGCTGCGCCAGCACATCGTCGTCGGGCCGGGTGATCTCACCACGGCGCACCCGACGAGCCAGCGCGGTGCCGTCCTCGACCACGAGCGCGTACGCCGACAGGTGGTCGATGCCCGCGCCCAGCGCGATGTCGACCGACCGGCACAGATCGTCGTCGGTCTCCCCCGGTGTGCCGTAGATCAGGTCGATACTGACGTGCTCGAATCCGGCGGCCCTGGCCTCGATGGCCGCCGCCGGCGCGCGGCCCGGCGAGTGGGTACGGTCCAGCACCGCAAGCACCCGCGGCGCCGACGACTGCATGCCCAGCGACAACCGGGTATAGCCGGCCTCGCGCAGCGTCTCGAACAGTGCCGGTGAGGTGGATTCCGGATTGGCCTCGGTGGTCACTTCGGCGTCGGCGGCCAGGGTGAAGTTGTCCCGCACCGCCCCCAGCACCGCGGCCAGGCCGGCACCACCGAGCAACGAGGGCGTGCCGCCGCCCACGAAGACCGTCTGCACCGGCACGGACCCGACCCGTGCCGCGGCCAGCCGCAGTTCGACGCGCAACGCGGCCAGCCAGCCCTCGGGGGTTGCGCCCGCGGGCGGGCCGAGGAGGTCAGCACCCCCGGCTGAGCCGGGGAGATCACCGGAGCCCAATTCGCCCGGCGTATAGGTGTTGAAGTCGCAGTATCCGCACCGGGTGGCGCAGAACGGCACATGGATGTAGATGCCGAACGGCCGCTCCCGGTTCGGCGAAACCGGGGGTAGTTGGGCCAACTCGGCATGAACTGTCATTCACCAAGTGTGACTCGGCGGCGGCCGCACCGATCACCCGGATTCCACCCCAGGAGAGCCCATGCATACCAAAGGACGCCTGAGCCAGGATCAGCGACGACTTTTGCTCACCGCGAGCGCAAATATGGCCCGGTTAGGGCTGGTGGCGATAACCATGGCACAATGTCGGGCGTGACCCCCGCCCGTAACAGCTCCACCAGCGTTCAGCTGGTGGCACGGCGGCATGTCGATTTCAAGCGCGTTTGTAGCTGTTGCTGTCTGCCCTGATCCTGCGCCGTCCCGCCTGCCCATATTCTCAGCTGGCCGCCGGATCCGCGCTGCCGGACAGCCACCGGTGATCAGCGCGTCCTGAAGCCAGCTCCTTTGTGAAGGAGCACAACAGTGACCACCCCCGAGGCCACCGCCAAAGCCAAGCCCGCCCGCAACGAGGGCCAGTGGGCGCTGGGCAACCGCGAGCCCCTCAACCCCAACGAAGAGTTCAAGCAGGAAGACGACGCACTCAACGTGCGTGACCGCATCCTCAATGTCTACTCCAAGCAGGGCTTCGACAGCATCGACAAGACCGACCTGCGCGGCCGGATGCGCTGGATGGGCCTGTACACCCAGCGTGAGCAGGGCTACGACGGCACCTTTACCGGTGACGACAATGCCGATCTGCTGGAGGCCCCGTACTTCATGATGCGGGTGCGCTGCGACGGTGGCGCGCTGACCAGCGCGGCCCTGCGGACCATCGGCGAAATCTCGGTCGACTTCGCGCGCGACAGCGCCGACATCACCGACCGGGAGAACATCCAGTACCACTGGATCCGGATCGAGGACGTGCCCGAGATCTGGCGTCGCCTCGAGTCGGTCGGCCTGCAGACCACCGAAGCGTGCGGCGACTGCCCGCGTGTGGTGCTCGGTGGCCCGCTGTCCGGTGAGTCGCTCACCGAGGTGCTCGACCCGAGCTGGGCCGTCGACGAGATCGTCCGCCGCTACATCGGCAACCCGGAGTTCTCCAACCTGCCCCGCAAGTACAAGACCGCCATCTCCGGCCTGCAGGACGTTGCGCACGAGATCAACGACATCGCGTTCATCGGGGTGAACCACCCCGAGCACGGGCCCGGGCTGGACGTGTGGGTCGGCGGCGGCCTGTCCACCAACCCGATGCTGGCCCAGCGCCTCGGCGTCTGGGTGCCGCTGGACGAGGTGCCCGATGTTTGGGAAGGCATCACCCAGGTCTTCCGCGACTACGGCTACCGCCGCCTGCGCTCCAAGGCCCGGCTGAAGTTCCTGATCAAGGACTGGGGTGTCGAGAAATTCCGCGAAGTTCTCGAGACCGAGTACCTGGGCCGCAAGCTGATCGACGGCCCCGCACCCGAGCAGGTCCCGCACACCATCGACCACGTCGGTGTGCAGAAGCTCAAGAACGGCCTCAACGCTGTCGGCGTCGCGGCCATCGCCGGCCGTGCCTCCGGCACCCTGCTCACCAAGGTCGCCGATCTGGCCGATGCCGTCGGCTCGAACCGGATCCGGCTGACCCCGTACCAGAAGCTCATCGTTCTCGACGTCCCCGACGACAAGGTCGAGGAACTGGTCGCCGGCCTGGACGCGCTGGGCCTGCAGACCCGGCCGTCGCACTGGCGCAAGAACCTGATGGCCTGCACCGGCATCGAGTACTGCAAGCTGTCGTTCGCCGAAACCCGGGTTCGCGCCCAGTCCTTGGTGCCCGAATTGGAGCAGCGGCTGGCCGACCTGAACGCTGAGCTCGACGTCCCGGTGACCATCAACCTGAACGGCTGCCCGAACTCGTGCGCCCGGATCCAGATCGCCGACATCGGCTTCAAGGGCCAGATGATCGACGAGGGCAACGGCCCCGAGGAGGGTTTCCAGGTGCATCTGGGCGGCAGCCTGGGCCTGGACAGCGGTTTCGGGCGCAAGCTGCGCCAGCACAAGGTGCTCGCCACCGAGCTGGGCGACTACATCGACCGTGTCGTGCGCAATTTCGTGAAACAACGCGAGGACGGCGAGCGTTTCGCGCAGTGGGCAATTCGGGCCGACGAAGCTGATCTTCGATGAGCGCTTGCGCGAAGAGCATTAGCCCGATGAGCGCTTGCGCGAAGAGCATTAGCCCGATGAGCGCTTGCGCGAAGAGCGAGAGATGAGGTGAACGCAGACATGACTGCCGTATCCGAGACTGATCTGAGGGCGCTCGCCGAGCGCGGCGCTGCGGAACTGGCCGACGCCAGCGCCGAGGAACTGCTGCGCTGGGTGGACGAGAACTTCGGCGGAAACTACGTCGTCGCATCCAATATGCAGGACGCCGTGCTGGTCGAGATGGCCGCGAAGGTCCGTCCCGGCGTCGACGTGCTGTTCCTGGACACCGGCTACCACTTCGCCGAAACCATCGGCACCCGTGACGCCGTGGAAGCGGTCTACGACGTGCGCGTGGTGAACGTGACGCCCGAGCACAGCGTCGCCGAGCAGGACGAGCTGGTGGGCAAGGACCTGTTCGCCAGCGACGCCGCGCGGTGCTGCAACCTGCGCAAGGTGCAGCCGCTGTCCAAGGCGCTCAGGGGCTACTCGGCTTGGGTTACCGGCATCCGCCGGGTGGAAGCGCCGACGCGCGCCAACGCCCCGCTGATCAGCTTCGACGAGGCGTTCGGTCTGGTGAAGATCAACCCGATCGCCGCGTGGAGCGACGACGAGATGCAGGCCTACATCGAGGCCAACGGCATTCTAGTGAATCCCCTTGTGGACGAAGGCTATCCGTCCATCGGCTGCGCGCCGTGCACCCAGAAGCCGGTCGAGGGCGCCGATCCTCGCAGCGGTCGCTGGGCCGGTCTGGCCAAGACCGAATGCGGTCTGCACGCCTCATAGGGCATTCGTGAGGGACAAATGACGCTCATTCTCACCGCACACGGCAGCGCAGATCCGCGCTCGTCGGCGAATGCGCATGCGATCGCCGGACATCTGCGCCGCCTGTTGCCCGATACCGAGGTGCGGGTCGCGTTCTGTGAGCAGAACGCACCCAACCTTGCCGACGTGCTGTCCGAGGTCGCCCCCGGCGCTGTGGTGGTTCCGCTCCTGCTGGCCAGCGCCTATCACGCCCGCATCGACATCCCCGGATTGATCACCACTTCCGGTGCCGAGGTGGGTCAGGCCGAGGTGCTCGGCGAAGACCCCCGCCTGCTGCAGGTGGTGCGGGAACGGCTGACGGCGGTCGGGGTATCGCGCTTCGACGCCGACCTCGGCGTGATACTCGCCGGGGTGGGCTCGTCACATCCGGACGCCAATGTGAGAACCACCGCACTCGCCAGTGCGTTGTCCGAAGGCACCCGCTGGGCGGGCACCCAGGTGGCGTTCACCACAGGCCAGACCCCGTCCCTGCCCGAGGCCGTCGAGCGACTGCGCGAGCGCGGTGCCCGCCGCCTGGTTATCGCACCATGGTTCCTGGCGCACGGCCGAATCACCGACAGGGTTGCCGAATTCGCCTGTGCGGCAGGGATTCCGATGGCAGATCCGTTGGGTCCCCACCGGTTGGTGGCGGCCACCGTGCTGGATCGTTACGAAGAGGCGATCGCCGCGCGTAGCGCCGTTTCCGCCGCCTGACGGTTCCTTTCCTCACCCGCTCCCGGCCATCAGTTGATGGCCGCTTCGGCGTGCAACCGGTTTGACGGGGATACCTCCAGGGGTATATTCGGCTTACGGGCATACCCCCAGAGGTATATCGGGGCCGGAGGCAAAGGAGCCGACTTTGAAGTTCATCCAGTACTACCTGGATTGTCTGTCACATGCGTCGTATCTGATCGGCGACGAATCCACGGGCCGTGCGGTCGTTGTCGACCCGCAGCGTGACGTGTCGGAATACCTGGCCGACGCAGAGAAACTCGGCCTGCACATCGAGCTGGTCATCGAGACCCACTTCCACGCCGACTTCCTCAGCGGCCACCTGGAACTGGCCGAGGCCGCCGGAGCCACCATCGTGTATTCCTCGGTCGCCTCACCCGAGTTCGACTTCATGGGAGTCGAAGACGGACAACGGTATTCGCTGGGCGAGGTCACACTCGAGTTCCGCCACACCCCCGGTCACACCCCGGAGTCGATGAGCATCGTGGTCTACGAGCACGCCGACGACACCGAGCCGTACGGCGTGCTGACCGGCGACACCCTGTTCATCGGGGACGTGGGCCGGCCCGACCTGCTGGCATCGATCGGCTTCACCCGCGATGAGCTGGCCGACAAGCTGTATCACTCGCTGCACGAGAAGCTGATGACGCTGCCCGATTCCACCCGCGTCTTCCCCGCCCACGGCGCCGGCTCGGCGTGCGGCAAGAACCTGTCCACCGAGCGGTCCTCGACGATGGGCGACCAGAAGCTCAGCAACTACGCGCTGCGGGCACCCGACAAGAAGTCGTTCATCGAGCTGGTCACCGAGGGACAACCACCGGCACCCGGCTACTTCGTCTACAACGCAATCCTCAACCGCAAGGACCGAGCGTTGCTGGATGAGGACGCAATGCCATCCGCCCTGGACTACCGGCAGATGACCGAGGCCGTGAACGCCGGAGCCATGCTGGTCGACGGACGCGGTCCGGAGGAGTTCGCGCTCGGACACCTGCGCAACGCGATCAACATCGGATTGGACGGCCGCTACGCGGAATTCGCCGGATCGGTGATCAAGCCCGATGTCGACATCGTCCTGATCACCGACACCGGACAGGAGCTGGAAGGCAAGAACCGGCTGGCCCGCATCGGATTCGACCGGGTGGTGGGCTACCTCGATGCCCCGGAGCGAGCCATGTTCGAGCACCGCGACCAGGTGCAGGTGGCATCGCGGCTGACCGCCCAGGCCTTCACCGAGCGCGCCGGCGAGGTCCACGATCTGCAGATCGTGGACGTGCGCAACCCCGGTGAGACCGAGGCGGGCATGGTCCCGGGCGCCGTTAACATTCCGGTGGGCCAATTGCCGGACCGGATCGCCGAACTCGATCCGAACCGTCCCACGGTGGTGTACTGCGCCGGCGGCTACCGCTCCTCGGTGGCTGCCAGCCTGTTGCGTCAACGCGGCTTCAGTGATGTCAGCGACATCCTGGGCGGGTACAACGCATGGGCCGACAGCGCACAAATCGCCTGACAGATAACGGAATGAAAGTGAGTGAGCACCCTATGGGTAGCGCCAAGAAGCACCAGGTCGTCATCATCGGCGGCGGTACCGCCGGCATCACCGTGGCAGCGCGGATGCTGCGCAAGGGATTTTCCGACGTCGCGGTGATCGAACCGGCCGACACGCACTACTACCAGCCGTTATGGACGCTGGTCGGCGGTGGTACCGCGAAGGCCGAGACCTCGGCTCGTTCGGAGGCGTCGGTGATGCCGCGCGGTGCCACCTGGATCAAGAACGCAGTGTCGGCCATCGATCCCGATACCAACACCGTCACCTGCGCGGACGGCACCACGGTCGGCTACGACGTGCTGGTGGTCTGCCCCGGCCTGCAGCTGGACTGGGACCGCACCGAGGGTCTGACCGAGACGCTGGGCCGCGACGGTGTCTCGTCCAACTACCGGTATGACCTGGCGCCGCGTACCTGGGACTTCATCCGCGAAACCCGTTCCGGGACAGCGGTCTTCGCCATGCCGTCCGGCCCGATCAAGTGCGCCGGGGCGCCGCAGAAGATCGCCTACCTGGCCTGCGACTACTGGCGCCAGCAAGGTGTGCTCGACAAGATCGACGTGCACCTGGTAGTGCCGACGCCGCGCATCTTCGGCATCCCGGCCATCGCGGCCAACCTGGAAAAGGTGATCGCCGACTACGGCATTCAGCTGCACACGACTTCGGAAGTACGCGCCATCGACGCCGCCGGCCGCAAGGTCACCGTTGCCAGCGTCGGCGACGGCGGTACCGACGCCATGCTGCCCTACGACGTGCTGCACACCGTGCCGCACCAGTCGGCACCGGACTGGATCAAGACCAGTCCCCTGTCGACCATCTACAGCGGCGGAGACGCCAACGGGTATGTCGAGATCGACAAGCACACCATGCAGCACGTCCGGCACCCCAACGTGTTCGCACTCGGCGATGCCGGGTCCTCGCCCAACTCGAAAACCGGTGCAGCCATTCGCAAACAGGCTCCGGTGGTGGTCGAGAATGTCCGGGCGTTCCTGGATGGCCGTCCGCTCTCGGGGCACTACGACGGGTACGCCTCGTGCCCGATCGTCACCTCCGCCCACGACATGCTGATGGCCGAGTTCGACTACTCGATGCAGGTCACACCCTCGGTGCCGGTGCTCGATCCGACCAAACCGCATCGGTCGTACTGGTACCTCAAGAAATACGGTCTTCCGTTCATGTACTGGAACCTCATGCTGAAAGGGCTTGCCTGATATGGCGGCAACATCGACGTCCACGCCACCGACCATCGACGCCACCGAACTGCGGGAGCTGCGTAACACCGGCACCGGTCCGCGGCTGATCGACGTGCGCACCCCGGCCGAGTTCGAGACTGCGCATATCCCCGGTTCCTACAACGTGCCGCTGGACGTGCTGCGCGAGCATCGCGACGAGATCGCCAACCACCTCGACGAGGACATCGTGCTGGTGTGCCGGTCCGGTCAGCGGGCCACCACCGCCGGTGAGGCGCTGCACAACATCGGCCTGACCAATGTGCGAATCCTGGCCGGCGGCATGAACACCTGGCAGGAGCGCGGATTCAATGTTCGCCGGGGCGCCCAGCGGTGGGACCTGGAACGCCAGGTGCGTCTGGTCGCCGGATCCATTGTGTTGACCAGCATCCTGGGCAGCATCGCCAAGCCCAAGCTGAAATGGCTGGCCGGCGCGATCGGGGCCGGGCTTACCACTGCGGCACTGACCAATACGTGTGCGATGGGCATGATGCTGTCGCGGCTGCCCTACAACCGCGGCGCCGCCTGCGATCTCGACTCGGTCGTGACCCAACTGTCGGCAAAGTCCAGCTGACGGCCATGCTCGCGTTGACCGTGGTGCTGGCCGTTCTGGTCGGGGTGTCGCTGGGACTGCTTGGCGGCGGCGGGTCGATTCTGACCGTCCCGCTGCTGGCCTACGTCGCCGGCATGGAGCCCAAGCAGGCAATCGCAACATCGCTTCTGGTGGTGGGAATCACCAGCGCTACCAGTGTCATTGCGCACGCCCGCGCCGGGCGGGTGCAATGGCGCACCGGTCTGTTGTTCGGCGCGGCCGGTACCGCGGGCGCGTACGGCGGCGGTCTGCTGAGTCATTTCGTGGACGGCAAGGTACTGCTCATCGCATTCACGGTGATGATGGTGGCCACCGCGCTGGCGATGATCAGAGGACGGTCGGCGAGCGAACCGACAGCGGGCCGCCCGCCCATCGTCAAGTCCCTGGCCATCGGGCTGGCGGTCGGGCTGGTCACCGGAATCGTCGGTGCCGGTGGCGGTTTCCTCGTCGTTCCCGCGCTCGTGCTGCTCGGCGGACTTCCGATGTCGGTCGCGGTCGGCACCTCGTTGCTGGTGATCACGATGAACTCGTTGGCCGGCCTGGCCGGGCATCTGAGCACAGCGCCGATCGATTGGCGGGTGGCCGGCATGGTTGTCGGCGCCGCGGTGCTGGGCAGCCTGATCGGCACCCGGCTGACGTCACGGATCGACCCGAATATGCTGCGTCAGGGCTTCGGCTGGTTCGTGCTTCTGATGGCGTCGGTGATGCTCGCCCAGGAGATCCACCCCGCCCTCGGACTCACCACGGCCGGCCTGACCGCGGTAGCCGCACTGAACAAGGTCGCGTGCAACCGATACGGATGGTGCCCTATGCGCCGGCTGCTCGGACGGCCCACCACCGCGACATGACCGAAAGGAATACCCCCATGGGTACGATGGACACCAACAACACTGCCAGCACAAAAGGGGGATCCGTGATTTGTGACGAGGACTCCATTTCCGCAATCCTCAACCGGCTGCGGCGGGCCCAGGGCCAGCTCGCCGGCGTCATCGGAATGATCGAGCAGGGCCGCGACTGCAAGGACGTCGTGACCCAGCTCGCCGCGGTGTCACGCGCGCTGGACCGCGCCGGCTTCAAGATCGTCGCGACCGGCCTGCGCGAGTGCATCACCGGCCAGGGCACGGAACCGATGGACGTGGCCGAACTGGAGAAGCTGTTCCTGACGCTGGCTTGATCCCGGGGCGCTGACCGTTCAGCTGACGGTCAGCGCCTCGTCCTGATCGCTGTCCTCGCCGGTGTCGGTCTCAGATTCCTTGTCACTGACCGGGATTGACACGCCACCGGCGATCTGAGGCACTCGTGTCGCCCGCACATAGACGGTGTCGCCTTCCCGAAGCCCCAGCGCCTCGGCATCGCCCCGGGTGATCTGCGCCGTGAACGGCACATGGGTTGCGGCACTGGTCAGCTCGACCCGCACCTCGAAGCCCAGCATCACGATCCGATTGATACTGGCCCGCAGCACCCCGGTAGCCTCGGCAGTCCCATCGTCCGCGGCGATCGCCACCTCGGGGGTGAGGCCGACCCTGATGTCGTGCGGACGCACCAGGTTCCCGTTCAGTTCCGACACCGCACCCAAAAACGACATCACGAATGCGTTGGCCGGCTCGTCGTAGACCTCGGTCGGCGAACCGACCTGTTCGATCCGCCCCTTGTTGAGCACCGCAATCCGGTCTGCCACGTCCAGCGCCTCGGCCTGATCGTGGGTCACCAGCACCGTGGTGACGTGTACCTCGTCGTGCAGACGGCGCAGCCAGGCCCGCAGATCGTCACGCACCTTGGCATCCAGCGCGCCGAACGGCTCGTCGAGCAGCAGCACCTGCGGGTCCACTGCCAGCGCCCGCGCCAATGCCATGCGCTGGCGCTGCCCTCCGGAAAGCTGATTGGGGTAGCGGGTCTGAAACCCCGACAGCCCCACCACTTCCAGGAGATTGTCGACCTTCTCCTTGACCTCGGCCTTGGGCCGCTTCCGGATCTTGAGGCCGAACGCCACGTTGTCGCGGACGGTCAGGTGTTTGAACGCCGCATAGTGCTGGAACACGAAGCCGATACCGCGGCGCTGCGGCGGGATCCCGGTCACGTCACGCCCGTTGATGGTGATGGTCCCGGTGTCGGGCTGATCCAGGCCCGCGATGGTGCGCAGCAGAGTCGACTTGCCCGAGCCGCTCGGCCCCAGCAACGCGGTCAACGAACCTGACGGCACCTCGAAGTCGATGTTGTCGAGCGCCGCGAAATCGCCGTAATGCTTGTTGGCGCCCCGAACCACGATCGCGTCGGTCATAGCTCTTTCTCCTTCTCGGCCTACTGCTCGGCCTTGTTACGGCGTCGGTCAAGGATCAGCTGGACCACCAGCACCACCACTGCGACCGCCATGAGCAATGTCGAGATGGCATATGCGCCGTACACCGATTCCGCAGTGCCGCGGTTGTAGCGGTCGGACACCAGCAGGGTCAGCGTCTGAGAGGTGCCCGGCAAGTTCGACGACACCATGATCACCGCACCGAACTCGCCCAGGGTGCGGGCGACGGTCAGCACGATGCCGTAGGTCAGGCCCCACCGGATGGACGGCAGGGTGACCCGCCAAAAGGTCTGCCACCAACTCGATCCCAGTGTCGCGGCGGCTTCTTCCTGGTCGGTTCCGATTTCGTGCAGTACCGGCTCGACCTCGCGGATGACGAACGGCACCGTGACGAAGATGCTGGCAAGCACGATGCCCGGCAATCCGAAGATGATCTTCAGCCCGAGGTTGTTCTCGACAAACCCCAGCAGCCCCGCCGTTCCCCAGAGCAGGATCAGCGCGACACCCACCACCACCGGTGACACCGCGAACGGTAGGTCGATCACCGCCTGCAATACGTTCTTACCGCGAAACCGGTTGCGCGCCAGCACCAGTGCCGTGGGCACACCGAACAGGACATTCAGTGGCACGACGATCGCCACCACCAACAGCGACAGCTGCAATGCCGAGACGGCCGCGGGCGTGCTCACCGACGCGAAGAAGGCACCGACGCCCGGTCCGAAAGTGCGCCACAGGATCAACCCGACCGGAACAACCACCAACACCGCCACATAGGCCAGCGCCAGATAGCGGATCAGGTGGCGCACCCACGGAGAGAGCGTCATGCCGAAAGCTCCTGACGTTTGGCCGCACGGGACCCCACTGCCCGCAGCACGAACAAGACCAGGAACGAGATCAGCAGCAGCACAATGGAGATCGCTGCGGCACCGGTGCGGTCGTCATTCTCGATCAGGGTCCGGATCCACTGCGAGGACACTTCGGTCTCGCCCGGCACCGCACCGCCGATCAGCACCACCGATCCGAATTCACCGATCGCCCGGGAGAACGCCAGACCGGCCCCGGACAGCAGCGCGGGCAGCAACGCCGGCAGGATCACCTTGACGAAGATGACCCGGTTACTGGCGCCGAGCGAGGCCGCGGCCTCCTCGGTCTCGCGGTCCAGTTCGAGCAGCACCGGCTGCACCGATCGCACCACGAACGGCAACGTGACGAACAGCAGCGCGATGCCGACACCCCATTTGGTGTGCTGCAGGTGCAGCCCAACCGGACTCGCCGGCCCGTACAGCGCCAGCATCACCAGGCTGGCCACGATCGTCGGCAGCGCGAACGGCAGATCGATCACCGAGTCCACCACCCGCTTACCGGGGAACTCGTCGCGGGTCAGCACCCACGCCACCAGCAGGCCGAACACCAGGTTGATCACCGTGACCCCGGCCGAGATGGTCAGCGTCACCCGAAACGACTCCACGGCGGCGTTGGAGGTCACCGCCAGCCAGAAGGCGTTCCACCCGCCGCCGGCCGCCTGCCACAGGATCGCCGCCAACGGCAGCAGCACGATGACGCTCAACCAGATCGAGGCCGCGCCCACCCGCAGCGACGTGCTGCCGTAATGGCCGAACCGCACGCCGGGGATCGCATCCCCCGGCGCCGGCGCAACCGAATCGGTCTGGTCTACAGCGGTCATCCAGTCGCCTGCTTGTAGATCTTGGTGATCGAGCCGTTGTCCTTGTCGAACAACGCGAGATCGACATCAGCCCAACCGCCGAGATCAGCGATGGTCCACAACTTCTCCGGGGTCGGGAAGTCCTTGGTGAAGTCGGCCGCCACCGCCGGGTCGACCGGACGGAATCCCGCCTCGGCCCACAATTTCTGGCCCTCGGGAGTGAACAGGAAGTTCTGCAGCGCCTGCGCCTTGGCGGCATGCGGACTGGTCTTGACGACCGCCACCGGGTTCTCGATCTTGAAGGTCTGTGCCGGGTTGATGTGCTCGACGGGTTTGCCCTGCCGCTCGACGTTGATCGCTTCGTTCTCGTAGCTGATCAGCACGTCCCCGGTGCCCTGCAGGAACACGTCGGTGGCCTCGCGGCCCGAACCGGGGCGGGTTTTGACGTGCTCGGTCACCAACTTGTTGACGAAGTCCAGGCCGGCGGCCGAGTCCTTACCGCCATTGCTCTTGGCCGCGTACGGCGCCAGCAGGTTCCACTTGGCCGAACCTGAGCTCAACGGACTCGGGGTGACCACCTCCAGTCCCGGCTGCAGCAGATCGTCCCAGTCCTTGATGCCCTTGGGGTTTCCCTTGCGCACCACCAACGACACCACCGAACCGAACGGAACTCCCTTGGTGTTGCCCGCGTTCCAGTCGTCGGCCACCTTGTCGGCCTTGACCAACCGGGTGATGTCGGGTTCGACCGAGAAGTTCACGATGTCGGCCGGTTTGCCATCCGCGACGGCACGCGACTGATCGCCGGACGCGCCGAACGACTTGGTCACCGCGATCCCGTTGCCCTCCTCGGTGGCGGTGAACGCGGGGATGATCTTGCTCCAGCCCGGCTCGGGCACCGCGTAGGCGACGAGCGTCAGCGTGGTGTCGGCCCCCTGGGAGCCGTGCCCACCGCCGACGACGTCACTGGCGCCGCCGCCGCAGCCGACGGCCAGCACGCCGGTGGTGGCCAGCACCGCGGTGTTGACTGCGGCGGTACGCCAGAACTTACGGATATTGGGCTTGTTTACGGGCACTGATGACCTTCCTTGCAGACGGGGACAGTTGAGGTCCGTCAGGCGGAAAGGCGAAGGATGAGTATCAGGGCAGACTAGTGCCACCGACACCAAACCGCGGACGGGTTGGAGTCAGCGACAACAGTCGACATCAGCAACAGCGCATGAACCCACGGCGAGGAGCGCCAGAACATGGCTCTCCGTCGTGCCGGACGCTGCGTGCATGGCGCGAAGAATAACAGAGTTCTGTGGTCGAGCCCGTGCAGCGATCGGTGACGCCCGTGTCAGCGGGTCAACAGCCACATCACGATGACCAGGACAACCAGCAGCACCAAGATCAATGTGACACGTGAGCGAGGCATACCGGTCACTCCGAATCCACCCCGGCACCGGCCGCGTGGCGCAGTCGGCGCAACCCGCTGATTCCCCGGCCCAGCGCGCCGTCGAGCAGCACCGCGCTGCCATAGGCCAGCACCAGCACCACCGGCATCACCAGGGTGGTCTGCACGACGAAGGGCAGCCCGGTCAGCCACAGTTCGACCCCGTCCCACCAGTTCAGGATTGCCGCCATGGGACAAGCCTAGGCGATGGCCGAGTTCACCCTGTGTTCGTCCCGCCGCACCAGTAACACTCGACACGCCTGCCTGGGTAGACGGCACCTGTATCCGCAGATGATGATGTGCGGATGGTTCTGCAACCCACCGAGCCCGCCGATGTTGCCGCGGCGCTCGAGAAGACGCCGCAGGCACCGTTGACCGTGACCGCCCCGGTGCCGTATTCGGCGAGCGGTTTGCTGCGGAATCCGTTCCCGCCGATTGCCGACTACGGCTTCCTGTCCGACTGTGAGAACACCTGCCTGATCTCATCGGCCGGTTCGGTGGAGTGGTTGTGTGTCCCCCGGCCCGACTCCCCCAGCGTCTTCGGCGCGATCCTGGACCGCGGCGCCGGTCACTTCCGGCTGGGCCCCTATGGCGTGACGGTCCCGGCGGCGCGCCGGTACCTGCCGGGCAGCCTGATCCTGGAAACCACCTGGCAGACCCACACCGGCTGGGTGATCGTGCGCGACACGCTGGTGATGGGCCCGTGGCACGACCTCGACACCCGCTCGCGCACCCACCGGCGCACCCCGATGGACTGGGATGCCGAGCACATCCTGCTGCGCACCGTGCGCTGCGTCAGCGGCACCGTGGAGCTGGTGATGAACTGCGAGCCGGCCTTCGACTACCACCGGGTCAGCGCGTCCTGGGAGTATTCCGGCCCGGCCTACGGCGAGGCCATCGCCCGGGCCAGTCGCAACCCGGATTCGCATCCCACCCTGCGGCTGACCACGAACCTGAGGATCGGCATCGAGGGCCGCGAGGCCCGCGCCCGCACCCGGCTCACCGAGGGCGACAACGTGTTCGTCGCACTGAGTTGGTCCAAACATCCGGCTCCGCAGACCTATGAAGAGGCTGCCGAGAAGATGTGGAAGACCAGCGAGTCGTGGCGGCAGTGGATCAACATCGGCGACTTCCCCGATCACCCGTGGCGGTCGTACCTGCAGCGCAGCGCCCTGACCCTGAAGGGGCTGACCTACTCCCCGACCGGCGCCCTGCTGGCGGCACCGACCACGTCGCTGCCGGAAACCCCTCAGGGTGAGCGCAACTGGGACTACCGCTACGCGTGGATCCGGGACTCCACGTTCGCATTGTGGGGCCTGTACACACTCGGCCTGGACCGTGAGGCCGATGACTTCTTCTCGTTCATCGCCGATGTCTCCGGCGCCAACAACGGCGAACGCCATCCGCTGCAGGTGATGTACGGCGTCGGTGGCGAGCGCAGCCTGGTCGAAGAGGAGTTGCCGCACCTGTCCGGCTACGACAACGCCCGACCGGTGCGGATCGGCAATGGCGCCTACAACCAGATGCAGCACGACATCTGGGGCACCATGCTCGATTCGGTGTACCTGCACGCGAAGTCGCGTGAGCAGATTCCCGAGGCGCTGTGGCCGGTGCTGAAGAATCAGGTCGAGGAGGCCATCAAGCACTGGAAGGAGCCCGACCGCGGGATCTGGGAGGTGCGCGGCGAACCGCAGCACTTCACCTCCAGCAAGATCATGTGCTGGGTGGCGCTGGACCGCGGTTCCAAACTGGCCGAGCTGCAGGGCGAGAAGAGCTACGCCCAGCAGTGGCGGGCGGCCGCCGAGGAGATCAAGGCCGACGTGCTGGCCCGCGGGGTGGACTCCCGCGGGGTGCTGACCCAGCGCTACGGTCACGACGCGCTGGACGCCTCGCTGCTGCTGGCGGTGCTGACCCGGTTCCTGCCCTCGGACGACCCGCGGGTGCGGGCCACCGTGCTGGCGATCGCCGACGAGCTCACCGAGGACGGGCTGGTGCTGCGCTACCGGGTCGAGGAGACCGACGACGGTCTGGCCGGCGAAGAGGGCACGTTCACCATCTGTTCGTTCTGGCTGGTCTCGGCATTGGTCGAGATCGGTGAGGTGAGCCGGGCCAAGCATCTGTGTGAGCGGTTGCTGTCGTTCGCCAGCCCGCTACATCTATACGCCGAGGAGATCGAGCCGCGCACCGGCCGTCACCTGGGCAACTTCCCGCAGGCGTTCACCCACCTGGCCCTGATCAATGCGGTGGTGCACGTCATCCGGGCCGAGGAGGAAGCCGACAGCTCGGGCGTCTTCGTCCCGGCCAACGCCCCGATGTAGGCCTCAGCTCGCCGCGCGCGCCAACAGCCAGGCCTCGCCGTCCCCTTCGTGCTCGGCAATCACGGATAGCTGCGCGAACTGCTCGCGCAGCTCACCGGGATCAGCCCGGAACCGTCCGAGGGCGCCGCCGACCTCGCTGAGCACGCAAATAGCCAGGATGCCTCCGGGAGCCAGCCGTGCGGCCAGCGCGCGGTACAGGCCCGGATCGCGAAACCGGTGACACAGAATCACGTCGACCGGTGCGCCTTCGGGCAGGCCGCCGTCGAGATCGGCCACGTCGAAACGGCAGCGCTCGGCCACGCCATGGTCCGCGGCCAGCTGTCTGGCCTGGGCGATCGCCACGGCAGACACGTCGACACCCCACACCCGCAGTCCGCGCCGGGCCAACCACACCGAGCCCAGACCGGGTCCGCACGCCACGTCGAGCGCGGTTCCGGCCACCGGGAACTCGTCGACATAGCCCGCGAACGCCTGCGGTAGGGCCGGCACGGCGCCCGATTCCCGGTCGGCATATGCCGCGTCCCAGCGGATCCGATCCTGCTCGCTCACCTGGGCCACCCTATGCCGGGAATAGCGTTGGACCGTCGTGGGTTAGCCCCTGCATGCGAGCCATCGTCTACGACCCGCACGCTTCTGCCAACCTCCGCTTCGACGATGTCGCCGAACCATCGGCCACCGAATCCGAGGCCCTGATCGACGTGCACGCGATCGCACTGAACTTCGGTGAGCTGCACTTCATCGACCAGATGCGCCGCCCGGGAGAAGTTCCCGGCTGGGACAGTGCCGGTGTCGTGACTCGGGCCGCGGCCGACGGGTCCGGTCCGGCGGTCGGTGCCCGGGTGGTTGGTTTCAGCGGTGAGGCCGGCTGGGCCGAAAGACGCGCCGTATCGACAGCCAATCTGGCCGAACTTCCCGAGTTCGTCGAATTCGACGAGGCTGCTGCGCTGCCGGTCGCCGGGGTGACCGCACTGCAGGCGCTACGGGCCCTCGACTCGGTGGTGGGACGCCGGGTTCTCATCACCGGCGCCTCCGGCGGCGTCGGACGGTTCGCGGTGCAACTGGCGGCGCGGGCCGGCGCCCATGTGGTGGCCGCGGTCGGCAGCGCAGAACGCGGTGAGGGCCTTGAGGAACTGGGCGCAGCCGAAGTCGTGGTCGGGCTCGGTGCGGTGACCGAGCCGGTGTTCGGCGTGCTCGACAACGTCGGAGGGAAGCTCTTGGCACAAGCCTTCAGCCTCGTGTCCGACGGCGGTTCGGTGCAGTCGATCGGGATGGCCTCCAATGAGCCCACCACGATCAACTTCGAGGAGGAACGGCGCACCGGCAACCGGAAACGGTTGGAGCCGTTCACAGTCCGGGCACCGTTCCGGGCCGATCTGGATTACCTCCTGACCTTGCTTGCCGACGGAGAACTCGATCCCCAGATCGGACTGCGGGACTCCTGGGCGAACATCTCCGATGCCGCCCAGGCGCTGTTGGGACGCACGGTGGCGGGCAAGGCGGTGCTGCGGGTCGGCTGACCCGGGCCTCAGTTGCCCTGTCCGCCGCGTCCCCGGGACACCAGGTCAGCCACCGGATCCTTGCCGTTGATGAACCAGTCGCCCAGGATGCGGGCCTTGTAGAGCACCGGGTTGTGCGACGCCAGCGTGCGGGCGTTGCGCCAATGTCGGTCCAGGCCAAGCTCTTCGGAGACACCGGAGGCGCCGAGCGTGTCGAACACCCGGGTGGTGACCCGCAGCGCCGCCGCCACGATCACCAACTGCGCCTGGCTGACCGCCACTTCGGCGTCGACGAGCAGTTGACCAGCCTGGTCGTCACTGCCTGCCAGCCGGCCGGCCACGATCCGGTCCAGGCTGCGGGCGCTCTGGCTCAACGCGGCCGTGGCGCCGAACGCCTCGGCCGACAGCTCCCCGATCACCTGCAGCAGTTGTGGATCGGCGGCGGGCACCTCGGCCAGCCCCTGTGGGTAGTTGCGCTTCCGGGATTTCAGCGCGGCCGAGCCGTCCCGCTGTGCCGCCCTGATGATTCCGGTCAGCACCGCCAGCATGGCGATCTGGTAGAAGTGCGCCTGATAGCTGAACCGTCGCGCCGCGGGAAAGACATTGCCGCGTTCGGCCCGGGCCTGCTGATAACGCGCCGACCCACTGCCCGTGGTGCGCTGGCCGAATCCGCGCCAGTCATCGACCAGGGTGACGCCCGGATCGTCGGCGTGAACCAGGGCCGTCCACAGCTCGCCGTCCGCACCCCGGCCCAGCACATCGAGCCAGTCGGCGTAAAGGCTGCCGGTGGCATAGTATTTCGCGCCGGTCACCAACCAGTGCCCATCTTCTTCGGTCACCGTGGTGGCCAGGTTCGCCAGGGTCAGGTTGTTGGCCTCGGTCCAGCCTCCGCCGACGAATTCCCCGGCCAGGAACCGTTTGATCCAGGTGGCGTTGTCCTCGGACGCCGGGGCGTTGAGCCGGTCCTCGACGAATGCCAGGTGATTACGCCAGATGTGGGCGACATTGGCGTCGGCCTCCCCCAGCTCGGACAGCAGCAGGAAGGTCTGCTCCAGTGATGCGCCGAAACCGCCCTGCTCGGCCGAGATTCGCAGGGTGCCGAACCCGGCGTCGCTCAGCCAGCGCACCTGCTCGTGCGGAAACTCCCGGTGCGCCTCGCGTTCCCGATTGCCCTCGGCGATGCGCTCGAAGATCGGTGCGAACACCGAGCGCAGTTCGGCGTCGTACCCGGTCGGCCGCTTCAGATAGGTGTTTTCCGTTGTCATTACGAATTCTCCTTGGCGTCGATTCGATAGGCGTACTCGTCGCGGACAGTGCGATACCCCAACCGGGCATAGAGCAGATGGGCGTCGCTGGCATTGGCGACGTCGGTGCCCAGCGAGGCGGCGGTCAACCCCCGCCGCAGCGCCGCCAGCCACACCTTGCGCAGCAGTAGTTCACCCGTTCCGGCCTTGCGACGGTCACGACGCACCCCGATGTAATCGGTGTGCGCACTGCGGATCTCGCCGGGGCCCGTTCCGGAGGTGTAGGTGGAGCCGAGCACATAGCCGACCACCACCCCGTCATCGGCCACCGCAGCCAGACTGAAATCCGGGGTGAACGCCCGGCTGGCCACATGGTGTTCCCAGCGCTGCGGGGTTTTCGACATGTTGCCGAAATGCTCGCTGAATGTGTCGTACTGCAGCCGCCGGACCTGCTCGGTGAAACCTCCGGACACCACCTCGGGCCACGACAGGATGGTGATCGAGTCGATCCCCGCGTCGGCCAACTCGGCGGGATCCTCGTCGCACAACCACTTTCGGACGTTGATGAACTCGCGTTCCCGGCGAGCTCCCCGGCCGGTCAGGGCATCGATCACCACGGCCTGCTCGGCTCCGATGTAGACCCGCAGATAGGCACCCGGGATTGCCACCCGGCCGAACCGCGCGACACTGTCGTCGACGATCGACCGCACCACCCCCACCGGCGCGCGGGTACCGAATACGAAGTGCCCCAACACCTCCGGTTCGTCACCGTCGGGCAGGTACAGGGCCGCATATCCGGCCACCGCACCGGCATCGTCGAGGAGCACGACGGCCGAGCCGGGATACGCCCCGGCGAGTTGCTCGGCTACATCCCGGGAATCGGCGGCGAACTTGCGGCCGCCGATCCCCGGCGCGGTGGCCAGGAAGTCGGCGATCAACGGGTGGTGTCGTGGTGTCGCCTCGGCGACCGACCATCCCGTCACGGTCGAGGCTGCGGTCAGGGTGTCGTCGGTGAGCGTCACGGCGTCACACCCGCATCGATCCACCGCTGTTGTTCTTCGGGCGAGACACTCTGGATGGTGCCGATCCGGTTGGCCACCTCGGGGTTGGTCCGCTTGAGATACCAGTACCAGGACACGCCGGCCAGCAGGATGGCGCCGAAGACGAAAGGCAGGATGTTGAACGGGAACTCGGGCACCGGATAGAAGTTGCTGACGATCACGTACCCGAGACCGGTGGTGGCCGCGATCGCGACCGCGAGCCGCACCGGGGTCAGGGCGCCGATCTTGCGCAGCCAGATCGGCGTCGCGATGACCACCAGCAGATAGCTCACCAGGAAGCCCCAGTTGGCCACGTAGCCGCCGTAGACGTCGAACACCAGCCGGCCCGCCGAGCTGAACGTGGCCGCGATCGAGAACGCCAGTGCCAGGATCCCGACGAAAACCACTCCGGCCCAGGGTGTCTTGTGGGTGGCGTGCACCTTGGTGAACACCCGCGGCAGCGCGCCTTCGTGGGCGAAGGTGAACAGCGATCGTGCCGCGGCGGTGGTGACCGCGGTGACGAACACGATGAAGGCGATCGCGACGGCGCCGCTGACGATCTGATTCACCCACTCGACTCCGACGCTGGTGGCCAGCTGCGGCAGCACGGCCTTGTCACTGTCGATCTCGCGAAAGTGCAGGATCTGCGGGTAGGTCGCGAAGATGTACAGCGCACCGATCAGGATCACCACCCGCAGAAGCGATCTGGCGATATTGCGGTGCGCGTCCCTGGCCTCGGCCCCGAGTGAGGCCACGCTTTCAAATCCGGCATAGGACCCCACCGCGGTGACCGCGGCGATGAAGGTCGCGCTGGACCCCAGATGCTGCGGATTCCATTGTTCCCAATCGATCCGGAAGCCGTAGCCGATGTAGGAGGCGACGACGATCACCAGGATCGACGAGATGGCCAGCAGCTCGAAGGCCAGCTCGTACTTGGCGGCCAGCGAGACCCCGCGATAGGGCAGGTACACCGCGACACCGACCACCACCAGCACCAGCACCAGCCGGAACCAAACCGCTTGGGATCCCAGGCCGATCGACTCCAGGAACGCATCGAGGTACAGCACCCCGCCGAGGGTGCCCGTGGTCGCGAAACCGATGTAACCGAACAGCAGACTGAAGCCGGCGGCGAAGGCGAACCCGGGCCCGAGGCCATTGCCGGTGTAGGTCCCCAGCGATCCGGAGGACACCGTGCGTTTGGCCTGGAAACTGATCGTGATGGCCACCAGAACCACGATGGACAGGCCGATCACGGCTGCCCATGCCGCACCCTTGCCCGCGGCCACGAACAATGAGAACGGCACCACGGCCATGGCCACACTGGGTGCCGCGGCCGCCAGACCCTGGGCGAACACGCCCCACGGACCAAGCGCCCCGGATTCCAGCCCGGTGGATTCCGCGTCGATCAGGGTGCGGCCCCCGACCGTCGTCTTCGGATTGTCTGTAGTAGTCACGGCAATGTCCCTTTCTGACCGCGACACCGCCCGTCCGTGATTCGGCACGGGTGGTTGATTAGTCGGTATGTGTTGCCACACTGCCGCAATCTGATTCGCGGCGTCAGCTATGAAATCGGCGGGATTCTATTGCGAGCGAACGGAATTCCTGCACATAAGGTTCGGTCATGACTGCTGCCGCTGCGGTATCTCAAGCCCGAGATGGGATCTCAGGGTGGTGCCCGCGTATTCGTGGCGGAACAGCCCGCGCTTGCGCAGCACCGGCACCACCTGCTCGACGAATTGCTCGTGCTGGCCGGGCAACCCGGAGTCGCGCAGCACGAATCCGTCGGCGGCACCGGCGGTGAACCAGTGCTCGATCTCGTCGGCGATCTGCTCGGGCGTGCCGACCACGGCCGCGCCCCAACCGTTGACGGTGCGGTACAGGAACTCCCGCACCGTCGGATTTCCCTCGGTGGCCAGATGGCGGTAGCCGGCCAATGCGGTCTGGTGGGTTTCGGTGTGCGCCGGGAAAGCCGAATCCGGGACCGGATCATCCAGATCGGCTCCGGTGACATCAACATCGACCTCCAGCAGCCAACCGGCCTGGTACTGCGGGCTGAAGTACTCGTACTCCTCCTGCTGCGCGCGCCGGGCCTCCTCCTCGGTGGAGCCGACGATGAAGCGCAGCGAGGGCGTGATCAGCGGCGGCCTGGCCCGGCCGAGCCGTCGTGACTCCTCGTGGATCTGGGTGTAGAAATCCTTGGCCCGGGCCCGGTTGCCGTGGCTGGTGAAGATCACCTCGGCGTGCCGGGCGGCGAATCCCCGTCCGGTTTCCGATGATCCGGCCTGGAAGATGACCGGCTGCCCCTGCGCGGAGCGGGCCGCACCGAGCGGACCGGCCACGTCGAAGTAGCGCCCGTGATGGTCGGTCGGTTGAATCCTGTTGACGTCGTTGAATATCCCTGTGGAGCGGTCCTCGACGATGGTGTCCTCACCCCAGCCGTCCCACAGCTTGCGCACCACCTCGAGCGCCTCGTCGGCGATGCGGTAGCGCTCGTCGTGGGCCACCACGCCGCGGGCACTGAAGTTGTCGGCCGCGGCCTGCGCGAAGCTGGTGACCAGGTTCCAACCGGCCCGGCCACCGCTGAGGTGATCCAGCGAAAGCAGCTGGCGGGCAAGATGATACGGATGAGCCAGGGTTGCAGATCCGGTGACCACCAGCCCGATCCGCTCGGTGACCGAGGACAGCGCAGCAGTTGCGGTGAGCGGTTCGAAGTCCTCGGTGATCTTGTACGCCCAAGTCGCGGGCGGGCCGTAGTTCAGCCCGTCAGCGAGGAACAGCGCGTCGAAGGTGCCGGCCTCGGCGGTCTGGGCATGGTTGATCAGCCGTTGCCGCACCCCGGCGGTGCTGTTGTCGATGTCGGGATGCCGCCACGGCCCGGCGGATCGGGTGTCGGCGAAAGCGAGTAGGTGCAGTTCTCTGGGCATCCGGCGACACTATGACCGCGACCGGCCCGCGCCGAGGGTTGCACTCAGCGCGAAGCAATCCCGGGCAGCGCCGCTTACTTCTTGGGCTTGTCCCCGGCCGCATCGGTGGACAGCGCCGCGACGAACGCCTCCTGGGGCACCTCCACGCGACCAATGGTCTTCATCCGCTTCTTGCCCTCCTTCTGCTTCTCCAGCAGCTTGCGCTTACGGGTGATATCACCGCCGTAGCACTTGGACAGCACGTCCTTGCGGATCGCCCGGATATTCTCGCGCGCAATAATTTTCGAGCCGATCGCGGCCTGCACCGGCACCTCGAACTGCTGGCGCGGGATGAGCTCCTTGAGCTTGGTGGTCATCTTGTTGCCGTAGGCCGATGCCGAATCCTTGTGCACGATCGCGCTGAACGCGTCCACCGCCTCGCCCTGCAACAGGATGTCGACCTTGACCAGATCGGCCTGCTGCTCGCCGGCCTCCTCGTAGTCGAGGCTGGCGTAGCCGCGGGTGCGCGATTTCAGCGAGTCGAAGAAGTCGAAGATGATCTCGCCGAGCGGCATGGTGTAGCGCAGCTCGACCCGCTCGGGCGACAGGTAGTCCATGCCGCCCAACTCGCCGCGGCGGGACTGGCACAACTCCATGATGGTGCCGATGAACTCGCTGGGCGCGATCACGGTCGTCTTCACGACCGGCTCGTAGACCTCCCGGACCTTGCCTTCCGGCCAGTCCGACGGGTTGGTCACCACGATCTCCGAACCGTCGTCTTTGATGACGCGGTAGACCACGTTCGGCGAGGTGGAGATCAGGTCGAGGTTGAACTCGCGTTCCAGGCGCTCGCGGGTGATCTCCATGTGCAGCAGGCCCAGGAAGCCGCAGCGGAACCCGAAGCCCAGCGCCACCGACGTCTCCGGCTCGTAGGTCAGCGCGGCGTCGTTGAGCTGCAGCTTGTCCAGCGCGTCGCGCAGATCCGGGTAGTCCGAGCCGTCCACCGGGTACAGGCCGGAGTAGACCATCGGCTTGGGTTCGCGGTAGCCGGTCAGTGCCTCCGTGGCGCCCTTGCGCGCCGTGGTCACGGTGTCGCCGACCTTGGACTGCCGGACGTCCTTCACCCCGGTGATCAGGTAGCCGACCTCGCCCACCCCGAGACCCGCACTGGGCTTCGGCTCGGGTGAGACGATGCCCACCTCGAGCAGTTCGTGGGTGGCGCCGGTGGACATCATCGCGATCTTCTCGCGCGGTGTGATCTTGCCGTCGACAACCCGGACGTAGGTGACCACGCCGCGGTAGATGTCGTAGACCGAGTCGAAGATCATCGCCCGAGCCGGCGCATCGGCATCCCCGACCGGGGCCGGCACCTGGCGCACCACCTCGTCGAGCAGTTCGGCCACCCCGACGCCGGTCTTGCCGGATACCCGCAGCACATCGGACGGCTCGCAGCCGATGATGTGCGCGAGCTCGCCGGCGTAACGCTCCGGGTCCGCGGCGGGCAGGTCGATCTTGTTGAGCACCGGGATGACGGTCAGGTCTCGGTCCAGCGCCAGGTACAGGTTGGCCAGCGTCTGCGCCTCGATGCCCTGGGCGGCATCGACCAGCAGCACCGCGCCCTCACACGCCTCCAGCGCGCGGGACACCTCGTAGGTGAAGTCGACGTGGCCAGGGGTGTCGATCAGGTGCAGGACGAAATCCTGTTTCTCCCCACTTACTGTGCTAGTCCAAGGCAGCCGCACGTTCTGCGCCTTGATCGTGATGCCGCGCTCGCGCTCGATGTCCATCCGGTCCAGGTATTGCGCGCGCATCGAGCGGTCGTCGACGACGCCGGTGAGCTGCAGCATCCGGTCCGCCAGCGTCGATTTGCCATGGTCGATGTGGGCGATGATGCAGAAGTTCCTGATCTGCGCCGGCGCAGTGAACGTCTTGTCGGCGAAGCTACTGATGGGAATCTCCTGGTGAGCGTGGTGTCAGGCACGTGCTGTGTCTCTTCAGGGTATCGAGCAAGCACCCTCGGGACACAATCGCCGGGCTGACCAATCCCCCCGGTCGCTGCACTCCCGCCCGCCAAACCCTGACCTATGCTCGACAACATGGCGTCGCAGTGGAGGTCGTTTCAACGACTTCTCAAGAGCACGGAGAATCTCGTGTTCAATGAGGCGCCGAAGTTCGTCCGCCAGCTGCAGAGCACGGACAATGTGCCGCGCGCCGTGCAACTGGGCATCCAACAGGGCATTCAGCAGGGCCTCAAGCTGGGCTTGGAGGTCCTGGCCGGCGGTGTCGCCCCGCCGCCGCAGGCGATCACCGCGGGACGGCCGGTGTCCAGGAACAGCGTTCCGACCGCCCACCGGGCCCGCAAAATCGTCTACGCCCCCGATCTGGACGGGCGTGCCGATCCCGGCGAGATCGTATGGACGTGGGTGGTCTACGAGGACGATCCGACCAAGGGCAAGGATCGCCCCGTCCTGGTGGTGGGTCGCGATCAGCGCACCCTGCTCGGCTTGATGCTGTCCAGCCAGGACCATCACCGAAACGATCCGGACTGGGTCAGCATCGGCATCGGCAACTGGGACTACGACGGAAGGCCGAGCTGGGTTCGGCTGGACCGGGTGCTCGACGTACCCGAAGAAGGCATCCGCCGCGAAGGGGCGATTCTCGACCGCGGCCGGTTCGAGGCGGTCGCCGTCCGGCTGCGCGCCGAGTATTCCTGGAGCTGAGCCCGCGGCACGACGGTGACTACCGCGGCCGCCGCCACATCGGAGTCAGGATCGGCCCACCGTGGGGCAACCGGATCTCGCCGGTGACCTCGAAACCGAACCGCAGGTAGTACGGGATGTTGTCCGGATTGCTCGATTCCAGGTAGGCCGGCGCGTGTTCGGCGTCCACCCGGTCCAGCCGGGACCGCATCAGCGCGTGCCCTAATCCGCCGCCGCGCACCATGGGATCGCTGCCGATCATCGCCAGGTACCAGTGCGGTTCCTCGGGATGATGCTCCTTCATCAGGGCGGCGACCTGACTGCCGCGATGGCCGCTGCGTCCGAATGCCCGCAGCAGGCCGGGCATCATCGCGAACTCCTCCAGCCGGGTCGGCTTCCAGCGCCCGGGCGGATCCCACAACGCCGCCGCCCCGATCTCACCGGCGCGGCCGGCCACCTCGGAGGCGCCCACCCGCAGAAAGTGATGGCGGGTGAGCGCGGCGAACATTCGCGGCAAGCTCCGGGCCCGGCGGCCGGCATCGGGCATCAGCCAGGTCATCACCGGATCGTCGAAGAATGCCCGGCCCAATGTGCGAGCCAACACCGACACGTCGGCCCGCTGCGGCGGGCGCACATCAATGGCCATCGCCGCCAACGCTACCGGCGCTCAGCGCCCCTGGGTGATGTAAGCCTGCAGCTGTTGTTGCTCGGCTTCCAGCTCCTCCATCCGGGTCTTGACGATGTCGCCGATGCTGACGATGCCGGCCAGCCTGCCGCCGTCGAGTACCGGGATATGGCGCACCCGCTTCTCGGTCATCAACACGCTGAGATGGTCCACGGTGTCACGGGGCGTGCACGTCGCCACGAACGTGGTCATGATCTCCGACACCGGCTGCGCCAGCAGGCTGCTGCCCCGTTCGTGCAACTTGCGCACCACATCTCGTTCCGAGACGATGCCGGCCAACCCGCCGGGACCGACGACAACCATGGCACCGATGTTCAACTCGGTCAGCCCGGCCAGCAGCTCGGTCACCGTGGTCTCCGGCGAAATCGTCACCACCGCTGTGCCCTTGTTCTTCAGCACGTCCGCGATTCGCATCGGCAGCCTCCGATCGTGATTTACCTCACATCAGGCTAGGTCGACAGCCGCCGTCGCGAAAGAGGCCACGCGGACACTTGTACGCGGTAGGAATGACGCCATGATCGAGGTCACGCTGCTCGGCACCGGTAGCCCCATCCCCGATCCGGAGCGGGCCGGACCGTCCACCCTGGCCCGTGCCGGCGACCAGACCTTTCTGATCGACTGCGGCCGTGGGGTGCTGCAGCGCCTGGCCGCCGTCGGGTCGGGCGCCAACCGGCTCAGCGCCCTGCTGCTGACCCACCTGCACAGCGACCACATCGCCGATCTGGGTGACGTGATCATCACCCGCTGGGTGAGCACATTCACCCCCGATTCCCCGCCACTGCCGATCATCGGCCCGCCCGGCACCGCCGAGGTGGTGCAGGCCACCCTCACGGCCTTCGGACACGACATCGGTTACCGCATCGCCCATCACGCCGATCTCACGGCACCGCCGCCGGTCGAGGTCCACGAATACACCGATGGTGTGGTGTGGGATCGCGATGACGTGTTCATCCGGGTGGCTCCCACCGATCACCGGCCGGTGACACCGACCATCGCCTTCCGGATCGAGCACGCCGGAGCTTCGGTGGTACTGGCCGGCGACACCGTGCCGTGCCAGAGCCTCGATACCCTGGCCGCCGGTGCAGGAGCCCTGGTACACACGGTGATTCGCAAGGACCTCGTGAATCAGCTTCCGCAACAACGGATCCGCGATATCTGCGACTACCACTCCTCGGTGCAGGAGGCCGCCGCCACGGCCACCCGGGCCGGGGTGGGCATCCTGATCCTCACCCACTATGTACCGGCGATCGCTGCGGGCACCGAAGACGAGTGGCGCGCGTTGGCCGCGTCGGCGTTCGATCGGCAGATCGAACTCGGCGACGATCTGCACCGGGTCCAGGTTCACCCCGGGATGGGCGTCAAGCCGGCGAGCTGATTCGCCGCGGCCGCAACACAATTGAGGTCGGTGTCGGTCAGCGGTCGGCCGCGGGCGATCACCACAACGTGCTGGATCCCGAGGTCGGCCAACGCGTGGCAGCGCTCGACGAGCTCCTCGGGCCGCTCGCCGTCGTGGAGCGCCGTGGTCACGGTGCGCTCGATCTCGTCGGCCGGCCGACCGACATCCGCGCAGTGCCGATCGAGCACCTGGAGCTGCCTGCGGATCGTGGCGCCGCCGTCGGGCACGTCGAAGAGGTTGCACGCATCGCCATGTTCGGCGACCAGCCGCAGTGTGCGTCGTTCACCGGTGCCGCCGATGAGCACCGGCGGGCGCGGCGCCGCGACGGGTCGCGGACTGCCCACCGGACGTTCGGCAACGAGATACTCACCACGGAACGGGGTTTCGTCGCCTTTCCACATCTGGTCGGCCAACTGCAGCAGTTCGGTCATCCGCGCGAACCGTTCTGCGGTATCCGGCAGAAACAGTCCCATCGCAGTCGCCTCGTCGCCGTTGTAGCCGGCGCCGATTCCCAGCCACGCCCGGCCGGCCGACAGCACGTCCAGCGTGGTGACGGCCTTGACCAGCATGGCCGGCGCGCGGAAGGTAGCCGCGGTGACCATGGTGCCGAGCCGGATCCGCGATGTGGCGGCCGCGAGATACCCCAGCGTGGTGTACGACTCGAGCATGGGCTCATCGGACCCACAGGATGGATCCGCCTGCACGAGATGATCGGCCACCCACAGGGTGTCGACGGCGGTGTCGTCGAGGCGGACGGCCAGCGACAGCAACCGCTCGTGAATCGGCTCCGGCCACGAGTAGTTCGTCACGCTGACACTGAGCTTCATTGCGCGCCCTGATTGCGGCGCCGCAGCGGCAGCATGGCGCCGGCCACGATGAGCCAGATCAGCCCGCTGAACCGGGCGACCGGGAGCAGCACCGAGAAACCCCACCACAGCAGCGTCAGGAAACTCAGCTCAGCGATCGCCGCGATGACCAGCCCGGCCCAGGCCACCGACCGGGGCAGCAGACCCAGAACGAGACTCGGCACCGCCACCCCGGCCACCAACAGCCCGAGGGCCACGACGTGCCCGGGCCCACCGGTGAGGAACACCAGGTAGTACAGCGCGTGCACAAGCGTCGGGTCCACCGCGAGTTCAGGCCGCGACAGCGCCCACGTGATCAGCCCCGACAGCCCGATGCCTGCGGCGGCCAGGGCTCCACCGACGAGGGCGATCGTTGCTCCGGGCGCGGTGACGCCCAGCTGGCGCAGACGCGCACTCACCGTGGCCGTATAGATCGCCAGCGGCACCGACGATGCGAAAGTCCCGGTGGCGGCTGCCTGCACGGCCACCGCATGGTCCCGAATGTAGGCATGCACGGTCGCGGTGGCCCCGTATGGCATTGGCATCACACCGGCGAGCGCGACACCGACGACCAATCCGGTCAGCAACAGCAACAGCGACAGCCCCGCGAGCAGTGCCAGTGGGGGCCCACCCTGCTGCGGCCGTCGCCGCACTCCAATAGATTCTCCAGTGAAATCATTCATAGTTTGAACGATATGCCCCGCCGAGGGCGGTCGGCAAGAGCCGAAGACAGTTTCAGCACCGAAACGTTCAAGATTGGTACGATTCTGCGGTGTCAACCGACCACGGCGACAACATCGCCTTCCTACTGACCCAGCTCGGCACCTACGCCGCAACACAGTTCGCCGACCAGATGGCGACGATCGACCTGACACCACCGCACGCCGGAATCCTGCGTGCCATCGCCGCGGCACCCGGCCGAAGCCAACAGTCGCTCAGCGCTCAGCTCGGGTTACTGCCCAGCCGTGTGGTCACTTTCGTCGACGAGCTGGAGGCACGCGGCTACGTCGAACGTCGCCGCAACCCCGACGACCGCCGCCTGCACGCGCTGCATCTCACCGCCGCGGGCAAGAAGACCCTGCGCAAGATCGGCGAGATCGGACAGCGGCATGACGAGCAGATCACCGCCGGCCTCGATGCTGCCCAGCGCACCACGCTGCGGGAGCTGCTGGCCACCCTCGCCGAGCGGCGCGGTCTGACCCCGCACGTTCACCCCGGCTACCGGGCGCTGTGAACTCTTAAGCCAGCCGGGTGATCTCCACCACCACATCAAGATCGGTCGACCCGGCGCCGGAATAGATGCCCTTGAGCGGGGCCACATCCGAGTAGTCCCGGCCCATGCCGACACTGACGTACTGCTCGCTGATCTCGACGTCGTTGGTCGGGTCATAGTTCCACCAGCCACCGGTCCACGCCTGGATCCAGGCGTGAGTCCGCCCGTCGATGGTGTCCCCCACCACCGCTCTGCGCTTCGGATGCAAATAACCCGACACGTACCGGGCCGGAATCCCCATGGACCGCAACATGATCAGTGAAAGATGGGCGAAGTCCTGGCATACCCCTTTACCCTCGCGCAGGGCGTCCAGGCCGGAGCTGTGCACCCCGGTGGTGCCCGGCACGTAATCGAGCTCGCTACGCACCCACCGCGCCACGGCCGCCACCGCCTCCGCCGGGTCGTGCTCCTTGGCGATCCGCTGACCGACCCGCGCGATGCGCCGGCTGCGCGGGGTGTAGTGGGTCGGACCGAGCACCTCGTCGAACCGGTCGATCACCGCCTCCGAGCGCAGATCGTCCCAGCCGACCAGTGGCTGCGGCTTCTCGGCGACCTCGGTTTCGACCACCGATGAGGCCGAAACCTCCAGCTCGGTGTGCGGGGCGTGCAGATCGAATGCCGTCACCGCGGTACCCCAGTAGTCGACGTACCGATACGACCTGCTGGCCGGAACGGTCTCCACCCGATTGAGGATCACGTTCTGGCGCGAATCCGACCGCGGGGTCAGCCGAACCTCGTTGAAGGACGCCGTCACCGCCGACTTGTAGGCATATCCGGTGGAGTGCACCACCCGCAGGCGCCACATCTAGACCTCCCGCTCCTCGATCACCACCGGTGCCTCATGCCCGGCATCCGTCCAGGCCACCCACGGCGCGGAGTGGAAGTACTGCAGCGCCAGTGCTTCTCCGACATCGCGGCAGGTTTTCTGCAGCCCGGCCAACCGGACCTCCAGGGAATCCTGCACCGCGCCCGGTTGCAGGAACTCAAGTTCACTGCGGGCCCGCCCCAGCAGACGCTGCGCCTCGTCGGTGGCTCCCAGCCGGTTGTGCGGCCGGTTCAGCAGCTCGTCGAGGCTGTGTTCGGCCAACCGCAGCGAATAGAAGATCGACCTCGGGAACAGCCGGTCCAGCAGCATGAATTCGATGACCCGGCCGGCGTCCAACGCACCCCGATAGGTGCGCAGGTAGGTGTCATGGGCGCCGGCCGAACGCAGCAGCGTCACCCAGGCCGGCGACGACGCACTGTCGCCGACCCGCGACAACAGCAGCCGCACGGTCATATCGACCCGTTCGATGGCGCGGCCCAACAACATGAACCGATAGCCGTCGTTGCGGCTCAGTGTCGAACCGGCCAGCCCGGCGAACATCGCCGCGCGCCCCTCGACATAGGACAGGAATTCATGCGGGCCAAGCCGTTTGGCCGCGCGTTCCCTATCGGCCAGCGCGTTGTAGGTGGTGTTGAGACACTCCCAGATCTCGGTCGAGGTGACCTCACGGGCGCCGCGGGCGTTCTCCCGGGCCGCCGAGATGGCGTCGACGATCGAGGCGCCGCCATAGGTGCCGCGACTGAACGCCACGATGTCGGTCAGCGACCACACGTCCAAGCGCTCCTTGGGCGGTTCGATACCGAGCACCCGCAGCAGCGTCCGCGACGCGATATCCGGGTCGACGCTTGAGTCTTCCAACAGCTGATGCACGGTGACGTCGAGGATGCGCGCGGTGTCGTCGGCACGCTCCACATAGCGTCCAATCCAGTACAACGATTCGGCATTGCGCGCCAGCATCATCGCCTCCTCTCCGTGCGACCGCTCACTGTTGCTGTTGGGCCGAGGCTCCGTTCAGGCTGGATTCGCCGTCGTGGCCCTTGGCCGATTTCGGCAGGGACCGGACCACCCCGGCAGCGGCCAGTTCGCGGTCGGCGACAGAGGTCCGCGAGGCCAGCACCCAGGTGTCCTTGGAACCCCCGCCCTGGCTGGAGTTGACCACGAGCGACCCTTCCGGCAGCGCCACCCGGGTCAACCCACCGGGCAACACCCACACATCGTTGCCGTCATTGACTGCGAACGGCCGCAGGTCGACGTGGCGGGGAACCAGCTTGCTGTCGATCTGGGTCGGCACCGTCGACAGCTGTATGACCGGTTGGGCGATCCAGCCACGTGGGTCATTGCGGATTTTGCGGCTGATCGCAGCGAGCTCCCTGGCCGAGGCGTCCGGCCCGAACACGATGCCGTAGCCGCCCGACCCTTCGACCGGTTTGATCACCAGTTCGTCGATCCGGTCCAGCACTTCCTCGCGTTCGTCGTCGAGCCAGCAGCGGTAGGTGTCGACGTTGGCCAGCACCGGCTTCTCACCGAGGTAGTACTCGATGATGGTCGGCACATAGGTGTAGACCAGCTTGTCGTCGCCGACCCCATTGCCGACCGCACTGGAGATCACCACATTGCCGGCGCGGGCCGCATTGAGCAGGCCGGCCACCCCGAGCACCGAGTCGGGCCGGAACTGCATGGGGTCCAGGAAGACGTCGTCGATGCGGCGGTAGATGACGTCGACAGGGCGTTCCCCCTCGGTGGTGCGCATGTAGACGGCGTTGTCGCGGCAGAACAAGTCGCGGCCCTCGACCAACTCCACGCCCATCTGCCGGGCCAGCAGCGAGTGTTCGAAGTACGCCGAGTTGTAGACGCCGGGGGTGAGCACCACCACGGTGGGGTCCGCGACATTGGTGGGTGCCGCGTTGCGCAGCGCCCGCAGCAGATGCGATGAGTAGTCGCCGACGGCGCGCACCCGGTGGGTGGCGAACAGGTTCGGGAAGACCCGTGCCATGGTGCGCCGGTTCTCCATCACATAGGACACCCCCGACGGCGACCGCAGGTTGTCCTCGAGCACCCGGAAGTCGCCCTTGGCGTCGCGGATCAAGTCGATGCCGGCCACGTGGATACGCACCCCGTTGGGCGGGACAATGCCCGCGGCCTCGCGGTGGAAGTGCTCACACGAGGTGACCAGCCGACGCGGGATCACCCCATCACGCAGGATCTCCTGCTCGCCGTAGATGTCGTCGAGGTACATCTCCAGCGCTTTGACCCGCTGGGTGATGCCGCGTTCCAGCCGGGTCCATTCGGCCGCCGAGATCACCCGCGGCACCAGATCGAGCGGGAACGGCCGCTCCTGGCCGGACAGCGAGAACGTGATGCCCTGGTCGATGAACGCCCGGCCCAGCGCATCCGACCGCGACTGCAGCTCCGAGGCGTCCGACGGAGCAAGCTCGGCGTAGATGCCCTTGTACGGTCCGCGCACGTTGCCAGCGCCGTCGAACATCTCGTCGAAGGCCCCGGAGTAGCGGCCCAACTGGTTGTAGCCGTCGAAGATGCCCTGATGTCTGACCCGTCGCGTGGAACCGGCACGCCGCGTGGTCTCGGTGGACGCCGTCGACCCCGGCCCCCGTATTGTTCTCAGGCTCACGCACACCATGCTGCACCACCTGCGGGCATTTCGCCGGTCCAACGGAGCGACCCGTTTCGGCAGGCCAAAGGGCGGTTGGAGTGGTAGTAAGGGGCAGAATCGGGTGCTGCTCGGCCGCGGTTTCGGCTGCGCCACTTTGGGGGTTCGGGCGTCGCGCTGGTACCCTGAACAATCGCTGCCCGCGGTGCGGGCGGGCGCACCCATACTTCGGTAACCCCCAGCTAGAGAACTACGAAGGAACTTCTACGTGGCCAACATCAAGTCGCAGGAAAAGCGCATCCTCACCAACGAGCGTCGTCGGCTGCGCAACCAGTCGGTGAAGTCGTCGCTGCGTACGGCCGTGCGCGGCTTCCGCGAGGCTGTCGAGGCCGGCGACAAGGCGAAGGCTTCTGAGTTGCTGGTGTCGACCAGCCGCAAGCTCGACAAGGCCGCCAGCAAGGGCGTCATCCACGCCAACCAGGCCGCCAACAAGAAGTCGGCGCTGGCCCTGGCGCTCAACAAGCTCTGATCCTTCGGGTTTACCTTCAGGTGAGCCTTCGGGTTCACCCTCAGGTTGTTTTTCCGGTTCACCGGGTGGCGAGTTGCGCTACCCGGCGCACCGCGGTCTCAAGGGCGTAGTCGGCGTCAGCCGCTGCGCCCTTTACGTCTGCATTGAGTGTGGCGACCACCCGCATCGCCTCGGCTACCGACTCACGCGACCATCTACGGGCCTGCTTCTGCGCCTTCTGCACCCGCCAGGGCGGCATGCCCAGCTCGCCGGCCAGCCGGTACGGATCCCCCGACAGCGGCCCCACCCGCGCGATCGTGTGCACCGCCTCGGCCAGCGCATCGGCCAACACCACCTGCGGCTCGCCGGCCAGCATCGCCCACCGCAACGCCTCGGTGGCCCCGGCAACGTCACCGGCGACCGCCTTGTCTGCGATGTCGAATCCCTTCACCTCCGCCTTGCCGCTGTGATAGCGCCGCACCGCGACCGCGTCGACCTGCCCGGCGGTATCGGCCACCAACTGTGAACAGACCGCGGCGAGCTCGCGGATGTTCGACCCGACCGCGTCGAGTACGGCGGTCACGGTGTCATCGGAGACCTTGGTCCGCAATTGGCGGAACTCGGCGCGCACGAAATCGGCGCGCTCGGCCGGCTTTGTGATGCGCGCACACGGATGCACCTGTGCACCAAGCTTTTTCAACTGATCGGCCAACGCCTTGGCGCGACCGCCACCGGAGTGGATGACGACCAGCACGGTGCCCGGCGGCAAGTCTGCGGCCGCCGAGGAGATCAGCGCCACCGCATCCTTGCCTGCCTCGGCGGCAGCTTCGAGCACCAGCATGCGTTCCTCGGCGAACAGCGACGGGCTCAGCAGCTCGGCGAGCTCGCTGGTGCTGACCTCACCGGCACGCATCCGGTCCACCGGAACGTCAACGGATCCGGCCTGCTCACGCAGCGCCCGCAGTATCGCCGCCACCGCGCGTTCGACCAGCAGTTCCTCATCGCCCAAAACCAGGTGCAGCCCGTCGATCTGTTGACTCACCGCATGATGGTGTCACGTTGCCCCGACAGCACCGACAATCAGGTTTGCAGTACGCCAGCCAGTGTCCAGGCCGCCAGGCCCACCGCCAGCCCCGCCAGTGTCCGGCGGCCCCAGCGCCACCGCCACGCCATCACCAGCGCCACCCCGCAGACGGCCACCAGCGCCACGCCCGCCCACCCCGATGGCGTCGGCACCGCTGCGCCCGGTACCGCCGACGCCCACCGCGCCACCGCCAACAGCCACCAGAGTTCGGGGCCGGTGAACCGGATCAGCAGTTGAGCGGCCGCGGGCCAGAATGTGGCAATCCCCGCGGCCGCGGTGCCCAGCACCGTGATGGGCGGGATCACGCCGGCGACCGCGAGATTGGCGGCCACCGCCACCATGCTGAACGTGCCCGATATCCCGGCGACCAGCGGCGCCGTGACCAATTGGGCGACCGCGGCGACGCTGACCGCGGCCGCCAGCGAGCGCGGCCAGCCCCGGGCCATCAACCGGCGCGACCACACCGGCGCCAGCACGACGATGCCCGCCGTCGCCGAGACCGACAGCGCGAACCCGGCGTCGACGGCGAGTTCGGGTGCGGCGACCATGAGCACGATGACGCTGGCGGCCAGGGCCGGGATGGCGCGCCGCCGGCGGTGGATCAGCACGGCGAACAAGGTGACGGCACCCATCACAGCGGCGCGCAGCACGCTGGCCGACGGCTGCACGACGACGACGAATCCGATCAGCCCGAGCGCGGCGGATCCGACGGCGATCCGTGGCCCGACCAGTCCCGCGGTCAGCAGCAGCGCACCGCACACGATGGTGACGTTGGCCCCCGACACCGCCGTCAGATGGGTCAGCCCGGCCACCCGGAACTGTGCGGTGGTCTGTGCGGTGACCGTCGCGGTGTCCCCCAGCGCCAGGGCCGGCAGCATCGCGGCCTGATCTGCCGGCAGTGCCGCGCGGGCGGCCTCGGCGAAGCCGGACCGGACCCGCTGGGCGACCCGCTGCACCAGCGAGGCCTGCCCCAGCGCGGGCCGGCCCTTCGCGGTGAGCACGGCCACCGTGAGATCGCGCCGGGCCGGCCGGGTGACCACGGCCCGGAACGCCGCGGGGCGCCCGGGGCTCATCTCGCCGTAGCCGGCGGCCGGCGCGAATACCAGCACCCGGCCCACCATCGCGGTGCCATCCAGTTCGACCAGGGCACCGCGGAACATCAACCGACCGCCCGTGATCGTCCGCGGCGTCTCGGTCGGGGCGACCACCACGGTCGCGGCGCCACCGTAGCGGTCGGTGATCGGGTGGTGCTGCTGCTGATCCACGCGTAAGCCGATGGCGACGGCGAACCCGGCACCGGCCGCCGCCACCGCCAGGACCGCGGCGGCACCGAACATCACCCCGCCGAACCTGGCCAGCGCCGCAGTCACGGCGACTGCGGCGACGACCGCGAGCACCGAACCGCTGATGCCCCACACGATTCCGGCGGCCGTCCCGGCCCATGCCGTCAGCGCTGCGGGAACCAGGCGCAGATCCAGCCGATCGGCTTCGGCCTCGGGCTCGGCGGTCACACCCGGACCAGCGCCCGCAGTTTCTCCAGGCGCGCCGGGCCGATCCCGTCCACCTCACCGAGCTGATCCACGCTGCCGAACCGGCCGTGGGCGTCTCGCCAGGCCACGATCGCGGCCGCAGTCACCGGACCGACCCCGGGCAGCGCATCGAGTTGCTCGGCCGTCGCGCTGTTGAGATCCACTTGCCCGGGCGCACCCGGTGCATTCGCGGGCGCTGCCGGTGCGGTCGATGCCGCGCTGGTTCCGCCCGTCACCGAGCTGCCCATACTGGTCGGCCTGCCGAGCGGTGCGGCGATTCCGACCACGATCTGTTCGCCGTCGGTGAGGCGCCGGGCCATGTTCAGCCCGATCAGGTCGGCACCGTCCAGTGGCCCGCCGGCCGCGGCGAGCGCGTCGGCGATGCGCGTCCCTTCCTCCAGGGTCACCAGGCCCGGTTTGTGGACCAGACCGATGACACTGACCACCACCGGACCCGCGGTGCCGGTCGGCGTCGGACTCGCCGCTGAAACCATCTGTACCGGAGGAAGATTCGCGGCCGTCACCGGCGGTGGCTTATCTCGGATCAGGGTGAATACGGTGACCAGCACAGCCAGCACGCCGACCACGGCCAGCGCCACCACCCCGGCCCGCCCCGGGTCGGCACGCGCGGCCGCCAGCCAGCCCGACGGCCCGTCAGATGTGCTGTCCGGCAGCCAGCGCGTCAGCGCGCTGTCCGGTGGGGCGCCGGATTCTGGTTCGGTATCGGGTTCACCGGCGACCGGGTCCGCGACCGCCAGCCGACGACGCAGCCGCTGCTGCGGTAATTCGGTGGACATGCCACGACGCTAGGGAGCGGTGCAGACGGGTGCGCCCCGGACCGGACCCGGCTACCGGCAACTGTGGATGGATTCGGCGTTGTGGATAACCCCTCAAACTCGAAACCCTCAACCACCATTAGCCGCCACGCGGCTGGAACGGTCGTCCACCGGATCCTCGAGCGCCGGGCCGCGGGAGTCGTCAGATTGTCTGATCGGCACCGGCTGCGCCGGCGTGGCGCGCTCCAGGAACCGCAGCAGTTCGACCGGGAACGGCAACACCACGGTGGAGTTCTTCTCCGCGGCCACTTCGACGACGGTCTCCAACAGTCGCAGTTGCAGGGCGGCCGGCTCGGCGGCCATCACGTCGGCTGCCGCAGCCAGCTTTTCGGATGCCTGCAGTTCGCCGTCGGCGGTGATCACCCTGGCCCGCCGCTCACGCTCGGCCTCGGCCTGGCGGGCGATGGACCGCTTCATGGAATCCGGCAGCACCACATCCTTGATCTCGACCCGGTCGATGTTGATTCCCCAACCCACCGCAGGGCTGTCGATCAGAAGTTCCAGGCCCTGATTGAGCCTCTCACGGTTGGACAGCAGATCGTCCAGATTGCTTTTCCCGATGATCGACCGCAGCGACGTCTGCGCGACCTGACCGATCGCCGACATGTAGTCCTGCACATCGACTACCGCCCGTACCGGGTCGGTCACGTTGAAGTAGATCACCGCATCGACCCGCACCGTCACGTTGTCCCGGGTGATGCCGTCCTGCGCGGGTACCGGCATCGTGATGATCTGCGTATTGACCTTCTGCAGCCGGTCGGCGACGGGAATCAGCATCGTCAGTCCCGGTCCCCGGACGTGGTCCTGCACCCGGCCGAACCGGAAAACCACGCCCCGCTCGTACTGCTTAACCACGCGGATGTTGCTGAGGCACCCCCAGACCAGTACCAGCGCAGCAGCCGCGCTCATCCCGAGTGAATAGAGCATGTCCATGATCCGCCTCGATCCATGGAGTCACTGTGGACCCATAATCCGATTGTGCGACGCCTGCGCCCCGCTCGCCAGGAACCGATCCGCCAAGGGGGTGGCGCGGGTGAACAACATCGCCGATAGTGTCTACTGCACCAGAGCAGCCTCAAGGGGGAGACGATCATGACCGCAGCGCCGAAGCCGATCCGGGTTATCCAGTGGACCACCGGAAATATCGGCCGGCGCTCACTGCACGCGATCATCGCCCGCGACGACATGGAACTGGTCGGCGTGTACGCCTACGGTGCGGACAAAGTCGGGGTCGACGCCGCCGACCTGGCCGGCTGGCCGGAACCCACCGGCATCAAGGCCACCAATGACATCGAGGAACTGGTGGCCCTCAAGCCTGACGCCTGCTGCTACAACCCGATCTGGCCCAGCATCGACGAATTGGTCCGACTGCTGGAATCCGGCGTCAACGTGTGTTCCAGCGCGGCCTGGATCACCGGCGGCAAGCAGACCCCCGAGGATCTGGCGCGCATCCAAAAGGCGTGCGAGGCAGGCAATTCCACGATCTTCGGCAGTGGTGCGCACCCCGGCCTCACGAATATGGTCGGCATGGTGCTGAGCAGCGCGTGCGAGCGCGTCGACGAGATCCGCATCACCGAGTCGGTCGACTGCGGGATCTACGAATCCGCGGGAACCATGGCCGCGATGGGCTTCGGCCAGGACCCGGAGACTCCCGGACTGGCCGAGAGCGTCCGCCTGGAAAGCGAAGTGTTCGCCGAGTCGGCTGCGATGATGGCCGACGCCATCGGTGCCACATTGGACCGGATCACCTTCGATGTGCAGTTCACCGCGGCCACCGATGACACCGACCTGGGGTTCATGCGGATCCCGAAGGGCACCGTGGCCAGCGTGTACGGCTACCACCGCGGCTGGGTCGGCGACAAGAACGTGGTCAGCGTCGGATTCAACTGGATCATGGGCGACCACGTGACCCCGCCGAAGCCGGTGGCACATGGTCACGTGATCCAGGTGTTCGGCGTGCCCAACATGCGCACCGTGGTGAACTGCTTGCCGTCGAAGAACTGGAGCGAGGTCAGCCTCAACGGGCTCGGCATGATCTACACCGCGCTGCCGGTCACCAATGCGGTGCCGGCGGTGGTCGCCGCCGCGCCGGGGATCGTCACGCTCAAGGATCTGCCGCCGATCACCGGTCGGTTCGCCGGCTGACCGGTCGGCGCTCTGGCGCTAGCTGCGGGGCCGCAGCCGCTGCGCCAGCTTCGTGACGCCCGGCCCGTCCAGGTCCGGCACGGCAGCAGCCCGGCCGGCCATCGCCATCAGCAGCGCTTCGCCGGCACCGGTCACCTCTGGCCCACGGCCTGCCGACCAGTCCAGGTCGGTGGCCACCAACCGGAGGCCGCGGGTGCGCCACCCGCCCCGGACCGGCGGTGCCCACCTCGCGAAATCCAATGCGACAAGCAGGCGTTCGGCCGGGATCTGCCGCGGCAGTGCCAGCGGGCGACGGATGTCCTGTTGATGGATCAGTCCGTCGGTGAGCGCGATGCGACCACCGAATCCGCTTGTCAGTCCCTGCGGTTGGGCGTAACGGCGGACCAGCTCGACGAGACCTTCGGGCGGCATCGCCGAGAACTCGGCCACGCCGAGGCCATTGACACCGCCCTTGGCCACCAGTCCCCTGATCATCAGGCTGACCAGCTCACCTGGGCTCAGCGGGTCATAACTGATGGCGTGCGCCACCACGTCGCGAACCCGCCAGTGCTCGCACAATGTCGAGCTGTCCCACTGTTGCGGAGTCAGATCGCCGAGAAAGGCCGCGAAATCCTCGCGCTCCTCGCGCGCCAGCGTCATCGTGGACTTCATCGATCCCCCAGATCTCAGAGCGGCCCGGAACTGCTGCCTAAGCGTCCTCCACCGTGATGCAGGCACCGACCGCGCCGGCGCCGACATGCACCGCGAGCACCGGACCCATGTCGGTCACCGACACCGACTGCAGGTGCGGCAGCCGCTCGGTCAGGGTCGCGGCGATCTCCTCGGCGGCATCCACGTTGTCGACGTGGTGCACAACCACACTCACGTTGCGGGCACCGGCCGCCTCGACGATCTGGTCAACAAGGGCGGCATGCGCTTTCGACACCGTCCGGATCCGCTGCGAGAGCACCAGCCGGCCATCCACATCGACATGCAGCAGCGGTTTGAGCGCCAGCGCGGTACCCAGCCACGATGCGGCCGCCCCAATCCGGCCGCTGCGCCGCAGGTTGTCCAGGCGGTGCACGACGATGAACGCCTGCCCCCGCGGTATCGCGGCGCGGGCCGCGGCCTCGACGTCGTCGAGTCCTCCTCCGGCACGGGCGCATTCGGCAGCGGCCAATGCCACGAAGCCCACCCCCATGGCCGCCGAGCGGGAGTTCACCACCCGTATCGCCTGGCCGATCTCACGGGCCACCGCCGCCGCTGCGCTGTAGGTACCGGACAGCGCAGCCGAAATGTGCACGGCGACAACGCCGTCGCCGCCGCTGTCGGCCAGCGCCTGCCGATAGGTGCCGGCCAGATCGGCCGGTGACACCCCCGAGGTGGTCACCCGAGTCCGGTCATGAATATCCGAAGGCATCGGGTCCACGCCCTCGCGCAGGTCGTCGCCGTCGTCGAGGACGTGCAACGGCACCTGACGGATCCCCCACTGCTCACACAACTCGGGTCGCAATCGCGACGACGAGTCGGTCACCACCACGACCGTCATCGTCAGTCCGTGGAATTCTGTTGTGGCACACCGGCTGTGGCCAGCCCCTTGAGCATCAACTCGGCCACCGCCCGGTGGGCTTCGAAATTCCAGTGGATGCCATCGGGATTGCCGCGCCCGCTGAGTATCTCGTCGGCCACCGCGGCCTTGAGGTCCACCAGGGTCACATCGTGCTCCTGGGCCCAGGCCGTGATCGCCCTGACCGTCGGTTCGCGCCCGTGATGGGCCTTGCCGTACGTATCGGCGATGTGCACCGACGGCAATGAGGCCACCACCGGGATGCCGGGCCGGTTGAAATCGATGGCGTTGCGGGTCATCTCCAGGTACTCGACCGTCAGATGCGGTGGCAGCGCCGATCGGGAGACCGGCGACAACCGGGGCTGGACCCAGCCGTAACCGTCACGCGCCCAGCGCCGCAGCCACGCCGGACGGATATAGCGGATCAGCTCGCGCAGCGCGGTCGGCAGCGGCGAGGGCAGCGAGTCCATGCCACTGGTGGCAAAGATCACCGCGCCGGCGTGCGGCAATGCTGCCCAGGACCGCGGATCCTGGGTCGCGGCCCACCAGACGTCCCGGCAGGTCCAGCCGATCCGGCCGATGAGCTCCACATCCCAGCCCAGCTGCTCGGCCACGATGTTGGGCCAGATCCGCGGGTCGTCAGACGGCAGCCCACCGGTCGGGCCGAAATACGACAGTGAATCGGCGAAGACCAACAGCACCGGCCGGCGGCCGGCCGAAGGCTCGGTGGTGGGCTCAGAGGACATCGTTGGCCACCTGCGCCGAGGCGTTCCACACATCCAGCCGCCAGCGGATCGAGTCGAAATCCGCATCGTCCGCCGAATGCCCGGACAGCTGAACCCAGCTGGCGTTGCCCATCCCGCCGAGAACCGGCCAGTTGTCCACCGGCAGACCGAGCAGCCCGGCGGTCAGTGCCGCGATCAGTCCACCGTGGGCGACCAGAACGACGGGGCGGTCTCCCCCTGCCCCGGCCCGATCCGAGCCCCATTCCGGTTGTCCGGCAACCAGTTCGGCAACCACCGGAATACTGCGCTCGGCCACATCGATCCGGCTCTCCCCGCCGTGCGGCGCCCACCGTGCATCGTCGCGCCAGGCCAGGCGCGCCCCCGGGGCCGCCGCGTCCACCTCGGCGTGGGTCAGGCCCTGCCAGTCCCCCAGATGCGTCTCCCGTAACCGTTTGTCCACCTGCACCGCGAGCCCGGCACGGTCACCGAGAGTCACCGCGGTGTCCAGAGCGCGCCTGAGGTCCGAGGACACGATCACCAGCGGCTGACGCTTGGCCAGCACGGCGGCGGCCGCGCCGGCCTGCTCGCGGCCCAGATCGGTCAGCTGGGTGTCGAGCTGACCCTGCATCCGGCTGTCCGCGTTGTACTCGGTCTGGCCGTGGCGCAGCAGCACCAGACGCCGGACCCTCATCGCGTCCTCATTCGGGGGTCTCCGACGATTCCACCGAATCCAAGTCGACCGGCACCGTCGGGCAGTCGCGCCACAGCCGGTCCAGGGAGTAGTAGTCTCGCTCGTCCTGATGCTGGATGTGCACCACCACGTCGACATAGTCGAGTAGCGTCCAGCGCCCCTCCCGGGTGCCTTCACGGCGCGCAGGCTTGTAGCCCGCCAGCCGCATCTTTTCCTCGACCTCGTCGACGATCGCGTTGACCTGGCGCTCGTTGGAGGCCGAGGCGATCACGAAGCAATCGGTGATCACCAATTGACCGGACACATCGATGATCACCACGTCATCGGCCAGTTTGGCCGCTGCGGCCTGGGCGGCCACTGTCGCCATCGCGACAGCCTCGGCGGTAGCGCTCATCGAACCGGCTCCATATCTTTTGTGCTCCTCGGGTCAGCGGTGTACAGCCCACGTTTGGCGACGTATTGCACCACCCCGTCGGGCACCAGGTACCAGATCGGGCGGTCCTCCTGGGCACGCTTGCGGCAGTCGCTCGAAGAAATGGCCAGCGCCGGCACCTCGACCAACGTCAACGCGTCCGGCGGCAACTCACGCAGCGCCGCCTCGATATGTTCGCCGTCCAGTTCGTACCCGGGTCGGCTCACGCCGACGAACCTCGCCATGGAAAACAAGTCCTCCCAGTTCTGCCAGGACAGGATCGACGCCAAGGCATCGGCGCCGGTGATGAAATACAGGTCGGTGTCCGCGCTCAGGTTGCGCAGGTCGCGCAGGGTGTCCTTGGTGTAGGTCGGCCCGCCCCGGTCGATGTCGACCCGGCTGACCGAGAAACGCGGGTTGGACGCGGTGGCGATCACCGTCATCAGGTACCGGTCCTCGGCCGCGCTGACCCGCCGGTCCTGCTTCTGCCAGGGCTTACCGGTGGGGACGAACACCACCTCGTCGAGGTCGAACAGGTCGGCCACCTCACTGGCGGCGACCAGGTGCCCGTTGTGGATGGGATCGAACGTCCCACCCATCACGCCCACCCTGCGCACCCGAGGCTCTTCGCCCGAGGGGCTCATCACACGAGACGCCACGAACAGCCAGCTTACGGCAGCGTTGACGGGCGTTTGCACCCGCGCGAACAACCCCCGTCAATGCCCGGGCTCAGACCGGCAGCAGCCCGTCGATCACCGAGGCCAGTTGTTTGGCCGAGCGGCATTCGTGCATCGGGATGATCTCCTGGTATTTCGGCGCCGCAGAATCCCCGCTGCCCCACAGATGCTTGGGCTCCGGGTTGAGCCAGTGCGCGTGGCGGCTGGCCGACACCATGTGCGCGAGCAGTTCGGCCTGGGGGTTGCGGTAGTTGTTGCGCCCGTCGCCCAGAATCAGCAGCGAACTGCGCGGGGACAGCACATTGGGGTACTTGTCCAGGAAGGACACGAAGGCGTGCCCGTAGTCGGAGTGTCCGTCGCGGGTGTAGACACCGGCCTCGCGGGTGATGCGCTGCACCGCGACCGCCAGATCGGACTCCGGCCCGAACATCTCGGTGACCTCGTCGGTGGTGTCGATGAAGGCGAATACCCGAACTCTGGAGAACTGCTGGCGCAGCGCCGACACCAGCATCAGGGTGAAATGGCTGAAACCGGCCACCGACCCGGACACATCGCAGAGCACCACCAGTTCCGGGCGGGCCGGATGCGGTTTCTTGAGCACCACGTCGATCGGCACCCCGCCGGTGGACATCGATTTGCGCAGTGTCTTGCGCATGTCGATCTCCCCGGCCCTTGACCGGCGCCGACGCGCGGCCAGCCGGGTGGCCATGGTGCGTGCCAGCGGGGCCACCGTCTTGCGCATCTGGCGCAGCTGCTCACCGGAGGCACGCAGGAACTCGACGTTCTCGGCCAGCTGCGGCACCCCGTACATCTGCACGTGGTCGCGGCCCAGCTGTTCGGCGGTGCGCCGCTTGGTCTCGGACTCGACCATCTTGCGCAACTGGGCGATGCGCTGGGCGGCCAGCGCCTTGGCGATCTCCTCCTGGGTCGGCGTGGGTTCATCGCCGTAGGGGGCCAGCAGCCCGGCGAGCAGCCGGCCCTCCAGATCGTCCAGGCTCATCGCCTTGAGCGCCTGATACGACGAGTACGACGGGCCGCGGCTGGAGTTGTATCGGCCGTAGGCCTCGACGATCCGGGCGATCATCGCCGCCAGCCGGTCGTCCAGGTTGGCCAGCTCCTCGTTGTCGGCCAGCATCTGCACCAGCGCCGCACGCATCGCCTCGATGTCCTCGGGCGGCAGCCGGGGCTGATCCTCGTTGTCGGTGTCGTCCTCGGCTTCATCGGAGAGCACGGTGCGCGCACCCAGCGCGGCCGGGAAGAACAGGTCGAACATGGCGTCGTAGGTGTCGCGATGGTCGGCTCGGCGCAGCACCGCACACGCGATCCCCTCGCGCAGCGCTTCGCGATCGCCCAGCCCGAGCACGGTGATCACCCGCCCGGCGTCGACGGTCTCCGACGGACCGACCGAGATTCCCTGCCCGCGAAGGGCTTCGACGAACTCGACCAAATGCCCGGGCAGGCCGTTGGGGGCCAGCGGCTGGGACGGTCGAACCCGGCGGGATGCCATCAATTCAGCCTGAGCTCGCCGGCCGCCTTGACCTGATCGGACTGATGCTTGAGCACCACGCCGAGGGTGGCGGCGATCATCGCGTCGTCGATGGTGTCCAGGCCCAGGGCCAACACGGTGCGACCCCAGTCGATGGTCTCGGCCACCGACGGCAGTTTCCTGAGCTGCATCCCGCGCAGCACCCCGATGATCCGCACCAGCTCGGTCGCGATGTGTTCGGGCAATTCGGGCACCCGGGACAGCAGGATGCGGCGCTCCAGATCGGCATCCGGGAAGTCGATGTGCAGGAACAGGCAGCGGCGCTTGAGCGCCTCCGAGAGCTCACGGGTGGCGTTGGAGGTGAGCACCACGAACGGCGGCCGCTCGGCGGTGATCGTGCCCAGTTCGGGGACGGTCACCGCGAAGTCCGACAGCACTTCCAGCAGCAGACCCTCGATTTCGATGTCGGCCTTGTCGGTCTCGTCGATCAGCAGCACGGTGGGATCGGTGCGCTTGATCGCGGTCAGTAGCGGGCGGGTCAGCAGGAATTCCTCGCTGAACACGTCGTCCTTGGTCTGATCCCAGTCGGTTCCCGATCCGCCGGCCTGCCCGGCCTGGATCCGCAGGATCTGCTTGGCGTGGTTCCACTCGTAGAGGGCGCGGGCCTCGTCGACGCCCTCGTAGCACTGCAACCGCACCAGCTCCGAGCCCGTCGACTGGGCCACCGCACGGGCCAGCTCGGTCTTGCCGACCCCCGCCGGCCCCTCCACCAGCAACGGCTTGCCCAGCCGGTCGGCGAGGAAAACCGCTGTCGCGGTGGCGGTATCGGGCAGGTAGCCGGTCTCCGCCAGCCGTCGGGCGACATCGTCGATGTCGGCGAACAACGGCGCAGGGCGAGCGGGCACGCTCATGGGGTCTCCTGGTCTATATCGGGTCCGGTCTAGGCCGGACGGGTCTGACCCTCTCCCCACACGATCCACTTGGTGGAGGTCAGTTCGGGCAAGCCCATCGGTCCACGGGCATGCAGCTTCTGGGTGGAGATGCCGATCTCGGCGCCGAAACCGAACTGCTCTCCGTCGGTGAACGCGGTGGACGCGTTCACCATCACCGCGGCCGCGTCCACCCGTTCGGTGAAGCGCTGGGCTGCAGCAAGATCCGTCGTCACGATGGCCTCGGTGTGCCCGGTGCCGTATTCGTTGATGTGACTGATCGCCCCGTCGACGCCATCTACCAGAGCGACGGCGATGTCCATCGAGAGAAACTCGGCGTGCAGCTCCTCGTCGGTGGGGTCGGCGTGCACGGTGACCCCGGCCTCACGCAGCGCCGCGGTCAGCCGGGGTAGCGCGGTGGCCTCCAGCGCCTTGTCCACCAGCAGTGTCTCGGCGGAATTGCAGACGCTGGGACGCCGCGTCTTGGAGTTCAGCAGGATCTTCTCGGCCAGGTCGATATCGGCCGACTCGTGAACGTAGACATGGCAATTGCCGACACCGGTCTCGATCGTGGGCACCTGCGCGTCACGCACCACCGCCTCGATCAGGCCGGCGCCACCGCGCGGGATCACCACGTCGACCAGGCCGCGGGCCTGGATCAGATGGGTGACGCTGGCCCGGTCATGGCTGGGCAGCAGCTGCACGGCATCCAGCGGCAACCCGACCGATTCCAGCGCCGAGCGCAACGCGGTCACCAGTGCCTGATTGGACCGGGCCGCCGAGGAACTGCCCCGCAACAGTGCCGCGTTGCCGGACTTGAGGGTGAGGCCGAATGCGTCCACCGTGACGTTGGGCCGGCCCTCGTAGACCATGCCGACCACACCCAGCGGCACCCGCTGCTGACGCAGTTGCAGACCGTTGGGCAGGGTGCGGCCGCGCAGCACCTCGCCGACCGGATCGGGCAGCCCGGCGACCTGACGCAATCCCGCGGCGATGCCATCGACCCGTTGCGGGTTGAGCGCCAGCCGATCCAGGATCGCCTCGGGCGTCCCGGCCTCACGCGCGGCGTCGAGATCGGCGACGTTGGCGGCCAGAATGTCGTCGACATTGGCCAGCACGCTGTCCGCGGCGGCATGCAGGGCGCGGTTCTTCGTCTCGGCGCTGAGCGTGCCCAGCGTGCGGGAGGCGATGCGCGCCCGCCGGGCGGCCTCACGCACCTGCTCGCGCAGGTCGGCTTCGGCTGCCGCAGTCGTCGGCGACTGTGTCTGAACGCTCATCTAGCCAGCGTATCGGACCTGTTGACGGCCTTCGACAGGTGTCAGGCGGGGCCTACAGCTAGCGTTGTCAGCTATGGCCGCTGCGCGGGTTTGCGTCGTCGGGAGCATCAACGCCGACCTCACGTTCACCGTGGCGTCGTTGCCGCGTCCCGGACAGACCGTGCTCGCGTCGTCGCTGTCATCTGCGCCCGGTGGCAAGGGCGGCAACCAGGCCGTGGCGGCCGCACGGGCCGGTGCCGAGGTCGCCCTGGTGGCCGCGGTCGGCGAGGACGACGCCGCTGCCGGCCTGCGCGCGCACCTACGGGCGAACCGGGTGAATCAGGACGCAGTGGTGAGCGTGCCCGGTCCCAGTGGGTCGGCGGTGATCGTGGTGGACGCCGCCGGCGAGAACAGCATCGTGGTGGCGCCGGGGTCCAATGCTGCGCTGAATGTGGATAGCCCGGCTGCCGCTGCCGTGATCGGCACCGCCGACGTGGTCCTGCTGCAACTGGAGATCCCGCCGACGACAGCCATCGCCGCGGCCCGAATGGCGCGGGCGGCCGGGGCGGTGGTCATGCTCAACGCGTCACCGAGCGGCACCGCCGCCCACCAGCTGTTGACACTGTCCGGGATGGTCGACGTGGTGGTGGTCAACGAGACCGAGGCCGCGGATTGGCACTGGCCCGTACGACATCTGGTCATCACCCGCGGTGCCCGGGGGGCGAGTTATCTGGCCGACGACGAGCGCTTCGACGTTCCGGCGCCCATGGTGCGGGCGGTGGACACCACCGGGGCCGGTGACGTGTTCGCCGGTGTGCTGGCCGCCGGCTGGACCCTGGGCTATGAGCAGGCGTTGCAGCGCGCGTGCGCGGCCGGGGCGCTGGCCACCTTGGTGCAGGGCGCCGGCGACTGTGCGCCGACAGCCGCCGACATCGACGCCGCGCTGACGCACCCACACGGCTAACTGAAGCCGATACCGTTGTCGTTATAGTCCCCGGTATGACACCGCGACCGCCCGAAGGCGACTGGCTCGGCACGCCGTATCTCAAGTTCGACCGTCAGGGGCCGTTCGGCGTGGTCACCCTGGATCGGCCCGAGGCCCGCAACGCGATGACCCCGGCCATGTACTTCGGCATCCGCTATGCGGTCACCCATGTCGAGGCCGACCCGGAGCTGGCCGGTCTGCTGATCACCGGCACCGGCGATGTGTTCGCGCCGGGCGGCGACCTCGGCGGCGGCAACGGCGTCGACGATTGGATGAGCTTCGGGGCGGCCCTGTCGATGGATGTGACCCCGTTCGAAACCCTGCGCCAGTCGGTCAAGCCGGTGGTCAGCGCGGTCAACGGGTTGTGTCAGGGCGGTGGGCTGCAGATCGCGATCTGCAGCGACATGGCCGTGGTCAGCGATCGCGCCACGTTCCGGGTGCCCGAGCTCTACCGCGGCATCGCCGACACCTACTACAGCCAGATGCTGGCCCGGCTGATCGGCCCGGTGCGCACCCGGGATCTGATGTTCACCGGGCGCACGCTGAGCGCGGCGGAGGCCGTCGACTGGGGCATGGTGGCCCGGGTCGTGCCGCACGACGAATTGCTCGACAGCGCACGCGAAGTGCTCGCCCAGTGCTGCCGCACCGCACCGCGGGCGCGCGGCGTGGTCAAGTCCAGTCTGGACAACTACATGGGGCTCTACGACCGGATCGGCATGAAGGCCAGCTACAGCGGCGAGGAAGCCGCCGAGGGGTTCCGGGCGTTCAAGGCCCGGCGTTCACCGGAATGGGTGCATCCGGAGCTGCGCGCCGACGGCCGGCTGTAAGCCGGCTACGCCTCGGGCACCTCGCGCTCGATCTCGTCGAGCCAGATCCGCGCGGACATGTCCGACGGGGCCCGCCAGTCGCCGCGCGGGGACAAGGCACCACCGTGCGACACCTTGGGCCCATTGGGCAGCGCCGAGCGTTTGAACTGCGAGAACGAGTAGAAGCGCTGCACGAACACCTGCAGCCAGTGCCGGATCTCCTTGAGCGAGTACGCCGGACGCTTGTCCTCGGGGAACCCGGCCGGCCAGTCGCCGTGGGCCGCGTCATGCCAGGCGTGCCAGGCCAGGAAGGCCACCTTGGACGGACGAAACCCCCAGCGCAGCACCTGGAACAGTGAAAAGTCCTGCAGCACATAGGGCCCCACCTTGGCCTCGCTGCTCTGGATCTCCTCGTCCTCCCCGGTCGGGACCAACTCCGGGGTGATCTCGGTGTCCAGCACCGACTGCAGCACCTCGTTAACGTCACCGCCGAACTGATCCGATGAGATCACCCACCGGATCAGGTGCTGGATCAGGGTTTTCGGCACTCCGCCGTTGACGTTGTAGTGCGACATCTGGTCGCCCACCCCGTAGGTCGACCAGCCCAGCGCCAATTCGGACAGGTCGCCGGTGCCGAGCACGATGCCGCCACGCTGGTTGGCCAGCCGGAACAGGTAGTCGGTACGCAGGCCGGCCTGCACGTTCTCGAACGTGACGTCGTAGACCTTCTCGCCGCGGCCGAACGGATGCCCCATCTCGGAGAGCATCAATTCGGCTGTGGCCTTGATGTCGAGCTCCTCGAACGTCACGCCCAGCGCCCGACTCAACCGGATGGCGTTGTTCTTGGTGCGATCGCCGGTGGCGAAACCGGGCAGCGTGAACGCCAGAATGTCGCTGCGCGGCCGGTTTTCCCGGTCCATTGCGCGTGCGGCGACGATCAGGGCATGGGTGGAATCCAGGCCGCCGGATACCCCGATCACCACCTTGGGGTAGTTCAGGGCGCGCAGCCGTTGTTCCAGACCCGAGACCTGGATGCTGTACGCCTCGTAGCAATCCTGTTGCAGCCGTGCCGGATCCGACGGCACGAACGGGAACCTCTCGATCTCCCGCAGCAACCCGATATCGCCGGTCGGCGGATCGAGCTGGAACTCGATGCGACGGAACGAATCCACCACATCCGCGTGGCGGCGGGCGTTGTCGTCGAAGGTGCCCATCCGCAGCCGCTCGGCGCGCAGCAGCTCCAGATCCACATCGGCCACCGAACGCCGCTCCCCCCGCGGAAAGCGTTCACTCTCGGCGAGCAGTACGCCGTTCTCCCAGATCATCGTTTGGCCATCCCAGGCCAGATCGGTGCTGGACTCTCCTTCACCGGCCGCGGCATACACATAAGCGGCCAGACACCGCGACGAGGCCGACCGGGCCAGCAGGTGACGGTCCTCGGCACGACCGACCGTGATCGGGCTACCCGAGAGATTGGCCAGCACCGTCGCACCGGCCAGCGCGGCCTGCGCGCTCGGCGGGATCGGCACGAACATGTCCTCACAGATCTCGACATGCAGCACCAGCCCGGGCAGATCGGACGCCGCGAACAGCAGATCCGGTCCGAACGGCACCTCGGCGCCAGCAACCCGGATGGTGCCGCGCACCTCATCCCCCGCAGCCATCTGCCGACGCTCGTAGAACTCCCGGTAGGTCGGCAGGTAGGACTTCGGCGCCACGCCGAGCACCGCACCGCGGTGGATGACGACCGCCGCGTTGTAGATCCGGTGCCGGTGCCGCAGCGGTGCGCCGACGACGAGCACCGGGGTCAGCACCGCCGAGGCCGCGACGATCTCCACGAGGGCCTCTTGCACCGACTCCAGCAACGCATCCTGCAGCAGGATGTCGTCGATCGAGTAGCCCGACAGGGTCAGCTCGGGGAACACCGCGACGGCGACGCCGTCGTCATGGCAGGCCTGCGCCAGCCGGAGCACCGATTCGGCGTTGGCCGGCGGATCCGCCATTGCGGTGTGATGGGTGCAGGCGGCAACCCGCGCGAACCCCTGGTGGTAGGCGCTGTAAAAGTCCATCGCCTCCCATTGTCGCCCGCGAACGGTCAAGATCGGGTGACGGGGTACCAACAGTTCGTGAGCGGTTCGGCAGTGCAACCTATTGTCGAATTGTGGAATCTCCCGAACTCGTCGCCCTGCTGCAGGGCCGCCGGGTGGCCGTGCTCACCGGTGCGGGCATGTCCACCGACTCCGGAATCCCGGACTATCGCGGACCGGATTCGCCGCCCAGCAATCCGATGACCATCCGGCAGTTCACCTCCGACCCGGCTTTCCGGCAGCGCTACTGGGCGCGCAATCACATCGGCTGGCGGCATATGGACCAGACCATGCCCAATGCCGGCCATCGTGCGCTGGCGGCGCTGGAATCCTCCGGAGTCGTATCGGGGCTGATCACGCAGAATGTGGACCTGTTGCACACCAAGGCCGGCAGCCGCAACGTGGTGAATCTGCACGGCACCTACGCGCAGGTGGTGTGCCTGGACCCGCACTGCGGCCGCACCATGTTGCGGGACAGGCTCGCGGACCTGTTGGAGGCCGCCAATCCGGGCTTTCTGGAACGCGCCGAATCGGTCGGCGGCATCGCCGTGGCGCCCGACGCGGACGCGGTCGTCAGCGACACCGCGTCCTTCGTCACCGTGGATTGCCCGGCCTGCGGGGGCATGCTTAAACCAGACATCGTGTACTTCGGCGAGAGTGTCCCCAAAAACCTGGTGGAGCAGGCGTATTCATTCATCGATCACGCCGATGCACTGTTGGTCGCCGGCTCGTCGCTGACCGTGTATTCGGGTTACCGATTCGTGCGGCACGCCGCCGCGCGCGGCATCCCGGTGGGGATCATCAACCGCGGACCCACCCGTGGCGATGACCTGGCCACGGTGAAGGTCGATGCGGGCTGCTCGGAGATGTTGACCCTGCTGGCCGGCGAGCTCACAAGAACGTGCGCGCGGTGATTTGGGTGCGTTTGGTAACGGTCAGCGTTACCCGTTGCACCCAAATCGCTAGGAGGCGACCAGATCGTCGGCGTGCACTGCGGGCCGGCGCAGCTCGGCCGGCAGATCCGGCGTCGAGCGGCCGATGATCGCGGCCAGCTCCGAGGCCTCATAGGCCACCACGCCGCGCGCGACCGTCTGCCCGTCAAGCCCCCGCAGATCCACCACATCGCCTTCGTGGAAACGCCCGGCGACCGCGGTGATCCCGGCCGGCAGCAGCGACCGGCGATGTTTGACCACCGCGCGCACCGCACCATCGTCGAGGGTCAACGCCCCATGCGACTCCGCGGCATGGCGAACCCAGAACCGCCGCGCGGACATCCGCTCGGGCCGCGGCGCGAACACCGTACCGACCGAGGCGTCGCTGAGCGCGGCGGCCGCATCGGAGGCAGCGGCCAACAGCACCGGCACCCCGGCATCGGCGGCCAGCAACGCCGAAGACAGTTTCGACGCCATCCCACCGGTGCCCAGGTGACTGCCCCGGCCTGCCACCACGCCCTCCAGGTCCCCGTGGGCAGCGACCTCGGGGATGAACCGGGCCGGATTGTCGGAGGACGCTTTTCGGGGGTCGCCGTCATACAGCCCGTCGATATCGGACAGCAGGATCAACGCGTCGGCCACGACCAGCTGCGCCACCAGCGCCGAAAGCCGGTCGTTGTCGCCGAACCTGATCTCGTTGGTGGCCACGGTGTCGTTCTCGTTGACGATCGCCACCGCATGCAGGGCACGCAACCGGTCCAGGGTGCGCTGGGCGTTGTTGTGCTGCACCCGCATTGAGATGTCGTGGGCGGTCAGCAGTACCTGGCCCACGGTCCGGTCATAGGCCGCGAACGCCGAACTCCAGGCGTTCACCAGAGCCACCTGTCCGACGCTGGCGGCCGCCTGCTTGGTGGCCAGATCGGTTGGGCGCCTGCTGAGTCCGAGCGGCTCAATGCCCGCGGCGATGGCGCCGGAGGACACGATCACCAGATCCGAGCCGGCTTTCATCCGGCCCTCGATGGCCTCGACCAGGGCGGCGAGCCGTCCGGCGTCGAAAACCCCGGACGGGGTGGTCAGTGCGGTGGTTCCGATCTTGACGACGACACTGCGCGCCGTCCGGATCGCTTCCCGATGGACGCTTGTCACGATTGCTCGGTGCCGGGTTGGCGCCGCTCGCGCCGCGCAGCCTTGCGTTCGGCGGCGCCGATCCGGTCGGTCTGCTCGAGCCGGATGTCGGTGCCACGTCCGGTGAGCGGCATGTCCACACCGGCCGGGGTTTGCGGTTCCCAGTCGAAGGTCATGTCACCGATGGTGACGGCGCAGCCGGGCTTGGCACCCAGCTTGAGCAGTTCGTCCTCCACACCCAACCGGGCCAACCGGTCACCGAGGTAACCGACGGCCTCGTCGTTGCCGAAGTCGGTCTGCGCAATCCAGCGCTCGGGACGTATGCCCCGCACGATGAACCCGCCGTACCCGTCGGTCTCGACGGTGAAACCGCTCTCGTTGACGGCGATCGGCCGGATGACCGGACGTCTCGGTACCACCGCGGGCTGCGCGTCGCGATAGGCCTTGACCATCTCCCAGAGCGCAAAGGTCAACGGGCGCAATCCATCACGGCTGACCGTCGAGATCTCGTACACCGGCCAGCCGAATCGGTTGGCAACCTCTTCGCGCACGAAGTCCGCCAGTTCCCGGGCATCGGGGACGTCGATCTTGTTGAGCACCACCGCACGTGGCCGTGATGCCAGGTCACCCAGAGTGGAATCGCCTTGCAGGGTCGGCGTGTAAGCCGCGAGTTCGGCCTCCAGCGCCTCGATGTCGGAGATCGGGTCGCGACCGGGTTCCATGGTGGCGCAGTCCACGACATGCGCGAGCACCGCGCAGCGCTCCAGGTGACGCAGGAATTCCAGGCCCAACCCTCGGCCCTCGGACGCGCCGGGAATCAGGCCGGGAACGTCGGCGACGGTGAAGGTGTGGTCGCCGGCCGACACCACGCCCAGGTTGGGCACCAGCGTGGTGAACGGGTAGTCGGCGATCTTGGGCTTGGCCGCCGAGATGGTGGATACCAGAGAAGATTTGCCCGCCGAGGGGAAGCCGATCAGTCCGACATCGGCAACGGTCTTCAGTTCCAGCGTGAGGTCTCGGGTCTGACCCTTCTCACCGAGCAGGGCGAAACCGGGGGCCTTGCGGGCGCGGGAGGCCAGGGCCGCGTTGCCGAGGCCACCACGACCGCCGGCCGCAGCTTCGAACCGGGTACCGGCACCGACCAGGTCGGCCAGCATCCGGCCGTTTTCGTCGAGTACCACCGTGCCGTCCGGCACCCGCACGATCAGGTCGTTGCCGGCTGCGCCGTCACGATTGCTGCCCGCCCCCGGCTTACCCGAGGGCGCGACGACATGTGGATGGAAATGAAAATCGAGCAGGGTGTGAACCTGCGGGTCGACGACGAGCACGATGCTGCCACCGCGACCACCGTTACCGCCGTCAGGTCCGCCGAGGGGTTTGAATTTCTCGCGGTGCACCGACGCGCAGCCGTTGCCGCCGTTGCCCGCACTCGTGTGAATGACGACGCGGTCAACAAACCGGGGCATCGGACATCCTCTCCGTCGAATGTGAAGCTATCGCGAAAGTTCGATCGAGAACTCGCAGCTGCTTCACATTCGCGGAGAATCCTCGAAGTCTCAGGCCTCCGGACGCGGCACGGGAACGATGTTCACGTGCTTGCGACCGCGCTTGGAGCCGAACTCCACGCTGCCGGGGGCCAGCGCGAACAGCGTGTCATCGCCGCCACGACCGACGTTCACGCCGGGATGGAAATGAGTACCCCGCTGCCGCACCAAAATCTCGCCGGCCTTGACGACCTGACCACCGAACCGCTTGACGCCGAGCCGCTGTGCTGCGGATTCACGACCGTTGCGAGAGCTGGAAGCGCCCTTCTTATGTGCCATTAGTTCACTCCCTCGCTACTTGATGCCGGTGACTTTGAGCACGGTCAGCTGCTGACGGTGCCCCTGCCGCTTGTGGTAGCCGGTCTTGTTCTTGAACTTGTGGATACGGATCTTGGGGCCCTTGGTGTGCTCCAGTACCTCGCCGGTCACAGCGACCTTGGCCAGCTCATCGGCCTTGCTGGTGACCTTGGCACCGTCGACCACCAGGGCGACGGGCAGCGATACCGACGCGCCGGGCTCGGAGTCGAGCTTCTCAACCTTCACCACGTCACCGACGGCAACCTTGTACTGCTTGCCGCCGGTCTTGACGATTGCGTATGTCGCCATCGTGTCCTCTGCTCTTGCTGCTCTCTGCGGGCGCGCGCTACCGGTCGGTGCGTGCGCGGGTCTTGGGTGGCGGGAGGCCCCGCCGTCACCAGCCTGTTAGCCACAGGCTCTGGAGACAACTGGTCAAGGGTACTTGACCAGCGGGTAGAGGGTCAAACCGCCCTCTATTCGTGGCTCGGCGGCCCCGCGGGCCTGGCTGCGGCACGCCGACGCGTACGGCCGCGGGTCGGCGGCACCTCCGCAACCACCGTCACCGGTGCCTGGTAGACGTCCTCGTCGGCGGAATCATCGTCTGACTCCTCTTCATCGGACTCCTCTTCAACCTCATCCTCGGACTCATCGTCAACCTCATCCTCGGAATCGTCATCAGAGTCGTCGTCGTCATCGAGGTCGTCGTCGATCTCGTCGAGATCCTCGTCGTCGCCCTCATCATCGAGGTCGTCGTCGAGGTCGATCTCGTCCTCTTCAGGCTCGACATCCTCGACATCCTCAACGTCCTCGGCATCCTCGTCGGACTCGACATCCTCATCGGACTCAACCGCTTCGATGTCCTCGTCCGCGTACTCGGACTGCACGCCGACCTCGCCGTCGGAGGATTCCCCGACCTGCTCGAGCGTGGTCTGCTCCTCGGCCTCGGCCTCGTGCGTCTCACCGGCGATCTGTTCAACGGCGTGCTCGTGCTCGTCGAAGCCCTCATGATCGTCGTCGGGGTGGCCGTTCGCCGCTGCCATCGCCTTGAACATCGGGTGCTCACCCGGCGTGTGCGACGGCACCTTGGCCATCTGCACCTCTTCGGGTCGGGCAGTGGCCTTCTTGCCCCGCTTGCTGCGGCGCCCGCTGCCGGCGGACTCGGGCTTGCGGCCTGCGCTCGCGGCCACGGAGTCGACCGGGTCACCATGCAGCACGATGCCGCGACCGGCGCACTGCGTGCAGGACGTCGAGAAAGCCTCGATCAGCCCGGTTCCCAACCGCTTTCGGGTCAACTGCACCAAGCCCAGGGAAGTCACCTCGGACACCTGGTGGCGGGTGCGGTCACGGCCCAGCGCCTCGGTCAGCCGGCGCAGCACCAGATCACGGTTGGACTCCAGGACCATGTCGATGAAGTCGATGACGACGATGCCACCGATGTCGCGCAACCGCAGCTGCCGCACGATCTCCTCGGCGGCTTCCAGGTTGTTGCGGGTCACGGTCTGCTCGAGATTGCCCCCGGAGCCGGTGAACTTTCCGGTGTTCACGTCGACGACGGTCATCGCTTCGGTGCGGTCGATGACCAGGGTTCCGCCCGAGGGCAGCCACACCTTGCGGTCCATCGCCTTGGCCAGTTGCTCATCGATGCGGTGCACGGCGAATACGTCGGGTGCGTCGGCACCGCCGGACGGCTCGTACTTGGTCAACCGGCCGACCAGGTCGGGGGCCACGGTGTTGACGTACTGGTTGATCGTGTTCCAGGCATCGTCGCCGGAGACGATCAGGCCCGAGAAGTCCTCGTTGAACAGGTCGCGGATGACCTTGACCAGCACGTCGGGCTCTTCGTAGAGCGCGACAGCCGCGCCGGCCTTCTTCTCGGTGATCTCGGCGGCCTTGGCCTCGATCTCGGTCCAGCGCTTCTGCAGGCGATCCACATCGGAGCGGATGTCCTCTTCTTTGACGCCCTCCGAGGCGGTGCGGATGATCACGCCGGCCTCGGCCGGGACCACCTCGCGCAAGATCTCCTTGAGCCGCTGACGTTCGGTGTCGGGCAGCTTGCGGCTGATGCCGGTGGACGACGCACCCGGGACGTAGACCAGGTACCGACCGGCCAGCGACACCTGCGTGGTGAGTCGCGCGCCCTTGTGCCCGACCGGGTCCTTGCTGACCTGAACCAGCACGTAATCGCCGGGCTTGAGCGCCTGCTCGATCTTGCGGTTGGCTCCGCCGAGACCGGCCGCTTCCCAGTTGACCTCACCGGCGTACAGCACGCCGTTGCGGCCGCGGCCGATGTCCACGAACGCGGCCTCCATCGACGGCAGCACGTTCTGCACGATGCCCAGATAGATGTTGCCGACCAGAGAAGCCGACGCCGCCGACGTCACGAAATGCTCGACGACGACACCGTCTTCCAGCACGGCGATCTGGGTGTACCGGGCGCCCTCATGCGGCGGCTCGGTGCGCACCTTGTCGCGCACGATCATGGTGCGCTCGACAGCCTCGCGGCGGGCCAGGAACTCGGCCTCGCTCAGGATCGGTGGGCGACGACGGCCGGCGTCGCGTCCGTCGCGGCGGCGCTGACGCTTGGCCTCCAGGCGCGTCGATCCGCTGATCCCCTGGATCTCCGAATCGTCTCCGTTGGACTTGTCCGACCGGTTCGCGCGTGGGGCGCGCTCATGCACGACGGTGTTGGGCGGGTCATCCGCCGAACCGGCATCGTCGCTGTCACCGGCGCCGGTCTTGCGTCGGCGGCGGCGACGTCGACGACGGGTGCTGCCGTCGCCGGCCGCGGTGTCTTCGTCGGCGCTCTCATCCGACTCATCGGAGTCGTCATCGGAATCCTGGTCGCCGGACTCGCCCTCGTCCTCGGCGGTGTCGACCTCGGAATCGGGACCGGACTCGTCGGTGCTGTCGTCGCTCTGCTCGCCACGGCCACGTCCGCGCCCCCGCCGACCGCGCCGGCGACGGCGGGCAGCGGGGCGATCCGTCTGGTCGTCCTGCTCGTCCTGCTCGTCGTCCGACTCGGAGTCGGCCTCGCCGCTGGTTTCGTCGTCTTCCTCGTCGTCGTCCTCATCGAGGTGGGCCGGCTCGAAGCTGACCGGCTGGGGTGCGACGAACAGAGGCAGGTAGTCGGCACGCTCGACGTGGGCTTCCCGGGCTGCCGGGATGTTCGCCGTCTCCAGGATCAACCGGGATTCGGGTTCATCGCCGACCAGCACGCCGCCGACCAGCTCGTCCTGGGTGTCCAGGGTCTCAGCCGGAACGTCGGCCGGGGTTTCAGCCGGAACGTCCGCCGGGGTCTCGGCCGGAACATCGGCGGGGGTCTCGGCGTCGGTTTGTTCAACCGGGACGTCAGCCACCGGTTCGGCAACGCTCACCGCTTCGACCTGGACGGATTCCGTCGGCTCGGCCGCGGGCTCCGCCGCGGTCAGGGCCAGCGCGTCACGGACGCGCTCGGCGTCGACCTTGTCGACGGTGGAATGCGCGCTGCGCCGCCGCCCGTCGAACTCGGCCAGCGCATCCAGCACCCGCCGACTGGTGGTGCCGAGAACACGCGCCAGCGAGTGGACTCTCAGCCGCTCTGGGAGTCCCTCCTGCTGCGGAGTCTGGGTTGATAGGTCTTTATTCTGGGCATCTTCGGCCACGAATTCTCCTCAAGCCCCCGGGCGCGTCTCATCGACGCGGCCACGCGAGGGCTTCCGCTATTGGCCCGGGACACTTTCCCCGGACTTGTTGTGGTCTCGCTCCGGGCGGTTCGCTACCGAACCCACCCGGTGCCTGGCTGAATGATGGCTGGACGGCCCGCGCCGCACCGGATTGCGGTGGTCGCGCTCGTCGAAGTCTTCATTCGGGTGTTCGGCCTCGGTTGAGGCCGACTACCCTGAACCAGTATCCCACATCACTGACGCGGTACAGACCAGACTGCGAGAAGGTTTATCCAGCTGAGGCTTCGCCAGGGAACCACAGAGCGATCTCACGGGCCGCCGACTCCGGCGAATCCGATCCGTGCACGAGGTTGTCCTGGGTCACAAGCGCCAGGTCACCGCGGATGGTGCCGGGCACGGCCTTCTCCACCGGGTCGGTCCCGCCGGCGATCTGACGGAACGCCGCGATAGCGCGCGGGCCCTCCACGATGGCCGCGACGACGGGTCCGGAGGTGATGAACTCCAGCAGCGAATCGAAGAACGGCTTGCCGTCGTGCTCGGCGTAATGCTGCCGGGCCAGGTCGTCAGAAACGTTCTTCAGCTCGAGCGCCGCCAGGGTCAGACCCTTGCGTTCGATCCGGCTGAGGATCTCCCCAACCAGGAGACGCTGCACGCCATCGGGCTTAATCAACACAAGAGTCCGCTCAGTCACGGCAGAGAGCGTACCGGTCGGTAGCCGCCGCCCGCCACGCGGTCCCCGGCTAGCCCCCAGCTACTCGCTGGGAGGTTGCTGGCCGGGCAGCAGGCCACGATCCTGCCTGCGTTTCACCTCGGCGCGCAGATAGGCGATCAGCAGCCAGACCACGGCGAATACCACGCCGATGAAGCCGAGCGCGCCGTGCACAAAAGCCCCGGCGATCACCACCAGTTGGATGCCCAGGTTCGCCCAGAGGGCCCAGGGCCGACCCTGTAGACCCGACATCAGGATCAGCACGATGGCCAGGCCGATCACGAAGCCGCCGGACATCCACGTCAGTCCGCCGCCGCTGGCCCCGATCACCGGCAGGGCCAGCAGCACCACGATGGCTTCGAGGATCAGCGTCCCGGCCATCACCCCGCGGAAGCTCTTCCAGGGATCGGGGGGTGCCGGTTTCTCGCTCGGGGGTTGATTGCTCACTGCGGATCCCGTCCAAACAGGGTTCGGGCCGCGCCTGCGGTCACTACCGAACCAGTGATCACCATGCCGGCCCCGGACAGACCTTCGTCCGCGCCGGACTCCTCGACCAGGGCGGTGGCCGTCTCGATGGCATCGGGCAGGGTCGCGGCGGTGATCACCCGATCCTGGCCGAATCGCTCCTCCGCCAGGGATGCCAACGACTCGACATCCATCGCCCGCGGCGACCCGTTGTGGGTCACCACGATCTGGTCCAACACCGGCTCCAGCGCGGTCAGGATGCCGCCCGCGTCCTTGTCCCCCATCACCGACACCACGCCGACCAGATACCGGAAGTCGAACTCATACTGCAGGGTCTGCGCCAGCGCCGCCGCACCGGAAGGGTTGTGCGCCGCATCAATGAAAACTGTTGGCGCACTTCGTATACGCTCCATTCGGCCGGGGCTGCGCACCGCCGCGAAGCCGGCCTGAATCGCCTCGACATCGAGCTGACGGTCGGCGCCGGCACCGAAGAACGCCTCGACCGCGGCAAGCGCGATCACCGCGTTGTGGGCCTGGTGCTCGCCGTGCAGCGGCAAGAAGATGTCGGAGTACACCCCGCCCAGACCCTGCAGCTCCAGCAGCTGGCCACCGATGGCGATCTGCCGCTGCAGCACCGCGAACTCGGAGCCCTCCCGGGCCACCGCCGCATCGCAGCGTACGGCCTGCTCCAGCAGCACCTCCATCGCCGCCGGATCCTGTTGGGCGATCACCGCCACGGTGTCGGTGGGCACCAGGTCATCGGGCTGGCGGGTGATGATGCCCGCCTTCTCCCCCGCGATCGCCGCGATGGTGTCGCCCAGATAGTCGGTGTGATCGATACCGATCGGGGTGATCACCGCAACGGGGGCGTTGACCACATTGGTGGCGTCCCAGCGACCGCCCATTCCGACCTCGACCACCGCGACGTCGATCGGCGCGTCGGCGAAGGCGGCGAACGCCATCGCGGTGAGCACCTCGAACTTGCTCATCTTCGGGCCGCCCGCGGCTTCGGACTGCTGGTCCACCAGCTGCACGAAGGGCTCGATCTCGGTGTAGGTGTCCACATAGAGGGCCGGCGAGATGGGCTTTCCGTCGATCGAGATCCGTTCGACCGCGGACTGCAGATGCGGGCTGGTGGTACGACCGGTCCGGCGGTGCAGGGCGGTCAGCAGGGCGTCGATGATGCGACACACCGAGGTCTTGCCGTTGGTCCCGGCGACGTGGATCGACGGGTAGGCCCGTTGCGGGGACCCGAGCAGTTCCAGCAGGGCGGCGATACGCGCGGTGCTGGGCTCCAGTTTGGTTTCCGGCCACCGCTGATCGAGCAGATGCTCGACCTGCAGCAGCGCGGCGATCTCGTCCGGGGAAGGGGCTGGGTCGTTCATTGCAAGCCGGCCAGGCGTGCTGTTATGCGGTCCACTTCTTCGCCGGCCAACTGTTGACGGCCGCGGATCTTGTCGACCACGTCGGCGGGTGCCTTGGCCAGGAAGGCCTCGTTGCCGAGCTTGGCTGTCGTGGTGGCCAGTTCCTTCTGCGCGGCCGCCAGGTCCTTCTCCAGCCGGCGCCGTTCGGCGGCTACGTCGACGGTCCCCGAGGTGTCCACCTCGACGAGCACGGTGGCCTGCGACAACCGCACCTCGACCGAAGCCGACGGGGTGAACCCGTCACCGGCGTCGGTCAACCAGGCCAACGCGGTGACCGCAGGCAGCTGCTCGGCCAGACCGGCCTCGGCGATCGCCGACAGCCGGGCCGGAACCCGCTGTCGGTCGGCCAGGCCCTGATCGCTGCGGAACCGGCGCACCTCGGTGATCAGCTTCTGCATATCGGCAATGTGTTGTGCCGCATCAGGATCCAGAGCAATTCCGGAGGGTTCCGGCCACTGCGCGATGACGATCGACTCACCACCGGTCAGCGCCTTCCACAGCGTCTCGGTGACGAACGGCATCACCGGGTGCAGCAGCTTGAGCAGTGCGTCGAGCACGGCTGCCAGCACCGCAGTCGTATGGGTTACGCCCGGTTCTTTCTGGCTGCCGAGCTGCACCTTGGCCAATTCCACGTACCAGTCGCAGAATTCGTCCCAGGCGAAGTGGTACAGCGATTCGCAGGCCCGGCTGAACTCGTAGCTTTCGAGCGCGGCATCCACTTCGGCACGAACCTCTTCGAGGCGGCCGAGGATCCAGCGGTCCGCGTCGGTCAGCTCCGACACCGCGGGCAGCGGGGCGGGGGCCGCGCCGTTCAGCAACGCGAATCGGGTGGCGTTGAACAGCTTGGTGGCGAAGTTACGCGACGCACGGGCGTGGTCTTCGCCGATGGACAGGTCACCACCGGGGCTGGCGCCGCGGGCCAGGGTGAAGCGCAGCGCGTCGGCACCGAACTTCTCGACCCAGTCCAGCGGATCGATGCCGTTGCCGCGCGACTTGCTCATCTTGCGACCGAACTCGTCGCGAATCAGGCCGTGCAGGAACACATTCTGGAACGGCACCTGCCTGCCCCGGGTGCTTTCGAGGGTGACGGCCGGATCGTCTCCGACGAAGGTGCCGAACATCATCATCCGGGCCACCCAGAAGAACAGGATGTCGTAGCCGGTGACCAGCACGCTGGTCGGGTAGAACTTCGCCAGCTCGGGCGTGTGATCCGGCCAGCCCATGGTGGAGAACGGCCACAGTGCCGAGGAGAACCAGGTATCGAGCACGTCGGGGTCCTGCTCCCAGCCGGCCGGCGGGGTCTCGTCCGGGCCGACGCACACCGTTTCGCCGCCGGGGCCGTGCCAGATCGGGATCCGATGGCCCCACCACAGCTGCCGGGAAATGCACCAGTCGTGCATGTTGTCCACCCAGGAGAACCACCGCGGCTCCAGGCTCGGCGGGTGAATCACGGTGTCGCCGTTGCGCACCGCATCGCCGGACGCCTTGGCCAGGCCTTCCACCTTGACCCACCACTGCAGACTGAGCCGCGGTTCGATGGGTTCGCCGCTGCGTTCGGAATGCCCGACGCTGTGCAGGTAAGGGCGTTTCTCCGCGACGATGCGGCCCTGTTCGGCCAGTGCCTCGCGCACCTTGACCCGGGCCTCGAACCGGTCCATGCCGTCGAATTGCGTTCCGGTGTCGGCAATCCGGCCCTTGGCATCCATGATGGTCGGCATCGGAAGCGCATGCCGCATCCCGATCTCGAAGTCGTTCGGGTCATGCGCCGGGGTGACTTTGACTGCGCCGGTACCGAATTCGGGGTCGACGTGAGTATCGGCCACGACGACCATGCCGTGATCGACGAACGGGTGCGGCAGCGTGGTGCCGACCAGATGGCGGTAGCGCTCGTCGTCGGGGTGCACCGCGATCGCGGTGTCACCGAGCATGGTCTCCACCCGCGTGGTGGCCACCACGATGTGCGGCTCGTCGTCGTTCATCGAGCCGTACCGGAACGACACCAGCTCGCCCTCGACGTCCTCATACTTGACTTCAAGGTCGCTGATCGCGGTCTCCAGCACCGGTGACCAGTTCACCAAACGCTCGGCCTGGTAGATCAATCCAGCATCGAACAGCCGCTTGAAGATGGTGCGCACCGCGCGCGACAGGCCCTCGTCCATGGTGAAACGGTCGCGGCTCCAGTCCACCCCGTCACCGAGGCGGCGCATCTGGCCGCCGATGGTGCCGCCGGACTCCCGCTTCCAGTCCCACACCTTCTCGATGAACTGCTCGCGGCCGAAGTCTTCCTTGGTCTTGCCGTCCGCGGCGAGCTGCTTTTCCACCACGGTCTGGGTGGCGATACCGGCGTGGTCCATACCGGGCAGCCAAAGCACCTCGAAGCCCTGCATGCGCTTGCGCCGGGTGAGGGCGTCCATCAGGGTGTGGTCGAGCGCGTGGCCCATGTGCAGGCTGCCGGTCACGTTCGGCGGCGGCAGCACGATGGAGTACGGCGGCTTTTCGCTGGCCGGATCGGCGGTGAAATATCCGGCATCCACCCAGCCCTGGTACAGGTCGGCTTCTACCTCACCCGGATCCCAGGATTTGGGCAGGGCATCGGCGCGATTCTCAGAGCTGGCGGTCACCGAGCCATTCTAAGAAGGACGGACCCGGATACGCGAAAGCCCCCGGCACCCGGTGCGTTCGCTGGGTGGCGGAGGCTCTCGCGCAGTGGGGTGGTACGGCTACTTCTTGCCGCCCAGCAGCCCACCGAGGATCTCGCCGATGGCGTTGCCCTGGTTGCCGCCGAGCACGCTGCCGAGGATGCTGCCCAGGGGGTTGTTTGCGGCGGCGCCGCCGCCCGTCGCCCCGCCCAGGATGCCGCCGAGCAGCTCCCCGAGCCCACCACCGGCGGCCTGCTGCCCGCCCTCGGCGGGTGCGGCGCTCTTCTGGGCGAACTGCTTGCCGATGTAGGCCAGCACGATCGGTGCCAGGATCGGCAGCAGCTGCTTGACCAGATTGCTGCCACCGGCGGTTCCGGTACCGGCCAGAGCCGATGCGACCGAATCGCTGTTATTGCCACCGAAGATGCGCGAGACGATCTGGTCGCCCTGCTTCTGGTCGACCTGGTCCACGCTCACCCCACCGTCGAGCAGGCTGCTGGCGGCATGCTCGTTGACCTCCGACTCCAGTTTGCTGGAGTCGATGTCTTCGGACTGGACGTTCTGCTGCATACCGCCGACGAGCGCCGGAACCAGGGTCTTGATGGCAGCACTCACCTCACCCTCGTCTGCACCGAGCTTGTTCGCAATATCCGCTACGGGAATCTGCGCGAAGAGATCATCGAGACCGGCCATTGTGCTCCCACCTTCGTTGCTGGCTTGTTTGAGTCCGAGTTGAATGCTCGATCACGACACTAGTCGAATGTGATCTTGCTCCACAGTGCTTCCACCCGCTCAGTGCATCCGCGTCGCGCCAGTTCAGCCGAGGGCTGCGGTTTCCAGTGACACCCCGGCGGCCGGTAGCCGGGCCAGCAGGGCGTCGCCCATCGCAGCCGCCGGTGTGAGCACGCCGCGCAGCTCCGAGAGCGCGTCCCGATCGGTAGCCAGCGCGAGTCCACACTCACCGAGCAGGACCGCGGTTGCCTTATACCCTGGATCGCCGCGCTGGGCCATGCTCGCCACGTAGCGGGCACCCGAGGTGGTCGTGGTGTAGGTCTCGACGCGGTAGTGGCCCCGTTCCCGGGTGCGGTCACTGGGACCGGTCCCCGGCTTGGGAGTCAGCCGCTCGACCAGACCGGTGGGCAGCCGGTTGAAGTAGCGACCGCCCACCTCCGTGGTGAAGGCATTGGTTCCGGTCATCACCGCCGCCGCCAGCGGTGCCACCGGCGAACGGCCCACACTCATCTGCTCGGCGTACTCGAAGCGACGCCCGTAGGCGTAGTCCAGTAATGCGTTGCTGCGCCGCACGATTCGGGTGTTCGGCGCCGCCATGCCGAAGGCCCCGGTCCAGTACCCGGCAAGCTCGGGCGCAATCTCACCGCCGCGGCGCCACCGCACGTCGGGCTGAGCACCCAGCTCGGGCTCGGCCGCGCGGTCCGGGCTGAGGGTGTACGGATCGTTCAGCAACGCCCTGGCCTCCGGATCGGAGGACACCGCGCGAAGCATCTCCACCCCCGAGGCCACCGTGCCGCCGGACACGCCACCGACCATCGTGCGCACCACCAGGTTGGTTTCGCCGAGTTCCCCGGCACCGTCGGCGGCGGCCCGCCGATAGAGCGCGTACACCGTGAGATCGGATGGCACCGAATCGAATCCGCACGCATGCACGATCCGCGCACCGGTATCGGCCGCCTGCTTGTGGTGCAAGTCGATACTGTCCCGGACGAACAGCGGCTCCCCGGTCAGATCGGCATAGTCGGTTCCTGCCGCGGCGCAGGCCGCCACCAGCGGCAGGCCGTAGCGGGCATACGGTCCCACCGTGGTCACCACCACCTGGGTGCGCGCGGCCATCGCATCGAGGGTGGCCGGGGAGTCCGCGTCGGCGATCACCAGCGGCCAAGACTGCGCTGCCGGGCCCAGGCCGTCGCGGATCGCACGCAGGCGCAGTTCGGACCGGCCGGCCAGGGCGATCCGGTTCGATCCGCCGGCCCGGGCCAGATACTCCGCGGTCAGCCTGCCGACGAATCCCGTCGCCCCGTACAGCACCAGATCGAATTCGCGCTGGGTCACGACTCCGACGCTACCCGAGCAGTTCGGGCAGCTGGGCCGCTTCGCCGCGCAAGTGCTGGCCGAGGAATGCGGTCACCACCTGGTACCAGATCTTGGCGTGCTGCGGTGCCAGCACCCAGTGGTTCTCGGTCGGGTAATACAGGAACCGATGCGGGCTGTCACCGTTCTGGTCGGCCGGCAGACCCGAATCGGCCAGCAGCTCGTACCACAGCCGCAGCGCCTCGCCGATCGGTACCCGATAGTCCTTGTCGCCGTGGATGACCAGCATCGGGGTGGTGATCTCAGCGACGAACCGATGCGGCGAATTGCGCTGGGCCATCTCGGCGGTCATCTCCCGGGCCCACCAGTAGGCACCGTCGGTGGTGGGGCCGAACTGGTCCAGTGCCCACAGGCTGGCATGCGTGACGATGGCGTCGAATCGATCGGTGTGCCCGGCGATCCAGTTGGCCATGTAGCCACCGAACGACCCACCCATTGCAGCGGTGCGCGACGCGTCGACCCGCGGGTGCTGGCACGCGGCGTCGGTGGCGGCCATCAGGTCGGTGTAGGGGTCGGCGCCCCAGGCGCCCCAGCCGCGGGAGATGAAGTCCTGCCCGTAGCCGGTGGAAAGCCCCGGATCCGGCATCAGCACGGCATAGCCCTGCGCGGTCAGTAGCCAGGGGTTCCACCGCCAGTGCCAGCTGTTCCAGCTGCCCAACGGCCCGCCGTGGATCCACAGCACCAGCGGGGCCGGCTCGTCCCCGGCGGGCAGGGTGAGCCAGGACCGGATCGGCGTGCCGTCGGCCGCGGTCGCGATCACCTCGGTGAGGGTGCCGGGCAGTTCCGGTGTGTCCACGCACGGCAGTGTGGTGACGGTGCCGTCCGGATCGATGCGGACCGGATGCGGCGGGACGGCATAAGAGCTACGCAGCGCATAGATCACCCCGCCGGGTGCGGGCCGCACGTCGGTGTAGGTGAAGTCGTCGTCGGTCAGCCGGGTGACCGCGCCGGTGGCGGGGTCGACGGAGAAGATGGGTCCGCGTCCCCCGTCGTCGGCCGTCACGATCAACATGGACGAATCTGCCGACCAGGCCACCGAGGACGGCCAGCGATCCCACTCGGCGGTCAGTTCCACCGGATCGCCACCGAACCGCATGCAGCACAATGTGATCCGCGGCGGACAGGTAGGGGTGGAATGGGTTTCCCGGGTGAACGCCACGGCGCTGCAATCCGGCGCGATCGCGGGGTGCTCGAAATCCACCCCTGGATCGTCGGCGATGGTGGTGCGGTCCCCGGTGGCCCGATCGATGCGCACCAGGACCAACCGGACGGCAGCACCCGGGCCCGGGACCCGCCAGGATGTCACCACGAAATCGCCGTCGGCGCTGAGGTCAAAGGTGGTTTCCCGCAACGCCGCACCAGGGTCGACGGTCAGGTCCCGCGGGCCGTCGGCATCGAACAGGTGCGGCTGTTCCGGGCCGAGGTCGTGGTCCCAGTACCGGACCGGATAGCCGGTGTGCAGGATCGCCGACACCTTATTGTCCTTGCGCGCGTCACGCCGGGCCTTGTCGTCGTCGACACCGGCGGACAACGGCAGCAATGGCGCGGCCAGCACCGAGACGTCGGCGGCGCGGGCACTGACCGCACCGGTGACACCGCCGGGCAGGGCCACTTCCTCGAAGGCTTCACCGCCGGCCGCGGGCAACCGCCACAGTGCGGCGGGTGGCTTGTCGTCCCCCTCCCCGGGGCGCACCGAAACGAACAGCAGATCACCGCCCGCGGTGAATACCGGCGCGGACTCCCCTTTGACCCCGTGCGTGATCCGGCGCGCGGGATTAGCCGCACTGGGGTCCAATTCCCATATCGCGCTGACGAATTCGGTGCGCTTGCCGTTGGGGGCGGTCACTGTGGTGACCAGCCGCGAGCCATCAGGCGACACCGCCAGTCCCGATACCCGAGGCAGGGCGAGGTAGTCGTCGAGATCGTCAAACACCGTCATGGTCCCCACCGTAATGGCGCGGCCCGCACCGGAGTCCGGTACGGGCCGCCTGCCATGACCTGTCCTGGGGTCAGGACACCTTGATGACCTGTCCGGTGGCGTCGGTTCGCACCTGCTTGCTGCTGCGCTCGCCCTTGACGTTGATGAAGATGATCACGTTCTCGTCGAACGGGATGTTGCGCTTGATGCTGACGGTTTGGACCTTGCCGTCCTTGATCTCGCTTGCCGCCACTGCACCGTCGATCGCCGCGGCGATCGCACTGGAGGGCACGTCGGTGACGGCGAACAGGTTCTGCTGCAACGCCTCGGTGTCATCGCCGTAGTCGACGGGGCGCGATGGTCCGACCGTCCCGGACGTGTAGCTCCACTGATTGAGTTCGGTCGGGGCGTTCGGGTCGATCGCCTCGAGGGAGAGCACGCCCGGCGCGATGCTGACCTCGACCACCTGCATCGGGTTGGCGCCGACCTTGTCGGCGATCGCCCCGTAGGCGTTGTCGATTCCCTCGGCGGTGAACAAATTGCCGGAAACCGCTTCGGTGATCTTTTCGGTACCCGAGGAGACGACCTTGTCAACCGCGCTGGCGGCCGTGTCCCTGATCTCGGTGACCTTCGAGCAGCCGCTCAATGCGGATACGGCAAAGGCCGCTGCGCCCAGCGCGATACCGAAGCGGGTGAGTTTCATCGGACCTCTCATTCGTTCCATCCCGGCGATTTCGGCCGGGAAACCTGTGCACATACTGTGTGAACGCTGAAAGGCTACCGATCCCAACCTCCGTCGCGGCGAGTCACCTGGCCTTTCCTGGTTAGATTCGAACGATGGCACAGTCCATCCTGGTCATCGGTGCGGGTATCACCGGCCTGGCCACCGCAGTCGCATTGCAGCGGCAGGGATTCGACGTCTGCGTGGCCGAGGCGCGTCGGGATGTCACGCCCGGCGCTGGAATCAGCCTCTGGCCCAACGCGTTGGCCGCGCTCGATGAGATCGGTCTTGGTGATCAGGTGCGCGGCGCCGGCGGGCGGGTTACCGCGGGGGCGCTGCGCTGGCGCGACGGCTCTTGGCTGCGCCGGCCCGCCGCGCAGCGGTTCACCCGGGCATTGGGCGAGCCGCTGGTGGTGATCAGGCGCGCGTTGCTGACCGAGATCCTTTCGGGAGCACTGCATCCGGGAACGGTCCACTACGAGCTCACCGCACGCGACATCGTCGCCGGCGCCTCCGGTGTGCGGGTCACCTTCTCCGACGGCTCGGTTCGCGAGGTGGCCGGCGTCGTCGGTGCCGACGGTGTCGAGTCAGTGGTGGCCGGCCACCTCAACGGACCACTGCCCCGCCGCTACGCCGGTTACCCCGCCTGGCGCGCGGTGGCCGCCTGCCCGCTCGATAGCGAGCTGTCGGGCGAGACGCTGGGCCCGGGCTCGCAGGTCGGACACGTGCCGCTCGGTGACGAGGACACCTACTGGTTCGCCACCGAACGGGTGCCTCAGGGCCAGACGGCACCCGATGGTGAGCTGGCCTATCTGCGACGACGCTTCGCCTCGTGGGCGGAGCCGCTACCGACGCTGCTCGCGGCGACCGATGCCGGTCAAGTGCTCCGTAATGATCTCTACGACCGCGCGCTGGCCCGCTGCTGGGCGCGGGGCCCGGTGGTGATCGCCGGGGATGCCGCCCATCCGATGCGTCCGCATCTGGGCCAGGGTGGCTGTCAGGGATTGGAGGATGCGGCAATCCTGGCCGGCCTCGCGGTCCGGGAGCCGGATTTGTCGACGGCCTTCGCCCGGTTCGCGGCCGTGCGGCGCCGGCGGGTGATGGCGATTGTGCGGGAGTCGCAGCTGATCGGCCGGGTGGTGAACCTGCGCCCACCGGCCCTCGGTGCCGCGGCCACCCGGGCGACGGTACTGGTGCCCGAATTCGTGCTGACCCGGCATCTGGCCTCGATTGCAGCGCGACAGGCATTCAGACCCGTGCGCTGAGCTCAGTGCGGCACGCCGAACGCGCCCAGCGGGTCAAGGAACGTCGTGCAGATCCGGCGCAGATCGAAGATCCCCAGCACGGCCCCCGGACGCACCGCCTGGCAGCCGGTCGGTGCGGCGGGCGCGCCCCAGCCTGCCGGCATTCCACCGCGAACGCCGCACTTTGGCCAGGCATTGATCCCCTGAGTCGCCAGGACGTCCTCGGCGACCCTGATCTGCTCTTCACGAGATGCCGTGGCAGGCGATCCGATGCCGCCGTGCGCGGCCCAGGTGGCCGGTTTGAACTGCAGGCCACCGTAAGCGCCGTTACCGGTGTCGATGGACCAGTTACCGCCCGACTCACAGTCGGCGATCGCATCCCAGTTCACCGTGTCCGCGCCGGCGGTCGCCGGTGAGGCGAACAGGGGTGTCAGCATGAGGCCCGCCGACGTCGCGGCAAGCCAGAAAACCCTGGTCAACGCCCTTCGCATGGTCATCTCACGGCCCTTCCCCGACCTTTGACACCAGGACCGCTGCAGATGTTGATCACGTTTGTGCAACTGCGCGGTCACTAATGAGTTCGAGTGAGCAACGTCACGCGTTACAGCGGGTGCTGAAGTTTTTTTCGGGACTTTGGGGACTGGAGTAACCCGAGCGCATTCTGATGAATCAGATGCACCAGATGCACCAGATGCACCAGATGAACGAGATGAACGCGAAGCGGTGCCGGGCAACCGCCCGGCACCGCTTCGCGCCAAAAATGAATTGGTCGTACTAGCCGCGTGCGCCGCAGACCGGCCAGGCACCGATGCCCTGGTTCTGCAGCACGTTCTCGGCCACCCGGATCTGCTCGGCGCGTGAGGCCTGATTCGGCATGCCCGAGCCACCGTGGGACTGCCAGGTGCCCAGGTTGAACTGCAGGCCGCCGTAGTAGCCGTTTCCGGTGTTGATCGCCCAGTTGCCACCCGACTCGCAAGCCGCGACGGCATCCCAGTTGACGCTGTCCGCATTGGCGGTGCCGGCGCCCAGCGCCATCGGAGCCACAGCCAGCGCTCCGGCGATGATGCCCAGCCCAAACGTCTTGCGGATGTTCTTCACTTCGTTCCTCTCGCCAAGCGCGCGCCACCCACACCCGCGCAGGGCGGGGCAGCGGCCTGGTTTCAGGCCGGAAGGGTTGGTTCGTGCCGTCTCGGTCAGGCACAAAAGGGGGGGCGCACTGCCCGGCCCGGGATCAGCCCCAGGCCCCCGCATCGGACGTATTCGCCACCGCGGCCCGCTCACACACAGGTTCTTGGTTTTGAAATTATTTGCTCCGCTTAGGAGACTCTTCGGACCGTACAAAGGTCTCGAAGAGAAGTCATCTCGATGTCGAAGACATTTCCGAAAGATCACGGATAGATCACGGGCTGCCCAGTCGACCATTTATGCAGGTCAAAGAGCCGCCCGCGTCGTTACCGTTTCGTGATCGACACAAACCAATTGTGACGTAGATAACATGCAATTTGTGAGATGGACCACCAGATTCCGGGTCGGCCAGAGCACTCAGCGGAGCCACAGCCGGTCAAAAGCGCTGGTAGATGCCATCGATGAGTGTCAACAACACATCCGCCGGCCGAAGTGTTCGCTGCCACCACCCTACGAACCGCGCACCTCAGTGCCCACTAAATACGTTGACACACAACAGTTACCGCATCGCATTGCAGCGCCGCGGGGCACGACGAAGTTCGGTCAGCCGCATCCGAGACCGGCGCCGGTGACTCGAAAACAACTGTGCACCAACATGTTATGGCGATACCTGCGGATCAGCTCCCCGCCTGGCCAACATCGAACCACAGCGCCGAGACCGCCGATTCTGGCGAAACACGACTTCACCGCCCTTGCACCACGGATTAAGCCCTCACTGCGCGACATCGCAGCGAATAATGCGCGCCATCGTCACGCCCTGCGATATGCCGAATTACTGTGAGTACCAGCAGATTTCACGAAGGGGCGCGGTACGCCCGCGGCTGGCGTTATCCGAATTTCCCTTCTGAACGACGATCGGAAAATGATGGAATAATCGCCTAATTATCTCGAAACGATAAATTCGGCCGAATCGTACGGGTAATGCACAATTTGCTGTGCCCCGTCAGACCGAATACGCCACCACTCAGGGCAGATCTGCGGCGGTGTTGACGTTGGTCAGCGCGCGCTGCTCGGCCATCACAATCCGTTGGGTATCCACCGACTCGGCCAGCGCCCGCATGCTGCGCTTGCCCTCGCGCACCAGCACGGCGATCTGCTCGGTGAGCGAGCTGCGGTAGATCCCGGCCAGGTAGTGGTCCCTGCCGTCCCACGGCAACACGATGTCGGCCCCGAGACGCTCGGCAGGCCCGGCCAGCTCGTCGATCAGGTCCGCCGACAAATACGGCATGTCGACAGCACAGACAAACGCCAGGTCACGGCCGGCTTCCGCGGCGGCGCGCAGGCCTCGCCCGGTGGCCACCAGCGGACCCATGCCGCGGATTTCGTCGCGCAGGACCTCGGCGGCCACCTCCGGCAGGGGCTGGCCTGGCGCGGCGATGACGAACACCGGGGAACAACGTGTACTGACCGCCGCGACCACCCGCTCGACCAGGGTGGAACCTTCGAACGGCAAGGTCGCCTTGTCGCGGCCCATACGCCGAGACGCCCCGCCCGCCAGCACTACGGCGGCGAGCGGGGCGATGCTCAGATCGTTTCGGTCGACTGGTTCAGTCGACGGTCCAGGTGTCTTTGCCACGCAGCAAGGATTGCAGAGCTGCGGTGTCGTGGGGCTTGGATTCGATGGCCGTGTTGACCTGCTGGCGCGCGGCGTCGTCGTAGGTGGGTCGGCTGACCTTCCGGAAGATGCCCATCACCATGTGATCAAGGTTCTGCTCGGACAGCCGCGACAGCGCGAACGCGTAGGCGGGATCATCGATCTCGGCGTCATGCACCACGATGTCGCTGGCCGCGACGTCGGCGGTCTTGGCGACCTCCAGCCCGAACCCGGACTTGACCACGCAGTACTCGCCGTCGACACCGAACGTGATCGGCTGGCCATGGGTGACGTTGATCAGCCGCTCCTCGGCACCCTCCTTGCGCAGGGCGTCGAACGAGCCATCGTTGAAGATCGGGCAGTCCTGCATGATCTCCACGAGTGCGGCCCCACGGTGCTCGGCCGCACCGCGCAGCACCTCGGACAGGCCCTTGCGGTCGGAGTCCAGCGCGCGGCCCACGAAAGTGGCCTCGGCGCCCAGCGCCAGCGACACCGGGTTGAACGGGTAGTCGAGCGAGCCCATCGGGGTCGACTTGGTGATCTTGCCGACCTCGGAGGTGGGTGAGTACTGGCCCTTGGTCAGGCCGTAGATCCGGTTGTTGAACAGCAGGATCGTGAGGTTGACGTTGCGGCGCAACGCGTGGATCAGGTGGTTGCCACCGATCGACAGCGAATCGCCGTCACCGGTCACCACCCACACCGACAGATCCGGTCGGGCCAGTGCCAAGCCGGTCGCGATGGTCGGGGCGCGACCGTGGATGGAGTGGAACCCGTAGGTCTCCAGGTAGTACGGGAACCGGCTGGAGCAGCCGATGCCGCTGATGAACGCGATGTTCTCGCGCCGCAGGCCCAACTCCGGCAGGAAGTTGCGGATGGTGTTGAGGATGACGTAGTCACCGCAACCCGGGCACCAGCGCACCTCCTGGTCGCTGGTGAAGTCCTTGCCCTTCTGCGGCTGGTCGGTGGTGGGCACCAGGGAGTTCTTCGTCAGAGCCTCGGTCAGCCCCAGGTCTGCGCCGATCAGGTCAGTCATGCGTTCGCTCCCACAGCATTCGACTCAGTTGGTTCCTCGATGGTGGCTGCCGCCAGCTTCGCGAACTTGGCCTTGTCCGCTTCCTTCTCACCGAGCGTGCCGTCCAGCGCCGCGTCGATGATGCCCTCGACCTCGTCGGCGAGGAAGGCCATGCCCTCCACCTTGGTCACCGACTGGATGTCGACCAGGTACTTGCCGCGCAGCAGCAGCGCCAGCTGGCCGAGGTTCATCTCCGGCACCACCACCTTCGGGTAGCGGCGCAGCACCTCACCGAGGTTGGCCGGCAACGGGTTGAGATGGCGGAGATGGGCCTGGGCCACCTTGATGCCCTTGTTCCGGGCGCGCCGGCAGGCCTCGCCGATGGGGCCGTAGCTGCTCCCCCAGCCCAGCATCAGCAGTTCGGCGTCGCCGGTGGGGTCGTCGACCTCCAGATCGGGCACCGTGATGCCGGCGATCTTCTCCTGGCGCAACCGGACCATGAGGTCGTGGTTCTTGGGCTCGTAGGAGATGTTGCCCGAACCGTTGGCGGCCTCCAGGCCGCCGATCCGGTGCTCCAGACCCGGGGTGCCGGGCACCGCGAACTGACGGGCCAGCGTCTCCGGATCGCGCGCATAGGGAGCGAACGGCTCGCCGGACTTGGCGAACTTGTGCTCGATCGGCGGATAGGTGCTGATATCGGGGATCTGCCACGGCTCGGAGCCGTTGGCGACCGCGCCGTCGGACAGGATGATGACCGGGGTGTGGTAGTCGACCGCGATACGTGCGGCCTCCACGGCGATATCGAAGCAGTCCGACGGCGACTTCGGCGCCAGCACCGCGACCGGAGACTCACCGTTGCGGCCGAACAACGCCTGCAGCAGGTCGGCCTGCTCGGTCTTGGTGGGCAGACCGGTCGACGGACCACCGCGCTGCACGTCGATGACGATCAGCGGCAGCTCGGTCATCACGGCAAGCCCGATGGCCTCGGACTTGAGCGAGATGCCGGGGCCGGACGTGCTGGTCACGCCGAGCGCGCCGCCGTAGGAGGCGCCGATGGCCGCGCCGATGCCGGCGATCTCGTCCTCGGCCTGGAAGGTCAGGACATTGAAGTTCTTGTGCTTGGACAGCTCGTGCAGGATGTCCGAAGCCGGGGTGATCGGGTACGTGCCCAGCACCACCTGGATCTGGGCCAGATGTCCGGCGGACACGATGCCGTAAGCCAGTGCGGTGTTACCGGAGATCTGCCGGTATTCACCCGACTTGAGCTTGGCCGGCGACACCTCATAGGTGGTGGCGAACGCCTCGGTGGTCTCGCCGTAGTTCCAGCCGGCCTTCAGCGCCAGGACGTTGGCCTCGGCCACATCGGGCTTGCGGGAGAACTTCTCCCGGATGAACGCCTCGCTGTGCTCGAGCTCGCGGCCGTACATCCACGACAGCAGGCCGAGGGCGAACATGTTCTTGGCGCGCTGGCCGTCCTTCTTGGTGGCACCGATCGACTCGACGGCGCCCAGGGTCAGCGTCGTCATCGCGACGGACTGCACTACATAGTCGGATAGCGCCTCGTCCTCGAGCGGGTTGCTCTCGTAGCCCACCTTGGCGAGGTTGCGCTTGGTGAACTCATCGGAGTTGGCGATGATCAGGCCACCGCGGGGCAGGTCGGAGACGTTGGCCTTGAGGGCGGCGGGGTTCATCGCCACCAGCACGTCGGGACGGTCACCGGCGGTGAGGATGTCGTAGTCGGCGATCTGGATCTGGAACGACGACACACCGGGCAGGGTGCCCTGTGGCGCGCGGATCTCGGCCGGGTAATTCGGCTGGGTGGCAAGGTCATTGCCGAACAGTGCAGCTTCAGAAGTGAAGCGGTCACCGGTCAGCTGCATACCGTCGCCGGAGTCACCGGCGAAACGGATGACGACCTTCTCCAGCTTCTGCCGCGGCGCGGCACCACTGCCGTTGCCGTTCTCACCCACGGCTCCCGCCTTTCATCCACCGAAATTTTTCTGTCACTACCAGTACCGATTATTGCACTGCTCTTAGGCTGACCTTTACCCCGACGGCGTCCGACACGCGGGCCGGACCCAATCGAAGCCGCAGATCATGGACGTGAAGGGGCGCGGTTTGAGACAAAACTGTGGTTTTCGTCACGTTTTGGAGAATGTCATTCTCTAAGAGAAAGCTACCCACCGGTAGCTGGCAGCTAGCACTAGCAAGCATCGACTTGACGGGCGTTAACCCAGGCCCCCGACCTGCGGATACACCCGCTCCGACGAACCGACACCCACCCGCTGCTGCAGCTCGCGCGCGACGAGTTCGCTGGCACGTTCGGCGGCGTGCCGGGGATCGGAGCCTGCGGCCCGGTTGGCGACGTAGCAGGCGGTGAACATGTCTCCCGCGCCGGTGGTTTGGACGCCGAGCACCGGCCAGGCCGCCGGGACACGGACGACCGCACCCTCCATATAGATGTCACAGCCTTCCGATCCGTAGGTCACCAAAATCTCGGGCACGCCGAGACGCTCGGCTGTCGCCGCATCGAACGCGCCATCGGCGACGATGACGGCCTCTTCCTCAGCGAGCTTGAGGATGTCCAGACGGGCGACCAGCTCAGCGGGAAAAAGCCGGTCTTCGATCAGCGGGCCCAACCGGTCGGCCCGTACCAGGCCCTGTCCGTCGTAGGCGATGCGATGGCCACGGGCCGCCAGTACCGCAAGCGTCTGCTCCGGGAAATCGGTGCGCAGCAGGGGCGCCAGATGCACCCATGTGGTCTCGGGGTCGGCGGCCTCGATCGCCGCGGCACCCCAGATCGGGCCGATGGCCTCCACCGACATGTGCCGGTGGTCGGTGTCGTCGTAGTCGAGGCGGAACGAACTCGTCCGGTCCGCCGGCAGGATCGCAACCATGTCGCCGAACCGATCCAGCAGTGGGTCGAACAGGGCGTGGTCGCGTTCGGCACCCATCGCGACGATGCGACCGGCCCCGCCACTAGCCTCCAGCGCCACCCCGGCGAAGGAGGCACACCCACCGGGACTCGGCGCCGCGCCGTCGATGATGTCGATCGCCAGATTGCCCAGCACTGTGACACCGGGGACGAACGGTCGTGGCATGGATGAAGTCTCCCGGTCGGGGCAATGCGCGCTAGATCACATAGTGACACATGGAATTTCGCAGCCCGGATCTGCATTTCACATCAGATAGGTAATCGATGTGGTGACGAGAGGCATCCCCAAATGCGTATGGGTTCCAGAACGAGACTTCTTTTCTGTACGGCCGGCGTGGCGGCTACCGCAATGATGGCGCTGCTGGGCTTCCAGACGACTCAGCCCGATCACACAGCCGAAATGTCTGTGCCCGTCGCCGGACCGATGCAACTCGGCGAGACCATCACCCAATCCGCCTCGCCATCGGTACCCGACGTTCCTTCTGCCGCGCCGCCGGTCAAGGCCCAACCGGCCCCCACCGCAGAGCCTGGCTAAGCGCCTACGGGCACTCCGGAACGTACGCGCGCGTCAAGGACGTGATTCACATGTAACGGGTGACGCTGGCGCGGATCGAGGCACCCAGATCGACAGCGGCGGCCACCTCGACGAGGGCGGCCGCCACGATCGAGGCTGGGGCGCGGTCGAGCACGACCAGCCCGATCGCCGGCCGCGGCCCGTGCTGAACCATCGGCCGGGCGACGAAACCCGTCGGCACACCCAGCTGCGGCAGCCACGCCGTGGAGGCGATGGTCGCCCGTCCCGAATGGGTCAGGTGGGCGTAGAGCGCGTCGACCGAGTCCGCCTCCACGACCGGCCGGTACTGCGCACCCTCGACGGCCATGTTGGCGTCGAGGATGCGTCGGTTCCGCATAGTGGTGGTCAGCACACACAGATCCAGCGCCGCCGCATCCGACCAGCTCACCTCCGCTTCGGTCATCAACCGGTGGTCGGCCGGCGCTACCAGGACATACTGCTCCCGGTACAGCTCGACCGACCGCGTCCCCGGCGGTGCCTCGTCATCGAGGTAGGTCAGTCCGGCGTCGATCTCGAAATCGGCCAACTGCCTGGCGATCTCGCGCGAGGACAGTGCCTCGATCCGCACCGAGGCGGCGGGGTTGCGACGAAGGAACTCGGTGGTGATGAAGGGACTGGCGGGCACCGCCGTGGGGATCGCGCCGACGCGTGCGGTGACGGTCAGCCGGCCCCGCATACGTTCGAGGTCGGCCAGCATCTCATCGCGTTCGGCGATGATCCGCTGGGCCCAGGTCACTACCCGGCGCCCTTCTTCGGTGAAGCCTTCGAAGCGGTGCCCGCGCTGCACGATGACGATGCCCAGATCCCGCTCCAGCCGACGGATCCCCACCGACAGCGTCGGTTGACTCACATGACACCGTGCGGCGGCCCGCCCGAAGTGCCGTTCGGCGGCGAGAGCCAGCAGGTAGTCGAGATGCAGTAGCACCACATCGTTTGCCATTGGGCCTCAGATACTCGTCCAACTTCGATAGATATGGTCTATCACTGCATGTGGAATGCCGAATGTCGGGCCCCGTAATCCGGCGGGTCGGGCCGGACGGTGACGCTAGATTGGAATCATGAGCGGCCGCACCACTGACATCGACGCCAGTTACGACGACCACGATGTTGTCACCTCCGGCCCCAAGCATGAGGCCGCCGGCGTCAAGGCCGTCATGGTGTCAATGCAGCGCGGGCTCGAGCAGATGGGGCCGCTGCGCACCGCAGCCGCCCTGGCCAAGCTGAATCAACGCCACGGCTTCGACTGCCCAGGATGTGCCTGGCCCGAGGAGCACGGCGGCCGCAAACTCGCCGAGTTCTGCGAGAACGGCGCAAAAGCCGTCGCCGAGGAAGCGACAAAACGCCGCGTCGGCCCCGAGTTCTTCGCCAGGCATACGGTGGCCGAACTCGATGCCCGGCCCGAGTACTGGCTGTCCCAGCAGGGCCGGCTCACCCAGCCGATGGTGCTGGCCCCCGGCGACGAGCACTACCGGCCGATCTCGTGGAACGATGCCTATCGACTGATCACCGATGAGCTCAATGCCCTGGACTCCCCTGACGAGGCCCTGTTCTACACCTCGGGGCGCACCAGCAACGAGGCCGCGTTCCTCTACCAGCTGATGGTCCGCAGCTACGGCACCAACAACCTGCCGGACTGCTCCAACATGTGCCACGAATCCTCGGGCACCGCGCTGACCGACTCCATCGGCATCGGCAAGGGCTCGGTCACCGTCGAGGACGTCACCCAAGCCGACCTGATCCTCATCGCCGGACAGAATCCGGGCACCAACCACCCGCGCATGCTGTCGGTGCTGGAGAAGGCGAAAGCCAACGGCGCCAAGATCGTTGCCATCAACCCGCTGCCCGAGGCCGGGTTGATCCGGTTCAAGGATCCGCAGAAAGTGCACGGCGTGGTCGGGCACGGCGTCTCCATCGCCGATGAGTTCGTGCAGATCCGCATCGGCGGGGACATGGCGCTGTTCGCCGGACTGGGCCGGCTGCTGCTTGAGGCTGAGGACAGGGCCCGCGGCACGGTGGTCGACCACGAGTTCATCGCCGCGCACTGCGCCGGATTCGACGAGTACGCCGCCAGGACCCGCGGCGTCGACCTGGACACTGTGACCGAGGCCAGCGGAATCGACGCTGCCCAGCTGCAACGAGTCGCCGACCTGCTGATCGCTTCGGAACGCACCGTGGTGTGCTGGGCGATGGGCCTGACCCAACATCGGCACGCGGTGGCCACCATCGGCGAGGCCACCAACCTGCTACTGATGCGCGGCATGATCGGCAAGCCGGGTGCGGGTGTGTGCCCGGTACGCGGACACTCCAACGTGCAGGGTGACCGCACCATGGGCATCTGGGAGAAGATGCCCGAGGCCTTCCACGTCGCGCTGGACAAGCGGTTCGGCATCACTACGCCGCGCAAACACGGTCATGACACCGTCGATGCGATCCGGGCCATGCGCGACGGCCGCGCCAAGGTGTTCATAGCCATGGGTGGCAACTTCGTCTCGGCCACCCCCGACACCGAAGTCACCGAAGCGGCGCTGCGCAGTTGTGCACTGACAGTGCAGATCTCGACCAAACTCAACCGCAGCCACCTGGTGCACGGCCGTACCGCACTGATCCTGCCCACCCTGGGCCGCACCGACAAAGACTTCCAGGCCAGCGGAAAACAATTGGTGTCGGTTGAGGATTCGATGTCGATGGTGCACCTGTCCCGCGGCAATCTGACCCCACCCAGCGAGCATCTGCGCAGCGAGGTCGCCATCGTGTGTCAGCTGGCACAAGCGCTGCTCGGCCCGGACCATCCGGTGCCGTGGGAGCAGTTCAACGCCGACTACGACACCATCCGTGACGCCATCTCCGATGTGGTGCCCGGCTGCGCCGATTACAACACCCGCGTGCGCCAACCCGACGGCTTCCAGCTGCCCCATCCCCCGCGCGACTCTCGCGAATTCCATACCAGCACAGGCAAAGCCAACTTTTCGTCGTACCCGCTGGATTGGGTGCCGGTGCCCGAGGGCCGGCTGGTGCTGCAGACCCTGCGCAGCCACGATCAGTACAACACCACCATCTATGGCCTCGACGATCGCTACCGCGGGGTCAAGGGTGGCCGCCGGGTGGTGTTCGTCAACCCCGCCGATATCGAGCGGTTGGGGTTCAAACCCAACGACCGCGTCGACCTGGTGTCGGAGTTCGACGGCCAGGAACGGCGCGCCAAGGATTTTCTGGTGGTGCCGTACTCGACACCGGCGGGTAACGCGGCTGCCTATTATCCGGAGACCAATCCCCTGGTGCCGCTGGACCATACCGCCGAGAAGTCGAACACGCCGGTGTCCAAGGCGGTGGTGATTCGGCTGGAGCCCGGCGCATGGGTAGGGTGACCGCGCGCCGTCGCGCGCACCACGTCACTGCGGGCCAGACCACGGCGCGCCCGGAGACCCTGGTGGTCGAGGAACCGCTGGAGATCCGGATCAACGGCAAGCCCATCACCGTCACCATGCGCACGCCCGGATCGGATGTCGAACTGGCCCAAGGCTTCCTACTGACCGAAGGGGTGATCGGCCAGCGCGATGATCTGCTCACGGTGCGGTACTGCCGGGGCGCCGAGGAGGACGAATCAGGCTTTTCGCAGAACACCTACAACGTGCTGGATATCGCGCTGGCCCCGCACGTCCCGATGCCTGAGGTTGATGTCACCCGCAATTTCTACACCACCTCGTCATGCGGGGTGTGCGGCAAAGCCTCACTGGAGGCCGTGCGGTTGAGCAGCAAGCACTGCCCCGGCGATGATCCGTCGACGGTTCCCGCCGCGGTGCTCTCGGCGATGCCCGCCCAATTGCGGGAAGCGCAAAAGGTTTTCGCCAGTACCGGCGGCCTGCACGCCGCGGCGCTGTTCACCGCCGACGGCACCATGCTTGTGGTCCGCGAGGACATCGGCAGGCACAACGCGGTCGACAAGGTGATCGGTTGGGCGCTGGAGCAGAACCGGATACCGCTGACCGGAACCGTGCTGCTGGTCAGCGGCAGAGCCTCGTTCGAACTCACCCAGAAGGCGGTGATGGCAGGCATTCCGGTGCTGGCAGCCGTCTCGGCGCCGTCCTCGCTGGCCGTCGATCTGGCCGGCCAGTCCGGCCTGACCCTGGTGGCTTTCCTGCGGGGCGAGTCGATGAACGTCTACACCCGCCCCGATCGCGTCACCTTCTGATGGCGAAGAAGTTCTGGTTACCCGCCGACCGGATCGTCGAGGGCCTCGCACCCGACTACGGTTGCTTCGCATCGGATCGCATCATGGTCGACGGCGCGCCGGTGGGATACATGTACCGCGACGGCGAGGGGTGGACCTTCCTGGCCGGCGACGAGGATCAGGACTACGTCGACGACCCCGCGAATCTGGGCCTGTATTCGCTGAATGTCGTTGCCAATTACGACCGTTCCATCATCGATTACCTGAATGCTCCGCCGGGGAGCGCGTTCATCCGGGAGGGTAGCGGCTTCGTCGAGGACCTCGAGGGCGCACCCTGTGACCCCGATAGGGGCACCCCGGCACAGCTGAACCCCGACTATCCCGTGCTGCAAGATCGGGTGCCGATTTCGTCGGAGTGGTCGCTGACCATGCCCGCTCCGGTCAACGTGCGGACCGAGAACGGCAGCCTGGTGTTCTGGCGGCCGGGTTTTACCGCGTGCGTCACGTCCTGGGGCGATGGCGCCGCCGACGAGACCCGCGGTCAGCGTGTGCAAAAGCTACAGCGCACGGCGTCGCCCGACGGGTTCGATCACATGTGGTGGACCGGTGACGGCATCGACTACCTCACCTACCGGCTGGCAGAGCACGCCGCCGATAACCGGCTCCCGGCGCTCTACGGTTTCGTCGTCGCAGATATCGGACACCTGCAGTTCTCGGTGTATTTCGATGCCCCCGAACAGCTGGGGTGGGCACAGGCGCTGGTGGCGTCGGCACGACCCAACTGAGCGTCCGCATCACGCGCTGATGCCGAGCAGACGCAAAGTCGCCTGAAAACACCAGTTTTCGGGCGACTTTGCGTCTACTCGCGCAAGAAAAACTAGGCGCGCTTGGAGATTGACTTCCGTATGTGACCCAGGCCATGATGTTTCACGTTCCTGTTTCTGAACGGAGTTCATATTTATGAACCAACCTGCTGGTGTGAAGTCGGCGGCACGGGCCATCGATGTGCTTGAACTACTCGTCGACCATCCAGACGGCCTGACCCAACTGGAGATCGCCGCGAAACTCGGGCTGGCCAAGAGCAGCGCGCACGGCCTGCTCGCCACGCTCGTCGGCCGCAACGTGATCCGGCTGACCCAGGACGGCCGCCGCACGGTGTACCGACTCGGACACCGCATTTTCGAGATCGGCCAGGCCTACGCCCAGACCACCGATCTGGTGACCGACGGCCAGCAGGTCGTCCAGGCGCTGTCGGTCGCCTGCGGCGAAACCGCACACCTCGCGGTGCTCGACGGCAGTTCCGTGGTCTACCTCGTCAAGCACGAAGGCATTCATCCGGTGCGCATGGTGTCGGCGGTCGGCAAACGATTCAGCGCTCACGGGACCGGGGTCGGCAAAGTCCTCCTCGCCGGTCTGAGCGATGCCGAGGTGCGCCGGCGTTTCGGTGCGGAGGGTGCGATGCCCCGGCTGACCCCGCACACCGTCGTCGACATCGAGCAATTGCTCGGTGACCTCGACCGGATCCGCGCGAGCGGAGTCGCGACCGAGCGGGAGGAATCCACCGAAGGAGTCGGCTGCGTCGCGGCCCCGGTGTACGACGCGACCGGAATGGTGGCCGGCATCAGCGTGTCGATCCCAGTCGGGCGGTTCCCGCAGGAACAAGAAGCCGAGTTCACCGCCAAGGTATGCGATGCGGCCGCAACTCTCTCGGTCCGCCTCGGTGCCGGGCGATACCCGAGCCGGATCACTCCCGGTGCCACAAGGGAACTCACGTAACACAAGACATCCGCCAGACCCACCGAACCGACGCATCATGCGTCCGCGAAGGAGATTTTCGATGAGAGCGCTCGTCTATGAGGCGCCGCGAACGATGAACATGCGTGAGGAGCAGCGCCCGGCGCCCGGCCGCGGCGACGTGCTCATCCGCGTGCTGTATTCCGGGATCTGCGGCTCCGAGCTGAGCGGCTTTCTCGGACAGAACAGTCTGCGCACCCCGCCTCAGGTGTTCGGGCATGAGCTGTCTGGGTATATCGAGGAGATCGGCGCCGATGTTCCGGAGCAGTGGGCGGTCGGCGCCCGGGTGACGGCCAACCCGCTCGTCTCCTGTGGGCAGTGCGCGTACTGCGTGTCCGCACGCCATCAGCTCTGCCAGCGGCGACTGCTCCTGGGTGCGTCGTTGCCGGGCAGCAACGCCGAATACGTCGTGGTGCCGGCCGCCGCGCTGGAAGCCGTGCCGGACGGGATGGACCTGCGGGACGCCTCGATGGCCGAACCCGCGGCCTGCGCCGTGCATGCCGTCTCGCTGGCCGAGATCGGCCCGGCCAGTTCGGCTTTAGTGGTCGGAGCCGGACCGATCGGCCTGTTCATCATCCAGGTGCTGCGGGCACACGGGGTGACCCGGGTGCTGGTCACCGATCGCAACGACGAGCGCAGGCGGATGGCCGCCGCGTTGGGCGCCATTCCGGTGCTCGGCGGAGAAGAGCAATTGCTGGCCGAGGTGCACGCACATACCGGTGCCGGGGTGCAGGTCGCCTTTGATGCCGCCGGCACCCAGGACACCCGCCGCATCTGTGTGGCCGCGACCGCTCCCGGCGGCAAGGTGATGCTCGTCGGCCTGCACACGGACGAGACCTCACTGCCGGTTAACACGGTGATCCGCAACGAAATTGCGCTGTGCGGCGTCTTCGCCTACACCCCCTCGGCGTTCCGGACCGCGCTGTCGTGGCTGGCGGACGGGCGCCTCGGCCTGCGCACCGGCGTGGTCGAAGCGGACCTGGCCGACGGGCCCGACTGGTACCAGCGGCTGGTCGCCGGGGACCCCGCGGCCAAGGTGCTGCTGCGGCCGGCCCCCGCCGCCGAGGGTGACGCATGACCACCCGGGTGAGCACCGAGTGGAGTTTCAACGGCCTGCAGGCGCTCGTGCTGACCAACGGTGCGCTGCGAGTCGTGCTGTTGCCCGAACTCGGCGGCAAGATCTGGCAGGTCACCAACCTGCGCGACGGCAGGGACCTGCTGTGGCACAACCCGCGGCTCACGGCTGCCAAAGTCGGCTTCGGCTCGGTCTACGACGACGTGTTCTTCGGCGGGTGGGATGAACTGTTCCCCAATGACATTCCCGAGGAGCTGGCCGGCGAGCCTTACCCCGACCACGGTGAACTCTGGGCCGCCCCGTGGACCTGGCGCGTCGAACAGGACGGCCCGCAGACGGTTCAGGTCAGCATGTCCCTGAGCACTGCCATCAGCGCATGCCGGATCACCAGGACCATCACCCTCGCCGACGGCGACCCGCACTTCAGGGTGTCGTGGCGGATCACCAACGACAGCGGTCGAGATCTTCCCTACCTTTGGAAGCAGCATGTGGCAGTCCCGGTGCACGAACCGGCAAGGCTGACGATGGGTGCCGGTCCGGTCGAATTCGAGGACTTCGGCCACCCGCGGGCCCGCACACACGACGGCCGCTACCAGTGGCCGTACCTCGTCGACGAGGCCGGTGCGCGGCATGACATGCGGGCCACCCTGCCCGCCGAATCTCAGGTCAGCGAATTCCAGTACGCCACGGAACTTTCCGACGGCTACTGTGCCGTGACCTATGCCGACGGCTCCGGAATCGGGCTGGCGTTCGATCCCGCGGTTTTCCCGTCGTGCTGGACGTTCGCGTCATACGGCGGCTGGCGCGCGCATGAGGTCCTGATCCTCGAGCCCTGTACCGGTTACCCGGTCGGCGTGACGACGGGTATCGAGGCCGGCACCCACCGAACACTGGCGGCCGGGGCGGCACTGGAAACCGAACTGGTGATGGTGACCTACACCGGCATGGCCGACGTCACCGGCATCGACAGCGACGGAACCGTTCAAGGCACTCAATTGAAGGCGGGTACCACTTCATGAAAATCGACAGCGTCGATCTGTTCTATCTCCGCATGCCCGAGGTGCTCGACATCGGCGACGGCAGCCAGGACATGCTGCTGGTCCGGGTCGCTGCCGACGGCAATATCGGTTGGGGTGAGTGCGAAGCCTCGCCGCTCACCTCGATCGCAAGCTTCGTTACTCCCCTGTCGCACAGTGCATGCCACCCGGTTGCCGACTCGGTCATCGGCGAGCGCCTCGACAGCGTGGCGGACATCGGCCGGATCAGCGCCAAGGTGCGTGCGTGCAGCCTCGACCTGCTGCAGGCAGAACACACCTTGTCGGGGATCGAGATCGCACTGTGGGATCTGCTCGGGCGGGCACAACAACGGCCGGTCTGGCATCTGCTCGGCTACCAGCGGTCATATCCGAAGACGCCGTACGCGTCCTCACTCTTCGGGGACGACCCCCAGCAGACCCTGGAAAAGGCTGCTGCAGTTCGCAAATTGGGGTACCGGGCCGCAAAATTCGGCTGGGGCCCGTACGGAACCTCGACGGCGGCCGCCGACGCCGACCAGGTGCACGCGGCCCGCGAGGGGCTCGGCGACGAGGGCGTCCTGCTCGTTGATGCCGGAACCGTATTCGGTGAGGACGTCGAGGCCGCCGCGCTCCGCCTGCCCGCGCTCGAGCAGGCCCGGGTGACGTGGCTGGAAGAGCCGTTCATCTCCGGCGCCCTGGCGACGTACAAGGCACTGGCGGACCGGTCGTCCACCGTGCGGATGGCCGGCGGCGAGGGCGCCCACAACGCGTTGATGGCTGAGCATCTCATCGATTACGGCGGTATCGGCTTCGTGCAGATCGACACCGGCCGGATCGGTGGGATCGGTGACGCGTTGCGCGTCGCGCGGCACGCCTCGACCGCCGGAGTCACCTTCGTCAACCACACCTTCACCTCGCACCTGGCGCTCAGTGCATCGCTGCAACCGTTCGCCGGTATGGAGTCCGACGTGCTGTGCGAATACCCGGTCGAGGCCAAATCGCTCGCCCGCGAGGTCAGCACCGACCATCTTGAACTCGACGAAAACGGTTGCGTCGCAGCGCCGGACGCACCCGGCCTGGGGCTCGACATCAACCTCGACGCGCTGCAGAAGTACCTGGTCGACGTCGAAATCACCGTCGCCGGACGCACTCTCTACAAGACACCGCAACTTCGCGCCTGAAACGCAGGCGACCCGGCTGCCCGCCGGGTTTCATCCGGAGGAGAAACGTGAACGCACGCAGACGAATCGCGGCGGTTCTGGCCGCCGCGACGGTCCTGACGGGCACAGCCTGCGCCGGCGGAAGTGCCGGGCACAGCGGGCCGGCCAGCCCGGCTCCGGCCCAACCCTTCCCCACCGAGAACGTCACGCTGACGATGTGGTGGTGGGGAGAGCAGGAGGCCCCCGGAGCCGAGAAGTGGCTCGCCGACACCGTCGCGGCCTACCAGGCCAAGCACCCCAACATCACCATCAAGACGGTGCTGCAGACCACCGACGGCCTGATCCCCAGTTTCGAGGCCGCGTCAGCGGCCAAGCAGGGCCCGGACATTCAGTACTTCTGGGGTGGCATCTATTCCCAGCAGCCCTATTGGGCCGGCGCGACCGTGCCGGTGTCCGCCTACATTCCGGCCGAGGAACTCGCGCACTACACCAACGCCGCGGTGGAAGACAGCTACGGCGGCCAGACGATCACCGCACCCTGGTATGTCAACCCGCAGTTCCCGGTGCTGGTGCGCAACGACGTCCTGGACAAGCACGGCGTAAAGGTCCCGCACAGCTGGAGTGAGCTGATGAACGTCTGCGACACCCTCAGCGCCCAAGGCGTCACCACGCTGGCCGGCGGCGTGAAGGACGGCTGGTTCGGCGCCTGGCTCTACTCGATGCTCGGCGTGCAGTCGGTGGATTCCAAGGACGACGTGATCGCCGCGGTCCGCGGCCAGCAGTCCTTCACCGATCCCATGCACGCGCAGTGGTGGGACCGGCTGCAGGAGTCGGTCGACCACAAGTGCTGGAACAACGACATCAACTCCCTGGAGCTGTATCAGGCCCAGCAGCGTTGGGTCAGCGGCGACGCCGCGATGACGGTCACCGCCGGCACCGACGCGAGCAACTTCGTCGACAAGGTGGGCGCCGACAAGGTGACGGTCATGCCCATGCCCGCGTGGGGTGACGGGCCGTATGCGGGGAAGATGGCGACCACCTCGCAGACCGTGGGCATCACGTCGTGGTCGAAGTACCCCCAGGTGGCGGCCGACTTCATCATGTTCATGCACACGCCGGACCGGCTGCAGGCCTGGTACGACGACACCGGGTCCATGCCGGCCGACGATCGCTTCGACGTGAGCAAGGTCGAGGATCCGGTGCGCCGACAGCTGTTCGAGTTCGTCGCCGACGGAGCGCCGTACCTGGAGAACTTCATTCCGTCGTCGCTGGACAGCCGGGCCGTGTTCTCCGGCGTCCAGTTGGTCATGCAGAACTACATGTCCGGCACGGAAGCCGCCCAGGCCATGCAGGACGAGGCCGAGCGACTTCGCGCCACCGACCGGGCGCTGGCCGGTGACTTCGCGGGATGGGCGGAATCGTAAATGTCGACAACAACTGATTCGCGTCCGGTCGTTCCGACCACCACCCGGCCACGGCCCAGCCTGATACACCGCTTGGGCCCGCTGCCCTGGGTCGCGCCCGCGGCCGCGGCGCTGCTCTTCGTCTTCGCCTACAGCATGGTGGAGCTGCTCAACCAGTCCTTCCGCTATCAGGGCGCCTGGGTCGGTCTGGAGAACTTCAAACTGGTCCTCGCCGACCCGCTGTTCCGGACCGCTATCTGGCACAACGCGCTGCTGCTGCTCGCGGTCCCGGTATTGGTGGCTTTTGCGCTGGCCGTGGCGATCCTGCTGTATGAGACCCGGCGTGGCATGGTCGCGTACCGCGCCATCCTGTTTCTGCCCTACATCCTGCCGATCCCGGTGATCGGTGTGGTTTTCGGCCAGCTGCTGCAGCTCAACGGCGCCTTCAACGGCGCACTGGACGGGCTCGGGTTGGGCGGGCTCACCCAGGACTGGCTGGGCAACCCGCGGCTGGCTCTGTGGACGATGGCGGCGGTGATCATCTGGAAAGAGGTCGGATTCGGGATCGTGCTCTTCCTGGCCCGGATGCTGTCGCTGCCCGAAGATGTCTACGAAGCCGCAAAACTGGACGGCGCCAGCACATTTCGGTCGCATCTGCATATCACCATCCCGCAGATGAAGGGCCTGGTGTTCTTCTATGTGATCAGCGAGGCGATCGTCATGGTCTCGTGGGTCTTCAACTACGCGTACGTGATGACCAATGGTCAGGGCGGTCCCGGTACCTCGACGGTGGTGGCGGAGTTGTACATCTACCGCACCGCCTTCCAGGACGGCGCACCCGAACTCGCCAGTGCATCCGCGGTGCTGCTGTTCTTGTCCACGCTCGTCCTGATCGTCGGTTTCTTCCGTGTTCAGCGTGCCCAAGGCGGCACCTTCGGTGACTAGGAGCTCTTCATGCTGACCCGACGTCTGTCTGCCACGTGCCGGCATTTCCTGTTGTTCCTGCTGGCCGTTGTCGCCCTCGCACCCGTGTACCTGATGATCACCGGGTCGTTCAAGTCCCAAGGCGAGTTCCTACAGCACCCGTGGGCACTTCCGAGCAGCCTCGACTTCGAGGCATACCGCACGACGTTCACCGACAAGTTCGGCAACTGGCTGCTGAACTCGGTGATCGTCACGGTCGGTGCGGTCGGCATCACCATGGTGGTCGCTTCCCTCGCTGCCTGGGGACTGGTCAACTGGCCGTTCCGTGGCCGCGACACGGTCCTGGGGATCGTCGTCTCGCTGATGGTGGTGCCGCCGGTGGTCCTGCTGATCCCGCTGTTCCAGGTGGGGACCGAACTCGGCTGGATCTCCACGTTCCGGATCGTGATCCTGGTGTACATCGGCCTGATGCTGCCGTTCTCGGTGTACCTGCTGGCCAATTTCTTCAAGACCATTCCCGCCAGCCTGCTCGAGGCGGCCGCGCTCGACGGGGCGTCACCGTTCCAGGTCTTCCGGCGAATCGTCGTCCCGCTGTCGGGGCCGGCAGTCGCGACGCTGGCGGTGGTCAACCTGTTGTGGGCGTGGAACGAACTGTTGCTGGCCCTGGTGTTCCTGCAAGAGGACGACAAGAAGACGCTCATGGTCGGCATCACCGGTTTTCAGAGCCGGTTCAGCCTGGACATCCCCACGATCATGTCCGGCATGGTCGTGGCAACACTGCCGCTGGTCGCGGCCTACCTGTTCGGCCAGCGCTACTTCATTCGCGGGCTGACCGCCGGAGGGATCAAAGATGAGTGATACCAACCCGATTACGTTTGCCGGCAAGCGCGCCGTCGTCACCGGCGGGGCGCACGGGATCGGCGCGGCCATCGTGGACCGGCTGCGAACGTCCGGAGCCCGGGTCGTGGTACTCGATCTGGAGGCCGGACCCGATGACGTCAAGGTCGATCTCGCCGACCGTACCGCGGTGGACAGTGCGGCCGACGAGGCGCTGCGGCGGCTCGGTGGCCTCGATATCCTGGTCAACTGCGCGGGCATGTCCCGGCCCAGCCCGGCGCGCGGATTGGACCTGGCGACCTACGACCTGACCCTGGCCGTGAATCTCACTGCGCCGGTTCAGTTGATGAGCCGGCTGTCCGAGCCGATGGCGCAGCAGCGGTACGGCCGGATCGTGAACGTGACCAGCATCCACGCCCGGCTCAGCGAGGCGCTGTCGCTGTCCTACGACGTGTCCAAGGGCGGGTTGGAGTCCGCGACCCGGACCGCCGCCCTCGAGCTCGCCGACGACGGCATTCTGGTGAACGCGGTTGCGCCGGGGTTCGTGGCGACCCGGATGTCGGTGGTCGACGGCGAGGATGAACTCCAATCGGAGCCGTTCACCAGTGTTTACGTCAATCAGGGCCGCCTGCCGCTGCGCCGGGCGGCGCAGCCGAGCGAGGTAGCCGAGACGGTGGCGTTCCTGGCCAGCGAGTCCAACAGCTACATCACCGGCCAGACCGTCACCGTCGATGGTGGCCTGTCGGCCCGCTTCTGACCCACACCGACCCGGATCAACGGGTTGGCGTCACCCGCCGGATACACGGAAAACGCTGTGCCGGCATGCACTAGAACAGAAAGAGGTAATCATGCGCCTTGTCCGTATTGGCCCCGCCGGGGCCGAACGACCTGCAGTTCTCGTCGACGACGAGACCTACATCGACGTTTCCGACGTCATCGCGGACTTCGACGAAAAGTTCTTCGGCAACGACGGTCTGGTTGTACTGGCCGATATCGTGGCCACCCGCAGTCGGCGTCCGGAACTGCACCGGCGCCTCGGCGAGGACCGCATCGGCGCCCCCATCGCGCGACCGCACCAAATCCTGTGCGTGGGCCTCAACTTCAGCGACCACGCCGCCGAGACCGGCCAGGCGGTGCCCGAAGAGCCGATCATCTTCACCAAATCGCCGAACACCCTGGTGGGTCCCAACGACGATGTCCGGATCCCCCGCGGTGCCACCAAGCCGGACTGGGAAGTCGAGCTGGGCATCGTGATCGGGCGCCGGTGTAGCTATCTGGACAGTGACGAACAGGCCCGCGACTCGATCGCCGGATTCCTCGTCGTCAACGATGTCAGTGAGCGGGCGTTCCAGTTGGAGCGCTCGGGCCAGTGGTGCAAGGGCAAGTCGGCTGAGACGTTCAACCCGGCCGGTCCGTGGCTGGTTACCCCGGACGAGATCGACGACATCCTGTCGCTGCGGATGTGGTTGGACATCAACGGAACCCGTCACCAGGACGGGTCGACATCGACGATGATCTTCGACCCCTACTTCATCGTGCGCTACCTGAGCCAGTTCATGGTGCTGGAACCCGGCGACCTGATCAACACAGGCACTCCCCCAGGGGTGGGCATGGGCTACAACCCGCCGATCTGGTTGCAACCGGGCGACATCATGGAGCTCGGGATCGAAAGTCTGGGATCCCAGCGGCAGTCGGTGGTTGCACCCCGATGACCAGCACCAGTAGGTGGTGGCGGCCTGCGGACCGCGCGCCGCGGCCGGGGCAACCCGTCACCGACCTCGCAGCGACGCTCGCTGCCGTCGCGCCGGGCCGAGTAACCGACCGTGCGTCAATGCGTTACGCCAAGGCGCACGACGCCTCGCACTACCTGCTGGTACCCGAAGTTGTGGTGACGGCGGGGTCCGCCGAAGAGATCGGCGACCTCTGCCGTGCCGCAGCCAAACTCCGCCAACCCCTGACATTTCGTGCCGGCGGCACCAGCTTGAGCGGTCAGGCCGGATCGGACAGCATCCTGGTCGACACCCGTAAGCACTTCCGTACCGTCACAGTACTCGCCGACGGTACCCGGGTGCGGGTGCAGCCAGGGGCCACCGTCCGCGCCGTGAATGCGCGGCTGGCGCCCTATGGCACGCGGCTCGGGCCGGACCCCGCCAGCGAAACCGCCTGCACCATAGGCGGCGTCGTCGCGAACAACTCGAGCGGGATGGCGTGCGGCACGGAGTTCAACACTTACCGCACCCTGGAGTCGGCCGTGCTGGTGCTGCCCAGCGGCACCTCTATCGACACGGGTCAGCCGGACGCCGACGAGCGGCTCGCCGCCGTCGAACCCGACCTGCACCGCGGACTGCTGCGGTTGCGCGACCGTGTCCGGTCCAATCCGGAGTCGGTGCGCCGCATCGAGGCGCAGTTCGCGATGAAGAACACCATGGGCTACGGGGTCAACGCGTTCCTGGACTTCGACCTTCCAGCAGACATCCTGGCCCGTCTGGTCATCGGCAGTGAAGGGACGCTGGCCTTCGTCGCCGAAGCCACGTTCCGGACCGTACCGGTCCGCCCACACGCGGCTACCGGACTGATCATGTTCGACGACATCCACCAGGCCACGAGTGCGCTGCCGGCACTCGTCGCGGCAGGCTACGCGACCCTGGAGTTGCTGGACGCCACGTCGCTGCGTGTGGCACAACGGGATCCGCAGTCCGACGCCCGGCTGGCCGCTCTACGGGTGACCACGCACGCCGCGTTGCTGGTCGAGCATCAGCTGACCGACCGCGAGGAACTCGACGGATGCGTCGCCGACAGCATGGCGATGCTGAACACGCTGAAGCTCGCGGCACCTCCCGAGTTGACCACCGATCCGGCTGTGCGGGCGGCGTTGTGGCGAGTACGCAAGGGTCTCTACGCGACAGTTGCCGGCAACCGGCCGACCGGCACCACTGCGCTGCTGGAGGACATCGCGGTGCCGGTCGACCGGCTCGCCGAGGTCTGCGACGGGCTGATCGGAATGTTCGCCGGGCACCATTACGAAGACAGCGTCATCTTTGGCCACGCCAAGGACGGCAACGTTCACTTCATGCTCAACGAACGGTTCGGCGAGGGTCAACCGCTGGACCGCTACTTGGCCTTCACCGAAGAGATGGTGGACCTCGTCCTCGGGGCCGGCGGCACGCTCAAAGCCGAGCACGGCACCGGCCGCATCATGGCGCCGTTCGTGCGACGCCAGTACGGCGACGAACTGTACGACGTGATGGCGCAACTGAAGCACCTGTGCGACCCGAACGGCATTCTCAACCCTGGCGTGGTGATCAGCGAAGACCCGAAAGCCCATGTGTCGCACCTCAAGACCACCCCGCGGGTCGAGGAAGAGGTTGACCGCTGCGTCGAGTGCGGATTCTGCGAGCCGGTGTGTCCGAGCAAGGACCTGACCCTGACGCCGCGGACCCGTATCGCGCTGCGCCGCGAGCAGGAACGGGCGCGCGCCAATGGGGACACGGCGTTGTTCGACGAATTGGTCTCCGACTACAACTACGACGGTCTCGACACCTGCGCCGCCGACGGCATGTGCCAGACCGCGTGCCCGGTGCTCATCGACACCGGCTCGCTGGTGACCCGGCTGCGCGCGGAGCGGCACGGCAAAGTGGACCAATGGATGTGGCAGCAGGCGGCCCGACACTGGAAGGGAGTCAGCCGCGCCGGCGCGGCTGCCCTGACGGTGGCCGGGCAGTTACCCGCGGGACTTCCCGAGCGCCTTTCCGGCGCCGCCCGCCGGATGCTCGGCGACGATGTCCTCCCGTCCTGGTCAGCGGATCTGCCGTCCGGCGGCCAACCCCGCAGTCGCACCGTCACGTCGCTGGACTCTGTTGTCGGCGTGCATTTTTCGGCGTGCGTGGGATCGATGTTCGGCGCACAGCACGGCGGCCCAGGGGCCGCGGGCGCCATGGAGCTGCTCTGCCATCGGGCTGGGATCCGGCTCGCGGTCCCGACATCGATCGAATCCCTGTGCTGCGGAACACCGTGGAAATCGAAGGGTCTCGGCGACAGCTTTGCCCCGATGCGCGAGCGATTGCTCCGCGCTTTGTGGGACGCAACCGATCACGGGCGGCTGCCGGTGATCTGTGAGGCCTCGTCGTGCACCGAGGGGCTGGAACGAGCGATCTCCGGTCAGGACCGCTACCCGGGACTGCGCGTCATCGACGCGTTGGCCTTCACCGTCACCGAGCTGCTACCCCGACTCCCGAAACCCGCCAAGGTGAATTCGGCTGCCCTGCACCCGACCTGCTCGACGACGCGGCTGGGCACCAACGATGCCCTGGGCACCATCGCGCACGCGCTGGCACAGCGAGTGGATATCCCACACGCCTGGGGCTGCTGCGCGTTCGCCGGGGACCGCGGGATGCTGCACCCCGAGCTGACCGCAAGTGCCACCGGCGCGCAGGCGGCCGAGGTCAACCAACGCCGCCACGACCTGTACCTGTCGGCCAACCGGACCTGCGAGATCGGTATGACCCGGGCCACCGGCAAGACCTATGAGCACGTCCTCGAAGCACTCGAACGCGCGACGCGCAATCCGCAACCCAGATCCGCCACCGAAAGGAACTGATCACAATGGCCACAGTGCGTTACGACAACGCGTCTCGCATCTATGACGGCTTGGATCGGCCGGCCGTCGATTCACTCAACCTCGACATCGCAGACGGCGAGTTCCTGGTCCTGGTCGGTCCATCCGGTTGCGGGAAGTCCACCTCGCTGCGGATGCTGGCCGGTCTGGAGGAGGTCAACTCCGGCCGGATCTTCATCGGGGACCGCGACATTTCGCACATGCCGCCGAAAGACCGTGATATCGCAATGGTTTTCCAGAACTATGCGCTGTACCCGCACATGACCGTCGCCGACAATATGGCGTTTGCGCTCAAGATGCGAGGTGTGGACAAGGCCACTCGTGAGTCTCGGGTCACGCAAGCGGCACGGCTCCTCGACCTGGAGCCCTACCTGGATCGCAAGCCGAAGGCGCTCTCCGGCGGACAACGGCAGCGGGTGGCGATGGGCCGGGCGATTGTCCGTGAGCCGCAAGTGTTTTGCATGGATGAACCGCTGTCCAACCTGGATGCCAAGTTGAGGGTCTCCACCCGCACTCAGATCGCCGCTCTGCAACAGCGACTCGGAATCACCACGGTCTACGTGACGCACGACCAGGTCGAGGCGATGACCATGGGTGACCGGGTGGCGGTACTCAAGGACGGTGTGCTGCAGCAGGTCGATACCCCGCTGGCGCTCTATGACCGCCCGGTCAACCTGTTCGTGGCCGGGTTCATCGGCTCACCCCAGATGAACCTGATCGATGCGATACCCGGCGAGCATGGTGCGGCTATCGGTGACTACGTTCTGCCCGTCGACCGCAGTGCGACGGCACAGCTCGGCAGTCACGGCAAGCTTAAGGTCGGCATCCGCCCCGAGGCATTGCGCATCGTTTCCGAGGCAGAGGACGGCCTACGCGTCGAGGTCGTGGTGGTCGAAGAGCTCGGATCGGATGCCTTCGTGTACGGCACCGTCAAGGGCACTGACTCGGCCGACCAGATAGTGGCCCGCGTCGACCCGCACCAGCCACCGGTCAAGGGCGCAACGGTCAAGCTCGCCGCCGACCCGAGCAAATTGCATCTCTTTGACGCGGTCAGCGGGGACCGGCTGAGCAGCTGAGCCGCCTAGCCCGCCGAGCAGACGCAAAGTCCCCCGAAAACTCCAGTTTTCGGGGGATTTTGCGTCTGCTCGCGCAGGAAACTCTAGGCGGACTTGTCCCGACGCTCGGAACGGGACGGCTTGCGCGGCACGATGGTCGGCAGCACGTTGTCCTGCACGGTCTCCTTGGTGACGACCACCTTGGCGACGTCGTCGCGGCTGGGGATGTCGTACATCACCGGGAGCAGGACTTCCTCCATGATGGCGCGCAGGCCACGGGCACCGGTGCCACGGTGGATGGCCTGATCGGCGATCGCCTCCAGCGCCTCGTCGGTGAACTCCAGCTCCACGCCGTCCATCTCGAACAGCCGGACGTACTGCTTGACCAAGGCGTTCTTCGGCTCGGAGAGGATCTTGACCAAGGAATCTTTGTCCAGGTTGGTCACCGAGGCCACCACCGGCAGACGGCCGATGAACTCGGGGATCAGGCCGAACTTGATCAGGTCCTCGGGCATCACCTCGGCGAAGTGATCCTGGGTGTCGATCTCGGCCTTGGACCGCACCTCGGCACCGAAGCCCAAGCCGCGCTTGCCGACCCGGTCGGAGACGATCTTCTCCAGACCGGCGAATGCGCCCGCCACGATGAACAGCACGTTCGTCGTGTCGATCTGGATGAACTCCTGATGGGGATGCTTGCGGCCGCCCTGCGGCGGGACCGAGGCCTGGGTGCCTTCCAGGATCTTCAGCAGGGCCTGCTGCACGCCCTCACCGGACACGTCCCGGGTGATCGACGGGTTCTCGCTCTTGCGGGCGATCTTGTCGACCTCGTCGATGTAGATGATGCCGGTCTCGGCCCGCTTGACGTCGTAGTCGGCGGCCTGGATCAGCTTGAGCAGGATGTTCTCGACGTCCTCGCCGACGTAGCCGGCTTCGGTGAGTGCCGTCGCATCCGCGATGGCGAACGGCACGTTGAGCATCTTGGCCAGGGTCTGGGCCAGGTAGGTCTTCCCGCAGCCGGTGGGGCCCAGCATCAAGATGTTGGACTTGGTCAGCTCAACCGGCTCGGACCGGGAGTCGCGGGACTTCTCCTGCGCCTGGATGCGCTTGTAGTGGTTGTAGACCGCCACGGCCAGCGTCCGCTTCGCGGTGTCCTGACCGATGACGTACCCCTCGAGGAACTCGCGGATCTCGGCAGGTTTGGGCAGCTCGTCGAGTTTGACGTCGTCAGCGTCGGCGAGCTCCTCCTCGATGATCTCGTTACAGAGGTCGATGCACTCGTCGCAGATGTACACGCCCGGACCGGCGATGAGCTTTTTGACCTGCTTCTGACTCTTGCCGCAGAACGAGCACTTCAGCAGGTCACCGCCGTCTCCAATGCGCGCCATGTGGGGGGGTCCTACTTCCTGTTTGCAGTCGGTCGTTACGCCACTTGCTAGGTCACCTCGGGCGTAAACCCGACGCTACCCGTTCGTTCCGTTGCGGTGCGACCGATAAGGCCGAATCGCTCCGGTGGTATTCATCCGTGTGCAGGAGAACATATCTCTCCTAGCGGCTCGCCACCCGTCGGCACGCTGACTGTGGCCCTGGCGTGTCGTTGTGGTTGCGAGGACGAAATGCCAAACGGCGAAGTCCGAACCGTGGCGTTCGCTGCGTCCGACGATACCGTGCACCGCAGCGACAATCCTGTGGCTCAGCGCTCCGCGAAATTCAAGGCAGCCGCCTCATGCCGGCAGCACCGGGATCGGAGCAGGTCGAAGGCATGTCCAAACCCCTCTTCCGCTCGATCCGGCCGGCCTGGGCCGGCCGATGACAACGCGCCCCGCACCGGAGGTATCCAGGCGGGGCGCGCGTTGTCGAACTACAACCGTGGTGTTAGCTGTTCTGCGCGGACAGCTTGCGGTACTCCAGGACCGTATCGATGATCCCGTAATCCTTGGCCTCCGCGGCCGTCAGGATCTTGTCGCGGTCGGTGTCCTTGCGGATCACGGCCGCGTCCTTGCCGGTGTGACGCGCCAGCGTGCTCTCCATCAGGGTGCGCATGCGCTCGATCTCGGCGGCCTGGATCTCCAGGTCCGAGAACTGCCCCTGGATCACCCCGGACAGCGACGGCTGGTGGATCAGCACCCGGGCGTTGGGCAGGGCCAGCCGCTTGCCCGGCGTACCAGCGGCGAGCAGCACCGCGGCGGCCGAGGCGGCCTGACCCAGGCACACCGTCTGGATGTCGGCGCGCACGTACTGCATGGTGTCGTAGATCGCCATCAGCGAGGTGAACGAACCACCGGGCGAGTTGATGTACATGGTGATGTCACGGTCGGGGTCCAGCGACTCCAACACCAGCAGCTGGGCCATGATGTCGTTGGCCGACGCGTCGTCCACCTGCACGCCGAGGAAGATGATGCGTTCCTCGAACAGCTTGTTGTACGGGTTCGATTCCTTGACGCCGAAGCTCGAATGCTCGATGAACGACGGCAGGATGTAGCGCGCCTGAGGCTGCAGCCGGGCGTCCAACGACGGGTGCGTGTAGTTGGTCATGGCTTGACTCCGTTGATGTTGGCGCTGGTGATGATGTGATCGACGAACCCGTAGTCCAGCGCCTCCGGGGCGGTGAACCAGCGGTCGCGGTCGGAGTCGGCCTCGATGCGCTCGATCGTCTGCCCGGTGAACTCTGCGTTCAGCCGGAACATTTCCTTCTTGATGACCGCGAACTGCTCGGCCTGAATGGCGATGTCCGCGGCGCTACCGGTGACGCCACCCAGAGGCTGGTGCATCAGGATCCGCGCGTGCGGCAGGGCGTAACGCTTGCCCTTGGTGCCCGCGGCGAGCAGGAACTCACCCATCGAGGCGGCCATGCCCATCGCGTAGGTTGCGATGTCACACGGGGCCAGCACCATGGTGTCGTAGATCGCCATGCCGGCGCTGATCGAGCCGCCGGGCGAGTTGATGTACAGGTGGATGTCCCGGGTCGGATCCTCCGCCGACAGCAACAGGATCTGCGCGCACAGCTTGTTGGCGATGTCGTCATCCACTTGGGAGCCCAGGAAGATGATCCGCTCGGCAAGCAAGCGCTCATAGACGGAATCGACGAGGCTGAACCCGCTCCCGTTCGAACGCATGTCACTCACGACTGGATACCTGCTTTCTCTTACGCGTTGGTACTGACGACATTAACCAACCTGCGCGACCGCGCACTCCCCGAAAGGCGCGCGTTCGCTCACAGCGTCACTCGGCGGTGTCGGCGTCCTCGTCACTGCTGTCCTGCTCACCCTCGGCCTGCTCGCCACCGGTCGGTCCGAAGAACTCGGCGGTGTCGATCACGTCACCGGCGGTGTCGGTGACGGTAGCGGCGTGCACCACGGCGGCGATGGTCAGCCCGCGACGCACGTCGGCGAACATGGCCGGCAGCTGGTTGTTCTGCTGCAGGATCTGGATCAGCTGCTGGGGCTCGATGCCGTACTGACGCGACATCAGCACCAGCCGCTCGGTGAGGTCGTTCTGGCCCACCTGGATGTCGAGCTGGTCAGCGACGGCGTCCATCAGCAGCTGGGTCTTGACGGCCTTCTCGGCGTTGCTGCGGTTGTCGGCGTCGAATTCCTCACGGCTGCTGCCCTGCTCGGTCAGCTTCTCAGCGAACTTGTCCTCGTCGTGCTCCAGGCCGTGGATCGCGTTGTGCAGGGTGTCGTCGACCTGGGCCTGAACGACCTTCTCCGGCAGCGGAACCTCGGTCTGCTCCAGCAGCACCTCGATCGCCTTGTCCCGGATCTGCTCGGCCTGCTGCACGCTCTTGACCCGGCGCACCTGGTCGGTGAGGCTGTTCTTGAGCTCGTCGATGGTGTCGAATTCGCTTGCCAGCTGGGCGAACTCGTCGTCGGGCTCGGGCAGCTCGCGCTCCTTGACCGACTTGACGGTCACCGTCACCTCGGCGTCCTTGCCGGCGTGCTCACCGGCGGCAAGCTTGGTGGTGAAAACCTTCGACTCGTCGGCCTTCAGCCCGGTGATGGCGTCGTCGAGGCCCTCGATCAGCTGACCGGAACCGACCTCGTGCGACAGCCCCTCGGTCTTGGCCTCGGGTACATCCTCGCCGTCGACGGTGGCCGACAGATCGATGGAGACGAAGTCGCCCGCCTGCGCGGCGCGCTCGACGCCACTGAGGGTGCCGAAACGGGCCCGCAGCGACTGCAGCTCGGCGTCGACCTCCTCGTCGGTGACCTCGATCGGGTCGACGGTGATCTTCAGCGCCTCCAGGTCGGGCAGCGCGATCTCCGGCCGCACGTCGACCTCGGCGGTGAACGCCAGTTCCTGGCCGTCCTCCAGCTTGGTCACCTCGATCTCGGGCTGACCCAGCGGCTTGACGTCGGAGGCCGTGACGGCCTCGCTGTAGCGGCTGGGCAGCGCGTCGTTGACGACCTGCTCCAGCACCGCGCCACGGCCGACGCGAGCCTCCAGCAGCTTGCGGGGGGCCTTGCCGGGACGGAAGCCGGGCAGCCGGACCTGCTGGGCCAGCGCCTTGAACGCGCGATCAAAATCGGGCTCAAGCTCGGTGAAGGGCACCTCCACATTGATCCGCACCCGGGTGGGGCTCAACTGCTCGACCGTGCTCTTCACTCTTGCGCTCCTAGATAGTTCTGTCGTACTGGCGAACGAGTCGGGGTGACAGGATTTGAACCTGCGGCCTTCCGCTCCCAAAGCGGATGCGCTACCAAGCTGCGCTACACCCCGTGTGCATGGTCAGTCCGCAGGCGCACCCACAAAAGGACCACGCGAGATACTACGGCCTGACCTCAAGAAGCCTTCAATTGGATTTGATTGGGGGCACACCGGTACAGTGCTCTTGCTGCACATGCGGGCGTAGCTCAATGGTAGAGCCCTAGTCTTCCAAACTAGCTACGCGGGTTCGATTCCCGTCGCCCGCTCCACAAGAACCGCCCTGATAGGGCGGTTTTTTGTTTGCGGCGCCGATACCCCGGTTTCGGTCCGGGACCTGCTTAGATCTGGTTGGCGAGTCAGGTTCCGAGCCAAGGGGGGCGCGAATGAACTATCCGCAGGCAGGTGGCGGTTGGCAGCAGATGCCGCCCCCGAACATGCCGCCACGGCCTTATCCGGGCCAGCCCTATCCGGGTCAGCCCTATACCCCCGGCTACTACGCACCGCCTCCACCTCCCAGGAAAAAGACCTGGTTGTGGGTACTGCTCGCGTTCGTCACCGTCATCGTCCTCGTTGTCGGCGGCATCGTCGCCGTCAAGCTCTATGCGAACCGCGACCAGACCATGACCTACGAGGTCACCGGCACCGGCGCTACTGCATTGGTTGCGTACTCGGACACCCGCAACGGTGGCGACGACCCAGCCGAAGTCTCGCTGCCGTGGACCACGGAATACACCGGGAAGAACCACTCGGTATACAAATTGCAGGCAAAAGCTCTAGCGGACGACACCGTGACGTGCAAGGTCAGCATCGGGGGCAAGGTCGTCGCTACGGACACCCAGCCCAGCTATCGATGGGCGTCATGTTTGGGCAGGCTGTCTGGCCGCTAGAACCTGTTTTGGCTGACGGGATGATCAGCGTCCGCACCTTAGCCCGCCGGGAACGCGAGGAATTCGCCGATCTGCTCGACGGGCTGAGCCCGCAACAGTGGCAGGCACCGACGTTGTGCACGGGCTGGAATGTCCGCCATGTGGCCGTCCACACCATCGCGTACCTGGGTCAGAGCCGGCTGGGCCTCACGGCGGCCATGCTGGCCGCGCGCGGCCAGGTCGACCGGATCAACGCGTCAGCTCTGCGCAGCCACGCCTGGGGACCCGACCAGCTGCGCACCCTGATGCGGGCCGGCGCCGACCCGTCTGGCGCGGGCGCGCTGTACGGCTGTCGGGTGTCGCTCATCGAATGCCTGATCCACCAGCAGGACATCCGCCGTCCGCTCGGGCTGCCCCGCGTTCTCGCCGAACAACCGCTGCTCGCGGCGCTGAACTACGCGCGGATCAGCCCAGTGATCGGTGGTGCCCGCCGCACCCGCGGTCTACGACTGATCGCCACCGACCTCGACTGGTCGGCCGGCCGCGGTTCCGAGATCCGCGGCCCGGGTGAAGCGCTGCTGCTGGCCATGACCGGACGTTTGGAGGCGGTCGCTCACGAGCTGTCGGGTCCCGGCCTGGTCCATCTCCGCAGACGATGACGCACACCGACTTCTACCTGTGGGTCGCGGCCGCGCTCGATTCACGACCCTCACGTCGGAATCGGCGCGAGAAGGGCCGCCACTCGGCCATCACGACCCCGTCTCGAATGGCTTGCGATCCGTACCGGAGGGGTGCTTCGCGGTTGTGGTCTGCCTACCGTGGGTAACAGGTGGGGACTACCAACCGATTTTGAAGATGGAAGATGGCCGCGCGCTCAGACAGGTTTCGCGCACCGCCGCCGCAATGCCGCACCTGTGCAGGAGACGAATGCCCGTAACGACCCGCATCGCAGGCACCTGCGCACCGGAGTTCGCCCGGGTGCGCGATGCCTTCGAGGACAACTTCGCCGAGCACGGTGAAGTCGGCGCCGCGGTCGCGGTCTGGGTCGAGGGCGATCTGGTGGTCAATCTGTGGGGCGGATCGGCCGACGCCGCCGGGACGCGGCCGTGGCAGCAAGACACCCTGGCCAGCGTGTACTCCGGATCCAAGGGTCTGGCCAGCACGTGCATCCACCTGTTGGCCGACCGCGGCGAGATCGACCTGGACGCCCCGGTGGCCCGGTATTGGCCCGAGTTCGCCCAGGCCGGCAAGCAGAACATCACGATCGCGATGGTGCTGGGCCACCGCTCCGGCTTGATCGGCCCGCGCGAACCGATGGACTGGCGCCACGTGACCGACTGGGACGCGGTGTGCGCCCGGATCGCGGCCGCGACGCCGTGGTGGCGGCCGGGCAGCGCACAGGGCTATCAGGTGGTGACGTTCGGCTTCATCCTCGGCGAGGTGATCCGCCGGGTCACCGGCCGCACCCTGGGGCACTATCTGCGCACCGAGATCGCCGAACCATTGGGCGCCGATATCCACATCGGGTTGCATTCCGCGCAGCATCGCCGGTGCGCGGAGATAGTGAACAAACCGTCGGTGCGCAGCCTGCTGGCCGACAACGGCGTCAGCGAACCGCCAGGTTCCCTGGGCGACCATCCGATGGCCGGCTGGGCGGTGTCGATGGACTTCATTCCGGACGACGAGCTGGGTGTGCAGGCACTAGACGCCTGGCGCTCGGCGGAGTTCCCCAGCACCAACGCGCACGTCTCCGCGCTCGGCATGGCGACGTTCTACAACGCCCTGGCCCAGGAGAAGTTGCTCACCCGGGAACACATGGAGCGCTGCCGGATCTCGCAGGGCGGATTCGACGCCGACCTGGTGCTGGGCCCGCGAGTGGCCGACCACGGCTGGGGCCTGGGCTACATGCTCAATCAGCGCGGCGTGTCCGGACCCAACACGCGCATCTTCGGGCACGGCGGCTCAGGTGGTTCGTTCGCCTTCGTCGACCTGGAACACCGGATCGGCTACGCGTACGTGATGAACAATTTCGACGCCACCAAATGCAATGCGGACCCGCGGACGGTCGCGCTGTCCAATCAGGTCTACTCAGCTCTCGGCGTAATCTGAGTTCGCTTCGCGGACCCGGAAACACCGTTTCCTCTCGGTACGCTGGACGCCATGAACAGCTTCTTGCTGGTGGTCATCGTCATTGTCATCGCCGCGATCGCTTTCACCGTCTACAGCTCGTCGCAGGCGAACGGCCGCCGCTCGGCGGAGTCATTGGCCGACGCCAAGGCTGACGCCCGTCGGGTCATCGAGCGCCTCGGCGGACAGGTGCTCAATCTGACCGGCTCCGACGACGCATCCAAGCAGGCGATGGCCGATGCGTCCGAGCGCTACACCGCGGCGTCCTCGCAGATCGATCAGGCCACCACGGCCAAGCAGGCCGCGCTGGCCAAGGAGAGCGCCATCGAGGGGCTCTACTACGTGCGCGCGGCCCGCTCCGCGATGGGCATGGATCCGGGTCCCGAGCTGGAGTCGCTGACCGGGCAACGCTCGGCGGGTGCGGTCACCGAAGATCGGCGGATCAACTTCGAGGGCCGCGAGATAGAAGCCTCCCCCACCCCGTCGCAGCGGACCCCGAACTACTACCCCGGTGGCCGGGTGGCCGGACGTCCGGTGCCCGCCGGCTGGTACTCCGAGCCGTGGTGGAAGCCGGCCCTGGTGGCCGGTGCCTGGGGCCTGGGTTCGGTCCTGCTGTTCGACGCGATGTTCTCCGGAATGCACGGAGTCGGTTACGGCGCACAGGGTTTCGAGAACGGTTACGGTGACGGCTACTCCGACGGGTTCGCCGCGGGCCAGGATTCCGGTGGTTTCGACGGCGGCGGCGACAGCGGTGGCGGCGACTGGGGCGGTACGGACACCGGCGGTGGCGACTGGGGCGGTACGGACGCCGGCGGCTGGGACGGCGGCGGCTTCGATGGTGGCGGCTTCGGCGACTTCGGCGGAGATTTCGGCGGCTTCTGACCCGCCGAACAACCGCTGAACTTCCTGGACCGCTAGTCGACCGGGTGGGCGCTGAGCCAGTCGAGCACCTGCTGGGCGTGCGTGTTCGGCGGGAATATCGGATAGAACACGTGCTCGATCAGGCTGTCTCGGACCACCAGGGTGAGCCGCGCGTAGAGACGCGGATGGCCGGCGGCTGCGAAGGTGGGCAGATTCAGCGCGTCAGCCAACGTGAACGTCTCATCCGAGAACATCTGGAACGGCAATCCGAGCCGTTGAACCACTTCGGTCTGATAGTCGACGTCTTGACTGGACAAACCCCACACCTGCTGCACGCCGGAGGCTTGTAGTTCCGCGTAGTGGTCGCGGAATCCGCACGCCTCTGGTGTACACCCACGCGCGCCGGGAATCGCGTCCCAGCCCTCGGGGAGATCGACTCCCGGACGTCCGGTGAGCGGATACAGATACAGGATCGTCCGTCCTGCCGGCAGACTCCGCATCCGGACCTGCCCACCACCACTGCTTGCCAACGCGATGTCCGGAATCGGCAACCCCACCAGGTGATCTGCCGCACCATCATCCTCAGGAACGGGCAGGCCGGCAGGAAGAGACGTGAACTCAGTCAACGGTCGATACTCCTGGTCGAATGCGCGACACGCGGCCTCGTTCAGCCGCGCTGTGAGAGCGTGTCGCTTCTGGGTCAAGGACGCAATGGTCTGGTCGAGTACGGCGATGCTGTCCCGGTACGCCGCAAGCGACTCGGGACACTCGTCACTGTGCTCGTGCCCGTGGCGAAGACACTCGATGAACGGGCTCGCCATCGACGGGGAGATACCGATGGCGGCAAGTGTGCGGATCTCGTCCACGATCTGCACATGCTCATCGGTGTAGTCCCGGTACCCGTTGCCGAGGCGCGACGGTGTCAGCAGGCCGAGGTCCTCGTAGTAACGCACGGCCTTGATCGACGCGCCCGTTCGCCGGGCCAGCTCGGAGATCTGCATGTCATGTCCTCGCCCCGACTGTAAACATTGCCGTCGAGGGCAAGGTCAAACGCGCACTCACGTCTGACAGTCCGGGCACCAGAACAGGTTGCGTCCCTCCAGCTCTGCGGTGCGCACCGTGGCACCGCACACCCGGCACGTCTCCCCCGCCCGGCGATAGACATAGGTGCGGGGCCGGCCCGGACCGTAGGACGGGGCGCCGTGGTCGTGCTCGGGTGCGACCACGACGATCTTGCCCCGGCGCACGCCGACCTTCATCAGCTCGACCAGATCGGTCCACATGGCGCCGAATTCGGCCTGCCCCAGATGCGTGCCCGGCCGGTAGGGGTCGATGCGGTGGCGGAACAGCAGCTCACTGCGATACACGTTGCCGACACCGGCAATCACCGACTGATCCATCAGCAGCGCGCCGATTGACCTGCGCGACTTACTGATTCGCGCCCAGGCCAGCGCGGAGTCGGCGTCCTTGCGCAGCGGGTCGGGGCCGAGCCTGGCCACCACGTCGGCGATCTCGGGCTCGGCGATCAGCTCACACACGGTGGGGCCGCGAAGATCGGTGCCGAATTCGGTGCCGACCATGCGCATCCGCACCTGCCCGACCGGCAACCCCAACGGGATGGGGGCCTCGGTGAAGCTTCCGTACAAACCGAGATGGATGTGCACCACCCGGCCGCCGTCGTAGTGGTGGAACAGGTGCTTACCCCAGGCCGAGGCCTGTTTGAGCACCTGGCCGTTGACCGCTGCCGCACCGTCGGCGAAGCGGCCCTGTGGGCTGGACACCACCACCGGAGCCCGGCCGAACCGCTTCTGGTGCAGTCGGGCCAGCCGGTGCAGGGTGTGCCCTTCCGGCATCCCGGATCAGGCGCCGGGAACCGGCGGGGCTACGTGATCCTTCTCGTAGGCGGCCAGGATGTCGATCCGGCGCTGATGCCGGTCGGCCTCCGACCACGGGGTGGCCAGGAACGCGTCGACAATCGCCAGCGCCTCCTCGGTGGTGTGCATCCGGCCGCCGATGCCGATCAGCTGCGCGTTGTTGTGCTGGCGGGCCAGCTCAGCGGTCTCGACGCTCCAGGCCAGGGCGCAGCGGGCGCCGGGCACCTTGTTGGCGGCGATCTGCTCACCGTTGCCCGAGCCGCCCAGCACGATGCCCAGGCTGCCGGGATCGGCGACGGTCTTCACCGCGGCGGCGATGCAGAACGCCGGGTAGTCGTCCTCCGCGTCGTAGCTGAAAGCACCACAGTCGATCGGCTCATGGCCGTTCTTGGTGAGGTGCTCGATGATGGCTTGCTTGAGTTCGTAGCCGGCATGGTCGGCACCGAGGTAGACGCGCATGCCGGTCATTCTCTCAGACGAGCGGTCAGCCACTCCTGCTAACTATCGGCTCAGCCGATGGTGATGGCGTCGAGGCGCTCCCTGATGAATTCAGACGACGTCACCGGCTGCAGACCGGCCACCTTGCCGATCGGCGGCTCCAGCGGAGCGACGAGCGCATCGTGGTTGGCCTCGTAGAAGTAGATCAACGAGACCAGGTCCTCCTCGGGCGCGTGCGGTTGCGGCGGCAGCACCCGGTGGCGCCCCGACGGCCAGCGCCGCCCGCTCCAGTACTCCAGCAGGTCCCCGATGTTGACGGTCAGCGCCCCGGGCTCCCACGGCGCGTCCTCCCAGCCGTTGACCTCGGAGTACACCTGCAGTCCCCCGGCCCCGGGTTCACGGTCGAGCACCGTGACGGTGCCGAAATCGGTGTGCGGCCCGATACGGAACTGCCCCGGCTCGGGCTCGCCCACCACACTCACCGGCGGATAGTGGTTGATGTTCATCGTCCAGGTCGGCCGATCAGCCAGTGCGACAAAGGGATTGACCGGCAACCCGAGCGCGTGGGCGAACAGCGCCAGCAGGTCGTCGGAGAGTCTGCGCATCGCCGCGGTGTATTCGGTGACCAACGGCTGCAGTGCCGCCACCTCGGCCGGCCAAACGTTGGGCGCGAACCAGATCCGGTCCACCTCCGGGTCACCGGTCGTGGTCTCGGCCCCCAGGCTGTAACTCTCTTTGAGGTCCGGCGGGGTCTCGGTGCCTTCGGCATAACCGTTGGCCTCGGCGCCCGGGCCGATCCAGCCGTGGCCGCCGACCGGTACCGAGTAGGCCTGCTTGACCTCATCGGGCAGCGCGAAAAACTCCCGGCTCGCCGCGCGCACCCGCGCGGCCAATCCGGCGTCCACGCCATGGCCGGTCACCACGATGAACCCGGCCCGCTGCAGGCCGGCGTCGACTTCGGCGGCTACCGCGTCGGCCTCGGCTCCGCCGTCGTACCAGCGCGAGATATCCACTGTCGCAATGGCGCTCATTCGCCGATGTCCTCCGCCCACAGCTCCGGCTTGGCCGCGATGAACTCCTCCATCATGGTGACGCACTGTGGATCGTCGAGCACGGTCACCGTCACCCCGTGTTCGGCCAGCCAGTCGTGCCCGCCGTGGAATGTGCGCGCCTCGCCGATCACCAGCGCACCGATGTTGAACTGCCGGACCAGCCCGCTGCAGTACCAACACGGCGAGAGCGTCGTCACCATGATCGTGGAGCGGTAGCCGCGTTGCCGCCCTGCGGCGCGGAACGCGTCGGTCTCGGCATGCACCGACGGGTCGTCGTCCTGCACGCGCCGGTTGTGCCCGGCGCCCAGCAACTGACCATCGCTGCTGAACAATGCGGCGCCGATCGGAATCCCGCCTTCGGCCAACCCCTTTCGCGCCTCGATCACGGCCACGTCGAGCATCTGCTCAGGCGTCACACCAGCTCCCTTTCGGTTTCGATCCTGGACCGACACAGCACCAGGTAGCCGGCCGCGGCGATTACGAACCCTACAAAGAAGGTGATGTCTCCAAGTTGCGGAACCGCGCGGGTGACGAAACCGACGAAGTTCGCCTGATTGCAGAACAACGTCACCGACACCACCAGGCCGATCACGAATGCCACCAGCCCGGGCCAGTTGGTATAGGCACGGTCGTAGAACAACCCGGTCACGTCCTGGCCGCGGCGCAGATACTGGTCGGCGAACACCACGCCCAGCCACGGCCCGATCCAGTACGCGATGATCAACAGGAAGGCCACGTAGCTGGCGGCCGCATCGGCCAGTGCCCACCAGGCGATCAGGAAACCCGTGACACCGAAGAACACGGTGACCAGCGCCCGGGCGATATGCGGCGGCAGCTTGACCCCGGTGGTGACGAAAGCCATTGCGCCCGAATAGACATTGATGGCGTTGGCCGAGATGGCACCGAGCGCGATGGCCAGCAGAGTCAGGCTGGCCAGCCATGAACCCAGCGCCGAGGTGAACGCCTCGGTCGGGTTATCCGAGATCGCCGGCCCGATCGTCACCGAGGCCGCACCGACCGACGCGAGCAGCACGCAGGACACGAACAGTCCGGCCGCCGCGAACAGCCCGGTCTTGGTGCGCGACACCGTGACCGGCAGGTAGCGCGAATAGTCGGCGGCATACGGCGTCCACCCCGCGGCATAGCCGAACATGGTGCCGACAGTCAGCAGGAAACCGCCCAGGCCACCCACGCCGCTCTCGACCGCGGGGGCGCCCAGATCGGCCTTGCTGAAAATGGTCACCGAGGTGATCGCGAAGATCACCGCCAGCACCGGGAACGCCCACCGCTCGAAGGCCTGGACCAGGTTGTGGCCGAAGAAGGCCAACGAGGTCTGGAACAGCACGATGAACACCAACGCCAGCACCGGGGCCACCCCGAACAGTGTGGACAGTGCGAAGGCGCCGCTGACGCTGTTGGCGGCGAACCAGCCGACCCCGGCGGTGATCGACATCAGCGCGGCCGGGACGGCGTTGCCCTTGAAGCCGAATGGCAACCGGCTCAGCACCATTTGCGGCACGCCGTGCAACGGCCCGCGCGCGGACAGCAGGTAGTGCCCTGCTGCCCCGAGGCCGGCGCCGATCGTGATACCGGCCACGGCCTGCCAGAAGGTCATGCCGTAGACCGACACGGCGAGCACGCCGACGAAGATCGTGGCGAATTCCAGGTTCGGCGAGGTCCAGGTCCAGAACAACTGACTGGGCTTGCCGTGCCGGTCCTCAGTGGCGATGAACTCGTTGCCACCAGGTTCGACGGCTGCGATCCGATCGCGATAGGACCCGTCGGTGCTGGCCTCGGCCGTCATGCGGGCACCACTGTCATGCCGTACACCGTGGCGTGACGAGCGATGTCACGCAAGCTGAATCGGCTAATCGAACTCCGGCGCCTCGGTGCGGCTGCGCTTGAGCTCCCAAAAATGCGGGTAGGCGGCGAACGTCACCGACGCATCCCACAGCTTTCCGGCCTGCTCACCGCGTGGGATCTTGGACAGCACCGGGCCGAAGAACGCCACACCATTGACGTGGATGGTGGGGGTGCCGACATCCTCCCCCACGGCATCCATGCCGGCGTGGTGACTCTTGCGCAGCGCCTCGTCGTACTTGTCGGTGGTGGCGGCCTGGGCCAGATCCGCGGGCAGGCCGACCTCCTCCAGGGACTGCGCAATTACCTCGTCGAGGTTCTTGTTGTCCTGGTTGTGGATCCGGGTGCCCATGGCCGTGTAGAGCGGGTCCAGGATCTCCTGGCCCTTGAGTTGTTCAGCGGCGATCGCCACCCGCACCGGACCCCACGCCTTCTTCATCAGCTCGACGTAGTTCTCCGGCAGGTCACGGCCTTCGTTCAGCACAGCCAGGCTCATCACGTGGAACTGCACTTCGATGTCGCGCACCTGCTGCACCTCGAGAATCCAGCGCGAGGTGATCCAGCACCACGGGCACAGCGGGTCGAACCAGAAACCGGCAATATCCTTTTGAGTCATCGAAGCATCCTCTCGGTGTGAGCTGGGTCAATTCTCTCGTCAGCACAACTGCGGGCGCGACGGGCATGTTCCCCGCGGCACATGATCTCGGTCAGCACGTCCGCATCACGGAAGTGGCACAGGAAACGCATAGTGTGCAGACTTTTATCAAACCGTTTTGTCGTTGTGATCCTGGTCAACCACTGTTGCCCAAGTGAGTGGGGCGCTGCAAGTGCTCTGCGTGACAGCTGAGGAGCTCAAGCATGGCCACACGTGCCGTTATCACCAGCACCGTCGCCGTCGCTTTCGCCGCCGCCGGTGTGCTGTTGGCAGCGCCGGCTGCGGCTGACCCGACCGACGACTCGTTCCTGAACGCTCTCAACAACGCCGGGGTGGGCTACGGCGACCCCGGTTCCGCCGTCCAGCTAGGCCAGGACGTATGCCCGATGCTCGTCGAGCCGGGCAAAAATTTCGCCTCGGTGGCCTCCCAGTTGCGGGGCAACAACGGGATGTCGCCGGAGATGGCCTCGTTCTTCACCGGTATCGCCATCCAGATGTACTGCCCGCAGATGATGACGTCGATCACCGATGGCTCGATCCTGAACAACCTGAGCGCGCTGAACGCACTCAGCGGGATCGCCGGCTTCCCCCGGTAGCCGGGACCGCCGGACGGCCAGCCGATAGGTTGGACGCGTGGCACTTCCCAATCTCACTCGCGATCAGGCCGTCGAGCGCGCAGCTCTGGTTACCGTCGACAACTACCGTGTGGTCCTCGACCTCACGGACGGCAACGGCAATCCCAGCGAGCGCACGTTCCGATCCACCACCACCGTGGAGTTCGACGCCCTCGCCGGCGCCGACACCTTCATCGACTTGGCGGCCGAGACCATCCACAGCGCGACCCTCAACGGCGTCGCCCTGGACGTGTCCGGCTACGACGAGTCCACCGGTATAGCGCTGACCGGGCTGGCAGCACACAACGTGCTGGTGGTCGACGCCGACTGCCTGTACTCCAACACCGGCGAGGGGCTGCACCGCTTCGTCGATCCGGTCGACAAAGAGGTCTACCTGTACTCGCAGTTCGAGACCGCCGATGCCAAGCGGATGCTGGCCTGCTTCGATCAGCCCGACCTGAAGGCGACGTTCGATGTCCAGGTCACCGCGCCCTCGCACTGGCAGGTGATCTCCAACGGAGCCACTACCACCGCCGAAACCGACGGCGCGGCCACCGTGCACACGTTCGCCACCACCCCGAGAATGAGCACCTATCTGGCGGCGCTGATCGCCGGCCCGTATGCGGTGTGGCGGGATTCCTACTCCGACTCGCACGGCGAGATCCCGCTGGGCATCTTCTGCCGGGCCTCGCTGGCTGAGTTCATGGACGCCGAGCGGCTGTTCACCGAAACCAAGCAGGGGTTCGGCTTCTACCACGAGAACTTCGGCGTGCCTTACGCTTTCGGCAAGTACGACCAGCTGTTCGTCCCCGAGTTCAACGCCGGCGCGATGGAGAACGCGGGCGCGGTGACGTTCTTGGAGGACTACGTCTTCCGGTCCAAAGTGACCCGGGCCTCCTACGAGCGCCGCGCCGAGACCCTGCTGCATGAGATGGCGCACATGTGGTTCGGCGATCTCGTCACCATGGCCTGGTGGGATGACTTGTGGCTCAACGAATCCTTCGCGACCTTCGCCTCGGTGCTGTGCCAGGTTGAGGCCACCGAGTACGACACCGCATGGACCACGTTCGCCAATGCGGAGAAGTCCTGGGCCTACCGGCAGGATCAGCTGCCCTCAACGCATCCGGTCGCCGCCGACATCCCGGATCTGGCCGCCGTGGAGGTCAACTTCGACGGCATCACCTATGCCAAGGGCGCCTCGGTGCTCAAGCAGCTGGTGGCCTACGTCGGCCTCGAGGAGTTCCTGTCCGGGCTGCGGGATTACTTCCGCGACCACGCCTTTGCCAACGCCACCTTCGGCGACCTGCTGGGCGCACTGGAGAAGTCGTCCGGGCGTGACCTGTCCGGCTGGGGCCAACAATGGCTCAAGACAACAGGTTTGAACACACTGCGGGCCGATTTCGCCACCGACGAGACCGGTGCGTTCACCCGGTTTGCCATCACGCAGTCGGGCGCGGCACCGGGCGCCGGGGAAACCCGCGTGCATCGGCTGGCCGTCGGCATCTACGACGACGATGGCTCCGGCAAGTTGGTCCGGGTGCATCGCGAGGAACTCGACGTCGAGGGAGCGACAACAGATGTTCCCGCGCTGGTTGGGGTTTCACGCGGCAAGCTGGTCATGGTCAATGACGACGATCTGACCTACTGCTCGCTGCGCCTGGACCCGGCATCGCTGTCGACGGTGCTGACCCGCATCGCCGATATCGCCGACTCACTGCCGCGCACCCTGGCCTGGTCGGCCGCCTGGGAGATGACCCGCGAGGCCGAGATGAAGGCCCGCGACTTCGTCGCGCTGGTCATGGCCGGGGTGCACGCCGAGACCGAGGTCGGAGTGGCTCAGCGGCTGCTGATGCAGGCGCAGACCGCGCTGGGCTCCTATGCCGATCCGGAATGGGCCACCGAAATCGGCTGGCCGGCATTCGGCGATGCGCTGCTCGATCTGGCCCGCGAGTCAGCCCCGGGTTCTGATCACCAACTCGCCTTCGTGAACGCGCTGTGCACCTCGGTGCTGTCGCCGAATCACGTCGCCGTGCTTTCGACGTTGCTCGACAACGAACCGGCCGCGGTGAACATGCCCGGTCTGCAGATCGACACCGACCTGCGCTGGCGGATCGTCACCGCGCTGGCCCGCTCCGGGCAGATCGACGCCGACGGCCCCGAGAGCCCGTTCATCGACGCAGAGGCCGAGCTCGACCCGACCGCGGCCGGGCAGCGTCAGGCCGCCGCCGCGGCCGCCGCGCGCCCGCAGGACGTGGTGAAATCGGCTGCCTGGCAACAGGTCATCGAGGATGACACGCTGGCCAACATCACCACCCGCGCGATCGTGGGCGGGATCGTGCAGCCCGGGCAGGCCGAGCTGCTGACCCCGTTCACCGCGCAGTACTTCGCGACCATCTCGGGTGTCTGGGCGCGCCGGTCCAGCGAGGTCGCGCAAACCGTGGTGATCGGGCTGTACCCGTCCTGGGATATCAGTCAGAACGGGCTCGACGCCGCCGACGCGTTCCTGTCCGATCCCGAGGTGCCGCCCGCACTGCGCCGCCTGGTACTGGAGGGCCGTGCCGGGGTGGAACGCTCCCTGCGCGCCCGCGCCTTCGACGTGAGCTGATTTGCACCGCGAGCGACCGTGTTTGTACGGCGACACGCCGTGATCGCTGTACAAACACGGTCGCTCGGCGGGCTCATACGCTTACTCGGTGGCGGTCAGTAGAACCCGCGCGGCACGAGCTGCCCGCAAGCGCAAGCGGCGACTCGACGCCGTCGTCAACGACCTCACCGACGAGCAATGGGATGCGATCAGAACCGCCTGGGGTGGGTGCGCCTATTGCGGCAGCGCCAAGGGGCCGTTCCAGAAAGACTGCGTGATGGCCATCTCGCGGGGCGGGCGCTACACCGTGGACAACGTGGTGCCGGCCTGCGGGTCATGCAATGCCAGCAAGTGCAACTTCGAGGTCAGCACCTGGATGCGGCGTAAGCGGCTCGACGAGCGGGCCTTCTTGACGCGCTATGTGGAGATCCGCAACGAGCTGGCGGGTTGAGCAGACCCCACAAATGCAGCGAGCGTGCGCGCTTGTCGACCGACAAACACGCACGCTCGCCGTGCGAAAGAACCAGAGAATCAGTCAGGAGAAACGCCGGCCGACAGCACGCGCACGGCGCTGATCAGTCCGTCGATCAGGTTGCCTTCCTTGAAGGAGGCGGCAGCTGCCGAGACGCCCAGCGGGGCGACCTCTTCGATGCCGCGTCCCTTGACGTCGGCACCGTAGACCACCTCGATCGCATGCTGGTCGGGTGAGACCGCGAGCAGCACCGCATTGTTGGGGGTGGGCACCTTGGCCAGGATCTCGCGGGCCGTGGCCGCGGTATCCGCACCCAGGTCGCCGATGTAGACCGCGAACCGGGCCTTGGCCGCGCGCGAGCCGTACTTCAGCGCGTCGTCGAGGGTAACCAGGTCCATCGTCGGGAACGGGTAGTGCACCGACAGCTCACCGGGCTCGGTGACCCCGGAGATCCGCCCGCTGTAGGTCAGCGCGTAGCCGTAGGGCAGGTCCAGGTCCTGCGTGGTCGTCGCGAGCTGGGATGTCTGGCTACCACTTGCCACTTGCACCGCCTCCAATCGTCACACCGTGTGAATCGTGCCCGCCGTGCCCGTGATCCTGCGGCTCCTCTGCGGCCCACAGGATCGGCGCGTGGGTCCACGGCTCGGACATCTTGTAGGTGTCCGGGTGCGGTCCCTTGCGAGTCATGAAGATCAACGCGAAGACCACGAACAACACCAGCGGAACCCCTCCGAGGAGGGAATGGGTAAGTGCTGTGCTCACGCGCAAACCGTATCAGCCGCCAAGCACCGACGCGCCGACAGTGCCGCCAGCCGGTCGGCCACCTAGGCCGCACCCTCACCGAGATAGCGCACCCAGGCCGGGTCGAGCTCCTTGATCGTCGACAGCAGTCGCCAGTGCTGCCCCTTCGGCGGCATCGGCACGCACCGCAGTGTCCAGCCCAGCTCGGCCAATAGCCGGTCGGCCTTGCGGTGGTTGCACGGCCCGCATGCCGCGACACAGTTCTCCCATGAGTGCTCGCCGCCGCGGCTGCGTGGCACCACGTGGTCGACGGTGTCTGCCCGGCTACCGCAGTACGCGCAGCGGAAGTGGTCACGGTGCATGAGCGCGGCGCGAGTCATCGGAACACGGGCCCGGTAGGGCACCCGCACGAAGGTGCGCAGCCGGATCACCGACGGCACCACGATGGTGCGGGTGGCCGAGTGGATGGCCGGCCCCGACGGGTCGTCATGCAGGACGTCGGCTTTACCGCACATCACCATGATCACCGCGCGCCGCAGCGGCAGCGCGGTGAGCGGTTCGAAAGTGGAGTTCAGCAGCAGCACCCGGCGGCGTCCCCACACGGACGCGTCGTGGCTGGTCGGGGGAAGCGTCTCAACGCTGTGCAGGGGGCGATTGGGCGCATGGGGTCCCGATGGGCCGGGAATGTGGCCGGTCCGTCGCATATGGCTTTTTTTGCTGTGCGCCATGGAGCCTCCGAGGAGACAGTCCACCACGGATCGCAGCGATACGCACGAAAATTCTTTGCGAGTTCGCAGGTCAGTTCGATGAACACGAGGTGTCCAGACCGCCCTGACCGGCTCCGACGCGTCTCCGGGCCACAATGGACCACAATGAACGACGTGACGACCGCGCAGCGATCTTTCTACGACGAAGTCGGTGGACACGACACATTCGCAACGATCGTGTCGCGGTTCTATCAGCTGGTACGCGAGGACGAGGTCCTGTTACCGCTGTATCCCGAGGACGACATCGACGGCGCCGAGGTGCGGCTGCGGATGTTTCTGGAGCAGTACTGGGGCGGGCCCAGGACCTATTCGGACCAACGCGGCCACCCCCGGCTGCGGATGAGGCATGCACCCTTCCGGATCGGATTCCTCGAGCGTGACGCCTGGCTGCGCTGTATGCACACCGCGGTGGCCTCGATCGATTCGACGACGCTGGACGACGCGCACCGTCGCGCCTTGCTGGAATATCTGGAGATGGCCGCGGACGCGATGGTCAACTCAGCGTTCTGAGATGGCCGAGTGGTGGGCAGACGCGGTTTTCTACCAGGTTTATCCCCGCTCGTTTCGAGACAGCAACGGTGACGGGGTCGGTGACCTCGATGGGGTGACGGCCGGGCTTGGTTACCTCGACGACCTCGGGGTCGACGCACTGTGGCTCAACCCGGTGATGGTCTCGCCAATGGTCGATCACGGGTACGACGTGGCCGACCCCCGCGACGTCGACCCATTGTTCGGTGGCCTCGACGCCTTGGACCGGCTGCTCGCCGCCGCCCACGCCCGCGGCATCCGGGTCACCATGGACCTGGTGCCCAATCACACCAGTTCGGCACACCCGTGGTTTGTGCAGGCGCTGGCCCATCCGCACCGCCGCGACCGCTACATCTTTCGTGACGGCCGCGGCCCGCACGGCGACCAACCGCCCAACAACTGGGTGTCGGTGTTCGGCGGTCCGGCCTGGACCCGCATCACCGAGCCCGACGGCACCCCGGGCCAGTGGTATCTGCACCTGTTCGACGCCGGCCAGCCCGACCTGAACTGGAACCACCCCGACGTGTTCGACGATCTGGAGAAGACGCTGCGGTTCTGGCTCGATCGCGGGGTGGACGGGTTTCGAATCGACGTGGCCCACGGCATGGCCAAGCCTCCCGAGCTACCCGATATGGCGATCACCGACACCGCGCTGCTGCGCAACAGCGAGGACGATCCACGGTTCGACAACGACAGCGTGCATGACATTCACCGCTTCATCCGCACGGTGCTCGACGACTATCCCGAGACTGTGGCCGTCGGCGAGGTGTGGGTGCACGGCAATGAGCGCTTCGCCAGGTATCTGCGGCCCGACGAGCTGCACCTGGGGTTCAATTTCCGCCTGGTACAAGCCGATTTCGACGCCGGCGAGGTCCACGATGCGATCGACAATGCGATGGCCGCCGCTGAGTTGGCCGGCGCGACCCCGACGTGGACGCTGTCCAACCACGACGTGGAACGTGAGGTCACCCGGTACGGCGGCGGCGCCCGTGGGGTGGCGCGGGCCCGCGCGATGGCCCTGGTCATGCTGGCGCTGCCGGGCGCGGTGTTCGTCTACAACGGCGAGGAACTCGGGCTGCCCAATGTCGATCTGCCCGATGAGGTGCTGCAGGATCCGGTGTGGGAGCGCTCGGGGCACACCGAACGCGGGCGTGACGGTTGCCGGGTGCCGATGCCGTGGTCGGGTGATACCCCGCCGTTCGGGTTTTCCTCGGCAGCCGACACCTGGCTGCCGATGCCCGCTGAGTGGGCGTCGCTGACCGTGCAGCGTCAGCAGGCCGAGCCGGCGTCGACCCTGACGTTCTACCGTCGGGCCATCCAATTACGCTCCAACCGAACCGAATTCGGTGGCAGCGGGGTTGCGCTGAAAACGGTCGACGACCGCCTGACACTGCGGCGCGACGGCGGACTGCTGTGTGTACTCAACACGGGCACCGATCCTGTGCCATTGCCACCCGGAGAGGTGTTGCTGAGCAGCGGCCCGCTGACCGATGGCCTGCTGCCCGCCGACACCGCTGCCTGGCTGGTCTAGTTCTACGGCGAACAAGGAAAATCAGCCCAAGATCAGGGCAGCGCTGCCTCGGCGGCGGTACACCGAGCCGAACCGGGCGTCGATGCGCAGCCAGGACGGATGCGCACGCACCCGGACGATCTCGTGCTCGCTGACCTCGTTGCCGGTCTGCGGCAGAAAACCCATGGCCGTCAACGCGAAGACGCAGCGCATCGGGACACCGACGGCGACGTCACCGGCGCTGACCGCGATCACCTCCTGGTCTAACAGCGAGGCCGGCGGACCGTAGGCGCTGCCATGCTCGCGGGCCAATGCGCCACCCTGCTGCGCCAAGTCGAGCATCACCCGCGCGGGGACGTCGTCGACGTGGACGAAGCCGTCCTCTGGGGGCAATCCCCCTCGCCACGCCGAATCCATCGGGAAGCCAGGGTCGACGTATCCGCTTTCCGCACTGGATAATCCGGCCACCAGCGCGTCGGCTGCGGCGGACAGATCCGTCGGACGCACCCGCCCAGCCACCACCCGGCTGGCCAACACCTCCAACCCGGTCGCCACCCAGGCGACAACCAGCCCACGGTCGCTGCGCTCGCGCAACCGGACCACGGCGGCGTCGTCCAACCGCAGCGCACGGTCGACGAATGTCGCGAGATCCTCGCGGTCCCGCGGATTGTCGACCCACAGACCGCGCTCCGGGCCGGTCATCGCAGATAGCGCTCCAGGTAGGCACGTTGTTCGGCGGTAAGACGTTCCAGACGTTGCTCTGTGATGTGGACGGCGGCCAGTTGGGTCTCGCCGATCACCGACGGTTTGGAGTCCGGGTCTGCGTTCACCGACCGCACCTCGTAGCCGATGGTGAAGTCCACCGCCCGCACCCGCTTGGACCACATGGTCACCTGCAGCGGCGAGTCCAGCAGCCGCAGCTGCCCCTTGTAGACGATGTTGACCTCGGCGATGAGCAGGCCGATGGTGTCGATCGTGGCGCCGAAAGGCTCACGCAGAAACGGTATCCGGGCCTCTTCGAGGATGGTCACCATGGTGGCGTGATTGATGTGCTGGTACATGTCGATGTCCGACCAGCGCACATGCACCGGCGCGGTAAAGCCGTTTGTCACCCAGTTGTTCCCGTTCCACTCGTTCGTGTCATGCTGCGGATCTGACGCGCCGCCACCGACAGCGTCGCCAGGTCCTGCTCACCATCTTGGTATATCTCGGTCAGGGTGCGACGCGCGCGGGTCACCCGGGAGCTGTTGGTCAGCTCCCACTCGGCGATCTTCTCCTCACCGGTCTCATGAGGTTCGCCGACCGCGAGCACGTCGAAGCACAACGCCCGCAGCGAACCGTAGATGTCATCGCGAATCGCCAACCGCGCCAAGGAATGCCAGCGGTCGCTGCGGCTCAGCCGGGACACCGCGGTGAGCAGTCCGTCGGCTCCGAGTTGGTCCATCAGGGCGAAGTAGGCGTCGGCCACCTCGACCGCATCGCGATCGACGATATCGGAGATGTCGATCACATCGAGCAGGCTGTACTGGTAGAGCCCGGTCGCCACGTCGTAGGCCAATTCCTGGGGCACTCCCTGCGCGGCGAACTCCCCCGCTTCCTTGGCGACGATGGCCTTGTCGTCGCCGCGCAGCCAATCCGACATGTGCGGGCGCAGGGCGGCCACCTTCGCGGCGAACCGGTTGATCTCGGCGCCCACGGCCAGAGGTTGCGGGCGGTAGTTGAGCAACCAGCGGGCGGCCCGGTCGACCAGCCGACGCAGATCCAGCGTCATCCGGTCGGTCACCGCCGCCGGAACGCCATCGTCACCGGCGGCCCGGATCCGGTGCCACACATCACCGATGCCGAAGATGGCGTTGGTGGCGACGTAGCTGCGCAGCGCGTCGACGGGTCCGACGCCGACATCCTCGGTGATGCGGTAGGCGTAGCTGATTCCGCTGGTGTCGACGAGATCGTTGACCAGCATGGTGGTGACGATCTCACGGCGCAGTTGGTGCGAGCGGATGTCGGCGGTGAACTGCTCAGCCAACTTCTTTGGGAAGTACTGCGGCAGCCGGGAAGCGAACACCTCCTGATCGGCGACATCACTGGACAGCACGTCCTCTTTGAGCGTGAGCTTGACATGGGCCATCAGTGTGGCCAATTCCGGTGAGGTCAAACCGATTCCGGCGTCGGCGCGGCGACGGATCTCCTTCTCCGAGGGCAATGCCTCCAGCTCGCGGTTGAGCCCGCGGTTGGCCACGAACTCTTTGATCATCCGGGCATGCACCGACAGCATGCTGGCGGCATTGGCCCGGCTGGTACCCATCAGGTCGTTCTGATCCTTGTTGTCGGCCAGCACCAGGCTGCCGACCTCGTCGGTCATCGACAGCAGCAAATCGCGGCGCTGACCCGGCTCTACGCGCCCAGCACTGACCAGCGAGTCGATCAGGATCTTGATGTTGACCTCATGGTCGGAACAGTCGACGCCCGCGGAGTTGTCCAGCGCGTCGGTGTTGATCCGTCCTCCGGCGAGATCGAACTCGATGCGCCCCAGCGGAGTCACGCCCAGGTTGCCGCCCTCACCGATGACCTTGGCCCGCACCTCGTTTCCGCACACCCGGATCTGGTCGTTGGCTCGATCGCCGACGTCGGCCTCGGACTCGGACTCGGCCTTGACGTAGGTGCCGATGCCGCCGTTCCACAGCAGGTCCACCGGCGCCTTGAGAACAGCCTTGATCAGTACCGGCGGCGTGAGTTCTTCGATGTCGTCATCGATCCCGAGGGCCGCGCGCACCTGCGGGCTGATCGGGATCGACTTCTGCTGGCGGCTGTACACCCCACCGCCCTCGCTGATCAACCTCGCGTCGTAGTCCTCCCAGCTGGAACGCGGCATCTCGAACAGTCGTTTGCGTTCCACCCAGGACGCGGCGGCGTCGGGATTGGGGTCGACGAAGATGTTCCGGTGGTCGAATGCGGCGACCAGTCGGATGTGCTTGGACAGCAGCATGCCGTTGCCGAAGACGTCACCACTCATATCCCCGACGCCGACGACGGCGAAGTCCTGACTCTGGGTATCGACGCCCATCTCCCGGAAGTGGCGCTTCACCGACTCCCAGGCACCCTTGGCGGTGATGCCCATGGCCTTGTGGTCGTACCCGACGGAACCGCCCGAGGCGAAAGCGTCACCCAGCCAGAACCCATAGGACTTGGCGACCTCGTTGGCGATGTCGGAGAACGTGGCGGTGCCCTTGTCGGCCGCCACCACCAGATAGGCATCCTCGCCGTCGCGACGCACCACATCCGGCGGGGTCACCACGGCGCCGGTGGCCTTGTCGACGTTGTCGGTGACATCGAGCAATCCGGAGATGAAAAGTTGGTAGCACGCAACGCCTTCGGCGCGGGTCGCCTCCCGGTCGACGGTAGAGTCCCCGGTCAATGCGGGCGGCTTTTTGACCACGAATCCGCCCTTGGCCCCGACCGGCACGATGACCGCGTTCTTCACTGCCTGCGCTTTGACCAGGCCGAGGATCTCGGTGCGGAAATCCTCACGCCGGTCCGACCAGCGCAATCCGCCGCGTGCCACGAACCCGAACCGCAGGTGCACGCCTTCCACCCGCGGCGAATACACGAAGATCTCGAACTTGGGCCGTGGCAGCGGCAACTCGTTGATCAGGCCGGCGTTCAGCTTCAGCGCCACCACACCGCGCTGCCGTGCCGAGTCTGAATGTCGCACAAAGTAGTTGGTGCGCAAGGTGGCTTGGATCAGGGTCGCGAACGCACGCAGCACCCGGTCGGTGTCCAGGCTGACCAGCGCGTCGATATCGGCGGCTACCGCCGCGGCGGCACCCTGTGCGTCCCGCCTCGCCGCACGGTCCTCGGAGGGGTCGAACAGCGCCTCGAACAGCTGCACCAATGACCGGGTGGTGTGCGGATTCTCGTTGACCACCGACTCGATATGCGACTGGCTGTACGGAAAACCGGCCTGGCGCAGGTACTTCGCGTAAGCACGCAGGATCACCACCTGCTGCCAGGTCAGGTCGGCCCGCAGCACCAGCTCGTTGAACCGGTCCACCTCGACCCAGCCGTGCCAGATCGCGGTCACCGCATCGGCGAACCGGTGCGCGGTGGCCTCGCGTGACGCCACGTCCGGGGAGTGCGGGATGCTGTGGTGCCGGGAGACCTTGAACTGGTAGATCCAGACCGGCAGGCCATCGGCCCGGCGCACCGTGTACGGCCGCTCCTCGAGCACCACGACACCCATCGACTGCAGCATCGGCAGCAATTCGCTCAGCGACGCCGACTGGCCACCCAGGTACCAGGTGAGTTGGGCAATGCCGTCGTCACCACCCTCGGTGAACACCAGTTTCACCGAATTATCCTGCAGTCCTTCGATGATCGCGATATCGGTGATGGCATCGGCTGGGGCGACGGCTTGTTTGTAGTCATCCGGGAACGCCGACGCGTAGTGCTCGACGGCGGCGGGGTTGAGAGCTGCGGCCGCCGCGGCGCTGGTCATTCGGTCGCCCCAGTTGCGGGTGGCCTCGGTCAGCAGCTTCTGAATCCGGGTCTCGTTCTCGGTGGAGGTGTCCACACTGTGCGAACGCGACCCGTCGGGCAGCCGGACCGTGAAATGCACTACCGCCCAGGGCGATTCGCTTACCCTGGCCGAGTAGTCGATGCTTTCGCCGCCGAGTTCGCGCACCAGGATGTGCTGCATTTCCAGTCGCACCGCCGTGGTGTAGCGGTCGCGCGGCAGATACACCAGGCACGACACGAAATGCGCGAGTTGGTCGGCACGCAGGAACAACAGGGTGCGACGCCGCGACCCCAGGTCCACCACGGTCAGTGCCATATCCAGCAGTTGCTTGGAGCTCAGCGCGAACAGTTCGGGGCGTGGGATGGTCTGGATGATGTCGCGCAGCAGCTGGCCGGGATGGCTGGGGTCGCGGCGCGCCATGGCCAGCGCTTCCTCGACCCGCCGCGAGATCAGCGGAATTTCAAGCACATTGGCGTTCATCGCGGCGATGGTGAACAGTCCGACGAAGCGGTGCTCGATGACGCGGTCACCGCTCTCGCGCACCACCACGATGTAGGGATAAGCCCCATAGCGCACGTAACTCGGCATCGTGGCCTGGGCCAGCACCATCAGGTCGTCGGCGGCGGTGAGCGGCGGGAGCACATCCTCGCGCAGCTTGAGCACGCCGAGTCGGCTGGCCGGATCGACGGACGCCTGCCCATCGCCGATCACGCACTGCTGATAGCCCAGCAGCACGAAGTGGCCGTCGGCCAGCCAGCGCAGTAGTGCTGCGACGTCCCTGCGGTCGACGTAGGGAAATCGGCCGTCGACATCGGTTGCCACATCGTTAGCCAGGGCGTGCAGGGCGGCGCCCATCGCCGCGGTGTCCAGCCCGATCTGGCGGGCCTCGGCCAGGATGCCGGGCAGCAACCCGACCACCTCGGTGAGCGCGGCACCGCTGGCCGCCCCGCTCACCGGGACCAGGATCCAGCACTCGTCGACCCCGTCACTGCCGGTGGCCTCGGCCGCGGGCCGGAAATCCAGCAACTCCCCGTCGGCTCCGCGGCGAACCCGGAAGACCGCGTTCATGATGGCCGGGTATGCGATTCCGTGCCGGTGCAGCAGCACCGTCACCGAATCGACCAGCATCGCCGCCTGATCGGTGACGATCTGCAGGGCCGGGCCCGAGTCGATGTCGCCGGGGTACACCGCGACCTTGGTCTCCCCCGGTGCCCGGTGGCTACCCAACTCGTGGTGGGCAGCCACCGTCGCGTCGGAGAGCAGTCGTTCGCCGGCGGCGACGGCCTGGGGGCCGGTGGCGGCGCCCCCGGGCGCCTCAGCCTCGGGAGCCCGGTAGGTGGACAGGAACGCCACGGCAAGCCGGTGAATCACGTCCCGGGGCGGTTGCCGCTTGCCTCGGTCGCTACTTCCCTGCCCTGGAAGGGCACCCGGCTTGGCCGTCATACGGATCACTCCTGACTTACGCCCACACACCGGCACTGGTGCGTAGCAGCGACACTAATAGCGTCACCGCCGCCGCTGCGCTGTTTGCCGCGTCACGGGTTAGTCCCGGGTCAGTCTCCGGTGGGTTACCCGGTGCGGACGCGCAGCTTCGGCACCCATGCGTTGGATCTTGTTCTCCTCGTAGGCACCGAAGTTGCCTTCGAACCAGAACCACTTGGCCTCGTTGTCGTCGTCGCCCTCCCACGCCAGGATGTGCGTACAAGTGCGGTCCAGGAACCACCGGTCGTGGCTGATCACCACGGCGCAGCCGGGGAACTGCTCGAGCGCGTTCTCCAGCGACGACAGCGTCTCGACGTCGAGGTCGTTGGTCGGCTCGTCGAGCAGGATCAGGTTGCCGCCCTCTTTCAGCGTCAACGCCAGGTTGAGCCGGTTGCGCTCACCACCGGAGAGCACGCCTGACGGTTTCTGCTGGTCAGGCCCCTTGAACCCGAAGGCCGACACATAGGCCCGCGACGGGATCTCGTTCTGGCCCACCTCGATGTAGTCCAGCCCATCGGAGACCACCTGCCACACCGTCTTGTTGGGATCGATACCGGCCCGGCTCTGGTCGACATAGGACAGCTTCACCGTGTCGCCGACCTTGACCGTGCCGCTGTCCGGATCCTCCAGCCCGACGATGGTTTTGAACAGGGTGGTCTTGCCGACGCCGTTGGGGCCGATGACGCCGACGATGCCGTTGCGCGGCAGGGTGAACGACAGGTCCTTGATCAACATGCGGTCGTTGAAGCCCTTGTCCAGGTGCTCGACCTCGACCACGACGTTGCCCAGCCGCGGCGGGGTCGGGATCTGGATCTCCTCGAAGTCGAGCTTCCGCGTCTTCTCGGCTTCGGCGACCATCTCCTCGTACCGGCCGAGACGAGCCTTGTTCTTGGCCTGGCGAGCCTTGGCGCCCGAACGGACCCAGGCCAGCTCGTCCTTGAGCCGCTTCTGCAGCTTCTGGTCCTTCTTGCCCTGGACTTCGAGGCGCTCAGCCTTCTTCTCCAGGTAGGTCGAGTAGTTGCCCTCGTACGGATAGGCCCGGCCGCGGTCGAGCTCCAGGATCCACTCGGCGACGTTGTCCAGGAAGTAACGATCGTGGGTGACCGCCAGGATGGCACCCTTGTAGCTGGCCAAGTGCTGTTCGAGCCAGAGCACGCTCTCGGCGTCGAGGTGGTTGGTGGGCTCGTCGAGCAGCAGCAGGTCCGGCTTGCTCAGCAGCAGCTTGCACAGCGCCACCCGGCGGCGCTCACCACCGGAGAGGTGGGTGACCGGCTCGTCGGGCGGCGGGCAGCGCAGCGCATCCATGGCCTGCTCGAGCTGGGAGTCGATGTCCCAGGCATCGGCCGCGTCCAACTCCTCCTGCAGGTGGCCCATCTCCTCCATGAGCTCGTCGGTGTAGTCGGTGGCCATCAGCTCGGCGACCTCGTTGTACCGGTTGAGCTTGGCCTTGATGGCGACGCCCGCCTCGACGTTCTCCCGCACCGTCTTGGTGTCGTCGAGCTGCGGCTCCTGCATGAGGATGCCGACCGTCGCGCCGGGCGCCAGGAAGGCGTCGCCGTTGTTGGCTTGGTCGATGCCGGCCATGATCTTCAGAACGCTCGACTTGCCGGCCCCGTTGGGGCCGACAACGCCGATCTTCGCGCCCGGAAGGAAGTTAAGCGTGACGTCGTCAAGGATCACCTTGTCGCCGTGCGCCTTGCGGACCTTCCGCATCGTATAGATGAATTCGGCCATGCCGTGATGTGCCTTTCTGAAGCAATTCAAGTCGACGTTGTGGTCGACGCAATACTCGCGGCCCATCCTAGGCGTGGCCGGCTGCGGTCAAGCTGACAGAGGTAGGCCCTGGGCGTCGACCCTGTCGGCCACGTCGGCCTCGGCCACCCGGTCAACCCTCTTTTCGTCCCCGTCGTCGGGGTCGTCGGCACAGTCAGCACCGGCACCAGGTCGGCCGTTGACAGCCAGTTTGGGCAGCTCTTCGACCCGCGCGCTGCAGCGGGACAAGTCCGGCCCGACCGCGGTCGCCCGCACCTCCACCGAGGACCGGCGCACGCCGTCCTTGTCGTCGTACTCGCTGGTGTAGAGGTGACCGACGACAACGACCGGGTCGCCCTTGTAGAGCGAGTTGCCCGCTCCGCGGGCCAGGTTTCCCCAGCAATTGACGGTGACGTAGAGCGAGTTGCCCGGCTCCCAGGTGCCTTCTGCGGTGCGCCGCCGCGAGTTGCTGGCGACCCGGAACTTGAACAGTTCCTGATCACCGAACCGCAGTCGAATCGGATTGGCGACGATGTTGCCGACGATGGTGAACGGTGTCTCGAACATTTGTTTCCCCTCTCGCTTCCATTGGTTGCGGCGGCGCCCAGCGAATGCTGCGCGACTGCCTTACCCGGTCATTGACCGTCGGCGGACCGACATCGACGGCGCAGGGCGCCCAATGGGACGGGCAAGTTGTGGATGAATCGCGGCTTGGGGATAACTCTGCGTTTGGGCACACCGACAGTCTCGGGCTTCATCCGTAGCCCTTGTCCCGCAAGGCAATGCGGCCAAGGGCGTACGTGGGGGCTGCAACCGAGCGAGAGGCCGTCGCGGACCTCAACCGGATATCCGTATCCGAACGGTTGAAGAGCCGACCGTGAATGGCCTGGGCTCGAAGCGAATCAGGAACCGTTGGCGTTCCACCTGCCGGACCGAGTTGCCGACTAAAGAAAGTGACTATGGCCACCCTTGGGGCTGTCCCATAACGTACGTCACGGCTGTGGTTCTACGCATGTAGAACTGAGTGCCGAGGCCCGCCCCCACGGCCCGGTGACAGCCCGGGTCGAGGAGGCACGCATGTCCGTCAGCAACAGTCAGTTACGTGGATCCATCGGTGTCGTCGGCATCGTGTTCCTCGTCGTCGCGGCGGCTTCGCCGCTGACCACGGTCGCAGGCTCGCTACCAGTCATGATTGCCTTGGGCAACGGTGCCGGCGCTCCCCTCACCTATCTGATCGCCGCCCTGGTCCTCCTGGTGTTCAGCGTTGGGTACGCCGCGATGAGTAGTGCCGTGACGGATACTGGCGCCTTCTACGCCTACGTCACCAAGGGCCTCGGCCGCGACCTCGGTGTCGGCGCGGCCGGTTTGGCAATCTTTGCCTACGCCACCGTCCAAGCGGGCGTCTACGGACTGGCGGCGAACACGATCCGCGGTCTGGTACTCGAATATGGCGGACCGGACCTGCCCTGGTGGGTGTGGGCGTTCCTGCTGATGGCGATCGTGGGTGTCGTCGGGTACCGCAATATCGACGTCGGCGCGAAGGTGCTGGGGGTGCTGCTCATCCTGGAGGTCGTCGCCATCGTCGCCCTGTCGGTGGCCGTCTTCGCCAGGGGCGGCGCCCACGGGATCGACTTCACCTCCTTCACCCCGGGATCTTTCTTCTCCGGTTCGCCTGGCATCGCGATGATGTTCGCGATCGGCTCTTTCGTGGGTTTCGAGGCGACCGCCATCTACAGCGAGGAAGCCAAGAACCCCAAGCGCACCGTGCCTGTCGCGACGTATGTGGCGATCATCGTGATCGGTGTGCTGTACGCGATCGGGAGCTGGGCGGTTGTACTTGCCTTTGGCAGCGACGAGGTGGGCGCCGCCGCGGCACAGGACACCGCCAACCTCACGTTCACGGCGACTGCGACGTACCTGGCTCCGTGGGCTGCCGACGTCATCGCCATCATGCTTGTGACCAGTCTTTTCGCCACACTGCTGGCTTTTCACAACGCGATCTCGCGGTACCTGTTCGCATTGGCTCGACGCGGCTACGCACCGACCGTGCTCGCGTCCGTACATGACAAGCACGGCTCACCGCACGCAGGGTCGTTGGTACAGAGCGCCTCGGCCGTCGTGCTCGTCGGCATCTTCGCCCTCGCCGGAGCCGATCCGGTACTGCAGTTGTTCACCTGGATGGCCGGCATCGCGATCGTGGCAATCCTCGCGCTGATGGTGCTGACCAGTCTCGCGATCATCGTCTACTTCCGCCGCTCGCACGCCGACACCCGACTGTGGCACACCCGCATCGCGCCGGTTCTCGGCAGTCTCGGCCTGATCGCCATCACCGTACTGGTGATCCAGAACTTCGACACGCTCATGGGCGGATCCCGGACTGTGGCCAGCATCTTCCTGGCCGCAGCCGTCGTGGTGTTCGTCGGAGGGGTTGTGGCTGGCCGGATTGTGCACGTACGGCGGGCTAAGGCCGTACACGCCGAAGCCGCAACCAGCATTTCCCATTGACCAACCGCTTCGCGCGACAAACCCGAAAGGCACTCGGATGATTGATGATTCGATACTGCTCAAACGCCGCTTCGATGTCCTCGGCCGCAATACGGCGCTCTTCTACGACGAGCCCGTACACCTCGTCCGGGGTGAGGGTGTGTGGGTCGAGGACGCCGCCGGGCGCCGCTACCTGGACACGTACAACAACGTCCCCCACGTCGGTCACTGCCACCCACACGTCACCGATGCGATCGCCCGACAGTCGGCAACACTGAACCTGCACACTCGCTACCTGCATGAGACGGTCATCGAGTACGCGGAACGGTTGACCGCGACCTTCGCCAAACCGCTCGACACCGCGATGTTCACCTGCTCGGGCACCGAGGCCAACGAACTCGCTCTGCGCATGGCACGATTCGCCACGGGGAACAGCGGCATCATCGTCAGCGACTTCAGCTATCACGGGAACTCGGCGACGCTGGCGGCGCTGACCACAGCCTTCCCGGTCGTCGAGCAATTTCCCAGCTGGGCACGCACCGTCGTCGTGCCCGACCCCACCCGCGATCGTCACGGGGCCTCCGATCGGCAACTTGCCGACCGTTTCGCCGCACATGTCGCCGACGCGGTCCGGTCCCTGACGTCAGAGGGTTACGGCGTCGCCGCCATCCTCATCGACACCTTCTTCGCCAACGAGGGTCTTCCCGATCCCGTGGACGGGTTCGTGACCAAGGCCGTCGATATCGTGCGCCAGGCCGGTGGGCTGTTCATCTGCGATGAGGTGCAGGCCGGCTTCGCGCGCACGGGCGACGCGATGTGGGGACACCAGCTCAGCGGTGTCATACCCGACATCGTCACGCTCGGCAAGCCGATGGGTAACGGCTACCCGCTCGCGGGCGCCGTGTCCTCCAACGATCTGATGTCCAGATTTCAGTCCGCATCAACGTATTTCAATACCTTCGGTGGCAACCCAGTAGCCGCTGCTGCGGGAATGGCGGTACTCGATGTGCTGGAACATCAGCAGTTGCGCGAGAACGCACGCGAGGTCGGTCAGTACGTCCGAACGGGACTGAATCGCCTGCGGGACAAGCACTCGGTGATCGGCGGGGTTCGTGGGCGCGGACTGTTCTTCGGCATCGAGTTGATCGATGACACGGGAGCGCCCGCCCCGGACGTCACCAAGCGCCTGGTCAACATGATGCGCGACCGAGGCGTGTTGCTCAGCCGGATCGGACGCTACGACAACGTCCTGAAAATGCGCCCTCCGATGGTTTTCGACATCACGAACGCCGATCTGCTCCTATCCGTGCTCGACGATGCGCTGAGCGCGCTATGACCGACGCAGACGATTTCTACCACCTCCCCGACGATGAACAGGCCAGGAGACTGACCCTTCTCGTGGAATCGGCAACCCAGCACTGGGAGGGCAGGTTCGACGACGTTCGCCTCGTGAAATACCGCGAAAACGCTGTCTTCTCGGCAACCCGTGCCGACGGCACCCGGGTCGCCATCCGGGTGCACAGACACGGTTACCACTCTGATGCCGCGCTGCTGTCCGAACTGCACTGGATGCGTCACATCGGCCAGAGTGGTGCGGTGCAGGTTCCGGACGTGATCCCCACCGCAACTGGCGAATTGGTTGCCTACGTCGCACATGACGCGGTCCCGGAACATCGCCATGTGTCGATCCTCGGATGGCTGCTCGGCGAACCCGTCGGCACCTCGGAAGCGGGCATCGAGGCGTGCGGTGACACGGCGCGACGGGTGTACTTCGATGCAGGCGTCATCGCGGCCAACCTGCACGACCTCTCGTCGACCATGCCGCTGTTCGACGGATTCACCCGCCACGCGTGGGACGAGGACGGACTTGTCGGGGAACAGCCGCTATGGGGCCGCTTCTGGGAGAACGCCGACCTGACCGCCGAGGCACAGGCACTGCTGGCCGCTGCGCGAGCGGCCAGCCGCGAGGATCTACTCCGGTTCGGCAAGGACGACGCGAATTACGGTCTCATCCATGCCGACCTGGTGCCGGAGAACCTGCTCGACGACGGCGGTGCACTGAAGCTGATCGATTTCGACGACGCCGGTTACGGATGGTACTTGTTCGAACTCGCGACCGCGCTGTACTTCAACCTCGGAGAATCCCAGTATGCCGCGATCGAAGAGTCACTGATCAGGGGCTACCGGACGGTGCGGGATCTGCCCGAATCACATCGAGAGCTACTGCCGCTCTTCCTTTTTCTGCGTGGCACCACCTATCTCGGGTGGATCGGCTCGCGACCGGAGACCGAGACCGCAAAGAGCCTCGGCCCCATGCTCACCGAACGTGTCTGCGGCCTTGCCACCGCGTATCTGAACAGTCGAGGAGCGACCGTCGGGATGTGAACGGCGTCGCTGAGACACCGACGGTACGGGCGAACACCGCTCACATACCCAAACCGGCCGGGACTTCGAACGAAGTCCCGGCCGGCGTTTTCGGGCGACACCGCCCCGACAGGGGCTAGCTGCCCTCGGCCTTGATGTCGGACGGGTGCACCGCCAAAGGCGTGACTTGGATTTCCATATAGGAGAACAGCGGTAGCCCCGACAGGATGCGATGCAGCTCGTCGTTGGATTCGACGTCGAAAATCGAGAAGTTGGCGTATTCGCCGACCACCCGCCAGATGTGGGGCCACTTTCCGGCGCGTTGCAGATCTTGCGAGTACGCCTTCTCCCGAGCGACGATCTCGTCCCGCTCGCGCGGGTCGAGATCGGCCGGGAGACGGACATCCATCCGCACGTGAAAGAGCATCAGCGCGCCACCGGGTCGAGCACGAAGTCATAGGCGACCGCGTCGGAACCGTCGGGCTGCGGTTTCGGGTCAAGCATCAGCTCCGGCTTCACCGCGGTGGCGATGTCATCGCCATTGTGCGGATCGCCGGGGAAGTACAACTGCGCGGTGAGCAGTTCGTGTCCGGGTGCCGATACCTTGACATGCAGGTGTGCCGGCCGCCACGCGTGCCAGCCGGCTGCGGAGATCAACTTGCCGCAGGACCCGTCGGTCGGAATTTGATAGGGCGCAGGACGGATCGTCGTGATCGTGAAGATGCCGTCGGGCCCGGTCGTGAAGGTACCGCGCAGGTTCCATTCCGGCAGTCCGGGTGCGAACTGCGAGTAGAAGCCGTCGGCGTCGGCATGCCACAGTTCGACCTTCGCTGCCAGCGGTGTGCCGTCGGTTGATGTGACTTTGCCGTGCCACACCATCGGAGTTCCGGTCTCACCGTCGCGCATCGGGATGGTTCCCGCTGCGCCGCACTCCGGGGCGCCGGGTACGTAGTACGGGCCCTCGATGGTGCCCTTGTTGCCTTCCCGATGGTCGGTGGCGACATCCTCGACGACGTGTTCGACCCACACGTCGAGGAACAATGGCCACTCACCGTCCTGGCCGACATTGATCATCCAGGCCTTGAGCGCGTTGTACTCGTCGTAACTGACCCGATGCTTGCGGATCGTCTCGTGCACCGCCGAAAGCACCTCACGAGCAAGCGCGTCGACGCGCTCAGTCGGAGTGTTCTTGACGGCGTCGAAAGGCGACTTGTCGGTGTGAAAGCGTTCGGTGGCCGAGGCGCCAGACGCGGCAGCGGTGGCCTGTTCAGCGGTAGTCATGGATCGTACTCCTCATCTCTTGGGGGCTGAATATGTTGGGACTGTTCAGTTGTCGGTGCGATAGCGGGCCAGCTTGTCCGGATCGACATTCACGCCGAGACCATTGCCGGGCGGCACCTGCAACACACCGTCGCGAATGCGCAGCGGCTCGGTCAGCAGGTCGTCGGCCATGTCCAAGAAGTTCGACAGTTCGCCGGCGCACCGGGACGTGGACGCGTGAGCAGCACCGAACGACACTGCGCACGCAGTGCCGAGTTGCCCGTCGATCTGATTGCCCATCACCACCTCCAGGCCGAGGCCTTCGGCGAGGTGCAGCACGCGCTGGGATCCGCTGAACCCGGTCCGGGCAGTCTTGATGCTGATCGCAGTCGCCGCGCCGGCGAGCACCTCTCGGGTGACATCTGCAGCGGTCGGGACGGATTCGTCGGCGATGAAAGGCAGGTCGAGTTTGTCAACCAGCCAGCGGCGGCCCAGGACATCGTCGGCCGGGCAGAGTTCCTCTGCGAAAAGCAGGTTGAGGTCGTCCATGTCTTTCATGGCGCGCAGTGATTCCGATGCGGTCCAGCCGCGGTTGCCGTCGACGTACAGCTCGACATTCGCTCCGAAGCGTTCCCGCAGCGCCCGCACCACCGCGGTGTCCAGCGACACCGGACGGCGGCCGACTTTGACCTTGAACGTTGAGATGCCATAGATCTCAAGCATTTTCTCGGCTTCCGCGACCATCGCGGCAGGGTCGTCGAAACCGAGCATGTGCGAAACCCGCATACCGGTTCCGAACCCGCCAAGGAGCTCAGATACGGGCAGCTGCACCGTACGTCCGAACGCATCCCACACCGCCATGTCGACGGCGGCCTTGGCCGTCGGGTTGCCGACGGTCCGCGCCAGGCGGGCACTGATCACTTCGCGCTCGGTAAGGCTTACCCCGACGACTTGTGCTGCGAAGATCTCGTTGATGACGGCGACGATCCCCGGCTGCGTCTCACCGTAGGTGAACGGCCGCGGCGGCGCCTCAGCAATGCCGACCACTCCGTCGTCGGTGTGCACTCGCACCAGGACATGGGTGGCGACGCGGACCTCGCCGGAGGCGAACTTCAACGGCTTGCGGTACGGAATAGCAAACGGGATGGCCTCAACTGCAGTAATTTTCATTCGCGTCTTCCCTTCGCGCGAGGTTCGCCGTCCGGATGGTGGCGTCGAAACACGCCGACCGGTTATATCTACGGTCGTTGAACCAAGAGCTTCAACCGTACAAATCCGTACAACACCTGTGAAGGCCACCACCGGTACGGAAACCTTTATCGCCGCGCAACTTGCGCACAGTAGGTGACCTAGCCCACACTCAGGTCCGGCAGACAGCATTTTCGTCAACAAACGTAGAGCGAAACAGCCCAAAGGACGTCAATGACCCAACCCTCAGCCCCTGCCGGGGCATCGGCACCCACCGGTGAGCTAACCCGCGGGGAACTCGGTACCACCGATCTGTTGGCTCAGTCGCTAGCCGTTGGCCCCATCACCTCCGCAGCACTACTCGGTGGCGTGGTCGCCGCCAAGGGGGGCAGCGCCGGCCCGCTCTACCTGCTGATCGTGGTCATCGGAATCCTCGGCCTCGGTTCGATCCTGGTGATGTTCGCGCGCCGCTATACCCACGCCGGCGTGATGTACGAGTACGTGGGAAGGACATTGGGACCCACAGCGGGCATTTCCACCGCGGGTTTCTACTACCTGGCCTACCTCATTCTCGGCGGCCCGACAATGCTCATCGGAGCCGGCGTTCTCGGACAGGATCTGTGCCAGTCCTATCTGCACATCTCCGTTCCGTTCTGGCTGATTGCGCTGGGAATCCTGCTGGTGGTCGCCATCATCAACCTGCGCGGCGTGCAACTGTCGGTGCGCGCACAGTTGACCATTTTCGTGTTGTCGGTAATCCCCTACCTGATCACCGCCATCGTGGTCGTGGTCAAGGGCGGTGCCGCGGGAAACACCGCGCAGGTCTTCGACCCGTCAGCGCCCACCGCAGGTGCGTTCATGCCGACGTTCATGTTCTGCGCACTGCTCTTCGTCGGCGTCGAATCCTCGGCATCACTCGGTGAAGAGGCGCGCGAGCCGTCGAAATCGGTGCCGCGTGCGATTATCCTGACCATCCTGATCGTGGCCGGATTCTGCTTCCTGACCCAGTACGCGGGCACAATCGGTTTCGGCCTGGACGACGTCGCCGGCACTTGGGCCTCCGACCCGCTCGGACTGTCCACTCTCGGGAAGATGTACGTCGGATCCTGGATCTCCCCGCTGCTGCAGCTGGGCCTGGTCCTCGACATGGTCGCCGTCGCCATCGGGTTCATGTCCGCCTCCGCACGCGGGATGTTCGCACTGTCACGCGGTGGCCTGCTGCCCGCAGCCCTGGGCGCCACAAGCCGCTGGAAGACACCACACGTCGGGATCGTGGTGTTCGCCGCGCTGACAGTCGTGTGCCTCATCCCGATCGTCATCCTCAGCGCGACAACAGGAATGGACCCCTACGTCGGGTTCACGATCGGCGCAACGTTCGGCGGTCTCCTCGTCATGGTCGCCTACCTCGTGTTGATCCTGGCGGCCGGCAAGCTCCTGATGACCGGCAAATGGGTACCTGCAGGCTGGATCGCGTTCGCGCTCGCCCTGGTCACAGTAGGGGCGGGCATCATCGGATCGCTGCATCCGATACCGGATGACGAATCCCGCTACGGCATCTACGCGGCTCTCACCCTGCTGATCCTCGGTCTGGCCTGGGGCTGCTACCACGGCCTGGTCCGCAAGCATAAACTACCCGAATTACACTCCACGACAGCATCTCTCGAGGGAGAGCCGTCGATGTCCAGCCACCTCATATGAGAACGGAGAACAGCCAACCATGGAAGATGAGATGACCCTATTCGACCTTCGTGTCGAGGTGGCCGAGATCAAGGGCCGGTCGGTCTGCGGGATGAAGGTGGGCGACTACTTCGAGGTTCGCAACAGCGATCAGCTCAGCCTTCCGGACGGACAACCGTTCTGCTACTGGGCTATCCAGTCGGTGCTGCCTCTGCTGCCGGCGAAGATGCGTCAGCTGCCAGCGGGTGACTGGCTTGAGCAGGACTCCTACGCGTGCTGTCCTGACCCCGAGGAGGGACTGTCGATGAAGATCGTCCGAATCGGCACCGTCACCATGAAGACGTCGGATCTCACGTGAGCGAGACCGTTCAGTTCGGCGTGGGTTTCGGCGGCACCCTGGCGCCTGCCGAGTATCCGGCACTCGCTGCGCGCCTGGAGGAACTCGGTTTCGATGTCGCGACCGTGTTCGGTGACCTAATGATGCAGCCGCCGGCGATGGTGCTCGCGTCGATGGCCGACGCGACCAGCCGGATCCAACTCGGCGTCGGCTGCTACACCCCGTGGACCCTGCATCCGGTGGAGGTGGCCGGCCAGTTGGCCTACATCGATCACCTATCGCAAGGCCGGGCGTTCATGGGCATCGTCCGCGGCGCCTGGCTCGACCAGCTCCATCTCGACACGAGTCGCTCACTGGCCGCGGTCACGGACATGGTTGCGATCGTGCGGCAACTCCTGTCCGGATCCGGCGAGGGTTACCAAGGCCGGGTATACAGCGTGAACGCCGGCACCACACCCTTCTATCCAGTTCTGCGCGAGAGCATTCCGCTCATGGTCGGCACATGGAGCCCCCGCCTGGCCGAATACGCCGGCGCCCACGCCGACCAAGTGCAGGTCGGCGGTTGCGCCAACCCCGCCATGGCGCCCATCGTCAAGCAGTTCACGGCCGTCGGCGAGCACGCGGCCGGCCGCCCACCTGGCAGTGTGGACATCGTGCTCACCGCGGTGACGGTCGTCGACGAGGACGGTGACGCTGCCCGGGCTCGGGCCCGCACCGAAGTCGCGCTGCCATTCCAGGTCATCGCGGGCCTTGACCGCACCCTCGACGTCGATCCGGATCTGTTGAACCGGATGGACGTTCTGCTACGGGCGCATCGCTACGAAGAAGCGGGCCGGCTCATTCCCGATGACCTACTCGACAAGTTCACGTTCACGGGCACCCCGGACGAGGTCGCCGAGCACGCGGCCGCGGTGTACGACGCGGGCGCCAAACGCATCGAGTTCGATACACCGTTCGGACTCACCCCGGAGTCGGGCGTCGATCTGCTCGGCAACCGGGTGCTGCCGATCCTGCGTAGCGCGGGATACCGATCGGAGGCACTGGCCCGTGCCTGATCACGAAATCGGCATCGGTCTGGCGGGATCGCTGTTGCCGCAGACCTATCGGGATATCGCGCGTCGCGCGGAGGACGCCGGCTTCGATGCCATCACGGTCTTCGGAGATCTCATGTTCAGCCCGCCGGCACTGGTCCTGCACACCATGGCAGAGGTAACTCGTTCGATACGACTCGGCGTGGCCGCCTACACACCGTGGACGCAGCATCCGGTGGAGATCGCCGGACAGATCGCCTATCTGGACCTGATGTCCTCGGGTCGTGCGTTCTACGGTGTAGTGCGTGGCGCGTGGATGGACCAACTCGCCCTCGATCAGTCCAATGCGCTGGTGGCGATCGAGGACACCGTCGCCATCGTGAACGCCCTGCTGGCCGGCAATGGCAGCGGACACGTCGGCAAGGTCTACAGCATGTCCTCGAACACCCGGCTGCATTTCGAACCGCACCGGCCACGCGTGCCGCTGCTGATCGGGTCGTGGAGCCCTCGGCTGGCACAGATTGCGGGACGGCTCGCCGACGAGTTGCAGGCCGGCGGCTGCGCCAATCCGGCAATGGTCAAAGTGTTGGCCGACATGGCCGGCATCACCGGCGGCCGACCAGGAATCTGCCTCAACGCGGTCGCCGTGGTCGACGAGGACCGAAAGGCGGCGCAGGCCGCGGCCCGCACCGCGGTGGCGCCGTACTTTGATGTCGTCGCGGGCCTCGATCCGACGGTCACCGTCGACCCGGAACTGCAGGAGCGCGTCCATCGGTACTGCGCCGCAGGAGATTTCACACAGGCGGGCCGTCTCATCCCCGACGATCTGCTGGGCCTGTTCGCCTTCTCCGGAACTCCGGCCGACGTCGCCGAGCACGCCGCCTCGATCCTTGACGCTGGGGCCCAACGCGTGGAATTCGACACCCCGTTCGGACTCACCCCCGAGAGCGGAATCGCCTTGTTGTGTGATGAAGTCATCGGACGCATCCGCGCGCTGTTGTGACACCCTTCTGCCGCCCCGCACAGACCCCGAGGCCGGGGCGGCAGAAGGACGGTCAGTGGGGACGGCCGGTGACGACCGGCAGAACAGCCTCGGCCGAACCCATCAGCTCGGACTTCTCGATCAGTTTCCTCGCCCACCCCGGGGCCAGATCGGCGACGAACAAGTTCTCGGTCCGGTAATGCGCGATGCGCCACCCGTGGACGGTGTCGCGAAATCGGACATGCAGCCGGCTCGACCGCAGTACCGAAGTGCCGTCGTCAAACACCCAGGGCTGGAACTGTACCCAGGTGCCCTCGGCGGTTTCGGCGGAAGCCACGAGGCTTTCGGTGCACAGGTAGTGAGTGTTGAAGACCAATCGCGGATTTGTCGCCCCGAAGAACGCAGCCATGTGATCGGCAATCGCCGCGGGACCGACCTTGCGGCCGAATTGCGCACCGTGCGTGCCGCCAACGCCTTCCCATACTGCGTCATCGCAAAACAGTCCGGCGATCTCGGCGCAGCGGTGCTGCTCCGACACATTGGAAATGGGCAATGGAGCATCACACAGGAACATGTAGCGGCCGAGCAGCCGTCGTGCCGCCGACTCCGCCTCGAGCACCTTCACTCGTGCCGTCAGTTCGGACAGGGCGGACCTGTCGTCATCACTCATCAACTCATTCCTGCCTTCTCGAGCACCCGCACGACAGATCGTGCGTCGGACAACCAACCAGCGATCTCCGAACCGGAGATGCGTTGCGGGAGATGCGCCAACCGCAACGTCAGCGAATACGTGCCACGATGATCCCGCACCGGCAGCACCAAGGAGCCGACGTCATACTTCTCGTCATCGGCGAACGTTCGGGCACGGTAGTCGATTCGGCTCTGCCTGATCGACTCACGGACCTGGCGTTCCTGCGCGGGTGTCATCCGTCCCGACTCGAACGTCCTGGTCGCTTCGCGCATCTCTGCATATGCCGAGGCCCCCTCCGACGGCAGGAAGGAGGCCAGATATCCGTGTTGGCGCACGAAGTCGAGTCGACCCCGAAGAACTGCCGCCTGCTCGTCATCGCAGTTGCGGAGTTTGGCGATCCAGCGGTCTTGTTCGTGACTCGGCAGGTTGAACACGTAGGTGTCACCGATGGGGGGAACCATCGGCACACGTTGGGCCAAACTGCTTTCCCGATTGAGGCCCGGTGCCGTCGCCGACAGTACGACGGCCATCTCGTCGGAGCTGATCGCGGTGAGCACCGATGCCTCACAACCGATCCGCGAGGCGAGGCCCTCGACGTCGGCGCGCGCGCTATGAGCCATGTGGATGGCAGGGAGTATCTCGTGGTCCATCCGCGCCATCAGCGATGTGCACACGAAACTGCCGTAACCGCCCTGGAAGAAGATCAGCGGCGTCACCGGATTCGTCACCGCCATGGCGGTCACCTCGCACAATGCGATCCAATGATCGCCCGCCTCGACGGTCCGGTAGGGCTTGGTGTCGATCCACGCGACCGAATCCGCCAGCACCGGGTCACCGGACGGGGACGGGAACCATTCGATGCCGTCGAACTTCTTCTCCCACCGCTGGGCGATGGTCATGACCTCACGCTCCTGTGCACCGCCAACGATGTTGATGCACAACGATGTGCATTCACGCATCCGTTCGTAGGTGCGCGAGGTCTTCATCGGCATGAAGGACACCAGCGGCGGGGCCAGCGATACCGAGCTGAACGTCCCCACCACCAAAGCGAGCAGCTCTCCGTCAGCGGCGCGACCGGTCACCACCGCCACACCGGTCGGGTAATGGCCCGTCACCTCTTTGAAGAGCTTCTGGTCTATGTGTCGTGTTGCGGTATCGGACATTCGAGGTCTCCTGCCCACTGTCAGGGATTCGTCGTGCTCCGGCCAAGCTATTTGCTCGATCCCTACGCCGGTAGCAGGGAAATCTTTACTGTCGCAAACTCCCTCGGGCCGTCAGACTGGGCTGGTCAGACCGAAGGAGTTAACAGGTGAACGCGGACCTGTGGGATCAGCCCATCGCCAGCCAGATCACCGCCGCAGTCAGCCAGACCGGGGCCGCGCTCGCATTGGCCCGGCAGACGAGAGATCGCATCCGCCAATGCGAACGCGATCTGAGAGCCTGGGTGGCGCTGAGCGATGACTTGGAGGCACAGGCCGCCGCCGTCGACCGCTACGACACCCCTAGGGCACTGAGCGGCGTGTCGGTCGGTGTCAAGGATCTGATCCATGTGGCCGGATTACCGACCCGCGCCGGATCATCGGTGACACCCGCCGAACCGGCTGACGCCGATGCCGACTGCGTAGCACGCCTGCGTGCGCTGGGCGCCGTCATCCAAGGCAAGACCGTGACGACCGAATTCGGCTACTTTGCGCCGGGCCCCACCCGCAACCCGCATGAGCTCGGGCACACCCCGGGCGGGTCATCAAGTGGGTCTGCCGCGGCTGTCGGAGGCGGTGTCATCCCGCTGGCCCTGGGCACCCAGACCGCCGGTTCCCTGACCAGGCCCGCCTCGTTCTGCGGAGCAGCGGGAATGGTGCTGGCCCACGGCGCCACCAGTACTGCCGGCATCGTCGGGCTCAGTGAGTCGCTCGACTCCCTGGGCCTGCTGACCCGGACGGTCGGCGACATGCAACTGGTGTACCGCGCCTTCACCGGGGCCACCGGCGACACCGCCCAGCCAACCGGAACGAGCGCCGTATTCATCTGGCACGGAAGCGAACTCGACGATCTCGCAGCCCCTATGCGGCAACTGCTGCAGCAGCTTCCTGCGCTGGTGAACCAGCTGGGCATCGAGTGCCGCCGACTCGACTGGGACGACCAGGTCGACACCCTGGCCACTGATCACGTCACCGTGATGGCCCGCGAAGCCGCACACACGCGCGCGCGGGAACTGCAGTATGCCGGAGATCTGCTCAGCGCCCCGTTGCGCCAGCTTCTCGAGCAGGGCGCGCAGATCGGCGAATCAGATTGCCGCACTGCACTGGTACGCCGGGATCGGTCCCGTGATCTGCTCGCCGCCCTCCTGGCCGAAAACGGCGTGATCATCGGACCCGCTGCGCTCGGTCCCGCTCCCGCCGGCCTTTCGGCTACCGGCTCGCCGATCCTCAGCCGCCCGTGGCAGTTGCTCGGGCTGCCGGTCGTGGTCGTGCCTGGAGCGGTGACCACCGCCGGACTGCCACTCGGATTGCAGATCATCGGTCTCCCGGGCCGGGAGGAGCAGATGCTCGATCTCGGTATACGGCTGGAAGCTCTACTGCGCCAATGCAGTCCGGTGTCGGTCACCGCGCATGAGTTGGTGCCATGATCAGCCCCCGGCCCACCAAGCACTACCGCATGTTCCTCACCTGTTACGAGGACACGTTCAACTACGGCTGGCACCACGTCGACCTGTTCGTCCACGACGAACTCGGCCGCGAGGTGAACTGGGTCCATTGGACGGTCGAAGCCGACGGCCCGGACGCAGCCGACGAATCCGTACGCCAGGAAGAACCCTGGTTGCTGCGCGTCACACCCTGGGAGCATCACCTCAGCGCCGTTGGCGCCAGCTACTGGACCGCTGACGCCGCCTGGAACGAGTTCGCCCCGCACGGTGACCAGGGATCTGGACGTAGAAGCGAGGAGCCATGACGCAGCGGACCACCACCGATGCAACCGTTTACGTCGTCGACGACGATCCCGAGCTGTGCGAGTCGGTGGACTGGCTGCTCGACAGCATCGGCATCAAGCCGGTGATCTGCCACAGTGCCGATGCGTTCCTGGCCGTCTACGACGGCGCCCATCCCGCGTGCATCGTCCTCGATGTCCGGATGCCGCAGATGAGCGGGACCCGGCTACAGGAGAAACTCAACGAGTTCGCGCCGCACGTCGCGATCATCTTCGTCTCGGCACACGGCGACATCCGCATGTCGGTGTCGACGCTTCAGGCCGGCGCACTCGACTTTCTCGAGAAGCCCTATGAACCGCAGCGGTTGCTGGACGCCGTGCAAGCCGGCATTGTGGAGGCCAAGTCGCGGTTCCATCAGTCCGACGCGCGCAAAGCGGTTGAGGCCAAGGTGGATTCGCTCACACCGCGTGAGCGCGAGATCCTCGCGCTCGTCGTCGAGGGATTTCCCAGCCAGAACATCGCACGCCGGCTCGGGATGAGCGTCAAGACGGTCGACGTACACCGCACCCGGATCAAGAGCAAGACCGACGCCGACAGTGTCAGCACGCTGGTCCGCGACATCTTGCGCTACGGCGTCGATGTGCCCGTGGACCAGTGACGGGTCAGTAGTAGTCCAGGACGAGACGTTCGCCGCGCGTCCGCGACACGCACACCGCCATCACATCGCCGGACTCGCGTTCAGTCGCGGTCAGCACGTTGTCGCGATGCTCCGGCACCCCGGACAGCACCTGCATGATGCAGGTGCCACAGATGCCTTCTTGGCACGACGTGTCGACGTCGCAATCGTTTTCCTCCAGCACCTCGACGATGCTGCGGTCCGCGGGGACGTGATACGTCTGGCCCTCGAGTTCGATGTCGAACGCCGTATTCGCGTCGGCGCCGGGCTGCTCGGTGGCGTGAAAGTGTTCGAAGTGAACGTTTTCCGCCGGCACGTGGCACTGAGCGATCTCCACCACCTTGGCCATGAAGCCGTCCGGGCCGCAGACGTAGACATGGGTGTCGGCCGAGGCCCCATCCAGCGCTGCGTCGAGCACCGCTCGCTGATCGTCGCGGCCGACGCCGACATGGGCGTGCAGCTTGTCCGGGCACCGCTCACGCAGCAGCGGAAGAAACGCGGCGTCCTCCTCGGTGCGCGCGAAGTAGTGCAGTTCGAAGCTGATCCGGTGCACGTCCATGTAGCGAGCCATGCTCAGCATGGGCGTGATGCCGATCCCGGCGGCCACCAGGACGTGGTGCGCAGCCCCGTCGGCGATGTGTAGGAGGTTGCGCGGCTCGCTGATCTTGAGTGTGTCGCCCACCGAGAGTTCATGCAGCGCGGCCGACCCGCCCCGCGAGTTGTGCTCGCGTTTGACTGCCACGACGAAGGAGGCCTCGGCGTCGGGCCGGCTGCACAGCGAGTACTGCCGGGTCACGGCCGTGGGTCCCACCACGTCGATGTGGGCGCCCGGCAGGTACTTGCCCAGGGCAGTTCCATCCGTCCGAGACAACTCGAAGGACTTGATGGTTGGGGTTTCCTGCACGATGTTGGTGACCACCACGTCTATGAGTGCCACGGCCCTGTCTCCTTTCCAAGCTCTGTTCTGCACCGTTGAGCGGCAGCTCAGCGGACGTACAGACCACCATTGACGTCCCAGCAGGCACCGGTGACGAAGAAGGCGTCGTCGGCCGCCAACAGCGCGACCATGTCGGCTATGAACGAGGCACTTCCCATGCGGCCCACCGGAATTCCAGCGACAACGGCATCGAGTTTGTCAGCGGGAACGGTGGCCCTGACCACCGGAAGGTCGTGCGGGCCTGGTGCGATGGCGTTGACGGTGACACCCTTTGACGCCAGTTCCCGCGCAAAGATCTTCGTGACGGTGAGGATCGCGCCCTTGGACGTCGCGTAGTGGCCGCCCGTTGCCGTGCCACCATTCTGGCCGGCCAGCGATGCCATGTTGACGATGCGCCCGAAGCCCTGCTCGGCCATGGCGGCACCGAAGACCTGGCACCCGAAGAACGCACTGTCGACGTTGGTGGTCAACACTCGATTGAACTCGTCGGCGCCGAGCGTCATCAGATCGGCCGCCTGAGTGACGGCGGCGTTGTTCACCAATATCGTCGGTGTCCCCCAATGTCTCTGGCATTCAGCGAGACTCGCGGCGAAGTCGTCACGGCTGGAGACGTCCAGGCGTGATGCCTTCGCCGTCGACCCGTCCGCAGAGAGCTCCCGCGCCAACGCCTCGGCGGCGTCGGCGTCGATATCGGTGAGCAGGACGCGGCGGCCGTCGGCGTGCAGACGGCGCGCGATGAACGCACCCATCCCACCGGCTGCGCCGGTGACGACGGCGATTCCGCCGCTCACAGCAGGAAGCCCGACGCGCTCACCGCGTCCTCGCTGTCGATGAGCCGGGCGACCTTGAGGGCGATCCTGTCCTCACCGCCTGCGCCGAGGATGATCTCGTGCGTCAGCTCCGCGCCGATGGTGGAGAACTTGTCGCGTTTGAACGCGTTGAGGATCTGCGCCGAGCGCAGCGTGACCGACTCGTCGCCCACGTTCTCGACGGTGAAGCGGGACACCACCCGCACCGTGCGGGCGGCTGCCACAGCCGAGGGCGAATAGCCCTGCAGCATCCGTTCAACGCGCAAGCGCCGCATCCGCTTGTCGTCGTACACCATGTTGAGCGAGGCCGCGAAGTCCTCGGTGTCCGGATCGATCGGGATGACGTACAACGCGTCGTCGGTATACATCTGCTCCCACGCCTGGTAATCCTTGGCGTCGAGCAGAGCTGCTTCCTTCCAGATCAACTGGATGGCACGCAACACCCGGGGATCGGAGAATGCGAGCACCTCACTCATCGGTCATCATCCTCTTCCACATTGCATAGGACTCACGCATCCCGGTCTCATCGGTGACGTGTGAGGTGGGCCAGCCCTCAGGGGTGAGCCGCTCGCGGTTTTCGCCGCGGTTGACAAGGATCGGCATCGCCGGGTTGCCGCCGGCGCCGATCTGAACGCGGTCCCACCCTTCGGCATCGTCAGGGCTGCCGAAGCCGAACGGTCCCTGGAAATGCTCGTGGATGCGCAACCGTTCGCGGTTGATGTTCTCCGGTCCACCGTCCATGCCGATGGCCATGTGCCAGACCTCGGTCTCGTTGACGCTGATCGGGATCAGCACCCGGAAGAACGACGACGACATCGCGATATTGGGAAACATGTTGAGGTTGAATCCGCACCCGTGCATCGAGCGCATGTAGCGGCGGATCCGCTCCGGGGTCTCCCCCGCTGCGGCCAGTTCATCGACCAGATGCTGAAAGCGGGGCTGGATCTCCTCTTCACCGTCGTCGACGTCGAGGTCGGCGTGGGCCGCTGCCATGATGGCCACGCTGTGGCCATTGCCGAGCGCGTGCGTCACGGCGTTGGGATCGTCCATGAACGACATCATGTTCGCGGTTTCGGAGTCCACCGATGCCATCCACGACTTGTGCACCATCGGGAAGTGGTAGCCGTCGGTCGTGTTCTCCAACTGGATCTTCCAGTTGCCGCGGAAACGGAACTTGTGCATGCCGAGAACCTTGGTCGGGAAACCGTTGCTCTGCTTGAAGAACCGGTCCATCCATATCTTCGCGTCACCTAGGTGATCCTCGAGCGGTACGGCGTCCCCGTTGAACGTCGCGAAGATCATGCCGAGGTAGCTCTCGGTGCGCAGCGTCTGCAGCGGGTAGTCCGCCTTGTCGACGACACCTTCATAGCCGTCCGGGTAAGGGATTCCACGCAACCGGCCATCCAGCGCATAGGACCAGTTGTGGTACGGGCAGGTGAATCCGTTGGCCTTTCCGCTGCGCTGGTCGCACACGGTGGCGCCGCGATGCCGGCAGCGGTTGAGCAGCGTGTTGAAGTTGCCCTTGCGATCTCGGGTGACGATGACCGGTTGATCACCCACCTGTGTGGTCTTGAATGACCCCGCCTGCGGGATCTCGCTCTCGTGGGCAACCCACACCCAGGTGCGATAGAAGATCTTCTTCATCTCCTCGGCGAAGATCTCGGGGTCGGTGTACAGCTGACCGGCTACGCGGTCGGTGGCGGCCAGCTCGGAGGAAGGCTTCTCAATGGTGGTCACGTTCCGTGCCTCAGATCTCGACGTCGTCTCGAATGGTCAGCTCACGGCCCATCCGGGCCTCGATCTTGAAGTACTTCCACAGGGCGTATTCACCGATCATGGTGGTGCGCAAAAGGTTGCAGGCCGCCTTCACGGTCGGCTGATCGCGGACGTCGGCCAGGACGTAACAGGTCCACGGCCAGCCGTCGGAAGGTCCGACCATGTGCGAGTCGTCGTCGAAGGTGCCGATGATATCGACGCCGTCCATATTCTTCAGCGTTGACAGCATCGTGGAGATCCCGACCCACACGGGGCCGATCTCGGCCTTCGGCAGATCGAAAAAGTTCTGGTTGTTGCCGATACAGAACAGCGTGCGAAGCGGTTCGGTGCTCAACAGTGTCTCCTTTGATGGTCAGATCGGGCTGATTCGAGGACCCTGGTTACGGGAAGCTGGGGATGCCGGCGTCCAAGCCGAGCATGATCGCCCCTGCGGCCTCGTAGGTGTTGGTCTGCAACATCGCGTGTTGAGCCGGCACGAGGGCGTCGCGCAGGTATCGCTGCAACGGGTGGGTGTCGTAGATCGCGCCGGTACCGGCGAGATCGAACGCCTGTAGAACCACTGAGCGGCCGACGTGCGCCGCGTGCGTAGCTCCCAGCCGCAAGGCCGCCTTGTCAGTGTCGGTGATGTCTTCACCTCGAACGGCTTTGTCCCACACGGCGTCGGTGGTCTCGTAGAAGAAAGCGCGAGCAGAGCGCAGCTCGGCCTCGGCGCGAGCCAGACCGGTCTTATAGGTCGGCCGGTTTCCCTTGGCCGCACCGCCGGTGATCGATGAACGCGCCGCGCCCACCTCCAGCGAGAAATCCAGGGCGCCCCGGGCGGCACCCAACGTGACGACCGCGAGCACCTGCGCCGCATAGGGAAGAGCCGGGTATCGGGTCAACGGTTCGTCCACCATCGGGACACCACCGCGCACGAAGGTCAACTCCTCGGGCACGAAGAGCTTCTCAGCACGAATCGCATGCGATCCGGTCGCCCTCATTCCGGCCACGTCCCAGTTCTCGACGATCTCGACATCGGCGGGTGATACGAGCGCGGTCAGCGGCCTGCCCTGCGTCTCAGGTCCGCCCACAAGCCCGATACCGAGAATGTCAGCGCCCCGGCATCCGCTGGCGAACTGCCAAGTGCCGCTGCAGAGGTAGCCGCCATCGACCTTCTCGGCCTCCTGCATCGGAAACAGACCGCCGGCGTATGCGATATCGGGTCCCGCAGCGTAGATCTCGCGTTGCGACTCGACCGGGAGCGCGGCGAAGTAGACCAGAGAGGAGCCGAAGCTTGCGACCCAACCGGTCGCAGGGTCGACGGCGGAGATCCGCTCGACCATATTCATGAAGACCGTCGGCGGCAACGGTTCTCCGCCGAACAGCGCAGGAGTGGAGGCACGGTACATACCGGCCTTCTTCAGCAGTTCCACGTAGTCGGCCGGGACATAGTATTGTGCGTTGAATTCGTCGCGACGGTCGCGCAGCACTGCCAATGCCTCATCGAAGGCTCGCTCACGGGCCGGACCGGCCGGTTCAGCCGCCACCCGCCGGGCTGTGCTCTCGATCAGCATCGCTGTCTCCGTTCACCTTTGAAATGATCGAACTGAACACTAGGGCGGTGGCGCGCCCCCCGATATCGGGACTTACCTCCAGCGCGGTAAAGCAATCACCTATTGCTCAGCGGCCGATCGTCATCGCAGGATTCACCCGTCGGGCGAACCGGGCTGTCAGGCGATGTCGCGCAGCACGGTCAGCACGTTGTCTAGCAGCGGCGAAGACACGCCCGTTGCGCGGCCGACGATGAGATCGATCCCCAGCGTCTCAGGATCAAGCGGCCGGTAACAGACGCCGGCGATGTCCAGGGCCGCAGTCGGGTCCGGCACGATCGCCACGCCCAGGCCTGCTGCCACCATGGTCAGCAGAGTGGATGTCTCTTCGACCTCATGACGCACGCAGGGGGTGAAACCCGCGTCGGCACAGATGGCCAAGAGCAGGCTGCCCATGACCGAACGCCCCCGGCCGGCGTGTGAGATGAAGTCCTCGTCGCGCAACATGGCCACGCCGAGCGTGCGGTGTGCGGCCAGTGAATGCCCCGCGGGCAGCGCAACGATCAGCCGGTCACGGCGTACGACCTCGGTCACGACATCTGGATCCGATATCGGCGGCCGCAGCAGCGCGAGGTCGATCTCGCCGGATCGCAACGCCGCCAACTGCGCGGGGGCGAGCATCTCACCGCGTACGCTGACCTCGATGCCGGGCTGGCGGTGGCGCAACTCCCGCACCAGTGACGGAAGAAGCGAGTAAGTGGCTGAGCCGACGCAACCGATCACCAGCCGACCCTCGGTGCCGTCGGCGAGCCGGCGGGCATGCTCGCCAGCTTGCTCTACGGCGTCGAGGATCGAGATCACGCGATCCAGGTACGCGCGCCCCGCCACGGTGAGGCTGACGTGGCGCGTCGTGCGGTTCAGCAACGCGACGCCTACCTCTTTCTCCAATTGTCGAACCTGTTGGGAGAGGGCGGGCTGGGCGACCCGCAATTGTTCTGCGGCCCTACCGAAGTGCAGCTCCTCGGCGACCGCCCGAAAGTAGCGCAGGTGACGAAGCTCCACAATTAACATCTTAACGCGATTAATATGCACGAAATGAATATTTCTAATTATGGGTCGTGGACGCCTACCGTCGACGCATGAATGTGGTGATCTGCAATCCGGTCCGTACCCCGGTGTGCCGGATGAGTGGCGTCTTGTCATCGCTGTTCGAGGTGATCCGATGAGCGCCGTGCACGTCCACGCGGTGGTCAGCGGACCTCCGGACGCACCCGCCGTGGTGCTGTCCAACTCCCTCGGTTCCACAGTCGCAATGTGGGACGCACAGGTAGCCGAGCTCGAGCAACGATTCCGGTTGGTGCGCTACGACATTCGCGGCCACGGCGGATCACCCGTTCCCGCCGGGCCGTACTCAATCGACGATCTCACCGACGATCTGCTCGCTCTTCTCGATCGGCTCCAGATCGGGCGTGCCCACGTCGTCGGGTTGTCACTCGGCGGAATGACGGCCATGCGGTTGGCGGTGCGCAACCCCGAACGCGTTGACCGTCTGGCGCTGCTGTGCACGGCGGCCCAACTGGCACCGGCCGCGAATTGGACCAGTCGCGCGGCGACCGTGCGCGCGGAGGGAACGAATGTGATCGCCGAAGCCGCAGTGCAACGCTGGTTCACCGCCGAGTACCTGCGCGAGGACCCACACCGGCGCGGAGAATACGAACGAATGGTCGCTGACACGCCCGCGGAAGGCTACGCAGGATGCTGCGAGGCGATCGCCGAACTTGATCTCCGTCAACAGCTTTCATCCATCGAGGCGCCCACGCTGGTGATCGCCGGTGCGCAGGACCCCGCTACCCCGCCCGCCAAGCTCGAGGAGATCGCCGAGCAGATACCCGACGCGCGACTGCTGATCGTCGAGCATGCCGCTCATCTGGCCAACGCCGAGCAACCCGGCCTCATCACCCCAGCGCTCATCACCCATCTGGAGGCGTCATGACGCTGAACAAGTTGGTGCCCTCGGCGGGCCAGGCAGTGGCCGACATATCCGACGGCGCCAGCCTGGCAGTGGGCGGATTCGGACTGGCCGGCATTCCGTGGTTCCTTATCGAGGCACTCCTGGAGCAGGGCGCCGCCGATCTGACGATCGTGAGCAACAACTGCGGCGTGGACGGCGGTGGGCTGGGCCTGCTGCTGGAGGCCCAGCGAATCACTCGCGTGATCGCCTCCTACGTCGGTGAGAACAAGGAGTTCGCCAGGCAGTACCTGGCCGGTGAACTCACCGTCGAACTGACCCCGCAGGGCACGTTGGCCGAGCGGTTGCGCGCCGGCGGCAGCGGGATCGGAGCGTTCTTCACCCCGACCGGGGTCGGCACCCTGGTCGCCGACGGCGGGCTTCCGTGGCGGTATCACCCCGACGGCACCGTGGCCCTGGCCTCGCCGCCGAAAGAGGTGCGCACGTTCGGCGGCCGCGAGATGCTCCTCGAGGAATCGATCGTCACCGACTATGCGCTGGTTCGCGCAGCCGTCGCGGATAAGGCCGGGAACTGCATATTCCACGCTGCGGCCCGCAATTTCAATCCACCGGCGGCAATGGCGGGCCGCGTCACCGTGGTGGAGGCCGAACGTGTCGTCGAGGTCGGCGACCTCCACCCCGACGATGTGCACCTGCCCGGAATCTTCGTGCACCGCGTGGTCGCACTGAGCCCCGAGCAAGCGGGGCACAAACGCATCGAGAAGCGCACCATCCGGCAACGGACCTCAGGCCAGGAGATCGTCTCATGAGTTGGAACCACGCGCAGATGGCGACGCGTGCAGCCGCAGAGCTGGAGGATGGTCAGTACGTCAACCTGGGCATCGGACTGCCGACCCTGATCCCGGACTACCTTGCCCCGGGGACGGACATCACCCTGCACGCCGAGAACGGCATCTTGGGTGTCGGCCCGTTTCCGTACGACGATGAGGTCGACCCCGACCTCATCAATGCGGGCAAGCAAACCGTTTCCGTGGTCGCCGGGGCGTCGTTCTTCGACTCGGCGACGAGTTTCGCGATGATCCGCGGCCGCCATGTCGACGTCGCCGTCCTCGGTGGAATGCAAGTCGCCGTCAACGGCGACCTCGCGAACTGGATGGTGCCCGGATCCATGGTCAAGGGCATGGGTGGCGCCATGGACTTGGTCAGCGGTGCCGAGCGGGTGATCGTCTTGATGGATCATGTCACCAAAACCGGTGCGCCCAAGCTGGTTTCCGTGTGCGACCTGCCCCTCACCGGCAAGGGTGTGGTGCACCGCGTCATCACCGACCTTGCCGTGCTCGACGTCGCGGGGCACGCCTTCGAACTGATCGAACTGGCCCCCGGAGTCGAGTATGCGGAGGTGGTCGCCGCTACCGCCGCCACGGTCACCGACGCGCGTATTGAGGTCGTCGCGCATCGGATATGACATCGACGCCCCGCCGTCCCGGATAATCGAAACGACTATCCATGGAGAGACAGGTGGGGCGATGCCAAGGTTGGTCGACCACGAAGAGCGTCGGCGCGCGATCGTGCAGGCCGCGACGAGATTGATCGGCACGCGCGGGATCGACTCGACGAATATGCGTGACCTGGCTCGCGAGGCCGGGTACACCAACGGGGCCTTGAGCCATTACTTCGCCGGCAAGGACGAAATCCTGCGGGCTGCCTTCGAGAACGTCTTCGAAGCCACCAAGGAGCGCATTTCGCGCTCGATCGGTGCGCGAAAGGGATTGAACGCGTTGCGCCGCCTCGCCCGCGAGGTCATGCCGCAGACCGAAGAGACGCGACTGGAGGCGCGGGTGGCCGTTTCCCTGTGGCAGCGGGCGCTCAACGACCACTACTTGGCCGCCGCGAACGACCGCCAACTCGATGAGTGGCGTTCGGAGATCGCCGGATACTTGCGCCAGGCGCGGGAGAACGGCGAGATCATCGATGTCGACGAGAACCTGGTGGCGAACCTCCTCATGACGACGATGGTCGGCATGCAGGTAACCGGTGTGCTGGACACGCCGTCTGCGACCCCCGCTCAACAGGACGCGATGATCGCGCAGATCCTTGATGGCATCAGGGTGCGCGGTGGAACCCGACGACAGAGCAAGAAGACCACCGGTTAGCCCAACTGTCCACTCCAGCCTGCTCCCATCAATACCCGTCGGAAAAGAGGAGGCGGTCATGTCCGAACTTGCGCCCGATGACTACGAACGACTCGTGCAGGGTCTGAAGTACTGCGTCTTGATCCATGACGCCGTGACCAAGGACATCCTGTGGGCCAACAATGCTGCGTCGACGCTGCTCGAGTTCAGCGTCGACGAACTCAAACCGCTGAAGGCGCCCGACATGAGTGCGCAGGAGCAGCGGTATCGACGATCGATTGGGAGGGCATGGCTCCAAGCCGCGGTCGACAACGGTGTCGCTGTCAATGAGTGGGCGTACCGGGCCAAGAGCGGACGCATCGTCTTGACCGAAGCCATCGCGGTGCGCGTCGAATTGAGCTCGCGCACCGTGGTCATGGTGCAGTTCCGCGACATCGAACGCGAAGCGCATCTACGCAGTGACTTGTACCGTACCGAGGCGCGGCTTGCGGCGTTTCTGCGCAATATGGCCGAGGGCATCCTGGTGCTCGACGACAGCTACACGATCACCTATGCCAGCGAATCGGCCGCCACCCACCTGGCATCCACCGTGGATTCGTTGATCGGCGCCCAGTTCACCGAGTTCTGTCGGCCAGGGGCGTCGCGGCGCGGTGTCGAAGCGGCGCTCGCCCGGACCAGCAGGGACGGTGACGCCGAAAGCATGCGCTACGAAGTCGAATTGCCGAACGGCGAATTCCGTTGGTACTCAGCCAGTGTTCAGCACATTGAGATTGAGGATGACCTCAAGGGCTCGCTACTGCTGTTCCATGACGTTACCGAGCATATTCAGACCGAGCAGGAACACCTTCGCGACGCGCAGTACCTCAACTACCTCGCGCGCTACAACGCGATGGGCGATATGGCGATGGCCATCGCGCACGAGCTCGGACAGCCTTTGGCAGCAGCCACGAATTTCATCGCCGCGACCCAGCACCGGCTCGGCCAGGCCGACGGCGACCCCAAGGACCTTTCATTGGGTCTCGCGAACGCGCGCAAGCAACTCGATAGAGCGAATCAGATCGTGCGCAGCCTGCGAGCGTATGTCACCCAACTCGAGCAACCGCAGCAGCGAGTGGACCTCAACGAAATACTGGAGGAATGCGCGTATTTCATCGATCTGCGCGCCAAAGAGGCAGCCGTGACGCTGGAATACCCGGCCTCACCGCAACCTGCCGTCATCGTCTGCGAGCGAGTCCTCACCGGTCAGGTGGTACTGAACCTGTGTTTCAACGCCATCGACGAGATGGCCAACTGGCCACGAGCAGAACGCACAGTGCGAATCAGTACGCGGATCGAGGATGGCACCGGCGTCTTCTCTGTCGCTGATGCCGGAAAAGGACTGTCGCACATACCAGACGCCCGGATCTTCGATGGGGCATTCACCGACAAGGCGACCGGCCATGGGATCGGACTTGCGTTGAGCCACCGGATCATCACCCGGCAAGGGGGCACGATCACCGCGCGGGAGAACTCTCCGCGAGGTGCGATATTCGAGTTCGCGCTGCCCCTTGCCAGGTGACGGCTACGCTGACCTGAATTCGTTGATGAGGCCGCGGGCCGTCTTGATGCCCATCTCGATGGCTCCGTCGACGACGACGCCGTTCCAACCGCTGGCATAGTCCGCGCCGGCGAAGCGCAGTCGAGTCTCGGATTCGTGGAACAGGCTCCAGCCGTGGAAGAACTGTCCCGACTTCAAAGTCGCCCAGGTCTGCCCGGACCACATGTCGGCGACCCAGTCGTGACCGCCGCAGTCGATGACCTTCAGGTCCGGGCGCCAGACGTCCACGGCTAGCTGCGCCGAGGCCACGTCCTCGAGATCGATCGCGCTGTGGTCGGAACCGAAACCCACGAGAATCGTGGCGTTCTCGTCGTCGAGAAACTTCTCGCTACGCATCAGGGAGATCGGGTGACAACCGGGGGCGCCGGCGATGATGGAGTGGTGCCCTTCCACCTTGATCCAGATCTTGAAGCCGATCGAGTTGGAGCCTTCGCGTACCACCTCTTGCTGCAAATCCGGAAGTGCAGGAGCGAAATCGACGTGGCGCAGCGCGCCAATCGGCACCGTGACCACCACAGCGTCAGCGGAGTCTGTGGTGCCGTCCGCGAGCGTGACTCGCGCGCCATCGGCACCATGCTCGATACGCTGGACCGGGGCGTTGAGCTTGATCTCGGTGCGCAAGTCACCGGCAATCGCGGTGTACAGCCCGCGCATGCCCTTGACGAGCTTGAAGCGCAGCGTCTGTTCGTCCATGAGCGAGCTCCGGTGATCACTCAGTGATGCCCAGTGCTTGGCCATCAATGGAGACGCGGTGGCGGTGGGCCCCTGGTAGGCGGCAGACCAATAGCTGTCGGCGAGGTCGATCTGTTCCTGGCTGTACTCGCCATTGCGCAAGCAGTCCAGCACGCTGCCGGTGTCAGCCTTGAGGAACCGTTCCTGCAGCTGGGTGCTGGCGGACTCGTCGCGCATGACCCACAGCGGATCGTGTGGGTAGGGAAAGAACTCCCGCGATCCTTCGAAGATCTTGTCCTGCAGAACGGTCAGCGCCTCGTCGAGATCATGTTCGGTGCCTTCGAACACGGTCCCGTTGCTCACCCAGTAGGCCTTCTCGATATCGGGGCTCGGGTAGATCTCTTGTGCGTAGCGGGTGATCTCTGTCCACACAAACGGTTGCATCCAGTGCACCCAGGTGGCCCCCATCTCGAGGGCATGGCCACCGAGGCGCTCGTGGGTCCAGGCGCGTCCACCAATGCGATCGCGGGCTTCATAGATCGTGACATCGATACCGGCGCCTTCGAGCTCGCGGGCCGCGGTCAGGCCGGCGAAGCCGGCGCCGATCACGATCACTTTGCGGGGCTGGGCGCGGACAGAGTCTTCGGAAGAGGGCATGTTGGGTACCTGACGATCGACGGCGGCTGTTTTGGGTCTACGCATGTAGAAGAACCTGTGATGCACACTACATCCGCGCCCAACTGTGTGCCATGAAGGAAACCTTTATGGGTCGACCGGGTCCGTTGCCTCCGCAGTAACGGCGAAACCCCGCCGCCGCGGATGGCGGAGGCGGGGTTTCGGACGCCGGATGGAACTACAGGACGATCGTCACCGTCTTGGTCTCGGTAAACGCGTAGATGCCTTCGGTGCCCAATTCCCGTCCGATGCCGCTGGCCTTCACGCCGCCCCAGGGAAGCTGCGGTGCCAGCGGTGACCATCCGTTGACACCGATGGCACCGGCCTCGATGCGTGCGGAGACGGAGTGAGCACGTCCCACGTCGCGGGTCCAGACGGTTGCCGATAGGCCGTAGTCGTTGTCATTGGCGAGGGCGAGGGCTTCGTCGTCGGTGTCGAAGGGGATGACGACGCCAACCGGGCCGAAGATCTCTTCTCGCGCAATCCGCATATCGTTGGTGCCTGCGAAGACGGTGGGCTCGACGAAGTAGCCGGGACGTTCGGGCGCACTACCGCCGGTGACCACAGTGGCGCCCTCATCGGCTCCGACTTGAAGGTAACCGACGACGCGGTCTCGCTGACGCGCGTTGACCAGCGGACCCATGGTGGTCGCGGGGTCGAAGGGATCGCCGATCACCTGTGCCTCGGCGGCAGCCTTGAGGCCCTCGACGACGGTGTCGTAGACCTTGCGGTGCGCGATCACGCGCGTGCCTGCCGCACAGACCTCACCCTGATTGAAGAACATGCCCATCGCACATCCCTGCAACGCCGCGTCGAGATCGGCGTCATGGAAGACGATTTGCGGCGCCTTACCGCCGAGTTCAAGCGCGGTCCGCTTGAAAGTGGAAGCTGAGCTGCGGAGGATGGAGCGTCCCACCTCCGTGGATCCGGTGAACGACACCTTCTTGACCGCGGGATGGGCGACGAGCGCTTCTCCCGTGACGGCGCCGTATCCGGTCACGACGTTGACTGTGCCCGCGGGGAAGCCTGCCTCCTCGACCAGTGCAGCCAAGTGCAGGATGGACAGCGCGGCATCCTCGGCCGGTTTGATGACGACGGTGTTTCCGCAGGCTAGGGCCGGCGCGAGCTTCCAGCCGAGGATCATCAACGGTGCGTTCCACGGCACGATGGCGGCGACGACACCCAGGGGTTGTCGGATGGTGTAGGCGTGCGTGGGGATCGGGGCGCCCATGTACCCGTCGTTGGCGATCTGTTCGCCATTGATCTTGTCTGCCCAGCCCGCGTAATAGCGCAGGGTCGCAACCAGATTGGGGACCATCAGTTGGACGCTCATCCCGAAGGGGCGACCCATGTCGAGCGATTCGAGCCGGCCGAGGATCTCGGCATCACGCTCGACCAGATCCGCGAGCTTGTGAAGCATCAGCCCTTTGCGCGACGGTGCCAGCGAGCCCCACTCTCCGTAAAATGCCGCACGGGCCGCAGATACAGCGTCGTCGACGTCGGACTCAGAGGCGGCCGCAAGGTCGATCAACGGCTCACCGGTCGCGGGGTTGTGGGTTGTGTACCTTCCCGCTGCGGCGGCCCATGTCCCGCCGATGTACAGATCGGCCTTGATGTGTGAAATGTCGTTCATCGAACGCTTCCCTCAGTTCTGTGCAGTCTGCGTTGTAGAAACTCAGCCTGTGTTGTAGAAACGCGGTTAGGGCTGTCAGGTCACAACATATCGACGGATACGTGGTGTCTCCAGTGGATCTCCCCCACGACCGCCTACAGGTTCCCTTACCCGGTTTGAGCGAGCGGCCACCGGATTCGGACCTCGGTTCCGCGACGGGTTGAGGTGAACCGAAACCACGATCGCAGCTTCTTCCGCCGGGTGTATGTCCCCTTGACCATCGGAACTTGGCACGGGAGTTCACCTTCGGACACGGCTTCAGCTGAAATCAGTTTTGCCAGCACACCTGGGTGCGCTGGCCGGCCGAGTCGATACCGTCGATAATGATGCCTGGAAACCAGGTGAAATAACCTGGCGCCGTGCAGGATAACGACACCTGTTCCTGGATCTCCGACGCCGCAGTCGCTGACATCCCGTACCCATCACCAGTCAGATCGAGATCGAAAACTCAATCCACCAGCAAACGGTTCATCGGTGGAATCCGGGTAAACGCGTCCGCCCCACCCGGCGGCCCCCAATGGCCGCCGACTCACCGGGCTTTGACCCGTTTCCCCCCGCCCGGCGGCGCATGATTGGCGACCAATCACAAAGCGCAGAACCGCAATTGGCGCCCGCCCGGACGGGAATGCTCGACACGCCCACCCGACGGGAGTTGACAAGCCCGGCCGGCCTGGTCAATGATGCACGAGCAAGAAACCTCGATAGGTGAGGCTCCTGCATGAACACAGGCCACTGATCTAACGACGTCGAGAGACGCCCAAGGTCAGGACAGGTCTCCCCGGGCTAAGGGGTGACCCAAAGTGGCTTCTCGCTCCTGGAGCGGGATACGTCATGCAGTGCCAAAGCTCTGACGAGTGAGGTGTTCATCCGGAATGCACTCCGGGTGCTCCCTTTTCCTGCACATATAGTTCGGCCCGCATACAGTTCGGCGTCCCCGCGCGCCCTGGCCCCGAGGAGGTGAGGACCAGATTGAGTACCGGCGATAGTCCCTATCCCAGTTCGGTGTTCCATCCACACCTCGACCTCGGCTCGGTTTCCGCTGTCGCGGCCTGACACACCTTCTCCACCAACGTGATCCGTGCGGTCGCGTTGGTACGGTGCGCTCATTAGCCGCTGTCGGCAGCGAATTTCCCTGCCCTGGTTGCCTTCCCTGCAAGGAGCCAACCATGACCTTCGTTCTGTCACGTCCGCACACCGCTCCCACCACCGACCTGCTGATCGGTTTGGGCCGGTCGGCGCGCGCCTTCTGGGCACGTCGCCACCTCACGCCGCAGGAACGCGCCAACATGCACGCCGGGCACACCCCCGTGGGTGTCTTCGTGGCATCACTCGGCGGCGGAACACACTTCCGCTAACAGCGGAATCCATCTGCAGCACAACGTGATTCACCCTTACGGGTGATCGCACCTTACGGCGCCCGGCGCACCGGGCGCGTCTGAACCCTGTCCGTTCAAGCCATCACACATCGGCGCCTGCCTGCACGTGGGCGGCGAGGCCGCGAAGGACAGACTCCGCCGACCTGTCGGACACGGTCGGCTCACAGAGCTGAATCTGTGGCGGGGTCTGCCCGGTCGGAGACTCCGACCGGGCAGACCCAAATGCGGCAATCGGACCGTCAAATCTGATGAGTTCCGTTGTCGCAGTGGGAATTTCTCATGCCTGGCCGAATCGGCCGGGCACTATCCGGGAAGGTAATCACCATGTCCGTGTCCGAAGCCACTACCGCGGCTCCGAAGCCGAGGAAGTCCGGGCTCCGCAAGACCACCGCGATTCTCACCGACGACCAGTCGTCGACCCTCGCGCGCTTCGCGCGACTGAAAACCCCCGGCGTGTTCGCTGACCTGGGAACCACCAACAACGGGCTTAACGAGGATCAGATCGAGCCCTTGCGCCGTTCCCACGGCCTCAACGAGGTCCGGCATGATCGTCCCGCGCCCGCGATCGTGCAGCTCCTGGCCACATTCAAGAATCCGTTCATCCTGATCCTGCTGTTCATCGGCTCGATCATGTACCTGACCGACGTGTTTATGGCGGACCCGGAGGAGGGCCCGGACTACAAGGGCGTCATCACCGTCACCGTGATGGTCACGGTGAGTGTGGGCCTGCGGTTCTGGCAGGAGTACCGCTCGAGCCGCGCCGCCGAGGCGCTGAAGGCCATGGTCACCACCACCGCCGCCGTCACCCGCCAGGTGAACGGCAAACCAGTCACCGCCGAACTGCCGATCGAGCAGTTGGTTCCCGGCGACGTAGTCCAGCTCGCCGCAGGAGACATGATTCCCGGCGACGTGCGGATCATCCGGGCCAAGGATCTGCAGATCAACCAGGCGATGCTCACCGGCGAGTCGATGCCGGCCGAGAAGTCCGCCGAACCCATCGCCGATCTCGATCCGGCGCACGTACTCGATGCCGGAAACCTCGGATTCATGGGGACTTCCGTCATCTCCGGATCCGGCACCGCGGCAGTGGTCAGCACCGGCCGCAACACCTACTTCGGCGCCATGACCGCCGGGCTGGCCGCCAAGCGTCCCGAGACCAGCTTCGACATCGGCGTCCGCAAGGTCAGCTTCATGCTGATCAAGTTCATGTGCGTCATGGTTCCGGCGGTCTTCGTCATCAACGGCCTGACCAAGAGCTGGACCGAAGCTCTTCTGTTCGGCGTCGCGGTAGCAGTCGGACTGACACCGGAGATGCTCCCGCTCGTCGTCACCGCCAACCTGGCCAAGGGCGCCATGTCGATGTCGAAGCACAAGGTGATCATCAAGCAGCTCAACTCGATTCAGAACTTCGGCGCTATGGACGTGCTGTGCACGGACAAGACCGGCACCCTCACCGAGGACAGGATCGTTCTCGAAGAGCACCTTGACACCGACGGTCTGGCAAGCGAGCACACCCTGCGGCTCGCTGCGATGAACTCCCAGTTCCAGACCGGCCTGCGCAACATGCTCGACAAGGCCGTCCTGGAGGCCGCCGGCTCGGAGATGCTCGACGGCATCCGCCGGGACCACGGGCTGATCGATGAGATCCCCTTCGATTTCAAGCGTCGCCGCATGTCGGTGGTCGTCGACGACGGTGACGCCGACCTGATCATCACCAAGGGCGCCGTCGAAGAGGTGCTCTCCGTGTGCACGTCGGCACGGCTGGGCGGCGCCACGCAGGATCTCACCCCAGGACTGATGGCCCATCTCGATCGACTGGTGGCCGGCTACAACGCCCAGGGCAAGCGGGTCCTGGCGGTGGCGATCCGACGTCTCTCCAGCGACGAGACCATCGCCCACGCGCGCGAATACTCCACCGCCGATGAATCAGAGATGACACTGGTCGGCTTCCTGACCTTCCTCGACCCGCCGAAGCAGTCGGCCGCAGCGGCGATCGCGGCCCTGCGCGAGCACGGCACCGCAGTCAAGGTGATCACCGGCGACAACCCGATCATCGCCGAGACCGTGTGCGGCAAGGTCGGCATCGACGTGGGCACCATCGTCACCGGACCGGAGATCGACACGCTCGACGACGAGACATTCGACCGCATCGTCGACGAGACCAACGTCTTCGCCAAGGTCAACCCGATGCAGAAGGCCCGCATCGTCGAGACGCTCAAGCGCCGCGGCCACACGGTCGGCTTCCTCGGCGACGGTGTCAACGACGCTCCCGCACTGCGCGCCGCCGACGTCGGAATCTCGGTCGACACCGCGGTGGACATTGCGCGCGAGTCCGCCGACATCATCCTGCTGGAGAAGGATCTCGGTGTCCTGGAGAACGGGGTCATCGAGGGGCGCCGCACTTTCGGCAACATCATCAAGTACATCAAGATGACCGCCAGCTCCAACTTCGGCAACATGTTCTCGGTGCTGGTCGCCAGCGCGTTGCTGCCCTTTCTGCCGATGATCCCGGCCGTCGTCCTGGTGCAGAATCTCATCTACGACCTGTCGATGCTCACTATCCCGTGGGATCGGGTCGACCGGGAATTCCTGGTCAAACCCCAGAAGTGGGCCTCCGACGGCCTCGCGAAGTTCATGATCTTCATCGGACCGATCAGCTCGATCTTCGACATCACCACCTACGCGCTGATGTGGTTCGTCTTCGCCGCCAACAGCCCCGAGCATGCCGCGTTGTTCCAGTCCGGCTGGTTCATCGAGTCCCTGATCTCGCAGACACTGATCGTGCACATGATCCGCACCCAGCGGATCCCGTTCATCCAGTCCCGAGCCTCCTGGCCGGTCTTGCTCACCACCGGCGCCGCATGCATCTTCGGCCTGGTCTTCCCGTTCACCGGATGGGGGCAGTCACTGGGTCTGGTCCCGTTGCCGTGGAGCTACTTCCCGTGGTTGGTCCTCACCCTGGGCTCGTACTGTCTGCTCACGCAGTTCGTCAAGGTGCGGTTCATCCGCAGGTTCGGCACCTGGCTCTAGGACAACTCCGCGGCGATCCGCACCACCCCCAATGGGGTGGTGCGGATCGTCAGCGGTCTGCCTGGTCGTGTCCGGGCGAATCGCCGCGGGCCATCTCGGTGAGCATGGCGTTGTAGGCCGCCAGATCGGCATCGTGGTCGCGGTCGGCGGCCCGGTCCAGTCGCTTGGCGGTGCGCTGGTCGCTGCGCCGCCACTGGATCAGTAGCGCCAGCATCACGATGACCAACGGGACTTCCCCTGCGGCCCAGGCGATTCCACCACCCAGATGCTGATCGCCGAGCAGATCGGTATGCCAGGGCAGCTGCAGTGACCGATAGAAGGTCGCACCGAGCACGGTCTGCATGCCCATCATCACCACGCCGAAGAAGGCGTGCAGTGGCAGCGAGGCGAACACCATCCCCACCTTGGCCAGGTGCGGGATGGGGCGCGGTGTGGGATCCACGCCGATCACCACCCAGTAGAACAGGTATCCCGACAGCAGGAAGTGCACGTTCATCAGCAGGTGCGCGGCGTGATTGCTGACCGCCGCATCGAAGATGCCGCCGAAGTACAGCCCGTAGAACCCGGCCACGAACAGCACCGTGGCCACCACCGGATGGGTCAGGAATTTCGATACCCGCGAGTGCAACGCGATCAGCAGCCACTCCCGGGGACCCGGAGGCGAACCCCGACCCGCGGCGGGCAGTGCCCGCAGGGCGAGGGTCACCGGAGCACCCAGCACCAGCAGGATCGGTACCAGCATGGACAACAGCATGTGGGCGATCATGTGCATGCTGAACATCGCCGGCATGTACCGGCCCAGCCCGGATGAGGTGGTGAACAGCAGCACGGCACAGCCCAGCAGCCACGCGATCGTGCGCCCCACCGGCCAGGCGTCACCGCGTCGGTGCAGCCGGTATGTCGCGGCCAGGTACACCGCCGCAGCGAGGATCGCCGCGGTTCCGAACAGCAGGTCGAAGCGCCAGTCGAACAACACCCGGACCACTGTCGGGGGCCCGGCCAGGTCGTATCCGATGGCCACCTCGGTGGCGCTGGGTATCTTCCGGATGGGCGGCGGCGGGGTGCGGCCCAGCCCGACGGCGATCCCGAAGGTCACCCCGAACAGCGCGGCCTCAGTCAACGCCAACCGGATCAGCGGTGCGCGTGCGCCGGGATCGGCGGCCATCGCGGTCAGGCTGACCCGGCGCTGCCACCAGCCCAGCACGCCCAGCAGGCTGAGCGCGACCATCTTTCCCACCACCAGCCAGCCATAGGGAGTACGCACCAAGTCGGCCGGCTGCATCCGTACCAGCGCGTTGAGCACACCGCTGATGGCCATCGCGACGAAACACCACAACGCCAGCGCCGAGAAACGACGCGCCGCCAGGGCGGTTGTTCCTCCGTCGGTTCGCCCCTGCGCACCGCAACGAAGGGCGTGGGCCAGCAACGCCAGCAGCCCGCCGGCCCAGAGTGCGCCCGCCATCAGGTGGATGAACAGGCTGTTGGTGGCCAGATCGTGGGCGCCGCCGGCCGACGAGTGACCGGTCAGAACCAGCGGAACCAGGGTGAGCATCGACCCGGCCAGCAGCACCGGCGTCCACCCCCACCGCAGGACCGGCAGGCTGGCGATGGTGACGGCGGCGGCCAGGATCGCCGTCCAGCGCCAGGCCGCGGCGACGTCGACCAGATCGGTCACCGACCACACCTCGGCCGGGCCGAGGTGATCGAGCAGCGGCTGCCCGGATACGTCGGAAATCGTCAACGGAACCAGCAGCGCCGCGCAGACCGTCCACACCCCCGACGCCGCCGAGCCGAGCCGCAGCGCCCGATAGCCGGCCACGTCGAGCACTCCGTTGGCCTGCGGCGCCGCCAAGAACGCCGCGAACAGGAAGGCCCCCACCGCAACCACGGCGGCGATCTCGCCGGAGGCCCGCACGAACGGCAGCCCGTAGGTGGTGACCGGGCCGGGATTGGGCAGCCCGGTGGCGGTCAGCGCATCGGCCAGCGACAACGCACCGATCCCCGCGGCCACCGCCCCGGCCAGCAAGCCCACACCGACCAGCACGGGCCATACCGGGCTGTCGCGCACGCTGGATACCGCCACCCGGCCGGGAGAAGTCATGGTCCCAGGGTATGGCGTGGGCAGGACAGCGCCCGCGCCGCCGGGCGCATTCCGTACCGGCGGTCAGGCCGACGGACTGTCCAGGTCGCGATGCCGGATCTCGCGGAGATTGAACTGCTCGCGCGCGATCGCATCGACCTCGTTCATATCGGCGACGATTCCGCGCAGCTCCTCACGGAAGGCGCTGCGCCGTGCCTTGAGATCCGGGCCGTTGGCCAACAGATTCTGATCGGCGGCCACCTGCCGCGCGGTGGCGAACAGCAGCGCCGAGACGGACTCGTTGCTGCGTACCCGATCCTGCGCGAGGTACTGACGCCCGACGCCCAGCGCGCGCTTGGTCAGAGCCGGCTCGCTGATCTCCGGTGGTGCGTCGCGCAGGACGTCGGCGACGATCGCGTAGCCCTCGAAGAACGGGCGCAGCATGGCACTCGCCAACAGCGGGCGCTTGGCCCGCAACAGTTGATAGATCTCTTCGCCCCCGGCCCGGACCTTCTCCTCCCAATTCTCGATCCAGGACATCTCCTCGGCGATGTTGTCGCGGAAGGCCGCCGTGTCGGCGAAATAGAAGTCGAACTTGAGCAGATCGCGCAGTCGCATCACCTGGTCCCAGAACACCTGCAACGGGTCTCCGCTCCTCGCGCGCGCGGCGTGCGCCAACGCCAACTCGACGATCGAGGTCTCCTGCATGGCATGGATCAGCGAGTTGCGGTAGAACGCCGCCTCCAGTTCGTCCTCGGGCGCGATTCGCCACACCGGTTCGCGCCCGCTGTCGATCAGGGTCACCGGGTGCCCGCCGGAGAGAGCGTCGACGGCGGAGCGCACACCCTCGGCGGTGCGCAGCCGCAGCGCACTGGTTGTCATCGGAGTGTTCTTGCGTTCCAGGTAATCCAGTGAGTCCTGCAGAGTGTGGTGCAGTTGATCGAGGGTCAGGGCGATGCCGCGGGCGGACAGCAGCAGCGCCGAGACCAGGTTGGTGGCGTTGACCGGGGTGACCCGCAGAATCCGCCAAGCCACCTCGAACGCCATCTTCTGCATCGCCAGGCGTTTGGCCGCCGGGTCCCGGGCGATCTCGCCGTTCGGCTCGCCCAGGTGCTCACGCATCGAAACCGCCTCGGGGAAGCGGACATAGATCTTGCCGTAGTTGCGCTCGCCCTGCGCCTTGATGAAGTTGTACAGCCAGCTCAGCCCTTCGGGCGTCTTCTCGCCACCACGGGCGTAGGCAGCGTACTCGGCGGTCTCGTGTAACTGGTCGAAACTGATCGACACCGGTTGCAGCAGGATGTCGTCACTGCGGCCGTCGAGGTAGGCATCGGCAACGTAGGCGAGCAGTCCGAGCTTGGGCGGCAACATCTTTCCGGTCCGCGACCGGGTGCCCTCGATGGACCAGTTCAGATTGAACCGCTTCTCCACGATGTAGCCGACGTATTGCCGCAGCACGTACTTGTACACCGGATCGTCGAGTTTGCGCCGGATGAAGATGACGCCGGACCGCCGTAATGTCGGACCCATCAGGCCGAACGACAGGTTGATCCCGGCGAAGGTGTACACCGGCGGCAGTCGGTTCTCCTGCATCGCCACCGGGACGATCACCCCGTCCAGGTAGGACCGGTGGGAGAACAACAGCACCGCCGGATGTTGTTCCAGGGCGTGACGCATCGACTCGATCTCGGCGTGGTCGTAGTCGATGCGCGGGTCGAAGCCGCGGCTGAAAATGGCCCGGCCCAGCGCCGGGATCAGATCCACCGAGAACCTGCTCCATCCGGTGGAGAGCTCGTCGAGCATGGCGCCGGCTTGCTCCACCGTTGCCCCGGGAATCTGCTCCAGGCCCTGGCGGAACCGCGCGGAGGCCAGCATCTCCGGCTTGACCAGCCGCGGCGACTTGTATTCGGGGCCGAGTAGCCGAAGTTCCACCCGCTCGATCGCCAGCTCCGCCCGGCGCAGCACAAAATGTGCGAATTCCCTGGGGTTTTCCGCGACAGTCGTGTCGCTCCACTGTTTGCGCAGCTCGGATACCTTGGCCGGTTCGCCGGCCACCACCCGGGCCCGGGAGGGATCCTTGCGCAGAATCCGCCGCTGCAGGATCTCTGCGGGCCGGTAGGTGTCGCGGCCGGCGACCAGCCCGGCGACCTTCAGCCGGGTGGGTAATCCGGCGGGCACCCAGAACACCCGGACCGGAACCACCAACCTGTCCTCGTCGGCCTCGAGTTCCTCGACCAGCTGGGCCAGCACCCCGGGCGCGGGTTCATCGGCGGCCGGCAGCTGCAGTATCTCGATGGTTGAGTCGGGATGTTCGCGGCGCTGGTCCTTGAGCCAGTCGGTGAGCAGTTCCAGTTCGGCCGGTGAGGACACGGATGCGAGCACCAGCGCACCGTCGGTGGCGCTGTAGCTGGCAAAGTCGTCCACCGGCGCGGTCATGGCCGCCCTGTTTCCGTCGCGGTGGAGGTATCCGGTTTTGGTGCAGCCTTTTTCGCGGGTGTTTTCTTCGCGGCACGGCGCGGGGCAGCCTTCTTGGCCGGTGCGGTGTGGGTCGCGGTGTGGGTGTACACACCGAAGCTGGGCAGCTCGTCCTGCGGCCAGGATTTCAGGGTGTCGAGGTAGATCTGGCGGACCTCGGCGATGCGGTCGGCCAGATTCTCGACGGTCCACCCCTCGACCGGGATCGGCGGGTACACCGCGACATCCACGGTGCCCGGGTTGAACGTGGTGGAATCGCGGGCCGCGATGACCTCGGCGTTGCGGATCACGATTGGCACGATCGGAATGCCGGCGGCCATGGCGATCCGGAACGGACCCTTCTTGAACAGGCCGACCTCGGTGGTGTCGAGCCGAGTGCCCTCGGGAGCGATCAGAATCGACAAGCCCTTGCGGGCAAGCTCTTCCACTTTTTGCAGGCCCTCGACGGCCTTCTCGTGATCATCCCTGTCGATGAACGCCGCATCCATCACCCGGCCGAGAGTTCCCACCAGTGGGTCGTTGGCCAGCTCCTTCTTGCCCACCCCGGTGAAATTGTCGCGGACCAGAGCCCCGGCGATGATCGGGTCGGCCTGGTTGCGGTGGTTGAAGATGAACACCGCGGGCCGCTGAGCGGTCAGGTTCTCCTCGCCCAGCACGTTCAGGTTGACCCCGGTGGCGGCCAGCAGCACACGACTCCACGTCGCGGTGAAGAAGTTGACCCCGCGGCGCCGGCTGCGGTTGAGCAGACCCCAGCCCAGGGCGCCCGCGGCGACCGGCATCATCGACGCCACACCGGCTATCGTCCGCAACTGTGACACCGGGCTACTGCCGCTGCGGCTGCTGAACTTCAGCACCGGCCAGCCGCGTTTGGCCGCGACTGCGGCCAGTTTGCCATCCGGATTCGTCGGCCGCGGGTGGCCCACCAGATACATCAGGGCGACGTCCTCGTCGCCGTCGGCGTAGAAGTAGCTCTTGGTCAGATCCACCCCGTTGGCCACCGAAAAGTTCTGCACCGCTCGGGCTTTGCCATTGCCCCAGATGATCGGCGTCTTCACCTCCCCGGTGATCAGACCATCCTCGTCGGTCTCGAACTTGTTGCACAGCACGTTGTCGATGCCCAAGAATCGCGCCACCGGCTCGACTTGCACGGTCAGTGCCGAGGAGCTCAGCACCACGGTGTGGCCACGGGCCATGTGGGCGTGCACCATCGCTCGCATCTCCGGATAGATGCGGCCCTGCACGTGCTGGACGAACAGCCGCTCCCCCAACTCGTCGAGGTCGCTGAGCGAGTTTCCGCGCAGCATCCGGGCACCCTTGCCGATCAGGTCCTCGAACTCCGAGCGGCCCAGCTGGTGATTGAGCCCGGCCTGCACCATCCCGATGAATTCCCCGACGCCCATCTGGCCGCGACGCAACCGGTCGCGGGTCATGATCACCCCGGTGAAACCGGCGACCAGGGTGCCGTCCAGATCGAAGAACGCGCCGATCTCCGGGCCCTGCGGGCTCGCCTCGATCTCGGCCAACGTGCCCGGAAGCCGCATCTGCTCGGAGCTACCCTGCCCTGCTGGAGTCACTGTGCCGCACTCCCTTTCGCCGCGTCGACGCTGAACGTGGCCGGTACCGCCCGGCCGTCGCCGCCGAGCGCGAGCACCTCGTCGAACCCCGCCAGCAGGCACCGCGCGAACAGCGGTTCGTCGGTGATGGCGGCGCGGTCGTAGCGGGCAGTGACGGTGATGTAGCCGGACCGCGAGATGAGCACCACCATCATCGCCACCCCCGGCAGCGGCCCCATCCCGTAGTGGCGCAGGATCTTTGCCCCAGCGACATACGTGTCGCCGGGATACACCGGCACATTGCTGGCTTGCACATCGGAATTCACCACCGACCCGGCCACCGACTCCAGGAAGGCGTCCGGGAGCAGGCTCAACACCGGCGCGATGGAGCCGACCATGTCGATGGCACGTTCCTCGCGCTTACTGGTCATCTGCGCGCGGACGGCCCTGATCCGGGTTTGTGGGTCGACGATTCCGATCGGCGCGGCCAGGTTGACGCCGGCGAAGCGGTTGCCGCCGGCCGGGTCGTCGTCGGAGCGCAGGTTGACCGGAACCGCCATCGGAAGCGTCTCGATCGGGATGCCCATCGCGTCGTGGTACAGCCGCAGCGCGCCGCACAGCCCGGCCAGATAGGCGTCGTTGATGGAACCACCGGCGGCCTTGGCCGCCCGGCGCAGGTCCGCGAGCTCGATATCGATCGCCTCGGAGCGCGAGGACAGGCTGCGTCGGCGCAGCAGCGGTGACGGATCGGCGGCCGGGCTCATCACCCGGGCACCGGACAGGGCGTAGTCGACCACACCACTGACCGTCGAGATCGGATCGCGCACTACCTTGGTCGCTGCACGGGCGGCTTGTCCGAGTGCGCCGAACACGCCGCCGACAATCGATCCGGGGAGCCGATTGAGGCCTTGGCGCATCAGATCGTTGGGCGACAGGTCTTGCGGGATCGGCAGGGGCGCCGGAGCCGGCTGCTCCGGATCGCGTTCCAGGTCGTAGATGCTGGAGAACATCTCGACCCCACCGACGCCATCGGACACCGCGTGGCTCAGATGCAGGATGGTGGCCGCTCGCCCGTCGGCCAGCCCTTCGACCAGCGTGGCACTCCACAGCGGGCGGGTGATGTCCATCGGCGACTGCATCGCCACCTCGGCCAGATCGAACACGTCGCGCAGCGTGCCCGGCTCGGGAACCCGCATCCGGCGCACGTGGTAGTCCAGGCTGAAGTCGGGGTCTACCACCCACCGCGGTGCGACCGTGGGCAGTGTCGGCATGACGACCTTCTGCCGCAACCGCAACACCTTGCGCGACGCGTAGTCCATTCGGGCGCGGAAACGCTCCCAATCCGGTGTGGTGTCAAGAATCTCGACACCCATGATCCCCGACCGGGTACGCGGGTTGGCCTCGCCACGATGCAACAGCTGATCGACTGCGCTCAGCTCTTCAGGTAGCCCGGACGCGTCCAACTCCGGCACGTCGCTCATAGCGTGGTCCCTCTCCCCTCCCGTGGCCACTAGTGCTGCGTCCACGCTAGTCCGCCACCGGCCCCAGGGGTCGGCTTTGCCGGTGACACGGTTTGCGTGGCGTGCGCGCCCGACAAGATAGACTCTTCGGGCGCTGCCTCCGTAGCTCAGCGGATAGAGCAGCCGCCTTCTAAGCGGTTGGTCGCAGGTTCGATCCCTGCCGGGGGCGCTTTATCTGTTGTGTGACGTCGGGTGATGCTTGACGTTCCCCGGGCTACACCGGGACCCAGCGGAGTGTGCCGTTGTCCGACCTGACAGTGCCCGCGGTCGGGGCGGCGAAGTGGGTGCCGAACAGAATGGCCTGTTCGTCGACGACGCGTTGCAGCAGTCGGGCACGGGTCGCGGCGGCCGCGGCCGGATCCTCGTCCGGAAGGCCCTGCACGTCGGGGTGCGAGATCTGGATCGGGTGGTGGATGACGTCCCCGCTGATCACTGCCACCGTCCCGCCGGATTCTATTCTCACCGCGGCATGTCCCGGTGTGTGCCCCGGCGTCGCGATCAACCGGATCTCGTCGGTGATCGCGTGGTCCATCTCGGTCAGCCGCAGAACATCATGCGCGACAAGCGGTTCGACACACTCGGCGGCGGCCCGGTTCGGCGCGGTGGAGACCTGCCATGCGGCGTACTCGTCGGTGGTGAGCAGGTATGTCGCATTGGGGTAGGTGGGGATCCAGGCCCCGTCGCGCAGGGTCGTGTTGCGCCCGGCATGGTCGAGGTGCAGGTGGGTGCAGACGACGGTGGTCACATCGCCGGGGGTGAATCCGGCCGCCGCCAATGACCGTCGGTACTGGTCCGGGTCGATGGGGATTTGATACGGCAGGTCGTGGCCCTCACCGAAACAGCAGTCGACCACCACGAGTTGGTCACCGGATTCGATGAAGAACGACTGGATGGTCACCAGCAGGTTGCCTGCGTCGTCGACGTAATACGGGTGAAGCCAGCGCGGCAGCTCGGACGGCAGCCCGCGAAACAGCCGGTCGGCCCGGGTCGGCACCACCGTCTCCAGGACGGCGTGAATCGTCAGGCCGCCGATGGTCCACTTCTGCATGGCTCACCGTAGGAGACAAATCATTTGGATACAAGGGTCTCCCCACTGACAGCCGGCCGTCTGGCACACTCGATTCGTGGCGCAGCCAAACGTCCGGTTTCAGCGACTTGCCGAACAGGTCGCCGACCAGTTGCGGCGCCGGATCCTGACCGGGGAACTCGCCGACGGCAGCATCCTGCCCAAGGAAGACGAGCTTCTCGTCGAGTACCCGATCAGCAAACCGTCCCTGCGCGAAGCGATGCGCATCCTCGAGGCCGAGGGCCTGTTGACGGTACGGCGCGGCAAGCTCGGCGGCGCGGTGGTCCACCGGCCCGACTCGGCAAACCTTGCCTACACCATGGGCCTGGTGCTCGGCGCCGGGCAGGTCGGACTCGCCGACGTGGGTACCGCACTGCTGCAGGTCGAGCCGGCGTGCGCCGCGCTGTGCGCACAGCGCCCGGACCGAAAGCGCACGGTCGTACCGGTTCTTCGGCAGTTACACGAGGAATCGGTCAGGTCGGTGTCGGATCTGCAGCAAGCCACCTCGGCGAGTCGCCGGTACCACGAGGCCCTGGTGCGACACTGCGGCAACGAGACGATGATCATCCTGGCGGGCGCGCTGGAGGCATTGTGGTCCGCACACGAGCAAAATTGGTCGGCTCAGGTGACGGATCACTCGACCGTGCCCGTCGAGGAGCGCCGAGCGGTGCTGGAGGACCACCGGCAGGTGATCGACGCGATCGATGTCGGCGACGCGCAGCGCGCCCGCGATCTGGCCGCCGCCCATCTGGTCAACGCCCAGCAGTACCCGGGCGTCGAGGGGGTCGTGGATCCGACGATGGTGCGCACCTGGGCGCAGTCCACACCCAGGCGATCGTGACCGCCGCAGCGGCAACGATGTGACCGTTGACACACGTTCTTATTTTCATATGATTTGGTCATGAAGGTCGGCGACGCCGCCGTTGCCGCTGCGGATGCGGATGCGGCCAACTATCGATCGGCCGGTTGGTGGTCGGACCGCACGATCTCGCAGACCGCCCGCGATCACGCCGTCACCCATCCCGACAAGCCGGCCTACATCGACCACCCCGACGCCAGCTTGACCTGGTGCGAATTCGACCGGGTCGCAACGGCGCTCGCGGCCCAACTCACGGGAGCCGGAGTGGCTCCGGGTGATCGGGTCGCGGTGTGGCACGGGGACACCGCGGCCATCCATGCGTTGTTTGTGGCGATCGAACGCTGCGGTGCGGTCGTGGTCGGGGTCGGCGCCCGTGCCGGGACCCGCGAGGCCACCCAGATCCTGCGGACCACCCAGCCGCGCCTGCTGGTCAGCGACCCGGCGCGGCGGGCGTCGGCACAGGCCACCGCGGCCGGGCTGACGCCACAACTCGATATTTCGACCGCGGTCCTGCACACCGGACCGGACGGTTTGTCCATCGACACGCACACACCACCGCGACCCCCGGACGACTCCGCGGCCGTCGGCGCAGACGACGTGTTCCTGATCAACTCGACCTCGGGGACCACTGGCCTGCCCAAATGCGTTGTGCACACCCAGAACCGGTGGCATTACTTCCATCAACAGGCGGTCGCCAACGGGGCGCTGAGCTCCGCCGACGTCTTCCTGCCCGTCATTCCGGCCCCGTTCGGGTTCGGCATCTGGACCGCCCACACCACACCGATCTACCTCGGTGTCACCACGGTCCTACTCGAGCGGTTCGACGCGGCAGCCGCGTGCGAGGCGATCGCCCGGCACCGGGTCACGGTGTTGTGTTGTGTCAGCACCCAATTGATGATGATCATGGCCGACCGGGCGTCGCGGGAGATCGATCTGAGTTCACTGCGGGTGGTGTTCACCGGCGGCGAGGCGCTGCCGTATGCGCGGGCCGCCGAGTTCGAGGAGCTCACCGGCGCCACCATCCTGCAGTTTTACGGCTCCAACGAAACCGGGCTGCTCAGCGGGACGACACTGGACGATTCCCGGGAGCGCCGGCTGCGCACCGCCGGCCGACTGGTGCCGGAGATGGCGGTCCGGCTGTTCGACGGCGACGACGACGTGACCTCGACGGGCCGGGGGCAACCGGCTTGCCGCGGACCCGCCACCAGCCTGGGCTATCTCGGCGGGGTGGACCACGACAAGCTCTACACCCCGGACGGTTGGATGCGGATGGGTGACATCTGCGAGGTGGACGACGAGGGCTACCTCTCCGTCACCGGCCGCACCTCGGACTTCATCGTGCGGGGCGGTAAGAACATCAGTGCGGTCGAGGTCGAGGATGCGGTGATGACGCATCCCGCGGTGGCCGTCGCCGCCGCGGTGGCGATGCCCGACCCGGTTTTCGGCGAGAAGGTCTGCATCTACATAGAACCTGTAGCACCTGTAGCACCGGCCAGCAGCTGCACCATCGATCTGCCGGTGCTCGTCGAGCACCTGCTGGCACAAGGAATGTCGAAGGAACTGCTGCCCGAGCGACTCGTCGTGCTCGATGAGCTGCCCCGGTCGTCGGGCGGAAAGATCGCCAAAGGTCAACTCCGCGAAGATATTCGAACCCGGTTGGGAGACGGCTATGAACGTCGGTGAGATGCGCCAGGGCGGGTTGAAGGTGTGGTCGCCGTCGGTCACCCCGCCGATCGGTGTCGACCTGACCGAAGAGCAGACGCTGGCCGTGGCGTTCCGGCACCTGGCGTCCATCGGATTCGCCGAGAACATGGCCGGCCACATCACCTGGCAGCCCGAGGGCCGCACCGAGATGCTGGTCAACCCGTGGGGATTGTGGTGGCAGGAACTCACCGCGTCCGACATCTGCCTCGTTGACGAGAACGCGCACGTGGTGCGCGGCCGCTGGGACGTCACTCCGGCCATCCACATTCACACCGAACTGCACCGCGTGCGCGAGGATGCCCGCGTCGTGATCCACAACCATCCCTACTACGTCAGTCTCATCGCGGCGCTGGGCAAGCTGCCGGACCTCGTGCATCAGACCGGGTCGCTGTTCCTCGATGACATGCGCTTCGTCGAAACCTATGACGGCGAGGTCGATTCGGCGCCCCGCGCCCGCGAGCTCGCCGAGCGGATCGGAGATGCCAACCTCACCATCCTGGCCAATCACGGAGTCATCGCCACCGGAGGCACCGTCGCGGAGGCCGTCTACCGGGCCGCATCGGTCGACCGGGTATGCAAACTGGCCTACCAGGTGATGCTCACCGGCCAGCAGCCGTCCGCGATGAACCGCTCCGATATGTACGGCATGCAGGCCTCACTGATCGAACGGGCCGCAGACGTGTACTGGTCCGGGGCGGCCCGGATGACCATCAAGGCCGACCCAGACGTCCTGAACTGACGCAACTAGGAGACGACGCCCTATGAAGTCCATCGACGATCTCGCCGGCAACCTCGACTTCACCACCGCGCAGAAGGGTGCCGAACGCACGGTCACGTTTCTGCCCGAACCCGAACGGGCCGAACGTCTCTACACCGTGATCTCGGTCGACGACCACATCGTCGAACCACCGGACACCTTCACCGGTCGCGTCCCGCGCAAGTTCGCCGACCGTGCCCCGAAGGTCATAGAGACCGAAGGCGGTGGCCAGACCTGGATGTACGACGGGCAGTCGCTGCCCAATGTCGGCTTCAACGCGGTGGTCGGCCGGCCGGTCTCCGAATACGGTTTCGAACCGGCCCGATTCGACGAAATGCGCCGGGGCGCCTGGGACATTCATGAACGTGTCAAAGACATGGATCTCAACGGTGTGTACGCGTCACTCAACTTCCCGTCGTTCCTGCCCGGGTTCGCCGGCCAGCGGCTGCAACAGGTGACCAAGGACCGGGACCTGGCCATGGCCGCGGTGCGGGCCTGGAACGACTGGCACTTGGAGGCGTGGGCCGGGTCCTATCCCGACCGGATCATCCCGTGCCAGTTGCCCTGGCTGCTCGACCCCGAGGTCGGAGCCCGGATGATCTACGAGAACGCCGAACGCGGTTTCCACGCCGTGACATTCAGCGAGAATCCCGCCATGCTCGGGCTGCCGACCATCCATTCCGGGTATTGGGAACCGATGATGGCGGCCTGCGCGGAAACCGGCACGGTGGTCAACCTGCACATCGGTTCCTCCGGTTCGGCGCCGTCCACCACCGACGATGCCCCGCCGGACGTGCAGGGCGTGCTGTTCTTCGGCTACGCCATCACCGCGGCGGTGGACTGGCTGTACTCGGGACTGCCCAGCCGATATCCGGACCTCAAGATCTGCCTGTCCGAAGGTGGAATCGGTTGGGTGGCAGGGCTGCTCGACCGACTCGATCACATGCTCAGCTATCACCAGATGTACGGGACTTGGAAGGCGTTGGGCGAAACCCTCTCCCCCGCCGAGGTGTTCACCAGGAACTTCTGGTTCTGCGCGGTCGAGGATCAGTCCTCGTTCATCCAGCACGACCGGATCGGCACCGGCAACATCCTGCTCGAGGCCGACTACCCGCACTGCGACTCGACCTGGCCGCACACCCAGCGCACCATCCACGAACAGATCCACGGATTGCCGGCCGACGTGATCCGGAAGATCACCTGGGAGAACGCGTCCCGGCTCTACCAGCATCCCGTGCCGGCCGCAGTGCAGAACGACCCGAACGCGTACTGACCCGTGACCGAACCGCTGCACATCGCCGTCCTCGACGACTACCAGGGCATCGCCGACACCGTCGACTGGTCACCGATTCCCCGGCCGGTACAGCTCACATCGTTCAAGGAACACATCGCGCCCGGCTCAGCGCTGGCCGAGTCGCTGTCCGGCTTCGAGGTCGTCGTCGCGATGCGGGAACGCACCCCGATCGACGCGTCGCTGCTCGCCCAATTGCCTGCGCTGAAACTGCTCATCACGACCGGTCCGTTCAACGCCGCCATCGACGTGGCTGCCGCACACCAGCTCGGTATCACCGTGTCGGGCACCGGCGGAGCCATCACCCCGACGGTCGAACACACCTGGGCACTGATCCTCGGGCTGCAGCGCCACCTGGTCACCGAGGATCGACACATCCGCAACGGAGGGTGGCAGAGCACCATCGGCACCGACCTTGCCGGTGCAACTCTGGGTCTGGTCGGCGTGGGCCGGATCGGCAGCCGGGTCGCAGCGATCGGCAAGGCATTCGGCATGCACGTCATCGCGTGGAGCCCCAACCTCACCGCCGACCGCGCGGCCAAGGCGGCGGTCACCCGGGTGGACCGGGAAGACCTGTTCGCCACCGCTGACGTGGTGTCGGTTCACATGGTGCTCGCCGAGGCCACCCGCGGCCTGATCGGCCAGGCTGAGCTGGCTGCGATGAAACCGTCCGCGATCCTGGTGAACACCTCACGCGGTGGCCTCATCGACGAACCGGCCCTGATCGAAGCACTGCGCGGCAACCGGATTCGCGGTGCGGCCCTCGACGTCTACCAGCAGGAGCCGCTGCCTCCGGGACACCCGTTGGCCGCCCTGCCGAACAGTCTGCTCACCCCGCACCTGGGTTACGTCACAGAAGGCGTGATGAAGGTGTTCTACCGCGACATTGTGGAGGACATCGCTGCCTACTGTGCCGGGTCACCGCTGCGTTTGCTCCAGGCGTAGGTCACGCAAAAATTCCGTTTGACCAGCAACTGTGAGGAAGATCAATATTCCTTAATGGAACGTTGATGATCCACTAAGGGCCTGTTACGTTCAGCCGATCAAACGCGGTCGGATGGGGCTCCGTCGGCGTGCGTCGGATCGGAGAGGTAGATAGCCGTGGCTGCGATATTTCGGCTTGCGAAACGCTTCTGGATTCCGTTGGTGTTGGTCGCCGCACTCACCACTAGCGGGTTCGCGATGAACCGGATGCACGGGATCTTCGGGACGCACATCAACACCGACCCAGGCCCAGCCGCGGGTGACGACATCGTGGAGTTCAACCCCAAGCGGGTCGTCTATGAGATCAATGGCCCGAGCGGCACCAGCGGTCACGTCAGCTACCTGGACGCCGACGCCCAACCCCACACCGAGAGTTTCAGCTCGCTGCCCTGGCGGCACGAGGTCGTCACCACCCTGCCGACGGTGTTCGCAAATGTGGTGGCTCAAGGAGATAGCGAAGTGATCAACTGCCGGATCGTCGTCAACGGCGAGGTCCGAGACGACCAGACCGTGAACCAGCACAACGCGCAGGCCTTCTGCTTGGAAAAGGCCGCATGACCGGCCAGCATTCGACGTCGCATCCGGTGTCGCATTCCGGAATGGCCCGCGTCATCCGGGTCGCCGCGGTGCCGATCATCCTGGCGTGGGTCGTGCTCGTGGTCCTCCTGAACGCGCTCATCCCCCAGCTCGAGGTGGTCGGCCACGAGAATTCGGTGTCGCTGTCACCCCAGGACGCGCCGGCACTGGTGGCAATGAAGAAGATCGGCGAGCGCTTCGATCAATTCGACTCCGACACCATCGCGATGGTGGTGCTGGAAGGCGAAGAACCGCTCGGCGACGACGCGCACCGTTACTACGACGAGCTGGTCCGCACGCTACAGGCCGACACCGAACACGTTCAGCACGTACAGAACTACTGGGGTGACCTGATCACCGCGGCAGGCTCGCAGAGCACCGACGGCAAGGCGGCCTACGTTCAGGTCAACCTCGCCGGCAACCAGGGTGAGACGCTGGCCAACGAATCGGTCGCCGCGCTCCGCAAGATCATCGACGAATCCAACCCACCGGCGGGCGTGAAAGCCTATGTCACCGGCCAGGGTCCGCTGACCACGGATATGAACGAGGCCGGCGACAAGAGCATGATCAAGATCACGTTCGTCACGATCGCCGTGATCGCCGTGATGCTGCTGGCCGTCTATCGGTCGATCGCCACGATGTTGCTGATGCTTGTGGTGGTGCTGCTGGAAATGTCGGCGGCCCGTGGAGTGGTGGCGGCAATCGGCCACACCGGCCTGCTCGGCCTGTCCACGTTCTCCGTCAGCCTGCTGACCTCGTTGGCCATCGCGGCCGGAACCGACTATGCGATCTTCCTCGTCGGCCGATACCAGGAGGCGCGGCAGAAGGGGCAGGAACGAGAAGACGCCTACTACACCGCATTCCACGGCGTAGGGCACGTCATCCTCGGCTCCGGTCTCACGGTTGCCGGCGCCATGCTCTGCCTGCACTTCACCCGGTTGAACTACTTCAGCTCGATGGGTATCCCCAGCGCCATCGGTATGTCCGTGGTGGTGCTGGCCTCACTCACGCTGGCACCGGCAATGCTGGTGGTCGGCACTCGGTTCGGCTTGCTCGACGCCAAGCGCGAGATCCGTTCGCGCGGTTGGCGCAGGCTCGGCACCTCGGTGGTGCGCTGGCCGGTTCCGATCCTGGCCGCGGCAATCAGCGTCGCGCTCATCGGTCTGCTGGCCCTGCCCGGTTACAAGACCTCCTACAACGAGCGCCTGTACATCCCCAAGGATCTGCCGTCCAACGTCGGATACGCTGCCGCTGAACGACATTTCACCGCCGCCCGGATGAACCCGGACCTGTTGCTGATCGACGCCGGCCGGGACCTGCGCAACCCGGCCGACATGATCGTGCTGGACAAGATCGCCAGGGAGCTGATCCGCGTCCCGGGCATCGCACGCGTACAGAGCATCACCCGCCCACTGGGCCGCCCCATTGCGCACAGTTCGGTGCCGTTCCAGGTGAGCATGCAGTCGGTGTCGATGACCGAGAACCTCCAGTTCCTGCGCGAACGCATGGGCGACATGAACACGCTCACCGACGATCTCGGCCGAATGATCGCGATCATGGAAAACATGCTGGGCCTGATGAACCGGATGACCGGCATCACCCACGAGCTCACCGCCAGTATGAATGAGATGCAGGCGAGCACCAACGAAATGCGGGATCACATGGCTGATTTCGACGATTTCATGCGCCCGCTGCGGAACTACCTGTACTGGGAACCGCACTGCTACGACATCCCGATGTGCCAGTCGATGCGCTCGATGTTCGACGGGCTCGACGGCATCGACACCATGACCGAGACTCTGGCCAGCTCGGTGAAGAACATGAACGAGATGGATCAGCTGATGCCGCAGCTGGTGGCACAACTGCCGCCGCTGATCGCCATCTCGAAGTCCATGCAGGGCACCATGAAAACGATGTTCAGCACGTTCAACGGGCTGGTGGACCAGATCGCCAAGATGACCGACACGGCATCGGTGATGGGTCAGGCGTTCGACGACGCCCGCAACGACGACTCGTTCTACCTGCCGCCCGAGGCGTTCGACAACCCGGACTTCAAACGCGGGCTGGATCTGATGGTCTCGCCGGACGGTCAGGCCGCGCAGTTCATCATCACCCACGACGTCGATCCGGCTACCACCGAAGGCATTTCGCACGTCGAGCCGCTGCTGAAGACCGCCCGGGAAGCCATCAAGACGACCCCGCTGGCCGACGCCAAGATCTATCTCGGCGGTACCGCGGCCACCTACAAGGACATCCAGGTGGGCTCCCAGTGGGATCTGCTGATCTCGGCACTCGGCGCGATCACCTTGATCTTCATCGTGATGCTGCTGCTCACCCGCGCACTGATCGCCTCATTCGTCATCGTCGGCACCGTGATCCTGTCCCTGGCGGCATCGTTCGGGTTGTCGGTCCTGGTCTGGCAGTACCTGCTCGGAATCGACCTGCACTGGATGACTTTGGCGTTCTCGGTCATCATCCTGCTGGCGGTCGGGTCGGACTACAACCTGCTGGTGGTGTCCCGCATGAAGGAGGAGATCGGCGCGGGCATCAACACCGGAATCGTCAGGGCGATGGGTGCCACTGGCGGCGTGGTCACCGCGGCCGGCCTGGTGTTCGCCTTCACGATGGCGTCGATGGCAACCAGCGATCTGATTGCGATCGGGCAGGGCGGCACGACGATCGGCCTGGGGTTGCTGTTCGACACCTTCGTGGTGCGGTCCCTGATGACACCGTCGATCGCCGCGATCCTGGGCCGGTGGTTCTGGTGGCCACTGCGGGTCCGCCAGCGCCCGGCGCGCTTCCTCTCCGACCGGACCGCCCCGATACCGGTCGCGAGACCGTGATCGACGGTTCGCTGGGACACCCCGTCGCTATCATCGGCGCATGAGTACAGCCGAGCTCTCGGCCACCCAGGCGCGCACCCGCGGCGCGATCATCGAGGCAGCCGCCGCGGTCCTGGCCGACGACCGGACCTCGACCCTTCCCGACATCGCCAAGGCCGCCGGGGTCGGTCGTACCACCGTGCACCGCTACTTTCCCGACCGGGAGAGCCTGATCAACGCGACCATCGTGGACTCGGTCCAGGTCGTCACCGAAGCGGTGGCTGCCGCCGCACCCGACGACGGCGGCGCGATCGACGCCATGCGGCGCGTGATCAACGCGATGATCTCGGTCGGCAACCGGATCCTGTTCCTGTTCGACGATCCCACGGTGCTGCGCGGCCTGCCGCCCGAGGCCGTGCCCGACAACACCTATTTGACTCGGCTGATCGAACGCGGCCAGGCCGAGGGCGTGTTCGACCCCGAGTCGAGCTCGGTGTGGATCGAACACTCGCTCTACGGCCTGGTCAAGTGGGCCTGCCAGGATTCCAAGGACGGCCTGATGCCGCGACACGCCGCCGCACCCGCCGTCATCCGCACCTTTGAGCGCGGAGTGCGCATCCGGGACTGACCTGCCCGGCTTCGACGAGGCAAAAGAATAGCCCCGGCCCTGATCGGGCTCGGGGCTATTGCTTCTTCGCGCGTTACTCGCAGGCGATACCGTCGCCGTCGCGGTCCAGGTGTGATCCATAGCCAGGGTCGCCCTGGTGGATGGGGGCGGCGCCGGCCTGTCGGGCGGCGGTGCAGTTCTTGTAATAGGGGTCGGCGGCGGCAGTGGCCGCACCGCCCAGGACAAAACCACCTAATACCGCTGCTGCGATGAATACGCGAACCATGGAGAGCTCCGATCTTGATATTGACGCCCGTGTAGGCGAGCGAAGCGTATTCGGAGCACGCCATTGGCAGATGGCATTTCGGGAAATCGCCGCTGTTCGCGCTCAGCGCCGCCAGAACAGGTGGTGGGTCACTCCGCTGGGCCTGGGCACGATGTCGTGGTGGTATCGGTCGTCCAACTCTTCGGGCGACTCCCACAGCCGCGACCCGCTGCCCAGCTCAATCGGGGACGCCGTGACGTGCAGGGTGTCGATCAGGTCGGCATCGAGAAATTCCCGGATCGTGGTCGCTCCCCCGCCCAGCCGGACGTCCTTGCCCTGGGCGACCTCCCGGGCCTGAGCCAGTACGGTTGCCGGGTCGGCGTTGACGAAGTGGAATGTGGTGTCCGACAGGGTCAACGACGGTCGCTCATAGTGGGTCATCACGAAGACCGGGGTGCGAAACGGCGGCTCATCGCCCCACCAGCCCTGCCAGTCATGGTCTTCCCACGGACCGCGGTACGGGCTGAACTTGTTGCGGCCCATGATCTCCGCACCGATGTTGTTGGCGTAGTCGCGGGTGAGGTAGTCGTCGAGACCGCGGCTGCCGCCCGGTTCGGTCCGCATGGGCCAGCTGGCTGTGGCGCCGGCCCAGGCGAACATGTCGGCCGGGTCGGCGTGGCCGAACGGCCGCTCAAAGCTCTGGTTCTCGCCGGCCCCGAAGCCGTCGCTGGAGACGTTGAAGTTTTGGACCTTGAGCAGCTGGGACATGGGCTCACTTCCGATCGGACATCAATGGATGTTGATTGGACTCGGGTGGACCGCAGAACTCATCGCGCGCTGTCGACCGATCCGCGGGGCGCATAACCCTAGCCGTCGGACCGAGTGACGAACACGTGAATCACGAGATCGCGCGTTGCGGATGTCCGCTGTAGTCACTGAGCGGCCGAATGAGAGCGTTCGACGCGGCCTGCTCCATGATGTGGGCGGTCCAGCCGGTGATCCGGCTCATCACGAAGATCGGTGTGAAGCACGGGATGTCGAAACCCATGAGGTAGTAGGCGGGGCCGGTCGGAAAGTCCAGGTTCGGCTTGATCTTGGTGGCCGCGAACATGGCGCTCTCCAATACGTTGTAGACGTCCAGCCAGCGCTGTCCGTCCCGCACCTCGGCCACACTGGCCAGCGCCGCCTTCATGGTCGGCACCCGGGAGTCTCCGTTTTTGTAGACCCGGTGGCCGAATCCCATCACCTTGTCCTTGCGCGACAGCTTGCCGTGCAACCATTCCGCGGCGCGGTCGGCTGAACCGATCTCGAGCATGTCATGCATGACGGCTTCGTTGGCCCCGCCGTGCAGCGAACCCTTCAAGGCGCCGATGGCCGCGGTGACCGCACTGTAGATGTCGGACTGTGTCGAAGTGACCACCCGGGCGGCGAAGGTGGACGCGTTGAAGCTGTGCTCGGCATAGAGCACCATCGACTGCTCAAATGCCTTGACCACGGCGGGTTCCGGAACCTCACCGAAGCACATGTTCAGGAAGTTCTCCGAGTAGCCCATGTGGCTGTGCGGCGCGATGGGTTCAAGACCCCGACGGCGGCGCATGTCGGCGGCGACGATGGTGGGCAGGACGGCATACATCCGCAGGGCCTTGGCCATATTGGCCGCCGGACTGCTGTCGTCCTCTTCCGGATCCTCGGCGCCCAGGTAGCTGATCGCGGTACGCACCACATCCATCGGATGGCAATTGTCCGGCAGCTTGGCCAGCAGCGACTGCATCGATCGGTCGATGCGCCGGGAGGCCCGCTCGCGCTGGGTGAACAGGGCGAGTTCCTGGTCGGTCGGCAGTTCGCCGTGCCAGAGCAGGTAGGCGACCTGCTCGAAGCTGCATTGTGCGGCCAGGTCCTGAACCGGATAACCGCGGTAGGTCAATGTGTTGGTCTCGGGCACCACCTTGGAGATAGCGGTGGTGTCGACCACCACACCGGCCAGGCCCTTGTGGATACTCGGCTTGGCCGTGTCGTTCGCGGTAACGGTCATTGCGTCGCCCCTTGCAGCGAAAAATTGTAGATATCCGAGTCGAACTGGTTGTAGTCGTTGTAACGCAGCAGCTCGTACAACCGGCTGCGGTGCTGCATCTGATCGAGAAGACCGGATTGTGTTCCTGCCGCGGCAATTTCGCGCAGGCCGAGCTCGGTGGCATGCATGGCCAGACGCAGGGTGGTCACCGGGTAGATCACCACGTTGTAGCCGATCTCGGACAACTGCTGGGTCGTAAGCAGTTCGGACTTGCCGAACTCGGTCATATTGGCCAACAGCGGAACATCGACCGCTTCCCGGAACTGTTCGAAATCCGCCGGAGTGTTCAGCGCCTCGGTGAAAATCAGATCCGCACCGGCATCGGCGTAGGCCTTGGCCCGCTCGATCGCCGCGGGAATCCCCTCGATCCCCGCGGCATCGGTACGGGCGCAGATGACGAAATTCGGATCACGACGGGCCGAGACGGCAGCGCGCAGCCGCTTGACCATCTCGGCAGTCTCCACCACCACCTTCCCGTCGAGATGCCCGCACCGTTTCGGATTCACCTGGTCTTCGAGGTGAAGCCCGGCCAACCCCGCGTCTTCGAGCAACGTGACGGTACGGGCCGCGCTCATCGGTTCGCCGAACCCGGTATCGGCATCGATCAGCGTCGGAAGGTCTGTGGCCGAGGCGATCTGGGTGCCGCGTACCGCCACTTCTGTCAGCGTCGTCAACCCGATGTCCGGCAGGCCGAGATCGGCAGACAGCACCGCGCCCGAGACATAGACACCGTCGAAGCCGATCTCGGCAATGAGCTTGGCGACCAGCGGGGAGAACGCACCCGGAAGACGCAAGAGCCGACCGGACTCCAATCCGCGGCGGAACTTTCGCCGCTTCTCCGATGCAGAGGTGGCAGAACCGAGCAACCCACTCATCGCAAACCCTCTCTCTTCGCGCAAGCGCTCATCGGTGCTGTCCTCTCTTCGCGCGAGCGCTCATCGGAAAATCCCCGAGGGCACGGTCGGAGCCTTGTCCAGCACCCGCTGGACGACACGGACGTTGAGTGCTCCCAGTCCACCCGGCTTGATGTTGGCCACATCGTCGACCACGGCCAGGAAGCGTTCCTGCTCTTCGGTTTCCACAACGCCGTCGGCCAGCTCGGCGAATTTGGCCACGTACTGCTCACGTTCGAACGGCCGCGCACCGAGCGGATGAGCATCGGCGACAGCGAGTTCGTCGACGATGGTCTCGCCACTCTTCAGGGTGACCACGGCCTTGGCGCCGAACGCCTTCTCCGCCGGATCGGTCGAGTGGTAACGCCGCGTCCACTCCGGATCCTCGACCGTGGAGATCTTGTCCCACAGCTCGATGGTGTCGGGTCGGTGCGCCCGCTCGGGCGCATAGGACCGCTCGTGGTGCCAGGCGCCGTCCTGCAGCGCGACGGCGAAGATGTACATCACCGAGTGATCCAGAGTTTCGCGCGAGGCGTCGGGATCGAACTTCTGCGGATCGTTTGAGCCCGTGCCGATCACGACGTGGGTGTGGTGGCTGGTGTGCAGCACGATCGAGGCGATCTGGTCCAGATCCCCGATGCGCTCGCGCATCCGTCGGGCCAGGTCGATCGGGGCCTGGCTCTGGTACTCGGCCGAATGCTCCTTGGTGTAGCTGTCCAGGATGGCCCGCTTGGGTTCGCCCGGGGCGGGCAGCGGCACCCGGTAGGTGTGCTCGGGACCGGCGAGCATCCAGGCGATCACGCCGTCCTCGCCTTCCCAGATCGGAGCCGGTGAACCCTCACCACGCATCGCGCGGTCGACCGCCTCGATCCCGACCTTGCCCGCCCAGGCCGGGGCGAACGCCTTCCAGCTGGAGATCAGCCCCTTACGCGACTGCCGGGTCGCGGTGGTCAGGTGCAGGGCCTGACCGATGGCGGCGTAGATGGTCTCGGGATCCAGGCGCAGCATGGTGCCGAGCCCGGCGGCCACCGACGGCCCCAGGTGAGCGACATGGTCGATCTTGTGCTGGTGCAGGCAGATTCCCTTGACCAGATCGATCTGCACTTCGTAGGCGGTGGCGAGTCCGCGGATCAGGTCGGCACCACGCACTCCCAGCTGCTGGGCCACCGCGACCAGCGCCGGGATGTTGTCCCCTGGGTGCGAGTACTCGGCGGCCAGGAAGGTGTCGTGGAAATCCAGTTCCCGCACCGCCACCCCGTTGGCCCATGCGGCCCATTCGGCGGAGACCGTGCCGTCCACGCCGAACACGGCCGCACCCTGACGCGTCTTGTGCGCGAGCGCCTGCGCGCGGGCGACGGTCACCGGCCGGCGAATCACCGAGGCCGCCGACACTGCCGCGTTGTCAATGATGCGGTTGATCACCATCGCCTCGGTCTCGGGCGCTACCGGCACCGGGTCGGCGGCGATCTCGGCGATCTTCCAAGCCAGGTGCTCGGTGCGCGGGAAGGCCTCGGCGCTGCGCCGTGTTTTGACGTCATGTTCAAGCATGTTCCGCACGGTACGCAGGTTCGATCACCAGCGGAACCGCCTGTAAATGCGTATTTTTGTGTCCTTTGATCACCGTTTTTGCGAATGTTGTGAAACTCGATCGGGGTAGGCTCACCACCGGTGACCAAGACATTCGCCGGTGCCCGCCTGAGGCGGCTTCGCGACGAGAACGGCCTGACGCAGGTCGCGCTGGCGCGTGCGCTGGGGCTGTCGACCAGCTACGTCAATCAACTCGAGAACGACCAGCGACCGATCACCGTCCCGGTGTTGTTGGCCCTGTCCGATCGCTTCGATCTGCCGACCCAGTACTTCGCCCCGGACGCCGATGCCCGGCTGGTATCCGACTTGCGCGAGATTCTGGCCGACAGTCCGGCCACCACGGCGCAGATCGAGGAGCTCGTCGCCCGCATGCCCGAGGTCGGTCAGACCATGGTGAGCCTGCACCGCCGGCTGCACGACGCCACCGCGGAGCTGGAGGCCGTGCACGGTCGGGCCAACCTGGCCGCCCAGGCGGGTACTCAACAGCCGATGCCGTTCGAGGAAGTACGCGACTTCTTCTACGACCGCCGCAATTACGTCGATGCGCTCGACCGCGCCGCCGAGGATCTCTTCGCCCGCCACCGGTTGCAGATCGGAGGGCTCGACCGGCAATTGGCCGACCTGCTGTCCACGGAGTTCGGCATCTCGGTGATCGTGGACGACGGAGATGTACTGGGTTCCAGCGTGAAACGCCGGTATCAACCCGAGGCCGGAACGCTGCACGTGGCGCGGTGGCTGCTGCCCGGCCAACGCGCGTTTCAGCTCGCCACCCAGATCGCGCTGTTGATGCACTCCGAACTGATCAGCACCATCGTCGCCACCGACGACCAATTGAGCGCAGAGGCAAAGGATGTGGCCCGTATCGGGCTGGCCAACTACTTCGCCGGGGCGCTGCTTCTCCCCTACCGGATGTTCCTGTCCGCCGCCGAAGAATTGCGGTACGACATCGATCAGCTGGCTCGGCGCTTCGAGATGGGATTCGAGACCATCTGCCATCGGCTGTCGACATTGCAACGGCCGGATGCGCGCGGCGTCCCGTTCATCTTTGTCCGCACCGACAGTGCGGGCAACATATCGAAGCGCCAGTCCGCCACGGCTTTTCACTTCTCCCGAGTGGGCGGGAACTGCCCACTCTGGGTGGTGCACCACGCATTTTCCCGCCCCGGGGAGTTCCTCACCCAGGTGGCCCAGATGCCCGACGGCCGCAGCTATTTCTGGATCGCGAAGACCTCCACCTCCGCGCCGAGCCGGTACCTGGGTACGCCAAAGAGTTTCGCCATCGGACTCGGCTGCGACCTGAGTCACGCCGAAAAGTTGGTGTACTCGGTGGGGATCGATCTCAGCGATCCCGAAGCCACGGTGCCCATCGGAGCGGGTTGCCGGATCTGCGATCGACCGGCCTGCCCGCAACGGGCGTTTCCGTACGTCGGCAGACCGGTCCATGTGGACCCGCAGACCAGCAGTAACCTGCCGTATTCGCCGACGGTGTGAACGGCCGCGCCGCATCGGCACGAGTAGGCGTGCCATCCGCGAAGGCGATACGGAAGAATGAACGAGTGGACTGCGTGGTGGCACGGGAGGCGCTTTCGGCGCGCCTGGACGGGGAGCGGGAGCCGGTTCCCTCCGCGCGCGTTGACGAGCATCTGCGGGTGTGCCGAGAATGCGCCACCTGGTACGACCGGGCCGAAGTTCTCGCTCTGCAACTGCGCGGGCTGTCCGATGTCGGACTGATCGGCGCTGCGGGTGCGCGCACAAACCACAGCAGAAGTGTTCTGAGCGGACTGCGGCGCTGCTTCAGCCGGCGTGTGCTGACCATCACAATCGTGGTCATCGGCCTAGTCCAGGTTGCTCTGGCGGTCGCCCAAGCGGTGGGCATGGACTTCGGGATGGTTGCCGCACACCACGGGTCGGCCAGCGGAGCACACTTGCTGAACGAGTCCACGGCGTGGTCGGCCGCGCTGGGAATCGCCACGATTGCGATGGCGTTCCGGCCTCGCATCGCGCCGGGTCTGGCTTGTGTGCTGGTGGCCTACTGCGGATTCCTGGCTTATTACGTGGTGTCGGATGCACTCGCGGGGCAGGTAACCGCCGTCCGCGTACTGAGCCATCTGCCGGTGGCGTTGGCCGCGATCGTGTCGATCCTGGCGTCGCGCGCGGCCCGCCCGCGCGACCCGTCCCCCAAGGCACGTGGTGACGGCGACGAATCGGGCACGACCACGCCCAACCGTCGCCACCTCCGCGCAGCCGATGATCCTGCCGCCTGAGCCGCTACGTCATGACGCCGAACATGATCGCCATACCGGCGGCCATCATCGCCCGGCACAGCGTGCCGAAATCCGAGAACCACGACCCGCCTGACCGCCGGCGTGCCGCGAAGTAGCGGTACAGCCACACGGTGGTGGCGATCACGAAACCAATGGTCAACAGCCAGTTGATGGCAGGAACCCAAGGCGGCTGCATCGCCGAGTGATCCATTGCCATCGCCGTGCCGCCGTCATGGTGTCCCGCCGCCTGCATGGCATGCATGTCGTGGCCGGTCATCTCGATCGGCTCTTCGGGATGCGTGAGCACATTGCCGTCCATGACCGCATACATCCACGCCATCGCCAACATCATGGCGGTGTGATAGCCGTTGACCAGACGGCTTCCAGACGTGTCGGATTTCAGCAACCCGGCCAGAAACCACACGGCGGCGGCCAGGAAGAAGTACATCGGGCCCAGGGCCGGAAGCTCGGCCCCGCGCGGCCAGGCCATCACCAGCATTGCGATGGCCATCACCAAGTGCAGTGCGTGGCCCACCGCGGCGCTCGAACGGCCATGGGAGCGGGTCAACGCGTAAGCGCACTCGATCGCGCTCAATCCGAACAAAACCGTTGTTACCCAGCGGAGCGCAAGATCGGCGATCATTCCAGGTCCTGTCTATGAAGGTCGTCGTCGACGGCCGAGCGGGCGCAGCCATCTTCCTTTGGTCGGCGGTGCAGTCGGGAAAGTTCCCGCACCCGATCGGCACTACGACGCGTTGTCGTAGAATCGCATGGCCGCGTCTAGATCGTCTTCGCGGCGGAAGGCCGGTTCGACAATGGCGCGTGAACTAATGTCCGGTGCCGCCAGTGCGTGGTGGGGGCGCCTGACGCTGCTCGGCAGCATCGCAGGTTCCGCTGTGCTGCTCTTCGTCGCTGCACTGCAACTGGGCGCACAGCGCCTCGCTGATGCGGGGCTCACTGACCCGGGAACCACTACCAGCACAGCTCTGCTGCTCGGACATTGGACCGCCACCTTGGCCGGTGCGGTGTGTGCCGGAGCACTCGTCTGGATCGTGACGACCGCGACACCTCGCGAAGACGGCCGAATCGACACCGCATCCTTTCCCGTTCATCTGCTTCTCGAACGCGCCGCTATCGTCTGGGCCTGTTCGGCCACATCCATGGTGGTCATCTCTGCGGCCGCCGCCTCTGGAATTCCCGTCGGCCGGCTGATCGCCAGTCCCGGGCTCGGCAGCGCAATTGCGGCATCTGAGGTCGCACGCGGGTGGTGCGCGGCGGCGATCTGCGCGACGGTGCTGGCCGTCGGCGTGCGCTTCACGCTGCGCTGGATCGGGCATTGCGTTGCCCTGTTGCCAACCTTGATCGGGATAGTCGCCGTGCCGGTGACGGGCAACGCCGGACAAGGGCCGGACCATGACATCGCGACGAGCGCCGTGGTCGTTTTCGCCGTGGCGGTCGCGGTGTGGGCCGGAACCAAGATTGTGTCCGCCGGATTGCGTGACGTCGTCGTTCGACGCCGTATCCAGGCCATGCAGCTGGCTTGCGGGGCGGTTGCCGTCCTCTATGGCGTCCTGCTGGCGACGCTGATGTTGGGCGGATTGCCGATCCTGGGATCGCAATACGGGCGGGCTGTACTTGTCGCGGGCGTGTTGCTGGCGCTGGTGTGGCTCGGCGATGGTGCATTACTACTGATGCGACGCACGCCTTCGCGATGGATCAACAGCCTGTCTGCGGCCGCGATGATCGCCGTCACCGCCGCGCTGGCACTCGCCGCGAATAGCGTCCCGCCCCGGTTCACCGTGCACGAGTTCACCACGTGGGACATCTTTTTGGGCTACCAGCTCGATGCACCGCCGAATCCGCTCAACCTGATCACCGAATGGCGATTCGATCCGCTGATCGGTACCGCAGCCATCGTGCTTGCCCTGGGCTACCTGCTCGCCGTGCTGCGACTGCGCCGACGCGGGGATCACTGGCCGGTGGGACGCACGGTCGCCTGGACCCTGGGTTGCGCGGCGTTGTTGATCGCCACGAGTTCCGGAGTGCGCGCCTACGGGTCGGCGATGTTCAGCGTGCACATGGGTGAACACATGGCGCTGAACATGTTCATCCCGGTGGTCCTGGTGCTCGGCGCACCCGTCACCCTCGCCCTGCGCGTCCTACCCGCCGCGCCGAACGGTCAGGCGCCTGGACCGCGCGAATGGCTGACGTGGCTGGTGCACGCACCGCTGACCCGATTCCTGTCGCATCCGGTCACGGCGTTCGTCTTGTTCGTCGGGTCGCTGTACCTGGTCTACTTCACGCCCCTGTTCAACACTTTGATCCGGTATCACTGGGGCCACGAGTTCATGAGCGTGCACTTCCTGCTGACCGGCTATCTGTACTACTGGGGCATCATCGGCATCGACCCCGGCCCGCGGCGACTCCCCTTCTTGGGGCGGCTCGGGCTCTTGTTCGCCGTGATGCCGTTCCATGCGTTCTTCGGTATCGCCACCATGACGATGACCTCAACCCTGGGCGGGAGCTTCTACCAGTTCGTCGGTCTTCCTTGGTTGCAGAGCATCTCGGATGACCAACACCTGGGCGGTGCCATTGCCTGGGGTTCGAGCGAGCTGCCGGTGATCATCGTGGTGGTCGCGCTGGTGGCCCAATGGGCGCGTCAGGACCGCCGAATAGGGGCGCGCCAAGACCGCCACAGCGATCGCGGATACGACGAAGAACTCGACGACTACAACGCAATGCTTCGCGAGCTTGCCCGCAATCGGCGCTGAATCCTGCCGTCGCCCAACACTATCGGGTGTGCTTAACTGACTCGGTCATTCGTCGGGTCAGCGAACCGAGCGGGAGAATCTGCATGCACATCGAACCGGGCATCGTCGACGGCTCAAAGATCGTTCTCAGTTATGTCACTGCCGGCAGCGCCGGGCTGTACTCGCTGAGCCTGGCCTGGAAACACATCAAAGAGCGGGGCATCGGAACACTGCTCGGCGGAACTGTCATCAGCACCGCCCTGGTCTTCACCTTCTTCCAGGTATTCCCGCACTATCCGGTCGGCATCTCCGAGGTACACCTCATTCTCGGCTCGACCTTGTTCCTCATCTTCGGGGTTGCCCCAGCAGCATTCGGGCTGGCGCTGGGCCTGCTGATCCAGGGGCTGTTCTTCGCTCCGTTCGACCTTCCCCAGTACGGAATGAACGTCACCACGTTGTTGGTTCCGCTGTTCGCGCTGCAGTTCGTCGCGCGTAAGGTGATCGCACCCGAGACGCCCTATGTGCAGCTCAAGTACCGGCAGGCACTGGCATTGTCGACGACGTACCAGGCCGGCATCGTCACCTGGGTGGCGTTCTGGGCGCTCTACGGTGAGGGCTTTGCCGGCCAGACAGTTGCCAGCATCGCGACCTTCGGTGCCGCCTACATGTTGGTGATCGTGGTCGAACCGATCGCCGATCTGGCAGTCCTGGCCGCGGCCAAGAGCTTGCATCAGCTCAAGGACACCGCTTTTCTCGAGCGCCGCTTGTACAACCCGGCCTGAGCCGGTCTGCTGGCCGTAAGCGGCTCCGGGACAGCCCGGAGCCGCTTACGGCATCTGCGGCTCGGTGTTGGGCTATTCGTCGGTGTCGGAACCGCAGCTGCAGGTGCTCCCACAAGTGCAGTTTTCACAGGTACAGTTCGGGTTCTCGCACTTGGTCGACTCGACTGTTTCATTGCTGGTCATGCATAGGAGTCTAGATCCCGGCCGGACGGAACTAACCCCACCGTGCTCCCGACCAATCAGTGCGGCCATCGAGACTCCCCGCACGAGCAGCCCTCGATCCCGCAGACCACCCGTGATCACTGTGGAGCGAAGATAGATGTTGATGAACAAGGTATTTGGATGACGTCGCAAGAGATCGCCGCCGCAGTCGAGACCGAGCTACGGGCCATCGAGCGCCGGGTATTCGAGGACGTGTGGATCAGCACCCCGCGTACCCGCACCCTGGCAGCATTGGCAACAACTCTGGCCGTGACCGCCCCGGCGCTACAAGCGAGCAGCAAATTCTCGGGTGCCGAAACTCACAACGGGCACTGGATATCGCTGGTGACCGTCGTCCTGTTCACTCTGGCGGCAGTGGCGTCGGCTTTCGCTCTGGTGCGTCGCCGGTTTCGGTGGTGCTGCGTGGCGACATATATGTCAGCGCTGGCCGCGGTGGGCGGTGCGGGGGCCTTCTGGTGGCATCACACGGCACAGACAGCCACCTGGCTTCCGGCCATCGCATTGGGCGGGCTGACCAGCGCGGCGCTGACCGCGGGATGGCTGGGGGTCTGTTTGGCCCCGGTGACCTCGTCTCAACCAGACATGCGTGCCGCCGGCAACAGCGCCGTCGAGTGAATCAGCTGAACGTATTCGGTTGCTCTGTCCCGTAATTGCGCAGCCGGAGACTGTTCGACACCACCAGGAAAGACGAAACTGCCATCGCCGCGCCGGCGATCAACGGGTTCAGCAGACCTGCCGCGGCGACCGGGATCGCTGCGATGTTGTAGCCGAAGGCCCAGATCATGTTGACCCTGATGGTCCGCATCGTGGCCCGGGCCAGACCCAACGCCTGCGGGACCGAATCGAGGTTGTCCCGGACAAGGATGATGTCGGCCGCGCCGATGGCCACATCGGTGCCGCGGCCGATCGCCAGACCCAGGTCGGCACAGGCCAAGGCGGGGCCGTCATTGATCCCGTCGCCGACCATCGCCACCACCCGGCCCTGATCCCGCAACTTCTCGATCGCGCCGACCTTGTCCTCGGGAAGCACCTCGGCGACCACGTCGTCGATGCCCACCTCCGCGCCGATCGCGGCGGCCGTCGCGGCGTTGTCGCCGGTCAACAGCATGGTCTTCATACCCTCGGCGTGCAGCTGTGCGATGGCACTGGCCGCCGAGTCCTTGACCGCGTCGGCGATGCTGATGGCACCGCACACGGTGTCGCCGCAGGCCACAAACACGACGGTACGGCCGTGTGACTCGCCAACCTTGCGGGCGGCCGCAAGGTTGGCCGGCACCACCCGATCCCGGGTGACCCAGGCGGGACGCCCGACGACCACGGCGACACCGTCCACCAATCCGGTCACACCGTGGCCTGCGAAGGCTTGGAAGTTCTCCACAGACGCAATGTCACGGCCCGCGCAGGCGGCAACGATCGCATGCGCCACGGGATGTTCGGATGCCGACTCGACTGCGGCCGCATGCCCGAGAACCTCGTCCTCGCTCCAGCCCTCGGCAACGACAACGGTGGCGACCTGAGGTTGTCCGGTGGTCAAGGTGCCGGTCTTGTCGAACACCACCGTGTCGACCGCACGGATTGCCTCCAAGGCACGGTGTCCCTTGAGGAAAATCCCTAACTGAGCGCCCCGCCCCGACGCCACCATCATCGCGGTCGGGGTCGCCAGGCCCAGCGCACAGGGGCAGGCGATCACCAGAACGGCCAGCGCGGCCGATACCGCTCGGTTGACATCGCCGTCGACCAACAGCCAACCGATCGCGGTGGCGGTCGCGATCACCAGCACACAGGGCACGAACACCGCGGCGATGCGGTCCGCCAGTCTCTGCGCGTTGGCTTTCTCCGCCTGCGCCTGCTCCACCAGGCGGACCATCCCGGCAAACCGGGTGTCCGGCCCAACCGCGGCCGCCTCGACGATCAAGCGGCCATCAAGAACCACGGTGCCGCCCACCACACTCGAACCTTCGTCGGTGTGTACCGGTTTCGACTCGCCGGTCATGGCGCTGACGTCGACCGCGGCGGTCCCGCTCACCACAAGACCATCGGCCGCGATGGCCTCACCGGGCCGGACGACGAAACGTTGGCCCTCCTTGAGCTCATCTGCCGGCAGGACAAGTTCGCTGCCGTCGGCAAGCAGCACCGTCACCGACTTGGCGCCCAGCGCCGCAAGCGCCCGCAACGCTCCCCCGGCACGCGAACGGGCACGGGCCTCGAAATAGCGGCCCGCGAGCACGAAAACCGTTACCCCCGCGGCAACTTCAAGATAGATGGCATCGCTGCCGACCAGCGCCTGCCAGATACCCGCAGCGTGGTAGGTCTGGTGATCGAAGAAGATCGTGTACATCGACCACGCGGTGGCCGCCGTCACACCGATGGAGATCAGGGTTTCCATGGTCGCGGTTCCGTGCCGGGCGTTGCGAATTGCGCTGCGGTGGAACGGCCATGCGGCCCAGGTCACAATCGGTGCCGCCAGCGCGGTGAGCACCCACTGCCAGCCGGTGAATCGGGTGTCCGGCACCACGGCGAACATCACCGACAGGTCAGCGAGGGGAATGAACAACACCGCAGCCACCGCGAGGCGTCGCAGCAGGCTGCGGGCATGCCCGGCATCGGGATCGACGTCGGTCGTGGAGCGCTCGGTCCGGGGGGCCGCCTGGTAGCCGGCTTTCTCGATGACGGCACACAGGTCCTCGATGCCGATGTCCGGGCCGGACTCAACAGTGGCGACGCGGGTGGCGAAGTTCACCGACGCCCGTACCCCGTCAATCTTGTTGAGTTTGTTCTCCACACGGGCAGCGCAGGCCCCGCACGACATCCCTGTGACATCGAGCGCAACGCGCTGTGTCACGTCCTTGTCGGGGACAGTTGCTGTTGTCACCACCACTCCCAAATGCTCATTCACCACGTCGGAGGCATCGCCGCCATCTAGATAGTCGCTCGGGCCCGATGCGAAGTTCCCGGGCCGCATCGAATAATGTCGATGTCCGTGACTACCGAACGCGGCGAGGACCAGGTTACGCGGCTGGCACTGGCCGCCGGCCGCGGCGATTCGGCGGCGCTCGAGCAATTCATCCGGTCCACCCAGAGCGACGTCTGGCGAACCGTCGCCTACTTGGGCGACTCCGGGTCGGCTGACGACCTGACGCAAGAGACCTTCATCCGCGCCATATCCGCGCTCCCCCGGTTCGGTGGCCGATCCTCTGCCCGCACCTGGCTGCTGTCGATAGCTCGGCGCGTCGTGGTCGACCAGATTCGGCACAAGCAGAGCCGGCCGCGTACCCAGCACGGAGTGGACGTCGAGCAGGTGCTGGACAGCTACCGCCCGGTGGGTGGGTTCGAGAAGATGGTGGAGATCCGCCTGCTGTTGGACGGACTCGACCCGGACCGTCGGCACGCTCTGCTGCTGACGCAGGTCCTCGGCTTGTCCTATGCGGAAGCTGCCGAGGTGTGTGGCTGCCCGGTCGGCACTATCCGTTCACGGGTGGCACGGGCCCGCGAAGATCTGATCGCGGCGGCCGAGCGGGACGATCTGACCGGGTAGACGCGGCCGCATACGGCTGCCCGCAGGCCGGGCCGACCCGTCAGCTACTGCGGCAGCGACACGTCAGTGCGTCATATGCGCCGCTCACGATGTCTTCAGTGAAGTCGGTTACGGAGCCGCCAGTTTCCGGGCCATCTCGACTCGGCCCGGAACACCTTGTCAACGGTCTCCAAAAAATTGACCTTCTGTGGGTCACGGGAGCTGACCCACCTGGTGGGGTTAGTCCCCTCCGGCGCTATGCGGTCGCCCACGCCCGTCATAGCGAGGCGTGTCAGGTTGTGGTGGTCAATCTCGACCAGCGGAGCGGAAACGGTGGACTGTCGCTGCGTGCCTGGCGGGCTGCGTGAGTCCGGGCCGGTAGACGACACACGCCCCGCCCCCGCTGCGTTTGGCGTCATACATGGCGGCATCGGCATGCCGCAGCACATCGTCGACGCTGAAATGCGGGTCGGCCGTGCTGTGTGCCGCGATACCGACGCTGACCGTCGGGGGCAAGACGGGGGTGCGCGCGCGGGTCAGCGACCCAAGCCGGGTGAACAGCTCCCCGACCACCCCGTCAGCGTCGTCGACGGCCGCGAAGGTAACCAGCACCAGCTCATCGCCGCCGATACGGGCGGTGAGTTCGGCGCGAGACGCCAGCGAGCTCAGCTGGTCGGCCATCGCAACCAGCGCGGCGTCACCGGCCGCGTGCCCGTTGCGGTCGTTGAGTTGTTTGAACCTGTCGATATCGCACACCGCCGCCACGACGGTGATCGGGGCCGCGGCCCGGTGCAGGGTGTTGTTGATCGCGGCGTACATGCCGCGGCGGTTGCGCAGACCGGTCAGCGGGTCGTAGTGCGCTGACCGGGCCGTCTTGCGGGCCGCCTTGCGCCCGTACTCGACCAGCATCGAGCCGCACAGCGATACCACCAGCACCCAGGTGAGGGTGGGGGCGAGCACGAGGAACACCGTCGAGAGGTCCGCGCGCGCACCGAACGCCGCATCCGTGACAATCACCGCGATGACCGCGCAGCAGAACACGAGGTGCATCACCTGTATCCGCCAGCCCAACAGGAACGCGACGAACACCCCGTTCAACCCCATAAACATCACGACGCAGAGTCTGGCAACGGGTGTCGACATGGCGACCGCGAGCACAGCAATCGACACGTCCAGCCACACAGCAAAGATCACCGCTTGCCGGTAGGACGGCCACGGCCACCACCGCCAGCGAGCCCCCACCGCAACGGCCGACAGCAGCACGGCGGCCTGTGCGCCGCGCGCAACCACACCACTTGGCCCGGCCGGATGGAACTGAACCATGACGACCAGAACGGCGAGGGAGAAACAGCCCACGGCAGCGATCCGGGCAAACAACCGCATGAAACGACCCTCGCGCAGCGCAGCGGTCGCGAATCTGTAATTCCGCATGCCGGACGATCGAGTCGATGCGCCGATCACCGCGTCCCCTCCGCAAAAAGCGAGTCCGGCAACACAAGCAGACAGATTAGCCGGATTACTGCGACTGTGTGGCAACTGCGCCCCAATTCAGCCGCCCACGGGTGGTCGTGGCGGGTCTCGCCTCCTACGGTGACGGTGTGCCCGTCGCCCCACTACGTCTAACCCGCGCCCCGGCTGCCTTTTTCAATCTACTGCTCGCTCACCCGGTTGGCGGCATCATCCACGTCGCATCAACACCGACAGCAGCAATCCAGCCGCACAATCAGATTCATGAGCGCATCAACAATTGATCGGTGGACCGAGGTTTAGTTGTTCCCCATCTCAGTGGTCGTTCGGACCATGCCGGCAGTTTCCGACAGACGCGCAGTCGGGTTTGGCAGGTCGGTTACGTTCGCCCGCGGACGGCCCCGCCGCCCAAATGCCCAAGGGTCATCCAGCGGATGAAACTCGCCACCGCGGAGGACTGTTTCTGCGGCTGCTCACCGGCCTCCGAGCCGGCGGCATCCTGGTCGATGGTGGCGGCGGTGCGCTCCTGGGCGCGGTAGCCGGCCTGCGCAACGGCGTCGCAGAGGTTGGCAACACTGATGTCCTGGCGGGCGTCGATGGTCGCGACCTTGGTGGCGATGGCGACCGAAGCGCGTACGCCGCCTATCTTGTTCAGCTTGTTCTCAAGCCGTCGCGAGCACGCTCCGCAGGACATTCCGGTCACGTCGAGTTCGATCCGGCGTGTGGCTATGTCTGTCAATGCCATTCCTCACTGTGTTAAGGCGTTTGGTTGATTGGTCGTTGACCAACCGCGTTGAGTTCCACCAGAGCCGATGTTGGCCGGCAGTTTTCGATCACTGCGAATATCCGTTGGCGAGCAGAGCCTCCAACGACGGAGGTTTCGCAACCAGCTCGCCGATGGTTTCGATACCAAGTGGGACCGCCGGATACTCGGCCAGGTATTGCGCATACGTGCGTCCATCCAGCCGAACGCCCAAGCCGATCCACGCGTCGATCACCGACCAACGCCGCGGATTGGTCTTCGCCCAAGCACTTTCATCCAGGCGATGCTTCCACTCGGGTACGTCGACTTCGTCTCGGGCTATGCCTCCGAGTAACTCTCGGTAGGCCACTGCCCGACCACGCAGCACATCTATCCCACGTCCCAGTTCCGCCGGGCCGCCGAACTCCGGCAACCGGTGAAGAATGCTGGTCGCGGCGGCACAACCGGTGGTCACTTCTTCGGTCAACTCCACTGATGGATAAGCCTGTAGCGCATGACAGGCGTCGGCGATCGCCACCAGGATGTCGGCGGACCCACTCAGCTGATCGGGGGTGCCCAATACCCGGGGCAGGCGCACGATCGTGAAGTCGAGGTCTCGACTCGACCCGGCCACGGCCAGTTCCGCGAGCGCTTTGGACGCGGCGTAGGGGTACGGCGCCTGACGCGGGTCGATCACCCGCGGCGCGGCGACGTCCGCGTCGACGACATACGTCGACAGGTGCACCAGCCGGGTACCGGCAGCCGCGCTCGCCTCGGCCATGGTCGTCACCAATTCCACATTGGCCGAACGGAGTTCCCGATACGGGACGACCACGTTGGTATTGCCGATGCAGTTGACCAGGGTTCCGGCCCCGGTCTCGCGGATCAGCGCCTCCAACTCGGCCGGACCGAACTCGGGGGCGAGCGATTTGATCCGCACGCCCGGCTCGCTGCGAAGCTCGTTCCAGACTCGGCGCTCAGACGAGTTGGTCCGCATGGCGAAAACCGCGTCGGGGCGAGCGGACCCCGACCGGCTGAATTCCAGGATCGCTTCGGCGAAACCGGTTCCCAGAACTCCGGACGCACCCAGCACGAGGATCGACTCTGACCCGCGCGTAGATGAATGCTGTGGCCTCGATACCGCACGGCGCGTCGACAGTGCGGCGAAGTCACGCTCGATCTCGGCTGCGGTTTCGGCGTCCATCCAGTTGTCGACCGACATGTCACCCACCAGGTTTGCCGCGGTATCGGCACTGATCAGGTCCAGAATCGACACTTGCCGACCGAGATACCGCCGGGTGTCGGGCAGGATGCGGACGAGGTCCAACGAACCGACGCCCTCGCGCAACAGCGACGAATCGGGCGTGATCGGCCTTTCGAGGTGCCGGCTCCACATTGCGGCAAGACCGACCGCTCGCTCTTCGGCTTCCACGTCGCCGTGCCCGGTTGCTCCGGTCGCAGCCGTTGCCCGCAGGCTCGCGGTGTCGGTCTTCCCATTGGGCTTCCTGGGTATCCGCGCGACGCCGGAAACGAAGAACGACGGCACCCGCGAACCCGCCAGGATGCTCCTGATCCGCGCGGCCGCGGCGGTGTCTTGGCCACCGGAACGGGTGCGCTGGGTCTCGAACCATACCCAGAGACCACCGTTGTGGGGTTCGACTGCCACGTCGACCACCGCGGGGTCCTCCACGATGCGTCGGGTGATCTCCGCGGTGTCGACACGCTTACCCGCGATCTTGACGAGCGCATCTTTGCGGCCCGCGAACACCGGATACCCGTCGTGGTCGACCGTTACCCGGTCGGCAGTGGCGTAGGCACGCTGCCGCGCACCGTTGGCCGTGGTCACCAACCCGAAACCGGGATGGTCCAGACCGAGATAGCCACCGGCCACCATCTCCCCCACAACCACGACTTCGCCGAACGCGATGACCACCGAATTCGCCACAATCGGTCGCCCCAACCGCAGGCGCGCGCCGTGCTCGACCGCATGCCCGTCACGAATGATCGGCAGGTAGGTGACCACGACCGTGGTCTCGGTCGGCCCGTAGCTCGATATCAACGAGATATTCTCCGCGGCACCGGTATTCATCCATTTGTCGACGGCGCTGGACCGGATGGGTTCTCCGCCGATCACGATCTGCCGTAATTGGGAGCGGCGGACCGCGGTAATCGCGTCGGCATCGTCACACCACAGATGCCATACGGCGGTGGGTAAATCGACGACTGTGGCCCCGGAGCTGATCAGATCTCGGGCAAGCGCCTGCAGATCACCGGCTTTCACCGCGGTCGACCGGATGAGTGCCGCTCCGCCGAGAGCGGCACCGAAGATTTCCTCGACGCTGATATCCGATGTCAGCGGTGCGCATTGGAGGATGGTGTCGTCCGGGCCCCAGCCGTAGGCGCGAATCACCCCGGCGCACAACGCCGCCAGTGACCCGTGGCTGACGTGCACGAGTTTGGGTTCCCCGGTGGATCCGGAGGTGGGCATGACGTAGGCGGTCCTGGTGGCCAGCTGCGGGTCCGTTACCACCTGTTCGACCCGAGCCTCGACCAGCCGCCGATGTCCCTCGTCAAGGCTTCGCAAGATATTCGCCGACGCGACATCGACGATGTGCGCCGAGCTGCCGTCACCGAGTGCGTTGAGCCGTTCGGCCCGCGCGGTCACTTGATCCGCGCTGTCGCAGACGGTGTAGCCGCAGCCGGCCAAGTGGCACGCGATCAGCAGGTCGACGGTCTTGTCGGTGCGGTCGTCGGTGAACACCACGACATCACCTGGCCCCGCCCCGATCTGGACCATCCAGGCGATCCAGGAATCGACGTGGAGACGACGTTGACGACATTCGATGATGGACTGCGCGCGGTCGAGAAACCATGCGGGAGCCACCGCATTGTCGGGTTCAGGTGTCGGCGCAACCTCACACCGTGTCCCGTCATCGGCGATCCCGAACCACTCGCCGACGGTCATGGCGATGGGGTGATCCCACATCGTTGTCATGGATTTCAGGGCGGTCGCGATCCGGTCCCCCACCGGAATACCCTGCCCGGGCCGGTCGGGTCTGTTCCAGATGCCGAGGGTGAGCACGCACCGTTGCTCATCGAGCACGGCCGCCACGGTCATGCCTTCGATCGGGCCGATATGGGTCGTCACCGGTGGTTCGACCAGGGACGGGCTCAGTTCGGGCGCACAGGGCGCACGAAGAAAATTGAGCGTCAAGGCCTGCACGGAGGTTGTCCGATTGAGCGCCAGATACATTCGGCGATAGTGCTCTTCGCGAAGCCAGCGGCGCCGAACGGCTTTGACATAGCCCCGGTCCATCGACCGCACCACATCTGCCACCGACGCGAAGGGCGCGAACCGAACCGGCTGCGCTATCGAGTTGACCAGGCATGTCGCGACATCGAGCTCAGGGTCGCCAAAGCGGTTGTCCACCGCGTGCACCAAAAGGCTGTCCGTGGTTTGTCGCACACTCGCGTCCACTGCCGTTGCGGCCGCGGCGACGAGTACGTTGAGCGGGACACTCTCACGGTCGGCCAGTGCAAGAATGTCGTCGTAGTCCGCTCCACGGATCACCACGGACTCGGTACGAATTCCCTTGGCCGCGGAGCCGGCAACCTTGTCGGCGGTGTGCCCATGCCCGCCGGCCCTGGCGCCCTCACTGAGCTCGCGCTGCACGACAGCGGTGAGCCGCTCGTGCGAATCGTCGATCCGGCTCGACTCGCGGCGATGTGCCGAAGCAACGTCGGACAGACCAGCACCGACACCGGCGATATCGGCCGAGGCAGCACCGGAGAGGAAGCGTCCCAGGTGGGCTTCGATGACCCCGATCGCGCCGCCGTCGAGCCCGATGTGGTGGGCATGGACGTCGAGGCCGCGCACCAGCCCGCTGCTGTCGACATACACGGTGTAGCGCACCAACGGTGTTGCGAGAATGCCCGAACTCCACATATGAGTGAGTTCGACATCACCGCACACTGTGTTCTCGTCATCCGCGCAGACCCGCACGATGTCGGCAATGTCCAGCCGGGGCATGAGATCCGGATACCCGCCGCCCGACGGTGGCACCAGAACACACAACTGCACGGGGTTGGCCAGGATCGCCTTCTGCAGCGCGGCGAGGAGTTCCGTGGACTGTATCGACCGGAACCGGTAGCTTCTGCCGATCAGATACAGCTGGGGATCATCGTCCTGCAGGACGCCGTTGTAGATGTTCTGCTGCGATCGGCTCAGCGGTATGCGTTGCAGCTGAGGGTCTTCGGACAGGATCATCGGGGTTTTTCCAACTCCTGGACCCAGCCCGCAATCGACAGGTTGTCGGCTAGTCGCCGCGGGACGTCCGATTCCCGATCGACGCCGAGGTGTTTCATCAACAACACGAATCGAACCGAGTCCAGGCCGAGATCCCTGAGGTCGGTGGTGTCACCGTCGATGAGATCCGATTCGTCGACGTAGAGCACCTCCGAGAGCGCCGCCAGGATTCTGCTCCGCAGCGTCTCAGCCACCGGCGGTCACCGTGGCTGTGTTCGCTCCGGCCGCTGCGGCCAGTGCCGTTCGCATGATCTTGCCGGACTGCGTTCGTGGAATCTCTTGCACGAGCACGATTGTCGAGGGCCTGGCCATCGGCTCCGACTCCTGCCGGAAACGAACCGCAATGGCGTGTTTGAGCTTCCGGACTCCCGATTCATCCAGCGACGTGGAGGAGACCACGGCCAGACCCACCAGCGCGCCGAATTCCTCGTCGGGGATCTCGTAACAGGCTGCCTCGCTGACACCGGCAACACTCTCGGCAATTCGATCGACCTCGTCGGGCGCGATGTTCACACCGCCGGAGATGATCATCTCTGATGATCTTCCCCTGATGTAAAAGAATCCGTCGTCGCGGCGGTCGAGAAGGTCACCGGTGTTCACCCATCCGTCGACCAGAACTTCCGCGGTCCGGTCGGGATTGTTCCAATACCCCAGCATGCTCGCCGGCGACTTGATCCACAGCGTGCCTGACGAAGCCGAATCGGCGCCGGCACGGGTGGGCGGTCCGCTGCCGTCGCTGTCCAGATGAACTTCCACACCGGGATAGGGCCGTCCTACCGCACCCGCTTCGATTCTGCCGATCGAACCGGTATCGGTGGGAAGACACAGTGCGGTACAGCCTGTTTCGCTGAGTCCATACACTTGGGCGGTACGAACGCCCGCTGCCTCCACAAAGCTGACGTCGGAGGCAATCGCGCGAGACCCGCCATACCCGATCATCCGTAGTGCCGACGGAACGGGTGCGCCGGTGGACCGCAGCTCGGACACCAGGCGGTTCAGCAATGTGGGAACCAGCGACGTTGTCGCAACATCATTCGCGGTGAGAATCTCCAGGATCGATGGGGTGTTCTCACCGCCGGTGATGCACAACCCGCCCTGCATCAGGCAATTGAGGATCCACCACAGTCCCCCGATGTGCGTCGCGGGCAACGGGGAGTACGTAGTTTCGCCGACAATCCAATCAACCCAAGTCAACTGCTCGCGCGCCAGAATATCGGCGACGGCATAGAAGGTCCGATTGGGCAGTAGCACAGCCTTCGGCGCGCCGGTCGTACCGCTGGTGAAGATCATCGCCAGCGGATCTTCGGCACCCAGTTCCGGCATGCCGGACAGCGGATCTGAGATCTGATCGCCAGCGCCGCCGGTTGCGCCGGAGGTGACACTGACAGCGCAGACGGGTATCGACCGTAGCGACTCCGAGAGCTCCGAAGTTTGGAGCCGGCAGCCCGGTGCGATCAGAATCGCACCGGGGCTGGCGATCTCACCGAACCGGTCGACGGCCCCCGGGGGCAGGTTGCCGTCCACCATCACCGCGATAGCTCCCACCGCCGCGCAGGCCAACACCGACAGGTAGGTCTCGGGACCGTTGTCCGAGATGACGAACACCCGCGATCCACGGGAGATGGACCGAGAAGCGAGATCGGTTGCCAATCTGTGCACTTCGGCCATGAGGTCTCGGTAGCGAACCACGCTGGTGCCGTCGCAGCGACGCAGGGCGATCGCCTCAGGTCGCTGCCTTGCCCGCTCGACGATGCGTTCCAACACCGTGGATGGTTGGTATGCCATGGCCATGACGTGCTCCTGTACGCGTTAGGGGATGTTCAGTGCGGCCAGCACGACTTCGCCGGATGCGGACCCGCCGTCCTCATCCCAGAATTCGATGGTGCACGGAATCTTGAGATAGCGAATCGTTCGATCGATGACCTCGAAGTCCTTGCACAACAACCGTGCTGAGAACTTCTGGGCTTTGATCGGGCGCTTGAAACGCGATGCCGTGGTCTTGATCAACATGCTCGGGAGTTGGTAGTTGAAGTAGTCCTCGATCGACCAGCCCCGGAATTCGGGGATCACCTCGTTGAGGATGGGCGGCGCGAACGCGCTGTAGGCGAGTTGGTTGAAGCACAAGACCCATTCCGCGGCGTTGAAGTGTCCTGTATTGCGAATGTATGCGGGCTCTTCGATGCTGAAGTTCCCAATGGCGAATACCGAAGTCTCGGTGGCCTGGTACTCAGCGTCGAGCAGGTAGCGGCATCCCTTGTAGGAATAGGGTTCCAGCACCTTGACCAGCAGATCCTCGGGGATCGGCGCCGTGTGCGCGGCTTCGTGCTCAGTCTTGGCGAACGGCGGTGTTGCGACGGTGCCCAAGCTCATGCTCATACTCCATATCCCGGTGTCGTGAGGCCGTCCAGCATGGTCAGCCGATGAGTCGTCAAAGTGCCTGATGCGGTGCCGTGTTTCGCCCGATGGATCAGAACCCGGTTGTCCCACAACACAACATCGCCCACCTCATAGTGTTGGGTGTGAATGAACGGCGATGCGAAATCCGGATCGAGCTGCCCGGTCGCCGCCATCAGTGCTTGCAGCATGTCAGGCTCCAGGACATTTCCGTCCGCGTCCTCGATCTTTGAAGTGCCTGTCACGCAGATGTAAAGGATTTCCTGTCCGGTCTTCGGGTGCCTGATCACCGTCGGCCACTTGATCGGCGGTGTGGTCTTGGAGATTTCGTCCCAGACTTCACCGATCGGCTTGTAGACATCATGTGGGCGAATCTTGATGTGCCGCCGGGGGTCATGGGTGGCGAAGGTTCCACGGACTGGGTCCTGCATAGCGGCCGGAAGCGACTCCCACACCTTGTTGAGGTCGATGAAGTAGGTCCCGCGATCGCTTCCGGGCACTGCCAGCGGCACCACCATGGAGAATGCGAAGGGCTCGGGCATGAACATGTAGTCGATATGCCAGAACGCGCCGGTCCTGGGTACGCCGTGACCCTCTTCCGTTGAGGAAACGAAGATCTCCGGATGGTCCTGGTGGTGGTAGATGGGCTCGTAGTAGGTGACGACGTCGCCGACTATGCGCCCCAGCGCGAGGAACTGTTCCGGAGTGGGATGAACACCCTTCAGAACAACCAGCTTGTTCTGGTACACGATCTCGCGGATCTCGTCCGTCGTGAGGTCATCCAGATTCTCCGGATCGATTCCCGTGACTTGCGCCCCGAGTCCCTCCCCTATCACGTTGAGCGTCATCTCATCTCCTCATTCGGCTTTGTTCTGCGCGCGCGACACTGGGGTTGCCTTCGATGCACACGTCACGGTGCATCTGATTGCGACTATCGGATTGGTCGAATCAAACCGGTTGAAAGTTCCCGCTATTCGCGTTTCTCATCGGGTTTGCTCACCCAGGTGCTGGGGAGCATCGGGACGGACTCGGCAATGCTGTCGGACGCTTGGTGGACCAGCCCCGCGGCGGGGGTGCTGGTGGTTCCCCTGGCGGCGCCGGCGAAACCGAGGGTGGCTGCGCCCGTCAGGCTGGCTGACGGTGACGTGTGTCGACCGATGCCAGGGCTGTCGATGGTGGCGTCCACGGAGTCGCTGTCGTCCAAAAATTCGTAACGGTAGCTGCGCGCACGGTCGCGTTTCCGGCCGGTTTGTTTTCTACGGTTGCGGGCGACGGCGGCTGCTCTCGCCGCCGCGATGGTGGTGAGAATGTCTGCCATGTCAGCAGGAGACTCCGTGCCGGCCTTGGGGCCCGATGCCACGGCGGGCGGCGGGTCCAGACCGGGCACGGCGTAGCTGATGGCGGGTGACGCTGTCGAGCCGGCTGCACTGCTCGAGGTGGGCGGGCTGGAGCCGGGATTGCTGGTCTGCGGCACTCCGGTGGAAACTCCGGACGTCGGCAATGCCACGCCGACATCGGCTGTCGGGCCGACGTGGTGGCCAGTATGCCCCTCGTCGGGAATCGGGAGCAGTCCTGCTGCCGGCACCTCGTTCTGCAGCAGCGCCAGCACGCTCAGTGCGCTCAGGGCACTGAGTGCGGGTGCGAAGAACGGTAGAAGCAGCAGCGAATACGAGGCGTAATAGGGGTACCAGAGCATGTCGTACAACACCAGCGCGATGATGGCGAGAATGGCGGCCTCGGCCCGGCCGAATCCCAGCTGCTCGAACAGCTGTTGAAACATCTGGAGAAGTCGTTCGGGATTGCCGGCACCCGAAATCAGGTCGGAGATGAACTTCACAATGCTGTTGATCGGCTGGCCGTCTGACGTTGAGCCGGACGTATTCTGCTGCGTGCTTGGGGCTTCGGCACCCGGCGCGAGGATCAACGGGGCCGGCTGGGTCGAGGGCACCGCCGAGTACGCACTCGCCGCAACTGCGTCATACGTGGTCATCGTTTCGGCCGCCTGCAGCCACATCCGCAGGTAGTCGGCTTCGTTGACAGCGATCGGTATCGTGTTGACGCCGAAGAAGTTGGTGGCCACCAGTACGCCGTGGGCGACGTGGTTTGCCGCGAGTTCCGCAAGGGTGGGCATGGTCGCCAAAGCGGTGCTGTAGGCGGCCGCGACCGTCTCATGCTGCGCAGCGGTGACGGCACTGTCGACTGAGGCCTGCTCCAGCCAGGCCAGGTAGGGACCATGAGCAGCCACATACCGCGCCGCGCTGGGGCCTTCCCAGCTGCTGGCCTGCACCCCGGCCAGAATCTGTGCGAGTTCGGCTGCTACCGCACTGTATTGAGCGCTCAGCGCCTGCCACTGCGCGGCGGCCGCGAGCAGGGATCCGGGACCCGGCCCCGTGCTCAACAAGGCCGAATGCACCTCCGGGGGTACCGCAAGCCACAGCGGTGCAGTCACGTCATCACCTCCTCGCATGAACGTTGATCGCGCGGGCACCCAGACCTGCACCCGTCGACTTGTCATTCAGCTAGTCGGACACGGGCACCAAAAAGTTCCCGCGGGTAACTGGCAACCGGGGCAACGACTCTCGACAGCACGGCGCCCGCGCTCCGGCCAACCGCCGCGAGTACGGTCATCCCCATGCCAGTCATCGACGCTCGTCATCTGACCGCGGTATCAGAAACCGCGCTACTGACTCTGCACCAGAGGGCGACCGAAGCCGCCCGGCCTGACGGCATCATCGATGACCCGCTGGCGATCACACTGCGCGACGGCCTCGGCTATGACTACCACCATTTCGGCCGCACCCATCAGGCCACCGCCCTGCGGGCCGTGGCGTTCGACCTCGCCTCTCGCCGGTACCTGCAGACACACCCCCGCGCTACGGTGGTCGCCCTGGCCGAGGGGCTGCAGACCAGCTTCTGGCGCCTCGACAATGGTGAGATGACTTGGCTTTCAGTGGACCTGGAGCCGATCGTGCGACTGCGCGAGCAAATGCTTCCGGCTTCGGACAGACTCAGCTACCTGGCGCAGTCCGCACTGGACTACTCGTGGATGGATCGGGTTGACGCCACCAACGGCGTGCTCATCACCGCAGAGGGACTGTTCCAATACCTGGAGCGCGATGCGGTGTTCGATCTCATTGCCGCCTGCGCCGACAGGTTCCCCGGCGGGCAGATGATCTTCGACAGCGTCCCGACATTTCTGAGCAAGCATTCTCAGCGCCGCGGCATCAGACTCAGCAAGCAGTACACCGCGCCGCCGATGCCGTTCTCGTTCACCGCCGATCAGTACGACGAGCTACGTGCACTCCCCGGCATCCGCGCGGTGCGCGAACTCGATATGCCGGCGGGACGCGGCAAGGTCCTGTCACGCGCCGCCGCGCTCGTCTACCGAACCCGTTGGCTGGCGCGCTTCCGGGCCCCCACCAACCTCATCGAGTTCGGATGATCTGACCGGTGGCCAGGGACGCCGACTGGAAGCCGGCGTCCCTGGCCACCTGGCTGGATCAACAGTTCACGGTGACCTAACCGGTGCGCACCGCTGCACTCGTCGCCGGTGACGCTCACCGAGGCATCGCGGCCTTGATCTTGTCCACCAGATCGGCGGCCTGCGTGACCAACGAACCTTCCGGCTTACAGGCCTGAACATCTATGACGAGATTTGCCGCGACAGCCAATGCGCGTTGGCAGGCACGGATCTGGTCCCCCTTCACGCGGGTGAAGGGCATGGTGAGCTCGGAGTCGGTCGTGGTGAGGTCGCCGCTCGTCCATTTGGGCAGGGGCTCATCGTTGAGAGTGATGTTCACGTGGTGGTTGGTGCACTTGGACCAACGCTCCGCCGACTGATTGAAGAAGTCGTTGGCATCCTGGGTGGATGGGTAGATCACCACCGACTGCACCACCAGGTTGTCCCAGTCGTCATTGTCCGGCGAGCGCAGCAGCTCCTGGCGCATGGCGGTCCAGTGATCCCCATAGATCGCGGACTCGTCAACCTGCCAGACACCCAGGCAGTTCAGATTGGGCAGCAGGTTGCGGTGATCACTCATCTCGGTGACCGGCGGATGTGCGGTCATCCCATCGGTCCCCATCAGAGCGTTGATCTGGTCGGTGCTGAGCAGCAGTCCCTCGAGCGCCGACTTGGGAACCTCCTTCGGCGCCCCTTGGACTTTGTCCCCATTGCCGGCACAACTGGTTGCCAGCAGCACGAGCATCAGCAACGAAATCGCAAGCCGGATCACGGTAGTCCTTTACTGGAAGCACGGTTCGCCGCGCATCGGATGGGTGAGTTTCGAACCTGGCCAGCGCGGGCGTGAGACGCGAGTGCGTGGTCTCACAGCCGAATTGGGTTAACCGTCAGGCGTGAGTGCCCGCAGCGGCACAGGCCATCTGCGCGTTGCTGGCGTCGCTGTTGAGCTGGGTAGCCGTGTCATTGAGGGACTGGCCACCGGTGCGCAGCCCCATTTTCAGCAGCAGCTTCGTGGCGCCAAACGACCACGAACGCATCGGATTGGCAATGTCCGGCGAGAGTCCAGGTGTACCAGCGGCATTCATTGCCGATCCGGCGGCTTCACGAAGCGCGGTCCGGCCGCTGGTGTTCGTGGTGCTGACCGTCGGATCCCCGTAGTCGGGACGTTCCAGACCTTCGATCGAATCCGCGAAATCGCCATAGAACGTCGATGCCGAGTCGAGCGCACTGGCGAACGTCGAGCAAGCCGTAACCGCTGGCGCGCCAGGATCATCGGTGCTGGCGACCGGTACGGGCGCCGGATCCGCGGCCGCACCGGGTACCACCGGAGGCAACTCGGGCAGCACAGGCGCTGCCGGTCCGGGTAGCGGTGCGGCATCGGTGTGCACGGCACCGTCGGGATCAGCCGACGCCGTTGGCATCACGGCGAATCCGACTCCCAGCGCGATGCCCAGGGCAACCAGACCTTGCTCCCACCGCTGTGGTGACCTCACCTAATCCTCCAAGAGTAGAAACCTGCCGAACCCGCACTCGATCAACGCCGGGGATACAAGCAGGCCTCGTTGGCATTGCCCCCATACCGTCGGGGGGTCAGGTGTCGGGAAGGTGAACAACCGACCAACGTGTTCCCTATGTGGGTCGTCCATTGCGTGCCAGCCGACGCATCAACCCCCTTCCTGATGTGGAATCCCGATATGGCCCGATATGGAAAGCCAGTCATACAGCCAATCACCAGGAGCCTCACAGCTTTGGGGACTTCAGCTGGATGGGAATGTGGCGGCAACTGTTGGCGCGTTGTTCACCGAATCGAAACACGACCGGTCCATGATTCGTCGCGACAGATTCCTTGGGCCCCTAGGCTTCTGACGACCACGGCGCGTCGCAGACCAACAGGGCTCAGAACCACGAGAGGCGCAAGTTCACGCATGTTGAGTCGTTTTGCCCCCCTGGCTGCAGTCTGCATGTTGGCCCCTGTAGCGATTGCGCCCCTTGCATCCGCGGATCCCCCGCCGGACCCCGCGCCGCCGGTCGCCGACGCCGCCGCCGCGCCTGCCCCGCCCCCGCCGGACACCGGCGCCGTGCCGTCCTCGCCTCCCGGGGTTCTGGACACCCCCGACGGCTGGCACGTCACCGTGGTCGGCTCCAACGAGACCCTGCTGCCGGTCGCCCCGCTGACCACCGCGGTGTCGTCACGTGAATACCTCGTCGGGGGCACCTTCACCGGAAAGGTCTCGGGTGGGGGCAAGACGAAGCTCACGGGCGGCACGCTGGAGGCCGGAGCTCAAATCGGTTGCGGCATCATCACCGACGAAACGGAAATCAACCCCGGTGTCAGCTTCACGCCGGGCATCAGGATTCCATTCACCGGCGCGGGTACCGATGTGAGCGGCGGTACGGGTATCAGCCTGCAGGGCAAGGTCTACCTCAAGCCGGGCACGGTCAGCATCGTCCCGATTGACAAGAAGTCGTTCAAGGGCACGGGTACCCGCGTCACCATCACGGGTGTCCGGATCAAGTTCGATCAGTGCGCGGGTCAGTCGTTCATTCGCACGTACGCGACCCTGACCAGCTCCACCGACAACACCGACGACGTCGTCACCTACCTTGGCGTGACCAAGGCCGTCTGACCGCGGCCGGAAACCACACGACCATGATTCGCTCTGATCACAACGCCGATCCCTCGGACTCGAAACCCATGAGAGGCACAAGTTCCCGCATGTTGAATCGTTTCGCCACCTTGGCCGCTGTTTGCATGTTGGCCCCGGTAGCGGTGGCGCCCCTCGCGTCGGCCGACCCGCCGCCACCACCGGACCCCGCAGCGCCGGCTGTTGATGCCGGTCCCCCGCCGGACAACGGCCTCGTCGCATCCGCCGAGCCGGGTATCGTCACGACCCCGGATGGGTGGAAGCTCACGGTGGCCGGGTCCAATGAGAGCCAGCTGCCGGTGGCACCGCTGACCACCGCCGCGTCCTCTCGCGAATACCTCGTGGCAGGCACGTTCACCGGCACCGCTACCGGAGGCGGGTCCACCTCCCTGAGCGGCGGCACGCTGGACACCGGCTACCAGATCGGCTGCGGCATCGAACTGGGGCAGGTCCGCCTCATCGGATCGATCGGTCTGAGCACATCGGGCTCGACGCTGGCCGGCCTCATCCCGACCGGCGTGAGCATGCCGATGTCGGGCACCCTGGAGATCCACCCCAAGCCGGGTACCGTCACCACCGTCTCGGTCAACAAGAAGTCGTTCAAGGCAGCGCCGGTGCGCGTCACGTTGAAGGACGTCCATATCAAGATCGATGGCTGCGTCGGCCAGTCCTTCCTGCGCTCGTACGCGACACTGACCAGCTCCACCACCGACACCGACGATGTGGTCGCGTACTACGGCGTCACCAAGTCGGTCTGACGGGCTGCTGTGAAGGCGAAACACGAAGGCATGAGCGAGAATCCGGCTGGCGCGTTGACCGTCAAGAACGCGATGGCCAACCTCGCCGCGGCCGGGCTGTTCGCGGTCGGCGCGGCGGTTGCCTGCTCGGCAACCGCCGCCGCCGACCCGGCACCGCCCGAGATTCCCGGCGCTCCCGTGGTTGCCGCCCCGGCCCCGGCTCCAGAACCGCCTCCCCCACCCGGACCGACGGTGCCGCTCGTCGGCGCACCGCTCGGCCCGAACGGGCTGTCAGTTCTGGGACAGACCGGGACCCAAACGGCACCCGGCAGACTGGGCGTCCCGGACGGGATCGACATGAGTCCTGGCGCGCTGCTGGGACAGTACACAGTTCCGTCGGCACCGGGCGGGCCACCGCCCACCGAAGCACCCAACCTAAGGGCGTTCAACAACGGGAACTTCTTCCCGCAGAACGAGAAACCCTCGGCACCGGGTCAGGGCACCGTGGTTGGCGTCGCACCAGGCCAGGAAAACGCAGATATCTCCGGGCTGGACTGGATGCGACAGATGCGCAACATGTACCGCAACGGGAATCTGCGTGGCTCAATGCTCGGTCAGGTGCCCAAAGAGCAACTCGGCGAACCGCTTCCGGGCACCGCGCCCCCACCCGGAACCAACATTCCGCAGGGTCTGGGCGAGAACCTTCCGGACCCGGCGAATCCACCAGGGCCACCACCGGCCCCAGGAGCACCGCCGGCACCGGGTGCCCCGGTACCACCGGTGGTTCCCGCACCACCTGCTCCATGAGACCTTCGGGCAGCGTCCGGCAATTTCCCGGACGCTGCCCGAACTCTTTTGCCGGACAACACACTTCTCCGCAGCCGCTTCCGCACTACCGTCCCGCCAGCGTAGCGAGAGCCGTCAACTAGCTTAAAGATTACGTAACCTGCTATTAACCTTCTGTACAACAGGAATACACTCACTGGTGACGGCCGGAGCTAGCCGGTGAGAGAGACAGCATGAGATCCGACCGCCGGGAGGATCGAAATGTTGACGCATGCTCGAAATTCGAAAATCATCGGTTTGGCCGTGATCATGCCGGCCATTGCGATCGGGGGTGCCCCGTTTGCCACGGCGGACCCGACCCCGGGCGGACAGCGAGCCGACGTGATCATCCAGCAACTGAGTTCCGACGGCTACACCGTGGCAATCAACTGGGTGGGTGGTACCAGCACGCTGCCGCTGGACAGATGCCAGGTGAATGCGATCCACAACCCCAACCGTGCTGTGCCGGCTCTGCCGAAATCAGCGATAACGGTCTATGTGGATGTGCAATGCCCGGACGAGGCCGAGACATCCTGACTGACGTCTCGAATCTCGCTCCCGCATAACAGCTCCGGTGTCCCTCCGGCGGAATAGACTGGCAAAGCCGATCCAACCGCCGGGAGGATCATCATGCTTCGAAAGTTGTTTTGTACCAAGGTGTTCACCCCGCTGGGGGTGTGCGCAGGGGTGCTCTGTGCGGGGATGTACTTAGCCCCGGCCCCGCCGGCCGGAGCCGACCCCACGGGCGGTGAGCAATCCGCTCAAGCGGTCATCAACCGCCTCGAAGACCAGGGCTACAACGTCCAGCTCAACTGGGTCAGCGGGGCCAGCACCGAGCCGTTGTCCAGCTGCAGGGCTACCGCGGTTCACAACCCCGACCGCTCCTCGCCGCCCGCGCCGAAGTCCTCCATCACGGTATACGTGGACGTGTCCTGCCCCAACGAGCCCGACGACGGCGTCTGGGGCGGTATCGGAATCGGGTTTGGCTAATCCCTGGCCCGCATCAGAACGCACCCGCATTGGGCACCGTGGTGGTGGCGTACGGATTCGACATGGTCGTGGTCGGCGGTGCCGTGGTCTCGGCCGGCAATTCCTCCGGTGGCGCAGCCGGCGGTCCGGTCTCTTCACTCGTGCTCACCGGTGTCCTCGGCGTGGTGCTGGTGCTGGTTGTCACCGGTCGCGATGACAAGGGCTTCGTCGGTGTCACCGGCGTGAGTCGCCCGGGTTGAGGAGGCAGCACCGAATGGTGCGACGTCAACAGAATCGCGAGCACCAGCGCACCGATGGCCACCACACCCCCGATACCGGCGACGATCATCGCTGTGGGTGTTTCATGCCATGGGGTGCGCGGTGGGCGTTCGTCTGGTCTAACTTCGCAGTCTGGACTAGCTCCCGGCATGCGGCCCCGAGGTCCTGGCGACACCGTTGAACGGAAAACCCAATAGCGACAACGTGATCAGCAAGGCCACACCCGCCAGGACACCAAGATCCGCCACGTTGAACACCGGCGTCGGGCCGATGGCCAGAAAGTCGATGACGTGTCCGCGCAGCGGGCCGGGCGCGCGGAAGAATCGGTCGACCAGGTTGCCGGTGGCCCCACCCAGGACCATCCCCAACCCCAGCGCCCACCAGGGTGAGCGGACATACGCACCGATCCAGGCGACAGTGATTGCCACGAACAGCACGACACCGGTCAGTACAACGGTGCGGTTCGCAGCCATCGACAGGGCGGCGCCCGAGTTGCGGGTGAGTACGCAGACCACAGAGTCACCGAGCAACGGGAAGGCACGGTCAGGTGCCAGCAGCCCCACCGCCAATGTCTTGGTTCCCACGTCGACCAGCAGCACCACCCCGGCGGCCATCGACAGCAGCCGTCGCCGTGTGGGCAGCACCGGACCGGTGCCCTTGCCGCCAGAAAAACCGGCTATATCGGCCGTCACCGCATCATTGTCCGCTCACCAGACCATGGCCACAGGGAGACACGGTTGACGGTTCAATGAACATTGTGTGCAGCTGCGGGAGCGTCAGACTGCCGCGAGGCGCGCGAGCTAGGGTGAGTCCGTGCCGGATTCCGTGTTGGTCAGCGTCGACGACCATGTCGCAGTCATCACCGTCAACGATCCCGAGCGCCGCAATGCGGTGACGTTCGAGATGTCGGCGGCACTGCGCGCCGCGGTCGAGGCCGCCGAGGCCAACCCCGACGTGCACGCGGTGATCGTCACCGGTGCCGGCAAGGCGTTCTGCGCGGGCGCCGACCTCACCGCCCTCGGCGAAGCCACCGAGGACGGCCTGCGCAAGATCTACGACGGATTTCTGGCGGTCGCGCATTGCACGCTGCCGACGATCGCCGCGGTCAACGGTGCCGCGGTGGGTGCGGGTCTGAACCTGGCGCTGGCTGCCGATGTCCGCATCGCCGGCCCGGCCGCCTTGTTCGATCCGCGGTTCCAGAAGCTGGGCATCCACCCAGGCGGCGGCGCGACCTGGATGCTGCAGCGGGCCGTCGGCCCACAGGTGGCCCGGGCGGCACTGCTGTTCGGGATGCGCTTCGACGCCGAATCCGCGGTGCGCCACGGACTGGCGCTGTCGATCGCCGGGGATCCGGTTGCCGCCGCACGCGAACTCGCCGCCGGGCCGGCCGGCGCGCCCCGCGACGTGGTGATCGCCACCAAAGCCTCGATGCGGGCCACCGCCAACCCTGGTCTGCTCGATATCGACCAGCATCGCATCGCCGTCGACACCGAACTGGGCCCGCAGGCCCGTTCCATCGAATCCCCGGAATTCGCACAGCGTTTGGCCGCGGCCAAACGCAAGTAGCGGCCGCAGCTACAACTCGACCAGAGCCAGCTCGGGCGCCTCGATCAGTGAGCGCAGCTCACGCAGGAACGCCGCCGCCTGGGCGCCATTGACAATGCGGTGGTCGAAGGCACAGGTCAGCGACATCGTCGGCCGGGCCAGCACAGCACCATCGACCACCACCGGGCGCGGCTTCAGCGAGCCCATTCCCAGAATCGCCGCCTCGGGGTAGTTGATCACCGGCACCCCGTCGTCCAGTCCGAGCGCGCCGAAGTTCGACACCGTGAACGTGGATCCGGTCAGCTCGGCCGGAGTGAGCGTGCCCGCCCTGGCCTGCTCGACGAGCCGGGCCACCGTGACGGCCAGGGCCCGGGTGGTCAGCTTCTGGGCATCACGGACCACGGCGACCAACAAGCCGCGCGGGGTGGCCACCCCGAGGCCCAGGTGCACGGCCGGATGCCGGTGAATCTGGGGCCCTTCGGCGGTTTCCAGCCAGGTGGAGTTCAGCATCAGATGACGACCCAACGCGACGATCAACAGCCGCAGCGTCAGTACGAACGGTGTGACGGGCAGTTCCGCGTCCACCGCGCGGATTCGATCCCGCAGCTGAACCAACGCGGTGCAGTCGACCTCGACCCGGGCATGAGCATCGGGGATTTCCTTGCGCGATAACGACATCCGCCGCGCCATCGCCACCTGCACCGCGCCGACGTCGAAGACCTCCGCACTGCCGGCCGCAGCCAGGACATCGTCGCGGGTGACGACTCCGTCCGGGCCCGAGCCCGGGGCCAGCGCGTCGAGGTCGACGTGCAGTTCGGCCGCGAGTTTGCGTACCGGTGGTTTGGCCCGCGCCCGCTGGCTCACCGGCGTTCTTCTGCTGGCGTCCATGGTGTCGTCGGTGCCGTAACCGACCAGCACCGGCTTACGCGGTGTACCAACGCCATTCACCGCGTCGGCCGACTCGCTGGTGGCAAACCGCACCAACAATGATCCGACCGCCAGGGTGTCGCCGGCCGCGCCGCCCAGTTCGAGCACCTGCCCGGCGAATGGGCTGGGAATCTCCACCTCGGCCTTGTTGGTCTCGACGGTGCACAGCGTCTGATTGAGTTCGACCGTGTCGCCCACCGCGACACTCCAGCTGGTGATGGTGGCGTCCTGCAGTCCCTCGCCGAGATCGGGGACCAAGAACTCCCGGTTCACGGCTGCCCCATCGCCCGCTCGACGCAATCGAGCAGCCGATCGACCCCGGGCAGCCACACCTTCTCCAGCCGCGCCGGCGGGTAGGGCGTGTCAAAACCGGTGGCGCGCAACACTGGTGCCTCCAGGTCATAGAACAGTTCCTCGGAGATCCGGGCGGCCAGCTCGGCGCCGAACCCCAGCGTGCGTGCCCCCTCGTGCATAACGACGGCGCGACCGGTGCGCCGCACCGAAGCCGCTATGGTGTCGAAATCGAGTGGGTTGAGCGAGCGCAGATCGACGACCTCGAGGCTCCAGCCGCGTGTGGCGGCCAGTTCCGCGGCGTGCAGCGCCGTGTCCACCAGCCCGCCATAGGTGATCACCGCGACATCGGTTCCGTTGCACCGCACCGCAGCCCGCCCGATCGGCGGCGCGGGCGCACTGGTGTCGACGAGTCCGCGGGCCCAGTAGCGGCGCTTGGGCTCGAGGAAGATGACCGGGTCGGCACTGCCGATCGAGTACCGCAGCAGCCAATACGCATCCGACGGGGTGGACGGCACGACCACCTTGAGGCCGGCCGTGTGCAGCCAGTACGACTCGGTGGACTCCGAATGATGCTCGACCGCACCGATTCCGCCGAAGGACGGAATCCGCACCGTCACCGGCATGTTGACGTCGCCGTGCGTGCGCATGCGGTACTTGGCCAGGTGGCTGGCGATCTGATCGAAGGCCGGATAACTGAACCCGTCGAACTGGATCTCCGGCACCGGTGTGAACCCGCGCAACGCCAGGCCGATCGAGACACCGATGATCGCCGATTCGGCCAGAGGGGTGTCGAAACAACGTTGCTCACCGAAGGTTTCGGCCAGCCCCGCGGTGACCCGGAACACCCCGCCGAGGGTGGCGACGTCCTCGCCGAACACCAGCACCTGCTCGTCGGCGGCCATCGCGTCGTGCAGCGCCCGGTTGATCGCCGCGACCATGGTCAGTTCGGTGGCCACCGGCACCGCCGGCAATTTGGCATCGGTGAGAACGGACTCCCACGGCTCCGGCGAATCCCCTTGAGCGGCAGGCCGATCGATTATCTGAGTCATGGTTCTCACGCCTCCTTCGCCAGTTCGGCCAACAACTGATCACGTTGGCGCGCCAGATCCGGGGTGATCTCGGCATACACGGTGTCGAACAGCTCGGTCGGATCGGTATCGGCGGCCCCGACCATGGCGTCGCGCAATTCGGCGCGCATCCGCCGCGACCGCGCAGCGACGCGTTGCTCCAGGCGCTCATCGAGCACGCCGGCGGTTTGCAGGTAGGTGCGGTACCGCGCGATGGGATCGCGGGCAAGCCACTCGTCGACCTCCTCGGCCGACCGATAGCGGGTGGGATCGTCGGAGGTGGTGTGCGGGCCCATCCGGTAGGTGACCGCCTCGATCAGTGTGGGCCCCCCGCCCCGGCGGGCACGTTCGGCGGCCTCGGCCGTCACCGCATAGCAGGCCAGGACGTCGTTGCCGTCGACGCGGATACCCGGCATGCCGTAGCCGATGGCCCGGTGCGCGATGGACGGACCGGCCTGTTGCTTGCGCACCGGCACGGAGATCGCCCACTGGTTGTTCTGCACGAAGAACACGCATGGCGCGTTGAACACCGACGCCAGGTTGAGCGCCTCGTGCGAGTCACCCTCACTGGTGGCGCCGTCACCGAGGAAGGCAACGGTCACCGAATCCTCGCCGAGGCGCTGGGCGGCCATCGCCGCGCCGACCGCGTGCAGCGCTTGGGTGCCGATCGGGATCGCGATCGGGGCGACACACTTGCTGGTGAACTCCAAGCCGCCGTGCCAGTTGCCCCGCCAGACTGCTCCCATCTGGGCCGGGGTGATCCCGCGCAGCAGGAACGCCCCGATCTCCCGATACTGCGGAAACAGCCAGTCGGTTTTGCGCAGGCCGGCCACCGCCCCGATCTGCGCGGCCTCCTGACCACGACACGACGCGAACAGCGCCAGCTCACCCTGGCGTTGCAAGTTGACGAATTCGGTGTCCAGGTCGCGGGTCAGCACCATCGACTCGTAGAGCCAACCCAGCGTCTCCGGGGGAAGATCGCGGCTATAACGCGTTTCGGAGGTGACCGACCCGTCGGCATCGACTAGTCGCACCGGATCCAGATCGACGCTCAAGGGCATCTCAGCCGGCGTCGCATATGACTCAGCCATACCGCCTCCTTCAGGTGACGGCATGTCACGCCGTCAGTCCGTGAGGTGCTCAGTACAGCGGCGGTACGCGCAAAACCCCTGGTGAGAGGCCTCCGGCTAGGTACCTGGGTGTGGCGCTAGCTGGACGATCCGCTCGGCCCGTCGCAGCACTGGGGCATCCACCATTATGCCCCCGAACTGGAACACGCCCCGTTGGCTGCGCGCTTCGTCGAGGACGTGTCGAGCCCATTCGGCTTGCTCGGCGGTCGGCTGATAGGCCGACCGGATGACCGAAACCTGGGTCGGGTGGATCGCCACTTTCGCGTCGAAACCGACTGCCACCGCGTCGTCGGACTCGGCTCGCAGGCCGTCGAGATCCTTGATGTCGAGATACACCGCGTCCAGCGCCAACCGGCCGTAGGCCTTGGCCGCCAGCAGGGTCTGCGACCGCACATGCTGGGCGACGTCGCGGTAGCTGCCGTCGGGCCAGCGGTTGGCGGTGCCGCCGGTGACCGCGAACAGATCCTCGGCACCCCACATCACCGCGAAGGCGTTGTCCGGCTGCACCAGCTCCGCCACGTTCAGCGCGGCCAGCGGAGTCTCGATCAGCACCACGACATCCAGTGGGGCCAGGGCCCGCACCTGATCGGGATGCTCGGTCTTGGCCAGCATCACCGTGGTGTAGTCGGTGGCGGCAACTGCTTTGAGGTCGAGCGCGTGGTCGGCGGTGGTGGTCGGGTTGACCCGCACCACGGTGCGGGCCGGATCCAGCCGGGTATCGATCAGGGCCTGCCGGGCGGCCTCGCGGTCCTTGGCCGCCACGCCGTCCTCAAGATCGAGAATCACCACATCGGCTGCCGCCGCGGCCTTTTCGAATCGCTCCGGACGGTCAGCCGGGCAGAACAGCCAACCCGGCCCGGACGCGCTCAGGCCAATTCGCTCCTCGCGTGCGCGGGGCGCCATCAGGAATCGCCCTCCGGCCGCATGCGCACCATGGTCTTGCGCGACGCCGTCGCCACGATGTCACCGTGCTGGTTGCGGCCGGTGTGGGCGAACGTGACGATGCCCTCCCCCGGACGGCTCTTGGAGGCCCGCTTGTCGGTGATCTCGGTTTCGGCGTACAGCGTGTCACCGTGGAAAAGCGGTTTGGGAAAGGCGATCTCGGAGAACCCGAGGTTGCCGACGATGGTGCCCTGGGTCAGCTGCGCCACCGACAGTCCGACCAACGTCGAGAGGGTGAACATCGAATTCACCAACCGCGCGTTGAACGGCGGCAGGGCATCGGCGAACGCCGCGTCCAGGTGCAGCGCCTGGGTGTTCATCGTCAAGGTGGTGAACAGCACGTTGTCGGCCTCGGTGATGGTGCGCCCAGGACGGTGAAGATAGCGAACACCGATCTCGAACTCCTCGAACCACAGCCCGCGCTGCTCTACGACTTTCTTCTCGCCGCTCACAGACCGGCCTCCCGCGCGATCAGCATCAGCTGCACTTCCGTTGTGCCTTCGCCGATTTCGAGAATCTTGCTGTCGCGGTAGTGACGCGCCACCGGATACTCGTTCATGAAACCGTAGCCGCCGAAGATCTGGGTGGCGTCGCGAGCGTTGTCCATTGCGGCTTCACTGGCCACCAGCTTGGCCACCGCGGCCGCCTTCTTGAACGGCTTGCCGGAGAGCATCAGCGCCGCGGCGTCGTAGTAGGCGGCGCGGGCGGCGTGCGCGCGGGCCTCCATCCGGGCGATCTTGAACGCGATGGCCTGGTAGGTCCCGATGGCCGCGCCGAAGGCCTGACGTTCCTTGGCGTACTTCACGCTTTCGTCGACACAGCCTTGGGCTGCGCCGACCGAGAGCGCCGCGATGGCGATCCGGCCCTCGTCGAGAATGCGCAGGAAGTTGGCGTAGCCACGGCCCCGCTCGCCGAGCAGGTTCTCGGCGGGTACCCGAACATCGTCGAAGCTCAACGGGTGGGTGTCCGAGGCGTTCCAGCCGACCTTGTTGTAGGCCGGTTCGGCGGTGAATCCCTCGGTGGGCACCGGGACCAGGATCGACGAGATCTCCTTCTTGCCGCCCTCACGCTCCCCGGTCACCGCGGTCACGGTGACCAGCTTGGTGATGTCGGTGCCGGAGTTGGTGATGAACTGCTTGGAGCCATTGATGATCCAGTGGCCGTCGTCCATCTTGGCGGTGGTCTTGGTGGCCCCGGCATCGCTGCCGCCGCCGGCCTCGGTCAGGCCGAACGCACCCAGCGCCTTGCCGCTGGCCAGCAGCGGCAGCCATTCCTGCTTCTGGGCGTCATTGCCGAAGCGGTAGACCGGCATGGCGCCCAACGAAACCCCGGCCTCCAGGGTGATGGCCACGCTCTGGTCGACCTTGCCGAGTTCCTCCAGCGCCAGGCACAGCGCGAAATAGTCGCCGCCCATGCCACCGTACTCCTCGGGGAACGGCAGGCCGAACAGGCCCATATCGGCCATGCCCGCCACGACCTCGTACGGGAAGGAATGTTCCTCATCGTGTTTGGCGGCCACCGGGGCCACCACAGTCTGGGCGAAATCGCGGACCGTCTTGGCCAGTTGGGCGTAGTCGTCCGGCAGAGTCCCGGTGGACAAAAAGTCCGTCATTGCTCGTTCTCCTGTGTGTGAGCGGTGATTCGGGCCAACGGCTGGCCCACTTTGACCTGGTCGCCGACGGCGACGAGTAGTTCGACAACACCATCGGTCGGCGCGGTCAGGGCATGTTCCATCTTCATCGCCTCCACGGTGACCACCATGGCACCGGTCGTCACCTCGGCGCCGGCGTCAACACCCACGGCGACAACCGATCCCGGCATCGGGCTGACCAGTTCGGCATCGCCGCTGTGCTCGTCGTCGGGGCGCACCGGGGCCTCACGCACCTCCTCGACGACGCAGCTACGCCCGGCACCCGAGAGCCAGAGCTGACCGATCCCCCCGGTCAAGTCCGTGGCGACCAGATACTCGGTACGCTCACCGTCAAGCGTCACGGCGAACCGGTCACCCACGAATGCCGCACTGACCGTGTGTGTTTCGCCATGCTCGACGGTGGCCGTCGCCCGATCCGGGGTACCGGTGAGGTACACGTGGTCGGTACGGTCGGCAGCCCGCAACCGGAACGCGGCCGGGGCACGCTCCCCCACCCGCCATCCCGAGGGCCGGGCCCACAGATTGCCTTCTGCCGCCGCCCAGTTGGTGATCCATTGGTAGGCCGCAGCGGCGATCAGTTCCGCATCACCAATCGCGTTCGGCGCGAAATCCGGTGCCCGACGGTCCAACAGGCCAGTGTCCAACCGCCCGGCCGCGACGTCGGGGTCGGTGAGCAGGAAGCGCAGGAACTCGATATTGGTGGTGAGGCCGAGCACCGCGGTGTCGGCCAGCGCCCGATCCAGCTTGTGCAGCGCCGCAGTCCGGTCGGCGCCGTGGGCGATGACCTTCGACAGCATCGGGTCGTAGTCACTGCCCACGACGGAGCCCGCGGCCAGACCGGAATCCACCCGCACCCCGGGACCGGTGGGCTCACGCAGCCCGAGCACAGGTCCGCCGGTGGGCAGGAAGCCGTTGGCCGGATCCTCGGCGTACACCCGGGCCTCCACGGCGTGCCCGGTCATGACGATGTCGTCCTGCCCGAGCGTGAGTTTCTCCCCGGCCGCGATGCGGACCTGCTGCTCCACCAGGTCGACACCGGTGACCATCTCGGTGACCGGATGTTCCACCTGCAGCCGGGTGTTCATCTCCATGAAGAAGAACTCGTCGGGCGCATCCGCGGACACGATGAACTCCACCGTGCCGGCACCCGTGTAGTCGACACTACGCGCGGTATCGCACGCGGCAGCACCGATGCGCGCCCGGGTGACGGGGTCCAGCAGCGGCGAGGGCGCCTCCTCGATGACCTTCTGGTGCCGGCGCTGCAGGCTGCATTCCCGCTCGCCGAGGTGGATGACGTTGCCGTGGCCGTCGGCGAGCACCTGCACCTCGATGTGGCGGGGCCGCAAAACAAATCGCTCCAGGAACAGGGTGTCGTCGCCGAATGCGGCGGCCGCTTCGCGGCGCGCCGACACCAGGGCAGGCGCAAGCTCATCAGCGTGCTCCACCATCCGCATGCCCTTGCCGCCACCACCGGCCGACGGCTTGACCAGCACCGGGAAACCCACGTCGGCGGCGCCGGCGATCAGATCCGCATCGGTCAGGCCGGGACGCGAAATACCGGGAACCACCGGAACACCGAAGGCCGACACCGCGGCCTTGGCCGCGATCTTGTCTCCCATGGTGGCAATGGCGGACGCCGGCGGGCCGATGAACACGATGCCCGCGGCCTGCAGCGCGGCAGCGAAGTCGGCATTCTCGGAGAGGAACCCATAGCCGGGGTGCACCGCCTGCGCGCCGGTGCGCTGTGCGGCATCCACGACGGCCTCGATGTTGAGGTAACTCTGCCGGGCCGCAGCAGGCCCGATGCACACCGCCGCGTCAGCCTCAGTTACGTGGCGCGCTTCCGCATCGGCGTCGCTGAACACCGCGACCGACCGGATGCCCATGGCCCGCAGGGTGCGGATGACCCGCACCGCGATCTCGCCACGGTTGGCGACCAGGACGGTGTCGAACATCGAACTTGAAGTCATCATCACATCCGGAATACGCCGTAGGAGACCGGCTCCAGCGGAGCCTGGCCGACAACCGAAAGGGCAAGTCCGAGCACGGTTCTGGTGTCGGCAGGGTCGATGACCCCGTCGTCCCAGAGCCGGGCGGTCGAGTAGTACGGGTTGCCCTGGTGCTCATACTGGGCGCGGATCGGCGCCTTGAACTGCTCTTCTTCTTCAGCGCTCATGTCGCCACGCACGGTGGCCAGCACCGAAGCCGCCTGCTCGCCGCCCATCACCGAGATACGCGCATTGGGCCACATCCACAGGAACCGCGGCGAATACGCGCGCCCGCACATGGAGTAGTTACCCGCGCCGTAGGAGCCGCCGATCACCACGGTCAGCTTCGGCACCCGGGCGCAGGCCACCGCCGTCACCATCTTGGCGCCGTGCTTGGCGATGCCCGAGGCCTCGTAGTCGCGGCCGACCATGAACCCGGCGATGTTCTGCAGGAACAGCAGCGGGGTCTTGCGCTTGTCGCACAGTTCGATGAAATGTGCTCCCTTGAGCGCGGATTCGCCGAACAGCACGCCGTTGTTGGCGACGATGCCGACCGGGTGGCCGTGGATACGGGCGAACCCGGTGACCAGCGTGGTGCCGTATTCGGCCTTGAATTCGGTGAACTCACCGCCGTCGACGATGCGGGTGATGACCTCGTGCACGTCGTAGGGCACCCGGGAATCGATCGGCACCACGTCGTAGAGCTCGGTTTGATCGGCTATGGCGTCGACGGTGGGCGCCACGGCCCACGGCGGCGTCTCGGCCGGCCCCAGGGTGGCGACGATATTGCGGACGATCCGCAGCGCGTCGCGGTCGTCGTGGGCCAGATGATCGGTGACGCCGGAGGTCTTGGAGTGCAGATCCCCGCCGCCGAGCTCCTCGGCTGTGACGACTTCACCGGTGGCCGCCTTCACCAGCGGCGGGCCACCGAGGAAGATCGTGCCTTGATTGCGCACGATGACGGCCTCGTCGCTCATGGCGGGGACGTAAGCCCCGCCGGCGGTGCAGGAGCCGAGCACCGCGGCGATCTGGGCGATGCCCTGCGCACTCATGGTGGCCTGGTTGTAGAAGATCCGGCCGAAGTGCTCGCGGTCGGGGAACACCTCATCCTGGCGCGGCAGGAACGCTCCACCGGAGTCGACCAAGTAGATGCACGGCAACTTGTTCTGCAGCGCGATCTCTTGGGCGCGCAGGTGTTTCTTGACCGTGATCGGGTAGTAGGTGCCGCCCTTGACCGTCGCATCGTTGGCCACGATCAGGCATTCCCGCCCGGACACCCGGCCGATGCCCGCGATCATTCCGGCGCCGGGACATTCGTCGTCGTACATCCCGTCGGCGGCCAGCGCGGCGATCTCCAGGAACGGGCTGCCCGGGTCCAGCAGGCCATCGACCCGGTCGCGCGGCAACAGCTTGCCCCGGTCGACGTGGCGTTGACGGGCCCGCTCGGGGCCGCCGAGGGCGGCAGTGGCGAGCTTGGCGCGCAATTGCGCGACCAGCGCCAGATGCTCGTCGCGGTGCGAAGACAATGCAACTCCCATTTGAGTTAATGACGACTAACTCATGGTAGGTTAGTCACGATTACCCGAGTTGTCTACCCCCGGAGGTGCCATGACGACCAGCGCCGGCACCCGACGCAGCCAGGCCAAATCCGATCGCCGCAGCCAATTGATCGCTGCCGCCGAACGACTGGTGGCCGAACGCGGATACCTCGCGGTCCGACTGGAGGACATCGGTGCCGCGGTCGGGATCAGCGGACCGGCCATCTACCGGCACTTCCCCAACAAGGAAGCCCTACTGGTCGAACTGCTGGTCGGGATCAGCACCCGCCTGCTCGCCGGAGCCCAAGAAGTCATCGCGGCCACCGAGAATCCGACCACCGCCCTCGACGAACTGGTGGATTTCCACCTGGACTTCGTCTTCGGCGAATCCGACCTGATCCGCATCCAGGACCGCGACCTGGCCCATCTGCCCGACGCCGCCAAACGACAGGTGCGACGGTCCCAGCGCCAGTACGTGGAGATCTGGGTGTCGGTGCTGACCCGCCTCGACCCGGACCTGGCCGAAGACGACGCCCGGATGATGGCCCACGCGGCGTTCGGGCTGCTGAACTCCACCCCGTACAGCGTGCGACCCGCCGCCCCCAAAGCACGGTCACGGGAGGTGCTGCGCCGGATGACGCTGGCGGCGCTGCGGGCCACCTAACTGGGCTCACCCGCGCCCTACGCCGGCCGTCTGCCCGGCTGCTCGGACTCAGGACCTCGGCTGCAGCGCGCTGCGCACCCGCACAGGTACCCTCGCAGCCATGAGGTGGGCATGACCGATTCACCACGCCGCGATGGGTCCGAACCGACGCAATCCCTCGGTAGCGGCTATCCCGTGGACTATCCAGATCCGGCGTACGCGAACCAACCGCCGTACGGCGGCACGTACCCGGCTGTACCCGATCCGAATGCCACCCGAGCGCTCCCGTCCTACCCTCCCTACGGTTACGACCCCTACGCAACCGGGCAATACGGCGCAGGTTCCCCGCCGCCGGGCCAACCCCCCGCACCGGAGCCCGGCAACCGCGAACCCCGGATGTGGCTGTGGATCCTGGCGGGCCTGGCGATCCTGGTCGCCCTCGGCCTGGTCATCGCGCTGGTGATCACCAACGGCTCAAGTCAGCAGACTGTCGTCGCACCACAACCCATCACCCCCGAACCGGGCTTCAGCACGTCTCCGACCACCCCCACCACGAGGTCGCGGGCCCCGTTCCCGATTCCGATTCCGGCACCGAACACCACCCCACCCACGACAACTGGGCCGACCGAGACCGTCACCTACGAAGTCGCCGGTGAAGGCCGGGCCATGAACATCACCTACCTGGACACCGGCAACCTGCTCCAGACCGAGTTCAATGTCGTACTGCCGTGGAGCAAGCAGGTCGAGCTGGCCGCACCTGCGGCCGGGACCGCCAGCGTGAGCGTGGTGAATTTCGGACCCGAGGTGGCCTGCACAGTGACCGTCAATGGCGTGCAGACCCAACACCGCACCGGGTCGGGCATCACGATCTGCGTCGGCACATCCTGAGCCGCCGGCTCACGGCGCGGCCGCGGGCCGTTCGGTCAGCCGCGACGGAGTCCGCACCACCAGCATCCCGGCCAGGCCTGCGGCCAGCACCAGGCACAGACCGCCCATACCGGCGCGGTCGCTGCCGAAGATGTCGATGAACGTAAAGAACAGCCACGGCGCGACGAATGACACCGCCCGCCCCACGGTGGTGTAAAGACCAAAGGCCACACCCTCTTTGCCGTCGGCCGACATGCGCAGCATCAGGGTGCGCGCCGAGGACTGCGTCGGACCGATGAACAGGCACAACAACAGCCCGCACGCCCAGAACGCGACCGGCCCGGACAACGTGAGCAATGTCGTGCCCACGAGGACCATCGCGGTCAGCGAACCGACGATGACGGGCTTGGACCCGACCCGGTCATCGAGCTGACCGCCGGCGACCGCCCCCAGCGCGGCGATCACACAGGCGCTGACGCCGAACAACAGCACATTTGCCTCGGAGATCCCGTACACATTCACGCCGAGCACCGCGCCGAAGGTGAACACGCCGGCCAGTCCGTCCCGGAAGATCGCACTGGCCAGCAGGAAGTAAACGACATTGTGGTCGCGCTGCCACTCGCTGCGAACTTCCGACCACAGCTTGCGGTAGGCGCCGAGGAACCCGACCCGCTGGACCGGAACCGTCGGGCGCGCCCGAGGCACTGCGACGAACACCGGTAGCGCGAACAACGCGAACCAGGCCGCGGCCAGCAGCATCACCGCCCGCACGTTCTGACCGTCTTCGACCGGCAGCCCCAACAGGCCGCGGGTATCCCCGTCCCCGGCGATGAACCCGACGTAGGAGATCAGTAGCAGGACAACGCTGCCCGAGTAGCCCATGGCCAGGCCCAGCCCCGATACCCGGCCGGAGTTCTCCGGCGTCGACAGCTGCCGCAGCATGGCGTTGTAGGGGACGCTGGCCAGCTCATTGCAGGCCGCGGCGCCGGCCAGCAGGATCAGCCCGGGCAACAGGTACCGATGGTCGTCGCGGATCAGGCTCATCGAGGCGGTCAGCACCACCACCCCGGCGGTAAGCACGGCCAACACGCGGCGGCGCCGGTGCGGCGCGTCGACCCAGATTCCGGTGACCGGCGCCAAGAACGCCACCACCAGCCCGGCGACCGTCATCGCCCGGCCCAGCCAGCTGGCCGGGCTGGTGTCGCCGGGTAGGTCAGCACCGACGCTGCCGGTGAGGTACACCGAGAAGACGAACGTGACGACGACCGCGATCAGACCGGCGGAGCCACAATCCCACAGCGCCCACCCGAGCACGCGCGCCCGGCCAGGGTTGGTCATGCCCGACACTTTATGGCCCCCGGATCCTCCTAGGATGAGCCGCATGCCAGTACCCGCTCCCCACCCGGACGCTCGCGCCGTGGTCACCGGCGCCTCGCAGAACATCGGCGAGGCGTTGGCAACCGAACTCGCGGCCCGTGGCCACCACCTGATCATCACCGCCCGTCGCGAGGAGGTGCTGACCGCGCTGGCACAGCGGCTCACCGACCGTTACGGCGTGACGGTCGAGGTTCGTGCCGTCGACCTCACCGACCCGGCCGCGCGCACCACCCTGTGCGACGAACTGGCGCAGCGCGAGATCTCGATTCTGTGCGCCAACGCCGGCACCGCGACCTTCGGCCCGGTCATCGATCTCGATCCCGCCGGCGAGAAGGCCCAGGTGCAGCTGAACGTGCTGGGCGTGCACGACCTGGTCCTGGCGGTGCTGCCGGGCATGGTCAAGCGCGGGTCCGGCGGCATCCTGATCTCCGGGTCGGCGGCCGGCAATTCACCGATTCCGAACAACGCCACCTACGCCGCATCCAAGGCGTTCGCCAATACGTTCAGCGAGTCGCTGCGTGGCGAGCTCAAGGGCGCGGGAGTGCACGTCACGGTGCTGGCGCCGGGACCGGTGCGGACCGACCTGCCCGACGTGTCCGAGCAGTCGCTGGTGGAGCGGCTGATCCCGGACTTCCTGTGGATCTCAACCGAACACACCGCCAAGCTGTCGCTGGATGGCCTGGAGAACAACAAGATGCGGGTGGTTCCCGGGGTGACGTCCAAGGCCATGTCGATGGCCAGCGGCTACGCGCCGCGCGCCATCGTGACGCCCATCGTCGGCGCGATCTACAAGAAGCTTGGCGGCGGCTAATTCTCTCTGTCGCCGAAATGGCATTCCAGCAGCGAAAGTACGAGTAACCCTCTGCTGGAATGCCGTTTCGGCGTGAGTCAGAACTAACGGCGGCGGCCGGTCCCGAAGATGCTGCGGGTGATCTCCCGGCCGATGACGGTGCCCGCCGAGCGCATGGCGCTCTTGAAGGCCGGGCTCTCCATCATCTTGTCCAGGAAGCCCGGCTCGGGCCGCTGTGCGGGTGCGGGCATCGCCTCGATATCGCCCGATGCCTCGACACCGCCGAACCCGCCCGGCGCGTCGGCCTCGGGCGCCGGCGGCGGGGCCAGCTTGGCGGCCAACCGCTCGTAGGCCGAATCGCGATCCACGGTCTGGCCGTAGGTGGCCTGCAACGGGCTGGCCTTCGCGGCGGCGGAGATCGCCTCGGGGCCGATGGTGTCCATCAGCGACCGGGGCGCCCGCATCCGGGTCCACGCCACCGGCGTCGGCGCGCCCTGCTCCGAGAGCACCGTGACAACCGCCTCGCCGATGCCCAGGGAGGTCAGCGCCTTTTCCAGGTCGTAGACGTCGGTCTTGGGGTAGGTGCGCACCGTCTTGGTCAGCGCCTTCTGGTCGTCGGGGGTGAACGCCCGCAGCGCGTGCTGGATGCGTGCGCCCAGCTGGGACAGCACGTTGTTGGGAATGTCGGTGGGCAGCTGGGTGCAGAAGAACACGCCGACACCCTTGGACCGGATCAGCTTGACTGTTTGCTCCACCTGGTCCAGGAAGGCCTTGGACGCGTCGGTGAAAAGCAGGTGCGCCTCGTCGAAGAAGAACACCAGCTTGGGCTTGTCGACGTCACCGATCTCGGGCAGCGTCGTGAACAGGTCGGCCAGCACCCACATCAGGAAGGTGGAGAACATCACCGGGCGGGCGGCCTGCGCCCCCAGCTCCAGCAGGCTGATGATGCCGCGGCCCTGTGCGTCGGTGCGCAACAGGTCCTTGGGATCCAGCTCCGGCTCACCGAAGAAGGTGTCGGCGCCCTCGGCCTCCAGGTTCACCAGCGCGCGCAGGATCACCCCCGCCGTCGTCGGCGACACCGCGCCCAGTGCCTTGAGTTCGGGCTTGCCCTCATCGCTGGTGAGGTACTGGATCACCGACCGCAGATCCTTGATGTCCAGCAGCGGCAGCCCCTTCTGGTCTGCCCAATGGAAGATCAGCCCGAGGGTTGACTCCTGAGTTGCGTTGAGGCCCAACACCTTCGCCAGCAGGATCGGACCGAAGTTGGTGATGGTGGCCCGCACCGGTACGCCGACGCCCTCGGTGCCCAGTGACAGGAACTCCACCGGGAACGCCGTCGGGGTCCAATCGTCGCCGGTGTCCTTGGCCCGCTGTGCGGTCTTGTCGTTCGCCTCACCCGGCTTCGACAATCCCGACAGGTCGCCCTTGACGTCGGCCATCAACACCGGGACCCCGGCCGCAGAAAGCTGCTCGGCGATCACCTGCAACGTTTTCGTCTTACCGGTACCGGTCGCGCCGGCGATCAGGCCGTGCCGGTTGACCGTGGCGAGCGGAATGCGCACCTGGGCGGTCGGGTCGACGACGCCGTCCACGACGACCGTTCCCAGCTCCAATGCCTGGCCTTCGACGGCGTATCCGGCGGCGATCTGCTGCGCGGGAGTTGCTGTCGATTCGGTGGTCATGCCGCGGTCCTCCCGATTGCGTGAACGAGCCAATTAGCTTCTGACATTACTTGCCAGGTGGCCCGTGCGGTGGGTGTGGGCACGTGGTTGTCGGCAATGGGAATACTGTGGATCTTCGTGCGAGACGAACTGGTGTGGATTGACTGCGAAATGACCGGCCTTGATCTCAAGTCCGATCGCCTGATCGAGATTGCGGTTCTGGTCACCGACGCGGACCTGAACATCCTCGGTGAGGGCCTGGACGTGGTGATTCACACCGACGACGAGGCCCTGTCGAACATGGTCGACGTGGTCAAACAGATGCACACCCGCTCCGGGCTGATCGAGGAAGTCCGGTTCTCGACCGTCGACGTGGCCACCGCCGAGGAGATGGTGCTCGACTACATCCGCGGCCACGTCAAGCAGGCCAAGACCGCGCCGCTGGCCGGCAACTCGATCGCCACCGACCGCGGCTTCATCGCCCGCGACATGGCCAAGCTCGACGACTACCTGCACTACCGGATGATCGACGTCAGCTCGATCAAGGAGCTGTGCCGGCGCTGGTACCCGCGGATCTACTACGGCCAGCCCGAAAAGGGGCTCGCGCACCGCGCCCTGGCCGACATTCACGAGTCGATCCGCGAACTCAAGTACTACCGCTCGACCGCGTTCGTCCCCCAGCCCGGGCCGTCTACCAGCGAAATTGCCGAAATCGCGGCCGAGCTCGGCCCGCCGAAGGACGACGCGACCGATACCGATTCGGCTATCGAGCGTCCGAGCGGTTAGTATCTACGAGCCGCATACGCCGAAAGGCTGAGCGGCGATGGTGGCTGTAGTTCAGTTGGTAGAGCACCAGGTTGTGATCCTGGCTGTCGCGGGTTCGAGTCCCGTCAGCCACCCTGCAGGTGGGAGGGCCTTTTGGCCCTCCCACCTTCTGCTTTCGGCGGGATGGTTGCACCCTTATCGCAACCTTGTTTATGGCTCACCTACCAGGCCTGTCTCACGGATGTGCGATCTTTGTGAGCGTGGCATCTGAAATCGCAGTCGCGCTGATCGGCGGCGGAGCAGGACTGGCGACAGGCATCGTTGGAACGCTGTTCGCACCGTGGGCAACCTGGCGGTTCGAGGAACGCCGCCTTGCGCGACAACGTCGCATCGAACGCATCGAGGAGTGGAAGGAAGGAGTAGCGGATCTCCGTGACGACGAATTACGACACGGGAAGCCCTTCAAAAGAATGCGGCCGCTTCATGAGCAGGGAAACATCGCCGCTCCCCCAGCGTTCGACACGTACGTACCGTCCCCAGATTTGATTGACCTATCGACTAAGTCTTGGTGGGGCACGCTCAAACTCGAACTCAGCGATCAGAAGCGACGCGATATCCAGGAACTCAATCGATTGGCGCTTGACCAGCGGATGGGCGTCTTGCCGGGAAGACTGGCCGAAGAAATCAATCTGATCGAGCGCAATGTGTGGAAGCTGCTGGGTTGACATCACTGCAGTCGAGCGGGCGCGACTTGGCGATAGGCCACCTACGCAAAGCTCCTGCAGACTTTGAACTGCTCAAATGATCCGCCACGGTCCCTATGCTGGTTTTCGTGCCGAAGCGGAGCAACGTCTTTCAAACTGTGGTCAAGACGATCTACGAGCACCTCGCGGACGGCGCGGCAGTCGTAGAGTCCGAGATGCTTACCAATCGACTTACCGGCAAGAAGCGCGAAGTCGACGTAGTTATACACACAAAAAGTGCTGGCCATGAGCTGCTCATCGGCGTCGAAGCTACTGGCCAATCAGATGCTCGACGACAGTCACCACGAAAACCTGATCCGGTCTCTGTCGAATGGGTTGAACAGATGGTCGCCAAGCATCAAAACCTGCCCACCGACAAGGTTGTCCTAGTCTCCGAGACCGGGTTTTCAGACCAGGCCCGCGAATTAGCGATCAAAGAAAACATGATCCCAATCTCGCCAGAAGTCATTGACGGTAACGATCCCGTGTTCCGAATCGTCAATGCCGTCCGATCACTTTGGCCAAAGCATATTGCAATCACGCCCTACAAGGCGCGGGTGTGGGTCGACCGCCAGGGCGTGGGTGTGCTGTGCCTACACGTATCTCAAGACATGAGTGTGTACGTCCAGAAGGATGCCTACTTCGATATCGGAACCCTCATTCTCGCGTGCATTGAAGGTCCAGATTTCCTACGGCGGCTCAAAGAGGCGATCGGTTTCGAGCACGTCTCCGAGGACATGGAGACATCTCTCGAATTCTCAACCGGGTCGGGGTGGACCCTGGATTTCGATGGAGCGCCACGTTCGCTATACCTCGGCCGCCAGGAAGGTGAGCAGGTGTTGCTGGACCGCATCGACGCAATCGAGATCACTGTGAAGGTGGAAGTTCAAGTCGATGAACAGATTCCATTGCATCATCGCCGGCTAGCAGAGATCAATGTCAGCTACGCCTTCGGCGAAGGGGTGATTGACGGAACCCCCGCACTCCTAGTCGCAACCGAAGACGTCGATGGCGGCAAGTTGTCGATCCGCTCCCATCCAGGGCACAAGTGACCCGTATCGGGATGACGCAAGTTAAATCTCAGATCTAACGATGTGGGTTTATCGAATGTTGCCGCGGAACTTGCTCCAGTGAGGTGGTGGAGCTGCCGAGAATTGAACCCCACGAGTTGAGCCGCAATATCGGCCCTGAACTTCCCACTCCACTGAATGCGCGGCCCGTCGTCACGCCACCGGGTTACTCGCCAAACGACCACCGGAACCACCATCACCGACATCTTCCTCGACTGCCGATGAGCGTCCCGTCGTCACGCCACCGGGTTACTCGCCAAACGACCACCGGAACCACCGTCACCGACATCTTCCTCGACTGCCGATGAGCGTCCGGTCAAATCAACCCTCGTTAGCGCCGTCATTCAGACCTAACTGATCGGCGAGTTGGATCAGCTCACGCGTTTCGGCTTCGTAGCCACGCCTCCCAAGGTTGGCAAACGGGTTCGCCCCAGGTCCGGGCAACCGCAGACGATAGGCGTCGTTGTTCAACACACCGGCTGGCTTTCCTGCGCGCAGCTCCTCGCAATTTCGATTCACCTCCGACGCGGCAATCCCGTCGATTCCAGAGATCAATTCACGAAAACGGGCGATGTCCTCCTCCGACGCTGGGGGAACGGCACGCACAGACTGCTCCTGCTGCTTTGCGACGATGTGCTCGCCTAGCCTCAGCTGCCACCCGATCTGGTGGACGTGACCGATCACCTCCCGCAACGAATGCTCGTCAGCAGTCGACTCCGGGGTCTGGATGCCTTTGTCGGCATCAACGTCGACGTAGAACCCGCGCTGTTTGAGCAAGTTATGCCCTCGCGTCCACGTTTCGACTTCACCTAGCCACTCGCGGTTAGCCTCAGGGTCGGGTGGCTCTGTTGCAAACCAATAGTCCTCGCTGACAAGGAATTCGTAGGCCAAGGTGAGTTTGCTCTGATGATTGGCCCAGAGCTTCTGCAGGCCCGCATCGACGAACGGCGCACCCTCATCCTCGTAGGCGATATCGCGACGCCGCTGATGGATGGCGATTGCCTTGCCGGATTCCTCCAGGCCCAGGATCGCGAGCGACCGTGCTAGCCCCAGATTGCCGCTCTCGAGCATGTCTAGCGCGGCGGTCAGAAGCCGATCAGCGTTGGCCAGCAACTCATCGTGCAGTTCGACGACCTGTTCTGGCGTGAGCGGCGGTAGCGCATTCTGTTTCGCCATATGTCACTACATATAGCACGTTTAGGCGATTAATCAGTAAGGGCTAGCCTCCCCTTGAGAGGGGTCTCGTGTTTCTTTGGGAGGCAGTCCTTTCTTCGTCGGTTGCAGTTTCTTCCAGTTTGATTTCGTTTTGCCTTTGAGGATGCGCCACTGCTTGATACCGCCGATGGACCATCTCTTCAACCGGCCCTGGTAGTTGTGCTCGATGGGGATGCCAGTGCGCTGACGGGTCCAGGCCACACTGTTGCCATCGATGAAGTGGAGTTCGATCCGCATCTGCTCGAGCCGTACCTTGCCGAAATACGGCGGGTTGAGATCAAATTCGAACGGCGCTTTCACATCGGGCATGACCACGCTGTTCATGTGTTCGTCAGGCTGAGCGGAGTGGTAGTAGATCAACCCCATCAGCGGATTCATGAAGCGGTCCAGGCGCTTTGAGCCTTTCTTCATGGCTTCGCGCGTCAGGTATGCGACGACTGCGACATCGGTAATGAGCGTGTCCGAGTGGTTGTAGACATCCCCCTTCAGATGCACCACGCCGTCGGTCTCGAAGTCAAGCGAAGCTGCCCAAGTGAAAAGGACTTTGGATGCTTGCTCAATCCGCTTATCCTGTCGGTTCTTTCGATAGACATTGGCGGCAAGCAGGAAAGATATCCCGGTTAGCAGCGCACCGGCCCAGCCGTTCGCGGTGCCGTAGACGTCAACTGGAAACGGAAATTTCCACAGGTCCCCAAGCCACTCGTCCACGTCGCCATTCAACCACCAGCTTCTAGCACTCATCGAAGTGCGGTGATCTGCATCTATCTCCCAGCACAGGTCGGCAGGGGTTCGCCGAAGGCGAGCACCGCCGATTCAGATTCCACCTGGGAGCGCTACACGTCGTGTTGCGATGCCCTAGCTACGTCAACGCTGACCGTTCTCCGACCACAGCAAGAACAGAGATCGGGCGCATAGTGGGATCTGAATCCTCAACTTCTCATCGCAAAACTAAAGATCTGAGACTGTAAGCCGTTCTTCTCTTCGCATCGCCAACTCCCACGTCGCGGAGTCGCAAAAGTTGTACCAGAACCCGTGTCTCATAGTGACGACGCAGTAGTGCGCAAGCATCGACTTCCTTGCCCGCAACGGCCTTCCAGCGAAATTGACGCAAGAACGCTGTCACGCTATCCGCCCTGAGTGGCAGCCGGTGAAACACCCAGGGCGGAGGCCACAAATGAAAGCCCTTGTGCCCAAACGCCCCTCACGACCGCTGGTGCGGCACCCCAGCGGCTCGGTCTACCGGCCGCCGACTCACGACTACTCCGTGGCGCCCGTCTTCTTCTTGATCCGCGGGGACAGCTGCACGATCTCGGGTACCACAGTCGGATTCTCGTAGGCGGTGGTCACCAGCGACACCAGGGTGTTGGCGACATCGCGCACCGCCGACATCCGGGCGGGCAGCGCCCCTTGGGCCACCCAGGTCTTGAGCAACTGGTCCAACAAGTCGCGGTCGGCGCCACGCAGGATCTCGGTGTCCTCGGTCGGGCCGATGCCCACCCGCACGACGGACAGCTCCGGGTGTTCGCTGCGCCAGGAATGCAGGATCTCGTCGAGGGCGGCCTTGCTGGCGCTGTAGGCCGCCACACCGGCCCGCGGACGGCCCACGTCATGGCTGGAGGCGACCAGCACCACGCCGTTCTCGGCCAGCCTGGGCACCGCGGCGCGCAGCACGTTGTTAGCGCCGACGGTGTTGACGCTGAAGGCGTGCAGCCAGGTGGCGACGTCGGTGTCCTCGATGTGAGCGAACGGGATCACCGTGCTGGTGAAGACCACGGCATCCAAACCGCCCAATGCGTCAGCCGCCTCATTGACCACCCTGGGGATCGCCGCGGAGTCTTCGACATCGAGTTCGAACGCGAATCCGCCGGTGGCCTCGGCCAGGGAATTCAGCAGGTCGACTCGCCGCGCAGCCACGGCGACCTTGGCGCCGCGTTCGGTGGCACTGACCGCAACAGCGTGGCCGATGCCCGACGAGGCACCGACGACGAGGAGACGCAGGCCGGCTGCATCGGCTCGTTGACCGCTCATTCTGGATCAAACCTCCATGGTCCATCTCAAGGTGTTAGGTCACCCTTCGCTCGTCGGACAGTACCGTGCACGATGAGTTCCGGCCGCGCGGTGGGTCTACTTCTGGGACAGAGCTTTCCCCGCACAGCAGTCAGGAGCCCCAATGACGGCAGGAACCCCTCCGGTAGTCGACCAGCAGACCTGGCGTGCCGCACTCGACGACCTACGGCGTCGGGAGAAGGCCGCCACCCGGGAGTTGGATGCGATCGCCGCGGCGCGCCGGCGCCTTCCGATGGTCGAGTTGCCCGAGTACACGCTCATCGGCGCCGACGGACCGGTACGCCTGGCCGACGTGTTCGCCGGCCGCTCGCAGCTGATCACTTACCACCACATGTGGACCGACGGCGCCGAATGGCACTGCGGCGGCTGCACCGGCTTCACCTCGCAGTTCACCCGGCTGGACTTCCTGGACAACTATGACGCCCGCTTCGTCATCGTCACCAATGGGCCGATCGCCGAGGCGCTGGCCTACCGCGACAAGGTCGGCAATCGGATGGACTGGTACTCGTCCTCGGAGAGCTCGTTCGGTGCCGACATGGACGCCGCGCCCGGCGAGCATTTCGCGGTCAATGTCTTCCTGCGAGACGGCGATACGGTCTACCGCACCTGGCACACCAACGGCCGCGGCACCGAACAACTCAGCCACACCTTCGCCCTGATCGACCTGCTGCCCTACGGGCGCCAGGAAGAATGGCAGGACTCCCCACCGGGGTGGCCGTCGGGGCCCGCCTACTCGGGCTGGCTGGACGGCCCCGATATCGCCCGCCTGTACGGAAAGGACTCGCAATGACCGAAAACGCCAGCGAGCGCTACGTCGTCACCCGCACCATCTCGGCCTCCCCGGCGGAGGTGTTCGCGGTCCTGTCCGACCCGGCCCGGCACTGCGAAACCGAGCCCGGCGACTGGGTGCGTGACGCGATCGACCCCAAGCCGATCACCGCGACCGGCCAGATCTTCGCGATGAACATGTTCATGCCGGCAGCCGGCGGCCACTATGTCATGCACAACCTAGTGACCGCCTTCGACAAAGACCGGACCATTGCCTGGTTACCCGGCCAACTCGACAACGCCGGCAACCACGCCCCGGGCGGCTGGTCCTGGCGCTACGACCTGGCGCCCAACGGCGAGCAGACCGACGTCACCCTCACCTACGACTGGACCGACACCCCGCAGAGCTTCCGGGACCAGGTCGGCGCGATGCCGCCGTTCGGCCCCGATTTCCTCGACGAATCGCTTGCGGCACTGGACCGTTCGGTGAAGTAACGGTCAGGACGGGACCCGGTCGAGAAACCCCAGCACGGTCTGGATCCGTCCGTCATCGTCGGTGGCCAGCACATCGAATCCGACGACCACCGGATCGGCATCGCGAGGGCCCAGACCCCACTGGAACCGCGCCTGGCGATGATGCACGTCGGGCCCGCTGACGAGTGTGAACACATACCCCGGGAACTGGGTGTGGACGGCTGCGATCGCCCCGGAGATCTCGTCGTGGCCGTTCACCTCCGCGAGGGGGTCGGTGTAACTGGCCCCACGCGCCCAGTGCTGCTCCAGCAGCGCCTGTCGATCGGTGGCGGCGACGGCATTCCAGGTCTTCAGGTATCCGGATACGGTGTCGGCAACATCGGCCATGTCTAAACCTCTTTCACGGTATTGAACTGGGACATAACCAGATTCACCATTGCGAGGCGATGTGTCGATTACCGCAGGGGTAAACGGGTCAGGTCACGGCGTTGCCGGTGCGCCACTGGTCCCAGGGGATGTTCCAGTCCCCCAGGCCGTCGGTGCCCGGCAGCACCGAGCCCACGGTGTTGACCACCTCGACGATGTCGCCGCGCTTGGTGTTCTCGTAGAACCAGCGGGCGTTGGCGGTGCTGACGTTGAGGCAGCCGTGGCTGACATTGCTGTAGCCCTGACTACCGACCGACCACGGCGCGCCGTGCACGTAGATACCGCTGTAGGACATCTGGGTCGCGAAATCGACTTCGGTGCGATAACCGTTGGGCGAGTTGACCGGAACGCCATAGGTCGAGGAATCCATCACCAGCTCGTCGAAGCGATCGCCGATGATGTAGACCCCGTTGTTCGTCGGAGTGCTGTTCTTACCCATGGAGATCGGCATGATCTTGACGATCTGACCATTGCGCCGGACGGTCAACGTCTTGGTGTTGTCATCGGCGGTCGCGATGACCTCGTCTCCGACGGTGAAGTGGGTGGTGACATTGCCCTGGCCGAACAACCCGTCGCCCAGCTTCACGCCGTAGGTGTTGACGGTGACGTCCACCGAGGTTCCGGGCTTCCAGTATCGGGCTGGCCGCCAACGCACTTCGCGGCTGTTGAGCCAGTAGAACGCACCCTCGACCGGCGGGCTGGTCTTGACGGTGATGGCGCGCTGCGCGGCCAGCCGGTCGGTGATGTTCTCGTCGAAGCGCACGGCCACTGGCTGACCGACCCCGACCACTGCGCCGTTATTGGGCAGAACGTAGGGCATGGTGAGGCTCGCCGGCGAATGCGTCTCGAATCGCAGCCTGCGGTCGGCAGCGCCGCCCAGACCGAGCGACTGGGCATTGAGGATGTACTGCTCGTTGTAGTCCAGCGGATCGGTGGTCGACCACGTCAGCCCGTCGGAACTGAATTTCCCGGCGACTGGGACACCGTCTCCGCGGGTCATGGTCACGCTGTCGAGCACGCCGTTCTCGGCGCTCACCGTCACGGGCGCCTCGACGGTCACCCCGACCGCGCCATCGGTCACCGAGGCGTTGACCTTGGGCACCAACAAGTCACCGTAGGGAGTGCCCTTGTCGGCGATCACCGGAGGCGGCCCTTGCGGTTCTTCGCCGCCACACGCCGTGAGCCCCAACATCACAGCCGGCGCCATGGCGACAGCCATCCATCGGAAAAGATTCCGATACGGACCGGCCAGCGTCTGGACCTGCCCCATTATTCGTTACACCCCTCATCACACGGCCGAGCGCAAATTCTTGGCAATAGTCTAAGGGCTACCTGGGAGACCAGTGCGACCGCAACGCCGCCTACAAGCCCGTCACCAGCGGATTTCACTGTCAGCCGAAACTCCTGTTATTGTTCCTCTCGCGCGCCGTTAGCTCAGTTGGTAGAGCAGCTGACTCTTAATCAGCGGGTCCGGGGTTCGAAACCCTGACGGCGCACCAAACCAAAAACCCTGCCTCGGCAGGGTTTTTGCGTTTCCGAGATATGTGATGCGATCACCCGGCGTGATCCCTCTCGCGAAATCTGTCGCCGACGCTGGGCTCAGCCTCTTCCAACAGCGTCTCAACGGCACCGGCCAGGTGTGCGGCCGCATAGCCGCGATCCCGGTCCTGCTCGCTCTTGAAGCGATCGAGTTCCCTGCGCAGATCCCCCAGGGTTTCATCGCTCACGTAGGCCATGTAGCTACCTCCAGTCGGTGTGTGACCAAGGCCCACATCTCCACAGAGAGGTTCGATATGAGCCGTCGGGTGTTGTCAGCCAATCCCGACGTTGCGTTCGTCAGGATCAACCACACCGGCTTCAGCACATGCAGCACTCTTGGCAAACCGCTGAAATGACAGCTGCAACACAACCCCCCTTGTCACACGATCGTCCCGTGTTGCGGCCGGGGTCGACTTCCAGGTCGCCTCCCCGAGCCCATGACCCGCAGTCGACCTTAACTGGACTCCCATGGGCTAGCAACAGATCCCGCGACAAAAAGCCGTTCCCGTCGCACAATGCAGCAGATCCCGACATCGACCACCATTCGCCGCCGAGATGCGCAAAAGCTCGACTTACCAGACCAACCGACGTTGGCCAATCATTTCCCTGATCAGATTCAGGGACGGGCAGCGACCGGCAGCCCGCGGGACGCTCTGACCTCAGCAAACACGCCGGAGGGTAGCGCCGACTGACGTCACCTCCGCGTTCACGATGCGGTCGCGCAGCGTCTGATCTCCACCGATTGCCGAGACATCTTTGCGGGACCATCGCCGGCGATCTCGGCGTCAACCAGCGAGGATAGCCGCCAACAATGTGCTATTGACTTGAAAAGAATGCGACACTACGCCATTTTTACGCAACTGTTGACGTGTACGTAAGTTACTGCATAGGATGCGTAATCGGCGCTTACGCTGGTCAGCGGTCGAAAAACTTGCTAACCTCGCGTTAGCTGAATCACCGCGATGCAGCACCGGGTGGCGATACTGCCAGGATACGAGGTATTAGCTGATGACTTCCGCAGGGAACGTCAACCCCACGGCTTCATCTACCTCTGCATTTGTTGCTGCGAACCAGCCGGTCATGGTGTATAGCTGCAGTCGCCTCGGCCGCACCGCCAATCCCCCGAGCTCGTTGTTGACGAGCTGGCTGCGTCCTTTCCGCCGCTGAGCGGCGAATCAAACGTCCGCCGCTGAGCGGCGAATCAAACGTCCGCCGCTGAGCGGCGAATCAAGCGTGTGCCGCTGATCCACGCGGCAAACCCCCCGGCCGCTCTGAGCGGCGAATCAACTCAAGTGCCGCTGAGCGGCGAATCAAACTAGTGCCGCACGGCGGCAGGTATTAGTTCAGTGGCGCTTGATCTGTCGGATGACGACGACCACGACCAGCACCCCCGCGCCGGCCAACGACGCCGCCACGGCCGGCTTCTTGATGAAGGCGATCACCGCGGATTTGAAATCGTCTGCCAAACGCTGCGGGTTCGCACGCTCAGCAAGGGAGTCAACAGTCAACGCCAGTTGATCGCGAGCCCGATCGATGTCCTGCTTGATGCTCTCCGGATCCCGGTTCGCCACTGTTCACTCCTCCAAGCCGCTCCAGGTCGTGCTGCCCTGCCGCACTACCCTAGATCAGCCGGAGTCGTTCCAACGGAACCGGTCGACAAGAAGGGATCCCACGCATGCCGCCAACCCCGCGACTGGAAGTGGGCGACGCCGCCCCGGCGTTCAGCCTGCCCGACGCCGACGGCAACGTCGTCAGCCTCTCCGACTACAAGGGCCGCAAGGTCATCGTGTACTTCTACCCCGCCGCATCCACCCCGGGATGCACCAAGCAGGCGTGCGATTTCCGTGACAACCTCGCCGAGCTGAACGGCGCCGGACTCGACGTGGTGGGCATCTCCCCCGACAAGCCGGAGAAGCTGGCCAAATTCCGCGGCAAGGAGGAGCTGACCTTCCCGTTGCTGTCAGACCCTGAACGTGCGGTGCTGACGGCCTGGGGCGCCTTCGGCGAGAAGACCATGTACGGCAAGACCGTTCAGGGCGTGATCCGCTCGACCTTCGTGGTCGACGAGGACGGCAAGATCGCCGTCGCGCAGTACAACGTGCGGGCCACCGGCCACGTCGCCAAATTGCGCCGCGACCTGTCGATCTGACGACGCCGGTCACGACTGGGTAGCCACGAGAAAAACCAGGTAGCCGAGGTAGGCCGCGACCATCGCGGCCCCCTCGGCCCGGTGAACCCGCCGGCCCGAGACGAAGATCGGGATACAGGCCAGGCAGGCCACCACCATGAGCGGGATGTCGATCCACACCAGATTGTGAGTCAGAGACAGTCCGTTCGCGGGTACCAGGCACGTGACGCCCAGGATCAGCAGGATGTTGTAGACACTGCTGCCGAGCAGATTGCCCACCGCTATGTCGCGCTCTCCGCGCACCGTGGAGACGATCGTCGTCACCAGCTCCGGCGCCGAGGTTCCGATCGCCACGATGGTCAGACCGATGAGCGCGTCTGACACACCTAACCCGCGCGCTATACCCACCGCCCCGTGCACCAGCCATTCGGCTCCGATGATCACCACGACGATGCCGACCACTGTCATCGCCACATACCGAAGTGTGCTGCTGCCCTCGGGTTTCCCCTGCTGCCCGGGCTCCGGCCGCGCCGGGAATGCCTGGGCGTATTCGGCAGCCACCTGCCGACTCTCCCGGTGCGACATGCGGACCAGCACCACGGTGTAGACGATCGCGGCACAGACCAGGATCGCGCCGTCCAGGCGGGACAACACCCCGTTGAGCGCCAACACCCACAACAGCACCGCCGCGCCGGCCATCACCGGCAGGTCGAAGCGCAGCGTCCGTTGCGCGATCGCCAGCGGACGAATCAGCGCGCTGAGGCCGAGGATGAACAGGACATTGACCACGTTGGTGCCGGCGATGTTGCCGACGGCCAGCTCACCGCTGCCCTCCAGGGCCGCCGTGACGCCGACGGCGAGCTCCGGAAGGCTGGTGCCGATCGACACCACGGTCAGACCGATCAGCATCGGGCTGATCCCCAGCCGCGAGGCCAACTGAGCGCCGCCGCGGACCATCACTTCGGCGCCGATCGCCAGGGCGATCAGGCCGATGACGAACCAGCCGACGCTACTGGTCATCCCGTTAAGGAGCGAGCGCCTCGAGCAGTAGCGCCTCGGCCGTAGCGGCCTTCTGCAGCACTCCCAGGTGCAGGCTTTCGTTCACGCTGTGGGCCTGGGTGCCGGGGTCCTCGACTCCGGTCACCAGGATGGTCGCGGCCGGGAAGGCTTTGGCGAATTCGGCGATGAACGGGATGGATCCGCCCATGCCCATGTCCACCGGGTCGGTCCCCCAGGCGGTGCGGAACGCCGAACGGGCGGCGTCGTAGACCGGGCCGGAGGCGTCGATGGCGTAGGGCTGACCGACATCGCCGGGCGTCACCGTGACCTTGGCGCCCCAGGGCACCTGCGCTTCGAGGTGACGGGTCAGCGCATCCAGGTGAGCGTGGGCGTCGCCGCCGGGCGCCACCCGCATGCTGATTTTGGCCCGGGCCCGCGGGATCAGGGTGTTCGACGACTTGTCGATCGGGGTGGTGTCGATGCCGATCACGGTGATCGCGGGCTTGGCCCACATGCGTTGCACCACTGAGCCGGAGCCGATTTCGGACACGCCATCGAGCAGACCGGACTCGGCTCGAACCCAGTCATCGCCGCGGTCGACGTCGGCGGCGGTGCCCTCGTGCAGGCCCGCGACGGCGACATTGCCGTCGTCGTCGTGCAGGCTGGCCAGCAGCCGGACCAACACGCTCAACGCGTCCGGCACCACGCCACCCCACAGACCCGAATGCAGCCCATGATCCAGGGTGGCCACCTCGACCACACAGTCGGCCAGGCCTCGCAGGGTCACCGTCAGTGCCGGAATCTCGGTGCTCCAGTTATCCGAGTCGGCGATGACGATGACGTCGGCGGTCAGCGCCTCACGGTGTGCGGCCAGTAACGCGCCGAGTGACGGGGATCCGGATTCTTCCTCGCCTTCGACGAACACCGTCACACCCACCGGGGGTTTCCCGCCGAAAGCCCGCACCGCGGCCAGATGCGTTGCGATACCGGCTTTGTCGTCGGCGGTACCGCGACCATAGAGCCTGCCGTCACGTTCGGTCGGTTCGAAGGGCGCGGAGTTCCACTGGGCCGGGTCGCCTTCGGGCTGCACATCGTGGTGGGCGTACAGCAGCACCGTGGGCGCACCCGGGGGCGGCGGGTAGTGCGCGATGACGGCCGGAGCGCCGCCCCCGCTGACGATGCGGACCTCGGGAAAACCCGCTTGCGACAACAGTTTTGCGACCGCTTCGGCGCTGCGATGCACCTCGTCGCGGCGGGCCGGGTCGGCCCACACCGATTGGATGCGGACCAGATCCTCAAGATCGGACCGCACCGACGGCAACACCTGCTGCACCCGCGCCACAACGTCACTCATGGTGACGAGCGTAGTGGGTCCGTCATCCCCCGCGAGAGACCGCAAAATGCCATGAAATGCGGCGTGTCGGTGTACAGACACGGTCGCTCGCGGGGCAAAAGAAGGGCTAGAGCTCCTCGATGATGGCGACGGCCGCGGCGGTGTCGGCCTCATGCGTCAGCGAGACGTGAATGGTCACGCTCTCCAAGTGCTTGGCGATCTCACCGGACAGCCGCACCTTGGGCCGTCCCCACATGTCGGTCACCACCTCGATGTCGCGGTGGATCCCCTCCGGCAGGGCCGGTCGCTTGGAGAACCGTGAGCTGGACCAGGCCTTGATCACCGCTTCCTTGGCCGCCCACCGGGCCGCCAGGTGCCGGGCCGCCGACGAACTCTTGTCCGTGGCGTCCCGGCGCTCACCTGGCGTGAACGTCTCGGCGAAAACCGTTCCCGGCCGGTCTACCTGCTCGGCGAAATCAGGTATGGAAACCAGATCGATGCCTACTCCCACAATCGCCATGCAAGCGAACCTAGCTCACCGTTGTCCGCGGCCACTCACCGCACATAGACATCGTCGTCGCCGAGCCTGGCGTCCGCGTTCAGCAACATCGCTGCTTCCTGGCGCTTCTCCGGCACATCGTGGTCGAACCGGCGATCGGCAGGCTTCTCGTACATCGGCCGCCCACCGGCGATCGCCCCGGCCAGCCGGCGCTGACCCGCCACCGTGCGCTGCTCGGCGCGCTTGCGGTACCCGTCACGTTCGGCGGGATCCAGCGCCGCGATGAACGCCTCCGGATGCACCAGCGCAACCAGGCCCGACACGTGCCCGAACCCGAGGCTGGTGACCAGACCGGCCTTGAGCGGGAACTGTCCGCGCAGGTCGAGGGTCTCACGCACCCAGACGAAGTGGCCGGAGCCGGCCAGCTCGTCGTCGACGCAATCCAGGCTGCGGTTCGGCGGGATCACCCCGTCGCGCAGGATCTGGCACAGACCCATCATCTGGAACACCGCCGCACCGCCCTTGGCGTGCCCGGTCAGCGTCTTCTGGCTGACGATGAACATCGGCGCACCCGGCGAACGACCCATCGAGTCGGCCAGCCGCTCGTGCAGCTCGGTCTCGTTGGGATCGTTGGCCAGCGTCGAGGTGTCGTGCTTGGAGATCACCGCGATGTCGTCGGCACCCACACCCAGCTTGGCCAGCGACCGTGCCAGCACCGAATCCTTGCCGCCGCGGCCGGCGCCGAGAGCGCCCAGGCCCGGAGCCGGGATCGAGGTGTGCACACCGTCGGCGAAGCTCTGCGCGTAGCCCACCACCGCCAGCACCGGCAGGCCCATCTTGGCGGCCAGATCACCGCGGGCCAGCAGGATGGTGCCACCGCCCTGGGCTTCCAGGAAGCCCAACCGGCGACGGTCGTTGGCGCGGGAGAACTTCGAGTCGCTGATGCCCTTGGCCCGCATCATCTCGGTGTCGGCGGTGGCCGCCATGTCACCGAAGCCGATGATCGCTTCCAGGGTCAGGTCGTCGAAGCCGCCGGCAATCACCAGGTCGGCCTTGCCGAGGCGGATCTTGTCCACACCCTCCTCGACCGAGACCGCCGCGGTGGCGCAGGCGCCGACCGGATGGACCATCGCACCGTAGCCACCGACGTAGCTCTGCATGACGTGCGCCGCAACGACGTTCGGCAGGACTTCCTGCAGGATGTCGTTCGGCTTGGCCTTGCCCATCAGGTTGCCGTGGTACATGGTCTGCATCGAGGTCATGCCGCCCATGCCGGTGCCCTGCGTGGAGGCCACCAGGCTCGGGTGCACCCAGCGCATCAGCTCGGTCGGGGTGAAGCCCGAGGACAGGAATGCATCCACGGTCGCCACGATGTTCCACAACGCCACCCGGTCAATGGAATTGACCATGTCCGGGCTGATGCCCCACACCGTCGGGTCGAACCCGGTCGGGATCTGGGCACCCACGGTCCGCGACAGCTTGGTCTTGCGCGGAACCCGAATCTCGGTGCCCGCCTTGCGGATCACCTGCCAGTCGCTGGAATCCGGCACCGGCCGGGCCACAGTGTGCTCCGGATCGAAGGACACGAATGCCCGGGCGTCGGCTTCGCTGGACACCACGAACGAGAAGTCCTTGTCCAGGAACACGCTGACCAGCAGCGGCGAGGCGTGATCGGGATCGATCGCACCGTCGTCGACGAACTCGCGAATACCGCAGCGCTCCACCACGGCGTCGTGGTAACGCTCCACGATCTCCGATTCGGGCACCAGCTCACCGGTTGAGGTGTCGTACCAGCCGGCTTTGGGATCGTCCTCCCACTTGACCAGACCGGTCGTCCAGGCCAGCTCCAGCACACCGGCCGCCGACAGTTCGCCGGAGACCTCCATCTCGAAGCGGGTCCGGGACGAGCCGTACGGGCCGAGCTCGGCACCACCGACGATGACCACCAGGTCGGCCGGGTCGACGTCGAGGTCGGCCCACTCCGGTGCCGGTGCCGGGTTGTATCCGCGCGGCGGGGAGGGCAGGGCCGCGATAGTGCCTTCTGCTTCATCCTCGTCGGATTCTGCTGCGGCAGCGGACATCTCCTCGCGGGCCTTGGCGGCGAGCTCGGCCATGTCTATCTTGATGTCACCCAGACCGCCGGTCAGGTCCACCTTGATCGGCGTGTTGGCCGCAGCCACCTTGGACTCCACCGTGCACAGGTTCAGCAGCATGGCCGCCATCTCCGCGGTGGAGTAGGTGGTCACCCCGGCCTCTTCGACCGCGCTGACGATGGCGTCGTTGTGACCCATCAGTCCGGTGCCCTTGGTCCAGCCGATCAGCGCGTGCGCCAGGCTGACCCGCTCGGCCCACGAGGCTTCGGCGCTCCAGCGGTTCACCAGCGCGTCGAGCGCGGCCTTGGATTCGCCGTAGGCACCGTCGCCGCCGAACATGCCCCGGTTCGGCGAACCGGGCAGCACCACGTGCAGTCGCGAGGCGATGTCGCGCTCGGCACCGATCGTGGACAGCCCGCCGATGAGCCGCTGCACGGCCCACAGCAGCACCTTCATCTCCATCTCGGAGCGCGGACCCGCCTCCGACAGGTCCCCGGCCACGCGCGGTGCGGCGAACGGGAACAGCAGCGTCGGGGTCTGCGCATCCTTGAGGTGGATCGATTGCGGCCCAAGGCTTTCGATCTGCTCGCTGCCCACCCACTCGACCAGCTTGTCGATGTCGGAGTAGGACGCCATATTGGCCGGAACCACCCACAGGGTGGCACCGAAGCGAGCGTTCTCGCGGTAGAGCTCCTTGTAGAACGCCAACCGGTCGTCGTTCAGACGCGAGGTGGTGGCGATGACGGTGGCACCGCCGTCGAGCAGCTGAGCCGCGACCGACGAGGCGATCGAGCCCTTCGACGCACCGGTGACCACCGCGACCTCGTCGCTGTAGCGGCCCTTGCCGGGGTTCTCCGCGCCGGCCGCGATGCGACCGAACAGTGAGGCGTGGATGTTACGGCCGGCGGCAAGCGCCTTGCCCTGCCACCAATTCGCCTGTGTGGCAACGACATGCCCGGCGCCTTCGAAGCGCTCGGACAGCCGCGGCCAATCGGCGTCGATGTCACCTTCGTCGGACAGCCACAGCTTGACCAGGTCCTCACGCGCACTGGCCCACCGGTCGTCGAACACGACGGCCTTCTTGGCGTCGAACGCCGGGGCCACCAGACGCGGCCAGTCCGAACCGAGTTCGGTGGTGACCAGGTCGATCAACTCGGCATCGGTGGCCGTCTCGGGCGTGGTGACGGCGTCCGCCAGGCCCAACTGGCCGAGCACCATACGGGCGGCCGAGGCCAGCACACCGTTGGGACCGGTGACCTGCTCGGCGAACTCGTTCAGCGCGGCCGAATCCACCACACCGCCGCCACCGGCACCGCCGGCCGACGGCAGGCTCACCGGCACACCGCGACGGGCGCCCACCGCGGCCACCGCGGCGTCGATCACCTTGTCGACGTCAGCGGCACTCGCCAGTGCACCCGGGTGCAGGGCGCCAAGATCGCCGCCACGCACGCTGCTGCCCTCACGGGTACCCAGCGCCACCTCGACGGTGACGTGCTTGGCCCAACCCGGGCCCAGCTCCCAGGTCTTGGCGACCCGCTCGGCGATGTAGCCCGGACGCTTGCCCGACGGTCCGAAGACCGTGCGCAGCTGATCGTTGATCGCGTCGGAGAGCACCGGTCCGAACGGCTTGTAGGTCCGGGCGAGCTTGCTCACCTGGCCCTTGAGCGCACCGAGATCGGCTTCGGCAGCACCGTCGATGGCGCCCAGGTTCAGTTCCGAACCCAGGTCGACCAGCAGCTGGTTGCGTCGCGAGGACGCACCGTCGGTGATGGACTCGATCGAGTCCATTCCCTCGATCTGGTCGATGCGCATCTTGGCGCTCAGCGCGATCAGACCCACCGTGGCGTCGGCCGCGTCGAAGGCGATGTCGTCGGGACGGGGGCCGCCCGACGCGGCGGCCGGAGCTGCGGCAGGTGCCGGGGCCGCCTCGGCGGCGGGGGCAGCCTCCGCGGAAGAAGCGGAAGCCTCTGCTGACTCTTCGACCTCGGGCTCCGGTTCCGGATCGGTGTCGGTGGCGAACAGCACCGCGGCATCGCGCTCGGAGTTCAGCACCTCCACCGTGGAGTGCGAGTACTCCGGCAGTTTGAGCGTGTTGGTCGCCAGGCCGGCCACCGTCGGCGCGGATTTCACGCCGATCTCGACGAACCGCTCCACCCCGAGTCCACCGGCGGCTTCCTCGATGAACAGCAGATCCTGGGTCTCGATCCAGCGCACCGGGCTGGCGAACTGCCAGGCCAGCAGTTCGATGACGACCTTGCGGCACAACTCCGCCGGCTTCTCGTTACGCCAGGTGTCGTAGTCCGCGAGCACCTCATCGAGCGGCTCGGCTGGCACCAGATCGCGGATCTCCTGGATGAAGTCGCGATCCAGGGTGAACGGCCGCGGCACCAGGTTCGGGATGTAGCGCCCGACGAGCAGTTCGGGATCGGCGTCTTCGGGCATGACCCGCTCCAGAGCACGCCGGAAGTCGGCCACACCGACCCGCAGCACGCTGGAGTGGAACGGCACGTCGATGCCCGGTACCAGGATGAATGACCGCTTGCCGCCGCTGATTTCGCGACGACGCTCGATCTCCTCCTCCAGCGCGTCCAGGCCGCGCACGGTCCCGGCGATCGCGTACTGCGAACCACGGAGGTTGAAGTTCACGATCTCCAGGAATTCGCCTGTGCGCTCAGCGATCTCGGCAACGAAATCCTTGACGTCGGCATCGTCCAGGTCGATCTGGCTGGGCCGGATCGCGGCCAGCCGGTAGTTGGACCGGCCCATTTCGTCGCGCGGCACGATGTCGTGCATCTTGCTGCCGCGGTGGAACACCACCTCCAGCAGCGCCTCCAGCTCGTACACGCCGGACACGCAGGCCAGCGCCGTGTACTCACCCACGGAGTGCCCGCAGGCGATCGCGCCCTCGACGAAAGCGCCCTGCTCACGCATCTCGGCGACCTGGGCGGCGGCCACCGTGGCCATCGCAACCTGGGTGAACTGGGTCAGGTACAGCACGCCCTCGGGGTGCTGGTAGTGCACACCGGAGGCGATCAGGCTGGTCGGGTTGTCCCGAACCACGTGCAGCACGGAGAACCCGAGGGTTTCCCGAGTGAACTTGTCGGCGGTGTCCCACACCTTGCGGGCGGCCTTGGACCGGGCCCGGACCTCCATGCCCATGCCCTTGTGCTGAATGCCCTGTCCCGGGAAGGCGTAGACGGTCTTGGGCGCGGCCAGCCGCGCGGTCGCCGACATCACCAGCTCGGAACCGATGCGGGCCTGGACCTCGAGAACCTCTGCGCCCACGTCGATTCCGACCCGGTCGACCCGGAAGTCGACCTCGTCGCCGGGCTTGACCATGCCCAGGAAGCGGGCGGTCCAGCCGACCAGCTTGGCCGGCGGCACCGGCTTGCCGTCGGTCGCGGTGACGACGTGCTGGGCCGCGGCCGACAGCCACATCCCGTGCACGATCGGGCCTTCCAAACCGGCCAGCAGCGCGGCGGCCCGGTCGGTGTGAATCGGGTTGTGGTCACCGGACACCACGGCGAACGGCCGCATGTCCACGGGGGCACCGACCTTGACGTCGCGCCGACGACGGCGCGGGGTGTCGGTGGCGTTGTCCGAGATGGCGCCGCCGGCCCGGACCGGGTCGGTCAGCTCGGCCTCACCGGTGCGGCCGCGGATCGCGAACCGCTCCTCCAGCTTGGCCAGCTCAGTGCCGTCAGCGGCACTCACCGTGACCGAGACCGGGACGACGCGGCCCACCTCGGTATCGGTGGCGGCCGAAGCCGTTGCCGTGACGGTCAATTCGGCTGGCTCAGTCGGCAGCGCGGCCAACAGGTGGGCGGCGTGGTCCAGGTGCACCAGGCTCAGCAGACCCTCGACGACCGGGAATCCGGCGTCGGTGGCGGCGCTGCCGATCGCGGCGAACACCGCGGGCCAGCACCGGCCGACCAGGGCGTCGGGGACGACCGTGAGCGTCGGCGCCAGCGGGGCGCCGAAGGTGGCGGTGACGCCGGTGTGGTCGGCGACCTGCTCGGGGTTCCAGGCGACGCTGACCGTGGCGGTCCCGTCCACCACGGGCGGCAACGCGTCGGGTCCATCGACTCCGGCGGCGATGGCGAGCACCGACCGCATGGCGGTCGCGGCGTCGGCGACCTCGACGACCGGTGCGCCGCCGCTGCGGATCGCCTCGGTGAGGGTGAACCGGATCTCGATCCAGGTGCCCGAAAGCGGCACCGACAGCACCACGTGCTGATCGTCGGCGACCTCGAGCCGGGCGCCGGTGGAAGCATTTGTGGCGGAACGGCCCTCAGACCCTTCGCGGACCAGCCAGTCCGCCGGCGCGGCAATGCGGTGCACCGGGTTGACCGCGGTGCGGCCGGCCCACAGCACATCGGGGGCGTCGAGCAGCGCGGCCAGCGGGCCGGACACGTCGGCGCGGCCCTGGCGGCGCGACAGCACGGCCTGCGGTTGGGCGCCGGAGGCCAGCACCTCGTCAACTGCGGCCTGCTCGAAGCGGTCGAGCAGCTCACCGACGGGCTCATCGACCCGGGTGATACCGGCCACCGCAGCGGTGCCGGGGATGATGCAGACCTGATCGGCGCCGTAACGGGCGTCGTGGGCCTGCCACAGCGAATCGCTGCGCCACCAACGACGGACGTCCTTGTCGATCACCGGGACGAAGTTGACCGGCTTGCCCAGCGTCTTGCACAGCTCGACGAAGAACGGGATGTCGGCCGGGTGCAGCTGCACCGAGGCGGCATCCGGGTATGCCGAGACCAGCGCGGTCAGCGCGGCCTTGGGGTCCTCCAGCAGCGCCTCGCCGTCGGCCGCCGCATCGAACAGCGTCTCGATCGGGCCGAAATCCTGTGTGTTCAAACGCGCTTCGGCACGCTTGAGCATCTGCTCGAAGCGGTCGCGCCAGGTGATGTCCAGCCACGGCGAGTGGTCGCTCTTGGAGTCGGCGGTGCTGTTGCCCTCACCGATGGCGAGCTCCACGTAGCGGCGCAGCCACTGCAGGTAGGTCATCTCGGCGACGTCACCGAAGTACGGCTTCGCGGTGACGGCCATCGCGGCGATGATCTCGTCGCGGCGGGCGGCCACCGCGTCGGCGTCACCAGCCACATCGTCGAGCAGCCGGCCGCAGCGCGAGGCGGCATTGTCGATCTCATGGATGTCGGCACCCAGCTGGCTGCGTCCGGAGGCCATCCCGTTGACGGCCTTGCCGGCGCCCACCCATTCCTCGGTGCCCTTGGTGTCGACCAGCATCTGCTTGACCTGCGGGCTCGTGGTGGCCTCCAGGGTGGCCATCGCGGCTGTGCCGACCAGGATGCCGTCGACCGGCATCAGCGGGTAACCGTGCGCGGCCGACCAGCGGCCGGACAGGTACTCGGCGGACCGCTCCGGGGTGCCGATGCCGCCGCCGACGCAGATGGTGATGTTGGACCGGCTGCGCAGCTCCGAGTAGGTGGCCAGCAGCAGATCGTCGAGGTCCTCCCAGGAGTGGTGGCCGCCGGCGCGGCCGCCCTCGATATGGGCTATGACGGGCTTGGTCGGCACCTCGGCGGCGATCCGGATCACCGAGCGGATCTGCTCGACGGTGCCCGGCTTGAACACCACGTGGCTGATGCCGAGATCATTGAGCTCGCCGATCAGCTCAACGGCCTCTTCCAGGTCCGGGATGCCCGCGGTGACAACCAGGCCGTCGATCGGCGCACCGGACTGACGGGCGCGCTGCACCAGCCGCTTGCCGCCGACCTGCAGCTTCCACAGATAGGGATCCAAGAACAGCGAGTTGAACTGGATGGCCCGTCCCGGCTCCAGCAGCGTAGTCAGCTCCGCGATGCGGTCGTTGAAGATCGCCTCGGTGACCTGTCCACCACCGGCGAGCTCAGCCCAGTGCCCGGCGTTTGCTGCGGCCGCGACGATCTTGGCGTCCACCGTGGTGGGGGTCATGCCGGCCAGCAGAATCGGCGAGCGCCCGGTGAGCCGGGTGAACTTCGTCGCAAGTTTGACCGAGCCGTCGGGCAGGCTCACCACGGTCGGGGCGTAGCTGGACCACGGCCGGGCCACCTCGGGCACCGCGCCCACGGTGAACAGATTGCGCTGGCCGCCGCGGGTGGCCGCCGGCACGATTCCGATGCCGAGTCCACGCACGACCGGCGCGGTCAGGCGGGTCAGGATGTCCCCGGGCCCGAGGTCCAGGATCCAGCGAGCGCCGGCCTCATGCAGATCGGTGATCTCGTCGACCCAGTCCACCTGGCTGACCAGGATGGCCTCGGCCATCTCGCGGGCCAGCTTGGCGTCGATTCCGACCGCCTCGGCCCAGCGGCCGACGATGTCGACCCCGTCGCTCAGACGCGGGGTGTGGAAACCGACCTCGACCTGTACCGGGTCGAAGACCGGGGCGAAGACCGCGCCGCCGCGGACTTTGCTCTTGCGCTCGGCTTCTTCCTTCTCAGCGATCTGAGTGCAGTACAGCTCGAAGCGCGACAGCTGCTCGGGTGTGCCGGTGATCACAACGGAGCGCCGGCCGTTGCGGATGGACAGCACCGGGGGCAGCACGGTGCGCACGTCCTTGCTGAATTCCTCCAGCAGCTCGTAGATCCGCTCGGGATCGGCATTGGTGACAGACACCATCGGCGGCCGGTCGCCCAGCACGGTGATGCCACGGCGACGGGCCACCAGCGTGCCCGCGGCTCCGATCAGCTGCGCCAGCGCCAGCAGCTCCACATCCTTGGCGCCCTTGGCGGCCAGGGCCTCGACGCCCAGCACGCCCTGGGAATGCCCGACGACCGCCACCGGCGGGGTGGCGACCAGATCCATGCCCTGGCGGGCCAGCGCTTGGACCGCCGCAATCTGGGTGAGCAGCACGCCCGGCACCGATACCGCGGCCGAGGTCAGCTGCTTGTCGGACGGCACCGGCTCCTCGGCGGCCAGCGCGCGAACCCACTGCAGCGGCTCGAACCCGATGGGGCGCACCACGACGAGCTCGGCGGCAACCGGCTCCAGCAGCAACTCGGCCTCGCCGGCCAGGGTGGCAAGTTCGGCCTCGATACCAGCCGAGGACACCAACTCTTCGAGAGTCTCAAGCCAGGCGCTGCCCTGGCCACCAAAGGCGACGGCGTAGGGCTCGCCGGCGCTGAGCCGGTCGACGAGCGCGTGGGCGGAGTCAGCCGACCGACCGTTGGATCCTGAGTCGTCGTTGCGACCGGCGGACACCCGGTCGTGTTCGTAGATCGTCACTGGCGCTATCTCCTCGGTGCTGCTCTGGTGTTGTCGCGTTGTGGCTGTCGCGTGCGGTGTCAGGTGTCTGTCTGGTTGTCTCGGGGCGGTGTGGGCTGCCCGGGGCGACAGGCCAACGGCGATTCAGCGTCGAATCAGGCCGGAACACGGTCCGCCGGAGCCCTCCGGACGGCGCTGCTCGCATTCCCGCCGCACTAAGCGTGTCATAAGAGTGGGTAGGCGTTTTCCGCCCAGATTGGTTACTGGCGAGTTCTACGCATGGGTAACCGTGGGTAACGCATCACCCCGCCGAGCGGCGACCAAAGCTATTCGGGACAAACGTCCTGCATGCAGGTGGTTACGGTCGAGTAGCCATAACTGCGCAGATCAAGGCAGCATTGTTACCTAATCGTTATCTAAATTTTTGACCACATCTGGAGCCGTAAACGAACTGTGAACTAGCCGACATTGCGGCCGAAACCACCCAGCGAATCGCGCCGGCCCCATCCGGAAGTTTGCTGAAATATCTTACTAGCCGGTAACAATTCAGTCCCACTGGCCGAATCTCGGCTTGAGGATGTGATTGATGTCCACCCCGACCCCGCCGACATTGCGGCTGTCGATCTCGACCTGATGTAGATGCGCGGCGGGGTGGGCAACCCGTCCCGGCGAGCCCCAGTTGTGCTGCCAGAAGTACGCGCCGAGCCCGTCCTGCAGCGCCCATTCGATGGTCTTGGAATTGGCGTACACCCCGACCCGCTGGTGCCCCAGCACCGACTCCCAGCCCCGAAGAAAAGGCGCCACCTGTTGTTTGTACTGTTCGAAACTCGGATCGTCGTCGATGGACGCATAGATCGGGGCGCCCACCGAACCGCCCGCGGCGGTGTGCAACCGCCAGCCCCGCTGGGCGTGTTGTACACCCGCGTTCTGCCCGCCCAGCCAATCGGCAGTGTCCTGCTTGCCGTACTGATAACAGGACACGATCTTCAGGCCGCTCTGGTACAGGTCACGGGCTTCGGGCAGCTGAATGGGCTTGCCCAGCATCCAGGCGCCGCCCGGCCGCCGGTCGGAGACATAGCGAATTGCCCCGATGGCACCCGACGCGCGGATATCGGCTGCGCTGATCACGCCCGCGGCGTAGTCGAGCAGGACACCCAGCGGCGCAGCGCTCGCCGGCGACGCGGTCAGGCCTGCACCCAGGCCGAGCAGCGCGGGCGCAGCGGCCGCGCATTTGAGCAGTTCGCGCCGCGATATCGACACGTGCCTCAGGCTACGACAGTTTCCTCATTAATCACATCAACGCCACTGGCCCCAGGACCATCAAGACTCACAAACCAGCGGGCATCGGGTATGGATGAGCCCCTACTCGGCGGCGGTGGCAGCCAATCGAGTCCGCATGGCCCGGTCCATGACATCGGCGACCACAGCCTGCGCGATCTCACCCAGCGGCGCGGCGGACAGTGCCCTCGACCATTCGGCGAGCGCCGCAACCGTCGCTTCGGCCAGGCGGTCGATCGCGTCGCCCTCCGACCTGGCGATGTGGGCCATCACCCGAAGACAGAGCCGCTGATCGTCAGCCTTGGAGACGATGGCGCCCAACTGCGGGTCGGTCAGCTCCACCGCACCGTCAACGATGTGCGCCAGCCCGAATTCGATGAGGGTGCGCACCTCTTCACCGGCCGGATCGACGCCGAGTGCGGGCTCCGGCCCACGCCAGCCCGAGCGTTGGACGCCAAGGGTGTCGGCCAGGCCCTGGCCGGACCGCAAGCCGGCGAAGAACTCCGCAATGTGCGCCGAGTTGAACCCCTTGGCCAGTAGCTGGCTGATCGCTGTCAATTGGGCCAGGTGCTGCTCTCCGTAGTACGCCGACCGCCCGACACGTCGCGGCGGATCCAGCAGCCCGCGCTCGCGGTACGCCCGGATATTGCGGGTGCTGACACCGGATAGACGCGCCAAGTCCTCCAGACGGTAGTCAGTCAAGCCGACACCCTCCGTACCGGATCGAACAGCGAATCATATCGACACCTTACCCCCGACCGATCATTGCGAGCGAATTTTGCGCAACTCTACGCCATCGCCCGATGGCTCCACCAATAACGTTTCTAACTGCACATATGTTGACTGAGCGATCATCAGTCAGACATGAGGTGACAGTTTCAGCCAACTCCCCAGACCGGAGGGCAACCGGATCACCGGGCGAAAATCACACCCACCACAGGTGAATCCGAGTCGCTTCGCAGCGCCCGGTGCGAGACCATGACGTCGGCCTCTCAAAAACTCCCGACGGAAGGTTCCCGCGTGCGTCCTTGGATCGTTTGGGCCACCGGACTCCTTGCGTACATCATCGCCGTTCTCGACCGCACCACCCTCGGCGTCTCGGGCCTGCAGGCCGCCGACAGATTTGCCGCGAGCCCGGGCGTACTGTCCACGTTCGTCGTCCTGCAGGTCATCGTCTACGCCGGCGCCCAGGTCCCCGCCGGGCTGCTGTTGGACCGGTTCGGCTCTCGGCTGCTCATCGTCTGCGGTGCCGGGCTGATGACCGTGGGCCAGCTGATACTCGCCCTGAGCGAGTCCCTGCCGGCCGCGATCGGCGCCCGCGCGATCGTGGGCCTGGGCGACGCACTGACCTTCATCTCGGTACTGCGACTGGTACCGCACTGGTTCGCACCGGCCCGCGTCCCGATGGTGGCCCAACTCACCGGAATCTGCGGTCAACTCGGACAGGTGCTCTCGGCGGTCCCGTTCCTCGCGGTACTCACCAGGACCGGCTGGACGCCCGCATACCTATCGGTGGCGGCGTTCGGGCTGGTGGTGATGGTGTTGGCGTTGGCGCTGATCCGCAACACCCCACACGGTACGGCGGATCCGGCCGAGCCCATCTCGGTGCACACCACCCTGCGCCAGGTCAAGACCGTATGGCTGCGACCGGGCACCAGGCTCGGCTTCTTCACCCACATGGGCACCCAGTTCTCCGTGACGGTGTTCGCCCTGATGTGGGGGGTGCCCTACCTCACTGTCGCACAGGGACTTTCGGCGACGGCGGCGGGCTCTCTGCTGACCGTGTCGGTGGTGGCCGCGATCACGGCCGGAATCATGATCGGAATCATCTCCGGTCGCCATCCGCACCGCAGATCGCGCCTGGTGCTATGGATTATCGGCAGCAATGCCCTGATCTGGACGGTGGTGCTGGCCTTACCCGGTCCGGCGCCACTGTGGCTGCTGGTGCTGCTCATCGTGGTCATCTCGGTGGGCGGTCCCGGGTCGATGGTCGGATTCGACTTTGCCCGCACGTTCAATCCGAGTGCCACCCTGGGCACCGCCCAGGGCATGGTGAACATGGGCGGATTCCTGGCGGCGCTGCTGGTCATGCAGGCGATGGGGCTGATCCTGTCCGGCACGGACAGCTACTCGTTCGCGTCGTTCCGTCTGGCCTGGGCGGCGCAGTACGCGGTATGGATTCTGGCCACTATCGGGATCCTGGTGACCCGGAGGAAGACACGACAACTCTTGGCGGCCGAGCAGGAACGAATGCTGTTGGAAGGCTTCGAGACTCACCCTCCGCGGTGAACGCCCAAGCGCCGCCCGATGATCTCGGCGGCGTGCCGGTGCCCGACCGCCTCGAAGCCGACGACCACCACCACCGGCGCCGCGGTGACCACCATCAGGCACAACGCCATCGACGTCCCACCGGCGGCCAGCCCGACCGCGGCCACCAACGCAGCCACACCCAGCGCCAGCAGCAGCGCGTGAATGAGATCGAAATGCGCCACCAGCAGCCAGTAGATGACGAACATCGAGATCAGGTAGAGGCCAACCGGAATCGCCACTGCCAGCACGGTGCCGGGCGAACCCAGTACCGAATCTCCTTCGACGTAGTAGGCCGCCACATGCAGTCCGGCGCCGGTGGCCACGATTGCGCCGTACACCGTCAGGTGCAGGTATCCGTACCAGAAGGAGAGCTGGCGCCGGGCATGCAACAACTCACCGGCCGGAACCAGGAAGTACACCCACCACATGCCGAAGGTCAGACCGGTTCCGGCCACCACCAGCAGGATGGCGTCGGTCGACCAGCCGTGCTCCCCCACCGCGGCGGTCAGCGACGCCACCGTGCCGACCACGCCCTCGCCCAAGGCGATGATCGCGAGCAACCCGTATCGCTCGGCGATGTGGTGGGCGTGCCATGGCGTCCCGCCCATCCGCCGCTCGGCGAGCAGCGGACCGCTCATCTCCACCACCACCAACACCAGGGCAGTGCCGAAAAAGACAGCGGCGGAGGTGGACACGAAAATCTGGATGATCCAGCCGATCTGGGCGACGACGATCACGCACGCATAGGTCAGGCACGCCGACCGGTGTTGCCGATCCTGCGCCGCGGCCCGTAGCCACTGCCCCACCATGGCAATTCGCATCACCACGTAGCCGGCCACCATCACCGTGTTGTCGATGTGCCCGCCGCGCACGACGGAGGCGAACATCGCCGGCAGGCTCAGCGCGAGCACGATGACGCCGACCATCTGCAGCATCGTCATCAGCCGGTACACCCAGTCGTCGGTGTCGTAAGCCGAGGCGAACCAGCTGAAGTTCATCCAGGCCCACCAAATCGCGAACACCGCGAATCCGAAGCCCACCAGCCCGGGCCACACCTTGCCTTGCGCCATCAGGTGCGCCAGCTGCGCGGCGGCCACCCCGAAGGCGATCACGAAGGTCAGGTCGAACAGCAGTTCCAGCGGGGACGCCACCCGCTGCTGCTCATGCGGGTCGCGTCCGGACATCCGGCGCAGCCGGTGGGTCTGCACTGGATGCGATGTGCCGTCGTTCAACCTGATCCGTCCCTTCCTAGAAAAGGAGTAGTGCACTACTGACGCCAACGACCCTGGTCGCGCTCAACCATGGATATGTGCCGAAGCAATTCACGATGAACCTACTGGGCGAGTTCGCCGTTTATCGAGACATGGAACCGTTGGTATTGCCGCCGTCATGTCGCCGGTTGGTGGCGCTGGCTGCAGTGAAGCGCCGTGAGCTGCACCGCAGTTGGATCTGCGACGTGCTGTGGCCGGGCAGCCCACCGAAGAAGGCGGTGGCTTCGCTGCGCTCGGCCCTGTGGCGGCTGCGCCCGCTGGGCGCTGACACGATGCTGGTGGTGGAACACCAGTACGTCAGCCTGGCGCCGGAGGTGGCGGTTGACTGGCACCAGGCGCTGACGTTGATCGACGAGCAGCGCCCGGTGCGCTCACTCGCGCATCCGGCACTGCACCGACTGGTGCACAGCGGTGACCTGCTGGAAGGCTGGACCGATTCCTGGTGCGTCACCGAGCGCGACCGCTATCAGGCCATCCGGCGGTCCGTCCTCGAGGCACTGGACGGCACCGCGCCCAGGCAGGTAACGCACTACGCGGGGTGCCGGTCATGAGTGCGCTATTGCTCAGCCTCGTTCTGGGCTGTGCCGTGTTCACCTCGTTGGGTGTGCACGAACTGCAGGCCCGGCTGGAACGCTGGGAGTACGAGCGGCACGCCCAGGACTGACGGGTCCGGCCGGATTTCCCGTCAGATCGGGTCGAACGACGAAATCAACCACTTTCCGTCGATCTTGTTCATCCCGACTTTGACGCTGCTCGCCGTGAAACTCCCGTTCGGATTCTGCGCACTGGTGGTCGCCTGGTTGACGAAAACCAGCACTACGGCGGACTCGGGGTGAATCTCGGAAACGGCCGCACGCACCACCGTCGCAGTGGTTTTCACCGATTTCTCTTTCGCCGCGGGGGCGACGATGTCCTCGGTGAACTGTTTGTAGTACGACAGGAAATCACCGGTCAGGTGCGACTTCGCCGCGGTGAAGTCCTTGTCGAGAGTGTCCGGTGCATAGGTCAGCAGCGCAACCGTGCCATCCGTAGCGGCATCGACCACCGTCTGGGAGGCGGCCTCGCCGGTCTGCTGATCGACGCGGTACTGGGCGAAGTAGAACCAGCAGGTCAGGGCGGCCGACGCAATCAGGGCCAGCGCCAGAGTGAGCGGGAACCACAGTCTGGCCAGCAGGTTCCGCGGGCGCGATGCGGGCGCGGATTGAGCCGTCTGGCTGCCGCCGTCGTCCGCCGTGTCGGACTCCGCGTCGGCCTCGACCTCGACGGCCTTGGCGTCCTCGACCTCGACGGCCTGTGGGCTGTCGGCGTTTTCGGTTTCGTTGGCTTCTTGGTCCAGGGTCATGGGACGAACTCGACTTTCGACAGCTTGATCTGGTCGCCTTCACGGACCAGGTCGACCGCCACTCGCCACGGCCGGGGCTGATTGTTGGCGCCAGTGGTGTTGCTGACGTGAGTGCTCACCGCCACGAGCACGACGGCGGAATTATCGGTCATGCTGTCCACGGCGGCGGCTTTCGCACTGGCCTCGGTGACGACCTTGGCATTCTGCGCCAGCTTGACGAAGTCCTTCGCCTGGCTTTCGAAGTCGGACCGGAATTCACCCGTCGAGTTGTCCAGGATGCGCTTCACATCATCCTCGGCGTGGTTGAAGTCCAACGACATCAGCGTCACCACACTCTGGCGGGCCGCGGCGGTGTACTCGGCGATCAACTGCTGACGATGCGCGGCCTGGCGGTGCTGCCAGATCATCCAACCGCTGGTCGCCAGCAGTCCCGCGATGACAATGAGCACCAGGCAGGTGGCCAGCACCTTCCAGGACAGCCGTGCCAGGACCCGCGGCAGTCGACGACCTGACGCGGACTCGGTCACCGCCTCCAGCGGCTCTGCCTCCTCGCCGTCCTCGCCGTCCTCGCCGTCCTCGCCGTCCTCGCTGACCGACTCTGTGTCGGCCGCAGCGCGTTGCTCGGCGGCGTGTTGTTCAACGGCGGCTTCATTACGCAACCGGATCGCGCGCGCCTTGGCCCGAGCGGCGGCGGCAACCGCCTCGGCTTCGGCGGCCTCGGCTTCGGCCGCTTCGGCCAGCGCCAGCGCATCGATCGGCGACGCCGCACCCTCGCTGGTGCTGTCTTCGCTAGGATCGGGCACCGACGACGAAGGCTCGCGGGACGGCATGTCCACCTCCTGTCCGTTCAGCAACCTGCTTAACGAGAATCACGTTATCAGTTTTCGGTAGTGATACGACAGTACATCATGGATATTGGGCCTAGAAACAGCCTCTTATCAGCGGAAATGATGTTTACAAGTTGCGCGTCCGCTCAGCGTCAGTCAGCCGATAACCGAGCCTCAAGCTGGTCCTTCATCACCTTGCCGGTGGCATTGAGTGGTAGTTCGTCGAGGAACTCCACGTACCGGGGCACCTTGTAGCCGGCCATCCGCTCGCGGCTCCAGGCGATCAGCTCCTCGGCCGCCACGGCATGGGCACCCGGAACATCGTTGAGCACCACGAACGCCTTGCCGACCTGCCCCATCCGGTCGTCGGCCACGCCGATGACGGCAACCTGGGCGATCGCCGGATGCTCCAGCAGGAATCCCTCGATCTCGGCCGGGTAGGCATTGAAACCGCCGACGATGAACATGTCTTTTTTGCGGCCGACGATCCGCAGCCGCCCGGACGCGGTGATCTCGCCAAGGTCTCCGGTGTGCAGCCAGCCCTCGCCGTCAATCGCCTCCGAGGTCGCCGCCGCGTCGTCCAGATAGCCCTGCATGACGTTGTAGCCGCGCGCCAGCACCTCACCGTCGTCGGCGATGTGTACCTCTACGCCCTCGCACGGTAGGCCGGCGGTGGTGGCCACATCCTCGGCGGTGTCGCCGGGACGCGACAACGTGACATTGCCCGCCTCGGTGAGTCCGTAGCCGGTCATCAACGTCTGGAAGGGCAGTTCCTCGCAGATCCGCCGCACCAGTTCCACCGGGATGTCGGCCGCGCCGGTCACGGCTGCCCGCAGCGTCGCGAGGCGATCACGGTCGGTGACGGCGAGCAGCGAATGGTAGAGCGTGGGCGGTCCCGGCAGCATCGTGATGCGTTCGCGCTCAATCAGTTCCACAACATGGTCGACGTCGAACACCGCGACCGGCAGCATCGTGGCGCCGCGCAGGAACGACGCAACCAACCCGGCCTTCAACCCGAAAGTGTGGAAGTACGGGTTGATCATCAGGTACCGGTCGCCTTCGCGCAGGTCGGCCAGCGTCGCCCACTCCTGGTAGGCCCGCAGCGTCTGGCGGTGGTTCATCATCGCGCCCTTGGGCCGGCCGGTGGTGCCCGAGGTGAAGATGACGTCGGCGATGTCGGTCGGCTCCAGCCAGTCCGCGGGGTCCCGGGTGAACGGGGAGCCGCTGCTCAAGAAGTCCGATTTCAGATCGATCACCGGCACGTCGAGCCCGGTCTGGGAGAAGGTGAAATCCTGTCTCAGGAAACCCTTTTGGACCATGACGGCCTTGGCACCGCTGCGCTCCACCACATCGGCCGCCTCATCGGCTTTGAACCGGGTGTTGACCGGAACCAGGACGCCACCGGCCGCCACGATGCCGAACGCCGCGATGATCCAGTCGGCCGAGTTGGGGGCCCAGACGGCCACCCGGTCCCCCTTGGCGACGCCGAACTCGACGAACGCACCGGCGGCTTGCCGGATGCGTTCGACCAGTTCGGCAAAAGACAGGCGCAGCGGACCGTCGGCCCCAGCCGAATTGTCGCCATAGTCGACGACAGCCTCGGCATCGCCGAAACGGTCCGCTGCACTCAAGACCATCTCGGGGATGGTCTGCCACTGATCGATGCGTCCGGCTCCTTAGACCGTGACCAAACGGCCCAGGTTGCCGCCCATGATCTTGGCCTGGTCCTCGACGGACAAGTGCTCAAGTGCGGTGACGTAGTGGGTCGGTTCGGCCAGGCCCTCCGGGTGCGGCCAGTCGGAGCCGTACAGCACCTGGTCCACGCCGATCAGGTTGATCAGGTCGTCGATGCCCTCCTCGTAGAACGGGCTGACGTAGATGCGGTTCTTGATCTCCTCGATCGGGTTGCCCAGGAAGGCCTCGGGGGCCTTCTTGTACACCTCAGCCATGGAGTCCAGCAGCGGGAACATCCACTTGGAGCCGGCCTCGACGATGCCGACCTTGAGCTTCGGGTGGCGGAAGAGCGCACCGTGAATCACCCAGGAGGCCACCGCATCCTGGATCGGGCGCCACTCATTGAGGATGTTCATCGCGTTGGTCTGGAACGGCAGCATCTCCTGCACCGTGCCGTCCCATTCGGAGGTGTAGCGCGAGTATCCGCTGTCCGAGGAGTGCATGCCGACGAACACGTCGTACTCGACGCAGCGCTCCCAGAACGGATCGAATTCGGGCAGAGCGAAGGAGCGCGGGCCGCGGAAGCCGGGCACCGGGGCGGGGCGGACCAGGATGGCGCGGGCACCGCGCTTGACGGCCCACTCCAGTTCCTCGATCGCCTTCTCGACGATGGGCAGGGTGATCACCGGGGTGGTGAAGATCCGGTTCTTGTAGTTGAAGCCCCAGACCTCGTCCAGCCACTGATTGAGCGAGTGGATGATGACGTGGATGGCGACGGGGTTGTCGCGCAGCCGCTCCTCGATGAGGCTGGCCAGCGTCGGGAACATCAGGCTGCGGTCGACGCCGAGGTCGTCCATCAGCGCAAGGCGCGGCTCGGGCTCGAAGAACGCCGGGATGGACTTCATCGGCTCACCGAAGAGTTCGCGCTTGCTCTTGCCGTCTGGGTTGCCGAACTTGAAGTACTCCTCCCACGCACCCGGCTTGGCGACCACGGAGAACGTCGGATTCGGGATGTAGTTGCTGATGTGGCCGTCGATCGCGATCTTGGTGCGGCCGTTGACCTCGACGTACTGGACGATGTCCTTGTACTCCTTGGGGAGGTACTTGGTCATCGCCTCCGGCGGCTCGTACAGGTGGTTGTCCGCATCGAACAGCGGAAACGGAATGTCGACCCTATGCGACAGTTGTCCCATGGAAAACTCCTTTGCAATTCCAGAGAATCATATTCTCACTTGCTAGCTGCCGCAATGGCGGCGATCTCGTGCCGGATGACGAACTTCTGCACCTTGCCGCTGGCCGTCCGGGGAAAATCTTCGGCGTGATGTAGCTCTTCCGGCCATTTCTGCCGGGCCACTCCGCTGGACTCGAAATGCGCCCGCACCTGATCGAGGGTGGGCATCGTCCCGCCGTCACGCACCCGGAGGACCGCCGCCACCCGCTCCCCCAGCCGCGGGTCCGGAGCGGCCACCACGACCGCCTCGATCACATCCGGTAGGCCCAGCAGCACCTCTTCCACCTCCAGAGCGCTGATGTTCTCGCCACCCCGGATGATCAGGTCGGCGGTGCGGTCGGTGATGGTCAGATACCCGTCCTCGTCCAGCACACCGATATCTCCGGTGCGGTACCAGCCGTCGGAGTCGAAGCAGTTCGCCGTCAGCTCGTCGTCCGTGTACCCCAGACACAGATCCGGTCCGCGACTGAAGATCTCCCCGTCGGGGCCGAGCCGGATCTCCACCCCGGGACGGACATTGCCGTCGGTGTACAACCGTTTGGCCTCCGGGGCCCCGGCGCCCGACCCGGTGATCGACGGATGTTCGGTGCTGCCGTAGGAACGGAAGACGAAGAGGCCCAGGTCGGCCAGTCGTCGGGTGACGGCCGCGGGCACCGTCGAGCCCCCCAGGCCGACGGTGCCGAACCGGGCCAGATGGCGTTCGTTGAACTGCGGGTGATCCATCAGGCTGGTGACGAAGTACGGCGGGCCGCCGCCGATCGACAGCCCGTCCCGCTCGATCAGATCCAGCACCTTGCCCGGGTCCCAGACATCGCACAGGTCGATCGGGGCCCCCTCGAGGACCGGGATCAGAAACGCGCCGAGCATGCCGATGAAATGCCCGACCGGCGTGGCGGTCAGTTGGCGGCCCCGGTCCGGCGGGTAGTTCTCCAACAGCTGGCGGGTTTCGAAGCCCAGTGTCTGATGGCTGTGGATGACCCCTTTGGGATCGCGGGTGGTTCCCGAGGTGAAGGCGATCAGCGCCGGCGCGCCCGGATCGGTGGACAACGTGCCACTCATCGGTTCGTCGGCGAGCAGGTCGTCGAACGAGGGCTGCCCAACCAGGCCGACGATCGGGATGTCCGTACACAGATCCGGCTGGAAGCGCATCCTGCCGAACTGCTCAACGGTGATGAAGACCTTGGGTTTCGCGGTGGCCAGAATGTGGCCGAGTTCCTTACGCCCGTAGAAGTGCACGATCGGCACCGTCACCGCACCGAGGAAGGCGGAGGCCCAGAACGCAACCGCGGCCTCCATCCAGTTCGGCAGCTGCAGGGCCACCACGTCGCCGGGCCCGATGCCGCGGTCGCGAAGCCCGGCGGCCAATCGCCGCGCAGCGTGCTCGACCTCGCCGAAGGTGCCCGCGTAGGGACGCACCGCGGAGTGCACGTAGAACCCGGCGTCGGGGCTGGCGGCCAGCCCGTCGGCCAGCATCTGGCCGAGTGTTTCCGGCCGCCACCAGCCTTCTTCGACGTACCGTTCGGTCAGCTCAACGGGGATGTCGCGCACACCGGCGATGCTATTCTCATCAAACGAGAATGCCAATCCCGAAACTGGAGAACGTTTGATGGTCGATCTTGAAATCGACGGCGAACTGGCGGTCATCACGATCGACCGGCCGCGGGCCCGCAACGCCATCTCGCTGGACACCATGGACGCACTGAACAAGGCGTTGGATGGTGCGGCCGGAGCCCGGGCGCTGGTGATCACCGGCGGTGGCGAAAAGGCCTTCGTCTCCGGGGGCGACCTCAAGGAACTGGCGGCGCTGCGCACCGAACTCGAGGCTTCCGAGATGGCCTGGCGCATGCGCACGATCTGCGATCGGATCGCGTGCTTCGACGGACCGGTGATCGCCGCGCTCAACGGCCACGCGTTGGGTGGCGGGGCCGAAGTGGCAGTGGCCGCGGACATCCGAATCGCCGCCGACGACATCAAGATCGGCTTCAACCAGGTGGCGCTGGCGATCATGCCGGCGTGGGGCGGGGCGGAGCGACTGGCCACACTCGTCGGACCCAGCCGGGCGCTACTGCTGGCCGGGACCGGCCGGATACTCGACGCCCGCGAGGCCGAGCGGGTCGGCCTGATCGATCAGGTGGTGCCGCGCGCCGAGTTCGCCGAGATGTGGCGGTCGACGGCGCAGCTGCTGGCCCGCCGCCAGGCCGGTGAGGTCAAGCGGGTGATCAACGGGGTGCCCACCAGCGAGGCGGTGGCCGCGTTCGCCCGGCTCTGGTGCTCCGACGAGCATTGGGCCGCCGCGGACAAGGTGATGAAAAAGGGCAAGTAGACCGTCCCGCTCGGCCATCGCGCTCGGCCATACCGCCGAAACCGCATTCCAGCGGAAGAAGTGCGAGTGCTGGCCTGCTGGAATGCGGTTTCGGCGAGGGCGCTTCAGCTGCCCAGTTCCCGGACCGGGTCACTGCCGTCCCAGCCGGCGGCTGCCTGGCGCACGTACCCGGCCATGCCGGACGAGGCCTCGGTGAGCTCCATGATCTCCACGATGGCAGCCCCGGCCGGCGGCTCGAAGTAGGCGAAACGCACGCCGTCGGCTTCCCCGCCCGACCACACCTGGGGCCAGCCGGCCTCGGCGAGGTTGGCCATCGCGGCGTCGAAATCGGCCGCCCAGTGGGCAAGTTGGTGAAATCCACCGCCGGTGGCGGCGATGAACTCAGTGAAGATGCTGGGCGTGTCGTCGAGTTGTTGAATCAGCTCGATCTGTAACTCACCGCTATTGGACAGCGCGAGCGAGAGCCTCACCTCGCATGCCACGCCGCGGTAGGTCACCCGCTGCGCCAAGTCGCGGATCACGAACCACGGGCCGACGCCCATCTGCAGCCAGCCCGAGATCGCGTGGTCCAGATCGGTGACCACATAACCGATCTGGCGGACATTCCCGGGTAAGACGTTGCTCATCGCGCTCCCATGGACTCGTATGGCCTGAACTGGCCTCACGACCCTACCGGACACTCGATTCTCACTAGACGAGAATTTGATTTCCGGATATCGTCAGCGATGTGTCAACACAGATTGCTCTGGCGCCCGAGATCTCAACCTGGCCCGATGAGAACCCGCAGCTGATCGGCAGTAAGTGCGGCAATTGCGGCGCCTGCGTGTTCCCGGTGCAGGACCACTGCCCCAAGTGCAGCAGCGCCGACACCGCCGACGTGCTGCTGCCCCGGCGCGGCACCGTCGTCGCGTGGACCACGCAGGGTTTCCCACCCGGAGCGCCGTACGCCGGCCCAACCGGCAAGGACTTCGTACCGTTCGGCGTCGGCCTGGTCGAACTCGCCGACGACACCGGCCCGGTCATCCGTGTCGAGGGCCGGCTCACCGAAAACGACCCGGCGACATTGCAATTCGGCCAGGAGGTCGAGCTGGTCATGGTGCCGTTCACCACCGACGCGGACGGCAACGAGATCGTCACTTTCGCGTTCCAGCCGGCCTAGGACCAGAGAGGTCTTCACACATGACTAACGATGTCGCGATCATCGGCGTCGGCCTGCATCCGTTCGGGCGTTTCGACAAGCCGGCCGTGCAGATGGGCGCCGAGGCCATCCGGTTGGCCCTGGCCGACGCCGGCGTGGAGTGGAAGGACATCCAGTTCGGCTTCGGCGGTAGCTACGAGGTGTCCAATCCGGACTCGGTGACCCGCTTGGTGGGCCTGACCGGTATCACGTTCACCAACGTGTTCAATGCGTGCGCCACCTCGGCCAGCGCCATCCAGCAGACGGCCGACACCATCCGGTTGGGCAAGTACGACATCGGCGTGGCCGTCGGCCTGGACAAGCACCCCCGCGGCGCGTTCACCGACGATCCGGCCAAGCTGGCCCTGCCGCAGTGGTACGCCCAGAACGGGCAGTTCGTCACCACCAAGTTCTTCGGGATGAAGGCCAACAAGTACCTCCACGACCACAACATCAGCCAGGAGACCCTGGCCCGGGTGGCGAACAAGAACTTCCGCAACGGCGCTCTAAATCCGAATGCGTTCCGGCGCAAGGAAATTTCGGTCGAGGAGATTCTCGCCTCGCCCGCGCTGAACTACCCGCTGACCCAGTACATGTTCTGCGCCCCCGACGAGGGCGCCGCCGCAGTGATCATGTGCCGCGCAGATATCGCACACAAATACACCGACAAGCCGGTGTACGTGCGGGCCAGCGAGATCCGCACCCGGACCTTCGGGGCCTACGAGGTGCACGCCACCTCGGCTCCGCCCGAGGCCGACGTCGCACCGACGGTCTATGCCGCCAAGGCGGCCTACGAGATTGCCGGCATCGGGCCGGAGGACGTGGACATCGCCCAGCTGCAGGACACCGATGCCGGCGCCGAGGTGATCCATATGGCCGAGACCGGGTTGTGCGCCGATGGCGAGCAAGAGAAGCTGCTGGCCGAAGGGGCCACCGAGATCGGCGGATCGATCCCGGTCAACACCGACGGCGGGCTGATCGCCAACGGCGAGCCGATCGGCGCGTCGGGCCTGCGCCAGATGCACGAGCTGGTGCGCCAGCTGCGCGGCGAGGCGGGCGAGCGTCAGGTGCCGGGCAACCCGCGCGTCGGCCTGGCCCAGGTCTATGGCGCGCCGGGCACCGCCTCCGCCACCATCCTCTCGCTCTAGTTTCCTGCGCGAGCAGTCGTGAAAGCGCCCCAAAACCTCTGTGGCTGGGCACTTTTACGACTGCTCGGCCGGAGATCCGGGGCGCCGGCCTCAGGCCGGCAATTCCAACTCCTGCGGCTCGCCTTCCAGCCGGCGCAGCCAGTCCTCGCAGAACTCGAGCACCTCGGCATGCCCCGACGACATGCCCAACGCCTGCTCCATCACCATCACCCGCGACACGCTTGCCGCCATGAACGTCCACACCACGGGCGGCACCTCGGAGACGTCGATGCCGTAGCGCTGCAGGGCCGCCGTCATCACCTTGGTCTGCTCATCGCGGAACAGCTCGGCATAGCGTCCGATCTCGGTCCGCAGTTCCTTGCGATGGTTGGCCAGACCCATGATCTCCATGGTCAGCCGGGTCGCGCTGGGGTCGATACCCAACCGCCACAACGCCCACAGCGGCTGCGCCGAGTTCAGCGCCTCCGCCTGGATGACCAGCCCCTCCTCGGCGCGCCGAGAAAACACGGCCAGAAACAGGTCGTCCATCGTGCGGAAGTAGTAGTGCACCAACTGGGGTTTGAGACCGGCCCGCTCGGCCACTCGGCGGGACGTGACCGCGGCGTACCCCTCGTCGATCATCAACTGCTCCGCAGCGTCGATCAGCACGATCCGGTTCTTCGCGTCCGGCGCCCCGATCCTTCGCGCCGATGCCATATCCGCTCCTCCTTTTCGGCCAGCCCCGACAACGTCAGGCCGATCGTAACTTTCGCATCCCCTCTCGATCTTGACCATGACTCTACCGTCATGCTAAGCAAGTGCTCAGCAATTGTCGCAATTTCATCGCGCGGTGCAGCCAGTCGCGAAATCACCGCGGAGCACATCTAATTCGGGAGGCAGCGCACAAGATGACCGATTCAGGCACAACCGATTACGACACCGTCGACTACTTCACCGACCAGTCTCTGGTGCCCGATCCACACCCCTACTTCGACCACCTGCGCAGCAAGTGCCCGGTGGTCCGGGAGCCCAACTACGGCGTCATGGCCATCACCGGTTTCGAAGAGGCCACGACGGTCCTCAAGGACACCGACACCTTCTCGTCGTGCATCGCCGTGGGTGGGCCATTCCCTCCGCTCCCCTTCACCCCCGAGGGCGACGACATCAGTGAGCAGATCGAGCAGCACCGCAAGGAGCTGCCGATGTTCGAGCACATGGTCACGATGGATCCGCCCCAGCACACCGATGCACGTTCCCTGCTGAACCGGCTCCTGACGCCGCGCCGGCTCAAGGAGAACGAGGACTTCATGTGGCGCCTGGCCGATGAATGTCTCGACGATTTCCTCGCTGACGGCAAGTGCGAGTTCCTCTCGGCCTATGCCAAGCCGTTCTCGCTGCTGGTGATCGCCGACCTGCTCGGGGTGCCCGAATCCGACCACGACGAGTTCCGCCATGTGCTCGGCGCCCCGCGCCCAGGGGCCATCGTCGGTTCACTGGAGGGCGATCAGCTGGCGATGAACCCGCTGGCCTGGCTGGACGACAAGTTCGTCGGGTACCTGGAGGACCGGCGGGAGAACCCGCGCGACGACGTGCTGACCGCATTGGCCACCGCGAAATATCCGGATGGATCCACCCCAGAGGTGATCGATGTGGTGCGATCGGCGACGTTCCTCTTCGCCGCCGGCCAGGAGACCACCACCAAGCTGCTCTCGGCGTCACTTCGGGTACTCGGCGACCGCCCGGACATCCAGCAGGCCCTGCGCGACGACCGCAGCCGCATCCCGACCTTCGTCGAGGAGGCGTTGCGGATGGACGCCCCGGTCAAGAGCCAGTTCCGGTTGGCCAAGAAGAAAACCAAGCTCGGTGACATCGACGTTCCGGCCGGCACCACGCTGATGGTGTGCCCGGGTGCGGTGAACCGTGACCCGGTCCGGTTCGAAGACCCGCACACCTTCAGCCTGGATCGCAAGAACGTCCGTGAGCACATCGCGTTCGGCCGTGGCGTGCACAGCTGCCCGGGTGGCCCGCTGGCGCGGGTCGAGGGCCGGGTGTCGCTGGAACGGATCCTGGACCGGATGGCCGAGATCGGCATCGACGAACAGTTCCACGGCCCCGCCGACAATCGTCACTACACCTACGAGCCGACGTTCATCCTGCGCGGCCTGACCGAGCTGCACATCACCTTCAACCCGGTGCGCTGAGCCGGGCAGCGGCCGCCGGATCTCGACTTCGCCGAACTGATATTCTCCGGTCACGAGAATGTCACTCTCGTGTGGTGAAGACGAGATTCCGGATTCGGCACAGCGAGGCCTGATCTCGTTCTATAGTCAGCCGAGCAGCGCCGAACCGTGGAGGAGCCTGTGAAATCCAGCTTGTTGAGCACTGCGTTGAGTGCCCTGGTCGGCTTGGCGGCGGTGGCGGTCGCCGTGGCCCCACCGTCGTCGGCCATGTACTTCGGCAACTACGCCCTGCACATGCCGGACCGCAGGGACTTCCACACCTGGATCTGGTCGGCCATCACGCCGTGCCAGAACCCGGACAACACCAAGCGACGGGACTGCATCAGCGTCCTCACCGTGCCTCAGCCGGTCGCCAAGGCTGCGTACATCAACGCCGATGCCATCCTTGACAACGGGCGTTACACCATGACGCTCGACGACCCATTCGGCCTGCGCTGCGGTGACATCTACTACGGCCCCACGATTCCCACCCATGACGTCTACACGTGGGACGCAACAACTCTCGCCGGCGAGATGGTGTCCTCGTTCGCCACGGGATGCGATGGGGCACCTGGAGGTTCATTCACTTACCCGTTCACCCTGTCGAGGATGTGATCGATGCGCTATCTGACGAATCGAGTATTCGCCGTCGCGACGGCCGCCACGATGGCGGCGGGTGCATTCGTCACGACCGCACCCGCATTCGCCGATGAGCCGGAGCCGCCCGGTCCGCCGCTGCACCATGTGCGCTACACCGTGACCGCGGACGCCCCGTACTGGGCCCATATCTACTACCGCGACACCGAACCGGTCATGTTCTCGGACTACAGCCACAATCCGTACCAGTTCAGCCCACGCGCCGACGTCGACATCGCGCCCGACAGACCGTGGATACTGGAGGCCAATCTGGCCAATCCGGACCTCTGGGCCATGGTGCTGGTACAGAGCGGGGAGTCACCAGGTTTCCCGACGCCGGGATTCAACTGCGAACTCGCAGTCGACGGAGTCGTCGTCAAGACGCACAGCGGCCCCAAGGGCGCGCTGTGCTCGATCCGCAATTGGTAGACGCCACGATCCCAGCGTCGCAGCACAAACATCAAAACGCTTGAGGCACGCTTTCTCACGTTGCCTCAGGCGTTTTACTCGTTCTGCGTGTCAGGCGTCTCCGCGGCGCCAGCGGGTTTCACCGTCCATCGGCACGCAACTCAGGAACAATCCGTCGGGCGCTTGAGCCACCATGTACTGCTGGTCCAGGCACAAGCTGTTCTCGTCACGGATACCGGCCATCGGCGGAGAACGGAACCACCTCGGCTCATAGCGGCGCGGCGATCCACAGAACACCAACCTGCCCCAGTCGTTTCGGGCGTCGACCCCGAACACGTAGTAGGAGGTGTTGTCGCACGGAGCACCCAGGATGGCGTTCGGGTTGATACCAGGCACGCAGAATGCGTCGTTGCACGTCTGCGGTCCCGCATTCGCCTGCGGAGCACTCAGCATTCCGGCGACAATCATCGAAGCGGCCGCCACCATGGTCACACGCACGTCACTACTTTCGCACAGGTGGTAACTAAATTCTCTATTTTGGAGAACATAACTACGAGGCTCCCCCCAGAAAGGCCCGGCACCCCGGCATGATCAGGCCAATCCCGTGAGACAGCCAGGCGATAGTGCTATTCTTCGCAATTGAGAATGCGAATATCGCTGCCGAGAAGGAGAAGCTATATGTCGGCCTCCAAGGCGCGGGCCAGCGCGGCAATTCTCGCCGGTGTCGCAATGATCGGTCTGAACAGCGCCGGCCCCGCCGGCCCCGCCGGCGCCACCGAGCAGTGGGGCATCAACGGCACGTTCGCCACTTCCTCCAATGGGGAGTGGGCGAAGGTCAACGAGCGGTATGAGGATCAGCCTTCGACGCGCAGCACCTGGACCATCAGCACCCAGTGCATCTCCCCCACCGAGTGCACCGGGACGGTGAACAGCGACGAGGGTTGGACCGCGCCGATCTATACGACGAACGGGCTCTGGTACGTCAAGCGCGCGGTGCCCAACTGGCGGTTCTGCGCCGACGGCACACCTGTCGAGGGCCTGAAGGTCATCAAGATCTATCCGGTCGGCTGGGACGGCCGATACGACATCAATGCCACCGAGTACACCGGTGAGGACCAGACCACCGGCCCGAGCGGCTCGTGCGGCCGCAACCAATGGCCTGCCATCCGGATGCCCTTCTACATGCGGCCGATCTAGCCGCCGATTCTCTTCTGCCGCAACCTCTCTGACACACCCCTTCACCGCCAACGAGAACAGGCCACGGGCATTTCGCCCGTGGCCTGTTCTCGTTGATCGAGCCCCTACGTCGGCATCAGGTCCCGCCACGACTTTGCCGTCGATACGAGGTCCGTCTGCCGGTACAGGTTGCCGTCGCTACCCACGTACTCCCCGGTGCGCGGGTTGTACTTGGCAATAGCCACCGACGGCCCGTGGCCTGCGCTGCCGTTGAACGCGCTCGGCGCCACGCCCGGTCCTGGGACAGGTCCCGGTACCTCCGCGCCCCGGTGCGGGAAGGACGGGATCTCGGTTGCCTGAGGCAGGTCCGCCGGAGGCAGCGGAACCGCGGCGGGATCACCCGCGGGTGGCGGGGGCACGCCAGGCACCGGCGGTTCCAGGTACAGCGGCTGCCCCGGCAGCAGCGGGCCCGGCCCCGTCCCGGCGAAACTCGGCGCAGGTACAGGTTCAGGTGCCGCACCGGGTGGAGGCGCGATGACACCTGGGGGCAACGGAGTACCTTGCAGCGGCCCGAAAATGTTGGCATCCGGCAACACCCGTGAATCCGGGGGCACGCCCTGGGCGATCAGGTTCGGGTCGAGCGGATACGGACCGAGGGCATGCTGGCGCTGCGCAATCGGCTGGAATCCGCGCGGATCGTCGCAGAGTTCGACAGTAGGCGCCCGCTTGCCGGGATGTCCCATACAGGGGTAGTTGCGCGCACCGCGCACCGCGATCGGGGAATCCTGCGGCAGCTTGCAGTAGAGATTGTCCGGCGTATCGATGATGGTCGTGTCCGCCGGGGACCGCCACGACGACGGCGGCAGGAACCCGACCGTGCACGACGGCGGGTCACCCAACCCCAGCGAGAACTCGCCGTTGGGTAGGCCCGTCGGATTGTTGATCGGCAAATAGGTCTGAATCTGCGCCACATACGGTGGCAGCAGAACCAGCAGCTGTTCGAGCGATGGGTTGTACGTCACGCCGATCTGCCCGAAGGTGGTCAGATTCGCCAACAGGATCGGCAACGTCGGCTTGATCTGCTCAAGCAGGCGAGAGGTCTCCTGCGCGAAACCCGGACCATTGCGCAGCAGCGTCCGGATCTCTGGGTCGTCGTCGGCGATCTGGCCGGTGATCCCGGCCAAGCTGGCAGCCCAGGTCCGGATCGAATCGGTGGTCTGCGCCTGTGCATCCAGGAACGGGCCCGAGTCGTCGATCAGCGCGCGCGTGCGATCCGAGATCGCGTTGGCATCCTTGGTGATGGTCGACGCCGAGTCCAGCAGCGAACCGAAGTCATAGCCGGTTCCGTTGAACGCGTTGTACGACTCGTCGAGCAGCTGGCTGAGCTTGTCCTTCGGGATGGTGTCCACGAGCTTGCTGAGCTGGTCCAGCATCGGACCGACCTGTTGCGGAATCGTGGTGTCCCTCATCGCGATCACCGAACCGTTGTGCAGGTAGGGCCCGGAGCTGGTGCGCGGCAACAACTCCACGTACTGCTCGCCCACCGCCGACATGCTGCGTACCTGTGCCTGCAGATCGGCGGGTATCTTCGGCGACTGGTCAAGTGACAGTGTGGCCACAGCGCCGTTGTCGGTCAGGTCCACCGAGGTGACCTTGCCGATCTGAGATCCGCGGTAGGTCACATTGCTGAACTGGTACAGGCCGCCGGTGGCCGGCAATTCCAGCTTCACCGTCAGCCGGCCGATCCCCAACAGTGTGGGCACCTGCATATAGGCGAACAGCATGATCGCCACACCCACGACGGAGGCGACGGTGAAGATGATCAGCTGGCGCCGGACGAAGCGAGTAAGCATCAGCCACCCTCATGTGTCGGAGGGGCCGCGGGCGGCGGCACCGGTGAATCTGCTTGAGCCCCATATGGGCCCGCGAAGATCGGGGACGCTGCGCCGGGGGCGGGACCAGCCGACTGCCGCTGAACCTGGCCGCCGGGCAAGGCGATCGGCGCCGGAGGTGTCACCGGAAGCACCGGACCCACGTAGGCCGGTGGTGGCGGCGCAGGAAGCGCCTCAGCTGCGGCCGGAGCCTCCGGAGCAGGCGGGAACGCACCCGGCGGCGGCGGATTGACCCCGGTCTTGAGCGGGTCGTAGGTGTAGTTGAGGTACGGCGGGTCACCGTATGTCGGAACCAGTTGCGTGTCTTCGTCTTCCCACCGGGTACCCAGCAGCAAGGTGCGCTTCAGTCGCGGAATGGTGAAGTCGACGGTGGCGAACAGGTTGTAGTAGTCGCCGCGGACCGCGCGGTCCAGGAAGCTCTGGGTGAACGGGAAATGCGTGGCGTATTCCAAGACCCCGGCAAGTTCGGGGCCCACATCCGCCAGCGCCTTGAGTGCGGGCTCCAGATTGCGCAGGTTGGCCACCAGGTCGGCCTGTGACTCGTTGACGAACTGGTTGGCAGTGGCGCTGAAGGTACCGAGTTTCTGCAATGCCGTGGTGAGCCTGGGCCGCTCTTTGATCAACACATCCAACGCCGGCGGAATCTTCTCCAGCGCACGGGTGATGACGTCACGTTGTCCGGCGAAGGTTGACGACAGCCGATTCAGCCCTTGGATCGAGGCAACGATGTTGTCGCGCTGGGTATCCAGCGCTCCGACGAACGTGTCCAGGCGGGTGAGGAGATCGCGGAAATCGGCTTCGCGACCATTGAGGGCGGTACTGAAGTTGTGGATGACATCGCCTACCTGGCCCAACCCACCACCATTGACCACTGCGGCCAGAGAGGACAGCGTCTGCTCGGTCGTCGGGTACGTCGACGAACTGTTCAGCGGGATCGTCGCTCCCGGCGGGAGTTTCCCCTCCGGCGCCGCCCCGGCCGGCGGATTGATCTCCAGATGCATCGAACCCAGAAGACTGGTCTGCCCGACGCTGGCCACCGCATTGGCGGGCACCACGACACCTGGTTGCACCGAGAACTCGACGTCGGCGTGCCAGTCCCTCACCGACATACTACGCACGCTTCCGACAACGACGTCGTTTATCATCACCGGCGAATTCGGTTCCAGCGTCGCCACATTCGCTATTTCGACGTGGTACACGTTGGCGCCCGCACCTCGCCCGACCGCGCCGGGTAGGGGCAGTGAGTTGACGCCTTGGAAGGCGCAACCACTGGTCGTCAACGCGACACAGGACCCGGCGGCGATCGCCAGCCGTAGCGGCTTACCCCTGATCATGCTGGTGGCGTCCCTTCTGCGGGTAGCGGCCCCGGAGGCACTGGCGCCTCAGCGGGTGGTGGTGCAGCGGCGGGTGCCTCGGCAGCGAGCGGGCCAGGCGGGGGTCCGGGCGGCTCGCCAGCCGGATTGAGCATGTCCGACACCGTCTTCGGCATGTTCGGTGGGTAGAACGAACCCTCCGGGAGCATCTGCTGGGCGCCCGGCGGTGGCGTTCCCTGTGGACGCCCGGTGAACGGCGGCGGCGGTGGCGGACCGGGGTTGTACGCCGAGATCGACGGGGCGTGTTCCGGCGGCTCGGGCGACCCTCCCCCGCCGCCGGGTGCCAGGCCCGGCTCCGAGTACACGATGTTCTTCGGATTCGCCGACGGCATAAGGTACGGAACGATCGGGAACGGCAGGTAGTTGAAGTTCAACAGGCGCAACGCCGGGCCCAGGTACTGCCCGCAGAGCTTCGCGGTTTCCGGTGCCGTGGTGTTCTCGATCGCACCGATCGCACCGCAGATGAAGTCCAGCGGGTTGGAGAAATTGTGAAACACGAACTGGCCCACCGCGCTGCCGGTGTCGGGGTTGTAGATGTTGTACCCGTTCATGAATGCGTTGGGTGCGATGTGCAGAAGATTTTCGATGTTCATCTTGTTGTCCACCAAGGTCTGGGTGACATTGGCCAATCTCTGCACCTGCTCGGAGGTCTGATCGCGGGTTCCGGCAACAAACCGCTGCACCTCGCCGACCGCCACAGACAAATTCTTCAGCGCCGCATCAAGGTCCGACCGGCTGCCGTCGACCACGCTGGTCAGGGTGGCCAGCCGGTTCTGGAATGACACCACCTGCTCATTGCTGTCCCGCAATGCGGTGATAAACGTCTGCAGGTTCTTGATGATGTCGACGATGTTGCCGCTGCCCTCGGCCAGGATGCGGGCCACCCCGGACAGTTGCGAGATGGTCTGGCGCAATTTCTCGCCGTTGCCGTCCAGAGCGTTGGCCGTGCTCTCGATGAACCGCGAGACCGAGGTGCCGTTGACGCCGCTCTGCGGTCCCAGGTCGGTTGCCAGCCGCATCAGCTGTTTCTTGACCTCGTCCCACTCGACCGGAACCGCGGTGCGCTCCAATGGAATCACCGCGCCGTCGGGCATGGTGGGTCCGTCGGACCGGTATGCCGGCGCCAACTGCACGTAGCGGGCGGCCACCAGATTCTGCGCCACGATCACCGCTTTGGCCTCGGCCGGCACCTGTACCCCGCGGTCGACCTTGAGCGTCACCCTGGTCTGAGTACCTTCGGGCGTGATCGACGCGATCTTCCCGACCTTGACCCCCGATACCCGGACCTCATCTCCCGGGTAGACGCCGGTCGCCGAGGTGAACAGGGCCGAGATGGTCCGCGGAGCGAAGTACGCCTGCCGCACCAGGAATGCGCCACCGACCACCAGCAGCACCGCCAGCGCAACCGCAAGCCACCTCACAAGTCGATTGCGACTCATCAACGTGAACCTCCGGGAATTCCGTTGTAGGGCAGCGGAAGCTCCGCGCGCGGTCCGGCATTGTCCGGCGGCTGCCCGGCGTTGGTGCCACGTCGGAATCCGAGCGCGTAGTCCATGAACGGCTGCAGTAGCTGCGCGGGCTGTAGGTTCGGCACGTACGCGTTGTAGTACGGACCGTTGGCCAAAGTTTCGGCCTGGCTCAGCTGGAACTTCTTCATGTCCGGCAGCGCCTTGGTGATGTTGTCCCGGTTGCGTTCGAGCATCGCGGTCACCGAGTTGAGCCGCTTGAGCGTCGGCGCCAGTTGCGCCTCGTTGTCGGCGACCAGCCCGGACAACTGCTGTGCAACAGCCGAGGTGTTCGCCAGCAGGTCGACGATCGCCTGACGCCGGTCGTTGAGCACACCGAGCAGATCATTGGCGTTGAGGATCAACGTATTCAGTTGTTGGCTGCGCTGCGACAGCACCACGGTCACATCACTGGCGCTCTTGAGCAGGGTGGCCAGGCTCTCGTTACGGCCGTTGATCGACTTCGACAGCCGGCTCAGACCATCGAATGTCGGTCCCAGCTTGGGGGCGATCTGATCGATCGTCGCCGACAGCGTGTCCAGAGACTGGTTCAGCGACGCCGTATCGGTGCCGGCCGTGTTGGTGGTCAGGTCGCTGACCGCATCGGTCAGTGAGTACGGCGACGACGTGCGCGATGTCGGGATCACGTCCGTGGTGCGCAGTGTGCCGCTGCCATCGGATTCCAGCGTCAGCACCCGCTCACCCAACAGCGAGCCGGTGCGGATGTGCGCGGTCGTCAGCGACCCCAGCGGGTACTTGCCTTCGGTGGTGAAGGTGACCAACGCATCCCCGTTGCTCAGCGATACGTCGGTGACCGAGCCGACCTTGATACCAGAGAGCGTCACCGCGTTACCGACGGCGATACCGCCGGCCTCGGTGAACAGTGCCTGGTGGCGCACCGAGGAGGCCCACTGCAGCAGCCGCTCGGGCTGCAGGCCCACGGCGATCACGAGGATCATCAGCATGACGCCGATGAAGCCCGCCCTGATGAGATTAGATTCGCGGTACTTAAGCATCAGGGCTCCCCGCACCTCCCGCCTTCTTGCTTGATCATCGGGAACACCGCGGTCCGACCTTGCAGATCGGTGACGCGGAAGGAAATACCGCAGATGTAGTACATGATCCAGCTGCCGTAGGAACCCAGCCGGGCGAGCTTGCGGAAGTTGTCGGGGGCTTTCTGCAAGCCACGGTCGAGCACGATCTGGTGATCGTCGAGCAACGTCGCCGTCCGGTTCAGCTGCTCGACCGTGCCCTTGAGCGGAGGCCGTGCTTCGGTGAGCAGGCTCGCGATCGATGCCGTCCCGTTGTCGAGTTGGGTGACCGCGGTGCCGAGGGGATCACGATCCTGCGACAGACCGCTGATCAGTCGCTCGAGCCGGTCGACGGTGCCGTCGAACTTGTCGCCGTCCTTGGCCAGCGTGCCCACCACGGTGTTGAGGGTGTCGATCAGCTGCTGGATCACCTGATCGTTGTTGGCCAACGTATTTGAGAACGACGAGGTCTTGCTCAGCAGCGAGTCCAGAGTGCCGCCCTGGCCCTGGAAGATCTGGATGAGCGAGGACGTCAGGGCATTGACATCCTGAGGGTTGAGGCCCTGGATCACTGGACGCAGGCCGCCGAGCAACAGGTCGAGGTCCAGAGCACTTGCGGTGCGCTCCTTGGGGATCTGTGACCCGGCCGGCAGCAGTTTCGTCGACCCGGGACTGTCGAGCAATTCCAGGTAGCGATCCCCGACCAGGTTCAAGTAGCGCACGGCCGCTTTGGTGCCGGTAGTCAATGCAATGCTGCGATCAGAGTCGAATTTGACCAGTACCGACTTGTCCGGTTGCAGGGAAACCTCTTTGACCGTGCCGACCCGAACCCCGGCGACGCGCACCGAATCACCGGCCTTGAGCCGTGACGCGTCACCGAAGACCGCCGAGTAACCCGAGTAGGAGCCGCCTCGGTATTCCGAGAACGTCATGAACAGGAAGGCCGTGAGGACGGCCATCACGACGGCGAACGACGCGAACTTGATGAATGTGCTTCTGCCGCGGGTCATCCCGGCTGTCCGATCTGTGTGGTGTTACGTGGCGGACCATCCAGCGGGCCGAACAGGATCTGCTTGAGACCGTCGGAATTCAGCAGGATGCCCTGGTTGCCGTACTGCCACGGGTTTGCGTCGGTGTCGACGACAAGGTACTTCGCCTTGTTTCCGAAGCCGATGTTGGGCAGGCCCATGCAGTTTGGTCCGCCCTTGGCCGCCACCTTGGGCAGGTTCGACGGGTAGCGGTAGCGCTCGATGCCCAGGGTGAACGCGACATTGACGAGCACACCGGGATCGGGAGACGGCGGCTGGTTTTTCGCGACCACCATGCCCTCCAGCGCACAATTGAGGCCCGGAGCGTATTTGTTGAGCAGACCCGTGGTCGGTACCAGCAGATTGAGCACCGTGCTCAGTGCCTGCCGGTTGCCGCCGACGACGTCGTTACCGACATCGGCCAGGCCGATCGAGCTGACCAGGAATGCATCGAGGTTGTTCTGTTCGGCCACGATGCTGTCGCTGAGCCGGTTGGTGTTGTTGACGGTCTTGAGCAGGTCCGATGCGGCGTCGCCGTAGGCATTCGACACGGCCGCCAAGCTTTCGATGTCGCCGGTCAGATTGGGCAGGCTCGGCTCGAGCTTCTTCAGAAGGGCATCGAAATCGGACAACGACTGCCCCATAGCATGGCCGCGCCCGGAGAACGCAGACGACAGCGCGCCGAGGGTTTCGTTCAGCTTCGCCGGGTCAATCTTGTCGAGGACCTGGGTGAGTTGCTGGAAGACCGTGTTCATCTCGACGGTCACGTGGTTACCCTGCAGGACCTGCCCCGGGCGCAGCCTCTCCTTGGACGGATTGTCCGGCGAGACGAGCTGGACGTATTTGGCGCCGAACACCGTCGTCGACGCGATGTTGGCCTGAACATCGCCGGGTATCAGGTGCAGCTGGGACGGGTCCATCGCCAGGTGCAGCACGGCCTTGCCGTCGGCACGGTTCTCGATCGAGCTGACGGTGCCCACCTGCACACCGCGCATCTTCACCTTGGCGTCCGGGTTCATCACCAGGCCCGCGCGGTCCGAGATCAGGGTCACCGGCTCGGTTTTGGTGAAGCTGCCACGGAACAGGGCAACCGCCAAACCGACGATCAGGCCGATGGCCACCACAGTCCCCAGGCCCGCCAGCGGGCGCGCATAGCCACCCGCGCCGAAACTACGTCCCGGGCGTGCCGCGACAGGCGCTGCCGCACTGGCAGTCTCGGACCTGTGGACGGGTCCCGGACCGATGTTTTGTGTCAACTCTGCTCCCTAGCCTGACAGGTTGAAGTTTCCGTTGGAGCCGTATACCGACAGCGACACCAGCAGCGTCACCGAGACCACGACGATCAGCGAGGTCCGCACCGCATTCCCGACCGCTACTCCCACACCAGAGGGACCGCCGGTGGCGAAATAACCAAAGTAGGTGTGAATCAACAGAATAGTGATGGCCATCAGGACGGCCTGCAGAAATGACCACAACAGGTCGATCGGGTTGAGGAACGTGGTGAAGTAGTGGTTGTAGAGGCCGCCGGACTGCCCGAGCAGCACGACCGTTGTGAACTGGGAAGCCAAGAAGGACAGGATCACCGCGATTGCGTACAGCGGGGTGATCGCGATCATCCCGGCCACGATGCGGGTCGACACCAGGTACTCGACCGGCCGGATCGCCATGGATTCCAGCGCGTCGATCTCCTCGTTGATCCGCATCGCCCCCAGTTGGGCGGTGACGCCCGCGCCGAAGGTGGCGGCCAGTCCGATCCCGGCCACCACCGGCGCGGCGATGCGGACGTTGATGAACGCCGCCAGGAACCCGGTGAGGGCTTCGATGCCGATATTCCCGAGCGAGGAATAGCCCTGGATCGCCAGCACACCGCCGGTGGCCAGGGTCAAGAACCCCACGATCACCACCGTGCCGCCGATCATCGCCAAAGTTCCTGCGCCCATGGATATCTCGGCGATCAGCCGGACAAGTTCCTTGCGGTAGTGCAGTGCGGCATGTGGGGTGCCGGCCAGCGCCTTGGCATAGAACAGGGTGTGGTCACCAATCCGGCTCAATATGGACACCGGCTTGATCAGCTGTTTGGTCAGTCGCGGATACGTGGTCCGCAGGATGGTCAAAGTTCCCATAACGTTTCAGCCCGCCTCAGTGCGCCGTCATCCGGATACCGATCGCGGTCACCACCACGTTGATCACGAACAACGCCATGAAGGCGTACACCACGGTCTCGTTGACCGCGTTGCCCACCGCCTTGGCGCCGCCACCGCTGATCGTCAGTCCGCGGTAGCAGGCCACCAGCCCGGCAATCAAGCCGAACAGTGCGGCCTTGACGCACGAGATGATCACCTCGGGAACGCCGGTCAGCAGCGTGATACCGGCCGCGAACGCTCCCGGGTTCACGTCCTGGATGAACACCGAGAACACGTAGCCGCCCAGGATGCCGATGATCACCACCAGGCTGTTGAGCAGCAGCGCCACCAGGCCTGACGCCAGCATCCGCGGAGTGACCAGACGCTGTATCGGATTGATCCCCAGCACCTCCATCGCGTCGATCTCCTCGCGGATCGTGCGCGAGCCCAGATCTGCACACATGGCTGTCGCCCCGGCACCGGCCACGATCAGCACCGTCACCATCGGACCCAACTGGGTCACCGCGCCGAACGCCGCCCCCGCGCCGGACAGATCGGCCGCACCCAGTTCCCGCAACAGGATGTTGAGCGTGAAGCTCACCAGCACCGTGAACGGGATCGCGACCAACAACGTGGGTGCCATCGACACCCGCGCCACGAACCAGCACTGCTCCAGGAACTCCCGCCACTGGAACGGTCTCTTGAAGATGAACCGGATGGCGTCCAGCGACATCGCAAACAGGGCTCCGATGGCCTGCATCGGGCCGGACAGATTGCGTGCCAGCGAGACTCCGGTCGACCATTTATCTGCCATGAGCGTTCCTGTCCCGGCTGGTGACTGCCGACACCGTGGTCGGCCCACCGATGTTGTGTACCACGCCTACCTGTGCACTATCGGCCTGATCTATGGCTTCACATTGCGCGACCTCCGGCCCGACCAGGGTCATGGCGCAATCTCCGACTCGCGGATCCGCCCCGGTTGGCCGATGGTAGCGGACTGGGCCCGCACCTCGCGGGCAAATAACGCAGAACTTGCTCCGGTAGTTGGCAATTGGGGCCACTGTCCTTCGTATCGGCGCACCGATGTGTCGTGCGGGCCGTGGCCCACGCTCAACGCGGAGCGAACGCCGGATATCCACGGATGCAAGGGTTCCCGGCATCGGTGGGCAAGTCCCGATGGAAGCGATGAAAAGCATGTCGATGGCGGCCTAGGTGACGGCGCCGACGGTCTTGAGTTCGATGATGCGGTCCCAGTCCAGGCCAAGCTCGGCCAGGATGTCGTCGGTCTGTTCGGCGAAGCCTGGTGCCGGCCCGGGGCTCGGCGCCGTGACGTCGAATTGCACTGGGTTGGCCACCAACTCGAGCTCACCCGCCTGCACCAGGTACTCGTTGGCCCGGATCTGGGCGTCCTGAGCGGCCTGCAGGGTGTCCTGTACCGGAGCCCACGGTCCGGCCAGCGTGGCGAATCGCTCGCTCCACTCTGGCAAAGTCCGCTTTTTCATTGCCTCGGAAAGGATCTCGACCGCGGCGGGAGTGTGCTGCGCGAACGATTCGGCGGTGGCGAACCTCGGGTCGTCGATGTACCGCTCCAGGTCCATGTGCCGGCAGACGTCGGCCCAGAACTTGGTCGGCTGCATCATCACGAACGAGATGTAGCGATCGTCGGCGGTCCCGTACAGCCCGACGAGCGGGTTGATCGGCGAGCCGTGCACACCCGGCGCCGGCTGCACCATCAGCTGCTGCAGGTGCGAGGTGAGCGCGATGGTATGGCCCATCGACCACAGGCCGCTGCCCAGCAGCGATACGTCCACGATCGACGGCTCGCCGGTGCGCTCCCGCTTGAACAGCGCCGCCGCGATACCGCCGGCCAGGTTGGTGCCCGAGATGGTGTCGCCGTAGGCGGGCCCGGGCGGGCCGATCATGCCCTCGATGCCTGGCGGGGTGATCGTCGCCGCGGTGCCGGCCCGGCACCAGAAGGCGGTCATGTCGTAGCCGCCCTTGACCGATTCGTCGCCGCGCGGCCCCAGCGCACTGCCGCGGGCGTAGATGATGTTCGGGTTCACCGCGCGGATGTCCTCGACGTCGATGCCGAACTTCTGCCGGTGGCCGGGCAGGAAGCTGGTCAGGAACACGTCGGCTTTTTTGGCCAGCTCCAGCAGAACCTCTTTGCCCTCCGGCACCGACATGTCCAACCCGATGCTGCGCTTGCCGCGGTTGGCGTGCTCGATGTTCGGGTTGGGATCACCCTCGACCCGCAGCGGCCCGGTCTGGCGCAGGCCGCGCTGCGGATCACCGGTGACGGCGTGCTCAACCTTGATGACGTCGGCACCCCACTCTCCCAGCACCGCGCCGGCCGACGGCACGAAGCCGTACATGGCCACCTCAAGAACGCGGATGCCCGCCAGCGGGCCGGTCATTGTTGTCTCCTCTTCGCGCAAGCGCTCATCAGCCCACCACCCGGGCAAAGGTCTTGGACTCCAGGAACTCCTCGAGCCCTGCGGCGCCCATCTCCCGGCCGATGCCCGACTGCTTATATCCGCCGAACGGACTGTCGGGGCTGAAGTAGTTGCCGCCGTTGATGGAGAACGTCCCGGTCCGAATCCGTCGGGCCACGGCCAGCGCACGGTCCTCACTGCCGAACACCGCGCCGGACAGCCCGTAGATCGAGTTGTTGGCGATGCGCACCGCGTCGTCGTCGTCTTCATAGGCGATCACGGTCAGCACCGGCCCGAAGACCTCTTCCTGGGCGATCTCGCTGTCCGGGTCCACATCGGCCAGCAATGTGGGCGTGTAGAAGAAGCCCGGGTCGACCTTCTCCCCGCCGGTGACCAACGTCGCCCCTGCGGCCACGGCCCTTTTGACCAAGCCGTCGACCTTGTCGCGCTGCTTCTCGCTGATCAGCGGCCCCATGTAGGTCTTCGGATCGGTCGGGTCACCGAACCGCACATGGCTGAAGTTGGTCTTGATCAGCTCGACGATCTCGTCCTTGTGTTTGGCCGGCACCAGCAGCCGCGAGGTCAGCGCGCAGCCCTGACCGGCGTGGGTGACCATGCTGAACGCCGAGAACACGGCGGCGGTGTTGAAGTCGGCGTCGTCGAGGATGATCGCGGCGGACTTGCCGCCGAGCTCAAGGAATACCTTCTTCAAGGTCTCACTGGCCGCGGCCATGATGCGCCGGCCGGTGGGCGTGGAACCGGTGAAGGTGACCATGTCGACGTCGGGGCTGGTGGTGAGCACCGCGCCCACCTCCGGATCCGCGCCCGACAGCACGTTGACGACGCCGGCCGGGATGTCGGTGTGGTTGGCGATCAGCTCGCCGAGAGCCAGCGTGATCAACGGGGTGTCCGGAGCGGATTTCAGCACCACGGTGCAGCCGGCGGCCAGGGCCGGCGCCAGCTTGGCCAGCGCCAGCTGGTTCGGATAGTTGTAGGCGATGATCGCGGCCACCACGCCGGCCGCTTCCTTTTCCACCCAGCGGTGATGCTGCATGCCGCGGCTCTCGATGTTTCCGAGGTCCTCGGTCAGCGGGTAGGTCTTGAGCAGCTCGGCGTAGTACCGCACGATGTCGATCGGTCCGTCCAGCTGCGCACCGGCGCACAGCGCCGCGGTGGCCCCCACTTCGGTGGTGGTCAGTGCGGCCAGCTCGTCGCGATGCTCGATCAGGGCCTGATGGAACTGCTCCAGGCAACGCACCCGCAGTTCGGTGTTGGTGGACCAGTCGGTGGTGTCGAATGCCTGCCTGGCTGCGGCGACCGCGGCCTCTGCTTCGGCGACCGTTGCGTCCGGCGCGTAGCCGAACACCGCACCGGTTGCCGGATTGACGGAAGGAAACGTCCGCGGGGTTTCGCGCAGCTCTCCGCCGATCAGCAGCTTCCGGTCGGCCCGCTGTTCTTCCGCGATGGTCGGCGTTTCCTGCATCATCCTCCTCAGGCGTTTCACACTGTGATGGAAATTTCATTCTCATCACCGGCGAATCATACATTCGCCCGATGAGAACTCAAGTGAAAGCTAGATTGGCTAGTCATGCCCTATTCGCCGCGAATCCGCCGCCCGCACTGGCGGTGCGCAGGTTGCGCGCGGATCTTGCGGTTCACAGCATTCCGAGAGTACGGTTCTCATAATCGGAAGGATGATTCTTGACCCCTGAGAAAACCCGGCTGCGCCCGGCGCCCGGAGAACTGCCATGAAGAATGCCGTCGTCACCGGAGGAGGTTCAGGCATCGGTGCGGCCATCGCCGCCCGGCTGCGTGCTGACGGCCTCAATGTCGCAACGCTCGACCTGCAGCCGTCCGACGATGAGTTCGCTCATGTTGCCGACGTGACCGACCGCGCCGCGGTCGATGCGGCACTCAATGCGGTTCGCGCCCAGCTCGGCCCGATCTCGGTGTTGGTCAACGCCGCCGGCCTGGACTGCTTCAAGCGCTTCACCGACGTCTCGTTCGAGAAGTGGCAGCAGATCATCGACGTCAACCTCAACGGCGTATTCCACTGCATCCAGGCGGCATTGCCCGACATGCTCGAGGCCGGCTGGGGCCGCATCGTCAACATCTCCTCGTCGAGCACGCATTCGGGCCAGCCCTTCATGTCGCCATATGTTGCGGCGAAGTCCGCGGTGAACGGCCTGACCAAGAGCCTGGCGCTGGAACTCGGCCCCAGCGGCATCACGGTCAACGCCGTGCCGCCGGGCTTCATCGACACCCCAATGCTGCGCAAGGCCGAAGGCAAGGGCTTCCTCGGCGACACCGACAAGCAGATCGCCCAGACGCCGGTGCGCCGGATGGGCAAGCCCGAGGACATCGCCGCGGCCTGCGCCTTCTTCATCTCCGAGGAGGCCGGCTACATCACCGGGCAGATTCTCGGCGTCAACGGCGGCCGTAACACCTGACGCGCACGCCACGCGCACGAAACACCATCAGCGAAAGGACATATGCAGTGGGACGTGTAGAAGGCAAGGTCGCATTCATCACCGGCGCGGCACGCGGTCAGGGCCGCAGTCATGCAGTCCGGCTGGCTGAAGAGGGCGCCGACATCATCGCGGTCGATATCTGCAAGAACTACGACACCGTCGGCTATGCGATGGCCACGGCAGAAGACCTCGAAGAGACCAAGCACTTCGTCGAGAAGACCGGCCGGCGCATCGTCACCGCCCAGGCCGATGTCCGCAACGAGGCTGAGTTGCGGAGCGCTCTGGAATCGGGGCTCGCGGAGTTTGGCAAGCTCGACATCGTCGTGGCGCAGGCCGGCATCGCCGCGATGAAGGGCGAGCCCGCGATGCAAGCCTGGACCGACGGCATCAACACCAACTTCGTGGGCACCATCAACGCCATCCAGGTCGCGCTGCCGCACCTCAAGGAGGGCGCTTCGATCATTGCGACCGCATCGGCCGCCGCGCTGATGGACGCCCACAACAAGCCCAACCCGGGCGCCGATCCTGGCGGCATGGGCTACATGGTCTCCAAGCGGCTGATCTCCGAATACGTGCATGCGCTGGCCACCGAACTGGCGGTGCGCGGTATCCGCGCCAACGTCATCCACCCCACCAACTGCAATACCAACATGCTGCAGAGCGAGCCGATGTACCGCTCGTTCCGACCGGATCTGGAGCACCCCACCCGCGCCGACGCCGAGCCGGTGTTCGGTGTGCAGCAGGCGATGAAGGTCAACTTCATCGAGCCCGAGGACATCAGCAACGCGGTGCTGTGGCTGGCCTCCGACGAATCGCGATTCGTCACCGGTATGCAACTGCGTGTCGACGCCGGCGGCTACCTCAAGTGGTACGACTACCACGTGTGATGTCGTATCAATTGATTCGAAAGGAGTTGGCGTAGTGAAGGTTTCGGTCGATGCCAGTCGCTGCCAGGGACACACCCTGTGCTCGATGATCGCGCCGGACTCGTTCGTCCTCGACGACGTCGACGGTCACTCGTCACCGGTTTCCGAAATAGTGCCCCCGGATCAGGAGGACGCGGTGCGCGAGGCCGCACACTCCTGCCCCGAGCAAGCCATTGTCATCGAAGATTGATGCCGACCCGAAATATCAAGGGAGACAACGCCGTGAGCTCCGATGAGCCGCTTGCGCGAAGAGCAGACAGCACCGATGAGCAGCTTGCGCGAAGAGCGTCAAGCACCGACGATGTCACGACTGACGACGACCGCAAGAAGAACAGTTACCACTTCGACCGGCACACGCCGGAGTACCGGTCGCAGTTCGAGAAGATCACCGAGGAGATGCAGTCCCAGTGCCCGATGGCGTGGACCGATGTGTACAACGGGCACTGGGTGGCCGCGGACAGCAAGCATGTCTTCGAGTTGGCCCGCTGCCCCGCGGTGTCGAATCACCACGACATCAGCGGTGAAACGCCGTATCAGGGCATCACAATCCCGAAGGCCAGCCGTGCGACGGTGGTGCGCGGCGGCATCCTGGAGATGGACGAGCCCGAGCACAGCGCCTACCGCGGCGCGCTGAACCCCTATCTGTCCCCGGCGGCGATCAAGCGGTGGGTGCCGTTCGTCGACGAGATCACCCGCGCCGCACTCGATGAGCACATCGAGTCGGGCCGGATCGACTTCGTCGAGCATCTGGCCAACGTGGTGCCGGCAGTGTTCACCCTCGCCATGATGGGTATCGAGCTGAAGAAGTGGAACGTCTACAGCGAACCCACCCACGCCTCGGTGTACACCCCGGAACACTCCCCCGATCGGGACAAGATCAACGAGCAACACCGCGAGATGGGTATCGACATCATCAACAACATGATGGAGATCCGGGAAACCCCGCGGCCGGGGCTGGTCAACGCGATGCTGCAGTTGCGCATCGACGGTGAGCCGGCACCCGATATCGAGATCCTCGGCAACCTCGGTCTCGTCATCGGCGGCGGATTCGACACCACCACGGCGCTCACCGCCCATACCCTGGAATGGCTGGGCCAGCACCCCGGCGAGCGCACCCGGCTCAGCGATGAGCGCGCGATGCTACTCGACCCGGCCACCGAGGAGTTCCTGCGCTTCTTCACCCCGGCACCCGGCGATGGGCGCACCTTCTCCGAGGACGTAGAGGTCGAGGGCCAGCAGTTCAAGCAGTACGAACGGCTGTGGCTGTCCTGGGCGATGGCCAACCGCGACCCGTCGGTGTTCGAGCAGCCCAACCAGCTCATCATGGACCGAAAAGGCAACCGGCACTTCAGCTTCGGCATCGGAGTGCACCGCTGCGTGGGGTCAAACGTGGCCCGCACGGTGTTCAAGTCGATGCTGACCGCGGTGCTGGACCGGATGCCGGACTACGTGTGCGATCCCGAGGGCACCGTGCACTACGACACCATCGGCGTCATCCAGGGCATGCGGAACCTGCCCGCCACCTTCACCCCCGGCAAGCGCCTCGGCCCGGGATTGGATGAGACCCTGGACAAGCTGCAGCGCATATGTAACGAGCAGGAGTTGGCGCGCCCGATCACCGAGCGCAAGGAAGCCGCCGTCATCGACTGACATCCGGGCGTCTACCCCTCAGCCTGTAACCTCGAATGAGCTCAGGTCTCGCAAATTGGGGTGGACACACATGGTCAAGCTGTCACGTAAGAATCTCGTCGTCGCGCTCGGTGGGCTGGCGCTGGCCATCCCGCTGTCGGCGGGGGTGGCCTCCGCCCAGCCCGACTTCACCGCAGTGGTCAATACGACATGCAGCTACAACCAGGTGATGGCCGCGCTCAATGCGCAGCGCCCCGACCTGGCCCAGGAGTTCAACGCCTCACCATTCGCCCAGGGGGCGCTGCGCAATTTCCTCGCCGCAGGGCCGGCCCAGCGACAGCAGACGGTGGCGCAGCTGCAGGGCAACCCGATGGCGGCTCAGTACTTCGGGCCGATCAACTCGATCGCGAGCAGCTGCAACAACTACTGAGGTCTGGCTATCGGCCGGGTCCGTTGGGCCACTTGAGCAGGGAACCCGCATCCACCCGGATCTGCTGTCCGGTGATGTAGCGGCTGTCATCGCTGGCCAGGAACACCCCGAGGTTGGCCATGTCCTCGGGTTCGATGTACGGAATCGGCATGGCCTGGAAGATGGTGAACAACGGTTCGGCATCCTCGCGGGTTGCCTGCTTCCCTTCGGCGGTGAGATCGGGCCGGAACATGGAATACATGCCGTCGTTCTGCAGCAGATGGGTGTTGCAGTTGGTCGGGTGAATGGCATTGACCCGGATCATCCTCGGGGCAAGGTGCAGGCTCATCTCCTCGACGTACTCGATCACGACGCGCTTGCTCCACCCATAGCCGGCGCCACCCGGGCCCATATTGGGGTTGTCGGTGGTGCCGCGGATCATGCCGGCGGTCGAGCCGGTGACGATGATCGACGAACCATCGGGCAGGTGCGGAATGGTGACCGCAACGGTGTTCATCACTCCGAGCAGATCGACGTCGGAAGCATCGACGAACTGCATCGGATCCGGTTTGCCCATGGCCATCGGCAGGATGCCCGCATTGGCGACGACGATGTCGATCTTGCCCAGGTCGGCGATTCCGGCTTCGACCGCGTCGCGTAACTCGTGGCGCTCACGTACGTCGGCGACTCGGGCGACGACGCGGCGGCCGAGTTCCTTGACCGACCGCTCGGTCTCGGCCAGGTCTTCGGGTGTGGCCAGCCGATACGGATTGGACGCGATATCGCGACAGATGTCGACCGCGATGATGTCGGCACCTTCCTTGGCCATCGCGATCGCGTGTGCACGCCCCTGCCCGCGGGCCGCACCGGTGATGAAAGCGACCTTGCCGTCGAGCTTTCCGGCCATTGCGTGCTCCCTTTCTCTGGCGAGCAGTCGCGGAATCGCATTACCAGTGGCGGTTTTGTGCGAGTCCGCGTCTGCTCGCGGTGTCAGTTGAGCGGGGTGAAGGTGATGTGCAGTGCGCTCAGCCCCCGCATGATGAACGTCGGCTCGTAGACGTAGTCGCGGTTGTGCGCCGGGCCGTGGTGCTCCTCGGAGATCGTGATGTCGCTCATCCGGTCGAGGATCCGGTTCAGCGAGATCCGGCCCTCGGCACGGGCCAGCGGTGCGCCCGGGCAGGAGTGCGCACCGCGGATGAACGCGATCTGCTCGCGTACATTGGCACGGTCGGGTTGAAACACGTTGGGGTTCTCGAATTTACGGTCGTCCCGGTTACACGCACCGGGAAGCAGCATGACGGTCGTCCCTGCCGGTATCTCGACGTCGGCGATCCTGGTCGTCTTGCCGGCCATCCGGAAGTGCGATTTGACCGGGCTCTCCAGCCGCAGCGTCTCCTCGAGGAAGGCCGGTATGGCGCCGCGGTCCTCCCGCAGCTGCGCCTCGAATCCCGGGTTGTCCCCGATGAGCCGAACCGCCGAACTCACCAGCTTCGTCGTCGTCTCCGTGCCCGCCGCGAACAGGAACGTCGACAGGTTCATCACGTCCTCGATCTCGGGAATCGAGCCGTCCTCGTACTTGGCTTGCGCCAGTTCGGTCAGCACGTCGTCGCGGGGCGAGCGTCTGCGGTCGTCGATGTAGCCGTAGAACTTCTCGTTCAGCCACTCCAGCGGGTTATGCGAGGTGGGCGCCTCCTTGCCCAACTCGCCGACGGTCTCGAGCGCGAAGGCTGCCTTGAACTCCTCGTGATCCTCGTGCGGGACACCGAGCAGATCGGCGATCACCAACAGCGAGAAGGGTTTGGCATAGTCGGCGAGAAACTCGCAGCCGCCCTTTTCGATGAACGTGTCGAGCTGCTGATCGGCCAACCGCCACATGAAATCTTCGTTTTCCTTGAGGCGCTTGGGCGTGATGAGCTTGCTGAGCAGACCTCGGGTGCGGGTGTGCACCGGCGGATCCTGCGAGGTGATGTGCTCCGCCATCGGAACCTGTCCGCGGTACCGCTCGATCAGCTCGGTGACGTCGTCGGTGTCCCCGGGCCCGAAGGGCAGACCGGAGAACGGTCCCGCAACGGACACGCACGATGAGAACGCGGGGTCCTTGTAGACGGCCAAGGCCTCGTCATATCCCGTGACAGCAACAACATTGAACGGGGTGGCGTGGACAACCGGACACTTCGATCGCAGATGGTCGAAGTATGGATACGGGTCGGGTATCAGCGACGCATCGGTGAAGAAGTCCACCGTCTCGAAGTCAGTCACAAAGCGCTCCTGGTTGCTTTTCCTCGGCGAGCAGACGTGAAAGTCCGCGAATCACGGCGTGTCGGGGTACCTGCGCGTCTGCTCGCGAGAGTTGTCATCCGAACAGCACCGGCAACGCCGTGGGCGACCGGAAGGCCTGACCGCGGATGTAGGGGTCGCCGGCGTCGGGATCCAGCCGCAGGTTCGGCAGCCGATCCAGCAGCAGGTTGAGCGCCACCCGCATCTCGAGGCGGGCCAGATGCATTCCGAGACAGACGTGCACGCCGTAGCCCCAGCCGATGTTCGCCTTGGCCTCGCGGAAGATGTCGAACCGGTCCGGATCGTCGAAGCGTTCACCCTGGCGGTTGGCTGCGCCGAGCACCGGCATCACCGACGACCCTTCGGGGATCTGGACTCCGCCGAGTTCGGTGTCCCGACTCGCCACCCGGGTGATCATGATCAGCGGCGGCTCCCAACGCACCGCTTCCTCGATCGCCTGCGGCAGCAGGGTGCGGTCGTTGCGCACCGCGTCGAGCTGCTCGGGGTTGGACAGCAGGCCGAACAACAGATTTCCCAGCGCCCGGTAGGTGGTCTCGACACCGGCGGGAAGCAGCAGCCGCAGGAACGAGAAGATCTCCTCGTCGGACAGCTTCTCACCGTCGATTTCGGCGGCGGCCAGTCCGCTGATCAGGTCGTCGCGGGGTTCTTCGCGCCGGGCGGCCAGGATCGGGGTGAAATAGTCGGCCAGCGCTTGTGATGCCTGCCGGCCGCGTTCGGGGTTGACCGTGAACGACAACAAGGAGATCGACCATTTCTGGAACTGCGCATAGTCCTCCTGCGGCAGCCCGAGCAGTCCGGCGATGATCAGCGTCGGATAGGGAAAGTTGAACTCCTTGACCAGGTCGGCGCTCCCCCGGTCGGCGAACCGGTCGACCAGCGCGTTACCCACCGTGCCGATGAGGTTGTCCTCCCAGCGGCTCAATGCCTTCTGCGAGAACGCCTTTGCCACCAACGCCCGGTGCCGGCCGTGTTCCGGCTCGTCCATGCCGAGCATCACGTGCTTGCCGAATACGTCACCGAACGCCTGGATGATGATCGACGAGGAGAAGGTCTCGTTGTCCCGGAGCATCTGCTGGGCTTCCTCATAGCGATACACCATGACGATGGGCTTGCCCTCTTGTCCTGGCATGCCCGGGATCTCGATCTTCTGGATGGGTTCCTCGCGACGCAGTCGCGCGAGTTCGGTGTAAGGGTCGCGGACATCACCGGACACGAAATCGTCGAACTCGCCGAAATCCTCGAGGTCGTCAAAGAGCTGCACAGACGTTCTCCTCCTAGCTGGCCGGATATGCCACGGATTTGATTTCGGTGTACTGGTCGAATCCGGCAACACCGTTCTGCCGACCGACACCGCTGGCCTTGTACCCGCCGAATGGTGTGTCGGCGCCGTAGCCGGCCGTGCCGTTCACCCCGATGAACCCGGCCCGCAGTCGTTTCGCCACGGCCAAGGCGTGATCCACGGTGCCCGCCATCACGTTGCCCGCCAGCCCATACGGGCTGTCATTGGCGATACGCACCGCATCGTCCTCGTCGTCGAACGGGATGACCGACAGCACCGGCCCGAAGATCTCGTCCTGGGCGATGGTCATGGAGTTGTCGACGTTGACGAAAAGCGTTGGCCTGACGAAGAAGCCCTTCTCCCGGCCGTCGGGCGGCTCGGCCCCGCCGACGAGCAGCGTCGCGCCCTCCTCGACGCCCTTGCGGATGTAGCCGCGGATTCGGCTGCGCTGTCTGTCCGAGATGACCGGACCGCACAGGGTTCCCGGATCTTGCGGATCACCGGGGACGACACCCTCGTAGATGCCCCTGAGGATCTCCACGCCCTCGTCATAGCGGGACCGCGGAAGCAGCAGCCGGGTCGGATTGGCGCAGCCCTGACCGGCGTGCATACACGGCGCGATCCCCATCATGCAACCGACCGCGAAGTCCGCATCCTCCAGCACGATGGTCGCCGACTTCCCGCCGAGCTCCAGGAACAGGCGCTTCATCGTTGCCGCGCCCTTCTCCATGATCCGCCGGCCGACCGGGGTGGACCCGGTGAACGAGATCATGTCGACCTTCGGCGACAGCGTGAGCTGTTCTCCGACCAGGTGATCGGATGCGGTGACGACATTGACCACACCCGGTGGGATGTCCGTGCTCTCGGCAATGAGCCGGCCCAGCCGGGTTGCGTTGTAGGGCGTGTCCGGCGCCGGTTTCAGCACAACGGTGTTGCCGGTGCCCAGAGCCTGCCCGATCTTGTGGATGCTGATTTCGAACGGGAAATTCCACGGCACGATCGCGCCGACCACACCGATGGGCTCGCGCCAGATTCTGCGGGTGGTGTTGACCCCGGTGACCGATACCAGGGCGTCGCCCGGTGATGTCTCCCAGGGGTATTCGCCGATCAGCTGGGCCGGATACCGCAACGCGTCGGACAGCGGCGCATCGAGTTGGGGCCCATGGGTGATCGCCCGCGGACAACCGGCTTCGAGGATCAGTTCCTCGCGCAGCTCTTCCTGCTCGGACTCCAACGCTTCCTGCAGCTGCAGCAGACACCGTTGCCGGAAACCATGATTGGTCGACCAGTCGGTTTCTTCGAAGGCGCGACGGGCCGCATCGATGGCACGATGCATGTCCGCATTCGATGCGTCGGCCACCTCACCGAGCACTTCTTCGGTGGCCGGGTTGATGTTGGCGAACGCCCCGGCCTCACCGTCGACGAGCTTTCCGTCGATCATCATCTTCGTCTCGAAGCGCACCCCTACCCCCTCACCCACGGTCGTTGCCTTCCGCTCGCAAGGCGCCGAACCGTGGGAGGCCCATCATCAACCGGGTCATCTGATGCAGCCCCGCCGAGGGCAGCAAGCGGTTGGCGATCAACAGCATTCGCGCGTCCGGTCCGACCGCGGTCTTGACGAACGGTTTCGGGCTGTCGAGCGCCTTGGCCAGGCCCACGGCGAACTTCTCCGGCGAGCGGGCGACCATCCGCATCGCGGCCCGGCCCCGTTTGTCGATGGTCTGGTGGTGGCACGCATACAGACCGTCGAGCTCACGGCAGTCCGTGGTGCCCCCGTCGGTGATGATCTCGGTGTCATAGGTGCCGGCGACGATGATCGTCACACCGATCCCGAACGGCGCGACCTCGCCGGCCATCGACTCGCCCCATCTCTCCAGTGCACCCTTGACCGCGGAGTACGGTGCGGTCGCGGGCATCCCCCGCACGCCGCCTTGACTGGAAACCAGCACGATCCGTCCGGTGCCGGCCGCTCGCATCGACGGCAGCAGTTCCTTGGTCAATTGCACCGGACCGAAGATGGTCGTCGCGAACATCCGCTCCCACAGGTCGATTGGCATCTCCTCGACCATGCCCGCCGCCGAAATACCCGCATTGTGCACCAACCCATACGGCGCTCCGACCGCGTCCTCGATCGCCTTGGCGGCAGCGGTCACCGACGCCGTGTCGGTGAGGTCGAGCGAAACCCCGATCAGCCGCGGGTCGTCGTCTCGCGCACCGGCCGCCTCCCGCAGTGCCTTCATCCCGGTGTCCACCGACCGCATCGCCCCGACCACCCGCCATCCCTTCCGGTATAGGTGCGCGGCCGAGGCCAGGCCCAAACCTCGGGACGCCCCGGTGATGACTGCACTGCGCACGCGAGGAGCAAAGAGGGCACTGCGCGGTTCAGCCATTCGCGGCCTCCGCCGCGCACCGGTCGCTCCTGGCGCCCAACTCCACATCGGGCCTGCCGCCGGCCTGCATGCTCATCCAGGTGGACCAGATTCCGGACGAATATGGGCCCGGCTGCCCGTTCTCCTCGTAGAACCCCTGTGGGTCATACACTTTCGCCTCCGGGTACGGCCACGGGCAGGCGACCGAAGTGGCAGTCCTGGTCCACTTGATGATCGCGAACCCGGTGCCGTAGGCGAAGTAGGCAAGGTTGATGACGACGAACATCACCACGAACATGCCGAGCGCCGGACGACCGGCGAAGAGTCGGGCCCGCTGTGCCAGCTTCTCCGCGACCGTGCGACCGGTGTCGTCCCGATAGAGCAGTACGCCCGCAGGCATCATCACGAATGTCACCATCACCGATTCCCAGATCAGCGGGAATTGGTAAGTCTGGCCGGCGAATAACGATCCGAACGGAATCACCTGCGAGTAGATGTAGAAGCCGGTGCGCACCAACGTGACCTCGAGCATCATGTCGATGACGAAGCCGATCGGCAAGATGATCAGTGCCAGGCTGATCAGCGGGTGGCGCCACACGAAGGACTCCGGGCTCCGTTTGGCCTGCAACTTACGCAGGATCCAGATGGCCGGGAAGTACGGGCCGAGATAGAACATGATGTAGCCGATGACGAGGAAAGGCTCGACCGTGGGTGATATCGACACCAGCGGCCAGTCTTCGGGCCAGTGCCACAGTTCGGGGTTGTAGACCGCGAACGGCGACCAGTTCATGATCGGGTCCTGCCAGACGATCAACGTGGTCACGATCCCCATCAGCAGCACGGGGTGCGCACCGTAGCGGCGCCAGGCCACCACGTACACGACGATGACCATCGACATCGAGATGATCGTGAAGATCTGAAACAGGTTCAGCCAGTTGTCGTAGCCGAACAACGGCTCGACCGGTCGTGGCGCGCCTTGCACCCCGGGGTTGCGAATGCGCGGAGATACCGCGCCGTGTCGTGCGTTCACCGCGATCAGGACCAGCAGGACGACCGCGACGGCGATCCACACCGCGGCCTTCCACGAGCCGTGCTTCGATTCGGGTGCCGGACTGTCGGCTGATGGCGTCGTCTGTTGGGTTGCCATTGGCTTACTCCTCACCGAACCGGTCGACGAGATGCGAGTTCACGCCGTCGGGGTCGAGCCTGCGTGCCACGAGATAGCCGGCGCCCATCCAGGCGCGGCGCGTCCAGTTGCCGAACGACACTCGGGTGCCCGGTGCACCGGCGGCTGCGGGCATCATCTTGACGCGTTCGAGCGCCTCCTTGACCCCGCGTGGACTCAGCGGGTGAGCGTCGGCGCATGCGCGCAGCAGTGCCGTGGCGACATCGCAGTTCACCACCGGCACGCAGTATTCGGGGCGACGGCCGAATTTCTGTTGGTACTTGTCCAGAAACCGCTGTCCTACCGGATTGCCCTCGTCGTACTGGTCCACGCCCGTCCACCCGGTGAACGCATTCCACATGATTGGGTTGATCCAGGCATTCTGAAAGGCCGTGCTGGTGAACCGCGGCGGATCCCAATCGATTGCTTCGAGTGCGGGATTGACGAACACGATGCCGAATCCGAAGCCGGCGTGCACGATCGCCTGGGCCTTGGCCTCATGCAGGGTGCGTACGGCTTCCGACACGTCCTGTGCGGTCTGCGCGATCGCGGCTTCGGCCACGATCCTTATCCCCTTGCGGCGACACGCGTTTCGAAAGTTCTTCACGTAGGTCTCACCGACAAGCGACTGCTCCATCAGGACGCCGACCTCCGAGTGGCCCCCCTTGGCCAGCAGGTCCGCCCAGAAGATCGGCTCGTCGGTCAGCGATCCTTGCGGGAAGGAGAATGTCCACTCGCCGAGCCAGGCGTCGCTGCCGGTGACGCTGAGCGCGGGCACCTTGAACCGTTCCTCGATCGCCTCACGGGTCGGTACACAGTTGTCGGTGATGTGCGGGCCGAACACCGCCAGACACCCCTCGTCGACCAGTTCACCGTATGCGTCGATCACCGCCTTGACCGAGCCCTTCGGCAGCCCTTCCACTTCCCGGTAGACGATCTGGATGGGCCGGTCGATCAGGCCGTCGTCGACCGCCTCGGCGAAGACCAACTGGAAGGGGTTCGACAGGTCCTCCCTCATCTCCTGCGGGTAGAGGTCCGGCAGTTTGAAGTCCATCAGGTAGCCGAACTTGATGGGCTCTGCGCTGCTCTCGTACGACATGCATCCTCCAATGGCGTGCAAGTTCGTGCTGCAGGAGGGAAACCTAATATTTGTTCTGACACTAACGGGGCGGTTGGCCAGCGTCAATGATCAGCCCGGCGACTGCTCGGGGAGGTAGACGTCGATCATTTCGGTCAGCCCCCGGGTCACGGTCGAGTCGTCGGTGAGCGGTCCCGCGATCGCCGCCCGGGCGGCCACGCGCGGACTCAGGCCCTCGGCAATCAGCCGTGCCGCCGCGATCAGCACCCGCGTCGACGCCACTTCGCGTAGGCCTGCGGTCTCCAACCGCCGGATGGCCTGCCCGAGTCGCACCAGTTCGGCCGCGCATTGATGGTCGACGCCGGCCTCCATGGCGACGATCTTCTCCTCCACGTCCGGTGTGGGGAAGCCGAACTCGATCGCGACCATCCGTTGACGGGTCGAGTCCTTGAGATCCTTGAGCACACTTTGGTAGCCAGGGTTGTAGGAGACGACCAGGCAGAAGCCTGGTGCGGCATCCAATGTGATCCCCAAGCGTTCAATGGGCAGTTGACGACGGTGATCCGCCAATGGATGCAACACCACCGTGGTGTCCTGCCTGGCCTCGACGACCTCGTCGAGATAGCAGATCGCCCCATCGCGCACAGCCCGGGTCAGCGGGCCGTCGACCCACTCGGTGTCGCCGCCACGCAGCAGAAACCGGCCGACCAGATCGGCGGTGGTCAAATCGTCATGGCAGGACACCGTGATCAGCGGTCGGCCCAGATCATGTGCCATCGCCTCGACGAATCGCGTCTTGCCGCAACCGGTAGGCCCCTTCAGCACGATCGACAACCCCTGGCGATACGCCGCACGGAACACCACCTCCTCGTTCGCGACCGGCATGTAATACGGGCGAGGCGTCACCGACATCGTTTCCCCCTTCTCTGCGAATCGCTTTCGAGCACACTATGCGGAACAGATCTTTGGTTCAATAGCCGATTCGGTCACCTCACCCGGCGCCGAAGGTCCGCGCCGCGCAACGCCGCGCGGAACAACGGCCCGATCACATCGGCCAACTGTCGCGGCGTGGGAATCGACGCATACGCGGCACTGCCGAACACCCGGCTCAGCTCCCCGGTATCGGTGCCCGCGCCAATCGTCAGGCACAGGCAGCCGATTCCCTGCCGCCGGGCCTCCGCCAGGGCGCGGCGGGCGTCGGCGGCACCATAGGTTCGTTCGTAGCCATGGTCGTAGGCGAGCCCGTCGGACAGCACAACGAGCAGCCTGCGCGAGGTTCCACCTTTCTCGGTCACGACCGAGGTGCCATGCCGGATAGCCGCGCCCAGTCGCGAATACGCGCCGGGTCGCAGCGCCGCGAGGCGCCGCATCGCCAGTACATCCAAGCACTCGTCGAAGCGTTTCACCGGAATCAAATTCACCGCCGAGCGGCCCTGCGACTGGAACGCGTACAGCGCCACCCGGTCCCCGAGTTCATGGAGCGCGATGGTGAGCGCGGCCGCCGTGGACCGCTGCTGCTCGTGCACGTTCTGGCCGAATGTGCCGGCCTCGGCGGCCGATCCGGAGACATCGAGCAGGACCAACACCGACAGGTCACGGCGGCGACGCAGACTGTCCAGGTAGACGGCCTCATCCGGCGCCGACCCGGCGAGCAGTTCGACCCTGGCCTCCACCGCGGCGTCGGTGTCGATGTCATCGCCCTGGGTCTGCCGGTGGCAGCGGTCCAACCCGAGCCCGAGCCGAGTCAACGGCCGCCGCAGCGCGTGCACATCCGGCCGGGGCAGTGGTTTCTCTGCCACGCTCGACGGCTCGACCTCGTACACGGTGCACCAGTCGGCGCGATACCGCCCACGGTGCACATCCCACTCCGGATAGGTCGTCCCGGCATCCCCGGCAACACCGTCGCCACCCTCGCCGGGGTCCGAAGGTGATGACGCGACGGACGTCACCGCGCCGGCACCACGAGTGCCACTGCGCGATCGATGCGTTGGACTATCGGCTCCCGGGGTTCCGCCACCGCTGAGCCTGCGCACCTGACTCAGCATCCGCTGCAACAGTTTTCCCACGAAACCGCCGCCGCCAACCGGGCTGGAGAACGGATCCATCACGTCGTCGAAGTCATCGGTGTCCGGGAGCTCGGGCAGCTCCTTGCGCGACTCCCGACGCGGTACGTGGGCACCGTTGGTGTCGGCATGTGCGGACGCACGATGCGCGGCCAGCAGCCGGCGCGCGTCGATGAGGCCGAAGCTGCCGGGCGGATCGGCGACGGCGACGCCGGCCGCCAACGCCAACGCCAGCGATGCGGACGGCGAATCGACCCGGTCCACGAGATCGAGATCGATCAGCGCCCGGACCCGGGGCGGCAACAGATCGTCGTTGGCGAACAGCGCCCGATGCCCCTCGATGGCGATATACCGCTTGGCCAAGGCGCGACGCCGACGCAGTCTGCGGACCAGGTCGGGCGCCAGTCCCCCGCCTGCCAGCAGCGATGCCTGCACCGCCACCATGTCGAGTTGCTCGGCGGCATCCGCGGTCCCGTCGACGAAGATCGTGACACCGTCGGTCCATGCCGGTGCGCCGACTTCGGCTTCCGCCACCGCGACGGTGCGACCCACCAAGGCCGACGCCAGCATCGCCAGCGGGTGCGGACCACTACCGCTGCCGTTCACCGGACTGTCGCTCGCCGGGCCTTCGCGCACGCCACCCCATTCGTTGACCAAATATCTGTTCCACCGTAAAGTCCGGTCGCATCGGCAGTCAATCATCGGAGCGCAAATGACCGACTTCACCGGCCAGGTCGCTGTCGTGACCGGCGCGGGCCGCGGCCTCGGCCGGCTCTATGCCATCGAATTAGCAAGGCGCGGAGCGGCTGTCGTGGTCAACGACCTCGGCGGATCGATGGCCGGCGAAGGCGCGGAGACCGCGGTCGCCGATCAGGTGGTCGAGGAGATCACCGCCGCGGGCGGCACCGCGGTGGCGTCCTACGACTCGGTCGACAGTCCAGATGGCGGCGCGGCGATAGTGCGCACAGCCGTCGACCGGTTCGGCCGCCTCGACGCGGTGGTGAGCAACGCCGGCATCTTCAACAGCGTCCCGTTCGATGAGTTGTCTGCCGACGGCTGGCGCCGCATGTTGGGCGTTCACCTCGACGGCGGCTTCTATCTGGCCCAACCCGCCTACCGGGTGATGAAGGACCAGGGCTATGGCCGATTCGTCTTCATCGCCTCGTCGGCGGGGCTGTTCGGCCAGCACCTGGAAGCGCACTATGCCGCGGCCAAGGCCGGCCTGGTGGGGCTGTCCAATGTGATCGCGCTCGAGGGCGCACCGCACGGAATCCTGGCCAACACCGTATTGCCGTTCGGCATCTCCCGGATGGTCACGGACACCCTCGATGATCCGAAAGTCCTTGAGGACAATGAATTCTTCAAGGCAATCCGGCCGGAACTCGTCGCCCCGCTGGTGGTGTACCTGGCCAGCCGCGCCTGCCGGCTCAGCCATCAGAACTTCTCGGCATGTGCCGGCCGGTTCGCGCGCGTGTTCGTGGGTCTGGCCGACGGCTGGTTGGCTCCGCCAGGCAGCAACCCAACCGCCGACGACATCGCGGCTCACCTGTCGGAAGTGACTGCGACAGAGCCGTTCACGATCCCCGAGTCGATCTACGACGAGGTGTTCGGCGTCGCCGGGCGGCTGGGCGTCACCGGGTGATCGCGCGTCCGTGGTCGGCGCCGCCGTTCTGGTAGCCTCTAACCAAACATTGGGTCAACTTCGGTCACCCAAATCCTATGACGGGAGCCAGCAATCATCGTGGAGCTGCTGTGGTCCGTCCCCAGGTAACCCCTGGGGAGCGCAAGACGCTTAAGCGCACCCCAGGTCGCGCAGCAGATGCCGGCGCCGAGGACCGCACCCGCCGCACCGAGATCCTGCAGACCGCCGCGTCATTGATCGCCACATCGGGCCTACGCACCTCGCTGCAGGAAATCGCCGATTCGGCGGGCATCCTGCCGGGCAGTCTGTACCACCACTTCGAGTCCAAGGAAGCGATCCTGGTGGAACTGCTTAGGCGGTACCACTCCGACCTGGATCACATCGCCGAACTTGCCCAGGACCGATTGGACGACGCCGATCCGCGGTCGCCGTTCGACCGGATCACCGAGCTCGGCTCGGATATCGCGCAATGCGCCGTGGCACACCGAGCCGCGCTGCAGATGTCGTTCTATGAGAGCCCGAGCTCCAATTCGGAACTCGTCGCGCTGGCTCAGCGCCGCCCGGAGGCAACATTGGCGGCCATGCTGCAGACGCTGCGGGCCTGCCGGTGGAGCGGCTACCTCCGCTCCGATGTCGACCTGGCCGTGCTCGCCGACCGGATTTGCCAGACCATGCTGCAGGTGGGTCTCGATGTCATGCGGCACAATGCCGCAGCCGAGAAGGTCGCCATCGTGCTGTGCCGGATTCTGCTCGAAGGTCTGGCCACCCGCCCACCCAGCGACGCCGAACTCGATCGGTCCAAAGCCTTTGTCGCCGCCGACGACGTGGTCCGCACCTGGACCGACGAGCGCGAATCCGAGGCCGATGACAAGGCGGCACACATCCGTGCGGTGGCCCGAGCCGAGTTCGGCCGTCGCGGCTACGAGAGCACGACCGTACGAGACATCGCCGCGGCGGCGGGCATGGGCACCGGCACCGTGTACCGGCTGATCGGTTCGAAAGACGAGCTGCTGGCCGCGATCATGCGGTCGTTCGGCGAGAAGGTCGGCGTGGGGTGGACGAATGTCCTTCGCAGCGACTCCACGACGATCGAGAAGCTGGATGCGCTGAGTTGGGTGAACACCAACGCGCTGGACCAGTTCGGCGACGAGTTCCGGATACAGCTGGCGTGGATGCGTCAGTCTCCCCCGGATTCCCCGAACCCGGGCTGGTTGTATGCGAAGCGGCTCAAACAGGTCAAAACGCTTCTCGCCGAGGGGATCAAAGCCGGCGAGATCGACATCGACAGCCCGTCGAACGAATTGCTGGCCCGGTCCGTCATCGGTGTGGGGTGGATTCCGGAGAACATTCTGCGCGAGGTGGGGACCAGGGCCTCGTTGATTCACGTGCGCGACACCAGTCTGCGCGGCGTGATCGCCCGCTAGCTGCTCCCCCTCTCCGCGCGGCGGAACTCAGCGCCGCGGCAACCCCAGCACCTGCGTCGCGATGATATTGCGCTGAATCTCCGACGTGCCACCGGCGATGGTGCCGCCGAAGCTTCGGGCATAACGCTCGAACCAGCTGGCGAAGTAGTGGTCGAGGTTCATGTGTTCGTAGGGCCCGGAGGTGGACGGATGGATCAGTCCGTCCGGCCCGGCCGCGGTCAACGCGTTCTCGAACGCGTTGCGCTCGGCCTCGGAACCCAACAGCTTGAGCACCGACACCGAAGCGGTGTCCATCTCGCCGCGCGACGCCTTGGCCAGCGCCGCCGACCCCATCGCCCGCAACGCCTGGTAGTCCATGATCGTGGTGGCGTACTGGTCCCGTTCCAACTCGGTGCGCGGCTGGAAGTCGGCCAGCATGTTGTCGATACGGTCGGCGAAGCCCAGCCACATCATGGTGCGCTCGTGACCGAGCGACCCGTTGGCCACACCCCAGCCACCGTTGAGCGGACCAACCAGGTTCTCGGCCGGCACCTTCGCGTCGGTGAAGAACACCTCGTTGAAGTCGAGGTTCTCCTCGCCGGTCATGTCGGCGAACGGCCGGCAGACCACACCCGGGGTGTCGGTCGGGATGATCAACACGCTGATGCCCTTGTGCTTGGGCGCATCCGGATCGGTTCGGACGAAGGTCAGGAGCCAATCGGCGTCATGGGCTCCGGAGGTCCATACCTTCTGCCCGTTGACGACGAAGTGATCGCCCTCCAGTACCGCCCGGGCCCGCAGCGAAGCCAGGTCACTCCCCGCGCTCGGCTCACTCATACCCAGCGACGCGGTCTTTTCACCGCGCAACACCGGCACCGCCCAACGATGCTTCTGCTCCTCGGAGCCAAATGAAAGCAGCGATGCCGCAATGATATTGACGCCTTGCGGGTTGAAGCTGTGGTAGATCCGGCGGCGGCACAGCTCATCGAGGTGGACGAACTGCTGCACCACGGTGGCGTTGCGCCCGCCGAACTCCGGGGGCTGGGCCGGCAGCAGCCAGCCGTTGTCGAACAACAGCCGCTGCCAGTCGCGGGCCCATTGCGGCATATGCGACACCGACCGGGGCCGCTCCAGTGTCTGTGCCTCCGACGGGAGGTTGGCATCGAGGAATGCGGCGAACTCGGCGCGGAACTTCTCGACGTCGGAATCGAATGTCAGCTGCATTTACAGTCCCCTGTAGGTCGTGCGGTACTCGGCGGCGATCAACGCGCGGTGCTCGGCGGCGCCACCCAACAGCAGCTCGCCGGCCTTGGCTCGCTTCAACGCGAACTGCACGTCGTTCTCCCAGGTGAAGCCCATGGCTCCGAACAGCTGTAGACCGTGCCGGAACACCACTGCCTGGCACTCGCCGGCCGCGGCCTTGGCCATCGCCGATGCCAGCCGGCGGCGCGGATCGTCGGCGGCGATGGTCAGCGCGGCGAAATACGAGAGTGCCCGCGCTCTTTCGATGGCGACGTGCATGTCGACGGCCTTGTGCTGCACCGCCTGGAACGAACCGATCGCCACACCGAACTGCTGACGCTGCTTGACGTGCTCCAGCGCAAGGTCCAGCACTCGTTGGCAGGCACCGACCATGGTGATGGCCATGCCCGTCAAAGCCAGATGCCTCGCCTTCTCGGTATCAGCGTGCACTCGGTCGGTGTCGTCGACGTGCACATTGGTGAACGACACCTCAGCCACATGCAGGACCGGGTCGAAGACCTGACGCCGGGTGATGATGGCCTTGTCCGCGTCGACGAGGAACACCCCACCGTCGGTCACCACGGCCAGCGCCTCGGCGCGATCGGCGTCGAGCACATGCAGGGCGGTGCCGTTGAGCAGCCAGCCATCGGCGTCGCGGTATGCGGTCACACCTTCAAGCACCGCGGCACCGGCCTTGGCCGGGTCGAAACGGTCCCCCGCCAGCGGCGCGTACTGCGTCATGGTCGCCAGATAAGGCGTCAGATCAGTGGCCCGGCCGAGCTCTTCGAGCACGATGGCCAGTTCCACCGCGTTCTCCGGGTCAGTGAGCTCGGTCCAGCCCTGGTCGATATAGCTCTGCCACAGCGGTGCCGGATCGACACCCTGTTCGGCCACCTCGCGAACCAGCGTGGCCGGGCATTGCTTGGTCACCGCGTCGCGCACGGTTTCCTGCCATAGCCGCTGATCGGCATCGAATTCGAGTAGCACCCGCCGCCTCCTGCTGCACTGTCACGTCTGGAGCGAGAATAACATTCTCTTTCTATGTTGTGACATTCTCCTCTAGTAAGTACCAATTCTCTCCAGTACGACGCTGGGCAACCGACCAACACAGGCAACTACCTGCAACGGAGCGCTGGGACGAGTTGAGAACAATGTTCTTGCTATCGAAGAATATGGCTCTAGACTGGCCTCTAAGGCGCGGCGCGGAAACTACGTCGCCGCTGGCCCGTGCACAGCTCGGTTCCGGACGGACATCGGAGGACACTCTTGGCCATAGCGCAATCCGACGGGACTCGCGTTCCGCTTGTCGATGCGAGTGTGCACGTCTTCTTCGGTTCGAATAAAGACTTGCGGCAGAACTTCCTGCACGAGCCGTTCGCCAGCCGCGGCTTTCCCGATTACGAGATGAACTGGTACGGCGCACCGGGTGGCGAATATGCAAAGGGCACCAAGGGTCCCGACCGTCAGTACCCGGGCTCGGATCCCGACATCGCCGCCCAGCATCTGTTCACCGACCGCGGCGTCGATATCGCGATCCTGCACCCGATGACGCGCGGCATCATGCCCGACCGTCACCTCGGTACCGCGCTGGCCGCCGCGCACAACGCGATGATGGTGACGCGCTGGCTCGAACACGACCAGCACGGTGAGCGGTTCCGCGGCACCATCCGGGTCAACCCGGACGACATCGCCGGGTCGCTGCGTGAACTCGACAAATACAAGGACCACCCGCGCGTGGTACAGATCGGCATACCGATGCAATCACGCGAGCTCTACGGCAAGCCGCAGTACTGGCCGTTGTGGGACGCCGCCGCCGAGGCCGGTCTCCCGGTGGCCGTGCACATCGAAGGCGGGGCCGGCATCCAATTCCCGCCCACCCCGTCGGGCAAGACCCGGACCTATGAGCAGTACCTGGGTTTCATGGCGCTCAACTACATCTATCACCTGATGAACATGATCGCCGAGGGCGTGTTCGAGCGGACGCCGACGCTGAAGTTCGTCTGGGCCGATGGCGCCGCGGATCTGTTGACGCCGTTCATGTGGCGGATGGATTGCTTCGGCCGTCCCCACCTGGAGCAGACCCCGTGGGCACCCAAGATGCCCAGCGATTATCTGCCTGGGCACGTGTATTTCGTGCAGGGCGCACTCGACGGGCCCGGTGACACCGAGTTCGCCGGCGAATGGTTCGGCTTCACCGGCAAGGAAGACATGGTGATGTTCGGTTCCAGCTATCCGCATTGGCAGCTCAACGAACCGGAGGTGCCGAACGCGTTCAGCCCCGAACAGCGCGACAAGCTGTTGTGGCGCAATGCCGCCAAGCTCTACGGCCTGGAGAAAGAACTCGCGAGTTTCGCCCCGTCGCCCGCGGTTGCGGCACAGTAGGTACGAGGGAGTCCAACATGACCACTACGACGAATCCACGGGTACCGGCGGCCGAGCGGATCGCGGTTCGGTGCGTCGACTCCGACGTTCACCCCATGCCGCGGCGCGGTGAGCTGATCGAGTACATCCCCGAACCCTGGCGCAGCAAGTACTTCCAGAGCCATCCGGTCGGTGAACAGATCTACTACGACGCACCGGATTACGCCCATGCCTACGCCATGCGCGTGGACGCATTCCCCCCGGACGGTGAGTTCGCCTGCAGCGACCCCGATATGGCATTGCGCCAGCTCATCATGGAAGCCGGCTCAGACATCGCCATCTTGGAGCCCACCCACGCCGAGAGCCGGCTCGGCGAGGCCACCGCGGCCTACTGCACCGCCACCAACCTGTGGCTGGCCAACCACTGGCTCGACAGCCACAACAACTGGCACGAGCGCTGGCGCGGGTCGATCTGCGTAGCCATCGAGGAGCCCGCGCTGGCGGTCGCCGAGATCGAGAGATGGGCCGAACACCCTTATATGGCACAGGTTTTGATCAAGGCCGAGCCTCGTCCGTCCTGGGGTGATCCGAAGTACGACCCGATCTGGGCGGCGGCCACCAAACACGACATCACCGTGAGCTGCCACCTGTCCCGCGGCGAGTTCGACACCCTACCCCTGCCGCCGGTGGGCATCCCGAGCTACAACCACGACTTCATGGTCAGCTACTCGCTGCTGGCCGCCAACCAGGTGATGAGCCTGATTTTCGATGGGGTCTTCGACCGGTTCCCGGCGCTGCGCATCGTGTTCGTCGAGCACGCCTTCACCTGGATCCTGCCGCTGATGTGGCGCATGGACGCGATCTACGAAAAGCGCAAGTCCTGGATGGACATCAAGCGCAAGCCGAGCGAATACGTCAAGGACCACATCAAGTTCACCACCCAGCCGTTGGACTACCCCGAGGACAAGACCGAACTGTCCCGCGCTTTCGAGTGGATGGAGTGCGAGAAGATCCTGCTCTACAGCAGCGATTACCCGCACTGGACCTTCGACGACCCCCGCTGGCTGGTCAAGCACCTGCCCGAGCACGCACGTGAGGCCATCATGTTCCGCAACGGCATCGAGACCTACAAGCTGCCCGAGACCGTTCCGGTCCTTGAGGGACAGGTCCGGGTGTTCTAGTGGAACAGGAGAAGCACCCCCGGCTCGCGCAGGGCCGCGAGCACATCGTCGCCACCGTCGACGAGATCCCGCCCGGCACACATAAACTGGTGCCGATCGGCCGCCACGGTGTCGGCGTCTACAACGTCAACGGCACGTTCTACGCCATCGCCAACTACTGCCCGCACGAGGGCGGCCCGCTGTGCTCGGGCCGTGCCCGTGGCCGCACCGTGGTCGACGAATCGGCCCCCGGCGATGCCGTGATGGTGCGCGACATGGAGTACATCTACTGCCCGTGGCACCAATGGGGTTTCGAGTTGGCCACCGGCACCACCGCGGTCAAGCCGGAGTGGAGCATCCGCACCTACCCGGTGCGGGTGGTCGGTGACGATGTGCTGGTGATGGCATGAGCGAGCTTGCGAGCGAATCGTCGACTAAGACGACGATGACCCTGGGTACCCCCGAACTCAAGCGGGGCGAGAAGACCATCGAAATCAACGGCGGCAATGTCGTCTACGAAATCCTGGGCAAGCAGGGCGATTTCATCGCGCTCACGCCCGGCGGCCGATTCAGCAAGGACATACCGGGGCTGCGACCGCTGGCCCAGGCCCTGGTCAAGGGCGGCTACCGGGTGCTGCTGTGGGACCGGCCCAACTGTGGCCGCTCCGACGTGCAGTTCTACGGGCAGAGCGAATCGCACATGCGGGCCGAGACCCTCGCGGCGCTGATCACCAAGCTGGGCATCGGTCCGTGCATCCTGGCCGGCGGCTCCGGCGGGGCCCGGGATTCGATGCTGACCGCCATGCTCTACCCCGAGGTCGTCACCAAGCTCGTGGTGTGGAACATCGTCGGCGGCGTGTACGGGTCGTTCGTCCTGGGCTCCTACTACATCGTGCCGAGCATTCTGGCTGTCCGTGGGGCTGGCATGAAAGCTGTTGCCGCCATTGATGAATGGAAGCAGCGCTGCCTAGAGAATCCGGCGAACCGGGACCGCATCCTGGCCCAGGACTCCGATGACTTCCTCAAGCTGATGCTGCGCTGGCTGAACGCGTTCGTGCCGAAACCGGGTCAGACCATCCCCGGCGTCGAGGACGAGATGTTCGACAACATCACCGTCCCGACACTCATCATCCGTGGCGGCGAAAACGATCTGGACCACCCCAAGCGCACCTCGCTGGAGGTCAGCTGCCTGATCAAGGGTTCCAAGCTGATCGACCCGCCGTGGCCCGAGGATGCCTGGGAGCGCGCCGGGGAAGATCGGGCCTCCGGAAAGGTCAAGCGGTTCAATATGTTCGACACCTGGGTGCAGGCCGCCCCGGCGATCCTTGAGTTTCTGGGGTCTACATCCTTGGAGCCCAAGTGAGCACAATGCCATCCGTTCACACCGTGCGGATGTGCACCTCGCAGTTCAGCGAAGCCTCCAGGGCGGTGTGGATCCGGCTTTCCGGAACCCGGGTCAGGTCGGCCTTGTCCAGGGTCACCGTCACGATGTCCCAGCCTTCCGCGTCGACGGACCGCGTGATGTCACCGGACAGGCCGAACCCGGCCAGCACACCACGGGCGTCCTCATCGGTGCCGCGGCTGACGAAGGTGACCACCCCCGCTCTGGGGGAAGTGCCAAAAGCCTTGGCACACAGTTCCATCGCGATACCCTGCAACTTGGCTGCATCGTCACCGGCGATCAGCACCTCAACCTCACGGCGGTGCGCGGGCAGTCCGGCGAGCTGGTTGTCCAGCACCTCGCCGCCACGTTCACCCAGCAATTCACGAAGCACGGCCATGCCGTCGGACAGCTGCTGCGCCCCTAGCTCACCGACCGGGTCGACTCCGACGCGCACCACCGCGGTTCTCATGCCGCCCAGCCTAACCGGGGACGGGATATGACCATGACAGCCGATCTGACCGTCGCGGTATGGCCGGGTATGACCCCGCGCCTGCTGCGCGACGGGCTCCAAACCCATGCCGACTATCAACACGCCGGGGGCTATGGCCCGCTTACCGATCCGGAGCAACTGCTGGCCGAGGTCCAGGCCAGCGGCTTGCTGGGCCGGGGCGGTGCGGCGTTCCCGCTGGCGGTGAAGCTGCGCACGGTGCGCGACAACGGGCGCAATGCCGGCACCGGCCCAACCGGCGCGGTGGTGATCGCCAACGGCGAGGAAGGCGAGCCGGCCTCGATCAAGGACCGGTGGTTGCTGCGCAACCGCCCGCACGCAGTCCTCGACGGCCTGCGGCTGGCGGCCGGGATCGTCGGCGCCGACCGCGCCGTGGTGTACGTGTCGGACTTGCAGGCGGCTCAGAGCGTCGAGCATGCGCTCTCCGAACTCCCCGGCGGCCTGGATGGCGTGGCAGTCGAACTGCTCACCGTCGCACCGGGTTACGTTGCCGGCGAGGAGAGCGCCGCGGTGCACGTGGTCAACGGCGGCCCGGCCAAACCCACCGACAAGCCGCCGCGCCCGTTCGAGGAGGGCGTGGACGGCAAGCCGACGCTGATCAGCAATGTCGAGACGCTGGCGCAGCTGGCCTACCTGAACCAGCACGGCGCCCAGAAGTTCCGCGAGCTGGGCACGGAACATTCCCCCGGCACGTTCCTGGCGACGATCACCGGCGCCGGACGTGCGCCCGCGCTGTACGAGCTTCCGTACGGCGTCGCGTTCGCCGATCTGCTGACGCTGCACGGGGTGTCGGCCGACGACGTCCGCGGGGCGTTGATGGGTGGTTACTTCGCCGGGTTGGTCAACCACGGCATCGTCGGGGCCACGCTGGATCACGAGTCCGTGCGGGCACTCGGCAGCGCGTTGGGCTGCGGCGCCATCGCCATCCTGACCGACGACTGCCCGGTGGCCGTTGTGGCCTCTGTGCTGGCCTATTTCGACCGGGAGAACGCCGGCCAGTGCGGTTCGTGTTTCAACGGCACCGCGGCGATGGCGGCGGTTGCCACCGGTCTGCGCGACGGCCTGGCCACCCAGGAGGATCTGCAGCGGCTGGAGCGGTGGTCGGTGGTGCTGCGTGGGCGCGGGGCTTGCGCAACGCTCGACGGCGCGGCCAATGTGGCGGCCAGCCTGCTGGCCCAGTTCCCCGATCTGGTGCAGCGCCATCTGGAAAATGACTGTCAGGCATGCGGTTCCGGCGCTTTCGTCGCCGAACGGCCGTACGAAGTGGAGTCCGTGGAAGCCGGGGTGGTGGCGGTATGAGGGTCAAACTCGATCGCACGTTGTGCGATGGATTCGGGTTGTGCGCCAAGCACGCGCCGGAGTACTTCCCGCTCGACGACTGGGGGTACGCGTCGCTTCGAGGTGACGGGAACATCCCCGAGGCCGATCAGGACGCGGTCCGGCGCGCCCTGCTGGATTGCCCGGTGCACGCAATCATCGAGCTGAAGGAGAACCGGACCGCTCGCGAGGCCGGTTGACACGAGAATTGGATCACTAATCCCGAAAACTGGTAACGTGATTCTCCAGGTAGAATAACCCGCTTACCACCGGAGTCGAGTTGTCACAGATACCGGGACGTCCACTCCCGACGGTCACCACGCTCAACGAGTACTTCTGGACCGCGGGCGCCGATGGCGTGCTGCGGATCCAGGAGTGCCAGGACTGCAGCGCCCTGATCCATCCGCCGCAACCGGTCTGCCGGTACTGCCGAAGCCACAACCTGGGCGTTCGCGACGTGTCCGGGCGTGGATCGCTCGCCGGGTTCACCGTCAACCACCGGTTCGGTTTTCCCGATCTGCCGCCGCCGTATGTGGTGGCCGAGGTGGCCATCGCCGAGGATCCACGGGTGCGCGTGACGACCAACATCGTCGACTGCGATCCCGACGACCTGAAGCTGGACATGCCGGTGGAGGTCGACTACCAGCACGTCGAGGATGTCTGGCTACCGGTCTTCAGGCCATCGGCCGACACCACGCCGACCCCGCCGGTCACCGATCTGATCGCACCCACCGCCTTCGGCAAGTACGTGCGACCGATGCTGACCCGGGACAAGTTCGAGGACCATTCGGCCATCACCGGTATCGGCATGTCGAAAATCGGCCGACGCCTCATGGTTCCGCCGTTGTCGCTGACCATCGAAGCCGCCGAGAAAGCTGTCGCCGACGCCGGTCTGACCCTCGACGACATCGACGGGCTGTCCACCTATCCGGGTCTGGACGTCGCCGGGATGGGCGAGGGCGGCGTGTGCGCACTGGAGGGGGCGCTCGGGTTACGGCCCACCTGGATCAACGGCGGCATGGACACATTCGGGCCGGGCGGCTCGGTGATTGCGGCGATGATGGCCGTCGCGACCGGCATGGCCCGGCACGTGCTGTGCTTCCGTACCCTCTGGGAGGCGACGTTCGGCCAGCTGGTCAAGGAGGGCAAGATGACCCCTCCGATGGGCGGCCGGACCAACAGCTGGCAACACCCGTATGGCGCCACCTCCGCGGCACACACGTTGGCGCAGAACGCCGGTCGCCACTTCGACCGGTACGGCACCACCCGGGAGACGCTGGGCTGGATCGCGTTGAATCAGCGGGCCAACGCCGCGCTGAACCCCACCGCCATCTACCGCGACCCGCTGACGATGGAGGACTACCTCGGGGCGCGGATGATCACCACCCCGTTCGGCCTGTACGACTGCGATGTGCCATGCGACGGCGCGGTGGCGGTCATAGTCTCGGCCATAGACACTGTCGCCGACCGCCCCAAGCCGCCGATCCGGTTCGAGGCGGTGGGCACCCAGATCATCGAGCGGCTCGACTGGGACCAGACCACGTTGACCCACGAGCCGCAGGTGCTGGGTCAGAGCGCACACATGTGGTCGCGAACCTCGTTGCGTCCCAGCGATGTCGACGTTGCCGAGCTCTATGACGGATTCACCTTCAACTGCCTGTCCTGGCTCGAGGGGCTGGGCTTCTGCGGCATCGGCGAGGCCAAGGATTTCCTCGACGGTGGCCACAACATCGCCCGCGACGGCGTCATTCCGCTCAACACCCACGGCGGGCAGCTCTCGCACGGCCGTACCCACGGCATGGGCCTGATCCACGAGGCCGTCACCCAGCTGCGCGGTGAGGCGGGCGACCGTCAGGTCGAGGGCGCCCGCGTCGCCGTGGCCAGCAGCGGCGGGCTGACCCCCAGCGGCGTCCTGCTGATGCGCCGGGACGACTGAACCATGCGCACCCCATGAGTAAAACAGCTCCGCACCCCAGGGTGGTGATGGTCGACGGCGTCCCGATGTCGGCGCTGGTCGCCGAGGCCGCCGAGCCGCGGGCCGTCCTGATCGCACTGCACGGCGGGGCCACCACATCGGCCTACTTCGACTGCCCCGGCCATCCGGAACTGTCGCTGCTGCGGACGGCGGTCGCCCAGGGGTACACGGTGATCGCCCTGGATCGCCCCGGCTACGGTGCGTCGGCTGCCTATCCGGACGCGATGGCACACCCCGATCAGCGAGTCGCCCTGGTGTTCGGCGCCGCCGAACGCATCGCCGGATCGGGTCCGATGTTCGTGCTGGGCCATTCGATGGGCTGTGAGCTGGCGATCCGGATGGCCGTCAGCGGCGATCTGCTCGGAGTTTCGCTGGCGGGCACGGGTCGCCGGTATCACGCCGATGCGCACGAGATCCTCAAGAATGCCTCGGTCGACCATCGGCCCCGTGGATTGCGGGACCTACTGTGGGAACCCGCGCGGTTGTATCCGGCCGATGTCATCGGGGCCGGATTGTCCTCGGCGGGCACCTCGTACGAGGGTCAAGTCATCAAAACCTGGGCAGCACAGGACTTTCCGGAGTTGGCCGGGCAGATCACCGTCCCAGTGCAATTCACGGCCGGTGACCACGAAAGCGTATGGGAGTCCGATTCCGCCGCGCTGGCCGAAATCGCGGCCATGTTCGGTGCGTCATCACGGGTGGAGGTCGGCGAACTCGCCGACAGCGGACACAACCTCAGCCTGGGGCTGACCGCGGGCACGTACCACCACCGGGTGTTGGCATTTGCCGATGAGTGCGTAGCGGATCGTGTCCGCACCGATGTGGAAGTGGAGGCAGGTTGATGAGAGTCGGTTTTATCGGGCTGGGCAGCCAGGGAGCGCCGATGGCCCGGCGGATCGCCGAAGGCGGCTTCGAGACCACTCTGTGGGCGCGCCGCCCCGCTGCCCTTGAGCCTTTCGCCGACACCGGGGCCAAGACCGCCGGTTCCCCGGCCGAGCTGGCCGCCGCCAGTGACCTGGTCTGTCTGTGCGTGGTCGGCGATGACGACGTCCGCCAGGTGCTCGACGGTGACAACGGGGTGTTGGCCGGGCTGGCTCCGGGCGGCATCGTCGCCATTCACTCCACCGTGCACCCCAACACCTGTCGCGAGATTGCCGAAAAGGCTGCGGCTCAGGGCGTTACGGTCATCGACGCCCCGGTGAGCGGTGGCGAGCCGGCGGCATTGGCCGGCACCCTGCTGGTGATGGTCGGCGGCGAGGAAGACATCGTCGAGCGTGTTCGCCCGGTGTTCGCCACCTACGCCGATCCCATCGTGCATCTGGGCCCGGTCGGCAGCGGACAGGTCGCCAAGATCCTGAACAACCTGCTGTTCAGCGCCAACCTGGGTGCCGCCATGAGCGCGTTGGAACTCGGTGAAGCGCTTGGCGTTCCGCGTCAGGCGCTGTGCGAGGTGATCTCGCGCGGTTCGGCCACCAGCAAGGCGCTCAACAGCATCGCGATGTTCGGCGGCACGTTGGACAACCTGGCGCCGATCGCCGGGGCCCTGCTGCAGAAGGATTGCCGGCACGCCGCCAGCCTGGCCGACAACGCCTCTGTTCCAGAAGGCGCCGTCTACCGGACCGTTTTCCAGGCCGCGGACAATGCCCTGGCCATCATGAACCACCCCCGCTGATGCGTGTCGGGTTTGTCGGGGCCGGACGGATGGGGGCGCCGATGGTGCGCCGCCTCGTCGAGGCCGGACACCAGGTGCACGCGGTGGGTCGCGACGCCGAAAAGCGGGATGCAGTGGCCGAACTGGGCGCCATTGCGGTGCCGACGGCCGCCGAGGCCGTCCGCGACGCCGAGGTGACGATCGTCTGCGTGTTCACCGACGACCAAGTGCGTGAGCTCTGCCCGGAGCTGATCGAGGCGATGCACCCCGGCTCGGTGCTGGTGCTGCACACCACCGGCAGCCCCAGTACCGCCGAAGCCCTCGCGCAGCGCGGGGCCGCACGCGGCGTCGGAGTGGTCGACGCCCCGGTCAGCGGCGGACCGCACGACATCGCGGCGGGAACGGTGACGGTGTTCGCCGGCGGCGACGAGGACGCGGTGGCCCGGGCCCGCTCGGTACTGGAGTGCTACGCCGACCCCGTGCTGCATGTCGGTCCGATCGGCAGCGGCGAACGCGTGAAACTGGTCAACAACACGTTGTTCGCCGCGCAGATCGGCCTGGTGGCCGAGGGGGTCCGGCTGGGCGGCCAACTGGGCGTCGACGAGGCGACGCTGCTGACCGCACTCACCCACGGCAGCGCGGGCAGCCGCGCGCTCAGCGGTATCGCCGCCACCGGTTCGGCCGACGCGTTCATCGCCCGGGTCGGCGAGTTCATCGGCAAAGACGTGGCAGTGGTCCGCAGAACGGTGGCCGAACTGGGCAGCGACCTGCGCCCGTTCGACGACCTGCTCGAGGTCACCTCCGGCGCCGCGCCGCACTGAGTCCGCACATCGCCGCGACCTGATCAGCGCGCATTTTTGCGCTTTCCAAACGTTCCCAAGAGGATTACTGTTAGCTTTACAGTTCAACAGTTTCCCGTAACGCGTCGCAGCCCTTCCGGCCCAGCCCGCGGTGGAGGAGGAACCAGCCAATGACCAAGGCCCAGGTGATTTTCGACCCGTTCTCCGAGGAGTTCTTCAACAACCCGTTCGACATGTACCGACGGATGCGCGATGACGCACCGCTGTACTACAACGAGGAACTTGATTTCTACGCGCTGACCCGGCACTCGGATGTTTCGGCGGCGCTGAAGGACCACGAGACGTTCTCCTCGTCGCGCGGCTGCGACCTGGCCATGGTGCAGGGCGACGAGCCGCCGCAGAAGTCGATCATCTTCATGGACCCGCCCGATCATCGGCACATGCGCAGCCTGCTGAACAAGGCGTTCACCCCGCGCATGATCCAGGCGCAGCGTGACACCGTGGTCGAGCAGATCGATCATCACCTCGGCCTGATCGATTCCGACGAGTTCGATGTGGTGCAGGACTTCTCCGGCCCGTTCCCGGTCGAGGTCATCACCCGGATGGCCGGGGTCGATCCGGAGTACCGCCAGCAGGTCCGGCACTGGATCGACATCAGCCTGTCCCGCGAGCCCGGGCAGATCGGTTACTCCGAGGCCGGCATGCAGGCCAACATCGACACCGCGATGTACTACTACGGGTTGGTGCAGAAGCGCCGGGAGGACCCGCAGGACGACATGATCAGCCGACTGATCGCCGCGGAGATCCCCGGTGAGGACGGCCAGATGCGCCGCCTGGACGATATCGAGATCACCGGGTTCGCAACCCTGCTCGGTGGGGCCGGCGCCGAGACCGTCACCAAGCTCATCGGGACCGCGATCGTGTTGTTCGCGCGCAATCCGGAGCAGTGGCAGAAACTGCTCGACGACCGCGAGAAGGTCCCGGCCGCCGTCGAGGAGCTGCTGCGCTACGAGGGGCCGGTGCAGTACAACGTGCGCTACACACTCAAGGAAGCCCACGTGCCCAGCGGCACCATCCCGGCGGGCAAGGCGGTGTTCCTGATCAGTGCGGCGGCCAACCGCGATCCCGATGCGTTCACCGACGCCGATGAATTCGACATCGAGCGGGACCGCACCGAGGCACAGAACCTAGGTCTGGGCTACGGCATCCACAGCTGTCTCGGCGCGGCCCTGGCCCGGATGGAAAGCGCCATCGCACTGGAGAAGCTGCTCGACTTCATGCCTCGTTACGAGGTGAAATGGGAACAGCTGCAACGGGTTCAGATGCAGAACGTGGCGGGCTACTCCCACGTTCCGGTAAGGGTGTTGAGGTGATGAGTAAGAAAGTCCACGTCGACTTCGAGATCTGCGAGAGCAATGCGGTGTGCATGGGCATCATCCCCGAGGTATTCCACCTCGACGATCAGGACTACCTGCACATCCTGCAAGAGGACGTGACGCCGGAGAACGAGGAACAGATCCGCGAAGCGGTCCGGCAATGCCCCCGGCAGGCCATCTCGATCAAAGACGAATAGTCCGGTCACGGGGTATGCGGTTTGTCTTCGTGCACGGCGGTTTTCATGCCGCCTGGTGCTGGGAGCACACCATCGCCGAGGTGCAGCGGTTCGGTCACGACGGCATCGCCGTGGACCTGCCAGGTCACGGCGCCCGGGTCAATGAGGAATCGACCCTGGCCAATCGGCGGGACGCGATCCTCGAGGTGATGCAACCCGGGGATGTACTGGTGGGGCATTCCGGCGGTGGGTTCGACGCCACGCTGGCCGCCGATGCCGCCCCTGAACTGGTGCGCCACATCGTCTATCTCGCCGCGGCGCTCCCCCGGGAGGGCCGAACCTACCCCGAGGCGATGGCGATGCGCTCGGCCGAAGATGACCTGGGAAGCGAGTTCGACGGCGACGTCGGCGAGATGCTGGGTTACCTGCATTTCGATGCGGACGGCGCGATGCACTTCGCCGACTTCGACGGGGCGTGGCGCTACTTCTATCACGATTGTGACGAGGCAACGGCGCGTTGGGCTTTCGAGCGCCTGGGCCCCGAACGGTTCGGCGACACCACGGTGACTCCAGTGTCGGTGCCGCAGTTCTGGGCGGCGGATCTGCCGCGCAGTTTCGTCCGGTGCCTGCAGGACCGCTCCATGCCGCGCTGGCTGGCCGACACCGTGACCCAACGCCTGGGCGTTGAGCAGCTCACGATCGACACGTCGCACTCGCCTTTCCTGAGCCGCCCTCGCGAGTTGGCCGAGCTGCTGGTGCACGCCACCACGACGACGCCGGTTGCCGCCCTGACGCCAGCTTGATTCGCGGCTACGCCGCGATCACCGACTTGCCGAAGCTCTCGGTGGCTTCCAGCGCATGCGCCAGGCTGTCCCCGGGCAGCGTCACATGCAGCCAGGTCACCCCGAGCGCGGCCAGCTTCTCCACACCGGCCAGATACGCATCCGCGTTGAAGTCGTCGGCGCCGGGGTTACCCCCGTCAAAGTTGTTGAACACGATGTCGACAGCGTCCGGATCGCGACCGGCGGCGGTCAACCGGGCGCGCAGATCCTCTATACCGGCGGCCAGCTTGTCCAGTGAGTCGATGGCGGCGGTCCCCGCGGTCTGAGCCAGGCCGGCCGAGGCGGCGAACGGACACCAACCGTCGCCGTGCTTAGCCACCCGCGCCCGCGCCGCCGACGTGTTGCCGCCGATCCAGATCGGCGGATGCGGATTCGCCACCGGTCGCGGGTGTGCGGTGATACCGCGCGCGCTGAAGTTCTTGCCCTCGAAGGTGTAATCGTCGGTGGTCCAGATGCCGCGGATCACCTCGAGCGCCTCGTCGAACGTTTCGGCCCGCTCGTCGTAGGAAACCCCCAGCGCGGCGAATTCCCGTTTGAGGTAACCGACTCCGACGGCCAGGGTGAATCGGCCGCCGGAGAGCAGATCCAGCGTGGCTCCGGATTTGGCCACCACGAACGGATTTCGGTACGGCAGCACCACGATGTTGGGCACCAGGCGCAGCGTGGAGGTGTGGGCCGCGGCGAAGGCCATGGCCACGAACGGGTCCAGCGCATCGTGACCGCCGGCATCCAACCAACGCTGCGACGGGGCGGGATGGTCGGTGAACCCGAAGCCGTCGAAGCCTGCCGCTTCGGCCGCCGCCGCCACCGCGGCAACTCCGCTGCCACTCACCAGATCCGGATGGTACGGGTGAGTGTGCATCGGATGCGTGATGCTGTAACGCATTGCGGCCGCCCGATCAGGCAGGGAAACCGGAGAGGATGACGCCGTTGCACTCCGCGGCGCCCTGGCGCACCTTCGCGGCTTTCTGATAGGCGTCGGAGTAGTACCACTCGCGCGCGGCGTCGACGGACTCGAACTCCAGCACCACGGTTTGCGTACCGTGCCAGACACCCTCGATCACTTCGGGCTTCTGGTCGACGGCCACGATCGTGGCGCCGCCCATCGCCTTCGACGCCAGCTTCGCATACTCACCCATGCCCGCCAGGTCCTTGATGTCCTCGGTGATGATCACGTAACCTTTTGCGCCCACGACGAATCTCTTTCTCTAGTCTGTGTTTTCGCTGATCGCGTTGATCGCCCGTTCCGGGCAGTTCTGCACCGCCTCGCGGGCGGCATCCTCGAGTCCGACAGGGACCTCTTCGGGATCGGCGACCGCCCAACCATCGTCTGACATCGCGAAGACCTCGGGGCACAGCGTCAGGCACATGCCGTGGCCGGCACAACGGTCCTCGTCAACCCTGACTCGCATCAGCTGTCGAATTCCAGATGCAGCTCGGTGAGCCCGCGGAGGATGAAGGTGGGGATGTAGTTGTAGCGCCGGTCGCCGTCGGAGCCGTGCTTGGCCTCGGAGATACGGATGTCGGTGGTCCGGTCCAGCAATCGCTCGATCCCGACCCGGGTTTCGGCGCGCGCCAGCGGCGCTCCGGGGCAGCTGTGAATACCGCGGCCGAAGGCCAGGTGCTGGCGGGCGTTCTTGCGGGCCGGGTCGAAGGTGTCGGGATCCTCGAAGCGTCGCGGATCGCGGTTGGCCGCCCCGTTGAGCACCATCACCGTGGTGCCCGCGGTCAATTCGGTGTCGCCGACGGTGACCGGGCAGCGGGACAGCCGGAAGTCACCCTTGACCGGGCTCTCGATCCGCAGCGCCTCTTCAATGAAATTGGGGATGAGGCTGCGATCGTCGCGCAACCGCTGCTGGATGTCGGGGCGCTCCCCCAACACCTTCAGCGCGGTGCTGAGCAGCCGGACCGTGGTCTCCTGCCCGGCCGAGAACACGTTGGTCGCTACCCGGGCCACGTCTCCGACGTCGGGGATGCTGCCGTCCGGGAAGGTGGCCTGCGCCAGGCCGGTCAGCACATCGTCACGCGGGTTGGCCCTGCGATCGGAGGTGTAGTTGGCGAACTGCTCGTAGAGGAACTCCAATGGGCTGTGCGACAGCGACTCGCTGCTGGTGCTGCCGATGCCACCGCCGGAGTGCTGTTTGATGCCCTGCACAAAGCCGTCGCGGTCCTCGGCGGGAATGCCCAGCAGGTCGGCGATCACCAGCAGCGTGAACGGGCCGGCGAAACCCTTGATGAACTCACCGCGACCCGGCGCCAGGAAGCCGTCGAGCACGTCGTCGGCCAGCTGCCACATGGCGTCCTCGTTCTCCTTGAGGCGCTTGGGCGTGATCAACCGCATCAACAGTGAGCGGTGGTCGGTATGGGTGGGCGGATCCAGCGTGGGCAGCTGGTCACTGAACGGCAGCTCGTCGCGGTGCTTGTCGATGAGCGCGGTGACGTCCTCGGTGCTGCGGCCTTCCAGCGGGACCGGGAAACCCGGAAACGGGCCGGTGACCGAGAGGCACGAGGAGAAGGTGTCCGCGTCGTTGTAGACCTGCACGGCCTCGTCCCAACCGGTCACCATGGTCACGTTGTAGTGGTCTTCGCGGGTGACGGGGCACTTGTCGCGCAGGGCCTCGAAGAACGGATACGGGTCGTCGACCAATCGTTCATCGCGGAAAAAATCGATACCGGTTGGGTCGATCGCCATACGCTGCTCCCGTTCGATACATCACTGTATGAGAATGCGCCTCTCGTCAATGAACATAACATTTCCACAGCGGCGGTTACCCGTCAACGCCAGACCTCCAGCTAGGCACGTTGAGCTGCAAGAATTCGATTCTCGCCGGGCTACCCGCCCAGCATCGCCAGCCCGCCGTCGACAGCGATCAACTGGCCGGTGATGAAGCCTGCGCCCTCGTCGGCCAGGAACACCAGAACCGGCCCGAGATCACGAGCCGGGTCACCGAGCGCGCCACCCAATGGGATCGTCATCTTCAGCTGCTGGTCGATGTGCTTGGCCACCTCGGGTCCAAGGAAGTCCCGCAGCCGGTCCGCGCCGGGGGTCTCGACCGCGGGCGCCAGCGCCACCACCGTTACCCGCTCGGCCGCCCAAGCCTTGGCAGCCGAGCGGGTCCAGGCCTGCACCGCCCCTTTGGTGGCCGCATACACCGCCGAGATCGGGCTACCCATCACAGCCTCGGCCGAGCCGAAGTTGATGATTCGCCCGCCGGTCTGGCGCATGGCGGCATGTGCGGCCTGGTTGGTGAAGATGGTGGCCTTCAGGTTGGTATCGACGAGATGGTCGATACCAGCAGCATCGATCTGCCCCGGAATGCCCGGCTGCCACACGCCCGCCGCGTGCACCAGCACGTCCAGCCCACCCATCGTGTGCACCGCCGAAGCCACCATGACATCGACCGCGACGGCATCCCTGACGTCGCACTGCAACCAGCTCACCCCGCGGCGGTCCGGCGGCGGCGTCTGGTGATAGGTGGCTACTACGTGCGCGCCCGCGGCACCGAGCACGTCCACGGCAGCGGCCCCGATACCCGAGGCGCCGCCGGTGACCAGAATCCTGCGGCCCTGCAGCGGTGTATTCATGCAGAGATAATTAGACAGACGTCAACTATTTTCAAGAGGCGAATCCGTTGTTAGAGTCCGAATATGCCCCGAGTAGCCGCAGCTGAATCTGCTGACAGCGGTCAACGTCGGGCGTCGTTTCAACGGGCCCGCTCACACCAGACCAAGCGTGACTTGGTCCAGGCCGCGATGGCGCTGTGGCGCACCAACGGCTACGCGAAGACCACGGTTGCCGATATCTGCCGGGCGGCAGGGGTATCCCGGGCGTTGTTCTACTTCTATTTCCCGGCCAAAGAGGACGTGCTGTTCGAGGTGGGCCTGACCTCCACCAGGCTGGCTCAGAAGCGGGTCAAATCGCTGCTGATCGGCGACTACGACGTGATGGCGGTGATCACCGAGGCACTGCGCAGCCTGGAGCGGTCGATGTCCCGCAACCCGCCCGATCTGATCGTCGAGACGATCCTGGAGGGCTACCGGCACGAGCACCGGATCCTGGCCGGGGACGTCGATCCGGAGACCCAGGACGCCGACATGTTCGGTGAGTTCTTCACCCGCGCCCAGGCCGACGGCAAGCTCGGCGCGCACGTCGACGTCACCCACCTGTCCCGGCTGGCCCAGATCCTGGTCAGCGAAGGCGTCCGGCACTGGGCCGGCGGCAGTTACGGCGACCGCTCGTTCACCGACCTTGTCGCGCGCGATATCGGCGCGATGATCACCGGCTTCAACACCATCAACACCTAGATCGGAGGACTCCCGATGGCGTGGGATTTCGAGACTGACCCCCAGTATCAGGAATTGCTGGACTGGGCCGACGAATTCGTACGTGAGCAGGTCGAGCCGCTCGACCTGGCGTGGCCGCACCTGCAGTTCACTCCGTTGGAGGGCAGCCGCCGCCAGGCCATCGACCCGCTCAAGGAACAGGTACGCGAAAAGGGTTTGTGGGCCACTCATCTGGGCCCCGAACTGGGCGGGCAGGGGTACGGGCAACTCAAGCTCGCGCTGCTCAACGAGATCCTGGGCCGCTCGCAGTGGGCACCGATCGTGTTCGGTTGCCAGGCACCCGACACCGGCAACGCAGAGATCATCGCGCATTACGGCACCGAGGAACAGAAGCAGCGCTACCTGCATCCGCTGCTCGAGGGCGAGCTGTTCTCGTGTTACTCGATGACCGAGCCGCACGCCGGTGCCGACCCGACCCTGTTCACCACCCGCGCGGTGCGCGACGGTGACGATTGGGTGATCAACGGCTGGAAATTCTTCTCCTCCAACGCCGCAACGGCATCGTTCCTGATCGTCATGGTGGTGACCAATCCCGACGTCAGCGCCTACCAGGGCATGTCGATGTTCCTGGTGCCCACCGACACTCCCGGCGTCAAGATCGTCCGCAACGTCGGACTATACGGCGAGCCGGACAACCGGGGCAGCCATGCGCTGATCCATTACGACAATGTCCGGGTGCCCGCCGAAGCCCTGCTGGGCGGCGAGGGACAAGCCTTCGTGATCGCCCAGACCCGGTTGGGCGGCGGCCGGATTCACCACGCGATGCGCACGATCGGACTGGCCCAGAAAGCGCTGGACATGATGTGCGAACGCGCCCTGAGCCGCGAGACACAGGGCAGCCGGCTGTCCGACAAGCAGTTCGTCCAGGGCTACATCGCCGACTCCTACGCCCAGTTGCTGCAGTTCCGGCTGATGGTGCTCTACACCGCGTGGGAGATCGACAAGTACAACGACTACAAGAAGGTCCGCAAGGACATCGCCGCGGTCAAGGTGACGATGCCCACCGTGCTGCACGACATCGCCTGGCGGGCAATGCAGGTCCATGGTGCGCTCGGCGTCACCAACGAAATGCCGTTCCTCGGCATGGTCACCGGGGCCGCGGTGATGGGGTTGGCCGACGGACCGACCGAGGTGCACAAGACCACGGTGGCCCGGCAGGTGCTACGCGACTACCAACCGACCACCGACACCTGGCCCACCGAGTGGATACCCCGCAAGCGCGACGCCGCAAAGGCGAAGTACGCCGAGTACCTGGAGGCCAACATCGAGAACATAGTGGGCAACCTGTGAACCACATTGATGTTGTACGCCTTGCCGATTGGATGGACAACGCCGGGCTGACGGGCAAGGGTGAGCCGCTGGAGGCCCGCTTCCTGTCCGGCGGCACCCAGAACGTCATCTACGAGATCCGCCGGGGCGAGCACACCTGTGTCCTGCGCATGCCGCCACCGGGGGCACCGCCGGACCGGGACAAGGGCATCCTGCGGGAGTGGCGCATCATTGAGGCGCTCGACGGCACCGACGTCCCGCATACCGCCGCGATCGGGGTCTGCCCGGACGCCTCGGTGCTCGGCCGGCCGTTCTATCTGATGGGCTTCGTCGACGGCTGGTCCCCGATGGACACCCACGGCCGCTGGCCCGAGCCGTTCAACACCGACCTGAGCACCCGACCCGGGCTGAGTTACCAATTGGCCGAAGGCATCGCGCTGCTGTCCAAGGTGGACTGGCAGGCCAAAGGGCTGGGCGACCTAGGCCGGCCCGACGGCTTCCACGAACGCCAGGTCGACCGCTGGATCGGGTTTCTCGACCGGATCAAGAACCGCGATCTGCCGGGGTTGCAGGTGGCCACCGACTGGCTGCGGGCCCACAAACCGCTCGACTTCATCCCCGGCCTGATGCACGGCGATTATCAGTTCGCCAATGTGATGTACCGCCACGGCGCCCCGGCCACGTTGGCCGCCATCGTGGACTGGGAGATGGGCACGGTGGGTGACCCGAAACTGGACCTGGCTTGGATGGTGCAATCGTGGCCTTCGCGCACGCGAGGAGCAGATCAGACGGCGGACACTGAAAACCCGGCAGCCTCCGAGATGGGCTACGTCGATATGCGCGGAATGCCTTCGCGAGACGATGTGGTGGCGCACTACGCCAAGGTGTCCGGACGCCAGGTCGACGACCTCGATTACTACCTGGTGCTGGCCAAGTGGAAGCTCGCGATCGTGCTGGAACAGGGCTTTCAGCGGGCCGGCAACGATGAGAAGCTGCTGGCCTTCGGACCCGTGGTGACCGACTTGATGGCCTCGGCCGCCGAACTCGCCGAGTCCAGCGACTACCGGTGAAGGCGGCGGTCTGCCCGAAGTACGGGCCACCGGATGTGGTTCGGGTCCAGGAACTCCCCGCTCCCCCACTCGGTGCAGGCCAGGTGCGCGTGCGGGTCGGCGCGGCCGCGGTCAATTTCCCCGACGTGTTACTGGTGGCCGATCGGTACCAGATCAATGTGCCGGTGCCGTTCGTCCCGGGCAGCGAGTTCGCCGGGGTGGTGACCGAAGTAGCCGGCGACACCGAGGGTTTCACCGTCGGCGACCGGGTGACCGGCACCGGGATGTTCGGCGCCTTCGCCGAGCAGGTGTGCATTCCAGCCGCGGGTTTGGCCCGGATACCCGATGGCGTGGACGACCGCACCGCGGCCGCCTTCGGGGTGGCGCACCGCACCGCATATCACGCGCTGCGCTCGGTGGCGCGGATCGAGCCCGGTGACGATGTGATCGTGCTGGGCGCCGGGGGCGGCGTGGGCTTGGCGGCCGTGCAGCTCGGGGTGGCGCTCGGCGCTCGGGTAACCGCCGTGGCCTCCTCGGATGAGAAACTTTCTGCGGCAGCCGGTTACGGTGCCGCCGCACTGGTCAACCACACCAGTGGCGACCTGCGTGCCACGCTGCGGGAAGCGCTGCCCGACGGCGCGCATGCCGTCCTCGACCCGGTGGGCGGCGAGCTGTCCGAACCGGCGTTGCGGACGCTGCGCCGCGGTGGCCGGTTCGTCACGATCGGCTACGCCTCGGGCACCATCCCCCGGATTCCGTTGAATCTGGTTCTGGTCAAGGGTATTCATATCCTTGGCTTCCAGTTCCAGGACATTGCACCGGACGAATTCGCCCGCAACGAAGCCGAACTACGGGAGTTGTTGGCCACCGGCACCGTGCGGCCACACATCGGCGCGGTCTATCCGCTGGCCGAGACCGCAGCCGCGCTGCAGCAAGTGGCCGACGGGGACGCGATAGGCAAGGTCGTCATCGATCTGACCTAAGCGGTATCCGCATCGGGACGACAAGCATCATTGGCCGTACGTATGCCGCAGATTGGCATTGACGAGTCGGTCGATGCGAGCCCCCATGGCCCTGGCCAAGGCGGCATCGGGTAGCGGATCGTCAGCGAGCAGCGTCCAAGCGCAGGTCGGTTCCGCCATGCTGGTCGGCGACGAGGTCGAACTGCACCCGCACGTCCGCCCGCTCCCGCCAGAGCGACGACCACACCACTCGGCCCGGGTCTGCACTGTCGACAACCACCGGCTCCACCTCGCTAGGGTGGCAGTGCGTCGCCTGCCTCAGATGGGTGGAAGAGCTCTTCGGGGTGCCAGTAGTGGTTGATGCGGTCTTGGCCGGTGTCCAGTAGTGGTGGGGGTATCCATTCGACGCGGCCGTCGTTGCGGATGCGGGTGGTCCAGCCGTTCTCGTGGACGAGGCGGTTGCTTTTCGGGCAGGCCAGGGTGAGGTCGGTGATGTCTGTGAGCCCGCCTCGGCTGAAGTCTTGTTTGGCGTGGTGGGTTTGGCAGCGGTCGGTGGGGCAGGTGCAGCCGGGGCGGGTGCAGCCTCGGTCGCGGTTGTGCAGGACGAGGCGTTGTGCGGGGGTGGCGATGCGTTTGCTTCGGCCTAGGTACAGCGGTATTTGGCGGTGGTTTTCGAACACTGCGAGGTAGTGGTGGGCGTGAGCAGCCATGCGGATGACATCGGCGATGGGCAGGTGGGTGCCGCTGGCAGTGATGCCGATGCCTGCGGCGGTTTCGAGTTCGCGCAGGGTGGTGGACACCACGACGGTGACCGGGAGCCCGTTGTGTTGGCCGAGTTCACCGGAGGCCAGCACCGAACGGCCCATGGCGACCAAGGCATCGTGATTGCGTTGGGCCGCCGTGCGGGTATCGGCGTTGATGGCGTCCTGGCTGGGTGTGCCGGTGGTGCAGGGATGTTCGTCGGCGGGGTTACACATCCCGGGGGCACCGTACTTGGTCAGCAAGGGGTTGAGGGTGGCGGCGGCTTCTGGGGTGAGCCGGCCGTGCACCTCGCACATTCCGTCGGCATCTTGGGGCCCGACGGTGAATTCGCGGCGGCGCTCGCATTTTTCGTCGGTGGGTTCGTCGCCGTCCTGATTGAGCAGGAACGCGATGCGCTCAGCGCACTGGCGCAGGGTTTCTGGATTATTACCGGTGGCGATGCGGGCCAGATCCTCGTCGATTTGGGCATGGGTGGCGGCATCGAGCGGCACCGGTGGTTTGGCGAAGAACTTCTGGATCACGGCCACGTGTTCGGCATTGATGTGGCCGGCCGCCTGTGCGGCGGCGGTGGCGGGCAGCACGGGCTCCAATGGTTCGCCGGTGACGGTGGTGCGGGGTCCGAGGTCGGCGGCTTCGGTGACGCGGCGTTTGGCTTCGCGTTGGCTGATGCGTAGTCGGATAGCCAGCACATCGGCCCAGTTTTTGGCGCCGATTTCGGTGGCGGTGGTGCGGGATTGGATTTCGCCGAGCAGGCGGTGATCAACGGCCGGGGCACACCGGGTTTGGTGTTCGCGGCGCGATTGCAGGTCGAGCAGCTCGGGCAAGGTCATCGCCTCGTAGTTGAGGGCGGCCATCTTTTCGCACACGGCGTCGTATTCGTCGTAGACGGCCAGCACCGTCTCCCGATCGGAGACGGTACTCGAAAACATGTTCGAATTCTATCTCGGTTTAACGAGCTCCGTGGGTGTTATCCACAGCGCGTGATTCATCCACAAGCCCTACCGCACAACAGAATTACGTCTGGCAACTCGGGCACCAATACGCCACCCGATCGCCGGTGGCGTCGGTCTCGATCAAAGTCCCACGTCGCCAACCGGTTCACCCCTGGTTACACCTGCTGGATCATTGAACCCATTGCCGGTCAATGACATTCACGTGGCGTGCACAACGACGTCCGCCCCGGTTAGCAGCGTGCTGCCTACCGGGGCGGACGTCGATTATCGACGAGCGCTTGCTCTGCCGTGGATCAGAAGGCCCGATCCACCCATCCGTTCGTGGTGTTGGTCTGGTCGTGGTTGTCGACGGTGTAGGTCGGCCCCACCGGGCTGACGGGTTCGGCCATCGCCGGCGCTGCCAAACCGAGCACCGCTGCGCTCAGACCGGTGGCGATCACTGCGGCAAATCCGTACTTCTTCATTTTCGTGCCTTCCCTCTTCCACGTGCGTAGGCGGTTTGGTGGTGCATCTTGCCGATCTGACATGTGGAACGTGGGAATCCAGCGAATTAATTCGGATGGCAGAATTTGACCGTCGGTTGGCGGAAATTAACCGTCCGTTCATCTGAAATCAGTGATGTAAGCCACTGACGTGCTGTGATGCGCAGCGATGCATGCCGATGCACGGCGATTAATAGTGATCCACGCGACACCGCGGCAAACGAAGGCGCCGCCGGCGGTCAGCTGGCCGGAATCAGGTCGGCAGGCACCGATCGGCTGATCATGGTGCCGCAGCGGAATGACTCGATGTCCCCGACACCGAGGGCCTCGGGATGATTGACCGCAGCCAGCGCCTGCGCCTTGAAAGCGCGTGCCGCCGCAGAGAGTTCGTGACGCACCGGATCGACGCTGAGATCCGCCGGACACCCGTCACCCCACAGCGTCACCTCGGTGTGCCCCTGGTCCAGCGCACCCAGGACACCGCGGCGCACCCGCTCGTCGCTGTTGAACAGATCGGCGGCCACCGCGACAGTCTGCGGATGCGGACGATCCTCCCAGGACTCCAGCACGGACTCCAGGTCGATGGTCTCCACGCCCAGAATCGCCAGCGGCCGGACGTCCTCGTCGGCACCGATGAGCACCGTGACATCCCAGCCGGCCATCACCCGGTCGACCAGCCAACCGCCGGCGAACCGGACCGCGTCAACCACGCAGGGTGCGACCACATCGAGCCGATACCGCATGTCGTCCTCCAATCTCACAGGTCGACCGCCCCGTTGCGGCCGCCCGACTGCTGCGCCATCTCCCGTTCCAGCATTTCCGCGTAGCCCTTGAACACGTCCGTCAACGGCAGCGAGGGATCGAGTAACCACGAGGTCTCCATTCCATTGATGAACGCGAGGATTTCCACGGCCTTGGTGGCCGCGTCGAAGTCGGTGCGATAGCGGCCGGCGACCTGGCCGCGCCTGATGATGTCGGCGACGATGTTGCGTGCATCTTGCTGACGTTTGAGCAAACGATCGTGCAGTGGAGCATCGGGCTGAATGTTCTCCACCAACAGCACCGTGAAAGTGCCGACCAATTCGGGCGCCCGGACGAACCGCTCGGCCACCCGCTTGATCTCTGCGGTGAGGTCACCGGCGCGATCCGCGTGTGTGTCGTCGTCGATGTCCCGCGCGTCGAGCACCGCGTTGAGCAGGTGCTCCTTGGACTCGAAATGGTGCAGCAGACCGGCTGACGTGACCCCCGCCTCCTTGGCGATCTGTGCCAGGGAGGTGTTACGCCACCCATTGCGGGCCAGCATCTTCTCGGCCACCGAAAGTATCCGCTGCCTGCGGTCTTCCCCTTTGGCCAAGAGCGTCGCGTAGGGCCGCGTCCCAGAAAACGAAGTCACCGGACTCCCTCGTCAAACCAACCTAGTGAACACACAGTAGGTTGGTTTGACGGGTGTGACAAGTGTCTCAGAGCGAGAAGATTCTGGCGGGTGTCACATGGCGCCGAATGCGCCGATCACAGCCCCAGCGACTTGGCGATGATCACCTTCATCACCTCGCTGGTTCCGGCGTAGATGCGCGCCACCCGGGCATCCGTGTAGAGCCGGGCGATGGGGTACTCCATCATGTAGCCGTACCCGCCGAAGAGCTGCAGGCAACGATCGATGACTCGCGCCTGCATCTCGGTGCAGAACAACTTCACCCGGGCCGCGTCGGCGCCGGACAGCTCGCCGTCGACGTGCAGAGCGACCGCCCGGTCCAGCATCGCCTGGGCCGCTTCGACCTCGGTCGAGCACGCCGCGAGCTCGAACTTGGTGTTCTGAAAGGAAGCCACCGGCTGGCCGAACGCCTTGCGGTCTTTGGTGTACCCGATCGCCGCGGCGATCGCCGAGCGGGCCTGAGCCACCGAACCGACCGCCACGGTCAGCCGCTCCTGGGCCAGGTTGTGGCCGAGGTAGCTGAACGCCTCGCCCTCCTCCCCCAGCACGTTGGCCACGGGTACCCGGACATCGGTGAACGACAGCTCCGCGGTGTCCTGCACCTTGCAGCCCATCTTCTCCAGCTCGCGGCCCCGCTCGAAGCCCGGCATACCGTCCTCGACGACCAGCAGCGTCAGGCCCTTGCGCCGGTTCTCCGGATCGGTCGAGGTTCGCGCCACCACGACCACCAAGTCGGCCTGGATACCGCCGGTGATGAAGGTCTTGGCACCGTTGAGCACGAACTCGTCACCGTCACGAACCGCGGTGGTGCGCATCCCGGCCAGATCCGAGCCGGTCCCTGGCTCGGTCATTGCCACCGCGGTCAGCAGCGTGCCCGCGGCCAGCCCCGGGAACCACCGCTGTCGCTGCTCGTCGTTCGCGTAGTGCAGGAAGTACGGCAGGATCACCTCAAGCTGGGTACGCACGGTGGACAGCGTCACCAGTGCCCGGGCCGCCTCCTCCTGCAGCACCACGTTGTACCGGTAGTCCGCGATACCCGCGCCGCCGTACTCCTCGGGGATCGCCATGCCGAGCATGCCGAGTTCACCCATGTGCTTGAAGACATCGCGAGGCATGCGGCCGGCCTTCTCCCAATCGGGATAGGCCGGGACGACTTCCTTTTCGATGAAATCCCGCGCGAGCGTGCGGAATGCCTCGTGGTCCTCGGTGAACAGATTGCGCTGCACGCGTTGTCCTCTTGTCTAGTCGACGAGCTCCACCAGTGTGGCGTTGGCGGTGCCGCCGCCCTCACACATGGTCTGCAGTCCGTAGCGAATTCCGTTGTCGCGCATGTGGTTGATCATCCGGGTCATCAGCACCGCACCCGACGCGCCGAGCGGGTGTCCCAGCGCGATGGCACCGCCGAGCGGGTTGAGTTTGGCCTCGTCTGCACCGGTTTCGGCCAACCAGGCCAGCGGCACCGGAGCGAAGGCCTCGTTCACCTCGAAAACACCGACCTCGTCGAGTCGCACGCCCGACTTGCGCAGCACCTTCTCGGTGGCCGGGATCGGTCCGGTCAACATCAACACCGGATCGGCTCCGGTCACCGCACCCGCCCGATACCGGACGATCGGCGACAGGCCCAGTGCCAGGGCGGTTTCCGCAGTCATCACCAGCAATGCCGCGGCACCGTCGGAGATCTGCGACGAGTTACCGGCATGGATCACCCCGTCCTCGGTGAACGCCGACTTGAGGCCGGCCAGCTTCTCCACCGTGGTGCCGCGGCGCACCCCTTCATCGGCCACTACCGGATCAAGCTGATCGGCGGGATCGGGGAACACGGTGATCATCTGATTTTCAAAGGCACCGCGGTCCTGGGCGGCAGCGGCGCGCTCATGCGAGGCCGCCGAATACTCGTCCAGCCGGGTTCGGGACAGACCCCACTTCTGCGCGATCAGCTCGGCCGAGATCCCCTGGTTGAACGAGAAATCCCGATACCGCTCAAAGACTTTCGGCCCATACGGGGTTCCGGTGGCACGAGCCGCGCCCAGCGGCACCCGGCTCATCACCTCGACCCCGCCGGCGACCACGACATCCTGTTGGCCCGACATCACCGCCTGGACCGCGAAATCCAGCGCCTGCTGGCTCGATCCGCACGCCCGGTTGACCGTGGTACCCGGGATGTGTTCGGGCCAGCCCGCGGCCAGCACCGCGTAGCGACCGATATTGCTGGACTGGTCGCCGACCTGCGAGACGCAGCCCCAGATCACGTCGTCGACGATGTCGGGACTGATGCCCGCCCGCTGCACCAGGGCGTCGAGCACCAGTGCGGACAGGTCGGCGGCATGGAATCCGGACAGGCCGCCGTTGCGCTTGCCGACCGGGGTGCGGACGGCCTCGACGATAACGGTTTCGCGCATTGGTTGCTCCAATCTGATTGCTAGGACTGTGAGTAGGCCGGACCGATCGCGCGCTGCTCCCGCAGCACCGCGATCTGCTCGGCGGTCAGGCCGATACCACTCAGGATTGCATCAGTGTGCTCACCGAGTCCCGGCACCGCACCCATTCCCAGCTCCATGCCAGCGATCACCGGGGGCGGCAGTAATGCTGAGATCTCCCCGTTCGGCGTGTCGACCTGTCGCCACCGGTCACGTGCCTTCAGATGCGGATGTGCGATCACCTCACTGGGCAGGTTGTATCGCGAGTTACCGATCCCGGCAATGTCGGCGGTCCGCTGAATATGGTCGAGATCGTGCTGGGCACACCACGATTCGATGGCCTTGTTGAGCTCATCGCGATGTGCACAGCGATCGGAGTTGGTGGCGAAGCGCGGATCGCCGGCCAGATCCGGACGTTCGATGATCTCTCTGGCGAACCGCTGCCATTCCCGGTCGTTGGTGGTGCCCAGCACCACGGTCTGCCCGTCGCGAGTACCGAACGCACCATACGGCGCAACCGCCGGGGAGCTCATCCCCAACGGCTGTTGGTCGATCCCGGAATGCTGGGTGTAGGTGAGTTGGTATCCCATGATGTCGGTCATGGTGTCGAACAGACTGACCGCCACGGCCGGCGCGGCACCGGTATCCCCGGTACGGGCCCGGCCGAGCAGCAACGCCATGATGGACAGCGCCGAGAACAGGCCGGTGCTGATATCGGCCACCGCGGCCCCGGGCTTGGCCGGCATCCCGGCATAGCCGGTCGACGCACAGGAACCCGATTCCGCTTGCACCAGCAGGTCGTAGGCCCGTTTCTGCGACAGCGGACCGCCCGGACCGTAGCCATCGATCTCAACCGGGATCACTCGTGGATGGCGGACTTTGAGATCGTCGGGCGCCAAACCCAGACGGGCTGTGGCACCGGGAGCCAGGTTCGACACGAAAGCATCGGCACCGTCGAGCAACCGGTGCAGCACCTCCATGCCCGCTGCGGATTTCAGATTGAGGGAGATCGATTCCTTGCCCCGGTTGGCCCACACGAAGTGGGCCGCCATGCCGTTGACGACGGTGTCGTAGTCGCGGGCGAAGTCCCCGCCGTCGGGATTCTCGATCTTGATCACCCGGGCGCCAAAGTCGGCGAGCACCCTGGTGCACATCGGCGCGGAGACCGCCTGCTCCATCGCGATGACGGTGATTCCGGCCAGCGGCAGAGAGGAACAGTCCATCATCCGTGGTTCGCTCGTAAACTCGCTCACGAAGTCACATAACCATGCCGCCGTCGACCGGCAGCACCTGCCCGGTGATGTAGGAGGCGGCATCGGAGGCCAGGAAGACAAACGCGCCCGCGACCTCGTCGGCCTCGGCCCAGCGTTTCAGCGGAATGCGGTTCATCATGTTGGCTGCGAATTTCTCGTTGGTGCGGATGGTCTCGGTCATCGGCGTCGCGGCCAGCGGCGCCAGGGCATTGACCATGATGTTCTTGGCGGCCAGCTCACGCGCCAGCGACTTGGTGAATCCGATCAGGCCGGCCTTGGCCGCCGAGTAGTTCACCTGGCCCAGGGTGCCGGTGATCCCGGCCGACGAGGTGACGTTGATGATGCGTCCGGTCCCGTCGGTGGGGATATGCGGCAGTGCGGCCTGGGTGACGTGGAAGGTGCCCATCACGTGGATGTCGAACGTGACCCGGAATGTCTCATCGGTCAGCTTCGGGAACATCGCCGGCGAGGTGACACCGGCATTGTTGACCACGATGTGCAGATTTCCCCCGCCGAGCGCGGCTGCCTGCGCCGCGGCCGCCACCGCGGCGTCACGGTCGCTGACATCCAGTGCGGCGCTGTCGGCCTTACCGCCCGCGGCAGTGCTGGATTCGCCGCCTCCGGCAGTGCTGGATTCGCCGCCCGCGGCGGTGTTGATCCGGTCCGCGACCGCGGCCGCGGCATCACCGCTGATATCGGTGACCAACACCGCGGCGCCGGCGGCGGCCAGTGCCTCGGCCACCGCCGCGCCGATCCCGGCACCGGCCCCGGTCACCAGCGCCGAACGCCCGGTCAGGTCGAAATAGGTCCTCATTGATCTGGAAATCTCCTCAGTAGCTCTTGGGCAGGCCGAGAACGTTTGCGGCGAGGAAGTTCAGGATCATCTCCTGGCTCACCGGTGCGATCTTCATCAGACGGGACTCCCGGAAGAACCGGGAGATGTTGTATTCCTCGGAGTAGCCCATCCCGCCGTGCGTCTGCAAAGCCCGGTCGGCGGCAGCAAATCCCGCGTCGGCGCACAGGTATTTGGCCATGTTGGCCTCACGGCCGCACGGCTTGCCGTTGTCGTAGAGCCAGGTGGCCTTGCGCAGGATCAGCTCGGCGGCGTCGAGTCGGGCCAGCGAGTCGGCCAACGGGAACTGGATGCCCTGGTTCATCCCGATCGGCCGGTCGAACACCACCCGCTCGTTGGCGTACTTGACGGCCCGGTCCAGCGCCACCCGGCCGATGCCGAGCGCCTCGGCGGCGATCAGCATCCGCTCGGGGTTGAGCCCGTGCAGGATGTAGCTGAACCCCTTGCCTTCCTCGCCGATCCGGTGCTCGACCGGGACCCGCAAATCGTCGATGAACAACTCGTTGGAGCTGACCGCGTTGCGCCCCATCTTGTTGATCGGCCGGATGTCGACGTGATCGCGGTCGAGGTCGGTCAGGAACAAAGTCAGACCGTCGGTCGGCTTTGCCCCGCGCTTCTCCACGTCCTCGCGGGACTCGGTACGGGTGAGTAGCAGGATCTTCTCGGACTCAAGCGCTTTGGAGATCCACACCTTGCGGCCATTGACCACATAACTCTCGCCGTCACGCTTGGCGAACGTGGTGATGCGCGAAGTATCCAGTCCGGCACCGGGTTCGGTGACACCGAAGCACACATGCAGGTCACCGTTGACGATCCGCGGCAGCGTCGCCTTCTTCATCTCCTCGGAGCCGAACACCACCACCGGCTGCATGCCGAAGATCGACATGTGGATCGCGCTGGCCGCGTTCATCGCCCCGCCGGAGCGGGCCACCTCCTCGGCCAGGATGGTGGCTTCGGTGATGCCCAGGCCGTGGCCGCCGTACTCCTCGGGAATGGTCATTCCCAGCCAGCCACCACCGGCGATGGCGTCGTAGAACTCCTGCGGGAACTCGTGGGCCTGGTCCTTGGTCATCCAATAGTGGTCATCGAACTTGGCCGCCAGCTCTGCGATGGATGCGCGGATCAGCTGCTGGTCCTCGGTCAGCTCGAAGTTCATACCGCCCGACACTGGTGCTCTCCTAGTCTTTCTTGGCGTTCAGTCTCGTGTGCCGGCCACGGCTTTGGCGTTGGCCTGGAAGTCGGCGAAACTGACGCCGGTCTTCTCCTTGTTGCTCAGTGCGCGGATCGAAACGTCATGGCCCTCGGCGGCCTTTCGTAATGCACCGACGGTGGCCTGCTCCCGAGGGATGTGGGCGAACGGATCGAAGTGGTACAGCCGCATCGCGTTTTCGTGGGTGATCTTGTTGATCTCCGCATCGGGCACCGCATAGGTGTCGAACACCGCGCTCAACTCTTCCGGCGCCCCGGGCCACATCGAATCGCTGTGCGGGTAGTCCATCTCCCAGCAGATGTTGTCCACCCCGATCTCGTGCCGGTTCTTCACCCCGATCGGATCGGAGATGAAACAGGTCATGAAGTGCTCCCGGAACACCTCCGAGGGCAACTTGCCGCCGAAGTCCTGATGCGTCCACGTCGAATGCATCTCATAGGTGCGATCCACCCGGTCCAGGAAGTACGGGATCCACCCCGTCCCGCCCTCCGACAGCGCGATCTTGAGCGTCGGGAATTCCTTGATCGGCGCCGACCACAACAAATCCGCCGCCGCCTGCACGATGTTCATCGGCTGCAGCGTGATCATCACATCCATCGGTGCATCCGGTGCCGTGATCGCCAGCTTGCCCGACGACCCGATGTGCACGTTCATCACCGTGTCGGTATCAACCAACGCCTGCCACAGCGGCCTCCAGTACTCCAGATCATGGAATGACGGATACCCCAGCGTCGACGGGTTCTCGGTGAACGTCAACGAATGCACACCCTTGGCCGACACCCGCCGAACCTCATCAGCGCACAGTTGCGGGTCCCAGATCGCCGGTATCGCCATCGGGATGAACCGCCCCGGGTTCGACCCGCACCACTCGTCGATATGCCAATTGTTGTAGGCCCGCACCAGTGCCAACGAAAACTCGGCGTCCTCGGTGGCGAACAACCGCGCCGCAAAACCCGGGAACGACGGGAAGTTCATCGTGGCCAGCACCCCACCGGCATTCATGTCTTTGACCCGCTCATCCGGGTCATAGCAGCCCTTGCGGATCTCATCGAGCCCCTGAGGCTCCAGGCCGTACTCCTCCTTGGGCCGACCTGCCACCGCGTTCAAAGCCACATTCGGGATCACCGTGTCACGAAACTGCCAGGTATCACTGCCATCCGGGTTGTGCACCAACCGCGGCGCCTCATCCCGATACTTCGCCGGCAGGTGATTCTTGAACATGTTCGGCGGCTCGATGATGTGGTCATCGACGCTGATCAAGATCATGTCGTCTTTGTGCACTGCCTCGCTCCGTTCCACCCGGCCATCACATTGGTTCTCTATAGGAGAAAACTAGCTTCTCATCTAGCGAGAATCAATCACCAGGCCGGTTGACGAGCAGATTTAGCCAGGTCGCCGCGTAACCCAGAAGGTTCTGGTTGACCATCGACACAAAAGATGGAAATCTCTTAGTCGGAAATGAGAACCTGATTCTCGCCCTTGAGAGCTAGCGAGATGATCGAGAGGAGAACCACCCCGTGCGCTTGGCCCCCTTGCCCGCCGAGGAGTGGGACGACGACGTGCGACGAGCACTCTCGGTCATGCTCCCGGAGGAGCGGCTCAACCCCGAGGGAGCGGGAACCGCGCTGTCGACACTGGCCCGTCACCCTGCACTGACCAAGGCTTTCCTGCGGTTCAGCAATCATCTGCTGTTCCGTTCAACACTGGAACCGCAGATGCGCGAGTTGGCAATCCTGCGGATCGCCCACCGCCGCAAGTGCGAGTACGAGTGGGCGCACCACGCATTCATCGGCAAGGCCGAAGGACTCACCGACGAGCAGATCGCCAGTAGCACGGGCGGAGACGCCTGCACGCAGGTCGATCAACTCGTGCTCGACGCCGTCGACGAACTCGACGGGCAATCGGAGATCTCGGACGGCACCTGGGCCGCCCTGAGCGAACACCTCTCCGAGCGTCAGCGCATGGACCTGGTCTTCACCATTGGTGGCTACGGCCTGATGGCCATGGCTTACAACACCTTTGGAATCGCGCCGGAATCCGGCCACTGAGCCCGAAGAAGGCTTGGAAAGAGAAAGTAGGTAGGTAGACAATGGCGCACTTCCCCAAGCCGGCCGTCGGCAGCTGGACCGAGAACTGGCCCGAACTGGGCACCGCCCCGGTCGACTACACCGATTCGATCGATCCCGAGCACTGGAAACTGGAGCAGCAGGCGATCTTCCGCAGGACCTGGTTGCACGTCGGGCGCGTCGAGCGGCTGCCCAAGACCGGTAGCTACTTCACCCGGGAGATGCCGTCGGTGGGCGCGGGCACGTCGATCATCATCAACAAGGACAAGGACGGCGTGATTCGCGCCTTCTACAACCTGTGCCGGCACCGCGGCAACAAGCTGGTCTGGAACGACTACCCGGGCGAGGAGGTCTCGGGCAGCTGCCGCCAGTTCACCTGCAAGTACCACGCCTGGCGCTATGCACTCAACGGCGACCTGACCTTCATCCAGCAGGAAGACGAGTTCTTCGATGTGGACAAGGCCGATTACCCACTCAAGCCGGTCCGCTGCGAGGTGTGGCAAGGCTTCATCTTCGTCAACTTCGACGATGACGCCCAGCCGCTGGTCGACTCGATGGGCGAGTTCGGCAAAGGACTGGAGGGCTACCCGTTCCACGAGATGACCGAGGTCTACAGCTACAAGGCCGAGATCAAGGCGAACTGGAAGCTGTTCATCGACGCGTTCGTGGAGTTCTACCACGCGCCAATCCTGCACATGAAGCAGGCGACCAAGGAGGAAGCCGAGAAGCTCGCCAAGGTCGGATTCGAGGCGCTGCACTACGACATCAAGGGCGATCACTCGATGATCTCGTCCTGGGGCGGCATGTCCCCGCCGAAGGACCTGAACATGGTCAAGCCGATCGAGCGCATCCTGCACAGCGGCCTGTTCGGTCCGTGGGACCGTCCCGATATCAAGGGCATCCTGCCCGACGAGCTGCCGCCGGCCGTCAACCCGGCGCGCCAGAAGACGTGGGGCCAGGACAGCTTCGAGTTCTTCCCGAACTTCACCCTGCTGCTGTGGGTTCCGGGCTGGTACCTGACCTACAACTATTGGCCCACCGGCGTGGACAGCCACATCTTCGAGACCAACCTGTATTTCGTGCCGCCGAAGAACACCCGCCAGCGTCTGAGCCAGGAGCTGGCCGCGGTGACCTTCAAGGAATACGCGCTCCAGGACGCCAACACCCTGGAGGCCACCCAGACCCAGATCGGCACCCGGGCGGTCACCGAGTTCCCGCTGTGCGACCAGGAGATCCTGCTGCGCCACCTGCATCACACCGCGCACAAGCACGTGGACGCCTACAAGGCGGAACAAGCCGAGAAGGCCGTCACGAACGGGGCCGCCACCAAGAACGAAAGAGACGCCGCGCATGTCTGAAAACAAGAAGCTGCCAGCCGAATTCGCAGACCTGGAGCGATTCGGCGACTGGATTCTGCCGACCGAACCGGAGCGCTACGCCAAGCGGCTGGCCTCGAGCATGGAGGAGATGCAGGACCTCTACGACGTCGGCATGGCCCGGCTCGAAGAGGTCATGGTCTACCTGGATGCCCGCTTCCCACTGCACGGCATGCCCGAGGACGCCAAGAACCTGATGCACCTGATGCAGTCCGTGGTCATGGTGAGCTTCCCGGTCGAGGTATGGAAGCAGCCGCGTGTGCTCGACAGTGGTGCCGCATGGGTCGAGATCGTCCGGGAGCCGGTGGTCTGAGCATGTTGACCCTCAAAGCTGCGGGTCTGGTCGACGTCGATGCCGGGACGATCATTCGTCCCGGCATTGTCCATGTCGATGAGGACCGGATTGTGGCCGTCGGCGGAGCCGACAAATCAAGCACCGTCGGAGGCTCGGTTCCCGACGATTCCGAGGTCATCGATCTCGGTGACTCCATCCTGCTGCCCGGCCTGATGGACATGGAGGTCAATCTGCTGATGGGCGGCCGGGGCGAGAACCCGGGCTTGTCCCAGGTGCAGGACGATCCCCCGACCCGGGTGCTGCGTGCGGTGGGTAATGCCCGGCGCACCCTACGCGCCGGGTTCACCACGGTGCGCAACCTCGGGTTGTTCGTCAAGACCGGCGGGTATCTGCTCGACGTCGCGCTGGGCAAGGCCATCGACGCGGGCTGGATCGACGGACCGCGCATCATCCCGGCCGGACATGCGATCACCCCCACCGGCGGCCATCTCGACCCGACCATGTTCGCCGCGTTCATGCCGGGCGTGCTGGAGCTGACCGTCGAGGAAGGCATCGCCAATGGGGTCGACGAGATCCGCAAGGCGGTGCGCTACCAGATCAAGCACGGGGCCCAGCTGATCAAGGTGTGCTGCTCCGGTGGGGTGATGTCGCTGACCGGAGAGGCTGGCGCACAACACTATTCGGACGAAGAACTCCGGGCCATCGTCGATGAGGCGCACCGGCGCGGACTGCGGGTTGCCGCACACACGCACGGCGCCGAGGCGGTCAAACACGCGGTAGCCTGTGGCATCGACTGCATCGAGCACGGCTTCCTGATGGATGACGAGGCCATCCAGATGCTGGTCGACAACGACCGGTTCCTGGTCACCACCCGCCGGCTGGCTCAGGCCATGGACGTGTCCAAGTCGCCGAAGGTGTTGCAGGACAAGGCTGCCGAGATGTTTCCGAAGGCCGAGACATCGATCAAGGCAGCCTACAAGGCCGGGGTCAAGATCGCTGTCGGCACCGACGCGCCGGCCATCCCGCACGGCAAGAACGCCGACGAACTCGTCACCCTGGTGGAGTGGGGTATGCCCCCGGCCGCGGTGCTCCGTTCGGCCACCACCATCGCCGCCGATCTGATCAACGTCACCGACCGGGGCCGGCTGGCCGAAGGGCTGCTGGCCGACATCATCGCGGTCCCGGGCAATCCCCTCGAGGACATTCGCATTACACAACAGGTGACCTTTGTAATGAAAGGCGGTAAGGTCTTCCGCAATGACTCAGCCAACTGACTCCCCCACCCGAACCGAGGACCTGGTCGAGATCCAGCAAGTCCTGGCCAAGTACGCGGTGACCATCACCCAGGGCGACATCGACGGGCTGATCAGCGTTTTCACCCCCGATGGCACGTATAGCGCATTCGGCGAAACCTACCCGCTCAGTCGCTTCCCGGTGCTGGTGGACGCCGCCCCCAAGGGCCTGTTCATGACCGGCACCGCCCTGATCGAGTTCGACGACGACACCCGCGATTCCGCATCCGGCACCCAGCCGCTGTGCTTCATCGAGCACTCCAAGCACGACATGCGCATCGGCTACTACCGCGACACCTACGTGCGCACCGCGCAGGGCTGGCGGCTGAAAACCCGTGCGATGACCTTCATCCGGCGCAGCGGCGATCACGACCACGGCCGGCCACACGCGATCGGCAGACCTTCTGCCGATGTCGACCCAGCGGCTCCGGAAGCCCGATGAGCGACCTGTTCGAACCCGCGACTTTCCGCACGGCGCTGCAGGATTGGCTCGCCGAGAATGACCTGACCCCGCCGGAGGATCACTCGCTGCAAGGTCACATGCGCCAGTTCGCCCGGGTGCAGAAGGCACTGTACGAGGGCGGCTGGAGCCGCTACGGCTGGCCCGAGCATGCCGGCGGACTGGGCGGTCCGGCAATGCTGCGGGCCATCGTCGGCGAAGAGGTGGTGGGCCGCAGGTTGGCCGAACCCGGTCCTTATTCGATGCTGGAAGTGCTGGCGCCGACGATGATCGACTACGCGCCCAAGGAACTGGCCGCCGAGATGGTGCCGAAACTGCTGTCCGGCGAAGAGCAGTGGTGCCAAGGGTTTTCCGAGCCGGGCTCGGGCAGTGACCTGGCCTCGCTGACCACCCGCGCCGTAAAGGACGCGGAGGGTGACCGCTACATCATTAATGGCCAGAAGGTCTGGACCAGTTTCGCCCAGTACTCGCACCGGTGCATCCTGCTCACCCGCACCGGCGATGCGGACACCCCCAATCACCAGGCGATCACCGCGTTCTTCGTCGATGTCGACACCCCGGGCATCACCGTGCGGCCGCTGCAGACCATGCATGACGTCGACGAGTTCTGCGAGGTGTATTTCGACGACGTGGTGGTCGACTCAAGCCGGATGCTGGGCAAGCCCGGCGATGGCTGGCAGCTGGCGATGGATCTGCTGCCCTATGAACGCTCGACCTGCTTCTGGCAGCGCATCGCCTACCTGCACTCCCGGTTCGACGCGCTGATCGAAGCGGTCAAACGACAAGGGCAGGTGGTGGATTCGGACCTGGGCGAGGTCTACCTGGCCCTGCACACACTGCGCTGTCGATCGGTGGCCACCCAGCACCGGCTGGCCGAAGGCCACAAGCTGGGGCCGGACACCTCGATCGACAAGGTGCTGCTGGCCAATGCCGAGCAGCTGCTCTACGACACCGCGCGCAATCTACTCCCCGGTGTCATCGAGCTCGAAGACTCCGATTGGCGCACCGAATTCCTGTATTCGCGGGCGGCCACCATTTACGGCGGCACCGCCGAAGTACAGCGCAACATCATCGCCCGCCGACTGCTGGACCTCGGAAAGGAGTGACCTCGTGACCGAATTGGACAACGAATCACTCGGATTGCTCGAAGACACCCTGCGCAAGACCATGCTGTCGACTTCCGGCGCCGAGCTGGACGCTGCGCTGGCCGAACTGGGCTGGGCCGACATGCTTTCCGACATGCCCGAGATCGCCTTGCCACTGGTGTTCCGGCTGCTGGGCGAAACGGGTTCGCACGCCTCGGTTCTCAACGATGTGCTGTTGGAGACCATCGGTGGTCTGCCGGGCGGGACCCCACCGATGCCCTATGCCGGTGGCGCCTGGGTGGTGTGGGAACGCACCAACACCGAGAACCCCACACTGGGCGGGCTGCCATTGCGCCGGGTGCCGGATGGTCAGCTGCTGAGGATCTCCGAGGCGCGCCGCGCCCTGGGCTGGTGGCTGGTCGGTTCGGCTCGGGCCATGCTGGCCCTGGCTCGCCAGCATGCCCTGGATCGGGTGCAGTTCGGCAAGCCGATCTCGTCGTTCCAGGCCGTCCGGCACCGGCTGGCCGAGACTCTGGTGGCCATCGAAGGTGCCGAGGCGACGCTGACCCTTCCCGGTGCGGACAACGTCGACCTGAACTCGCTGCTGGCCAAGGCCGCCGCCGGCAAGGCCGCGCTGACCGCGGCCAAGCACTGCCAGCAGGTGCTCGGCGGTATCGGTTTCACCGCCGAGCACGAGCTACACCGCCATGTGAAGCGGGTGTTGGTGCTCGACGGACTGCTGGGCAGCTCAAGGGAGCTCACCCGTAAGGCGGGGGCCGGGCTGCGGGCCCGCGGAACCGCTCCCCGCCTGGCCCAGCTGTAACTTTCCTCGATTTCCTCGCGCCAGCAGACGCAGACTCGCACTCCGCCGTGCGGATTTGTGCGATTCTGCGTCTGCTCGCACTACTTGATGTTCTGTTTCATCCCGTCGATACCCATCAGCACGGGCCAGCCGCTGACACTCAACGCGTTACCGTGCCCGGTCTGGTGGATATCGAACACCGATTGGATGGCGGCATAGAACCCTTGCACGTCCAGGGTCTGGTTCACAGCGCGCTTGGCCTGACGCAGGGCGAAGGACGGCATCTGGGCGATCTGTGCGGCCAGCTCCGCGGTCTGGGCGTCGAGCTCGTCGCGCGGCACCACCCGGTTCACCATCCCGGTCCGCTCGGCCTCTTCGGCGGTAAGAGCCCGCCCGGTGAACAGGATTTCCTTGGCCTTGCGGGCGCCGAGTTCCCAGGTGTGACCGTGGTATTCGACGCCGCCGATACCCATCAACGCCACGGGGTCGGAGAAAAGTGCGTCGTCGGCGGCCAGGATCAGATCGCACGGCCAACACAGCAGCAGGCCGCCGGAGATACACCGCCCCTGCACCGCGGCAATGGACGGCTTGGGCACGTTTCGCCATCGCAACGTGTACTCCAGGTAGCGCCGCGATTCGTGCTCGATGAGCAACTCCAGCGTGATCTTGTCGGGCACTGGTCCGCCGCCGCGCAGGTCATGTCCCGCGGAGAAGTGTTTGCCGTTGGCCCGCAACACGATCACCTTGACCTGCGGATCGTCGGCGGCCCGGGTCCAGGCGGCGTCGAGTTCGTCGAGCAGTTCGGAATTCTGCGCGTTGGCGGCCTCAGGCCGGTTGAGCGTGATGGTGGCGATCGAATCGGCGACGTCGTAGTCGATGTACACGTGGATTCCTTCTGCTCCCAGCTGCCACCCGGCGGCGCCCTGATCTGACGCGAAGGCCTTCTTCACAAAGGACTTCTATAATTCCCGTCATGAGAATACTATTCTCACCGTAAGAAAGTTACGATCTCCGACACATTGGCCGCGAGGGGGTCCGGCAACACGATGGCAAGGCGCTCTCCGGTACAGTCAGTCCATGCTCTCCCCACTCGACAAGCAACCGAGCCGCCAGTGAGCACCGCTGGCGAAGAACCAGCTTGGAAGCAGCGGGCTGTCGAGCGGTCGATCAAAACCGCAAAGCTGCGCGCCGCCCAGCGCGTGCAGCGGTTCCTGGACGCCGCCCAGGCGATCATCATCGAAAAAGGCAGCACCGACTTCACCGTCCAAGAAGTCGTAGACCGCTCGCGCCAGTCGCTGCGCAGCTTCTACCTGCAGTTCGACGGTAAGCACGAGCTACTGCTGGCCCTGTTCGAGGACGCATTGAGCCGCTCGGCCGATCAGATCCGCGCCGCCACCGCCACCCATGGTGACCCGATCAGCCGGCTCAAAGTCGCGATTCAGCTGCTCTTCGAGTCGTCCCGGCCCGATCCGGCCGCCAAGCGCCCACTGTTCACCGACTTCGCACCACGGCTGCTCGTGTCGCACCCGTCGGAGGTGAAGGTCGCCCACGCCCCACTGTTGGCCCTGCTCACCGAGCTCATGGAAGAGGCATCCGAGGCCGGCCAGCTGCGCGAGGGGATCAACCCGCGACGGATGGCCGCGATGACGATGCAGACCGTCATGTTCGTCGCACAGTCCAGCGGAGGCACCGACGAGGCGTCGATCCATCCGATCACCGCTGACGAGGTGTGGGATTTCTGCGCCCACGGATTCGCCGCCAGCTAGCTGAGAATTACCCTCTCTCGGAGATAGAACTCTCCTTACTATCAAACGCGTGCCCGATCTCCGGGCTCACCGCCATCGCGTCGCACAGTGAGCGACCGGCACCACCGGAACGCACGCGCGGTGCGCGATCATCGAACATCCGCGCCCGGAACCGCCGACCGCGTAGTCGGCGCGGTGCGCCATGCCGACGCAAGCACACTGACATCCGCGCGACATCGGGCCCGCCACAGGTAGTCGCCGAGCCATTGGCGAGAACATGATTCTGCTGTGCAGAGAGTATGAATTGCCTGAAACGTATTTGTCGTTGACACAGTGGCGCCCCGGTGACAGAGTGCTGAGCAGCTGCACAAAATTTCGCAGAATGCGCAGCACGTCACGAACACAGAAACTGGGGTAATCAATGACTGGACGGGTGGAAGGCAAGGTCGCGTTCGTTACCGGCGCGGCCCGCGGCCAGGGCCGGAGCCACGCGATACGGCTGGCCCAAGAAGGCGCCGATATCATCGCGATCGACATCTGCGGACCGATCCGGCCCGGCGTGGAGACCGCTATCCCGGCCTCCACCTCTGATGACCTCGCCGAGACCGCAAACCTGATCAAGGGGCTCAACCGCCGCGTTGTCACCGCCGAGGTCGACGTGCGCGACGCCGATGCGATCAAGGCCGCCGTGGACAGCGGTGTCGAGCAGCTCGGCCGCCTCGACATCATCGTTGCCAACGCCGGCATCGGCAACGGTGGCGACGTCCTGCACGAGACCAGCCAGCTGGACTGGGACGAGATGATCGACATCAACCTGTCGGGCGTCTGGAAGTCGGTCAAAGCCGGTGTGCCACATCTGATCGCGGGTGGCCGCGGCGGCTCGATCATCCTGACCAGCTCGGTCGGCGGGCTCAAGGCCTACCCGCACTGCGGTAACTACGTCGCCGCCAAGCACGGTGTCGTCGGCCTGATGCGCGGCTTCGCCGTGGAGCTGGGCCAGCACAATATCCGTTGCAACACCGTGCATCCCACGCATGTCGCGACTCCGATGCTGCACAACGACGGCACGTTCAAGATGTTCCGGCCGGATCTGGAGAACCCGGGCCCTGACGACATGGCGCCGATCTGCCAGCTGTTCCACACCCTGCCGATCCCGTGGGTCGAAGCCATCGACATCAGCAACGCCGTGCTGTTCCTGGCCTCCGACGAGGCTCGCTACATCACCGGTGTGACGCTGCCGGTGGACGCGGGAAGCTGCCTCAAGTAGCCTCACCTTCCCGCGCAAGCCGGGTCAGGCCGGGCCCAATGTGGCCTCGCCGGTCTGTGGGTGGCGATACCAGTCGCCCGCAGCCCGGGTGCCGCCATCGACGTGAATCGTCTGCCCGGTGATGTAACTGGACAGATCGGAAGCCAGAAACACCGCCGCCCCGGCTATTTCGTCGACGCGACCAGCCCGACCCAGCGGGATGGCGTCGGCGATGCCCGCCGGTAGCCCATCCGGTGACAGCGCCAACAGTCCTTCGGTGACGGTGAGGTCGGGCGCGATCGCGTTGACCCGGATGTTGTTCGGCGCGAGCTCATATGACGCGGTCTGGGTGTAGTTGATGACGCCGGCCTTGGCGGCCGCGTACGCGGCATAGCCGGGCGCCGCCCGCACACCCTCGATCGACGTGAGATTGATGATGCTGCCCGGCAATTCGTCGGCGACCAGCCGGCGTGCCACCCGTTGCGTGCACAACAGCACGTGGCGCAGATTGCTTCGGTACAGCGCGTCCCAACCGTTCTCGGTGGTCTCCAGCAGCGGTGAGGAGAACACCCCGCCGGCGTTGTTGACCAGGATGCGCACCGGACCCAGCTCGGCGGCGGTCTGCGCCAGGGCCGCATCCACCTGCTCGCCGTCGCGCACATCGGTGACGATGCCCAGTGCGCCGATCGATTCGGCGGATTGCGCACACCTTCTACGTCGCGCGGCTAGCCACTGAGGCACCGAAAGCCGCCAGGCCGGCAGCGATTCCGCGGCCGATACCGGTGCCGCCGCCCGTGACGACGGCCACTCGTCCGGTGAGCAGAATGTCAGAAGGGTTGATAGCCATAGCTATTGAGGCTATCTACTGAAGTCATGATCCGGACGCGGATCCGCTCAGCGAGCCGCCTTGCGGCGGCCACCTACTCCAGGTTCGGTGCCGATCACGCCGTCCTCTGCCAGTTCGGCGATCTCGTCCTCGGACAGCCCCAGCTCGGTCAACAGTTCGTGATTGTGCTCGCCGAGCAGCGGTGCGGCCTGCCGGTGCAATGCCCGTGGCCCGTTGGCCAGCGAGACGGGCAGGGTGCTGTGCGGGGCGGCGTTGTTCACCGGGTGCCCGACGTGCTCGAAGAACCGCCGGAACCGCAACTGCGGCAACTCCAGCTGTCGGTGCGGTTGCATTACCTTCGCCACCGGAACCCCGGCGGGCCATAGCGTCTCGACGATCTCGTCGCCGCTGCGGGGCAGACACCAGGCCGCCAGCTTCTCGTCGATCAGGTCGTGCTGCGCCCGGCGCCCGGCGGCGGTGTCCAGCTCGGCATCCATGGCCCAGTCCGGGCTGCCTATCGCCTCGCGGAACGCCCGCCACTGCGCATCGGTGCTGATCGCGATCGCCACCCAGCTGTCGACGCGGCCGAACTCGTCGACCTCGGCGCTCTGGTAGATGTTCTGCGGAGCCGCGGCCGGGCCCCGGTTGCCGTCGCGCTGCAGCAGCGCGCCATACGCCGAGTACTCGATGACCTGCTCGGCGGCGATGTTGAGGGCCGCGTCGACCATGGCGGCCTCCACCAATACGGGCTCCCCGGTGCGGCGACGGTGCTCCAGCGCCAGCATCAGCGCCGACATCGCATGCACCCCGGCGTTGGGGTCGCCGACCGAGTACGGCTCGAACGGGGTGCGGTCCGGGTAGCCGGTGAGCCAGCTCAGCCCGGTGGCGTCCTCGATGATGTAGGCGAACGCCGGGTTGTCCCGCCACGGCCCGTCCAGGCCGAAGCCGGGCATCCGCACCATGATGATGTCCTCGCGCAGTGCCCGCAGCGAGTCGAAGTCGAGCCCGATCTGTTCGATCACCCTCGGGGTAAAGTTCTCCACCACTACGTCGCAGGTGGCGATCAGCCGGCGCAACAGATCCCGGCCCTGCTCGGTCTGGAAGTCCAGGGTCAGGCTCTTCTTGTTGGTGTTGAGCGCGCTGAAGATCGGCGAGCGTTCCCACCACTGCTCCACGGTGGCCGGAATACCGGCGATCAACCGGGTGCCGTCCGGTCGAGGAGTCGACTCCAGGTGGATCACCTCGGCACCGAGCAGGCCGAGCGGGTGAGTACAGGACGGCCCGGCCCAGAAGGTCGTCATGTCGAGCACCCGTAACCCACTGAACGGCAGCCGATCCCCGCTGGGCCGACCGCCCGGGGCAATACGCGGCGTCAGCTGGGCGGCTCGGATCGCCTCGTTGTGCTCGCCGAGGCGTGGCGCCGGCGCTGCTCCACGCAGCGCCACGCCGGACAGTCGGTACGGCGCAGCGGGCTGGATGAAGCCGCGCTGGGGATTGCGGACGAATGCCTGCCGCTCCACGAAATGGTCCATGGCAGTGACATTTTCCCCGTTGCCCACTGGAGAATTGGGGATGCGGAACGCCCTGGCCAGATCACGGAGTTCATCCTTATTCTGCTCGCGTATCCAGCTGTACAGCTCCTCGGCGTGCAGGTTGGCCTGCTCGGTGATGGTGAGCTCCGAAGTCTCGTCGATCCACTCGTCATGGCCCGACATCGCGCACAGATCCCACCACTGCTGCGCGGTACCGCATCCGAGTGCCACCAAACCGTCGGCAGCCTCGGCGATCCCGGGAACCGTCGGCTTGCGCTCACTGCGCCATGGGCGACCCAGCATCTCGAAGTAGGTGACCGGGTAGTAGGTCAGGCCCAGGACTTGCGCCTCCAACTTGGAAAGATCGATCAGTTCGCCGTGGCCGTCGCGCAATGCCCGGGCCCGAAACGCCAGCGTCATCGCGGCCGCGTAGGCACCGGCAACCCACTCTCCCACCTGGCCGCCGACCGATACCGGCGCCCGGTCCTGCACACCGCGGCCGATGCCGATCGCGCCACCCGACCAGGCCTGCAGCGTGAACTCGGTGGCCGCCCGGTCGCTCCACGGCCCATCCAGCCCGAACGGCGTGATCGTGGTGACGATCAGGTGCGGATGCCGCCGAAACAAGTCCTCCGGCGCGACCAGCTGGGCGACAGGCGATTCCGGCGACCAGACCACGGCATCGGCAGCGGCCGCCAACCGGTCCAGCAACTCTCGGTCACCGGAGGCCTCGCGGTCGACGACCACGCTGCGTTTGCCGCCGGCCAGGAAGGCGAACAGTGCGCCGTCCTCGTCCGGGCCGATCTGCGCGCCCGACGCCGACCAGCGACGCAACGGATCACCTTCGGGTGCTTCGACTTTGATCACGTCGGCGCCGCCGTCCGCGAGGATCTTGGTGCAGTAGGCCCCGGCGATCCCGCTGGACAGGTCGATGACGGTGTACCCGTCAAGTGGTGAACTCATATCCGCTCTCTCGCCGAAACCGCATTCCAGCAGGCCGGTACTCGAACTTTTCCTTCCGGAATGCCGTTTCGCCGCTATTCGGGTTTGGCCCGGTTCTTCTTGGACAGCCGGAAGTCTGGCGGGAACTTGCTGTCGTTGTCGTTGACCGCACCGGACAGTCCGTTGTCGATCGCCTCGTACATGTCCAGGTCGTCGTCGCTGTCGTTGGCCACGCCGTTGCCCATCGACTCGAAGAACGCGCTCAGCAGGCTGCCCATGTACTCGCCCTGCTGCTGTTTGAAGATCTCGAAGAACATCTTCTGCTGAAAGACGGTGTCCACCGGTCGGTTCCGGGTGCAGGCCAGCGCATACTTCTGCACTTCGGCCTCCAGCTGATCCCGTGCCACCACCTTGTTCAGGAAGTTGCAGTCGTACATCTCCGCGGCGGTGAAGGGCCGGCCGGTGAACACCATCTCCTGGAACTTGCGCAAGCCCATCATCTGGACCCACGTCCACATCCGCGGACCCCAGCCGTGATAGCGGAACGACGGATGACCGAACAACGCGTCGTCGCTGGAGATCACCAGATCGGCGTCGGCACACTGGTAGAAGTGCCAGCCGTAGCAGTAGCCCTTGGCCTCGACGATGCTGATTTTCTTGAAGTCCTGCAGCGCGCGGTTGCCAGCCTGTGAGTTGGCATACCAGGCGCTGATGGTGGCCCCGTTACGGAAGGTGCCTTTCGGCGGGTAGCTCACCTCACCGACGCCGTCATCCTCCAGCCGCAGCTCGGCCAGCCGCACCGCCGGGTTGTCGTTGCCCTCCATGAACTCCGGCAGGTCGGCACCACTGCCCAGGTTGTCGCCGACCCCGCGGATGATCACCACCTTGACGTCGTTGTCCGCGTTCGCTGCCCGCAGCACGTCGGCATAGCGCAACCGGGCCAGCGACGTCGGCGCGTTGAGGAACTCCGGCCGGTTGAACGTGATGGTGGCGATCTTGGTCTTCGGGTCCTTCTCGTAGAGGATGATCTCCTCCGGGGTGGGGCGTTCAGGCATGTGCGGCCTCACTGTCTGGCTGGGTCTGGGTCAACACCTGTGGTCCGGCCGCACCGATCACTACGGCATCGCGGGTGAACACCGCGCCCACGCCCTGCTCCCAGACGTATCCGGTGAGCGCTAGCACCATGCCCTCTTCGAGCACATCCTGCTCCGCGGTGGCGCGCAGATTGGGCGACACCACGGGCGGGTCGAAGCCCAGCCCGAGACCGTGCGCCACCGGCATCGCGGGTAGCCGCTCACCGCCAGCCGCATAGGCATCCAGCAGTGCACTCGCCCTCTGACCGGGTCGGCACGCCGCGAGCAGCCTGTCCCACAGGTCATCCCGGCGCCGGTACAGCGAGCGCACGGAATCGGTCGGCTCACCGACGTAGAGTGTGCGGGCCACTTCGCCGACGTATCCGTCGGCCAGCACCCCGGCCGACAACGCCACCAGATCGCCCTCACGCACCCGGCCGTCGCCCTCGGCGCGCCGCCACGGATGGTCCTTCGACATCACCCAGGCCGCATCCTGAGTCGCCGGGGTGCTCACGCCACCGGCGGCCTCGGCCTCCAATATCGCACCTGCGAGGCGCTTCTCGGTGGTTCCCGGAATCAGCTCGGCGACGCCTCGTGCCAGGCCCTCCTCGGCGACTGCCACCGCACGCCGTAGCGCCCGTATCTCCTGCGGTGTCTTGATCCGGCGGGCATCGCGCATGGCCTGCTCACCATCGACGAGCTCGGCCTGGGGAAAGGCCATCGGCAACAGCTTGGCGAAGGTCGGTGTCAGAGCGTCGGTTCCGACCCGCCGCGCCGTGTCAGCGCCCTTGATGTTCTGTAGCACCCCGATCAGCGTCATCGGGTTCCAGGCGAACCCGTACAGATTCTCGTGCGGGATCTCCTCGGGTATGCCTTCGTCCCACGTGCTGTTCAGATGGATCTCGCCGGTGGCGCGGACGAACGTGCAGATCGGCCCGAACGGTCGGGTACCGACCACCCACAGCTGCGGGGCCCCGGAGATGTAACGGACGTTGGCCTGCCTGCCGAGTACCAGCATGTCGAGGTCATAGGCCTCCATCTGTGCGATGGCCCGCTCCCGGCGGCTGAAACGCAGGGCACGGTCGTCGGCCTCGATGTCAATTCCCACTGGACACCTCATAGGGGTCGTACGGATACGCAGTCAGCGGCATCCAGCCGCCCTCGGTGACCACCACGATCTCCTCGCCGCGATAGCCGCCGGTGCCGTCCTCCCACACCACCGGCTCGAACACCAGCAACATGCCGGCCGGAAAGACGAAGTTGTCATCCCATTCCTGGCCGAGATCCGTTCCGATCATTGGCATTTCGGCAGCGCTCGTTCCGATACCGTGGCCCAGGTAGAAGTGCGGCAGCCACGGCTTCTGTCCGTCGGCGGCCGCGATCGCGGCGCGTCCGAGGTCACCGCAGGTGGCACCGGCCTTGGTCACCGAGAGCACTCCGTCGACGATCCGGCTCCATTTGTCGAACTGGTCCTGCTGAGCCGGCGTCAGATCCTGACCGACGATCCAGGTGCGCCCATGGTCGGAGCAGTAGCCGTGGTAGGCGATGGACACGTCGGTCCACAGCACGTCGCCCTGCCGCAACTCACGCTCCGTGGTGAGCAGGGGCAGGGCGAGATCGCCGGTGGTGGTCCAGGTTCCCTCGGCCCTCGACGTGGGCATGACCTGCCAGATCGAGTCGAACATATTGGTGGTGGCGCCGAGTTCGAAAGTGCGGCGCACGAATTCCGCGGAAAGATCGATCTGACGTGCACCGGGCACCAGCGACTTCTGAATCTCGGCGATGGCTTGTTCGGTGATCTGACAGGCTCGCCGGATGCACGCGATCTGGTCGATCGTCTTGACCAGCTTCGCCGCACCGATCACCGGAGCCGCATCCACCGGCGCGCTGGGGAACAGCGCACTGCCGGACCGCCGCATCGCCCCGGTCAACTCGTCGGTCGCGACTGTTGCACCAGCCGACACCAAACCGGCCAGGATCTTCGCGAATTCGGCTACGCCCTCGTCGAATTCGAGATAGACCGGCCCGTGCAGGTGATCGCCGGGCAGCTCCGACTCCATCGCCGCACCCTCCCGGAACGGCAGGAACAGGTGCGGGTGTTCGTCGTCGGCCCGCACGATCGCCACCGGCCGCTCGACATGCGACAGTCCCGCGTCGGCCAGTGGCCAGCTGATCCCGGTGGCGTACATGACGTTGCCGTTGCCGAGCAACACCAGCGCATCCACACCCTGGTCGGCCATCGCGGCGCGCAGGCGTACACCGACTTCTCTGCGCATCCGGGCGAAGTCAGGTTCCTCTGGAATGTCCAGCCACGTGTACCCGGTCCGGGCGATCTGGGTGACGCCCGTCTGAGTGACGGTACTCATAGCAGCCTCAGGAACTTCTGGATGTTGGTGGACACGATCTTGACCGCGGCCTCCGGGCCGACCGCCTGCACAACGGTGGCCAGTGACTTCTCCGAGTACCCGAACGTGCTCTCGTTGTGCGGGTAGTCGCTGGACCACATCACGTTGTCGACGCCGATCTCGTCGATCAGCCGCAGCCCCAACGGATCCACCATGAACGAAGCGCTCATGTGCCGGTCCCAGTAATGCCGGACCGGGTGCTGCAGTTCGTGGTTGAACATGTGCCGGTAGGAGGCCAGCATGTGCTCGGCATCCTGCAATGCGGTGGGCACCCAGGCGATTCCGCCCTCGAACCAGCCGATCTTGAGCGACGGGTGGCGATCCAGGATGCCGGAGAAGACGTACTTGGCGAACTGTTCGCGGAACGAGTCGACATTGACCATCATGCCGACCACGACGCTGTTGTTCTCACACGGTGTCTTGGGCGGGGTCTCACCGATGTGGTGGCTGACCGGGAGGCCGGCCGCTTCGATCTCATCCCACACCGCATCCATCGAGGTGCCGCCGTAGTCGTAGACGTTGCCCTCGTCGTCCTTGCCCGGATTCAGCGGCAGCAGGAACGTCTTGAGGCCCAGTGACTTCAGCTCCTCGAGGGTGCTGCGGGTTCCCTTGGGATCCCACCAGTTGATCAGCCCGACGCCGTAGAAGTGCCCGTTCGACTGCTCCTGCAGGGCGGCGATGTGCTCGTTGTAGATCCGGAACACCCGCTCGCGCAGCGCCTTGTCCGGGTAGTGGAACAGGGCCAGCACCGCGTTGGGGAACGCCAGTTCCTTGTCGATGCCATCCTCTTTGAGCTCGCGGACGCGCGCCGCGATATTGTTCGACGCGGCGCCGGCCAGGTCGTCGTACTGCATCAGCACCCGGCCGAAATCACCTCCGGTCCAGGCCTTGCCCTTCTTCATACCGACCATGTAGGCGCCGTCCTCGTACCAGATCCGCGGGGCGGCACCCTTGAGCTCCTCCGGGAAGCGCTCGTAGAAGATGTCGTCGGCCACCGAGATGTGGTTGTCGGCCGAGAAGATCTCGGTGCCTCCAGGAAGCCCTGTGAGGCCTCCTTCCGTCGCATGGCCCTTGCGATTCTTGGGCGCACCGAAGCCCTCGGGCGGATAGAGCGTCGTCGAAGCAGTCATCTGAGGTACTCCAATCGGGCTGTAGGGGCTGAGGGCCGGCTCGCCGGCCACTACCAAGCGACGGGCAGTTCGTAGACGCCGTAGGCGAGGCGGTCGTGCTTGAAAGGGACCTCGTCGAACGGGATGGCCAGCTCCAGGGTCGGGATGCGGCGCAACAAGGTGTGGAACACGATCTGCAGCTCGGCGCGAGCCAACTGCTGACCGACGCACTGGTGGCGGCCGTAGCCGAAGCCCAACTGCTGACCGGCGTCGCGGCTCAGATCCAGCTGCTCGGGCTGCGGGTAGGCCTTGGCGTCCCAGTTGGCCGGGGCCAGGTCGATGATGATGCCCTCGCCCCCGCGGATGGTCTCGCCGCTGATCTCGATGTCCTCGATGGCCACCCGGCGCTGGCCGTTCTGGATGATCGACAGGTAGCGCATCAGCTCTTCGACCGCGTTGGCGATCACCTTGGGATCTTCGGCGTTGCGCAGGAAATCGGCCTGCTCGGGGTTCTGCAGCAGGGCCAGGATCCCGATGCCGATCATGTTGGCCGTCGTCTCGTGCCCGGCGATCAACAGGCCGGTGCCCAGCTGCGCGGCCTCCTTGACGCTGATCTCCCCGGCGGTCACCCGCTCGGCCAGGTCCGACACCGCATCCTCGGACGGGTTGGCCTGCTTCTCCTCGACGAGATTGATCAGATACTGATGCAGGCTCATCGCGCCCTTCTGCATGGCGTCCGCGGCTGCGTAGCGGGCCAGGCCGGCGTTGGCGTGCTCCTGGAAGAACTCGTGGTCCGCGTAAGGGACACCAAGCATTTCGCTGATCACCACCGTCGGGACCGGCAGGGCGAGTTCGGCGACGATATCGGCCGGCTTGGGTCCGGCCAGGATCTTGTCGATGCATTCGTCGGTGATCTTCTGGATGGCCGGCCGCAGGCCCTCGACGCGCTTGAAGGTGAACGGCTTGGACAGCATCCGGCGGAACCTGGTGTGCTCCTCGGCATCCGAGGTGAACACCGAACGTGGCCGCTTGTCCACGGTGGAGAGCATGTGCTCGTTCCAGTGCGGGAAGCCCGAGCGCCGGTCGTCGACGCTGACCCGCGAGTCGGCGAAGAGCGCCCGCGCTTCCTCGTAGCCGGTGATCAGCCACGGCGTGCTGCCGTCCCAGATGCGCACCCGGGAAAGACCTTTGACCTTGCCCATATCCAGCATCTGCGGTGGCGGCGCGAACGGGCATGCGGCGGCGCGCTCCATCGGGTATTCCGGGATGTCGGTGGTCACGGAGTCGGCAAGGGTTTCAGACATTCGGTACGACTCATTCCTCGATCTGGATGGCTAGGGCTGGGCAGGCCGCTGCGGCACGGCGGGCATTCTCGATTTGATCCGGGCCGGGGGCGGGTTCCAGAAGGACGACCACGCCGTCGTCGTCGCGCTGGTCGAACACCTCACCGGCGTTGAGCACGCACTGCCCCGATGAGACGCACTTGTCCTGGTCGACAGTGACTTTCATAGAAGATCGCTTTCTTGAGTAACCGGCGCCAACCACAGGCCGACGATCGCGTCGATCAGCCCCGATGCCGCGCCCGACCAGGACGGCCGCGGCACTTTGGCACCCTGGGCCAGTGCCCGTTCCCGATCGGCGCAGCTGTGCATCAACAGGTTGCGCGCCATGATGTTGCGCTCGGCGCGAATCTCGGCGGGCAGATCCGGCAGGCAGCTGTTCATCCCCTCGATGACCTGCACCAGCGACGGGGAGCTCAGCGCGTCACGGACCACGATGTTGTGGTAGGACGGGTCAGTCATCACCTGGGCGGCGAACCGCGCATACCAGGTCGGATTACCCAGCGCGGCAAGGTGATCGGTGAGCGGCTGGACCAGGCATCCCACCCAGTCCCGCAGGTCGGTGGAATCTCCGACCGCCGCCACCATCTGTTCGCGGAGCTCCTCGATCGGCCCGCGATGCTTGTGCTCGATGGCCCGGACCAGATCGGTCTTGGTGCCGAAGTGATACCCGACCGCGGCATTGTTGCCCTGCCCCGCGGCCTCACTGACCTGACGGTTCGACACCGCGAACACTCCGTGCTCAGCGTAAAGCCGTTCGGCCGCCTTGAGGATGGCCTCCTGTGTGGAGCTGACCCGGTCGGCTCGCGCCGTCCGACTGGCTGTCGTCACCGTTACAGTCAACGCCCCTCCTGTCACTAAGTCAAGCAGTTGATTTAAATCGCCGAGCTGGTTGTTCTGGCCGTCCGTTGAGATTGCGCACAGGGCTGTGATCAGCGGCGGAACGCGACCCTGGACGCAATCTCGCCGCGCCTCACAGCGCCGCGGCTAGGCCTTCTCCTTGCGGACGATGACCTTGCCCGCCACGGTGCCGCCGTCGATGGGCAGCACGGTTCCGGTGACGTAACGCGAACGGTCTCCCGCGAAGTACAGCGCGGCCTCGGCGACGTCGTCGACGGTGCCCTCGCGCTTCAGCGGGCGGTCGGCGCGCATCTGGGCCCGGATGCCCTCCTCGAACTGCTCGAGCCGTTCGCGATCCTCGGCCGAGGCCGATTTGGCCACGATGGCCGTGCGAATATTGCCCGGCGCGATCGCGTTGACCCGAATCTCGTAGTGCGCCAATTCGATCGCCGCGGATTTGGTGAACTGGATGACGGCGGCCTTGGACGCCCGGTAGGTCATCACTCCCCCGCCGGCCTGGATCCCGCCGATCGAGGTCAGGTTGATGATCGAACCGCCACCGTGGGCGGACATGTACCGGGCGGCGTCGCGGGTGCCGGCCATCACGCCGAGCACATTGACCCCCATCACGTGGTGGAAGTCCGCCAGATCGTCATCGAGGAAACGCCGGTGCATGGTTCCGGACACCCCGGCGTTGTTCACCATGATGTCGAGTGCACCGAACCGCTCGATCGCGGCCGCCACCAGCGCGCCGACCTGCTCCGGATCGGACACATCGGTGGCCAGGAACCCGGCGTTTCCGCCGAGCTCGGCAGCCAGGGCCTCGCCGCTGTCCCGTTCGACGTCACCGATCATCACCCGCGCGCCCTCGGCGGCGAAGCGGCGGGCCAGACCCTCGCCGAGTCCCGCCGCGCCGCCGGTGACCACCGCGACTTTTCCGGCCAGTTCGTTACTCATGCGCGATCCCGCTCCGCTTCTCGCTCGTCATTGCACGTCTTTCAGGAAATCCAGCAGCACCGCGATGAGCGCGGCGGGCTGTTCGATCTGTGGGCAGTGCCCGGCACCGGCGATCACCGCACTGCGGGCACCGGCGATCTGGCCGGCGATCTCGGCGGCCCAACCAGTCGGCAGCAGCTTGTCACGACCCCCCTCGATGATCACTGTCGGCACACCGATGCGGTCATAGGCCCGCTGTGCCGACGGCATGGCCGGTGCTTCCAGTCCGGGTCGGCGAAACCGGGCCGCCGCCAAGCTTTCCCAGGCCCCCGGCGCGATGCTCGACTCGTAGCGCCGCTGCACGTAGGCCGCATCCGCCGGATATTCCGGATCGGCGAACAGTGCGGTGACGATGCGCCGCATCCCGTCCACGGTGGCGTCGTAGTCGTACAACGCCACCGAATGGTCGTTGCGCTGGATCTCCCCTCCCCCGCAGATCGCCACCAGCGACCGCGCCGGCAGTCGCGGCGCATCGGAGGTGGCGTCGACGAGCAGGTTGACCGCCCCCATCGAATTACCGACGAAATGCGCTGCAGCGACGCCGAGTTCGGCGCAGAACCGGGCGATGTGACGGATCCGCATGCCGCGGCCGTCGTTGAAGTCGATGACCTTGGCGCTCTCGCCGAAGCCCAACATGTCCGGGGCCAGCACGCGGTAATGCTCGGCCAGTGCGCCGATGGTGTGCTCCCAGCCCAGTTCGGCACCGGCGCCGAACTCGCCACCGTGCAGCAGGACGACAGGCTCACCCTGCCCAGCCTCGAGGTAGCTGGTGGCCAGGCCGTCGACCCTGAGGGTCTTGCGCACGAAGGTCACGCCCACACGATACTGGTGCTGTCCAGAATGGAGAACACCATTCTCCGATTTCCGATGTGACCAAAGTGCTTAGCTCCGGTCAGCCGCCGCTGCTTTCTACGAAAACCACTTCACCCCAACCTAATTGAATGTCGGTGGTGGATTTGGTTGGAACGGTTGGTACCACCACCACTCGGCGCGTTCGCCGGTGGGTCCGTGGCACGGTGGGACCGCGGGTGGCGGTGTGGTCGGTGGCCGGGCCAGCGATCTGTTGTCCAAGGGGCGGCCGATACCGTCGGTGATGGTGAGTTGGTGGACGGATCCGGTGATGGTGATGCCGCCGGAATGGTGTGACCGGTGGTGATACGGGCACACCAAGACCAAGTTGTCGAGTTCGGTGGCGCCGCCGGCCTCCCAGTGCACGATGTGATGGGCGTGCAAACCGCGAGTGGCCCCGCAGCCGGGCACCACACAGCAGCGATCGCGATGCTCGAGCGCACGACGCAGTCGGCGGCTGACCGTTCGGGTGGTCCGCCCGGCGCCGATCGGCTGTCCGTGGCGTTGCAACCACACCTCGCAGGTGGCGTCGCAGGTCAGGTACCGGCGTTCGTCATCGGCCAGCAGCGGACCCAGATGCATTGCTGCGACAGGTTTCTCGACGTCGACATGTACCACTACCGTGGTGTGCTGGCCGTGCGGACGCCGTGCCACATCGGTGTCCCAGCCCGCCTCGATCAGGCTCATGAACGCATCCACACTGTCCGGGAACGGCCGCGCCTGCTCTGGGGCCGCCTCGCCCGTCTCGCCGTGCTCGCGTTTCCAGTCCGCGATCACCGCATCCCGGTGCGACTGCATCCCGGCGTCGAACTTCGCTGCCTCCAGCCGCGGCAACCGGATCCGGTAGGTCGTGTACCCGTCCCCCTCGGTCCTGCTGAACTCGCGGCGCGGTTCAGGCTTCGGATCGGGTTCGGGTCGGGGTTCCAGCTTGACCGCGGCACGCAGCTGGCTGACCGTGGCCACCGCGGCCAGTTCCGCGTAGTGCGCATCGGAACCGTCGGCCGCGCCTTCGGCGATGGCGCCGACCTGATCCAGCGACAGCCGGCCCTCACGCAGACCCTCGGCGCAGCGCGGAAACCCGTCAAGCCTCCGCGCCACCGCGACCACGGTATCGGCGTTGCGCGGGGCCACCCCGGTCTTCCAGGCCACCAATGCCGAGACCGACCGTGCCCCGGTGGCACCCCACAGTTCGTCACGCTCGATCTCGGCCACGATCTCCACCACACGACCGTCGATCGCATTGCGCTGACCGGTCAGCTCCGCCAACTCCCCGAACAACACCTCAAGCCGCTCACAAGGAGACACCTCAGCGACCAAAGATGCTGCGGCGGTGGACATGACACCATCATCGCAGAGGAGTATGACAAATTTAGGCGGCGCGACCCGCGGCCGCTGGGGACAGCTGACCAGTCTTCATCTCACTTGATCGCAATGGGACTGACCGGCGCGCCCACGGCACCGACCACCTTCAACGGCGGTGCGATGAGCTGGAACTCGTAGACGCCGTCGGCGCGGCAGTCGGCGGCCAGTCCGGTGAGGTCCCAGTACTCGCCGAGCATCAGGCCCATATCGCGTAGGCAGAGCATGTGCATCGGCAGGAAGGTGCCTTCGACACCGTTGGCCGGGTCGGGGTCTTCGACCATCAGGTTGTCGGCGGCCACCGCGGCCACCTCGTGATCGTGCAGCCATGAGGCGCAACGCCAGTCCAGGCCCGATCCGGGCTCGTGCCCGTCACCGGTGGACAGAAACCGCGTCCACCAGCCGGTGTGCACCACCACAATGTCGCCGCGGCCGATCCGCACACCTTGCGTGGCAGCAATGTCATCGAGTTCAGCCGGCGTGATAGGTCGACCGGGCTGGCAGAACACCTGTTCCCCGCGGTGCGCGACCACATCGAGCAACACCCCGCGCGACACAATGCCCTTACCGTCCACCTTGTCGATGCCGCAGTGGTAAGCACCGAAGCTGGTCACCGAATCGGCCGGGAACCCGTTGTAGAGCTTGTCCTCGTAATACACATGCGACAGCGCATCCCATTGGGTGGCGGCCTGCAGCGACATGGTGATCATGTCGTCGTTGAACCGGAACGGGTTGTCAACGAAGAACGAACTCAGCTCCTGCGCAACGGAATTACGTGCCCACTCGGGCGCGTACTTGACCAGTGTCTCGGCGTCGCCACCGTCCACGGTCATGACGTGGATCGGGTTGAACCGGAACTGGAACGCCCCCTGCGGCCCGTTGGAGCCGAAGTCTCCACCGAGCGAGATCACCTTGCCCCGCTTCACCAGTGCCGCGGCCTCGGCGACCTTGTCCGGGGTGATCAGGTTCAGGGTGCCGAGTTCGTCGGCATCGCCCCAGCGACCCCAGTTCCGCACATCGTCGGCGACCTTACGGAAGTCGCTCATCGTCGCAAGCATGCTCAGCTCCTCTGCGCAGTGTCGGCGGCAGTATCCGCGGCAGCGTCGATCACGGCCGACTCACGTTGGGCCAGAATGCCACCATCGGCCCAGATCACCTGGCCGGTGATGTAACTGGCCGCCGCGCTGCCCAGGAACGCCAGCAGCGAGGCTTGTTCGGCAGCCTCGGACTTGCGGCCCAGCGGGGTGGTGAACGAATCGAGGAACTGTTGCCCGTACGCCGAGCGCAACTGGTCGAGAATCGGCGTCTCGGTCACCCCGGGTGCGGTGCAGTTGATCCGAATCCCGCGGGCGCCGAGTGCGGTGGCCTGGTGCATCGTGTAAAGGATCATCGCCTCCTTGGACAACCGGTAGCCGCCGTCGGCCAGCGCCTCGGGATGCTCGGCACACCATGCCAAGCCCGCGGCGACCGACCGGGTCTTGACCAGACCCGCTGTGGTCGCGAGGTTTTCGCGGTAGCCCGATGCTGCCAGCGAGGACACCGAGGTGATCGCGCCGCCCGCCGGGATGCGGGCCATCAACCCCTCGGTGAACTGCCGGGTGCCCAGGAAGTTGACCCGCACCACGAGCAGCGGATTGCCGATCCCCGAGGACACCCCGGCCACATTGAACAGGGCGTCCACCGGTCCGTCGACCGCGCCGGCGGCACGGTCCACGGACTCCGGGTCCGCGAGATCCAGTTCGATGAATGCCACGGGCAGGCGATCGGGTGGCCGGATGTCCAGACCCGTCACCCGGGCGCCGAGCTCACCCAACTGCCGGGTGACCTCGGCGCCGATACCCGACCCGCAGCCGGTGACCACGACGTGTTTGCCGTCGTAGCGCACCAACTCATCGAGTGCCGTCACGGTCAGCCGCTCCCTCTCAATCCGTCTTCCCGCGGGCTTCCTTCTCGGCCCGGGCCGCCTTGACTCGGCCCTCGTTGATCTCGGCCATCGCCTCGGGAATCTCACCGGCGGTGAACTTGTCTCGGCCGGTGGGCAGGCCACCGAAGGCGTAGGTCTCATCGAACAGCGGGGCGTCCGACGGGCGGCGCCGCGACTCCACCTTCTCGATCACCGGCTCCAGGCGCTTGACCTTGTCCGCCACCGCCTTTGCGTCCCGCTCGATGAACTCGGGCAGGATCTCCTTGCCCATGATCTCGATGGACTCCATCGTGCCCTCATGGCTGCGCGGGTTGAGCAGCAGGATGATCTCGTCGACCCCGCTCGCCTCGTAGCTTCGCAGGAATTCGCGCACGGTGTCCGGCGAACCGATGGCGCCGCGGCCGGGACCGTAGGCCAGCGTGGGATCCTCCTTGACCGCCTGCTCGTAACGCTCCCATACCTCGGTCCGGCCGGGAGTGTGCATCCCGGTCAGGTAGTAGTGCATGATCCCGAACGAGAAGAAGCCACCGCCGATACCCAGGCGCTTGAGTGCCTCATCGTCGGAGCGGGCCACCATCATCGACAGATCGCCGCCGATGGCCAGGATGTTGGGGTTGATCGCGGGGGTGATGGGCGCGCCCTGCTCTTCGAATTCCTTGTAGTACCCGTCAACCCGCTCCTTGAGCGCCTCGGGCCCGGTGTAGGCGAAGCTCAGCGCGCCGATCGCCTTCTGCGCCGCCATCTGCACCGAGGACGGGCGGGTGCAGGCCACCCAGACCGGCGGGTGCGGCTTCTGCAGCGGCTTGGGAATCACGTTGCGGGCCGGCATCTCGACGTGCTCGCCCTTGAAGCCGGTGAACGGGGCTTCGGTCATACACCGGATCGACACCTCGAGGGCTTCTTCCCACATGGTGCGCTTGTCGGCGGGGTCGATGCCGAAGCCACCCAGCTCGGCGACCGAGGATCCCTCACCGGTGCCGAACTCCACCCGCCCGTTGGACAGGTGATCCAGGGTGGCGATCCGCTCGGCGATCCGGGCCGGGTGGTTGATCGGCGGGGGCAGGTGCATCACACCGAAGCCCAGCCGGATGTCCTTGGTGCGCTGGCTGGCCGCGGCCAGGAACATCTCGGGCGCAGTGGAGTGGCAGTACTCCTCCAGGAAGTGATGCTCGGTGAGCCAGACCGTCGAGAAGCCGGCCTTGTCGGCAGCCTCCACCTCGTCCAGGCCGTGCTGGAACAGCTGATGCTCGTCGTCCTCGCTCCACGGCCGGGGCAGTGGGAACTCGTAGAACAGCGAAATCTTCATCGGTTTCCTCCTGAGGGGTTGCTGACGTCGTCCTGGACTGGTGCGTTGGCACCTCGTGAAACTGGTTGTGCAGCGGGGCCTTCAGCTCGTTGTCCGGCGATGTGCCGGGCGGCCACATACCCGAAGGTCATGGCCGGCCCAATGGTCGCGCCGGCCCCGGCGTAGCTGCGGCCCATGACCGCCGCCGAGACATTGCCCACGGCGTAGAGTCCGTTCACCACCGTCTCATCGGCGCGCAGCACCCGGGCGTGCTCATCTGTGCGCAAACCGCCCGAGGTGCCCAGGTCGCCGAGGATGATCTGGAACGCGTAGTACGGCGGCTTGCCGAGCGGTCGCAGATTCGGGTTGGGCAGGGTCGGGTCGCCGTAGTAGTTGTCGTAGGCGCTGTCGCCACGGTTGAAGTCGTCGTCGTGGCCGGCGTGCGCCAACTGGTTGAACCGCTCGGCGGTGGCCCGCAGATTCTGCGCGGGCACGCCGATCTTGCCGGCCAATTCCTCCCAGCTGTGCGCCTCGACGACCACGCCGGATTCCAGCCAGGCCGCAGGCACCTTGCGCCCGGTGGGAACCGGGGCGAACGGGATCTTCGGAATGGGCAGGTGCCCTGCCACCACATATCGGTGGAACGAGTCGATGTCGGTGATCAGCCAGCACGGGATGTGGTCGATGCCGGACTGCTGGCCCTCGATCATCGCGTGCGCGAAGTCCATGTAGGGCGCGGCCTCGTTGATGAACCGCTCGCCCTCGCCGTTGACCACGAACTGTGCCGGCATCATCCGCTCGTTGAGCATGAACTGCAGCCGGCCGTCGGGCCAGCAGATGGCCGGAAACCACCACGCCTCATCGAGCAATTCGGTGGCGCCACCGACCTTTTCACCCGCCCGGATGCCATCGCCGGTGGCCGCCGGGTTGCCGAAACTCCAATCCTTGTGCAGCACCGGCAGATGTTCTTTGCGCCACGCCATGTCGTGGTCGAATCCGCCGGAGGCCAGGATCACCCCACCGGTGGCCCGGATCCTGATCGCGCGCCCGTCTCTTTCGACGACGGCACCGAGCACCGCGCCGTCCGCATCGGCGATCAGAGAGGTCATCGGCGCATCGAGCCACAGCGGGATGTCGTGCTGCTTGAGCGCCAATCGCATCCGAGCGGCCAGCGACTGGCCGATGGCCGCCATCCGGTCGCCGAACACCCGGGCCCGGATCATCCGCCAGATCAGCTTCAGCAGCACCGCCTTACCGCGCCAGTTCTGCCGGATCTGATAGAACAGCCGAAGATCCTTGGGCGCGAACCAGATCCCCTTCGGCGCCAACGCCAGCGGAGCGAGCAGTTCCTGATCATGCTCGCCGAGTTTGCGCAGATCGATGGCCGGGACGTTGATCGTGCTGCCCTGCGCGGAGCCGCCGGGCAGCTCCGGGTAGTAATCGGCGTATCCGGGTTTCCAGACGAATTCGAACCAATCGCTGTTGCGCTCCAGGAAGTCCATCATCTCCGGTGCGGCCTCGACGTACTGGCGCAACCGGGCGTCGCTGACCGTGCCTTCGGTGATCCGCTTGAGGTAGTCGAACACCCCGTCCGGGGACGGGACATAACCGGCCCTGCGCTGCGACGGCGCCCCGGGCACCCAGATACCACCGCCCGACAGCGCGGTGGAACCACCGAAGTGCGAGGACTTCTCGACCACAAGAGTGTCGAGGCCGGCCGCGTCGGCGGCCAGTGCAGCCGTCATACCGCCGCCCCCGGATCCGACGACGAGCACGTCCACGGTGTGGTCGAAGTGTTCTGAAATCATGCTGCGATTCCTACCGCCGTTCTGATTGCGAATCCTGCGATCAATTCCGGTGCCGACCGGTAGAAGTGATGTCCGGTCCGGTACGGCCCATTGACTGCGAGCGCCGCGAACGCGGCCACCCAGGTACGGATTTCGTGGGCCGAGTTGCCCCCTTCGGCGGCGATGAAGGTGTTGGACCAGCCATCGAGTTCGGTAAGCCGGCCCTGGTCGAAAATCTCCAGCAGACTGTGGTCCCACTCCGGATTGAGCGGCCGCAGCGCACTCTCGCCGTGGGCGAAGTCCTGGGCGGCCTGGGTCACCGCGCTCTGCCGGGCCATCCGCTGCTCATCGGTCATCGGAACCCCGTGCACGATCCGGTCCAGCGCCGGCGGCGGTGCGGTGGCCAGCGTCGGTACCGGCGGATCGTGCGACAGCCCACCGGATCCCAGCACCAGCACCCGCTTGTCCAGCGTGGCCAGGTAGGCACCCACGGCCGCACCGAGCGCGCGGGACCGCGACAACGGACCCAGCGGGGTGGCGACCGAGTTGATGAAGATCGGCACGATCGGGCGGGCAGTCGCGGCGCCGAACAGCTCCTGCAGGGGCTGCACGGTGCCATGATCGACGTCCATGCTCGTCGAGATGGCGATGTCGACCCCGGATTCCCACAGCGCCTGAGCACACGCCTGCGCTATGTCACCGGCGACATCGAGTGCCCCCTTGTGCGTCCCGTAATCCCCCACCCCGGCCGCGGCGGTGCCGATACAGAACGGCGGCATCAGCCGGTAGAAGAACCCGTTGTAGTGATCCGGGGAAAAGGTGACGACCAGCTCGGGGTCGTAGTCGGCGACGAAATCCCGGGCCCGGGAGATCGCCGAGCCGATCTCGTCAAGGAGTTCGGCCGACGGTCCCGGAAGATTCAGCAGTGGGCTGTGGGACATACAGCACAGGGCTACTGGCACCGTTCACTCCTTCCTCCACCAGATGCAGAACGTCGAACAGAGCCGCACTCAATTCGGGGGCACGCTGGGCAATGTCGGCCCCGGCGATGCACCGGTCGGGGCGCAGCACCAGAACCGATTCGGCGTGCACGTCGAACCAGGATTTGAGCGCCCCGGTGCGGTCACCGACGATCACCACGGATCCGTCATCGTCGTCGTCATCATGTCCGGTCCAGAACAGCTGAGTCTGCGGCCGAGCGGCAATGAACTTCGCGCCCAATGCTTTCCACCGCGCGTACGCCTCGGGACCGAACAGGGCGCGCGGGTTGTTGTTCCAGCACAGCACCGCGAAACCAGGGCCGATCACATCGTCGAGCAGCACATCGGACTGTTCCCGGGTGTCTACCCGCGGCTGGATGAACAAGGTGCCGGCCGGCGAGTTCTCCGTCGGCGGCTTCGGGTGGTAGACCGCGCCCTGGTCATACCGAGGCATCGGTTTGAACCGCATCTCCAGCACATAGCGCTTGAGCGCCGGGACCACCGAAGCACCCCGAATAAGCTTGTCCCGCATCACTGCCAGCCTGCGGTTGGTGGGTGAGATGACCCGCCCCACCAAGGTGGACAGGTCGATCATGGCCCGGGCGTGCTTTCGGCGTTCGGCATCGTAGCTGTCCAGCAGCGCATCACCGGCCTGGCCGTTGACCACCGCGGCCAGTTTCCAGCCGAGGTTGGCCGCGTCCCGGATGCCGCTGTTGTAGCCCTGCCCCTGCCACACCGGCATCAGGTGCGCGGCGTCACCGGCCAGCATGAACCTGCCCTTGCGGAAGTTTCCGGCGATGCGGGAATGGTGGGTGTAGACCCGGCGGCGGATCACGTCGACCTTGTCCGGGTACGGGACGAACGGGGCCAGCAGCCGTGCCACGAACTCCGGATCCTCGGCCTGCTCATCGGTTTCGTCGGCGTGGATCATGAATTCGAACCGCCGGATCCCGTGGGCGATGGAGATCGAGGCATAGGGCCGGTCCGGATCGGCGCCGACCTCGCTGTTGGGGTGGCCCAGCGGATCATTGGCCAGGTCGACCACCACCCAGCGGGTCGGCGAGGTGGTGCCGTCGAATGACACACCCATGAGCTGGCGGGTGGCACTGCGCCCACCGTCGCAGCCGACCAGGTACTGGGCCCGCACGGTCGGCAGGTCCGGGCCGAACTCGACTTTCACCCCGTCGGCGGTCTCGACAGCCGATTCCATCCGGCGACCCCAGGCCACCTGCACATGCTCGAACCGGTCCAGCCCGGCCAGCAGCTGCGCGTCGACCAGCGGCTGAACGAACCCGTTGCGCTTGGGCCAGCCGAATCGGGCGTCCGGGGGCGCCATTTCGGCCAGCAGCCGCCGGTTCCCGTCGTAGAACCGCAGGATCTGGTTGGGCACGGTGTGCGGCACGATTGCCTCCACCAGGCCGATGGACTGGAAGGTGCGCAGCGATTCGTCATCGAGCCCGACCCCGCGGGGGTAGTCGATGAGGGTGTCGCGTTCCTCCAGCACGAGGGTTCGGACCCCCTGGATGCCAAGCACATTCGCCAGGGTCAGGCCTACCGGGCCGGCCCCGACGATGATGACGTCGACCTCTTGGTCGGTCACGCCGGCTTCCCCAGCAGGAAGTCCAGATGCAGCCGGTTGAACGTCTCGGGGTCCTCGTACTGGGGCCAGTGCCCGCAGTCCGGCATCACCTCGAAGCGGGCGCCCGGGATCATGGAGGCGATGCGCCGGCCCTCGCTGACGTCGGCGGTGGGGTCGTCACTCGTCCACAACACCAGGGTGGGCGCGGTGATCGAGCCGTACTCCTTCTCCCCCAGCAGGTTTCGCGCCCGGATCTCCGGATCCTGCAGGGCCATGATGTCGCTCATCGCGGCGACGAAGCCGGGCTGACGGTACACCGCCTGACGGCTGGCCACGATGTCGTCGTAATCCTTTGACTTGTCGGCCATCAGCCACTTGATCCGGGCCTGCACGGTCTCCCAGCTCGGGTTCTCCGCCGCCGCCATCGACAGCGTGATGATCCGCTTCATCACCTCGGGGTCGGCCTGCGACCCGCCTGCGGTGTTGAGCACCAGTCGGTCGATCCGGTCGGGGTGGTCGGCAGCGGCCCGCGCGGCCACCCAACCGCCCAGCGATTCACCCGAGATATGGGCGCGCTGAACGCCGATGGCATCCAGGAAGCCGATCAGGTGCGCGACGTAGTGCCCGACCTCCAGCGGGTGACCGGGTTTGTCGGTATAGCCATGGCCCAACATGTCGATCGACCAGGTCGAAAAGTGCTCGGCATGGGACCGCAGGTTGCGCACATAGGCCTCGGCATGGCCGCCGGAGCCGTGCAGCAGCACCAACGCGGGCAGTTTCGGGTCACCGGCATGCAGATAGCGGGTACGCACCCCATCCACATCGAGATAGCCCTGCGAGAACGCGACGCCCTGCAGGTCTCGCCAGACACTCTCGAACTCGGTGGCCGAAACGGAACCGGATACCGGCCCGGCGGCAGTGCTCGTCATGATCCCCTCTCCAGAAGTAGCGAGAATGAAGTTCTCTGAATTTGTAAGCACTTTGCTCATATAGCGCACATCTGAGTGCATTATTATCAGAGCATCACTCTCGCGGTGCTATCTGTCAAGGAGGGCGCGATGCCGGCCAAGGCAACCCAGCCGCAGGCGAAATCGAAGACCGACGAGGCTCCCACCGGAGCGCCCGGTTCCCAGACGTTGGCGCGCGGCCTGAGCGCCCTTGCGGCCATTGCCGCGGCGCCGACCGGCTTGACCGTGCAGCAGGTCGCCGAACACATCGGAGCCCATCGCACGATCGCCTACCGGCTGCTGGCCACCCTGAGCCAATTCCGTTACGTGGCAAAGGGTGAGGATGGCCGCTATCGGCCCGGCGCCGGCCTGGCCGCACTCGGTTCGTCCTTCGACAACAACATGCGTCAGCTCAGCATCCCGACGCTGCGCGCCCTGGCCGACGAGCTCGGCAGCACGGTGTCTCTACTGGTGGCCGAGGGCGATCAGCAGGTGGCCGTCGCGGTGATCGTGCCGACGCAGGTCTTCTACCAACTGTCCTTCCACGAGGGCAGCCGCCATCCGCTCGACCGTGGCGCCGCCGGCGCGGCATTGCTGGCGAGCATGCCGCCGCGGCCCGGTGAACGCGAACTGGTACGTCAGACCCGCGAGCAGGGCTGGGTGATCACCCACGGCGAGATCGAACCGAACACCTACGGCCTGGCGGTGCCCGTGCGCCGGCGCCCGCCGTCGCCGCCCACCTGCATCAACCTCATCTCGCACCGCGAAGACGTCGTATTGGGCGGCAAGGATGCGGTGGTCCGAGCAGCGAACGAACTATCGGCGATCCTGTACTGAGAAGGGAATGACAGTGACCCGTACCGAATCTCACCGGCACAACGAAGTCCACTGGGACGATGAGTTCGACGTCGTAGTACTGGGCAGCGGGGGCGCCGGGCTGACCGCCGCGCTCACCGCCGCGGTCAACGGCGCGGCGGTCGCGGTCTACGAGAAGGCGCCCACGGTCGGCGGCACGACGGCGGTCTCCGGCGGCATCGTGTGGATCCCGGCCCATGACCGCAGCACCGACGGGCCGCTGCCGGTCTCCGACGCGGTGGACTATCTACAGGCCCAATCGCTGGGCTACATGGACGCCGACCTGGTGGACACCTTCGTGCGGACCGGCCCGGCGATGCTCGATTTCGTCGAGGAACACAGCGATCTGCGCTTCGCCGTCGCCGAGGGCTTTCCCGATTACAAGCCCGAACTGCCCGGCGGGCGGCCGGGAGGTGGTCGCTCGCTGAGTGCCGGCCCGGTGGATCAGGCCAAGCTCGGTGGCTGGCGAGACCGGATCACCTCGTTCCCAGCCGATTTCAGCAACGTCGGAATCGACGCGGAAACCCGCGCCCGGATTCACGCGGTCTACGACGATCCCGACGCCGACCTGTGCGTGGCCGGCACCGCCCTGATCGCCGGCCTGCTGCGTGGCCTGCTCGACCGTGGCGTGCGGCTGGCCACCGAGGCCCGCGCGATGGAGCTGATCGGCGACGCCGACGGCATCACCGGGGTGCGCATCAGCGTCGACGGCGCCGACATCCACGTGCGCGCGCGCAGCGGGGTGGTGCTGGCCACCGGCGGGTTCGAATGGGACGCCAAGCTGGTCGAGGCCTATCTGCGCGGCCCCATGCGCGGCGCGGTGTCACCGCCGAACAACACCGGCGACGGGCTGCGGATGGCCATGGCCCACGGCGCCGATCTGGCCAACATGGGTGAGGCGTGGTGGGTTCCGATCGTGCAGCTCCCCGGTGACACCATCGACGGTCATCCGCGCAGCCGCAGCGTACGGCTGGAACGCACCCGGCCCCGCAGCGTCATCGTCAACCGGGCCGGCAAGCGCTTCCTCAACGAGGCCGGTGAATACAACTCGATGGCCGGCGCATTCCAGTACCTGGATCCCAAGATCGGTTACGCCAACGATCCCGCCTGGATCGTGTTCGACTCGGTGCACCTGCAGCGCTACGGATTCCTCGGCGTCAATCCGGGCGACCCGGTGCCGGACTGGTTCTGCGAATCGGCCGACCTCGCCGAACTCGGCGCCAAGACCGGTATCGACCCGGATGGTCTGGCCGAGACCCTGCAACGCTGGAACGACAACGTCGTGGCCGAGATCGACCCCGATTTCGGCCGCGGATCCAGTGCCTACGACGGGTACTGGGGCGACAATTCGGCGGCCACCCCGGCCGGCCAGACGCTGGGACCTGTCGACACCGCACCGTTCTACGCGGTGCCGGTCAAGATCGGCGCGATGGGCACCAAGGGCGGGCCGCGCACCGACCGCGACGGCCGCGTCCTGCACGTCAACGGTGGCCCGATCCCCGGCCTGTTCGCTGCGGGCAACGCCATGGCCGGGGTGACCGGGAAAGCCTATGGCGGGGCCGGTGGCACGCTCGGCCCCGCGCTGGTGTTCGGTTACCGCAGCGGATTCACCGCCGCCACCGGCAAATCGGTGTCCTGACGCCCTCGGCTATTGCCGGTTGATGAACAACTGCTCGGCCGCGGTGTAGGCGTCGCTCTCACCCTCGGCCACCGCGGCGGCCAGCCGGTCCAGTTCGGCGTGCTGACGCAGCAATGTCTGGGCCAACGACAGGATCTGGGTGCGGGCCCGCGCGGCGCGCCGCTGCGCGGTGTCGGCCCGGTGATGGGCATCGATGGCCGCCACCAGCTCGGCCAGCCCCTCCCCCTGTGCCGCAACGAGTTTGAGCACCGGCACGCCGGCCTCGGCGCGCAGGTCGCGGGCGGTCTGATCGGCACCCTCACGGTCGGCCTTGTTCACCACCACCAGATCGGCGACCTCCAGCAGGCCGGCCTTGGCGGCCTGCACCGCGTCACCGGCGCCGGGATTGAGGATCACCACCGTCGGATCGGCGATCGCGGCGATCTCGATCTCAGACTGCCCCACGCCCACGGACTCCAACACGATCAGGTCGTAGGACAGGGCGGCCAGCAGCCGGATCGCCGCGGGCACCGCGGCGGCCAGCCCACCCAGATGCCCGCGGGTGGCCACCGACCGGATCAGCACATCGGGATCGTTGATGTGAGCGGCCATCCGGATCCGGTCACCGAGCAGTGCGCCGCCGCTGTACGGCGAGGACGGATCGACCGCGAGCACTGCCACCCGCAGACCACGTTCCCGGTACGCACCGACGAGCACACCCACCGTGGTGGACTTTCCGGCGCCGGGTGGTCCGGTGATCCCGATGACGCGCGGCGAGGCCGGGGGCAGCACCGCCAGCACCTCGTCGCGACGGTCGCTTTCGACCAGGCTCAACAACCGCCCGACGGCGCGCTGCGATCCGCCGCGCGCAGCGGTGATGAGCTCCTCGATGTTGCTTGGGCCGGCCATCACCGATGACACTACGGAGCCGCGCCTCATGGCGCCGCCGCGGACACGATCACGGCTTCAGGCATTGACCTTCTCCCTGGTTCACCCGGCAAGAGAATGCTATTCTCACAGTCCGAGAGTGTCAGTTGCAAGAAGGGGAACCCTATGCAAATCGCCGGTAGCTCCGCGATCGTTGTCGGCGGTGCGGGTGGCCTGGGCGAGGCAACGGTCCGCCGCCTGCATGACGCAGGCGCCAAGGTAGTTGTCGCGGACCTGGCCGATGAGAAGGGCGCCGAGCTGGAGAAGGAGCTGGGCGTGCGCTACGTACGCACCGACGCCACCTCCGAGGAGTCGGTGCTCGCGGCCATCGCCGAGGCCGAAGCTCTTGGTCCACTTCGCATTTCGGTGGACACCCACGGCGGTCCGGCCAGCGGCGGCCGGCTGGTGGGCAAGGACGGATCACCGCTTCCCCTCGACGGATTCAAGACGACCATCGAGTTCTACCTCACCGCGGTATTCAACGTGATGCGACTGTCGGCCGCGGCGATCGCCAAGACCGAGCCGCTGGAAGAAGGCGCCCGCGGCGTCATCATCACCACCGCTTCGATCGCCGGGTACGAGGGCCAAATCGGCCAGCTGCCCTACTCGGCCGCCAAGGGTGGCGTTCTCGGCATGACCCTGGTGGCCGCGCGCGACCTCTCGCCGCTGGGCATCCGGGTGGTCACCATCGCCCCCGGCACCATCAACACCCCGGCCTACGGCAAGGCGGCCGACCAGCTGGAGCAATACTGGGGCCCGCAAGTGCCGTTCCCCAAGCGCATGGGCCGCTCGCCCGAGTACGCCCGACTGGCCCAGAGCATCATCGAGAACGACTATCTCAACGGCGAAATCATCCGCCTGGATGGGGCCCTACGCTTCCCGCCCAAGTGATCTGACTCGATGACACTCACCGGAAAAGTCGCCTTCGTCGCCGGCGCCAGCCGCGGCATCGGCGCAACGATCGCTCGGGCACTGGCCGCCGAGGGTGCCGCGGTGGCCGTGGCCGCCCGCTCCGAGGAACAGGGCAAACTGCCCGGCACCATCGGGTCGGTGGCCGCGGACATCAACGCCGCGGGAGGACGCGCGCTGCCGGTGGCCTGCGATGTCACCGACGAGGCATCGGTGAACCAGGCCGTCGCGGCGACGGTGTCGGAATTCGGCGGCATCGACATCCTGGTGGCCAACGCCGGTGTGCTGTGGCTCGGCCCGGTAGAGACGACCCCGCTCAAACGCTGGCAACTGTGTCTCGACGTCAACCTCACCGGGGTGTTCCTGGTGACCAAGGCCGTCATCCCCGAGGTGCGCAAGCGCGGCGGCGGGTCACTCATCGCGATCACCACCACGGGTGTCGACATGATCGAACATGGCGCCAACGCCTACTGGGTGTCCAAGGCGGCCGCCGAACGGCTTTACCTCGGGCTGGCGGCCGATCTGCGTTCGGACAACATTGCGGTCAACTGCCTGAGCCCGTCACGGGTGGTGCTCACCGAAGGCTGGCAGGCCGGCGGCAACGGACTGCAGATTCCGCCGGAGATGATCGAACCGCCCGAGGCGATGGGACGCGCGGCCGTGCTGCTGGCCGGCCAGGATGCCAGCGGCGTCACCGGCACCGTCCAGCGCTCCGAAGCCATTGCCCTTTAGCCCCCTGCCCCGCGAGCTAACCTTCTGCCCCGCGAGCGACCGTGTCTGTACGCCAACACGCCGTAAATTGCGTACCTTTGCGGTCGCTCGCGGTGCAATAGTCAGTCCTTGGCGACCAGTCCGTCCACGATCCGATTGAAATCGGCGGTGCCGAACGACACGTACTCGGCGAGATTGGCGTAGTCCAGCGACGCCATCACCTGCTGCTCCAGCTGAATGTTCATCAATCGCTTGGTGGCCTCGACCGCCTGTTGGGGGAGATCAATGAGCTTCTTGGCGCACGCGATCGCCTCGCTGAGCGGATCGGCAACCACATGGTTGGCCAACCCGAGTTCCACTGCCCGCTGAGCCTTGATCCGCACCCCGGTCAGGGCGAACTCCTTGGCCTGCAACAGGCTTATCTGCGAACCCCACACCAATGGACCACCGTCGGCGGCCACCAGGCCGATCTGCACATGCGGGTCGGCGAAGTGCGCGGTCTCGGCCATGTAGACCACATCGGACAGCGCGGCCAAACTACAGCCGAGCCCCACCGCCGGGCCGTTGACCGCGGCGATAACCGGGATCCGGCAGCGCACCATGCCGATGACCAGATCACGTCCGTGCTTGATCGTCTTCTGCCGCAAGGCTTCGTCGCGTCGCAGCTCGTCGAGGTAGTTGAAGTCGCCACCGGCCGAGAATGCCCGGCCCGCACCGGTGATCACCGCTGCGCGTGCGTCGGCGTCCTCGTTGAGCGCTGCCCACAACCGGGCGAGCCCGACATGCAGATTGTCGTTGACCGCATTGAGTTCATCTGGCCGGTTCAGCGTGATGATGCGCAGCGCACCGTCGGCCTGCACGTCGATTTCGTCTGGCATTCCGTACATTTCAGTATCCTCTGTTCTTCGCGCGAGCGCTCATCACACCCCAAGCCCGAGGATTCGTGACGCGATGATGTTCTTCTGGATCTGCGACGTACCGCCCATGACGCTCTGCGCCCGGCTGTACAGATAGGCGCTGAGCAACTCGGGATCCTTGGTTCCGGTCACCGCGAGCGCGGCATGCCCGACCGACTGCTCGACCCAGGTCATCAGTAGCTTGTCCAGCGAACCCTGCGGTCCGTGGTTGATGCCGTCGAGCTGTTCGGACAGCCGCCGACGCACGTGCAACCGCAGCATCTCGGCCTGCACTCCAGCCCAGGCCAGATCCTCCGGCGTTTTGCCATCGCCGATGCGAGACGCCATCTCGCGCACCAGCTTTCCGTACCGGGCCGAGTAGCCCAGCGTCGAGGGTTCGCGTTCGTGACTGACCACCGTCATCGCCAACCGCCAACCCTCACCCGGCTCACCGACCATCTGCGCGGCCGGCACCACCGCGCCGTCGAAGGCCACCTGACCGAACTCCGTGGTGACACCGTTGATCATCTGCAGCGGCCGCTGCTCGATGGTGTCCTGGTGCATCGACACGATGAACGCCGAAATGCCCTTGTGTCGTGCCACATTCTTATCGGTGCGGGCCAGCACCAGGCACCAGTCCGCCACATCGGAGTAGCTGGTCCAGATCTTGTGTCCGTGGATGATGTAGTTGTCGCCGTCCCGGGTCGCCGTGGTGGTCAATGAGGCCAGGTCAGAACCGGCGCCGGGTTCGGAAAAGCCCTGGCACCAGCGCTCGGTGCCGTTGATCATCCCGGGCAGGAACCGTTGTTGCAGTTCCTTGCTGCCGTGATGGCCCAGGCCGACGACCAGGTAACCCAGGCTGGGCCGCGGCGGGGCGCCGGCCCGGGCCAGCTCCTCGTCGACAATGACGTCGTACACCGGCGCCAGGTCCTGGCCACCGAACTCCACGGGCCACGAGGTGCCGAAAAACCCTGCGGCATAAAGCGCCTGGTGCCACTCGCCCATCCTGGCCCAGTAATCGTCGCCGGAGGCCTTGAAGGACGCGGCGTTGTCCGCCAGCCAGGCCCGCAACCGGTCCCGGAAGGCAGCTTCCTCGGGTGAATCACGAAAGTCCAAGATCGATGTCCTCCAGTCCAACGGGCCACAACTCGGTTGAGGTCAGGACGCGACGCAGATACACATGCGCCAGGCATTCCCAGGTGTTTCCGATGCCGCCGTGCACCTGGATCGCGGTCTCGCACACAGTGCGTGCGGCGCGGGCGCAATAGATCTTGGCGATCTGCCCGGCGCGAACGGCCTCGGCCGGATCGAGTTCGTCAACGGCCCACGCCGCGTGCCGCAGCACGCTGATCGAACCCTCGATCAGGGCCAGCCCCTCGGCGAGCAGGTGCGCGACGGCCTGATACGAACCGATCGACGAGCCGTACTGCTCACGGACTTTCGCGTAGTCAACAGCCAGCGCATGTGCGCCCCGGGCGGCACCGACGAGATCCGCGCTCGTGGCCGCCAGCGCCAGAGCCTGCCAGCGCAGCGCCTCCCCGCTCGACAGCTCACCGAGTTCTGCCGGTGATTCGACCACGCCCACCGTGCTGCGAGTCAGATCCACACCGGCGGTGGCGGCTTCCTCGGTGCCGACCTGCACGGCACGACCGAGCCGGCGCGCCAGATCGTCGGCGAGTACCGGCCCGAGGAAGGGCACGTCGACCAGACCGCGTCCGAACTCCTCGGCGATGATCGCCACCTCAACGCCGGTGGCACCGTCGGAGCGCAGGGTGCGCCACTCGGTTGCGGCGACCGTGCTCTCCAACCGGGTGATCCGGCTTTCATCCGACAATTCCTGGACCGAACCCGGCCCGAGATCGTCGGCCAGTTTCGCTGCGGCCTCTCGCAGCTGCTGCTGTTCAGCCGTCAGACGAACGTCCATGCCGCTCCTTCAGCACTCGTCGCAATACCTTTCCGGAAGGTAACCGGGGTATCTCGGTTACGAACTCCACGCGGCTGGGCCGCTTGTACGAGGCCAGCCGATCACCGACCAGGTCCATGAGCTCCTCGGCCGACACCGCGGAACTAGTCGTCACGGCGGCCACCACGGCCTCCCCGTCGGCCGCATCGGCCACGCCGTACACCGCGCAGTCGGCTACCGCCGGATGCCCGTGCAGCACCGCCTCGATCTCGGCCGGCGCCACCTGGAATCCCCGGACCTTGACCATCTCCTTGGACCGGTCGGTGATGTGCAGATAGCCGTCGCCATCGAGGTAGCCGACGTCACCGGTGCGATACCAGCCGTCGCGGAGCGCGCCGCCGGTGGCCTCGTTCGGCAGGTATCCGGCCATCACCGAGTCCGAGCGCACCAGGATCTCCCCGTCGTCACCGATGCGCACCTCGACCCCGCCCACCGGGGTGCCGACAGTCTCGATGCGGGTGTCCTCCAGCGGATTGCAGGCGATCACCGGAAGTTCGGTGGTGCCGTACGCGGTCAGCCACCGCACACCGGCGCGGTCCGTGACGGCCTCGGCGACACTGCGGGTGACCGGGGTGGCGCACCACATCACATAGCGCAGCGAGGACAGATCGTAGCGCTCCAGATCGGGATGCGCCGACAGCGCCAATGCGATTGGCGCCACGGCCATTTCGATCGTGATCCGGTCGGATTCGATGTGCCGCAGCATCGTCTCGACATCAAAGCGCCGGTGCAGCCGCATCCAGGCACCGGTGTCGAGCACCATGGCGATATTGAGCAAACCCAGGATGTGCGACGGCGGCGTCATGATCTGCATGCGGTCGGCGCGAGTGAACCCGAGCGCGTCGCGCCAGTGACCGATGGCCGCGGCGAATCCGCGGTGAGTGTGCCGAACCGCCTTGGGCAGACCCGTGGTCCCGGAGCTGAAGACGAACAAGGCGTCGGCATCCGGATCGGGCGGGCCGAGTTCCCGACGGCCCGGCGTGATCGGTTCATCGAGGTGCAGCATCGGCATCTGCGCTGCCAGCACCTCGTGGTCCCCGACCGCGTGCGTGGGCGCAGTGAGGGCAACTGCGTGGGCGACCTCGGCAGCCTTCCAGGCCGGGCTGATCAGCACGGCCGCCGCGCCCAGGCCCCAGATTGCCCGCAACGCCACGACGAACTCGGGGCGGTTGGACGACATCAGGGCCACCCGGTCACCCGGCCGAACTCCCCGGAGCTCCAGCACGGTGGCCATCCCACTGGTCAGCGCGTCGAGTTCGGCCAGGGTGTACTCATGACCTTCGAACGCGAGCGCGACGGCGTCGGCATCGGTGACAGTCACCGAGTTCGGCCCCGCTGGCACATGGCTTGACCTCTCCTAATCTGCTGCCGGGTGACTCCCGACGGAGTCCTCGGCCGAGTTGAGAGGATACTATCATTAATAGAGAATGCTATTCTCTCTAGATCAGAATGTTAGTGCGCAGGGGAGTCTCATGACGGCAGAACCGACGGTCGGTGGCGAAACGGACGGCAAGATCACGATCGTCTTCGAACGTGAACAGTTGTCCGTGCCGCGACGGCAGGGCGAAACACTGCTGGAAAGTGCTCGCCGCGCCGGCATGACGCCTCCGTTCTCCTGCGAGGCCGGTAACTGCGGCACCTGCATGGCCAAGCTGCTCGATGGCACCGCGACCATGCGGGTCAACGACGCGCTCGACGACGACGAGGTCGCCGACGGTTACGTGCTGACCTGCCAGGCCGTCCCCGACTGCGACTCGGTGACGGTCTCCTACGACGAAGACTGAACTGGGGCCTGAACCGTCGATTCGCCGGCGGCGTACTCGTCGAACACCGGCGCCGCCCGGTAGTCCGGCGTGTACCCCGTGACATGGATCGGGCTCCCAACCAACCGGAAATCCCCGGCGTTGACCAGCACCGCGGGCGTCGCGGTCAGTGCCTGCGGCAGGGTACGCACCGCGGCAGCCGGGATTCCCAGTGGCTTGAGCCGTGACTCCCAGCCCAGCGCGGTATCGGTCGCCAGCACAGCAGTCACCGCATCGAGGACCTCGCCGCGCCGCGCGGCCCGCTCGGCCATGGTCTCGAACCCGTCCACCCCGGCCTCGCCGGCAAACGACTTCCAGAACCCGTCGTGGGTGATGAACAACGCCAGATAGCCATCGGCGGTGGGAAACAGCTGAGCGGGTACGTAATACGAATGCGCACCGAATGGATGGCGATGCGGCTCGACACCACCGTTGAGATAGGCCGAAGCCCGGTAGTTCAACTGGGAGAGCATCACATCGCGCAGGCAGACATCGACCTGACCGCCCTTGCCGGACACGATCATCGCCAGCAGGCCCAGCGCGGCGGTCAACCCGGTGGAGTTGTCGGCCGACGAGTAGCCCGGCAGCGTAGGCGGGCCGTCGGGCTCGCCGGTCATCGCCGCCACCCCGGTGGCGGCCTGGATGACGTAGTCGAACGCCGGGTCGTCTCCCCCGTTCAGACCGAATCCGGTCATCGCCACGCAGACGATCTTCGGGTTGAAGCGCGACAGCGATTCATAGGTGAGGCCCAGCCGGCGGATCACCGACGGCTTCATGTTCACCAGTAGCGCGTGCGAATCCGCCAGCAGCTCACCGAGTTTCGCCTTCCCGGCCTCAGACTTGAGGTCCAGGCAGATGCTGCGCTTACCCCGGTTGAGGCTGGCGAAATAACTGTCGCTGACCTGGCGCGAAATCTCCCCGCCCGGCGGTTCGACCTTGATCACTTCGGCTCCGAGGTCGGCCAGCATCATGGTGGCGTACGGGCCGGCCAGCATGACACCGACCTCGATGACGCGGATACCGGCCAGCGGGCCTGCTGTTGTCACCGGACGGCCTTGGCGAGTTCGGCTATCACCTCACGCGTCCGGTACTTCGACGCGATCAGTTCGTCACGGGTGTCGCCGATCGGCAGCAGCCGCACCGACAGATCCGTCACCCCAGCATCTGCGAACTGCTTGAACCGCTTCAGGATTGATTCCTCATCCCCCGCCGCGCACAGGTCACCGACATTGCGGGCTTCGCCCCGGTCGAGCAGCCGCTGGTAGTTCGGCGACGTCTCGGCCTCGGCCAGGATGCGATTGGCCCGCTCCTTGGCGGCGTCGATCTCGGAGTTGGCACACAACGTGACCGGGATACCGGCAACGATGCGCGGCGCGGGCCTGCCCGCTTCCGCGGCGGCCTTGTTGATCTTGGGTGCGATGTGCTCGCCGATCGCCTTCTCATCGGCCATCCACAGCGAGGTGCCGTCGGCGTGCTCGCCGGCGATCTGCAGCATCACCGGGCCTAAGGCAGACACCAGCACCGGCATCGGGGTGTCGGCGGCCAGCACGGTCGGGTTGTGCACGGTGAATGAATCATTCTCCACGTCAACGGGTCCGGGCCCGGCGATAGCGGTGTTCAGCACCTGCAGGTAGTCCCGCGTGTAGGCAGCCGGCTTGTCGTAGGGCAGACCCAGCATGTCGCGCACGATCCAGTGGTGCGACGGCCCGACGCCCAGGGCCAGCCGGCCCGCGGACATCGCGTGTACCGAAAGCGCTTGGCGGGCCAGCGCGATCGGGTGCTGGGCCTGCAGTGGCACCACCGCGGTGCCGAGTTCGATGCGCGAGGTGTTCGCCGCCATCAACGCCACCATCGTCAGGCAGTCGAAGTCGTTGGGCACCTGCGGCATCCATGCACTGTCCAGCCCGGCCGCCTCGGCCCACTGGATATCGGATACCAGCTTGGAGACCTTGCGGGCCATATCGCCGCGCTCGGCCCCGATCATCACACCCAGCCGCATCAGCCTGAGACCTTTTCTGTCAGAGCCCGAACGTCGGCCACCAGGGTGTCCAACGAAGTGCCCGTCGGGAACACCGCAGCGGCCCCGGCGTCGAGGAGTTTCTGGACGTCGGACTGCGGAATGGTGCCGCCCACCACGACGGCGATATCACCGGCATCGGCCGCGCGCAGCGCCTCGACGGTGCGCGTGGTCAGCGCGATATGCGCACCGGAGAGGATCGAAAGACCCACCAGCGCAACGTCTTCCTGCAGCGCGATCGACACGATGTCCTCGATGCGCTGCCGGATGCCGGTGTAGATGACCTCGAACCCGGCGTCACGCAGCGTACGGGCGACGATCTTGGCGCCCCGGTCGTGACCGTCCAGGCCGGGCTTGGCGACAAGTACTCGAGTGGCCATCAGAACACCACCGGCTGCTGAAACTCGCCCCAAACCGCCTTGAGCGCCGAAACCATCTCCCCCACAGTGCAATACGCGTTGGCGCAGTCGATCAGCCTGTGCATCAGATTGTCAGTTCCTTCCGCGGACTGCTTGAGTGCGTCCAGGGTTTGGGCCACCAGCGCGGTGTCGCGCTCGGCCTTGACCTTCGTCAGTCGTTTGAGTTGCAGATCGCGGCCCTCGGCATCGAGTTCATAGGTCGCGATCTCCGGTGCCGGCTCGTCGACGACGAACTTGTTCACCCCGACCACCGGGCGCTCCCCCGACTCGGTCTGCTGGTGAATCTTGAACGCCTCGTCGGCGATCAGGCCCTGCAGGTAGCCGTCCTCGATGCAGCGCACCATGCCACCGTGGGATTCCAGATCGTCCATGATCTCGATGATCTTGGCCTCGGTGGCATCGGTGAGCGCTTCGACGAAGTAGGACCCACCGAGCGGATCAGCCACCTTGGTCACACCGGTCTCATAAGCCAGGATCTGCTGGGTCCGCAGGGCCAGCGTCGCCGACTCCTCGCTGGGCAGGGCGAACGGTTCGTCCCAGGCGGCGGTGAACATCGACTGCACCCCGCCGAGCACCGAGGCCAATGCCTCATAGGCCACCCGGACCAGGTTGTTCTGCGCCTGCGGGGCGTACAGCGAGGCACCGCCGGACACGCAGCCGAACCGGAACATCGAGGCCTTGTCGGCGGTCGCACCGTAGCGCTCCCGCACGATGGTGGCCCAGCGACGTCGGCCCGCCCGGTATTTGGCGATCTCTTCGAAGAAGTCGCCGTGGGTATAGAAGAAGAACGAGATCTGCGGGGCGAACTTGTCGATCGTCATCCGGCCCCGCTCGACCACGGTGTCGCAGTAGGTGACGCCGTCGGCCAGGGTGAACGCCATTTCCTGCACGGCGTTGGCACCGGCATCCCGGAAGTGCGCGCCGGCCACCGAGATCGCGTTGAACCTGGGCACCTCAGCCGCGCAGAACTCGATGGTGTCGGCGATCAGTCGCAGCGAGGGCTCCGGCGGCCAGATCCAGGTGCCGCGCGAGGCGTACTCCTTGAGGATGTCGTTCTGGATGGTGCCGGTGAGCTTGTCGCGCGGCACACCCTTCTTCTCGGCCGCCGCGACATAAAACGCCAGCAGGATGGCCGCGGTGCCGTTGATGGTGAAGCTGGTGCTGATCTTGTCCAGCGGGATGCCGTCGAACAGGATCTCGGCGTCGGCCAGGGTGTCTACCGCAACACCCACTCGACCGACTTCTTCCCCGTACTCCTCGTCGTCGGAGTCGTAGCCGCACTGAGTGGGCAGGTCCAGCGCGACCGACAGCCCCGTCCCCCCTTGTTCCAAGAGGTACCGGTACCGGCGGTTGGACTCCTCGGCGGTGCCGAAGCCCGAATACTGCCGGAAGGTCCAGGTCTTGCCCCGGTAGCCGGAGGCGAAGTTGCCGCGAGTGAAGGGATAGGTCCCGGGGGCAGGCGGTTCGACCACCCGATCACCGGGCCCGTAGACGGGCTCCAGCGGGATGCCAGACGGAGTCTCTACCGGAGGGACAGCTTGCTCGCTCATCACTCGATAACGTACTTGCCAAAAATGAGAATGCCAATACCGCACGGGGGAAATACCCGCCGTGTACTGGCCGGAAGGGCCCCGGCCTGCACACCGGACACCCCGCAACCACCGCCGAACGGCTCTGGTGGACGACGATCCGCCGGGCGCCGCGTCGCACGATTACGACACTTGCTAAAAATGAGAATGCCAATACCATTTGGTTACGGTTGCACCGGCGCATAGCGGACGGTGCGCTTGATGAGGAGGACCATGCCCAGCCAGCACGAGTCATTCACCGATCGCACGCTGGTCGTGTCCGGCGGCAGCCGCGGCATCGGCTTGGCGATCGCGCTCGGTGCCGCCCGCCGCGGGGCGAACGTGGTGCTGCTGGCCAAGACCGCGGAGCCCCACCCCAAGCTCTCCGGCACCGTCTACACCGCCGTCGCCGAGGTTGAGGCCGCAGGCGGCAAGGCAGTGGCGGTAGTCGGCGACGTCCGCAAGGAAGAAGACGTGGCGCGCGCGGTTGACACCGCGGTCGAGCACTTCGGCGCAATCGACATCGTGGTGAACAACGCCAGCGCCATCTCGACCGAGCCCACCGAGGCGCTGTCGGCCAAGAAGTTCGACCTGATGATGGACATCAACGTCCGCGGGACTTTCCTGCTGACCAAGGCCGCGCTCCCGCACCTGCGTAAGTCCATAAACGCGCACGTGCTGACGCTGGCCCCGCCGCTGAACCTGAACCCGTACTGGCTGGGCGCACACCCGTCCTACACGCTGTCCAAATACGGCATGACCCTGCTGTCGCTGGGCTGGGCGGCGGAGTACGCGGATGCCGGAATCGGTTTCAGCTGTCTGTGGCCCGAGACCTACATCGCCACCGCGGCGGTGACCAACCTGGCCGACGGCGACAGGATGGCCGCGCAGTCCCGCAGCCCGGAGATCATGGCCGACGCGGCAGTGGAGATCCTGTCCCGTCCGGCCGTGGAGGTCAACGGGCAGACCTTCATCGACTCCGAGGTGCTCGCCGGCGCCGGTGTCACCGACCTGTCCCGCTACGGCGGCGGGGATAATCCGATCATCGACATCTTCATCGACGCACCGGGACAGGGCCTATGAGCATCTCGCTTCTGCTCGAGATGGCGGTCTCAGGTGGGCCCGACCGTACTGCGGTGGTGTCCGATGATCTCCGCCTGAGCACCGAGGAACTCAGCGCCCTGGCCGACGGCGGTGCCGGTGTCATCGTCGCCTCCGGGGCCGGCCACGTCGCCTATGTCGGCACCGGCGGGGCGCTGCTGCCGCTGCTGCTGTTCGCCTCGGCCCGCGCCGCCGTGCCGTTCACCCCGCTGAACTACCGGCTCAGTCGTGACGGCCTGCATGAGCTGATCGAGCGGCTGCCCGAACCGCTGGTGGTCGCCGACGCCGAGTACGCCGACATCGTCGCCGGAGCAGGCAAGCAGGTCATCAGTTCGGAGGACTTCCTGGCTGCGGCCCGTGTTTCAGAACCTTCTGCCGAGTTCGCCGATCCCGACGCGGTCGCGGTGGTGCTGTTCACCTCGGGCACCACTTCGCGCCCCAAGGCCGTCGAGCTCACCCACAACAACCTCACCAGCTATATCACCGGGACCGTCGAATTCGGCTCGGCCGCAGCGGAAGACGCGGCCCTCATCTGCGTGCCGCCGTATCACATCGCCGGGGTCAGCGCCGCCATGTCCAACCTGTACGCCGGCCGAAAGATGGTGTACCTCCGGCACTTCGACGCCGAGAAATGGGTCGAGCTGGTCCGCACCGAAGGCGTCACGTCGGCGACCGTGGTGCCGACCATGCTGGACCGGATCGTCACGGCGCTGGAGGCCGCCGGTGTCGAACTGCCCACCTTGCGCAACCTCGCCTACGGCGGCTCCAAGGTGGCACTGCCCCTGGTCCGCAAGGCACTTCAGCTGCTGCCGGATGTCGGCTTCGTCAATGCCTACGGGCTGACCGAAACCAGTTCCACCATCGCGGTTCTGGGCCCAGACGATCACCGCGACGCCCTTGCCTCCGACGACGCGGCCACGGCCCGGCGGCTCGGCTCGGTGGGCCAGGTGGTGCCCGGTATCGAGGTGCAGATCCGCGCCGAGGACGGCACCGTGCTGGGCGCCGGCGAGACCGGTGAACTGTTCGTGCGCGGTGAGCAGGTGTCTGGCCGCTACACCGATATCGGATCGGTGCTCGACGCCGAGGGCTGGTTCCCCACCAAGGATGTCGCCATGCTCGATGCGGGCGGCTACCTGTTCATCGGCGGCCGGTCCGACGACACCATCATCCGGGGCGGGGAGAACATCGCCCCGGCAGAGATCGAGGACGTGCTCGTCGAGCATCCCGACGTCCGCGACGTCGCCGTCGTCGGGCCCGAAGATCCCCAGTGGGGACAGATCATCGTGGCCGTCGTGGTCCCCGCCGAGGGCGCCTCACCAGACCCCGACGCGTTGCGCGAACATGTGCGCAAGCACCTGCGCGGCTCCCGTACCCCCGACCGGGTGGTGTTCCGCGACGAACTGCCCACCAACCCGACCGGCAAGGTCCTGCGCCGCCAGCTCGTCGACGAACTCGCACCGATAGCTAAGGAGTCAGCATGATCAAGAACGGCACCCGCCTGCAGAGCCAGGTATGCGACACCCAGGTCATCGTGGTGCGCAGCGCCGACAGCCTCGACGATCTCCGTGCCGGGGGTGTCGCCATGATCGCGCTTGACGCTGAAAAGGATTCCGGCGCAGCGATTGATCCGGCGTTCTCCGAGGGCAACCTGATGGGCAAGCGCTACGTCGACGAGGGCGGCGCCGAGGTCCTGGTCACCAAGGCCGGCGCAGGCACCCTGTCGGTCGGGACCACCGCCCTCAGTCTCAAAGAGGCCAAGCCCCTTCCCGCCAGCGACTGATCACGCGTGGCGGCTGGTCACTCCGCCGTCCACCACCAGGTACGTGCCGGTGACGAACGACGCCTTCGGCGACATCAGGAACGCCACCGCAGCCGCCACCTCATCGGGCTGGCCGAGCCGGCCCAACGGCGCGGCCTGTTCGAAGCCGGCCCGGATCTCCTCGACATCCAGCGCGATCTGCAGCATCGGCGTGTGAATGAAGCCTGGGCAGACCGCGTTGACCCGGATTCCCAACGGGCCCAACTGCGCAGCCATCGACCGGGTCATGCCGAGTAACCCGGCCTTGGAGGCGCAGTAGGCCGGGATGAATGGGTTGGCGGCCAGGCCCTCGATGCTGGAGATACCGACCACCGCCGGCGCCGCACCATCACTCGCGGACTTCTGCAGATGCGGGAGCAGCAGCTGCACCAACAGCGCCTGGGCACGCAGGTTCACGTCGAGCACGGCATCCCAGGATTCCTGGGTGTAGGCACCGACCGGTTCGGGCAGCACCCGGCCCGCCGCGTGTACCAGGCCGTCGATACCGTCCAGCGCCTGGGCCGAATCCTCGACTGCGGCGCCCAACGCGTCGGTGTTGCAAACGTCGACCACGACTGACGGCATGCCCAACTTCTCGCCCACCGACTTCACCTCGGGTGCGATGTCCCACAACGCAACCCGACGACCGTCGGCGATCAACGCCTCCGCACTGGCCCGGCCGATACCGGATGCTGCACCTGTCACCACCACACCGCTCACAGCAGGACACGGTAGCGTCCCGGGGCGATCCGGGTGACCGATTACGCGACGATCACCGAATGAACGCCGGCATCGAATCCCAGCCGCGCACCGTCGAAGTCGGCGACAGCTCCGCGTTGGCCAGGTCGACATCCCACTCGGGGAACCGCTTGAGCATCTCCTCCAAGGCAATTCGCCCCTCCAGGCGGGCCAGCGCCGAACCCAAGCAGTAGTGGGTGCCGACGCTGAACGCCAGGTGCTGGCGCTGTTCGCGATGGATGTCGAAAACCTCACCGTCGGGCGGGAACTGCCGGCTGTCGCGGACCGCCGCGCCGATCAGCATCATCATCACGCTGCCCTCGGGCACCGTCCGGCCGTAGTACTCGATATCGCGGGTGACGTAGCGGGCCACGTGCGGGGCCGGCGGCTCGAACCGCAACAGCTCCTCGACGGCCTGCGGGATGAGCTCTGGGTTCTCCGCGAGCTGGCGCCGTTGATCGGGATGCTCGGCAAGCACCTTGGCGGCCCAGCCGATCAGCCGGGTCGTGGTCTCGTTACCCGCACCCGCCACCACATTGATGTAGATGAGCAGTTCTTCGCGGGTGAGCTTGCGGGTGACACCGTGCTCGTCGATGAACTCGACATTGAGCAGGTCGGTCATGATGTCGTCGGACGGATTGTCCTTGCGCCAGTCGATGTAGGTCTCGAAGATCGAGCCGTCGACCAGACCCTCCTGGGCCGCCTTCATCGGCTTGCCGGCCTCGGTGCGCAGCTGATCGTTGCCGTGGTCGCGGATCATCTCCTGATCGTCTTCGGGGATGCCCAGCAGCGCGCTGATCACCCGCATCGGCATGACCGCACCGAAATCCTTGATGAAATCGATCTTGCCGGTGCCGACCAGCGGGTCCAGCGACTGTGCGCAGAATTCCCGGATCTTGGGCTCCAGCGCGTTGATCTTGCGCGGGGTGAACATCCGGGCGAGCAGCTTGCGGTGCACCGTGTGGATCGGCGGATCCTCGAAAATCAGGGCGCCCGAAGGAATGTCGATGTTGGCCTTGATCAATTCGATGATCGCGCCGCGGGCCGAACTGAACGTCTCGTGGTCGACGAGGCCCTTGTTGACATCGGCGAAACGGCTCAACGCGTAGAAGTCGTACTGCTCGTTGTAGTACAGCGGCGATTCCTCGCGGAGCCGGGCGAACGTCGGATACGGGTCGGCGTTGATCGCGACGTCGTAGGGATCGAAGTGCACCTTCTGGGTAGCGCTGGCTGTCACGGAAATCCGCCTCTCTGTGTCCGAGAGCGGAGTTTACACAAGCTTGGTTATGCGCGTAAGCGTGTTGGGCATTCCAGACCGGAGAATCCGTATCGCGGGGTTTCTCAGGTGGACTCGCGCACGATCAGCGTCGCCACGTCCGCGCTGCTCGGTTCGGCCTCGGCGGGGAACCCCAGCTCCGACATCATCGCCGCCACCGCGACATCGACGATCGCCTTGGCGTCGAAGGCCACCGACGTCAGCGGTGGTGCACTCACCACGCCCAGATCGATGGCGTTGACGCCCATCACTGCGATGTCCTGCGGGCACCGAAGCCCGGCTTGGCGCAGCCCGTGCAGCACCACGAACGCCGTCTCATCACTCTGCGCGCAGATCGCCGTCACCCCGTCGGCGGCCCAGCGCCCGACCACCTCGGCGGCATTGGACCCGTCGGCGGCGAAACTGGCCACGGCCACCTCGGGCAACCCACGCCGTTCGATGGCGGCCCGCAGCCCCACCAACCAGTAATCGCCGAGCGGTCGCAGTTCTTCCTCGGCGGTGTAGGCGAAGGCCAACCGGGTATGACCGCGCGCCACCAGATGATCCACCCGCATCTCCCCGATGCTGGCGTCCAGCGAACCGATGGCGTGCAGTTGCGAGCTACCCAGGTGAATCTGCGGTATCCCGGCGGCCGTCACCGCGGCCAACGCGTTGCCGGTCAGCGGAAAGGTGCTGGTGACCGCCATCGGGTTGAGGTCGGCGATCGCGTCGACGACATTGCGGTCGTCCTCGGTCTCGAACTGTAGGGACAGCACGATGCCGTGCCGGGCCAGGGCGGTGGTGAGCCGGCTGCCCACCTCGATCGGCAGGTTGCCCAGCGAAAGCCGCCCGACGATGTAGAGCACCACACCACTGCCGCCGACCGCGAGGTTGCGGGCCGCGAGGTTGGGCCGGTAGCCGAGCTCCGCGGCAGCCTTGCGCACCGCAGCCTGGGTCTGCTCCGAGATACGTTGGCCTTCAACATTGTTGAGGACATAGCTGACGGTCGCCGTGGAGACGTTGGCCAGCCTGGCAACGTCGGCCTTGGTCGGGCGGAGCCCGACATTCGATCCCGTCGGGCGTCCTCTTGCGGCGCTCACGGTGTCATCGTGACACGTTGCTGAGCAGTTGGGTGCCCGCAACCGACTTCGGCCGGATGCCTCGTCGAGGCATCCGGCCGAATCCGGTGGCGCTCTTGCGTTGCGGTGGGGGTTAGACCCCGTGCGACATCACCGCATCGACGGACACCACCAGATCGGCCCGCACCGCGGTGGCCGCCACCAACCGGGCGTTGGGTTCGTCGACCTCGTCAACCCAATGTCGAGCGGCATCCGCCGACTTGCCGAAGGCGATGTGGCGGTCCACCAGACGCGCCAGCCGCACATTGTCTTGCGTTCTGCAGTACCAGGTTTCGTCGATCTCGGCGGCCACCGAGCACCATCCGGGCTGATCCAGCAGCAGGTAGTTGCCCTCGGTGAGCAGCACCGCGGTCTCGGGGAACACCGGGATGGCTCCGGCGACCGGCTGCTCGAGGTCGCGCTCGAAACCCGGGGCGTAGACGAGCTCGGTTCCAGCCCGGATGCGGCGCAGCAGCGCCGCATAGCCGGCAACGTCAAACGTTTCCGGCGCACCCTTGCGATCCAACCGTCCCAACCGGCGTAGTTCGACGTCGGCAAGATGGAATCCGTCCATCGGGACGTGGCCCACCGCCCGCCGGCCCAGCCGGGCTCGGGTCGCGGTGAGCAGTGCGTCGGTGAGCGTGGACTTCCCCGCCCCGGGGCCTCCGGCGATTCCGATGACGGCCGTCCCCGGCTCCTCGGCTCGGGCCAGGATCCGGGCCACCAGATCGTCGAACGTGTGCATAGCGCTGCCATTGTTGCCCAGGCTGGCCGGCGGCCGCTGCCCAACGTCGGCGGCAGCAGGTAGAACTGGCAGGAGGCAAACGCGCGAAAGGCGGATCAATTGGCGAGGGTTCGCTGGTGGCTCGGCCTGGCGTGCTGCGCCGTGCTGTTGACCGGGTGCGGGGATGCCACGGTGATCACCGGCCGGGCAACGTCGATGATGTTTCTCCCCGATCGGGTCGGCGGCTTGCCGGTGACCGAAGGCCACAGCGGCCTGCGCCCCGACGGACCCGCGCCCGCGCGCCGCGCCGAGAACACCGACGGCGGCCAGATCGACGACCTGGCCCTGCTCGCCGTCGACGACATCGAGGATTTCTGGTCCAAGAACTACACCGGCGGATCACTGCCCGGGACCTTCACCCCCGTCGCCAATTTGGTGTCGTTCAACTCCGACCAGTCCCCCGGGCGGGAGATCTGCGGTGAAAGCACCGTCGGGCAGACGAATGCCTTCTACTGCGTCAACAGCGATGTGATGGCCTGGGACCGTGGTGTGGCGATTCCCGTGGCGGCACAGTATTTCGGCCAGATGGGCGTAGTCGGGGTGATGGCGCACGAGTACGGCCATGCCGTCCAGCATCAGGCCGGACTCATCAACAGCGCCACCACCCCCGTGCTGGTCGCCGAGCAACAGGCCGACTGCTTCGCCGGGGTGTATCTGCGCTGGGTGGCCGCCGGCCATTCGCCACGGTTCGAGTTGAGCACCGGCGACGGGCTCAACCACGTTCTGGCCGGCCTGATCTACATCCGCGACCCCCTGATGACCCGGCTCGACGCCGCGATCACCGGCAACGAACACGGGTCGGCGCTGGACCGGGTCAGCGCCTTCCAGATCGGTTTCAGCGGCAACATCGACCAGTGCGCGGCAATGGACTCCGACGAGATCGCCAAGCGGCGCGGAGACCTGCCCAAATTCCTCGACCTCTTCGGCGACGCGCGCAACGGCAACAACCCGATCACCGCCGATCTGCTGGATCAGGTGATGCAGTCCCTGCGACAGGTCTACGCCCCGGCCAACCCGCCCACGCTGAGCACCGAGCCCATCGCCTGCCCCGACGCCGGGCCGTCACCGCCGGCGTCCTACTGTCCCGCGACCAACACCATCGTGGTGGATCTGGCCGGGATGAAAGCCCTCGGCGAAGCCAGGAACGAGAACGACGAACAGGAACTGCTGCAGGGCGACAACTCCGCGATCTCGGTGCTGACATCGCGGTATGCGCTGGCGGTGCAACACGAGTTGGGCCTGGCACTGGATACCCCGGCGGCGGCCATGCGCACCGGATGCCTGACCGGCGTCGGACAGGCCAGGATGGCCGAACCCGGGCAGCCGATCACGCTGTCCGCCGGCGACACCGACGAGGCGATCAGCGGGCTGCTCACCAATGGGCTGGCCGCCAGCGACGTCAACGGCAGGGTGCTGCCGGCCGGATTCACCCGCATCCTGGCCTACCGGTCCGGCCTGCAGGGTGATGACGCCCAGTGCTACCAGCGGTTTCCGTGAGCCGATGAGACCCGCCGAGGAGAAGCGATGACCGGTCCCGAACCCTGGTGGGTGCGGCCGGGCGGCGCGCCGCCACCGGGCGCTCCCCCAGCCCGACCGGGCTGGAATCCACCGCCCGCGCCACGCGCCCAGCCCCCGCGGCGCCCACCTGCCGATCCCCAGCCGACCGCGCCCGTACCGGCTCCGCCGAACACTCGCCGCGCCAAGCCGGCCGGCCGGCGCCCACTCATCCGGCCGGCCATCGCCGTGTCGGCGGCCGTGGCGGTCGCAGTAGTCGGCGCTGGACTGTGGGCGTGGACACGAGCGGACACCGGCGGAACCCGACTCGACGTGCGTCAGGCCGAAGCCGGCGTGGCGCAGATCCTGTCCGATCCGATCAACGGTTACGGGGCCAATCGCGTCGTCGCGGTGGCATGCAACAACGGCGAGAACCCGGTCGTGCGTGTGGGCGCGACGTTCATCTGTGCCGTTGAGATCAATAACACCCTGCGTAGGGTGACCGTGGAGTTCACCCACGATGACGGCACATACGCAGTTGACGGACCCCGATAAAGAGACGTACATCACACTGAATACGGCGGGTGACAACCGGCACCCGACCGTAACGCGGGTCTTAATTAGGTCTTAATTAGAGCCACTATTAGTCTTTTCGCCATGGGTTGGGATCCCTTGGGAAGCAGCGCGGTCGATGCGGCACATTCGAACATCGAAAACTACGTCCGCGACGACGGCACCATCGTCGTACCCGACGGCGTCACCCTGACGTCATTTCTCGATCGCAACCGATTAACCTTCGGCGACGAGCCGTCCTACCGGTTCCTGGACTACTCCAGCGCACCCGAGGGCCGCGCGGTCGAACTCAGCTGGAACGCGCTCTGGGCACAGGTGTGCGCGGTGGGCGCCCGGCTGCAGCAGGTCACCTCGGCCGGAGACCGCGTGGCAATCCTGGCTCCCCAGGGCGTCGAGTACGTCGCGGCATTCTTCGCGGCCATCCACGCCGGCAATATCGCCGTCCCGCTGTTCGCACCCAGCCTGGCCGGCCACGCCGAGCGCCTCGCGGCAGTGCTGGCCGACGCCAAGCCCGCGGTGGTGCTCACAACGACCGCAGCCTCAGAATCGGTGCGCACCTTCCTGCGCACCCTGCCCGCCGCCGAGCGCCCGCGGCTCATCGCGGTGGACGCCGTCCCGGATTCACTGGCGCCGACGTTCCGCGCCCCGGCAGTAAGCACCGACGACGTTGCGTATCTGCAGTACACGTCGGGATCGACCCGCATTCCTGCCGGTGTGGAGATCACCCACCGCAATGTCTGCACGAACGTGCTGCAGATGGTCCTGGCCGGCGACCTGAGCATGGACATCCGCAGCGTCAGCTGGCTGCCGCTGTATCACGACATGGGCCTGATCATGATCATGTTCCCGGCGCTGGGCGGCAGCCACATCACGCTGATGGACCCGATGGCCTTCGTGCGGCGGCCCTACCGCTGGATCAAGCAGCTGGCCGCCGAAGCCGCGCACGGCCGCACCATGGCGGCCGCGCCGAACTTCGCGTACGAACTGGCCGCCGAGCGCGGCCTGCCGCCCGCGGGCGAGACGCTGGATCTGACCAATCTGGTCACACTGCTCAACGGTTCCGAACCGGTGACCATGGCCGCGGTGGAGAAGTTCACCTCGGCGTTCGCCCCGTACGGACTGCCCGCCACGGCGATCAAGCCGTCCTACGGGATGGCCGAGGCCACGTTGTCGGTGGCCAGCATCGCCCCGTCCGCAGCGGCCAGCGCTGTCTACCTCGACCGCGAGCAGCTCAACACCGGGCACGCGGTGACCGTGGCGCCCAACGACCCGAGGGCCGTCGCCCACGTGTCGTGCGGACAGCCGATTCCGAACCAGTGGGCGGTGATCGTCGGCTCCGACGGGGACGAGCTGGCCGACCACGCTATCGGGGAGATCTGGCTGCACGGCAACAACGTGGGCCGGGGCTACTTCGGACGCGCCGACGAGACCGAACGAGTCTTCGGCAACAAGCTGCAGACCCGGCTCGCCTCCGGCAGCCACGCCCAGGGCGTGCCGGACAACGGCTCCTGGCTGGCCACCGGCGACCTCGGTGTCTACATCGACGGCGAGCTGTACCTGACCGGCCGGATCAAAGACATGATCCTGATCGACGGACGCAACCACTACCCGCACGACATCGAGACCACGGTCAGCGCGTCCTCCCCTGCGGTGCGCTCCGGCTACGTGGCGGCGTTCTCGGTGTTCGGCGACCGCGGCGAAGAATTGGTGATCGTCGCCGAGCGGGCAGCCGGAGCCGGACGCGCCGAACCCGGCCCGATCGTCGATGCGGTGCGCGCGGCAGTATCTCGCCAGCACCAGGTCCGGGTTGCCGATGTGCAGATGGTCGCCGCCGGGGTGATCCCCCGCACGACGAGCGGGAAGTTGGCCCGAAGTGCTTGTCGCGCCGAGTATCTGAGCGGCAAGTTCAACCGGTAGAGCTTGAGGCGCCGGTCGACGCGCCGAAAGCAACGCAACGGTCGCGATTGAGCGCGTGCAGCAGCCATAGCGTTGATCTGGGGCATTGCGGCCATCGCCTACGCCTCCGTGACGGGGCCGGCGTTGGCGTACGCAGTCAGAACCGGCATCACGTCGGGGCACATGTTCTGGGCCGCAGCGACGACGACGATCACGGTCTCATAGCGCGTATAGCCATCGCTGGCGACGTAGTCCAGGGCGGCGGGCACGCCGGTGCCGCCGCGCAGCATGCGGCAGGCCATCTTGCCCGCGTCGATCACATCGGTGATCGACGCGTAATACACGCCGCGGTTATCAAGTTGGGCGACGAAGTCGTACTGGTCGGCGTGCGCGGGAGCGGCCAGCGCCAGTGTCGATACACCCGCGATCGCTGCGGCCGTCGCGATCCGTCTCGGTGCGGGCTTGTTCATGGCGGGCCTCTTCCTTCTGGTCGGTTGCCCGCGGTTGCGAGCCGCACAGCATGGCAGAGGCCACCGACAAGACTCGCCCGTTGCGATATCGCACCATTTGTCGGCGGGGTCCTATATACAGTTCGGTTCGGTTCTTTACGGCAGCGAGGGGCAGTGCAGTGATCACGGGTGAGTTGAAGAGCAAGGTCGACCGGGTCTGGGACGCGTTCTGGTCCGGCGGCATCTCCAATCCCTTGGAGGTGATCGAGCAGATCACCTACCTGCTGTTCATCCGACGCCTCGATGATCTGGAGATCCTCGCCGAGAAGAAGGCCCGCGTCACCGGCAAGTCCGAGGGCTTGCGATTCGGCCCGGATCAGCAGCAGCTGCGCTGGTCGCAGTTCAAGAACTTCGAGCCGGCGGTCATGTTCACCGCCGTTGGCGAGAAGGTGTTCCCGTTCCTGCGCGAGCTCGGTGGGGACGGGTCCACCTATTCCGAGCACATGCGTGATGCCCGGTTCACCATTCCCACCCCGGCACTGCTGTCCAAGGTCGTCGACATGCTCGACGACATCCCGATGGCCGACCGCGACACCAACGGCGACCTGTACGAATATCTGCTGTCCAAGATCGCCAGCGCCGGGGTGAACGGCCAGTTCCGCACCCCGCGCCACATCATCGAGCTGATGGTGAAGATGACTGCGCCACAGCCCACTGACGAGATCTGCGACCCGGCGTGCGGCACGGCCGGCTTCCTGGTGGCCGCATCCGAGTATGTGCGGGAGACGCACGAGTCGGTGCTCACCGATGCCGCTCAGCGGAAACACTTCCACGCCAGCATGTTCCACGGCTATGACTTCGACTCCATCATGCTGCGCATCGGCAGCATGAACATGCTGATGCACGGCATCGAATCCCCCGATATCCGCTACCGGGATTCCCTGTCCGAAGGTGCGAGCGAGGATGCCGAGAGGTACACCTTGATCCTGGCCAATCCCCCGTTTGCCGGGTCGCTGGACTATGAAGCCACGTCCAAGGATCTGCAGCGGGTGATCAAGACCAAGAAGACCGAACTGCTGTTCGTGGCACTGTTTTTGAAGCTATTGAAGCCGGGTGGGCGGGCTGCGGTGATCGTTCCGGACGGGGTGCTTTTCGGATCATCCAAGGCCCACAAGGAACTTCGTCGAGTCCTTGTTGAGGATCAGAAGCTGGATGGCATCGTGAAACTGCCCTCGGGTGTTTTCCGCCCGTATGCCGGGGTGTCCACCGCGATCCTGCTCTTCACCAAGACGAACTCCGGTGGCACCGAACATGTGTGGTTCTACGACGTCACCGCCGACGGGTTCTCCCTTGATGACAAGCGCAACCCGGTAGAGGCGAATGACCTGCCGGATGCGCTGTCCCGGTGGGTGTTACGAGATACCTCGGAGCTGGAGCGCGCCCGCACCGAGCAATCCTTCTGCGTGCCGAAGGACGACATCGTCGCCCAGGGTTATGACCTGTCGCTGAACCGGTACAAGGAGATCGTGCACGACGAGGTGGAGCACCGCCCCCCGTTGGAGATCATCGCCGAGATCGAGAAGCTCGAGGGTGAAATCGCCGCTGGGATCGCCGAATTGAAGACGATGCTGTCGTGAAGACGGTTGCACTGGGCGATGTCGCTCGTTTCGTCCGCGGTGTCACATTCAAGCCCAGTGATGTCCTTGATGGGCCTACAGCAACTTCCGTCGGCGTCATGCGCACCAAGAATGTTCAGGATGAACTCGAAGTCAACGACATACTTCAGATACCTCGCGACCTCGTCCGGCAAGTTGACCAATACCTTCACGTGGGCGACATTCTCATTTCAAGTGCGAATAGCTGGAACCTTGTAGGACGCTGCAGCTGGGTTCCCGAATTGGCTGCACCAGCCGCGATCGGTGGCTTCGTCACTGGATTGCGGGTCACTTCCGCGGACGTAGATCCGCGGTTTCTCTATCGCTGGTTCTCATCACCTCATACCCAGGCCGAAGTCCGAAATTGCGCAAACCAGACGACGAACATCGCGAACTTGAACCTGAGGCGTTGCGAGCTACTTCGCCTTCCTCTTCCGCCACTCGACGAGCAGCGCCGCATCGCCGCGATCCTCGACCACGCTGATACGCTGCGCGCCAAGCGCCGCGAAGTTGGCTGCCGGGTCGACGATCTGACGAAGGCGATTTATCTCGGCATGTTTGGTTCAACCAGCACCAGGTTCGCCACGGTGAACGAGATTGCGCTCCCCGTAAAGGGGGCGATCCGAACTGGCCCGTTCGGCAGCCAACTGTTGCACAGCGAGTTCGTTGATGAAGGGGTCGCGGTTCTCGGACTCGACAACGTTGTCGGCAACGCCTTCACCTGGGGGGAACGGCGCTACATCTCTCCGGCCAAATACGAAGCATTACGCCGCTACACGGTTGAGCCAGGCGATGTACTCATCAGCATCATGGGCACTTGCGGACGTTGCGTCGTCGTGCCTGCTGACATTGGCACCGCCATCAACACCAAGCACATATGCGCAATAACGCTCGATCCCGACATAGCTCTTCCAGAGTTCGTCAGAGCCACCTTTCTCTGGCACCCACGTTCGCGGCATCACCTGACACAGCGCACCAAGGGCTCGATCATGGACGGCCTGAATATGGGGATCGTCAAGGAGATGCCGGTTCCCTTACCACGTCTCGAGCTACAGCAAGAGTTTGTGGCGCGAGCGAACTCCGTCACACTCCTCGGCGAGTCAGCGGTCACATCGGCTACGGACCTAGACGAACTCTTCGCTTCCCTCCAATCCCGCGCATTCCGAGGTGAACTCTGATGCCGTTCGCCGTGATCGACTTCGAGACAACGGGTCTGGTTCCGGAGCGCTCCGACCGCGTCGTCGAGGTCGGCATCGTGCTCACCGACGACGCCGGGTGTATCGAGCACGAGTGGACCACCCTGGTCAACCCTCACCGCGACATCGGGGCCACCCACATCCACGGCATCCCGGCCGGGGACATCCTGGATGCCCCGGACTTCGCCGGCATCAGCGACTATCTCCTCGAAATGCTCAGCGGTCGTGTGCTTGTCGCGCACAACGCACCCTTCGACATGCGCTTCCTGCACCGCGAACTGCAGTTGGCACGCTATGAGCTCCTGAGCCGCCGCACTGGATGTTAAGTGCCCGTCCGCGACCGTATCGCGGCACGACAGCTAGCCGAAAAGGTTACCTTCATGGATTTTGTAGCTATTGATTTCGAGATCGCCAATCCAAACTACGCCTCAGTGTGTGCAATGGGATGGGCGACTGTGCGCAACGGCGCCATTGCGGATCAAGGGTCGTGGCTGTGCCGACCGCCGGCAGGACTTGATGAGTTCGGTCCATACAACGTTCGAGTTCACGGCATCACTGCCGAAAGAGTCTCCAATCAACCAACATTCGCCGAGCGGGTTCCCGATCTATTCGCCCGCCTCGACACCGGACTGCCCATCGTGGCCCACAATGCGGCGTTCGATATCGGCGTTCTGGAACAGTCGCTCGCCACCTGCGGCCGCACGAGACCACCGACCGCGCACTACTGCACGAAGAAGTGGTCGAAACGCCTATTCGACCTCCCCAAATACACCCTTCCCCAAGTATGTGCGCACCTTGGTGTCGTCATAGGTAGACACCATGAGGCAGGTGACGATGCCGTCGCGGCTGCACAGGTCGCGATCCGCTTGGCTGAGACTGTCGGTGTGTCGACGATTGGCGAGCTTGACGCCGCAGCCCGTCGCAGATAAAAGTTCACCTCCGACTTGTCGGTGGCCCGTGCGACCCTATGCGGTTCTCGAAACGAACCGATAGGGAAAGGCCAGAGATGGACGGGCTTCAGCAGCAGAACTTCCGAGTGGATCTCGGCGGCGTGATCACGCTACTCAGCAAGAACTTGTATTCCAGTCCCGGCGTGTATGTCCGGGAGCTGATCCAGAACGCGATGGATGCCATCACGGCCCGCGATGCCCTAGGTGGCTCTCCCGCCCCGCGGATCATCTCGATCTCGCCCTACGGGGTGGCCTCCCCCGGCTCGCCCGCCGAGGAGTTCACGGTCACCGATGCCGGCATCGGTGTCAGCCCGGAGCAGGTCGAGCAGTTCCTGGCGACGGTCGGCGCCAGCTCCAAGAGTGACGAGCTCCGGCGCAGCCGTCGGACCTACATCGGTCAGTTCGGCATCGGCCTGCTGAGCTGCTTTCTCATCGCCGATGAGATCACCGTCGTCTCCCGCAGCGCGACCGGTGCCGAGCCGATCGAATGGATAGGCAGGAGCGACGGCACCTACACGATCCGAATCATCACCGAGGACTACGAGGACACAGCCGTCGGGACCACCGTACGACTGCGTCCCCGCCCGGACATGATCGGGTGGGCACGGGCCGAGCAGGTGAGCCCGCTGGTACAGAAGTACGCCGAGTTCCTCCCGGTCGAGATCAAAGTGCTGACAAGTCAAGGCCCGAAGGATGTTTCCCGCGAGTACCCCTGGGTGCGCGACTTCAGTGCCCACCGTTCTGCTGTGCGGCAAGGTGTCTCACCGGTCTATGGCGGCGTCGGAGCGGGTAAACAGTTCGACGCCATCGAGGTTGCCGATCCAGACCTCGGGCTGCTCGCCGTTGTGTACATCGGCGCCCCGTCGAGGAAGTCCAAATCGGTTGGCCGCAACCGTGTCTACGTCAACGACATGCTCGTTGACGATGCCGAGGGCGCGCTCATGCCGTCGTGGGCATTCTTCGCCTGGGCCGTGGTCAACTCCACCAAACTTGAGCCGACGGCCAGCCGCGAGACCATCGTGAACAACACGGTGCTGGCCATGACCCGACGCCGCCTCCAGCAGGCGCTGCTGAGGTGGCTGAGTGCCCTGGCCGACACCGATCCCGAGCGGTTCGCCGAGTTCGTCGCCGATAACGAACTGGAGCTCAGGTCCGCAGCGACGCACGGAGGCGGCGCCGAGAATCTGGAGCTGGCCGAAGTCGTGCTGCCGATGCTGACCGTACAAACGACCGAAGGTCATATGCGGTTGATCGACGTTGTCGGCCGCAACCCGAACATCCTCTACGCCGCGTCCGTCAAGGAATTCCGCACCATCGCGAGTTTCAACCCGAGCGGGCGGATCATCGTCAACGCCGGCCACACCCTTGACCAAGAAGTACTGCTCATGCTGCCGCAAGTGATGTCCGGGGTGACCGTCATCCGCGCCTATCCCGCCTCCGAAGTAGCTGGGCTGACGGCGCCGTCTGCTGACGCCGTCGGTGAGGTGCTGGCACTGGAACAGCGAGGCAGTCAAGCACTCGCTGCATCAGGCTGCCGCGTGGTGGTGCGCCAGTTCCCATCAACTGACCTGCCTGCCGTCTTCATCGGCCGCGGGCAGATCGACATGGCATCGCCCGGGTGCGGCGACCTCGCGCACCTGGTTGCGAACTGGGACAACCGAGCCGTGCGCGCACTGACCCGCACTACCGACGACCTCGTGTTCAGTCGGCTCATGCAGCTGCTGTACGTCCAGGCCCGGATTGCGGGCCAGTGCGATGGCCCCGAAGATCGAATCCTGCTGTCGGAAGCGCTCGATGACATCATCCTGCTCGCCGCCGGCGTGGACGGTACGGAGATCACCCGATGAACGAGCAACCAGCACTGATAGCCGACGCCGTGGAGGAGAGCGAACGACGCGGCGACCGAGCGCTGTGCTCGGGAAGGCTCGACGAGGCAGCTGATCACTACGAGGAGATCAATAATCTGATCCTGCCGTTGGTAGATGTTGTCGTGGACGCCGAAACATCCGCCAGGTTCGGCGAGGTCCTCGACCGCACCAGAGTGAAATTGCTCGACATCCGGCGCCGACTACAACCTCCGGCCATGCGAGCAGCAGAACTGCGCGCTGTCATGGACGAGTCGATGGAAGCGGGCGAGCTAGCTCATGCCTCGCACCTGAGTTTCCTGCTTGGCGGGGCCCTTGAAGAGCTGGATGATCTGGAGGGCGCCGAGTCTGCCTACCGACGCGCTGTGGCGCTTGCGCGGGAAGTCGATGCGAGCGACCCGGAGTTGATGCTGGCGGCGTTCGATTCCTTGATCAATTTCCTTGCCCCTTCAGAGGAGTCGGTAACGCTCGCCCAGGAGATGGCGGCCAATTTGATCGAGCGCCGCGAGATGTACCACCCGATGCGTGCGGCCGAGGCCGCGTACCACTGGGCGGTGGCCGAACTGAAGTTCGCCGAGGTGGCGCAGCACAGGGTGGATCACGCCATCGACGGCATCGCGCGGCAAGCAATCGAGATGCTCGACGGCATCTGTTTCCACGGCATGACCCAGGCACTGCAGCGGCGGGTGGCCGACGTCCTGCGTAGTGCCGGCCGCGACGTCGAAGCGGATCGATGGCAGGCCGATGCGGACAAATATGAGGACTGGGAATGGTTCATGGACCAGGAGATCCCTGGCCACGTCCACCTCTGGGACATCCGGGGCGACCTGTCCGCCGGCGCAGGACAAGACGAATGATGTTCAGCCCGTCGATCTCAGCCCGCGGCCCACTCCTTCGCCGCGTCGAGGTCATCAAGCCCAAACATCTTGAGCTCACCGGGAATCATCCACGCGAACGCGTGCATGGCGTGGGCCACCCATTCCTTGTCCGAAACTACGGCGATCCGCTTGAACGCCGAGTGATGGTGCACCATCATCCCCATCCCGAGCTTGAGATCCTCCAGGAGCCCACCTGGTCCGAACCCCTCATAGTCGGCAATGACCTCGACGATCCTGATCTCACCCGCCTTCGACAGCTCGTCTATCGTCGGCCGAAACTGGCGCAGGTCATCACCACTGACATGGCCCGACACCCGGATCCCGAACACTCCCTCAGGCATTTCCGGCAGTACTTCGATCATCGGTCATCCTCCTCTGACGAGTCTTCTCGGCCGCACTCAATCTTCCATAATCGGGCCTGTTCGGGAATGCCAATCCGGCGAGCCCAGGAGGTTGACGGCGAGTTCACAATGGCGAACTCGCTCAGGTATCGAAGTCCGGCAACAAATCCCAAAGTACGGCCATGTCGTCGCCGAAGACCTGTCTGGTGCGGGCGATGAGGTGCTCGAACGCGACCGCGGCCCCCTGCCCCCGCCCGATCACGAACGCGCACCGCAGCAGTGATTCTGTCGGCTCCGGCATGCGCCGTGCCTGCAGATAGGCGATACCTTCGGCTCCCCACCACTGTGCCTGCGTCAGCGGCTGCCGCCACGCCTCCGCCAGCGCCTCGACCCGAAGGTGCGACCAGTCGAGCTCCCGGACCAGCTTCATGAGCGTTGAGAACGTCTCCCAACGCTCGTCGTCGCTCAATGTGTCGTCGCGCACCGCCGTGAGCGACGGGCCGGAACGCATCGCACTGACGAACGTATCCACATGTTCGATGAACACCACGGTCAGTACCGCATCGATCAGCAACGACATCGGCGACTCGTGGTCGGCCAGTTGCCCAAGCGTGGCCAACCGCCGCTCCTCGTTTGACGGCGTCTCAGATTGTTTCTCCCCGTCGACTTTTCCCGTCTCCAGGGTGAGCGCCACGCCGTAGAGAATCCGACGGCACAGCCACTCGTGCGGTGCACAGACCGGCTGCACCGGGGCACGTCCGGCGAGTACTCGGCGCATCATCGCCAACGACTGGCCCTCGGAGATCGGCGCCAGAAACTCGATACCAACAGCGTTGCTGGCTGCGATGCCGTGCTCCTGCTCGCGATTGAGCGCCGAAGCGGTCCAGCCCGCATTGGTTTTGGCGATCATGACAACGCCGTCCGCTGGGCTGACACTGTCGATGCCGGTGGGGTCCAGGGCGTGCAGGCCGTGCTCATCCATCACGGAGTCGATCCGGATGACCTGCTGCAACTGGCCCCCGCGACGCCGGTAACCCACCAGCGCCTGACCGAACGGAAAGTCCGTTTCTGCCACTACTTTTCGCACGAATCGCGTCAAGGCCATGGGGTCGTCGGCACGCCAACGTGCCCGTAGGCGATCGCGGGCCGGCACCATCGCGTCATTAATCCGCTCGGCGAATGCATCGGCGGCGCGTCGCAAGTGAGCTGCGACCCCGGGATGCTGCAGCTCCAGCCGGGCCAGGTTGTCCTCCACGTGCGGAAGGCTGATCAGTTCGAGGCTGGCGAGCCCCTGTGCCGTCCACCATTTTCCTTGGTCGACACTGGCACCTCTTGCCGCTGCGAATCTTTCGTCGTCGACATCAGCCCAGTCCAGGCCGGCTAGAAGCGGCGCGGATTCGTACAGCGCCGGCCAGTCCTGGCGAACTGAGCGTAGCCGCATCGGGGCGCCGTCAACGCATTCGATCGCGACAATGCGGTCACTGATACGTTCACGCAGAAGCGAATCAGCAAGCAAAGGTCCATCCACGGTGTCATCGAACCGCACGTCGACGAGCTCCTCAGCCACAGTCGTCACCGCAGAGCACAACAGCCAATCCGATACCGACATGGTCTCACCCACCGGAATCGCTGTCCCACAGGAAATCTTGGTCATTACCAGGTGCATCAACGGGAGTCGTTGAAATCCGTTGGCCACACGCATTACCGGCCCGTCAATGTCCCCCATGAATACCGTCCCCGTGCCGTCAGGTAAGGCAGCAATCGCGGTGAATGTGTCACGGTCGACGTCGCACTGAATGCTGAGCACCAATCCCGCGTCAGGGACATGACTCATGCCTCGCAACGCAATGCCCGGATGCGGGTAGGGAATCGGTATGGTCTCCGGCTTGTCGTCGAAGAAGCGGATGAGGAGCTCACCAGCGCCCTCTGCCGCGATTACCGCGCGCTGGCGCTGCAACAACCCCACCAATGAGGCAACGGTGATCACCCGGTGGCCGACGGTCGCCAAGATCTCATCGCCTGCTGCTTGTCGAGGACCCATGGGTGGGAACGGTAGAGCGGTCCACCTACAGCGGGCGACAAATTTGTCGGAGTCATCCGATATACAGACCGGTTCGCCTCAAGCAGGCCTCAAGTAGGCCTCAACCAAGGAGCCATCCGATGTCTGACAGTTTTCCACTCAAGCCCGGCGAGACCACAACCGTCGCCATGCTCAGCCCCTGTGTCGGCGGCCTCGTCCGCACCTGGACCGACTCCGGGCCGTCACGACTGTGGTCGGTGCGCGACGCCGACTATCTACAGTCCATGCAGGCCACCGGAACCATTGCTCGCACTCTGCGAGAAGAGGACCGGTTTCGCGAAGTCGGCCTGCTGTCCGAGGACACCGGCACCCTGATGCTTCGCTCTCGCTACCCGCTGGAGACGGATGACGACCGGATTCAATACGAGGCCAGTGTGATCGATCTGCAACCAGCGAGGGAACCGGCCGAGGCAGCCGATGACGACATGCTTTCGCTGCTGGCGCAGGCGATCGAGTACGCGCTGACCAACAATGAGTTCCTGGTCGTCGAGAAGGGCGGGTGGGATGCCCCCACTGAACCGTTCTGCCTGTTCATCGTCATTCCGGATGGGGAAGGTTTCGTCAGCATCATCGAGACCGCGCCCGAGCCTTACGACTCGCACATCTGGGCAGGGCACATCGTTGCCGGCGAGCCGTGCACCACCCTGTCCGCTCCGGCCAGCACCGACACCATCCAGACGGCGCCGCTGATCATGCTCGACGCGATCGCCACCTGGGGACTGCAACCGTGGGACCTCGCCCTCACATTCGGCACCCGCGGCGGATGATGGGAGCTCCATCCGAACGGACCAATAGGACTAGTGCCACTAGTCCTATTGGCATACATTGGTCATATGAAGACAATCACCAGCACCGAGGCCAAGGCCCGGCTGAACGCGCTGCTGGCCGAGGTGGAGCAGACCGGAGTTTCGGTCACCATCACCAACCACGGGCGTCCCGTCGCCGTGTTGTCGCCCGCGACCGCACAACCGCGGACCTTCGGGCAGTTACCTCACCTCGTCGTTCCGGATAACTTCGACGAGCCGCTCCCTGCCGAGGAGCTGGCCGCCTGGACGCCCTCATCGTGACGTCGATCCTGTTGGACACCAACGCTTTACTGTGGCTGGCCTCTGCACCGGAGCGGATCTCTTCATCCGCTCGCGAAGTACTCGAGCACCAAACCAATGAGCTGTTCGTCTCCGCGGTGTCTGCCTGGGAGGTGGCAATCAAAACCCGGATCGGGCGCCTGAACGGTGCACCGCTGCTCTCCGCCTGGAGTGAAGTCCTGGCCGGCATGAATGCCGCCGACCTGGTGATCGACGCCGCCGATGCGGCGATGGCCGGTCAACTCAACTGGGAGCACAAGGACCCCTTCGACCGCATGATCGTTGTGCAGGCCGCCCGCCGGGGTCTCACCATCGCCACCAGTGACAGCCAAGTGATCCAAGCGGCATTGACGCCGGTGCTCGTGACCCGTTGAGTTCACCAGGACGTACCAACATCACCGTGGCGGCACCAAATGACTCCAAGCAGGGGTTCTTTGACAGCAAAACTAATAAGCTGACGCAGCGTATGCACATGCTGACCGGGGGAACCGAACATTGAGTAACTTCGCCTTCGTCGGCGCCGCGGACTGGCCCGAGATCCACACCGACTGCGCGCGCGCCGAAAGCTATCTCAGTGCTGATCCGCGCACGGCGTGCTTCTACAGCCGCCGCGCCGTCGAACAACTCGTCGACCTGCTCTACGACGTCATAGCGCTGCCACTGCCCTACAAGAACGACCTGTCGGCGCGGATCAACGAACCGCCGTTCCGCGCACAGGTCCCGCCGGCAATCGTGCAGAAACTCAACCTGATTCGCAAGGCCGGTAATGCGGCCGTGCACGAACAAAAGCAGATCGCCCCCAACATTGCGCTGGCCGTCCTGCGCGAACTGCACCACATCATGGTGTGGGCGGTCTACCACCACTCGGCCTACCCGAAGGCCGCGCCACTCAAGTTGCCATTTGATCCGAAGCTGGCCGCCAAGGCCGCCCCGCTGAGCCGGCAGGAAGTCGCCGCACTCGCCGCGAAGTTCGCCGCCCAGGACGAGGCACACACCAAGGCACTGGCCGAGAAGGACGAGCTGGCCGCCGCCCGCGATGCCGAAATCGCCCAGTTGCGTGAGGAAGTCAAGAAGGCGCAAGCCGCCAACCTGCAGCCCGACGACCGTGACTACTCCGAAGCTCAGACCCGCGACACGTTCATCGACCTGATGTTGAATGAAGCCGGTTGGCCGCTGGCCGATGCCCGCGACCGCGAGTTCGAAGTCACCGGCATGCCACCCGACAACGGCACCGGCTTCGTCGACTATGTGTTGTGGGGCGCCAACGGGCTGCCCCTGGCAGTGGTGGAGGCCAAACGCACCAGCAAGAGCCCACACATCGGCGAACAGCAAGCCAAACTGTATGCCGACTGCCTGGAGAAGATGACCGGACAGCGCCCGGTCATCTTCTACACCAACGGTTTTGAGCATTGGATCTGGGACGACGCAGCCGGCTACCCGCCTCGCCCGATCCAGGGGTTCTACACCCACGACGAACTGGAGCTGCTGGTCCAGCGTCGGCAAACCCGCCAGCCCCTCCCCGAGGCTCCCATCGACTCGGCGATCGTCGAACGCCACTACCAGCACCGCGCCATCCGGGCCATCGACGAGACCTTCACCGACAAGCGCCGCGAAGCCCTGCTGGTGATGGCCACCGGATCAGGTAAGACCCGCACCGTCATCGCACTGGTCAAGCAACTCATGGAAGCCAACTGGGCCAAACGGGTGCTGTTCCTGGCTGACCGCACCGCCCTGGTCACCCAGGCCGCGGGCGCGTTCAAAACCCACCTGCCCGACGCCACCACGGTGAACCTGCTGACCGAGAAGATCACCGATGGGCGCGTCTACGTCAGCACCTACCCGACGATGATGAACCTGATCAACGACACCGGTTCGGGGATCAGGAAATTCGGTCCCGGCTACTTCGATCTGGTGGTAATCGACGAGGCCCACCGCTCGGTCTATCAGAAGTACCGGACCATCTTCGACTGGTTCGACTCGCTGCTGGTCGGGTTGACCGCGACCCCGAAGGACGAAGTCGACCACAACACCTATCGCTTGTTCCACCTTGAAGACGGCGTACCCACCGATGCCTACGGTCTCGACGACGCAGTCAAGGAAGGTTTTCTGGTTCCGGCTGTCGGAATCACCAGCAGCACAAAGTTTCTCGACCGCGGTATCCGCTACGCCGATCTTCCCGAGGCCGAGAAAGACGAGTGGGAAGCCCTAGACTGGGGTGATGAGACACCGGACGAAGTGACCTCCGAGGAGGTGAACAAGGTCCTGTTCAATGAGAGCACCGTCGACCTGGTGCTCGCCGAACTCATGGCCAAAGGCCACCGGGTCGCCGCTGGCGACCGCCTGGGCAAGACCATCATCTTCGCCAAGAACCGTGACCACGCCGAGTTCATCGCGCAGCAGTTCAACATCCAATACCCGCACCTGGCCGGACATTTCGCTCGCGTCATCACCCACAGCACCTCCCACGCACAATCGCTGATCGACGATTTCTCCATACCCGACAAGGCCCCGCACATCGCGATCTCGGTCGACATGCTCGACACCGGCATCGACGTCCCAGAAGTCGTCAACCTGGTGTTCTTCAAACTGGTGCGCTCCAAAACCAAATTCTGGCAGATGATCGGGCGCGGCACCCGGCTGTGCCCCGATCTGTTCGGCCCCGGACAACACAAGCAGAACTTCTACGTCTTCGACTTCTGCGGCAACCTCGAGTACTTCAGTCAAGACCTGCCCGGTTCGCCCGGATCCTTGCAGAAGTCTTTGAACCAGAGGTTGTTTGAGACTCGTCTGGGCTTGATCGCCGCGCTGGATAATCTGCAGCCGCCGACCGTTCCAGACCCACCCGAAGGTCAGGGAGCCGAGTCGGAACGCGGGCTGCGCGTCGACGTGGCATGGTCACTGCACCGCATCGTGGCCGGCATGACGCTGGACAACTTCCTGGTGCGCCCGCATCGGCGACTCGTCGAGCAGTACGCACATTGGGAACCGTGGGCGGGCACCCTGAGCAATGAGGCCGCCTCCGACGTCGCCGAATCCCTGGCCGGACTGCCGTCGACACACAAAGACGATGACGAGGACGCCAAGCGGTTCGACATGCTGATCCTGCGTCGCCAACTTGCCCAACTCGAAGGCGATGCCCTGGCCTCCGAACGACTGCGCGAGAAGATCCAGGACATCGCCTCGGGGCTGCTGAACCAGACCAACATTCCGGAAATCAGGGCTCAAGAGGCCCTACTCGATGAGGTCGCGAGCGACGAGTGGTGGGTTGACGTCACGCTGCCGATGCTGGAGCTGGCACGTCGCCGGCTACGCCGACTACTCCGGCTCCTGGAAAAAGCCAAGAAAGTCGTCGTCTACACCGACTTCGCCGACGAACTGGGCGAGGCCACGCTCGTCGATCTACCCGGCATCACCCCCGGCACCAACTGGGAACGCTTCGAACTCAAGGCGAGGGCCTACCTCAAGCAGCATCAGGACCACGTCGCGCTGCAACGCCTGCACCGCAACAAACCCCTCACGGCCGCCGACCTCGAGGCACTGGAGCGCATGCTTGTCGACAGCGGCACCGGAGGGGCCGACGACATCGCGCTGGCCAAGGAACAATCGCATGGCCTGGGGTTGTTCATCCGCGGGTTGGTCGGCCTGGACCGTGAGGCCGCGACCGAAGCCTTCTCCGCATTTCTGGACGGGACACGATTCGGCACCGACCAGATTCGGTTCATCAACCTGATCATCACCGAACTCACCGCCACCGGAGTGGTCGAACCTGCCCGGCTGTACGAATCGCCCTACATCGACCATGCACCGACTGGCCCCGACCACGTGTTCGCCGATGCCGATGTCGACAACATCGTGCAGATTCTCAACACGGTGAAGGAAAACGCGGTACCCGCCGACGGGGTTGCCTGACCTTTTCCCACCGTTGTGCCGCACACTCTTGGCCGTGACGATGCAACAGCGCCTGGACAGGTGGGAGGCCCGGGCCGAATGGCCCCTGGCCACGGTGGCCGCGGTCTTCCTCGCCGCCTACTCGGTGAATGTGCTGGCCCAGCCGCAAGGACTGGCCAGATGGGCCATCCACGCTGTCTCCCTGCTCACCTGGGCCGCCTTCACCGCGGACTATGCCGCCCGGTTGTATCTGGCCGACGATCGCAAGCGGTGGTTCCGGACCCACCTCATCGATCTGGCGGTCGTGGTGCTGCCGCTGCTGCGTCCGCTGCGCCTGCTGCGACTGATCGTGTTGATCGGGGCGCTGCAGAAGGCTATCGGCCACGCGATCCGCGGCAGGGTCGTGCTCTACACCATTTCGGGCGCGATCATGCTGGTATACGTCTCATCGCTGGCCGTGCTGCAGACCGAGCGCGGCGCCCCCGGCGCCCACATCACCAATTTCGGCGACGCCGTCTGGTGGGCGATCACCACCATCACCACGGTCGGCTACGGCGACATGTATCCGGTGACCACAACCGGACGAGTGATCGCCGCGCTGTTGATGATCGGCGGCATCAGTCTGGTCGGCTCCATCACCGCGACCATCGCATCGTGGATCGTGCAGCACGTGTCCACCGAAGAATCCGCGAATGCGGCAGCGACCGCTTCCCACATCAACGAACTGCGCGCCGAGATCGCCTTGCTACGGGAGGAGTTGCGGCGCGCGCCAGTTATCGAGGCCTCGGGAACCGACCACCGACCGTAAACCCGGTATCGCATGCGGTACCAGGTTTGGAGAGCACATATGTCTTGAGTGCGGGCGGTGGGACTCGAACCCACAAACTCTTCCGAGCACGGGCACCTAAAGCCCGCATGTTTGCCAATTTCATCACGCCCGCAGCGTGCCGATACTACCGCTTCGTTTCCGAGGTGATCATGTCAGTGGCCCCAGTTACCTTGAGGCAATAACTTGCCCGAAGGGACCGACCGTGCGATCGGCTGACGAGTTCACAAACGTTCAGATGCTCATCGCATCCGGCTTGAATGACTGTGAAATCTCGCGCCGAACCGGAATTCCCCGTAAGACGATCTGGCACTGGCGGTGCACACCTGGAGTCCGGCCGAGAACTGCCACTGACTTGTCAGGCAGCTGCACCACCCACGATTTCTCCGCCCTTCCTGCCAAGGCGTACTGCTACGTCCTCGGCCTGTACCTCGGAGACGGTTGTATCTCTCGAGACCCCCGGACGTGGCGCCTGAGAATCACGCTGGACAAGAAGTACCCCGGAATCATCGACAGCTGCCGCGAAGCCATCAATATGCTCATGCCCGGACAACACACATCAGTGTTCCGGCGTGCGATCGGATGCGTTGACGTCTATCTATGCAGCAACCACTGGCCATGCCTATTTCCGCAGCATGGTCCGGGCAAGAAGCACACCAGGCCGATTCGGCTGGAGCCTTGGCAGGAGGTACTCGTCAAGGAAGCCACCGAGGATTTCGTACGCGGCCTTATTCACAGCGACGGGTGCCGTGTCGTTGCCGACGATCGCGGCGTCAAAAGCATCCGCTACCACTTCTCGAATCGATCCGACGACATCCGGGGCCTGTACTGCGCGGCGCTCGATGCGCTCGGTATCCCCTGGACCCGCCCCAGCAGGTATGACGTAGCCGTCTACCGCAAGGCCGCCACTGCTCGCCTCGACGAGTTCATCGGCCCCAAGGTCTAGTGGCCGTGACCTGCCCCCAAGCACCGCGCGGTACCGTGGACTAATGTCCACTACACGACGTAGGAGACCAGCCCTCATTCTGCTGGTGATCCTCGGCGCGGTCGGCTGCCTGGCGCTGGCCTGGTGGCAGTGGACCCGCTACGAATCCGCCTCGGGCACCTTCCAGAACCTGGGCTATGCCCTGCAGTGGCCGATGTTCGCCGGGTTCTGCTTCTACGCGTACTACAAATTCGTCCGCTTTGAGGAAGCACCCCCGGCGCCCCGGCATCATGACGAGATCACCGAGATCCCCGAGGGTCTGCTGCCCGAACGCCCCAAGCTCGAAGTCCACGACGAGAACGACCAGACTCTCGCGGAGTACAACGCCTACCTTGCCGAGCTGGCCAAGTCCGAGACCCAGCCCGAGAAGAAAGACAGGACCGATAGATGACCGAACCGCAAGCCGAGGTCACCACACCCAAGGAGACCATCCGCAAAGCACTGGTGGGCTACCGAGTGTTGGCGTGGGCAACGGGCCTGTGGCTGATCGCGCTGTGCTACGAGATGGTGCTCAAGTACATCGTGCAGGTCGACAATCCGCCGAGCTGGATCGGCATCGTGCACGGCTGGGTGTACTTCATCTACCTGATGTTCACCGCCAACCTCGCGGTCAAGATCCGCTGGCCCATCGGCAAGACCATCGGTACCTTGCTCGCCGGCACGATCCCGTTCGTCGGGATCATCGTCGAGCACTTCAACACGATCGCCATCAAGGAACGCTTCGAGCTGTAACGGCGCCGGGCCGGGTCTGAGACTAGGACCCGGCCAGCTCCCGCAGCGCCGGCACCAACAGCGCCAGCGCCCGGCCACGATGTGACGCCGCGTCCTTCTCGGCGGCCGTCAGTTCGGCCGCGGTGCGCGCCGACCCAACCGGCAGGAACACCGGGTCGTAACCGAATCCGCCATCGCCGCGGGGTTCGCGGGCCACAGTTCCGGGCCACTCGCCCCGCACCACCGTCTGACCGGACGCAGAAACCAACGCGCACGCCGACACGAAGGCCGCGCCCCGGCGCTCATCGGGCACATCGTCCAATTGCGCCAACAGCAACGATGTATTGGCAGCGTCGTCGCCATGCGCCCCGGACCAGCGGGCCGAGAGCACTCCGGGCATACCGTTCAGCGCGTCCACGGAGATACCGGAATCGTCTGCCACACAAGCAAACCCGGTAGCGCGAAAGCCATCCAAGGCCTTGGTCAGCGCATTGTCTTCGAACGTGGCCCCGGTCTCGGGGGCCTCGTCGAACGGCGCCACATCGGCGAGCGACAACAACGTCAGCCCGGATATCCCGGCCGCATCCAGCACCCGCCGCAATTCGGCCAGCTTCTTGGTATTGCGGCTGGCCACCAACAGCTCAGGCACTCAGCTTCCGAACGCTTTCTTCGGCGCCGGGCCTTCCGGCAGCACACCCGGATACGGCAATTCCAATGCCTCGCGCTGGATAACGAACAACTGCTCGCACGCGCCGAACGCGGCATCGAGCATCTTGTCCAGCGTGGACCGCGGGAACGTCGCACCCTCGCCGGTGCCCTGGATCTCCACCAGGGTGCCGGTGTCGGTGGCGACGACATTCATGTCCACCTCGGCGCGGGAGTCCTCGGAGTAGGGCAGGTCGACGCGTACCCGGCCATCGACCACACCCACCGACACCGCCGCGATCGCGCACGACAGCGGCCGCGGATCGGAAAGCCGCCCGGCCGCAGCCAAATACGTCACCGCATCGGACAGGGCCACATAGGCACCGGTGATGGCTGCGGTACGGGTGCCGCCGTCGGCCTGCAGCACATCGCAGTCGATCGCGATGGTGTTCTCCCCCAGCGCGCCGAGGTCGATGCAGGCGCGCAACGAACGCCCGACCAGCCGGCTGATCTCCTGGGTCCGCCCGCCCACCCGGCCCTTGACCGATTCGCGGTCGGAGCGGTCGTGGGTGGCGGCGGGCAGCATGGCGTATTCGGCGGTCAGCCAGCCCTGCCCCGAGCCCTTACGCCAGCGCGGCACACCTTCGGTGACCGAGGCGGTGCACATGACGCGGGTCTGGCCGAACTCCACCAGTACCGAGCCGGCGGGATGCGATGTGAAACCGCGGGTGATGGTTACCGGACGCAGCTCGTCGTCGAGACGGCCGTCTTCTCGCTTGGACACGCGCCAACCCTAGCGGGTCAGTCCCGGGTGACGTCGAACGTCTCGCCGCACACCACGGCGTGCACCGGACCGTCGAACTCGGCCTTGGCTTCGCTGATCACGTCCTCGCGCGAAGTCCACGGCGGAATGTGGGTCAACAGCAGTTCACCGACGCCGGCTTCGGCGGCCGCGCGCCCCGCCTCGGTGCCCGACAGGTGCAGCTGGGGCGGGCGGGACGGATCATGCGTCCACGACGCCTCGCACAGGAAGACATCGGCCCCCCGGGCCAAGTCGATCAGCATGTCGCAATACCCGGTGTCGCCGCTGTAGACCAGCGTCGCCCCGGACGGATCGGTGAAGCGCATCCCGTAGGACTCGGTGGGGTGACACACCAGCCGCGGCGTCACGCTCAGCGTGCCCATCTGTACCGGTGTGCCGTCCTCCCAATGACGCACCTCGAAGATGTCGGTGAAGTCGTCGATCTCGCCGCCCTCCGGCGACGACGCCGCGCCCAGCCGGGCCCAGGTGTTGGCCGGCCCGTAGATCACGCCGCGCTCGGTGGCCGGGATCGGGTGATACCGGCGCCACACGAACAACCCGGGCAGGTCCAGGCAGTGGTCGGCATGCAGATGCGACAGCAACACATTGACCGAGTTGGGATCCGCATAGCGCTGCAGCGCACCGAGCACTCCGCCACCGAAATCGAGGACCACCGGAACCGTGTCCGGTGCGGTGACGAGGTAGCCGGAGGCTGGCGAATCCGGGCCGACAACGCTGCCGGAGCATCCCAGAATGGTCAATCGCACAGTGCTAGCTTGCCATGCCCGCTATGCACGGTGCCAAGACATGGCCAGTTTGGCGACGGAGATCATCTTCCGGCGCCCGCGTGACGCCGGACCTGACGCACCCCGACCAGGCTCGGCCCGAGGAATCGGGCGGCCAGCGCGGTGAATGCCTCGGGATCCCCGGTGGCCTCGAACACCCGCTGCGCCGGACCGGACTCGTGCGGCTTCAGCAAATCCAACTCGGTGAGCACCCGCAGCAGATCCTTGGCGGTTTCCTCGGCCGAGGACACCAGAGTGACGCTGTCGCCCATCGCCAACTGGATGAGCCCGGACAGCATCGGATAGTGCGTGCACCCCAACACCAGGGTGTCCACCTCGGCGCGCTGCAGTGGCTCCAGATAACCCTCGGCCAGCCCCAGGACCTGCCGGCCGCTGGTGACGCCGCGCTCCACAAAGTCGACGAACCGCGGGCAGGCCACACCGAACACCTCAGTGTCGCGCGCGGCGGCGAAGGAGTCCTGATAGGCGCCCGACGCGATCGTGGCGGCGGTGCCGATCACCCCGATGCGTCCATTGCGGGTGGCGGACACCGCACGGCGCACCGCGGGCAGAATCACCTCGATCACCGGCACCGGCGAGTAACGCTCCCTGGCGTCGCGCAGGCAGGCCGACGACGCGGTGTTGCAGGCGATCACCAGCGCCTTGACGCCGCGGGATACCAGATCGTCGCCGATCGCCAGCGAGTGCGCCCGGATCTCCGGGATGGTCAGTGGGCCGTAGGGGCCGTTGCCGGTGTCGCCGACGTAGACGATGTCCTCGTCGGGGAGCTGGTCGATGATCGCGCGGGCGACCGTGAGCCCACCCACCCCGGAATCGAAGATGCCGATCGGTGCAAGCGGGTCATTCATGAGGTCAGCTGGCTCGGCCGCTTGCGTGCTTGCCGCGCCTTACGTTCGGGCCCGGAAAGCAGGTACGCCGCCACCACGCCTGCAATGGCCCCGCACAGATGGCCCTGCCAGGACACCCCGGGAGTACCGGGCAGCATTCCGAACAGAACCCCGCCGTAGGCCAGCAGCACGATGACGCCGACCACGATCTCCCACACCTTGCGGGTGAAGAACCCGAACACGATCAGGAAGGCCAGCCAGCCGAAGATCAGGCCGGACGCGCCGATGTGGTTGGCCTCGCAGTGCACCCCGACATACGGGCAGTGCGCCCCGATGTTGCCGATGAGCCACGTGCCGAAGCCGCCGAGGATCCAGATGATCGCTGTCGCGTAGATGAACCGCGACATACCGGCAAGCGTCATCAGAAAGCCGAGGACCAGCGCCGGCACCGAATTCGCCATCAGGTGCTCCCAGTTGGCGTGCAGCAGCGGGGCGAAAAGGATGCCCCACAGCCCGTCGGTTTCCAGCGGTCGGATCCCGTTGCTGTCCAGCCGGTGATCGGTCAGCGAGTCCCACAGTTCGACCAACCACAGCAGCACGACGAAACTGACGATCGTCGCACCGCCCACCACCCACGCAGGCCGCTTTTTCGGCGCGGTCGGCGCGGGCAGACCCGGCCCGGTCATGCTCGCCCAATCATGCCCACAACTGCCCTTCCAACGCGTCCTCAGCGTCATCCAGGCTACCGGCGTACGCCCCGGTCGACAGATACTTCCAGCCGGCGTCGGCCACCACGAACGCGATGTCGGCACGTTCGGAGGCCTTGACCGCCTTGGCTGCCATCCCCAGCGCAGCGTGCAGCACCGCACCGGTGGAGATGCCGGCGAAGATGCCTTCGCGGGTCACCAGGTCGCGGGTGCGTTTGACGGCGTCATAGGAGCCCACCGAAAACCGGGTGGTCAGCACGTCAGGGTCATAGAGCTCGGGAATGAAGCCCTCGTCGATGTTGCGCAGCGCGTAGACGCCTTCGCCGTAGCGCGGTTCGGCGGCCACGATCTGCACGCCGGGCACCTGCTCGCGCAGGAACCGGCCGGTGCCCATCAGCGTGCCGGTAGTGCCCAGCCCGGCGACGAAGTGGGTGATCTCGGGCAGGTCGGCCAAAAGCTCAGGGCCGGTGCCGTAGTAGTGCGCATCACTGTTGGCCGGGTTGCCGTACTGGTACAGCATCACCCACGAAGGGTTCTCTGCCGCAAGCTCTTTCGCGGTGGCCACGGCGGTGTTGGAACCACCCTCGGCCGGGCTGAAGATGATCCTCGCGCCGTAGAGTTCCAGGATCTGACGCCGTTCGATGGACGTGTTCTCGGGCATCACGCAGATCATGTTGTAGCCCTTGAGCAGCGCGGCCATCGCCAGCGAAATCCCGGTGTTGCCGCTGGTGGGTTCCAAGATGGTGGCACCCGGGCTCAACAATCCGTCGCGTTCGGCCTGCTCGATCATCCGCAGCGCCGGCCGGTCCTTGATGGATCCGGTCGGGTTGCGGTCCTCCAGCTTGGCCCACAGCCGCACGTGCGGCCCGTCAGGACCGTCCTCCCAACGTGGCGACAAGTGCTGCAACCCGACCAACGGCGTATTGCCGAGGGCCTGCAGCAGCGAGTCGAATCTGGCCATCGAGGACTATGCCCCTCCCGCAACGGCCGGCAGGATGGTCACCGAATCTCCCTCGGAGATGGCGGTGTCCAGGCCGCCGGAAAACCGCACATCCTCGTCATTGACGTAGATGTTGACGAAGCGGTGAAGCTTGCCCGGATTGTCGGGGTCGATCAGGCGACCGGTAATCCCGGAGTAATTGGCTTCCAGGTCGCTGATCACGGCCTGCAGGGTGTCACCCGAAGCGCTGACACGCTTCTGACCGCCGGTGTGCGGACGCAGGATGGTCGGGATCGACACAGAAACAGACAACTGACGGTCTCCTTATTGCTATTGGTACTGCTCAACGATATCGACGGGCTCCTCAGTGACGACGCCGTCGATGATGCGGTAGCTGCGCAGCTCGTGCTCCTGGCGATCCCGCGTGGAGATCAGCACGTAGTGCGCATCGGGCTCTTGGGCCAACGAGATGTCGGTGCGGCTCGGGTAGGCCTCGGTCGCCGTGTGCGAGTGGTAGATCACGATCGGAGCCTCGTCAGCCTCGTCCATCGAGCGCCAGACCTTGAACTGCTCCATCGAGTCGAACCGGTAGAACGTCGGCGAACGCTCGGCGTTGATCATCGCGATGAACCGGTCCGGCCGGTCCGAACCTTCCGGCCCCGCGATCACCCCACAGGCCTCGTCCGGATGGTCGGCGCGGGCATGCGCCACCATGGCCTCGACGAGATCCCGGCGGATCACCAGCACGTCACAACTCCTTTGTTTCCTTTATTCGAACGCTCCCGGCAACATGTCGCGGTAGGTCGGTATTCCGGCCACCGGCTCGGCGGCCAGCAGCCCGACCAACACGGCGCGGGCCAAACAGTCGGCCGCGGCCGCCCCGACCCGGGTGACCAGCGCCGTCTCCGGCGACATCGCCGCCGGTGTCTTTTCGTCCGGTTCGACGGCGACCGCGCCGGTCGCCAGCGCAAACACCGTATCGCCATCGATCGGGGTGTGACACGGCTGGATGGTGCGGGCCAGCCCGTCGTGCGCGGCAACAGCCACCCGTCGGCACCCGGCCGGGCTGAGCGCAGCATCGGTGGCGACCACCGCGATGGTGGTGTTGAGCGGGCCCGATTCCCGATGCCGGTCGGCATAGCCGGCCAGCTGATCGGCGGGCGGCGCGATCAGCCCGAACTCCTCGATCAGTGCGGCCATCCAGGGCAGACCGGTGGCCGGGTCCACCACGTCACCGGCGGCATTGACCACGACCAGGGCGCCCACCGTGACCCCGCAATCCAGGGTCACCGACGCGGTGCCGACGCCGCCCTTGAGCACCCCGGCCCGGGCGCCGACGCCGCCACCGGCGGTACCCAGCGCGAAATCGGTGCCGGCCGCCGCGGCGGCCGCATAGCCGAACTCGGCCGTCGGCCGGTTGGCCCACCCACCCACCGGAAGGTCGAAGATCACCGCAGCGGGCACGATCGGAACCACCCCACCGTCCATCGCCACCCCGCGGCCCTGCTCCTCCAGCCAGGTCATCACCCCGTCGGCGGCCGCAAGGCCATAGGCGCTGCCCCCGGTCAGCACCACCGCGTCGACGTGGCGCACGGTGTTGCTCGGGTCGAGCAGGTCGGTTTCGCGGGTACCCGGAGCGCCGCCGCGGCCGTCGACGGCGCCGACGGTGCCCGGCGGGGTCAGCACCACCGTCGAACCCGACGCCCACCCCGAGCCGAGCGAGGCGTCCGGATCGATGCGGTGGTGGTGGCCGACCAGGATGCCGGCGACGTCGGTGATCGAACCCATGCCGGTTATCTCCCCATCAGCCCGAGGACCAGGTACTCCTGCAACACGGTCAGCCATTGGTACACGTCCAGGTGCCCGGCCATCGGATGGTCCGCGGACAGCTGGTCCGGCCCGTCGGATCCGATATCGAGCATGGTGCCCAGCGCCAGCCGGAAGTCGTTGATCGCGGCGACCCAGGCCTGGGCGTCGTCCTCGCTGAGCTCCAATTTGCCGCCACCGTCCGGAATCGTTTCCAGCAGGCATTGGGCCGCTTGGCGTTTGGCTTCGATGATGGCCGGCTCGTGCAGGCCGCGCAGCGCGCTGTTGAGGCTCTCGGCGGTGCCCGAGCCGGCCGGATGGTCGTTCTGCGGCCGATAGAAATCGGGCAGCAGGCGCTTCATCGTGGCGTCTTCCGGCGGCTGCGGATTGCCGGTCTTCATCCCGGTGATCATCTCGAGTTCATCAGTGGGCCCGGATGATTCACGATCTTCGAGCATCCCGAGCAGCGAGGTGCACAGGCTGGACAGCAGCGCGGCCTCGTGGGCTTCCAGTGCCGAGCGGAATCGCGGACCGGCGGCGGTCTCCACCCTTTTCCATTTGCGCACTGTCGATCAGCGGTCCTGCTGCAGGGTGGCCCAGAGCCCGGCGGCGTGCAGCTTGGATACGTCGGTTTCCATCGACTCGCGGCTGCCCGCCGATACCACGGCCTTGCCCTCGGTGTGCACCTGCATCATGAGCTTGGTGGCGTGCGGCTCGCTATATCCGAACAACTTCTGAAACACGTAGGTGACATAGGTCATCAGGTTGACCGGATCGTCCCAGACGATGGTCACCCACGGGCTTTCTGGGGCCCCGACGCTCTCGACGTCGCGCTCTTCGCGGGTCCCCGGTCGGGCCTTCGCCGGTGTAACCATGGGCCCACAATACCGGCTGGGGTGCGGCGATATTAAAACAGCGGTGAACAGCTACGGTTGCGGATGTGACCGTCGCGTTGCTCACCGACAAGTACGAGCTGACGATGCTCGCCGCGGCCCTGCGCGATGGCACGGCGCACCGCCGCACCACCTTCGAGGTCTTCGCCCGCCGGCTGCCCGAGGGCCGTCGCTACGGCGTCCTCGCCGGCACCGGGCGGTTCGTGGAAGCGTTGGCACAGTTCAGCTTCTCTGCGGATGATCTGGCCCAACTCTCCGCATTCCTGGACCCCGCGACCCTGGACTACCTGGCCGAGTACCGGTTCAGCGGCGATATCGACGGCTACGCCGAGGGCGAGCTGTACTTCCCCGGTTCCCCGGTGATGTCGGTGCACGGACGCTTCGCCGAATGCGTGGTGCTGGAGACACTGGTGTTGTCAATCCTCAACCACGACACCGCGATCGCCTCGGCGGCCGCCCGGATGGCCAGCGCCGCCTACGGCCGGCCGATGATCGAGATGGGCTCGCGGCGCACCCACGAACTGGCCGCCGTCGCCGCGGCCCGCGCCGCCTATCTGGCCGGCTTCGCCGGATCGTCCAACCTGGCCGCCCAGCAACGCTACGGGGTACCCGCGATGGGTACCGCGGCGCACGCCTACACATTGCTGCACACCACCGCGTCCGGACCGGACGAGCAGGCGGCGTTCCGCGGCCAGATCGCCGCCCTCGGCCTCGACACCACCCTTCTGGTGGATACCTACGACATCACCGCGGGGGTGGCCAACGCGATCGCCGCGGCCGGCCCCCAGCTGGGCGCGGTACGCATCGACTCCGGTGATCTGGGTGTGCTGGCCCGCCAGGTGCGCCAGCAGCTCGACGGGCTGGGCGCCACCGGCACCCGGATCGTCGTCTCCGGCGACCTCGACGAGTTCGCCATCGCGGCGCTGCGCGCCGAGCCGGTCGACAGCTACGGCGTGGGCACCTCGCTGGTCACCGGATCGGGCGCGCCTACCGCGGGCATGGTTTACAAACTGGTCGAGGTGGACGGGATTCCGGTGGCCAAGCGCAGCAGCCACAAGGAATCCCACGGCGGCCGCAAGCAGGCGCTGCGGCTGGCCAAGGCCTCGGGCACGATCGTCGAGGAAGTGGTCTACCCGTACGGTCGGGCGCCGCAACCCAACTCCGGGCTCACCGCCCGCCAGCTCACGGTGCCGCTGGTGGCCGACGGCGTGCCGGTCGACGGACACCACCCGTGCGCCGAGCTGGCCGCCGCCCGTCAGCGGGTCACCGCGGGACTGCACAGCCTGCCGTGGGACGGCCTGAAACTCTCCCGCGGCGAACCGGCCATCCCGACCCGGGTCGTGCCGTCGGCACAGGATCGTTAGCCCCGCATCGTGCCTAGTGATACCCAACCCTCCAAGCCTTCTAAGCCAACTCGGGCCAAGCCATCCCGGGAGGCGGCCAACGTGGTGACCAATCTGCTCAAGATCGCGGTCAAAGGACTCGGCGGCACCAGCCGCCCCGGTCAGATCGAGATGGCCGAGGCCGTCGCGCACGCTTTCGAGTCCGGTGAGCATCTGGCCGTGCAGGCCGGTACCGGTACCGGTAAATCGCTGGCCTACCTGGTGCCCTCGATCGCCCGCGCGCTGCAGACCGAGCAGCCGGTGGTGATATCGACCGCCACCATCGCCCTGCAACGCCAGCTCGTCGACCGCGATCTGCCCCGGCTGGTCAACTCCCTGGCCGACGCGCTGCCGCGCAAGCCCACCTTCGCCCTGCTGAAGGGCCGCGGAAATTATCTGTGCCTCAACAAGATTCACAATGGTGCGACAGAAGAACCGGCCGACCGGCCCCAGGACGAATTGTTTTCCCCGATGGCGGTCAGCGCCATGGGCCGCGATGTGCTGCGGCTGACGGAGTGGTCCTCGGACACCGAGACCGGGGACCGTGACGAGCTGACGCCCGGTGTGCCGGACCGGTCCTGGGCACAGGTCAGCGTGTCGGCCCGGGAGTGCATCGGGGTGTCGCGCTGCCAGTTCGGTACCGACTGCTTCGCCGAGCGGGCCCGGGAGAAGGCCGGGGCCGCCGACGTCGTGGTCACCAACCACGCGCTGCTGGCCATCGACGCGCTCTCCGATTTCGCGGTGCTGCCCGAGTACGAGCTGGTGGTGGTCGACGAGGCCCACGAACTGGCCGACCGGGTGACCGGGGTGGCGACCGCCGAGCTGTCAGCCACCTCGATGGGGGTGGCGCATCGCCGGATGGCCCGGTTGGTGGATCCCGAACTGGCGGAACGCTTCGAGGCCTCGGTCGCGACGTTGACCTCGCTGCTGCACGACACCGAAGCCGGGCGCATCGACGTGCTCGACGAGGAGCTCGCCACCTACCTGACCGCGCTGCGCGACGCGGCCAACGCGGCGCGGACGGCGATCGACACCACGCCCAGCGACCCGCAGGCCGCCTCGGCCCGCACCGAGGCCGTCACCGCGCTGGGCGACGTCAGCGACACCGCCACCCGCATCCTCACCTCGTTCGTCCCGCCCATTCCCGATCGCGTCGATGTGGTCTGGGTGGAACAGTCCGAGGCGCTCAACGCGGGAACCGCGCCCCCAGGCCGCGCCGGTACCCGGACCCTGCTGCGGGTGGCACCGATGTCGGTATCGGGCCTGCTGCGAACCAGGCTGTTCGCCCACACCACCGCGGTACTGACCTCGGCCACACTCGCCCTGGGCGGGAACTTCGACGCGATGGCGCGCAACTGGGGCCTCGGCGGCTTCCAGGACGACGGCGAATCCGCCAAGCCGGGCTGGCGCGGCCTCGACGTCGGGTCGCCGTTCGACCATGTCAAATCCGCAATCCTCTACGTCGCCAAGCATTTACCGCCACCCGGGCGGGACGGCACCGACGGGCGGACGTTGGATGAGATCGAGGGCCTGATCACCGCGGCGGGTGGGCGCACGCTGGGCCTGTTCTCCTCGATGCGGGCGGCCAAGGCCGCGGCCGAGGTCATGCGCGAGCGGCTGGACACTCCGGTGCTGTGCCAGGGCGAGGACACCACTTCGGCCTTGGTGCAACAGTTTTCCGCCGATCCCGAGACATCGTTGTTCGGCACCCTGTCGCTGTGGCAGGGCGTGGATGTGCCGGGGCCGTCCCTGTCATTGGTGCTGATCGACCGGATTCCGTTCCCCCGCCCCGACGATCCACTGCTGACCGCCCGGCAACGGGCGATCAGCGCACACGGCGGCAACGGCTTCATGGCCATCGCCGCCAACCATGCCGCGCTGTTGCTCGCCCAGGGCACCGGCCGGTTGCTGCGCCACACCGACGACCGCGGTGTGATCGCGGTGCTGGACTCCCGGTTGGCCACCGCCCGCTACGGCGGTTATCTGCGTTCCTCGTTGCCGCCGTTCTGGTCCACCACCGACCCCGACCGGGTGCGTCAGGCACTGATGCGACTGCGTGGCGCAGGCTGATACCGCAGCCTTCGCACGGGCAATTAACTATTGTGTGCGGCAAATACCTGCGCGGGTCATTGCAGCCGCCCGAGTGCACCGGAAGGGCGGCAATATGAGCCGACGCACCATATTCGGCGTCGTGATCGCTGTCTGTGTGGTGTTGCCGCTGGCCGCATGCTCGACGCTGGTCGGCGGCACGGCCGTATCGGTGTTCAGCGATCCGTTCTCGGTTGCCGGCATGCCCGCGACGGACGGCCCCAGCGGCCTGCGCCCCGACGCCGAGAAGCCCTCCCGCAAGGTCACCAACACCGACGGCGGCGAAATCGACAATCTGGCCGCCAGTGCCGTCAGTGACATCGAGGAGTTCTGGTCGAATGCCTACTCCGGGGTGTTCGACGGTGAGTTCCAACCGGTCCGGGCCTTGATCTCCTGGGACTCCGAGAGTTTCGACAGGCAGTTCTGCGATATGGACACCTACGCGCTGATCAATGCCGCGTTCTGCAAGCCGGACCGGACCATCGGCTGGGACCGGAGTGTGCTGATGCCTCGCCTGCGCCAACGCAACGGCGACATGGGGGCCGTCATGGTGCTGGCCCACGAGTACGGTCACGCGATCCAGCAACAGGCGGGGCTGGTACGCCGTGGCACTCCCACGCTGATGGCCGAACAGCAGGCCGACTGCCTGGCCGGCACCTATATGCGGTGGGTGGCCGAAGGTAACTCCCCACGCTTCACGCTCAGCACGGCCGACGGGCTCAACAACCTGCTGGCCGCGGTGATCGCGTTCCGCGACCCGCTGCTCAGCGAGGCGCAGGCGCAGCTGGGAATCAACGAACACGGGTCGGCGTTCGAACGGATCTCGGCCTTCCAGTTCGGGTTCACCGACGGGCCGACCGCCTGCGCCGCGATCGACGTCAAGGAAATCAACCAGCGACGCGGCGAACTTCCGGTTCTGTTGCCGGAGAACCAGAGCGGCGACCTCGACATCACCGAGCGGTGGGTGCGCTCGATGGTCGACGCGCTCAACACCGTCTTCAAGCCGGCCAATCCGCCCAAGCTCAATTTCCGGCCCGACGCCGCCAAGGATTGTCCGAGCGCACGGCCCAGCCCGCCGGCCTCCTACTGCCCGGACACCAACACCATCGTGGTCGACATGGACGAATTGCAGATGCTGGCCACGCCGCCCGACGAGTTCGACGTCGACGGCCTGGCCGGCGGCGACAACAACGCCTATTCGGTGTTGATCTCGCGCTACATGCTGGCCCTGCAGCACGCCCGTGGCCTGGTGCTCGACAACGCCGGGGCGGCGCTGCGCACCGCCTGCCTCACCGGTGTGGCCACCGCCAAGATGATCAATCCGGTGGCCCTGCCCAACGGCGACACCATTCTGCTGACCGCCGGTGACGTCGACGAGGCGGTATCGGGCATCCTCACCAACGGATTGGTGGCCAGCGACGTCAACGGTGAGTCGGTGCCGTCGGGCTTCGCCCGCATCGACGCCTTCCGCGTCGGCATCCTCGGCGACGAGGACCGTTGCCTCAAGCGGTTCGCCTGATCACCTGCCCGGTCAGCTGGGCATTTTCAGCACGAAGCCCATCTCTGCCGCCACCCAGGCCGCACCGTCCGGACCGATCGCGATGCCGTGAAGTTCGCTGCCGGACGGCAAGTCGATGGTCACCATTTCCCCGTCGCCGCTGATCCTGGCGATCTGGTCGGCGCCCGACAGGGTGACCCACACCCCGTCGGCAGGATCGGCGGCCACCGCGTGCGGCTTGCCGGGCAGGTCGAGTTCCTGGATGGCGTCACCGAGCGGGATCCGGCCGATCTTGTCCGCCCGGATCTCGGTGAACCACACCGCATCGTCATGGGTGGCCGCGATGCCGACCGGACCTGCTGCGGCAGTGGGCAATTCACGCACCGTCAGCGTTCCGTCCACGGTCAGCCGGCCCACCGCGCCGGCCTCGTTGAGGGTGAACCACAACGCCCCATCGGGTCCGGTGATGATCATCGACGGCATCCCGCCGACCACCGCCTGGCTGCTGATCTCACCGTCGGTGCTGATCCTGCCGATCTCGCCGGAACTCATCGCGGTGAACCACAGTGCGCCGTCGGGGCCGGTGGTGATCCCGAATGGTGCACTGCCCTCGGGCAACTGGAACGAGCTCAACTCCCCCGCCGTGCTGATCCGGCCGATCCGGTCGTCGCCGGCACAGGTGAACCACAGCGCCCCATCGGGTCCGGCCGTGATGATCGACGGACGCGAATTCTCCCCGACCGGATACGTGGTGACCTCGCCGGTGAGCGAAACCCGGGCGACGGCTCCGCCGTGCACCAGGGTTACCCACATGGCGCCGTCGCCGCCGGCCGCCAATGCATACGGCCCGCCGTCGAGCCGAACTGTGAGCGCGCTACTCAAGCCAGTGCCACCAAACCGAGCTCGTTGTCGGCCGTCAGCAACCGGTGATGCGGCAACACCCGCACGGTGTAGCCCACCGGCCCGGCCACCGGCAGCGGGGCGGTGGTGGAGAACATCTCGATGCCGCCTTCGGCCGACCCGGTGTGCGTCATCGGCACCAGCACCGGGTTCACGATCGTGTCACTGGCGTCGACCCGGCCCAGCACGGCCTGCACGGTGACCTCATCCGGCCGCAGCCCGGCCAGCTGGACCGCCGCGGTCAGGGTCAGCTCCGATCCCAGCAGCGGCGTGTCGGGCAGTCCGTAGCTGTCCACGTCGGTGATCTGGATCTTGGGCCAGGCCTGCTGCACGCGTCGGCGGAAATCGGCCAGCTCACGGGCGGCACCGAACGGCTCGCCCGGGGCGGCCTCGACGGTCCGGCGCAACGACAGGGCGGCCGGCACGTAGTACTTCTCGGTGTAGTCCCGCACCATGCGGGAGGCCAGCACCTTCGGCCCCAGCACCTGCAGCGTGTGGCGCACCATCTCGACCCAGCGAGTCGGCACACCATGCTCGTCGCGCTCGTAGAACTTGGGTGTGACCGCGTGTTCCAGCAGGTCGTAGAGGGCGGCGGCCTCCAGGTCGTCGCGGCGGGTCTCGTCCTCGATCCCGTCGGCGGTCGGGATCTCCCAGCCGTTCTCGCCGTCGTACCACTCGTCCCACCACCCGTCGCGGATCGACAGGTTCAGTCCGCCGTTGAGCGCACTCTTCATGCCCGACGTGCCGCAGGCCTCCAACGGCCGCAGCGGGTTGTTCAGCCACACGTCGCAGCCCCAGTAGAGCAACCGGGCCATGGACATGTCGTAATCGGGCAGGAACGCGATCCGATGACGCACCTCGGGCCGGTCGGCGAACCGCACGATCTGCTGGATCAGCGCCTTGCCGCCGTCATCGGCCGGGTGCGACTTGCCCGCAACGATCAGCTGCACCGGCCGCTCCTCGTCGAGCAGCAGCTTCTCCAGCCGCTCCGGGTCGCGCAGCATCAGAGTCAGCCGTTTGTAGGTCGGCACCCGGCGGGCGAAACCAACCGTCAGCACCGACGGATCGAAAGCCGTTGCGATCCAGCCCAGTTCGGCCTCGGAAGCACCGCGCTCCAACCAGGAGCAGCGCAACCGGTGCCGTACGTCGGCGATCAGCGTCTCGCGCAGTTGCGAACGGATCCACCACATGTGCCCGGGATCGACTTCCTGCAACCGCTCCCACACCGCGGGTTCGGCGGCCTCGGATCCGATCAGTTCGCGGCCGAGCTCCAACCACTGCGGAGCGGCCCAGGTCGGGGCGTGCACCCCGTTGGTGATCGAACCGATCGGCACCTCGCCCGGATCGAATCCCGGCCAGAGATCGTTGAACATGGTCCGGCTGACCCGGCCGTGCAGCAGCGACACCCCGTTGGCCCGCTGCGCCAGCCGCAGCCCCATGTGCGCCATGTTGAACTTCGACGGATCTTCCTCGGCACCGAAGGCCACCACCCGGTCCAACGGCACCCCGGGCAGCAACCGGGAATCGGCCGGGCCGCGGGTTTGATGCTCTTCGCGCGAGCGCTCATCGGCGGGACCGCCGAAGTAGCGCTTGACCAACTCCACGGGAAACCGGTCGATGCCAGCGGGCACCGGGGTGTGCGTGGTGAACACCGTCGAGGACCGCACCACGGTCAGCGCGGTGTCGAAATCCAGACCGGCGGTGACCAGTTCGCGGATCCGCTCCAGCCCGAGGAAGCCGGCATGGCCCTCGTTCATGTGGAACACCTCGGGAGCGTGCAGGTTCTCGATCTCGCTGAACGCCCGGATGGCCCGGACCCCGCCGATACCGGCGAGGATCTCCTGGATGATCCGGTGCTCTTGGTCACCGCCGTAGAGCCGGTCGGTGACCCCGCGCAGCTCGTGTTCGTTCTCCGGGACGTCGGAATCCAGCAGCAGCAACGGAACCCGGCCCACCTGCGCGATCCACACCCGCGCCCGCAGTTCGCGCGAGTCGGGCAATGCCAACTCCACCAGCACCGGTTTGCCGGCCGCGTCGGTCAGCAACCGCAACGGCAGACCCTGTGGGTCCAGGGACGGATAGGTCTCTTGCTGCCAGCCGTCGGCGGTCAGCGACTGCCTGAAGTAACCCGAGCGGTAGTACAGACCCACCGCGATCAGCGGCAGCCCCAGATCCGACGCCGATTTCAGATGGTCGCCGGCCAAAATGCCCAGCCCGCCGGAGTAGTTGGGCAGCACACTGGCCACGCCGAACTCCATCGAGAAATACGCGATGCCCCTGGGCATCGAGACATCAGGCGATGCGAATTCAGGGGATTCCTCGGTTTGTTGCTGCTGATACCACAGCGGGCGGGTCAGGTAGTTGTCCAGATCGGCGGCCAGCTCATCGAGAATGCCCAGGAATGATTCGTCGCCGGCCAGTTCGTCGAGCCGGGCCGGGCTGACGCCGCCCAGCAACGCGACCGGGTCCCCGTTGGTCTGCTGCCACAGCTCGGGATCGATTCCAGCAAACAGGTCCTGGGTCGGCTTGTGCCATGACCAGCGCAGGTTGATCGACAAGCGTTCCAGTGCCGCCAACCGCTCGGGAAGATGGGCGCGAACGGTGAACCTCCGGAGGGCTTTCACGCGACCCAACCTTACTGACAATTCCGGTTCATGTAGCGGTGAGCGATATCCGTACAGGCCCCGTTCAACTTGCGCTAAGTGCCCGCGCGATTGGGCCGCCCACTACGGTGGGTACAAGACGCGACAAGGCAGGAAAACGGGACAGCCGCTTGGGCCGTGACGACGTGAGGAGTGGATGGGTGGCCGGTCGTATCGGAATCGACGATGTCGCGCCTGTGGTTTCCGGTGGGCAATTCCCGGCCAAAGCCGTCGTCGGCGAGGTCGTGCCGGTGCGGGCCACGGTGTGGCGCGAGGGCCACGAGGCGGTGGCCGCCAGTCTGGTGGTGCGCTACCTCGGCACCAGCTACCCGCGATTGGCCACCGGCCCCGGCACCACACCGGCACCGGTGCTGACCGACACATCGTCGGCGGTGCCGACCGGCGCTACCGCGCGCCCCAGCCAACGGATCAAACCGCAAACCCTGCCGATGTCGACCGGGCACATCCCCGACGTCTTTTACGGCCAGTTCACCCCCGACAGCGTCGGCCTGTGGACATTCCGAGTCGACGGCTGGGGCGATCCGCTGGCCACCTGGCGCCACACGGTCGTGGCCAAGCTCGACGCCGGCCAGAGCGAGGCCGAGCTGTCCAACGACTTGCTGATGGGAGCGCATCTGCTGGAACGTGCGGCCGCCGGAGTGCCACGCAAACTGCGCGACCCGCTGACCGAGGCCGCCGCCGCGCTGCGCATCCCCGGTGACCCGTTCCTGCGCGCCGGCGCAGCCCTGTCCGACGAGGTGACCGAACTGCTCGAGCAGTACCCGCTGCGCGAGTTGATCACCCGCGGTGAGCAATACGGCGTCTGGGTGGACCGGCCGCTGGCCCGGTTCTCCGCCTGGTACGAGATGTTCCCGCGGTCCACCGGCGGTCGGGACGGTGTCGGGCATCCGGTGCACGGCACCTTCGCGACCGCGGCCGATTCGCTGGGCCGGATCGCCCGGATGGGTTTCAACATCGTCTACTTGCCGCCCGTCCATCCGATCGGCAAGGTGCACCGCAAAGGCCGCAACAACGCGGTGACCGCCGCGCCTGGCGACGTCGGGTCACCGTGGGCGATCGGTAGCGACGAGGGAGGCCACGACGCCGTGCACCCGGCGCTGGGCACCATCGACGACTTCGACGACTTCGTGGCCGCTGCGCGCAAGGAAGGCCTCGAGGTGGCACTGGATCTGGCGCTGCAGTGCGCCCCGGATCATCCGTGGGCCAAAGCCCACCCGGAGTGGTTCACCGTGTTGCCCGACGGCACCATTGCCTACGCCGAGAACCCGCCCAAGAAGTACCAGGACATCTACCCGCTGAACTTCGACAACGATCCCACCGGTCTGCACCACGAGGTGCTGCGCGTGGTGAAGTTCTGGATCTCGCACGGCGTCAAGATCTTTCGTGTCGACAATCCGCACACCAAACCACCGAACTTCTGGGTCTGGCTGATCGCCGAGGTGAAGAACGAGGATCCGGATGTGTTGTTCCTGTCCGAGGCGTTCACCCGGCCGGCCCGGCTCTACGGGCTGGCCAATCGCGGTTTCACCCAGTCCTACACATATTTCACCTGGCGCACCACCAAATGGGATCTCACCGAATTCGGCAACGAGATCGCCGAGCATGCCGACAGCGCTCGGCCGAGCCTGTGGGTCAACACCCCCGATATCCTGCATGAGACCCTGCAGCACGGTGGTCCCGGCATGTTCACCATCCGCGCGGTGCTGGCAGCAACCATGAGCCCATCGTGGGGCATGTACTCCGGCTACGAACTGTTCGAGCACCGTGCGCTGCGCGAAGGCAGCGAGGAGTACCTGGACTCCGAGAAGTACGAGCTGCGCCCGCGGGACTTCGCGGCAGCACTCGCCGAAGGGCGCTCCCTTGAGCCTTTTGTGTCCCGCCTCAACGAAATCCGGCGTCTGCACCCGGCGCTGCGCCAGCTGCGCACCATCACCTTCCACCACGTGGACAACGACGCGCTACTGGCCTACAGCAAGTTCGACCCGATCACCGGAGACACCGTGCTCGTGGTGGTCACGCTCAACCCGTTCAGCCCGGAGGAGGCCACGCTGTGGTTGAACATGGAGTCGCTGGGCATGGACTGGCAGGACCGGTTCTGGGTGCGCGACGAGATCACCGGCGAGGAATACCAATGGGGACAGTCGAATTACGTCCGCCTCGACCCGGCCAAGGCGGTGGCACACGTGCTGAACATGCCGCTCGTACCCTATGAGAAACGACTGGGCTTGCTACGCAGGGAATGAAAGCGAGATGACGAGAATCAATCACCTCATCGACAGGCATCTGCGGCCCGACCCGTCCGACATCCACCGGCTGCTGATCGGCGAACACCACGATCCGCATTCGGTACTGGGTGCCCATGAATACGCCGGCTGCACCGTGATCCGGGCCTACCGTCCGCACGCCTCCAAGGTCGAGGCGGTGATCGGCGGTGACCGATTCCCGTTGCAGCACCTGGAATCCGGACTCTTCGCGGTGGCGGTTCCGTTCACCGACCTGGTCGACTACCGGCTGGACATCGGCTATCCCGGCGACGACGACACAGTCTTCACCCACACCACCGCCGATGCCTACCGGTTTCTGCCCACGCTCGGCGAGCTGGATCTGCACCTGTTCGCCGAGGGACGCCACGAACGCCTTTGGGAGGTCCTGGGCGCGCACCCGCGCAGCTTCACCACCCCGGACGGCGTCGTGGACGGGGTGTCATTCGCGGTGTGGGCGCCGAACGCCAAGGGTGTCAGCCTGATCGGCGACTTCAATCACTGGGACGGCAATGAGGCGCAGATGCGGGTGCTGGGCTCGTCGGGGGTCTGGGAACTGTTCTGGCCCGGTTTCGCCGCCGACGGTCTGTACAAGTTCCGGGTACACGGAGTAGACGGGGTCACCACCGATCGGGCCGACCCGATGGCGTTCGCCACCGAAGTACCGCCACAGACCGCCTCCCGGGTCACCAGCAGCTCGTATGTCTGGAACGACGACCAGTGGATGACCCAGCGCGCCGCGCTGAACCCGGTGTTCGAGCCGATGAGCACCTACGAGGTGCACCTGATGTCCTGGCGCCCGGGCCTGAGCTACCGGCAGCTGGCCACCGAACTCACCGAATACGTTCTGGAACAAGGCTTCACCCACGTCGAGCTGTTACCGGTGGCCGAGCATCCCTACGGTGGGTCATGGGGTTATCAGGTCACCTCCTACTACGCCCCCACCTCCCGATTGGGAACTCCTGACGACTTTCGATACCTGGTGGACGCCCTGCACCAGGCCGGCATCGGGGTGATCGTGGACTGGGTCCCGGCGCATTTCCCCAAGGACGCCTGGGCATTGGGCCGGTTCGACGGCACCCCGCTCTACGAGCATTCCGACCCGCACCGGGGAGAGCAGCTCGACTGGGGCACTTACGTTTTCGACTTCGGCCGGCCCGAGGTGCGCAACTTTCTGGTCGCCAACGCGCTGTACTGGCTGCAGGAATACCACGTCGACGGCCTTCGGGTGGACGCCGTCGCATCGATGCTCTACCTCGACTATTCCCGCCCTGAGGGGGGCTGGACACCCAACATCCACGGCGGCCGGGAGAACCTGGAGGCGGTGCAGTTCCTGCAGGAGATGAACGCCACCGTGCACAAGGTGGCCCCGGGGATCGTCACCATCGCCGAGGAGTCGACCTCGTGGCCGGGCGTCACCCGCCCGACCAACCTTGGCGGCCTTGGCTTCTCGATGAAGTGGAACATGGGTTGGATGAACGACACGCTCGACTACGTCAGCCATGATCCGGTGCACCGCAGCTATCACCACCATGAGATGACGTTCTCGATGCTGTACGCGTTCAGCGAGAACTATGTGCTGCCGATCAGTCACGACGAGGTGGTGCACGGCAAGGGCACGTTGTGGACCCGGATGCCCGGCGACGACCACGCCAAGGCCGCCGGGCTGCGCAGCCTGCTGGCCTACCAGTGGGCCCACCCGGGCAAGCAGCTGTTGTTCATGGGCCAGGAGTTCGGGCAGCGGGCCGAATGGTCAGAGGAACGCGGGCTGGACTGGTTCCAGCTCGACGAGCAGGGCTTCTCCGGCGGCGTGCAGCGCTTGGTGCGCGATCTCAACGGGATCTATCGCCGTCACCAGGCGCTGTGGAGCCACGACACCAGCCCCGAAGGCTATTCCTGGATCGACGCCAACGACTCGGCCAACAACGTGCTGAGCTTCCTGCGGTTCGGCAGCGACGGCTCGGTGTTGGCCTGCGTGGTCAACTTCGCCGGCAATGCGCACAGCGAGTACCGGCTGGGCCTCCCGCATGCCGGGGAGTGGCATGAGGTGCTCAACACCGACGCGACCATCTACAACGGCGCGGGCATCGGCAATCTCGGCGGCGTGCAGGCCACCGATGAACCGTGGCACGGCCGCCCGGCGTCGGCGGTGATGGTGTTGCCGCCGCTGGCGATGCTGTGGTTCGAGCCCGCCTAGTTGCTTTCTCCCGCGAGCAGACGCGGAATCGCATTACCGAGCACGGTTTCCTGCGATTCTGCGTCTGCTCGCCGAGGAAGGCGATCAGTACAGGGCGTTGGCCAGATTGCGCCGCCCGGCGACCACCTCGGGGTCGGCGGGGTCGAACAGCTCGAACAGCTCGATGAGCCGGGTCCGAACTTTGGTCCGGTCGTCCCCCGCCGTCCGCTTGATCAACCCGATGAGGCGGTCGAAGGCCGCCGACGCCGCCTGAGCCAGGATCTCGGCGTCAGCGGCGGCGAATGCGGCCTCGATATCGTCGGGAGCGGCATCGGCGACGGCCACCGCATCTGGACGTTGCACGCTGGCCCGTTCCAGGAACGCGATCTGGCGCACCGCGCCCTTGGCCTCGGCGTGATTGGGCTGGGCATCGAGGATCGCCTGATACGCGGCCAGCGCCGCGGCGAAGTTTCCGTCGTCCAGATAGGCCCGGGCCGCGGCCAGCTCGGGGTCGACCTGCTGCTCGGACTCGCCGTCACCGAGCAGCGAATCGACCCACCGGCGCAGTTCATCGGCCGGCTGAGAGCCCTGAAAGCTGGCGACCGGCTGGCCACCGATGAGCGCCACCACCGTCGGCACGCCCTGGATGCCGAACATCTGCGCGATCCTCGGGGTGGTGTCGACGTTGACCATCGCCAGCGACCATTTGCCATCGTCGGCGGCGGCCAGGCTCGCCAGGGTTTCCCCCAGCGCGACGCTGGAATCACCGCGGGGTGACCACAGCAGCACCACCACCGGGACCTGGCCGGACCGAACCAGCACCTCGGCTTCGAAGTTGGCTTCGGTGACCGCTGTGACGTTTGGGCCGCCGGGTGCGCCGGCGGTCTGACCGCCGGCCGCGGGCCGCTGCTTGAGTGCCGAGAGATCAACCGCACCGGCGAGCGCCGGCCCGACAGAAGGTCGTGGACGAGTCACGTCCACAAGTCTGTCACGTCGTTTCCGGCGCCGCCCCGCCCGGTTGCACCACCAGCGCGGGCGTATCGGCCGAATCCAGCCGGTCCGTCCGATCAGCCCACATGACAAAGATCACACTGCCCAGCGGCACGATGCTCGCCAGCAACGCCAGAATCCAGGTGCGGACGTCCCATTCACGGGCCGCGCCGACGAATATCCCGGCGATCACGAACGCCACGAAAATACCGCCGTGGATCGGCCCGAACACCTTCACGCCGACCTCGGTCTGCGGGCTGCCGAGGTACTTGAAGTACATACCTGCCAGCAGCCCGGCCCAGCTGATGGCCTCGGCCAGCGCGATCAGACGAAACCAGCCGGGGGTCGAGCGCAGGTCGAACCGACGTGCCCCAGAAGGCGTCACAGAGGGTGCCATGCCGCCATTGTGCCCGAGTCCCCGGCCAGCTACTACGTAGCGTCGTTGACTATTGGCCGGTTAGCTGTCAGCGACGCAGCACCAGCGCATCGCCCTGGCCACCGGCGCCGCACAGCGCCGCCACCGCGTAGCCGGAGCCACGTCGGGCGAGCGCAAGGGCGGCGTGCAGCGCGATCCGCGCCCCCGACATCCCGAGCGGATGGCCGATCGCGATCGCGCCGCCATCGACGTTCACCTTAGAAGCGACGGACGCCTCGTCCAGCCCCAGTTCGCGGGCGGAGGCCAGCGACACCGCGGCGAACGCCTCGTTGATCTCCAGGACGTCGAGCTGGTCGGCGCTGATGCCCTCGCGAGCAATCGCCTTCTTGATCGCATTGGCCGGCTGGGACTGCAGCGTGGAATCCGGGCCGGCCACCACACCGTGCGCACCGATCTCACACAGCCAGTCCAGGCCCAGCTCCTGCGCCTTGGCCTTGCTCATCACCACGACCGCGGCCGCACCGTCGGAGATCTGCGACGACGAACCGGCCGTGACGGTGCCGTCCTTGCGGAACGCCGGGCGCAGACCGCCCAGCGATTCGGCCGTGGTGTTGGCCCGGATGCCCTCGTCCTCGGCGAACTCGATCGGGTCGCCCTTGCGCTGCGGGATCGCCACCGGCACCACCTCGTCGGCGTAGACCCCGTCCTTCCATGCCGCCGCGGCCTTCTGGTGCGACTGGGCAGCGAACTCGTCCTGCTCGGCGCGGGTGAACTTGTCGACGTCGTTGCGCTGCTCGGTGAGCGCGCCCATCGGCTGGTCGGTGAACACGTCGTACAGACCGTCGTAGGCCAAGTGGTCCACCGCGGTGAAGTCGCCGTACTTGTAGCCCTCGCGGCTCTTGGGCAGCAGGTGCGGAGCCTGTGACATCGACTCCTGGCCGCCGGCGACGACGACCTCGAACTCCCCGGCCCGGATCAGCTGATCGGCCATCGCAATCGCATTGATGCCGGACAGGCACATCTTGTTGATGGTCAGCGCCGGTACGTCCCACGGAATGCCCGCGCCGACGGCCGACTGGCGGGCGGGCATCTGGCCGGCGCCCGCGGTGAGCACCTGGCCCATGATCACGTAGTCCACCAGCGAAGCGTCGACCTTCGCCTTCTCCAGTGCGCCCCGGATCGCGATCGCGCCCAGGTCACTGCCGGAAAAATCCTTCAGCGAACCCATCAACTTGCCGACCGGAGTACGCGCTCCAGCAACGATCACCGACGTGCGACTATCCGCAGTCATTTCAACCTCCAAGGCCTGATTCCAAGAACTGTGTGGGCGATCACACATACGCAATCGTTCGGCTAAAGGTTACCGTTGCCTTATGACCGCCGATCAGGTTGATGCCCGTCCACTGCTCGCCAGCGCACTGGTGACGGCGATCGATCACGTCGGTATCGCGGTCGCCGATCTGGATGCCACCGCCAAGTGGTACCACGACAACCTCGGCATGATCGTCCTGCACGAGGAGATCAACGAGGAGCAGGGCGTACGTGAGGCGATGCTCTCGGTGCGCGGCGCGTCCAAGGGCAGTGCACAGATCCAGCTGCTGGCCCCGCTGAACGAAAAGTCGACGATCGCCAAGTTCATCGACACCCGCGGCCCCGGCCTGCAGCAGCTCGCCTACCGGACCAGCGATATCGACGCGCTCTCCGAGCGGCTGCGCAGCAGCGGTGTGCGGTTGCTCTACGAGGCCCCCCGCAAGGGCACGGCCAACTCGCGGATCAACTTCATCCACCCCAAGGATGCCGGCGGCGTGCTGATCGAGCTGGTCGAACCTGCCGCTGATTCACAGCACTAAGACCACTTTCTGGTCGGGCCGCGATTGGCCCGATTCGCCCAGCACGACGTGTGCCAGTGCCTGCGGTCCTCGATATCGCCGGCGTCGACCGGCAATGCCACCAGGTGGGCTATGCCCGTGCGGATCTCGTGATCACACCCGGGACAGCGATAGACCTTCACCGCGCGCGATGCCGTAACCGCCCGCACCTCATAGTCGTAGCCGTCTGGACCGGTCTCGATCCGGCGTGGCGGCGGCAGTGGCGCCAACCGCCGGTGCTCCCGGTGCCGGCGGGCCATCAGAACAGCCGGAATTCGTCGCTGTCCATTCCCCGCATCTGGTCATAGTCCAAAGTCACACAACGGATTCCACGATCGGTGGCCAAAGTTCGGGCCTGCGGCTTGATCTGCTGGGCGGCGAACACCCCGGCCACCGGCGCCAGCACGGTGTCGCGGTTGAGCAGCTCGAGGTAGCGGGTCAGCTGTTCCACCCCGTCGATCTCGCCGCGGCGTTTGATCTCCACTGCGACCGAACGGCCCAGTTCGTCACGGCACATCAGATCCACCGGGCCTATGGCGGTCGGATACTCGCGGCGCACCAGTGTGTAGCCGGCGCCCAGCAGCTCCACATGCTCGGCCAGCAGCTGCTGCAGGTGCGCTTCCACCCCGTCCTTCACCAGGCCGGGGTCGACGCCCAATTCGTGGCTGGAATCGTGCTCGACGTCCTCGACGGTGATCCGCAGTTGCTCCCCGGCTTTGTTCTCCACCACCCACACCGGTACGCCGTCACTGTCGTTCTCGGTGAGCCAGCAGGGAGGGCTCATCCAGTTCAACGGTTTGTAGGCGCGATCGTCGGCATGGATGCTGACCGACCCGTCGGACTTGAACAACAACAGCCGGCGAGCCGACGGCAGGTGAGCGGTCAACCGCCCGACATAGTCGACGGTGCACTGGGCAATCACGAGGCGCACCGGTCCACCTTAAGGGCACGCACGACGAACTAGGCTGGCGCCACAATGAACGCCGACAAATCGCTGGCACGGCGGCTGGGCCGGGTACTGGAGAGCGTCACCCGGCAGAACAGCAGGCTCCCGGCCACACCGGAATACGGATCGTGGGTGCTCGGCCGGGTATCGGAGAGCCAGCGCCGCCGCCGGGTGCGCATCCAAGTCATTCTCACCACATTCGTGGTCCTGTCGAACCTGCTCGGCATCGGCATCTCGATGTTCATCGTCACCGTGTTGTTCCCGACACCCAGCGTCTTCGACCGGCAGGTCCACTGGATCACCTTCATCGTGGCCCCGACGTACATCGTGGGAGCCCTTGTGCTCGGCGTGTTCTGGGCGACCAGCCGAGTCATCGCCAATGTGCGGTGGGCCCTCGAGGAGCGCCAGCCCACCATCAAAGACCAGCGCAACACGTTCTTCGCGCCGTTCCGGCTGACCCGAGTGTTGTTGTTCCTGTGGGGAGCCGGAACCGCCCTGCTGACGGTCTGTTACGGGTTGATCGATACCGACTACATCCCGAAAGTCCTGCTGGGTATCAGCTTTCCGGGCATCGTGGTGTCGGTCAGCTGCCATTTGTTCACCGAGTTCGCGCTGCGTCCGGTGGCTGCCCAGGCGCTGGAGGCCGGCCCGCCACCGGTCCGGCTGGCACCGGGCATCATGGGCCGCACCATGGTGGTGTGGGCGCTCGGCTCAGGTGTACCCATCCTCGGCATCGTGCTGGCAGCGGTGTTCGCGCTGACGCTCAACCACCTGACCCCGACCCAATTCGCCTACGCCGTCATCGGTCTCGGCTCCTTCGCGCTGGTGTTCGGTTTTCTGTTGATGTGGATCCTGTCCTGGCTGACCGCGGCGCCGATCCGGGTGGTGCGCGCGGCGCTCAACCGCGTCGAACAGGGCGATCTGGACACCAACCTGGTGGTGTTCGACGGCACCGAACTCGGCCAGCTGCAACGCGGATTCAACTCGATGGTGCACGGCTTGCGCGAACGCGAACGGGTCCGGGATCTGTTCGGCCGTCATGTCGGTCGCGAGGTCGCCGCGCTGGCGGAGCAGGAGAAGCCTGTCCTCGGCGGCGAAGAGCGCCACGCCGCAGTGATTTTCGTCGACGTCATCGGCTCGACGCGGCTGGTGACCACTCGACGTGCGGTCGAGGTGGTCGATCTGCTCAACCGGTTCTTCGCGGTCATCGTCGATGAGGTCGACCGACATCGCGGCCTGGTCAACAAGTTCGAGGGTGACGCGGTGCTCGCGGTGTTCGGTGCGCCGGCATCGCTGCACAACGCAGAGGACGAGGCACTGGCCGCCGCACGGGCCATAGCGCGACGGCTGCGCACGGAGGTGCCCGAGCTCGAGGCCGGGATCGGAGTGGCGGCCGGACAGGTGGTGGCCGGCAATGTGGGCGCCAAGCAGCGCTTCGAATACACCGTCATCGGCGGGCCGGTCAACGAGGCTTCGCGGCTGTGCGATTTCTCCAAGTCGGTGCCCGGACATCTGGTGGCCTCATCGGACACCATTGCCAATGCCTCCGAAAACGAAAGGGCCCATTGGTCACTCGGTGAATCGGTGATGCTGCGGGGTTTGGGCGAGCCGACCCGGGTGGCCGTCCCGGTTTAGCCGATCTCCAACTGCCGCGCGGCGTCGACTGCCTCGTCGAGCGTGCGGAACACGATCCCGCGGTAATCCTCGCGCCGGTCGGCACGCACCACCCAGCCCTCCGGGTCGACGAGATAGGCCTCCTTGTCCCCGCCGGCCAGGCTGGCCCGCAAGCCGATGAGCATGCCGCGGGCGGCGTCGTTGATGTCGTTGACCCGGGTCACGTCCAGCACGGCGACGTCGTAGTCATCGCGGTCCCGTTCGGCCGTCCGTAGTACCTGCTCGACCCCGGCGAACAGCAGATCCCCCTGAATCTCGTACACCCGGACGCGTGGGCTGGGGTCGAACACCGCCCGCAACGTCGCCGAGGATTCCCGGCTCACGGTGAGGAAGTGCAGTCCCAGCTGTGCGGACAGGCTGCGGCACACCTGCACGCCGCGCACGCTGTTTCCACGACTGTCCAGACGCGGTGAGTAGACACCGATTCCGAGCTGGCCCGGCAACACCGCCACGATGCCGCCGCCGACACCGCTCTTGGCGGGAAGGCCTACGGCACTGACCCAATCCCCCGTGGCGTCGTACATCCCGCAGGTCACCATGACGCTGAGGGTGCGCCGGATGACGTTGGCATCGGTGACCTGCCGGCCGGTCAACGGGTTGAGCCCGCCGCGGGCCAGGGTGGCAGCCATCCGGGCGAGGTCGGTGGTGGTCACCTTGATCGAGCACTGCCGGAAGTACACGTCGAGAACCTCGTCCGGATCACCGGTCAGTGCACCGAAACTGGTGAGCATGTAGGCGATGGCCCGGTTGCGATTGCCGGTCGCCTTCTCCGAGGCGTACACGTCCATGTCGATGTCGAGGCGACGGCCGGCGCACTCCGAGTAGAACTCGAGGATGCGCTCGAACCGCTCACCGACGCTGTCCCCCGGAATCAGCGAAACCGCTGCGATCGCACCGGCGTTGATCATCGGGTTCTTCGGCGTTTTGGTCACGTTGTCGACGCTGATCTCGTTGAACGCCTCACCCGTAGGCTCGACGCCGATCCTGGCGTCGACGGCGTCCTGGCCGATCTGGTCGAGCGCCAGCGCGTAGGTGAATGGCTTCGATATCGACTGGATGGTGAATTCCACTGCGGTGTCGCCGGATTCGTAGACGTAACCGTCCGAGGCGGACAGCGTGAGCCCGAAACCCTCGGGATCGGCCTTGGCCAGCTCGGGGATGTAGCTGGCCAGCGCGCCGTCACGCAGGGAGATCTGCTCGGCGCGAATCCGGTCCACGTACTGCTGCACCAGCGCGGCCACGGGTTGAAGTCTAATCGCGGGGGCCCACGCACTACGATGTCGTTTTTCCGCTAGTGCTGCGGCGGATGCCGTGCCATCGTTGAAGCCATGCACGAGGATTTCGACCGCTGTTACCGGGCAGTGCAGTCCAAGGACGCCCGGTTCGACGGTTGGTTCGTAACCGCAGTCCTCACCACGGGTATCTACTGCCGCCCCAGCTGCCCGGTACGCCCGCCGTTCGCCCGCAACATGCGGTTCTATCCGACCGCGGCGGCCGCCCAGGGGGCCGGTTTCCGCGCCTGTAAACGCTGCCGCCCGGATGCGTCGCCGGGTTCCCCGGAGTGGAATGTCCGCGGCGACGTGGTCGCGCGCTGCATGCGGCTGATCGCCGACGGAACGGTGGACCGCGAAGGCGTGACCGGGCTGGCCGCCCGGGTCGGTTACACCAGCCGACAATTGCAGCGCATCATGGCCGCCGAGCTGGGGGCCAATCCCCTGGCGCTGGCCCGAGCGCAACGCACTCAGACCGCCCGGGTGCTGATCGAGACCACCGAGCTGCCGTTCGGGGATGTGGCTTTCGCCGCGGGTTTCGCCAGTATCCGCCAGTTCAACGACACCGTGCGCGCGGTCTCTGACCTGACGCCGACGCAACTGCGGACGCGGGCGCGCAGCAGGATGACCGCAGATGCGGCGGCTACCCCCGGTGTGCTGTCGCTGCGGCTGCCGGTACGCACCCCGTTCGCCTACGACGGGTTGTTCGGCCATTTGGCGGCCAGTGCGGTGCCCGGCCTGGAGGAGGTGCGCGACGGGCAATACCGGCGCACCTTGCGCCTGCCCCACGGCCACGGGGTGGTCGGCCTGGCTCCGCGACCCGACCATGTCCGTTGCCAACTGGTGCTCGAGGATTTCCGCGATCTGTCAGCCGCCATCGCCCGGTGCCGACGCCTATTGGATCTGGACGCCGATCCCGAGGCCGTGGTGGACGCCTTGCAGGCCGATCCGGTGCTCGCCGCGGTGGTGGCCAAGGCTCCTGGCCAGCGCATCCCCCGCACCGTAGACGAGTCCGAGTTGGCGCTGCGGGTGGTGATCGGCCAGCAAGTTTCGATCAAGGCCGCATGTACCCATGTCGGCCGACTGGTGAGCCGTTACGGAAGCCTGATCGACGACGAGCGCGGCGGTCTGACGCACGTGTTCCCCAGTGCCGGCGAGCTCGCCGGGCTGGATCCGTCCACTCTGGCCATGCCGGCCTTCAGGAAGCGAACCGTGGCAGCCCTGGTTCAAGCGATCACCGATGGGGAACTGGTCCTCGATCCCGGATGCGACTGGCTCCGGGCCCGCGAACAGTTACTTGCCCTGCCCGGGGTGGGACCGTGGACCACCGAGGTGATCGCGATGCGTGGGCTGGGTGATCCCGACGCCTTCCCGGCTACCGATCTAGGCGTGCGTGCCGCGACCACGCAGCTCGGCTTGTCGGCCGAGCGACTCCTGGAACACAGCGGCCGATGGAGACCTTGGCGGGCGTACGCGACACAACACCTCTGGACCACACTGGACCACGCGGTGAACGACTGGCCCCCGCACGATCGACAGGAGAAGTCATGACGACACTGCAATGCCGCACCGTGTCGAGTCCGGTCGGTTCACTGACCCTCGCCGGCCGCGATGGGCGCCTGATGCATCTGCGGATGGACGATCAGACCTATGAGCCGAACCGCAGCGGCTGGGTGAACGACGACACCGCATTTCCTGATGTTGCCGACCAGTTAGCCGGATACTTCGCCGGCGAACTAACCGCGTTCGATCTGGAACTCGACATGGTGGGAACCGAGTTTCAGCGCCGGGTATGGGCGGCACTGCAGACCATTCCGTACGGAGAGACCTGCTCATACGGCGAGATCGCCCGCCAAATCGGGTCCCCTGGCGCATCGCGAGCGGTCGGGCTGGCCAATGGGCACAACCCGATCGGAATCATCGTGCCCTGTCATCGAGTGATCGGCGCCAATGGCAGCCTCACCGGGTATGGCGGCGGCCTGGACCGCAAGCGTGCGTTGTTGGAATTGGAGAGAAGCCGGGTCATGCCCACGCTCTTCAATTGATTACCCAAATACGCACAAATGCCTGAGCCCAAAAAACGAATCACCCCCCACGTGAAACGTGGGGGGTGATTCTTAATTTGTGTTCGGCGGTGTCCTACTTTTCCACCCGAGTGGGTAGTATCATCGGCGCTGGCAGGCTTAGCTTCCGGGT
>NZ_JARXVE010000001.1 GCF_029893345.1 Mycolicibacterium frederiksbergense | reverse complement strand
TCCGTTGGAGTTCTTGGGTGGCGGGCATGGTGATTCGAGACGCTTCGGCGATCGTCCGTTGGAGTTCTTGGGTGGCGGGCATGGTGATTCGAGACGCTTCGGCGATCGTCCGTTGGAGTTCTTGGGTGGCGGGCATGGTGATTCGAGACATTTCGGCGATCGTCCGCTGAAGGTCGCCCGTGACGGGCGCTACGCGGCGGGCCATCTCGGAAACTGAGTCGGCAATCGCCTTCTGAATATCCGGGTTCTTCAGCAGAGAATCGTGCATCGCTGCCGACAGAGCAGCCTGCTCGGGCTCGCTCATACGCCACCTCCGAAATCGTCGCCGACAGGTAATCGACGCTATCGGTTAGTACCGTCAGATCGGCTTATTGACACGGCGAATCGACTACGGTCGGTCGGCCTCCGCTACTGCGCTCGGCGCGGGGAGTTGCGACAGCTCCTCGCCGATTCGGACATGCTCAAATCGAGTCGGGGCTGCCTCCAGCGTGGTCTGGCCCACGTGGTGGTTTCCTGACGTCGGTGAGCGACGTCCAGGAGAGTGCTAGACACCCAGTACCCCGGACCCCGGGCCCTGCGATCTAAAAACCCGACGCGAATCGCGTCCGTGTCTTTCCGCGTGGTTTGCGGCTCGGCAAACCCATGACTTTGACACAGGCTTCTTCCCAGATTTGCAGGACTCGGTACGGCAGAGTGTGAACGTGGTTTCAGCTCGCTTTCTCTCGTTTCTCTGTAGTGCGAGTAGCTGGTGCGGTCGGCGAGCCTCTTGCCAAGCGGCTCAGTCGTCGATCAATCAGGCGTCGTCGTATGGCTTAGCTGCCCGTGAACTGTGTGATGGAGATGGGTATGAGGACCTCAATAGGTGCAACGGCCGGACCGTCGGACTTGATGGTTCGACTCCGAAACATAGCTAAGCGGACGCTGTCCTCGGCCGGACCGCGGTATGCGCCCGCGGTCAATCCTGGAGCACCCAATCTTGCTATTGAGCCGCTGCAGCGGGCCGCTTCAGCTTTGAGTGTGGGATCTAGCTTCCGGGAACGCGCGGAAGAATTACGTGGTCTAGTCGTTGCCGCCTACGATCGCGATTCCGACGATGCCGATCAACTATTCGGACGGCGAATTGTCAATCTCCAGCGCATATGTGGCGACCTGAGCCAGCTAGCCAGCACCGCACTGGCCGGCGATGTCCGTAAGAACACGCTCCTCTTGCGTCGGCATCTATCAACCGTGCGTGAGCTGCTGAATGACACACAAGCCGACGCGCACAGGGAACATCGCGCCCTCGAGGAAGCGAGTACGGGATCCGAGTCCGACGAGGAGAAGAGGCTCCGCTTGAACCAGCTTGAGCTAATCCGGCTGCGCGTAGGGGCCCTCCAACGCTTGGACGAGCCACTTTCGGACATCGGCGAATTCGTGGAGGGCGCTGAGGGGCAACTTCTCACGCGGTCGAGTTCGGTCCTCCTGCTCGGAGAATGGGGAACTGGCAAGACACACTTCTTATGCGACTTCGCGCTGCAGGCGCTCCGTGACGAAACGCCTGTGGTGGTAGTCCTCGCCAGTGAACTCCGCACCGACGTGCACCCTCTTGACGCCATCGCTGAAGCGACCAAACTGGCTGAGTCGGGCGCCGACCTCGTGTCTGCCTTGGATGCGGAAGCGGCTCGGCGGAGTCGCCGTGCGCTACTCCTTATTGATGCGATTAATGAGTCGGACCGTGGAGCCTGGCGTAAGTGGCTACCGCGACTGGTGAGTGATGTTGCGAGAGTTCCGAACCTCGGCTTGGTTGTGACATGTCGGACGCCTTTTGATGTCAGCGCAGTTGTGGACAGCGCGCGGGCGAGGATGGTGGAACTTCACCACCCAGGCTTTGAAGACCAGGAGTTCGACGCCCAACTGGAATTCTTCCAGTACTACGATCTTCCGCCGCTACACGTGCCGCTCCTGAGTTCCGAGTTCTCCCGGCCGCTGTTTCTCCGACTCATGTGCGAGGGCGTCAAGGATCTGAGCAAGAGGTCACAAAAGGACAAGTTGCGGGATCTCGCATCAGGCCAGAAGAGCATGACCTATGTGCTCGAGAACTTTGTCAAACACGTCGGTGCGGAAGTTGAAGCCGAACATGGACTTTCGACAAAAGCGTGCTGGTACATCATGAAAGGCGAACCGCGTCAAGGGCGCCTGGGGCTAGCTGGCGTGTTGGCGACGAATAGACGCGAGTGGCTTACCGCCGATGAGGTGGCTGGCGAGATCCAAGCATTCGCCCCTTTCAAGGGGCGGTCTGCGCAGGCGATCATGAAGTCGATGCTGGCGGCGGGACTACTCATTGAGACTTCACGCTACGGCGATGGCGGGTACATCGATGTGTACGCGCTGCCGTACCAACGATTCTCTGACCATCTCGTCGCTCGACATCTACTCGACGAGCACCTCGACGCTTCGACCGAGGCGAAACTACGGCGGTGCTTCTACGCCAATCGACGCCTCGGAGCGGTCTTCGTCAGCGACCGCTGGGGCCGCGACTTTTCGGAACCTGGTGTCGCTTCCGCGCTGATGATCGAATTCCCAGAACGAATCAAGCGTCTAAACGAGAAGGAAGGGTCTCGCACGGAACTTCTGTCGTATCTTCCGAAGGAGCGGCGTCTACTTCATCCGTTTGTGGATGCGTTCTTGGAAGGTTTGTACTGGCGACCGGCTTCAAGTCTTACCCCGGAGACTGAGCGCTTGGTCGCGCTGCTCGCGGATCGCCCTGAGTCCGAGATTCGTACCCGTTCCTACGAGGTTGTGACCGGCCTCGCCGCTCGCGGAGACAATCGGGTTGGGTTCGACTGGCTCCACGGGCGACTGCGAGCAATGACCATGCCTGAGAGGGACTTGCATTGGTCGGAGTTTCTGCGAAAGCTCAACGAAGACTCGAACATTCATCGCTTACTCGCATGGGTCGAACGGGAAGATCTGGCGCACGTCGATCCTTCAACGGCGACACGAGCATCCCAAGTCCTCGCACTCATCCTCACGACGACCGACCGCAGATTGCGGGATCGTGCCACTCGCGCGTTGGTGCTCGTAGGCGAATGTCACCCGGCCGTGTTGTTCGACCTCACTATCAAATTCATAGGATTCAACGACCCGTATGTCCCTGAGCGAATGCTCGCGGCGGCTTACGGCGCGTGCTTACGGTGCTGGGCATTGGAGAAGGGAAACGCGACGTTTGCGGACCTGCTCGCGACATTCGGGCGTGGACTGCTCGAAACAGTGCTTCGCGCGGATGCGCCATACGCAACCTGGCACGCTCTTGCGCGGGGCTACGCGATCGGGATCCTTCGCATTCTTCTGCAACTTCGGCCTCGTGCGCTTGCGGGATCAGATCGTGAGCTCCTCGTGTTCGGAGACGGCCACGCACCGTCACCTTTTCGCCCGGCTTCGCGCATACGTAAAGCTGATGTGGAGGATCCGGAGCACGCGATCAACATGGACTTCGGTAATTACACGATCGGTCGCCTGGTGGATGGACGTGGGAACTACGACTTTAAACATCCGGAGTATGGCCGCGTTCGTCGACAGATCGCCGATCGTATGAGGCGACTCGGCTACTCGACGGAGCGGTTCAATGTGGCCGACCGCGCGATTGTTAACCGGAATGGACGGCGGCGCGAAGGTGAAGAAGTAGACCGCTACGGCAAGAAGTACTCATGGATTGCGTTTTATGAGATGTACGGCTTCCGAGCGGGGTTGGGAAAGATCGCAGACCACCGTCTCGCTTACCCATGGCCGTCCGACGCAGATATTGATCCGAGCTTTCCCCAACCCACTCCGACTTGGAAGCCGCCCCACCGAGATGCCTTCGAAGCATCGCCAGTGGCCTTCGAAGAGTGGCTAACTGACGGGGAAGATCCTGACTATGCGAGTCTCCTGCGCCTCACCGAAGTCGACGGCAACGTCGATGACTGGGTTCTCCTCGACGCTCATATACATGAGGGCGCCCCGGATGGGCGGGAACTAAAAGGATGGGTGACTTCCGTCTTCGCACCCGACAGCTCATTGCAGCGACTGCGCGAGGAGATTGCCGAAGGCCGCGAATTGCACAACGACGGATTCCCCAACCCCGGTGCTGACTACTACACCTTCCACGGAGAGGTTCCATGGTCGCCGGCCTTCGGGAGCGACGTTCGGAGGAAGGGCGGACGTCCGCGGCGACTGAACGACCGAGCGTTTACCTATTTCGACTCCGGTTGGAAGCCCGGCATTCCGGTCGAACAGTCCAGTCGACACTGGGCCTGGGAGAGCTACCACAGCCAAATGAATCAAACGGGCAACGTCATGTTCCCTGCGCCGCCGATTGCCACCGATCTGGGTCTGCGGGTTGTGGGAGGCTCGTCAGACATGGTCGACGAACGTGGAGCGCTTGCCACGATCTACCGTAAGGCACCCGGACCTGGATACGGATGTTCCTTGCTGTACATTCGCGGTGACCTCGTTAGGGCCTATTCCGAGAGACGCAGTCTTCACCTCGTTCAAGCCGTCGTCGGTGAGCGAACTCTCAGTTATCGCGTCACGGAGCGCAGATTGTCCGATCCGCTGCGCAGGATCTTCCAAAGCGGTGTTCATCGATTCAGCACCGTCAGCGGTTTGGACGTAAGTCCCGAGTTTGCGCTTTCGACCCTCGATCCAGCGAGGAGAGAATTGCTGCGCAATGGGGCCAATAAGCGCACATTGACCTAGTCAATGGATGTCAGACCTCGCACGAGGTTAAGTCGTCGGAGAGACGAGTCAAGCGCACGCACGACAACTCGTCGGACACCATAGGACACGCGCTGCGCGGCGCATGAGCTTTATCAGACGCACCGCATGATCGATCGCCTGAACCGGCGATTCCCCAAGCTGCGCGCGAGATGTCGGTGAAGTGCTAGTCGCGTGGTGGTCGTGCCGGCGCCGTGCGCCACGGCCAGCAGCGTTGTTGCTCCACGTAGTAGCGCAGGTGCAGATAGCTGTTGGCGTGCAGGCTGACTGATGCCGTGGCAGACGCGGTCGTTCTGCCGCTACTGTGGATTGTGTTGCCTACGCGTCGAATTGGCCAACTTGGGCTGGCGGCTTTTCAGTCAAGGCAGCACTCAACTGGCGGGTTACCGAAGAGAGTTGCTCACCCAGTCGGGTCACGTCTGCGCCACTCATCGGTTCGGGGCTGGGGACGAGGCTGAGCATCAAGGCGATGTGGGACTCAGGGTCCAGGATGGGGGAGTCGATGTGGCTGACTTCGTAGGTACGGTCGGGGGCCAGGCTGATCGGGAACCACTCCTCCTGATGGATGAGTTCGTCGGTCAAGGCCTGTGCCAGCTGGCTCAATCGGGTGGAACGCACCTCGGCGCGGCGCACGATCAGCGCCAATTCCTGCAACCGAAGATCGGGTAGCAGGTGAAGACCTACCGCGTAGCCACGCTGGCGGGCGGCGGTGATGGCCTGGCGGTATCGATCGCGCACCTCGTCCGGCAGGGAGGTCAGCCAGTGCTCGCGCGCCTCCGGCCCTGCCCAGACGACGGTCGAGGCTCCATACGGTGGGCGGTGTGGGAACTGGGTGCCGATCGGCATCGGGTGACCGCCGCCGTGAGGGCTTCGGACCTGATCGACGACGGTGGAGTAGTCATCGCTGACCGAGAACGCTACGCAGTGGGCGCCTGTCGCGGCCGATAGCTCGACCATCACGGAGCGCGCCAACACCAGGGCCGGATACTGGTCCGCCGCCTCTCGGCCGAGCCGGACCAGCGCCGGTCCGAGGTGGTAGGTCTTGCGGACCGGGTCGCGCAGCAGCCAGCCGGCTCCGAGTGACGCCGAGAGCATCGAGTGGCAGCTGGCCTTATGGACGCACATCGGTGAGCTTCACCGGTTGATCGAGGCTCAAAAGCGGGCAGAGAGAAGCACCTCATAGGTGCGGCCCGCCAAGACCTACGCGGAACCCGCTACTGCACGGTGGCGTAGGTTCTTGGAGAATCAAATCCAAGAATCTACGCAGCATTCAACGAAGGCCATCATGACCCAGGATCAGAACACAGACGTTCCACCGAATCACCTCTCCATCGATCCGCGTAGCGCCTTCTATAGCGAAGAGGTGCTCCGCCGCGACGTGGGTATTCGCTTCAATGGCGTCGAGAAAACCAATGTGCACGAATACAACGTGGCCGAGGGTTGGGTGCGTGTGGAAGTCCCTACCGCCAAGGATCGCCGCGGAAATCCGATGGTCGTCAAGCTCAGCGGCACGGTTGAACCTTATTTCCGCGTAGCAAAATAGCCGGACGCCCTTGGGTTACTGGCGCGGTTCTGGGTCGTCGGACCGTGCCGAGATAAACCGGTGACCCCAACGGTTGAGCAGCGGTTTGGCTCGCTGCGCGAGGACGGTGGCGAAGACGCTGACCTGTGGCGATACGGCGTCTCCCGAAGGGTTCGAACCCCGGCTGTGCGGAATTTATAGTCTGATCAGCTTCAGCGGTCGGCGTCCGCGCGGCAAGCTGCGGGCGGCCAGCACAGTATCCTCGGCCGGCTCGACGCGATCGCCGCCGGCCGCGGTCGTCGCCAGCGCTGGAACGTCTGCGGGGCGCCTGTCGGGGTCGGATACTTTGTCACGCCCGAGGAACTCGTCACACCGGCGGGAATCGACGTGCGTGAACTGAACATCGGCGAGCACTGGTCCCAGATCAGCTCCGACTGAGGCAGCTACAACACCGGACTACGCGCAGGCTGCGGCGTCAGGCCACGACGTACCAATCGTCGCCGATGACTGACCTCAGAAGCGCTATGTGGACGTGAATCTGGAACAGGTGGGTGGCTTCTACAATCGCGGGGCCGCCGACCAGTAGACCGGGCGCGAATCCGTACAGCTCGTCGAAACGCAGGTCCCCGAGGTGCTGGTGGACCCGCTCGAACATGGGTTCCTCGTTCTTGTCGAAGAACTCGAACCGCTCCATGTCGGACATGGTGATGAAGGCCTCCATCGAGCGCTGGAGGCCACTCGGTGAAGAGTCTCGTGCTGGTGGTTTGACGAACAGAACTCCACGTACCGGATCAACAATCAGCGATATGCCGTACCCGGGCGTCCAGAACCACCCCTTGCCGAAAGCACTTCGGATGAACGGGATGGGAGCGACAATCGATTCCGCGTCCGTGGCCCCGGCATCGCCGCCGACTTCGCGCTGCAGATCCTGGGGCCAGCCCTGATCGCGCTCGCCGTCTTCGCGATCCGGGCGCGGACGAAACGCTGAGTGCGGTCGGTCCCCGACAATCCTTGTGAACTGCTCCGACGCCGATGACGACTCTCTGTTTTTGGAGAGTCAGCGGGTGTTCAACGAAGTGTGGGTGCCCCTACTCAGTGGCGGATCTGCCTGAGGGTGAGTCGATCCGACTCCACGATCGGGACGGTTTCATCCCGTTCCTCACGCAGAAGTGGCCCGAAGGCGGGCGCCCGCATCGCGATGGATGGCAATCCGTCGAATACTTTCCGGTTGATAGTCAGCCCAGGCTGATGCCCAAACCGAATTCGAAGTCCACGTTGACGCCCGGCACACCGGTGACGGTGTCCGCGTTCGCGTTCGGGTTGCCGACGCAGTAATCGACCTCTACGCCATCAATGACGTCGCTGGTGCAGGTCGCGATCGGTTCGGCCGAGGCACTCGACGCGCCGACGATGGCGGATAGGGCGAGCGCGCTCGCTGCCATCGCCAGTCGCTCGAATCGTGCCTGCACAGTGGGCTACTTCGCGAGCAACGAGTGGTACAGCTCGAATGACGCCTGTTCGACCCAACCGTGCTGTAGTTTGCCGTCGGCCACAGACCAGACGGCTGTGCCGGTCATGGCGATCGGCTTACCGTTGGGTTCGGTGCCGAGAATGCCGTTGTTGGTCCCCGTCAGTACCCATCTGGAGGTGACGCGAGTGCCATCCTCGTTTTGAAAGGATTCGACTGGGTTGACGTGCAAGTCGTTGACGCGGTCGAGGAATTGCTGCACCCAGTGTTTGACCTTGTCCAGTCCAGAGATTTCCTGACCGCCTGCTTCGATAACGACGTCGGCGGCGGCGTATCGGCCGACGGCATCGGGATCGTGAGCGTTCCAGACATCATCCCAGAACGCCGTGACGATCTCTGTTGATCGCATGTCTGCACGATCCCACTTTTCTGCCGTGGCCGTAGGTATTTCGACACGCGCGCAAGAGGCAGTTCTCGCGAACGATGCTGCAGTCGATCGAAGCGAGTGGCGTCTCTACCTCAACCGTGGGTTGTGTTGCCTACGCGTCGAATTGGCTCGCGGGGGCCGGCGGCTTTTCGGTCAAGGCGGCACTCAATTGGCGGGTTACCGAAGAGAGTTGCTCACCCAGTCGGGTCACGTCTGCGCCGCTCATCGGTTCGGGGCTGGGGACGAGGCTGAGCATCAAGGCGATGTGGGACTCAGGGTCCAGGATGGGGGAGTCGATGTGGCTGACTTCGTAGGTACGGTCGGGGGCCAGGCTGATCGGGAACCACTCCTCCTGATGGATGAGTTCGTCGGTCAAGGCCTGTGCCAGCTGGCTCAATCGGGTGGAACGCACCTCGGCGCGGCGCACGATCAGCGCCAATTCCTGCAACCGAAGATCGGGTAGCAGGTGAAGGCCAACCGCGTAGCCACGCTGGCGGGCGGCGGTGATGGCCTGGCGGTATCGATCGCGCACCTCGTCCGGCAGGGAGGTCAGCCAGTGCTCGCGCGCCTCCGGCCCTGCCCAGACGACGGTCGAGGCTCCATACGGTGGGCGGTGTGGGAACTGGGTGCCGATCGGCATCGGGTGACCGCCGCCGTGAGGGCTTCGGACCTGATCGACGACGGTGGAGTAGTCATCGCTGACCGAGAACGCTACGCAGTGGGCGCCTGTCGCGGCCGATAGCTCGACCATCACGGAGCGCGCCAACACCAGGGCCGGATACTGGTCCGCCGCCTCTCGGCCGAGCCGGACCAGCGCCGGTCCGAGGTGGTAGGTCTTGCGAACCGGGTCGCGCAGCAGCCAGCCGGCTGCGAGTAATGCCGAAAGCATCGAGTGGCAGCTGGCCTTGTGGACGCTCAAATGGCGTGACACCTCGGCCAACGTCATGCCGCGGGCGCCATCACCTGCCAGATGCTCGAACAGGTTTACCACCCGCTCGGTCTGTGGGGAGGGACGCGGGACCATGGCGCAATGGTCGCATAATGCGACTTGTTGCGGTGATATACGCGACCGTGTGACGATGCTCACAATGAACGACCTTCGAGGCAAAGTGGCCGTGGTAACCGGGGGAGCCGGCGGGATCGGCCGGGCCATGGGCAGGCGCTTCGGCCAGCAGGGCATGAAAGTGGTGCTGGCGGATGTCCTCGCCGAACCGCTGGACGAGGCCACCCGGGCACTCGCCGATGACGGCATCGAGGCAGTTGGGGTGGTTACCGACGTCACCGACTATTCCTCGGTTGAGGCGCTGTCGAAGGAGGCGGTCGATCACTTCGGCGCGGTGCATGTGGTGTGCAACAACGCCGGCACTGGCGGGGTCTCCGAGGGGTACATGTGGGAACACGACCTTGCCGATTGGCGCTGGGGGATCGACGTCAATGTGCTGGGTGTCATCCACGGGATCAAGGCGTTCGTACCCATCCTGCTCGGGCAGGGTGAAGGCCACGTGGTCAATACCTGCTCGGGCAACGGAGGATTCGCGCCGATTGCCCGGGGCGCGATGGGCGGGCCGGCCACTGCGGTCTACCCAATGACCAAAGCGGCAGTGCTGTGCCTGACCGAAAGTCTCTACACGCACTTGGAGATGACGGGGACACGGGTGCGGGCGCACGTCCTTTTCCCCAGCGGCTTTTTGAACACCGGCATCTGGGAATCGTGGCGGCACCGGCCAACGCGCTACGCCGAGACTCAGGAACGTCGCACACCCGACCAGACACTGGAAAAGGTTGTGGCCCGCTTCGAATCTGCCGGAGCGCACATCGAATTCACCCCGCTCGAGTCAGTCGCCGACCAGGTCGTCGAAGGCATCCGGGCGGACCGCTTCTGGATGATGGGCCCGCCCACACCGGCCGACCAGGTCGTGAACCGCAAGGCGGCGTCGATCCTGGCTCGTGGCGAGCCGGACTACCTGGTGGACGTCCTCAGTCAGAGCGCCGAGAACACGCCGGAAACCGAAGGAGGAAAGCGTTGAGTACCACCGCAGTTCGCTACGGTCCCCGTCCACCGCAGGCGCGGGTTGACCACGAGATCGACGCCACCAAGGCGCCCATCGCCACCGAGGCCGTCACCGTCACCTACCTCACTGATCCGGAGATCGTCGCCGCGGTGCTGCCGAAGCCGCTGGAGCCGGCGGCCGAACCGCTGGTGCGGATTCAGCTTCAGCGGGTCCGGATCGAGGGCAGGCCGCCGTTCGGGTCGGCGGTGTTCTCGGTGACCGCCCGGCACGGCGACCTTGAGGGCGACTATCCGCTGTTCATGCCCCAATCCACCGAACAGTCGGTCACGGGCGGGCGCGAAACCTTCGGCGAGCCAAAGAAACTGGCCGAGATCGCGGTCGAACGCGACGGAGACAGCGTCACCGCCAACGTTGCCCGGTTGGGCTATCGGCTCATCACAGTGAACGGCCGCGTCACCGGCCCCGCGGAGTTGCCGCCCGACCAGGTGAACACCGAGTTCTACTTCAAATTCTTGCGTGCCCCCGACGGCGGTGGCCTCACCGACCCCCACCTGGTCTACGGCGAATATCACCGGCACTACGAGCTCCTCGAGGACATCGACGGCACCCTAGAGCTGGGGGAGTCGCCGCTGGACCCGGTGGCCGACATCGTCGTTCGCCAGATCAGGTCGATCACGTGGTGTCGCCGGCGCACCGTCCAGGTAGGGCGGATCGCAGAACGAGTGCCGCAGGAGTGGCTGCTGCCTTACGTGCACCAGCGCTACGACGACGTGGCCCTGCTCGCCGCCCCCACGCCCGAGCCGACGCGGGTATAGCCATGGACCGCTACACGGTGATCTCAGCTGACTGCCACGCCGGTGCTGACCTGCTCGACTACCGCGCGTACCTTGATCCGCGATACCGGGACGAATTCGACGACTGGGCAAAGACATACGTCAACCCGTTCGGCGACCTCACCGAGCCCGACGCCGAGCGCAACTGGGACAGCGCGCGGCGCAACTCTGATTTGGATCGCGAAGGTGTCGCGGGTGAGGTCATCTACCCCAATACCGTGCCGCCGTTTTTCCCTCAAGGGAGCCTGGCGGCCACGGCGCCGGAGACCGCCCAAGAACTCGAGCTGCGCTGGGCCGGCCTGCGTGCGCACAACCGTTGGCTGGCCGACTTCTGCTCTCTGTCGCCCGAGCGGCGCGCCGGGGTGGGGCAGATCCTGCTCGGAGACCTCGACGAAGCTCTCGCCGAGGTGGCGCAGATCGCCAAGCTCGGCTTGCGCGGCGGCGTTCTGCTGCCTGGAATCCCGCCGGGTACCGGCATTCCCCAGCTCTACGCCGAGCACTGGGAGCCACTCTGGGCGGCGTGCGCCGAGGCGGGCCTCGTCGTCAACCACCACGGCGGTAACGCCGGACCCAGCCCACTGGACGGGTGGGGCAGTTCCTTTGCCGTCTGGGTGTACGAGACGCACTGGTGGGCTCACCGGGCGCTGTGGCACCTGATCTTCAGTGGCGTGATGGATCGCCATCCGGAGCTGACCGTGGTCTTCACCGAGCAGGGGGCCGGTTGGATTCCGGCAACCCTCGATTCGCTCGACGTCGCGGCCGCCCGGTATGGGCGAGAGGGCTCGGCGATCGCGCGCTTCGCCGGCCCCACCGCCGGCTCGCTGACCCTCAAACCCAGCGAGTACTGGGCCCGCCAATGCTACGTCGGTGCCAGCTTCATGCGACCGGTCGAGTGCGCCGAGCGCCACAACATCGGCGTCGACCGAATCATGTGGGGAAGTGACTACCCACACTACGAGGGAACCGCTCCGCACACCCGAGAAGCGTTGCGTTACACCTTCAGTGGCGTCCCGGCAGTCGAGGTGGCGGCCATGTTGGGCGGGAATGCCGCGGCCGTGTACGGCTTCGACCTCGACGCGCTGGCACCCCTTGTCGAGCGAATCGGCCCGACAGTGGCTGAGATTGCCGAGCCGCTGCTGACCATCCCCGCCGACGCGAGCAGCACCGCCTTCGAGCCTGACCCCATCCGTGCCTGGTAAGTGAGAGGACCTCCATGAACGACGCGGCGCCCTACATCATCATCTCGGCGGACACCCACGCCGAGCTGCCCACCGAGCAGTATCGCGAGTACATCGACCCCGAATACCGCGAGCAATTCGAGGATTTCCTGGCCGCGAAGGTGGCCGCCGCGGCGCAGGCCAGCGGATTCATCGATGAAGAGTTCGCCGAGCAATGGTTCTCCGAGCATGGGGACGGCATCGCCGGCGGATGGGATGTCGGCCAGCGCGACCGCGAACTCGACGGCGACGGCGTCGTCGGCGAGGTCATCTTTCCGGACGCCGACGCCGTCACCGGAGTCGCCGGGGCTCCGTTCGGCGCAGGCCTGGGGCAGTCGGGCAGCCTCGACCCGGGGCAGGCCATGGCCGGGGCGCGGGCTCATAACCGTTGGCTGGCCGAGTTGTGCAGCTTCAGCCCGGAGCGACGAGCCGGGGTTGCGGTCGTGCCGATACTGGCGGATGTCGATGCGGCGGTCGCCGAGATCGCCCGAGCCGCAGAGTCCGGACTGCGCGGCGGGATCATGATTCCGGTGCTGTGGGGTGACTACCCGCCCTATCACGACCGGCGCTACGACAAGGTCTGGGCCGCCTGCCAGGACCTGCAGATGCCGGTGCATACACACGTCGGTCCTGCCCCGAGCGAGGAATACGGGCAGCACCTGGGCATCTACACAACCGAGGTCCGCTGGTGGGGAGCTCGACCCCTGTGGTTTGCGTTGTGGTCCGGCGTGTTTGAGCGTTTCCCCCGGCTGCGCTGGGGAGCCACCGAATGCGGCGCGTATTGGGCCAATGATCTGCTCTGGCTGATGGACACCCGCTTCCTGCGTGAGCATTCGGCGAAGAAGATGAGCCATCGGATGGAGGGCGAACTGACGATGCCGCCCTCGGCGTACTTCGACCGGAACTGCTTCATCGGGGCCACCACCACCGAACGTAGAGAACTGGCGCGGCGCTACGAGATCGGCGTCTCAAACATGCTGTGGGGCAACGATTACCCCCACCCAGAAGGGACCTGGCCGCACACCCACGACTGGCTGCGACGCTCCTTCTGGGACATTCCGATCGACGAGACCCGTCAGATGCTGGGTCTGGCCGCAGCCGAGATATACAACTTCGATCTGGGTGCCCTCGCGCCCCTCGCGGAGCGCATCGGCCCGACGCCAGAGGATCTCGGCCAGGACGATGCGGTGAGCGTGCCCAAGTGGGAGGCTGCTCGCCGGGCCGGACGCCATTGGCTGACGGATGCGGAGCCTTTGCCCGACCTCGTGGACAACTGACGACGGAGCTCGGGATCTCCCGAGGGGCCATCAGTTAGCGGTCGAAATATGTGTTGTGGCCAGGCTATTGAGATCGTGACGCCACGGTTGGCCGCCGTACAAGATCAGATCGTCTGATTTTTTGACGCCGCGCTGACGGACCCGTGTACAGCAGTTAGCGTGCAACACGTGAGGTTCGCGGCGGGCGCGGTGATTGCCATGATGGTGTGCGCCCCAGACCGCCGGCGCGGCGCCGCCATCAGCATTCCCTGACCTCACTGAGTTCACCTCGGTTCCCTTGAACGGCTACGTGAATCCGTTCGTCCTCAGCGGCGGCGTGGCCTTCCGAACCCCAGACGGTCTGACATGTGGTCTGAAGTTCGGGTCCGGCGGCTGTAGCGGCAAGAACTTACCGTGACGTGCGCCGACTTGCGGGGGCAAGAGGTGATCGCAGTGCGAGGCGCGACCCGGACTCAGCCGAGGTTCAGGTCTTCAAAAGGTGTGCCGTATTTGGTGGACGTGGTGATGTCGCGGCATTCACCGCGCAGGGTGATGCCGCGTTTGCGGTCGCTCACGGTCTGTGGGTCGAGCTCGATGACCACATTGTTCTTCGTTAGCACGCTGGCGTGGCTGTGGAAGTCGGGATCGTCGGTCCACCCGTTGCTTCGCAGCTGTTCGATCATGGCGGCGACCTCGGCGTCGGATGCGTCCATGCTGGCGGCCAGTGGGTAGGTGATGACGACCTCGCCCCGGTACGGTGCGACGCCGTCGTCGTTGCAGGGCGAGTGGCGGAAGTCCGCAGACAAGACGTTCAGGTTCAGCGTGTGCACCACCTCGCGGGCGAGGTCCACGACCTGGGCTTTGGATTCCTCGGGGCTGATCGGGTTGCGCACACCTTCGGGGTTCATCAGACCACATCCTGAGATCAGGGCCGCGACAGCGGCCAGTGCCGGTATCGAGCCTGCAACGAATAACTTTGCCACCGTACGGTTTCCTTAACTACTGGTGTTTGTGGCCGGTGGTTGCCGGACGCACGGCCTCGGGGTCGATCTCTACTTGCGGTATCGGTACGAACGGAACCTTGGGTGTGTCGAAGCGGTGCCCTGCGGTCATGCCGTCGTGTTGGAGAGCGTCGCCGTGACCCGAGGCGATATCGCTGATGCTGAACAGGGATTCGCTGCCGGGATCGAAGTAGTGGCTGTGATCCTCCCAGAACTTCGGGTTGAATCCGGGGACCTCAGCTTTGAACCGAGTCGAGCCGAAGCCGTCGGCGGCCGGATCGGCACCCAACGCCACCGTTACTCCAGTGCCCGGGATGTGAGCCTGTGGAATGCCACCCAGGTGGGTGATCGGATCCGTGGACGCCGAGCCGACGTAGACGTGTCCGCCGTCGCGGAGGTGGAAATCCCCGGCGTTCTTGGCCATATCGGTTCCCGGGCAACCCACGAGCACCACGTCGTTGGCGTGCATGCCGTAACCTGCGGCCGCATCGGCCACCGTTGTCGAACCATAGGAGTGGCCGATGACGGTCATATGGTTGTCATGACCGGACTGGTGAGTTGCTTCCAGCGCGTTGACATCTCCGGCCAACAGTTGCCCCCCGGCGTGTGCCAGGCCGGTCTGGCCGACCTGCGGGTCGGTCAGGCTGTCGGGGGCGTCGTAGCCCATCCAGGCGATGACCGAGTTGGTCCTGTTGTGGTCGGCGTTCTTCGTCTCGTTGTAGATGTTGGCCGCGTCGTCGCTGGACAGCCAGCCCTCCTTGACGCTGTGGGAGGTGCCCGGAACGACGACGGTGGTGTTGTCGGCGGTATCGGGATTGCCGATCGCGATCGCGGCGCGGCCCTCTCCACCCAGTCCATCCGGCTCGTAGACGTACAGGTACATGTCTTCGTCACGGAGCTTCGTCTGCTTCGCGTTGTGCCTGATGCCTTCTTCGACCCGTTTCGCATTGTTGTAGCGGTTGATGTCGTTGGTGGACAGCCCGTACTTGTCGGGATGCGCTTTGACCTCGTCCTCGCTGACGTTGTGGGCGCGGGCGGCGTCGGAGACTCGGTTGATGTCCTGGTGCATGACGTCCCGGTTGGCCTGGTTGCGGGCCTCGACCGGGACGCCGTTGAGGTTCCCGAGTTTGTCCGGGTGTTCGCGCAGCAGCTTGTCCCGCTGCTCCTGGCTCAGCGAATCCCACCACTTCTTAACTTCGTTGGGGTCCTTGCTGTTTGGGATCGCTGGCTCATCATCAGAACCCTTGCCGGCCAGCGGCCCACCAGGTCCGGACGCCGTGCCCCCGCCGCCCAGAGCCGACGCCGACGCCCGCAACCGCTCGCTCACCTGTTGATCTGTGGCGTCGAACTGCGCCAGCATCGCCTTGAGGGCTGCGGAGTTCTTCATGGCCAGCAGTCGCAGCATCATCGCGTTGGCCGGGCTCAGCATGGCGAACATCGCCAATGCGCTGCCTGGGCGGATGGACACGGTCCCGTCGGGGGAGACCTGCCAGCCCTGGTTCTGCAACTGGGCAACGGTATGCACGATCTGCGACCGCATCTCGGTCAGCTGGGTGCCGCCGGCCGCTAGTACCGACTGTGCCTGCGTCATCGCCGAGTGCATCTCCTGCATGCGGCGTAGGTTGTGCTCAGCCGAGGCGATTGCCGCGGACGACGCTGTGCCGCTCCATTGCGAGCGCAGAGAGTCAATCGTGGCTTGCTGCCGCTCGATCTGTGTCTGCAGCCCGGCTGCCGCCTGGCTGAGATCGCCTGCTGATTGGGTCAGAGCTTCCGGTCGGGAGGCTTCGACCTGTGCAACCGTGACCGTCACTGTGCTCGCGACCCGTCACGACGACGATCCGCTGCCGATTCCGGCCGGTTCATCCGGTCATGCCGTGGATTCGCATGGCGTACTGCTGGTCGACTTGCTGGTATCGCACGGCGGCCGTGCTCAGCTTGCCCGAATGTGCGTCGAGATCGGTGCTGACCGCTTTGCTCGCGTCGTCGAAGGCCGAACCGACTGCACTGCAGGCCGCCCCGCTCGACAAGCCGGTCATTCCCGAAGCGCCGGCGGTGAATGATTGACCGACCGCCAGGCCGGAAATGGCGGCCGCCGACTCCTGCTCGGAAGCGGCCGCCTGATGTAGTGCCTCGGGAATGACCCGCAACGGTTCGCCCACGCCCGGCTCCCTGCTCTGGTGTTGTTCCGGTCAGCGTATCGGGTGTTTGCCGGGGTCCATTGCACTACTTTGGGCGAAAGAAGTCGCCCCGCCGGTGTCTCAGTCGTCCGACGATCCGGAGTCGCTGAAGGTGGTCTGCCCGGGTTCGGGTGGTCCGTCCTGTGCGGGTCCGGTGAAGGTGGTTTGTCCGGGTTCGGGTGGTCCGTCCTGTGCGGGTCCGGTGAAGGTGGTTTGTCCCGGTTCGGGTGGCCCGTCCTGTGCGGGTCCGGTGAAGGTGGTCTGTCCCGGCTCAAGCGGCGGCATCCAGCCATCCCCGGGGGTGACGGGCTGGTTGGGTTGTGCGGGATAGCGGGGCACCGCTGCTGGTGGGTTGTTCGGCGGTGGGACAACGATTGTCGTGGTCGCGCTGCCAGGCAGCGCCGGAGCGGGCGCGGGCGCGGGTGACGCGGACCGGGCTGGCTGCTGAGGTGCTGGCTGCTGAGGTGTTGGCTGTCCGACGCCGCGCTGCCCGTCGTTGGACCCCGACGGCGCCGGGACATTCGCACTCGGCGACGGCGCGACGGTCGACGTTGGCGCTGTCGACGAGGTGGTGGTACCTGCCGGAGTTGCGTCGTCGTCTCTGGTGATCGCCAGGGCTACCCCGACCGAGATGATCCCAACCAGCCCACCAGTGAGGGCTATGACAACCGCAGGCACCTTGTACCACGGCCGTGGCTGCTCGGGATCGCCGTGAGGAATTTGCTCAGTAGCGTCAGGAGCAATTTGCTCATCGCTAGGAACCTGGTTGTACACCGTCGGATCTTGCGAGGGGTCAGACATGACCGGAGCATACCGGCTACTCGGTCATCAGAGTGCGTCGGAAGTCAAAAGCCGCCATGGGAATTCGAATGGGATCCGGAGTTGGGCGCACACTTGCCGGGGATGGGGGAGTGTCGATCACTTGGTCATGCGAATGGATCATGTTGGGGTATGCCAGATTCCGTGTCAGGTCCTTGCGCATTCGTCGGAACCCTGGGAATCAACAGTCCACCGACACGGTTTTTCGCAAGTGTGGCACAAGAATTCGAAAGTACTGCACGAGTTGCTCGGATACGGTGGGTGCGCGGTGTGCGGATATGCGTCGGGGACGTGCGATCCGGCTGTCGTTGACTGCAGTCCGGAAACCGGGTTTGCCCCATCCGCCATTCTGGTGGTGGCCGGTGTTTACTGCGTGGTCGCCAGGGCGCGGGCCGAGGTCCAGGAAGTCGCCGTCGTGGTCGCGGATGTAGTACTTCGCGCCGCCACAAAGCACCTGACCCCTTTGACGTGACGGAACGAGGCGATTGGCGGCTGTGCAGACCTGACCGGCACTGCGGAAGGACCCATAGCGGCGCCGGAATGCACGTGAGAATGTTTCGGAATCGTTGAATGCGCTGCGCGGCATCGGGACCCGGTTGCTTCGCTGGCGAGCAACCGTCGGTTCTTAAGGAGGCGTTGTTCGCGGTTGTCGCTGCTCGGACGATAATCGTAGAACTGCTGGAACAAGACGAACAATGGAGCTATAGGTGACTTTCAATCCCGCCATGCAGAAGGCGACCGTGACCGGCCTGGACAGTGACGTCCACGGCTTGATTTCCAAGCGCACCGCCGAACTTGACGGTGTGGCGGTTACCCAAGTGACCTTCGACAAGGGTGCTCGGTGGTCGAACGACCTCAAAGAGTATGCGGGGTCGGCGTTGTGCGATCTCCCGCACGTGGCGTACGTCTTATCGGGCACATTGGCAGTGCGAATGGCCGATGGCACCGAGGAGACCTTCTCGGCCGGTGACGCGATGCTCTTGCCTCCGGGCCACGACGCATGGACTGTCGGTGAGGAGCCATGTTCGTTTGTCGAGTTCTCGCGCGGGAACGACTACTACGCGTAATGAGTTGAGACTGGGACCGGGCACGCTCCACGGCTGGACTTCGCGCCACAGGCGAATGGTCTGCCGGGGCCCGTGCCCGTCGGTCAAGTTGAACGTGGCATGGCTCCAGCGTCACGGTTCGGGATGCCATTCGGCGATTCGTCGACAGGTATGGCCGGCGCGGGCTATGAATCCAGGATGAGCAACCACCATGTGAATCTGACCCCGCAGGAAAACTCGCTGATCGACGAGAGTCATCCCGAGGATCTGGCGCGCATGGACGAGAAGTCGCTGAAGGACCTGCAGAGTCGGCTCAGACAAGCACGTGAGAAGAACTTCAGCCTGTTGCGGCGCCAGGGGGCGGCCCGGGTGGAGGCCGAAGGTGCCCGCGGCGTCGCCCAGCCGGCCAGCGAGAAGCGCAGCGAAAAGGTAGACGTTTTCGACGAGGCGCTGGCCCGGGTGGCTCAGCGCCTCGAAGCCTTCGGAGACGCCGAGTAGCAGCGGACTCCTGCAGAGAACTCGCTACCGGGGTAGCGTTTGTTAGCAGTTCTCGATAACCGACTCGTACGTCAGGTGTGATGCGCCGAGCAAAGGAGCGGCCGCGTGGATCTGGGTGTCTGGGGTTATCTCACGATACTTGCCGGGGTGATGGCAATCGTGTTCACCACCTGTGTATTCGTGTACATCAGGCGGTTGGAGAGTCGACTGTCCTCCCCGATGGGCGAGAAAGTGGGCGCTCACAAAGCGGTGCTGGCAAAGGTGCGCAAGCGTGAGCCGATGACTCAGGACGAGATCGACTACGCGACCGAACTGGTAACCGATGCTCGCTCACCGCTCGCGTACGCGATTCCCGCTGTCCTGTTCACCATGGGATTTTTCTACGTGGTCGGCTGTCTGTATGAGCTACATGTTTATGGCGGCAACCCCTCCTTCCGGACGTTTATCGGCGGGATCCCGATGTTGACCTCGCTGAACATCGCAGCTCAGTTGCGCAGGGTTGCCGGGCTGAAGCGGCGTCTGCAGGAAGCTTCGTTGTCGGCGGAAGAGCCCGCCGATGAGCTCAGTCCTGTTGATACAGAGTAACTTTCGTTACTTGTGCTGGTGCGACGGCGAGACCGCGGGGTCGCCGTCCTCCCACAGCAGGAGTTGACGAACCGCCGGGCGTGATCCGTACGGCTGAAGCATCTGACTTGCGGGGCGGGGGCGCACCCGCAGCGGCCACCAGAACCACCGGCCGAGTAGTGCCGCGATGGACGGCGTCATGAACGAACGCACGATCAGCGTGTCGAACAGCAGACCGAAGGCGATCGTGGTGCCGATCTGGCCCAGAACCCGCAGATCGGCGAACACGAAGGAGGCCATGGTGGCCGCGAAGACCAGACCGGCCGCGGTCACCACCGCGCCGGAGCCGGCCATCGCCCGGATGATGCCGGTGTTCAGGCCGGCGCCGATCTCCTCCTTGAATCGAGAGATCAGCAGCAAGTTGTAGTCCGACCCCACGGCCAGCAGCAGGATGACGGCCAGTGCCAGCACGATCCAAAACAGCTCGATCCCAAGAAGATACTGCCAAATCAGCACAGACAGCCCGAAAGAGGCGCCCAACGACAACGCCACGGTGCCCACGATGACCAAGGCGGCGACGATGCTTCGGGTGATGACCATCATGACCAGCAGGATCAAGCTGAGCGCGGCGATCCCGGCGATCATGAGATCGTATTTGGCGCCGTCCTGAATGTCTTTGTAGGTGGCTGCGGTCCCGGCGATAAAGATCTTGGATCCGGCCAAAGGCGTGCCCTTGACCGCCCCCTGCGCCGCGCGTCTGATCCCATCGATGTGCGAAATGCCCTCCGGCGTAGCGGGATCGCCTTCGTGGGTGATGATCATGCGGGCGGCCTTACCGTCCGGTGACAGGAACAGTTTGAGCCCGCGCAGGAATTCCGGGTTGGTGAACGCCTCCGGCGGAAGGTAGAACGAGTCATCGGTTTTCGACGCGTCGTACGCCTGTCCCAGGGCAGTCGCGTTCTGCAGCGCCGCCGCGGTCTGGTCGTTGATACCCGAGGTGGTGGCGTAGTTCGTCATGGTCAGGTCGCGGTTGGTCTCCTGGGTCTTGATCTGAGGCGGGATCAGCGCGAGCAGCTTCGGCTGCAGCGCATCCAGCTTGGCGATGCTGTCCGAGACGTTGCTGAGTTGATCCGTCAGCTGGTCGACGCCGTCGAGGGCGTCGAACAGCGACCGAATCGCGTTACAGGCCGGGATGTCGAAACAGTGTGGCTCCCAATAGAAGTAGTTGCGCAGCGGGCGGAAGAAGTCGTCGAAGTTGGCGATCTTGTCGCGGAGGTCTCGGGTGGTGGCGACCGTCTCCTGGAATGCCCTGGCCTGCTCGTCGGTGACGGCGCTCGACTGTTGTTGCAGCACATACTGCTGCCGCAGAATGTCGATCGAATGGTTGATCACGTCGACCTGTTTGAGTAGGTCGGCGGCGCGCGCCTGCTGGAAGGGCAGGTTGTTGATCTGCGCGGAGTTTCCGGCACTGATCTGGAACGGTATCGACGTGTGGTCCAGGGGCGTGCCCAACGGCCGGGTGATCGATTGCACCTGAGCGATGCCGTCCGTGTGGAAGACCGCCTTGGCGACGCGCTCCAGCAGAATCATGTCGGTGGGATTTCGCAGGTCGTGGTCGGCTTCGATCATCAGCAGTTCGGGATTCAGCCGCGCCTGGGAAAAGTGGCGTTCGGCGGCCGTGTAACCGACATTGGCCGGAGCGCTTGCCGGCATGTAGGGGCGGGCGTCGTAGCTGGTCTTGTATCCCGGCAATGACAGCAGGCCGATGAGGGCCACCGCGACCGTCACCACCAGGATGGGTCCGGGCCAGCGCACGATGGCGGTGCCGATGCGCCGCCAACCCTGGGTGCGCATCTGGCGGCGGGGTTCGAACAGACCGAAATGGCGGCCGATGACCAGCACAGCCGGGGCCAGGGTCAACGCCGCCAGCACCGCGACCAGGACGCCGATTCCCGCGGGAACGCCGAGGCTCTGAAAGTACGGCAGCCGGGTGAAGGTCAGACAGAACACCGCACCGGCGATCGTCAGGCCCGAACCCAGAATGATGTGCGAGGTTCCGTGGTACATCGTGTTGAACGCCGAGACGCGATCCTGCCCGGCGTAACGAGCTTCGTGAAAACGGCCGAGGATGAAGATTGCGTAGTCGGTTCCGGCAGCGATGACCAGTAGCGTCAGCAGATTGGTCGAATACGTCGACAGCTCGATGATGCCGGCGTTCGCGAGCACGGCGACGACGCCGCGCGATGCGGTCAACTCGATCATCACCGTGAAAATCACCAGAATCGCGGTGGTGACGCGACGGTAGAGCGACAACAGCATCATCAAGATCACGCCGATGGTGATCAGGGTGGTTTTCAGCGTTCCGTGGCGGCCCACCTCGAACTGATCGGTGACCAGAGGTGCGGGACCGGTGACATAGGCCTTGAGACCCGGCGGTGGCGGAGAGTTCTCGACGATGGCACGTATCGCATCGACGGACTCATTGGCCAACGACTCGCCCTGGTTGCCGGCGAGGTACACCTGCACCAATGCCGCCTTGCCGTCGGCGCTCTGCGAGCCGGCCGCCGTCAGCGGATCGCCCCAGAAATCCTGAATGTGCTGTACGTGCTTGGTGTCCTGGCGGAGCTTTGCGATCAACCCGTCGTAGTAGTGGTGTGCGTCGGCCCCGAGCGGCTGATCGCCCTCCAGGACGATCATCGCCGAACTGTCGGAGTCGAACTCGCCGAACACTTTGCCGATACGTTTGGCGGCCTGCAATGACGGCGCATCATGGGGGCTCAGCGACACGTTGTGCGATTGGGCAACGGTCTCCAACTGCGGCACGAACACATTCGTCACCACCGCCAGGCCCAGCCAGAACAGCGCGATGAGCACCGAAAACCGCCGGATCAGGTCCGGAACCCTGTGCTGGGTGACGTTCTGGGTACTCATCCGGACTTGTCCAGGCAGTAGGTGTAGGCGTTCAAGGTGTTCACCGATCTCTCGTCCTTGACCACATCATCGATCTTGATCCGGCAGCCGATCGCATCGCTGTTGCCTTGGGCCTGGACGTTGACGAACACCGCGGGCTGGGTGGTAGTGGTGTCGTAAGCCCACGGCAGCATGACGGCGTCGACGCGCTGCGGTTGGGCGTTCACATCCAGGTAGGTGATCGTCGCCACCGTGCCCGGCGGGCCGAAGACCTCCATGACCACGTGCTTGGGGTTGAACGGAACGATGTCGTTTACCGCACCGCTGGGGGTCGACGTGACGTCTTGGGAGGCGAAGATGCCGTGCAGTCGACTCACCGTGAATCCGGCCACCGCGACCACCGCCAGCACTACCAGCAGCATCCAGCGTCGGGTCAGTCGACGTCTGATCGAAAACCGCTGCATCCGTGACCCTTTCAATGGGCGGCGAGCGCGGACGGTACGACGTTTCCTCTAGGGCGGCTAATCAACTAAGTTGACGGTACGACACGGGGCCGGGCACCACAACCATGTACATGGGGCAATCTGCCGTGTGAAAACCCAGCGGTGCCGACCGCGAGCGCGCCACGGCGAGTTCCTGAGTGACCTACCTCGCGGCCGGGGCCTGAGCTCCGGACGCCCGTCGCGCGTATTCTCCAGCGCCACTGAACAACTGGATCGAAGCGATCGTCGATCGCCCACCGTTGTGCTTATTGTTTGACTGGTGCTTGACCTGGGGATGCACGGATGGCGGTCCGAAGGAGTAGAAGTGCGAGTACTCCTAGGGTTCCGGCGATTACGGGCAGAGCGGTGTGACCGGATTGTGTGAGGGTGAGACCTCCGAGCGCGCCGCCTAGTGCAACTCCAAGGTAGGTGCCGGAGGTGTTGAGCGCGAGGGCTTGCGAGGCCAGCGGTCCGGCGAGCAGGTACAACCGTGCTTGCAGAGCCGGTGAGTTCCAGAACGAAGCTGCTCCCCACACAGTCCCGATCACCAGCACGACGACAAATGGGGTGGGAGCGTTTGTTGCGCAGGCCCAGAGTCCGATCATCGTGCCGACGAAAGTGGCGATTCCGAGTGTGAGAGTCCGATCCGGACCCCATCGGTCGGTGGCGATTCCGCCTGTCCAGATGCCGAGAGTGCCGGCGAACCCGGCCAGACTGAACACGAGTGCACGTTGGTCGACACTGGCCCCGGTGACTGCGTCGAGATAGCTCGCCAGATAGGTGAGCATCATCATCGAGCCCGTCATAAGTGCGGTGTTGGCGAGCAGGCCCAGTGATATCGGTGCTGCAGCCATGATTTTCAGCTGATCAGCCACACGCGGTGGTATCTCGGCTGAGGTGCCGGTGTCGGTGGGCAGGCTGACCAACAGCAGAAGCAGAGCAGCGATCCCGGCTAAAGCCATGGTCGCGAACGTCGCGCGCCAGCCGAGGTGTCCGCCGATCCAGGTGCCCAGCGGTACGCCGACCGCAATCGAGCCGGTGACGCCCAACGCGACGACGGCGACGTATCGGCCAGTGCGGTCGTCAGGTGCGCGCTCGGCGGCATGGGCGAACAGCGCCGGTGCGGTTGCCGCCGCCGCCCCTGCTGCGACCACACGTAAGACCATCAGCACCGGCAGTGAGGGAGCCACGCTGGCAGCAATGTTGGCTGTGACAAACACGCCGAGCGCGAGGGTGAACAGTCTGCGTCGAGAAACTCGGGCCAAGACGACTGCTGCCACAGGTGCAACGATCGCGACGGTGACCGAGAAGACGGTGACCAGCTGACCTGCCGCGGCTTCGGTGGTGTTCAGATCGCGAGCGATTTCGACCAGGACGCCGGCGATGACGTAATCGTCGGTGTACAGCACGAATGCGGCAAAGAGCAGCACGAATAGCCACTTAGGCATGACGAGTCGGCCTCCTGATTGAGGTTGACAGACGATTCTGGGTGACCGGCTCGATGGCGACAACCGAATTATCTGTGGTGGTTGGCCACAATCAGCTGCAATCTGGGGGACGAATGGCACCCCCGTCGCGATGAGGGTGCCATTCAGCCGGTACAGGTCATCGGGCACCGAGCGGTCTACGATCTCCCCGGAACAACGGTTGGAGAGTCGATGACAGCGGCAACAGATGTCCCTGCGATCCAGGAGCGGGTCGGCCACTACTACAAAGCGGACCGGGTATACCTGGTAGGCCGGGAGAAGGTTCGGGAGTACGCCCGGGCCGTGCAGGACTATCACCCGGCGCACTGGGACGAGGACGCCGCGGCCGCGTTGGGCTACTCGGGCCTGGTGGCGCCGCTGACCTTCACCGCGACCCTCGCGATGGCGGCCAACCAGAAGCTGCTGCAAGAGGTGGTCGTGGGCTACGACACCTACGTGCAGACCGAGGAGGTCTTCGAGCAGCACCGGCCGATCGTCGTCGGCGACGAACTGCTGACCGATGTCGAACTGTCCTCGGTGCGGCGGATCGCCGGCCGGGACATGATCACGATCACCAACACGTTCGTCGACACCGCGGGCGAGACGGTGCACACCATGCACACCACGGTCGTCGGCGTCACCGCCGACGAGGTCGATCCGGCGATCACCGCGGCCGTGCAGAAGGTCATGGTGCACGACGTGGACATCCTCTCGGTCGAGGATGCGGCGAACGACTACGTCAAGACGGTTCGTCCGGCGGGCGAGCAGCGGATCTCCGACGGCGGTCAGACCCGCGTGCCGGGCAGCCTGAAATTCGACGATCTGTCGGTCGGCGACCAATTGCCCGTGCACCATACGAAGCTGTCGCGCGGCGACCTGGTCAACTACGCGGGCGTCGCCGGTGACGCGAACCCGATCCACTGGGACGAGAGCATCGCCAAGCTGGCCGGGCTGCCGGACGTGATTGCCCACGGCATGCTCACGTTGGGCCTCGGCGCCGGATTCGTCTCCTCGTGGTCGGGTGACCCGGGCGCGGTCTCCAAGTACTCGGTGCGGCTGTCCGCGCCCGCCGTTGTTCCGGCCGATGGGCGCGGGGACATCGAGTACAGCGGGCGGATCAAATCGCTCGACCCCGACACCCGCAGCGGGGTCGTGATCGTCGGCGCCAAGTCCGCGGGCAAGAAGATCTTCGGCATGGCGACGATGGACATCCGTTTCGCGTAGCGCATTCGGAAACCCGTTCCCATCGAGGAACCGCCGTGATCAATTCTGTGGCGCGGGCTGCATGGTCTCCATGAAGTAGGTTTCGTGCCCGGTCGGGTAGCCGCCGCCATCGGTGGCGATGTGCACATGGTCGAAGTGGTTGGCGGTTTCGTTGCCGTAGTCGGCGGTCCAGCTGGGTGCGCCGATACCCGGGTACAGACCCTGGCGCCAGATCACGTGCAGCACGCCCCACCGCTTGGCGTTCGCCAGGGCGAATCCGGCGATCTGGTTGCCCAGCTCGATGCCTTGCTGGGAGTGATAGTTCGGGATCATCACATCGATGGCCAGCCCGTTCGGGTGCCACTTCAGCGCATCCTGGCGATACCCGCCGATGGTGGTGATCTCGGGGAACATCACGCTGATGGCGCGGGCCACCCAGATGGTCTTGACCTGTAGTCCGCCCTCCGGTGCCACGCCGGTGGGCAAGGAGAACTGGAAGTCGCGGGCCGCGACCGGGGCGCCCGTCGCGATCAACTCCGCCTGCCCGGGGATGGCGGCGGGCGGCACGGGTTGCTGGCCCGGGGATGCTGCCGGCGGGGCCGCGTTGCGGCCCGCAGGCTCAGTGTTCTGGGCATACACCATTCCGGCGGCGATGGTGACCGACGCCGCCAGTGCCAGCCACCGGCCCCTGCCGCCGGCCAATCGGTTTTTGCCCACCGCAGCAATTTACTGCGGGCGTACGGAGAACTGCGAGTAATTCGCTGTCGGCTCGGCCGATACCCGTGCACGAGTAGGCTGAACCTGTAGTCGGGGTGAATCGCAGGTAGCCGATGCCGGACTTGGATCCGTTCACAACCCAGCGCGATGTTGCACCCGCCATCGCCTCGGAACTGCGTGCGGCCGGATTCGACGTAGCCGACGAGATCGGCCGCGGGGGATTCGGCATCGTCTTCCGTTGTGTGCAGGCCGGATTGGACCGCACGGTGGCGGTCAAGGTGCTCACCGTGGGTATCGATGAGAACCGGGACCGGTTCCTGCGCGAGCAGCGGGCGATGGGCCGCCTGACCGGCCATCCCAATATCGTCGGTGTGCTGCAAGTCGGTGAGATCGAGAGCGGCAATCCGTTCCTGGTGATGCCCTATTACCGGCGCGGTTCGCTGGACGCTCGGATCCGCCGGTACGGAGCGCTGCCGCTGGCCGACGTGCTGCGGCTCGGGGTGAAGATGTCCGGTGCTGTGGAGACCGCACACCGGGCACAGATCCTGCACCGCGACATCAAGCCCGGCAACATCCTCTACACCGATTACGCCGAGCCGGTACTCAGCGATTTCGGGATCGCCCATGTCACCGGGGCGTTCAAGACGGCCACCGGGACGTTCACCGGGTCACCGGCCTTCACCGCCCCCGAAATCCTCAGCGGCGACGCGCCGACCCCGGTCTCCGATGTGTACGGGCTCGGGTCCACGCTGTTCTGTGCGCTGACCAGACATGCAGCGTTCGAACGCCGCAGCGGGGAGCAGGTGGTGACCCAGTTCCTCCGGATCGCCACCGAGTCGGCTCCCGACCTGCGCGAGTTCAGCATCCCCGATGACGTGTCCACGGTCATCGAGACCGCCATGGCCCGCGACCCCGACGCCCGCCCGACGGCGCAGGGTTTGGGTGAACTGCTGCGCGGGCTGCAGCAGCGACACGGGTTCCCCGTCGACGAGATGGCGCTGGAGGGCGAGCAGGAGCCGGAGACCGCCGCGCAGTTCCCGTCAGCGCCGTCGGCTGCCCGACGCACACTCAGCAATCTGCCGGTCGAATTGACCAGCTTCGTCGGCCGGAATGCTGAATTGGCCGAACTCAAGAAGCTGATAACCGGTCACCCTTTGGTGACGGTGACCGGCACTGGCGGAGTGGGCAAGACCCGGCTGGCGTTGCGTGCGGCGGCCGCCCTGGTTGCCGACTTCCCGGACGGGGTACGTCTGGTCGAACTGGGTGAATTGCGTGATGGTGCCGCGGTGGTCCACGTCATCGCCACGGCACTCGGTCTGCCGGAGGGCGCAGCGGCCACCCCGCGGATTCAGGAGATCACTGAATATCTTTGTCCGCGTAAGGTTTTGCTGATCTTGGATAACTGTGAACAGGTGGTCGACGCTGCGGCTGGTCTGGCCGAGACGTTGCTGCGGACATGCTCGGAGCTGAGAATCTTGGCGACCAGCCGGGAGGAGATGGGAATCAGTGGAGAGGTGGTCTTTCCGCTGGCGCCGTTGACCGACGAAGCAGTGTCGTTGTTCGTCGAGCGGGCGGCCGCGGCCGTGCCAGGGTTCGAGTTGACCGAGGAGAACCAGGCCACGGTGGCCAAAGTCTGCTCGCGTCTGGATGGGCTACCGCTGGCGCTGGAACTGGCCGCCGCCAAGCTTCGGGCCATGTCGCCCGACCAGATCCTGCACCGACTGAACAACCGCTACTCGCTGTTGACCCGGGGCAGTCGGGGTGCACCGCAGCGGCAACGAACGTTGGCCTGGAGTGTGGGTTGGAGTTATGACCTGTGCACCCCCGATGAACAACGACTGTGGGCGCGGCTGGGTGTGTTCGCCGGCAGCTTCGAACTTCAAGCGGCTGAAGACATCTGCGGTGAAGGGGCCGAAGATCTCACCGATCTGCTCACCTCGCTGGTGGAGAAGTCCGTCCTGATCCGCACCGAAAGCGAGGGCGCGGTGCGATTTCGGCTGCTCGATACGCTGCGTGACTACGGCCGCGAGAAGATCCAGGAAACAGGTGACTACGCGGGCCTGCGCCGTCGTCACCTCAACTGGTATCGAACCCTGATCGGCGACGCTGCGGCGGACTGGTTCAGTCCCAGGCAGTTCGACTGGATCAAGAGATTGACCTGGGAGGTCCCGAATCTGCGCGAGGCGTCAATGTTCGGCCAGTCCGAGCAGTCCGAGACGGTGGTGGGGATGCTCGCGGATCTGGTGTTGTTCAGCGCCAGCCAGGGCTATATCGGTGAGAACAGCCGCGCTCTCGACCGCGCCCTGACCGCAACGCCGAACGTGCCGACGGTCGAGCGGATCCGGGCGCTGTACATGGCCGGCATGCTGGCCGGTGCGCAGAACGATGCGGTGGCGGTGGCCGCCCGTGCGCAGGAAGCGACCAGCCTGGCCGACGCACTACCGGACCGCACACCGGTCTGTGCCTACATCGATCTACTCGAGGGCTACGCCGCCCTGCTGGGTGGTGACGGCGACCGGGCCTGCGAACGCCTGGCCGCCGCCGGCGAGACTGCCGTTGAACTGACCGCACTGGGGCTGTCGTTGGCCCTGCTGGCCCGAGCGCAGGAGCTGCGCGGGGATCTGGCTGCGGGGCAGGCGGCCAGTCAACGGCTACTCGAGCTGTCGGAATCCCTCGGCGAGAAGGTGTTTCGGACCTGGGCGCTGTGGAATATCGGCATCGAATGCTGGCGCAGCGCCGATCGTGACCGGGCGGTCGAAGCGCTCAAAGAAGGACTTGAGCTCGCGGCGCAGCTTCGGGATCTGCGAACCGTCGCCTCGAACTTGGAAGTGCTGGCCTGGATCGCGGCCGACCTGGGTAAGCCCGAGGTCGCCGCCGTCTTGATGGCTGCTGCCGAATCCGTCGCCGGCGCCCCGGGAAACTACGCCGAGCTCTTCCCGGATCTTCCGGTGTACCACACCGAATGCGACGAGCGGGTCCGCGTGGCCATCGGTGACGAGGCGTATGCGGCGGCCCGGGACAAAGGCCGCTCGCTGCGCTTCGACGCCGCGGTTGCCTATGCGCTCGCCCAAGTGTGAACACAACCGGGACACAAGTAGTACTACGCATCCGCGATGGCTGGCCCGAGCGGCAGACTGAACGCATGTCGACCCACGAGGCCGTGCCGTCTCCGGACGCCGTCGCCCGCCAGACCAAGCCCGACCGTGATCGCGCCGTCGATGTGGCGCGGCTGGGGGCGCTGGTCGTGGTGATGTTCGGGCACTGCGCACTGCTGCTGGCCACCATCGACTCGGGCGGTGTGCGGATCGGCAACATCCTCGGCGCTCTGCCCGCACTCGCCCCGGTCACCTGGGTTCTGCAGGTGATGCCGCTGTTCTTCCTGGCCGGCGGGGCCGCCGGTGCCTACAGTTGGCGCCCCGGCACACCGTGGGGCGCTTGGCTGCTCGCCCGTGCCCAGCGGTTGTGCCGGCCGGTGTTCTGGTACCTCGCGGTGTGGACGGTCGTCTTGGTCGTGGTGCACGCGACGATGGGTGCTGCGTCCGCCGCGGCGCTCGGGCGTGAGTGCGTGGCACTGCTGTGGTTCCTCGGTGTCTATCTGGTGACCCTCGCCTTCGTGCCGGCGCTGATGCGTCTGCACACCGGCCGGGCACTGGCACTGGTGGTCGGGGGGTTGATCGGTGCGGCCGGGGTGGTCGACGCCATTCGATTTGCGGTCGGAACGCCGGAGGCGGGTACCGCCAATCTGATCATCGTGTGGCTGATCCCGGTGGTGATCGGGGTGGCCTACGCCCGCCACCTGATCGGTGTGCGGACGGCCCTTGCGCTCTCGGTCACGGTCTTCACTGCGCAGGTAATCCTCGCTCTCACCGGGATTTACGACGTGTCTCTGGTGGTCACCGGAACCGAGCGGGTGTCCAACGTGTCTCCGCCGACTCTGCTGCTCGCGCTGCACTGCACGTGGATGTCGTGCCTGTTCGTCGCACTTGCAAACCCGGTCCGACGCTGGGCGGCCCGCCCACGGGTCTGGTACGTGCTCGCGACGGGCAATGGGGGAGCGATGACGCTGTATCTGTGGCATATCCCGGTGATCGCGGTCGCCGCGTTCAGCCTGCACGCCGTCGGCCTCGACGCGTTCGATCCGCACGCCCCGGGCTTCTGGCCGCATCTGGCCGTGCGCGCAGTGCTGTTCGCTGTCCTCATGGCCGGGGCTTTCCGGCTGCTGTCACCCCTGGAACACCGCCCGCTGCCATGGTGGGACGGTTCGGTCCGGGCCACCGGCGCCCGATCGATGGCCGCCGGCGTGTTGATCTGCCTGGCGGGTGCCGCCCTGACTCTGATGGCGAAGAACGGGCTTGACGGGACTCTCGGCTGGGCGGCGCTTGGCTGCTTTGCCGTTACGGCGCTCGCAGCGCGAGCCACTGCGGGTCAACCGCGGGGTTGATCCGTCAAGACCTCGGGAACCTCAGGGCCTGGGTGTCGGGCTCGGCGTGTTGGGACCGGGCATGGCCGGCACCAATATTCCGCCGGGTCCCATCATTCCGCCGGGCCCCATCATGTCGTCGCGATCCATCATCGGGCAGGAGCTCGAGTGCCGATCGCCGGACATGCCACGGCCCCAGTGGTGATCGCCATGGCCGGCACCGACGATGAGCCCGAAGAAGAAGATGACGGCAACGATGAACAGGATCCCAGCGACAATGCCCACCAAGGCGGCTGCCTGACCGAGCCGGCTGGGCCGGTTGTACTGGTAGCCCTCGGGTCCGTCGGCTCGAGGTTGAGGTGCGTCGGTCATGTCTGCGGCCCTCCTTGATGAGCTTGGCTAACGTCAATCTTCCTTGCGGATCAATCGTCGCAGCGCTTCACGGTCGGGCGCCAGCAATTCCGCGATCCGCTCCTGATTCACGTCGCCGACGATGATCTCGCCGACCTCCTGATACACATCGCGGAAAATGCCGTGGGCCTTCATCTTCTCGGTCTGATAGAGGTTGTCCTCGGTCGGTGTCACGTAGTAGACGACCTCGGCCTTGAACCGGTGGATCAGCCACAGATGGATCAGATCCATCAGCCGCTTCTGGCGCAGCTTCTCGGCGAACGTGTTCTGGTCACGCACCGTGAGGATGCTGCGGCCGTGCCGGTCCTTGATCGGATCGACCACGACGTTGGCCAGCGGCTCCTCGCCACTGCCATAGATGCCGAGGTCGAGCACATCGGAGCCGGCGCGCCGCGGCCGCAGCTGCACCCGCAGGTTCTCCCCGAGCTGGTAGTGCTCGCTCCACATGGCCAGCCATTCCTCCAGCAGCTTCTTGGGTACCTCGGTCTGCACCAGGTGCTGATGCTGCGTCGACCCCTTGCCCATGGCCTTGGTGGTTGCGGTACGGCCCGACGACGCGGCCAGCGCCGCATCGCTGCGCGGCCCACCGACCAGGGTTTGCGGTGTGCGGTAAGGAGATTCGACCAGACGCATCTTGCGTTGCAGCCGGGCCAGGGCCAGCATGCCCTCCTGTCGCAGCGAGGTGGCGAACTCCTCGCAGGCCACCCCGTCGACCTGATGGCCGCCGTAGGTGATGAAATTGAAGACGAACCCCATCTTGCCGAGTTCCTCTGGGAAGGCCCGCATCTCGTCATCGGTCATCCCGGTGGTGTCCCAGTTGAACGATGGAGAGAGGTTGTAGGCCAGCATTTGGTCGGGGTATTCGGCGTGGATCGCATCGGCGAACTGCTTGGCATCGGCGAGGTCGGCGGTCTTGGTCTCCATCCAGAGGATGTCGGCGAACGGCGCCGCCGCCAACGACTTCGCGATCGCATACGGAATGCCGCCGCGAACCTGGTAGTAGCCCTCGGGGGTCTTGACCCGCTCGCAGTCCCAGGCCACGTCGGCACCCAACTCGCGTGCCTTCTCCTGGGCCGAATACAACGATGCCCGGGCGGCGAAGGCGCGCCAGTCGGCCGCGCTCATCGCGGCCGGCTCGCCCTCGCGGTCCCGGAACTCCAGTACTTCGGCAACCGCCTCGCCGTAGGTGTTCAGGCCGGCATCGTCCTGCCACGCGTCGACGAATGCCGATTCGACCTTGTCGAACAACGTGTCCACGTCTCCGGCACCGCGATCGGCGACGGCCTCGGCGATCGCATCCATGATGCCCTGGTGTTCCAGCCAGGCCTCGGCCGTGGCGTACTCACCGGCGGGCAGCGCATAGAGCAGATGCCCGTTGAGCTCGGTGGCACCCAGGTCGTAGAACCGGCGCATCATCGCCAGGAAACAGGACTTGTAGGTGGGAACCGACAGGTTCGTCGCACCCAACAGGAACGGTTGATCGCGTTCGTCGGCGCGGCTGTCGATCAGGTTGGCCGCCTCGGCGTCGGTGCGCGCGACGATGATTCCCGGTACCCGCATGATGTCCAGCTGGAATCGCGCGGTGTTGAGCCGCTTGATCTGCTCGTCCGACGGGACCAGCACCTTGCCGCCCTGGTGGCCGCACTTCTTGGTGCCTGGACGCTGATCCTCGATGTGATACCCCGGCACGCCGGACTCGACGAAGCGGCGGATCAGATTGCGCACGTGGGGATCGCCACCGTGGCCGGTGTCGGCGTCGGCAATGATGAACGGCCGGAAATCGACGGCCGGGGTGGCGGCACGCTGTTCCGGGGTCATCCGCAGCCGCAGATACTGCTGATTGCGGTCAGCGGTCAGCAGCGCTCGCACCAGCCCGGCCGCCTCGTCGGGCACCTGGCTCAGCGGGTAGCTGGCCAGGTCGGGCCCCGGATCCTCACTGATCGACCCCTTCGCCGAGGTGGCCCATCCACCGAGGTAGATCCCTCTGATCCCCATCCGTTTCATCACCACGGCCTGACCTGGCGAGTACGGCCCGAAGGTGGTGATGCTCATCTTCTGGGCGAACAGATCGCGGAGATAGAGATAGAAATCCCTGGCGGCCTCGCGGGCCACCGGATAGTCCGACGGGATCGTGCCGCGCTGTTCGGCGATCTGGCGTGCCGAGTACAGCCGGGTGATGCCCGCGAACCGAGGGCTGTCGATGTAGGCCTGGGTGGCCGCGACGTCCTCTCCGAACTGCGAGCTGGTCTGTGCGTTGGCTGCGATGGTGGCCATGGTTCCGCTCCTGACTCGGGTACCTCAATCATTGCTGGCTAGGCGTGGCACCGGGAGCCGGTTGGGAGTTTTCTCAGGACTTCTGTGGGAGCGGGGAGTGGCCCTAAGCTGCGCGCGCCGCCTCGACGACGATGTCGCGCCGATACCAGTGCGCGGCGACGAGATAGCAGCCCATGCCCAGCAGCTGCAGCGTCGGCACCAGGATCAGCAGCGCGCGGCCCAGCGACTGCGCGCCGAGTTCGGCGCTCAACGTGTCGCTGATCAAGCCGGTGACGAACGGGCCGACAGAACCCAGGATGGCGTTGAAGAACAAGAAAATCGCCGACGCGGTGGCGCGTTGTTCTGGCAGCACCAGCCGGTGAATAGCCGCGATGGACGGGGCCAGGTACGACGTACCGATGGCATAGCTCAGCGCCAGGAACCACACGCATTCCAGTCGGCCTTCGACGGTGAATGCCAGCACCGAGGCCGGTAGCAGCAGCCCTGTCGTCGCCACCACGATCCACAGCAGCCAGCGCGGGTCGCGCGCGGCCAGCCGGTCGGCCAGCCATCCGACGATCAGTAGTCCCAGCACCCCGGTCAGGCCGGTGGCCAGCCCGTACTCCAGGCCGACCGCGCTGAGCGACATGGAGCGTGTCCGCATCAGGAAGGCCGGGGCAAAGGTGGTCAGTGAATAGCCGGCCGCGGATACGAACGCGGTGCCGACGACAATGATCATGAAGCTGCGTTTGCGTAGCAGATCCCACCAGTTGACCGTCGCGGCGCGCTCGTGGGCAACCGTTGTCGGCAGCGATTGGCGTGCCCCGACCACCAGCAGCACCAACGGGGCGACCACCACGCTGAGCGCACCCATCACCACGAACGCCGTTCGCCAGCCGAGGTTTTCGGCCAACAGACCGCCGCCGATCAGACTGGCGCCACTGGCCAACGGGATGGCGAACGTGAGGACCGCCAGTGGCGCGGCGCGCCGGTCCTGAGCGAAGTTGCGGGCCACATAGGCGTGTGCCGCCGGGGTACTGCCGGCCTCGCCCACGGCGACACCGACCCTGGTCAGTGCGAGTTGAAATCCGGACTGCACCGCGCCGCCGAGCATGGTCATGGTGCCCCAGAGGGTCACACATCCGGTGATCACCGCACCGAACGCGCCGCGGTCGGCCATTCTGGCCACGAAGATACCGAGCACCGCGTACACGATCAGGAAACCGAACCCGTTGATCACCCCAATTGCGGTGTCCGACAAGGCAAGGTCGCGTTTGATCGGTTCGGCCAGGACGGCGGGAAGGAACCGGTCGACGTAGTTGAGTGTTCCGACCAGAGTCAGCAGTGCGACCGCGGCCCAGGCCCGTCGCGGCCCGTGAACGTCATTTGGCGGTGACGACAGGGTGGTCAGCGGTGTCGCCATGTCGCTCAGTGCCGCACGCCGCGCTTGAACCGCCACAGATACTGCGGGAGCCGCCGCAGCGGCACGGCCCTCGGCCAGTCCTGCGGGCGGAAGAAGGCGTCAGAGCCGCCGTCGACGAACACCACACTGCCGCACAGGAAATCAGCCGAATCCGACAGCATGAAGCACATCCAGTCGGCGAGCTGGCCGGCATCGCCGTAGCCGCCGATGGGCACCGGGAAGGAGCGCACCGCAGCGCCTTCGCGGGGATCGGCGAGCTGGGCCTCGAGCAATGGGGTCAGGATCGCCCCGGGAGCCAGCGCGTTGAGCCGGATGCCGGCACCGGCCCATGCCGCGGTCACCGCGTTGATCCGCAGCCAGCGGCTCACCGCGATCTTGGAGGCGGCGTACATGAGCGCCGAGCCGTTCCGGCCGAACAGGCGCAATGAGCGCACCGCCTTGTCGGATTCGCGCGCCAGCAGCGCCCGAATGGTGCGGCCCGGGACGATCGGCACCGTGGTCGTGGAATTGCTGGAAATCACAACGACTTTGGCGCGGTCGGCATTGGCCAGCGCGGGACGCCAGGCCTCCAACAGTTCCACCACCCCGAGGAAGTTGACTTCGGCGATCAACCGGTTGCGGTCAGCGCCGGGACCCGGGCCCAGCCCGGCCGCCAGCACGGCGCCGTCGAGTGTGCCGCCGCAGGCCGCCAACACCGCCTCGCCCGCCGCCCGCCGGCCCTGCGGGGTGGACAGATCGGCAACCACATCACCTTCTTTGAGATCCACCCCGATCACGGTGTGGCCCAGATCGCGTAGCCGCTGGGCCGCTTGCAACCCCATACCGGATGCGGACCCAGTAACTGCGTACGTGCCGATGATGGCCTCCCTGCGGTCAGACCGTCCATGAATTTAGCGGTCAAAGATAGCATCTGAATCATGACCGGCCGCGATCCGCAACCCGATCGACCAGCACGTTCACCGGGAGAGGCGATGGCCCCTGATGTGGCGGCGCTAGAGGTCAGGATTCAACGGCTCGAGGACGAACGCGACATCGCTCGGTTGGTCGCGTCCTATGGCCCGCGGGTGGACGCCGCCGACGCCGACGGCACGGCCGAGCTCTGGGCGACCGACGGCGGCTACGACGTCGAGGGCTGGACGATGGCCAGTCGCGAGGACGTTCGCGCCATGGTCGGCTCCCGCTCTCACCGCGCCCTGGTGGCGTCGGGCTGCAGTCACTTCCTCGGACCCGCGGTGGTGACGGTTGATGGTGACTCCGCCGTCGCTGTCTGCGAGTCCCTGTTGCTGCTGCGCCGCGATACGCCGGACGGCGCCAGTGAGTATGTGGTGTGGCGGGCCACGGCCAACCATTTCGAGGTGGCCCGCATCGGCGGGAAGTGGCAGATCACCCGACGGTCCAGCCGCGTGCTCAACGGCGACCCGGCAGCACATCGACTGCTCATCTCGGGGTTGGCCGGTGAGCCGGCGAGCGAACCCAGATGAATTCTGGGTGCCCCAACGGTTACCGGTCATCGCTGCGAGATGCCGATGCGGGCGGGGGGCAATATGCTCGTCGCGGCCGGACATCGGCAACGCGACAGGAATTGAGGTCACCGGGTGAAGACAGTGCTGGGACTGTCGGTGACTGCGCGCGGCATTGCCTGGGTGCTGGTCGACGGCGGCGCTGACAGCCAGGTCACCCCGCTCGATGACGACGCGTTCGTCGTCGAGGCAGCCGATCAGCTGGCCGCCCGGGCCGCGGCCGCGGTGCGTAGTGCCCGGGTCATCGCCGCATCCAGCGGCCAGGATGTGACCGCCGTCGGCGTGACCTGGTCCGATGACGTCGCTGACCAGGCCACCCAACTGCTGCACATGCTGGCGGTCACGGGGTTCGACGATGTGCGGGTCGTCCCCGAACCGGCCGGCCCCGATGCCGGCGGGGCGGACAGCCAACTCAGCGTCGCGCGGGCCGCCGCACAGGCCGTCGCCACCAACGCGGTCCCCCCGACAGTCATCCCCGCCAGACATCGGCCTGCCGATCCGCCCAAGTACCGCGCGCTGCGGGCGGCCGCTGCCGTCGCGGCCGCTGTCGGGGTGGCGACACTGACGGTCGGTTCACAGTTCAGCGAACCGACACCGAATCTGACTGCCAGCGCCGGCGACGTCACCGGAGCAGGGACACCGCAGGTCGTCACCGCCGCCATACCGCGCGTGGCCGTATCACCGCCGGTGGTGACGCAGTCCGGCGTGGAGGCCGTCTCGGCGCAGGCCGCCGAGCGGGCGCACCGGGAATCCGCAGCCGAACCCGCGGAACCGGCGAGACCCGTTGACCATGTCGAACCCGTGGCCCTGGTCGATGCTGCCCGGCCTACGGCGAGCCCAGTGGTGCAGGCGGCTCTGCCGGTGCCCCCGCAGACGCCTGAGCCTGCTGCACAGCCGCACCTGCCCGCTGCGCAGCCGCACCTGCCTACCGAGCAGCCGCACATTGCGGTCGATCCGGCGCCCGGCCCCGCACTTCTGATGGATCCGAGTCTGCTCGCGGCGCTGCCGTAGCGCGGATACGGCCTCAGGACTGGCCGGTCATGAGATCGTCTCGCCGCTTCCGGCGGCCAGATGGCGCAACGCCGACATGCCCGGCAGGAAGAAGTAGGCGCCGCCGCGAAGCGTGGTGAAGGCCGGAATTCCCTTGTGAACCTGGCGTATCGGTCGTTTGGGCACAGTGAAGTCCAGTGTGCCGTCCTGAGTGCCGCAAATCGGGTCGTGCTCGTTGCCCAGTTCGTGGAACGTCTCGTCGTTGATCCAGACGTTCTGCGCGAACTCGAACTGGCGCACCAGATCGGCACAGATGATGAACGCCGCGATACCGCGATCCACACCATCATCGGGTGCGCCGGCGGGCAGGGCCGGGCCGTAGGTGGCGCCGCGCCGGATCATTCGGCGCCGGTTCATGTAGTGCGCGGTGTCCCGTGGGTTGAGCCGGCGCGCATGTGATCCCAGTGGGCAGGCGTAGCCGAACGGATCCATCTGTTTGTAGTTGAAATCGTTGTTGCGCATGGGATCTGCACCCAGCTCGGGATCGTCGTGGTCGGGCGCCAGTACCAGGGGGGCGCCGCTGCGCCACCGGCCCATGAACTTCGCGGCCAGCAGCTCCTCGGCTTCGGGCGTATCCGATCGCTCCCGAATGTAGTCCCGAAACACCGCGACGTGCTCCTGCAACCGTCGGTAGGCCATATAACTACCGTTGCGGGACAACACATCCGGCTTGGGCAGATTGGCGACGGGCCCGTCTTCGTCGGGGTAGCCAAGGATGAACTCACCGGGTTCCAGTGGATCGCCGGAACCCGGGGTCGGCTCCTCCCCGGAGCCTTTCATCACCGGTTGGGAAAGCCGATCGCGGTATCCGAAGTGATCGTGGGCGTAATTGAACGGCGGGGTCGCGTTCAGGTCCAGATAGGACAGGCTGCGCACACCGGCGGTTCGGTCCAGCAGCTTGTCGTGCTCCTCGATTGAGCGACGGCACTGCTCGTCGGTGCGGGAGAACAAGATCGCGATCGCATGCAGATCGTCACCGGCCAGGCCGCCCACCCAGTGTTCGGGCGCGGCCGCGCCGGTGTCACCCAGGATCGAGGCGCGCCGCGCCATGCCCTGCCGGAAGGCATCCGGGAAGGTGGCCAATGACTCCTCGTCGACGCCGAGGGCCCGCAATCCGGTCCAGGTGAACGCCAGCGTGACCCAGCGGTCGGATTCGTCCATCGTGGCCACCGCGGCCGAGGCCGACTGCACCTTGTCCAGCAGCTCGGTGAGCCAGGCCCGCCCGCCCTGCGGGGTGTCGAAGGTCAGAAACTCGTAGCGCCCGGTGATCGCCGGGGTGCGGGTCAGCAGGATGTGCTGGATGTCGTCGAACTCGAGCACGGCCGACTACTGCATCTGGTCGAGCATGTCCGAGAATGCGGCCTTTAGGCGCAGGGCCTTCTTGATCTCGTCGGCGGTGACGTACGGGTACTCACCGTATTCCAGGAAGCTCGGAACCTGGTGCGCCCGGACGAACTCGATGAATGCCTGTGGGTTCTCTTTCCAATCCTCGGGAAACCCCTCCAGATTGGTGAACACCGTGGTGATTCCGGTGGCGCTGAACAATTGCACGGCGTCTTCGGTGTACTTGTCGAAGTCGGTGTCAAAGATGCCCTGATACTGGAAATGCAGGCCTGATCCGACATCGAAAAGTACCCAACGCAAATAATGCAGCCGCAGTGGCGCCAGGACTTCCGGGCTGCCGGCGATCGCCTCCTCGATCTGCTTGCCGTATGCGCGCACCACCTCCTCGCGGCCCTCTTTCACCTTCGCGATGATGGAGAAGCCGTGGCAAGCAGGCGATCTCGGGTAGATCGGCCCATACCTGCCTTGCTCCAGTTCGAAATAGCCCTCCGGTGGAATAGCCATCGCGGCCGGTCTGGTCCAGTCCGGATCTTTTGCAGTCAATTTGGGACCCCCAAGTGCTCTCAGGTCACGCCGAACGGTAGCAACTCCATTGTGTCCGGGAAAGGGGATTGCGTTGACGGATGGTCAATATTGCCTGGGCATTTACTGGAAATCGTGGATCTTGCCCGCACTGGGCGTAGGGTCCGCTGTGTCGGGGCCGTTTGAGGGGTTGGCCACGGCCGTCGCCGGGGACATGGCGCCACGGAACCGGATGAAACCCGAACTGTTACGGGTCGTCGGTACCGCCCAGAACAGCAGCGCGGGCGAAGGCACGAACTCGGTCCTTGGCGATCTTGCCGTTGCCGGTCAACGGCAATGCCTCGGTGAACAACACCACGCGTGGCCGTTTGAAGCCGGCGATCATGCCCCGCACGTGGCCGATCAGTTCGTCGGCGGTGGGTTGGCATCCCTGCACCGGGACCACCACCGCGCACACCGCCTCGCCCCAGTAGTCGTCCGGCACCGCGACGACGGCCACCTGGTCGACCGCGGGGTGGTCCGACAGCGCGTCCTCCACCTCGCGGGAGGACACGTTCTCGCCGCCGGTGACGATGATGTCCTTGAGCCGGTCGACCACGAACAGTCGGCCGCCGGCATCGATGCGGCCCATATCGCCGGTGCGCAGCCAACCGTCCTCGGTGCTGGCGCCGTCGGGCCAGTAGCGGGGGGTCACCTGCGCGCCGCGCACCAAAATTTCGCCGACGCTTCCGGCGGGCAACCGGGCGCCGGCCGGGTCGGTGATGCCGATCTCGACCCCGTCATGCGGATAGCCGGCGCTGGTGAGCAGCTCGGGCCGGCCTGCGGCCCCGGCCCGATGATCGTCGGGACCGAGAAACGTGATGTTCCCGCCGGTTTCGGTCATCCCGTAACCCTGGTGGAAGTCGACTCCGAGTACGTCGATCGCGCGGCGCAGCAAGTCCAGTGGCATCGCCGCCGACCCGTAGGCGATCGCCTGCAGGGTGGGCAGGTCGGTGCCGGTGCGCTCGAGGTAGCCCAGAAGCGAGTGCAGCATGGTCGGCGCCAGCGAGCAGGAGGTGACGCTGTGGGTGCGAACCAGCTGCGTGAACCCCTCGGGGCGAAACTGTGCGGACAGCACGACCGTCGCGGCGACGGCATGGTGGACCAGCATGTTGTAGCCCGCGATATGACACATCGGGAACGGCAGCAGATACACTCCGCCCGGCCGCACCGAGCGGCCCGCCACCGAGCCCCATACCGCGGCAAGTATCGAACGATGGCTGTGCACAACGGCTTTCGGAACACCGGTGGATCCGCTGGTGAACAGCAGCCACGCCGGATCGTCGGGGCCGGCGACATCGTCGAAGGGGAGATCGGCCGCGAGTGCGGCTCGCCACTGTGCGGAATCGAAAGCCACGGAATGCATATCGGGGGACGTGTCGCCCAAAGCCGACAGGTAGCGGTGATCGCCGAGCAACAGCGTGGGCCTGGCGGCGGCCAACTGCACGGCCTGCTCGGCCGGGCTGAGACGTTGGTTGATCAATGTCAGCACGCGCCCGCTGCGCGGCACTGCGTAGTACAGCTGGGCGTAGGCGGCGCTGTTGTCGGCCACCACGGCCACCCGGTCACCCGGGCGGGTGTGGGCGGCCACCCAGCCTGCGACACCACGGATCTGGTGATCGAACTCGGCGAACGTCGCGGTGGTCCCATCGTCGGTCACCACGGCCGGACGCTGCGGTGCGGCGGTGGCGGCAGCCGTCACCAGCTCGTGCAGCACGGTCACGTCGGATCCCCTGCGGGCAGTTCGAACCGGTCCAGATAACGCCGGACGAAATCCTGCGCTTGCGCGTGCCCGCGGCTGATCCCCAGCCCGTTCTCCAGGATCAGGATGCGGGCCAGGCTCGCCACGATCATCGACATCACCACGGGCGGGAACTCGTCGGTGTCGACACCGTGCGCCTGCAGTGCCGAGGCCATCGCCGCTTCCTCCAGGTCGCGGAATCGTTCGGCGTAGCCGGCGATCTCGCTACGGATTGCCTTGCGGTGGTTGGCCAGGGCCATGAACTCCATCCACAGCGCCGCGCCCTGGGCGTTGTTGAGCTCCCACAGCGCGTGCAGTGGGGCGTCCTCGGCGAACGCCTCCTGCTGTGCGTTCAGGTTGGTCTCGGCGCCGGTCCGCAGTACCGCCACGAACAGATCGTCCATGCTGGGGAAGTAGTAGTGCACGAGTGCGGGTTTGACCCCGGCCTGGGTGGCCACCCGGCGCGATGTCGCTGCGGCATAACCTTCCTCGAGCATGACCTGGGCGGTGGCCCGGATCAGTGCGCGTCGGGTTGCCGAATCGCGTCCGGCCGCCTTCGGGAGACTCATCGCACCCTTGACCACGGCTGGCGACGGCTGCTAAACATGGCCTGAGTGTAGTTATTGGGCGATCGCCCAAAGTGGGCAGTGTGACACCTGCCCGACAACCGAAGGTGGGCGATGGCTGGACGGGTCGACGGCAAGGTCGCACTGATCACCGGCGCGGCGCGGGGGCAGGGACGTAGCCATGCGGTGCGGCTGGCCTCCGAGGGAGCCGACATCATCGCCGTCGACATCTGCACATCCTTCGACCGCTCACCGGCAGCGGGATCGACCCCCGAGGACCTGGCCGAAACCGCCGAACTGGTCAAGAACCTCGGCCGGCGCATCGTCACCGCGGAGGTCGATGTGCGCGACTTCGCCGCGCTCAAGGCCGCGGTCGAGGCCGGCGTGGAACAACTCGGTCGGCTGGACATCATCGCGGCCAACGCCGGTATCGGCACCACCGGGGTCAAGCTGCACAAGATCGACGACGCGCTCTGGCAGGAGATGATCGACGTCAATCTCAGCGGGGTGTGGAAGACGGTGAAAGCCGGTGTGCCGCACATCCTCGCGGGCGGCCGGGGCGGCTCGATCGTGCTGACCGGCTCGGTGGCCGGCCTCAAGGCCTACCCGCATACCGGCCACTACGTCGCGGCCAAGCACGGCGTGGTCGGCCTGATGCGCAGCTTCGCCGTCGAACTCGGCCAGTATTCGATCCGGGTGAACTCGGTACATCCCACCCACGTCAACAGCCCGATGCTGATGAACGAGAAGACCTACCGGATGTTCCGGCCGGATCTGGACAACCCGGGCCCCGACGACCTGGCGCCGATCTGCCAGACGTTCCATGTGCTGCCCGTCCCGTGGGTCGACCCGGAAGACATCAGCAATGCAGTGTTGTTCCTGGCCTCGGACGAGGCCCGGTACATCACCGGGGTCAACCTTCCCGTCGACGCCGGCAGCTGCCTGAAATGACCGTGATCGCGGGGCCGTACTACGACCCCTACGACATCGACATCGTGGCCGACCCGTACCCGGTGTACACCCGGCTGCGTGACGAGGCGCCGATCTATTACAACGAGCGTTACGACTTCTGGGCGCTGTCCCGGTACACCGATGTGGAACAGGCACTGTCGAACTGGGAGACGTTCTCCAACAGCCGAAGTGACATCCTCGAGCTGATCCAGTCCGATTTCGACATGCCGCCCGGCGTGATGATGTTCGAGGATCCGCCGATGCACACGCTGCTGCGCGGGCTGATGTCGAGGGTGTTCACCCCGCGTCGGATGGCCGAGATCGAAGACCAGATCCGGCGATACTGCGTCCGGTGTCTGGACCCACTGGTCGGCTCCGGCGGATTCGACATCATCGCCGAACTCGCCTCGATGATGCCGATGCGGGTGATCGGAATGCTGCTGGGAATCCCCGAACCCCAACAGATCGAGGTCCGTGACGCCAACGACGCCAACCTGCGCACCAAACCCGGGGCGCCGATGAAGGTGGTGGCCGCCGACAAGATTGCCGACGGCCGGATCTATGCCGACTATGTCGACTGGCGGGCCGACAATCCCTCCGATGACTTGATGACGGCGCTGCTGAATGTGGAATTCACCGACCAGCTCGGGGTCACCCGCAAGCTCACCCGCACAGAAGTGCTGCACTACACGCAGGTCGTGGCCGGGGCCGGTAACGAGACCACCGGTCGGCTCATCGGCTGGCTGGCCAAAGTTCTGGCCGAACATCCCGACCAGCGTCGTGAGGTGGCGCGGGATCGCTCACTGCTGACCCGCGCCGTCGATGAGACACTGCGCTTCGAACCGACCGGACCGCACGTAGCGCGTTGGGTGGCACAAGATTTCGTCTGCTACGACACCACGGTGCCTGCGGGTAGCGCGATGCTGTTGTTGTTCGGGGCGGCCAATCGCGATCCGCGCCGCTACCGGGATCCCGACACCTTCGACATCCACCGCGACAACGCCAGCCACCTGACCTTCGGCAAGGGGCTGCATTACTGCCTGGGCGCCAACCTTGCCCGGCTCGAAGGCCGGGTCGCTCTCGACGAGTTGCTCAACCGCTTCCCCGAATGGGACATCGACTACGACAGTGCGCAACTCGCCCCGACCTCCACGGTCCGCGGCTGGCAAAAACTGCGCATCGTGGTGGGCTGACCGCCGTGAACTGGTGGATCGGACAGGCCCGGCGCACGGTCAGCGATGTGGTGCCCGCATCGCCCGAGCAGGTGCGGGCGTTCTATGTCGACCTGGACAACATCTCCCGGGTGCACCCGCTGGTGCAGTGGGTGCGCAGCACCTCGCGGGTGGACACGGCCGATGGGTACCGGCAGGACTACCGGGTGCGCGACCGAATCGCGTTGGGCCCGTTCGCGCTACCGATCACCTATCGGGCGCGGCTGACGGTCCCCGCCGCGGGCGTGGTGACCGCGCAGGCTCGGCAGTTCCCGCAGGTGCAGCTGGACAGCCGGGTGGAATTCGCGGCGACGGACACCGGCACGCGCATCACCGAAGACCTGACCATCAGCGCGCCACGGCCACTGCTGGCGATCACCGTGGAGCAGGCGGTCAGCGCTCATGCCACGATGCTGGCCGCGATCGGGAAGCTGTTCGCGGCCTGAACCGAGCCCCAACCCTTTCCCGCGAGCAGACGCGTATGTACCCGAAAATCGCGGTTTTGGGGTACATACGCGTCTGCTCACGCAGAGAAGGGGAGCAGTTACGAGGCGCTGGTGGCCTCGGCGTGCTCGGTGGCCACCGACTTGGCCCAGCGGTAGTCGGCCTTGCCGGCGGGGGAGCGCATGATCTTGTCCGACCGGATGAACGCCTTGGGAATCTTGTAGCGCGCAATCGAACGTTGGCACACCTCAGCGAGCTCCTCGTCGGTCGCCGAGGCTCCGTCGGCGAACTGCACCACGGCCACCACCTCATTGCCCCAGCGCTCCGAAGGTCGGCCGACCACCACCACGTCGTACACCGCGGGGTGCGCCGAGACAGCCCGCTCGACCTCTTCGACGAAGATCTTCTCGCCACCGGAGTTGATCGTCACCGAGTCGCGGCCCAGCAGCTGAATCCGGCCGTCCTCCAACACATTTGCGCGGTCACCCGGAACCGACCAGCGCACCCCGTCGATGGTCGGGAAGGTGCGAGCGGTCTTGGCCTCGTCGCCCAGATAACCCAGCGGGATCAGATCCCGGCGGGCCAGCCAGCCGCCGCCCTCACCGGGGCCGAGCACCCGAGACAGATCCTCGGCGACCACAGCGGTATCGGACTGGGCGTTGAACGTGGCGGCCTCGGTCTCACCGCCCGCACTGGAGGCGGTGCTCATCTGCGCACCCGACTCCGATGCGCCGACCGCATCGATCAGCATCAGGTGCGGCAGCGCGGCGAGGATCCGTTCACGCACCGTCGGCGACAGCGGCGCACCGCCGTTGCTGATCGTGAACAGGCCAGACAGGTCGTAGTCGCCCTTCTCGATCTCGTCGATCAGCGGCCGCGCGATCGCGTCGCCGACCACCGGGATGCTCAGAACCCGTTCGCGCGCGGCGAGCCGCAGCACATTGTCCGGTCGCATCCGCACCACATCGTCGGGGATGACCAGCTTTCCGCCCATGGTGATGGCGTTGTAGGCGGCCCACTGCGCGGCACCGTGCATGAACGGCGGGACCATCATCAGGGACAACCCGCCACCGGCGGTCCTGGCTCGTTCCGCGAGTTCCTCGTAGGAGCCGATGAAGGTGTCACTGCCGAACGGCCGCCCACCCATCGAGGATAGGAAGATGTCGTGCTGGCGCCACAGCACGCCCTTGGGCATGCCGGTGGTGCCGCCGGTGTACAGCACGTACAGGTCGTCGCCCGACGGGGTCGGCATCCCCGCCTCCGGGGCCGGGGTCTTTAGGATGGTCTCGTAATCGACCGCACCCGGCAGCAGTTCGTTGCCGGATTCGTCGGAGACCTGGATCAGCACCTGCAGATTCGGCAGCTGGTCGCGGATCGCGGCCACCCGGGGCGCGAACTCGGCGTTGTAGATCACCGCCCGGGCGTTCGAATCCTTCAGCAGGTAGAGGAGCTCCTCCTCGACGTAGCGGTAGCTGACGTTGAACGGGGCCACCCGGGCGCGGTAGCTGCCGATCATCGACTCGAGGTACTCGTTGCCGTTGCGCAGGTAGATGCCGAGGTGGTCCTGACCGGATTCGTGCCCGGCCAACCCATCGCGTTCGGAGTGCACGCCCAGGCCGGCCGACACCAGGTAGTGGGCGAAGCCGTCGACACGGGCATCGAACTCGCTGTAGCTCAACCGGCGATCCCGCCACACCAGGAAGGTCTGATCGGGCACGGCTTTGGCCACCGTCGAGAACACTGTGGACAGGTCGAACTTCACGTCAGCGCTCATGGCACTCCTGGTGTGCACGGATTCGGGCCCCACGACCATACATGGATCGCTTGGCTGTATGGCCGGGGGTATGTGATCCGCGCCTCAGACCGGAAAGAACCCGTCACCGGTCAGCACACCCGGCTGCCAGCCCTGGGCTCCCAGGCACAGCATGGGACGGCCGTCGGGGGACTGCGCCGCAGCCTGCGGACCCGGGCAGGGCGAGCCGATCTCCTGGACCCCGTGCAACGGGTAGGCGTACGTCCAGAAGCCGGTGTACACCGGCGGCCACTGGTTGGGGATCCACCGGCACTGCATCGCCACGCCACCCGGACCACGGCCGAATACGTTGCGTTCCCAGCTGAAGCACGGTGCGCCGTTGGATGCCTCATAACTCATGCCCGGGACATCGGTCGGATAGCGGCCCGGGTTGTCGAAATACATGTTGCTGTCGTCATCGGCGGCCGCGCCGGGCGCTGTTGCGAGTGCCGCTGCGGCGACCGCTGTCGCGGCGAAAAGTACGCGAATCATGTTCCACCCTCAGCATCGCCGGCCGGATGGCCAGTTCGTTGGCTTTGGGTCAGCAGCCTAACCGGTCGCCCTCGGGCACAGTCGGTATTTCGGGCCAGGGTTACTCGCCGGTATCGGTGTCGAGCACGCTGACTGCGATGCCGTAGGGCAAGAACCGCACCCGGCGGCCGGGATCGGTGTTGCCGGCGTTGGCCCGCAGCGCATCGAGCTCCCTGGGATACACCTGTTCGATATGGGCGCCGCCGGCCTCATCAACGGTGTAGATGGCCCACACCCCGTCGCCCTTCTCGCCCGTGGTCTCCGGCTCCGATCTCGGACGCGAGAACCTGGCGAATTCATCCAGCAACCCCGCGAAGCCGCCACCCTCACCGGGGTCGGTGAAGAATCTGCTCAACCCCTCCAGGGCGTCGCGCAACCCTTCACCGGCCTCACGGGCGACCCGGTCGAAGTCTTCGGGATCGAACCCGAACGGTCCACTGCCACTCATTGCACGCATCTCCTCGGCGGTTGTGCGGACCCCCACGCGGTCTAACACCAGTGTGCGCGCACATGCCGGCGGGCGAAATGGTAAATGATCCGTATGGCCTTCACTCGGACCGACCTGATAGCCGCCGTCGAGTTGTCACCCCAGGCAGCGGGTGCGCATGACCGCCCGGGATGGGTGGGAATGTTCGCTGCGGGCGGACAGGTCGAGGACCCGGTGGGCTCGCGCCCGCACCGCGGAGCCGCCCAGATCGAGCGGTTCTATGACACCTTCATCGGCCCGCGCGACATCACCTTCCACCGCGACGTCGACATCGTCGCCGGGTCCACGGTGATCCGCGATCTGGAGCTCGAGGTGGTCATGAGTCCGACCGTCAGCATGCGGATTCCGGCCTATCTGCGTTACGCCGTGGCCGCCACCCCGGCAGGCCCGCGCATCACCGCGTTGCAGGCGTACTGGGAGCTGCCGACCATGATCGTGCAGTTCGCCCGCAGCGGTGCCGGGGCGGTGCCGGTCGGGCTGCGGCTGGCCGCGGCGCTGCTGCGAAACCAGGGACCCTCGGGTGCGCTCGGCTTTGCCAAGGGGTTCGGTGGGGTGGGCCGGGCGGGCAAGCGGCTGATCGCCGGGCTGCTCGACGATCTGTGTGCCGGCGACGAGGTGGCGCTACACCGTCGATTGAGTGCTCAAACCGTCGTGTGCGCCGGCGATGACGTCCCGTTGACTGCATCGCAGCTGGTGGAACAGACCGCGGGGGCAACCTGGCGCAAGCTCATCGCCTCCGGGACCAGCGTGGTGGCCGGCCTGGAAAACGGTGGCAAACGTAGCGTGCTGATCGCCGAACTCACAGGCAGAGGGCTGCAGATCGCCCGGTTGCGGTACTTCGTGGACGCGGAGTGAACCCGCACCCCACGTCGTAGCGGCCGGCTTTTCCGTCTCGGACCACCACGTGAGACGGTAGTAGCACCATGGCTGATCACGCTTACATCACCTACGAGGAATTCGGTCGCCGATTCTTCGAGGTGGCCGTATCCGAGGACCGGGTCGGCGACGCTATCGGGGCGATCGCGGGCGATGCGTTCGAACTGGGGCCCATCGCTCAGGGCCCGGGCGGGATCGCCAAGGTGACAGCGCGGGTCAAGATCCAAAAGCCCCGGGTGAGCCGCATCCTGGGCGAACCCATCACCTTCTCCATCCGGATACCGCTGGAGATCGACATGATGATCGACCTGCGCATCGACCGTCCCAAGTTCATGGTGTTCGGCGAGATCGCCCTGCGGGCCTCGGCGTTGGCCGCCGAACCGCTACTGCTGATCCTCGACGTCAAGAAGCCGCGCCCGTCCGACATCTCCATCCACATCACGTCCAAGTCGCTGCGCGCCGAGGTGCTGCGCATCCTGGCCGGTGTCGACGCCGAGGTCAAACGGTTCATCGCCGCGCATGTGGCCGGCGAGATCGACAGCCCGGCATCGGAGCAGGCCAAGGTGATCGATGTCGCCAAGGAACTCGACTCGGCCTGGACCGGGGTCTGACGCCGGAATCTCCAACGCGGGCGTGCCCGTACGATTTCAGCCATGCAGCGCACAACGGTCCTGATCTCTCGGATGCTCGCGGCCGCGGTCGCGACGGCCACCATGGGCACGGCCGCGGTGGTCGCAGCCACACCGGCTCTGGCCGATCCGTCCGGTCAGGCCTTCGTCGACGCGCTGGGCCAGGCGGGCGTGAGCGCTGTCGATCCGGCCCAGGCGGTGTCGATCGGGCAGTCGGTATGCCCGATGCTGGCCGAGCCGGGGCAGACGGCGGCCGATGTGGCCGCCAAGGTCGCCGACACCGGTGGCATGTCGTTGGGTCCGGCCACCATGTTCACCGGGATCGCGATCTCCACGTTCTGCCCGGCGATGGTGGCCAAGGTCGGCGAAGGCAACCTGACCGGCGGGGCGGCCGATCTGGCGTGGTCGATCCTCGGCTTCAACTAAGCACTCAGGTACATCAGCGCCGGTCGCCGGGATGAGCGGCCCGCGCCTCCCGACTGGCCGCGAAGATGCCGCCACAGCCATGGCATGAGCATGTTCTGCGTCCACAACACTTGCGAATAGGCCCGGGACCGAAACGACTGAGTCGGCGCCTGGCCGCTGACCAGTGCCCAATCATGGTTGCTTTCAGGCAATCCGAGTGCTTCGGCGGCCGCGGCGGCGAACAGGCCGTGTCCCTTCGCTGAACCGTGCACCCGATCGGGACTCCAGGTTTCCGGATCGCACATCGAGGGTGCCGAATACAGATCCACGAGGCGGAAGCCGAACCGGTCGCAGGCCTCGTTGATCGCGTCGTTGATCTGGACCACCCGTTTGCCGAGCAGTCGACCCACCGGCAGGATCTGGGTGATATCCGGGAACGTCGTGGTGACAACCGTGGCGCCGGATGCCGCGAGGGTGCGGTAGACGCTGTCGAGGTCACGCAACGCGCGGTGGAATGAACGCCCGGGCCGGGTCACATCGTTCATGCCGATGCAGACGGTGACCAGATCGGGCTGCATCGACAGCGCGGTGGGGAGCTGGTCGCCCAACACGTCGTCGATGCGGTGGCCGCGGATGGCGAGGTTGGCATAGCCCAGCCCCGGATAAAGGTCGTTGAGCCGGACCGCCAGTCGGTCGGCGAAACCGGTCAGGCCCACGGTGTCGTCACCGTCCCACAGCCCTTCGGTCTGACTGTCGCCGAGGGCGACATACCGGGTGAAACGTCGCACTCTGGCGACTCTAGCGGGCATCGGCCCGGGTGACCGGCCGGCAACGGTCGCGACGCCGGGAGGGGCACCCAAAAGGGTGCCCCTCCTTGAGGTTTCGCTATGTCTGGACTTACTTCACGTCCAGGTAAACCGTCTTGTTGGTCACACTGGTCTGCAAGCTGCCCCCTGGGAAGCCCGAATCCGTCCGGCTGTAGGTCTGTCCCGGTCGTACCGCGACAACGGTGGCTTTATCCAGCGGCGTGGAGCCAAGGCGGTTGACAATCACCTTGTATCCCTGAGCCTGCAGCTCACTGATCGTCTGCTGGGCGTTTCCAGGGCCAGTTGGCGCGGCCTGGGCCGGCGTGGCCAGGCCGATCACTGCTGCGGCCGCCGCACCCGCCAATGCAGTAGCCACTCCGAGCCTCATCATCTTTGGTGCCTTCTTTCTTGTTCTGTTGTCGCCCGGGTCACACAGCCGATCGACACCGACCGTGACCCGCGGCACATCACTCGATGTTCCTTGCGCTACTTAGTGTTTAACCGCCGAGAGGCTGATTAAATTCCCGCTGCGAAAAATCCCGGCCAGGACTGTCGCGTAGCGTGCAGTCAATGGCCAAGCTGAGCGCGGGTGTGTTGCTGTACCGCTTCGCCGGAACCGACGTGGAAGTGTTGATCGCCCACCCGGGTGGACCGTTCTGGGCCCGCAAGGATGCCGGGGCATGGTCGGTGCCCAAGGGGGAGTACGCCGAGGACGAGGAACCGTGGGATGCGGCGCAACGCGAGTTCGCCGAAGAGCTCGGCGCGCCGCCGCCGGCCGGCCCGCGGACCGATCTCGCACCGGTGCGCCAGGCTGGAGGCAAAGTGGTCACCGTGTTCGCGGTGCACGGGGACTTCGACCCGGCCGAGGCCACCAGCAATACGTTCACCCTGGAGTGGCCCAGAGGCTCGGGGCGAGTCGCGGAGTTTCCCGAAATCGACCGTGTCGCATGGGTTTCGGTGGCGGTCGCGCGCGGCAAGCTGGTGTCCGGGCAGCGTCCCCTGCTCGATCAGCTCATGGCGCTACCGGAGCTGGCCGGCTACGGCGAGGGTCGCTCCGACGACGTGGTCGGCGGCTAGCGACTCACAGATCGAGCGTCAGCCGGTGCCCGGCCTCGGCGCGTGACACACAGGTCAGTAGATAGCCCGCGGCGCGCTCCGGGTCGGTCAACAGGGTGTCGCGGTGCTGCACCGAGCCTGCTGCGCCGTCGGCGTCGGGCAGCACCCGAATCCGGCAGGTGCCACAGAACCCCTGTTGGCACGAGTACGGGGTATTCACGCCGGAGCGGCCCAACGCGGCCAGCAGGGTCTCCTCGGCGCCCACCTCCACGGTGGCCCCGGTCGAGGCGATGGTCACCGAAAACTCGGAGCCGTCGACAACCGGTGGTGCCGCGAACCGTTCGAAATGCAGCTCGACATCGTCGCGGCCGACCAGGGCGCTCCGGATGCCGGTCAGCATCGGGGCCGGACCGCACGCGTACACGGTGGTGCCGTCCGGGCATTCGCCGAGCAGATCGGCCGCGGTCGGCAGCCCGTCGACATCGTCGGTGCGGATCTGGACGCGGTCGCCGAACCGGGTCAACTCCTCGAGGAACGGCAGGCTGTCGCGACTGCGTCCGGCGTACACCATCGACCAGTCGACGCCCAAGCGTGCAGCCAGGCCCAGCATCGGCAGGATCGGTGTGATGCCGATACCGCCGGCGATGAAGCGGAACCGCTGGGTGGGCGAACCGTAGCCGGGCACCGTGAGAGCGAACGCATTTCGCGGACCGTGGGTGCTCAGCCGGGTGCCGACCCGCAGGGTGTCGTGTACCTCGACGGAGCCACCGCCGCCATCGGGGATGCGCCGCACCGCGATTCGATAGCTGTCGGCGACCGCGGGATCACCGCACAGCGAGTACTGCCGCACTCGTCCGCTGGGCAGGTGCAGGTCGAGGTGTGCGCCCGGATACCACCGGGGCAGCGTGCCGCCGTCGGCAGGGGCCAGGGTCAGAGCAATGACGTCCTGGTCGTGGGCCACCACCTCCCGGCCGGTCACGGTCAATTCGATCGTGCGGTCCAGTTCTGGCGGCGGCGAGGGCCGCCGGAGGTAGCGGCTCACACCCCACATGGTGCCGATGGCGACCTCGGCGAGACCGATCATCGGATCATGCCGAAACCGGCCCGACATGCTCGGCGGCAGCCGACGGTAGCGCGACAGCAGCCGGGGTAGCGCCGACATGCCGGTGCCCGTCATAGGTGGGCGGCCCGCGCCGCGGGCGAGCTGGCCAGATACGCGACCGCCTGGGCCGTCGAGCCCATCTCCTCGGGAGAGAAACCGGGCCGGCAGTACGCCAGTGTGTTGGAGCCGAACATCCGGGAGAACTTGGGCAGCAGCCCAAGCTTGGAGTCGCGCATGCGCATCCGATTCATCTGCCACCAGCCGATATCGAGAGTCGGGTCGCTCTTGACCAGCGCCCAGGCGCCGCGCTGGAAGAACAGGTAGACCGCGGTCGCGGCGATCGACATCGCCCGCACCCGGCTGTAATAGCTGTCCTGGAAGTACACCGCGACATCGTGGGCGACGCTGCGGTGCTCGACCTCTTCACTGCCGTGCCAACGGAACAGATCGGTCATCGTCGGATCGGCGTGGTAGTCCTCCCACGTGCAGTTCAGCACGAAGTCGCCCAGTACCGCGGTGTAGTGCTCGATCGCCGCGATCAGCCACAGCCGGTCACACAGGTTGGACAACCGGTGCCGCGGGTCGGTGGAGGTGGTCGGCGCCAGCATCTTGGTGAACATGTGTTCCACCACCGACATGATCGGCTGGTAGTCCACACCGTGAGCGGTCAGGTACTCGGCGAGTACCTGGTCATGCGTCTCGGCATGGATGGCTTCCTGGCCGATGAAGCCGCGCATATCGTCGGCGAGCTTGGGATCGCGCACATACGGCAGCGCCTCGTTGAATGTCGCGACAAACCAGTGCTCGGCCGTCGGCAACACCACGTTGAACAGGTTGACCATGGTCGAGGCAACCGGATGGCCCGGAATCCAGTGCAACGGGATGTTGTCCAGATCGAAATGCACCTTGCGGGCCTGGATCTGTACCGGACCCGGATCGATCTCGGTGTCGAACCGCAGTGGTCGCAGCATCAAGAGCCTCCCTTGGACGAGTGGTCTCTGAGCAGTGTACGGATTTACCTGGGAACGGCGGTACCGGGTCGGTCTACGTCTAGGTCAGGCCGGCGGCGGCATGCCCGCGCCCGGCGCGCCCGCGATCGGGACCACCGGGGTCGGCGTCACCGTCGTCACGCCATTGCTGCCCACCGTCGGAGCGCCGGGGACACCTGCGGGTCCCGCCGCATCGCTGGCCCGCTCGGCGGCCGCTTCGGTGCAGTCCAGCATCAGGATCAACTTGCCGCTGCGGTTGATCTTCTGGGAGTCGACCAGGCACTGGGCCTGTGGCAGGGCGCTACCGAAGGAGCCGCCGAAAGTGGCCTTGATGCCCTGGCTCTTCAGAATCGCCAGTGCCTTGATGTACGGCTCACCCACCACGTTGATCGAGGATGCACTCGGCTGCGAACCGGAGACACCGGCGGTCAACAGGGCGATCGAACCGGCGGCGAGCAGGCCGCCACCGAGCGCAACTAGCTTCTTCACGTGGTCTCCGTCAGTTGGGTGCGCTGCGAACATATCGCAGCAGTGACGAATGTGAAACCGGAGTAAAGGCGCGGCGCGTTACATCCCGGACCGGTCCGCGGGGGTAATGATTGCGGCCATCGTGTCAGCCAGCGCCGCCGCCCGGGGATCGACGAACACCTCCTCCAGCAGCATGCGGCGCCCGTCCGGGCCGGCCAGCGGTATCCGCCAGTTCGGGTATTCATCGGAGGTTCCCGGCTGATTCTGGGTCCGCAACTCACCGACGGCGTCGGCGAGTGAGAGTGCCAGCAGCTTCGACGGGGTGCGGCCCAGGTAGCGGTACAGCGCGGTCACGATCTGATCGGTGTCGGGATCGGGCCCGAGCAGGCCGACCCGGCGCAACTCGTCGAGCCAGGCGTCCAGGCCGGCGCAGTGCGCGGCCAGTTCCTGATCCGCCGGCCGGGTGAGCAGGCCGAGTTCATCTCGCAGCCGGACGTGCTCGCCGGCCAGGTACCCGGGTGTCGGCGGCAGGTCATGGGTGGTCACCGAGGACAGGCAGTACCCGCGCCAGCGCTCGGCGGGCAGGGGTTTTGCCGTGCCGCCCGATTCGTCGGACTCGAACCACAGGATCGAGGTGCCGAACAACCCCCGCTCGTGCAGATAGTCCCGAACCCACGGTTCGACGGTGCCGAGATCCTCGCCGACCACGACCGCGCCGGCGCGGTGCGCCTCCAGCGCGATGATCCCGATCATCGCGTCGTGGTCGTAGCGCACATAGGTGCCCTCGGTCGGTGCCGCGCCCTTGGGAATCCACCACAGCCGGAACATGCCGATGATGTGGTCGATGCGCACCCCTCCGGAGTGCCGCAGCGCCATGTTGACCAACGCCCGGAAGGGCTGGTAACCCTGCTCGACCAGGCGGTCAGGCCGCCACGGTGGCTGCGACCAGTCCTGGCCGCGTTGGTTGAACTCGTCCGGGGGAGCGCCCGCGGTGACGCCGAGGGTCAGTACCTCCTGCAGGGCCCAGGCATCGGCGCCATCGGGATCGACGCCGACCGCAAGGTCGGTCATGATGCCCAGTTCCATCCCGGCCTGCACCGCGGTGGCCTGCGCCGAACTGAGCTGATCGTCGAGCAGCCACTGCAACCAGCGATGAAAGTCGACGGCCTGCGGATTGGCCGCGGCGAACCCGGCGACCGCCGGGCTCGCCGGATGCTGCAGCTCGTGCGGCCAGGCGTGCCAGTCGTTGCCGTACTGTTCGGCCAGCGCGCACCAGATCGCGAAATCCTCCAAGCTCCGGCCCTGCCGGGTCCGGTAGGCCGCGTACGCCAACTCCCGGCCGGCCGAGCGGACAACCCGGTACACCTGCTCCAGCGCGCTGCGTTTGGCCTGCCAGGCCGCATCGCGGTCGATGGTCGGATGACGCTCGGCGCGCTGGTTGACCGCGGTGCGCAACCCCCGGAGGCGTCCGCGGTGGCGGACCGCGGCGTATTCCGGGATGGCCTCCACCCGCAGATAGAGCGGATTGCCGAAGCGGCGCGAGGTGGGGAGGTACGGCGACGGCTCCATCGGGGCGGCGGGGGCGGCCGCGTGCAGCGGATTGACCAGGATGAACCCCGCGTCGTGCTCGGCGGCCGACCACACCGCCAGGTCGGTCAAGTCGGTGAGATCACCTGTACCCCAGGAGTTTTGCGAGATCACGCTGTAGAGCTGGACGGCCAGGCCCCAGGCCCGGCGTTGGCCCAGCCGGGTGGGCAGTTCCAGGGTGGCGGGCGAGACCACGACCGGGGTCTCGGCATCGAACTCGCCCACGCGCAACCGCAGCCGGTGGTAGCCCAGCGGGAGGTCGGCGGGCAGCTCGAAGGTGGCCTCACCGATCCAGCGGTCGCCGAGATCGTAGGGCGGACGATTGTTCTCCAGCTGCCGCAGGTCGGTACGTACGCCGCCGTCCTCGAGCGACAGCGTGACCTCGGCCGGGTCGCCGTGCGTGACGTGAACCCAGAAGCTCGACGCCTGCCCGGCCCGGCCGAGCACGATGGGCGGCAGCGAGCGCTGCCAGTACTGCCGATCATGGGCGGTCAGCGCGTCGGCCCGGTCCTGTTCGGTACCGGCCGGCACACCGAGCGCATCCAGCACGGCGACCAGGGTGGACTCCGCGACCGCGGTGCGATGGCCGGTCCAGTCGTCGAACTCCGCAGCCACGCCGTAGCGGCGGGCCAACTCCAGCAGGGCCGGGGAGGGTGCTGTCATGCCGCCAATCTTGCTGCCCAGAACGCGATCGTGTCAGTCGACATCGCGGGAAAGCAGGTCCGCCCAGGTGTCACGGCAGCCGCCGACCCAGCGTGCCATTGGTCCGGCGAACACGAGCCGATTGCGGAAAACTGCGCTGTATTGTCGCCGCAGTGCCCCTGCGGACGACCTCAGCGCACCGTGATGCCACCGCCATTCGGCGGGCCCGCATCGCGGTGGCGGCGCTGTTTCTGACCAACGGCGCGATTTTCGCCAATCTGCTGCCGCGTTATCCGGAGATCAAAACCGATCTGCACCTGAGCAACGCGGTGTACGGCGCGGCGGTCTCCTCGTTCGCCGGCGGGGCGCTGGTCGCGGGATTGACTGCGGCGGCGCTGATTCGGCGGTTCCGCAGTGCGCGGGTCGCGGTCATCGGCACGGTGGCGCTGGCCATCTTCGTCGTGGCGGCCGGTGTGGCGCCGACACCGCTGATGCTGGCGATGGCGTTGTTCCTGGCCGGAGCCTGCGACTCGGTGGTCGACGTCGCGCAGAACGCGCACGGGCTGCGTCTGCAGCGTGAGTACGGCCGGTCGATCATCAACTCCCTGCACGCGGTGTGGGCCGGCGGGGCGATACTGGGCGGCCTCACCGGCGCCGGCGCGATCGCGCTGGGCATTCCGCGCGGAATCCACCTTTCGGTCATCGCCGTGGCGTTGAGCGCAGTGGCGCTGGTCGCCTACCGCTACCTACTGCCCGGGCCCGACCACGATGGCCATCCGGCTGCCTCCGCCGCGGCCGGAACCCGGGTCGGGCCGCGGATCTACCTGGTGCTGCTGGCCCTGGTCCTGATCGCCATCGCCGGCGCCACCGTCGAGGATGCCGGCAACTCCTGGGCCACCCTGTATATGCGGGACACCCTGCACACGCCGCCGGCGCAGGCCGTCTTCGGATACGTCGCGCTGGTCGGATTCATGTTCGTGGGACGGCTGATCGGTGACCGTGCGGTGGACCGATTCGGTCAGGCCACCGTGGTGCGGGCGGGTGGCTTGGTCACCGCCGCCGGGATGGGCGCGGCGCTGGCGTTCCCGGGGATCGCCACCACCATCGGCGGGTTCGCCCTGGCCGGACTGGGAGTGGCGCCTCTGGTGCCGGCCGCCATGCACGCTGCCGACCAGCTGCCCGGGCTGCGGCCGGGCACCGGGCTGACCGTGGTGACCTGGCTGATGCGGGTGGGATTCTTCGGTGCACCACTGCTGGTCGGATTCGTCGCCGACGCCGCCGGGTTGCGGGCCGGCCTGCTGGCGGTGCCGCTGGCCGGCGTGGTGGCCGTGCTGCTGGCCGGGGTGCTGCCGGGACGCTCGGTGTCAGGGCTCGATTCCGGTGCCGACGCCGGCCAGCTCGATCGTGAACACACCCGACACGATTAGCGCGATACCGAGCATCATCACCGGTGTCAGCGGTTCATCGAACAGGAACCTGGCGATGAGCGCGACCAGGGCCACCCCGCACGCCGTCCAGATGCCGTAGGCGACCCCGACCGGCACACCCAACGACAGGGCCAGCCACAACAGGTAGAACGACAACGCATATCCGGCCACCACCAGCGGGATCCAGGCCTTGCGGCGAAACCCGTCCGAGGCGCGCAGCGCGAGCGTGGCGCACACTTCGATGCCGATCGCCCCGGCCAGTGCCAGCCACATCACGATTGCGCCTGTCGCGGATGCGAACCCAACTCGACCAGCAGCACGCCCGCGATGATCAAACCGATGCCGGCCACGATCGGCCAGGTGAACGGATCGCCGAACAACAGCGCGGCCAGCCCGGCCGTCGCCGCGGTCCCCAGCGCACCCCAGATGCCGTAGGCGACGCCCACCGGGAGTCCCGCCCGCAGCACCAGGGTCAGAAACACGAACGCGGCCAGATAGCCGGACACCACCAGCACTAGCCAGCCGGCATGGTCCTGGGACGCACGCAGCGACAGTGTGGCGCTGACTTCGGCGATGACGGCCGCCATCAACAACGTCCACCTGCGCACCCGACCAACTTATCCGAGCTCGGATCGGGAGCCTGGCGGTCGTCCCGAGTGCGAACCGGGTGGGTACCGTGTGGGGAGGTTCGCCAGCTTGACCGAGGAGCTCCGCTGAGATGGACGTCATCCGGTCCGTTCTGGACTTTCTGCCGGCGCAGATGCGGGATCCGGTGTTCTTCGCCATCCCGTTCTTCCTGGTGTTGTTGACCCTGGAGTGGGTGGCCGCCCACCGGTTGGAGCGCACCGAGGCGGCGCAGCGCGCACCCGCTGGAGCGTTCGACCGCCGCGACGCATGGACGAGCATCTCGATGGGGTTGGTGTCGATCGGCACTACTGCCGGCTGGAAACTGCTGGCACTGTTCGGCTACGCCGCCATCTACGCGTACCTGGCGCCATGGCACCTGCCGGGCAACCAGTGGTACACCTGGGTGATCGCGATCCTCGGGGTGGATCTGCTGTTCTACACCTACCACCGGATCGCGCACCGGGTCCGACTGATCTGGGCGACGCATCAGGCCCACCACTCCAGTGAGTACTACAACTTCGCCACGGCACTTCGGCAGAAGTGGAACAACAGTGGCGAGATCGTGGCCTGGATTCCGTTGCCGCTGCTGGGCATCCCGCCCTGGCTGGTGTTCGCCGCCTTCTCGGTGAACCTGATCTACCAATTCTGGGTGCACACCGAGCATATCGACAAGCTTTGGCGGCCAATCGAATTCATCTTCAACACGCCATCGCATCATCGGGTCCACCACGGCCGCGACCAACTGTATCTGGACCGTAACTACGGCGGAATCCTGATCGTCTGGGACCGGATGTTCGGCACCTTCCAACCGGAGGTGTTCCGCCCGCACTACGGTCTGACCAAGCCGGTGGACACCTTCAACATCTGGAAGCTGCAGACCCACGAATACGTGGCGATCGCGCGCGACGTGCGGCGGGCCCGCCGCCTGCGCGACCGGCTGGGCTATGTCCTCGGCCCGCCGGGCTGGGAGCCGGCGGAGATGGCCGGTTCGCAATCGGCGTACTGAGGGCAACTTTCCCGCACCTCCCCGCAACTTTCCGCAACTTCCCGCAACTTTCCCGCAACTTTCCGATGTGCGGTTCGGCCACCGTTGGGCCGGGGCGATCGACACCGACACCCGATTCCGTGCGCCCGGGGGACTGGACCGCAACCGCGGGGTCGTCTACGCGAACGGATTCACGGTCTGGGCGTGGCGGCCAGCCGGTTCGCCGCCGATGTCTGCCTCGACCCGCACGAGGCGCGGACGCCGAGCGCGCCAGGCCGGAGACGGTGGGTCGGCGACCGTTCCTATTTCTTCCAGAACTGTTGGCCAGCATAGGGATTCGGGCCGCGCGGGTAGTCATTGGGCCACGCTGATCATGTGACCGGAAAGCGCAATCTCCTGCTGTGCGCGCACGACAAACTCGAGCTGGGTTTCGATTCCCGAACCCGGCGGCGCGGGCCGTCGGCGGACGCAGTGGATGCGCTCATGACACGCCGTGCGGGCGTCGGTTCGCAACCAAGACCGCTGCGACTCCTAGTGTTCGCGAGACGTTTGAATTGGGCCGAGCGGAATGGCACACAAGCAAACTTCAGATCAGTAAGCTCAATGCAGCCGGGTCGACTATCCGGTTTACGGTCGAGAAAGGGGCAATGCGTGGGAGACACACTGACCGAGGGGCAGAAGCTGGAAAAGGGGGGATCGCTGACCTCCAACAACGGCGCGTACGCGCTGACGTTGCAGGATGACGGGAACCTCGTGTTGAGCGCCCGTGGCGAAGCGATCTGGTCAACTTCCACCAACGGCCAGGACGTGGTGCGGGCGGAGGTGCAGACCGACGGTAACTTCGTGCTGTACACGTCCGAGAAGCCGGTGTGGCACACCGACACCAAGGGCAAGAAGGACGTCAAGCTGGTTTTGCAGGACGACCGCAACCTGGTGCTGTACGCCGCGGATGGGCCCGCGTGGTCGTCCAAGACCGAGACCTCTGAGCCGCCGCCACCGGCGCCTGAGGCCGAGGTGGCACCCGCTGCGGTCGAGGAGCCTGCACCCGAGCCCGCGGCTGAGCCGGCCGCTCCGCCGCCGCCGCCCGCTCCGGAGCCGCGGACCTACACGGTGGTCTCCGGTGACACCCTGTGGGCCATCGCCGAGCGGTTCTACGGCGACGGCAACAAGTACCAGCAGATCGCCGATGCCAGCGGCATCGCCAACCCTGACCTGATTCAACCCGGCCAGGTGCTGACGATTCCCTGATCCGAACAGATTGGCGGCCCGGACCTTTGCGGTCCGGGCCGTCGTCGTTTCGGTAACGATCTCCGGGGGTGCCTCCGATATCGCTGATAACGGAGCAGAAGTGGCAATGCAACCGTTCCGTTATCGGTAATGTGACGTTAACTACGTCCGTAGAGCGATCGGAGGGCCGGCCATGCAGTGGTGGCTTAATGCGTCGCGGGCGCTTGCCGCGGCCCCGGTAATTGCGTTGCTGGCGGGCCCCATGCCGGTGGCCGCCGCCGACAACGTTCCGGTGTTCCCGGGCATGGAGATCCGCCAGGACACCAACGTGTGCACCCTGGGTTATGTGGATCCGTTCAGTCGCGTCGCGTTCACCGCAGGGCACTGCCGTGGAAGCGGCCCGGTCGGCGACCGGAACGGCAATATCATCGGACATCAAGCGTCCTACCTGGACAACACACCCGATGGCGCCACCGTCGACACCAATCACATGATCTCCGATTGGGAGACCATCCAATTGGCCGGAGACGTTCCGCTCAACAACGTGCTGCCCGGTGGCCGGGTGCTGGTAGAGGATCCCACGGTGCTTCCGCAACCCGGTGCGCCGGTTTGCCACTTCGGCGTGGTCACCGGTGAGACCTGCGGCACCATCGAGGCCGTCAACAACGGCTGGTTCACCATGGGACACGGCGTGGTCAGTCAGAAGGGCGATTCCGGCGGGCCGGTGTACACGATCACCCCGGATGGCCGGGCCGTCATCGTCGGCATGTTCAACAGCACCTGGGGCAGCTATCCGGCGGCGGTGTCCTGGCAGAACGCCAGCGGGCAGGCTCGCGGCAGCAATCCCACCATTCAGACGTCCGCAGATGTGACGAGTTTCGGCGGGTAGCTTCGACCCGGAAACTGGTCGGGTACCGGACGAATCGCGCAATTAGAACACGTTCTAGCCTTCCGGTCGGGTGGGCGATATTCTCATGGCGATGCCTGATCAGACACCTGTCCAGATTGCCTGGGTGACGGCCGACCTGGACGCCACCGAGCAGGCGCTCAGCGCCCTGCTCGGGGCCCGGCGGTGGATCCGTATGCCCGCGGTGCATTTCGGTCCCGAGACGTGCACCCATCGCGGCCGGCCCGCCGACTTCGTGGCGGACATCTCGCTCAGCTACGCCGGCGACACCCAACTGGAGCTCATAGCGCCGGTCCGGGGCCAGAGCATCTACACCGAGTTCCTGGACCGGCACGGATCGGGCCTGCACCACATCTGCATCGAGGCGTCCGACCCGGAGGCGTTCGAGGCGAAACTGCGTGACGCCGAAGGCGATGGGGCGCCGGTGGTGTGCCAGGGGGAGATGCCCGGTGGCATGAGATTCGCCTACCTGTCGGCCGCCGGGGCCGGGGTGCCGTATCTGGAGATCGCTTACATCCCGCCCGAGATCCGGGCGTTCTTCGACTATGTGAAACAGGAGCAGAAGTGAAGCAAATCCCCGAGACCATTTCGGCTGCAGAGGTTGAATCCTGGTCCGACGAATTCGACGTCGTGGTGATCGGCTTCGGCATCTCCGGAGGTTGTGCGGCGGTCAGCGCGGCGGCGCAGGGAGCCCGGGTTCTGGTGTTGGAGAAGGCCGCGGCGGCCGGCGGTACCAGCGCGATGGCCGGAGGGCACTTCTATCTCGGTGGTGGAACCGCGGTCCAGGAGGCCACCGGGCACCCCGACAGCCCTGAGGAGATGTACAAGTACCTGGTCGCGGTGTCGCCCGAACCCGACTTGGAAAAGATCCGGGCCTATTGCGACGGCAGCGTAGAACATTTCGATTGGCTTGAGGCACTGGGCTTCCAGTTCGAACGCAGCTTCTACCCGGGCAAGATTGTGGTCCCGCCGGGCACCGAGGGACTTTCCTACACCGGCAACGAGAAGGTGTGGCCGTTCACCGAGCAGGCCACGCCGGCTCCCCGCGGCCACTCGGTGCCGGTGCCCGGCGAGTTGGGCGGCGCCGCGATGGTGATCGATCTGCTGCTGAAACGCGCAGAGGCGCTGGGCGTCACGATCCGCTACGAGGTCGGGGCCACCAACCTGATCGTCGATAACGGCACGGTGGTCGGCGTGAAATGGAAGCATTTCGGCGAAACCGGTTGTGTCAAAGCCAAATCGGTCGTCATCACCGCCGGCGGCTTCGCGATGAACCCCGAGATGGTCGCCGAATACACGCCAGCGCTGGGCAAGAAGCGGCGCACCAAGCATCACGGTGAGGTGGAGCCCTACATCCTGGGCAACCCCAATGACGACGGGTTGGGCATCCGGATGGGTGTCTCGGCCGGCGGCGTGGCCAACGGCATGGATCAGTTGTTCATCACCGCCGCGGCCTATCCTCCGGAAATCCTGTTGACCGGTGTCATCGTCAACAACCAGGGCCAACGCTTCGTCGCCGAGGACTCCTACCACTCCCGCACCTCGGCATTCGTGCTCGAGCAGCCCGAACAAAAGGCCTACCTCATAGTCGATGAAGCACACATGCAGATGCCGGCAATGCCTTTGATCCAGTTCATCGACGGCTACGAGACGATCGCCGAAGTCGAAGAGGCACTGGGTATTCCGGCCGGAAACCTGGCTGCCACCCTGGACCGTTACAACGCCGACGCCGCAAACGGCGAGGATCCCGATTTCCACAAGCAGCCCGACTACCTCGCGGCACAGGACACCGGACCCTGGGCAGCGTTCGACCTGTCCCTCGGCGTCGCCATGTACTCCGGTTTCACCATGGGCGGGTTGGCCGTCTCCATCGACGGTGAGGTGCTGCGCGAGGATGGCAGCGTCATCGCCGGGCTGTACGCGGCGGGAGCCTGCGCATCGAACATCGCCCAGGATGGCAAGGGGTATGCCAGCGGCGTGCAGCTCGGGGAAGGGTCATTCTTCGGCCGCCGCGCCGGGGCGCACGCGGCAACGCGCTGAACCGGCTCGCCGACTCGACAGGTCAAGTCGGCAAGCCGACGCCCGCGAGGTACCACCGACCGTCGCCGAGCAGTTCCAGGCGACGGTCGTGGTGCTGATTGACGCTTTCGCGGTGGCTGACGCTGACCACGATGCAGTCCGGCAGCTCGGCGCGCAGCGTCGAATACAGCGCGAACTCCTGACCGGCGTCGAGCGCCGAGGTGGCCTCGTCGAGGAATACCGCCGCCGGCTTGGCCAGCAGGACCCGGGCGAACGCGATCCGCTGCTGTTCGCCCGGGGACAGTACCTTCGACCAGTCCGCGACCTCGTCCAGCCCTGCCGTGAGGTGGCCCAGGGTCACGGAGGTCAATGCGTCCCCGATGTCGGCATCGGAGAACGTGCCTTCGGGTGCGGGATAGCACACCACCGCTCGCAAGCTGCCCAGCGGCGCATAAGGCAATTGGGACAAGAACATTGAGCCGTCCGGAGATTCGGCGGTACCGGGCAAGCGGACCGTTCCGGACGCGTGGGGCCAGATTTGGGCCAGGCTGCGCAGCAGGGTCGTCTTGCCGGTTCCGGACGGCCCGGTGATCACCAGCGACTGGCCCGGCGACAACCGGACATCGAGGCGCTCGACGAGCAGCGCGCCGACCGGGGAACGCACCTCGACGCCATCGATTTCCACCGACCCGTCGGGGCTGCTCTCGCTGGTCAACCTAGGCAGCGCTCTGGCCTGTTGGTTGGCGGTGACCAGCCCGTCCAGTCGGATGATCGCGGCCCGCCAGCCGGCGAACGAGTCGTACACGGCCCGAAAGAAACTCAGTGAGTTCTGGACCGAGCTGAACGCACTCGAGGACTGCATGACATCGCCCAGCTTGAGCTCGCCGGCGAACAGTCGCGGTGCCTGAACGATCAGCGGCAGCGGTTCGATGATCTGGCTGATGGACCGATTCCAGCCGAGAAACGCGACGCCCCGCAGCACCAGCCTGCGATAGTTGGCGATGATGCTGCCGAATCGGACCGCGAGCGTGTTGCGCTCGGTGCGTTCGCCGCGATAGAGACTCACGGCTTCCGCGGCGTCGCGGATGCGCACGAGTGCGTAACGGAATGCGGCGTTGGTCAATTCGTTGCGGAAGGTCAACCGGATGAGCGGCCGGCCGATCCAGAACGCGACGATCGTCGTCACCGTCACCCACAGCAACGCGATCCAGAACAGGGCCTTGGGGATCGTGACGCCCAGAATCGTCAGTGGCCCAGCCAGATTCCACAGAATCGGAGTGAATGCCACCACCGACACCAGTGAAAACACCGTGCCGAACACCAGGGTCTGCGCCGTCCCCACGGTCGGTGTGTTGGTTTCCGGTCCGATGCCGGTGGTGAACACGTCGATGTCCTGCTGGATGCGCTGGTCGGGGTTGTCGATCGGGTCGCCGCCGAATGCCCCCAGGAAACGACCTCGGTAGTAGGCGCCGTCATCGAGCCAGTCGCCGGTCAGCCGATCGGTGAGCCACACCCGCCATCGAACGATGAAGTACTGCATGAGGAACAGGTCGAGCAGGGTGCGGGTGATATCTGCGCCCACCAGCAGCGCGAAGATGACGATCGACTTCCAGAAGCCGTTGACACCCGAATCCCGCACGGCGGCATTGCCCGATCCGGCGCCCTCGAATGCCACCTGCAGCGCCGAGGATTGGTCGTTGGCGTAGTAGCTGAACAGCACATCCATCCGTACCGAGACCAGCACCGACAGCAGCAGGACGCCCAGCAGTGCCCATACCGGAAGGCTTTGGCGCCCAACGAAATAGCTGCCGGTGATCCGCCAGAACTGGCGACCCCAGGTGGTGAATCGGGCCAGCACTGCCACGACCAGGACCAGCGCCGCCGCGCTGATGGCCCAGGCCTTGGCGACCCAGGCCAACGAGGCCAGGATCTCGTTGCCCCAGTCCAGTGACTGGGTGAACATCTCCATGGCGGGGAAGTTACCGGGAACCGCCCACTACGGTTGCTTGATCAGATCGGCTTCGTAGTCCTCGTCCGTGATCTCGCCCATGGTCCAACGACCGCCGCCGTGCAGTCGCAGGTACTGCTCATGGTGCTGTCCCACGGTCCTGCGGTGGGTGACGCTGACCAAGATGGTCTCGGGCATCTCGGCTCGCACCATCGCGTACATGGTGTACTCCAGGCCCTCGTCGAGAGCAGAGGTCGACTCGTCGAAGAACACCACCCGCGGCCGGGTCAACAGGATCCGCGCGAACGCGATGCGCTGTTGCTCACCGGGGGAGAGCACCTTGGCCCAGTCGGCGACTTCGGAGAGTCGCTCCGAGCACTGCGGCAACCACACCTTCTCCAGCACCCGGTGCAGCTCCTCGTCCGGGATGCTGCCCGGCTCGGCGGGGTAGGACACCACCGCCCGCAGATCACCCAACGGCACATACGGCATCTGGGACAGGAACATGGTCTCGTTGGCGTCGACCGGATAGCGGAACGTGCCGGTGGCATACGGCCACAGCTGCGCCAGGCTGCGCAGCAGGGTGGTCTTGCCGCTGCCCGACCGCCCGGTCACGATCAACGTGTCGCCGCGGTTCAGCTGCAGGTCCAGCCTGTCGATCAGCGGCTCGCCGGTTGGGGTGTGCACTTCGACCGAATCGAGTTCGACCAGGCAGTCCTTGCTGGGCTCGACCGTCAGCGCGGGCAAGGCTCGGCCCTGTTCATTGGCGATCACCAGTCCGTGCAGACGCATGACCGAGGCGCGCCAGCCGGCGAAGCCGTCGTAATTGTTCCGGAAGAACGAGAGCCCGCTCTGAATGCTCCCGAATGCCGACGAGGTTTGTGAGATGTCGCCGAGCTTGATCTCCCCGGCGAACATTCGGGGCGCCTGAATGATCCAGGGCAGCGGGTTGATGATCTGGGAGACCGAAAGGTTCCAGCCGTAGAACTTCACCGAACGGTTGATGAACCGTTTGTAGTTTTCGACGATCGGCGCGAACCGGCGGCGGAGTTGCATCCGCTCGGCCGCCTCGCCGCGGTAGAACGCCACCGGCTCGGCGGCGTCGCGCAGGCGCACCAGCGCGTAGCGGAAGGCCGCGTTGAACCTCTCGTTGTTGAAGGTCAACCGGATGAGCGGGCGGCCGATCCAGAACGCGACCACGGTGGCAACCAGCACGTAGGCGATACCGATCCAGAACATCGCCTTGGGCATGGTGAACCCGAACAGCGTCAGGTCCCCGGACAGGTTCCACAGGATCACCGTGAACGAACCCACGCTCACGATCGCATCGATGGCACCGAACAACAGCGTGCTCTGGGTGAAGGTGTTGGGGTTGCTGGGCAGCGGGCCGATGCCGTTGGTGAAGACATCGATATCGGCCTGGATGCGTTGATCGGGGTTGTCGATCGAGTCGTCGATGAAACGGGTGCGGTAGTAGGCCTTCCCATCGAGCCAGTCACCGGTCAGCCGGTCGGTCAGCCAGGCGCGCCAGGCCAGGGTGAACCGCTGCATCATGAACAGGTCCAGCATGACCCGCCCGATATGCACGGTGGCCAGGACGCCGAAGTGGATCAGCGCCCACCAGAAACCGTGCATGCCGGACTGTTTGACGGCGTCGTTGCCCGCCCCCATGCCCTCGAAGGCGGTCTGCGCCGAGGACATCAGGTCATTGCTGTAGAAGCTGAATAGCACCTGCAGCCGAACGCCGGCGATCACCGACAGCAGCAGTGCTGCCAGCCACAACCAGACCTTGACGCTGTGCCGGCCGGTGAAGTACGCGCCCGTGATGCGCCACCATTGCCGGCCCCAGGTTGTGAAGTTCCCGACCGCGACGAGCACGATCAGAGTAGGGACCGCGGTGTAGACCCACACGCTGGCGATCCACAACAGTGACCTGCCGAGTTCGCTGTTCCAGTCGAGACTCGGGGTGAACAACTCCATGCGGGCAACGTACCTGGCAATCCTGTAACGGGCCTCGTGGGAGCGCTCCTGGGCCGGTGGCGTCGGGCCACCGCGGACGTCCGCGTACCGTGAACGTGTGCCGAAGACGTCCAGCGCCAAACCGGGTCGCTTGAGCAGCAAGTTCTGGAAGCTATTGGGTGCCAGCACTGAGCGCAATCAGGCCCGGTCGCTCTCAGAGGTCAAGGGGGCGGCCGAATTCGAAGACAAGGCTGCAAAACTCGACGACGAGCAGCTCATCAAGGCCGCCAAGCTGCTCGAGCTCTCCGACCTGGCCCAGGCCGCCGATATGCCGCAGTTCCTGGCCCTGGCCAGGGAGGCCGCCGAGCGGACGACCGGGCTGCGCCCCTTTGACGTACAGCTGCTCGCCGCCCTGCGCATGCTCGCCGGTGACGTGGTTGAGATGGCCACCGGCGAGGGCAAGACCCTGGCCGGAGCGATCGCCGCGGCCGGCTACGCGATCGGCGGTCGGCATGTGCACGTCATCACCATCAACGACTACCTGGCCCGCCGTGACGCCGAGTGGATGGCCCCGCTGCTGAAGGCGCTGGGACTGACGGTCGGCTGGATCACCGCCGACTCCACCGCCGAGCAGCGGCGCGAGGCCTACGGGTGCGACGTCACCTACGCCTCGGTCAACGAGATCGGCTTCGACGTGCTGCGCGATCAGCTGGTCACCGACGTCGAAGACCTGGTGTCGCCCAACCCGGACGTGGCACTCATCGACGAGGCCGACTCGGTGCTGGTCGACGAGGCGCTGGTGCCGCTGGTGCTGGCCGGCACCAGCCATCGCGAACAACCCCGGGTCGAGGTCATCCGGATGGTCGGCGACCTGATCAACGCCTCCGACGGCGTCGAGTACTTCGCCACTGACGACGACAGTCGCAACGTGCATCTGACCGAGGCCGGGGCCCGCAAGCTGGAAGCTCGCCTGGGCAACATCGACCTCTACTCCGAGGAACACGTCGCCACCACGCTGACCGAGGTCAACGTTGCCCTGCATGCCCATGTGCTGCTGCAGCGCGACGTCCACTACATCGTGCGGGACGGCGCGGTGCACCTGATCAACGCTTCCCGCGGCCGCATCGCGTCGTTGCAACGCTGGCCGGACGGGCTGCAGGCCGCGGTGGAGGCCAAGGAGGGCATCGAGACCACCGAGACCGGCGAGGTGCTCGACACCATCACGGTGCAGGCGTTGGTCAATCGGTACCCGACGGTGTGCGGGATGACCGGGACCGCGCTGGCCGCCGGTGAGCAGCTGCGCCAGTTCTACAAGCTCGGGGTGTCGCCGATCCCACCCAACAAACCCAACATCCGCGAGGACGAGACCGACCGGGTGTACATCTCCGTGGCGGCCAAGAACGACGCCATCGTCGAGCACATCGCCGAGGTGCACTCGAGCGGCCAGCCGGTGCTGGTCGGCACCCACGACGTGGCCGAGTCCGAAGATCTGCACCGCAGGCTGGTCAAGGCGGGTGTTCCGGCCGCCGTTCTCAACGCCAAGAACGACGCGGAGGAAGCGGCGGTGATCGCCGAGGCCGGCGGGCTCGGCTCGGTGACGGTCTCGACTCAGATGGCCGGCCGAGGTACCGACATCCGGCTGGGTGGCTCGGATGCCGCCGACAACTCGGCGGAGAAGGAGAAGGTGGCCGCGCTCGGTGGCCTCCATGTGGTCGGCACCGGTCGCCACCACACCGAACGCCTGGACAACCAGTTGCGCGGGCGGTCCGGCAGGCAAGGTGACCCGGGCTCATCGGTGTTCTTCTCCAGCTGGGAGGACGAGGTGGTGGCCGCCCATCTGGACGACACCAAGCTGCCCACCGAGATCGACGAGGACGGCCGGATCGTGGCGCCCAAGGCGGCCGGTCTGCTCGACCATGCGCAGCGGGTCGCCGAGGGCAGGTTGCTCGACGTGCACGCCAACACCTGGCGGTACAACCAGCTCATCGCCCAGCAGCGGGCGATCATCGTGGACCGTCGCGAAACCTTGCTGCGCACCGCGACCGCGCGTCAGGAGCTCGAGGAACGGTCGCCGGAGCGCTATGCAAAGTTGGCGGAGGATCTCGGTGACGACGCCGAGGAGAAGCTGACGAAGATCTGCCGGCTGATCATGCTCTATCACCTGGATCGGGGCTGGTGCGACCACCTGGCCTTCCTCGCCGACATCCGCGAGAGCATCCACCTGCGGGCGCTGGGCCGGCAGAACCCGCTCGACGAGTTCCACCGGATGGCCGTGGACGCGTTCGCCTCACTGGCCGCCGATGCCATCGAGGCCGCACAACAGACCTTCGACACCGCCGAGTCGATCGAGGACGAACCGGGCATCGATCTGTCCAAGCTGGCCCGCCCGACCTCGACATGGACCTACATGGTTCACGACAACCCGCTGAACGACGACACGATGTCGGCGCTGAGCCTGCCGGGAGTGTTCCGCTAAGTTCTATCCCTATGGACGACGCGCCTGCGCCGGACCGGGTGCTGACGGTGCCCAACGCGCTGAGCCTGCTACGCCTGGCGCTGGTGCCGGTGTTTCTCTACCTGCTGTTGGCCGCGCACGCCCAGGCCGCGGCGGTGGCGGTGCTGATGTTCAGCGGGTTCTCCGACTGGGCGGACGGCAAGATCGCCCGTCTGGTGGCAAATCAGTCGTCGCGGTTGGGTGAACTGCTCGACCCGCTGGTGGACCGCATCTACATGGTCATCGTCCCGCTGGCGCTGGCGGTGTACGGCGCGGTGCCGTGGTGGCTGGTACTCACGCTGCTCGGACGCGATGCGTTGCTGGCCGCGATGCTGCCGGTGCTGCGCCGCCGGGGACTGACCGCGCTGCCGGTCACCTACCTGGGTAAGGCTGCCACTTTTGCGTTGATGTCCGGGTTCCCTCTGGTGCTGCTCGGCCAGTGGGACGCGCTGTGGAGCCGGGTGGTCCTGGCCTGCGGATGGGCTTTCCTACTGTGGGGTCTGGCCCTGTATCTGTGGTCGGCAGTGGTTTATCTGATTCAGGTGACAATGGTGGTGCGCCGATTGCCGGTGGTCCACCGATGAGCCGCTTGCGCGAAGAGAGACGGTCGGGATGAGCCGCTTGCGCGAAGAGAGACGGTCGGGATGAGCCGCTTGCGCGAAGAGAGACGGTAGCGATGAGCACGCTGGGGGGCTATGAGACCGGTGCCGGACTAAGCGACCACGTGGCCAATGCGCCCACTCGCATTCCGGTGCCGTCGCTCTTGCGGTCGCTGTTGTCCGAACACCTCGATCCGGGCTATGCCGCGGCGGCCGCAGCGCGTGCGGGCGGCGGCGGGCGGCGCCGGGTGTGGGACTGGGGATGGTTGCTGGTTGGCGCCTGCGCGATCGCCACGGTGTTCGCGGTCGCTGCCGGACAGGCCCAGACCGCGGCCCCGGCCGCCCGGGAAGCCCAGCACACGCTGGCCGGGCGGGTGCGTACGGCCCAGGTCGGGGTCGACAAGGCCGGTGCCGAACGCAAGGCACTGGTCGATCAGGTGGACACCGAGCGGCGCACCAGGCTCGGGATGGATGCGAACGGTCAACAGTTGCTCGGCAGCCTGGACGCCGCCAACATCGACGTGGCCGCCATCCCGATGATCGGCCCCGGGCTGACCGTGAAGGTCACCGATCCCGGCCTGTCCAAGGACCTCAGCGACGTGTCCAAGCAAAGGGTCGGCGGCGGCCAGCAGGTTATCCTCGACCGAGATTTGCAGCTGGTGGTGAATTCGCTGTGGGCCAGTGGTGCCGAGGCGGTATCGGTGGGCGGGGTGCGGGTCGGTGCTGGTGTCACGATCCGGCAGGCCGGTGGCGGGATTCTGGTCGACAATCAACCGATCACCAGCCCATATGCCATTGTGGCCATCGGGCCGCCAAAGGGGATGGCCGATGACTTCAATCACAGTCCGGGTCTGCAGCGGCTGCGGCTGTTGGAGACCTCCTACGGGGTCGGGGTGAGCGTGAGTGCCGGGGACGGATTGACCGTGCCGTCGGTGTCAGTACGAGATGTCAACTTCGCCAAACAGATTGGATAGGCCGGACGTGCACAGGATTGACCGCAGATGATCGGAATCGTGGCACTCGTCGTCGGGATCGTGCTGGGGCTGGTGTTCCATCCCAGTGTTCCCGAGGTCGTCGAGCCGTACCTGCCGATCGCAGTGGTGGCGGCGCTGGACGCGGTGTTCGGCGGGTTGCGGGCCTATCTGGAGCGGATTTTCGACGCCAAGGTTTTTGTGGTGTCGTTTGTGTTCAACGTGCTGGTGGCCGCGCTGATCGTGTACGTCGGCGATCAGCTGGGGGTCGGTACCCAGTTGTCGACCGCGATCATCGTCGTGCTCGGTATCCGGATCTTCGGCAATGCCGCCGCGCTGCGGCGCAGGTTGTTCGGCGCGTGACATGAGCGAATCCGAGCCGGAACGGCAGGCCGACCATCACGGTCGCCACGAGATGCCCGCGGACGCCTCGCCGCGCAGGTTCCGGAACCTGCGCATCGTGCGCCGGAGCCGTTCGCAGCTGGTGTTCGGTGCGCTCGGAATACTGTTGTGCACCCTGCTGGGCATGGCGATCGTCACACAGGCGCGCCAGAACGAGTCCGGTGATTCGCTGGAAACCGCGCGCCCGGCCGATCTGCTGGTGCTGCTGGATTCGCTGCAGCAGCGCGAGGCGTCGCTGAACACCGAGGTGGCCGATCTGCAGCGGACCCTGCAGCAGCTGCAGACCTCAGGCAGCAGCGACCAGGCCGCGATCGCGAATGCCCGGGACCGGCTGGAGGCATTGTCCATCCAGATCGGAACGGTGGCAGCCACGGGCCCCGGAGTGACGCTCACCATAGACGACAAGGCGCCGGGGGTGTCCGCCGAGACCATGCTCGACGTGATCAACGAACTGCGTGCGGCCGGCGCCGAGGCGATGGAGATCCGCGGCGGTGATCAGCAAACCGGGGTACGAGTCGGGGTCGACACCTGGATCATCGGTGCCCCCGGAGCGCTCCAGGTGGATGGCGTAGCCTTGCAGCCACCGTATTCGGTTGTGGCCATAGGTGATCCGCCGACGCTCGCGGCCGCGATGAACATTCCGGGCGGGGCGATGGACAGCGTCAAACGCGTGGGCGGCACGATGGTGGTACAACAGGCCGAGCGAGTCGACGTGACCGCCTTGCGGCAACCGAAACCGCGCCAATACGCTCAGCCCGTCAAGTGAGAACAGCGACCAACCGCCAGACCAATCAAGGAGCGCCGTGAGCGAGATCCCAGCCGACCTGTACTACACCTCGGAGCATGAGTGGGTGTTGCGCACCGGCGATGACACGGTTCGTGTCGGCATCACCGACTACGCGCAGTCGGCGCTCGGCGACGTGGTGTTCGTCCAGCTACCCGACGTGGGGGCCCAGTTGGCCGCGGGCGATGCCTTCGGTGAGGTGGAGTCCACCAAGTCGGTGTCGGACCTGTATTCCCCGGTCGCCGCGAAAGTTGTTGCCGTCAATGGTGATCTGGACGGCAGCCCCGACCTGGTCAACTCCGATCCGTACGGCGAAGGCTGGTTGGTCGATCTGCGGCTGGAGGAGGGGACTCTCGACGGCGCGCTCGCCGGTTTGCTCGATGCGGATGGCTACCGCGCGGTTGTGACCGAGTAGCGAGTTGTTAGGGTTTTGGAGCCGGCTCGATGACCGGTTCGACCGTGCCCGGCGCACAGACATCTACCCCATCGGATCCGGCGGTGGTGGACACAATGATGCCTGATGCGCGGTACGGTCGACGTGAGACCGACGATGGGCTGGGGCCGCGCCGGGCAGCGCCACAGCAGCCAGTGAGGAGCAGCGGGTGACGGATAAGGACAGCAATTTGGGGGCGGACCAGACTTCGGAGGACGTGACGGTGGAAACCACATCGGTTTTCCGCGCGGATTTCCTCAACGAACTGGATGCACCTGCCGCAGCAGGCACCGAGGGCGCTGTTTCCGGTGTCGAGGGTCTGCCCGCGGGTTCGGCATTGCTCGTCGTAAAGCGCGGACCGAACGCCGGATCGCGTTTCCTGCTCGATCAGCCGACCACGTCGGCCGGGCGTCACCCGGACAGCGACATCTTCCTCGACGACGTCACCGTGAGCCGTCGTCATGCGGAGTTCCGGCTGGAGAGCGGCGAGTTTCAGGTTGTCGACGTCGGCAGCCTGAATGGCACCTACGTCAACCGCGAGCCGGTCGATTCGGCCGTGCTGGCCAACGGTGACGAGGTGCAGATCGGCAAGTTCCGCCTGGTGTTTCTCACCGGGCCACGTTCCGACGACAGCGGCACGACCGGCTAGCCGATGACTGCCCCCGACAGACCAGCGCTGGCCGGGATGTCGATCGGCGCCGTGCTGGACCTGCTCAGGGGCGATTTTCCGGACGTCACCATCTCCAAGATCCGGTTCCTCGAGGCCGAGGGGCTGGTGACGCCGGAGCGCACGGCGTCGGGATATCGGCGGTTCACCGCATACGACTGCGCGCGGTTGCGCTTCATCCTGACCGCCCAGCGTGACCAGTATCTGCCGTTGAAGGTGATCAAGGCTCAGCTGGACGCTCAGACCGACGGCGGATTGCCGCAGACCGGATCCGCCTACGGGGTTCCGCGTTTGGTGCCGGTTTCCGACGACGCCGATTCGGCCAGGTCCAGCGGAGCCGCCGGTGTCGCGGCGGTGGCGCCGACCCAGGTGCGGTTGTCCCGCGAGGATCTGCTGGCCCGGTCGGGCATTGATGACGGGTTGCTGGGCGCGCTGCTCCGCTACGGCGTCATCACCGCCGGGCCTGCCGGATTCTTCGACGAACACTCGGTGGTGATCGCGCAGTGCGCTCGGGGGCTGGCCGACTACGGTGTTGAGCCCAGGCATCTGCGGGGGTTCCGCACCGCGGCCGACCGGCAGTCCGATCTCATCGCCCAGATCGCAGGCCCAGTGGGCAAGGCCGGCAAGGCCGGAGCCCGGGACCGGGCCGACGATCTGGCACGTGAAGTGGCCGCCCTGGCGATCACTTTGCACACCTCTTTGATCAAGTCAGCGGTACGCGACGTTCTGGATCGCTGAGGATTAGACTCGAGTTGACGGCTAATTCGTCATGGTCAAGTCCGCCCCCGCGAACTGGCGACGGGCGAAGAATCGACGAAACAGCACGGCGGTGCGGAGGGCAGGCACAGATGGCTGAGGTTCGGGTGGTCGGCATTCGCGTGGAGCAGCCGCAGAACCAGCCGGTGCTGCTGTTGCGCGAATCCAACGGTGACCGTTATCTGCCGATCTGGATCGGGCAGTCGGAGGCTGCGGCGATCGCGCTGGAGCAGCAGGGTGTCGAGCCCGCCCGCCCGTTGACGCATGATCTGATCCGAGATGTCATTGCCGCCCTTGGGCATTCGCTCAAAGAGGTGCGGATCGTCGACCTGCAAGAGGGCACGTTCTACGCCGACCTGATCTTCGACCGCGATATCAAGGTGTCGGCCCGCCCGTCGGACTCGGTGGCGATCGCCCTGCGTGTGGGCGTGCCGATCTATGTGGAGGAAGCGGTGCTGGCCGAGGCCGGCCTGCTGATCCCCGACGAGAACGACGAGGAAGCCTCCGGCGCGGTCCGCGAGGACGAGGTGGAGAAGTTCAAGGAGTTCCTCGACAGCGTCTCGCCGGACGACTTCAAGGCGACATGACTATCGCCCGCGCTTCGGCACCGTCGCAGGTCACGGATACGTCTCAACTGGGCATACCGGTGTCGACACGCGGCGCGGGAGTTATTCAACCGGGAATTCGGCCGCCATACTTTGTTGGCAGCGAGCGATCAGGGCTCGACGGGAAGCGTATGCTCGACACATTCGAGCTTGCAGCAAACCGCCGCGGCGCCGCTTGTTGCGGTACAACGCGGGCGAGTTCGAACGGCGAGAGGATTCACAGTGGGTGACACGCCACGGCAGGAAGAGCTGGATCTGACTACCGGACGCGGTGCGGAGCCGCCGGTCAGGGTATCCAGCGAACCCGTGCAGGGTGGACTGTTCCCCGACGACTCCGTTCCCGACGAGTTGGTCGGTTACCGCGGTCCGAGCGCCTGCCAGATTGCGGGCATCACCTACCGGCAGCTGGATTACTGGGCCCGCACCTCGCTGGTGGTGCCCTCCATCCGGGGCGCGGCCGGCTCGGGCAGCCAGCGCCTGTATTCATTCAAGGACATCCTGGTCCTCAAGATCGTCAAGCGGTTGCTGGATACCGGCATTTCGCTGCACAACATCCGGGTTGCGGTCGACCACCTGCGTCAGCGCGGCGTACAGGATCTGGCCAACATCACGCTGTTTTCCGACGGCACCACGGTCTACGAATGCACCTCGGCCGAGGAGGTCGTTGACCTGCTGCAGGGTGGTCAGGGCGTCTTCGGCATCGCGGTGTCGGGGGCGATGCGGGAACTGACCGGTGCGATCGCCGATTTCCCGGGGGAGCGGGCCGACGGCGGTGAGTCGATCGCCGCACCGGAGGACGAGCTGGCCTCGCGGCGCAAGACCCGCGACCGCAAGATCGGTTGATTCGGGTCGCTTCAGAACAGGGGTCGCTTCGGCGGCCCTTTTGTTTTGCTGCAACTGTTTTCGGGTGGGGTGCGACGGAACTGGCGGCGCTGGCAACAACTGAGCCGACCGACCGGTAGAATCAGCGACGCATCGCCCTCGTGCGGGAGAGTTCCGTGACAGCCAGCCACGGACGCCGAAGGAGCAATACCTCTCCGTCAACCTCTCAGGCACCCAGGACCGCGCCAGGCCACGATGCCTCTGGAAAGCGGTGCCCGATGGGTGCCCGCCCATGGGGAAAGGCCCTTAACCGGGGCTGAATCTCTCAGGCACCCGGATCGGGTCGACGACAGAGGGAGAGGGACCGTAGGACGTCTGAGCACGTCTGCGCCTCAGGAGAGTCTCGTGTCTGACCAGCATCAATCGCGGTTCGCCGATCGTCACATCGGCCCGGACGCCGCCGCCGTCAACACCATGCTCGAGATGATCGGCGTGGCATCGCTCGACGAGCTCGCGGCCAAGGCGCTGCCCGCCGGCATTCTCGACGCGCTGGCTTCCGACGGATTGGCCCCGGGCCTGGAGAACCTGCCCGCACCGGCCACCGAGGAGCAGTCGCTCGCCGAGCTGCGTGAGCTGGCCGACTCCAACACGATCGCGGTCTCGATGATCGGCCAGGGCTACTTCGACACCCTGACCCCTGCCGTATTGCGGCGCAACATTCTTGAGAACCCGGCCTGGTACACCGCCTACACGCCGTATCAACCCGAGATCAGCCAGGGCCGACTCGAGGTGCTGCTGAACTTCCAGACCATGGTCTCGGATCTGACCGGACTCGAGGTGTCCAATGCCTCGATGCTGGACGAGGGCACGGCCGCGGCCGAGTCGATGACCCTGATGCAGCGAGCGGCCAAGGGATCGTCGACTCGGTTGGCGGTGGACGCCGATGTCTACGCCCAGACCGCGGCTGTGCTGGCCACCCGGGCGCAGCCACTCGGGATCGAGATCGTCACCGCGGACCTGCGCCAGGGCCTGCCGGACGGAGATTTCTTCGGCGTCATCGTGCAGTCGCCCGGAGCCAGTGGCGTCGTGACGGATTGGGCCCCGCTGGTGGCGCAGGCGCATGAGCGCGGCGCCCTGGTCGCGGTTGGTGCCGACCTGCTGGCCTCGACGCTGATCACCCCGCCGGGGGAGATCGGCGCCGACGTCGCCTTCGGCACCACCCAACGGTTCGGTGTGCCAATGGGATTCGGTGGACCGCACGCCGGTTACCTGGCCGTGCACGCCAAGCACGCCCGGCAGTTGCCGGGCCGGCTGGTCGGGGTGTCCGTCGATGTGGACGGCGCGGCGGCGTACAGATTGGCGCTGCAGACCCGTGAGCAGCACATCCGCCGGGACAAGGCGACCAGCAACATCTGTACGGCTCAGGTGCTGCTGGCGGTGATGGCCGCGATGTACGCCAGCTACCACGGGGCCGAAGGCCTGACCGCCATCGCCCGCCGCGTGCACGGTCACGCCGCGGCGATCGCGGCCGGACTGGGCGATGCCGTGGTACACGACAAGTACTTCGACACCGTGCTGGCCCGCGTGCCCGGTCGGGCCGGCGAGGTGGTCTCGGCCGCCAAGGCCAAGGGCATCAACCTGTGGCTGGTCGACGCCGACCACGTGTCGGTGTCCTGCGACGAGGTCACCACCGACGCACATGTGTCCGCGGTGCTGGAGGCATTCGGGGTCTCAGCCCCTGCACCGGTCGGCGCCGGCAGCTCGGATGTGGCCACCCGTACCTCGGAATTCCTGACCCATCCGGCATTCAACAAGTACCGCACCGAGACCGAGATGATGCGCTACCTTCGGTCCTTGGCGGACAAGGATATTGCCTTGGACCGCAGCATGATTCCGTTGGGCTCCTGCACGATGAAGCTGAACGCGGCCGCCGAGATGGAGCCGATCACCTGGCCGGAGTTCGGCCGTCAGCATCCGTTCGCGCCGGCCTCGGACAATCCGGGTCTGCGCAAGCTGATCGCCGATCTGCAGGACTGGTTGACCGGGATCACCGGATACGACCAGATTTCCTTGCAGCCCAACGCCGGTTCGCAGGGCGAGTACGCCGGGTTGTTGGCGATCAAGGCCTACCACGACGCCCGCGGCGACACCGAACGCAATCTCTGCCTGATCCCGTCGAGCGCGCACGGCACCAACGCCGCTTCGGCCGCGCTGGCCGGTATGCGTGTCGTGGTGGTGGCCTGCCGGGAGAACGGCGACGTCGACCTCGACGACCTGCGCTCCAAGATTGCCGAGCATTCGGATCGTGTTGCGGCGCTGATGATCACCTACCCGTCGACGCACGGGGTGTACGAGCACGATGTCGCCGACATCTGCGCGGCGGTGCACGATGTGGGCGGTCAGGTCTACGTGGACGGCGCGAACCTCAACGCGCTGGTCGGTCTGGCCCGGCCGGGCCGGTTCGGCGGAGACGTCAGCCACCTGAATCTGCACAAGACGTTCTGCATCCCGCACGGCGGCGGTGGGCCCGGCGTCGGGCCGGTGGCGGTGCGCTCGCACCTGGCCCCGTATCTGCCCGGCCATCCGCTGGCCGACGAGCTGCCCGATGAGCACACCGTGTCGGCGGCGCCATACGGCTCCGCATCGATCCTGCCGATTACCTGGGCCTACATCCGGATGATGGGTGCGGCCGGTCTGCGTGAGGCGACGCTGACCGCGATCGCCTCGGCCAACTATGTGGCCCGCCGGCTCGACGAGTACTACCCGGTGCTCTATACCGGGGAGAACGGGATGGTCGCCCACGAGTGCATCCTGGATCTGCGGGCCATCACCAAGACCACCGGCGTCACCGTGGACGATGTGGCAAAACGGCTGGCGGACTACGGGTTCCACGCACCGACCATGAGCTTCCCGGTGGCCGGCACATTGATGGTCGAGCCGACCGAGAGTGAGAGCCTGGCCGAGGTCGATGCATTCTGCGACGCGATGATCTCCATCCGCGCCGAGATCGACCGGGTTGGTTCGGGGGAGTGGCCGGTGGAGGACAACCCGTTGCGCGGCGCTCCGCACACCGCCGAATGCCTGCTGGTGGCCGACTGGGACCACCCGTACACCCGCGAGCAGGCCGCCTACCCGTTGGGCAAGGGGTTCCGGCCCAAGGTGTGGCCGCCGGTGCGGCGCATCGACGGCGCCTACGGCGACCGCAACCTGGTGTGCTCCTGCCCGCCCGTGGAGGCGTTCGCCTGACTTTGTCGGGCTGAGCCCCCGTCGCGTCGGCGTCTGAGGTATTACCTCAGGCCGATGTGACGGGGCGGCCTGAACGCGTCTGCCGGTTGTGCGAGGGCGATTGCGATGCTGCTGCCGATCGGGCCATGCCGATCGAACAGTGTTGCCGCGCCGGATGCGACACCCGCGTCACTGTGATGACTCTGAGCTGCCAGACCGATGTAGTCGCCGTCGGGCTGCCGGCTCAGCGACACCGTGAAATCTGCGTTGATGTAGCGCAGACCTCCTGTGCCCCAATGTGTTAGCGCACTCGTAACGTCCCCGGCCAGGGCGAGCCGGGTGAACGGGGTCACCTCCTGGCCGGCGATCAGCTGTCGGATTTCCTTCACCCAGGCGAACTTCGGAGCATGTCCCTGTTCCCACTCGGCTGAGGTGCCGCCCAGAACGCCTTTCGTTCCCCCCGATCCATAGGCCCACAGCAGAAACGGCATCTCGACCTCGGGGACCTCAGAGTCGTCGGGGATTGGCGGCATACTCACCGGGGCGGACCACACCACTCCCTCCGGGTGGTCACCTCGGCGCAGGAACACCGCACTGGCCCGCGACACCACAGCGTCGCGTTGCAGAACCTCCGCGTCGATCACCGTGATGCGCTTGCCCTGGCGCTGCACGGTTGTGCGCAGATGTACCGGCTCCATGAACGTGGGGCGGAGGAGGTCGACGGTCAGCCGGGCGGGTTGCAGCCCCGGTTCGGTCTGTGCGCGCTCCACCGCCCAACCGAGCAGTCCTCCCATGATGTGGCCGCTGACGGTCGAACCCCACGGCCCTTGGGCCAGCGGTCCGGGCACATAGCTGTTCCCCTCGACGGTGAAGAACGCGTCCGATTCGGCCCCTGTGCTCATTTCGTCACGATAGGCGATCGTGGTAACCCGATTTCGGTTCAGCCCAACAGGTTGGTAATGGCGGTGGTCAGTTCGGGTGAGGCCGAGCTGGCGACGTTCTGGTAGGCGCCGCCACTGGCCTGTGCGACGGCCTCCCAGGTGGCCCGGTCGGAGTCCCCGCTGAAGTCGATCACGTTGACCGCGACCGGACGCGCCGGGTCGAATGCGCCGTGGATGAACTCCTGCAGCCCGGTTCCGCTCAGACTCTGGTCGGTATGCGGTCCGGTGGTGATGACCAGAACCGAATTGGCCTGTCCCTCACGGAATTTGGCCAGGGCCTCGTTGTAGATCAGGCGCAGCGTGGTGAACGACACCGCACCGCCACTCGACGCCGACTGTTCGTCCAGTGTCGAGATCAGCGTTTCGGAGCGGCGTTGACCGCCCACCGGTTCGGCCAACGGTCCCGTCGAGACCTCCGAGCGGCCCTCGGTGCCGTCGAAGGTCCACAACCCGACCGCCGCGGTGTCCGGCAGCGCCTTGAGCCGGCTGTTGAGCGCAGCCACCACGTTGGCCAACCGGGACTTGCCGCCCTCCTGGGTCGACATCGACTGGTCGAGCATGATCGTGACCGCCGGACTCCCCGCAGGCGCGACGGCCGCATTGGCCAGCGTGACCCGCATGGCGTTGTCACCGATCGAAAGCGGTGCGGCCAGCGTGGCGAAATCGGTGACGTCGCTGGACGGTGCCGTCGTCCCCTCGGCCCGGAAACCGGCCTTGGCGAGCTCTCCCAGCTGTTCGGGCTTGCGCAGGTAGCGCGCGAATTCACTGGCCGCGGTGACCTGTTCCTTCTCCAGCCAGTCACCGGCCAGCAGCACCGCCGGATAGTCGGCGGTGGCGGTGGGCCCGGGCGGCAGCCAGCCTGCCAACACCGACTTGGCGTCATCCACCGTGCCGGCCCGCTGGAACAGTTGCTGCTCGGTCGTGGCCACCGCATGCACCTGCGCGGTCGCCGGATCGGACGCATTGACCAACGCATCGAGTGCGGTTCCCAGCTCTTCGTCGTCGAGCTTGGGCTGCCCGCTGAACAGGCTGTTGACACCGCTCATACCCGATGTCGGCGGTGCGCCCGACGGTGCGGACGCCGCCGCGACGGCCTCGGCGGCCAGATAGGCGGTGTCGCCATTGCTGTGCGTCGGCAGCGCGAGTTTGAGTGTGCCCCAACCCGGTAGCTTGAGCGCATTCATCGCGGACGGGCTGGTCTGCAACTGTGGCAGGGTGGCCCAGCTCTGATGTCCCAGCGCGTCCTTGAGCTGTGGGCGGACCGCCAGCAGAACCGGAGAGGTCACCAATGAGCGGCTGTCGCTGACGATCTTGGCGCCCGCGGTGGCCTCCAACCGGGCCTCGGCGACTCCGCTGGCCGGAATCCACAGCGCCGGCCGGTCACCGAGTTCACTCGGCCACGCGTTGGCGAAACCACTGACTACCCGGTCGGATTCGGCGGACTGCACGCGCACCTTGACGCAGCGGTCACCCACCGGACTGACCGACTCGTTGTACGTGTTGGCCAGGCTCTCGATGTGCGACGAGATGGTCGGATCGGCGATGACGGCGACCCCGAGTTCGCCGTCCACACAACGGGCGGCCGCGGCGTCGCTACGGTCGGCAAGGACGTCACCGAAGAAATTCCACAGGATCACCACGCCGACCACCGCGACCACGGTGACCAGCGCGACGATCACGCCGACGCTGACACCGCGCCGGCCGGTTTCCACCGCGCGATGGCTGCCGGTCCACTCACCGCCGTCCCAATCACCGCCGTGTTGTCGACCCGACGGCGTCGACGGTGGCGGCGGCTCGGAGACCGCGCCGAACTGTGTGGTCGGCTGTTCGTCGGCGAAGTCGGCATCGGAATACTCGTCCTGGTACTCGCCGCGGTATTCATCGGAATACTCGTCGTCGTAGCCGTCGTCCTCGGCGTAGTCCGCCTCGGTGTAATCGGCATACTCCGAATCGTCGTATTCCGATTCGTAGTCGTCGTCGCCGTCGGCATACCGGTGCGCGCGGTATCCGGGATCTGTCGGGTCTTCCGGCTCGGTCCGGTAACCCCGATCGTCCCGATACTGGGGCTCGTTGCGGTAGCCGCGGTCGTCGGAATACCCGGATTCGCCGTACCCGGACTCGTCATGGCCCGACGGCTCGCGACCCGGTTGCTGGTAGTCGTCCCGGTACCCGGAATCGCCCGCATGCCCGTGATCGGGCTCCTCGGGCGCATCGTCAGGGTCGGGAATGCTGTGCCTGCCCATTCCTAACCCCTGTACATCTCGATACGACTAGTCACCCAGACCCGCCGAATTCTAATCACTGTGCGGCGGTGTTCGCCTTGAACTCACGGCGGCGCCGGTGCAGGATCGGCTCGGTGTAGCCGTTGGGCTGCTCGGCCCCGGACAGAATCAGATCCTGGGCAGCCGCGAACGCGATGCTGGCATCCGGGTCGGGTGCCATCGGCAGGTAGTCGGGATCCGCTGCGTTCTGCTCGTCGACCACCGCCGCCATCCGGCGCAGGCTGGTGTTCACGTCGTCGGCAGTGATCACCCCGTGGCGCAGCCAGTTGGCCAGCAGCTGGCTGCTGATCCGCAGTGTGGCCCGGTCCTCCATCAGCGCGATGTTGTGAATATCGGGAACCTTCGAGCAGCCGACACCGGCGTCGATCCAGCGGACCACGTAGCCCAGGATCGACTGGCAGTTGTTGTCGACCTCTTCGTGGATCTCCTCGGGCGACCAGGTCAGCGAGGAATCCGCGAGCGGAATGGTCAGCAGGTCCTCGATCGTGCCGCGCTTCTTGCCGGCCAGCTCCTTCTGCACCGACTCGACGTCAACCTGGTGGTAGTGCATCGCGTGCAGGGTGGCCGCGGTCGGCGACGGCACCCACGCCGTGGTGGCGCCGGCCTTGGGCTGTGCGATCTTCTGCTCGACCATGTCGGCCATCAGATCGGTCATCGCCCACATGCCCTTGCCGATCTGGGCCTTGCCGGACAGCCCGGTGGCCAGCCCGACGTCGACGTTGGCGTCCTCGTAGGCCTTGATCCAGGGCTGACTCTTCATCGCGCCCTTGCGGATCATCGGGCCGGCTTCCATCGAGGTGTGGATCTCGTCGCCGGTGCGGTCCAGGAAGCCGGTGTTGATGAACACCACCCGGTCGGCGGCGGCCTTGATGCACGCCTTCAGGTTGACCGTGGTGCGGCGTTCCTCGTCCATGATGCCGACCTTGAGGGTGCCGGCCGGCAGGCCCAGGACGTCTTCGACGCGGCCGAACAGCTCACAGGCGAACGCGACCTCGTCGGGGCCGTGCATCTTGGGCTTGACGATGTAGATCGAGCCGGTGCGGCTGTTCTTCAGCGGGCCGTTGGCTTCATCGTCCTTCAGCCCGTGCATGGCGATCAGGCCGGTGAACAGCGCGTCCTGGATGCCCTCGGGGATTTCTGTGACATCCTCGCCGTCGGCCCCCATCACAATCGCGTCATTGGTCATCAGGTGCCCGACGTTGCGCACGAACAGCAGGCTGCGCCCGGGGAGGGTCAGCTCGCCCTCACCGTCGGGGGTGGTGAAGGTGCGGTCCTGATTGAGGACACGGGTGAACGTCTTGGCGCCCTTGCTGACCTCCTCGGCCAGGTCGCCGCGGTTCAGGCCCAGCCAGTTGCGGTAGCCGAGCACCTTGTCGTCGGCGTCGACGGCGGCAACCGAGTCCTCGAAGTCCATGATCGTGGTGATCGCCGACTCCAGCACCACGTCCTTGATGCCGGCGGCGTCGGTGGAGCCGACCGGGGAGTCGGGGTCGATCAGGATCTCGATGTGCAGACCGTGGTTGCGCAGCAGCACCGACCACTGTGGCTTGCCGAGTTCGCCGGTGTAGCCGACGAACTGCTCGGGTGCGGCCAGGCCGGAGGCCAGACCATCGCCGTAGGTGACCAGCAGCTGGCCGTCTTCGATCTTGAGGCCGGTGGCCTCACTCCAGGTACCGGCGGCCAGCGGGACGGCCTGATCGAGGAAATCACGCGCGTAGGCGATCACCTTGTCGCCGCGCACTTGGTTGTAACCCGTTCCCTTTTCGGCGCCGTCTTCTTCACTGATGACGTCGGTGCCGTACAGCGCGTCGTACAGCGAGCCCCACCGGGCGTTGGCGGCATTGAGCGCGAAGCGGGCGTTGAGGATCGGCACCACCAGCTGCGGGCCGGCGGTCGAGGTGATCTCGTCGTCCACACCGGAGGTGGTGATGGTGAAGTCGGCAGGTTCGGGCAGCAGGTAACCGATGTCGATGAGGAACTGCTTGTAGGCCGCGGGGTCCACCGGCTCGAGCACGTGAGCGCGGTGCCACTTGTCGATCTGCGCCTGCAGTTCGTCGCGACGGGCCAGCAGATTCTGGTTCTTCGGGGTGAGGTCGGCGACGACCTTGTCAACGCCGGACCAGAAGCTGTCCGGGTCGACGCCGGTGCCCGGCAGTGCCTCGTTGGTGATGAAGTCGTGCAGCACCTGTGCGACGCGCAGGTTTCCGACCGTCACGCGATTAGTCATGCGCGTTTCCTCCTCCGGCTCCAGGCGCCGCGCGGTGCCTGCCGTTGATTCAGCTTACTCATTGGTAGCTGCGGCCTTTCAGCCGTCCAGCCTGGTGAGCAATAGCTCACATCGGTTTGCCAGAGTGATCCGCAACGGGGCGGCCCGCTCGGCGATGTGCTGTTGTGCCCGGACGTATTCGGCACGCCCGGCCGGTGTTTCGATGGCGATCGGCTCGAAACCATAGCGCCTCAAGTCGTATGGGCTGGCACACATATCGAGCGCCCGCGCGTCGGCGGCCAGCTCGAGTGCGTCCATCACCAGCTCGGACGGTACCAGCGGACCCAGTTTGTATGCCCACTTGTAGGTGTCCATGGCGGCGTGGATGCAGCCCGGCTGCTCGGTGTCGATCTGCTGATCGCGGCTCAGCTGCCGGTCATTGCGGCCGACCGCAGCCTCGGTGAAGAAGCGGAATGCATCGAAATGGCTGCACCGCAGTGGCATTGACTCCACCGCCGCGTCGGTACCGGCCTGGCCGAGGCGCAGTGGAACCTGGTCGTGTCGTACGGTCGGAGCCTGGTAGACCATGGCCCATTCGTGCAGTCCGAAGCAGTTCATCCGCGGTGGGCGCGCGGCGGTCGCGCGCATCAACTGCGCGATGAATCGCACCGTGCCCGCACGAGCAACCAAATAATCACGGCCGACGGTGACGCCGTCGGGGTGAGCGGCGTAGCCGCTGGCATCCAGGTAGCGGCGGGCGGACCTGCCTGCCAGTACGACGCCGTAGCCGGGATGCCAGCGTCGCAGCTGGCGCGGCCGCAGGCTGTAATAGGTGAACAGGAAGTCCCACACCGGATGCGCCTCGCCGCGCTCCTGGCGGCGCAGATGGGGCGCCAGGAACCGCTCGACCCGTTCGTTGTGACGCTCACGGGCCGCGGTCCACTCGGCCTCGCTCAGAACCCGATCGGCAACCGAAATCGCCAGGTCAGACACGATGCGTCCCGTCGCGCACCGTCCCGACCAGGTCTTCGACCATGTCTTCCAGCGCGACCATCGCGGTGACGGTGCCATTCGGGGCCGGAGCGGCGTCGCTGTTGTCGCCGGGTGCAGCGTCGTCGAGAACATGGGCTTCGCGCACGCTCTCATCGGGCATGCATTCATCCGGCCCGCATTCATCGGGCACATGCTCTTCGCGCGAGCGCTCATCGACCACCAAGGCGAGATGGCTCTTGCTGCGTCGCATCCGCGACAGCGCATCGGGCAGCGGCAACGAGGCCGGGAGCCGCGGCAGCGGACGCACCATGGTCACGTCCAGCACCGCATCGGGGTCGTTGATCTGCGGCAGCACATCCTTGATGTGCAGATACCCGATGGCGGTTCCGGACGCGTCGGTGACCGGAAACCGGGAGTACCCGGTCTCGGTGAGGGCCCGCTCGACCGCGCCGACCGTTGGCCCGCAGCCCTCGGCGGCCACCGGTATCGCATGAATCGCACTCAACGGCATCGCCACGTCACTGACCGTGCGGCTGCGGGTCTCCAGAGCCCGGGTCAGCCGACCGTGCTCCTCGGTGTCCAGCAGGCCTTCCGACACCGACTCGGCGATCATCTCCGACAGCTCGACGGTCGACACCGCCGATTCCAATTCGTCCCGCGTTTCGACGCGGAACGCCCGCAGGGTGGCATTGGCGCACCAGTTGTAGAACGAGATGAACGGCCTTGCCGCCCGGATGTACAGCAGGTACGGCGGGATGAGCAGCATGGCTGCGGTCTCGGGGCCTGCGATGGCGATGTTCTTCGGGACCATCTCGCCGAGCAGCACATGCAGGGTCACCACGATGGCCAAGGCCACGAAGAACGACACCGTGTGCAGCACCGCGTCGGATACGCCGATCAGCGCGAACGGGGCTTCCAGCAGATGCGCGACGGCGGGCTCCCCGACGCGTCCCAACAGGATCGAGCAGATCGTGATGCCCAGCTGAGAGCCGGCCAACATGAGCGAGAGGTGCTCGCCGGCCCGGATGACGGTGACGGCGCTGCGCTTGCCCTGTTCGGCCAGCGCCTGCAGCCGGTCCCGCCGGGCCGAGATCAGGGCGAACTCCGAGGCCACGAAGAACGCGTTGGCCGCCAGCAGCAGCACGGTCAACAACACGCTGAGGATGTCACCCATCGCTGTCCTCCCCGGAGCCCAGCCTGGTCAGCTCGAGCAGGTCGATCCGGCGACCGTCCATCCGCACCACGGTGGCCAGCCAGTGCGTCGGCTTGTCCGGATCGCCGTCGGGGTCGAAGGCGGCGAGCTCGACGGCTTCGCCGTCCTCGGGAATGTGTCCGAGTTCCTGCAGAACCAGCCCGCCGATGGTCTCGTACTCACCCTCGGATGCCCGAAATCCGGTCGCGGTCGCGACCTCGTCGATGCGCAGCAGACCGGACACCTGCCAGCCGTTGCCGGCCGGCACCACGTCGGGGGTGGCGTCGTCGTGTTCGTCGCGCACGTCGCCGACGATTTCCTCGATCAGGTCCTCGACGGTCACCATCCCGGCGGTGCCGCCGTACTCGTCGACCACGAGTGCGGTCTGTAATCCGTTGGCCCGGATCTGGGTCATCACGGCGTCCCCGTCGAGGGTGGACGGCACGGTCGCCACCGGCATTGCCAGCGCGGCCAACCGGGTCCGGTCCCGTTCCTGGCGTGGTACCGAGAACACCTGCTTGATGTGCACCACGCCGATCGTCTCGTCGAGATCGCCTTCGACGATGGGGAACCGCGAATACCCGGTACGGATCGCGGCGGCCATCAGCTCGGCCACCGTATCGTCCGCGTCGAGGACCTCGATCTTGGACCGCGGGGTCATCAGCTCCTCGGCGGTGCGCTCACCGAACTGCAGCGAGCGATGCACCAGCAGTGCGGTGCTGGGATCGAGCGAACCGCTGCGGGCCGAGTTGCGCACCAGCGATGCCAGCTCCTGGGCCGAACGGGCCGAGCGCAGTTCCTCAGCCGGCTCGATACCCAGCCGGCGCAGGATCCAGTTGGCGGTGCCGTTGGTCAGCCGGATGACCGGGGTGAACAGCATCGAGAACAGCAGCTGGAACGGCGCCGCGGCGCGGGCGGTCGGGACCGGGCGGGCGACTGCGAGGTTCTTGGGCACCAGCTCGCCGAACACCATCGACAGCGATGTCGCGATGAGCACGGCCAGGAACAGTGCCAGTCCACCGGCGATGTTGACCGGGATGCCGACCGCGTCCAGGCCGGGGCGGACGAGCCCCCCGACGACGGGTTCGGCGAGGTAACCGGTGGCCAGGGTGGTGATCGAAATGCCCACCTGGGCGCCGGAGAGTTGGAATGACAGCGTGCGGTGGGCCCGGCGGACCAGCTGGTCGCGGCGGTCACCGGTGCGGGCGTTGGCCTCGACAGTGCTGCGCTCCAGCGCGGTCAGCGAGAACTCGGCCGCCACGAACACCGCGGTGCCGAAGGTGAGCAGGACGATTAGCAGGATCGACAGCACGGAGAACAGCACGCTCATCGAGCCGGCCATCAGATCCTCACCAGGGGAACGCCGGGCCGGAGGCCCGGCCGACTAGAAGGGGGGTCGTCGGCTTCGGCGCTCAGAAGCGAACATTGTTCCACCTGGAAGGCCGGTTCAGAACCGGAGGCCTCGGTGGGTGCCTGCGGCACGTGAACCCTTTCGTTCGGTCTGGCACAGCGGACAATCGGGCAGCGCCCGACCGTCCACTCGATACAGTGAGCCTCAATAATATCGCGACCACGGTGAATGGTGCCCGCCAGACGCCCCGGGACCTGTGATCACCACCCGGCCGGCAGCGGATGCCCCTCGGCGAAACCGGCGGCGGACTGCACGCCCACCACCGCCTTCTCGTGCAGTTCGGTGAGGTTGGTGGCCCCGACGTAGGTGCAGGTGCTGCGCACCCCGGAGGTGATGTGGTCGAGCAGGTCCTCGACCCCGCCGCGGGCCGGGTCCAAGCCCATCCGCGACGTCGAAATGCCCTCCTCGAACAGGGCTTTGCGAGCCCGGTCGAACGGGCTGTCCCCGGAGGTGCGGGCGGCCACCGCGCGTTTGGATGCCATGCCGTAGCTCTCCTTGTACGGCTGGTAGTCGCGGTCGCGCAGCAGATCGCCTGGGGACTCGTAGGTTCCGGCGAACCAGGAGCCGATCATCACGTTGGCGGCCCCGGCGGCCAGTGCCAACGCCACGTCGCGCGGGTGCCGGACGCCGCCGTCTGCCCACACGTATGCACCGAGTTCCGTTGCTGCAGCAGCACATTCGACCACTGCTGAGAACTGCGGCCGACCCACCCCGGTCATCATCCGCGTTGTGCACATCGCCCCGGGGCCGACCCCGACCTTGACGATGGAGGCGCCGGCGCCGATCAGGTCCCGGGTGCCCTCGGCCGAGACGACATTGCCGGCGGCGATCGGCAGGCCGAGATCGAGCGACGCCACGGCCTTGACGGCGTCGAGCATCTTGACCTGATGACCGTGCGCGGTGTCGATGACCAGGAGGTCGACGCCGGCCTCGGCCAGCGCGCGGGCCTTGGCCGCGACATCCCCGTTGATGCCGATGGCGGCGGCGATGCGCAGCCGTCCGGCCGCATCGACGGCCGGGGTGTAGATGCCGGCCCGCACCGCCCCGGTGCGGGTCAGCACACCGGCCAGAGTGCCGTCCGGGGCAGTGAGCGCCGCGAGATCGGTCGGCGCGTGCTCGAGCAGGTCGAACACCTGCCGGGGGTCGGTGCCCACCGGCGCGGTGACGAAGTCGGACACCGCGACCTCGCGGACCCGGGCGAAGCGGTCGACGCCGACACAATTGGCTTCGGTGACCAACCCGATCGGTCGCCCTTCGAACACCATCACCACCGCCCCGTGCGCACGCTTGTGCAGCAACGCCATGGCGTCGGACACCGAGTCATCGGGGCCCAGCGTCACGGGGGTGTCCACCACGAGATCGCGGCTCTTGACGAATTCCACGGTGTCGGACACCGCGGTGGCCGGCAGATCCTGCGGCAGCACCACGATGCCGCCACGCCGGGCGATGGTCTCGGCCATCCGCCGGCCCGCCACCGCGGTCATATTCGCCACCACCACCGGGATGGTGGTGCCCGATCCGTCCACGGTGGACAGATTGACGTCGAACCGCGATGCCACATCCGACCGGCCGGGGACGACGAAGACGTCGTTGTAGGTCAGGTCGTATGGCGGTGTGTGCCCCGCAAGAAACCTCACAGCACCGAACTCCTTAGGTCAGGCGGGCACTTCGCTGCGGTCACCGCTCCACAGGGTGTGGAACTTCTGGCCGGGTTCGGCGTCGGTCCGCCCGTAGGTGTGCGCGCCGAAGAAGTCGCGTAGGCCCTGGGTCAGTGCCGCGGGCAGCCGCTCGGTGCGCAGCGCGTCGTAGTAGGACAGCGCCGATGAGAAGCCCGGGATCGGGATACCCAGCTGGGTGGCCGTGACGACGACGCGCCGCCAGCTGTCGATCGCCGATTCCACCGCGCTGCGGAAGTACGAGTCGGCCAGCAGCGTGGCCAGATCGGGCTCGGCGTCGAACGCCTCCTTGATCCGGTTGAGGAACTTGGCCCGGATGATGCAGCCGCCGCGCCAGATGGTGGCCAGATCGCCGGGGTTGACGTTCCAGTTGTATTCGGCGCTGCCGGCCTGGATCTGGTTGAACCCCTGTGCGTAGGCGACGATCTTGGACGCGTACAGCGCCTGGCGCACATCCTCGGTGAACTGGGCCGCATCGGCTGGCGCGGTGCCGAGGTGACCGGAGGCCAGGCCGACCGCGGCCTCGCGCTGGGGGACCGAACCCGACAGTGCCCGGGCGAACACCGCCTCGGCGATACCGGTGACCGGAACCCCGAGGTCCAGGGCGGACTTCACAGTCCAGCGCCCGGTGCCCTTCTGTTCGGCCTCGTCCGCGATCACATCGACCAGCGGCTTGCCGGTCTTGGCGTCGACCTGGCGCAGCACCTCGGCGGTGATCTCGACGAGGTAGCTGTCCAGCTCACCCTTGTTCCACTCGGCGAACACGTCGGCGATCTCGGGGGCGGACCTGCCCAGCCCGTCGCGCAGCAACTGGTAAGCCTCGCCGATCAGCTGCATATCGGAGTACTCGATGCCGTTGTGCACCATCTTCACGAAATGGCCGGAGCCGTCCGGACCGATATGCGTGCAGCACGGCACGCCGTCGACGTGGGCGGAGATTTCCTCCAGCAGCGGCCCGAGCGATTTGTACGACTCGGCGGGCCCGCCCGGCATGATCGACGGACCGTTGAGCGCGCCTTCTTCGCCGCCGGAAATGCCCGCGCCGACGAAGTGCAGGCCGCGCTCGCGGATCGCCTTCTCGCGGCGGATGGTGTCGGTGTAGAGCGAATTGCCGCCGTCGATGATGATGTCGCCCGGCTCCATGGCGTCGGCGAGCTCGTTGATCACCGCATCGGTCGGGTCACCGGCCTTGACCATGATCAGCACCCGGCGCGGCTTCTCCAGCGCGTCAAGGAATTCGGCGATGGTCTCGTTGCGGACGAACTTCCCCTCCGAGCCGTGTTCGGCCAGCAGTGCGTCGGTCTTGGCCACCGAACGGTTGTGCAGGGCGACGGTGTAGCCGTGTCGGGCGAAGTTGCGGGCGATGTTGGAACCCATCACCGCCAGGCCGGTAACCCCGATCTGCGCAGTAGCGGTGGTGCTCGACGGTGTACTCGACGAAGTCATGCAGCAGCCTTTCGTTGTTTTGTTGTACAAGAACACCTGCCGGCCGGGGCGTTATCCCAGTCCGGAGAACAGGCGGTGCAGCTCGGTCAGCCAGGGGACGGCGACGGCGACGGTGGGGACGATCAGAACGGCGGCAGCGGCCAGATAGGCGGTGACCGCCAGGGCTACGCTGTTCGGCCTGCCACCCAGGCGTCGCACCCGGATCACGGTGGTGGGTCCGCCGGCGGCCAGCGCCCCGGAGGGGGTGCGGCCACTGGCGCATGCGACCAGCGCACGGGCCAGGGGAGTGGGGCCTGCGGTCCGCACGGCGGCGTCGTCGGCCAACAGCTCGATCAACAGCCGGACCGCGTCCAGTGCGTTGCCGCTGCGGACGAATCGCGGGAACGCGGTTCGGACGGCGGTGAACATCTCCAGGACGAGGTCGTGGCGGGCCCGGAGATGGGCCCGCTCGTGGGTGAGGATCGCGGCGACCTCGTTGTCGGACAGCGTGGTCAGTGTTCCTTCGCTCACCACGACCCGGCTGCGGACCCCGGGCAGGCAATAGGCCAGTGGCTGCGCGACATCAAGGATGCGCAGGCCGTCGCCGGCCAGCGGGCGGTGTGCGGTACAGAGATGCGCCGGTATGGCATCGCGCGACTTGCTGAGCAGATCGACCATCATCCGGTGATGTGCACGGCGGCGCCGGGTGGCCACGGCCACCTGGATCACGGACACACACAGCCGGCCGCCGATGAACAAGGTGAGGGTGAAAACCACGATGTAGAGCAGCCACAACGGCCAGCCGAGGGCGTTGATCTCGCTGGTGATGGTTGCCGTCGGCCGGCCGTCCGGCCCGGGTACGAACAGGCGGCTGGCGATGGCGATGCCGGCCGAGAAGGCCGAGAGTACCGCGGCCAATGCGATCGACTGCCACAACACGATCGCCGCACGCGGGGCGCGCAATGGCCACGCCGCCCGCGCCAGCACGGCTGGCACTGGTCCCACCAGCGCCAGCGCTACAAGAGTGAAGGCCAGCGCGGACACGCCGTAAGTGTCCCTCAGGCGGTGCCTGAATTGCCAGCCGGTGGGTCTAGCTGGTGCTTGCTCTCCAGTTCGGCCAGCGCTCGGCGCAAAGCCTGGGCTTCGTCGGCACCCACTCGTTCCACGAAATGGACCAGTGCGGCCTCGCGGCTGCCGGAGTCCGCGGCCTGGTCGAGGGCATCGACCATGAGGCCGGCAACCAGCTCGTCGCGGCCGTGGGTGGGCGCGTAGCGGTGCGCGCGGTCGTCGCGGTGCTGCACGACGAGGTTCTTCTTCGCCAGTCGTTGCAGCACGGTCATGATCGTTGTGTAGGCCAAGTCGCGACGGGCGGCCAGCGCCTCGTGCACTTGGCGCACTGTTTGGGGTTCGGGCGCGGACCAGAGGTGATCCATCACCTCGCGCTCAAGCTCCCCGAGACGCGTCAATTTGGCCATGTTCCGTTCACTCTCCTGAGCTGTAAAACCAGCGTACTACGGGGTTACTACCGCGCGTCGTATCCGGTTGGTGACAGCCGTCCGCCTGTCGTCGGCGTCGGTTTTAGGGGCAAGGTCAGCGACCGTTCTCGGGGTCGCTGTGAATCCAATCACAGCAGGTAGCTCGCATGCGTCATGTCGCTATAGTAAGCCTAACCTAAGTTTCATGGAGTCTTCGGAGGTGGCATGACGGTCTTGATTGAAGACCCGCTGATAGCGGGTATGGCCTTCGAGCGGACGCTGCCGCTGCACGAGTCGAGCCGGCGCCTGCGCGAGCTGTATCCGGAGTGCCCGCGGGTCTACGGCGTCGCCGTCGTGGGTGACCTGTCCCGTCGGCGCTGGTGGCCTTTGATCGAGGCGTTGTCCACGGATCGGCTGCGGGGCATGTTCGATGCCGCCGTCGCCGAGACCGGCAATCGGGCGGTGGTCGCCCAGCAGTTGGCAGCCACGCTCACTCACGTGGTGATCGGCCGGGTGGTGCCGCTGCTGGTGCTGGAGGGGCGGGCCTGGGACACCGGCCTGGAGAACCTGTGGGTCCACGTCGACTCCGAGGGGACCATCGACTGGGTCGGCGTCGTCGATCCGACCCTGCGGGGCCTGCCCGAGGACCCGTATTTCAGTGGCCGGGTCACCCGGCTGTCCAGCGCCTCCCATGACGGGATCGTTGCCCTGCCCAACGAGGCGGCACTGACCACTTGGGTGGCTCATCGCAGCCATCGCGCCCTGGGGCCGTTGTTCTCTCGGTTGGCGGAGATCAGTGGCGGCGCCATTTCGGTCGCGACCATGTGGCACATGGTCGGTGTGGCCGTGGTCAGCGCGGCCACCCAGGTTCCGCTGCTGGCCGGGTCCAGCGAGGTGGCGGGTATGCGACGGGGTCAGGCTGTGCTCGATGCTTTGGTCGGGTTCGGGTTGCCGGTCAGGGGAGCCGGCCGGGCGGGCAAGGTCTTGCTTAATTAGGGCAGCCTTGCCTACAGTTATGCGACGAGGCTAACGGACCGCGCCGGAGTCCTGAGGGCTGCAGAGACCCCCGGTCCACTCGAGGGCGGGTCCCGCGTCAACGCGGGACCCGCCCGCATCCTTATCGCGGAACTGCGTGTAGACACGAGGACTGTGACCACTGATTTCACCGAACTCCTGGGGCAAGGATTCGACACCGAACTCGGCCTGACCTACCTCGAGCTCACCCCCGACGGGGGCCGCGCACAGCTGACGATTCACGACAAGTTGCTGCAACCGTGGGGCATCGTGCACGGTGGCGTGTACTGCTCGATCGTCGAAAGCCTGGCCAGTGTGTCCGGCCACATCTGGCTGACCGAAAACGGCGGCGGCACGGTGGTCGGGGTCAACAACAACACCGATTTCCTGCGTGCCATCGGCGCGGGCACCGTCACCGCGGTATCGACACCGATCCACCGCGGCCGCCGTCAGCAGTTGTGGCTGATCACCATCACCGACGAGGACGACCGGCTGGTGGCCCGCGGCCAGGTGAGACTGCAGAACATGCCCGCGTAGTGACCAAGCCCGCCATGACGAGCGCTGCCGAACCCGGCCCGGCATGGCGATATCGCGCCTTGTGCGATTGACCCCGCATGCGCAGGACCGCCTGCTCATCTCCTACGCCGCGGAACCTACTGGAGGGCGCCCGCGACGGCCGCACGGTCGCCGAGCTGATGGTGAGCGGACGCGATGTGCTGACCCGGGAGCAGGTCATGGAGGGGCAGCCGGGTGGGGCGACATTGCGCTCAATACCGGTGCGTCACGGTTGATTCTCGACGTCGTCAACACCGGCGACCGTCCGGTCCAGGTGGGCAGCCATGTGCATGTTCCGCAGGCCAATGCCGCGCTCGACTTCGACCGCGCGGCCGCGTACGGTCACCGCCTTGACATCCCGTCGGGCACCGCGGTGCGTTTCGAACCCGGTGTGGCCCAGCGTGTTTCATTGGTGCCGTTGGGTGGTATCCGCGAGGTGCACGGCATCAGTCTGGACCCGCCCGGCCGACTGGGCCCCGCATGACCGCGTTGACTCGTGCGCGGTACGCGGCACTGTTCGGCCCCGCAACCGGTGACCGAATCAGGCTGGCGGGATACGGATCTGTCGTCGAGATCACCGAGGACCGCAGCGGGGGACCGGGACTGGCCGGCGACGAAGCGGTGTTCGGCGGTGGCAAGGTGCTGCGCGAGTCGATGGGGCAGTCCAGGGCGACCCGGGCCGAGGGTGCTCCCGACACCGTCATCACCGGCGCGGTGATCATCGACTACTGGGGAATCATCAAGGCCGACATCGGGATTCGCGACGGCCGCATCGTCGCCATCGGCAAGGCCGGCAACCCCGACATCATGTCCGGTGTGCACCGCGTCGAGCTCGGTTGCGGTGCCGTGGGCGACGACGTGCTGGCCACCCCGCGCGCATGCATCAGTGAATTACGTTATCCCGCAGCGTCATTCGATGCAGAGAGAATGGTAATGGCGCTGGCTCGGGGCGGCAGCCTGGCCACCTGGCAAGGTGACCGGCTGCCCCCGGAAAGCCCGGAGTCCTAGGACACCGCCTTCTCTGATTCCTGCACCGAGGCTTCCTGCACCGAGGCCGCGATCTCTTCGAGCTCCTCGATTCTGGTGCGGGCATACGCCTGCTGCTCGGTGATGGTGAGTTGACCGCGCTTGGTGCTCAGGAAGGTCACGCCCCACGACAGCAGGGTGACGAGCTTGGTCTTGAACCCGACCAGATACACCAGGTGCAGGACCAGCCAGCACAGCCAGGCGAAGAATCCGGAGAACTCCAGCTTGCCGACCTTGGCGACTGCCGAGAATCGCGACACCGTGGCCATCGAGCCCTTGTCGAAGTACTCGAACGGTGCCCGGATCTTCGGGCTGGTGCCGGCGACCTCGCGCTTGATCAGCTTGGCCGCGTACCGCCCGCCCTGGATCGCGCCCTGCGCAACACCGGGCACGCCGTCCACGGCCGCCATGTCACCGACCACGAACACGTTCGGATGACCCGGCAACGACAGATCCGGCTGAACCTTGACCCGGCCGGCCCGGTCGAGCTCCACCCCGGACTGCGCGGCCAGATCCTTGCCCAGCGGGCTGGCCGAGACCCCGGCCGACCACACTTTGCAGGCCGATTCGATGCGTCGAAGGGTGCCGTCGGCGTCCTTGACCGTCAGCCCGTTGCGATCGACGTCGGTCACCATGGCGCCGAGCTGTACCTCGACCCCCATCTTCTCCAGCCGGTCCTGTGCCCGCTTGCCCAGCTTCGGCCCCATCGGGGGCAGCACCGCGGGCGCGGCGTCGAGCAGGATGACCCGGGCCTCGGTCGGATCGATGTGCCGGAAGCTGCCACGCAGCGTCTGATCGGCCAATTCGGCGATCTGCCCGGCCATTTCGACACCGGTCGGGCCGGCGCCCACCACGGTGAAGGTCAGCAGCTTGGCCCGGCGCACCGGATCGCTGGACCGTTCGGCCTGCTCGAACGCACCCAGGATGCGGCCACGAAGCTCCAGAGCGTCGTCGATCGATTTCATGCCGGGCGCGAACTCGGCGAAATGATCGTTGCCGAAGTAGGACTGCCCGGCGCCCGCAGCGATGATCAGGCTGTCGTACGGGGTTGAGTAGGTGTGCCCCAACAGGATTGAGTCCACCGTCTGGTTCTCCAGATCGATGTGGGTGACATCGCCCAACAGCACCTGGGCATTCTTCTGCTTACGCAGGACCACTCGGGTGGCCGGGGCGATCTCGCCCTCGGAGATGATTCCGGTGGCCACCTGGTAGAGCAGCGGCTGGAACAAGTGGTGGGTGGTCCGGGCGATCAGCTTGACGTCAACGTTGGCATGTTTGAGGGTCTTGGCTGCGGTCAGACCGCCGAATCCCGAACCGATGATGACTACTTTATGCCGATCCGACGCCGTAGCTCCGGGATGGCTCATTGCTGCTCCTAGCCGAATTGTTTTCCACTCGTGTAATCAATAGGTTAGTAGGCGCAATCCCGGTCAGTGAAATTAGATGGCCGCCGCACCGAATGTTCACCCGGACATCACGGGTTTCAATGCCTCGGCGACCGCGGTGACGCCGCCCGGTACGTACCCGCCGATGGTCACCGGACTCAGGATCACCCCGTCCACACCGGCGTCGAAGACCTTGGCCTTGACCTGTTCGGCCACCTGCTCGGGGCTGCCGACCACCGCGTTGTCCTTGAACTCGTCCGGGACGAGATCGGCGGTGAAGTGTTCGCCGATCAGTGCGACCACCAGCATGCTGGTCTCCAAGGTCGCCGGATCCCGATCGATCTCTTCACACCGCTGCCGGATGACGTCAAGCTTGCGGGGCAGCTCGCTGAAGCCCGCAATGATGTTGAGGTGGTCGAAGTACCGGGCCGCCAGCGGGATGGTCTTCTTCTCGCCGCTGCCGCCGATCATCAGCGGGATGTGGTCGCGGAATCGTGGTTCGGCGAAGGCGTCCTGCGTGCGGTAGTACGTGCCGCTGAAGGTCGCGCGCTGGCCTTCCAGCATCGGCACGATGATCTGCAGGGCTTCTTCGAGTTTCTCGAACCGCTCGGTGAAGGTGCCGAAGTCGAAGCCCAGGCTGTCGTGCTCCAGCTCGAACCACCCGGTTCCGATGCCCAGGACCGCGCGGCCCTGGCTGATCACGTCGAGTGTGGTGATGGCTTTGGCCAGCAAGGCCGGGTTGCGGTAGGAGTTGCCGGTGACCAGGGTGCCCAGCTGTACCCGCTCGGTCGCGGCGGCCAACGCACCCAGTGTGGTGTAGGACTCCAGCATCGGCTGATCGGGAGTGCCGAGGCCGGGCAGCTGATAGAAGTGGTCCATCACGAACACCGAATCGAAACCGGCCGCCTCGGCCTCGCGGGCCTGCGCGACGACAGTGGGGAACAGCTCGTCGACCCCGGTGCCGTAGGAGAAGTTGGGGATCTGGAGTGCGAGTCGGATCGTCACTCCATCAACCCTAACGCTTAGCCGAGCGTGGCCAATGCCCCGCGACTGACGTGCATCATCTGTCCGGTGATGTGACGAGCCGCAGGTGTGCTCAAGAACAGTGCAAGGCGGGTGAACTCATCGGCGACGGACGGTGGCGTAGTGCCCAGGCCGTCGTAGCCGGGTTCGGCGCAGAGGCCGGGGGCGATGGCGTTGACGGTGATCCCGCGGGTGCCGAACTGTGCGGCCTGGCCGGCCGTCCAGTCGCCCAGGGCGGCCTTGACGGCCGCGTCAACGCTGCCCTCGCGCGGGCTCTCCGCGACGATGTTGATGATCGAACCGCCCGAGCGCATGTGATCGCCCACGATCTGCACGGTCAGCACAGCCGAGACCACGGTGGCGTCCAGCGAGTTGTGCCAGGCGGAGCGCAGATCGGCCAGTGTGTAGGTGCGGGGGTCTTTGGCCTCAAAGGCCGGGGCGGGCACGTTGACCAGCGTGTCGATGTGATGAGGGAAGAGCTGGCGGGCGCTCTCGACGCTTTCGGGATCGGTGTTGTCGAACACGATCGATTCGACGTCCAGCTGTTTGGCTGCCAGCTCCAGATCCTCGCGGCGGGCGCCGGCGATGACCACGTTGTGGCCGGCATCCAGGAACCCTGCCGCGATCACGCGGCCGAGTTCGGTGTCGCCGCCGGTGACCAGCACCTCCGCCATGATGTACCTCCATGTGCCTGGGGATCACCGCGCCGGACGGGGGCGACCACCGTTCGATGTTACTGGACAGTAGCTAGGTCACGAAACTCGGCGCGCCCAGTGTCGGTCTGCGGGTTCGCCTAGTGTGGCTGCAATGACCGGAAGCAGCGCTCCCACCTGCGCCGACATGGTTGGTCCGGACCGACCTTGACGAATCCGCCCAGGCTCCCGCGCTGGATCTACCTGCCCGCCGCCGTTGGCGCGATGTTCGTGGTGCTGCCCTTGGTGGCGATGGCGGCCAAGGTGGATTGGCTGCGGTTCTGGTCGCTCATCTCCAGCGCTTCTTCGACTGCGGCGTTGGTGCTGAGCCTCAAGACCTCGCTGGCCAGCACCCTGCTGTGCGTGCTGTTCGGGGTCCCTCTGGCGTTGGTGTTGGCCCGCACAGAAGGGTCCGTCATCCGGATTGTTCGTCCGTTGATCCTGTTGCCCCTGGTGCTGCCGCCGGTGGTGGGCGGCATCGCGCTGCTGTACGCATTCGGCCGGCTCGGGTTGCTCGGGCAGTACCTGGAAGCGGCCGGGATCCAGATCGCCTTCACCACGGCCGCCGTGGTGCTGGCGCAGACGTTCGTCTCGTTGCCGTTCCTGGTCATCTCACTGGAAGGCGCGGCTCGCACCGCCGGCGCCGACTTCGAGGTCATTGCGGCCACCCTGGGCGCGCCACCGGCGACGGTGTGGTGGCGGGTGACCCTGCCGCTGCTGGGGCCCGGCCTGATGTCGGGGGCGGTGTTGGCCTTTGCCCGGTCCCTCGGCGAGTTCGGCGCCACGCTGACGTTCGCGGGCTCGCGGGAGGGGGTGACCAGAACGCTGCCGCTGGAGATCTATCTGCAGCGCGAGAGCGACGCCGAGGCCGCTGTCGCGCTGTCGGTACTGCTGGTTGCGGTGGCGGCGGTGGTGGTCATCGGTCTCGGTAGCCGGCGGTTGCGCGCGGGCGGGTGGGTATGACCGACGGTACCGGGCTGCGGGTGCACGCCGTCGTCGAAAACCGTGGTCTGGCCGTGGAATTCGGTGTGGCCGCCGGTGAGGTGCTGGCGGTCCTGGGCCCCAATGGCGCGGGCAAGTCGACCACGCTGCACGCGATCGCCGGTCTGGTTCACCTGGACACCGGGCACATCCAAGCAGGAGATCGGGTGCTCACCGATACCTCGGCCGGCCTGCAGGTACCGACGCACGCCCGGCGCGTCGGCCTGATGTTGCAGGATCCGCTGCTGTTCCCGCACCTGAGCGTGGCGGCCAACGTGGCGTTCGGTGCGCGCAGCGGCCGCCGGATGGCGCACAGGTCGGCGCGCCGGGATGCCCTGCGCTGGCTGGCCGAGGTCGACGCCACGGATCTGGCCGACCGGCGGCCGGGTCGGCTCTCCGGAGGTCAGGCGCAACGGGTGGCGCTGGCGCGTGCCCTGGCCGCCGATCCGGAGGTGCTGTTGCTCGACGAGCCGCTGACGGGTCTGGACGTGGCCGTGGCGGCCTCGATGCGCAAGGTTCTGCGCAGGGTGCTGACCGCGAACGGCAGGTGTGCGGTGCTGATCACCCATGACCTGCTCGACGTCTTGACGCTCGCCGACCGGGTGGTGGTGGTCGAAGCCGGCAGGATCGTCGAAAGTGGTTCGACCGCAGAGGTATTGGCGACACCAAAAAGTCATTTTGCGGCTCGGTTCGCCGGGGTGAACCTGATCAGTGGCATTGCGGATGCCGATGGGGCGCTGACCACGGCGTGGCAGAGCAGCTGGCACGGAACCGCGGCGGCGGGCGTGCAACCGGGGGTGCCGGCGACCGCTGTTTTCTCGCCGTCGTCGGTAGCGGTGTACCGCCGGGAGCCGCATGGCAGTCCGCGCAACACCGTCGCGGTAACGGTGGCCGAGCTCGACAGCAGGGGCCCGGGCATCCGGGTGCGGGCTGACGATCAACCCGACGGCGCACCCGGGCTGGCTGCCGACATCACGGCGGAGTCGGCGGCCGAGTTGCGGCTGGCACCGGGGGACACCGTGTACTTCTCGGTGAAGGCTCAGGAGGTTGCGGTGCACCCGGCGGGCGATCCGGGATGACCCGCTGTAACGGCGGCGTAGGTGGCTCCGAATTACTCGGTGAGGGGTCTCGTTCCGCGGATGCCGAGGGGCTTGCCGGGCCCGGCGTGAGATGCGGCAGACCCGCGCGACAGCAATCGTGTATATGACTGCCTAGCTGACGTTTTGGCGTTGTTGGCTATCTTACTTTTAAGCACTCTAAGAGCAACTCACACTTGCGTCACGGCGGTAACACGGTATTTTCTTCCCCATGGACGAGTCGGACGCGATGTCACATCGGCGCAGAGGTCTGTCGAAGAAGCTGGCGCTGGTTGCGGTGACCGGCGCGACCGCGGTGGCCGTTGCGCTGCCGTCGGTGGCGCATGCGGACCCGGAGCCCCCTCCGCCTCCTGCGCCCGCCGCGCCGGCCCCGGCCCCGGCACCCGCCGCACCCGCCCCGGCACCCGCCGCACCCGCGCCGGCGCCCGCCGCGCCGGCTCCGGCTCCTGCGCCCGCCGCACCCGCGCCGGCACCTGCTGCGCCTCCGCCGGCTGATCCGAATGCACCGCCCCCGGCGCCGGCTGATCCGAACGCGGCACCGGCGGCGGTGCCGGCTCCCGCGCCCGAGCCGGGCCGGGTGGACAACGCGGCCGGCGGCTTCAGCTATGTCGTGCCCGCGGGCTGGAAGGTGTCCGACGCGACCCAGCTGTCCTACGGGCAGGCGCTGCTGACCAAGCTTCCGCCGGAGGGTGCGCCGGAAGCTCCCAATGACACCAGCGTGCTGCTCGGACGCCTGGACCTGAAGCTGTTCGCGGGCGCCGAGGCGGACAACTCCAAGGCCGCCGTTCGGCTGGCCTCCGACATGGGTGAGTTCTTCATGCCGTTCCCCGGTACCCGGGTGAATCAGGAGACGGTGCCGCTCGATGCCAATGGGCTCTCCGGCGTCGCCTCGTACTACGAGGTGAAGTTCACCGACACCAACAAGCCCAACGGCCAGATCTGGGCGGGCGTGGTCGGTGCCCCGCCTGCGCCGGGAACCCCGCGCGGGCAGCGCACCCCGGAACGATGGTTCGTCGTCTGGCTGGGTACGGCCACCCATCCCGTGGACAAGGGCGCCGCCGTGGCATTGGCCAACTCGATCCGCCCGTGGACGCCGCCGCCGGCGGCCGCGCCGGATCCCAATGCGGCACCGCCGCCGGCTGATCCGAATGCTCCGCCGGCCCGCCCGGGTGTGGGCGTGCCAGTGCCGGTGACCAACGCCCCGCCGGAGATGTTGCCCCCGGCGTGATACCGGGCAGGCTCAGGACGTCGGCCCCGGTCAGGGGCCGACGTCCGGCACGTTGCCGGCCAGGTTGTTGACGTCCATCAGGTACATCCTCCTCGGCCGGCAGTTGGAATTGTTTGCTGAATTCAGGCTGTGGCGGGTGTGACCGGTGCGGTGTCTGAGGTGGGTCCGAGGTAGCTGCCGGGACACTTCCCGCGAGTGGGTGACGCCCATGGGGCATCCGGAGGTGCCCGACGCACTGGTGCATGTATCGCGTATACGCAGAACATCGCCATCACCTCGATCTCGACGGCGCGTTTTGGGACCGCGCTGTCCATATCTACAGCGAGTTGCCAGCTACTGATGACAGTAGCCAGTCGGCGGCACGTCGACAATGCGATTTCGGTTTGCCCTCGGGTGCTCGCCGGGGCGGATCTGGGGCCGGCGCCGCGCCGGGATCGGGCGCGCGAACGCTGATCGTTCCCAAGTAACCAACCGAATTGTTACGTTCGGGAGGTACACCAGATGTGTGGCTCAACGAGCCCGCTGGGCTCGGCCAGTGACAGGCAGGAGATCTGCAATGGATGTTATGGCGGCTACCCAGTTTCTTGCGCTGAATCTTGACGGCAAAACCGGGATCGGTTGGCTGGGCTACATCATTATCGGCGGCCTCGCCGGTTGGCTGGCCGGCAAGGTCGTGAAGGGCCGTGGCCAGGGAATTTTGATGAACATCGTTACCGGCGTCGTTGGCGCGTTCCTGGCTGGGCTGGTCCTGAACCTGGTCGGTATCGACGTCAACAGCGGTGGGTACTGGTTCACCTTCTTCGTGGCACTTGGTGGAGCCGTAGTCCTGCTGTGGCTGGTCGGATTGGTGCGCAAGAGCGGCTGACCGACGATGGCCACCGGGACCATGGCGGCCTGGCAGGTGGTCGAGCCCGGGCCGGTGAGTTCGCATCCGCTGCAACGGGTCAGCGTGCCCACCCCACGGCCGGGGCCTGACGAGCTGCTCGTTGCGGTGCTGGCGTGCGGGGTGTGCCGGACCGATCTGCATGTCGCCGAAGGCGATCTGGCCGTGCATCGTGCGCATGTGATACCTGGGCATGAAGTCGTCGGCGAAGTCGTTGCGGTCGGTTCCGACACCGGCGGCGGCTTCGCGCCAGGTGACCGGGTCGGCGTCGCCTGGCTGCGTCACACCTGTGGGCAGTGTGGCTATTGTCTGCGGGGCCGGGAGAACCTGTGCCCGTTCTCGCGCTACACAGGCTGGGACGCCGACGGCGGCTATGCCGAACTCACCACCGTTCCAGCCGCATTCGCGCTGCGGCTACCGACCGGATACTCCGATATCGAGCTGGCCCCGCTGCTGTGCGCGGGCATCATTGGCTACCGGGCGTTGCTGCGCACCGATCTGCCGGCCGGCGGGAGGTTGGGAATCTACGGTTTCGGCGGAAGTGCCCACCTGACGGCTCAGGTGGCGCTGGCGCGGGGTGCCCGGGTGCACGTGATGACCCGCGGTGAGCGCGCCCGCGAACTGGCGCTGGAATTAGGGGCGGCATCGGTGCAGGGCAGCGCCGATATGCCGCCCGAACCATTGGATGCCGCGATCCTGTTCGCCCCGGTCGGGGAGTTGGTGCTGCCCGCAATGGCGGCGCTGGACCGCGGGGGTGTGCTGGCGATTGCCGGGATTCACCTCACCGATATCCCCAGCCTGAATTATCAACGGCATCTGTTCCAGGAACGCGAGATTCGATCGGTCACCGCCAACACCCGCGCCGACGCGCGCGATTTTCTGGCGTTCGCCGGGGAGCACCGGATGGCGGTCAGCACTCACGAGTATGGGCTGGATCGCGCCAATCAGGCCCTGGCCGATCTGAGCGCCGGCCGCATGGCGGGCGCGGCGGTGCTGCGCGTGTAGCGGCACCCGATCGAGGTCAGGTCGACAGGTGCCAGACCAGGGCGGCCGCCAGCGCGCCCACACCGTTGAGTGACCAATGCAGGGCGATCGGCGCGATCAGGCTGCCGCTGCGCCGACGCAGCCAGGTGAACACGAACCCGGCGACACCGGTAGCCACCACGGCCAGCACCACACCGGCGACGGTGCCCAGGATCCCGCCGCCGAACAGTCGGGTGAACCCGACGTTGCCGCTGGTCAATCCGAGCGAACTGGCGATGTGCCAGAGGCCGAACAGCAGTGAGCCCGCCGCCGCGACCCCGCGGAAACCCCAGGCCCGGTTCAGCGCGCCGTGCAGCACCCCGCGGAACGCCAGCTCCTCGGGAATCACCGTCTGCAGCGGGATGATGATCATCGATGCGAGCAGCGCACCGGAAATGGTCGCGTAGTTGTTGTTCATGAACATTGGCCGCGTCCATGGCATAGCCGCACCGATTGCGATCACCGAGACCACCAGCGCGACGGCGGCCAGCGCGTAGCCGGCCCCGGACTTCCAGTGTTCCCGGCCCAGGCCGAGCTCGGCCCAGCCCAGACCGCGGGTGCGCACCAGAATCAGCAGGCCGACGGCGGCGGCCGGGACAGTGGCGATGCTGGCCCACGGGGTGGTGAAGTGGGCGATCAGGTTGGTGAGCGTCAGGATGACGACGACGATCCCGATGTCGGCGTAGATCCGGAAATGATGCAGCGCAGCGAGCTGGGCCACCAGCGGGTGATGGGGGTGCGCGGCCACGGCGCTTTGCTCAGACATGTTGCGGAAAATCCTACCTGCCAGTCGCAATAGCGCAGGTCACAACGTTTTCCACGTCCGCTGCGCGATCGCCGGATCATCCTCACCGTATTCGCGGGTATAGCGGCGCGCCGCCAGCCGCGCATCGACCATCTCCTGACGTAGTCCGGCGGCGCGGGGTCCCAGCGCCTCGACCCGGTCGATGACGTCCATGACCAGATGGAAGCGGTCCAGGTCGTTGAGCATCACCATGTCGAAAGGCGTGGTGGTGGTGCCGCGTTCTTTGAAACCCCGCACGTGCAGTTGGGCATGATTGGTGTGCCGGTAGGTGAGCCGGTGGATCAGCCACGGATAGCCGTGGTAGGCGAAGATGACCGGCTTGTCCGCGGTGAAGACCGAGTCGAACTCTGTCTTGGACAGCCCGTGCGGATGTTCGGATTCCGGTTGCAGCCGCATGATGTCGACGACGTTGACCACCCGGACCTTCAGCTCCGGGAGCCTGCGGCGCAGGATGTCGGCGGCGGCCAGGGTTTCCAGGGTGGGGATGTCCCCGGCGCAGGCCAGCACCACGTCGGGTTCAGTTGAGCCGCTAACCGGGTCCGGCCCTCCGCCCGTATTGCTGGCCCACTCCCAGATGCCCAGGCCACGCGTGCAGTGCGCGATGGCCTCGTCCATGCTCAGGTACGTCAACGCCGGTTGCTTCCCCGCGACGATGACATTCACATAGTCGCGGCTACGCAGGCAGTGGTCGGCCACCGACAGCAGGGTGTTGGCATCCGGCGGCAGGTATACCCGGACCACCTCGGGTCGCTTGTTGGCGACGTGATCGATGAACCCGGGATCCTGGTGCGAGGCGCCATTGTGGTCCTGGCGCCAGACATGGGAGGTCAATAGGTAGTTCAGTGAGGCGATCGGCCGGCGCCACGGCAGGTCTGAGCAACTGGTCAGCCATTTGACGTGCTGATTGAGCATCGAGTCGACGATGTGCACGAACGCCTCGTAGCAGTTGAACAATCCGTGCCGCCCGGTCAGTAGATAGCCCTCCAGCCAGCCTTGGCACAGATGCTCGGAGAGCACTTCCATCACCTGGCCGTCGGGTGCCAGATTCTCATCGACGGGCAGGATCTCTGCCTGCCAGACCTTGTCGGTCTCCTCGAATACCGCGGTAAGTCGGTTCGAGGCGGTCTCATCCGGACCCATCAGCCGGAAGTTGTCAGGATTGCGGGCAATCACATCGCGCAGGAAGGTGCCCAGCACTCTCGTCGCCTCCGCAGTGCCCGTGCCCGGCGAGTCGACGATGACCGCGTAGTCGGTGAAGTCCGGCAGATCGAGGTCATGCAACAGCAATCCGCCGTTGGCATGGGGGTTGTCGCTCATTCGGCGGGTGCCCACCGGGGCCAAGGCGCGCAGGTCGGGCCGCAGTGCCCCGGTGGCGTCGAACAATTCTTCTGGCCGGTAGCTGCGAAGCCACGCCTCGAGCTGGGCCAGGTGTGCCGGATTGGTGCGGGTCTCCGACAGCGGGACCTGGTGCGCTCGCCAGGTACCTTCGACCAACTTGCCGTCCACCTCATGTGGGCCGGTCCAGCCCTTGGGGGTCCGCATGATGATCATCGGCCACAGTGGACGGCCGGGTTCTCCGTCCAGGCGGGCCGCGCGCTGAATCGCCGCGATCTGGTCGAACGCCTCGTCCAGCGCGGCGGCCATCTGCTGGTGCACGATTGCCGGATCGTCACCGGCAACCGTGATGGGCCGATAGCCGTACCCATAGAACAGCGATTCGAGTTCCTCTTGCGGAATGCGGGCGAGCACCGTGGGATTGGCGATCTTGTAGCCGTTGAGGTGCAGGATCGGCAGCACCGCACCGTCGACGACCGGGTCGAGGAACTTGTTGGAGTGCCAGCTGGCGGCCATGGGGCCGGTTTCGGCTTCGCCGTCGCCGATCACGCAGGCCACCACCAGATCCGGATTGTCGAACGCCGCGCCGTAGGCGTGCACCAGCGCGTACCCGAGTTCGCCGCCTTCGTGAATGGACCCGGGTGTTTCGGCGGCCACATGGCTGGGAATCCCGCCGGGAAACGAGAACTGGCGGAACAGCTTCCGCATCCCGTCGATGTCCTGTCCGATGCCGGTGTAGACCTCGCTGTAGGTTCCTTCCAGGTAGGCGTTGGCCACCAAACCCGGACCGCCGTGACCCGGACCGGCGATGTAGATGACGTCGGAATCGCGTTCGCGGATGATCCGGTTGAGGTGGGCATAGACCAGGTTCAGGCCCGGGGTGGTGCCCCAGTGGCCGAGCAGCCGTGGCTTGATGTCCTTCGGTTCCAGCGGCTCGGTCAGCAGAGGATTGTCCAGCAGATAGATCTGGCCGACGGACAGGTAGTTCGCCGCTCGCCAGTACGCGTCGAGCTGGTCGAGTTCCCTGTCGGTCAGTGCCGGTGAGGTGGTCGCGTCGCTCATGTTCTCCATGGTGACTGGCGTCGGTGAACAGCGCCTGCGATCCGGGTATCCGATTGGTGCCGTACCGCTCCGGACGGCACCGGATAGATTCGCGGGTATGCCCGTCCGCGGAACCGTCGACCCCAGGACACCGGTGTTGGTCGGCTATGGCCAGGTCAACCAGCAGGACGACAATCCGGAGGTCGAACCGGTCGACCTGATGGTGGCGGCGGCTCGGGCCGCCGCCGACGCCAGAGTGTTGGAGGCGGTGGATTCGATCCGGGTGGTCAATCTGTTGTCCTGGCACTACCGGGATCCGGGTTTGCTGTTGGCGCAACGCATCAGAGCGTTCAACGCGACGACGCGCTACACCGGCCTGGGTGGCAACGTGCCGCAGACCCTGGTGAACGAGGCCTGTCTGGATCTGCAGGCCGGGCGGGCCGAAGTGGTCCTGATCGCGGGAGCCGAGACCTGGCGTACCCGCAGTCGGCTGCGGGCCCGTGGGCTCAAACCGGACTGGACCCGTCAGGACGAATCGGTGCCGGAGGCGCCGGGCGCCCATGACGGTGTGCCGATGGCCGGCGAGGCCGAGATCCGGATCAATCTGGACCGCCCGGCTTACGTGTATCCGATGTTCGAACAGGCGCTGCGCATCGCGGCTGGTGAGACCAGCGATGAGCACCGCCGCCGGATCGGTGAGTTGTGGTCACAGTTCAGCGCGGTGGCGGCCGGTAACCCCCATGCCTGGAGCCGGGATGCGGTGCCGGCCGAGCAGATCTGGCAGCCCGGTCCGGACAACCGGATGATCAGCTGGCCTTACACCAAGTTGATGAACTCCAACAACATGGTCGACCAGGGTGCCGTGCTGGTGCTGACCACCGCGGAGCGGGCGACCGAACTTCAGATTCCCAGCGACCGTTGGGTTTTCCCGTACGCCGGGACGGATTCACACGACACCTACGCCATCGGCGAGCGCGCCGAGTTCTTCCGCTCGCCGGCGATCCGGATCGCTGGACGGCGGGTGCTGGAACTGGCCGGCGTGGGTGCCGATGAGGTCGAGTTGATCGACGTGTACTCGTGTTTCCCGTCGGCGGTGCAGGTGGCGGCGGCCGAGATCGGCCTGCCGCTCGGTGATCCGTCCCGGCCGCTGACGGCCACCGGTGGTCTGACCTTCGCCGGCGGGCCGTGGAACAACTACGTGTCGCACTCGATCGCCACCATGGCCGAGCGGCTGGTGGCCAATCCCGGTGCCCGCGGGCTGATCACCGCCAACGGTGGTTACCTCACCAAACACAGTTTCGGGGTGTACGGCACCGAACCGCCGGACCACGAATTCCGTTGGCAAGACGTGCAATCCGAGGTCGACGCCGAGCCCACCCGGCAACTGCAGGTGGAGTGGGCGGGCATCGGGACCGTGGAGTCCTGGACCACTCCGGTCGGTCGCGACGGTACCGCGGAGAAGGTTTTCCTGGCGGTGCGCACCCCCGAGGACGGGCGCACGCTGGCCCGGATCGTCGACGCGTCACAGGCGGCGGCGAGCATGTCTCAGGACATCGCCGGGGCGAAGGTGCGGGTCCATCCCGACGGCGGCGCGACCCTGCTCTGAGGAGCCGGCCGGAGCCAACTGCGGTCGAGGCGACCGCAGCTACCCGGTGGGCAAAGGCTGCGACGGGTCGGCCAGGCGCTGCGGATCGACCGGGGCGCGGGACCGGATCAGTGCCTTGATGTCGTCGAGCACGTCCCACACGTTGACGTTCATGCCGGCCAGAACCCGGTTGTCGGCGTCGAGCCAGAACGCGACGAATTCCCGTTCAGCAACGTTGCCCCGGAACACCACGCGGTGGTATTCGGGTGCGTGGCCGACATACTCCATGCCGAGGTCGTACTGATCGGTGAAGAAGTAGGGCAACTCGTCGTATCTGGCGGCGTTGCCCAGCATTCCGGCGACCGCCACGGCCGGCTGTTTGAGTGCGTTGGCCCAGTGCTCGGTGCGGATCCAGACCCCGAACAGCGGATGCAGCGCGGCGGCGATGTCGCCCACCGCGAAGATGTCGGGATCGCTGCTGCGCAAGGACGCGTCGACCAGCACTCCGCCGTCGGCGGTGGCGAGCCCGGCCTGTACGGCCAGTCCGATATTCGGTGCCGCGCCGACGGCAACCAAAACCGTGTCGGCGGCGACGGTGGAACCGTCGGCGAGTCGTAACCCGGTGGCCGAGCCGTCGACGGTGGTGATCTCCTGCACCGACTGATTTAGCCGCAGATCGACCCCGTGCTCCCGGTGCAATTGTGCGAACACCTCACCCACCTCGGCGCCCAGCGCGCCCAGCAGTGGCAGGTGGGCGGCCTCGATGACCGTGACGTCCACACCGCGGCCACGCGCACCGGCAGCGACCTCCAGCCCGATCCACCCGCCGCCCACGATGGCCAGCGCCGAACCGGGTGTCAACGCCGCGCTCAGCGCCGCGGCGTCATCGATGGTGCGCAGATAGTGCACACCTGCGGCGTCGGCACCCGGGATCGGTGGGCGACGCGAGGCCGATCCGGTGGCCAGCAGCAACTTGTCGTATCCGACGGCGGTGCCGTCGGGCAGTGTGAGCGTGTGGTCGGCGGTGTTGACGGCGGTCACCTCGGTGCCAAGCCGCAGGTCGACGTTGTGGTCGCGGTACCACGAGGCCGGATCGACGGTGAAGTCGTCGAGTGTCTTGGCGCCGGCCAGGTAGTCCTTGGACAGCGGTGGACGCTCGTAGGGGAGGTGCTCTTCGGCGCCGAACAGGACAACGTGACCGTCAAAGTCGTTGTCCCGCAGGGCCTCAGCGGCCTTGGCGCCGGCCAGGCCGCCGCCGATGATCGCGAATGTGGACGACGTCGTCATGTCGGTTCAGCCTACTCGTCGGCCACCAACTGCTTGAGTTTTTGGGCGTTGCGCACCGCGTGACCACCGAGGTCGTTGTTGAAGTACACGACGACGCGATGGCCCTCGCGGTCCCACTGCCGGAGCCGGTGCGCCCACTGCTGGAGCTCGCTGTCGGTGTAGCAGGCGGCGTACAACAGATCGGGGTCCGCGCCCGGTCCGTGCATGCGCACGTAGACCAGCTCGCTGGTGGCCACCGGCCGGCAGGCGAGTCCGGGGCCACTCATCACGACATACGCCGCCCCGTAGTGCTGCAGCAGCGCATACACCGCCGGGTCGTGCCAGGACGGGTGGCGCAGTTCCATCGCGACTCGGAGCCGGAGCGGTAGTTGGCTCAGGAATTCGGTGAGCAGCTCATCGTCGCGCTCGAGTGCGGGGTGCAGTTGGACCAGCAGTGCCTCGTTGTGGGGTTCCAACAGGCGCCAGTACTGCTCGAACCGCGGGGTCCAGGCTTGCGGTGACCGCAGCCGGCGGAAATGGGTCAATCCGCGGTGGGCCTTGACCGACATGGTGAACCCGGCCGGCAACTGGTCGCGCCAACCGGTGAAGGTGGTGTCAGCGGGCCAGCGGTAGAAGCTGCCGTTGAGTTCCACGGTGTCGAACTCGCCTACGTAATGGGCCAGTCTGGCTTTGGCCGGGGTGCCGCGGGGATAGAGCACACCGGTCCAGTGGTCGTAGGACCATCCCGAGGTGCCGATCCTGATCATCTGCCATCGCTAGGGGACGTCTGTGTAGTTCAGGGTGTAGCCCTCGGCGGAGAAGGTGAAACCTCGGCCGGTCAATTCCCGCACGCAGGACACCCCGGTCTGCTCCTGCACGTTGCAGCGGAAACCCGCCACCGCCAGCACCTTGCCGAACGGCAGCACGGTAGCCGCGCTTTGGGCGAACTCCGGCTGTTCCAGTACGGCGAAATGCGCGTCGGTATCCCGCTCGACCACAAGGGCATTCGGTGCTCGGGTGCCGCCGGATGGGTCGGGCGCCTCATCGGGTGCTCCGGTCACGCCCATCGCCGAGGTGCCGTCAGCGGTTTGGCAGCCGGCGCGGTCCCTGGGCAGGATCGCGCATCGCCATCGCCCGCTCGGGGTGCTGAAGTAATAGCCGGTCCGCTCATCGACCCGCAGCAGGTAATCGGCGGCGTTGACCAGGTTCGCGGTGCCGAACTGCGGTGCCGGCACGGTAGTGCCGGCGGCAGCCTGCGGCGCTGCCTCGTCGGTGTTGATGACGGTCCCCGATGCACATCCGGAGAGCGCCGCCGTCGCAGCGACGACCGCGCTGACCGCGCTGACCGCGCTGACCTTCCCGAGGCAAGCCTTCACGACGCAAAACCCTAGCCAACTGCTGCGCCGGGAAAGCGGTGGCGTCGGTATCTCGGGACTGATGCGCGGCGCGCTACATGTTGCCGGCTCACGTCACGATGCACACGTCGCCGCCAAGTAGCAGCACCGGCCACAACAGCGTCACCTGGACGAACGCCACCAGGTCGGCGCCCGCCGGAATCTTGGTCAGCAGACTCGATTCGATCATCTGCACCTGGCCGGGATGGAAGAAGGTCCAGGCCAGACCGATGACGATGTAGGGCAGGGCCACCCACATCAGGGTCTCGAGCATCTGGTCGAGACTGACCTTGTGGCTCAGCACGCGGCGGATCAGGTTCATCAGATCAGCGCCTTTCCGGCCCGGATCCGCCGGCGGACATCGGCCAGCAGCAGGTAGCTCCCACCTTGGCGGATGAACACCGGCAGGAACCGGTTGCCGAACGCCACGACCAGGAACAGCCATTCGAACAACCGCTGGCGGCCGCTGCCCCAGCCGAAGCCGACGGCGTCGCGGAACGTCGGCGCCAGAAAACCGGTGGTCAGGAATTTCAGCAGCGGGCGAAACGGAATCCGCAGGAGCGGGTTGATCATGCGCAAGTCCACCAGGTCGTGCAGATACCGCGAGACGACGTCGTCGATCTGCACCTGCTGGCAGGCGGTGTTCCAGTACGCGTCGAAATCGACGCGGGTCGCGGGCCATTGCTGCGGGCTGACCTGCAGCGTGGTGCCCAGCGTCGTACCGGATTGGTAGAACTGCTCGGCCTGCGTGGTGGTCATTTCGCCGCGCAGCAGTTGGTAGACGTCCTCCAGTCCGACGAACAGGCAGGCGGCCACCCACATTTGCAGGTCGGGGTCAAACGCGTTGTACTGCACCGGGCTTGCCGGTCCGGATCTGACCTGGCGGTGGGCCAGGTCGACGGCATCGCGGAACGCCACCCGGTCCTCGGCCCGGCCGAGGATCGCCACCGCCAGGTAGCTGAGCGTGGTGCGGGCCCGTTTCCAGGGGTGCTTGAGCAGGTTTCCGGAGTCCACCGTGCTTTCCACGACGCCATATCCCACGCCGGGCCACGACAGTTGCATGATGACGTTGGCCGCCCCCGCGGCGAAGCCCCACAGATCCATCGCATCGGCGATGGTGACGTCCTCATCCGACCAGCGCGCGGTGCGTCTGCTGATCGCGATCCGGTTGGCACGGGTGTTGTCCCCGACAGGCATTCGCTGCTCCTCGTCAGCTCATGCACACATTGCTGAACAGCAGCACCGGCCAGAAGACGATGGAGCCGAGAAACCACACCACCGCATGGGCGCCGTGCAGTCCGGCCAGGTGGCCGGTATGGGTGAGCGACCAGGCGACGCCGATGAGCAGATAGGGGACCGCGAGCATGATGGCGGTCCCGATCCACTCGGCGATGGTCATCTGGAAGCTGAGGATCGTGCGTATTGCGGTCAGCATCTGGCTGCGCCCCCGTCGTTGTCAGGCGGGTCTATGTTAATGGCCATTCTGCTCGGATTGGGCAATACGAGGAGATTTCGGCCCGGTCCGCGGGTTACTTGGGTGGCAGGCCCTTGGCGTAGTCGACGCCGCGGGCCACCCAGACTTCGAGTTGGCGTTTGGTCTGGACGCCGGGACTCCCGATCCGCAGCCAGCCCCGCATCTGTCGGCCACCCATCACCATCGGTGCGACGTGGTTACGCTGCAACAGTTTTTCGGTGTCGCCGGGTGCAACGCGCACCATCAGGCCGCCCTCCCGGGTGGCCGCGACCGCCATGTTTCCGTTGATCAGAAATGCCAGCCCGCCGAACATCTGCTTCTCATCGACTCCGCGTTCGGCGGCCACCAGTTCCCGGATCCGGTCGGCGAGTTCGAGGTCGTAGGGCATGACGGTCAGTTCTCCGGGGTGTCGGCGGACTCCAGGTCGGCCCGGAATGCTGCCGCGCGGGCCAGATGCCCGGGCCGTCGGCGCAGCACGGCCCAGGCCAGGCCCAGCACGATGAACCACACCGGGGTCACCAGCAGGGCGTGCAGCGTATCGGCCTTCTGGGTGAATGCCCACACCAGGAAGGCGAAGAAGCCCAGCACGACGAAACACATCGGCACGCCGCCGGGCATCTTGAACTTCGACGCCTCGTGCAGGTGCGGACGGCGCCGGCGGTACGCCAGGTAGCTGATCAGGATGATCGACCAGACGAATATGAAGCACAGCGACGAGATGGTCGTGACGATGGTGAACGCCTCGATGATCGAACCGCCGACGGCCACCATCACCACACCCGACAGCAGCACCACCCCGGACAGGAATAGCGCATTGGCGGGCACCCGGCGCGATGTGAGCCGGCCGAACAGCGCCGGTGCGTCACCCTCCTGGGCCAGGCCGTAGACCATCCGCGAGGTGGAGTAGATGCCGGAGTTGGCCGAGGAGGTGGCCGAGGTCAGCACCACGAAGTTGACCACCGATGCGGCGATGCCGAGGCCGGCCAGGCTGAACATCGCGACGAAGGGGCTGCGGTCCGGGCTGATCTCCCGCCAGGGCGTGACCGAGATGATCACGGTCAGCGACACGACGTAGAACAGCATCACGCGGAGCGGGATGGAGTTGATCGCGCGGGGCAGGTTGCGTTCGGGTGACTTGGTCTCGGCCGCGGTGGTGCCGACCAACTCGATGCCGACGAACGCGAACGTCGCGATCTGGAATCCGGCGACGAATCCCATGGGGCCGGTGGGGAAGAAGCCGCCGTCGTTCCAGATGTTGGCGAAGCTGGCCTCGGCGCCGTTGGGCGCGGTGAATTGGGTGAACACCATGGCCAGGCCCACCACGATGAGCACCAGAATGGCCACGATCTTGATCAGCGCGAACCAGAACTCGGTCTCACCGAACGCCTTGACCGTCGGCAGGTTCAGGGCGACCAGGACGAACACCGTGGCCAGCGCGGGGATCCACAACGGCAGGTGCGGCCACCAGTAGGTGACGTACCCGGCGATCGCCACCACGTCGGCCACGCCCGTGACGATCCAGCAGAACCAGTACGTCCAGCCGGTGAAGAAGCCGGCCCACGGTCCGAGCAGGTCGGCGGCGAAGTCGGCGAACGACTTGTAATGCAGGTTGGACAGCAGCAGCTCGCCCATCGCCCGCATCACGAAGAACAACATGAAGCCGATGATCATGTAGACGAAGATCACCGAGGGGCCTGCCAGGGATACGGTCTTGCCGGAACCCATGAACAGGCCGGTGCCGATGGCGCCGCCGATCGCGATGAGCTGGATGTGCCGGTTGGACAGCTGTCGGGAGAGGTGTCGCTGTTCCTCGGTGTGCTCGGGCAGGGTTTGTTCAGGCATCAACAGCCGAGGATGCCAGGTGCCGGTTCGGCTGTTCCTGGCAGTGCCTCGGCCGGGGCCCGCCCGGGCTCAGCCGTGCCCGTGCAGCGCCTTCCCCGCGGCGGCCATCAGCGCCTCGCCGAGAGCCTCGTTCTGGGTCGGGTGCGCGTGCACAAACTTCGCCGCTTCGGCGGCCTTGAGCTGCAGGTTGTAGATCAGCTGGGCTTCCCCGACGAGTTCGCCGACGCGGTCGCCGACCATGTGAATGCCCACCACCGCACCCGAGGGAGCGAGCACGAGTTTGACCGTGCCGGATGTCTTCAGGATCTGGCTCTTGCCGTTGCCCATCAGATCGTGGCTGACGGTCTCGACGCCGTCACCGAACTGGCTGCGGGCCTGGGCCTCGGTCAGGCCGACGGAAGCGATCTCGGGGCTGCAGTAGGTGACCCGGGGAATGCCGGCGTCGTCGACGCGGTCGGGGCTGAGCCCCGCGAGATGTTCGGCCACATAGATGCCCTGTTGGAATGCGCGGTGAGCCAGCTGGGTTCCGGCCACGATGTCACCCACCGCGTACACCGAAGGCACCGCGGTGCGCAGCTGCTCGTCGGTCACGACGAATCCGCGGTCGACCGTGACACCCGCCTCCTGGAATCCGTCGGTGCGGGGTGCCCGGCCCACCGCGAGCAGGAGCAGATCGGCCTCGAGGGTCTCACCGCCCTCGAGGGTGACCGCCACAGCATCCGCGCCGGACCGGACCTCGACGACTCGCGCACCGGTCTTGGCGGTGATCTTGCGGCGGCGGAATGCGCGTTCCAGGTGCTTGGCGACGGACTCGTCCTCATGGGGCACCAGTCGGGGTTCGGCCTCGACAATGGTGACCGCGGTGCCGAATGAGGTCCACAGGCTGGCGAACTCGACGCCGATGACGCCTCCGCCGAGGATCACTGCCCGCTCGGGGACCGATCGCAGTTCCAGCGCTTGGTCGCTGGTGATCACCCGATCACCGAGTTCGATGCCGGGCAACGGCTTGGGTGCGGAGCCGGTTGCCAGCACGATCGCCGCACCGGTCACGGTCTGTCCGTCGACATCGACGCTGTTCGGCCCGCTCAACCGGCCGCGGCCGTTGAGCACCGTGACCCCGCGTGCGGGCAGCAATGCCTGCAGCCCCTTGTGCAGGCGGGACACCACACCGTCCTTATAGGCGTGCAGTCGTTCCGGGTCGATGCCCTCGAACGTTGATTGCACCCCGAATTGTGTTGCAACACGTGCATTGTCGGCCACCTCGGCGGCATGCAGCAGCGCCTTGGTGGGAATGCACCCGCGGTGCAGGCAGGTGCCGCCGATGGCGGTCTCCTCGATGAGGATGACCGACAGGCCCAACTGGGCGCTGCGCAGCGCGGTGGCATAACCGCCGGGGCCACCGCCGAGGATGACAACGTCTGCATTACTCATGGAATCCTTCTTCCTGCTTGGGCTTTCAGCTCGGGCTCGGTTACCAGCCGCGTTCGGCGAGCCGGTGCGGCGCAGCGATCTCCTCGACATTGATGCCCACCATGGCCTCACCCAAACCGCGCGACACCTTGGCCAACACATCCGGATCGTCATAGAAGGTGGTGGCCTTCACGATCGCCGCGGCACGCTGGGCCGGGTTGCCCGACTTGAAGATGCCCGAACCCACGAACACACCCTCAGCACCGAGCTGCATCATCATCGCGGCATCGGCCGGGGTGGCGATCCCACCCGCGGTGAACATCGTCACCGGCAGCTTGCCGGCCCGAGCCACCTCGACCACCAGGTCATACGGGGCCTGCAACTCCTTGGCCGCGACATACAGCTCGTCCTCGCTCATCGAGGTGAGCCGGCGGATCTCGCCACCGATCTTGCGCATATGCGTCGTCGCGTTGGACACATCCCCGGTGCCGGCCTCACCCTTGGACCGGATCATCGCCGCACCCTCGGTGATCCGGCGCAACGCCTCACCCAGGTTGGTCGCCCCGCACACGAACGGCACGGTGAAGCGCCACTTGTCGATGTGATTGGCATAGTCGGCCGGGGTCAGCACCTCGGACTCGTCGATGTAGTCCACGCCCAGGCTCTGCAGAATCTGGGCCTCCACGAAATGCCCGATCCGCGCCTTGGCCATCACCGGAATCGTGACCGCACCGATGATGCCCTCGATCATGTCCGGATCACTCATCCGCGACACCCCGCCCTGGGCACGGATATCGGCGGGCACCCGCTCCAGGGCCATCACCGCCACCGCACCAGCGCCCTCGGCGATACGCGCCTGCTCCGGGGTGACCACATCCATGATCACCCCGCCCTTGAGCATCTCGGCCATGCCGCGCTTCACCCGCGCGGTGCCGGTCTGATCAGACAACCCAATTCTCCTGTTTAATAAGATGATTCAGCATTCGACGAGGTTCACCGATACGTTGATGGCCAGCCCGCCGGTCGACGTTTCCTTGTATTTGGCACTCATGTCCAGACCGGTGCAGCGCATGGTTTCGATGACCTGATCCAGCGTCACCCGGTGGGTGCCGTCACCACGCAAAGCCATCCGGGCGGCATTGATGGCCTTGCCGGCCGAGATCGCATTGCGTTCGATACACGGGATCTGCACCAGGCCGCCGATCGGATCGCAGGTCAGCCCGAGGCTGTGCTCCATGGCGATCTCGGCGGCGTTCTCCACCTGCTGCGCTGTGCCGCCAAGGATCTCGGCGAGACCGGCTGCCGCCATGGACGCCGCCGAACCGACCTCGCCCTGACAACCCACCTCTGCGCCCGAGATCGACGCGCGTTCCTTGTACAACGAACCGATCGCCCCGGCGGTGAGCAGGTAGTCGATGCAGGTGCGGTCCGGATCGTCCCGCCCGGCGCGGGTGTAGTGCAGCGCGTAATGCATGACGGCGGGGATGATGCCCGCAGCGCCGTTGGTCGGGGCGGTGACAATCCGCCCGCCCGAGGCGTTTTCCTCGTTGACGGCGAGTGCTACCAGATTCACCCAGTCTTCGGCGAACGCCGGGTCACGATCGGGATCCTCGGCGTTGAGGCGTTCGTACCAGTCGCGGGCCCGGCGTCGTACCTGCAGCTGGCCGGGCAGGTAGCCGTCACGACCGATGCCACGCCGCTGGCAAGCCAGCATGACATCGCGGATATGCAGCAGTCGGCCGTGCACCTGCTGCACGGATGCGGTGGCCAGCTCATGGTTGAGCATCACCTCGCTGATCCGCAGCCCGTGCCGGTCGGCCAGGACAAGCAGATCGGCCGCCGAGCCGAACGACCACGGGTTGCGGGACGCACTGCGGTTCTGTCCGGGTTCGGATTCGGTGACGACGAACCCACCGCCGATGGAGAAATATGTTTCCGACTGCAGGTGCTGCCCGTCGTCGGCCAACGCGGTGATCGTCATCCCATTGGGATGGCGTGCCAGCACGGTCTCGGCATGCAGCGCGATCTCGTCCTCGGCCAACGGAATCGGCTTCACCCCGCCGAGCAGGATGGTGCGCCCGGCGCGCATCGCGTCGAGCTGGCGCTCCATCACATCCGGCTCGATGGTGTCGGGCTGATACCCCTGCAGGCCGAGCAGGATGGCGGGCATGGTGCCGTGCCCGGCCCCGGTGGCCGCGAGCGAACCGTACAGATCGACGCGGACGACGTCGACGTCATCGAGCAGCCCGGCCGATTCGAGATCGGCGACGAACCGGGCCGCCGCCCGCATCGGCCCGACGGTGTGCGAACTGGACGGGCCGATACCGACCGAGAACAGGTCGAACACGCTGATTGTCATGAGTCGAGGTCCGGGTACAGCGGGTACTTGTCGGCCAACGCCCGCACCCGGGCGGCCAGCGCGCCGGTCTCGCCGCCCGGCGCATTGATAAGCGCCTGCACGATCAGGTCGGCGACCTCGGCGAAGTCGTCGTCATCGAAGCCCCGCGCGGCCAACGCCGGTGTGCCGATCCGCAGACCCGAGGTGACCATCGGTGGCCGCGGGTCGAACGGCACGGCGTTGCGATTCACCGTGATACCGATCGCGTCGAGCCGGTCTTCGGCCTGCTGACCGTCGATCGCGGCGTCGCGCAGGTCGACCAGCACCAGGTGCACGTCGGTGCCACCGGTCAGCACGGTGATGCCGGCCTCTTTGGCGTCGGGCCGGCTCAGCCGCTCGGCGAGAATCCGGGCACCTCGCAGGCACCGTTGTTGCCGTTCGGTGAATTCCGGCTGCGCGGCCATCTTGAAACCGACTGCCTTGGCGGCGATCACGTGCTCGAGCGGACCGCCCTGCTGACCCGGGAACACCGCCGAGTTGATCTTCTTGGCGAGCTCGGCCTGATTGGTGAGAATGACCCCGCCGCGCGGGCCGCCGAGCGTCTTGTGGGTGGTCGAGGTGACCACATGCGCATGCGGCACCGGGGAGGGATACAGGCCCGCGGCGACCAGCCCGGCGAAGTGGGCCATATCGACCATCAGGTAGGCGCCCACCTCGTCGGCGATCTCGCGGAACCGCGCGAAGTCGAGCCGTCGCGGGTATGCCGACCAACCGGCGATGATCAACTGTGGCTTGCAATCCCGCGCGATTCGGGCTACCTCATCCATGTCGATGAGATAGTCCTGTTCTGAAACCCCGTAGGCGGCAACGTTGTACAGCTTGCCGGAGAAATTCAGCCGCATCCCGTGGGTGAGGTGGCCGCCGCAGTCCAGCGACAGCCCCAGGATGGTGTCACCGGGCTTGATCAACGCGTGCATGACCGCCGCGTTGGCCTGAGCACCGGAATGCGGTTGCACATTGGCGAACTCCGCGCCGAACAGGCGCTTCACCCGGTCGATGGCCAGCTTTTCGATCACATCGATGTGCTCGCAGCCACCGTAGTAGCGCCGGCCCGGGTAACCCTCGGCGTACTTGTTGGTCAGCACCGAGCCCTGGGCCTGCATCACGGCCAGCGGCGCATGGTTCTCCGAGGCGATCATCTCCAGGCCGACGCGCTGCCGATGCAGTTCGTGCCCGATGGCCTCGGCCACGTGCGGATCGAACTCGGCCAGGCTTTGGTTGAGGACACTCATGCCGAAACTCCGTTCTTCTGTGCATATTCGGCGGCGGTGAGCAGGTCGGCCGTACCGGTGGCGGCGACGGCGAACAACCAGCCCTTCCCGTACGGGTCCGCGGTCACCAGGCTGGGGTCATCGACGGCGGCAGAGTTGACCTCGGTGACCTCACCGGTCACCGGCGGGTACAACTCGGACACCGTTTTGGTGGACTCGACCTCCCCGCACACTTCGCCCGCGGTCACCGTTGCTCCGACCTCGGGTAGGTCGAGATACACCAGGTCGCCGAGTGATTCGGCGGCCAGCGCGGTGATGCCGACTCGCACGGGTTCACCCGGCAACGGGGCTCCCGGCGCGATCAGCACCCACTCGTGCTCCTCGGTATAGCTGCGGTCATCGGGAAGTTTGGTGGTGGACATGGGTTGTTCCTCTCGATTAGCGCCGGTAGAAGGGGGTGGTCGTGACCTCGAACGGCTCTTTCTTGCCGCGTACATCGACACTGAGCGCGGTGCCCGGCTCGGCGAGCTCGGCATCCAGGTAGGCCATGGCGATCGGGTAGCCGAGCGTGGGGGACAGCGCGCCCGAGGTCACGATGCCCACCGGGGCCTCGCCCTCGCCGCCGTGCACGGCGTAACCGGCGCGGGCCGCCCGCCGGCTGGTGCCCTTCAACCCGACCAGGACCTGACGGGCCGGTTGCTGCGAAAGGTGCTGTAGCGCATCGCGTCCGATGAAATCCTTGGTCAATCGGACGACTTTGCCCAGACCCGCCGCATAGGGATTGGTGGTCAACGTCAGTTCGTGGCCGTAGAGCGCCATACCCGCTTCCAGGCGAAGCGTGTCGCGGCAGGCCAGGCCCGCGGGAACACCCTCGGCCCCGGTGGTTGCCTTGGCCAGGGCGCGCCACAGCGGCACGGCCGCTTCTGCGGGCACGTACAGCTCGAACCCATCCTCACCGGTGTACCCGGTCCGGGACAGCAGCACGTCGATGTCGGCGACCACGGCGTTGGTCACCGCGTAGTACTTGAGTCCGGTGATCGCATCCGACTGGGCCGGCGGTGCCAATGTCCGCACGATCGACTCGGCGGCCGGTCCCTGGATCGCGATCAGCGCGGTCTCGCGCGAGCGGTCGGTCACCGTTGCGTCGAAACCCGATGCCCGCAGCGCGAACTCGGCGGCTACCACCGGTGCGTTCGCTGCGTTGGCGACGACCAGGAAGTGCTCGTCGGCGAGTCGGTAGACCACCAGGTCGTCGATGACCCCGCCTTCGGCGTTGCACAACAACGAATATTTGGCGCGGCCGATGCCGATTGCGGACAGCTCACCGACCAATGCAAAGTCGAGCAGCGCGCCTGCTTGCGGACCGGCGATGTCGATCTCGCCCATGTGGGACAGATCGAACAGGCCGGCCGTGTGACGGACACTGTTGTGCTCGGTCAGTTCACTGCCGTACTTCAGCGGCATCTGCCAGCCGGCGAAGTCGGTGAATGTCGCGCCCAGCTCGCGGTGTTCGGCGAGCAACGGCGATTCGACGGTGGTTGTGGTGCTGGTCATACGAGTGCTTCCTCGCGGCTCGGGGTGGATGGGTTGTCGTGGTGTTCAAAGGCTTCCGGTGCGGGGCAGGAGCACACCAGGTTGCGGTCGCCGTGTGCGCCATCGATACGGCGGACCGGCGGCCAATACTTGTTGCGACGTACGGCGTCCACCGGATAAACGGCGTGCTGTCTGCTGTAGGGGAGGTCCCAGTCCGGCGCGGTCACCTGCTCGGCGGTGTGCGGCGCCTGGCGTAGCGGACTGCGCTCCAGCGGCCATACCCCCGCCTCGACCTGGTCGATCTCCCGGCGAATGGCGACCATCGCCTCGATGAAACGGTCCAGTTCGGCCAGGTTCTCCGATTCGGTCGGCTCGACCATCAGCGTGCCGTTGACCGGGAAGGACAGCGTCGGGGCGTGGAAGCCGTAGTCGATCAGGCGTTTTGCCACGTCCTCTGCGGTAACCCCGGTGCGTTTGGTGAGTTCGCGGAGGTCGAGGATGCATTCGTGCGCGACCAGCCCCGAGGGGCCGGTGTAGAGCACCGGGTAGTGCTGATCGAGCGCATTGGCGAGATAGTTGGCGGCCAGTACTGCCGACATGGTGGCCGCGGTCAGGCCATCCGGGCCCATCAGCGCCAGATAGGCCCAGGTGATCGGGAGGATGCCCGCCGACCCGTAGTTCGCCGCCGACACCGGAGCCGGTCCATCCTCGGCCAGTGGGTCGCCCGGCAGGAATGGGGCCAGGTGTGCGCGCACGGCGACCGGGCCGACACCCGGACCGCCGCCGCCGTGTGGGATGCAGAAAGTCTTGTGCAGGTTCAGATGTGACACATCGCCACCGAACTGGCCCGGTTTGGCCAGGCCGACCAGCGCGTTGAGGTTGGCGCCGTCGATGTACACCTGGCCGCCGGCCGCATGGACCAGCTCACACACCGTGCGCACCTCGGTCTCGTACACCCCGTGCGTGGACGGGTAGGTGAGCATGATCGCCCCGACGGCACTGCCATGCGTGGCGAGCTTGACGCGCAGGTCGTCGATGTCGATGTTGCCGTTGTCCGCGGTGCCTACCACGACCACGCGCATGCCGGCCAGCACCGCGGACGCGGCGTTGGTACCGTGCGCGGACTGCGGGATGAGACAGACGTCGCGGTGGGCCTCACCCCGTGACGCGTGATAGGCGTTGATGGCCAGCAGGCCGGCCAGCTCACCCTGTGATCCGGCATTGGGCTGCAGCGAAACGCGATCGTATCCGGTGATCTCGGCGAGCCAGCGCTCCAGATCGGCGATCAGGGCCAGGTATCCCTCGGTCTGCGCGACGGGTGCCAGCGGGTGGATCCCGGCGAATCCCGGCCAGCTGATCGGCTCCATCTCCACGGCCGAGTTCAGCTTCATCGTGCAGGATCCGAGCGGAATCATGCTGCGGTCCAAGGCAAGATCCTTGTCGGAGAGTTCCCGAAGGAAGCGCAGCATCGCGGTTTCGGAGCGGTGTTCGCTGAACACCGGATGCTGCAGGTACTGCGACGTGCGGGTCAGTTGTGGTGGGAAATCCGCCGATGCGGGGGAGTGCACCGACGCGTCGAAAACCGACAGCACCCGCCGGAGCACCTCATCGGTGGTGCGTTCGTCGCAGGCGATGCCCACGTGATCGGCGTCGACCAACCGCAGATTGATCCCAGCGATGTCCGCGGTGTCGACGAATCCGGCTGCGGCACCGGGTGTCCGCACCATCACGGTGTCGAAAAACAGCTCGTGCACGACGGTGTGCCCGGCCGCCCGCAGGCTCTCGGCGATCGTTGCTGCTTGCCGGTGGACGCGTGTGGCGATGGCGCGCAACCCCTCCGGCCCGTGGTACGCGGCGTACATGGCAGCGACGTTGGCCAGTAATGCCTGCGCGGTGCAGATGTTGCTGGTCGCCTTGTCGCGGCGGATGTGCTGTTCGCGGGTCTGTAAGGCCAACCGATACGCCGCGGCGCCTGCGCTGTCGACGGACACCCCGACCAGTCGCCCGGGCAGCATCCGCTCCAGCCCGGTGCGCACCGCCAGGTAACCGGCGTGCGGTCCACCGAAGAACAGTGGCACGCCGAAGCGCTGGGCCGATCCGACGGCGATGTCTGCGCCCATTTCGCCCGGTGCCCGCAGCAGCGTCAACGAAAGCAGGTCGGCAGCAACGGTTGTCAGCATGCCGCGGGCCGAAGCATCTGCAATCAGCCCGGACAGATCCCGCACGATTCCGCTGGCCCCCGGCGCCTGAAACACCACTCCGAACGCGTCGCCCGCGGGTAACCCGCCGGACAGTTCTGCCACCTCGACCTCGATCCCGACCGCGCGGGCGCGGCCCCGGACCACAGCGATCGTCTGCGGCAGGCAGTCCGCGTCCAGAATCACCCGGTTGCCGGTGGACTTCGCCTTGTTGGCACGCCGCATCAGCAATACGGCTTCCATCACCGCGGTGGCCTCGTCCAGCAGTGACGCGCCGGCGATGGGCAGCGCGGTGAGGTCCTGGATCAGGGTCTGGAAGGTCAGCAGAGCCTCGAGTCGACCCTGAGAGATCTCCGGCTGATAGGGCGTGTAGGCGGTGTACCAGGCCGGTGATTCGAGCATGTTGCGCCGCAGCACCGCCGGGGTGATGGTGTCGTAGTAACCCAGCCCGATCATCTGAATGCGGGGCTGATTGCGATCGGCGAGGGCACGCAAGTCGGCCAGCACCCGATCTTCGTCGCGGGCTGCGGGCACGGCCAAAGGTTCGGTGAGGCGGATCTGCTCGGGCACCGTGGCATCGATCAACTGCTCGATGTCCCGGTAGCCCAGGCTGCGCAGCATGTGCTCAGATCCGGCAGCGTCGGGGCCGATATGGCGTGCAGAGAAACTCACGAGGTGACTCCGGTTCAATAACGTCCGGACGGCGCCGGACATCGACAGGGACACCTCCCCGCTCTGTCCTGAAACCTGAGAGTTTGGGCGCGGCTGCGCTGTTCACCTTCGGTAAGCACGCTACGGTGCTGTTCTCCAGAGTTGCCTCGTCGCTGCGGTATTGGGCCTGAGAGATTCCCGGGGAGGAAGTTGCTCCTACGGCGCCTCCGAGATCGGAGGATTCTCCCGCTGCGCGTCAACGGCGTGTGTAGTTGTTCCTGACACGCTACACCACGTGCAGTGTCTCGTAAAGCGTTGCGGTACAACGCAAACCGCTTCGAGTCGACAAACGGGTACGAGCGGTGCCCGGGAATCGGACACCGCTCATCGCCTGAGTTACTGCGGCTAGTCCCCTTCGGCCGATTCGAGATCGGCGCGGAAGGCCGCCTCGCGGGCCAGGTGGTGAGGGCGTCGGCGCAGCACCGCCCAGCCGATACCCAGTGCCGCAAACCATATCGGTGTCACCAACAGGGCGTGCAAGGTGTCCGCCTTCTGGGTGAACGCCCAGAGCAGAAAGACGAAGAATGCCAGGACCACGTAGCACATCACGATGCCGCCGGGCATCTTGAACTTCGACGCCTCGTGCAGGTGCGGGCGGCGCTTGCGGTAGACCAGGTAGCTGATCAGGATGATCGACCAGACGAATATGAAGCACAGCGCGGAGATCGTGGTGACGATGGTGAAGGCTCCGATGATCGAGTCGCCGACGGCCACCATGACCACACCCGACAGCAGCACCACCCCGGACAGGAACAGCGCGTTCGCGGGTACCAGCCGCTTCGTGAGCTGGCCGAACCGGCGGGGCGCGTCTCCCTCCTGGGCCAGGCCGTAGACCATGCGGGAGGTGGAGTAGATACCGGAGTTGGCCGAGGAGGTTGCCGAGGTCAATACGACGAAGTTGATCACCGATGCGGCGATGCCGAGGCCGGCCAGGCTGAACATGGCCACGAACGGGCTGTGGTCGGCGCTGATTTCGCGCCACGGGGTGACCGAGATGATCACCGTCAAAGCCACCACGTAGAACAACATGACCCGGACCGGGATCGAGTTGATCGCCTTCGGGAGGTTCCGCTCCGGGTTCTTGGCTTCGGCGGCGGTGGTGCCGACCAGTTCGATGCCGACGAACGCGAATGTCGCGATCTGGAATCCGGCGACGAATCCCATCGGGCCGGTGGGGAAGAAGCCGCCGTCATTCCACAGGTTCGAGAAGTTCGCGGTGGCGCCGCCAGGAGCCTCGAAATGCCGTAGCACCATGACGATCCCGACCACGATGAGCGCGACGATCGCGACGATCTTGATCAATGCGAACCAGAACTCGGTCTCGCCGAAGGCCTTGACGGTGGGCAGATTCAACCCGATCAACACCACCACGGCCGCCAGCGCGGGGATCCACAGTGGCAGGTCGTGCCACCAGTAGGTCACATATCCCGAGATGGCCACCACGTCGGCCACGCCCGTGACGATCCAGCAGAACCAGTAGGTCCAGCCGGTGAAGAAGCCGGCCCACGGTCCGAGCAGGTCGGCGGCGAAGTCGGCGAACGACTTGTAATGCAGGTTGGACAGCAGTAGCTCGCCCATCGCCCGCATCACGAAGAACAGCATGAAGCCGATGATCATGTAGACGAAGATCACCGACGGGCCGGCCAGCGAGATGGTTTTGCCCGAGCCCATGAACAGGCCGGTGCCGATGGCGCCGCCGATCGCGATGAGCTGGATGTGCCGGTTGGACAGCTGTCGGGCTAAGTGTGGCTCGCCTTGCGGAGTGGTCGAAGCCGTTGTGGGAGTGCCGCTACGTGCAGCGGCCAAGTCAGGCGATTGGGACAAAGCAACCTCGAGGGTTTCAGGCGCGTGGGGGAGCGCGGAGTGCGGGCGTCCTCCCCGCTCTGTCGCTTGAACCTGAGAGTTTTCGCGAACACCGTCGCCGGCGCTCCGCTTGCCCCTTCGGTGAGCCGGACCCGTCGTGGCCGACTGCTTTCCAGAGGTGCCTAGTCGCGGCGATACCGGTGCCTGAGAGATTCCTGGGGAGGATTTGCTCCTGCGGCGCCCGCTCGTGATTGGCGGGGCTCTCCCGCCGCGACTCACTGGCGTGTTGAGTTTTGGGCCATTCCATGGCGAAACTGTGCCGCGCGTCACGCTAGCAGTCGGATCCCGGTTGAGCAATCCCCGGCAGGTCAGTCAGTCCGAACCTTTCTCCGCCGAGCGACCGTGTCTGCACGGTGACACGCCGTCATCTGCGTGCAAACACGGTCGCTCGCGCCGGCTAGGCGGCGGCTGTTGCGGGCAGCTCGACCGGCTCCAGCGCGGCCGCGATGATGTCGGCCACGTCGGTCATCGGCTTGACCTCCAAGGCGTCCAGCACCTCGGCCGGGACGTCGTCCAGGTCCGGTTCGTTCCGCGCCGGAATGAACACCGTCTTCAGCCCGGCCCGTTGGGCTGCGAGCAGCTTCTGCTTCACCCCGCCGATCGGCAGCACCCGCCCGTTCAACGTGACCTCGCCGGTCATGCCGACGTCGCCGCGCACCTGTCGCCCCGTCGCCATCGACACCAGTGCCGTCACCATCGTGACACCGGCCGATGGGCCATCCTTGGGCACCGCGCCCGTGGGCACGTGCACGTGGATGCGACGGTCCAGCGCCTTCGGGTCGACGCCCAACTGCTCGGCGTGGGCGCGCACGTAGGACAGCGCGATCTGAGCCGACTCCTTCATCACGTCACCCAGCTGGCCGGTCAGCTGCAGACCAGGCTCGCCATCGTTGGAGTTGGCCTCGATGTAGAGCACATCGCCGCCTAGTCCGGTGACGGCCAGACCGGTCGCCACGCCCGGCACCGCGGTGCGCTCGGTGGATTCCGGTGTGAACCGCGGACGGCCCAGGTACTCGACCAGATCCGGCTCGTCGATCACGATCGGGGCCTCGGCCGAGTCAAGTTTCGTGGTCACCTTACGCAACGCCTTGGCCAGCAGCCGCTCGAACTGCCGCACACCCGGTTCCCGGGTGTAGTCCGCGGCAATCTTGCGCAGCGCCGCGTCGGTCACGGTCACCTCGGAGTCGGTCAGCGCCGCCCGCTCGGCCTGCCGGGGCAGCAGGTAGTCCCGCGCGATGGCGACCTTGTCGTCTTCGGTGTAGCCGTCGAGCTGGATCAGTTCCATCCGATCCAGCAGTGCCGAGGGGATGTTCTCGATGACGTTGGCCGTGGCCAGGAACACCACGTCGGACAAGTCCAGATCCAGTTCCAGGTAGTGGTCGCGGAACGTGTGGTTCTGGGCCGGGTCCAGCACCTCCAGCAGTGCGGCCGCCGGATCGCCCCGGTAGTCCGAGCCCACCTTGTCGACCTCGTCAAGCAGCACAACGGGATTCATCGAACCCGCCTCGCCGATCGCCCGCACGATACGGCCCGGCAGCGCGCCGACGTAGGTGCGCCGGTGGCCGCGGATCTCGGCCTCGTCACGCACCCCGCCCAGGGCGACGCGCACGAACTTGCGGCCTAGTGCGCGCGCCACCGATTCACCCAGCGAGGTCTTGCCGACCCCGGGCGGACCGGCCAGCACCATCACGGCACCGGACCCGCGGCCGCCGACGACGGCCATGCCGCGCTGGGCGCGACGGGCCCGCACGGCCAGGTATTCGACGATGCGGTCCTTGACGTCGTCGAGCCCGTGGTGGTCGGCGTCCAGAATCTCGCGGGCGCCCTTGAGATCGGTGGAATCCTCGGTCTTGATGTTCCACGGCAGGTCCAGGACGGTGTCCAGCCAGGTGCGGATCCAGCCGCCCTCGGGGCTCTGCTCGCTGGACCGCTCCAGCTTGCCGGCCTCGCGCAGCGCGGCCTCGCGCACCTTCTCCGGCAGGTCGGCCGCCTCCACGCGGGCCCGATAGTCGTCTTCACCTTCCTGGCCATCGGGACCCAATTCGCCGAGCTCTTTGCGGATCGCGGCCAACTGCTGGCGCAGCAGGAACTCCTTCTGCTGCTTGTCCATCCCGGCCCGGACGTCCTCGGCGATCTTGTCGTTGACCTCGACCTCGGCCAGGTGCTCGCCGGTCCACTCGATCAGGACCCGCAGCCGCTGAGCCACGTCTTCGGTTTCCAGCAGCTGACGCTTCTGCACGTCGGTCAGGTAGGAGGCGTAGCCGGCCGTGTCGGCCAGTGCGGACGGGTCGGTGATCTTGTTGACCACGTCGACGATCTGCCAGGCCTGGCGGCGCTGCAGCATCGCCAGCAGCAACTTCTTGTACTCGGCGGCGAGCGCCTTGGTCTCGTCGGTGGCTGCGGTGGTCTCATCGACCTCATCGATCTCGACCCACAGCGCGGTACCGGGTCCGGTGGTTCCCGATCCGATGTGGGCGCGTCGCTCGCCGCGGACGACGGCGGCCGCACCGCCGCCCGGCACGCGACCCACCTGCACGATCGATGCGATCACGCCGTAGGTGGGGTAGCGGTCGTCCAGGCGCGGCGCGATCAGTAGCTTGCCGGACTCACCGGTCGGGGCCGCGGCCTGGGCTGCTTCGACGGCGGCGCGTGCCGCGTCGTCGAGCTCGATGGGCACCACCATCCCGGGCAGCAGGATCGGCTGGCTGACCAGCAGAACTGGCAGGACGCGGGGTGTGGTCGTTGGTTCGGACATCAAAGCTCCAAAGTTCAGTCTGATGCGCTCAACCTTGGCAGGTTCGGGTTTGTTCCCGAAGTTGCTCCTGCCGGATATCGCTGAGAGCGAAACCTTGCTCCCGCAGAAGGTGCCGGTTTCCTGTGAATGCCGGCCGGATGGAATAGCCGGCCGGTCTCTACCGGTTCAACTGTTGTCGTTGAGTTTTCCAGCCGCGCGGCATGGTGCGGCGGCGCTGTGGTCCGCGAGTGCCCGGACACACATGGTGGCAGGAGTTCTGGAGCGAATCCGGTTGTTGGTGGGCGGATTTCGCCTCTGATCAGGTTGTGGCTGGCGTGCCTGGCCTGGTGGAGTTGGTGCGCCGAAACGGTACTCGTGCTGATTCAGTTGTCGATCTGGCTGGGTTTCCTGGATGCGTTGGGTTGTTGCCGGTCGAATGCGACTCCCGGGCAGGTGAGTGCGTTCAAGTTCTGGCGGCGGCCTGGTGGCGGTCGAGAACTGATATAAGTCGCGCCGCTTCGAATCACGGGTGTTTCCGGTTGAGTGTTGGCCGCGGGCCACGACCTCGATAAGGCAACGGTTCCCTCGGTTTCGGGTCTGACCCGTCATTGATCCTGAGGAACGCCGAACTTTTGGTCATGGAGCAGCCTGATGGCCCGCGGCCGGTTCGCATCAGCGACGAAGTCGATGATCGAATCGTCTAGGGGTGATGGAGATTCGGCGCGCTCGGTGTTGCAGATGCCGGGGGTTGTTGCCCCGGTCCCATCATCCCGCCCGGTCCCATCATGCCGCCGGGTGCCATCGGGCAGCCGGGTCCCTGCTGCCATTGGCCGTGGTGATAGGCCCCGTACCAGTGATGGCTGGTGTTGTAGCTGCCGGTGTAGAAGCCGGAGAAGAACACCACCCCGACGATGAAGATGACACCGGCGATGATGCCCACCCACGCCGCCACCTGGTTGAGTCGGCTCGGCCGCCCCGGAGGCGCCGCGGTGGTCGTGGTCTGGGATTCGTTGCGTGATTCCGATGATTCGGTCATGGTCGTGCCCCTCATGTCCTTGTTCTGAAGCTGCGCTACGCCGGGCGAGAATGCCAGTGTCGACCGGTGGGTGCTGGTGGGTTTAGGGCCTTTCGGCCCGCCTCACAGAGACCTAGGGCTTGAATCGGGGCCCAGTTCCCGAGTCTGGCTACGTCGATGAATTCTGACGTTGTTGGTCCACGAATTCTCGGCGGTATCTCACGTGGTGTGGTGCCCCGGATTGCCGATGGATTCCGGCGGCCGGTGTGGGGGTGGCGTGCTGTCGCCGCCTGCATCGAAGCTCAACGTGTCGGTGCCGGACTCCATATGTCGCCGCAGTTGCCAAACATGGTGCCCGAGGCCGTAGGTTCGGATGACGGGGTCGAGGGTGATACGCAGGAAACAGATCCGGGCTTCGCCTCGGCGGCGCGATCTTTCGTATCCACGCAAAATCATCCGACCCATCCAGAATCCACCGAATACTCTTGTCCCGCAGGCGTCGCTCCAGTCGAGGATTTCGGCCATACCGTGTAGCTGGATCGTCGCGGGGGGAAGGAAGCGCAGGAACCGCCGCCGCAACGGGACGACCACCGAGACCCGCGGGTTGGTCGCGATGTTGCGTGTCTTCTTCAAATGTCGTCTGGTCATGACGTACAGCGCTTGCTCATTGCCGCAGACCCACATGCCGTAGCACACGCCCGCCGAGGCTGGTGACCGGTCCTCGCCGACGGTCGACAAGACTGCGAAATGGTGTTTGCGCAATGCTCGGACGACCCGCCCGAGGGCTACGGCACGACGGACCGGCGCGGAGTCGGCGTTTTCGGTTGTCGCCGTGCCGTTGTCGCGGTGGCCGCGTCGTACCGTCATCTCGTGACCTCTCCCAGCGTGGTGCTGATCTTCGGCAGGTTCACCATCTGCGGCCTGTGGTGCGCCGCAACCGAATCGGGCATGTTTCTGGTCGGGATTGGCGCTGCGTGTGACACATCACGATCCTTGTTTGTTGTTCCTCGGCTCAGCCTGCGGTTGTTTTGCTGGGCCGGGCACGCACAAGGACGATTGCGGCGACGGCCAGCAGACCGGCCAGCCACACGAATGCGGCAAGCAGCGGGCCGGTTTCGTCGAAGTGCGCGGTCAGCCCGGTATCGAAGAGCACCCGGGTCACGCCGTAGCCGGGCAGGAAGTGGGCCCACGCTGCGGGCTGCGGGCGCAGCATCGGACTTTGGATGATGCCCAAGTCCAAGAACGGGATGAGGAACGCCACGAACACTCCGGCGATTTTGCCCAACAGTGGTCCGATGATGACACCGATCAACGCGTATATCACGGCCACCAACAGATTCGCCGCGGCATAGCCGGCCCATTGTTTGGCGTCGTAGACGGTGGCGGTGACCGCCAGTGTCGCCGCGGTGATGACGATGGCGCCCGCCGCCACCACACCCAGCCGCGCGGTCAGCATCACGGTGGTGCGATAACCCGCCAGCCGCAGCCGGTGATCCCCGCCGGCGGCGTCGACCACCACGAACATGCCCACCAGCGCGGCCAGGGCCCCAATGGCGATCGGAGCCATGGCACCGGCGTGGATCTCGGGGAACCAGAACGGTTCATTGGTGATCACCCCGTGCTCGTTGACCGCCACCACCAGCGGGCGTGGGGGTGTGGTGGCCCTGGACAGCAGCACGAACGCTGCGGGCACGATCACCAGCAGCGTCAGCAGCACACGGTTGCGGCTCACATCGAGCACACCGAACCGCAGCGCGGTCGGTAGTTGGCCGGCCGAGCGTCGAGGGCGCCTAGCGGTGCGCAACCCGGCCGCCACGACCACCCCAGCCGCCACCAACGCACCCGCGACCCACACCAGGGCCAGGCCGAGGTCACCGAGTCGTCCGGCGTGGTGCGAGGGGGTCTCGACCATCCACAATGTCACGAAATGCGTGGGGAACCATCGGGTGTAGATGTAGTCGCCGCCGCTGCCGGCGGGCCCGACGAACACATCGATCAGCCAGATCAACAGGATGACGACCGCGCCGTTGACCGGGTTGGTGACCGCCACCGCGACCAGGGCGCCGATCGCCAGGTAGATCAGCGCGAACATCAGCGTGCCGGCGATCACCCGTCCCGGACGGTCGATGCCGGTGCGCACCGCCAGCGCGGCCAGGGCGACCGCGGACACGAGGGCTGCCATGAGCAGGCCGGTGCCGGCGCGGGCGGCCAGCAGCCGCACCGGCACTAACCCGGCCAGCAGCAGGCGCTTGTCGGCGCCGCGCGCGGAGCGGATTTGGAAGTACATCGCCAGCCCCGACAAGAACCCCGCGGCCCACCCGGCGGTGGCGATTTGGGTGGCAGGCCCCGGCCGGCCCCGCAACAGCTCCATCGCGTCGGCGATGGAGCCCGCCGCGACGAGCACGAACACCAGTGGCACGAGCACCAACATGATCAAGTTGACCGGGTTGCGCACGTAATCGGTGATGAAACTGCGCGCCAACAGCAGGGTTGGGCGCCACTGTTGGTGCGCCGCGGTGGTCATTCGGGTGCCTCGCGGTTGTCGCACTGCCCTTCGCACAGCCGCCCGTCGCACAGCTTGACGATGCGGTCGAAACGCTGCTCGTCGGCCACGAAGTGGCTGATGATCAACGCCGAGCGGCCGTCATCGCGACGCGCAGCGACTAAGTCCCAGAACTTCAGGTAGGTGTCCCAGTCGAATCCGGCGTAGGGTTCGTCGAGCAGCAGCACCTGCGGGTTGGCCAGTATCGCCAGGGTCAGGTTCAGCTTGGCCAGAGTGCCCCCGGAGAGGCGATCGGCTCGCGTGCCGGCGTAGCGCTCGAACCCTAACGCCTCGTACAGATCTCGCCGCGCACGCCGCTGGGCCTCGTGGGTCATGCGGTAGGCCGCCGCGAACAGCTCGATGTGCTCATCGCAGGTCAGCCGCTCATAGACCACCGGCTGCTGCGGACAATACCCCAACGGTCCCGAACGGGTCACCGTGCCCGCATCTGCGGCCAGCTCGCCTACCAGGATTTTCATGATTGTCGACTTGCCCGAGCCGTTTTCGCCGACCAGGCCAACCACTTCTGCGGGCCGCAGCGCCAGATCGACGCCGCGCAGCACTTGCTGGCGATGCCCGAATGGCCGCACGCCGCGGCGAAACGACTTCTCGATGCCCTCGGCGGTCAACACCGATGCCGTAGCCGCTGCCGGCGGTGATTGGTTCACTGTCGTGGTGCTGCTCTGGTGGTTCATGCGAGTCTCCTGCAGGGGTGAGGCTATTGTTTTCCGGTGTGGTGCAGCGTCATTGACCGCGCACTCACCCGACAGCGGCCCGGCCCCTATCGGATCGGCTGGCGGGCAGATCGACGGTCAGCGGGAAGCCATACATCTCGGTGAACAAGGCCACCAAGAATGCGGTGTAGGCGCCCATGGCGCGCCAGTCACGGTGCGTGCGGGGATGAAAGAAACTCAGCCCGAACGCCACGAACAGCGCCGTATTGACAATCACCAGCGGCCACAGGACATAGGCGGAATCAGCCATCGCGGCTATCTCCGGACCTCGGGGCGCGGTGAGCTAGGACCGCTCGGTGGAGCCGCGATGTTGCGGATCACCATCGGAGCCGGAGCCGTGGTTGGACCTGCCGCCGTGCCCGCCCATCATGAACATCATCATCACCGGGCATGCCAGCACCACCAGTGCCAGCACAACTGTCGAAGCCGGCACGCCGACGGCGAACGCACCGACGATGACCACCGCCAACGCCAGGGCATACCACCGAAAATTCTGACGCTTCATCGGTTACTCCTGCTCGGTGTAGGACATAGTTTCTACGTGTGTGACTCTTCTCGGCTGCCGTGGGTACGCCAACGGCACTAGGTCTGCCCTTGCCGGACCAAACAGCCCCATCCCAATGGACCAAATTCCCCGGCGATCTCGTGGCCGCGATGACGATGGTGATATCGGCGAACGCGCCCGGTGGGGCGCCGATCTTGTGGACTGCGCGAAATTTAGGTGCTGACCTAGCCGGGAAGGGAAACCGTTCTGGCTAGCTGTGATAGTTCAGGCTGGTCATCATCCCGGCCGCTTGGTGATAGGTGTTGTGGCAGTGCAGCATCCAGATCCCGGGATTGTCGGCGACCAGTGCGACGGCGAGCTTGCCCATGGGCAGCACGATCGCGGTGTCTTTGCGCGCCCCGAGACTGCCATCTGGTTTGATGATCTGGAACGTATGGCCGTGCAGGTGCATGGGGTGCCACATCATCGTGTTGTTGGTGAATGTCAGCACCGCACGTTGGCCCTGGCTGATCTGCAGGGGCTGGTTTGTGCCGAATGGGGCACCGTTGATCGTCCAGTCGTATTGATCCATTCCGCCGGCCAGTACCGCCGCGAGGTCGACATCGGCTGCGGCGCTGCCCAGATCAACGGGCGCGGTGGCGGTGAACATGTCGACGGTGGCTACCCGCTCGGTCAGCTCGCGCGGTTGGAATCCTGGACCAGGTGGGGTGCCGGCGCCGGTGGACAACAGCGCCCGTGCCACCGCGTTTTTCCCTTCGGCCGCCGCGACGAGCGCGAAGATGCCGTCGGCGGCGGTGACTAGGACGTCGTAGCGTTCCCCCATACCCACCAGCACCGCATCGACCTCGGCCGGGACGACCGGGTAGCCGTCGGCGTGAGTGATCGTCATCGTGTGCCCGGCCAACGCGACCCGAAACGCCGTATCAGAACCGGCGTTGATGATGCGGATACGGATTCGCTGACCGGGCTTAGCCGAGAACACCGTGGGTGCGGCCGGAATACGCCCGTTGATCAGGTAATAGGGGTAGACGACATCCCCGGCGTCCCCGCCCAATAACGGGCTGGTGCCCACACCACTCATGGCCCCCATGCCGGCCATGCCGTTGTGCAGGGTGTCGAAGATCTGTTGAGGGCTCTTACCGATGCCATCAGTCCAGTCATCGAGCACCACGATCCACTCCGCGTCGTAGGCCCCCGGTTCGTTCGGGTCGTCGACGATCACCGGCAGATACAGCCCGAAGTCGGCGTCGAGTTCGGTGTGCGGATGCGCCCAATAGGTGCCCGCATGCGGTACCGAGAACCGGTAGGTGAAGTTCTTTCCGGCGTCGATGTTGGGGGTGGCCGGGTCCGCACCGTCCATGTCGTTGCGCAGCGCGATCCCATGCCAGTGCACCGAGGTGGGGTGATCGAGACCGTTGGTGACGGTGACGGCCAGCTCATCGCCGACGTTGGCGCGGATCGGCGCGGCAGGGATCGTGTTGCCGTAGGCCAGAGTGTGGGGCGTGGGACCGCCGAGGTCGACGGTCACCGGCGCAGGAGTCAGTGATGCGGTGACGGTGCGGCCGGTATGCGGGCGCGCCACCTCAGCGGCGGCGATCGCGGCCGACAGTCCGCCAGGGGTCGAGGCCGGCGGGGGTGTCCGGGTAGCGCAACCTGCCAGCGCTAACCCACCGGCGATGCTGGCGGCCAGGAAACCCCGCCGGTTGAGCTGTACACCCATGACGGACGACTCCATCGGCAGCCCTTTTCTCGATCGACCCCTACCTATTGCTCAGCGAGCATGTTCCGCCTGCGGCCCATGCGGTTATCTCAAGCCGAACCTACTCTCGTGGTTACTTCGGCCGTGCCTGTGCATCAATGGGCCGCGGCACCAACGACGAGGTTCGCAGCATGCGGTGTCACCGCGGCGGTGGTGGTCAGCGGTGCTCGCGCAGCAGCGCCATGCGCCGCCGGAACTCCTCCTCGTCGATCTCACCGCGCGCGAACCGCTCGGCCAACAACTCATCAGCCCGCGGCAATGCCGTTGCGCCGCGGCGGGTTCGGCTATCGGGGGCCAGGGCGCGGGCCGCCAACACGATCGCGGTGATCAAGCCGCCCCAAAACAGCAGCATCAACAGGATCATCATGATCCAACCGCCCCAGCCCATGCCGCCGTACCACATCATGGTCGTCGTCCTTCCCATCGAGCAGAATCCGCAAAATGCGTGATGCAGCATTGACGATGCACCCAACCAGGGCCCGGCGGGTAGGGCCGAAAGGCCCGGGTGGGACTGTGGATTTATCGGTGTTTCTGGCCTGACACGCTGAGCGTTGCTCGGCGGGGAAGGTGCCGTGATGACGACACTGGATGATGTGGCGAAGAGGAAGCAGGCTGAGCAGTCGGCAGAGCAGCAGGCTGCGGTCGAGTTAGTGCGGCTGGCCCAGGAACAGGGACTGTCACTGACCGGGCCCGACGGGCTGCTCAAACAGCTGACCAAGACGGTGCTCGAAACCGCGCTCAACGAAGAGATGACCGAGCACCTCGGCTATGAGAAACACGATCCGCCTGGTGCCGGGACCGGAAACATCCGTAACGGCACTCGTGCCAAGACGGTGTTGACCGACACCACCGGTGCAGTCGAGATCGACGTGCCGCGGGATCGGGCAGCAAGCTTCGAGCCGCAGATCGTCAAGAAGCGCCAACGCCGGCTGTCGGGTGTTGATGAGGTCGTGCTGTCGCTGTATGCCAAAGGGTTGACCACCGGGGAGATTTCGGCGCATTTCGCCGAAATCTATGGCGCTTCGGTGTCGAAGGAGACGATCAGCCGGATCACCGACAAGGTGATCGAGGAGATGAATGACTGGTCGGTGCGGCCGCTGGATGAGACCTACGCCGCGATCTTCATTGACGCGATTGTGGTGAAGGTTCGTGACGGCCAGGTCGCCAACCGGCCGTTCTACGCCGCTATCGGCGTGACGTTGGCCGGAGAACGCGACATCTTGGGATTGTGGGCCGGCACCGGCGGTGAGGGCGCGAAGTTCTGGATGAGCGTGCTCACCGACCTGCGCAACCGTGGCGTCAAGGATGTGTTTTTCGTGGTCTGTGACGGGCTCAAGGGGTTGCCGGAGGTGGTGAGCAATGTCTGGCCGCAATCAATCGTGCAGACATGCATTATTCATCTGATCCGCAACACTTTTCGGCTCACCTCGCGCAAGTACTGGGATGAGATCAAACGCGATATCAAACCGATCTACACCGCGGTCAACGCTACCGCGGCACGGGCAGCGTTCGATGATCTGACCGAGAAATGGGGACAGCGCTACCCGGCGGTGATCCGACTGTGGGATAACGCCTGGGCAGAGTTCATTCCGTTCCTGGACTACGACGTGGAGATCCGCCGGGTCATCTGCAGCACCAACGCCATCGAGTCGCTCAATGCCCGCTACCGCCGTGCCATCAAGGCCCGCGGTCACTTCCCGTCGGAGCAGGCCGCGATGAAGTGCCTCTACCTGGTCACCAGATCGCTGGACCCAACCGGGGCCGGCAGGGCACGATGGATGATGCGGTGGAAGCCAGCGCTCAACGCGTTTGCGATCACGTTCGGCGACCGATTCCCGGCAGCCGAAACCTACTGATGGAAACCGCCGGAAACACCGTTAACGAGATAGCCCCGCACGATGCAGCTGGTCGCGGTGTTATCTGGGGCAATTTCGGGGCGGATGGTTGATCGAGGTCCGTTTGCCCGTCACACCATTCAGTTCCTCGATGTGTTGACTCTCAGTGGGCGCCGAATGAACGTCACCGCATGTGGCGTAACGAGTGTTGCGGATCAGTTCGTGACAAATAGGTGTGATGCAGCGGTGCGTCGGCTGGTGCTGGCGGTGCGGGTGCCGGCCGAGCCGTCACGGCATCGGATTGCGGTGTGGTGGGAGCTGCGCCGGGGTGGCGCGTTGCAGATCGGTCAGGGTATGTGTGTGGTGCCGGCCATCCGCGCTATTCAACCGACTCGTTGGTGCGGTCGATCTAGCCCGCCGCAAGTGTTCGCTGTGGTAGACGGCTTCGTCGAGCAGCTGGGCGACGTGGTTGTCATGCCGGCTGGGATCTCGTGGCGACAGAACCGTTGCTGTTGGGTGCGGCAGGACATGAACGCTCCGCCATCATCGTCGGCCTTAACGAGGTGCGGCCACTTCACAACGCGGCCTAGCGGTCCCCCGGCGCAGAAGTTGTCTGTTTCCTGTGAATCCCGACCAGACGGAATAGCCGGCCGGGCGGACCCGTCGTAGGGCACATGAGTAAAGCAGTCCAGTTCGATGAATACGGCGGGATCGACGTTCTGCAGGTTCGCGACGTGCCCCGCCCCGTCCCGTCCGACGGCGAGGTTCTCGTCGCGGTCAAGGCCGCCGGTATCAATCCCGGCGAGGCGATGATCCGGCGCGGCGACCTGCACGATCGCTGGCCGGCCACGTTCCCGTCCGGGCAGGGCAGTGATCTGGCCGGTGTGATCGCGGAAGTCGGTGCCGGAGTTGCCGGATTCGCCATCGGCGACGAGGTGATCGGATTCTCCGAGCGCCGGTCGAGCCAGGCCGAGTACGTCACCGTGCCGGCCGATCAGGTGACGGCCAAGCCGTCCGCTGTGTCGTGGGAGGTCGCGGGCTCGCTGTTCGTGGCGGGCACCACCGCGTATGCGGCCGTTCGTTCGGTGCGGCTGCAGCCGGGGGACACCGTGGCGATCGCCGGTGCCACCGGGGGCGTCGGGACCATCGCCGTGCAGCTCGCGGCGCGTGCCGGGGCAACCGTGCTGGGCATCGCCGGCCCGGCCAACGACGAGTGGCTGACCGCACACGGCGCCATCCCGGTCAACCGCGGAGACCGTCTGGCCGAGCGGCTGCGGGTGGCCGCGCCGCACCGTCGAGTCGATGCCTTCCTGGATCTGTTCGGTGGCGGCTATGTGCAGTTGGCCGTCGAGGAACTGGGTGTCGATCCCGAAAGGGTGGACACCATCATCGATTTCGATGCCGTCGAGCGGTTTGGTGTGCAGGGCTCCGGCAATGCCGACGCGACCGATGTAGCTGTAGTCGCGGAGCTGGCCGGCCTGGTCGCCGCCGGTGAGCTCGAGATACCGATCGGTGGCGTGTTCGCCCTCGACGACGTGCGGGCCGCCTACACGGAGCTGGAAAAGCGGCACACCAGAGGGAAATTGGTGCTGCGTCCGTGACGGGCCCGCACAAGCAGGAAGCCTGCCGTTGGAGTAACGGCAGGCTCCCTGGGTGGGTGGAACTTTAGGTGGCGGACTGAGCGCCGAGCACCCGCTGGATATCGGGCTTCATCTGCAGCAGCTGCTGTCCCCAGTAGCCCCAGGAGTGCGTGCCGTTGGCCGGGAAGTTGAACACCCCGTTGGTGCCGCCGGCCGCGATGTAGTTGTCCCGGAACGTGATGTTGGTGCGCAGCGTCAGGCCTTCGAGGAACTGGGCCGCCATCAGGTTGCCGCCGGAGGTGCCGGCATCCAGATCCGAGGGAGTGCCGGTGCCGCAGTAGATCCAGACGCGGGTGTTGTTGGCGACCAGCTGGTTGATGTTGACCATCGGGTCATTGCGCTTCCACGCCGGGTCGGTCGACGGTCCCCACATGCTCTCGGCGTTGTACCCACCGGCGTCGTTCATGGCGAGCCCGATCAGCATCGGCCACCAGCCCTCGGACGGGTTCAGGAAGCCGGAAAGCGTTCCGGCGTAGATGAACTGCTGAGGGTGGTGAATCGCGTAGGTCAGCGCCGCGCTGCCGGCCATCGAGAGGCCGACGACGGCGTTGCCGGTCTGGGACACACCGCGGTTGGACTCCAGCCACGCCGGGAGTTCCTGGGTCAGGAAGGTCTCCCACTTGTAGGTGTAGTCCTGGCCGTTGCCCTTCGACGGCTGGTACCAGTCGGTGTAGAAGCTGGACTGTCCGCCGACCGGCATGACCACCGACAGGCCGGACTGGTCGTACCACTCGAATGCCGGGGTGTTGATGTCCCAGCCGTTGAAGTCGTCCTGGGCGCGCAGACCGTCGAGCAGGTAGACCGCGTGCGGTCCGCCGCCCTGGAACTGGACGCGGATATTGCGATTCATCGCCGGCGAGAACACGTCGAGGTATTCGACCGGCAGACCCGGGCGGGAGAACGCGCCGGCGCTGGCCGACCCTCCGGCTATCCCGATCAGCCCGGGAAGGGCCAGTGCCGCCAGGGCTCCAACCATCAACCGGCGCAGCCACATCTTCGGCGCAATCGCTGCGTTGCCACGCTTGTTTCTGAGGAACTTCATAACGGCAACCAACCCACCTTTCATCGCATGCCACAAGCAAGTGCCGTTGCTATTGCGAGCAAAGTGAACCATGCGCCACACCAGTCACAGCTGTCACAACACTGGATTTACAGATCGCGGTTGGCTAACGATTACGACTCGGTGCCGAGACCGTCCCGGCCGGGATCAGCCCACTGCCGCAGCCAGGGCCTGACGCGTACTGGCTCGGCGGTCCTCGATGAGCCGGCCGATCTGCTGCAACAGCATCGGATTGTGCAGCACCAACTGTTCCAGGTGATCCCGCTCGAGCTGCAGCATCGTGGTTTCTTCCAGGGCGTGTGCGAAGGCGAGGGAGCCCTCCCGGGTCAGCGCCGTCTGTCCGAGGAACTCGCCGTCCTCCAGCGTCCGTACCGGTACCAAGCCGCCGTCAGGTCCGGCGACGCTCACCCGCACCCGGCCCGCCACGATGAAACTCATCCGGGCGGGCACCTCACCGGCAACCTGAACGGTCTCCCCGGCACCGAACCGGGCCAGCGTGGTGTGAGTGAGCAGCTCCTGCTGTTCGGTGTGGCTCAAGCGCAGAACCGGGGCCATCTGCCGGACCGCCCTGGTCAGCCGTTCCGTGGTGACGAAGTCGTCGTCATTGCCGTCCAGGTGCAGCTGCGCCCGGCGTGACGCGTACCAGATCCAGCGCTGGAACATCGCCTTGGCGGCGCCGTCCTCGGCAGGGGAGCGCAGCGGGATGGAGACCCGGAATTCACTGCCGCCGAGTGCGATTGCCTTCGGTGCGGTGCCGGGACGGCGTTGCGGCAACTGTTCGGCGACCCGGGTCATCAGGGCGCACACCTCATCGGGTGAATCGGAGGCACCGAAGGTGCTGACGATCGACAGCGAATGCGACGCGTCCGGCCGGCTGAGGTTGGTGAACGACGCGCCGGCCAGCACCGAGTTGGGCATGATCTGCAGACCGCTGCCGGTGTCGATATGGGTGGCGCGCCAGTTCACCTCGACCACCCGGCCACGCGCCGACGGGGTGTCCAGCCAGTCGCCGAGCTTGAACGGCTGCTCGAACAACAGCAGTAGACCGGAGATGATCTGGCCGACCGCGTTCTGCAACGCCAGGCCCAGCACGATCGAGGTGACGCCCAGGGCCGTGAACAAACCACCGACGTCGGCGCCCCAGACGTAGGCGAAGATCATCGCGACGCCGACGGCGATCAGCGCGAACCGCGCCACATCGAGGAAAATTGACGGAATTCGGCTGCGCCAGCTGCTGTCTGGGGCGCCCTGGAACAGAGCAGCGTTCAGCCCGGACAGCAACAGGACCATCACCACGAAGCCGAACCCGGTGGCAACGACGCGCACGGTCGTTGCCTCCGCGGAGATCTCGGTGGCCTTGACCAACAGGATCAGCAGGGCGCCCAGCGGCAGAATGTAGTTGCGCAGCAATCCCACCGGCTTGGCCAGGGAGCTGCCCCGACGCGCCAATGCGTTGTTCACCTCGGTGAGCACGACAAGCCCGACCGGCAACCCGATGGCAACGGCCAAAGCCCAGTAGAACCAGTCGGCATCCAGCACGCTTTTCACGACTGACGCTCCGCCAGCCGCCAGATCGGCTCCTCTGCACCGGCCACCGACACCGTGCCCACCGAGGTGAATTGACGCAGATCATGGATGGCGTCGTAGACCCGGCCGGTCACGTAGATGCCGGGCTGCGGGGATCCGCTCTGCACCTGGTAGGCCAGGTCGACGGCCGAGCCCCACATGTCGTAGGCCAGGCTTGACCGGCCGACCAGCCCGCTGCTGACCGTGCCGGTGTCGATGCCGGCCCGCAGTGTGATGTCGTGACCCGTCTCGCTGCGGTACCGATCGACGATGCGCTGCATCTCGATGGCGAAATCGACTGTGCGGCGCACATTGTCCAACCGGGGCACGGACATCCCGCAACTGGCCAAGAAGCCGTTGTGCAGCGTGCGCACCTGCTCGACGCCGAGATTCTCTGCGGCCGCGTCGAACTGACGCACCAGCTTGTTGACGATAGCCAGCAGTTCGTCGGAGCTGAGGTCGGCCGACAACTTGTCGAGGCCGACGATATCGGCGAAGATCACGCTGACGTTCGAATGGTCCTGGGCGATGTTCTCCTCGCCCTCCCGATACCGCTGAACCACAGGTTCGGGCATCATCGACAGCAGCAGCCGATCGTTTTCCTTGCGCTGCTCCTCCAGCAGGTCTTCCTTGATCCGCAGGTTTCGGCTCATATCGTTGAATGCCACGGTGAGGTCACCGAATTCGTCGCGAGACAGGACCGGGAGCGCCACGCCGTAATCTCCGCTGCTGATCTGCTGAGCCCCGGCCTCAAGTCGTCGGATCGGGCGGACGAAGAACCGGGCCAACAGGATTGCGGCGATACAGACCAGGAAGATCATGGCCACGGTCGACAGCACCAGGGTGCGGGTAAACGTGGTCACCGGGGCAAAGGCCTCGGCGGTGTTGATCTTGGCCACCACCACCCAGTCCAGCCCCTGTAGGTCGATCGGCTGGTAGGACTGCAGCGTCTCATGCCCGAGATAGTCGGGCAGGATCGCCGTACCCGACTGCCCGCGCAGCGCGCGCTTGGTCGCCTCGTCGCCGACCGGCTGCACCAGGGTGGTGACGCCGTGCCGAATCGCCTGTTCGGCGACATCGGGAGAGGTGCCGGCCTCCACGACATCGCGCGTGTACTGGTCGGGATTCTCCAGGAACAACCTGGAAGCGGAGCGCATCAGGCCATCCGGGCCCACCAGATATGTCTCGCCGGTCTTCCCCATGCCGGCGTCTTCCCAGTTGTGATTCATGGTCATCGTCCGGTTGATGCCGGCGATCGGGAACTGAAAGGCCAGCACTCCTTCGATCCGGCCGCCGGAACCGATGGGTGAGGCCAACCACGCGGTGGGTGCTTGGGACGGTCCATAGCGGCCGAAATCGGTGACCGCCACGTAGTCGACGGTGTTGGATTCCAACGCTTCCCGATATGCCTCGGCCAGCTTGGTGCCCTTGAACGGCCCGGTGTAGACGTTGCTGCCGAGATCAGATCCCTTGTAGGCGCTGTAGACGACATTTCCCCTGGTGTCGAGCAGCAGGGCGTCCTCGTACTTGAACCTGGTGACGATCTCGCGGAAGTAATCGTTGAACCTGGCATTGGCCGCCGACCACGCGCTGCCGTCGCCCGCGTCGTCGAGTTTGAGTGCCTTGTCCCAATCGTCGAACCGGGCGGTGTAATTGGCCTGCAGATACTTCTGCGGATTCGAGGTCGGCAGCAGTGCCGCCACATCCATCTTGTTCTCGGCCTCGCTGTCATCCGGCCCATCGATCTGCCGGTGATACCAGTCGTTGATCGAGGCCTGTTGCGCGGGGCTGATCGTCGCATCGCCGAGTTGATCGAAACCGGCAGTGAATGCCCTGGCAGCTTCGGCGGGGGTGGCTCCACGGGTGTAGACCACTAGTGAGTTGCGCAGGTTGTGGAACACGGCATCCACTTGGCGTGCTTGCGCCGAGCGGATTTCGGTCAACCGGTCGAATACCGAGTCGCGCAACGAACTGCGACCGGACTGGTATCCGATGAACCCCACCACGGCCGCGGACAACACGCTCGTGATCAGCAGCATGGCAAGCAATTTGGACTGGATGCTGATCCGGGAAAGCGGGTGGCGGCGGGGATGCTTCGGCGGGTGCGGCGGCTCGACGGGAACGGCCGGTTCAGTTGTCGTCGTCATCGCTGTGGAATATTAGCTGGACCAATGCTTGATTGGGCAAACTTAGGCCAAAATGGTCGTTTGCTGCGTGGCGTGTGGGATATTCGACCATGTGGTTATCACGGGTGACCCGTTCGACCTTCGTCGTTTCACGGAGGCACAGGACGGTGTGTACCCGACGGTACTGGACGAGTTGCGCAGCGGCCGCAAGCGTAGCCACTGGATCTGGTACATCTTCCCTCAGTTGCGCGGGCTGGGCCACAGTGCGACGGCGCACCGCTACGGAATATCCTCGCGGGCCGAGGCGTCGGCGTATTTGGACCACGAAGTGTTGGGGCCGCGGCTTCGGGAATGCACCCGGCTGGTCGCCGAAATCGAGGACCGTTCGGCCGAGGATATTTTCGGCTGGCCCGACTGCCTGAAGGTGCGCTCATCGATGACGCTGTTCGCTGTGGCGGCTCGCGACAACAATGCCCCGGACGCCGACTTCGTAGCTGTGCTGGACCGGCTGTATCTGGGTGAACTCGATCCCAGGACCACGGAACTGCTGGATTGACCGATATCTTGGGCGCAAGCCTCGGACTTCGGTCCGGGGTTAGCCCATCGGGTGTGTCGGCGGACGTAGGCCTGTGGTCGGAGTGGTGGGTCTTGTTCGTCGATGTGTTGCTTGATGGTGGACAGGGGTGCGCCTGCGCAGGAGACGGCGCAGTGGGATGGCGACCAGAGGTGTACGCGTGTGCGGTGCGGCCTTTGGGGTGTTGGGCGAGAACGGAAATCGCCAGAGTGGGCGGATGCGCGACCAGCAGATGCCTGTGGTCGGCCTCGCCGTTGAACTCGATCAACTCGACATCGAGCTCGGCGCACACGCACGGCCTGGTGTGCTCGCAGAAGGTGAGCATGGTGTGGGTGAACATCGCCGGCCGGTACGTGGTGACGAATATCGGGTGGGCGTGCCGCAGCGGCACACTGTGCCGGGCGCGCTGGTAGGTCGTGGTTGTCGGTGTCCACCCCTACTGTTGAGCTGTGGGTAAGTCCTACCGCAAGGCAGCGATACCGATACCGGCACCGGCGGAGGTGCTGGTGCGCAAGCCGCGTGCGCGTACACGTCCGAAGGGCGCACCTACCCATGTGCGGTCGTGGCCGTTGCGCCCCGACGGTGCGCAGTGCCGCGAGATTGGGCTGCGGTTTTTCACCGGAGTGCGCGTGTTTAACGCGGTGCTGGACGAATTCATCACGCGTAGCCGGGCGGTGAAGGCTGATCCGGCCTGGCAGGCGGCGCGAGAACTGCCAGACCGTACGGCCGCCGAGCGCAAGGGTCGAGGTGCGGCGTTCCGCGCGGTGGAGCAGCAGCATGGTTTCGCCGTCGATGCCGCGCAGTCGTTCGCCTCGTCGCTACGCAAATCCTGGGTGCGCGAACATCTCCCGGCCCAGGAGACCCAGAACCTGGGTGCGCGGGCGTTTGATGCGGTGCGCCAGTGGCATGTCGGCCGCAAGGGCAAGCCACGGTTCAAGTCGACCAAGCGCGGGTTGCATTCACTGTCGGGCAAGGACGGCAACGGCGCGCTGCGCCCGAAAACCGATGCGGCGGGGCGGTTGATCGGCCTGCAGTGGGGTGCGGGGTTGGTCATCCCGATCGCCGCACCGGCGGCCACGGGCCGCCGTGGTAAGGAGCAGCAGGCCGAGCTCGTCGAGATTGAGGCGCTGATCGCGGCCGGCCGGGTGCTCTCGACGCGGATTGTGCGCACGGTGATCGATGGTCGCGACACCTACCGGATGCAGCTGGTGTGTGATGGGCGCCCGACCCGCCGGCATCCGGTCGGCGAGGGTCGGGTGTCGTTCGATCTGGGACCGAGTCAGATCGCGGTCGCTGTCGAGCACGCCGACGGGAGCTGGTCGGGTTGGGTGGAGCCGCTGGCCGATGCGATCCGATTGGATACCACACGGCTACGCCGGGCGCAGCGGCAGCTGGATCGGCAACACCGTGCCGGCTCACCGCAGTGTTTCAACAGCGATGGCACCCACACCACGGGCCGGTGCGGGTGGCGGCAGCGTTCGGGTGCGGCGCAGCACACCGTGGTGCGGGTGGCCGAGTTGCATCGCCGCCTGGCTGAGCACCGCAGGACGCTGCATGGGGCGCTGGCCAACCGGCTGATCGGCCACGGCGGCGATATCTCTTGCGAGCAACTGGATTATGTGTCGTGGCAGAAGAACTTTCCGCGCAGTGTGCGCGATCGGGCACCCGGGTTATTGGTGGAGATGTTGCGTCGCAAGGCTGAAAGCGCCGGCGGCCAACGGCTCTACGAGTACAACCCGCGCACCACCGCCTTGTCGCAAACGTGTCTGTGCGGGAACCGCAGGAAAAAGCCGCTCTCGCAACGGGTCCACCGCTGCGAGTGCGGCATTCACGAGGATCGGGACCTGTTTTCGGCCTATCTCGGACTGCATGTCCGAACCGGGGTCGATGGGGTCGATCGGCTGGACTTGCAGACGGCCAACACTGGCTGGCTGCATCGTCAGGACGTCGACGAGTCGCCGAAGTCCAGCGGTCGTGCATCAGCACGCAAGCGGCGAGGCCGCAGACATCCGCCTTCGCGGAGGTCGGTGGCGCGCATCAACGCACGGCGTAAAGCCGCAACGATGATGCGACAGAGCCGCTCGGCGCGAACCTCCACTACCGGCCAGCCCACGGCGGTCGCCGCATGAACGGTGATCGAGACAGCCAGTCGGCACGAGGAATTCCCGTTGTTCACGGCGGGGAGGACGTCAATTGGCTACCAGTGCGGTTCGAGGATCACCCAGCCGTGCGGGGCAATCTCGAGGTCCACGATGTCGTTCTGCGCGGGTGCACCGGAGCCGGCGAGTACCCGACCACCGGCCAATCCCAGCTCCGGTAGCGACAGTCGCAGCGCGGCATCGTCGACGCTGAGCGCCACCACGAGCGTGTCCGTGCCGTGCCCGGTCCGGTACACGTAGTGGGTATTGGTCAGCCGCATCGGGGAGGTCGTCGCGGTGTGCAGCCAGGGGTGGCGCCGACGCAAGCCGATCAGATATTGGTGTAACCGCATTGCATCCGAATCATCGGGTATGGCAGTGAATTCCGGGCGTATCTCATCGTCGCCGCCGCGCCGTTGTTCCTTGATCCCACCCAGGGCGGCTTCGTCTCCGGCGTAGATGCTCGGAGTGCCGCCGGTGGTGAGCAGGACTACCAGTGCGTGCTCGACGTGGCGAGTGTCGTGTAGTTGGCTGGCGATCCGGGTGACGTCGTGGTTACCCACGAACGTCATCGGTACGAAGGTGCCGAGGAAGTTGTTGTGCCGGGTCAGCGACCAGTCCAGCTCGTGAAAGTTGCGGTCGTTGAGGCTGCTCCAGATGGCCTTCCAGAGTTCGTACTGGGTTACCGAGTCGAATGTGGACGCTTGGACGATCGACGTGTAGTCGCCGTGGATCACCTCGCCGACGAACCAGGCGTCGGGGAACTGGCGGCGCACCGCGGGCAGCACCTGCGCCCAGAATCTGTTCGGCATCGCGTATGCCGCGTCCAGGCGCCATCCGTCGGCGCCGCGGTCCAGCCAGTGCCGCAGCACCGCGACGGTGTAGTCCACCACCGCGGGTTCGTCGTGGTTGAGCGCGATCAGCTCGTCGTGCCCCTCGAAGGTGGCGAAACGCGATGCCCGGCCTCGGCGGAACCAGGAGGAAGCAGGGTGCTCGGGCCCTCCGGCGACGGCGTCGCGGTACTGCGCGAAATCGGTGCCCACGTGGTTGAACACACCGTCGAGCAGGATGCGTAACCCGCGTCGGTGCGCCTCGGCGACAAGGTGATCGAAGTCCTCCTCGTCACCCAGGCGCGGGTCGATGTGGAAGTGGTCGGTGGTGTCGTAGCCGTGGGTCCGGGATGCGAAGATCGGGCCGAGCGCGATGCCGGACGCGCCGAGTTGCACGGCGTGGTCCAGCCATTCGACGATCCGCCGAAGCCGGTGTTCGTCGGCCGACGGTGGCCGATCAGCGGGAAACGCGCCGACGAAGCCCAGGGGATAGAGCTGCCACCAGATGGCGTGGGCAACCCACCCCGGCTCGGTCACGCCCGACAACCAAACTTCGCCTCGTACAGCGCCCGCATGGCGTCGGCGAGTTCGGGGGCCGGCCCGTCCACTGCGACACCCGCAGCCACGGTGCTGATCGGCAGGGCGGCGACGGGCGGCGCCGCGGCACCCCATTCGGCCAGCCATCCGCTCAGCTGTGCCGCGGATGTGGCATACACGATGCGACCCAACCCCACCCAGGCGTGCGCGGCGGCACACATCGGGCAGTGTTCGCCGGAGGTGTACACCGTGGCGCGGGCCCGCTGTTCCGGGGTGAGGTGCTCTGCGGCCCAACGGGCAATGGCGAATTCGGGATGCTGGGTGGCGTCGCCGCCCTTGACCCGATTGCGGTCGGCGAACACTGTCGTTCCGGTGGAGTCGACCAGAATCGATCCGAATGGTTCGTCGCCGTCGTCGAGTGCTTCGCGGGCCAGGTCGACACAGATGCGCAGCTGCCGCAGATCGTTCTCACTGATGGCCACCGGGCGAGCTTACGCCCGCAGGTTCAGTTGCTGCCGCAGCAAGGATCGACCACCTCCAGCCGGCAGGCACAGGACGCCGTCACCGCGACGTCGGCTCGTGCCAGTGCCAACTGCAGTTGCTGGCCGATGATGGTGGCCTCGGCTTCGCGGCCCAATCGGATCAGGCATTCGTGGTAGCCGTGCAGGCTCCACACGTTGTTGGGATGGTGGCTGGATCTGTTCAGTGTCGGGTCCAGGCCAAGGTCGGCGGCGTACACCCGGGCGGCCTCGGCGACGTGTCCCTGCTCAAGCAGCAGCGCGCCGTAGGCGTGCCGGGTGGGTTGCATCCATCCCCAGGGTTCGTCATAAGGCAGCGCGTCATCGAGCTCGATCGCCCGCCGCAGAAAAGCAAAGGCCTCGTCGTAGCGACCTTCGCGATAAGCGATCTCGCCGTCGAGCATCTCACTCGCGATCGCAAGGATGTCGAGGCTGGTGTTGTTGAACAGGTACCGGCTGTCGGGGATACGTCGATAGGCCGCCACGAATGCCTCCCGCGCGGCGCGGGCCTGGGCAAGTTCGCCTTTTGCGGCGTGTGCCACGCCGCGGCCGTAGTGGATGGTGGCGGTCGTGGTGCAGTACAGCATGGGGTCGGTGGGCAGCGGTTCGGCGATCAGGTCGTCCCAACGGCCGAATCGCACGAGTGCATGCACCCGCAGCGGGACGAATGCCTCCAGCCAGTCGGCCATCGGCGGTGAGGCCACCGAGAGCAGCTCGGGGGTGAGTTGGCCGGCCAGTTCCTCGGCCGCGCTCAGCGCGATCTGAGAGTTGCCCTCGAACATCGCTGAATACACCACGAAATGCAGGTTGTGAGCACGGTAGAGCGAATAGAAGTTCAGTGGCCCCTCTCGCTCGACGAACTTCCGGTCGGCTTGTACCGCAGCGAAATTGGCGGTCACCGAATTTCGGTAGTCGCCGCACAGCACGTCGATGTGGCTGGCCATGTGTTGTAGGTGCCCGGCGTCGGGCACTAGTCCGCGCAGCAGGTCGGCCGCCGGCAATGCCCACTCCGGGTGCCCTGACATCTCCATCGCATGGACATAGAGGTGCAATATCCCGGGGTGGGCCCGGCCGGCCGGCCCGGCGAGTGCGGCGTCGAGCACGGCCTTGGCCTCGACCACCCGCGATCCGGGCGCCGGCTCGCCGGTTGTGCTGTCCCACAACGCCCATGCGGTGACATTGAGGAGCGCATCAGCGGTCAGGGCCCGAACGTCGATGTCATCGGGAAACTCCGCCAGGACTGCGGTCATGGCATCGGCATAGGCGGTGTGGCCGGTCTGCAGTGCGTCGGCATCGGTCGGGTCGGCGGTCGAGAAGCGGACGGCCAACGCGTCGATGAGTGCGCGTTCGGCCGCGGTGGCGCGGCCCTGCGCCGCCAGCGTCAGTTCTGCGCGGGCGCGGGCCAGGGAATCGGCCAGATCGACGGGATCGAAGGCTTCCCATGCCTTGTTGTAGTTCGGCCCGACCGAATACGCGATGCCCCAGCGCGCGATCGCCAGGTCCGGGTCGTGCTCGAGCGCACGTTCGAAACAGCGCACCGCCTCATCGTGGTTGAAGGCGTACGCCCAGACCAGGCCGCGGTCGAACCACACCTGGGCCTGCGGTTCCGGCGAGTCGACCGGGCGGTGGTACGTCCCGAGATCGAAATACGGTTCGAGCATGGTGGAACGATAGTCGGGTGCCCGGGCCCGGGCACGTGTTGATTTCGCAGTGAACGGAATCCGGCGGATCGGCCGCGGTCCGGTGATGACCTCGGCGACGGGTCACTCGACACCGGCGCGGTGAGCATGTTCTAGTTCTGGTCATGTCGGGTTATACCCATGTCGAGGGTCTCAGTTCCGAGGGTGTGCAGCGGCTGAGGTCGGTGTATGAGCCGCTGGCCGGTTCGGTGCGCGCACTGATCGATGCCACCATCCGTTCGGAGGTGGATGCCGACGAGGTGGCCGCGGTACGGGCGCAGATCGATGACGCGACCGCGCGGTTGCGGGCCGAACAGATCGACGGTCCGTTCGGCGTGCGGATCACCTCCGACGGTGACCGCATGCCGTGGGGCAATCCGGCGATCGGTATCCGCAATCCGATGGCGCCGCCGTTGGTGATCATCAAGGACGGCGACGGCGCGGTACGAACCGACTTCCACCTCGGCGCGGCCTATGAAGGGCCGCCCGGTCACGTGCATGGCGGCATGGTTGCGATGGTGCTTGACCATGTGTTGGGTGAGGTGGCCGCCAGCGACCCGGACAGCCCGCGGTTCACCGGTACCCTGACCATCCGCTATCTGCGGGCCACCCCGCTGGGCGATCTGCACGCCGAGGGGCGGATCACCCGCACAGACGGGATCAAAGCCTTTGCTGCCGGGCATGTTTCAGACGCCGATGGCATCACCGCCGAAGCCGAAGGGGTTTTCATCCTGCCGAAATGGGCGCGTGGGTGACGTCCCGAGTCGGTTAGCCCGCGGGCTCCACGCGATCGACCGAGATGTCCGCGAGGCTTCGGGTGATCGTGGACAGTTCGCCGACCAGAATGCGCGCCGCCCCGTTGTCGGCAGCCAGCGTTGAGGCCACGTCGTGTACCCGTCGCAGCGCCGTTGAGAGTTCGGCGGTGTCCAGGGTCCACGGCACCGCCGGGCTGGGCGGTGCGCCACGGAGCGCCTCCACGTAATCGTCCACTGCAGCGATGAACTCGCTGTGCAGGGCCGATGACGGATGCGTCGGCAGGCTGTTCTCCAGCGTGGTGCAGGCGCTGGTCACCGAGTTCAGCGCGGTGCGGTAGGACCGCAGCCAGCGACGCAGGGCGGGGGAGTCGAGTCGGGCGGCACCCCATGCCGCCTCGAAGGCGGCCCGCGCCCGGAATGCTCGTTGCCAGGCCGCCGACAGGATCTCGGCGGGGTGGTCCACTTCGTGTACGAAGGCCTTGACCACGAGTGCGGCATAGTCGATTTCGGTCATCAGCAGTTCGCCGGCGCGCTGACGCAGTCGGATCAGAGCATGATCGGGCAGTGCCACATGGGCCATCACCGCCAGACCGCCGCCGATCAAGACGGCGAAGAGTCGATCGGCGATACCGGACCATGGCGCGGACGCACTGACGCCGACAGCGAAGACGATGAAGGAGCCCAACGCCACGCCGATCGCGAGGTAGCCGAACTGCGATACGGCATAAGCGATTCCGACGAACGCTACGGCACACAACGCCGACGCGATCGGGCCGGGCTGCCAGGCCAGCGTGAGCACCGAGGCGATGATGATGCCGGCCGCCAACCCCGCCATGCGGCCGGCGCAGCGGGTGTAGGTGTGCGCGGTCTCCGGCCGCAGCACCACGATCACGGTCAACGGCATCCAGTAGCCGTGCGCCAGACCATCCAGACTGCTGTAGCGTGCGGCCGCGGCAGCCAGCGCGGTGGTCACCGATAGCCGGATGGCGTGCCGCAGGATCGGCGAGGTCCAGGTGAGGTGCGAGCGCACCACGGCGGGAGCCGAGGCCAGGGCCCCGATCAGATCAGGCCGGTGCATCTGGCCGAACCGGAGTACCGCGGCCTCGCGCAGTTGTTCGGACAGGCGTTGTGCCAGTGCCACTTCGGGACCGGTGACGGCGGCAACGGCAGTGTTGACCCGGACCAGGGCGTGCTCGGCGTCGCGGCGTGCGGTGTGGCCGTGATCGGCAATTGCGTCGAGCAGTACCGCAGCGGCGGCCAATAGTTGCGGCAGGCCGGTGTCGAGTCCGGTCGCGGCCTCGGTGTCGGTGGAGGAACGCAACGATGCCAGTGTGCCGGCGATGCGTTCGGGCAGACGGTATCCGCCGTGGTAAGCGCGCGGACGCTGGCTGACCTGACTGTCGGCGAACACCTCCCGTAGCCAGGTCAGTGGGGCGTCGTCGACGGTTGCGGTGCAGTCGGTCGCGACATTGCGCGCGTCGACGGCCAGCGACCGGTACGCGCGTGTCAGGCCTTCCCGCTGGGCCCGCCAGCGGCGCGGCGGCCACACGGCGATGAGAGTTGCCTGCACCGCACCCGCAACGAGCACCAGGGCGGGAGCCAGCGCCGCCTGGGCCAGAGTGGGTGCGGTCGGCGGCGCGAGCACCAGCAGGGCGCTGGCCGCCGAGGCCACCAGGCCGGAGTTGGCCCCAAGTGACCACTGCATGCCCGCGGCGAAGCACCACAGGGCGACGACCGCGATGAACAGCGCGCTGTGCGCGCCGGTGAGGACACCGAGCAGCACTGCGATGGCCAATTCGACCGAGGCGGTGACGACTACCGGGATTCGTCCGCCGGAGCTGCGTTGCAAGGCGATCGCGCCGGCGATCACGCCGCCACCGAGTGTCCACATCGCAGTGGCGCCGGAGCCCCAGGCCAAGGCGACCGCAGTCACTGCCAGGACGCCGATCAGGCTGCGCGCCACCGCACCGGCGTCGGGTGTGCTCAGCCGCAGTGCGTCGGCCGCCTGTCCACCCGTCTGCACCCCACTATTCTGACTCGCACCCAGTCCCAGGTGGACCACCCGCCCTCCCGTGGCGCGGACGGCTGCGTTCACGGGGCACTCCAGCCCATTCGCCGGGCCGTTCACCGCACCCGCCCCGCAGTAGTGGAACGTGTTCTAGTTAGGCTGCGGTCACGGCGCGCACGCGAGGAGTGAGAATTGGCCCTGCTGATCGAGGACAACAACCGGGTTCGCACCCTGACCTTCAACCGTCCGGACGCGCTCAACGCGTTCAACGAGGCACTGTATGACGAGACGACCGTTGCGTTGCGGGCCGCGGCCGAGGATCCCGATGTGGCGGTGGTGCTGCTGACCGGCGCCGGCCGGGCCTTCAGTGCGGGCAATGATCTCGTCGAGATGCAGACCCGGATCAGCAATCCGGATTTCACGCCGGGGGCGCACGGCTTCTACGGGATGATCGAGGCGCTCGCGGAGTTCCCGAAGCCGTTGATCTGCGCGGTGAATGGTGTCGGCGTCGGTATCGGCACCACCATCCTGGGGTTCGCCGACCTCGCGTTCATGTCGTCATCGGCGCGGTTGAAGTGTCCGTTCACCAGTCTGGGAGTGGCGCCCGAGGCGGCCTCGTCCTATCTGATGCCGCGGCTGCTCGGCAGGCAGAATGCCGCCTGGCTGCTGATGTCTTCGGAGTGGGTGAGCGCGCCCGAGGCCCGAGAGATGGGCCTGGTGTGGAAGGTCTGCGCGCCGGACGATCTGCTGCCCGAGGCCCGGCGGCATGCCGAAACCCTGGCCGCCAAGCCGATTTCGAGCCTCATGGCCGTCAAGCAGGCGATGGTCGCACCGATCCGGGGAGCGATCTCGGCGGCCGTCGAGCGGGAGAAGGCGTTGTTCGTCGAGCTGGTGGGGGCAGCGGCCAATGTCGATGCGTTGGCTCAGTTCGCCGACCGCAAGGGTGCCGACGGCTAGCCGGTTTTCCGCGACGGGCAGCCGTTGAATTGGCTCGCGCAGCCCTCGGCTTGATGGGCGGCGATGATGGCCCGGATGGTGCGCCGGCACCGACCACAGTCAGCGCCGGCGCCGCATGCTTCGGCGACGTCCTTGGAGGTGGTGGCTCCAGAGGCGACGATCTCGTTGACGACGTGACTGGTCGTTCCGGTACACAGGCAGACGAACATCAGCTTTCCTGCCCGTCGACCGTCATGATGTGGGCGAGCTTGCCGACGAACAGGCTGGGGTAGGCGCCGAAGCCGGCTGTGGTCATCCATTCAGCCGCCGAGTCCGGGTGGTCGATCCACTGCCGGGCGCTGACCTCGTCTTCGATTTCCTGCAGGATCATCACTTCCCGGCCGTCATCGAGCGCCTGGTAGACCCAGATCTTGCGGATGCCGCTGCGCTCAAAGCGGCCGAGGCCGTCGTGCACCTTGCCCATCAGGGTGGGCACGTCGTCGACGGTGGCCACCGTCCCGACGATCACTCCGGCGACGTGGCCCTGCGGGGACGGGGCTGCGAGGTCGATCTTTTCCACGACTTCGCCGCCGAATATCGGGGGGATATCTTTTACGCCGGCCACGTTGAACCATTCGAAAATCGCCGGTGAGCGCAATATGTCGCGAATGGACCGTGCGTACCGAATGCCGATCGTCACAAACACCCGGCCGGGTTCCCAAATTGATTCATAGAGCACCACATGATGGGCTCCGATCGACGACAGGTTGGCATGGTGTTTCTTTATCCATTGCCACATTTGTTCGACGTCGTCGACCCGGAAATCACAAGAGAGAATGAGCGAGTGTAAATCGAACTCACCCATCTCTTGCCGGCCTCTCGTCGGAGATGATCGCTGGTTAGTGCAGTCTAACCTTAGTTAGGTCAGCCAGTCCAACCTTAGTGGCCACGGGGTCGGCTGGTTCGGACCGGCCGTCCGGCGCGGTCGCTGGAACGCACCCAAATTGGTGTTGAGCGTTGCCTCACACAGCGTTTTCTGCCGTAGGTTGGATGTGCACGGCAAACGGCAACACTTGACCAGCCCTCAAGGTGCTTAGGAGTGACGATGCAAGGCGATCCGGAAGTTCTCAAATTGCTCAACGAGCAATTGACGAGCGAACTCACCGCTATCAACCAGTATTTCTTGCATTCGAAGATGCAAGATAACTGGGGATTCACCGAACTGGCTGCGCACACCCGTGCGGAATCGTTCGAAGAAATGCAGCATGCGGAGACCATTACCGACAGAATTCTGCTGCTGGACGGGTTGCCGAATTATCAGCGGTTGTTCTCGCTGCGGGTCGGTCAGACGCTTCGTGAACAGTTCGAGGCCGATCTGGCGATCGAGTACGAGGTGGTGGCTCGGTTGAAGCCCGGGATAGTCATGTGCCGGGAAAAGGAGGATGCGACCTCGGCCCGGATCCTGGAGGCCATCCTGGCCGATGAGGAATCCCATATCGACTACCTGGAAACCCAATTGGAGCTCATGGGGAAGTTGGGCGACGCGCTCTACGCAGCGCAGTGCGTCTCCCGGCCGCCCCAGTAAGACTCGCTTGGCTTGTCGCTAGAACTGCCCCGGGGAGTCGGCGTGCCGTCGCCCCCGGGGCAGTTCTGTGCCTGCCTGTAACTTTCATAGCTCATCTAACGATATGACTTCTGGGCCGACCGTCACGTGGCCGGCGAAAGGATGTCATGACCAACCCCACAACCGATCAGCAGCCTCGGGAAGCACTGCTGAGTCCGCGGCGCCGCAACTTGGTGTTTCTCGCGGTTCTGCTCGGCATGCTGCTGGCCTCGCTCAACCAGACCATCGTCGCCACGGCACTGCCCACGGTCGTGGCAGACCTCGGTGGCGCCGGCCGTCAGTCCTGGGTGGTGACCAGTTACCTGCTCGCCTCCACCATCGTCACCGCCGTCGTCGGGAAGATCGGTGACATTTTCGGCCGGAAGGCGGTCTACCAGACAGCGGTCGTGTGTTTCCTGGCCGGGTCGGTGCTCAGCGGTTTGTCGGGATCGATGGCCACGCTGGTGGCCTCCCGTGCGCTGCAGGGGATCGGCGGCGGCGCGATCATGGTGACCTCGACCGCGCTGATCGCAGAGGTCATCCCGCTGCGGGACCGCGGGCGATACCAGGGAGCACTTGGGGCGGTCTTCGGTGTCACGACCGTCGCCGGCCCATTGCTGGGCGGTTTCGTCACCGAGCACCTCGGCTGGCGGTGGGCTTTCTGGCTCAGTATCCCGGTCGGCGTTGTTGTCCTGCTGGTCGCGGCCGCCACGATCCCGGCGGTGACGGCGCGTACGGCCCGCCCGGTGATCGATTACGCCGGGATCTTCTGGGTCGCACTCGGGGCGTCGGGCCTCACTTTGGCCACCAGCCTTGGCGGCGAGTTGGCGTGGACGTCACCGATCATCATCGGACTGGTCGTCGGGTCCATCCTGGCCTTGGTCATGTTTGTCCGGGCGGAAACCAGGGCGGCCGAACCGATTCTGCCGATGCGGCTGTTCCGGAATCCGGTGTTCTCCATGTGTTGCGTGCTGTCATTGGTCGTCGGCTTCGCGATGCTCGGTGCGCTGACCTTCATGCCCACGTTCATGCAGTTCGTCGAGGGCGTGTCACCGTCTGAATCCGGATTGCGAACCATGCCCATGGTGATCGGGCTGCTCATCACGTCAACCATCAGCGGCAGTCTGGTGGGCCGCACCGGCCGCTACAAGATCTATCCCGTCGCGGGCACACTGATCATGCTGATCGGCTTTGTGCTGCTGTCGCGGATGAATGCCGCGACGCCGATCCCGCTGCAGTCGCTCTATCTGTTCATACTGGGTGCCGGGATCGGCATGTGCATGCAGGTGCTCGTTCTCATCGTGCAGAACACCTCGGAATTCACCGATCTGGGCGTTGCCACGTCGGGGGTGACGTTCTTCCGGACCATCGGCAGTTCATTCGGCGCTGCCATCTTCGGCTCGCTGTTCGCCGGCTTCCTGTCGGATCGCCTGCCCGGTGCGCTCGCGGCCAGCGGTGCCCCGTCCGCTGCGGGGGATTCGCCCAAGGTGTTGCACGAGCTTTCCCCGGAGGCCGCCGCCCCGATTGTCAACGCCTACGCCGATGCCCTGGACCTGGTGTTCCTGTGTGCGGCGCCGGTGGCACTGCTCGGTTTCGTTGTCGCGCTGTTCCTCAAAGAGGTGCCACTGCGCGAGGCGGAGGCGACGCTGGCGGCCGATCTCGGCGAAGGCTTCGGCATGCCGATCGCGGAATCGCCGGAGCAGGTGCTGGAGACTGTGGTCAGCCGGTTGATGCGCAGTTCACCCGAGATCCGGCTGCGTACCGTGGCCGGAGGGCCGGGATGCGAGCTGGACGTGGCCGGGTTGTGGGCGCTGCTCAAGATCTACCGGCACGGCCAGGTATTCGGCTCCGCTCGTCTGACCGAGATCGCCGACCGGCTGGGTGTGCCATTCGAAGTGCTCGAGCCGACCTTCAACCGGTTGGTGCAGGACGGCTATGTGTTGCGCACCGGGGACAACTTGTGGCTGACCCAGACCGGGCTGCGCCAGGTTGACGGGGTTTCTGCCGCGCTGGTCGGACGGATCGTCGACAAGCTGGCGGCCTCGCCGTCATTCGAAGGCCGTCCGGACCGGGCGCAGGTGGAGGCCGCGCTGGAGCGTATTGCGCACAAGGTGGTGCAGCGCGATTGGGACGACGATCGCGCGGAGTTGACCGGCGCCCGAACATAAAACTAGAACTTGTTCCAGATTCGGGCTGGCGCGCGTACGATTCGGCCATGAGCCGTATCGGAGAATTTCCCGACGATGACGTGGCCGGCTGGATCCTGAAGTCTCCCGACATCGGCACCGCCATGGCCAACTTCACCAACGCGGTGTACACCAAGGGCCGGCTGCCGTTGCGGGTGCGGGAACTGGCCCGGATGGTGATCGCCCTGGACAACGAGTGCACGGTGTGCCAGAACACCCGTGACTCGGACGGGGCCGCGGCGGGTGTGGACGAGGATCTCTACGACCACGCCGCCGAATGGCGGACCTGGCCGGGGTACAGCCCGGCCGAACGGATCGCCGCTGAGTTCGCCCACCGGTTCGCCACCGAGCACACCGAGCTGCGTGACGACGAGGACTTCTGGGAGCGCGCCGGCGAGCACTTCGACGCCGAGTTGCTCACCGACCTGGCGCTGTCGTGTGCGATGTGGCTGGGCATGGGCCGGATGCTGCGCACGCTCGACATCGGCCAATCCTGCAAGATCACGCTGTAGCCTGCGCCGCGCGGCGCACAATGAGGTCGTGGCAGCTGTGAAATCAGGGGCCGCCCAACCCCTGGCCGCGGCAGCGATCGCCCAGCTGGAAGCCGATGGCGTCGCGACGCTGATCGGTACGGTGGTGAATCCGGCCGGGCTGACGCACGCAAAAACCGTTCCGCTGCGCCGGATGGGGATCTTCGCCGATCCGGGCCTGGGCGCCAGCCCGGTGTTCCACGCGTTCACCATCGACCAGACCGGTATCGCGATGAGTGAGGCCATCGGTGTGGTGGGCGATCAGCGGATCCGCATCGATCTCAGTGAGCTGCACATCCTCGGCGACGGGTTGGCCTGGGCCCCAGCGGCTTTCTACAACCAGGACGGTTCGCCCGACCCGTATTGCGGCCGGGGTGTTTTGCAGCGGGTGCAGGATCGGCTGGAGGCCGCAGATCTGACCGCGCTGGTCGGCCACGAGATGGAGTTCGTGCTGGTCGGCCCTGACGGGAGCCGGCTGCCATCGGTGCTGTGGGCCCAGTACGGCCTGGCCGGAGTGCTGGAGTTCGAGGGGTTCGTGCGTGAAGTCGTCGATGCGGCCAACGGGTCCGGGGTCGCGATAGAACAGTTCCATCCCGAATACGGGGCCAATCAGTTCGAGATCTCGCTCGCCCCGCAGCAACCCGTGGCGGCCGCCGACCGGCTGGTGCTGCTGCGGATCATCGTGGCCAGGGTGGCCCGGCGGCACGGCCTGCGGGTCAGCCTGTCGCCGTTGCCCTTCGCCAATGGTGTGGGTTCGGGTGCCCATCAACACTTTTCGCTGAGTCAGGGGGATACGCCGGTGTTCTCCGGCGGGACCGGGGCGCAGGGGATGACTTCACTGGGCGAGTCCGCGCTGGCGGGATTGCTCGCCGGGCTTCCGTCCGCACAGGGGGTGTTGTGCGGATCGGTGTTGTCCGGGTTGCGCATCCAGCCCGGGTTATGGGCCGGGGCCTACGACTGCTGGGGCACCGAAAACCGGGAAGCCGCTGTGCGTTTCCTTATCGGTGGACCCAGCAACCCGTACGGGGCCAACGTCGAGGTGAAGGTGATCGATCCCTCGGCCAATCCTTACCTGGCCACGGCGACCATCCTGGGTCTGGCCCAGCACGGTATCGCCCAAGGATTGGTGCTGGGACCCGAAGTCCGGGTCGATCCAGCCTCGCTGAGCGACAAACGCCGCGCCGACGACGGGATCGTGGCGCTGTCGAACCGGCAGGACGAGAACCTGGCCGCCCTGGATGCATCGGCTCTGGTCCGGGAGATCCTGGGCGATGCGCTGGTGGACGCGGTGCTGGCGGTCCGCCGCTATGAGCAGAAGACCTACGGGCACTGGGACACCGAGCAGCTCACCGAGCGATTCCGGATGGCCTGGAGTGTGTGAGTGCGTGTGAGCGGTCGCGCTGTCAGACCAGCCCGGTCGCGTCGAACACCCACGACATGTCGGCGGTGGCGAAGTTCTCCAGCCAGTCCGGCGGGGCGTGGTTGGCCAGTGCGGCCATGTCCCAATAGTCCTTCCACAGCGTCACCTTGCCGTTCTCGACTCGGTGCACGGTGACGAACTTCAGCACCGCGGATTCGCCGCTGGCCCAATGCCATTCCTCATGGTGCTCGTACATGGCGTCGCGGCCGTTGTCCACCAGCAGACCGGAGAAGTTCTCGTACGAGGCCAGTGGTTCCAGCCCGATCTTGAGGCGTTTGACGATGTCCTCGGGTCCCTTGGCGGCTGCGGCCGGCCCCACCGGCATATCCAGATAGAGGCAGTCCTCCGACAGGTATGTCTTGAGCAGCTCCCAGTTCCGGTCGGACAGGGCCTGCCACATACCGCGAACGGTTTCGGCAACGGACAGAACGGATTCCTCAACGGGCATTAGTCAACTCACTGTCCTTAGCGGGGATCGACGGGACGCTGTGCGCGGCACGCAGGAATTGGCCGGTGCGCTGGTGTCCGACCAGGTCGGTCAGCTCACCGTCGGCGAACACGGTGCGTCCGCCGACGAACACGGCGATGACGGTGTCGTCGTTGCGGTTCACCATGCGGGAGAGTCCGCCGTAAAAGTCGACGGTCTCCTCGGCGTACGCATCGAGGGAGTCGTCGAGCCGCTCCGGGTCGATCACCACCACGTCGGCGCGGTCCCCGATACGCAGGTGGCCCGCGTCGATCCGGTACCAGTCGGCGAGCTCACCGGTGAGCCGGTGCACTGCCTGCTCGATCGACATGAACGGTGTGCCTGCCCGCTCGGCGTCGCGGACATGGCGCAGCAGCCGCAGTCCCATGTTGTAGAACGCCATGTTCCGCAGGTGCGCACCAGCATCGGAGAAGCCGAGCTGGATGCCCGGGTCGCGGGCCAGCTTCTTGAGCACCTCGGGCCGATGATTGGAAATGGTTGTCCGCCAGCGGATCGCGGTACCGTGCTCGAGCACCAGGTCCAGGAAGGCATCGACCGGATGCGGCACCCCGCGTTCCTTCCCGACCTGGCCGAAGGACTTGCCGACCACGGATTCATCCGGGCAGGCCACGATTTCGGCGTCGAAGAAGTCTCGGTGCCACACCCGCACGCCGAACTTGTTGTCGTAGTCCTTGCGGAACTTGCGCCGGTATTCCTCGTCGCGGAGCAGCTCATTGCGTTCGACCTCGTCGCGCAGGTGCAGAGCCGCTGCGCCGGAACCGAATTCCTCGAACACCACCAGATCGATTCCGTCGGCGTACACCTCGAACGGCACCGGCAGATGCTGCCACCGGAAATTCCCGCCGAGCGCGTTGGCCACCCGGGCCAGCGGCCCCATCATCGAGATCGCGTACGGATTGGCCTTGATGTCGGCCGCCGAGAGCAGGCTGGTCTTCAGCGGGTTGCGGAACAACCCGAGTGACTGGGCCACCTGCGAGGCCAGGTTGAGCGGATTCTGGATGTCGGGTCCGGACTGCAGCACCCGGCCGGCGCGGCGCAACATCGACTTGAGCCGGCGCAGCTCTCGGGGCTTGGCATACGTCGACGGCAGGGTGCGGGACCGGCAGGTGTCGCCATCGATCTTGTCGAAAAGCAGCTGCTGTGAGGACATTCCGACGAAGCCGGCATCCAGGGCTTCCTTCAGCATCTGCTCCATGCGGGACTGCTCGGCGGCTGTCGGCCGCTCGTCCTTGCGGGTGGCTCGGTCGAGACCCATCACCGCGGTCCGCATATCGGAATGCCCGATGAAAGCGGCCAGGTTGGGGCCCAGGGGCAGCGACTCCAGCGCCGACACGTATTCGTCGCAGTTGGTCCAGGTTTTGTTCCCATCGACCGCGGCGATGACCTGGTCCCGCGGGATCGCCTCGACGCGGCCGAACAGGTCGCCGGCATCGACCCCGCCGACGTGCACGGTCGACAGCGAGCAGGAACCGAGCATCGCGGTGGTCACGCCATGGCGCAGTGATTCCGACAGCGACGGACCGTTCAGCACCTCGACGTCGTAGTGCGTGTGGATATCCAGCATTCCGGGCAGCACCCACTTGCCGGTCGCGTCGATGACCTGCGGGCAGTCCGTCTCGTCGAGGGGCTCGGGGGAGATGGCAACCACGTGGCCGTCGCGAATGCCGATGTTGCGCACAGCCGACGGCGCGCCGGTGCCGTCGAACCAACGGCCATTACGAATGATGGTGTCGAAGCTCACCCAGCCATAGAACCGTCCGGTAGCGCCAGTGTCAACGAAAATAGTGAACAGATTTGAAAAAATGTCTACTAAATTCTGCGGTGGGCTGCTGAGCTGCGGTTATGTCGGAGTCCACGGATCTGGCTGGCGGCCGTCGAGGTCGGTGAACCCGTAGTGATGGGCCAGTTCGGCTGAGCTGACCGATCGTTGGTTCCACTGGGCGCGGTCCGGGTCTGCGGCGACCGCGGCGACCCCGCGGCCGACGAATCGGGGCGTCTCGGATTCGGCGAAGCCGGGCGGGGCGGGCGGATAACCGTCGGTGCGCGCCATGTCGAGAGCGCGGCGCCAGGAGGACTCCGTGACGCCGTAGTTGTCCAGCATCATCTCCGAACGCAGCCAGCCCGGGGTCACCGCCAGCGCGGTGGCGCCGAATGCGGCGAGTTCGTGTCCGTGACTGAAGGCGAGCCGGTTCACCGCGGTCTTCACCAGATCGTAGAACACCGAGAGGCGGTAGTGCTCGGCGTTGAATTCGCTGGTCCCGTCGGTGATCTCGATCAGCAGGCCGCCGGGACGGTCGGCCAGAAGCGGCAGTAGACAGTGCGATGTGATCAGGTGGGTGTCGAGTCCCAGGCGCAGCATGCGCAATCCGTCGTCGAGGTCGTGCTGCCATATGGGCCGACCCCACGTGGCGGGCGCTCCTTTGAGTACCTCGGCGCCCCAGATGTCGTTGACCAGGATGTCGATGTGGCCATGTTCGGCCTTGAGCCTGCCGGCAAGTTTGCGTACCTGCGCGACATCGAGGTGGTCGACCTGCATGGCGATACCGAACCCGCCCAGGTGTGAGACCAATTCGGCTGTTTCTTCGATGGTTTCGGGCCGGTGGTAGTCCGAGTCGCGGCTTCCGCGGACGCTGCTGCGACCGGTGCACACGACGGTGGCGCCGGCCTCTCCCAGAGCCGCGGCGATGCCCCGGCCGGCGCCCCGGGTGGCCCCGGCGACCACGGCGACGTGCCCCCGCAGCGCCTCCGGGTCCGGTGTCCAGCCCATCCGATGAGTATCCCGCCGTATGTAGTTCTGTCCGTGCGGTTGACCAAATCGGCGCATACTGAGCGAAGTGACTCCATTGCAGCGATACATCGCAGAGGAAATCGCGACTGACCACCTCGACGGACTGCTGTCGCGTCGTGAGGCGCTACGCCGATTGGGACTGCTGGGGCTGGGCGCCGCCGCGGCGTCCGCGCTGATCGCCGCTTGCGGCGAGACGAAGCAGACCGCTTCCACGCCGGAATCCAACCCGGCGCCGAAGTCACCACCGAAGCCGGGCGGGGCACTGCCCCCGGGGGCCGAGGGCGCCCTGCCCACCGCGCCGGTGAGCTGGGCCGGACCCAACGGTGAGCTGCAGGGTGCCTGGGCGGCCGCACCCAGCCCCAAGGGTGGGGTGCTGGTCATCCATGAGAACAAGGGGCTCACAGACCACATCCGATCGGTGGCAGGCCGATTCGGCGGGATCGGCTACTCGGCGTTGGCGATCGACCTGCTGTCGGGGCAGGGCGGCACCGCGGTCTTCACCGACCCGGCCGACGCCACCGCGGCATTGAGCAGGATCGAGCCACCGGAATTCCTCGCCGACCTCAGGTCCGGAATCGACGAGCTGCAACAACGCGTTCCGGACCGCAAGCTCGCCGTCGTCGGCTTCTGCATGGGCGGTGGGCTGGTGTGGCGATTGCTGGCAGCGGGTGCGCCGCAACTATCGGCTGCGGTGCCGTTCTACGGACCTGCTCCCGACGCTCCGGATTTCAGTGGTTCCCGCAACGTCGCGGTACTCGCCTTCTACGGTGCGCTGGATCAGCGGGTGAACGCCACCGAACCGGTCGTGCGCGCGGCCCTGGAGAAGGCCGGGATGGTGCACGAGCTGATCACCGAACCCGATGCCAACCACGCCTTCTTCAACGACACCGGTGATCGCTACCAGCCGGCGGCCGCCGCTGACGCCTGGCGACGCATCCAGGACTGGTTCGCGGTGCACCTCGCCTGAGCCGGCCTCGGGCTTGTTCAGCGACTGTTCAGGTCCCGGTTGAGGTGTCGTTGTTGACCGCACACGCTGCCCGGCTCTGATCGAGGGATGCGGGTTGTCCAGGTCGCCAACTTTTACGGCCCGCGCTCAGGCGGTCTGCGCACCGCGATCGACCGCCTGGGCGCCGAATACCGCGCCCTCGGTCACGAGGTGTATCTCATCGTGCCCGGCCCCTGTTCACAACACCACGTCCTTGCCAGCGGAGTGGTGCGAATTTCGTTGCCGGCCAGGCTTATCCCGTTCACCGGTGGATATCGGGCGGTGCTGCCCGGTCCGGTGACGGCACTGCTGGAGCAGCTCGAGCCGGACGCCATCGAAGTATCGGACCGGCTGACCCTGCGGTCTCTGGGCCCCTGGGGCCGCAACTACGGTGCGGCAACCGTGATGATCTCGCACGAACGACTGGACCGCCTGGTCGGTCAGGTACTGCCACCGCCGGCCGCTCGGGCGGTCGCCGATGTCGCCAATCGTCGCACCGCGGCGAATTACGACGCCGTGGTGTGCACGACGGCTTTTGCCCGTGAGGAGTTCGACCGGATCGGAGCCGGCAACGTCGCGACCGTGCCACTCGGCGTCGACCTCGAGCAGTTCCATCCTCGCCGCCGAAGTGCGCGGATGCGCAGCCGTTGGGCCGCGCCGCAGCAGACCCTGCTGGTGCACTGTGGACGGCTGTCGGTGGAGAAACACGCCCACCGAAGCATCGATACCGTTGCTGCACTGCGTGATTCAGGTATTGACGCACGACTGGTAGTGGTCGGGGAGGGGCCGTTACGGGCTCGGCTGCAGCGTCAGGCCGCCGGACTGCCGGTGGCCTTCACCGGGTACATCGGCTGCCGCGACACCGTGGCGACCATCCTGGCCTCGGCCGATGTCGCCCTGGCCCCCGGCCCGCACGAGACCTTCGGCTTGGCCGCATTGGAGGCGCTGGCGTGCGGTACACCCGCCGTGGTGTCGCGGACCTCGGCGTTGGCCGAGATCCTGACCAATGACAGCGGAGCCACCGCGGACAATGATGGGCGGGCCATAGCGCGCGCGGTCACCTCGGTGATCGGACGCCCTGAACCGCTGCGGCGCAACAGTGCCCGACGGCGGGCCGAACAGTTCACCTGGCCGCGGGCCGCGGCCGGGATGCTCGACGTCCTGGCCCGGTAACCGGCGGGCAGTGCGGCCCGGGTCTGGGCCGTGCGGTGGCGTCCGAGTTTTGCGCACGCTGACGCCAGATCTGGTACGCGCGACCACACCGGCCCTATGTTTCCGCGGGTCACATCAACCCGCACACTGCCCCGAAGGACGGTCGAGCATGTCCGAAACCAGCACAGCCCCAGAATCGTTGGGCCACCAACCGGCTCCGTCAGCGCGGCAGCTGCGCGGCAACCTCGGGGTTGCCGCGATCGTCTTCATGGTGGTCGCCGCGGCGGCCCCGCTCGGCGTGATCGGCGGTGTCGTTCCGCTCGGGATCGCCTCGGGCAACGGTGCGGGATTCCCGGCGACCTTCATCGCCGCCACTGTCGTGCTGCTGCTGTTCGCGGTCGGTTTCACCGCGATGACGCCGTATGTCGAGGAAGCCGGTGCGTTCTTTTCCTACGTGCGCCAGTCGCTGGGGCTGCCGGCCGGAATCGGTATCGCCTTCGTTGCGCTGGTGAGCTACGTGGCGCTGGAGGCCGGTGTGTACGGACTGCTCGGCCCGGCCGGTGCGAGCGTCCTCGAGCTGGCGGGCGGGCCCAGCCTGCCCTGGTGGGCGTTCGCCGCGGCAGCGTTCGTGCTGACCACCTACCTGGGTTACCGCAATATCGAGTTGTCCAGCCGCGTGCTGGGCGTGCTGTTGAGCGCCGAGATCACGATCGTGCTGGTGCTGGATCTGGTGATCGTGGCCAATGGTGGCGACCACGGGTTGTCCTCGGGCATCGTGCATCCGAACGCGATCTTCTCCGGATCACTGGGCATCGGACTGCTGTTCGCCATCATCAGCTATGTCGGATTCGAGGCCACCGCGATCTTCCGCGACGAGGCCCGCACACCCGAGCGCACCATTCCCCGCGCCACCTACCTCGCGCTGATCCTGATCGGCGTGTTCTACGCAGTCAGCAGCTGGGCATTGATCTCGGGCTGGGGCGATGAGCAGGCCGTCGCTCGGGCCACCGGTACCGGCGCCACCTTCCTGGGGGACACCGCCCATCGCTACATCGGCGCGGCCGGAGCCGACATGATCACGGTGCTGTACTTCACCAGCCTGTTCGCCTGCATCCTGGCCTTCCACACCGTGGCGTCGCGCTACGTGTTCGCGCTCTCCCAGCGTGACGTGCTGCCCGCGGGGCTGAGTCAACCGCACCACCGGCACGGCTCCCCGCACCGGGCCTCGCTGTGGATCTCGGGTGTGGTGGCGGTCAGCGTGCTGCTGGCCGTGGTGTTCGGTCTGGATCCGGCCGCCCAGTTCTACACCTGGTTCGCCGGTGCGACCACGGTGGGTGTCGTCCTGTTGATGGTCGCCACCAGCGTCGCGGTACTGGTGTACTTCGGCCGGGACCGGCGCGGTCATTCGCTGTGGCGGGTGCGGATCGCCCCGGCGCTCGGCCTGTCCGGGCTGCTGGGTGCGCTGGTGCTGATCCTGGCCAACCTCAAAGACCTGGTCGGCGGCTCCAGCGTGCTGGCCTGGGTGATCGTCGGTGTACTCGCGGTCGCGTTCGTCGCCGGCGTGACCGTGGGCAGGCGGGTTGCCGGAATCGGCGGCGCAGAGTCGCGAACGCGCCAATAATCGTCGGTAGGGCCGGAACTGGTAACTCAGGGGGCGCGATGATGCGTACAGCCGTGTGGGTCACGCTGGTGGTGCTGGGGGTGGCCTCCGTCGCGGCCTCTGTCGCGGCCTGCGGGCCGGTCTCGACATCGGGCGACCAGGGATCGCCGATCGAGGCGGTGAGCACGAGTCCGAGCGCACCCGCCCCGACCGGCCCGGTCATCACGATCGAAGGCATGGGCTACAGCGCCCCACCGACCGTGGCGCCGGGGACCCAGATCACCATCGTGAACACCGACGAGGTCGAGCATTCGGTGACATCGCGCACCAGGGGTGTGTTCGACGTCCGGGTCAAGGGAAAAGGGCGCGCGACGTTGACGGCCCCGCACGAAGCGGGGGAGTACGCCTTCTACTGCGTCTATCACCCCGGCATGATGGGGACCCTGACCGTCAGGTGACTGCGGTCGGGTGAGATTCTGCGCAACTTCAACGCCAGGCCACCGGCATTCGCTTGATGCCGTGGATGAACGACGACTGCAGCCGGTCGGGTTCCTCGGTTGCGACGATGCCGGGCACCTGACGGTACAACTCCTCGAACGCCACGGTGATCTCGCGCCGCGCCAGGTTTGCCCCGAGGCAGAAATGTGCACCGCCGCCACCGAATCCGAGGTGAGGGTTCGGATGGCGGCTGATGTCGAACATCCACGGATCGGCAAATTTCGACTCGTCCCGATTGGCCGATCCGTACCACAGCGTCACCTTGGCACCGGCGGGCAGCGGGGTCCCGCCGAGGACGGTGTCGCGGGTGACGGTACGGCGCATGTAGCTCACCGGGGACGCCCAGCGCACGATCTCCTCCACGGCCGTGGGTGCCAACTCGTGGTACTTCGACCACCACATGTGCCGCTGTTCGGGGTAGCGGGTGAGGGCCAGCACGCCGTGGCTGATGGCGTTGCGGGTGGTTTCGTTGCCTGCGACCACCAGCAGGATGAAGAACGACGCCACCTCCGCCGAGGTAAGCCGGTCACCGTCCACCTCGGCCTGTACCAGGCTGGTGGTCAGATCCTCGGCGGGCGTGACCCGGCGCTCGTCCGCCAATGCCGTCGCATAGGCGCCGATCTCCATCGCCACCGCGGCAAATTCGTCGAAGTCAGTGGTCAGGTCGGGGTCGCCGAATCCCAGTATCACGTTGGTCCAGTGGAAGATCCGTTGATGATCCCGCTCCGGAATGCCCATCATGTCGCAGATGACCTGCAGGGGTAGTGGTCCGGCGAGCTCGGTGACGAGTTCGGCGCTACCGTCGGGATTTCGAGCCATCATGTCGGCGACCAGCCGTCGGGCCCGATCGCGTACGGATTCCTCGATCAAGGCCACCACCCGCGGGGTGAATCCACTGCGCACGATGTTACGCAGGCGGGCATGGCGGGGGTCGTCCATCGCGATCATCGAGCCGAAATACTCGGCCAATTCCGGTGTTTGATCGCCGATGGTGATTCCGGACGCGGAGCTGAAGATCTCCGGGTGGCGGCTGGCATAGAACACGTCGTCGTAGCGGGTCACCGCCCAGTGCCCGTGGCTCTCGGGAAACCCATCCTCGATGCAAGCCGGGTGATAGGAGATCGGTGCGTGCCGGCGCAGCGCCGCGAACGCCCCATCGCGCACGTCGTCGTCTTCGCGCCAGAACCGCCACGACCCCAGATTCACTTCGGCGCGTGGCACCTCAGGGGGAGGAGCCCCGTTAACCCGCGGTGCTATACCCACCTCGCCAGGGTAGAGCCGGATCCACCGCGACAGGAGGGCAATGCCTTCTTTCGTCACGATAGGCGGCCGACGGCATCACGAGGTAACGCTTGGATCCGGCATCACGATATGCCTCAGGGGGTGAAACCTTTCGCTGTTCGCGAAGGTGAGATGCAAGGCGTTGCGGCGCTGGATCATTGGGGGATGACCGGCGCCGGGGTCACAACTTTAGGAGGTTCAAGAATGAAACTGGCAAAGTTCGTGGCGGCCGCATTGACTGTCGGCGCGTTCGGCTTCGATGTCACGGGGTTGGGGACGCCGATGGCCTCGGCGCAGCCGGTCGCGCCGGCCCCGCTGAAGCCGGGGCACGGTCACGACGATTGCTTCCCGTTCTGCGACAACGGGCCCGGCCGCGACTTCGATCGCGGACGCTGGGACAACAAGGGGCCCTGGTGGGCGGACAATCGACACGACTGGTGGGATGACCGGAATGGCCCGCCGCCGTGGGGCTGGGGTCCGCCGCCACCGGTGCAATGGCGGGGCGGGCGACTGCCGCAGAGCATCAACTACTGGGGTTACAACCTGAACCCGGTGTGGGATAACGGGTTCCGCCAGTGGGGCGTGTGGCTGTTCGGTGTCTGGATCCCGATCCTGGGGGTCGGTGTGGCATAGACCGTCACATCTTGGTGCCACCGGCCTCGCCGCGGGCCACTCAGCCGCTCTCCCGCGTGGCGTACTCGTCCATGCCGCCACCCTGATCGTGCCGGACGACCCGGACACGCCCGTGGGCCAGGCACGCGGCGTAGCCGTGGTACTTGCCGTACAACTCCCAGGAGGTGCGGTGCTCATCGGGTCGCACGTCGATCCGATGACCGTCGGAGAAGCTCAGATGCAGGCTGCCGTTGTCCTCCCAATCGGCATGCGTACAGCGTTGCCCGGCGAAATCGAATAGCGGGCGAACCTCGTTGCGCAGCGACTGCGGATCAATCGCAACCACCTCGGAATCATCGGTACCGGTCGCCGGCAGGGTCAATTCGAGCGGCACCGCAATGACGAGTTCGTTGTAGTCGCCGAGGTTGAGCACCAGGCCCTCACGAAACATGATCCGCTGGACCACACACCCCTGGATCCACTGTTCGCTCATTTTCTTACTCTGAACCGCCTGGCGACCAGGCACAAGAGGCCCGCGACTTTGCCGAACTCGGCACAGTTGAACTGGGGCGTGCCTACCGTCGTGTAGGGGATGTGCGCGCATCGGACGTGTGCTGCACCCTGAGCGAAGGAGACCTCGCAATGAGGATGCGATTTCCGCGGTTACCCACATCGTCGACACTCGGTCTGGCCGGCATCCTGTTCTCGGTCGCCATCGGGTTCGCGCTGGTCGCCGCGCCGTCGGCGACCGCCGACGAGCGGATGCAATTCACCGGCACCACGCTGTCGGGTGCCCCGTTCAACGGGGCCGGCCTCGCCGGGAAGCCCGCGGTGCTGTGGTTCTGGACGCCCTGGTGCCCGTTCTGCAATGCCGAGGCACCGTCGGTGAGCCAGGTGGCCGCGGCCAACCCGCAGGTCACTTTCGTCGGCGTGGCCGCCCACTCCGATGTCGCGGCGATGCAGGGCTTCGTCGACAAGTACCACCTGAGTTTCACCAATCTCAATGACGCCGACGGGTCGATCTGGGCGCGATACAACGTGCCGTGGCAGCCCGCGTATGTTTTCTACCGTCCCGACGGTTCGTCGACGTTCGTCAACAACCCGACATCGGCTATGCCGCACCAGGAGTTGGCCGATCGGGTCGCGGCACTGAGCGGCTAGCCACCCGGCGTGCCCGGCAATCTGGTGGGGTTGGCGTTCGGCGCCGGACTGGTCGCGGCGCTCAACCCATGCGGGTTCGCGCTGCTGCCCGGATATCTCGCCCTGGTGGTGCGGGGCCCGTCGACACGCGCACCCGTGCGCGCACTGGGCCGCGCGCTGGTGGCCACCGCGGCGATGACCGCGGGATTCGTCACGGTATTCGGCACGTTCGCACTTCTGACGGTCGCCGCGGCCAACACCGTCCAGCGCTATCTGCCGTACGTCACGGTCCTGATCGGTGTGAGCCTGATCCTGCTGGGCGGCTGGTTGCTGACCGGCCGCCAACTGGGGCTACTGCTACCCGATTCCGTGGCGCACGATCCGCGCTGGGCGCCGACCGCGCGGCTGGGCTCGATGGCCGGCTACGGCATCGGTTACGCGCTGGCCTCGTTGTCGTGTACCGTCGGCCCCTTTTTGGCGGTCACCGGCGCAAGTCTGGAATCCAACACCGCTTGGCGCCGGGTAGCGGTGTTCGGTGCCTACGCGGCCGGCTTCACCCTTGTCGTCGGCGTGCTGGCGGTCGCCGCGGCGCTGGCCAGCACCGTGGTGGTGGAGCGGTTGCGCCGAATCGTCCCGTATGTCAACCGGTTCAGCGGAGTACTGCTGATCATCGTCGGCGGGTACGTGGCCTACTACGGGCTGTATGAGATCCAGTTGTTCAGTGCCGGCGGCAATCCCGACGATCCGGTGATCGTCGCCGCCGGCCGGTTGCAAGGCACACTCGCCGGGTGGGTGCACCGGCACGGGGCGTGGCCGTGGCTGTCGGCGTTGCTGGTGCTGGCCGTGGTCAGCCTGCTCGGGCGGGTCGCCGTGCGCAGGCTCTCGGCTCAGCGTTCGAAGTCGGATTCCTCGTCCAGCGGCACGACGATGGCCTGATCGATCAGGTCGGCTTCGGTGGCTTCGGCGTCCGGCGATATCCGCACCCGGCGCGGACCCGACACGAGCTCATCCTCGTCGTCTACCGGTATGAGTTGTTCGACGACGTCGCCCTCGGGCGCATCGTCATCGAATCCGGCGTCGCCGGGGTCCGTCATGATCGTCCCCTCACTGATCAGCGTGGTCGACCATTCCGATTGTCCTACCTGTGCACCAGCGATTCAATGGCGGCCGCGTGAGCACTCGATTGCGGCTGAGCCGCGACCACAGGAGAGACTGGACTTCGTGAAGCTGGTGACCATCGACGACATCGACGCCGCAGCCCGGCGGATCGCCTCCGACATCGTGCGGACCCCACTCCTGGCTGCCCGGTGGGGAGATCCGGATCGGCCGCTATGGCTAAAACCGGAGAATCTGCAGCCGATCGGGGCATTCAAGATCCGCGGAGCGTTCAATGCCCTGGGCCGGCTTGACCCCGATGTGCGGGCCAGGGGAGTGGTGGCCTACTCGAGCGGCAACCATGCCCAGGCCGTGGCGTATGCGGCCGCAGCGTACGGGGTTGCGGCCCATATCGTGATGCCCGAGGACACCCCCGCGATCAAGGTCCAGGCCACCCGGGATCACGGGGCGCAGGTGGTGTTGTGTGCGGCCGGACAGCGCGAGACCTTCGCGGCAGAACTGGTCCAGCGCACCGGCGGTGTGCTGGTGCCGCCGTTCGACCATCCCGACGTGATCGCCGGCCAGGGCACCATCGGGTTGGAGATTGCGCAGGATCTGGCCGATGTCGCTGCCGTTCTCGTCCCAATCAGCGGCGGTGGCCTGGCATCGGGGGTGGGGACCGCGATCCGTGCGTTGTGCCCGCAGGCCAAGATATTCGGGGTGGAACCGGAACTCGCCGCCGATACCGCCGAGAGCCTCGCCGCCGGTCACCGGGTCGACTGGCCTGTGGCGCAACGCAACCGGACCATCGCCGACGGACTGCGCGCGACGCCATCGGAGTTGACGTTCGCCCATCTGCAACGGGTGCTCGACGATGTCATCACGGTGACCGAAGATGAGATTCGTTCAGCGGTGAGAGAACTGGTTCATCGTGCACACCTGGTCGCCGAACCCAGTGGTGCGGTGGCGCTGGCCGGCTACCGCAAGGCTGCGACGCCGCAGGGGCCGACGGCCGTGATCGTTTCGGGTGGCAATATCGATGTACCGTTACTGCGCGAAATCCTGTCCGATGATCAGTGAACGCCCTGCATCAGTCGGCTGATCCACGGTGACAGCAACAAGACCACAACGCCCGCGAGGATGGCGACTGCTCCGAGGGTGCCGAAGTAGGCGAACTCGTGCGCCGGGTTGTAGCGCTGTGCGAGAACTCCCGACATCGCAGTTCCCAGGCCCACCGAGAAGAAGTAAAGGGCCATCATCTGGGACCGAAACGCTTCTGGTGCAAGCTTTGTGGTTACCGACAGACCGATCGGGGACAGCAGCAGCTCGGAGATTGCGAACAGCGCCATGATGCCGGCCACCAGCAGCGCCGGCACCGTTCGGCCGGTGGTCCCCGCCATCGGCAGGAAAAGCAAGAATGCCGCGCCCATCCCGGCCACCCCGTAGCCGAATTTGTGCGGCGTGGTGGGCGCACGGTTGCCCAGCCGGGTCCACAGGATCGCAAACAGCGGCGAGAGCAGGATGACCCAGATCGGCTCGATGGACCCGATCCAATTCGATGGCGCCGTCCAGCCGAAAATCGACCAGTTCATCCGTTCGTCGGAATAGACCGCCAGCACGGTGAAGATCTGCTGGAACAGCGACCAGAACACCGCATTGGCGAGGAACAACGGGATGAAGGCACGAACCCGGGTGCGTTCGATGGCCGACACCTTGGCGCTGGTCAGCATCACCACGAAATACATCAGTGCGGCCAGGGCGATCACCAAAGTGGTGAACTGTGACAAGTTGGCGAGCCGCACCAGGCCGGATAGCAACAGCACGGCCACGACTACGGCCAGTCCGGCGAATACGCCCAGAGTTCTGCCGATCTCCCGGGACGGCAACGGGTTTGCCACGGTGCGTCCATGGGTGCCGAGATTGCGCCGGAAGATCACGTACTGGCTCAGCCCGAGTCCCATTCCGATGGCCGCGGCGCCGAAGCCATAGTGGAAGCCCAAGTGGGTCTGCAACAACCCGGTCGCCAACGGGCCGATGAAGGCGCCCAGGTTGATGCCCAGATAGAACAGGGTGAAGCCACTGTCGCAGCGCGGGTCGTCCTTGTCGTAGAGCGTGCCCAGCAATGCGGAGGCGTTGGCTTTGAGTGCACCGGAGCCGAGTGCGATCAGCATCAGGCCGACACCGACGCCGGCCAACCCGGGCACAATAGCCAGCGCGGTATGGCCCGCCATCACGACGAGTCCGCCGTAGAACACCGTGCGCTCCATGCCCAGGACTCGATCGGCGATCCACCCGCCCAGCACAGTGGACAGATACACCAGTCCGCCGTAGGCGCCGACGATGCCGGTGGCAGTGGTCTTGGGCAGCCCCAGGCCGCCGTCGCCGGCCATGTAATAGAGGTAGTAGCCAAGGATGGTGAGCATTCCGTAGAACGAGAACCGTTCCCATAGCTCGACTCCGAACAAATTGGCCAGCCCCGCTGGATGGCCGAAGAAGCTCCGCCGACGCGGTGAATCCTGCACTGCCTCCATGCATCGTCACCTTGCCACGTGCGGTGTCTGCTGATCGCAGTTTGGACATGTTGTTGGCAAACGGATACTCCGTTGTGTACTGGTAGTTCTGTGGCACAGCACATTTGGCGGTGATGTGGCACATCGTGCCGACGGTGCGGAGAGTGGGGGACACCGCCGGCACCCGGTAAGGTCGTTGCGAAACGTATGGACGACGGCCACAGTTTTGGCAGTACCCGGATCCGTTGCGATGGTCCGCCGGACCACCGTTTCGTGGCCACAGCTCCGAGGGGGGTGCATGTGGAGGCGGTGCTCGGTGTTTCGATCACACCCTCCACCGTCGGTCTGATCCTGGTGGAAGGCGCCGAGGCCAACGGAGCGACCATCGACCACGACGCCATCGATATCCGCGGTCATTCGGCGTCCCGGACCGACCAGATCTGCGATCAGGTCGTGGCGGCGATTCGCCGCGCCGAAGCGGTTGCGGCGGAACATGGTCGGCGACTGGCAACGATCGGTGTCACCTGGAGTGCCGGTGCCGGGTCCGAGGCGGCAGTGCTGTTGGGGAAGTTGGCGGCCGCCGGATTAGCCGGCGTGGTTCCGGTCCGGCTGCCGCATGCGACCGATGCCTTGGCGCGTGGCATTGCCGGCATCGTGGGATTCGAGACGACCGGTGTGTGCGTGCTGGAGCCCGATGTCGTCCAGGCAATGACGGTCGGTGGCGATATTCCGGTGCACACCACGTTCAGTCGGGGCATCGAGACGGTGGCCGGGCTCACCCAGTGGTTGCTGGACATGTTCGCTGCGGCTGTACCGCGCCCGGATGCCCTGGTGGTGGTCGGAGCCGCCGTCGACCTGGACGCTGTGTTGCCGAAACTGGAGCAGGCACTGGCGGTGCCGGTATTCACTCCCGCCGAGCCCGGGCTCCCGCTGGCTCGGGGAGCGGCGCTGGCGTCGGTACGCCGGGGCCGGCGGGGTTTCAGTGAGGACAGCGTGGTCCCGGCGCGCCGGCGTTGGGTCGCCGCGCAATTGGTCCCGTTGGCGATCCTGGTGTGCGGGTTGGTGACCTTCGTGGTGTCGTTGTCCTTGGCGATCAGCCTGCAGCTGTTGCCCTCCGCTGAACAGCCGACTCCGCATCGGACAACCCGTCCGGCGGTGAGTACGTCGGGCGCGTCGGTATCGGTGCGCCAGGCACCTCCCGTCGCCATACCAGCCGCGCCTGTGCCCGTGCCTGACGACATCCCGGTGCTGGAACCGGCTGCTGCGCCCGGGATGGAACCCGGGATGGAAACCGTGCCACCCGAGTCGCAACCTCCGCTGCCCGCCCCGCTACCGCCGGAACCCCCGGCAGCTGAGGTCCCTCCGGCCGCCGAGCCGGTGCCACCACCGTTTCCCGATCCGGAGGTCGCACCGCCGCCACCGGAGGCGGTGGCACCTGCGCCGGAGCTGGTCCCCGACGGCCCGGTATCGGATGGCAACCACTGAGTTAGCTATTCGGACCGGCAGCGCGAGTCGGATCGGTGTTGCTGGCCGAGGTCGGTCCGGCGCCGCGAGGCCGGCCGAAACGTTCTGCCATGCCGTGTCGATGAACTCACCATGGGCAACTCATCGCGTTACCGCGAACCCGAATCGGCCGGTGCCACGCCGCGCCTCAAGAACCGTGTCCCGACGACCACCTACACTGGGGGCATGCTGAACGCCCCATCGCCGTCATGCGGAACAGTCCGAGCTTCGGTCATGAAAATGTTTGCGGCGATCGGTGTGGCCGCGCTCGCTGCCGCAAGCACGGTTAACGTCGCGGCCGCCGCGGTGAGCACGCCGGCGCCGGGGGCGACCATCGAGCCTGCCGCGGGATCGGTGGTCGGGGTAGCGATGCCGCTGACGGTGACGTTCGGCGCGCCGGTGACCGATCGCGCTGCCGCTCAGCGCAGCCTGCGGATCAACTCGCCTGACACCCCGGCCGGGACGTTCACCTGGCTCAGCGATGACGTGATGCAATGGAAGCCTGATCAGCTCTGGCCGGCGCATTCGAAAATCTCGGTCACCGCCGGAGGCCTGAAGACCAGCTTCGAGACCGGAGCCACCGTGCTCGGCGTCGCGGACATCGACGCCCACACCTTCACTGTCAGCATCGACGGTGCAGTGGCCCGCACGATGCCGGCTTCGATGGGCAAGCCCAAGCATCCGACTCCCATCGGCACCTTCAGTGCGCTATCCAAAGAACCTGTCGTGGTGATGGATTCGCGCACCATCGGCATCCCGCTCAGTGATCCCGAAGGCTACAAGCTCACCGTCTACGACGCGGTCCGGGTGACCTGGGGCGGCGTCTATGTGCACTCGGCACCCTGGTCGGTGGGGTCGCAGGGCTATGCCAACGTCAGCCACGGCTGCATCAACCTGAGCCCCGACAACGCCGATTGGTACTTCAACACGGTGCGCCTGGGCGATCCCATCATCGTGCAGCAGTAGCCGCATGCAGGTTTTTGGTGGTCGCTGAGGTGCGCACCGTTGCCGGATCGGGATGGGTCCGCAGGACCCGGTCGGCGGTTCCCGCACTGGTGACGGTGAACCAGTAGTGCTCGTTCTTGAAGTGATGCTGGCGGTGATTGCGCCAAACTGAGCGGTAGGCACGGGTTTTCGGCTTGTAGTCGCTGTGGATCAGGTAGTGGCACCACTCGTAGCACAGGGCCAGCACGGTCAGGAACGACAGGAACGTCAGGCCGAGGCCGAGACGCGGGAACACCAGCAGGGCCACGGCCGCGGCGGCGGGCAGAATCCACAGCAACGCCCGCCATGGAATGAAGATCAGCGGGATGTCGCGCGGGTCGGCATGGTGTTTGCGATGGTCGCGAGCCAGCCGGGAATCCACCGTGATCCGGCCGAATGTTCTTGGTCGCCAATGCAGTACGACGACATGCACGATCCACTCGAAGAACGGGAAGATCATCAGCATGGCGACCGGTACCAGCGCGTCGGTGAGTTGCCAGTCCCCGGCGCCGATCCGGGCGACCACCGCGACGATCAGCACGGTGCCGATCATCCAGGGGGAGGGGTGCCTGGCGAATTCCCGTGCCGCGTCAGCCAGCGTGAAGACGTTGCGCGTCACTGGTTTTCCTCCAATGCGTCGAGAGCACCCATGAACGCAATAGTGGCCGGCTCGAGCAGATCCTGAGCGGCGTGGCGGGCCGTTGCCGGGTCGCCCGCCTCAATGGCCTCGACGATGCGCCGGTAGGCGTCGGGACGGCCGACCTCGGCGGCCATCATGGTGGCCAACGCCGGTAAGGCGGGCTCATAGGTCTGCCGCAAGGTGTTGTACATCAACCGGAATGCGATCGAATCCGCACCGTCGACGACGCCATCCCAGAACCTCAGCGCGTGTCGCTGCTGTTGCACCGGATCCGGTTCGGCCGCCAATGCGTCCACCGTCTGGCTGAGCTGGGTGATCAACTCGGGCTGCGCGCGCTGGGCGGCCAACTCGGCAACCTTGGGGCCGTTGTGCAGACGGGTTTCCAAGATGCTGCGAACCACGGCCACATCGAGTTCGCCCGCCCGCAACAGCAGCCGGGGCAGCAGATCCAGCCCGGCATGTTTGCGGTAGTCCCGAACCACTGTCGCGTCGCCCTGGCGCACCTGGACCAGGCCGGCCTCGGTGAGGCGCTTGATCGCTTCGCGCACGGCTGGGCGGGACACCCCGAGCACCTCGGCCAGCCGACGCTCGCTGGGCAGCGACTCACCGGGCTGCATCTGGCCGCTGAGCACCTCGGAGACGATCTGCTCGAACACGTCCTCGGGTACGGATCGGCGGCTTATCGGCTGGAGCGCCATGGGGGTATGGTGCCCGCCATGCGGTCAGAGGTCAAGTGGTCAGACCACTGCGCGCAGCGCTGCGGCGGTCTGCTCGTCGGCCGGCAGAAATGCTTCGATGCTCAGTTCCGCTGCCGTCAGATCCAGCGCGGTGCCAAAGGTGGTTACGGTGCTCAGGAAGGTGAGTACGGTTCCGCCGGGGCCGGTCAGCTCCAGTGGGACGACGACGCCTCCCAGGTCGCGTACCGGTTCCATGCCGCCCGGATAGGACTCGACCTCGGCGAGCAGCTCCGCCAGTTCGGCCGATCCGCTCACGGTGACCTCGCGGCGCAGTCGGCTGATCAGATGGTGGCGCCATTCGGCCAGGTTGCGGATGCGCGGCGCCATGCCCTCGGGGTGCAGGGTGAGGCGCAGCGCATTAGGCCGGGCAAGCAGGTGCTTGGCGACGCCGTCCAGCATGACCGCGGTACCGGCGTTGGCCTGCAACAGGTTCCAGGTGCGATCGACGACCACACAGGGAAACGGGTCATACGCCTCCAACACTCGCGTCACGCCGGCGCGGACCGCGCGCATCTCCGGATCGTCGAGGGTGCGTTCGGCGTACACCGGTGCCAGTCCGGCCGCCAGCAGCAGCTGATTCTGGTCCCGCAGCGGCACATCCAGCGCCTCGGCGAGTCGCAGGACCATGGCCCGGCTCGGCACCGAGCGGCCGGTCTCGATGAAGCTCAAGTGCCGGGCCGACACCTCGGCCTCGATGGCCAGGTCCAGTTGACTGATCCGGCGCCGCTGCCGCCAGTCGCGCATCAAAGAGCCGATCGGCGTGTGGGTTCCCGCACTCGTCACCACCCGAGTTTGGCCCACGTGGCGCAATGCGACCACTACCTGAGAGGTAATTGCATTGATTACCCAGCGCGCGTCACCGTGGAGTCGTGCCCACAACAGGAGGCAACGATGCGAGCAACACCTCAATCACCACAATCGATCCCGCGTTGGCTGCGCTTCGTGCTGGCCGCCGACCGGGCCGGGTCCGCGGCCTACGTCGGGGCCGGATTCTTCTTCGCACCGGTGTTGGCAATGGTCTCGCCCTGGCCCGCGCTGACCACGGTGCTCTGGATTGCGATCGCCGCAGCCGGCCTGTGGCTGGGGCTGCTCGGCATTGCGATGGCCACCGGCCTGGCGATGGCGTTGCGATCGAATATCGAGATCCCCGAGGACTATTGGCGCTCGATCATCGACTACCCGAGTGCTGGTGCGGAACGGGTCATTTCGGCTCGGCACCGCCGCGGTAGTCGACCTGCCAGTGTTTGATGCCGTTGAGCCAGCCCGACCGGAGCCGTTCGGGTGCGGACAGCGGCGTCAGGTCCGGCATCGCGTCGGCGATCGCGTTGAAGATCAGGTCGATCGTCATGCGTGCCAGGTTCGCCCCGATGCAGTAGTGCGCGCCGGTCCCGCCGAATCCCACGTGCGGGTTCGGGTCACGCAGGATATTGAATGAATAGGGGTGATCAAAAACGTCCTCGTCGAAGTTTGCCGAGCGGTAGAACATCACCACCCGCTGGCCCTTCTTGATCGGCACACCCGCCAGTTCGGTGTCTTGCAACGCGGTGCGCTGGAACGACGTCACCGGGGTGGCCCACCGCACGATCTCGTCCGCGGTGGTGGCGGGGCGTTCGCGTTTGAACAGCTCCCACTGGTCGGGGTGATCGGCGAACGCCATCATCCCCTGGGTGATCGAATTCCGGGTCGTCTCGTTGCCGGCCACCGCGAGCAGGATGACGAAGAAGCCGAACTCGTCATCGGACAGCTTGTGCCCATCGACATCGGCCTGCAGCAGTTTGGTGACCAGGTCGTCGCCGGGGTTCTTCGTCCGCTCGGCCGCCATCTGCATCCCGTACATGATCAACTCGACCGAGGCGCTGATGGCGTCGTTGGAGGCGAACTCCGGATCCATGTCTCCGACCATCTGATTGGACCAGTCGAACAGTTTCTTGCGGTCCTCCTGCGGCACGCCCATGAGCCCTGCGATCGCCTGCAGCGGCAGCTCGCACGAGACCTGCTCGACGAAATCGCCCGAGCCCTCGGCGGCCGCCGCCTCGACGATCGCGCGGGCCCGTTCGGCCAGGTCGGCACGCAAGAGTTCGATCGCGCGCGGGGTGAACGCCCGCGAGATGATCTTGCGCAGGTGGGTGTGATGGGGCGCATCCATGTTGAGCAACACGAACTTGCCCTGGTCGATCTGCTGCTGGACGGTTCCGTCGCGATAGCGCGGCAGCGCGGTTTTCTCCTGGCTGGAGAAAACGTCGCTTCGCAGTGACACCTCTTTCACGTCCTTGTGCTTGGTGACGACCCAGAACCCGCCGTCGTCGAACCCGCCCTGACCCACGGGCTGTTCGTTCCACCAGATCGGGGCGAGCTTGCGCATCTCCGCGAGCTCCTCGACGGGTAGTCGTTCGGCGTAGATGTCGGGATCGGTGAAGTCGAATCCTGGCGGAAGGTTCAAAGTCGACATGGCGTGGGCGCTCCTCGCGACGACGTTATCTAGTGGCTTAATGCCATTGCTACACCACAGGTGGGGCCCCTTGGAGCGGGTTTCGGAAACTCCTACAACGTTGGTATTGGAACGTGTTCCGATCCTTGTGCTGTAACGAATGATCAGCGGTAGCGATGCACTCAGCGCTATCATCTGTCCCTGGAGTAACAGCGAGAGGTCATCGATATGAGTGTCGGCATCCGAAGGTGTGCGTCTGCATTGGCGTTCTGTGTGTCGGGTCCTGTCGTTGCGCTGTCACTTGCCGCTGCGGCGGCTGCAGATCCCGGCACCCCGGTAGTGCCGCCCGCGCCGGCGCCCGTTCCGGCACCGGTAGCGGCACCGGCGCCCGTGCCGGCAGTTGGGCCTGCATCGGCGCCTGTAGCGCCGCTCGCGCCGACGGCTCAGGCCGCAGCCGCAGATCCGGCGGCACCGGCGGTGCCGCCCGCAGTGGGGACCCCGCACCTGGCGAGCCCGGATGCCCTGCCGCCCGGAGCGACGATGGATCCCACCGGGCAGGGATCTGAAACCCCCAACCTGAGCTATCTGAAGGATCTGTGGCATGCCGTGCAGAACCAGGAGATCAGCGGCAAGGAAGCACTGATTCTCGGGATCGCGCAACGCGGCATGAACACGCCCGTCCCGAATCAGGCACCCGGTCCAAACGTACCGATGTCGCCGGGTGCGCCGGTTCCGCCGGGTGAGCCGGTTCCGCCCGCCGCACCTGTGCCTCCCGCCCCGGGCGTTCCGCTTCCGCCGGCGCCCCTGCCCTGAGCGTCCAGCGCACTCGGGTGACGATCAGGCGGGCATGCTCGCGACCGGAATCCGATCGACCCGGGCGGGCACATGCTTGTGCCACGGTGTGCCCGCGTACTCGTCGCGCCACTGTGACGAGGTGAGCTCATTGGGGGCGACTCCGGGCACAATCGTCCGCCCCTCGCCGTCGGTGTAGTCGAGACCGAACCCGTTGGGCAGAGAGATGTGTCCGGGCAGCATCGCCGCACTGATCTCCACGGTGGCATCCGCGCTTCCCGCCGCGGTGGTGATCCTGGCCCGGTCACCGTCGAGCAGGCCGATGGTCTTGGCGTCATCGGCGCTGATCCGCAATGCGCCCTCGGTATCACGCTTGCGCCAGCCGGGGTCGCGGAAGATGTCGTTGGCGGTGTAGGCCCGCCGCTCACCGGCGGAGAGCACCATGGGGAACTCCTCGGTGGTGAACGCCGATGGCGTGGTCGGCAATGCCCGCACCGCGTGCAGCATTTCGGGCATGTCCAGCGCGATCTTGTGAACCGGGTAGCTGATCAGGTCGAAATCGTCTGGATACTCGTGTGCGGTGAACGTCAACCCGGACCGGCCGGCCAGGATGGCCTCGAACAATGCGTTGCCGTCGGCGTGGCCGGCGCGGCGAACCGCGTCGGGGTAGGTCATCGCCGTCTTCTGAGCCAGACCCCACAGCGCCGCGGCTCCGGCCAGGCCGTCCGGCAGTGTCGGGCCCAGCGTCTCGTAGAGCACGTACGGCAGCACCCGGCCCAATGCCGGGTTGGCACCCACCGCGCCGAGGAACGCTGCGGTGTAGGCGTCCAGGCCCTCCCGGGCGGCGCGGCGTAGCGGCTGCAGCTCGGCATCGTCAACCGCGCCGATCGCACGGACCAGGCGGGCCCAGATCTCCGGTTCGGGCAGGGTTCCGGGCAACGGTTCGAACAACGGATGACGCAAGTGGAAGGTGTTGTGCGGGAATTCCAGATTGAAGAATGTCGCCTCGGGCTTCTCGAACTGATTGGCCGCTGGCAGTACATAGTCGGCCAGCCGCGCCGTTTCGGTCATCGCGACGTCGATCACGACCAGCAGGTCCAGCGATTCCAGCGCGGCCCGCACGGCCGCGGAATCGGCGATCGAGTGCGCCGGGTTGCTGCTCTCCACGATCATGGCCCGGAACCGGTCGGGATGATCGGTGAGGATCTCCTGTGGCACCACATTGGACGGCACCAGACCGGCGATCACCGGTGCGCCGGTCACCGGGCTGCGCCCCACCCCGCCCGACGCGAATAGTGGCGCGAATGACGAATGCAGATGCTGCCCACCGCGTTTGGCGAAGTTGCCGGTGAGGATCCACAGCATCTTGTTCAGGTAGGAGCACAGCGTGCTGTTGGGGGACTGCTGGATGCCGAGGTCCTCGAACACCGCCACGCTGTCGGCCGCGGCGATGCGGCGTACGGCCTGGCGCAGCAGCGTCTCGTCGACGCCGCATCGCTGCGCGTAGTCACCGATCGGCACCTGGCCCAGCACCTCGCGAACCGGCTCGACACCGTTGACGTGGGCATCCAGAAACGCTTCGTCGCACAGGTTTTCCTGCACCAGCACCGCCGCCATCGCGGCGAGACACCAGGCGTCGGTCCCCGGCCGCACCCGTAGGTGGAAGTCGGCGAGTTTGGCGGTATCGGTGATCACCGGGTCGATCACGATCATCGCGCGGCCCGGATCCTTGGCGATCTCGTTGAGCACCACCCGGGCGCGCGGAAAGCTCTGCGACATCCACGGGTTCTTGCCCACGAACACCGAGACCTCGGCATGTTCGAACTCGCCGCGGGTATGCCCGCCGTAGAGGTGGGCGTCGACCCATGCCTCGCCGGTCTTCTCCTGCGCCAAGGCATTCGACCGGTACCGCGATCCGATCGCCTTGAGGAACGCGCCGCTGTATGCGCCGCCGAGATGGTTGCCCTGCCCACCGCCGCCGTAGTAGAAGATCTTGTCCCCGCCATGGCTGTCCCTGACCGCGAGGAACCCAGCGGCAATCTCGGAAATCGCGGTGTCCCAGTCGATCTCCTCATAGCTTCCGTCCGGCCTACGGCGCAGCGGCGCGGTCAGGCGGTTGGTGCTGCTCTGGTAATGGTCCAGCCGCAGCGCCTTGTTGCAGGTGTAGCCCTGGGACGCCGGATGATCTTTGTCGCCGCGGATCTTGGTGATCGCCCGGCCTTCGGTCTGCACCACGATGCCGCAGTTGCACTCGCACAGGATGCAGGCGGTGGGTTGCCACTGGTCATCGGTCATGACGATGTTCCTTTCACCATCAGGAGCTCACGTAGTTGACGGTGGATCAGATCCAGCGGTTTGACGTCGCGGGTCGCCCGCGCCATCACCACGGCACCTTCTACGGCGGACATGATCAGCGTCGCCAGTTCCTCGGCGCGCTCGGCCGAGATTCCGTCGTCCTGTAGTCGTCGGGTGATCTGCCCGGTCCAGCGGGTGAACGCGGCCCCGGCACGGTCGAGCGCAGCGGACTCGGCCGCGTCAGGCTCGCCCGCTTCGACGGCAACCGCGACGACCGGGCACCCGGCCCGGAAGTCGCTGGCGGACAATCGTCTACGAAAGCCGGCGATCATGGCGTCGAGCAATGCCACCGCGCTGTCGGCCTTGTCGATGCGCGCGGCCACCTGATCGCTCGCGTAGTCGATCGCCTCACACAGCAGCTGGGTGCGCCCGCCGGGGAAGTAGTGATAGGCCGAGCCGCGGGGCGCGCCGCTGTGCGCGAGCACATCGGCGATCGCGGTCGGGTGCGCGCCACGCTCCCGGATCAACAATGCGGCCGAAGCCACCATGCGTTCGCGGGGACCGGTCACGGTCGAACCCTTTCGTCGGCTATGTATGCAACCATACATAGCCGACGAGCATGGGTCTATCCCCGCGTGGCGGGTCAGTCAGTGGACTGGTCCGACTAGGTGTACGAGGCCAGTACCACGTCAGTGGTCAGTTCGGTCCGCGTTCGCGTGGATCGCCTCGCGACAGTAGGCCGCGAGGCCCGGCAGCCCGAATGATTCGTCGTAGGTCGCGACGTATCTCGGGTCGCTTACGTACATGTCGCCCAAGCAGCGGTGGAAGTCCGGCGGGCAGTCGTAGAACCAGCGGTTCACGTGGAGCCGGTGTTGCTCCGCCGCATTCATCGCCGCTTCGGAGTCGGCCGGGAGCCCTGCGCGGAAGGCGTCGGACAAGGCCTTCTCGACAGCTTCGCCCTCAGCCTTGATCTGGACCCATTCGTCCTTGCCGTAGGACTTTGTCCGGCGCTGCGATTCCTTCCACTCCGCGGTGTCGCCCCACTTCTGCTCGGCCTCTGCCTGGTAGTCGTCGAAGCCGTCACCGAAGAGTTCGCGCATGTCGTCGTCGGTCATGGGGGTGTTCGTCATTGCTTTCTCCAATGCCTGATCGATTGCCTCGACGAGGTCCTTCAACTCATCGAGCCGGGACATGACGCGTTCGCGCTGACGAACCAGGTGGCTGACCACGTTGCCCTCGTCCAGCAGCCTCGCGATCTCGTCAAGAGACAGCTCGAGGCGGCGGTAAACGATGATCTGCGACAAGCGCGTCAGGTCCGCGGGCGGGTAAACCCGATAACCCGAGGCTGCACGCCGACTCGGGGTCAACAACCCAATTTGGTCATAGTGGTGCAGCGTCCGGACCGTGATGCCAAATCGCTCCGCGACTTCGCCCACGGTGAGTTCGTCCACCTGCGTCTCCTGCGTCACGTCGATCAGGCTGGTGCCTCACGTTGCGTGAGGGTCAAGTCTTCCTGCTCGAATCTATGCGCACGCTGAGATCCCGTCACCTGCCGCCCTCCGTGACAACAACGTCATGGCCAGCAACGGACTAGGTGTAGGAGGGCTGGACGTTGGTGACGCCTGCCTGGAGCCGAGAAACCGCGTTCTTGTGGGTCACTGGGCCGCACCGGGCGCGGACGCACGGCGCGCGGTGTCGCGGTTGTCGACGGCCTGGCGGACCTCGGTGATGGCCGCTCGGATCATGTGTCCGTAGGCATCGTCGGTTAGCGCCGCGATGTGCTGCTCGGCGTTGTTGATGTGCTCGGTGGCTGCTCCGAATGCGCCTAGGCGGCGGAGGTTGTCGGCGATGTTGACATAGAGGCTCGGGTAGAAGCCAGCGACGTGAAGGCTTGCGTGGTACTGCTGGGCTCGATTGTCGCTGAGGGCGTTGGCGGCATCGAGGGCACGGATATTCCACATGAGCGCAGCTGCAGGGTCTTCGTGGAGATCAGCCAGGTAGTGAGCGAGCGTGCAACGGTGGAACGGGTCGCGTGCCACTCCGACCTGTTTCCAGATCGCGAGCAGGTCGCGTCGAGCCGTGGCGTTGTCGCCGTCGCGTCCGAGGAGGACTGCTGTGGTGATGGCTTCCATCGTTCGGTCGGGCGAGGTGGCGTTTGCGGTCATGAGAGTGGTTCTGTCCTTTCGGCTATAAGGGCGATCACGGCCGGCGGGCCGTCGTTCAGGGCCTGGTGTAGGGGGTCAAGACGCAGGATTGAGACACGGCATGACGAGCGTGGTGAAATCGCCGTCGTCGGCCGACCGAACTGTGGCTGGTTGGTCGGGCCCACGGAGGTCCAGCATCAAGTCGTTGCCAAGTGCGTGGCTCACCGCTGGGTACAATGTGGTCAGCTCGAACCAGAGCGTCAGGTCGGGGCCAGACGCGGTGCCGTTGAGTTCCACGGCGCCGTCGGGCAACAGGAGGCTCGGCCGGCCGGCCTCTACCCGAAGGCCGATCTTCTCTGGCGCCTGTTGCTCCAATGCCTTGAGAAGGTCCCGCTTCTCGACGGTGACGCGATGTGACACAGGGGGAAGTGAACTGACCAGAAGCTTGTAATCAGGGAAGATCTCGGTCAGCAGGCGGCAGTGCGCGACGGTGCTGTCGGCCATGCGCAGGCCCAGGATCCGTTCGCCTACCTCCAGTCTCACGATGGGAGTTCGGCGAAGTCGCGAGGCTGCGGCCTGGAGATCATCTCCGGCCAGCGTCCCTACCCAGGAAGCGGCAGACGGTTGGCTGGGCACCAGCGTCCGCGTGGCCAGGCGGTAGCGATCGGTTGCGGTCAGCGAGATGACGTCAGGGTTTACTTCCAGGCGCACACCATTCAGGACCGGGATCGCGGAATCGTGACTCGTGGTGGCCACGATCTGGTCGATCACCGCTGCGAGGACCGGGCCCGATAGCGTGCAAATACTGATGCGAGCCGCCTCGCCAAGGGACGCCTTGAGCGTCGCGGCTGCCCGTTGAATCCCGGCTGCCTCCGCGGCAACCCTGGCGACTTGATCGTCGATCAGCTGCGCCGCCTCATGAGTACCGGCGGAGAAGAATCTGCCGATGGTGGGCAGGGGCATCCCGACCTCGCGCAGCTGACGCAACTGCGAGGCGCGAACGAGCTGCGACTCGCTATAGAGCCGGTACCCCGTGAGCGGGTCGACCTGCTCGGGATGAAGCAAGCCTGCATCGTCGTAAAACCGCAACGCGCTCGCGGTCAGTCCGGCGAGCTTGGCGAACGCGCCGATCGACATCAACTCTGGGTCAGCCACCCGAACATCGTCAGGCCTCAACCAACTTGAATGTCAACCGCGGCGGCAGCCGCCAACAACGTCTCGCCCCGCAACAACTAAGTGTTCATGGTCAGCCACAGAATAAGGAACGCGGACATGGCGGCCAGGCACATCAGGTGGTCGCGGCAGACGGAACGCGCCAACCGTGTCTGCTCGGCCAGGCTGCCCCCGCGCGCGCCCAGGGCCACGGCGTTGGGCACCGTGCGCACCAGGGCGAGCGCGATGGGGCCGCCTGCGAGCACCGCGTACGTCGATGTCAGCCAGCCTGGGACGCCGCCGCTGAAAGCATGAAACGTCAACGCCGCCAAGAGGATCACCATCACCGCGGCGATGAGATAGCTCATCGGTCGCGATGTGGTTGTAGCCCGGTGGTAGTAACCGGCGATGGACGCCAGCGCGGGTTCGGGCAGTTCAGCAGTCCCGCGGTGGCGGAGGACCTGAACGTCGAAGATCAGGTCCATCCACAGGACGGCGATGAGGAACCCGCCGCCGGCGGCCTCGATCACACGCCGGCGGCGTCATTCAGGGCGTTGAGGGTGCCCGTCGCCTCCAGGTACTCCTGCACCCAGCGTTCGATCACCGCGGCGGACTTCTCCACCTTGGTGAACTGACCGACCACCTGGCCGATCGGGTTGAACGCCACGTCGACGCTCTCGTTGGGGTACTTGTGCGTGGCGGCGACGGCCATGCCCGACACCATGTACTGCAGCGGCATTCCGAGCGGCTGCGGGTTGTCCGGGTTCTCCCACGCCTCGGTCCAGTCGTTGCGCAGCATCCGGGCCGGCTTGCCGGTGAACGACCGGCTCCGCACGGTGTCCTTGCTGGTGGCCTTGGCGTATGCCGCGTGCTGGACCGGGGTGTGTTCGGACTCCTCGACCATCACCCACTGCGAACCGGTCCAGGCACCCTGGGCGCCGAGAGCCAGCGCGGCGGCAATCTGCTGCCCGCTGCCGATGCCACCGGCGGCGAGCACCGGAACCGGGGCGACTTCCTTGACCACCTGCGGCCACAACACGATCGAACCGATCTCGCCGCAGTGGCCGCCGGCCTCGCCGCCCTGGGCGATGATGATGTCGACGCCGGCGTCGGCGTGCTTGCGCGCCTGCGACGGCGACCCGCACAGCGCGGCTACCTTGCGGCCTTCGTCATGGATGTGCTTGATCATGTCGGCGGGCGGGGTGCCGAGCGCGTTGGCGATCAGCGTGCATTTCGGGTGCCGCAGCGCCACCTCGACCTGCGGGGTGGCCGTGGCCTCGGTCCAGCCGAGCAGCTGCAGGGCGTCGTCGTCGCTGTGGTCGACCGGCACCCCGTGATCGGCAAGGATCTTCTTGGCGAATTCGATGTGCTCTTCGGGCACGAGGGCGTTGAGCTGTTTCTTGAGCACCTCGGGGGTCAGGTCGGTGTCGTCCATGCCCTCGTACTTGTTCGGGATCACGATGTCGACGCCGTAGGGGTGGTCGCCGATGTGCTCGTCGATCCAGTTGAGCTCGATCTCAAGCTGCTCGGGAGTGAATCCCACGGCGCCGAGCACGCCGAAACCGCCGGCCTTGCTGACTGCGACCACGACGTCGCGGCAATGGGTGAACGCGAAGATCGGGAGGTCGATCCCCAATTTGTCGCAAAGTGCGGTATGCAATGCCTGCTCCTTCGTGGGCCGTGCGGTATGGGAGTCCTCGGCCGATCGCGGCCCATGGACAGAATTGAAACGTGTTCTAGTTTAGTACGGCACTGGGTCCGCGTGGGGCGATACATGGCCGGCACGCCAAATTCTGCTGACGCTCAGCCTGTTGACAGCTGCCGTCTCGATTGGCCGGATGCCGTGACGCCTTGGTGTACTGGGACGCATGGGCCGTACGCTGTCGCAACCCGAATCGCTCGAGGAAATCGAGGTCGGTCCGGGTGGTGCGCAGGTCGGGGCCTTCTTCGACCTGGACGGCACGCTGGTCGACGGGTTCACCGCCACGGCACACGCCGGTCACCGGATCCGGCGGCGGCAGGCCGCCATCGGTGAGATCTTCGGAATCCTGGAGGCCTCGGTGCGGTACCGGATCGGCCGGATGCCGTTTGAGCGACTACTGGTGCGAGCGGCCGGCTACCTGCGCGGCGAATCCCTGCCCGAGCTCGATGAGCTGGGGGAGTATCTGTTCGAGAACCGGATCGCCGGGCGGGTCTATCCGCACATGCGCGATGTGGTGCGCCGGCATCAGGACAGTGGCCACACCGTCGTGTTGAGTTCCTCGGCGTTGACCATCCATGCCGAACCGGTCGCCCGGAACCTGGGGATCAACCATGTGTTGTGCAACCACTTTCAGACCGACGCCCAGGGGCGGCTGACCGGCGGGATCGTCGAACCCATCATCTGGGGTGAGCGCAAAGCCGCTGCGGTGCAAGACTTTTGCCGGGAGAATCGGATCGAGCTGGGCAACAGCTACTTCTATGCCGACGGCGCCGAGGATGGTGCGCTGATGCGGTTGGTCGGTCATCCCCGGCCGGTGAACCCGCGGCCGGGGATGGTCGCGGCGGCCACCGACCAGGGTTGGCCGGTGCTCACCGTGCCCCGGCCCGGTGGGCGTCGCCGGCTTCGGCCCGGGGCCCGCTGAGTTCGGATCAGCCAAGCTTGTAGAGGCCTTTTCCGGTGACCAACGGCAGGTCCAGGGTGGTACGGATACCCGGCGGCGCGGCCACCACATCGGGGATGGCGTTGACGATTCGCCCGGCCGCCGCCACGATCGCGGCGTGGTTGTGGTCGCCCTTGCGGCTGGTCGGGCAGATATCCACGGTGTAGGACGGCTCGCCGACGATCTCGACGCGGTACGAACCCCCTGGTTGTGCCGATTGCGCCCAATCCGGCCGTAGGTCTTCACGGAGTCGGGTGACATGCTCGATGACGATCACCGGCTCGCCGGCGACCATGCCACGGATCTCGAACCGCAGCGCCGCCACGGTGCCTTCGGCAATATGCCCGGCGGCGATGTCGAAGGCCTCGGGCGCCGGCTCTTTCTCGCAGATCTCGGTGATGTCGTCGATCTCGATTCCCAGCCCGGCGGCCAACTGCCGGATCGAGGTGCCCCAGGCGATGCTCAGCATGCCGGGCTGGAACAGGATCGGAGTCTCATCGAGCGGCTTGCCGAACCCCATCACGTCGAACATCACCGTGCTGCCGTCGTAGGTGGCGTAGTCGGCGATCTCCATGCACCGCACCTGCTCGATGCTCTGGCAGGTGCCGGCCAGCGCGAACGGGATGAGGTCGTTGGCGAATCCGGGATCGACGCCGGTGATGAACAGGCTGGCATTGCCGGCCCTGGCGGCCTGCTCGATGGCATCGATGTACTTGTGCGGCATCAGCTTCCACGGGAACTGCAGGATCACCGGCGCGGACCCGACGACGTTGATCCCTGCCGCCAGCAGCCGCACCACGTCGGTGATGGCTTCCGGTCCGCGGGTGTCACCCATTGCGCAGTACACGGCGCAGTCCGGCTTGGCCGCGATCACCGCGCCGAGGTCGTCGACGGCGGTGACCCCGGTGGAAAAGTCCAGTCCGGCAAGCTCTCCGGCGTCCTTGCCCACCTTGGACTCGGTGGATACGCACAGAGTGGTGAGCTCATAGGCCGGGTTGGTCAGTAGCCCGGCCAGGGCCAGCCGCCCCACATTTCCGGTACCGATGTGGGCGACGCGGATGGCCCCCGATGTCTGCTCTGACATCTGCTTCCGCCCTCCGTGCAGTTTCGCCTGCACGCCGAAGTATGCCCATTCGGCGAAAGAATTGGAACAGGTTCTAATCACCGCCTCCGCACGGTAGCGTCACCCGACATGGGACGGGTAGCGGGAAAAGTTGCACTCATCAGTGGCGGCGCGCGCGGCATGGGCGCCGAGCACGCCCGGGCGCTGATCGGGGAAGGCGCCAACGTGGTGATCGGCGACATCCTCGACGACGAGGGCAAGGCCCTGGCCGCCGAACTCGGTGAGTCGGCCCGCTACGTGCACCTCGACGTCACCCAAGCCGACCAGTGGGAAGCCGCGGTGGCGACGGCTGTCGCCGAGTTCGGCCTGCTCAACGTACTGGTCAACAATGCCGGGATCGTCGCGCTCGGTCAGATCGGCAAATTCGATATGGCCCAGTGGCAGAAGGTGATCGACGTCAATCTGACCGGAACCTTCCTGGGGATGCAGGCATCGGTACCCGCGATGAAGAAGGCCGGTGGCGGGTCGATCATCAACGTCTCATCCATCGAGGGTCTGCGTGGTGCGGCCATGGTGCACCCGTATGTCGCGTCCAAGTGGGCGGTGCGCGGCCTGACCAAGTCCGCGGCGCTGGAACTGGGCCCCAAGCAGATCCGGGTCAACTCGATCCACCCCGGGTTCATCCGGACCCCGATGACCGAGCATTTCCCCGACGACATGCTCACCATCCCGCTGGGCCGGCCCGGACAACCCGACGAGGTCTCCAGCTTCGTGGTGTTTCTGGCCAGCGACGAATCCCGCTACGCCACCGGCGCCGAGTTCGTCATGGACGGTGGCTTGGTGAACGACGTCCCTCACAAGCTCTGAGGGCGCACCGGCCGCACGGCCGGGCACCCGTCACGGCAGAATGACCCGGCGCGGCATCGCCTCTTACGCGGTGCCGCTCTGGTTTGTGAGGAGCTGCCATTTCTGCCCGCAATCGTTGCGCCGGTCCCAGCCTTGTGGTCAGTATCGCGGGTCTTGTCGCTTCCACACTTTTGATCTTTTCCCTGTGCGTGGCCGATTTCCCGCAGTTCGCTCATCCAGAGCCACCGTCCGGGCGGGTGGAGTTGGCGCAGGGCTGGCAGCTGGCCTCGGCGCGCACGGTAACGGCCGACGGTGCCGCGCTGTCCACACCGGGCGCGGTGACCGCCGACTGGCATGAGGTCAAGCACATGCCGTCCACCGTGCTGGCGGCGCTGCAGGACGACGGCACCTATCCGGACCTGTATCTGGGGGAGAACCTGGCCGACGTGCCGGAGGACCTGTTCCGCCAGGATTGGTGGTACCGCACCACCTTCACTGCGCCGGAGGGCAGCTCCAGCTACCGGCTGCAGTTCCCAGGAATCAACTACCGCGCCGAGGTCTGGCTGAACGGCAAGATGATCGCCGGCAGCTCCTTGCTGGTGGGCATGTTCAACGCCCACGAGATCGATGCGACGCCGTGGATCAACGCCGGGGGAATCAACACACTGGCGGTCAAGGTCACCCCCGAGCAGGCGTTGCAGGATATCGACGGCATCGAGCTCGCCGACAGCTGGTGGGACTGGCTGAACTGGAATCGCATCGGTTACCAGGGCCCGGAGAAGAACCCGCTGCGCGGCAATTCCTATGTGGCCGACCGCAATGCGGGCATCTTCAAGCCGGTGTACCTGAGCTACTCGGGCGCGGTGGTGCTCAGCGATCCGATGGTCACCTCCGAGCTGCCGTTGCCGGACACCGCTCACGCCCGTCTGACCGTCTACTCCGACATCCGTAATACCTCCGCTGACCCGATGCGCGGTGTGGTCCGAGCCCGGATCAGCCGGCCGGGAAAGCCGGTCATCTCGGTAGATCAACAGGTCAGCCTGGCGCCGGGGGAGAAACGTGAAATCCGGTTCGATCCGGACACTTTCGCTGCGCTGAGGGTGACCAACCCGGATCTGTGGTGGCCCTACACCATGGGCCGGCCCGATCTGTACGACCTGCGGGTGGAGTTCTTGCGATACGGCCGGCCCACCGACACCGTCGATTCCCGGTTCGGTATCCGCACCGTGCAACAACACCGAGACAGCGACGAACAGTTTCCCGATCTGGGCCGGGGCGGCAGCTTCTACCTCACCGTCAACGGGCGCGATTTCCTGGTCCGCGGCGCGGCGTACACACCCGACCTGTTGTTCCAGTACGACCCGCAGCGGGAGGACGCCATCCTGGGATACGTCCGCGATCTGGGCCTGAACATGCTGCGCCTGGAGGGAAAGTTCCCGGGCGACAACATCATCGAACGGGCCGACGAGCTGGGCATCCCGTTGATGTACGGCTGGATGTGCTGCAACCAATGGGAGAAGTGGTGGCAGTGGGACGACGAGGATCGGCGGGTGGCCAGCGAGAGCATGCGCTCGCAGATCCTGTCCCTGCGCGGGCGCCCGTCGGCGTTTCTCTGGGCCAACGGTAGCGATGGCAAACCGCCGGCACCGGTGCTCGACGGCTATCACGGTGTTCTGCGCGACCTGCACTGGCCCAACGCCGTCGTCGACACCGTGTCGTCGATGGCCCGCGACGCCGATGGCGACCCTGACTGGGACGGCATTCACATGGCCGGTCCCTACTCCTGGCGCCCACCGAGTTATTGGTTCAGCGGTCGCTACCCGGCCACCCGCGGCGCGAATGCCGAGCAGGGCGACAATGAACACATCCCGCCGTTCGCCAGCCTGCAGAAGTTCATTCCGCCGGACAAGCTGTGGCCGATCAACGACGCCTGGTACTTCCACGCCGGGGCGAACCCCAGCAACGCCGGCCTGGAAGGTATCCGCACCGCGGTGGTCGAGCGTTACGGATCGTCGCGCGGCGCAGAGGAATTCGCCCGCAAAGCGCAACTTGCCCACTATGAGTCGACCCGGGCACAGTTCGAGGCGTTCGCGGCCACCGGGTGGGACAACCACAAGATGACCATCTACTGGATGCTCAACAGTCACTGGCCATCGTTCTTCGGCCACCTCTTCGACTACTACCTGCGGCCCGGTGGGGCCTATTACGGGGCCAAGAAGGGGCTGCGTCCGCTGTCGGTGGTGTTCGACTCCTATGCCACCGGCGATCATGACGTCGCCAACGTGACGGTGGCCAACCAGTCCCCGCAGGAACGGTCCGGGCTGCGGGTGCGGGTACGCACCTACGATCTGACCGGCCGGGTGCGTGACGACCGCAGCTCCGGTGTGCTGACCGTGGCGTCCGGCGGTGCGGTGCGCGGGTTGGCCCTGCCCCGGCTGGCGGGTGACTCGCCGGTGGTCTTCGTTCGTTGTGAACTGCTCGACGAGGCGGGCGCCGTCGTCGCCGACAACACGTATTGGCAATCACAGCAACCCGACGATCTCGGCGGTCCGGGTAATGATCGGGCCTTCGATGTGGCGCAGAGCAGCTGGGCCGATATGACCCCGCTCAACACCATGGGCGCGGCGCCATTGCAGGTGAGCGCGTACCGGTCCGAGACGCCCGGCGCCGAGGTCCTCATCCGGTTGCACAATCCGGGCCGTCAGATCGCCTTCTTCGAGCGCGCGGAGATCATCACCACCCGAGATGGTGATGAGATCCTGCCGATCGAGTACTCCGACAACTACGTCACGGTGTATCCGGGGGAGTCGGTGGAATTGACCGCCAAGGCCGCGGGGCCAGAACCCGCGGCGAACTGGGTCCGGGTCACCGGCTACAACACCGCACCGGTGGCGGTGCCGATCGACCAGCAGGTGCGGCGATAGGATCTAGGCCATGACCACAACCGATCAGCGCCATGAGCTCGGCCAGCTGGCCGAGAGCGGCGGATGGCTGCACCGTGACCTCGACCGGGTGGACGTCTACCAGCGTGGCGCCAACCGGATCCGGGTGGTGTGGCAAGGTCCGGGTGCGATCAGCGGAGCCACGCTGTATCAGGACGACATCATGACCACCTACACCCGCGAGCTGACCACAGTGAACGGATGGCTCACGCGCTGAGCTGGTAGGGGGGCGGTTGCGGCGGGCGGAAATTCAGTCGCGGTGATCGATGACGGTGTGGCACCGTCGGATCCTGTGATCGACAATGTTTCTCCGCCAACTTCGGCAACAACACTGACCCTGCAGAGCATCACCGACGCCGACTGGCCGGCCATGGCGTTGCTTGGCAACACCGCGTTCGGCGAGATCAATAATCCGGATTCGATGGCGGCGTGGCGGCAGATGGTGCCCGCCGACGGCGGCGTCGTGATGCGCGACGGAGGTCTGGACGGGGACGGAGATTCCGACGTCGTCGGACAGTCGATATACCTCGATCTCGCGATGACCGTTCCGGGCGGCGCGGTGCTGCCCATGGCGGGTATCAGTTACGTGGCCGTCGCACCAACTCATCGACGACGCGGGATCCTGCGCTCCATGTACACCGAGCTGCACCAGCGGATCGCCGATGCGAGGTATCCGATTGCCGCGCTGACCGCGAGTGAAGGCGGAATCTACGGCAGATTCGGCTACGGCCCGGCCAGCACCGTGCATCTGATGTCGATCGACCGCAGGTTCGCCGAGTTCCATGCCTCCGTCCCCGACCCGGGCGGTGTGCGCCTGGTCAAACCCGCCGAGCACCGCGACACTTTCGCCGAGATCTACGATCGCTGGCGTTTGCAGACGCCGGGTGGGTTGGCGTGCCCGACGGCGCTGTGGGACGAGCAGCTCGCCGATCGGGAGAACACCCGCGATGGTGGTTCCGAATGGTTCGCGTTCCTGCACCGCGACGGCTATGCGCTGTACCGCGTGCACGGCGAAGAATCCCGGTCGATCCGCGTACGCGAAGTCACCGCTGTGACCACCGATGCCTACATCGCCCTGTGGCGGGCGCTGCTGGGCATGGACCTGATGGAGAAGGTGAGCGTCTGGACGCATCCCGGCGACGTCCTGCCCTATCTGCTGACGAACCCCCGGCTGGCCCGGGTGACCTCGAGCAGCGACGACCTGTGGATCCGCATCATGGATATCCCGGTAGCGCTTGAGGCCCGTCGGTATCAGGCCGACCTCGACGTGGTGCTGGACGTCATCGACGATTTCCGTGGTGACGGTGGCCGATTCGCCCTCCAGATTCGCGGTGGGCGCGCACAGTGCACACCCACCGACGCACCGGCTGACATCGAACTCGACCTCGACGTGCTCGGGAGCCTCTACCTCGGCGGCCACCGCCCGGATGCCTTTGTGGCTGCAAACCGGTTGCGCAGCAAGGATTCCGAAGCAGTGCAGCGGCTCGGCGCAGCCTTCACAAGCGACGTCCCGGCCGAACTTGGCTACGGCTTCTAGGCCGGGGCGTCAGCCCGCTGCGTAGTGTTCACGGAGTGAGCGCACGCGCAGGCATCGTCGTAACCGGAACAGAAGTACTCACCGGCCGGGTTCAGGACCGCAACGGTCCGTGGCTGGCCGACCAGCTGCTCGAGCTCGGCGTGGAACTGGCCCACATCACCATCTGCGGTGACCGTCCTCGCGACATCGAGGCGCAGTTGCGGTTCCTGGCCGCCGAGGGCGTGGATCTGATCGTGACGAGCGGTGGGCTGGGCCCGACCGCCGACGATCTCACCGTGGCGACCGTCGCGGAGTTCTGCGGCCGTGAGCTGGTCCTCGATCAGGCGATGGAGGAGCGAATCGCGGCGATCCTGCGCAAGCTGATGGGTGACCGCTCCGGCGTGGACTTCGACGCGGTGCGTGCCGGAAACCGCAAGCAGGCCCTGGTACCGGTAGGTGCCGACGTGCTCGACCCGGTTGGCACTGCACCCGGCGTGGTGGTCGCCGGCAGTCCGACCGTGGTGGTGCTGCCTGGGCCGCCACGCGAGTTGCAGCCGATGTGGTCCAAGGCCGTTGCGACTGAGGCTGTGCAGCAGGCCATTTCGGGTCGCACCGAGTACCGCCAGGAAATGGTCCGGATGTTCGGTCTCGCTGAATCGCGTCTGGCCGAGACGTTGCGTGACGCGGAGGCGACGATCCCCGGTTTCGACGCGCTGGAGATCACCACCTGCCTACGCCGCGGCGAACTCGAGATCGTCACCCGGTATGAACCCGATGCCGCCCGTACCTACCAGGACCTGTTGGCCCTGCTGCGCGACAGGCACGGGTCGGCGCTGTACTCCGAGGACGGCGCGACCGTGGATGAGCAGGTGGCCGAACTGTTGGCGGGGCGCCGGATCGCCACCGCGGAATCCTGCACGGCCGGACTACTGGCCGCGCGACTGGCCGACATGCCCGGCTGCTCGGACTATTTCGCCGGTGCGGTGGTCGCCTACGCGAACGAGGCCAAGGCCGAGATGCTGAACGTGGACCCGGTCCTGATCGCCGAACACGGGGCGGTATCCGAACCGGTGGCCGAATCCATGGTCACCGGCGCGCTACACCACTTCGGCGCCGACACCGCGGTGGCCATCAGCGGAATCGCCGGCCCGGGTGGTGGCAGCCCGGACAAGCCGGTCGGGACGGTGTGTTTCGCGGTGCGGGCCGGGTCGGCCTCGATCACCCGAACACTTCGCCTGCCAGGCAACCGATCCGATATCCGGGAGCGGGCCACCACGGTGGCGATGCACCTGCTGCGCCGGGCACTCACCGGACAAAGCGACTAGCCCCAGCTACTCGAAGATCACCGCGTCACCGGTATCGACCGCAACGCCTCATCGACGCACGCGGGCCACGTGGGCTCGTCGAGCACCGTGACCGCACGCGCCCCGAAGGCACTGGAAATGACCACATCTGGTTCCAGGCTCGCCAACAGGTGCAGGCTCTCGGTCATGGCCGTGGCGTCGCCCACCCCGGGGATCACAAAGGTCGCCCACCGATAGTCACCGGCGACGAACATGGTGTCCCCGGTGAACAGATACCGGCCTTGGGCGCCCTCGACGAGGTAACAGGTGCTTCCTGGGGTGTGACCGGGGGTGGGTATCACCTCGACGCCTCGGTCATCGAGGTGCCGGGTGGAGAGGGGCACGTCGATCGGATAGTGCCGCCCGATCGTGGCGCTTTCGGCGGCGGGAGCGTGAAGTCGGGAGCCGAACCGCTCGGCGACGCGGGCCAGCATGGGACCGGCCTCGTCCTGGTGGGACAAATAGTGGTCGTCAACACCGCCGAGTGCGTCCAGCGTGGCGAAGTCCGCATCGCTGGCCGGGCAGTAGAACAGCGCGTTGTGCCCGGGCGCCGTCCACAGGTAGGCGTGTGTGGTCAATCCCGGATACGGTGTGTCGGTACGTGTTTCCCAGAGGTCGGCCCAGATCTGGGTCATTGAGGTTGTCATGTCGACAGCCTCGACCCTCAACAATGGTTGAGGTCAACCCCGGCGAGCTCAGTCGCTTTTCGGGTTGTCCCAGATCTCGATCATGGAGCCGATGACGTCCTGCGCGAAGCCCAGCCCACCGAGGTGACTTTCATACGGCAACTCGGTCAACCTCGCATCGGGCAGCCGGGAGACGACATGCTGACCATGGGTGAACGGAACGATGTGGTCATGATCGCCGTGCCACCAGCGCACCGGCACCGTCACCTCGTTGAGCCGGAAACCCCAATCCCGCTCGAACACGACGATGTCGTAGAACGGTGCGGCCAGCTGCTTGCGGCTGCCATTGAGCAGATCGTCGAGGAACATCGCCTTGAACTCGGGCCTGCCCAGCATCCGCCGGTCACCTTCGGGCGAGATCCGCGCGTAGATCTCCAGCGCCGGGGAGGCCACCGGGCGGATCAGCCGGATCAGGCCGGAGGCAGCCAACCGGATCGGCCCGCCCGCGACCTGAAGGATCGGTGCGACCACCGCACCCAATTGCATGAGCGGGCTGCTGATGGCATCGGGACCGACCATCGGGGCGACACCGCCGAGCACCCCGGCCGCCATGACCCGGTCAGGCATGGCGGCCGCGGTGGCCAGGGTGTACGGGCCGCCACCGGACAGTCCGATGACGGCCAGTTTGTCGATGCCCAGCGTGTCGGCGATGGTGCGCAGATCGTCACCGAAGTCCAGCACCCGGTCGTACTGGTGCGGTGTCGAGGACCCGATCCCCGGCCGGTCCACCCCGATCAACCGGATGTGGTTCTGCTCGGCGTAAACCCGGGCCTCGGTCGGAATCTGACGGCGGGCACCGGGCGTGCCGTGCAGCCAGAAGACCGCCCGTCCCTGCGGATCGCCGAATTCGGCGAACCCGAGCTGACGGCCGTCGCCTACGGCGACATTGCCTTCCAGCTTGGGCCGATCGATCGGGATGACCATCTGCGTGTCTCGCCGCGTCCTAGCCGGCTACGGAGGCGTCGTAGATCGACTGGATCGACTTGTCCAGCGTGGCGTTGAACTCGTCGTCACTCTGCTGGGCCGACAGACCCTCGGTCAGCGCCCGGCTGAAACTGGCGATCACACCGGTGTTCTCGGCCAGCAGCTTGTTGGCCTCTTCGCGCGAGTAGCCGCCCGACAGCGCCACCACCCGCATCACCTTCGGATGCTCGACCAGCGACTGGTAGTGGTTGGCCACCGTCGGCAGGGTCAGCTTGAGCATCACCTTCTGATCGGCGGGCAGCGCATCCAGATTCTTGGTGATCTCGTCGCGGAGCAGGTCCTCGGTCTCGGCCTTGTCCGCGATCGAGATGGTGACCTCGGGCTCGATGATCGGGATCAAGCCGTGTCCGAGCACCTGCTTGCCCACCTCGAACTGCTGGGCCACCACCGCGGCGATACCGTCCGGGTTCGCCGCACCGATCACCGAGCGCTCCTTGGTGCCGAAGATGCCGTTCTTCGCGGCACGGGCCAGCAGATCGTCCAGGCCGGGCATCGGCTTCATCACCTGCACGCCGTCGGCGACCTCGGCCAGACCCTTGTCGATCTTGAGCAGCGGTACGACTCCCTTGTCCTCCCACAGGTAGGCCGCCGTCGGCTTGCCGTCGATGGACCGGTCCATGGTCTGCTCGAACAGGATGGCGGCCAGCACCCGGTCACCACCGAACACCGGGGAGGTGATGATGCGGGACCGCATCTGGTGGATCAGATCGAACATCTCTTCTTCCGAGGAGTAGGCGCTCTCCTCGATGCCGTAAAGACGCAGCGCCTTGGGGGTCGAGCCGCCGCTCTGGTCGAGCGCGGCGATGAAGCCCTTGCCCGTGGTCATCTTGTCGGCCTGCTGCTGGTTCACCATGAGGTTGTCCACTCCTTTGAAGACGGCATCCTGCTGTAGTTGTGCTGCTGAGGTTAGGCCCATCCGATGTGCTCGGTGCAGCACGTTCGCCTCAGAGGATAGGCGGCTGTGATCCGGTCTCGGACCCCACCTCAGCACGTGTGCTCAGGCAGGTTGGTCCTCAGTCGGTTTTTCCGACCCAACGGGGTGGGGTGCGGTCGGCCCAGGGGGCGGCTTGCTCGAGCTGACCGGCCAGCGCGAGCAGGATCGCCTCGTCCGGTGCCATCAGTTGCACACCGATCGGCAGGCCGTCGCGAGTCTGACCCAGCGGTAGCGAAATCGCGGCCCAACCGGTCACGTTGGCGAGCGCGGTCCACCCGGTTGTCGCGAACTCGACGTCGAAGAAGGCTCGGGTGGTGCCCCGCGGTTGGTTGAGCAGCCCGTACGGCGGTGGACCGGTGAGCAGCGTCGGTACCAGCAGCACGTCGTAACCGGCCATCCCCGCGGCGAACCGGCGGGTCTGGGCATGAATGGCGGCGATCGCATTCGCATAGGCGAGGCCGGTGGTGGTGAAGCCCTCGCGGATCATCACCCAGGTGCTCGGCTCGAACTCGTCCTCGTGGGGCGTGCGGCCGAGGTGCGCTTGGGCCAGTTCATACAGTTCAGCGTTGCTCACGGTGTGCAGCACCGCGACGGCGTCGGCGACGGCATCCGGGTCGATCGTGGGTGCGCCCGGCTCGAGTCGATGACCGAGGCCTTCCAGCAGGCGCCCGGTCGATTCGACCGCCGCCACCACCTCGGGGTTGATCCGGTCGGTGTGGAACGGCGACGAGGTGGCGATCAGGATGCGCTGGGCTGGCGGAGCTTGCGCGGCGGCCTGAAGGAACGGAACAGCCGGGGCCGGGGCGCTGTAGGGGTCTCCGGGCGCAGTGCCGGCGATGACGTCGAGCAGTGCCGCGCAGTCGCGCACCGTCCGGGTCAACGCATGGTTGTTCACCAGGCCTTCGAGACCGTGACCGCCGTCGGGAGCGAACGAGGCGCGGCCACGCCGCGGCTTGAGGCCCACGACACCGCAGCACGACGCCGGCACCCGGATGGAGCCCGTGCCGTCCCCACCCGAGGCCGCGGGCACCACGCCTGCGGCGACGGCGGCCGCCGAACCGCCGCTTGATCCGCCCGGGGTGACGGTCGAGGACCAGGGGTTCACCGTCGGGCCGGACAGCAACGGTTCGGTGGTGCAGTGGTTGCCCCACTCCGGGGTGTTCGTCTTGCCGAACACCACCAGGCCGGCGTCGAGATATCGGTCCACCGTCCATGCGGATTCCGTTGCGATGTGGTCGCGCAACGCGCGGGAGCCCATCGATTCGCCGGCCCCGGCCAGCGCCGTCCCGAGATCTTTCAGCAGGAACGGGGTACCGGCCAGCGGCCCGGCCTGGCCGGTGCGCAGGACACCGGATTCGTCGAGTGCGGCGGCCTGGGATCGCCCGCGCTCGAACAGGTCGGTGATCACGGCATTGAGGGTGCGTGTCGCCTCCACCCGGGTTATTGCAGCATCGAGCAGCTCGACGGCGGTCACCTCACCGGCCGCGGCCAGCGCCGCCTGGCCGATCGCGTCGGTGTCGGCCAATTCGAATGCCAGTGTGGAATCCATGAATCACTCCGGGAGATCTCTGGTGGTGCTCGGCGACGGTGTGCTGGAGCGGGTCAACTCGAGTGCGATGAGAACCTCGACCGCGGTGAGGATCAGACCGGCGTAGTACATCCATTTGATGGTCGGATCTGGTTGTGTGGCAAAGTAAATGATCAGAAAGATCGGGCCGACGATACCGAATGCGAACACCAGCAGCTGAATGCGGACATACCGCCAGAATGTCGACATCGATCTCCCGCCGCGTGGCCGATGAGCGGCCAGCTTAACGCGGCTATCGCGGCGTGATCACTACAGGTGTCGTCAGGATCTCGCGGTACTCGACCATCGGTTCACGTTTGAGGACCGTTTTTCCCGAGGTGACGAGCAACTCGGTCGGCGTGACCGCGTAATCGACCTGGTAGTTGCGCGCGACGAACCGGCGGCCCGGAGTGAGGTCCGCGGCGGCCGCCAGCGCAGCGTGGTCGGACAACCGGACCCCGTGGTATTCGAGCCGGCCGCTGCGGTCCAGGCAGATGACCACCAGCGAGCGTTGGGTGCGGCCGATGGCCCTGGCCGTCTGGGTGTCACGGCAGCGGGCTGGGGAATCGACGAAGCCGGACTCGTCGAAGGCGAATGCGGCGACGGCCGGGGCGCTGGCCGGTTCGGCCGAGGCGCGCCGCGACGGCCGGTCCGGATTCACCGGATATGTTCTGGCGCCGACCGCGTACGTCGAATCCTTGGCCGACAGCTTGGTTGCCAGCGTGGTGATGACGACGAAAGCAGTGAGCAGTGAACTGACCACCGCGGTGGCCGCCACTCCGATCCCGACCGGCAGCCAACGTCGTTGCGATGCTTTTCGGTGTCGCCCACCCCGGTGCGGCGGACATGACGGATACGGTCTGGAAATGGTGCGGGTGACCAAGCTTGCTCCCGGGAACGGCGATGTGGTGGGGGCGTGGCACAAACAATGGGTGCCGGCGCGAGCTCATATTGTGCACGACGATCTGGGAAATCGTGGGAAACACCCGGGAAATCGCTGCAGTGAAAGCCGCTCCGCAACAGCGAGATTGATCGTGCTGGCCGGGAAATTCAGGCCGGGACGACGACGGTCAGTTCATTGCCGTCGCGCTCCACGTTCATCCCGGCCTGGCGGGCGACCGCCGCGACCGAGGTTGCGTCGGAGGGTTCGCTTCGAGAACTGGCAAGCGCACGCGCGAGGTGACCCTTGTGGGCTTTGTTGAAGTGGCTGACCACGGTCCGGTGACCGTCGGCGTGCTCGGCCAGGACCTGTACCCGTACCGCGCCGGGGACACGGCCCAGCCCGGCGTAGGAGCCGGACCGCAGGTCCACGATCAGTTCTCGGCTGGACAGCTCGGCGAGTACCGGCTCCAACAGCGGCCGCCAGCGTTTGGCCAGGCCGGGTTGGCCGGGCAGTTTGGATGATGCTGACAGCCGGTATGCGGGGACCGGATCATTGGCGCGGAGCAGACCGAACAGCGCCGAGCCGACGGCCAGCCGGTTCTGGGCGCGGGTGGCGGCTGCACCGCGTAGCGATCCGACGTCGAGGGCGTCATAGAGCACCCCGGTGTACCGCGTGATTGCCGGCAGGGTGGGGGACTGTCGGAGCGCTGCGTTGCGCTCGATCTCGGCGTCCTGGCTCACGGATATGGCGAGCGCTTTGCGGCAAGCCGGTGGATCGGCGGCGAGGTCGACCAACTCGTCGATCAGTGACTGACGAAGCGGGGTGAGCTCGGGCGAGCTCAGTTTGTCCAAACGCACCGGCGGGCCGTCCCCGCCGGTGCGTTTGGTCTCCGACGGAGGCAGGAGCACGATCACACCCAGACGTTATCCGAGTGATCGCGGCGTTCCGCCCACCGACGGGTGTGATCTCAGACCGCGATCCCGGCGGGATCTTCGGGCGCGGGCGGAGCCGGCGGGGGTGGCACGTCCAGCATGATCGGCGCTGGGTCTGCCATCGGATCAACCGGTGCCATCGGGTCGGCCGCCGGCGGCGGTGCGAACGGGTCGAATTCCGGAGCCGCCATTGGGTCGATCGGGGCTGCCATCGGGTCGGCGGGCGGGGGCGGTGCGAACGGGTCGATCGGGGCCGGGGCCGCCATCGGGTCGATCGGGGGAGGTGGCGGTGCATCGAAGGGCAGCGGAGCCTCTGGCTGGGCCTCTGCCGGGGTTTCATTGGCCACGGGGAGATACATGTGGTGGGTGAACTGGCTCTGGTATGCGCCACCGCCGCCGATCTTCACTCCGCCGGTTTCGCCGGAGGACACCGGGGTACCGTCCGGCAGGGTCACCGCGGTGTGGCCGCTGTTCCAGCCGATCACCAGGGCGCCGGGCTGCGTCCCGTACTGGAACCCGCGGGCCAGGAGCGCATTCTCCTGATTGCCGGTGCTGAACCGGTCACCGAAGGCCGGCCGGCCGGTGGCCACATTGCTGACCCAGGAAGCCAGACCGGAGCAGTCAGTGCCGGCTGCGGTGTCTCCACCGGAGATGTATGGCGTGCCCGATACTTGCTGGACAAGCGCCATCAGAGTAGCGATAGCAAACATGCGGCGGGACGCTAGCAGAGCCGATTTTGGCTCGGCAAAATATGTGACTCCGTTCACAATGCCCGTTTCATACGTACTGGTTCACGCATTACGCGATTCAGTGTGGCTATCTGGGTGCGCATTTCGGTTGCTCGCGACGGGTGTGTGACGGCGCGCTGATGGCCCTATCGACGGAACGTCCAATAGTGCTGTGGCACTGGACTTATTGTGCGCAATGGCGGACTGGAACTATTGGCACCGCAACCCTGAAAATGCTGAATTACATTGGCAAGTAGGGCATTTGGGCATTGATGCTTGGCGGGGTGTGTTCCGCCGGCAAAGCCGACGGGCGGGGCGCGGCGTCCCCCTTATATAAGGAGAAGGGGTGCCGGGCTGCCGGCAACGTCGGAGTGGATCTGACGGTGGCTGGACGCCGGCGATTCCGCGGCGCCAACGGTGACTCTGGCGCGGCCGCCCGGGTGATACCGGGGGCTTGACGCGCAGCCAAACAGCTGCATAATCGGAGAGAGGCAGTCAGACGGCTGCATATGGCGGGACGGCAGTGATGGACGAAGTCTTCAAGGCGCTTGCAGATCCGAGTCGGCGCCTGCTGCTCGACAGCCTCAACGACCGCAACGGGCAGAGTCTGCGAGAACTGTGCAGCGGCCTGTCGATGGCACGGCAATCAGTCAGTAAGCACCTGGCCGTGCTGGAGGCCGCCCATCTCGTCACGACGGTGCGCCGGGGCCGGGAAAAGCTCCATTACCTCAACGCCGAACCGATCAACACCATCGTCGAGCGCTGGATCGACCACTACGACCGTGGTCGGGCGCAGACCGTCGCGGACCTCAAGACCGTATTGGAGACCACCACACCGGCCGGTGAGTTCATGTACACCACATATATCCGCACCACCCCGGAGCGGCTGTGGCAGGCGGTGACCAATCCAGCGTTCTCCAGCGGCTACCTGGGGCACGCCATCGAATCGGACTGGCAGAAGGGCTCCACCTACACCTGGGTGGAAGACGAGCTGAGAATCGAGGACCCTGAGCAGGTGATCGCCGAGTCCGATCCTTATCGGCGGTTGGCGTTCACCTTCCATACGATCACTCCCGAGTTCGCGACGATTGCCCCGGACCTGAGCGAGGAGACCATCGCCAAGGCCGGGGCCGAGCGCCGGTCGCGGGTGTCGTTCGAGATGGAGCCGGTCGGGGACCAGGTCAAGCTCACCGTGATCCACGACGGCTTCGACCCGGACAGCACCGTGCGCGAGATGATCTCGCACAGCTGGCCACTCAAACTCTCCAGTTTGAAGTCCGGGCTGGAGCAGGCCGATTAGACCAGGGCGTCCTGCGGGTCGCGCTGGGCCGGAGCCGGCCAGGGCGCCGGGAGAGGCCGCTGGCGTACCTGCTGCGGCCACCAGAACCACTTGCCCATCAGGGCGGCGATCGACGGGGTCATGAAGGACCGGATGACCAGGGTGTCGAACAGCAGACCCAGGCCGATCGTGGTGCCGACCTGGCCGATGACCGCCAGCTCGCTGACCGCCATCGACATCATGGTGAACGCGAACACCAGGCCCGCCGAGGTGACCACCGAGCCGGTACCACCCATGGCGCGGATGATGCCGGTGTTGAGCCCGGCATGGATCTCCTCCTTGAACCGGGCGACCAGCAGCAGGTTGTAGTCGGCGCCCACGGCCAGCAGCACGATGACGGCCATGGCGATCACCATCCAGTGCAGCTCCAGTCCGAGCAGGTGCTGCCAGATCAGCACCGACAGACCGAATGCGCTACCGAGTGACAGCACCACGGTGCCGACGATGACCGTGGCGGCCACCACGCTGCGGGTGAGGATCAGCATGATGATGAAAATCAGGCACAGCGCGGAGATTCCGGCGATCAGCAGGTCGTAGTTGGCGCCTTCCTGCATGTCCTTGAACGTGGCCGCGGTACCGCCGAGGTAGATCTTGGAGCCCTCCAGCGGGGAGCCCTTGATGGCCTCCTTGGCAGCGTTCTTGATCCCGTCGATGTGGGAGATACCTTCGGGGCTCATCGGGTCGCCCTCATGGCTGATGATGAACCGCACCGCGTGCCCGTCGGGGGACAGGAACATCTTCATGCCGCGCTTGAAGTCGGGGTTGTTGAAGGTCTCCGGCGGCAGATAGAACGAGTCGTCGTTCTTGGAAGCGTCGAACGCCTGGCCCATGGCCGTCTGGTTCTCCATCATTGCTTCCATCTGATCCTGCAACCCACCCATGGTGGCCTGCATGGTCAGCATCATCGTCTTCATCGTCTTCATGGTCTCGATCATCGGCGGCATGATTTCGACCATCTGCGGCATGAGCTCATCGAGGCGATCCATGTCCGGCATCATGGTCTGAATGTCGTCGGTCATCGTGTCGATGCCGTCGAGGGTGTCGAAGATCGACCGCATGGACTGGCACATCGGGATGTTGGAGCAGTGCGGTTCCCAGTACAGGTAGTTGCGGATCGGGCGGAAGAAGTCGTCGAAATTGGCGATGTTGTCCCGCATTTGCTTCACGTCCTCGACCATGACGTGCATCTTGCCGACCATGCTGTGAGTGGTGGCCGCCATCTCCTTGGTCAGCTGGAGCATCTGCTCCATGGTGTTGATGGTCTTCTGCATCTCATCGGCCATCACCAGCATGTCTTTCATGCGGTCCTGCATGTACTTCATGTTCATGGTCTGGGTGGTGCCCTGCATGCTGATCTGGAACGGGATCGAGGTGTGCTCGATCGGCGTGCCCTGCGGGCGCGTGATGGCCTGCACCCGAGAAATACCGGGCACCTGGAAGACTCGCTTGGCGATCCGGTCGACGACCAGGAAGTCCGCGGAGTTGCGCAGATCGTGGTCGCTTTCGATCAGCAGCAGTTCCGGGTTCATCCGGGCCTGGGAGAAGTGCCGGTCGGCCGCGGCGTAGCCGGTGTTGGCCGGCAGATCGGCGGGCAGGTAGTTGCGGTCGTTGTAGTTGGTCACGTACCCGGGCAGGGTCAGCAGACCGATCAGCGACAGCGCGATGGTGGCGATCAGGATCGGCCCGGGCCAGCGCACCACGGCCGCACCGACCTTGCGCCAGCCGCGAGTACGCATGGCGCGCTTGGGTTCCAGCGTCTTACCGAACCGGCTGGCCACCGAGATGATGGCCGAGCCCAGGCTCAAGGCCGCGACCACCACGGTCACCATGCCGATAGCCAGTGGGATACCCAGTGACCGGAAGTAGGGCAGGTTGGTGAAGTGCAGGCACAGCGTGGCGCCGGCAATGGTCAGGCCCGAGCCCATCACCACATGCGCGGTGCCGTGAAACATCGTGTAGTAGGCCTGTTCTCGGTCCTCACCGACACTTCGGGCCTCTTGATATCGGCCTATCAGGAAGATTGCATAGTCGGTGGCCGCAGCGATCGCCAACGTGACCAACAGGTTGGTGGCGAACGTCGAGAGCCCAATGATGTTGTAGTAGCCCAGGAAAGCGATCAACCCGCGGGCTGCCGAGAGTGATAACACCACCATCACCAGGGTGAGGATCACCGTGACGATGGACCGGTAGACCAACAGCAGCATGATGATGATGACGGTGAAGGTCAGCGCCTCGATGATCTTCACGCTGCGGTCACCGGCGATGTGCTGATCGGCCGACAATGCGGCCGGGCCGGTCACATAGGCCTTGACACCCGGCGGCGCCTCGACGCTCTTGACGATGTCCTGCACCGCCTCGACCGATTCGTTGGCCAGCGACTCGCCCTGGTTACCGGCGGTGTAGACCTGCACATAAGAGGCCTTGCCGTCGGGGCTCTGCGCACCCGACGCGGTCAGCGGATCGCCCCAGAAGTCCTGGACGTGCTCGACGTGGTCCTTGTCGGCCTCGAGCTTGGCGACGATTTCGTCGTAGTACTTGTGCGCATCGTCGCTCAGCGGCTCGTCGCCCTCCAGCACGATCATCACTGAGCTGTTGGACTTGAACTCCTGGAACACTTCGCCGACGCGCTTCATCGCGATCATCGAGGAGGCCTGGTCCGGCGTCATCGACACCGCCCGCATCTTCCCGACTTCTTCAAGCTGGGGGACGATGGTGTTCAGGACACCGATAATCGCGATCCAGCCGATGATGATCGGCACTGCCAAGCGCCGGATCCACTTGGCGATCCCGCCGTGTTGTGCGTGCCTGGGCCCGGCCACCGGGAAGGCGTCGGTCGGGGTGTCGTGAGTGCTCATGCAGATTTCACCAAGCAGAAGGTCTGGGCATTCACGCCGTTGGAAGTTCTCTCGTCCTTGAGTTCGTCATCGACGGTGATCCGGCAACTGATCGTGCTGCCGTTGCCCTGGGCCACGATGTTGGGAAACACCGAAGGCGCGGTGGACTCCAGACGCAGCGTCCACGGCAGGCTCACCCCGTCGATGCGCTGGGGCTGGGCGTCCAGATCCAGATAGTTCACATCGGCATACGCGCCGGGTTCGCCGTAGATCTCATAGACCACGATCTTGGGATCGAACGGCTTGGTGTCATCGACCTTGGCGCTGGAAATGCCCGAACCATCGCCGGCGCCGAAGAACGTGCGCACCCGCATCACCGTGAACGCACCCACCACGATCACCACCAGGATGATCAACGGAATCCAGAACTTCCTGGCCAGGCTGGAAAGTGAAAACTGCTTCCGCCGAGAGCTTTTCGTCGCGTTGGTCATCGTGGGAGGGCACCGGTCCGTCGGTTGTGGGGAAACTGCAGGCCAGGAGTGGTTGCATGACAGCCGATGGCGCAGCTCGCGTGTGTCATGGTCACCTCGATATGTCTCACCGTCTAGCCGAATGGCTAAGTAAGTTAGCGAGATATTAGCCTATTTAATTGAGTGGCAAAACGGTGACATAGTGTGATGTCGCTGGCGGGCTGGCGATCGCCGTCCACCGGCGCGGTTAGGCACACCGCAGAGGTCAAGCAGCTTTTTGCCCATCGGAGTGGGCTGCGGGCAAGCCCGGGGCGACAGTCGATTGTGATGGAAGTAACGGAATCGAGTAGGGCCTCGCCGCGGCGGCTAAACCGCCGGCAGCGAGGCCCAACCGCTGTCAGACTTTTGAACTAGTGCCAGTCCCACACGGACATGTCGTTCGGCGGGTAGTTCATGCACACGTCGGTGGTGTTGGCCGCGACGCCCTTGTTGTTGAAGAACAGCTTGGCCCAGTTCGGCCAGCGCCAGGACATGTTCTCGTAGAAGGCGTTGGTGGCCGTGTTCTCGGAGTACTGCCGACGGCCGGCGTAGTCCATCGAGAAGAACCAGTGGATCCGGTCCTGGGCGCCCTGCTGATCGGCGACGGGTTTGTTGTTGTAGTCGATCATGTAGCGCTCGTAGTACACCGGCTCGACGTCGCGGGCGGCCGCCATGATCTGCTCGGCCGTGCAGGAGGTCCGCAGGATCCGGTTCGGGATCGGATAGTCGTCGGTGGCATCGGCGGAGGCGGTGCCGACCAATAGGCCGGAGGCAATGCCGGCCCCGGCCAGGCTGCCGGCGACTGCACAGGCAGCCACACCGGTGCGGATCAGGTTATTGACACTCTTGCGGTTCAACATCTCGCTCCAAAACTCTCAGATCCGGCCGTCAGGAATCAGACTATGGCTGCGTGGCAGCCTGCTCGTATACCGAGCGCTGATCGGGGCAGTAGTAGTTGATGGCGGTGCCGAGGAACTGCCAGGCCTGAGCCTGAGTGCTGGCCCTATCCAATTGCTTGGCCACAAATTTGACCGAGTCCTGGGCATTCTTGTCCACGCCGTTATACAGCCGCTTGCACGCGATCTTGGCGATCCAGGCGTTGTAGTCCCGCGGCCCGTAAATGCCGTAAGTGTGCAGCTCATTGGCGAAATCGGTATCGATCTCGGCATGTGCGGGAGCTGCGAAGGCGATTGCCGCCGCGGCGCCGAGTACAGCCAACCCTGCAATCTTCATGCGGTGAATCTTAGCCGATCTAACCCTGATCTGGTGTGCAGGTTGGTTATCCGATTCCGGACAATGTTGGGCGAACTGTTCGGCGCTGGTCAGCGATCTGTCGGCGGTATCAATGTCGACTCGAATAGTTCGGCGTTGGTACGGCTCACCATTCGGCCGGTCGGATTCCCGAGCGCAGATTTGAATAAGCCCACCTAAGCACTTCGCCGCACCCGGTACGCTGGGTTTTCATGAAGCCGATGAAAGCCGCGGTCCTCGCCGCCGCCCTGGTGGTGACCGCAGGTGGGGCATTCAGTGGCATCGCCAATGCCGATCCGGACACGCCCGCGCCGACGCCGGCGCCCACTACGACATCAGCGGCCACTCCGACATCCGCGCCCGCGCCGGCGCCTGGGTCTGCGCCTGCATCGACGTCAGCGCCCGCACCGACACCTGGGGCGGCACCGACTCCTGGTGCGGCACCGACTCCTGGTGCGGCACCCGCAACGACCATCGATCACGACGGGATTTTCGTGGTCGGCACCGATATCGAACCCGGTAACTACGCATCGGCGGGACCGGTGGAGAACGGGACCTGCTACTGGAAGCGGATGGCCGACCTGCACGGCGGCGACATCATCGACAACGCGTTCAGCAAGAAGCCGCAGCTCATCTCCATCGAGGCCACCGACAAGGCATTCAAGACAAGCGGTTGCCAGCCCTGGCAGAAGACCGACGCCGTGGTCGAACCTCCGGCCACCGGTGGCATCCCGGCGTTGATCGCCCAGGCCAAGCTCCGCGCCTGGCTGGATTCGCTCAATGCCAACGCCCGCCAGTACGACGGGTCGCAGGTGCCCATTCCCTGACAACTCGGCTCTGAGTTATCAGCCCCCGGAAGGATCGGGGGAGGCCGCGCCTGACCCGAACGTAGCCGGGGTGCTGGGCGCCAGAAATCGGACACGCCGTACCAGCAGTGCGAGTCGCTGACTCAGCCGCGCCACCGCCTTCGGCAATTGCTTTGCTGCACAAGGTGACCCGCCTACCCGATGGTTCGTTTGACGCCGCCGCCCGGGACGCGCACGGCGCTGATGCGGCGCGCAGACGAACGGCGCGCTGCTAGTCTGCGAAAGCTGCCGGTTGCGCGAACTGCGGGCCAATCCGCCCGCCCGGTCAGCCGCGGCAAAGGCGCGACGAATCGGCTGAGTTGATACGGAAATGGGTGTTGTGCGCGGCGCAGAGATCAAGGCCCTGACGGGGCTGCGCATCGTTGCCGCGGTGTGGGTGGTGCTGTTCCACTTCCGGCCCTTGCTCTACCAGGTGGCACCCGATTTCACCGCGGCGCTTGCCCCGGCACTCGACCGTGGCGCCCAAGGCGTCGACCTGTTTTTCATCCTCAGCGGTTTCGTACTGACCTGGAACTACATCGACCGGATGGGGCCGACCTGGTCCACCCGGGCCACGTTGCATTTCTTGTGGCTGCGGCTATCCCGGGTGTGGCCGGTGTATCTGGTGACGCTGCATCTGGCGGCGCTCTGGTTGATCTTCACCCTCAATGTCGGGCATGTGCCGCCGGAGGAAACCAGCGGGTACAACGCCGTCAGCTATATCAGGCAGCTGTTCTTGGTCCAGCTGTGGTTCGAGCCGTACTTCGACGGTTCGAGCTGGGACGGGCCGGCATGGTCGATCAGCGCTGAATGGTTGGCCTACTTGCTGTTCGGGGCGCTGATCATGGTGATCTTCCGGATCGCGCGTGCCACCCGGGCCCGCAGCCTGGTTGCGCTGGCCATCGTCGCCTCGCTGCCGCCGGTGGTGCTGTTGATGGCGACCGGGCACTTCTACACACCGTGGAGCTGGTTGCCCAGGATCGTCATGCAGTTCGCCGCCGGTGCCCTGGCCTGTGCGGCGGTGCGCAAGCTGCACCTGACGGACCGGAGCCGGCGCGGCGCCGGCGTGCTCTCGATCGTGCTGGGTGCCGTGATCGTCGGCGGTTTGTATTTCTTCGACGGGCATCCGATGAACACCGTCGGCGATTCCGGCGGGCTGGTCGACATCCTGTTCGTCCCGCTGGTGGTGACACTTGCGGTCGGCGTGGGAAGCCTGCCGGCGCTGCTGTCGACCCGGCTGCTGGTGTACGGCGGACAGGTTTCGTTCGGCCTGTATATGGTGCACGAATTGGTCCACACCGCCTGGATCTGGACGGTCAAGCAGTTCGAGCTCACCTTGACCCCCACACTGTCGGGTAAGGCAACGCTTCTCGGTCTGTTCGCGATCTCGCTGATCGGCGCGATCGCGCTCTATCACCTCGTCGAGGAACCGGCTCGCCGATGGATGCGCAGAATGGTCGACATCCGGCCCGTCGACTCGTCCAACAACAGACTGCACCGCATCGACACCGAGCCTGAGAGCCGCTCCAGCGAGGTATCCACCCGTGCGGGATGACCGGATGAAGTAGCCGAAACCCACTGCGGGACAGGTTGTTATGGCCTTGTTATCGCGGTGTCATCTTCGACGTATGTTCAACCGGGTTTCACACCATAGGCTGTCCCGGTATCGCGGTACGGGACCGCAGGTCCCACCGGCAGTGGAGGTAACAGTGAGTCGTCTGACCACTTTCATCGTCGCGCTCGGCCTTCTGGTCGGGCTGTTTGCGCAGGCTCCTCCACAGCGCTATGTCACCTCGGGCCTGGACCCGCAGATCAGCCACATCGCGGTGATCGGTGATTCCTACACCACCGGTGCTGCCGAGGGCGGGCAGGGCTCGAAAGGTTGGACCACACTGGCCTGGCAGTCCTTGTCGCAGCGGGGTATTCAGGTGGATGCCGATGTGGTGGCCGAGGGCGGCGCGGGTTATGTGGCACGCGGCAACCGCAACAGCATCTTCGGTGACCTCACGGCCAGGGCGGTGCAGCCGGACGACTCGTTGGTGGTCTTCTTCGGGTCTCGCAACGACAAGGACTCCGATCTGGGAGCGGTCAACCGTTCGAGCCACGACGCCCTCGTCCTGGCCCGCCAGGCTGCCCCCACCGCGCGGATGTTGGTGATCGGGCCGCCGTGGCCCACGGCCGAGGTCCCGCCGGCGTTGCTGGGGATCCGCGACATTCTGCGGGATCAGGCCCGGCAGGTGGGCGCGACGTTCTTCGATCCGATCGCCGACGGTTGGTTCGTCGGCCACCCGGAGTTGATCGGTGCCGACGGCATTCATCCGACCGACGCCGGCCACGCCTATATGGCAGACAAGATCGCTCCACTCATCGGCAAGGAACTCCCGCGCTGGATATGAGCGTCTCGGGTTCTAACAGCTGGCCGGAATAGCTTGTGTTGCAGGTGAACTCACTGCGACCTAACCATGCGGCCGGCGGAGGCGCCGCTGATTACCCTGCGCTGGAACGGCGTTCGGCGAGTTCCCGAAGCGGGACCGGGAGGGCGTCGGCACGCAGGATCTCGGGAAGCAGCTGAGGTTCCAGTGTGAGGGCTCGGAAGACGACTGCGACGGTGATGTTGTGTTCGGGCCGGTCGGTGACCACGATCTCGTCGCCGGCGCACACCGGACCGGGCCTTATCAGCCGCAGGTAGGCACCCGGAATCGCAGTCCTGGTAAAGGTTTTGACCCACCCGTTGATCTGGAGCCAAGCCGCGAAGGTCCGGCACGGGATGCGTGGTCGTGACACCTCAAGCTCAAGTCCAGCGGATCCGACCCGCCACCGCTCGCCGATGACGGCGTTGGTGACGTCGAGGCCGGCGGTGGTGAGGTTCTCGCCGAACCCACCGTTGGCGATCTGGTGATCCAGTTCGGTCTGCCAGCCGTCGAGGTCTTCGCGGGCGTAGGCGTAGACCGCTTGGTCGTCGCCACCGTGATGTTGCCGGTCGCCGATCGTGTCGCCGACCAGGCCGCTGCCCAGGCCGCCATGCATCGGGCCGGGGGCGCGCACCGCAACCGTTCCGACGACCGGGCGTTTGTCGATGCCGGTGATGTTATTTTCATCGTCGGGGTTAGGCCGCGGATGGGCCAAGTTGACCGACAGTACCTGCGCCATGATGCCTAGCGTAGCGGGCTAGAACGTCGGTGTCGCAACATCATTCGGCGCCGGCGGTGGCGGGGGTACCGGCAGACACAGTCCGGTAGCGGTATCGAGCTGCCGACCGGGTACGCAGAAGGGCGAGCATCCATAGCCGACGCCGGTTTCCCCGGGTGGGCACCCCGCGCTCAGGGTCGGTGTCACGATCGTGGCCGTCGCCATCGACCCGGCCGAAAGGACCGCAGCCGCCACCACCGTGAGTACCCCGCGCCACACTGGGCTCGTCATCGTCTGTCTCCTCGTGAACTGTCCCGCACTCTGCAGGCGAGTCTAGGCCGCGGCATCGGGTGGCAACGACAGTTGGCGGTTTGACCGTCCAGGTTCCCGGCGATCCGCTAGCGTCCCGTGGTTGTGCAGACCCTGATCGACTTCGACCGCGCGCCCGTCTTCACCATCCCGACCGTTGCCGCGGTCGGGGGGCTCACCGTGCGCGAGGGAATGCTCATCGAGGGTCCACAGGGATGGGGCGAATTCAGCCCGCCGCCGCAGGACCGATCACTGGTCCGATGGCTGACCGCGGCGACCGAACCGGGCACCGTCGGCTGGCCCGATCCGGTCCGCGGCCGGGTACCGATCGCGGTCACCATTCCCGCCGTCGACGCCGTGCGAGGTCAGCAGATCGCCGTGGCATCCGGATGCCGGTCCGCCGCGGTCGAGGTCGGAGCCGGGACGCTGGCCGACGATGTGGAACGGGTGCAGGCGGCGCGCGACGCGCTTGGGCCTGGCGCCGCGCTGCGCTGTGACGCCAAGGGCCGGTGGGATCCGGACACCGCGGTGGCCGCCATCGTGGCCCTCGACCGCGCGGCCGGCGGACTGGAGTTCGTCGCCCAGCCGTGCCCGACGATCGACGAGTTGGCGGAGGTCAGGCGACGAGTCGAGGTGCCCATAGCGGCCGCCGCGTCGATCGGCACCGGCGTTGGCACGCCGGGTGGGCGGCTCGGCGAGGCAGCCGATATCGCGGTGCTCGCGTGCGGACCATTGGGCGGGGCCCGCCGGGCATTGCGGGTGGCCGAGGCGTGCGGGTTGCCCTGCACGGTCGCCTCCACATTGGAGACGACCATCGGCCTGGCGGCCGGGCTCGCGCTGGCCGGAGCGTTGCCGCAGTTGCCATACGCCTGTGAGCTCGGAACCGCGGGTCTGCTGGCCGGTGATGTGGTCGCGGATTCCCGGTCGCTGGTCCCCGTCGATGGCCACCTACCTGTCGCACCGATGCCTCCGGCCCCACGTCGTGACCTGCTCGAGCGTTACGCCATCACCGACCCGGCGCGATTGACCTGGTGGCGTGAGCGCCTGCAGGCCGCAATTGATGCAAGCTGATCCGCGCCGGGACAGATTCAAGTAGCGCACTACGCATGTCTGCGATGGGACATCGACTCGAAGATCGACTTCGTCGGCAACCTCATACGCGCAAGATCCAACGGAGGATTCCATGTCGTTGTTCGCGAAGCTGTCGGAACTGAGGGCGGTCAAAACCCAGGACTCCGGCGGGCCCGACGAGCTCAGTATCAGCCGGGCTGATGGATTTCAGTTCACGTCGATATCGATGCACCAGGGTGACGTGGTGGATCTGGACCGGCTACTGCCGTTCGACGGCCAGCTGGAGATCGTGCTGCGGGAAGTCGACCTCTGCACCGATGAGATGCAGGACGTGGGTTCGATTTTCATCCGGTCCGACGAGTTGGGCCGGGGGAGCGTGACCCAGCAATTCCGGGGCGCAGGCGCCCGGTACGACCTCACCTACAAGGTGATTTGACCTCTGTCCGACGTCAGTCCTGCACGGCCTTGGCGATGGCCACGCAGGTGGTCAGCCAGTCCGGGTCGGGTTGCCGGGTCTCGGTCAGCTCCCACATCGCGTTGTGCAGCATTCGCACCAGCACCCAGGCCCTGGCCCGGTCGACATCGAGTCCGGCCGCTTCGACCAAGGCCGACAATCGACGCCGGACGCCGTCGCGAACATAACCGGCCAGCTCATCCCAGCGGTTCCACAGCATCGGTGCGATCTCGTAGTGCGGATCCCCGCTCATCGGTTTGGGATCGATCACCAGCCACGGCTCGCGGTCAGCGGCGAGCACATTCTCGTAGTGCAGGTCACCGTGGATCAGTGTGCCGGTGGTGGCAGCATCGCTGGCCAGGTCCCTGCCGAGCGTGATCGCCTGTTCCACCAGCCGGCGCGGCACCGGGGCATTGCGGGGGAGCGCAGCCAGATCGGCGGTCCATCCGGCGGTGAAATCCGCGAGCGAGCGCAATTGTGGCAGTGCGGGCACGTGGATGCGGCCGTAGAGCTGGGCGACGATCTCACAGGCCTCAATATCCCAGAGCTCGTTGAGATTTCGTGGTTGTAGTCGCTCCAGTAGCAGGGTCCGGCGGTGCGGGTCGGTGCGCAGCAACCGCACCGCACCGGTTCCTGCCCACCGCCGCAGCGCCAGGTGCTCATGTTCCGACTCGACATCGGGAAATGCGGCCTTGAGCACCGCGGGCACACCCTCGCCAGTACGTACCGGCAGCACGATCGAGCAATAGCCGTGAGCGGCAGGGCCGTCTGGGCGCAGGTCCCATTCGTCGAACTGGTCGCGGATCATGCGCGGTAAACCGTCGACCCACGACTGCCACTTGGGTCCACGCGTGCCCATCGCGCGCACCGCCTCGGGCAAATCGATCATCGCGCCCATCGTCGCACCCCGGCCCGCCCGCGGGGCATCCGGTTTTGACAGACTGTGCCCATGGCACAGATAACCTTCAAGGGAAACCCCATCAACACGGTCGGCGACCTGCCGGCAGTCGGTAGCCCGGCCCCCAGCTTCTCGGTCACCGGCACCGACCTCGGCGCCGTCACCAACGATCAGTTCCAGGGCAAGCCGGTGCTGCTGAACATCTTCCCGTCGGTCGATACCGGGATATGCGCCGCCAGCGTGCGTGCCTTCAACGAACGCGCCGCCGCCGGCGGTGCCACGGTCCTGTGCGTGTCGAAGGACCTGCCGTTCGCGCTCAGCCGTTTCTGCGGAGCCGAGGGTATCGAGAACGTAGTCACCGCGTCGGCGTTCCGCGACAGCTTCGGCGAGGACTACGGAATCACCATGACTGACGGTCCGATGGCCGGTCTGCTGGGACGCGCCGTCGTCGTCATCGGTGCCGACGGCAACGTGGTCTACACCGAACTGGTGCCCGAGATCGTCCAGGAGCCCAACTACGACGCGGCCCTGGCTGCGCTCTAGAAGTCGCCGTCGTTCCTCACCGGCGCGCCGAGCGCCGGTGAGGAACTGCCCCGGCATGCGGCTCAAATGGGCCACTGCTCGCGGCGGTATGCCGCATCGAAGAACATCCACTCGTATTTCGCCGTGACCACGAAATGGCCTCGCGCGCTGGCCTCGTCGGCTGCACTCAATGTCGGGCCGACCCGATCCGTCAGGTCGAGAACCTCGGCGACTGTCGCGGCGAAGTCCTCACCCGCATAGCTGTCGATCCAGCGCTGGTAACGCCGGTCCGGCGAACCGCGTTGCTGCAGCGCCGCCCCGACCCGGGCATAGATCCAGTAGCAGGGCAGGACCGCGGCCAGGCCATCGGCGAAGGTGCCGCTGTAAGTGGTGGCCAGCAGATAACTCGTATAGGCGCGCGTCGTCGGCGTCACTGGCGCCGCCCGCAGCGTTGCGGCATCCAGCCCCAGTTCGGGCAGCAGTTCGTTGTGCAATCCCAGTTCGACGTCGAACACCTCGGCGGCATGCCGGGAGAACATCGCGGTATCGGCCAGAGTGGGAGCCTTGGCCGCGACGATCGCCAATGCCCGGGCGTAATCGTTCAGGTAGTGCACATCTTGTGCGACGTACTGGGCGAACGCGGTTTCGTCCAGTCCGCCGTCGGTGAGGCCGGTCACGAATGGGTGCGCGAGGATCGCGGTGTAGGTGGGCTCGATCGCCTGCCACAGCCGGGCCGACCAGGATTGCGGAATCGTGTCGGGGTGCATGTAACCATGGTGTCAGGTGTCACGTATCGATGCCGGGTTTCGCTCGGCAGGCGTTGTACCGCAGATGCTTTCGCCGGGTAGGCCGCGGCGGTCGAGCGAAACTGGCTGCGGTAACTGTTCGGTCACGGTCATGCATCTGATTGGCGTTGTACTGCATAGAAATTGAGAAATTCCCGGCGCGAGCGGTAAAAATGATTGACTCGGCTGAACTCGACCAGCAGTCGGTGTCGCGCTCCGGTCGGTCGAGAGAGTTGATATTCGATGAGACGTACCTTTGCCCTTCTGCTCGGTCTGGTATTTCTGGTCGCGACTCCCGGTCTGGCGGGTGCCGTCCCGACCGAACGCCCGGCCTCCAATCAGCGCTATATCGACTACGTGATCGCCCGAGCGCTGTCGCAGCGCGGCGTGCCGTTCAGCTACGGCGGCGGTGACGTCAACGGGCCGACCCGTGGCGTCGCCCGCAATCTCCCGTTGCCGGGCCTGACCGCACCGGCAACGGCCGGTGGACTGACCGCACCGGCAACGGCGGGCGGCCTGACCCCTGGCCTTTCGACACCTGGCCTTTCGACACCTGGCCTGACCCCTGGCCTTTCGACACCCGCGGTGACCACTCCGGGGGTCGGCATCACGCCGGACCCGTCGGCCAATGTCGTCGGATTCGATGCCTCCGGCCTGATCGTCTACGCCTTCGGCGGGGTCGGGGTCAAGATGCCGCGATCATCCGGCGAGCAGTACAAGGTGGGGCAGAAGGTGCTGCCGGCCCAGGCGCTGCCCGGTGATCTCATCTTCTACGGCCCTGAGGGCACCCAGAGCGTGGCCCTCTATCTCGGCAACAATCAGATGATCCAGGGCACCGATCCCGTGGTCACGGTCTCGCCGGTGCGTGCCGAGGGTATGACTCCCTACTTGGTTCGCATCATCGCCTGACATCCCAGATTTGTGCGTCTGAGGCGGCTCAACTCTCCGTAGGCTTGAGCTGTCGACGATGAAGGGCGCACAGCACTGATGGAACAGACACCTGAGATCACTCGGACCGTTTTTCCCGGCATCAGTTCGCGGGCCTGGGAGCATCCAGCGGACCGGACCGCGCTGACCGCGTTGCGTCGGCTCAAGGGGTTCGATCAGATCCTCAAGGTGCTGTCGGCGATGTTTCGCGAACGTAAGCACCGGTTGCTGTATTTGGCCAGCTCGGCGCGGGTGGGGCCGAAGCAGTTCGCCGACCTCGATGCGCTGCTCGACGATTGCGTGCAGATTCTCGACGCTCCGGTACGTCCGGAGATGTTCGTCATCCAGTCGCCGGAAGCCAGTTCGTACTGCATCGGCATGGACGATCCGTTCATCGTCATCACATCGGGCATGTATGACCTGATGACAAATGACGAAATGCGTTTCGTCATCGGTCATGAGCTCGGCCACGCACTGAGCGGCCATTCCGTCTACCGCACGATGCTCAATCATCTGCTGCGGTTGGCCTCGTCGTTCGGCTTCATCCCGCTCGGGGGCTGGGCGCTGCGGGCCATCGTCGCCGCCTTGCTGGAATGGCAACGCAAATCCGAGCTTTCGGGGGACCGCGCGGGTCTGCTGTGCGGACAGGATTTTGACACGGCGATTCGGGTCGAGCTGAAGTTAGCGGCAGGCAGTCACCTCGAGAAGCTCGACTCGCAGGCATTTCTCGCCCAGGCACGTGACTATGAGGCGACCGGGGACATGCGCGATGGGCTGCTCAAACTGCTCAACCTGGAGTTGCGCACGCATCCCTTCTCGGTGCTTCGGGCGGCGGCGCTGACCAAGTGGGTTGACACCGGCGGATATGGGGCGATCATGGCCGGTGACTATCCGCGGCGGTCCGACGATGAGACGGCCAGCTGGAATGAGGACGTCAGCGCGGCGGCACGCCATTACAAGGACGGCTTCGACCAGTCCAATGATCCGTTGATCCGCGGTATCCGGGACGGCTTGGGCGGCGTTGTCGACGGAGTAGGGCAGGCCGCGACCAATGCGGCCGACGCGATGGGCCGCAAGATCTCCGAATGGCGCCGCAACCCCAAGCCGGGCGAAGAATAGCGGGCCGGCCGGTAGTTGCCGTCGGATCAACGGTAAGCCCCTAGGCTAGGCGGTCGTGGGCATCCTGTTTGGCTTCGTGCCGTGGATCATCTATTGGGTACTTGTCGGCAACGTGCCGTTCCTGATCGCCGTTTTAGTGGCCCTGGCGGCAGCCATCTCGACGTTCGTGATCAGCCGGATATCCGGCGTACCGGGACGCACTCTCGAGGCCGGCGCGCTCGCCACCTTCATCGTCCTGACCATCTTGACCCTGGTGCTCAGCCAGAACGCCATGGAGCGCTGGATGCAGCCGCTGAGCAACGCGGGAATCTTCCTGGTCGCGTTGATCGGTGCGCTCATCGGCAGGCCATTCGTGCTGGAGTTCGCCGCGGCGGGACAACCGCCCGGAATCGTGGAAAGCGATCTGTTCCAACGGATCGTGACGATCCTGACCTGGATCTGGGTGGGCGCCTTCGCGGGGATGACCATCTCCTCGGCGATCCCGCCGATCGTGGAGGCCAGCGCCTCGATACTGGACACTAGAACGCCGCTGTCGTTCATCTGCTACTGGGTCATACCGTGCATCCTGCTGGGTCTGGCCGCGCTGGCCTCGCGCGTCCTGCCGGACCGGATGACCGCGGGCATGAACGACATCGTGCGAAAGACCACCTTCGTGGCGTTCTCCGAGGCGGAGATCGACCAGCTCTACTATCTGGCTCAAGAGCACGCCAACCGCGAGGTCGGTGCCGGGCAGGAAGCCTATGACGTTCGGGTCGGTGGCTCCGGAACGCCGTTGCTGGGAGATGAATCCCGGATGTCGTGGCCCTCGACGTACAAGGTGCGCGACCGCAAGAGGTAGCGGCTCAGGGGGGCGGCAACATGCCCGTCAGCCCGAGCATCATCACGATTCCCGGCAGCAGGTTGGTCACCTGGTGGGCCACAATGCCGGCCCACAGATTCCCGGAATACAGCCGGGCCAACGCAATTGGGATCGCCACCACCAGCAGCAGCGGGGCCCGTATCGGTTCCAGGTGGGCCAGGGCGAACACCACGGTGGACACCGTCACCGCTACCCAGCGCCCCCAGCGTTGCTCCAGAGCGCCCCACAACAGCCCGCGGTACACCACCTCTTCACAGATGGGGGCGATGAACGACACCAGCACCAAGACGGCTACCGCAAGCGGCCAGGTGGTTCGGATGCCGTTGAAGACCGCTCCCACGGCAGAGTTCACATCCGGCCCGACGATGGCCTGGTAGAGCACCGCGGCCGGGAGCGTGACGAACAGTCCACCGATCCCGAACATCAAGCCGAGGCCGATGGCACGCCACGACCAGCGCCATCGAAAGTCGATCCGCGGGCCGTTGCCCCGCCATGCCGCGATCGCCATGGCCAGGGCCGCTGCGAGGACCGTCGGCACGCCGATCGCCAGCGTGATCAACCAGGCTTGGGGCGCACCGCGGCTCGGTACCAGCAGGCCGATGGAAGCCGAGCTGAGCAGATAGACGGCCTCGACGAGCAGGAACGCGCCCAGACCCCAGCGGTGAGTCGCAGCGGCCGGCGTCTGCTGCTCGATGTCCATGCGGCCAGAGGCTACTGGCTCGTCACTTGGTACCGAAGATGCGGTCACCGGCATCTCCCACACCGGGGACGATATAGCCTTGTTCGTCGAGGCCGCGGTCCAGTGCCGCGGTGTAGATCGGTACCTCCGGGTGTGCCTGCTGCATGGCGGCGACGCCTTCCGGACAGGTCAGCAGGCAGACGAATTTGATGGATCGGGGCCCGTACTCCTTGATGCGGTCGATGGCGGCGACGGCCGAATTGCCGGTGGCCAGCATCGGATCGACCACCACCACATCGCGCTCACTCAGATCGCTCGGCAGCTTGAAGTAATATTCCACGGCCACATGGGTTTTCGGGTCGCGGTAGAGGCCGATATGGCCGACCCTGGCGCTCGGCATCACACTGAGCATGCCGTCGAGGATGCCGCTGCCCGCCCGTAGGATGGAGACGAAGACCAGCTTCTTGCCATCGATCATGGTTCCCGTCGTGGACTCCAGCGGCGTCTCGATGTCGATCTTGTGCACCGGGATGTCGCGCAGCACCTCGTAGCTCATCAGCATCGAGATTTCGTTGAGCAGCTGGCGAAATCCTTTGGCGGAAACGTCTTTCTGTCGCATCAGGGTGAGTTTGTGCTGAACCAACGGATGGTCGATGACGTGCAGGTTGCCCATGGCTGTCCTCCTAGAAGACGGTGCCGTCGCTGTCGATGAGTAGGGGCGGTCGGCCGTCGCGCAGCCGTCCGGCGAGTTCACGTCCGGCCGCCCAGGTACCGCCCTCGAGTACACAGGCCAGCGGCAGTTCCGGGGCTTCGAGGTGCCGGCGGACCAGCGGCGCGAGTTCATCGAGCAGGGCGACGGTCAACGCACGCCATTCGACTACGAGCTCGTCGCCCACCGACCAGGTGGCCTCCGCGAACCCGGGGTCGCGCAGGTGCAACACGCCGGTGTCCAACAGCAGGCCGCCGTTGCGGTACTCGGGCAAGCCGGTCAGGGCATCAAGATCGACGACCCGCACACCCGCCCATTCGAACGGCTCCAGCAGTGAATAGGTCAGCCACTGCGAGAGCTTGTGAAACGGCATCCATCCCTGCGACGGCCCCGGTCCGGGAAGAGCCTGATGGCGCCAGCAGTCACCGAGAGGCTGCCCGCCGATGGTGTTCCCGGTCAGCCACACCGGGGAGAACACGTCCAACAGCAGCGAGAGCAGGTCGTGGGCGGCCACGGTGGGCCCGCCCAGCACATCGAGCATGCCACCGGGGCGCCCCTGCGGCCCGAACACATCGGGCCGGGCGGCCAGCACCGCGCCGAGCCGGCGCAACAACTGCACTCGTCCAGGCAGGCCCACCAACGGGTTGCCGGGCCCAGCCTGAAACGCAGCGGCAAGGACGTCGGCGTCGAGTCGGCTCAAGCCGGCAGCGTCGGCCTGCAGCGGACGGCCGGGGTCGCTGGAGAACAAGCCGCCGGCGAACGCGTGCCAGGTCGCCACGGCCAGCCCCTCCGACCGGGTGAGGCTCAAGTGCGTGTCCGGTTCGTTGTATCGCCACGCCGGCCCGGCGCCGGCATCCAGCAGCACGCTCACCACGGCCAGGTCGATCAGCGATCTCGCCTGCTCCCGGGTGTCCAAACCGGTTGCATCAGAGGTGATCTCGGCTTGACGGTGCACGCCGTGGGTCTCGAAGTGACGCCACCGGCCGTGGTAGGGGATGTCGAGGGTGGGGTATCGGGTGCGGGTTACCTGGGCGACTTCGCCGGCCGCGAACTCCAGGGCAGTGTCATCGACCAGGAACCAGGGGGAGTCACCGTTGCGGGCGCGGTGCAATAGATACCTGGCCCGGTCGCGGATCGCGCTGGTGGTGCGCAGCGTAGCGACGGCTGCCGAGTCGTCCAGGGTGGTCATGGGGTGAGACCGCGGCCCTTGGCGATTCGGAGTTCGTCGGCGTCCGGCACCGGACCGGGGGTGAAATAGCCGGCCGCCATCTTGGCGTCGATCTCGACCCGGGCGTCTGCCGGGATCAGCTGCTCGGGAAGGTTCACCCGCTCGCCGACCTCGATGCCGGAGCCGACGATGGCGTCGAACTTCATGTTGCTCATGGACACCAGGCGGTGGATCTTGCGGATACCCAGCCAGTGCAGAACATCGGGCATGAGCTCTTGGAACCGCATGTCTTGTACGCCCGCCACGCATTCGGTGCGGGCGAAATACTGGTCGGCGGTGTCGCCGCCGTGCTGCCGTTTGCGCGCGTTGTATACCAGGAACTTGGTCACCTCGCCGAGCGCGCGGCCCTCCTTGCGCGAGTAGGCGACCAATCCGACCCCGCCGCGCTGTGCGCCCAGGATGCATTCTTCGATTGCGTGGGTGAGATACGGCCTGCAGGTGCAGATGTCGGAGCCGAACACATCCGAACCGTTGCACTCGTCGTGCACCCGCGCGGTCAGTTCTATGGTTGGGTCGGCCAGGTCGCGTGGGGTGCCGAAGATGTAGACGGTCTGCCCGCCGATCGGGGGCAGGAACACCTCGAGGTCACCGCGGGTGACGAGTTCGGGGTACATCCCCCCGGTTTCCTCGAACAACACCCGGCGCAGCGTGGCCTCGGTGCAGCCGAACCGTGCCGCCAGCCCGGGCAGGTACCAGACCGGTTCGATGGCGGCCTTGGTGACCAGTGCGGCACCATTTTTCAGGAGCACATGGCCGTCGGGCCGCAACCGACCGGCGGCGATGGCCGTCGCGATCTCGGGCAGCATCACGTGAGCCTTGGTCACCGCAATGCTGGGCCGGATGTCGTAGCCGGCCGCCAGTTCGGTGGCGAACACGTCGGCAACCATCGCCCCCCACGGGTCCAGACCCACGATCGTGTCCGGTTGGCTCCACTGTGGGTACGGGCCGATCACATCGGTGGGGGCGGTATTGGTCAGGTCCGCCCGATGCTCGGGCGAGAGCGCGCCCGCGGCGACGGCCAAGGCTCGGTACACGCTGTAGGAGCCGCTGTGAGTGCCGATCACGTTGCGGTGTGCCCGCGTGGTCGTGGTACCGATCACCGGGGCGCGTTCAGCGGCGGTGGGCGCACCCCAGTGGATCGCCGGAACTCCGGGGGCGCCGGCGTGTGAGGTCAACCGGATGTGGCGCGACGCCTTCTGGGCGGGCACTGCGGTCGCCTTCGATTCGGTGACCATGTTCGCGGTCCCCTTTCTGCGCAGGCATGCTGCCTTAGCGAGGCTTCCAGTCAACCTCGACTCGACCGGTTGCGCATGCGGGACGGTGATTTACGGGTCCGGGTGCTACCCGTACCGTCGGCATCATGCGCTGGATCGTGGACGGCATGAATGTGATCGGGACGCGGCCCGATGGCTGGTGGAAGGACCGCCGACGCGCGATGGCCGGTTTGGTGGACCACCTTGAGCGCTGGGCGTCGGTCGGGGATCACCGGGTGCTGGTGGTGTTCGAGGAACCGGCGTTGCCGCCGATCGAATCCGCTGTCGTCTCGATCGGTCACGCTCCTCGGGCCGCCGCGAATTCTGCCGACGATGAGATCGTCCGGTTGGTGCGGGCCGACACACGGCCCAGCGAGATCACTGTGGTGACATCGGACGGCGAATTGGCCAGGCGGGTCCGCGAGGCGGGCGCGGCTGTGGAACCTGCCGCCGGTTTCCGCAATCTGATCGATCCACCCGACTAAGCGGTGACCCGTACCGACTCCAGGTCGCCGTCGATGATCAACTGCCGCAGGGATTTCCGGTCGAACTTGCCGCTGGGTAGCGTCGGTATCCGGTCGCTGGTGGTCAGCACCCACCGGGTTGGGACCTTGTAGGCCGACAGCTGCTCGCGGGTGCGGGCGGCCAGTGCGGTCACGTCGATCTGCGTGTTGGGCACCACCACGGCACACACCTCCTCGCCACGCTGGGGGTCATCGATCCCGATCACCAGACACTGTGCGACATCGGCAGACTCGGCGATGGCGGCCTCGACCTCCAGTGGTGAGACGTTGGCGCCGGCGGCTTTGATCAGGTCGGTGGTACGCCCGACATAGAACAACCGCGGATCGCCGTCGCGGCGGTACACCTTGTCACCGGTGTGGTACCAACCGTTTTCATCGAAAATCTCCGACCGCTCGCGCTTGTTGTATCCGGCCATCACCCCGATGCCGCGAACCAGGAGTTCGCCGGTGGCGCCGGATGCCACCGGCGTGCCGTGCTCGTCAACGATGGCCATGTCGGTGAAGGCAAACCCTCCCGCGGTCTCAGACATGGTGCGGTGCACCGGAAATCCATCGGGCACATCGGTCATGGCGATGTCCAGCGGGCCGTCGCGCAGCATCGGCGCACAGCTCAGATCCCGGCTGCCGAACGAAGGATGCTCGCGCAATCTCTGAGTGAACGCCGGCCAGCCCACGATCCCGGTGATCCGCTCGCGCTCGGCCAGATCCAGCGCGATCGCCGGGTCCAGTTTCGGCATGACCACCACCGTGACGGGTTCGTGCAGCGCGCCGGTGGCCGCGAGTAATCCGCCGATCCAGAAGAACGGCATCGCGCACAGGATCCGGGACTGGTCCTCGGAGCCGGTGATCGCCCGGATGGCGCTCGGCCAGGTCGAGGTCTGCCGCACCAGCGTGCCGTGGGTATGCAGCACGCCTTTGGGATCGGCGGTGGAACCCGAGGTGTGCACCATGATGGCAAGGTCGGCGGGGGAGACCTCGGCTTCGGCAGCGGCCAGAACGTCGGCCGGCACCTGGGCGGCGGTCACGTCGTCCCAGCGCGACGCCCACGGCCGGTCGATGTTGCCGATCACCGCGATACGGCGAAGATAGGGCGCAGCGCGCAGGGTGAGCCGGCTGCCGGGTTGGCCGGCGAGTTCGGGCAGCGCAGCTTCGAACCGCCGGGCAACGTCGATGTTCAGCACGGTGCTGGGCGCGACGAGGAGTCCGATATCGGCCAGCCGCAACACTTTCGCGATCTCGGCGGGGGCATACATCGTGCTCATCGGGACGGCCACCGCCCCGATCCGGGACACCGCGAGCCACCAGGTCACCCAGTCGGCCCCGTTGGGGAAGAACAGTCCGACGCGACTGCCCTTACCGATTCCTTCGTGCAGTAGCCACCGTGCCAGGTGTGCCGACCGTTGCTCGGCCTGCGCATACGTGAGCCGCGCGGTGGGAGTGACCAGGTAGGTGCACTGACCGAACTCGGCAACGCTGCGCCGGAGCAGAGCGGGGATCGTCAAGGGCGGTTGTGTCACCCGCCCATACTCCAACGGGAATGCCGGTTGGACCGCGGTGGGTCAGTGATCACCGATATAGCTGTCGTGCCAGGACCACCACTGGTAGGGCTTGGTCTGCGGATATCCCGGTGGGGAGTCCTCCCAGCTCTCCTGGCGGCCGAGCGCGGTCATGTCCAGGAAATTCCAGGTGTTGACGAAAGCCTCGTCGCCGCGGCCGTTGATGAAGTAGGTGCGGAATACCTGGTCGCCGTCGCGAATGAACGCGTTGGTGCCGTGCCATTCGTCGACCCCGAAGTCGGCGTCGAACACCCCGTCGGGTCCGGGGACGATGGTGTACCACGGGTGGCTCCAGCCCATTCGGGCCTTGATCCGGGTGATGTCGGCCTGCGACCCACGTGAGGCGTAGACCAGCGTGGTGTCGCGGGCGTTGAGATGGGCGAGGTTGCCGATATGGTCGGCCATCAACGAGCAGCCGACGCAGCCGTGTTCCGGCCAGCCGTGCACACCCGGGTCGACAAAGGCGCGGTAGACGATCAACTGACGGCGCCCGCCGAACAGGTCGAGCAGGCTCACCGCCCCCTCGGGGCCGTCGAATGTGTATCGCTTCTGCACCGCAGTCCACGGCATGCGGCGACGCTGCGCGGCGAGTTCGTCGCGCGCCCGGGTCAGTTCCTTTTCCTTGACCAGCATTTCCTGTAGTGCGGCTTGCCATTCGGCTGCCGGCACGACCGGAGGGTTCTGCACGGCTGCTCCCGTCGTCGTTCTTTCTGGGGGCGTCGTCAACCGCAACGCCCATACCTAACATTCAACATATTGGTTGAATAATCTGGGTCCAGCACACCACGCTTTGTCGCTATAGTCAACAAGGTGGTTGAAGATCAAGCTCTGGACCGGGCATACTCGGCCCTCGCCGATCCGACCCGCCGCTGGCTGTTGGAGACCCTGCGTCAGGGTGACGCCCGGATCAGCGACCTGGCCGCTCCGCTGCCGATGACCTTTGCCGGCGTCTCGCGCCACATCGGCGTGCTGGAGGCGGCGGGTTTGGTGCAACGCGAGGTTCGCGGCCGGGAACACTGGCTGTCGCTGAAACAGGAAGGCTTGACGATGGCCCAGCAGTGGATCAACGAGCAGACGGACTTCTGGTCGGCACGTGCAGATGCCCTCGCCGAACGGCTGCGCTGTGAGGCAGGTTCCCGGTGAGCGCTGCGCCGGTCGTCCGGGTCCACCGACTCATGCCCGCGACACCGGATGTGGTGTTTGACCAGTGGCTGGACCCGAAGTCGTTGCAGGAGTGGATGTGTCCCCGTCCGGTGCGATGTGTCACGGTCACCGTTGACCCCAAAGTCGGCGGTATCGTGCGTTTCGATCTCGACGATTCCGGTACCGGCGTCTTAATCACCGGACAGTTTCTCACCATCGATCGGCCCCGCGTGCTGCGCTTCACCTGGAGCAATTCGAATTGGGCCGATCCGACCACCGTCAGTGTTGTCAATGTCATATTCGAGCCGGCAGGCGATGGGCAGACGATGATGTCGATCGAGCATTCCCTTTTGCCGCCAACGGAATTCGACAGCTTCCACAGTGGGTGGACTCTCACGTTCGAACAGTTGGGCGCGGTCCTGGAACGTGCCTGACACGTCTCGGCATCAGCGGGCAGCCGGGCTGTCGACGACGGGCCACCTAGACTGCGGCCATGGAGAGCGGTTCACAGATTCAATACGAGGCTCCGGCGGGCCTGCTGCGCATCGAGGACTGTCTTGACTCGGCCGGTGGCATCGTGCTGCCGCCGGGAACCACCCTGATTTCGCTGATCGACCGCAACATTGCCCACGTCGGTGACTTGGTGGCGTATCGCTACCTGGACTACAGCCAGGCCGAGGGGCAGGCTGTCGAGCTGACCTGGACCCAGCTGGGGTTTCGGCTGCGGGCTGTGGCGGCGCGGCTGCAACAGGTCGCCGCGCCGGGGGACCGCGTCGCCATCCTCGCCCCGCAGGGTCTTGATTACGTCGTCGGTTTCTTCGCGGCGATCAAGGCGGGCAACATCGCGGTGCCGCTGTTCGCGCCGGAGTTGCAGGGCCACGCCGAACGGCTCGAAACCGCACTACTGGACGCACGTCCGACAACCGTGCTCACGACCGCGGCCGCCAGCGCCGCGGTGCAGGAATTTCTGGCCAAGATGCCGAACGCCGTGCAGCCGCGGGTGGTGGTCATCGACGAGGTGCCCGACTCGGCGGGGGACGGTTTCACCCCCATCCAGGTCGATCCGGACGATATCTCGCACCTGCAGTACACGTCGGGCTCGACACGTGCCCCGGTCGGTGTGGAGATCACCCATCGCGCGGTTGGCACAAACCTGTTGCAGATGATCCTCTCGATCGATCTGCTGAACCGAAACACCCACGGCCTCAGTTGGTTACCGCTCTATCACGATATGGGCCTATCCATGATCGGGTTCCCCGCGGTGTACGGCGGGCACTCGACCCTGATGTCACCGACGGCGTTCATCCGTCGACCGCAGCGGTGGATCCAAGCCTTGTCGGAAGAATCCAAGCGCGGCCGGGTCATCACCGCCGCACCGAACTTCGCCTACGAATGGACCGCGCAGCGTGGTGTGCCGGACCCTGGCGAAGATATCGACCTGAGCAACGTCGTGCTCATTATCGGTTCCGAGCCGGTGAACCCGAAGGTGATATCGACATTCAATGCGGCGTTCGCGCCCCACGGGCTACCGCCGACGGCATTCAAGCCTTCTTATGGCATAGCCGAGGCGACGTTGTTGATCTCGACGATCGCTCCGGCCGCCCAGGCATCGGTGGTGCACTTCGACCGCGAGCAGCTCGCGGTCGGTCGAGCGGTACGCGTCGATGCCGACGCCGACGGTGCGGTAGCGCACGTGTCCTGTGGTCAGCCGGCCCGCAGCCTGTGGGCGGTCATTGTCGACCCGGCTACCGCCGATGAGCGGTCCGTGGAGCTTCCGGATGGCGAGATCGGGGAGATCTGGCTGCACGGCGACAACGTTGGGCGGGGTTATTGGGGCCGGTCCGAGGAGACGCGCAAGACATTCGGAGTGACGCTGCACTCCCGTCTTTCGACCGGCGGCCACGCTGAGGGTCTGCCTGAGGACGCCACCTGGCTACGCACCGGTGATCTCGGGGTGTACTTGGAGGGCGAGCTCTATGTGACCGGGCGGATGGCCGACCTGGTGCAGATCGACGGACGCAGCCACTATCCGCAAGATATCGAGGCAACCGTCGCCCAAGCCTCGCCGTTGGTGCGCCGCGGCTACGTGACCGCCTTCACGGTTGCGCCCGACGCCATCGCCGGGGGCGATGGTCACGACGCCTCGGCCGCTCTGGTGGTGATCGCCGAGCGCGCGGCCGGCACCAGTCGGGCCGATCCGCAGGAGGCGATCGCGGCGATCCGGACGGCGGTGGCTGAACGGCACGGATTGACCGCTACTGACGTGCGATTCCTGCCGGCCGGTGCGATCCCGCGGACCACCAGCGGCAAACTCGCCCGGCTGGCCTGTCGCAATCAGTACCTGCAGGGCACATTGGGCGCGCATTGACCGTGTGGTGGTGTCGCGTTCGACGGCAAGTTCCTGCCCTACGACTGGACCGCGGCCGAGTGCCAGACCGCTGCTAGCTTGCAGTCATGGGTCAGTTTTCAGATTCGTGGGCGGCGCTGCGTGCGGCGGTGGCCGCGCTCGAACCGCAGGACTTCGAACAGCCCTCCGGCTGTGCCGGCTGGCTGGTTCGAGATCTGGTGTGCCACCTAATTATTGATGCCCAGGATGTGTTGATCACCTTGGCCACCCCGACCGATGCCGAACCCACCCGCAACGCGCTGACCTACTGGGATGTCTCCGACACTCGTCCGACTGGTGAGGATCCCTTGGACGCGCTGATCGTCCGGCTGGCCGCCGCATACCAAGATCCGGGCCTCCTCATGTTCCATCTGGACGACGTGGGTTCGGCCGCCGGACGGGCGGCCGACCTCGCCGACCCGAACCTGCGGGTTGCCACCCAGGGGCAGGTGCTCACCGTCGGGGATTACCTCGATGCCTACGTTCTGGAATGGACGCTTCACCACATTGATCTCGTCGCGCATGTACCGGCGGCGTCCGGACCGCCCGCGGCGGGGCTGGCTCGGTCACGCGCGATGATCTGCGACATCACCGGAATCCGGTTCGCCGCGAGCTTCTCCGACGCGGACGTACTACGGGTGAGTACGGGCCGACGGGCTCCCACCGATTCGGAGAAGAGTGCTATCGGTAAGGCGGCCGAGCGGCTGCCGTTCGTCCTGGGCTGATGACCCACTGCACAAACCATGGCCTGGGCAACAGTTGACCGTCTGATCGATCGTCGAATCCGGCTATCTCGGCCCGCTGGTGACAGCGAGCGGGTAGCGTCGGGACTTCGTTTGCTAGACGACGAATCGGTGGGGGCCGGGATGGCGTGGAAGCGGATGGCGACGGTTGCCGGCCGGGTTTTCTCCGGTGGGTCACCTGGAGTTGCCCAAAAGTTCGCCCGTGATATCTACTCTGCGCCGGTGCATTTCACGCCGCGACGTCTCCGAACAGTGGTATCGGCCGGGCTTGTCCTGCTCTCATGGTGTGCTGCCGGGGTGACCCCGGCCTGGGCTGCTCCCGTACCGTCGGCGCAGCTCGACTTCGGGGGCATGATGCGTACGTATCGGCTGCATCTGCCGGCTGGTGGCCCTCCGTCGGGGCTGGTCGTCAACCTGCACGCCGCCGGCGCCACCGGAGCGGATCAGGCGGCGCTCACCCATTACGACGCGGTTGCCGATGCACATGGTTTCGCCGTGGTCTACCCCGACGGCATCGACTACAGCTGGGCCGATGGCCGCGGCGCCTCGATGCCGGACCGGCAGGGAGTCGACGACGTCGGATTCATCTCGGCACTGGTCGACCGCATTGTCGCGGAAAACGGCATCCCGCGGGGCCGGGTGTATGCCACCGGTCTGTCGGCCGGCGGGTTCATGGCCAATCGCCTGGCGTGTGAACGCGCCGACCTGTTCGCGGCGATCGCCCCGGTCAGCGGAACTCTCGGGACGAACGTGGGCTGCAATCCGTCGCGGCCGGTTTCGGTGCTCGCCACGTATGGCACCGCAGATCCTGTCGTCCCGTTCGACGGTGGGCCGATGATCGGCCGCGGCGGACCCAGCACCGTGGTGTCGGCCCTGGCCCTGGTGGAGCGCTGGCGTCAGATCGACGGATGCCCGAATGCACCGTCCGACGAGGTGCTGTCCGCAGCCGGTGACGGCACCCAGACCCACCGGATTGCCTCTGATCGGTGTGCGGCCGGGACCGCGGTGGTGTTCATGCGGGTCGACGGCGGCGGGCACACCTGGCCGGGGGCGCCCGGAATCCTTCCGGTGCAGACCGTCGGGGCTCCGAGCCGTGCCTTCGACGCCTCGGACGCCTCCGCGCAATTCTTCGCCTCGCACGGGAGATAACGCGCTCGTCAAGCCATTTCGGGCCGTCGGATCATCAGTCGAGGATGGCGGTCGCTTCGATTTCCACCAGGACGTCCGGCTCGAACAGGTGCTCCACGCCGATCAGTGACGCCGGCGGCATCGGCATCGGCAGTCCGACCTGGCCGGCCACTGCATCGATTCCGGTCATGAGGTCGCTGATCTTCTCAGGTGCCCACCGCGTGACGTAGAACGTCAGTCGCACCACGTCATTGAAGGTGGCCCCGGCCCCGGCGAGCCCGCGTGCGGTGTTGCGCAGTGCCTGTGCGACTTGGCCGGCAAGGTCACCGGTGGCAACCGGTGTGCCGTCCGCGAGTCGCGCTACTTGGCCGCTGACGTGCACGTGGCGGGTACCGGTGGCAACCGCGACGTGATGGTAGGGGGTGGGCTGCATCATGCCGTCGGGGGTCAAGAAGTGAACCGTCATCACGATCTCCTGGTGTCGTTGGGGCACAGCATTGGGCTAGGTATCAAAGTGATACCTGGTAACTCCAGGGCACATCAACGAGACTAGGTTTCATGGACGAAACTGCACGGCCGGCCACCAGGGAGTTCGTAATCTCGGCGCCCCACCGCGAGTTGCTTGACCAGGTACTCGACAAGTGGTCGCTGGATGTTCTCAACGAATTGTGTGAGGCGCCGTGCCGATTCAACGATCTTCGACGGACGATACCGTCGGTCAGCCAGAAATCGCTGACCGCGACCCTGCGTAAGTTGGAGCGCAACGGCATCGTCGAACGGGTACTGATCAGCTCCCGCCCGGTGGCGGTGGAATACCGGATCACCCTGCTGGGCAAGACACTTCGACAGCCGGTCGAGGTACTGCTGGCTTGGGCTCGCGCTCACTTGCCCGAAATTGAACGTGCGCGAGAGTGTTTCGATACCGAAGACATGTAGCGGGCCCGGTTGCGCTCACTTTCGGCGCAGGCCTTGACAGGCAAGTGGTTGCTTGCCTAACGTGAGGTGTGGGTGATGTATTCAAGGCGTTGGCGGATTCCACCCGGCGGACGATTCTTGACGAGCTGACCGACCGAAACGGCCAGACGCTGTTTGAGATCTGCGCGCGCCTGGCCAACAAGCACGGACTCGGGTCGTCCAGGCAGGCTGTCTCGCAGCACCTCGACGTCCTCGAGGCGGCGGGGTTGGTCGAAACCCGCCGCGACGGCCGCTACAAGTTTCACTACATCAACACCGCGCCGCTGGAGCCGATCATTCAGCGGTGGTTGACGATTCCCGGTCGCGAGCGCGGCGGGGGAACAGGGGAGAGAGCACCATGAGAATCAATCTGACCAGCATCCTGGTCGACGACCAGGAAAAGGCGCTGCGGTTCTACACCGAAGTCCTCGGGTTCGCACCCAAATACGATGTGCCACTGGGGGAACACCGATGGATCACCGTGGTGTCCGCTGAGGATCCGGATGGCACCGAGCTGGTCCTGGAACCCGATGCCCACCCGGCGGCCAAGCCATTCAAAGAGGCACTGGTCGCCGACGGCATTCCGTTCACCGCGTTCACCGTCGACGATGTGCATGCCGAATTCGAGCGACTGAGCAAACTAGGCGTGACTTTCACCCAAAAGCCCACGGACATGGGGAATGTCACCACCGCCGTGCTCGACGACACCTGCGGCAATCTGATCCAGATCGTGCAGCCGGCCGCCTGAGCGGGGCGCACATATCTTCACCTTCGTCGGATCCGGTGTGATCCGGGCCAGGCGACCGAAACCACCTAGGCAGACCGGCCTCCACCGACCCGTGGCGGTTCATGACTACGCTGCACACAAATGGCTGAGAAAGGGTTGAACGGCAGGGACCGCTTGCGCGGGGGGCTGCGCATGGCCCTGCGAGGGCGCCGCGACCCGGCACCGGTCGCGGGCCGGCGCAGTCGCGCGTCGGCCGGGATGGGTGATGTGCACACCCGGAAGGTCCTCGACCTGACCATCCGACTCGCTGAGGTCATGCTGTCGTCGGGATCGGGTACTGCCGATGTCGTCGCCACCACGCAGGACGTCGCGCAGGCCTACCGGCTCACCGACTGCGTCGTCGATATCACCGTCGCGACGATCATCGTGTCGGCACTGCCCACCGTGGACAGCCCGCCCGTCACGATCATGCGCGCGGTGCGGACCAGGTCCACGGACTACACCAGGCTGGCCGAGCTCGATCGTCTGGTGCGGCGCATAACCTCCGGCGGCATCGCCGTCGATGAGGCTCACGAGGCCATGGATGAGCTGACCGCAAGTCCACATCCGTATCCTCGGTGGCTGGCGACCGCCGGATGGGCGGGTTTCGCCCTCGGTATTGCAATGCTCCTCGGCGGAAACTGGTTGACCTGTCTGCTGGCCGCTGTCACTGCCGCGCTGATCGACCGGGTCGGCAGGCTGCTGAATCGCATTGGTACGCCGTTCTTCTTTCAACACGCGGTCGGGGCGGCGATCGCGACGTTGATCGCGCTGGCCGCCTACCGCTACACCGGGCAGGGCCTCAGTGCGCTGGTCGCCACGGGAATCGTGTTGTTGTTGTCGGGCATGACCTTGGTCGGTGCCGTGCAGGACGCGTTGACCGGCTACATGGTCACGGCCGTGGCGCGCCTCGGCGAAGCGGTCTTCCTCACCGCCGGGATCGTCGTCGGCATCGTCGGCGCACTGCAGGCCGCCACCGTCCTGGGGGTCGAGATCGAACTGCACGTCAACACGGCCGGCACGTTCATCACCCCCAATCGACCGCTGCCGATCGTCCTGGCGGTCCTGGGTGCAGCGCTGGCGGGGATTTGCCTGACCCTGGCCAGCTATGCGCCTCTGCGCTCGCTGCCCACAGCCGGGCTGGCGGCCGGGCTGGCCGAGCTGACGTTGATCGGGCTCGGGACAGCCGGGTTCGGCCAGTGGGTGGCCACCGGGGTGGCAGCGGTCGGTGTCGGTTTCCTGGCCACGCTGATCTCGATTCGGCGGCAGTCCCCGGCGCTAGTGACGGCGACTGCCGGGATCATGCCGATGCTGCCCGGCCTCGCGGTGTTCTGGGCTGTGTTTGCCTTCGCCGTCGACGAGAAGTTCAGCCAGGGCCTGGCCTACCTGCTGACCGCGGCAGCGACGGCGTTGGCACTCGGCAGCGGCGTGGTGATGGGTGAACTGCTCGGGTCGCCGTTGCGGTATCGCGCCGGGCGGATCGGTGATTTCTTCCGTATCGAAGGGCCCCCTGGGGTGCGCCGGGCGGTGGGCCGGGTGGTGCGGCTACGGCCTGCCGACATCGCAGCCACTGTGGGTGCTCAACGAGCGGAAAGTGTCCCGCTGAAAGCCACCCCGGCGGAGAAACCGGAGGCCGGCGAGGACGACGAACTGCCCGGACACTGAACGGCCGACCGAGTACACCCGGCCGGCCAGTCCGTCGGTGCACCACAGGCGGCCACCGTGCCAGCGCGGACCCTCGCCGCGAATGATCCCGTCGACGAACGAGACTGCGGCGCGATGGCTCAGACCCGACCTCATCGCACCGCTACATCTCGTTCCGGATCAGGTGAACGGAAGGAAGTCGCCGTTGATCCAGACGCCCCAGTGGCCGCCCGCAGGCAAGTTCCACCAGACCATCGGCTGGCCCTGCCAGGTCTCAGCCGGCTTCTTAGGAGCCCATGCCGGTGCCGGCAGGCTCGGGGGCGGGCCGGCCGGGTCGGCGCTTGCCGTGGCCGTGCCCAGGCCGATTGCGGCGGCGAACGCGCCCGCAGCCGCCACGGTCGCCAGCGTTGCCTTGCTCAGGAACATGAATGCCCACCTCGATGCTTGAGACTGAAACCCGACACCCGAAGCTTAGCCAATCGAAGTGATCGACTCCGCGCCTGATGCATGACGACGGTCATACAGCAATCCTGAACCCGTGCGACGCCGCCCGGCGGAGATCTGAAAACAATCGTGATCGCCGATGTCGAGAACACCGGCATGGCTCCGTCCCAGACATGTGCGACCAACTAGGGTCGCCAATTTGAAGGGAGAACCCGTGGCTAAATACCTGCTGCTCAAGCATTATCGAGGCGCCCCGGCGGCGGTGCACAACGTGCCGATGGACCAGTGGACGCCCGCCGAGATCCAGGCGCACATCCAGTACATGCACGATTTCGCCGATCGCCTGCAAGACAACGGTGAGTATGTCGACGGCCAGGCATTGGCGCCGGAGGGTGCCTGGGTCCGCTTCGACGGCGAGGGCAGGCCGCCGGTGACAGACGGTCCGTTCGCCGAGACCAAGGACTTGATCGCGGGCTGGATGATCATCGACGTCGACACTTTCGAGCGCGCCGTCGAGCTGGCCGGCGAGTTGTCGGCCGCACCGGGAGCCGACGGAAAGCCGATCCACGAGTGGATCGAGGTCCGGCCGTTTCTCACCGCCCCGCCGACCGCGTCCGAGTAGTTGGCCGCTGCCGCGATGGACCCGGTGGACGAGACACAGCTGCGGGAACTGATTCCCGGCGTGCTGGCGGCTCTCGTCCACCGCGGGGCCGACTTCGCGACCGCCGAGGACGCCGTGCAGGAGGCGCTGCTGCGAGCCTGGGAAACCTGGCCGAACCAGCGCCCGCAGGATCCCAAGGGATGGCTGATCACCACGGCGTGGCGCCGATTCATCGATCTAGCCCGGTCTGACACTGCACGCCGAGACCGCGAGCTGCGGGTGTCGCAGAGTGACGCTGGTGCGCCGGAACCTGGGGCGACCGAGACGGTGGACGACACGCTGCAGCTCTACTTTCTGTGCGCGCATCCGAGCCTCACGCCCACCTCGGCCGTTGCGCTGACACTGCGGGCCGTCGGTGGCCTGACCACCCGACAGATCGCACAGGCCTATCTGGTGCCCGAAGCGACCATGGCCCAACGGATCAGCCGGGCCAAACGCACCGTCAGTGGCGTCCGGCTGGATCGGCTCGGCGATCTGCGCACCGTGCTGCGGGTGCTCTACCTGGTGTTCAACGAGGGCTACAGCGGCGACATCGACCTTGCCGCCGAAGCGATCCGGCTGACCAGGCAGCTGGCCACCACCACCGACCATCCTGAGGTCGCCGGCCTACTGGCGCTGTTCCTGTTGCACCACGCCCGGCGTGCGGCCCGCACCCGGGCCGACGGCAGCCTGGTTCCACTGGCCGAGCAGGACCGCACGCTGTGGCGAAGCGACCTCATCGCCGAGGGGGTGACCGTGCTGCAGGCTGCGCTGGCTCAGGACCGGCTCGGGGAGTACCAGGTACAGGCAGCAATTGCGGCGCTGCACGCAGACGCCCGAACCGTCGAGGAGACCGACTGGGTGCAGATCGTCGAGTGGTACGACGAACTCGTCGCACTCACCGACAGCCCGGTGGTGCGACTCAACCGCGCGGTCGCGGTGGGGGAAGCCGATGGGCCGCAGGCCGGGCTGGCCGCCCTAGCCGAAGTCGACCCGACGCTGCCGCGGCATACCGCGGTGAGCGCCTACCTGCATGAGCGGGCCGGCGAGCTCGCGACTGCCGGACAGCTCTACGTACAGGCCGCCGCCCAGGCGCAGTCCCTCGCCGAGCGCAACCATCTCACCCTGCGGGCAGCTGCCGTGCGGCATCGCTTTTCGGGTCGGGGCAGCTAACCTCCCAATGTGAACAACGGTCGCAAGAGGGTGTTGATCATCGGCGGGGGATTCGGCGGTCTGTTCTGTGCCCGCCGGCTGGGCGGCACTGACGTCGAGGTGACCCTGCTCGACCGGTCGGCCGGCCACCTGTTCCAGCCGCTGCTCTATCAATGCGCCACCGGGACGTTGAGCATCGGACACATCAGCCGTCCGCTGCGTGAGGAGTTCGCCCGGCACCGCAACGTCACCACGCTGCTCGGTGAGGCGATCGACATCGACCCGGAGTCGCGCCGGGTGACCGCCCGCCGGCCCGATGAGACCACGTTCACCCTCGACTACGACGTTCTCGTGGTGGCCGCGGGCATGCAGCAGAGCTATTTTGGCAACGAACATTTCGCGCAGTGGGCGCCCGGGATGAAGACCATCGACGACGCACTCAACATCCGGCAGCGGGTGTTCACCGCTTTCGAGATCGCCGAGACGTTGCCACCTGGACCCGAGCGCGACGGCTGGCTCACCTTCGCCGTTGCCGGAGGCGGACCGACCGGGGTTGAGCTGGCCGGGCAGATCCGTGAGATGGCAACGCGCACTTTGGCCCACGAGTTTCACAGCATCGAACCCGAGGAAGCCAGGGTGCTGTTGTTCGACGGCGGCGAGCGGGTGTTGAAGACCTTCTGCCCCGAATTGGGGGAGACGGCGACCGAGTCCTTGCAACGGCTTGGCGTCGAACTGCACATGGGTGTCCGTGTCACCGACGTCGACCGGGACGGGGTGACCATCAGCCCGAAGGACGGTGGCCCCGACGAGCAGTACCCGGCGCGAACCGTGTTGTGGACCGCCGGAGTCGAGGCAGTGCCGTTCGCCCGGCACATCGCTCAGGTGCTGGGGGTGAAGTCCGATCGCAGCGGGAGAATCGATGTGGGATCGGATCTTTCGGTCGCCGGGTACCCCGAGATCTTCGTGATCGGAGACCTGGCGGGACGCGAACAGCTGCCCGGTGTTGCCGAGAATGCGATGCAGGGCGGACTTCACGTCGCCTCATGTATTCGTCGCGAACTCGCCGGCAAGCCCCGTCGACCGTATCGCTACCGCGACCTCGGTTCGGCGGCGTATATCGCTCGCGGACAAGCGATTCTGCAGGTCGGCCCGGTCAAGCTGGCCGGGCTGCTCGGCTGGCTGGCGTGGGGCTTCGTTCACATCGCGTTCCTCACCGGCGTATCCAACCGGATCAGCACGGTCAGCACCTGGCTGGTCACCATTGCCCGGGCCACTCGCTACCACCGGGCGTTCATGCTCGGTGCCACCGGCCGACCCGAGCAGCACTACACCTGGACGGAGTGGGATGCGCCGACACCGCCGCCACCCAATGAGCGGTCGGAGGCCGATAGCGGCTAGGTCGTCCCGCGATGACCGTCCAATCGGCACCCGGCCGATGATCACCGAACGCCGATATGTGCGACGATGCACGGACGTCCGGCCCAGCAGGAGTGTTCAGCTGAACTCTTGCGAGGAACCCCGGTCGTTCACGGCCGGGAGGAATCGCATCCTGTTTCGTGCCAACGCGCAGCGCGGGCGCGCGGTGTTGTCGGGCCCGGGGGTTAGGGTGCGGGTATGAAGCAGGTGGTGCAGGTTCGACTGGTAGCGGATGCTGCCCAGTTGGATGTGCTTGCCCGCACCCTGATTGCGTGTAATGAGACCGCGAATCTCGTATCGACTATCGCCCACGGTCAAAAGGTGTTCCGTCGGCGAGATTTGCGGTCGATCACCTATGCCCAGGCCCGCGAGCACGCCGGTTTGGGCGCCCAGGTCGCGCAGTCGTGTATCCGTAAGGTCGCCGACTCGTATGCCGCGCTGCGGGCGAATCTGCGCGCTGGTCGTTACGGCAAACCCGGCAGTCCCCGCCGGCGGAAAGTCGAGTCGACACCGATCCGGTTCCGCGGGTTGGCTGCGCAACCGTTCGATGACCGCTGCTTGTCCTGGGTCCATGACACCGACACCGACACCGGCGGGGTGGTGTCGATCTGGACGATCGAGGGGCGGTTGAAGGATCTGCGGTTTGTCGGGGAGCCCGGCCAGATCGCAGCACTACGCGCCTACCGCAGTGGGGAGACTGATCTGGTGATCCGCCGCCGCCACCGCGGCGGAGGGCTGGTGGCGTATTTGATCGCCACGTTGGATCTGCCCGACCCGCCGGTACTGGTGGGTGCACACCTGGACACCGAGGCGGGGTGGATCGGGGTGGATCTGGGGATCGAGAACATCGCGGTCACCAGCGACCGACCATTGACGCGAGAGTTGATGGGCACCTACGGCGCCGACGCCCCCGACGGCGCGGCCGGGCGCGGTAGTGTGAAAGACCGCCGCACCCGCAACCGGGAGTTACGCCAGAAACTGCAGGCCAAGAACACCAAGTCGGCGAAACGATTGCTGCGCCAACGGGCCCGCAAAGAGGCCCGGTTCGCTGCTGATGTGAACCACCAGATTTCCAAGAGGATCGTGGCCGAGGCTGAACGCACCGGACGCGGCATCGCCGTCGAAGAACTCACGGGGATCCGCGAACGGGTACGGCTCCGCAAGCCCCAACGCGCCACACACTCGAGCTGGGCGTTCGCTCAACTCGGAGCGTTCCTCACCTACAAAGCAGCCCGCGCGGGTGTGCCGATCATCGCTGTCGATCCGGCCTACACCAGTCGACGCTGCACCGCGTGTGGCCATATCGACCGGCGTAACCGGACCAGCCAGGCCCGGTTCGTGTGTCGGGACTGCGGATACATTGCAGAACACGCAGATATCCTCGGTGCCGACAACATCGCGCAGCGAGCACCAACCACCTGGGCCCAGCCAACGGCCCCCAGCGCGGCGTAACACCTAACACCCAGTCAGGGATTACAGCTGCAAGCCCAGTCCTTCAGGACCAGGTAGTTGACCGGGCGTGACAGAGAGGACCGGATTCATGACCGAAGGGCGCCGCGCCATGCTCTCCATTAGATCGGCGAAGTTTGCGATCGCAGGTCTGACCGTCGTCGGCACCGTGCTGGCCACGGCCGGACAGGCTGCCGCGGACCCAGCCGTACCCGACCCCGTGCCGGCGCCGGCGGATCCGGCGGTAGCAGCTCCGCCCCCACCATTGCCGGCCGGTCCGCCGCAGGTGCCCGAGATCGCGAACCCGGTGTACGGCTCCGGCCAGTACGGTTCGGGCCCGATCGGCTCGCTGCGGGACCTCTGGCACCAGGCACGCGATCCGTACGGGTTCCAGGGCGGCGGGGGAGCGCCCGAGGGCGTCGCGCCGCCACCGGGCGCCGGTCCTGCGCCGCCGTTGCCACCCGGATACGTGTCGATCAACGCCCCGGGCTCCGAGACCCCGGTGACGGCGCCACCCCCCGGCTCGGGTCCGGCAGCCGGGGGCCCGGCCCTTCCGCCCGGCTACTACCCGCTGAACGGTCCGCCGCCACCCGGGTACGAGTACAAGTCGCCGAACGGGCAGAATCCGGCGCCGCCGGTCGCGGCGCCACCGGCGGCCTGAACGCTAGCTGGCTGCGCTACCTGGCCCGTACCAATGATCGTCGGGCATCACTGCAGATCCCTGCTCTGCAGGCGCGCGGGTTTCGTCGGCGCTGAGTAACGCGATTCCGTTGTGCAGGCCGATCGCACCCGAAAGGTCGAAACGCTGCTGTTTCGTGGCCGCGGTGACGCCTTGAAGCGCGAGCTGTCCGGCCACGGTGCAATTGCCGGAATTGATCGCGACCAGGCGGGCCTGGCGGACGACGGCGAGTACGCCGGTCATGTTGAAGGTGACCTTGATGGTCACCTCGACGGTGGCGATCGCCTTGCCGTCGATGTGCACGTCGATGCTCGGATGATGGCTGGATGTGATCTGGTGGGTTGCCAGGGCGACGATCTCCTCGGTCGCCGGCGCGGTGCGGGTACGGCGCGCGGCCTGCCGAAGCGGCTCGTACCGTTTCCACCCACTGGCGGCCAAGTCCGCCAGGTTCATCGACAGGAAGCCGTCGGTTGCCTTTGCCACTTCACGTTCGGCCGCCGCAGCAAGGGCGGGAAGGCCGGGGATGAGAGCTCTCACGGTGCCGGACTGCTTGAGTTCCCTGGCGAGTTCATCGCGCGAGTGGCGCGGCGTGGCGCCGAAGAACAGGTCTCGCAGGGTTGATGTTTGGCTGAGCACAGGGGTGGTCATGACTCACCTCTGGGTGCTGATCTCACGGCGGCGACAACCGTGCGGCTTGGCGCCATATTCGTAGCGTGGCGTAACGCGGAGGTCAGCGCATGCGTAATCGGCTACTCGAATCGCCGGCGTTTGAGTTACGCCGGTCGAAGCACCGCGACGAGGAAGTCCGAGTTATCGGTGAGCGGCCGCAGGTCCCAGGTCGACAGCAGCAGATCCGGGGTGAACCCAGCTTCTGTCGCGTCGTCGAAAAACTGGGCGAATTCATAGTCGCGGCCGGCGCCGAAGCCGATGACGGCCCGGCCCTCATCGGCCAGGTGAGCGCGTAGCCGGGTCAGCACCGGGACGCGCGTACTGGGGGCGAGAAACGTCATGACGTTGCCGGCCGACACGATGACGTCGAACGGGTCGGTAATGCCACGCGCGGGCAGATCGAGTTCGGCGAGGTCGCCGACCAGCCACTGCGGTCCCGGATGGTCGTGCTCGGCCGCCTCGATCAGAACCGGGTCGACGTCGACACCGACCACGTGGTGTCCGGCCGTGGCGAGATATCCGCCCAACCGGCCGGGACCGCAGCCGGCGTCCAGGATGCGGGCGCCGCGGGGCGCTAGTGCATCGATGAGTCGTGCTTCGCCGGCCAGGTCCTCACCGGCGCGCGCCATGGAACGGAAGCGTTCGATGTACCAGTGCGAATGCCCGGGATCGGCCGCAACCTTCTGCATCCAGATGCTCTGCTCGGTCATATGAGCATTGTCCCAACGCGAGCAGCGGGCAATCGCCTGACCCCGGGTGATGCCGAGCCGGTTCAGACTGTCCGGCTCGGCTCACCGCGGCTCAGCTTGTGGCGTCGAGGATCTTGATCGCGAAGACGAGCGAGTCGCCCTTCTGGATTCCGGCAGCGGGCTGACCGTCGGGGTAGCCGTCGGCGGAGGTCATGGCGACCGCGACGGTGGACCCGACCTTCTGACCGGCGATCGCTTTCTGGAAGCCAGTCACGACTCCGTTGAGTGGGAAGTCAACCGGGGCGCCGCGCTTGTAGCTGCTGTCGAACACAGACCCGTCACGTCCGTTGACGCCCATGTAGCAGACCAAAACCGTGGCGTTGTCGGAGACCACCGGCCCGTCACCGGCCTTCAGGGTGTGCACCTGGGTTTCCGTCACGCTGAACGGTGCCTCCACCTTGACCTGTGGCGACGCGGTATCCGTGGATCCGGTGACTGCGACGCTGCCGGTGGCCCCGGACAGCGTCCATTCCGGGGTGCCGGCGTTCTGCGGCGCTGCAGTCGGGCAGGTGCTGGCCTCGGTGGCCGTTTCGGCGATCGAGGGGGTGAGCACGTCGGCGACCGAGGGCGTCGTTGCCGACGACGTGGCCGAGGAAGTCTTGGTATCGGAGCCGCATGCGGCCAGGGTCAAAACAAGCGACGCGGCGCAGGCAGCGAGCGCGATTGAGGAAGGCACACGGGAGGAGTTCACGGTGGTCACGCTACAGCGCCGGCCGGTAGCCCCGCGATGGCGACGATGGACACCGTTGAAATTCGGGTGATCATCACGACCTCGGTGTGTGACGATTCCGGCATGCCCAGCTCGACCATTGAGGTTCGCCGTCGGTACACCGAGCGTGAGGAGGTGGCGATCATCGACGCGGTGCACGATGCACTCGTTGCCGCGTTCCAGATACCTCGCGGAGACAAGCATGTTCGGCTGATTTCCCATGAACCCCACCGGTTCTCCCACTCGCCGGGCCTGGCCCGCCCGGATCGCTATACCTTTGTGGCGATCGACTGCTTCGCCGGCCGGTCCGTGCAGGCCAAGCGAAACCTCTATCGTGAGATCGTCAATCGGCTTGCGGCTCTGGGTATTCCACCTGACCATGTCACCATCGTGTTGCGGGAAAGCGCGACCGAAAACTGGGGCGTTCGGAGTGGGCAGGCCGCCTGCGATGTCGATCTCGGCTTCAACGTCAACGTGTGACAGCAAACCCGCCGCGCGCGGGCAGGTGCTCAGCCCCGGGCGCGGCCCAGCTTGCTGGTGAGGAAAGCCGTTTGATCGGCGAGGATCTTGCGTTGCCACTCACCCTGGTAGACGTCGAAGTGGTCCACGGGGTACTCGATCAGCTCTGCGAGCGGGTGCAGTTTCTTGACCGTGCGCCGCGTGGCGCGAATGGGTGCGACGAGGTCATTGGTGCCGGCGTGCACCAGAGTCGGGCAGGGCACGCGTTGGGCGAAGGTGGTGGGTCGGTTCATCGCGACCTCCAGGGCGGCGCGGGCGCAGACCTCGTTGCGCCAGGTGGGACCCGCCACCGCGGTGTATCCGGTGTAGGCGCCGGGCGTGCTGATGATCGCTGAGGCGCCGGGCCGCCCGACGATGGGCATGTGGTGTGGCGCTCGTCGGGTTACCGCCCGAGCGAGGTCGCGTAGTCCGTGTGCGGTGGCGCGCACAAGCGAGGCGGGCCCGCTCGTGCGGCCGAGCCGGAGCAGTAGGGCCAGCCCGTCGACCGCGGGGGTCAGCGCGACCACGGCAGCCACCTGCCGATCTTGCGCGGCGACCGCGATCACGTGGCCACCGGCATAGGACGTGCCCCAAAGGGCTACGCGAGCGGGATCCACGCCCGGGAGACGACGGGCGGCGGCCAGCGCAGCGTGGTAATCCTGGCGTTGACGCAGGAAGGACACATGCTGGCGCGGAGTGCCCTGGGAGGCGCCGAAGCCGCGGTAGTCGAACACGAACGCGTCGATGCCGGCTTCGGCGAAGCCCTCGGCGTAGTTGAGCAGCCCGCTGTCGCGGGTACCGCCGAAACCGTGGGCCATGACCACGGCCGGCCGTCCGGCATCGGTGGCGAGTTCGTCGTTGGTGGCGGACAGATGCCAGGCGGCGCAGGTGACGCCGTGGCTGAGAAAGGTGATTTCCTGCATTGCGGTCAAAGTCCTTGTGCTAGAAGGCCAGTGCGGCGGATTGGGCTGTGGTGAACCGGAGGGCGGGACTCTCGATCGGGCCCTGGCTCAGGCGCTCCATGTCGTTCTCGTAGGCCATGGCCAGCGTCCAAGGGTCGGCGGTGCCGGCATGCGGGAAGTTCGCGATGGCCCGCTGGATGTAGCCCGAGGACATGTCGATCATCGGCACCCGCGGCATGGTGCGGTCGTCGAGCAGCGGGGTGACGTTGGTGTGGCCCCGCGCGTCCATGTGCTCGATGAGCCGACAGAAGTGCTCGCTGACCAGGTCGACCTTGAGAGTCCAGGCGATGTTGGTGTAGCCGAAGGCAAACGCGAAGTTGGGAACACCGCTGAGCATCATCGACCTGAACACGGTGGTCTCCGCCAGGTTGACGGGCTGCCCGTCGACGGCGAAGTCGATCCCGCCGAATGGCAGCAGGTTCAGACCGGTGGCGGTCACGACGATGTCGGCGTCGAGTTGCTGACCGGATTGCAGCCGAATCCCGGTCTTGGTGAACCGCTCGATGCGGTCGGTCACCACTGACGCCCGGCCGGATGAGAGGGTCCTGAAGATGTCGCCGCTGGGCACCAGGCACAGTCGCTGCTCCCACGGGTTGTAGCGCGGGCCGAAGTGGGTGTCGACGTCGAAGTGCTTCGGCAGGCGCCGGCGCATGTCGGCCATCAGCAGCATGCGCATGAGTTTGGGAAAGCGACGGCAGGCCTTGTAGAGACCACGGCCCAACATGATGTTCTTGCGCCGGACGATCGGATACGCGCGGTCGGGCCCGATCAGCTTGTTGAGGGTGTCAGCGATTACATCCTCGGCCGGCAGGGAGAACACATAACTCGGGGAGCGCTGCAGCATCGTGACGTGTCCGGCTGTGTCGGCCATGGCCGGGATGAGCGTGACGGCGGTGGCGCCGCTGCCGATGACCACCACGCGCTTGCCCGCGTAATCCAGGTCGTCGGGCCACTGCTGTGGGTGGATGACCTGGCCGGCGAAATCCCCGATACCGGCGAATTCGGGCGTGAATCCGGCCTTGTAGTCGTAGTAGCCGGTACCGGAGAACAGGAACCGGGCGGTCAGCGTTTCCGTCTCGTCGTTATCGGTGCGGTGAACGGTGACGGTCCAGCGGTTGTCTGCCGAGGAGAAGTCGGCCGACACCACGCGGTGCCCGAATCGGATGTGGGCGTCCACGCCGTTCTCGGTGGCCGCTTCCTGCACGTAGTCGACGATGGTCTGCCCGTCTGCAAGCGTCTTTTTATCGGTCCACGGCTTGAAGCCGAAGCCGAACGTCGGCATGTCGGAGTCCGAGCGGATGCCCGGGTAGCGGAAAAGGCTCCATGTGCCGCCGATGACGTCGCGGCCGTCGAGGACGGCGAAGGTCTTACCCGGCAGCCGGGTCTTGAGGTGGCAGGCCGCTCCGATCCCTGAGATGCCCGCGCCGATGATCAACACGTCGAAGTCGCAGGTAGCTGCCTGGGGGGTGGTGGCCATGGGTTCTCCTGGTCATAGTCAGGGGATTGCTGTGATGCGCCTCACCATATGACCGGCGGGTCCTTTGGAATATGGATATCCGCCCAGGAACTCGGCAGCGGCATGTGCGGTGGCACACTTGAGGGATGGGTGATGGCGCAACGGGCCGCGATGTCGTCGAGTTGATCGGCGGCATCGTGCAGGTGATGATGTCCGAGCTCGACGAGCTGGTCGCGGACATGAATCTTGCCGAGGCGAACCTGAGCCCGGTGCTGGTCGCCGACGCCGCCATCGCGGCGGAGATGTCGGCGAGCAACCGAGCCAATGTCGCGCGCCTGTTGACCACACTGGGGCGCTACGACGGGTCCACGGCGCCGGTTGACGTGCCGCCCGAGGCACTCGACGTCGCCCGCACCGTCGTGCGGCGTGGCATCGACATCGAGGTCATCTTCGACGCGTATCGGCGCGGCCAGAACCTCGTGTTTCAGCGCTTCATGGCTCACGCCATCCGGCTCGCCCCAGCCGGGCCGCCACTGGTGGAGGTCCTGCAGATCGGCTCGCAGCGCCTGTTCGAGTACGTCGATCATGTTCTCGGGCGGATCGTCGCGGATGCTCAGCGGGAGCGTGAGGAGGTGCTCGGCGGAGGCCTGGCGCGGCGCACTGAAACGGTCCGCCTCATCCTTGACGGTGCGCCGATCGACCGTGAGCGCGCCAGCCGGCGGCTGGGGTATGAGCTCGCCCGTCGTCACACCGCACTGGTGCTGTGGGCTGAACCGCAGGGGGAAGTGCAGGGTGCTCTCGAATCCGCGGCGATTCTGCTGGCACGCGCCGCCGGGGCACGCCAACCGCTGACCCTCCCGGCCGGAACCTCCACGCTGTGGGCCTGGCTGGGCACCGATGGTGAACCGCATCTCGGGGCGCTGAGCCGCGCGATCAGCCAGGCGCAACCGAACATTCGCGCCGCGATCGGCCCGACTCAGGCGGATATCACCGGATTCCGCCGCTCGCACTCTGCCGCGCTGGCCCTGCACGCACTGCTCGAGGGGCACCCCGGCGGCGAGCGCCTCGCGTTGTACCGAGACCTCGAGGTCACCGCGCTCGCGGGCCATGACCGGCACAGTGCCGCTGAATTTGTCACCGCAACGCTCGGCCCGCTCGCTGCCGACACTCCGACCGCCGACCGTCTGCGGCAAACTCTTCGGGTATATCTGGACGAAGCGGACAACGCGCCGCGCGCCGCCGCCCGACTGCACGTCCATCGCAACACCGTTTTGCAGCGCGTCGCACATGCTGCAGCGCTGCTCGGACACCAACCCGGCGAGCGCCGCCTCGCCCTCGAACTCGCCCTCGAGCTTGCCCATCACATCGGTCATCGCGTCCTCAGCACAGCCAAACCGAGGCCGTCCAGCACAACGACACCCGACGCATCACAAGCGACCGACGGCTCGTCGTAGGTCGGATCGAAACTCAGGCGTTGTCGAGTTCGATTACAGCACCGAGGTTTTCGGCAATCTCGTCGACCAGCAGCCGCCCAGGCCCCTCATAGAGTGACGATGCGCCGGGCCCGAAGAGCGGCCAGCTGCCTCGCCCGGACGGAAAACGCGGACCGCCGAAGAGCACGGCGATTTCTACCGGATCGTTGTCGGAGAGTTCGGCTTGCCGGGAGTGCCAGATGAGTCCGTGCAGGAGCCGTCCGCGCCGCGGCTGGCCAAGTGCCGCGGTGGCCAACCGGCGGGTGCACGGGTAGTGCTCGGCGGGACTCGACACCACTTGTGGGCGGGACAGCCCGAGCCGGGCGAGCTCCGGGTCGCGCAGGTCGGCAAGGGTTGCCGCGGCCGGTACCCGTAGATGGGCCAACAGCTTGCCGCGCAGGTTGCGCTCATAGATGATCCGATCGCTGACCTGGTCGACATCGTGGAACACGGTCTCGAGCAGCGCGGCGGTCGGAGTGGCGGCCAGGTACATGCTGGGCAGTCGATCGGCTGTGGTGGGGTCGTCGATGGGGGAGAAGCGGGCGTCTCCGTAGCCGGGATTGTGTTCGTCATAACCCCAGGTGGCCTCGTACACCCGGTAGAGCGGAGCGCCCGCGCGCAGCGTAGTGGTGCGTAACCGGGGCAGTGCGGCGGCAACCGGGCATGCGCCGGGATCCGGGCACGCCAGATCGCTTGGCGGCAGCGACATCTACGCGGCGAGCGTTGCGGCGAAGCGTTGCGCGGCGCGCAGCACCCGGTCCGGCGCGCTGGACGCGAGCTGTTCGGGAACCGCGCCCGACAGCAGCGAGGTGGAGCTGGTCAACCACGTCCACAGCGGCCATCCGGTGATACCTGCGCCGACCAGCGCTTCCAGCACGGGCTGCAGTTCGGGGCGGGGTTGGCCCAGTTCATCGAGCTGAAATGCGGGAATCAGAGTGCGGCCGCTGTGGGTGACCGTGAACACCTCGTGGTTATCGCGGCGGCGGGTTAGCCAGGCCCTGGTGCTGGAGACTTTCGCATCCCCGCGGAACGCACGCAGGGTGTCGTGGGTGAACACCGGCGTCGCCAACAGCGCATCACGATGGGTGGCCAGCCGTTGGGCTTGCGCCAGCGCGGCCGGCGGCGTGAGCGTGACGTTTCGTGCCATCAGCGCCCGGAGGAGATCGGCGCGGGTTGCCGCTACATGGTCGGCCTGCAGCACGCGGACCTTGCTGATGAGTTCGAGCGCGTCTTCGACATCGCGCCGACTGACACCGCGCACCTCCAGATGGCCGGCCCGTTCGGCCACCTCATAAGTCGATTCCGCCGCACCCATGTAGCAATTGTAGCGCGAACGACGAGGCGCTGCAGTCGCTGCGGTTTGGCTTGCAGGGCGATGTCGAAACCGATGTCGCGTGTTTGCCTGAAGATCCGCCGTTGATTCGTATCCTGACAAGGTGAGCGACACGGCGTCCCCGGCACCGGAGCGACTGTCCGGTCCTGCTGGCAGGCCGCCTCAACACGCCAACGCCTTGCGCCTGGCCATCGTTGTGGGTGCGCTGGGTGTGGTGTTCGGTGACATCGGGACCAGTCCGATCTACACCATTCAGACGGTGTTCAATCCCGCTGATCCGCACCCGGTACCGCTGAACGAGGACAACGTCTACGGCGTGGTGTCCTTGGTGTTCTGGTCGGTGATGCTGATCGTCACGCTCACCTACGTCACCCTGGTGATGCGCGCCGACAACCATGGCGAAGGCGGCATCATGGCGCTGATCACCCTGCTGCGCCGCGGCGCGGCCACTCGTGGTCACCGAGTGGCGCAAATACTGGGTGCGCTTGGGCTGTTCGGGGCGGCGCTGTTTTTCGGCGACTCCATGATCACCCCGGCGATATCGGTCCTGTCGGCGGTGGAGGGCCTCAAAACCGTCGATCCCGGACTGAGAGACTGGGTGCTGCCGATCACCGCGGTGATCATCATCGTGCTGTTCATGGGGCAGCGGTATGGGACCACATCGGTGGGGCGACTGTTCGGTCCCGTGATGGTTGGTTGGTTCACGGCGATCGGCGCGTGCGGCATCGGCGGTATTCTCGCCGACCCCCACATTCTGGCCGCGGTGTCGCCGACGTATGCAATTTCGTTCTTGATCAACCACTTCCATATCGCGTTCTTCGCATTGGCGGCCGTTGTGCTCGCTGTTACCGGGGCTGAAGCGCTCTACGCCGATATGGGGCATTTTGGCCGGCGGGCGATCACCGTGGGCTGGCTGGGCTTGGTACTACCGGCCTGCGCGCTCAACTATTTCGGGCAGGGCGCACTGATTTTGCGTGACCAGGCGGCCTACAGCGCACCGTTCTTTCTGCTCATACCGGACTGGGCGCGCCTGCCGATGGTCTTGCTGGCGACCGCAGCCACGGTGATCGCATCACAGGCGGTGATCACCGGAGCGTTCTCCGTGGTCTCACAGGCTGTGCAGCTGGGTTATCTGCCGCGGCTGCGTATCACGCACACCTCGGCGTCGACCATGGGGCAGATCTATGTGCCCTGGATCAACTGGCTGCTGATGCTGGCTGTGCTCATTCTGGTCTTTGCGTTTGGTAGCTCAGCAGCGTTGGCCTACGCGTTCGGTATGGCGGTGGTCGGCACCATCACCATCACCACGTTGTTGTTCCTGTACTACGCAAGGCAGGAATGGCGTTGGCCGCTTTGGGCGCTGCTGATCGGCGGTGGCGGCCTGCTGGGCGTAGATCTGCTGTTTTTCGCCGCCAACCTCACCAAACTCGTCCATGGTGCGTGGCTCCCGCTCGTGGTTGCCGTGGTGGCCTACACGGTGATGACCACGTGGCAACGCGGCCGCCATCTGGTGACTGCGCGGCGACGCGAGATCGAGGGGCCGCTACGACAATTCATCGACGGCCTCGCGCAGCACCGACCCGGTCTGATCCGCATCCCGGGCACCGCGGTGTTCCTCAACCGCGGTGACGACACCACTCCGCTGGCGATGCGCGCCAACGTCGAACACAACCGCGTCCTGCATCAGCACGTTGCGATCGTTGTCGTCGAAACCGATCCTGTGCCAAGGGTTTCCAATGAACATCGAGTAACGATCGACAACCTGGGCTATCTCGATGACGGCATTGTGAACGTCACGGTGCATGCTGGCTACATGGAGCGTCCCGACGTTCCAGCGGCGCTGCGGTTGGTGCCCACCGACCTGACCGAAGGTGGACTCGACCTGGATAGCGCGTCGTACTTCCTGTCGCATGTCGAGCTGATTCCCGGTCCCGAAAGAAACATGGTGCCTTGGCGTAAGCGGTTGTTTGTCGCCACCTCATTGATTACCGCCGATGCCGCGGGATACTTCAATCTCCCGCAAGACCGCACGATCCTGATCGGCTCGCGGCTGCAATTCTGACGTCGGCCCCCAGTCGCGCGGCGTGCGAGATCAGTTCGTGATTGGACTGGTCGGCACGCCGGACATCGCAGCGGATTGCGGCGGCGTACGACGCATCGCACCCGACTGAACAGTATTCACATCTGTCACAGCAGTCTCACAGGCATCATTATTCATTTTCATCACTGGCGGCACATTGGAAACTGCATGCTCAAGAGTTAGCAATTGTCACGCTACTTTTGCCCAAATATGTGAGACCGGACTCGGGCGCGTCCAGATGGCTGCCGGCGATTGATACTGCCTTGACCTGCGGGTATTCGCCTTCCGGAAGGGATCTGTATGGTCTCACTGGCCTCAGGGATCCCATAACAATTAAATAAACTCAAAGAAGATAATTAGACTCTCTAGTACGGCTATTTTACTTTCTCCTCATCTGTAAACTCCTGCATCACGATGGGGTTGGAAATGGTCTTTCCCCTCGCCTTTACCGGCGTGCGCTTCGCCGTACGACGCCATGAAGGGATCGACATGCGGGTGCGCAATACCCTCAAGGTGCTCGCGATCGTCGGCACGATCGCCGTGGCGCAGACAGCCCTGACAATCCCGAGCGCCGGCGCAGAACCGAACTGGGACGCGATGGCGCAGTGCGAATCGGGTGGAAACTGGGCAGCTGACACCGGCAACGGCTTTTACGGTGGACTGCAGTTCTCCCCGGCCACGTGGGCCTCACACGGGGGTATGGGATCGCCCGCCGCGGCGTCGCGGGATGAGCAGATTCGGGTAGCGCGCAACGTGCTGCAGACTCAAGGCCTCGGAGCTTGGCCGGTCTGCGGCGGACCGGTCGGTCAGGCTACGGGGACATGCCGCCAGGTGGTGGTCTGGATCCCACTCCGGAATCTGTCGCAATGGTGCACGTTCGTGTTCAATCCGCTGGGCTGACGGGTCAGCTGGTTACCTCAGGCAGGGCAGTGCCGGTAAAAGCAACGAAGCGCTGAGCTGCGCCTGTTAGCAGCGAATGTGGCGTTGACGCTGAATTTTCTGCGATACGCGTCGACCATGTATGTATGTGCACGGTCCGCTACGGCACTACCCAATGGCTTGCGGCCAGTAGGGGAGTATTCGCCCGCCACCGATCGTCGGGATCGTGTCGATGTTGTTTCACGCCAATGTTCTTGGTGAAAGGAACTCGATCATGACCGCTTCCGACCGGCCAATCCGAATCGGCGTCCACCTGCAACCCCAGCATGCCGAGTACGACGCGATTCGCCACGCCGCACAAGAAGCTGAAAACATAGGTGTGGACATTGTTTTCAACTATGACCACTTCTTCCCGCTCAGCGGGGACCCCAACGGCAAGGTCTTTGAATGCTGGACCATGTTGGGTGCCTGGGCCGAATCCACCAGCCGGGTGGAGATCGGTGCACTGGTTACCTGCAATGCCTACCGCAACCCGGACCTGCTGGCCGATATGGCGCGCACCGTCGATCACATCAGCGGGGGACGGCTGATCCTCGGCATCGGCTCGGGCTGGTGGCAGAAGGATTTCGACGAATACGGCTACACCTTCGGCACCGCGGGCCAGCGTCTCGACGATCTGGCTGCCGCCATGCCACGCATCGAGAACCGAATGGCTCGACTCAACCCACCGCCTACCCGCAAGATCCCGGTGCTGATCGGTGGCGGCGGCGAGAAGAAGACGCTGCGGATCGTCGCGGAACATGCCGATATCTGGCACGCCTTCAGCGATGCGGATAGCCTGCGCCGCAAGATCGATGTGTTGGAGGGACATTGCCGCGCGATCGGGCGCGACCCCAATGAGATCGAACACTCGAGCCAGATTGCGCCGTCGCCGGCGATCCCGGCCGAGCTGGTGGACACGTTCGCCAAGCCCGATGAACTCCGCGAGCTCGGAGTCACGCTGTTCACCTGGACCATCGGCGGCCCGAACTACGACCTCGAGCCGCTGCGGGATTGGATCACTTGGCGCGACAAGTACAACGGGTGACGCAGACATGGTCGCGACAAGACTGGGCCCATGCTAGACGTGCACGATCGCGGTGCCGATTTTTCCGGGTCGGGTCACGTTGTGGACTGCATCGGTGATGTGGCTCAGCGGGTAGGTTCCGGCCACGTCAAGCTCTGAGGGTTGGGCCGCGACCAATGCGGCCGCAGCGGCGATATCGGAGGCTCGCCGTTCGCGGGAGACGCCGGTAACCCAGCGGCCGACGTTCAGTCCCCGTAGCCCGATTTCGTTGCCAATCAGCGTCGAAGCGTTCAGCGGGACGTTCTCATGTACCAACATGCCGTAGCTGATGAGCGTTCCGCCGGGCGCCAACAGCGATATGAGCTCGGCCGCCACTTGACCACCGACCCTATGTGGCTCCGTCAGTGGACTGTTGGGGCGGTGTTGACGGACTTATGACGGTGAGCGGCCCTTCCTCGGCCGTCGGCACTTCGAAGTGATCGAAGTAGTCGGCCGCCAGTTCGTCGCTGAGGCGGAAATCGTCGCCGTGCTCAGTGCGCCGAGCGCGGACGCGTTCGAGCACGGTGTCTCGGTCAGTCGCCAGGTAGACGGTTTCAGGGATGACGCCCATGGGAAGTAGGACTTCTCGGTACTCGTCGCGCATCTGTCGTGACCAGAACGAGAAGTCGACGACGACGTCGGCTCCTTGCTGCACGAGGTGGATCAGTCGCGTGCGCAACACGCGTTCAATCTCGCGCCGTGTTTGTTCAGACAACGGCATCGTGGTAACCCCGCGTGACCACGCCTCCTGGTCGAACGAAAGCCGGACCATCCCTTGAGCCTCATAGTGCCGGGCAACCGTGGACTTCCCCGACCCCGCTGGACCGCACATGAAGATGACCCGTCCCACCACCCCAACGATAGGTCCCGCGCATAAGTGAAGTGCGGTGCAGATCAGCAGACCACGGCGGGTTGACCAACGGCTACGAGCTCAGACCTCTGGATCGGCCTCGGCGGCGTACACACCAAGTAGGTCACGGGCAGAGACGATGCCCACCAAGGCGCCAGCATGGCCCACCAGAATATGTCGGATGTGGCGGTCGGTCATCCGACCAGCCACCTGCTCAACGGTATCGGACGCCTCACACCACACCAGATTCGTGCTCGCCACGTCGGCGGCGCGTACCACAGCTGGATCCCGACGAGCGGCAATGACACCTACGACATCACGCTCACTCAACAATGCTGCGGGCCGGTCCTCGTCGCCGACCACTACCGCGCCTATCTCAGCCTCGGTAATAGTCTGCGCCGCCATAGCGACCGTCGCATCGGAGGGAACTCGGACTACTACATCACCGACGAGATCCGCGATGGAGATCGAACCGGCTGTGAGCACATTGGCCATGCGACGATCGTGGCACCCTGCACCGGCAGCCGATAGGGACTTAGGTCCTGTAAACCGGCATGGTGAGTGCAGTTCCTAGCCTCGCGGCCGATGGACCCGCGCTGTTCTACGACGATGCGGGTGCCCTCACGTCGGCGTGAGTGGGAAGACCGATCAGGGTCACGCCCATGCGGCCACGCGAAAGACGATCTCCCGAAAATCCAGGTGACCATTCCCCGAGCTGGGATGCATCATCTAGGAATGCAATTCGACATCACTCACACCTTTCGAGAGCATTGGTTCTCGCTTGGAATCGAGCGGACCACAGGAAGGCACTTTCTGTCTTTCCCGGTCAGCGTCCGGGTTGCCGACTACATGGAGTACTACTCGATCACCGAGGCCAACTACCACTCGTATTTGGCCGACCCGACTACCGCGATTGCGTTCGCTGACGAATGCCGGGACCGTCTCCACGACGACCTGCTATTCATCCCGCCACCACCAACCAATCGTGGTAGTGCGCGGTGATATTCGGCGAATCGCCGGCTGCCCCGTGGCGTCGCCGTTCAGAACGCCAGCTGCAGCGTGACGAGCGATGTGAGCGCGAACGGCGCACACGCGACGAACACCAGCAGGATCGGAACGACCAACCGCCCAGCGATCACAGTCACCACTGCTCTGCTTAGCCGAAGCTCCGGAACACGGTGGCATACCGATGCTGGTGTTCGAAGGGTGCAGCACTCGGGAGCCTGCTGGTAACCCCCGGAACCACGCGCTATCGCCGCCCTGCGCTGCTCAGGAGTCGTACGCTCAGGGCAAATGCTCAGCAAGTCCGAGATTCGTTTCCTGCCTCTGAGCACCCGGCGTTTGGCCTACGAGGTGCGCGGGGAGGGTCCGCCGCTGGTGGCTCCGGCGTGGTGGGTGAGTCACCTCGAGCTGGACTGGCAGAACGCGGGCGTCCGTCGATTCTGGGAAGGGGTCGCGGAGAATTACACACTGGTCCGTTACGACCGGCTCGGGGTGGGCATGTCGGACCGCACTGTGCGCGATGCCGATCTGACCCTCGATGGCGAGGTCGCAATACTGCGCGCACTTCTCGACGAGCTCGAGCTCGATCGAGTGTCGCTTCTCGGCGGCTCATCGGGCAGCTGCACCGCCATCGCGTTCGCCGCGGCGTACCCGGAGCGCGTCGAGCGCCTGGTGCTGTACGGGGCGTACCCCGATGGCGATGCGCTCACGGCTCCGGGCGTGGCGGACTCGATCTTGGCGGCGGTGCGCGCGCACTGGGGACTGGGCTCGCGCCTGCTCAGTGACATCTTTCTCGGTGATGCCGATTCCGCGGAACACGAACGCTTCGCACGGTTGCAACGTGAGTCGGCGACCGCGGAGACCGCCGCCGCTTTGTTGGGTGCCGTCTATCGCCTCGATGTTCGCGCTCACCTTGCCCGCGTCCGGCAACCGGCGACGGTGGTGCATCGTCGCAACGACCGGGCCGTGCCGTACCGGCTGGGGCGTGAGGTCGCGGCCGCGATTCCCGGAGCGACATTCGTCCCGCTACAAGGCAACTCGCACCTGCCGTGGCACGGTGACATCGATTCTGTCGTCCGCGCGTGCCGTCAAGCGCTGACACCGTTGCAGCCGCCGCCAAACGAGGCGGGCGAGCCTGGGCCGGTCCTACTATCACCGCGCGAGCGCGAGATCCTCGCGTGCGTTGCGCGTGGCCTCGGCGATCGCGAGATCGCAGAGCAGCTGGTGCTGAGCCCGCACACCGTCCACCGCCACGTCGCGAACATACGCTGCAAGCTCGGTCGCACTTCTCGGACGGCCGCTGTCGCTGAGGCCGCGCGCCTCGGACTGTTGTGAGCTGGCCGAAAACGGCCATCTGCGGAAGATGGCCGCGCTGAGCGATGCTCCCGCTATCTGTCCGCTCGTAGGTTCGCGGCATGACCAGTTTTGTCTACAACAAATCGAGTACCGACCTGCAGGTCAAATCGCAGAATGCGGCGTGGTTGCGGATCATGGCCCTGCTCTACGACCCGTTTGTCTGGCTGGGTGAGCTGACAGGCATGCGACGCCGACGGCGAACCTTGTTGGCTGAAGCGCATGGCCGTGTCGTCGAAATCGGCGCCGGGACCGGGCTGAACGTCGCGCACTATCCCGACGCGCTCGACGAACTCGTGCTCACTGAGCCTGAACCCGGAATGCGCCGCAAACTGGCGCGGCGCCTGGAGCGGCATGCACCCGCCGCGAGGATCTTGAATGCACCCGCAGAGTGCCTCCCATTGGCCGATGAGTCGGTGGACACCGTCGTTTCGACGCTCGTCCTGTGCACCGTTGCCGACCCGGAAAGGGCACTGCGTGAGGTCGCACGCATACTGCGTCCAGATGGGCGGTTGCTGTTCATCGAACACGTCCGGGCGAGCTCGCGGTTCCTCGCGGCGACCCAGGACAGGCTGCTCCGACCGTGGCGCGGCTTCGCTGGCGGATGTGTGTGCAACCGCCATACCTTGGAGCTGTTGCGTGCGTGCGGCTTCACCGTCGAGGCCGACGATCAGGTGTGGCGCGGGATGCCGGCGATCGTCCGTCCGCTCATCGTCGGGCAGGCGACCCGGTGATCGGGGCAGGAAAAGTGCGCAGCGACAGGCGGTTTCAGTCACGCCGCATCCACCAGGCACTGGCTGGCTGGTGTGTTTCGTCGCTGCGCGGCTAGATAATCCCCTCGAAAAGTCTTGGGCAGCGCCGAACTCACTCTCAGCAAACCCTCAGTCCTTGTCTCCATCATCTAGGAAGGCGCCGGCACGGCGCATATATGTCGGTGTCACAGGGGAAGAAGAGTTTTCTATGAATCGCTGGTCGGGAGAATCGTCGCAGGGTAGCAACCGTGAGTGGTGGGCGAAACAGGCGACAGATCAACAGAATCCAAGCCCGTGGAGTCGGGCCGGGTATCAGCAGCCGTACCCGCCCTACGGGCTGCATCCCGAGGCGACCCAGCGGTTCGAGTCACCACGGGTGCAGGAAGTTCCACAACCCCGGAAGAAGTCCCGGGTCAGCCTGCTGGTCGCCGGCACGGCCGCGGTGGCCATGACCACGGGTGCCGTGGCGGCGGTTGCGCTGGTAGACCATTCCGGACAATCCGCACTGGCCGCTCAGACGCAGGCAGCGGCGGAACACGTCGGAAAGCCCTCGCCGACAACGGGGTCCGCTCCGGGCCAGCCGAAGGGCGCAATGCCGGCCGGATCGGTCGAAGAGGTGTCGGCAAAGGTGTTGCCCAGCGTGGTGAAATTGCAGATCGAAACCGGGCAAGGAAGTGAGGAAGGGTCCGGCATCGTCCTCAGCTCCGACGGCCTGATCCTCACCAACAACCATGTCGTGGCCGCCGCCGCCCAAGGTGCCGGCAACCGGGGGCCGTTGGCCGCCGAGGCTTCACCCGATGGCCGGTTCCCCGGAGTGCCGCGCGGCATGTTCCCCGGTGGGCAGTTCCCGGGCGACGACGGGGATTCCGCTGGCGGACCGTCGACCAGTCGTTCCGGTCGGACCAGCGGAGGCATGAAGGCGACCGTGACCATGTCCGATGGAACTACTGCGCCGTTCACCGTCGTCGGCACCGACCCCGCCGATGACATCGCCGTGGTGAAGGCGCAGAACGTGTCCGGGCTTACCCCGATCTCGATTGGTTCGTCGAAGGATCTGAAGGTGGGGCAGAACGTCGTCGCGATCGGCTCACCGTTGGGCCTTCAGGGAACGGTGACCACCGGGATCATCAGTGCGCTGGCTCGCCCGGTAGCGACCGGCGACGAGCAGACCGGCCAGAATTCGATGATGAGCGCCATTCAGACGGACGCCGCGATCAATCCGGGTAACTCGGGCGGTGCGCTGGTCGACATGAACGGTGACCTGATCGGAGTGAACTCGGCGATCGCATCGCTGGGCGGTGGCCAGGGCGGCGGGCAGAGCGGGTCGATCGGCCTGGGCTTCGCCATCCCGGTGGATCAGGCCAAACGGATCGCCGACGAACTGGTCTCGACCGGGACCGTCCAGCACGCCTCGCTCGGTGTTCAGCTCTCCGGTAAGAACACGCACGGAGCGGCGGTCGCGGGAGTCGTCGCCGGCGGCCCGGCAGCAGCCGCCGGCCTGCCCGAGGGTGCGGTGATCAGCAAGCTCGACGACCAGGTGATCGACGGTCCGGACGCTCTGGTCGCGGCCGTGCGTTCGAAGGCGCCGGGGGACAACGTCACGCTGACCTACGACGACCCGTCGGGGGCGTCTCGCACCCTGCAGGTCACCCTGGGGCAGCTGGCGTCATAACGGCGCACGGTCTGTCGAGGCTGTGGGGCAGACCTAGGGGAAGCAGGCAGTAGTGACGGAGCTAGAACGATCACCGTCGATACGTGCCTCGTTGATCTGGTGGACGCGAACGCTCACCTCCAGCTGGAAGCGGTCCGCGGGATCCTTGAGGGAGAGCCCGGTGAGCTCCTCGATCAGCTTGATTCGGTAGATCAACGAGTGCCGATTGAGGTACAGCGCTCTCGCGGCGGCGCTGATGTTGGTGGCCTCGTTGAGGAGGATCTCCAGGGTATGGACGAGTTGCCCACGGCGCGTTCGGTCGTAGTCGACCAGCGGCTGCAGGGTTTCGAGGATCGTCGCCATGCACTGCGGATGTTGCCGTAGCACCTCGGCGAATTGTCGCGAACCGGCGGGTCGCTCGGGCAAGCTCGGCGGCACCGAGGCTGCGACGGTGACGGCCTGGCCGTGCACGGGAGGAAGCAGTGCCCAGCTGACGAGGTCCTCGGGCAGGGCGCTGAGCCGTTGGGCCGACGCCACCAACACCGAGACCGTCGACGCCGACGGTGCCGACGCAAAGTGACTCATGAGGAGGTCATCGGTGACCGACGATCTCACGGTGAGATCTGCTGCGAGTGCCAACTCATCGAGGGCCTCGGCAAAGGCGTTGGCGAGGTCGTTCCAGCCGGCGTCGTCGCGTTGACGGCGGCCGATGGCCATCTGTACCTGCGCGCCGGGAATGGACGGGTTGAGCAGCGGCAGCAGGTTCTTCTGGACATCGGCGAAGGCGATTTCCCAGGGCAGGAGTACCACCGGGAACTCATGACGATCGGCCAGCGGAACTAGCGAGTTCAGGAGGTCGCGGACACCGACTTCGGGGGGAGGACTCAATACCAGCCCCGCCGCGGGGGAGGACACGAGGTAAGTGAGGAACTCCCGGTTGCCCGGCTGCCGGATATCGGCACCGGTACAGAGCACGAGGTCGCCGGTACGGATGAAGGACTCGGCGGGTGCGTGGATGATGTCTATCCAGGAAACTTGACGGGTCAAACCGCGATGCCCGGCGATCACCGAGCCTCGGTCCAATGGCGCTACGGTCAAGGCAGCCGCCACGCTCAGCGGCGAATCCCCAGACATATCGCGCCTTCTCCTGATCTGCCGTTTCGGCTCGCTTGTTCGGTGCTGCCGCGGCCCTCCGACGGTACCAGCGCCCCGAGGACGATCTCGTACACGAGAGGGCAGGCCCGGCGATCTTCTGGACCGCCGGGCCTGCCCTCATCGGTTACACCGAGGAAAGGTCCGCGTTCGACCGCCGGCTGAGCAGCATGCCTGCTCCGAAGAACACCAGCGGCATCACTCCGAAGATCGCTGCGAGGGTGGAGTCGCCACCGACGATCAGGGTCAGATTCGACACAACCAGCACCAGCGCCCCGGCGAGGACCAGCGTGGCAAACGAGCCCAACACCACGTTGCGTGTCGAGTCGCCGCGGCGGCTGAAGAAAATCACCACGGATATCGTCGTCAGCAACCACAGGATCGCCAGCGCGAAGATGCCCAGGCCACCGAGCGGCCCGAAGATCTGCATCACCGGGTCCAGCTTGAGCGCAGCAAAGATGCCCATGATGACGAACGAGGCCACGCTGATGACGAGCGACGCGTTCGATGGGGCGCCGTGGCGGCCGTGCACCTCACCCAGACGCTTCGAGAAAACGCCGCTCTGTCCCAGTGCGAAGGCGTATCTGGAGGCGATGTTGTGGAAGGCCAGGGCGCAGGCGAAGACGCTGATGAACCAGAAGCCGGTGGTGAGGTCGCGCCCCAGCATGCCGAGGTACTTCTGCGCGGTGTTCACCATGAAGTTGTCGGGGTCGGCCTCGGCCACCGCGATGGCGTTGGGGCCACCTTGGCCCTCGATCAGGGCCCAGCTGGAGAAGGCGTAGAAGCTCGCCACGATTCCGACTGCCCAGTAGGTCGCCCGCGGGACCGTCCGGTCCGGGTCCTTGGCCTCGTCGCGGAAGACCGCGGTCGCCTCGACACCGACGAAGCCCCACAGGGCGTACAACAGAGCAATACCGACTCCACCCGCGAGGCCCTGGGGGGTGAAGGAGTCGCCGGTGATCCCCTGCTCGCCGCCGCGCACAATGATGACCAGGTCGAGGACGACCAGAATGGCGACCTCCGAGACCAGGAAGATACCGAGGATCTTCGCACTGAGATCGATGTCGCGGTAACCCAGCCACGCGACGACCGCGAGTACCAGCGCGGTCAGCAACCACCACGGGATGTCCGGCCCACCGAATCTGGTGATGAGACCGTTGAGGATGACCCCGTCATAGGCCGATACGCCGAGCAGAGTCGCCATGTAGGCGGGCAGCGCGAGCACGGCGGCCCCAGCCCCGGCCGCGCGGCCAAGTGCCATCTGGATGTAGGCGTAGAAGGCCCCGGGCTTGCTGACGTACTTCGACATCGCGACGAAGCTGGCGGCAAACAGCAGGAAGATCGCTCCGGCCACGAGGAATGCGACGGGAATGCCCGTCGTCTTGCCGAGCACCATCGCGATCGGCACGTTGCCGCCGATGGTCGACAGTGGCGCCGCGGCGGCCACCACCATCAGCACGATGGCGGGGACGCCGAGGTTCCCGCGCAATTTGCCGGGGCGGCCGTCCGGTGACGTGTCGCGACTTCCTGCGTTGTCCGCGTCGACAACCTGGGACATGGGCTGATCCTCCTCTGCCACAGGAGCCGCAGATTGCCGGCTCCGTCGAGTTCCGGGGATGAAGTCTGCGAGACGGAGGTGCGTCGGACAAAGTGGGGACGGCTCTTTCCAACACGTTGTTGTAGGCCAGGTCACAACGGCCGGCGGCTGTGGTGCCCGCGTCAAACAAGTTGTTGGAAGGTCTGAGCTCGCCGTTGTTCCGCCCGCGCCGTTCAGTCAATGCTGGGCCCGTCACGCAACAGAGAGGTACGACGAGCACCATGCAGGTGAACGGCACCGAGATCGAGCAGGACCACCGGCTGGGACGCATTCGGCTGTTGGATGAGCAGCGGGTCAACCTCGACGGGTTCGCCGAGGCGGACCCGGAGCTGGGGATGATCTCGCACCTTTCGCCCTACGACCCGGTGCCGTCGTGGGTCGTGGCAGACGACGGCACCGTGCTGGAAATGGACTCGACCCCAGTCGACAACTTCGACACGATCGATGAGTTCATCGTTCGGTACGCCATCGATCACACCGAGGCGCCACGGTCGATGGCGATGGACGAAACGGACCTGGCTCGGATGATCGTGGACTCGAGCGTGCCGCGCGAGCAGGTGCTGCGAGTCTGTGCGGGACTGACGCCGGCCAAGATGGCCCGCGTCGTCGCGATGTTGCAGCCGGTGGAAATCCAGATGGCGATGATGAAGATGCGCGCGCGTCGGACTCCGGCCAATCAGGCCCACGTCACCAATCGTCTCGACGACCCGTTGTTGATCGCCGCCGACGCGGCCACCGCCGTGGTCTATGGCTTCCGCGAGCTGGAGGCGACTGTTCCGGTTCTTGACGACGCTCCCGCCGTCGCTGTGGGACTGTTGATCGGTTCCCAGGTGCCCGCGCCCGGCGCCCTGACCCAGTGTTCCGTCGAGGAGGCCCGCGAACTCGAGATGGGCGTTCGCGGATTGGTCTCCTATGCCGAGACCGTGTCGGTCTACGGCACCGAACAGGTTTTCACCGATGGTGATGACACCCCGTGGTCCAAGGCGTTCCTGACCTCGTCCTACGCCTCGCGCGGGATCAAGATGCGACTGTCCAGCGGGGCAGGCTCCGAGGTGCTCATGGGTCAGGCCGAGCGAAAGTCCATGAATTACTTGGAGTCTCGGTGTGTCGCTCTGGCCAAGGGCATCGGCGCTCAGGGTGTGCAGAACGGAGGCATCGACGGCGCCGCGATCACGGCCTCGGTTCCGGGCGGTGTCCGGGAACTTATCGCCGAAAACCTGATGGTCATGCTCCGCGGACTGGAGTCCTGCAGCGGGAACGACAGCCTGGTCTCCGAGTCGACGATGCGCCGGACCAGTCGTACGCTGCCGGTGCTGCTGTCCGGGTCGGACTTCATTTTCTCCGGATTCGGTTCGGTCCCGGCCTACGACAACATGTTTGGGCCTTCCAACTTCAATGCTAACGACCTTGACGACTATCTGGTGCTGCAGCGGGACTGGGGTGTCGACGGGGGATTGCGGCCGGTCGACCCGACGACGTTGGAGTCCATGCGTCGGCTGGCCGCCGAAGCCACTCGTGCTGTGTTCGAGTACCTCGGCCTCGCCGACTTTGACGACGACCATGTGGAAGCCGTTGTCGGAGCGGAAGGTTCGAAGGACCTGCCGGAGACCGACGGGGTGAAGGTGCTCAGCGCCGCCAGGATGATCGACCAGTCGGGGCTCACGGTGCTCGACGTCGTCACGGCGCTCGCCGAGACCGGGTTCACCGACCTCGCCGACCGGGTGCTGGGCATGGCCAAGGCCAGGGTCAGCGGCGACTACCTGCAGACCGCCGCAATCTTCGACGAGGAGATGAATGTCCTGTCGGCGTTGCAGGATCCGAACGACTACCGCGGGCCCGGCACGGGCTACCGGCCGTCGGCAGAGCGTCAAGCCCAGATCGACGCCGTGCGGCAGGCCCGGTCGGTGGCCGACCTGGTGAAGGAGCAGGCGACCTTCGCCCAGCCGGACCGCCTCGTTCCGGCCGGCCCTGCTCGGGTCGGCGACGACCCCCGGGAGGTTGTCATCGGCGTCTCACCGGCGTTCGGCACCAAGCTGTTTCGCACGTTGTCGGGTATGACCATCTATGACGCGTTGGAACAGATCCTGGCCGGACTCGAGGAAGAGCAGTGCGTGCCGCGCCTGGTCCGGATCACCGACAGCATCGACCTGGGCGCGATCGGGAAGTCCGCGGCTCAGCTGTCCGGATCAGGGATTTCGGTCGGACTGCAGGCCAAGGGCACCACGATCATCCACCGGCGTGACCTCACACCGCTGTCGAATCTCGAATTGCTCAGTGTCGCACCGCTGATCACGCCGGAAATGTACCGGCTGATTGGCATCAATGCCGGTCGGCACGCCAAGGGGGCGACGCCTGCCCCGATGCGCAACGCCTACACCGACGAGGCAATCACCGCCCGGTACCACACCAAGGTCGTGTCGATGGTCGCGATCGAGCGGAAAGAGTCCGAACACCGCCCCGAAGGCGACCGCACCCACGTCGAACTGGAGCTCACGCGATGACCATCTCCTCACACTCCGGCCGCAGCGTCGCCGAGGTGACTGTCGAGGCTGCCCGCAGCGGCGAGCTGGCCCTGGACGATATCCGGATCAGCCGGGAGACCCTGCTCGTGCAGGCGGAGACCGCCGAACGCACTGGATCGGCGCAGCTGGGGATGAACCTGCGGCGTGCGGCGGAGATGACCGCGCTGAGCGCCGAGGACATGCTGGCGGCGTACGAGGCGCTGCGGCCGGGACGCTCGACGTTCGCCGAGCTGGAGGAGCTGGCACAACGGCTCGCCGCGCAGGAGGCACATATCTGCGCCGGGTTCGTGCGTGAGGCCGCCGAGGTCTACCAACGGCGCGGCCTGCTGCGATGACCATCTGGGCCGGTGTCGACATCGGCAACGCCACCACCGAGGTGGTCCTCTGCCGGGAGGGAGCCGAACTTGACGTGCTGGCCAGCGCACGCACCCCGACGCGTGGCGGCAAGGGGTCACTGCGGGCGGTCGAGGGTGCCGCGCAGCTTGCCCGACGGCTGGCTGACACGCACGGACTGGTGATCGAACGGGCCGCGTTCGCCCCGACCCCACCGGTTCATTCGTCGGTCGAACGGGTCAAGCTGGAGACCAGGACCACCGGGCGCCTCACCATCGTCACCCGGTCGGCGGCCACCACCGCGGGTGATGCTGTCGGGGTCGGAGCTCCGGTGCCGGTCGATCAGCTCGGCACGGTCGACCCGGACCGTCCGGTCGTCGCCTGCGCGACCCAGGACTGGGGCTACCGCGATGTGGCTGGCATGGTGAACGCGGCACTCGAGAACGGCCGGGATGTCGTCGCGGTGCTGACCGCCAACGACGAGGCTGTGCTCGTGTCGAACCGGCTGCGGACTGCGCTGCCGGTCGTCGACGATGTGGACGTGCCGTCGCTGCTGTCGGCAACGCTGGTCGCTGTCGAGGTGCGCCAGGGCGTGGCGCCACTGCAACGGCTCACCGATCCGTTCTGGCTCGCCGATGTGTTCAGACTTCAGGACAATGAACGGGTTGACGCTCGTGTCGTCGCCGACCAGCTTTTCGACAGCGCATGCGCGGTCGTTTCCCTCAAGAGTCGTGAACCGACGGGCGATACGCCGGCTCCGCAGATTCCCGATCCGGCTGTTGTGTCGGGTGAGCAGGCCCACCTCGCGCACATCATCCATCTGGCCGACATTGCCGCACAGGCCAACTCGCGCCGCGGGTCGGTCGCGGTCGACAGTCTGGTGATGGCCACCATGGGCGGGCAGGAGGCGCCGCCGGCCGACACCGATGCGCTCAGCCGGGCGCTCGAAGTTGCAGTCACGCGGGCCGACTCGGAGGCCGCCGCGGCGCACGTCGGCGCGCTGACCACGCCCGGTGTCACCCCCGGCGTCGTGGTGGTCGACGTCGGAGGGGGCACCGTCGACGTCGTGACTGACGGATCCCGCATCGTCCTGCCCGGCGCAGGGCAGCTCCTCACCACTGCAACCGCCACTGCACTCGACATCTCCAGGAGTGCAGCCGAATACGCGAAACGCGCGGAAGCGGTCACGGCCGTCACGGTCCAGCTCATCGAGGACGAACACGGTCGGCGCCAGTTCCTCGACAAGCCGATCAACGGCCGGTGCACGGGATGGCTATTGACCTCGGCCCCCAGCGGCCTGCTGCCGTTCACGTCGCGATTGTCCGGAACCGAGTGGCGCAGTTGGCGACTCGCAGCCAAACGGCTGGTCATCGGCGGCAACGTGATGAGGGGAATCGAGCAGGTGTCGCCGGGCGCGACCGGGGTGCTGCTGGTTGGTGGGGGAGCCAGTGACGACGAACTCGTCCGGGCGGTCAGCGAACAACTCGGCCACCAGGTCAGCGTCGGGCGGGGCAATGTGGGCGGGCAACTGGGCCATCGCTTTGCGGTGGCCTATGGGCTGGTCGTGATGGCGGTGCGAGGGGCAGGAGCGTAGCGCTGGACCGCGCGCCGTCCCCATAAAAACCGTGCGCGCATGGCATTCTGGGGCAGTGGTGGACGTGCGGATCGCCGAACCGGGCGAACTGAGCCAACGCGATTTGGATTCCGCCGAAGCGTTGGTCGTATCGGCATTCGGTGACAACTTCCGCGCGCATGACTGGCTCCATGGTGTTGATGGCGTTCACGTATCGGTCACCGAGAACGGTGTGCTGTTGGCTCACGCGGCGGTGGTGACTCGTACCCTGCGCCATGCCGGTCGGGCTTTCGATACCGGTTACGTCGAAGCGGTTGCTGTGCGCGGCGACCAGCAGGGCCGTGGGCTGGGACGTCTCGTGATGGATCACACCGAGTCCCTCGTTCGTACACGGCACGCCATCGGTGCCTTGAACGCCGTGGACAGTGCGGCGTCCTTCTACGCTAGTCGCGGCTGGAAAGCTTGGGACGGTGCCACCCTGGCCGAGACGCCCAATGGGTTGGTCGACACCTACGACGCTGCCGACCGGATCTTCCTTTTGACACCGGCAGGTGCGCCCGTGTTCGAGAAATCAATACCGTTGATCTGCGATTGGCGCGTCGGCGATCTCTGGTAGCGGGAGTGCTTGGGGTGCGATGTTTCGGCTGTTGCGGTAGGCGGTGGGCGTGGTGCCGAACCAGCGTTTGCACGAGCGGGTGAGCACGCTTTGTTCGGCGTAGCCGAGTTGGCGGCAGAGCTGGTCGAGGCTGAGATCGGTGTCGAGCAGCAGCCGCTGGGCCGCGTCGCGGCGAGTCTGGTCGACCAGGTCGGCGAAGGTGGCGTTCTCGGCGGCCAGCCGCCGTTGCAGGGTCTTGGGGTGGATGCCGATGTGGCGGGCGATGTCGGTCAGCCCGACCCCGCCGGTGGGCAGTAGTTGGCGCACCAGGTTGCGCACCAATTGGCTGGTGGCCGGCGCGTAATCACCGACGGTATCGGCGAGGTAGTCCACGGCGGTCTGATGGGCGAGGTGGTCGGTGGGCAGCGGCCGTTGCAGATCGGTGGTGCGCAACGTGAACCCGCCGACCGGCTCGCAAAAGGTGGGTGGGCAGCCGAAGTAGGTCTGGTAGTCGTCGGCGGGGGTCAGCGGGGAATGCGGCAGGTGCACGGCGACCGGTCGGTAGGTCGCGCCCAGGAACAGGCGCAGCACTCGCAGTGTCACACCCAGTGACAGCTCGACGGCCTGGGCTTGCGGCGGTGTCGGATCGAGCAGGTATTCGAATTCGAAGCGCCGAAGGTCGGGGGCGAGGTGGGCGGTCATCCGCGCGCTGATGGACGGGCTGTAGGCGGACATGAACTTGTCGAAGATGACGAACGCGTCGGCGACGGTGGCCGCGTTGCGGCCGGCCAGCCCGACCGCCCCGAGGATTTCGATGCCTTGGCGGCGGGCCAACCGGCGCCCGAAATCGGGGGTATCGAGCGTGGCGGCGGTGGTTTCGAGCATGCGGGCGCCGTTGGGAAGTGAGATGAACCGGTCGTGGCGGCCGATGTCGTCGAGGGGAATGTGGGCGGCGGAGGCCAGGGCATGACTGTCGCCCCCGAGTTCGGTGACCAGTTCGTGAAAATTCATCAGCGCCGTTCCACGGATCACCGCCATGTCGTCGACTGTCAAATATTTGTCCTGAATTGTCAAGACGAATGGTTGCTGCGTGCTGCACAGTGGATGCCCGGGTCGGGGGACCATGGTGATGTGGTCTGCCCGAGGGGCGGGCCGCAACGACGATGCGCCAACAGGAAGGGGCCGTGTTGTCTAAGGGGCTGGGTGATCAGATCGTCGCTCCGGTGTTGCCGGGCGGTGGCGTGTTGCCGTTTGCGCCGGTGCCGTCGGGCAGCGTCGCCGGCCGGACGTTGCAGGAGTCGACGTATGCGCCGCGAGCGGTTCCGCAGCGCCTGCACGCAGATTCGCCCAATATCGTCGTCGTGCTCATCGATGACGCCGGGCCCGGGTTGCCGTCGACGTTCGGCGGAGAGGTGACCACCGCAACGCTCGACCGGATTTGCGCTGAAGGCGTGTCGTACAACAGGTTTCACACCACGGCGATGTGTTCGCCGACCCGGGCCTCGTTGCTCACTGGCCGCAATCATCACGAGATCGGCAACGGCCAGATCGCCGAGCTGGCCAACGACTGGGACGGGTACGCGGGCAAGATCCCGCGGTCCAGCGCGACCGTGGCCGAGGTGCTCAAGCAGTACGGATACGCCACGTCGGCCTTCGGCAAGTGGCACAACACCCCGGCGGAGGAGACCACGGCTGCCGGTCCGTTCGAAAACTGGCCCACCGGTTTGGGTTTCGAGTACTTCTACGGATTCCTGGCCGGCGAGGCATCGCAGTACGAACCGAACCTGGTGCGCAACACCACGGTCGTCGCCCCACCGAAGACCGCCGAAGAGGGCTACCACCTGTCCGAGGATCTCGCGGACGACGCCATTTCCTGGCTGCGCCGCCACAAGGCGTTCAACGCCGACAAGCCGTTCTTCATGTACTGGGCCAGCGGCTGCCTGCACGGCCCGCACCACATTATGAAGGACTGGGCAGACAAGTACGCAGGCAAGTTCGACGACGGCTGGGATGCCTACCGGGAGCGGGTGTTCGAGCGCGCGAAGGACAAGGGCTGGATTCCGCAGGACTGCGCGCTCACCGAGCGCGACGCGACCCTTCCGGCCTGGGACGACATCCCCGAGGATGAGAAGCCGTTCCAGCGGCGCCTGATGGAGGTCGCCGCGGGCTATGCCGAGCACGTTGACGTCCAGGTCGGCCGGATCACCGATGAACTCGAATCGCTGGGCTACGCCGACAACACGCTGTTCCTGTACATCTGGGGCGACAACGGATCGTCGGGAGAAGGCCAGAACGGCACCATCTCGGAGTTGCTGGCGCAGAACGGAATTCCGACCACCGTCCGTCAGCACATCGACGCCCTCGATGAGCTCGGCGGCCTTGACGTCCTGGGCTCTCCGCTGGTCGACAACCAGTACCACGCGGGCTGGGCCTGGGCCGGCAGCACGCCCTACAAGGGCATGAAGCTGCTCGCGTCTGATCTGGGCGGTACGCGCAATCCGCTGGCGGTGCGCTGGCCGGCGAAGATAGACGCCGACGCCGTGCCGCGGGACAATTTCCTGCACTGCAACGACATCGTGCCGACCATCTATGAAGTGGTTGGCATCGAGCCTCCGCGCACGGTGTCCGGGGAGCCCCAGATGCCACTTGCGGGCGCGAGCTTCGCCCGCACCCTGACGGACCGAACTGCGTCGGGCGGCAAGAAGACTCAGTACTTCGAGATCATGGGCAGCCGCGCCATTTACCACGACGGCTGGATGGCGTCGGCCCGCGGGCCGCGGCTGCCGTGGGTGCCGGGCCAGCCGCCGGGCATCGCCACCTGGACGCCCGATCTGGACGTCTGGGAGCTGTACAACCTGGACGAAGATTGGTCGCAGGCCAATGATCTCGCTGCGCAGATGCCGGAGAAGCTCGCCCAGATGCGGGAGATGTTCGCCATCGAGGCCGCCCGCAATGCCGTGCTGCCGATCGGTGGCGGTCTGTGGGTTCCCGTGTACCACCCTGAGCTGCGGATTGCGCCGCCATTCAAGGAATGGCAGTTCTCCGGTGACATGATCCGCATGCCCGAGTTCTGCGCCCCGGCGTTGGGCAACAAGAACAACGTGGTGACGATCGATGTCGACGTTCCCGAGGCCGCGTCGGGGGTGCTGTACGCCCTGGGTAGTGGCGCGGGCGGGCTGACCGTCTATCTCGACGACGGCTACCTGTGCTACGAGTACAACCTGTTCATCTTGTCGCGCACCAAGATCCGTTCCGCTGACAAGCTGCCGCCGGGACGTGCCACCATCAGCGTGACCACCCAGTACGCGGAGCTACGTCCGGCCGGACCACTCGATATCACCGTGGGCCGAAACGGCGAAACCATTGCCACCGGTCAGGTTCCGATCAGCGCGCCACTGTTGTTCACCGCCAACGACTGCCTGGACATCGGCACCTGCCTGGGCTCACCGGTATCCCTGGACTACCGCGAACGCGCACCGTTCCCGTTCGAGGGCCGTATCCACCGCGTCCACGTCGCCTACACCTAGTTCATCGACGCTTGAGAGAGCCATGACGACCCCCCGAGTGAGGAGCAATATTTCGTGAACAGTAGATACCGGCAGCTGGCCAGACGCGTGGCCGCGGCGAGCGCTGCGGTGCTGGTGGCGGCCACCGCGGCATGTTCGCCATCATCGTCGGACAAATCAGCGTCCGCGCAGTTGTCAGCCGATGAGGCCAAAGCGATCGCCCAAGACGCCTACGTCTACGGCTACTCGTTGGTCACCATGGAGATGACCAGACGCGTAATGACCAACGTCGAAAAGGTGGATGGCCCGCGCGCCCCGATGGGGCAGCTGATGCGGATGCGGGAATACCCCAATGCTCAGTTTCGGGATGTCACCGCCCCCAACGCGGACACGTTGTATACCAACGGTTTCATCGACGTCAAAGACGAACCGTGGGTGCTGAGCCTGCCCGAGGCCAACGACCGGTACTACCTGTTCCCGATGCTCGACGGGTACACCAATGTGTTCGAGGTCCCCGGTAAACGCACCACCGGCACCGGCCCCCAGACCTACGCCATCACCGGCCCCGGCTGGAAGGGCACCCTGCCTCCGGGAGTGACCGAATACAAGTCGCCCACCTCGATGGTGTGGCTGCTGGGTCGCATCTACTGCACCGGTACACCCGAGGACTATGCGGCCGTGCACAAGATGCAGGACGAGATCTCGCTGGTCCCGTTGAGTTCCTACGGCAAGCCCTACACCCCGCCGGCGGGCAAGGTCGATCCGAGCATCGATATGAAAACCCCGGTGCGCGACCAGGTCAACAACCTCAGCACCGAGGACTACTTCAACCTGATGGCCACCCTGATGAAAGACAACCCACCCGCGGAGGCCGACAAGCCGATGGTGGACAAGATGGCCCAACTCGGTATCTCGCCCGGGGAGAAGTTCGACATCAATAAGCTCGGCTCCGATGTCGCCGCGGCGTTGAAGTCGGTGCCCAAGGACGGGTTCGAGAAGATCATGGCCAGCTTCAAGGGTCTCGACGACGTCAACGGCTGGCGATTCACCACTGACACCGGCCAGTACGGTACCGACTACCTGCAGCGCGCATTGATCACCGCGATCGGGTTGGGCGCCAACCGGCCTCAAGACGCGGTGTATCCGACCTCGGAAGCAGACAGCAGCGGTCAGGCCTACGACGGCGCCAACAAGTACACGGTGCACTTCGACAAGGGCCAATTCCCGCCCGTCAACGGGTTCTGGTCGCTGACCATGTACGACGCTGGCTACTTCTTCGTCGCCAACCCGCTCAACCGCTACAACCTCAGCCAGCGCAACAACTTCGTCACCAACCCCGACGGATCGGTGGACCTGTACCTGCAGCACGACAACCCGGGCCCGGAACGGGAGGCCAATTGGCTGCCCGCACCGGCCGGCAAGTTCAACCTGATGCTGCGGTTGTACTGGCCCAAGGAGAATCCGCCGTCGATCATCGACGGCACCTGGAAGCCGCCCGCAGTCACCAAAGTCGCCTGACTACTCGGCCGCTCTACCACCAAATCAGTCCACATATTGAGGAGAACCCCGTGAACAAACCCACCGCAGCACTACTGGCTGCTGCAGCAGTGGTCGCCGCTCCGCTGGCCGTAACCCCCATCGCCCTCGCTCCCAGCGCGTCCGCTGATGTCTGCGCGAGCGCCGGCGGGCGGCACTTCTCTGCCGGCGGCTGCACCGACATCGCCGGTGACGTCGCCGCCGGCGCGGCGATTGCCGCCGCGCACGTTCCGTATGTCCCCGGCGAGGTCCCGTGCTACACCGTCGAAGGCGTGCCCTACTTCACCCCGCCGGGAGACCCCTGCTAACCACCGACGAGCTGCCGCTAGAACCCTTCGATGAGGGGTTCTAGCGGCGCTCTGTAACACCTCCCTGCGGATATTGCCGACGGCTCCATTTCAGTCGGCCACCGGACGGCGGTCGCTGCACGGCTCCGTGTGTTCGTCGGCAAGAGCTGATTCACGGACATGCCACCGGAGTGCCACAGATGGGCGCAAACAGCTCTGCCTACGTAGCTGCGGCGTTACGCTGGATGAGTGGCTTTTCACGGCTTCCTGATCAAGGCGGGAAGTACGGTGATCACCGGTGCGGTAGGTGTTGCTGCGTATGAGACTGTGCGCAAGGCGATTGCCAAGGCCCCGGTTCGAGAGGCTGCTGTCACAACCGCCGCATGGGCCTTGCGCGGTGCCCGCAAGGCAGAGGAAGGTGCCGAGGCGGCTCGGTTGAAGGTGGCCGATGTGATGGCCGAGGCGCGCGAGCGCATCGGTGAAGAGGTGCAACCCCCGGCCGTCGCGGGCGACGAACACTCGCACGACCATTGATGCCGTGGCCGCGCTGACCGTCGAATCCGACGCAGCCGGCCGGATGCGTTTACGAGCGCCCTGGCTGCGTGGCGACTCGGTGCGCGCAGTGGCGATCGAGGACTCCGTCGACCAGGTGCCCGGGGTGCGCGCGGTACACGCGTATCCGCGCACGGCATCCGTGGTGGTCTGGTATTCGCCCCGACGCTGTGACCGGGAGGCGGTGATCGCTGCGATCACCCGGGCCGCCGACGTGGCGCGGAATCTCATCCCGGCGCGCGCCCCGCGATCCGCTGACATCCACAACGCCGACATTGTTCGGATGGCTGTCGGGGCAATTGCGTTGGCACTATTGGGAATTCGACGCTATGGGTTCGGGCGTCCGCCGCTGCTCGGGCCGGCCAGCCGGACCTTGGCGACCGGCGTGACAATCGTCACCGGCTACCCGTTCCTCCGGGGTGCGCTGCGGACGCTCGCGGGCAACCGCTCGGCGGGCACCGATGTGTTGGTGTCCGCGGCCACGATCGCCAGCCTGGTGCTGCGCGAGAACGTGGTTGCCCTGACGGTGCTGTGGCTGCTCAACATCGGCGAGTACCTGCAGGATCTGACGCTGCGCCGGACGCGTCGCGCCATCGCGAACCTGCTGGAGGGCACCCAGGACACGGCATGGGTGTTGCTGCGGGACGGTACCGAGGTCGAGGTGGCCATCGACGAGCTGCAGACCGGTGACGACGTGATCGTGCACGAACAGGTGGCGGTCGCGGTTGACGGGATTGTCAAGGACGGCGAAGCGATCGTTGACCAGTCGGCGATCACTGGCGAGAACCTGCCGGTGGCGGTGACGACAGGCGCGCGGGTCTACGCCGGTTCCGTCGTGGTGCGCGGCAAGCTGGTCATCACCGCGGAGGCGGTCGGCAAGCACACCACGATCGGGCGGATCGTGGCCAGGGTGGAAGAGGCGCAGCAGGACCGCGCACCCATCCAGACCGTCGGCGAGAACTTCTCGAGGCGGTTCGTACCGGCGTCCTTCCTGCTCGCCGCCGCAACGCTGGTGATCACCCGCGACGTCCGACGGGCAATGACGATGCTGCTCGTCGCCTGCCCGTGCGCTGTGGGGTTGGCCACCCCGACCGCCATCAGCGCCGCGATCGGCAACGGTGCCCGACGCGGCATCCTGATCAAAGGCGGCTCACATCTGGAGCTGGCCGGCCGCGTGGACGCGGTGGTGTTCGACAAGACCGGCACCTTGACCGTTGGACGCCCCGTCGTCACGAATGTGGTGGCCTTCGCCACCGACTGGGAGCCGGCGCAGGTTCTCGCTTACGCAGCAAGCTCGGAGATCCATGCCCGGCACCCGTTGGCCGAGGCGGTGATCAGGTCCACCAAGGACCGGCACATCGAGATTCCACCGCATGAGGAGTGCGAGGTGCTCGTCGGCCTCGGCATGCGCACCCGCGCTGACGGGAGGACTCTGCTGCTGGGCAGTCCGTCGTTGTTGCGGCAGGACAAGGTTCGGGTCTCCAAGCGTGCCTCCGAGTGGGTGCATGAGCTGCGCCGCCGGGCCGAGACACCGCTGCTGCTCGCGGTGGACGGCAAGCTGGTCGGGCTCATCGGCCTGCGCGACGAGGTGCGCCCGGAGGCCGTGGTGGTACTGGACAAACTGCGGGCGGGTGGGGTGCGGCGCATGGTGATGATCACCGGCGACCATCCCGACGCGGCCGCCGCGGTGGCCGCCGAACTCGGCATCACCGAGTGGCGCGCCGAAGTCATGCCCGAGGACAAGCTCGAATTGGTCAGCCAACTGCGCGAGGAGGGGCACACCGTGGCCATGGTGGGCGATGGCGTCAACGACGCTCCGGCGCTGGCGGCCGCCGACATCGGCATCGCGATGGGTCTGGGCGGTACCGATGTTGCTGTCGAAACCGCCGATGTCGCATTGGCCAGCGATGACCTACAGCGGTTGCTGGACGTGCGGGCACTTGGCGGGCGGGCGGTCGACGTCATCCAGCAGAACTACGCAATGTCTATCGCGGTAAATGCGATCGGTCTGCTGATCGGTGCGGGAGGCGCACTGTCACCTGTGCTCGCGGCGGTGCTGCACAACGCATCGTCGGTTGCGGTGGTGGCTAACAGCGCCCGGCTGATTCGCTACGAACTGACTCGTCGTTGAATCGATTGCAGCACATTCAGGGCAGCAGCTGGCGAGGAAACAGCCCCCACCGCCGAGCGGGTTCGGCGCGCCGCGCGTAGCGTTCCTCCCTCACGGAGAGCATCGCCTCGAGATCGGCCAAGGCATTGAGCAGGCCACCATCGGCGAGATAGTTGGACACTGCCTCAGGCATATTGTCTGGGTAATGGCCGTGGCGGTACTCGTAGATGACCATGCGGCGTACGTCACGAATGAACTCGCTGCTTAAGTCCCCGCCACCGGGCAACGGCAACGGCAACGGCAACGACATCAGCCTGCGCCCCAGGCTAGCGCTTCCGACCTCATGGGTTTCCTCTCCGCTCGAGCAGTGTTTTCGCCAGCTCTGGCTACGTGCGCAAGCCGACCCGCTCGCGCTGGTGCGCCGACCCGTCACACCGGACAGGTGGCTCTGCCCTTATAGGCCTGGGCTCATCACGAATTCAGTGGCACCGCAGGGAGTAATTGACCCGCGGGCCATCGAGCAATATTCATCTTGCGCCGCAGGGGAACATGGCGGTCACGATCTCTGCGGTGGTTTTGCTCGCCGATGGCCCCTGCCCTCACGACACCAACACGCCGATTACCGCAACGTAGTCCTGTCGCCGACGCGGATGGTGGCGGGACCTCGAATCTTTACGGGACTTTAACCTGTTCGCTATGTAGCGCGTTTGCGAATCCTGCGACACGACAACGCATGCGCGTCGCGCATCGTCAGACCTGACTTAGCCGGTTACAGCGGCTTTTTGTGCTGAGTAGAACGAGCGCATAGTCGCGTTGGCATTCACTGTTTGTGCGAGTTCGTCGACGAATCTGGCCAGGGTGTGGCCGGGAATTACCGCGAGGTTCATGTCGTCGCCGATTGTGGTGAAGGTGCGCATGCCTGCGCAGCCCATCGACATGCCTGGTTGGTTGTTCTGCAGTGCTCGGGGAAGGGCGGCGCAGCCGGGCCGACCGGTGACGTCGATGTGGACGCCGGTCCATGCGGCGCGACCGGCGGCCTCGGCGTACAACATGGCTTGGTTCACGTTCAGCCAGGTCAGGACCAGGTCGGGTTCGAGTGGAAGTTGGGACAGTGGCCCGTACACGATGCCCGCGCTGCTGTGGTCTGCGCTGGGGATCCCGGCTGCCTCGTCCGCACCCAGATAGCGGGCATCGCACATCGATTGCACCAGCTCGCTCAGTTGCTGACGAACAGTCGGTGGGAGGGTGAACCCCATCACCATGGCCCCGATGGGGCAGTTGAAGTGCTGTTCGGCCGAGGCGTAGAAGACCGCCTGCTCGGCCTGCCGCCAGAATGTGCAGGCGGAAGGAACGGGCCTGCTGCTCTGCGCAACGCCTTGCGGAGGCTGGTCCACGAACGCCAGCCCGATAGGCCGGTGGCGAAGGTCCAGGAGGGCTGTCAGCCGCTCGGCGATGGTGACGCAGTCCATGTGGCTATTCCCTGTCTATGTTGGCGACCCAGCGCGGTGGGGTCGACGGGCGCCTTAATGGTAATCATTTTCAATAAGTGGTCAAGCGCGGGTGGTCGCCGCAGCCTGGATGCATCGACCATTCATCGCGCGACGGTGTGTGACGGACCCGGTGATCTCACGAACCCGGTGCGTCCAGCGCTGATGGGTGCCTTGTGCGAGTCGGCTTCGGCTGCGGTGACCCTGACGCGCGAAAACTATTGAAGTGCAAGGTCTTTGAGGGGGTCGGCTAGGAGTCGGCTTGGCATAGCGATGCATAAAAAATTTGCGACCATATGCGTGATTAGTGATAGTTGGATCTCGCGGTGCCCCTGGCACAGTGTCGTGGTCTATTGCATCGGAGTGATCATGCTGGAATCTCGAAAAATATGCACCCTGGAGGTAGAACTCGCTGACCCATACGTGATTTCGCATCACGGGGGGCAACGGCGCTTCATCAGCATTGCCGGTGGCCGTGTCACAGGTGATCACCTGCGTGGCGAGATCCTGCCAGTGGGTGAGGATCTGCAATGGGTTCGTCCCGACGGTGTCGTCGAGTTGGATATCAGAGCGCTACTACGCATCGAGTCGGGCTCACTGGTCTACCTGTCAGGCACCGGGTTTCGCCACGGACCGCCTGATGTGCTGCAGCGGATCGCTGCCGGCGACGTGGTTGCAGCGACTGAGTACTACTTCCGAGAGTGCTTGGTTTTCGAAACCGATGACCCGCAGCTGGACTGGCTGACGAAGGCAATCACAATCGGCAAAGGACACCGGCTGAAAAATTCAGCCCGCATCGAGGTGTTCGAAGTGAAATGACCCGAGGATGTGGCCACAAACTGTCACACCAGCATCCGGATCTGCTCGGCGATCAATCCAGGTTCGGTAAGGGGGATCATGTGGTTCGACTCCGACGCGGGGATGAAGCGTCCCATTGTGAACGAATCAGCGGTGAGCTGGTGAGCTCTGATCAGCTCAGCGCGGCGCGCCTGTTCGAGAAAGCCGACTCGTTGCCCGGAGATCACTCGCACCGGCACTGCGCCTAGGAGAGGTGGGCGACGTCGCAGCTCTGTGAGTCCGTCAACGATGTGAACCATCTCTGCGGCTGCCGTTCGCGCTCCTGCCAGCGAGAACGATGCCGCCGAAGTCGCGTGACGGACTTCACGTGGCAAACCGCGAATCGCCGATGCGGAAAGCAATCTCAACAGGCCGATCCGCGCCAGTGGAACCAACGCAGCGGCTTGCCGAGAGAAGGTCTTGCGCGTGCTCGCGGTGAGTAAGGAGTCCGCGTTCTCGTCGGTCTGGTCGACCAGGACCAACCCGCTGACCGTGAGTCCCGCATCGACACGGCGAGCGGCAACTGTTCGTATGATTGGACCGCCCCAGCTGTGGCCGACGAGAATCAGTCGCCGGTGCGGGTAGTTGTCGATGACCTCTTCCAGATCGCATGCGAGGCTACTCAGGTCGCGGGTGCCGTCGGTCATATCGCTGCCGCCGTACCCTGATCGCTCGTAGGCGACGGCCAATACATCGGCAGGCAGCACCGACTGCACCCTTGCCCAGTACAACCCGCTCATCCCGAGTCCCGCTTCCAGGACCACCAGTGTGTCGCTGGGTCGACCACTCGTCATCGTCCGCAACCGGCGGCCGTCGCGGACGCGGACAAAGTAATGCGCGCTCACAGTCTCGGGAACAGGGACACCGCATTCACTCACGCGCAGAGGCTACCGAAGTCGGAACAGGGCGGAGGAGGCTTGCGGCCCAGCTGATGAAAACGACCAGCATCACGCCGACGCCCGCTCCTACAAGTGCGACCATCCAGGACTCGCGAAACGATCCGCTCATGGACAGCCAGGCCGGCAGGGCGGCCGTGAGTGCGCCCTCGACCAATGCGACCGTGCCGGTAATCGTGGTCAGGCCCGTGCGTTCCAAACCGAGCAGCAGGAAGAACAGCAGCCACAGCACTGCCCAAGCCAGCCAAATGACCCCGAAGACGGGGGAATCGGTGGCGAAGCTCTGGGCGGAGTAGGCGACCGCCACGACCGCCACGAAGAGGGAGAACCACCCCAATCCGTGCCCGGGCAGGTCGGCCAGTGCGTTGATCCCGACCCACAGGTAGGTGAAACCGAACAGGTAGAGGCCGGCGGCGGCGTGAATGATGGCGGGGTCGCCACCGGCGGTCAGCACGAGGTAGGTCGGGGTGAAGACCTGCATCAGGCCGACAAAGAGATTAAGCGGGGCGGCGCCACGCGGGGTGATCCAGCCCAGCAGCATGGCGCCGTTCACGATCAGCACGGCGCCCACATAGAACAGTCCGATGTTGCCCATCAAGGGGTCTCGTTTCTCTCGGGAGGTCGCCCGACCGGGAATGCCCGGCCGGGCGACATCGCGCCGTCGTTGGTTGCCGCTACTGGGGGAGGATGTCCTTGTCGAAGATGTCCAGCGGGATCTTCAGGACGACCGCGGCATTCGGGATGTCGACGACACCGCCGACGTGCATCTCGCACGGCGCGACCGAGATGATGGTGTACGCCTGCTCGGGGGTGTATCCGAACTTGCCGAGGTATTCGATGGCCTGCTCGACGACCTGTGTGACCGCCATGGTGGTGTCGAGGTACTTCTGTTCGCGCCCACCGGCCGACAGGCCGGTGAACGAGATGTACCGGGTGCCGAACTGCGGGTCGACGGGAGACGGCCGGAACATCGGGGTCCGGACGCCGTAGCGGGCCATCCCGTCCTTGATCACGTTGAACCGGTACCAGCCAGCACCGTCCATCTCGATTGCGTTCCAGGTGATTTCGCCGTCACCTTCGGCGAAGTGGAAGTCGCCGCTGGAGAACAACGCACCGTCGACGAACACCGGGAAATAGACACGCGAACCACGCGAGAGGTTCTTGATGTCCATGTTGCCGCCGTTTTCACGCGGTGGGATGGTCCGCGCCGCCGTTTCAGCGACCCGCGCCCACTCGTCGCCCTCGAGATCACGAAGGACAGCGGTGTCCCGGGCGTCGGCCCGGGGTGCGGCCAGACCGTCGGCGATGAACGGATCTTCGCGCTCGTTCCAGGTCCGCAGCAGGTCGTGTGAGGGAGCGACACCGATGATGCCCGGGTGGCTGATCGCCGGGATCTCTACCCCGGGGATCTGGCGACTGGTGGCGAACAGCCCGTGCAGATCCCAGATGGTCTTGTATCCGTCCGGGAAAGATGCCGCCAGCGGTCCGCCCATGCCCGGCAGGATGTTGGAGTAGCCGATACCCGAAAGTGGTTGAACATCAAGGATATCGACCACCAACAGGTCGCCGGCCTTGACGCCGTCCACCTTGACCGGGCCGGTCAGCGGATGGGTCCGGGTCAGGTCGAACGAATGGATGTCGGCATCGTCGTCGACGTCCTTGAGTTGATAGTCGTCATAGCCGCCGCTTTCCAGAATCAGTTCGTCGCCGATGCCGACCTCGATCAGTGGCGGGATGTCCGGGTGCCAGCGATTGTGGCCGAGGTGCTTCTGCTCGGCCAACGGGACGCCGACCTCGCAGCAGAACCGCTTGACGCCGAGATCGCGGTCGGGGAATCGGGATACGCCGGAGCGGGTGAAGTCGGTGGGTTCAGCCATGGTGCGTTCCTCTGTTCGGGGTTGTGACGACGCCCACGCATTATCTCCATTTGGAAATAAATCAAGGCTCTAGGTCACCGTCGCCGGAATGCGCTGAGGCGAAGCCCGTAGGGGCGAGTTGGGGTCAGCCGCGTTTGGAAAGCAGGCCGGCCAGGGCCTCGTGTTCCCAGGCGGCCAGATTGCACAGCTGCGCTTCGGCGGCTTCGTTGACCCGGGGGGCGATGGCCCGATAGTTCGACCGGCCGCGGTCGGTCAGGTGCACAAGCACCCGTCGTCGATCCAGCGCGTCAACCGTTCGATGCAGCAGCGCTTGGTCGACAAGCTTGTCCACGCTGCGCGTCAGGGTTGCACCCGGCAAGCCGACGACGTCTGCCAGGCCGGTCATCGTCAGGCCGTCATTGGCGCGGTGCAGCGCCCCCAGTATCAGCCAGTGCGGCACCGCGAGGCCGGTGCCCGACAGGCTGGCGCCGATGACCCGTTCGAGGCGCGCAGCACGGTCCAGCAGCAGAGAGGCCAGCTCCTCGAATTCTGTCGACATCGAACGTTCCCTACTCTGATCCGCACCCAGTCGCCAACCCTTGACGCGTCACCGAACTCGGGGAAATATTGTCCATTACTCAATTCCATTTGAACATAACTCCGCGGCGTAGGTCGAGCAGAGAAGGTGAAGTGTGGGTTGCAACACGGATGCGTTCCGTATCGGCCTCGCCATCCCACTTCAGGGTCCGGGCGGGATCTTCGGCCCATCATGTGAGGCCGTCGCGGAGTTGGCGGTGGCCCAGCTCAACGCGACCGACGGCATCTTGGGCAGACCGGTCGAGATCGAGGTCCTGGACGCCGGCGCCCCGGTGGAAGAGTTCTGCGACCAGACGATGACGCAGGTCCAGTCCGGCGCAGTGCATGCCGTGGTCGGTTGGCACATTTCGACGGTGCGCCAACACATGTCACCGGTGCTGGCGCGGATGAACATTCCCTACGTCTATACATCGCTGCACGAAGGTGCTGCCGGTGAAGCGGTGCTGTGCCCGGGGGAGACGCCCGCACTTCAGGTGCTCCCCGGATTGCGCTGGCTCACCGAGCATCTGGGGCTGAAGCGTTGGGCGATCGCCGGCTCGGACTATGTGTGGCCGCGGCGAACCGCTCGGGCCGTGCACACCTACGCGGAGGCATCCGGTTCCAAGGTGGTCGGCGAGTTCTACGTGCGCTACGGGTGTCGCGATTTCACCAGTGCCCTGCGCGATCTGGACCGAAGCAAAGCCGATGCCGTGATCATGCTGCTGGTGGGCCGCGACGCGGTGCTGTTCAATCGCCAGTTCGCGGCCAACGGTATGCAGGGGCGGATGGTGCGGTTCTCGCCGTTGATGGAGGAGAACATGCTGCTGGCATCGGGGGGTTCGGCCACCGACAACCTGTACGTGGCCGCGGCGTATTTCAACAGTCTGGCCACGTCGTCGGCGCTGGATTTCACTGGCTCCTACCTGGATCGGTTCGGCCCGCACGCGCCGGCGCTGAACAACGCCGCCGAATCGTGCTACGAGGGGATCCTGGCGCTGGCGGCGAGCGTGAACGAAGTGAACAGCGTCGATTCGCGCCAGATTCTTGCGACGATCGAGCGCCAGGGCGTGACGTATAACGGCCCCCGAGGCACGGTGCACCTCGGGGTCGGCCGTTCGCGTCAGCAGGTACATATCGCACGGGCCAACCACTACGACTTCGATGTCATCGGGACGTTGCCCGAGCCAGTGCCGCAGAGCTAGTGATCTGGCACGCGCAGGACTGGCCGATACTGTCGGGCTGGCAGCGAATCCCGTTGTTCGGCAATGCCGTTAGTAGACCGTCAGCAGTTCCTCCAGAACCCGCACACCGAAGTGGAGCGCACTGACCGGTAGTCGTTCGTCAACGCCATGGAAGAGCGCGGTGAAATCGAGGTCGTCGGGGAGAAGCATCGGTGCGAACCCGTAGCAGTTGATACCCAAGGGGCTGAGCCATTTCGCATCGGTGAACGCGGTGCTCATGTAGGGCAGGACCGTCGCGATGTCGTCCTCGGTGCGAAGCGCGGCGCCGATAGCGTCCAGTAGTGATGTTCCGATTTCTGCCTCCAGCGCGGGGCCGCTGTAGAGGTGCTCGATGCGGATGCGATCACCGGCGAGTCTGGCTAGCTCGGCGCGAAAGGTCTGCTCGTTGTGCGGTAGGAATCGAGCGTCGATCGTGCCGGTCGCGATCCCCGGAACCACATTCGTTTTGTAGCCGGCCTTCAGTTCCGTGGGATTGACCGTGTTGCGGAGTCCCGCCCGCACCATGCGGTTGAGCGGCCCAAGTCGCTGGAGCAGGTCGTCATCACTGGCGTCGACTCCCAAGATGTCGCGCAGCCGATCAAACATAGCGGTGGTCGTCGCGGTGAACTGGGTGTCAGCGGTATGCGCAGCGATACGGCTGACGGCGTCGGCCAGCAGGGCGACAGGATTGTTTGGGTTGATCATGCTGGCGTGTCCCGCGGTGCCTTCCGCGACAAGTCGTGCCCACCAAACGCCCTTTTCCGCGGTGGACACGAAGTAGGCGCGGGTGTCCTCGTTGAGAGTGTGGCTGAAGCCCCCGACTTCGCCGATAGCCTCGCGACAATCGGCGAAGAGGTCAGGGCGCGTACGGGTTACATGGCCGGCGCCCAGTTCGCCGCCCGCCTCCTCATCCGCGAAGAAAGCCAGTACCAGATCGCGCCGCGGTCGACGCCCGTCGTGGTGCATGCGGCTCAACGCACTGAGCGTCATGGCCACCATGCCCTTCATGTCGACCGCGCCACGGCCCCAGATGTAGCCGTCATGCAGATCTCCGCCGAAAGGATCGCGTGTCCAGTCTGCTGCGACAGCGGGCACAACATCCAGATGTGCATGGATCAGGAGTGGAGGCGGATTCGGGTCGAGGCCGGGGAAGCGGGCGACAAGGCTGCACCGTCCCGGTTCAGGTTCAAACCATTCGACGGAAACTCCCATGTCGCCCAGCGCATCTGCGACCAGTTGCGCTGCCGGCTTCTCGGCCCCTCCGGGATTGGATGTGTCGATCCGAATCAGCTGTTGAGCGAGTTCGGTGACATCCAGGGGTCGCCTCTGGTCTCGGGCGGTGGTGGTCATGCGCCGACTGAAGTCTCGCCGCTGCCGACGACAGCGATCGCGTCGACCTCGATAAGAAACCCTTCGTACATCAGACCGGCAACCCTGATAGCGGTTCCGACGGGACCAGGGGTGGGCAGATATTCGAGCCGTACTCGAGTCATCTTCTCCCAGAATTCCTGCACGGCATCGCCGGTTTCGTTGCAGCAGTAGTAAGTGTTGAGTTTGACCACGTCTCGCCAAGTGGCGCCCCCCTCCTCGAGCACGCGGGTGACCGCCTCGAACACGTTGCGGGTCTGCACCTCGATATCGCCTGCACCTACGACATTGCCGTGTTCGTCTGCCGACAGCTGGCCGCCGACATACACCGTCTGCCCAACACGCCAGCCTTGGGAGAACGGGGTCGGGATATGCCAATCCCATGATCCTTCCGGCATGATGCGTTGGCGGCGAATGGGTTCGACATCGCTACTGAAGTAGGTCACGGAATTTCCTTCCAAGTTGTTTCACGGTTGGTTGATCGTCAGAAACGGGGACAGCGCAGTTCGGTGATGCGATTCCGGTTGTTGCAGGTGGTCTGCTTTTCGAAGTTGGTCATTTGGAGTGGGTTTCGTCGAGCTGAGCGGGTGCGTTGGCCGGCTCCGAGCCTTCGCCTGCCACCGCTGCATGGAGGGATATGCCGCGCGTTTCCGGTGCCAGGAAGTAGCAGACGATCAGCGCCAGAAGTGTGATGGCGGCTCCGATGGCCATCGTCCCCGTTGCGCCGATGCTGACCAAGGCCATCGGCATCAGGTAGGTGCTCATCGCCGAGCCGACGCGGCTGATCGCTGTTCCGACACCGACGCCGGTGGCCCGTATCTCGGTCGGGAAGAGTTCGTTCGGGTAGACGACCTCCAGGAAGTTCGACCCGCCCGAGGTGATCGCGAAAATCGCCAGGGCGATGAAGAACAGCCATCCGGGCACGTTCGGGATCAAGATCGGAACCGCCAATGCGACGGCAATGATGGCGAAGGAGCCCAGTAGAAGCTTGCGACGCCCAATGCGCTCCACCAGATAAAGTCCCGGTATACCGCCGACTACGAATAACATCGCGATGATCAGCGATCCGCCGTAGAGGCTGGCATCACCCGTCAGGCCGAACGACTCCATCAGGTCCGGTGCGAAGGTGTAGACCGCAAACAGCGGTATGACCTGCGCCGTCCAGAACACTGACACGAAGATCGTCCGCCGCAAGTACGGCTTCTGGAATACCTTCTTGAACGATGTCTCCACAACCGGCTCTTGAGGTAGGTCGTCCACGCTGTACTGCGGGCCGAAGACCTTCTTTACCGACTCGTTGGCTTCGGCGATGCGCCCCTTGCTGAGCAACCACCGCGGGGACTCTGGTGTGCCCAGCCGTGCCAGCAGAGTGATGACCGCGAACAACGCCGGGCTGGCCAGCAGCCAGCGCCAGGCATCCGGCCCGGTATCCCGCAGCAGGTACGCGACGACGAAGGCGACCGCCGCGCCAATGGCCCACACCACGAACATCCCGCCGAGCAGTCGGCCTCGGTATTTCTTCGGTGAGTACTCCGCAAGCAGCGATGTGGCGATGGGGTAGTCCGCGCCGATCGCCACCCCGAGTAGGAACCTCAGCAGAATGAGCTGCCAGGCTTCCTCGACGAACGCCGACATGATCGAAAACACCGCCAGCGCAAGAAGGTCGGCGATGTACATGATGTGTCGGCCGACCCGGTCGGTGAGGTAGCCGAATGCCGCCCCGCCGACGAACACGCCGACCAGGCTGGCTGCACCGACGAGTCCGATCTCAGACGAACTCAGGTTGAGTGCCGGTTGGAGAGTGATGAGGGCGACGCCGATGATCGTCAGCGCATAGCCATCGATGAATGGCCCGCCCGACGAGTACAGGGCGAGCTTCTTGTGGAACGACGTCAACGGTGAATCATCAATCAGATGACCTGACATGTGAGCTTCTCCACTCTTGCTTGTGTGGCGGCACATCGTCGTCGATGTGGCCCACGTCATACGTTCAGGCATGACACCCCGGGTCGATAGTGGCAATTGGATGAGATACGGATGGTCCGATTAGCCATTCGCATAAAGTGTCATCCATGCCGATGACCGTGGGCGACCTGTTTGAACGCCCCCACTTGCGTCTGCGGGTACACGCCGGCCAGGCGGGTTTGAGCCGTCAGGTGCTGTGGACGCACGTATCTGACCTACCTGAACCTTGGCGTTGGGTCAGCCGCGGCGAGCTGTTGATGACCAACGGGCTGTCCTTCCCGAAGTCCGCTAAGGACCAGGCCGAATTGGTTCACCGCCTGCTCGAGGCAGGTGTTCCTGGCCTGGTAATCGGAGAACAGATGTACTGTCCCCCGTTGACTCGCACGTTCGAACGGGTCAGCAATGAGCTGCAATTCCCGGTGCTGTGGGTCGGATACCCACTGCCGTTCAGTCTCATTACTCGAGCGGTGGCAGAGGCGACGTTGGTCGACCAATCCCAGCGCCTGATGCGAACGGTACGGATCTACGATCTGATCCGTCGGCAAGCCGCTCGAGGACTGGATCGCGCCGATCTGCTTAGGGCGCTGTCCCGCGAACTCGGGTGCGAACTCTACGTCTGCACCCGCTCGACGGGTGATCCGTGGTTTCCCGACACCGCCAAGCTCGAAGACCCGATCCGGGACGCCGTCGCGAAGCTGTCGGGTGGGTCGAAGAATGTTGCGAGTGGCGCATTCGGCTTACCCTCCGATGATTCGAAATCGGCGATGCTGACCGACATTCCACGTCACCCGGGCGCGGCACTGGTAACAATCAGTGATGTCAACACCCCTGCCGATTCGGTGCAGACGCAGCACGCCGCGACTGTGGTATCGCTCGAGCTGACACAAACCGAACTCGGGCTGGAGCACCAAAGGGCTTATGGCGCTGGGATTATGACCCGGATGCTGGAGGGCAGGATCGATGGGGCCACGATGCGCGACCAGCTCACCGAGTTCGGGTTGGAAGAGGACAACGCCGTTGTGATCTCAGCTTCGGCGGCTGATCGCGCCGAACTGCGGAACGTGCACGTATGGTTCTGGCGCTTCGGCATTCCATGTATCGGTTCGCTCGATGCCAACACATTCCATGCCTTGGTACCCGACGAACCGGCCGTGGAACACGCGTTACGGCAGGCCCTCGGACCGGACGGTCGCGTAGGGTTCAGTGGGCCACTGCACCGGGTGGCGAGGTTTTCGGACGCATCGCGTGAAGCCAATTGGGCGTTGTCGAGCGCCGTGCGGCTGAATACGTCCGTCTCCAAGTATGGGACCGAGGTCGCTTGGGTTGGCCTGTCCAACGCTGAAGACGCGCAGGCTTTGGTCGACCGCCTACTGCGGCCGCTGGAGGACTACGACGCGAGCACCAACAGTTCGCTTGTCGAAACACTCGAGTGCTTTCTGGAAAACAGAAGGTCCTGGACGCAGGTAGCCGAGGCCATGCACCTGCACCGACAGACGGTGGCCTATCGGATTCGGCGGATCGAGGAGATCGGCGGATGCAGTCTGGCTGACACCGCCACTATTTCGCAGTACTGGCTCGCCCTGAATGCCCGTGATCTCCTGGGCGAGCCAGGACCGCCACGGAAATCTGGGTTGTAGATCCGACCGTATGGATGAGTCATGGGTGTTCTAATTTCCCCATGGTCGGCCTAACCGCGGGGAGCGCAGATCCGGCGTTCGCCGGGGTGCGAGAGGTCTTCGAAGCGAGTTTCGTTGATGGCCTCAATTGGGGCGCGTCGGTCGCGGTGGTGATCGGTGGCAGACCGGTTGTCGATCTGTGGGGCGGTGTTGCCGACATTCGCACCGGTCGACGATGGCAACGCGACACGGCTTGTGTCACATTCTCGTGCACGAAAGCGGTAACCGCGACGGCCGCGCTCATGGTCGCAGAGCGTGAGGCGATCAACTTGGAAGCCCCGGTGACGAGCTGGTGGCCCGAGTTCGGCGTCGCGGACAAAGGCGCGATAACGGGTGAGCATCTGCTCTCGCATGCGGCTGGCCTACCGGCTGTTGAACGTCCCGTGTCGATCGGACAGGCTGCTGATCCGGAGCTGATGGCCGGTCTGCTAGCCGATCAGGAGCCTTTGTGGGAGCCGGGCTCGTGCCACGGTTATCACGCTTTCACCTTCGGGTGGTTGGCCGGCGAGATCGTTCGTCGGCACGTCAAGATGACGGTAGGCGAATTCGTCAGGTCATACATAAGTGAGGATCTGATGATCGGCGCCAGCTTGGCTGCTCTCGATGGCATTGCCCGGACTGGCTTTCCCGACGTGAGCGAGCAGCAGTGGACAACACATACCAATGCAATTCCCGCCACAACGGTTGAACAACTCGCCGACGCCTACCAGGATCCGCAATCCCTGCTGACAAGGGCCACGACGAATCCGCCTGCGCGCTACAACCATCCAGATGTTCTGACGGCTGGCTGGCCAGCGAGCGGGCTGATAACCACTGCGCGTGCACTTGCTCAGTTCTACGCGCGTCTGGGTGCAGGAGAGCTACTGCATCCGGAGAACCTGAACAATGCGATCCGCCCGCGCAACAACGGGTCTGATGCAGTCATGGTTCTCGATTCCAGCTACGGTCTGGGTTACATGCGACCTTCGCAGATGTTCGTCTTCCCCGACAACGCGGGCCCAGGGGCATTTGGACATCCTGGTGCCGGCGGTGCTTTCGCGTTTGCTGATGTCGATAATCAGCTTGCGTTGGCCTTTGTTCCCAACCTACGCCGCGACCTACTTGCCGGGGATCGCCGTGCGCTTGATCTCGTTGAAGCAACCTACGCCGCACTGTGAATGCTCGGAGCACGGACTGGAATGCCCTGCGGGTGCTGCCGGAGATTCGTCGACTACCGTTCGCCACGCGTTGCAAATTTGGGTCTATTCCTGAGAGATCCTCACTAGCACTGCGCCTTCCGGTCGACTTAGCGACGTCCGGAAGGATTGACCTAGCCGTGAGAAAAGGTGACGATGCGTTTCCCTGGAAACCCCGAGTCAAGGCAACCGTTTTGGCGACTGAGGAGGACCGGCAGCGTTACGTACGCGAACTCGCGATCAACGAACTGCAGCGGCGCGGGATGACGGTGCACCCTGCGCCCGACGATGCGCCAGGTGACGATCGTTTGGCCACCGACAGCGGCACCGTGTTCTGGCTGAGCAACTTGCAGGTGCGCTGCCGTGAACTGTCGGTGGAGGAGATGGCCGATGCCGTTCGGTCGCATATCGACCAAACCTTGGCCGGGCGGGATGCCCCACCGATGTTCGATCTCTCCGATGCCGAATTCTTCTCCCAGATCCGGACTCGGCTGATTACGCCGGATACAACCGGCGGACTGTCCGTGGACTATGCCAGGCCGGCCTTCGACGGACTCGTGGCGGAGCTCAGGCGCGACCTGCCAACCACAGTGCAAACCGTCAGCGACAGCGACATCGTCGGTCGCGACATCGACCTGCTCTATCAGATCGGTCAGCGCAACACCGACGCGGAACCCGTCGAGATCGACTCGCTGGATCACGAGGTGTTTGCTCTGTCGGGGGACTCGTTGTTCGTTGCCTCCAAGGCCCTCAATATGCCGCGGTTGATCGAGACGGTTCTGAATGGTGTTGCGCCGTTGGGTGTGTTGTTCAGTGTGCCGCACCGCAGTCTGCTGTTCCTGCACGGCGTGGGCCCGTCCACAGTGGATGCGGCACCCTGGATCGCCTCGGCCACCGTCGGTGAGGCCGACAATCCGCTCGGCGGGGTGATTAGCTACGACACCTACTTCTGGTACGGCGGCACGGTGCAGCCCATCACCCGCATCGATTTGGACACCCAATCCATTTCGATTGTCGTCGAAGGACCGTTCGCGGACGCCCTCGGCCAGGTAGCCGAGCTACCACGCACCTAGTGATCGAAGCACAACGGAGGGCTTCACGCGGCGGTCGCGAAAGCCACAGGCTAACTGTCGATTCCAGCCAGTTCGGCTGCCACCGCATCGAATGCTCGCAACGTGTCCAACAGCATCTGGGGGTCCCCGGCGTCCGGCTGGGTGGATAACTTGGCGGCGACCATCTCGGCGGCGCGATTGACGTAGATCATCTGACCGCACATGCCCTGGCACAACACGACGTTGCTGCCCGGGTAGGGAAACCACACGTGGTTGCGGTACATCCCGCCGGGCATCTGGTTTTCGCCGGGGCTGGCGGCAAACGCCTGACGCGAGTCGGGACCGCCGGCAAGAGTATCGGCGATCCACGCCGCCGGCACCACTTGCTGGCCCGTCAACGAGACACCATCGTGCAAGAACAACGATGCGAACCGGATCATGTCGGTAAGACAGGCGTTGATACCGCCGTCGAAGAATCCGGTGCCGTCGGTGTCCACGCCGATGGTGGCGTCATATTGGGCACCGATGCGACACCACAGCAGTTCCGATATCAGTTCGGGCATCCGCCGGCCGGCTGCGACCTCGCAGATCCAGCCGAGCACATCCGTTTCGCACGAGCGATATTCGAATGGCCCGCCGTGAGGCGACTTCTGCCGCACGGTCAGCAGGAAGTCGCGCAGCGTGGCAGGGGAGTCCGGACTGCTCCGGGGTGCCCACCCGATCGCCTGGTCGAGGAGGTGTATCTCCGCGGTCGGGTGAAGGTAGTCGTCGGAGAAGGCGATACCCGACCTCATGTCCAGCAGATGGCGCACCGTCGCACCGGCGTACCCGCAGTTCGCCAAGGCGGGAACGTACGCCGTGACCGGCGCGTCGAGCTCGATCGCACTGGCCCCGTGCAGCGCGCCTGCCACGGCAGCCACCAGCGACTTACTCACCGAGAACAGCAGATGCCGGGTCTGGGCTGCAAAGCCGTCGAGGTACTCCTCGGCCATTATCGAACCGCGGTAGGCAACGGCCCACCCGTCGGTCGCGGTGCCGGCCATCACCGCGCCAACGGTGGTGGGCGCGCCGTCACTGCTGGTCAACCGGATGTCGGCGACCGGGGCACTGGTTGCGCGCAACCAAGCGACCGGCCCGGTCCCGCGCGAGATCACCGCGGTCGGCACAAAGTCCTCTACATGCTGGAATGACCAGTGCGCGTACGGCTCCGACAGCCAGTTGTCCAGTGAGATACCGGCCGGGGCGCTGCTCACGCGCGTGCGACGAGCCGCGAGACGATCGGCGTGGCCGGCGCCAGAGACGTTGAGGCGAACTGCGCCTTGATGCCTTTGACCCAACGCCGGCAGCGCTCGGTGAGTTGGTAGTCGTCGGTCTGCAGATGCCCGGGAGTGATGAGCACGCCGAGTTGAGCGCCCTCGCAGCGTAAGTCGCCGGGCGCCGCGACACGCATGTAGAACGCCTCGGACTCGTCGAGCAGCGTGGCCCAGTCGTTGCCGGGGCGCGCAAAGGAAATACGCCCGTCGTCGTGGAGGTGCCACACACCGGTGCGTGGGGTTGCGGTGAAGAGCTCCACATCCGGCGAGGTCTCCGAGATGATCAGCTGACCCCAGACCTCGTCCTCGCCATAGCCCCGCTCCCAGCGCGAGTTGATCTCGTCGATGTCGAGCTCATACTCGATGTCCATGTACTCGAGCAGGTGGAAGAGGAACAGCGGCATGTCGGCATAGGCCTCGGTGGTCAAATTCGTCATCGGGGTGGCGCCGCTGAGGCGCGGGTTCACCTCGCCGAGGTAGAGCTGGTCGGAGTCCAGGTCGTGCAACAGGTCCACCTCGAAGTAGCCGCGGTACCCCTCGCGGCGCAGGACCTCGCCGAGTTTTCCGACCATCTCTCGGGCGGCGCGCGTCTGTGCGGGCGGCAGCACCCCGTGCCAGATGTCATTGCCACACCAGCTGCCCTTACCCGGAGTCACCTCCGGGTAACCGACGAGACTCGTCATCGCCGGGCCGATCACCGTGCCGTGGCGGGTCACCGTGCCCTCGAGGCACACCTCGACATTGCGGATGCGCTTCATGACTTTCACGTCCCGCCCGGCCAGGTCGCGGGCGCAATGGTCCCAATCGCCCTGGCCGCGCACAAAGAACGTCCCGCTGCCGGCGTCGCCATATGCGGCCTCGATGACGAGGTCATCTCCGAGCGCGGCGCTGTGCGCGAGCGCCGACAGCTCGTCGTAGGAACCAATCCGGCCCATCACGTGAGGCACACTCGGCACGCCCGCCGCGTCGGCCAAGCGCGTCATGACGAGCTTGGAGCCCAGGCGATGGCGCAGCTCCGCCGGGGGATGCATGACCTCGAGCCCTGCCTGGTGCGCGAGAGCCTGGGTCTCCTCGTCGAGCATCACGAAGCAGGCCTTGCCACCGTGCCCTCGTTGCGCGATGAAATCGAGTGTCTCGGGATCACGCAGAAGGTAGTTGCACACATCGCCCATGGAATCGAAATCGATGCGCTCGCGCTGTCGGGGAACGAACACGCGCGAATGTACGCCCTCGAACGAGTCAAAGTAGGTCAGGTAGAAGAAGTTTCGTACCCAGCGGTCGATGCCGAGGAGGTTGAACGGGGTCGGCGAGATGAAGTACAGCGGCGTGGTGTTGGTGTGAAAGAACGCGCGGATGTCCGAAAGGCCGTTCAGCACGCGACGCGGCTCGGGTTCAGGTCCGCCGGTGGCGAAATGACGTACCACCATCGCATAAGTGTGCGCCCTGCCCGTGGCCATCGCCATGGTAATTCAGGCTGGCTACTGCCTGGCCGAGCGCGACGTGCTTCGTCTGCTGGTGAACTCATTGACGAGTAGTTGGACACGGTCCGAGTCGTAGTCGGGGCGTAGTCGGCCGGTGCGGCTAAGGGTGACCAGTCCATGCAGCGCGGCCCAGAACAGCTCGGTGAGCGTGTCTGCATCCTGTTCGTCGGCGACCATGCCCACCGCTTGGCGCAGCTCGGCGAAGGCGGCCACCAGCTCAGCCGGCGTGTCCTGGGCGGCGAAGCGCAAGCTGGTCGCGCGGGTGAACATGGCGTCATAAACCGCCGGATTGTCGCGCGCGAAGTCGAGGTAGGCGTGCGCACCGCGGGTCAGGGCGTCGCTGGACGAGCCGGCTCCGGAGCTGGCGGTCCGAATCGCATCGGCGAGTTCGCCGAACCCGTCGACGGCGACGGCGTCAGCGATCTGTTCCATGCCGGTGAAGTGCTTGTACAACACGGGCTGGCTGTATTCGATCTCGGTGGACAGCCGACGGGTGGTGACGGCGTCCCAGCCTTCTGCCTCGGCCAACCTCCGGGCCGTGGAGACGATCAGCTGCCTCCGGGCGGCCCGGTCACGCTCACGACGATCCTCGATACCCATGCACCGAGGGTAGCACGGCTAGAAAAACTAGCAATGCTATTGACGCGGGGCGAATCGGGGGTTAGCGTTGCTAGCAGTTGTCCATGAGAGGAGTTGCGACATGACTTTGGACCTCATCACTCGCCTCGCCGCACTGGTCGCGGTGCTGGGCACCGCGGTGGTCTATGGCACCGATGTGTTCTGTGCGATGGTGCTGCGACCGGCCCTGGCGTCGGTCGACGACAGTGCCCTGGTCGCGGTCACGGGACACGTGCACAGATACGGAGACCGGCGGATGCCCGTTCCCGGGGTGCTCGGGATTGTCGCCACCGCGGTGAGCGCCGTGCTGGCCGCGCACTGGGCGCAGGCGATCGTGGCGGGCGCCGCGTTGATCCTGCTGTTGATCTGGCTTGTGCTCTACACGCAGGTGAGCGCACCCATCAATCGGCAACTGACGTCGGCGGCCGAAGCAAGCCAGACGCTCCCGAACGGGCGTGCGCTACAGGCGAAGTGGGACTCGATCATTGATGCTCGCGCGGTGCTGCAAGGCCTGGCGGTGGCCGCCCTATGCGTGGTGCTGATGATCTGACGCGCCGCCCACAGATCTACACCAGACGAATTCAGCTGAAGGAGAACGACTTCGATGTTTCAGATCAGGATCTACACTCTGCGATCGCCTGAAGCGCTGCAGCAGTACGCGACGGTTCACTGGGCCCGCCACCTGGCCACCTTCACGACGTTCGGGGTCACCACCCACGGTGTGTGGACAGAGCGAAGCGACGACGCGAATCGACTCGTGGCCCTGATCGGCTACCCACTGGGCGCCGACCCCGAACAAGTAACGCGACAGGTCATGTCCAGCCCAGAATTCGCCGCCGACATGGCAGGTTTCGATGTCGACGAGATCGTCGACGTTCAGTCGATACTGCTTGACCCGACATCGTTTTCACCGATTCACTAGCGAAACCCCAGGAGCGTTCGACATGACTGTTACCGCCATCGGCTACACGCTTACCGGACTCATCGCCGCGGGCATCATCTTCATCGGCGCACGCTTCCTCGTCGCGCCGCGCGTCGCCGCCGCCGGCTACGGTGTGCTACCAGATCTGGATCAGTCGTCCGTTCGCGCCTACTTGAGCGTCAAGGGCGTGCGCGACATCGCATCAGGGGTGTTCGTCATCATCCTGATGGTGGCGGGCGCGACCCACCTCGTCGGCTGGGTGATGTTGGCCGCCACGATCATTCCGCTCGCGGACGCGACCATTGTGCTTCGCAACGGCGGCCCGAAGTCGATCGCCTGGGGAGTCCATGGCGTCACCGCCGTCGTCATGCTCATCACGTCTGCGCTCCTGCTCATGTCCTGAGGCGGAGTAACGTGCCTGCGTCACTCGTTGGTATCACGAGACCGGGCAGTCGTTACGCGGTTTCCGACAGTCACACTTGACCCTCGAACGCGCGTAGCGCCCGCACGGTGCTGTCGGGTCCGGTCATGGTGATTTCGCCTGGCACTCGACGCCCCGACAGCCATCGGACCAGGTCCGGGGGAGCGCCGCCGAGAATCACCTCTGAACCCGACTTGGGCCCGACCGACCACCGGTGGTTGCCGTCGTTGGTGCCGACCGTCAGCCGGATGCCGGTGGGCAGTTGCTTGAGCTGATAACTCAACACGAGTGGAATGACCTCCGCGAGCGTTGCCGGCACGGCGTGGGCTCCATCGTTGAAGCCGATGAGATCGTCGTGATGCGTCCAGTACTCGAACAGAGCCAGTGGCGCCACCCGCGGCCGCAGCAGCAGCCGCGGCATGGGCCGACGCAACCGGTCGATCAGTGCCGTAAAACCGCGGCGTCGCTCCAAACGAAGGGCGGTGTCGACCAGGTTTGGTGGGGCCGGCATCGAAACGCCACGTACCACCAGGGATCGAGCGATAAAGGTCGTCACACCACCGTTGCGTTCCTCACCCACGACGTGGGCCGCAAGCTCTAGTGCAGTCCAATCACCGCACGCGGTGGGAGCCGACGGACCCAGCTCGATCAACGATTCCGTGAAGGCCGCCCGTTCGGCCCTGACGTCCTCTGCAATCGTCATGTCCAACAGTGTTACCGCATGACCGACGGCGGTCGTCGCGTTTCCGTGATGTCCAATGCCGGTTGGTCGCCACTGATCGCAATCTGCCCAAACACGCAGTCAGCCAGTAGCTTTCGCCCGATCGATGACTGCGGGCGATCCTCAATCGTGATCGAAACGTTCTCCGAGGGGCTTGGAGGGCAGTACGCCGAAGACGATCTGGATCACGGATCCGATGTAGGGCAACAGGATTAGCAGGGACATCCATCCTGACAGGTCGGCGTCATGGAGCCTGCGGACCATGAGTGCCCAGCTGGGAACCATGCACGCCAGCACGAATGCCACCAGGATTACCAGGGACAAGATGCTGAGTGTGCTGTTATCTCCGGCTATGGCGACGAATGCCCCGCAGAGAAGGGCGACCATTCCGAGTGCCAGCGTGGCCCACCAGTATTCACTGCGCGACGCGCGGCCGGAGAAGCGGGCGTAGCTGTGGAAGAACCGTGATACAGCTTGGCTGAATGTCGCTCCGTACAAGGGCAGCGTGAGATCGCCTGGATCGGTCGCGCCGACGGGTTCGGACGGGTACTGGGGCTGCGTGTCGAACGGGGTTCCCTCGTTGCGGGTCATTGGTTCCTCTGCTGGATTATTTGATTGTGCAACGGATCGTTTGGATTCCGTGGTCCCATCCATTGACGGCTGAGTCAATGCGCACGCTAGCACCGCTGTGGAGAAGCTGTACACGCAATGTGAAATGTGATCTCAGCGGTGTTGGCTGGCCAATCCCACATCAATGTCGCGGCATCCCAACAACAGCGGATTATTCTCAATTGTGCTGGCACTCAATAGCGGTCAGCACGAGCCCCGGTGGTGCCTGAGGGACAACCTGCTCGGAGGCGTCAAGTCGGTTAGCTCCTCCAGACGACCTTGTCGGTACCCCCGGCATCCCGATAAACAACGCTGTCGGGTGCTGTGCCGCCTCTAACGTCGAAGTAGATCCTGCCGGATGTTTGCCCGCCCGGCGCGATCGGTACGTTAGGAAGGCCGTCCGTCTCGTTTCCCTTCATATCCGCGTAGGTGGAGCTGTTGAGAGCCCGCGCGTTGAAATCGGAAATGTTCGGAGTCGGGGAGCCGCTCACAGCTTGGGCCGTTACATCGGAGTACCAAATGCCGTCGTTGTGACCGCTGGGTCGCAAGTTACTCACGGTGTAGCTGATGGCGCCACCTGGACTGGGAATCTCTGCCGTTTGGCCAAACTGCAGCACTTCGGCGTCGGCGAACGCTGGTGTCGCCGCCAAGACTCCGGCTGTCGCGATCCCAGCAGCAGCTGCCATTGATTTCAATGTGATCTGCGAGAACTTCATGTCAAGCTCCCTCCGCCATACTCCTGTTGTGCAGGAGTGATTACCTTCTGTTCCACGGGGGTGTATCCAGACTCGGGGGATTTCAAACCTGCTCGGCATGGCCGAAGGCTCAGTCCGCCGACGACCAAAGTCTGTATCACGGATGGCATCATCGGGCCCGCGCGGATGCTCAGAGATAGTTCGAACGTGCCGGCCTAGTGATCGACGCACTTGAATGGATGGCGCTTGCGTCGGGCGGGGCCACGTGACGAGTCCGTGATTCATCTGATGAAAACGGCGTACTTTACTGGTAACCCCCGGCCTTGCTATTACTTGTCTTGGCTCTGCCGTGCCAGCACTGTGTGCGTGACGAGACCAATGACGAGGCCCCAGAAGGCTCCTCCGATACCAGCGATGGTGACTCCTGCCGCAGCAGTGACAAATGTCAGTGCTGCAGGAATTCGCGTTTCCGCTACGGTGAGAGCTCCAAACGCTGCAGCCGCGAAAGTTCCCAACAGGGCCAGGCCTGCGACAGCTTCGATTAGACCATCGGGTGCCACGGCTGCCATAACGGTCAGGCCACCGGACAACAGCGCCATCATCAGATAAAAGACTCCAGCGCTGACGCCTGCTATCCACCGGCGGGAGCGGTCGGCGCCCGCATCGTCACCGGCCGCGAGTGCTGCCGACAGGGCCGCAAGGTTGATCGCATGTCCGCCGAACGGTGCGACAAGCATCGTCCCGAACCCGGTCACCGACATTGACGCCCGCCACGGCGCGTCGTACCCGAATGACTTAAGCACTGTGACACCCGGGACATTCTGCGTTGCCATGGTCACGATATAGAGTGGCACCGCAGTACCGATCAGCGATTGCAGGGTGAAGGTTGGCATCGTGAATTCGACAATCGGCCACCAACTTTGACCGTCGGACGGATGAAGGCCTCCACCGTGGAGCGCAAGTTCGAAGCCGATTACGAGCAGTGCGGTTACTAGCGTCAACGGCAACGCCCACCGTGGCAGCCACCGCAGTGTCATTAGCCACACCACCAGAATCGGAAGCGTCAGCCAGGGCTGCACGCTGAGTGATTTCACCGGCGCCAGGCATAACACCATCAGCACACCGGCAAGCATCGCTTGGGCGAGCGGTGTCGGGATCCTGGCGACTAGGTCACCGAGGACGGGAATGTAGCCAGTGGCAACGATGGCGATTCCGACCATCAGAAACGCGCCTATGGCAGCAGACCACCCGCCTGGCACCGCCCCTGCGCCAGCCAGCATCGCAGCACCCGGAGTCGACCAGGCGAGAGTGATGGGCATCCGGAACCGCAGACTGAGCAGGATGGATCCGAGCGCGAAGACCACCGTGAGTGCAAATAGTCCCGACGCCGCCTGGGGCGGATCGGCGCCGGTCGCCCGCAGTCCGGCGATAACCACCGCGAACGACGAGGTGAATCCGACGAGGGCTGTGACTAGCCCCGCGACGATCGGCTGCGCCGTCGAACTGAGGGATGTGGATGTTGAAGTCATCCAGCCGATGATAACTGGTGTGTTCCGTATACGGAACGGACCATACTGCACTAATGGAAAACGATGGCCGTCGGCGCGTGGTCGCCGCGCGGATTACGGCCCTTCGCGCCGACCGCGGACTGTCATTATCCGAACTCGCGCGGCGTGCCGGCATCGGCAAGGGGTCATTGTCCGAACTCGAAGCAGGGCAGCGCAATCCGACTCTCGATACGTTGTACGCGATCGCGGGTCAGCTCGGCGTCCCGCTGACTGCGCTACTTGGCGAACAGTCTGGAACTGAGAGCAGTAGCGAGGGCATCGATGTGTCACTCCTTCACGTTGAACACCACACCGATGGTGCTACTACGGAGGTTTTCTGGCTCACGATTGCACCTGAAGGAGTCCGCACTTCACCGGCACACGGGTCAGGGGTGAGAGAGAGCATCCACGTTGTTACCGGAACGATCGACGCGGGCCCGCGTGGTTCAGAGCAACACGCTTGCTCCGGAGATACAGTCACTTGGGTCAGTGACAGTCCGCACACGTACCGTGGCGGACCCAACGGAACCCAGGCGGTATTGACCATTCATTCCCCTAAGAGCCCCGATTACCCGCCGCCACCTTCGTAGCTCTTTGAGTCAGAGCTTCCAGCACGGGCCAAATGAGTGTCGATGAGAAGTCGTGAGTAGGTTGCTCAGCCGTCCTGTTCTCTGTCAGGGACGGGCCAGGTTTTTCTCAGTCAACGCTCGCATACTGATGCCGTGCCGCCCAACGGTTCAGCGACAACCGGGCCGCCGGTTCCGACACCGATGCCTCCGATGCCGGATCCCGATTTCAAGCGATTTGGGCATGGGATCTCGCTGCTCGGTGGTTGGCTTCCGCTGAGCATCGAGATCGCGACGATCCTCGTGCTGGTCGCCGCGATCGGATGGCGCACGCGACGTTGGCGGACGCTGTGGATACCCATCTGTGCGGCCCTTGGTGTCGTCGTCACCCTTGCGGCCCGCGCTTACATGAACTCGCAAGGGCTGGCATCCGATCCGGCGCCGATGAGGCTCTGGGTGTGGACGGCAGTGTTCGCCGGTTCCGTGGCGGTGGCGATCGTGGGTTTTCGCGGTACCCGATGGTGGCGGCGGGCTCTGTCTACGTCGGTAATCCCGTTGACGTTGATTTGCGCGCTGCTCGCGCTCAATGGCTGGGTCGGCTATTACCCGACGGTGCAGCGTGCGTGGGGAGATCTCACGTCGGGCCCACTTCCAGACGAGACGGATGCAGCCGCACTTGTCGGCATGCGCAACACCCGACCTGACACAGGGAAGGTGATTGCAATCGACATTCCCTCCGACGCAAGTGGATTCACGCACCGGCGTGAGTATGTCTACCTGCCACCGGCCTGGTTCGGCGGCGCCACTCCACCGCCGCTCCCTGTCGTCATGATGATCGCAGGGGAGTTCAGCAATCCGACAAACTGGATGCGGGCCGGTAACGCGATCGAGGTGATCGATAGCTTCGCCAAAGCACACGGGGGAGCAGCGCCGGTCTTTGTCTTTGTCGATTCCGGTGGGAGCTTCAACAACGACACCGAGTGCGTGAACGGTCCGCGCGGCAACGCCGCCGACCACTTGACCATGGACGTCCGCCCGTATGTCATCTCTCGCTTCGGTGCGTCTTCGAACGCCGCGAACTGGGGCGTGGTCGGATGGTCGATGGGTGGCACCTGCGCCATCGACCTGACGGTGATGCACCCCGATATGTTCCAAACGTTCGACGACATCGGGGGCGACCGGGGACCGAATTCGGGAACCAAGGAGCAGACGATCAGCCGGCTCTATGGTGGCGATGCCAATGCGTGGGCGACATTCGACCCGCGAACGGTGATGGCCAAGCATGGACCGTACGCCGGCGTGGCGGGGTATTTCGACGACTCGCAGGAGCCTGCTGACGACAAGACGAAGAGTCTGCCGAACCGTCCCGATCAACATCTCGCACCTGTCGGTTTCGGCGGCCACGATGACGCTGACGAGTTCCGGGAGAAGGGGGCAGTACCCGACCTCTGCTCAGCCGCCGTCGCGGTTGGCATCGGCTGTTCGCTGCGCGTGTATCCCGGCTACCACACCTGGCAGTTCGCGGCGACGGCGTTCGCCAATGCGCTGCCGTGGCTGGCGCAGCGCGTGCACGTTCCCGGCGTGTAGGAGAAGGGCCGGCGGAGGGTGGTGCTCCTTCGACGGGGGAGCATAATTGGTTACCGATCGGGGATGGCAAGGCCACCAGCGTCTTTCGATTCAGGAACAGGAGCCATGACGGATCGCCAACAGCAGGAGCTGGAAGGCTGGAGGGCGACCATAATGTCCGACCTGGAGGGTGCGGACATAACAGCGGCCACCAGGGCGCTGCTGGCCTTGACCTATGACGATCCAGACCGCAGAGGGGTCGAGCTCGTTCTGCTGCGCCAGCTTTCTTCTCTTGGCGTCGACCAGCAGGTCAGGGCTCTGGCCGTCACGTGCATGGGCCACATCGGGAGACTTCACCGCGCCGTAAGTCCTGATGTGGTTCGCCGGCTCGAAGAGTTGCTCGACGACCCGGACTTGGGCGGTCAAGCAGAGGACGCACTCGGGGACATCAGTGCCTTCGTGGCGAAGTAGCACTGCCAGTGCTGAGTTGAGAAAGCCTGAAACAGTCCGGGTGTAGCAGGGAGAGGCCCGGCCTCGATCGAAGCCCATCTGTCGGCTCGTTCTATTAGTTTGGTCCTGTGACGAGACGGCCGTTGGAGGATTGGCTCTTGGAGTCAGATCCGGCTTTGCGCTGGCAAGTTGAGCGCGATCTGCTTGGCGCGTCACCTCAGACGTGGGAGGCGACGCGGACACGGATCGCGACCGAGGGCTTCGGTGCACGCCTGCTGGCTTGGCAAGGTGATGACGGCCAATGGGCCGGTGGTTCCTTCTTCCCCGAGGACTATGACTTCGCCGGTACTGAGGCGTCCGAAGGAGGTCAGCCGTGGACGGCGACCACGTGGACGTTGAACACATTGCGCGAGTGGGGCCTTGACGCATCCGTGCTTCGTGAACGCCGGACCGCTGAGTTGCTCGACGAGCACAGCCGCTGGGACTACGACGGCTCGCCCTACTGGTCCGGCGAGGTGGATTGTTGCATCAACGCCTGGACAGTGGCCAATGGTGTGTGGCTGGGTGTGGACGTCACTGCCATCGTCGATTGGTTCCTCGAGCACCAGTTACCCGACGGCGGGTGGAACTGCGAGTGGGTCGACGGGTCGCACCGGTCGTCGTTTCATTCGACCCTGAATTCACTCAAGGGATTGCTCCCCCACGAGGTGGCCACCGGAGGAACGGCGGACACCCGCGCTGCGCGCCGTCGCGGCGAGGAATACCTCCTCGAACGCCAGCTCGTTCGTCGGCTGTCGACCAATGAGCCGGTGGCGCAATGGATAAACGACTTCGCCTACCCAATTCGCTGGTCATATAGCGCCCTCAACGCATGCGAATACTTCCGCCTGGCCGGGCTGCACGATGGCGCGCTTCCTGATCCTCGGATGACTGAGGCAATCAGCATCGTTCGCGCTGCCCAGCAGCCCGACGGCACCTGGCTACAGGCCGGTCGCCAACCCGGACGAGTGTGGTTCGAAGTCGACGTTGCCGCCGGAGAACCTTCCAAATGGCTCACCCTGTACGGGACCCGGTTGCTCAACTGGTGGGACGCCGCGGCATAACCACAGATGTCCCGGCGACGTCGTCGACATCCACCACATCACGATGACGAACGACACGGGATCTAATCACCTTGTCAGCGACCGCGTCGTCTTGAATCCGGACAACGCGGCCGATCGAGGTCGACGTCGGTAACAAGCCAAGACCGTGCTTCGCTCAGAACCCAGCATCGAGGCTAGAGATTTCGTGACGGTTTCGGTTGAGCAAAGGTACTGCAGCATGCCCGCGATGCGAGGGGCCGATATCGCGTGTTTGGCTTTAGCGTTGGCCACCATGGCGAGATTGGACAAATGCGTGAAGCGCTGGCGCACAGCGCTTCACGTAACCGCGTCGGCGTTGATAGTTGCCATCCCTGGACTTGCCATCACCCCCGTCGCTCATGCGGCTGCGGCCGCGGCGAGGTTATCGGTGTCATCGACGTGGCAGACCGGTTTCATTGCCCACTTCACCATCACCAACTGGAGCACGATGCCGCTATCCGATTGGAGGCTTGAATTCGACTTGCCGGCGGGAGAATCCGTCTCGCACACGTGGAGTAGCACCCTTACGCAATATGGCACGCACTATGTTCTCACCCCCGTGAATTGGAATCGCATCATTGCACCCGGTGGTTCGGCCGCGGGTGGTCTGAGAGGCGTGTTGTCCGGCTTCTACGCACCACCATCGAACTGTGTGCTCAACGGGCAATATCCTTGCACCTAGCGGCGACTGCGCATGGACGCTTGACCGCTCCGAGTCCAGCCAACCTCGAGCCGCATCGGCGACTGGACCACACAATGGGAGGCGAGCAATCTGGGCAGCCGAAAACTATTGGGCTCCAATGGTTTATCGGATGAAGACGCCGATTTTTGCGGGCTACCCGCCATATTCGAGTCTGCTGTATTACTGGGCTCGTGGTACCGAAGATCAGTAGCCTTGGGAAGCGGTGAAGGGGCTTGAGGAGCACGATGCCAGTACTGAGGTAGAGCGCGAAGCGCTCCAGGAACGCACTGGCATCGTCTTCTTCGCACCCATTCATGGGACGTCGCCAAAGCGTGCCTTAGCTGTTGCGGCGAAAGGTACGCGCTGCCCGAAATCGTCATCCCAGAAGATGTCGCACAGGCCGTGCCAGGACACGTCGAAGTCCAAATCATTGCGATCGCCGAACTCTAACTCGGCTTCGTGAATGTCGTGGTGCCCGAACACACACATGTTGCCATCGCGTTCGCCCGTCTGCGCGTCGATCACTTCCGTCCACGTGGTCTCGCGGTTAGCCAGCGCGCGCCAATCTCGGAACGGGAATGGCAGCCAGTCGTGGCTGATTATCGGGCTCCAGATTTCGTCGTCATAGTTCACCCCCGCGGCCTGCCACATGGTTTTCGGCTTCATCGCGAGGTCGTTCTGCGGCAAAGTGGCGTGATCGTTCACTGGGTCTTCATGTGCGCGAGCTCACGACGTAGTAGTGCCTTGAGATCAGGTGAACGCTCCTGTCAGCAATCGGACAGCCGATCACCAGTCATGTGTGCTCACACCGCTGTTCGTGCAACCTTGTGCAGGCGTTTTGCCAGATTCCGGATCTTCCAATACAGTTCTCGGCCAACGACTGCAGCGTGGTAGCACCAGGCTGCGTGGCGTGGATCACATCGTGGCAAATAAGGGTCGTAGTTGCGACGAGTGTGACGTGTCGGTGGCGGACAAACTCTGCGCCACTGCAGCTGTAACGCATGCAGCAGATTTTTTCTGGCGCGCATCTGGTCGGATCGGTGCTTAGTCGCCGCATAGCGACCAGTGCGCGGTCCAACCCTGTTTTCAGCGCCGAGAGGCGGGGTTGGAGGGGGGTGTCCGTGTCCGACACACGGATCCACAAGTTCAAACCCCCATAGAAGAGAGCAAGACTGTGCCAAAAGTCGATCGACCAATCGAGATGTTCGGAAAACAGAAACTAGTAAAGAGGATCATCAGCAGCGTTCTCGTTGTTACTGGTCTCGGCGGTGCCACTCTGCTTTTTCCGCCGATGCACCGGCATACAACGGTCGCGATTGGGCAATCGTCTGCGGGCGACGCAGTTGAGCAACGGCCGGCAGGCGACGCGGTCACCCGAAGCGCCGCGGCAGCCACCGCCCCGAGACCGGTCGTCGTGACCAAAGACTCCAGCGCGCAGGACATCGTCAAAGCCATCGTGAGCCAGGGCCAGGCCGCCAGGCTGAACGAAGACCAGATCAAGACTGTCATCGCCACCGCAAAAATCGAGTCCACTTTCCGCCCGACCGCGTCCGGCGGTGTGCAAGCCTACGGCGGCGCTGGCACCGCAGATGATGAGGTCATCGGTCTGTTCCAGGAGAAAGCCAGTTTCGGCACCGTCGCCGAACGTCAAGACCCCAACAAGGCGATCGCCCGGTTCATCGCCCGGTTCACTGAGGCGTTCAAGATTTACGGCATCGGCGGTGACACTGTGCTGGCGGCCACGCTCGCGCAGAACCCACAACTGCTCGATTACCAAGGCGGGGTCGGAACTAGCTACTACAACACCGTCATGGCCGCGATGGGCGCGGCCGCAGACTTGTATAGCCAGGCCACCGGCGCCATGCTGTAACCGGTCACCAAAACGCTGGATGTTACGGCCGCCTCGTTGGCGGGTGGTTGGTTCCATCACCTACCGAAAACTGATGCCGTCAAGGACGTTTCGCCTAGTCAATCCGTAACGAAGCGTGGGGGTCGGTACTCGAAACGTCCGTGATTCATCCGATGCAAGGCAGCGTGTCGTGGCGACTTTGGCTTACGGTGTTCGCTCGTACCAGTTGGATGCCGCGATGATTATTGACATTGGCATCGCCCGCCGAGGCCTCACTGAGGGATCGCCGATGTACCGCTGTTAGCCTGCGCCGTCCAAGGTCCGGGGATATCTCTACCGGACGAAGGGATTTCGCGTGATCGGCCAGGGCAACGGACCGCTCGGGCTCGCGATGGTCAAAGACCTCCGATGAACGCTTTCCGCACCCGATTCTTTAGTCGAGACGCGGATCTGCGTGCTTTAACTCGATGATCGCAGGATGTCGGCTGGGGACACGGTATGGACGAATGCGCGCGCAGCTGCGGCGAGTTTTCTGTCTGCGGTAGCTAGCGCGTCCGCCTGCAGTTGGGTCAGTGCGATGTATTCGGCCTGATAGGTGTCCGGCCAGTTCAGCTGGGCGGCTATTCGCCATGCGTGGTCCTGCAGTGATCGGTCGCCGAGGAGCCGGATCTGGAGCCCGCGGATACCGTCGAGGACCTTGCGGCCGGTCCGTTCGTCGATCTCGCCGCAGTGCACCGATTCGTATACGAGGGCGAGTGCCTGCGAACGCAGCAGCGTGGGGGCCGCCAAGCTGTGCCCGGGTGGAATCGTCGCTCGGTGAGTAGCGAGGTCGATGGCCACCCGCGCATCGATGACGAACGTTGTCATACCAGTACCTTCGCATGGACCGCAGGTGTTCCGCTCCCTTGTGTAGATCAGGAGCAGCGTTGCGGCACAGCGCTGCTCAGCGTAGGTGTGCGAGGAGGTGAACACCTGAAAACCTGTGAACTGTCCGGTCTCATTGGATATGGCGGTCTCGTGCTTGGCTGCTGGCCGCCTCTCAGAACACCAAACATCATCGGTTCATGGAAAAACTCATCGGCAAGGTCGCTTCGTGAACGCGCCACCGACCAATCGCCGCCCGCATGACTGTTCCGCGTACTGCTGGCGGAACGTGAAGGGAGGAGGGGCATAACCGTCCGTGACGATATCGAGGCCGAGCCGTGGTGGACGACCGCCATAAGCTGTCGAAATATGCTGCCTATCAGCTTGTTTCGCGCGACCAGACCGAATCGTTGGCGTGGGGCCGATCTAGCCGATCGGCACGGAGATCATTCATCAGATGAAAACGGCGATATTCACCGGTAACTCTGCATATGCGACTCCTGCATATTGCGCTGTCCCGGACATCGATGGGATGTCGTGGTGCTCGCTCGCCGGGCCCGTGGCGGCTTTCATCGAGCACTGGTGATCCTCTACTCAGGTGCTCTGGCGCGCCGGCTATGACCGCGTCGGAGGTCTGTTCGGAGCCACGAAGACCGCGATCGCCCACGGCGCTCCCGTGGTTCGGTTATAGTCCCGGCCGGGGGCGAGGGGTTTAGCCGCAACTTGACCCACACCACCGGAAGACGCGAGAGGAAACCGATGAGGACGATCGCATACCGCCACACGGCATTCGTCGGCCTGGCCGCCATCGCGTTGGTCACTGTGGGCTGCAGCAATGGCGGGAGCGTCGACGCGTCGGCACCGCCTCAGGTCGGGTTGATCTCCACCTCCACAATTGAAACCCCGGCACAGTCTGCGGAAGTGAAGCTCATCGGGGAGAGAGACGTCGAGGTGACTCTGACCGGCCCGATCGCTGCCAAGTACTCGTCGGCAACCGAGGATCAGAAGCAGACTCTCGGCAAGCCGCTGACCGGTGACCACAACGCGGGAACGCGGGAGAGTGGCGTGGTGTTCCAGCAGTTCCAGGGCGGCGCGATCGTCGCCAAGAACGACGAGGCGGGCACGCCTGCCTACATCACCTGGGGCAAGATTCGGGAGGCCTGGAATATCCCACGCGATCCGGACGGCGTGCCTGCGATCAGCGGCAATAACGGCTCGGCGGGTCCGCTGGGCGTCCCCACCAGCGACGTGAATGCCGACGGCGATCTGCTCGTGTCGACGTTCGAGCACGGCAAGATCGAGTACAACACGACGACCGGCCAGGTCGAGGTGACGGTCAACGGCAAGGTCGTACCGTCCGGGCTGTAGGGATGCCATACCGCCATGGTTGGTGGGTGTTCCGCGACGCGTTGGCGAAAGCGCCAGCGGTCCTAGCCCTGTGGCGCGTGCGGCGTCGAGCAGATCCGGCTGTCGCGTTCTATGCCGTCACCCGCACTGCCACGTGAAGCTCGCCCGGTCGAACGCGCCCACCGCGAGGCCTTGTGGTCACTGCCGCGCAGGCGATCTTGGTGGGTATCAACCCGACCGGCACGCCGCAGGCTTGTTCGATGGCGTCGACATATGGTGTTGCCACCAGTGCGGCTTCTTGGTCCCAGGAGCTCCAGCGAGCTCTTTCCCGTGCGGTGCAGACGCCGATCACGGGGGTCGGACGTGCTCTCACACCACTTAAGAATCGTTTGTCAGGCCCATGAGTCAATACGCGGAATTCACCTTGACGTGAGCCGGCTCACATATTAGGTTCAAAGGCCGGAGGTTTATACCTAATCAAGACGGGCGTGTGAGTGAGTAAGCGGTGTGCGGCAGATGAGGTCGACGGCGACTTCGACGTCATTACCGTTGGGGTTCACGACAACTCACAAAACCCGAGGGGGTAACTAATGGCCCAAGCATCGGCTGCTGATCGTCCGGCGGTGGTCACCGGTGCGGCACGGGGCATCGGCGCTGCGATCGCCGAACGTCTCTGCCGAGCGGGTCATCCCGTCGCCATCATCGACGTCCACGGTGAATCAGCCCAAGGCACCGCGGATGCGCTGCATCGCGAACACGGGGTACCGGCAATAGGTGTCGGCGCCGACGTCGCCGACAGCAAGTCGGTGCTGTCGGCGTTGAGCCACATCCGAACTCAGCTTGGCCCTATCAGCATTCTGGTGAACAACGCAGGAGTCATCTCCGTTGCGCCGTTCCTGCAGGTGCACGAATCAGAATGGGACCGCATAATGGCAATCAACACCAAAGGCCAATTCCTCTGCGCCCAAGCGGTTCTACCGGACATGCTCGCGCAACGATGGGGCCGGATCATCAACATCGCCTCCGATGCCGCTAAAACCGCTGAGCCCTTTATTGCCCACTATTCGGCATCCAAGTTCGCCGTCATAGGACTTACCCAATCGATCGCACTTGAATACGCCGCGACGGGTATCACCGCCAACGCCGTATGCCCGGCCATCACCGACACCGCGATGATGGAGGACCTCGCCAAGCAATTGGCCTCGGCCACTGCCGAAAGCGACCGAAACACCTGGCGAGACGGCATGGTCCGCGAGATCCCGCTGGGACGACCAATGGCGCCACACGATATTGCGGCCCTGTGCGGCTACCTCGTCACCGACGATGCAGCAGCAATCTCTGGTCAAGCCATCAATGTGTCCGGCGCTCACGAGCTTCACTAGGCCAACCGGGGTATCGACACCGATCTGGTTGGGTTCTCGCCGCCCTGGGCGCGGCAGGTTACACAGACCGTGCTCGCTCATGATGGAGTTGACCAGCTTGAGGTTGACGTTCATCTCTTAGTCGGCCAGCAGCGCCGCGCGGACTCGTCGGCGGCCGTAGGTGCCCCGAGAACGCGGATGGGTCTCGGTGATCGTTGTTGTTGGTCCACGGTTGTGAGACCGGACATGGCCGACCGGCACTGAGATCATTCATCAGATGAAGGCGGAGCGCTTTACTGGTAACCCAACGAGAGTCTCGCCGACGTCGACGACGAGTGCCCGCACACCCGCAGGTAGTTGTAGATCGCCCACACTTCGATGACCTCATCCGTGCGAAGGACGTCCGTTCTCAACTTGCCAAGGTGCAGCGGCGTTTGAGGAGCTCGTCTCCTTGGGCGGCGGTCGGTTCGGGCGATGGGATGTCGACGACCTGCAAGGCTCTCGTGTGGCCCGAATGTTCTGTTAGTGCGGTCAACCAGTGGTTCATTCGAAGAACGTGAGTATCTCCCGCAGGAACATATCGGGAGCCGTATCCATCGCGAAATGCGCCTGACCGTTCAGAACCACCTCTCTGACGTCAGGCAGTACTTTGTACAGGCATTCGGTGGCCAATTTCAATGGCTGCGGACTGTCGCTGCCGAGCAGCAGCATGACCGGTACGGTAATGCGCGCGAATCTGCCGAAGTCCGGTTGATAAACCCCGGATATCGCCTGCATCTCACGTGGAATCGTATGCGCAGCATCAACTCGCCTGCGCCAAACGGGAAGATCCCGCATTGTTGCCAAATCACTTGCTCGGGTACCGGTTTGGGTGAACATTGCCGCCACTAATCCGTCTCGATCGCCAGCGTCGAGCAGATTGCTGAGGTGCTCGACGAAACCCGCCGGGTAGAAGTCGACACCGACGGGCAGCGGTGGCTCATATAGTGCGAGGCGGCGAACATGCGGCGTCCTCAGGGTCGCCTCCAACGCGCACAACGCGCCGAATGAGTGGGCGAGCACGTCGACGGGGCTACCGATCGCGTCAATGACAGCCGCGATGTCGTTGAATTCGGCTTCGATGTCGTACATGCCCGTGCCGTCGCTGCTGGCACCTCGGCCTCGGCGATCCATCGCGTAGGTGGTAAAGCGCTCATTCAGCTGGCCAAGCAGATTCGTCCACCGTGAATGATCGCCGCCCCCGCCGTGCACGAGCAGTAGAGGCGGTCCTTGCCCCGCGGTATGACAACCAATCGTCACACCGTCGCTGGCGATGACTGTCTCGATCGAGCTCATTAGGCCACTCTTTCCCGATCTAGGACGCACCGATGATGCATCGCGACTGTTGCTGCCGAACTGCCCGGACTAGCAATCTATCGAAGAGTAGTTAGCGTACCTCGATAAATCTTCGATCCTCCGCCCACCCCCGTGTTGCCCGTCGTACTTCACCTCGACAGCAGCACAGGCGCCGCAACGAAACACCCGATGTGGTCCGGGCGTCGCTCTAGGTGAGCCGGGAAGGCCACATGCACGATTTCCCTTCGGCCTTCGCGGTCTCGGCACGTTGTTCGCCCAAAACCGCGTTGCCGCCTGGACGTAACGCGCCACCCTCAGACGCTGAAGCAGATGTTCTATGTGTTTCCGTGACCACGGCAGCCTGTCTGACGCCCTCGTAGCCCCTTACGTCTGATCAACAGCAGCCAGAAGCGCCGGAACGTAGCCTGGGCCTATGGGGGATATGCCCGTTGAGGTCGTTGAATACGATCCAACGTGGCCGCACAAATTTGACGAGCAGCGTGACGAACTGAGTCACCTGCTGGAGCCCTGGTTGCAGAGTGCAATCGAGCACGTCGGCTCGACCTCGGTGCCCGGGCTAGCGGCGAAGCCAATCATCGACATCGCGGCTCCGGTGACGGCGCTGCACGAGGCAAGGGCAGCGGTCTCCGTTCTCGAACAGCGAACATGGTGCTACTGGGCCGACGACCCGAATCAAACGTGGCGGTTATGGTTCCTACATCCACGGCCAGACGCTCGAACGCACCACCTATACCTAATACCGCACGACGATCCACATCTACACGAGTTGCTGGCCTTCCGAGACCATCTTCGTGCGCATGCCGACGTCCGCCACCGGTATGCCGCACTGAAAACAGCTCTAGCTCAAGAGCATCGAGGCAACCGAAACGCCTACACGGCGGCTAAGACCGAATTCGTGGCCGAAGTGCTGTCTATGCATGGACTCCAGCTGCAGCCGCGCACCGCGCCCTGTTGAACACGGCACCCATCCCGCTGACGCCATGCCGGGCGAGGGCTTACCGCTGCAGGCGGGGGAGGCCGTGATTCATCGGATGAAAACGGCCTAGTTTGGACTAAAGGGTTTGGGACCCAGGGGGATAATCGCTGTTCGATTCCGGATGGCCTGCGACCTTTGCCCTTTGGTTATGCACCCGTGCCGTGCTCGAGCACGAAGTTACGGATGCGAGCGTTCACTTCGTCAGGAGCCTCTGCAGGGAGCGAATGAGAGGCATGAGGCCAGAGGTGGTGTCGCCACGTCGGTACCACTGATTGCATCCGGTTGATTGCCTTGTCAGAGTCATGAATCGTGTTTCCCGCCAACAGAACTTGGACTGGCAGGTGCACTGAACGTAGAAGGCGATCGGGAGCAAAGAGCAGCGGAGCAGTTCGATGAGGTGGGCCGAAGGCAGCGAAACCGGCGAGAAAGAGCCGAGTCAGCATATCGATGGAACTGCCTGGCTTGGGGTGCCCCGTCACCCATGCCGCTGCGCGACTGGCTCTTGCGGAACGGGGGTGCGTTAGGAGCAGCGCGAGACTTCGCCAGAACTGAGGGGAGAGTCGAGCCACTGTATGCGCGGGATCGATGAGCGTGAGCGTTCTGAGTCGGCTCGGCGCCGCCGCTGCGGTGTGGGTGGCGAGCCAACCGCCGTAGGAATGTCCCACCAGATGCACGTCTCGTAGGTTGAGGTTCTGCAGCACCGCGTCAATGCTGCGTGCGCAATCTGCAGGTTTGGACATGGCTTTCGTTTGGATGCTCGCCCCTGGCTGGCCCAGCATATCTAGCGTGTAGACGGTGAAATCGCCTGTCAGGCCCGCGACTTGCTCCCACCACATGGCCGAGGTCAGGAAGAATCCGTGTATCAGTACAAGGGGCGTACCGCCGTCGGGCCCGTGCTGATACACCCGAACGTCCCCGAAGTCCGTCGGAACGTCGAGTTCGACATCGGGCCGCGGACTCAGCGCCCGCACCTCGTCGTAGACGGCCAAATAGCGTTGCCGTTCAGTAGCGTTCCTGAAGCCGCCATCCGATAAGCCCATATGCCACCCATCGCCGCGCCGACGCAACCGTTGAGGTCACGGTAAGTGGGGCGTCTGTGACCAGTCAAGGAACAGATTCGGGGCGTCCGCTATGTGCCTTGGCCCAATCAGTCTGATGCGGGCGGCGGGGGGCCGTTCGCAAACGGAGGAGCTGATTCATCCGATGAAAACGATGGATCGTACTGGTAACCCGCCATATTCGATTCCGCCGTATTCCTCCCGTGCGCGGAGGGCAAACCTGGCGTGCACCCGCCGGGGAGGGGCCGAAACCCTAGTCACGATCTAAGTAAGGTGTTGAGTGCATCCTGTGGGGAGGGCCTTGGTTCATAATTTGCTGACGTTGCCTGGCAGTATCGGATGGTCGAATGGAGGGTCTGTGGTCAGGGCCGAGGATCTGCTGGTCGACGTGTCTGCAGAGATAGTCGATGATGCCCGGCGTTTCTACGCCGTGAGGCCAGCCGGACGCGGCCCGCGCACTGTCGAGGAGTTGATAAAAGTCAGGTCCGCAAGAGCTGTCGCGGCTCCGTCGGATCCATCGGCGAGTGTCGACATCGTGCAGGCTGATCAAGTTCAAGTTCCCGTCCGGATCTTCACCCCCGCCAATGTTGCACCGCGAGGCGTCTATATGGACATCCACGGCGGCGGGTTCTATATGGACTGCGCCGCACGAGATGACGTGCGCAATCACGAGCTTGCCGCCGCCCTGAACATCGCCGTGGTCAGCGTCGATTACCGGCTGGCGCCCGAACACCCGTGGCCAGCTGCACCTAATGACTGTGAATCCGTTGCGCGCTGGCTCGTCGCAGACGCCCAGGCCCGCTTCGGGTCATCGCGACTGGTAATCGGGGGGCGGTCAGCTGGTGCGACACTGGCCATGACCACACTGCTGCGACTTCGGGACAGCGGTGACGTGGACGAAATTGATGGCGTTGCGCTGCAATTCGGGACCTTCGACCTAAGCGCTCAGACTCCCGCCGGTCGCCATATCGCGGATGAATACTTCCTTGAGGCCTACGTGGGCCACGTGGCGGACCGCACGGTCTCGGATATCTCGCCGGTCTACGGTGACCTGCACGGACTGCCGCCGATCCTGATGGTGGTCGGGGCGAAGGACGTGCTGTTGGAAGACAACCTCGCGATGGCCAGTCGGCTCTGCGCGGCCGGCAACGACGCTGACATACGGATCTATCCTGAGTCGCCCCATGGGTTCACTGGACATCCAACGGCCATGGCCCAATCGGCGCTCGATGACATCAATTCGTGGCTGCTTGACCGATTCGCCTCCGCCCCGCACTAAGTGATTACCTTGCCTCGCCCGCGCATGTAGCAACCTACGGTCATGAGGGTCTGTAAAGAACTATCCAACGGTGGGGTATCGCTGGTCGTTCAGTGAAGACAAGGATTAACTGCGTATTGATGGTGCCGCGATCGACGGTCCGTCACTCGCAGCCGTGTTCATTTGGTGAGGACGGCCGGGATGCTCAGGGGTCCGCGGATAGCGGCGTTGTCGCGCCACCTCGGCGTGGCGGCGAGTTCGGGCCCGCGGCACTGGATGTGTCGTAGAGCGGCAGTGGATTCCAGTCGGGCCAGGGTGGCGCCGAGGCAGTAGTGCGCGCCGTGACCGAAGGTCAGTGGTGGTGGTCCGGAACGGCTGGGCGTGTAGCGGTTTGGATGCTCGTAGGTCTGGGGTCGCGGTTGGCTGCGGCCAGACAGACCACGACACTTTAGCCGCGGCTGATATCGACGCCGTCGATGCAGTGGTCGGTGATCGCGGTGCGTGCGGTGGCTTGGACGGGGGAGTCCAGGCGCAGCAGCCCGCTGAAAGCTCCGGTGATGGGAGCCCCGGTTGGTTAGAGAGGCCAGTGGTTTGGCGCAACAGGCGAGCTGGGTCCGTCTAGCTCTCTTCGCGTTCTCGAGCAAGCGATTCAAACGCAACGGCAGTCGTGCGATCGGCGGGAAAGAGCAACTCGATGGCCAATTCGGAAATCGTGACCTCGAACGGCATGTCGAATGTGCCGAACATGCCAAAGAACGACCACTCGCCGCCGTCGGGTGCCTGGACTCTGACTGGACCGAGACTCTGCGCGAAGTCGGATTCGCTTGCCGCACCGTGGCCTTCGCGGGGTATGTAGTTCTCAAACTCCTCCAGGAGCTGCGCGAGCTGCTTGTCGGCAGTGGTGGCGAGCTGGCGCTGAATACGATCACGAAAGTAGGCCATGACGTCGTGGGCGTTGATGATTTGCGGAATCAATTCCAAGCCGACGCGGAGGACGTTGACGGGCGGGTTTAGCAGGGCGGGATCGATGGTCGCGATGAGGGGTTGTATGGCGGCGTTTGCGGCGACCAGGTTCCAGTGACGGTCGAAGACGACCGCCGGATACGGTTCGTGACTTTTCAGAATCCGCTCCAGCGCTTCGCGGATCGGAGCGAGTTCGGGTGCGCCGAACTGGTGCTCGGGGAATGCTGGAGCATGTCCAGCGGCGAGCAGTAGCCGGTTGCGTTCGCGGAACGGGATCTCGAGCCGCTCTCCGAGGCGCAGCAGCATGTCGCGCCCGGGCTTGGAGCGGCCGGTCTCGACGAAACTCAGATGGCGCGCCGATACGCCCGCGTCGAGCGCGAGCTCTAGCTGGGTCAGCCGACGCCGTTGCCGCCACTCCCGCAGCAGCGGCCCAACCTGAGGAGCGGAGCTGGTGGTTGCCATTCGCACCGACTGTAGCCGCATCGGGTTCGCTACTCCATTACCTCTAGGTAATCGACAGCACGACCTCTGATCGTGACGATCACTGGTAGGACCGTTAGGAGGACGAATGACTACATTGCTTCGACGGCTGGTCTGCGGCGCAGCTGGCGCGTCGATGGTCGTCGCATTATTTCTGCCGTGGGCCCAGGTTCAGGACGCCGATCGCATCGCGTGGGGGTTGTGGAAGCTCACTTTTCCGCTCTGCGTGGCCTTAGCCGTGTGTGCGTTGACCACCGCGATCACCGGCGGACAGATCGGCCTAAACCGGCCGGACGTTTCGATTATCGGCGCGACTGATGGTCTTGGCGTAATCACCACAGTGACGCTGGCCTGGCTGCTGTTTTACGACTTCCCTGCTCACGCCAGCCGCCGGCCGGCTCTCATCCTGGCGTTGATATCGGCAGCCGCAGCAGCCTTTGCCGCCGCTGACTACCGCCCGCTGCGGGGAGCACCTCTATTTCCGCGAATGGTCGATGAGCGCAGCGGCGATCATCGTTCCAGGAGTCTTTCTGAATCTCGATGATGACGGCGTATCTGCTACTCGATGTTCAATGCCTGCAGGCGATCTCGACCAGAATCATGCGCCAGTGGTGCCACCTTGGCGATGATGGGCATCCCGCGGAAGCAGTGGTCGATCGACAGCGAACAAGTGCACCCAGCGGCCTATCTGATTCATCAGATGCATTATCCCGGCCGTTCCGACGATGCCGGACGCTTCGAAACAAATTGGTACACAATAGTATTTAGTTACTTACAGTCTAAGCAACCGTCCGGTCTCAATTGATCTGGCAGGGAGGGCCTTTGAATACGCCAGCACGTGTGAGACGGCTGTGCGTGAGCGGTCTCAAATCTTGCGGCATTTCCGTCAGAGAATTGGGTCGTGCTCTAGATGTCGCATAGGCCAGGGGCTAGTCCGCAGGTCGGCGGACCGGGCAGTAACCCGAAAGGCGGTGTCTATCAATAGAGTTTAGAATATGGCGGCTTCTACTGGTAACCCTCAAGGACCGCCACGTAAACCGCGGCCAGGACCCCGACCTTCCGGCGCATAGTGCTCTGATGAGCGGTCAGGTCGGCGGACATCATGACACCGACGAACGGTGCCAGTCGCGGACTGCCGCCGCGAACTGTTCGGGAGCATCAGAAGGGACGAAGTGACCTGCGCCCTTGATGACGACGGTCTGGTGATCGGTGAAAGTCTGCTCCCACCGCTGCAGTTCGGTGTTTCCGAAGGCGAAATCTGCGTCGCCCCAGATGATCAGCGTCGGCAGCGCTGCGATGTCGGGCAGTCCAGCGTCGATTTCGCTGAGAAAGGCGCGGCTGGCGGTGATTTCGCGGGGAAAGACTGCCGAGGCTTCCCGCCGTGCAGGGCTGTTGAGAGCCTTTTGGTAGTGGGCCATCTGCTCGACTGTGGGCTTGGTCAGCCGGTGCCCAACGGGGATCATCACATTAACGAACAGATTGAGCTGGCGGATTAGCAGCCGTCCGATCGGGCTGCCCATGACGTGGGACATGATCTGGACGATCGTGTCGCCGACCGGCCAGGCCCACGTATTGGTCAGCACCAGTCGACTAAAAGTCTCAGGACGTCGTTGCGCAGCTGCCAGCCCGATCGGCCCGCCCCAGTCATGGCCCACTAGAGTGACCTGGCTCAGCGCGAGTGCGTCCACAAACTTGCCTATCACCTGGGCATGTTCGGTGGGCAGGTACCGGTATCCCGGCGCTGCTGTCGATAGCCCGAATCCTGGATAATCCACTGCAATACAACGGAACTCGCTCCGCAACGATGCGATGACCTTGCTGTAGTCGAACGACCAGGTTGGGTTGCCATGCAGGAACAGCAGCGTCGGGCCTGATCCTTCATCGATGTAGTGGGTCTGGTGCCCGTCGATATCGATGAATCGGCTCTCGAACGGGAACAACTCGTCGTCGACCCACGCGGGTCTTTCCGCAACTGTCATGGCAATCCCCTCGGCATGTATGCTGACAAAAGCAAGCGTGGTTTAAATTAGCAAGTAGATGGTGATGAGTCGAGACTACGGTCAGTACTGCGGACTAGCTCGGGCCCTGGATGTGGTGGGCGACCGCTGGAATCTGTTGATCGTCCGCGAGCTGTTGATTGGGCCTGCGCGGTTCGGCGAGCTGAGAGAGGGGCTGTCGGGTATCGCGACGAATCTGCTGACCGACCGACTCCGCGATTTGGAATCCGCTGGTGTGGTCGAGCGGCGATTGTCTGATGACAGCAACGCGATCGCGTATGCGCTAACCCCGTGGGGTCTGCAGCTGCGCGAGCCCATCAACGCGCTGATCCGCTGGTCGACGCCGCTGATGATTCGCGGGCCCGAAGGTGACGAATTCCGTCCAGAAGGCCTTCTGGTGGCACTTCCCGCCGTGCTTGAACGGCGCCGGCCTGTTGAGCAACGCGTGGCCGTCGGAATCGTTGTGGACGGCGTCATGGTCCAACTGCGCGCGACCGAGTCCGGTATTGACGTCGAACGCCCCGACGGGCGTCAGCTTGATGCGGTGCTGACTGCCGAGGCGCAGCTTGTTCTGGGGCTCGCGGTGGGCCTGTTGTCCCTCGATAGCGTTGCGGCACTTGTCGACATCACGGGTGACCGATCCGCATTGCGAAATTTCTTCGACGCGCCGACGTTCTCTGTCGATCGTACCGAGTGAACTTGGCCACGACTCAGGTTCGTAGGGGATCAGCGATGCAGAATGCTATGGAGCAGTGTGGATTTCGGGCTGATCACTGACTTCGGGATCCGAAGTCGCCACATTATCGACTTCGCGTACGCGTGCTGCCCAGCGTTGGTAGGCAGATTCCGGCGAGATACCGAGTGTTTCGCCGATTTTTGACCACGATAGGCCCGTGTGGTGTGCCCTACACACCACGTCGTCCAGCCGCTCTTTGACTGATCTAGCTGTCTTGCGTGCCTCGTTTAGCAGGACCGCGGCCTCCTGAACCGCACTGCGGGCATCGTCGAGTTCGGCTGCAGCGGAGCCCAGATTGTCAATGTGGACGTCGTAGGGGCGAACCGGGGGATCGAGGTCGAAGAGAGTGGGCTCGGAGATATCGCTGTTCGGTTCGTCCGCGTCGTCGGTAGGGGTAATCCTGTGATGAGGTGGTCGTCATGGTTCGTCCAGATGATGTTGTCGGAGTGTGCTTCCGATCGGTGGTGGATGCGTACTGTACCCAGGTGTTGCCGGCTTCGGCGGCGTGTTTTTGGGTGACTTGGTCCCTGTAGCCGAGCATTTGGGCGACAACGGGGGTCGAGGCGATTTCGCCAAACCTCGCAGTCGTGTTAGGTGAGCATCACACGATACGTGCGTGATTCATCTGATGAAGTCGCAGTGCGTTACTGGTAACCCGCCGTATTCAATTCCGCCGTATTCCTCCGGCTTGAATAGCGGATTCCTGGGGGTGACGAGGGGAGTGGGCCCGAATGCATATCAGGCTCAAGCGAGCAGCGTGGTCCACCGTATGGAGCGGGGCACGGCGGTTCAGTAGTTAGCTGGTGAAGCCTACTCGGTCGATCTGATTGAAGCTCTTGGTTCTTCGGCGGCGCTCTTGAGTGCGAGCAGTGTGCGCCCCATGTCCTTGACCATTCGTGGTCCGCGCAGCCAGCCCAGGGTCCGCCAAAAGAGGCGCATGGCGGGGATGTCGTCGAGTTCGAACTCCTCCGTGACCAGCGTTCCGCCGCCGTCGGTGGATTCAAATGTGTAGCGCCACGTCAAGCGGACGGTGTTCTTGGGTGCCAGTGGAAGCCCCATCGGCCGTGACCGCACAGTGAAGGCAAATACTCGACCAGGCTCGCATTCGGTGACCATGCACGATGTCCAGTAGATGGGGCCCTTCTCGTTGCGCTTGACCCGACCCCGGAACTTTGCGCCGGGACGAGGGCTTGTGGCACCGTCGAGCCACTCGGCCGTGACGGTTTCCGGACTGAATCGTCCGATCTGTGTGACGTCGCTGACGAGGTTCCACACCTCGGCGGGCGGTGCGCTAATTCGGATGGTCGCTGACCCTCGCATGGGGCGATCCCTTGGCACTTGGGAGTCAGCGTGGTTGGAGGTCATGCGTGAAGGATGGGATTGATGTGCTGCCGGCGCAATGCCCCGTGCTGCCATCTACTGCCATTTCGCGTCGCAGGAGGGGCAGATACCGCCCAGGCGATTTCGGTGATCGATGACCGACGGGCCGCGAGTGGATGTCTTGTGTGAACGACTTTTGAAAACTGACCTCTGATCAACTTTTGAATGTTGACCCCGACCCGGCGGGGGTGACGTCAAGTCACGCTTGACGGATCAATGTTTGTCAACTCATCGTTGACACGTGTCTGGTTCGTTCACTGTGACTGGTCAGCAGCTTCACCGCCAGCTCGGCCAGATCCTCGCCGCCCCGGTTCTGCGTGGCGAGAACGATCCGCTCGGGTTGGTGCGTGCAGCGCACGAGGTTCAGGACGGGGCTGAGGCGTTGATGGCCGCGGCTGTGCAGCAGGCACGAGAGGCGGGCCGAACATGGGCAGGAGATCAGCGAGGTGCTCGGTGTATCGCGTCAGGCCGTGTTCCAGCGTTACGGAAAGTCGATTGGTCAACGAACCGGAGAAATAATGAACACCACTGCACTTCCTGAGGCCACCGAGCTGGCTAGGACGGTCATTGATGATCTTGCTCATGCCCGGTGGGCTGATATCAGCGCGAGGTTCGATGCCACAATCCATGACCGGCTTACCGAGGAAGGGCTTGCCGAGGCGTGGGCCCATATTGTGGGGTTGGCTGGGGCCTACGAGAGCCACGGAGACACCGTCGCCGTGCGCGTTGGCGAATTCACCACCACCAACACGCCACTGATCTTCGAGGCTGGTGATTTCGTCGCTCGCATCACCTTCCGTGACGATCGGACGCTTGCCGGGCTGTACATCCTTAATCCCGATGCGGCCGGCGCCTCTGGTGGGTGGGCCGCCACGTGAATCAGTAAGCCGGCCAAGCGAATCTGGCGTATCCGTGTTGCTTGTCGTCGGCTGTGCGGGATCTGTCGACCGCCAGATCTGTTGCGAAAACCGTCAAGTTCACTGGGGTAGGACAGGGGCAGCAGGAGTGGGCGGTCGTGATTCATCAGATGAAAACGGCGACGTTTACTGGTAACCCGCCGTATTCGGTTCCACCGTATTCCGCGTGATGCGCAGCTCCACGTCGGTCGAGATGTGGCAGGGGAGAAGCCCCGATTGCCGGGCTGGCTGGCGCCTGATCGTCTGGCATGGTCCAGCAGGTTTCTGAAGCATGTTGATTTGCTGGCGCAGGCGATCGGCGTGGTGGATCCAGCGCCCCGATTGGGCTCTGGCACAGGCTCTGACACAGTAGGAACATGATGGTCCCTGGTGCCGTGCGCGAGTGGCAGGTGCCGTTGGTCGGCGAGGCTCCATCTGTAGTGCCAGGCCAATGGGTTGCAGCGCTAGCAGCGGTCACGCGTGATCTTTGTTGTCGGCGACAAGGGAGAGCCGTCACCACCGATGGGGTTGCATGGGCGCTCGCCGTTTTCTCAGACCGTTCGGTGTCGATTGGAATGACGACGTTGACCGATAGGGCAGACCTGGGCTCGTTCTCAGTAGGTAGAGGCTTCACGCTCGAGACGACTCCCGCGCAGGCCACGGTATGGGTTGCGTCGGTGGTTCAGGACGAACTGGCGGGCTACGAGTTCGTTCAGTGGCCTTCGGATGGCTGGCGGTTGCTTGCCCCGGACCTCCGGGGCGGGAAGGCTGTCTGAGTCGACTGCAGTGCCTGTGTGGTGTCGCTGATCGGTGCATTGTGCGACGTATCTGAGCGATGCTAGTTGCAGCCGACTTGAGCGTCAGACGTTCAACGGAGAGGGATGAGGCTGGATCTCCGACCCACCGAATCTGATGATTGCTGGTGGGCGACTCCTGTACCATTGCGGGTTTTCGGTGGAGGGGCCGGGCTGCCGATTGTATTGCCTGCCAACCGAACTCAGTTTCCCAGTTCGGGGCAGTCCTTATCCGGCGGATCGGCAGGATGAGGGCACAGTTGCCTGGTTACGAAGGCTGTCCCGTAACCAGGCCGGTCCTCTTGTCCGAACGGAGCTCGACCGACCCGAACTAGCCCGTTGAGCCAGTCCCCGTTGAAGAACTTGATCGAGTAGATGCTTTCGGGATCAGGGGTTTTCGGGGCAAACACCATCTTGACGGCGCAGTACTGCCCGTCATCCACCTCGGGCACGATGACGCCGCGGTGATCCGCCGCCTGATTTTGAACGCAGGCGCAGCTCACATCCTCGCCCGGCTCAACCGAATGGGGGTCGGGTCGTTATGACTTGTCTTTTTGCGCGACGAGCACTGCGGCGGCCCCGCTAGCCTGATCTGCGGGCAGACGCAGGTCAGCAACGGGGCTCAATCCCGCCTCGCGAACAAGGTCGGCGAGTTGCTCTGGTTGCCACTGATAGGTCGTCCACCGGACTGGCACCCCGTTGTAGGCCTCGATGCGGTCAACATCGTTGTCGCCGACATGGGTGGCGATGATGAGCTGACCGCCAGGCCGAAGAGCCGCGGCGAACGACGCCAGAACGACGGGCAGGACATTGCGAGGCAGGTTGAATAGTGACCACCAGCCCAGCACTCCTCCCAGTGATGCCTCGGCAAGGTCGAGGTCGGTGGCCGAGCCAACAGCGAAGGTGCACTGCGGATGCAGACGTCGCGCGTGCTCGATCATGCGGGGTGAAAGATCGACTCCCGAGGCGTCGAGACCCTGCTCGGCGAGGTAAGCGGTGACCGTTCCCGGTCCACAGCCGACATCGAGAACCGGGCCAATAGAGACAACCGTGCTAGCGAACGCGTCCATGGCTGCTTTGAGCCATGGGTGGGTGCGGATGTCCCCGATTCCCGTTGTCGTCACCATCTCGACGTAGTTGTCGGCCACGCGGTCATAGGAGGCGCGCACGACATCGAGATCGGCAGGTTGCGGTATCGGCTGCAGGCTCATCCACGCGACGATAGCGATGGCTGGCGACAACAACTCACCGCTCTTGCGCCATGGCCGTGTGTGTACGTCTTCCACCACGTTGGTTTGATGCCGTTTTGGCTGCGGGCATGCGCGAGGCGGTAGGAGTGGGTGATGGCGTTCTTTTCCTCCCGCTCGGTCAACACCTGGAACAGCAGCTCAGCGCCGCGTTTGTCGAGTTCCATGTACCCGAGTTCGTCGAGCAGGAGAAGGTCTACTCTCCCGTAGCGGTTGATGGTCTTGGTGAGCTGCTTGTCGCCGGCGGCCTCGATCAGGCAGAGCGGTTTACCTTTGGTAATCCGGTCGCCGACGGCGAGTTGATGGATGGTGGCGGGGTTGATGCTTGGATTTGCGTCGAAGTCGAAGTCGCCCAACCACTTCTGGCGTGGAAAACCGGCCGCTTTGACTCGCCGCAGCGTCGAACGCCGTCCCGGTCGTCACGTTCGGCCAGCAGTAGCTCTGCTATGAATCCTTGATAGGTGAGTTGTTCGCGGTTGGCCGCCGCCAGGAATTCATTGACTGATTGATCAGTCATTGATTAGTCTCGGGACATGGCCCGTACCGTCGACCCCGCCATCGCCGCCGTCCGCCGCGCCGCGATCATGGACGCGGCCGCCGCCGAGTTCTCTGCTGCAGGCTTTGAGCGCGCCCGCGCCGCGGACATCGCGGCCCGCGCGGGCGTCAGCTCGGGAACGGTCTTCTACTACTTCACCGACAAGGCCACACTGTTCCGCTCCCTGTTCTGCGCGGACATCGAGCGCAATCAGGCGCTCCGCGATCGCGCGCTGGCCGAGGCCGATCCGGTTGCGGGGGTGCGAGTGATGGTCGACGCGCTCGCCTCGACCGCCACCGATCCCGTCGCCCCGGGCCTGGTCGCCGAGCTGATCCGCCGGATTCCCGCCGACCCCGCGCTCGCGGAGGTCGTCTCCGAGTCGGATGCGGTCTCCCGCGGCGCGCTCGCGGAGCTCATCTCGCGGGGTCAGTCCGACGGTGCCTTCGACCCCGCGCTTGACCCGACCCACGCCGCGGCCTTCCTCATCGCCCTTACCGACGGTGCGCACCTCGCCGACGGTGACGTGCGGCCCGACGTGCGCCGCGCCGCCCTCGCCTACCTGCGACCGGAGGAATCGTGACCACCACCGCACCCGCCGCAGTGACGGTCGGCCTGCCCCGCGCCCTTCAGGCGGCGGTGATCGCTGGCGTCGCCGTCGCCGGGGCCATCCTCGGTCTCGTCGCGCGCGGGCTGGTCGGCTGGCTGGAGCGCACAGTCGACGGATCGCCCGGCCCGCTCCGCATCGCCGCGCAGCTGCCCGTCGGGGTGGCCGTGGGCGTGCTCGCGGTGGCCGGGCTCGTCGGCGGCGTGCTGCTCGTGGGGATGTGGCAGAACGAGGTCGCCGAGCTCACTGTGGCCAAGGACCACGTCGAGGTCGCCGTCGACGGTCACCGGCGCTGGATCGCCGCCGGCGACGTGGGCGAGGCCTTTCTGGGACGGGGCGGCGAGCTGACCGTCCTGGACCCGCAGGGCCGCCTGCTCGCGGTCGCGGGCACCGACGGTATCCCCGCACGGCGGATCGCCGCCGCCTTCCGCTTGGCCGGATACCGGTGGTCGGGCGAAGCCGACCCGTACGAGGACGACTACGCGCGCTTCGTCGACGGCCGCGACACGGCCTCTCGCCAGGTTCTCGACCTGCTCCGCGAGCGCGCCGTGGCACGGGCGGAGAAGCGCGGCCCGACCGCCCGCGACCTGCGCCTACGGCTCGGCGAGGCCGGGGTGGTGGTCCGTGACCGCGGCGACGAGCAGGAGTTCCGCCCGGCGCGGCGCAATGGATAGATTGCCGAACGAGGTGGCGCTGATCACCGGAGTCAGCCGCAAGCAAGGTCTTGGCTTCGCGGTTGCTCGAGAGCTGGCGCAGCGGGGATTCGAGGTCATCGTCACCGCTCGCACATTGACCGACGCGCAATACATCGCCGACCTACTCCAGGGCCAAAGCCTCAAGGTCGCCGGGATGCAGCTCGACGTCACGAGCAACGAGAGCGTCCATGCATGCCAGGAAGCCGTGGCCGCACGGCACGGCCGTCTGAACGCGTTGATCAACAACGCAGCGGGCGGTTTCGATATCGATCAGACAGTGCTGACCGCAGACCTGGACCGCGCGCAGCTCGCCCTCGACGTCAACTTCCTAGGACCCTGGCGTACGACGCAAGCTTTCGCCCACCTGCTTCATCAATCTGGGCGCGGCTGCGTGGTCAACGTATCAAGCGCTTCCGGGTCCCTAACTTCAGCCGAAGGGCTCACCAATCCACACATCGGCGGGCTAATTCCCGGTTACTCACTGTCCAAGAGCGCTCTCAACGCCCTCACCATCAAGCTCGCGGCGGCCTTCGCCGCATCTGGAGTAATGGTCAACGCCGTCTGTCCAGGCGAAACCGCTACCCATCCGGAGACCGGCGACGAACAAGGCGCCAGGAGCCCAGAAGACAGTGCCCACGGTGTGGTGTGGGCCGCCACTCTCAAACTCGGAGGCCCATCGGGGCGCTTCTTCCGCGACGGCGTCGAGCTTCCCTGGTGAGCCGCACGGCAGAGCTATACAGCTCCGTCGACCGGGCCCACAAATGCAGTGGGCCAACGACTTTCGGCTTAAGGTGCCGAGGTAGCGGCTTCAGTGCTGAACGGGGCGGTTGGGCCGGAGCTGATTCATCTGATGAAAGCGGAGACCTTTACTGGTAACCCGCCATATTCGATTCGGCCGTATTCCTCCTCAAGGAGGCGCGGACGATCGGTCGCGCGACGCGGGGGAGCGGCTTCGGCGCCTCCGCCGGCCGCGCAAGCAGATTGATGTCTCGGTGTTAGGCGCCTTATCCCACGATTGCCCGCGCTGCGCGCTCTGCGATGAGCATGACCGGCGCGTTGGTGTTGCCGGAAGTGATGGTGGGCATAGCCGAAGCATCGACCACTCGAAGGCCGGCGACGCGATACACGCGGCAGTCGGTGTCGAGCACTGTGGCGGCCGACCGCGGAAGACCTTGTGCGTCAAAAGCTCCCATCGCGCAGGTGCCCACCGGGTGGAAGATCGTTGTACCGAGTTCACCGGCCGCCTTCTGCAGATCTTCGTCGCTCACCAGTTGTGGGCCGGGAAGCAACTCTTCCGGGTCGTAGCGGGCCAGGGACGGCGCCGCCATGATCTGCCGGGTCATCCGGAGGCCGCGTACGGCGATTTGACGATCGGTGTCAGTGGACAGGTAATTGCAGAAGATCTTTGGGTAGGTCAGCGGATCTGAATTGGCCACGCGTACGTGGCCACGTGAGCTCGGTCGCAGATTGCAGACCGAGGGAGTGATCGCTCCGAATGGGTGCAGCGGTTCGCCGAATTTGGGCAACGACAAGGGCTGCACATGCCACTCCAAATCGGGACTGGCAAGCGCGGGATCGCTTTTCGCGAAAGCGCCCAGTGTGGAGGGCGGCATGGTCATGGGGCCTGATCGCATCAGCAGGTACTGGAGTCCCATGCCGGCACGGGTGATCCAATTTCGGTACAGCGTGTTGACGGTCGGGGCGCCCTGGATGCGGTAGACCGTTCGCAGCTGCAGGTGGTCCTGGAGGTTTTCACCCACTCCTGGCAGATCGACTGCCACCGGCACGTGATGCTGGGTAAGCAGCTCGGCTGGGCCGAGACCCGAGACCTGCATGAGATGCGGCGAGCCAATCGCGCCGGCGCTCAGGATCACCTCCCGGTCGGCATGGACATCGACCATTTGGCCGTCCTTGAGCAGCCGCACTCCGGTGGCGCGGTGCTGAGCCGTGGTCCAGGCACCGCGACGCTGGTCCTCGTGGACCTGGTCGTCCATCAGCAGTTGCAAGGCCTGGGTATGGGTGTAGACGGTGAGATTGGGTCGATGGGAAACGGGATGCAGGAACGCATCGGCCATGGACCAGCGCCGGCCACGCCGTTGGTTGACGTGAAAGTACGCGCTGCCGGCGTTGTCACCCCGGTTGAACTCGTCGATCGGGGCAATGCCCTCCTCGGAAGCGGCGGCTTGCCAGGCGTCCAAGATCTTCCAGCGCACCCGCGGCCGCTCCACGCGGATCTCACCACCGGCGCCGTGCCATTCGTCTGCTCCGCCGAAGTAGTCTTCCAACTCCTTGTAGATCGCCAGTGTCTCGCCGGGGGAGTCCGGGCCACCCCAGAGCCAGCGCTCGTCACCGGTGGCCTGCGCCCATAAGTCGTAATCGCTGGCCTGTCCGCGCATATGGATCATGGCGTTGATCGATGAGCAGCCGCCGATCACACGGCCCCGCGCGTAGTGAATGCTGCGGTCGGCCAGACCTGGGTCGGCCTCGGTCGTGAAGCACCAGTCGGTGCGGGGGTTGGCAATTGTGTACAGATAGCCCACCGGCACCTTGATCCAGAACCAGTCGTCCTTGCCGCCGGCCTCAATCAAGAGCACGCGGTGGGCAGGGTTGGCGCTGAGTCGATTGGCCAGCAGGCAGCCCGCACTGCCTGCTCCCACGATGATGAAGTCGAATTCGGCGACGGGGCTCATTGCGGCAACGTTCCTCCATGGCGTCGGATGCGAGTCTTAGTGTGCGCGATGGCCGCCCGGTTACGTGGACATCCCCGTACTCGCTGTCGCGGTCCACCGTGTCGTCTGTGGTCCGTCCCCTTCTGAGATTGTGTGCCGGTGCAGCCTGTCTGGCGCCCTAGCCGCCCCGTCGATCTGACGCGCGGGGTGGTGGTCTGCGTATCAGGCCAAGAAGAGTGACGAACATCACAATACGTACCCCAAAGTGACACGAATTCAGTTGTCGGAGTCAATATTCACAACGAAAAACTCGAAATAATGTGAGGTTGGCAACGATATTAGTGGCCACTAATCCGGGTCTGCAGTTACTCTTGCGCCCATGTATTCGACGCCCGCGGCCCCGCGCCGTGCCCCACGGTTCGGCAGGACCTGCGGCACAGCCGACACTGCTCACGCCCAACCGAATGGAATGCAGTGAAACTGGTCGTCGGATATCTGGCCACGCCGGGCGGCGCTGATGCTGTCGCTCTCGGCGTGCGGCTGGCACGGACAATCGGTGCTGAGCTCGAGATCTGTGTCGTGATGCGAGCACCCAGTCCTCTGAATCAGGAATATCAGGAGGAGCTGGTCGAACAGGGCGAGCAGTGGCTCGCCGACGCCGTCGCGGCGGTGCCCGAGGGTATCGCCGCCCGCACCCACGTGAGCTTCCATGAGTCGTTCGCCGACGGCATCTGTCGAGAAGCCGAACGGTTGGGCGCGGCAGGCATCGTTGTCGGCGGAGCCGGAGGCGGCCTCGTCGGGAGCTTCACTCTGGGCTCGGTCGTCAATGAACTGCTGCATTCGGCACCCGTCCCGGTGGCGGTTGCGCCACGGGGCACCCGACACTCCGACGTCGACCGCATTCGCAGCATCACCTGCGCCGTCGGCCGCCGAACCGGCGCCGGTCACCTAATTGACACCGCGATGCGATTCAGCGCCGCTGCGCACACTCCGTTGCGACTGGTATCGCTGGTAACGCTGGACGAGTACGGGCCCCGCGGCGCGACCAGCGCCGACGCACTTCGCCGGCGCGCTGTCGAGCATGCCAGCGAGACCCTCGACGAGACGGCCCGAGCATCACTACCTCAAGGCTTCCCGGTGACAGCCGTCGTTGCACCCGGTGCGACGGTGGAGGCGGCCGCCGAACAACTCGAGTGGCACGACGGCGACCTGATCATGGTCGGCTCCAGTCGTCTCGCAGCACCGAGGCGACTGTTCCTCGGTTCGACCGCAGCCAAGATGCTGCGCGTTCTACAGGTCCCGCTGGTGGTCGTGCCCAGCGCCGACACCCCAGCGTGAACATCTCGTAAGGAAGGCAGCAACTCTTGTCTGCAGTCACGTCACAAACTACCGGCAGGTCCACCGCGCACCTGTCCCGCTCACTCGGGCTGTGGGCCATCGTCGGTCTGGGTCTGGGCTACATGACCCCAATGACAGTGTTCGACACCTTCGGGATCGTCTCGGAGGAAACCAACGGCGTTGTCCCGCTCGCTTACATCTTCGCTTTGGTGGCAATGATTTTCACCGCCATCAGCTACGGCCGGATGACGCGGGCCTACCCGTCGGCCGGCTCTGCGTACACCTACTCGTCGGAGACGATCCACCCGAACTTCGGTTTCCTTGTCGGCTGGTCATCTCTGCTCGACTACCTGCTGTTGCCGATGGTGAACGCGGTGATCGCGCGGATCTATTTCGAGTCCTTCTTCCCGGACGCACCGTCGTGGGTCTTCGTTGTGGGTTACGTCGTGGTGATCACCGCGCTCAACTACTGGAGCATGAAGGGGACCTCGCGGATCAATGGGATCCTCGTGGTGTTCCAGGTGGTGCTCATCGGCGCTTTCCTGGTGCTGGCGTTTCTGGAGTTGCGCCATGGCGTCGGGCACGGCACCATTTTCACCCTTGCACCGCTGGTACACGAAGGTGTTCAGCTGCAGGCCGTAATCGCCGGCGCCACCGTGGTGTGCTTCTCCTTCATCGGGTTCGACGCCATCACGATGTACAGCGAGGAGGCCAAGTCCCCGAACATCGTCCCGAGGGCGATCGTGCTGTCACTTCTCATCGGTGGCGCCATCTTCTTCATCGCGGCCTGGTTCAGCCAGTCGGTCTTCCCCACCCTCGAAGGGTTCGAGGTCACCGACGACACCCTGCCTGAAATGGCCCTCAAAGTCGGCGGCACGTTGTTCAAGGTCTTCTTTGTGTCGGCCGCGCTGGCCGCCATCGTCGCGTCGAGCCTCGCCTCGCACGCGAGCGTGGCTCGGATGATGTACGTGATGGGCCGAAACGGCAAGGGCCGCTTCTCCCGATACCTCTCCTACATCCATCCGCGGTTCGTCACCCCGACCCACGCGGTCGTGATCGTGGGCATTGTGTCGCTGCTCGCGGTGAAGTTCACCCTGGAGTTCGCGTCATCGATGATCAACTTCGGCGCACTCATCGCGTTCACCATCGTGAACCTCACGGTCATCGTGTTTTTCGCGGTGCGACTGGGGCGGCGCCGTACCGTCAAGGACATTTTCACCAATATCGTGCTCCCGGCGATCGGCATGTGTCTGACCGCCGTGCTGTGGATCAATCTGCACTTCGACGCACTCTTGTACGGCTCGATCTGGCTGGCCGTCGGGATCTGCGTGCTGCTGTACATCACCCGGGGCCTGCGCCAGCCGCTCACCATGCGCATCGAAGAGCAGACGCTTGCCGAGGAAAGTCCAGTTGGCGCGGAACCGTAGGTCTACTGCTCCCTCGCCCCGATCAGGGCTTCCGAGATCACGCCGGTCGCCTTCTTCAGTGCGGGAACGGCTCGAGCGATCAATTCCTCACTGACATGAGCCGAGGGCCCGGAGATGCCGATTGCCATCGGAGTCGGAGCGCCGGGCACTGCCATCGCGACGGCGCGAACGCCGATCTCGAACTCCTCATTGTCGATCGCATAGCCGTCGATGCGCACGCGCTCGACGTTCGCGAACACCGCAGAAAGGGTGGACGCACTGTTCTCGGTCGGTGCGGGAAGTCCGGACTGCGTGACCAGTTTCAGAATGCGCGCATCGTCCAGCTCGCCCAGAACAGCCTTGCCTACACCGGACGTGTGCAGACCGACGCGCTTGCCAACCTCACTGTTCGTCCGCATCAGCTTCGAAGGCAGAACCTGTCCGGTGTAGATCACCATGTCACCGTCAAGCACCGCGAGACTCGCCGTCTCCGACAGTTCGTCGACCAACGACTGCAGCACCGGAGCGGCGACCGCGCCCAACTGGCGGTTCGCAACTTCGCCAAGCCGAATCAATCTCGGCCCCAGGGCGTAGCGGCGATTGGGCAGTTGACGCACGTAGCCGATTCCGACCAGTGTGCGCAGGAAACGGTGAATTGTCGGCGGCGGCAACGGCGACTCCGCCGACAGCTCCGTCAGCGAGCACTCTCCGCCGGCACGCCCGATCAACTCCATCAACTCGAACGCGCGCTCCACCGACTGCACGCCGCCTGTCTTCTTCTCCGCCATTCAGTCCACTCCCGGCCGACGTTTGTCTTTCCATCCAACATGCGCAAGATCATTTCCGCAATATGGAAAAAGTGTTCGATGAGGAAACGCGCATCGTGCGCCGATTACACTCGCGTTAAACTCCACATTGTGGAATTCTGTCCCTACCGGAACTTCCAGATAGGGGAGGCACATCTGTGACACGACGCCTCGACGATGCGGTGCTGGCCGACGTCGACCGCCGCCTCTCGGCCGCAGACGCACAACTGGTGAACCGATACCCCGGCGACGACGGCCGTCGGCAGCCGGTCCACACCGTCTACATTCCGGGCAACCGGTACTCGGCGACGATGCCCGCCGACTGGGGATCGACCGCCCTCGCAGCCGCGAAGGACGCAGGCGGGCTCGACGCAGTGGCCGCACTCGTCGGTGCGAGCAGCGGAACCGACTGTGAACCCGAGACTCTCGCAAGCCTCGTGGAGAACAAGCTGACCACCGAGCCGATCGAAGACCTCCGCATCGACTTCGAGGACGGCTACGGCACCTTCGACGACGCGACCGAGGACGCTGATGTCGCACAGGCGATCGCCGCACTGCGAATCGCGCTCGACGCAGGCACCTCGACGCCGTTCGTCGGCACCCGCTTCAAGTGCTTCGAGGCAGGCACCCGTGCGCGCGGACTGCGCACGCTCGACATGTTCGTCAGTGGACTCGTCGACTCCGGCGGCCTCCCCGACGGCCTCACCCTGACCCTCCCCAAGGTGACGTCCGTCGACCAGGTTGAGGCGATGGTCGTGGTCGCGAGCGCACTCGAAGGTGCGAACGGACTGCCGGCCGGGCGCATCCGCTTCGAAGTGCAGGTCGAAACACCGCAGGCGATCCTCGGCGCCGACGGCCGCGCACCCGTTGCCCAGTTCATTCATGCCGGCCAGGGCCGCGTCAGCTCGCTGCACTACGGGACCTACGACTACTCGGCGTCCCTCGGTATCGCCGCCGCCTACCAGTCGATGGAGCATCCGGCGGCAGACCACGCCAAGAACGTCATGCAACTCGCCGTCGCGGGCACCGGCGTGCACATGTCCGACGGCTCGACCAACATCCTCCCGGTCGGGGAGTCCGACAACGTCGCCATGGCGTGGAAGCTGCACGCGCGCCTCGTCCGGCGCCACCTGGAACGCGGTATCTACCAGGGCTGGGACATGCACCCCGCCCAACTCGTCACCCGATACCTGGCGACCTACGCGTTCTACCGTGGTGCCTTCGCACCCGCCGCGACCCGCCTACGCAACTACGTCCACCGGCTCGACTCGACCGTCATGGACGAGCCGGCCACCGCCCGCGCCCTCGCCAACGTGATCCATCGGGGCAGCGTGTGCGGCGCCCTCACCGTCGACGAGATCGAGACAGCTACCGATCTCTCCATGCCCACCGTGCGCGACATCGCGCTCGGCCGCACAACCAGGAGCAAACAGTGACCACTGCGTCGTATTACACACCCCGTGGCGGCCTGCCCCCGCAGACCGATCTGCTGACCGACCGCGCCATCGTCACCGAGGCCTACACGGTGATTCCGCGCGGCGTCCTCTCGGACATCGTCACCTCGGTGTTCCCGGAGTGGACCGATACGCGCGCATGGATCATCAACCGCCCGGTCGCCGGTGGTGCGACGACGTATTACCAGGCGATCGTCGAGGTCAAGCCGGGCGGCGGGGCGCAGCGACCCGAGCCGCAACCCGAGGTGCAGAGCTTCCTGTTCGTCACGTCCGGTGCGCTCACCGTCGACGCGGCGGGCCAGTCGCAGATACTCACCGAAGGCGGCTTCGCCTACCTTCCTGCAGGTACCGGCTGGTCGGCCCACAACAACGGCGACGTCGACGCGACGTTCGTGTGGATCCGCAAGCGCTATGAGGCCATCGAGGGCCACACGGTATCGGTGAAGTTCGGCAACGAGCAGGACATCGCACCGTCAGCCATGCCAGGGACCGACGGCAAATGGCGCACGACACGCATGCTCGACCCGCAGGACCTCGCGTACGACATGCACGTCAACGTCGTCACATTCGAGCCCGGCGCGACCATTCCGTTCGCCGAGACCCACGTGATGGAACATGGCCTCCTGATGCTCGAAGGCAAGGCCGTCTACCACCTCAACGGAGACTGGGTGGAAGTTCAGGAAGGCGACTTCCTCTCGCTCCGGGCCTTCTGCCCGCAGGCGTGCTACGCGGGCGGGCCGTCGAACTTCCGTTACCTGCTGTACAAGGACGTCAACCGCCAGATCATGCTCTGACAGGTCGAGTCGAGACCACGGAGACGACGAGACCGGGCGCCTGGTGGGGCGCCCGGTCTCTTCTATGTCGTTGGCCTACAACTGGAATGGCCAGCCGATGACCTTCTTCTCGCGGGGAGTCGCGTAGGTACGCACCTTCGACGTGGACAGACCCATCCGGACCAGCCCTTCGGCGATGGTGACCGCCGAGCGGACTCCGTCGACGATCGGGACGCCGGTCGCGGCCCTCACCTTCGCTTCGAGCTCGGCCATACCGCCGCAGCCGAGACAGATCACTTCGGCGTGATCGTTCTCGACTGCCTCTCGCGACTGGCGGACGATCGCCTCGACCGCCCGATCCGGATCCGACTCGAGTTCGAGCACACCGAGGCCGGACGCCCGCACCGACGCGCATCGTGCGTCGAGTCCCGCGAGCTTGAGACGGTCTTCGATAAGCGGGACAGTGCGGTCGAGCGTGGTGACGACCGAGTACTTGTGTCCCAGATACATCGCCGTCGACGCGGCCGCCTCGGTGATGTCAACCACCGGGACGTCGAGCAACTCCTGCAGACCTTCCCGACCGTGCTCGCCGTAGCCGGCCTGAATCACAGCGTCGAATGGCTCGGGGTACGACGTGATCGCGTCCATGACAGCGATGGCCGCGAGATAGCTCTCGAAGTTTCCTTCGCACGAGTCCGCGCCGAAACGCGGTGTGATGCCGACGATCTCGGTACCCGGCGACGCGACACCGCGCGCCGACTCGGCGATCGCATCGGTCATCGAAACCGTCGTGTTGACGTTGGCTACGAGGATTCTCATGGCAGTCCCTACTAGTGCGTGCTGGCCACGGCGATGGGCTCGCCGGAGACATCGTTGAACGGTCCCCGGCGGTCTGCGACCACCAGGTACACGATCGCACCGAGTCCTGCGCCGATGAACCAGGAGAACTCCGAGACAACTCTGAACGCCGGAACGAACGCCAGCAGGAGTGCCACTACCGCCGTGATGACGAGGGCGACCACGGCACGCGCGTTGATGCCCTTCGCGTATTGGTATTCACCAAACGCATCGGTCGAGAACAGGGCTGGAACGTTGATCTTGGAACGACGCACCAGCCAGTAGTCGACCATGATGATGCCGAACAGCGGCCCGAGAATGGCGCCGAGGCCACCGAGGAAGTAGTTGATGACGGCAGGGGAGTTGTACAGGTTCCACGGCAGGATCACGAGGCCGATGACGGCCGAGATGAGTGCTGCGCGACGGAAGTTGAGGTGCTTCGGGAACAGGTTGTTGAGCGCATAGATCGGGGCGACGAAGTTCGCCATCAGGTTCACGGCGACGGTCAGGATCAGCAGCGCGAGTGCTGCGAGCACCAGCAGCAGGGTGTTCGGGACTTCCTTGACGATGTCGGCGGGCGCGTCGATGATGCGTCCGTCGATGCGGAACTGAGCGCCGGCCAGAGTGATGACGATGCCGCCGAACACCAGCATGTTGAGCGGGATGCCCCAGAAGTTGCCTTTCACGATCGCGCGCTTCGACGTCGCGTTACGGGTGAAGTCGCAGAAGTTGAGGACGAACGTGCCGTAGATCGCGACCCACAGGCTGGCGCCGCCGACGATCTTCAGCCACATGTCGGCGCCGGTCAGCGAGTCGGGCGTCGTCCACGCGATGGCCCAGTCGGCGTTGTTGAGCATCCAGATCGCGAGCGCGACCATCGTGATCAGAATGACCGGACCGGCGAACGCCTCGTACTTGCGGATCATTTCCATGCCGTAGCTGACGATGACCACCTGGATCCCCCACAGCGCGACGAACGAGATCCAGCCGAGCGTCGACAACCCCAGGAAGCTGTTCGAGTCGAGGGTCTGGGCCGACGGTGCGAGCGCGATGATCAAGATGCGCAGCACCACGGACGCGAGGTAGGTCTGGATGCCGAACCATGCGATCGCGACCGCGCCGCGGATGATGGCGGGGACCTGCGCGCCGCGGATGCCGAAGGCGATGCGGCTCATCACCGGGAACGGGACGCCGGTCTTTTCTCCCATGAACCCGGAAAGGCTGAGCAGTACGAAGAGGAAGGCGCCGCCGAGTCCGAGCGCCACCAGGATCTGCCACCCACCGAGGCCGAGTGCGAACAGTCCGATGGCGAACGAATAGTTGCCCAGGCTGTGCACGTCGTTGGCCCACAACGTGAAGATGTTGTACGCGCCCCACCGTCGACCTTCCCGCTTGGTGGGCGCGAGATCGGCGTTGTACAGATCCGGACTCACGTCGGCGAACGGGGTTGCATCGGTACGGCTGGAATCGCTGATTAGCCCGGTGGACTCTGTGGTCATGGATACGCCTGTCACGGTCGGTGCGACGGCGCTCAACGCCGGCGCATACATTCCATTATGTGGAAGTAATATTCCACGATTTCAGTAAGTAAGTCCCATGCAGACACCGACTGTCAAGCTTTTGGCGCGATTGACTGTGTCAACGCTCACAATTAGAGTTGCCCGAAGGGTGGAATGTCACTTCCACAATGAGGAATTATGCTGCTAGCCATGGAGAGCTGCCGATGACCGCCGACGCGCCCGAGACGCTGAACCACCCTGAATTCGACCTGGTGGTCCGCGGCGAACGCACGCTGACGACGGCGGGAATCGTCGCCCGCGAGATCGGTATCCGCGACGGTCGCGTCGTCGCGATCGAGCCGCTGGGGAGTGGCCTCACCGGCACGGAGATCGTCGAACTCACCGACGAGCAGGTCATGATCCCAGGCTTGGTCGATACGCACGTCCACGTCAACGAGCCGGGCCGGACCGAGTGGGAGGGGTTCGACTCCGCTACCCGCGCAGCGGCGGCGGGCGGTGTGACCACGCTGATCGACATGCCGCTCAACTCGATTCCGCCGACGGTCAATGTCGAAGCACTCAACGCCAAGCGTGCCGCTGCGTCGGGCAAGACACACATCGACGTCGGTTTCTGGGGCGGCGCGATCCCTGGCAACACCGACGATCTGCGCGGTCTGCACGACGATGGCGTGTTCGGCTTCAAATGCTTCCTCCTGCACTCCGGCGTCGACGAGTTCCCGCATCTCGATGCGGACGAGATGGAGAAGGACATGGCCGTGCTGGCCGGCTTCGACTCCATGATGATCGTGCACGCCGAGGACTCCCGCGCCATCGATCACGCCCCCTCGGCCGAGGGCAACCAGTACGAACGCTTCCTGGCGTCGCGACCGCGCGGCGCCGAGAATGTGGCGATCGCCGAGGTCATCGAGCGCGCTCGGTGGACCGGTGCCCGCGCGCACATCCTGCACCTGTCGTCGTCGGACGCCCTGCCGATGCTCGCGACGGCCAAACGCGATGGCGTCAGGATCTCGGTCGAGACGTGCCCGCACTATCTGACGCTGCTGGCCGAGGAGATCCCCAACGGTGCCACCGCATTCAAGTGCTGCCCGCCGATCCGTGAGGCGTCGAATCGGGAACTTCTGTGGCAGGGCCTGCTCGACGGCACGATCGACTGCATCGTCTCTGACCACTCACCGTCGACGGTCGACCTGAAGGACGTCGAGAACGGTGACTTCGGCGTTGCATGGGGCGGTGTCGCATCGCTACAGCTCGGCCTGTCGTTGATCTGGACCGAGGCAAAGCGTCGCGGGATAAAGCTCACGCAGGTACTCGAGTGGATGGCGGCCAAACCCGCCGCGCTCGCCGGACTGAACAACAAGGGCAAGATCGCCCTCGGCTACGACGCCGACTTCGCGATCTTCGAGCCCGAGTCTGCGCAGGTCGTCGACGTGCACAAGCTGCACCACAAGAACCCGATCAGCCCGTACGACGGACGTGCACTCGCCGGTGTCGTGACGAGTACCTGGTTGCGCGGCAAGAAGATTGACTTCCAGACCGCACAGGGTCGGATGCTGCGCCGCGGCGGCGTGTAACGTCCGAGCATCTCGGCGACTAGGGGAGCGGGGTCCGACCGCCACCGGCACTCACGCTAAAGCGATTGCAGCACACATGATCACAATCCATGTGAGGCCGAGTACCTGCAGCACGCGGTCGTTCAGAACGATGTCTTCCGGCTCGCCGGCAATGCCACCGTCGACGTCAACGGCATAGCGCAGGACTGCGATCGTGATCGGGATCATTGAGACGGCGAACCATGACCCGGAATGCCCATCACGCTCGAACGCCCACAGTCCGTAGCACACAACGACAGCTGTGGCGGACATCGTCCACACAAACCGCAGGTATGTGCTGGTATAGCTCTCCAGCGACTTGCGGACCTTCGCGCCGGTCCGCTCAGCGAGCTGCAGTTCGGCATACCGCTTTCCAGCGACCATGAACAGCGATGCGAACGCCATCACCAACAAGAACCACTGCGACAGCGGGATGCCGGTCGCCGCGCCACCGGCAATCGCTCTCATCAGGTAGGCCGAAGAGACAATGCAGATATCAAGAACGGCTTGATGTTTGAGGCCGAAACAGTAGCCGAGCTGGATCGCCAGATAGACCCCGATCACGAGCGCAAGGGGTGGTGCAACCGCAGCTGAAATCGCCAGCGTGATCGCGGCGAGCGCGATTGCCAACGAATAGGCAAGGGCGGGGGAGACCACCCCGGCGGCGATCGGCCGGAAGCGTTTGGTGGGATGCTGGCGGTCGGCATCCACATCACGGGCGTCGTTGACGAGATAGATCGAGGATGCAGCCAAACTGAACGCCACAAACGCGACACCTACCTTGAGGAAGAGATCACGGTAGTCGTAGTGGACATTGCCGCCCAGAGTCGCCAAAGGCGCAGCCACCACCAGGACGTTTTTGATCCATTGCCGAGGTCGCAGCGCATTGATAATGCCGACGGCCAGGTTGGGAGGCGGCCCGACCTGGGTCGATGCTTCTTCGCTCACAAGTCGTGATTATCGTCTAGCGCTTTCAGCGCACGTCGTACCGGCGCGCCTGACAATCATGCGGAATTGACGCTGGTTGGCTTGGTCTGACAGACGAGATCCATCGCGGACATGCCAATGGGTGTTGGTGGCGGCTAGGGAAGAGGTCGCGAAGCCACGAAGTTGTTCGCGGCCGAAAGACCTTGTCGGTCGCCGATATCGAATGTGAGGATGCCGAGCGAGTGGCGCGCGGATCAGCTGTACCGCGCTACAAGCGCGGTGCCGATCGCGGCGAGGTGGTCGCGCACGCCCTGCGGGCCGGTGACTTCGAGCAATTCGGTGAGCCACGCAAGTTCGCCTGCGAGGGCGTACTCGTTGTGGCCGCGGATCACGATCTCGATCCGGCCGTCGGGTGCGGAACCGCCAACTTCGAGGCGGCCCCCGAGCATCATCCGGAGCAGGCCGAGCCCGTCGGGAGCGCACACGGCCTGGGCCTCGAGGGGGGTGCGCCTTCGGTCGACCTCGTCGGCGATCTCGCGCCAGCTCGCGGAGAGGTCGAATCCCTGGGGCCGTTGGACGGGATCGTCGGTCAACTCGACCGACGAGACACGGTCGATCCGGAAAGTCCGTCGACCGGCCTCCGTATTGGAGACCAGGTACCACGTCGGGCCCTTGGCGACGATGCCCAATGGGTGCACGGTCCGCTCGGTCTCCGAGCCCTTGCGGTCGACGTAGCCGAGCCGTGCTTGGACGCCGCGGATCACCGCCTCTTGAAGTTCGTCGAGGAACCGGGGTGGTCGGGGCTCGAGCTGGCTGGATCCCCAGTGTCGTGGGTCTACGACGACTGATGCCGCGGCTGCCTCGGCCTGCTCTCGGAAGGGCTCGGGCAGCGCGCGTACGAGCTTGCGCAGAGCGGCCTTCACGCCCGGGGTTGCCGTCGAGGCGGGTCCGGCTACCAGAAACAGCGCGCGAGCCTCGCTCGCGGTCAGCCCGGAGAGGTCGGTGCGAGCGCCGCCCAAGAGGCGCCACCCGCCCCCTCTGCCCGGCATGGAGTAAACGGGCACCCCGGCGACGCTCAACGCTTCGAGGTCGCGGCGGGCGGTGCGCTCGGACACCTCCAACTCCAGGGCGACCTCCGATGCTGTGACCTGCTTGCGCTGTTGCAGCAGGAGGAGGATGGCTACTAGCCGGTCGGCTCGCATGCAGCCACACTTCCACATCAAACTGGTCACAAGGTGACCGGTTTCGGTCGGCACAATGGCGCCATGATCACATCGACCAGTTCCACCACGGACCACCTCAAGGATCCCCGGCCAATCCTCGACCGTGCCATCGCCACCGGCGGGGTCGTCATTACCGGCGTCCGGCCAGAGCAACTCACGGACCCGACGCCATGCACAGAGATGAACGTGCGAGCGCTGCTCGCCCATCTCATCGGCGTGCTTGACCGAGTTGCCGCGCTCGGCAACGGCGAAGATCCCTTCGCCGTCACTGAGACCCCTGTCGCCGACGATCGCTGGCCCAATGCGTGGCGGGAGTCGGGGAGGCGAGCCGCGGATGCCTGGGGCGACGACGCCGTGCTCGAACGACCCATGGCACTGCCGTGGATCGAAGGCAGCGGCGCCGAGGTGCTGACGTCCTACTTCTCCGAGCTGACCGTCCACACGTGGGATCTTGCGACGGCGACCGGTCAGCAGCCCGACTGGGACGACACCGTCGTCGCCGCGGCGTTCCACGGGGCACGCCAGATCCTCCCGGCCGAGAACCGCCGAGCTCTCTACGAGGAGATCTCAGCCTCGAGGGGCCTCGACGAGGTCGGCGTCCCGTTCGCCGAGGCCGTCCCGATCGCCGACGACGCGCCAGCCATCGACCGCCTCGTTGCCTGGAACGGCCGGGATCCCAGATAGGAGCCTACGAGCCAAGGTGTCAGGACAACTCAACAACGTGGGCACTGAATTGCACAACCAGGGGCGAGAAACCTCCGTCGCGGATTCCGCTGCGTCTCAGAGGTCTTGGCGGGCCCGCGGCCCGCGGCGACTGTCCAGCATTGCCGTCATCGGTACGCGCAAGCCGGCCTTATGCTGCTTCATGACAAGGGGTCCAGCTCGCCTCGCCAGAAGAAGGAAACATGTTGACGACCGTGATCGCCCGAGCCCAGTCCGGCCCGACACGGCCAGATCAACTCCCGTGAGGAATACAGCGGAAGGATCGCTGGTAGGTCTAACCACCTTCGTTGTTTTGATGGTGTGGCAGGTTGTGGTGAAGCCGTGGGTCGCCGGCAGGTCTGATAAGCGCAGGCGGCGGCAGTCGGCAGCATTCAGATCTCGCTGGCAGCACGTGCCGTTGTGGCAGGTCCCACACAATGAGCTTGCCGCCGAGGCGAAGCGGTGCAAGGGAATCATCGAAACCCTTGAGGCCCAAGCACGCAGCGGCAAAGTCGAGCAACCAGCTCTAACTGAGCTCACCGCCCAGATCAACTGGTACCGCAGCGCGCTGGACGCGGTTCAGCAGGCGGTGGCCTATGTTGCGGCCCAAGGCCAATGGTCACAACAGCCGCCATATTGACAGCGCGATAGGAGCCGGCGGCTCTTCGGGTGGCGCTGGGGGGCTGAACCTGATTGATCTGATGAAAACGGCGACGTTTCTTGCTAACCCTCCTTATTCGTTTCTGCCGTACTCCGACGTTTGTTAGATATTGATGGGCCGGCTGTTTGGGGGAGCAGCCCTGGCAGATGGCTCGGACGTCATCAGGCGGGCCAGCCTGCCCGGTGGCTGTCCGCGAGCTTTGCTGATGGCTTCGGTCGGCGGACACTAGGTGTTCATTCCTGGTATCGACGGTCTCGGACGGTGAGCCGCTCTGCCGCATACTGTCCACTTATGGGCGAACCCAGTGAGCGGGTCGTTGAACAGCGTGTCCGTAACCGCATCATGGAAGCGGTAGAGATCCTCGCCGACGGCGACGAGGGCGTGTGTGCGGTGGGGGACTGTTGTTACTACAACTACTTCTTCGACTGGATCGATGACGACATGTCAACGACGTGGCGTGATTTGAGCACGCTGACGCCTGCGGAGGTTCGGCATCTCGAATCCTTGCATGACGTGCTGGTCACGTCCTTGCAGACGACGCACGCGATGCACGGCGAGGAGTTGATCGCGTCGGGGTGGACGACCCGTATCGCCGCGGTTGCCCGCGCAACCCTTCAGACCATGCAGTCGAGGGGACGATATGACGAAGAGAGCGAGGAGCGCGATTGGTGATCGGCGCAGTGGAACCTGACCGTCAGGCTGAGCGGTTGTCGGCTCGCCATTGCGCGTAGCGTTGGTCGATGACTGTGTCGATGCGGTCTTGGCCGTCGAAGGTGTAGTCGATGTGGAACTCCGAGGGCAGGTCGGCGGCTAGCGTCGCGATGAGGTCTTCGAAGAATCCGGGCCTTGAAGAGTTGCTGAATGTCGTCGTACTGGGAAGCGCCTAGGTGTCTGAATTACAAGCAGACACTCGCCTCAACCAGCGATACAACTCGCGCTACCAGGGTCTGCTCACCGGGACGTATACCCGTGTCATCCGCATCGCACGCCTGGTTCAATCCAGCGTCGGCGTCCACTCTGCGGCTAGTTCGGCGATGAAGCGGGGGACGTCGGCGGGATCCGGCGGCGGGCTCGCTACGAGCACAAGCTCGTCGATACCCATCTCGGCCAGCGGTCGAACATCGCGGGGTCGCGGTTCACGCAGCGCGACGGCCAACCGCAGCCGACCGGGGTCGCGGCCGGTTCCGCGGCACATGCCGCGGATCAGCGACGTGCACCGGGCGACTTCGTCGGTGTCGGACAGGTTGAACCCGTACCAGCCGTCGCCCCATTCCGCGACCCGGCGCAGCGCGGCGTCGCTGTTGCCGCCCAGCACGATCGGAATGCGACGGTCCCGCACGGGTTTGGGGTTGACGCGGATCGATGTGAAGTTGACGAACTCGCCGCCGAAGGAGGCGACGTCGTGATGCCAGATTGTGCGCATCGCGTCGACGTATTCGGCCGTGCGAGCGGACCGGCGCTTGAACGGAACGCCGAGGGCTTCGAATTCTTCTCGGGACCAACCAATTCCGATGCCCAGCGTCAATCGCCCGCCGCTCAGCTTGTCCAGCGATGCGGCCTGTTTGGCGACAATCACCGGGTTGTGTTCGGGCAACAGGAGCACACCTGTGGAAATACCGATCGTGGTGGTCGCCGCGGCCGCAAAGCTCAGCGCGATCCACGGATCGAGCCAGTCCGCATCAGCCGGTACGGCGATCTGGCCGTCGTCGGCGTACGGGTAGCGGGATGTCGACTGGTCCACCATGACGACGTGCTCGCCGGCCCATAACGTCGCGAACCCGCCGTGTTCGGCAGCCTTTGAAACGGCCTCGATGATCGCGCGGTCGGACCCGGCCGCGATTCCCAGCGCATGCAATCCCAGACGCACCCGGTGATCATTGCACGGCGAATGATGGATTTGTGGACGACGATCGAGTCGAGATGCTGTGGTGTGGGGGATGCATGACCATTCCGGCCAGGCCCGAAATGATGGCGTCAGCGTCCATGGCGTTAACGCCATCAGCTAGCACCTCGCGCTCAGACGTTCATTTCAATAGCTCGGGCGTGAAGGTGACGTCGACTCCGCCTACGGTCATCGTCACCTGACCTTCGATCACCATCACCTGTGCCGAGACCCGTCGATCGACAGTCTGGGCCAGTTGCTGCACCGATGCGTGCGGTATCTGCACCACCGACAGGTTCGGTAGCCCCGCCACTTTGGGGCCGACGGTGCGCCACCAGGTGGCCACGCCGGCGGCGAACGGGAAGAGCAGCACCTGGTCGGCCTGGCTGGCCGCCTTGCCCAAGGCGCGTTCGTCGGGCTGGCCGACGTTGATCCACTCCAGGATCCGGCCGGTGTAGTCAGCTAGCCGCAAGTCCGGTACGCCAGGGGTGGACAGGCCTGCCCCGAACACCAACTCACCGTCGACGTCGCTGAGTCGGTGCGCGCGAAGCCCAAAAGCCAACAACCGCACCACCATCCGCTCATCGGTCTCACTGGGATGACGGGCCACGGTCAGCGCGTGATCGGCGTAGTAACCGTGATCGACATCGGAGACGCCAAGTTCGACTTTGAATACTGTTGCAGAAAGGGCCACGTCATAGTATCCACCCAGGTGCTGCCCCCAGAGCGGTCGGGCCGCGCTGCGTGGTCAGGCCGCCGCGCTAGCCGTCGGCGTGTAGCACAGCGTGTGCGAGGTCCTCTTTGGCTGCGGCGACGGCCCGTGCCCGCGTGGACAGCGTCCGCCGCGTCATCAAGGGCGTCGAGGAGACCCTGAGCGGGACTGGCAGGGGAGCGCCGTCGTCGATGTCGTCATCGGCGATGGCTAAGGTCAGTTGGTCACCGGTGTCGGCGTGCGCAGTGTCAGGGACACGAGGCCCCTGCGGTCGCGGCGGAGTCGCGCCGCTCCGTTCGGGGGGTGGTGGACGCGTAGGCGGCCCAGGTGTTGCCGGCTTTCGCAGCGTGTTTTTGAGTGACTTGGTCGCTGTATCCGATTGTCGACGAGTCCAGCCTCCGCCCCTTCGTCGGCGAGTTCGATGACAAGACCGTCCTCGGCATTGCCTGCGACGCCAACGACTTCCATGGCTTTGCAGGGGCGATGGAAGCTGGCGTGACCGCATTCGGTGCGATCGACGTGGTGGTCGCCAAAGGCCCACATCCGGAGTGGCCATCGCGCTTCCAACGGCAGCGGCCAGGCCTGGCCAGCGGATTCTCGGAAGAGGCCGGGAGGAAACGCTCCTCCTGTGTGCACCACCTAGGATCAAGGCCCCGATCGACCCGCCGTGATGCCCGTTCGCATCGGGTGACGAAGGGATATCCCCTGTCCGACATATAAGCTGAGAACGCAAGGTGTCTGGCAACAGCGCGAACACGACGGAGGAATACAGCGAGGTGAGTCAGGCATTGCATAGGGGCTCGCAATGGTAGCTGTTTCGGTGCTGGTGCTTTCGGGTAAGGGCGGAACAGCGAAAACGCTATGGCAGATGATGCTGGCGGGGGAGGCCTCACGGGCCGGGATCTCCGCTTTGTTAGTCGACGCAGACCCAGAGCGAAATCTGTCTAATCACTTTGGAGTGTCGCAGCATTCGACCGGCTTGGGTTCAGTGCTTGAGGATGCCGATATCAGTTTTTGGGGGAATCCCGACAAGGGCGCGAAGCGAATCGATGAGGAGATCATTGAAACTAGATGGCCCGGCATCGATTTGCTACCTGCAGGGGCTTCCTTAGGCCGTGTTGCGGGCTTCGGCGTATCGGACACCGGATTGTTGCGAGCCATCTTTGACGCTGCCGGCATCTTTGGCCGTTATGAGGTTGTCCTGATCGACACCGGCGGCCGCACTGGCTCTCTGGAAGCCCTGGCAATGCATCTAGGTGATGTTGCGTACGCGCCGATCACTCCGACCCTTGATGCGGTACGCAAAGCCCGCGAGGCCCGTGACAGAGTTGAGCGTATCCAACGAACACATCCACTCAGGTGGTGTGGTGTAGTTTTATCCGGTTTCGACCGTAGAAACGGCATCGACCAATCGATCAGGGAACGGGTACAGACGGAATTTAGCGACGAGGTCCGTGCAGAGCTGCCACGTCGGGCCGTTATTAATGAGGCCTTTCAACTCGGAAACCGACTCGGTGATTGCTCCGACCCAATCGCGATGAATCTCGCGCGAATCTTCCGAGATTTCCTGGAACGCGACCTGCTGGGTCGAAACACGGGCTGATTCGTCAGATGATAAGGGCGTACTCTACTGGTAACCCGCCATATTCCATTCCGCCGTATTCCTTCGGGCCGCGGCGGTGCCTTGGGCGGATATAGACGACCCGGAGTTCGACGCCCGGCGCCAGTATCTGGCTCAGACTGGCCCACGCGGAGACGCTGGGCTGCAGTGCGATCGTTTGCTAGGACCGCACGCCTAACAGGGGCCAACCCGGCTGCGAGTCCGTATGGCAGGGTCCGGACGACAGAACTACCTGCGCGGCAGGGGAAAAGAAGCCGGCCAGAACGACGGTGGTGACGAGATCACGGTGTGGTGCGAGGGGCGCGGCGTAGTCCATGTTCATCGCGTTGATCGGCGAAAGCGCCGCATATGCCAAAGGTTTCCAACCGTGGTGGTCGTCGCGCGGCGCTGTGGGATCATGATGATCGGTAGAAAGGGGGTGGAGGTGGTGGGTGTCCTGCGCACACTGCCTTGGGCGGTGCTGGTGTGCTGCGTGGTCGCGGTGGGGTGCACCACCGCGAACCGTCCGCCCGTAGCGACGACCACTACTGCCGCGCCGAGCCTGTCGCCACGAGAAGAAGCCCGCGAGGTCATGGACTACTTCGGCCTGCCCCTCCCTACCCATGCCGAGCACGTTCGGGTCGTCAAACCCCCACTCGGTGCGTTCCGAGCCAAGAGCTTGGTCAGTTTCGTCGCTCCCGGCGACGAAGTCATCATGCAAACCTGCCACAAAGTGAAGTACATGGATCTCGACTATGTGCCGTCCATGACTGATACCGACAGTGACATTTTGAAGTACGCGGGCATCACCATCAACGACAACGATTACGGGTCGTGCGGTCAAGATGTGGGAGGGCGCAAGATTCTGGTGCTCGTCCCACAGGTTGAGGGTGGCACGACTTATGTTGTGCTGCATCACATGTCATTCGACTGACGTGCCGATCGGCACGATTGGGTGCAGCTGGTATTGCAGCCGACATGAGACTGCAACACCGGGGTGGCGGGCGGAAAGTCTTGCAACGCAGCCGAAAGCGACGCGAGGAGCGGTGGCCGACAAGAGGCCAGTCAGCGATTCATCTGATGAAAACGGAGTACTCAAGTTGACATAATGTAGCTTATCGGCACATTGATATACAGGGGCAACCCTTCGGACGGTGCCGTACAGTCACTTTCTGTCCGATCCGGAACTAGTTGAGAGTATTCCGGGAAAACATGAGAGCTGTCCGATTCTGCCCTGTTTGCCGGAATCATCTGAGAGTTGAGTCGGCGCTGGTGGCTGGATGTTTTCCGACCGGCTGTCCATGTTGGGCGGTCTGTGTGGTTCCGATTCCGCGACTATCTGACAGTGCCGGATTGCCGTTCCGGAACTATCTGACGGTGCCGGATTCCGATGGCATTTTCGCCTACCGACCTCGGCTGGGGCCCCTCCGTCGCTCCGTCCTCCTGCGACGTATGCGTCACGTGACGTTTATGTACGGGTGTGGCTGGATGTCGAAGGGGGGCAATTGTCTTCTTGACCATTGGATTTTGGGATTGGATGGCTAGCTCGGATTCAAGGGAGACCGTAGCGTTCGCGTAGCTCTTGGCCGCTGATTGTGTTGCCGGCTGCATAGTCGGCGTCGGCCAGCGTGAGCTCGTGGTCGGTGGTTGAGGTGTGCGCCTGGAGTGCTTGTGTTTTGCATTGGTCGAAGGTGACGCGTCCGGCGGCGAGCTCGATGAGTCGGAGCATTGATTCGCGGCCAAGTGTCGCGCCTTCGATCATGCTATCGGCGATGGCGTCGTGCACGGCGCACTGCTGTGTGGCCGACAGGTCGCCGCCGTTCAGCAGTTCGGCCAGCACGGCCAAATTGTCGGGATCATCGTCAGCGGCCTCCCGACTCACTCCGACAGTCTATGTGGCAGAGTCCAGTCGAACGGACCGTTTTGTCACTGTGACACTTCTCCCCCGGGTTGCTAACGGGAAAGTCACTGATGCACTTCGGTTTTGGGTCGGATTGATAGATAAGGTTGATTATCCATCTTTTGCTCTGAGACCGTTGAGGCGTGTCTGACACTCCTACCGGCTTGGCGCCGCCGGCGCTCAATTCAATCGCGAACCCGAAGCGGTGGCCTCGGATCCGATTCCCGACTGGTTCGGCAGCTTCCTTATTGATCGACAGACCCGTAAACCTTCAGCTGTCCCAGGCGCTTTGGTCCACGGGCTCCGCCATACATATGCCACTGAGCTCGCGAGTTCGGATGTAAGCGTCTACACCTTGATGAATCTGCTGGGCCATGAATCTATGACGGCTTCGCAGCGCCACCTCACCGCTGCGAGCACGGAGACATGCCATTCCGCATCGCGAAATCCCTTGTATGCGTGGATCTCCGCACAAGACAAACGTTGAGAGGTAGGTCGTTGTGTTCGGCAGTACAGCACGATTCCACACCGGGCAGCGTGAAGCATCCGCGTGACTGATTTTCATAGCTGGTGTGATCCGTTGTCGGTGGAAAACGTCAACGACCACACGTTCGGTTTACTCGTCTCCCACGACGACGCGGCGGGGATCGCTGCTGTGGCAGGCACTCTCGGCGAGAAATACGCGGAGACCGACATGTTGGTCCATATCGCGGAGAAGATGGGCAAAGTTAAGGTGGCCGCCTACCTACGCACCAAGTTTCCGACAGACGCCTCGGCCCGCTCAGGTGATATCGGAGAGATTCTCGCGACGGCTTACCTGCATGAAGACTGCGGCTATGCGGTTGGTCCGAGCAGGCTCATCGACCGGGATCATCAGCAATGGGCAATGCGCGGCGATGACGTTCTCGGGGTCAAGAACGATGACAACTCCGGTGTGCATCTGGCCAAAGTCGAATCGAAGAGCCGCCAGCGAATGAGGAAATCCGTTGTGCAGGAAGCGCGCGACGGCCTGCAACGCTGCGACGGGCTGCCGTCGCCACACTCATTGTCACAGTTCGCCGAACGCCTCAAACGAGCATCTGACGATGCGTTCGCCGATGCCGTACTACAGGTGCAGCTGTGCGAGGACATCCGCCCGGACATGATCACTCACGTCATGTTTTTGTTCACGATGAACGATCCGAGCCAGATGGTGAAAGACAACTTGGCCGACTACGCCGGACCGATCGAGCAGTTCGCGGTGGCGCTACGCGTCAACGGTCATCGCGAGTTCATCGACCAGTCTTACTCGAAGGCGCTCGACAATGACGCGTGACGCCGCTGAGCTGCTAGCCAGCGTGCAGGACGCGACCGCGGCCCAGTTCCGTGGCCGGCTGCTGGCCCGCGGCCAGGCGCAATCGATGATCCGGCGCGATGGCGTGCTGCCCGAGGAGGCGCCACAATTTGGCGCCTACGTCGATGACGACCTGCTCAACTACAGCTATGCACTCATGTCGATCAGTCTGCAACTGCTCGACCTCACTGATGCCGAAGCACCGGAGATTGACCCCGACGAGCAGGCCACGCGGCGGGAGTCGGCGCAGAACGGTTTCATTCAGGCCTCCTACGCGTTGGAGTCCGCTACCCGCAATACCGAGCCAGCAGAGGGTCTGGCTTTTCACCGGTTGATGGCGGGCGCCGCCAGCCATCTCGGGGGCTTTGCGGCACGGGCTTTTTCGCTGATGCAGGCGAGCATCCAATCGGGGCGGCTTACGCCGATGGAAGCCACGCTCGCCGACATTGTCCTGCGCGACTTGGAAAGCATCGAAGCGCGCACGATGCGCATGCGCACATCACCCGAACTGACCGACGATGCCCTCCTGGAAGCCCTGCACGGGCAAGGTGCCGGCGACGACACCACAGATGCCGAGACCACCAATACAGACGATGATTCGTCCTCGGCACATGAAGAATCGCTGGACATACTTGGCCCCATCGAGCTTTTGTTAACAGAGTATTACCAGTCGGCGGTCGCCAGCGCATTGTTCGCGATCGTCTACAACCAACAGGACCTACTGGCGGCAGCCCTTGCCGACCTTGGCGCCGGCGAGCAGGCAGCACTCGAGATCGGCACTGCGGGGCCGTGGTGGGTCTACCGACTCACCAGGCGCCTACTGGGTGACCTGGGACAAACCAGCATCGCAGCCAATCTCCCGATCTCACCCCCGCCGGCAGCCACCGCCATGACCGTGGAGGAATCTGTATCACATCACCGTGATTGGAACGATCTGCGCGGCACATTCATCGACACCCTCCTGGCACGCAGCCGCTCCGAGATCGATCTGTGGCCATCGCAGCTACACGTGGTCCAGCGAATCTTCGACAACACCAGTGATCTGGTGGTCGCCCTGCCCACGAGCGCCGGGAAGACCCGCATCGCCGAAATGTGCATCCTGGCCTGCCTCGCACAAGGACGACGGACGGTCTACGTGACACCGCTACGAGCTTTGTCCGCACAAACCGAACAAGTGCTGGAACGCACCTTCACTCCGTTGGGTGTCAGCGTTTCGTCGCTGTATGGCGCCATGGGCACAAACGACCTCGACGATGACGCCCTACGCACCAGTCAGATCGTCGTCGCGACACCCGAAAAGCTCGATTTCGCCCTCCGATCGGATCCGGGCGTCCTCGACGATGTCGGTCTGGTCATCCTCGACGAAGGACACATGATCGGGCCCTCAGAGCGTGAGGTCCGCTATGAAGCGCAGGTCCAGCGGCTACTGCGCCGCACTGACGCCCACACACGGCGCATCGTGTGCCTGTCAGCAGTGTTCCCCTCCGGCCACGATCTCGATGACTTCGTCGCGTGGATCACCGATGACGACCCCGACGGGCTGCACCAAGAAGATTGGCGCCCAACGGCACAACGTTTTGGTCTCGTCGAATGGCGAGGCGACTACGCGCGCCTCACCATGACCCTCGGCCAGGATCGGCCCTTTATCCCCCACTACATCCAGGCGAAAACACCGACAGGTCGACGTAAGAAGCTCTTCCCCGCTGACGATCGCGAACTGGTGATCGCCACCGCCTGGCGGCTGCTCGAGGAAGACCAATCTGTCCTCATCTTCTGCCCACAGCGGAACTCCGTGGAGCCCTACGCCAAGAAGATCCTCGACCTGCGCCAGCAAGGCTTCATCGACACCGTTCTGCCTCCAGGCGTTGACCTGCAGCAAGCGCTGACCATCGGCGCGGAATGGTTCGGTGAAGACCACCCGATCCTTCGATGCCTCAAGCTCGGCGTGGCGATCCACCACGGCGCACTGCCGGGACCATTCCGCCGGGAAGTCGAGCGGCTCCTACGCACCGGGGAGCTCAAAGTAACCGTCGCATCCCCCACTCTTGCTCAAGGACTGAACCTGTCGGCGTCGGCGGTGTTGTTCCACGGCCTGACCCGAGCAGGCGAACTCATGAGCGGCTCGGAATTCGCCAACGTGATCGGGCGCGCAGGGCGCGCCTTTGTCGATACCGAAGGCCTGGTGCTCTATCCGCGGTACAAGCCCAACGATTGGACCCGCCGTCAATGGCTACAACTGACTACAGGTGCAGCAGGCAAGACACTGCGGTCGGGACTGATCGCCGTCAGCATCACCCTCATCAATCGCCTGCTAGCGTCCTACGGTAGCGCTCAGCTGCAACCCGCTATTGACTACCTGACCGGCACACCCAACTGGGCCCTGCCAACGGTCCCTGGTGAGCAGGATGCGACGCGTGATGTGGCCCAGCAGACCTGGCGCTCAAACCTGGCGTTACTGGACACAGGACTGCTGAGCATCCTGGGCGAGGATGACTCCGATCCCGACCAGGTGACCCAACTTGTCGCGGACGTCTTGCGCGACTCGTTGTGGGAGCGGCAGTTGCTGCGGTTCGACGAGCAGCCGGCCACAGTGTTACGCGCGATTGTCAGCGCCCGAGCCCGTCACGTGTGGAGCGTTTCCACCGCCACGCAGCGCCGAGGCTGGTACCTGGCCGGAGTCGGCGCAGATGACGGCGGCGAACTCGGCAAAGTCGCCGCACAGATTGTCGAATTGACCGCACTAGCCGAAAATTCCATCACCGCGGGCGAACTGGCCACCGCTGCCGACCAGATGCTGCAGATTGCCACAGCAGTGTTCGGAGTGAGCCAATTCCAGCCCGACACCAAGCTTTTATGGCCACCGATACTCATCCACTGGCTTAGCGGCCGTCCACTGAACCAACTCGGTGAGGATCCAGTTCAGGTCGCCCAGTTCATCGAATCCGACCTGATCTATCGACTCGTCTGGGGTATGGAAGCCTCCAGGGTCTACGAAGCAGCCCAAGGCAACAAGATTGCCGACACCCTCACTGGAACAGCGGCAATGGCGATTGAAGCCGGGACCCTGACACGCCCTGCGGCGATCCTGATCCGAGCCGGATTCGATCATCGGCTGGCCGCGATCGCCGCAGTGGAGCAAACCGGGGCGACCTTTGATTCCATGGGCGGCCTCCGGCAATGGCTGCAAGACTTAGACCCCGACGTCACGACCTCAGGCAGCTGGCCAACCATCGAGTCCCACGCCGCGTGGAAAGAGTTCGCCAGCCGCACAGCACAATTCGCTACAAGACGCTGGGCGCCAGAGGTAACGCATGTTGACGACGTCACGTGGTACGGAGTTGTCCCGCCCCCAGGGGCATGGTTGCGGGCGACCCGTGCAGACCACGGCACGATATCGCTGTGGTCACCGGGGTTCGACCTGCTCGGCCAGGCGAAGCTCGATATCAATCCACATCGCCGCGGCGTATTACACGCGCGGCGTATGACCGACACGGCAGGGATTGAACTGCACTACCGCGGACCGCGAGACCTCACACTCGGCAAGGACCAGCACCCGTCCATCGACAGTTAAGATGACTGGGCCACATGGCCACCAACGGCCCACGCCAACGCATTTGGCGTCAACAGCTGGAACCGGACATCGCTGACACAGCCGACGTCCCGCAGCAGTCAGGCAAGCGAGCGTGCGAGGGCGAACGCTCAGGATCATGCGAACACGCGATGAGCAGATCGGGATCACGCCGGGTGTAGAGCTCTGCCAGCCGTTCGTGTTTGGCGCGTACCTGGCGCCGATCGAAGGTGCCCGCGGTGCGGCCACGGGTATGCCCTGGCATCGGAACCAGAACGATGCCGGGTGCAATCTCGGTCAGTTCCCGTGCTGCTGCGAATCCACGCCAGGATTCCCCGCCGGCGGAATATTCGACAATCTTGGGGCGATGTGCCCATTGCGCCGAGTTGAAGCCAAAACGCTCCCGCTGCGAGGGCGCTTCGAATCCTCCGAGCGCTTCAGCGACAGTTAGGTGAACGTTGGCGTTGGGGAAATCTGAAAGACCCCCGATGTGATCGCTGTCCAGGTGGGTGATGACGATGTGGCGCACGTCTTCACCTTGAAACCCGAGCTTCTTGACCTGATGCAGCGCGGTCTCGTGCAGGTGAAGCGGCGGCCGAATGAGAAACCGCACCGGCCCAGTCCTGCTCGCCGGATCCTGCCAATCGTGCGTGCCGAAGCCATTGTCCACCAACACCAGACGGGAATCGGTCTCCAGCAGCCGAACATGGGTAACGAGACGGGCATCGATCTGACCGAGGCGCTGCAGAGCAAAATGGCCGTCGTGGACCAACGCATGTTCACCGCCAACGCTGTGCGCTCAAGCGCGTAGCACCACGTCTGCACCCGTCCGTGCCGGCGTGGACCCGCTTTGGGTTCAGCGGCTGCTCCTCGGCCTGGTAGTGCCTGCCCCGCAAACACGCAGACCGCATCGACAAGCCACTGCGGACGATCGCTCCCACTGGCGTGTAATGGACGTTGGCCCACGTCGGATATGTTTGCTGGCAGCGAACAGTCTCGTGTGCACGCCACCTCGGAGCGGTCTGGGGCGCCCACGACAGTGCCCCGGATGTGGCGTTGCACGAGCGGTTGTATCGTCTCGGCCGCAGCGGTCGGTGCCCTCACTGTTGCCGTAGTGAGCTGTGAGCGAAAAGGCACAACTGGTACCGGCGTAGGCAGTACGGTTCAAGTGGGTGGACAGCTAGAGCGACTTCGTAGTGAGGGGAACACGTGGCCGGGGTGGAATCCGATGTGCTGGTGGAGTTCGCAGAGCGGCTTTCAGCCTCTGATGTGGTCCCCTCGGCGGTTGCCGATCAGCTCGATGTGTTGCTGGCCCAGGACAAGCTGCCCAAACCGGAAGTGCTCGTCGCGCTGTACGCCGCGGAAAGCGGAGACCGGCTCGCATGATCCAGATTAAGGCCATACATGTCGAGGAATTTCGCGGTATCCGGCAGCTGGACCTCATGCTGGACTGTGCATCATTTGTTGTCGCTGGGCCGAACGGGTCGGGCAAGAGCGGTGTCGTCGATGCGATCGACTTCGCACTCACCGGTACCATCGGTCGGCTCAGCGGCTCTGGGACCGGCAATGTCAGTCTGATGAAACATGGCCCGCACGTGCACCAGCGCGATAATCCGGCGGCCGCAAAGGTATCGCTGACCATCGTCGACACGGCCAGCGGCCAAACCGGTGTCCTGACCCGGTGCGTCAAGACCGCCGGTCAGTACGCCCTGCAGCCAAGCACGCCCGAACTCGAGGCTGCGGTGCAGTGGGCCTCCCAGCATCGGGAGCTGACGCTATCGCGGCGGGAGGTCATCAAGTACGTCAACACCGAACCGGGCAAGCGCGCTCAGGAAGTACAAGCGCTACTCAAACTGGACCGTATCGACGAAATCCGCCGATTGCTGCGCACCGCGACGTCGAAAACCTCAACTGAGGAAAAGCGCACCGACGCAGAGGTTTCCGCTGCCGAGGATAGCGTTCGACGTCATCTTGATCTCGCCACACTGCTCGAGTCAGACGTGCTCGCTGCGGTCAACAAGCACCGCGAGGTGCTGGGCATCGATCCACTGCAGTCACTGACCCCCGATACCGATCTGGCTGCAGGTGCTGCAGAACCCGGGGAAGCATCCGGATTCAATAAAACATCTGCGCTCCGGGACATCATCGCCCTGTCAAATTACGTCCAGGACCATAGCGAACTATCCACTGCCGCAGCCGAACTCACGTCCGCCCTCGGTGTCCTGGAAGACGACCCGACCATCCTGAACGCACTCAAACAGCGCGCACTCATCGAGGTCGGTCTGCCGCTGGTCACCGATGCCAATTGCCCGCTGTGCGACCACCCGTGGAACGACACCGCGCAACTGCGCGACCATCTGCAGGCCAAGCTGACCCGCTCGGACGCCGCTAAAGCCCTGCAACACCGTGTACACGAGGCGGCCGAAAAGGTCGTCCAACAGGTTCAGCTCGCACAGACACTGATCGCGGCCGTCCAGCCCCACGCCGGGACGGTAGGACGGGTCAGCGATCAGTCCGCCCTGGTGGATTGGTTGACCGATTTGGCCGGGTTCAAGGCAAAACTGGGAAACCTGGAGACCATTCGCGAGCAAGCCACGCGCCTGAGCGCCGATCCGCTGGCCCAACCCCCGACGCTGACCGCGACCCTGACCGGCATTCACCAGGCCATCGAAGCCCAGCCCGACCAGAGCGCGACGGTCAACGCCCGCAGTGCCCTGACCATTGCCAAGGAACGCTGGGCACGTCTGCGCCAGGGAAGGTCTGCGCACGCCAAAGCCACTGCCGCACAACGTACGGCGAAGGCCGTTTATGATGCCTACAACGACATCGCTGATACGGCGCTGACCACCCTGTACAAAACCGTTGAAGACGATTTCAGCGACTACTACCGCAAGATCAACGCCGACGACGAGGCGTCGTTCAGGGCCGGGCTGTCGCCGACGGCGGGCAAGTTGGACCTGGAAGTCGACTTCTACGGCTTGGGCATGTTTCCCCCGACGGCCTATCACAGCGAAGGGCATCAGGATGGCATGGGTGTGTGCCTCTACCTGGCGCTTATCAGGCAGATGCTGCAGGATGATTTCCGTTTCGCAGTGCTCGACGATGTCGTGACCTCTGTCGACACCAATCACCGCCGCCAGTTCTGTGCCCTGCTCAAAGACAAATTCCCCGACGTCCAGTTCATCATTACCACCCATGATGAGGTGTGGGCACGACAGATGCAGTCTTCCGGTCTGATCGGTAAGCGAGCCCAGGCGCGGTTTCATGGCTGGAACGTCGACCGCGGACCCGTGTATGGACAGGGTGAAGATTTCTGGGCGCAGATCGATGCCGATCTCGCCGATGACGATGTGCCCGGCGCCGCGCATAAACTCCGCCGCAATCTGGAAGCCTCGCTGGCCGACATCGCCGCAGCGCTTCAAGGCAAAGTCGTCTACCGTCCGGATAACAACTACGAGCTCGGTGCGTTGTTCAGTGCAGCCAAGAGCCGCCACGGCGAATTGCTCAAAAAGGCAACAGATTCGGCCAACAAATGGAATAACGAACCAGTCAAACAACAGGTTGAAAACCTCAAGGCCGCGCGCCAGAACGCCATGCTCGCCCAAGACGTAGAGAACTGGGCGATCAACGCCCTGGTGCACAGCAACGACTGGGCCACCATGAGCAAAGCTGACTTCGTGCCGGTCGTCGAAGCGTGCAAAGACTTCATCAACCTGTTCACCTGCAGCAACCCCGCATGCGAAGGGTGGATCTACGTCACCGGACAGCCCGGTAGAGAAGACGCCCTGCGCTGCACCTGCGGGACACTGAACCTGAACCTGCGGACCAAATAACCCCTCGAGCAACACTGTTCGTGCCCAATGTACTGAGGCCGCCGGCTCCCCGTGAACAGCTTCTTCGATACCCAACATCTGGTCGCGAATCGGCGCTGACGGCATCGTCGGCGACGTCACACAGGCATTGAGCGAATACGGCTGCACGCTGATTCCGCCTCCGAGCGTGTTGCTCGAGGTGCTGCGCACCACACGCGCCGACTATCGCGTTCGCGACGTCGCAGCAATAATCGCCAGTGGTGCCATGCACCTACCCAGTGAGATCGAATTATGTTGCAGCGATTTCATTCACGCGGTCAGGCGATACCGACCGCAGTGGCAGCGCCCTCGGACCGACTACGCGACGGTGAACCATTTCCACGCGTTCTGGACCCAAGGGATTTCCAGTCTTGTCTCGTCTGCCGGACGACGAGATGCCCCCGCAGGTGGGTTGCACCGCAATCTAATGTGCGGACATCGAGATTGATGTGGCGATGTCTTCGAGGATGCCGATGACTGCGTCGACCGCCGGCCGTGACCGCGCGCCCGTGCGCGACACTGCTTCGATTCGTCGCGCGACACGAATGCCGGTGAGTGACTTGCGCGGCAGTGGTCGCACGGTGCGCACGTATCGTGGCATGAGGGCAACACCGAAGCCCGCCCAGACGAGTTCCTCGGTGACGCGGAAATCGTCGACGCGCTGACAGACCTGTGGCGTCACGCCGGCGACGGTGGCTAACGAGCGGAGGACGTCGTCGACCATGAGTCCGTCGCGTACGCCGATCCAGGGTTCTTCGGCCAACTCCGCGAGGGCGATGCGCTGCGCGCGGGCCAGGCGATGGCCCGGTGGCAGAACCACTTCCAGTGGTTCGCGCATCAGCGTGACCGCTTCGTAGCGAGGACCCCAGGGGGCTGAGTCACGTTCGTCGCGATGGACGACGACGACGTCGAAGTCGGCCAGCAGCGCCGGTGCGTGTGAGGCGGGTTCGTCGATGTCTCGGCCGTCGACTGCGACTCCGACTTGCGCTGTGCGGGCCAGCAATTGGGGCAGAAACATCGCCGCGCCAGTGGGAAAGAGGGCGACTCTGACCTTTCCGCGAGGTGTCTCACGGTAGGCGTCCATCTCGGCCTGCGCCCGGTCGAGTGCGGCTAAAACGTCGTCGGCGCACTCAACTAGCGCATATCCGGCGTCGGTGAGGCGAACTCCGCGGCCTCGGCGTTCCAAGAGCACAACGCCGGTTTCGCGCGCCAAGAGCTTGAGCTGTTGGGACACCGCCGACGGTGTTAGCGAAGACGAAGCGGCCGCCGCGGCGATCGATCCGCGTTCGGCGACGTGCCGCAGAAGCATCAGCCGCTCGACATTCATGAAGAAAATCTAACGTATCTCATCAAAAAGTGTTGCTTGTCTACACAGTTAGGTCGGCTCCACAATGTGTCCCGAGCCAACGGCGTCTCGCAAACAGGGGAAATTCACGAGGGGGCAAACGACGTTGACCGCCAATCAGCAGGTAATCCGTTCGTTTGACCAGATGTTCGAGCATGTTGACCGCGCTGCACCGGTACTGACGCTGTTCAGTGGAGGACTCGACAGCAGCTATCTGCTTCTGCGGCTCAAGAAGGCCGGATTCACCGATATTCACGCGTTGTCGGTGAACATCGGTGAACTGGAGACCGTTGAGGAAAAGCACCGTATCGCAGCGCTTCTCGGTGTCAAGCTGCACCTCAGCGACCGACGCCACGAATTCGCCGACGACTTCGTCGCACCCGCGATCAAGGCCCACGCCGTGTACCTGGGCCTGCACCCGGTCAGCTCGACCCTCAGCCGTCCCCTGATCGCCAGGGCCGCAACCGAGGTCGGCGACGCCCTTGGGTGCGCCGGCATCCTGCACACCGCGAACCGCTCACAAAACACGCTGCGCCGACTCAACGGCGCACTGCGACTGCTCGGGTTCAGCGGATTCTTCGGTAGTCCGTACGACCTTCAGCCGGTATCGCGACAGGACAAACTCGCTGCACTTGCTGCCGCCGGTGTGACTTTCGCCGACGACCGGGCCGTCAGCGGCGACTCGAACCTGTGGTGCCGGGAATTTGAATCCGGTGCCCTCGACGATCCCGAGCACCATGACATTCCCGAGTCGATCTACCGCTGGACCGCACCCACCGACGCCGCGCAGGACTTCGTTTCCGTGACGTTCGAAGAAGGAACACCGACCGCTGTCGACGGTCACCGCATGGAACTGGTCGCCCTCATCGGCCACCTCAACGATCGCGTGGGCCGGCTTGGCATCGGCCGGTACACCGGGCTCGAACACCTCGACAACGGCGAAAAGGTTCTCGAAGTTCGCGAAGCACCCGCGGCGTGGCTTCTGCTCGCCACCGCGCGTCATATCGAAAGCGCCTGCCTGCCAGCCGAACTAATTGCCACGAAAATGACCGTCGAACAAATCTGGACGCGAGAAGCATTGGAGGGCAGGTGGTTCGGAGGCCTGAAAGCAGCGGCCGAAGCATTCATCGATACCTGCGCGCGCGAAGTCACCGGAACCGTCAAATGGCGGCTTCGGCCCGGGTCGGCGTCGACATCGGCCATCCTTGCCGAGCATCCCCTGTATCTGCGCGACCGCGAGCAATGGGAGACAGAATCCATCCACCGCGAGTACACCGTGTTCGCTCCGGTACTTGCCGGCATGGGAGCAACCCGATGACCGTCGACAGCACCGAACCCACAACGATCCGCGATCGCATCGCCGACGGCATCATCACACCAGGCCACCTGGTCCTGACTCCGGCCGAAACCATGTCCTTGGCCGGCGCCGACCCGCACGCATGGGACCAGTTCGCCGCCGAGTGGGACCACCTCGCCCCCGACCGCCACATGGCCGACGGCGGGACCTATCGGTTGCGCCGTTATAGCAGCTTCGCGCTCGACACTCGAACCAGCGAACTGGCCCAGCTTCCACACGCCCCGTACGTGCAGAGCTCTTACATCAACCCGCTCAACGGCGGCGTGATGCGCCAGTTCGAGCCGTGTACGGCCTCGTTCTGTTCCAGTGCGGTGCTGCGCGGACTGCTGACCGGCCTGGGTTCCGCGCTGACCCACGCTCACGGCGGCCCAACGTGGAATATCAAACTGCATCCCTACCGGATCACCGCACGCGCTGACGCTGACGGGAAACCGGCGCCGGAAGGCCGCCATCGTGACGGCGTCGCCTACATCGGTAGCCTGCTGATCAGCCGTCACCAGGTCGTCGGTGGGGTCAGCTCCGTGCACACTCTCACCGGGCGTGAACTGGCCTCGGTGACGCTGCGCGAGCGGGGACAGCTGCTTCTCGGCGACGACCGGTACACCACCCACGCCGTCACCCCCGTGACCCCGGCGTCAGGATATGAGGCAGGATTCCGCGACGTCCTCGTCATCGCCTTCACCGCTCCCGAGGACGCATCGTGAATTCGCCCGCGGCAGCGGTCCGCGCACCGGCCCCTGGATCGCAACGCACAACGTCGACCATGGCCGATCTGGCGCTACTTGGCATGGCGGCGGCCTGGGGATCGAGCTACCTCGCTGCGAAAACCGTTGCCACCAGCGCGAACTCGTTCGGATTCTTGGCGTTGCGATTCGCCATCGCGACCGCCGCCCTCGCCGCAGTACTGGCACCGCGCCTGCGCGGCCTGCAACGCGATGAGGTGATCTTCGGGTCGGCATTCGGGTGCATCCTCGCCGTCATCTTCGGCCTGGAAACCTTCGGCTTGGTCCACACCACCGCATCGAACGCGGGCCTGATCATCTCTCTGACCATCGTCATGACCCCGCTGCTGTCAGCCGTAGCGGGCGGTGATGACCCGCCGCCGCTGTTCTACGGCGCGGCGGCAATCGCCGTCGCCGGCGTCGGGTTCCTCACCCAAGGCAACGGCTTATGTCTGCCCACCACAGGTGATCTGCTGATTCTGGCAGCGGCCATCGTGCGTGCCGTGCATGTGATCGTGATCGACCGCGCCTGCCGGACACGGCCGATGGACACCGGTCGACTCACCCTCATGCAACTCGCGACCAGCCTTATTGCGTTCACCCTCATCGCCCAATTCGGCAGCTCAGGGCTGATCGCAACAGCGGCCACCATGAGCACGCAAAGCTGGATGCTGACCGTCTATCTCGCGTTGGTTTGCACCGTCTTCGCGTTCGTCATCCAAATGTGGGGGGTGCGAAAAACATCCGCCACACGTGTGAGCCTGCTTCTCGGAACGGAACCATTCTTCGCAGCAGCTATCGGCATTTCTCTCACGTCACAACCACTGACGCTCGCGACCGGCATCGGCGCCACCCTCGTACTCGTCGGAACCAGCTGGGGACGCCGCATCGATAACCGGAGGACACCCGCCGAAGGCTCCAGCTGCACGACCGTCGACGCGTCTAACAGTTTTGGCGCATGAAGTCCACCGGCGAATCCACCCGACGATGCTGCCCGTTGCCTGGTTCTTTCGGCGGCAACGCCGCGGCAACGTTGATCGGAAGCGCTGAAGAGCAACACGATCGCATGCCGACGAGTAGTCCGATCGATCGATCGCCACGGCCCCGGCTCGCGGGCGCAGTTGACTGCTGACCAGTTGTTCGCCCTCGAGGGGTTCGGCGACGAGCAGCGGCCATTGATCTGTCACTAGTCAGCTCTCTACGATTCGACGAGCGGTCCACGCGCTGAAGCGTCCTTCTATGCCGTGACAATTCCTGCGGTGAACGTCAATACGGCCCGGCACGTCCATCGCCCAGCCGCATTTAAGACCCGAGCCTTGGTTTGGATGTGCGCGCATGATCGGTGGTCGGGTGTGCGCTGGACGGCCGGCAACGCCGTACATTCATGGACACCCCTGACCCGCCCGCCAACCAGTGGGGTGGCTCTGATGCTCGCCACCGTGGTCCACCGCTACTCCAGATTGAGGTCGGAACTACGGTGCAACGATTGGAGTTGTTGAAATTTACGGGTCAGCGGGAATCGTGTGGCCAGCGCCGGCTTGAACTGCCCGACCCGGCCGGGCGAGGCCGGCTCGGACCGCTGGTGGCGCAGTCAGGCTCCGGCAGTGCATAACGTGCCATGTCAGTAGCGATCGAGTTCGATCAACCGCTCGTCGCTGATCCCGAAGTGATGCGCTATCTCGTGGAGCACGACGCGCTTGATCTCGCGACGTAGACCACCGGCGTCGCCGGCAGCGAGTCGCGTGATCGGACCGGCGAAGATACTGATCTTGTCGGGAAGCGCTCCGCTATAGCTGCTGCTCCTTCGGGGCAGTGGTACGCCGCGGTACAGGCCGAGCAATGGCTGCCCGTCGGGAGGCTCGTCCTCGACCACGATCTCGACGTTGCTCATCGCTGCACGAAGCTCGGACGGCAGCGAGCGCAGCGCGTCGTGAATCCCCTCTTCGAACGGATCATTGAGACCCGGCCTCGAAACCGTATCCACCTCCGCAATGGTGTCACCAGAATCGGTGTTGGGCGAGAGACCCCTCTGCGGGATCGGCAGACTGAACCCCCATCATCGAGATACTCGGACGGACGGAGGATTCCCATGAGCCCGGGGCGGCGAAGGCGTTGGTGATGAGCAGCCCGGCGTTGCGCCCGGCGCGTAGCGCCGCCAGTGGCAGGCCGCTCCCTGCGGAGAGTTCTACCCCTCCGGGCAAGCCCGGATCATGTCGAGAGTCTCGAGCAAATACACCCTGAACACCGCCGCCATGTCCACTGCCTCGGCGTCCACCAGCCACTGTTGCTGAAGGCCGTCCATGAGTGCGACTAGTCGGAACGCGTGCGCCTCGGGGTCGACGTCGGGCCGGAACTCGCCGGATGCGATCCCTGCGTGGAGGCCGTCTGCGATGACTCCCCGGATGCGCCGGTAGCGGTTACGGGCCCACATGTGCGCGGGATGATCGACGGTGACGGACTCGGCACTGAGGACCGTGAAGAGTTGGACGAGTCCGGGGACGCGCTGATTGCGCTCGACCAGGTCGGCGAGTGCCTCCATAGCGGCGATCCCGGTCAGCGGGGTGCCGTCTGCACCGGTGAAGTGCTCGGCGTCCATCTCGTCGCGCAGGTCCAGCGTCGCTGCAAGCAACTCTTCCTTGGTGTGAAAGTGATGCAGCAGGCCCGCTTGGGAAAGTTCGGCACGCTCGGCGATCCGGGCCAGCGATGCGGCTCGGTAGCCGTTCTCGGCGAACTCCTCCATGGCGATGTGCAGGATCCGGGTTCGCCGAGCGCGGCCGACGGCGTAGCTGCCGCCTCTTTTGGGTCGCCCGGTCGCGTTCGTGCCGTTCTCTCCGCTGGTCACGACCCCACTGTAAAGGGCAGGGGTTCTGCCGGAAGCGCAAAACCTACCGATCACTCGGTATTTGCGTCTAGTCTCGACTCCAGCGGCCGAATGGACTCGGCTGGCGAGACGGTACGAAGGAGTGTCGACTGTGAACGCCCCCCGAGAGAACGCGTCTGCTGTGGACGAGAAGAAATTGGGAAGCCTCCTGGAAGAACTGACGCTGGAGGAGAAGATCGGTCTGCTGACCGGAGCGGACTTCTGGTCCCTCAACGCGATCGAGAAGATCGGCCTGCAAAAGGTCGTCCTCTCGGACGGCCCCAACGGTGTCCGCGGCACGACCTGGGACGAACGGGACACCAGTCTCCTGTTCCCGAACCCCTCAGCACTATCCGCCACCTGGGACCCGGGGCAGGTCAAGCGAGCGGGAGCCCTCATGGGCGCCCAGGCCCGGGACAAAGGCATTGCTTGGCTCCTCGCCCCGAACATCAACATCCACCGCTCACCGCTCGGCGGGCGGCACTTCGAGTGCTACTCCGAAGACCCGCTGCTGACCGCCGCGATCGTCGCAGGGTTCGCCTCGGGCGTTCAGTCCAATGGCGTGGCCGTGACCATCAAGCACTACATCGGGAACGAGTCCGAGACCGACCGCATGACGTATGACGCGCGGATCTCCGAGAAAGCCCTGCGAGAGGTCTACCTGGCGCCTTTCGAGGCTGGAGTGCGCGCCGGTGCCTGGTCCGTCATGGCGTCGTACAACTCTGTCAATGGAACGAGCCTGACCGATAACCGGCGACTGCTCTCCGAAGTCCTCAAGGGTGAGCTGGGCTTCGACGGTGCGGTCGTGTCCGACTGGTTCGCCACACGCTCGACGGCCGCGTCCGCGAATGCGGGACTGGACGTGGCGATGCCCGGGCCGCAGGGCCCATGGAACGAGGCGCTCGTCGCCGCGGTCAGGACAGGCGAGGTCGCCGAGAGCGTCATCGACGACAAGGTGCTGCGCGTGCTTCGGCTCGCCGCTCGCACGGGCTACCTGGACGGCTTCGCGGTCCCCGCCCCGTCGACCACCCCGGCCGACGCGCGCGAGCAGCTGCGTGACATCGCGGCGCGCGCAATGGTCGTATTGCGCAACGACGGCGGCGTCCTGCCATTGGTCGGCGGGTCGATAAACCGCATGGCCGTCCTCGGTCCCAACGCGGCGCTGCTGACCGCTCAGGGCGGGGGTTCCGCGCACGTCAACCCCGTGCATGTGATCAGTCCACTGGCCGGGCTGCGCGAGGCGTTCGGCGGCTCGGTCGAAATCGACTATCAGGAAGGCGTTTCGACGCAGCGTATCCTTCCCGCCATTTCGGCGGAGGTCGCCCGCGACCCGGAGACGGGCGAACAGGGTTTCCGCGTCGACTTCGTTTCCGCAGACGGCGCCCTTCTAGGTACCGAGCGTCGGCTCGCGTCCCGGCTGGTGTTCATGGGCACTCTCCCGGCGGGGACTACCGAAGTCCGGATGCGGACCGAGATGACCGTGAACGAAGCTGGCACACACCAGTTCTCGGTGTCGGGACCTGGGCGGTACTCGCTGAGGATCGGCGCGGCCGAGCCACACGCGATCACCCTCACCAGCGCCGACAACGATCTGATCGAGAATCTCGTCAAGCCGCCGGAACACCGTGTCTCGGCAAAACTCATGGCCGGTACGGTCGGTGTCGAGATGCGGGTGGCCTTGCCGGACTTCCCGATGGCGATGTTCGGCCTGAACCACCAGCCGCCGGGCGCGGCTTCGGATGACTCGTTCGCCGCTGCCGTCGAGGCCGCGCGGAACGCCGAGGTAGCGCTGGTGTTCGTCGGCACCACGGACGAGGTGGAAAGCGAAGGTTTCGACCGCGCCGACATGCGGCTGCCTGGCCGGCAGAACGAGCTCGTATCTGCGGTGGCTGCGGTGAACCCGAAGACCGTCGTGATCGTCAACGCCGGTACGCCGGTCGAGATGCCCTGGCGCGATGAGGTCGCAGCGGTGCTGTGGGCTTGGCTGCCGGGCCAGGAGGGCGGCCATGCGATCGCCGACGCGTTGACCGGCATTGTCGAGCCCGGCGGTCGGCTGCCCACGACCTTCCCCGCAGTCTGCGCCGACGCGCCGGTGCGCTCGACGCGGCCTGTCGACGGCGTCATCGACTACGCCGAGGGCTCGATGTTCGGGTATCGCGCCTATGAAATGGCCTCGATCGCCCCGGCCTTTCCGTTCGGGCACGGTCTCGGCTACAGCACGTGGTCCTATGAGGAAATCACCGCCGCAGAGACCGAATCGGGTGCGGTGAAGGTGCAAGTGTCCGTCCGCAACACCGGGGTGCGCACCGGACGCGAGGTCGTCCAGCTCTACCTCGGCGGCGAGGGCACCGGCGGGAACGACCCGCTGCGGCTCATCGGTTTCGCCTCCGTAATCGTCCGCGCGGGCGAATCAGCGACCGCGCAAATCACCGTGGACCGCAGAACCCTGGCTCGCTGGGACGAGTCGGCTGCAGCGTGGCGGGTCGCCGACGGTTCCCGGACGCTGGTCGCGGCACGATCGGCTGCCGATCGTCGGCTGACGACTCAGATAGCACTGAAGGACTCGGCTGCATGAGCCTGGAGCATCGAGCAGAGGCGGCCCGGAGCAATTCGAAGCCCGTCGCCGCACGACCTCCGGGGCTGTTGATCTCGGGCGTCGTCCTACTGGCCCTCGGTGTCGTCGAGGCGGCGATCATCGCGTCGAACGTGCTCGCGCCGCCGTGGCAGGGCATGGACTACTCCTGGCGACAGACAATGGAGGGCAGCCGCGACGGCACGCTCACCGCATTCGCCAGGATCGTCGACTTCGTGGGCGGGCCGGTCGGCGGCATCGTGATCCTCCTGGCGCTGATCGGCGTGTTCGTGTACCGCGGGCGGCAGCACGCGGCGTTGTTCCTGGCGGTCGGAACGGTGGCGACCACCGTCGTCGCCCAGGTCACGAAGAAGATCGTCGACCGGCCCCGACCGCTGGACCCACTCGTCAGGGTAGATCACGGGTCCTTCCCCTCCGGTCACATGGTGTTCGTGGTCAGCACCGCGATCATGTTGGTCGCGGTGCTGACCATCGCGGGCCGCAGCCGGCTCGGCGTCATACTCACCGTGGCCGCCACCGCGCTAATCGTCTGGAACCGCACCTATCTCGGGGCCCACTGGCTCTCCGACACCATCGGCGGCCTGCTTCTCGGGGGCGGCACCACACTCGTGCTGTGGTGGCTGATGACTCCCTACCTCTCGGCTGAAAAGCCGGTGGACCCCAACACCGTCAATCCCAACAAGGAGACCGCAACATGACCGTCAGTCTGTCCCGCGTCCGGATCTCGCGCGGTGAGCTTTCCTACTTCGAGGCGACACCCGAAGCCGGTACGGAGGCCAAGGGCACCGTCGTCATGGTCCCGGGTTTCACCGGCTCCCGGGAGGACTTCCTCGCAATGGCGCCGTTCGTCACCGCCGCCGGTTACCGCCTGATCTCGTACTCACAGCTCGGCCAGTACGATTCGGACGGTCCGGACGGCCGGAATGCGGTCGGCGAGTACACGATTGCCAAATTCGCCCTCGACCTTGCCGAGGTGCTCGACAAGGTCGCGCCCGATGAGAAGGTCCACCTCCTCGGCCACAGCTTCGGCGGGCTCGTTACTCGGGCCGCCGTGCTGAACGACCCGGGGCGCTTCCTGGACTACGTCATCCTCGATTCGCCGCCGAGCGGGCAGAACCTGGGCATGGCCGTGGACATCGGCCAGATCCCGAAACTGCTGTGGGCAGGCGGCAACGAAGCCCTGTGGCAGGCCATGTTCGGGGCCTTCGAGGAGATCTTCCCGGCACCGGTCAAGGAGTTCCTGCGGGACCGCATCATGGCCACCAAGACCGCGAACATCGCCGGCATCGCCCTCACCATGAGCACTGAACCCGACCGCGTCGAGGAGCTCGCCGCGACCGGCCTGCCGATCCTCGTCGCCGCAGGTGAGAACGACATGATTCCGGTGGACGTCCAGGCCGACGCCGCCGCACGGCTCGGCGTGAAGTTCGAGATCATCGCGGGCGCCGGCCACACACCGAACGAGGAGAAGCCCGAGGAGCTGACGAAGGTGCTCGTCGACTTCTGGAATGGCGTTGCCTGAAACTGGGATTCGCCAGTCGACGGGGCGAAGTCAGACTCCCCCGTGACCAGACAAACTAGCTTCCCACGGCCAGCAACTGGGTCAACTCCCGGCCGACCTGGACCCCGACAGCGCCGGCGCTTACGTCATCGGCGGCCTGCGCCACGGCATCGCCCAACAACTCCGAGTCACCCCAGCACCTGACACCGACCAAGCCGCACAAACACTGTGGCGCTTCACCGCTGCTGCCCTCGGCATCGCATAGTCCGCCAGGCCTGAACCAGCACGGCAGCGGCCCTCATGTCATCGACGCCGGCACCTGGTTCGGCGTGCCGGTTCCGCCGATCCATATGCTCGAGGTTGACCCGCACGAGAGGACCCACCGCCATGAGCACACCTCGGACACCGATCGATCCGGACGCGCCGGTTCTCGTGACGGGTGCCAGCGGCTACATCGGCAGCTGGATCGTCCGGTCTTTACTTGAGGCCGGACGCACTGTCCACGGAACGGTACGCGACCCGCAGAAAGCCTCCGGTCTGGAGCATCTGCACAAGCTGTCAGCCGACCATCCCGGCCTGCTGAAGCTCTTCAAGGCAGACCTGCTCGAACCCGGCAGCTTCGACGAGGCGATGGACGGGTGTCAGCTCGTCATGCATACCGCGTCGCCTTTCCTGCTCTCCGGCTACAAGGATGCGCAGCAGGCACTGGTCCGTCCGGCACTCGAGGGCACCCGTAACGTGCTGGACTCGGTCAACCGCACGCAGAGTGTCAAGCGCGTGGTGCTGACCAGCAGCGTGGTCGCGATCTATGGTGACGCCCGTGAGTCACTGGACGTCCCCGGCAGCGTTTTCACCGAGGAGCACTGGAACACCACCAGCAGTGTCGACCACCAGCCTTACCCGTACTCCAAGACCGTGGCGGAGCAGGAAGCCTGGCGATACCAACGTGCGCAGGAGCGCTGGGACATGGTCACCATCCATCCCGGCCTGGTGCTCGGTCCTTCACTGACCAGTGCCAGCGACTCGGCCAGTCTGAGCACGATGAAGCAGTTCATCGATGGCACCATGCTCGCCGGGGCACCCGCGTTGACCATGGGCGTGGTGGACGTGCGTGATGTCGCGCAGGCCCACCTGCGGGCAGGTTTCACCCCCGAAGCCCACGGCCGCTACATCGTCAACGCCGACTCGCTGACCCTTCTGGAGATCGGCAAGGTACTGCGCCGCCGGTTCGGTCCGTTCTACCCGTTCCCGAGAATGAACGCACCCAAGATGGTCGTGAAGGCCATTGCTCCGGTCGCCGGGTTGACGCGAAAATTCGTCGACCGCAACGTCGGTTACCCGTTGGCATTCGACAACAGCCGCAGCCGCGACGAGCTGGGATTGGACTACCGGCCCGCCGAGCAGACCGTCACCGATCACTTCCAGCAGATGCTCGACGACGGCCTGGCTCGACGCATGCCCGGTAGCTAGCGGCCTCTAGGAGTCAGCATGATGTCGGACATGGTGCGACGGGTCCTGCGGCGTGCGGCTGTGGTCCTGCCGATGATCGCGACGCTGTGTATGGCTGCGGGCTGCGATGCCGAATCCAGTCGACCTGCCGCGTCAGACGACGCGGTGACGACGTTGCCCGTTCCGGCCAATATTCCACCGTTCCCACTGCCCAGCGACATTCCGCCGGTGCCGCTGCCGAGCGCTGTCCCCCGCGTTCAGGCGCCGAGCGACATCCCGCAGGTGCAGCTTCCTGCCGACGTCCCGCACGTTGAGTTACCCGCTGAGATTCCCCGGATCCAGTTGCCTTCCGCGATTCCACCGATGCCTTTTCCGTAACCTGCGGCCTGCCCCAGGCACGTGCCAGGACGACAAAGAATGTTGTGTCAGAAGTGGTTTCGCTCAGGCATCGCGTCAGACGGGCGGGGCGCCCGGCTCGAGCAATCGCTTGGGGTGCATGCCATCGACCTGGCCGATGAACGGCGGGTGAATGCTATAGCCGAGCATGCGCCGGATGTCCTCGGACACCGCGCGCACCGTGTCGCGAGTCATCGACAAGGTGAACGCCTCCTGCGGGCGCAACCACGGCTCGCAGTACTGCGCCGTGACCGCCAGGCGCGGGTTGACGGATCGGTTGGCGCCGCCGCCGTGCCAGAGGGTTCCGAGGAACAACACGCATGACCCGGCATCCATCACCACTGGTCTGCGTTCGGCCGGATCGGGCAGCCGATCACCCCACTCGTGGCTGCCGGCGATTATGTCGGTAGCCCCATTCTCGGCGGTGAACTCGTCGATCGCCCAGATGGTGGCCGCGCCCAATGCTTTTCGCGGTCTGGGCAGCGGATAGAAGCCGTCGTCGGTATGCAGCAGCTGTGCCTGCTCCCCCGGCAGGATGTTGATCACCTGCAACATCGACAACAGGTAGTTCGGCATGAACAGCCGGTCCAGCAGCGCCAGCACGCGGGGATGGTCGGCGATTCGGTCGCAGCTGCGGGTCTTGTTGAACACGCTGTACACCCGCTGGGTGGTGCGGCCCTCGAACCCGTTGCGGCCCCGCCGATTCAACAGCGGCCCAACAGCTTTCCGGATCGCGTCGAGCTCGGCTGCGGTCAACAGATCAGGCAGGATCACATACCCGTCGCGCAGCACCGCCGCCAGATCCTCGTCGGCCACCGCCGGGTCGACGTGGTCACCACTGCTACTGGTCCGTCGATACGTGCCGGCCAGGTCCCCGGCCAGTTCCGCCAACGATGTCACTTCAGTGCTCATTGCCGCCCCTACCCGAAACATAACTGACTTCGGTTATCGTTCGGACTATGGCACGCGCCCCGTTCGGACGTCAACAACTACTCGACGCTGCCCGCGACGAACTCGTCGACGGAAACGGTGCCATCGAACTGAGCGGGTTGACCCGCCGCGCCGGGCTCAGCACCGGTGCCCTCTATCACCACTTCGGATCGAAGAGTGGTCTTCTGGCGGCGTTAGACGGGGCGTTGTTGGTTTTCGATGTACTGCTTGACCACCGTCAAGGGTGCTGCGCCGCATGAGCCGGCGAAGTAGGAGCCGGACCAGAAGTGTCCGCCCCACGGGTATTTTTTTGGACGTAGGAGGCGTACTCCTGACGCAGGCGTCGCGCGCTGACGCCTTTGAGGCTGTTGACCAGCTTGGATAGCGCCACTTTCGGTGGGTAATGCACCAGCTAGGTGGACGTGGTCATGCTCACCGTTGAACTCGCGCAGTTCGGCCTCGCAGTCAGCGCACACTTCGCTCATGATCTCTTCGCACCTGGCGAGCATGGCGTCGGTGAACACGTTCCGTGGATGTTTCGTGACGAAAACCCAATGCGCGTGCAGGTTGTAAACGACGTGTCGTCCGGTGCGTACGTCCTTGTCTGGTTCCCAGCGTGGTGACATAAATCAATGATGCTGTCGGTGGTGTGGGCGATACTGCCGCTGTGAGCGAGTTGATGGTGATCAAGCGGTGCGTGAGGTACCCGCTGGCACCGTCGGCGACGCAGGCGCAGGTGCTGGCCCGCCAAGCTGGCGCTGCTCGGGCGTTGTGGAATTTGATCCACGCGCATCACACGTTTTTCGAGGCATCGAAGCGGTGGCCGTCGTGGGCGGATTCGGACGCGGCGATCCGGCGAGCCCGCAAAGACATTGACTGGCTGGCCATCCTGCCCGCACAGGCCGCCCAACAAGTACTCAAGGCTTACAAGCAGGCTTGGTCGAATTATTGGAACGGTACCCATGGGCGGCCGACGTGGAAGACGCGGCGGGCGCACCGCGCAGTCGATGTCCCTCAAGCCCGAGATCTGAACATCACCCAGCTCAACCGCAAGTGGGCCACGGTGGCCATCCCGAAAGTTGGGACCGTGAAAGTTCGGTTGCACCGCGGTATGCCTGAGCGGGTGACCGGTGCTCGGGTGATGCGCGAGGCGACCGGTTGGGTGCTGGTGGTGCGTGGTGAAAACCAGGTGGTCACACCCCGCCAGCGGCGACGTGAGCGGGGCAGCGTGGGTATTGACCGCGGTGTGACCCATACGCTGGCACTGTCGGACGGATCGTTCATCGACCAAGCCGGCACTGTCACCCCGGGGGAGAAGAAACGTCTGTACCGGCTTGAACGTAAAGCCGCGCGGCAGCGGGCAGGAAAACCCCGCGGCCACAAGGCCAGCCGCCGACTGCTGCGCACCTACACCCAGATCGCGGGACTCAAAGCCCGGCAAGCCCGACGCCGCTACGACTTCGCCCATCAGGTGACCGCCGCGCTGGTCGCCACCGGGGTCGCGGCGCTGGTGGTGGAAGACCTGCGGGTGAAGAACATGACCCGCAGTGCCAGAGGCACCGTCGAGGTGCCGGGCGTCAACGTCAAACAGAAGTCCGGGCTGAACCGGTCCATCCTTAATCAGGGATGGACTCAGATCCTGACATTGCTGACCTACAAAGCTGATCAAGCAGGGGCGCGGGTCATCCGGGTCCGGCCACACGGCACGTCGCAGACGTGCCACCGATGCGGGTCGAACGCAGCGGGGCAACGCGAAAACCAAGCGGTGTTCCGATGCGCAAACCCAGCATGCGGGTGGGTCGGCAACGCTGACACCAATGCCGCGATCGTGATCAAACAACGGGGCCAGGAAGTGGCCTTGCAGGACGTGGAGCCCATCGCCACCAGGCAGGCTTTGAAGCGTCTAAACCCGAAAACCGCCACCTAACAACGGCTGTCAGTAGGGAAACCGCCTCCTTCAGGTGGCGGAGACTTCATGACGGCTTTTACGACGGGCTGCGTCACGCCATCACCGATGCCCACCTGCCCACCGGCGACAGCGAGCGGCGTTGTCGATGAGGTTGTGAATGTAGGCGGCTTTGCCAACATCCGCCACGGCCAGCAACTGGGTGAGCTCCAGGCCGACGTGGACCCCGACAGTGCGGGCGCCTACGTCATCGGCGGCCTGCGCCACGGCATCGCCCAACAACTCCGCGTCACCCCGACGCCCGACTCCGACCAAGCCACACAAAAACTCTGGCGCTTCACCGCTGCTGTCCTCGGCATCACGTAGCTCGCGGTCGACGCTGGATCACCCCGGTTCGGGCGGTAAACCGTACTGAGCCGCTATGCCTTTGAGCAACATGGTCATTCGCAGTTGAAAGCTGTCTTCACCAAATGGGTCATAACCAGACTGGGCGATGGCACGCAGCGTCGGATAGTCGGATGCGGCGCGCTTGGCGGTGAGTTTGAAGATCCGGGCGAGCCACGGCTGCCCACTTTCGGCGTTGAGGTGTTCGCGGTGCGCCTCCGTGACGCTGCCGATCGCCATCGCGCTCACCGCAGCCCAGACCGCTATCGCGTCATCGGGTGCCAGGCCGTGCTCGGCCAGCGCTTCGACCGCGTCGCCGTTGCACTCCATCTCCATTTCGTCGCGCACCCCGCCCGTGACGAACTTTTCCACCAGGGCCGGCTGCGAGGCCAGCACCGTCCGGATGTAGGACGCGTAGCTGCGCATCCAGGTCGCCCAATGCTCGCCGGTGTACCGCGGCGGCGGAGACATGACCAGCGCGTTCTCGGCGGCGAGGCGCAGCAGATCGTTCTTGTTCTTCACGTGGTGGTACAGCCCTGGAAGGCTGATGCCGAGATGCTCGGCGACCCGGCGCATCGTGACGTTCTCACTGCCGATCTCCACTACCGCCGCGACGATGGCGCTCTGGTCGATGCGGGGTGGCCGACCACGGCGGGGCGTTGACTCGTTGGAGCTCATGGCTTCTCGATCGCTCCGTCGGTGCATACGGAGAACGTGTGTGGCCCCACGGGACGATCGATGCCGTAGGTGGGGGTCATCAGCGATCTCCTACCAGGCGGGACACTCTCAATCTAGGGGTTGACGTTAATCGATACGAGTTCTAAGAATCAATATGAAAATTCGGATGGCCCTCGATCTGTGACAGAAATGAGCAGCAACATGCCTGACGCCGCACACCGCCAGAACCGTCAGGTCCTGTTGCGCCGCCGCCCCAATGGACTGGTCTCCCCCGAGGACACCGAGATGGTGACCGTGCCCGCACCGGTGCCCGCGGAGGGCGAGGCGCTGCTGCGGACCACCTATGTCGGCATCGACGCTGCCGCCCGCACGTGGCTGGACGGCGAGCCCGGCTACCTTCCGCCCCTCCAGCTCGGCGAGGTGGTGCGGGCGGCAGGCATTGGCGAGGTCGTCGAATCACGTTGCGATGCCTACAAAGTCGGCGATCTGGTGACCACCCTGACCGGACTGCAGGATTACGCGATCATCCGCGACGACCTGTTCAGCACGCCGGTGGTCGGATACACCGATCCGCTGGCCGTGATGTCGATCTACGGGCCGACCGGCGCGACGGCCTACTTCGGCATGATGGGTGTCGGCAAGCCGCAAGCCGGCGAGACAGTCGTCGTATCGGCGGCCGCGGGTGCCACCGGATCGGTGGCCGGCCAGATCGCCAAGATCGCCGGCGCTCGGGTGGTCGGAATTGCCGGAGGCCCGGAAAAATGCCGGGTCGTGGTCGAAGATTTCGGCTTCGACGCTTGCGTCGACTACAAGGCCGGCAACCTGACCGCCGCGCTACAGGACGCCTGCCCCAACGGGATCAACGTGTACTTCGACAACGTCGGCGGCGACGTTCTCAATGCAGTGCTGGCCAACCTTGCGCATAAGGCGCGGGTGGTGATGTGCGGCATCATTTCCAGCTATCTCACCGGTGATCACCCCGGGCCGTCCAATTACGTAAACCTGCTCGCCACAGCCTCGACGATGCAGGGCTTCATCGCACTCGAAGAGTGGGCGCGCTTCGACGAGGCGTTCGCCGCGCTGCGGGGTTGGGAACAGGAGGGGCTGTTGGTGCACCGCGAGACCGTGTACGAAGGGCTGGAATCCAGCATCGACGCCCTCAACGGTCTGTTCAACGGGGCCAACATCGGCAAGATGCTGGTGAAAATCAACGAACCGGGCCAAGGGTGACGACCACGCATCCCGACCGGAAGGTGGTGTCTGCGCCGGGGGCCGTCGATACCGCCGATGAGGTCGATGCCAATTGGCTCACCGCGGCGCTGAATTCGTCGGGCATCGCCGCCACCGTGCGCCGGGTGACCTCGGAACGCGTCGGAACCGGCCAGATGGGCTCCTGCTCAAGGTTGTTCATCGACTACGCCGACGGCACGGGGCCTGACCGGCTGATCATCAAGCTGCCCGCCACCGACCCCAACAGTCGGGCAGCCGGCACGCTCAGCTATCGGTGCGAGACCAGCTTCTACCGCGACTACGCACACCGGATCGGTGCTCGGCTCCCCCGCTGCTACTACGTGGCGGCTGACGCCGAGGCCAACGGCTTCACCCTGTTGCTCGAAGACCTGGCTCCGGCAGAACAGGGTGATCAGGTCGCCGGCTGCACGGTTGATGAGGCCCTGACCGCGGCGGTCAACGTCGCCGGGCTGCACGCATCCACCTGGAATGACCCCGCGGTGCGTGAGCTGGACTGGTTGATCCCAGATCTGACGGCGATGCCCGAATTCGCGGGCGAGTTGTTGGCCAATGCCACAGCACAGTTCCTGCAGCGGTACACGCTGGCGCCAGAAACCGCTGCGGTCCTGCAGCGGTTCTCCGACGAGTTCATGAGCTGGGCCGCCGGGCGGCGGGAACCGTTCGCCCTGCTGCATGGTGACTATCGCCTGGACAACCTGCTGTTCGCCAAGGCCGACGGCACGGATCCGGTGGTCGCGGTCGACTGGCAGGTCATGTCGACCGGCCTTCCCCTGCGCGATGTCACGCTGTTGGTCGCACCGGGTCTGTCGGTATCTGACCGCCGCGCCGGTGAACACTCGATCATCGAGGCCTACCACCGGCGGTTGGTCGAACTCGGCGTCACCGGGTATAGCCTCGAAAATTGTTGGGAAGATTATCGTTACGCGCAGTTCCAGGGACCGTTCGTCACCGTGCTCGGCGCACTGGTGGGCCAGCGCTCCGAGCGGGGCGACCAGATGTTCACCGTCATGGCCGAGCGGTCGGCAACCGCGATCAACGACCTCGATGCATTTTCCTTGCTGGACAAGTGAATAGAAACAGGACCGATGCTCACACCGTTTGACGACTACCCCATCCACTCATCGGCCGATCCGGTCGCGACACCGGCCAGTGCCGACCCCAATCACTATGACCGCTACTGGTTCAACGGTCATCAGCGCGACGGGGACTTCTACTTCGGTGCCGCGATGGGCCATTACCCGGTCCGTGGGGTCATCGATGCCGCCTTCAGCCTCGTCAAAGACGGAGTGGAACACTCGGTCTTCGCCTCAGGGGCAATGCCGCTGGACCGGTCAGCCACCATCGGACCGTTCCGCATCGAGGTCGTTGAACCGCTGCGCACGATCCGGTACATCGTCGATTCGAATGAACACAACATCGCCTGTGACCTGACCTTCCGGGCCACCACCGTGGCGATCGAGGAACCCCGGCAAACGCGGCGAACGGCCGAAGGCATCGTGTTGACCGACCACACGCGCCTGACGCAATGGGGCACCTGGGAGGGAACCATCAGCGTCGACGGTGAGGACACAGCTGTCGAGGCCGGTTCGGTGCCTGGGACCCGCGACCGGTCATGGGGTGTCCGGCCTGTGGGTGAGCAGGTGCCCGTCCTCCGCCAGCCGATGCCGTTTCAGGTGTTCTGGCTCTGGGCGCCGTTGCATTTCGGAGATCGGTTCACCCACTACGCCTTTCACGAACACGAGGACGGCCGCCGCTGGTTGCAGACCGCGCAGATCCTCGATCCGCTACCGGCAGGCGTCTCCCCGTGCAGCCGGGTCGGTGTGCGCGAGTGCTACGACATCGGCTACGAACTCGAGTGGGAGCCGGGACGACGCGAAATCCGGCGTGCGCACCTGTGGTTCACCGATCCCGTCGAAGGCGAGACGCACATCGAGGTGGAGAAACTCTTCACGTTCCGCATGCGCGGGATCGGTTACTGGCATCCGCACTGGGGGCATGGCTCAAACCACGGACAGTTCGAGATCGGCCGGGAATCCATACGTCTCGACGACTTCGACCCGACCGACTTCGCCTCGATCCACCTGCAGAACGTCGTGAAGGCCACGATGGGTGAGCGCACCGGCATCGGTGTCGTCGAGCAGATCGCCATCGGCCCGCACGAGCCGTCTGGGCTCACCGGATTCATCGACGGCTACCAGCCCTGAGGCTTCTAATCGTCGTCGCGGAACTCTTCTAGCCGATCAGCGGATGCCGACGCGATCGATAAGCGCGAAGCCGCCTTCGCGGACCATCAAGAAGTGCCGATGCGCTACGGGCCCAAATAATGCCACGGTGGGCGAGCGTCCTTGTTGGACTTGTCCTTAGCCCGATCCTGGGCCTCGCCGCCTACGGCGTCTCCGTAAAAATCGTGCTCCACATGATGAGCACCTGCCAGCCTTACCTCACCCCCGGTGACGGCCTCATCGTCCTAACTCTGCTGGGACCAGCCGTGCTCACCATCGCTGTCACCGCGATCACGTACACGGTTGTTCACCTGCTCATTGAGCGTGACTGGTCGATATACGTCGCTGTCGCCGCTGCTGTCCTGGTCACACCGGTCATGATCGTGTACTCAATCAACTCCCAATACGAGCCTGCCGCCCCATCCTCAATCTGCCCAACCGGCACCCCGTCATGGTGGCCGTGGCAGGCGAACTAGTTGTACTGCCCACGGATGTCCGACAACCACTTTTGCCGCAGTGGCGCTCAGGAATGATTGGACGAGAAGGCAGCCCGCTCTTGACTTCACCAGCAAACCCCGCCGCGGGCTTGCAAGGCGGTTCCGTTATCGTGGCGCCGTGGGTGTCTATCGCAATGTGATTCGGGCGCACCGACCTGCCCACCCGACGGGACGTTGCATCACACCGGGCCGTTCCATTCGCAATGTTCATGAACGGTGGCTGCCAGCGGACCCGACGACCGTCTGGGAGCTCTTGCAACAGCTCGGCACCGGCGATGACGTTGTGTGGCCGGCTCGCAACTGGGCGCCGATAACGCTGAATGGACCGCTTCAGGTCGGAGTGTCTGCAGGCCATGGAGCCGTCCGTTACCACTGCACAGCACTGATTCCTCGGCGACTGATTGAGTTCACCTTCGATTCTGTGGCCGGTCGTCATCTTGACGGACATCACGCCTTTGAACTGTTCGACCGTGCCGGCGGAACTTTGCTTCGCCACACCATTGATGCCGAAGTACTGAATCGCTTTGCGGTGCTCAATTTCCGGCTGTTCATCCAGCCCACGCACGACGTCGTTACCGAGGAACTACTGACCAACGTCGAACGCCTCGTTGGCGGATCCATGAGACGTCTTCCACGCTGGTCGCCGTGGGTTCGATACCTTCGACACCGGCGCGGACTGCCGATACGCCCCACTCCCTGATTTCAGAGAACGCATGCCGGGTCAACACCGGTTGCCGATAGGGTGGCTGCCGATGAGCTCGATCCTGGCGACCACCGCAGCAGCGACTGGGCTATACGTTGGCACCAGCATCGACGACATTGTCGTGCTCGCGGTGCTCAACGTCTCCAACCGGGCCGGCGGCCGCCCCAAACGCTGGCAGATTTGGACCGGCCAGTACACGGGCATCGCAGCACTGGTGATCATTTCACTAGTTGCCGCGCTCGGTTTGACCCTTGTGCCCGAACGCTGGATCTGGATGCTCGGCCTGATCCCGCTGCTACTCGGACTTTACAAGCTGGCTGTGGGCTTCCGGGCCCGCCGCAACGGCGACGAAGCGTCCACAGTCGCTGCGAGCGGGTTGCTCGGCGTGATCGGCCTGACCATCGCCAACGGGGGCGACAACATCGCCGCCTACACTCCCGTGTTCCATACCATCCAGGGCCGCGAATTCATCATCACTCTCGCTGTGTTCACCGTCGGGGTGGCCGTGTGGTGCCTGGCCGGAGCGTGGCTGGTTTCCCACCGCAAGGTCACCCACATCATCCGGTCATGGGGACACTGGATCGTGCCCGCGGTGTACATCCTGATCGGCCTTTACGTGTTCTACAAGGCCGGCTTGTTCGCCACCTGACACGCCACGCTTCCCACCAACCCCCCAGCTACCGCCAACACCACCATGTCGTCGATATTTGTGACCGCGAACATCGCCATGGCCTGGCCCGCGTGCCGGGACCTACGGCCCTGCATACATGTGACATTCAGCGCGGTATCCGTGCCCTGGGGCGGTATATGGACCCGAATGCCAGCAGGAAGGGTGGGACATGAGGCCGCTGTGCACCACAGGGCGTCGGAGGTTGTCATATGGGCGGAATCCCTCTCGGGCGGATCGCAGGGTTCGTGGTGACCGCGAATTGGAGCGTGCTGGTCATCCTGTGGTTGTTCACCTGGAGCCTGGCGTCCACGCTGCCAAACGCCGCTCCCGGCTATTCCGCTTGGGCGTACTGGTTGGCGGGTGCATGCGGTGCGCTCGTCTTACTCGGATCGCTCTTGGCCCATGAGTTGACCCACGCGGTCTTCGCACGGAGCGCAGGCGTCGAAGTCCACGATGTGACGCTCTGGTTGTTTGGTGGCGTCACTCGTCTCGCTGGCGAAGCCAAAACTCCCAAAGCTGCCTTCCGGATCGCAGCGTCCGGTCCGCTCACCAGCATGATCCTGGGTGTGATCTTCGCGGCGGCAGCATACGGACTTCGTCTCGCCGATGGTCCGCGCATCGTCGTTGGTGTCGGTTGGTGGCTCGCCGGAATCAATGTGCTGCTGAGCGTATTCAATCTGCTGCCCGGCGCACCGTTGGACGGCGGACGGGTGCTCAGGGCCATTCTCTGGCAGCGCTACGGAGATCCCGTTCGCGCCGGCGTCGGCGCGGCGCGTGCTGGACGCGTACTCGCGCTCATCCTGATCGTGCTCGGCCTCATGGGATTCCTGGCCGGCGCACTCATCGGTGGCGTCTGGATGGCATTCATCGGATGGTTCATTTTCGCCGCGTCGCGCGACGAAGAGGCGCAGTTGGTCACCCAGCAGGCCATCGCCGATGTCCGGGTATCCGACGTGATGACGGCGCATCCCAACACCGCTCCCCCGGATATCACCATCGACGAGTTCGTCCAGAGATACCTGCTGGGCGACCGACACTCTGCCTACCCGGTAACCGAACGTCATGGAGCAGTCACCGGGTTGATCACGCTGGCTCAGCTGCGGCGTATCGCTCCCAACCGCCGCGCGGTGACCCTCGTTCGCGACGCCGCAATACCACTGGCGCAAGTGGTCACAGCAGCACCAGATGAGCGTCTCACTACCTTGTTGGAGCGATTGAGATCCAGTGGCAGTAATCGCGCACTGATCTTCGACGCCGGCCAACTCATAGGAATCGTGACCGCGAGCGATCTCAATCGATTGATCGATGTTTACCAACTGGCGCCACAGCATTCCACACGCACCACTGCCCCAACACCTGGATCCGGAGCGGCCAATGAGTGAAAAGCATGTTCCACCCATAGTCGCCTGTGTCGACGGCTCGCAAGCGGCACTCAACGCCGCACAATGGGCCGCCGATGAAGCTGTCCGACGAAGTGTCCCACTGCGTTTGGTGTATGCAACTAAAGCCACTCACCCGTCAACCGACGACTACTATGCCGATGTACATCGTGGAAAAAAGGCGCTGGCCACGGCGAAAACCGCGGTCGGATCTGCACACACCCGAGTCACGGTGGAAACCGCGATGGTGGATGGTCCCGTCGGCCAAGCGCTCATCGATGAGTCCGGCCACGCCACCATGATCTGTGTGGGTTCGGTCGGAATCGGACGTTATGCGCAGTCGATATTGGGTTCAACAGCAACCGAACTGGCCCAGAAGGCCGAGTGTCCGACCGCGATCATCCGCATGCATGACGACGTCGCACCTGGCGACATTCACTGGATCATCTTCGCGATGAAGGATCCGTGTGACGAAGCGGTCATCGACAACGCGATGGCGGAGGCGGCATTGCGCCATGCACCTGTCCTCGTCCTCGGCGAACAGCGATCTGGCGACACATTCGATATCCAGATCGCTGAGCTGAAACGGCGGCATCCCGACGTGCACCTCTATCCGGTGATCAACGGGGACGACATCGCGAACTTTTTGAAGAGGCATGACGAACCGGTTCAGCTCGCCGTGATCGGCTCCTCCGATACCGACCAGCTACCGCAGATTCTGGGTCCCTACGGCCAACACAAGTTTCACCTCTTCAACCCTGCAGCAACCTCGGTGTTGGTTGTGCGGTCATAAACCCTCGCTTGACTGCATACCTGTCTTCGGGGACGGCGTGATCGATGATCTTCTGTGCGGCAGCCAAGTGCTTGTCCGCCTGATCGATGTCCGCAGCAAACTCCCCGCGGTAGCTGTTCATCGAACCTGCGACCGCCGCCAGGCACATGTGGGAGGCGTCATGGGCATCCCGTGCTGCCGCTTGAAGTTCGCTGGTCAGTTGCGCGTCGGGCGTAGGCAAGCGTGCCGGAATGTGCACACCCGCGGTGTCGTGTAGCTGTTGGCATACTTGGTGCAGTACGCCGGTATCCTGTGTCTGGATCGCCTGTTCTGTATCGAGCAACGCAGCACGGAATTCGGCAACGTCCTGGTGACTGTCTGCCCACCAATCGGCCATCGCTGTGACCGAGTGCGGCTGCGACGACGCTCGGTCGCTGTTCTGAGCGATGAGGACAACAGCGGCGGCACCAACTACTGCCAGGACGACGCCCCCGCCCACCAGCAAGCCCTTTCGCCTGATGCGTTGCCGTGCAGTAGCCGGCCGGGACTGTTCCGAATCGTCGATTGGTTCCCCACACTCATTGCAGAACTCCCAATGCGCGGGATTTCGGTGACCGTTCGGGCAAGCCGACATGTCGTTCACCCACCTTCAACCATCTTTGACAACTCTGACTGATCATCATGGAATCCCGGAAACTATTGCACCAGAGTCAGTTTGACGGCTTTTCTAACACCAATTCGCTGGAGCGCCCAGTGTCGACCTGGCGGCAGCTCCGACCGCGCCTGTGACAAATCGATGACCTCTGGCTTGGTGACCTCAAGCGTTTCACCCGCGGTGGTCACCGTCGCGTGCCCCGCCGCGCGCACGTTGCGAAGCCAGTCGACATGCGTACCGTACGGAAGCGGAATGAGAATTCCTCCGCTGACTTGTTCGGCTACGACTGGTTTGGCGTAGTGCTTTCCCGAGGTTCTGCCGGTATGCCGGATCACCGATGCATACCAGTGTTTGCGGCCGGCCAGACACATCATCACCGGATTCAGCGCGTACCTATTGAAGCTGCGTACTGCATCGCGAAGCGGCGTCATCGTGTCTTCGGACATGCCTCGATGGTTGACGTGCGGACTCATGTGTCGACAGGGCCGACCGGTCCCGCACCAGAGGACTTAGGACACAGGTTCAGGCCGCGCGAGGTCCAGCCGACGCAACGACGTAGCCATGTGTTCAGTACAACAGACCGCGCTCGACGGGACTTTCGTCCCTATTGGGTGGGGCCTCGCGGTGGAAACGATGGGAAAGGCATGGGCACCTGGGAAGGGGACGGTGATGACCGACCACAGGATGACTGGACAGCGGATCAAGGCCATAGCCGGGGATCTCTTGCGCAAGGACGCATCGTGACCGTTATCCACCAGAGGCCGACTGACTTGGCGGTCAGCCCGAATCTCACCGACTATGACAGCGTCCGAGCGCGATTTGATTGGTCCGATGTACCGAACCTGTGCGACACCATGGGGCCTGGACTTTGCAACATCGGATACGCCGCGGTCGACCGACACGCGGAAGGTTCGCGATCACACAGGACCGCTCTGCGCTTTGTCCCGAAGACCCCCTCGGACGGCGCAGTCGCTACTCGGGATCTGACCTATGCCGAGCTGGGCCGGCTCACCCGGCGTTTCACCAATGTCCTCAGATCGTTGGATCTCGGCAAAGGTGACCGGGTCTTCACGCTGATGGGCCGCAGTCCCGAGCTCTACATCAGCATTCTGGGCGCCCTTCGTAACGGGAATGTCGTGTCTCCACTCTTCGCCGCGTTCGGGCCGGAGCCCATCGCGACTCGGATCAGCATCGGCAAGCCCGCTGTGCTGGTCACCACGAGGGAAATCTATGAGCGCAAGATTGCTCCGATCCGCGACCGCCTCTCCTCCGTTCGGCACGTGCTCGTGGTCGACGACGATGGGGACTACGGCGAGCCGCAAGGAACACTGAATTTCTGGGACCGGATGGCTGCCGCCGATGAGGATGCGCCGATCTGCTTCACGACCGCTGAGGACGAGGCCTTGCTGCATTTCACCAGCGGCACGACAGGCACTCCGAAGGGGGCGATCCACGTCCACGGCGCCGTTGCGATGCACTACGTGACCGGCTTGTACGCGCTCGATCTGCACCCCGATGACACCTTCTGGTGCACCGCCGATCCCGGCTGGGTCACAGGTACCTCCTACGGGGTCATCGCGCCACTTCTGCACGGCGTCACGTCGATCGTGGACGAAGGGGATTTCGACGCCGATCGGTGGTACCGAATGCTGCAGTCGCTGAATGTCAGTGTCTGGTACACCGCGCCGACTGCGGTTCGGATGCTGATCAAGGCCGGCCCCGAGCTCGCGCATCGCTATCAACTCCCACAACTGCGATTCGTCGCAAGCGTCGGGGAACCCCTCAATGCGGAAGCGGTGTGGTGGGGCAAGCGGGTCCTCGGTCTTCCCATCCACGACAACTGGTGGCAAACCGAAACCGGCGGCATCATGATCGCCAATACGCCGGCGTTCGACATCAAACCTGGCTCGATGGGCCGACCGCTGCCCGGCGTAGATGCATACGTTGTCCATCGAAATCCCCATGGCCACCTTACGGTCATCGACGAGCCCGGCGTCGAAGGCGAACTTGCGCTCAAACCAGGGTGGCCATCTATGTTTCGCGGCTACTTGCATGAGAACGAGCGCTATCAGAAGTGCTTCTGCGACAATCTGTATTTGACAGGCGATCTCGTCAAGCGTGATTCCGATGGGTATTTCTGGTTCGTCGCACGAGTTGACGACGTGATCAAATCCGCTGGGCATCTGATCGGTCCATTCGAGGTTGAGAATGCACTCACCGACCATCCGGCGGTGGCCGAGGCTGGCGTGATCGGCAAACCCGATCCCACCGTCGGTGAAGTGGTCAAGGCATTTGTCACTCTCAAAGACGGCTTCACAGCCGGTGACGATCTCCGACTCGACATACTCGGCCACGCCCGCAAGCTGCTGGGTGCCGCGGTGGCACCGAAGGAGATCGAGTTCGTGCAAAGTCTCCCCCACACCCGCAGCGGCAAGATCATGCGTCGGCTGCTCAAGGCTCGTGAACTGGGCCTGCCCGAAGGTGACATTTCAACTATCGAAGACGGTGACCATTCCGAGGGGGCTTCTTCATGACCGACATTGAACTGGCCCGGGCGCTGTTCTCGGATATGGTGCGGGTACGGCGCATGGAGGAGAAGTGCGCGGAACTGTACGGCGAGGCCAAGATTCGCGGATTCCTCCACCTCTACGTCGGTGAGGAGGCAGTCGCCGCAGGTTCACTACGAGCACTGACCGCCGGCGACGCGGTGGTCGCGACCTACCGTGAGCACGCTCACGCGTTGCTGTGGGGCGTCACGATGAAGTCGATCATGGCCGAAATGTTCGGCAAGCAGGAAGGCTGTTCACACGGCAGAGGCGGATCTATGCATCTGTTCGACGCTTCCAGGCGGTTCTATGGCGGCAATGCCATCGTTGCCGGTGGGTTGCCACTCGCTGTCGGCTTAGCCCTCGCCGACAAGACTCTAGGCAAAAACCGCCTAACCGCTTGCTATTTCGGTGATGGCGCTGTTGCCGAGGGCGCCTTTCACGAATCGGTGAACATGGCTGCACTATGGCAGCTGCCGGTGCTGTTCTGTTGCGAGAACAATCTCTACGCCATGGGTACCCGATTGGAGCGTGCACAGTCCCAAACGGATCTCGCGGCCAAGGCATCTGCATACAACCTGCCCACGCTTTCGGTCGACGGGATGGACGTGCTGGCGTGCCTGGATGCAACGCAACAAGGCGCCAAGCATATTCACGCTGATCGCGGGCCGTTCTTCATCGAATTTCGTACCTATCGTTTCCGCGCGCATTCGATGTTCGATCCCGAGCTCTATCGCGATAAGGCCGAGGTCGAGCAGTGGCGCCAACGCGATCCGATTGAGCTGTTTCGCGCGCAATGTATGCACGATGGCCTCCTCACCGCCGAAGATGTGACCGCCATCGAGACCGCTACCAGCAGCGAGGTGGACGCAGCTGTGGCCTACGCCGAGTCCGGGACATGGGAACGTGTCGAGGACCTGGAACGTGACGTCTACACGCCAAGGACAGTCGCATGAAGATCAGCTATAGAACTGCCGTGCACGACGGCATCCGCGATGCGCTCAGGGCCGACGATCGAGTCGTATTGATGGGCGAAGACGTTGGCCGATACGGCGGTACCTATGCGGCGTCAAAAGGTCTACTCGATGAATTCGGCCCAGAACGGGTACGCGATACCCCGCTGTCAGAGCTGGGCTTCGTCGGTGTCGGGATCGGCGCCGCCCTGGGAGGTATGCGCCCGATCGTCGAAGTCATGACAGTCAACTTCAGCCTGCTCGCGCTCGATCAGATCGTCAATACTGCTGCTGCACTGAGGCATATGTCGGGTGGGCAGTTCTCCGTGCCCCTTGTCGTGAGGATGGCGACCGGTGCGGGCCGGCAGCTCGCGGCGCAGCATTCTCACAGTTTGGAGTGCTGGTATGCCCATATACCCGGCATCAAGGTGCTCGCCCCGGCCACGGTCGAAGACGCTTACGGAATGCTCCCCACTGCCCTTGCCGATCCAGATCCCGTCGTGATTTTCGAACATGTGCAGCTCTACGGCATCTCATCCGACGTCGACGCACTCAAACCGACGAACATCTCCCGTGCCAGCGTCCGGCGGACGGGAAGGGATGTCACGGTCGTCGCGTACGGCGGCTGCGTCCCCAAGGCGATGGACGCGGCAGACAGACTCGCAGTCGACGGAATCGATTGCGAAGTGGTGGATATTCGCGCGTTGCGTCCGCTGGACACCGAGACGATCACGGAGTCGGTGAGAAAGACGCACCGTGCCGTTCTTGTCGACGAGGCTTGGCGCACAGGAAGTTTGGTGGCGGAAATCAGTGCTCAACTTGTCGAGAACGCATTCTACGAGCTCGATGCTCCTGTTTCGAGGGTGTGCAGCGCCGAAGTCCCGATCCCCTACGCCAAGCACCTCGAACAGGCAGCGCTGCCCCAGGTGAACACGATTGTCGATGCGGTGATCAACCTCCTCGGGAAGAACTCATGATCGAGTTCAAAATGCCGGCCCTTGGATCCGACATGGATGCCGGAACGCTGAACGAGTGGCTGGTGAAGCCTGGGGACACTGTCACACGGGGGCAAGCCGTGGCCGTTGTGGAGACCACCAAAGCCGCGGTGGAAGTAGAGTGCTGGCAGGACGGCATTGTGCACGAGCTTCTGGTCCCAGTGGGTGAAACCGTCGAGACCGGTACGCCATTGGCGAATCTCCTGGCTGACGGCGAGAGCGCGCCCACCGAACCGAAACGCCCCGTCCGACGTCCCAAAGCTCCGGCTAAGCAGGTGGCGCCACGACGTCTGTGGATATCCCCGGCCGCCCGCCGCCTCGCTGCATCGCTGGGGGTCGATGTTGAGGCCGTCACCGGTACCGGCCCGCAAGGGGCAGTCACCATCAGAGACGTGGAACATTTTGCCGCAGCGGTGACGAAGCCGCCCGCCGCTGCCGCCGCAACCGACCGTGCCACACAGATGCGCAAGTCGATCGCAGCCGCAATGACCCGGTCGAAACATGAGATCCCGCACTATTACCTCGCTGAAGAGATTCCGATGGAGAAGACCATCGGCTGGCTGACTGATTACAACGGTCAGCGATCGATCACCGAGCGCGTCCTGCCGGCGGTACTGCAACTGAAAGCTGTTGGCATAGCGGCCCAGCGCTTCACCGAATTCAACGGATTTTGGCGTGACGGCGGGTTCCAGCCAGGCACCGGTATTCACATCGGAATCGCCATCTCACTGCGAGGCGGCGGATTGGTCGCACCGGCAATCCACGATGTCGCGGATAAGGAGATCAACGAACTGATGCGCAACCTGACCGACCTGGTGGCACGCGCCCGTGCCGGTTCCCTTCGCAGTTCGGAGATGTCTGATCCAACGATCACGGTGACCAATCTTGGTGACCAGGGTGTCGACTCGGTACTAGGGGTGATCTACCCACCTCAAGTCGCATTGATCGGTTTCGGTAGACAAGCACAACGAGTTCGCGTCGTGGACGGAGGAATTCGGGTCATGCCGACAGTGCAGGCCACGTTGTCTGCGGATCACCGCGCCAGCGACGGCCACCGCGGAGCGCTGTTCCTGGACGCGATCAACGAACTGTTGCAGCTCCCCGAACGTCTGGAGAAATGATATGCCGATGATGAGCGCACACACTATTCGAGACGAGGTGGTGTCGGCACTGACAGCGATCGCGCCCGAGGTGGCTCCGGCGAGCATCGCAGACGACGTCGCGTTGCGGAGTCAAGTGGATCTCGACTCGATGGATTGGCTTAACTTCCTGGTCGGCGTGCATCGACGCCTCCATGTCTCGATCCCCGAAAAGGACTACGCTTCGTTGCGGACACTCGCCGATGTCGTGCACTACGTCCAACATCATGCGCCCGAATCGTCCTGATCAGGGATGGCCAAACGGCCCTTGGTCCCGTGATCGATGGCCCTATCGTCAGTCACACCGCGGTCGTAGATTCCGGGGTATGTCGGGTGCTGACGAGGACGAACCGGAAGCGAGGCGGCCAGTCGGCTCCCACCGGGCGCCACGTGTTACCGGGGCCATGACCTCAATAGTTCGCCCCTTCGCCAAAACGGTCGACTACTACGCACAGACGTGGCGGGAGTATCTTCAGCACGAACCGTGCGAGCTTCCCCTCGCTCGTCCGACGATTACGCTCGCCGCACACGCCCTTCGTGACGAGGTCGTCCTCCTTGGGTTGCGGGCACGCCGCCCGGTCAGCGACGTCCGCGCGTTCGAACGTATCGACGCCGAAGTCGTTGCGGCATTGGAGTTTTACGGCCGCAAAGGCTGGCTGGACCACCCGGAACAATTCTTCTCAAGGCCTCCGGTGTTGACGGACGCAACCGTCAAGCCGGTACGTGCGCTCGGGCGGTCCTACGAACGCATCTTCTTCGTCAGCGGCTACACCCCACTCGTCGGAGAACCCGGAAGACTCCGTTGGCTGAGCTACTCCGCCAACCGCCGAGAGTTCGCGTTACTGTTGCGCCACAGGGAGAACCGACCGTGGCTGGTGTGTGTTCACGGCGCGGAGATGGGCCGAGCCGCACTCGATCTTGCGGTGTTTCGGGCATGGCATTTGCACCACGACCTTGGACTCAACGTGATCCTTCCCGTCCTACCGTTACACGGTCCGCGGTCACGTGGATTGCCCAAAACGGCAGTGTTCCCCGGCGAGGACGCGATGGACAACGTTCACGCGACTGCGCAGGCCGTCTGGGACATCAGGCGGCTGCTGACCTGGATCCGGGCGCAGCAGCCGGAGATGCCGATCGGGCTCTACAGCATCTCGCTCGGAGGATATGTCTCGTCCTTGGTCGCCAGTCTCGAAGATGGTCTGAGGTGCGCAATTCTCGGTGTGCCTGTCGCGGACCTGGTAGAGCTCCTGGGGCGTCATGCTGGGTTCAGTGCCGACGATCCCCGCCGGCAAACTGTCAGTTTGGCCGCGCCCCTCGGGCGGATGGTGTCGCCGCTGTCGCTGGAACCTCGCGTTCCGATGCGCGGTCGCTTCATCTACGCGGGTGTTGCGGATCGCCTGGTCCACCCGCGAGAACAGGTCATCCGGTTATGGGAGCACTGGGGCAGACCCGAGATCGTCTGGTACCCGGGCGGCCACACCGGGTTCTTCCAGTCGAGGCCCGTCCAGCGATTCATTGATTGCGCGCTGGTGCAGTCGGGCCTCATTGACGGTTCGGCGGGCGAGCCCGAGTCGGACCAGTCGGCGTGAAGGAGGGCCGTCGTGGACTGGCTGGATCCCTTGGACGCCGCGATGATCACCGCGGACGTAATCTCTAATCCGCTCAATATCGGTGCGGTTCTGCTGATTTCCCCACCACCAGACGCGGGTCCCGGTTATATCGATGACATCTACCAGGACAGCCTCGTGGGTGAGGCTCCGATAGATCCACGGTTCCGACGATATCCACATCGCGGAATGACGTCTGCCGGCGGTTGGGTGTGGCGGGAAGTCGATGCTGTCGATCTGCGACAACATTGCAAACGCAGCACGCTGGCCCCCGGCGCTGGGCGTGCCGGCCTGTGGCAGCTGATCGGTGAACTACATGCGCAGGCCTTCGACAGGTCCCGTCCGATGTGGTTGTCGTACTTGATCGATGGGTTGGACGATGGTCAGTTTGCCTTATACATCAAGCTGCACCACACGGTCATGGATGGCGTGGCCGGCTTGCAGATGCTCACCGCTGTGCTCAGCGCAGACTCACGGCAGCGCTCGATGCCCGCGTTCTATGCGGACCGTCGTGCCGAGCCCGACGAACGCTCCACCGGCAAAGGCCCGCGCATAGCCAACCCGCTGACCTTGCTGCGGTCAGCGGTGGCCACCGCAACCTCGGGTGTCGTACTCGCGGAGCGGGCCATTGCGGGTGGGGCGGCAACTGCCCTGGCAGGCTTGACCTCGGACACGACGGTGTTGCCGGTGGCGGCACCGTACGTCCGATTCAACGGTCGCCTCGGACGCGACCGAGACGTGACCGCCGGCAGCTGGCCCAAGGCCCGTTTCCAAACGCTCGCGAAGATAGCCGACACGACGACGAACGATGTGGTGACGGCGGTGATCGCAGGTGTGTTGCGACAGTGGTTGCTCGACCACGGCGAACTACCGCAGCGGTCGTTGGTGGCCATCTGTCCGATCACAGTGCATGGCCGCCAGCTGGTGCAGTCCGAACAGCGCGGCAATATGTTCGGTGCCTGGTTGTGTCCGTTGGGTACCGACGTGGTTGACCCGGTCGAACGGCTAGACCTCATACACCGGTCCATGTATGAGGGGAAACACCACGTGGCCACTCGTGGCGCGGCGGCATCAATGTTGTTGCTGGCAACAAGCATCGTGCCGACAGTACTGCTACCGATGCTGCCCTGGTCGCCGAGGATCGGCGCCGGTTACAACCTGCCGATATCTCATGTGCCCGGCCCACAAACGGAAATGTATTGGAATGGAGCTCATGTCGACGAGATCTATCCAATCTCGACTGTCTATGACGGACAGGCCCTTAACGTCACGACGTGCTCTTACGCTGATCGCATCGGGTTCGGTTACATCGCAGGCGGCGAAATGTTCAGTGACATCGCCGAACTGATAGCACGGACAGAACAGGCTTTGATGGAACTCGAAGCTGCCGTCGGTGTGACGTGATGTCTTAGCCGGCACTGTTCCTCCCCCATGCCCGGCGCGCCGGTAACCGACAACGTCCGTCGAAATTAGGCTACCCTAAATTCACTGCTTGACGTCACACGGGAGCGAGCCGGTGCGCAGGAAACTTGATTCGGAGGTTGATGAGCCATGAGCAAGGTCGAGCCGGAACTGGGCAACATTCAAGAAACGCTGCTGATTCCGCTCTACGGCAGGGCCCGTGACGCCATGTCTCGCCACCCGGTGCTCAACGACCAACGAGCAGTTGAACTCATCAACACCATCGACTACGACTTCACCAAGTTCACCGGCCCATCACTGCCTGGATCGGTGCTTCGAACCGCCATTTTCGATGGCTGGGTACGCCGATTCCTCGACACTCATCCCACCGGCACCGTCGTCGAACTCGGTACAGGTTTGAACACCCGGTTCGACCGGCTCGACAACGGTCAGCTGCACTGGTTCGATCTTGACCTGCCCGATTCGATCGCCCTACGGCGAAAGTTCTTCACTGACGGGGACCGATACACGATGCTGGCGGGCTCGGTCCTCGACACCGATTGGTTCGATGCGATCGCCGACGCTCCAGCCCCGTACCTGTTTGTCAGCGAAGCGGTATTGGTGTATCTGAGCGAGGACCAAGTACGCACTGCGGTAGCCCAACTCGCCAAGCGGTTCGACGGTTCGTTGATCGCATTGGACACCGGTGGCGCGACGATGATGCGCAACCAGCACCGCAATGCGACGCTGAAACCCCTGACCGCGAGGATGCAATGGATCTGCGACGACCCACGCCAACTTGAGCACTGGGGTTTGCGGTTGCACGAAACCCGTACATTCGCCCAGCCTCAGCCCGAAGTCGCCAAGACCTGGCCGGCACGCTACCGATACGGTTTGCCGCTGATGGCTCGGCTCGCACCACCCATCATCAACGCCTACAAGCTCAGCCTATTTCAACTCGACGCTCGACCATAGTTCTACGGGTTTCAGACCGTCCAGCCGAAGCCATGTCGAGTCGGCATCAGAATTCGCACGATTCTTCCCGCACAGCCACCGGTGAATTCGGTGTCGACCTGAGCCAGAACAGGTTTCGGTGCGGCGTAGGAAAGTACTTGTGCTCGACGAGCGTTCCGTCCCTGCACCGCACCTCCGTCGGGCGTCGGGAGTGAGCCGCTACCGTCATCGGCAATCTCGGTAGCCTCACCGCTTGCCATGTGCAATAGCTGATTGCACTACGCCGAAACGATGTTGGGCTCGCTCGTCGGCGGCATTCTGTTCGCGCGCGGTGACGATAATCGCGTCCGGGCCGGGAAATACCATCGCGACGTGACCGGTATCGAGCCACCGCACCATATAGGGCGGTGAGCCGTCGGATGAGCGCACCTCGGTGATCAAACCTCGTTGATCGGACTTGTCCACCTTCGTGCCCTTGATGACCAGCCAGTCACCGATATTGGCCTTCATGCGCCTAACCCTTTCCGGGTCAATCGTGGCCGTAACGGTGATCCGATCGGAACGTCCTGCAGGTCCCTATCGAGAGGTCGAAGGTACTTCCACACCTTGGGACATTCGCCCCTAGTCGGCAAAGACTCTCCCCCAAGGTTCGATCGGCCATGCCGGTCGAACCTTGCCACGGTGCCCTAGGACCCTACAGTTACGGCGGGTCTCGCCGTACGGTCTCCTCGAGCGGTAACCAGCGGGCCCGCTTTCTACCATCGAGGAGGCCGGATATGACCACTGCGCGCGAAATCATGCACGCCGGCACGACGTGTATCGGTGAGCACGAATCCCTCACCTCGGCAGCGCTGTTGATGCGCGATCTCGGTGTCGGTGCGTTACCGATCTGCGGTGACGATGACCGACTGCACGGGGTGATCACCGACCGAGACATAGTCATCAAATGCATCGCTGCCGGTAATGATCCGAGCTCTACGACAGCCGGAGAGCTCGCAGGAGGAACTCCCTACCATGTCGGCGCGGATGCAAACATTCAAGAGATGCTGATGATGATGGAGGAATATCAAGTACGCCGTCTACCGGTCATCGAGAACCACCGACTGGTCGGCATCGTCAGTGAGGCCGATATCGCACGGAACCTCCCGGATCACGAGATTGCGCAGTTCGTCAAAGCGATTTGCTCGCCCAAAGCCCTGACCAGCCACTGAATCAGCGACCCGCACGGGTGTCTTCGACAGCCAGGCGCATCACTGTATCCGCGATACCTTGGGTCAGTTCATCCACGTCGGGGGCAGCGTCGTAGTCGGCCGTGATACCGAATACGAGATCGTCGGCATAGCTCAATATCGCGATGACCGTGCGAAGCTGGACGGCGATAGGAGGAATGGGGTACACACACAATACTTCTCGCCCCATGATCCGCATCCGGCGACGCGGGCCCGGCACATTTGTCGCGAGCGTGACAACACCGCGTTGCGGCAATCGCGTCAAGGCTCGCACGGCCCAGGCGGTCAGAGGAAATGGAACTACATTCATCGCAGCGACGAAGATGCTCGATGCTTCACGCTGTCCGCTGCGTTTCGCCCTCGACAGCCGATTGTGAACGGTGCGCAACTGTTCGACTGGTCCGGTCTTCTCAACGGGCAAGTACGGAAGCAACATTGAGACTCGGTTGTCGGTCGCGTTCAATGCCTGGCCCGAACGCATTGATACTGGAACCAGCGTGGGAAGTGAGTTCCGCCGGGGAGTGATGCCTCGGCGGATCAGGCCCTCTCGAAAACTGTTGGTAATTGCCGCCAGCGCAACGTCATTCACCGTGACACCGTGCACGCTGCACACCTTCTCGGTGTCCGCGAGTGGTACGCGCACCGCACTGTAGCGGCGCAAACCCGTAAGCGGTCCCACCAGAGGTGACGGTGAGGCTTGACGCAGCAGTCCTGAGGTGATCTCGACTGCTCCCTCCGCTGCCAGAGTCGCGGCTCCGGTGGCTGTTCCTGCGGCACGCCAGGTGGCACCCAACCAACTCAGGGGGTTGAGACTCAACCTGCTTGTGGATCTCCGGCGCTCGGATACCTGCCGAGAGGCGTGAATCCGATTCGCAAAAGTATCTTCCACGCCCCCGTCGCTGAGGCCTGAGAGCATGTGCATTGTCGCGATGCCATCGGCGATGCAGTGGTGAATCTTCATCAGGATCGCCCACCGCCCCTCGGCTAGTCCCTCGATGATCCAGCACTCCCACAGCGGTCGCTCCCGATCCAGCCGCTGCTCCATCGTCTCAGCAGCGAATCGGAACAGATCAGCGTCGTCCCCCGGACTAGGAAGCGCCGAGTGACGAAGGTGATGAGAAATATCGAATTCTGGGTCGTCCACCCAGTCCGGTGCCGCCAAGTCCATCGGGTGGCCACGGAGTACCTGGCGAAATCTCGATACCGACAGGATTCGCTCCGTGAGTCCGGCTATGAGCGACTCGTAACTCGGCATCGGTCCGGCGATCACCGACAAGGCTCCGATGGCAAGACTCACGTGTCTGTCCGAGTCCTCAGCTTCGAGAAAGCCCGCATCGAGCCTGCTCAACCGATCCATAACACAACGATCATCAGTCTGATGGCATGCCGAAAGGGGCAGAAGTCCCGCATCGGTGAGGACCGGTGGCCCTATTTCATGCGGTCCGACGTCTCGATCTCACGACGGCACACCTGCAGCGCCTCGGTCACGGAGTCGGCAAGGGGCCGACTGGTGTCGATGTTGTGACCACTCGGCCAGTCCCGGTCGTGCTCTGCCAGGGCAGCCGCGATCTCCGGAGTTGCGTCAGACGTCGTCGATGATCTGGACCGGATTCGCGAGGCCGCCCCGTCGAGGGAGACCGAGCAGGTGAATTCGACTATTGGCGTGTGGGCGTCAGCTGCAAGTTGGTGTGCACGCTGTCGTTGATGGGGATCTCGCCATGTGCCGTCGAGAATAACCGAGACGCCATTGGCCAACTGCTCGCGCGCGCGGACAAGCACCTCGTCGTAGACGACCGCCACGTTCTGCGGGGCGTAGAGGCCGGCATTCAACGCCCCGGGTTCTCCCTCAATGGCGTGCGTGTCCCGCATTTTGCGGCGCACATCATCGGTCGACACCACCACTGCTCCCAGCTGCTGTGTCAGGGCGTGTGAAACCGTGCTCTTGCCGGTGCCAGGGCCGCCGCCGACGATGATCAGTTGGACGGTGCCTGACCGCAGGTGTTTCAACGCCAGGTCGACATGTCGACGAGCTGCAATGGCCGCCTCTGGATGCCCTTGCTCGGCGCGAACGCATTCGACCTTCGCGCGCACCACGGCCCGGTAGGCAATGTAGAAGTCGGTCAGTGAGCGCGGTGCAGTGTCGTCCGCATACTTCATGTAGCGGTCGAGAAACAGCGCACCGAAGTCACCACGGCCCAGAAACTCGAGATCCATGGCCAGGAACGAGGCATCGTCGATGCCGTCGACGTAGCGCAGCGTGTCATCGAACTCAAGGCAGTCGAGGATGGCCAGCCCTCGGGGCGAACAAAAGATATCGTCAGCCAGTAGGTCGGCGTGTCCATCGACGATACGGCGGTCAGAAATCCGGCTGGTGAACAGCTCGGTTCGACCAGCCATGTACTGGTCGGTGAGACGTCGCAAGTCATGTACGGAATTGGCCGAGATATGCGGATAGCGTTGTAGTTCAGTCAGATTCTCATCCCAACGCGCGGCGATCGCCCGGACAGACCCCTGCTCGTCGATCAACGGGCCCCGCTCGGCAGCGCGGTGAAAGTCGGCCAGCGTTTCGGCGATCGAATTCAACCAGTTCTCGACGGAGTGGCCGCACTCGAGCATTGACGACAACCGCATCGAGTCGGCGTACCGGCGCATGAGCACCACCGGTTCGGCCTCTCCGCCTTGCGGTCCGAGAAGATGCGCCACGCCCAGATAGCTGTCGGGTGCGAGCCTGCTGTTCAGTGCAACTTCGCGCCGGCACGCGGCTTCTCGTTGCGCGAGAGTGGTGAAATCCAGAAAGTCGGTGGCTATTGCCTTCTTGGCCTTGTAGGCCCTGTCGCCCAGTAGAACAACCACGCCTGTATGTGTCTCGTGGACCTGCGCATCAAGATTTCCCGCAATCACCCATGGCTCATACATCGCTTCGATGTGCGGTATGTCCGTCATGTCTATTCATGGTGCAGCTGACGTCCCTGTCTGGCCAGGGTCCTTCGACCCCGACTTGGGGACCATTGCCCCTGCTGTCCGCGCTGCGGTTGTCGTGAAGTGGAGCATGACGACAACCGCGGGAGATGGACCATGCCGGGCACCCAGCTGAGCACCGATGTCATCATGAAGAGCGTGCATTTGGCCTGCCGAGCACCGTCGCTGCACAACAGTCAGCCCTGGCTGTGGATCACGGAGAACGACACTGTCGACTTGTTTCTGGACAAGGACCGCGTCTTGTACTCGACCGATCATTCGGGCCGTGAAGCCGTGATTGGCTGCGGCGCGGTGCTCGATCATTTCAGAGTTGCCATGGCTGCCGCTGGATGGACGGCCAATTATGACCGAATGCCCAATCCCAACAATCCGTTACATCTGGCCTCCCTCGACTTCGGCCCCTTGGATCTGGTCACCGAGGGCCACCGCCGCCGTGCAGAAGCGATCTTGCTGCGGTACACCGACCGTCTCCCGTTCGCGGAACCGCCCGATTGGGATTCAGTCGAGTCTCGGCTACGACGCTCAGTCATGTCCGATGCCGTAGTCCTGGACTCCATCGCCGACGACCTTCGACCCGAACTTGCCCAGGCATCGCAACTAACCGAGTCGTTGCGCCTGTACGACTCGTCCTACCATTCCGAATTGCGCTGGTGGACGGGACCGTTCGAAACACGCGAAGGGATTCCGCACAGCTCATTGCCCTCGCCATCCGAGCGGGAACGCGTTGACATCAATCGAACTTTCCCGGTATCGCACCACAGTGACAGGCGGGCTGGAGTCGGGCACGACCACTCCAAGGTCCTCGTGCTCTCGACTTATGACAATGATCGCTCCAGCGTTCTGCAGTGCGGCGAGGCGCTTTCGGCAGTGTTGCTCGAGGCCACCCTGGCGGGGCTCGCCACATGTACCCTCACTCACATCACAGAGCTCGCAGCATCGCGCCGCATTGTGGCCTCGCTGATCGACAGAACGACGACGCCGCAGCTTCTGATCCGCGTCGGGCTGGCAGCGAAGGGCGAAGACCGTCCTCCTGCGACCCCACGACGGCCCTTAGATGAGGTTCTCCACGTCCGGTCCGGACCGAGGTCGGGAAGATGAGGACTTTCGACCCTAGTCACGCATCGCGATACGAATAGCGTCTGAACCAGTCCCCGTTGAGCCACTCCAGAGGGGGTTCTCAGATGGTGAGAGTCTTTCTCGTCGACGACCACGAACTCGTTCGGCGCGGTCTGATCGACCTTGTGAGTGCCGATCCTGAGCTCGAGGTTGTTGGGGAGGCGGGCTCAGTTTCAGAAGCAACGGCGCGGATTCCTGCGCTCCAGCCTGACGTCGCCGTCCTCGATGTGCGTTTGCCGGACGGCAACGGTGTCGAACTATGCCGAGACCTTCTGTCGCGGCTGCCGTCGCTTCGCTGCCTGATGCTGACGTCCTTCACCTCCGACGAGGCGATGCTTGACGCCATCCTCGCCGGTGCCAGCGGATACGTGATCAAGGACATCAAGGGCATGGACCTCGCGAACGCCATCAAAGAAGTCGGAGCAGGTCATTCCCTGCTCGACAATAGGGCGGCAGCAGCGCTCATGGCCAAGCTCCGTGAGGCTGCCGAGCACTCCGACCCGTTGAATGGACTCAGTGATCAGGAACGCGTGTTGCTGGAACTGCTCGGCGAAGGGCTGACCAACAAGCAGATCGCTGCACGGATGTTTCTTGCTGAACGAACGGTCAAGAATTACGTGTCACGTTTGCTGGCCAAATTGGGGATGGAGCGCCGCACGCAAGCGGCGGTGTTCATATCCAAGCTCGAGCAATCCCACCACCATGCGGACGATTCATAGCCGAGCCCGCCCGATCATCGGTTTCCCCACTCCCGTTTGTCGTGGAGCGAAGTCAGCTCGCGGTCCCAATCCGCGTAACGCCCCCGGTCGAGCTTCCGGTGAATGAGGTAGACGAGGCTGGACGAGCCGGCAGCCACGGCCATCCAGGATGATAGCGCCACCAGCACCGCGTCACTTACCGCACGATCCTTCGACCGTGGTGGATCAACCATGTTGCCCACGGAGTTGACCCAGATGATTTGCTGTGCACCGACTACCGCACGGGACGACCAAACCAACACCCCCTTGTGGAGTTGACCGTCGAACGACCACGCAGCATCGGCGGTGACCGCCACCTGTCGGCCGCGAATGCTCGCCTGGCCGTTCTCGGTGGCGACGGCAGCTACCTGATGCCGATCGTGGGCTTCTTCGGCGTAGATGCGTGCGCGCGAGTCATGCACGAAAGTACCGACGGAAGCGGCAATCGGCAGCGCCAGCACCCACAACACCGCTGCGATAGTGAGTACCACCGACTCGATGCGATCGCTTCGACGCACCAGCGGATTTCGACTCCATAGGCGGGAACTCCAGCACCCCAGTCCGATTGTGAACGCTTCCATCCTTCCTCGCTCGCTCGTGGCGGGATCTGCAACTCAACACCGGACCTTCGGCACCCGCGACGCCGGTGCGGAGGGCTACTGTTTACCGGTAATCCATCCTCGGGCTTGCTCAACATGACCGGCAGGGAACTGGCGAACTTCGGCCGACACGAAATGCGCGGCCAGATGCTCTGCGAAATCACCGAGGTGAGAATCAGTCACGACCGCGATCTTTTTGACATGTCTGTGATGATCACGAACAAACCGGATGTGGGTCACCAACGCACCGAAGCTGTCCCATCCGGGGAACCTGGGTGCATCGATGATGAGACCAGCCAGATCACCGTTGGCCTCGATCTGTGGGTCGACCAGTTTTGCCAGGCCGACGAAATCACTCTTGTCGAGTGCCGATTCGGGACGAACCAGCACGATCGAGTTCTCTTTATCCACGTCGCATTCGAGCATGCTGTGCTCCTTGGTGTCAGGTCTGTGCCGTGGTCATCGTCCGTCCGGCGAAGCAAAGGTCAAAAGAGCACAAAGTCACACGCTTCACGGCGATGATCCCCATGGCGCTGGTCATAGCGGGGCGCACCACCGCAGCACCGTTCCCCCACCGACCGCTTGCTCAATGCTGAATTCACCACCACAATCCTCTGCGCGTTTGCGCAGGTTGGTGAGACCGCTGGCGGTGATATCGCCGCTGATGCCGCGGCCGTTATCAACTACCTCAATCGACAAGGCATCGTCGACGGTGACTTTGATACCGAGCGTCGTTGCGTTCGCGTGCCGCACCACGTTGCTAACAGCTTCTCGTACAACGGCTTCAGCATGATCGCCTAGCTCAGCGCTGACCACCGACAGTGGCCCTTTGTACTGAAGCGTCGTCCGTATTGCGGGATTCGCGAACTGTGCGACGGCGGTATCCAGACGTTGCCTCAGTCGAGTAGGCGCGGACGGTGACCCGTGCAGATCGAAGATTGCAGTACGGATTTCCTGTACGACCTGGTGCAGGTCATCGACACTGTCAGTTATTCGTTGCATAACGTCGGCAGACCGCGCTCGGGGCACCGTTGCCTGTAATGCAAGGCCGACCGCAAACAGTCGTTGGATGACGTGATCGTGCAGATCTCTAGCAATCCGATCGCGATCGGTCAGGATGCCCAGCTCCCGCATGTGGCGTTGAGTGATGGCGAGCTGCCATGCCAACGCCGCCTGATTTGCGAAGCCGGACATCATGTCGAACTGCTCGGCGCTGAACGGCTGTGCTCCCGGAGGGCGTAGGGCGACAAGAACACCCGCGATCGTGTTGGTCGCCCGCAACGGTAGAACCAGGGCCGGCCCGTAGTCCTCCGTGATATCCAGGTCGAGATGCTCCACGCTCGTCGGTGTCCCGCCAACGAAAGCTGCACCGATCGACGTGCCAGAAACTGGCACTGTTTGAGAACTGGAAAGCACGCACTCGCCCGCGGTCGCGATAACAACGAGTTCATCGACTTCGGCTGCCGGCATATCGGCATCCAGCGGAGCCACGACAAATGTTGACGCGGCCCTGCTCAATATTCGCGAATCGTTGGCAACAAGCTCGAACACGCGAGCTGGATCCGCGCCAGAGAGCATCTCAGTCCCGATGTCTCGGGTGGCTTCTATCCATGCCTGGCGAACCTTCGACTTCTCGTACAGTCGGGCGTTGTCGATCGCGATACCCGCCGCGGCGGCAAGTGCCTGCACCAACACCTCGTCATCCTCGGTGAACGGTTGGCCGCCGGCCTTCTCGGTCAGGTACAGATTTCCGAAGACACGCTCCCGGATACGGATCGGTACGCCGAGGAACGTCTGCATCGGCGGGTGTAGAGGAGGAAATCCGACGGAGGCGGGGTGGTGTGAAATGTTGTCGAGTCGGATCGGTTTAGGGTCATCGATCAGTACACCCAGCACACCGCGCCCTTCGGGCAGATGGCCGATCTTCTCCCGCGTCTGTTCGTTGATGCCTTCGTAGATGAACTCAGCCAACTCGTGATTATCGCCTCGCACGCCCAAGGCCCCGTATCGTGCGTCGACCAATTCGATCGCCGTGCGCACGATCGTGCGCAGCGTTGCGTCCAGTTCGAGGCCTGAAGTGACCATCAACATCGCATCTAGCAGGCCATCGAGGCGGTCGCGGCCTTCGACGATCTGCTCCACACGATCCTGCACCTCCGTCAGCAGTTCTCGCAGGCGCAGTTGTGAGAGCGTGTCACGCAACGGGCGTATATTCTCAATGCCCGACTCGCGTAGGCCGGCCACGTGGTCATCGTCCCACCAGACGAATCACACCGGCCAGGCTTTCTCCCCATGAACTGATCCGGCTGCTGGTTTTGTTGACGACGAAATCTTCGTGACAGTGGTCGGCCTTTGCCGGCCGCGAGATTATTGCGTTCCATACTGCGCAGATTCACCTATGCACGTTCGCCTGGTGCGGCCTCGGATGCCACACATCATCAGGCGAAGTGTCGAAAGTCTCCAGTGCGGATGGCGAGAGCTCCGCCGGATCAGCGGTTAGGCCGAAGTAGCGCTCCACCTCCGAGCGTCTGCAGATCGCCGTCCCCGGGGTCAACAACATGGCCGCTCCCGCAGCGATGCCGTATCGCACCGATTTGCTCATCGACCAACCTCGGGTCAATCCGACCGCGATCGCCGCGACCATCGCGTCCCCTGCCCCCACTCCGCTGCCCGCGGGTACCCGAAGCGCGCTGAATCGTTGGCAGCGCGTCCCCGTCACCAGCAGCGCCCCGTCCGCACCGAGTGACACCAACACCGTGTGCGCGACGCCCCCCTTGATGAGATCGCGCGCGGCGACGGCCTGGTCGGTCTCGGTGTCGAGGTAGTCCCCTACACACTCACGGAGCTCTCGCAGACTCGGCTTGAGCAGGAACACGCCGGACTTCACATGGGTGAGCCCACCGCCGGAGGTGTCCAGGATCAGTCGCGCCCCGATGTCTTCACACAGGTCGGCGACTGTTTGATACCAGTCCGGCGGAACTCCGGGCGGAAGGCTGCCACTCGCAACGACGAAATCCGCCGATTTGGCAGTATCCCGTAGCACTTCGAGACATCGAGTCTGCTCTTCAGCAGTAACCTCCGGCCCTTGCAGAACGAATCGGTATTGCTTGGTCGTACTCCGTTCGTTCACGGTGAAGCTCTCCCGCGTCGAACCGGTGATTTTGACTCGTCGCAGCGGTACACCAACGTCACGAACGAGTCCTGTCAGGAGTTCGCCGCTCGTGCCACCCGCCAGGAACACGGCCGCTACGTCCCCACCAAGGACGTGCGCCACGCGGGCGACGTTGATGCCACCTCCGCCGGGATCGTAACGAGTTCCGCTGCAACGGATCTTGTTCGTAGGGCGAACGAAGTCCGCGTCTGAGGTGATGTCCAGTGCCGGATTCATGGTCAGCGTGACGATCGACGCCATCTCGTCCTGCTCCCCATCGGTTGAGGTCCGTTTCTTTGGTCGCCGCCGTACGCCTCACAGGCCGGTCGGGTACGTCTCAGGCGTTTCTCCTGTCACCCAAATGCTGTTGACCGCGAGTGGCTCCAATGCCCTGGTGTTGTCGACGTGAACGATTGCATCGAACTGCTCCGACGGGCGCACGTGGTAGTAGTGGCTCTGCCGTTCGGTTTCGGGCAGATAGATGACACCGATAGCGCGTCCGAGCCTGACGACGTCCAACGGCGCCACTGCTGCGCGGCTGATCATCGGCGAAACAAGGAAGCCCGACCGTCCAGTTTCGTGGAACAGTTCCTCGACGCTGCCGTTCAGGGCGCGCCTGACGGTTTTGCGTTCGGCGATGCCTCCCCACTCGCTGGCTGCGGTGACGGAACCCGAGTACGTGGTGAATCCGATGAGGCGACAATCGTCGCCATACCGCTCGCGCACCAATTGCCCGACCGTCAGCTGTCCATCGCCACCCACCTCGGTGGCTCTGGCATCGCCGACGTGAGAATTGTGTGCCCACATCACGATCCGCGCAGTCTGGGGTCGGTGATGGCGATCCAAGTGATCCAGGAGGGCGTACAAAGTCTGCGCCATATGCTGGTCACGCAGATTCCACGACGTGACACGACCGCTGAACATCGCGCGGTAGTACACCTCTGCATTGCGGACGGTCTGGGCATTTTGCTGAGCGTAGAAAGCCTCGTCCTCGGCGAGTAGTCCGTCACGGCGCGCATAGTCGATCGCGTTTCGCTGCATGTCGACAAGCTGCTCGATTGCCTGGCGCTCACAGGACAGACCCGCGCCGAACGCAGCGGCAAACCCATAGGCCTGGCCGTCGTCGGCCGAGGTGTGATCGAAGCATGCGTAGCGGTCCCGCGCACGTTCCGCCGCTGCCGGATCCACGTTCGCCAGATAATCGATGACTTCCTGCATCGAACGATGCAGGCTGTATAGGTCCAGGCCATAGAAACCCGACTGAGGCAGACCGTGCGATCGGCACCGCCCGTTTCGTCCGTGCAACCATTCCACAAAATCCCGGACCACGACGTTGCGCCACATCCAGGCCGGGAAGCGCTCGAATCCGCTCAGCGCTTCATCCGCTGACGTGTCATTGCCCAGGCCACGGACATATCGGTTGACCCGATACGCGTCGGGCCAGTCGGCTTCTGCCGCGACGGCGCAGAATCCCTTCTCCTCGATCAGCCATTTGGTGATTGCCGCTCGTGCCTCATAAAACTCGTGGGTGCCGTGCGAACTCTCACCGATCAGAACGATTCGCGCGTCCCCGATGATCTCGTCGAGCGCTTCGGTCGGCGGTATGCCGTTCGGAGCATCGACGGCGCTGCGACGTAGCGCATCTGCACTGCTTTCCGGTCGTCGGGTGCCGGCAACAGCTACCCCCGATGTCGGTGTCGCAAGATAATCACGGACTTCGGCATCGGTGACCTGGCTGAAATCCCAATATGATTCGCCGACTGCAAGGAACGGGGTGGGCATCGTCGCGCACACGACATCGTCGACCATCCCGGCGAACTGCCGACACGTCGATTCTGGAGCTGCCGGAACTGCGATCACCAGTTGGGCAGGGTCTGCCTCGCGAAGCGCCTGCACAGCAGCAAACATGCTGGCGCCCGTGGCCAGACCGTCATCGACCAGAATGACCACTTTGCCGGACACATCGAGAGGTGGTCGGCCGACGCGATAAACGGTCTCGCGTCGGATTAGCTCTCGCCCTTCACGCTCGGCCACCTCTCGCAACTGTTGCGGGGAAACTCGCAACGCGCGCAGCACATCGTCGTTGACGACTACGCTCCCGCCGCTGGCCAATGCGCCCACCGCGAATTCCTCATGGCCAGGTGCGCCCAGTTTGCGCACGATGAATGCATCGAGCGGAGCGCCGAGCGCGGCCGCAACCTCCCACGCGACGGGTATCCCGCCTCGCGCCAGTCCGAGCACGACCACGTCGTCACGGCCTCGGTAGGCGCTCAACAGGTCCGCCAGAAGTCGCCCTGCTTCGCGACGGTCACGAAACACTCGCCGTGGCGTTCGTCGATCCAGCTCTCTCGCACGAGTCATCACGATTCTCCGTGTCCGTCCGGTGCGCAGTCAGTACTGCAATGTGGCAGGTGCGTGGGTGACCGCCTCGATGTCGTCGACAGACACCCGCAGGATCCGTTTGGCCAAATCAGACAAGGCGCGCGCGACAGCAAGCTCGTCACCGATCTCGGCGACATTGCGGTCAGTGGGGTTGAGCCGCGCCATCCCCACACCAATTTCCTCCTTCTCGCGCCAGAGCAAACGCGCTTGCGCACGAGTCAGACCTTGGCATTCGTCGATCGACACGTCGACTGTCCATTGCTTGTCGATATGGTCCGAATGGTCGGCGGTCATTTGCTGATCTCCTTACGTGCACATCTCAGAAGCTGGGGGCTCCCCCGGGCCAACTGGCCCCGGGGAACGCCTCGTTGTCTCAGTCGCCGGTCTGGACCGCGACGTGCTTCTCAGCAGTGCCAGACGCCTTCGTCACGGGCACAGACACCGTGAGAATGCCTTTGTCGTAGCTGGCTTTGATCGCGTCCTCATCGGCCCCCGCCGGCAGACTCACCGAGCGGATGAAGGACCCATAGGAGAACTCGGAATGGCCGTTGGCCTCCCTCTTCTCGGAACGCTCGGCCTTGATCGTCAGCACACCGTCGCGCACGATGATGTCGACGTCTTTTTCCGGGTCCACACCGGGAACCTCGGCACGGAGTTCGTAGCTATCGCCTTTGAGTTCATCTTCGACGCGGATGACGTGGCTGCCTAGGACCGGGCGCATGCCGGCCCACGACGGTAACCCCGCGAACAGGTCGGAGATATCCGGCCAAAACGAACGCGACCGGTAGGTCTCGGGAAGTCTAGTCATGATGCCTCCTACGGATTCGGATCAACTTCCACGGTTGAATCCGACCACCACGCGGGTCGGCGCAATAGGGACAGAAGTCCCGGCTAACGGTGCCATTCGTCGGCCCGCAGCGGCTTCAAGTGATCAAATGTCGTCGCGCTGAGGGCGTTCGGCCCTAGTCCACATGTATCAACTCGGTCACGGTTCTTACATGTCTATGGTCGCTGCGAGAGTCGTCGGTGTCACTGTGCTGCTCTACGCAGCGCGGCGCTACTACCGCAACTGGGGAACAACAAAAGAAGAGTGCCGATGCTGGCTACTCGGTGATGAGCTGGTCCGTCAGCCTTCTACGCGGTCCACCGAGGGCGTGTGGATTGATGCGCCACCGCCGATGGCGTGGCCGTGGCTGACCCGACTGTTGCGAAGCGATGGTGAGCTCGTAGTAGGAGATGTTGTGCACATCGCGCCAAAAGGCCGATGGGACTGCCTGCGGCGGGCCTCGCTGGTAGTCGATCAGGTCGTAGCCGGCGAGGCTGTAGTGCTGCGCGGAACATCCCCGGATTTTCCGTGGGACGCAGTGTGGTCTTTTCGTCTCCAACCGCGTTGGGAGGATCGCTGCCGCTTGCTACTGCGGATGCGCGCACAGCTTCGTCACCCCGGAGACGTATTGAAGGTCGAAATAGCCGGTCCGGCAGTAGCATTGATGATGCGGTCAAGACTACGGACGATCAAGCACAGGGCAGAGTCTGCGATGCTGTCGACGCGCCTGGAGGGAGCGTCCTAACCCCTGCATCACTGCCTTTTTGATCGGTGAATTCGACCTTGGCCCCCGAAGCCAGCTCCATGACCCGCCCCCGGCACTCGACGACGATCGACGGCGCGGGCCGTGGATCGGCGCTGATCTCGGCACCCCGCCCGCTGACTCGGATATAGAGGTGGTGTCCCCGGTAGTGGATCGGAAAGCCCAATGCTCCAAGCGATTCAGGCCAGTACGGCGAAAGCACCAATCGACCGCCACGTGTTTCCAGCCCAGTGAAACACCGTTGTATCAGGTCAACACTGCCGGCCATCGCCGCAAGGTGAATGCCCTCGGAAGTGGTGCCGCCCTGGATGTCGGCAACGTCCGACTTGAGGGCTTGTTGAAAATAGTCAAGGGCGCGATCGCGATTGGCCCGGGCGAGCAGCCAAGTGTGTACGACAGCGCTGAGCGTGGATCCGTGTGATGTTCTGCCCATGTAGTAGTCGACGGTTCTCGGGATCTGCTCGGGAGCAAACCGGTATCCAAGCCGAGAAAGGAGTTCGCGCAGTTCATCCGACGAGAGCAGAAACAGCAGCATCAATGCGTCTGCTTGTTTCGCAGCCCGGTATCGGTTGATGTCGTCATCCTCGGCCTCAAGGATGCGGTCCAATCGCTGAATGTTGCCGTATCGCTTCCGATATGCGTCCCAGTCCAACTCGGTCAGGTTTTCGTAGCCCTCGAACTGACTGATGACACCATCGTGGAACGGCACGAACATGCGTCGGCTGATGTGATCCCATCGCGCCAATTCTTCGGTGCTCAGACCGAGCTTCTCTCGGAGGTCGATCCTGTTGGGCAACGGCATCAGCTCGATCGCGTCGATGGCACGCAAGATTACCCAGACAGCCATGACATTCGTATAGGCATTGTTGTCGATGCCCTGATAGGGCCGGCCTGGATATCCGGAGTGAAACTCATCGGGCCCGATCACACCTCGAATGCTGTATCGGTCACGTTCAGCGTCGTATGTCGTTCTGCTGACCCAGAAGCGCGCGATCTCGACCAGCAGTTCGGCGCCGTAGTCGATCAGGTACGACAAGTCGCCGGTGACCTGGTAAAACTGCCACAAGTTGTATGCGACCGCGATCCCGATGTGGTGTGCGAGGTGGCTGGGATCCGGGTTCCACCTGCCTGAGCGGGGGTTGAGGTGAAAGGCAGGGCTCTCCTCGCGTCCATCGCTCCCGGACTGCCAGGGAAACATGGCGCCGGCGTAGCCGGCCAGCTTCGCCGCTCGGCGCGCCTCAGGAAGTCGCCGGTAACGATAGCGGAGTAGCGAACGGGTAACCATCGGCAAGCGCAGGTTCAGCACAGGGAAGATGAAAAGTTCGTCCCAGAAGACGTGGCCGCGGTATGCCTCACCGTGTAGCCCACGCGCAGGAACACCGACGTCGACATCTGCACTGTTATCGGAGACGGATTGCAGCACATGCAGCGTGTGTAGTCGCAGGATGCGTAATTCGTCTGCGCGACAGTCCAGCTCGATCGACAACCGCTCCCAAAGGTGCGCCCACGCTATCCTGTGCAGATTCTCCAACTCGGCAAAGCGCTTCTGCCGGAGCAGGCCTCGTTCAGCCGTTGATTCAGGTTCGGAGATGGCCACATCACGCCCTGTAACGAGGGTGACAATCTTCTCCACAGCCAGCGGCTCGCCTCTGGCGATTTCAACGAACACGTCGTGGCCGATACTGAACTCGTCCTCTGCGAGCCGGTAAGTTGCGGTGGCTGGCTCAGTGTCTCGCCACACCGTGGTCCGCGCCGCCAGCGCAACCGGAATGTGCGACTGTGACGTCTCTACCGCCAGTAACACCGAGTCCTCGGAAATCACCTGCTTGTGCAGCGATGTCAAATGGTCACTCGCCAGACCGTGGTATCGCTCCACCAGGCAATTGCTGACATCGCAGTCCAATCTGGAGCGAACCTGAATCGTGCCTGTCCAGTCTTCGGCGATAATGATGGTCTGCAGAGCCGCGACATGCGCCGCGTGCATAGCGACGAAACGGTGTTGTGTGACCGACGTGGTGCGGCCCGCGTCATCGCGAAAACGCAGCTCTCGGGTCAGGACTGCACCTCGAAGGTCGAGGATCTGCCGGTACGACAGCAGGTGAACACGGTCGACATCGAACCAGGCACCGCCTTCGATACGAAACGTCAGCGGTAACCAATTGGGCAGATTGACCAGGCTTTCGTGGCTGAGTTCCGTACCGTTGACGACATCGACCAAGCGGTTGTATATCCCTGCGGCATAGGTGCCCGGGTAATGAACCCGTCCCCCGCTGGATTCTGGAGCGGATGCTCGGCTGGCGAAATATCCGTTTCCGGTGGCGCACAGGGCTTCACGCAGTTTCTCGCTGTGCGGGTCGTAACCCTCGAAGTTGTAGGTCCACGCCTCGTTCGATGACTGGTTTTCGCGCTCCAGCCTATCGCCCAGTCGCTGAAGAAATGTCACAACCTCGGCCGGGGACTCGAGGATGAACTGTGCGGCCGTGGGTCGGTCACCATCTTCCTCATGCCGCACTGCTACTCCGATGCCGCTGAACCGAACCGCATCGAAAGCGTCCTCGTCTGTAGTGTCATCACCGACGTATACCGGCAACCCGCGGCCGGATCCACTGATCTTCTCGCGGATCCAGGTCAGCGCCGCGCCTTTATTCCAGTCCAGGTTTGGTCGAAGCTCAATCAGCTTGCGGCCATGGGATATTCGAAGGGCGTGGTCACGCCCGTATTGGCTCACCGTCTCGATCACCCCGGTGATATCGCGGGCGGCGACATTGCGGTAATGCACCGCGACCGCAAAGCGCTTGTGTTCAACCAGAACTCCACCTACGTGTTCCAGTTTGTCACCGAGTTCGGCGGCGGCCTGCTGCACAATCGGTGCAGATGCGACGGCCCGCTCGTAGTCGTGTTCAGTACCATCGGGCCCTACCATCTGGTATCCATGGCTGCCGGCGTACCAGAGTCCGGTTATACCTACTCGTTGTCGGATGTCGGGCAGGTCACGGCCACTGATGATCGCGACCGGACACAGTGCCACCAGACGCCGCAACGCCTCTGCTGCACCGGAAATGAGTGTGGCACTGGGTGGATCGTCGACGATCTCAGACAGTGTGCCATCGAAGTCGAGGCAGATAACTGCCTCGCGTCCAGCCATCACACCGATGAGGTGGTCATAGGCGATTAATGCATTGGGTAATTGTGAGCGATGCGGATAGTCGGCGCAGACCTCGATTTGGGCGAGATCGGTGATCACGAAATCAGCACCCGGTCGACCGGTACCGTCGGAGTCTGCCGCCGCATCCACGGCGATCGTCAGCCCGATACCAGTCGGATTGCCGGTCGACTCCACACCAACCACGATGGCAGTGCGCTCTGGAACCGAGCCTAGGCGCCGCACCGCTTCGTCAATCACGGCTTCGGGTTGCCCCTCCAAACCTTGATCATGGTCGGATTCGCCGTCGACGCACACGGTGAACACATTCTCCAACCCCGCCGACTGCGCGATCCCCCACTCGCCGCGCAACGAACGCAATGAATAGGCGGCGGTCTTGACGCCCGATTCGGCCAACCGTCGCAGCAGGTCGGTAACGGATTCCGGGACACAGACCTCATCCGCGTGGGGTACCAGGCTGTCGAAATCGAACACAACCGCATCGAAAGTGCGCGGGTCGATGGTGACCGCCGTATTGGTAGCCAATGCTGTCTCCCAACGGTGTGTCCTTGGGAAAGGTTGCTGAATCGACGGCACCGCCGGCAAGAGCCCTAGGACTGTATGCCAAGTGACCAACGTCCTTCACGCAACGTCCCTCAGCCGCTTTGCCAATCGATGTTGCTGGAACAGGGTTGATGGCATGCACTACGACAACACCGACGCCAGCTACGTCCGTGACATCAATGAACTGCGAATCTCCGAAGCCGACGATGCCGGCGGCAAGGGGGCCAACCTCGGCGAACTAGTAGCCGCGGGGCTTCCTGTTCCGCCTGGCTTCGTCTTGATGCGCTCGGCGTATCTGGACTCGATTCGCATCGGCGGGGTTGAGGCGGAGCTGGCTGCCTTGCACAGCGAAGCGCTGGCCCACGTTGCCGACACGGCGCGACTGTCAGAGTTATGCCGTCGGATGCAGAGTTTGGTGACCAAGGCGGGGGTATGCCCGGCCGCGCGGGAGGAAGCGATGACCGCGTACCGGCTTTTGGGGGCCGATCGGGTGGTCGCCGTGCGTTCCTCCGCGACGGGTGAGGATGGCAAGGACGCCTCATTCGCCGGCATGAATCGCACGATCACCAACGTCGCCGGCGAAGGCGCGCTGCTTCAGGGGGTGACGAAGTGCTGGATGTCGCTGTTCACTCCGCGGGTGATCAGCTATCGGGCCAGCCGTGGTTTCGCCGCCACGCCGGCGATGGCCGTGGTCGTGCAGCAGATGGTGTCGGCCGACAAGGCCGGCGTCGCCTTCACAACCGACCCCAGCACCGGCGCCTCCGACCGCGTCGTAGTGGAAGCCGCGTTCGGACAAGGCGAGGTGGTGGTCTCCGGCACCGTGCAACCCGACACCTATGTCGTCGACAAGAAGACTCTCGCGGTTCGCGAGGCCCGGATCGGATTCAAGGCGATCAAGGTCGTGCGTGGGCCGGACGGTAACGATGCGACGGTCGAATTGGATCGGCCCGAGGCCGAGGCCCGGGTGCTCGATGACGATGCGCTACGGCAGATCGTAAAGCTGGCGATAGCCAGCGAGAGACACAGCGGGTGTCCGCAGGACGTCGAGTGGGCGATCGCGTCAGGAACCGTCTGGTTGGTCCAGGCCCGGCCCATCACCACGCTGAATGGCGCCGCCGGCACTATCGCCACCGCCGAACAGTCCCGGGTGCTCGTGCGTGGATTGCCCGCTGCTCCCGGGACCGCCTCTGGCCCGGTTCGGGTGCTGCTCAAGCCGGAGGACGGCCTCAAGCTGGTTGACGGCGAGGTCCTGGTAGCTCCGACGACCAACCCCGACTGGCTACCCACCATTCGCCGGGCTGCGGCCCTGGTTACCGAGACCGGCGGTATGACTTGTCATGCCGCGATCGTGGCCCGAGAGCTGGGCGTGCCGTGCGTGGTGGGCGCACGCTCTGCCACCGTGGATCTCGTGAACGGGGCGCTCGTCACGGTCGATGGCACCCGGGGACAGATCACGGCCGCACGGAGTCGGGAAAGTGACCGGACCACAGCAGTTCCACGGGCCCAACCCGCCTTTCGCGGTGCCGAAGTTACCGGCACCAGGATCTATGTGAACCTCGCGATGCCGGGCTCCGCCGACGCCGTCGCCCAGCAGGACGTCGACGGTGTCGGCTTGCTGCGTGCGGAGTTCATGCTCACCGAGGCGCTGTCGGGCCGGCATCCCCGCGATCTGATTGCGCACGGCGAGCAGAGCGTTCTGGTGGACGCCATGGTTGCTTCCATCACCCGCATCGGTTTGGCATTCGCTCCGCGTCCGGTGATCTATCGGGCAACGGATTTCCGGACCAACGAGTTTCGCGGTCTGATCGGCGGCGAGACGTTCGAGCCGGTCGAACACAACCCGATGATCGGCTACCGCGGCTGCTACCGCTACATCAAAGAGCCAGACCTGTTCGGGCTCGAGTTGACGGCGCTCGGCCGGGCACGCGAACAGGCCCCGAATCTTCATTTGATGATCCCGTTCGTACGTACTCGATGGGAGTTGGAAGAGTGCCTGGCTCTGGTCGACTCGAGTCCCCTAGGGCGCCAGCGAGGTCTGCACCGCTGGGTCATGGCCGAAGTGCCATCGGTCGTGCACTGGCTCCCCACCTACATAGGTATGGGTATCGACGGAGTTTCCATCGGTAGCAACGACCTCACGCAACTGATGCTCGGCGTCGACCGCGACTCAGACATCTGTGCGGAGCTGTTCGACGAATCCGATCCAGCAGTCCTCGACGCGATAGCTCAAATCGTCTCCACGGCAAACAAACTCGGAATCACCTCGTCACTGTGCGGCCAGGCGCCGTCGACCAAGCCCGAATTCGCCGAGCACCTGGTGCGCATGGGCATCACGTCGGTGTCGGTCAACCCCGATGCCGCCGAGGCGGCACGCCGTGTGGTTGCCGCAGCTGAGCGCCGCCTGCTGCTGGATTCGGCACGGTAGCGCCTGCCCGTCACGCACAACCCATCGTCTCGGCGAAACCTGCAGTGAGACATTCGTGAAAGGTGTCATGGTCGGGAACCGCGCCGGTATCTACGTTGATCCCGATGGCGCAAGTGTCAACATACGACAGCAGTGTGATGTTCACACTCGAACCCAGTGTCGGAGAGAACGCATACTGCATCCGCACCGGTGAGTCGCCAAGTCTCAGTGGTGCCGGGAACCCGGGGACGTCGCTGGCGATGAAGTCGACGTGGCGCAGTTCAGAACCCAGGTAACAACGTGGCAGCGAGTTGAGGCCTGCGGCTATCAGGTCGGTGTAACCGAGCGACTTCTCCCCTCGCGCCCTGGTCGTCCGGCTGTGGATTTCGGCGATTCGTTGCTCCGGATCCGTCGTCCCTGTCGGTACCGGGAACCGGATGAGGGTCGCCCGGTTGCCACCTGCCGCGTCCGTCGGGGTGCGGATGCTGATCGGCATCGATATCATCAGCTCTCCCACTGGCACACGATGATATTCGTGGTAGAGCCGGATCCCGCCGGTCACCGCGGCCACGAATGCGTCGTTCAGGGTTCCTCCTGCGACACGGCCCGCCCGCTGTAGCCGCGGCCGACTCACCTCGAGGATGTCGACGTGTCGATTCGGCGTGCGGCCCCTCATGATCGGCGAGCGGGGTCCACGGATCGGACGAGCCGCCCGATAGATCGACTGTGCTGCTGAAAGACCCGTTGTTAAAGCGTGCACATGCCGGCGAACTGCCAAACCGCGGCGGGTGACGCCGGCGGCAGTACACGGTGTCAAAATACCGGCAGGATGACATGAGTCCAGGCCATCGTAGAGAACCGACGCGATCTGGACGGCACCGATGCCGTCCGTCAAGGAGTGGTCGAACGTGCACAACAACGCAGCGCTCTCATCGGCCAGTCCGTCTACGAGCGTTGCCCTCCACAATGGTCGGTTGCGGTCGAATTCACCCATCACCGCGAGCCGAGCGAGATCGAGCAGTACGGCTAGCGAGCGGGGCTCGGGCACGGCCAGCTTGTGCAGGTGATGTTTGAGGTCAAAGTCTGGGACCGACTCCCAGTGCGGACGAGACAGCGGGATCGACCGCGCGACTCTCTGCCGAAATCGGGGCACGACTCGGCTGATCCGATCGAATCGATCAACGATGACAGCCCAATCCACCGGATGGTCCAGCACTGTGAGCGTCACAATCGTCGACCGCAGCACCGGGTCGAAACCGAGCGACCACATGAAATCGTCGGTACTGCTCAGATAGTCGGTCATGCGGTCACTCAGTCGGCGAGGTCATTTGTGCTCGCGCAGCGCCGTCATGCGGCGACGGTACTCGTCGTCATCGATCTCGCCGCGGGCCAAACGTTCCCCCAGAACGTCTTCGGCTCCCCGGGTCTGCGGCGCACCGGCCACGCCCCGATGCTCACCACTGAGATAACGCACCGCCAGCACAATCCCGATGATCACCACCGCGAACAACAGGGTGAGTACCCCGGCGGTCACGATCCAGCCCCAGCCGCCGTAGCCCCCGTCCCACATCCAGCCGTTACCGTTCCAACCGCACATCTCACCGCTCCTTTCCGGGGATGCCGCCATCACCGTAGACACCACGTTTCGCCGGCCCCCGGGCCCGGTTCTAGGGCCAAAAGTCAATCCCCAAGAGGGCGGTAAGCCCTACCCAGGGCGACCAGCGATCTGCTCGTCATCGTTGGCGTCGACCGCATGCGAATCATCCTTGGCGACATCGCAACCCACGTCCGGGTATTGACTGTCGAGCTCGCCGACTGGGATCGGACCAATCCGTGTGCCCCGTGGGTCAATGAAGCTCGGCCAGTACAGCTTTGACCAGAAGTGGCACCGCGGCGGCGACCGTCGACGTCAGGCCCACATCAGGCCTGACGTCGGCAACATCGACGGTGAAAACGACCAGCTGTCGCGGTAACCGTCCGAGGGCTCGGCCCAGCGAATATGCCTGTGCCAGACCGAACGTATGGGAACTTACGGCCGTAGGCTCGGTGCACTCTTGCGGCGTCCAGCGTCGAATTCTGCCCGGCGTCGCGCCGTCACCCATTGCTGCATCCACCGCGATGACGAGCGGCACGCCGGTCCACGCATCAAGAATGGACGCTGGGTCGCCAATGTCGGTCATCACCCGTACACCGGCGATCCGCCGGTCGGCGATGGCGGCGGCGACCGCCAGTCCTACCCCGTCATCACAGCGGAAATCGTTGCCGATACCGATGATGAGGGTTTCGCCACTCATTTGCGGTCGACCGTCAGCGTCAGGAAATGGGTCGCGCATGAGATGCACGGGTCGTGGTTGCGAATCGACCGCTCACACAGCGCGGTGAGCGACGCGTCGTCGAGGCCCAGGTGCGAGCCGACCAGCTCGGCCATCTCGTACTCGATGGCGGACTGGTTCTGCGCGGTCGGCGGGATTATGGTGGCGGCCTTCACCAGGCCGTCCTGGTCGAGCTCGTATCGGTGATACAGCAATCCGCGGGGGGCCTCACTGACCCCATGTCCGACACCGGCGCGGGCGGGCACCTCGACGAAGGGCCGTACCGGACGCTGGTAGTCAGCGATGATGCGCAGCGCTTCTTCGATGGCGTACACCACCTCGACCGCCCGGACCGTGATGCTGCGGAAAGGGTTGTGGCACTGCGGCCCCAGTCCCGAGGCCGAGGCCGCCTCTCGCGCCACCGGCGACAGCGCAGCTGAGTTCAGCGAGTATCGAGCCAGTGGACCAGTGAGGTAGCGGCCGCCATCCAGAGTGGCGTGATGCGCGGTCGAATGTCGCACCTGAGTTTCGGCCACGTGCTTGGTGAAGTCGGCGACGGGGAACGCATCGCCCACACTGCGGGCGATCGTCCCATTCTCGATGGGATAACCGTCGGTATTGGTCAGAGCCATAAACTCGTGATCGAATTCGAGCTCTGGATAGTCGAACTCGGCTATCTCGCGTACGGTGAGCAGGGCGGCATCGAGCGCACGCCGCAACTGCTCGGCCAGCGCGACGAGATCGCGTGGCTCAGGCACCGAGTAGAAACCGCCTAGCCGCACGTTGACCGGGTGGATGGCACGGCCACCTATGCGCTCCATGAGCCGATTGCCGGCCTTCTTGAGTGATAACCCCCGTTCGATCAGCTCGGGTCGGTCCTTGGCGAGGCTGATGCCGTCTGGGTAGCCCAGAAAATCCGGTGTGTGCAGCAGGAAAATGTGCAGGGCGTGGCTGTGAATCCATTCCCCGCAGTACAACAGACGGCGCAGCTGCACCAGTTCGGGATCGATCGTCACCCCGCACGCGTCCTCAATTGCGTTGCAGGCACTCACCTGGTACGCCACCGGGCAGATACCGCATATCCGCGCGGTGAGGTCGGGTGGCTCGGTGTAGGCCCTGCCGCGCAGGAACGCCTCAAAAAACCTTGGCGGCTCGTAGATGTTGAGCTCAACGCTGTCTACGGCACCGTCGCGCAACGTGACATTCAGTGCGCCTTCCCCCTCGACCCGGGTCAGGGCGCCCACAGACAGGGTGCGTACCACGGGACTCATCGGTCGTTCCGTTCGGCAGCGAAACGCGTGACGTTGAACGTCGAGTACACCCTTTCGACGTCACCGTCGGACAACCCGTCGCGGTGCAGCACCGGAAGCAGTGCCGCTGTATTGGGGGCAGCGGCCGGCCCGAAACAGCCATAGCAACCTCGGTGGCAGGATGGGCACAGCGCGCCGCAACCCGCGTGCGTCACGGGGCCGAGGCACGGGATGGACTCGGCGACAAGGACACACGTCACACCACGTAGCTTGCATTCGGTACACACTGTCTTGGCCGGTATCCGCGGCTTGCGACCAATCAGAAGTGCCGCAAGCGTATCGAGCAGCTGGCCGCGATCGATGGGACAGCCCTGCAACTGATAGTCGACCTTGACGTGCGCGGCGGCCGGCGTCGACGTCGCCAGTGTCTCGATGTATTCAGGTTTCGCATAGACGACCGAGGCGAACTCGTCGACGTCGGCAAGGTTACGAAGAGCCTGTACCCCGCCGGCCGTCGCACAAGCTCCGATCGTCACCAATGTCTTTGATTGTTCCCGTATTTCGGTTATCCGCTGTATGTCGGCCGGCGTGGTGATCGATCCCTCGACCAGTGATACGTCGTACGGGCCCCCGATCACAGTGCTTGACGCCTCCAGAAAGGTGACGATCCGCATCTGATGCGCGATGGTCAGCAGCTCGTCTTCGCAGTCGAGCAGGGTCAGTTGGCAACCATCGCAGGACGCGAACTTCCACACAGCCAACGAAGGGGTATCCATCTAAAGCTCCTGGACCGCGAGAAGGGGCTGCGCGACGTCGTAGCCGACTATGGGCCCGTCCCGGCACAACAGCAACGGGCCGAGCTGGCAATGTCCGCACCAGCCGACGCCACACTGCATATTGCGCTCAAGCGAGACAAGGATATTGCTGCTGGCGACGCACTTGTTCATCAGCTCGTTGGCGCAGTTGCGCATCATCGGTTCCGGACCGCACAGGTATGCGGTGGTGTTCTCGGGCCGCAGCGGTAGCCGGCGTAGTGGTTCGGTGACGAAGCCGATTTCGCCCGGCCATCCTTGTAACGGAATGTCGACCGTCAGGCACACGTCGATGCTTTCGCCTTGTGCCCACTGCTGCAGCTCCGCGCTGAACAGGAAATCCTCGCGTGAGCGGGCCCCGGCGATCAGGGTGACCGTGCCGTAAGAATCGCGGTCGGCGAGTACGCCGAGCACTACCGGGCGCAACGGAGCCAGTCCGACTCCGCCGGCGACAAGCACCAGGTCGCGGCCGGTGGCCTCGGCCAATCCCCAGCCGGTGCCGAACGGACCGCGCATACCGATCACCATGCCCACCTCTGCGTCGTGCAGCGCCCTGGTCACCGCACCGACCGATCTGATGGTGTGGGTGATGGTGTTGTCAGAATCTGTGGGGACGCCGCTGACCGAGATGGCGACCTCACCGATCCCGAACGCGTACATCATCATGAATTCGCCGGGTCGGGGTGCGCTCAACACATCGCGGATTGGTTGCAGGTGCAGTGTCGAGGAGTCGCGGTTTTCGCTGACGCGTTCCTGCACGCGGTACGGAACCGGGGCCATCGCCGACGTAGTCGTCTCAGTCATCGTGCTGCCCGGCCAGGTCGGCTAAGGTGTTCATCTCCTCAGTGATGTCAATTCCCGTGGGGCACCACGCGATACAGCGACCACAGCCCACACATCCAGTGCTGCCGAACTGGTCATGCCATGTTCCGAGCTTATGAGTGATCCAGTGTCGGTATCGGGACGGCACCGACGTCCGGACACTGCCCTCGTGTATGAACGTAAAGTCCATTTCGAAGCACGACGACCAGTGCATCCAACGTTCGGCATGACTTCCGGTGAGATCAGTGGTGTCCTCGACACTCGTGCAGAAGCACGTCGGACACACCATCGTGCAGTTGCCGCAGGTAAGGCATCGACTGGCAACCTCGTCCCAGTGCGGTGATTCACGTGATTCGATCAGCAGTTCCCGGAGGTCACCTGCCGGCATCTGCCGCCCCATATGCTGCGCGGCCTCGGCTACTTCAGCTCTGGCTGAGTCGATCTCATCTTGACGGGCATCGCGGGATGTGAGCGCCGCCAGCACGTCGGCGCCATCATCGCTGCCAACCTCCACCAGGTAATGCGGGCCGCGCTCATCGATGCGCTCGGTAAGCGCCAGATCGTAACCTGGGCCGACCTGTGGTCCGGTCCCCATGGACGCACAGAAGCACAGACCACCAGGCTCGGTGCAATTGACGGCGACGACGAAGATGCGGCGGAGCCGCCCGAGGAAGCCCTGGTCTGGGTGTGCACCCTTGCCCAGGACCCCATCCAGCATCGCGATCGCCGCCAGATCGCATGCCCGTACCCCGATAAACGCCAGGCGCGGAGGTTCCTCGGTCATCGGGTCGTCCGATGACCACAACCGCTGCCGTGGTGGGTGAAGGTACTGCTTCCACGATTGTGGGCCGGCGGAATGACCGAACCGGGCATCATCGTCCCGGCGGCGCAGCCGGTAATGACCTGGTGCTACCTCAACACCCCAGCCTTTAGGCAAGTCGTCGGCTGAAGACAGCTCGGCAAGCACAATCGCGTTGTCCGAGAGGGTCGGGCCGATGACCCGGTAGCCACGATCGATCAGCGTGGACACGAGCTGATGCAGGCCCACTGCGTCGATCACCGCACCGTTCATGGGTTTTGATCGTGCTCTCGGATGCGACTGGGCACAGCGGCCATCGGTCGCATGGACGGGTGCCAAAGGTCCCCAGTGGGTCAAGCCGCCCGTGGCAGGTGTGGTGTGGACTTCCGGTCGGCATCTGCTTGCGGCTGATTTCCCGTCGGGTTCCAACCCACATATGCCAGGTACAGGCCGATCAACGCCGTGACCGCCATGATCGCCAGCCACCAGCCTTTCGCGTTGACCACGGAGTCTCCGAAAGACAGGTACTTCTGCGGAACCACGAGTAGAAGCAGGCCCTTGAGGCTGGTCAACCAACCGAGAGCAGACACCACTATTGCTGCTGCGCCACGCCAGTTCTGGTGGAGGGCGATCACGATCAACCCGCCGAGCAGAACGAATGCCCCCGTCACCCAAGGCCAGCCGGAATTCGCTTTGAATTCGGCGAGCAGCGTCGCCATGCTGGACGCGCGCGCCAGAGCCGCGAGCGCGACGATGACGAGATACGGCCCGAGGACACGGGCGAATGCGCGCGTCCTGGCGTCAGATTGCGGCCGAGCGCTCATTGCTCTGCCCCCTTCTCGAGTCGAATCGAAGGCGACGGCTTCGCTGCCGTCCAAAGCCATTCGATCATCGCTTCACCGATTTCCATAGGTACCGAAGTCCTCGTTTTCCAGCGCCATTCGTCGAATCCTCATTGGCCGGCGATAGCGCTTTCCTCCGCAACCTGAACCGGCCCTTTGAGTGCTCAACACACCGGTTGGATGCACCAAACTGCTGCAGGGACCTTCGCCGTCCGAGGGGGGGCTGAATGGCTCTTTTCGTGGCGCCATGCTGCTGAATACCGTCGCCGACGTCTGATTGTCCAGGTGCGTAAGGAGCCGTGGCATGGACGACCGCCTCTCTCCGAATCAGGCGAAACCCGCTGTGATGCCGACACCAGTGCGTACCGTTCGCACCCACCTTCATCATCCCGCCGTTCCGACCACCGGTGAACCATCGATGACTGCAGTCGATCCGGAGGAGGCTGCCGACCGGCTGCTACGCGATCTGCGAACGAGCTGGCAGGGATTGACCACGACCGAGGCGCAACGGCGGCTGTTGCAGTTCGGGCCCAACACATTGGTGCGTCGCGGTGGACGAGCGTGGCCGAAGGAACTGGCTCGTCAATTCACCCACCCATTGGCGCTGTTGCTATGGCTAGCGGCCGGCTTGTTGCTGATCGTTGGGTCACATCTGGTGGCAACCGCCGTCGTGGTAATCATCGTGGTGAACGCGGCGTTCGCTTTCGTGCAGGAGCAACAGGCCGAGCGTGCAGTCGAAGCGTTGGCGAAGTACCTGCCGCAGCAAGCCAAAGTCGATCGTGACGGCGCGGTCGTCGAAATCGAAGCGACACAGATCGTTCCGGGCGACATCGTGGTCATCGAGGAGGGAGACCGCATTCCCGCTGACATGCGACTGTTGGCGGGGGCGATCGAGGTCGATATGTCGGCACTGACCGGTGAATCAGTGCCGACAGTGCGCTCGGCAGCTACCGAAGACGTCAACGTGCCACTGCTGAGCGCTCACGAACTGGTATTCAGCGGAACCAACTGCACCGGCGGACAGGCCCGAGGCGTGGTGTTCGCCACCGGTATGGCCACCGAGATCGGCCGCATCGCGGCACTGTCACAGCGGGTGAAGCCCGAACCCAGCCCTCTGGAGAGCCAGGTTAGACGGGTGGCATGGGTTATCGCCGCCGTCTCGGTGATGCTGGCAATGTCATTTATCCCGGTCGCAACACTGGCCGCTCACCTTACGCTGATCAACTCACTGGTTTTCGCGGCCGGACTGCTGGCCGGCATGGTGCCCGAGGGTTTGCTCCCGGTCATCACCCTGGCGCTAGCCGTCGCCGTGCGCGAACTGGGTAGCCGCGGTGCGCTCGTCAAACGTTTGTCCGCCGTGGAAACTCTCGGTTCCACTGACGTCATCTGCACAGACAAGACAGGCACGCTTACCCAGAACCGCATGGCCCCGGTCGCCGCGTGGACCAGCGCAGGACGCCTGAATCTTGACGTGGAGGCCTCACACTGGGACACGGCACATGATGTGCCACCGCTGCGCTCTTTGGGCCGCATCGCGGCCGGATGCAACAACGCCCAGCTCGAAGCGGGCGGCAACTCTGGCGACCCGACAGAGATCGCGGTTCTCATCGCAGCGCGGCAGCTGGGCGCTACTACTAGTTCGTCCCAGCGAGAAGCCCAGCGTCGCTGGCAGTTTCACTTCGATCCCGAACTCAAGCTCATGTCGACGATCGACAAAGGCGCGGACGCACCCGCATATGTGCACACCAAAGGCGCACCCGAGCAGGTTCTGCCGCTGTGCACCCACATACTGGATCCCGACGGAACCGCGCTCCCACTCGAGGAGTCGCATCGCCGCCAGGTCACCGAGGCGGTGGACAAGCTGGCCGCGGAAGGTCTGCGCGTGCTCGCGTTTGCCGAACGTGAGTTGCCCTCCGGCAGACCAACGCCTCAGCGGCGAGCAGATGCCGAGCGTGATTTGTGCTTGAGCGGACTCATCGCCCTACTTGATCCACCGCGGCCCGGTGTCGCGGACGCCGTTGCGCAATGCCACACCGCCGGGATCCGCATCATTGTGATCACCGGCGATCACCCGCTGACCGCCAAAACGATCGCCGAACGCGTCGGAATCACCGGCGCTGAACCGACCGTTGTCAGTGACCAACAGTTCGCAGCGCTCAACGAGCCACAACTAGCCGAACTGATCCGAAACCAGCCCGAGGTGATTTTCGCGCGCGCCTCGCCCGAGGCGAAGCTGCACATCGCCGAGGCGCTACGCGCAGACGGTCATGTGGTTGCGATGACCGGTGACGGGGTGAACGACGCACCGGCACTGCGGCGTGCCGATATCGGGGTAGCGATGGGACTCTCAGGCACAGACGTCGCCCGCGAAGCCGCAACCATGGTGCTCACCGACGATAACTTCGCCACGATCGTCACCGCAGTACGCGCCGGACGGCGAATCTACGACAACGTCCGAAAATTCATCGACTACATATTCGCGCACGCCACCCCCGAAACCGTTCCCTTTTTGGTCTTTGCACTGGGTGGTGGGCTGATCCCGCTGCCACTCACGATCATGCAGCTACTGGCCTTCGACGTGGGAAGCGAAACATTCCCCGCACTGGCGTTGTCGCGCGAACCGGCCGAGCCTGGCATCATGTCGCGCCCGCCGCGCCCACGCAGTGAAGGTGTCATTCGCGCACCCCGACTCGTACGGGCGTGGCTGTTTCTGGGTGGCATTGCCGCAGCCCTGCAGATGGCAGGGTTCTTCTACGTCCTAACCCGCGCCGGCTGGCACCCAGGCATGTCGGTCGATGCGGGAACGACGCTGCATCACGCCTATCAACAGGCCACAACCATGACGTTCCTGGGCATGATCGCCGGACAGGTAGGTACCGCCTTCGCGGTACGCACACAGCGAGCATCGCTGCGCGCGATCGGTGTCTTTTCCAACCGCTACCTGTTGGCAGGCATCGGTGCCGAGATCGCGCTGGCGGCCGCGTTTGTCTGTACGCCGGCGATGCGGGCAGTGCTGGGAACCGCAACCTTGCCGATATCCGACTTGCTGTTGCTGCTGCCTTTTCCGGTCATAGTCTGGGGTGCCGACGAGCTCCTGCGGTTTGTGATTCGCCGGCGGACGCCGTCCGTCGGCGAGCCGGCGGCGGAGCAGTGAGAATCGCCTATCCCGCTTGATATCAACGGATTTGGGTCATCTCCACCATTGCGGAAGGCGGTCACCAGAAGCAGGTACCACCGACACCGCGGCGATGGACCAATGGCACTGCCATCTACAGATCGGGCTGCCCTAGCGTTGACCGGAATCGGTGACTCATGCCGCGCCGGCGAAACGGCAGGAGCAGCATCAGATGGTCAAGAGCGCCAAATACGGAATCATCGCCGCCGTCGACGGATCAGCGGAATCAGAAATCGCGACCAGGTGGGCGGCGGATGAGGCAGTGATGCGCAAGGTACCCATCACACTGATGCACGTCATCACGCCGATGACGACCAGTTGGCCCATCCCACAGCTGGAGCTGAGCACCGCCGAATGGCAGAAGGCGAATGCGCAACACCTCATCGAGAAAGCCCAAAAGACCTTGCTCGCCAGCATCGGCAAGGCCGACGGACCCACCATTCACACCGAGATCAAGACATCCGAGGTGGTAACCGGGCTCCTCGATGCCTCCACACAGGCTCTGATGGTCGTCGTAGGAAGTCGTGGACTGGGAGCCGCCAGCCGGGCCCTTTTAGGCTCCGTGAGCAGTGGACTGGTCCACCATTCGCACTGCCCGGTCGTAGTGGCTCACGCCGGCGATACCCCAGGAAACGACCAGCTCTCCCCTGTCGTGCTCGGTATCGACGGGTCACCCGCGTCCGAGGCTGCGACGGCCCTGGCATTCGATGAAGCAGCCCGCCGCAGGGTGGACCTCATTGCATTGCACGCATGGAGCGACGTCGGTGTGTTCCCCATCCTCGGCATGGATTGGCGCGAATATGAGGACCAGGGGCATGAGGTACTGGGCGAGCGGCTTGCGGGGTGGTCTGGGCAATATCCCGACGTCCGGGTGCAGCGGAAAATTGTGTGTGATCGCCCTGCCCAGTGGCTCGTTGACGAGTCCCACCAGGCACAACTTGTCGTCGTCGGAAGCCACGGCCGTGGCGGTTTCCCCGGCCGGCTGCTCGGATCGGTCAGCTCTGCCGTCGCGCAGGCGGCGAAGGCGCCCGTGATGGTGGTTCGTGGCTGAGGCGTGCGCGAGGTCGATGCATGTCATCGGTGCGGGGCGAGAAAAATCAAGTTGAATTTCCCGATCTGGATTTGGTCACCGTTGACCAGCATGACCGACTTCACCGGCTTGTGATTGACAAAGGTGCCGTTCAAGCTGTCCAGGTCGACGAGCCGAAACTCGCCCTGCTCCCTGCGGAATTCGGCATGGGTGCGGCTGACCGTGACATCATCGAGGAAGATGTCGCTACGAGCATGTCTCCCCGCAGAAGTGACTGGCTGGTTCAATATGAACCGCGATCCGGCGTTGGGTCCGCGTTTCACGACGATGATGGCGGAGTCCACATCGAACTCGTCCATTTCCCACGCCTGCGCCTGCGGCTTGGTGGCCGCGGCGTCTGGTTCATCGACGAAATCAGGCCGGAATGCGGAAGTCGGCTCGGCTGTGGGGTCGTGGGGGGTGCCCCCTTCAGTGTCGGCGACGAGTGGAGACGCTGAATGACTGGACCTATCGAACATGTTTGCCCCTAACCGGTGGCGCGGTGCCTGGAGTCGACATTAGACAACCGCAACCGATTGGTCAGGAGACTTCCGGTCCTCGGTATGACGGCCAAATGGCTCCTGGTCCCCTATTGACTCCTCAGGGGCGCGGCCCAGTGCACGTGGGTACCACCGCCGGGTGGACTCGTGATCTCACAGGTTCCGCCTGTCTGCTGGGCGCGGTGGCACAGATTCGCAATACCACTGTGGCGTTGATTGTCGGCTGGAATGCCGCAGCCGTCGTCGACGACGTCGATGGTCAGCTGATCAGACACCGTGACGTCGACCGTAAGCCGGGAGGCTCCGGAGTGGCGCAGTGCATTGCTCACGGCTTCGATCACGACCGCTTCAGCGTGGTCGGCCAGCTCCGAGTCGACCACGATCATCGGACCCCCCATGTGCAGTGTGGTGGCCAGGTTGGCGTCGTCGGTCAGGCTGGCCACGGCAGCCTGAATGCGCTGGCGGAAGTTCATCGCGGCGGCGGCAGGCGACTGCAGATCGAATATCGCCGTTCTGATCTCGTCGACAATCGACTGGAGATCATCGACTGTTCGAGCCAGACGCTCGATCACGGCCGGAGATCGGGTGCGAGCGATGGTGCCTTGCAACTCCATCCCGCACAGAAACAGCCGCTGAATCACATGGTCGTGCAGGTCGCGCGCGATGCGCTCACGATCTGCGAGCACGGTGAGCTGCCGGGCTTGCTCACTGGCTCTCGCCAGAGTCAGCGCCAGGGCGGCATGATGGGCGAAATCGTCCATCAATGCCAGCTGGTGGTCGTCGAAGGAGGGTTGGTCAGCGCCCCGCGCGATCGCGAGTACGCCGATGACAGCATCAGACGCGCGCAGCGGCACCACGATCACAGGGCGCTGGCCCACGTCGGTGAACGCCGCAATCGGGTAGAGAAACGTTTCGGTGTTTATAGCCGTACCGGACCGAAACACTCGTCCGGATGTCGAATCGGCGATCGGCACATGTTGGCCGATCACATCATCGGCATGATCACCCGCCGCGGCGAAAACCGTCAACGTGTCGTTGTCGTCTGCAGACTTGTCGGGTTCGCTCGGAACCAGCACGATCGCCTGTTCGGCGTCCGTCAGTTCACGAGTGAGTTCGGCAATCAGCTGTAGTGACTCCAACTGGGAGTTGATGCCGGTGAGCAAAGCGGTGGTGATTTCGCGGCTGGCGTTCGTCCACTGTGCCACTGCCCTGACCCGCTCATACAGTCGTGCGTTGTCGACAGCGACTGCGGCTGCCGAGGCCAGAGCTTGTGCGGCGGCCTCATCAAATTCCGTGAAGGTGTGCTCAGGTTGATCATGGGTCACATAGAGGGCCCCGTATACCTCGCCCCGAATGACGATCGGTACACCGAGAAACGCTCGCATCGGCGGGTGATGATCCGGGAAACCGACCGCGGCGATATGTCCGGACAGGTCATCGACCCGCAACGGGTCGGTGCGGTCGAGCACCAGGCCCAACAACCCCTTGCCGGCGGGCAGCTGTCCGTCCATCTGAGCGACCAGATCCGCACCGATTCCCTGATGTAGGAACGCCGATAGTCCTCCGTCAGATGCGCGTACGCCCACTGCTCCGTATCGGGCGCCGGTCAGGCGCATGGCGGCACCAACGATGCGATGCAGGGTCGCTTGCAGATCAAGATCGGAAGCGATGTCGGTGACAACCCCCAGCAACATCTCCATCTGATCGCGGGCTGCCACCAACTCGTCAAGCTGCTCATGCATCTTGACGGCAAGTCCGCGCGCGCCCAGCCGCGCGAGAATCGATTCACTTTGGTCGGTGCCCAAATGCGACCTCCGTGCCTGATCAGCGGCTAAATCCTACACCCGTTCTCGGGCCTCGATCCGGGTAACTGCAGCTGACTGGGCAGTTCGTGCGGCGAACCTCGGCTCGCCTATCGCCTAACCTTCGTCTTCGATTACGTGAACTGCGGCCTCCTCCGCCGAGGCGGCTCCCCCGTTGATGCCGACATCGTAGGCAACTAAGTCCGCTTCGGCGTCCTCGCCATATCCCCGATTTGACGCAACGAGCCGGCCCGCACGGACACCTCCGACCTCGTCGCGTTGCGGGAACTCGACCTCCCGCTCGGCTTCGTCTGAGCGCTCTTGGTCACCAGTGTCGAGGGGGGAATCGATTCGTGATGAGGGATCCGGCTCCTCCGCATCCAGACGCTGATCCAGCGTCTCCATGCCGCTGACTGCGGCACGGGAATAGGACCGGTCAGGGGGTGAGTAACCTACGTCGAGTACGTCATCGACCCCTGTATCGATGAGCGTGTCCTCGGGCTGCAGCTGATCGTCATCATCCGAGCTGTACTCGCCGGTCAGATCCCGCACGGTCATTGGTCAGTGTCCCTTCCGCAAGTCCCGATCGTCTTACCTATCGGCAGTTTCGGTGCTAGCGATGACGCGCGACGATCACCGGAACACGAGCTGCTTCCGCGACCGCTGTGCCTACCGATCCGAGCAACATCCCGGCAAAGCCACCTCGACCATGGCTGCCCACAACAATCAATTGTGCGCGCTCAGACTCATCGAGCAACTGCTGAGCCGGGTGGTCATACTTCACCAACCGGTGCACAACGACCTCGGGATAGCGTTCGTGCCACCCGCCCAGACGCTCCGAAAGCACCTCTTCGGCACCCGATTGCAGAGCGCTGGCCTCCAGGCTTCGTGCCAACGGTACGTCGGTGTCGCTCCAGACATGTAGCGCCACCAAATCCACAGCCCGGCGGGAAGCTTCGTCAAACGCTATTTCCGTTGCCAACTCCGAGGCCCGGGAACCGTCGATTCCGAGGAGGACGGGTAAGTGCGCAGACCCCGATAGGGGCGGCGCCTCATCATGAACGACTGCGATCGGACCATGTCCGTGATGAATCAAACCGGTGCTGATCGAACCGAGCAGTCGGCGGTGACGGGCTGTACGGCCACGACAACCAACCACAGTCAATGCGGCGTCCTTGGACAAGTCGGCAAGTGTCGGCACGATCCCGCCAAAGATGAATTCGCCGTTGATCTCCGGTCGGGCATCAACACTCAAGCCTTCCCCGGCAAGTTCGACAGCGTCGGCGACGATTCTGCGACCATCGCTCTCCTGAATCTCGAGGATCTCATCGGGAAGTTGTCCTACCGGCCAACCCAGTGTGGATGTCGCGACCGGCATGGGCGGCACGATGTGCACAACGGTGAGACCAACGTGACGGGAAACCGCCTCACCGACCGCCCACCGCACAGCCGCTGATGACGACGGTGACCCATCGACACCCACCACGACACCGTGTGGCGTAATCCGTCGTGACATCTCAGATCCTCCTCTGCAGGTCGACGACTGTGGTTGACGTTAGGAGCAGGCAATGGAGAAGTCAGGGGGCCTTGGTCCCGGGGCCGGTAGCCGGATGGCCCTTCATCGCGTGCACGAAGGCCCTATCTCGTGCGCTGGGGACCTTCGGGCTGCGCCACGGGGACCTATGACCCGATCCCATCGCTTCGCTCGTCCCTTAACGTCCATGCATCACCAACATGTGCTTGGCGCAGAGATAGGAAGTAGCACGGAGCATGTTCGGTTCTGGTCGTGCGTTGGCGGCAGTCGGCCATGGCTGATCGGGGTTCGTGCGATTGCTGGAATGCCGAGCTGTTGGACGGCGTCGAGGTGGTGATCCGTCGGCTGCGGACGAGCGATGTGAACTCCGTTGCGGCGCTGTATTCAACGCTCTCAGCCGAGGAGTGCTATTTCCGTTTCTTCACTATGCATCCAGCACATCTGCAAGCCTGGGCGCAAGCACTCGTCGATCAACGTGAAGGGCAATACGCCATCGGCGCTTTCGACTCCGACACGTTGCTGGGAGTGGCGAGCTATGTCAGGTGCCCACCTGACGGTTTTGCAGAGCTGGCAGTGGTTGTCGCTCACAACGAGCACCTTCGGGGCGTCGGAACGGAGTTGCTCCACAGGCTAGCGATGGTGGCCAAAGCTCATGGCGTGAATCATTTTGTTGCCGAGGTACTCTCGGGAAACCACTTGATGCTGCGAGTACTCGCAGATTTGGATTGGCCCTGCACGAGGCGTCTCGACAGCTCGGTGGTGCACATTGAGATTGACCTCAACCCGCCCACCGATCCTCAATGAAGCGGTTTGCCGGTCAAGAATGCGGCGACTTCCGCAAGGTCGCGGCGTGGCGTTGAGGGCAGCGGGTCGGCGTTGATCGGAGCCCAGCCGATCCGGATCAACATCTGCAGATAGCCCTCCTCCCCAAACACCTCTTCCGCCACGGCGGCACGCGTGCTCGGCACCTCCAGCGGCTCGGTGATCGGGCAGCTCGCAAGCCCGAGCGCGGTGGCGGTCAGCAATACCAGGCTCGTGGCCTCCCCCGCCCGCAGCCGAGTCGTATCGTCATCGGCCTCGGTGCCGAGGGCAACGACCACAGCGCTATCGATAGTCGAACCGAGATCCTGGACCTGATCGAGTTCCCCGCTCGCAAAAGATCTCGACGGTACGGGTCCTGCTTCGTCGGCCTTCGGCACGCTGCGAGCCGGCACACCGACGGCGGAGCCATGCCGCCCACTCCACGTCGACAATTCCAGCTGGTAGTCAGAGTCTGCCGCGTGCTGCTGCGCCGCCTTGGCAACCATGCGCCGGAGGTACTCCAACTCGTCGACACGCCGCAACATGACCCCCGCACGGGCAGCCCGAGCACCCATCAGCGCGATATCTCCGCGTGCCACTGGCCATGAGCTGTAGCGGCGGCGATCTGTGCGGCGCCGCGGGATCGCGGCTGCCATGCAGACATCGCCGGAGGTAGGCCGATACCGATGCAGCTCCATCGAGGCCAGATGATCGCCATCGGCCGCATTCGGAAATCGATGGATCTTTGTTCCCCAGCCGAGCGCGGCCAACGCGACCTCGCAATGGTTCAGCGTGGTGCCGCAACTCAAGATGAGATCACGTAAGTCCGGATCCGTATGAGGAAGGTGAGCAGCACTATTCGCATACAGGTGCAGGCTGTGCTCCCCAATCCGCCACAGCCAAGGCTGCGAATTATGCACGGATGGAGCCCGTACGGCCAGCGACAGCGCTGTCCGAATGGTCTCCACATCGGGAAAATTCGTGCCCATGAGTTCTCGACAATCCCTCGGCAGACATCACGATGCAATCAGGTTGTCAGTCCGATCCAGCCTGCCCGCAGAGTACAAAGGCACTACCCGGGATGACCTATGCAATCTGCCCAAGCGCGGGACAAAGGCCCTATGCATCGCAGACTTTGGCCTCTCCAGGGTGATCTGGGCCGGTGATTCCATGAACCAACGGGACTAGACGATCTCGCGGTACATGCAATGCCGCCCGTCGCCTCAGCGGCCCCGGCCGAACCGAAGGAAAGGCAATGAGCACACCAACTCAACCGGCTGTAACCCGCGCCTTTGCCAGGGTGCTTGGCCCGTTCTTCACCATAGTCTCGGCAACGGTGGTTGCGCGGTCCACGGATATGCCCAAGCTTCTGTCCGAGTTCGATTCGAGCGCCGTATGGCCATGGGTAACAGGAGCATTCGTACTGATGGCGGGGATCGTCGTCGTTGCTCTACACCCGCACTGGAAGGGCGCTCCTGCCGTGATCGTGTCCTTGTTGGGGTGGATCATGGTGGCCCGGGGAATTCTGCTGATGGCGTTTCCAAATTTCTTCATGTCCATCGCAAATCGAACGATCGGCGCGGAAGGCGTTTGGCGCGCAGTCTTCGCGATCTTGGTCCTTGTCGGCCTGTACCTGACCTATGTCGGCTGGATCGGGCGGCCGCAACTTACCGTGTCACCAGGCGAGAGCCCAGCTCCTGACTTGCCGCGAGCCGCGTGAGCCACATCCCGAGACCGGCTGCACCAATTGACGGCACCCGCGCGGGCTCGAATTACATGACCGGAGGTAGGGATTCGCCGGTTTCGATGACGGTCTTGAGGTTGCTGAGAATGTAGGACCAGCCCTTGATGTGCGCGGCGGTCTTCGGCGACTGCTCCAGCCGGTCATGAATCAGGGTGAGCCGGGACAGCCCTTCCTTTTCACCCTCGATCTCCCACGTCACCCTGCTTTCCGGTTCGGCGGCCAATTCGGGGTCATACAGGCTGCTCCACGTGTGCACGAGCCGCCGCGGCGGGTCGCATTCCAGAATCGTGTTGTCGCCCCATACATCGGTGCCGTTGGGCGAGAGACTACGCAGCTTCGAGCCGACCTCATAGGTCGAATCGACGCGGGCGCCGTGGAAGAACTTCGCCACGATCTCCGGTTTGGTGATCGCAGCCCACACCTCCTCCGGTGACGCCTTGATGTAGAGCTGGTAGACCTGCGTGCCGGTCGCTGCTTCGGTGCTGGTCATTTCGTTCCCTCCAGATGATCTTTGAGATCCAGGAGCGCCGCGGCCTGCCTGTCCCGGTACTTGTCGATCCAGCGCTCCAGAAGGAGACGGATGGGAACCGCGTTCAAGTAGTGGTGTTTGTGGCGCCCCTGCTTGCGGGTGACGACGAGTCCCGCCTGCTCCAGAACTCCCAGGTGCTTCATGACTCCGAAACGGGTCAGCTCGGGAACTGCGGCTTCCAACTCACCGAGCGTCAACCCGTCACGCTCGAAGAGCTTGTCGAGCAGCGCCCGCCGAGTGGTGTCGGCCAAGGCCTTGAACACCAGGTCCTCGTCATCCACGCCTCCTTTATAGGTGACCATATAGTCACGTGTCAAGAGGGTCACATGTAGTCGGTGTTCGTCGTCGGACCTCTTGGGTAGCAGTCATGTATCAGACCATCGTGTCGGCCGGGGGCAGGCCGAACTCGTTGTTACCGAAGATCAGGTAGGCCCGCTCGGGATCGTTGGCCGCGTGCACCCGGCCGGCATGTGCGTCGCGCCAGAAGCGCTGCACCGGAGCGTCATTGGCCAGCGCGGTGGCACCGGAGGCCTCGAAGAGCCGGTCGATCGAGGCGATGGCACGGCCGGTGGCGCGCACCTGATCGCGACGGGCCCGGGCCCGCAGTTCGAACGGGATCTCCTTGCCCGCCGACAGCAGGGCGTACTCGTCGGCGACGTTGCCCGACAGCTGACGCCAGGCGGCGTCGATGTCACTGGCCGCCTCGGCGATCCGGATCTTGGCGAACGGGTCGTCCTTGGCCTTCTCACCGGCGTAGGCCGCGCGGACCCGCTTGCCCTGATGCTCGACGTGCGCATCGTAGGCGCCGTAGGCCATACCCACGATGGGGGTCGAGATGGTGGTGGGATGAATTGTGCCCCAAGGCATCTTGTACACCGGGGCGGTGTTGGTCTGGTAACCACCTGCGGTGCCGTCGTTCATCGCCTTGTAGGACAGGAAACGGTGCCGCGGCACGAACGCGTCCTTGACCACGACGGTGTTGCTGCCGGTACCGCGCAGGCCGACCACGTTCCACACGTCGTCGATGGTGTAGTCGCTGATCGGGATCAGGAAGCTGCCGAAGTCGACCGGCCGGCCGTCCTTGATCACCGGACCGCCGACAAAGGCCCAGGTGGCGTGTGCGCTTCCGGACGACCACTGCCACGAGCCGGACACCAGATAGCCCCCGTCGACGACGTGTCCCGCACCCATCGGGGCGTAGGACGACGACACCCGCGCGGACGGGTCGTCACCCCAGACATCTTCCTGGGCCTGCTGATCGAACAGCGCCAGGTGCCAGTTGTGCACGGCGAGCACACCCGCCACCCAGCCGGTAGAGCCGCACGCGCTGGCCAGCCGCCGGACCGCCTCACAGTAGATGGTCGGAGCGCACTGCAGGCCACCCCACTGCTCGGGCTGCAGCAACTTGAAGAACCCGATCTCTTCGAGCGCCGACAAGGACTCGTCGGGAATCGCGCGTAGGTCCTCGGTGGCCTGGGCGCGCTCACGCAGCAGCGGCAACAACTCGTCAACACCCGCCAGAACTGTTCGGGTGTCGCGAACCGCCTGGGCACTAACTAGCTGAACAGAAGTCATTGAACTACCTTCCCAACGCTGGGCTGATTGAGGCCAAGGTCCGTTGCGACCGGGGTCAGTGTTTCTCGCTGTCGGAGGTTCTCCGCGACTTCATTGCGCCAATACTCGTTGGCAGCAGCGGTATCCACCTCGTACTCGAAGCGATCGGTCATCTCCGGGGTGACCTCGGCGGCGTCGACGTAGAACTGCTCATACCACCGTCGTAGCTGATAGACCGGCCCGTCTTCCTCGACCAGAAGTGGATTCTCGATGCGGGTCTTGTTCTTCCAGATCTCGACGTCCTGAAGGAAGCCACGGCTGACACCATCGGTGAACGCCTGCAACAGCATCTCGGTCGCCTCGTCGTTCAGCCCCTCAGGCCGACGCACCATGATGCCCCATTGCAGCACAAAGGAATCCGGGGTCACCGGGTAGTGGCAGTTGACCAGGATCGCTTCCACTTCGTACCCGCTGTAGCTGTTGTGCAGTCGGTTGATCATGAACGACGGGCCGAAGTAGGACGCCTCGGAGTCGAGGATCTGTTCACCCGCATAGTGCGAACTGCCCAAGTTGATGTCGGGCCTGCCGATCGTCCGAAGGTACTGGGACGCCACTTGACCTTCGAACACATTCTTGAAGTAGGTCGGAAACCCGAAATGGATGTAGTAAAAGTGCGCCATGTCGACGATGTTGTCGACGATCTCTCGACAGTTCGAGCCGATGAGCTCAGTGCGCCAAGACCATTCCGTCCAGCCCTCGTCACGAAACTCCGAAATGTCGGGGATGTCCAGATGCGGCGACGGTTCGCCACCCTCGGGGTCATGCCAGACGAATAGGAGACCTGCACGGACACTCGATATCCACACACGTGTACGAGCAAGTCGGGGAGCACGCTTTGCGTATGGGACCTGTGTGCAGCGGCCATTGCCAGCCCACCTCCAGTCGTGGAACGGGCACGCAACGGCATCGTCTTTGATCTCGCCTTGAGACAGGTCACCGCCGAGATGCCGGCAGTACGCATCGAGCACGTGCACCTCGCCCTGGCTGTCGGCGAAGACAACCAGCTTCGTTCCGAAAGCGCTGACCGAGTGTGGCTTTCCGTCCAGAAACTCCGACACCATTCCCAAGCAGTGCCATCCCCGGGCGAACCGCGTCGGCGGCTTCCCGACGTCGATCTCACGCACAGCAGCGCTAGTCGAATCGCTACTCACTTCCGCCACCTCCAGTAACTTCGCGGACAACTAGAACACGTTCCTTATTGCACTGGTTCGTCACAGTAAGGCCAGGCAGTGGCCGTGAAATAGGGACTAATGGCCCTACATCGTTTACCTCTGCCCGGTAATGGTGATGGTGCGTTGCTTCATCACCCCTGCCCGAGAAGCGACTACACCGGCAAGTGTGTCGCAGGCACCCGGTAGTACGTCCTACTTGGGTGCTTGGAAGCCGCCGATCTGCTGTTCGAGCAGTTCGGCCAGCCGCAGCGGGGTGCGGTCCTCAAACATCGGACCGATGAGCTGCACTCCCACCGGCAGACCCTCGGTGGACTGCCCCGCAGGTATGGCGGTAGCGGGCAGGCCGGGCATCGTGGCCAGACCCGCCCAGACGAGCTGATCGAAGTACGCGTACTCGACGCCGTCGACGTCGATCCGACGTTCCAACAGATCCGGGTTGTGGTCGTGCGGGAACGCGGGAGTCGGCGTGATCGGACACACCACGGCATCGAACTCGCCGAACAGCTGTCGCCAGCCGTGGCGGTGGAGCTCGCGACGGTTGTTCACCGCGATCCAATCGCGGTGGCTCAACACCATCCCGCGCAGCCGCGCCGCGTCGAGACTCTGGTCGTCTGCACTCAGACCAGCAGCACGGGTCCGCAGCTGCTCGTATGCGTCGATGGGGAATCGCGCGACGGAGCCAGAAAACAGCAACTGCGTGTAGAGCGACGCGGCCTCGGCCAGATCGGGCAGCAGCGGACTGTGTCGTTCGACGCGGGCACCACTGGAAATAAGGGCGTCCGCCACCCGAACTATCCCGGCGCGCACCGCGGACCCGGTCGCAATGAACGGATGCTCCTCGAGGACCAAAACCCGGAAGTCGCCGAGCCTCTCGTGGCGCGGGAGCGGCAGCGTCACTTTGTGCGCCACGCCGAGAGTCAGCGGGTCCGGTCCGGCCATCACGTCGAGCAGGAGTGTGAGGTCGCGGGCAGTGCGCGCCATCGGACCGACGACAGCGAGGTCGGCGTCGGTCGGCAATGCTGGCGCAGGCGGCGGAGTCATACCGCGCATCGCGGCCAGCCCGAGGGTTGGCTTGTGCGCGTAGACGCCGCAGAAATGCGCAGGGGTGCGCAGTGAACCGGCGAGGTCGGAGCCGATGGACAGTGCACCGAACCCGGATGCCAGGGCGGCCGCCGACCCTCCGGAGGATCCGCCCGACGTACGACCGTGATTCCACGGGTTGTTGGTGGTGCCGTAGATCTCGTTGAAGCTCTGCAAGTCTTGCAGCCCCAATGGCACATTGGTCTTACCGAGCACCACCGCGCCGGCGGCCTTGAGCCGAGACACCTGTACCGCGTCCTCGACCGGCACAAAATCCCGGTACCGCGGCATGCCCCAGGTCGTGGGCAGCCCGGCCATGTTGTAGGACTCCTTGACCGTCACCGGGATACCCAGCAGCGGCCGATCCTCACCACAGGCACGCACCTGGTCGGCATGCCGCGCAGCCTCCCGCGCACGATCGAAGTCCGGCACACAGATCGCGTTGATCGCCCTGTCATCCCGCTCAATCCCAGCGATCGCCGCCTCAGTCAACTCCACCGAGGACACATCTCCAGCGCGCAACGCGACCGCCAACTCGCCGGCCGACTGAAAATTCCACTCCATGAATCCGACGCTAAACACCCGCCGCAGGAGCCATAAAATCCCGCTTCCCGCAACAGGAAAGCCCGTCTCAGCGTCGCGCTCGATGGGACGGATGCTCAGATGCGAAACCGTCACCAACATCCCTGTGTTGGCAAGGATTCCGCGCCACACTTCGGGATCAAACCAGGCATACTCAATTCGTCGCTGTGACTGGATATCTCCCGCGATGCTAAAATCCATCGTTGTCGATGCGCAGTTGCGTCATCCCCGGACGAGATGTGCGCCGCACCCGGCCTGCCAAGACGACGCACCCTGGAGGATGCGTGCCTGCCATTTCCAAACGGCCCACTGTCCCTGTCGCCAAACCCCTTGACGTGCAGTGGATCCACGGCTCAGTTTCCTCGAAGCACAACACGGACCCCGACTTGCAGGTCTACTGGTACGACGACGACACGGTGATACTGCGGCAGAACAAGGCGATTGACTACGAAGCGCCATTCCTCTTCTTGCTGTTCGGTGAACGGCGTGCGGTATTGCTGGACACCGGCGCAACCGCTTCCGAGCAATACTTCCCGCTGCGCGCGGTCGTCGACGGACTGCTGCAGGAATGGCTTGCCCGCCACTCCGGCGAAGACGATTACGGTTTGCTCGTACTGCATACCCATTCTCACGGTGATCACGTCGCTGGCGACCCACAATTCGTCGACCGCGCGAACACGGTCCTCGTGGGGGCGGACAAGGAGACCGCTTGGGAGTACTTCGGTTTCACCAACGATCCTGAAGCGACTCAGGCGATAGACCTTGGTGGCCGAGCGGTTACGGTATTTGCCACACCCGGCCACGATGCCGCGGCCGTCACCTTCTACGATCCCTGGACGGGCATCCTCTTCACCGGAGACACGCTGTACCGAGGTCGGCTCTACATTGTTGATTGGTCTGCTTACTCACGCAGCGTCGACCGTCTGATTGAGTTCTGCCGAACCCATCCCGTCACGCATGTCCTCGGTTGCCACATCGAAATGACCAGCAAACCGGGCGTGGATTATCCCGTGATGACCACCTACCAGCCTGACGAGCCTCCGCTAGAAATGACGGCAGAACACCTGCTTGCACTGCGTTGCGCCCTCGACGACGTCGGACCCGTACCAGCCTTGCGGGCCTTTGCCGACTTCATTTTGTGGCCCGAAGATGAGGAATGATCAGCGATCGACGGGTGCGTAGCTGGTCGGGAATCGTCCTGGGCGCAGTCCCCCAGCGGCCGGCCCGGAGCTTTCCGAAAGATCAGGGTTGGCTGGATTGTTGTACTGATGTCTTTGCCAGCAGTTCTGGATGGTGGGCACGGCCGACGTGGGCTTCGGCGCGCATCCGCTCGACCATGTGCGGATAGTGCAGCTCGAACGCCGGGCGCTCGGAACGGATGCGCGGCAGCTCGGTGAAGTTGTGCCGCGGCGGCGGGCAACTGGTGGCCCACTCCAGCGAGTTGCCGTGGCCCCATGGATCGTCCACCGTCACCGGCTCGCCGTAGCGCCAGCTCTTGAACACGTTCCACACGAATGGAAGGACCGATATGCCGAGCGTGAATGCGCCGATGGTGGAGACGATGTTCAGTGTGGTGAACCCGTCGGTTGGCAGGTAGTCGGCATAACGACGCGGCATGCCCGCGTTGCCCAGCCAGTGCTGCACCAGGAAGGTGGTGTGGAAACCGATGAAGGTCAGCCAGAAGTGCAGCTTGCCCAGCCGCTCGTCGAGCAGTCGGCCGGTCATCTTCGGGAACCAGAAGTAGATGCCCGCGTAGGTGGCGAACACGATGGTGCCGAACAGCACATAGTGGAAGTGCGCCACCACGAAATATGTATCGGTGACATGGAAGTCGATCGGTGGGCTGGCCAGCATGACGCCGGATAGGCCACCCAGCAGGAAGGTGACCAGGAAGCCGACCGAGAACAGCATCGGCGTCTCGAATGTCAGCTGGCCCTTCCACATGGTGCCGATCCAGTTGAAGAACTTGATCCCGGTGGGCACCGCGATCAGGAACGTCATGAACGAGAAGAACGGGAGAAGCACCGCACCGGTGGCGTACATGTGGTGCGCCCAGACGGCCATCGACAGTGCAGCGATCGACAGCGTCGCGTAGATCAGCGTGGTGTAGCCGAAGACCGGCTTGCGCGAGAACACCGGAATGATCTCACTGACGATGCCGAAGAACGGCAGCGCGACGATGTACACCTCGGGATGTCCGAAGAACCAGAACAGGTGCTGCCATAGCAACACGCCGCCGTTGGACGGGTCGTAGACATGTGCGCCCAGGTGCCGGTCGGCAGCCAGGCCGAGCAGTGCGGCAGTCAGGATCGGGAACGCGATCAGCACCAGGATCGAGGTCACCATGATGTTCCAGGTGAAGATCGGCATCCGGAACATGGTCATGCCCGGTGCGCGCATGCACACCACGGTGGTGATCATGTTGACGCCGCCGAGGATGGTGCCCAGGCCGCCGACGGCCAGGCCCAGGATCCACAGGTCGCCACCGGCACCCGGTGAGTGGATGGCGTCGGTCAGCGGGGAGTAGCCGGTCCAGCCGAAGTCCGCGGCGCCACCGGGGGTGATGAACCCTGAAAGTGCGATCAGCGCGCCGAACAGGAACAGCCAGAAGGACAGCGCGTTCAGCCGCGGGAACGCTACGTCGGGCGCGCCGATCTGCAGCGGCAGCACCAGGTTGGCGAAGCCGAACACGATCGGGGTGGCATAGAACAGCAGCATCGCGGTCCCGTGCATGGTGAACAGTTGATTGAACTGCTCAGTGGACAGGAACTGCAGTCCCGGCAGGGCCAGCTCGGTGCGAATGAACAGCGCCATCAGCCCGCCGATGAAGAAGAAGGCGAAACAGGCGACGCAGTACATGATGCCGATCAACTTGTGATCGGTCGTGGTGATGAGCTTGTAGATCAGATTGCCCTTGGGGCCCATCCGTTCCGGAAAAGGACGACGTGCCTCAAGTTCTCCGATTAGCGGCGTTTCGGCAGTCAAGACAGATCTCCTCTCTGCCGCCCACGTCTGTCCGGGTTGTCCACCACTGTTACGTGGTCGGTCCCGGCCGCGAAAGGGCCTTCAGTCACTTAGTGTGAGCTACGTTGACCTGTCGCAACTGCGGTATCGATGTAATCGGGACCATGAGTATTGCGAAGATGGCGGCGATCGCTTGGGTTGATCGCCCTGTAGTGCAGGGCTCTCGACCCTTTGTACGGGGGTTGCCGTCGTAGTTGGTGGTTGCTGGTGCCTGGTCCCTGCCCGGCGGTGGTCAGTCGCGCCGGCAGTGACTTTCGGCCCTATTTGGCCTGGGTGCGCAGTGGCGATACTGCGGGAGTCCCGCCGTTGCTAGTACGACTGGATCGCCAGATCGTGCGGGTATGGGCCCCGACGTGACGGCCGAGGCCGCCTGCGATTTGGGTTCTACACCGATTCCGCACAGTCACGGACGATTGCTGTTCGTAGGCAGAGCATTCACGTGTAGCCGGAGAATGTTTCTGATGAGTTCGGGTTTCATGGTTCCGTGTGCTGTGACAGCATCCAGCGACAGGCCGGACAGCAGCGACGCCAGGCGCCGCGCTTCCAGAATCGGCTCGGGAACACCCAGGTTGGTGAGCGCTTCAAGCAGCACCGCGTCGAGATCGGCTGCCATTTGCATGGTGACTGGGTGGAAGGCGGCGTTTGTCCGTGAGGCTGCGATGACCTCCATGAGGATGATCGCCTCGCGATGCCGTTCGGTGTCCAGCGGTACCAACTCTTCCAGCACCTCGACTAAGTACCGCCGTTGGTCCGCATCATCTTTCGCATTGGGCGGCGTGTGCTTCATCAACCGTTGGCCCATACGACTGCCGGCTTCAGTGACAACTGCGACGATCAATGACTCGTGGTCGGAGAAGTAGTGGCGTACCGATCCGATGTTGAGTCCCGATTCCACAGCGACCCTGCGGAAGGTGGCGGCGTTCAATCCGTCGGATACCACCAAGCGGAGTGCGGCCTCGACGATGTGACTTCGACGCTGCTCGGGGTCGACACGGATTGGCACCCAGCCAGTTTAGCGGCAGTCGGCATTTTGTATCACACCTGTGATACAAAAGACGTGATGGAGCCGAAGGGCGCTCCGGGGAGACAGGTACTTGATGGACGACAGCAGCGCGATCACGCTCAACAGGGCCAACTGGGATGAACGTGCTGACGTTCACGCGCGCTCCCAGATGTATGACGTGGAAGGGTTTCTCGCCGATCCGTCGGCCATTTCGTCGGTGGTCCGCAACGACTTGTCGGTGCTGCAACCGCATCTCCCGAGTTCGGACGTGCAGGGTAAGTCGTTGCTGCACTTGCAGTGTCACATCGGTACCGACACCCTGTCATGGGCCCGACTCGGTGCCACCGATGTTGCGGGGCTGGACTTTTCGCCGAACTCGCTGCGACACGCACGACGTATTGCTGAAGCAGACGGACGGACGATCGACTGGGTCGAGGGCGATGCACGATTCGCCTCGTCGCTGATCGATCGACGCTTCGATGTCGTAGTCACCAGCGCAGGAACGATTGTCTGGCTTCCGGACCTGACCGCGTGGGCGCGATCGATTCACGACCTGCTTGCGCCCGATGGTGTGTTCATGATTCGCGACGACCATCCAGTCTTGGCGGCGATGGATTACCAGCCGTGGTGCATCAGCGACGACTATCTCTCCGGCAGCGGGCCTCGCCGCTATGACGACTCGGGCACTTACACAGAAGATTCTGACGGACAGATCACGCAGGTGACCAACCATGAGTGGCGGCACGACTTCGGGGAGATCATCACCGCCCTTCTGGACGCGAAGCTGCGGATAGAGGCCTTTGCTGAATTCCCCTACATGGACTGGCAGGCGTTTCCCGCATTGATTCCATGCCCGCAGGGCTGGATGCTGCCTGCCAGCGCACCGCGTGTTCCATTGACCTTCGCGATCGTTGCTCGCCGCGTTGACTGACCGACAGTGCTGAAGGCCCTCAGTCGGTGACTGCCACCGGTGCAGGGGTTGCCGCCACACGGTGCACGCGGCCACCGCGCCACAGCCAGGTCACCCACGATGCGATCAGCGCGGTCGCCAAGCCCGCCGGCACAGCAATCGGCGCGGTGGGTAGCGACACCCCCACCAAGAGCAGCAGGCCGAATGCGGCGCCGACACCCAGTAGCAGCAGGCGCAAGCCGGTCCAGTGCGGGTTTGCGTGCAGCCGCGTCGACAACAGCATCCCGAGTATCAGCGCGATGGCGTGCCCGGCCGCTGTGAAATCCGACACAGAAGCCGCAACCACCAGCCCGATGGTCAACCAGCCAGCAATCCAGGCTGGGCGCCACCGTGCCGGTATTGCTGCGGTCAAGGTTCCAAGGACAGCGACGGCACCGTAGCTCAGCCCTACGTCGCTGGCCCCCGCGATCGAGAGCGGCAGCCAGCCGATCTTGATCGCGGCAGCCAATCCGGCGGCGACGATCAACGTGGACCCGACGTGGCCGAGTGCAAAAACCTGGATCAGGCGCCTGCTGCACCAGATCAGCTCAGCCAGCGCCAGCAGGCACACCAGGCCCGGGAGCAGCAGATATGTGTACCCCTCGGCGGTGACGAATGCGCTGCCGAGCAGCGTGCCGAAGCGGCCCTCCCCCAGGTTTTCCAGGTTGGTGCTGAGATGATCGACCACGCGGTCCTGAGCTCGCGGTCCCAGTGCCAGCAGTGTGGACGCGACGAGAAATAGCGTCGTCGCGTAGGTCACTGTGACTCGTACTCGGACCAAACTGGAGAACATTCGCGACAACATCTTGGTCAAGCATACTGACGCATCCAGTTGCCGATCGGGCTGACGGTTGCCTGTGGGGTTGCTTCCCGAGGGGATTCCTGACCGAGTCACACGCCGCGGGCCGGTCGCCGAGGAGCGAGTTCCAGCGTCAGCAACACCACCGCCGCCGGGAGGACGTCGACGAGCGGAAGCAACACATAGCGCCACTCAGACATGGCGTCGAATTTGCGGACATACCGGTAGAGCGACTCCAGTCTGATCAGGCGATCGCCCGCGTGAGCGAGTGCGCGCAGCGCTCGTACGCCCACCTCACTGCTGCGCTCACCGCCGAAGAGGTCCGGAAACGGCGCAAATGCCAGTGAGACACGTTGTACCCCACGCGCTTTTGCCCACTCGATCATGTCGACAGTGAGCCGCTCATCCACTCCGTTGGGGGCATCGGACCGGCGCCAGGGCAGGTCGAGACTCAGGTCGGTTCCGTTTCCGGCGCTTGCGTAACGGTGGAACCCCTGAATTCGGCCGGAGCGGTCGCGAGCGATGTTCAGCCACACGCCGGGGTACCGGCCCGACAATGCACAACCCAGTATCATCGAGAACCCTCGCTCGGCCCCGACGGACTTGTGCGAGGACCTCATGACGTCGAGCAGCTCGGCCCGCAAGGCATCATCGATATCGGATTCAGCGATGACGTCGGTGGTCACACCGGCATTCCGGGTGCGTTGCACAGCCTGCCGCAGGTTGCGCTTCCTGCGGCCTACCAGATCGAACCGGTTCACGTCGACGACGACGTCACGGCCGATCGGCAATGCCCGCAATCGGATGCCGGTGACCGATTCGTCGCGCCACAACGACAGCCGCTGCGCGGAGGCGCCCAACACCAGGATTCGCCAGCCTTGCGCCTGGCACAGTGTGGCGAAACTGGCGACCACATCGGGGTAGCGGGCGCAGTCCCCGATCGGGTCACCACTGACCACCGCGAACCCGGCTACCGCGCGGTATGCCAGTGCGGCCTTTACGTCCGCGGAAAAGACGTAACTCTTGCCCGCTGTCATGGCGAAGGGTGCCAACGGATCACCCGGCGTTCGGTCGATCAATGACGAAACCGCGGGCAACGCGTCTGGTTGCGACTGTGAACCCCGGGGCCGGACCAAGATGGCGGCCGACAAGACGAGGAGAATCAATGCCGCCGGCGTGCGGCCATTGATGCCCGCGACGATCCCCACCAGCAGGGCGGCCACCGCAATGCCGACGTGCCCTGCGGTCAGCGGTCGGCCCAGAATGAGGCCGTGCAGAACCACTGCCGCCGCCACGGACACCGCCACCAAACTCGTCAAAACTGCCTGGTGACCAATCCGGCCGGTGTCGTGATCAAGAACCAGTGCACCCAACCCGCCGATGATCGCCACGACCGCAAAGCCCCGTAGCCAGCGCATCAGCACGCGTCGGCCCGAGGCGACAGTGCCACTGTCGACCGTCACTCCGGCGCTGGGCCGGGGCGGGGGCGCCGGTGAGGCAGTCATTTCCTACCTCTCCCCTGGTGCGACCCACCTCAAGGGATGCCGATTCATCTGCACCTCCATGTAACCCACGATAGGGCCGCGGAAGCCGCTGTGTTCGCTATCGCGTTCCGGGATTGTGCATGGACCTGGCCGCCACGACGGGTGGCGGCACAGTCAATCGATGAGTTGGGCGCTATACGCTTCCTTGACGATCTCGAGGTGGGCCCAGGCGGTGACGTTCTGGACGCCGGGGATTGCCCGGATCTCGTCGGTGGTGTGCGACAGCTGAGCGATCGAGAACCCTCGGATCGTAATGAGGAAATCGGCGTTGCCGATCGTGCGCGCCACAAAGATCACAGAAGCCAGTCCGCAGAGCTCATTCTCAACGTGGTCGCGCGGACCGTTGAGGCGGACGGCGGCACCCATGGCGACATGTGGGCCGTGCCCGGAGTGGCGTACCACGGCGCCGATTCGGAGGACATTGCTATCGATCAATGCCATCACCCGCCGCCGGGCGCCGGCGGGTGACAGCCCGACCTCGGCGGCCAGATTGACGTAGGACACGCGGCCATCGGACTGCAGGTGCCGCAACAGAGTTCGGTCGGTCCGATCCACTGTCGTTGTCACCTCGCCCACCGGGCCGACCACATCGCGGACGATGCTCAAGTACGCCAGAGTCGTGGCTGACCGCACCCCGTCCACGCTGCGAATCCAGTCAACGCACTCCAGATAGGTGTCCGCTGAGGTCGCGCGGATCTCGGCGACAACTGGTGTCGGCCCTGTCGTAACCGAGACAAATGGAACGTCGCGGTGTTCGGCGATCGCGGCGGCGATCGGCCGCGCAGGGCCGGTGATCTCCAGTGCGGCGTATCCGAGATACGACTGGCCGAGCACCGCGGGATGGACTGCGCCCCTGATGTTGAGCTGGCCGTTGGCGATCAGCCGCCGTGTCCGTTCCGCCACCGCCGGCCGCGACAGGTTGATGGTGCGCGCGATATCGCCGAACGCCAACCGGCCATCGACTTCGAGGAGTCCGATGATCTTCTCGTCGATGTCATCCACGGGCGTGTCTCCAAGGGATTTTTCGCAGGAGTTGGGCATTGTCACCGACGGCCGAAGCGTAGTGCATACGCGTCGATCGACGGAAATGGCGGCCCGCGCTTTCGTTTGGTGATTCAGCGCCGGATTTCAAGTTTCGGAACGTTTGTCTCCGGCCGGCTTCTGACCTACCGTGACCTGCACCACATCGCCGCGTGAAGCGGTGACTGAAGCGGCGGTTCAATCAAGACGAGAACCATTGGCGGACACCGCAACTGGACATCAGGCTGCCTGCCTTCCCTATCTTCAGCTGGCAAACAAAAGGAGAACCGGATGAGTGAGGACCGGACGGGCAGTCCGGTGGACCGCGGGGAACGGCACGCCGATCCACCGTCCATCGAGACCCATTCGATCGACTACATCCCGCTGCGAGAACGTCGCGGCAAGCCGTGGCATCAGGGACCGTTCTGGTTCATGGGCCAGTTCACCCTCACGACGGCACTGACGGGGTTCATCGGACCGTCGCTGGGCCTCGCCCTCGGGTGGTCAGTCCTCGCAATTGTTCTCGGCATTCTGTTCGCGACCTTCTTCATGGCGTTCCATGCCAACCAGGGTCCTCGTCTCGGTCTGCCACAGATGATCCAATCGCGGGCGCAGTTCGGTCACCGCGGCGTCGTGGTGCCCTTCATCGCGACTCTGTTCGTATACGTCGGCTTCAACGCGTTCAACGCGATCCTGATGGTCGAGACGCTGGACCTGCTGATCCCCGGCGACGCGTTGCCGATCGGCAAGACGTTCTGGTACATCGTCGTGCTGGCGCTGCCGGTGCTGATGGCAATCGCGGGCTACGACCTTCTCCATCTCTTCGAGCGTTGGATCTTTCCGCTCAGCGTCGTTGTGTTCGGCGTGCTGATGGTCGGGGCGATCGTCACGCTCGACGCGGGCTCGGCGACACCCGACGCCGGGTTCTCGGCAGTGCCATTCCTGATCCAGTTCGGCGCCGTCGCCGGCTACCAGATCAGCTATGCCGTGTACGTATCGGATTACTCGCGGTATCTGCCCCGCGACACATCGGCTCCGGCACTGATCGCGTGGACATACCTCGGTGCCGCAGCGTCGGCGATCCTGATGATGTCGTTCGGCTCGCTGCTGGCGTCGTCGCTGCGCGAGCCAGATGCGATCGGCAGCGCTCGAATGGTCGGCGACAACGTATTCGACGGCTTCGGCACGATCGTGCTGATCATCAGCTTCATCACGCTGTTGGGGCCGATGGCGATCAACACCTATGGCGGCATGCTGACACTGCTCAGTGCCGTCGACGGCTTCCGGCCGGTGCGGCCCGGAATCCGCGTGCGTGTCATCGGGATCGTGATCGTGGCACTTGTCGTGCTGGTGCTCGCAGTCTCCTTGCCTGCCGACTTGCTCACCAGCTTCAACAACTGGTTGCTGCTGATGCTCTACTTCCTCGTTCCGTGGACCGCGGTCAACCTTGTCGACTTCTACTTGGTCCGCCGCGGGCACTACGCGGTCATGGATATCTTTCGCGCGGAAGGGATTTACGGCAGGTGGTCCGTTCCCGGTCTGGTGGCGTACCTGGCGGGTCTGTTGGCGATGGTGCCGTTCGCGAACGTTTCCTTCTTCCAGGGCCCGATAGCGAGGCTGATCGGCGGCGCGGATGTGTCGTTCGTCATCGGCCTGGCAGTCGCCGCTGTTGTGTACTACGCGTTCATGTTCCGTGTCGACCTCGACCATGAACAGCAAGCCATCGCCGATAGCGAGCTCCTGCTCGAAGGCGACGGGTCGACGCCCCGCACCATATCCCCCACCCCGAAAGGATGACCATCCGATGACGACGAGTACGCCGCACACTGCCTTCGATCCCCCAATATTCGGCCATCTCGGGATGCGGCCCGAACTCGTCGTGGCGCCGGTCAGCGACGAGCGGGTGTGGCTCGAGATCGAGCCGCTCGTGTGGCTGCGTCCGCTGTTCTTCGACATGAACACCGGTGCTCACGGCGAAGTGTTGCGGGTACGCAAGGGTGGCGTTCTATCGCGCCACAAACATCCATCTCCGGTGCACGGATTTGTGCTCAAAGGCGAGTGGCACTACCTGGAACACACGTGGACTGCGGTCGAAGGCTCCTACGTCTTCGAGCCGCCCGGAGAGGTGCATTCGTTGACGGTCGACGGCGATTGCGAGGAGATGCAGACCCTGTTCTTCATCCAGGGCCCAATCGTCAACATCGACGAGAATGACCAGGTGGTGCGAGTCGAAGACAACATCGACCTGATCGAGCGCCTCCGGGAGGCATACGAGGCGAACGGACTCGGCGCCGATTTCGTCAATCAGTTCATCCGCTGAACGCCGGTAGCGCCGAACCCCTCAGCGCGCCCGGCACCACTCATCGGTGCCCCGCAGGTTCCCTCAACCTGCGGGGCACCGTTAGTGGTGGTGGACCATTGCGGCCACCACCGCGATTGCGCACGAACCGGGACGCCCTGCGTTCGATGCGGTGCGCGCGCCCCCGGGTGCGAGCGGGCATTCCCGCGAGATGCAGCGGATCGGCATAGAACACCTTCTTGGTGAACTCGACCAGGACCAGATAGCCCACGGTCAAAAGCACCAGTGCCAAGAAGAACTGCCACGGTAACGGCGTGAAACCCAGCTGGGCAGCCAACGGCGACACGGTCAAACCGATCCCGATCGCGATGGCCGCCAGGGTCGTCACCACCAGTGCACCGCTGGGCCTGCTGCGGAAGAACGGGATGCGCCGGGTGCGGATCGCGAAGATGATCAGGGTCTGGGTCGCCAGGGATTCCACAAACCATCCGGTGCGGAACTCAGTGGGCGCAGCATGCAGCACGCCGAGCATCAAGCCAAAGGTCAGGAAGTCGAACAGCGAGCTGATCGGGCCGAACGTCAACATGAAGCGTCGGATGAATGCGATGTTCCAGTGTGACGGGGCATGAAGCTGTTCGGGATCGGCGCGGTCGGTGGGGATGGCGAGTTGCGAACTGTCGTAGAGCAGATTGTTCAGCAGGATCTGCCCGGGCAACATCGGCAGGAACGGCAGCACCGCCGAAGCCGCCGCGGCGCTGAACATATTGCCGAAATTGCTTGAGGTACCCATCAATACGTACTTGATGGTGTTGGCGAAGATCCGCCGTCCTTCCGACACCCCATCGGCGAGAACGCCGAGGTCCTTCTCCAGCAACACCACGTCGGCGGCGTCCTTGGCGACATCGGTGGCCGAATCCACCGAAATGCCGACGTCAGCGGCATGCAGTGCCAACGCGTCATTGACCCCGTCGCCCAGGAACCCAACTGAACGTCCCAGCTTGCGCGCCGAGGCGATCACCCGCTCCTTCTGTTCGGGGGTGACACGCGCGAAAATAGTTGTCTCTGTGACCATCCGATCGAAGTCGGGGCCGTCGAGTCTGTCCATCTCGACCCCGGTGATGGTGCCCTTCGACACCAATCCGAGATCGGTACAGACCTTCTCGGCCACCCGCGGGTTATCGCCGGTTACGACCTTCACATCGATTTCCAGCTCAGCCAGTTTCGCCAGGGATGCCCGCGCAGCCTGCTTGGGGTTGTCCGCGAACGACAGGAATCCGGCCAGGATCAAGTCGGTTTCGTCGTCCGGGGTCACGGCCGCCAAACCGGACGCGGGTTTGGTAGCCACCGCGACCACGCGTCGTCCCTCGGCGAACAGCCCATTGAGTGTGTCGTGCGCTGACGCCGGCACTCCGGCGCACCGGGCCAGCACCTGTTCCGGCGCGCCTTTGGTGGCCAGTATTCGACCACCCGACCGAGGATCGTCGACCAGCGTCGTGGTGGCTCGCCTGTTGTGGTCGAACGGAAGTGCCGCCACCCGCTTGGCCCCGGCGGTCAGCGTCGCAGCGCTGCCTTCCTCGGCTTGCCATAGTGCGGTGTCCATCTCATTGCCACTGGCTCCCCCGGTGGCCGGGTCGACGTCGGTGGCCAACAGCCCGTATCGCAGCACGTCCTGCGAGTGCGCACCCGCTGCGTCGGTGGCGTCGACGAAGCTGATGTGGCCTTCCGTCAATGTCCCGGTCTTATCGGTGAACAGGACGTCGATGTCGCCGAGATCCTCGATGCTGACCAGGCGCTTGACCAGAACCTTGCGTTTGGCGAGTTCTCGCGACCCTGACGCGAGGCTGCTGCTCACCACGGCCGGCAACAATTGCGGAGTGATACCGACCGCGATAGCCAGCGCGAACAGTACTGAGTCGATGATCGGGCGGCGCAGCATCAGGTTGGCCAACAGGATGAACACCGTCAGGGTCAGGGCGACATAGAGCAACAGATAGGAGAATCGCCGCAATCCGGCCTGAAAGTCGGTCTCAGGCGGACTCTGGCTCAGCCCGACCGCGATTCTGCCGAACTCAGCGTCCGCCCCGGTCGCGTAGACGACGCCGGTGCCCGTGCCCGAGCTCACGATGGTGCCCATGAATGCGAGGTCGGTGGCATCGGCCAGTGCGGTGCCCTTCGCTACCGCGTCGGCCGACTTCTGTGCCGTCATCGACTCTCCGGTCAGGATCCCTTCATTGCATTCGAGGCCGTTGACCTCGAGGAGCCTGACATCGGCGGGTACCGCCTCGCCGAGGGTGAGTTGGATGACGTCGCCGGGCACCAGTTCGGTCACGTTGACTTTGACGGATTTGCCGTCACGGCGTGCCACTGAGGTGTGCCGCACGCGCGAATGCAGTGCCTCCGTGGCGCGTTCGGCGCGGTATTCGTTGACAAAGCCCAGTCCGATGCTGGTCGCCAGGATGGTGCCGATGATGATGGACTGTGTGGCGTCGCCGAGAAAGGCCGACACCACAGCGGTGACGGCCAACAGGATCAGCACGGCATTGTTCAGCTGTCTCCTGAGTACCGCCCAGGCGCTGACGTGGTGGGTCCGGACGATATTGGGTCCGTGCTCGGAAAGGCGGGCGGAAACCTCCGCCGATGACAGGCCCTCGGGTTGCGTGCCCAGCCGCGACATCAGCTCTGCCAACGAGGTTGATGCTGCCTGGTCCGCTGTCACGGTGTCGATGCCGACCTCCCCCATGTCGCCCCGCCAATGTGTGGAGGGTAGTCCCCGCAGCTGGATACGACGCATCTGATCCGGTCGTCAGTGGGTGGGCAGTGGGATGGGTGGCCGGCTTGCCGGCTGACGCACACCCGTAGCTTTGGTGCCATGACTGAACTGGATCTGAGGGAGATCGAGACGCCCGCCGGGGTGTTGCGTTATTACGACGTTGGTGACGGGCCGGTCGTGCTATTCCTGCACGGCTCCGGACCGGGGGTGACCGGATTGCGCAACTTCCACGGGATCATGCCCTCCTTCTCTCGACAGTTCCGTTGCCTGATCCTGGAATTCCCCGGGTTCGGTGTCACCGACGACATCGGTGGCCACCCGATGGTCACTGCCCAGGCCGTCGTCGACCCATTCCTGGACACCCTCGGTGTCGAGCGCGTCCACATCGTAGGCAACTCCATGGGTGGCGGCGTCGGGATCAACTTCGCCATCCGCCACCCAGACCGGATCGGCAAGCTGGTCACCATCGGCGGCATCGGAACCAACGTGTTCAGCCCCGGGCCTAGCGAAGGGATCCGGTTGCTGCAGGAGTTCACCGAAGATCCCACTCGCCAACGCCTCATCGACTGGCTCAATTCGATGGTGTACAACCGCGATCTGGTTACCGACGAGCTGATCGAGCAGCGCTGGCAGCTGGCCACCGATCCCGTCACTTTGGCTGCGGCCAAACGGATGTATGGCAAGGCCGCGTTCGCTGCGATGATGAAGGCCCTGCGCACGTCCGATGCTCCGATGCAGTGGGCGCAGATGCACAAGGTGACCGCACCGACCCTGCTGACCTGGGGGCGGGACGACCGGGTCAGTCCGCTCGACATGGCACTGATCCCGATGCGCACCATCCCCAATGCCGAACTTCACGTGTTCCCCAACTGCGGGCATTGGGCCATGATCGAGGCCAAAGCCGCCTTCGAGCAGACCGTGCTGGGCTTCCTGACCCGCACCTAACGCCTCCGGGCGGGGCGTCGTCCTCCCGCCCCTTAAGAGGTTCAGCTCGGCCCGCGGGGTGCACCTGGGATCGGTGATGCCACTGTGGGTGGTCGGCATGCTGTTCGGGATTCCCGACACCCATCAAGGGCCGGGTAGCGGTATGCCGGCCCGCATCTGAGAATCGATCGTCAGCGCGTCAATCCCTCTGACTCCAAGCGGTTTTCATTTCGATGTTCATTACACAGCCCACGCCAACTGTCACCACAGGGCTCCCACAACGCGGCCCCATAGCTTTGCTTCTCGTGTGGCACCGACGGTGCACCGACCAGAAACGGAGTGAAGCAATGACTTTCAAGAAAGCTGTGTGCGCATCGACCCTGGCCGCCGGCGTCGGGATCACTGGATTACTCGGACTCGGTGTGGGAATCGCCAGTGCGGACCCAGGTCCCGGCTGCGACCGGCCCGGCGCCCCATGTGACCATCGGGACGACTTCGGGCCGGGGCGCGATGACTGGGGCCACCGGGGCATCGACGAGGGGCGTCGAGATCACCAGCCATTCAATTGGAATGGCCAGCGGGTGATCCCGATGCACTCCGGAGACGGTCGAGGATGGGGATTCTGGTTCCTCGGTACCTGGATCCCGATGTAAATCAGGATCGTCGCGATCGGGTCAAACCGGTCGGTTCGGGGTCGGACGCGCCCTGCAGCAGGGCTTTGCTCACCGTGGAGTTGAGCAAATCGCTTTCACCGCGCCGCCCAACGCGGTCGCCGCGGTCCAGTTCACTTGATCGCCGGGCTGGAACTTCGGCAGCCGGGCGGCGTAATTCTCGACGTATCGGGATTGCCCGCGCAGCAGGCCGGCCAGCAGCGGGTCCTTGGCTTTGTCGGCCAAGCTCCGAAGTTCGGCCGCCTCCTCACGCATGACCGGGATGACGGCCATGGTCACGTCCCGCTGTTTGGGCGACCAGCGCGCGGCCGGTACCCGAGGATCGGACTTGGCCCACGCCTGCTGCTTGGCGTCGTAGCCGGCGCTGGCCCGCTGCCACTGCACGCAGATCGGATCCGGCAGCGCCGACGCGAACGCCAGAGCGGCCGGGGCTTCGATGGCAGCTGGCGCAACCGCCTCGGCGGGAACCGGCTTGGCCGCGTTGGCTGTGTTGGTCGGGGCCGGGACGGCGACCGCCTGGGCATCGTCACGCCCGGACAGCGCGACTGCCGCGACACCGCCGATGAGGAGCGCGGCAGCAGTCGTGGCGCCGACCGCTTTCCACGACCGCATTCGTTTGGTATACAGCCGTGCACGGTTGCTGCCGCTGCCGAGGGCGACGCTGAAAGCCGCGTCGGGCCGGGCGCGTAGCTCGGTGACAGCCACTTCGACGGCGGCGGTCGGGGTGCCCAGATCGGTGAGCACTTTGACGAAGCGGGCGACCGACACGAGATCTCGGCTGTAGAGATTCTCTTGCGGTGGCGTGGCGGGCAGGAACCGCTCGACCTGATCCTCGCGCAGGTACGAGGCCCGAGCGAGTTCGGCTGCGGTCAGCCAGTGCCCTGGAACATCTTCTGTCCCAATCTCAGTCATGAGGCGGTCCTTCCCCCGAACACCTGATGATTGGTACAACATTTGGTCCGAGCACTGCAACCCTGCCTGCGCCCGAGCGACGCCACGTTGAGATCACAAGTTAGCCACCGGTAGATCACAGCCGCCGGGCCCATTGCCCGCGCGGGATCGCCTGGCAAACACCGACTCTCGTCGGCATCATCGGCATCGTGACCAGACCGGCGAACTCCGTGTTCCGTCCGACAGCTTTAGAGGTGTTTGCCGTCAGGTCGTTTCGCGCAGGTCTGGCCGCAACATTTTCCGCCGCGGGGACATCCGATTTAGCATGATGCGTGATGGTGGTGCGCACAGCCCATCCCGCCAATGACATCTGCTGAACGAAGGTGCGTTATGGACCAGTACCGCCGCGGGGAACTGGTGTTCGACGTCATCGATGCCGGCCCCACCGATGGACCCGTGGTCGTTCTGCTGCATGGATTCCCGCAGCAGAACACCAGCTGGCAGGCCGTCATCCCGCTGCTCACCGCGCAGGGATTCCGGTGCCTGGCCCCCAACCAGCGCGGATACTCACCCGGCGCACGGCCGACGCGACGACGGGACTACCGAGCATCGGAGCTGGTGAGGGACACGATCGCGCTGATCGATGCCAGCGGCGCCGACCGGGTACATCTTGTCGGGCACGACTGGGGCGCCGCGGTGGCTTGGGGGGTAGCCGCATATGCGCCCGACCGGTTGGCCTCGGTGTCACCGCTGTCCGTCCCGCACCCGGCCGCGTTCCTACGGTCCCAGCTCACGAGCCGGCAGGGACTGGCGTCCTGGTACATGGTCGTCAACCAATTGCCCTGGCTCCCCGAACGGTTGATGCTCGGGCGCGATGGCACCGGCAAGACGATGATGAAAACCCTGGTGCGAAGCGGACTTCCCACGGAGGCGGCCGCGCGCGACACCCGGTCAATGGCCCAGCCGGGCGCGCTGACCGCGGCGCTGAACTGGTATCGGGCCATGCCGCTGAGCCTGTCTGGTCGCGGGTCGATGCCGCAGAAGATCACGGTGCCGACGCTGTACGTCTGGAGTGACCGCGATATTGCGATCACGGCCAAACCGGCCCGAGACACCGCCAACTACGTGAGCGGCGCGTACCGCTTCGAAACGTTGCACGGGGCCTCGCACTGGCTTCCCGAGGAGAAGCCCGAGCTGATCGCGGACCTGTTGCTGCAGTGGTTTGCGGCCCATCCCATCTGACCTGGAGGAGAGACCATGCTGACGCTGGGAGTGTTGGCCGGCGACGGTATTGGGCCCGAGATCGTGGCGTCGGCCACCCGGATCGCCGAACAGGCTTTGGCGAGTGTCTCGGTCGGCGTGCAGTGGCGCACATTGCCATTTGGTCTGGAGGCGATCGGCGAATTCGGAACTCCATTGCCCGAATCCACACTCGATGCCCTCGACGGACTGGCCGGATGGATCCTCGGCCCACACGACAACGCCGGATACCCCGAACAGTTCCGCGGCACTTTGTCACCCGGCGGAGCAATCCGCAAGCGCTACAACCTGTTCGCCAATATCCGTCCGGCCCGCACCCTGAGCGAATCCGTCAAGGCGGTCTGCCCGAACCTCGATGTGGTGATCGTCAGGGAGAACACCGAAGGGTTCTACGCGGACCGCAACATGTACGAGGGCGCAGGCGAATTCATGCCCACACCCGATGTTGCGCTCGCCGTTGCCGTCTTCACCCGAGCAGCGTGTGAACGCATCGCCGATCAGGCATTCCGGCTGGCGATGACGCGGCGCAGGTCGGTGACCATCGCGCACAAGACCAATGTCCTGGCCAAGACCACCGGGCTGTTCCGCGACGCCTGCCTGACAATTGGCCAGAATTACCCCGATATCGAGATTCGCGGCGAGCACATCGACGCACTGGCAGCGCGACTGGTCAGCCACCCCGGCGACTTCGATGTGATCGTGGCCGAGAACATGTTCGGCGACATCCTGTCCGACCTGGCCGGGCAACTGAGCGGCTCGCTGGGGATGGCACCGTCGATCAATGCATCGCACTCCCAGGCGATGGCCCAAGCCGCCCACGGCTCGGCACCCGATATAGCCGGACTCGGCATCGCCAATCCTGTGGCGATGATCCTCTCGACCGCCATGCTGCTGCGGTGGCTGTCCGACCGCGACGACGGTACCCCCATGCTCAGTGTCGCGGCCGGGCATATCGAGGAAGCGGTCCGTCACACCCTGGATGCCGGCGTGGGTACCGCCGACATCGGTGGCACCGCGTCCACCTCGGTGTTCACCGAGCACGTGCTGTCCGCGCTCCCCCGCACCTAATTCGACCGCACCCGCTGTGTCAGTAGCCGATAGCCACCGTAAACTAGCAGCGCCGCAAGAAAATTGACGAAGTATGCGATGTCGGCACCGTGCCACGCGGTGGCCACCGCACCCTGGATCAGCGTGGTGTTCATGAACGGCACCGCCATCGCGTAGGCCACCAGGAAGGCGATCAGCGCCGCCGCTGCGTCACGTCCCCGGGTCGGCTCGGCACTTGGATCGATCGTGGCGCGTCCGCGGGTACGAATCACCCAATCCACCACGACCACCGCGACAAACGCCGGAATCCAATAACTGACCAGCAGCAGGACATCGGTGAACCGGGTGGCGGTGTCGGCGGCGTGCAGCCACAGGATCAAGCCGAAGGCCAGCGCCGTCACGATCACCGCCGAGACCGGTCGGCGGACCCGCACTCCGACGGTCTGCAAGGCCAGTGAGCCGCTGTAGTCATTCATCACCCCCGACCCGATCGCGGCCAACGCGATGGTGAGCAATGCCAGCCCGCCGAGCAGGCCCCCGCCCATGACAGTGTTCACGCCGTCGGCGGTGTGCTCACCGATCACCGCTGCGGCCGCGATCCCGATGGCCTGAACGAAGATGTAGGCCAACACGATCCCGGCGAACGAGTACCCGAATACCTGCCACCTTGACGAGGTCGCCGGCAGGTAGCGACTGAAATCGGCGGCATAGCTGGCCCAGGAGATCGCCAGGCTCAGCGCGATGGTGACCTCGAAGACGAATGCTCCGGCCAGATCGGCCCCGGCCACCGAGGGTGCGACGACGATGTCATGGCCGACGACCAGTTTGGCGGCGAACACCAGGAACGTCAGGAACAGGATCACGGTCAGCACGGCCTGCAACCGGTGGATCACCTCGTAGCCGAAGAAACCGACGACACCCTGCACGGCCAGGACGATCAGCACCGCGCTCCAGAACGGGATGCCCAGCAGCACCGCGAGTGCTTCCCCACCGAACAGGCCGACCAAGGCGTCCCAGGCGATCGACGATCCCCACTGCAGGATTCCGGGCACCACGACGAGCCCGCCAAATGCCATGCGGGCGTTGGGAAGTTGGCCCGCACCGGTGCGCGGTCCCCACGTCGACAGATAGGCCACCACCACCGAACCCAATACGGTGCCGATCAGCATGGCCACCAGCCCCAACCAGAATCCCAGGCCGAGGGTGATCGCCAACGTTCCGGTGAAGACACCGGTCATATTGACCTGCGGTGCGAACCACACCGTGAACAGCCGGGCCGGGTGCCCATAGCGCTGGTCCTGGGCCAGGGGTGCGATCCCGTGGGTCTCCACGGTCAGATCACCCGCGCCGGTCGGGCGGCGCCCGCTGAAAGCGGATGCGTTGAGCGCATTGACTCCGAAAGCCATCTCGTTATTCGACCACGTCTTCGGCACGCCGGCGCCTGCCGATTCGACGGCCGGTCCCCTTTGTGGCTCTGTGGCGCGCTCAGTCCATAATCGATGAACATCGAGATGAGCTAACGATCGGAGCTGACGTGGCCAGGACCGCAACCACCCGGTCCGCGGCTGACAGCCCCTCGGTGCACCGCCACCCCGCGGTATTGATCGCCGGACTGAGCGTGGTTGCCCTCACCGTCGCCATCCTGCAGACGGCCGTGGTGCCCATCCTGGGCATCATCGCTGCCCAGCTGCACACCTCATCGGTGGCGGTCAGCTGGGCCGTCACCGCGAACCTGTTGGCCGCGGCCGCCTCGACGCCACTGATCGGGCGGCTCGCCGATTTGTACAGCAAGAAGCGGGTGTTGCTGGGCGTACTGGCGGTGGTGCTGGCCGGGTCGGTGCTGGCCGCGCTCACCGCCTCGCTACCGCTTCTGGTGGCGGCCCGCATTCTGCAGGGCGCCTCCTACGCGCTCTACCCGATCAGCATCGCCATCCTGCGCGAGGAACTCACCGAGGATCGGCTGGTCGGAGCCATGTCGGTGTTGTCCGGAACGCTGGGCTTCGGCGGCGGTGCCGGGCTGGTAGTCACCGGCCTGTTGATGTCCGGCGACGCCGGGTATCACCGGGTCTTCTGGCTCACCACCGCATTCACCGCGGTGGTGATGGTGATTGCAACCGTGGTCGTACCCACCCGCCGGCCAAAGGCCGGTGGCGCCATTGATTGGCTGGGCGCCGCGGGACTGGCGGTCGGACTGTCCTCGGTACTACTGGCAATCACCCAGGGCAACGCCTGGGGTTGGGGCCATCCGCGCACGGTCGTTGTGCTGATCGGCGGTGTCGCGGTGCTGATCGCCTGGTGGTGGTGGGAACGACGCGCCACCCATCCCCTGGTGTCGACCGCGATGCTGACCCGACGGCCCATCCTGCTGACCAACTTGGCCACCGTTCTGGTCGGGATGGGTCTGTACTTCGCGTTTCTCGGCCTCACCCAGTTCGTACAGATGTCACGGCAGTCCGCCGGCTATGGATTCGGGGCCAGCGTGCTGCAGGTCAGTCTCTACTTCCTGTTACCCGGGGCGCTCACCGGATTTGTGGTGGCACTGGTGAGTGGGCGTTTCATCGACCGCTACGGCGCTCGGCGGGTGCTGATGGTGGCCGCCGTGGCCGGCATCGCGGGGTTCGTCATGCTCGCCGTCGCCCATGACCATGCCTGGCAGGTCGTCCTGGCCGGCATGCTGGCCAACGCCTACATCAGCCTCGGCTACGGCGCGCTGCCTGCGCTCGTCGTCAGCGAGGTGGATACGACTGAAACCGGCATTGCCACCAGCATGAACGCCATCGCCCGCACCATTGGCAGCTCGGCGGCCGCCGCGATCGTGGCGGTGCTGCTCGGGCACAGCACGGTGCCCTCGGAAATCAGCTTCGTGACGATCTTCGTCGCCGGAGCGGTCACCGCTGGGTTGGCGATGGTCCTGATCGCTGTTTCGCGTGCGCCCGACCGGCACAGCGATTCGGTGCACACTTTGTCGGAATCGCGCGCGATGAACCACGAGTGGGGCTGACCCGACAGCTCCCGGTCTGCGTGCAGACCCACGTCTCCGGTTTCGCGCTGTAACACCCGCGTGAACTGCGAGACTCGAGCGAGGAGTCGCTTCCCACCATGGCCGAAGGTCGACCTGACCGGCCGTGGCCGTGAATCCCACACTATGGAATCTCGTTGCAAAGCACCCACTGGACGAAGGATTCCATTGTAGAAATGTTAAATCGTTGCGGAATCCCTTGCGAAGGGCGGAAGAATCCGCGATGGTTTACCAACCACGGCTGAACCGGAGGAGGAGACCGCTGACCGGCCCAGATACCACCGCCGTCGATGAATCGACGGGGCAGGATGGCGCGCCACTTACCAGTGGTACGCCCGTCATTGAGATCGACCACGTCACGAAACGGTTCGCCGATTACGTGGCAGTGGCGGATGCTGACTTTTCCATCGCGTCGGGCGAATTCTTCTCGATGCTCGGCCCGTCCGGCTGCGGGAAGACCACGACGCTGCGCATGATCGCCGGATTCGAAAGCCCCACAGAGGGTGCGATCCGGTTGGAGGGCGTTGACGTTTCGCGCGTGCCACCGCACAAGCGCAACGTCAACACCGTCTTCCAGCACTACGCGTTGTTTCCGCACATGACGGTGTGGGACAACGTCGCCTACGGGCCGCGCAGTCGGAAGAAGTCCGCCAAGATAAATGAAGCGGAGATCAAACGCAGCGTCGACGAGCTGCTGGAAATCGTCCGCCTCACCGATTTCGCCAAGCGCAAGCCTGGCCAGCTCTCCGGTGGCCAACAGCAGCGAGTGGCGCTGGCCCGCGCGCTGGTCAACTACCCCAGTGCGCTGCTGCTCGACGAGCCGCTCGGTGCCCTTGATCTCAAGCTGCGCCACGCGATGCAGTTCGAACTCAAACGCATCCAGCGCGAGGTCGGCATCACCTTCATCTACGTCACCCATGATCAGGAAGAGGCGCTCACCATGAGCGACCGGATCGCGGTGATGAACAACGGAAACGTCGAGCAGATCGGCAGCCCGACCGAGATCTACGACCGTCCGGCAACGGTTTTCGTGGCCAGCTTCATCGGTCAGGCCAACTTGTGGCCGGGTCGGCAGACCGGGCGGGTCAACCGCGATTTCGTTGAGGTCGAGGTACTCGGCACGACGCTCAAGGCCAAACCCGGCGATACCACGATCGAACCGGGCGGCCACGCCACCTTGATGGTCCGCCCCGAGCGGGTGCGGGTGTCGCTCGACCAACCGACCGGCGATGTGGCGACCGTGTCCGCCACGGTCAAGGACTTCACCTTCCAGGGCCCGGTGGTGCGGCTTTCCCTTGCCGCACCGGATGATTCGACGATCATCGCTCATGTCGGGCCGGAGCAGCACCTTCCCTTGCTGCGCCCGGGTGATCGGGTGCACGTGAGCTGGGCACCGGAGGCGTCGCGGGTACTGCCCGCCGCGGACATCCCCACCACCGAAGACCTCGAAGAGATGCTCGACGACGCCTAGGCTCGCGGCAGCCTGGCCGCTTCCCCTCCTTCCACGACGAAAGCGCCCGAAGTCAAGAAAGGTCGCCCATGCCCGACTACACCGATCCCCGTCTGCTGGCCCAGTTGGCCGCGAACCGTTCGTCGCGTCGCCGATTCCTGGGGCGAGGCGCCGCCGCCGCTGCCGCGCTGGCCCTGGGCCCCGCGGTCCTGGCCGCATGCGGCTCGGGCGAAAAGTCCAGCGCCCCATCCTCTTCGACGGCACCCGACGACGGTTCACCGGCTAGCGGCATGCTGCGAGTGTCGAACTGGCCGCTGTACATGGCCGACGGATTCGTCGCTGGGTTCCAGAAGGCGTCCGGCCTGACGGTGGACTACAAGGAGGACTTCAACGACAACGAGCAGTGGTTCGCCAAAGTCAAGGAACCGCTGTCCCGCAAGCAGGACATTGGTAGCGATCTGGTGATTCCCACCGAGTTCATGGCCGCCCGCATCCACGGCCTCGGCTGGCTCAACGAGATCCGGGAGTCCCGGGTCCCCAACAAGAAGAACCTGCGTCCCGATCTGCTCAACTCCCAGATTGACCCGGGCCGCAAGGTCACCGCACCGTATATGACCGGCATGGTCGGTCTCGCCTACAACAAGGCTGCGACCGGACGCGACATCACCAAGATCGAAGATCTCTGGGATCCGGCGTTCAAGGGTCGGGTCAGCCTGCTCTCCGATGTCCAGGACGGACTCGGCATGATCATGCAGTCTCAGGGCAATTCGCCGGAGAACCCGACCACCGAAACCATCACCAAGGCCGTCGACCTCATCCGCGAGCAGAAGGACAAGGGCCAGATCCGCAAGTTCACCGGCAACGACTACGCCGATGATCTGGCCGCGGGCAATATCGCTGTCGCCCAGGCCTACTCGGGTGACGTGGTGCAGTTGCAGGCAGACAACCCAGACCTGCACTTCGTGGTACCCGAATCCGGCGGCGACTGGTTCATCGACACCATGGTGATCCCCTACACCACGCAGAACCAGAAGGCCGCCGAGGCCTGGATCGACTACATCTACGACCGGCCCAACTACGCCAAGCTGGTGGCCTTCACGCAGTTTGTGCCGGTGCTCACCGATATGACCGATGAGTTGGCCAAGATCAACCCGGCGATGGCCAAGAACCCGCTGATCAACCCGCCGGCCTCAATTTTGGACAACCTCAAGTCCTGGGCCGCCCTGACCGACGAGCAGACGCAGGAGTTCAGCGCTCTGTACGCCGCGGTTACCGGCGGCTGACGCCGATGGCAGGCGTAGCCACCAGCAGTCGGCAGCGAAGCAAGGTCGCTCCGTACCTGATGATCCTGCCGGCGCTGGTGTACCTCGGGATCTTTTTCGTGGTGCCGTTCTTCTCGCTGGCACGCACCTCGTTGTCCACATCCGGCGGTTCGGTCTACCTGCCGACGCTGACATTCGACTGGAACTTCAGCAACTACACGGATGCGTTCAGCCACTACCAGGACCAGATCCTGCGGACATTCGGGTATGCCCTGGCCGCCACGGTGCTGTGCGCGATGCTGGCCTTCCCGTTGGCATATGTCATCGCGTTCAAGGCCGGCCGGTACAAGAACCTCATTCTCGGCCTGGTCATCCTGCCGTTCTTCGTCACGTTCCTGATCCGGACACTGGCCTGGAAGACGATCCTGGCGGATGACGGCTGGGTTGTGAGTGCACTCGGCTCCATCGGGTTGTTGCCCAGCGAGGGACGATTGCTGTCGACCAGTTGGGCGGTGATCGGCGGGCTGACCTACAACTGGATCATCTTCATGATCCTGCCGCTGTACGTCAGCCTGGAGAAAATCGACCCGCGACTGATCGAGGCCTCCAAGGATCTGTACTCGTCCAACCGGCGCAGCTTCACGAAAGTCATTCTGCCGCTGTCGATGCCCGGCGTATTGGCCGGCAGCATGCTGGTGTTCATCCCGGCGGCCGGCGACTTCATCAACGCCGACTATCTGGGCAGCACACAGACCAGCATGATCGGCAACGTCATTCAGAAGCAGTTCCTGGTGGTCAAGGATTACCCTGCGGCAGCCGCGCTCAGCATGGTGCTGATGGCCATCATCCTGGTCGGTGTGCTGCTCTACACCCGGGCGCTCGGCACGGAGGATTTGGTATGACAGGAGCCGCCGTCGAAGCCGCGATCAACTCGCCGGAACGCAGGGTCGTAAAGGGGTCCCCGAAATGGGGTGACCTCACCTTGCGGATCGTCGCCGGCCTGGTGTTGCTCTATCTGTTCCTGCCGATCTTCGTGATCGTGCTGTTCTCGTTCAACAACCCGGCAGGCAAGTTCAACTACACCTGGCAGGGTTTCACCCTCGACAACTGGGCCCACCCGTTCAAGTATCCGGCCCTCGCCGAGGCCCTGAAGCTCAGCCTCAACGTCGCCGCGGTGTCCACCGCAATCGCCCTGGTGCTGGGCACATTGGTGGCGATTGCCCTGGTGCGTCAACGATTCCGCGGACAGAAGGCCGTCGATACCTTCCTGGTGTTGCCGTTGACCGCACCCGAGGTGGTGATGGGTGCCTCGTTGCTGACGCTGTTCCTCGATCTGCACTGGGCGACCGGGTACGCCACGATCGTGATCGCCCACATCGCATTCCAGATCAGCTTCATCGCGATGACGGTGCGGGCACGGGTGCGCGGATTCGACTGGACGCTCGAGGATGCGTCGATGGACCTCGGCGCCAGCCCGACCCGCACGTTTTTCAAAGTAACGCTGCCGCTGATCGTTCCGGGCATCGTGGCCGCCGCGATGCTGTCGTTCGCGTTGTCGCTCGACGACTTCATAGTCACCTATTTCGTCAGCGGCTCCACGGTCACCTATCCGCTGTTCGTCAACGCGGCGGTCAAGGCAGCGGTACCCCCACAGATCAATGTGCTCGCCACGGCGATCCTGGTGATCAGCCTGCTGTTGCTGATGGCCGGGACGCTGTATCGACGCAAGCGCATCGACGTCTGAGCCTTCTCACGACGAGTCAACCGATCTCGGCTGGAATCGGCGTGGCGCGCGCTCCGGTGCGCGCCGCGCCGACCCCAGCGGCCACCACAAGACAGATGCCGATCACCCCGGTCGGGCCCGGCACCTGATTGAGAAGCACAAAGCCGACCAGCATGGCGAAGGCCGGTTCCAGGGCCATCAGCGTGCCGAATGCGGCAGTGGTCAGGCGGCGCAGTGCGGACAGTTCGAGGGAGAACGGGACCACCGGCAGCAGGATCGCCAGGCCCACGCCGATCAACAGCAGCTGTGGGGTGAGGTCGGCGAACACCGACGGCCCGACGACCACCGTGGCGACCAACCCGGCCACCGGCATCGATACCGCGAGGCCGTTGGCCCCGGCCACCTCGTCACCCACCCGTTGGGTCAGCAGGATGTAGCCGGCCCAGCACAGCGCCGCCCCCAACGCATAGAGCACGCCGGCTGCGTCGACGCTGCCGGTCCACGGTTCGGTGAGAACGAGGACACCTGCGGCGGCAAGCCCCGGCCAGACCACCCTGCCCCGGCCCCTGCCGTGCACCACGGCGACCCCGAGCGGCCCCAGGAACTCCAGTGCGCTGGCGGTGCCGAGTGGGATCCGCGCCAGCGCTGCCATGAACAACAGCGTCACACCGGCGGTTGCCACACCCAGCGCGACGCAGGTCCAGAAGGCTGACCGGGTGAAGAACGAGCGACGGGGTCGCACGATCACCAGCATCAAGACCCCGGCCCAGGCCAGGCGCAGCCACGCCGTCCCCGCCGCGCCGATATCGTCGATCAAGTCGACGGCAATCGCCAGCCCGATCTGCACGCAGAGCATGGAGGCCACGGCCATCAGCGCGCCTGTGCGGGCTGGGTTTCGGGTCTGCTCGTCAGTCACCTACGCATTCAAGAGCAACCGGGGCGTTCACGTCCACGCGAACGTGCGGGTACTGCCGACGGCGCTTGACGCGCTACTGCGAGAGCGGTTCGTAGCCGCAGATCGCGTCGACCTTGTCAGCCGATCTGCTCGCCGGGTCGAACTCATAACCCAGCCACTCGCGGGCCAGCCGGCGTGCCAGTTCCAAGCCGACCACCCGTTGACCGAAGCAGAGCACCTGCGCGTTGTTGGACAGCACCGAGCGCTCCACCGAGAAGCTGTCGTGTGCGGTCACGGCACGGATACCTGGGACTTTGTTGGCGCTGATCGCCACGCCCAGCCCGGTGCCGCAGACCAGCAGGGCACGGTCGGCGCCGCCCTCGGCCACCATCCGGGCCGCCGCCACCGCGACGTGCGGGTAGGCGGTGTTCTCATCGGCGCCGACGCCCACGTCGATGATCTCGGCTACCCGTTCGTCGGCGGCGAGGTCGCCTTTGAGCGCTTCCTTGTACTCGTAGCCTGCGTCGTCCGAGCCGACGACGATCCGCATTCTCGACCGGGTGGTCATCAGTTGTCTCCTTGAGCGGCGAGGGTCAAGCAGTCGGCGACGGTCTGCGCACAACGAGCCAGCGAGGTCGCACCCGCATCAGGGGTTCCCAGACTGCGTTCGGCCAGCGGTCGTGCCCGGCCGACCTTCGGGCGCAGATCCGCTGTGGCGTGGGCCGCCTCGGCCGAGATGTCGGCAGCCACGCGCCAGGCTTCATGCCAGTCCTGGCTGTCGGTCACCCGCTGTTCCAGTTCCTCGACGAAGGGCAGCAATGCGTCGAGCATGGTCTTGTCGCCCGGGGCGGCGCCACCCAGCCGGATCAAGGCGTCGTAGCCATCGCGCATCCCCGCGGCGATATCGCCGCCGGGCGGATGGCCGGTATCGCCCAATCGGGCGCCCAACGCGGTGAGCAGGGCACCCCACAGCACGCCGGAGGTGCCACCGGCCTTGGCGGCCCAGGCTTTTCCAGCGGCGGTCAGCACGGATCCCTGCCCGGCGCCGGCACTGACCGCGGTGGCCGCGGCGTCCCTGGCGGCAACCGACCCCTTGACCATGCCGCGCCCGTGGTCTCCGTCCCCGGCGACGGCGTCGATACGGCCGAGCTCGTCCTCGGCGTCGACCAGCATCGCTGCCATCGCATCGAGGGCGCGCGACGCGAGGCGGCCGCCGGTGCGCCCGGCGTCGTCGGCAAGGCTCGCGAGATCTATTGCCGTGGTGCTTGATTCCGATCCGTCCGGGTGACGCAGCTCGCCCTCCGCGGCAGGCTGGGCAGCGCCCTTCCGGTACGCCGGAGTGTCCGTGGGCGCGGTCCAGTACCGCTCCAGCTCCTCATCGAGCCACATCACGGTCAGTGAGCAGCCCGCCATGTCCAGGCTGGTGACCAGCTCACCGACCTCGGGTTCGACCACGGTGTAGCCACGCTCGCGCAGCAGCCGCGAGACATCACCCCATACAACGAACAGCTCCTCATACTTGGTTCGGCCGAGTCCGTTGAGGATCACTGCGATTCGCTTCTCGCGCGCATCCGGGCGGTCCCCCAGCACACCGCCGACCAGCGTGGCGGCCAGTTCGGCGGCGGTGGGCATGGCCTCGTCGGCGACGCCGGGCTCACCGTGGATACCCAGGCCCAGCCCCATGTGCCCGACGGGCACGGTGAACAGCGGGTGATCGGCACCCGGCAGTGTGCAGCCGTCGAAGGCCACGCCGAGTGTGCGCGTCGCGGCGTTGGCGGCCTCGGCCACCCGCACGACGCCGGCCAGGTCCAAGCCCTCCTCGGCCGCTGCGCTGGCGCACTTGAACACCGTGAAATCGCCTGCGATCCCGCGCCTCTTGGCTTCCTGCCCAGGTTCGGCGCTGGCGATGTCGTCGGTCACGGCGAAGTAGTGCGCGTCGATGCCCTCGCTGCGCAACTGGGTGACGGCCAGCCCGAAGTTCATCACGTCACCGGCGTAGTTGCCGGTGGTCAGCAGCACCCCGGCGTCGCTGTGCGCGGCACGGGCCACCGATGCCGCCTCCTCAGCTGAAGGCGAGGTGAAGATGTTGCCGACCACCGCCCCGTCGGCGAAGCCCGGGCCGACGGTTCCACAGAACGCCGGGTAGTGCCCGGAGCCACCACCGATCACGACGGCCACCTTGCCGGGTCGGGTGCGGTGGGCCCGCACCACGCCACCGGCGACCCCGCTGACGTAGCGGGAGTTGGCGTCGAGAAATCCGACCAGCATGTCCTCGGTGAACCGGGCCGGATCGTTGAACAACTTGGTCATCGCAACCGCTCCCCGGAGTCGATGTCGAACAGATACACCCGCTCGGCCGCGGCCGTCACCACGACCTCCTGCTCGGTCTGGTAACTCTCGGTCGCCGGGGTCTGCACCACGATGCCCTCCTGGACGCCGGCAACCGTGCTGGTCGCCAGTCCGAACTCGAGGAGATGCTCGAAGTAGGCCACCGTGGCCTTGACGCCCGGTGTGCCCTCAGGGCGCAGCGCGCAGTCCTGCGGACGGATGCCCACCGTGACACGGGTGCCGTCGGCCACTCCGGTCGCGGTGGTAGCCAGCGTCCCTGTGCCCGAACCGATCTCGACCCGGATCTGCTCGCCGTCGACCCGCACTACGCCGTCCAGCACGTTGATCTGCGGTTCCCCGACGAACTGGGCGACGAACAAGTTGGCCGGATCGTCGAACACCTCGTCAGGCGTGCCGAACTGTTGCACCACCCCGGCATCCATCACCGCCAACCGGTCGGCCAGTGACAGCGCCTCGACCTGATCGTGGGTCACGACGATGGTGGTGTAGCCGAATTCGCGTTGCAGCACCTTGAGTTCACGGCGGACCCGCTGGCGGGCCGAGGCGTCCAGGTGACTCAGCGGCTCGTCAAGCAGCAGCACCGGTGGGTTGCGCACCAATGCGCGGGCCAGCGCGACGCGTTGCTTCTGTCCACTGGACAGCCCGGCGGGTCGCAGATCGAGCATGTCCTGCATCTCCAGCCGCTGGCTGATGGCGTCCACCATCCGCTCGGCGCCCTTGACCTTGCGGGCCTTGAGCCCGTACAGCAGGTTGTCCCGGACCGACATCGGCGGATAGAGCGCGTAGCTCTCGAAACCGACGCCGATGCCGCGTTTGGCGGCGGGCAGCTGGGAGACCTCACGCTCGCCGATCCGGATCGATCCACTGGTCACCGTTTCCAGGCCGGCGATCATCCGCAATGTCGTGGTCTTGCCGCACCCCGACGGGCCCAGCAGTGCGACCAGTTCGCCCGGCTCGATGGCCATGTCGATGCCCTTGACGGCCTGAAAGCTGTCCCGGCCCCGTGCGGAGTAGGTCTTCACCAGTTTGGTCAGCGTGAGACTCTGCGCCGTCGCGGGTGCGCTCAGGGCGGGTGTCATTGTGCTGCCTCCAATGCCGAATCGCTTGCGCTGCCACCTAATCTCGGTGTGTCACCGGATCCGGCGGCAAAGACGTGGATGTCGGCCGTGTCGATCGCCATCGACACGTCAGCCGCCTCGTCGACTTTCTCCCGCCCCGAGGTGAGAACGATCAGTTGAGTGCCGCCGATGTTGACGGTCAGTTCCACATTGCGGCCGAGCCGTTCGGCCAGTAACACCCGGCCACGCAGCGATCCGGTGTCATCGACGTGAATATCGCACGGCCGCAGGCCGACCCGGACTCGGTCACCGCGGTGGCAGGGCACACCGGCCGGCACCGCGACGTCGAATGATCCGTCGCCCAGCCGGATCCGGCCGTCATCGACCACCCCGTCGAGCAGGTTGATCTCCGGCTGGCCCAGCGCCTTGGCGACGAAGGTGTCCGCGGGTGTGCGCCAGATCTGCTCGGGTGTGCCGATCTGGACCAGGGCGCCCTCGCGCATCACCGCGATGCGGTCACCCAGCGCCAGGGCTTCCTGGTAGTCGTGGGTGACGTAGATCGTGGTGGTGTTACTCATTGCGCCGAGTTGCTTGAGTTCGGCGCGCATCGCGGCCCGCAGCTTGGCGTCCAGGTGACTCAGTGGCTCGTCGAGCAGATAGACGTCGGCGGGACGCACCAGCACGCGGCCCAGCGCGACGCGCTGGCGTTGGCCGTTGGAGAGCTCCCGCGGGAACCTCTTCTGCAGGTGATTGATGCCCAGGGTACTGGTGACCTGGTCGATGCGTTCGGCCCGTTGCGCCTCGGTGTAGCGCCCATTGCGGCCGGACTTCAAGGGGGAAGCCAGGTTTTCCGCGACGGTCTTCTGCGGATACAGCGCATAGCTTTCGAAGGCCATTGCGACGTTGCGGTGATACGGCTCGACCCGGGTGACGTCGGTGCCACCGATGTGCACCGCCCCGGCGTCGATATCGACCAGGCCTGCCACCGATTTGAGGGTGGTGGTCTTGCCTGCGCCGCTGGGCCCGAGGATCACGAAGAACTCACCGTCGGCGATGTCCACGGACAGGTTGTTGACCGCTTTCTTCTTGCCGAACGATTTGTGCACGCCGGCAATGGATATGGTGGCCATCAGGCTTTCACCGCCCCGAACGACAGGCCACGGACCAGATAGCGCTGAATGGTCAAGGCCAGGATCAGCGGAGGTAGCGCGGCGATGATGGCGGCTGCGGCGGTCAGGTTGTAGTACGCCTGTCCCCCGCCACCGAGGAACTTGGTGATCGCGACGGTCACCGTGCCGGCATTGCTGTCGGCCAGAATCAACGGAAAGACGTAGTTGTTCCACGCGAAAATGAAGGCCAGCAGCGCGGCAGCCGCGATACCGGGACGCACGATCGGCAGTGCCACCATGACGAAGGCTCGCCGCCGGGTGTAGCCGTCGAGCAGCGCGGCTTGTTCGAGATCCGCTGGCAGATCCTGGAAGTAGGACCGCAGGATCCACACCACCAACGGCATGGTGACGAGCTGCAGCACCCAGATCATCCCGACCTTGGTGTCGAACAGCCCGATCTGGTTGTAGATCACGAACAGCGGGACGATCACCATCAGCTCGGGAGCGAACCGGAACGACAGCATCTGGAACATCAGGTCGTTGGAGCCCTTGTACTGCCAGCGTCCTGCGGCGTAGGCGGCGGGAATACCGATGACCAGCGATACGATCACCGCCCCGCCGCAGTTGAGCAGGCTGGTCAGCAGCGACGCCTTGAAGTCGACGCTGGTCATCTGGGTGCCCTTGTCGGACAACACCGTTGCGAAATTTGACCAGGTGGGACTGAAGGAGAAGTAGGTGGTGGTCTGCTCTTCGGCGCTCTTCAGGGCCAGCATCAGCATCCAGAAGATCGGGAACAGCGAGAACACGAACCAGAACACCAGGCCGGCATCGGCGGCCACTGCCCCGATCGACCAGCGTTTCTGGCCGGGAAGCAACTCGGATCTGCGCGAAAAACGAGCCATGACCGATGGCATTCCTAGGACTCCGCTCCGGCAGCACGACGCTGCGCCTTGCCCAGCACGCTGACCAGGTAGCGCGCGGTGATGAACACGATGATCCAGAGCAGCAGCATGTAGGTGCTGCCACGGGAGTAGTCGAGGTTGATGATGGAGTCTTCGAAGGCCCCGATCTGCAGCGTGCGGGTGGCGACACCGGGACCGCCTGCGGTGAGCACGTAGATGTGGTCGAAAACCTTCAGGTTGTCCATGAACCGGAAGATCACCGCGACCAGGATGTAGGGCCACAGCATCGGCAGCATCAGCTTGCGGAACATGTAGAACCAGTTGGCGCCGTCGACTTCGGACGCTTCGAACGGTTCCTTGGGCAGCGACCGGATTCCGGCCAGCACCAGGATTGCCACGAACGGGGTGAAGATCCACAGATCGACCAGGATCACCGACCACAACGCATTGGTCGAGGACAGCCAGTCGAAGGTGTTGCCCAACCCGAGAACGTGATTGAGGATGCCGAACTGCGGGTTGAACATCAGCTTCCAGATCACGCCGGCAATGACCGGGGCGATCATCAACGGCAAGATCAGCACTTTCTCGAACATCTTGCCGATCAACGAGGAGCGGTTGAGCAGCAGCGCCAGGCCGACACCGACGACCGTTTCGATCGCGGTGGCCAGCACCGCGAAGATCGCCGTGACCTTGACGCTCTGCCAGAAGATCCGGTCCCCCAGCACGGAGGTGAAGTTCTCGAACCAGACGAAGTGTGGATTGGGGTTGACCGCCGCGTAATTCAAGAAGGCGTAGTAGGCACCCACCACGAACGGGTAGAGAATGCCGATGACGATCACCAGGGCGGGGATCGACAACAGATACGGACGTAGTTTGCGTCGCCAGGTCGGGATCTCCGGCAGTCGGCGGGCCGAGCGTTCCCCGGTGGGCTCGGTGGCGGTTTGCGGAGCCTCGGATGTCTGCATTGTCATATCGCTGGCTCCTACAGGTTGACCTTGGAAGTGTTGGTCTTGGCCAGGCTGCGCAGCCGGGATGCCGCGTCGTCTCCGCCGTAGATGTCCTGCAATGCCACCGCCCAGTCCTTGGTGGTGTCGAAGAACTTCTTCTGCGGGGTGAACTGGATCTTCGAGGACCCGATCACGGTCTCGAAGGTCTCCAGATAGCCGGGCTGGTCGGCCGCAACCCGCTTGAAGGTGGTGTCGAACACCGATTTCCGCACCGGGTCGGCGTAGATGCCGCCCTCCACGGCCTTGTTCATCGACTCCTTGCCGGTGGCCCACTGGATGAACAACCAAGCCGGTAACTTGTTGCGGGAGTTGGCGTTCATGGCCCAGCTCCAGGTCCACAGGTTGGTCTTGTAGTTACCGTCCGGGCCGGCCGGACCGGGGTACCAACCGAGGTTGCCCGCCTCGGCGCTGGCGCCGGGCTTGTTCTTGGGATAGGTGGCGCTGTCGGCGTCGTAGACCATCATGGCCTTACCGTCACCGAGATCCCCGGTGGCATTGGGATAGTCGTAGGTGGTCCACGATGTCGGACCGGCCTTGTGCTGCATCTCGATCCACTTGCGGGTGAAGTCCACCGCCTTGTCACTGTCCATCTCGGCAACCAGGTCGGCGCCGTCGAAGGTGTAGTCGACAGCTCCTTCCCGGACGTACTGGGTCATGAAGCCCGGGTGGATGGTGGCCCAGGATTTCGACCCTCGGGTGGCGATGCCGTAGCGATTGGCCGAGCGGTCGGTGAGATCGACTGCCAGCTGGATGAAGTCGTCGAAGTTGTCGGGCAACCGAATTCCGCGACGGTCGAAGTAGGCCTTGTTGTAGGCCACCACGTTGTTCTCGAAACCCCACGGAATGGCCCACTGGCCACCGCTACCCAGGGGATTGCCGAGGGTGAAGTCCCAGCGGGTGGAGGTGCGCAGACCCTCGAAGATGTCCTCGAAGTCGTACTCCGCCGCTGTGGCCGAGGTGTTCTGCAGCCACGGGTTGAGGTCCTCGACCCATCCGGGTGGGCCGTACTGCCAGATGAAGTAGGCGCCGAGCATGAACGCGTCATGCTTACCGGTGCCGCCGGCCAGTTCGGTGTTCAGCTTGGTGAAGTAGTCGGCCTCCGGTACCAGATCGACATTGACGTTGATGCCGGTGAGTTCGGTGAACTCCTTGAGCAGCGGCTGATAGGACAGCTGGTAGGGATGCGGGGTCTGCAGGATGTTCAGGGTGGCCCCGGATGCCTTACGCCAGTCGAAGCCTCCGGTCACCTCGGCCGCTCCGTTGGGGGCGCCGCCGCGTCCGCCGATGCCGCAGGCCGACAGCACCGGCAGGCTGACCGCCGCGGCTCCGGCCAGGCCCATGGCGGCCAACATGTTCCGCCTCGACAGCCGCTGCCGATGGATTGCGGGCTGAGATTCTCGCCTCATCACTGTGCTCTCGCTATGCCGGGATCAGGGAGACCTTGACCGATTCCTTGCCGCTGGCCACCAGGTCGAGGCCCTTCTGGAACTCGGTGAGCGGCAGTTGGTGGGTGCAGATCTGGTCCATGGGCAACACGCCGGACTCGATCATCTTGATCGCGGCGGGCCAGCAGTGCGGCCCGAGGTGGGCGCCGAGCACATCGAGTTCCTTGTCGTCGCTGATGATGCTCCAGTCGACGGTGACGTCGCTGCCGAAGACGCCGTACTCCACGTAGCGGCCGAGTTTGCGTAACAGGTTGATTCCCTGCGGAACCGCTGAGGTGTGGCCGGTCCCCTCGAGATAGACGTCGGCGCCGTACCCATCGGTGAGGCCCTTGACGATGGCCTCGGCATCCTGTTCGGCGATGTTGATGGTCAGATCGGCGCCGCACTGCTCGGCAAGCTTGAGCTTGTCCGGGGCCATGTCCAGAGCGATGACGCGCATCGGGTTCTTGGCCTTGGCACCGGCGATCATGCCGAGGCCAATCGGCCCGCAGCCCGCGACCACAACGGTGTCCTCGAAGGTGATCTGCGCTCGCTCCACGGCGTGCAGCGAGCACGACAGCGGCTCGGCGAACGCTGCGTGCGCCGGCGCCACGTCGCCGGAGACCTTGTGCACCAGAGCCTCTGCCGGAAACACCATGTAACTGGCCATAGCACCCGGCGTGCGCCGCTTGAATCCGTACAGGTCATGAGGCTGACACATGTGATACTGCCCGCGTTTACAGAACCGGCATTCCCAGCACGGCACGATCTGCTCGGACACCACCCGGTCGCCGACGGCGATCCCCCAGCGGGCGGCCGCCTCCTCGTCCAGTTCGATGACGCGGCCGACGAATTCGTGGCCGGGGATGACCATGGTCTCGGCCCAGGCCGGCCGGTTGTCGTCACCCCAGAATTTCGCCGCGCCGTGGTAGCACTTCAGGTCGCTGGCGCAGATGCCGACGGCCTCGACCCGGACCAGCGCCTCACCCGGACCCCGTTGCGGAACCGCGACTTCCTCGAGCCGGTAATCCTGCGGGCCGTGGCAGACCACTGCCTGCATCTTCTCCGGGATCTGACCGGACGTTTGGTCGGACATGCGCGCACCTTTCGAGCTGTGGGTGGCATCACGCTAAACCAGCTCTGCACATATGTCCAGAACATGTGTGCAGCGAATGATTGACCGCGAACGGATGTCCAGTGCGATACTCGTGGGCGTGCCCCGGTACCCTCAACGCGCCTCGGAATCCGGTGACGACGGTAAGCCGATGGACGGCGAGTCCGGCCATTTCACCGCTTCTTTGCTGTATGCAGCAGCAAAGCTCTACTACACCGAGGAAGCCACCCAGGCCGAAGTGGCGACACAGCTGGGAACCAGCCGCGCGACGGTAAGCCGTCTACTCGCCGAAGCGAAACGACGCGGTATCGTCCGAATCGAAGTGGTGCCACCCGAACAGCTCGGCCAGGGCGACCTGAGCGCCCAGCTAACCCGCGCCCTTGCCCTCAGCACGGTCTTCCTCAGCCACCCGCTGCCCAATCCGGGCCCGGGCCGCACCCACCTGGACACCATGGGCGCCGCCCTGGCACCTGCTGTCGGCCGGGCACTGGCCGCGGCAGGCCTGTTGCCGGGAGACGTTTTGCTGGTGTCCTCGGGCCGCACGGTCTACGAGGTCGCCCAATACGAGCTGGTCGACCTGCCCGGCGTCCTGGTGGCCCCCACCGTCGGCGGAAACGACCAGCCCGAGGAGTGGTATCAGACGAACGAGATCACCCGGCTGGTCGCCAACCGGGTCAATGGCCGGCCCAACTACCTGTTCGCGCCGGCACTACCGGGATCTGATCTGTATCCGTCACTGCTCAACGAACCGAGTATTCAACGGGTGCTGAACCTGTGGCCGCGTGCCCGATGTGCGCTGATGGGCGTGGGGGCCCCGCCGCTGATGCGTTCGGACATCCCGCAGTTCGTGCCGACCGAGTCGAGCTCGCTGCGCTCGGCGGTCGGCGACGTGTGCTCGAGGTTTTACGACCGCTCTGGCGACCCGGTGGAGTTCGACGGCAGCGACCGCCTCATTGCGGTGGAACTCGAACTCCTGCGCCATGTCCCGGTGACCATCGCAGTGGCGATCGGCAAGGACAAGATCGACTCGATCGTCGCCGGCGCCCGCGGTGGCTACTTCAATCAGCTGGTGACAGACCCTGCCACGGCCGCGGCCATCCTGGAAAGCGTCGGTACGGCGTGATACCCGGCAACCTCCGCGATTCCAGCGCGTTGCGGCTCGACGGTAAGCGCGCACTCATCACCGGTGCGACCAAGGGAATCGGCGCGGAGATCGCCGTCGCCTTCGCCGCCGCGGGCGCCACCCTGGTTCTCAGCGGCCGTGACGAGGCTGCCCTTGCTATCACCCGCGACGAACTGACCGCCCAGTTCGGATCCGAAATTCACACCATTGCAATGGATCTGGCCGACCCCGACGGCCCCGGCCGGTTGGCCAAAGCCGCGACTGAGGCCTCCGGCGGGTTGGACGTGCTGGTCAACAACGCAGGAATCTCGCACCCACAGCCCGCGGTCGACACCGACCCGGCGCTGTTCGATGCCACCATCGCGGTCAATCTGCGGGCTCCGGCGCTGCTGGCATCGGCGGTGGGCGCTGCCATGGTCACCGCCGGTACCGCAGGGTCGATCATCACCGTGGCATCGGCGGCCGCACTCGCGCCGTTGCCCGACCATTACGCGTACTGCGCGTCGAAAGCGGGGCTGGTGATGGCCACCAAGGTGCTGGCCCGTGAACTGGGGCCCTACGGTATCCGCGCCAACTCGGTGTGCCCGACCGTGGTCCTCACCGAGATGGGCCAGCGCGTCTGGGGTGACCAGGTCAAATCCGCCCCGATGCTCGCACGAATACCATTGGGCCGCTTCGCCATGCCCCAGGAAGTGTCCGAGGCGGTGGTCTGGCTGGCCTCCGACGCCGCCAGCATGATCAACGGCGTCGACATTCCGGTCGACGGCGGCTACACGATGGGCTGACTGGCGGGCTGCTCGGCCAACCGGTGCACCTGATCCCGGGTTGCGGGATACAACTCCCGCCAAGTGCCATAGAGCTCGTCGTAGAGACCACGATTACGTGGATTGGGCTTAATCTCGCGGGCGATCGTGGCCCAGTCGGTGTCGGGCGCAACCAGCCCGACGCCAATGGCGGCTAACAGCGCGTCGCCATAACTGGCACCGATTGCCTGCTCCGGCACCAGCTGTGGGCGTCCGGTGATGTCGCTGAGCGCCTGCGCCCAGATCGGGCTGTTCAGCCCACCGCCTACCGCCACCGTCCGCGTCGCCGCATGGGCATCGTCGAACCGGTCGAGGATCTGACGGATGCCGAACGAGATCCCTTCGTAGGCAGCACGGAACAGGTGACCGCGACCGTGACGCAGGGTCAGTCCGGCCACCACGCCCCGGGCGTGCGGGTCGAACACCGGTGTGCGCTCCCCCGCCAGATACGGCAGCACCAGGAGCCCTTCACTGCCGGGCGGAACTTCCTTGGCCTCGGCCATCAATTCGGCGAACGACGAACCGCCGGTGACCGTTTGGAGCCAGTTGATCAGGCTTCCGGCCGTCGCGGTGCCCGCGGCCAACGCCAACGTCCCGTGCTCTACACCGGCGGTCGTCCACAGCGCGGCATCACTGTGGTACTCGTCTAGCACCTGCACCAGAAACATCGTCGATCCGTACATCAGCATCCGGTCCCCCGGACGGCGCACACCCACCGAGAACGCCTCGGAGTAGGCATCGACCGTCCCGGCGGACACCGGGGTGCCTGCCGGGATGCCCGTGGCCGCAGCCGCCTGCACTGTCACGCTGCCCACCACATCACTGGGCCAGACCAGACGAGGAAGGGGAATGTGCCCGCAGATCCGGCGCGCCCACGGTTCATTCCAGGTGAATGCCCGCGTCGTATACAGCGGGTCGCACTGACTGGCAGTGTGATGGTCCATCACATATTCACCGGTGAGTTTCGCGGCGATATACGAGTTGGAGCCGTACCAGCCGGCGGCACGTTCGAACACATCAGGCTCGTGACGCCGTACCCACTCGATCTTCGGACCGACCGCCTGGCTGGACAGCAGCGTGCCGGCCTGGGCGAGGATCTCGGTCTCGCCGAGCTCCGCGGTCAGCGCGTCGATCTCGGCCGCAGCCCGGGTGTCGATGCCGTAGAGAATCGCCGGCCGCAGCGGCCGCAGGTCGTCGTCGCACAGCACCAGGCAGGGGCCGACGCCGCTCACGCACATACCGGCAAGCACACCGCCGCTGGGCATGTGCGCCATCAGCGCGCGACTGATCCGGCACACCTCACTCCACCACAGGTTCTCCGCGTCCACCTCGGCCCATCCCGGCCGGGGCAGGTCCATCGAATGCGCGATGGTTTCGGCGGCAATCACCGATCCTGACGCGTCGACCAAGACGCCCTTGGTGCTCCCCGTACCCATGTCGATTCCGAGCAGCAAGTCCACGCCGACAACCCTACGTCGGAGCGATGATCAGGGCCCCCACCGCTCCTCACCTAGGTATGGTGCGGTCCGGAAACGGGTCGTTGGTGAAATCGATCTGGGCCGCCGGGTTGCTCACCGCGGTCACCAGGCCGGTCCCGAACGGGCCGGAACTGTCGAACAGGGTCGAGGCGCCCACGGCGATACCGTCGGCGGCCCAGTGTGTATCGGCTTGCACGCCGATCCAATCGTCACCGGGCAACCGAGACAGTGCGACGGTGAGGTCACCGTTGATATAGCCAACTCCCGCGGTACCGAGATTGGTCACCAGGCTGGTGCCCTCGGCCGCCATCGCCGCCCGCACGAACGGCGAGTTCGGTTGCCCCTGAACAACCGTGATGGTCCGGTTCATGAAGCGTTTGCGGGACGCGTTCTGGTGCTCGGCGATGGTGCGACTCCAACCACCCTCGTCACTGCCCATGTACGTCATCCGGTCATCCTCGAGCGCGGCCGGTGGTTCGAACTGAGTCGGAGCAACCCACTCCTCACCTCGAGGAGCCGCACTCAGCCGGTATTGCACCAGGGTCGCGCGCGCCACGGTAACACCGTCCTGCACCAGTTCACACTCGGAGTTGCGGACCCGCCGACCGTCGCGGATCAATGCCACCTTTGTCGTCGTGGGCAGCCCACGCGCAGCCTTGAACAGGTCGACGGTCAACCGGGCCGGCTGAAAACCGGGCAGCCCGAACGCCGATTCCAGAGCCTTGGCGGCCAGGCCGACCAACGCCGGGCCGTTGAGATGGTCCTCACCCCAGTGACTCTGCGCGAAGCGGGTCGGCTGAAACCGGTCCTGCTCAGACTGGACGAAATGAGCCACAACCTCGGTCATTGGCGCATCGTCGCATATGGACTAACTAAATCGGGCGGCGGGCCCGCAACCAGCGCTGCTGCCGTCTGACGAACGCAGCGTCCACCACCGCCCCGTGCCCAGGAACGAATACGGCGTCCGCTCCGCCGGCGGCCAGTACCGCCTGCAGGGTGGCCGGCCACGACGCGACGTCGGAGCCTGTTTCGATCACCGGATCGCCAGATTGCTCGATCAGGTCACCGCAGAACACCACGGTGCGTTCGCCCGGTACCACCACGATCAGGTCGTGGGTGGTGTGGCCGCGGCCCGGGTGCTGGATGCTCACTATCCGGTCGCCGAGGTCGATACCGCCACTGCGGAGCTGGTGTGAAGGCGCCGACATTGCGGCGATCGCCCGATCGATGTCGGCGGCATCGGCACCATGCGCGATTGCGTCCGCGCGCAATTGGGCCCGACCGGTCGACATGGCGACGGCGACTTCTGGTGCACAATGAATTTCGGCGTCGCCGAACCAGCCGGCCCCGAGAGCGTGATCAAAATGGCTGTGCGTCAGGACGATATGCCCGATGCGAAGCCCGGTCAGCTCCTCGGCGTCAGACTCGATGGCCTGTGCCTCGGTCAACGTGGTGCCGGAATCAACTAACAAGGCTTCGGTTTCACCGTTGACCAGACCGACTGTGACATCGAGAAATGGCAGCCGGGTGCGCCATACACCTCGGCCCAAACGTTCCCAGTCGTAGTTCACTGGCCGGCGGTCACCAGGGTCACGCCTGCGAAGCTACCCGCATGCGGCTGGCCGCCCTGCCGTACTCCTCCGACTCAGCCGCATCTATCCGTCACCGCACAGGTTTGCCGTGGCGCGCTGCGGGAACTCCTAGCCCATGTTGATCAGACGAATTGCCCGCCCCATGTTGTCTGCCACCTTCATCGCCCGCGGCGTTGACACCCTGCGCGATCCCGCCGCCGCCACCGACAACACACGCAGCACCCTCGGCGCGTTGACCGCGCTGCCGGGCCCCGCCAGAGCGTGGGTGCCAACCAACGCGGAGGCCGTCGCACGCGCCAACGCGGTGGTTCAAGTGGCCGGCGGACTGCTACTGGCAGCCGGGCGGGCACCGCGGCTCACCGCGGCGGCCCTGGCCTTCACCATGGTTCCCGGAAGCTTTGGCTCGCAGATCCCCTTGAAGGATGCCGAGCCGCAAAGCTCCGCAGAGCAGCGCCGCGAGCTGCTCACCAATGTCAGCCTGCTCGGCGGTCTGATCATCGCGGCGGCCGATACCGCGGGCAAACCGTCGCTGGCCTGGCGCGGACGACGCGCTGCACACCAGGTGTCGGCCAGCGTCGCGGCCGCTCTTCCGGGAGTCGCGGCAGCGGGCGGCGGCCTTACCGACCATCGCGTCACCGACAATGTAATGGCCGAAAAGATCGGCCACGGCCTGGCCGTCGGCGCGGGGCGAGGCCGAGAACTGGCCGACGCTGCCCTGGTGCTGGCCACCGAACTGGCCCACGTTGCGCGTGAACACGCGCCCGAGGTTGCCGAAGCGGCCCGCGAACGCGCCACCGAGTACGCCCACGCCGCGCGGGAACACGCACCCGAACTTGCCGAAGTGGCCCGCGAGCGCGGCGCGGCCCTGGTCGATCTCGCCCGAGCGCAACTCGATCAGGGACGGCGCCGGTAGTTGGTACTTTTGAAGGTATGACAACGGGTGACTACCAACCGGGGTTCGGGGAATACGGGCAACCGGGCGGCTATCCGCCGCCGTACGGCGCCCAGGTAGCAGGCGGCCTCACTCGGCGCTTCTTCGCACGGGTGATCGACGGCATCATCGTCGGCATCGTGGCGTTCGTTCTGTCGTTCTTCACCGATTCGCTGGAGAGCCTCTGGGTGACGGGCCTGTTCACCGGTCTGCTGACGTTCGTTTACTTCGTGGGTTTCGAGGTTGCGCAGGGGGCAACGCCGGGCAAGAAGATGCTGGGGCTGGCCGTGCACGGACCGGGGACACCCAAGCCGACGGCCAAGCAGTCGGCGATTCGCAACGCGTTCACACTGTTGACGATCATTCCGCTCGCCGGTGGTTTTCTCGCCGTCATCGCGATGATCGTGATCGCGGTGACCATCAGCGCCAGTGCAACCAAACAGGGCAAGCACGATGAGCTCGCCGGTGGCACGCAGGTGGTCCGCCGCTGAGACGAAGTCGTCGGTTCTCCTATTCTGCTGCCGCAGTGTCGGATTGGGTGACGTACTGATCCACGATGGCGTCAATGCTCTGATCCACGTCGATGGTGACGCCGGATTCGTCGGGCCCGAGATCCTCGAGCGTCTCGAATTGGGAGGCCAGCAGGGATGCCGGCATGTAATGACCGGGCCGGCCGGCTTGGCGTCTGCCGATCACCTCGGGTGATCCGGTCAGGTGCAGGAACACCACTTCCGAACAGTGCCTTCGCAATTGGTTGCGGTATAGGCGTTTGAGCGCCGAGCAGCTCATCACTCCGCCGTCTCGGTGCTGGCCGAGCCAGTCGCCGATCGTCTCCAGCCAGGGATACCGATCCGCATCGTCGAGGGCGTGGCCGGCGGCCATTTTGGCGATGTTGGCGGCGGGATGGAAGTCGTCGGCGTCGGCGAATGGCACCCGCAGACGTCGAGCCAGGGCGGCGCCGACGGTTGATTTACCCGACCCGGATACCCCCATGACGACGACTGGTGAAGCCATGCACTCCCCTCACGCGGCCTTCAAATAATGCGCATACGTTGGCAACAGTATTTCGAATTCGTCAGATTTTAAAGGGCTTTTGCGCCCATATGACACGATGTATCCGTGTCATCGCCCTCACCCGTCGGCGCGTTGCATGCCAACCTGCTGACCGCGCTCGGCACTGGAATCGTCTCCGGTGAACTGCCGGCTGGCCACGTCCTCACCCTGGACGGGCTGAGCGCCGAGCACGGCATATCCCGCAGCGTCGCACGCGAGGCGATCCGGGTGCTGGAAGCGATGGGCATGGTGGAATCGCGGCGCCGGGTCGGAATCACGGTCCGGCCATCGCGCAACTGGAATGTGTTTGACCCCAGAGTGATTCGCTGGCGACTGCAGGCCGGTGACCGCGCCGTGCAACTGGCGTCACTGTCGGAACTTCGGCGCGGATTCGAACCGGCCGCCGCGGCGCTCGCGGCCCGACGGGCCAACCCGGAGCAATGCCGCGTCCTGGCCGCTGCGGTCTCTGACATGGTGGTACACGGTAGGGCCGGCAATCTCGACGCGTACTTGTTGGCGGACAAGCTTTTCCATCGGACCCTCGTGGAGGCCAGCGGCAATGAGATGTTGCGCGCACTCAACGATGTGGTGGCCGAGGTGCTGTCCGGGCGCACCCATCACAGTCTGATGCCGGACTCCCCCAACCCGGCGACCATCGAATTGCACGACGAGGTGGCCCGGGCCATCCGACTGCGCGACGAGGACGGCGCCGAGCGGGCCATGCGCGCCATCATCGACGAGGCCGCCACCGCGGTGATCGCGGGCGACGTCGGCGGTGCTTAACTAGCGGCATGGGTCGCACTCCAGCATTGGCACGTCGTTTCTTCGACCGGCTTGAGCCGGTACACGGTGTCACCTACTTCGCCCCGGAACCGCGCGCGGCGCTCGATGGCCTGGGTTACCGCGGTTTCTGGCAGGGTTACTTCGCCGCCCGTTCGGCTCCATTGGGCATCGTGCCGGCAGAAGTCGTCGCGGCCGCGTTCTACAACTTCACCATCGAACGGGTCGCCAAGGCCCTGCCCGCCGTCTGGGACAAGGCAAGTCCGGCAACACTGTTGGCGCTGCGGTCGGATTCCGCTGTCGCGGCATTGCGCCGGTCAGGGGTAACCGACTCCGAGGGCACCCGGCTGGCCGGCGAACTGGCCGCCAAGGCCGCCCGCACCGCTCCCCTGGACGGTCGGCCGCTCTACGCCGCCAATCGGGCCCTGCCGTGGCCCGAGGAGCCGATCGCCAAGCTCTGGCACGCGGTCACGCTGCTGCGTGAGCAACGCGGCGACGCCCATATCGCCGTGCTGGTCTCCGAGGGGATCAGCGGCCGGGAATGCAATGTGCTGCACGCCGCGGCGGGTCGGGTGCCGCGCGAGATGATCATGCGTAGCCGCGACTACGACGACGAGCAGTGGGAGCGCTACGTCGAACAACTGCGTGCTCGACGGTGGCTGGACGTCCGGGGCGAGCTCACCGAGGCCGGGCGCGACATCAAGCAGTCCATCGAAGACCGCACCGATGCGCTGGCCTTGGGGGCATTAGACGCCTTGACCGACGACGAGGTCACCACCTTGTTCAGGGTGCTGACGCCGATCACCCGCCAGGTGGTGGCGGCCGGCGATGTTCCGGCCGCGACGCCGATGGGCTTGAACCGGGACAACCTCGACGACGACAGCGCCCATCTGGGCTGACGGCCTCAGCGCGGGGCGTACATGATCAGCCCGACGCCAACCAGCGCCACCAAGGCCCCGGCGATATCCCAGCGGTCGGGCCGGAACCCGTCGGCCACCATCCCCCACAACAACGATCCGGCGATAAAGACGCCACCGTAGGCGGCCAGCACCCGGCCGAAATGTGCGTCGGGCTGAAACGCTGCCACAAATCCGTAGGCACCGAGGGCGATCACGCCCGCGCCCATCCACAGCCAGCCACGATGTTCGCGCACGCCCTGCCACACCAGCCAGGCGCCACCGATCTCCAGCACCGCCGCCAGCACGAAAAGTGCGATCGATTTACCTACCATCACGACTTCAGCGTGCCGTGAACGTGCGCAAATTCCGATTCATCCGCGGCGTGTCGCCCGCAGACACGCACACTCGCGGAGTCACAGGGAGGATCGGTCACGCTACGCCGAGGTAGGCGGAGCGGATGCTGGCGTCGGCCAACAACTCCTTCGCATCGCCGGTGCGGGTCACACTGCCGGTCTCCAGGATGTAGGCCCGGTCCGACCGGCTCAGCGCTTGTTGGGCATTCTGCTCGACCAACAGCACCGTGGTGCCCTGGGCATTGATCTCGGAGATGATCTTGAAGATCTGCGAGATCACCATCGGCGCCAGCCCCATCGACGGCTCGTCGAGCAGCAGCACCCTGGGCCGGGCCATCAGCGCCCGGCCGATGGCCAGCATCTGCTGTTCCCCGCCGGAGAGCGTGCCGCCCACCTGAGACCGCCGTTCGGCCAACCTGTGGAACGTCTCGAACACCCAGTCCAGTCGCTCGACATGTTCCTGACGGGATGCGAATTTGCGCCCGTAGCAACCCATCTCCAGGTTCTCCAGCACCGTCATACCCGGAAACACCCCGCGTCCCTCGGGCGCCTGGATCAGCCCGTCGATGACACGCTGGTGCGCCTTGACCCGGGAGATGTCGCGGCCTTCGAACCATACCGAGCCTGAGGTCAGCGGTCGCAGACCCGAGATCGCCCGCATCATGGTGGTCTTGCCTGCCCCGTTGGAGCCCAGCAGCGTGACCAGCTCGCCTTCGTGCACCACCAGCGAAACACCGTGCAACGCCTTGATCCTGCCGTAGTGCACCACCACGTCGCGTACCTCGAGCAGGACGGGTCGGGTGGAATCAGTGGGTGATAGCTCAGGAGATGCTGTCATCAGGTACCCCCAGATAGGCGGCGATCACTCGCGGATCCTCACGAATCTCCGACGGGAGCCCGTCGGCGATCTTGCGGCCGAACTCCAACACCACGATGCGGTCGGTCACCCCCATCACCAGACGCATGTCGTGCTCGATCAGCAGCACCGTGTAGCCGTCGTCCCGAATCTTGCGGATCAACTCGATCAGTGCGGCCTTCTCGGCCGGGTTGAACCCGGCGGCCGGCTCATCCAGGCACACGAGTTTGGGCTCGGTGGCCAGTGCCCGGGCAATCTCCAGGCGGCGCTGATCCCCGTACGGCAGGTTCTTGGCCTTCTCCTCGCCGCGATGGGCGATCCCGACAAAATGCAGCAGGGCCGCGGCCCGTTCGATCGCCGACCGTTCCTCGCGGCGGTGCCGCGGTGAGCGCACCAACGCTCCTGGCACCGAAGTCTTGTGCCGCGCATCGGTTCCCACCATGACGTTCTCCAGCGCGGTCATCTCGCCGAACAGCCGGATGTTCTGGAACGTCCGGGCAATGCCGCGACGGGTGATCTGGTGGCGTTTGATCCGGCCGAGCGGGGCGCCGTCGAACATCACCGACCCCGAGCTGGGCCGGTAGACGCCGGTGATCGCGTTGAAACACGTGGTCTTGCCCGCGCCGTTGGGTCCGATCAAGCCGAGAATTTCGCCGCGCCGGATGTTGAAGCTCACCGAATCCAATGCCACCAGGCCACCGAACTTCACCGTGAGGTCCTGTGTTTCCAGCAGAATTTCGCCTTCGGCCGCCCGGATGTCGCGGTGGACCCCGGCCAGCTCCTCGACACTCTCGGTCACGCCAGACATCGGCTCAGTCACAGCGCCGGCTCCTTGTCCGTGTTGCCGCGCAACAACTGTCGGGCCGATCTGCCGTAGGTCAACAGCTGCTGACGGACCGGGAACAGCCCCTGTGGCCGGAAGATCATCAACACCACCAGGGCCAGGCCGAAGAACAGGTACTTCAGGTCGCCGAGGTTGATCCCGAGGAACTCCACCCCCAGCAGTCGGTTGGGCAGGTAGACGATGATGAACGCGCCGAAGATGACGCCCAGCTTGTTGCCCTGCCCGCCGAGCACCACCGCGCACAGGAACAGCATCGAGTTGATGATGTTGAACGTCGGCGGCGCGACGTACTGGACCTGGCCGGCATAGAGCGCGCCCGACAACCCACCGATCGCGGCACCGATCACGAAGGCCCACAGCTTGAACCGGAAGGTGTTGACGCCCATCACCTCCGCGGCGTCCTCGTCCTCCCGGATAGCCACCCAGGCGCGTCCGACCCGGCTGCGTTCCAGGTTGCCGACCAACAGCAGGATGCCGATCATCAGGATCAGGCCGAGCCAGAACCACCAGGTGCCGTAGTTCGCCGCACCGGCCGAGTTGCCGCTGGAGAACACACCGTTGGGCAGTTTCTCGCTCTCCCCCAGCCTCGGATAGGCGACCTGGTTGAGCCCGCGTGAACCGTTGGTGATGTCGGACAGGTTGTCGGCCAGCAGCCGGATGATCTCACCGAAGCCCAGCGTGACGATGGCCAGATAATCCCCGCGCAGCCGCAGCGTGGGTGTTCCCAGGATGAGCCCGGCCAGCGCGGTCACTGCCATGGCCAACGGCACGCACGACAGCCAGGCCCAGTCCTTGCTGAAGAAACCGTTGGGGCCCACCTTGTTCCACGGGCTGTCCGGACTGGTCAGCAGGGCGACCGTGTAGGCGCCAACCGCGTAGAAACCGACGTAACCGAGGTCGAGAAGGCCGGCCTGGCCGACGACGACGTTGAGGCCGATCGCGATGATGGCGACCATCGCGAACTGCGCCATGGTGCCGCCGAAGCTGATGCCGGGGGTGTTGAGGAAGCTCGGGGTGAACAACGGCAGCAGGCCCAGCAACCCGAAACCCACAACGCCGACAACCCATTTCGCCACCCGCGGCAGCGTGGACCATGATTCGCGGATGGCATCGCCGGGAGCCAGCAGGCTCTTGGTCACCGAGCCGGCGGACTCTGAACGCTGATGCTCGCTCATACCCGCGCCTTCCCGAGGCTTTCACCGAGTATGCCGGTCGGCCGGAACAACAGGACCAACACGAGCAGAACGAACGCCACGACGTCACGCCACTGGGTTCCGAATACCGCCTGCCCGTAGTTCTCCATGATTCCCAGTAGCAGACCGCCCAGCAGGGCTCCGCGGAGATTACCGATGCCGCCGAGCACCGCCGCCGAGAACGCCTTGATGCCGAGCAGGAACCCGCCCGAGTAGATGATGCCCTGCGGCACCTTCAGCGTGTAGAGCAGTGCGGCAGCTCCCGCCAGCAGACCGCCGATGAGAAACGTCCTCATGATGATGCGTTCGCGGGAGACACCCATCAGCGTGGCGGTGGTCGGGTCCTGCGCCACCGCACGGATTCCTCGTCCGAACTTGGTGCGGTTGATGGCAATGTCGGTGAGAATCGCGAGGACCAGCGCGGCGCCCACGATCACCAGGGTCACGTTCGACACCGTGGCTCCGAAAATCGTGAACTGCACTTTCGGCTGCACCAGAACGATGGGTTGTTGGGCGTTACTCCCGCCGTAACCCTTCATCAGCTTCGGCAGCACGAAATGCACGAACTCCTGCAGCACGAAGGACATACCGATCGCGGTGATGAGGAACGTCAACGCGCGGGCATTCCGTTTTCGCAGAGGCCGGTAGGCGACGAGTTCCAGGCCGACCGCAGCCGATCCCGAGACCAGCATCGCGAACAGCATGGCGATCCCGAGATAGAGCACGGTCAGCGCGACGCCCTTGTTGTAGGCGTTGCCGCTCGGGGTGAAGCCGATGATCACGTCCAGACAGAAGTACGCGCCGAACATGCCCAACATGAAGATCTCGGAGTGGGCGAAGTTGATCAGGCGCAGCACGCCGAAGACCAAGGTGTAGCCCACCGCCACCAGCGCGTAGATCGCACCCCAGGAGAGGCCGTCGATCGTCAACTGCCAGAAGCCATCTCGCAGGCCATCCAGGTTAAAGCTGATGTTGGCTGCCAGGCAGGCGGACTGCTCGACGCACTGGTTGACCATCCGGCGGCGGCTCCTGATTACGTAGGGCTCAGTGCTGGTCTAACGAAACGCGCCCGAGGCCTGGTTGCGGTCTCGGACGCGTTTCGTCTGGTTGCCTACTGGACTTCGTACATCCAGATCAGGTTGGTGGTGAGCTCACCTTTGTCGGTCCACTGGTACTTGCGGGCGACACCCTGGCCCTGGTAGTTGCGGACGAAGTCCAGCAGCGCCGGACGGGTGATGGCCCCCGAGTCGATGCCCTTGAGCAGGATGGTGCCCAGGTCATAACCCTCGGTGCTGTAGGTACCGGGCTCCTGGCCGAACTTCTGGGTGTACTCCTCGGCGAACGAGCCGGCTGCCGGACCGCACGGGCAGGACAGCAGGGCGCCCTTCGATGCCTCCCCCGCCTGCTTGACGAACTCGGGGTCCTTGGTGCCGTCGGCGCTGGCGAATATCGTCTTCACGCCGCCGTCCTTGAGCTGCTGCGCGAACGGCGCTGCCTCGGAGTAGTACCCGCTGTAGAACACCGCGTCCGGGGCCGCGCCCTTGATCTGGGTGACCGCGGCCGAGAACTCCTTGTCGCCCTTCTTCACCGAGATGTTGCACGCCGAATCGGCCACCGGGCCCAGGGTTTCCCGTACCGCCTCGGCTAATCCGAGCCCGTAGTCGGTGCTGTCGTCGACCACACACACCTTCTTGCTGCCCAGCGTGTTCTTGAGGTAGTTGGCCACCGAGGGACCCTGAACGCCGTCGTTGGCCAAACCGCGGAAGAAGGTCCGCCAGCCGTTCTCGCTCAACGTGACGTTGGTGGCCGAGGCCGTGGTGCTGACGAGACCAGCCTGGTTGAACACGTCGCCGGTGGCCTTGGTTTCACCGGAGAACGCCGGCCCGACGATGCCGACAATGAATGCTTCGTCGACGATCTGCGGTGCCACGCCGGTGGCCTTCTGCGGATCGCCCTCGGTGTCAAAGCTCTTGAGCTGCACCTGGCAGCCCGCGTTGGCGGCGTTGTGCTTGTCGATTGCCAACTGGACGCCGTTCTTGATGTTGATACCCAGGGCAGCGTCGGGCCCGTTGAGCGCGCCCATCATGGCGATCATCACCGGCGGGCAGCTGGCCTTGCCGTCGCCGGCCGGATCGGCGGGGGCAACCCCCTCGGCGGATTTGACCTCAGCACCGTTCTCGTCGATCTGCACCTTCTCGACGATCTTCAAGTTGGTTTGCGTCGCCTCGCCGTTCGGCGAGGACTGGTTGCAGCCGGCAATCGCCAGGGCAACCACACCCGCACTACCGAGAGCAAACGCTTTCCGTGCCACGCGACCGCGCACGCTTCACCTCCGGGTCAGTGTTGTCAGCCGGGTCGGCGCCCTGATCCCACGGAGGATTGGGCGCCGATGCTTCGGTTGAACATAGTCAACCACCGGCCGGAGCGCGGGATCTTCAGTGAATGCTTTCTCCGCGCGCACTGCCTGAACGCGGAGTTTCGGTTCGGCAGAAACCAACAATTAACACCCGGGAGAGTTGCTCAGTTCTCCTGGGCGGGTGCTTCCTTGGGCTCTTCGAGGGTTTCCAACACCACTTCGGCCACCCGTTTCATCGTGGTGCGGCGATCCATCGCGGCCCGCTGAATCCAGCTGAACGCCTCGGGTTCGGTCATCTGGTGGTTGCTCTGAAGCAAACCCTTGGCCCGCTCGACCAGCTTGCGGGTCTCCAGCCGGTCGCCCAACGTCGCCACCTCAGCCTCCAGCGCGGTGATCTCGCTGAACCGGCTGACCGCCACCTCGATGGCCGGTACCAGGTCGGTGATGTTGAACGGCTTGACCAGATACGCCATCGCCCCCGCATCACGGGCCCGTTCCACCAGCTCCCGCTGGCTGAACGCGGTTAGTACGACGATCGGCGCAATGCGCTTGCTGGCGATCTCGCCCGCGGCGTCGATACCGTCGCGACGCGGCATCTTGACATCCATGATCACCAGGTCGGGCCGTAGCTTCTCGGCCAGCTCGACGGCCTCCTGGCCATCGCCTGCTTCGCCGACCACCTCATAGCCCTCTTCGCGCAGCATTTCGGCGAGGTCGAGGCGGATGAGCGCTTCGTCCTCGGCGATGAGAACGCGGCGTGGTTTGTCAGCGTCTGTCGGTGACCCGGTCATGGAAACATTGTGTCGTGGTGGCCGCCGTTAAGCGACCGCGGGGCATCCTCTATGGTGATACACCGCAGTACTGATCGGCACGCCCTCGTATCCCAACTGGCAGAGGAAACGGATTCAAAACCCGTACAGTGTGAGTTCGAATCTCACCGAGGGCACCAAGAAATGCCAGGTCGGAGCCGGTCAAACCGAGACTCCGCCAGTCCGCGCAAACCACCCCGATACAGGGCGCCACCTGCGCCCTGCGCGCTCAGGCCTGGGGCCGTGGGCGAGGTCAACATCGCCTGCTCCCGGCCCTATTTCTACACATCGCCCTGCTGCCACGACTGGCATTCTTGGTCGGTCGGTCTGGCGCGGGCTGGTTAGCGGTCGTCGGGTTCGAGGCTGGTGGGGTTTCTCGGCGGAATTCCCAAGCGCTTGCAAAGCCGAACGCGCGGTGGAACTCAGCGCAGAGAAACGCGTCTCTACTTATCTTCTGGTTAGTTCTCACCCTCTAGCGGGGGCGGTATGGCCTGTCCGCAGTGCGGGCACGAGTCGGTCAACTGGGATGTGTCTACGAAGCCATGCACGATCGGCTCCGGGTGCTGAATCAAGCTACCGGGCGGGAAGGGGTTACTACCCGGACCGTGAGCGACCCACTGCCAGTGTCCTTCTCCCATGATTCCTCCTCATTGTCGGTTGCCTGTGCTTCTGCGCCACCTTCCTTCCATCGTCTTGTCGTCCTAGGTCCTATCGTCCTCGGAGCGGCTGGACCGCGCCAGTCTGCCGGTAGCTCACCAAGTAAGTGGTGCTGGATTCCCGGTGGGCCGGACCTCTGCCATCGGCCAGAAAGTTAAGTGGCCGGACCGCGGGCAAGGTCCTCGACCAATTCGGGATCTCCCACCAGCTGTTCCGCCGCTGGACGGTGGACAACGCCGGACGCCAGCCGCCATGGCATCGCGATAGGAAACCCTAGAAGGGAACCCCCTAATGCCCATCTGCAAGTGCTACGCCGTGTCCTTCAAGCGATTTGCGCTGGCGCTCTACGCAAGCGAAGGCGTAGCCGATGCGTGCCTATATCTGCAGAACCGACACGGTCTGGACGTCAACCGGGTCTTACTTGCAGCGTTCGTCGGTGCCGAGCGACGCCAGAGGTTTACCACGTCTAGTCTCGAAGCGGCCCGAGCCCGCGTGGACGCCTGGCATCGCGAGGTCGTGCGGCCGCTACGTGCCGTGCGACAACGCCTCAAGGCCGGACCCGTGCCCGCGCCCAACGACGTCACCGCGCGGCTACGCCGCCAGGTTCAGCAAGTCGAGATCGACGCCGAGCTGATCGAGCTGGATCAACTCGGCGCGCTGATTCCTGCGCTAGAGCACCACACTCGACGATCGGAACCGCCAAGCGATCGACACGATCGCAGGCGCTGCGGCCCAACAAATCAACCCCCGACTCATAGATCAACCGCCTAGTGAGGCATTAGGCGCAGTGGAGCAGGCGACGATCGGGACCCCACCGGTGGGCGGATGCGCTGCGCGACACCGCGATCGGCTACAGCGTGATCGACGCGCACCTACGCCGGCCTTCGCAGAATCAGACCATGTGACCAACCGGCGATCACGATGAGCGCACCCGCGGCGACCAGAAGACCGTCGCGTCGCCACGTGCCGACGGTCATCACGGCGTCGCCTGCGAGGCGAACCGCTTGTGCGGATGGGGGCATGTGTTCTAAGACGTACCTACCGCGTCGGGTCGAGCGCAGCCGGGTGGTGTCTGCGCGTAGCAGGGCTGCCGAGGCGGTGACTGGGGTAAGGAAATGAACGACAAGTCCCAGAGTGCGATGCCCAGTCCAGATCAACGGGAGCGACACGATTTCTGCAGCCGCATCGGCGGCCAGCTTCGTCCAGTGGATCTGGTGCAGGACAAGGTCTTCGCTAGTCACCGATCACTCCAGGCGCTAGACAGCTCAGTTTCGTCGACCCATAATCATTATTCTGAGTTATCGAAAACCAGGTGTTGCCACAGCTGGGTGGGTTTGGCGGCATTCAACGCGCTGTTTCTGGTTGCCGCGGTGCTAACAGATCCACCATGGTCCGGTGTCGGACATGCCTTTGTCACGTTCAGTCCGCTGCCCTCCTGAATCGTCAGCAACAACAACACTCCCCCGTATCAAGGAGATGAGCGGTGACCGGCCTACTCGGACGACCTTGGTGGCTCGTGATCGGTCTGGCTGGCGCTGCTGGCGCTCTGTGGGGGAAGCGCCTTGGTGAGGACCGTCCGCTCCTGGGTCGGATCGTCTTCATCCTCGGCCTGGTGCTTATCGCCATTGGACACGGCCGGGCCATCGACTGGGCATACAGTCGACTTGCTGGCAATCATCGTCAGCGTGAGCGGTGCGCGTAACGCGCACCGCCGCTGCGGTGTCGTGTTCTAAACGGTGTCAGCCAGGCGGTGCGCGAGCAATCCGGCGAACTTTGCCGGGTCCTCGGGTACATCGCCTTCGGCGAGAAGCGCGGTGCCGTAGAGCAATTCAGCGGTTTCGTCGAGTCTTTGCCGCTGGGCGTCGTCGCCGCCGGTCTTGTGAGCCTGTTGCAGGCCCGTGACGAGCGGATGCTTCGGGTTGAGTTCGAGAATCCGCTTCCCCACCGGAACCGCCTGCCCGGAGGCCCGGTACATGCGTGCGAGCGCGGGCGTGATGCCGAAGTTGTCGGTGATCAGGCAGGCCGGAGACTCGGTCAACCGCGTGGACAACCGCACCTCCTTGACATGGTCGTCCAATGTCTCCTTGAGCCAGTTGAGCAAGTCGGCGAAGTCTTTCTCCTGCTCCTGACGTTCGGCCTCGTGCGCCGCCTTTTCGTCCTCGGAGTCGAGGTCCACCTCGCCCTTGGCAACCGACTGCAGCGGTTTGCCGTCGAACTCGGCCACCGATCCCACCCAAATCTCATCGACTGGATCGGTGAGCAGCAGCACCTCATAGCCCTTGGCCTTGAATGCCTCGAGATGCGGTGAGGCCAGGAGTTGCTCGCGCGACTGCCCGGTGGCGTAGAAGATCTGCTCCTGGCCGTCCTTCATGCGCTCGACATATGCGGCCGACGTCGTGAGTTCCTCGTCGCCATGCGTCGAGTGGAATGACGAAATTCGCAACAGGGTGTCCTGGTTGTCGAAGTCCGACATCAGGCCTTCTTTAAGGACCGCACCGAACTGGGTCCACAAGGTGCGGTAGTCCTCGGGCCGCTCCGACTGCAGACTCTTGATCGTCGACAAGACCTTCTTGGTCAGACGGCGGCGGATCGCGGCGACCTGCCGATCCTGCTGCAGAATCTCGCGAGAAACGTTTAGCGACATGCTCTCTGCGTCGACAACACCCTTGACGAAGCGCAGGTACCCGGGAATGAGTTGGTCACAGTCGGCCATGACGAAGACGCGCTTGACATACAGCTGCACCCCGGTTTTGGCGTCCCGGGTGAACAAATCGAACGGCGCATGAGACGGGATGAAGAGCAGCGCCTGGTACTCGAAGGTGCCCTCGGCCTTCATCGAGATGACCTCAAGTGGGTCGTCCCACGCGTGCGCGATGTGTTTGTAAAACTCGTTGTACTCGTCCGTGGAGACCTCGTCTTTGGCTTTGGCCCAGAGCGCCTTCATGGAGTTGAGCGTCTGCGTTTCGACGGTGAGCTGCTCCTCGCCGCCTTCCTCGGTGGCCGGAGAACGCCGCTCGACCTGCATCCGGATCGGCCAGGCGATGAAGTCGGAGTACTTCCTCACCAATTCCCGGATCTTCGGTTCCGCGGTGTAATCGTGCAGCTCGTCCTCGGTGTCTTCGGGCTTGAGATGCAGAGTGACCGACGTTCCGTGCGGAGCATCGTCGACAGATTCGACGGTATAGGTGCCATCCCCGCTGGACACCCAACGGGTGGCAGCACTTTCGCCCGCCTTGCGGGTGAGCAGCTCGACCTTGTCGGCCACCATGAACGTCGAGTAGAACCCGATACCGAATTGACCGATCAGTTCCTCGGAGGCGGCGGCATTCTTGGCGGCTCGCAACTGCCGGCGCAGCTCGGCGGTGCCTGATTTGGCGAGAGTGCCGATCAGATCCACAACCTCGTCGCGCGTCATCCCGATGCCGTTGTCGCGGATCGTGAGAGTCCTTGCCGCTTTGTCTACGTCGATCTCAATGTGGAGATCGGAGATGTCGGCATCCAAGTCCTTATTCCGCAGCGCTTCGAGCCGTAGCTTGTCCAGTGCATCGGAAGCGTTCGAGATCAACTCGCGCAGAAACGAGTCCTTGTTGGAGTACACCGAGTGGACCATCAAATCCAGTAGTTGACGCGCCTCGGCCTGAAACTCCAACTGCTCGGCGTGTGCACTCATGTGATTCCGTTCGACGGTACTTAGTTCAATTACAGATAACCCGAAAGATAGTAGCGAGCGGGCATTTGGCCAGAGCCCGATCTGGATCGGCGGTACAGAAAGCGGGGGCCAATCCCGCACATCTTTGGGGTTACCGACGGTAGTTTAAGCCGTGCGCCGCGGTTGTGGCTGTTGGAAATCGATGCGGCGCTGAGACGAGCGGTTACCCGGCCTCCGACGCGCGCGGTGTCGGCGAAACGGTATCGGCGGACGTAGGAGGATCCGTGAAGGCCATTTCGAAAGTGTTGGCATTCGGGCTAGTTGAACTCATCGCGTTCGGCTTGGTGCTGTTCTTGCTCGCCGGAACGGCCGACTACTGGCAAGCATGGGTTTTTCTGGTGGTGTTCGCCCTTTCGACATGGATCCCCAGCATCTACTTGCAGCGCGCAAACCCCGCCGCGCACCAACGGCGCAAGCATGCGGGGCCGGTGGCGGAAACCCGAACTGTGCAAAAGCTGCTCATCGCCTGTTGGTACTCGTCGCTGGCAGCGATGGTCGTGGTCAGCGCCCTCGATCATCGCTTTGGCTGGTCGTCGGTCCCACCGGCAATCTGCTTGGTTGGTGATGTTTTGGTGATCGTTGGACTGGGTGTGACCAGTCTCGTGGTCATTCAGAACAGCTTCGCGGCCTCCACCGTCCAGGTGGAGGCCGGCCAGAAGCTGGTCACCACCGGTCTGTACGGGCTGGTGCGCCACCCCATGTACACCGGCAATGTGATCACGATCGTCGGCTTCCCTCTTGCGCTCGGCTCCTATTGGGGACTCGTCGCCGTCATTCCCGGTCTGATCGTGCTCATCGTGCGCATCCGCGACGAAGAAAAGTTGCTCGCCGAAGAATTGGACGGATACCTCGAGTACGCGCAGAAGGCTCGGTATCGCTTGGTGCCGCACATGTGGTGACTACCGGGCGGCGACCCTTACGGATCGCCGGCCGGGCTCACGCGGTCCCTTCATTCACTGAGCTGGTGTATCCGCCCAACTGTTGGCTCAAGCCTCGAACGGACGGCGTCTCGAACAATGTGGGCACCGTGAGTTCGAGGTCGAGGGCTGTGTTGATCGCGGCGATCGCTCGCATCGCCGACAGCGAATCCCCGCCCAGGTCGAAGAACGACTCATCGACTCCGACGCGGTGTACACCGAGCACCTCGGCGTAGATGCTGGCCAGGATCTGCTCGGTGAGAGTGGCCGGGGCGCAATAAGTACCGCCGGTGTCGCGGTCGTCGAGTGCCGACGCCACGGTGGTCTCTGGCCCGATCGGGGGCCGGGTCAACAGCGCGCGACTGCGCCAACCATCCAGCTGGGGAATGTCACCAGAACTTGGTAGATCTATCGACGACAACCGCCGTCCCGGGTGAGCGGTCATCGCCGCCAACACGTGCTTGAACCGCTCCATCAATGCTTCGACGGTTTCCCTGTCAAACACATCGGTGTCGTATTGGACGCGAAGCTCCAGTTCACGGCCCGGCCCGGCTTGCACCGTAAGCGGGTAGTGGTAGAAGTCGCGGCTGGTGAAGTCGGTGATCGCCAACCCGTCCACGCCCGGCGGCGTGCCAGTGTCCGTCGGGTAGTTCTCGTACACGAAAACTGTGTCGAACAGGCGTTCCTGACCGGTGATGCGGTGGATGTCGCTGAGCGCCAAGTGCTGGTGCTCGAGGGTGTCGTTGTGGGCAGCTTGCAGCTGATCCAGCAGGTCGGCCGTAGTCGTGGCCCACATGATGGTCGCGCGTACCGGCACCGTGTTGATCAGCAGGCCCACCATCGATTCCGCACCGACCACCTCGGGCGACCTCCCCGAGACCACCGTGCCGAACGCGACATCATGATGGCCGGTCAGCGAGCTGAGCAGGAGTCCCCACGCGGCCTGCAGCACGATGTTGACGGTGGTGTGGTGGGAGCGCGCCAACTTGGTGAGCGCCCGTGTGGTCTTCGCAGGCACCCGAAAGGACTCGACCCTTCGCGGCCCGGACCCCAACTTCTCCGGGGGGCCGATCAGGATCGGGGTGTCGAAACCCGCCAACACCTCACGCCACGCCGTGTGGGCGGCATCGTAATCCCGTTCGGCCAGCCAGGTGGTGAAGCTGCGGTATGGCGACGCTGCCGGTAGCCGCAGTCCGTGGTAGCCGGCGAAGATCTCCTGCATCAGGATCGGCATGGACCAGCCGTCGAGCACGATGTGGTGATTGGTGAGCACAAACCGGTGCCGGTCGTCCCCGATGCGGATGAGAGCGGCCCGGAACGCCGGCTGGTTGAGCAGGTCGCATACCGCGGCGCGTTCGGCGACACAGACCTGCTCGATCTCCAATTCGACATCGACAACCGAGCCGTCGGTTTCGAGTTCGACATACCGCCAGGGCGCGACCGGATCAGCGGGAATGACCTGCACCGGTTGCTCGAATTGTGGGAAGAACCGGGCCGCCAGATGCGGATGCCGGCTGACCACTGCCTGCACGGCAACGCGCAACCTGTGGTGATCGAGCGGGCCGCTCAACCCGATATCCAGCTGCACCGCATACACATCGTCGCCGGAGCGCTTCGCGATGCTGGCGTGGTACAGCAGTCCCTGCTGCAAGGGGGTCTGCAGCAGCACATCGGCGATCGGGAATTGGCCATGCAGCTCGTCGATCTGCTGCTGGCTCAGCCGTGCGGGAGTGATATCCGACGGCGTCAACCCGCCCCCGCCGCGCCGCACATGTGCACAAATGCCGACCAGCGCGTCGAACCACAACCGGCTGATCCGGGTGACCGCCACGCTATCCAGTGCCGAGGGCGCCCACGTCCAGGTGGCATTCAGGTGCGGGCCGGTGTCGGTGTCGATGGTGACCGCGTTGAGCTCCACGGTGTGTGCCAGAGCAATGGGCATCGCTCCGGCGGCGCCGGCGAACGACAAGCCTTCTTGACTGAAACGCCACACATCCCCGGACGCATAGGCGGCGGGGGAACCCAGCCTCCCGAGATAGTTGAACCCAATCGCCGGGTCGGATCCGGCCAGATCCACATCGGGGTTCAGGTAGCGCAGTAGACCGTAGGTCAGACCGTCGGGCAAGGAGCGAAGCTGCTCTTTGGCGTCCTTGATCACCGCGCCCAGCGCAGAGTCACCGGACACCACCTGCGTCCAGCGCAACCCACCCAGATTCAAAGACACCGGGTACTTGGTGGTGAACCACCCGACCGTGCGCGACACATCGATGTCTCGGTCGACAACCCCGCCCAGCTCCTCGTCGCGCCCGTGGCCCTCCACATCGATGACGATCGGCGCGCCGCCGGTCCCCAAGTACTGCGTCCATGCCAAGGCAAAAGCGATCAACAGGATCTCGTGCACCCCGGCATGAAACGCCGCAGGCACCTCACCGAGCAGCATGTGGGTGGTCTCGGTATCCAGCAACTCCGTCAAGTATCCGGCCGTGGCGAAGGTGTCCACCGCGGGTTGCGGTGCCGGCAAACCCGAGGGGATCGCCGCTACCCGCCGCCATACGTCCGCCTGACCGACCACGTCGGGGTGGCGCGCGTGTTCGGCCAACAGGTCGGCCCAGCGCTGGAACGATGTCCCCGCCGGCGGCAACAGCACCGGCTGCCCGCCGCGATGTTGACTCAATGCGATGTTGAGGTCTTCCAACACAATTCGCCACGACACCCCATCGACGGCCAGGTGGTGAACGATCAACACCAGCTGACTCGTCGAGGTCACCCACAGCGCACTGACCATCTGCCCGGCCGCCGGGTTCAACCGTGACCGTGCCGCCACCACCACTTCTTCGGACAGTGCCGGAACCGAGTGCACGCAGTCACGGGCATCCACCGAGCCCGGCTCGGGCACCGTCAACGACCACCCACCAACGCCATCGCGATCGACGCGCAGCCGCAACGTGGCATGCCGATCCAACAAGGCCTGAAGGGCAACCACCACGTCGGTCTCGGTAACCCCCGCCGGAGCCTGCAACACCACGGTCTGGTTGAACTCGTCAACCGACCCGCCGGCACGTTCCAGGTCATGCAGCCACTGGATGATCGGGGTCGCCACCACCGGTCCGACACCCTCGTCGATCACGCCAACGGTGCTGTCGGCCATCCTGACCACCCGGGCCAGCCGCGCCACTGTCTGCTGGACGAAGATGTCGCGCGGGCGACCGACCAGGCCGGCGCCATGCGCCCGCCACACCACCTGGATGGCCGAAATGCTGTCGCCGCCAAGGTCGAAGAACGAGTCGTCGACCCCGACCTGCTCCAGCCCGAGCACTTGCGCGAAAATCCCGGCCAGGATCTCCTCGACCTGGGTGGCCGGGGCGCGGTAATGGTCGATGTCCTGGTACTCCGGCGCGGGCAGCGCTCGGGTGTCGAGTTTTCCGTTGACCGTCAAGGGCAATGCGTCCAACGCCACCACCGCAGCAGGCACCATGTAGGACGGCAGTCGATCGCCCAGCACGGCGCGCATACCGGCCGGATCGGCGCTGCCGGTGATGTAGCCGACCAGGCGCTTATCCCCGGGGCGGTCTTCGCGGGCGATCACCACCGCCTGCTCCACCCCGTCGAGCCCGGCCAAAGCGGCCTGCACTTCACCGAGTTCGATGCGATAGCCACGGATCTTGACCTGCTCATCAGCCCGGCCCAGATACTGCAACTGCCCGTCCGGGCGCCAGCACACCAGATCCCCGGTCCGATACATGCGTGTCCCGGCTGCTTCCGCACCGCCGAACGGACACGCCACAAACCGAGTTGAGGTCAGCCCCGCCCGACCCACATACCCGGCACCCAGCCCGGCACCGGCGACGTACAACTCGCCGACCACCCCGACGGGCACCGGCCGCAACCAGCTGTCGAGGACAAAGAAGGCCAGGTGCCCCAACGGCACACCGATCGGGCTGACGACGCTGTTCACATCGGCGGGCAGGATTTCGCGGAACGAGGCGTGCACCGTCGTCTCGGTGATCCCGTACATGTTGATCAACCGCGGCAATCCCGGGTGATTCTCCAGCCAGGCCTTCAGACGCTGAGGCTCCAGGGCCTCACCACCGAACACCACCACCTCAAGCTGGAGTTCAGACTCCGATCCGGGTGAAAGCTCCTCTACGGTTTGCAGTGCATAAAACGCCGACGGCGTCTGGCTCAAGATGCTGACGCGTTCGGCGACCAGCAAGTCATGAAAATCGTCGGGCGAGCGTGCCACCGAATCGGAGACCACCACCAACCGCCCACCATGGAGCAGCGCGCCGAAAATCTCCCACACCGAGAAGTCGAAAGCCAGCGAATGACTCTGTGTCCACACCTGACCGGCCGACAAGTCCAAATCGGCGTCCAGCGTCTCCAACAACCGGGTCACGTTGCAATGCGGAATCGCCACGCCCTTCGGCACACCCGTCGTGCCAGAGGTGTAGATCAGGTACGCGATATCGTCGGGGCCAGGCCCCGGCAACGCGCCACTGAGCTGGGCACCGACGGCCGGATTCCCGATATCGATGACCACGAAACCGCGCCCATGCAGCCGATCAGCCAGGTCGGCGGTGGTGACCGCGGCCACCGGCCCCGCATCCGCCAGCACGAACTCCAACCGCGCATCAGGCACCGCCGGATCGATCGGCACATACGCCGCACCGGTTTTGAGCACCGCGAAAATCGCCACGATCGCCTCGACCGACCGAGAGAACAGCACCGCCACCCGCTGCCCCGGGCCTGCACCCTGCGCGATGAGTACGCGCGCCAATCGATTCGCGGCCTCGTCGAGTTCCCGATACGACATGTGGCTGCCGTCGAAGCTGACCGCCACCGCATCGGGATCACGGGCCACTTGCGCCTCGAACAGGGCCGGAATCGACGCCCCGGTTGCGGGCTGGCCCAGCACCGCCCGGTTGCCGATGGTGTCGAGGAGCGCCTGCTCGTTGGCGTCGAGTACATCGATCGCCGACAACCGCCGGTTGGGATCGGCGGTCATCGCGTCGAGCACCCGTTGCAGCCGCTCGATCAGAACTTCGACGCTGTCGATGTCGAACACATCAGTGCGGAACTCCACCGTCCCGGAAATCCCAGCGGCCGCACCGGATTCGGTCCAACGTTCGGCCAGCGAGAAGGATAGATCCACGCGGGCGGTGTGGGTGTCCAGCGGTAGCTGGGTGACCTGCAGATCCCCCAACGCCAACTCGCCGCCGGCATCGCCGACCTGTCCGGGAACGTTTTGCCAAGCCAGCATCACCTGCACCAGCGGGTGATGGGTCAGGGACCGGGTCGGATTGAGCCGCTCGACGAGCACTTCGAAGGGCACGTCCTGATGCTCGAACGCACCGAGACTGCGTGCGCGCACTTGGGCCAGTACCTCGGTGACACTGGGATCCCCCGCCAGATCGACCCGCAGCACCAAGGTGTTGACGAAAAACCCGACCAGCTCATCGAGGGCTGGATCACGGCGTCCGGCAATCGGGAAACCCACCGCGACATCCGAACTCGCGCTGAGCTTGGAAAACAGGGTAAGTAGCGCCGCTTGTACCACCATGAATGCGGTCGCGTTGCGCTCGCGAGCCAGGCGAGCAATCTGCTGTTGCAGATCGGCCGTCCACTCCACATCCACCCTGGCGCCCCGTTGATCAGCTACCAGCGGATAGGGGCGATCGGTCGGCAGCGCCAGGCGTTCGGGCATCCCGGCCAGGGCGGCTTCCCAGAACCTCAGCTGTTCGGAGATCCGGCTGTCATGCTCGTCGAGATCGCCAAGCTGCGCTCGCTGCCACAACGTGTAGTCCGCATATTGGACCGCCAGCGGGCCCCACCCGGGGGCTTGTCCGGCGCACCGGCTGGCGTAGGCCACGCCCAGATCGGCGATCAGCGGGGCAGCCGACCAGCCGTCGGCGGCGATGTGGTGCACCACGGCAACCAGCAGGTGCTGATCCTCGTCGATACGGAACAGCCTGGCCCGCAAGGGGATCTCGGTGGCCAGATCGAAGCTGTGCCGCGCTGCTTCCGCGACGGCCTCCTCCAACCGGTCTGCCGGCCATCCGGTGGCATCGACGACCTGCCAGCCGAATTCGGCGTGCTCGGCGGGCACCACCAGCTGCTGCGGTTGCCCGTCGGCCGCCGGGAACACCGTTCGCAGGCTCTCGTGGCGATTCAGGACGTCGGCGAATGCCGCGTTGAGCGCATCGACGTCAAGGGTCCCGTCGAGGCGCAGTCCCACCGCCAGGTTGTAAACCGGTGAGGGGCCATGCAATTGATCGATGAACCACAACCGGCTTTGAGCAAACGACAGCGGCATCACCGCGGGCCGCTCGCCGGCGACCAACGGCGCCAGTCGATTGTCATCAGCACCGATACGGGACACCAACTGGGTCACCGTGGGAGCGTCGAACACAGCGCGTACTTCAAGGCCTGCATCCAACGACCTGTTGATCGCGGCGACCAGGCGCATCGCCAGCAGCGAATCCCCGCCGAGGTTGAAGAATGAGTCGTCCACCCCGACCCGGTCGACACCGAGGATTTGGGCGTAGATGCCGACCAGGATCTCCTCGACCGGGGTTGCCGGGGCGCGGTAATGATCGATGTCCTGGTATTCGGGCTCCGGCAGCGCTTTCTTGTCGAGTTTGCCGTTCACCGTCAACGGCAACGCGTCCAAGACCACCACTGCGGCCGGCACCATGTAGCCGGGCAACCGCTGGGCCAGCGCGGCCCGCAACTCACCCGGGTCAGCGGTCCCGGTGACGTAGCCGACCAGTCGTTTGTCGCCCGGCTGATCTTCACGCGCGATGACGACCGCTTGCTCGATACCGTCTTGTCCGGCCAGGGCGGCCTGGATTTCGCCGAGTTCGATGCGATACCCACGGATCTTCACCTGGTCATCGGCGCGCCCCAGGTACTGCAGCTGCCCGTCTTCTCTCCAGCTCACCAGATCGCCGGTCCGATACATCCGAATCCCGGTCTCTGCGAACGGACATGCCACAAACCGCGTCGACGTCAACGGTGCCCGGCCCACATAGCCGTAGCCCAAACCGGCACCGGCCACATACAACTCGCCCATCACACCCGCTGACACCGGCTTCAGCCAGCCGTCGAGCACAAAGAATGCGAGATCGGCCAGTGGTACCCCGATCGGACTGACCGTGCCCTCGACATCGCCGGCGACGATCTCGCGGAATGAGGCATGCACCGTCGTCTCAGTGATCCCGTACATGTTGATCAACCGCGGTGACCCCGGGTGGGCGTCCAACCATGGCTTCAGCCGTTGCGGTTCCAGCGCCTCGCCACCAAACACCACTGCCTCGAGCGCGAGTTGAGCGCCCGGTTCCGGTGACAGCGCGTCGACGGCTTGCAGCGCATAGAACGCCGACGGGGTCTGGCTCAAGACGGCGACCCGCTCGGCGACCAGCAAGGCATGGAGCTCTTCGGGCGAACGCGCCACCGACTCGGGTACCACCACCACCCGACCGCCGCGCAACAGCGCACCCCAGATCTCCCACACCGAGAAGTCGAAGGCCAATGAATGGCACTGCGTCCAGGCCTGCCCCGCCGACAACTCCATGCGCGGAGCGATCGCATCCAGCAGTCGCGTCACATTGTGATGCGGAATCGCCACCCCCTTGGGCACACCCGTCGTGCCCGAGGTGTAGATGAGGTAAGCGATATCGTCGTGGCTCGGCACCGGCAACGCGGTACTCGGATAGCTGTCCACCGCAGAGGCCGCAACATCGCTGACGTCGATCACCGCCAACCCATGCCCGTCCAGCCGATCGGCCAGATCGGCGGTGGTGACCGCGGCCACCGGTGCCGCATCACCGAGTACGAATTTCAATCGCGCGTCAGGCACCGACGGGTCGATCGGCACATATGCCGCACCGGTTTTGAGCACCGCGAGGATCGCCACGATCGCGTCGATCGAACGGGAAAACAGCAACGCTACCCGCTGCCCCGCGCCGATATCATGACCGATCAACAAGTGCGCCAGCCGATTCGACGCCTCATCGAGTTCTCGATACGACATGTGGCTGTCGCCGAAACTGACCGCCACCGCTTCCGGGTCGCGAGTCACCTGCTCGGCGAACAATGCCGGGATCGACACCGGCGCCGACGCCGACTTGGTCAGCGCCGCCCGGTTACCCCACTCATCTAGGTCGGCGCGCTCATCTGCGTCGTCCAGATCCATTGACAACAAACGTCGGGATGCATCGGCGGCCATGACTACTGCCCCTCCCCGGTCATGGATTCCAGCACCCGCTGGAACCGCTCAACGATCTTTTGCACGCGGTTTGCACCGAACACATCGGTATCGAATTCGACCCGCAGTAACAGTTCGGTGCCGGGCATGGCTTGCATGGTCAGCGGATAGTGGTTGTATTCGCGGCCGGTGACGTCCGTGATGGCCAACCCGTCGGCCATAGCGGACACCGCGGTCTCCACCGGATAGTTCTGGTAGACGAACAGGGTGTCGAACAGTTGATCCTGGCCGACGGCGCGGTGGATCTCGCTGAGAGCCAGATGCTGGTGGTCCAGGGTGTCGCCGTGACGGCGCTGCAGATCGTCGAGCAGGTCGGCAATGGTCGTGGCCGGGGTGACGGTGACCCGAACCGGCACGGTGTTGATCAGCAGACCGACCATCGAATCCGCGCCCGCCACCTCTGCCGATCGGCCTGATACCGCGACGCCGAAGGCGACATCACGCTTGCCGGTCAGCCACATCAGCACCTGTCCCCAGGCAGCCTGGAGCACGGTGTTGACGGTGGTGTGTTGCGAGCGGGCCAACTCATTGATGGCCAAGGTGGTCTCGGCGGGCAACCGGAACGACTCGGTGGCGCGTCGCCCCGGTCTGCTCCGGCCCGTTGGGGCGACCAGAGTCGGGATGTCGAACCCAGCCAGGACTTCACGCCAGGCGGAATGAGCGGCATCGACGTCTCGATCGGCCAGCCAGGTCACGAACCTGCGGTAGGAGCCGGCGGCAGGAAGGCGCTGCCCGTAATAGCTGGCGAATATCTCCTGCAGCAGGATCGGCAGTGACCAGCCGTCCAACACGATGTGGTGATAGGTCATGACAAACCGGTGCTCGTTGTCACCGGTGCGGATCAGCGCCGCGCGGAAGGCAGCTTGGTGAGTCAGGTCGCAGACCGCCGCGCGTTCAGCGGCGCACAACCGCTGCATCCGCTCGTTGACATCGGCGTCATCGGATTGTGCCGTGGACATTTCGAGGTACTGCCAGGGCACGCTGGGATCGGCCGGGATGATCTGCACCGGTTCGTCAAACTGCTGGTCGAACCGAGCGGCCAGGTTGGGGTGGCGGTTGACCACGGTGTGCACGGCCTCGCGCAGCCGGTGGGGATCCAGCGGGCCGGTCACGGTGACGTCGAGTTGCATGGCGTAGACATCGTCGTCGTTGCCGCGAGTTGCATTGGCCTGGAACAACAGCCCCTGTTGCAGGGGCGTCAACGGCAGCACGTCAGCGATCCGGTGCTGCCGGCTCAGCTCATCGATCTGTGACTGGGTGAGCCGGGCGGGTGCGATGTCCGAGGGTGTCAGGCCGCCGCCACCGCGGCGGACGTGGGCGCAGATGCCGGTCAGGGCGTCGAACCAGAGCCGACTGAGTCGGTCGATCTGGGTATCGTCCAGCGCCGAAGGAGCCCACGTCCAGGTGGCGTAAAGGCTTGGACCATTGTCTGTTTCGGCCGTGCTGGCGTTGAGTTCCACGGTGTGCCCCAATGGCATCGGTATGGCCGCGGCGGCAGCGCTGGCAGCCGCGCCGACCCGACTGACCTGCCACAGTTCGGCGTTGCCCGCTACCTCGGCAGCGCCGGTCGCGCCCATCCTGCCGAGGTAGTTGAATCCGATGCTCGGCTCGGACCCGGACAGTTCGATGCCGGGATTGAGGTAGCGAAGCAGTCCGTAGGTCAGTCCGTCGGGGAGGGCGCGAAGTTGTTCCTTGGCGTGCTTGACCACGGGGCCGAGCGCCGGATCGCCGGCCACCACCTGCGACCAGTGCAGTCCCCCGACATTCAAAGCCACCGGGTATTTGGTGGTGAACCAACCCACGGTGCGGGACAGGTCGACGTTTCGGTCGTCAATTCCACCCAGTTCTTCGACGCGGCCGTGGCCTTCGATATCGATGGCCACGGGTGAGGTGATGTCCAGGAACTGCGTCAACGCCAACCCATAGGCGATCAGCAGGATGTCTTGTACCCCAGCATGAAACGCTGCCGGGACCTCACCGAGCAGCACACGGGTCGTCTCGACATCCAGCGTCGCCGTGAGGTGTCCAGCCGTGGCGTAGGTGTCGAGTTCGGGTCGCACCGCGGGCAGCGCAGACGGAGTTGCCAACACTCGTCGCCAGTCATCGGCCTGATCCACCACCGTCGCGGCATGAGAGTGTTCGCCCAGCAGTGCCGCCCACCGGGCGAATGAGGTTCCGGTCGTCGGCAACGCCACGGGCCGTCCATGACGATGCTGGGCCCAAGCGATGTTGAGGTCTTCGAGCAGAATCCGCCAGGACACCGCGTCGATTGCCAGGTGATGAATGATCAACACCAACTGACCGGTGGATGCCACCCACAGCGCGCTGACCATCTCCCCCGCGGCCGGGTTCAACCGCGACCGGGCCGCCACCACCGCCGCATCGGACAAAGCGTCCACCGACTCCAGATGTGCTTGCACCGAACCCTTTTCCGGTACCAGGAGCGACCAGTTTCCGGCGTCATCGTCTTCAGCGCGCAGCCGCAGCATCGCATGCCGATCCAGCAGGGCACCCAAGACCATCGCGACATCGGACTCGGTGACTCCCGGCGGAGCTTGGACCACCACCGTCTGGTTGAACTGATCAACCGGGGCGCCGGTGCTGTGCACCCCATGCAGCCATCGCATGATCGGGGTCGCCGCCACCGGTCCGACACCCTCGTCTGTCGGACCGCCGTCATCGCCGGCCACCCCAGCCACCTGAGCGAGTCGGGCCACGGTCTGCTCGACGAAAATGTCGCGCGGCCGGCAGATCACACCCGAGGCCCGCGCCCGCGCCACCACCTGCATGGACAGAATACTGTCCCCGCCAAGGTCGAAGAACGAGTCGTCGACCCCGACCCGGTCGAGCCCGAGAACTTGCGCGTAGATGCCGGCCAGGATCTCCTCGACCGCATCGGCCGGCGCGCGGTACCGATCGGCGGTCTGGTAGTCCGGTGCCGGCAAGGCACGCGTGTCGAGCTTGCCGTTGACGGTCAACGGCAACGCGTCCAGGACCACGACCGTGGCCGGGACCATGTACGGAGGCAGCCGGTCGGCCAGTGCATTCCGCATCCCGGCCGGGTCCACCGCCCCGGTCAGCGCTTCGGTGACATAGCCGACCAGGCGTTTGGTGCCCGGATGGTCCTCGCGGGCGATCACCACAGCCTGTCGCACTCCGTCGAGTGCGGCCAGCGCGGCCTGAACCTCACCGAGCTCGATGCGGTACCCGCGGATCTTGACCTGGTCATCGGCGCGCCCCAGATACTGCAGCTGTCCGTCGGCTCGCCAGCTCACCAGATCGCCGGTGCGATACATCCGTTTTCCGGGTTCTCCCGCGCCATCCGTCCCGACGAACGGACACGCCACGAACCGCGACGACGTCAACCCCGATCGGCCCAGGTAGCCGCACGCCACACCGTCACCGGCCACGTACAGCTCACCGACGACCCCGGGCGGCACCGGCCGTAACCACTCGTCCAGCACGAACAGTGCCGAGGTCGAGACCGGCGCACCGATGGGCGCAGCCCCCGACCCGGGAACGAGTGGCGCGCTCATCGACGCGTACACCGTGATCTCGGTGGGCCCATAGGCGTTGATCACCACCCGTCCAGGCGCCCAACGATCCACCACCTCACCCGGACAGGCCTCGCCGCCGAGAAGCAACGCGACCGATTCCAGCCCCTGCGGGGACAGCGCCCCAGCGGCCGACGGGGTCTGGGTGAGCACATTGACCCGCTCACTGACCAGCAGATCATGGAAATCGTCGGGTGAACTCACCACCGACTCGGGCACCACCACCAGCCGCGCGCCGCCCAGCAGCGCCGCCCAGATCTCCCATACCGAGAAGTCGAAGGCATAGGAATGGCACTGCGTCCACACCTGGTTCGCCGGCAGATGCTCAGGCGTTGACCGCGCCAAGTGGGCCAGATTGTGGTGGGTGACGGCCACGCCCTTGGGGACACCGGTGGTTCCCGAGGTGTAGATGAGGTAGGCGATGTTGTCGGGGGCCGGGTCCGGGAGTGCGGTGCCGGTCTCGTTGTTCGGAGCGAGGTTGTCGACAGCATTGATATCGATGACCGGCAGCTCGCGCCCGTCCAGTCGGTCGGCCAGACCAGTGGTGGTGATCGCGACGTTCGGCGCGGCATCGGCCAGCATGAACTCGATCCGGGTCGCCGGCAGCGCGGGGTCGATCGCCAGATACGCGGCCCCGGTCTTCAGTACCGCCAGCATCGCGATGATCGCTTCCGCGGAGCGTTCCAATAGCAGGGCGACGCAGTTACCTGGTCCCGCTCCCTGCCCGACGAGCAAGTGCGCCAACCGGTTTGCGGCGTCGTCCAGCTCGCGGTAGGTCAATGAGCGGTCGTGTGCGGTTACCGCGACGGCCCCCGGGGACCTGGTGACCTGCGCCGCGAACAACGCGGGGACCGACGCGGCGGTCGAAGCCGGGGCGGTCAATGCCGCCCGATTGCCCATGGCGTCGAGGCGGGCGTGCTCCTCGGCATCAAGCAAGTCGATCGAGGACAGGCGACGATCAGCATCGGAGGTCATCGCCACCAACACCTGCTCGAACCGGTTGATCAGTGTTTCGATGCTGGCCGGGTCGAATACGTCGGTGCGGAATTCCACCGTCCCGCCGATTCCGGCCGGCGCACCGGCGGGGGTTCGACGTTCAGCCAGGGAGAAGCTCAGGTCCATGCGGGCGGTGTGGGTGTCCGCCGGCAGCTGGGTGACCTGCAGATCCCCCAATGCCAACCCGGCACCGGAAGCGTTGCTGTCTTGTCCGGGGACGTTCTGCCACGCCAGCGCCACCTGGACCAGTGGGTGGTGGGTCAGGGATCGGCTCGGGTTGAGCCGCTCGACGAGCACTTCGAACGGAACGTCTTGGTGCTCGTAGGCCGCCAGGCAGCGCCCGCGCACCTGGGCCAGCAGCTCGGCGACGGTGGGGTCACCGGCCAGGTCGAGGCGCAGCACCAAGGTGTTGGCGAAGAAGCCGATCAGCTCATCGAGCACCGGGTCGCGGCGCCCGGCGATCGGGAACCCGATCGCCACATCGGCACTGGCGCTCAGCTGCGACAGCAGCACGCCCAGCGCGGCCTGCAGCACCATGAAGCTGGTCGCGTTGTGCTCACGAGCCACCCGGACAATCTGTTGCTGCAACTCGGCGGGCCAGTCCACGCTCATCGTGGCGCCCTGCTGATCCGCGACCGGCGGGTACGGCCGGTCGGTGGGCAGCGCCAGGCGTTCGGGCATCCCGGCCAGCGCATCCTGCCAGTACGCCACCTCTGTGGCGATGCGGCTGTCGCCGTCGTCGAGATCGCCGAACTCGGCGCGCTGCCACAGCGTGTAGTCGACGTACTGCACTACCAAGGGCGCCCAGCCGGGGGCCTGCCCCGCACACCGGCTGGCGTAGGCCACTCCGAGATCGGCCATCAGCGGGGTGATCGACCAGCCGTCGGCAGCGACATGGTGTACCACTGCCGCCAGCACGTGTTCGTCCTCGACCAGCCGGAAAAGCCGTGCCTGCAAGGGGATTTCGGCCGCCAGATCGAATGTGTGCCGCGCTGCCTCGCCGATGGCCTGTTGCAGCTGCCCCGCCGTCCAACCGGTGGCATCGACGACGTCCCAGCCAAACTGGGCAGTTTCGGGAGATACGACCAGCTGCCGCGGTATTCCCTCAACTGCCGGGAACAGGGTGCGCAGGCTTTCATGGCGACCCACCACATCGGCCAGCGCCGCACCCAACGCGTCGACATCCAGTGCCCCGCTGATCCGAAGAGCGGTCGGCATGTTGTAGACCGGCGAGGGCCCCTGCAATTGGTCCAGGAACCACAACCGGGACTGGGCGAATGACAGTGGAATCTCCGCGGGCCGCTCGCCGGCCACCAACGGGGCCAGGGCACCCGACTTTCCACCGAGGCGGGGCGCCAACTGGGCCACCGTCGGCGCCTCAAACACGGTGCGCACCGTAAGACCGGCATCCAGGTCGGTATTTACCGCGGCGATCAGACGCATCGCCGAAAGCGAATCCCCACCGAGATCGAAGAACGAGTCATCCGCACCGACGCGCTCCACCCCCAGCACCCGGGCGTAGATGCCGGCCAGGATCTCCTCGGTGAGGGTGGCCGGGGCGCGGTAATGATCGATGTCCTGATATTCGGGTGCCGGCAAGGCGCGGGTGTTCAGTTTGCCGTTGACCGTCATTGGCAACGCCGCCAGTGCCACCACGGCGGCCGGAACCATATAGGCCGGAAGCTGCTCGGCCAGCTGGGTGCGCAGCTTGGCCGGGTTCGCCGTCCCGGTCACGTAGCCCACCAGACGCTTATCCCCGGGACGGTCTTCACGGGCGATCACCGCCGCCTGGTCCACCCCGTCAAGTCCGGCCAACGCCGCCTGGATCTCTCCGAGCTCGATGCGATAGCCGCGGATCTTGACCTGCTCATCGGCGCGCCCCAGATACCGCAGCTGCCCATCGGTACCCCAGCTCACCAGGTCCCCGGTGCGATACATCCGCATTGCGGGCGCTCCCGGGCCGACGAATGGGCAGGCCACAAACCGCGACCCGGTCAACCCCGGGCGGCCCACATACCCGACACCCACACCGCGGCCGGCCACATACAACTCGCCGACCACACCGGGCGGCACCGGGCGCAACGACCCATCCAGAACAAACAACGCGGCCCCAGGCACCGGCGCACCGATCGACGGCGCCCCCGACCCAGCCGCCAAAGGCGCGGTCCTGGAAGCACATATCGTGGTCTCGGTCGGGCCGTAGGCATTGACCATCACCCGTCCGGGCGCCCAGCGGTTCACCAGCTCGGCCGAGCACGGCTCACCTGCCACTAACAGCGCCATCGATCCCAAAGGCTCGGGTGACAGCATCGCCACCGCCGAGGGGGTTTGGCTCAACACGCCGACCTGTTCCGCAACCAGCAAGGCGTTGAGATCCTCGGGTGAGCGGGCCACGGATTCGGGCACCACCACCAGCCGCCCGCCATGCAGCAGGGCGCCCCAGATCTCTTCGGCAGAGGCGTCGAAGGAATACGAATGCCACTGCGTCCACGCCTGTCCCGCCAGGAAGGTATCCCGCGACCCCAACAGTTGGGTCACGTTGTGGTGAGTGATCGCTACGCCCTTGGGGACACCGGTGGTGCCCGAGGTGTAGATGATGTAGGCGATGTCGTCCGGACCAGGCACCGGTAGGGCGGAGTCGGTTTGGCCGTCGATCGTCAGGACATCCCCAAAATCATTGGCATCGAGGACGATCAGGTCGTACCCGGCCAGTCGGTCGGCCAGGCCGGTGGTGGTGATCGCGGCAATCGGCGCGGCATCGGTGAGCATGAACTCGATCCGCGCGTCGGGCAGTGCTGGGTCGATCGGCAGATACGCGGCCCCGGTCTTGAGCACCGCCAGCATCGCCACGACCGCGTCCGCGGAGCGCTCGGACAGCAACGCCACGCACGCACCCGGACTCACACCGTGAGGGGCCAGCTTGTGCGCCAACCGATTTGCGGCCTCGTCGAGTTCCCGATAGGTCATGGCGCGGCCATCGAAGCTGATCGCCACCGCCTCGGGCACACCGGCGACCTGCTCGGCGAACAAGGCCGGAATCGACACCGGGGCCGTTGCCGGTGCAGTCAATACCGCCCGGTTGCCCCACTCATCCAGACGGGCGTGCTCGACCTCGTCGAGCAGATCGATGGACGAAAGCCGTTGAGTGGGGTCGGCGGTCATCGCCACCAGAACCCGCCGCCACCGACCGATCATTGCTTCGACGCTGTCCGCATCGAACACATCGGTGCGGAACTCCACGGCACCGCCGATCCCGGCGGGCTCTCCGCCCTGGGTCCAGCGTTCCCCGAGAGAAAATGTCAGATCCATGCGCGCGGTTTCGGTGTCCACCGGCAGCGGCGTGACCTGAAGATCGCCCAGGCGCAGCCCGTCGGCGGGGCCGGTGTCCTGCCAAGGAAGGTTCTGCCAGGCCAACGCCACCTGCACCAGCGGATGATGGGTCAGACTCCGGGCCGGGTTGATCCGCTCCACCACGACTTCGAACGGCACGTCCTGGTTCTCGAAGGCAGCCAGGGTGCGCGTACGCACCTGAGCCAGCAACTCCGCCACGGTGGGATCCCCGTCCAGATCCACCCGCAGCACCAGGTTGTTGACGAAGAAGCCCACCAGCTCGTCAAGGGCGGCGTTACCACGCCCGGCGATCGGGAAGCCAACGGCTACATCTGAACTCGCGCTCAGCTTTGACAACAGCACGGCCAGGGCAGCCTGCATCACCATGAAGTTGGTCGCGCTGTGCTCGCCGGCCACCTCGTTCACCCGCTGCTGCAACTCGACCGGCCAGTCCACCGCCACGGTGGACCCGCGCTGATCGGCAACCGGCGGGTACGGACGGTCGGTGGGAAGCGCCAGGTGTTCGGGGAGACCCGCCAACGCTTCTTCCCAGTAGGTCAGCTGCGCGGCGATCGGACTGGCGGTGTCGTCGAGAACACCGAGCTGCGTGCGCTGCCACAACGTGTAATCGACGTACTGCACCGCCAGGGGCTCCCAATCGGGGGCCTGTCCCCTGCTCCGGCCGGCGTAGGCCACGCTCAGATCGCGTACCAGCGGGGCCAGTGACCAGCCGTCGGCGGCGATATGGTGCACCACCGCCACCAGCACATGCTCATCCTCGGCGACCTGGAAAAGCTTTGCCCGCAGCGGAATCTCAGCAGACAGGTCGAAGCTGTACCGCACCGTGGCGTCAATGGCCTCTTCCAGAGCACCCACCGGCCAGCCGGTGGCATCAATGACGTCCCAACCGAACTCGATCTCCTCGACCGACGTCACCACCTGTCGAGGTGTTCCATCGGGCGCATCGAACACCGTGCGCAGGCTCTCGTGGCGAGCCACCACATCGGCCAGCGCCGCGCCCAACGCGTCGGCGTCGAGGCGCCCGTGCAGCTGCAGTCCAACCGGCATGTTGTAAACCGGGGACGGCCCCTGCAACTGGTCGACGAACCACAACCGGTTCTGGGCGAACGACAGCGGGATCACCGCAGGGCGCTCACCGGCCACCAGCGGCTCCTGGCGCCCTGCACGTTCACTGACAAACGACGCCAATTGGGCGACTGTGGGCGCTTCGAACACCGTGCGCACCGAAAGTTCGCTGCCCAGGCTGGCGTTGATGGCGGACACCAGGCGCATCGTCGAGACGGAATCCCCGCCCAGATCGAAGAACGAATCGTCGGCACCCACCCGCTCGACGCCGAGCACGCGGGCGAAGATTCCGGCCAGGATCTCCTCATCGGGGCCCGCCGGCGCGCGGTAATGACCGGCGTCCTGATAGTCCGGTGGTGGTAGCGCGCGGGTATCGAGTTTGCCGTTGACCGTGACTGGCAGAGCCGCCAGGGCCACCACCGCGGCCGGAACCATGTACGTCGGGAGCCGTTCGGCCAGGGCGGCACGCGCGATGAACGGGTCTGCGGTGCCGGTGATGTAGCCGACCAGACGCTTGTCGCCCGGTTGGTCCTCGCGGGCGATGACCGCCGCCTGATCCACCCCTTCCAGGCCGGCCAGGGCCGACTGGATTTCGCCGAGTTCGATGCGATAACCGCGGATCTTGACCTGCTCATCGGCGCGGCCGAGATAATCCAGTTGCCCGTCGGCCCGCCAGCGCACCAGATCCCCGGTGCGATACATGCGTGTGCCGGGCTCCCCGAACGGGCAGGCCATGAACCGTGACGCGGTCAAACCCGAACGGCGCCAATACCCCATGCCGACCCCGGCACCGGACAGATACAACTCGCCGACGACGCCTGCGGGCACCGGGCGCAACCACTCGTCGAGCACAAAGAACGCCGCCCATGCCGTCGGCGAACCGATCGGCGGAGACCCCGACCCGGCCTCCAGGGGCGCGCTGGCACACAACCACATCGTGGTCTCGGTCGGGCCATAGACGTTGACCATCACCCGCCCCGGCGCCCAGCGATCCACCAACTCCGGTGGGCAGGGCTCGGCGCCGATCACCAACGCCGACGCATCCAGTCCCTGCACCGGCAGCATCGACACTGCCGACGGGGTCTGCGTCAACACCGTGACCTGTTCGCGCACCAGTAGCTCGTGGAATTCCTGCGGTGAACGGGACACCAGCTCGGGCACCACCACCAGCCGCCCTCCGGACAGCAGCGCACCCCAGATCTCCCACACCGAGAAGTCGAAGGCATACGAGTGGAACTGTGTCCACACCTGCCCCGGCTCCAGCGGCACCCCGATCTGCAGCGAGTCGAACAGCTGCGTCACGTTGCGCTGGGTGACCGCCACCCCCTTGGGCAATCCGGTGGTGCCCGAGGTGTAGATGATGTGGGCCATGTCGTCGGGAGCCGGCGCCGGCGGTGGTGTGCTGGGCTGCGTTGCGACCGCGGAGTTCTCGGTGTCGCCGGCATCGACGATCACCAGGTCATGTCCGTCGAAGCGGCCGAGCAGTGCGGTGGTGGTGACCGCGGCGATCGGGGCGGAATCGGTCAGCATGAACTCGACCCGTGCCTCCGGCAGCGCCGGATCGATCGGCAGATAGGCCGCCCCGGTTTTGAGCACCGCCAGAATCGCGACGATCGCCTCGGCCGAACGGGGGAACATCAACGCAGCGCGCTCGCCGGGGCCCACCCCGTGACTGACGAGCAGGTGCGCCAATCGATTGGCCGCCTCCTCCAGCTCCCAATACGTCATCGACCGGTCCCCACAGACCAGCGCCACTGCCTCCGGGGCGCGCGCCACTTGCGCAGCGAACAGCTCCGGCACCGAAGCCGGCTCCGGCAAGTCGGTCAACACCGCCCGGTTGCCCCACCGCGCCAACTGGTCTCGCTGCGCCTCGTCGAGCAGGTCCACCACCGACAACGGCCGCCCTGGATCGGCGGTCATCGCCTCCAACACCGCCTCTATCCGCGTGGTCAGCGCCTCGATACCGGCCGCGTCGAAAACCTCGGTGTCGTATTCGAGGCGCAGGCGCAGCTCCTCACCGGGTATGGCCTGCATCGTCAGCGGATAGTCGGTGGATTCGTGGCTGGTGAATTCGGTGATGGTCAAGCCGTCGTCAACGCCCGACAACGCACTGGTGTCCACCGGGTAGTTCTCGAACACGAACAGGGTGTCGAACAGTCGGTCATGGTCGGTGATGCGGTGGATCTCGCTGAGCGAGAGATGTTGATGCTCAAGGGTCTTGGTGTGCGCGCTTTGCAATTGGTCGAGCAGGTCAGTGGTACTGGTCGCCGCACCGATATCCGCACGCACAGGCACCGTGTTGATCAGCAGACCCACCATCGATTCCGCGCCGAGGACCTCGGCGGGCCGCCCGGAGACCACGGTGCCGAAGGCGACATCATGCTGTCCGGTCAGCGAGGTCAGCAGTAGCGCCCAGGCGCCCTGCAGCACGATGTTGACAGTGGTGTGCTGCGATCGGGCCAGCTCGCCCAATGCCCGCGTGGTCTGCGCAGACACCCGATGCGCGGTAACGCCTCGCCGCCCCAGCCCCGACTTCTGTGCCGGGCCAACCAGCGTGGGGGCGTCAAAACCCGCCAGCACCTCATGCCAGGCTGCGTGAGCGGCGGCTTGGTCGCGGCCGGCCAGCCAGCTGACGAAGCTGCGATACGGTGGGGCCGCGGGCAGCCGATGACCGTGATAACTGGCGAAGATCTCCTGCAGCAGGATCGGCAGCGACCAGCCATCGAGGACGATGTGGTGATTGGTGAGCACCACCCGATGCTGGTTTTGTGCGGTGCGGATCAACACCACCCGGAAAGCCGGCGGGCGGGACAGGTCGCAGACCGCGGCGCGTTCGGCGGCGCACACCCGTCGGATGCGCTCCTCGAGTTCGCCGGTGCCGAATTCGACATCGCTGTCGGTGTCGAGTTCGACATACCGCCACCCGGCCGCGGGATCGGCCGGGATGATCTGCACCGGCTCGTCGAACTGTTCGCAGAATCGGGCCGCCAGGTGCGGGTGGCGATTGGCCACTGCCTGCACCGCATCCCGCAGGCGATGCTGATCGAGCACGCCGGCGACCGTGATGTCCAGTTGCACCACATACAGATCGTCGTCGGGGCCCTGCGCGGCGCTGCTATGAAAGACCAGCCCCTGCTGCAGGGCGGTCAGCGGCAAGATATCGGCGATCCGGTATTGCTGCTCTAGTTCATCGATCTGGTGCTGGTTGAGCCGTGCCGGTGCGATATCTGACGGCGTCAATCCGCCCCCGCCACTCCGCACATGCGCGCAGATGCCGGCCAGGGCGTCCAACCACAGTTGGCTCAGCCGGCTGATTTGGGCGTGGTCGACTGCCGAGGCGGCCCAGGTCCAGTTGGCTTGCAACTGCGGACCGGTGTCGGTGTCGAGGGTGCCGGTGTTGAGTGCCACAGTGTGGGTCAGCGGCATGGGTGTCACCCCGGCCGCAGCGGTCAACGACAAGCCGTCTTGGTGCAGTCGCCACAGGTCGTCGGCCGTCTCGGCGGGCACGCCCCCCAACCGTCCCAGGTAGTTGAACGCGATCGACGGGTCGGATCCGGCCAGGTCCACGTCGGGGTTCAGGTAGCGCAGCAGGCCGTAGGTCAGACCGTCGGGCAATGCCCGAAGTTGTTCCTTGGCGTCCTTGAGTACCGCGCCCAGCGCGGCATCGCCGGCCACTACATGGGCCCAGGACAGCCCATCCAGATTCAAAGACACCGGGTACTTCGCGGTGAACCACCCGACCGTGCGCGACAGGTCGATGTCGTGGTCGACAGCTCCACCCAGCTCTTCGTTGCGGCCGTGGCCCTCCACGTCGATGCCGATCGGCGCGCTGCCGCTGCCCAGAAGCTCGGCCACCGCCAACCCGAAGGCGATCAACAGGATGTCTTGCACCCCAGCGTGAAACGCCGTGGGCACCGCACCGAGCAGCACGCGGGTGGTCGCGGCGTCCAGTGACACCGACAACTGTCCCGCGGTCGCATAGGTGTCCAGCTCGGGGCGTACCGCCGGCAACACGGCGGGGGTCGCCGCGACCTGCCGCCACTGTTGCGCCTGCTCGACGACTTCCGGGCGCTGCGCGTGTGTTTGCAGCAGCTTGGCCCACCGCTGGAACGATGTCCCCGCCGGGGGCAGGGCGACGGGCTGCCCGCCGCGGTGCTGGCTCCAGGCGATGTTGAGGTCTTCCAACACAATTCGCCAGGACACGCCATCTACGGCCAGGTGGTGAACGATCAACACCAGCTGACTCGTGGAGGTCACCCACAGCGCGCTGACCATCTGCCCGGCCGCTGGGTTCAACCGCGACCGTGCCGCCACCACGACTTCGTCGGACAGCACGTCCACCGTGTGCACGCAGTTACGCGCATCCACCGAACCCGGCTCGGGCACGGTCAACGACCACCCACCAACGCCATCGGCATCGGCATCGACGCGCAGCCGCAGCATGGCATGCCGATCCAACAAGGCCTGCAACACAATCAAGACGTCGGCTTCGGTCACCCCCACCGGAGCCTGCAGCAACAGCGTTTGGTTGAACTCATCGACCGAACCGCCGGCACGCTCCACATCACGGAGCCACTGGATGATCGGGGTCGCCTGTACCGGCCCGATACCCTCATCGACCGGACCACCCACTGCGGCAGCCACCACGACCCCAGCCAGCCGCGCCACGCTCTGTTCAACAAACACATCGCGGGGACGACACACCAAACCCGCCGCCCGGGCCCGGGCCACCACCTGCATCGACAGGATGCTGTCCCCACCCAGGTCGAAGAACGAATCGTCGACCCCGACCCGCTCCAGCCCGAGAACCTGGGCATAGATGCCAGTCAGAACCTCTTCCACGGCGTCCGCCGGGGCGCGATACCGGTCGCCGTCACCATAGTCAGGAGTGGGAAGTGCTCGGGTGTCCAGTTTTCCGTTGACCGTCAAGGGCAATGCGTCCAACGCCACCACCGCAGCAGGCACCATGTAGGACGGCAACCGATCGCCCAGCACGGCGCGCATACCGGACGGGTCGGCGGTGCCGGTGATGTAGCCGACCAGGCGCTTATCCCCCGGACGATCCTCACGGGCGATCACCACCGCCTGCTCCACCCCGTCGAGCCCGGCCAAAGCGGCCTGCACTTCACCGAGTTCGATGCGATAGCCACGGATCTTGACCTGCTCATCAGCCCGGCCCAGATACTGCAACTGCCCGTCCGGGCGCCAGCACACCAGATCCCCGGTCCGATACATGCGTGTCCCGGCTGCTTCCGCACCGCCGAACGGACACGCCACAAACCGCGATGCGCTCAACCCCGCCCGACCCACATAGCCGTAACCCAAACCCGCACCGGCGACATACAGTTCACCGATGACGCCGGCCGGCACCGGGCGCAACCACTCGTCGAGAACGAACAGCGCGGCGCCGGGGACCGGCGAGCCGATCGGCACGCCCAGTCCGGGTGTAAGGGGTGCACTGATTGCCACACACATCGTGGTCTCGGTGGGACCGTAGGCGTTGATCATCACCCGGCCCGGTGCCCACTGATCCACCACCTCGGGCGGGCAGGCTTCACCTACCACCACCAGCGCGGCCGACTCCAAACCATCGAGTGGTAAAACCCTTACCGCAGAGGGTGTTTGGGTGAGAACGTTGACGTGTTCGCGAACTAGCAACGCATGGAAGTCTTCTGGTGAGCCCGCCACCTCCTCGGGTACCACCACCACCCGTCCGCCACGGAGCAGGGCACCGAAGATCTCCCATACCGAGACGTCAAAGGCCAAGGAATGACACTGCGGCCACACGCCGGAACGCGGTAGCCCGGCGTCGAGCGACTGCAGCAGTTGGGTCACGTTGTGGTGGGTGATCGCGACGCCCTTGGGGACGCCCGTGGTACCCGACGTGTAGATGAGGTACGCGATATCGTCTGCACTCGGCGTCATCGCTGCGCTACTGGACTGCGCGTCAGCCACAGCGGCCGCGATGTCACTGACATCGATGACCTCCAACCCACGCCCCTCCAGCCGATCCACCAGATCGGCGGTGGTGACTGCGGCAATCGGCTCGGCGTCGGCCAGCACGAATGCCAACCGGGTATCGGGCACCACCGGATCGATTGGGAGATAGGCCGCTCCGGTCTTGAGCACCGCGAGGATCGCCACAATCGCCTCGGCGGACCGCTTGAACAGCAACGCCACACATTGGCCAGGTCCCGCACCCTGCCCAATGAGCCGGTGCGCCAGGAGGTTTGCAGCGTCATCGAGTTCGCGGTAGGTCAACGAGCGCTCGCCGCAGGTGATCGCCACCGACTCGGGGATGCGCATGACATGTTCGGCGAACAACGCCGGTATCGACACGGAGGCCGGGGCCGGGGCGGTTAATGCCGCGACATTGCCGAGGGCATCAAGACGGGCGTGTTCATCGGCATCGAGCACATCGATGCCGGACAGGCGCCGGCCCGGATCGGTGGCTAGCGCCGCCAGCACCCGCTGCAACCGCACGATCAAGGTCTCGACGGTGCCGGCATCGAACACGTCGGTGCGGAATTCCACCGTCCCACCGATTCCGGCGGGCTCCCCGGCCGCGGTCCGGCGTTCGGACAGGGAGAAGGTCAGGTCCATGCGGGCGGTGTGGGTGTCCACCGGCAGCTGGGTGATCTGCAGATCCCCCATCTCCAACCCGGCGGCGGCATCGTTGACATCGAGTTCGGCGGCGTTCTGCCATGCCAGCGACACCTGGATCAAGGGGTGATGAGTCAGGGATCGGGTGGGGTTGAGCCGATCCACGAGAACTTCGAACGGCACGTCCTGGTGCTCGTAGGCGGCCAGGCTGCGCGCCCGCACCTGGGCCAGCAACTCCGCCACGGTGGGATCTCCGGCCAGGTCGACCCGCAGCACCAAGGTGTTGACGAAGAACCCGATCAGCTCATCGAGCGCCGGGTCGCGGCGCCCGGCGATCGGGAACCCCACCGCCACATCAGAACTCGAGCTGAGTTTCGAAATCAGGGCCAGCAGCGCCGCTTGTACCACCATGAAGCTGGTCGCGTTGTGCTCACGAGCAAGCCGGGCGACCTGCTGCTGCAGCTCAGCAGGCCAGTCCACCGCGACGGTGGCGCCGTGCTGGTCGGCCACCGGCGGGTACGGCCGGTCGGTGGGCAGTGCCAGGCGTTCGGGCATCCCCGCCAGCGCATCCTGCCAGTAGTCCAGCTGCCCGGCGATGCGGCTGCGGCGATCGGCCAAGTCACCGAACTGCGTGCGCTGCCACAGCGTGTAGTCGGCATATTGCACTGCCAACGGCGCCAAGTCGGGGGCTTGCGCAGCACACCGGCTGAGGTACGCCACACTCAGATCACGCACCAGCGGAGTGACCGACCAACCATCGGCCGCGATGTGGTGCAATACGGCCACCAGTACATGCTGATCGTCGGCGACGCGGAAAAGCCTTGCCCGCAATGGAATCTCGGTGGACAGATCGAAGGCGTGACGGGCCGTGGAATCGACGGCCTCATGCAGCCGGCTTGCCGACCATCCGGTGGCGTCGACGACATCCCAGCCGAATTCGGCGCGCCCAGGGGCAATCACCACCTGGCTCGGGATGCCATCAGGGGCGGCGAACCGGGTACGCAGGCTTTCATGGCGAGCCACCGCATCGGCCAGCGCCGCATGCAGCGCGTCGACGTTCAATGCCCCGTTGATCCGGAACGCGGCCGTCATGTTGTAAACCGGTGACGGGCCCTGCAATTGATCAAGGAACCACAACCGGTTCTGGGCAAATGACAGTGGAATCTCCGCGGGCCGCTCGCCGGCCACCAAGGGATCGAGCCGGCCGGCGCCTTCACCGATGCGGGGGGCCAACTGCGCCACCGAGGGCGCGTCGAACAAGGAATGCACCGCAAGACCGGCATCCAGCGATTTGTTGATCGCGGCGACCAGGCGCATCGCGGACAACGAATCCCCGCCCAGATCGAAGAACGAATCGTCGACTCCCACTCGGTCCAACCCGAGAACCTGGGCGTAGATGCCGGCCAAGATCTCCTCGACCGGGTTGGCCGCGGCCCGATAGTGGTCGGTGTCAACGTAGTCCGGTGCGGGCAAAGCGCGGGTGTCGAGCTTGCCGTTGACCGTCAATGGCACCGCGTCGATCGCCACCACCGCGGCCGGGACCATATAGGCCGGGAGCCGCTCGGCCAGCTGAGAACGAATCCGGCCCGGGTCCGCGGTGCCGGTGATGTAGCCGACCAGCTGCTTGTCCCCTGGACGGTCTTCGCGGGCGATCACCGCCGCCTGCTCCACTCCGTCCAGGCCGGCGAGGGCGGCCTGGACTTCACCGAGTTCGATGCGATACCCGCGGATCTTGACCTGCTCGTCGGCGCGTCCGAGATACTGCACTTGGCCGTCGGCGCCCCACCGCACGAGATCCCCGGTGCGATACATGCGAGCCCCGGGCTCCCCGAACGGGCAGGCCACGAATCGAGACGACGTCAAGCCCGCCCGGCGCCAATACCCCACGCCCACACCGCGACCGGCTACATACAGCTCGCCGACCACCCCGGTCGGCACCGGGCGCAACCAGGCGTCCAATATGAACAGCGCTCCCCCGGACACCGGGGCACCGATCGGCACCACCGACCCCGTTGTGAGCGGCGCGCTGATCGACGCATATACCGTGGCCTCGGTCGGACCGTAGGCGTTGATCATCACCCGCCCCGGCGCCCACCGATCCACCAGCTCAGACGGGCAGGCCTCGCCCGCCACCACCAGCGTCGCCGACTCCAGGCCCCGCGGCGAGAGCATCCCTGCCGCCGAGGGGGTCTGGCTCAACACGCTGACCTGTTCGGCAACCAGCAACGCGTGGAAGTCCTCCGGCGAGGCAGCCACCGTTTCGGACACCACGAGCAGCCGCGCACCGTGCAGCAGCGCCCCGCAGATCTCCCAGACCGAGACGTCGAAGCTGTACGAGTGCCACTGTGTCCACACGCGTCCCGGTCCCGACGACACGCTGGTACCCAATGACCCGAACAACCCGGGCACGTTGCGGTGCGGTATGGCAACACCTTTCGGGACACCGGTGGTGCCCGAGGTGTAGATGATGTACGCGATGTCGTCGACTGACGGTCCCGGAAGTGGTGTGCTGGGCTGGGTGTCAACCGTGGGGTCACTGATATCGATGACTGTCACATCGAAGCCGTCGAACCGCTCGATCAGCTCGGCTGTGGTGACCGCGACGACCGGCGTGGCATCGGCCAGCATGAACTCGACCCGCGCCCCCGGTAGCGCCGGGTCGATCGGGAGATAAGCCGCGCCGGTTTTCAGCACAGCCAAGATCGCCACGATCGCATCGGATGAGCGCGAAAACATCAGCGCCACAACCTCGCCGGGGCTTACACCCCGACCGGCCAGCAGGTGAGCCATCCGGTTGGCGGCCTCGTCGAGTTCTCTGTACGTCATCGACCGACCGTCGAAAGTCAGCGCCAACGCATCGGGTGTCCGCGCTGCCTGCGCGGCGAACAACGCCGGAATCGGCAAGGAGGCTGGGACCGAGGCCGTTAACGCCGCCCGCTTGCCCCATCCATCGACGTGCGCGTGCTCGAGCGCATCGAGCAGATCCACCGACGAGAGCCGCTGCTCCGGGTCGGCGGTCATGGCGATCAGCACCCGCTTGAATCGCTCGATCAAGGCGTCAATGCGCTCCGCGTCGAAGATATCGGTGTCGTATTCGACCCGGAGGCCCAGTTCGCGACCCGGCAGCGCCTGCACCGCCAGCGGATAGTGGTTGGATTCGCGGAAATTGAACTCGGCGATGCCCAACCCGTCGACGTCCAATGACGCGGCGGCGTCGATCGGGTAGTTCTCGAATACGAGGAGGGTGTCGAAAAGGCGGTCCTGCCCGGCGATGCGGTGGATGTCGCGCAGCGCCAGATGCTGGTGCTCGAGCGTGTCGGTGTGGGCACTTTGCAGCTGATCCAGCAGCTCTGCGGTGGTGGTCGCCGCCGAGATGGTGGCCCGCACCGGCACCGTGTTGATCAGCAGGCCCACCATCGATTCCGCACCGTTGACGTCGGCCGGCCGACCCGAGACCGTCGTGCCGAACGCGATGTCATGCTGACCGGTCAGCGAGCACAACAGCTGGGCAAAGGCGGCCTGCAGCACGATGTTGACGGTGGTGCGACGTGAACGCGCCAGTTCGCCAACGGCGCGGGTGATCTCCTCGGACACCTGGAACGATTCGATGCCGCGCGGCCCCAGCCCGGCCTTGCCGGGCGGACCCACCAATGTGGGGGCGTCGAAGCCGGCCAATACCGAACGCCACGCCGCATCGGCCGCGTCGAGATCCCGGTCGGCCAACCAAGTGATGAAGCCGCGATACGGCGGGGCCGTGGGCAGCCGATGGCCTTGATAACTGGCGAAGATCTCCTGCAGCAGGATCGGCATCGACCAGCCATCCAGCACGATGTGGTGAGCGGTGAGCAGGAAACGGTGCCGGTCGGGCGAGACACGGAGCAGAGCGGCCCGGAAAGCGGTCTGGTCGGCGAGATCACAGACCGCGGTGCGCTCGGCAGCACCGATCCGCGCGATCTGGACATCGACATCGGGATCACCGGCTTCCAGCGCGATAGACCGCCAGGGCGCCACCGGATCGGCCGGGATGATCTGCACCGGCTCGCCGAACTGTTCGCTGAATCGGGCTGCCAGGTGGGGATGCCGGTTCACCACAGCCTGCACGGCTTCGCGCAGTCGGTGCTCGTCGAGCGGGCCGTTCAACGAGATATCCAGCTGCATCGCGTACACGTCGTCGGAACCCTGCGCGGTGCTCGCGTGGTACAGCAGTCCCTGCTGCAACGGGGTCAGCGGCAGCACGTCGGCGAACGGATATTGCCGCTCTAGCTCGTCAATCTGCTGCTGGCTCAGCCGTGCCGGGGCGATATCCGATGGCGTCAATCCGCCCCCGCCATTCCGCACGTGCGCGCAGATTCCGGCCAGGGCCTCGAACCACAATTCGCTCAGCCGGTTGATCTGCCGGTCCTCGAGCGCCGAGCGCGCCCACGTCCAGTCGGCGTGCAAACGCGGCCCGGCGTCGGTGTCGATGGTGGCCGCGTTGAGCTCCACGGTGTGCGGCAGCGCAATTGGCAGCGCCCCGGCGGCGCTCAGCGACAAGCCTTCCGGGGACATCCCCCACATATCGTGGGAGGACTCGGCGGTCGTGGCGCCCAGGCGCCCGAGGTAGTTGAAGACCATCGCGGGGTCGGTTGCGTCCAGGTCCGCGTCGGGGTTCAGATAGCGCAGCAGACCGTAGGTCAGACCGTCGGGCAGGGAGCGAAGCTGCTCTTTGGCGTTCTTGAGTACCGCGCCCAGCACGGCATCGCCGGCCACTATATGGGCCCAGGACAGCCCACCCAGTTTCAACGACACCGGGTACTTCGCGGTGAACCACCCGACCGTGCGCGACAGATCCACATCGGCGCCCAACTCTTGGCGCCCGTGGCCCTCCACGTCGATGCCGATCGGTGCACTGCCGCTGCCCAGAAGCTCGGCCACCGCCAACCCGAAGGCGATCAACAGGATGTCTTGCACCCCAGCGTGAAACGCCGTGGGCACCGCACCGAGCAGCATGCGGGTGGTCTCGGCGTCCAGCTCCGCAGAGAACCGCCCGGCCGTGGCGAAGGTGTCCACCACGGGTTGCGGTGCCGGTAGTACGGCAGGAGCCGACGCCACCTGCTTCCAGAAGTCCGCCAGGTCCAGAACTTCGCGCCGACGTGCGTGTTCGGCCAACAGGTCGGCCCAGCGCTGGAACGATGTCCCCGCCGGCGGCAACAGCACCGGCTGCCCGCCACGATGTTGACTCAATGCGATGTTGAGGTCTTCCAACACAATTCGCCAGGACACCCCATCGACGGCCAGGTGGTGAACGATCAACACCAGCTGACGCATGGAGGTCACCCACAGCGCGCTGACCATCTGCCCGGCGGCCGGGTTCAACCGCGACCGTGCCGCCACCACCACCTCGTCGGACAGCACGTCCACCGTGTGCACGCAGTCACGCGCATCCACCGCACCCGGCTCGGGCACCGTCAACGACCACTCGCCGTCCCCGTTGCCATCGCGATCGACGCGCAGCCGCAACATGGCATGCCGATCCAACAAGGCCTGCAACACAATCAAGACGTCGGCTTCGGTCACCCCCGCCGGAGCCTGCAGCACCACGGTCTGGTTGAACTCATCCACCGAACCGCCGGCACGTTCCACATCACGCAGCCACCGCATGATCGGGGTCGCCTGTACCGGCCCGATACCCTCATCGACCGGACCACCCACTGCGGCAGCCACCACCACTCCGGCCAGCCGCGCCACGCTCTGCTCAACAAACACATCGCGCGGACGACACACCAAACCCGCCGCCCGGGCCCGGGCCACCACCTGCATCGACAAGATGCTGTCCCCACCCAGGTCGAAGAACGAATCGTCGACACCGACCCGCTCCAGCCCGAGAACCTGGGCATAGATGCCGGCCAGGATCTCCTCGGTGGCATCGGCCGGGGCCCGGTAGTGATCGGTGTCTTGGTACTCCGGTGCCGGCAGGGCCTTTCTGTCGAGTTTTCCGTTGACCGTCAAGGGCAATGCGTCCAACGCCACCACCGCAGCAGGCACCATGTAGGACGGCAACCGCTCGCCCAGCGCGGCACGCAGCTCACCGGGATCTGCGGTGCCGGTGATGTAGCCGACCAGGCGCTTATCCCCCGGACGGTCCTCACGGGCGATCACCACCGCCTGCTCCACCCCAGCGAGCGCCGTTAACGCCGACTCGATTTCACCGAGTTCGATGCGATAGCCGCGGATCTTGACCTGCTCATCAGCACGGCCCAGGTACTGCAGCTGCCCGTCGGGTCCCCAGCAAGCCAGATCCCCGGTCCGGTACATGCGTGTTCCGGGTGCTCCCAACCCGCTAAACGGACACGCCACGAATCGTGTCGAGGTCAACCCTGCCCGACCGACATAGCCATAACCCAAACCCGCACCGGCGACATACAACTCGCCGACCACCCCGACGGGCACCGGTTGCAACCAGCTGTCGAGGACAAAGAAGGCCAGGTGTCCCAACGGCACACCGATCGGACTGACGACGCTATCGACATCGTCTGCGACGATCTCGCGGAACGAGGCGTGCACCGTCGTCTCGGTGATCCCGTACATATTGATCAACCGCGGTGTTTCCGGATGGTCCGCCAGCCACCCCTTCAGACGCTGAGGCTCCAGGGCCTCACCACCGAACACCACCACCTCAAGACTGAGCTGTCGTTCGGGCTCGGACTGCACGGCGTCGAAGGCTTGCAGCGCGTAAAACGACGACGGCGTCTGACTCAACACACTGACTCGCTCGGCGACAAGCAAGGCATGGAACTCTTCGGGCGAACGCGTCACCGACTCGGAGACCACCACCAACCGCCCGCCATGGAGCAGCGCGCCGAAAATCTCCCACACCGAGAAGTCGAAAGCCAGCGAATGACTCTGCGTCCACACCTGACCGGCCGACAAGTCCACATCAGCGTCCAGCGTCTCCAACAACCGGGTCACGTTGCGATGCGGAATCGCCACGCCCTTGGGCACACCCGTCGTGCCAGAGGTGTAGATCAGGTAGGCAACGTCGTCGGGGCTCGGCACGGGTAGCGCGGTGTTCGACTGGCTGTCCACCGGGAATGCAGCGCTCGCACTGACATCGATGACGACCAACGCCTGCCCGTCCAACCGATCGACCAGATCGGCAGTGGTGACCACGGCAGCCGGCCCGGCATCGGCGAGCACGAACTGCATCCGCGCATCGGGCACCGCCGGATCGATCGGCACATACGCCGCACCGGTTTTGAGCACCGCGACGATCGCCACGATCGCCTCGACCGACCGGGGGAACAGCACCGCCACCCGCTGCCCCGGACGCACACCTCGACCAACCAGCAAGTGCGCCAAACGGTTAGCAGCTTCATCCAGCTCGCGATAGGTCATGGAGTTGCCGCCGCAACTGACCGCCACCGCGTCCGGAACCCGCTCTACCTGCTCAGAGAACAACCCCGGAATCGACATCCCATCCGGCGACAGCTCGGCCAACACCAAGCGATTCCCGATCGCATCCAGGCGGGCGTGCTCATTCTCATCGATGACATCGATCGATGAGAGCCACCCCACAGGGTCGGCGGTCATCGCCGTCAGCACTCGCTCGAACCGATCGGCTAGATCATGGACATCGCAGTCGGAGAACAGTTGTCCAACACCTGACGTGCTGAGGAAAAGTTCTTCATCATCGTTCTTGATGAAAACCAGCCCGAACTGATCCGTGAGACCGGTGTGGGTCACGGCACCCGATCCAGCCGCACCGGCAAAATCCGCAAAGCGGGTCGCCGGAATGAAATTGATCGCTGCCCGATTGGACGGCTGCCCAGATCCCTGCAACCGCGCCCTGTTTTCAATAGCGCGCGCCGGGAATCGCTGATGCTGCAGCGCTTCTTGTATCCGCCTGTCGACATGTTCGCAAAAGTCGGCCACCGTTGACTGCGGCGAGGTTTTCAACACCAGGGGCACAACCCCGGAGATCATCCCGGGCACCATCAGTGTCTCTGGGTGCACACGCCTGCTCACCGGAAAGTCGAGCACGATCTCAGAGGCCCCGGCGCCTTGCCCACGCACAAGCAACGCGCACGCCGCGGTGATCACCGAGGCGCGCCGCACCCCCAACGTATGCGATAACTCGCGGGTCTTGGCAACGACGGACGGATCCAATTGCACGGGTGCGGAGGGCACATACTCATTGGGTCCGCCGCCAGGCGCCAGCCCGTAATGCGGCTCGGTGTCGAGCGGAACGTTATTGGCCCAGTAGGCCTGATCGTCCAGATAATCGTCGGAAGCCTCGTATTCCAACTCGCTGTCGATCAGGTTACTCAGCGAACCAAAAATAGGAGGAGGAATCGGCGCGTCGGTAGCAATTGCGGAATAGACAGCCGCAATCCGATGAATAACGATAGCCATGCCAATTCCGTCTATCGCTATGTGGTGGCAGCACACGAACCAATAAAATTCATCTGTCCGGGTCTGCATCAACGCAAATTTGAACAGCGGACCACTAAGCGGCATCGGAGCGCGTTGGATCGAGGCCATCAGACGGTTGGCTTCCTGCGCGGGATCCTGCGCACCCATGAGGTCGTAGTACGCAAGCTCAGCGTTCGGATAGTCGACAATCTTTTGGAAAACTTGGCCGTCTACCTGGAAAAAGGTAGCTCTCAGCGGTTCTGCCTCGTGTACCACTTGGCGGATGGCCTGCTCAAGCAGGTCGGGCTGGAGTGGGCCTGCGATTCGCGCAAGCATGCCGTTGTGCCATTTGGCGCCGGAGCGACCCGTTTCCTCGGCCAGCCAGATATCCAGCTGACCCCGCGTGAGCAGATATGTCCCGCGCTCAGATTCCATCGGTCCCCCACCGCTTACTGATTAACGGTCCGGCCCTGTGCCAATCTCTCGCGCAGACTCCTCGGCCGTATATCGGCCCAGTTTTGTTCGATGTACTCCAGGCACGCGGCACGTTCCGCTTCGCCGTACGCCACCCGCCAACCGGCTGGAACGTCGGCGAACGCGGGCCACAAGCTGTGTTGCTCCTCGTCGTTGACCAAGACGAAAAAGCTGCCCTTGTCGTCATCGAATGGATTGATGCTCAACAGTTCTCCAGACCATCTAGGCGACCGAAGTGGAACAGGTTCCAAAGTTAACCGAGGAGGCTCTGTTGGCGGGTGGTTTCTTGAAAATCGACAATATTTGCTGAAACGCAGCACGGGTGGAGGCGCGCGGTTCGGACTTACCGGCGCGGCCCCGGCGAATTGGCAACTAAACGTGGCCTGACGAGGCTTAAATGGCTGACCGTCCCGGTCGCCACCGATCGTCGGACCGGCGGCGTCAAAATTTGCCGCGACATCGGCGGCAGGTATTCACAGCATTCGCACAGGCGCCAAAGTACTTATCGCCGCCGCTGCCTCACGCATTCAATATCGAAGCTCTATGCAAACAGCAGCCCAATGTGCATCGCGGGAAGGGATTAAGCGAAACTAACTTCAATTCATGTTTTGTGCCTATCGGCGAACTCTTCCACCGAGCAGTCGGTCCACTCCGGAGCGCAACCGCCGAAAGTACCCGCACGCCCAATCCGAAACTCGTACCGTTGGAAACTATCGTGGAGCCCAGATCTATGACTGTGGATCGGCCTGGATCGAGTGTTCACCCGGGACAGGAAAACTCGCCTCAGTTGCAGCCCGGGTTCGTCCGCGTATCAGCTTTAGTAGTCGTCTAACAGCTAGGATCGCGCAAGTGAGCAATACCGTGAAAGCCGTACTGCCGCCCGGACCTCCGCTTCCCATGGTTGTGCAGTCCGCGTTGATGGCGGGCTTCGGCCTGCGCTTTCTGACCGGATGTCAGCGTCGATACGGCAATGTATTCACGCTGCGTATCCCCCTGTCAGGCACGGTTGTGTACCTTGCTGATCCCGCTGACATCAAGACCGTGTACGCCGGCGACCCCCGGATTTTCTATTCCGGCGAAGCACATTGGTTTTTTCGCGGGCTCCTCGGTGACAGCTCGCTTTTCGTGCTCGACGAGGACGCGCACCACACCTTGCGCAGGCTGACGATGCCGGCGTTTCACCGCGACGCCGTGGCCAACCAGGCTGCTCAGATTACCGAGATCGCTGCCGCAAACGTCGCCGCCTGGCCGGTCGGCAAGAGCTTCCCGGTGGCGCCCAAGACGACAGAGATCACGCTCGAGGTGATCCTGCGAACCGTCATCGGCGCCAGCGACCCGGCGCGACTGGCCGCGCTGCGCAAGGTGGTACCACGGCTGCTCTACATGAAACCGTGGGAAACACCAGCGATTACGAAACCGAGCCTGCGACGCTATCACCCATGGCGAGGAGTGGGTCGGCGATTCGCCGAAACCGACGCCCTGCTGTACGCCGAGATCGCCGACCGTCGGGCAGACCCAAACCTGGCTGAACGCACCGACGTGCTGGCCATGCTGGTCCGGGCCACCGACGAGGACGGACGCACGATGACCGACAGCGAACTGCGCGACCAGCTCCTGACTGCGATCGCGGCCGGACACGAGACCACCGCGACGGCCCTGTCCTGGGTACTGGAGCGCCTGACCCGCCACCCGGACGCGCTGGCCAAGGCGGTGCAGGCCGCCGATGCCAGTGCGGCAGGCGACCCGGCAGGCGACGAGTACCTCGACGCAGTGATCAAGGAAACGCTGCGGATCCGTCCGGTGCTGTTCAGCTCGGGCCGGGTTCTCAAGGAGCCAACCGAGATTGGTGGCTACCGGCTGCCGGCCGGCGTCATGGTCGATCCCGCGATCGGCCTGGTGCACGCCAGCGCCACGGTATACCCGGACCCGGACCGGTTCGACCCGGATCGAATGCTCGGCGCCACCCTGAGCCCGACCACCTGGCTGCCGTTCGGCGGCGGAAATCGCCGCTGCCTCGGTGCCACCTTTGCCATGGTCGAGATTCGGCTCGTGCTACGCGAGATCCTGCGCCGGGTCGAGTTGAGCACCACCACCGCAGCAGACGAGAAGCAGAGGCCGAAACATGTCACGTTTGTGCCGCACCGTGGCGGGTTGATCCACGTCCGCGTGATCAGAGACACCGCAGCAACATCTCAGGCCGCAATGACACCACAGTGCCCGGCACACGTTCACGGGTCGGGCGAGTCGTAGGAGTACCGCACTGCACGCCGATTCGGCCGGCATCAGAGGCGACCGAGTCCGGCCAGTTTCTCCACGAGATCGGCGGTGGTCGCGATGCTTTCGGCGGGTTTAGTCATTCGGCGGGCCACCTCGCGGGCCCGGGCAGCGTAATGCGGCTCGAGGATGGTGCGCAGGTCTGCGACCAACGACTTTTCGGTGGTGGCCGAAAAACGCCGGGCAGTACCCACTTTGAGTCGTTTGATCCGGGTCCCCCAGAGGGTCTGATCGAGGTCCGTGGACAGGATCAAGGTCGGGACACCCGCACGGAGGCCCGCGGCGGTGGTGCCCAGGCCGCCGTGATGCACCACCGCACGGCAGGCGGGAAAGGCTGCCGAATAATTCATCGCGCCAACCACCTTGACGTTCTCGGAATCCGGGCGGCGGCTGAATTCAGTCCCGGCAGCACACAGCAATGCGCGCTCCCCCAGCTCCGCACACGCTGAGCTGATCATGGCGAGCGTCTCGTCGCCGGATGCCATCGGCAAGCTGCCGAAACCGAAGAAGATCGGCGGTTTTCCCGCAGCGATCCACGAGGCGACCTCGTCATCGGAATCCCCTGGCAAGTCCATTGTCAATGCACCGACAAAGGGCCGTTGGCCGGACCGATCAGACCATTCGTCGGCCAGTCCGAGGAAGCACAGCTCGTCGTAGGCCTGGATCTCCAGGCATCCGCGTTCGGTGAGCCGCCACGGTGACGGCGATGTGGCCTTTGCCAGGGCCAGTTCACCGCGCTGGATGCTCTCGACCTTCTGCGCCTTCCGCCATGCCATCCATTCGGCTGCCTTCATCACCGAACGGCCGAGCGGAGCAGGCAGGAACGGGATGAACTGACCGTTGGCCCGCAATGGGAACAGATGCAGCGTTGCCAGCGGAATGTTGTAATACTCGGCGACATTGCCCGCGGCGTCCTCGAAGTTCACGCCGGTGAACAGCAAGTCGGCGCCCTCGGCCAGTGTGGTCAGCGTGGCGATGATGTCCTTCCAGCACTGGTGAAAAGGCTCTACCACTTCGCGCCGCAGCTTGATCAGATCCTGGATCTTCCAGAAATTGCGGAACAAATGCGTCCAGAAATCGCGGTGCGCATCCAGAACGGCCTGAAGATCCGGCCCGTAGGCAACCGCCGTCGGCCCAGCTGCCTGCGCGAAGTCAACCAGGTCGGGCGGGACGGCCATGTGCACGTCGTGCCCACGGCGCATCAGCTCGCGGCCGACAGCGACGCACGGCTCGATGTCACCGCGCGTTCCGTAGCTTGCCAGGACGAATTTCATCGCAGATTCTGGCCTCTCACTTCCCTTGCGCGCCTGCGGAATGAAAGCGGGAGCCTTGCGGCCGACGCTCAACTGCTCGGCAGCATAACGCGATACGCACGCCATCGACGTGAGATCCAGAAGTTCTACGATCCGGGCGGATTACGCTGTACGGCAGGGTGTCCCGCGGCATGTCGCGACGATCAAGCAGCTTTCGCTACTTGCGCCAAAGCACAGCCGTCCCATCTATGTCAACGATCTCTGCGGTGATCCCATGCTCCGCCCGATAGTCGGTGACAGCTTGCCGACATGGCTTGAGATCGTGGTAGTCGTCAATGATGCAGAAGCCCTCCGGGGACAGCCGGGGGTAGAGCGCGTCGAGCGCTTGGATCGTAGATTCGTAGAGGTCGCCGTCAATCCGCAGGACAGCAATGCGATCGATCGGCGCATCGTGCAGGGTGTCCTTGAACCAACCAGGAAGAAAGCGAACCTGGTCATCTAGCAATCCGTAGCGCTCAAAGTTCGCTCTGACTTCAGTTTCGGGCACACCGAGGATGCCGGCCAGACTCTGCGTCTTGAGGCCCTTGTCCGCTTTGTAGTTCTTGGCGTCTACGGGGGGCAGACCCTCGAATGAATCCGCTACCCAGACACTTCGCTTCTCATCGCCATACGCTGCAAGTACGGCACGCATCAGGATGCAGGCCCCGCCGCGCCACACGCCACATTCGATGAGGTCGCCGGGGATGTCGTCGGCCAGTACAGTCTCAACGCAACTCTGAAGACTGGTAAGTCTCTGCATTCCGATCATCGTCTCGGCCTCCGCCGGCCAGTCGATGCCCAAGTCTCGCTTGTGCTGAACAAGTGTGCTGCGACGTTCGTTCGGAGTAGCGCGCGCCAGTCGATGCGCCGCGCTTCGCACGAGCATGCTGTTGAGAGTCTTGAAATAAAGACGTCGCCGCAGCGTCCATTGGGCAGGCATCCGCTCATGCATCCCATACCTGGTGAGGTTGCCTCGCATCAGGTCGAGGTACAGAGATCGAACGTCGAGATCGGTCACGTGAAAGGGCCCCCAGTTCGTTTTCCACTCGGTTTCGATGACTCTAGCTTCGATCTAGCAAGAACTCGGCTCGGTTGACCGGAGTTGACTCCGCTGGGGTTCGACCCGGTCTGGCAGATACAGCAAATTCGGCTAGTGCCACTCGGTCGGCCTTCCCAGGCCCGCTGAGCGTTTCCCCGACGGGTAGAACGACGACGAAGCTGAGCAGCCCTCCTGTGGTCAATCAGCTAAACCGATTGCAGCAGAGCGGTTTCCCAGCTGAACGGAGTCGACTCAGGTCGCGCAGCTGGTTACGGACCGGGGCAACCGGCGTTCACCGCCAACGGCCGCAGGTGCTCGTCCGACGTCTTACATCGCACGCAGGACAAACCCAGTCTGGTCACCGCGCCCCTGCTGATTGAGCCATACTGCGCGCTTCTCCCACTCCCACAGCTGCTTGGGTCCAAACATTCGAAGAATCTTCGGATCAGTTACGGCCACGTCGCGTCGATAGGCTTCGCTGCCGAGAAACTGACCCAAATTCGAATCATCAAACGTTCTGTCCACCCGCAGTCCAGCCTTCTCGGCCGCCATTGCCATTCCCTGCCGCGAAGGAATGACCATATGCCGAGGTGCGTCGGCCTGCACCCAGTCCGCCCTGTAGGTGGTCCAAGCCTCGGACGACGTCGTGGGCACACGAGCCAAGCACATGCCTCCCGCCGCGAGCTTCTCGTATGCCGCTTTGAGTGTCGCGACTGGGTCGGGAACGTGTTCGAGAGAATGATTGAACATTATGACGTCGAATTTTCCGGCCACGGCGCTCAAATCTCGCTTCATTAATGGCACACCTTCACAAGACTCACCATCGGCCTCGATGAATGGATCTGCGCCACACAAATTGTTGAATCCAATTCTAGTCAAGCGGTCGAGCAGTCCTCCGGTGCCACAGCCCACGTCTAGAATTCGCGCGTCCGGCTCGACTGAGAGTTGAGCGAGCATTCTGACAACGTCTCCTCCGAGAAGCACACGGAAGATTCCCTCAGATACCCGCGCCGAAATGAGAGCACCGAGCATCCGGCCGCCGCCACGCAGCTTGTACGCGTCGTGCTGGGTGACCAGCCATCGGAACACGCCAGGTTGGGCTGACGCATTGTGCGAGTAGTAGTTTGACGGATAATGACGCATGAGTTCTTCGCCCTCGAGCGCATTGTGAATCTGTAAGGTACCGCACGCCGCGCAGCTCAAGTACTCAAATGGTTCCCGGGTGCCGAACATCATCTCGCGAACTTCAATTGTCTGATGTGGACCAGGCGATCCGCATAGTCGGCAATCTCTGGTAACCGCGTTCATCCGACTGCCCCCGGGGAACAACTCAACACCACTGAAAAAGCATATCGTTGGCGGTCGGCGGCCGGGCCGAAACCGCCACACCGCTAGGGCCGGTGCGGGCGCGAAGTCAGCGCTGGCAAGCCCACTTTGGCGCACCAGGACCTCTCAGACAACTAACACTGCAAAAGAGCTGACAGAAAGGCGCGACGGAGTAGTGTTTCGGCCGTGTGGGGATCGGTGCTTGCGCTGGGGGTTCTAGTTGGGCTCGACCCCATGCGCCTTGGCATCACCCTCCTCGTGGTCTCCCGGCCGCGACCCGTGCAGAACCTGCTCATGTTCGGCGCCGGCTGTGTGACTGCGTGCATTACCACGCTAGTGATTCCGCTGACGCTGCTGCATGTGACTCCGGGTTTCAAATCTACTGCGGACGCCTGGGCCAAAAGCTCGACGGGCGGCTACATTCAAATCGGCATGGGTACCGTCGCGCTGATGACTGCGACGGCGCTGTCAGTGCACTTCTGGGTGCGTCAGCGGGCGGAGGTGTCGACTCCGGAGGGCGGCACGTCGACCCTCGTTCTGGACGCGAATAAGTCAACGCCGGTCTCGCGGCTCCTAGCCCGTGCTGAGGATTCACCGACCGAGGGCGGTTCGGTATTCCGGCGGCTGCTGCGGCGCGGCCGCGACGCGTGGGAGAACGGATCCTTATGGGTCTCGTACGTTGTCGGCTTTTCATTTGCCGGGGCGCCACCCGACGTGGTGCTGTTCCTACTCGCGATTGTCGTGGTCTCCGGAGCCGCGCTCGGCACACAGATCGGCGCCACCATCGCGTTCATCGTCGGGATGCTCGCCGTTATCGAGATCGTCCTCGTCAGCTATCTCGTCGCACCAGCGAAGACCGAAGCTGCGCTTCAGCGGCTTCACGACTGGGCATGGGCCCATCATCGAAAGATCTTGGTAGCCATGTGCATATTGGCTGGTGTCATGCTGATTGCCAAAGGGCTGAACAGCAGTTGAGATGGTGGCTATGATCCACTTGTCTGGTACTGGCCGCGACTGGCAACCGCCACCGTCGGGCCCAGCCCTCGTCGGGTCCGAAACTCGACGTTGATGGACGGATCGGCATGCCGGCCCAGCTCACGCAGGGCCGATGGGCTGTAGGCACGAAGCGAGCTTATGAATCCATCATGCTGCAACGGTGAGATCGTAACGAGTGGGAGCACGACCCCCAACAAGACCATGTGCAGAGGCGCCGGCGGCCTGGGGAGGTCGACGATTAGAAGCTTCTTGGCTGCCCGCGTGCCTGCCGCGAACACCCGGACGGCGAGTTCAGGGGGCAGGTGGTGCAACGACAACGCGAATATCGCGAGATCGTAATAGCCCTCCGGCGCGTCGATTTCGGTAGCATCCATTGCCCGCACCGTGGCACGTGGATGACGGCCCAGGTCGCCGGCCGCCATGCCCGCGACAAACGCGGGCTCGATGTCGGTGATCGTCACCTCAGCAGTGGAATGCTTCTCCAGCAGCTTGCGCGACAGACCGCCGAGACCAGCACCGAGTTCGAGGATCTTCGGACGGGGTACCTCGGCCACCTCGTGGAGCGCCATCCGGGCGCACTTCTCGTGAATACCGATCCGCCGCCGTCGTCCGGCGCGGTCGAGTGAATCCATGACCTTACGTTTCAGATCGTCGACGTCGTCGCGATCCAGGTACTCCAGCCTGTTGGTCTGCAATCGGCGGTCAAGCCAGGAAGCGTCGGGCCCGCCCCGGGGCATGTTCGCAATGTCGCGGGTTCTGCTGTCCACGTAGACCATCATGGATCATCGCGGTCGCGATCCGAATATGAAGTCGCAAAGTCATCGCGGTTGCGGCCGATCCAGGCCGGAGACGATGCGCTATCAGTCAGAGATCCAAGAGTTTTGGGCGCGGCAGAGCTCGCTACCGTCGCCGTCGGGGATCAGCCAACACGTCTGAGGCGGGCGAAATTTTCCAGCAGATCGGCGGTGGTCGCAATGCTTTCGGCGGGTTTGGTCATCTGGGTGGCGACATCGCGGGCTCGAGCCCCATATTGCGGCTCGAGAATCGTACGCAGATCAGCAATCAACGACTTCTGGGTAGTGGCCGAAAGACGCCGGGCTGTGCCCACTTTCAGCCGTTTGATCCGGGCTCCCCACAGCGTCTGATCGAGGTCCGTCGAAAGGATCAATGTGGGTACGCCGGCGCGTAAACCCGCGGCCGTGGTGCCCGCACCGCCGTGGTGCACCACCGCGCGGCAGGAGGGAAAGGCTGCTGAATAGTTCATGGTGTCCACCACCTTGACGTGATCGAGATGCGGGACGTCGGTGAAGTCACTCGAGCCGGCACAGACCAACGCGCGCTCGCCCAACTCCAAACAAACGGCACTGATCATGGCCAGCATGTCAGCGCCAGAGTCGACCGGCATGCTGCCAAAACCAAAGCAGATTGGCGGCGTCCCCGCGGCAATCCACGAAGCGACTTCCTCATCGGCGTCCGTCGCCAACTCCATCGTCAGCGCGCCGACAAAGGGTCTACGGCCATCCCATTTCGCCCACTCGGCGGCCAGTCCGGGAAAGTAGATCTCGTCGTAGGCCTGGATTTCCAGCGAGCCGCGCTCGGCCACCCTCCACGCGGAAGGGGCGGTGGCCCTTGGTAAGCCGAGTTCGCGGCGCTGCGGATCCTCCAGTCTTTTCATCATGGGCCAACTCAGCCACTCCGATGCCCTCATCATCGTGCGAGCCAACCGCGCCGGGAGGGCCGGAACGAGCTGACCGTTGGGCCGTAACGGGAACACATGCAGCATGGCCAACGGAATGCCGCACCCCTCCGCGACATTGCCGGCGGCCTCCTCGCCGATCACGCCGGTAAACAGCAGATCCGCCCCATCCGCCAACGACGTCAGCGTCGTACTGACCTCCCGCCAATACTGGTCAAAGAGATGCCATTCTTCCCGCAGCAACCCGACCAGATCCCGGACCCGCCAGAAGTTCTTCCAGAATTTGCGTAAGAAGCGCGCCCAAAAGTCCCGGTTCAGGTCTTGCCACACTCGCACATCGGGCCCACATGCAACGGCCACAGGTCCAGCCGCAGATACGAACTCAACCAAATCGGGCGAGACGGCCATGCGTACGTCGTGCCCGCGGCGCAGCAACTCACGGCCAACTGCGACACCAGGCTCGACATCACCACGAGTCCCATAGAAAGCCAGCACAAACTTCATCGCGGAGACCTCTAACCTTTCAGCAATCACACCCGTGGGCTGCCCTGAGGCTTTGGCCATTATCCCTACCCCCGGTCGGTTCCGGTCCAAAACAGAACAGGTGAATCCGGAAGAAACTGCGCAAGATTCGACCGGAACCAGAAGGTCCTCGGGTCGGTTCGCAGGGCCGCCCGTGCGAGAATCGTGCGCCGGGTTCAAGATCACCGAGCGTTCCAAAAGACCCAAAATATGGAAACCTAGCAGGTAGTGTTCGAGGCCGTGTGGGGCTCACTACTCGGGATGGCGATTGTGATGGCGTTCAATCCCGCCCTTCTGGCCCTCATCCTTCTTGTGATCTCCCGCCCGCGGCCGGTGCAGAACCTGCTCGTGTGTTGGATCGGCTGCCTCACCACGAACATTCCTGCGCTGTTGGTCCCAGTGGTATTGCTTCACCGCGCTCCAATGTTCAGCCCGCAGGCTCCGGCTGCCAGCGCCGCGACCCGGCACATACAACTCGGCATGGGTGTGCTCGTGCTGACGGTTGCTGCGCTGATTGCAGTACGTTTCTGGGTGCGCCGGCGAGCGCAGGTGCCGACAGCGGGCGGCGACACCTCGACCCGGGTGCTGGAATCCGAGGGATCCACCCAAATCTCCTCGCCGTTTGCCGTAGTGGGAGATGCGACGAATGGCGAATCTGCTATCCGGCGGCTGTTCGGCCGGCTTCAAAGGGCCTGGGACAGTGGTGCATTGTGGGTCGCGCTGGTGTGCGGTATGGGATTCTTGCCGGGGTTTCCGCTAGTCCTGTTTGTGGCGACGACCGTCGTGTCCTCTGGGGCGTCGACGGGCACGCAGATCCTGGCCGTCATCCTGTTCGTTGTCGCGATGTTCGCGGTGTTCGAGGTCGCCGTCGTCAGCCATCTGATCGCTCCAGTGCGAACCCAAGCAGTGCTGCAACCGGTGCACGACTGGGCACTGGCGAACCGCCGTCAGGTGATGATAGGCATCTTCGTGATGATCGGGTTATTGCAGGTGGTAAAGGGTTTGGGCATCATCTGAGCTGCCGACTTGGACGGCCATCCGCTCCCGATCCCTTCCGGAGCCGACAGGGTTGGCGGCGCGAGACAGTCACCCCGTGTCATGTCAGTCACTGCCGTGATTGGGCGAATCGTTCCAGGAGTTCAGCCGTCTGGACAACGCTATCGTCCGGTTTCGTCATCTGAGTAGCGACTTCACGGGCCCGGGCGACATACTTCGGGTCGAGAATCGTGCGCAGGTCTGCGACGAGCGATTCGCTGGTAGCAGCCGAGATACGCCGTCCGAAACCTACTTTCAGCCGTTTGACGCGAGCTGCCCAGATCGCCTGGTCGAGCGCCGTCCAGAAAATAAGCATGGGGACTCCGGCGCGCAGGCCTGCGGACATGGTGCCCATGCCACCGTGGTGCACAAGCGCGCGGCAGGCTGGAAATGCGGCCGCGAAATTCATTGTGTCCACGATTTTTACCTGGTCGGACTCGGCGATCTGGCTGAAGTCACTCGAGCCGGCGCACACCAACGCGCGCTCGCCCAACTGCGCGCAAGCCGTCCGGATCATCGCGAGGGTGTCAGCGGGAGATTTGACCGGGGTGCTGCCAAAGCTGAAGAAGATAGGAGGTGTGCCTGCGGCAATCCACGTGGCGACCTCGTCGTCGCCGTCCGTTGTCAACTCCATCGTCAGCGCACCGACAAAAGGTCTTTGCCCCTCCCATTTCGCCCATTCGGTAGCCAGCCCGGGAAAGCAAACGTGATCGTAGGCCTGCACTTCCAGTGACCCGCGCTCGGTGATCCGCCGCGGCGAGGACTCGGTGGCCTTCGGCAGTCCTAGTTGACGGCGCTGCGCGTCGTCGAACTTCTTCACCCCGCGCCAATTGGCCCACTCGTACACCGCTAGTGCGTACCGGCCCAACGACGGCGGCAGGAACGCTAGCATCCGGCCGTTGGGTCGCACCGGAGAGACGTGCACCGTGGCCAACGGAATGCCGTAGTACTCCGCGACATTCACCGCGGGCGGCTCGAAGTTCAGAAAGGTTATGAGCAGGTCCGCCCCGTCAGCCAGCGACGCCAGCGTCGTGGTGATCTCCTCCCAGAACCGGACAACGGACTCCCCGATCTCTTGCATTTCGCGCCACAGTTTGACCAGTTCGCGGAGCTTCCAAAAGTTGCCGAAGAAACGGATCCAGAAGTCGCGGTGCGCGTCCGACCACACCGCAGTGTCCGGCCCGTAGGGGACCGTCGCAAGACCAGCCGTCTCAGCGAAGCCCACCAAGTCGGGCGGGACTGCCACGCGCACGTCGTGCCCGCGGCGCTGCAACTCACAAGCGACCGCGACGCAGGGCTCGACATCGCCGCGAGTTCCATAGCTCGCCAGCACCAACTTCATAACGCTTCTCGCGACATGAGATCTCCAGTCCGACCTGTTGCGAACAATGCTGTGGCACCTGATCTTCGGGATCGAACCGTCAAGGCTACCGACGGTACTTCGGGTACGTCAGTGGATCTCACCAGCAAGGTCGAAATCCGCGAGCGTGTGCGCAGCCAGTTCACGCAAAGCGCATGTTGTGTTCTCTGCGCCTGGTTGGTAGGCGCCGACGCTGATGAAAATCTTGCCACTTATACGTCCAGAGAGAATGACTGTGCGGCCGCCGGTTCGTTCAAGGAGCTGTCGCGACTCTTGCTGCCCCGTCGTTCGTGCGTTGGCGAATTCTGCTGTGGTGCCATCGGCCTGGCTGATCAACGAACTGAGATCGCCGAGATAGGACGAAAACACCGCTTGGTCGGGATCGGCGGGCATCCTGGCGACCATCTGTTTCAGCATCCGCTTCGGCACAAACGACGGCAGCCACAGGAGTTGTTTGGACTCGTCTGGTGTTTCTTTCAAGTTCCTCAGCGTCTGCTTGACGGCAGCCCGGACTTCGCTCAGATCCTTTGTGACGTGCGTCGGGTCGACGGTGACGCGCGCATACGACAGTGCCATGGCGCGGGTGTCGTCCTCCGTGCTGCGGTCGCTGATCGGGATCTGGAGGGTGACGGCGCCGTCCTTTGCACGTACCCGCCCGAGGCGCTCCCCGAACTTGGCGGCGAAGGCCGCGGCCAGGGTGTGGCTCGCTCCGCCAAGAGCTTCCGCGCGCGCGTCCCAATCGTCCAGATCGACGTAAATCGTGAGGGCCGGTACGAGGACAACGTCGTCGGCGCCGGCCACCTTGGCGAGCGTGGGCCGCGGTGCCGGTGAATCGTGGTTCTCGGTCTTGGCGCGAGCCTGCTCTCGGGCCGATTTCACCGCACTGACCAGTGCCCGCGCCACCTCGGGCACGTCGCGCGCGGTTTGTCGAACATCCTGACCCAACGCCCGCAGTCGGGTGCGTGACAGCGGCGGCGGGTACCCGAGATCGCGCGTCTTACCCAGGGCCCCTTCGACTATCACCATCGCGAGCCCAAGGCCGTCGATCAAGTTGTGCGAAAGCACCAGGCTGACCGCGGTCGAGCCATCATCGAGGGGCAGGACGCCGACGTGCCAGCCTGGACCCGATTCAGCGTTGACGGGAAGTTGCGAGCGTTCAGCGACCCAGTGCCCGAATTCCTTGCGGGGGCGGGTCAACTCTGCGATATCGACGTCGGACGGCCCGCGATCCACGACCCACCGATGCCGGGCGACCGGCAGTGCTGGACGCTCGATGCGACGACCCAACAACCCCTGACCGAGAGAATGATGAAACCGCCGCAGCCCATCGAGATCGACAGGATGCTCATACAGCCATGTGACCTGTATGACGACGTTCATGCCGGCGGCGCGATGCTCTGCGAACAGGGCTTCGTCTGCCAATGCGAGCCGATTGTCCGGTCGCACAGATCGCTCGCGTGCGCGGCGTGCTCTCAACGATTCGCGTGCGCGATTTACCCGCCCTGGCACCAATCAGCCTCTTTCAGTCTGGTTGAGTCCCTGCATCCCAATCCTCGCCCAAACCATCCGTCGGCAGTCAGGCCCAAGTCCCGCGGCGCCGGTGGGCCATCGCAACGGCCTCGTAGCGAAACTTCAGGATGGACGGCCGGATGAATCGGTTGAGTTTGTGCAAGCGGACCGAATTCTCGAATACCGCCCTGAAACCCTGTTCGCTCGCTCGATATTCGGAATAAACCCGATCCAGCGCAGACTGATCCCAAGGCTCGTCGCCCGCCGCCGCGTGCAGCGCCTCGTAGACCACAGATATCCAGTCCGTGCCGAAAGTTTCAGTCACCGGGCCGGTGTGTCGCTGGCGGTGGAGATCCGGAGTGAGGAACTCGTCGATCGCGTCCTCATCCCGGGCGTCCAGATCGATCCCGAGAGTTACTGAGATCCGCTTCACCTCCCGTCGCCAATCGTCCAGGAGGTTAGCGTATTCAACGAATACGCGCGGCAGCTCTCGGGTGTCTCTCTCGGCCAGCAGGTTGAATTTCAGCCACAGCGCGCTCCCGAGCTCCGGCGACGTCAGGAAGTCCGCCGCACCTGATGCGATGACTTCTTGCGGAGGGCGCACCATGTTCACGACCGCGATGTCGAAACCGGCCCGCCGCGTGGCCTCGAACCAAACACTGGACAACAGCGTGATCTGCAGGTCCTTGATGAGCACGAGCGGCGCGGCCGGCAACGTGGAGAGAAACTCTCCAATCTTGGTGATACAGGCGGCCTTCTGGTCCGCGCCGAACCCCCCGTCCTCCTGCAAGCGCAGCGACGTGTCGAACACGGCACTGCCGTGGCGGCGCAAAATTGTGTTGTTGAGATGGAGGGACGCACGCGGTTCCCAGTAGCCACGCGGGTTGCGCGGGTCGGCGCCCGACAACCCGGCAGGGAGCTGAGCACCGCACAGGGAGAGAACGCGCGTGACCGCCGACGTTCCAGATCGAGGCACCCCCAAGACGAACAAGGCGACCGGGCGGACCGCGGACCCGCTGTGCCCGACGGGGTTCACCGGCACAACTCCGAGAACGGCGCCCCGGGCAACTCGGGAGTGCGATGATCCGCGGCGAGATCCTGTTGCGGCTGGACGAACCGATGCCATCGGTACCTCTGTTCGAAAAGCGTCTCGGCATTGTGCATGATCGCCGTGAAACTTGACGATGAGTCCGTGGGGCGTGTGGCGGCATCGAGTTGGTCGATGTTCGCAGTCGCTGCACAGAAGGGAGTAGCTCCCGCGGTGTGCTTCACGACGGTGCATCGGCTCTGGCTCATGACGGCAGGATATTCGGTGATGCGCCGCTCTCGTCGCGAATTGCTATATGCCGCATGATCTCTTTGCTGCCGAGCCGGATCGGCCACTCAACGAAATCCGCAAGTGAGGACGACCGATCCGGGGCAGCGAACAGCGCTCCCCGCTGGGGCAGCCCTGGACGGACTGCACCGAGACAGCGGCGCTCACCACAGATCAGAAGTTGTTACAGGTATTGAAGGCTTGTTCGATAGTGCCGAGGTACGGCTGGAACATCGGAGCGTTAGCCACATCTTGGGCCGTCCTCACCCGCTTAGCCGGTGCGTCAGCGAGGAATTCGCGCAAGCCACGCTGGAGTATCGGCGATTGATCGAATGCCTTGCCAACTTGCGGATCTTGGGCATTGAGCGCTGAAACCAACTGTGGATAAGTGCAGGTCGTGTTGACGGCCGAATCCAAATTAGGCCCCGCAGACGCGATCCCGGCACCGGCGGTCAACGACAATGCCAGTCCCCCAATGCCGGCGGCCAGCCTGGTCAACGAAAGACGGAACATATCCAAACTTCCTCCCTACCATTGCTCCCGACCCACCCGACTGTAATCGGCGTGGCTCGATCTCACCCATGCTTTGTCCAGGTCGACCACACGTGAAATCACGCCTCCTGCTTGACCAGTGGGCCAGCGGGGCTTGTCACTGGGCCCAGAACCGCACTGGACGGGCGCTGCCGGACCCTCAGCGGCCACCAGAACCACCGCCCCAGCAACGCGGCGATCGCAGGCGTCATGAATGCACGTACCACCAAGGTGTCAAACAACAGACCCAACCCGATGGTGGAACCCACCTGCCCGATGATGCGCAGATCACTGACCACCATGGACAGCATCGTGAACGCGAACACCAGACCTGCGGTCGTCACCACCTTTCCGGTGCCGCCCATGGCTCGGATGATGCCGGTGTTGATGCCCGCACCGACTTCCTCTTTCATCCGCGACACCAGCAACAGGTTGTAGTCAGAACCCACCGCCAACAGGACGATGACCGACATAGCGAGCACGAGCCAGTGCAACTGGATACCGAGAATGTGTTGCCAGACGAGCACCGAAAGCCCAAACGCCGCGCCGAGCGAAAGCGCCACCGTGCCAACGATCACCAAAGCGGCGACGAAACTACGCGTCACAACCAGCATGATGCCGAAAACAAGGCAAAGCGCCGCGACCCCCGCGATCAAGAGATCGTATTTGGACCCGTCACGCAGATCCTTGTATGTCGCAGCGGTACCGGCGAGGTGGATCGAGGCGTTCTCTAGCGGCGTCACCTTGATCGCTTCCTCGGCGGCCGTCCGCACGGCATCCACCCGCGAGATGCCCTCGGGTGTTCCGGGATCACCCCGGTGCGTGAGGATCAGCCGTACCGCCTTCCCATCCGGGGAAAAGAACAGGCTCATCGCTCGTTGGAAGTCCTTGTTCTCGAAGACTTCCGGCGGCAGATAAAAGGAGTCGTCGTTCTGGGAGGCGTCGAAGATCTTTCCCATCGCGGTGGCATTCGACGTCGTGTCGTCCACGATGGCGATCATCCCGGACATGGTGCTGTGCATCGTCAGCATCATGGTTCTCATTGACTTCATGATCTCGATCATCGGCGGCAACTGAGTGACAAGCTGCGCCTGTAACCCGTCGACTTTTACCAAGTTGTCGAGAAGTTTGTGCATTTGAAGGCTGAGCTTGTCGGTTCCGTCGAGCGCGTCGAACACTGATCGAATTGCGAAGCAAACCGGAATGTCGTAGCAGTGGCCTTCCCAGTACAGGTAATTGCGCAGCGGCCGGAAGAAGTCGTCGAAACTCGCGACGGTCGCCATCAACTGATCGGTGATTGCGGCTGTTTCGCCCGTCAACTCGACCGTGTTGTGGGTGATCGCGCCGATCAACTTCATCAGGTTATAGGTGCCCTCCATCTGGGTAATCATCCGCTGCATGTCAGCCGCCTGCTTCTCCATGTCATTCATGCGATCTTTCGCAAATGGCATGATCTGAAGAAGACCGGCGCTCTGCAGACTGATCTGAAAAGGTATCGACGTCCGCTCGATCGGGCTTCCCTCAGGCCTGGTTATGCTCTGCACCGTTGCAATTCCCGGGACGGCGAAGACTTGCTTGGCAAGTTTGTGCAGCACCAAAAAATCTGTCGGGTTGCGCATATCGTGATCGGCCTCGATCATCAGGATATCGGGCGTCATCCGCGACTCAGGAAAATGTCGCTCGGCAGCCGCATACCCAACATTGGCCGGAATATCTTGCGGCACGTACCGGCGGTCGTCGTAGCTGGATTGGTATCCGGGCAGCGCCAGAAGTCCGACGAACGCCACCGCACACGCCGCAGCGAGAATTGGCACCGGCCACCGAACCACGGCCGTGCCCACCCCGCGCCACCGGCGGACCATGAGTTTCCGCTTGGGCTCGAACAGCCCAAAACGGCCGCCGACGGCAATGACCGCGGGGACCAGCGTGACAGCCACCGCGACGGCAACTGCCATACCCAAGGCGGAAGGAATGCCCATCGTTTCGAAATAGGGCAGGCGGGTGAAGCTCAGGCAGTAGATAGCCCCAGCAATCGTCAAACCTGAAGCCACGACCACCTTTGCAACACTGCGATAGGTGGTGTAAAACGCGGTTTCGCGATCTTCGCCGGCCTGACGCGCCTCGTGATACCGCCCGATGAAGAAAATTCCGTAATCCGTTCCAACGGCGATTCCCAGCGACACCAGAAGATTGACCGAAAATGTCGAAAGCCCAAGAATTTGGTGATCGCCGAGGAATGCAACCACTCCCCGAGCCGCCTGCACCTGTATTCCGACCATAGCCAGCAAAAGAACGACGGTGATGATCGAGCGATATACGAAAAGCAGGACCGTGAAGATCACCACCAGGGTCACCAGGGTGATTTTCATGATCGATGAATCGCCCGCGTGGTTCATGTCCGTCACCAACGGAGCGGGGCCGGTGACATAGGCCTTCACCCCGGGCGGTGGTGGAGTCTTTTCCACAATGCCCCGGACCGCTTCCACAGATTCGTTGGCCAGGGCTTGGCCTTGGTTGCCTGCGAGATTCAGCTGGACATAGGCACTCTGATCATCGGCGCTTTGCACGCCCGACGCGGTCAGCGAGTCCCCCCAGTAATCCTGGATGTGCTGCACATGCGTCGTATCGGCCCGCAACTGACGAATCAGTTCGTCGTAATAGCGGTGCTCGGCTTCGCCAAGGGGGTGGTCCCCCTCCAAAACGATCATCGCGACGCTGTCGGAATCGGATTCCTTGAACACCTCACCCATGCGCTGCATCGCCCGAAACGACGGCGCATCTTTGGGGACCAGCGATACGGAGCTTTCCCGCCCGACTTGTTCCAGCGAGGGAACAGCGAAGGTTACGACGGCGATGACCGCCAACCACCCGAGAATGATCGGAACCGAGAGCCGATAGATCGCCCGAGCGATCAATGGCGGCCGGTCGCCGATCTGGCGGTCGCTCATGTGGCCTTCACCGCACAGCAGGAAAGCGCGTTCATGCCAGTCAGCGCTCTTCCCTCTGCAGAATGGAACGCACAAGCTGGCCGCGGCCAGCCGGGCGCCCAGATTCGCTGAGCGGACGCGGATGAACCCGCTGTGGCCACCAGAACCACCGTCCGAGCAGCGCGGCGATCGCAGGTGTCATGAACGCGCGCACCACCAAGGTGTCGAACAACAGACCGACACCGATGGTGGCCCCCAGCTGCCCGATGGTGACGAGGTCGCTGACCACCATTGCCAACATGGTGAATGCGAACACCAGGCCCGCGGCGGTCACCACCTTGCCGCTGCCGCCCATCGCCCGGATGATGCCCGTATTGATGCCGGCGCCGATCTCCTCTTTCATCCGCGATACCAGCAGCAGGTTGTAATCAGAACCCACCGCCAACAGCACGATCACCGACATCGCCAGCACAACCCAGTTCAATGGCATACCGAGGATGTGCTGCCAGATGAGCACCGAAAGCCCGAAGGCCGCGCCCAGAGACAGAGCCACCGTACCCACGATCACCAGAGCGGCGATAAAGCTTCGCGTGACTATCAGCATGATCCCGAAAATCAGGCAGAGCGCCGCGACAGCCGCGATCAGCAAATCGTATGTCGACGCCTCCACCAGGTCTTTCACCGACGCTGCGGTGCCCGTGAGATAGATCGTGGCGTTCTGCAACGGAGTGCCCTTGAGCGCCTCTTCAGCCGCCGTTTTGATCGGGTCGACCAGCGACATTCCCTCGGTCGTGGCCGGGTCGCCGCGTTGCGAAATGAGCATGCGGGCCGCCTTCCCGTCCGGAGACAGGAAGATGTCCATGACGCGTTTGAAGTCCTTGTTGTCAAAGACTTCCGGAGGCAGATAGAAGGAGTCGTCGTTTTGTGCGGCGTCGAATGCCTTGCCCATGGCGGTGGCGTTGTTGGACGTCGCCTCCATTTGATCCATAATCCCGGACATGGTGCTGTGCATCGTCAGCATCATGGTTCGAGTGGACTCCATGGTCGAGATCATCACCGGAAACTGAGCCGCCAATTGCGGCAGAATTTCGTCGAGCCGATCGAGATTGGCAACGAGGTCAACCATCTTGACCGTGATCTGGTCAATACCGTCGAGGGTGTCGAAAACCCCTCTGATCGACGAGCAGATCGGAATCGTGTAACAGTGCGGTTCCCAGTAGAAATAGTTGCGGATCGGTCGGAAGAAATCGTCGAAATTCGCAACGTGATCACGCAATTGGTTGGTTGTCTCTTGCAGCTCGTGAGTATCGGCAACCATCTTGTGCGTCGTGGCGACCATCTCTTCCGTCAGCGCTTGCATGCGCTTCACGATGGTGATCGTCTTCTGCATGTCCTCGGCCTGCACCAGCAGATCGTTCATACGATTCTTCTGAAACGGCATCAGATGTGTTTGAGACGCATTGCTCATGCTGAGCATGAACGGAATCGTCGAGTGCTTGAGCGGCTCACCACCGGGACGTGTCGGCGCCTGAACGGTCGAAACGCCTGGTACGGACAGCACGCCCTTGGCCAGTTTGTTCAGCACCAGAAAGTCGACCGGATTCCGCATATCGTGGTCGGCCTCGATCAACAAGATGTCGGGTGCCATCATCAATGACTGTGGGAAATGTCGCGTAGCAGCCGCATAGCCCACATTGGCCGGGATGTCCTGCGGGATGTACTTCTGGTCATTGAAACTGGGTTTGTAGGCGGGAAGAGCCAACAGGCCGATGAGCGAGACGGCGCACGTCGCGATGAGAATGGGCCCCGGCCATCGAACGACCGCCGTTCCCACCTTCCGCCACCGACGGACCGTAATCTTCCGCTTGGGCTCGAACAACCCGAAGCGGCTGCCCACTGCGATGACCGCGGGGACCAGCGTGACCGCCACCAGCACTGCGGCGACCATGCCCACTGCGGTGGGAACGCCCAGCGTTTGATAGACGGGTAGGCGAGTGAAATGCAAACAGAGAATCGCCCCGGCAATCGTCAATCCGGAACCCACGACCACCTTCGCGACGCTGCCGAAAGTCGTGTAGAACGCCGTTTCTTTGTCCTCGCCAGCCTGCCGTGCCTCCTGATAGCGCCCGGTGAAGAAGATGCCGTAGTCGGTCCCAGCCGCGATCGCGAGCGCCACCAACAGATTGACGACGAACGTGGTGATACCGATAACCCCGAGACTGCCGAGTAGCGCGACGACCCCTCGGGCCACCGTCAGTTCGATGCCCACAACCACCAGCATGAGAATGACGGAGATTATCGATCGGTAGACGAGCAGCAACATCACGAAGATCACCGTGAGGCTCAAGGAGGTGACCAGCGCAACCGTGCGGTTACCGGCAGGGCCTAGGTCCGCAGCGAATGCCGCCGGTCCGGTCACATAGGCCTTGACCCCGGTCGGCGCCGGTATCCGGTCCACGATCGCCCGCACGGCCTCAACGGATTTGATCGCCGAAATCTCCGGGTTGCTGGTAAGGGTCACCTGCACATATGTGGCCTTACCGTCGACACTCTGCGCGGCGCCCTGAGTCATCGGGTCGCCCCAGAAATCCTGGACGTGCTCCACATGCGTGGTGTCGGCTTCCAACTGACGAATCAAGTCGGCGTAGTAAGCGTGCGCATCATCGCCGAGGGGTTGCTCGCCCTCCAGAACGATCATCGCGACAGCGCCCGAACCGGCTTCGCCGAACAACTGGCCCATGCGCTGCATCGCCTCGAACGACGGTGCAGCAGTGGGGTCCATCGCGACTGCGTGGTCTTTCTCCACCTGCTCGAGCGGTGGAACGGCGACACTCAAGATAACGGTGATCGCCAACCATCCCAGGATGATCGGCACCGACAGCACGCGGACCAGGCGCGCGATGACCGGCCGGCGCTTGGCTATAAGCAACGGCTCCGTTAAGGGTTCACCGTCCGTGCTCATGCGGCCTTCAGCTGACAGAAGGTGAAGGCGCTCACGCCGGACCGGACCTTCTCGTCCTTCACCTCATGACCGACGAGAATGCGGCACCCGATGGACTCGGTGTTGCCCTGTGCGGAGACGTTTCCCATCGCCGTCGCATCCGAGATCGGGAACTCCACCGACCAGGGCAACGTCGCGTCCCGGATGAGTTGCGGCTCGGCATCGGCATCGAAATAGCTGATGGTTGCCACTGTCCCCGGGGGGCCGAACACCTCGTAAACCAGGTGTTTGGGGTCGTGAGGCCGTTTCTCTTGGCGTTCGGCGGTGGCATAGGCCGGGCGACTCTGGCTGCCGAAAACCCCGTGCAACCGGGACACAGTGAATCCTCCCGCAACCCCCACCACGACGAGGACCAGCGGAATCCAGACCCGCTTCAGAATCCTGAAAATCGCACGTTCCCTCCGCCTACCTGCATACCCGGCACCATGTCGATTGCTCCAAAGTGCAACGACATATCGGATGCAGTCCCCTCAAACGCCCGGCGCTTCGGTGAGCGCGACCCGATCCCGACGAGTAAACCACGCCGATGTCATCAGGACGGCTCAAACGACGTAGTTGGTCGGAATCGCTTCAACGCCTTGGTTTTCACCCGGACCCGCACGCCCCGGCACACCAACCGGCAACGCCATCGATGACTACCGATCTGGACACCACACCATCGGCGACGATCGCCACCTGGCCCGGCCGAGAAACCTGTCTATTTCCTGTGATTCCGCCCGAAATTGCTGGCCGAGCAGATGTCCAAACGCCCCGAAGGATGCAATGGCCACCAGCCGGTCCGCGCGCGTACCAAGAAGGCCATCCTGCGCCCACGGCCAGACCGCGATCTACACGCAGACCGCACCAACCCAACGCATGTGCGGCAATGGGTTTGCCTTTCGCGGCGCTCTGCTGCTGGGCGCTTCACATCCAAGACGGCGCAGCCGTACTGGCCGCGGCAGCACACCAATAGACGAAATGATCTGCGACCAAATAGGAATGCCCATCGACATCAGCACCACCTGCCGCCGTCATCAACGTCATGCCGGCCAGGCCGGGCAACACTGCGATCAGAAGGTCGCTGGTGCTGGCGGTGCGCAGGTAGTCGGTGTAGCCCACCCGGAACGAAATCGGTGGCGCTGGCACCGAGAGTTGCTGTGCTGCTGGAGGTCCCGACTTGGTCCGGCGAATGTGGCACCGCCGGCGATTACACAGCTGACGGCGGTTTTACCAACCCACGATTGACCCACGACCGAAATCCCCCCGCACAGTTCAGCGGCTGAGGCGCCGCACTCACTGGAACAAGCGCTCAATGTGGCACAGCCGGAGTCCGCCAAGTTTGCTGGATCACGTTGCCGGCGGCGGGCCCGGCCAATGCCGGACGGCGAGACGCACTGCCGCTATACGCTTTATCTGTGGTGGTCAGCGAGTTTCGCCGCTCGGTGTGCATTCCCGAGATGGCGCTTGAGAACCGCGTATCGGCCCGCACCCGGCACTACGCCGAGAGCGTGTCGAGCCGACTGCGCGTATTGACCGTCGCGACGTGGATAGCCGCGGTGGTGGCCGGCAGTTTCGGGATTCTCCAGCTGGCCCTCGGCGGACCAATGTGGCGGTTCGGCTTCATCAATCTGGTTTCCGCAGGCCTGTTCGTGCTGGTGCCGTTGCTGTACCGGTTCGGTGAACTGATCGCGCCGCTGGCGTTCTTCCTGGTCGCGTATTCATCCGTGGCAATCATGTGCTCCGCAATCGGGACCGGTTCGGGTTTGCAGTTCTACTTCCTGGTGGCGGCATCGCTGGTCGTCCTGGTGCTGGGAATAGAACGCATCGCACTGGCGGCGACATTGGCGGCGTTGGGCGTGGCCGCCACGATCGCGCTGGAAATGCTGGTACCCGAGGACCGGGGGCTGGGTCCGCGATGGACGCTCACCTTTGGCTTCATCATCTCCACGGTTTCCGCCGCGGTGATGGTATTTGCCACCGTGTGGATGTCACTTCGCGAGATTGCCCGTGCCGAACAGGCCATGGAAGCCGAGTATCAGCGGTCCGAGAAGCTGCTGGGCAATATTCTGCCCACCACGATCGCACAGCGGCTCAAAGATCCGTCCCGCACAGTCATTGCCGACAAATACGACGACGCCTCCATCCTGTTCGCCGACATCGCCGGCTACACCGAACGCGCCAGCGACATCACCCCGACCGATCTGGTGCGCTTTCTGGACGGGCTCTACACCGATCTCGACGCCTTGGTCGAACGACACGGGCTGGAGAAAGTCAAGACCAGCGGCGATTCCTACATGGTGGTCGCGGGCGTGCCCATGCCACGCTCCGACCACATCGAGGCCCTGGCGTGCCTGGCCCTCGATGTGGCCGAGGCGGTCGCCGACCTCAAAGACCCGCGCGGCCGTGCCGTGCCGTTGCGGATCGGCCTTGCCGCCGGGCCGGTGGTAGCCGGGGTGGTCGGGGCCCGCAAGTTCTTCTATGACGTCTGGGGCGACGCGGTCAACGTTGCCTCCCGCATGGAGACCACCGATATCGCCGGCCGAATTCAAGTGCCACAGAACGTCTATGACCGGATCAGCCATGCGTTCGTGCTCGAGGAGCGCGGCGACGTCGAGGTCAAGGGCAAGGGGCTGATGCACACCTGGTACCTGGTCGGTCGCCGCGATGGCAATGCGGCGGCTAGACCTTGCGGTTCTCCGATTTGATCAGCCAGGCGAGCTTCTCCAGACCGTCGATCAACTGGTGCAGGATATCGGCGGTGCTGGGGTCGGCCGCATCGACGGAATCGTGCACCCCGCGCAGGGTGGCGACGGCCGCGTAGATGCGGACACTGATTAGCTCGACCACCTCACCGGTGTTGCGCTCGTAACCGGGGAACTCCGGAAGAGTGGTGGTCGCCGCGACGGCGTCCGACCGACCGTCGGGCACGGCATCCAGCGCGCGCATTCGTTCGGCGATGGTGTCACTGCCCTCCCGGGCGAAATCGACCAGCTCATCGAGCTGCAGGTGCAGATCGCGGAAATTCGTGCCGACGACATTCCAATGCGCCTGTTTGCCTTGCAGTCCCAGCTCGATCAGGTCGACGAGCACCTGCTGCAGGTGACCGCTGAGCTCCGGTGTGGCCTGGTAACCCTGGATATCGGATTCGTTTCGACGTGTACTCATACCACTGCCAACACCGCCCATTCTGGAATGATTCCAGAATGGGCGGTGAGTTCGGGTCACACCTGCTGCTGTTCAACCTCCTGATCCTGCTGATTGAGCAGGCGCGCATATCCCGCCCCCATGCCCAGGAGTGCCAGGCCGACCACGATGAACACCGCGACCCGGAACATTCCGTCAAGGGCGCCCAGGTCGAACAGGAATAGTTTGGCAACGGCGGCCGCGACCAGTGCCAGCCCGCCGCCCATCGGCAGCGAGCGCTGAGCCTTGGGTCGTCGTACCGCGTAGCCGAGCAGCGCGGCCGCCACCGCGATCCAACAGACCGTCGCCGCCATATGACCGCCGAAAAACCCCGCCCCGGTGCCGCCCACGACGACGCCGGCGGTCACGGTGAACATGGTGACCGCATACCCGGACGCGATGGCTGCCCCGGCCCACACCAGCCGCACCACACCCTGATCCGCCGTCGTAGCGATGGACCATGCCCATGCGATCGCCCCGGCAGCGGCAATCACCAGGACACTGCCGATCAAGACCGAAGCAGCAAGCGGCACAGACAGTTTCGTCGGTTCAACCAGCGTGGCGGGCTCAGCGCAAGTGAGATAGATCCCGCCACCGATGACAGCCAGCCCGACGGCTATCCAGCGCGCCACACCGCTGCGCCGGCCGACGGCTGCGATCACCGTCGTCATCGCCAACAACACCGGGGCCGCCACCGGACCGTCGAACGCGACCGTCACCGCGATCAGCGCGGCAACCGCCGAAAGAACCGACCACACCCGGCGAACCGGTGCATTCACCCCGGGCAACCGGTCCCCCACGGCTACCACCGCCAACAACGCGGCCGCCAGCGCCGCCACCATCAGCGCGCCGAGCACTCGATCGACAACGGCCGACACGCACAACATCGGCAGCACGCCGCCAGCCGTCAGCACTGCCACCGCCGCCGGATTTCTGGTCCAGCGCAGCACCACCAACCCACCGCCCAACGCCAATACCGCCGCGAGCGCGCAGACCCCTGCCAGCAGCAGATCATGCCGGCCGTCGATCGAGGTCGCCACCAGCGCGGTCAGCAGCGGCAGCGTGGTGGCCGTGGTCCGAGCGGCATGCAGCCACAGCCAATCCCGACCGAACTGCGCCGGCAGCACCGCCGCCGACAACGCCAGCATGAAACCGATCAGCAGCAAGGTCACTCCGTCGGTGATGACGGGTGCCAAACCGATCAACGGCACCAGGACAAGCAGACCGAGACGTTCGGAGTCCCACCGCCGGGCCAGCAGCAGACCGCAGCCACCCACGAACGCGGCCAGCGCCAGACCAACCGGCGCCGACACCCAGCCGTAGATCGTCGTCACGGCGATCACGTCCATGTACCCGGCGGCGACACCGGTCGCGGCCAACGCGATGGCCCCCACCCGGCCACCCGGCCGGCGATACAGCCACCACCCGGTTGCGACCAGTCCGGCGGCCAGGACGGCGCCGGCCCCGACCCGGAACTCCGGGCGCAGGATGCCTGCCTGGGCGGCCAATACCAGCAGCAACACCACGCCGGTGAGCGTCACCGTCACCCCGGCCACCGCGAGCGCCCTGCCGATCCAGCCTTCCGAGCGCTGTGGTCGCGGCGCTGCCGGTGCCGGTGCCGGTGCCGAAGGTGGCAGCAGGACGGGCGGTGGCGGGACAGGCGCGACCGGCCAGGGTGGCGGCTCGGCAACCGGGCGCTGGGCCAACATCCGGTCGAGCTCCCCCAGATCGGCCGACACTCTGCCCATATATGCCGCGATCGCGGCCAGATCCGCGGACATTCGGGCGATGACGAGGCGATGCGGTTCGGTCATGCGATCATCGTGACAAACGAAACCGCCGTTCGTGATGAGTAGGACTACTCGTCGAAGCCGTGTTCAATGGCGTAGCGGGCCAACTCGACGCGGTTGGCGACCTGCAACTTACGGAACGTCGCCTGAACGTGGTTCTCCACCGTGCGGTGACTCAATGACAGGCGAGCGGCGATCTGCTTGGCCGTCAACCCTTTTGCGACATAACGCAGCACTTCGGTCTCGCGCTCGGTCAAGCTGGGCGTGGCCGGACCTTCCGCGGGGCGCTGAGCAATACGCCGATATTCGCCGAGTACCAACCCGGCCAGCCCCGGAGTGAACACCGCGCGCCCCTGAGCGGTGGCCCGCACCGCTTCAGTCAGTTCGGCTTTCGACGCGCTCTTCACCAGATAGCCGGTGGCCCCGGACTTGACCGCCTCCAGCACGTCGTCCCGCTCATCGGAGGCCGACAACACCAGCACCCGGGTGGACGGTGACACCGCGAGCACCTCTGCGGTCGCCGTGGCACCACTGCCGTCGGACAGGCTCATGTCCATCACCACCACATCGGGAAGCACCACACCCGCCCGCCGTCGCGCCGCGGCCACCCCGTCGGCGGTGGTCACCACGTTGAATCCGTCGTCGGCAAGGTCGCGAGCCACCGCGTCGCGCCAGATCGGATGGTCGTCCACCACCATCGCAGTCAGTGCGGTATCGGTCATCACTGTCCCCTCTTGATGTCGGCCCGGATCCCGGGTGCGCGGGGCAGGGTCAGCTCCCATTCGGTGCCGCATCCCGGCGCGGTACTCAACTGTGCCCGCCCGCCCAGCCAATCCATCCGGCCCACAATCGATTTCGATATGCCCACATGTCCCTCGCGGACCGCTTCGGCCAGCCGGCCATCGCGAATACCCACGCCGTCGTCACGGATGCTGACCGTCACCGAGTCCCCCAGATCTTCCAGCAGCACGAAAACCTGGGCATCGGGCCCGGCATGCGCGGCGGCGTTGTCCAGGGCGTTGCTCGCCGCGGCGAACAACTCTTGGGCGGCTTCATGTTCGAGCAGCACGTGCTCCGCAGGCAGGCTCACCGACACCCGATCGGAGGCCCGCCCGCGCAACAGCGCCCCGATATCGGTGCCCGCGCCGGTACGCCGATCCGGGTCGGGAGCGCTGACCAACCTGCGCAGCGCACGCTCTTGCTCGCCGGCAAGTTCAGCCAATTGAGCTGTCTCACCACCGATTTCCCGTCCCCGGCGCGACACCAGGGCGAGCACCTGGATGGCCCCATCGTGTACCCGGCGGGACAACCGCTCTCGTTCCTCCAGCGAGGCGGCCAACCGTACGGCACGCTCCAGTTCGGCGTGGGCACGACGCGCGGTCTGCGCGGCCATGCCTACCGCAAGGCCCACCGCCAACTCGATGACGATGGTGGCGTTGCGGCCGAGGTCGACGCTGACATAGCCCTTCAATGCGGCCGCGGTGGCCATCACCGCCAGCCCACCCGCCATACCCCCGACCGGGCCGAACTGCAGCGCCGCCGAGATGGTGGCATTGGTGGCCCACAGCGTGGTCGGCCATGACTGGTTATCGGCGATCCAGTGTCCGTCCGCGACCGCCTCGGTCGAGAGCATCAGGGCCACGACCACCACGACCTCGGCGACCACCCACGATGCTCGACGTCCGAAACCCTGCAAGTAGGCGATCGCACACAGGATGCTCCATACGATCAAGCCCGCGCACAGCACCCAAGCCAGTGCTGGACGCGCCAGGTCCCCGTTCACCGCGATCTGAAAGCCCAGCGCGTACAGACAGCTCAGCAGCCGAAAGATCTGTGCGGCACGCCATAACGGGGTTACCGGGTCTGGGCGGCACAGCATTTGCCCAGCATAGGGCCGCCCACCGGCGTCCACGTTCACCGCTTTCGCGCGCCTGGTCTACTGATCGCCGCGGGCCACGGGCCGGTCCGGATCCGACACCCACTCCGACCACGAACCGGGATACAGCGCCACGTCCACCCCCGCGGCGGCCAATCCCGCCACCGCAAGCGCCGCCGTGACCCCCGACCCGCAGTACGCGCCGACATCGGCGCTACCGGCCACGCCACAATCTGCCAGCAGGGCATGAAGCCGGGCATCCGGGAGCAACGTGCCGTCCCCGGCGAGCAGCCGCGTGCTGGCCAGATTGACCGCCCCGGGGATATGACCGGCCACCGGATCGACCGGCTCGACCTCCCCGCGGAACCGCTCCGGCGCCCGCGCGTCGAGCAGCACACCGACGCCGGAGAGCGCCTGCTCGGCGGTCAGCGTACGGCGGGCACCCTGATACAGGTCGTCATGAATCACGGTGACGTCTCCGGGTTCAGGCATCACCGGGCCGGTCTGCAGAGACCCACCCGCGGCCGACCAGGCCGCCAACCCGCCGTCGAGAATGCGTACGTCGTCGATCCCGGCCGCGGTCAGCACCCACCAGGCCCGGGCCGATCCGGCGCGGTTCCAGTCGTCGTAGACGACGGTGGGGACGCCTGCTCGCACTCCCCAACGGCGGACCGCTGCCTGCAGGTCCTGTCCCGAGGGCAGTGGATGGCGCCCACGGCCGGTGACCCGATGATCGGCCAGATCGTCGTCCAGCGACACGTATACGGCACCGGGCAGATGACCGCTCAGATAAGCCGATTCACCGTTCGGCTCGGCCAACGACCAGCGCACGTCCAGCAGGGTGACAGGAGCACCCGACGCGATGCGCTCACGAAGTTCGCCTGCGGTGACAACGACGCCAGCTCGTGCGGCAGCCATCCTTCGAAGCTACATCACCTTGGACAGAAACGCTTTTGTGCGTTCGTGTTTGGGGTTGCTCATCACCTCACGAGGATCGCCACTTTCCAGAATGACGCCACCGTCCATGAACGCCAGCTGGTCGGCGGCCTCGCGGGCAAACCCCATCTCGTGAGTCACCACCACCATGGTCATCCCTTCGGCGGCAAGCGTTTTCATCACCGCCAGCACCTCACCCACCAGTTCGGGGTCCAGCGCTGAGGTGGGCTCGTCGAACAGCATCAGCTTGGGACTCATCGCCAGCGCCCGCGCGATCGCGACCCGCTGCTGCTGACCGCCGGACAGCTGCGCCGGATAGGCATCCGCCTTGGCGGAAAGCCCCACCTGCTCCAGCAGGTCCCGAGCCCGAGCAACCGCGGCATCCTTGCGTACCCGCTTCACCTGGATGGGCGCCTCGATGATGTTCTCCAGCGCGGTGCGATGCGGAAACAGGTTGAAATGCTGGAACACCATGCCGACCTCACGACGCTGCCTGGCAGCGTCCTTGGGCCGAAGCTCATGCAGCTTGCCGCCACGTTCCCGGTAGCCGACCAGCTCGCCGTCGACATAGAGGCGGCCCGCGTTGATCTGTTCGAGGTGGTTGATGCAGCGCAGAAATGTCGACTTGCCCGATCCGGACGGACCGACCATGCACAGCACCTCGCCCTTGGACACCTCCAAGGACACGCCCTTGAGCACCTGCAACGCACCGAAGTTTTTGCAGACGCCCTCGGCGCGCACCATCGGTTGGGCACCAGCGGTCACGGGTGCGGTTCTCCCATCTGCGCCTGCGCCAGCGCTTGGAGCTGCTTGGTGGTCAGTTTGCGCGACGCCCCCCGCGAGAAGTACCGCTCCAGATAGAACTGCCCGACCATGAGCACGCTGGTGACCACCAGATACCAGGTCGCCGCCACCAGCAGCAGCGGCACCGGCTCGAAGGTGCGCGCGGCGATCTCGCGGGAGGTGATGCCGTAGAGATCCAGCGTGAAAGGCACCGCGGTGACCAGCGATGTGGTCTTCAGCATGCTGATCACCTCGTTACCGGTGGGCGGGATGATCACTCGCATCGCCTGCGGGAGTACCGTCCGGCGCATCGTCATCGTCCACGACATGCCCAGAGCGGTGGACGCCTCCGACTGCCCCTCGGGCACCGAACTGATGCCGGCGCGGATGATCTCGGCCATATAGGCGGCCTCGTTGAGCGCCAGCCCGAGGATGGCGAGCACAAACGGGATGGACAGGCTCTGCACGTCGAGGTGAAAGAACGACGGACCGAAGGGCACGCCCACCTGAATGTTCTTGTAGATCGTCGGGATCAGGCCCCAGAACACCAGCTGCACATAGATCGGTGTGCCGCGGAAGATCCACAGGTACACCCAGGACACCCACCGGAGCACCGGATTGGGCGACAACCGCATGACCGCGAGAATGACGCCGAGGACAACCGCGAGCACCATCGAATACACGGTCAGCTGCAAGGTGTTGAGCACACCAACCGTGAGCACCCGCTCGTTGAACAGGTACTCCCGGTAGGTAGCCCACCCATAGGCTTCGTTGGTCGCGGCCCCGTACACGAACAGCCCGACGACGACAACGATGACGATCGCCGTCACCCAGCGCCAAGGGTGACGCAGCGGGACCGCGTCTATCGCGGCTGGGGCCGCGGGTGGCGACGTCGCATCAGTGGTCATCCCGGCTGCGCTTCCTGCTCGTCACGCCAGCGCTCAGTTGACCGCACCGTTCACGGTGGCCTTGTTGATCATCCCGCTCTCCACGCCCCAGTTGGCGGCAATCTGCTTGTAGGCGCCGGTCTCGATCAGGTGGTCAAGCGCCTGCTGCAGCGACTGCGCCAACGGCGAGCCCTTGGCCACCGGCCAGCCGTACGGCGCGGAATCGAAGATCTCGCCCGCGGGTTCGAGCTTGCCCTTGCTCTGCTTGATCGCATAGGAGGTCACCGGGGAATCCGCGGACATGGCATCGGCCTGGCCGAGCACCACCGCATTGGCCGCCGCATCCTGTCCGTCGAACGGCATGATTGCGATCGCCGGCTTGCCCGCATCCGTGCACGCCTTGCTCTTGGCCGGCAGCTCGTCGGTTTCCTCGACCGTGGTGGCCTGGACCGCGACCTTCTTTCCGCAGGCATTGGTCGGGTCGACCGGCGCGTCGGGCCGCTGGGTCCATTGGATGCCTGCATTGAAGTAGTTGACGAAGTCGACGGACTTCTCCCGTTCCTTGGTGTCGGTGAACGAGGACATCCCGAGGTTGTAGGTGCCGCCCTGAATCGACGGGATGATCTTGGCGAAGTCCGCCTCACGGAAGTCCGCGGTCAGGCCGAGGGTGGCGGCGACCGCATTCATCAGATCGACATCGAAGCCGACGATCTTGCCGCTGGGATCCTTGAACTCGTTGGGCGCGTAGGGAATGTTGACGCCGACAATGAGTTTGCCGGATTCCCGGATGGGCGCAGGCACCGTTTCCGCGATCGAATCGACCTTCTCGGCACTGACGGCGGTCGTGTTCTCGGCCGACTTTCCGCCGCCCTCCGTACCGCTGGCGCAGCCCGATAGCGCGAGCGCGCCGCTGGTGGCGACAATCCCCGCAATGCGCCACAACTTCATCCGGCGGGCTTGACATCCACTTGACACGGTTGCCTCTCTCTCCCTGGTCCTGCGATCTCCACACGTGCGTGTAGACGATGACCTTAACCGCCCGTGACGCAGCACACAGCACCGTAACGGAACCCTAACGACCGCGCGTCGGCGCCACGGCCCTACCGGAAAACCGCCATCTACATCTGCGTTTGTGTCAAACTTCCAGCATGGAGTCGACTGCTGCCCCAAACTTGTTGCCGCATCTGTGGAAATCGACCTTGGTTTCGGGGATTCTCGCGGTCATCCTCGGAGTCCTGGTCCTGAGGTGGCCCGGGATCACAATTCTGGTTGCCGCGATCTTCTTCGCCGCCTATTTGCTGATCACCGGCATCTCGCAACTCGTCCTGGCGTTCAGCATCCGGTCGTCGGCCGGTGGGCGCGTGTTGCTGTTCATCGGTGGCGCTGCAGCGCTCGTGCTCGCAGTACTGTGCTTCGTGAGCCCGCAGAATTCGTTCCAACTGCTGGCGATCTGGATCGGTGTCGGGTTCGTCTTCCGCGGTGTCGCAACGGCGATGTCGGCCATCGGAGATTCGTCACTTCCGGGGCGGATCTGGGAAATCATCATCGGCATAATCAGCGTCATCGCCGGCATCATCATGTTCGCCGCCCCAATGGAAGGCCTGGCCGCGCTTGCTTGGGTCACCGGCATCATCCTGATCGTCGTGGGCGTATTCGAAGTGATCTCCGCCTTCGGGATCCGTAGTGCATCCAAGAAGATCCATGCAGCCGCACCGGAGACACCCACGGTGACCTAAGACACCGGATTACCGATGGTCAGCGCCTGGTTGCCACCCCGAGTATCTACTACACTTCGTCGTAGATCCGTCTGACGAGCTCGGAAGCAGGGCCAGATGAACGCTTTGGATGTATCGCGGTGGCAGTTCGGAATCACCACCGTCTACCACTTCATATTCGTTCCGCTAACCATCGGGTTGGCGCCGCTGATCGCGGTTATGCAGACGGTGTGGGTAGTCACCGGAAACGACAACTGGTACCGGTTGACCCGGTTCTTCGGCAAGCTGTTCCTGATCAACTTCGCCATCGGTGTCGCGACCGGCATCGTGCAGGAGTTCCAGTTCGGCATGAACTGGAGCGAGTACTCACGGTTCGTCGGCGACATCTTCGGTGCACCGCTGGCCATGGAAGGCCTGGTGGCGTTCTTCTTCGAGTCCACCTTCATCGGTCTGTGGATTTTCGGCTGGACCCGGCTCCCCCGCCTGGTGCACCTGGCCTGCATCTGGATCGTGGCGCTGGCAGTGAACATGTCGGCGTTCTTCATCATCGCCGCCAACTCGTTCATGCAGCACCCGGTCGGCGCCCGATTCAATCCGGAAACCGGGCGTGCCGAACTCACCAGCATCGGTGCGCTGTTCAGCAATAACACTGCTATAGCGGCGTTTAGCCACGCCGTGGCCGGCTCATTCCTGACCGCGGGCGCGTTCGTGGCCTGTGTGTGCGCGTGGTGGATGGTGCGCTCCCACCGCCAGGGCGGAGACACCGCGGGCGACGCCGTCACCATGTATCGCCCCGCCACCATCCTGGGCTGCTGGGTCACCCTGATCGCGGCGATCGCGCTGTTCTTCACCGGTGACATGCAGGGCAAGCTGATGTTCCAGCAGCAACCGATGAAGATGGCATCGGCAGAATCGTTGTGTAACAGCGAAACCGACCCCAAATTCTCGGTGCTGACGGTCGGTACCCACAACAACTGTGACAGCGTCGTCCACCTCATCCAGGTGCCCTACGTCCTGCCATTCCTCGCCGAGGGCACGTTCACCGGCGTACACCTCGAAGGCGTCACCGACCTGCAAGCACGGTTCGAGGAGCAGTTCGGCCCCGGTGACTACCGGCCCAATCTCTTTGTCACGTACTGGTCATTCCGGGCGATGATCGGATTCCTGGCTATCCCAGGGTTGTTCGCGCTCGCCGCACTGTGGCTGACCCGGGGAGGCAGGATCCCCCAGCAACGATGGTTCAGCTGGTTCGCCCTGCTCACGATTCCCACCCCCTTCCTGGCCAACAGCGCCGGATGGGTGTTCACCGAAATGGGCCGCCAACCGTGGGTCGTGGTGCCGAATCCGACCGGCGATCAAGACATCCGGCTCACCGTCGCTCAGGGTGTCTCCGGGCACTCGGCGGGCATGGTTTGGCTGTCGCTGATCACCTTCACGCTGATATACGCCGTGTTGGCCGTCGTGTGGTTCTACTTGCTCCGTCGCTACATCGTGGAGGGTCCGCTGGAGCACGATTCCGAACCTGCCCCGCCGACGCCACCGGGCGCCGAAGACGTCGCGCCGTTGTCATTCGCCTACTGAGGAGCGGATCGATGGGACTACAAGAAATCTGGTTCATCCTGCTGACCGTCCTGTTCCTCGGATTCTTCATCCTCGAGGGATTCGACTTCGGCGTCGGCATGTTGATGTCGTTCTTCGGCCGGACCGCCGAGCGCCGAGGCGAGGACCCCGAGCCGTACCGCCGTGCCGCACTCAACACCATCGGCCCGGTGTGGGACGGCAACGAGGTCTGGCTGATCACCGCGGGCGGAGCGATGTTCGCCGCCTTCCCGGAGATGTACGCCACGGTGTTCTCCGGCCTGTACCTGCCATTGCTGGCCATTCTGTTCGCCATGATCGTGCGGGTCGTGGCGATCGAATGGCGCGGCAAGATCAACGATCCCGGGTGGCGGCGGTGGGCCGATATCGCCATCGCGATCGGTTCCTGGGTGCCGGCGATCCTCTGGGGCGTCGCTTTTGCCGGACTGGTCCGCGGACTGCCGGTCGGCGCCGACAAGCGGATGCACCTGTCGTTCGGCGACATCATCAACGCCTACACCCTGCTCGGCGGGCTGGCCACCGGTGCCCTGTTCGCGCTGCACGGTGCGGTGTTCGTCGCGCTGAAGACCACCGGCCAGATCCGCACCGACGCCTTCGGATTTGCGACGCGGTTGGCTATTCCGACCACGGTTCTGGTCGCCGGTTTCGGCGTCTGGACCCAACTGGCCCACGGCAAGAGCTGGACCTGGTTCCTGCTCGCCGCGGCCGTGGTCGCACAGTTGGCGGCGGTCGCCCGGGTATACAGCCGCAGCGGTGAGGGCTGGGCCTTCGTCTGCACCACTGTTGTAGTTGCCGCCGTGGTGCTGCTGTTGTTCGGTTCGTTGTTCCCGAACCTGGTGCCCTCGTCCCTGAACCCGGACTGGAGCCTGACCATCCACAATGCGTCGTCCTCGCCCTACACACTCAAGGTCATGACGTGGGCGGGGCTGGTGTTCGCACCGCTGGTCGTGATCTACCAGGCCTGGACCTATTGGGTGTTCCGGAAGCGGATCTCCGCCGATCGGATACCGGCACCGGTCGGGTTGTCGCGGCGGTCGGCCTGAACCTCTGGCGCGCCCTCGGCATCCGCGGAGCCAGTGGATCCACGGTAACCCTGCGGCGTCACCTGATTGCGGCGGTGGCCTGCGGCGTGACCATCAGCGCCAGCACCATCGCCGCCGCCGTGGTGCTGGCCCACCTTGTCGCCGGAATCATCGTCGAGCCACAACCGCTGAACCACTACACCGGTGCCCTCATCGCGGTTTCCGCGCTATTCATCCTGCGGGCGATTGCGCACTGGTTACAGGGCCGACTCTCCCAACACGGCGCGACCGCCGTGATCGGAGAGTTGTCCAGCCAGGTCCTACGGTCGGTAACCTCAGCGCCGCCAAGACAATTGGCGGCCGACCGGGATGCCGCTGCCGCGGTGGTGACGCGCGGACTGGACGGCCTTCGGCCCTATTTCACCGGCTACCTGCCCGCAGTGGTTCAGGCCGCAATTCTCACGCCGGCGGCCGTGGCGGTGATGGCGTGGTATGACCTGCAGGCCGCGGCGATCGTGTTGATCGCGCTGCCGCTGATCCCCCTTTTCATGGTGCTGATCGGGCTGGTCACCGCCGAGCGATCGGCGGCCGCGTTGGCGGCGATGACCACCATGCAGGCCCGGTTGCTGGATCTGGTCGCCGGCATTCCCACCTTGCGTGCCGTCGGCCGGGCCGCCGGGTCCGTCCAGCGCATCACCGAATTGACTGCGGCGCACCGACGTTCCGCGATGGCCACGTTGCGGATCGCGTTTCTGTCCTCGTTGGTGCTGGAGTTGCTGGCCACCCTCGGCGTGGCCCTGGTGGCGGTCAGCGTCGGGCTGCGGTTGGTGTTCGGCGACATGACGCTGACCGCGGGCCTGACGGCGCTGCTGCTGGCCCCCGAGGTGTTCTGGCCGCTGCGCCGGGTCGGCGCGGCCTTCCACGCCGCACAAGACGGGAAAACCGCCGCAGAACAAGCCTTTCGACTGTGTGAGACCCCTGTGCACGCCTCCGGACATGTCCGGGTACCTGCGATCGCACCGACAATCGAGCTCGCCGGGCTCGGCGCGCCGATCGGACCGGGCCGGGTGACCGTACTGACCGGACCGAACGGCGCAGGCAAATCCACTGCACTGCAGGCCATTCTGGGTTTGACCGGGCTGCCCTACGGTTCGGTCCGGGTCGACGGTGTCGAGGTCGGCGAGCTGGACCTGGCGGCCTGGTGGCGCAACATTGCCTGGCTTCCCCATCGTCCGGTACTGATCCCGGGCACCGTCCGAGAAAACCTGGAGCTGCTCGGACCGATCGCTGACCTCGACCGCGCCTGCCGCGACGCCGGATTCGACGACGTGCTCGACGATCTTCCGGACGGGCTGCAGACCAGGCTCGGCCGCACGGGTGTCGGGCTGTCGCTCGGGCAACGACAACGACTTGGACTCACCCGCGCGCTCGGCTCACCCGCGCGGTTGCTCTTGCTCGACGAGCCGACCGCGCACCTGGATGCCGCACTGGAGCAGCGGGTGTTGCAGGCGATCGTCGCCCGGGCACAGGCCGGCGCCACGGTCGTGGTGGTCGGACACCACGACCCGGTGTTGGCCATCGGCGACCAGGTGATCACGATTGGTGCGGCGCATGTTTCGCCGTGATCCGCTGCTGCGGCTGACGCTGGACCTGCTGCGGCCGCGGCTCAGCCGATTGATCCTCGCCAGTGTCCTCGGGGTGCTGTCCTTGGGCAGCGCGCTGGCCCTGGCGGCGATCTCCGCGTGGTTGATCACCCGGGCCTGGCAGATGCCACCGATCCTCGACCTGTCGGTAGCTGTGGTCGCGGTGCGGGCACTGGGTATCTCGCGGGGCGTGCTCGGCTACTGCCAACGATTGGCCGCCCACGACACCGCGCTGCGGGCGGCGGCCAATGCCCGCACCGGGCTGTACCGCAGACTTGCCAGCGGACCGGATGACGACGCGATGCGGCTGCCCAGCGGTGAGCTGGTGGCCCGGGTGGGCGCCTCCGTCGATGAGCTGGCCGATGTGGTGGTGCGTTCGGTGTTGCCGATCGTGGTTGCCGCGGTACTCAGCTGCGTAGCCGTCGGCGTCATCGCCGCTATCTCACCGGGTGCCGCCGCAGTGCTGGCGCTGTGTCTGCTGATCGCCGGAGTCGCGGCCCCAGCATTGGCCGCCCGTGCCGTAGCTGCCGCTGAATCCGTTGCTGCCCAACATCGTTCCAACCGCGATACCGCCACAATGCTGGCGTTGGAGTACGGCCCCGAGCTACGGGTCAGCGGGCGCCTCGACACGGTGATCGCCGAATCAGAACGGCACCACCGAGATTGGGGCCGAGCCACAGACCGGGCCGCCGCACCCGCTGCGTTGGCCGCAGCCATGCCGAGTATCGCTATCGGCGCCAGTGTGGTCGGCGCGGTTGTCGCTGGTATCGCGTTGGCCCCTACGGTCGCGCCGACCACCATCGCGATTCTCATGCTGCTGCCGTTGTCGGCGTTCGAAGCCACCACGGCACTGCCGGATGCCGCGGTACAGCTCAGCCGCTCGCGCATCGCCGCGCGCCGACTGCTGGAGTTCACCGCACCGGATGGCCGGTTGCGCGCACGCCCGACGGTACCGGCAGTCGAACTGCCACCGGGCGGCCGACTGGCGATCATCGGCCCGAGCGGATCGGGCAAGACCACGCTGCTGATGGCGATCGCCGAGCAGTTCCGCCAGACACCGCAGCGCGCAGCGTTTTTCGCCGAGGACGCGCACCTCTTCGACACCACCGTGCGCGACAATCTGCTCGTGGTCCGCGGCGACGCCACCGACGACGAACTGCGCACCGCCCTGCAGCGCGTCGGGCTCGGCGGTTGGCTGGCGGGTTTGCCTGATGAGCTGTCCACTGTGCTGGTGGGTGGCGCCGCGGCGGTGTCAGCCGGGCAGCGTCGACGCCTGCTGCTGGCCCGGGTGCTGATCTCGACATTTCCGATCGTGCTGCTCGACGAGCCGACGGAGAACATGGATGCCGCTGACGGCCAACGAATCCTGACCGAACTGCTCACGCCCGACGCGATGTTCCCGGCCGAGCGGACCGTCGTGGTGGCGACTCATCATCTGCCTGTGGGCATCGCCTGTCCCACCATTGCCTGTCATGAGCTCAACGCCGGGCCCGGCGAGTAGCCTCACAGTCATGACCGACGAGCGCGCCGAGGAGAACGAGTCGGACCGGCCCGGGCCTCCCCCACCATCGCCGGCAGCTGTCCCGCCGTACCCGTACGGTGCCTATCCCGGCGGCTACCCGCCCCCATCTCCATACGGCGGCTATCCGCCGCCGTATGCCGGGACCATGCCGACGCAGACCGGTGCACCCAGAAATGGGTTAGCCGTCGCAGCGCTCGTGTTCGCCATCATCGGTCTGGTCCTGGTGTGGTCGGTGATCGGCGGCCTGACCCTCGGTGCGGTGGCCGTCGTTCTCGGCTTCGTCGCGCGCGGACGGTTCAAACGCGGCGAAGCAACCAACGGCGGAGTGGCAACCACCGGGATCGCTCTCGGCTGCGTGGCGATCGTGCTGTCGGTGCTGTTCATCGCCATCTGGGTGAATCTGGGCGCGCGCTGGTTCAACGAACTCGGCGGCCGCGAGTACCTGAACTGCATGCAGGATGCCGGGAACGACCAAGCCGCACAACAGGTGTGCGAAGACAACTTCCGCAAGCGCCTGGAGAACGAGTTCGGCGTCACGCCGACACCGACACCTACTCGCTGAGCGGTCTCACGACTTGGCGGCGCCGGGGAAATGCTTGACGATCCCCTCCTGCACCACGGTCGCCAGCAACTGACCCGACGCATCGAAAAAATGGCCGGTACCCAGCCCGCGGGAATCGGCGGCGACCGGCGACGTGGTCGAGTACAACACCCATTCATCGAAACGGAACGGTCGGTGAAACCACACCGAGTGATTCATCGTCACCGCGAAAATCCGGTCGAAACCCCAGGACAACCCATGGGTCGTGATGATCGAATCGAGCACCGTGGTATCCGATGAGTACAACAGCGCCGCACCGTGCAGCACCGGATCGTCGGGCATCTCACCTTCGGTTTTGAGCCATACCCGATTGTGGTCGAGCTTGCCGCCCTTGTCCCGCATCACCCAGGCCGGATCATTGGTGTAACGCCATTCGATAGGGCGCAACGCCTCGACGAACAACGGCACGGTCTTCTCGTATCCGAGCAGCAGTTCGTCGATCTTGGGCAATGTCTCTGGCCGTGGCACCGCCGGCGCGGGGACGCTGTGCTCCAGACCCCGGCCACCGTTCATGTACGAGATCATCACGGTGGTCAGCAGGTTGCCGTCCTGCATGACATCCACCCTGCGGTTGGCGAACCGACGCTCGTCGCGGAGCCGCACGATGTGAAACTCCAGATCCTTCTCCGGGTCACCGCCGGCGATGAAATGCGCATTCAATGCGCTGGGCGGAATCTGGTGCTCGAGCGTGCGGCCGCCTGCGACGAAGGCCTGTGCAACCATCTGCCCACCGAAGGTGCGCACCGGGTTCTTACTCGGATGCGAGCCGATGAACAGATCGTCGTCGACACGATTGAGATCGAGAACAGCAAGCAGCTCCTCGAAATCCGGGTGCGTCAAGGGACCCCTTTCCGGGCTATTCGGTGGTCTTCGCCCGACCGTCGGTCGCTAGACGTCGTCCTCCCCGATGCGGTGCACGTGGATCAGATTCGTGGAGCCTACTGTGCCCGGCGGGGCACCCGCGACGATGACCACCAGCTCACCCCGCTTGTACCGGCCGAGATTCAACAGTGATTGGTCGACCTGACGGATCATGTCGTCGGTGCTGGCCATCTGCGGCACGATGAACGTCTCGGTGCCCCAGGTCAGCGCAAGCTGACTCCGGACCTCGGGCAGCGCGGTGAACGCCAGCACCGGAAGCGGGGTGTGCAGTCGAGCCAGGCGGCGCACGGTATCCCCGGACTGGGTGAAAGCGACCAGTGCCTTGGCATCCAGCCGTTCCCCGATGTCCCGGGCGGCGTACGAGATCACCCCGCGCTTGGTGCGCGGGACGTGCGTCAACGGCGGCACCGACACCGAGTTGTCCTCGACCGCCTTGATGATTCGAGCCATCGTCTTGACGGCCTCCAGGGGGTACTTGCCGACCGAGGTCTCACCCGAGAGCATCACCGCGTCCGCGCCGTCGAGCACGGCGTTGGCCACATCGGAGGCCTCGGCCCGGGTGGGACGGGAATTCTCCAGCATCGACTCGAGCATCTGGGTGGCGACGATGACGGGTTTGGCGTTCTCCCTTGCCATCTGGATGGCGCGCTTCTGCACCAGCGGCACTTCCTCCAGCGGCAGTTCGACGCCGAGATCTCCGCGGGCCACCATCAAGGCGTCAAACGCCAACACGATGGCCTCGAGATTCTCCACCGCCTCGGGCTTCTCCAGCTTGGCGATCACCGGAACCCGGCGACCCACCCGGTCCATCACCTCGTGCACGAGCTCCACATCGGCCGGTGAGCGCACGAACGAAAGCGCGACCAGGTCCACCCCCAGCCGCAGCGCGAACTCGAGGTCCTCGATGTCCTTCTCGGACAGTGCAGGCACCGTCACATTCATCCCCGGCAGCGACAGACCCTTGTTGTTGCTGACCGGACCACCCTCGGTGACCGTGCACACCACGTCGTTGCCGTCTATGGTGTCGACGATCAGGCCGACCTTGCCGTCGTCGACCAGCAAGCGGTCCCCCGCCCGGGCGTCCGCCGCCAAGTGCTTGTAGGTCGTCGATACCCGGTCGTGGGTGCCCGCACAGTCCTCGACGGTGATCCGCACCGATTCCCCGGTCGCCCAGTATGTCGAGCCCTCGGCAAACCGGCCCAGCCGAATCTTGGGCCCCTGCAGGTCGGCCAGCACACCCACCGCGCGGCCGGCGGCATCCGATGCGGCCCGCACCCGCTTGTAGGCGGCCTCGTGGTCGCTGTAGTCGCCGTGGCTGAAGTTCAGCCTGGCGACGTCCATACCGGCATCTACCAGCGCCCGGACCATCTCATCCGTACTGGTCGCCGGGCCTAGCGTACAAACGATCTTTCCGCGTCTGCTCACGTCATGTGAGCATAGTCGTTAATCGATTCAGACGATGGCCAGAGGTAGCGCTCCGGGACGCACCGGCGACGGCAGATCCGATGCGCCCATCAGGTAGGCGTCCACTGCGTGCGCCGCGCTGCGGCCCTCGGCGATCGCCCACACCACCAGCGATGCCCCGCGATGCGCGTCACCGCAGACGAACACCCCGGGCGCGTCGGTCTGCCAGTCCGAACCGCACGAGACGGTGCCGCGACGGGTGAGTTTCAGGTTCAAACCGTCCAGCAGTGCCATGTGCTCGACGCCGTCGAACCCGATGGCCAGCAGCGCCAGGTCGCAGGGAATCTGCAACGACTCGCCCACCGGAGTGATCTCCCGCCGCCCCTCGGCGTCACGGGTGACCTGAACCTCGGCGATCTCGATGGCCCGCACATGCCCTTTGTCGTCGCCGATGAACCGCTGCACCGCCACCTGGAAGCGGCGGGCACCGCCTTCGGCATGCGCCGGGGAGGTGCGCAGCAGCAACGGCCACGTGGGCCACGGCGACAACGTGTCATCGCGGATCTCGGGCGGTTCGGGGTTGTAATCGAGCTGAGTAACCGAGGCCGCTCCCTGCCGGTGCGCGGTGCCCAGGCAGTCCGCTCCGGTGTCACCGCCACCGATGATCACCACATGCTTACCCGCTGCCGAGATCGGTGACGGCCCATCGCCCTCGCATTCCCGGTTGGCCGGCACCAGATGTTCCATGGCCAGATGCACGCCATCGAGTTCGCGCCCGGGTACCTCGTTGTCGCGGCCACGCAGCGCGCCGACCGCGAGCACGACCGCCTGATGGCGTTGGCGCAACCGCTCGACGGTGACATCGACGCCGACCTCGCATTCCGTGACGAATCGGGTGCCCTCGGCCCGCATCTGCGCCAGTCGCTGATTCAGCACCGACTTCTCCAGCTTGTACTCCGGGATTCCGTAGCGCAGCAGCCCGCCCACCCGGTCGTCGCGTTCGTAGACCGTCACGTCGTGGCCGGCCCGGGTAAGTTGTTGCGCCGCAGCCAATCCCGCAGGGCCGGAGCCAACCACCGCGACGTGCTTGCCGGTGGCGATGGCGGCCGGCCGAGGTTCCACGGTGCCGTCCATCCAGGCCTGATCGGCGATGGTCTGCTCGATCCGCTTGATCGTCACACTGCCGCCGGTCAGCTCCTCGGCGATCGACAGCACGCAGGCCGCCTCACAGGGCGCCGGGCACAGCCGACCAGTGAACTCCGGAAAGTTGTTGGTGGCGTGCAGCCGGTCGCTGGCGGCGTCCCAACGGCCGCGCCGCACAAGGTCGTTCCATTCCGGGATCAGGTTTCCCAGCGGACAGCCCGCCTTGCCGGAGTGGCAGAACGGGATCCCGCAATCCATGCAGCGGCGCGCCTGCTGGGACACCTCGCCGGCACGCTCATGGGGATTCTGGCGCTCGTACACCTCACGCCAGTCCCCCACCCGATCCTCGACGGGCCGCTTGGCCGCCTCGATCTTGGGTACCCGAAGAAATCCGGTCGGATCAGCCACGGCTGGCCTCCATGATCGCGCTGTCCACATCGCGACCTTCGGCCTTGGCCATCCGGGTCGCCTGCAGCACACGCTCGTAGTCGGTGGGCATTACTTTGCTGAATTGCGCACTGCGCCTTGGCCAGTCAGCCAGGATGGAGGCCGCCACCGTGCTGCCGGTATAGCGAGCGTGGCGGGCCACCACATCGGCCAGCCAAGCCAGATCCTCGGCTTCCAGCCGCTGCAGTTGCACCAACTCGGTGTTGACCCTTGCCGGGTCCAAGCCAAGCACATAGGCGATGCCGCCGGACATTCCGGCGGCCATATTGCGTCCGGTCCTGCCCAGGATCACCACCCGGCCACCGGTCATGTATTCACATGCGTGGTCGCCCGCACCTTCGACGACGGCCAAGGCCCCGGAGTTCCGGGCGCAGAACCGCTCACCGACTCGGCCGCGCAGGAACACCTCACCGGAGGTGGCGCCGTAGAGCAGGGTGTTGCCGGCGATGACGTTGTCCTCGGGAAGGAACAACACGTCATCGGGCGGCCTCACGATCACCCGACCACCGGAAAGCCCCTTGCCCACATAGTCGTTGGCATCGCCGATCAGTTCCAGAGTGATCCCGGGCGACAGGAAGGCGCCGACCGACTGGCCGGCCGACCCGGTCAGGGTGACGTGAATGGTGTTGTCGGGCAGTCCGGCCGCGCCGTAGCGGCGGGTGACCTCCGATCCCAGCAGGGTGCCGACGGTGCGGTTGACGTTGCGAACGGGCAACTCCAACCGCACCGGATGGGCGTCTTCCAGCGCTCCCTCGGCAAGTTGGATCAGGGTGCGGTCCAGGGCCTGCTCCAGCCCGTGATCCTGGTCGCGCAACCGGCGACGCTGCGGCGTGGTGCTGCCGTCTGGGTCGGTCGGTACGGCGAAGATCGGGCTGAGGTCCAGGCCGCGGCTCTTCCAGTGCGCCACACCCGGTGCCGTATCGAGCACCTCGCTATGGCCGACCGCCTCGTCGATGCTGCGGAACCCCAGCTCGGCGAGATGACGGCGAATGTCCTCGGCGATGAACTTGAAGAAGTTCTCCACGAACTCGGGCTTGCCGTTGAACCGCGCCCGCAATTCGGGGTTCTGCGTGGCCACGCCGACCGGGCAGGTATCCAGGTGACAGACCCGCATCATGATGCATCCCGACACCACCAGGGGCGCGGTGGCGAAACCGAACTCCTCCGCCCCGAGCAGCGCAGCAACGATCACGTCGCGCGCGGTGCGCATACCGCCGTCGCACTGCACGGTGATTCGGTCGCGCAACCTGTTGAGCACCAACGTCTGCTGGGTATCGGCCAACCCGATCTCCCACGGCGCACCGGCGTGCTTGAGCGAAGTCAACGGCGCCGCACCGGTGCCGCCGTCATGACCCGAGATCAGCACCACGTCGGCGTGCGCTTTGGAAACCCCGGCCGCCACCGTTCCGACCCCCACGCTGCTGACCAACTTCACGTGGATCCGGGCGTCCGCATTGGCGTTCTTCAGGTCGTGGATCAGCTGGGCGAGATCCTCGATCGAGTAGATGTCGTGGTGCGGGGGCGGCGAGATCAACCCGACGCCCGGCGTGGAGTGCCGGGTCTTGGCAATATTGGGATATACCTTGTAGCCCGGAAGCTGGCCGCCCTCACCAGGTTTGGCGCCTTGGGCCATCTTGATCTGGATGTCGGTGGCGTTCACCAGGTAGTCACTGGTGACGCCGAACCGGCCCGAGGCCACCTGTTTGACGGCGCTGCGCCGACGCGGATCGTAGAGCCGGTCGGCGTCCTCACCGCCCTCGCCGCTGTTGGACCGCCCGCCCAGATTGTTCATGGCGATGGCCATCGTCTCGTGGGCCTCCGCCGAGATGGAGCCATAGCTCATCGCCCCGGTGTTGAATCGGGTGAGGATGGCCTCGACCGGCTCGACTTCCTCCAGTGGGACCGGGGGCCGCAGCCCCTTCTTGAATTCGAACAGGCCGCGCAGCGTCCCACCTTCCCGGGACAGCCGATCGACCTCCTCGGAATACCTGGCGAAGATGTCGCGGCGTCCCGTACGGGTCGAATGCTGGAGCAGGAAAACCACTTCCGGGGTGAACAGGTGCAGTTCACCCTCCCTGCGGAACGCGTACTCACCGCCGACCTCCAACCGACGGTGCACCAGCTCGGTGGGATTCTCCGGATAGGCCCGCCGGTGCCGCAGCTTGACTTCCTCGGCCAGCACGTCCAGCCCGACACCACCGAGCTGGCTGGTGGTGCCGGTGAAGTACTCATCGACGATGTCGCGGCTCAGCCCGATCGCCTCGAAAACCTGTGCAGCGGTGTAGGACGCGACCGTGGAGATGCCCATCTTGCTCATCACCTTGACCACGCCCTTACCGAGCGCTGTGACGTAATTGCGCACCGCGGTGGCGGTTTCGATGCCGGTGAGCTCACCCTCGCGGATCAAGTCCTCGATCGACTCGAATGCCAGGTACGGGTTGACCGCAGCGGCGCCGAATCCGATCAGCATCGCGATGTGATGGACCTCGCGGGCATCACCGCTTTCCGCAACCAGCGCCACCTTGGTGCGTTCCTTGGTGCGCACCAGGTGGTGGTGCACCGCCGACACCGCGAGCAGTGACGGGATCGGAGCCCGGGTGTGGTCTGAATCGCGATCGGAGATCACCAGGGTGCGCGCGCCTTTGGCGATGGCCTCGCTGGCCCTCGTCCGCAGCTCCTCGAGCGCTTCGGCCAGCCCTTCCCCACCGTGCTCGACGTCGTAGAGGGCGCGCAGCACCGTGGTGCGCAGACCCGGATGCTCGCCGTCGTCGTTGATGTGGACGATCTTTCCCAGCTCGTCGTTGTCGAGCACCGGCCAGCGCAGCACGATCTGCCGGCAGGAGGCGGCGGTGGGTTCCAGGATGTTCTCTTCGGGGCCCATCACCCGGGCCATCGAGGTGACCACCTCCTCGCGGATGGAGTCCAGCGGCGGATTGGTCACCTGGGCGAACAGTTCGATGAAGTAGTCGTACAGCAGCCGCGAACGTTTGGAGAGCACCGCGGTGGGAGTGTCGGTCCCCATCGAACCGAGCGGTTCACCGCCCGATGCGGCCATCGGCGTCAGCAGGACCCGCAGTTCCTCTTCGGTGTAACCGAAGGCGATCTGCCGCCGGACCACGGAGTCGTGGTTCGGCTGGCTCCGGGACCGCTTGGGCAGCGTGTTGAGATCCAGCAGACCGGCGTGCAGCCACTCACCGTAAGGTTCGGCCGCGGCCAGCTGCTCCTTGATCTCGTCGTCGGAGATGATGCGGCCGGCGGCGGTGTCGACCAAGAACATCTTGCCGGGCTGAAGCCGGCCCTTGGCCACGATCTCGCCCGACGGCACGTCCAGCACACCGCTCTCGCTGGCGAGAATGACCCGGTCGTCGACCGTGCGCCACCATCGACCGGGCCGTAAACCGTTGCGGTCCAACACCGCACCCACCACGGTGCCATCGGTGAAGGTCACGCAGGCGGGTCCGTCCCACGGCTCCATCAGTGAGGCGTGGTACCGCCAGAAGGCACGTTCCGCAGGGTCCATCGTGGTGGCGTTCTCCCACGCCTCCGGGATCATCATCAGCACCGCGTGCGGCAGGCTGCGACCACCGAGGTGCAAAAGCTCCAACACCTCGTCGAAGGATGCCGAGTCCGAGGCGCCCGGGCTGCAGATCGGCGACAACCGGCTCAGGTCACCGGGAATCCGGGCGCTGGCCAGCATCGCTTCGCGGGCGTGCATGCGATTCCGGTTTCCACGCACGGTGTTGATCTCGCCGTTGTGGGCAACGAACCGGAACGGATGGGCCAACGGCCACGACGGAAAGGTATTGGTGGAGAACCGACTGTGCACGATGGCGATGGCGCTCTTGCAGCGTGGGTCGCGCAGGTCCGGAAAATACTGCGGCAGCTGCATCGTCGTCAGCATGCCCTTGTAGACCATGGTCCGGCTGGACAGCGACGCGAAGTACACCGCGTCGGGACCTGAGCCCTGCTCGGCCCGCTTGCGCAGCGGGTACACCTTGCGGTCCAGTTCGATACCACCGAGACGGTGCCCGTCGCTTTCGGGCGCCGCGACGAACAGCTGTGCCATGTAGGGCATACAGCCCAGCGCGGTCAGGCCGATCCCAGCCCCGTCCGGATCGACCGGCACCGCCCGCCAACCCAGAACCTCCAGGCCTTCCTCGGCGGCCATTGCCTCGACCCGGGCGCGGGCGGCAGCGCGGGCAGCCTCGTCCTGCGGCAGGAAACAGATCCCGGCGGCGAAGCTGTGGCTGCCGTCGGCGGCGGGCTCGGGCAGAGCGAAGTCGACCACCTCGCGCAGCAGTTCGACCGGCAGCTGCAGCAGGATGCCTGCGCCGTCACCACTATTGGGTTCGGCCCCGGCGGCACCGCGGTGTTCGAGGTGCTCGAGTGCGGTCAGACCGTCGGCGACGATGCCGTGAGAGCGGCGGCCCCGAATGTCGGTGATCATGGCCACGCCGCAGGAATCGGCTTCATTGGCGGGGTCATAGAGCCCCTGCGCATCTGGCAACGCCGAAAACAGCACTTGATCGCACCTCCGCAAGTCCGGAACATCCTGGTCCCGGGACTGCACCGGCCCGAAGGGCTAGTGTATCAGTGCAGGTGGAGTGCTATGGAGCCGCTAACGTCGGCACCAGCGGGAAGCCCGGCAAGTTACGTACCACCGTCCAGACCACCAGCAACACCACAACGGTCACCACGGCCGGCATCGGGAACACCTTCTTACCCAGCCGCCACCGCAGCAGCATCCACACGGCGAGCGCGGGCAGACCGACCAGGGCAAACACGTTGTCGACGACGGCCGCGGCCAGGTCGCCGTGCAGCAGATCGTGGGTCATCCGCAAGCCACCACACGCCGGGCAGTTCCACCCGGTGATCGCCTTGAACAGGCACCCCGGAAAGAGGAAACCCGGACGGTGCGGGTCGGCCAGGCCGATATAGGTCAGCGCGCCTGCCGCCAGCCCACCCGCGGCGAGCGCCTTGTAGCGCGCCGACGCATGAGCCTTGCTGCCGCTAGGTTCCATCGCGCAGCGGACGCCCTTGCGGATCGCGAACCCTGTCGGTGAGGATCAGGATGGCATCGATGACCCCCCAGATGAGGGCACCGATGCCGCAGGTGAGCAGGCCCACGAGCAACTGGGCGATGCCCAATCCGGTCTGGCCGAGGTAGATGCGCCCGATGCCGACGAAGCCGAACAGACCGAACAATTGCAGCAGGCCGGCAATCCCCTTGGACTTGTCCGAGAACGGTTCACCGGTCAGCGGGTGGCGACCATACGGCGCGCTCGGGTCCATGTATGTCGGCGGGTAACCGGGTGGTGGCGGATACCCCGCCGGCGGCGGAAAACCGGGTGGCGAGGTGCCGTCCGATGGGCTGCCGAACTGTGACGGGTCAGTCATACAGCCAGGATGCCAGAATCCGGGCCGTTAGCGGTTGCGACGCAACCAGCGGCGCGCCCGCCCGCCCTGCGGGGCAGGATCGGGCTGTTCCGCGGCTGCTGGTGGGGCATCGTCGGCTGCAGAGCTCGATTCCGAGGCTGCTTCCGGCTCGGGCGACTCGGGCGCTTCGTTCTCCTCGGCCTGCTCACCAGACTCGCTGTCACCGGCGCTCTGGTCAGCCGCCTCACCGCCATCATCGCTGTCCTCGGCCGGCTCGGTGTCCTCGGCCGGCTCGTCGGCCTCAACCACCGGCTCGGACTCGGCTGCCGGCTGCTCCGTCTCGGATTCCTCAGCCGCACCGTCGGTTTCCGGCTCGGCCTCAGTCTGCTCGCCAGACTCCGGCTCATCCTCAGCGACATCCTCGTCGGCTGTCTCGAGGGCGTCCTCGTCGGCCGCTTCACCGGCGTCATCACTGTCTTCGGAGGTCGACTCGGATTCCTCAGCCGCACCGTCGGTTTCCGGCTCGTCCTCAGTCTGCTCGCCAGACTCCGGCTCGTCCTCAGCCACACCCTCGTCGGCTGCCTCGCGGGTGTCCTCGTCGGCCGCTTCACCGGCGTCATCACTGTCTTCGGAGGTCGACTCGGATTCCTCAGCCGCACCGTCGGTTTCCGGCTCGTCCTCAGTCTGCTCGCCAGACTCCGGCTCATCCTCCGCGACACCCTCGTCGGCTGTCTCGACGGCTTCGGCAGCCGGCTCCTCGGCCTCGTCGCTCGCAACCGGTTCGTCGGAGTCGGAGTCGGCGGCCGCTGGCTCCTCCGCAGCGGCGTCGGCCTCGACTTCGTCGTCTGCCTCGGACTCAACGTCCTCGTTGACGGCCGAATCCTCGGCGTCCACTTCGGTTTCGGCTTCGGCAGTCTCGTCGTCCACGACAGCCTCGGTCTCGCCAACCTCGTCGGCGGAGTCCTCCGCGCCCTCCGGCGTATCGGATTCGACGGGCGCATCGGCAGCCTCGGCGGCGTCGGATTCCTCGGCGGTGCCGTCGGAATCATCGTCGATCGCCTTCAATTCGATGGCCGCTGCCGCTTCGGCACCGTCATCTTCGGCTGCGCCGACCTCGTCGGGATGCATGTGGTCGGCATCGTCGGCGTCGTCGTCTTGTCCCGCGACGGTCGCCGCCGCGACAAGCCCCGACGTGGCCGCGGCCGCGACGAACTCCTTGCCGAGTTCGTCCACCGCCGATTCGTCATCGGCTTCTTCCCGGTCGGTCTTGCCCACCAAAGTGGCCGGATCTTCCCGCCCCTTGGGCGCCAGCATGATGTAGACGACCGCACCGATGAATACGAACGTCGAGGTGAAGGTGTTGACCCGGATCCCGGCGAATTCGGTGGCCGGATCACTGCGCATCAACTCGACCATGAACCGGCCCACGCAGTAACCCGCCACATACAGGGCGAACAGCCGTCCGTGACCCAGGTTGAACCTGCGGTCAGCCCAGATCAGCACCGCGAAAACCAAGAGGTTCCACAGCAGTTCGTAGAGGAAGGTGGGATGTACCACCTTCAGGACCTCGCCGGTGGATACCCCGTTGAGATAGTCCACCTGCCCGGCTGCGTTCAGGCGTTGGTAGATCTTCAGGCCCCAGGGCAACGTGGTGTCGCCGCCGTAGAGCTCCTGATTGAAGTAGTTGCCGAGCCGACCGATGGCCTGGGCCAGGATGATTCCGGGTGCGATCGCGTCGCCGAACGCCGGCAGTGGGATGCCGCGGGAGCGGCAGCCGATCCAGGCACCGACACCGCCGAGCGCGACGGCGCCCCAGATGCCGAGACCGCCTTCCCACACCTGGAATGCCGCGCCGAGGCCCTTGCCGCCCGGACCGAAGTAGGTCCTCCAGTCCGTCATGACGTGGTAGAGCCGACCACCGACCAGTCCGAAAGGCACCGCCCACAAGGCGATGTCATAGATGACGCCGGCCTGACCGCCTCGTGCCTGCCAGCGCCGGTCGCCGATGACCAGCGCCGCGACAATGCCGACGATGATGCATAGTGCGTACGCGCGGATCGGCACCGGGCCCAGATGCCAGACGCCCTGTGACGGGCTGGGCAAATAAGCGAGCACGGTAGTGGTCAAGCTGAAATCCTCTGTCGAACACCGCTTGCCAGTTCTTCGGTGAGCCGGCGCAGCGAATCCAGCCCATCCTGCAGGGCCGACACCAGTGCCGACCCGACGATGACACCGTCTGCGTAGGCACCGATCTCGGCGGCCTGCTCACCCGAGCGCACGCCCAGGCCCACGCCGACCGGGATGTCGGACAATTCCTTGACTCGACGCACCAGTTCGGGTGCCGCGTTCGACACCGTGTCACGGACCCCGGTGACGCCCATGGTCGACGCGGCGTAGACGAACCCACGAGAGGCCGCCGCCGTGGCCGCCAGACGTTCCGGCGTCGACGACGGAGCTACCAGGAAGATCCGATCGAGATTGTGCGCCTCGGAAGCCGCCATCCATTCGTCGGCTTCCTCGGGAATGAGATCGGGGGTGATCAGGCCGTACCCGCCGGCTGACGCCAGGTCACGGGCGAACGTATCAACACCCTTGCGCAGCACCGGGTTCCAGTAGGTCATCACGACGGCACGGCCTCCGGCGTTGCTGATCGCCTCGACCGCGGCCAGCGTGTCACGCACCCGCACACCGCCGGCCAGCGCGGTCTGGGTCGCGTGTGCGATGGTCGGGCCGTCCATGCCCGGGTCCGAATACGGCACGCCGACTTCGACCAGGTCGCAACCGGATTCGACCAAGGCCTTCATTGCGGCGATCGACGTCGGCACATCGGGGAAACCGGTCGGAAGGTAGCCGATCAGTGCGGCGCGGCCCTCGGCCCGGCAGTTATCGAACAATTCCGCCAGCCGGCTCATCCCGCGCTCCCCTCGTCGAGCAGTCCGAACCACCTGGCCGCGGTCTCGACGTCCTTGTCCCCACGCCCGGACAGGTTGACCACGATGATGGATCCGCGGCCCAATTCAGCCCCAAGCTTAAGCGCACCGCCCACTGCGTGCGCCGACTCGATCGCAGGAATGATGCCTTCACAGCGACATAGCAGCGAGAACGCGTCCATCGCTTCGGTATCGGTGACCGGACGGTACTCGGCACGACCGGCGTCTTTGAGGAAGGCGTGCTCGGGCCCCACACCCGGATAATCCAGGCCGGCCGAAATCGAATGCGACTCGATCGTCTGGCCATCCTCGTCCTGCAACAGATACGAGAACGACCCCTGGAACGCGCCCGGAGAACCACCGGTGAAGGTCGCGGCGTGCCGCCCGGTTTCCACACCGTCACCTGCGGCCTCGAAACCGACCAACCGCACCGCGGGGTCATCGATGAAGGGGTGGAAGATGCCGATGGCGTTGGAGCCGCCACCGACACACGCGGTGACCGCATCGGGCAGACGACCGGCCTGATCCAGGATCTGCGCCCTGGCCTCCATGCCGATGATCCGCTGAAAGTCACGCACCATGAGCGGGAACGGATGCGGGCCCGCCGCCGTCCCGAAGCAGTAATAGGTGTTGTCGGCGTTGGTAACCCAGTCCCGGAACGCCTCGTTGATCGCGTCCTTGAGGGTTTTGGAACCAGCCTCGACCGATACGACGGTGGCGCCGAGCAGGCGCATCCGGGCGACGTTGAGCGCCTGACGGGCGGTGTCCACCGCACCCATGTAGACGACGCATTCCAGACCGAGCAGCGCGCACGCGGTCGCGGTGGCCACACCGTGCTGGCCGGCCCCGGTCTCCGCGATCACCCGGGTCTTGCCCATCTGCCGAGCCAGCAGCGCCTGTCCCAGAACATTGTTGATCTTGTGAGAACCGGTGTGGTTCAAGTCTTCCCGCTTCAGGAAGATGCGCGCGCCACCGGCGTGTTCAGACAGCCGGGTGGCCTCGTACAACGGGGACGGCCGGCCACTGTAGTGACGCTGCAACCGATCGAGCTCGTCGAGGAAGGCCTGATCGCCGCGCGCCTTCTCATAGGCGGCGGTGACCTCTTCGATCACCGCCATCAACGCCTCGGGAACCAATCGGCCCCCGTAGGGACCGAAATGCCCCCGAACGTCGGGATCGTGAGTAGTGGGTTCGGCAACGGCTGCGCTGGAACGCGGCAACTCGGGGCCGGTGAGATCCGCCATCAATGTGTCTTTTCGTGCAAGCGGCTCATGCCAGGTTCAGCGAGCCGGTTTCGGGCAGGAGGGGTGCGTGCCGGCGGTGACCAGATCGGAGACCGCACTGCGGGGATCCCCACTGGTCACCAAGCCTTCTCCGACCAATACGGCATCGGCACCCTGGCCGGCGTAGGCCAGCAGGTCAGCGGTTCCTCGGACACCGGACTCCGCGATGCGAATGCAATTGCTGGGCAACCCCGGAGCGATACGGCCGAAGCAGCTGCGATCGACTTCCAGGGTCTTGAGATCGCGGGCGTTTACGCCGATGACGGTGGCCCCGGCCTGCAACGCCCGGTCCGCCTCCTCCTCGGTGTGCACCTCCACCAGTGCGGTCATGCCCAGGGATTCGGTGCGCTCCAGCAGCGATTCCAACACCGGCTGTTCCAGCGCGGCCACGATGAGCAGCAGCATGTCGGCACCATGTGCCCGAGCTTCGTGGATCTGGTACGGCTTGACGATAAAGTCCTTGCGCAGCACCGGAATCGACACCGCAGCGCGTACCGCGTCCAGGTCTGCCAACGAACCGTTGAACCGGCGCTGCTCGGTAAGCACGCTGATAACCCGCGCACCACCGTCCTGGTATGCCTGCGCCAACTGCGCCGGGTCAGCGATGTTGGCCAGCTCACCACGAGATGGGCTCGCCCGCTTCACCTCCGCGATCACGGCAATTCCCGGCTCCCGCAACGCAGCCATCACGTTGAGCGGCGGTGGTGCGTCCTGGGCCCGCGCCTTGATATCAGCCAAGCTGATAACGGCCTCGCGGGCGGCAACGTCGGCGCGGACTCCCTCGATGATGGAGTCGAGCACTGTGGCCGAACTCATCGCCCGTCGGTTCCTTTCTGGTGCCCCCGAGCCGGTCCCGGTTGCCCTTTCTCGAAGGGTAGCCGTCGCCACACCGTCGCCCGTCACCGGCCCTTATTGTCTGGATCGTTTCCGTCGCCGGTCGGATCCTGTCCTTCGTCCAGCGCGTCCCACAGCATTCGCTCCGACATCGGCTCAGCGCTGTCGTCACGCTTGGCCGCGGCGCGCCGCGCGGCGGGCGCCGCATAGCGCCCGGCAATCCCACGTTTCGCGCTATTTGCCGATCGCATGAGCAGTACGGCACCGGCCAGCGCACACACCGCGGCGACCAGCGTCACTACCGCACCGGTGTAGGAGCGGCTTGTCCCGGTCAACTGCCACACCGGCACCATTGCCAGGTCAGCGGCTCGTATCGCAACGTCCTTGATCGCCCACAGGCTGATCGCCAGGTATCCCATGCCCGCGCTGGCCGCGGCGACGAGCAGCGCCAGCAACCGCAGCATCCAGCCGTGCAGGGCCAGTGCCGCGACCGCGGCGGCCAGCACCAGCAACGCCAGTGGGATCAATGCGGTCGACCACGTCGCGCCGGTCAGCGTGGCGGTCTTGGGTTGGCCGAGCCCGTCGGACGAACTCACCTGGACCCAGGTCATGCGCGATGCCACCCACAGCGCCACGGCGGACAGGACGAACAGGGCCTGCGCTATCCGGGTCATGGCTCGACCAGCGTGTCAGCGGCGGCGATGGCGTTGAGCACGGCGCGGGCCTTGTTGGAGGCCTCGGTGTACTCGTAGGGGCCGTTGGAATCGGCCACGACTCCCCCGCCGGCCTGTACGTAGGCGGTGCCGTTGCGCATCAGCGCGGTGCGGATGGCGATGGCGAAGTCGGCGTTGCCGTCGAAGTCGAGATACCCCAGCACCCCGCCGTAGAGGCCCCTGCGGGTCTGCTCGACCTCTTCGATCAACTCCATGGCCCGCACTTTGGGCGCACCCGAGAGGGTGCCGGCCGGGAAGCAGGCCGTCACCGCGTCCAGCGCGGTCTTGTCGGCGGCGAGTTCCCCGGTCACCGTCGACACCAGGTGCATGACGTGGCTGTAGCGCTCGATGTGGCTGTAGTCCTCTACCCGCACGGTGCCGGGGCGACACACCCGACCGAGATCGTTGCGGCCCAGATCGACAAGCATCAGATGCTCGGCGCGTTCCTTCTCGTCGGCCAGCAGATCCTTTTCCAGCAGCACATCTTCTTCTTCGGTGGCACCTCGCCACCGGGTGCCGGCGATCGGATGCGTGGTGGCCCGGCCGTCGATGACCGTGACCAGCGCCTCCGGGCTGGAACCCACGATGGAGAAGTCCAGCCCGCCGTCGGCATCGGGCACGTTGAACAGGTACATGTAGGGGCTCGGGTTGGAAACCCGCAGCATCCGGTAGACGTCAATCGGATCGGCGGCGGTATCGATCTCGAACCGCTGCGACGGCACCACCTGAAAGGCTTCGCCGGCCTCGATGTCGCCCACCAGCTTGTCCACGATGGCGGTGTACTCGCCCTCGGTGCGCTGCGCGCGGTGTTCGGGCTGGGGACGGCTGAAGGTCGCCACGGTCGATGGCAGTGGCTGACCCAGTGCCACCGTCATCACGTCGAGGCGTCGCACCGCGTCGTCATAGGCCTCGTCCACCCGCTCGTCGGTGCCGTTCCAGTTCACCGCGTTGGCGATCAGCGTGATGGTGCCCTCGTGGTGGTCGACGGCGGCGATATCGGTGGCCAGCAACAGCAGCATGTCCGGCACGCCCAGATCGTCGACCGCCAGCTCCGGCAGCCGTTCCAGCCTGCGCACCATGTCGTAGGCAAAGAATCCCACCAGCCCGGAGGTGAGCGGCGGCAGATCCGGCAAGGCCTCGGTGCGAAGCAGCTCCAATGTGGCCCGCAGGGCCGCCAACGGATCACCACCGCTGGGTGCACCCAGCGGGGCCGTGCCGAGCCACACCGCCTCGTCATCGCGGACCGTCAGCGCCGCGGGGGCACCGGCGCCGATGAACGACCACCGCGACCACGAACGACCGTTCTCGGCCGATTCCAGCAGAAATGTGCCGGGACGGTTGGCGGCCAGCTTGCGGTACGCCGACAACGGCGTCTCACTGTCGGCCAGCACCTTGCGAGTCACCGGGACCACGCGGTGCTCAGCGGCCAGCGCCCGGAAATCCTCGCGCGTAGTGGTGACCGCCAGTGATGCGCCGCCGCCCGACGAGCTGGAGACCTGGTTGGCTGTGGTTTGCACGGATCAATTCTCCCAGACTGGTTACCCGGACTCGGCACGCAGAGGGCGTAGCGTGAGCAGCCATGACACCTATCCGGACGGGCAACACCGTTGCCGAGTTCGAACTGCCGGATCAGACCGGCACGATTCGCAGCTTGACAAGTTTGCTCGCCGAGGGCCCGGTGGTGCTGTTCTTCTACCCGGCGGCGCTCACCCCAGGCTGCACCAAAGAAGCGTGTCACTTCCGCGATCTGGCCGCAGAGTTCGCCGCTGCCGGCGCGACCCGGGTCGGCATCAGCACCGACCCGGTCGCCAAACAGGCCAAGTTCGCCGACGTCGAGCGCTTCGACTACCCGTTGCTGTCGGATGCCGACGGAAAGATCGCCGACCGGTTCGGCGTCAAACGCGGTCTGCTCGGCAAGCTGCTGCCGGTCAAGCGGACCACGTTCGTCATCGACACCGACCGCACGGTGCTCGGGGTGGTCGCCAGCGAGCTCAGCATGGACACTCACGCCGATAAGGCGCTGGAAATACTCAAGGCACGTTAACCGCCCGCAGCACGGCTGCCTTGGTCGCCGTGAGCACCGAATTGCTGCGGCCGCACGCCCAGCCGGTGCGACCGCCGGAACGGTACTCCAGGTAACTGATCGCGTCTGTTCCGATCGATTGCTGGTTCAGGGCCAGTATCTCGACCGGATGGCCCAGCTCGTCGAGCGCGGCCAGCAGCGCATCCACCGGACCGATACCCCGATGGCTGCTGGTCACGGTGCGGCCATCGAACACCAACGTCAGCTCGGTGACTGCGGCGGCACCGTCGCCCCCGCTATGCCAGTCCTTGACCTGCACCGGGCCGGCCAGATCCAGATAGGTGGCCTCGAACAGGTCGAAGAGTTCGGCAGCGGTGATCTCCGCACCGCTCTCGTCGGTGTGCGCCTGGACCTGGCGGGCGAAATCGATCTGCAGCCGGCGAGGCAGGTCCAAGCCGTATTCGGCAGCGAGCAGGTAGGCGATACCGCCCTTGCCGGATTGCGAATTCACCCGGATCACCGCATCGTAGGTGCGGCCGATATCGGCTGGGTCGATCGGCAGATACGGTACCCGCCAATCGATTTCGCTTTCCGGCTGGCCGATGGCCGCGGCGCGGCGGCGATGTTCGGCGAAGCCCTTCTTGATCGCGTCCTGATGTGTTCCGGAGAATGCCGTGTGCACCAGATCGCCGACATAGGGATGGCGTTCATGAATCGGCATGCGGGTGCAATGCGTGACAGTGCGCGCGATCGCGTCGATGTCGGAGAAGTCGATCATCGGATCCACGCCCTGGGCATGCAGATTCAACGCCAGGGTCGCGATGTCGACGTTGCCGGTGCGTTCGCCGTTCCCGAATACACAGCCCTCGACTCGCTGGGCGCCGGCCAGTACGGCCAGCTCGGCGCAGGCGATGCCGGTGCCCCGGTCGTTGTGCGGATGCACCGAGAGGATGACGCTGTCCCGGCGTGCCAGATTGCGGTGCATGTACTCGATCTGGTCGGCATAGACGTTCGGGGTGGCGACCTCGACGGTGGCGGGCAGATTCAAGATGACCGGGCGATCCGGCGCGGCTTGCCACAGTTCGGTCACCGCATCGCACAGCTCCAGCACGTAGTCGGGCTCGCTGAGGTTGAACACCTCCGGGGAGAATTCGAACCGCACATTGGGTATGCCGTCGGTGAATTCGAGAACGTCACGTGCGCCGGACAGAATCAGGTCGCGAAGTCCGTTGCGGCTCTTGTCCAACACCACGTCGCGCCAGGTGGGCGCGGTGGCAGCGTACATATGGATGACGACGTCATTGCCGATGCCGCGCACCGAGTCCACGGTCCGCTCGATCAGGTCGCGCCGCGCCGGGGTGAATACCACTATGGTGACGTCCGGCGGCGCGATATCGGAGTGGGCCAGCAGCCGGACGAAGTCGAAGTCGGTCTGCGACGCGGACGGGTATCCGACCTCAATCTCCTTGTATCCCATGGCAACCAGCAGCTCGAAGAATCGACGCTTGCGATCCGGGTCCATCGGCTCGGCCAGCGCCTGGTTACCGTCCCGCAGATCGACCGGAACCCATAGCGGCGCGGCGTGAATCCGGGCCATGGGCCAATGACGTTGGCTCAGTGGCACTTCAACGCGGTCATAGATGCTGGTGTAGCGATGTGAGGGCATCTGGGAGTGCCGTTGCCGGTTCCAGGCCGGTGCGCTCGGCGGAATCTGTCCGGCCGGGGTGCTGATGGTGGGAAATGCGGAAGTGGTCATGCGGGTGCCTTCGATCGATGGATGGGTCGACCGGCACGACGAGGCCCCGCGGCAGGGGGCCGGTCGTCTAGGCCCCGCCGCGGCGGCTAAGCAGGAGCACGCGCGTCATGGTGTCTAGACTGTAACCCAACTCCTCAGACAAGTAGACAGGTAGTGATGACTTCTCAAGTTCAGCGTCATCCGCTGGCGGCCCAGACCGCCCAGCTTCTCCTGGCACGCGTCCGCCAGGGTGAATGGCCGCTGGGACATCGGCTTCCCGGCGAGACGACGCTGGCCGCGCAGCTCGGTGTCGGCCGGTCCACCCTGCGTGAAGCCATCCGAGAGCTCGCCGGCAAGGGTGTGTTGGACAGCCGACAGGGCGCCGGGGTGTTCGTCACCGCGCTGGATGTAGCCGAGGACTGGGACACCGTGCTGCGACGCGCGACGATCGTGTCGGTGATCGAGGCCCGGGTCGCCATCGAGGCCGAGGCCGCTGCACTGGCCGCCAGCCGGCGCACCCCCACCGATCTGCGCGCCATCCGCCGCACCCTGGCCGACCGCGGCGTGCTGGGCCAATCGGTACCCGACCACGTCGACGCGGATATGGCGTTTCACCGCACGGTCATTGCCGCGTCCCACAACGAAGTCCTGACCCAGTTGTTCAACGCCTTCCTGCCCCGGCTGCGGCTGGCGATGATCGACATGCTCAAAATCCGACCGATCGCATCCGAGCCGTGCGACCACGCCCTGCACCAGCAGCTGGCTGAGGCGATCATCGCCCGAGATCCCGAGGCCGCCGCGGCGGCCAGCAGAACCCATTTGAACTCGTTGAAGGAGTCCTTCACATGACACCGGTCCTCGACATTGCCGATGTGACCTTTCGCCGCGACGGCAAACAGATCATCGACGGCATCTCGCTGACCGTGCAGTCGGGTGAGCACTGGGCGCTGTTGGGACCCAACGGCGCGGGCAAGAGCACGCTACTCGGATTCTGTGCGGCCGTGACGTTTCCGACCACCGGCACCGTGCGGGTGCTCGGCGGCCAGATGGGCCGTACCGACCTGGCCGTGCTGCGCCGATCCATCGGGCATGTGAATCCGCGCCATCGCCTGCAGTACCCGCTCACGGTGCGTGAGGTGGTCCTCACCGGCATCACCGCCACCATCGACACCGCGGCGCACTGGACACCCAGCGCCGAGCAGGTGCGCCGGGCCGAGGAGCTGATCGACACGGTGGGGCTGTCGGCGCGGGCCGACGCGGTCTGGCCGACGCTGTCGCAGGGCGAACGGGGCCGCACCCTGATCGCGCGGGCATTGATTGCCGACCCGCAGCTGCTGCTGCTGGACGAACCGACCACCGGCCTCGACGTCGCGGCCCGCGAACAGCTGCTGGAAACCCTTGACACACTCGACGATACGCATGCCGACATGGCCTCGATTCTGGTCACCCACCATCTCGAGGAACTGCCGACGAGCACCACGCACGCCCTGCTGATCTCGCAGGGGCGCACCGTGGCCACCGGACCGGCCCGCGAGGTCGTCACCACCGACCACGTCAGCGCCGCCTTCGCCCATCCGGTGGTCGTCGGGTTTGAGGACGGTCGATGGACAGCCCGGGCCAAGGCCAGCTCGCGAGTGCTCTGACTGCCCAGGCAGGATCTCGTCGACGGTCGAGGTCCACGCGAGCGGGTGGTAAGCGTTGGCTCCAGCCGCCCGTGAATGCATTGATCGCTGCCTGAGTTCGTTGACGCCGTCGAAGTAACCACCCCGAATCGCCTGGCCGGTGATAACCGAAAGGCCCGCGCGGCGGGCTTTTTGACGGTGCGGATTGATGTCGTACCCCTCTGCGATGATGACGTCATGTCTTCGACCACAGCTTCTTTCGCTGCTGGGGTGAGCCCGGCGCAGCGGGGTGGAGGTGCTGTTCGAGGAGTTGGCGCAGCTGTGCGGTCAACGCAACGCGATCGATGGACGCATCGTTGAGATCGTCGCCGAATTGGACCGCGACGAACTGTGCGGCGCCACCGGCGCCCGCTCGATCGGAGCATTGGTCGCGTGGAAGACCGGTGTCACCCCACGCAATGCCGACACCGTCGTGGCGGTCGCGCGCCGGCTCGAGGAGTTTCCGCGCTGCGCCGAAGCCATGCGCGAGGGCCGATTGTCACTCGATCAGGTCGGTGTCATCGCCGAACGCGCGGCCGACGGATCCGACGATCACTACGCCGAACTGGCGGCCAGCGCCACGGTCAACCAGTTGCGTACCGCGGTCAAACTCGAACCGCATCCTCAACCGAAGCCGCCGCCGCAACCGCAGCGGTCGGTCACCAAAACCGTCGAAGACGAGTACACCACCTGGAGGATTCGGCTACCACGGCTGGAAGCCGCGAAATTCGAGACGGCACTGCAGTCACACCATGATGCGGTAATCACCGACTGGAAACGCGATCACGACACCGACGACGACCAGGCACCGCCGTTCCCCGACACCGCGGATGCGTTCATGAGTCTGGTCGAGGCCGGCTGGGACAGCGACGCGACTCGCCGCCCGCATGGGCAGCACACCACCGTGGTGGTGCATGTCGACGTCGAACGCGACGCCGCTTCACTGCATCTGGGTCCACTGCTGACCGACGACGAGCGCAGTTACCTGCTCTGCGATGCCACCTACGAAGCCTGGTTCCACCGGTCTGGCCAAGTAATCGGCGCAGGCCGCACAACCCGACAGATCAGCCGACGGCTACGCCGTGCACTCGAACACCGCGACCGCTGCTGCGTCGTCCCCGGCTGCGGAGCCACCCGCGGTCTGCACGCCCACCACATCCGGCACTGGGAAGACGGCGGCCAAACCGAACTCGACAACCTCGCACTGGTCTGCCCCTACCACCACCGACTCCACCACCGGGGCGGCATCAAGATCACCGGACCCGCCCCGCAGGTCACTGTCACCGATCGTGCCGGGCGACCATTGCGAAGTGGATCGTTGGCCCGACCACCCACCACACCCCCGCCCGATGTCCCGCCGTGTCCCGGACCAACCGGTGAACGCGCCAATTGGTGGTGGTACCAACCCTTCCCACCACAACCACCACCGACCACGAACTAGTGTCGCGCGTCTGAATCTCGTTCACGGGTGTCGGGCAGGATCTCGTCGGTGGTTTTGGTGACCCTCGGCCACCGCCAACACGATGCGTGCTCGCTCTACATGTCCAGCACACACCGTCGAAGAACAAGTCCACGACTCCAATGCGCTCGGTCGGCACCACCGATCACAAGTGCAGATGACCGCATACACCGTCATCTCACACTGTCAACTAGTTAATAACGCACGACATTAGCCCTCGGCGGGGGTGTTGCGCCGCCGGCGCGCCTCCCGGTGCCGGGTCACCGGCGTGGTGTCGATGACGCGCGACACCATGGTCGCCAGGAACCGCGACGGCTGCAGCTCGGGCGGGACGGTGTCGTGCCGGATGGCAATGTCGGGCAGGGCGGCCAGGGCCTCGTCGACGGCGGCATTGGCCACATCGACGATCTCGAACAACGCGTCCGGCTCGGCCTGTTCGATACTGTCCACTTCTTCGCCGGCGGCCTCGGTGACGTCGGTGTCGTAGTCGATCATCACCAGGGCGACGGCGTGATAGGCGTCGTCCTCGGTGCCGAGCTTGCCGAGCAGGTCGATCAGCCACTCGGCCTTGTCCGGTTCGGTGGTCAGGATCGTCGAGCGTAGGCCGTAGACAAATCCCAGAGCCGACAGCGGGTGCCGCAACCGCAGATTCTTGGCGTCGCCGTAGCTTTCCTCGACCCGGTTGGCAGCGTTCTTACCGAAGCTCGAATCCATCCGTTTGGTGCTGATCAGCAGTTCGGGACCGGTGTCCCAGTCCGAGATCACCACGTCCACCTGTTTCATGTAGTGCTTGCCCAGCACACTGGCACTCGAGCCGGAGACGCCCTTCATCGAGCGGCGCAGCCGTTGTTCGATGAGATGACGTTCCTTCTGCGGCAACGCTTCGAGCAGATTGGCGATGGCGCTGGGCATGATCCGCGGGTCGGTGGGCCGCGGCCACACCGCATCGGGGTCGAAGCCGGCGCGGCGCAGCTCATAGGACAACCAGATGTCGAGCGCCAGCGCCGGAACCCCGGTGGTGGACGGCGCATCAAGGAACAGCGGCACCCCGAGCAGCCTGCGCAGCACCCGAAAATCGGGAACATAGGTCAATTCCCCGGCGGTCCGCACCCACGGATTGGTGTGCACACCGCCCGGTGCGGCGTCGGCGACGATCCGGTCGAAGATGGCCCACGCGGTGGCCTTGGTGGAGGGTTCAGCGGGCACGGCGAGACCTTACCGTCCGGCGGGTCGCCAACGAATGGCGCGCCGCCCGAACGGGTTCCAGGGCAATCTGGGACACCAGTCCCAATGCGTCATCGACGAGGTCGATCGCGTCGAGCAATGCGCCACGCTCCAGCAGCGAGGCGACCCGCCGCCGTATCGCCCGCAACTGACCGGCTCGGGCTTCCACCAGCCCGGGCGCCGGGACCAGCCACCGATCGGCCTCGCGCGGCTCGATCTTCAGAATGCCGCCGCCGTAGGAGCGCCCGACGATCTCGGCGTGCAGCACCGTCACCGAGTTCAGCGCGGCCAGCCCCAACAGGTCGCGGCCCAGCGTGCGCATGCCGTCGCGCAGGTACACCCCGTGCACCGAGTTGAGGTGATGCGCCTTGGCCCGGTTGGTGACCAGCCGCGGCGTATCGGCATTCATACAGGTCAGCAGCAGGTCGGCCGGATTCACCAGCGGCACCAGATACCAGGGCTGACGCACCCGGCACTTGTAGGCCAGATGTACGCCGGCAGCATGACCGGCGTCGATGTAGCGCTGCGCGGCCGCCGAGGGTGTGCCGGCCGGCCGGAACAGATGAATCGACCTGCCGTCCTCCCCCAACCTGGCCAGCTGTTCAGCCGACAGCCCCAGGCCGCGCAGATGCGCGCTGCCCGGCGGCGACAACGGCAGCAGGTCGGTGCGCCGCAGGCCCAGTTCACGCACCCGTTCCGGTGACAGCGCGAAGTAGCCGTTGTTGCCCGTCACCATGCCCAGGGTGGTGTCGCCCCAACCCTCCAACGGAGTGAAATGTCCCTCGGCGTGCAGGCCGTGCAGCGCATCCACCGGCCCGCTGCCGATCAGGCCGCTGACCCATTTGTCGGCGGGATCGCGCGGCGACCAACGGCGTTGCGCGAGTTCAGATGTCAGCGAGTCGGCGTTGCGCGCCCGGTGGATGACCGCATGACCGCAGGGCCCGCCCCCGAACCCGTCGGCCAGCAGCAGCACCACATCGGCCTCGGCCTCGGGAAACACCTGTTCGTCGAACATCACCAACTCGACGCTGGCAAACCGGTCGAACAGGAACTTGCGCACCGCCGCCGCGTAGTTGACGCTGAGCAGCTCGGCGGGCAGCACCAGGGCCAGACGCCCACCCGGACGCAGGAACAGCGCCGCGTGCACGGTGAACGCGGCCCAACTCGAGGCCAGCCCGGACAGCGTCACGCCGGCCTTGAGCGCGGCCCGGCGCGACAAAGCACGGGCGGCGCCCCGGAACTCCTGGTAACGGATGTAGGGCGGGTTGCCGATCACCGCGGTGTATTCGGCGCGCGGCTCGATGCCGAAGAAATCCGCCGTGCGGATCCGGGCCCGTCCCCCGGCCTCGGACACCCGCCGTCGCGCGGTGGCCGCGCTGGAGCGGTGAATCTCGACGCCGTCGAGCTCCGGGAGCTCAACACCAAGCTCCTGGAGTCGACGCGTAGCCGCAACCAGAAACGCCGCGTCACCGGCCGAGGGCTCCAAAATCCGCTCCTCGGCCGACCGCACGGCCCACTGTGCGAGATAGTCGGTGATCTGGGCCGGGGTGAAGAATGCACCGCGCGCTTTGCGGGTCTCGGCGGAATCGCCGTTGGCCGGCACGGCGCTGTCAGTCACTCCGTCATTGTCAACGACACCACCGACAAGCCCGGGGACCGCAACGCCGCGGCTAATGTTCAGGCGCCAGCAACTGGTCGGCGTCGAAGCAGGTGTGGGCGCCGGTATGGCAGGCAGCGCCGGTCTGATCGACCTCCAGCAACACCGTGTCGCCGTCGCAGTCCAGGCGGACCGAGTGCACGTACTGGGTGTGCCCCGACGTCAGACCTTTGACCCACTGCTCGCCGCGGGACCGCGAAAAGTAGGTGGCCTCACGGGTTTCCAGCGTGCGGGCCAATGCGTCGTCGTCCATCCAGGCGACCATCAGCACCTGACCGGTGGACCGCTCCTGCGCCACCGCGCTGAACAAACCGTCGGCGTTGCGCTTCAAACGTGCCGCGATAGCCGGATCGAGACTCATCGTGCACCTCGGCTCTTCGCGCAAGCGCTCATCGGACGATGATCCCCTCCGCCGCCATGGCCGCCTTCACCTGAGCGATGGTCAATTCCCGGAAATGGAACACGCTGGCGGCCAGCACCGCATCGGCCCCGGCCTGCACGGCGGGCGCGAAATCGGCCACCGAGCCCGCGCCGCCGCTGGCGATCACCGGGACGCTCACCGCCGCCCGCACCGCGCGCAGCATCGGCAGGTCGAATCCCTCCTTGGTGCCGTCACGGTCCATCGAGTTCAGCAGGATCTCGCCGACCCCGAGCTCGGCACCCCGGGCGGCCCACTCGATCGCGTCGAGCCCCGTGCCGCGGCGCCCTCCATGGGTGGTCACCTCCCAGCCTGACGGGGTGGGCTGATCACCGGCCGGCACGGTGCGGGCATCGACACTGAGCACGATGCACTGCGAGCCGAACTGGCGGGCCATTTCGGCCAGCAGTTCCGGACGGGCGATGGCGGCGGTGTTCACCGACACCTTGTCCGCGCCGGCGCGCAACAACACGTCGACATCGTCGACCGAACGCACCCCGCCGCCCACGGTCAGCGGAATGAACACCTGCTCGGCGGTCCGTTTGACCACTTCGAGCATGGTGGCCCGGCCCGATGAGGACGCGGTCACGTCGAGGAACGTCAGCTCGTCCGCACCCTCGGCGTCGTAGGCGGCCGCGAGCTCGACGGGATCGCCGGCGTCGCGCAGGTTCTCGAAGTTGACCCCTTTGACGACTCGGCCGGCGTCGACGTCGAGGCACGGGATCACCCTCGTCGCGACATCACTGATGGTGCTCACAGGTAGTCCTCCGGATTGCCAGCTGATTTCACGATTTCCAGCATGCGTTCGTGCACGCCGGGCGCGGCGGCCAAGGCCGACTTCGATTCGCTCGTCCACGGATCGCCGGCCAGGTCGGTCACGACGCCTCCAGCGGCGCGGACCAACGCCACACCGGCCGCGTGGTCCCAGATGTGATGCCCGAAACTGATGGCCCCGCCCAGGATTCCGGCCGCGACATAGGCCAGGTCGACGCCGGTGGCCCCGTGCATCCGGACCCGCGAGCACACCCGGCTGAGGTTGGCCAGCACCTCGATCCGGTACCGGCCCGGGAACCGGCCACGGGAGTCGATGTTGAAGGTCTGGATGCCGACTATCGAATCGGTCAGGGTCGGCGATCCCAGCCGCGGCAAAGCTATGCCGTTGTCCCGCACCGGGCCTCCGGCCAGCGCCGCGTAGCGCTGCCCGGTGAACGGCAGCCAGGTCAGGCCGGCCACCGGCTCCCCATCGGCCAACAGGCCGAGCAGAATGGCCGCCATCGGCGAACCGGCCGCATAGTTGAAGGTGCCATCGATCGGGTCGAGCACCCACACCAGAGGCGAATCGATGGGCTCACCGCCGAACTCCTCACCGTGCACCCCGATTCCGGTGGCCTCGGTCAGCGCCCGCACCACCTGCCGCTCGATCGCGAGGTCGACCTCGGTGGCGAAGTCGTTGCCCTGCTTGCTGACCGCGGACTCCGCACGGTGTCCCGCGATGAATGGCACCGAGGCCGCATCGAGAATCTCGGCAGCCGCATCCACCAGAGCGGTCAGCTTCGACGCGTCCAGGTCGCCCACCTCGCTCTACCCGCTGACCGCGGCCAGCGCCTGCGGCAAGGTGAACCGTTCGGCGTAAAGCGCTTTTCCAACGATCGCGCCCTCCACACCGTGGCCGGTCAGGGTGGCGATCGCCCGGAGATCGTCGAGGCTCGACACCCCGCCCGAGGCGATCACCGGGGCGTCGGTGCGGTCGGCGACCGCCGAGAGCAGCTCCAGATTGGGGCCGGTGAGAGTGCCGTCCTTGGTGACGTCGGTGACGACGTATCGCGAACAGCCTTCGCGGTCAAGACGATCCAGAACCTCCCAGAGGTCGCCACCGTCAGTCTCCCAGCCGCGGCCGCGCAGTCGCCAGCTGTCGTTCTCGAACTGCACGTCCAGCCCGACTGCTACCCGTTCGCCGTATTCGGCGATGGCACGGCGGCACCACTCGGGACTTTCCAGCGCCGCGGTGCCGATGTTCACCCGGGCGCAGCCGGTGTCCATGGCTGCCTTCAACGACTCGTCATCGCGGATGCCACCGGACAGTTCGACTTTCACGTCGAGCTTGCCGACCAGGTCGGCCAGCAGTTCGCGGTTGCTGCCCCGGCCGAAAGCGGCGTCGAGGTCAACCAGGTGGATCCACTCGGCGCCGTCACGCTGCCAGGCCAGGGCCGCCTCCAGCGCCGAACCGTAGTCCGTCTCGCTGCCTGCCTTACCCTGCACCAGGCGTACCGCCTTGCCGCCCACCACGTCGACCGCGGGCAGCAGAATCAACGGCTTGTTCACAGTGGAATCGTTCGAACTCACAGTCCCTCAACCCAATTCGCGAGCAGCGTCGCACCGGCGTCGCCACTCTTCTCCGGATGAAATTGCGTAGCCGCCAAGGCGCCGTCCTCGACGGCGGCGATGAACGGCACGTGATGCGTCGCCCACGTCACCAGTGCGTCCGGATTACCGGACCACTGCTGCGCGGCGTAGGAATGCACGAAATAGAAACGCGTGCTGGCATCGAGCCCCTTGAACAGCGTGCTGCCGGCCGGCGGGTCGACGACATTCCAGCCCATGTGCGGGATCACCGGGGCGTCCAGCCGGGTCACCGCGCCGGGCCACTGCCCACACCCGGTGGATTCCACGCCGAACTCCACACCTCGGGCGAACAGGATCTGCATGCCGACGCAGACCCCCAGCACCGGCCGGCCATGCTGCAACCGGTCGGCGATGATCTTCTCGCCTCCGATCGCGCGAAGTCCGGTCATGCAGGCCTCGAATGCCCCGACACCCGGCACCACCAAACCGTCGGCAGCGGCCGCGGCACCGGGATCGGCCGTGACCTCGACATCGGCACCGACGCGTTCCAGCGCCCGCTGGGCCGAGCGAAGATTGCCCGATCCGTAATCGAGAACGATGACTTTCTTGGTCACAGACTGCCTTTGGTCGACGGAACGCCGGTAACCCGGGCGTCGTACTCGACGGCCTGGCGCAGCGCGCGGGCCACCGCCTTGTACTGCGCCTCGGTGATGTGGTGCGGGTCGCGGCCGTAGAGGGTGCGCACGTGCAACGCGATACGGGCGTTGAACGCCAGCGACTCGAACACGTGGCGGTTGATCACGGTGTGGTACGGCGCGCCGGTGCCGGCGATGGTGAACCCCACCATGAATTCCGGTTCGCCGTCGTGCACGAAGTACGGCCGACCGGAGACGTCGACGGCGGCGTGCGCCAGCGTCTCGTCCATCGGGATGAACGCGTCACCGAACCGGCGGATGCCCTTCTTGTCACCGAGGGCCTGTCCCAGTGCTTGGCCCAGCACGATCGCGGTGTCCTCGACGGTGTGATGCCCCTCGATCTCGATGTCGCCCTTGGCATGCACGGTCAGATCGAAGCTGGCGTGGCTGCCCAGCGAGGTCAGCATGTGGTCGAAAAACGGGACCCCGGTGTCGATGTCGACGACACCGGTGCCGTCCAGATCGAGTTCGACGGTGATGTCGGATTCCTTGGTCTTGCGTTCGACCTTCGCGCGACGGGTCACGATGCTCCTACCTGGCTGTTGGCGGCTGGTTGAAGTTCGGTGGCGACCAGATCGGCGCTGGCGGCCAGGAATGCGTCGTTCTCCTCGGCCAGCCCGACGGTGGTGCGCAGATAGCCGGGGATGCCGACATCACGGATGAGGACCCCCTTGTCCAGGTAGCGCTGCCAGCTGGCCGCGGCGTCGCGGAACGGGCCGAACAGGATGAAGTTCGCGTCACTGGGGATCACCCGGAATCCGAGGCGGGTCAGTTCGGCGCTCGTCCGGTCACGCTCAGCGGCCAGGGTGGCGACGCTGGCCAGGGTGTCGTCGGCGTGCCGCAGTGCGGCCCGTGCGGCGGCCTGGGTGAGCACCGACAGGTGATACGGCAGACGCACCAACAGCAGTGCCTCGATCACCGCCGGCGCCGCGGCCAGATATCCGAGCCGTCCCCCGGCGAAGGCAAACGCCTTGCTCATCGTGCGGCTGACGATGAGCTTGGCCGGATATTCGTCGAGCAGCGCCACGGCGCTGGGCTGCGAGGAGAACTCGCCGTAGGCCTCGTCGACCACCAGGATGCCGCCCGGCTCGGCGGAAAGGGCCTCGAGCAGGCGCCGCACATCGTCGAGCGGAATGCTCTGTCCCGACGGGTTGTTGGGGCTCGTGACGAACACGACGTCGGGCTTGCGCTCGCGAATCGCGGCGATGGCTACATCAACGTCGAGGCTGAAATCTTCGGCGCGGGCGGCCTGCAGCCACTCGGTCTGGGTCCCGTCGGAGATGATCGGGTGCATCGAGTAGGACGGCACGAATCCGATCGCGGTGCGTCCCGGTCCGCCGAAGGCCTGCAACAACTGCTGCAGGATCTCATTGGAACCGTTGGCGGCCCAAAGGTTGTCGACGGTGAGCTGCACACCGGTCGCCGCGGTCAGATAGGCGGCCAGATCGGTGCGCAACGCGACGGCGTCACGGTCTGGGTAGCGGTGCAGTTCGGCCGCGACCTCGCGGACCGAGGCCGCAACGTCGTCGATCAGCGCCTGGGTCGGCGGATGCGGGTTCTCGTTGGTGTTCAGCCGTACCGGCACCACCAATTGCGGTGCACCGTAAGGAGATTTACCGCGCAGGTTATCCCGCAGCGGCAGATCGGCCAGTGTCACATCCCGGGCACCCATCAGTGCCCTCTGTTCTTCGCGCAAGCGCTCATCAGTGTCGTCCGTTCTTCGCGCAAGCGCTCATCACCGCTCGAACCTCCGCCGTACCGCCTCGCCGTGCGCCGGCAGATTCTCCGCCTTCGACAAGGTGATCACATGCCCGGAGACATCTTTGAGCGCGGCCTCGCCGTACTCGACAACGTGGATGCCGCGCAGGAAGGTCTGCACCGACAAACCGCTGGAGTGCCGAGCACATCCCGCGGTCGGCAGCACATGGTTGGACCCGGCGCAGTAATCGCCCAGGCTCACCGGCGACCAGGCGCCCACGAAAATGGCTCCCGCCGAACGGATCCGGCCGGCCACGCCGGGCGCATCCTCGGTCTGGATCTCCAGGTGCTCGGCGGCGTACGCGTTGACCACCCGCACCCCTGCCGCCAAATCATCGACCAGGACGATCGCCGACTGCTTACCCGTCAACGCCGCGGTCACGCGCTCGACATGCACGGTGGTGGCCAGCTGGCGGGCGAGTTCACGGTCGGTGGCCTCGGCCAGCGCGTCACTGTCGGTGACCAGGACGCTGGCCGCCATCTCGTCGTGCTCGGCCTGGCTGATCAGGTCGGCGGCGACGTGCACCGGATCAGCGGTGCGGTCGGCGAGGATCGCGATTTCGGTCGGGCCGGCCTCGGCGTCGATGCCTACCTGCGAGCGGCAGATCCGCTTGGCGGCGGTCACGTAGATGTTGCCGGGCCCGGTGATCATGTCGACCGGGGCCAGTTCAGCGCCGTTGGTGTCGGTGCCGCCGTAAGCCAGCAGTGCCACCGCCTGCGCACCGCCGACGGCCCACACCTCGTCGACGCCCAGCAGCGCCGCGGCGGCCAGGATGGTCGGGTGCGGCAGGCCGCCAAACTCGGCCTGCGGCGGGCTGGCGATCACCAGTGAGTCGACGCCTGCGGTCTGGGCCGGCACCACGTTCATCACCACGCTCGACGGGTAGACGGCGTTGCCGCCCGGCACGTACAGCCCGACCCGCTCGACCGGCACCCAGCGTTCGGTAACGGTCGCACCCGGCGCCAGTGTCGTGGTGGTGTCGGTGCGGCGTTGATCGGCATGGACCGCGCGGGCCCGGTCGATCGCGACCTGCAGTGCGGCGCGGACATCGGGGTCCAGTTCGGCCAGGGCCGCAGCCAACGCCGCGGCGGGCACGCGGACCGTGTCCGGACGTACGCCGTCGAACGAATGGCCGTAATCCAGGGCGGCCTGCGCGCCATGTTCGGCGACGGCCTCCACGATCGGACGGACCTTGGGCACCACTGCGTCCACATCGACCCCGCCGCGAGGCAGCGCGGAACGCAACTGCGCGGCGTTCAGCACACGGTTGCGCAGGTCGATACGGGACATCTGAAACTCGGCCATCGGTTCAATTGTCCCTGATCAGTCCAGCTGATAAAAATCCGTCACCCACTCCCGGCGGCGCAACCCGCCGTACGGTGGTCCCAGCCCACGGAACGGAGCCCGAGATGTCCGCGAAAGACCACCCCAACAACGCCCCCGGCGTACCGATGCTCGTGCCGCCGGCGCTGGAGCGGTTTCAGATCAAGTACATCAACCCGGCACTGAAACCGCTGTCGAAGCGCCTGCCCGGTTTCACTGTGATCAAGCACCGTGGGCGCACGTCGGGAACGCCCTACGAGACCATCGTCACCAGCTATCGCAAGGGCGATACGCTCGCGGTGCTGCTGGCCCACGGCAAGACCAACTGGGTCAAGAACGTGCTGGCCGCCGGCGAGGCGGACGTGCACCTGTTCCGCGGCGACGTCAAGATCGCCAACCCACGGGTGTTACCGGCAGGGACTGACGATCCGACACTCCCCCGCATCGCCCGGATCGGCGCCCGCCGAACGGGTGTTTTCGTCGCCGATATCGTTTGACACGGTCGCCAGACTGCATATGTGACTTGGCAGATCTGGCTGGCGTTTCTCGGCGCGTCGATTGCCATCAGCGTGTCCCCGGGAGCCGGGGCGATCCAGTCGATGGCCACTGGTCTGACCCACGGCGTACGCCGCGGCTCGTGGAGCGTCGTGGGGCTGCAGGCCGGGTTGCTGACACAGTTGCTGCTGGTCGCGGTCGGTCTGGGCGCTGTCGTCGCCGGTTCGGTCCTGGCCTTCGAGATCGTGAAATGGCTCGGTGTGGCGTACCTGGTGTACCTCGCGATCCAACAGTGGCGCACCGCCTCGCTCGATCTGCGCAACCGGATGGGCGCCACAGGTGAGCGGGGTCGGCTGGCGTTGGTGACGCGGGGATTCCTGGTCAACACCACCAATCCGAAGGGCCTGGTGTTCCTGGTCGCGGTGCTGCCGCAATTTGTGGTGCCGACCGCCCCGTTGCTGCCGCAGTATCTGGCGATCGGGGCGACGATGGTTGCCGTCGACATGGTCGTGATGAGCCTTTACACCGGACTGGCGACCCGGCTGCTGCACTGGTTGCAGACGCCTCGCCAGCAGACCGTTCTCAACCGGGTGTTCTCCGGTCTGTTCGCGACGGCTGCGGTGGTGCTGTCCCTGGTGCGCCGCGGCGCCACCGCCTAACTGACCTTCAAGTTCTCCAGCGCACTCTTGATGATCGGTGCTGCCTGCTGCATCGCGGCGTGTAGCGGCCCAGCGGCCTCGTCCGGCAGCACGTCCCGCGACCACACGAACCGGCAACGTTGCGCGTCGTCACCCAGAACGTGCATCACCGCGTTGTCGTGTTCGGGCCGTGCGGTGTCACCGATCAGCGAGTACGCAATCCGGCGGGCCTGTTCGTCGCGACTGACCAGGCGCTCGCGGGCGACGAAGCCGTCGGCGAACGTCACAACCCGAACATCGCCTTGGGCCTCGGAGGACACCACGAAGCCCGGTGCCATGCGCACCGGACCCTGTGCCCAGTCGCCGATTACCTGCCACACCAGGGCGCCGTCAGCTTCAATGTCGAATTCAACGTGGATCGATGCCATGGCTTCAGTCTGGCCGCCAACCGACACCGCGTCTTGAACATTCTTGCGCGCTGTCGATGTCGGCCCCGGTAGCTAACGTTCCACAGGTGTTGACCGCCCAGACGCTGATCGCCCGGCCCGATTTCAGCGTCGCCACCTGGTGCTGCACCGGCGAGGATGCCCACTGGTCCGAGCCCGAATGCCCAGTCGACGGGCGGTTCGTGCTGGTCCAGTCAGGGTGCTTTCGCCGCCGCGGATCCGGCGGTCCGGTGGATCATGACGCAACCGTCGGCTATCTCGGTGAGCCCGGTGAACGTGAACACTTCGCGCATCCGCACGGGGGTGATACGTGCACCTCCGTACAACTCAGTGCGAGCAGCTGGTGGCAACTTGCCGGCGAGCCGGGGCGATCCGGATCCGCAGCGGTATACGTGGATGCCCGGCTCGAACTGGCCCACCGACGGCTGCTGGCCAACGGCTGTGACGACCCCGAGTACCAGCTCGCCGAAGATCTGGTGCGGCTGGTCGGCTCGGCACTGCGTTCCGCGACGGAACGGCCAATCCCGGCCGGCGACGCATTGCGGCCCGCGGACCGGCGGCTGGTGACACAGGCCCGGGAAGCGATCAGGGAAGCCGATGCCGCGGCCGACGGACTGTTTCCGCTAGCCGCCGCTCTCGGGGTTTCGCCGTACCGATTGAGCAGATCATTCAGCAATGAACTCGGGGTATCGGTGACGCGGTATCGCAACCGGGTACGAGTCGGGCGGGCCCTCGAGCTCCTGCAGAGCGGTGAACGCACCATGGCGGATGTGGCCGCCACACTCGGCTTCGCCGACCAGGCACATTTCAGCCGGACGCTGCGTGAGCACACGGGTTACACCCCGACCACTGCCCGGCGCGAACTACGTGGATCGGCGAGCGCTCAGATGTCGAGACCGATGTCGAGCACCCGCACGGAATGGGTGAGTGCCCCGATCGCCAGGTAGTCGACCCCGGTACCGGCATATTCGGCGGCGCTGTCCAGGGTCAGGCCGCCCGAGGATTCCAACAGGGTCTTGGGTGAGCGCGCATCCCGCCGCTGGACGGCGATCTGGGTCTGCCACACCGGGAAGTTGTCCAGCAGCACCAGCTCCACATCGGCCGCCAGCACGTCATCGAGTTGTTCGAGGGAATCCACCTCGACCTCACACGGCAGGTCCGGCGCCTCGGCGCGCACGGCCTTGAGGGCGGCCAGCACCGACCCGGCCGCCGCCACGTGGTTGTCTTTGATCAATGCGGCGTCACCCAGGCCCATCCGGTGGTTGACTCCGCCGCCGACGCGCACCGCGTACTTCTGCAATGCCCGCAGGCCGGGCAGCGTCTTGCGGGTGTCGCGGATTTTGGCGTTGGTGCCGGCCACCGCATCCACCCAGGCGGCGGTCGCGGTGGCGATGCCGGACAGATGGCACATCAGATTCAGCAGCGTGCGCTCGGCGGTGAGCAGGCCCCGGGTCGGTGCCTGCACGGTCAGGATCGCCGACCCGGCGTCCAACCGGGCACCCTCTTCGACGCGGTGGGTCACCCGATATCCGTCGACACCGAGCACCTCGTCAAGCACCAGCAACGCAATGTCGACGCCTGCGGCCACGCCCGGTTCCCGGTTGACCACCGACGCCGTGGTCGTCGCGTCGGCGCCGACGGTGGCCAGCGTCGTCACGTCCGGGCCGTAGCGCAGGTCCTCTTCGAGCGCGCGGGTGATGGTGGCCCGGGCCTCGGCCAGCTCGGTATCCGAAAGTGCCATCAGCACACCGCCGTTGAGATATCGACGGCGGGGTTGCCAGCGGCGGTGCGAATCGTCACGGAATGCTCCTGGGCAGGGTCGGTTTCGGGGTAGTCGCTGCGGTGGTGGCAGCCACGGCTTTCGGTACGGGCCAGCGCCGCGACGGCGACCGCACGTGCGGTCACGGTGAGCGCTGCGTCCTCGAAGCTATTGCGGCTGGTGGGCTCGACCGATCGGGCGCCGGCCAGGATGTCGCCGAGTTGACGCAGGCCGTCGGCGTCGCGGACCACCGCGGCGTGTTCGGACATGGCGTGCTGCAACACATCTCGGTCAACGCAATCGTGGCGGCAATCCTGCGGCGCTTGTGCTCGCACCACACCGGCCGCCGTGGCGTGCTCAGCCGCGGCCCGACCGGCCCGGCCGCCCACGACCAGGCCCTCCAGCAGGCTGTTGGAGGCCAGCCGGTTCGCTCCGTGCAAACCAGTGCGGGCCACCTCGCCCGCCGCGAACAGACCGGGAAGTTCGGTACGGCCATACACGTCGGTGACCACGCCACCGCAGCTGTAGTGCGCGCCGGGCACCACCGGGATGGGCTGACGGGTCGGATCGATGCCGGCCGCCGCGCAGGCCGCCGCCACCGTGGGGAACCGTTCGGCGAACCGGTCGACGCCGCGAGCATCAAGGAACACGCAGGGATCACCGGTCGCGGTCAAACGGGCATTGATCGCCGCGGCCACCACATCGCGCGGGGCCAGATCACCCATCGGATGAACGCCTTCGGTTATCGAATTGCCTTGCGCATCAACAAGGATCGCGCCTTCACCCCGTAGGGCTTCGGTGATCAGCGGGCGGCGCCCGCCGCCGTCGCCGGCAAACAGCATTGTCGGGTGGAACTGGATGAACTCGATATCGCTGACCGCGACGCCGGCCCACAATGCCAGGGCGATACCGTCGCCGGTCGAGCCGCCCGGGTTGGTGGTGGCCGCGTACAGGTGGCCGAGACCTCCGGTGGCCAGGATGACCGAGGGTGCATGGATGATTCCCGAGCCGTCCTCGTTGCGGACCAGCACCCCGGTCACCGCGGTGTCATCGCGCAGGATCTCGCACGCCACGTGGTCACGACGGATGTCGAGGTTGGCGGCCGCGGAATCAAGGGCCCGCTGTACCTCCGCCCCGGTGGCATCGCCACCGGCGTGGATGATCCGGCGCCGGGTGTGGCCGCCCTCGCGGGTCAGCGCCCAGCGCCCAGGAGCGGCCTCGTCGAACCGGGCGCCGTCGGCCACCAGGTCGGCGATCGCGTCGTATCCGGCCGCCGCAATGGACCGCACCGCATCCGGATCGCACAGACCGCCGCCGGCGGCGACGGTGTCTGCGACATGCGCCTCGACCGAATCGTCGGTATCGGGCAGCACCACCGCGATCCCGCCCTGGGCGTGGAAGGTCGCGGTCTCACGGGCCTTGCTCAGCAGAACCACCCGGTGGCCGCGACGATGCGCGGCCAGGGCCGCGACCAGACCCGCGACCCCGGTTCCGATCACGACGACATCCGCACGCTGTTGCCACAGCGTGGATCCGCCGCAGGCGAACGTGGTCACTCCCCGCCGCCGGGCTGCCCAATCGCAATCATCCGCTGCACGCTGGCACGACCCAGCCGGGCGGTTTCGGGATCGACGTGCACCTCGTCGGCGCCTTCGACCAGACAGCGCAGCAACGCGGCCGGGGTGATCATCTTCATGAAGGTGCACGACGCCCGGTCGTTGACCGCCAGGAAGTCGACTTCGGGTGCGGCCCTGCGCAACTGGTGCAGCATGCCGACCTCGGTGGCGACCAGCACCTGCCGCGCCTGAGTGTCGCGCGCCGCGTCGAGCATGCCGCCGGTGGACAAGATCTTGACACGTTCCTCGGGAACCGCGCCCTCACCGGCGAGATACAGCGCCGAGGTGGCACACCCGCATTCGGGGTGCACGTACAGTTCGGCGTCGGGGTGCGACCGAACCTGGTCGGCCAGCTCGTCGCCGTTGATCCCGGCGTGTACGTGACATTCCCCGGCCCAGACGTGCAGGTTCTTGCGGCCGGTGACTCGCCGGACGTGCGCGCCGAGGAACTGATCGGGACAGAACAGCACCTCGCGGTCTTCGGGTATCGACGCCACGACCTCGACGGCGTTGGACGAGGTGCAGCACACGTCGGTCAGCGCCTTCACCGCGGCGGTGGTGTTGACGTAGGAGACGACGACGGCGCCTGGATGCTCGTCCTTCCAGGCCTGCAGCTCGTCGGCGGTGATCGAATCGGCCAGTGAACATCCCGCGCGCTGATCGGGGATCAGAACGGTCTTGTCCGGGCTGAGAATCTTGGCGGTTTCGGCCATGAAGTGCACACCGCAGAACACGATGGTGTCTTCTGGCGCATCGGCGGCGATGCGCGACAGCGCCAGGGAATCGCCGACGTGGTCCGCGACGTCCTGGATGGCCGGCAACTGGTAGTTGTGCGCCAGCAGCGTCGCGCCACGCTGATCGACCAACCGACGGATCTCCGCGGCCCATTTTTCGTCGCCGACGACGCCGGAATAGCCACCGGGGCCATCGACGATCTGGTCTGCCAACCCTTCCGCAAGGGTGCCGTTGAGAGCGGTCACGCCGATCTCCTCCACTCGGTTAGGTTTTCGACTTATAATCGAAAACATGACTTATGGTAACACCGCGCATGAGGTACTTGCCGCCGTGTTCCAGGTTCGCGATCTCGACTCCCGGCAACCTGCCCTTAACGTGCTGTTATGGCAGCGGGCGCTGGACCCCGAACAAGGCAAGTGGTCCCTGCCGGGTGGCCGGCTCGATGACGACGAGGATCTGACCAGCTCGGTTCGACGGCAGCTCGCCGAGAAGGTCGACCTGCGCGAACTGGCCCACCTTGAACAATTGGCAGTGTTCTCCGACCCGACCCGGGTTCCGGGCATTCGAACCATCGCCTCCACGTTCCTGGGCCTGGTCCCCTCCCCGGCCACCCCAGCACTGCCGCCCGACACCAGGTGGCATCCGGTCAACGACCTGCCCGAAATGGCCTTCGACCACGCCCCCATGGTGGAACACGCGCGCAACCGGCTGATGGCGAAACTGTCCTACACCAACATCGGATTCGCCTTGGCGCCAATGGAATTCGTGATCTCCACGCTGCGTGACGTGTACAGCGCGGCGCTGGACTACCAGGTGGATGCCACCAACCTGCAACGGGTGCTGGAACGCCGCAAGGTGATCACCCGCACCGGCACCACAGCACGCTCAGGCCGCAGCGGTGGGCGTCCGGCAGCGCTGTACCGCTTCACCGACTCGCGCTACCGCGTCACCGACGAGTTCGCCGCGTTGCGCCCACCCGGGTGAGTCGACTGGATTCTTAGACCCTTCTTAAGTAAGAATGCCCGGATGGACTTGGGCACTGCGGCCACCGCCACCGGAGCCGAGTGGATTGGTCGAGCAGCACATGAGGAACTCGACCGGTCCGCCCGACCCCAACTCCCCAGCGATGACCCGTTCTATGTCCCACCTGCGGGGTTCCAGCACGCCGAACCCGGCACCGTCCTGCGCAGCCGCGATGTCGAACTGGCCTTTCTCGGCCTGATCCCGCAGCGCGTGCACGCCACTCAGCTGTTGTACCGGTCCACCGATCGCACCGGCATCCCCGAAGCCGCCGCCACCACCGTGATCGTCCCGCCCGACGCTGCGCCGGATTGTCCACTGGTCTCCTACCAGTGCGCGATCGATGCGATCTCGGCTCGCTGCTTCCCGTCCTATGCGCTGCGTCGTCACGCCAAGGCCACCGGATCCCTGGCACAGCTCGAACTCCTGTTGATTTCGGCCGCACTCGCCGAAGGCTGGGCCGTCTCGGTCCCCGACCACGAGGGCGTCAACGGCAACTGGGGCGCGCCATACGAACCCGGCTACCGCGTCCTGGACGGATTGCGCGCGGCGCTCAACACCGAACGATTCTCGCTGTCCCCGTCTGCGCCCGTCGGCCTGTGGGGGTACTCCGGCGGCGGTTTGGCCAGCGCCTGGGCGGCCGAGATGAGCGGCAGCTACGCCCCCGAACTGAACATCGTCGGAGCCGTCCTCGGTTCACCGGTGGGCAACCTTGGAAACGCATTCCGCCGGCTCAACGGCACCGTGTTCTCCGGACTGCCCGCGCTCGTGGTGGCCGCCCTCGCTGACATCTATCCCAACCTCAACCGCGTCGTCTCCGAACACGCGACCACCGAGGGACGCAAGGTCCTGGACCGGCTGCACGAGATGACCACACTGCAGGCAGTGGTGCGGATGTTCCGCACCGATATGGCCGATCTGATCGATACGCCCCTGGAACAGATTCTGGACGGCCCCGAGGTCAGTGAGGTGTTCAAGGACACCAAACTCGGGGTGGCCGCACCGGTTCCGCCGGTGCTGATCGTGCAGGCCGTGCACGACGAAGTGATCTCGGTCGACGACATCGATGAACTGGCCGATACCTATCTGGCCGGCGGCGCCGATGTGACCTACCACCGCGACCTGTTCAGCGAGCACCTCATGCTGCACCCGATGTCGGCGCCGATGGCGCTGCGCTGGCTGACCGACCGGTTCGCCGGCCGCCCCCTGACCGCGAACCTGGTGCGGACCAAATGGCCGACGCTGCTCAACCCGATGACCTATGTGGGCATGGCCCGTCTGGCCGGAATCACCGCCAAGGTGGCTATGGGCCGGACGGTCCGGCGACGTCCGCTCTGACCGGCGGCAACGGCAGCGGCGGCTCCTGCACAGGCCAACCACCCAGATCGTCACGCGCCGTCGACACCGCAATCAGCGCATAGACCAGCGCCGCCACCGCCGCCGGGAACAAGAGCGTCCCGACGATCTGTAGTGCCGAGTGCCCGAAGAACACCGGGGCGGCCTGCACCACGTAATAAACGCGATGTTCCGGGGTTACCGGAGCCCCCGCGACGTCGACGCCGCCAAACCGCCAACGGGCCAACGCCACGCCGACACCAGCGGCCACCGCCGTCGCGGCCGCACAACCCGCCGCCAGCGCGGCGACCTGGACCGGCCCGCGATGCGGGGCCCACTGCCACAGCGCCACCGCGGCGATGACCGCCAGAACCACCAGCAAGCCGACGAACATGAACGCCGACGTGAAGAAAAGATCGGATTCACGGCCGAGGAACGCGTGTATCCGCTCACCACTGCGGGTCAGCGCCACCACGCCATGAATACCGGGAGCCAGCCATGCCCACAGCGCACCGAGCACGGCACCGGCCGCAGCCAGCGCAGCGATCACGATCAGCACCGCCCGCTCACGCGAAACTCGTGGTGCGCCAGGGGTATTGACGCGAGACGGGACCTTCTGCTCATCGCGCGAGAGCTGCTCTTCGCCCGAGAGGCTCATCGGTGCCTTCTGCTCTTCGCCCGAGAGGCTCATCGCCGCGTATCCAGGTCCGTGGAATCCACCTGACCGTGCCGTGAACACTTCGCCCACCACCCGGTGGGACGCACCTGGACGATCATCCGGCGCCCGCACTCGGCGCAGAACCGGGGCGGTTCCAGGCCGAGCTGGGCCGCGGTGGGCATGGCGGAACCAGCAGCTGCACTGGCCTGAACGCCCGTGTAGACGTTGTATACGCCGGCGCCAACGGGCGCGGGCAACTCGTGAACCATCACCACCAGTTCTACAGGCTGGCGTTCAGCGCCTTGATCGGCATCTGCAAATCGTCGAGCAATTCCAGGTCCGACTCGGCCGGGCGACCCAATGTGGTGAGGTAGTTGCCGACGATGACGGCGTTGATGCCACCCAGGATGCCCTGCTTGGCCCCGAGGTCACCGAGGGTGATCTCCCGGCCCCCGGCGAAACGCAGCATGGTGCGCGGCAGGGCCAGCCGGAACGCGGCCACCGCCTTGAGCGCCTCCGAGGCCGGCAGCACCTCGAGATCGCCGAAAGGCGTGCCCGGGCGCGGGTTGAGGAAGTTCAGCGGCACCTCGTGCGGATCCAGCTCGGCCAGGTTGGCGGCGAACTCGGCGCGCTGCTCCAGCGTCTCCCCCATGCCCAGGATGCCGCCGCAACACACCTCCATACCGGCTTCGCGGACCATCTCCAACGTGCCCCAGCGCTCTTCCCAGGAGTGCGTGGTGACCACGTTGGGGAAGAACGACTTGGCCGTCTCCAGGTTGTGGTTGTAGCGGTGCACGCCCATGTCCTTGAGGCGGTCCACCTGCTCCTGGTTCAGCATGCCCAGGGAACACGCGATCTGGATGTCGACCTCGTTGCGGATCGCCTCGATGCCCGCGGCCACCTGGGCCAGCAGTCGCTCGTCGGGGCCGCGCACCGCGGCGACGATGCAGAACTCGGTGGCGCCGGTCTTGGCGGTCTGCTTGGCCGCCTCGACCAGGCTGGGGATGTCCAGCCAGGCGCTACGCACCGGAGAAGCGAACAGGCCCGACTGCGAGCAGAAGTGGCAGTCCTCCGGGCAGCCGCCGGTCTTGAGGCTGATGATGCCCTCGACCTCGACCTCGGGGCCACACCACTTCATCCGGACCTCGTGGGCCAGGGCCAGGAGGTCTTCGAGCCGGTCGTCGGGTAGCTGCAGCACCTGCAACGTCTGATCCCGGTCGAGGCCGACGCCACGCTCCAGAACCTGCTCGCGGGCCACGCCCAGTACATCAGTGCTGCTCGTTGCTGCCTGCGTCACCGGCTCTCCTCCTGTGGATCGTCATCTTCAACGTGCCGGCGGGGCCGGACAATTGGATGCGTCGGCGGGGCCGACGATTTGAACGCGTCGGCGGTGCCGACAATTGAACACCGTTCAGGCTAGGGTAACGGTGTGCAACTCCACAAACCCGACGTGGTGGATGCGGCGACGGCCATCCTCGACAACTACGGCATCGGCGACCTGACGATGCGACGCCTGGCCCGTGAGCTCAATGTCAGCCCCGGGGCGTTGTACTGGCACTTCGCCAACAAACAGGAGCTGCTCGGCGCGGTCGCGGACCGCATCCTGCAGCCCGTCCGCGTCGAACCAAACGCGCCGGCCTGGCCTGCCCAGATCCATCAGATCTGCGCGGCACTGCGTGATGCACTGCTGTCCCATACCGACGGGGCCGAGCTGGTCTCATCCAGCTTCTCGGCCGGGCATTCGCAAATCGTCAACGAGATCCTGGCCCAGCTGGCCGGCGCCGCCCAGCACGCCGGTGTGACGTCACCGGATGACGAGTTGGCCGCCCGCACCGTGCTCTATTACGTGCTCGGATTCACCGCCGACGAGCAGTCCCGGCTGCAATGGGACTCCGCGGGTGCGCTGACCGATGAGCAGTCGGTGCTGGACCGCGACACCTCCCGACAGTTCGCGTTCGGCCTGCAGCTGCTGGTCGACGGGTTGGCCGTGCGGGGCGCAAGCACCGTCGGCCCGGCACACGACATCCTGCAACGCAAGCCGGATTGATGCCGGCCTGATCAGCCGATCGGGTGCTCGACGCGCTTGTCGCCGTCCCAGTGCCGCAACCCGGTCACACTGCCGACAATCTCGGCGGGCCGTCCGGCGATCCGCACCGCCGTGACCAACCGCGCCGCAGCCACATGCCGGGCCAGCGTGACATGCGGGGTCCATTGCTCCGGTTCGGCGTGCGGCATCGGAGCCGGCGTCATGAACGGCACGCAGGACCGGTAGACCTCGGCCTGCACTTCGAGCAGCTCTGTTGTCGGAATGAGCAGTCGAGCCAGCACCCCGGACGAGCGTCCGAACATCAAGGTCGCACCGAGCCGGCAGGGCAACGGGAACCGGTCCACGAGCGCCCGCAGCACGTCCTCGGCCTGCGAATCGATGTGTTGGGCGACGGTCAGGGTTACGTGTGGCCGGCTGGCCGGCGCCTGGCTCGGAATGTCCGCGTCGCGTAGCGCATCCCATATTCCGCGGACCCTGGCTTCGGTGTCCGGATCGAAGACCAACTCGACGGAGTGCACCATCTCAGGTCAGGCCGGTCAGCCAGTCCCGGTCGAACACGTCGGCGCAGATCGCCTCGAACTCCTCGGCGGTGGCGCCGCCGGCCCCCGCGGGCAGCACGGCACGTACCGGTGCCAGCTGCGCCAGTGCGTCCCGGTTTCCCGACGCGGCGATTCCGGGGTTCTCCGGCCACGCACCGATCACCAGGCCGGCACACGGAATCCCTTGTCCGGCAAGTGATTCCAATGTCAACGCGGTGTGGTTGAGGGTTCCCAATCCCGGGGACACCACCACCAGGACGGCCGCGGAGAGATCGGCGGCCAGATCGCGCAGGGTGACGCCGTCGGCCCCGAGCTCGACCAGCAGACCGCCCGCGCCCTCGACAAGGGTCAGCCCGCCCGGCACCTCGGCATCGCGCACCGCGGTCACCAACTCGGCGCGCGTCGGCAGTTCCAGCCCAGCGCGGTCGGCGGCCGCAACCGGGGCCAGCGGCTCCGGATAGCGCCATCCGCCGTGCAGGTTGCCCACCCCGGACAGTCGGCGCACTTCACCGAGGTCGTCGTCGCCGTCGATCGTTCCAGTCTGCACCGGTTTGCACACCGCGACGTCGAAACCGGCGAGGCGCGTCGCGCAGGCCAGCGCCGCGGTCGTCACCGTCTTCCCGACGCCCGTGTCGGTTCCGGTCACGACCACGATGCTCATGCCCGTGCCTCGGCCAGGACCTCGGTGAGCACCCGGCGGGCCAGATCCATCTCGTCGGCGGTCAACGAAGCCCGGGCGGTCAAGCGCAGCCGCGAGGTGCCCTCGGGAACCGTCGGCGGGCGGAAACAGCCGACGCGGACGCCGCGATCCAGGCACGCCGCCGCAGCGGCGACCGCGACCTCCGGATCGCCCAGGATCACCGAGACCACCGCCGAATCGGGAATGGCCGTCTCTCCGGAAATCCGGGCCAGGTCGGCGGCGTGGGTCAGGACTGCCTGGGCCCGGTGCGGCTCGGCGATCAGCACCCGCAGCGCGGCCCACGCGGCGCCGACAGCCGCGGGCGCCAAACCGGTGTCGAAGATGAATGTGCGTGCGGCGTCGATCAGGTGCGCACGCACCGGCTCCGGGCCGAGCACCACGCCACCCTGGCTGCCCAGCGCCTTCGACAGGGTCGTCGTCATCACCACGTCCGGAGCCCCGGCCAGGCCCACTTCGTGCAGCAGGCCTTGTCCGCCCTCGCCCCGCACGCCAAGACCGTGGGCTTCGTCCACGAGCAGCAGTGCGCCGTGGCGACGGCACACCGCATGCAACTCACGCAGCGGTGCGAGCACTCCGTCGGCGCTGAACACCGACTCGGTGAGCACCACCGCGCGTTCCTCGGTGCGGGCGGACAATGCGGCCTCGACCGCGCCGACGTCGCGGTGCGGGGTGATCGCCACGCGGGCCCGGGACAACCGGCATGCGTCGACCAGGGAAGCGTGCGTCAGTGCGTCGGAGACCAGCAGGGAGCCGGGACCGGACAACGCGACCACCGCGCCGAGGTTGGCGGTGTAGCCCGATGAGAACACCAGCGCCGACTCCGCGCCGACGAAGCCGGCCAGTGCGGCTTCGAATCCTTCGTGCAGTTCGGTGTTGCCGGTGACCAGCCGCGAGCCGCCGGCGCCTGCACCCCAGGTGCGCAGCGCTTCGATGCCGCCGTCGAGGACGTCGGGGTGCTGCGACAACCCCAGATAGTCATTGGAGGCCAGATCGAGTTCGGCGCCCACCGGAGGCCGGGTACGCAGCTCGCGGCGCAGCCCGGCCTGCCGGCGCTGCCGCTCGACGTCGGCCAGCCAGGCCAGCGGTGAAAGATCCGTGCGCGTCACCTGGTGCTCCTTGTGCCGACGACTATTGAACGCGTCGGCAGTGCCGACTGTTGAACACGTCGGCGGTGCCGACCATTGAACACCGTTCAGGTTAGTGCACGGGCCACGCCGACCATGCCTGCGGTGATCTGTTCCACCTCCTGCGGCGTGCAGATGAACGGCGGCATGGCGTAGATCAGCTTGCCGAACGGACGTAGCCAGACCCCGTGCCGCAGCGCCGTCAACGTCGCCACCCGCATGTCCACCGGCTCGCTCATTTCGATGACACCGATGGCACCCAGCACCCGGACATCGGCCACCCCGGGCAGTGCCCGGGCCGGCTCTAGCCCATGGCGCAGGCCGGCCTCGATCTCGCTCACCCGAGCCCGCCAATCGCCACTGACCAGTAGTTCCACCGCCGCCACGCCGACCGCACAGGCCAGCGCATTGGCCATGAAGGTCGGACCGTGCATCAGCGCGCCGGGCTCCCCCGCACTGATCGTCCGGGCGATCTGCCCGGTGCACAGGGTCGCCGCCAGGGTGATGTAGCCACCGGTCAGCGCCTTCCCGACACACATGATGTCCGGGCTGACCCCGGCATGCTCGGCCGCGAACAGCTCACCGGTCCGGCCGAACCCGGTGGCGATCTCGTCGAAGATCAGCAGCACGTCGTGGCGATCGCAGATCGCACGCAGGTCCGACAGGTAGCGCGGATCGTGGAAGCGCATCCCCCCGGCGCCCTGCACCACGGGTTCGACGATCACCGCGGCGAGTTCGTCGGCGTGCTCGGCCAGTTGCTGCTCAAACGCCGCGCTGTAGGACGGCTGGTAGTCCGCGGGTACCGGCGGCGCGAACTCCTGGGCCAGCAAGATGTCGGTCCACAGCGAATGCATGCCGCCCTCGGGGTCGCACACGCTCATCGGGGTGAAGGTGTCACCGTGATAGCCGCCCCGCCACGTCATCAGGCGGTGCTTGGAGCCGCGGCCCAGGCTGCGCCAGTACTGCAGCGCCATCTTCACCGCCACCTCGACCGACACCGAGCCGGAATCACTGAAGAACACCGTCTCCAGCCCATCCGGGGTGAGGTCCACCAGCAGCTGCGCCAGCCGTGCCGCCGGTTCGTGGGTCAGGCCGCCGAACATGACGTGGTTCATGGTGGCGAGCTGGTCGTTGATGGCACGGTCCAGCACCGGATGTCCATGACCATGTACCGCCGTCCACCACGACGCCATCGCATCGAGGACCTCGATCGGTTCACCGTCTGTTGGGTCGATCACAGTCAGCCACGCGCCTTTGGCCCCGACGGCGACCACGGGCGCCAACGATCCAGCGCCCATCGCGCTGTAGGGGTGCCAGATGTGTGCCGCGTCAATGGCATTGATTTGCGCTGGGGTCAGCTCAGCCACAGTCGGGCAGCCTAGCGCCCTGTTCACAGAGAGTGACGCGGGTATCCGAAATATGAGCTTAAGGCCGATCTTAGGTAAATTGGCGTCGATCATGAAGACCCTTGACGCCCCCCGGACGGAGCCCGGCACCGAGTCCGGTTCCGTTCAGCGTGCCGCCATGGGTACCCGCGCGTCAGGTTTCTATCGGCATGATCTCGACGGGCTCCGCGGTATCGCCATCGCGCTCGTCGCGGTGTTCCATATCTGGTTCGGCCGAGTGTCCGGTGGGGTCGACGTCTTCCTGGCGCTGTCGGGGTTCTTCTTCGGCGGCAAGATCCTGCGGATTGCCCTGAATCCGGAGGCCCCGCTGCGGCTGGTTCCCGAGGTGGTTCGGCTGGTGCGGCGTTTGCTGCCCGCCCTGGTGGTTGTGCTGGCCGCGGCCGCGGTGCTGACCATCCTGGTGCAACCGGAGACGCGGTGGGAAGCATTTGCCGATCAAAGCCTGGCCAGCCTGGGTTACTACCAGAACTGGGAGTTGGCCAACACCGCCGCAGACTATCTTCGCGCCGGTGAGGCGGTCAGTCCGCTACAGCACATCTGGTCGATGTCGGTGCAGGGACAGTTCTATATCGCGTTCCTGGTGCTGGTCTTCGGGTTCGCCTACCTGGGACGCCGGGTGTTCGGTCGGCACCTGCGCGCCGCCTTCATCGTGTTCCTGAGCGCCCTGACCATCGCCTCGTTCGTGTACGCGATCATCGCGCACAACACCGATCAGGCCACCGCCTACTACAACAGCTTCGCGCGCGGCTGGGAGCTGCTGGCGGGCGTCCTGGCCGGCGCGCTGGTGCCGGTCGTGCGCTGGCCGATGTGGCTGCGCACCATCCTTGCCACCGTCTCGCTGGCCGCGATCTTGTCCTGCGGCTGGTTCATCGACGGCGTCAACGAGTTCCCCGGGCCCTGGGCGCTGGTTCCCGTCGGCGCCACGGTCATCTTCATCCTGACCGCCGCCAACCGGATGGACGATCCGCGCACCGCCGAGCAGATGCCCGCACCCAACCGGATGCTGGCGACCGCCCCGTTCGTGTCGCTGGGCTCGATGGCCTACTCGCTGTATCTGTGGCACTGGCCGCTACTGATCTTCTGGCTGTCCTACTCCGGCCACTCGCACGCCAGCTTCCTCGACGGTCTGCTCGTGCTGCTGGTCTCGGGGGTTCTGGCCTGGCTCACCACGCGGTACATCGAGGAGCCGCTGCGCCTGCAGAAGACCAAGGCAGCGACCGCCGCACCCGCCATCCCGCTGCGGGTCCGGCTGCGCCGACCGACCATCGTGCTCGGCTCCATCGTCGGCCTGCTCGGCATCGCGCTCACGGCCACCTCGTTCACCTGGCGCGAGCATGTCACCGTGCAGCGCGCCAGCGGCAAGGAACTGTCCGGGCTGTCAGCACGCGACTATCCGGGTGCCCGCGCGCTGATCGATGACCTTCGGGTGCCCAAGCTGCCGATGCGCCCGACGGTGTTGGAGGCCAAAGACGATCTGCCGGCCTCCACGAACGACGGATGTATCAGCGATTTCTCCAACACCGACGTGATCAACTGCACCTACGGTGACAAGGACGCGACACGTACCATCGCCGTGGCCGGGGGTTCACACGCCGAGCACTGGATCACCGCACTTGACCTGCTGGGCCGTCTGCACAACTTCAAGGTGGTCACCTACCTCAAGATGGGTTGTCCCCTGACCACCGAGGAAGTCCCTTTGGTGATGGGTGACAACCGGCCCTACCCGAAATGCCATGAGTGGAACGAAAAGGTGATGTCGCAGCTCATCGCCGATCGCCCCGACTATGTGTTCACCACCTCAACCCGGCCGTGGAACATCAAGCCCGGCGATGTGATGCCGAGCACCTACGTCGGAATCTGGGAAACCCTGTCCGAAAACAACATTCCCATTCTGGCGATGCGCGACACCCCCTGGCTCACCCGTAACGGCAAGCCGTACTTCCCGTACGACTGCCTGGCCAAGGGCGGCGACGCCAACTCCTGCGGTATCGACCGGTCCAAGGTACTGTCCGACCGCAACCCCACGCTGGATTTTGTCGAGCAATTTCCACTGCTCAAGCCACTCGACATGAGCGATGCGGTGTGCCGTAAGGACCGTTGCCGCGTAGTGGAGGGAAATGTGTTGATCTATCACGATTCTCACCATCTCTCCACCACCTATGCGCGCACAATGACGAACGAATTGGGTCGTCAGATGGCGGCGGCCACCGGTTGGTGGTGAGGTCATGACGCCGTCGTCACCAGTAACGTCGACTCCAGTACCCACGCCGATGTCGACTGTCTGGCCCGGTGAGGCCTACCCGCTCGGCGCGACCTATGACGGCGCGGGCACCAACTTCTCGTTGTTCTCCGAGGTCGCCGAACGGGTTGAGTTATGCCTGATCGCCAAGGACGGCTCCGAGCAGCGGATCAATCTCGACGAGGTCGACGGGTTCGTCTGGCACGCATACTTGCCCACAGTCAGCCCGGGGCAACGCTACGGCTTCCGGGTATACGGGCCATGGGATCCGGGCGCCGGGCACCGCTGCGACCCCAGCAAGCTGCTGCTGGACCCCTACGGCAAGTCCTTCCACGGCGACTTCGATTTCAGCCAGGCACTCTTCTCCTACGATCTGGCGGCCGAACCGGCAGGCACCGCCACCCCGCCCCAAGTCGACTCCTTGGGCCACACCATGACCAGCGTGGTGATCAACCCGTTCTTCCAATGGGGTTCGGACCGCGCACCGAAAACCCCGTATCACGACACCGTGATCTATGAGGCCCACGTCAAAGGGATGACCCAGACCCATCCGGGAATCCCCGAGGAACTCCGGGGCACCTACGCGGGGCTGAGCCATCCGGTGGTCATCGAGTACCTCCAGTCGCTGAACATCACCGCCATCGAACTGATGCCAGTGCACCAGTTCATGCACGACCATCGGCTGCTGGACCTGGGACTGCGAAACTATTGGGGCTACAACACGGTCGGCTTCTTCGCTCCGCATTTCCAGTACGCCGCCACCAGGCATGCCGGCGGCGCGGTTGCCGAGTTCAAGACCATGGTCAAGGCGTTCCACGATGCGGGTATCGAGGTCATCCTGGATGTGGTCTACAACCACACCGCCGAAGGCAACCACCTCGGCCCGACCATCAACTTCCGCGGTATAGACAACGCCGCCTATTACCGGCTGCAGGACGATCAACCCGAGTTCTACAAGGATTTCACCGGAACCGGCAACAGCCTCAACGCGCGGCATCCGCACACACTGCAGCTGATCATGGATTCGTTGCGGTACTGGGTGCTGGAGATGCACGTCGACGGATTCCGGTTCGACCTGGCCTCCACCCTGGCCCGGGAATTCTATGACGTGGACCGGCTTTCGGCGTTCTTCGATCTGGTCCAGCAGGACCCGGTGGTCAGCCAGGTAAAGCTGATCGCCGAACCGTGGGATATCGGTGAGGGCGGCTACCAGGTGGGCAACTTCCCTGGTTTGTGGACCGAGTGGAACGGGAAGTACCGCGACACCGTGCGCGACTACTGGCGCGGCGAGCCAGCGACCCTCGGCGAGTTCGCCTCCCGGCTGACCGGCTCCTCGGACCTCTATGAGGCGACCGGGCGCCGGCCGGGCGCCAGCATCAACTTCGTCACCTGCCACGACGGGTTCACCCTCAACGACCTGGTGTCCTACAACGAGAAACACAACGCCGCCAACGGTGAGGACAACCAGGACGGCGAGAGCCACAACCGGTCGTGGAACTGCGGCGTGGAAGGGCCGACCGACGACCCGGAGATCCTGGCTCTGCGCGCCAAGCAGATGCGCAACATCATGGGTACCTTGATGCTCTCGCAGGGCACGCCGATGATCGCGCACGGCGACGAGTTCGGCCGAACCCAGTTGGGCAACAACAATGTGTACTGCCAGGATTCGGAACTGTCCTGGATGGACTGGTCACTGCGCGAGACCAACGCCGAACTACTGGAGTTCACCCGCAAGTTTGTGGAATTCCGCAAGCGGCACCCGGTATTCCGGCGCCGCCGGTTCTTCGAGGGCAAGCCGATCCGCAGCGGCGATCAGGTCCGCGACATCGCTTGGCTCACCCCGGCGGGCACCGAGATGACCCCGGAAGATTGGGGTACCGGATTGGGCACCTGCGTCGCGGTCTTCCTCAACGGCGAGGCCATCCCGGCCCCCAACGCGCGTGGTGAACGGGTTGTCGATGACACGTTCCTGTTGTGCTTCAACACCAATGACCACGATCAGGATTTCGTCACGCCCAACGGCGATTACGCCACCGAGTGGACCGGTGATCTGAGCACCGCCAGCCCGACCGGCGATTGTGATCTCGTCGTGGCCGCCGCCGAGAGGATTTCGCTGCAGGCCCGCTCCCTGCTGGTACTGCGCAAGACGGCCTGACATGGCCCGCCCGGTCCTGTCCACGTATCGGCTCCAGATGCGCGGGGACTGCTGCACTTTCGACGATGCGGTGAACCTGCTGGACTACTTCGATGACCTGGGTGTCTCGCATCTGTATCTGTCGCCGATCCTGACCGCGGCGGAAGGCTCCACCCACGGCTATGACGTCACCGACCCCACCACCGTGTCGGCTGCCCTCGGTGGTCCGGATGGGCTGCAGCGGCTGTCGGAGGCTGCCCGGCGCCGGGACATCGGCCTCATTGTTGATATCGTGCCCAACCACCTCGGCGTGGGGCACCCGGAACAGAACCCGTGGTGGTGGGATCTGCTGCGGTATGGCCGGGCATCGATGTATGCCGGTTACTTCGACATCGATTGGGATCTCGATGACGGCCGGATTGTGTTGCCGGTCCTGGGTTCCGATGACGACGTCGCCGATCTGGTGGTCGACGGCGAGCTGCTGCGGCTGGGTGACATGAGCTTTCCCATCGCACCGGGAACCGGCACCGGCACCGGCAGCCAGGTGCACGACCGTCAGCACTATCGGCTGACCGGCTGGCGCCGCGGCATCTGCGGCTATCGACGCTTCTTCTCCATCACTTCCCTGGCGGCGCTGCGCCAGGAGGACCGTGCCGTATTCGACGCGACCCATGTGGAGGTCAAACGCTGGTTCGATGAGCGACTGGTGGACGGCCTGCGCGTTGACCATCCGGACGGATTGTCCGATCCGGTCGGCTATCTGGGCCGGCTGCGTGAGCTGGTCGGCCCCGACGGGTGGATCGTGGTGGAAAAGATCCTGGCCGCCGACGAAAGCCTCGATGCCGCGCTTCCGGTCAATGGCACCACCGGGTATGACGCGCTGCGAGAGATCGGCGGACTGTTCATCGCGCCGTCCGGCCGCGCCGAGCTCACCGCGGTGAGCGGCCGCCAGCCTCCCGAAGCCGAGCGCACACTCAAGGCGGCCGCCGTCACCGACACCCTGGCCAGCGAATTGGCCCGGCTGTGCCGGGTGATCTCGGCGGTGACGGCGACTCACGATCGGCAGGTGCCCGCGGCGGTGGCCGCAGTGATCAGCAGAATCGGCGTATACCGCTGCGACTACCCTGCCCTAGCCACAATCCTTCCGCTGGCCTTGTACGAAACCGCCTGCACAGCACCGGAATTCACAGATTCGCTGGCCATCATCTCGGCAGCCCTGTCGACCAGTACCGAGGTGGTGTCCCGGTTCAACCAACTCTGCGGAGCGGCTACCGCCAAGGCGATCGAGGACTGCCTGTTCTACCGCGATGCCCGGTTGGTGCCACTCAATGAGGTCGGTGGTGCGCCCGAGTTGTTCGGGGTCACGCCGGCCGAATTCCACCAGCGGGCCGCGACACGGGTACACGCCTGGCCGTCGACGATGACCACGCTGTCCACCCACGACACCAAGCGTGGCGAGGACGTCCGGGCCCGCATCGGGCTGCTGTCCCAGGTGCCTGCGACCTGGTCGGACTCGGTCAGCCGGTGGACGGCACGCACCGATCCCCCGGACCAGTCCACGGCACTATTCCTGTGGCAGAACATCTTCGGCGTATGGCCTGCCGATGGCAATGTCACCGCCGAGCTGCGCACTCGTCTACACGGCTATGCCCAGAAGGCGATCCGGGAGGCCGGGGTCCGGACCTCTTGGCATGATCCGGTCCCGGCGTTCGAGGACGATGCGCACGGCTGGCTGGACCGGGTGTTCGACGGACCCGTCGCCGCCGAACTGACGGAGCTGGTGGGCCGACTCGACGCGCACGCTCGAAGCGACAGCCTGGGCCAGAAACTCATCCAGTTGACCGTCCCCGGTGTGCCGGATGTCTATCAGGGCACCGAATCCGCCGAGGACAGCCTGGTCGATCCGGATAACCGTCGCCCGGTTGACTATTCGGTGCTACGCGCCGCGCTGCGGCGCGGCGACGATCCGAAACTACGTGTCACCGCCACCGCGCTGCGACTGCGCCGCGCCCGGCCCGAAACGTTCCTTTCCGGTGCGTACACCCCACTGTTGGCCGCCGGCGCCGCCGCCGGGCATCTGGTGTCCTACCTGCGCGGCACCGATGTCGTGGTGGCCGTCAGCCGGTGGACCGTGGGTCTGGCCGAAACCGGCTGGGCCGATACGGTATTGCCATTGCCGGACGGCCGGTGGCTGGATCTGCTCAGCGGCCGGAAATGGACGGGTGCGGTGCCTGCTGCCGAGTTGTTCGCCGCGTCGCCGGTGTGTCTGCTGGACCGAGCCGATGCCTGAATTCGCGGTGTGGGCACCGAAGCCCGAGCGCGTCCGGGTGGACGTGGACGGAACATGGCATCAGATGACCCACTCCGCAGACGGCTGGTGGCGCGCAGAGGTCGACTGCCCGGCCAACGCCCGGTACGGGTTCGTGCTCGATGAGGACGAACAGGCATTGCCCGATCCGCGCTCACCGCGGCAGCCCGATGGCGTGCACGCACGCTCTCAGCTATGGCGCCCCACGCCTGACGCCTGGACCGACGTCGACTGGGCGGGTCGCCCCATTGCCGGCCGGGTGATCTATGAACTCCACACTGGAACCTTCACGCCGGAAGGCACTTTCGATTCCGCCATCGGGAAACTGGACTACCTGGTGGATCTCGGTGTGGACTTCGTGGAATTGATGCCGGTCAACGCATTCAGCGGAACGCACGGCTGGGGCTATGACGGGGTGCTCTGGTACGCGGTACACGAACCCTATGGCGGCCCCGACGGGCTGATCCGGTTCATCGATGCCTGCCATGCGCGCGGGCTCGGCGTGCTGATCGACGCGGTGTTCAACCACCTCGGTCCGTCCGGTAACTGCCTGCCCCGGTTCGGGCCCTACCTTTCCACCGGCCACAATCCGTGGGGCAGTTCGATCAATCTGTCCGATGCCGACGCCGACGAGGTGCGCAGGTACATCATCGACTGCGCGTTACGCTGGATGCGCGACTTCCACGCCGACGGTCTGCGCCTCGATGCGGTACACGCGCTGGTGGACACCACGGCGATCCACCTGCTGGAGGAACTGGCGGCCGAAACCGATGCCCTGGCCGAAGAACTGGGCAGACCACTGTCGCTGATCGCCGAAAGCGACCTCAACGATCCCCGGTTGATCACCCCACGAGACCGGGGCGGATACGGCCTGACCGCACAATGGGACGACGATATCCACCATGCCATCCACACCGCGGTGTCGGGTGAACGGCAAGGCTACTACGCCGATTTCGGATCGTTGTCGACGTTGGCGCAGACGTTGACGCACGGGTACTTCCACGCCGGCACCTACTCGTCGTTCCGGCACCGCCGACACGGTCGGCCACTGGATACCGCCACCATTCCGGGCACCCGGCTGCTGGCCTACACCCTGACTCACGATCAGGTCGGCAATCGGGCCGTCGGCGACCGGCCGTCGCAACGTCTGACGTACGGCCAGCTCGCGGTCAAGGCCGCCATCGCCCTCGGATCGCCCTATACAGCAATGCTATTCATGGGCGAGGAGTGGGGCGCGTGCTCGCCGTTCCAGTTCTTCAGCTCACACCCCGAGCCGGAGTTGGCCCGCGCCACCGCCGAAGGGCGCAAGAAGGAATTCGCCGAACACGGCTGGGACGCCGACGAGATCCCCGATCCGCAGGATCCGGCGACATTCCTGCGGTCCAAACTGAACTGGGACGAGGTCAGCACCGGTCACCACGATCGACTGCACCGGACCTATCGCGATCTGATCGCGCTGCGGCGCAGCGAACCTGACTTCGCCGATCCGTGGCTGGACCACATGACGGTCGACTTCGACGAGGAGCAGCGCTGGATCGTGCTGCATCGGGGCGCGCTGTGCATCGCCTGCAACCTGGGCGCCGACGCGGTGTCGGTACCGGTCACCGGCGAGTTGGTTTTGGCCTGGGACACGCCCGTCATCGGCACCGACCGCACGACACTGGCCGGACATTCATTCGCAATCGTGCGCACCGTCAAGCGGGCATCCACAGCGTCGACACCTGGGGATAGCCCATTACCCGGATAGCGATCTCGGCTTCGGCCAACGACTGTGGGGGGCACTCTGTGCGCGTTCAGCAATCCTTGCGCAGGAATGTCGTGTCGAGGTCAGCAGGAGCGCCCAGGGAGCATGCGGGCCGCAGTTCCGGAAGCGGGACACCGCGCTCGTCGACCAGAACAGAGTGAACCTCGCCAGGGGCGTACGCATGCCGCTCACCCCACTGACGCAGAGCCACAACGACGGTGAAGAGGTCACGGCCGGCCTCGGTTAGCGTGTACACCTGGCGCCGGCCTGACGGGGCCGCCTCCCGGTCGAGGACGCCCCGCTCCACCAGCCGGCGCAGGCGGTCAGTCAGGATATTGCGAGCGATGCCGGTGCGCTGCTGAAAGTCACTGAAGGCCTTCGCTCCGTCCATGGCGTCTCGGACGATGAGCAGGCTCCAACGATCCCCGACCAGGTCGAGCGTGCGCGCGACCGGGCAGGTGGGATCAGTCCAGGCCACGTCGTCGCTGCGGTGAGCCGACTCGGTCATCACACCTCCCGAAGAGTTGCTGATTGAAACCATTCTGCCGTAGCCTTCGATCAGTTGCAATATGCAACCGATTGAAGGAGGGTGGATGGAACTGACCTTCGGCCGGAGAGCGCTTTTCGCCGCTGTGTGCGCGGTAGCCGTCGCGACCATCTACGCGGCACAGCCAGTTCTCGTCCAGATCGGCCGCGATTTGGGCATACCGGACGCCGATCTGGGGTGGATCGTGACGGGCGGGCAACTCGGTTATCTGGTTGGACTCGTACTTCTGGTCCCGTTCGGCGACATGTTCGACCGCCGCAGACTTATCAGCGGTCACCTTCTGCTGGCTGCGGTCGGCGTGGCGCTGGCCGCGGCAGCCACACGGACCTGGCTGCTGCTCGCCGGACTGGCAGTCGCCGGCTTGTTCGCTGTCGTCGTGCAGACCACGGTCGCCTACGCTGCGGACCTATCTACCACCGAAGAACGTGGCCGCACCCTCGGCGTGGTGACGTCGGGAGTTGTCGTCGGCATCCTCGGTTCACGGGTGGCCGCAGGCGCCCTCGCCGCTGTGTGGGGCTGGCGCAGCGTCTATGCCGTGCTCGCGGTGCTCCTGGTTGCGCTGGCATGCCTTCTCCCGAGGCTCCTGCCGCCCGACACGCGTGCCGAACGAGCCACCTATCTAGAGGTGCTGACCTCATTTGGCCTGCTGTTCCGTGAACGCCTGTTCGTCTCACGCGGGCTGATCGCGTTCTTCCTGTTCGCGTCCTTCGGCACACTGTGGAGCGGCTTGGCGCTGCCACTCGCAGCGGCACCGTGGCATCTCAGCACGGCACAGATCGGCCTGTTCGGCATTGCCGGGCTTGCCGGCGCGCTCGGCGCCGCCCGCGCGGGACGCTGGGCCGACTCTGGGTTCGCCAGTGCCGTCACAGGCGGGGCACTCGTACTGCTAGCAGCGTCCTGGCTAGCCATCGGGCACGCATCGTGGTCACTACAGCTGGTCATCGCTGGCGTGATCGTGCTCGACTTTGCAGTGCAAGCCGTACATGTGAGCAACCAGCACCTGCTCACCATGGCCCACCCGGGCCGCATCAGCAGCGTCATGGGCGGCTACATGGTGTTCTACTCGCTTGGCTCAGCCCTCGGAGCGGCCACAACCACCGCTGTGTTCTCTGTCGCGGGATGGACCGGCTCGAGCATCCTCGGCGCCGCCTTCGCCACCTGCGCGTTCATAGTCTGGGCGTTCAGCCGCCGCAACTCGGTCCGCACTGACACTTCACCTTTCGGGAACGTCAGGGACCAGCGAGCGGCGTCCGACTTCGGAGCCTAAGACACCGCCTGCTGACCCGCCTCAGGTCAGGTAGCGATACGTCGGCGACCCCGGTTCCAACAGTTGGACGAGAATGTCGGAGGCTTCCATCCTGGCCAGCAGCGGCTCCAGATCGGCCGCCGAGCTCAGCTCGACGCCGCACAGCGCCTCGCCGGTCTCCCGGTTGTTCCGCTTGACGTACTCGAACAGGGTGATGTCGTCACCGGGACCGAGCACCTCATCGAGGAACCGGCGCAGGGCACCGGGCTCCTGGGGAAAGTCGACCAGGAAGTAGTGCTTGAGACCCAGATGCACCAGCGAGCGCTCCAACACCTCGTTGTAGCGCGAGACGTCGTTGTTACCGCCCGAGATCAGGCACACCACGGTGGAGCCCGGCTCGATATCGGCTTCCATCAGCGCGGCCACCGACAGCGCACCAGCGGGTTCGGCGATGATGCCCTCGTTCTGATACAGGTCGAGCATCGCGGTGCACACCGCTCCCTCGTCGACCGTGGTCATCGACACCATGTCGCCGGCGGCGGCCAGCGCCGCGTGCGTCAGCGTTCCGGCCCGTGCCACCGCGGCACCATCGACGAACTGGTCGGCGTGCTCCAAGGTCACCGGCTCGCCCGCGGCCAGTGCTGCGATCATCGATGCCGCACCAGCCGGTTCCACCCCGAGGACGGCGGTGTTGCCGGTCCGCTCGGCAAGGTAGGTCGTCATTCCCGCGATGCACCCGCCGCCGCCAACCGGGACGATCACCAGGTCCGGTTCCTCGTCGAGCTGGTCGAGCAGTTCGGCAGCGATGGTGCCTTGTCCCGCCATGGTGCGTAGGTCGTCGTAAGGCGGCACCAGCGTGGCACCGGTGCGCGCGACATCCTCCAGGGCGGCCGCGGCGGCCTCGTCGTAGGTGGCCCCGCCTGCGATGAGCTCGATGAACTCACGGCCGTGATAGCGGATGCGATCACGCTTCTGCTTGGGCGTCTTGGACGGGACATAGACCCGTCCGTGGATGCCCATCGACCGGCAGGCCATGGCGAAACCCTGCGCGTGATTGCCCGCTGAGGAACACACCACGCCCGCGGCGACTTCCTCGGGCGAGAGCTGGGCCATCAGATTGAATGCGCCCCGCACCTTGTAGGAGCGCACCGTCTGAAGATCTTCACGCTTCAGATACACCGTGGCGCCGGTGACCTCCGACAGCCGTTCGCAGAGTTGCAGCGGGCTGCGCGTGACCACTCCGGAAATCCGCCGGGCTGCCGCATCGATGTCATCCGCTGACAGCATCGGAGACGTACGGGGGCTCAGTTCGGCAGTCACCGGTCAATGGTGCCACCGGCCGGCGCTATCACTTCACCGGGGTAAGCACAAACACCGGGATCTGCCGGTCGGTCTTGGTTTGGTATTCCGCGTAATCGGGCCAGGCCGCCACCGCTCGCTCCCACCAGAGCTCCTTTTCGTCGCCGAAGACCTCACGAGCGTCGTAGTCCCCGGATTTCGTGCCGTCCTGCAGTTCAACCCGCGGGTTCTTCGTGATGTTGTAGTACCAGACCGGATGTTTCGGGGCCCCGCCCAGCGAGGCAACCACCGCGTATTCGCCGTTGTGCTCGACACGCATCAACGGTGTCTTGCGGATCTTGCCGGTCTTCGCGCCGATCGTGGTCAGCAGGATCACCGGCCGGCCGTTGAGCTCGGTGCCTTCGGTACCACCCGAAGCGACATAGGCTTCGGCGTTCTCCCGGGCCCAGTCCGATGTGCTTGGCTCGTAGTCTCCGGTCAGTGGCATAACGCCAGACTAGGTGAACTGGCCCTTTCGGTGTTTCGGTTAGCCGAAACCTATCTTGCGGGTCGTCGTCCGACCACTAGCCTTCCAGCAAACTGCGCAACGTCTCCAGGTCCGCGGCCAGATTGCCCGGCTCGGCGGCATATGAGTACACCGTCTCGGGCCTAGCTTCGATCCAGAGGCTTATGTGCCGTGTACGCATATCTGCCAGGGTATGCAGCCACACTGACACCATGGACATCTCGCCTGACCCGCAATCCCCGGTGCAGAAGTTCGTCCAGCGCGCGGAACAGCTGGCGTCGGACGCCGAACACCGCGCGCCGTCGTGGTTACGTCCCGGGGATCCGGAAAACCGGCTACCGGTGTTGGCGGCGCTCATCGCGGCAATCGCTTTGCAACTGGCCATCCCGGTCAACTACACGCTGGTGCCGCGTTGGCCGCTGACCAGCGCCGAGGTCCTGTTGTTGGTAGTGCTGGTCTGGCTCAATCCAATCCGACTGACCCGGGCAACCCGGCTCGGCCGCTACGCATCCCTGGTCCTGCTGGGTGCGATCACCGTCGACAACACCCTGTCTGCGGTGGTGCTGGATGCGAAAATCCTGACCGGCGAGGTCAGCAACAACGCCGCGGTCCTGCTGGGCAGCGGTGCGGCGATCTTCGTCACCAATGTGATCGCATTCGGCATCTGGTACTGGGAGCTCGATCGCGGTGGACCGTTCGCTCGGCGGGACGGAACCCATCCCTACCCCGATTTCATGTTCCCGCAGATGGGCAATCCCAAAGTGGCGAAACCGAATTGGCGTCCCACCTTCGTTGACTACCTGTACGTCAGCCTCACCAACGTGATGGCCTTCTCCCCCACCGACACCATGCCGCTGGCGCGCTGGGCCAAGATGATGATGTCCCTGCAAGCGATGGTCGCACTGTCCACGGCCGGACTCGTAATCGCAAGGGCGGTGAACGTTTTGGGCTGACCGTTCAGCCTGACAGCGGGTGTACGTTCGCAGTCATGGGACTTGCCACAGCTCACCTGACACCGGTGGAACAAACCGCGTTCCTCACGATGTACGCCAGGGCACTGGACAGCCGCTGGCCGCACCCGATTCTGGGTGACATGTTCGCCGACGACGCGGTGAGCAAGATCGACTACGACTTCGCCGGATTGGGCGTCCAGACCAGCGTGGTGTGCCAATCCGCCCTGCGCGCCAAGATGCTCGACGACCGGGTGCGCGCCTTCACCACCGAGCATCCCGACGCCGTGGTGGTAGACCTCGGCGCGGGCCTCGACAGCGGGCTGTACCGGGTAGCCCCGCCATCGACGGTCGACTGGTACAGCGTCGACCTGCCGGGGATCACCGCGGTGCGCGAACAAGTATTGCCCCCGCACCAACAGGACCATTCGATCGCCGCGTCGCTGGCCGATCCGAACTGGCCCGCCGACATTCCGGCGGACCGGCCCACGATGCTGGTGGCCGACGGACTGTTTGCATTCCTGACCGAACCGGTGATCATCGGGATCTTCCGCACCATCATCGAGCACTTCCGATCCGGAGAGTTGGCCTTCAACGACTACGGGCGCAATGGCTGGTTCAGCCGGGCCGCCATCAAGCTGTCCCCGCAGAAGATGTTCAAGGACGTCGGAAACCTATGGGGCTATCCGGGATTCAAGGATGCCCACCACCCGGAGAGCTGGAACCCACGACTTCGGTTGGTGGAAGAGGCCAGCCTGGCGCACGCACCGGAGGTCGATCTCTTTCCCGGCTGGCTGCGGGTGGCCACCCGCTTGACCGGAATGACCGAGACCGGCGCCCGCAAAGCACGAATCCTGCGCTACCGATTCTGACCCGGGGCCACTACCCGCGGGTCAAGCCGGAGTCTCACCCCAGGCAGCCGGGTCCCAACAACGCCTTCAGATCGCCCATCAACGCCGAGGACGGGGTCACCCGCAGCGTCTGATCCAACTCCAAAGTGGTGATGCGTTCACCGCTGATCAGCCGCAAATGCACCTGTGCGGTGCCGGGATGGTTGGTCAGCACAGCCTTGAGCGCACTCACCTTGTCGATCGTGCACTGCCGGGTGGGCATGCTGACCGCCAGCGGCCGATCGGCTTGGGCGCTGGTGAAGTCCGGCACCACCAACTCGTGGGCGATCAAGGTGATCCGGTCATCGCGTGCGGCCACCTTGGCCTTCACCAACACCACCACGTCGTCGGCGATCTCGTGGCCGAACAGCGAGTAGGTCTGCGGGAAGAACAGCACCTCGATACCACCGGTGAGGTCCTCCAATTGTGCTGACGCCCAAGGAAGTCCGTTCTTGTTCACCCGACGGTTGACCGAGGCCAGAATGCCGCCGACAAGCACCTGGGCATCATTGGCGACGTCGCCGTCCAAAATCGCCGGGATCTGGGTGTCGACCTGGTTGGCCAGCAGATGCGCCACGCCGTTGAGCGGGTGTCCAGACACGTACAAGCCCAGCATCTCCCGTTCCAGCGCCAGCTTGTGCTTGTCCTCCCACTCGTCGTCGGGCACCTTGATGGTGAACGCCGACTCTCCGGCGTCGCCGCCACCGGCGTCGCCGAACAAGTCGAACTGCCCCATGGCCTCGGCCTTCTTGGTACCCAGCACCGAGTCGACGGCGTCCGCGTGGATCAGGAACAACCCCTTGCGGGCATGACCCAGCGAATCGAAAGCGCCTGCCTTGACCAGAGATTCGGTGACCCGCTTGTTGCAGGCGGTGATGTCGATCTTGCTGAGGTAGTCGGAGAAATCGGTGTACTTCCCCTTCTCGGTGCGGCCCGCGATGATGGACTGCACCACGTTGGCGCCGACGTTGCGCACACCGCCCATCCCGTAGCGGATGTCCTTGCCGACCGAGGCGAAGTTGTGCACCGACTCGTTGACATCCGGCGGCAGCACCGTAATTCCCAGACGGCGGCAATCCGCCAGGTACACCGCGGCCTTGTCCTTGTCGTCGCCGACCGAGGTGAGTAGACCTGCCATGTACTCGGCCGGATAGTTGGCCTTGAGATAGGCGGTCCAGAACGACACTAGGCCGTACCCGGCAGCGTGCGACTTGTTGAACGCGTAGCCGGCAAACGGCAGCACCGTGTCCCACAATGCGGTAATCGCCGCCTGTGAGAAGCCGTTTTGCTTCATGCCGTCGGCGAATCCGCCGTAGGCCTCGTCGAGGATTTCCTTCTTTTTCTTACCCATCGCGCGACGCAGCAGGTCTGCTTGGCCGAGCGAGTAGCCCGCGACCTTCTGCGCGATGTGCATGATCTGTTCTTGGTAAACGATCAAACCGTAAGTCTCAGAGAGAATGTCACGTAGCGGCTCTTCGAGCTCCGGGTGGATGGGCTTGATCTCTTGCAGCCCGTTCTTTCTCTTCGCGTAGTCGGTATGCGCATCCACACCCATCGGACCCGGCCGGTACAACGCCAGGACCGCCACGATGTCCTCAAAGCCGGTCGGCCGCATCAGTTTCAGCAGATCGCGCATCGCGGACCCGTCGAGCTGGAACACCCCGAGCGTGTCGCCGCGCGCCAGCAGCTCGTAGGTTTTCGGGTCATCCAGACCCAGGTGATCGAGATCGAGATCGATGCCGCGGTTGGCCTTGATGTTCTCCAGCGCGTCACCGATGACGGTGAGGTTGCGCAGACCGAGGAAATCCATCTTCAACAGGCCGATGGCCTCACACGACGGGTAGTCCCAGCCCGTGATGATGGCGCCGTCCTGGGCGCGCTTCCACATCGGGATCGCATCGATGAGCGGCTCGGAGCTCATGATCACCGCGCAGGCGTGCACGCCCGCGTTGCGGACCAGACCCTCCAGGCCCCGTGCGGTCTCGTAGATGGTGCGCACGTCGGGGTCCGTGTCGATCAGCGCACGGACCTCGGCGGCTTCCTTGTACCGCTCGTGGGTGGGGTCGGTGATCCCCGCCACCGAGATGTCCTTGGCCATGATCGGCGGCGGCAGCGCCTTGGTGATCCGGTCGGCGATGGCGAAGCCCGGCTGTCCGTAGTGGACTCGAGCCGAATCCTTCAGTGCCGCTTTGGTTTTGATGGTACCGAAGGTGATCACCTGGGCGACGCGGTCACTGCCCCACTTCTCGCTGGCGTAGCGCACCATCTCACCGCGGCGACGATCGTCGAAGTCGATATCGATATCGGGCATCGACACGCGCTCGGGATTGAGGAAGCGCTCGAACAGCAGACCGTGCGGGATGGGGTCGATATTGGTGATGCCCATCGCCCATGCGACCAGCGAACCTGCTGCCGAACCTCGGCCCGGGCCTACCCAGATACCGACTTCGCGAGCGTGGCTGATGAGGTCGCCGACGACAAGAAAGTACGCCGGGAAGCCCATCTGCACGATGACGCTGATCTCGTAATCAGCACGGTCGAGGTACTCCTGAGGCGGGCCGGTCGGGAAGCGCCGGTCCAGGCCACGCAACACCTCTTTACGCAGCCAAGTGTCCTGCGTCTCGCCCTCGGGTACCGGGAAGATCGGCATCCGGTCGTGGAACTTCCAGACGTCGGCGTAGGACTCGACGCGCTCAGCGATCAGCAGCGTCGAGTCGCAGGCACCGGGTACCTGGTGATCCCACATGGCACGCATGTCCGCGGCCGACTTGAGGTAGTAGCCGTCACCGTCGAACTTGAACCGTGTCGGGTCGGACAGCGTTTTGCCGGTCTGGATACACAGCAGCGCCTCGTGATTCTGCGAGGCCTCACGCGTGACGTAGTGGCAGTCGTTGGTCGCCAGCGGCGGGATGCCCAACTTCTTGCCGATGTCCAGCAGGCCTTCGCGGACCCGGCGCTCGATCTCGATGCCGTGGTCCATCAGCTCGAGGAAGAAGTTCTCCTTGCCGAAGATCTCCTGCCACTTCGCAGCGGCCTCGATGGCCTCCTGCTCGTGACCGAGCCGCAGCCGGGTCTGCACCTCACCCGACGGGCACCCGGTGGTGGCGATGATGCCCGCGGAATGCTCGGCGATGATCTCCGCGTCCATGCGCGACCACTTACCGAGCTGGCCCTCGAACGATGCCAGCGACGACAGCTTGAACAGATTTCGCAGGCCCGTCGCGTTCTCCGCGACCATCGTCATGTGGGTGTACGAACCACTACCCGAGACGTCGTCGCCCTTCTGGCTCGGATCACCCCAGGTGACGCGCTTGGTGTTGAAGCGGGACGCGGGCGCGATGTACGCCTCGATACCGATGATGGGCTTGATGCCCTCTTTGGTGGCGACGTTGTAGAACTCGCTCGCGCCGAACATGTTTCCGTGGTCGGTCATGCCGATGGCAGGCATCCCGAGACGCTGCGCCTCGGCGATCATGGGCTTGACCTTCGCGGCACCGTCCAGCATCGAGTACTCGGTGTGGTTGTGCAGGTGTACGAAGGACCCCGAAGATGAACCGCTCATAGGTGAGCCAGTCTATTGCGCCCCACCGACACCGCCGCGCGTGTCGCAACGCGTGTCTTTGCCGGCCGGTCAGACCACGTCAGGATGTGTCGGGCAGCACAGACTCCAGCCGGTCCGCCCGTTACCGTGATGACGATTCCGGTTCCGCCTGATCGACAGCCTCGACCGACGCCGATTTTCGCCTGAGCGCCCCGACGGTCATGATCAACAACGCCACCCAGATCAAGGCGAACCCGATCCACCGGCCGAGCGGCATCGGCTCGTGCCCGACGAGCACTCCCCAGGTCATCTGCATCGCCGGGGTGAGGTAAAGCAGCAGCCCCAACGTCACCATCGGCAACCGGTGCGCGGCGCCGCCGAACAGCAGCAGCGGGATCGCCGTCAGTGGCCCGCACAGCAGCATCAGCACGATGTGCCACGGCGCGTTACCGGTGAAGGTGCCACCGCCGCTGAGTTCGGCCACCGCGATGAACGCCAGGGCGAATGGAGCCGCTACGGCGGCCTCTACGCCCACGCTCACCCGCGGGTCGCAGGTCACCACCTTCTTGACCGCGCCGTATACGCCGAACGACAACGCCAATCCGAGGCCGATGAACGGCGGTGCCCCCACCTGGAACCCGAGGATCAGCACCGCCAGCAACGCGATCCCGACCGCCGCCGCCTGCGCGGCGTTGAGCCGCTCCCGGAAGAACAGCACCCCGAGCAGCACGCTGACCAGCGGGGTCATGAAGTATCCGAGCGCGGCATCGACGACATGCCCGTTGTTGACGGCATAGATGTAGATGACCCAGTTGGTCGAAATCAGCACCGATGCGCACGCCAGCAGCAGCCAGGTCCGGGCGGTCATGGTGCGCAGGTCGCCCAGCCGGCGCGTCACGATCAGCACACCGAGCATGAACACCGCAGTCCACACGATCCGGTGAGCCAGGATCTCGCCCGCACCGGCCGGTTTGAGCAGTGGAAAGAACGCCGGAAACAGTCCCCAGGTGCCGTAGGCGCCCAGGCCGAAGAGCAGACCGATGCGCTGGTTGGACGGCACCGCGGGTCGGCCCACTAGTGGTGGCGCAGGACGTCGACGGCGTGCTGCAGATCCTCTGGGTACGGGCTGGTGATCTCGACGCGGCGGCCGTCGGCCGGATGCGCGAAGGCCAGCGACCGGGCATGCAACCACTGGCGTTCCAGCCCAAGCTTTTTCGCCAGGGTGGGATCGGCACCGTAGGTCATGTCACCGCAGCACGGATGGTGCAGCGCGGCGAAATGCACCCGGATCTGATGGGTCCGGCCGGTCTCCAGCTCGATGTCGAGCAAGCTGGCCGCCTGGAATGCCTCCAGCGTGTCGTAGTGGGTGATGCTGTGCCGACCGCCCTCGACGACCGCGAACTTCCAATCGTGGCCCCGGTGCCGACCGATCGGCGCGTCGATGGTTCCGCTCGACGGATCGGGATGCCCCTGCACCAGTGCGTGGTAACGCTTCTCCACGGTGCGCTGCTTGAACGCCCGCTTGAGCACCGTGTACGCCCGTTCCGAAAGCGCCACCACCATGACACCTGACGTGCCGACGTCCAGGCGGTGCACGATGCCCTGCCGTTCATGGATACCCGAGGTGCTGATCCGGAATCCGGCAGCGGCGAGCCCGCCCAGCACGGTCGGCCCGTGCCAGCCGACCGTGGCGTGTGCGGCCACCCCCGGCGGCTTGTCCACCGCGACGATGTCGTCGTCGGCGTAGAGAATTCCCATCCCCTCGATGTCGACCGGGGTGTTCTCGACGGGAGCCGGCGCCTCCGGTAGCCGGACCTCCAGCCAGCTGCCTGCGACAAGTTTGTCGGATTTTGCTGCCGTCACACCGTCGATATCGACGCCGCCGTCCTCGGCCAGCGCTGCCACAGCGGTTCGCGACAGCCCGAGCAGCCTGGCCAGCCCGGCGTCGACCCGCATCCCTGCCAGTCCCTCGGGGACCGGCATCGACCTGGTCGTCACTATGACGTCTCGGCCTGGTTGCCGACCGTGCTGGTGTCCTCGGATGAGGCCTCCGGGTCGGCTTCACCGGTCGCGGTGTCCTTGGCCGATTCGGGTTGCGGCGTCACGTCCCCGTCCGAGGAACCCTCGGGCTGGCGCCGGCCCACGGTATCGAAGTCGAAGCCGAACAACGACAGTGCCACCAGCAGGATCGCGCCGCCCACCACCGCCGGGTCGGCGACGTTGAACACCGGCCACCAACCGACCGAGAAGAAGTCCACCACGTGCCCGCGCAGCGGTCCGGGCGAGCGGAAGAAGCGGTCGATCAGGTTGCCCGTCGCACCGCCCAGGATCATGCCGAGGCCGATCGCCCACCACGGCGACACCAGCCGGCGACCCATCCAGACGATTCCGATCACCACACCGGTGGCGACGAGGGTCAGCACCCAGGTGTATCCGGTTGCCATCGAGAACGCCGCACCGGAATTGCGCACCAACGTCCAGGTGACGGTGTCGCCGATGATCGACACCGGCTGGCCCGGTGTCAGCAGCCGCACCGCGAGCACCTTGGTCACCACGTCGATGAGCAGCACCACTGCAGCGACGGCGAGCAGCAGACGCAGCCGCCGCCGAGGCGTGGCGGCGGTCACGGAGGACGATTTTTCATCCCCGGTTGCGTCGGTCACCGGCTCTACCGGGCCTGACGTTTCATCAGTCACGCCCCCATCATCCCAAACTGTCGATGCAGGACAATTGCGGGACAATGTCGACGTGATGGTGCCCGTGAGTCCACCCGTGAACCAGCCCGCCCGCATCGTCGTCATCACCACCGGCGGCACCATCTCGACCAGCACCGACAGCGCCGGAATCCGGCACCCGACACGCACCGGAGCCGAGCTGACGGCCGGCCTGGCCACCGGCGCGGACATCGAGGTCATCGACGTGCTGGCGGTGGACAGCGCCCTGCTGACACCGGCCGATTGGGACGAGATCGCCGCCGCGGTCGGCGCGGCGGCCGCAGCCGCCGACGGTGTCGTGGTCACGCACGGAACCGACACCATGGAGGAAACCGCGCTGTGGCTGGAGCTCAGTTACGGCGGAAGTGTGCCCGTGGTGCTGACCGGGTCGCAATGCAGCGCCGACGCGCCCGACAGCGATGGACCGGGCAACCTGCGTGACGCGATCACGGTCGCGGCCAGTCCACAGGCCCGCGACCGCGGAGTCCTGGTCAGCTTCGCCGGCACACTGTGGCAACCCCTGGGCCTGCGCAAGCGTCACACCAGCGAACTGAACGCGTTCGCCGGAATCCCGGTCGGAGCGGTCTCCGACGGTTCATGTGAGATCAGCGCCGCCAAGGAACGCCCGTTTCTGGGCGCGCCGGCCGCTGCGTCAGCGCCCCGCGTCGACATCGTGGCCGCCTATCCGGGCGCGGACAGCACAGCCCTGGACGCCTGTGTCGCCGCCGGAGCGCGGGCCGTGGTGCTGGAGGCGGTGGGCTCGGGCAATGCGGGTGCGGCGATGATCGACGGGGTGCGTCGGCACTGCCGGGACGGCGTGCTGGTCGCAGTGTCGACCCGGGTACCCGGCGGCCCGGTCACCGCGCAGTACGGGCCCGGCCAACAGTTGGTCGAGGCCGGCGCCACGGTGCTCCCACATCTGCGTCCCGCCCAGGCGCGTGTTCTGCTGATGGCCGCCCTGGCGTCCGACCCTCCCGTCGCCGAGGTCATCGACCGCTGGGGTTGACGGGATTCATCCTGGCCAGCGGCTACAGCGTGCTCTGCTAGTCGGCCAATCCGCTGAGATAATCGCCCCAATCCAGGCTGTCGACCGGGTCGGCCCGCTCGAACCCGGGCGTGTCCTGGGGGAACGTGCGTGCCGGTCCCGGCCCGGTGGCCCGGGTTTCGAATCGCACCGTCATCACCCCGTGCCCGGCCCCCTGGACCCAGCCGTGGCCGTGGTCGGGATGCACCACATCGTCCCCGATGCGCCAGCCGGTCGGCACTGCTGTCGGGGCTGTCGCGGCGCCCTGCTGATGCGAGTCGAATACCTCCTCGAGCTGCTCCAAGTCCGGGAACAACGATTCCTGCCGAGTATCGGACAATCCCGAAAAGCCAACGCCGACAAGGCGAATAGGACCGACATCAACCGGGTCGAGCAGCAGCCGGCGGGCCGTTCCGATCAAGGTGGCGGCTTCGGTGGTGGCATAGGCCAGCGTGGCCGAGCGGGTCAGCGTGCTCATATCGGACTTCTTCAGCTTGACCGTCACCGTTCGGGCTCCGCGGCCGTCCTTCTCCAGGCGCCGGTGCGCATGCTCACCGATGGGGCCGATCGCGTCCTGCAACTGGCGCAGCGTGGTGAGATCCGCCGCGAACGTCGACTCGGCGCTGATCTGCTTGGCTTCGGCACGTTCGGCCACCGGACGGTCGTCGATACCGCGAGCCAGCCGATGCAGTGCGGGTCCGACCGTGGCGCCCAGCACATCGGCCGCCTCGGCATCCGAGAGAGCAGCCAGCGCGCCGACGGTGCCAATTCCGAGCCGGTGCAGCTTCTCCTCGGCCACCGGCCCGATCCCCCACAGCTTGCGCACCGGCAAGCCGTCCAGCAGCAGCGCTTCCTCGTCGCGCCGGACGATCCGGATGCCGTCGGGTTTGGCCAGCCCGGACGCGATCTTGGCGATCTGCTTGCCGGATCCGGCTCCCACGGAGGCCACCAGCCCGGTCTGCTCGAGCACCTTGGCGCGTAGCTGTTGGCTGAACGCCTCGACATCGGCCGCGGTGGCACCGGCCAGTTCGGCGGGCTCGCCGAACGCCTCGTCGAAAGACAGTTGCTCGAGCACCGGGACCATGCTGCGCACGGTATCCAGCGCACGGCGGCTGGCAACGCCGTAGACCGCACCGCGCGGCGGCAGCACCACCGCCGGTGCGCCGACCAGCCGGCGCGCCTGGTGCATCGGCATCGCCGAGCGCGCGCCGTACCGGCGCGCCTCGTAGCTGGCCCCGGCCACCACGCCGCGCCCGCCCAGGCCACCGACCAGCACGGGCCGGCCACGCAGGGTCGGCCGGGTCAACTGCTCGACCGACGCGAAGAAGGCGTCCATGTCCAGGTGCAGCACCCAGCGTCCCGCGACCTCGGCGCCGTTCATGCTTGCCGATGCTATGGCGCTAGCCTGACCAGCATGGAGCCGGATGATGTACCGATCAGAGATGACTCGATCCGCCTGGGGCAGTTCCTCAAGCTGGCATCGCTGATCGACAGCGGCGCCGACGCCAAATCCGTGATCGCCGAAGGCCTGGTCAGCGTCAACGGCGAGGTCGAGCTGCGGCGGGGCCGCCAGCTGCACCCGGGCGACACGGTGTCACTCGGTGACCGACTGGCGCGGGTGGCGCACGGCTGAACCGGCCGCGTCACGCCTTGGCGATCGCAACCCGCACCCCGTCCCCGATCTCGGCGCCATCGACAACCTCACCGAATTCGAAACTGGTGGCGAGAATTTCACCCGCGATGAGATCACGATGGGTCCGGGCCCACGGCTCGTACTGAGCCGGCACCGACATCTCTACGACGATGCGGTCGGACACCTCCAAGCCGGTCGACTTGCGTAGCTCCTGCAGCTCGCGGATGCGGTCCTTGGCCCAGCCCTCGGCCTCGAGCTCCTCGGTGACGGTGCCATCGAGCACCACCAGCCCGGCACCGTCGGGCAGGGCCGCGGTCCATTCCGGATCCGCCGCAACGAGCTTGGAGGTGTATTCCTCGTCCTGCAACACCACCGGTCCGGCGGTCAGCGTGCCGTCGGGGTTCACCACGCCCTCCCCCGCCTTCACGGCCTTGATGGCTGCCTGAACGTCCTTGCCGATCCGGGGTCCGGCCACCCGAGCATTCACCGCCAGCTCGAACCGTCCGTGACCGGCGATATCGTCGGTCAACTCGACCGCCTTGACGTTGAGCTCGTCGGCGATCAGGTCGGCAAACGGCGCCAGCGCGTCCGGGTTATCCACCGCCACAGTCAATTTCGGCAGTGGCAGGCGGACCCGCAGTTTCTTGGCCTTGCGCAGCGAGGACCCCACCGAGCACACCTCGCGCACCTGGTCCATCGCGGCCACCAGATCGGGGTCCTTCGGCAGCACGTCAGCCTCCGGCCAGTCGGTCAGGTGCACCGAACGCTCGCCGGTCAGCCCGCGCCAGATCACCTCGGTGGCCAGCGGCAGCAGCGGCGCGGCCAGTCGGCTGGTCACCTCGAGCACGGTGTGCAGGGTGTCGATGGCGTCGGTGTCCTCGACCCAGAATCGCGAACGCGACCGGCGCACATACCAGTTGGTCAGCGCCTCGGTGAACTGCCGCAACTCGTCACAGGCACCCGAGATGTCGCAGACATCCAGCGCAGTGGTGAGATCCTCGCGCAACTGGGCCAGTTTGGCCAGGATGTAGCGGTCCAGCACATTGTCCGAATCGGTACGCCACTGTCCTTTTTTCGGCGCGTACAGCGCCAGGAAGCTGTAGGCGTTCCACAGCGGCAGCAGCACCTGGCGCACACCCTCGCGGATGCCCTGCTCGGTGACGATCAGGTTGCCGCCCCGCAGGATCGGCGAGGCCATCAGGAACCAGCGCATGGCGTCGGACCCGTCGCGGTCGAACACCTCACTGACGTCGGGGTAGTTGCGCAGCGACTTGCTCATCTTCTGGCCGTCGTTGCCCAACACGATCCCGTGTGACACACAGGTTTTGAAGGCCGGCTTGTCGAACAACGCGGTGGCCAGCACGTGCAGCGTGTAGAACCAGCCGCGGGTCTGGCCGATGTATTCGACGATGAAGTCGCCCGGGAAATGCGCGACCTCGGCGCTCGAACCGTCGAACCAGTCCTTGTTCTCGAACGGGTAATGCACCTGGGCATACGGCATCGAACCCGAGTCGAACCACACGTCGAGCACATCCTCGATGCGGCGCATGGTCGACTTGCCGGTCGGGTCATCCGGGTTCGGCCGGGTCAGCTCGTCGATGTAGGGCCGATGCAGGTTCGTCGGGCGCACGCCGAAGTCACGCTCGAGCTCGTCGAGACTGCCATACACATCGATCCGCGGATACGCCGGATCATCGGACTTCCATACCGGAATCGGCGTGCCCCAGTAGCGATTTCGCGAGATCGACCAGTCCCGGGCGCCCTGCAGCCACTTGCCGAACTGACCGTCCTTGACGTGCTCGGGGTACCAGGTGATCTGCTGGTTGAGTTCCACCATCCGGTCCCGAAACTCGGTGACCCGGACGAACCATGACGACACGGCGCGATAGATCAGCGGATTGCGGCAACGCCAGCAGTGCGGATACGAGTGCTCGTAGGTCTCGTGCCGCAGCAGCACCGCACCGTTGGCCGCCGCCGAACCGTCGCCGTTCTTGAGATCGCGGATGATCTGCGCGTTGGCGTCGAAGACATGCTGCCCGGCATAGTCGGGCACGGTGCTGTCGAAGCGTCCCTTGGAGTCCACCGGTGTGACCGCCACGATGCCGGCGGCGTCAGCCGTGGCCTTGTCGTCCTCGCCGTAAGCCGGCGCCATGTGCACGATGCCGGTGCCGTCCTCGGTGCTGACGAAATCAGCGGGCAGCACCCGGAACGAGTTGGCCGCATCGATGAAATACGGGAACGGCGGCAGGTACGGAGTCCCGAGCAGATCCCGGCCGGTGTAGCTGCCCAGAACCTCGGGTTCCTCCCCAAGCTCACGGGTGTAAGCGGCAACCCTCGCCTGAGCCAACACGTAGCGTCGGCCATCGGGGCCCGCCACCTGCACGTAGGTGACGTCAGGGTTGACCGCGACGGCCTGATTCGACGGCAGGGTCCACGGCGTGGTGGTCCAGATCAGCAGGTGGGCCCCCTTCAACGGGCCCTCGGTGACGGTGAACCCGACAGTCAGCGCCGGGTCCTGCCGACTCTGGTAGACGTCGTCGTCCATGCGCAGCTCATGGCTGGACAGCGGGGTCTCGTCGTTCCAGCAGTACGGCAACACCCGGTTGCCCTCGTAGGCCAGCCCCTTGTCCCACAGCTGCTTGAAGGCCCAGATCACCGACTCCATGAAGGTCGGGTCCAGGGTCTTGTAATCGTTGTCGAAGTCCACCCATCGGGCCTGGCGGGTGACGTAGGCACGCCATTCGTCGGTGTACTTGAGCACCGAGGCGCGACAGGCGTCGTTGAACTTCTCGATGCCCATCTCCTCGATCTGGGCCTTGTCGGTGATGCCGAGTTGACGCTGGACCTCGAGTTCGGCCGGCAGGCCGTGGGTGTCCCAACCGAACCGGCGCTCCACCCGGTAGCCGCGCATCGTGCGATACCGGGGCACGATGTCTTTGACATAGCCGGTCAGCAGATGACCGTAGTGCGGCAAGCCGTTGGCGAACGGCGGCCCGTCGTAGAAGACGTACTCGGGAGCTTCCGCGCGCCTATCCAGGCTGGCCCGGAAGGTGTCGTCGGCAGCCCAGTAGTCGAGCACCTCCAGTTCCCGCTCGGGGAAGTTGGGTGCCGCCGGCTTGGGGTATCCGGCCGACGTTGAAGACTCCGGTTGGGCAGTCACTCTCGCGTCTCCTGTGCCTATGACGAGGCTGATCAAGCCACGTCGCGGGCTTCCGCTGGGAAGCCCTGTCTTTCCAGGCACGGGGACGACGTCGCACGGATGTGCAAGCGCCGCGGTACCACCCCGCTTGCACGCTGCATCGCAGCGCGCCGCTCAACTCGTCAGGCGATCACGGGCCCACCCGTCCGGTTCTACTGGGCTACGGCGATCGAAGATCTCGAATCCCGTAGCTGTTCTTCCGAAGGCTCCCCGGTGATGGCCGGATCAGCGCCGATGTTCCAAGTCTAATGAGCGTCGCAAATCGGGTGAAATCACGCCTACCCGGAGGTGACCTCGATCAGCGCCAGCGGAAACTGCTCGGCCAGTTCCTGCACCGTGCAGTGGTCGAAACTGCGCGTGTCGAACCGCCAGTGCAGAAGCAGCGTGGCGTCGGTGTCGCGGCGAATGTGGACCGCCAGCGGATGCCCGGAGTCGCCCAAGCCGACGCCCTCGCCGTAGGCGAAGCCCATGTCGGCCCGCGCGGATTCGCTACCGCCTGCGCCCGGACGAGCCGCCGCCAGCAGTTCCGGTCCGGACAAACCGCGTCGTGACACACAGGCCACCCCGACCCTGCGCACGCCGGCATGACCGGGATCGCGATGAACGTCCACGATCAGCATGCCGTCGCCGATCGTGCGGGCAACCGTCCGGCCCAGCGCGGCCAACAGCAGTTCCTGGGGCGTGCACCCCATCGCGAGATGCGCTCCGTGAAGCTCGGCGGCCAACACCGTGTCCAACGAACTCCACAGCGTTGCCATATCTGAAACCAGTGGCGGACTAGCGGTTCCGTAGTCGGCTATCCATGAACCCGAGCCGGACGCATCGGGCAGGACGGAAACAGACATATCTGGGACGTTAACCTAAGTAATCCCAAAAATGGGAGAGCCTTGCCAAAACTCTGACACCGTTGTCAATTACGCCATTAGTCGGTTCACGCCGGTTTGCCACATCTGTCGCCCCGCGCCCGGTCTATGGTGTTGTGATGCCGCGAACCGATGAGAACGGCAGGCAACTCAAGGCCCTGCTTGACTACCTACTGGATGGCGAGGTCGACGCCAAGGCGGTGTACGCGGCGCTCGGCGTATCCAGCAGCACGTATTACCGGCGGATAAAAGAAGCCGATTACCCCAACGCTGAGGAGCTGCGGCAAGTAGCCGATCGCTTCCAGTTGAGCTACCCCGACCTGCAGATTCGGTTCGGGCTGATGAGCCGTCAGGAAGTCTGGCACTACATGGAATCTGCGCCGATGACGGTCGGCCCGGTGGAGACCACCCGGGTTCTGACCGCGCCTGAACGGGCCAAGAAACTGACCCAGCTGACCGTTCGGCCCGACGCGCCACCACTGTAAACACCCGGAATTTCTGCTGACCCGCGAATCTGCCCGAGGCAAGGTCTGATGTCCGTCGCCATACTTATCACCGTCACCCTGGTGTGCATCGTCTGGAGCCTGTGGATCAGGCGGCTCACCTGGAGCTGCAGGTGGGAGGTCGCGGCCACGCTCAACATCGCCCTGCAGGGGGTCGCGGTCCTACTGATGTCTCCGTGGGCTTCCGAAACCATCGGACAGCGTCTGCATGACCTGACCGGAAAATGGAACCTCGAAGACTACATCGGGCACGACGCCTACATCGTGGCCGCCTCGGCAATCGTGTACAACGCCCTGGGCCGGCTGCAGGACGACGATGCGATGCAACGCTCGTTCAAGCAGTACGTGGAGCGTCCGGCCACCATATGTATCCCGCTGCTGCTGGCCACGTTCTCGATGGGCAACGGCGTCGAGGTGTACCGGCCCGATTTCTTCCAGGTACCCACCGACTTCTGGCTCAGCGCCTATTGGATCCTGCTTTGCGCCACCCTGATGTATCTCCTGGTCTACGGCGCACGCGCCACGCTGGTGCTGCGCCGAGACCCTCGGTCGCGCCGGATCGCCAACATCTACCTGTTCGCGTCGATCAGCGGGATGCTGGCGTGCACGACCCGGATCGTCACTTCGCTGGTGCCGGCGCTGCAGCCGATCGAAAACGGCCGACTGGTGTGGTTGTTCGCCTGCGCCTGCGGTGCGGTATTCGCGCTCGCCGCCGCGCATTCCTGGCGGATCAAAACGCGGTGGCTGGCGCCGAGTCGGCAGTGAGCATTCGGGTCAACGTCCGCGAGCCCCTGCTTGAATCGGTGAGTTACACCGCAGGCTCGGACAAATCGAGCTCGGTACACGTCGACTCCTCGGCGACCCCGTCGCGCTCCTGGTCCTGACCGGCGACGTCCGCTGCACCCGGATCGGCTCGCTTGCCGTGGCGGGTTTTTGACGGCCACCAGTTGTACTTTCCGATCAGCACGGCAGCCGCGGGCACGGTGATCGTCCGCACCAGGAACGTGTCGAGCAACAATCCCACGCCGATGATGAATCCGATCTGCACGATACTGCCGATGCTGCTCACCGTCAGCGCGAGCATCGAGGCGGCGAAGATCAGGCCGGCTGAAGTGATCACTCCGCCCGTCGCCCCCACGGTCCGGACGACACCGGACCGGATGCCAACTCGCGCTTCTTCGCGGATTCGGGAAATCAGCAGCAGGTTGTAGTCGGCGCCAACGGCGACAAGAACCAAGAATGCCAATCCCGGAACACTCCACGAGAGTTCCTGCCCCAGGATGAACTGAAAGAACACGACACCGATCCCCAGTGCCGAGAGGTACGACAGCACCACCGAAAGCACCAGGTACAGCGGTGCGACGACGGACCGCAACAGCGCCACCAGAATCAGGAAGACCACGAGCAGCGTAATGAACACGATGTAACGGATATCGGCGTTGTAATAACCCCGGATATCACGGTTGACCGCCGAGAAGCCCACCATCGAGATCTTCGCGTCAGACAGTGTCGTGTTCGGCCTCGCACTGTCCGCCGTCGCGATGATGCGATCGATCTGATCCATCGCGTCGCTGCCGAACGGGTTCAGCGCCGTCTGGACGAGATAGCGCACCACGTGACCATCGTCAGACACGAATAGTTTTGCGGCCTTCTCGAATTCGTTCTGGGTGAGGATTTCCGGCGGAATGTAGAAACCTGACATGGGCGGATTCGCCGCATCCCGCTTCATCCCGAGCAGAAAACTGGACGCCTGGTCGAGGCCTCCGCCCATATTCCTGGTCTGGTCGACGAGCATCTGCACCCCGTCCGCGAGCTGGCGACTCGAGTCCGCCAGCAGGTTGGCCCCGTCCACCGCGGTGTCGATCTTGCGCTGCAGCCCTTTCGGATCACCCATGCCCAACTGCCGTAGCGCGTTGGTCGCCGTGGTCATCGTCGTCCCCAAATCGCGGACCGCATCATCGAGGGTGTCACTGCCTTGAGTGGACTCAAGTTGCCGGCTGAGGTCCGCGATGGTGTTGGCGGCCCCGTCGTCGTAGGCGTTGACGATGCGTTGCAGATCGGCTCGCGACGACACACACGCAGGATCGATGTTGCAGGCCGCACTGGCATTGAGGGCGGTGACCGCGGGCAGCGCCCAATCGTGAATGTCCTTGGCCTGGGCGAGATTCTTCTTCAGCGCATCACCGAGCGAATGCATGTTGCCAACCAGTTTGGCCGTCCCATCGACGTCGGTGAGCGTCTTGTCCCCTCCGAACCGGGTCTGCATGGTCGACAGTGCGCCCACCAGACCGCGAACGGAGCCGATCGCCCCGATGACCTGGGTGCGCACCTGGCCCAGCACATCGGCGAGTTGATTCGCGCCCCCGGACAACATGTCGAGGTTCGCGTTGTTGTCCTCGATGAGGTTGGATGCGTCGCGGAGTTTGCCGCCCACTTCGCCGGCCTGGTAGGTGGCCTTGGCCTGTTCGAGGACCTCTCCTGTCGGCCGCGTGATACCGCGCACCACATCGATGTCCGGCATCTGGCTGACCCGCTGGGCCAGCTGCTCCATGTCAGCGAGCGCCTTGGGTGTCCGCAGATCGTGCGGAGATTCGATGAGGATGAACTGTTGCAGGGTCTGGCTGATGGGGAAATGCTTGTCCATCGCCTCGTAGCCACGGTTACTCGAGGAGTCAGCGGGTAACGCCTTGCGGTCGTCGTAGTTGAACTTGACCATGGCCGCACAACCGGCCAGTGCCACCAGAACCACCAGGCTGCCGCCGAGGTGGATGACCGGCCGCCGCACCACGTGGATGCCCGACCGGCGCCAGAACCTGCCGGTCACGTCCCGGCGGGGGTTGATCCAACCGCGGCGTCCAGCGAGTGTGATCAGTGCGGGAAGCAGGCTGACCGAGGCCAGGAAACCGATGAGGACGGTCACCGCCAGGGCCGGACCGACCGTCGAAAAGGCCCCCAACTTGGTGAACAGCAATCCCAGGAAAGTGACTCCGACAGTCGCCGCCGACCCCGCTATCACCTCGCCGATCGATGTCAGCGCGCTGATGACGGCCACGTCGGAACTCATGCCGCCGCGCAGCAACTCCTGATACCGGCTGAACAGGAACACCGCGTAGTCCGTCCCGGCGCCCATCAGCATGCCGGTCATCAGCACGATGGTCTGTGGCCCGAGCCCGAGTCCCAGTTCGCCCAGGGCCGCCACCACCTGCTGCGCAACGATCATCGACACACCGATGGTGATCAGCGGGATCAGCATCGCGACCAGATTCCGGTACACGATGGTCAAGATCGTGAGCACCATGACCACGGTGGCGATCTCGATGATGTGCTGATCACGCGCACCGATCTTGTCGATGTCGTCGAAAGTTGCCGCGGCGCCGACGACATTCACCGCGAGGGCCGAATTCTGGGTGGCCTCGTTGACGGTTTTGATCGCGCTGCGATAGGCCTCCTGGCCCGGCCCGGTCCCCATCGTTCCGGACATACTCATCGGCAAGGTCCAGGCTTTCTGGTCCTTGCTCGTCATGGCCTCGCGCAACTCGGGAATGTCGACGAAGTTCTGAGTGGACGTCACACTCGCGCTGTTGGCCTTCAACTGCGCGACCAAGTTCCGGTAGGTGTCCTCGTCGGCCGTGGTCAAGCCGTTTTCATTACTCAGCACGACGACCGCGAAATTGCCCGCGTCAGCCTCGTGAAATGCGTCCTTCATCTTCTGACCCGCCACCAGCACCGGCGCATCGGCGGGCAGGAAATCAGGCGGGTTCTTCTGGGCCACCTCCATCAAAGATGGAACGGCCAGCCATAGCGACAGGGCGAGCAGCAACCAGCCGACGATGATTGTCAGCGGACGCTGGATCACCAGCCGTCCAAGACCTGCGAATCCAACGCGAGCGAACGCGCCGCGGATCTTGGCGCGGCTCAACATCCCCATAGGCTACACGGCAGATCCACGCAAACATCGGCTACGAACTGCGGCAATGCATCACAACGATCGGATGCTGCAACGATGGGCACCGAACCCAAAGTTCGGCGCGCCCGTGGCTAAGTCGACAATAGGCGTGTTCACCACAACGGCCGGGTAACCGCTAGCGTGTAGCGAAATCAGGGTGTCCGGCGCCCGATCCGACAGCGGGGTGGCAGTGAAGTTTGTCGTGGCAGTTCATGGAACTCGAGGCGATATCGAGCCATGCGCGGCGGTCGGTCTCGCCCTGCGCGAACGTGGCCATGAAGTCCGGATGGCCGTCCCGCCCAATCTGATCGAGTTCGTCGAGAAGGTCGGACTGGCCCCTGCAACGGCCTACGGAGTCGATTCCCAGAAACAACTCGACAACGATGTATTCCGCAATTTCTGGAAGCCGCAGAACCCGGTGACAGCCTTGCGAGAGGGCATCGCATACATCGCCGAGGGCTGGGCGGATATGAACGACGCACTGACTCCATTGGCCCGCGGGGCCGACTTGATCCTGACCGGCACCACGTATCAGGAAGTCGCCGCCAATGTCGCCGAGCACCACGGCATTCCATTGGCCGCGCTACATTACTTCCCGGCCCGCCCCAACAGTCAGATCGTGCCGGTACCGGTGCCGAAGTGGGCGATCCGGTCGGGGTTCGCCGGCCTCGAATGGGCACTGTGGCGCCTGTCCAAGAAGGCCGAGGACGCTCAACGACGAGAGTTGAACCTCCCGCCTGCACGGGTCCGTTCGGTCCGGCGCATCGTGGAGAGCGGTGCACTGGAGATTCAGGCCTACGACGAGCATCTCTTTCCCGGCTTGTCGGCGGAATGGGGCGGCACTCGACCGCTGGTCGGCGCGATCACCATGGGCTTGGGCACCGACAACGATGACGAGGTGTCCGCCTGGATCGCCGCCGGCGAGCCACCGATCTACTTCGGATTCGGCAGTATGCCCGTCGAGAACCCCGCCGCCGCAGTTCAACTGATCTCCGACACGTGTGCTGAACTGGGCCAGCGCGCGTTGATCAGTTCGGGTGTGTGGGATCTGGCCGACAACCGCTTGGCCGACCACGTCAAGGTGGTCGGGGCAGTCAACCACGCTGCAGTTTTCCCGCGTTGTCGCGCTGTCGTGCATCATGGCGGCGCGGGCACCACCGCTGCGGGGCTACGGGCCGGGGTGCCCACCCTGATCCTGTGGGTGGCCGCCGATCAGCCGATCTTCGCCCGTCAGATCAAGCGGCTCAACGTCGGTTTCTCGCAGCGTTTTTCCAGCGTCACCCCGAAATCGCTCCGAGCAGCGTTACGGACCGTGCTTCGACCGGAATGCGCCGCGCGCGCGGCCGAATTGGGCGCAGCCATGACAACGCCGGAAGTCAGTGTCGCGACGGCCGTACGCCTGCTCGAAGAGACCGCCGCCGCGGGACACCGGTAGGGTCTTCTGCTATGTGGACCACCGTTCTGGCACTTGCCATCGCGGTGAATTTTGATCCGACGCGAATCGGTTTCATCCTCGTCGTGCTGAGCCGGCCCCGGCCGATACTCCAATTGGCGGCCTACCTGGCCGGCGGTGTCGCGATGAGCTCGGCGGTCGCGATCCTCGTGGTGTTCGTGGTCCACCGTGGGTTGTTCAGTGTCCCGGAGATCGACGGCGCAACGGTACAACTCGCCGTTGGGGTACTGGCATTGCTGCTCGCGGCAGCCTTGGCCAGCAACATCTCAGTCGGCAGCCGGTCCCGTAGCAAGGTCCCGGCAGGCGGTGTAGATCCTCCGCCCGACAACGAACGCACAGGCATTCTCGGCAGGAAAACCGGTCTATTCCAACGCAAATCGCTCGGCACTGCACCGTGGGTGTCGGGCGTGATGGGGGTCAGCACCGCCTTGCCGTCGGTCGAATACATGGCGTTGCTCGTCGTGATCGGCGCATCGAGCGTGTCCGTATGGGCGAAAGCACTGACCCTCGGTATCTATCTTCTGGTCGCCAACATCGTGTCGGCGGTGCCCTTGATCAGCTACGCCCTGGCCCCGGACCGGACGCGCTCGTCGCTCGCATCGTTTCAGCTCTGGATCCGCGCTCGGCGCCGTCGTGATTTCGCAATGGTGCTCGCCATCGCGGGCTGCGTGCTGATCAGTATCGGAATCGCCGGGCGCTGACCGCTATTCGACGATTCCGGACAGTCCGAAGTCGGCGAGGCCTCGACCCACAACCTCACGCAGGGCCTCTTTGGTGTTCGCGGCACCGACCGTCCATGCGCCCACGCTGATGAAGATCCGCCCATGCACTCGTCCTGACACCAGCGAGAGATACCCGCCGATCCGGTTCAGCACGCGCGTGGTGATCTGAGGCTCGAGCAGCCGCAGCGAGACGAGATCCGCGTCGGTTCCGTCGGGACGGTTCATCGCCGGGTCGAGTTCGCCGATATTGGAGCAGCCGATCGGGTTGTCGACGGACACCACCATCGCCTCCAGCCGCCGCACCAACGCCTGCGGGGTGAACGGCGTGAGCGGCAGCGGAGCGAGCAACCGGGCGGACAGTTCGCCGGACTCCGCAAGCGCCGATTTCATCGCGCTACGTACCGGATTCAGGTCGGTGATCACGATGTCCGGGTCGGCCCGCATCTTCGCGGCGATCAGAGCATTGGCACGGGTGTCGCCTTCGGTGCGATCGCTGACCGGCCACGACAGTGTGACCAACCCGTCGTCGCCGCCGCGGCCCAACATCCGCCCCAGTCGCGTGGCCAGCCCCGCGAACAACGAGTTGCTGGTGCCGCCAAGCTGTCTCGCGCGGTCATCCCACTGGTCCAGATCGATGAACACCGCTACGGTCGGCGCCAGTACCGGAATGTCGTCGCCGGTCGGTGGTTCCTCGCCGGCCGTCTTGAACGACGTTGCCAGATCCTCACGTTCAGCCCGAGCCACCCGCACCGCCGATACCGCGGCCTTGCCGAGCTCGGGTACCGAGCGGACCGCGGCTCTGATGTCCTGGGCCAGTGCCTGCCTGCGCAACCGCGATCCCGGCTCGGAATAACCCAATTCACGGTTGAATCCGTTCACCGCATCGACGATTGCGATCGTCATGCCCTGACCGTCGACCACCGAGTGCGAGGCCACCAAGGACACCGCCGCGCCGCCGTCGGTGAAGGGCTGCACACCGAGATGCCACGCCGGGCCATGTTCGGGATCGATCGGCAACCGGATCCGTTCATCGGCCCACCTCCCCACTTCGGCGCGGGCGCACTCCGTGACGGAGACAGCGATGTCGGCCGGACCGGACGACGCAACCCAACGGTGCCGCCCGAACGGCAACGGTGACCGCTCGATCCGACGACCGAGCATGCCGTCGGCCAAATTGCGCTGGAATCGGCGGATTCCAGCGAGGTCGACCGGGCGATCGTAGATCCACGTGTACTGCATGAGGGGCCCGCGCCCCAGCGCCCGGAAGCTGAGGAACGATGCCTGGTCGATATAGGCGAGTCGACAATCCACGTGCGTCAGGGACCGCGCTACGCCGACTGCAGGCTGCCGTCGAGCCGGTCGAACTGGCCGTTGCGGTACTGCTCCGCGCACGAGGCCCGACGGATCTTGCCGCTTGTCGTGATCGGCAACGCACCACGTGGAACCAGGACGAGATCCGCGGCACTCAGCCCGTACGCCTGCGAAATCGCCGCGGCGACATCGCGTTTGATGCTCAGCAGACCCTCTGCGATTTCGTCCTCGGTGTCACCGCGCTGCTTGACTTCGATGATCGCGACGAGCTGCTCGGTTCGATCCTCCTCCACCGCGATCGCCGCGACTCGGCAGCCGGTGATCTCACTGATCGTCGCCTCGATGTCGTCGGGATAGTGGTTGCGTCCCCGCACGATCAACAGATCCTTGATCCGCCCGATGATGAACAGCTCACCGTCGGAGATGAATCCGAGGTCACCGGTACGCATCCAAGGCCCTTCGGGTGTGCCCGCCGACGGGTTGGCCAGGGTGGCCCCGAACGTGTATGCGGTCTGCTCGGGTTTGTCCCAGTAACCAAGGCAATTGTTCTCGCCGTGCGACCAGATCTCACCGATCGCGCCGGCCTGAACTTCCAGCCGGGTTTCCGGATCCACGATCCGCGCCAGGGGGGATTCCGGCATGCCGTATCCGACCAGCTGCGTCCCCTGTCCGGTGCTGCACCGCTTGGCGTGACCCACCGACAGCTTCTCCGGTTCGAAGGTGACCACACTGGGCGGTCCCGGCTCGCCGGTGGACACATACAGCGTTGCCTCGGCCAGACCGTAGGACGGTCGCAGCACATCCTCGGACAGGTTGAACTTGGCGAACCGCTGGGCGAACCGCCGCAGGGTGGCCTCGTGCACGCGTTCGCTGCCACTCATCACCGCGAGCACATCGCCGAGATCCAGACCCGCCATGTCCTCATCGGAGGTGCGGGCGGCGGCAAGTTCGAACGCGAAGTTGGGTCCGGCCGACAGCGCCCGCGGATAGCGGGCCATCAGTTGCGGCCAACGCGCGGGCTTGGCCAGGAACTGCAACGGGGTGGTGAACACCGTGTGCCAGCCGCCCAGGATGGGCGCCACCACCCCGAGCATCAGACCCATGTCGTGATAGAACGGCAACCACGTCACGACGTTCGTTCCCGGCGGCGGCACCTTGCCGAAATGCGGGAAGAAGTCGCCGATCATCTGCTCGAAGTTGGCGGTCAGGTTGCGGTTCGTCACCATCACCCCGGCCGGTGTGCGGGTGGATCCCGAGGTGTACTGCAGATAGGCCGTGGCCGGCCGCGCCTCGCGATCCCGGATCGCCTTCACCCGCGCGTCGAGATCGAGGTCATCGACCACGATCACCGTAGGTGCGGCGGAATCTGCCTGTCCTACCGCGTATTCGGTAACGGCTGCGACCGATGGTGAGGTGGTGAGGATGACGGTGGGCAGGCAGTCACGTAGCACAGCCGTCACACGCTCGTCGTGCACGCCGCCCATCGGCACCGACAACGGAACCGCGATGAAGCCGGCTTCCAATGAGCCGAGGAAGGAGACGACGTACTCCAGCCCCTGGGGGGCGAGGATCACCGCGCGGTCACCGACCGAACCGTGCTGCCGGAGCACGTGAGCCAGGCCGCGCACCTTGCGGTACAGCTGCGCCCAGGTCAACGCGATCGGAACACCCTCGGGATTGTGGTCGTAATCCAGGTAGGTGTAGGCGATGTCGTCGGGCTGCAGGCTGGCACGCTCCCGCAGTACACCGACCAGCGTCGTATCGGTCATCAATTCAGCCTTTCTCAGCTGTTCCAGTCAATTTCGCCGGTGAGATCGAACTCGGCCAGGGTCTTTGCCGCCAACTCGGCCAGCCGTGCCTTCGAGTTCTGTTCGCCCGCCTGATATCCGATGATCCCGATGGACACCTTGCCGCCAACGCGCGATGACACGAGCACCAGCTGTCCGTCGTTGTCCTCCAACTCCTGGCGAGTAGTGCCCTGATCGATCCCACGGCACACGATGTACTCGGCTTCGGTTCCGTCCACCATGGTGACATCCGGCGTGAGATCCCCCAGATTCGAGCACGACACCGGGAGGTCAGCGCTCCCGAGGAACCCATCGGCAACCCGCTTGAGCACACGTTTGGGCACCAGAGGGGTCAACGGCAGCAGTTGCAGAGTCTCATCGGGTACCTCGCGCAACGTCTTGAATGCCTGCCGGATCACTCCGCGGGCGGCGGACTGATCGACGGTGACCGGCATCGGATCGATCTGCGCTGTTACCAGCGACATCGCGTTGGCCCGGGTATCGCCGTCGGTGCGGTCGCTGACCGCGATCAGCAGCCTGACACCGTCGTCGGCGGCACACCGCCCCATCCGCTCCCCCAGTCTTGCCGCGAAACCGGCCAGCATCGAATAGCTGTTGCCGCCCACGGCTTCCGCACGCGCATTCCAGTCCGCGAGGTCGACGAAGACCGAGATCGCAGGCAGCACGATCTGATCATCACCATCCGGCAACACCCGACGGGGCCGCTGCACCGTGGCCGCGGCGGCATCGGGATCCCGGCGACGCAGCTGCCTGACCCCGGCAGCAATCGTCCGGGCCGCCTCCGGTAAATCCGACAAGGTATCTCGGACATCCGCCGCGACCGCGCGTAATCTGCTGCGTGAGTTCGGCATCGGGTAGCCGAGGTCGAGCCGTCGGCCGGCGATCGCATCCGCGATGACCATCAATCCCCCGACACCATCGCCCAGGCAGTGCGAAATCACCACGGTGACCGCGGTTGAGCCGTCAGTCACCGGCAGCACGCCGAGATGCCAGCCCGGACCACGTTCCGGGTCGATCGGCAGTTGCGCACGCTCGTCGAGCCAGTCGCCGATCTCGGCCCGTGTGCGTGGAGCGGCGACGTCGAGTGGCGCCTGCGGCCCCAACGCGGAAACCCAGCGGTAGCGGCCGAAGGGCAACGGCGAACGCTCGATACGCCGGCCGAAAAGTCCAGCGCCGAAGTTCTGGTGGAAGCGCCGGATCCCGTCGAAGTCGATGGGGTGCTCGTACACCCACGAACACTGCATGACCTGCACGCGCCCCGTGGCACGCATGGTGCGTACTGCGGCCTCGTCCCACATCGCAAGCCGGTTCTCCGGCTGACCAGCGGACGAGCTGAATCGTTGTGTCAAAGAGAAAGATCGGCCCATCAGCGGCTACTCGATTACCCCGGCGAGTTCGAAATCGGCCAGTGTCTTGGCGACCATCTCATGCAACCACGGCTTCGAATTCTCCGAACCCGGTTGGTAAGCAACGACGCTGAGCGAAACCTTGTTTTCGACCTGGCAGGCGACCACGGTGAGCAGGCCACGCCGCTGCTCGAGGGCCCCCCGGGTGGCGTACCGATCGATCCCCCGAAAAAATACGTAGTCGGCCTCGGTGCCGTCGGCCAGCGCCACTGCCGACGGCACCACTCCCATGTTGGAGCACGACACCGGTAGATCGGCCGCGAAACCGAACACCACATCAGCCATCTTGCGCACAACCCGTTTCGGGATGAACGGAGTCAGCGGAAGCAGTTGCAACATCTCGTCCGGCACGTCACGTGCGGTGGCCAGGCCCTGCTTGATCGCGGCGCGGGCCTCGGAGAGGTCGGTGGTCACCTTCGCGGGGTCGATCGCGACATTGACCAGTCGCACGGCGTTGGCCCGGGTGTCCCGATCCAGGGTGCGATCGTTCTGCGGAATGTTCAGCGTGACCGCACCATCCTCGGCCCGAACCCGCCCGATCGACTCGGCAAGCCGCGCCGCCAACCCTGCTACCAGCGAATAACTGTTTCCACCAAGGGTTTTCGCCCGAAGATCCCAATCCTCCACGTTGACGTAGGCAGTGACGGCAGGCATATAGACCCGGTCATCCGCGCCGGCGACCGAACGCGGCCGTGCCGCACCCGAACGCGAGATGTCGCCGCGCCGCCGCCGGGCGAGTTTCGTCGCGGCCACCAAGGTGCGGGCCAGCTCGGGAGCACCCCGCAGGGTTTCACGCAGATCCGCCCCGACCGCCCGTCGCCGGGTACGGGACGACGCCGCAGGGTGACCGAAGTCGGTCTTGTTGCCGTATACCGCATCCAGGACGGTGAGTATTCCCCCACCGCCGTCACCGAGACAGTGCGAGCCCACCAGGGAGATCGCGGTCGAACCGTCGGTCATCGGTAGCACGCCCATGTGCCAGCCGGGGCCGTATTCCGGATCCAGGGGCATCGCTGCGCGCTCGTCCACCCAGCCGCCGAGCTCGCCGCGGGTACGGGGCTCGGCAATATCCAATTCCGCCTGCGGCCCCGGTGCCGAAACCCAGCGATGCCGGCCAAAAGGCAATGGCGAGCGTTCGATTCGCCTACCGCACAAACCGTGGCCGATACCTTCGTGGAAGCGCCGCAGACCGTCGTAGTTCACCGGTCGTTGGTAGATCCACACGCACTGCATGACGGCTTCCTGGCCGGTGGCGCGCAGGCCGAGAAACATTGCCTGGTCAGTGAACGTCAGCCGGTCCTCTGGTCGCGTGATGGCATCCGTCATCGCGCAAAAACCTCCAACATGGTTGAGCTCACGCTGTTTTCAAGTCCAGGTCGGCTTCGGCATCCAGCTCGTCAACGGCCACCACCTCATCGTGTCCCTCGACCACGCGCAGGTATGCGGCCTTCATCGCTTCGAGAAACCGAAGAACGGATTCCCGCGCGACCGGGTTGCTCGGGAACGCCGCAGTGACGGTCGTGCAGTTCTCAACACGGTTGACCCACATCCCGACCTGAAAGGCAGACCGGGAATCGCTGTAGAGCGTGCCGTTCAGCCGCTGCCATTCGCCGATGACACCGGGCGACAGCAGGCCAACATCCAGGTACGACAACATCGGTACGCCCGGATCCGGGCTGCGGATGCCGCTGTCCGAATCGGCCAGTTCCAACACCCGCTCGACCGGCACATGCGCCAGGCCCAAGCCGCCGTCGAACGACTGCTGCGCAGCTCGGGCGATGGCACCGAACGACGATGTCGACACTGGGACGGTGATCGGCACCAACCCGGTGAACCAACCGGTCGTCATGAACTCGGCCTCGTTGCGTCGCGTCGTGGTCGGTGTAATGACCCGATACGTGTCCTCGCCGGTGAGTGCGTATTGCGCCAGTGCGCCGCAGGCGAATACGCCGCCGCTGAAACGCGCGCCGGCAGCCATACAGGCTGCCTCGAACCGGTCACCCTGCTCCCGGTCGAGCAGTTGGATGGTGATGACGTCCCCGGTGTGGGGCAGCGCCGGATCCCCGAGTGGCAGTGGGAATCGCGGCAGGGTTCCGCCGCTGGCCCGCAGGAAGGTCATCCAGTCCCGCACTTCCGGCGAGTCCGCATTGAGTCCGGCCGTGTACTGCCGCTGTTGCGTGCAGTACCGGTCGTAGCTTCCGGCGTCCGGCAGCTGCAGCGGCGCGGCGCCGTGTACCAGCGCCTGGTACATCATGTGGATCTCAACGAAGGCCAGACCCATGAACATCGCATCGGTGTGGACGTGGTCGACGCTGATGTACACGGTGAAATGACTGTCCCGCTGGATGATCCCGAAGCGGAAACAGTCCCACTGCCACGGATCCGGCGTGCCGAGGATGTGTTCACGCCACTGGCTCGCCGACATTTCGCCGTGCTTCGTGGCCACGAATTTGATATCGCGTGGGTTCTCCACGGTGCGCCGGAGGACCTGACCGTCCTCGGCGTACTCGAACCAGCTGTGGAACGTGTCGTGGCGACGCAGGTACGCGTTGATCACGTGGGTCATCGCGCGGATGTCGCAGCGGCCAGGCACATCCCACGCCGGGGTATTGAGCCGGGCCATGTCGGTGCCCTGCGCCATGTGCTTGCGGAAGGTCAGCAGGTGCTGCTCCTGCTGATAGCTCACCGGCACATCACTGACCGGCGCCTCGGCCACCTTGGCCACCGATGCCCGCGATGGGCTCCACGACACCACTTCGCCGGGCTCACCCGACCAGTCGTGAATCGGCTTCATCGCAACCACTGCGTATCTCCTGTCTTAACGACCACGCGGGACGGAATGCGCGCCGGCGAAACCGACCGTTGACTACGCCTGTGGAGCCGATAATTGAACACGTCCGCGGATGCCGTCATCACGACGGAACCGACACGGGCGAATCCGGTGCCAGGGCGTCGCAGAGACGCTCGGCGAGAACCCTGATGGTGCTGATATCCGTTGCGCCGATGCGGATTCCGGTTTCGGCTTCGATCCGGGTACGCACCTCGAGGGTGCCCAGCGAGTCGAGGCCGTACTCAGCCAGCGGGCGGTCCGGGTCGACGGCCCGGCGCAGGATCATGCTGATCTGCTCGGAGATCATCCGGCGCATCCGGGTCTGCCACTCGTCCTGTGGAAGGGAGCGCAACTCGGCAAGGAATGCGCTGCCTCCCGCGGCACCACGGCCGCTGCCTGCGGATGCGAATGCCTCGGCGAACCGGCTGCTCTGCGCGAATGCGGTAAGCCAGGGTGTACCGAGTACCGGCGCGTATCCGCTGTAGCTGCGGTTGTGCCGCAGCAGCGTGGTGAACGCGTAGGCGCCTTCCTCGGGCGAGATTGCCGCACCCGAGCCCTCGGCCAAACCGGTTCCAAGACCGATCTCCGACCACGGCCCCCATGCGATCGCCAGGGCCGGCAGGCCCTGACGGCGCCGCCAGTGGGTGAACGCGTCCAGCCAGCTGTTGGCCGCGGCGTAGGCGCCCTGCCCGGGCGAGCCGACCAGCGCTGCCGCCGAGGAGAACGAGCAGAACCAGTCCAGCGACTGCCGCAGAGTGGCGCTGTGCAGATTCCAGGCACCGTAAACCTTAGGTGCCCAGTCTCTTTCGATGAGCTCATCGGTGATGTTGGCCAGCACCGCATCTTCGACGACCGCGGCACCGTGCAACACGCCGCGCAGCGGCAGCCCGGTCGCACACGCCGCCTCGACCAGCCGGACGGCGGTGTCGGGGTCTGCGATGTCGCCGAGTTCCACCTCGACCTCGGTGCCCGCCTGTCGGATCCGGTCGATCACCGCCTGCGCCTCGTGCGACGGCGCGGACCGCCCGTTGAGCACGATCCGTCCGCATCCGGCCGCGGCCAGCTTCTCGGCCAGGAACAATCCGAGACCGCCCAGGCCACCGGTCACCACATAGGCACCGTCCGAGCGGAATGCGGGCGCCTCCTCCGGTGGGACCACAGCCGAGATCTGGCCGCCTTCCGGGATGTCGAGCACCAGCTTGCCGGTGTGCTCAGCCGATCCCATCACGCGGATGGCGGTGGCGCCGTCCTGCAGCGGGTAGTGCGTGGTCTGCGGCAGCGGCAATGTTCCGTCGGCGATCCGCTGGTAGCAGACCTCCAGCAGCCGGCGTACGGTATCGGGCTCGGTCAGTGCCAGCAGGGCCAGGTCTACGGCATAGAACGACAGGTTGCGGCGGAACGGGAACAACCCCATCCGGGTGTCGCCGTAAATGTCGCGCTTGCCGATCTCGACGAACCGGCCGCCGAAGGACAGCAGTTCCAGACCGGCCCGCTGGGCGGCACCGGTCAACGAGTTGAGCACGATGTCCACGCCGTAACCGTCGGTGTCTTGGCGGATCCGCTCGGCGAAATCGATGCTGCGCGAATCGTAGACGTGGTCAATCCCCATGCCGCGCAACAGCTCCCGCCGCGCTTCACTGCCAGCGGTGGCGAAGATCTCGGCGCCGGCGGCGCGCGCGATGGCGATCGCGGCCTGCCCGACCCCACCGGTGGCGGAATGGATCAGCACCTTGTCCCCGGCGGAGATCCGGGCCAGGTCGTGCAGGCTGTACCACGCGGTGGCATGTGCGCTGGGCACCGCGGCGGCCTGGTTGATCGGCACGCTCGGCGGCAGGGTCACAGCCAGATTGGCGTCGCACGTGACAAATGTTGCCCACGCACCGTCCGCCGAGATTCCGCCAACGTGGTCACCGACCTGATGGCTGACCACTCCGGGGCCCACCGCGGTCACCACGCCGGCGAAGTCGGCTCCCAGTTTCGGCATGCGGCCCTCGAAACTCGGATACCGCCCGAACGCCACCAGAACGTCGGCGAAGTTCAGGTTGGACGCGGTGACCGACACCTCGATCTGCCCGGGCCCCGGTGCCACGCGTTCGAACGCTGCCAGTTCCAGTGACTGGATGTCACCGGGTGTGCGGATCTGCAGCCGCACGCCTTCCCGCGCCGGGTTGACCACGGTGGTGCGGCGTTCCTCCGGACGGAGCGGACCCGGAATCAACCGCGCCACAAACCAATCCCCACCCCGCCAGGCTGTTTCATCCTCGTCGGAACCGGCCACCAGTTGCGCCACCACCCGAGCCGGGTCGGTGTAGTCGTCGACGTCGATCTGGCTGGCCCGCAGCCGCGGATGCTCCATACCGATCACTCGGATGAGGCCCCGAAGTCCGGCCTCCTCCAAGTTCGCGGTGTCCTCGGCCAACACGGTCTGAGCATTGCGGGTCAGCACGTGCAAGCGCGGTGGTTCGCCGTGCACCTCGGGCAGCTCCCGCACGATGTGCACGAGGTGCCGCACGGTGTCGCCGCCGCGGATGCCGGATTGTTCGTCGGTGACGCGGTTGCGTGGCGCGGTCACCACCAGCACGTCACTGAACGGCCGGTCGGCAAGGTACTCGCGCAGCCGCTCGGCATGGGCCGTGTGATCAGACCGCTGCGGCCACGCCATGGTCGTGACGTCGACCTCATGGGTCTTCAGCGCGTCGGCGAGCCTGGTCGCCAGCAGATCGGCCGCATCGGATGTGCTGATGAGCAACCAGCGGCCCGGATCGCTGAAATCCGTTTCCGGCAGCTCCTGCTGACGCCACTCGATGTCCAGCAGACGATCATTGAGGGTTCGCTCGCGCTGCCGTCCGGCCGAAACGCCGGTGCCCAACTGCAATCCACTGATGCCCATCACCACGGTCCCCTGCTCATCGAGCAAGTCGATGTCGGCCTCGACGGCCGTCGCGGTGACGTCGGTGATTCGCACCAGGCAGTAGTGGGCATTGCGGGTCGAGCCGTAGGCCCGGAGCCGCCGCACGCCCAGGGGCAGCATCAGCGTTGCCGTGAGGTCACCACGCAGGTCCGGATGAGCGCCGGCCGCCTGGAAGCAGGCATCCAACAGCGCCGGGTGGATCTCGTAGAAACCCTGCTGCGAACGGATGGATCCCGGCAGTGCAACTTCAGCAAGCACCGTGTCGGCAGGGCCGTCCGCACCGTCGGACAGATGCGCCGCAACCAACCCGGTGAATGCCGGTCCGTACTGGATGCCACGCTCGCTGTAGCCCGCCCGCATCTCGGCGCCGTCGATGCGCTGCGGGTGAGCAGCGAACAGCGCGTCAAGGTCATAGGCGGGTTGATCGGCAGTCTCGGCGTTTTCTTCGTGGTGCAGCCGGGCACCGGCGCGGCGCACAAGCTCGCCTTGTTCGAGCGTCTCCACCGTGAACGCGACATTGCCTGGCCCGGTCACCGTGGCGGACGCGGATACCGAGGTCTGTTCCTCCAGCAGCAGCATCTGGTCGAAGGAGATGTCTCGTACCTCGACCCCGTCACCGAGTACGGCACGTCCCGCAGCCAGGGCCATCTCGCAGTAGGCCGCACCGGGCAGCGCGGCGACGTTGTGCACCTGATGATCACCCAGCCACGGCTGGGCGCCCGTGCCGACATCGGCCTGCCACACATGGCGTTCGGGCTCCTCCGCAAGCCGCACATGTGCACCCAGCAACGGATGCACCGCAAGAACGGCTCCACCGGGAGTCAGCTCGTTGGGGTCGCGGGTGAGCATCAACTGCTGCCGGTTCCAGGTGGGCAACGGCGCATCGACCAGCCGACCGCGCGGGTACAGCGCCGCGACGTCGATCTGGGCGCCGGCGCAGTGCAGGTCGGCCACCACTGGAAGCAGGCCGTCGGCGACTTCCTGTTCCCGGCGCAGCGTAGCCAGCACTTCGTGCGGGATGTCGAGTGCGCGAGCCGTCTGATCCACAGCGTGGGTCAGCAGCGGGTGCGGTGCAAGCTCGGTGAACACCCGGAACCCGTCCTCAAGCGCGGCCTGCACGGCGGCAGCGAACCGGACCGTGTGGCGCAGGTTGTCGACCCAGTAGTCGGCATCCCAGTCGGCAAGATCACGTGGGTCGTAGAGAGTGGCCGAGTAATACGGGATGCTCGGGTCTGCCGGGTCCAGATCGGCCAGCTCATCGGCAAGCTCATCCAGGATCGGATCCACCTGCGGGGTGTGCGAGGCCACGTCCACGGCCACCTCGCGGGCCATGATGTCGCGGCTCTCCCAATCGGCAACCAGAGTGCGGATCGACTCCGGCGCCCCGCCCACTACCGTCGAGCTGGGTGAGGCGACCACCGCCAGCACCACGTCCCTGACACCGCGGGCGGCCAACTCCGACAACACCTGTTGGGCCGGCAGTTCCACCGATGCCATCGCACCCGCACCGGCAATCGTCGCCATCAGCCGCGACCGTCGGCAGATGACCTTCACGCCGTCCTCGAGCGACAGCACGCCGGACACGACGGCGGCCGCAACCTCGCCCATCGAGTGTCCGATCACCGCACCGGGCTGCACCCCGCGGCTCCGCAACGTGGCTCCCAGCGCGACCTGGATGGCGAACACCGTGGGTTGTACGCGGTCGATGCCGGACACCACGTCGGGTGCCGACATCGCCTCGGTCACCGAGAACCCGGACTCACGCGCGATCAACGGTTCGATCTCGGCGACGGCGGCGGCGAACGCGGGTTCGGAAGCCAGCAGAGTCGCGCCCATCCCGGCCCACTGCGACCCCTGGCCGGAGAACACCCAGACTGGTCCGCGGTCACCCTGGCCGACCGCGGGCTCGTAGGGAATCTCGCCGGCAGCGATCTCCCGCAATCCCGAAATCAGGCGGCCCCGGTCATCAGCCAACACCGCGGTACGCACCGGTCGGTGTGCCCGTCGGCGCGCCAGCGTGTACGCCAGATCCGTGAGGTCGATATCGGCGCGGTCGGCCAGCCAATCAGCCAGCCGCGCCGCCGTCCGCCGTAGTTCGTCAGCGGACGTTGCCGACAACAGGAACAACGACGAACCCGTCGGCTGTCCGCTTCCACTGCCCGAGTCGACAGCGTCTGCGCCGGCCTCGACGGCCTGTTCCAGCACGGCGTGCACATTGGTCCCGGACAGCCCGTACGACGACACCGCAGCCCGACGGGGGTGCTCCCCCATCACCGGCCAGTCCACTATTTCCTGTGGAACGAACAGGTCGGTCTTGATCCGCGCCATCTCGTCGGGCAGTTGGGTGAAATGCAAGTTGGGCGGAACTGTGCCGTGCTGCAGCGCGAGCACGGCCTTCATCAGACCGACCGCACCCGATGCCGATTGACTGTGCCCGAAGTTGGTTTTGGACGACCCGAGCGCACACGGCGCAGCGGTCCCATAAACCGTCGCCAGACTCGCGAATTCGATCGGGTCTCCGACCGGAGTGCCGGTGCCGTGTGCCTCCACCAGTCCGACGGTGGCCGGGTCGATGGCTGCCGCGGCCAGCGCGGCCCGGTACACAGCCACCTGCGCATCGCGTGACGGGGTGGCGATGTTGACAGTGTGGCCGTCCTGATTCGCCGCCGTACCGCGAACGACCGCCAGAATGCGGTCGCCATCGCGCTCGGCGTCGCTCAATCGCTTGAGCAGCAGAACCGCCGCAGCCTCGCCTGCCACGAAACCGTCGGCCGCCACGTCGAACGCGTGGCACCGTCCGGTCGGCGACAACATTCCCTGTGCCGAACCCGAAGCCAGCTTGCGGGGTTCGAGCACGATGCAGACTCCGCCGGCCAGTGCCAGGTCACTCTCGCCGTCATGCAGGCTGCGGCAGGCGTTGTGTACGGCCAGCAGACTCGATGAACAGGCCGAGTCCACTGAATAAGCGGGACCGTGAGCGCCCAGGTGGTAAGCGATCCGGCCGGAAGCCAGGCTGAAGTTGTTACCGGTGAAGCCGTACGGACCCTCGATCGAGTGGGCATCGGCGGCAAGTAGTTGGTAGTCCCCGTGAGTGAGACCCATGAACACTCCGGTCAGCGAACCGGACAGCGTCCCCGGATCAATGCCGGCATGTTCGATGGCTTCCCAAGCGGTCTCGAGGAGCAGTCGGTGCTGCGGGTCGATCGCGGTGGCCTCGCGGTCACTGATGCCGAAAAATCCAGCGTCGAATCCGGCTACGTCGTCGAGGAAGGCTCCCCACTTCGACACCGAACGCCCTGGCACTCCAGGCTCCGGGTCATAGAACTCCTCGGCGTCCCATCGGCTCGTCGGTACCTCGGTGACCAGGTCTTCACCCTGCAGCAGCGCAGCCCACAACTGGTCGGGGGATTCGATTCCACCCGGGAGCCGGCAGCCCATGCCGATGATCGCAATCGGGGTGGCTGGTGTCTCGGCCAAGTGGGCTCACCTTTCTCGATGTGATCGATCAGCAAAGTATCGACAACACAGTTAGAACGCGGAAAAGAATGCGCGCTACGACGGCGTCGCCGTACGCTACCGGATCCCCGAATCCGGACCGAGTTGTTGCCAACTCGGCTCCGTAGCGTAGCGCCTAGGCCCCCCTCAATGTTGGAAACAGGCGATCGCAAACTCGTTCAGATGTTCGCTACATAGCCCAATTCTTGAAAAATGGCAGTGCCTGACAGTTTCAATAGCGATTCCGACGGCCAGCGATCATCAGCTTCGCGATGAAGCCAATCACGTTGCACTGCAAGGTATTTGGTCGCGCTTTATGGCTCCGTGGCGCATCACAGAAAATTATTCAGCTAACTAGATGGCGCTTAACATTGGCGACCCCTACCGTTTCTTCACGGGTTGTCCATGGATTGACATCGGCGTCCGTTCACATACGTACAGACAATTCACAAGCACCGCTGAACAAGTTAGCCAAGCGACGATACGCAAACCCAACAAACCATAGTTGAACCGTGTTCATGTTTCACCGCGATCGCATTTTCATTAGATGTACGAACGTTTTCCATCCACCCATCAGCTAATGGGTAGATGCAGCGCAGCAGTGCGACGACCTGTACTGATCTTGAACTTCTGCACCAACATCGCAACTCCGGGTAGCGAAACTCCACCCCGGCCTGCACCGCGTAGGCCACCAGCCGAGCCCCATCTCACCCACCACGCGATCGAGCGATCGCCACCACAGCCCACCCCTGGGGCAAAGTAATCCGGGTTAACGACGGGGCAGGTACTGCACTCCCGGGATGGTATTCCCACAACCGGGAATGGACGTGATTTAGCTCACTTACCTTGCATTCGGTGCCGCGCCATGCCGCGCACCGCTGCAGCGCTCGCAACCAAAACTGGCCCGACGACACGCGTCAGACCGCATTCTCCGAATCGGGAAAGCCGAACTACCCGGCGGCCGGCTTGGGCACTTCGTAAGGCAGGGCGCCGAGATCCGGCACGGCCTGATAACCGCGTGCGCGTGCCCGAGCCACGTTGTTGCGGATCAGCACGTTCAGACCGACAAAGGCAGTCATATCCAGCACCATCGGCGTCAGCAGGCGGTTGTGCACGAAGCCGATGGCCAACCCGCTGGCCGGATCCGCCCAACCCACACAACCGCCGAGTCCGGCATGCCCGAACCCCGGCATCACCCCGAACGGGACGGCGTGATACCCGAGATGAAAACCGAGCGGCACCCCGAGATTTCGGTCCGGCCGCCATCCGGGCGGGCCGGTCAGCCCGGCGACGGTGCGCTCAGAAAGGTACTCCACCCCGTCGAGGCGGCCCCGGTTCGCGATCGCTCCGTACATCTTGGCCAGCCCGCGGGCGGTCGCCACACCGTTGACGGCCGGCGCCTCGGCATCCAGAAAAGGGACGTCACCCTGGATCAAGGACATCACCCCGGGGACGTACATCGAGCCGAACGCACCCGAGAAGTTCAACGCCGCGATCCGCGGCGCCACGAAATCAAACACATGGTTCGGCCAGCGCAGCTGCGGCGCCAGGATCTGTGCGGTCTGGGTCGGGGCACCAGCCGGCGGTCGTCCCAGGTACACGCCGTCGGTCCCCAGCGGCTCGGCCAATTCGGTCCGGAACAGTTCGCGCATGCCTTGGCCGGTCACCGCGCGGGCCAGGCCCGACACCAGCCAGCCGTAGGTGAGCGCGTGATAAGCCGGCTTGCCGAACAGCAGCGAATTCACCGGCGCGGCAGCGACCCGGTCCTCCATCACCCGGTGATTCAGCACATCGGCTTTGCTGACACCGTTGAGCTGCGACAGCCCCGCCTCATGCGCCATCGCCTGGCGAACCGTGACTGCGGATTTGCCATTGGCCCCGAACTCGGGCCAGTACGCGCTGACCGGGGCGTCGTAATCGATCAGTCCGCGGTCGACCAATCGGTGGATGATCGTCGAGGCGATTCCCTTGGTCGCGGAGAACACCATCGCACCGGTGTCGGCCGTCCAATGCTGGGTACCTTCGCGGTCGGAATAGCCGGTCCAGACGTCGACGACCGGCTCACCGTCCTGGTAGATCGCCAGTGCGCCGCCACCGAACTTGCGCCCGGGGAACAGCTTTGCGAAGCCACGAACCGCGCACAAAAAGTTCCGGTCGGCCGCCCCCTGGACGCCGGGTGGGAGCGCCTCGTTGCGCCCCGGGCTGTGATCGGACACACAACGAATTTACCTGCGACCCCGGCAAATAATCGGAATGTTACCGAGATGTTAACGAAGCTGCGTCGTCATCGTCACCGCGTCGGCTTCTCATCCACCTTGAAGTCGATGTTGACGTTGTCCGATTCCACAGCCCGCACGGTCGCAGTGACGCCGTAGGTGGTGCCATCCTTGGCCGTCAGCACACACCGCTGGGTCGCGCCCACCTTGCCAACGATGCCATCGTCGCAGGTCACAGACTTGGCCTTTTGCTTGGCCGCAGCCTCCAGCTTCTCTTTCGCCAGGGATTGCAGCTTGCTCTTGGCCACCGTCGGCTGGCTCACCGCCGGCTCCCCGCCAGCGCAGCCGGTCAACACCACACCCGCAGCCGCTGCGGTGGCCACGAGCAGATGCAGTTTCGCCTTCACGTCCGTCATCGCGGGTTAGCCCAGCCTTTCGGTTCCTTGGTCGCTGCCAACAGCGTAGGGGCGGCCAGTCTGGTGTCAGGTGGCCGCGTCGAGAATCTCTTGGGCGGCCAGCGCCGGGGTGAGTTCACCTTCTCGCACCCGCCGCTCGACCTCGTCGCGAATATTGCGCACTTCGGGATGCGACATCACCCGGTCCAGCACGGTGTCCCGGACCATCGACCACGTCCAGTCCACCTGCTGCGCGCGACGTCGAGCCTCGAACTCACCCGCTTCGGTGAGCACCTCACGGTGTTTGAGCACAGCCGCCCACAGCTCGGGCAGCCCGCTGCCCTCCAACGCGCTCATGGTGAGAACCGGTGGCCGCCACAGTGTTTCACGCGGATAGATCAGACGTATGGCGCCGGTCAGTTCCCGGGCCGCAGCCTTGGCTTCGAACGCGTGCTCGCCGTCTGCCTTGTTCACCACGATGATGTCGGCCAGCTCGAGCACACCCTTCTTGATGCCCTGCAGCTGGTCGCCGGTGCGCGCCAAGGTGAGAAAGACGAACGTGTCCACCATGTTGGAGACGGTGACCTCGGACTGCCCCACCCCGACCGTCTCGACCAGGATGACGTCGTAGCCCGCGGCCTCCAGCAACACGATGGTTTCCCGAGTGGCCTTGGCAACCCCGCCGAGGGTTCCCGAGGTCGGTGACGGCCGGATGTAGGCATCGGGATGCACTGCCAGGCGGGCCATCCGGGTCTTGTCGCCCAGGATGGAGCCGCCGGTCCGGGTCGACGACGGGTCCACGGCCAGTACCGCGACCCGGTGCCCGGCCTCGATGAGGTACATGCCGAGGGCTTCGATCGTCGTCGACTTGCCGACCCCCGGCACCCCGGTGATGCCGACGTGCATGGCCGAGCCGGCATCCGGCATGAGCTCCAGCAACAGCTGCTGAGCCTGTTCCCGATGGTCGGCCCGGGTGGACTCGACCAAGGTGATGGCCCGCGCCAACGCGGCGCGGTCACCTCCCCGGATGGCCGCCGCGAGCACGGAAACCGTATCCATCGATAGCGCCATTAGCTCAACTGGTAACCAAGCCGCTGCGCCAACTTCTGCAGCAGACCGATTGCGGCATCGGAGATCACGGTGCCCGGCGGGAAGATCGCGGTAGCCCCGGCCTCGTACAGCTCATCGAAATCCCCGGGCGGGATGACCCCGCCCACGACGATCATGATGTCCGGGCGGCCCACCTCGGCCAGCGCGTCACGCAGCGCGGGCACCAAGGTGAGATGCCCCGCAGCCAGCGAAGACACCCCGACCACATGCACGTCGTTGTCGGCGGCCTGACGGGCCACCTCCTCCGGGGTGGAGAACAGCGAGCCCACGTCGACGTCGAAGCCGATGTCGGCGAATGCGGTCGCGATCACCTTCTGCCCGCGGTCGTGCCCGTCCTGGCCCATCTTGGCCACCAGGATGCGCGGCCGACGGCCATCGGCCTCGGCGAACTGATCCACCAGTTCCGTCGCGGTAGCGATGTTGCTGCCCTTTCCAACCTCGTCGCGGTAGACGCCCGAAATCGTACGGATCTCGGCCTGATGCCGCCCGTACACCTTCTCCAGTGCGTCAGAGATCTCGCCGAGAGTGGCCTTGGCACGCGCGGCGTCGATCGCCAGCGCCAGCAGGTTGTTGCCCAGACCGTCCTCGCCGGCCGAACCAGTGGCCTCGGCGGCGCGGGTCAGCTCGGCCAGCGCGGCCTGGCAGGCCGCCTCGTCCCGCTCCGCGCGCAGCTGCTGCAACTTGGCCAGCTGTTCGGCCCGCACGCGGCTGTTCTCGACCTTGAGAACCTCGATCTCCTGGTCCTCATCGACCTGGTACTTGTTGACGCCGATCAGCGGCTGCGCACCGGAATCGATGCGCGCCTGGGTCCGTGCGGCGGCCTCCTCGATGCGCAGCTTCGGGATGCCCTCGCTGATGGCCTGCGCCATCCCGCCGTGCTCGGTGACCTCCTGGATGTGCGCCCGGGCCCGCTCCGCAAGCTGGTAAGTGAGCCACTCGACGTAGTACGAACCACCCCACGGGTCGATCGGCCGGGTGGTGCCGGATTCCTGCTGCAACAGCAGCTGGGTGTTGCGGGCGATGCGGGCCGAGAAGTCGGTGGGCAGCGCCAGCGCCTCGTCGAGCGCGTTGGTGTGCAACGACTGGGTGTGGCCCTGGGTGGCGGCCATCGCCTCGATACAGGTGCGCGCCACGTTGTTGAACACGTCCTGCGCGGTGAGCGACCATCCCGAGGTCTGCGAGTGGGTACGCAGTGAGAGCGACTTGTCGCTCTTGGGGTCGAACTGCGCCACCAGCTCACTCCACAGCAGCCGGCCGGCCCGCAGCTTGGCCACCTCCATGAAGAAGTTCATGCCGATGCCCCAGAAGAAGCTCAGCCGCGGCGCGAACTTGTCGATGTCCAGACCCGCGTCCAGGCCGGCCTTGATGTACTCGACACCGTCGGCCAGCGTGTAGGCCAGCTCCAAATCGGCTGTCGCCCCGGCCTCCTGGATGTGGTAGCCGGAGATCGAGATCGAGTTGAACTTCGGCATCTTGGCGCTGGTGTAGCCGAAGATATCGGAGATGATCCGCATCGACGCCTTGGGCGGATAGATGTAGGTGTTGCGGACCATGAACTCTTTGAGGATGTCGTTCTGGATGGTCCCGGCGAGCTTCTCCGGCGGCACGCCCTGCTCCTCGGCGGCGACGACGTAGAGCGCCAGGATCGGCAGCACCGCACCGTTCATCGTCATCGACACGCTGACGCTGCCGAGGTCGATGCCGTCGAACAGCTGGCGCATGTCGAGGATGGAATCGATGGCGACACCGGCCATTCCGACGTCACCCTGCACCCGCGGATGATCCGAGTCGTAACCGCGGTGGGTGGCCAGGTCGAACGCCACCGACAGACCCTTCTGACCGGCGGCCAGATTGCGCCGGTAGAAGGCGTTGGATTCGGCGGCGGTGGAGAACCCGGCGTACTGGCGGATCGTCCACGGCTGGTTGACGTACATGGTCGGGTAGGGCCCGCGGACGAACGGCGGTGCACCCGGGAAGCTGTCCAGCGGATAGCCGGCCTCGACCACGGCGTCGCGGTCGGCGGCCACATAGACCGGCTTGACGTCGATGCCCTCGGGCGTGGCCCAGGTCAGCTGATCGGGGGTGTAACCATGTGCGGCGGCAGCAGCCGCGACGTGAGCCTCGGCCGCTGCCGGGGTGGCCGGTGCGGCCACGCCGTCGCCGTGCAGCGGTACATCGGCGAAACTACGGATTTCTGATCCTGTTGTGGCAGTCATATCAGGCCCCCAGTCCGGTCAGCAGGTTGGACAGCACCTCGACCGCATCGATCTTGGCGGTCAGATACCCGTCGGGTTTCGAATCAGCTTCGGCCACAGCCTTTTCCGGCCCCGCCAGCAGAACCTGGCGAACACCGGCGGCATGTGCGGCCGCCACCGCGTCGGAGGCCTCCGCGCCGTAGCGGGCATCGGTGCCACACAGCACCGCCACGGTCGGCGCACCGGCGTCGGCGACCGTCGCGGCGATACCCGCCGCATCGACGGTCCCCGGGTTGATCGCCTCGATCCCACCGGAAGCCAACAGGTTTGACGCGAAAGTGGTGCGGATGTTGTGCTCGGCCAGCGGCCCGAGCGGCAGCAGCAGAACCTTCGGCCGGACTCCGGCCGTGGCCAGGAAGGCATCCGAGCGGTCGCGCAGCGCCTCGAATCCAGCCGCGTAGCGCGTGATCGACGACGCCGAAAGACCCTGCGGGAGCGGCTGTTCGTCGAGGTTGGGGAATTCGTTGACGCCGGTGATGGCGGTACGACGGTGCGCGATGTCATCGCTGCGACGCTGCGCGACATCGGCGATCTGTGCCGCGATGTAGTCACGCGCCGCGACGAAACCGCCACGGGCCTCGATGTCCTGGAAATGCGTCCAGGCCTGCTCGGCCAGTTGAGCGGTCAGGTCCTCGACAAACCACGACCCGCCGGCCGGATCGAGCACCTGGCCGATGTGCGACTCCTCCAGCAGCAGCAGCTGGGTGTTGCGGGCGATGCGCCGGGCGAAACTCGTCGAGGTCCCCTCCAGTCCCCCTGGGATCGCCACGTCGAACGGCTGCACCTGCACGGTGTCGGCTCCCCCGACGCCCGCCGAGAACGCGGCCAGCGTGGTGCGCAGCATGTTCACCCACGGATCGCGCTGGGTCATCATCGGCAGCGAGGTCACGGCATGGATCCGGGCGGCGCCGGTGTCAGGGGCCCCGACCACTTCGGCGACCCGCGCCCAAAGTTGCCGCGCGACGCGCAGTTTGGCGATCGTGATGAACTGGTCGTCATCGGCGGCATAGCGGAAGCTGATCTGCCGCAACGCATCCGGGATCGACACCCCGCCGTCATTGAAGATCCGCAGATACGCCACGGCGGCAGCCACTGATGCCGCAAGTTCCCAGGCCGCGCTGGCACCCAGGTTGTGGAACGCCGGGCCGTCAACGGTGACCGCACGCACCCCGCCGGCAAAATCGGTGAGCTTGCCGACGGTGGCCAGCAGGTCGGCATTACCCGCCGCGCCCTTCCCGGACAGCGGTGCGGTCAGCGGATCGGCGCCCAAGTCGATCGACAGCCTGGAGCGCTGGTCGTCGTCGAGGCCTTCGAGCAGCGGCAGCACCGCAGCGGCAGCGGAAAGCGGGTCGGTGTTCGCGACGCCTTCAAAGATCACCGGCACCAGATCGAGGAATACACCGTCCAGCAGGCGGTCCAGCTCATCTAGGGCGATACCGTCCTCGCCTCCGGTCCGCAGCGCCAACGCGCTGGCACCTTCGGTCAGGGCGACCAGCACCGCGCCGTTGACCGTGCCCACGGCCGCGCCTGCGGCGGCGGGGAAACTCTCGACCACCCTCCAGCCGGATTTGACGTCGCGCAGGGCGTCACCGCCACGCACGAACGGCCACTGCCCCGGCAGGGCAGACTCGGGCTGTGCGTCCAGGCTGGTGTAGAGCGGCCGGATCGCGAAACCCTCATAGGTCTGCGAATCCAGTAGGCGTTCCGGTTCGGCCGGCAGGTCGGCCACGTCGCGCCGACTGCTCTTGGCCAGCACCCCGGCGACTGCCGTGCGCCACTGCTGGCGGTCCGATTCGACCGCGCTAGACCCCTGTAACGACACCCGCATCTCCTGTTATCGCAGCGTGTGACCCACCTTCTCGCTCCTCAGGCTAAATGATCGCTATCACGGCACTTACCGCCGGTCGGCCGAGTAACGCTGGCGCCCACCGGCGTTGTCCGCGAATGGCCCGTACTGTTGGGAGGCGTGAAACCCGTCGTCAGAACCCTGCGCGTGGTACGCGCGACGGTGATCGCAACGGCTTCACAGCTGCCACCTCGGCGAATCGCGGCATTACTGATCGGCATTGTGATTCTTGTCGCAGTGGCAGTGCTGGTTCCGTTACCGACAGCGACGCAGTTGCGGGATTGGGCAACCTCGGCGGGGGCATGGTTTCCGCTGGCCTTCCTTGCCGCCCACATCGTGGTGACCGTCTTCCCGTTTCCGCGCACCGCCTTCACCCTGGCCGCGGGGCTGTTGTTCGGCCCGGCGCTGGGCATTGCGATCGTGGTGGTGGCCAGTTCGGTGAGCGCAGTGCTCGCGCTGTTCCTGATCCGCGCAGCCGGCTGGCAGCTCAACCGGTTGGTGCCGCATCCCCGGGTCGATTCACTCGACACCCGGCTGCGCCGGCGCGGCTGGCCGGTGGTGCTGTCCATGCGGCTGATCCCGGCGGTGCCGTTCTCGGTGCTCAACTACGCGGCAGGAGCGTCTGCCGTGCGAGTCGTGCCCTACACGCTGGCCACGGTGGTCGGGTTGCTGCCGGGTACGGCCGCCGTCGTCATCCTGGGCGATGCGTTGACCGGGAATGTCAGCCCGGCACTGATCCTGGTGTCGCTGAGCACTGCCGCCCTCGGCGTGGCCGGACTGATCTTCGAAATGCGCCTGCACCGCCGCGAGCGTGCGCGTCTGCAGGACGACACGCCGCAATCTGTCAACGTTTCACGCACGCTCACGGAGCGGTGACGCATGACCGCGCTGGCCGATTTCGGTGCCCGCCTCCTACGCAACCGCAGGCTCATGCGTGCTCCGATCTGGCTCTACCGAGTTCGGGCCGGGGCGCTGCTGGGTACGCGCGTGATGATGCTCGAGCACATCGGCCGTACCTCCGGAGCGCGGCGCTACGTCGTGTTGGAAGTGGTCGACCGGCCGAGTCCCGACACCATCGTCGTGGCCTCCGGTTTCGGTGCAAAAGCTCAGTGGTTCCGCAACATCGCCGTCAATCCGCAGGTTCGGGTCTGGCTGGGTAGCCACCCGCCGGCCGCGGCCGTGGCGCGGGTGCTCGACCAGCACAGCGCCGACCGGGTGCTGGCCGATTACCGCGCGCGCCACCCCAAGGCGTGGGAACGGTTCAAGCTCGTCCTCGAAGAAACGCTGGGCGAGCCGATCACCGACACCGACACACCGCTGCCGATGGTAGAGCTGCGGTTACAGCCCCATCGCTGACGCGGCGCGCCTAATCGGGTGGCGGCGGACCAATCACGTTGTCCCGCATCGTCGAACAGCGCAACGGACGGCCGTCGGATGTGCTGTTACGCGCGGTGTGCGCCACCCGGCAGTTCATTGGGCGGCTGATTCTCCAACGCCGGCTGCGCCGGCGCGGCACCCAGCGGCGGGGTGGTCGCCTGGGCCTCGGCCTCGGCCTTGGCGACGGCCTGCGCGATCGCCGGGTCGGTGTCGGTGGAGAACCACCCGGCGACCTCGTCGCTGTCATCCTCGGGCTTGGGCAGGTCCTCCTCGACCGGCGGCGGGGTGTACCGGAAAACCCCGTCCTCACCGGGCGCGCCGAGCAGCTTGGTGAAGCCTTGCAACGCCGAACCGAAGTCGCTGGGCACCAGCCAGACCTTGTTCGCCTCGCCCTTGGCCATCTGCGGCAACGTCTGCAGGTATTGGTAAGCCAGCATCTCCGGGGTGGGCCGGCCGGCCTTGATCGCCGCGAAGGTCTTCTCGATGGCCTTGGCCTGGCCCTGTGCCTGCAGGTACTGCGCGGCCCGCTCGCCCTGAGCACGCAGCATCCGCGACTGCCGGTCGGCCTCGGCGGCCAGAATCGCTGCTTGCTTGGCACCCTCGGCTGCCAGAATCTGCGACTGCTTCTGGCCCTCAGCCTGTTTGATCGACGATTCCCGTACGCCTTCGGCGGTCAGGATCATGGCTCGCTTGTCGCGGTCGGCCTTCATCTGCTTTTCCATCGACTCCTGGATCGACGGTGGCGGGTCGATGCTGCGCAGCTCGACTCGCGCCACCCGCAGGCCCCACCGGCCGGTTGCCTCGTCCAGCACGCCACGCAACTGGGCGTTGATCGAGTCGCGCGAGGTCAGCGTCTGCTCCAGGGTCATACCACCGACAACGTTGCGCAGTGTGGTGGTGGTCAGCTGTTCCACGCCGACGATGTAGTTGCTGATCTGGTACACCGCCGCCTGCGGGTTGGTCACCTGGAAATAGACCACCGTGTCGATATTGAGCGTCAGGTTGTCCTCGGTGATCACCGGCTGCGGAGGGAAGGACACCACCCGCTCACGGAGGTCCACCCGCGCCCGGATGCGATCGATGAACGGCACCAACAGGGTCAGCTGACCGCTGACCGTGCGGCTGTACCGGCCGAGCCGCTCGATCACCGCGGCTTCCGCCTGGGGAATAAGCGCAACCGATTTGGCCACGATGATGATGGCGAACACCACCACCACAATCAGAAAGATCAGGCCGGCTACGGCACCTTCCATGGTCAATCCCTCCCTGGTCCTGAGTTGTCCTTATGTTGCCTTGAAGACAACCGCGGTGGCGCCGTCGATCCTCACCACGGTCACATGTTCACCCGGTTCGTACACATCGTCCTCGTTGAGCGGCCGCGCGGTCCACACCTCGCCATCGAGCTTGATCTGTCCCTCGTGCTCCGCGACACGGTCGAGGACCAACGCGGTTTTGCCTTCCAACGCCTTGATCGGCTCTGGCAGACCCCGACCGACCTCCAGACGCCGCCGCAGCGAGGGCCGGACTGTTACCAGCAAAAGCACCGAGACAACCAGAAACACCACGCCGTCCGCCCAAATCGGCAGGTCGAACAGCCAGCTCGAACCGGTCGCGGCCAACGCTCCACCGGCCAACATCAGCAGGAACATGTCGCCGGTCAGCGCCTCCGCGCCGGCAAGTCCCAGCGCCAAGATGAGCCAGATCAGCGGTACGGGCATGCGCCCACCCTAGCGAATCCGGCCTGATCGGCGGCCGACAATTAGACTGCCAGCATCATGTGGTGTCCAAGCGCAACGCTTTCGATGTGGGTCAACGCCTGGCTCGCCGGCGCGGCCGCGCCCGACGACGTCCTCGATGCGTTATCCCAATGGGCACCAATGCATTCTGTGACCGCCTATGACTCGCAGGCCGCGGTCCGCACCGGGCTGCCCTGGCCCGAGCTGGAGGACTCGGGTTCGGTGTCACTGCTGCAGACCCTGCGCACCGCGGTCGGCCGGTCGGGCACCAGGCCGGCGATCACCGTGGCGCAACCGGTTCCCGGCAACGTCCAAGGACTGCCGGCGGGCACCCAATTCCAGCGCGATGCGCTGAGCGTGGGCGAAGCCGTGCTGGTGACTCATGACAACCTGGACGGCGTCGGGCTGGTGCCGGAGTTCGAGTATTTCGAATTCGACGACCTAGAAACCGAATCCACATTCGAGCCGGAGCCTCGTGCCCTGTCCTGGACGGTGTACTCGCTGCCGGTCCTGCCGCCGCCACCGCACTTCGATCTCGGAGAGGCCGAGTACCAGTTGCGGTCGGCGGTGCGGTCGGCGGCCGAAACCCTCAGTGTGCTCCGCGCCGGAGTGGGTGTGGATGTCGACGATCCCCGCGCCATGGTCGAGGGAATCCTGGAAGCCGCCCAGGTGCATCGAATCCCCGACCACGCGCCCACCCGGGCGGTGCGGGTCCTGGAGACCGCCGCCCATGTGGACGCGATCATCATGGTCAGTTCTGGACTGATGCCGATCGGCCTGCAGAGTTCCTCGGAGCTCCAGATCGCCGACGACGCCATGCGACCGCTGGCCCAGGTGGTGCGTTCGGCGCGGCTGGCCGCGCACGACGTGATCCTGCAGTCCGCCTGGCGCGACTAGCGTTCCGCTCGGTTCGGTTCCCGAGACCGCTGCGACGCATCCCCGCAGCAGTCGGGTGAACACGGCTCACCGTTGACGCTGAATCCGTAACCTGCCACCGGCTCGGGCCCGACGACCCGCTGCGGCGACGCGCCGGTGCGCAGCTCCTCGATCAACCCCGCGGCCAGCCGGGCGTAACGCACGTCGGCATTCGGTGTGCTGGCCCGCGCGAAGGCGATCCCGGCCTGTTCGGCCTGCAGCCGCAGCTCGTGGTCGAGGTCCCACACCACCTCGATGTGGTCGGCGACGAATCCGATCGGGCACACGATCACCGCCCGGGTTCCCTGCCCGCCCAACGCGGTCAGGTGATCGGAGACGTCGGGCTCCAGCCACGGGATCCGGGGCGGACCCGACCGCGACTGCCAGACCTGATCGAAATCCCGGTATCCCGCCGCGGCGGCCACCAGCCGCGTCGCGTAGTCGACCTGCCGGCTGTAGAGCCGCGGGCCGTGCCGCTCGTCGGCGGCGATCGGCACCGAGTGTGCAGTGAACACCAGCTGGGCCTCATCGCGTAGCTCGGCCGGCAATGAACCGGCTGCCACCGCGATCGCATCGGCGAACATCTGCACCAGCAGTGGATGATCGAAGTACTGGCGAAGCTTGACCAGCTCCGGCGCGCCGGCACCCACCGCCGTCCGGGCCCGGGCGATGTCCTCGACGTACTGGGTGCAGCTGGAGTATCCACCCCAGGCCGAGGTGGTGAACACCGCGGCACGCTGAATTCCGTTGTCGCGCATCACCGCAACGGTGTCCTCGACGTAGGGCTCCCAGTTGCGGTTGCCGAAATAAACGGGCACCCCGGGCAGCTGGGCCCGCAACTGCTCGATCAGCGCCCGGTTGATCCCGTTGATCGGCGACACCCCACCGAAATGCAGGTAGTGCTCGGCGACGTCGGCAAGCCGTTCGGCCGGGATGCCGCGCCCCCGGGTCACGTTCTCCAGGAACGGCATCACCTGCTCCGGCGCCTCCGGCCCGCCGAAGGACAGCAGCAAAACGGCGTCAAAGTTCATCAACTCGCCTCCCCTCAACCGCGAAACCGCATTCCAGCAGGATTAGTGCGAGTGCACACCTGCTGGAATGCGGTTTCGGCGGAAAACAAGTCAGAGCCGTTGGCTCTTCGCGCGAGCGCTCATCACAGCAGCTGGGTGCTGGCGCCGCCGTCGGCGTAAATGATGGTGCCGGTGGTGGCGGGCAGCCAGTCGGACAGCAACGCGCACACGGTCTTGGCAACCGGCGTCGGATCCTTCATGTTCCAGCCGATCGGCGCCCGCTGATCCCAGCCCTCTTCGAGCAGCTGCATCTGCTGGCCCGCCTCGTCGCCGAGCGCTCCGCCGACGATCGCACTCATGGCCAGGGTCCGAATCGGGCCTGCCGCAACAAGGTTCGACCGCACACCAACCTTGCCGGCCTCGCGCGCCACGAACCGGTTGACCGACTCCAGCGCGCTCTTGGCCACCGTCATCCAGTTGTAGGCCGGCATCGCCCGGGTCGGGTCGAAGTCCATGCCGACGATGCCGCCGCCCTCATTCATGATCGGCAGCAGCGCCTTGGCCAGGGAGGCATACGAGTACGCCGAGATGTGAATACCCTTGGCCACGTCCTCGTAGGGAGCGTCGAAGAACGGGTTGACGCCCATTCCGCTCTGCGGCATGAAACCGATCGAGTGCACCACGCCGTCGAGCTTGTTGCCCGCACCGATCGCCTCGCTGACCCGGTCGGCCAGGCTCGCCAGGTGCTCCTCGTTCTGCACGTCGAGTTCCAGCAGAGGTGCCGGCTTGGGCAACCGGTCGGCGATGCGCTGGACCAGCTTCATCCGGTTGAACCCGGTGAGCACCAGTTCGGCGCCGGCTTCCTGGGCCACCTTGGCGATGTGGAACGCGATCGACGAGTCGGTGATGATCCCGGACACGAGGATGCGCTTGCCTTCGAGCAAACCTGCCATTAGTGTGCCTCCTTCTTCCCCAAAAATTGAGCGAAAATTCTAGTGAGCCAAAGCTTTTGGATCAGTGGCCCATACCCATGCCGCCGTCCACCGGGATGACCGCACCGGCGATGTAGCCGGCATCCTCGGACGCCAGGAAGCTGACCGCCCCGGCGACCTCCTCGGCGGTGCCAACCCGCTTCGCCGGGATGAAGTCCAGTGCGCCCGCCTGGATCCGCTCGTCCAGCGCGCGGGTCATCTCGGTGTCGATGTAGCCGGGTGCGACGACGTTCGCGGTGACGCCGGCCTTGGACAGTTCCCGGGAGATCGAGCGGGCCATGCCGATCAGGCCGGCCTTGGCGGCCGCGTAGTTGGCCTGGTTGCCGATACCCCACATGCCGGAGACCGAACCGATGTAGATGATCCGGCCGAACCGCTTGCGCTGCATGCTGCGCGATGCCCGCTGGGTCACCCGGAACGCCCCGGTGAGGTTGGCGTTGATGACCTCTTCGAACCGCTCCTCGGTCATCCGCATGAGGAACGCATCCTTGGAGATGCCGGCGTTGGACACCAGCACCTCGACCGGCCCCTGATGCTCCTCGACCTCTTTGAAGGCGCGGTCGATGGCGTCGTTGTCGGTGACGTCGCACTCGACGCCGAACAGGCCATCGGGAGCACCCGACCCGCGATGCGTCACGGCCACCTTGTGCCCGTCGGCAGCCAGCCGCTGCGCGATCGCCAGGCCGATGCCCCGGTTGCCACCGGTGACCAGGACGGAACGGGAAACGAACGCCGGTCGACCGGCAACATTCTTGGAGTCGGCTTCTGAGACAGCACTGTCACTCATGACCGTCAACTTATCTCCTGACTGGCGCGGTCGGAAAATCGCATCGCCGCGATCCACCCGGTCCGAGATCCGCTATCAGCCGGGCAGCCTGCGGTTGATCACCAGGGCCGCCACCCCGGCCACCGCCAGCACCAGCGCACCCAGCCGCAGCCAACCAAGGCTGGCATCACCCTTGATGGTCTCGTAGCCGATCTGCTGCTGCAGCGAGCTGAACACCGCCTTGAGCTGCTGCAGGCTGGACGCGGTGAACGCATCACCACCAGACAGCTTGGCGATCTTGCCGAGCATCTCGTCGTCGACCGGCACCGGCTGACGCTGATCGTTGATCTCGACATAGCCATAGGGGGTACCGAAGGACACCGTCGAGATCGGCACGCCCTGGTCCTTGGCGGTACGCGCGGCGGTGTAGGCGCCCTTGGGGTTGTCCGGGTTGGACGGCACGGTTTCCTTGCCGTCAGACATCAGCACGATGCGCGCGGGCGGCTTTTCGTCGCCGCCGCCGATCACCGCACCGACGGTGGCGATGGCCTGCAACGCGGTGAACACGCCCTCACCGGTGGCGGTCCGGTCGGCCAGCTGCAGCTTGTCCAGGGCGGTTTTGGTGGCCTCACGGTTGGTCGTCGGCTGCACCAGCACCGTCGCCGTGCCGGCATACGCGATCAGGCCCAGGTTGATTCCCGGGGTCAGCTGATCGGCGAACTGCTTTGCGGCTTCCTGCGCGGCGGCCAGACGGCTGGGTGCGACGTCGGTCGCCCGCATCGACTGCGAGACGTCGATCACCAGCATCACCACCGCGCGATTGCGTGGAATCCGCACGTCGTGGGTGGGGCCCGCCATCGCGATCGTCAGCAGCATCAGCGAGACCGCCAGCAGGGCCGCCGGCACATGCCGCCAACGGGTCGGCTGTTGCGGCGCCACGCTTTCCAGCAGCTCCATGTTGGCAAACCGCAGGACCCGCTGCTGACGCGCCCGCTGCACGACGATGTAGAAGGCCATCAGGCCCAATACGACGAGCAGGAACAGGAACCACCACGGGTGCGCGAAGCCGGACAGGCTCATCGGACCGAGTATCGGTAATGTCATGTGCTAGAAGTCATTTCGGTTTGATTGCTGATCGGACCCATCGCTCATCGCGCAAGCGCTCATCGCGATTCGTCTCCTCTTCGCGCAAGCGCTCATCGCGACAGTCTCCTCTTCGCGCAAGCGCTCATCGGCCCGCCAGGGCGCCTCGCCTGCGGTTGGCCACGAACCGGACCACATCGGCGATCCAGTCCCGGTCGGTGCGCAGGCTCAACAGCGGTGCGTCGCAGCGCCGCAAGGTACGGGCCACTTCCTCCCGGTGCGCCGCGGCGGCGCGCTCGAAATCGCTGCGCAACTGCTCGTCGATGGTGAATTCGCGGGTGACGCCGGTCTCGGTGTCCTGTAGGACCACATCGCCGACGGCCGGCAATTCGACGTCGCGTGGGTCCAGCACCTCGATGCCGAGCACCTCATGCCTGCCGGAGATGGCCCGCAGCGGTCGCATCCAGTTGATCGGGCCGAGGAAGTCACTGATGATCACCGCCATGCCGCGACGGCGCTCCGGACGGCGCAACGCATCTATGGCGGCGGCCAGATCGCCGCGAACCCCGGTCGGAGCCTTGGGCATCGTGGCAATCGTGCGCAGCATCTCCTGCTCGTGAACTCGGCCAGACAGCGCGGGCACCCGACGCACGGAGTCACCGTTGGCAATAATCGCGCCGATCCGGTTTCCGCCGCCGCTGTTGAGGAACGTGATTGCCGCCGCGGCCGCGACGGCAAGATCGCGCTTCTCACAGCCGGCGGTGCCGAAGTCCAGACTCGCCGACATGTCGACGACCAGCCAGGTCTCCAGCTCGCGGTCGGCGATCATCTGCCGCACATGGGGCGTCATCGTCCGGGCCGTCACCGACCAGTCCATCCGGCGCACATCGTCGCCGGGCTGGTAGATCCGCGAGTCCCCCGGCTCTGACCCTGGACCGGGAATCAGGCCCAGGTGGTCGCCGTGCAGCACGCCGTCGAGCTTGCGCCGGACGGTCAGCTCAAGCTTGCGCAGCGCTGCGGAGAGTGCCGGGTCACGGATCTCTCCGCGCTGCAGCGAGGGCAGGTCGACCGTGCGGCCTGCGGAGTCGGTCACCGACCGCTGGCCGCGCCGGCCGCGGCGGGTACGGCGGGCGGAACCGAATGCCCTTGCTGCGGAAGAGCATTCACTTGCGGCAGCGCCACGGTCTGCATAATCCGGTTGATCACGGTCTCAGCGGAGACTTCGTCGGCCAGCGCGTCATAGGTCAGCACCAGACGGTGCCGCAGAACGTCGGGGATCACCTCGACGACATCCTGCGGAATGACGTAGTCGCGGCCACGGACCAGGGCCAGCGCACGCGCCGCCGAGATGATGCCCAGCGAGGCACGCGGCGAGGCACCGTAAGCGATCCACGCCTTGGCGTCGGGCATGCCGAACTTCTCCGGCTCACGGGTCGCGGTGACGATCCGCACGACGTAGTCCACCAGCGCGTGGTGCACGAAGTTGTTGGCCGCGAGTTCCTGCAGGCGCAGCAGGTCGCCGGTGGCCAGGATCTGCTTGGGCTCCGGGGGCTTGACGCCCATCCGGTAGATGATCTCGCGCTCTTCCTCCGGCGACGGGTAGTCGACGTTGAGCTTGAACAGGAAGCGGTCGCGCTGGGCTTCCGGCAGTGCGTAGACGCCTTCCTGCTCGATCGGGTTCTGCGTCGCCATCACCAGGAACGGGCTGGGCAGCGGGAAAGTCTTGCCGCCGATCGAGATCTTGCGCTCGGCCATGACCTCCAGCAGCGCCGACTGCACCTTGGCGGGCGCACGGTTGATCTCGTCGGCGAGCAGGAAGTTGACCACCACCGGGCCCAGCTCGATGTCGAAGTCTTCCTTACCCTGCCGGTAGATCCGGGTACCGATGATGTCGGTTGGTACCAGGTCGGGGGTGAACTGGATGCGGGCGAAGGTGCCGCCGACCACCTTGGCGAACGTCTCCACCGCCAGCGTCTTGGCCACGCCGGGCACACCTTCGAGCAGAACGTGTCCCTTGGCCAGCAGGCCTACCAGCATCCGCTCGACAAGCTTGTCCTGGCCGACGATGATCCGCTTGACCTCGAAGATGGCGCGTTCCAGGGTGTGCACCTCGGCCTGCAGACTGCCGTTGGTCGTGGTCTGCGGGGCAGCCGGCGCGGCGTGGGAGCCGGTCGACCCGGGCGGAAAGCCCGGCGCCGGGCTCGAACCGGGATAACCTCCGGCGCCCTGCGGCGGTCCACTCGGTGACGTCATCAACTTCCTCCCACGTAATCGTCTGCAACCGCTGGCGTGCCAGCTTGTTCTAGCCGGGCAACCGGGTGCCCGTCGTCAACTATTCCAGGCACCTCGTAATCCGTCGACGCTGCCCGGAAGAGTTCAGGTTCCCCTCAGGATTCGATGATGCGGGCCGCATAGGGCTGGATACCCGAGGTACGCACCGGGCTCACGGTGACTTTGCCCGCGCTACCGGACGCCTCCAGCATCTTGCCGCCGCCGAGGTACATCGCCACGTGTTGGCTGCCGCCCGGTCCCCAGAACAACAGATCACCGCGCTTTGCCTGGGCCACCGGAACCTTGCGGCCGGTGTTGTACTGGTCACCCGAATACTTCGGAATCTGCACGCCGACTCCGGCATAGGCGTACCGGGTAAAGCCCGAGCAGTCGTAGCCCATCTTTCCGGCGTCGTAGTCCACCCCCGGACCGGGCCCGGTGAGCGTGCCGCCGCCCCAGGAGTACGGCACACCCATCTGAGTGCCGCCCCTGCGGATCGCGTATTCGATGGCCTGCGGTCCGCGCACCCGGCCGCCGGGGAAGGTCGAGGCGGCCTGTTTCGGGGCCAGACCGATGGACTGCAGGAATTGCTGACCGAGGTTCTGTGTGGTCTGCAGCGCGATCTGACTGACCTGGAATGAGGCGTTGGCGATGGCCACCGGATCACCGGGCGCGCCCGAGCTGACGATCTTCGGCAGCGTCGGGTCCCATCCGTCCTCGGGCGCGGCATTGGCCGGCGCCACCAGACTGATCGCCGCGAATGCGGTTGCGGCGATCAGGATCAGGCAACGTAAGGCGAAGGAGCGCAAGGTATTCCCATCAGTATTCGATGTAGCGGACGACATAAGGGGTCATCCCGCTGGTCCGGACCGGCGAGATTTTGACCTGCGAACCCGTGTATGGGGCCTCGAGCATCTGGCCGTTGCCCAGGTAGAGAGTCACGTGCTGGCTGCCGCCGGGGCCGTAGAAGATCACGTCGCCACGCCGCATCTGCGAGGACGGGATCTTGCGGCCCGCGTTGTACTGCGAGCCCGAATAGTGCGGCAGTTTGATGCCGACACCGGCGAACGCGTACAGGATCAGGCCCGAGCAGTCGAAGCCGACGGTCCCCGCGCCCGAATCGATGCCGGTGCTGGGGCCGGCCGCGTTGCCACCGCCCCAGGAATACGGCACACCCATCTGGGACCCGGCACGCTGGATCACGTACTCGGACGCCTGGCGCCCGTACACCCGGGGAATCGCCCCATTGGTGTAACCGGTCGGTGTGGGCAGAATCCCCAGCTTCTGCAGGAAGGTTCGGCCCATGTTCTGCGTCACCTGGGCCGACGTCGCCGAGATTCCCAGGATGCCGTTGATGATCGCCACCGGATCGCCACTGACGAAGGCACTGGGAATCGCCGGCAGGGTGGGATCCCACCCGGTGTCCCAGTTCCGCCCCGCCTGGACCGGGGCGCCCGCGCCGCGGTCCCAGTCCCCGGTCACTGGTTGCGGCGCCTTCCCCTGCGCCGGTGCAGCGACCCCGGTCGAGGCGGATGCCTTGCGGACCTGGTCGAGTTGGGTTTGCGCCGAAGCCTTTTCGGCCGTCAACTGTTGCAGCTCACCTTGTTGTGAGCTGAACGCCTGCTGCGCCTGTTGCAGCGCGGCGACCGCGTTGTCCTGGCTGGTCTGCGCACCGACTGCGGCCTGGTCGGCATTCTGTTTGGCCAGCCGCGCTGCCGATTCACGGTTCACCTGTTCGGTGCGGGCGCGCTGCAGTCCGGCGATCACCTGGTCGGCGCTGGCGCTCAGGACCTGACTCGTGGCCGCGGTGTTGACGATGTCGGCGGGGTCGGAGGCGGTGAGATACGAACTGGACGGGCCGTTGACATAGGTGGCCGCGGCGAACGTGTCGAACCGTTTCTGCGCGGCGGCGATGGCGGCATTGGCGTCGGCGACGCCCTGCTGACTGTTCTCCAATTCTTGCTGCGCGGCGCCGACGGCGTCCCGCGCGTTCTGCACGTCGACGATCGCCTTGTTGACGCTCTCCTGCTGAGTCTGAATCGCGGCGCCCAGCTCCTGCAGCTTCTGGTCGGCGTTGGCCACGGCCGCGACGAGCGTTGCGATCTGATCCGGCCCGGCGGGGTCCGCTGCCGCCAGCCCTCCGCCCGGCATTGCCGTGGTCAGAAGCATCCCGGCGATCAACGGCACGGCGCAGACACGGCAGGAACGCCGCGCAAAGCCCGTCCGCCAGGCGCCATCTGCTCCTCGCGTCCGCCAGGCGCCAACGGTCCGTCTCATTCGACTCAAGTCTCCTATGGCTCAACGACGGCGTACCGGCAGATTTGCTCGGAGCCTTTGCGCAGAAGTCACATGAAGCACAACTACAACAATGGGTACCGATTGCACCGTACGTCACATCTGGAGCTAAAGAAACTTTAGTCACAAATTACATTACTGTAATTGCGAAGAGCGTGACCAATTAGTGATATTGCGAGATATTCCGAACTAATGTTCGACGGTTTAACGCGGCTCCACCGAGAGGGCGTTCGACGCCTCTGACCCGGCCAATCGTTTGCCACGAACCTGCAGGGCACGGGTAAGACCGGCCGCGGCGGCCACCCCGAGCACCAGCACGATCGTGAACAGCGTCCAGGGGAAATGCGGGGTCGATATCTCGCCGACGAAATTCTTCGCCGATAACACCGGGTCGCCGGTCTTGGCCACGTCCTGACCGGCCTCCAAAGTCACCCGATCGATTGTCGGACTGTAGGTACCGGCGAATGACGGGCTGAGCGCCAGCACCGTCGCCCCCGGATTGGCCTCACCGACCTCGGTGGCGATATCACGCAGGGGGGTATCGATGGCCGGATTGAGCGGCAGCACGATGATCTTGAGGTCGACGCCGTCCTGGCGGGCCTCATTGACCACCTGCCGCAGCGCCTCGACATCGGCCTCAGGCGCGCTGACCCCGTCATCACGAACGTCGGCCTGCACCGCCTGCATGCACTTGGCCACCCCGTCTGGCTGCGCCGGATCCATCCCGACGGTGTCGCAAACCTCGACCGGGATGTAAGCCGGCAGGAACGGGATCACATGGGGTCCAGTCACAGACGCACGGTACGCTGCGACCGCACATCGAGGCCAAGCGACACCGAAATCGTCACCGCATCGACCGTCAACCGCCGACGGGTTGGCAGCGGACACCGACAAGAGAAGACTGGATTCCGCCCCCCACCAGGCATTGCAGGACAAGCGTACTGTTAACATCGGGACGCCGCCGACACAGCCCGTCGCGGCGAGATCTAATCGGGAGTTGATGTGAGCAGCGAGAATACGGAAAATTCGTCCCTTAACTCATTTGGTGCCCGCGACACCCTCACGGTCGGAGACCAGAGCTACGAGATCTACCGCCTGGACGCGGTGCCCGGTACCGAAAAGCTCCCCTACAGCCTCAAGGTGCTCGCGGAAAACCTGCTGCGCACCGAAGACGGCGCCAACATCACCAAGGACCACATCCAGGCCATCGCCAACTGGGATCCCTCGGCCGACCCGAGCATCGAGATCCAGTTCACCCCGGCCCGCGTGCTGATGCAGGACTTCACCGGTGTGCCGTGCATCGTCGACCTGGCCACCATGCGCGAGGCCGTGGCCGCCCTCGGCGGCGACCCGGACAAGGTCAACCCACTCTCCCCCGCCGAGATGGTCATCGACCACTCCGTCATCCTCGACGTCTTCGGCAACGCCGGCGCCTTCGAGCGCAACGTCGAACTCGAATACGAGCGCAACTCCGAGCGCTACCAGTTCCTGCGCTGGGGCCAGGGCGCGTTCGACGACTTCAAGGTCGTCCCCCCGGGCACCGGCATCGTGCACCAGGTCAACATCGAGTACCTGGCCCGCGTCGTGATGGTGCGCGCCAATGCGCGCGGAGAAAACACCGCGTACCCGGACACCTGTGTGGGCACCGACAGCCACACCACCATGGAGAACGGCCTGGGCGTGCTGGGCTGGGGCGTCGGCGGTATCGAGGCCGAGGCCGCCATGCTGGGCCAGCCCGTCTCGATGCTCATCCCCCGCGTGGTCGGCTTCAAGCTGACCGGTGAGATCAAGCCCGGTGTCACCGCCACCGACGTCGTGCTCACCGTCACCGACATGCTGCGCAAGCACGGCGTGGTCGGCAAGTTCGTCGAGTTCTACGGCAAGGGCGTGGCCGAGGTGCCGCTGGCCAACCGCGCCACCCTGGGCAACATGAGCCCCGAATTCGGTTCCACCGCAGCGATCTTCCCGATCGACGAAGAGACCATCAACTACCTGCGGCTGACCGGGCGCAGCGAGCAGCAGCTGGCGCTCGTCGAGGCCTATGCCAAGACGCAGGGCATGTGGCACAACCCCGACCACGAGCCGGCCTTCTCCGAGTACCTCGAGCTGGACCTGTCCACGGTGGTTCCCTCGATCTCGGGCCCGAAGCGTCCCCAGGACCGGATCGAGCTGTCGGACGCCAAGAACGCGTTCCGCAAGGACGTTCACAACTACGTCGAGGAGAACCTCCCGGTCGAGCACACCAAGCTCGACGAGGCGGTCGAGGAGTCGTTCCCGGCCAGCGATGCCGCCGTGCTGTCCTTCGCCGAGGATGACGCGGTCATCCCGTCGGCGGCCAACGGTCGTGAGGGCCGCCCGTCCAAGCCAGTCAAGGTGAGCTCGGCCGAGCGCGGAGAGTTCGTCCTCGACCACGGCGCGGTCGTCGTCGCCGGCATCACCTCGTGCACCAACACCTCCAACCCGTCGGTGATGATCGGTGCCGCCCTGCTGGCCAAGAAGGCCGTCGAGAAGGGCCTGACCTCCAAGCCGTGGGTGAAGACCAACATGGCGCCCGGGTCGCAGGTGGTCACCGACTACTACAACAAGGCCGGCCTGTGGCCCTACCTGGAGAAGCTGGGCTACTACCTGGGCGGCTACGGCTGCACCACCTGCATCGGCAACACCGGCCCGCTGCCCGACGAGATCTCCAAGGCCATCAACGACAACGACCTGTCGGTGACCGCGGTGCTCTCCGGTAACCGCAACTTCGAGGGCCGCATCTCCCCCGACGTGAAGATGAACTACCTGGCCTCCCCGCCGCTGGTGATCGCCTACGGCATCGCGGGCACCATGGACTTCGATTTCGAGTCCGACCCGCTCGGTCAGGATCAGGACGGCAACGACGTCTTCCTCAAGGACATTTGGCCCTCGGCAGCCGAGATCGAAGAGACCATCGCGTCCTCGATCGACCGGGACATGTTCACCGACTCCTACGCCGACGTGTTCAAGGGCGACGAGCGGTGGCGTTCGCTGGCCACCCCGGAGGGCAACACCTTCGAGTGGGACGATGCCTCGACCTACGTCCGCAAGGCTCCCTACTTCGACGGCATGCCCGCCGAGCCGCAGCCGGTCGGCGACATCAAGGGCGCCAGAGTCCTTGCCCTGCTGGGTGATTCGGTGACCACCGACCACATCAGCCCGGCCGGTTCGATCAAGCCGGGCACCCCGGCCGCGCAGTACCTGGACGCCAATGGCGTTGAGCGCAAGGATTACAACTCGCTGGGATCGCGTCGCGGCAACCACGAGGTGATGATCCGTGGCACGTTCGCCAACATCCGGCTGCGCAACCAGCTGCTCGACGATGTGTCCGGCGGTTACACCCGCGACTTCACCCAGCCGGGTGGCCCGCAGGCGTTCATCTACGACGCGTCGGTCAACTACAAGGAAGCCGGCATCCCGCTGGTAGTGCTGGGCGGCAAGGAGTACGGCTCGGGCTCGTCGCGTGACTGGGCCGCCAAGGGCACGGTGCTGCTCGGCGTGAAGGCCGTGATCACCGAGTCGTTCGAGCGCATCCACCGGTCGAACCTGATCGGCATGGGCGTCATCCCGCTGCAGTTCCCCGCGGGCGAGTCGGCCGCGAGCCTCAAGCTCGACGGCACCGAGACCTACGACATCACCGGTATCGAGGCGCTCAACGCAGGCAAGACGCCGAAGACGGTGAAGGTGACCGCCACCAAGGCCGACGGCTCCAAGGTGGAGTTCGACGCGGTGGTCCGCATCGACACCCCCGGCGAGGCCGACTATTACCGCAACGGCGGCATCCTGCAGTACGTCCTGCGCAACATGCTGAAGTCGAAGTAGTCCTGACCGAAACAACCGAAGCAGCGCAGGCGCGCCCGCAACGCGCGCCTGCGCGAGGAGTTATCCAGTGCCCAGGGTGACCGATGACCATCTCGCGGCCCGGCGTCGTCAGATTCTCGACGGCGCCCGGCGCTGCTTTGCGCAGTACGGGTATGAGAGTGCGACCGTGCGGCGGCTCGAAGAAACCATCGGACTGTCGCGCGGCGCAATCTTTCATCACTTCAAGGACAAGGACACCTTGTTCTTCGAATTGGCTCGAGAAGACGCCGAGCGGATGGCCGATGTGACCGCCCATGAGGGTCTGATCGGGGTGATGCGCAACATGCTGGCCGCACCCGAGCAATTCGACTGGCTGGCCACCCGGCTGGAGATCGCCCGAAAACTGCGCAACGATCCGGCTTTTCACCGCGGCTGGGCGGAAAGATCCGCAGAGCTGACCGCGGCCACCACCGAGCGCCTGCGCCGGCAGAAGCAGGCCGGGCGGCTGCGCGACGACGTGCCCAGCGCCGTCCTGCACATCTACCTGGACCTGGTTCTCGACGGTCTGGTAGCCCGGCTGGCATCCGGTGAGGACCCGAAGAACCTCACCGCTGTCCTCGATCTGGTTGAGGACAGCGTCCGCCATCAGGCGCCGACGGATCGCTGAATCCGGCTATCGCACAGCAGTTGTGCTTGTCAGACTCTGACCCGGGTGCGGTGATTGGGGCCGCCCCGGCTGCGCATCGTCGTTCCCGATTCGCGCAACAAGCTGTGTATTGAGCCGTAGGAACGTCCGGTCGTAGCCACCAACGAGCGGATGCTGGCGCCTCGCTCGTACGCCTTACGCAGCTCTTCCACCAGTTCGTCGTGGCTCTTGTTGGTTTCTCTCATCGGCGTCTCCCCGCTCGTGATCTCCCGACGCATAAACCAGAGTAGGAATCCCAACACATCGGTGGGCCGGTTTGTCCAACGTCTTATATTGACGTTCCCGGAGAGCTGGTGGTTCTTGAGATTTCGGCGTCAGGCGAGCTCGATGAGATCCCGGTAGTCGGTCGACCAGAAGTCCTCGGTGCCATCCGGCAGCAGCACCACGCGCTGAGGATCGAGCGCCTCAGCCGCCCCCGGGTCGTGGGTGACCAGCACCACTGCCCCCTGATAGCTGCGCAGCGCGTCGAGCACCTGCTCGCGCGAGGCGGGATCCAGGTTGTTGGTCGGCTCATCGAGCAAGAGGACATTGGCGGTCGAGGCAACCAGGCCCGCCAGCGCCAACCGGGTCTTCTCACCGCCGGACAGGGTGCCGGCCGGCTGCTCGAGTTGCGGGCCGGTGAACATGAACGCGCCCAGCAGGCCGCGTAGATCCTGCTCGCCGGTGTCCGGGGCGGCATGGCGAATGTTCTCCCAGACCGTGGCCTGGTCATCGAGGGTGTCGTGCTCCTGGGCGAAGTAGCCGATCTTGCACCCGTGGCCGGGCTCCAGCACCCCGGCGTCGGCAGTTTCGGCACCCGCCAACAGGCGCAGCAGGGTGGTCTTTCCCGCGCCGTTGAGCCCGAGCACCACTACCCGCGATCCGCGGTCGATGGCCAGATCGACACCGGTGAAGATTTCCAGCGAACCGTAGTTCTTGGTCAAGCCCTTGGCTACCAGGGGCGTCTTGCCGCACGGGGCCGGGGTCGGGAACTTGATCCGAGCCACCTTGTCGGCGACCCGTTCGGCGTCCAGCTCTGCGATCATTCGCTCAGCACGGCGCAGCATATTCTGTGCGGCAACGGCTTTGGTGGCCTTTGCGCCCATCTTGGCGGCCTGGGCGCGCAGCGCACCGGCCTTCTTCTCGGCGTTGGCCCGCTCACGGCGGCGACGCTGCTCATCGGTGGCACGGGCGTCGAGGTACTTCTGCCAGCCCATGTTGTAGACATCGGCCTCGCCCCGCACCGCGTCGAGGAACCAGACCCGGTTGACCACCTCGGCGAGCAGGTCGACATCGTGACTGATCACCACCAACCCGCCGGTGTGGTTGTGCAGGAAGTCGCGCAGCCAGCCGATCGAGTCCGCATCGAGGTGGTTGGTGGGCTCATCCAGTAGCAACGTGGTGTCCGAACCTGAACCCGTGTCGCTGGCCGCAAACAGGATTCTGGCCAACTCGATGCGACGGCGCTGACCACCGGACAGGGTGCGCAGTTGCTGGGTGAGCACCCGCTCGGGCAGACCCAGGCTGGCGCAGATGCGTCCTGCCTCGCTCTCGGCGGCGTAACCGCCCAGAGCCGAGAACCGTTCCTCGAGTTGCCCGTACTTTCGCACGGCCTTGTCCCGAGCGTCGTCGTCGACGACCTCGGCCATCAACACCTGCTGCTTCTCCAGGTCGGTCAGCAGGGTATCCAGCCCCCGGGCCGACAGCACCCGGTCGCGGGCCAGCACATCGAGATCGCCCTCTTTGGGGTCCTGCGGCAGGTAACCGATCTCACCGGTGCGGGAAATGCTTCCGGCGTACGGCTCCCCCTCGCCGGCGAGGATTCGCATCGTCGTGGTCTTGCCTGCACCATTGCGTCCCACCAGCCCGATGCGATCACCGGGCTGCACCCGCAGTGCGGACCCCTCGAAGGACAGTAGCGTGCGAGCGCCGGCGCGGACCTCCAGGTCCGTTGCGGTGATCACGCTGCGCTACTCCTATCTCCGGGTGGCACCACCCTGGTTGTCTAACTTCTCGTCGGTGAAGACCGGATCCCGCTGCTCCGCGCGCGCGGCCACGGCTTCCTCGAAATTCGCGGTGAGCAGGCGCACGAAGAGTTGTCCCAGACCCTCGGCCTGCATATGCCCCTCCAGGCTAGCGGCGTCCAGTCCACTCCAAAGTGTGCGCTTGGTCAACTCGATTCCCGGCCGGGAGAACGCCGCCATCCGCTCGGCCATGGCATAACAGGTGTCCAGGAGCGCCTCCTCGGCCACCACGCTGGACACCAAGCCGATGCGCTGCGCCTCCTCGGCGTCCACGTCTCGGCCGGTCAACATTATCTCGAAGGCCCGCGACGACCCGATCGCCCGCGGCAGCAGGTAGGACAATCCCAGCTCACTGGCCGTCAACCCGTTATTGATCCCCGCGGCCCGGAAATAGGCGCCGTCGGCGGCGACCCGGATGTCGCAGGCCAGCGCCAGACACAGTCCGCCCCCGATCGCGGCGCCATTGACCGCCGCGATGACCGGCTGATGCAACCGGCGTAGGGCGAGAATCACATCGTCGAGCACTTCCATGGAGCGCAGCGCGAACGTCGGTTTGGTCAATCCGTTCACGTGCGGCACGGACCCGGCGGACTTGTGATCGGCCCCGGACGAGAACCCTCGGCCGGCCCCGGTCAGCACCACCACCCGCACACTGTTGTCGTAGCGCAACTCCTCCAGGGTGCGCTTGAGCGGGACCATGACGTCGAACGCCATCGAATTCATCCGCTCGGGCCGGTTCAGGGTCACCACAGCCACCTCGGGCCGCGGATGGTCCACCAGGACGAACTGGTTAGCGTCGGTCACGCACAGCACGCTATCGCGTGCCCGCCGTCACATTTGCTCGGCGTCACCCTGCGCGGCGATCGCGGCGTCGATGTCGAAGTCCTTGACCTGCTGAATCAGGTCCTCCAGCGCCGCCGGCGGCAGCGCTCCGGCCTGGTTGAAGATCAACTTGCCCTTCTTGAACGCCATCAGCGTGGGAATCGACCGGATGTCGGCCGCCGTGGCGAGTCCCTGCTCGGCCTCGGTATCCACTTTGGCGTGCACCACGTCGGGATGCTTGTCGGACGACGCGGCAAAAGTCGGCGCAAACGCGCGACACGGACCGCACCACGACGCCCAGAAGTCCACCAGCACGATGTCGTTGTCGGTGATGATCTCGTTGAACTGGTCTGCAGTGATGTCTTGCGTACTCACAATGTGTCCTAACGTCGAGGTCGAGCGGCCTGTTCCCCCACCCTATTGACTGTTGCCAACACGGGCCGGCAAATGCGGTCGTCGCCGAAGTCGTCGTGCATCCGGCCGCCCTGGGCAGGCGCCGTCTCCAAATCGTCTCGGGTTGCGCACGAACCCGTCAACCCGCGCCGCCGAGCCTCGGCGCAACCTCACCCACAGCACCTACTCAGTCAATGAGAAGCAAAGGCGCAGACAGTAATTGGGCTCGGCCGCAGCCCACCCCAGTACCATCGGAACATGACGTGCGTTGATCGGCGCACAGTGCTTGCGGGCATCACAGTGGGCGTCATCGCCGCATTGACGCGCGCACCCGTGGCGGGCTCCATCCCGTTCCCCATCCCGCCGGTCGGGGCTCCTGTGGGCGTAATCACCCGGCTACCCGGTGACGGCAACCAGATGGCACTGACCGTCGACGACGGCATGAGCAGTCCGGTGGTCGGCGCGTTCGCGCAGTTCTGCCGCGACACCGGAGCCCGACTGACCTTCTTCGCCAACGGTGCCAACGCAGCCTGGTCGGAGAACGCGCCGGCCCTGCGGCCCATGGTGGACTCCGGCCAGATCCAGATGGGCAACCACACCTGGTCCCACCCGTACCTGAACCGGCTGCCGCTCGCGCAGGTGGCCGACCAGATCCGGCTCAATGCCGACTTCCTGCGCAACACCTACGGCAGCGACGGCACGCCGTACTTCCGGCCACCGTACGGCGTGCACAATCCCGATATCGACCGGGTCGCCGCCGACCAGGGATACACGACGGTGACGATGTGGAGCGGCACCATCGGAGATTCGGTTCCGGAAAACGAAGCCAGCCTCATCGCGGCCGCCACCCGCTCGTTCGCCCCGGGGCAGATCATCCTCGCCCACGCCAACCTGCCGACGGTCACGCACTGCTTCGCCCAGCTCCAGGACCTGATCACCAGCCGCAATCTGCAGACCGTGACCCTCAGAGACGCATTCGGCTGAGTTCAGGCGGTCCGCGTCAGACGGTGAACCCGAGCGCCCTCAGCTGCTCGCGGCCGTCGTCGGTGATCTTGTCCGGACCCCACGGCGGGTTCCACACCCAGTTGATCCTGAGCTCGTCGACCAGCCCGGCGCCGACCAGCGCGGTCCGCGACTGATCCTCGATCACATCGGTCAGCGGGCAGGCCGCCGAGGTGAGCGTCATGTCGATCAGTGCGACCATCCCGGTGTCGCCCTGCTCCACGTTCATCCCATAGACCAGACCCAAATCGACGACATTGATACCGAGCTCGGGATCCACCACGTCACGCATGGCCTCCTCAACATCGGCCAGCAGCTCATCGGAGACGCCAGCCGCCTCGCCACCCGCTTCGCTCATTGCTCTTCCTCCACGTTGTGGCTGGCCCCGGCCAGCGCCCCGTTCAATGGCCTGGCCTCCGCCAGAGCAGCCTTGAACGCCATCCAGCCCAGCAGGGCGCATTTCACCCGCGCCGGGTACTTCGCGACACCGGCGAACGCGATGCCGTCGCCCAGTACATCCTCGTCCCCCTCGACATTGCCGCGCGAGGAGATCATCTCGGTGAATGCCGCCACGGTCTTGAGCGCATCGCCGACGCTCTGCCCGATCACCTGATCGGTCAGCACCGAGGTGGCGGCCTGGCTGATCGAGCATCCCTGACCGTCATAGGAGACGTCGGCCACCGTTTCGGCGTCGTCGGACAGCGCGACCCGCAGTGTTATCTCGTCCCCGCACGTCGGGTTGACGTGATGAACCTCGGCGGCGAACGGCTCCCGCAGTCCACGGCAATGCGGATGCTTGTAGTGGTCCAGGATGACTTCCTGGTACATCTGTTCCATTTTCACGAGAAGAACTCCACGGCGCGTTTCACCCCGGCCACCAGACGGTCCACCTCATCGAGCGTGTTGTACACGGCAAACGATGCGCGGGCGGTCGCGGCGATGCCGAAGCGGCGGTGCAGCGGCCAGGCGCAGTGGTGCCCAACCCGTACCGCGACGCCCTCGTCGTCGAGCACCTGCCCGACGTCGTGGGCATGGACCCCATCGACGACGAAGCTGACCGGCGACCCGCGATGATCGATCGATTGCGGTCCGATTATCCGCACTTCTGGCAGCCCCGCCAATCCCGCCAAGGTGGCGGCGACCAGTTCGGCTTCATGCGCCTCGACCGCATCCATCCCGATATCGCTGAGATACCGTGCGGCAGCGGCCAATCCGACCACTTGCGAGGTCATCGGCGTGCCCGCTTCGAAGCGCTGCGGGGCCGGCGCGTAGGTGGTCTGTTCCATCGTGACGGTCTCGATCATCGAGCCGCCCGTGATGAACGGCGGCATCGCGTTCAGCAGATCCTGCCGTCCGTAGAGGACACCGATTCCGGTGGGCCCGAGCATCTTGTGACCCGAGAACGCCGCGAAGTCGACGTCGAGCGCGTGGAAATCGACCGGCTGGTGCGGCACCGACTGGCAGGCGTCCAGCACGGTGAGTGCACCGACCGCCTTGGCCCGCGACACCAGCTCGCCCACCGGAGCGACCGCGCCCGTGACGTTCGAATGATGGCTGAAGGCCACCACTTTCACCCGCTCGTCGAGCTGCAGCGAGTCCAGGTCGATCCGCCCGTCCTCGGTGACGCCATACCAGCGCAGCGTCGCACCCGTGCGCTGGGCCAACTCCTGCCACGGAATCAGGTTCGCGTGGTGCTCCAGCTCGGTGGTGACGATGACGTCACCCGGGCCGACACCACCGTGGAACCGCTTGTCCCCGAGCACATACGACACCAGGTTGATCGACTCGGTGGCGTTCTTGGTGAACACCAACTCTTCCGGTTCGGCGCCGACGAACGCCGCGATGTCCGCGCGGCCCTGCTCATAGGCGTCGGTGGCCTCCTCCATCAACTGATGTGCACCACGATGCACCGCGCCGTTGGAGGTGGTGAGGAACTCCCGTTCGGCATCGAGCACCTGCAGCGGCTTCTGCGACGTCGCCCCGGAATCCAGATAGGCCAACTGCTTTCCGCCGCGCATGACCCGGCTCAGAATCGGGAAATCGGCCCTGATCCTGATCAGATCCAACGTCTGTGCCGAAGCAGTCACCGTTTCGCTCCTCGCGTCCGCGCCATATCAGGCTCCGACAGCTTGGGTGAAGCGCACGTATCCGTTCTCTTCGAGCTCGTCGGCGAGTTCCGGCCCGCCCGATTCCACGATGCGTCCGCCGACGAACACGTGCACGAACTGCGGACGGATGTAGCGCAGAATCCGGGTGTAGTGCGTGATCAGCAGGATGCCGCCATGCTCGGCCTCGGCGTAGCGGTTGACACCCTCACTCACGATGCGCAGCGCGTCGACATCCAAACCGGAGTCGGTCTCGTCCAGGATCGCGATCTTGGGCTTGAGCAGACCCAGCTGCAGGATCTCGTGGCGCTTCTTCTCGCCACCGGAGAAGCCCTCGTTGACGCTGCGCTCACCGAACGCCGAGTCGATCTCCAGCTCGTCCATCGCGGCTTTGACTTCCTTGACCCAATGCCGCAGCTTGGGTGCCTCGCCGCGGACGGCCGTGGCCGCCGTGCGCAGGAAGTTCGACATCGACACTCCGGGCACCTCGACCGGGTACTGCATGGCCAAAAACAGGCCCGCCCGCGCCCGCTCGTCGATGCTCATCTCCAGGACGTCCTGCCCGTCGAGGGTGATCGAGCCGGAGGTGACGGTGTACTTGGGGTGCCCGGCGATGGCGTAGGACAGCGTCGACTTGCCGGAGCCGTTGGGGCCCATGACCGCGTGGGTCTCCCCCGACTTCACGGTGAGGTCGACACCATTGAGGATCGGGATCTCGGCGTTCTCAGCGCCTTCGGCGGCGTTGACCGAGACGTGCAGGTCCTTGATTTCCAGAGTGGTCATGACTACGAAGTTCTCGATTCGGTGATTGCTAATTCGTTTTCAATGGCTGCGGTCAGGCGCTCGCGCACCTCGGGGACGGCGATCCTGGCGATGATCTCGTTGAAGAATCCGCGCACGACCAGGCGGCGGGCCTGATCCTCGGGGATGCCACGAGCCCGCAGGTAGAACAACTGCTCGTCGTCGAATCGCCCAGTGGCACTGGCGTGCCCGGCACCGAGGATCTCGCCGGTCTCGATCTCCAGATTCGGCACCGAGTCGGCGCGGGCACCGTCGGTGAGCACCAGGTTGCGGTTCACCTCGAAGGTGTCGGTACCGGTGGCCTCGGCCCGGATCAGCACATCGCCGATCCACACCGTGTGCGCATCGGGCTTGTGCGAGTCCGGATCGCCCTGCAACGCGCCCTTGTAGAGCACATCGGAGCGGCAGTTGGGGTACGAATGGTCGACCAGCAGGCGCGACTCGAAGTGCTGACCGTCGTCGGCGAAGTAGGTGCCGAGCAGCTTGGCCTCACCGCCGGGTCCGGTGAACCGGACGGTGGCCGAGGTGCGCACCACGTCGCCACCGAGGGTGACATTGACGTGTCCGAGCACCGCGTCCTTGCCGACCTTGGCGTGGTGGGCACTGAGGTGGACCATGTCGTCGGCCCAGTCCGCGATCCAGATCAGCCCGAGACCGGCCGAATCGCCGACGATGATCTCGACGTTGTCGGCGTAGGTTCCGCTGCCCCGCAGGTCGACCACCACGGTGGCCCGGGACAGTTCTTCGACTCGGATCTGCAGGTGACCGTAGGCCACCGCGTCCGCGCCAGGTCCGTCGATGACGATCTCGATCGGCTCGGCCACCTCGGTGTCACGCTTGACGGTCACCACGGTCGCCGACTGGAACGACGAGTATGCCTGGGCGGCAACCCGATCGGTGGGCACTCCGCCCTCGCCGAGTCGTTCGTCGTCCCGGCCGACGGTCTCCACCGTCACGCCGGGCCGCTCGGTCACCGTGATACCGGCCGAGCCGCTCACAGCTGCCGACCCGTCGTGCAGGCCCCGCAGGCGCTTGAGCGGGGTGAACCGCCACAGCTCGTCGCGGCCGCCGGGGACCTCGAAAGCATTGACGTCAAAGGACGCAAACAGTTCGCCCTTGTTGTGAGCGACGCCCTCTACCGCTTCTGCCAGGTTGTTCTGTGCCACTTAACCGACCGCGCCTTCCATCTGCAGCTCGATGAGCCGGTTGAGCTCGAGCGCGTATTCCATGGGTAGTTCCTTGGCGATCGGCTCGACGAAACCGCGCACCACCATCGCCATTGCCTCGTCCTCGGTGAGGCCTCGGCTCATCAGGTAGAACAGCTGATCCGCGCTGACCTTGGACACCGTGGCCTCGTGGCCCATCGTGACGTCATCCTCACGGATGTCCACATACGGATAGGTATCGGAGCGGCTGATCGTATCGACAAGCAGCGCATCACATTTCACGCTGGAGCGGGAACCGTGCGCGCCCTTGTTGACCTGGACCAGGCCCCGGTAGGACGCCCGGCCACCACCGCGGGCCACCGACTTGGACACGATATTGCTGGACGTGTGCGGCGCCAGGTGCAGCATCTTGGCACCGGTGTCCTGATGCTGACCCTCACCGGCGAATGCCACCGAAAGCACCTCACCCTTGGCGTGCTCGCCGGTCATCCAGACCGCCGGGTACTTCATGGTGACCTTGGAGCCGATGTTGCCGTCGATCCACTCCATGGTGGCGCCGGCCTCGGCGCGGGCCCGCTTGGTGACCAGGTTGTAGACGTTGTTCGACCAGTTCTGGATAGTGGTGTAGCGCACCCGGGCACCGGGCTTGACGATGATCTCGACCACGGCAGAGTGCAACGAGTCGCTCTTGTAGATCGGAGCCGTACATCCCTCGACGTAGTGCACATAGGAGCCCTCGTCGGCGATGATCAGCGTCCGCTCGAACTGGCCCATGTTCTCGGTGTTGATCCGGAAGTAGGCCTGCAGCGGAATGTCGACGTGCACCCCCGGCGGCACATAGATGAACGACCCACCCGACCACACCGCGGTGTTCAGTGCGGAGAACTTGTTGTCGCCGGCCGGAATCACCGTGCCGAAGTACTTCTTGAAGACCTCCGGGTGCTCGCGCAGACCCGAGTCGGTGTCCAGGAAGATGACGCCTTGCGCCTCAAGGTCTTCCCGAATCTGGTGGTACACCACCTCGGACTCGTACTGCGCAGCCACACCGGCCACCAGTCGCTGCTTCTCCGCTTCCGGGATGCCCAGCCGGTCGTAGGTGTTGCGGATGTCCTCGGGCAGTTCCTCCCAGGAAGCGGCCTGCTTCTCGGTGGACCGCACGAAGTACTTGATGTTGTCGAAGTCGATGCCTTCGAGGTTGGAACCCCAGTGCGGCATCGGCTTCTTGTCAAACGTGCGCAACGCCCGCAGACGGCTCTCCAGCATCCATTCCGGCTCGTTCTTCTTCGCCGAAATGTCGCGGACCACGGCCTCAGACAGCCCGCGCTGCGCGCTGGCTCCGGCAACGTCGGAGTCCGCCCAGCCATAGCCGTAGTTACCCAGCGACGCGATGGTCTCTTCCTGGGTCAGCGTTTCGGGCGTGATGGTCATGTCGCCGCTCCTTGATTTATCGTGGCGGTCGTCCGGGCGCGGGCCGTGCTCGGAACAGTTTTTGTGTCGCCTGCGTCTGGCGTGGGGTCTATGTCGAGTGGAACGTGTGTGGTGCAGGCACAGTCACCGTTGACGATGGTGGCCAGGCGTTGCACGTGGGTGCCCAGAATCGCGGCGAACGCCTCACTCTCCGTCTCGCACAACTCCGGAAACTCCTCGGCGACGTGCGACACCGGACAGTGATGCTGACAGATCTGCACTCCGTCAATCGGCCCGGCCACCGGTGTCGTGGTGGTGGCGTAACCGGCCCGGGTGAGCGCATCCGCGACGCGATCGGCTGTGGCGGCCACGCCACCGGCACCTTCGGAGACCCCGGCGAGGATGGCGTCCATGCGGCGCCGAGCGAAGGTCCGCACCGCTTCTTCGCCGCCGATCTCGCGCAACTGCCGGATGGCGGCAACCGCCAGGTCATCGTAGGTGTGGCCGAGCTTGGCACGCCCCGCCGCGGTCAACCGATAGCGTTTGGCCGGACGACCCCGGCCGCTGTGCTGCCATGCGGCCGCGGCGCTGGCCTGCGCGTCGCCGGCCTCGATCAGCGCATCGAGGTGCCGACGCACCCCCGCCGCCGAGATGCCGAGCTTGTCGCCGATCTGGCCGGCCGTGACCGGGCCCTCCAGCAGCAGCTGGATGATGGAACGCCGAGTGTGACCGTCGGACAACGGCACTACGTCATTGACCGGCGTCGGCACACCGGCCGACGCTGAGCTCAAAACCGAGCCCGCGGTCTCGCGACGCATTTTCACAACACCATTGTGTCGGAATTCCGTTTCCGGTTCCACCAAGGGCACCCTTACGTGATCCGCACCACCCTTACCTGGCCAAATTAGCTGCAGCAGACGGTTACGCTGCTCTGATGGCCAGCCGCCTGTCGTCCTTCAGCTCGTCGATCGCTCGGTGGCACGGCGACGAACGCGCGGTCGGGTCCCCACTCAATGACGCCGAGGTCGTCGTGCTGCGTCGCACCCGGCTGTTCGGGGCGACCGGAACCGTGCTCATGGCGATCGGCGCACTCGGTGCCGGCGCCCGCCCCGTCGTACAGGATCCGACCTTCGGCGTGCGACTGCTCAACCTGCCGTCGCGCATCCAGACCGTTTCGCTGACCATGACCACCACCGGCGCGGTGATGATGGCGCTGGCCTGGCTGATGCTCGGGCGATTCGCCCTCGGGCCCCGCCGGATGTCGCGCAGTCAATTGGACCGGACGCTGTTGCTGTGGGCCATCCCCCTGCTCGTCGCCCCACCGATGTACAGCAAGGACGTCTACTCCTATCTGGCGCAGAGCGAGATCGGGTTCATCGGCCTTGATCCCTACCGGGTCGGCCCGGCAACCGGCCTGGGCCTCGATCACGTTTTCACCTTGTCGGTGCCCAGTCTGTGGCGGGAAACACCCGCGCCCTACGGGCCGCTGTTCCTGTGGATCGGCGAGAGCATCTCTGCGCTGACCGGGGAGAACATCGTCGCCGCAGTGTTGTGCCACCGGATCGTGGTGCTGCTCGGCGTCGGGCTCATCGTCTGGGCGACGCCCCGACTGGCCCGACGTTGCGGGGTGGCCGAGGTCAGCGCGCTGTGGCTGGGCGCGTGTAACCCATTGCTGTTCATGCACCTGGTGGCCGGAATCCACAACGAAGCCCTGATGCTCGGGCTGATGCTGGCCGGCACCGAATTCGCACTGCGCGGGGTCGACGCCACGGCGGCGCTCATCCCGCGGCCGTTGACCTGGCCACACTCCCGCGAGGATTGGGAGCACTGGTATCCCGCGGCGATGCTGGTCATCGGCACGGTGCTGATCACCTTGAGCTCCCAGGTGAAACTGCCGTCGCTGCTGGCACTCGGATTCGTTGCGATGGCCCTGGCCTGGCGACTGGGCGGCACCATCAAGGCGTTCTTGGTTGCGAGCGTCCCGCTCGGTGCGATATCGATGGCGGTGATGGCGGTGATCGGCTGGGCCAGCGGGTTGGGCTTCGGCTGGCTGTCCACCCTCGGCACGGCGAACGTGGTCCGCAGTTGGATGTCGCCACCGACACTGCTGGCACTGGGCACCGGTCAGGTCGGGATCCTGCTGGGTCTCGGCGACCACACCACCGCGGTGCTCGCCCTGACCCGCGCCATCGGTGTCTTCATGATCGCGATCTTGGTCAGCTGGCTGCTGTTCGCCGTGCTGCGCGGGCGGCTGCATCCCGTGGGCGGTCTGGGCGTCGCCCTTGGCGGCACCATCCTGCTGTTTCCCGTGGTGCAGCCGTGGTACCTGCTGTGGGCGGTGATCCCGTTGGCCGCGTGGGCGACTCGGCCCGGATTCCGTGGCGCCACGATCGCCATCACGCTGGTTGTCGGCATCTTCGGCCCGACGGCCAACGGCGACCGGTTCACCTTGTTCCAGATCGTGATGGCGACCCTGGCCAGCACGGTGATCGTGCTGATTCTGATCGGGTTGACCTACCGCCGACTGCCGTGGCGCGCGTCACGCCGGCAGGACACAAGCCCACCGCCGACACGCACGCAGTCCGCGGACGCCTACGCTGAATCCCCGTGACCTCGCGTTCTGACGAACCCGGCTCCTCGCGCAAGCGCTCGTCGGCTCATTCCGGCTCCCCCTCGTCGGACATCCCCGTGCTGCTCCGCGGCGTCAGCAAGCGCTATGGATCGACGACCGCGGTCGCCAACCTCGACCTTGAGGTGCACCGCGCCGAGGTGCTGGCCCTGCTCGGCCCCAACGGCGCAGGCAAGACCACCACGGTCGAAATGTGCGAGGGATTCATCCGGCCCGACGACGGCCGTGTCGAGATCCTCGGCCTGGATCCGATCGCGGACAACGCGCGGCTGCGGGAGCGGATCGGGGTGATGCTGCAGGGCGGCGGCGGATACCCCGCGGCCCGGGCGGGCGAGATGCTCAAGCTGGTGGCCTCCTACTCCGCCAATCCCCTCGATCCGGCGTGGTTGATGGACACCCTCGGGCTGACCGAATCGGCGCGCACCACCTACCGGCGGTTGTCCGGCGGCCAGCAGCAACGGCTGGCCCTGGCCTGCGCGGTGGTGGGCCGCCCCGAGTTGGTCTTCCTCGACGAGCCCACCGCCGGCATGGACGCCCACGCCCGAATTGTGGTGTGGGAGTTGATTGATGCGCTGCGCCGTGACGGCGTCACAGTGGTGCTGACCACTCATCACCTGACCGAGGCCGAAGAACTGGCCGACCGGATCGTGATCATCGACCACGGTGTGGCGGTGGCCACCGGCACACCGGCCGAGCTGACCCACAGCGGTGCCGAGAACCAGCTGCGATTCAGCGCGGCACGCAAGCTCGACCTGGCCCTGCTGGTCGCCGCGCTGCCGGAGAACTACAAGGCCACCGAGACGGCGCCCGGCGAGTACCTGATCGAAGGGCACATCGATCCGCAGGTGCTGGCCACCGTGACGGCCTGGTGCGCCCGGGTCAATGTGCTGGCCACCGACATGCGGGTAGAGCAGCGCAGCCTCGAAGATGTATTCCTCGACCTGACAGGACGGGAGCTACGGTCATGACGAGCGCTGCGAATCGATTCGCGCCGGGCACCTTCTCCCCGGACCCCCGCCCGGCCAAGGTTCCGGCGATGCTGGCCGCCCAGTACGGGCTGGATCTGAAGCTGCTGCTACGCAACGGCGAGCAGCTGCTGCTGACCATGTTCGTTCCGGTCATGCTGCTGGTCGGCCTGACCCTGTTGCCGCTGGGTTCGTTCGGCGACGACCGAGCGGGAACGTTCACCCCGGCCATCATGGCCCTGGCCGTCATCTCCACGGCATTCACCGGGCAGGCCATCGCGGTGGCCTTCGATCGTCGCTACGGCGCGCTGAAACGCCTTGGCGCCACCGCACTTCCGGTGTGGGGGATCATCGCCGGCAAGTCGATGGCCGTGGTCACCGTGGTGTTCCTGCAGTCGATCCTGCTGGGCGCCATCGGATTCGCGCTGGGATGGCGTCCACCTCTGGCCGGGCTCGCCCTCGGCGCGGTGATCATCGCACTGGGGACCGCCGGGTTCGCCGCACTGGGCCTGCTGCTGGGCGGCACGCTGCGCGCCGAGATCGTGCTGGCCGTGGCCAACCTGTTGTGGTTCGTGTTCGCCGGGTTGGGTGCGCTCACCATCGAAGGGCAGGCCGTCCCGGCCGCGCTGGCCTGGGCGGCCCGGCTGACCCCGTCCGGCGCGCTGACCGAATCGCTGATCCAGGCGATGACGCTGTCGGTGGACTGGTTCGGACTGGTGGTCCTCGCGGTATGGGGTGCGGTGGCCGCGGTGGCCGCGTTGCGGTGGTTCCGGTTCACCTGACCCCAAACCAGCCCTACTACGAGCCGTAGTTCCTGATCCTCTACGATCAGGCCGTGCCCGTCGGAACAGCCTTTCAGCGACTGGTCGATCTGCTGCCCATGCCGAGTCTGCGGGCCCAACGCATGATCGCGTTCCTGGTGATCCTCACTCAGGGTGGTATCGCAGTCACCGGAGCGATCGTCCGGGTCACCGCGTCGGGCCTGGGCTGCCCCACCTGGCCACAGTGCTTCCCGGGCAGCTTCACCCCGGTCCCGCACGCCGAGGTCGCCGTCGTGCACCAGGCCGTTGAGTTCGGCAACCGGATGATCACCTTCCTGGTGGTACTGACCGCCGCAGCGGCCGTGCTGGCCGTCACCCGGGCCCGCCGCCGCCGCGAGGTGCTGATCTACGCCTGGCTGATGCCGGCCTCCACGGTGGCCCAGGCGATCATCGGCGGCATCACGGTGCGGACGGGTCTGCTGTGGTGGACGGTGGCCGTCCACCTGCTGGTGTCCATGGCGATGGTGTGGCTCGCGGTGCTGCTCTTCGTCAAGATCGGTCAGCCCGATACCGGCGTGCCGGTCGCGGCTGCACCGAAACCGCTGCGGCAGTTGACCGCCCTGAGCGCCGTCATCCTGGCCGGAATCTTGGTGACCGGCACACTGGTGACCGGCGCCGGTCCGCATGCCGGTGACAAGAGCCTCGACCGCGTGGTCCCACGGCTGCAAGTGGAGGTCACCACGTTGGTGCACATGCATTCGTCGATGCTGGTCGCCTACCTGTCGCTGATCATCGCGCTCGGATTCGGGCTCACCGCGGTCCGCGCCGCCCGCCCGGTCATGCTGCGGCTCGGCGTGCTGGTGGCGCTGGTGTGCGCGCAGGGGCTGATCGGGATCGTGCAGTTCTACACCGGAGTTCCGGCGGCACTGGTCGCCGTGCACGTGGCCGGTGCGGGCATCTGCACCGCGGCCACCGCGGCCCTGTGGGCGTCGATGCGCGAGCTGGTACCGCCCACCGGTGACGGCGCCGCGCACTCCGACCGCTGACTGTTGGAGTATCACAGCCCACCGGGGTCGGCTCGCCGCTACCTGTGATTGCTGTTATTAATTCACAACAGTCCCCTACGCTGTACGTATGGCACCAGGCATGAACGCCCACGCACGGCGCGCGGCTATTGCCACCCGCATCCACACCGACCGCGAGGTGGACTTCACCACCCTGGCCGACGAATTCGGCGTCTCGGCGATGACCATCCGCCGCGACATCGAGCGGCTCGAGGATCAGGGCATCGCGCGCCGGGTACTCGGCGGTGCAATCGCGTTCGGTGGCAAGTCAACCGAACCGTCCTTTGCCTCTCGGGCCGCCGACTCGGCCGACGAGAAGCTGGACATCGCGCGCGCGGTGGCCGACCTGCTGACTCCGCGGGAAACCGTGATCCTGGACAGCGGCAGCACCGTGCTGGCCGTGGCCCGCGCCCTCAAGGGCCGCAACCTGGGGCTGACGGTGATCACTCCCAGTGTTCTGGTGGCCGTCGAGCTTGCGGATGAACCCGACACCACGGTTCTGCTGACCGGGGGCAAGGTTCGCCCCGGCGAACTGAGCCTCATCGGGGCCGAAGCCGAGGACTTTTACCTGCGCTACAACTGTGACACCTACGTAATGGGCATCGCCGGTGTGGACGGCAAGCGCGGAGCCTCCGAGTACCACCGCGAGGAAGGCAATGTGAAGCAGGCCGCGATGCGGGCCTCGGATCGAGTGATCGTGGCCGCCGACGCCACCAAGCTGGGCCGGGTGCAGTTGATCAATGTCGCACCGGTATCGGCTATTTCGATCCTGGTCACCGACGGGCTGCCGACGCATCCCGCACTCGAGGCTCTGCGTTCCGCCGGCGTCGAGGTGCTCTGCGTCAACGCCGAGCGGTCAACGCCAGCACGCTGACACCGCGGTATCTCGTCCCTCGGGACGCGAAACCCGGACTCCGGCTTCCTCGGCGATCAACATGCCCGCCGCCCAATCGTGTACCGCAAGATCGTCTTCGGAGAAGGCGTCGAGGCTGCCCTGAGCCACCAGACACAGATCGACGGCAGCGGCACCGAATCGGCGCATGTCGGTGTACCCGGTCATCAGGGCACCGAGTTCGCGCAGTTGCCTGCGCCGATGGCCCGGATCGTAGGACAGCCCGGTGCCCACCAGCCGAGCCGACGATTCGACCATCGCAAGCGGCAGGCGCGTTTCGCCCGATCCCGAATCGACCTGCGCCCCTAGATTTTTCGCCGCACTCCAGATGGTTGCGAGTGCCGGCGCGCACACCGCGCCGGCCAGCCAGCTGCCGTCGACCGTCGATCGCGCCGCCACCGAGGTGGCGAAGTATGGGAGGCGCCGCGTGTAGTTGGTGGTGCCGTCGAGCGGGTCCACGACCCACTGCACCGGGCCGGTGCCGGTGTGCTCGGCCAACTCCTCGCCGAGCACACCGTCGTCGGGTCTGGCGCCCAGTAGCACCGCCCTTACCGCCTCTTCGGCGCTGCGGTCCACCGCGGTCACCACATCGCCGGCCGCGCTCTTGGTCGCGACCTGCACCGGTTCACCCCACTGCCGCAGGCACACCGCGGCCCCGTGCTGGGCGGCCCGGACCGCCAGCAGACGCAGCTCTTCGCTCATAGGGTCTTACGGAATTCCTTGACCGCGTCCATCAATTCGCTGGCCCGGGATGCGACGGCGCGATTCTCGAACACACCGTCCTCCTTGAAGTACGTGCCGACGATCGCACCGTCGGCGATCGCCAGCTGCTCGGCCGCGTTATGCGCGCGCACCCCGGTGTTGACGAACACCGGCACCGCACCGGCATTGTTCTTGACCACCTGCAGTGCCTGGGTATCGGTGGGGGCGCCCGCGGTCAGCCCGGATACGCAGATACCGTCGGGCTTGGTGGCGAACACCGTGGTGGCGGCGACCGAGGCGAGATCGCGGTCGGCCAGGTAGACCGCCGATTCCGGGACGATGTTGAACAGCAGCTTGACCCCGCTGCCGCCGATGCGGTGGCGGTGCCGGGCGACCTCGCCGACATTGGTGTTCCACAGGCCGAAGTCGCTGGCGTAGACGCCGGTGAAGATCTCCCGGACCCACTGGGCACCGGTGGCCACGGCCAGATCGATCGAGGCTCGTCCGTCCCACAGCACGTTGACGCCGTAGGGCACCGAGAAGTCGGGCAGCAACTCGCCGATGATCCGGGCCATGGTGATCGCGGTGATCGGCTCGGTCTTGGTCAGGTACGGCAGGCTGAACTCGTTGGAGATCATCACGCCGTCCACGCCGCCCTCCTGCAGCGCGGCCAGTTCACCGCGGGCCCGGTCGACGACCGCGCGGATACCGGCGGTCGAATCGAATCCTGGATCACCCGGCAGCGCTGTCAGGTGCAGCATCGCGATCACAGGCTTTCGCACGGCAAATACCTCGTCAAGCCAGTTGGTCATGGGGCGTCTCTCCACTTCGTTCATCGGCATCGTGATACGACATCTGTTACTAAATCACAGCCATCGTACATATTTTCGTGAGATTGCGTGACTATCCCACACATCATGTGAGAATCTAACAGCATCAGCTAGTGTGGACCGACCGCGTCGCGGCGGCGCAACGCACCAAGGGAAGGGACGGCATGCCGGAGTTCACAATCGGCATCGACATCGGCACCACGGGCACCAAGACCGTGCTCGTCGATATCGGCCAAGCGCGCATCGTCGCCCAGGCCACCGGCGAGGCCCGGCTGTATTCCGACGGCCCCGGCCAAGCCGAGGCCGATCCCGCGCAGTGGCTGGCCAATGTGCACGACGGCATTCGCACCGTCCTGGCCGAGTCGGGCATCGCCCCTGAGCGGATCGGCGCGCTGGCGACCACCGGCATGGTCCCGGCGGTCGTGCCGGTCGACAGCAATGGCACACCGGTGCGCCGCGCGATGCTGCAGAACGACGCTCGCGCCACCGCCGAGATCGCCGAACTCAAAGACGCCCTGGACCACGACGCCGTGCTGCGCGCCACCGGTTCGGCGGTGACCCAGCAGTCGGTGGGGCCGACCGCACTGTGGCTGCAACGGCACGAGCCCGAAACCTGGCGCGCCACCGCACAGCTGGTCGGCTCCTACGACTGGGTGCTGATGGCGTTGGGCGCACCGCCACACGTCGAGTTGAACTGGGCCATCGAATCAGGGCTGGGCACGGTCGACGGGCAGCGCTTCGAGCCGATGTACACCGCGGCCGGACTGGCCCCCGAGCTGGTGCCCACCGTGCTCTCCCCCGGAGCGCAGGCCGGCGAACTGAGTGCTGCTGCCGCGGCCGCCACCGGACTGCCCGCCGGGCTGCCGCTGATCGTCGGCGGTGCCGACCACGTGCTCTCGGCATACGCCGCCGGGATCAACAACGAGGGCGATTGGCTGGTGAAACTCGGTGGCGCCGGGGACATCCTGGCCGCCGCCGACCACCCGGTGATCGACGCCCGGCTCTACCTCGACGCCCATCCCGTCCCGGGCCGCTGGCTGCCCAACGGTTGCATGGCCACCAGCGGCAGCCTGATCCGCTGGTTCCAGACCCTGTCCGGCGGCATCGACCTGGTCGCACTCGATGACGAGGCCGATACCCGCAAGCCCGCCGAAATCCTCTGTCTCCCCTACTTTCTCGGAGAGAAGAGCCCGCTGCACGATCCCGACCTGCGCGGTGCCTTCGTTGGGCTCGATCTCGCCCACAACCGCGCAGACATGTACCGCTCGGTGCTGGAGGCCATCGCCTACGGCTTCAAACATCACACCGAGGTCTTCGCGTCCATCGGGGTGCCGCTGCGCCGCGCGCTGGTCACCAACGGCGGCAGCCGGTCGGTGCTGTGGAAGCAGATCCTCGCCGATGTGCTCGATACGCCGCTGTCCCCGATCATCGGTCATCCCGGCGCCTCGCTGGGTGCCGCGGTGATCGCGGCCGTCGGCACCGGACTGCTCGACAGCTGGGACAGCACCGAGGCATTCCAGACCATCGGCGAACCCGTCATCCCCAATCCCAGACATGCCGACCGCTACGCCCAGGCTTACGCCGAATGGCGCCAGCTCGGCGACGTTCTCACCCCCGTTTCCCACCGCATCGCGCGAAAGGCCCGGTCATGACCTCCCAAGACAGCACCACCACCCAGACCGTCGTCGTCACCGGCGCCGGTTCCGGCATCGGCAAGGCCATCGCCACCACCCTGGCCCAGCGCGGGTGGCGCGTGGTGGTCACCGATATCGACGAGGCCGCCGCCGAGCAGACCCGCGCCGGGCTGGCCGGCACCGGACACGAGGCGGCCCGACTCGACGTCACCGACGCGGCCGGCGCCGGCCGGATCGCTGATGATGTAGCCGACCGCACCGGGCTGCACGCCTGGGTGAGCAATGCCGGCATCTCGGCGATGGCCAGCTTCGTCGATGTGTCCATCGAGCAGCTCGACCGCAGCCTCGACATCAACCTCAAGGGCGTGTTCCTGTGCGGACAGGCCGCGGCCCGCGCCATGATCCGCACCGGGGTGCGTGGAACGATCGTCAACACCGCATCGATGGCGGCCAAGCAGGGCCGGGTGCCGTTCCTGGCGGACTACGTGGCCTCCAAGTTCGGTGTCCTGGGGCTCACCCAGGCGATGGCCTATGAGCTTGCCGCACATGGCATCACGGTCAACAGCGTGTGCCCCGGCTTCGTCGCAACCCCCATGCAGACCCGAGAACTGGAGTGGGAGGCCAGCCTCAGCGGATCCACCCCCGAGGGCGTGCGGCAGTCCTGGATCGACGCCACCCCACTGGGTCGGCTGCAGACCCCCGACGACGTCGCCCGCGCGGTGGCGTTCCTGGTCTCCGAGGATGCCCGGTTCATCACCGGAGAGGCACTGTCCGTCAACGGCGGTGCCTATATGGATTGAGTCGAATCCGCCCTTGAACGTCTCAATCCACCCCACCCCCATACGGGAAAGTGAGCACCTATGAAAATTCCGATGTTCAGCCGGCGTGCGGCCCGGCGCTCCCCGTCGAAGGCAACCCGGTGGTTGCCCGCGATCGTCGCCGCGGCCGGTCTGACCCTGGCCGGATGCGCCGGCAGCGGCGGCACCGGTGAGCAGAGCTCATCCGGGATCGGTGATGTGCCGACCGACACCAGTGCCACCGTGCGGGTGCTGATGGAGAACGTGCCGGACACCGACATCGTGAAAAACCTTGTCGGACAGTTCAACCAGAAGTACCCCAACATCAAGGTCCAGATCGAGACCATGACGTTCGATCAGATGCGCGATCGTCTGGTGTCCTCGTTCCAGGCTTCCCAGCCGGCCTACGACCTGATCGTGGTGGACAACCCGTGGATGGATGATTTCGCCGCAGCCGGGTTCCTGGAGCCGCTCAACGACCGGATCGCCTCGACCACCGGGTATCAGCCCAACGACTTCTTCCCGTCGCTGACGGCGATCACCGACGTCGAGGGCACCACCTACGGGGTGCCGTTCTACAACTACGCGTTGGGCTACATCTACAACACCGGCGACCTCAAGTCGGCCGGCCTGACCGTCCCCACCGATCTGGACGCCCTGGTCTCCACCTCGCAGAAGCTCAAGACCGCCGATCGGGCCGGCATCGCGATGCAGCCCCAGCGCGGCTACAAGATCTTCGAAGAATGGGCCAACTGGCTGTTCGCCGCCGGCGGGTCGATCTACGGCAAGGACGGCAAGCCCACGCTGAACACCGAACAGGCCGCCCGCGCCCTGAACGCCTACATCGACACCTATCGCACCGCCGCCCCGGCCAACAGCCTGGCCTGGGGATTCGACGAGGCCTTCCGCTCGATTTCCAGCGGTAAGGCGGCTTCGATGATCGGCTACAACTGGAACCTGCCCGCGCTGAACGATCCCGCCGGAGCTTCGGCGCAACGCGCCGGCCAGTTCGCCCTGGCTCCCATCCCGGGCGGCAAATCCGCTCTGGGACTGTGGAGTTGGGCCATCCCGGCCAACTCGGGCGCAGCCGACGCCGCCTGGGCGTTCGCCTCCTGGGTGACCTCACCCGAGATCGACGCGCAGCGGGTCGCCGACGGCGGTGCCGTGATCCGGAAGAGCTCGCTGACCAATCCGAAGGTGCTCGCCGACGGGTACGGCGCCGACTACTACAAGACCGTCGGTGAGATCCTGGCCGACGCGTCCCCGCTCACCCAGGGCAAGGGCGGTGAGGAGATGATCCAGGCGGTCGGCACCGAGCTCAACGACGCCGCCGCGGGCAACAAGAGCGTCACCGACGCACTGCGCGACGCGCAGGCAGCTGCGGAGCGGATCCAGCAGTGACGGTAGGGAATCCGGCGGCCACACCTGTTACTCCGGGCTGGCGGGGGCGACACCGATGAAGTTCAAGTACGGCATGCTCATGCCGCTGCTCGCCCTGTTCGCTGTGGCCGTCGGATTCCCGCTCTGCTACGCGGCCTACCTGTCGCTGACCAACTACAAGCTCACCGACCGTAAGCAGCCCGGGTTCGTCGGCGTGGCGAATTTCACCAATGCGCTGTCGAACTCGGCGTTCTGGGAGGCCTTCGCCACCACCGCGATCTACGTGGTGATCGCGGTGACCGCGGAGCTGGCGATCGGTTTCGCGCTGGCGTTGGCGCTGCATCAGCAGCGCTGGGCCAAGGACCTGTCCCGCGCCATCGTGCTCGCGCCCATGTTCATCACCCCGATTGCGGTCGGGTTGATCTTCCGGTTCCTGCTCAACGACCAGATCGGCGCCGTTCCGGCGCTGCTGCACGCGGTGGGGGCCGACTATGACTTCTTCGGCGCAGGCCGGGCGCTCCTGACGCTGGCCTTCATCGATGTCTGGCAGTGGACACCGTTCATGGTGCTGCTGATCCTGGCCGGCATGGAATCGATGCCCAAGCAACCCATGGAGGCCGCGCGCGTCGACGGTGCCGGGCCGGTCTACCGGCTGCGCCGGGTGCTGATCCCGATGCTCGCCCCGGTGCTCACCGTGGCGGTACTGCTGCGTGGCCTGGACGCCCTGCGGGTCTTCGAATACGTCTACGCCACCACTCGCGGCGGCCCGGGCACCGAAACCCAGACCCTGCAGTACTACATGTATCTCGAGGGCATCCAGTTCTTCCGGCTCGCACAGGCCAGCGCCATGGCCTTCATCGTGCTGGCGGTCGTGCTGGTGGTGATCGTGGTGGCGTTCCGCACCATGGAGCGCAGCCGGGCCTCGGAAAGGACCGTCCGATGACCCGACCCCGCGGGCTGGAGATCCTGCGTCTCACCGTGCTCACCGCTGCGTTCGTGTTCGTGCTGTTTCCCATCGCCTGGGTGGCGCTGGCGAGTTTCAAGACGCCCGAACAGATGTCGGAGCCGTTCCTGATCGCTTTCTCGCCCAGCCTGGCCAACTGGCAGAACGTGCTGGATTCCGGCGTCTTCGCCGCCGCGGGCCGCAGCGCGCTGGTGGGCATCGTCACGGTGTCGATCAGCCTGGTGGTCGGCAGCATGGGCGCCTACGTCATCGCCAAATATCGTGCGGGCGGATCGCTGACCCGGTTCGGCATGCTGGCCGCCCAGGTGGTTCCGCCTGCGGTGATGGTGTTCCCGTTCCTGACCATGGCGCACGCGCTGCGGTTGACCGACACCCTGGCGCCGGTCATCTTCGCTCATCTGTCCTTCGTGCTGCCGCTGGTCACCTGGTTTCTGATCGGCTTCTTCGAGGCCGTTCCCGCGTCCTTGGAGGAACAGGCCCGGGTCGATGGTTTCACCCGCTGGCAGGCGTTCCGGATGGTGGTGCTGCCGCAGGTGTACCCGGGTATCGGGGCCGCGGGTATCTTCGGGTTCACCCTGTCGTGGAACGACCTGTTCTACGGGCTGATCCTGGCGCCCGGCAACGCCGCGATCCTGCCGGTGGCGATCGCGAACTTCAACACCTTCCGCGGTGTGCAGATCGGCACCATGAGCGCCGCGATCATGATCGCGATCGTTCCGGTGGTGATCGCCAGCTTCTTCATCCAGCGACGCCTGGTCCAGGGGATCAGCGGCGGCGCGGTCAAGTACTAGACAAACAAGGATTCGGATATGGCATCGGTGAAGTTCTCCAAGGTCGGAAAGTCCTACGGGGCTACCGCAGTGGTCTCCGATCTCGACCTGGAGTTGACCGACGGCAGCCTGACCGTGCTGGTCGGCCCGTCCGGGTGCGGTAAGACCACATCGCTGCGAATGCTGGCCGGCCTGGAGGAGATCACCTCCGGAACCATCCACATCGGCGACCGCGATGTGACGAAGCTGGAACCCAAGGAACGCGATATCGCCATGGTGTTCCAGAACTACGCGCTCTACCCACACCTGACGGTGCGGGAGAACATCGCATTCCCGTTGCGGGCCAAGCGGATTCCCCGTGCCGAGGCGTTGAAGCGGGCCGACGACATCGCCGAATCGCTGGGTCTGGGCAAGCTGGTCGAGCGCAAACCCAAAGACCTTTCCGGCGGACAGCAGCAGCGCGTCGCGATCGGCCGGGCCATCATCCGCGAACCCGCGGTGTTCCTGTTCGACGAGCCGCTGAGCAATCTCGACGCCAAGCTGCGGGTGGAGACGCGCACCGAGCTGCTGCGGCTGCAGCGCCGGCTGGGCATCACCGCGCTGTATGTGACGCACGACCAGGAAGAGGCGATGACGCTCTCGGACCGCATCGTGGTGATGCGCGACGGCCGCATCGCCCAGGCCGGTCCGCCCGAGGAGGTGTACCGGCGCCCGGCCGACACCTTCGTCGCCACGTTCGTCGGCAGCCCGAAGATGAACCTGATCGACGGTGCGGTCAGCGGCGGTGAACTGCGCACCTCATCCGGGGTACGGATCGCCGTCGGCGGACCGGACGCCGCGGCGGTGACGGTCGGTGTGCGTCCCGACGATGTCATCCTGACCCCGGACGCCGGCAACCGCGAAGGCTCCGCCTCGGTCGAACTCGTGGAATTGCTCGGGCCGCGCGCCATCGTCACGGTGCGGGCCGCCGATCTGCAGCTCACCAGCGTGGTGGAAGCCTCGGCGCTGACCGACATCAAGCCCGGCGCCGGCGTGCGGCTTTCGGCCCGCGACGTACACCGCTTCGACGTGACGACCGGGGTCCGGCTCGACGACTGACGCCCAAGCCTGATCGCGCCGGGGCTCAGAAAGCCCGGTGCGACAGCGGGCCCAGCCCGGAACGCTGCAGCACGTCCTCCACCCCGAGCGCGAACTGCCGCTCGGCGTGATCGCGGTCGATCTGACCGAGCTGACGAAATCCCAGCGAGGGCTCGACCAGTTCCAGCTCCAGCAGCCGCGGATCCTCGGGTCCACCGATCACGTCGACCCGGGCGTAGAGCAGGTCGGCGAGCTCCAGGTCGAACAACCGGAGCACCGCGTCGACCGCCAGCCGGCCGACCTCCCAAATCTCGTCGGCGGGCTGGGCCGGAGACAGCGTCTCGGTGGCGTAGGTGCCGGTCTCGTCGAACTCGGGTGACTGTCCGGCCGGCGGCAGCATGGGCCCCTTGGTGAAGGCGTGGGATTCCTCGCCGCGGATGAACACCAGAGCCGTCTCACCGTCGGCGATCCGCGGGTCATAGGGCTGCACCAAGACCGCCCGGCCCTGTCCCTGCAGCGCAGCCGCGTGGGCCAGCGCCGCCGACGCGTCGACAAACCGCTGCGCCCCAGCCGAGCCGGCTCCCACCGCGGGCTTCACCACCACCTCGCCGGCGGGCACACTGACCTGCTCGCCGACCTCGAAGTAACCGGTCGGCACCACCGGAACACCCATGCGGTCCAGATCGTCGAGGTAGCGCTTGTCGGTGTTCCACTCCACGATCTGCGCCGAATTGACCAGGTGCGGCACCGCCCGGGCCCAGGACAGGAACTCCTCGACCCGGTCGGAGTAGTCCCACGTCGCCCGCAGGATCACCAGATCGGCGGTCAGGGTGGCCGGGTCGTCCCAGGACAGCCAGCGGGCGTGCAGGCCGCGATGGCGTAGCGCCGCGACGAGCCCGGCGTCATCTCCGTCGCCCTCCGGCAACGCCGGGCAGCCGGCCAACACGATGCGCGGATGGAAGATGTCAGGACGGGCAAGCTTCACCCCCGCGATGATAGGTGTGGATGATGGATGGCGTGTATGCCATCGAAGTTGCCGAGACCGGCGGACCCGAAGTCCTGAGCTACGTCGAGCGGCCCGAGCCCTCCCCTGGCCCCGGCGAGGTGCTGATCAAGGCCGAGGCCATCGGCGTCAACTTCATCGACACCTATTTCCGGTCCGGGTTGTATCCGCGTGACCTGCCGTTCATCGTCGGCTCCGAGGTCTGCGGCACCGTCGCCGCCGTTGGTGACGACGTCGCCGCACTGGCCGTCGGCGACCGGGTGGTGACCGCCAACGCCGCCGGCGCCTACGCCGACTTCTGCGTCGCACCAGCCGATTTCGCCGCCTATGTGCCCGACGGCGTGGCCCCCGAAGCGATCGCGTCGGCGCTGCTGAAGGGGATGACCGCGCACTATCTGATCAAGTCCACCTATGCGGTGCAGCCCACCGACACGGTGCTGGTGCACGCCGGCGCGGGCGGCGTCGGCCTGATCCTGACCCAGTGGGCCACCAGCATGGGTACTCGGGTGATCACCACGGCCTCGACTCCGGAGAAGGCCGAGCTGTCCCGGCAGGCCGGTGCGGTCGAGGTGCTGGACTACCCCGGGGATCCGGTCGAATTCGGCGCCAGGATCCGCGATCTCACCGGCGGGCTGGGCGTGGCGGCGGTGTACGACGGGGTCGGTGCCTCGACGTTCGACGCCAGCCTGGCCAGCCTCGCGGTGCGGGGCACGCTGGCCCTGTTCGGGGCGGCCAGCGGACCGGTGCCACCGGTGGATCCACAGCGGCTCAACGCGGCCGGTTCGGTGTTCCTGACCCGGCCGATGCTGGCCCATTACACCCGCACGCCCGACGAGTTCGCTTGGCGGGCAGGTGAACTGATCAATGCCATCGCCGATGGATCGATCACCATCACGGTCGGCGGCCGGTACCCGCTGGCCGAATCGGCCCGCGCCCATGCCGACCTGCAGGGCCGCAAGACGGTCGGCTCGGTCGTGCTGGTGCCCTAAACCGGCTGCGCTTCGGGGAACGTCCAGGATCCGTCGAGGATCTCCGGGCGCGGCCGGTACAGCCGCACGAGGTAGTTCCAGCCCTCGGTTATCGGCAACAGGTTGGCTGCGCCGCTACCGCAGAACTGCACCGTAGTGGCGCCGTCGGGATCCTTGACCGCGGTGAGGTTGTTCACCGAGTAGGCATTCTGCGGGTTCGGCGTGAAATAGCCGTCCTTGTCGTACACCGTCACCGACCAGAACCCGTCCACCGGGACGTCCTTCACCGTCAGTCGGTGCACGGTGGTGCCGTCGTTCCGGTGCGGCACCACAGTGAGATAAAGCGCGTCGCGTTCCGGGTTGCCGCCCCAGGCGAATGCCGAGCCGATCAGGTGACGCACCGGCTCCACCTCGTACTTGGGTCCGAACATCGCCTTGGTGTCGGCCAGGGTCGTGGACAGTGCGACGAGCGCATCCCGAACCGTCTTCTGGCTGACCGGATCCCACTGCGGGACCTCGAAGAACCCCGGGTGGGTCTGGGAGACGGCGATCGCGTCCTGCAGCGCGTGCACCGCGGCCAAGTCGGCGGCATCGCTGGGATCGACCAGGATACGCACCGCAGCGACCGCAAAGCGGGTGTCGACGGAGTCACGACTGAACGTCACCTCGGCCGGTGCGTATGCGACCTCGGTCGCGTAGTGGTCCTCGCTGATGATCTGCAGCGACATGAACCGGCCCGCGCTGTCGGGCAGGGTGACGGTGACCGGCCCGGCGTCGAGATCGAACACCGCTGCGGAGTAGAGGGTGTCACGGTTCTGCCGGATGACGATCTGGTGGTCGATCGGGCTCAGCTCGCGGTTGTGGAAGAACTTTCCGAAGCCGCCGTCCTTCACGATGCCCGCGAAGTACAGGTCGGATTCGGCCCGCGCGAAGTTGTCGGGAGTCACCAGTTCGGTCATGCCACAAAGCTGCCACACAAACGGTGTGCGGGCAGCGGTTGGCGCGCTCTAGTGCCCGAAAATTGTCGGCAGAGCCAGCGCCGAGTCGACGGCCAGCGCGCAGAACACCACAGCCAGGTAGTTGTTCGACTGCAGGAACAACCGCAGCGGCTTGACCGGCTCGCCACGCTTCACCCCGGAGTACAACTGATGGGCCATCACCAGGAACCAGGCTCCGGCCACCAACGCGACCGCCCCGTACAGCCACCCGGTCGCCAGCGCCAACACCAGCGAGGTCAGCACCGTCACCCAGGTGTAGATCAGGATCTGTCTGGTGACTTCCCGCTCGGTGGCCACCGCAGGCAGCATCGGCACACCGGCCGCCTTGTAGTCGTCCTTGTAGCGCATCGCCAGCGCCCAGGTATGCGGCGGTGTCCAGAAGAAGATGATCAGGAACATCACCAGCGCCGGCCATTGGATGGTGCCGGTTACCGCCGACCAGCCGATCATCACCGGCATGCAGCCGGCCGCCCCGCCCCAGACCACGTTCTGCGACGTGCGACGTTTGAGCAGCAACGTGTAGACGAAGACGTAGAACGCGATCGTCGCCATCGCCAGCAATCCGGACAGCAGGTTCGAGGTCCACCACAGCCAGCAGAACGACGTGACCGACAGCACCAGGCCGAAGATCAGGGCGTGCCGGGTGGGCACCGAAGCCTGGGCCAGCGGGCGGCGGGCGGTCCGCTTCATCACCTTGTCGATGTCGGCGTCGACGACACAGTTGAGCGTGTTGGCGCCGGCCGCCGCGAGCCCGCCGCCGATCAGGGTGTTGAGGATCAGCAGCGGGTCAATGGTGCCCCGGTTGGCCAGCAGCATCGCCGGAATGGTCGTGACCAGCAACAACTCGATCACGCGCGGCTTGGTCAATGCCAAGTACGACAGGAAGGTGGTTCGTATTCGGCTCGGCGCCCCATGGATGAGCCGGCGCTCGCGAATGCTCACGCAAATAACTCCTCAGGTGGCGTCACGCGGCTTTCTACTACACACGATGGTAGACCGCTGCCCGACTGCCACCTCACCTCAGGGTCTGTTCGGGGGGAACTACCGGGTAAACGGCGGGCTATCGGTGTGAGAACCAGTCTGCACCGGATGAGTCGGCCGCACTAGGGTGTTCCAAGTAGCAGCATGGCGACTGCGCGCACGTATCAGCAGATAGAAAACGAGGAAGTGAGCTTAGTGACCACGGCCGAAGAGATCACCGCTCTCACCCAGCCCCAGCACCCCGACGATTGGACCGACCTCGACAGCGTGGCGGTCGACACCGTCCGGGTACTCGCCGCCGACGCAGTGCAGAAGGTCGGCAACGGCCACCCGGGAACGGCCATGAGCCTGGCTCCCCTCGCCTACACGCTGTTCCAGCGGCAACTGCGCCACGACCCCAGCGACACCGAATGGATCGGCCGGGACCGGTTCGTGCTGTCCTGCGGGCACTCCAGCCTGACTCTGTACCTGCAGCTCTACCTCGGTGGGTTCGGCCTGGAACTGGCCGACATCGAAGCGCTGCGCACCTGGGGGTCGCTGACCCCGGGCCATCCCGAGTACCACCACACCAAGGGTGTGGAGATCACCACCGGGCCGCTGGGCCAGGGTCTGGCATCGGCGGTCGGCATGGCGATGGCAGCCCGCTACGAGCGCGGCCTGTTCGATCCCGACACCGCGCCGGGCGAGAGCCCGTTCGATCACTACATCTACGTGGTGGCCTCTGACGGCGACATCGAAGAGGGCGTCACCAGCGAAGCCTCCTCGCTGGCAGGCACCCAGCAGCTCGGCAACCTCATCGTGTTCTGGGATGACAACAAGATCTCCATCGAGCACAACACCGACATCGCACTGAGCGAGGACGTCCCCGCGCGCTACCGCGCCTACGGCTGGCACGTCCAGGAGGTCGAGGGCGGCGAAAACGTCGTCGGGATCGAACAGGCGATCGCCGAGGCCAAGAAGGTCACCGACAAGCCGTCGTTCATCGCCCTGCGCACCATCATCGGCTACCCCGCCCCGACCAAGATGAACACCGGCGGCATTCACGGTTCGGCACTGGGCGCCGACGAGGTGGCGGCCACCAAGAAGATCCTCGGCTTCGACCCGGCCCAGAGCTTCGAGGTCCGCGACGACGTCATCACCCACACCCGCGAGCTGGTGGCCCGCGGCAAGCGGATGCACGACGAGTGGCAGGTGACCTTCGACGCCTGGGCCAAGAACCAGCCCGAGCGCAAGGCGTTGCTGGACCGGCTGCAGGCCCGTGAGCTTCCCGAGGGCTGGGACGCCGACCTGCCGCACTGGGAGCTCGATTCCAAGCCGGTGGCCACCCGCGCTGCCTCCGGAGCGGTGCTGTCCGCCGTCGGCTCGAAGCTGCCCGAGCTGTGGGGTGGTTCCGCCGACCTCGCCGGCAGCAACAACACCACCATCAAGGGCGCGAATTCGTTTGGTCCGCCGTCGATCTCGACCGAGGACTGGAACGCCACCTGGTACGGGCGCACCCTGCACTTCGGCATCCGCGAGCATGCGATGGGCGCGATCCTGTCCGGCATCGTGCTGCATGGCCCGACCCGCCCCTACGGCGGAACCTTCCTGCAGTTCGCGGACTACATGCGGCCGGCCGTGCGTTTGGCCGCCCTGATGAACATCGATCCGATCTACGTGTGGACCCACGATTCGATCGGCCTGGGCGAGGACGGCCCCACCCACCAGCCGATCGAGCACCTGGCCGCGCTGCGCGCGATCCCGAACCTGTCCGTGGTGCGCCCGGGTGACCCGAACGAGACCGCCTACGCCTGGAAGACCGTGCTGGAGCGCACCGCCAGCACCGGTCCGGTGGGGCTGATCCTCACCCGCCAGGGCATCCCGGTGCTGGAGGGCACCAGCGCCGAAGGCGTGGCCCGCGGCGGTTACCTGCTGGGCGGCGGTAGCGCCGAGGACGCAGACGTCATCATCATCGCCACCGGTTCCGAGCTCCAGCTTGCCGTTGCGGCGCAGAAGCTGTTGGCGGACAAGGAAATCAACGCCAGCGTTGTGTCGATGCCGTGTGTCGAGTGGTTTGCGGCCCAGCCCAAGGAGTACCGCGACAGCGTGCTGCCTCCCAGCGTGTCGGCCCGCGTTGCCGTCGAGGCCGGCATCGCCCAGCCGTGGTACCGACTGGTCGGCGACACCGGCGAGATCGTGTCGATCGAGCACTACGGCGCCTCGGCCGACGACAAGACGTTGTTCCGCGAGTTCGGCTTCACCCCTGAGGCAGTGGTGGCCGCGGCAGAACGATCAATGGACAATTAACAGAGAAGGCGAATCATGACTCAGAACCCGAATCTCGCGGCGCTGAGCGCCGAGGGTGTGTCCGTCTGGCTCGATGACCTGTCGCGCGAGCGGCTGCAATCAGGGAACCTGACGGAGCTCATCAATACCCGCAGCGTCGTGGGCGTCACCACCAACCCGTCGATCTTCCAGGCTGCGCTGTCCAAGGGCACCGCCTACGACGCGCAGGTCAAGGAACTGGCCGAGCGGGGCGCCGACGTCGACGCCACCATCCGCACGGTCACCACCGACGACGTCCGCAACGCCTGCGATGTGCTGGCCAAGCAGTACGAGGCCTCCGACGGGGTCGACGGCCGGGTGTCGATCGAGGTCGACCCGCGGCTGGCAGACGACACCGACCAGACCATCCTGCAGGCCATCGAGCTGTGGAAGATCGTCAACCGGCCCAACCTGCTGATCAAGATTCCCGCGACCCTGGCCGGGCTGCCCGCGATCACCGCGGTGATCGCCGAGGGCATCTCGGTCAACGTCACGCTGATCTTCTCGGTGGAACGGCACCGGGCGGTCATGGACGCCTACCTGGCCGGTCTGGAGAAGGCCCGTGAGGCCGGCCACGACCTGTCCAAGATCCACTCCGTCGCTTCGTTCTTCGTGTCCCGGGTGGACACCGAGATCGACAACCGGCTGGAGAAGATCGGCTCGGACGAGGCTTTGGGCCTGCGCGGCAAGGCCGGTGTGGCCAACTCGCGGCTGGCCTACGCCGCCTACGAGGAGGTCTTCGGCGGCGAGCGCTACGCAGCACTCAAGGGTGACGGCGCACGCGTGCAGCGCGTCCTGTGGGCATCCACCGGCGTCAAGAACCCGGAGTACTCCGACACGCTCTACGTCACCGAACTGGTCGCACCGCACACGGTGAACACCCTGCCGGAGAAGACCCTGGAAGCGGTCGCCGACCACGGCAAGATCACCGGCGACACCATCACCGGGACCACGGCCGCATCGCAGGAGACCTTCGACAAGCTCAGCGCCGTCGGCATCGACCTGGTCGATGTGTTCAAGGTGCTCGAAGTCGAGGGTGTCGAGAAATTCGAAAAGTCGTGGCAGGAACTGCTCGACGCAACACAGAGCCAACTCGACGCCGCCAAGAAATGACGCGTCGAGATGACGACGGTTAACGACAGGCCGGAGACCGCTTGGCGCAACCCGCTCCGCGACAAGCGGGACAAGCGGATGCCACGCATCCCCGGCCCGTGTGGTGTGGTCATTTTCGGTGTCACGGGCGACCTGGCACGCAAGAAGTTGATGCCGGCGATCTACGACCTCGCCAACCGAGGACTGCTGCCGGCGTCATTCGCGCTGGTCGGGTTCGCCCGTCGGGAATGGGCGGACCAGGACTTCGCCAACGTGGTCTTCGAGGCCGTCAAGGAGCACGCCCGCACGCCCTTCCGCCAGGAGGTCTGGGACCGTCTGGCGGAGGGGTTCCGGTTCGTGCAGGGCACATTCGACGATGAAGCCGCATTCGAGCGGCTGTCGGAGACCCTCGACAAGCTCGATGCCGAACGCGGCACCGGCGGCAATCATGCGTTCTATCTGTCGATCCCGCCGAACGCCTTCCCCCAGGTGTGCGAGCAGCTGTGTAAATCGGGCCTGGCCCGGCCCCGTGATGACCGCTGGAGCCGGGTGGTGATCGAGAAGCCGTTCGGTCACGACCTGAAATCCGCACGCGAGCTCAATGCCGTGGTCAACAGCGTCTTCCCGGAAGAGTCCGTGTTCCGCATCGATCACTATCTGGGCAAGGAAACCGTTCAGAACATCCTGGCGCTGCGGTTCGCCAACGCCCTGTACGAGCCGATCTGGAACAACAACTACATCGACCACGTACAGATCACCATGGCCGAGGACATCGGCCTCGGTGGCCGGGCCGGGTATTACGACGGCATCGGCGCCGCCCGCGACGTGATCCAGAACCATCTGCTGCAGTTGCTGGCGCTCACCGCGTTAGAGGAGCCGGTCAGCTTCAGCCCGCACGAGCTGCAGGCCGAGAAGATCAAGGTGCTCTCGGCGGTGAAACTGGCTGAGCCACTGGACGAGACGACCGCCCGCGGCCAGTACGCCGCCGGTTGGCAGGGTGGCGAAAAGGTCGTCGGCCTGCTCGACGAACAGGGGTTCGCCAAGGACTCGACCACCGAGACCTACGCGGCGATCACTCTCGAGATCGACACGCGACGCTGGGCCGGGGTGCCGTTCTACCTGCGTACCGGTAAACGCCTGGGCCGCCGGGTGACCGAGATCGCGCTGGTGTTCAAGCGGGCGCCGCATCTTCCGTTCGACGCCACCATGACCGAGGAACTGGGCCAGAACGCCCTGGTGATCCGGGTGCAGCCGGACGAGGGCATCACACTGCGATTCGGGTCCAAGGTGCCCGGCAGCGCGATGGAGGTCCGTGACGTGAACATGGACTTCTCCTACGGCTCGGCCTTCGCCGAGGACTCACCCGAAGCCTATGAGCGGCTGATCCTCGATGTGCTGCTGGGCGAACCGTCACTGTTCCCGGTGAACGCGGAAGTCGAATTGTCTTGGGAAATACTGGATCCCGTGCTCGACTATTGGGCGACGCACGGAAAGCCGGAGGCTTACGAGTCGGGCACCTGGGGGCCTGCCTCCGCCGACGAGATGCTGCACCGCACCGGTCGCGAATGGAGGCGTCCGTGACGAGCGCTTGCGCGAGGAACCGAGGGCCACGATGATCGTCGATCTGCCTGACACCACAACCAACCAGGTCAACAAGAAGATCACCGGCCTGCGGGAAGAGGGTGGCGCCCTCACCCTGAGCCGGGTGCTCACCCTGGTCATCTCGATCGACAACGAGGACCTCCTCGAAGACTCCATCGAGGCAGCCAATTTCGCCAGCCGCGAGCATCCGTGCCGGGTCATCGTGGTGGTCCCCGGTGACCGGCAATCCGGGCAACCACGGCTCGACGCCCAGTTGCGGGTGGGCCACGACGCCGGAGCCGGTGAGGTGGTGGTGCTCAAACTGGCCGGCGAGCTCGCGGATCACGCCAGCAGCGTCGTGCTGCCATTCTTGTTGCCCGACACCCCGGTGGTCGCCTGGTGGCCCGCGCTGGCACCGTCAATGCCCGCCCAGGACCCGTTGGGCAAGTTGGCCATTCGCCGGATCACCGATGCCACCAACGGGGCAGACCCGTTGGCCTGCATCAAAAGCCGACTCGAGGGCTACACCCCCGGTGACACCGATCTGGCCTGGAGCCGGATCACCTACTGGCGGGCGCTGTTGGCCGCGGCAATCGACCAGCCGCCGCACGAACCCATCACCGCGGCGCTGGTCTCCGGGCTCAAGAACGAACCTTCTCTCGACGTCCTGGCCGGCTGGCTGGCCAACCGGATCGATGGTCCGGTCACCCGGGTTGTCGGGAAGCTCAAGGTCGAGCTCACCCGGCCCAGCGAAACCGTGACGCTGATGCGCCCCCAGACCGGGATCACCGCGACATTGTCCCGCACCGGTCGGCCCGACGCCCTGCTGCCGCTGGCACGACGCGAGGCCAAGGAATGCCTGGCCGAGGACCTGCGGCGGCTCGACGACGACGAGATCTACCACGACGCACTACGAGGAATCGACAAGGTCCAGTACGCATGAGCACCGTCATCGAACGTTATGTCGACACCGACGCCCTGGTGGCTGCCGCCGGCGACCGGTTGACCGAAGCGATCAAGTCCGCGATCACCGCGCGAGGTCAGGCCACCATCGTGCTCACCGGTGGCGGCACGGGTATCGGCCTGCTCAAGCGCGTCGGCGAGCGCAGCGACGAGATCGACTGGTTGAAGGTGCACGTCTACTGGGGTGACGAGCGTTTCGTAGCCCAGGACGACGACGAACGCAACGACAAGCAGGCTCGTGAGGCGCTGTTGGACCACGTCGGCATCCCGGCCTTCAATGTGCACGCGATGGCCGCCAGCGACGGCGAGTTCGGCGATGACCTCGACGCGGCGGCCGCCGGGTATGCGCAACTACTGACCGCCCACTTCGACGCTCCGGTGCCCGAGTTCGACGTGCACCTGCTCGGCATGGGCGGTGAGGGGCACATCAATTCGCTGTTCCCCGACACCCCGGCGGTCCGTGAGGCCGAACGGCTGGTGGTCGGGGTGCCGGACTCCCCCAAGCCACCGCCGCGGCGAATCACGTTGACGCTGCCCGCGGTTCGCCACTCCCGTGAGGTGTGGCTGGTGGTATCCGGCGAGGCCAAGGCCGACGCTGTCGCCGCTGCGGTCGGCGGAGCCGATCCGGTCGACATCCCTGCCGCCGGCGCGATCGGTCGCGAGCGCACGGTGTGGCTGCTCGACGAGGCCGCTGCAAGCAAGCTCTGAGCGGCCGCTCGGCCTCGGCGGAGCGGCCGCTCAGCCTCGGCGGAGCCGAACGCTCAGCCCTCGGCGGAACCGCCGTTACGCTCGGTCGTCGCATCTGCCAGCGCCTCGGCGTACCCGGCCAGATAGTCGGCCAGGTTCCGGTCCGCATGGACACCATCGGCCAGACGGGTTCGGGGTTCACAGAAATGCCGCACACCAATCAGACGCGCGTCGGCCCGGTTTGGTTCCCGAACGTCATACTGACTGGCATGGCAGACAAAGGCGACGGCCGCGCCCGCCCGGCCAACGGGCGGCAACGAATCCGAACGTTGACGCAGGCCGCGCTCAATGCCGACATGACGGTGGAGCAGGTCGATACCCTGCTCACCGATCTCGGCAACACCCTCGTCGACCTCAACAAGACGACCGGTGGGCTGGACGTCACCCTGGACCGCTTCAACGAAACCATCACCCGCATCGATGAGCTCGCGCCCCGTCTGATCGGCGTGGTCGAACGCCTGGAAGCAATCGTGGACCGGGTCGAGGCCATCGTCGGGATCGGCGAGGCGGTGATGTCACCGCTGGCCGCCACGGAGAACGCCGTGCGCGGCATGGTGAACCGGGTACGCAGGAGCGCCGGCCTGTAATGCCGTCCGCCTCTGGCCGGAAGACGTTCACCGAATTCGACGGTGAGTTCGTCGCAAGCCCCGCCGGAAAGCTGATCAGCGGAACGGCCCCGGCTGCCCTGCTGCGGCTGAGCCAAGCCTTCCTGCTGACCAAACGCGAGATGGTCCGGTTCATCCTCCGACACGAAAACACCGACCTCAACGTCGTGATGACCAGGGAGGGCGGGGTTCATCACGACGCCGCGGTGACCGCCTGCACCTTCGCCGCCGCGGCGCTGCCCGCCGGCATGACCAGCCGTGAACTCGAGGTGTCGACACTGGTCACGCTGGGCCTGACCAACCGCCAGATCGCCGCCCGACTGGGCACCAGTCCACGCACCGTCTCGACCCAACTCGAACGGCTGCTGGTCAAGCTCGGCATCGAGAGCCGTTCGGCGCTGGCCGCGCTGTGTATGGACGTCGGCCTGTTCCAGCTGCCGGTGCCGGGCGGCGTCGACGATGTGCCGGCGCTGACCCATACCTCCATGCAGCGCTTCGCCGAGTCGCTGAACCACCGGCCGGACCGGCCGCTGCTGCCGGTCACCGCGGCCAACCGGCGTCCGATCCTGGTCGGCACCCTGGCGCCCCTGGACTCGTTGACCGGCGACGACGGCATGGAACTGGTGCGCGGCGCCGCCTTGGCCATCGACGACATCAACGACAAGACCCGCGTCGGCGGGCGCAAACTCGTGCACGTCGTCGAGGGTTTCGACATGTTCGACACCGACAGCGCCGAGCAGGCCATGCGCCGGCTCATCGACGCCGGCGTCGACGCGATCACCACCAGCTACGTCACCGGGGAGCAGCCGTCGATCCTGGAGCTTGCCGCCGACTACGCGCACCCGTTCCTGCACACCGCCACCTTCGACCGGCAAGTCCGCCAACTCGCGCAGGACCAGGCCCGGTACGCGGCGGTCTTCCAGACCTGTCCTTCTGAGCGTTTCTACGGCAGGGCGTTCATCCGGCTACTGGAGTCGTTGCACACCTCTGGCCTGTGGGCACCGGCCCGCCGCCGGCTCGGCGTCGTCGAACTCAACTCCAACAGCACGCGCCTGGCCGACCCCGAGTTCGCGGCTGATCTGGAACAGATCGGCTGGCAACTGGGCGCGGTGGAGCAGGTCGCCGTTGCCGGCCAGGACTGGAGATCGGTCGCCAAACGCATTGCCGCCAAACGTATCTCGGCGGTCTTCGTCGTCGACTTCATCCCCGACCATGTGGCACGACTGGTCATCGAAATCCGTCGAGCCGGCTTCGACGGGTTGTTCCACTGTGTGTACGGCGCTTCGGTGCCACGGTTTGTCACCACGGCGGGCGAAGCCGCCGAGGGCGTCACCTGGAGTTCGGTGACGTCGCGCAATCTCGACGACCTCGGCGTCGACTTCAGCCGTAAGTACACCCTGCGGTTCGGCGACGAACCCGGGCTGTCGCAGGCATCGGCGGCCTACGATCAGGTCCGCCTGCTCGCCACCGCCTGGGAGTCGGTCGGGGCCGACGCGGACCGGGTGACGAGGTTTCTGCGCGGCACCGCCTACCGCGGGCTCAATGGCATCTACTACTTCGGCGACACCGGGCATTCGGTGCGCAGCTTCCCCGACGAAACCGACGACCCGCTGCTCGGCCAGGCGCTCTACACCTACCAGATCCAGCACGGCCGGTCGGTGCGGGTCGCCTCCTACAGCGGCGCCCCGCTGGTCGGTTTACGCCCGCCGGCCTGACATTCGGCGCCCGCCGCCCGGGTCCACACAATACGTCAGATGACGTATGCCGGGCCGCATGTTCGTGCCCTAGCGTGGTCGTCGGCACAGCGCCGGATGACCGGTCAAGGTGCCCGCTCTCGGGCGCCGAGCCATCGGCGCCGATCCACGGAGGTACCCATGAAAACTGACGCGACGGCAGGTCCGGTGCTGAACCGGGTGCTCGGCCTGCCCGCGGCGGTCCGGTTCGGCCTGTCCTACATGATCCCGCTCACGGTGTTCACCACCGTCGGGATCGTCAACACGGTGACCGAGGGTCACATCATCTCCGCCTACGGCATCACCCTGATCGCGATGCTGTTCACCGCGCTCAGCTACGCGTTCATGTCGCGGGCCGTGCCGCGAGCCGGATCCGCGTACGCCTACGCCAAACAGTCGTTCGGCGGCAACATCGGCTTCCTCAGCGGATGGACGCTGCTGCTGGACTACCTGCTGATGCCCACCATCACCTACCTGGTGATCGGCCTGTACATGAACGCCGCGTTCCCCGGCGTGCCGTTCTGGGTGTGGGTGCTGGGCTCCATCGCGGTGGTCACGGTGCTCACCATCCTGGGCATCACCGTCGTCTCGGGCGTCTCCAGCGCACTGTTGTTGCTGCAGGTGGTGTTTCTGGCGGTCTTCGCGTTCCTCACGGTCCGCAGCATCAACGGCACCCCCCTGCCCCCGCTTACCGACGCCCTGTTCGGCACCGGACCCGGCATCAGCCACGTCTTCGCCGGGGCGGCGATCTTGTGCCTGTCGTTTCTGGGCTTCGACGCGGTCTCGACGTTGGCCGAGGAAACCGTCGACGCCAAGATGGTGATCCCCAAGGCCATCGTCCTGGTCACCCTGATCGGCGGCCTGCTCTTCATGGTGATCGCCTACCTGTGCGTGATCGCGTTCCCGGACTGGCAGAACTACACCGACGCGGACGCCGCCAGCCTCGACATCATGGCGCGGGCCGGTGGCTCCTTCCTGACCAATTTCTTCACCGCCGCCTATGTCGCCGGGTGTTTCGGCGCGGTGCTCGCCTCGCAGACGTCGGTGGCCCGCATCCTCTACGCCATGGGTCGCGACGGCACCCTGCCCCGGCACTTCGCCAGCCTGCATCCGCGTTTCCACACCCCCTGGCTGAGCGCGATCCTGGTCGGGACGATCGGCCTGCTGGCCCTCGTGCTGAGCCTGTCGTTGGTGTCGTCGTTGATCAGCTTCGGCTCCCTGGTCGCCTTCACCGCGGTCAACGCCTCGGTGATCAAGCACTACGTGATCGACCAGCGCCGCCGTGACCCCCGCTCGCTACTGCTCTACTTCGCGCTCCCCCTCGTCGGCCTGACCCTGTGCCTGTGGTTGTGGACCAGCCTGTCGGCCGACGCCTTCAAGATCGGCATCCCGTGGCTGCTGGCCGGCATCGCGGTGCTGGCGTTCAGCACCCGCGGATTCCGGCGCACACCACCGAGTCTCGACCAAGCCGAGCTGGTTCCATGAGAAAGGACGACACCATGACTGACAGCTTCGGCTGGACCATCAGCATCGACGCCGGAGGCACGTTCACCGACGCGGTAGGACGCAGCAGCCGAGGCGACATCAAAGTCGCAAAGGTCGCCTCGACACCCGATGATCCGTCCCGCGGCCTCACCAATGCCGTTGCCGCACTTGCCGAAGACGGCGTCGACCTGGGTTCGGTGAAACTGGTCTGCCACGGCACCACCGTCGCCACCAACGCCATGCTCACCAACAGCATGGGTTCGGTGCTGCTGATCACCACCGAAGGGTTCCGCGACGTGCTGGCCTACCGCACCGGCAGCCGCCCCCAGGTGTACTCGCTGACCCCCACTCAGCCGACCGAACTGGTGCCGCGGGAACGCCGCCTGGAGGTCGCCGAACGGGTCGCCGCCGACGGCGAGGTGCTCGTCGAACTGACCGATGACGAGATCACCCGGGTCGTCGAGCAGGTGCTCGAACACCAACCGCAGGCCATCGCGGTGTCGCTGTTGTTCAGCTACGTCAACCCCGACCACGAAAACCGCATCGGCGAACGTCTGCGCGCGGCGCTGCCCGGTGTCCCGATCAGCTTGTCCAGCGACGTGATCCGCGAATTCCGGGAGTACCCGCGCACCGCCACCACCGCGCTCAACGCGGCGCTGCGCCCCGTCGTCAGCAACTATCTCGCCTCGGCCACAGCGGGTTTGGCCGCGACCGGGGTGAACTCGCCGCTGCAGGTGATGCAGTCCAATGGCGGTTGCGTGCCGGCGCAGCGCGCGGCCGAACAGGCGCACCGGCTGCTGCTGTCGGGGCCTGCCGGCGGTGTCGCCGGGTTGCTGCGCTCGGCCCGCGAACACGGCCTGCGCGACGTGATCAGCCTGGACATGGGCGGCACCAGCGTCGACATCTGCCTGGTCCGCGACGGGCGCGCGCCGTACGCGACCGCCCAGGTGATCAATGACCACACCGTGCTGGCGCCCACGGTCGACATCCAGACCATCGGCGCCGGCGGCGGCAGCGTGGCCTGGGTGGACCGGACCGGTCGACTGCGAGTGGGCCCCCGGTCGGCCAAGGCCGTCCCGGGCCCGGCCTGCTACCTGCGCGGCGGCACCGAACCCACCCTCACCGACGCCCACGTGGTGCTCGGCTCACTGGGCACCGAACAGCTCGCCGGGGGCCTGACCCTGGACCGCGAAGCCGCCCGCACCGCGATGGCGACCATCGCCGAGCCATTGGGCATGAGCATCGAGCAGGCCGCCGAGTCGGTGGTGGCCATCGCGATGGCCCACATGACCCGCGGCGTGCGCAAGGTCAGCGTCGAACGCGGCCTGGACCCAAGGCAATTCACCCTGTTCCCATTCGGCGGCGCCGGCCCGCTGCACGCCGGCCTGCTGCTGCGCCACCTCGGCCTGCACTCGGTCGTCGTGCCGCTGCGGCCCGGGCTGTTCTCCGCCGACGGGCTGCTGGCGGCCGGTATCCGCGTCGACGACGCCCAGACCGTGCTGCGGGTCGGCACCGAGGAGGTGCTGGCCACCATCGCGCAGTGGGTGTCCGAGCGCGGTGAGGTGCTGCGCTCCCAGATTCTGGCCGACGGCGCGCAACCGGACTCGGCGCGGACCCAGGTGGTCGTCGACTGCCGCTACCTCGGGCAGGGCTACGAGATCCCGGTGACAATCGACGACGACCAGATCGGCGAACTGGACGTGCTGGTCAAGTTGTTCCACGCCGCGCACGAGGAACTGTACGGTCATGCCTCCGCCGACGAGCCGGTGGAAATCGTCACCGTGCGGTTGGCCGGCACCGGGGATCTGGCCGACGTGACCACCCCGGCCGTAGCCGTCTCGACCGGTTCGGCCGACCGCGCCGAATTGGGCCGGCGGATCGTGCACGTCCCCGGCGAAGGCCCCCGCGACACCCCGGTCTTCGACCGCGACCGACTGGCCCCCGGCGATCGGGTCGACGGACCCGCCGTCATCGCCCAGATGGATTCCACCACGCTGCTGCTGGCCGACCAGATCGCCGAAGTGGCAGCCAATCTCGATCTCGTCATCACGGAAGGCACACCACGATGAGCACCGCAGCCAACATCTCCCCCGACCAGATCGACGCGGTGACCTTCGAGGTCGTCGCCGCCGCCCTCACATCAGTCGCCGAAGAGATGGGTCTGGTGCTCAAGCGCTCCAGCTACAGCCCGATCATCCGCGACATGGACGACTTCTCCTGCGCGCTGTTCACCGCCGACGGCGACCTGGTCGCCCAGGCCGACTACATACCCGCCCAGTTGGGCGCGATGTCACTGGTGGTCAAGGCGATCATCGAACGCTGGGGCGACGAGATCCGCGACGGCGACGCGTTCATGTGCAACCACCCCTACATGGGCGCCATGCACCTGCCCGACGTCAACGTGGTCACCCCGATCTTCATCGCCGGACGGCTGGCCGGGTGGAGCGGCACCGCCGCCCACCACATCGACGTCGGCGGCGTGAACCCCGGCAGCGAGGGCCCGGAACTGCAGGACCTGTTCGGCGAGGGTGTGGTGCTGCCGCCGATCCGGCTCGACATCGCCGGCGTCGAGAACCGCGACATCGTCGACCTGCTCACCGAGAACATCCGCGACCCGTTGAGCACCATCAGCGACCTTCGCGCCCAACGGGCGGCCTGCCGACTCGGCTACCGCCGGGTCAACGACCTTGCCGCCCAGTACGGCAACGACGTCGTCGACGCGGTGATGCAACGCACCCTCGACGTTGTGGAAACGGCTGTGCGGCAATCGCTGAGCCAGTTGCCCGATGGCAGCGGCGAGGCCGAAGGGTTCCTTGACGACGACGGCCGCACCGGACCGCCCACCCGGGTGCACGTGCGGGCCAGCAAGACCGGCGACACCCTGACGATCGACATCTCCGGCAGCGACGCCCAGGTCGGCGGCGCGATGAACGTGCCGTGGGCCAGCGCCCGCGCCGGCATCGTCTACGCGGTCCGGTCGCTCGTCGCCCCCGACATCGGCGCCAACGACGGCCTGCTGCGGGCCGTCGACATCATCGCCCCGCCGGGCACCGTGCTCACCCCGCTGCCCCCGGCGGCGGTGTCGATCCGGCACAACACCTGTCAACGGTTCGCCGACACGCTGATCCGTGCGATGACCGACATGTGGCCAGACCTCGCCGTGGCCAGCAGCAGCGTCAGCTTCTTCTGCATGAACATCGGCAGCACCTCGCCGACCACCGGACGACCGGCCGTGATGGCCGACGTGGTTGGCGGCGGCACCGGCGCCACCGCCGACAGCGACGGCATCGACGGCGTCGACACCTACATGTCCAATGTCGGGGTGATGCCCGCCGAGGTGGTCGAGACCAACTATCGGGTGCGCATTCTGCGCAACGAATTCATGCCCGGCTCACAGGGTCTCGGCCAGTTCAACGGCGGCATGGGGATCCGGCGCGAGTACCAGATCCTCGGCCACGACCAGCGCGCCACGTTCTACGGCGAGCAGACCAACGGCGACTTCGCGCCATGCGGTGCAGCAGGCGGCCACAACGCCCAGCCCACCACGGTGACGATCATCTCGCCGGACGGCAGCCAGCGAGTGGTCAACGACAAGACCTCGACCACACTGGCCGTGGGCACCATCGTGCGGGTCGAGACCGCCGGCGGCGGCGGCTTCGGCCCAGCCGAGCAGCGCGACCCGCGGCAGGCCGAGCGGGACCGGCGGGAGGGCCGACTGGCTCCCGCGCCGGAAGCATCGTGAGCCGTCCCGGCGGGGCGACCGCCTACGAACGCGCCGAACGGCTGGCCGACCCAAACGCCATCCGGCACAGCCTCAATGGGGTCCGGCACACCTCCTACTGGCTGGACAGCATCGCGGAACCACAGGCCGAACCGGCACTCGACCACGACGTCAGTACTGACCTGGTGGTCGTGGGCGGCGGCTACACCGGCCTGTGGACGGCCCTGCTGGCCAAGGAACGCGATCCGGCCCGCGAGGTGATGCTGCTCGAGGGCCAGACCTGTGGGTGGGCGGCGTCGGGACGCAACGGCGGATTCGTCGAGCCGTCACTGACCCACGGCCGCAGCAACGGTGAACTGCACCTGCCCGACGAGGTAGACGAACTCGACCGGTTGGGCCGGGACAACCTGGCCGGCCTGTGTGCCGACGTCGAGCGGCTCGGCATCGACTGCGATATGCAGCCGGTGGGTGTGTTGCGGGTGGCCACCGAGGAGTACCAGCGCCGCGATCTGGCCGCCGCGCACCCAACCGAAATGCTGGATCGGGACGCGGTATGTGCCGAGGTGGACTCCCCGCTCTATCGAGCCGGGGTCTGGGACCACGAGGGTTGCATCCTGGTCCATCCCGGCAAGCTGGCGCTGGGGTTGCGCGCGGCGTGCCTGAAAGCCGGTGTGCGAATGCACGAACACACCACCGTGCGCAGCATTCACGCTGTCGCCGGCCGGACGGTACTGCGCACCGACCAAGGCGTGGTGACCGCGCGACGAATCGCGCTGGCCACCAACGCCGCCCGGTCACTGCTGGCGAGTGCCCGCTACCGAGTGATCCCGGTGTACGACTACGCCATTGTCACCGAACCACTTTCGGCGCAGCAGCGGGAGAGCATCGGCTGGAACAACGGCCAGGGCATCGCCGACATGGGTGAGCGGTTCCACTACTACCGTCCCACCCCCGACGGACGGATCCTGTTCGGCGGCTACGACGCGATCTACCACTGGGGCCGCAAGATCCGACCGGAGTTCGACATCCGCCCGGAATCGTTCGAACGGTTGGCCGCGCACTTCCAGGCGACCTTCCCCACCCTGTCGCAGCTGCGGTTCACCCACGCCTGGGGCGGGGCCATCGACACCTCGACCCGGTTCTTCTGCTTCTTCGAACGGGCACATTCCGGGCGGGTGGTACAGGCCAACGGTTTCACCGGTCTGGGGGTGGCGGCCTCGCGGTTTGCCGCCCGGGTCACCCTCGACCTGCTGGCCGGCACACCGACCGCACTGACCCAACTGGATCTGGTGCGGCGCAAACCACTTCCGTTCCCACCCGAGCCGGCCGCCTCGCTGGGGATCAAACTCACCGTCGCCGAACTGGCCCGATCCGAACGCCGCGGCGGACGGCGCAGCCTATGGTTGCACACCCTGGACCGGTTCGGGCTGGGCTTCTCGTCGTAGATTTTCAGCCGCTGTTGCGCAGCGCGGTGGCCAACCCGCTCATGGTGAGCAGGATGCCGCGCTGCACCAGCTCATCGGTCTCACCGGACCGGTAGCGCCGCAACAGTTCCACCTGCAGGTGGTTGAGCGGCTCCAGGTACGGGAAACGGTTGAACACCGAACGGGCCAGCGCCGCATTGTCGGCCAGTAGATCGTCCTGTCCGGTGATCAATCGGTGCATCCGGATGGTCCGATCGTGCTCGGCGACGATCTTGTTGAACACCCGTGCCCGCAGATCCTCGTCGTCGACCAGCTCCGAATAGCGCGCTGCCAGGCCCATATCCGATTTGGCCAGCACCTGCGCCATATTCGACAACACCGTGCGGAAGAACGGCCACCGCTCGTAGAGATCACGCAGCACCGCAAGTCGCGATTCGTCGCCGTCGACCCACTGCTCGAATGCCGTCCCGGTGCCGTACCAACCGGGCAGCATCACCCGGGACTGGCTCCAGGCCAGTACCCACGGGATGGCCCGAAGGTCGGCGATCGAATTGGTCGGTTTGCGCGAGCTGGGCCGGCTGCCGATGTTGAGCGCACCGATCTCGCTGACCGGCGTGGACGCCTTGAAGTACTCGACGAATCCCGGTGTGTCGTGGACCAATTCGGCATATGCGCGCTGGGCCGCGGCCGCCAGCTCATCGAGAACCCGGTAGGCGGGTTCGGCGTCGTCGCCCAGCCCCTCGACGTCGAGCAGGGTGGATTCCAGGGTCGCGGCCAACAGGGTTTCCAAATTGCGGTGCGCGATCCGCGGTTCGGCGTACTTCGCGGCGATCACCTCACCCTGTTCGGTGATCCGCAGCGATCCCTTCACCGCGCCGGGTGGCTGGGCCAGGATCGCGTCGTAACTGGGGCCGCCACCGCGCCCGACGGTGCCACCCCTGCCGTGAAACAGCCGCAACCGGATTCCGGTCTTGCGCGCCGTCTCGACCAGGTCCAACTCGGCTCGGTACAGCGCCCAGTTGGCCGCCAGGTAGCCGCCGTCCTTGTTGGAATCCGAGTATCCCAGCATCACCTCCTGATGCTGTCCACGCGCATCGACGATGCTGCGGTACACCGGCAGCGCCAGCGCCGCTTCCAGGATCTGTGAACCCTGCCGCAGATCCTCGATGGTCTCGAACAGCGGCACGATCCCGACCGGGGCGTACACCCCGCCGCCATGGGATGCTCCCGAAACATCAAGCAGACCAACCTCTTTGAGCAGCACCGCCGCCTCCAGCAGGTCCGACACCGACTCGCACATCGAGATGATGTAGTTCGGTACCGCCTGCGCACCGAACACCGTGACCGCGCGGGCCGCAGCACCGACGATGTCGAGTTCCTTGCGCGCCAGCTCCGAGAGTTCGGCGCCCTCGCCGATCAGCGGACGGCGGGTGGCGATCTCGGCGGCGAGCAGTTGCACCCGCTGAGATTCCGGCAACGAGGCGTAGTCGGGATGCACGCCGGCCCAGGCCAGCAGCTCGGCGACCACCTGTTCGTGCACCTCTGAGTTCTGCCGCATGTCCAAGCTGCACAGGTGAAAACCGAACACCCGCACGGCTTCTCGCAACCGGGCCAATCGATCGTCGGCCAGCACGGCACTGCCGTTCGCACGCAGCGAGGCGTCCACGGTGTCAAGATCGGTCAGCAACTCCGCCGGGCCGCGGTAGCTGCCCAGGCCGAGGTCGAGTTCGTGTTCGGGTTGCTCGTCGAGTATCCGATGTCCGGTGGCGGTCAGGCGGGCATGAATCACGCGCAGTGCGCGCCGGTAGGGTTCGTCGGCGCGGGCCGGCTCATGGCAGGCATCGGCCAGCGCGGTGAGCCGGCCGCTGACCGTGACCAACCGCGCCGACATCGACAGCTCTTCTTCCAGTGCGGTGATCTCGGTGAAGTAATGCGCAAAGGCCACATTGGCGGCGCGCCCGGTCGCCAACCGCATTACGCCGGCATCGACATTGGGGTTGCCGTCGCGGTCACCGCCGATCCAGCTGCCCGGCCGCAGGATCGGCTCCTCCAGCAGCTTCGCCCCAGGCCAGCGGGCCCGCAGTGCCGTGCGGACTTCCGCGTTGACCTGCGGGATGACCTCGAAGAACGCCGCCGGGTAATACCGCAGGCCGGTCTCGATCTCGTCGGAGATCTTCAATCGCGACAGGCGCACCAGTGCGGTCTGCCACAGCGTGAGGATGTGGCGGCGCAACTCGACCTCAATGTCGCGGCCATCGGCGGTGTGGGTCTGCCCGTGCATGCGCAGACGCATCAATTCGGTGATGCGGTGTTGGGTGTCGAACACGGTGCGACGCCGGGTTTCGGTGGGATGGGCGGTGATCACCGGCGCGACCAGGGCGCCTGTCAACGCGTCGGCCACCCCGGCTGCGTCCAGTTCAGCGGCCGAGATCGCATCGTCGAGCTTGCGATATGTCGCGGCCAGGCTGCTGTCCTGCGGTCGTTCCCCAGCGGCGACGTGCACCGCCCGGCGACGCTCGCGATGGATGTCCTCGGCAACATTGGCCAGCAGCGCGAAGTGGGTGAAGGCACGGATGACCGGAATCGCCTGGTGGACGTCGATACCAGAGAACAAATCGGCCAATTCGGCCCGATCGATTTCCGAGCGGCGCACCCGGAAGGACTCCACCCGGGCCCGCTCCACCAGGTCGAACACCTCAGGACCGTTCTGTTCGCGCACCGTGTCGCCGAGAATGGCGCCGAGCAACCGAATGTCCTCGCGCATCGGCTCGGTGGCCTCGCGTCCCACCTCGGTGCGCTGGACGGCGCCGATCGGTGTCAGTGCGGCGTGCGAACCGTCAGACATGCCCCCAAGTATCGGCGCGGGCACCTCGGCCTGCACGGCGGGCGCAAGTCAGCCCATCCCAAGGAACCTGTCGGGATATTGTCAGAAACCGCCCGATTTGCGGGGATCAGGCGCACGCTTCGAAATGCACCACCGGAGCGACAAGGATCCCGCCATGGTCACCACCACTCACTGGGCGCGGCTGACCCAGGTGCGCCGGCTCGTCTGTGCCGCCGTGTTCGCTGCCGCGGTCGCACTGCCCGGCAGCGCGATCGGAGTTGCCGTGATAGCGAACGCCGAACCCGACAACGACGGCAGTTGGGACATCAAGGCCTTCAACGACTGCATCCAGAACACCACCAAACCCACGTGGCGGTGTTGCATCGAATCGGGTGGAGTGCCCAGTGCTCCGGCGGATCTCAACATCTGCACGGCGCCGCGGGCTAAACCGGCGACACTCGTCCAATCGCCCCGAGGGCGACCGCTTTAGCTGTACTTGATCTGCAGTGCGACGCCGATGATCGACACCAACCAGATGCCGACCACGAACAGCGTGAGCCGGTCGAGGTTCTTCTCGACCACGGTGGAGCCGGACAGGCTGGACTGGACACCGCCGCCGAACAGCGTGGACAGACCGCCACCTTTGGCACGATGCAGCAGCACCAAGAGCACGACCAGCACGCTGGTCACGACCAGAGTGATCTGCAGAGCCAATTCCATGGCTGTAAGACTACCCGGTGAGGTGTCCGGTCCCGACCTGGGGTTACGGCAGCGGTCCGCCCGCGGCGATCGCCGACAGCGTGGCGAATTGCTCGCCGTCCAGGGAGGCACCACCGACCAGGGCCCCGTCGATATCACCCTGGGCAACGATCTCGCCGACGTTCTTGGCGTTGACCGACCCGCCATAGAGCACCCGCACGCCCGCCGCGATCTGCGGGGAGGTCAGGTTCCCCAGCTCGGCACGGACGGCCTTGCAGACTTCCTGGGCGTCGGCCGCGCTGGCCACCCGTCCGGTACCGATGGCCCACACCGGCTCGTAGGCGATAACCGCCTGGCCGATCTGTTCCTTGGTCAGCCCGGCAAGTGAGCCGCTCAACTGGGAGACACAGTGCTCGACGTGATTGCCGGCCTCGCGGACGTCGAGGTGTTCACCGATGCACACGATCGGGGTGATGCCGTGCTTGAACGCCGCCTTGGCCTTGGCCGCCACCAGCGCGTCGTCCTCGTGGTGGTAGGTGCGTCGCTCGGAGTGCCCCACAACCACGTAGCTACAGCCCAGCTTGGCCAGGAAGGCGCCACTGATCTCACCGGTGTAGGCGCCCGAAGCGTGCTGGGACAGATCCTGGGCACCGTAGGTGAGCCGTAGCTTGTCCCCGTCGACCAGGGTTTGCACGCTGCGCAGATCGGTGAACGGCGGCAGGACGGCGACATCCACCTTGTCGAAATACTTGTCCGGCAAGGCAAATGCGATCTTCTGCACCAGCGCGATGGCCTCGAAGTGGTTGAGGTTCATCTTCCAGTTGCCGGCTATCAGCGGCTTACGGGCCATGTTCTACGACTCCAGTACTTCGATGCCGGGCAGGGTCTTGCCCTCAAGGTATTCCAGCGACGCGCCGCCGCCGGTCGAGATGTGCGAGAAACCGTCCTCGGCCAGGCCGAGTTGGCGCACCGCGGCGGCCGAGTCGCCACCGCCGACGACGCTGAACGCGCCCTTCTCGGTGGCACCGATGATCGCCTCGGCCACACCCTTGGTGCCCGCGGAGAATGCCGGGAACTCGAACACGCCCATCGGGCCGTTCCAGAACACGGTCTTGGCATTGGACAGCAGCGCGGTGAACCGCTTGACCGACTCCGGGCCGATGTCGAGGCCCATCTTGCCCTCGGGGATCCGATCGGAGGCCACGGTCTCCGGTTCGGCATCGGCGGCGAACTTGTCCGCCACCACGATGTCGACAGGCAGGTGGATCACGTCGGCGTAGGTGTCCAGCAGCCGCTTGCAGGTGTCGATCATCTCAACCTGGCACAGCGAGGTTCCTACCGGAACACCTTGTGCGGCAAGGAAAGTGAAGCACATGCCACCGCCGATGATGAGGCTGTCAGCCTTGGTGGCGAGGTTCTCGATGACCGCGAGCTTGTCGGAGACCTTCGAGCCGCCGAGCACGACGGCATAGGGCCGCTCGGTCGAGCTGGTCAGTTGCTCGAGCACCTTGACCTCGGCGTCGACCAGGGTGCCTGCGTAATGCGGCAACAGGGTGGCGACGTCGTACACCGAGGCCTGCTTGCGGTGCACCACGCCGAAGCCGTCCGAGACGAAGGCACCCGGCGAGCCGTCGGCACCTTCGACCAGCGCTGCCAATTCCCGAGCCAGCGCCAGCCGCTCGGCATCGTCCTTGCTGGTCTCGCGCGGATCGAAGCGGATGTTCTCCAGTAACAGGACGTCACCGTCGGTGAGGCCCTCGGCCCGGGCCAGTGCGTCGGTGCCGACGACATCGCCGGCCAGCTGCACGTGGCGCCCGAGCTTCTCCCCCAATGCCGCGGCGACCGGCGCGAGCGACAACTGCGGGTCCGGAGTTCCCTTGGGGCGGCCCAGATGCGCGGTGACGACGACCTTGGCGCCGGCCTCGGCCAGCGCTTTGAGCGTCGGAACGGAGGCGATGATGCGGCCCGTATCAGTGATCTTGCCCTCGTCATCGAGGGGGACGTTCAGGTCGGAGCGGACCAATACGCCCCGACCCGCAACCCCTTCCGGGCCCTCTGCCAACAGGTCTGCGAGTGTCTTGACAGCCATCGTTACTAGAGCGACTTCCCTACTAGAGCGACCAAATCGGCGAGGCGGTTGGAGTAACCCCACTCGTTGTCGTACCAGGAGACGACCTTGGCCTGATTGTCGATGACCTTAGTCAGGCCGGAGTCGAAGATCGAACTGTGCGGGTCGGTGACGATGTCGCTCGACACGATCGGCGCGTCGTAGTACTTCAGGATGCCTTTCATCGGCCCCTCGGCTGCGGCCTGCATCGCGGCGTTGATCTCGTCGGCGGACGCCGATTTGGCCAGCTCGGCGGTCAGGTCGGTGACCGAACCGGTGGGGATCGGCACGCGCAGCGCATAGCCGTCCAGCTTGCCCTTGAGTTCGGGCAGCACCAGGCCGATGGCCTTGGCGGCGCCGGTGGAGGTCGGCACGATGTTCAGCGCGGCAGCGCGGGCGCGGCGCAGATCCCTGTGTGGGCCGTCCTGCAGGTTCTGGTCCTGGGTGTAGGCGTGGATGGTGGTCATCAGGCCCCTGACGATGCCGAACTCGTCGTTGAGGACCTTCGCCAGCGGGCCGAGGCAGTTCGTGGTGCAGGAGGCGTTGGAGATGATGTTCTGGCTGCCGTCGTACATGTCGTCGTTGACGCCCAGCACGATGGTGATGTCCTCATCGCTGGCCGGCGCGGAGATGATGACTTTCTTGGCGCCGGCATCGAGGTGACCCTGTGCCTTGGCGCGGGCGGTGAAGATACCGGTCGACTCGACGACCACGTCGACGCCGAGGTCGCCCCACGGCAGGGCCGCCGGGCCTTCCTTGACCTCCAGGGCCTTGATCTTCTTGTCGCCGATGACGATGGTGTCTTCGCCCTCGAGGCTGACGTCCTGCGGCAGGCGGCCCAGGATCGAATCGAACTTCAGCAGGTGAGCCAGGGTGGCGTTGTCGGTGAGGTCGTTGACCGCCACGATCTCGATATCGGTGTTCTTGCCCTCAGCCTGCTGCGTTGCCAGGGCCCGGTAGAAGTTGCGCCCGATGCGGCCGAAGCCGTTAACGCCTACCCGGATGGTCACGTGATTCTCCCTCGGTTGCCGGTAACTGCCCGCCGCCAGCCTAGTGGGGATGGTGCCCCACTGCGCGGCTTGATTAGCGCATCAGATGTCGGGGTCGTGTAGGGCGAGTTGGTCGACTTCGTGCGGGTCCTGGCCGACCAAATCGGCGATCAGTCCGTCGTCGGACAGGTCCATCGGCTCGGAGTGTTTCCAGTCGTGATGCGCCACCTCGTTCAGGCGCTTGATGATGTGGTGGTCGGTCACCTCGATGGCCAGCTCGCGGCGATGATCGAAACTGCCCGGGGAGAAGTTGATCGAGCCCACGATGGCACGCTCGTGATCGGCGAGAATCATCTTGGCGTGCAGCTTCATGTGCTTGAGCCGGTGGATCTTGATGCCGACGTCGTCCATGATGCGCATCCCGCTGATGCCTTCGAGCAGCTTGCCCGACTTGAGATGGTGGGCTGCGCGGGCCATGACGTGAACCTTCACCCCGCGGCGCGCAGCGCGAACCAGACGCTCGATGATCACCGGGTCCTGATAGCGCTCGTTCTGGACGAACAAGGTGTGTTTGGCGGTGTCGATGAACTCGGCGATGCGGTGCCTGCCGTTGGTCGGGCACCAGATCAGGTGTGCCCCGCCGCCCGGATCGAACTCCTCACGCGCCCAGTCGGCTTCGAAGCAGTCGGTGATCTCGGCGACCTCGTAGGCGCTGGGCGTGACGACGGCGTAGTCCCGCGTCACGGTGAAGTTCTCCTCGGTCCAGTTCAGCGACTCGACGAAGGCGTGCTCGTCGTCTACGACCATGGACTTCTCGTGCGTCAGGTCGAAGGCGGGATTGCTTGCCCGGACCTCGATTCCGAACCGCTGCAGCAATTCCCGTGCGGCGTCGTTGTCGGTCTCGCCGTCGCGACGCTCGGGGTTGAGCATGACCTTGACGTCCACACCGCGCCGGTGGGCAGCCACCACAGCCTCCAGCAGCGGGCGGTGGCTGAAGGCGAACATCTTGATCCGCACCGACCGGGTGGCCGCACCGATTGCGTCGAGAACCGGTTGGGCCGAGTCGTCGGGCAGGATGATCAGCGAACGCGTCACGTTGTCTCGTCCTCGTACTGGATGCGGTGCAGGTCGGCATATCTGCCGCCGGCGGTGAGTAGCTCGGTGTGCGTGCCCTGCTCGACGACGTGGCCCTCCTCGAGCACGATGATCTTGTCCGCATCGCGAATCGTGCTGAGCCGGTGGGCAATCGTGATCACCGTGCGGTCAGCCATCAACCGTTGCAGGGCCGACATCACCAGGTGCTCAGACTCGGCGTCCAGCGCGGCAGTCGGTTCGTCGAGGATGAGGATCGGGCTGTCCCGGATGAGGGCACGCGCGATGCCGATGCGTTGACGCTGTCCTCCCGAGAGGGTCAGCCCGCGCTCCCCGACCGGGCTGTCGTAGCCCAGTGGCATCGCGGAGATGAACTCGTGGGCGTTGGCCAGCTTGGCCATTTCGACGATCTCGTCGTGATCGGCGTCGGGCCGGCCGAAGGCGATGTTGTCGCGGATGGTTCCGCGGAACAGCACCGTGTCCTGCAGCACGTAGGCGATCTGGCGGCGGAATTCATGCAGTTTGTAGTCGCGCAGGTCGACGCCGTCGATGCGGACCGTGCCCGCGCTCGGGTCGTAGAACCGGGGAATCAGGCTGACCAGACTGGATTTTCCGCTTCCGGTATGTCCGACGACACCCACCAGCTGGCCGGGTTTCACCTCGAAGGTGACATCGCGCAGCACGGGGGTTTCGCTCTCGTAGCTGAATGCCACCCGCTCGAAGCTGATGGCGCCCTTGATGTCGCCGGGATTGACCGCGTCGGGTTTTTCCTCGATTCCCGTCTCGGCGGTGAGCAGGGCGTTGACCCGGTCCACACCGACCGAGGCCATCGCGATCGTGTTGGTGAGCTTGGCCAGGTCTTGGACGGGCTTGAAGAACGACGCCAGGTAGGAGATGAACACGGTCAGCGTGCCCGCCGTCATGGCGCCCGCGAGGATGAGCGCCGACCCTCGCCACAACACCACCGCGGTACAGGCCGCCACCACGACGCCGACGATCGGCGACACCACCGATTTCACCCGCCGCGCGTTGAGCGCGGCATCGACGGCCTGCTGGCCGGCGAGCGCCAGCTCACGTTCCTGCATGTCCTCGCGATCGAACGCCTTGACCACGCGGATGGACTGCAGGCCTTCCTCCGCGACCGCGACGATGTCGGATTCCCGTCTGCGGACTTCGTGAGTCGCCGCCTTGACGGCCTTACGGATACGGGACACGAACAGCAGCAGAAGAGGCGCCACCGCGAGCGCGATGAGCGTGAAATCCCACTGCAGCCACAGCATCATGGCCAACATGCCCACGATGGTCAGCAGGTCGGTTGCGATGCCCAGGGTCGAGGACGAAGCGAAGCCCTGGATCGTGTCGACGTCATCGGTGAGGGTGCTCAGAATGGGCCCGACGCGGTGGGTGTCGAAGTAGTTGAGGGACAACTGCTGCAGATGGTGGTAGGCGCGGGTGCGCAGGTCGTTGCCGATCCGTTGGCCGACGGTTTCGGTCAGGTAGTTGGAGACATACGACGCGATCGCCGCCACCACGGCGATGACCAGGACCATGATCGCCGCGAGGCCGGCGATGTGCATCTTGCCTTCGCCGCCGAGCAGCGGCTGCAGCATTCCGTGTAGCCAGCCCGGCAGCGGATGGTGGCCGACCACGCTGTCCAGCACGACCTTCAGCGGCCAGGGCGCGGCAAGACCCGTGGCGATCTGCACCAGCAGCACTGCGAAGATTCCAGCGACCGGCCACCGGTAGGGGCGGATCAACTCAAGGATCAGTCTCATCGTGACTATCGCCTCATTTGGGGTCGACCTCGAAGTTTGTCGCCACACAGTACAGCGTCAAAACGACGGCGGCGCGACGCAAGGCCGACGGCCCCGCGCGGGCTCCGGCAGACGGATGCCGTCGGGCTCACCCCATCGCGGGGTGAACTGAAACCTCCTGCGCCCTACTTTCGACGTTCGTTGCGATGCTGTCCTTTTCGTGCCATCCGGGCGGACCGAACAGGTAGCCCAGCCGGCCCCGCCAGGTCCGCGCCCGCCGGATGTCGCCCATCATGGCGACGAACTCGTGGTAGTTGACCTTGATCGGGTTGTAGGTGTCGATGTTCTTGGTCAGTCCGTAGCGGACCGGTTCACCCTCGGCGGCGAAGGTGCCGAACATCCGGTCCCACAGGATGAGGATGCCCGCGTAGTTCTTGTCCAGGTACGGGTTGTTGGCGCCGTGATGCACCCGATGGTGTGACGGTGTGTTGAACACGTACTCGACCACCCGGGGAAGCCGATCGATGCGCTCGGTATGGATCGGGAATTGGTAGAGCAGCACGATCGCCTGGGACAGGAAGACCAACCAGGCCGGGATGCCGATCAGCGCCATCCCCACGTACCCGATGGTGTTCAGAAACGATCCGGGAATCAACCAGGACAACCGCATGGCCGTGGACAGATTGAAGTACTGGCTGGAGTGATGCACGTTGTGCGCGGCCCAGAACATCCGGATGCGGTGCGACATCCGGTGTTGGAGGTAGTACGCCAGGTCGGCGAGCACGATGGCCAGCACCCAGACCCACCAGTGTGATGCCGAGAGATGCAGCGGCGTCACGGCCGCCGCGATCGCGACCAGCGGAACCGTGATGAATTTGTCCAGCGGCCGCAGGATGAACCCGAGTACATAGATCGACAGGTTCGTGGCACTGTCCCGCCAGGAGATCCCGGCCCGAGGACGGGCCGAGTCCTTGTCGAAGCGATAGCTGAGGAATTCGATCGCCAGCAGGACGAAGTAGGCCGGCATGGCGTAAAGCCCGATCCGCAGTGGGTCCACGGCGGTTACTCCTTCTCCGCGGATTTCTCGGCCGACGCCTTGGGCATGCCGGCCAGCTGCCAGGCCAGCGCTTGGGCGAACAGTTCGTCGGGCACCCGGTCAGGGTCGATTCGCCGCTGCCGGATCAACCCTTGGAACAGCGCCAGCACCACCACCGCGAAGGCATCCGGCGAGACGCTGTCGTCAACGTTGTAGCTCTCCAGCGCACTCGCCAGGATGTCGCGCAGCGACGCGAGTGTCCGCGCCGACCGGTCCTGCAGGATCTGCATGGCGTCGGGATTGCGCACCGCATGCAACCAGAATTCGCCCTGGATCGCCTCGAACTCGATGTCGTTGTCGGCGATCTCGACAAGTACCCGGCCCAGGGCCTTGAGCGGTCCGCCATCGGCGTCTTCGGAGATGGTCTGCACCACCTGACCGATCCGGCCCAAGGCTCGCTCTGCCATCAGCTCCGAGAACAGCTGTTCCTTGCTGGAGAAGTTCGAATAGACCGCGCCGACCGAATACCCCGCCGCAGCGGCGATCTCGTCCACCGATGCGGCGGCATATCCCTTCCGGGCGCAGGTATGGGCGGCCGCATCCAGCAGCGCCGCGCGGGTCCGAGCCTGATTCTCGGCTCGCGTCAGCCGTACCGGCTTCGACGCCTTGCCGGTTCCGCCCTCCACCATCTTTCAGATAGTACTCACTATTTGAATAGTGGCCACTATCGCAATCGCGCGGTGGGGGTGCGGCGAAAGATCAGGCGTCGTCGAGCAGATCCGGCGTCACCGCCGACTCGGTATCAGGGATGCCATCCTGCTTCGCCTTGCGATCCGCCATCGACAGCAGTCGCCGAATGCGGCCCGCCACAGCGTCTTTCGTCATCGGCGGATCGGCGAGCCGACCAAGCTCCTCCAGTGACGCCTGGCGGTGTTCGACCCGCAGCTTGCCCGCGGCGGACAGATGGTCGGGCACCCCTTCGCCCAGAATGTGCAACGCGCGTTCCACCCGGGCCGCCGCGGCCACCGCGGCACGCGCCGACCGGCGCAGATTGGCATCGTCGAAATTGGCCAAGCGGTTGGCGGTCGCCCGGACTTCGCGGCGCATGCGCCGTTCCTCCCAGGTCAGCCGGGTGTCCTGGGCACCCATCCGGGTCAGCAGCGCGCCGATCGCCTCGCCGTCGCGCACCACCACCCGGTCACTGCCACGCACCTCGCGGGCCTTGGCGCTGACCCCGAGCCGCCGGGCCGCACCGACCAGCGCCAGTGCCGCCTCCGGGCCCGGGCAGCTGACCTCCAGCGCAGAGGAACGCCCCGGCTCGGTCAAAGATCCGTGCGCGAGGAACGCTCCGCGCCACGCGGCCTCGGCATCGCCCACGCTGCCGCCGACCACCTGAGCCGGCAGACCACGCACCGGTCGCCCGCGCAGATCCAGCAGGCCGGTCTGCCGGGCCAGCGCTTCCCCATCGGCGGCCACCCGCACCACATACCGGGTGTTCTTCCGGATTCCGCTGGCCGACAGCACATGTACGACAGCGTTGTACCCGTAGAGGTCGTAGATGTCCTTGCGCAGCCTGCGGGCAATGATCCCGAGGTCCACCTCGGCCTCCACTACCACCCGGCCCGCGACGATGTGCAGTCCCCCAGCAAAGCGCAGCAGGGACGCCACCTCGGCACGGCGAGCGGTCACCGAGTTGACCACGAGGCGGCTCAGCTCGTCTTTCACCTCGGCTGTCATCGCCACGGATCGTCCCCTCTCGGTGTATTCGGCGCCGGCTCATGGCGCACAACGTCGACCGACCTCGCAGCGTGCGTGGGAACGGTGGACTCCTGCACGGCCCGCTCGGGCGTCAACGCCCGCAGTCGGACCTTCTCCAGCGCCGCGGCCAACTTCGCCGGGTCATGTAAAGGTGTACCAGGTCGGGACACGTCAGCAAACTCAACTCGGGCGTTGAGGATGTTGGCTGTGCGGCTGAGTTGCTCCCGTTCACGGTCGCTCGGCACCCGGCTGGCATCGACGATGATGTCATGCACGCTGAACTCAGGAGCATGCTGGGCCAGTACATGGATGTGACGCTCGGCCGAAAACCCGGCCGTCTCCCCCGGTTCGGCCGCCAGATTCAGCACCAATGCGCGCCGGGCCGTCGTGGATCGCAGCGCCGCCAACAGCTGCGGCACCAACACATGAGGGATCACACTGGTGAACCACGACCCCGGCCCGAGCACCACCAGATCGGCGCTCATGATGGCCTCCACGGCCTGCCGGGTGGCCGGAGGATCCCCTGGTAGCAATCGGACTCGGCGCACCTTGCCCACCGTGGTGGCGATCGCCACCTGGCCGCGGATCACCCGGCTCATCCGGGGATCAGACTCCAGACCGGCGACGTCGGCCTCGATCTGCAGGGCGATCGGGCACATCGGCAGCACCCGGCCCTTGACGCCCAGCATGCGCCCCAACTCGTCGAGCGCCGCGACCGGATCGGCCAGCACCTCACTGAGACCAGCCAACATCAGATTGCCGATCGGGTGACCGGCCAGGGCACCGCTGCCACCAAACCGATGCTGCAGGATGGTCGCCCACAGACGGCCGTGCGGACTGTCAGAAGCCAAGGCCGCCAAGGCCATTCGCAAATCGCCGGGCGGTACCACATCAAGCTCGCTGCGCAGCCGCCCCGACGATCCACCGTCATCGGCAACGGTCACAACGGCTGTCACATGTGGGCTGAGCCGCCGGGCCGCCGACAATGTGGCGTACAACCCATGCCCGCCGCCGAGCGCGACGATGCGCGGGCTCATTCGCGACCCAGATCCCGGTGCAGCACCCGCACCGTGAGCCCGTCGCTGCCCCGTAACCGCGCAGCGAGCGCCTCGGCGATCGCGACGCTGCGATGTTTGCCGCCGGTACACCCAATGGCGACCGTCATATAGCGCTTCCCCTCCCGGCGGTATCCGGCGATCACCACGTCCAACAGACGATGGTAGGTGTCAAGAAACTCCATGGCCCCCGGCTGACCCAGCACATAGTCACGCACATCGGGGTGCTGACCACTGTGCGGGCGCAGTTCGTCGACCCAATGCGGATTCGGCAGGAACCGCACATCCATCACCGTATCCGCGTCCATCGGCAGGCCGTACTTGTAGCCGAACGACTCCACGGTCACATTCGTGTAGGCGACGGTCTCGCCGCCGAACGCCCGCTCGATGGTCTCACGCAGCGCCGGCACCGGCAGCGCCGACGTGTCGATAACCAGGTCGGCCACCGCTCGCACCGGGGCCAGCAACGTCCGCTCGGCGGTGATCCCCTCGGCCAAGGTCTGAGTCCCCTGCAGCGGATGACTGCGCCGGTTCTGCTCGTAGCGACGCACCAGGATGTCGTCGGACGCCTCCAGAAACAACACCCTGGGTGTGATGTTTCTCGCCGCCAACTCGTTGCGCACCCAATCCAGATCACCGGTGAAGCCCCGCGACCGCACATCCATCACCACGGCCAGCTGAGTGATCCGCGACCCCGCCGCCAACCCCAGCTCGACCATGCGGGCGATCAACTCCGGCGGCAGATTGTCGGCGACATACCAGCCGAGGTCCTCCAGCACCTTGGCGGCGGTCCCGCGTCCAGCACCCGATAGACCGGTGACCAGGACCACGTCGATACCCGACTCCGCGTCCGCACCACCGACAACGTCACCGTCGCGCAAGTGTTCATTCATGCGCGATCCGCCTTCGGCTCTAATTTTCTTGCCCCCGTCATCCCGATTTCCTGCGTCGATCATCCTCGCTAACCGTTGCGGGCGCCCCTGAATCGCCCAGTCCGGCGCAGTTCTCACTTAGCGGCTCGCCACTGGGCTCACACGGCGGCTCGCCACTGGACTCAACCGGCGGCTCGCCGCCGAGCGCCGTCAGGACAGCTCGCGCCGTCGCCACCCCGATCCCCGGCACCGCGGTGATCTCCTCGACGGTGGCCTCCTTCAGCCGGGCCACCGAGCCGAAATGCGTAACCAGCGCTGTGCGGCGCTGCTCACCCAGCCCGCGTACGGAATCGAGCGCCGAGGCGGTCATCCGCTTGGACCGCTTGCTGCGGTGGTAGGTGATCGCGAACCGGTGCGCCTCATCGCGCACCCGCTGCAACAGATACAGGCCCTCACTGTTACGCGGGAGAATTATCGGTTCAGCCGCCGATCCATCTTCAGCGGGCACCCACACTTCTTCAAGTCGTTTGGCGAGTCCGATCACCGCGACATCGGTGACGCCGAGTTCGTCGAGTACCGCGGACGCCGCGTTCACCTGCGGCGCACCGCCGTCCACCACGAACAGGTTGGGCGGATAGGCGAACCGGCGCGGACGTTGTTCGGCACTCGGATCGGGCTGGGCATCGGCCACATGCCGCATGAAGCGGCGTCGCGTCACCTCCGCGATCGAGGCGACGTCATCCGACCGCCCTTCCCCGGCGGCCTCACGAATCCCGTAATGCCGGTAGTCCGACTTGCGCGGCAGCCCGTCCTCGAACACCACCAGCGACGCCACCACATCGGTGCCCTGAACATGGCTGATGTCCACGCATTCGATGCGCAACGGTGCGTCGGCCAGGCCCAGAGAGTCCTGAATGCTCTGCAACGCTTCCGATCTCGCGTTGAAATCGCCCGCGCGCTTGAGCTTGTGCTGAGCCAACGCCTCCTGCGCATTACGTTGCACGGTCTCGGCGAGCGTGCGCTTGTCGCCACGCACCGGCACCCGCAGGTTCACTCGCGAACCACGAAGGCCCGACAACCAGGCCGCCAATTCGTCCGCATTCGGCGGCAGCACCGGCACCAGAACCTCCCGCGGCACCGGGTTGGTCGCCTCGTCGGCCGCGCCGCCGAGTTCGGCCTGCTCGCCGTAGAACTGGGTGAGGAACTGCTCGACCAGATGTTCCTGCCCGGATTGTTCAGGGTCGCCGGACTTTTCGACGATCCAGCCGCGCTGGCCCCGCACCCGGCCGCCACGGACGTGGAACACCTGGACGGCCGCCTCCAGGTCGTCGTCGGCGAACGCCACCACGTCGGCATCGGTGCCGTCACCGAACACCACTGCCTGCTTCTCCAGCGCACGCTTGAGCGCCGCGATGTCATCGCGCAACCGCGCGGCCCGCTCGAAATCCAGATCCCCGGCGGCGGCCGTCATCTGCTGTTCCAGGTCGCGGGCCAACCGGTCGGTCTTGCCGGCCAGGAAGTCGCAGAAGTCCAACACGATCCGCCGGTGTTCCTCGGCACTTACCCGGCCAACGCACGGCGCCGAGCACTTATCGATGTAGCCCAGCAAGCACGGGCGATCGATCTGCCTGTGCCGCTTGAACACTCCGGCCGAACAAGTCCGAGCCGGAAACACCCGGGTGAGCAGGTCCAGAGTCTCGCGGATGGCCCAGGCATGCGAATACGGACCGAAATAACGCACTCCCTTGCGCCGCGGACCGCGGTACACCATCAGCCGCGGGTACTCCTCGTTGAGCGTGACCGCCAGCACCGGATACGACTTGTCGTCGCGGTAGCGGATGTTGAAGCGTGGATCGAACTCCTTGATCCAGTTGTACTCCAGCTGCAGCGCCTCGACCTCGGTGCTGACCACCGTCCATTCGACGCTGCCGGCCGTCATCACCATCTGTCGAGTGCGCGGGGCCAGGTTCGCGATGTCGGCGAAGTACGACGTCAGCCGGCTGCGCAGGCTCTTGGCTTTACCGACATAGATCACCCGGCCATGTGGGTCTCGGAACCGGTACACGCCGGGCTGCACTGGTATCGATCCGGGCGCCGGCCGGTACGTCGCTGGATCGGGCACGGTTTCCAGGTTACTGCCGCGATCCGACTGGACTCCGCTACCGTCGGATTGTGCGGTTGCTGGCGTCCACGCATTCGGTCATCGTCCTGCTCAGTGTCGTCGTCCTGATCCTTGCCGGATGTTCCGACAACACCGGGCGTCAAGCCGGGACCGTCGCCGAGGCATGCGAGATCCATTCCAACGGCACCCCGATCGCCAAACCGCCGCCGGCGCCGCAGCACCAACCGACACGCAACCTGGCGACCAACCCCGAAGTCGGCACTGGCTACCGCAGCGATATGACCGCCGTTCGCACCGCCACGTACGCGGTGGTGACGGCCAATCCGTTGGCCACCGAAGCGGCCTGCGAGGTGCTGCGCGACGGCGGCACGGCCGCGGACGCGCTGGTGACCGCCCAGGCGGTACTCGGTCTGGTCGAACCTCAGTCGTCCGGAATCGGCGGTGGTGGTTTCCTGCTCTATTACGACGCCGCCGGCGCCGCGGTGCGGGCATACGACGGCCGCGAGACCGCACCGGCCGCGGCCACCGAGAACTACCTGCGCTGGGTGTCCGAGACCGACCGAACCGCACCCCGGCCCGACGCCCGGTCATCGGGCCGCTCGATCGGGGTGCCCGGCATCGTGCGGCTACTCGACGACGTCCACCGCGAGTTCGGCAAGACAGCCTGGCGAGACCTGTTCGCCCCGGCCGTGTCGATGGCCGATCAGGGCTTCGACATCAGCCCGCGGCTGGCCGTGTCGATCGCCGATGCCGCCGCACCGCTGCGCGGCGACCCCGCCGCCGGCGGCTACTTCCTCAACCCCGACGGCAGCCCCAAACCGGTGGGCGCCCGCATGACCAACCCGGCCTACGCGAAAACCTTGGGCGCCATCGCATCCGACGGTGCCCAGGCGTTCTATACCGGTGATATCGCCCGGGCGATCGTGGCCGCGGCCACCGACTCCGGAGGCGGACGCACCCCGGGCGCACTCACCGAGCAGGACCTCGCCGGCTACACCGTCAAGCAACGCACCCCGCTGTGCACCAGCTACCGCGGCCGCGAAATCTGCGGCATGCCACCGCCGTCATCGGGCGGTATGGCGGTGGCCGCCACCCTGGGCATGCTTGAGCACTTTCCTATGAAGGACTACCAACCGACCCGGGTCGACCTCAACGGCGGCCACCCCTCGGTTGCCGGCGTACACCTGATCTCGGAGGCCGAACGACTCGCGTACGCCGACCGGGATCGCTACGTCGCCGACCCCGATTTCGTGGCGTTGCCGGGCGGCTCACCCGATGCCCTGCTCAGCAGCGCCTACCTCACCGGACGGGCCGCGCTGATCTCCCGCGATCACACGATGGGCACCGCCGCACCCGGCAGCTTCGGCCCGGCGATGACCATCCCACCGCCACCCGAGCACGGCACCAGCCAGATCAGCGTGGTCGACAGCTACGGCAATGCGGCGTCGTTGACCACCACGGTCGAGTCCGCGTTCGGCTCGTTCCACATGGTCGACGGTTTCCTGCTGAACAACCAGCTGACCGACTTCTCCGCCGAACCCACCAGCCCGGAAGGCCATCCGGTGCCCAACCAGGTGCAACCCGGCAAGCGCCCGCGCAGCACCATGGCCCCCACCTTGGTGTTCGACAAGGCCGGGCCACAACGGGGGCCGCTGTATGCGGTGCTTGGCTCCCCCGGCGGTGCGGTCATCATCCAGTTCGTGGTGAAAACCCTTGTCGGCATCATGGATTGGAATCTCGACCCGCAGCAGGCGGCGTCCATGATCGACTTCGGAGCGGCCAACACCCCGGTCACCAACGTCGGCGGGGAACACCCGCTCGTCGACAGCGCCGACAACGGCGACCGCGATCCGCTGGTCGACGGGCTGCGCAGCCTCGGGCATCAGGTTTCGGTGGCCGATCAGTCCAGTGGGCTGTCGGTGCTGACGCGCACCCCGTCAGGCTGGATCGGCGGGGCCGATCCCCGGCGAGAAGGACTTGTGCTCGGCGACGCCGGGTAAGCGGCAGAAGTCAGCTGGGCTTTGGCCGGTAGCGGTCGATCAGTTGCCGAACCTGGTCCATGGCCTGGACCGCACGCCCCTTGTCGATCGCCTGGATCGCCATCACCGCAATGTACTCGTCGTCCGGTAGATCGATTCTGGCCCAGCGGGCTCCGACCGGAAACGACACCCCAACCACATCTGACCAGGGAATCACTTTGTAGCTGACCAGATTCCGTACCGCCACCCCGGAGGGCCCAACCCGCAGGCGCGGCCGGGCGAACATCAGCACCGCTCCTGCGATGATCGCTCCCAGCAGTGCGATCGCCACCTGATCGGAGGTCTGGAACACCACGCCGGTGGACTTCACCTTCAGCAGCAGGCCCACCGCCACATGCGCCAGCAGGATGATCGCCGCCGCACCGCACGCGAAATACACGGTCCGGTATGGCCGGATACTGATGTCCCAGGTGTCCGTCGGCATTTCTTTGGTCATTTCGGCTGTCATGCGTTGGCCCGTAGTTCCCGCAGCGTCAGTGCCGTGGACAACGCCGCCGCCGCTGCCTGGGCGCCCTTGTCCTCGCTGGAATTCGGCAAGCCGGCGCGGTCGAGGGCCTGCGCCTCGTCATTGGTGGTCAGGACGCCGTTGGCGACCGGAGTCGAGGTATCCAGCGACACCCGGGTCAAACCCTGCGTCACCGCATCGCAGACGTAGTCGAAATGCGGTGTCTGGCCACGAATCACCACGCCCAACGCCACCACCGCTTCGTGAGTGACCGCCAATGCCTGTGCCACCACCGGAATTTCGATGGCGCCCAGCACGCGCACCACCGTCGGCTCGATGATCCCGGCGTCGGCGGCGACCTTGATTGCGCCCTCGAGTAGCGCATCGCAGATCTGGGTGTGCCAGGTGCTTGCCACGATCGCCAGCTTCACATCCGACGCATCCACCTGGGGCAGATCGGGGACTCCGTGCCCGCTCACAGTGTCGAACCCGAATCGGTCGCATTGGGCGGCCGGCGGTCACCGAGCAGGTACACCGCCTCGTCGTAGTCGTCCATGCTCACCGCTTCGTCGTAGTCGTCGAGGCCGGTGAGGTCGTGCCCCATCCGGTCCCGCTTGGTCATCAGGTAGCGGATGTTCTCGGCGTTGGCCCGCACCGGCAGCGGCACACGTTCGATGATGTGCAGGCCGTAGCCGTCCAGACCGACCCGCTTGGCCGGGTTGTTGGTCAGCAGGCGCATCGATCGGATGCCCAGGTCGACCAGGATCTGCGCCCCGATGCCGTAATCGCGCGCGTCGGCGGGCAGGCCGAGTTTCAGATTCGCGTCGACGGTGTCCTCACCGGCGTCCTGCAGCTGATAGGCCTGCAGCTTGTGCATCAAGCCGATCCCCCGGCCCTCGTGCCCGCGCATGTAGAGCACCACGCCGCGGCCCTCACGGGCCACCATCGCCATCGCGGCGTCCAGCTGTGGCCCGCAGTCGCAACGCCGCGAACCGAACACGTCACCGGTCAGGCACTCGGAGTGCACCCGGACCAAGACGTCCTGGCCGTCGCTGGCCGGTCCGGCAATGTCGCCCCGAACCAGCGCGACATGCTCGACGTCCTCGTAAATGCTCTTGTAACCCACCGCCACGAACTCGCCGTGCCGGGTGGGGATGCGCGCCTCGGCGATGCGCTCGATGTGCTTCTCGTGCTTACGCCGCCATTCGATCAAGTCGGCAATCGAGATCAACGCCAAGTCGTGATCGTCGGCAAAAACGCGCAGCTCGTCGGTGCGCGCCATATCGCCTTCGTCCTTCTGGCTGACGATCTCGCAGATCGCCCCGGCCGGCTGCAGTCCGGCCAGCCGGGCCAGATCCACGGCCGCTTCGGTGTGTCCTGGACGGCGCAGCACGCCACCGTCCTTGGCGCGCAGCGGAACTACGTGGCCCGGTTTGGTGAAGTCGTCGGCGGTGGTGCCGGGATCGGCAAGGGCCCGCATGGTGGTGGCCCGATCGGATGCCGAAATACCGGTTCCCACATCATTTTTCGCGTCAACCGTGACGGTGTAAGCGGTGCCGTGCTTGTCCTGGTTGACCGCATACATCGGCAGCAGGCCCAGCCGGTCGCAGATCTCGCCATCCAGCGGAACACACAGATAACCGGAGGTGTAGCGGACCATGAACGCGACAAGTTCGGGAGTCGCCTTCTCCGCGGCGAAGATGAGATCGCCTTCGTTCTCCCGGTCCTCGTCGTCAATCACCACAACGGCCTTGCCGGCCGCGATATCGGCAATTGCCCTCTCGACGGAATCGAGCCTGGTCATCTTCGCCACCTTGCCTATTCCAATGCCGGTTCCGGCACGGAACCCATCGTCATCGTCTCCCAGTATGAACCACCGGGAACCAGCGGTTATTGCCAGCTCTTACTGACCGGTGCCGGTCATCAGTCGTTCTACGTACTTCGCGATGATGTCGACCTCGAGGTTGACGGTCGCCCCGACGGCCGCTTGGCCCAGCGTGGTGAGTTCACGCGTGGTGGGGATCAACGACACCTCGAACCAGTCGTCACCCACTGCGGAGACGGTCAACGAGACCCCGTCGACGGTGATCGAGCCCTTCTCCACGACGTAGCGCGACAACGTCGTCGGCAATCCGATCCGGACTACCTCCCAATGCTCGAAGGGCGTGCGGGAAATCACGGTGCCGGTCCCGTCCACATGCCCCTGCACGATGTGGCCACCCAGGCGGCTGTTGACCGCGGCGGCCCGCTCCAGGTTGACCTGGCTGCCCACCCCGACGCCGCCTAGGCTCGACCGGTTGAGGGTCTCCCCCATCACATCGGCGGTGAACGCCCCGTCCGGCAGCACGTCGACCACGGTCAGGCACACGCCGTTCACCGCGATCGAGTCACCGTGACCAGCGTCGGCGGTCACCACCGGGCCACGGATGGTGAACCGGGCGGCATCCGTCAGCTCCGCCTTGTCGACCAGGACACCCAGCTCTTCAACAATTCCGGTGAACACGCCGACCAGAGTATTCAGTCGACGGCGCGCAAGAGAAACAGTCTGCGCCCGAGAGCCTCTACGATGCAGTAATGCAGACGCGCCCACGCTTCGCAGTCCAGTCCATGTTCGCCGCCGTTCTGGCCACCGCCGCGCTTGTCGCAGGCTGTTCGTCGCCGTCGTCGTCGAAGTCGAATGAGCCGCTCCCCGAAGCGGCCACGCTGCTGCAGGGATCCGCGGCGACCACCAAGAACCAGCCCAGCGTGCATCTACTGCTCACCGTGCAGGGCAAGATCGCGGGCCTTCCGGTCGAGAAGCTCGACGGGGACCTGACCAACACCCCCGACGTGGCCGCCGAGGGCAGCGCCGATCTCCTGTTCGCGGGCCAGAAACTTGCTGACGCCAAGTTCGTCGTGGCAGACGGCGACCTGTATGCCGCGTTGACCCCCGGCGATCCGCTGTCCAACTACGGACCTGCCGACAAGATCTACGACATCGGGGCGATCCTGAACCCCGATACCGGTCTGGCCAACCTGCTCGCCAATTTCAGCGACGCGAAGGCCGACGGCCGTGAATCGATCAACGGCACCGAGGGGGTCCGGGTGACCGGCACCGTCAACGCCGACGCGGTCAACAAGATCGCCCCGCAGCTCAAGGCCGAGGGCCCGGTCCCGGGGACCGCGTGGATCAAAGAAGACAGCGACCACACCCTGCTGCAGGCCAAGCTGGAGCCGACCCCCGGAAACAGCGTCACCATGACGCTGACTGACTGGGGCAAGCAGGTCACTGTTACCAAGCCCGCTTCCTGATGCTGCCCGCAAAGTCGGTGAAGACCGGGCGTAACCGCGGCATCGCCATCAGCGCGGGTAGCCTCGCGGTGCTGCTCGGCGCCCTCGACACCTATGTCGTGATCACGGTGATGACCGACATCATGGCCGACGTCGGCATTGCGGTCAACGAGATCCAAAAGGTCACCCCGATCATCACGTGGTACCTGCTGGGCTATATCGCGGCGATGCCGCTCCTGGGCCGCGCCTCGGACCGGTTCGGCCGCAAGATGCTGATCCAGGTCGGTTTGGTCGGCTTCGCGGTCGGCTCGGTGATCACCGCGCTGTCGGGTGACCTGACCACCCTGATCGTCGGCCGTGCGATCCAGGGCGTCGCGAGTGGTGCGCTACTGCCCGTCACGCTGGCGCTGGCCGCCGACCTGTGGGCGGCCCGGAACCGGGCTGCCGTGTTGGGCGGTGTGGGCGCCGCGCAGGAGTTCGGCAGCGTGCTCGGACCGCTCTACGGCATCGGCGCGGTCGCGGTGTTCCACCACTGGCAGGCCGCGTTCTGGATCAACGTGCCGCTGGCCATCATCGCGATGGTGATGATCCACTTCAGCCTGCCGGGCAAGGAACCGAACGAACATCCGGAGAAGGTGGACGTCGTCGGCGGCGTCCTGCTGGCGATCGCGTTGGGCTTGGCCGTCATGGGCCTGTACAACCCGAAACCGGACGGCAAGCAGGTGCTACCCAACTGGGGTCTTCCGGTCCTGATCGGTGCGCTGGTGGCGACGATCGCGTTCTTCGCCTGGGAGAAGGTCGCCCGCACCCGGTTGATCGAACCCGCGGGTGTGCGGTTCCGGCCGTTCCTGGCCGCGCTGGGGGCCTCGTTGTGCACCGGCGCCGCCCTGATGGTCACGCTGGTCAATGTCGAGCTGTTCGGCCAGGGCGTGCTCGGTAAGGACAAGTACGACGCCGCCTTCCTGCTGTTGCGGTTCCTGATCGCCCTGCCGATCGGCGCGCTGATCGGCGGCTGGATCGCCACCCGGGTCGGGGATCGGATCGTCAGCTTCGTCGGCCTGATGATCGCGGCCGGCGGGTTCTGGCTGATCACCAAGTGGTCGATCAACGTGCTCGACGAGTTCCATGACCTGGTTCTGTTCCGGTTGCCGGTGCTGGACACCGATCTGGCGCTCGTGGGTATCGGGCTCGGGCTGGTGATCGCTCCGCTCACCTCGGCCACGCTGCGGGTGGTGCCTGCCGCTGAGCACGGCATCGCCTCCGCGTTCGTCGTGGTGTCCCGGATGATCGGCATGCTGATCGGCATCGCGGCCCTGTCCGCGTGGGGCCTGTACCGCTTCAACCAACATCTGGGCATGCCGAATCCGGACTGCGCCAGCCTCCCGCCGTTGGACAAGACCCTCTGTCGCTACCGCGCGGCCTATGTGGCGCAGTACGCCGAGATCTTCGGGATCACCGCGGTCGTCTGCATGGTGGGTGCGGTGCTCGGTCTGCTGATCGCCGCGCGGAACGTCCACGCCGATGAACTCGCCGGCCCGCCTGCGACCACCGATGAGGCCCCGACCGAGTTGTTGGACCTGCCGACCCAGAACCTGCAGGCCCAGCCCGCCGACGAGACGGTCCGGCTATCCCGCGACGAGTTGCCAGGGCGTCATCGTTCGCCCTGAGCGCTCAGCAGCGTTCGACTCCGGGCCGCAGTAGACGTGGTTCCCGGCCGGCGTCAGATGGCCGGCCGGGCCCCACGATACGAAGTGGAGCGCACACCAGCGCCTTGATAGTGCGGGGAGTCAGTGGAGAGGTCGTGAGCCAATCCTGCAATGCAGTCATGCTCGCATCCTTTGCTCGTCTTCACCTAGCGCAGATTCGGCAGCGAACGCACTTTGGTACGAGTGTACCGATCAGCCCCTGCGGGCACCCGGTACTCGGAACAACGTAACGTTGATAACCCTAATGTTGACTGGCTGCCGGTTGGACGGTTGCTGTCAGTTGGGGACCAGACTCAGCCGGACATCCGGTCCGATGGCCTTGATGCCGTCGAATCGCCACCGCTGGGCGTGCACGATGCTGGGCACCCCGATGTCATCGACCGCGGTGATCGGCCCGCCCAGCAGAATCGGCGCGACATAGGCCAGGATCCGGTTCACCGCGCCCGCCCGCAGGAAGGCTCCGGCCAGTGTGGGCCCACCCTCCAGCAGCACGTCGGTCCGGTCACCCAACGACCGAATCACCTCGAGCGGATCGTGCGTACGAATCAGCATCGTGTGCGAATCGTCGTTGAGCACCTTGGCATCCAGTGACACCTCGCGCATGCCCACAACGACCCGCAGGGGTTGACGGTCGGTGAGGGTGCCGTCGGGCCGGCGCGCCGTCAGTGTCGGATCGTCGACGAACACCGTCCCGGTACCGACCACGATGGCGTCGGCCACGGCCCGCTTGCGATGAACATCCGCGCGGGCCGCCTCGCTGGTGATCCACTGGCTGGAACCATCGGCGGCGGCACTGCGGCCGTCCACACTCGTGGCGAACTTCCACGTGACATGGGGCAATCCGGTGCGCTGTTTGTGCAGCCATTCCCGCAGGGGGCCTTGTTCAACCTTGTCGGCCAGCAGGCCGGCACTCACCACGACCCCGGCATCGGCGAGTCGCTGCGCACCGCCCTCCGCCGCCGGATTGGGATCGGACACCGCGTAGCTGACCGTCGAAATCCCAGCTGCCAGAAGCGCATCCACGCACGGCGGGGTCCGACCGTGATGGTTGCAGGGCTCCAGGGTCACGACGGCGGTACCGCCCTTGGCGCGTTCCCCGGCCGCCCGCAACGCCATCACCTCGGCGTGCGGCCCGCCGGTCGGTTGCGTCCCGCCGACCCCGGCGATGTGTCCGTCGCTGTCCAGGATCACCGCGCCGACCGGCGGATTGGGATAGGTCGAGCCTTTGACCTGCTCGGCCTGCTCGATGGCCAGCCGCATCACGGCCTCGGGCGTCATAGCGTCAGATGTTTGGAGGCGCTCGCGGCCTGGTGACGCAGCGATTTGATCGCCGCGGCCGGGTCGGCCGCGCTGTACACCGCTGACCCGGCGACAAAGCAGTCCACCCCGGCTTCGGCTGCCTGCTCGATGGTGTCGTCGTTGATTCCGCCGTCGATCTCGACGACCACGGTCAACTCACCGGAATCGACGAGGCGGCGTGCGGTGCGAACCTTGGAGAGCACCTCAGGGATGAACTTCTGCCCGCCGAAGCCGGGTTCCACCGACATCACCAGCAGGGTGTCGAACTCCCGCAGGATCTCCAGGTAGGGCTCCAACGGGGTGCCCGGCTTCACCGACAGTCCGGCCTTGGCGCCGGCGGCGCGGATATCGCGGGCGACGCCGATCGGGTTGTCGGTCGCCTCGGCGTGGAATGTGACGTTGTAGGCGCCCGCCTCGGCGTACGGCGGCGCCCAGCGTTCCGGGTTCTCGATCATCAGATGGCAGTCCATCGGGATGTCGGTGACCCTGAGCAGGGACTCCACCACCGGCATACCCAGCGTGAGGTTGGGCACGAAGTGGTTGTCCATCACATCGACGTGCAGCCAGTCGGCGCCGGCCACCGCGGCGACCTCATCGGCGAGCCGCGCGAAGTCCGCGGACAGGATGGACGGGGCGATGAGAGGTTCTGCCATGGCGATCACCCTATCGTCATGCTCTTCGCGCAAGCGCTCACGATCATGCTCTTCGCGCAAGCGCTCATCGGTGGACCTTCAGGGCGGATGCGAACATCGCATCGGTGCCGTGCCGGTGCGGCCATAGCTGGACGTGCGGTCCCTCGCCCAGGTCGTCGACCGGGGCGAACAACGCCCGGGCGTCCAACTGGGTCACCGGATGCCTACGCACGGCGTCGGCCACCACCCCGACCGTCTCGGCCAGATGCGGCGAGCAGGTGGCGTAAAGCACCACACCGCCGGGCCGGGTCAACGCGATGGCCGCGGCCAGCAGCTCACGCTGCAGTTTGGCCAATCCTGGGACGTCACCGGGCTGGCGCCGCCAGCGTGCCTCCGGCCGTCGTCGCAGCGCCCCCAGCCCGGTGCACGGGGCATCGACCAGCACCCGGTCGAAACCAGGCTGCAATCCGGATTCCCGCCCGTCGACGCGATGCACGGCGACATCGAGGCCGCGGGTGTTCTCCTCGACCAGATCGGCGCGGCGCGGCGCGGGTTCGACCGCGGTGACCCGGGCACCCGAGGCCGCGCCCATGGCGGCCAGCAGTGCGGTCTTGCCGCCCGGTCCGGCGCACAGGTCGAGCCAGCGGCCGTTGTCCGGGCCGTCGAGTTCGGCCAGGGTCAGCGCGCGGGCCACCAGCTGGCTGCCCTCGTCCTGGACCTGGGCGGCACCGACACGCACGGCCGACAGCTGCCCGGGATCACCACCGGGCAGGTAGACCGCGTACGGCGAGTACCGGCCGACGGTGCCGTCGGCCTGGGCGGCCAACTCGGCGGCGGTCAGCACTGTGGGCCGCGCCGCCAGGTGCACCACCGGACGCTCGTCGTCGCTGGCCAGCAGGGCGTCGAGCTCACCGGCCCGGGCACCGAGCGCATCGGTGAAGGCCTGGGCGATCCACCGCGGATGTGCGTGCAGGAACGCGGCGTGTCCGACCGGGTCGGTGGACACCGGCGGCGCCAGCTTCTCGACCCATTCTTGTTCGGTGCTGCGCGAGATGGTCCGCAGCACACCGTTGACGAAACCGGCTCGGGCCGTGTCGAATTCGATACCGGCCTGCTCCACAGTGGTCGACACCGCGGCGTGTGGTTCAACCCGGGTCCGCAACAGCTGATAGGCGCCCAGCCGCAGCAGGTCGAGCAGCACCGGGTCGATCCGTTCGGGCGGGCGCCCGGCCGCGTCGGCGATGACCGCATCGAGCAGCCCGCGGGTCCGGCAGGCGCCGTAGGTCAGCTCGGTGGCGAACGCCGCGTCGCGGCCCTCGATGCCCCGCTCCCGCAGCAAGGCCGGCAGCGCCAGGTTGGCGTAGGAATCGCGCTCCGAGACCGCGCGCAGCACATCGAACGCCGCCCGGCGGGCCGGGTCCAGCGGGGTGCGCCGGGTCGGACGCTTGCGTTGCGGCGTCCGGTTGGGCCGGTTCGACGTATTACTCATGACGCGCGCACCGTTTCCTCCAACCGCGCACCGCGGGCCCAGTCGGCGGCGTTCATGAGTTTTTTACCGGGCGGCTGGATCTGCCCGAGCCGGACCGGGTGCGAGCCCGTACCGACGTTGACCGCATTGCGTTCGACCCGGATTTCGCCGGGATCCAGGGGTTCCGCCGACTCGTCCACGGTGACCGGACCGACCTTCACCCGTAGCTCGCCGATCATCGTCCAGGCACCGGGATTCGGGGTGACCGCACGGATCCGACGATCGATGACGTGCGCGGGTAGATCCCAACGCACCCGGGCCGCCTCCACGCTGATCTTGGGTGCAAGGCTCACCCCATCGGCCGGCTGCGGCACCGCGGTCAACGCGCCGTCGGCGACGCCGTCCAAGGTGGACTCCAACAGCGCCGCACCCGAAACGGCAAGTCGGCCAAGCAGATCGCCGGCGGTGTCGGCGTCACGCACCCGTTCGGTGACCACTCCGTAGACCGGACCGGAGTCCAACGCCGGCTCGATCAGAAACGTGGTGGCCCCGGTCACCTCATCGCCGGCTGCCAGCGAGGCCTGTACCGGTGCCGCACCGCGCCACGCCGGCAGCAGCGAGAAGTGCAGATTGATCCAGCCGTGCGGGGGCACCGCAAGCAGACGTTCGCTCAGCAGCGCGCCGTAGGCGACCACGGCGCAGCAGTCCGGTGCCAGCTCGGAAAGCTCGGCGACGAACTCGTCGGAATTGGGCCGGGATGGGCGCAGCACGGGAATGTCGTGCTCGAGTGCCAGCTTCGCGACCGGCGACGGCGCGGGCTTACCGCGGCGTCCGGCAGCGGCATCCGGCCGAGTCAGCACCGCGACCACATCGTGGCGTGGCGAGTCGATCAGCCGTTGCAACGAGGCGAGGGCGGGTTCCGGGGTTCCGGCAAAGACGAGACGCACCGCATCAGTTTAGGGATTCGACCTGCCACATCCCTAACGTGGCAGTTGGTAGTACTCCCGCTCGGAGACTCCGGCCATCGGTGCCACGTACACCCAGGGAATGGAGCCGACCAGACGGTTGAGGGTGGCGACGGCGTCGTTGTAGTACCGCCGGGCGAACGCCAGCTTGTTCTCGGTGTCGGCCAGGTTCTCCTGCAGGTTCAGGAAGTTGTTCGACGAATTGAGTTGCGGGTAGGCCGATCCCAGTGCCAACACGCCGGTCAGCGCCGAATTCAGGTCGCGTTCGGCGGCGCTGCGCCGCGCCACCGAGGACCCGTCGGTCGCCGACGTCAGGGCGGCCCGGGCGGCACTGACCCGATCCAGGACCGATTTCTCGTGCGTGGCGAAGGTCGACACGGTCTGCACCAGCGCGGGGATCAGCGCGGCGCGGCGAGTCAGCTCGACATCGATGCCGCTGAGCGCCTCCGCGACGTGCACGTCGGCGGCCCGCAGCTTGTTGTAGCCCACGACCAAACCCACCAGCACCGCCACCGCGAGTACCAGCACCACGACCAACAGCAAGGTCACCACGAGCCGCCTCCTCCCCCGCCGCCACCACCACCGCCACCGCCGAACGATGACGACCCGCCGCCCGACGACGAGGACGACGACTGCGAGGCGGTATACGCCCCGATCGACGACGATAGTGCCGACTCGAAACTGTCGAAGTCCGGGCCACCGGATCCACCGGCGAAACTGTGGCTGCTGTGCGACCCTGACGAGTCGTACCAATCCGGTTGGGGCGCAGGCGCGCCCATGGTGTCCTGATACTTCTTGGCCCACAACACGGCGGCACCGGCGGCCACCGCGAACGGGATGTAGGCGAGATAGAGGTCTTTGCGCGCGGCGAAGTCGAACCTGGTCTCGGCCGAATCGGTGGACAACATCCGGTGGAATCCCCCCGCCCGCGACCACAGTTCCCGGCCCGCTGGCGTGCGGCGGGTACCCACACCGGCGGCCCAGGAACGCACCGAGAGCACGAAGAACACCGCAAACGGCAAGCCGCACAACGTGAACGGCATACCGAACCACAGGAAGAACCCGACCAGCGCACCGACCAATGCCACCGCATTGGCCGCGCGCACCCACAGTTCCTTACGGCGCTTGACCAGCAGACCGTCATCGAAGGCCCATTGGCGCACCGCGGCGGCCATATCGGTCTTGGCCGTGCTCAGCCGCTTCCCCGATGCCGCGGTGTCCTTGGCGGTGAACTCGCTACCCGACGATGTCACCTTGAGCGCGGAGCCCACCGCCACGCCGACCGGATCGGCATCGGCCCACTCCGCCCGCTGCCCGATCCCCTTGATCTTCCACTGCTTGTCGCTGACCTGCCGCAGCTCGACGAGTCCGCGCTCGGCGAGGTGGAACAGCGTCGCACTCAGCCCGCTCTTGGGGACGCTCTCGGTGCGGATGAACTCCGTCTGGACCGGCCCCAGCCCGTCCGGGGGCGCGTACTGCAGCGGGAAACCCGGCGACGGTTCGACGGTGGTGCGCAACCAGAAATAGGCGAGCAGACCCAGCCCCAGGGTCAGTGCCGCGACCCACAGCAGTGCCGTCACCGACCGGCCCAGGATCAGGTCCCAGCTGTGCGACCACGGCAGAGTCACCTGTGGCGGCGTCACGACATCGACGCCCGCCCGCACCGTCACGGGTGTGTGCGGTTCCAGATCGGTCGCCACCAACCGCACGGTGTTGCCGGAGGTACTGAGATCGGTGCAGGCCCGGCCGACGCCGAATCCGACACTGCATCCGGCTCCGGTGACCTTGGCGGGCAGGGTGACCGAGATGTCCGCGCGCTCGATGGTGTTGTTCCAGGCGGGCGCGATGACGTTCCAGTAGAAGACCGACTGGGCGTTGAGATCCCCCGTACTGCCGGCGAACGTCCGGTTGGCGCCGACCGTGCCCGGATCGAGCACACCGTCGATCGTGTAACGGATCTCGTAGACGTGGCGGCCCAAGTTCAGGGTGGTGTCGGGGTCACCGATCTTGGCCACCAGGAACCGCACACCGTTCTCCCACAGCAGCTCATAGGGCGCCGGTGCGCCGTCCAGCGTGATCGATGCGATCTCGGGTTGTTGGCGTACCCGGGGGTTGTTCTGATTGGCCACATCCCAATAGCGGAAGATGCCGTGCCGTCCGCTGGGAAAGTCACCGGTGATGGTCTCGACCGCCGTCAGCCGTCCGTCGGCGTCGACGGTGAAATCGGCCCGGTAGTCGGTGATCACCACCGGATCGGCCGAGCCCTCACCGGAACCAGATCCGCCGGCGAGCACCAGCGGCCAGAGCAGGCCAATCGCCAACAGCCCCAACGCGACCAACCCCACCAACACCCGGCGCATGGCAGCCTCCTGGTTCGGCACTCACCGGTACCGGGTGAAGTGTTCGCCCTACCCTATGTGCAGCGGGTCGATTTGCACACGAGAAGGCTCCAGGCCGTGGCGTGCGCTGAGCACCGCGGTGGCCCGGCGCAATGCGGCCGCCAATTCCAGTCCCTGCGCCCGCGGCACCCGGACCAGCATGCGGCTCACTTCCGCATTGGCCTCCATACCGGGCGGCCGACGCGCACCGCTGGGCAGATCAACCGGCCCGAGTGGTTCTGCGGCATCGGGCAATAGCGCAGTCTCCAACAGCGCCGACACCGCCGCGGAGGTGCCGTCGATCGCCGCCATGTGCACTGCGGGCGGCAACCCCACCTCGCCTCGGCCGTCGAGTTCGGTATCGGCATGCCCGACCGGATCCCACCGGATCAGTGCCTGCACGGTGGCAATCGCCGACTCCGCCACCACGGCCACCACCCCGCCGTCCCCGCGCGACCGGACCAGCGCCGCTGCCGCCATCCACCGGCGCAGGGTGTCCTCGGCGGCCCGCAGATCCTGCCGGCCCAACAGTGCCCACGCGTCGAGCAGCAGGGCCGCACCGTAGCCACCCTCGGCCACCGGCTCGGCGCCCGGGGTGGAGACCACCAGGGCCGGCGCCTCCCCCACCGCACCGATCACCGCATCCCCACCCGAGGTGATCACCGCGGTGCCGGGGAACGCGCGGCCCAATTCCTCCGCGGTCCGGCGGGCACCGACAACAACCGCCCGCACCGCATCCGAACCGCAACGTGCACAACGCAATCCGGGTTCAGCCCGGCCACACCACCGGCACTCGGCGGCCGCGCTGCCCCGATCCGGCAGCGCCAACGGACCGGTGCAGTGCCGGCAGCGGGTGACCGCGCGACACCGGGCGCAGGCCAGCGCAGGCACATACCCACGCCTGGGGACCTGAACGAGCACCGGGTGTCCGGCCTGCAGCGCCGTGCGGGCCGCGTTCAGCGCCATGGAAGGCAGCCGCGCGGTGCGGGCAGCCGGATCCCGTTCCTGGGCGTATCCGCTGTCTTCCAGGGCCACCACGCGCGGTGCCGCGGCTCTGACCACCGCCCGGGCCGCCACCAGGTCGTGCGCCCAGCGGGTCCGGACCAGCGCCTGCGCCTCGGCGGTACGCGCATAGCCGCCGATCATCGCGGCGCACCGCAACTGATGCGCGCGCAGCATCGCCACCTCGCGGGCGTGCGGGTAGGGCGCGCGCGGCTCGGCGAGATTGTCGTCCCCGTCGTCCCACACCAACACCAGCCCGAGATTGGCCACCGGGGCGAACACGGCGCTGCGGGTGCCGATCACCAGCTGGGCCTGCCCACGCAGCACCGCCAACCAACGCCGGTACCGGGCGGCCGGGCCCAATCCGGCCGACAGCGCCACCACCCGCGACTCGGCCACCTGCGCGGTGGCCGCGGCATACAGCGCGTCCACGTCGCGCTGGTCGGGCACCACGGCGAGCACCCCCAGCCCCGCGTTGACCGCCACTGCCGCGGCCTCGGCCAACCGCTGCGCCCAGTTCTCCCCGGGCAACGCCTGCCACACCGCCCGGGCAGCACGTCCCTCACCGACCGCGGTCAGGAATTGTTCGCCGCCGCCGTAGCGGGCCCAGGCTCCGGTGTCGACGGCGGTGGCCGGCACCGGTTCGGGCTCGGCCGGGGTCTGTTTCTCCACCTTGGCGTGGCGCGGCGGAACCGCCAGGCGCAGCACGTCGGCGCGGGTTCCGGCATAGCGGGCCGCCACCGCATCGACCAACCGCCGCACATCGGCGGTGAGCACCGGCTCGGCCGAGACCACGCGATCCAGCCAGCCCAGCTTGCCGGTGTGATCGGTGTCGGACCGCCGCTCCAAGATGTACGCGTCGACCAGCCGGCCGTGGAAGCGCACCCGTACCCGCACGCCGGGCTGGGCGTCATCGGACTGTTCCTCCGACACCAAGTAGTCGAACTCCCGGTCCAGGTGCGGAACCGTGAGCAGGGGAAGCACCCGCGCGATGGGCTCGTGATCGGCGGCGCGGCGGGTGATTGTCACTCGGCAGGCTTAGCAGACCGTTGTGACGATCGGCCGAAGAACAGGCCGGCGGTGATCAGCACCAGTGACGCCGCGTATCCCCACCAGATCGGAACGGCGAGCAGTTGGTCGCCGCGCACGAACTGGCTGATGCCGATCATGGCGTCCGACACCGCGAAACACACCGCGCCGAGCGCAGTCCACGGCGTGGGCAACCGTGCCAGCAGGGCCGTGCACACCATGGCACCCAGCACGGCGATATAGGCGACCACCGGAACGACCATCCCCTGTTCGACGAGCCGGGGCCAGAACCAGGTCAGCAGCGCCACGCACGCGACGACGGTGAGCGCGACGGCGATCAGCCGCGGGGTCGAACGCCGCGCCAGGGGCACCAGGGCGCCCAGAAAACACAGGTGCGCGACCAGGAAGGCGGCCAGTCCCAGCACGAAGGACGGCTGCCACCACGGGATGGCGAGCAGGAAGTCGCCAAGCGCCGAGAACACCAGCGCACCGACCAGCCAGCGGCGTTCCCGCACGATCGGATGGGCCACCGCCGCCGCTGCCAGCAGGACCGCCGCGAGCGCCTTCACCGCAGGTTGAAGGGTGAATTGACCGGTCAGGTCGGCGCCCGTCGGCAACCGCGTGGCGGTGACGATCAGGAACACCCCATAACCCGCCGCGACAACCGCGGCCGCCACCCACAACCACACCGTGACGCGACGTGCGTACGGTGGCGGAGTGTCCGTTACTGACGAAAAGCCGGCTCTCGATGCCATCCTGCAGAAGGTACTGGAGGTCATGCCGTTCCAGTTGTCGACCGACATAGGTGTCGAGGAGGCCCGCCGCCAATTCAGTGCGATACCGCGGCCGCCGGTGCACCCCGAGGTGCAGGTCGAGGAGCGCGAGGTCCCCGGGCCGGCCGGCCCGATCCCGGTGCGGGTGTACCGGCCGCCGACCGCCGACGGCGCGACGCTGCCGGTCGTGGTGTTCATCCACGGTGGCGGCTGGGCGCTGGGTGACCTGGACAGTTACGACGGCGCCGCCCGCATGCACGCCGTCGGCGCCGATGCCGTGGTGGTGTCGGTGGATTACCGGCTCGCCCCCGAGCACCCATACCCGGCAGCGGTCGACGACGTGTGGGCCGCCACGCAGTGGGTGGCCGCGCACGCCGCCGAACTGGGCGTCGACGCGGACCGGATGGCGGTGGCCGGGGATTCGGCGGGCGGCAACCTCAGCGCGGTGGTGGCCTTGCTGGCACGCGACGCCGGCGCCCCCGCGCTGCGCTTCCAGTTACTCTGGTACCCGGCCACCACCTGGGACACCAGCCTGCCGTCGTTCACCGAGAACGCCGAGGCGCCGATCCTCGGGCTGGACGCGGTCCAGGGATTCTCGCTCTGGTACGCCGGGCATGTGGACCTGTCCGATCCGCCGGCCACGCTGGTCCCGGCCCGCGCGGCGGATCTGTCCGGGCTCGCGCCGGCCTATATCGCGGTTGCCGGGCACGACCCGCTGCGCGACGACGGCATCCGCTACGCCGAGATGCTCGCCGCCGCAGGCGTGCCGGTGCAACTGCACAACGCCGAGACCCTGGTACACGGTTACATCGGTTACGCCGGGGTGGTCCCAGCGGCGACCGAATCGTTCGAACGTGCGGTGGCCGCGCTGCGCGAGGCGCTACACGGCTGACGCTCAGCCCGCCGTCTCGTCTGCCTGACTTCGCCTGGGCCACAAAGCCATTCGGCCGATGATTCCGTCCCGCAGTCCAACCGTGTGAAACACCACGGCGCAGATGTGTGCGGTGAAGGTCGCGAACAACAGGTAGGCCGACACCGTATGCGCCGTGCGCAGCGCCGCATACAGGGTGATGTCGTGCGGGGCGATGCCGGGCAGGTGCAGCTGCCCGGCCAGCACGATCGGTGACTGCGCGGCCGACAGCATGGCCCACCCGATCAGCGGCTGCACCAATAACAGTGCGTACAGCAGATATTCGGAGTAGCTGGCGACGCGACGCTCCAGCGGACTCATGGTGGCCAGGAACGGCGGCAGTCGGCGGGTGAGCCGGTTGGCGAGCCGCACGATCGCGAACACCAGGATGGCGATGCCCAACGGGCGGTGAATCGCCAGCAGCAGCGGGTAGTAACTGAGCGCGGCGATCATGGTGACGCCGATGAAGAACTGCGCGATCACCATGACCGCCATGGACCAGTGCAGCAGCCTGGCCAGCAGGTTGAACCGCGTGACCGGCGGCGCCGTGCGGGTGCTCACTGCGCACCTCCGGGGACGACGACTGCGCTGGGCGACTTGGGTTCTCGGGCCCGCCGGTTGAACGAGCGGGCGTAGACCGCCGATCGTGCGCTGGGCAGCGGATCGTCGGACGGCGCCAACCCCGCGGGCAGAACCATCGGATCGAAGTTGATGTCACGGGCGTTGCCCGGCGCTTCGGTCTGGACGGTGTCGATCGTGATGGTGCCCGCTTCGATGGTGGGGCGATCTGCCGGCCACGGAAGTGTCGCGTCGTGGGTCGGGTCGGTGGGATCGGCCAGCGTGAGCAGGAGCTGCCAGCTGATCGGGCCCAGCGACACCGTGTCGATGAGCGCGTCGAAAAGAGCGTTCCTGTCCCCGTTTGGAATCCGGACTTCGGGCTGGGCGGCTTGCAGGGGTACTGCCGTCCAGCGGATGGCAGTGGTCTGGCCCTGGTCATTGGTGGCGCGAAAAGCGTTGAGCCCACGGAACGTACTGTCGGCGAACCCCGCGCTCGGCGGGGTGGCCGAGATGATCTTCATCGCCGCGGCGGTTTCGGGGTGGCGGGCCAGGAAATCCGCCATCGCCTGTGGGTCGGGTTTCCCGGTTTCCGGTTGGGGGCGGGATGCGAGCATGCGGTCGTAGAAACCCTGCGGTGTGCTGTCGGGAAACACCGGGATGTTGACCATTGCGATACGCCACTGTTCGCCGTCGGGGAGCCGGAACATCAGACCCAGTCCCCGGACGGTGTCATTCTTGTCAGGCTGGTCGGGTAGTCCGCCGGACAGCGAGAATCTGCCCACCACGGGAACCGTCCCGGTCCGGAAAACCGCGGCCTTGCTCACCGCGGCGCCGGCACCGTTGCTGGTGAATGTTCCGGTGGCGGCCAGACCCTTGGCGTGGTTGCGCCGAAATCCTTCGTGGCGGCCGGCGATCTGCTCGAACCGGTCGGCGAAATCGGCCGGTGTCAGCGCGCCGGGCCGCAGCCAGGCCGCGGCCTCGGCAAGACCACCGACGCCGACGGCCGCGACACCGCCCACGGCGGCCAGTCCCAGCAGGGTTCTCCTGCGACTCAGCGCCGATCGCGAACTGGTTGGCGGGGCCGGCCGGGCATCGTCCCGGTGATCGCTTTCAGCCGAGCCGTCCTCGGATTCCGTCATGGTCGCTCCCCTCTTCGGCACGTGGCCTCGGTCCAGTGTGGCCCTAGAAGCCCTCGTCGGGTCATGCTTCCTCGAGGCGGGTGATGACGGTGCGGAGGCGTGCGAGTGCGTGTTCGTCCTCGATTGCGGGGTCGCCAGTCGAGTCGAAGCGTTCATCCCGATCGACCAGTAGGCGGAGCTTCTTCACCAGCGCCGTTCTCACGGGAGCATCGGCGGTGGCGCAGCGTTCGGCGAGATGGATACCCGTTTCACGGGTCCACCTGTCATCCACTGCTCCCGTAACGATCTTCGTGATGCGTGCCGGTGTCGCTGATAGGGGAAGGCCCAGTTCGAGCATTCCGAGAGCCGCCTGCGCGCTGACCTTATAGTCGGGGCCGCTCCAGTTCTTCCGGCCGGTCACAACGAGATCCGCGAGGAGCGATTCCAGGTCGTCGCGGGCGGAAGCGGGCAGAAGGTTCGACGTGTGCCAGGTTGTTGCGAGGTTGATCGCTTCGACGATGGGGCCGCGACCACCGTCGATGATGCCGCGCAGCACCGGCCAACGCTGCACTGCCTCCTCGATTGAGGAATCCGCGAGGCAGCACAGCGCCGTGACCTGATTCTCACGCCCAGGGACGCTGCCGGCCGGCTCGCTACCTACAAGGTCCCGACACCAATCGAGGAACCGTGCGTCCGAGCGGTCACCCCAGTGCGCGAGTACCTCGGACTCGACGTACTCGAGGTCGGCTTCGAGAACCCGATGGAAGTCACTGATGTTCTTGGTGAGTCGCGCGAGCGAGAGCAAGACGATGGCGTCGCCACCCTGTGCGGCTTCGCGGAGAAGCTCGATGCTGTCGGTGTCGTTCCATGCGGCGAGCGCACCTGCAACGGCTCTCGGTTTCTCCGGCAGCAGGGCCCGAAGGTCGGGGATCGCGGCGGACGCGAGGTGGACAGGCCATGTGCCGATCCAATCGATGAGGCTCCCCGCACCGTCCGACTTCGATTCGGCTGGTATCGCCTGTCGGAGCGCCCGACGGATGCCCTCGACGAGCGGCACCGTGCCCGAACTCCGCTCGCGCGCAAATGCATAGCCGAGACCCATCACGCCGTTCACCGATGCCGCAACCATGAGCGCACGTGCCGCGGGATTGGTGACCAGGGCACGCGCAAGCAACGTAGACCACCGATCGTCGCCCGACCGGAGCAGAGCAAGCGCAGCATCCGCCCGCGCATCCGCCTCGTGAGTGCTCGAACCGATCTGGGCTCGATACCCGCCCTGGACCCGGTCGGCGACAGCGACGAGCGCGTCCCGTACTTCCTCACTCGGAGGAAGCTGGCGCAGGGCATGGATCATGAGAGCAGGGTTGCTGTCCGGCATCGCGGCGAAGGCCAGCAGACGACGGATCGCGTCCGGCGCGTTCGACCGGGATGTGAGCACAACATCGACCAGCGCATTCACGGTTGGCTCGTCCGCCGACGGCAACGCCTCGAACACACGCGTCGCAGCAGTGGGATTCACAGCGCTCAGCCACTCGGCAACATCCTCGACACCGACCGCCGTGACCGGGGCGACCTCGACCGCGAGCGCCCAGTCCGCGATCAACGCCTCGACAACGGGCTGTTCGGTACTCCCTCCCGCTATCCGCGCAAGTGTCGCGGCCATCACCATTCCCGGGTCCCCGTCCGCGAGGAGGGCAGACACGTCGCAGCCCAAGCGCACGAGCGTCGCCATGCACGTCCACTCAACGGCCCCTGCCGGACGTCGTGAAGCCCGCGCGACAAGCGCCGAGACCGTGTCGTCATCCGCGTGACCGACAGCTCCCACCAGCAGTGCGGCGACACCGGCCTCCGACACGTCCAAGGCGACGAGCGGCCGCACCGATTCTGCGATGGTCGCGAGCGACGATTGGGCGTCGCGAACAAGAGCCATCATGTCGGCGTCGAGGTCCTCGACCGCCGCGTACTGTTCCACGGACAGCGAGTACATGGACAACAGCCAGGCCACCAGGTCCGGGTTCGCGGTCGTCCGGGCACCGAGCATCGACCCCAGTACCTCCATTGCCGGAGGCGTCGAGTCGTAGATCGTGCCCTGGTGCAGCACCGCAGCCCACAACTCCTGCACCGACTCCTCAACTGTCGCCGAGTCCGTCACGCCTTCCAACCAGCCTGGCACGTCTTCTGCATCACCGTAGGCGTGCGAAAGCGACGCCCATTCCGTACCTGTCAACCGTTCACGCCATGAATTCCGGATCAGGTTGTCGCTCATGCTTGTGCTTCGTGGGTCAACGCTCATAGTCGGGATTCTCCAAGAGGATCGGCGTCGGGTCGCACACACACGCCACGGCATGGGCAAGCTTCTGTCGACGGCGACCTCGACCCTGGCCATTCGGTGGAACCGGGCGCTACGTTGACATTGCGACCAAAACACGGCGTCCACATCGGATGCGGCCGGGAGGTGGCCTGATGCCCGACTTTCACACCCTCATCGTGGGGGCTGGATTCTCCGGTATCGGCGCGGCGATCGCCTTGGACAAGGTGGGCCTGCATGATTACCTGATCCTGGAATCCGGCGACGGAGCCGGCGGTACCTGGTACTGGAATACCTATCCTGGTGTGGCCGTGGACATTCCGTCGTTCTCCTATCAGTTCTCGTTCGAGCAGTCTCGGGACTGGTCACGCACCTACGCCCCGGGAAACGAGCTACGCGCCTACGCGGACAGCTGTGTGGACAAGTACCGGCTGCGTCCCCGGATCCGGTTCAACACCACGGTCTCGCGCGCGGTCTTCGATGACGACGAGAACCTGTGGCGGCTCGATCTCGACTCCGGCGAAGCGCTCACGGCGCGATTCCTGGTCAACGCCAGCGGAGTGCTGACCATCCCCAAGCTGCCCGAGATCGACGGCGTGGACTCCTTTGCCGGGGTCACCGTGCACACCGCCCGCTGGGACCCGACCCTGAACGTGGCGGGTAAGCGCGTCGCGATCATCGGCACAGGCGCATCGGCGGTCCAGGTGATCCCCGAGATCGCCCCGAAGGTCAAGCAGCTCACGGTGTTCCAGCGCACACCGATCTGGTGTTTCCCGAAACTCGACGTGCCGCTACCGCCGGCAGTGCGCTGGGCGCTGCGAATTCCGGGCGGCAGAACCGTGCATCGGCTGATCAGCCAGGCCTACGTCGAGTTCACCTTCCCGCTGGCCGCGCAGTACTTCACGATCAACCCGTTCGCCAAGCGTGCGGGTGCGGCCGGTCGGGCCTACCTACGTCAACAGGTGCACGATCCCCAGGTGCGGGACAAGCTCACTCCCCGATATGCAGTGGGATGTAAACGACCCGGCTTCCACAACACCTATCTGGCCACGTTCAACCGGGACAACGTGCGGCTGGTCACCGAACCGATCAACAAGGTCACCGGATCCGGGGTGGCCACTACCGATGGCGAGAGCCACGAGGTCGACGTGCTCATCCTGGCCACCGGTTTCAAGGTGATGGATGTCGATGCACTGACCTTCGACATCGTCGGGCCGGGCGGGCAGTCACTGAGTGACTTCTGGCAGCAGCACCGGATGCAGGCCTATGAGGGTGTCAGCGTCCCCGGATTCCCGAATTTGTTCTCCGTGATGGGGCCGTACGGGTACGTCGGATCCTCGTATTTCGCCCTCATCGAGTCTCAGACCCGCCATCTGGTGCGATGCATCCGGCGGGCCACGTCTCGCCAGGCCCACCGCGTCGAGGTGCGGCAGGAGGCCAACGACCGCTACTTCGCCGAGATGATGCGCAAGCGTCACCGGCAGATCTTCTGGCAGGACAGTTGCAGCCTGGCCAACAGCTACTACTTCGACCGCAACGGGGATGTGCCGCTGCGGCCCGCCACCACGCTGGAGGCGTACTGGCGCAGCCGGACTTTCGACCTCGCCGACTACGCGTTCACCTCGTAGCCAATCAGGACTCGGCGCATGCCTTGATAGCGGTGAGGGTCTGCTCCATTCCGGCTTCCAGCAGTTCGGTGAAGGCCTGCTGTCCGCCGAGATGCGACTCAGTCAGCTCGAGCGAAAGTTGCGATATCCCGTCGGGGGTCTCGCGCCGTTGCGTGAGCACCGTGGCGGCGGCACCGTCTGCGGTGATCGAGAACGACCAGATCGCGTAGTTCTCAGCGACGCGGAAGGCGATCTCTTTCTCTGGCACGTACCGCACCACCTCCCCGTGCGTGATCCACTCAAGCTCACCCTGGTGGTTGAGGTTGGTGAACGTGGATCCGAGCCGGATGTCATCGTCGTCATCGCGCAACTTCACCGATACCACCTGCGGGCTCCACTCCGACATGCGCCGGATGTCACGGACGACGTCCCACACCACGGAAGGTGTTGCCTCGATGGTGATCCGGCGTTCCAGTAGAGCCTTGAAGGTGGTGGTCATTGCTCCTCCGATCTATACGACCGATCGGTCGTATATGTGTTGAGGCTGACCGTACGCGACTCGGCCGCCCTACGTCCAGGGTGTGGCTACTGTGAACTGATGACCGTTTTGCCTGCAGCTGACGGGCGGCGAGCGCGCGGGGATGCCACCCGGCGGCTGGTCGCGCGTACCGCTGCAAATATCGCCACCACACACGGGCTGGACGGAATCACCGTGGGTGGCTTGTCCACGTCGACCGGGGTGAGCAAAAGCGGAATCCTCACGGTCTTCGGCAACCGGGAGTCGATACAGCTGGCCGCAGTTGCTGAGGCGCGCCAGGTCTACATCGACGTCGTAATCCGCCCGGCGCTGAGCCGTCAGCCCGGAGCAGCGCGGCTCGACGCCCTGCTCGATTCCTGGTTGGCGTACCTGCGCGCCGAGGTGTTCCCCGGCGGCTGCTTCGTATCGGCGACATCGGTCGAGTTCGGGCATCGCACCGGACCTGTGGCCGACGCGGTGCGGAATCTCAAGCAGGAGTGGCTCGATCTGCTGGAGAACGAGTTCTCCGTGGCGGGTTCACCCGATCCTGCGCAAGACGCCTTCCGGGTCGATGCTTACTTGTGTGCGGGCAACACACGCCGCGAGCTGTTCGGCACCGATGCCGGACTGGAGTGGGCACGCGCACTTGCGGACGGCGTCGTACAGCCCTACCGCCAGACTGACGCTTGACGTCGGCAACCTGGTTTCTCGTGACCGGCGACTTAGGACCTGACCATGGGTGCAGGATCCAACGATGAATCGGCGACCAAGATGAAGTCCTCGCGTAACGGTCGGCCGAAACTGTCGAACAAGGTATATGAGGCCGAGTTATTCCGGCTGCAAACGGAATTCGTGAAATTGCAGGAGTGAGTCAAACACACCGGCGCTCGCGTCGTGGTGGTGTTCGAGGGTCGCGACGCCGCAGGCAAGGGTGGCACCATCAAGCGGATCACCGAGTATCTCAGCCCGCGCGTCGCCCGGGTGGCCGCGCTGCCGGCGCCCTGCGAACGCGAGCGGGGCGAGTGGTACTTCCAGCGGTACATCGCACATCTGCCCGCCAAGGGTGAGATCGTGTTGTTCGACCGGTCTTGGTACAACAGGGCCGGTGTCGAACAGGTGATGGGGTTCTGCACGCCGCAAGAGCATCAACTGTTCCTGCGCCAGACGCCGATCTTCGAGCAGATGCTGGTCGAGGCAGGGATCCTGATGCGGAAGTACTGGTTCTCGGTATCCGAGGACGAACAGCTGCGTCGGTTCAGGTCAAGGCTGAACGACCCGGTCCGACAGTGGAAGCTCTCGCCGATGGATCTGGAATCGGTGTATCGCTGGGAGGACTACTCGCGGGCGAAAGACCAGATGATGGTTCATACCGATACTCCGCAAAGTCCTTGGTACATCGTCGAATCCGACGTCAAGAAGCACGCACGGCTCAACATGATGGCGCACCTGCTGTCCACCATCGACCACCACGACGTGGAGCGGCCTCAGGTGACGCTGCCAGAACGACCGGTGCTAGGTCGTGATTACCGACGCCCGTCGCGCGATCTCGCCCGATACGTCGACGATTACGTGGCAACGCTGACCGGAGACCCCGAATAGAACGGGGCGAAGATGTAATTGACCGTCCAGGGTTTCAGCTCTTCCGGCGGAAGAATGGGGTGCCTTCGAACGGGTTCCAGCTGGTGCTGCCTCGGGTGACGTGAAGGAAGTAGGCCCAGTTCGCGGCGCTGGAGTAGAGCACGCCGATTGCGACGCCGTAGGAGGCCGGCGGGAACGTGAAGTTCAGCATGTACTCGACGAGTCCGATGACGACGCTCAACGCGATCGAAACGGCGAAGAGCGTGAGGCCCTTGCGCCAGGGTCCCTTGATTGCGAAGTAGATCGGACCGAAGAAAAACGCAGGACCGTTTGCCCCTAGCCGCATCCGCTGCCCGAACGAGAGCTGTTTGAACGCGACCGTTGCCTCGGGCGAGGATGCCGGCTGGCCGTAACGGGAGAAAAAGTCGAATCGACTGCGCCACCTTTCGGGGACCTCAAAGGCCGCGGGGCTCGGCGCGGGCGTGCCGTACTGGTTCTGCACTGGGTACGGATTCTGCGGGTCGTACGAGTACTGGGGCGGCACGCTGTTGTCGGTCACCGCGCGATAGTAGCCGTCGAGTAAGACCTGTGTTTGCTTGCGGCTCCGTGGATCCGGTCGCACCCGCGCCGAGATCAACGCTATGGTCGCTCCGCTCGAAGAATCACGACCACGGCGTTGATCTCGCGATGGTTCCACCCCGGGCAGCACAATGGCCCCCGATCAATGATCGGGGGCCGTTGGCAGAAAAACTAGACGGAAGCCTTCAACTCGTCGACCTTGTTCAGCTGCTCCCAGGGCAACTCGATATCGGTGCGCCCGAAGTGGCCGTAGGCCGCGGTCTGGGCGTAGATCGGGCGCAGCAGGTCCAGATCGCGGATGATCGCGCCGGGGCGCAGATCGAACACGCTGCTGATGGCCTTCTCGATGCGGGCCGGGTCGACGGTCTCGGTGCCGAAGGTCTCGACGAACAGGCCGACCGGGGCCGCCTTGCCGATCGCGTAGGCCACCTGCACCTCGACCCGCTCGGCCAGCCCGGCGGCAACCACGTTCTTTGCCACCCAGCGCATCGCGTACGCGGCCGAACGGTCCACCTTTGACGGATCCTTGCCGGAGAAGGCGCCGCCGCCGTGACGGGCCCAGCCGCCGTAGGTGTCGACGATGATCTTGCGGCCGGTCAGACCGGCGTCGCCCATCGGGCCGCCGAGCACGAACTTGCCGGTCGGGTTGACCAGCAGCCGGTAGTCGGAGGTGTCCAACGTCTCGTGGCCGAGGTCGGCGAGCACCGTGTTGACGACCTTCTCCCGGATATCCGGAGTGAGGGTGCTGTCGAGGTCGATGCCGTCGGCGTGCTGGGTGGACAGCACTACGGTGTCCAGCCGCACCGGGGTCTTGCCGTCGTACTGGATGGTCACCTGCGTCTTGCCGTCCGGGCGCAGGTAGTCCAGCACACCGTTCTTGCGGACCTCGGTCAGCCGGCGCGCCAACCGGTGCGCCAGCGCGATGGGCAGCGGCATGAGTTCAGGGGTGTCGCTGATCGCGTAACCGAACATCAGCCCCTGGTCGCCGGCGCCCTGGGCGTCCAGCGGATCGCCCGCACCCTCGACGCGTGCCTCGTGCGCGGTGTCCACGCCCTGGGCGATGTCAGGCGACTGTGAGCCGATGGCGATGTTGACGCCACACGAGGCGCCGTCGAAACCCTTGGTCGACGAGTCGTAACCGATCTCCAGGATGCGGTCGCGCACGATCTTGGGGATGTCGGCGTACGCCGAGGTGGTGACCTCGCCGGCCACATGGACCTGGCCGGTGGTCACCATGGTCTCCACCGCCACCCGCGACTTGGGATCCTGCTCCAGCAGCGCGTCGAGCACAGAGTCGCTGATCGCATCACAGATCTTGTCGGGGTGCCCTTCGGTTACCGACTCACTGGTAAACAGGCGACCTTCGCTCACGGTCCGCTTCCTTCCTTGCCGAATCTGAAAGTACCCAAACTACTTAGATATACGAATGATATCGCTGTCCTGTTGCACTCAAGCGCGTGGGACGCCGATGCGCAACCCTTATCCGCACCATGATGCGTTCGCGGGTCACGCGTCGTGCTTGCTCAGAAACGCCGCGATCGAGTCCACGATACGGGTCGCCATCAGCGTCTTCGACCCATGCTCCAGCGCGGCCTCGGTACCGTCGGCACCCAGCAACCAACCATCATTGTGATCCACCTCGAACGCCCGATTGTCGCCCACCGCATTGACCACCAGCAGGTCACAGCCTTTGCGCTGGAGTTTGGCCCTGGCGTGGAACAGCACGTCGCCGTTGGCGTCGCCGGTCTCGGCGGCGAAACCGACGATGGCCCGCATATTTGGCAACTGCCCCTCGGCGCGGGCTCGCACGGCATCGGCGAGCACGTCGTCGTTGCGGACGAGCTCAATCGAACTCGGTTCGGCGGTGCCCTTCTTGATCTTGCTCGTGGCCACCTGGGCGGGCCGGAAGTCGGCCACCGCCGCGGCCATCACCAGCACATTGGCCTCGGGGGCGTGCTTGGACACCGCGTCGTGCAACTGCGCGGCCGAACCGACGTGCACGACCTCGACGCCGGCCGGGTCGACCAGGCCGGCGGTGTTGCCCGCAATCAGCGTCACGTCGGCGCCGCGCTGCGCCATCACCCGGGCCACCGCGTATCCCTGCTTGCCGGAACTGCGGTTACCGATGAACCGCACCGGATCGATCGGCTCGCGGGTGCCTCCCGCACTCACCAGAGCCTTCACCCCGGACAAGTCGTACGGCAGGGCCGGAGATTCCAAGCCACGCTCCAGCAGCAGTTGCGCGAAAGTGGTGATCTCTTCGGCCTCAGGCAGCCGGCCCGCGCCGCTGTCGGCTCCGGTGAGCCGGCCCGATGCGGGCTCCAGCACCACCGCGCCCCGACGGCGCAGGGTGGCCACGTTGTCCACGGTCGCCGGGTGGAACCACATCTCGGTGTGCATGGCCGGGGCGAACAGCACTGGGCATCGCGCGGTCAGCAGTGTGGCCGTTAGCAGATCGTCGGCCCGGCCGGCTACGGCCCGGGCCAGCAGGTCGGCGGTGGCCGGTGCCACGACGACCAGATCGGCCTCCTGACCGATGCGTACGTGCGGGACGTCGTGGACGTCGGTGAAGACGCCCGTGTGCACCGGATTGCCCGACAGGGCCTCGAACGTGGCGGCACCGACAAAGCGCAATGCCGACTCTGTCGGCACGACCCGCACGGAATGGCCGGCCTCGGCGAGCTGACGGACCAGGGTGCACGCCTTGTAGGCGGCGATGCCGCCGGCTACACCGACGACGATTCGCTTACGCGCGCTCACCAACCGACCCCGGCCTGGCTTACTCGCCCTCAGTGTGCTCGAGCAGGTCCTCGTGGATCTCCCGCATCGCGATCGAGAGCGGCTTCTCCTGCAGGCCGGGCTCAACCAGCGGGCCGACGTATTCCAGAATGCCGTCGCCGAGCTGGTTGTAGTAATCGTTGATCTGACGCGCCCGCTTGGCGGCGTAGATCACCAGTGCGTACTTGCTCGACGTACGGTCCAGCAACTCGTCGATGGGCGGATTGGTGATGCCCAGCGGCGTGTCGTAGGCGCTGGCAGCGGACGGATCGATACCCAAGTCGTCCGCAGCGACCAGCTGCGCATCGGCGTGCGGGGTGCTCACGAAGAAGTCTCCTGGCGGTTGATGGAACGAATGCCGTGAATGCATTTGTGAACAGCGTGTTGGCGGCTCGCGGATCCGATCACGTCGGTTCCGGCACGATGAGTCAGCGGCTGCCCACCAGCAAGGATACCAATTCGTCGCACGCGGATTCCAACTGGCGGTTGACCACGACCTGGTCAAAGTCGGACTTGGCGGCCATTTCGGCCCGCGCCGTCTCCAGCCGCCTGGCCATCACCTCGGGCGATTCGGTGCCCCGACCGGACAACCGATTGACCAGTTCGTCCCAGCTCGGCGGTGCGAGAAACACCGACACCACCTCGGGCATTGCCTGCTTGACGGCCCGAGCGCCGGCCAGATCAACCTCGATCAGCACCGGGCGCCCTGCCAGCGTGGCGTCCCGCACCGGCTGGGCCGGTGTCCCCGAGCGGTGCAGCCCGCCGTGGATTTCGGCCCATTCCAGCAGCTCACCGTCATCGATCAGCTGTTGGAACCGCTCCGCGGACACGAAAAAATAGTCGACTCCGTCGATCTCCCCGGGGCGTGGCGCCCTGGTGGTGACCGAGACAGAAAAATACAGGTCGGGAAGGCGTTCCCGCAGACAACGGACCACGGTCGACTTCCCGACGGCGGAGGGACCGGACAACACGACGACCGGAGCCGTAGCGATGTGGTGTCCGGCCCCTCTACCTGCGCTCAAATCCGCGCGCCTTAGGACTGGTCGAACTTCTCCAGCAGCGCTTTGCGCTGACGATCGCCGAGGCCGCGCAGACGGCGGGTCGGGGCGATCTCCAGCTCGGTCATGATCTCCTGTGCCTTGACCTTGCCGACCTTGGGCAGGGCCTCCAGCAGCGCGGAGACCTTCATCTTGCCCAAGACCTCATCGGTCTCGGCGTCGGTGAGCACCTGCTTGAGGTTGGTGCCGCCGCGCTTGAGCCGGTCCTTGAGCTCGGCTCGCGCTCGACGTGCGGCAGCAGCCTTCTCCAACGCTGCCGCGCGCTGTTCGTCGGTCAACTGGGGAAGGGCCACGGGTTCCTCCGTCTCTGGCGATTTCTCTTCGGCCATCTCTTGTTTTTTACGGCTGGAGTTCAAACCAGCCAGCGACGACGACCGTACCCACGCAGGCTGACGAACGCTAACCCCACCCCCTGGTTACGGCGCTAAAAGCCCAGCGTGTAGTGCGCCACGACGACCGGCTGTTTTCCCTCGAATCAACGCCGAATCACCGCCCTCGATCGCGCTTCGCGGCGGATATTCCTGCATGTCAATGCTTTTCGGAACACCCGCGACCAGGTCGGCATCCGTCCGAGACCAGCCGCTCCGGCGTCCGCACTGGCCCACATCACGGTTTTCAGAAAATTTTCGCTGGTCACGGCGTGTCGGGCGTGTCGGAGCTCGCGAAATGCCCGTCACACGCAGTCGATCACGACGCCTAGCCCGCGCCTAATTGCCGCATAGCGATTACACAGCTTGCCTAAATACCGTCCTTTTGGTCGGGTATCCAACCCTCGCGAAGGGAAGCTGGACATGAATATCAAGCGTCTGACCTGCGCATCCACCCTGGTCGTCGCCCTCGGTACCGCCACTCTGGCGGCAGGCGCCGGGGGGGTGGCGGCCGCCGAACCCGGGCCGCCGTGTGCGTTTGGTAACTGCCAGGGCCCGGGTGGACCGGGTGGACCCGATCACCCCGGTGGACCCGGCGGGCCGGGTGGGCCTGATCGCCCAGGCGGACCCGATCAACCCGGCGGACCCGGCGGACCCGATCACCAGGGGTGGCAAGGCGGCCCAGATGGCCCAGATCGCCCGGGATGGCCCGGCGGGCCTGATCACCAGGGTGGGCCCGGTGGCGGCCCGTGGGACGCCCCACCGCCCCCGCCACCGGGCATGGGCTGGCGTGGCATCGACCAGGGCAGGCTCGACCACCAACCGTTCAACTACAACGGGCAATGGGTGACACCATTCTTCAACCCGCAGTTCAACAACTGGGGCTTCTGGCTGTTCGGCATCTGGATCCCGCTGTGACCCGCTGCGTCGCACGACATCTGACCGCGCGGCCGTCAATCTGACTCTGCGCAAGCACGTTTCGCGGTTCCACGCCATGCCGCCCCCGAGGTCAGGCCCCGGCGTGGACTGCGGGTGTGCGAGGTCGGTCAGGCGAGGTAAGCGACCTCGTCGCGCAGGCGTTCGGCGGTGGCCCGCAAATCGGCAATCGCCGGGCCCGAGCGCAGCACCTCGCGCGACACCGCGGGCAGCACCAGCCTGGCCCCGCCCAAACCGGCCAGCGCATCGGTACGGCCGCCCTGGGCGCCGACACCGGGCACCAATACCGGCCCGCCCAACCCGCTGAGATCGGGCGGCTCGGTCACCGTCGCCCCGACCACCACTCCGACCGACCCGGTCGGTTGGGCAGCGGCACGATTCACCTCTGCGGCGGAGTCCACGATCGACTGCGCCACGGTGCGGGACCCGGCCATGGCCCGCTGCACGCTCGGCCCCTCCGGGTTGGAGGTGGCGGCCAGCACGAACACCCCGCGACCATGTTCGGCCGCGGTGTCCAACAGCGGCTGCAACGAACCGAAGCCCAGATACGGCGATGCGGTGACCGCATCGGCCGCCAATGGGGAGTCACCGGCCCACGCCGCGGCATAAGCCGCCATGGTCGAGCCGATGTCCCCGCGTTTGGCGTCGGCCAGCACCAGCACACCGGCCTCTCGCAAGGCGGCGATGGTGCGCTCCAGCACGGCGAACCCGGCCGAGCCATACGCCTCGAAGAACGCCACCTGCGGCTTGACGATCGCGAAGTCGGCGAACGCCGCTACGCAAATGTCGCAGAACGCGGCCAGGCCGTCGGGATCGACGCCCAAACCCCACGCCCGCAACAGCTCCGGATGCGGGTCGATCCCGGGGCACAGCGGCCCCCGCACCGACACCGCATCGGCCAACCGTTGTCCGAAGCCGATCATCGCTAGAGCGAGTCCAGCTCGCTGTGCAGTTCCTGCAGAGACATCACGCCGATGTCGCCGCGGATACCCGCCTCGATCCCCTGCACCGCAGCCGAGGCGCCCTGCACGGTCGTGACGCACGGGATGTTCATCGACACTGCCGCCGAGCGGATCTCGTACCCGTCGACCCGTGGCCCGGAGTTTCCGTACGGGGTGTTGATCACCATGTCGACCTCACCGGCGCGGATGGCGTCGACCGCTGACGGACGGGTATCGGACTCGCTGGCCTCCTCGGATTGCTTACGCACCTCACCACAGGGAATCCCGTTGCGGCGCAGCATTTCTGCGGTGCCTTCGGTGGCCAGCACCCGGAAGCCCAGATCGGCCAGCCGCTTGACTGGGAACACCAGCGAACGCTTGTCGCGGTTGGCCACCGACACGAAGACCGTGCCCTGAGCCGGCAGCGAGCCGTAGGCCGCGGTCTGACTCTTGGCGAAGGCGGTGCCGAAATCGTGGTCGATTCCCATCACCTCGCCCGTTGACTTCATCTCCGGCCCCAGCAGCGAGTCGACCTGAGCGCCGTCGGCCCGGCGGAACCGGTGGAACGGCAACACGGCTTCCTTCACCGCGACCGGGGCCTTGCGGGCGATGGTGGCCCCGTCCCCGGTCTTGCTGAGCATGCCCTCGTCACGCAACTGGGCGATGGTGGTGCCCAACATCACCCGGGCGCAGGCCTTGGCCAACGGAACCGCGGTGGCCTTGGAGACAAACGGCACGGTACGGCTGGCGCGTGGGTTGGCCTCCAGCACGTAGAGCACGTCATCCTTGAGCGCGTACTGGACATTGAGCAGTCCGACCACCCCGATGCCACGCGCGATGGCCTCGGTGGCGCGTCGCACCGCTTCGATATCGCTGCGGCCCAAGGTCACCGGAGGCAGCGCACACGCCGAGTCGCCGGAGTGGATACCGGCCTCCTCGATGTGCTCCATGATGCCGCCGATGTACACCTCGGTGCCGTCGCACAACGCGTCGACGTCGATCTCGATCGCGTCCTCCAGGAACCGGTCGACCAGCACCGGGTGTTCCGGGGACAACTGGGTGGCACGGGCGATGTAGCCCTCCAGGGTGGCCTCGTCGTAGACGATCTCCATACCGCGCCCGCCCAGCACGTAGGAGGGACGCACCAGCACCGGGTACCCGATCTCGGAGGCGATCCGCCGGGCCTGCTCGAAGCTGGTGGCAGTGCCGAACCGGGGCGCCGGCAGACCCGCGTTGACCAGCACCTCACCGAACAGCCCGCGATCCTCGGCCAGATCGATGGCATCGGGTCCGGTACCCACGATCGGGACCCCGGCATCCTCGAGCCGCTTGGCCAGGCCCAGCGGAGTCTGTCCGCCGAGCTGAACGATGACCCCGACCACACCGGGACCACCTGCGCCCGAGCCGGATTCGGCGTGGTAGACCTCCAGGACGTCCTCGAAGGTGAGCGGCTCGAAGTACAGCCGGTCGGCGGTGTCATAGTCGGTGGACACCGTTTCGGGGTTGCAGTTGACCATCACCGTTTCGAACCCGGCAGCACTCAAGGTCGTCGCGGCGTGCACGCAGCTGTAGTCGAACTCGATGCCCTGACCGATCCGGTTCGGACCGGAACCCAGGATCAGCACCTTGGGCTTCTCGGCCTGCGGAGCGACCTCGGTCTCGGCAGCGGGGTCGAGCTCGTAGCTGCTGTAGTGATACGGCGTCTTGGCGTCGAACTCGGCGGCGCAGGTGTCCACGGTCTTGTACACCGGATGGATACCCAACCGCTCCCGCAGTGTGCGGACACCGCTTTCGCCGGCCAGTTCCGGGCGCAGAGCCGAGATCTGGCGGTCGGACAGGCCGCTGTGCTTGGCCCGTCGCAGCAGCTCACCGTCGAGCACCGGGGCCGCGATCAGCTCGGCGCGCAGCGCGACCAGGCCGGCGATCTGTTCGATGAACCACGGGTCGACGCCGGAGGCCTCGGCCACCTGCTCGACGCCGGCACCCAGACGCAGCGCCTGCTCGATGTCATAGAGCCTGCCGTCCACCGCGGTACGCAGGCCGGTCAGCAGTTGTTCGACCGACAAGTCCGAGTCCGGCGCGGTCCAGAACCCGGCGCGGCTGGTCTCCAGCGATCGCATCACCTTGCCGAGCGCCTCGATGAAGTTGCGGCCCAACGACATTGCCTCGCCGACCGATTTCATCGTGGTGGTCAGCGTGGCGTCGGCGCCGGGGAACTTCTCGAACGCGAACCGCGGCGCCTTGACGACGACGTAGTCCAGCGTGGGCTCGAAGCAGGCCGGCGTCTCCTTGGTGATGTCGTTGAGGATCTCGTCGAGGGTGTACCCGATGGCCAGCTTGGCCGCGATCTTGGCGATCGGGAAGCCGGTGGCCTTCGACGCCAGCGCCGAGGACCGCGACACCCGCGGGTTCATCTCGATGACGATCAGGCGGCCGTCACGCGGGTTGATCGCGAACTGGATGTTGCAGCCACCGGTGTCGACCCCGACTTCGCGCAGAATCGCGATGCCCAGGTCGCGCATGTTCTGGTACTCGCGGTCGGTCAGCGTCATCGCCGGTGCCACGGTCACCGAGTCGCCGGTGTGCACGCCCATCGGGTCGAAGTTCTCGATCGAGCACACCACCACCACGTTGTCGCGGCTGTCGCGCATCAGCTCGAGTTCGAATTCCTTCCACCCGTAGATGGATTCTTCGATCAGCACGTTCGCCGATGGGGAGGCGGCCAGGCCGTCACCGGCCATCCGCTCGACGTCCTCGGCCGAATACGCCATGCCCGACCCGAGTCCGCCCATGGTGAAGCTGGGCCGGACCACGACCGGAAGGCCGAGTTCGGCAACCGTCTCACGGACCTCGTCCATGGTGAAGCAGACTCGGGACTTCGCCGACTCCCCTCCCACCTTGGCGACGATGTCCTTGAACTTCTGCCGGTCCTCACCGCGCTGGATGGCGTCGAAGTCGGCGCCGATGAGTTCGACCCCGTACTTCTCCAGGACGCCGTTCTCGTGCAGCGCCACCGCGGTGTTCAGCGCGGTCTGCCCACCCAGGGTGGCCAGCAGCGCGTCGATCTTGTTGCCGCGCTCGGCCTGCTGGGCGATGACCTTCTCGACGAAGGCCGGGGTGATGGGTTCGACGTAGGTGTTGTCGGCGTACTCCGGGTCGGTCATGATCGTCGCCGGATTGGAGTTGACCAGGCTGACCTGGATGCCCTCCGAGCGCAGCACCCGGCAGGCCTGGGTACCCGAATAGTCGAATTCGCAAGCCTGACCGATGACGATCGGGCCGGACCCGATCACCAATACGTGGTTGAGATCAGAGCGACGTGGCATTACTTCTCTCCTGCCATCAGGTCTACGAACTGGTCGAACAGGTACTCCGCGTCATGTGGTCCGGCCGCGGCCTCCGGGTGGTACTGGACCGAGAACGCCCGCCCGTTGGCCAGCCGGACGCCTTCCACCACACCGTCGTTGGCGCAGGTGTGGCTGACCTCGGCGGCGCCGAAGGGAGTATCGAAGGTCTCGCCGGCTTCTCCCTCCAGGGCGAAACCGTGGTTCTGGGCGGTGATCGCCACCCGGCCGGTGACGTGGTCGATCACCGGGACGTTGATCCCGCGGTGACCGAAGACCATCTTGTAGGTGGACCGGCCCAGCGCCCGGCCCAGGATCTGGTTGCCGAAGCAGATGCCGAACAGCGGGATTCCGGCCGCGAGCACCTCGCGAGTCACCCCGACCATGTAGTCGGCGGTGGCCGGATCACCCGGGCCGTTGGACAGGAACACCCCATCGGGTTTGAGGTCGGCGATCTGATCGAAGGTGACCGACGACGGCAGCACGTGGCTGCGGATGCCACGTCGGGCGAAGTTGCGCGGGGTATTGGTCTTGATACCCAGGTCGATCGCCGCCACGGTGAACCGGTGGGCGCCTTCGGCTGCTCCGTCAGCTTCAACGATATAGGGGCTACGGGTGCTGACCTGTCCGGCCAGGTCCGCACCCAACATGGAGGGCTGGCCAAGGACCCGGGCCACCAGCTCGTCGATCGGCGCATCGGCCGTCTGTCCGGAGAACACCCCGGCCTTCATCGACCCGCGGGTGCGCAGATGACGCACCACCGCCCGGGTGTCGATGCCGGCGATGCCCACGATGCCCTGGCGGACCAGCTCATCGTCGAGGGTTCCGGTGGCGCGCCAGTTCGACGCCCGCGGCGAGGGGTCACGCACCGCGTAACCGGCCACCCAGATCTTGTCCCCGCGGCTTTCGCCGTCCTCGTTGTTCCAGCCGGTGTTACCGATCTGCGGTGCGGTGGCGATCACGATCTGGCCGTGGTAGCTCGGATCCGTGAGCGTCTCCTGATAGCCCGACATTCCGGTGGAGAACACCGCCTCGCCGAGGGTTTCGCCGACCGCCCCAAAAGGAGTGCCGGTGAAGACGCGCCCGTCCTCGAGGACCAGGACCGCCTTGCCAGATAGGCGGCTCGCCGCCGTGCCAGATAGGCGGCTCGCCGCCGTGCCGTTTCGTTTGTCACCGTTGCTCGTCATGCCTCTTCCTCCAGCCAGCGGTCGTACTCTGCGCGATTATCAGCGCGGAACCCGGTGTCGATCTCGGTGCCCGAGGGCAGCCGCCACCTGATGGCCAGAATTCCGTCGAAAGTCAGTGCTTTTCCTGCGATGCCGCGCTCGGTCCTGATCGCGGTGATCGACTCGGTGGGAATCCAGATCGGCCCAGCACCGCTGCGCTGCATCATGATTCCCTCGGGATATCGGGTCAGTACCGCCTTGGTCCGAAATCCGAGGTCGCCCGCGGCGACCTTGTCGTTCCAGTGCGGCACCAGCGTGCTGCCCACATACATCCCCTTGGTGGCCGGGATTGTCGCCGCGCCGACGGTGTCGGGCAGCGACGGCAGTGTCCCGATCAGCTGTGCCTGGCGTTGCGTCCGGTGCAGCCAGCCACGCATCATCTGGCGGATCAGAAACGCGATCAGCACGGCCAGTATGGCCGCCATCACCAGCGATGCGATCAGCGTAGGTGTGTTCACCGTGCCGATCCCCCGGTCGCTGTGCTCCTGCCCGCCGGAAGACACTTCCCGTCGAGTGCGGTGATCTTGCCGCGCAGCAGGGTGGCAGTCACCGTCGCAGGCAGCGTCATCGCCTCGAAAGGTGTGTTGTCCGACCGGCTGGCCAGTTCGTCGCCCTCCACGGTCCAGGTCGCGTCGGGATCGATCACGGTGAGGTTGGCCGGCTCCCCCACTTCCAGCGGCCGGCCCTGATCCGGCAATCCGACGATGGCCGCGGGGGCCTCGCTCATCACCTTGGCGACACCCCGCCAGGTCAGCAGGCCCGGGCGCACCATGGTCTCGGCCACCACCGACAGCGCGGTTTGCAGGCCCAGCATGCCGGGGCGGGCTACCGAGAATTCGCAGCACTTCTCGTGCTCGGCGTGCGGGGCGTGGTCGGTGGCCACACAGTCGATCACCCCGTCGGCCAGCGCCTGACGCAACGCCTGGGCGTCGCTGGATTCGCGCAGCGGCGGGTTCACCCGGTTACGGCCGTCGTAGCTGGCCAGCCGGGAATCGTCGAGCAGCAGGTGGTGCGGGGTAACCTCGGCGGTGATGGAAATCCCTTGCGCCTTAGCCCATTTCAGCAGTTCGACGGTACCCGCGGTAGAAGCGTGGCAGATGTGCACCCGGGCGCCGGCGTCGCGGGCCAGGATCGCATCCCGCGCCACGATCGATTCCTCGGCCGAGCGCGGCCAGCCTGCCAACCCGAGCTTGGCCGCGTTGGGGCCCTCGTGGGCGACGGCGCCGACGGTCAGGCGCGGTTCCTCGGCGTGCTGGGCGATGAGCACCCCGAGCCCGGTGGCGTATTCCAGCGCGCGGCGCATCACCAGCGGATCGTGGACGCAGAGTCCGTCGTCGGAGAACATCCGCACCTGGCCGACACCGGCAGCCATCAGACCCATTTCGGTGAGCTGAGTGCCGCCCAGCCCCACAGTGACCGCGCCGACCGGGTGCACGTCGACCAGTCCCACCTGCTGGCCCCGGTTCCACACGTGGTCAGTGACCACCACGGAGTCGGCGACCGGATCGGTGTTGGCCATGGCGAACACCGCGGTGTAACCGCCCAGAGCCGCTGCCGCCGAGCCGGTTTCGATGTCCTCGGCGTATTCGCGGCCGGGCTCGCGCAGATGGGTGTGCAGGTCGACGAAGCCGGGCAGCAGCACCTGGCCGGTCGCCTCGATCACCTCGGCACCCTCGGGAGCCTTGAGGGCGGCACCGATCTCGGCGATCTGCCCGTCGGCGATCAGAACATCGACCTGATCACCCTCGCCGTAGAGGCGCACCCCGCGAATGAATACCTGCTGTGGGTGGTTCTTGCTCCTCGCGTGCGCGGTCATACGCTGATCGCCTCCCGATCTGCACCCACCAGCAGATGGAACAGCACCGCCATCCGCACGTGGACACCGTTTGAAACCTGTTGCAGTACAGCCGATTGCGATGAATCCGCAACCGGGAACGCGATCTCCATGCCGCGCAGCATCGGTCCCGGGTGCAGCACCACCGCGTTGCCGGGCAGCATGGCCTGCCGCTTCTCGGACAATCCGTAGCGCACCGAGTACTCCCGCTCCGACGGGAAGAACCCGCCGTTCATCCGCTCGGCCTGCACCCGCAGCATCAGCACCGCATCGGCCGCGGGCAGCTCGGCGTCCAGATCGGTGGACACCGACACCGGCCAGCCGGAAACCCCCGACGGCATCAGTGTGGGCGGCGCCACAAGCACCACTTCGGCACCAAGGGTGGTCAGCAGTGCCACATTCGACCGGGCCACCCGGCTGTGCAGCACGTCCCCAACGATGACCACCCGCCGGCCTTCGATGCCGCCGAGGCGCTGACGGATGGTCAGCGCATCGAGCAGGGCCTGGGTCGGATGCTCGTGGGTACCGTCCCCGGCGTTGATCACGCTGGGTCCGGTACCGCCTTCCTCGGCGGTCCACTCGGCAAGTTGTTGTGCCGCACCGGAAGCCGGGTGCCGGACGATCAAGGCATCAGCGCCGGCGGCCCGCAACGTCAGGGCCGTGTCGCGCAGCGACTCCCCTTTTGCCACCGAGGATCCCGACGAGCTGACGTTGATCACGTCGGCGCTCATCCACTTGCCCGCCACCTCGAACGACACCCGGGTACGGGTGGAGTTCTCGTAGAACATGGTGATGATGGTGCGGCCACGCAGGGTGGGCAGCTTCTTCACCTCACGGCCGAGCAGCGCCTCGCGGAACCGGTCGGCGTCGTCGAGGATCGCCGTCGCTTCCTCACGGGTCAGATCCGCGGCCGATAGGAGATGACGCGTCGTCATAGCGGTCGATTCCTCACGCAAGCGTTCGTCATTTCGATATCACCACTCCGTCGCGGTCGTCATGCTCGGACAGCAGCACATGCACACTCTCGGTGCGTGAGGTCGGCACGTTCTTACCGACATAATCGGCGCGGACCGGCAGTTCGCGATGACCGCGATCGACGAGCACCGCGAGCTGGACGACCCGTGGCCGGCCGATGTCCCGCAGTGCGTCCAGCGCGGAGCGCACCGAGCGCCCGGAATACAGCACGTCGTCGACGAGGATCACCACGGCGTCGTCGATGCCGCCGGCCGGGATCGAGGTCGACGCCAGCGGTCGGGGCGGCTTGAAGTTGAGGTCGTCGCGGTAAAGCGTGATGTCCAGCGCACCGACGGGCAACGCAACGCCGACGAACTCGCTGATCTTGTCGGCCAGCCGGGTGGCCAATGTCACACCGCGGGTGGGGATTCCCAACAGCACCACGCGTTCCCGCTCGGCGGGATCGTCGAGTGCGGTCTTCTCGATGATCTGATGGGCGATCCGGGAAATGGTGCGGCCGACGTCCGCCGCAGACAACAATTCCCGGTCGGTACTTGAAGAGCCCATGGGGTGACCCTGACCTCCTTCTCCGCCTCTCGGGACGGATCGTTAAAGGACGTCGAACTGCGGGCCAGCTTAGCAGGCCGCGCAGGTCCGCCCCGCCACCGTCAGCGCGTGACGGCCTCCATTGTGGTCCCCTTCGTCTCGGGCAGCAGCGCCGTCGACGCGATGCTGACGATGACGAAACCCGCCATCATCACCCCGACGGCCCAGCTACCGAGCGTGGCCACCAGGACTCCGGCAACCAACGGCGGAATCGCCCCGCCAACGATGCCGGCCAGATTGAACGCCGGACCTGCGCCGGTGTAGCGGTAGCGAGTGGCGAAGATCTCCGATCGGTCGAGAGCAGAACACCACGGGGAAGATCAGGGCCGCGGAGGTGAGCACTAACCTGGCGCGGGTGAACCTCGACGGCAATCAATCGTCCATCCGGGAAGCCATCGACGCCGGGCTGCTCGCGGGCGCGGTCACGCTGGTATGGCAGGCGGGCGAGGTGCTGCAGGTCAACGAGCTGGGCCACCGGGATGTCGACGCCGGGCTGCCGATGCAACGCGACACCATTTTCCGGATCGCCTCGATGACCAAGCCGGTGACCGTGGCGGCGGCCATGGCGATGGCCGAAGAGGGCGCGTTTTCGCTGCGAGAGCCGGTGACCACCTGGCTGCCCGAACTCGCCGACATGCGAGTTCTGCTCGATCCGCGCGGCCCACTGGACCGCACCGAACCGGCCCGACGACCGATCACCTTCGACGATCTGATGACCCATCGCAGCGGGCTGGCCTACATGTTCTCGGTGCTGGGGCCGCTGGCATCGGCCTACGGAAAGCTGTCCCTGCGCCAAGACCAGGACCGCTGGCTGGGCGATCTGGCCAAGCTGCCGTTGGTGCATCAGCCCGGTGACCGCCTGACCTACAGTCACGCCACTGACGTGCTGGGAATCGCCCTGTCCCGCATCGCGGGCAAGCCGCTGTCGCAGGTGCTGCACGAGCGGATCTTCGCTCCGCTGGGCATGACCGACACCGGGTTCTCGGTCGACCCGGCGGGCCGGCGGCGCACCGCGACGATGTACAAGCTGACCGCCGACCACACCCTGACCCACGACGTGATGGGGCCACCGCCGATCACCGATCCCCCGTTCTGCACCGGCGGGGCGGGTTTGTTCTCCACCGTCGACGACTACCTGAAGTTCGCGCGGATGCTGTTGGGCGGCGGCACGGTCGACGGGGTGCGGGTGCTTTCAGAGGACTCGGTTCGGCTGATGCGCACCGACCGGCTGACCGCCGAGCAGAAGCAATTCCCCTTCCTGGGCGCGCCGTTCTGGATGGGCCGGGGATTCGGCCTGAACCTGTCGGTGGTGACGGACCCGGCCAAATCCCGGCAGCTGTTCGGTCCGGGCGGGCTGGGAACCTTCGGCTGGCCCGGCGCCTACGGCACCTGGTGGCAGGCAGATCCGTCGGCAGATCTGATCCTGATCTATCTGATCCAGAACCTGCCGGACCTGTCGGCCGACGCCGCCGCCTCCATCGCGGGCAACACCTCGCTGGCGAAACTGCAGACGGCACAACCCAGATTCGTCCGCCGCACCTATCAGGCGCTGGACCTGTAGGCGTTCGCCACGTCTGGTTGATGGGCCAGATCCGCACCCGGTGCCTGGCACAGCGCAGTATCACGGCCCCGTGAAAAGGATTACCCGACAGGTAATTGTCTCGTCCACGGTCGTCGGGCGAACCTGGACGACATGTTCACAGAGCCGCTACCCACATCAGACGTCCGTCAGCTGACGGAAGCGAAGACCGATTCCACGCTGGCCGGCAAGGTGGCGGTCGTAACCGGCGCCACCGGCGGCTTAGGCGCCGCGGCGGCCGAGGCCTTCGCCGCTCACGGCGCTTGCGTGCTCATCAGCGGGCGTCAGGTGGATCGCGGTGAATCTCTGGCGGCCCGGCTCGGCTCGTCGGTAGCGTTCCACCGCGCCGACGTCGCCGACGAATCACAGGTGCGCGGGTTGATCGAACATGCGCTGGAGCGATTCGGCCGGCTCGATGTGTTGATCAACAACGCAGGTACCTCGGGCACCCTGGGCTCGGTCGAGGAACTCGACCTGGACGCCTTCGCTGACACCCTGCGGGTGCATGTGCTCGGGATGGCCGCCGGGATCAAGTACGCCGCAAAGCATATGAGCGCTCAGGGCGCTGGCAGCATTGTCAACGTGGCCAGCCTGGGCGGACATGTCGCCGGGTGGACCCCGGTGGACTACTCGGTGGCCAAGGCCGCGGTGCTGCAGTTGACGCGTTGCGCCGCCGTGGAATTGGGTGAGCGGGGCGTGCGGGTCAACAGCATCTCCCCTGGACCCATCCCCACGGGTATACAGCTCAAAACCACTGGCATCGACTCAGATAGGGCCGAGCAGGCGGCCCCGGCGTTGGAAGCCATGTTCGCCAGCGCCCTACCGACGTGGCAGCCGATGAAACGAGTTGGCCGGCCCGACGACGTCGCCGCCGCGTTGCTCTGGTTGGCCAGCGACGCCTCCAGTTTCATCAATGGCCAAGACCTTGCCATCGACGGCGGCATTTGCGCCGGAAGGCCGGCCTCGGTCTCGGCGAATGACTACCTCCAGCTGTCCCAGCTGCTCAAGCAGTGATGCTCCTCAGGTGGCCCAACACGTCGGCCGCTGCAGTGCGACGAATCGAAAGCCGGTGCGCCGGCCCCGCCTGGGCCCGGGCGCACGGCCTATGGTGACTAGCTGAGACATTGGGCAATGATCTGGGGAGGGAACCATGAAGACACTGCACCGCGCGGCCATCATCGCCGCCGCCGCATTCGTTCCGATGGCATTCACTGCGGCCGTCACCCCCGCAATCAGCCTGGCCGACTGCGACAACGGTTCGTGGTGGGATCCGGTCTCCAGTACCTGCCAGGGCCCGATCGTCCAGAACTGTGCGAACGGCTGGTGGGATCCGGTGGCCAACACCTGCCGCCCGCCCATCGGCACCACGCCACTTGGTTGCGATAACGGCTGGTGGTGGAATCCGGTCAGCAATGCGTGCGAGCCACCGCTGCTGCCGCCGCAGTAGCGGGGCCTGATCCGGTCAGCCACCCACCGCGCTGACCGTAACCGGGATGCCGTTGAGCGCGCCGTTTCCGGACGGCTCGTCGATGAAGTCGGGCCGCGACAGGATGTTGGTGTTGACGCCGGGCGACGCGTTCGCGACACCGAGCCGGGTGCCGGGCTGAGCGTGGCCCCAGCCGTGCGGCATCGACACCACGCCCGGCTTGATCGCGTCGGTCACCTCCACCGGGACCACGATCTTTCCGGCGGTCGATGCCACTTCCGCGACGTCGCCGTCGGAGATACCCCGCGATGCCGCATCCCGGCTGTGCATCAGCAAGGTGCACCGGTCGCGTCCCTTCATCAGCGCGCTGACGTTGTGCAGCCAGGAGTTGTTGGACCGCAGATGCCGCCGGCTGACCAGTACCAGGTCATCGGGGGCGCGATCGAGCCGCTCGGCCAGCCGGGGCAGGTCGTCGAGCAGATACTGCGGCGCCAGTCGGATCTTGTGGTCGGCGGTGCCGAGCACTTCGGGCACCCGGGGAACCATAGGGCCGTAATTGATTCCGTCCGGGTGGGCCTTGAGCTTTTCCAGGGTCAGGCCGTCGGGGTTCTCGCCGTACCGGTCGCCGAACGCGGCGGTCCGCAGCGTCAGGTCGAGCATCCGTTCGGGGCCGCCGTGGTCGTAGTGCTTGCGGATCTCGGCACCGTCGAGACCCTGGGTGAAGCACAGGTAGTCGAACCAGCCGTCGTCGAGCGCGGCGACATCGACCTCCTCGGCCGGGGTGCCGGTGCACAGCCCGGTCAGCCGGATCAGGATCTCCCATTCCTCCGGTGCGTGGGGATCCTCCCGGCGGAACACCGGTGCCGAATACCGGGCGAAGCTGTTGATCGCCGTGCCCAGCAGCAGGTCGGCGGAATGCGGCTGCTCGAGCGCCGAGGCGCCGGGCAGGATGACGTCGGCGTGGCGGGTGGTCTCGTTGAGCCACAGGTCCACCGAGATCATGGCGTCCAGCTGCGGCAGGGCCTCGTCGAGCTTGTCGCCGCCCGGGGTGGACAGCACCGGGTTGCCGGCCACCGTGATCAGGGCCTTGAGCTGTCCTTCGCCGGGGGTGGTGATCTCTTCGAGCATGCACGACACCGGTACCTGCCCGAGAACCTCCTTGGCCCCGCGGACCCGGGTGCGGTAGCTGCCGAAGTTCGGCGCCCCGTCCTCCAACCCCGGGATCGGCTGGCTCGTGATCGTCCACGCCGTCGGGCGGGCGAACATCGCGCCGCCCGGGGTGTCGAAATGTCCGGTGACGATGTTGACCACGTCCACCAGCCAGCTGGCCAGGCTGCCGAACTCTTGATTGCAGGTGCCGATTCGGCCGTAAACCACCGCCCGCGGCGTACCGGCCAGTTCGCGGGCCAGTCCCCGAATCCGCTCCGCATCGATACCCGTTGCGGCAGAGACTCTTTCGGGTGACCAGTCGGCCACCGCCCGCTGCAGCGTCGACACCCCGTCGAGGTGGCGTTCCAGCTCGCCGAGGTTGACCAGCCCTTCGTCGAACACGGTATGGATGATCCCGAGCAGCAGCGCAGCGTCGGTACCGGGCGTGATCGGCAGCCACTCGTCGGCCTTGGCGGCGGTCTGGGTGCGCACCGGGTCGATGACGATCACCTTGCCGCGCTTGCGGATGCCGGCGATGATGCCCATCACGTCGGGGGCTGCCAGCAGTGAACCCTGCGAGGCCGCGGGGTTGGCACCCATCACCACCAGCAAGTCAGTGCGCTGGATGTCCGGCGTCGGGAAGGCCCACCAGCTGCCGTACATCAGGTGCGACGACAGGTTCTTCGGCCACTGGTCGATGGTGCCCGGCGAGTAGGTGATCGGCATGCCGGACAGGCCGAGCAGGATCGCCGAGTAGCGGGACAGCGAAAACGAGTGTGCCAACGGATTTCCGGTGTACGCCGCGACCGCACCGATGCCGTACTTCTCAATGACGGGAGCGAGCAGTTCGGTGCAACGACGGAACGCGGTATCCCAGTCGACCTCATGCCACTCGCCGTCGACCTTGATCATCGGCCGGCGGATCCGGTCGGGGTCGTCGTGCAGCGCTGCCAACGACGCGCCTTTCGGGCAGATGTGGCCCGCACTCCACTGGTCTGACTTGTTCGGCCGAACGCTCGCAACCTGGCCGTCCGCTACGCGAATCTCCAAGCCGCACATGGCCTCGCACAGCGGGCAGGCGTGCAGGTGGAGGCCGTCCTCACCGACGTCGGCGATGGTTCTCGGCTCGGGCCCCATCAGCGACCTCCGATGTCGGGTACGGAAATCAATCACGTAACCACATCGTGGCACCGAACTGCGGCGATGTATCCCGATGTCCGGGACACATCATCTCGCGGCTGAACCCGACGGACCCGAGGAACGTCCCTACTGCTCGGGGCTGTCCTTGATCGCGCTTTGCACGGCCGCAGCGGCGGCCCGGATCTGCGGCGTCACCAGCATCACCTGGCCGAGCACGCCGTTGACGAATCCCGGTGACTCGTCGGTGGACAACTCCTTGGCCAGCTCCACTGCCTCGTCCACCGCCACGGGTTCGGGAACGTCCTCGGCGTGCAGCAGTTCCCACACCGCCACCCGCAGGATGGCGCGGTCCACGGCCGGCAGCCGTTCCAGCGTCCAGCCCTGCAGGTGTGCCGAGATCAGGTCGTCGATGTGGGCCGCGTGTTCGGTCACACCGCGGGCCACCGACACCGTGTAGGGGTTGAGCGGCGTGATGTCGTCCTGGTCCTCGGCCAGCGCGGCACGCCCGTCGGCGACCGCCTCCGGCGTCAGACCGCGCGCCTCGGCCTCGAACAGCAGATCGACGGCACGTTTTCGGGCCTGGTGGCGGCCCCGGTCACCACGACGATCAGGCATTAACGCGGCCGAGATAACTGCCGTCGCGGGTGTCGACCTTGAGCTTGTCACCAGTGTTGATGAACAGCGGAACCTGGATCTCGGCGCCGGTCTCCATGGTGGCCGGCTTGGTGCCCGCACTCGAGCGATCGCCCTGCAGGCCCGGCTCGGTATGGGTTACCACGAGCTCGACCGACACCGGCAATTCCAGGTACAGCGGTGCGCCGTCGTGGAAGGCGATCTGCACCAGCATGCTCTCCAGCAGGAAGTTGGCGGCGTTGCCGACCAATGCCTCCGGCAGCGGATGCTGCTCGAAATCCTCGGAATCCATGAAGACGAAGTCGCTGCCGTCGCGGTACAGGTAAGTGGCGTCGCGGCGGTCGACGGTGGCGGTCTCCACCTTCACGCCGGCGTTGTAGGTCTTGTCGACGACCTTGCCGGACACCACGTTCTTCAGCTTCGTCCGCACGAAGGCCGGGCCTTTACCGGGCTTGACGTGCTGGAATTCGACAATTTGCCACAGCTGTCCGTCGATCTGCAGGACGAGCCCGTTCTTGAAGTCGGCAGTCGATGCCATGATCGGTGTAGCTCCTAATTTTCTGTCACAAGATGGCCAGTTCTTTGGGGAACCGGGTAAGCAGGTCGGGTGCCGTCTCTCCGACGACCAAGGTGTCCTCGATCCGGACACCGCCGCGATCGGGCAAGTAGACACCAGGCTCAACGGTGACCGCAGAACCAGCAAGCAGTGTACCGGCGGCCGCGGCATTGATTCCCGGCGCTTCGTGGATCTGCAACCCGACACCATGGCCGAGGCCGTGGCTGAACTTGTCGGCATGCCCGGCAGCGGCGATGACCTGGCGCGATGCGGCGTCCACCGCACTCAGTGAAACCCCCGGTGCCAGCGCTTCACGCCCGGCCTGCTGCGCGGCGGCCACCAGTTCGTAGATGTCACGCTGCCACTGGGCCGCCGGGCCCAGCACGAAGGTGCGCGTCATATCGGAGTGGTAGCCGGACACCAGGGCGCCGAAATCGATCTTCACCAGGTCCCCCGCGGCCAGCACCGCGTCGGTGGGCCGGTGATGCGGGATGGCCGAGTTCGCGCCGGTGGCGACGATCGTCTCGAAGGACGGCCCGTCGGCTCCGTGCTCGAGCATCAACGCCTCCAGATCACCACGCACCTGCTTCTCGGTGCGCCCCGGCCGCAGGCCACCGCGTTCCAGCAGATCGGCCAGTGCGGCGTCGGCCGCCTCACAGGCCAACCGCAACATCGCGATCTCGCCGGCATCCTTGATCTCGCGCAGCGCCTCCACCATGCCCGCCGCGCGCACCAACTCGACCGTGTCACCGGCCGCGTCCTCCAAGACGGTGTAGGCGTCCACGGTCACCACATGGCTTTCGAAACCCAGCCGGCGGGCGCCGTCGTGTGCGGCCCGGCCGGCCAGATGCGGCCCGCAGGCCCGTTCGATGACTACCTCGGCGTCCGGAGCCTGCTGCGCAGCCTGGGTACGATAACGCCCATCGGTGGCCAACACCGGTGTGGCGTCGGTGGAACGGATCAGCAGGGCGGCGTTCGAACCGGTGAATCCCGACAGGTAACGCACATTGACCAGGTCGGTCACCAGCATCGCGTCCAGGTCCGCGTCCACCAGCCGCCGACGCAGTCTGTCCCTGCGCTGGGAAATAGTCACGGTGTGTGACGCTACTCGCTACGCTGTGCCCTCATGAGCAAGTGGTTACTGCGCGGAGTGGTGTTCGCAACAGCGATGGTCATCGTGCGCTTACTGCAGGGAGCACTGATCAATGCCTCGCCGGGCAATGCCATCTGGTTCAGCCTCGCGCTGCTGGTGTTGTTCGGTATCGGGGTGCTGATCTGGGGCCTGATCGACGGCCAGTCCGACGCACGCCAGAACCCGGATCCCGACCGCCGTTCCGATCTGGCGATGACCTGGCTGGTGGCCGGCCTGTTCGCCGGCGTGGTCAGCGGCGCGGTGGCCTGGGTGATCGGGCTGTTCTACAAGAGCATCTACACCGAGGCGCTGCTCAACGAGATCACCACGTTCGCGGCATTCACCGCGCTGCTGGTGTTCCTGCTCTCGGTGACCGGCGTGACCGTGGGCCGTTGGCTGGTGGACCGCAAGGCCCCGCCGATGCCCCGCCAGCGCCACCACGGCCTGGCCGCGGAGGGCCGTGCCGACACCGATGTGTTCGCCGCGGTCAGCGCCAACGGCGCCCAGGACAACACAGACACCGCCGAGATCCCCCCCGTCGAAAACCCCGAGCAGCCAACCCAATAGCGGGGCCACGCCGACGACGGCGAGCCAGAATTCAAGCCCAGGTGGCGCGGGAGGTCAGTCCCGCGCCACTTCTGCGTATGCGGCCGCCAGCAGCGACGGGTCCGGGCCTTCCAGCCGGCCCGGCTTGGCCAGCCCGTCGAGTACGACGAACCGCAACACTCCCGAGCGGTTCTTCTTGTCGCCGGCCATGTACTCCATCAGCTGAGGCAGTGCGTCGCCGTCGTAGCTCACCGGCAGGCCCAGCGAGGTCAGCACCGAGCGGTGCCGGTCGGCGGTCTGGTCGTCGAGACGCCCTGCCAGACGGCCCAATTCGGCCGCGAACACCAATCCCACCGACACTGCGGCGCCGTGACGCCACTTGTACCGTTCGCGGCGTTCGATGGCGTGGGCGAGGGTGTGGCCGTAGTTCAGGATTTCCCGAAGCTGCGACTCTTTTTCGTCGGCGGCGACAACCTCGGCCTTGACCGCGATCGCGCGCCGGATGAGTTCGGGCAGCACGGTTCCGGCGGGATCCAGCGCCGCTTCCGGATCGGCTTCGATGAGGTCGAGGATGACTGGATCGGCGATGAACCCGGCTTTCACGATCTCGGCCATCCCGGCAACAATCTCGTTGCGCGGCAAGGTTTCCAGCGTCGCGAGGTCGACCAGCACGGCGGCCGGCTGGTGGAACGCACCGACCAGGTTCTTGCCCGCGTCGGTATTGATCCCGGTCTTGCCACCCACCGCTGCGTCGACCATGCCGAGCAAGGTGGTGGGAACGTGCACGATGTCCACCCCACGCAACCAGGTGGCGGCGGCAAAACCGGCCACATCGGTGGCCGCTCCCCCACCCAGGCTGACGATGGCGTCTTTGCGGCCGATGCCGATGCGCCCCAACACTTCCCAGATGAATCCGACGACGGGCAGTTCCTTGCCCGCCTCAGCATCCGGAATCTCGACCCGATGGGCGTCGATTCCCTTGTCGGACAGGTGTTGCCGGATGGCTTCGGCGGTCTGGGTCAGCACCGGCTGATGCAGCACCGCCACTTTGTGACGGCCCTCCAGCGTGCGGCCCAATTCGCCCAACAGGCCGGTCCCGATAATGACCGGGTAGGGCCGGTCCACCAGTACCTCGACGATTACCGGGTCAGTCATCATGTCGCTCCGCGTTGCGAGCGGCCAGGGCCGCGGGGGTGGGTATGGCTTTCGATTCAGCGCCGGAGTTGCCGGCCTCGCTCTCCGCGCCGGACGAAGACTGCGGTGACGCCGGTCCGCGCCGCCAGGGCGGACGCCGACGGCGCCGGGACTTGGCGGCAGTCGGCTTTTGCGACTGTTTCTGGGGCGGGGAGTCTTCCAACCGCGACACGATGGTGCGCACCACCGCACCGGGGTTACGCCGGTTGGTGTTGACCCGCATGGTGGCGACCCGACGGTAGAGCGGCACCCGCTCGGCCATCAGGGCACGGAACTTCTCGGCCCGGTCACCGCCGGCGAGCAATGGCCGAACGGTGGAGCCACTGGTGCGGCGCACTCCCTCGGCGGCGCTGATCTCCAGGTAGATGACGGTGTGCCCGGCCAATGCCTCGCGCACGCCGGGGGTGGTGACCGCACCGCCGCCCAGCGACAACACGCCATCGTGGGTGCACAGGGCCGAGCGGATCACCTGCTCCTCGATGCGGCGGAACCCGGGCTCGCCGTCGACGGCGAAGATGTCGGCGATGGTGCGGCCGGTGGTCTCCTCGATCGCGGCGTCGGTGTCGAGCATGGTGAGGTTCAGCGCCTTGGCCAGCCGGCGGCCGATGGTCGACTTGCCCGAACCCGGCAGGCCGATCAGTACCGCCTTGGGCGCCATCAGCCCAAGGCCTGCGCCGCCGGCTCGCGCTCAGCGACGGCGCGCAGGTAGGCATCGATATTGGTCCGGGTTTCGGCCAGCGAGTCCCCGCCGAACTTCTCCAGCACCGCACGGGCCACCACCAGCGCGACCATGGTCTCCACCACCACACCGGCAGCGGGCACCGCGCACACATCGGAACGTTGGTGAATCGCGACGGCCTCCTCACCGGTGGCCATGTCGACGGTGGCCAGCGCGCGCGGCACGGTCGAGATCGGCTTCATCGCCGCCCGCACCCGCAGCGGTTGGCCGTTGGTCATACCGCCCTCCAGACCGCCGGCCCGGTTCGTCGAGCGCAGCACCCCGTCCGGACCGGGGTACATCTCGTCGTGCGCGACGCTGCCGCGGCGGCGCGCGGTCTCGAAGCCGTCGCCGATTTCCACACCCTTGATCGCCTGGATGCCCATCACCGCAGCGGCCAGCTGGCTGTCGAGGCGGTTGTCGCCGCTGGTGAACGAGCCCAGCCCGATCGGCAGACCATTGACCACCACCTCGACGACACCGCCGAGGGTGTCGCCGTCCTTCTTCGCGTCTTCGATCTCGGCGATCATCGAAGCTTCAGCTGCTTCGTCGAACGCCCGAACCGGACTCGCATCGATCTTCTCCAGATCGGAGAACTGCGGCGGCGGGCCGTCATAGGGCTTGGACGCGCCGATGGAGATCACGTGCGAGACCACCTCGACCCCGAGCGCCGCACGCAGGAAGGCCCGGGCCACGGTGCCGGCCGCGACGCGCGCGGCGGTCTCGCGGGCGCTGGCACGCTCCAGCACCGGGCGGGCATCGTCGAAGCCGTATTTGAGCATGCCTGCGTAGTCGGCGTGCCCGGGGCGGGGCCGGGTCAGCGGGGCGTTGCGGGCCACATCGAGCTCGGCCGGATCGACCGGGTCGGGCGCCATCACGGTCTCCCACTTGGGCCATTCGGTGTTGCCGATCTCGATGGCGATCGGGCCGCCCAGGGTGCTGCCGTGGCGGACCCCGGCCAGCATGGTGACCTGGTCCTGTTCGAACTTCATCCGGGCGCCCCGGCCGTAGCCGAGGCGGCGGCGCTTGAGCTGTGCCCCGATCTCCTCAGAGGTGATGGGCACGCCGGCGACCATCCCTTCGAGCATGGCCACCAGGGCGCGACCGTGGGATTCACCAGCTGTCGTCCAACGCAACACGGGTGTCATTCTCCCACGTCGGGGTTTGCCTCTCGAAATCCGTGCTGCGCGGCGGCTACACCAGCACCAGCGCCACCGCGGCCGCGCTGGCAGCACACATCGACGGGCCGTGCGGCACGGTCCGGACGCCACGCATGGCGGCGCCCAGCGCGAGTGCCGCGGTGAGCAACGGCGCGGCCAACGCCGCCAGCAGCCACACGTCGAGGCCGAAGGCCCCGGTCAACGCGCCGAGGCCGCAGGCGAGTTTGACATCGCCGCCGCCCATCGCCTGCGGCGCGACCAGATGCACCACGAGGTAGAGCACCGACAGCGTCAAGGCCCCGGCCAGAGCGCCGATACCGTGGCCGGCCAGTGTCGCCACTCCCAGAACCAGCACCGCCCCCGGAAGCGTCAGCCAATTCGGCAGCCGCCGTTGGCGCATGTCGTATCCGCTGAGTGCCAGCAGCCAAGCGGCCGCGATGACGGTAACCCCCACCCCCATCAACCGAGGCTAAGGCCCGAGCAGTGCCGCCCTCATCGCCTGTTTTCGGGCTGACCTGCCCGTAGCGCGGTCGCCACCTCGCCCACGGTGTCGGCGAATCCGTCGAAATCGACGTCCGGACCCAGCGGCTGCAGCACCAGCGTCTGAGCGGGGTAGCGGGCGACTCCCGCGACGATCTCGTCGACTGTCCCGCTGACGCCATAACCACCGGGTGCCAGACCACGCGCAACGGCCACCTCGTCGAGGTGCTTCCGCCCGTCCGGGCCGGGTACACACGCCAGGTACTGCACCGACGCAAATGGCGCGGAGCCGACCCGGTCTGCTTGCCCGGCCGCCACATGCTCGAGCGCTGCACCGACGGAGTCAGGGGTGTGCATGCTGTCGATGATCACGCCGTCGGCAATCTCACCTGCGAGCCGGAGCGTCTTCGGGCCCTGTCCCCCGATGAGCACCGGAACAGGCTGGGGCGGCGTCCATTCCAGTTTCACCGCGTCCAGACGCACGAACCTGCCTTCGGTGGTGACCTCCCGGCCGGCCAGCAATCCCCCTAGGGCACTGTGGTATTCACGCAAAAGGGTCAGCGGGGAAGCTACCGCGGCGCCGGCCTGACGCATCCAGTCCTGCACGCCGTGACCAATTCCCACGCGGATCCGGCCGGGAAAGATCGTCGCTAGCGTCGCGATGTCCATTGCGGTGGACACCACATTGCGCAGTGGCGCAGGAAGCACTCCGATACCGACGGTGAGCGTCTCGCTGCAGGCGAGTGCAACCGCCGCCTGGGCGATACCGCCTTGCAGGAAACAGTCCTCCCACAGCCAGATTTCGTCGATACCGGCCCGTTGGGCGGCTGCCGCACTGCGGGGCAGGGTCTCGGGCGAGCGGTCGGGCCGAAACACCACGCCCACCCGGCGCGGGGATACAGACTGGGTCACGTTCTCCCACCCTACAAGCCCTCAGCCGAGCAGTGCCGCCCTCATCGCCTCCTTGGGTGCGGGCATCCCGGTGAACTGCTCCACCTGGGCGAAGGCCTGATTCAACAGCATTTGCAGACCGTTGATCGCCTCACCGCCCGCGGCCTGAACGGCCTCGGCGAGCGGCGTCGGCCACGAGTCGTAGATCGCGTCGAGCAGTCGGGGCACCGCGGCCAGGGTGTGCGCGTAGGCGGCCGCCGCGTCGGCCGGGATGGTGCTGACGGCCGCATCCGCGGTGGCCACCGCATCGGCCAGCGCCGCACCGCCGATGTCACACCAACTGCCCTGCGCCCCGCACCGGCCGGCCAGCTCCACCAATCGGGATGCCTTGCCCGCATCGCGCGCGACGATGGTGATCCGTTGCACGCCGAGCTCGGCCAATCCGACCACCGCGGCCGGGGCGGTGCCGCCGGATCCGATCACCAGTGCCGATGCACCGGCCGTGCCGAGTGCCCCGACCACCCCGTCGACGTCGGTGTTGTCCGCGCGCCAGCCACCGGTGGCCAATCGGACCAGGGTGTTGGCCGACCCCACCAGTTCCGCGCGTTCGGTGCGCTGATCGGCGAACTGCAGGGCGGCGAACTTGCCGGGCATGGTGACCGAGAGCCCCACCCATTCCGGACCCAATCCCCCGACCAGTCCGGGCAGTTGCTCGGCGGTGCACTCGATGCGCTCATAGGACCACGACGGCAAACCCAGCGCGCGGTAGGCGGCCAGGTGCAGCTGCGGCGAGCGCGAGTGCGCGATCGGTGAGCCGAGCACCGCGGCTTTGCGGCTATCTTGCACGGCGGCGGGCGGCCTATCGGGCACTGTCGAGGACACCGTTGTGCTGTGCCAGTTCGATATTGGCGAGGTGTTGGTTGTAGTCGCGGGTGAACACGGTGGTGCCGTGCAGATCGATGGTGACGAAGTACAGCCAGTCCCCGGCTGCCGGGTGCTCGGCCGCGGCCAGCGCTTCGGTACCCGGAGAGCAGATCGGGGTCTCCGGAAGCCCTTCGCTCATATAGGTATTCCACGGCGTGGTGTGCGCGCGGTCGTCATCGGTGGTCGCCACTTCCTGGCGGTCCAGCGGGTAGTTCACCGTGGAGTCGAACTCCAGCTTGCGATGTTCGGCAAGCCGGTTGTAGATCACCCGCGCCACCTTGTCGAAGTCCTGCGGCTTGGCCTCCCGCTGCACCAGAGAGCCGACCGTGAGGATCTGGTAGGGCGACATCTGCATCGCCGCGGCGGTGTCGAGCAGACCACTCTTGGTGTAGGCGGCGGCGCTGCCGGCGATCAATGTGGACAGGATGTCCTGCGCCGATGCCGCCGGGTCGACGTTCCAGGTGCCCGGTGCGATCAGACCTTCCAGCCGCCGGTGGTCGTTACCCATTGCCGCGACCGGACCCATGGCCCAATCCGGCACTGCCAACGCGGCAGCGGGTGCCGATTGTGCGGCCGTGCGCAACGCCTCGGCCGGTACGCAGCTTTCCTTGCCGTCGAGTTCGACGCAGGATGCCTGCGAGATCAGGGTGAAGATGCCCTCGGTGACGGCGTTGGTCTTGACCTCGGCGATGTCATCGAGCTGACGCCCCTCCGGAATCGTCAGCTTGCCCACGCGGTTCTTCGGATCGGCAAGGCGCTCAACGGCCTTGGCCGCGGGGATCTCGGTGCGCAGCTTGTAGAAACCGGGCTGTATCGACGAGATGGCCTCATTCTTATGAGCCGCCTCGACAAAGGTTTTAACCGCGGCGATGACCTTGTGATCCTGCAGGGTCTTGGCAATGGCCGTCGTGGAATCACCATCGTGAACCTGGATGACGATATCGGCGACACCGTCGCCGGCGTAGTCGTTGGCGGTACCCGACATGCCGTGCCACAGCTTCGAACCCAGGAACACCGCGCCGATCGCGACCACGACGAGCAGCGCAACCGAGAGGCCTCTGATGATGCGGCGCTTGCGGTCGTTGCGAGCCTTGCGCGCCCGCTGGGCCCGGCTCATCCCGCGCCGTGGTGGTCCCACGGCCGCCGGCTCCGCTCTGTCGGCACCCCACTTCTCAGCCATCCATGCCCTCTCCGCGCGCAGCCAGGGCCGCACGCCGGTGATCCAGCCAGGTCTGCAGAATGCCGACCGCAGCGGCCTGATCGATCATCGACTTTTGTCCCTTTGCCCGAACGCCCGCTTCGCGCAACGACCGCTGAGCCGCCACAGTAGTGAGCCGTTCATCGGCCAATCGCACCGGTATCGGGGCGATTCGGCGGGCCAGCAAATCAGCCAGCTCGACGGCGTCCCGGGCCGAGGTGCCCGCGCGATCGGCCAGCGTGCGCGGCAGGCCGACAATCACCTCGACCGCCTCGTACTCATTGATCAACGCCACCAACCGGCGCACATGTTTGCCCGATCGGTCCCGCTTGTCGCGCGACACCGTCTCGACCGGGGTGGCCAGGATGCCGTCGGGATCGGAGCTGGCCACGCCGATGCGGACCGTTCCGACGTCGATACCGATCCGTCGGCCGCGTCCGGGGTCATCCGCCCCCGGACGGTCCGGTAGCCGGTCGTCGACCGTATCGGCCACGAAGCTAGCCTCGTCCGATCTCGGCGCGCAGCGCGGCCAATGCCACGTCGATACCCGCCGCCCCCTTACCGGAACCTTGTGCCATATCCGCCTTGCCGCCTCCGCGGCCGTTGACCGCCGCGCCGAACTGTTTGACCAGCTCGTTGGCGCGCAGCCCGAGATCCTGGGCCGCCGGGTTGACCGCGACGACGAAGGGCACCGAGTCGTTCTCGCCCTCGGCGATCAGCGCGATCACCGCGGGGTCGCTGCCGAGCTTGCCCTTGATGTCACCGACCAGGGTCCGCAGATCTCCCGCCGACATGCCGGCGGCCATCCGCTGCGCCACCACCCGGACCTTGCCGATGACCTCGGCTCCGGCCGCCGCGTTCGCGGCCGCGGCCCGGGCATTGGCCAACCGGACCTTGTCGAGTTCCTTCTCGGCCGCCTTGAGGCGTTCCACCAGGTGCGCCACCCGGGCGGGTACCTCTTCGGACGGCACCTTCAGCGACGAGGCCAGGCCGGCCATCAGGGCGCGTTCCTTGGCCAGGTGCCGGAATGACTCCAGGCCCACATAGGCCTCGACCCGTCGAATACCGGAACCGACCGAGGACTCACCGAGGATGGTCACCGGTCCGATCTGGGCCGAATTGTGCACGTGCGTACCACCGCAGAGCTCCAGCGAGAATGGGCCGCCGATCTCGACCACCCGCACCTGGTCGGGGTAGTTCTCGCCGAACATCGCCATCGCGCCCATCGCCTTGGCCTTATCCAGGGCGGTGGTGAAGGTGTGTACCGCGTAGTCGGCTGCCACCGCTTCGTTGGTGACTTCTTGGATTTCGGAGCTCTGGGACTCCGTCAATGCGCCTTGCCAGTTGAAATCGAACCGCAGGTACCCGGGACGGTTCAGCGAACCGGCCTGAACGGCGGTGGGGCCCAATACCTGTCGCAACGCGGCGTGCACCATATGGGTGCCGGAGTGCCCCTGGGTGGCGCCGTGGCGCCATTTCGGGTCGACCGCTGCGGTGACGACGTCGCCCTCGACGAACTCGCCGGACTCGACGGTGACGCGGTGCGCCCACAGTGTCTTGGCGATCTTCTGTACATCGGTGACAGCGGCTTTGGCCGCAACCGACGAACCCGTGCCGGTGATGGCACCTTCGTCGGCGATCTGCCCGCCCGCCTCGGCGTAGAACGGGGTGCGGTCCAGGATCAGCTCGACCCGTCCGGCCTCCAAGCCGTCATGGGTCACCACCGGCACCCGCTTGCCGTCCACAAAGATGCCCAGAATCCTTGCTTCAGTGGACAATTCGTCGAAGCCGGTGAACTCCGTCGGCCCGGCGTCGACCAGCTCGCGGTAGGCCGAGAGGTCGGTGTGGGCCTGCTTGCGCGCGGCGGCGTCGGCCTTGGCCCGCTGCCGCTGCTCGGTCATCAAGGAGCGGAAACCCTGCTCGTCGACGGACAGCCCGGCTTCGGCCGCCATCTCCAGCGTGAGGTCGATCGGGAAGCCGTAGGTGTCGTGCAGGGTGAACGCGTCATTGCCGGACAAGACGGTGGCGCCGGATTTCTTGGTCGCCGCGGCGGCCTCGTCGAACAGCCGCGAGCCCGAGGCCAGGGTGCGGTTGAATGCCGTCTCCTCGGCCACCGCGATGCGGTTGATGCGGTCGAAATCGGTGACCAGTTCCGGGTAGGACGGACCCATCTCATCACGCACGGTGTTCATCAGGTCGGCCATGATCGGCCGCTCGACACCGAGCAGCTTGGCGGCACGGATGATGCGCCGCAGCAGCCGCCGCAACACGTAACCGCGGCCCTCGTTACCGGGGCTGACACCGTCGCCGATGATGATCGCCGCGGTGCGGCTGTGGTCGGCGATGATGCGGTAGCGCACGTCGTCGGCGTGGTTGCCGGCGCCGTACGGCCGAGGGGAAACGGTGGCCACAACATCAATCACCGGACGCACCAGGTCGGTCTCGTAGACGTTGTCCACATCCTGCAACAGGCAGGCGATCCGCTCGACGCCCATGCCGGTGTCGATGTTCTTGCGCGGCAGCGGCCCGAGGATCTCGAAATCGTTCTTCGAGGTGCCCTCACCGCGCTCGTTCTGCATGAACACGAGATTCCAGATCTCGATGTAGCGGTCCTCGTTTGCCTCCGGCCCGCCCTCGATCCCGTATTCGGGGCCGCGGTCGTAGTAGATCTCCGAACACGGTCCGCACGGCCCGGGGATGCCCATCGACCAGTAGTTGTCGGCCATGCCGCGGCGCTGAATGCGCTCCAGCGGCAGTCCGGCAACCTCCTGCCACAGCTCGATCGCCTCGTCATCATCCAGATAGACCGTTGCCCACAGTTTTTCCGGGTCGAAGCCGTAGCCACCCTCGGAGACCGGGTTGGTCAGCAGGGTCCAGGCCAGCTCGATGGCGCCCTTCTTGAAGTAGTCGCCGAACGAGAAGTTGCCGGCCATCTGGAAGAAGGTGTTGTGCCGGGTGGTGATGCCCACCTCGTCGATATCGGGGGTGCGGATGCATTTCTGCACGCTGACGGCCCGGTCCCAAGGCGGCGTGCGCGAGCCGAGGAAATAGGGCACGAACTGCACCATGCCGGCGTTGACGAACAGCAGGTTGGGGTCGTCGAGGATCACCGAGGCGCTAGGCACCTCAGTGTGACCCGCCTTCACGTAGTGATCGAGGAAGCGCTTCCTGATCTCGTGGGTCTGCACGTCGTCTCTGTCCTCGTGTTCGTGGGTGGCTGGGGTTGCAAGCGCAACCATCAGTTCGACTGCTTTACATTACCGTTCTGCGTGTTCGCCACGAAAAGGCGAGGAGCCCGACGGCGCTCTGAGCGCCGGTCACGCCCCCAGGAAGCTCAGCCGCACCGAGCGCTGCGGGTTGTCCCGGTTGAGGTCGACCAGCACCACGCTCTGCCAGGTCCCCAGCAGCGGGCGGCCCGCCTGGACGGGCACCGTCACCGAGGGTGACACCAGGGCCGGCAGCACGTGATCGGCGCCATGGCCGAATGACCCGTGGGCGTGCCGGTAGCGGTCATCGCGCGGCAACAGCCGTTCCAGGGTATCGAGCAGGTCGTCGTCGGAACCGGCCCCGGTCTCGATGATGGCCACCCCCGCAGTGGCGTGCGGCACGAACACATTGCACAAGCCATCGCGGTGCGCCCCGCAGAACTCGCGCACCGCCCCGGTGAGATCCACGATGCGTCGCCGCGAGGTGTCCACGTCGATCACATCGGTGTCCATCGGTCCAGCTTACGAGGCGTCCGCCGGCCCATTGCGACCTGCGACACACCAGAGGAAGGTGGGAGTGGAACCGGTGGCGCCACCGGGGCGCCGCCCAGGCAGGAAGGGGTGGATCGTGTTCGCACGTTCAACCACGATCGCGGCGCGCACCACGGCCATCGACGCCGGCATCGCCTATGTGCGCGACGAGGTCATGCCCGCCGTCGAGGCCGTCGACGGCTGCATCGGCCTGTCCCTGCTGGTGAACCGGGAATCGGGTCAGTGCATCGCCACCACAGCTTGGCGATCCGAAGAGGCCATGCATGCCGGCGCCGCCACGGTGGCGCCGATTCGCCATCGAGCTATCGAGGCGTTCTCCGGCACCGCCACGGTGGACGAATGGGAGATCGCGATGGTGCACCGCGAGCAGTACTCCAGGCCGGGTGCCTGCGTGCGGACCACGTGGCTTCGAACCCGCCCCGAACTGTTCGACCGGGCGATCGAGTTCTACCGGACGTCAGTGTTGCCGTCCATGGAAGACCTCGAGGGTTTCTGCAGTGCCAGCCTGATGATCGACCGCGCGTCGGGTCGGGCGGTGTCCTCGACCACGTTCGACAGCGCCGAAACGATGGATCGCAATCGCGACCAGGCCAGGGCGTTGCGCACAGCCCGGCTACGCGATCTGAGCGCCGAGCAACTCGATGTCGGCGAGTTCGAACTCGCGTTGGCCCACCTGCGGGTCCCGGAGATGGCCTGAGCAGACCCGGCGATGACCGACCTCAGCGCCGGGCGCGACGAATGATGGCCCGCAACTTGTCGACCCGGGTGGCGATGTCGCGCTCGAAACCGCGACCGGTCGGCTGGTAGTAGTCCACCCCCACCAGATCATCGGGTGGATATTGTTGCGGCACAACACCATCGGGATGGTCGTGGGCATACCGGTAGCCCACGGCATTGCCGAGCTTCTGCGCTCCCGAGTAGTGACCGTCGCGCAGATGCGGGGGCACCAACCCGGCCTTGCCCGCCCGGATATCGTTCATCGCCGCTGCAAGCGCTGTGGTGACCGCATTCGACTTGGGCGCGGTGGCCAGGTGCACGGTGGCATGTGCCAGCGTCAACTGCGCCTCGGGCATCCCGATCAGCTGCACGGTCTGCGCGGCGGCCACCGCGGTCTGCAGCGCGGTGGGATCGGCCATGCCGATGTCCTCGCTGGCCAGGATCATCAGCCGGCGCGCCAGGAAGCGCGGGTCCTCCCCCGCCACCAGCATCCGGGCCAGGTAATGCAGCGCCGCGTCGACATCGGAGCCGCGCACCGACTTGATGAACGCGCTGATCACGTCGTAGTGCTGATCGCCGTCGCGGTCGTAGCGCACCGCGGCCTTGTCCAGCGATTGCTCGATGATCTCCACAGTGATCACACCCCCGGGGCCACCGGCGGTTTCCGCGGCTACCTCCAGCGCGGTCAGTGCCCGCCGGGCGTCACCGGAGGACAGCCGCACCAAGAGGTCGACGGCCTCGTCGGTGGCCTTGGTGGCACCGGCGAGACCGCGGGGATCGGCAAGCGCGCGGCGCACCACCGTGCCGATGTCCTCGCCGCTCAGCGGTTGCAGCTGCAGGATCAACGATCGCGACAGCAGCGGGGCGACCACCGAGAACGACGGGTTCTCCGTGGTGGCGGCGACCAGCAGCACGACCCGGTTCTCCACCGCCGCCAACAGGGCGTCCTGCTGGGTTTTGGAGAAGCGGTGCACCTCATCGATGAACAGCACGGTCTGTTCGCCGTGCACGGCCGAGCGCCGTGCCGTGTCGATGACGGCCCGGACCTCCTTGACTCCGGCGGTCAGCGCGGAGAGCGCCTCGAACCGGCGACCGGTGGCCTGTGAGATCAGCGATGCCAGCGTGGTCTTGCCGGTACCGGGCGGGCCGTACAGGATGACCGACGCGGCTCCGGACCCCTCCACCATGCGGCGCAGCGGTGAACCGGCTTGCAGAAGATGAGATTGGCCGACCACCTCGTCGAGGCCGGCCGGGCGCATCCGCACCGCCAGCGGCGCCGATCCGGCAGCCGGTGCACCGGGCGCCGCGGGTGCGGGCTCACCGGGCACATCAAACAGGCTGTCAGACACAGTTCAGGGATACCACGCCGGTCGGTTCCGGTGCCTCACGCCGGCGCGGTGACGAAGTCGATGAGCTCCTCGACCCGGCCGATCAGCGCGGGTTCCAGGTCATTCCAATCCCGCACCCGGCCCCGAATCCGCTGCCAGGCCCGGGCGATATCGGCCTGGTCCTGATGCGGCCAGCCCAGCGCCTCGCAGATGCCGTGCTTCCACTCGACGTTGCGCGGGATGGTCGGCCAGGCCTGCATCCCGAGCCGGGCCGGCTTCACGGACTGCCAGATGTCGACGAACGGGTGCCCGACCACCAGGGTGTGCTCGCCGCCGGGGCCCCGCCGCACCGCCTCGGCGATGCGGGCTTCCTTCGATCCGGTCACCAGGTGATCGACCAGCACCCCCAACCGACGGCCCGGTCCGGGCGCGAATTCGGCCACGATGTCGGTCAGGTCGTCGACGCCGCCGAGGTATTCGACGACGACACCCTCGATGCGTAGATCGGCTCCCCAAACCTGCTCGACGAGTTCGGCGTCATGACGGCCCTCGACGTAGATCCGGCTGGCCAGCGCCACCCGGGCCTTGGCGTTGGGGACCGCGACCGAACCCGACGCCGTGCGCGCCGGCGCCGCCGAACGCTTGGGGGCGGTGAGGCTGACCGGCTTGCCGTCGATCAGGAACCCCGGCCCCATCGGGAAGGCCCGTACCTTGCCGCAGCGATCTTCGAGCTCGACGCGGCCACCTTCGATCCGAACCACCGCACCCACATAGCCGCTCTGGGCATCCTCGACAACCAGGCCCTTCTCCGCGGGCTGGTCCGTCGACCGAGTCAGCTTCGGGGTGTGCGGATTTCGGGACAGAATGTCGGAGCCGTAGCGATCAGTCACTCGGCGATCCTAGGAACGCCTGCGGTGAAAGCAGGGTTGCGACATACGATCGTGATCGTGCTGTTAGATCGGCCGACTGCCGACGGCATTGCCGACGGGTCCATCTCGTTGGTGCTGCGGCGCTGGGACAAGGCCCGAGCCAAACCGGGTGGCACCCAGCGCACCCAAGCCGGCACGATTCGTATCGAATCGGTTACCGAACACCCCGGCTGTTACCGCGTCAGCGCCACGCAGGCCCGGGCCGCCGGATATCCGGATGCTGCAACGGCGCAGGCCCAGCTCGACCGCAGGCCCGCCGCGCACACCTACCTCATCGCGGTCTCCTACTTCGGCCCGGACGAGCGGCCCGAACTGGCTGCCGATGACGCGCTCGCCGATGCCGACATCGCGGCGATCTCCGCTCGGCTGGATCGGTGGGACGCGGCCACCGAACCGTGGACCCGTCAGTACCTGGCGATGATCGCGGACAACGAGGCCGTGCGCGCACCGGACCTGGCGGCGCGCGTGGGCCTCGAAGTGCCGCGATTCAAGCGACGGGTGCGCCAACTCAAGGGACTGGGCCTGACCACAAGCCTCGACGTCGGCTACCGGCTCGTCCCACGCGGGCGTGCCTACCTGGCAGCCACCAGGGTCAATCCGGATTCGTGAACCGGGCAAGCGCTATCCCTCCCACAATCATCGACAGGGCCAGGACGCGCCCGGCGCTCAACGGGTCACGGTGAATCAGCACGCCCAGCGCGATCGCACCGACCGCACCGATGCCGGTGAAGACCGCATACGCGGTGCCGACCGGAAGACCGCAGTACCAGCCAACTCATTTCGCATATTCCACAGCAAGGGCGCGGGCCGTTGTGAGGGCTTGCGTCAGGGAGTCGTCGTGCATGGACCGAAACTGCGCCAACGTGGGATCCACCCGCGCGTTGGCCATTTCAGCGTTGACGAACACGGTATCGGTGACGCCGTAGCGTCCGGCGACGAAATCGCGCAGGAACCGTTCCTGGTAGTCGAACTGCGCCTTCGGCGAGCCGGGTGAGTACGCGCCACCGCGGGCAGTCGCCACGACAAACCGTCTCGGTGCCAGGGACATTCGCGGAAACGTCACCTGATCCAGCCAAGCCTTGAGCGAGGCCTGGATCGAGTAGTTGTACATCGGTGTGGGGATCAGCACGATGTCGGCTGAGCGCAGTTCACCGAGCAGCGGTTCCACGATCGCCCAGGCCGCGGCCTGCTCGGATGTGCGCACCAACTGATCGAGGCCGTCCAGATCGGTACTGCCGGTCGCCAGCACCTCTTCACAGAGTTCCGTCCAGCCCGTACTGATGAACGGCACGGGATCGGCCGCGACGTCCCGGTAGAGGTAGCGCCCATCCGGACGGGCAGCCCGCCAGGACCGGGCGAACTCCGCGCCGATCTGACGACTGATGGAACGACTGCGGGCACTCGCGTCGATGTGAAGAAGCGTGGTCATGGCGACCTTCCATTAAGTGGACATTACGTCCGGTTCGGCGTTCTACACAGCGATGCTCGAACTCCTGGAAACGCACGCCGATCTGGCGCTGGGCGCCGAGACCGGAGGCGCCCGGTTCACCACCGGCGCATACGGCTTCTGGGTCGCCCACGTGCGCACCCTGTTGACGGAAGCCGGTGTGGCCGAACCTGATCCATTGGTCGACGTGTTACTGGCGCCCTTGGCGGCGGAGAACTTCGCCCATCAGCACGCACGTGGACTGAGCGTCGCCCAGATCAACGGGGCGCTCTCCCGGCTCGCCCACGGGATGCTCGATCCCCGGTAGCCCGCCGGCGACCTAAGCAGTGACCTCTTCGATGACCGTGTGGACGAAGCGCATCTTGTCCAGCACCGCCGGGGGCAACACGAACGGATACAGGTCGTCGTGCCCCATCGACCGGTTCACCATGTTCAGCGCCCACGCCAGCGGCAGCCACTTGTCGATGATGGTGTCGAACCCGCTCGGCCCCAGCATGCGGCGTTCGAAGGTCGCCCCGGCAGCGGCGAATCCGAAGGCTGCTGCGGTGTCGAGGGTGTCGCGGATGTGCAGGTAGTGCGCGAAGGTCTCGGCCCAGTCTTCGGAGGCGTGCATGGTGGCATATGAGGAGACGAAACCGTCCTCCCAGCCCGCCGGCGGCCCGTACTGGTAGTGCCGGTCCAGGGCGGCTTGATAATCGGCGTCCGGGTCACCGAACAGTTCGCCGAACCGCGCGGTGTAGTCCGGCGATGGTGCAACCAGCCGGGAGAAGTAATAGTGCCCGATCTCGTGGCGGAAGTGACCGAGCAGGGTGCGGTACGGCTCGTCCATGGCGATCCGCAACTGCTCGCGGTGCACATCGTCGCCTTCAGCGAGATCCAGTGTGATGACACCGTTTTGATGACCGGTGAACACATTCTCCCCCGTGCTGCACAGCAGGTCGAAGGCCAGACCGTACTGCGGGTCCTGCGCGCGGCCGACGATCGGCAGCTTCAGCTCGCGCAGTTCGACGATCAACCGCCGCTTGGCCCGTTCGGCTTCGGCGAATGTCGTCAGGGCCGCCGTATTGTCGTCGGCCGGCCGGGTCCGGGTCAGCGCACACGATGCGCACAACTGCTCGCCCGCCCCGGCGCGGACCAACCAATTGCATTCGGCCCGATAAAGATTGGCACACAGCTGATATTCGCCCGAATCAACGGCACCGGCGTGGTTGCTCTGGTCGGCCGGGGTGATCACCAGTAACGCCATGTCGTCGAGGGAGAAGCCCAGCGCGCTTCCGCACGCCAGGCACAGCGAGTTCTCGAAGGCCAACCGCTGGCCACAGTTGGGGCAGTGGAAATCACGCACGCAGCCATCTCCCCTGGTACGGCACCACGTCGACCGCGACGTCGATCACGCTGCGGTCCGAATCCGTGTAGATGATGCCGCGCAGTGGTGGCACGTCGGCGTAATCTCGGCCGAAACCGGCCACGACGTAGCGCTCGTCGACCATCTGGTCATTGGTGGGGTCCAGACCCAGCCAGGTGTCCTGCGGCGTCCACACCGAAGCCCAGGCATGGGTGGCATCGACCCCGATCATGCGTTCCTTGCCCGGTGGCGGATCGGTGGCCAGATAGCCGGACACGTAATTGGCGGCCAGGCCGTTGGCCCGCAGGCAGGCGATGGCCAGCCGGGCGAAGTCCTGGCACACCCCCTCGCGGGCGGCCAGCACCTCGGCCACCTGGGTCGAGACCGTGGTCGATCCGGACCGGTAGGTGAAATCGGCGAAGATGCGCGATGTCAGCTCGCGCAGCACCTCGATCAGCGGGCGGCCGGGCAGGAAGCTCGGTGCCGCATAGTCACGCACCGCATCGGTGATTTCCGGCGGCGACAGGTCGAGGGTGAACTCGGCGGCCAGGGCGCCGTCGCCGCCGACCGGCCGGGCCAGCTCCCACGGCGCCCTGGCCGACGGACCGGCGTAGCGCTCCGGCGCCGGCGGATCGACCTCGACCACGGAATGGCTGGTGATGTGCAGTGTGCGGTGACGTTCGGTGACGTGGAAATACGAGGTGATGTTGCCGTAGGCGTCGCGGCTGGTCGAGCTGTCCGCTGCTTCCGGATCGATGACCAGCTCGTGGAACAGACAGCGCTGCCCGGACAGATCGCGGGGAGTCAGAAACCCGCGCCCGTAGGAGCTGGTGACATCGTCGGAGTAGCGGTAGACGGTGCGATGGGTGATCTCGTAGCAGCGGGTGGCATCCGTAATGTCGAACCCGGTCATGGCATCACCCGCCGTTCGTCGGGGCCCCACAACGGTTGCATGCCGGTGGGCAACGTCAGGTGCGCCGCGGTGATGGCACCCGACAGATCCCGCAGACCCACGTGTATCCCGTCGAGCAGACCGGCCAGTTCGGCGCGCCTCCCGTCGGGGGTGACCTCTTCCAGATCGGCGGGGTCGAGCCGTCGCAACCGGGTGGCCAATTCGTCGACCAGGCGTTCCGAACGCGATGAACCCGACGATCCAGGCAGCGTTTTCAGGCCGGTGCGGATGCGCTCCAACTGGTAGATCAACGATCTGGGGTTCTCGGCATCGAACAACACCAATTCGGCGATCGCGGCGATACTGATCCGGCCCGGATTGCGCCGCCGGTAGATCACCGAGGATTCGCAGGCCACCAGGGTCGACTCCGTCACCGCGCGTTCGGCTTCGACGCCGCGTGTCGTCGTCAGGGTGGCGCGCAACAGGGCGGTCAATGCCAGCCCGCGTTCGATGCGCTTACCGATGTCCATCATGGTCCAGCCGATGTCCTGCACCATCGACTCGGCAGCCACCCCGGACAGTGCCAGCATCCCGGCCAGGGTCTGGCTGTGCGCATTGGCGAGATACGCCTCTGCGGCGGTTGGCGATTCGGGTTGCGCTGCCGATGGCAGCAGCACCGCGTGCTCGACCCCGGCCAACACCATCCAGGTGTCATTGGACATCTGGTCACGCACTGCCCGGGCCGCCAACTCGAGGTGTTCGACCGACTCGGCGAGCGAACCCGCCCGGTGCCGGTCGGCGGTCACCGACCACAGCGTGGTCGGAGCGGTCGCGATCATTTCATGGTCGTCGTCGGTGCCGCCGGTGTCGGTGCCGGTGATGGACCCGATCGCGGCCAGCAGCACCGGAACGCACTGGCTCTCCTCAAGATCCGGGCGGTATCGGAACTCGTGGTAGCGCTCCCGGGTGACGGTGAGCAACCGGGCCATACCCTCGGCTCGTTCGGCGTAGCGGCCAATCCAGAACAGATCCGCCAGCACACGCGGCGAGCTGACCGCCCGGGTCGGGCTGGGAATCATTTCCGGGGCTATCAGTTCGACCGCGACCGTCGGGATGCGCTCGGCCGTGACCCGCTTCGGGGTGCGCACCCAAACATCCTTGGCGGCAATGGTGTTCATCCGGTAGGCGGAGTTGCCCGGCGCCACCAGGTAACCCAGTCCGCCGATCATCGGTGCGTACCCGCCGCGCTGCGCCACGGTGAACAGCCGCATCCCGACGTTGCCGGCCGACAATCCACTCACTCCGTAATGCGTCGGGGCGGTGGAGAACTGGGGCAGCTCCTGCCCCATCCACTGCCACGGATCCGCCTCGATACGTGCCGCCAGGTCGTCCCGGTCCGCCGCCGAAAGCATCGGCCCCACGATCGACTCACCGCCGGTCACCGGTCTGATCAGCAGTTCGGACAGCTTGGTGAGCAGGTGCGAGCGCTCGATGTCGATACCGCCCCAGTACATCTGGGCGGCCGCCAGCCTCGGCGCCTCGTCCAGCAGTAGGTCGGCCAGCTGCGGCAGAAACCTTGCCAGACCGGGACTTTCCAGGATGCCGCTGCCAAGGGTGTTGACCACTGTCACCGCACCGCGGCGCAACACTTCGACCAGACCCACCACGCCCAGCCGGGAATCCGGGCGCAAATCCAGCGGGTCCGCATAATCTGCGTCGACCCGGCGCAGCACCACGTCCACTCGTTTGAGGGTGCCCAGTGATCGCATCCACAACGTGCCGTCCCGGACCACCAGATCGACGCTCTCCACCAGTGGGAATCCCAGCACACCGGCCAGGTATGCCTGGTCGAAAGCGGTTTCGGAATGGATACCGGGACTGAGCACCACCACCACCGGTTCCTCGGCGGCCTGGGGTGCGGCATCGAGCAGCGCCAGGCGCAGCGCTTGGGCCCACGGCGAGGCCGGCCGCGGACTGATCCGCTCGTAGACATCCGGAGCCGCGTGGGCGATGACGCGCCGGTCCGCCAGGGCGTAACCGGCACCCGAAGGCGCCTGGGTCCAGTCCGCATTGACCACGAACGCGCCGTCGTCACCGCGGCTGATATCGCAGCCGTGCATGAACAGCTGATGACGCCCGGGCACCGCGATGCCGCGGGCGGCGCGCAGGTATCCGGGATGGGCGAACAGCAACGGGGCCGGCAGTACACCGCTGGTGATCGAGCGGCGCGCCCCGTACAGGTCGGTGAGCACCGCGTCGAGCAGCCGGGACCGCTGCACCAGACCCGATTCCAGCGGGTCCCAGTCCTCGGCCGAGATCACCAGGGGCAGGGCATCCAGATGCCAAGGACCCGGCACCGCGGCGCCGTTGTCGGCGGTGGCCGCCTTACCGTGTCGATCCACCTGGATATAGGTGATTCCGTCGTTGTCGACCAGCCCGCGCACCACGGCGCTCAGCTGGTCCAGCCCGTCGGCGCCGCGCTCGCCGATGCATTCGGCCAGTTCCCGCCAGGCCGGACGGACGTCGCCGGAGGCATCGACCAGCTCGTCGTAGCCGGCAGCGGCGCCCGCGGCTTCACGGACGTCGAACAGCGCCTGCTGGGCCCGCGAACCGCGGTAGGCAGCCAGCATGCCGTCGACGTCTCTACCGTCGACGGTGCTCACCACGGTGTTCGCGGCGGCACCGGCGACCAGGGCCGGTTCCGGTGAGCCGTCCGCACGAGGAACCATCAGTGGAGAACGGTACGCACTCGGCGCAAGTCCAGAATTCCGGGCGCGCCGAGATCGGTGGATTGGCGCGCCTGCTTCTCGCGCAGATCGGACATGTCGATGGCGCCCGGGGTGAAGCCGGTCGCCTCGAACCTGCGGCTGCGCCGTGATTCGGCCTCCACCGCGTTGACCGGCGGGGTGTCGTAAAAGCGTCCACCCGGGTGGGAGACGTGGTAGGTGCAACCACCACATGAGCTGCCGGTCGTGGTGTCGACGAGCTCGAACCGCAGCGGCCCGTCCACGGTGATGGTCGGGTGCAGGGCGCTGGGCGGCTGCCAGGCCCGGAACCGCACCCCGCCGACCTGGATATCCGGATTGTCGGTGGCCAGCAGTGGGACCGGGTAGCCGTTGGCGGTCACGATGTAGCGGTGCCGGTCGGCGCCGACCAACCGCACCTGGACTCGCTCCACCGACGAATCCACGTAGCGGGCGGTGCCGCCCTCGGTCAACTCCTCCCCCAGCACATTCCACGGTTCGATCGCGCCGCGCAGTTCGATCTCCACCCCATCGCAGACCGCGGTCCCGATCCGGGGGAAACGGAATTCGGTGAAGGGATCCAGCCAGCTGGTCTCGAAGTCGATACCGTGCGCCCGCAGGTCGGCAGCCACCTGGGCGATGTCCTGAATCAGGAAGTGCGGCAACAGGTATCGCCCATGCAGATTGGCGCCGTGACGGATCAACGGTGCCCGCAGCGGCTCCTCCCAGAATCGGGCCACCAGCGAACGCACCAGCAGTGACTGCACCATGGCCATCTGGAAGTGCGGCGGCATCTCGAAGCCGCGCAACTCCAGCAGGCCCAACCGTCCCCGTGCGCTGTCGGGGCTGTAGAGCTTGTCGATGCAGAATTCCGCGCGATGGGTGTTGCCGGTGATGTCGGTCAGCAGGTGGCGCAAGGCACGGTCGGTGATCCACGGTTTGGCTGCCCTGTTCCGGCTGCCGGCCGCTCCGGCTTCGGTCAGTCGCGCGATCTCGGCGAAGGCGATCTCCAGCTCGTACAGCGACCCCGACCGCCCCTCGTCCACCCGTGGCGCCTGCGAGGTGGTGCCGATGAACCGCCCGGCGAACAGGTAGGACAACGCGGGATGACGCTGCCAGTAGGTGAGCATCGACACCAGCAGATCGGGCCGCCGCAACAACGGCGAGTCAATCGGGGTGATGCCACCCAGGGTGATGTGATTGCCGCCGCCGGTGCCGCCGTGTGTGCCGTCCACGTCGAACGACTCGGTCGACAACCGGGCCAGCCGAGCCTGCTCGTACAGCGTCTTCAGCTGCGCCTCCTGCTCGGCGAAGCTGGCGGTCGGCGCGACGTTGACCTCGATGACGCCCGGATCCGGCGTGATCGTCATCGATGTGATGCGGGAGTCCGGCGGCGGGCCATATCCCTCGATCACCACCGGCGTGCCCGCCTTGGCCGCCGCGGTCTCGACGCGGGCGACCAGGTCGACGAAATCGTCGAGCTTCTCGGTCGGCGGCAGGTAGATGTGCAACAGCCCGGCGCGAACCTCGGCGACCAACGCGGTGGTGGGCGCCTTGTCGGCGGGCTCGACCACGGCGTCGCCGGGCGCCGCATGCAGCTCGGTGCGCCGATCCAGCGGGTCGGCATCGTAAGCCTGGCGCGGTGGGTGCCAGCTGATCGAGTTCAGCGGCAACCGCAGTCCGGCGGGTGAATCGCCTTCGGTGAGCACGATGCGCCCGCGTCGCAGTCGCCAGTCGGCGCTGGCCCAGCCGGTGCCATTGGCGCGACGATGCAGGGGCAGGACGTAGGCGGCGGGTTTGCTGACGGACGCCTCGAGGCGGGCCAGCAGCGCGGCCCTGGCCTCCGGGGTGTCGGTGGCCAGATCGTCCTCGGCGGCCACCGGGTCACCGGCCGGCCGGCGCACATCGGCGGCCAGTCGGCTCAGCGCGTCCTCGTAGGCCGGCCGTACCTGGCTGGCCGGCAGCCCGAAGTCCGCGGCGACCTCGGCGAGGATGCGTTGATCGGCGTCGTCGGGCAACGCGGGCGGCTCACCACTCCACGGATCGGCCAGCAGCGTGGCGTCGTTCCACAGCGGCTGCCCGTCGGTGCGCCAGAACAGGCCGATCTGCCAGCGGGGCAACGGTTCTCCCGGATACCACTTGCCCTGGCTGTGCTGGATCAGCCCGGTCGGCGCCCACACGTCCTTGAGCCGCGCCGCCAGCACCGCAGCGCGTTCGCGTTTGTGTGGGCCGTCGGCGTCGGTGGTCCATTCCGGATCGACCTGATTGTCGATCGAGACGAACGTCGGCTCGCCACCGATGGTCAGCCGCACATCACCAGCGGCGAGCCGCCGGTCCACCTCGGCGCCCAGTCGGGTGATCGCGGCCCAGGCCGAGTCGGTGTAGGGCAATGTCACCCTGGGGTCCTCGTGCACCCGGGTGACCAGATTGCAGAATTCCAGCGTCGATTCGCACGGCTCGGTGGTGCCGGTGATCGGGGCCGCCGATTCCGGGTGTGGGGTGGCCGAGAGCGGAATGTGCCCTTCCCCGGCGAACAGCCCCGATGTCGGGTCCAGTCCGATCCAGCCGGCACCTGGAAGGTAGACCTCGGCCCAGGCGTGCAGGTCGGTGAAGTCGGCCGCTGGGCCGGACGGTCCGTCGAGCGATTTCACATCCGAGGTCAGCTGCACCAGATAACCCGAGACGAACCGGGCGGCCAAACCCATCTGGCGCAGGATCGATACCAACAGCCACGCCGAATCCCGGCATGAGCCGATCCCGGCGCGCAACGTGGCATCCGGGGTCTGCACACCGGGTTCCATTCGGATGCTGTAGCCGACATCGGCATTGACGGCGTGGTTGAGTGCCACCAGGAAGTCGATCGTGCGGGTGCCGGGCGGCAGGGTGAAGTTGCTCACCCATGCCTTCACCAGCTCGCCCGGCCCGGACTCCTCGCCGTACTCGTCGACCGGTCGCAGATAGGGCTGAAGATCCTTCAGCAGGGCTCTGGGGTATTGGAAGGCGGCGGATGAGCCGCTTGCGCGAAGACCAAAGGGCGGCCATATCTCCGCGTAGTCCTCGATGAAGAAATCGAACGGATTGACCACCTTGAGATCGGCGATCAGTCCGACGGTGATGGACAGAGTGCGGGTCCGGTTCGGAAACACCAAGCGGGCCATGAAATTACCGAACGCATCCTGCTGCCAGTTGATGAAATGATCTGCCGGTTCCACGGTAAGCGAGTACGCCTCGATCGGGGTGCGCGAATGCGGCGCCGGGCGTAATCGGATCACGTGCGGATGCACCTCGACCAGCCGGTCGAAGGTGTAGCGGGTACGGTGCTCCAGGGCCACCTTGATCCCCATCTGCAAATCCCACCACAAGGTGAACGCGCCCGCACTGCTTGCGGGATCGAACCTTGCGACCAGGATTACACCGTGGCGTTTCGGCCCGATCCGGTCAGCACTGGATAAATTCAGCGGTGATGTCACGACCGAAGGGATGTGACTGCCCGACATGTGGAGCACGGTGCTGGTGATGGCCGTCGTGGCCGCAACCGACCCCGTGCGCATCGGGGTGGTTGCTTACATGATGTCGCGGTCACAACCGGTGCGGTTACTGCTTCCGTTCTTCCTCGTCGGCGTCACCGTCAACATCGCGGTGGGCGCCGCGGTGGTGTTCGTGTTCAAGAACATCACCGGCGGTGACGGCCACACCGTTTCCCCGGTGCTGGAGATTGGCGTCGGCGTCGCGGCGTTGATGATCGCCGCGCTGTCGGCAACGGGCGTGCTGGAGCGCCTGGTCAACCGGTTTCGGGCCAGACGAGCCGTTTCGGTCGCGGCGGGTGCGCAGGCGGTCGAGGGCGGCGCGGCGCCGCCCTCTGCGGACTCGCTGCCGATCTTGTCGAAACTGCCGGCGGCAATGAAGGCCGCGCTGCGTGGCGAGGCCGGTTGGGCGGCCGCGTTGTTGGGTTTGAGCAACGGCATTCCCACCCCGTACTACCTGGCGGCGATGGCGGCGGCGCTCACCTCGGGCGCGGCGGTTGCCGAGCAGATGGCCGCGCTGGTGGTGTTCAATCTGGTCGGATTCACCGCCGCATTGATCCCGATCATCAGCTTCTGGGTTGCTCCGGAGCCCACCCGCTCAGCTGTTGAGCGGATCTACGCCTGGATGAGATTCCACCATCGGCTGGTACTGGCCGTCATCGCTGGCGTGATCGGGATGTTCTTTCTGGCGACGGGCCTCGGCCACCTGTGACTCGGCGTCTGGCCATGGTTCGGCGGTACACCGCAAGCACCAGGACGCCGGCCACGGTGATACCGACCAGGTTCACCCCCAATTGCAGGGCCGATCTGGCTGCGACGTCCCAGTCGCCGACGGTGGCCGCCACCACCGCGAAGCCGGCGGCGGGCACGGTCGTCACCGAGATGAAGACCCCCACCAGGGCCGAGGATTTCGCCGATACCAGCGATAGCATTCCGGCCGCCCCGGCGAGCAGCGCAACCACCAATGAAAACGGGCCCACCTGGAAGATGAAGTCGACTTGGGTGAGCTCGGTGATAGTGGTCAGCTGCACCCAGCCCAACGCCTCAAAGGCCACTGTCGCGACCGCGGTGACGATCATGGCCAGTGGGAAACCGATCAGCAGCGCGGCAGCTGCCTGTCGCGCGAGTGACACTCGGCGATGGACCACCGCCACCGCGAGTGCCGCCAACGGCCCGAACTCCGGGCCCACGACCATCGCCCCGACCACTGTGACGGCCGAATCGGTGACCACACCGACGGCGGCGAGCAGGCACGCGATACACAGGAACATCAGGAAATTCACACTGAGGCTGGACTCTTCCCGCGTCCGCGAGACCAGTTCGTCCCAGATCACCGCATCGGCCGCGTCCCCGTCCGCGGCCTCCTCGGCGTGATGGGCGGCGCTGGACAGAACGGTGTCGAGCACCTCCATGGTGATGGCGCCGAAGTGGTGCACATCAAGCGATTTCAGCCGCTCTACGACGTCGTTGGCGGCCTCCCTGGCGACATCGGCGGTGATCTCATCGCCGGCGGGATCGACCGCGGCGCCGGCGTGCACCACGAGGTGGGTCACGCCGGGCTCGCCGTGCAGGACGTTGAGAATCGGCCCACGCAGATCGGCCGGAGCGATGACGCGTAAGTGCAGCACCGGCCGAGAGTAGCGTCGGCCGGATCGACCGCGGCGCAGGCTCGGCTACGGCGTGGGGCGCTCGACCCGTACGACGAGTTCCTCGGCCGGCACGTGGTGTCCGTGATCGCAACGGATTTCGACGCCGGCCTGTGCACCGCAACCGTCGTGCGCCAGGCGCAGCGGGGTGCCCGGGGGGATGTGCTTGCGGCCCCATTCGAACAGCGACCACACCACCGGCATGAAGTCGACTCCGGACTCGGTGAGCACGTACTCGTCACGGCTGCGCTGGCCCGGCTCCTGATAGGGCCGGCGTTCCAGCAGTCCGGCCTCGACCAGGTCGTTCAGCCGTGCCGACGCGGCGGCCTTGGTGATCCCCACCCGGCGCCAGAAATCGTCGAACCGGGTGGTGCCGTAATAGGCCTCACGCATGATCAGCATCGCCGATTTGGCTCCGACCAGGCCCATCGTCGTCTCGATCGGGCAGCGGCCCACCGCCGACCAGCTGTCGCGATCGGCCAGCCCGCCCTGCAGCATTCCCACGGAATCAAACCCCATCCCTGAGTTGTTCTAACTATACCCAGGTGCTATATCTGGGTATCTATAACAATACTCAGAGTGGAGCATCAGGAGGCGGAGATGACCGGATATGCAGGTCGGGACGCAGTCATCGTCGGGGCGGTCCGGACCCCCATCGGCAAAGGCAAGGCGAACGGCGCACTGCACGACGTCCTGCCCGCGGACTTGCTGGCGCACAGCCTGCGCGAGCTGATCACCCGCACCGGCGTCGACCCGGTCCAGGTCGACGACGTCATCGCCGGGGCGGTCACGCAGGTCGGCGATCAGGCCTTCAACATCGCCCGCAACGCTCTGCTCGGCGCGGGGTTCCCGGAAACTGTTCCCGGGACCACGGTGGACCGTCAGTGCGGCAGCAGTCAGCAGGCGATCAGTTTCGCCGCCCAGGGCGTGTTGGCCGGCGCCTACGACATCGTGATCGCCGCGGGCGTGGAATCCATGTCACGGGTGCCGATGGGCAGTTCGGTGCTGCCGGGCAGCGACCCGTTCGGTTTGGCCTTCGCCGAGCGCTACTCCGACGGCCTCGTCCCGCAAGGGATCAGCGCCGAGTTGATCGCGGCGAAATGGGGACTCTCCCGAGCCCAGCTCGACGAGTTCTCCGCGGGCAGCCACGAGAAGGCCGCCCAGGCCGGGAAGGATGGCCTGTTCGAGGCCGAACTCGCCCCGATCGCCGGGTTGAACACCGACGAGATCATCCGGCCCGGCACGACGGTAGACACCCTGTCCGGGTTGAAGCCCGCGTTCTACAACGAGGCCTATGCCGCGCGCTTCCCGCAGATCAACTGGGAGATCACCCCGGGTAACTCATCACCGCTGTCGGATGGCAGCGCGGCGGTGATGATCACCAGTGGCAAGACAGCCAAGCGACTGGGACTGCGCCCGCTCGCCCGCATCCACACCACCACGGTGGTCGGCTCCGATCCGCTCTACATGCTGACCGGTGTCATCCCGGCCACCGAAAAGGTGCTGGCGCGTGCGGGATTGACCCTGGCGGACATCGACCTGTTCGAAGTCAACGAGGCCTTCGCCCCGGTGGTGCTGGCCTGGGCGAAGGAACTTGGAGGTCGATCTTGCTCCGACTTACTCTCCAAGACCAACGTCAATGGCGGGGCCATCGCGATCGGGCATCCGCTGGGGGCCAGCGGGGCACGCGTCATGACCACGCTCGTCAATGCGCTGGAGCAGCGCGGCGGTCGGTATGGGCTGCAGACGATGTGTGAGGGCGGCGGCATGGCCAACGCCACCATCATCGAGCGGCTTGCCTGAATTCCCCTAGTACGGCGGGGCTTTGCCACCTTCTTCGTTGAGCCGGCGTTCAGCGTTGATGCGTTGGATACGGGTTTGTTGTCGGGTGCGTTTACGGGTGGGCATCTTGATGTCCCGGGTGACCCGCGGCTTGAGTGCCGGCCCGGCCGGTGGCGGTGGCGGTGTTTGAGTGTTCCACTGCGGGAACAGGATCTGACCGAACGGCGTGGTGCGGTAGGTGTGCCCAGTCGGGGCGGTCCAGGTGTGGCTACCGTCGGGATGTTGAACATCGGCCCAGCCACCGTCAGCCGCCGGGAACGTTTTGAGAAGGTGATGGCTTCGACATTTGGGGCCGAGGTTGCCCGGATGTGTGGCTCCGTACGGCCAGGGCATGGCATGGTCGAGATCGCAATGCTGCGCGGCGACGCCGCAGCCGGGGAACATGCACCGCATGTCGCGCAGTCGGACAAACGCCGCCAGTTTCGCGGAGATCCGGTAACGGTTTTCGGCGCCGAGTGCGCTGGCGTCGGCGACGGGTTTCACGGTGGCGCCGGTGGCGATCAACTCAGCCAGCAAGGGTGCGGGGACGATGCCGCCGCCGAGGATGACTGCGGGACTACCGGTGACGGCCGGTGTGGAGTCAGCGAGGTAATTTCCGTATTCTCCGTGCACCCGATGATCGCGGGGCGCCTCAGTCGGCTGGGCACCGCGGTGCGCGATATCCCCTTCCCCGGCGGGCACGGCAGTGATGCCGGTGGGTTCCGGTGCGGTGCCTACATTTTCGGCCGGGCCGGGAACCTCATCATCCGGGTCCGGTGGAGCGACATTCTCCCCAGACTCCTCGGTGGGCTGGGCACCGCGGTGCGCGACATCCTCTTCCCCGGCGGACTCTGCAGTGATGTCAACGAGTTCTGTTGCAGTGCCTACATTTTCGGCCGGACTGGGAACCTCATCATCCGGGCCCTGCGGAGTGATATCCTCCCCGGGCTCCTCGGTGCACGCCGGGAGTTTGTCGGTAAGCAGGTAGATCACCACGCTGCTGGAGCGGGGGTCGGCGCCGGCAGCAGGGCAGTCCGCAGTACCGCACAGGCAGGCGAGCCGCTCAGCGCGTGCCGCCAATGCGCCGAGGGCATCGGAACGGCGTTGGGCCATGGTGCGCGGATCGGCGTCGCACACGCTGCCGGCGATCTCCGTCAGGGTTTTCTTCAGGATGGCGCCGTCGGTGGCCAACAACCGTCCCCAGATCGACACGGTGCCGTTGGGATCGTCGGAGTCACCGAAGTTGATGTCGCGACTGCGAGCGCCGTGGCGGCCACGTCGGACCGCGGCGGGGTCGAACTTCTCCACCCACACATCGATAGCCTGCTCGGCCTTGTCCACCGACAGGGTTCCGTAACTGGCCGCGGTCCCGGCCAGGGCAGCATCGATCAACGCCAGCGCGTCGGAGTCGATGACGAGTTGAGTGCGCCAGGTGATGGTGGATATCACTTTCGCCGAGATCTCGCCCCGCTGGAACACCGCGGTGACTTTCGGGAGCCGCTCGCGCAGGGCTTGGGCAATACGCATCTGGGCCGAGGCGGCGTGGCGGCCCAGATTGCAGGCCGCACCGACCGCCGCAGCGGCGGTTTCCCACCCGTCGATGGCCATGTACGCGGAGGCATCATCCTCGTCGTCACAATGCCGGGCCACGATTTCGGCGATGATGGCCAGGCGTTCGGCGGCAGCGACCGCTTCAGCGCGGGTCTTGCTCTCCAATGCGTCGATCAGTGCCGCGTCCGCGAGTGACGGCAGATCGAGCAATGCGAACATATATTCGATACTACTCGTATTGCTGCAGGCCAGCAATGATTTTCGAGAATCGCTGAATTGTCGCTCACCAGGCGGGCAAACACTCTTCTCCGAGGTGTATCGCAGGCGTATCGTTCGGTCTCGCCAGCAACCGGAGGTAACGCTGTTGGGTCGTGTCGCGGTGATCACCGGGGCCAGCCGGGGTATCGACGCACCAACCGCACTGGTCCTCGCGGAGCAGGGGTTTCGGGTGGTCGTCAACTACCGGTCCAGCGCCGAGCAAGCCGACGAGGTGGTCCGGGCCGCGACAGCGGCTGGTGGTGAGGCCGTGGCGATTCGGGCCGATGTCACCGCACCCGACGATGTCGCCGGGATGTTCGAGGAAACCGAAAGGCGGTGGGGCCGGGTCGATGTGCTCGTGCACAACGCATTGATCCCTGACGACGTCACGTCGTTCGCCGATCTGAGCTGGGAGCAGCTCGGCGGCAAGTTGGACCGAGAGCTGCACGCCGCCTTCTTGGTCACGAAAGCTGTTGTGCCGGGCATGATTTCCCGCAACTACGGCCGGCTGGTGTATCTCACCACGGTGTTGTCCCGCCGACCCACCGCGATCCTCGCCTGGTTGCGGTAGCCACGGGGGTGGTGTGTGGTCTGTGATAATTGCGGGATGGCTCAGCTGACGGCGCAGTCTCGGTACGACGAGATGATCAAGCAATTCATCTCGCCTGCGTTCAGGGACGCGCTTCTGGGGGGTGGCCCGGGCTGGCCTGGCGAGCGCACCATCGAACTCATCAACACCGAACAGCTCCAGTCGATCCGTGATGGCGTTTTCTATGAGTTCCTCACGGAGGTCATCGCCGCCGCAGACCAGGGTGTCGTGACCCGCCGGACCGTGTCCCGAACAGGCGAAGGATCGGAACGATGAGCCCGAGACGTAGCGTGCGTCGCGGGGCGGCTGGTGTCGTTGCTGCGGTGAACGCGCAGCTGGGCCGTCCGATCTCCACACCTCTGGATGCTGAAGCCATCGCCCGGACTGCGTTCCTCGAGCTTGATCAGCTGCCCGTGGCGGACTTGGCCCCGTTGTCCGAACTGTCGAACCTGACCGAACTGCGATTGCATGGGGAGGTAGTGATCGATCTTCGCCCGCTGTCGACGCTGACCGCGTTGCAGAGGCTCGACCTGCGTTGGTCGCCGGTGCGGGAGGTGTCCCCCTTGGCGGGCCTAAACGGTCTCACCCACCTCTACCTCAGCGCAACGGAAGTCAGTGATGTGTCCCCGCTTGCCGGTCTGACCGGACTGGAGTTTCTGGACCTGCGCTGGACGCCACTCCGGGACGTCGACCCCCTGGGTGGCCTGAGCGGCCTCACCTGCCTCAAACTCGCGGAGACCGAGGTAGTCGACGTGGCTGCGCTGGCGGGCCTGACGGGCCTGACCTGGCTCGACCTCGAGGGGACCTCGATCACGGACGTCTCGCCACTGGCCGGCTTGCCGCATCTGCAAATGCTCGAACTCTCCGGATCACACGTCACAGATGTTTCCTCACTGCGCAGCATGGCCAACCTGACCATCATCGACGGGTGAGTGGACGGAAGGACGACCTGACACGTCACTGAGCGGCCGGTATGGCCGCCAACCCATCGGCCAAGGAGATCTATCAGCCGGCGGCTGAAATCCCCTGAACCTCAGGCCCGAACGAGCTCGAACAGCGGGATGGTCCGAGTGGTCTTGGCCTGATACTCGGCGAAGACCGGGGTGCGCTCAGCAATTTTCGTGTAGGCCGCGTCGCGCTCGTCGGTGGGTAGCTCCCGCGAAACGACGTCATAGGCATCGGTGCCGACCTCGATGCGGGCCCGCGGATCGGCCCGCAGGTTGTGCACCCAAGCCGGGGCCTTCGGCCCACCGGCATAGGAGCCGACGATCAGCATCCGGCCGTCGACTTCCTGGTAAGCCAGCGGCGAGACCCGCTGCTGGCCCGACTTGGCTCCGGTGCTGTGCAACAACAACAGCGTGCTGCCCGCGAACGGGCCGCCCACCTTGCCGCCGTTGGCCCGGAACTCCTCGATGATGCCCCGGTTGAGGTCGTCGAGCGCGCCGCGATCGGTGAAGTACTTGTCCTTGTTGTCCTTGCCGGTCTCGCTCATGACTTCTTCAGCTGGTCCGGCTTGACGTCTATTCCGGATTCCTTGCGCTGCGCCTCGGTGATCGGCGCGGGCGCGTCGGTCAGCGGGTCGACGCCGCCGCCGGACTTGGGGAAGGCGATCACCTCGCGGATCGAGTCCACCCCGGCCAGCAGTGCGGTGATGCGGTCCCAGCCGAACGCGATACCGCCGTGCGGCGGGGCCCCGAAGGTGAAGGCGTCCAACAGGAATCCGAACTTGTCCTGGGCTTCCTCGTGGTCGATACCCATCATCTCGAACACCCGCTCCTGGATGTCGCGCCGGTGGATACGAATCGAGCCGCCGCCGATCTCGTTGCCGTTGCAGACGATGTCGTAGGCATCGGACAACGCACTACCCGGATCGGTGTCGAAGCTGCCCTCGGATTCGGGCTTGGGCGCGGTGAACGCATGGTGCATCGCGGTCCAGGCCCCGGTGCCGACCGCCACGTCGCCGGAGGCCGTCGCCTCGTCGGTCGTCTCGAACATCGGGAAGTCCACCACCCAGGTGAACGCCCACGCATTGGGATCGACCAGATCCAGGCGCTTGGCGATCTCGATGCGCGTGGCGCCCAACAACGCCCGGGCGCCCTTCACCGGGCCGGCCGCGAAGAACACGCAGTCACCGGGTTTGGCGCCGACATGGGCGGCCAGGCCGTCGCGCTCGGCGTCGGTGAGGTTCTTGGCCACGGGTCCAGAGAGAGTGCCGGCGTTGTCTCCTTCGCCCACCAACACATAGGCCAGCCCCTTGTGGCCGCGCTGCTTGGCGAACTCCTGCCAGCCGTCCAGGGTGCGACGCGGCTGCGACGCCCCACCGGACATCACGACCGCACCCACGTAGGGCGCCTGGAACACCCGGAACGGGGTGTCCTTGAAGTAGTCGGTGCATTCGATGAGCTCCACACCGAACCGCAGGTCGGGCTTGTCCGAACCGAACCGGCGCATCGCCTCGGCGTAGCTGATCCGGGGCAGCGGCAGCGGCAGGTCATAACCGATCGTCGACCAGACCGCCTTGAGGATCTGTTCGGAGATGGCGATCACGTCGTTGGCGTCGACGAAGCTCAGCTCCATGTCCAGCTGGGTGAACTCGGGCTGGCGATCGGCGCGGAAATCCTCGTCGCGGTAGCACCGCGCGATCTGGTAGTAGCGCTCCATGCCCGCCACCATGAGCAGCTGCTTGAACAGCTGCGGGCTCTGCGGCAGCGCGTAGAACGAGCCGGGCTGCAGCCGCGCGGGCACCAGGAAGTCGCGCGCCCCCTCCGGTGTCGAGCGGGTCATCGTCGGCGTCTCGATCTCGACGAAGTCATGCTCGGCCAGCACACCACGGGCAGCGGCATTCACCTTGGAGCGCAACCGGATTGCGTGGCCCGGGCCCTCGCGGCGCAGATCCAGGTAGCGGTACTTGAGCCGGGCTTCCTCACCGGGGGTCTCATCGAGCTGGAACGGCAGCGGAGCGCTCTCCCCCAACACCGTCAGCGAGGTCGCGTTGACCTCGATCTGCCCGGTCGGGATCTCGGAGTTCTCGTTGCCCTCCGGGCGGACCTCGACGACGCCGGTGACCGCGACACAGAACTCGGCGCGCAGCCGGTGCGCCGCTGCCAGCACGTCACCTTCGCGGAACACCACCTGGGACACGCCGGACGCGTCGCGCAGGTCGATGAAGATGACGCCGCCGTGGTCACGACGGCGCGCCACCCAACCCGCCAGTGTCACCGTCTGACCGGCATCGGTGGCCCGCAACGAACCGGCGGCATGACTGCGCAGCACGAAAACTCCTCATGAAGACTGGTGGGACGAGTGACCAGTCTAGAGAGTCCACCGACGGCGGTAACTTGGCGATAGTGAACTCCCCCTTCGCGGTCATCGGTCCGGGCGCCATCGGCTCCACCATCGCGGCTCTGCTGCATGCCGCGGGACGACCGGTACTGCTGTGCGGACGCACCGCGCGCGACGGTGTCGAGGTCCGGCCCGATGACGGAGACCCGATCCGGGTGCCGGGCCCGGTCCACACCGACCCGATCACCGTCGACGGCCCGCTCGACGTGGTGTTTCTTGCCGTCAAGGACACCCAGAACGCGCACGCGGCACCCTGGCTGGACCGGCTGTGCGACGAGAACACCGTGGTGTGTGCACTGCAGAACGGCGTCGAGCAGGTCGAGCGGGTGAGCACCTTCAGCCCGCGCACCGACGAGGCCCACGTGGTGCCCGCGGCGGTGTGGATCTCCGCGGAGGCGCAGCCCGGCGGCTGGGTTCGGTTGCGCAGCGAGGCCCGGCTGGTGCTGCCCGACACCACGGCGGCGGCCACTCTGGCCGGCGCATTGCGCGACACCGCGATCGGCGTCGACCTCGACCCCGATTTCCGCACCGCGGCATGGCGCAAGCTGCTGGTCAACGCCGTGGTCGGGTTCATGGTGCTGGCCGATCGGCGTGCGGGGATGTTCCGACGTGACGACGTGGCCGCGCTGGCCCGGCACTATCTGGTCGAATGCGTGGCCGTGGCCCGGGCCGACGGTGCCGACCTGGGCGATGAGGTGGCCGACGAGACCGTCGGCTTGCTCGCCTCGTTGCCCGAGGACGTCACCACCTCGATGCTGACCGATCATCGGGCGGGCCAGCCATTGGAATGGGATATCCGCAACGGCGTCATCGCCCGCAAGGCGGCCGCACATGGTCTGCCTACCCCGATCAGTGACGTGCTGGTCCCGCTGCTGGCGGCGGCCAGCGATGGGCCGGGATGACCCGCGACTAGACACTCTCCCCTAGGGTGTCTACCCATGGCCCGGACCTATGAGTGCGAGCGCGTCGAGTTGGACTTCATCGACCGTGCGCCGTTCCGCTTCGTCAGCACCATCGATCTCGCCATCACACCCGAGCAACTGTTCGAGGTGCTCGGCGATGCGACCTCGTGGCCACAGTGGGCGACGGTCATCACCAATGTGGAGTGGACCAGCCCCGAACCCCGCGGCGTGGGCACCACCCGTACCGTCACGATGCGCGGTTACATCGTCGGTGACGAGGAATTCCTGGCGTGGGAGCCCTTCTCACACATGGCTTTCCGATTCAATACCAGCACCTCGAACGCGGTCTCGGCTTTCGCCGAGGACTACCGCGTCGTCCCCACCGCCGAAGGCTGCCACCTGACCTGGGTGATGGCCATGAAACCGAACGGTCTGGCCGGCCGACTCGGGATGACCATATTTCAGCCCGTGATGGGCTGGCTGTTCCAACGATTCCTGCACAACCTGCGTCGGTACACCGACGAGCGCTACGGCAGCTAGCAGAGCCCCTGCCACACCGCACGTCTGGCCGCATCCGGGTCGGCGACAGTCTCATCGCGGGTGGAACGGATCACCCGGGTCAGCCGCTGGTCGACGCCGTAAAACGGCCAGTCGGCGATCTCGGCCCGGGCGAAGTCCAGCCAGGTGCGCTGCATGCGGCGCCCCACCGACGGCTGTACCCGTCGGCCCAACGGATGCAGCTTGCGGCCCAGATATGACCCGTAGCTGTGCTGGATGTGCACGATCTCGCTGCCGTGGGTGGCGCCGAGTCCGAGCATCTTGAGCGTCCAGGTGGTGTGATCGAACCGGTAGACGTGGGTCGGTGCGTGCGTACTATAGGCGTCGGAGAACGCCCATGTCGGTGCGCCGAACATGACGTCGGAGCCGAACGCCACCATCGCCCGCCGGCGCGGGAACTCCGGATAGGCCGCCAGCACCCGGTCCCGGGCCTGCGGAGCATGGCGGCGGAAATAGCCCTCGACGCTCTCCGGTGTGGTCGGCAGCATCGGCGGTTTACCCCAGGCGAACATCGACGCCTCGTGACTGTTGGTGCCGATGATCAGCGGCACCGGCAAGACCGCCGCCGCTCGCGCCGCCTCGATCGGATGCATCGGCAGCAGGTCGACGCCGTGGGTGAGCCCGTAGGCCAGCGTCGGCGTCTGCTCGGCGCTTTCCAACTGCAGTTGGCCGGCGGCACGGCGCAGCTGCCGCTGCGGCAGCACCTTGAGCTGGTCGGCCCCGACGCCGAGCAGCTGCATGAACCGGTGCGCTTGACGGGCCCGGCTGTCGCGATCGGCGATCAACGGCAGCGCCGGGCTCTGGGCGATGGCCCGGGCGAACAGCCCCTCGGCCGCCGGGCTGGCCAGCAGGGCCAACACCGATGTGGCACCGGCCGATTCGCCGAACACCGTGACCCGCTCGGGATCGCCTCCGAATGCCGCGATGTTGTCGCGCACCCACTGCAGCGCGGCGATCTGGTCGCGCAGGCACAGGTTGTCGTCGAACCCCTCGCCCAGGTCGCCGAGTTCGAATCCGCCGAACACACCGAGCCGATAGGTGACGTTCACGACCACGACATTGCCGTTGGCGGCCAGTCGCGAACCGTTGTAGAGCTGCAACTGGCCGGCGCCGTAGACGAACGCCCCGCCGGGGATCCACACCATCACCGGAAGCGATCCCGCGGTGTCCGGGGACCAGACGGTGACGGTCAGGCAAGCCTCGTCGCGGATCTTGGGGTCGTCGCGTCCTCCCCCGACGAACGAACGGCCCTGCGGGGGCAACGGGCCGTGCGCAACCGCGTCACGTACCCCGGTCCAGACCGGCACAGGCCGCGGCGCCAGGAACCGCAATGGCCCGATGGGTTGCTGGGCGTAGTCGACACCCCGCCACACGCTGACGCCGTTTTCGCGGGTGCCGCGCAGCCGCCCCAGCGAAGTGTCGGCGATGGTCGAATGTTCGGCTACGACGGACACGTCTGAATCGTAGTGTGGCAAGCTTAATGCGCTGTTTAGCACAGACCTACCGGCGAATGCGATGGAGTGACGCGATGACCTTCAACGAGGGTATGCACATCGACACCAGCACCACTTCCAGTACCGGCGGTGGTGGTCGCGGCCCCGGCCGCGGTATCGCCATCGGTGGTGGCATCGGCGGCTTGTTGATCGTTGTGCTCGCCATGTTCCTGGGCGTCGATCCGGGCACCGTGCTCCCCCAGCAGCAACAGATGGGCCCCAGTGACGCCGAGGTGCCGGGCTTCGACCTGAGCCAGTGCAAGACCGGCGCCGACGCCAACTCCAAGGTCGAGTGCCGGGTGGTCGCCACCGGCAACTCGGTGGACGGCGTCTGGCAGCAGCTACTCAAGGGATACACGCGTCCGCACGTTCGGCTGTTCAAGGGCCAGGTCGATACCGGCTGCGGCCCGGCCACCAGTGATGTCGGCCCGTTCTACTGCCCGGTGGACAAGACGGCGTACTTCGACACCGACTTCTTCCAGGTGCTGGTAGACCGGTTCGGTTCCAGCGGAGGCCCGCTCGCACAGGAGTACGTGGTCGCCCATGAGTTCGGCCACCATGTGCAGGATCTACTCGGGGTGCTCGGCCGGGCCCAGCGCGATCCGCAGGGTGCCACCGGCGCAGGCGTGCGCACCGAACTGCAGGCCGACTGCTACGCCGGCGTGTGGGCGCATTACGCGTCGATCACCAAACAGGAAGGTACCGACGTGCCGTTCCTGGAACCGCTGAGCGACAAGGACATCGCCGACGCACTGTCGGCGGCCTCCGCAGTGGGCGACGACCGCATCCAGAAGCAGGCCACCGGCCGGATCAACCCCGAAGCCTGGACGCACGGCTCCTCCGCGGAACGCCAGAAGTGGTTCACCATCGGCTACCAGACCGGTGATCCGAACAAGTGCGACACCTTCTCCGCGACCAACCTTGGCTAGGGCCGCCACAGCCGTCGACGCGGTAGCCGAGCGCTACCTCGACACGTATGCCCGGCTCGATCCATGCGCCGCAACGGAAATGGGCATCAGCGGTCACGACGACGATCTGACCGACTACTCCCCGCAGGGGGTCACGGCACGCGCCGAGGCCGCACGCGCGACGCTGCGGGAGCTGGACGGGGTGCAGCCGGCCGATCACATCGACGTGGTGACCATCGCCGCGCTGCGCGAACGGCTCGGGGTGATCGTCGACGTGCACGATGCCGGCCTGGATCTGGGCGAGCTCAACGTCATCGCCTCACCGCTGCAGGCCATGCGCGACGTGTTCGACCTGATGGCCACCGACACCGAGGACGATTGGGCGCTGATCGCCAAGCGATTGGCCAAGGTGCCCGAACGCGCCGAAGGGTACGCGCACGCATTGCGCGAAGCCGCCCGCACCGGGCATGCCCCGGCCGTGCGTCAGGTCTCCCGTGGAGTCACCCAGGCCGAGCAGATCGCGCAGTTGTTCTCCGAGATGGGAACCGGTGCGGTGCAGGACAATCCGCAGCTTCTGGCTGAGTTACGGCAGCGAGCCGAAGCCGCGGCCGACGCGTATCGGGCACTCGGTGAGGTGTTGCGCGAGGACATCGCCCCGCATGCGCGGCAATCCGATGCCTGCGGCCGCGACACCTACCGATTGATGTCGAGGTTGTTCCTGGGCAGCGCCGTCGACCTCGACGAAGCCTACGAATGGAGTTTGGGTCTGCTCGATACCGTTGTGGCCGAACAGGAGTCGATCGCCCAGCAGCTCTACCCCGGCGCCACGGTGGCCGAGGCGCTGCATCGGCTCGACGAAGAATCCCGGTACATCATCAACGGCACCGAGGCACTGCAGGCCTGGATGCAGGATCTGTCCGACCGTGCGGTGGAGTCGCTGGCAGGCACCCACTTCGACATCGAGGGACCGCTACGCACCCTGGAGTGCCGGATCGCGCCGACGCACACCGGAGGCATCTACTACACCGGCCCCTCCGAGGACTGGACCCGGCCCGGACGGATGTGGTGGTCGGTTCCCACCGGCGTCGAGGAATTCCGCACCTGGCAGGAGACCACCACGGTCTTCCACGAGGGCGTCCCGGGTCATCATCTGCAGATCGGCCGTGCGGTCGCACTGGCCGGGCAGCTCAACCGGTGGCGGCGGCTGGGTTGCTGGGTATCGGGGCACGGCGAGGGCTGGGCGCTGTATGCCGAGCGGTTGATGGCCGAGCTGGGCTGGCTCGACGATGCCGGTGACCGGATGGGGATGCTTGATGCGCAACGATTCCGGGCCGCCCGGGTGGTGATCGACATCGGTGTGCACTGCGGTCTGACCGCGCCCGACGGTGGGACTTGGGACGCCGAACGGGCCTGGACCTTCCTCTCCTCGCATTCGGCGATGGCCGAGGAGAACCGGCGCTTCGAACTGGACCGCTACCTGGGCTGGCCGGGGCAGGCACCGTCGTATGCCATCGGGCAGCGGATCTGGCACGAACTCCGCGACGAAACACTGCGCCGGGGATCGTCGTTGCGGGAGTTCCACAGCCGCGCACTGGATCTCGGCGGACTACCGCTCGATGTGCTGAGGTCGGCATTGTCGGAGGACTGACCGGCGAGGACACTGGTGGCATGGGTGCACCACACCGAGGTGGCCGACCACATCCGTGACGTGCACCGGATCTTCGAGCACCGGGTGCGGTTGATGCTGACCGAGAACGATCCGCTCTTCCCGAACTGGGATCAAGACGCCACGGCGATCTCCGACGACTATGCGTCACAGGACGCCGGCGCCGTCGCCACCGAACTGTTCGAGGCGGCCGACATCGTCGCCGACACTTATGACCAGGTGCCGGCCCACGCCTGGTCGCGGCGGGGACTGCGCAGCAACGGCAGCGAGTTCACCGTGGCAACCATCGCGATCTATCACCTGCACGACATCGTTCACCACGCGCACGACGTCGCCGAGATGTGAGTCAGTTCCAACCATTGACCAGATTGAACACATTTCGTTAATGTGTGCAAATGCGCGAGTCGGAGCGGACGGTGTCCCCCGCGCTGCTTGCCGCCACCGCTCAGACGCTGAGACATTTGGGCCCAAGGCAATTCAGCCTCACCGCGGTTGCCGAACGCGCCGGGGTCTCCCGCGGTACCGTGCACAACGCACTGGGTAGTCGCGACAACGCGATCAAAATCGCACTGGATCACCTGGCCTGCGCCTTCATCGAGACCATCGCCGCCGAGGCCGACCGGCACCACACCCTGGCCGACCAGGTCGCCGCGGCGGCGGTGGTGATCTGCGCGCACCGGCAGAACTCGGATTCGGTCCCGCCGCGCGGCATCAACGAGAGCATCGTGGTGCTGCTACTGCGCAACACCGGTGACGACCTGATGCGCCGCTCGATCGAGCTGTGGAAGCCATACGTTCGCGCGGCCCAACAGCACGGCGAGGTCGGGCCCGGCGTCGAACCGGCACGCGCCAGTGAATGGATCGTGCGCCTGCTGTTGAGCTTCGAACTACTCCCGCCTATCGGTGTGAATCTCGACAGTCCCCGTGCGGTGAAACGATTCGTGACCGACCACATCGTCGTCGGCCTGACCGGAAGGCAGTCATGACCCACCCCGACTACGAAGTCGCAATCATCGGCGCCGGACCAGGCGGGATCGCGGCAGCACATATGCTGCGCCAGAAGGGTATCCACGACTTCGTCATTCTCGAACGCGGCACCGACTTCGGCGGCACCTGGCGAGACAATCACTACCCCGGGCTGGCCGTGGACATTCCCACGCTGTGGTACCAGCTGTCGTTCGCACCGAACCCGCGCTGGACCCGGCTGTTCGCCCCAGGCCCGGAGATCCAGCGCTACCTGCAGGACACGGCCGCCGACCTCGGGCTGTACGAGCACTTGCGGCCCAACACCGAGGTCACGCGGCAGCAGTGGGACGACGAGCAGGGTCTGTGGCGACTGGAGATCGGCGACGCGCGACCGGTGACCGCTCGCTTCGTGATCAGTTCGGTCGGCGGGTACGTCAACGCCAAGAACACCGTCGACATCGAGGGCATCGAGGACTTCACCGGAGCCATCCTGCGGCCCAACGGCTGGGACGACAGCTACGACACCAGGGGCAAACGCATCGCGGTGATCGGGACCGGCTCCTCGGGTGTGCAGATCACCGGCGCACTGTCCGCCGAGGCGGCCAATCTCGATGTCTACCAACGCACCCCGGCGTGGGTACTGCCGAAGGTAGATTTTGATATTCCCCCGCTGATGCGCCGCGCGCTGCGGATTCCCGGTGTACTGCCAGCGGTCAACGCTGCGGGCCGGCTGGCGATGGACATCTTCATGGTCGCCCCCATCGTCCACGTCTTCTCCCGGCTGCCCGACAAGGTGCTGCGCCGCTTCATGCCGCTCTACGACGGCTGGTCCCGGCTGCTGTACCGGCTGCTGCTGCGCGCGGTCGTCGACGATCCGGCGACCCGGCGAAAGTTGTTGCCGCGTTACGGCATCATGGCCAAGCGGCCGGTGATCTCCAGCTCATTCCTCCCAGCCCTGAACAACCCGCACACCAACCTGATCACGACGCCGATCGAGCGGATCACCGCCAGCGGGATTCGCACCTCCGACGGCGTCGAGCGCCCGGCCGACCTGCTCGTGTTGGCCACCGGATACGAGCTGTGGACCGATCCGGAAACCTACCGTCCCGGAACAGTCCTGGGACCCAACGGCTTCGACCTCGCCCAGTACTACCGGGCACACGGGCTTCGCAGCTATGCGGGTACCGCTCATCCACGGCTGCCCAACCGGTGGGAGATCGTCGGCCCGCTCGGGTTCGTCGGGTTCGCCTGGATGGATTACGTCGAGACCGTGGCCGCCCACGCCGTGCGGATCATCGACGAGGCGCGCCATCGCGGCGCCGGCGTGGTCGAGGTCGGCAACGATGCGTTCAACGCGTGGAACAAGCTGATGCAGCAGCGCGGCCGCGTCGCGCATCTGTATTACACGGCCTGCGCCGGACTGAGCACCTACTTCGTGAATTCACAGACCGACACCGTCTACTACCGGCCGCAGACCATCACCGGGTCACGCTGGTTCGCGCGGCACTCCCGGCTCTCCGATTACCAGTTCTCAAGGCCTGCCACACATTCAACCGGGCCTACCGCCGCACTACTGAAGGAGATTCCCGCGTGAGCACATCCGAATTACCCTTGGCCGGGCGCGTTGCCTATGTGACGGGCGCCGCCCGCGGGCAGGGCCGCTCGCACTGTGTGCGACTGGCCCGTGCCGGCGCCGACGTGATCGCGATCGACGCCTGTGCACCGGTCGCCGAGCACAACGGCTACGCCGCCGCCACCCCGGAGGACCTGGCCGAGACCGTGGCGCTGGTCGAAAGTGAGGGGCGCAAGATCCTGGCCCGGCATGTCGACGTCCGGGATGCCGACGGGCAGCGGCAGGTTGTGGCCGATGGCGTCGAGCAGTTCGGTCGCCTCGACATCGTCGTGGCCAATGCCGGCGTGCTCAACTGGGGCCGGCTGTGGGAGATCCCGGCCCAACAGTGGCAGGACATCATCGACATCAATCTCACCGGTCTGTTCCACACCGTGCAAGCGGCGGTGCCGCCGATTATCGAGGCAGGCAACGGCGGTTCGATCATCACCATCAGTTCGGCCGCCGGTATCAAAGCGGTCCCCGGCTCTGCGCATTACTGCGCCAGCAAGTTCGGCGTCGTCGGACTCACCAATTCACTCGCCGTCGAGTTGGGCGAGTTCGGCATCCGGGTGAACTCGATCCACCCGTACGGCACCGATACCCCGATGGGCAACGACCTGTCGATGTACAAACTGTTGCAAGATCATCCGACCTACATCCACAGCTTCTCCCCCGGCGCCCTGCCGACGGATTCGCTCATCGCGCCCAACGACATCTCCGACATCGTCGTCTGGCTGGCCAGTGATGCGTCGTCGTTGGTCACCGCCGCCCAGATCCCGGCAGACAAGGGGTATCTCAAGATCTGAGCGGCGGCGCCGGCCTCACAACCGCGAGTGCGCGGAAATATTCGTGTCGGTGGTGCGCAGCGGGCGGATCAGCGCGTCCTGGCTGAACGACGCGATGAGCTCACCCTGTTCGGTGTGCACCGCGCCACGCACGTAGGACATGCCAGAGCCGACCTGAGTGCTCTCGTGACTGTAGAGAATCCAGCCGTCCCAGCGGACCGGTTCGTGGAAACTCACCGTGACGGTCATCGGCGCGGTCGAGACAGTGAGGTGCGCCTGGGCGGTGCCGATGCCTTCATGCGCTCGCATGGTGGTCGAAATGCCAAGGTGCCCGGTGAAGTACGCGATCAGCGCCTTGGCGAGGTCGTCGCGCGACGGGATCGGGTCGTAGTGCAACCAGGCATACACCTCCGGCGGGCCCACCTCATCGGGGCTGTTGACGTCGACGACGTCCACCAGCCGCAACTCGCGTCCGATCATCGGCATGTGCGAGACGTGGGAATCGGCCGGGCCGGCGACCTCGGGCCGCGGCAGGTGATGACGGATCACATCACCGGAGGGCACATCGCTGAACACCGTGATGGTGATGCAGCGCTTGCCGTTCTGCGAGGCGGCGACCACCGCGGTCGCCGTGGAGCGGCCTTCGCTGATCACGTCGATGTCGAGCTCGACCGGCGGGCCGACCATCACGGCCCGGGCGAACACGGCATGCGCCGAGCGAATCGACTTGTCCGGAAAGCGTTTCGCCGCCGCGACGATGGCCGCGCCTACTATCTGGGTGCCCTCCACCACCTGACGCTCGTCGACACCGGCGATGCCGGTCTGCACGGTGAAGCGGTTCTCCCCCGCGGGCTCGGCATCGAACAGGTCGAGCAGCATCTGTAGCGTCCACTGGGTCGGCTCTGTCTCTTTGGGTTCGGCTGTCATCGTCCTTCTTCCTTTCACGCGTTGATGACTGTCTCGGCGAATTCGGAAATGGTCTGAGGTGCCGCGAAATCCGCGAACCATACGTAGAAACGCTCGACGCCCTGGGCCGTCAGCCCGGCGAAGTGATTCCTGAGTTCGGCGGCGTCGCCGCACACCAATCCGTCACCCAGGTGTCCGAACAACCGGGTACTGCGCTCGGTCACGGTCGAGCGGTCGGCGTCCCGGCCGATGAAGCCGACCATCTGCTGCAGGGAGACCCGGGCCGAGCCGACGGTGGGCAGCAGGGCGGGTAGCCGGTCGAGTTGATGCGAGGGAATGTTCCACCAGTCGGCGTGGGTGCGCACCAACTCCATCATGCGCTTGCCGGTTCCACCCAGTACCAATGGAATTGGATGGGATGGACGCGGCACCTGTCCGCGCTCGTCATCGCCCCAGTACTGGCGCAGCATCTCCAGGTTCTCGCCGAGCCGGCGCACCCGCGCCGAAGCGTCGCCGCTATCGATGCCGAACCGTTGGAACTCCTGCGGCCACGACCCCGATCCGAGACCGAGCTCGAACCGGCCACCGCTGGCCTCCGACAGCGTCACCGCTTGCTTGGCCAGCACCGCCGGATGCCGGAACGCGTCGCACAGCACCAGGTGACCGATCCGCAGCCGTTCGGTGCGGGCGGCTACCCAGGTGGCGACAGTCATTGCCTCCCAGATGTTTTGGTGGGTGGCGCCGGGAGCTTCCAGGTGGTCGATGAAGGCGATGCCGTCGAATCCACTGGCCTCGGCCACCTTCGCGCGCTCGACGATGTCGCCGACGTCCAGCCGCACCTGAGGCAGGAACAGGATCCACTCGCTCATCGCTGCAACACAGTAATCACAACCCGCCTATTGCTTCTACCGAACCGGTAACGTCATTCTCGCAAGTGCAGCACGACGGAGGTGATGGCGCAATGGCTAGGCCGGCCGAACGACCATCGGAGGGCGCGCGCGCCGAGGCACAGGCGGACCGGGCCCGCCGCTTCATGAAATCGGCGCTGGCCATCCTCGGCGAGACCGGGCGCACCGACTTCACCGTGCTGGAAGTGGTGGAGCGCTCGAAGACCTCATTGCGCTCGTTCTACCAGCACTTTTCCACCAAGGATGAGTTGCTTCTCGCGCTCATCGACAAAATCATGGCCGAGTCGGCGCAGCGCTGGCGCGACGACATCGACGGGTTGCCCGGACCCCAGGCACTGCGGTTGCTCATCGAGCGCATCACCATGCCGGCGTCCACAAGCACCCAGGACAGCATCAACCGTGGCCTGACCTTCTACAACGACCACCTCGCCGAGTCGCTGCCCCGCGAATACGCACGAGTGCTAGAGCCTTTGCACGAGCTCATCGGCGACATCCTGCGTCGCGGCAGAGATTCCGGGGCGTTCCGTGCCGACATCGATGTGCAGAACACCGCGGCCCTGATCATGCAATCGGCCCTGGGCGCCATGCGGCTGCGCTCACTGGGCGTGGAACTCAACGGCGCACCGATCGACGGCGGGCACATCTACGAGTTCTGCGTGCGCGGTCTACTCACCCCCGGCACAGCGTTCTGACCAGGGTTTTCTCCCACCCCTGAGCGATTGCCCAAGGGGTCTCGTCCGCGCTGGTCACTACGTGGTAACGTCATTACCAGTTTCGGCAATCACACTCTTTCAGGAGGCGAACATGCCCTCACGCGAGCTTCCCTATCCGGTGTTCGACGCCGACAACCACTTCTATGAGCCCAAGGAAGCGCTCACCCAGTTCCTGCCGGACAACCGCAAGGGCGTCATCGACTACATCGACGTGCACGGCCGGACCAAGATCATGGTGCGCAACCACATCAGCGACTACATCCCGAACCCGACGTTCGAGGTGGTCGCCCGGCCCGGCGCCCAGGAGGAGTACTTCCGCCACGGCAGCGGCGGCAAGAGCTACCGCGAGGTGATGGGCAAGCCGATGAAGGCCATCCCCGCCTTCCGCAATCCCGAAGCCCGCCTTGAGGTCATGGACTCCCTCGGTCTGGACTACACGATCATGTTCCCGACCCTGGCCAGCCTGGTCGAGGAGCGCCTGAAGGACGACCCGGACCTGATCCACGACATCATCCACGCGCTGAACCAGTGGATGTATGAGACCTGGCAGTTCAACTACGAGGATCGAATCTTCTCCACCCCGGTCATCACGCTGCCCAACGTCGACCGGGCGCTGGAGGAACTGGAATGGTGCCTGGAGCGCGGCGCCAAGACCGTCCTGGTCCGGCCCGCCCCGGTCCCCGGTTACCGGGGCAGCCGCTCGATGGGCATGGCGGAGTTCGACCCGTTCTGGCAGGGCTGCGTCAAGGCCGGCATCCCGGTGGCGATGCATGCCTCCGACAGCGGCTACGCCCAGTACCTCAACGACTGGGAACCCGCCGACGAGTTCCTGCCGTTCAAGCCGACCTCGTTCCGGATGGTCGCGATGGGCAAGCGCCCGATCGAGGACACCATGGCCGCGCTGGTCTGCCATGGTGCGTTGACCCGCAATCCCGATCTGCGCATCCTGTCCGTGGAGAACGGCGCCTCGTGGGTGCCCTACCTGTTCCACCAATTCAAGGACGTCTACTCGAAGATGCCGCAGGAGTTCCCGGAGGACCCGATCGAGGCCTTCCGGCGCTGCGTCTACGTCGCCCCGTTCTGGGAGGACAACTTCAAGCAGATGGCCGACCTGTGCGGCATCGACCGGGTGATCTTCGGCTCGGACTGGCCACATCCGGAGGGCCTGGCCGATCCGATCAACCTGGTCGACGACCTGGAGAGCCACGGCCTCGACCCAGAAGGTGTCCGAAAGGTCATGGGCGGCAACCTGGTTGACCTGTTCAAGGTCGAGAACAAGAAGGTGTACAAGCCCGACGTTCCCGCGCTCGTGCTGAACTGATTCCGTCCTGTCCTCACATACACAGGAAGCTGGTCCCGACTACATGACCGATGTGGCAAATCCGGAACAGATGCTGTTCGCGTCGACCGCGCAGGCCTTCCTGGAGAAGGAAGTACCGCTGAGTCGAGTGCGCCAGCTACATGCCGACGGCATCTCGTTCGACCCCCAATGGTGGGGCCGGGCAGCCGAATTGGGCTGGGCCAGCCTCCTGGTGCCCGAGGAGCTCGGCGGGGGCAGCCCGTCCGGAGACGGTGTCACCGACCTGGCCCTGCTCGCCGAACAGGCCGGCCACACCGTGGCGCCCGGTCCGCTGCATCCGGTCAGCATCGTGCTGGCCGGGCTGGTCGAAGCCCCGAGCGGGCACGAGGAACTGATCGAATCGCTGGTGTCCGGGGAAACCGTGGCGTCCTGGGCGGTCTACGAACCCAAACGGCCGTTCGCAACGGCGACCGCCAGTGACATCGACACCCGGGCCACCCGCACCGGATCGGGCTACCGGATCAACGGGGTCAAGGACCGGGTCGAAGCCGGCGACCAGAGTGGCACGGTGCTGGTGGTCGCCGTCTGCGACGGCGAGGTCCGGCAGTTTGTGGTGCCGACCGATGCCGCCGGGGTCACGATCACCCCGCAGGCCTCGATCGACCTGGTCAAGCGTTACGCCCGAGTGCAATTCGACGGGGTCGAGGTCGACGAGTCCGCCGTGGTGGGCAACGCCGAGCAGACGCCGGCCATCATCGAACGCCAGCGCCAAGTGGCTCTACTCCTGCAGTGCGCCGAGATTGTCGGAATCCTCGACGCGGTGCTCGCCATGACCAATCAGTGGCTTGTCGACCGACACAGCTTCGGCCGTCCGCTGGCGTCCTACCAAGCGCTCAAGCATCGCGCCGCCGACATGAAGATGTGGTTCGAGGCGGCACGCGCCACCACCGCGGGAGCCGTGGCGGCGGTGGCCGAACGTTCCCCGGAAGCACCGAAACTGGTCAGCGTCGCGAAAGCCTATGTGGCCGAACGTGCCCCGGTGATGCTGCAGGACTGTGTGCAGTTACACGGCGGGATCGGGGTCACCTGGGAACACGATCTGCATCTGTATCTGCGCCGAGTCGCCCTGTACCGAGCGCTCTACGGCTCACCCGAGGACCACCATCGCGCCGTGTACGCGCTGAGCCGCAAGACCCACGCAGCCGAGGAGATCGGGGCATGACCGACACCGTGAGCACCGCCGCGACCACAGAGTCAGTCGAGGAGTTCGCCCTCCGCGCCCGGACCTGGCTGGCCGAGAACATGCCCCGCATCGATCCGGACAACCCCCCGTTCGCGGTGCGTGCCGAAGCCGAATCCTGGGAGCGGGCAAAGGAACTGCAGAAGCGGATCTACGCCGGTGGATTCGCGGGCATCTGTTTCCCGCGCGAGTACGGCGGCCTGGACCTGGACTACGCCTACCAGAAGGCATTCAACGACGAGTGCGTGAACTACGAGATGCCGTTGATTCTCAACACGCCCTCGTTCACCATCTGCGGCGCGACGATTCTCGATATGGGCAGCGAAGAGCAGAAGCGCGAACGCATTTCGGCGGCGATCCGGGGCGACGAGGTGCTCTGCCAGTTGCTGTCCGAGCCCAGCGGCGGGTCGGATCTGGCCGGCGTGATCACCCGAGCTGAGCTCCAGGGCGATAGGTGGATCATCAACGGCGCCAAGACCTGGAGCACCAGCGCATTCGCCGCCGACTACGGGTTGATGCTGGCCCGCACCGACTGGACCGTGCCCAAACACGAGGGTCTGACGATGTTCCTGGTGCCGCTGAATGCACCGGGCATCACCATGCGGCGCATCACCGAGGTGAACGGCAACGAAGAGTTCTGCGAGGAGTTCTTCGACGGCCTGGAGCTGCCCGCGGACGCCGTGGTGGGCGAGGTCAATGACGGCTGGACCGTGGCCTCGCGCCAGTTGCACCACGAACGTCGAGCCGTCGGTGGTGGTTCGGAGTTCGCCAGTGGGACCGGTGCCGAGAACGCCAACGAGATGCCGCCCGATCACGTCGGGCTGGCCGAGGCCACCGGACAGGGTGACGACGCCCGGGTGCAGGATCTGGCCGGACGCGCCCTGGTGCGGCGGATCGTCAAGAAACAGCTCATCGATCACGTCGGCAAGGCCATCGGAAACGGTTCGCTGCCACCGAATGCGGGCACCTTGATCCGGCTGTTCCACGCCGAAACCACCGAACTCGAGGTGGACACCGCGTTGGCCATCGCAGGCACGGCCGGTGTCGTCGATGAGGGTTCGGAAAATGCCCCAGAGCGGGCCGGGCTGATGGAGATCGGGGTGCGCTACCTGTCCCGGCAGACCGGGTCGTTGGGTGGTGGCAGCTCCGAGATGGCCCGCAATGTCATCGGCGAGCGGATCCTGGGTTTCCCACGCGAGTACGCCGCCGACCGCGGGGTGCCGTTCAATCAGGTCAAGCGCAACAAGGGCTGACTTTCCCCGCGAGCAGACGCAGAATCGCCCATTTTCCTCGGGAAATGGGCGATTCTGCGCCTGCTCGCGCAAGGAAATGGGGCGTCTACCATGGGGATCAGGCGACAGGGGGGATTCTCATGGTCACAATTCACCTTCAGCGGCTCATCGCGGCATCGCCGGAGCGCGTCTTCGACTGGTTGGCCGACCCCGCCGCCCTGGCCACCGCACCGCTGGTGCTGCGGGCCGGCTGGACCAAGGGGACATCGGGCCCCGCCGTCGGCGCCGTGCGCACGGTAACCGCGGCAGGCATGTGGCTGCGCGAGGAGATCACCGCCTACGACCGGCCGAAGAGCTATTCCTATCTGATCATCGATTCGTTCCCGGCGTTCAATCATGACGGCGGCACACTGACTTTCACGCCATCGGGTGAAGCCACCTACGTCGACTGGGTGACCAGCTACACCCATTCCACCCTGTCCGGCGGCAAGCTGATGGAGGCGCTCACTTCGCGCTTGCTGCCGTGGAACTTCCGCGCGATCCTCGACCATTGCGCGGACGCCCTGGAGAGCTAGCCATTCACCCCTAGGAGGACGCCATGGCCAACGCCGAGCCGTACGGGCGGTTGCAGTACCGGGAGATCAACGGCAGCCGCATGGCCTACATCGACGAGGGCGGGGGCACTTCGTCCTCGTCCCCGGCCTCGGCCATCGTGTTCCAGCACGGCAACCCCACCTCCTCGTACCTGTGGCGCAATGTGATGCCGCACCTGGAAGGCCTGGGCAGGCTGGTGGCGTGCGATCTGATCGGCATGGGCGGCTCGGACAAACTCGTCGATTCCGGGCCGGACCGCTACAACTACGCGGAGCAACGCGATTACCTGTTCAAACTCTGGGATTCGCTGGATCTCGGCGACCGGGTGGTGCTGGTGCTGCACGACTGGGGATCGGCGCTGGGCTTCGACTGGGCCAATCAGCATCGCGACCGGGTGGCCGGCATCGTCTATATGGAAGCCATCGCGATGCCAGTCTCGTGGTCGGATTGGCCAGATCCGGTGCGGGCCGTGTTCCAGGGCTTCCGCTCCCCCAACGGCGAGTCAATGGTGTTGGAACAGAACATGTTTGTTGAACAGGTGCTTCCCGGGGGGATGCGGCGAAAACTCACCGACGAGGAGATAGACCACTACCGCGCACCGTTCCGCGAGCCGGGTGAAGGCCGGCGGCCCACGCTGTCCTGGCCGCGGAACATCCCGGTCGACGGGGAACCGGCCGATGTGGTCGCGGTGGTCGAGGACTACGCCGACTGGCTCAAAACCAGCGATGTCCCAAAGCTTTTCGTCAATGCCGAACCGGGCGCCATCATGCGTGGACGGGTCCGTGAGTTCGCCCGCACCTGGCCGAATCAGACCGAGGTGACCGTCCCCGGTGTGCATTTCGTCCAGGAGGACAGCCCCGACGAGATCGGCGCGGCCATCGCCGAGTTCGTCCGCAACCTCGCCGACTAGAACAGGGTTGGGCACGCCGGTGCAGCGGTTTGGGATACGGCACCGACGCCCGCCGTGGGCGCTCGCCCAGTCAACCCGTAGCGGGCGAGCAGCGGTGCCACCCGAGTACGTAGCGTGTCGCGGTAGTCCGGCGGCAGGTAGGCCCCGCGCCGGTACAACCGCTGATAGCGCAGAACAAGTTCGGGATGCGAGCGTTGCAACCACTGCAGGAACCACCCGCGGGTCGACCCACGCAAATGCAGGCCGAACACCGTCGCCCCGGACGCCCCAGCCGCCGCGATTTCGCCCAGCAGTGTGTCGAGATGCTCCACCGAATCGGTCAGGTACGGCAGCACCGGGGCCACCATGACGTGGCAGTCCAGCCCGGCATCGCGAACCGCCGAGATCAACGCCAGCCGCGCCTGCGGCGACGGCGTACCAGGCTCGAGGTCCCGCTGCAGATCCGAATCCCCCACCGCCAGCGAGATCGCCACGCTCGCCCCGGGCCCGTGGTGGGCCACGTCGGCGATCAACGGCAAGTCCCGGCGCAGCAGGGTGCCCTTGGTCAGGATGGAAAACGGTGTGCCGGAATCACCGAGTGCCCCAATGATTCCCGGCATCAGCGCATATCTCCCCTCGGCCCGCTGATACGGGTCGGTATTGGTGCCGAGGGCCACCGTCTCGCGGGTCCAGGACGGACGGCGCAGCTCACGCCGCAAAACCTCGGCGACATTGACCTTCACCACGATCTGGGTGTCGAAATCGGTGCCGCTATCCAGATCGAGATACTCATGAGTGGGACGCGCGAAGCAATAACGGCAGGCGTGGCTGCAGCCGCGGAAGGCGTTGACCGTGTACCGGAACGGCAGCGCGGCCGCTTCCGGCACTCGGTTGAGCGCCGACTTGCACAACACTTCGTGAAAGGTGATGCCGTCGAATTGGGGCGACCGCACACTGCGGACGAGCCCGATGCGCGGCAGACCGGGCAGCGCACCATCGTCGACGCCGACCGCCTGACCATCCCATCGCATACCCATATCGAACACCTGTTCGATATGGGTGTCAAGATAGCTCCCCGGGGCGAGGAACAAGCGTCGAGCAAATCAGAACTGGGTGCGCCGGTGCCGCGGTTTCGGGTACGGCACCGGCGCGCGCCGTGGGCGCATGCCCAGTCAATCGTGCGCCGGCTGCGGCAGCGGTACCGCCCGACACGCACTTGATCATCGAACAACAGTTCGAGTGGCGCGTCAAGGCTCATCCCAGTACGTGGGATCCTGCTCAGTCCCCCGACCGGCTCCCGGGTTCGAGTGCGAGCCGGACCTGGGATTCGATCGCGGCAACCACGGGTCGAGGTAGGTGCACCCGGCCGCGACCGCCCAGGTCGATGACGATCTGCTGCACCTTGCGCAGATAGGACGTCTTCTCCCCCGGCTGGTCAGTGGCCTGCGCATGGTTGTAGAGCTTGGCGGCGGTATCCAGGTCGGCACGGTCGTCATCGGCCAGATAGCTCGTCCCGGTCGCTTTGCCGTCGCGCTCGCAGCGCGCCCACTGGCGCCGAAGGGAGTCCACCGCCGCGCGGTAGCTGCCGGCGAACCCGGCATCGCCCGGGTAGGTGTCGGTGGCCAGCGCCTGCGCTTCCTCCAACGTGGTATGGAAATCCATCACGTGCTCGCGGGTGACGTCCGTGACACCGGGATAGCGCAGGTACAGTGCCGGGTCCAACTCGTAGGCGCCGTATTCGGATAACACCCGCAGGTGCACAACGCGCGCAGCCTCCCACAACCGGACATCAGCGGCGGGAGACGCACTCGGCCGGTCCATGACGGGCTCGTCCTGCGGTGTCTCGGCGCGCACCGTGACAGGCTCTGTCGATGCTCCGCGCTGACCCGCCGGCCTCATCGGCTTGTACTTCCGCGGCGTTTCGGGGACCGCACGTTCCAGGCGCCGCAGGATTTCGGCGCCTACGGGATCGGTTTCCAGGATCGCGACGTGATAGCTGACGTCATCGCCGAAGGTCAACTGCAGGTAGCGCGCACCTTTGACGCGCAGGTCCCGGTCGGCCGGTGCGATGCGGGTCTCCGGCGATCCCTCGGCAGACAGACCGACGTCGACAAGGTCGGCCAGCGGGCGGACGACGTCATTGCCGTCCTCGGTGCCGATGAGGATCTGCCCATCGACCAAAGCGAGTCGGACCGCGGTGCGTCGTCCGGTCATTCGCCCTGCGACGCTGAACATGACCGAACTGGTCAGCGACCCGCCGACGACAAGCATGACGAGCTGTGGGGCGACCCCACTGGCCACGAGGATGAGCAGCAGAGGCACCACCGCAAACAGCAGTACCGCACAGACACCCTTGCGGATGCGGGCCTGCGCATCGAGGTATTCGGTGCGGGAAACCAGCGCAAGATTCTCGGCGGGCGGCGCCTCAACACTCATACCGCCGCAACCGTCCAACGCACGCCAACGACACTACCGCGCCGCCACTGGCCAGTGGCGGCTGCGTATGGTTGACCCATGCCTGAATACCCTCAGCAACATCGGCGGGCCAGGTTGAGCCGCCGAAAGGCGGTTGGGCAGAGGTGAATTCGGTGATCCGCGCGATTGCGGGCGGCGTGTGTGTCGGCAGCGGCATCGCGATCGGCGCCTACTCGGGTGGCTGGTTCCTCGTGCTCGCGGTTGCTCTGGCCGCGATGGGTATCGGGCTGGTCGCCAGTGCGTTCGTACAGTCGGTCGTGGCCGCCGCCGCCGGTGACCTGGTCCCAGTCACGGTCGAGCTGATCGACCGGTCGGCGCCGAATCCGGCGATCGCATCAACTCTCGTTGCCGGCGAGGCACGGCCGCCCGGCGATGTCCCGTTCCGGTTTCACAATCAGGCGAACCTCTCTCGCGCGCAGATCGCCGGCATCGTCGCCGGCAGTCAGGGCGAGTTGCCGTCGGAGGCCCTCGGAACGCCCGGCGCCCCTCCGGTCACCGAACACCGGGCCACGCGGGCGCACGCACCGGCGGCGCTGATGGCGGTGGCCGCGATGTGGGCCACGATGCTGCTGCCACCGAGCGATATCTGGGATCTCACCCCGTTGACGCGCAGCGTGCCGTCGGCCGCGGCACCCAGCATCGCCTCCGACGACCCCGACGCGCGGCCGCTGTGGCAGTGGTATGACGAGGTACTCGCCCACCTGCGCGCCGAGTCTCCGGATCTGCTCGACGCACTGCTGGAGATCGACGTCCGCGACACCTACGTCACCGCCAGCGTGTACCTCGGCGGTGACCAGAGCCGGACCTACGAAGGCCGCACCCGCGGCTGGGAAACCAGCGAATCCACGACCAATCTGCGCAGTCGCAACACGTTCACCATCGACGACCTGCATGGATTCTCCGCACGAGACTTCCTGACCGGGGCGGCCGCGATGCTGCCGCCCGACCATAGGGAGGCATCCCAGTTGGAGATCACCCGCAACGACGACAACATCTTCGGCGCCCAGCGTCCGGTCCTGGCCGAAGGCACGTTCGGCAACCCCAGCATCATGGTGAAAGGACTAACAGACGGCACCATCGCACCCTGGTGGCCCGTCGACGACCTGGCGACGGGCCTGCACCAGGTCGAGACCACGTTGGCCGCCAGAGGGGTTCCCGCCGATGCCCCGGACATCAAGGACATCGACCTCTCCACGGGCAGTGACGGCAACTTCTCGGTCGACTTCTACCGGGACGACCTGTATTACCGTGCCCGCGCGAAGGCAGGCGGATTCGCGTCACCCAACGACCACATCGGGGAGGGCAAGTACACCCGTTTCCGGCTCTCCGACGTCTCCGCGGATGTCCTTGTCGCGGTGCGTGACGACGCGATGCGCCGGTACGACGTCGATCCGGTGGATCGCGGTAAGGCAGAGGTCACCATCGGCGAATGGGGCAGCGAAGGCGGGGCCCGCGAGGACGAGGTCGTCATCGAGGTGAATTACCACGACGCGCACGGCGGGACCGCGGTCTACGCGTTATCCGGCGAACACCTCGCCGGATAACGCGCCAGAGTCAGCTCACCACTGGCCGAGCTGGCACCGCGGGCTGTACGGATGGTCGTTCTGCACCGCCACCTGCCCGTCGACTGCGATCTCGCAGCGCGCGTTCGGCGCCTCCCGGCCACCGTGGGTGGTGCTGGCGACGGTGAAGATCGCCCACTGCGGATCGGCGAGGTTGGTGTCGAACACCCACGGCGCATCCGGCCCCACGTTCACCGTGGCTTTCTGCAGGTAGGTGTACGGGTCCTTGTCGTACGCGGCCTTGCTCGGCGGCTGAGCGGACAGGTAGTACAGGTCGAACTCGTAGGGGGCTCCCGAGGTGAGCGTGTAGCGGACCTGGTGACCAGCCGGCTCAGCGTTCGCCGTCGCCGGTCCCAGCACCGCGGCCGACACTGCCGCCGCCACGAATGCCACTCCGACCTTGGTTGTCACGTTTCGCATGCTCGTCATATCGAGCCACGCTACCGGGTTGTTACTGCCCGCCGCAGCAGGGCCGAAAAGTCACCGACCGGCCGTAACAACGGCAAACCAACGCTGCCCGGCTACGAGGTTAATTTGTTCGTCACACACAGACATTTCTCAGTAACAGCAGCGCTCCAACGTCCCGATTCGACACCCGCACAGCATGTTTGACCTCCCCCGCCACCGCCGATACCCATCGGCCGATAAGCGCATCACCGCCGCCGGCTTGTTGCCGGCCGGGTGCGACAGCCGGGCAGGCGATTCCGGCGCAGCAAATGCCGCGTCCTGCGTCGACACCTCCGGGCCGAAGATCAAGGTGGGGTCAACAGCCTCATGCGTCCGCGCCGCCATGACCATCTAGTTCTCACCGCGAGCGACCCCTCCGGTACGCAATTTGCGGCGTGTCGGCGTACAGACACGGTCGCTCGCGGTGTCAGGCGAGGCGGGAAAGCACCTCGGCGACAACGGAATCCGCGGCGACGTCTACCTGCTCGCCGGTGGACAGATCTTTCAGGCCCACCGTGCCGGCCTCGATGTCGCGGTCCCCGGCCACCAGCGCGTACCTGGCACCCGAACGGTCGGCCGCCTTCATCGCGCCCTTGAGCCCGCGGTCGCCGTAGGCCAGGTCGACCCGCACCCCGTCGGCCCGCAACCGCGCAGCCAACTTGGCCAGCTCCACCTTGGCCGCCGCACCCAGCGGCACGCCGAACACCTGGACGCCGCCGACACCGGCCACCGTCTTACCCTCGGCCTGCAGCGCCAGCACGGTGCGATCGACACCCAACCCGAAGCCGATACCGGACACGTCCTGCCCGCCCAGCTCACGCATCAGGCCGTCATAGCGTCCACCGCCGCCGATGCCGGACTGTGCGCCCAGCCCGTCATGCACGAATTCGAAGGTGGTCTTGGTGTAGTAGTCCAGCCCGCGCACCATCCGCGGGTTGATCACGTACGGCACGCCCAAGGCATCCAGGTGCGCCTGCACCACCTCGAAGTGCGCCTTGGCGGTGTCGGACAGGTGGTCGAGCATCAACGGCGCGTCCGCGGTCATCTCCCGAACATGCGGACGCTTGTCGTCGAGCACGCGCAGCGGGTTGATCTCCGCGCGCCGCCGGGTCTCCTCGTCGAGATCGAGCTTGAACAGGAACTCCTGCAGCAACTCGCGGTAGGCCGGCCGGCAGGTGTCGTCGCCCAGCGAGGTGAGCTCCAGCCGGAAGCCATCCAGCCCGAGGGCGCGGAACCCCGCGTCGGCCACCGCGATCACCTCGGCATCCAGCGCCGGATCGTCGACGCCGATGGCCTCCACTCCGACCTGCTGCAGCTGGCGGTAGCGGCCGGCCTGCGGACGCTCGTAGCGAAAGAACGGCCCCGCGTAGCAGAGCTTGACCGGCAGCGCGCCCCGGTCCAGGCGATGCTGGATCACCGCGCGGATCACCCCGGCGGTGCCCTCCGGGCGCAGGGTCACCGACCGGTCACCCCGGTCGGCGAAGGTGTACATCTCCTTGGACACCACATCGGTGGACTCGCCCACACCGCGGGCGAACAGCGCGGTGTCCTCGAAGATCGGCAGCTCGATGTCGCCGTAGCCGGCGCGGCGCGCAGACGCCAACAAACCGTCTCGGACCGCGACGAACTGCGCCGATTCCGGCGGCAGATAGTCGGGCACGCCCTTGGGCGCCTGGAACGGGACGGACGAAGAACCTTCAGTCACAGAGTCAAACCTTCGAGAAACGGGTTGGTGCGGCGTTCGTGCCCGATGGTGGAGCGCGGGCCGTGTCCTGGTAATACCACGGTGTCGTCGCCGAGTACCAACAGCTTTGTCACGATCGAATCGAGCAGGTCACGTCCGCTGCCACCGGGCAGGTCGGTGCGGCCCACCGAGGACCGGAACAGCGTATCGCCCGTGAACACAGTGTCGGTGAATGATCCCCGGTCGCTTCGCTCCTGCCCGCCGGTCACCCGGAACACCACCGATCCCCTGGTATGCCCGGGCGTGTGATCGACGGTGACGGATATGCCGCCGAAATCGAGCTTGTCGCCGTCACGATCCAGCTCGATCAGCTGCCTGGGCTCAGAGAACAGCGCGCCGAACGCGAGCTGTGCCACCCGCGGTCCGAACCCCTTGATCGGATCGGCCAGCATGAACCGGTCCTCCGGGTGGATATAGGCCGGGCAGCCGTAGGTGTCGGCCACCTTCTGGGCCGACCAGATGTGATCGACGTGCCCATGGGTGAGCAGGACCGCGGCCGGGGTGAGTCGGTTCTCGTCGAGGATCCGGCGCAGCGGGGCCATCGCCCGCTGACCGGGGTCGACGACGATCGCATCGGCCCCTGGCCGTTCGGCCAGGACGTAGCAGTTGCACGCCAGCATCCCGGCCGGAAATCCGGTAATGAACACGGTTTCAGTTTCCCATGGTCGCGCTGCCACCAGCGGTTCCTGCGGGTCGCGACCCCGGTATACCGGATCGCCTGGCAGACTCGTGACAACCCAACCGGCTACAAGGAGGACTGCCGCGGTGCCGAGCAACGTACAACGGCGTGAAACGGCCAAGCGCAAGCTTGAGCGCCAACTGGAACGTCGCGCAGCCCAGGAACGCAAACAACGCATCCTGACCATCACCGGCTCGGCGGTGGCTGCGGTCGTCGTCATCGGGGCTGTCGTGGCCACGTTCGTGTTCACCAGCAAGGATTCGGGCGGCACCACAGCCTCGGCCGCCACCACCACCGCTGCCGCCGAGGCGCAGGCCCAGCCGGCCGCCGATGGCCAGCTGCCGGCCTTCGTCGCGCCCGCCGACCTCGGCGCCAACTGCCAGTACCCGGCCGCCGGACCGGCCAGCAAATCCGTTGAGCCGCCGCGCTCGGGCCAGGTGCCCACCGACCCGGCCACGATCAGCGTGAGCATGGTCACCACCGAGGGCAATATCGGGCTGCAGCTCGACAACGCCAAGTCGCCGTGCACCGTCAACAGCTTCGCGAGCCTGGCCGCAAAGGACTACTTCAACGACACCCCGTGCCACCGGTTGACCACCGGCGGCCTGTCGGTGCTGCAGTGCGGCGATCCGACCGGCGAGGGCACCGGTGGCCCGGGATACCAGTTCGCCAACGAGTACCCCACCAACCAGTACCAGCCGGACAACCCGGCGCTGCAGCAGCCGGTGCTCTACCCGCGCGGCACGCTGGCCATGGCCAACGCCGGCCCGGGTACCAACGGCAGCCAGTTCTTCCTGGTGTACCAGGACTCCCACCTGCCCCCGAACTACACCGTGTTCGGCAAGGTCGATGAGACCGGGCTGGCCACCCTGGACAAGATCGCGGCAGCCGGTGTGGCCGGCGGCACGGCAGACGGCAAGCCGGCACTCGATGTGCAGCTGAAGTCTGTCGCCCTGGACTGACGATCGGGAGCCGTTGACCGTCCCGCCGCCGTACGACGGATACCAGCCGGACTACGCCAGCTACCCACCGGGCTACCCGGTGGGTTATCCGGCTGGTTACCCTTACCCGCCGCCCGCCCGCACCAACGGCATGGCCATCGCCTCTCTGGTGTGCGCGTTCCTGTTCGCGCCGCTGGGCGTCGTATTCGGGCATATTTCGCTGTCCCAGATCAAGCGCAGTGGCGAACAGGGCCGCGGCATGGCGATCGCCGGGCTGATCATCGGGTACATGCTGACCGCGCTGTCGGTTCTGCTGGTGGTGCTCGCGGTGTTGTTCACCATGGCCGTCGTCACGTCCGTCGACGACCTGCAGAGGCAGGACCGGTACTCCGCGTCCCCGGGTTCGGCCGAACCGCTGCCCGCGTTCGCGCCGCCGCAGAACCTCGGCGCCAACTGCCAGTACCCGGCCACCACCGAAGCGGCCGTCAAGCCCGCGAAGCCACCGCGCACCGGCACCGTGCCGACCGACCCCGCCACGGTGAGCGCCGGAATCGTCACCAATCGCGGGAGCATCGGCCTCAAGCTGGCCAACGCCAAGGCGCCGTGCACGGTGAACAACTTCGCCAGCCTGGCCGAGCAAGGGTTCTTCGACGGCACCCAGTGCCACCGGCTGACCACCGGCGACCTGTCCATGCTGCAGTGCGGCGACCCGTCGGGCACCGGGACCGGCGGGCCCGGCTACCGCTTCCCCAATGAGTACCCGACCAACCAGTACCGGCTCTCCGATCCAGCGGTGCAGCGGCCGGTGGTCTACCCGCGGGGCACGGTCGCGATGGCCAACGCCGGATCCGGCACCAATGGCAGCCAGTTCTTCCTGGTGTACGAGGATTCGCTGCTGCCGCCGACCTACACGGTGTTCGGCACCGTGGACAACACCGGGCTGGACACCCTCGACGCGATCGCCGCGGACGGGGTTGCCGACGGCAGTAACGATGGCAAGCCGGCCACACCGGTAACCATCAAGTCGGCCAGCGTGGACTGACCCACACCACCAAGGCCCAGCGCGTCCGCGAGTCAGGAGAACCCGGTGTCCTTCCCGCAGCCAGCCTTTCCTCCGGTCACTCCCCCGGGCATCGGCCTGGCGGTGCTCATCGTGGTGGCCACGGTGTGGCTGACTCGGCGCCGGGCTACGCCGCGCTGGTGATGGTGCGACGACTCAGAATCCAATAGAGCCCGCCGGCCACCACACTGCCCGACAGCCACGAGAAATCGGTGTTGCCCAGTGCGGTGGCCACCGGCCCCTGCATGGCTGGCACGAGCCCGTACTGCCATGCCCAGCCGGCCACGATACCGGCGGCCAGGCTGATCAGCCCGGCCTTGTTCCAACGGGCGTAAGAGGATTCGCCCGCAGGCAGATACAGGCCCGCGACGTCGAGGACACCGCGCCGCACCCAGGCATAGTCCACCAACATCACCGCGGCCCACGGGCTGATCCAAACCAGAATGGACACCATCCAGTTGTCGAAGGCGTGCGCGAAGCTGTCTGCCTCGACGAATACGGCCAACACCATCGAGGCGACCATCCCGGCAGCCAGCGTGATCTTCCATCGCGCCGCCCGCACACCGATCGACAGCGCGGCCAGCGAGCACGAGTAGAGGTTGAGGATGTTCGTCGCGATCGGGCCGTGCACGAGCAGCAACAGGACCGGGACCGCCATCACCCCGAATGTGCCGACCACCAACGCCGAAGGATCGCTGCCGCCACCGGCACTCGCCAGGCAGGCACCCAGGGCTGCCAGCCACACTGTCGGCACGTACATGCCGAGCGAGGACGACCAGAACACCGACCGCGAGGACGCGGTGACCCGCACGAAGCGGCTGTAGTCGGACGCGTACGGAATCCACGTGAGCCCCCAGCCGATGCCAATGGCCGTGAGCAACTGGGTGATCGCGGTGAATCTCTCGCCGGTGGTCATCACCTGCCCGGCCAGCGACCAATGCACGTCCGTGGACACCAGGGCCAGCACCGTCATGACCGCCATTACCAGGGCGGTTGCCGGAACGGTGTACTTCTCGAAGCTGCGAATGGCGTAGAACCCGTACAGCGCCAGTCCCAACTGGGCAGCCATGATTACCGCTGCCACAACCACTTTCAGCCACATGCCGCCGGTCATCCCGAATTCGGCCAACATCGCCATCACGAGGTCGAGCACCACCCAGGTGTTGACGCCGACCCATCCCATGGTCAGCAGGAACTGCACCAGCCCTGGGATCACGCCCCCGGACAAACCGAACGCGGCACGGCCGAGCACCATCTGGTTCACCGCGGTGCGATGCCCGATCACGTTGAACGCCCCGAAGACCGCGCATCCGATCACGTTGCCCACGGCCACCACAACGAGCGTTTCGACCAGGCTCAGACCCAGGGTGATACCCAGAGCCCCGAGCACCCAGTTGATCGGCGCGATATTGGCGCCGCACCAGATCCAGAACAACTCCCATGGCGAACAGTCACGGCTTTCCGCATCGATCGGCTCGATGCCGTGGGCATCGAACGGCACCCCGGCCTGCGGTGGTTCGGATGTGGTCAACGATTCGGTCGGTCGGGTCGACATCAAGGACTCCTCGGTGTAGTCGGGTCCCGCCATCGAAACACCGCCCAATTCTGCCAAGGAGTGTATAAACATCCATGATCTTCGAAACCTGATTGGATGTACCTACACCGATGTTAAGCCTGGGCGCGCTGATCGACGATACGACGCTCGAGTTGACGCTGCTCGTAGCCGGTCCAGAAGGTGCGCTCGACCAGGAAGTGCTGTGGCTGCACAACACCGAGCTCCCCGACCCCTCTCCATACATCCGCGCCACCGAACTGGTGCTGACCAACGGACTCTGGCATCGCACGGTGGCTTCCGCGACATTCGTCGACGCCTTGAAACGAGCCCGGGCAGCGGGACTGATCTACGGCCTGACCGATCAGATACCCACCGCTCCAGGAGATCTCGTCGAGGCGTGCGCAGCGGCCGAGTTGCCGCTCGCGACGGTGTCCATCGCGGTGCCGTTCACCGCAATCACGCAGGCCGCCGCCCGCATGCAGACCGAGGCACGCCAGTCGGCCCTGTCCAGGCTGGTACGCCGGGGCAACGCGCTGGCCAGCTCGATCTCGCGAGGCGGCGGCGCCGAAGGCATCCTCGACGTGCTGCGCCGCGACCACGATCTACCACTGCTGGTGGTGGACCGATTGGGCCGGCGGCTGGCAGGAACGCTGGTCGACGACACCGAGATTCATATCGCGGCCGACGCGCTGAACCGCCACCCCCCACCACTGGAGATCGAATTTCCCGAAATCGGCTCGGTTGCGGTGTATCTCGTCGAGGGTGCGATGGGTGACGTCGACGCCGGGCTGTTCTGCCTACGGCCGCTGGCCGACCTGCGGCCGGCCGAACGCGAAGCGCTCGAACAGGCGGCGCGCTACCTCAGCCTCGAAGTCACCCGGCAGCAGGCCCTGCAGGCGATCGAATCCCGCTTCTCCAGCGAATTACTGGAGATGGTGCTATCCGGGGCGGCACGGGCCCGTGAGGTCTCAGAACGATTGCGCGCGTTCGGTATCGACCCATCGGCTCCGCTGGCGGTGTACACCGTCGTGGTCGGCAACGACGAGCTGCGACCCCCCGGTTCTACCGACGAGATCGAGGCGTTCTTCAGCCACCGCGGTATACCTGCCGTCGTGGTGCCGGGCAGTCAGGACACCGTCGTGGTGTTCGGCTGGCACCACGACGCCGCGAGTCTGGTTACCCTCGCCGAAGAGCTGCTGCACGCCGTTACGACCCGGTTCCCCACTGACCGCACCGTCGTGGGCATCGGCGATCTGGCCGCCGAGGCCACCGCGCTTCGGGAACCGTTGATCCGGGCCCGCGAGGTCTGCCACGTGATGTGGCGCCGCTCGAACGAATCCCGGGTCGGCACCTACGCCGATGTCGGCACCCATCGCATGTTGCTAGGGCTGCACGACCGATCGGTGCTGCGCCGTTTCGCCGACGACATCCTAGGCCCGCTGCGGGTACACGACGAACAGAACGGCACGGAGCTGGAACGCACGCTGCGCAGCTTTCTCGGCAACGACGGACACTGGGCCAAGACCGCCGCGGCGCTGTACGTACATGTCAACACGCTGCGCAACCGCATCGGCCGGATCAACGAGCTGACCGGGCGCGACGTCACCCGGCTGGAGGACCGCGTCGATCTGTTCCTGGCGCTCGAGGCCGACGCGCTCAGCTAGCGGATTGCTCCGGATAGACATCGGGGTCGACGGGCGGCGGTGTCACCGTACGCGGTTGGGCGTCCGGGTCGGCGCACACCGCGTCAGCGACGTCACGGCACCGCGCGAAACGGACATCCCCACATCGCAGCGCATACTCGACGAATCCCCGCAAGGCCGGCAGCCGACCCGGCCGGCCCGAAAGGAACGGGTGCACACAAAGATTGAACAGGCAGCGATAGTGCCGCATCCCGTCCAGTTCGGCGCGCCACATCTCGGCGACCTTCACCGGGGACTCGATCACCGAACCGATGTGGGGGTCGGGCAGGTATGCGTACTGTTCCCAGTCGTCCAAGGACCAGTGCACCGGCAACTCCACGATCGGTCCTGCCTCGGTGGCGAGCCGGTACGGCCGGTCGTCACCCATCAGCGATGAGTCGTAGCTCAGACCGTGTTCGGCGATGAGTCCGGGAGTCTGCCAGCTCGCGCCCCACAGTGCGGCACGGTGGCCCGCGATGTCGATGCCCTGAGCGGCGAAGACCGCCAGTGCGCGTTCGAAGTCCGCGCGTTCCTCAGCGGCGGTCATGGTCACGGGCGACCGGTGGCTGTACGAGTGGTGAGCCACCTCATGTCCCCGTTCGACGATGGACGCGGCCAGCGCCGGACGGTGTTCGGCGACCCATCCCGGCACGAAAAACGTCGCAGGCACGTCCAATTCGCCGAGCATGTCGAGGATGCGAGGCACGCCGACATCCGGACCGTAGGACTGGTGCGACATCGTCATCATGTTCGCGACATGGTGGCGTCCCTCGGCGAGGATCGGGGTCTCGGCGTCGACGTCGAACGTCAGCGTGACCACAGCGGCGGCGTCACCGTGCCACGGCGCCGTCATCGGGCGGCCCGCCAGGAGCGGGCGTTGGCGATCGTCGCCATCGGCGAGAGCATCGCGTGGTCGAACGAGTCCAGCCGCTCGCCTGCCGAAAGACGCTGCGGTAGATCGGGATTAGCCAACGCCCCGCGGCCGAGGGACAGCAGGTCAGCATGGCCACCGTCAAGCACGTCGGCCGCCTGCATGTGGTCGTGCATTCCACCGTTTGCCATCACCGGCAGCCCCGTCACCTGTCGTGCCACCGCAGTGATGGTGCGCCCATCGGAGAAGCGTGCGGTGTCGATGAAGTCGCGGCCTTCGCTGGCGATGTGCACATAGTCGACCCCGGCGTCGCGCAGGGCGGCGAAAATCACCTGGGCATCGTCGGCCCCACCAGGCCAGCGGTAACCGAAGTCATTGATCTTGGTCTGCGACAGCCGCACACCGATCAGGAAATCGGCGCCGAGCCGGGTCCGGATGGCGACGGCCACCCGCGCAGTGAGTCGAATCCGGCTGGCGACGGAACCGCCGTACTCATCGGTCCGCGTGTTGGTGTAGGTGGTGAGGAATTGATCGAGCAGATACCCGTTGGCGGCATGGATCTCGACGCCGTCGAAGTCGGCGGCACGGGCTCGTTCGGCTGCCGCGACAAATCCCCCCACCACGCCTTCGATGTCGCCGGAACTCATCGTGCGCGGCGTGGGCCAGGCACCCGAACCGCCATACTCTTCGAGCATGGCTCCGCGGGGCCGCACATCCGATGGCGCGATGGTCCCCGCACCGTATGAGTTGCCCTGCGACAGCGCACCGGCGTGCATGAGCTGCGCCACGATCGGGGTGCCCGAGGCATGGACCGCGTCGGCGACCCGCCGCCAGCCCGTCACGTGCCTGTCGGCGGCAAGGCCAGGCTGGTTGAGGTAGCCCTGACTGTGCGTGGTGTCGGTATAGGTGCCTTCGGTGATCACCAGTCCGAAACCACCGCGTGCGAATTCGGCGTAGTAGTCGGCCATCGCTTCGGTCGGCGTGCCGTCCGAACCGGCCGACACTCGCGTCATCGGCGCCACGGCAAGGCGATTCGCCAGCCCGAGCACACCGATCTGTACCGTGGTCAGCGCGGGATGTGGCATCGTCGTGCGATCCGTGGTCATGAGATCCGCTCCTCCGCCCGCGACAGCTCGATGGCAAGCGAAGTTGGGTGATGCCCGTTGATGCCGTTGAGGTCCATGGGGCACGCCGACACCACCACAACGCAGTCCATCATCGCTTCGAACACAATGGTGTCCCCCGGCCGGCTCACCGCGGGCAGCCACGACAGGACACCGCCTTCGGCGACCGGGATGTTCATGAACACGTTCACCGGCTGCGGTACATCGTCCACGCTGAAGCCCATCTGTCCCAGTGCGTTTCGCAGATTGACCGCACAGGACGGATGCTCCGTGACGCCAAGTGCCCGATAGCGTTCGGGGTCGCACGCGGCGATCAGCATGTCATGAATTCCGGGTGAGGTGTCGGCCACCAAGGTCAGGATGGGCCGCCGCCGGTTGGTGACGAAGTGTTCCCCCACCTCGGGAAACAACCGACCGGTTGCCGTACGGGTATGCGAAGCGCTCAGATACTCGTTGGGATCGGCTGCCGCGTAGGCGAATACGTCGCCGACCTGGCCACCGTCGACGTCGATTACCCGCACCCGATCCCCGTGCCGCAACGGCACCGCACGACCGGAGCCCGCAGGCACGGTCGTTCGACTCATCATGTTTGTCAGCTCCATGACTCGCCATTCAAGCGAGGAGACAGACGTACACCAATGGTTATGTCTCCATCACACTCGGCCAACCGATGGATATTTCTCCATGTCGCCCCGGCGACAGCCCTGCCTAGTGTTCACGGTCACTACCTCGGCGGGACCAGTGCCGCGGTCGAGCGAAGGAGACGTATGGATTGTTTGGACCTCACAGTCATCGATGCCGGAGAACTGACAGCCCGCAAGGCTTTCGGGCTCCTGAAGGCGGCGGTGGTGCCACGGCCCATCGCCTGGACGTCGACCATGAGCCCGGATGGTGTCGCCAACCTGGCGCCGTTCAGTTTTTTCACGGTGGTGTCGTCCCAGCCGCCGCTGGTACTGCTGAGCCTCGAGTACCTAAGCACCGGCCGGCTCAAGGACAGTGCCGCCAACATCGAGGCCACCGGTGAGTTCGTAGTCAACATCGCACCGGCAGCCATGGCGTCGGCCGTCGAACTCACCAGTGAGCAGGTCGACGCGTCCGTCGACGAATTCGAGCTGGCGAAGGTGACACCCGTGCCGTGCCGCCATGTCCGGCCGCCGCGGCTTGCGGAGTCGCCCCTCAGCCTGGAATGCCGCCTGCACACCACCATTCAGCCCGGCAGCGATCGGCTTGTGATCGGTGAGGTCCTTGCCTTCCACCTCGATCGCCGCGTGCTGGACACCGAAGGGCGGGTGGACATCGCCCGGCTCGATCCGCTCGCCCGCACCGCGGCACACTTCGCCCGTTTGCAACCGCTCACCCCGGAGGAGATGTGATGTCTCAGTTGATCGATGACGGACCGTTGACCGCATTTCACAAGCGGCTCACGGTGTTTTCGGCAGGCGGCCCATTCCTCGATGGGTTCGCGCTGACCATCATCGGTATCGCGTTTGTCTCCATGAAGAGCCAGTTGCGTCTCAACTCTGTCGACGTCGGACTGGTGGGGGCCGCAGCACTGATCGGGATCTTCTTCGGCGGCCTGGTGTTCGGGTATGTCACCGACCGCGTCGGTCGCAAGATCATGTACATCGCCGACCTTTCCATGCTGGTCGTGGTGTCCATCGCATACGCCTTCGTCACCGACGTGTGGCAGTTGGTGCTGCTGCGTTTCCTGCTCGGCGTGGCAATCGGCGCCGACTATCCGATCGCTAGTTCGCTACTGGCCGAGTTCATTCCGAGTCGCTACCGAGGCAGGTTGCTCGGTTCGCTATTCGTGGTGTGGGCCGGCGGTGCGGCCGCGGCGGCAGCGGTGGGCTGGGCGCTGTCGGCGCTGGGTCCGGACGCCTGGCGGTTCATGCTGGCCAGCCCGGCGGTGTTCGGCATCATCACCCTGCTAATGCGCGCAGGGACACCGGAGTCACCGCGGTGGCTGCTGAGCAAGGGCCGCGAGGCCGAGGCTCGGCGGGTGTGCCAACAGGTCTGGGGCCCACAGGCCAACATCTCCCTTATTCCCGCCGAACCGCCCGCCACATCGTATTCCGAGCTTTTCCGCGGCATCTATCTGCGCAGGGTGGTCTTCGTCGGGGTGTTCTTCACCGCGCACGTGATTCCCCTGTTCGCGGTGTACACGTTCGGGCCGGACATCCTTGCACAGATGGGTATCGGCGAACACAATGTGTACGTCGCTGAGTTGGTGATCAGCGCCCTGTTCCTGGTGGGTGGCATCCCCGGACTTCTCCTGGTCGATAAGATTGGGCGCAAACCGTTGCTGCTGTGGACATTTGCCGTCATGTCTGGCGTGTTCATCGTGATGGCCACCAGTCCACACGCACCCGCGGCCGTACTGTTCGCGCTGCTTGCCATCTACGCGATCACCTCGGGGGCCTGCAATTTCATCGAGATCATCTATCCGAACGAGCTCTTCCCAACCGCGGTGCGGGCCAGCGCGACCGGTACCGTCGTCGCGATCAGCCGCGTCGGTTCGGCCATCAGTACGTTCGTGTTGCCACTCGTCCTCACCGGCACCGGACTCGGCGGAGTCATGTGGCTACTGGCCGCCGTCAACGTGATCGGCCTTGTGGTCACCGTGCTCCTCGGTGAGGAGACTCGCGGACGCTCGCTGTCGGAAACCTCGTCAGCGGAACGGTTCCCGACGGCACGGACGCGGGTGTCCGACGACATCGACGCATGAATACCCGCAGTAGTGCCGCGGAAAGCTGTCAGCAGTCGCTGACCCGGGCAGCCACCCCGGCTGCCCGGTCAGCACTGATCACGACCACAGCTGCCCGCGCGGTCCGCGAAGCCGAGCTCAGCGATGTGCGACGCCGCGCCGGGCAAGCACGCAGCGAACTGGATGGGACGCCGATCGTATGGAAGGACCTCTTCGACCTCAACGGCAACGCCACGACCTGCGGATCGGCGTTGTCGGCGGGCGGACCGGCAGCGCTGTCCGACAGCGCACTGGTCCGCCGTGCCGGCCGCCTCGGACTGGTCACCGTCGGCAAGACCAATCTCAGCGAGTTCGCTTACTCCGGACTGGGCATCAACCGGCACTTCGGCACCCCCGTCAACCCGATCGACCCCGCGCTCGTGCCAGGCGGTTCGTCATCCGGTTCCGCTGTCGCCGTCACCGCCGGCATCGCGCCACTGGCGATCGGCACCGATACCTCGGGTTCCGTGCGCGTGCCCGCCGCGTTCTGCGGCTGCGTCGGCTTTCGCGCCAGCCCGAACCGCTACGGACCCAACGATTTCACTCCGCTTTCCCCAACCCTGGACTGCGTCGGGATACTCGCGCGCACCGTCGCCTCAATCCGCGCGTTCGACCGGTTGCTGGCAGTCGCCTGCAAACCACGTCCAGATTCCGGCGGCCCGCCGCGGTTCGTCATCCCAGCGGGCGAATGGATCGACGACTGCACACCGGAAGTCCGCGCCGCATTCGATGCCACGATCGAAGTGCTACGTGGCCATGGATTGTCGGTATCCACGCGACGTGTCGTCGCACTGGATGCCGCCAAGCAGATGCTGGATTCCCACGGGACGATCGTCGGCGCCGAAGCACACGAGAGGTACGGCCACCTGGCTTCCGCGGCCGGAATCGAACCCGCCACGCGACGCCGCTTGCAAAGCAACGCGCACGTCGATATCACGCCACTGCGGGTCGCGATGCCGACGCTGCGACAGCAGTTCAGCACGGAGCTGTGCGGCGCCCTGCTGCTCTGCCCCACGGTGCGACACGAACCGCCCCGAATCGACGCGCTTCTTGCATCCGAGGCCGTCTATGACGCCGTCAATGCCAGCACGCTGCGCACCACGATGGCGCTCAGCTACCTGGGCACCTGCGGAATATCCTTGCCGCTCAACGCAAGCGGTCGACCATTGCCGATCGGGGTGCTGCTCTCCGCGCCCGCCGGCGCCGACGCGTACCTCCTCGCTCAGGCCGCGCTGGTGACCCGGTACACGTCGTAGACGCCCTCCACGTTGCGCACCACACTGAGCAGATGCCCCAGGTGCTTGGGATCGCCCATCTCGAAGGTGAACCGGCTGATCGCCACCCGGTCGTTGGAGGTGGTCACCGACGCCGAGAGGATGTTGACCTTCTCGTCGGCAAGCACTCGCGTCACATCGGAGAGCAGCCGGTGCCGGTCGAGCGCCTCCACCTGGATGGCCACCAGGAACACCGACGACGGCGACGGCGCCCACTTCACCTCGATGATGCGTTCCGACTGTTCTTGCAGCGAAGAGGCATTCGTGCAGTCGGTGCGGTGCACGCTGACCCCGCCACCGCGGGTCACGAAGCCCATGATGGTGTCGCCGGGCACCGGGGTGCAGCACTTGGCCAGTTTGGTCAGGGTGCCGGGCGCGCCGGGCACCGCGACGCCGGTGTCGTCGGTGCTGCGCTGGCGCACCGGCATGGTCGCCGGGGTGGACCGCTCGGCGAGTTCGTCCTCGGCAGCGTCATCGCCGCCGAACTGAGCCAGCAGTCGCTGCACGACGTGGCGCGCCGAGACGTGCCCCTCGCCCACCGCGGTGTAGAGCGCCGACACGTCGGCATAGCGCAGCTCCCGGGCGATCGCGCCCATGGATTCGGCATTCATCAAGCGCTGCAACGGAAGTCCACCGCGGCGGACCTCCCGCACGATGGCGTCCTTGCCGGAGTCCAGGGCCTCTTCGCGACGTTCCTTGGCGAACCACTGCCGGATCTTGGCCTTGGCCCGCGGCGACACCACAAAGGTCTGCCAGTCCCGCGAGGGTCCGGCATTGGGCGCCTTGGAGGTGAACACCTCCACCACTTCGCCGTTCTCCAGCTTGCGCTCCAGGGCGACCAGCCGGCCGTTGACCCGGGCCCCGATGCAACGGTGCCCCACCTCGGTGTGCACCGCGTAGGCGAAGTCCACCGGAGTCGATCCGGTCGGCAGGTTGATCACGTCACCCTTGGGGGTGAACACGAAGATCTCTTTCACCGCAAGGTCATAACGCAGCGACTCGAGGAACTCGCCGGGGTCGGCGGCCTCCCGCTGCCAGTCCAGCAGCTGCCGCATCCAGGCCATGTCGTCGATCTCGGCCGCGGCGTGGCTGTGCGGAACCCCGTTGCGCCCCTTGGCTTCCTTGTAACGCCAGTGTGCCGCGATGCCGTATTCGGCGGTCCGGTGCATATCGCGGGTGCGGATCTGCACCTCCAGCGGTTTGCCCTCCGGCCCGACGACCGTGGTGTGCAGCGACTGGTAGACGCCGTAGCGCGGCTGGGCGATGTAGTCCTTGAATCGGCCCGCCATCGGCTGCCACAGCGAGTGCACGACACCGACGGCCGCATAACAGTCGCGGATCTCGTCGCACAGGATGCGCACGCCGACCAGATCGTGGATGTCGTCGAAGTCGCGGCCCTTGACGATCATCTTCTGGTAGATCGACCAATAGTGTTTCGGCCGGCCCTCGACCACCGCGTTGATCTTCATGGCGCTCAACGCCACCCCGATCTCGGCGCGCACCTTGGCCAGGTAGGTATCGCGCGACGGCGCCCGGTCGGCGACCAGCCGGACGATCTCCTCGTACTTCTTCGGGTGCAGGATCGCGAAGGACAGATCCTCCAGCTCCCACTTGACGGTCGCCATACCCAGCCGGTGCGCCAGCGGCGCAATCACTTCCAGCGTCTCGCGGGCCTTGCGGGCCTGCTTCTCGGGCGGCAGGAACCGCATGGTGCGCATGTTGTGCAGCCGGTCGGCCACCTTGATCACCAGCACCCGCGGGTCACGGGCCATGGCGATGATCATCTTGCGGATCGTCTCGCCCTCGGCTGCCGAGCCGAGCACCACCTTGTCCAGCTTGGTGACCCCGTCGACCAGGTGGCCCACCTCGGCGCCGAACTCGGCGGTCAGCGCCTCCAGGGTGTAGCCGGTGTCCTCCACGGTGTCGTGCAGCAGGGCGGCCACCAGCGTGGTGGTGTCCATTCCGAGTTCGGCCAGGATGTTGGCCACCGCCAGCGGATGGGTGATATAGGGGTCGCCGGACTTGCGCAACTGATCGGCGTGGCGCTCCTCAGCGATGTCGTAGGCGCGTTGCAGCAGCTGTAGGTCGGCCTTGGGGTAGAACTCTCGGTGCACCGCGACGAGGGGCTCCAGCACCGGGTTGACCACGCTGCGCTGTGCGGTCATCCGGCGGGCCAACCGGGCCCGCACCCGGCGCGAGGCGCTGGTCTTCGTTGTGTCGAGGGACTTCCCGGTGTCGGGCGGGGTGGCCGCCGGCTGCGTCGCGGGCAACTGCACAGGCTGGCGCGTGCCGGTGTCCGTACCCGTTTCGTTGGCCATCGTCACCTCCCGCTGCTCAACCCGGCCTCATGGTCTTCACGCAAGCGCTCATCCCGGCGTCCCGGTCTTCGCGCAAGCACTCGTTCGTTTCGAGGATATCCCTCACACCATATGCAAGCTGCTGACCCGCAACGGCGCCACGACGGCCCGGCCACCCAGCGCCGTGAGTTCCAGCACCACCGCCGCGCTGAGCACGTTCGCACCGCCCGCTTCGAGCAGCCGAGTCGCGGCGGCCAGCGTGCCGCCGGTGGCCAGCACATCGTCGATGATCACAACCTTGCGCCCGGTGATATCAATCCCGTCGGCGGGGATCTCCAGGGTCGCGGTGCCGTACTCGAGCTGATAGGTCGCGCTGTGTACCGGTGGCGGCAGTTTCCCGCCTTTGCGCACGGCCAGAACTCCGGTGCCCAACCGGGTCGCGACCGCGGCACCGAGCAGGAACCCCCGAGCGTCCAGGCCGGCAATCAGATCGGCCTCGGCGGCTACGGCAGCCAGCGCGTCGGTCACCACGCACAGTCCCCTGGCGTCGGCCAGCAGCGGGGTCAGATCCTTGAACTGCACGCCGACCTCGGGAAAGTCGGGCACCTCCCGGGTCAGCCGCTGGATCAGCCGTGAGACATCGGCGGCGCCGGCCTCGCTGATATCCCGGCTCATGTCGACAACTTCCAACGGTCCATGTTCCAACCGGCACCCCATCGGGTCGGATTGCCGCTCACGGCATACATCTTGGTCGAAGTCAGCACGGTGCGCTGCTGGCGGTACAGCGGCAGGGTCGGCATGTCGGCCCACAGGATCGGAGCACCCTCGCCCAGCAAACGGGCCAGCTCCTTGGGGTCGGAAGTGACGGCTTGCGCTGCGATGATCCCGTCCACCCGCTCGTTGCCGAAGTCGGGCAGGTTGTTGCCGTTGCCGGAGTGGAAGGCATAGGCATCGATCGCCGAGGAGCCCGAGGATCCGCTGCCCGCGGCTCCCCCGGTGCTGGCCAGCAATGCGTCGAACTCGTTGTTGCGCAACGCGATCGGTCCCGCCGTCTCCGATCCGGCGTCCTGCACGGTGATGCCCGCCGCCGCGCACGATTTCGCGATGGCACCGACGGTGGCCGCCAGCCGGGCGTTGGGCGTCTGATAGCCGATGCGCACGGTCAGTGGGTGGTTGTTGAGCGCAGCGCGGGCCGCATCGGGATTGGCCGCCACGAACTGCCCGGCCTCACCCGCGTTCTCGGCCGCACTCAACGCGTCGTCGGCGGCCGGGCTGAGCCGGGAGTTGACGATCGGCGTCTCGGCGTTGCGGGCGATCACGTCCCGTGGGGTGCACAGCGCCACGGCTCGGCGCGCCGGCGGAGCCGCCAGTGGGCCGCCGGGCGCGTAGATGAGTTGCTCGATGCCGGCCGACGGGCTGTCCAGCCTGACGTAGTCGTCGGGCAGGTTGAGCAGGCCCGACGATCCGGATGCGATGTCGACGACATCGAAGGATCCCTGGTTCACCCGTTCCTGGATATCGGCGCCACGCGGCCACACCGCGATCCGGCCGGTGACGGGCTTGGTGCCCCACCACTTGTCGTTGGCCACCAGCACCACCACACCGTCCTCGGATACCGAGTCCAGCCGGTAGGGACCCGACGACGGGAACCGCTTGAGATCCAGGTCCGGTTTGAGGTCCCAGACGGTGTTCCAGGCCTTGGCGATCCGATCGATGGTCGGTTGGTCGGCGGTCTCCAGCGCGGTGGCCACGCCCCCTTCGCCGAGACCGAGTTCGTCGGCGATGACATGTGCAGGCATCAGCGCGGTCGCGGCGAACAACTGCCCGTAATCGAGGAAGCCACGGTCCTGCGCGAACGAGACTCGGGCCCGTTTCTGTCCCGGCGCACACTCCACCGAGCCGATATCGCGGTAGCCGGCCTGGCTGGCGGCGTCGAAGCCGGGGAACCGGCCGGACTGCGCGCCCCAGGCCAGCACCAGATCGTCACAGGTGATCGGTTTGCCGTCGGAGTAGACCGCCTTGTCGCTGATCACGTAGTCGAGCACCAGCGGGGCGCGGCCCACCACCGACACCGAACCGAAGTCGTTGTCGGCGACCACCTGCCCTTGCGGGCCGTGATAGGTGAACCCGGTCAGCGCCCGGGCGAACGCCTGAGGACCGGCCGATGCGGCACCCGCCACGGTGTTGGTGTTGTAGGTGGTCAACGAGCCGTCCACGGCGTAGTCGATCACGTCAGCCGAGCTGCCGGAGCAGCCCACCAAACCTATCCCGACCACCAGGGACAACGTTGCCGCCGTCACCGCTGTACGTGCCCGGGCGATGGCGCGCCCTTGAGCCATCGGGGTTACCCCCGGATGTTCCGCTTGCCCGACGGACGGCCGGTCCGCGATGCCGGACGCGCGCCCGGCGCCGGCTTGGCCGGGGCGGGTTCGCCCGCGGCGGACGCCGACACCGTCTCGGCATCCGCATCGTCGGCTTCGACAGCGTCCTTGGCGGCCGCAGCGCCCTTGGCGCCCCTCTCCCGTCGATTGAGCACCCGCTGGGTGTGTTTGCGCACCAGTTCGGTGCGTTCCCGCAGCGACACCAGCAACGGTGTGGCGAAGTAGATCGAGGAGAAGGTACCGACGATGACGCCGACCAGCTGAACCAGCGCCAGATCCATCAGGGTTCCGACGCCGAGCAGCCACACCGCGACGACCATCAGCGCGATGATCGGCAGCACCGAAATGAGGCTGGTGTTGATCGACCGCATGAACGTCTGGTTGATCGCGAGGTTGGCTTGTTCGGCGAAGGTCCGCCGGGTGGTGTGCTCGAAGCCCTCGGTGTTCTCCTCGACCTTGTCGAACACGATCACCGTGTCGTACAGCGAGAAGCCCAGGATTGTCAGCAGGCCGATAACGGTTGCCGGGGTGACCTCGAACCCGACCAACGAGTAGATCCCGGCGGTCACGATCAGGTCGAAAGCCAGGGTCGCCATCGCGGCGACCGCCATGTAGCGCTCGTAGCGGACGGTGATGTAGATGGTCGCCAGCACCACGAACACCACCAGCGCGATCAGCGCCTTCTGGGTGATCTGGCCGCCCCACGTCTCAGACACCGCCGAGTCGCTGATCACCTGCTTGCTCGGCTGACCGTCGGCGTTCTTGGGGTGGAACGCGTCGAACAACGCGGTCCGCAGCTGTTCGGTCTCGTCGTTGGTCAGCGATTCGGAGCGGATCTGCACCGTCGCCGAGGCCCCGCTGCCGACCAGCACGACCGACTCGGGTGACCGGCTCAGCGTCTTGTTGAAGACGTCTTCGACTTGTTGGACCGTCGCGGTCCCGTCGGCGCCGGCCGAGGGCATGGATATCTTGGTCCCGCCCTCGAAGTCGATACCGAAGGCGAATCCGCGCAGCACCATGCTGGCGATGGCGATCGCGACGATGGTGCCGCTGACCAGGTACCAGAACTTGCGGCGCCCGACCACCTCGAAGGCACCGGTGCCGGTGTAGAGCCGGACGAAGAATCCGTGTTTCGGCGTCCCCGACGGCGCTGCCGCGGACGAGGATTCGATGCTCGGCGCCTCCACCGCGGTGGTGGTTGCCGTCTCCTTGGAATCTTCAGCTGCTGTGTTATTGGCGGCCATGTGTTTATCCCCGTCCCGCGGTCGCGTGCGAAGCCTCCCGGCGTTCCCGGGCGATCTGCTGCACCGCGCCGAGACCGTTCAAGGCAGGTTTGGCCATCGTCGGGGACTTGGACGCCAGGTACACCAGCGGCCAAGTCACCAGGAACACCACCACGAGGTCGAGGATCGTGGTCAATCCCAGCGTGAACGCGAAGCCCTTGACCTGGCCGACCGCCAGGAAGTAGAGCACCGCGGCGGCCAGGAACGTCACGGCGTTGCCGGACACGATCGTCTTGCGGGCGCGCGCCCAGCCTCGCGGTACGGCCGACCGGAAGGACCGGCCTTCGCGGATCTCGTCCTTGATGCGCTCGAAGAACACCACGAACGAGTCCGCGGTGGTGCCTATGCCGATGATCAGACCGGCGATGCCGGCCAGGTCCAGGGTGTATCCGATGTATCTACCCAGAAGCACAAGGATCGCGAAAACCATTGCGCCCGCGGCGGCCAGCGACAAAGCCACCAGCAGGCCCAACACCCGGTAGTACAGCAGCGAGTAGAGCAGCACCGCCGCCAGGCCGATCGCGCCGGCGATCAGGCCGGCCCGCAGCGAGGACAGCCCCAGGGTCGCCGAAACCGTTTCGGCCTCCGATGATTCGAACGACAGCGGCAGCGAGCCGTAGCGCAGAACGTTGGCCAACTCCTTGGCCGAGTCCGCGGTGAACTGGCCGGTGATCTGGGTGTTCCCGCCGGGTATGGGCTCCCGGATCTCGGGTGCGCTGACCACCTGGGAGTCGAGGGTGAACGCCGTCTGGGTGCCCACGTTCGCCGCGGTGAAGTCGGCCCAGGTCTTGGCTCCCCCGCTCTTGAACGTCACGTCGACGACGTTCTGGCCCTGCTGCTGGTTCAGGCCGGACGTGGCCTTGTCGATCTCCTCGCCGCTCATGATCGACTTGCTCAGCAGATAGACCGTCTGCCCGTCGGTGGAGCAGGTGATCAGCGGCAGGTTCGGGTCGTCGTTGCCGGCCAGGACGTCATCCTGACCGCACCGGGTGGCCTGGTATTGCAGCGCCAGGATCTGGATCGACGGGTTGTTGCTCTGCCGCAGTTCCTTCTCGTCGGCGATGCGCTGCGCAAGGGCAGCCTTGGCATCAGCGGGCTTGGCCGGGGCCGGGGCCGGCGGAGCGGGCGCCGGGGCCGGCTCGCCCGGGGCGGGCTCACCCGGAACCGGGGTCGGCTCGCCCGGGGTCGGCGGCGGATCCAGCGGATAGGGCCGCGGCTGAGGGGCAGGCTGCTCGGCTGCCGGCGGTGCCGGCGATTCGGCTCCTGCCGGCGGTGCGGGCTGCTCCCCGAGCGGCGGCGCCAACGGAGCCTCGCCGGGTGCGCCACCCGGCATACCCGGAACCTCGCCGGGCAGCCCAGGCACGCCGGGTACACCAGGAGCCCCGGGCACACCAGGAGCCCCGGGCGCTGCCGGCGCTCCGGCCGGTGGCTGCTTGGCCTGGTCGGCGATCGGCTTGGCGGGCATCGCGTGCACGACCGGACGGATGTACAACCGGGCGGTCTGGCCGAGGTTGCGGGCCTCGTTGCCGTCATTGCCGGGGACAGTGATCACCAGATTGTCGCCGTCGATGACGACCTCCGAGCCGGAGACACCGAGGCCGTCGACACGGGCACTGATGATCTGTTGGGCCTGGTTGAGGGCCTCCCTGGTGGGCGTCGAGCCGTCCGGGGTGCGCGCTGTCAGCGTCACCCGGGTACCGCCCTGCAGGTCAATGCCGAGTTTGGGCTTGGCCTGCTTGTCGCCGGTGAGAAACACCACCAGATAGACGCCGATCAACAGAACCAGGAAAAGCGTCAGGTAGCGCGCAGGATGCACCGGCGCCGAAGACGATGCCACGTTTCTAGGGTCTCCTCGAGATCAGTTCGTCAGCACCGCAAAGGGTACGTGCTTGGCCTGGGTGCTCTGCGGTCAGTCTTTCTTCAGACCGTCGGTGTCGATGACGCCGGCGCTCTCGGTCAGTTCGGTGGCGGCTGTCGCCACGTCGGAATCGGTGTCACCGTCGGCGTCCGCTTCGATGCGATCGCGCACCGCCAACTTCATCCAGGTGGTGATGACTCCCGGGGCGATCTCCAGGTCGACGTTGTCGTCGGTGATACCGGTGATCGTGGCCAGCAGACCCGAGGTGGTGTGGACGCGATCGCCGATTTGCAGCGAGTTATGCAAGTCGATGGTGGCCTGCATGGCCTTGCGCTGACGACGTGACGCGAAGAACATGAACGCGCCCATGACGATCAGCAAGGGCAGGAAAATAACGAGATCCATGTCGGCAATGTCTTTCATGTCGAGTCATATGTCAGGGCGACCGAGGCCACGATACCGCCGCAGTCCCCGAGCACCGCATTCGCCGCCGACAGCGGGCACTGACGACTAGTCTCGGTAAGCGCTCGTTTCGGCGTCGCCGTTCCATCTACAGGAGGCTGCGTTGAGCCATCCAGAGCAGAGCCGGCACCTGGCCACCATTATTCCAGGCCCCAAGTCTATGGCGCTGATCGGCCGGAAATCGGCCGCGGTCGCCCGCGGTGTCGGTAACACCATGCCGGTTTACGCCTCCCGGGCCGGCGGCGGCATCGTCGAGGATGTCGACGGCAACCGGCTGATCGACCTGGGTTCCGGTATCGCCGTCACCACGATCGGCAACTCGTCGCCACGGGTGGTCGAGGCGGTCGCCGCGCAGGCCGGCGACTTCACCCACACCTGCTTCATGGTGACGCCGTATGAGGGTTACGTCGCGGTGTGCGAGCAGCTCAACCGGCTCACCCCGGTGCGTGGCGAAAAGCGTTCGGCCCTGTTCAATTCCGGCTCCGAGGCCGTGGAGAACGCGGTCAAGATCGCCCGGTCCTACACGCACAAGTCCGCCGTCGTCGCCTTCGACCATGCGTATCACGGGCGCACCAATCTGACGATGGCGCTGACCGCCAAGTCGATGCCGTACAAGCACGGTTTCGGTCCGTTCGCCCCCGAGATCTACCGGGCGCCGCTGTCCTATCCATTCCGCGATGCCGAGTTCGGCAAGGAGTTGGCGACCGATGGCGCGCTCGCAGCCAGGCGGGCCATCGACGTGATCGACAAGCAGATCGGTGCCGACAATCTGGCCGCGGTCATCATCGAACCCATCCAGGGTGAGGGCGGGTTCATCGTGCCCGCCGACGGGTTCCTGCCCGCCCTGTTGGCCTGGTGCCGCGACAACAATGTGGTGTTCATCGCCGATGAGGTGCAGACCGGGTTCGCCCGCACCGGCGCGATGTTCGCCTGTGAACACGAAGGCATCGATCCCGACCTGATCGTCACCGCCAAGGGCATTGCCGACGGCCTGCCGCTGTCCGGGGTGACCGGGCGGGCCGAGATCATGGACTCGCCGCATGTTTCCGGACTCGGCGGGACCTACGGCGGTAATCCGATTGCGTGCGCGGCGGCGTTGGCGACCATCGAGACCATCGAGGCCGACGGCTTGATCGAGCGGGCAGCCCGCATCGAGGTCCTGATGAAGGACCGGCTGGGCCGGTTGCAGGCCGAGGACGACCGCATCGGCGACGTGCGGGGCCGGGGCGCGATGATCGCCGTCGAACTGGTCAAGCCCGGTACCACCGCGCCCGATGCCGAGCTGACCAAGGCGCTGTGTACCGGCGCCCACGCCGCCGGGGTGATCGTGCTGTCGTGCGGCACCTACGGCAATGTGCTGCGCTTCCTGCCGCCGCTGACGATCAGCGACGAATTGCTCGTCGAGGGTCTCGACGTGCTCGAGCTGATCCTGCGCGACCTCTGAGGCGCTAATGGCCCTACACGCCGCCCGTGACCAAGTCATTCATGCCGCCGCAGCGATCACCGAGACCGCCATCGACGTGATCGCATCGACATCCTCGACGGTTGGGAATCGCGCAGCCACGATGGTGCGCTAGCGCGAGATCAGGGTGAAGATCTGGCGCGGATTGAGCTCGCGCTCATCGAACGCGACGGCGGCGCCGAGACCGCGAGCGGCGGCGAACGCATCCTGGAGTGCCTGCTCGGATTCGAACTGGCCGGTTGTAACGACGGCGTCGCTGCCGGGCGTGGCCCAGACTTCGGCCGATAGGCATCCCGGCCTGGCCTGCAACGTCTCGCGCACCGCATGCGAACGCCCAACGAACTCCTCGAAATGCTCAGGACGCGGGTAGTGGAAGGCGACGAAACCAATGGTCATCAGGCTTTTCCAATCATTTGTGCGGTATCGTATATTCGAAACTACCCGATCTATACGCATACGTATATATCGTTGAGGGTGAGGTAGGGCACATCATGGGCGCGACACGAACGCCGCGAGAACGCTGGATCGAAGAGGGCCTGCGCGTTCTGGCCGTCAGCGGACCCGATGCGGTCCGTATCGAGGCATTGGCGAAGAACCTCGGTGTCACCAAGGGCGGCTTCTACGGGTTCTTCCCCGACCGCGACGCGCTCCTGCATGCGATGCTGGATACCTGGGAGCGCGAGAGCACGGAGGACGTGATCGACCGCATTCACCGCGAGGGTGGCGACCCGAAATCCAAGATCAAGCGCGCGGGTGCACTTACCTTCTCCAACGACAGACTGTTGCCCATCGACCTCGCGGTCCGGGACTGGGCCCGACGCGACCCGGCAGTCGCTACGCGCCTGGCGCGGGTGGACAACCGGCGAATGGACCTACTACGAGACATGATCGGCACCTTCTGCTCCGACCCCGATGAGGTGGAGGCTCGGAGCCTGATGGCCTTCTGCGTGGCCATCGGCGAGCACTTCCTCGCTGCCGACCACGGCGACCGCACCAGGGCCCAGGTCGTTGCCCGCGCGGCCGACCTGCTGCTGAAGCGACCCGGCCAGCACCCCGCCGCCACATCGTCCTGAGCCAGTCGGCCAGGCGTATTCAGGTCGTCACAGAGCCCCTACCGGTAGCCGGTCAACATCTCGCTGATAAGCCGCGTTCCCGTAGCTTCTCGTCTCTGACTTCACCAATGAATGCCGCCGAGCTGGACGGATGAAAAGTCTCAAGCCGACTGCGCACTAATGGGCGGGAGTGTGCCGCCGACCGAATAGTCCGCCCCCGGCCTTGTGCCTGGGCGCGGCCACAGCTTCGGTCGGTGCTGCGTCGGCGACCGCAGCGGGCTCAGCAGACGTAACCTGCGCCGCGGGTCGCTGCGCGAAGGCGATGTCACGCATGGTGCGCACCGACAGCCGGCCCACGGCGACCGCACCGAGGAAGATGATCACTGCTCCCAGGCCAGAGAAGTAGGCCAGCTCCAGCGCCACCCGCTTGGCGTCGGTCGCGGCGATCGGCATCCCGGAATCGCCGATACTCAGCGGCACCGCCAGCGCCCGGCCCACCACGAACCATGCTCCGGCCAGCACCGCCAGCCAACCGCCGAACTGTGCGGTGGCGCGGTTACCCGAACCCAGCAGCAGCAGGCCGCCGAGCGCCGTCGCAGCCCCCGGGAGCACCTCGAGCCAGCCGCGTGCGGTGGTCCAGGCCCAGCCCTCGCCAGGGGTGAAGGCAAAGTTGAAGTACGGCCCCACGAACGGGATCAGTGCACCCCAGATTCCCAGCAGGACCAGCAGAAATCCGCTGGCGGCACCGCGGCTGCGCGGCATCCGCAGGCTACCCCCGCGGCGTTCGAACTCGGTCATGATGCCTCCTTTGACACCCCCGTAAGTACCCCAAACATTGGCGGGAGTAACCCACCTCCTCCGCGGGAATACGCGGGCCCGCGCCGCGCTTCATGCAGGTGTTCCGGAGATCTGTCGACCCGATACACCTCGGATGAGCTCGCTCTACAGCACTTTCCCGGCTCATACCTAGGAACGAGCAGACTCACAGCACATTGCCAGCGAATCTGCTGGCTTTCCGGAAATACATTTAGATTTACTAACGTAATAGTTAGGTAGCGCAGCGTTGCGCCAGTGACTAATGAGCTATCTGTAGCGAGGAATTTTTGATGCCTTTTGATGCCAGTGATGAGCGGCTCGCGAACCGTATTGCCACTCTGACCGCCACCGACCCACAGTTCGCCGCCACCCTTCCCAACGACGCCGTCAGCGCGGCGGTCGACGTGCCAGGATTCTCGCTACCGCAGATCATCCAGACCGTATTGCAGGGCTATGCCGAGCGGCCTGCCCTCGGGGAACGCGCACTGGACTTCGTCGTCGACCCGGCCACCGGCCGGACCACCGCCCGGCTGCTCCCCCGGTTCGACACCATCACCTACCAACAGCTGTGGGATCGGGTAAGCGCACTCGCCGGCGCCTTGCGCGAGTCCGGCGTGGCGGCCGGGGACCGGATCGCCATTCTCGGGTTCACCAGCGCTGACTACACCGTGATCGACATCGCGGTGAGCCTGATCGGTGCGGTGTCGGTGCCCCTGCAGACCAGCTCCTCACCCGAAGCTCTGGCGCCGATCCTGGTCGAAACCCAACCGACTGTCATCGCGGCAAACGCCGATCACCTCGCCGATGCCGTCGAGCTGGCGGTGACCGCTCACGCACCGGCCACGGTGGTCGTGTTCGATCACCATGCCGAGGTCGACGACCATCGCGACGCGCTGGCCGCCGCCACCGACCGGCTGGCCCAGGCCGATCCAACCGTGGCGGTCACCACGCTGGCCGAGCTATTGGCCCGCGGCGCCGAGCTCCCCGCGCCATCCCCGGCGGAGGTTGCCGAGCCCGATTCGCTGGCGCTGCTGATCTACACCTCGGGCAGCACGGGCGCCCCCAAGGGCGCGATGTACCTGCAGCGCGCGGTCACCAAATTCTGGCGCCGCAACAGCAAGGCCTGGATGAGTCCGACGGTCTCATCGATCACTTTGAACTTCATGCCGATGAGCCATGTGATGGGCCGCAGCATCCTGTACTCCTCGCTGGCCTCCGGCGGCACCTGCTATTTCGCGGCACGCAGCGACCTGTCGACGCTGCTGGATGACCTCGCCCTGGTGCGGCCCACCGAGCTGAATTTCGTTCCGCGCGTCTGGGAGATGATCCACGGCGAGTTCCAGAGCCGGGTGGATCGTCGACTCGCCGATGCGGGCCAGGACCGGGACGCGGTCGAGGCCGACGTGCTGGCCGAGGTGCGAGACAAGATCCTTGGCGGCCGGTTCATCGCGGCGATGACCGGCTCGGCACCCATCTCGGCCGAACTCAAGGCCTGGACCGAGGACATGCTCGGCATTCATCTGCTGGAGGGTTACGGCTCGACCGAGGCCGGTATGGCACTGTTCGACGGCGTGGCCCAGCGCCCGCCGGTGATCGACTACAAGCTCGTCGACGTCCCAGACCTGGGGTACTTCAGCACCGATCAGCCGTACCCGCGTGGCGAACTGCTGATCAAGACCGAGAATCTGTTCCCCGGCTACTACAAGCGCCCCGAGGTCACCGCCTCGGTGTTCGACGAGGACGGTTTCTACCGAACCGGCGACGTCGTCGCGGAGATCGGTCCGGACCAGCTGCGCTACGTCGACCGGCGCAACAATGTGCTCAAGCTCGCCCAGGGCGAGTTCGTCACGCTGGCCAAGCTGGAAGCCGTCTTCGGCAACAGCCCTCTGGTGCAACAGATCTACGTGTATGGCAACAGCGCGCAGCCTTATCTGCTGGCCGTGGTGGTGCCCACCGACGCCGGCGTTCCGAAGGAGGCGATCGCCGAGTCGCTGCAAGAGGTCGCCAAGGAGACCGGGCTGCAGTCCTATGAGATCCCACGCGACTTTCTCGTGGAGACAACACCTTTCAGCCTGGAGAACGGTCTGCTGACCGGCATCCGCAAGCTGGCCTGGCCGAAACTGAAGGCGCACTACGGCGAGCGGCTGGAGCAGCTGTACACCGATCTCGCCGAGACTCAGGCCAGCGAGTTGCGGGCGCTGCGCAGCGGAGCCGCCGACGCCCCGGTGCTGGAGACGGTGAGCCGGGCCGCCGGCGCCCTGCTCGGTGCCGCGGCATCCGACCTGAGACCCGACGCCCACTTCACCGATCTGGGCGGAGACTCGTTGTCGGCGTTGACTTTCGGCAATCTGCTGCGCGAGACCTTCGACGTGGATGTGCCGGTGGGCGTGATCGTGAGCCCTGCCAATGATCTGGCAGCCATCGCCGCCTACATCGACGCCGAGCGGCAGGGATCGAAGCGGCCGACCTACGCGTCGGTGCACGGCCGGCACGCCGCTGAAGTCAGTGCCGCCGATCTGACCCTGGACAAGTTCCTCGACCCCGCCATTCTGGCCGCGGCGCCGACCCTGCCCAAGGCCGGCACCGCGGTTCGCACCGTGCTGCTGACCGGCGCCACCGGCTTCCTCGGCCGCTACCTGGCCCTGGAATGGCTGGAGCGCATGGACCTGGTCGACGGCAAGGTCATCTGCCTGGTTCGGGCCAAGTCGGATGAGGAGGCACGGGCCCGGCTCGATGCCACCTTCGACAGTGCTGGACCTAACAGCGGCGGAGACGCGAAACTCCTTGCGCACTACCAGAATCTGGCCGCCGACCACCTGGAGGTGATCGCCGGCGACAAGGGCGAGGAGAACCTCGGATTGGATCAGCAGACCTGGCAACGGTTGGCTGACGACGTCGATGTGATCGTCGACCCCGCCGCACTGGTCAACCACGTGCTGCCCTACAGCGAACTGTTCGGGCCCAACGCCCTGGGCACCGCCGAGCTGATCCGCATCGCGCTCACCACGAAGATCAAGCCGTTCAGCTATGTGTCGACCATCGGCGTGGGCGATCAGATCGAGCCGGGGAAGTTCGTCGAGGACGTCGATGTCCGGCAGATGAGCGCGGTCCGCAAGATCAACGACGGCTACGCCAACGGCTACGGCAACAGCAAGTGGGCCGGTGAGGTTCTGCTTCGTGAGGCCCACGACCTGTGCGGGTTGCCGGTGGCGGTGTTCCGCTGCGACATGATCCTGGCCGACACGAGCTACTCCGGTCAGCTGAACGTGCCGGACATGTTCACCCGGCTGATGTTCAGCCTGGTGGCCGCCGGCATCGCGCCCGGGTCCTTCTACGAGCTCGACGCGGATGGCAATCGTCAGCGCTCGCACTACGACGGGCTGCCGGTGGAGTTCATCGCCGAGGCGATCGCGACGCTGGGCGCCAGGTACGGCGACGCGGGGCAAGGGTTCGCGACGTATCACGTGATGAACCCGTACGACGACGGCCTCGGGCTCGACGAGTTCACCGATTGGCTCATCGAGGCGGGCTACCCGATCGAGCGCATCGCCGACTACGGCCAGTGGATCCAGCGTTTCGAGAGCACCCTGCGCGCTCTACCGGACAAGCAGCGCCAGGCATCGCTGCTGCCGCTGCTGCACAACTACCAGCGTCCCGAGAAGCCGATGCTGGGTGCGCTGGCCCCCACCGACCGGTTCCGGGCGGCGGTGCAGGAAGCCAAGATCGGGCCCGACAAGGACATCCCCCATGTCAGCCCGGCAGTGATCGTCAAGTACATCACCGACCTGCAGCAGCTCGGCCTGCTGTAAACACCCCGTGCGCTCGTCCCACAATGCCGTGGGACGAGCGCCCGTTGGGCGTGACGCATCTCGCAGCGGCCCAGCTGGCATCCGGAAATATAATTAGTTCTACTAACGTAGTAATCGATAGGCGCCGCGATGCGCCGACATCATTTATCTGATTTGCCCAGGGGACCAGTTATGACAACCGAAACACGCGAGGACCGGCTCGGACACCGGATCACCCAGCTGTATGCCACCGATCCACAGTTCGCCGATGCCCGCCCCAGCGACGCCGTGAACGCCACCGTCGCCCAACCGGGCCTGCGGTTGCCGGCCATCGTCAAAGAGGTGCTGGCCGGTTACGCCGACCGCCCCGCGCTCGGGCAGCGCGCCGTGGAACTGGTCACCGATGCCGCCGGCCGCACGTCGGCGCAGCTGCTCCCCCGTTTTGACACCATCACCTACCGCCAGCTGGGCGACCGCGTTCAGGCGGTGACCAATGCCTGGCACAACCATCCGGTGAAGCCCGGCGACCGGGTCGCCATCCTCGGCTTCACCAGCGTCGACTACACCACCATCGACACTGCACTCATCCAGCTCGGCGCGGTGTCGGTGCCGCTGCAGACCAGCGCCCCGGTCACGACACTGCGACCCATCATCGCCGAGACCGAACCCACGGTGATCGCGGCCAGTGCCGACTTCCTCGACGATGCAATCGAATTGGTCCGGTCCGGACCGGCGCCCGCACGCCTGGTGGTGTTCGACTACCGGCCCCAGGTCGATGCACAGCGTGAGGCCTTCGACGCCGCCAGGGCGGCGCTAGCCGGTAGCGGTGTGGTCGTCGAGCCCCTGGCAGATGTCCTCGACCGCGGACGGTCGCTGGCCGACGCACCGCTGTACGTCTCCGGTCACGCCGACCCGTTGACCATGCTGATCTACACCTCCGGCAGCACCGGCACCCCCAAGGGCGCGATGTACCCGGAGAGCAAGGTCGCCAATATGTGGCAGATCGCCGCCAAGGCCAACTGGGACCCGCAGCAGGCCGCGTTGCCCGCGATCACCCTGAACTTCATGCCGATGAGCCACGTCATGGGCCGGGGCATCCTGATCGGCACGCTGAGTTCGGGCGGCACCGCGTACTTCGCCGCCCGCAGCGACCTGTCGACCTTCCTGGATGATCTCGCACTGGTCCGGCCCACCCAGCTCAGCTTCGTCCCGCGGATCTGGGACATGCTGTTCCAGGAGTATCAGAGCCGGATGGACAAGCGCGGCAGCGCCCGCACCACATCTGACGGCACAGCCGTCGAAGACCAGGTGCTCGCCGAGGTCCGCGACAATCTGCTGGGCGGACGGTTCGTCTCCGCGATGACCGGCTCCGCGCCGATCTCGGCCGAGATGCACGGCTGGGTGGAACGCCTGCTCGACATGCACCTGCTGGAGGGGTACGGATCGACCGAGGCCGGTTCGGTCTTCGTCGACGGCCAGATTCAGCGTCCACCGGTGATCGACTACAAACTCGTCGATGTCCCGGATCTGGGCTATTTCCGCACCGATCAGCCGCATCCGCGAGGCGAGCTGCTGGTGAAGTCCGAGCAGATGTTCCCCGGGTACTACAAGCGTCCGGAGATCACCGCCGAGATGTTCGACGAGGACGGCTACTACCGCACCGGTGACATCGTGGCCGAACTCGGCCCGGACCAGGTGGTGTACCTCGACCGGCGCAACAATGTGCTCAAGCTTTCGCAAGGTGAGTTCGTCGCCGTCTCCAAGTTGGAGGCGGTCTTCGGCAACAGCCCGCTGGTGCAGCAGATCTTCGTCTACGGCAACAGCTCTCGGTCCTACCTGCTTGCCGTCGTGGTGCCGACCGATTCCGGTGCGACCAAGCAGGCGATCAATGATTCCCTGCAGGACGCGGCCCGTGCCGCCGGCCTGCAGTCCTACGAGATTCCGCGTGATTTTCTCGTGGAGACAACACCTTTCAGCCTGGAGAACGGCCTGCTGACCGGTATCCGCAAGCTGGCGCGCCCCAATCTGAAGGCCCATTACGGCGACCGGTTGGAGCGGCTCTACACCGATCTGGACGAAGGACAGGCCAATGAGTTGAGTGAACTGCGGCGCAGCGGTGCCCAGGCTCCGGTTCTCGACACGGTGAGCCGCGCCGCCGGCGCTTTGCTGGGCGCCGCGACCTCCGATCTGGCACCCGACGCCCACTTCACCGATCTGGGTGGAGACTCGTTGTCGGCGTTGACCTTCTCGAATCTGCTGCACGAGATCTTCGACGTGGACGTGCCGGTGGGCGTGATCGTCAGCCCGGCCACCGATCTGGCCGGCATCGCCGGGTACATCGAGGGGGAACGCCACGGCTCCAAGCGTCCGACCTACGCGTCGGTGCATGGACGGGGCGCCACCGAGGTGCATGCCCGGGATCTGACGCTGGACAAGTTCCTCGACGCGGACACGCTGGCCGCCGCACCGTCGCTGCCCAAGGCTCCGACCGAGGTCCGCACCGTGCTGCTCACCGGAGCCACCGGCTTCCTGGGCCGCTACCTGGCCCTGGAATGGCTGGAGCGGATGGACCTGGTCGACGGCAAGGTCATCGCCCTGGTCCGGGCCAAGTCCGATGAGGAAGCGCGCCGTCGCCTCGATGCCACCTTCGATGTGGGTGACCCGAAACTGCTTGCGCACTACCGGGAATTGGCCGCCGATCACCTCGAGGTGATCGCCGGCGACAAGGGCGAGGCCGACCTCGGGCTCGATCCGGCGACCTGGCAGCGGCTGGCCGACGACGTCGACCTGATCGTCGACCCGGCCGCACTGGTCAACCACGTGCTGCCCTACAGCCAGATGTTCGACGCGAATGCCCTGGGCACCGCCGAGCTGATCCGCATCGCGCTGACCACCAAGATCAAGCCGTTCGTGTATGTCTCGACGATCGGCGTGGCCGGTGGCATCAAGCCCGGCGAGTTCGTCGAGGACGCCGACATCCGGGTGATCAGCCCGACCCGGCAGGTCGATGACAGCTACGCCAACGGCTACGGCAACAGCAAGTGGGCCGGCGAGGTTCTGCTCCGTGAGGCGCACGACCTGTGTGGCCTGCCGGTCTCGGTGTTCCGCTGCGACATGATCCTGGCCGACACCACCTACTCCGGTCAGCTCAACCTGCCGGACATGTTCACCCGGACCATGTTCAGCCTGGTGGCCACCGGCATCGCACCCGGTTCGTTCTACGAACTCGACGCGGACGGCAACCGCCAGCGGGCCCACTACGACGGACTGCCCGTGGAGTTCATCGCCGAAGCGATCTCCACCCTCGGTGTGCACGTGACCGATGGCTTTGAGACCTACCACGTGATGAACCCGTACGACGACGGCATCGGGCTCGACGAGTTCGTCGACTGGCTGATCGAGGCCGGCTACCCGGTGCACCGTATCGACGACTACGCCACCTGGCTGCAGCGGTTCGAAACGGCGCTGCGCGCCCTGCCCGACAAGCAGCGTCAGGCCTCGCTGCTGCCGCTGCTGCACAATTACCAGCGGCCGTCGTACCCGCTGCGCGGCGCCGCCGCGCCGACCGACCACTTCCGGGAAGCGGTGCAGGAGGCCAAGATCGGGCCCGACAAAGATATACCCCATGTCAGCCCGGCAGTCATCGTCCAGTACATCACCAACCTGAAGCAGCTCGGACTGCTGTAGTTCTTCCCGCGAGCAGACGTAAATGTGCCCGAAAACAACGGTTTTCGGGCACATTTGCGTCTGCTCGGCGTGAGAAGGTGCCCCGAGGGTTACCGTGGGGCATGCACAGCACCGCGGTTTCGGGTCATGTGAATGCGTCTCGTGCCGAGGTCTACCGCGCGCTGCTCGATGCGGACGCGGTCGCCGCGTGGCGGGTCCCGGACGGAATGCGGAGCGAGGTACACGAGTTCGAGGCCCATCAGGGTGGGACGTTTCGCATCTCGCTGCATTACGAATCGCCGGACGGTGCCGGCAAGTCCGGCGGGCACACCGATACCTATCACGGCCATTTCGTTGAGCTGGTGCCGAACGAGCGTGTCGTCGAGGCGATCGAGTTCGAGAGCGACGATCCCGCGTTCGGCGGTGTGATGACCATGACGACCACACTGACCGATGCCGGTGACGGCACCGAGGTCGTCATCGAGCACACCGGAATTCCCGACGCGGTCGACCCCGCCGACAACGAAACAGGTACCCGGATGGCGCTGGCGGCACTGGCCGCCCTCGTCGAGCGCCGAGGCTAGACGGCCAATCCGATCGCGAGCAGCACGACGGCGATCAATGGAAAGGCACCCTGGGTGATCGCCGCCCGCGCCTTGTCGGGCGAACTGGCCAGCAGCACCGCGGCGGCGGCCAGCATCGAGCCCACTCCGGCGAACACCAGCGCGGCGCCAACCGCGTTGTGTCCCAAGCCAATCGCGACGATGCCGATCACCGTGACGATCGCCAGGAACAGGTTGTAGAAACCCTGGTTGAAGGCCAACTCCTTGGTGGCCAGCGCTTGCTCCTCGGTGATACCGAAGGTTGCGCGGGTACGCGGTGAAGTCCAGCTCAGCGACTCCATCACGAAGATGTAGACATGCAGGACCGCGGCGAGCGCGGCGAACACCAAACCGGCGATGACCATACGGCCTATTCAAACAGGCCGTTCTGCCCCAGACCGGTGATCGGCGGTTGCATTCCCAGATGTGTCCACGCCAGCGGGGTGGCCACCCGGCCGCGCGGGGTGCGGGCCACCATCCCGGCGCGCACCAGGAAGGGTTCGCACACTTCCTCCACCGTGGTGGCTTCCTCCCCCACCGCGACCGCCAGTGTCGACACCCCGACCGGGCCGCCGCCGAAACTGCGGGTGAGCGCCGACAGCACGGCGCGGTCCAGCCGGTCCAGGCCGAGTTCGTCCACGTCGTAGACCTCCAACGCGGCGTTGGCGATGTCGCGGGTGATCACGCCGTCGGCACGCACCTCCGCATAGTCGCGGACCCGGCGCAGCAGCCGGTTGGCGATACGCGGTGTGCCGCGGGAACGCCGGGCGATCTCCGCGCCGGCCTCGGCACCGAGTTCGATGCCCAGGATGCCCGCCGAGCGGGCCAGCACCCGCTCCAACTCCACCGGCTCGTAGAAATCCATGTGCGCGGTGAACCCGAACCGGTCCCGCAGCGGACCGGTCAAGGCCCCGGACCGGGTGGTGGCACCCACCAGCGTGAAGGGTGCGACCTCAAGCGGAATCGATGTCGCGCCAGGACCTTTGCCCACCACCACGTCGACCCGGAAGTCCTCCATCGCCAGGTACAACATCTCCTCGGCGGGCCGGGCGATGCGGTGGATCTCGTCGATGAACAGCACGTCGTGCTCGACCAGGTTGGACAGCATGGCTGCCAGGTCACCGGCACGCTCCAGGGCGGGACCGGAAGTGAGCCGCAACGAGGAACCCAGCTCACTGGCGATGATCATCGCCAGTGATGTCTTGCCCAGACCGGGCGGGCCGGACAGCAAGATGTGATCCGGTGTGCCACCGCGGTTCTTGGCACCCTCGAGCACCAGTTGCAGTTGCTCGCGCACCCGGGGCTGACCGATGAACTCGCCGAGCGAGCGGGGGCGCAGACTGGCGTCGATATCGCCCTCACCGACCGTCAGCGTCGGTGAGACCTCCCGGCCGTCGGGCTCCTCAGCCTCCTCGGCCTCCTCGAAGCGGCCCATGATTACTTCTTACCCAGCATCGACAGCGCGGCCCGCAAGGCCGAAGACGTGGTCGCGTCCGGATCGTTGGCCAGCACCTTGTCGGTGGCCTCCTCGGCCTGCTTGGCCGCAAAACCAAGGCCGACAAGCGCTTCCACCACCGGTACGCGCACCGCGTGGCCCGTGAAACCGGAGCCCCCGCTCGCTGTCACCGGACCGATCTTGTCTCGCAGTTCGAGCACCATGCGCTCGGCACCGCGCTTACCGATGCCCGGAACCCGGGTCAGCGCCGTGACATCGCCGTCGGCCAGAGCCTGCCGCAGCGCCTGCGGGTCGTAGACCGCCAGCGTTGCCAGCCCGATCTTGGGGCCGACGCCCGACACCCCCAACAGCGTGAGAAACAGGTCGCGGGCCTCGCCATCGGCGAACCCGTAGAGGGTCATCGAGTCCTCGCGCACGATCATGGCCGTGATCAGCCGGGATTCGGCGCCTCGGCGCAGCGTGGCAAGGGTCGACGGGGTGGCCATCACCTTGTACCCGACACCAGCGGCCTCGATCACGGCATGGTCCAGGGCGATGTCGATGACCTCGCCGCGCACCGAGGCGATCATGCCCGGGCCGCCTTGACCTTGGCCTGATACTTGCGGCGCTGTTCGGCAGCCATCGCCTCGGCGGCGGCCATCCGCGCGATCATGGGGGCGCGCCAGCAATGACAGATGGCCAACGCCAGCGCGTCGGCCGCATCCGCCGGGCTCGGCTTGGCCTGCAGGGCAAGGATTCTCGTGATCATCTCGGTGACCTGAGCCTTGTCGGCGCGGCCGTTTCCGGTGACCGCGGCCTTCACCTCCGAGGGCGTATGAAAGTGGACCTCGATGTCGCGGCGGGCGGCGGCCAGGGCGATCACACCGCCGGCCTGGGCGGTGCCCATCACCGTCGACACGTTCTGTTGGGCGAAGACCCGCTCGATCGCGATCACGTCGGGCCGGTGGGTGTCCATCCAGTGTTCGGCGACGTCGCTGATCTCGAGCAACCGCTTCTGCAGTGGCGCGTCGGCCGGCGTGCGGACGACGTCCACGTCCAGCGCGGTGACCTGTCTACCGCGACCGCTCTCGACCACCGACAGGCCGCAGCGCGTCAACCCGGGATCCACTCCCATCACCCGCACACGAACCCCTTCGTCAGAACATCTGTTCGATACCCTAGCGTGCGCCGCCGACACGGCGCGGCAGGGACACGCGTCCTGTCCCGGGATTGATCGTGGCCGTCGCCGCGTTGCAGGATCGGGCCACTGCACGAACTCGAGGAGACATCATGCGCGTCGTGATCGCCGGCGGACACGGCAAGATCGCCCTGATCCTGGAACGACTCCTGGCTGACCGAGGCGATTCGGTGGCCGGGCTGATCCGGAACCCGGCACACACCGCCGATCTGGAGGCCGCGGGCGCCCAGGCCATCGTGCTGGACCTGGAACGGGCCTCGGTGGATGACGTCACCGAACGCCTCCAGGGAGCCGACGCGGTGGTGTTCGCCGCGGGAGCCGGGCCGGGCAGCGGCGCGGCCCGGAAGCAGACCGTCGACCGCGACGCGGCAATCCTGCTGGCCGACGCGGCCGAGGCCGCGGGCGTGGACCGCTACGTGATGGTGTCGGCGATATCCGCCGATGACCGGTCCCTCGACGACAGCTATGACGAGGTGTTCCTGGCCTACATCCGGGCCAAGTCCGAGGCCGACGCCGACGTGCGGGCCCGTCCCGGGTTGAAGACGACGATCGTGCGGCCGGGGCGGCTGATCGACGACGCAGCCACCGGGAAGGTGACAGTCGCCGAATCCACCGGCCGCGGCGACATTCCCCGCGAAGACGTGGCAGGCGTCCTGCTGGCGGTGCTGGACGCCCCGGCGACCGCCGGACGGACCTTCGAGGTGATCTCCGGGGACACGCCGATCACCGAGGCGATCGGCTAGCGATCACTCCTCGTCGAGCGCGGCCGCGACGTCGTCGGGGATGTCGATGTTGGTGTAGACCTCTTGCACGTCGTCGCTGTCTTCCAGCGCGTCGACCAGCTTGAGCACCTTGCGGGCGGCCTCCAGGTCGACGGGCACGCTGACCGACGGCTGGAAGCTGGCCTCGGCGGAGTCGTAGTCGATGCCGGCGTCCTGCAGCGCGGTGCGCACCGCCACCAGGTCGGTGGGCTCGCAGATGATCTCAAAGGACTCGCCCAGGTCGTTGACCTCTTCGGCGCCGGCCTCCAGGACGGCCATCAGCACGTCGTCCTCGGTCAGGCCGTTCTTGTCCAGGATCACCACACCCTTGCGGGCAAACAGGTAGGCCACCGAGCCCGGGTCGGCCATGCTGCCGCCGTTGCGGGTCATCGCCACCCGCACCTCGCCGGCCGCGCGGTTGCGGTTGTCGGTCAGGCACTCGATGAGGACGGCGACGCCGTTGGGGCCGTAACCCTCGTACATGATGTTCTGCCAGTCGGCGCCACCGGCTTCTTCACCGCCACCACGCTTGCGGGCCCGCTCGATGTTGTCGTTGGGCACCGAGCTCTTCTTGGCCTTCTGGATGGCGTCGTAGAGGGTCGGGTTACCGGCCGGGTCTCCCCCGCCGACACGGGCCGCGACCTCGATGTTTTTGATCAACTTGGCGAACATCTTGCCGCGCTTGGCATCGATGACGGCCTTCTTGTGCTTGGTGGTGGCCCACTTGGAATGGCCGCTCATGCAGGTACGCCCCTTTTCCGGTCAAAACTCCGGCCCTCCAGTCTACGTGTGCCGGTACCTGGTACCCACTGGCCGGGCGGCTAAACGACGCCAACCCGGTTCTGGACGGGGTGCACCCACGCCCGCCATGATTCGCCGGAACGGTTGAGTTGAAAGGGACGCTATGGATCAGGACACCTACGACAAGGGTTTGGCGATTCGCACCGCGGTGCTCGGTGAGGAGTACGTCCGGCAAGCGGCCGGGAACGTCGATGCGTTCTCCAAACCACTGCAGGATCTGGTCACCGAGTACTGCTGGGGCGCGGTGTGGGGACGCGACGGCCTCGAACTCAAGACCCGCAGCATGCTGAACCTCGCGATGATCGCGGTGCTCAACCGGCCCACCGAATTGCGTACCCATATCCGGGGCGCGATCACCAACGGGGTCACCCGGGAGGAGATCTGCGAGATCTTCCTGCAGGTCGGCATCTATGCGGGTATCCCGGCCGCCGTCGACAGCTTCCGGCTGGCCCGGGCCGTTTTCGCCGAGCTCGACCAGGCCCCGGATGCCACCGATGGGTGAGGCGATCGGCTTCATCGGCCTGGGCAATATGGGTTTTCCGATGATGGCCCGGCTGGTGGCGGCCGGCCACCCGATAGTGGCGTTCGACCTGCGCGAGGACCTGCTCGCCAAGGCTGCGGCACTGGGCGCCCGGCAGGCGGATTCGGTGCGGGCGATAGCCGAGCAGACCGAGACGGTGCTGGCGAGTCTGCCCACCCCGCAGGCCTCCGAAGCCGTCGTCGCCGAACTCGTGACGGGCTCGGGTGTCCGCCGCTTCGTCGACCTCTCGACAGTCGGCGGTCAAGCCGCACAACGCAATCACACCGTCCTGGCCGCTCATGGCATCGCCGCACTGGACAGCCCGGTCAGCGGCGGCGTGCACGGCGCCCAGGCCGGAACGCTGGCCCTGATGGTGTCCGGACCGCACGCCGAATTCGAGTCCCTCGCACCGGTTTTCGATGTACTCGGGCGGGCGATCTTCGTCTCCGAACGGCCCGGTGCCGCGCAAACCATGAAGCTGATCAACAACCTGATGGCCGCCACCACCCTGGCCGCGACCGCCGAGGTGATGGTGATGGGCGTCAAGGCCGGACTCGATGCCCAGGTCATGATCGACGTGCTCAATGCCGGTTCGGGCGGCACGCACGCCAGTCGGGACAAGTTCCCCCGCGCGGTGCTGCCCCGCACCTTCGACTACGGGTTCGCCACCGGGTTGATGGCCAAAGATGTGCGGCTGTACCTGGATGAGGCCAGAACCCTCGGCCTACCGGTCGAGCTGGCCCAGACGATCGAGCGAATCTGGGAACACGCCCTGCGCGAGGAGGGTCCCGAATCCGATTTCACTTCGGTCATCAAGCCGATGGAGAAGGCCGCGGGTGTCATCGTGCAAGGGCAATACCCGTAAATCCCCGCCACGGCTACTTCTGCAACGGGGCGCCCAGGTCGTAGACCGTATCGTCGCCCAGCTTGGTCGAGGAGAAGTTCGCCTTCACCCAATCGCTGATGTCGGTGTGCGAGTTGTTCCCGAAGAAGCCACCGTGGTCCTTGTCTTTCGGCGCGGGAAGGACGTAGTAGGCGATCTGCCGGTCGGCGACATAACCCTGGAACTGCTCGAGCGTCGGCACCGGATCACTGCCGGTGAAGCCGCCGATCGCCATTACCGCTGTGTTGGTGGACAATTCGAGACCGGCCGCCGCCGACGACCGGTTGATGGCCGCCGACCACTTGGTGTGAGTGCCCCGCAGCATGGCGTCCACGTCGGGATTGTCGGTGAACCAGCCGTGGCCATGGTTGTCGTCGGGATCGGCGGGTCCCACGGTCGGACCGCCGCCGGTGTGCGCCTGCCCCAGGGTGGCCACGGTGTAGGCCGTCGATCCGGCCAGCCCGCCGATCAGCGCCACCGACAAAGCGGCGACCGCCATTGCGCGGGTTCCCGCCCGCAGTGCCCACAGCAGGGCCGCGGTCGCCAGAACGGCCACCACCAGGATCGCCCACCGCAGCGGCGGCAGCCACGACGCATTGCGGCCCAGGATCCAGAAGCTCCACACCCCGGTGCCCAGGAGCATGGTCGCCAAACCGATCTGCCCCAGCCGGTCGTGGCGCCGACCCCACATCTCGTGGATGCCGATGGCGAACATCGCCGCCACCGCCGGGGCCAGGGACAGGCAGTAGTACGGATGCACATTGGTTTTCATGAAGCTCAGCACCAGGGAGTCGATCAGCAGCCAAGTGCCGAACAGGATGGTCCCGGCCCGCACGATGTCGGTTCGCGGCGCCCGCCCGCGCGACACCAGCACCAGCACCACCGCCAGCAGCGCTGCGGGCACCAGCCAACCGATCTCGAAACCGAACTCGCCGGTGAACAGTCGCGGCAGACCCTGGATCTGGTTGCCGAATCCGCCGAAGCCGCCATGGTGCTCAGCGGCGGCGGCCGCCATGGCGTTAGGGTCCATGCCGTAGTGGTTGTGGCCGAGGACGCGACCGAATCCGTTGTAGCCCAACACCAGGTTCATGAAGTTGTCGTCGGTCGACCCGGCCAGGTAAGGCCGCGAGGACGCCGGCCAGGCCAGCGTGAGCAGCACGTACCAGCCCGATGACACCACGAACGCGACCAGCGAGCCCAGTAGGTGCAGCAGCCGACGACGGACCGTGACGGGCGCTGCGACCAGATAGACCAGCCCGATGGCGGGCATGACCATCAGCCCCTCGAGCATCTTGGCCAGGAACGCGAAACCGAGCGCGACACCGGCCAAGGCCATCCAGCGTCCGCCGTGGTTCTCCAGGGCGCGCACCGCGCAGTAGGCGGCAGCCGTCATCAACAGCACCATCACCGCGTCGGGGTTGTTGAACCGGAACATCAGCGCCGTCACCGGCATCAGCGCCAGCGCGGCGCCGGCCAGCAGCGCGGCACGGGGTCCGCTGATCCGGCGCACCGCGCCGTAGAGCAGCGCGACAGCGGCGACGGCCATCAGCGCTTCCGGAATCAGCATGCTGGCGCTGCTGAACCCGAACAGCTGGCCCGACAGCGCCATCACCCACTGCGATACCGGTGGCTTGTCCACGGTGATGAAGTTGTTCGGATCCAGCGAACCGAACAGCAGGGCTTCCCAGTTCGTCGAGCCGGCCTGTACCGCGGCGGCGTAGAACTGGTTACCCATCCCGTTGACGGTGATGTTCCACAAGTAGGCCGCCGCGGTGACAACCAACAGGGCGGGCAACGCCAAACATTCCAGCCGCGCCGCGTCCCAGCGACGTCGAGAACCCGGTTCGGCGTGGTCCGTCGATTCGGGCGCATCGTCAAGCGTCGTCGTCACACGCTCTATTAAGACCGGCCCGGATATGGCGAACCTATGTTTGCGCCGGGGACTTCCTGTGACGCTGCCAGACCGTTGCGACGGCCGTCACAACGAGTCGACGAAGAGCTTGTGAATGCGACGGTCCCCGGTCATCTCCGGATGAAACGCGGTGGCCAGCATCGAGCCCTGCCGCACCGCGACAATGTGGTCCGCGGCCCGCGCGAGTACCTCGACGTCCGGACCGACCCGCTCGACCCACGGCGCCCGGATGAACACCGCATGCACCGGGCTATCGAGCCCGGCGAAGTCGATGTCCCCTTCGAAAGAATCGACCTGACGGCCAAAGGCGTTGCGCCGCACCGTCATATCGATACCCTTCAGCGGCACCGCGGCCCGGCCCTCCACCCCGGCATCGGTGATTTCGGTGGCCAGCAGGATCATCCCGGCACACGACCCGTAACACGGCAAACCCTCGGCGATGCGCGCCCGCAGCGGTTCGAGCAGGTCGAATTCGCGCAGCAAGTGGCTCATCGCGGTGGACTCCCCGCCGGGGATCACCAGGGCGTCGAGTGCCTCGAGCTCGGAAAGCCGCCGCACGGTGTTCGCCTCGGCGCCGGCTTCGCGCAGCGCGGCCAGATGTTCGCGGGTGTCGCCCTGAAGTGCGAGCACCCCGACGCGCGGACTCATGAGCCGTCCCCGGGTACGGAATTGCGCTGAAAGCGGGTCAGCCCCTCTTGCATCACTGCAGCCACCATCTCGCCATATCGGTTGAAAATCTTGCCCTGGGTCAAAGAACGCCCCCCACACGCCGAAGGCGAGGACTGGTCATAGAGCAGCCACTCGTCGGCCCGGAACGGCCGCATGAACCACATGGCGTGATCCAGAGAGGCGACCATCAGTTGCTTGCGCACATCCAGGTGGTTGACCTGCGCCGAACCCAGCAGGGTCAGATCGCTCATATAGGCCAGCGCACAGATGTGCAGCACGTAATCGTCGGGCAGCGGGTCCCGGTGCCGGAACCACACCTGCTGTTGGGACGCCTTACCCGGCACTCGCGCAACCAGGTCCTGCGGCACGATCCGCACGTCCCATTCGGCGAACTGAGCGAACCCGGCGTCGTCGAACGCTCCCCCGGACCGGAACCCGGGCAGATCATCGGGCGCCGGCGCCTCGGGCATGGCGTCCTGATGTTCGATTCCGGTCTGGTCGGTCTGGAAGGAGGCCGACATCGTGAAGATCGTCTCGCCGTGCTGGATCGCGCTGACCCGGCGGGTGCAGAACGAGCCGCCGTCGCGGATCCGCTCCACGATGTACACCGACGGCGTCCTGGCATCACCCGGCCGCAGGAAATAGCCGTGCAGCGAGTGCACCTGGAACGCGGGGTCGACCGTGCGCACGGCCGACACCAGCGACTGTCCGGCCACGTGCCCACCGAACGTGCGCTGCAGGAAGCCCGACTCCGGGCTGAAAACCCCACCGCGATAGATGTTGACCTCGAGCTGCTCGAGATCAAGGATCTCCTCGATCGCCATACGGTCTTACTTACCAGCCGCGTTCGGCGAGCCGGTGCGGCTGAGCGATCTCCTCGACATTGATGCCCACCATGGCCTCACCCAAACCGCGCGACACCTTGGCCAACACATCCGGATCGTCATAGAAGGTGGTGGCCTTCACGATCGCCGCGGCACGCTGGGCCGGGTTGCCCGACTTGAAGATGCCCGAACCCACGAACACACCCTCAGCACCGAGCTGCATCATCATCGCCGCATCCGCCGGGGTGGCGATCCCACCCGCGGTGAACATCGTCACCGGCAGCTTGCCGGCCCGAGCCACCTCGACCACCAGGTCATACGGCGCCTGCAACTCCTTGGCCGCGACATACAGCTCGTCCTCGCTCATCGAGGTCAGCCGGCGGATCTCGCCACCGATCTTGCGCATATGCGTCGTCGCGTTGGACACATCCCCGGTACCGGCCTCACCCTTGGACCGGATCATCGCCGCACCCTCGGTGATCCGGCGCAACGCCTCACCCAGGTTGGTCGCCCCGCACACAAACGGCACGGTGAAGCGCCACTTGTCGATGTGATTGGCATAGTCGGCCGGGGTCAGCACCTCGGACTCGTCGATGTAGTCCACACCCAGGCTCTGCAGAATCTGGGCCTCCACGAAATGCCCGATCCGCGCCTTGGCCATCACCGGAATGGTGACCGCACCGATGATGCCCTCGATCATGTCCGGATCACTCATCCGCGACACCCCGCCCTGGGCACGGATATCGGCGGGCACCCGCTCCAGGGCCATCACCGCCACCGCACCAGCGCCCTCGGCGATACGCGCCTGCTCCGGGGTGACCACGTCCATGATCACGCCGCCCTTGAGCATCTCGGCCATACCGCGCTTGACCCGGGCGGTGCCGGTCTGGTTACCGTTCTGTGCTGCGGTATCCATCACTATCTCCTCCATAGTTCTACTGATTCAGTGTAGATGAGCCGCCAAATCGAAGAAATCCGCAATCAACGGATGGCTTGCAACTCGCGATGCACAGATCCACGCGGGTTCGCCAGCGACGCTCTCGACTGTTCGGCCAGTTCATTGGCCTGAGCCAACAGCTCGCCCAGTTGAAGCGGATACACCGCCTCACCGCCGGCGACCAACTCGGCGATCATTGTCTCATCGCACCAGCGGTGCCCGAGAATGTAGTGCCGCTCCAGCGTCGTGAGCCCGGTTGCCGACGGCTCGAACCGGGTGGTCCGGTGGATGAAGTAGAACTCTTCGCTGCGGATCACCGACGCGTTGAAGTCGATGACGGAGTCGCGCCGCCACACCGGTCCGATCAGCTCCCCCGGCCCCGCCTGCAGCCCGGTCTCCTCGGCCAGCTCGCGGGATGCCGCGGCTGCCAGATCCTCGCCGGGCTGCACAGCGCCGCCGACGGTGAACCACCACCGCGGTGCGGGATCGTCCGGGTCGTCGATCGCCGGGTCACTGCCGCGCAGCAGCAGTACCGCACCGGTTTCGTCGAGCAGCACCACCCGCGCCGAGGTGCGGCGACTCACCGGGTTGACCCCCAGATTGGGCACGGCTTGGGCGTCGGGAGTCTCCACGATCTCGAAATAGGTTGGCAGCGCCGCGGTTCCACCGAGCCGCAACACACGTACCGCACGGCGTTCACGCAGTGCGAGGGTGTCCCGGACGGCGTCGTTGTGGAAGCGCCGGGCCAGCAGCACCCGGGCTTCGGCGTCGGCCAACTCGGCGACCAGCGCCACCGGCAGACCGACCGGGTCGACGGCGGCCAGCGCCGCCGCCAGCTCGTTCTCGGCGGCCTCGCGGGTGGGCCGCGGCGCACGTTCAGCGGCGGCGGCCAGCGCCGCGAGCCGCTTACCCTCGGGAGCACCCGCGTAGGCGTCGAGCGCGACGGCCCGGGCCACCACCGCGCGGCGGGCCAGCGCGCCATCCAGCGCCTGCCAGGACAGGTCGTACCGGACATGCAGCCGATCGAGCCGATTGGCGGTCTGATACGCCCACCCTGCGACCAGCAGCAGAACCACCACCGCGACCACCGTCGCGATCACCAACCAAGTCGGCATGATCAGGCCAACTCCCCAGTCACGTCGGTCCTACCCGCCGAACCACCCACCTGCACTTTCACCCCTGAGCTCGCCACGGTTTCGTACACCCGCATGATCTGACCGGCCACCACCGACCAGTCGTAACGTGAAACTCGCTCCGTGGCCTGGTCGATGTAGCGCTCACGCAGCTCGTCGTTCTCCAACACCTCGATCAGGGCGTCGGCCAGCCCCTCGGCATCGCCGATCGGCACCAACCGGCCGGCCCGGCCGCCGTCGAGAACCCGATTGAACGCATCCAGGTCACTGGCCACCACGGGCGTCCCAGCTGCCATCGCCTCCACCAGCACGATGCCGAAACTCTCCCCGCCGAGATTGGGTGCGCAATACACGTCGGCGCTGCGCAGGGCCGCCGCCTTGGTGTCGTCATCGACCTGCCCCAGGAAACGCAGGTGCCCGGCCAGCTCGCCGGCCTCGGCACGCAGCGCGTCCTCATCGCCACGGCCCACGATCAGGATCTCGATGTCGCCGAACCGCTGCACCAGCTTGGGCAGCGCGCCCAGCAACACCGGCATGCCCTTGCGGGGTTCGTCGAACCGGCCCAGGAACAACACGGTGCGGCCCGGCCGTGGATACCCATCGAGGCGCGGCGCATTCGCGAACGAAGGCACGTCGACCCCGTTGGGGATCTCCACCGCGTCGGAGCCCAGCGCCTCCATCTGCCAGCGTCGCGCCAGGTCCGACACCGCGATGCGGCCCACGATCTTCTCGTGAAACGGACGCAGGAATCCCTGAAACACGCTGAGCGTCAACGACTTTGTCGTCGAAGTGTGGAAGGTCGCCACGATCGGCCCTTCGGCGGCCTGCAACGCCAGCATGGACAGGCTGGGCGCATTGGGCTCGTGCAGGTGCAGCACATCGAAATCACCCTGCACGAGCCACTTCTTGACCTTGCGGTGCGTGGCCGGCCCGAACCGCAGCCGCGCCACCGAACCGTTGTACGGGATCGGGACGGCCTTGCCGCCCGACACCACGTAATCGGGCAGTTTCACGTGCGGCGACGCCGGAGCCAGAACACTGACATAGTGCCCGCCCGCCCGCATCACCTCGGCCAGTTGCAATACATGGGATTGCACACCGCCCGGCACATCGAACGAGTACGGGCAGACCATCCCGATACGCATCGTCTCAGGTGCCTAACCGGGCGCGGCGTTCGTCGGACAGGTCGGCCAGCCACTGCGGTTGCAGCATGTGCCAGTCGGCGGGATGGGCAGCGATGTTCTTGGCGAACCGGTCCGCCAGCTGCTGGGTGATGGCAGCGACGTCGCCCGAGGAGGTGTCGAGCGCATCGAAAATCTCGACCACACAATCGTCCCCGTCGTAGTGCACATGCGCCGGATGCAGCGGTGCTCCGGTGTCTATAGCCAGCTTCGCCGGTCCGGCGGGCATCCGGGTGAGTTCGCCGAAAAAGTCCACCTCGACGCCCTGACGGGTGAGGTCACGGTCGGCCATCAGGCATACGAACTTGTTGTCCCGCAGCCGTTCGGCCAGCACTTCGAACGGCGGACGCTCACCGCCCGACAACGGAAAGACCTCGAATCCCAGGCTTTCCCGGTAGTCGATGAAGCGCCGGTAGAGCGATTCCGGTTTGAGCCGTTCGGCGACGGTGGCGAAGGTGCCGTACTGCTGGGCCAGCCATACCCCGGCCATATCCCAGTTACCGCTGTGCGGCAGCGCCAGCACGCCGCCCCGGCCGGCCTCATGGGCCGCCCGCGCGTTGTCCGCGCCGACGAACACCTCATCGAGGCGCTTGGCCACAGCAGGCAGATCCATAGACGGCAACCGGAATGCCTCCCGCCAGTATCGGGCGTAGGAAGCCAGTGAAGCATGCATCAACTCGTCGGGCACCTGTTCCGGCGCCACCCCGATCACCCGGGCCAGATTCTTGCGCAGTTGCTGCGGGCCGCCTCCCCGCGCGGCGTAGCGGGCTGCGGCGTCGAACAGATTGCGGGCCAGCACATCCGGCATGGTCCGGACCAGCTGCCAGCCGGCCGCATAGCCCAGATCCGTCACCTGGGCGGACAGCGGGATGCTCATGAGGCACCCGGCTCCGGTTGGTCGCCGCGATCGGGCTCCAGCAGATCCATGGCGCCCGCCGAGGTGCGCACGGTGTGCAGCCGTTGCGCCAGGGTGACCACGCTGGCCACCGCCAGCACCCACATGGCCACCGACAGCAACCATGGCATCGGGAAGAACGGCAGATCGGACAGCGCCGCACCAGCCAGCACGATCACCAGACGCTCCGGGCGTTCGATGATGCCGCCGTCACCGCGCAGACCGCTGGCCTCGGCGCGGGCCTTGATGTAGGAGATCACCTGCGAGGTGATCAGGCAGATCACCGTGGCGACCACCAGCGACGGACTGTCCAGGCCGAACGCCGCCCACCACAGCAGGCCGGCGAAGATCGCCCCGTCGCCGATCCGGTCACACGTCGCATCCAGTACCGCGCCGAACCGGGTGCCGCCACCGCGTTCCCGGGCCATCGCCCCGTCGAGCATGTCGGCCAGCACAAAGAACGAGACCACCAGCGCGCCGGCGAGCAACTGCCCGATCGGGAACAGGGTCAGAGCTGCGGTGACCGACGCCGCGGTGCCCACGATGGTGACGATGTCTGGCGTCAACCCGGCTCGCAGCGCCGCCTTGGCCACTGGCCGCGACAGCTTGACGTAGGCGGCCCGGGTCATCAGGTAGAAATTGCTCACGGCTGGCGGGCCCATTCGGTGGCCAACAGTTCCCGGGTCTCACTCAGCAACTGCGGAATCACCTTGGCGCCACCGATGATGGTGATGAAGTTCACGTCACCACCCCAGCGCGGCACCACGTGCATGTGCAGGTGTTCGGCCAGCGATCCGCCGGCCGAGGTACCGAGATTCAGGCCGACGTTGAAGCCGTGCGGGCTGGAGACGGCCTTGATGACGCGAATCGCCTTCTGCGTGAACGCCATCAGCTCGGCGCTCTCGGCTTCAGTGAGGTCCTCCAGCTCCGAGACCCGCCGGTAGGGCACCACCATCAGATGGCCGGGGTTGTACGGGTACAGGTTGAGCACGGCATACACCAGCTCACCGCGGGCCACCATCAGCCCGTCCTCGTCGGACATCTCCGGGATGTCGGTGAACGGCTGCGACGAGCCGGCCGAGCCGGCCGCGTTGTCTTTCTTCACCTCCCCGGCGATGTAGCTCATCCGGTGCGGTGTCCACAGCCGCTGCAGGTGATCCGGCTCGCCCACCCCGTGGTCGATGATCGACCGCTCGTCCCCCGTCACTGCTCCCCCACTCGGCTCTTCGCGCAAGCGCTCATTGCGGCGCCACCGTTACCAGATCCGCCGTCGGCACCGCATTGTTGCGCTCGGCGATCCAGTTCACGATCGCCTCGACGGCCTGATCCCGTGGCACGCCGTTGATCTGGGTGCGGTCGCCGAACCGGAAGCTGACCGCGCCCGCCTCGAGGTCTTTGTCCCCGGCGAGCAGCATGAACGGCACCTTCTGATTGGTGTGGTTGACGATCTTCTTCGCCATCCGGTCGTCGCTGGAATCCACCTCAACCCGGACCCCGCGTGACTTCAGTTGAGCGGCAACGTCATACAGATAGTCCAGGTGTGCGTCGGCGACCGGAATCCCGACCACCTGCACCGGCGCCAGCCAGGCCGGGAAGGCACCCGCGTAATGCTCGGTGAGCACCCCGAAGAACCGCTCGATCGACCCGAACAGGGCGCGGTGGATCAGCACGGGCCGCTGCCGGCTGCCGTCGGCCGCGGTGTACTCCAGCTCGAAACGGTCGGGCATGTTGAAGTCCAGCTGGATCGTCGACATCTGCCAGCTGCGCCCCAGCGCGTCCTTGACCTGCACCGAGATCTTCGGCCCATAGAAGGCCGCGCCGCCGGGATCCGGCACCAGGTCCAGACCTGAGGCCTCGGCGACCTCGCGCAGCGTCTCGGTGGCCTCATCCCACAGCTCGTCGGACCCGACGTACTTCTCCGGGTCCTTGGTGGACAGCTCCAGGTAGTACTCGTCGAGGCCGTAATCCGAGAGCAGGTCGAGGACGAACCGCAGCAGCGAGGTCAGCTCCTCGCGCATCTGCTCACGCGTGGTGTAGATGTGCGCGTCGTCCTGGGTCATGCCGCGCACCCGGGTCAGGCCGTGCACCACACCGGACTTCTCGTACCGGTACACCGAGCCGAATTCGAAGAGCCGCAAAGGCAATTCGCGATACGAGCGCCCACGTGACCGGAAGATCAGGTGATGCATCGGGCAGTTCATCGGCTTGAGGTAGTAATCCTGGCCGGGCTTGCGCACCGTGCCGTCCTCGTTGTACTCCGCGTCGATGTGCATGGGCGGGTACATGCCTTCGGCGTACCACTCCAGGTGGCCCGAGGTGATGTAGAGCTGTTCCTTGGTGATGTGCGGGGTGTTGACGAACTCGTAGCCCGCCTCCAGGTGCTTACGCCGCGAGTAGTCCTCCAGCTCGCGGCGCACCACCCCGCCCTTGGGGTGGAAAACCGGTAGGCCCGAACCCAATTCGTCGGGGAAGCTGAACAGGTCGAGCTCCACACCCAACTTGCGGTGGTCGCGGCGCAGCGCCTCCTCGATCAGCTCGAGGTGATGGTCCAGGGCCTCCTGCGACTCCCAGGCGGTGCCGTAGATGCGCTGCAGACTGGCGTTGTTCTGGTTGCCCCGCCAGTAGGCAGCCGAACTGCGGGTCAGCTTGAACGCCGGAATGTACTTGGTGGTCGGGATGTGCGGGCCGCGGCACAGGTCACCCCACACCCGCTCCTTGGTGCGGGCGTTGAGGTTGTCGTATGCGGTCAGCTCGTCGCCGCCGACCTCCATCACGTCGGGGTCACCGGACTTGTCGTCGACCAGCTCGAGCTTGTAGGGCTCGTTGGCCAGCTCCTCGCGGGCCTGATCCTTGGATTCGTAGACCCGGCGGGAGAACAACTGCCCGTCCTTGACGATCTTCTGCATCCGCTTCTCGAGCTTGTCCAGGTCCTCGGGCGTGAACGGCTCGGTGACATCGAAGTCGTAGTAGAAACCGTCGGTGATCGGCGGGCCGATACCGAGCTTGGCCTGTGGGAACAGCTCCTGCACGGCCTGGGCCAGCACGTGCGCGCACGAGTGCCGGATCACGCTGCGGCCGTCCTCGGTGTCGGCGGCCACCGGGGTCACCTCGACGTCGGTGTCCGGGGTCCACGAAAGATCGCGCAGGCGCCCGTCACCGTCGCGCACCACCACGATCGAGTCGGGGGCCCCGCGACTGGGCAGACCCGCCTCACGCACCGCCGCACCGGCGGTAGTCCCGGCAGCGACCCGGATCGGGGCTGCGGGGGCTGGACTGGGGGCGGCGCTCATCCGGGAGTCTCCTACCATGCGGGGGCGAATGCGATCGCGACCATGCTATCTGTGTGGGCTATCGGTGTTGCTGCTCAGGACCCCCGGGCATCAGGCTCCCAGCCCGACGGGGCTCTGCAGCCACGCATGCTCCAGCCCGACCAAGTCCGCGGTCCAGCCGACCATTCCGAACAGCCACAGCGTGGCCACCACGAACACGCCGGTGAACGCCGCGCTGAGCCCCTTGACCGCAATGTGCTGGCGGTCAAACCAGGCCATCACCGCGTCATAGCGAGCCCGGACCAGGCGCAGTGCCCGTTTGGCGACGTCAAACTCGCTGGACAGGATGGCCAACCCGAGGAACACGATGGCCCAGCCGGGGCCGGGGTACGGGATGGCCACGATGCCGACCAACAGCACCAATGTGCCGACGACCCCCACTCCGATCCGATAGGCGAAGTCGGCGGCCGGGCGCACCCGCAACCGGTCCCGCCAGCGCGCCCAGCGGCGTTTGACCTCCGCGATCGGGACGTTCACGGCTGCCCGGGCTTGAGTCGTACAAACAGCGCGTCGGCCTCGGTGAGCACATCGCTGCCGTCGAGCAACCGTCCCGCGACGAAGATCTTGCGGCCCTCAATGCGGTCAATACCAGCCTCTACCTGTAGCTCTTTGTCGATCGGGGCGATTTTGCGGTAGTTGACGTGCAGGTACGCGGTCCGCTGATACAGGCTGCCGGTCAGTTGGGCCGCGGTGTAACCGAGCAGCGAGTCGAACAGCAGCGCCAGCGAACCGCCGTGCACCGCGCCGTTGCGACCGAGGTGGAAACGCCGGAAATGGGCGGTCCCGGCAATCCGGTTCTCGCCGGTGCGTTCCAGGTGCACCGGCACGTTGTTGACGTTGCCGCGGTTGGGCAGATCCATGCGCCGGCCGGACGGCGAATTCCACTCGTCGGCTTCGTAGGGCGCCAGCAGCGCCGACACCTTCTCGATCAGCCCGGCAGCCTCGGTGATCACGCCGTCGGGGGCGTCGGCGCTTCGGGCGTGGTCCTGCAGGGTGCGCACCGCCTCGATGAACCTGCCGTAATCGGGCCCGCCGCGATCGGTGGGTTCGGGTGGGTTGAACCCACCGCCGGGGTGATTGCTTTCTGTGGCCACACGGCCACCGTATTGCCTGTCCCGATCGACGCCGGAAATGCCATGGTGGTGGACGTGAAACTGGACGACCTGGCGCGACGGTCGCTGACCTACCCCGAGGTGGGTGCCACCGCCGGCACGCTGCCCGACGGCTATCACCATGTCCGGGCCTCGGCGGTGATCGGTACCGGCCGCGACCGCTTCGAGCGAGCCGGTGAGTCGGTATTGCGGTGGGGCATGCAGCGCGGCGCGGGGCTGCGGGTGCAGGCCACCACCGAGGCCGCCGCGGTGGGCACCGAACTGCTGGTCCGGATCGGACCCATCCAGGCCCCGTGCCGGGTGGTCTATGTGCTCGACGAACCCGACCGCCGGGGTTTCGCCTACGGCACCTTGACCGGCCACCCGGAATCGGGCGAGGAGTTGTTCGCGGTGCGCTACGACCCGGCCACCGAAGCGGTGTACGCCGAGGTGTCCGCGTTCTCCCGGCCGGGCACCTGGTGGAGCCGGTTGGGCGGGCCGGTGGCGCGACCGGTGCAGAAGATGGTGACCCGGCGGTACCTCACCGGCCTTTGAATCCTCCCGGCTGCCGCCGCGGTGGCAGCCTCAGCGCGCCGCAGTCACAGTCGATTCCGCGGGCTCGTCTGCGAGCGGGGCAGTCGATCGCGCCACCACGGCGCGATCGAGTTGATAGGACAGCACCGCCAGGGTGAACAAGCCGATGGACAAATTCACCAACGCGCCGAAACCCTCGGTGGCGAAGTCCACCAGGGCATTGAGGAAGGTGAAGGTCAGCGCGGCGTTGCGCAGCCAGCGCAGCGGCCAGACACTGTCGGTGCGCCGCCGCGCGATCATCGCGGGCACAGCCATGGCTGCGGTGAGTGCCGCGCTGACCAAGAGGATCACCGACGCCAGGTTGGCGCCGGCGAACTCCAGGGTCACGTTGTCCCCGTCGTAGAGGTAACCGCCCAGCGCGACGCCCAGCGCACCGAACACCACCCCGGCCACCGCCCCTGCCACCAGCAGCCAGCCGACCACCGGAACCCAGCGCGGGCTGCGGAAGAAGTCGGGAATCAACCGGGGCAGCCAGCGCTGCAGTCGGTACAACCGGTCCGGGGCGCGCCCGGCACCGAGCAGCAACGCCCGGATGTGTTCGGTCTCGGCGGGGTCGGAGCCTTGATCGCAGGCATGTTGCAGCAGCGCCAGGCCCAGGTCGCGACGATGGTCGGCCAGCCCGCGGGCCACGCCGTCGGCGGCGATCGAGGCCGCCGAGGACAGGCATTCCCGGGCGTTGAGCGGACGGAAGCCGCGCACCACCCGGGCGCCGATCAGAATCAGGACGACCAGGATGTACATGATCTCGGCGGCGGGTCCGTAGAAGTAGTCGTTGTCCTTGGTGACGAACTTGCCGACCTCGTCGAGGAACAGTCCGAATCCGACACCGCCGAGCACCACACACACCACCCGGGCGCCGAAGCCCAGCACCATCCAGCCGGTGACCAGCGCCAGCATCATCAACGCCCCGCCCCACAGCGCATGGGCGATGTGCAGGTTGCCGCCGCCGATCTGCGGGTAGCCGGTCAGGCGCAGATAGGTACGGGTGAACAGGATGGTGGCGATGGCGATCAGCACGAATGCTTCGGCGGCGGTGGGGCCGACCGCACTGCGGGTGATCAAACCTCGCTTGGTGCGAGTTCGACTGTGCATCAATCTTTCCTGGCTAAATGGTCAGCGCACCACTACCGAGCTTGGTATCCGCGGCGCGCCCAGCATGTCACGGTGTGAGGGCGGGACCCGTCCACCTTCGTCGGTGAGTCCGTATCGGGTGGCCAGTTCCGCCCCGATCACCGTGTGTCCGGACAGCTGCGCCAGTTCCGGATCGCGATACAGCGCGTTGATGAGATGCCCGGTGAACTCCGGGGTTTCGGCGTGTTTGGCGGTCTCGGCGAGCGCTTCGGGGTGCCCGGTGAAGGCGGCCCGCAGTTTTTCGGTCAGCAGAATGCCCATCCAGATCGACACGGTCGACACCCCGGTGTCGCGGAAGTCGACGGCCATATCCGCGGCGAGTTTGTCCACGCCGGCCTTCTGCGCGCCGTACGCCGGGCCGTGCATGTAGCAGACCGACCCCGGCGACGAGGTGAAAGCGATCAGGCCGCGCTGGGCGGCCAGCAGCAGCGGCGCGGCGTACCACGACGCCACATACGCCGAGCGCAATCCGACGTCGAGCACATCGGCCAACTCGATTGGCTTCTCCCAGAACGGTTTCGGATTCACCAGGTCATCGTGGACGGCAGCGGCATTGTTGACCAGCAGATCGAGCCGGCCTTCCTGTTCAGCGACCCGCTCGAACAGGGCAGCCACGGCGGCGTCGTCGGAATGGTCGAGCCGGACCGCGATGGCGCCCTCCCCCGGCTCGGTCACCGTGCGGCCGGTGACATACACGCGCCAGCCGCAGGCAAGCAGGGCCGCGGCGATCCCACGGCCCGCGCCGCGGCTCGCCCCGGTGACGACAGCGATCGGTTGATTCACAGGTAACAACCTACGGTGCGGGTTCGCCCGCGGGGGTGAAGGACGTCATATCGGTACCACCGTCATATTCGGCCATCCAGGCGCCGGCCCATTTCGGCAGCGGCTTATCGGCCGGATTGTGGCTGCGCAGCTTGCTGAACCGCCCTAAGCGGGGGCCGCCCAAGCGACGGGAAGATGTTTGACGCCGTGCACGAAAGCCGAACGCAGGATGGCGGGTTCAGCGGTGGCCACGATGTCGGGCACCTGCCTGCGCAGTTCGTCGAAAGCCACCCGAATTTCCCGCCGGGCCAGATTGGCGCCGAGACAGAAGTGCACTCCGCCGCCGCCGAAGCCGATCTGGGGGTTGGGGTTTCGCAGAACGTCGAACTGCCACGGATCGGCGAAGATCTGCTCATCGCGGTTGGCCGAGTTGTACCACATCGAGACCTTGTCACCCGCCCTCATCTGCACGCCGCTACGCTCCAGATCCTGGGTGAGGGTGCGCCGCATGAAGATGATCGGCGACGCCCACCGCACGATCTCCTCCACGGCGGTCGGCGATACCCGGTCGAAGTCACCCCACCACGTGGCACGTTCATCGGGATAGCGGCTCAACGCCACCATGCCGTGGCTGATCGCGTTGCGGGTCGTATCGTTGCCCGCAGCCGTCAACAGAATGAAGAACGACGCAATCTCGTTGGACGACAACCGTTCTCCGTTGACTTCGGCTTCTATCAAGCTTGTCGTCAGGTCATCGCCGGGATTTTCGCGGCGCCGCTCGGCCAATGCGATGCCGTATCCAGCCAACTCGGTGGCTACCTGCAGATAGGCGCCGTAGTCCTCGGTCGAAGCCTCGTCGTCCCCGATACCCATGATGACGGAGGTCCAGCCGAAGAGCTTCGCCTGATCTTCTTCCGGGACGCCCATCATGTCGCAGATGATCTGCAGCGGCAGCGGCGAAGCCACCTCGTCGACGAAGTCCGCGGTCCCCTCCGGATGTGCATCCACCATGGCAGACACCAACCGACGGGCCCGATCGCGCACACTCTGCTCAATCCGCGCGATCACCTTAGGCGTGAAAGCCCGGTTGACGATGCACCGCAGTCGAGTGTGGCGGGGATCGTCGAGGGTGATCATCGACCCGAAGAACTCCGCGATCTCGGCGGGGACGTCGTTGAGTGACGTGCTGGTTGGGCTGGAGCTGAACAATTCTGGATGCCGGCTGACGAAGTGCACATCCTCGTAGCGGGTCATCGCCCAGTGTCCGGCGCCTCCGGGGAAGCCCGTGACCTCGGCCACATCGAAAAATGAGATCGGGGCGTCGCGACGCAGGGTGGCGAAGGCGCCATCACGCGCATCGTCGTCCCACGCCCAGAAATCCAGTGATCCCAGGTCGATGTCGGCAAGGGGCACCGATGGTGGCGGCGCGCCGTTGTCGCGCTGGGCAATGCCGGCGATTGCTGTCATCGTGGCCCTCCCCCGCACTCGGTGATGCTGACGATCGCGGACCCGCAGCACCTACCGCAGTGTGACAGCCCTCACAGCAACTGTCCATGTCTGAGACTCCGTTCACGCCACAACTGTTGGCGTGCGCAATGAATCCGGCGGCCTTACCAAATCAAGTACTCCGTTGTCATACAAGAAATCCGTTCCCGCGGTCGAAGCAGCACTCGACGGCCTGGCTCAGACCGTTACGCCCCGAGTGCGTTGCGCGACAAGCTGTTCAGCGATGATCCAGCCCTGCCCGAGCGGCGCCGCACCGGCACGGCCGCGGCGTGCGGGACAATCGTGCGCACGATGACTGACATTGATGACTCTGCTGCTGTCAACCGGCGGCCGCACATCCTGCGGCTGGCCGCGTTCGCGGCGTTTCTGTTCGGCCTGTTCTACCTGGTGGCCATTGCCCGCGTGATCGACGTCGACGACATCCGAGGTGTGGTGGCCGCCGCCGGTCCGGCGGCCCCAGTGGCCTATGTCGTGGTCTCCGCCGGCCTGGGGGCGCTGTTTGTGCCCGGGCCGATCCTGGCCGCGGGCAGCGGGGTGTTGTTCGGTCCGGTGCTCGGCACGTTCGTGACGCTGGGCGCCACGGTGGGTACGGCCGTGACGGCCAGTCTGATCGGCCGGCGCGCGGGCCGCGACAGCGCCCGCGCCCTGCTGGGGCCCGGGCGGGCCGACCGGCTGGACCGCCAGATCGCGCGGGGCGGCCTGTGGGCGGTGGTCGGTCAGCGCTTTGTCCCGGGTGTCTCCGACGCACTGGCTTCCTATGCGTTCGGCGCATTCGGGGTTCCGTTGTGGCAGATGGCCGTCGGGGCGTTCATCGGATCCGTGCCACGTGCGTTCGTCTACACCGCGCTGGGCGCCTCGATCAGCGATCTGTCGGCGCCGCTGGCCTATACCGCGATCGGGGTGTGGTGTGCGACGGCGATCGTCGGGGCGTTCGCCGCTCATCGCGGGTACCGGTCATGGCGCCGAGGCGACCGTCGTTCCGGGACCGATCAAGCCCCGGAACAGACCGCGGATTAGGCACCGTAACGCAGCTAGCGCCCGAAGCCCGCGTTGCGCAGGGCATCGGCCATCGAGCCCGTCGGCTGATTCGATTCCCGGCGTCCGGAGTTCTTGCCGCGGTTCTGGTTTCGCCGATCCCCGCCGCGGCCCTGATTGCCGCCGCCGTCACGACGGTTCTGGCCGCCCTGGCCGCCCTGGCCGCCGCGGTCGGGACGGCTGCCCTGCTCGCGCTGCGGGGTGTCGTTGAGCCGCAGGGTCAGCCCGATCCGCTGCCGTTCCACGTCGACGTCGACGACCTTGACCTTGACCACCTGGCCGGACTTCACCACTTCGTGCGGGTCGGAGATGAATCGGTCGGCCATCGCCGAGACGTGTACCAGGCCGTCCTGGTGCACGCCCACGTCCACGAATGCTCCGAAGGCGGCCACATTGGTCACCACGCCCTCCAGCACCATGCCCACCTTGAGATCGCCGACCTTCTCGATCCCGGCGGCGAACGTCGCGGTGGAGAACGCGGGCCGCGGGTCACGCCCCGGCTTCTCCAGCTCCGCCAGGATGTCGGTCACGGTTGGCACGCCGAACCGCTCATCGGCGAAATCGGCCGGCTTGAGGGTGCGCAGGGTGCGTTCGTCGCCGATCAGCTCGGCCAGGGTCACGTTGGAGCGGTCCAGGATGCGCCGCACCACCGGGTAGGACTCGGGGTGCACGCCGGAGGCGTCCAGCGGATCCTCCCCGTCGCGAATCCGCAGGAAGCCCGCGCACTGTTCGAAAGCCTTGGGACCCAAGCGCGGAACGTCCAGCAGCGCCTTGCGGCTGCGGAAGGCGCCCGTGCTCTCCCGGTGCGCCACGATGGCCTCGGCCAGCGATTCGGTGACTCCCGACACCCGGGCCAGCAGCGGCACCGAGGCGGTGTTGAGATCCACACCCACCGCGTTCACCGCGTCTTCGACCACCGCGTTGAGGCTGCGGGCCAGCGAGCCCGGCGTCACATCGTGCTGGTACTGCCCGACGCCGATCGACTTCGGGTCGATCTTCACCAATTCGGCCAGCGGATCCTGCAGCCGGCGGGCGATCGAGACCGCGCCACGCAGCGTCACGTCGAGGTTCGGCATCTCCCGGGCCGCGTACTCCGAGGCCGAGTACACCGACGCCCCGGCCTCGCTGACCATGGCCGTCACGGGCGCCTTGGCCCCGGCCGACCGGATGTCGGCGATCAGCTCATTGGCCAGCGCGTCGGTCTCGCGCGAGGCGGTGCCGTTGCCGACCGCGATCAGCTCGACGTTGTGCCGGGCGATCAGGGCCGCCAGGATGGCCTTGGCCTGATCCCACTGCTTCTGCGGCTGGTGCGGGAAGATCGCGCAGGTGTCGACGACCTTGCCGGTGGAATCGACCACGGCGACCTTGACGCCGGTGCGGAAGCCCGGGTCCAGACCGAGGGTGGCCCGGGTACCGGCCGGCGCGGCCAGCAGCAGGTCCTTGAGGTTGCGGGCGAACACCGCCACCGCCTCCTCCTCGGCACGCTGACGCAGGCGGATACGCGCGTCCACGGCCGCCGAGATCATCAGTTTGGCCCGCCAGGCCAGCCGGACGGTGGTGGCCAGCCAGGGGGTGGCCGGGGTCTTGGCGGCCATGTCGATGCCGAGGGACTGGGCGATCATCGCCTGGTACAGCTCGTCGTCGCCGCCGTCGAAGTTCAGCGAGAGCGCCTGCTCCTTCTCGCCGCGCAGCACGGCAAGCACCCGGTGCGACGGCATGTTCTCCAACGGTTCGGAGAACTCGAAGTAATCCCGGAACTTCTGCGCGGCAGGGCTTTTCGCGGCCTCCTCGGACCACGGCCCGGTGCGCAGCGAGCCGTCGGCCCAGAATTTCTCGCGGGTGGCACCGACCAGCTCGGCGTCCTCGGAGGCCCGCTCGATGATGATGTGCCGGGCGCCTTCCAGCGCCGCGGGTGCGTCGGCGACGTCGTCGTTGAGGAACTCACCGGCCGCCTCGTCGGGCACCAGAGTCGGATCGGCCAGCAACCGCTCGGCCAGGGGCTCCAGGCCGGCTTCCTTGGCGATCTGGGCCTTGGTGCGCCGCTTGGGCTTGTAGGGCAGGTAGATGTCTTCGACCCGGGCCTTGGTTTCGGCGGCCATCAGGGCGGCACGCAGCTCGTCGGTGAGTTTGCCCTGCTCTTGAATGGAGGCCAGCACGGCCTCACGACGCTGGTCGAGCTCACGCAGGTAGCCCAGGCGCTCCTCCAGGGTGCGCAGCTGGCCGTCGTCGAGGCTGCCGGTGACCTCCTTGCGATACCGGGCGATGAACGGGACTGTCGCGCCCTCGTCCAGCAGAGCCACCGTGGCGGCGACCTGCCCCTCGCCCACGGCGAGTTCCTCGGCCAGACGGGCGGTTACGGATTTGATGGTTCCGACGGTCACGCTCTGAGTCACGTCGGAGAACCCTACCGAATGAGACCGACAACTCTCGGTCACGACCCCGGCCGGGATATTCGGCGGCGATCCGACCCCGACGCGCTGTCGTCGCGGATCAGGCGAGCGCGAGGAACAGTTTCTCGAGGTCGGCTTCCGACGTCGGAACATTGCCCTCGGCTACTGCGCCGGACAAACGCGCCCGCAATTCAGTGGCGACAATCTTGAAACCGGCCCGGTCGAGCGCCCGGGACACGGCGGCCAGCTGCGTCACCACATCCCTGCAGTCACGGCCCTGCTCGATCATTGAAATCACTCCGGACAGTTGGCCCTGCGCGCGGCGCAGCCGATTCAGGACCAATGCGATGGTGTCCTCGTCACCAACCATGGCGGGTTCCTCCCAGCAACTAGACCATCATGTTACCCCCGGGGGTATAACGCCGAGGGTGATCGATCTCATCCCCGGCGCTCACCGGCCGGCGCGGCGTCCCCGGTTGGAGCGCTGGCGGTCCGCCGCAGCGGGCACTTCGCCGAGCGGCCGCAGACCACACTGATCACCGCGACGAGCACGGTGATGCCGCCCACCGTCACGCCGAACGCCGGGTGCACCTCCTGAGCGAAGATCACCGACGACATCAGCAGGACGAACCAGCCGAAGCTCTTACGCAGCACATCGGGGTTGATCAGGGCCGTCAGCCGAGCACCGATCAGTCCGCCGATCACCGCGGCACCGGTGACCATCACGGCCAGCGTCCAGTCGATCTGCACGGTGGACAGGTATCCGGCCAGACCCGCGAACGATTTCATCGCGATCACCACCAGCGAGGTGCCTACGGCCACCGGCATCGGGAGTCCGCCCAGCAGCACCAGGGCCGGCACCACCAGGAAGCCGCCGCCCGCGCCGACCAGGCCCGTGACCAGCCCGACGACCAGCCCCTCGGCCAAGATCTTGACCACCGGCAACTGCCGCCCACCGTCGAATTCGGCCCCTTCGGCGGTCTTGCGTCCACGCAGCATTGCCACCGCGGTGGCGACCATCATCAGGGCGAATCCGATCAACAGGACGGTGCCGGGAATGAACCGGGACAGCACACCGCCCAGGTAAGCGCCGGCCATACCGGCCGCGCCGAAGATCAGGCCCACCCGCCACTGCACCCGTCCTGCTCGGGCATGCGAGATCGCGCCGACCGCGCTGGTCGCCCCCACGACGAGCAGCGAGGTGGCGATGGCCTGTTTGGCGTCCATGCCCGCGACATAGGCCAACAGCGGAACAGTGAGGATGGAACCGCCGCCGCCGAGCACACCGAGTGTGATCCCGACGACGACGGCCAACACGAGCGTCAACGCGATCATGGCGGACTACTTCCCGCGATCGCCGGAGAGCTGACAGACGACCTTCTGCACATCACAGCTTGCGCCGCGGTTGTACGGCAGCTTGGACAGCAGCATGCCCATCGCGCAGGTGTTGGACAGCGCCGCGAAGGTCAACCCACCGCCGATCGCGCCCGCCAACCACTTGAGCTTCGGCGCCGCGATGCTGCCGAGGACGGAGGTCAGCACGATGGATCCGGCCACCAGGCGCACCTGACGTTCCAGATCCCACTTCGCCGCACCCCGGTTGACGTTGAATCCCTTTGTCTCCCAATCGACGATGCCTCCGTCGAGGATGTGGACGTTGGGCAGCCCCTGCTGCCGTAACGCCTCTTCGGCCTGGGCGGCCCGCTGCCCCGAACGGCAGACCAGCACCCACTCGTTGGAGTCTCCGGCCAGCGCGGTCTTTGAGATCTCCGAGCGGTGCTCACGCAGCTGATCCAGCGGCACGTTGTAGGAGCCGGGGATGTGCGCGGTCTCGAACTCCGCGGGGGTGCGGACGTCCAGCAGCCGGGGCGGGTTCGCCGAGTTCAGCCGCTCGGAGAGTCCGTGCGAGTCGACAGTCTTGGGCGCGGATGCGTTGGTCATGAGGTCCCTTTCGAGAGAACTGGCGTTTGACACGGATACCCCTTGGGGTATCTTCGAAGTCATCGTACACATACCCCTATGGGTATAGGCAACTCCGGAATAAATACCCCCGGGGGTATGTTGCGATAGTTGAACGACTTCCCGTAGCGGACCCGAGATCACCGCCAAGAACCAAGGAGTGACCCAGATGATCCTCGAGCAGTACTACATCGAATGCCTGTCGCACGCTTCGTATTTGATCGGCGACGAAACCTCCGGCCGGGCAATCGTTGTCGACCCTCGGCGAGACATCACCGAGTACCTGGCAGACGCCCAGCGATTCGGGTTGACCATCGAAGGCGTCATCAACACCCACTTCCACGCCGACTTCGTCTCCGGACACCTGGAGCTCGTCGATGCCACCGGGGCCTGGATCGGATTCGGCGAGGCAGCCGAAACCGCCTACCCCATCCGGCGCCTCGCGGCCGGCGAGCGAATCTCGCTGGGCACTGTCGAACTGGAGATTCTGGCCACCCCGGGTCACACCTGGGAGTCGATCAGTGTGTTGGTGCGCGAGCATCCCGGCGCCTCCCCCACCGCGGTGCTGACTGGCGACTCGCTGTTCATCGGCGATGTCGGCCGACCCGATCTGGTCAACCTGGGCGACGGCTCGACCAGCGACCTGGCCCGGGCGATGTACCACACGATCCACGACACGCTGTTCGCGCTGCCCGACGATGTCACCGTCATGCCCGCACACGGAGCCGGCTCCTCATGCGGCAAGAACCTGTCGACCGAGCTGACGTCAACCATCGGCGAACAACGCCGCACCAACCCTTCGGTGCAGCCGATGAGCGAGGCGGACTTCGTCGAACTCATCACCAACGGTCAGCCGGCCGCGCCGGCCTACTTCTCGGTGAACGCCGCGATGAACAAACGGGCGCATCCGCTGCTGGACCAGGACCGGGCCATCCCCGCGTTCAGCCCGGCCCAGGTGCGTGAAGCACTGGAAGCCGGTGTGCGCCTGGTCGACGCGCGGAGCGTCGACGAGTTCGCCGCGGGCCACCTGCGGGACTCGGTCAACGTCGGATTCGACGGCCGGTTCGCCGAAACCGGCGGAATGGTCGCCGAGGTCGGCGAGCAGATCGTGCTCATCGCCTACCCCGGCGAGGAGCAGGAGGCCGCGTTGCGGTTGGCCCGCATCGGTTCCGACAACGCGATCGGCTACCTCAACGTGGACCGGGACGGCAGCTTCCCCGCGGAGCTGTCCGACCTGGTGGTCACCGCACCGCGGGTCGGGATCGCCGAACTGGACCGGATGCTCGACGCGCAGCACGTGACGCTGATCGACATCCGCAACCCCGGTGAACGCGAATCCGGTGCCATCCCCGGCTCGCTGGCAATCCCGCTGGCGCAGTTGCGCACCCGGTTCGACGACATCCCCACCGACAAGCCCATCGTGCTGCACTGCGCGGGCGGCTGGCGCTCCAGCGTGGCCGCGTCACTGCTGCGGGCTGAAGGATTCACCGGCGCCGCCGACCTGGTCGGTGGCTACAACGCCTGGGCAGAAGCCCAGGTCCCCGCCTGAATGAAGGAGAACACAATGACGACACGCAACCTCAGCCATTCGGACTTCGAATCGACGATCCGCGACAACGACATCGTCGTCGTCGACTTCTGGGCCTCCTGGTGCGGACCTTGCCGCGCCTTCGCACCGGTATTCGAGCGGTCCGCCTCCGCACACCCCGAGATCGTGCACGCCAAGGTCGATACCGAGGCGCAGCCCGAACTCGCGGCCCTGATGGAGATCCGTTCCATCCCGACCATCGCGGTTTTCCGCGAGGGAGTGCTGGTGTTCAGCCAGCCCGGAGCACTGCCGCCGGCGGCGCTGGAAGACCTGATCTCCCAGGTCAAGTCACTCGACATGGACCGGGTCCGCGCCACCATCGCGGCCCGCAAAGCCGACACCTCAGCACACTGAAAGGACCTGACCCATGTGTTACACCGTGAAATGTTCGCGCTGCGCGAAGACAACCTGGGACGGCTGCGGACAACACGCCGCCGAAGTCATGCAGTCGGTGCCGGCGGCGCAGCGCTGCACCTGCGCCAACGGGACCGACAGTCACCGCACTCACGGGTGACCGACGCCCCCTGGGGGTGAGCTCACGACCGAAGCCGGGCCAAAAAAATATCGAGAGCGGCTCGATGCCGCCCTCGATCTGGTACTACCTGAGTGGTCCCGGCTGGGTTCGAACCAGCGACCTTCCGCGTGTGAGGCGGACGCTCTCCCACTGAGCTACGAGACCGTGGGAACGAGGTGGAACATTAGCACGCCTGCACCGCCAGGCCCGAATTGGTGTCCCACAAGAAACTTGTTGCGTTTGCCAAAAATGCACGTTCATGCGGGCGTATGGTCACCCGTCATGGTTCACCTGCGGGTCCGCTGGCCAGTGGCTAGTGGCGCGGTTGTTGCTGCTTGCACGCTGATGACGGGGTGTCACGGCGCCGTGGACCCGGTGCCACAACCGACACCGGTCGCCGCCCCAAGCCCCGGCAGCGTCACCGGTCTGGCGAACCGGCAGGTCGATGAACTGACCGGCTTCACCTCACCGTCGGGCAACATCGGCTGCTATCTCGACGCCACGATGGCCCGCTGCGATGTGGCCGACCGTAGCTGGGCGCCGCCGCTGCGGCCGGCCAGCTGTGAGTTCGCTTACGGCCAGGGCATCACCGTGGGCCGAGGCCGACCCGCCGAGTTCGTCTGCGCGGGCGACACCGCACTGGGCGCCGGCGCCGAGCTGGGCTACGGGGACTCGATCACCGCCGGGGCATTGAGATGCGAGAGCGCCGGGTCAGGCATCACCTGCCGCGACACCGCCACCCGCCACGGATTCGCGATCTCACGGGAGGCCTATCACCTGTTCTGAAACACCGGCTTTGGCCGCGCTTTGCCCCGTCGTAATGCGGATTTGTGTCTGCGTGCATCGGTGGACTAATGTTCTGCATCGCGACGGGCGACGAACTCGCCCGTGGCGCGCGGATGTAGCGCAGTTGGTAGCGCATCACCTTGCCAAGGTGAGGGTCGCGGGTTCGAATCCCGTCATCCGCTCGAAGGTGCGATTGTGGCATCAACCCCAATGGTGGAGTGGCCGAGTGGTGAGGCAACGGCCTGCAAAGCCGTGCACACGGGTTCGATTCCCGTCTCCACCTCCAACATATTTCGACCAGCGCGATTAGCTCAGCGGGAGAGCGCTTCCCTGACACGGAAGAGGTCACTGGTTCAATCCCAGTATCGCGCACCATAGTTTTGCGAGGTCAGGCCCGGTTTTCGAACCGGGCCTTTCTGCTGTTTACAGAACGATTGCGGAATGACATATCGGGTTGATTCGGCCACTCGACCCTGCTGCGGCCGGCAATCACATGGGTATGCCTGATTGGTGAGTTAGTTGCCTACCGGTACCGGCGGCAGCGGAGCGGCATCCGGCGGCATGATTCCGGCGGGCGGGGCGGGGTTTGTCATGATCGAGCCAATCGCCGGCGGCGGGGGCAGCTGAGGAGCCGGCGACAACGGGTCTGGGACCGCGACAGGATCGGCGACCGGGTTCCCCGGTGGCACGTCTTCGAGCCGGGTGGCGTGCACGGGCACGGTGATCACCGCACCTTGCAGCCCGCATTCGTTGGATTGGATCGTGGTGGTTTGAGCGCCGGCCAGCCCGCCGTCAGGCTGTGGCGTCAATGCCAACGCCGTATCCGTTGCCTGAGCTTGCCCGACGATCGGCGCCTCGCACGGCAGTGTGCCTCTCCCCGGATCACCCTGCCAAGAATTGTTGATGAAGCGGAATACGGCTGTCATACCGCCACCTTCGACGAAGGGGACGGCGTGGTTGGTGCTGTCCATCCGCGTCGACGTCGCAACGCATCCCGAGGGTTTGCAGGTCGAGCGGAATGCCCACCAGTAGCTTGCGATTTGGTTGCCCGCCGGCGGCCAGGGACTGCCGTTGAGGGTGGCGCGGGGGTTGTCGTAATCGAGGCGGTAGAGGCCATCAAAGACCGGGCCGCTGGGCGACGGGGTGATCGCCGCGTTCGTGGCGCTCGCAATGGCTGCGCTGGGCAGTTGGCTCGGCTGCTCAGTCGCTGCGGCCTCAGGGGATGGCCACAGCTGCCACACGCCGACACTGGCGACGACGATGCCGGCGGCGGCGATCGCCGCTACGGGTGCCCAGCTTGGTGTCTCGGGCAGCCGAAACCCGGTCGCTGCTCGACTGGGTACAGGTGCGGCCGGTGCCAGCGCCAAAGTCAGTGCGGGCATCGGGGTTTCATCGGCCAGCGCGTGTGCGAAAGCGCCGCAGCTGGCGAATCGGTCAGCCGGGTTCTTGGCGAGGGCTTTGGCCAGCACCGGGTCGAGGTCGGCCAACTCGGGCCGGGTGTCAGCCAACACCGGCGGCTTCGAGTTGACGTGGCGGCTGACCACGACAGCGGGATTGGAGTGCGCGAACAGTTGCTCCCCGGTCAACAGCTGGTACGCGATGCAGGCCAGGGCGTACTGGTCTGCACGACCGTCGACGTCCTCTCCCACCAGTTGTTCAGGCGCTGCATAGCCGGACCTGTCGCCGATGCCGCGCGCGATACCAAGGCCGGCGAGAACAGCCTGCGGCTCCGCAACGCGGTCGACGTCACTGAGGATGATGTTGGCCGGCCTGACATCGCGATGCAGCAATCCATGTTTGTGCGCGTAGTCGAGAGCCCCGGCAACCGCGATGACGATGTGGAAAACCTGCTCGCGCGGCAGGCCGTTGGGGTACCGCTGATCGAGCAGACCAGCGAGATTCGTGCCGTCGGCGAAGTCCATAGACATCCAGAGCTGACCGTCGTGTTCCCCGCGACCGCGGACCCTGGCGATGTTGGGATGCCACAGCGTGGCGGCCAAATCCGCCTCACGGCAAAACCGCTCCCGGTACTCGGGTTCGGCGGACCAATCCTTGGACAGCACCGTCAGCGCGTCACCGCGAGGGCGCCTGGGATGCTGAGCGAGGTACACCTCCCCCGTCCCGCCTGACCCCAGCAGTCGAATGATCCGGAACACGGCGAACGTCTCACCGGCGTTGAGCGGCATCTGGGAATCCTACGAACTACCCTGTGACGCCTGCCGCCGGCATCCGGATCACCGACGCCCTCGGCCCTACCGGCGCCATGGCACCGTGACGTAACGCCTTGCCGTTTCGCTGACGTGCACCGTTTTTGTTGCCCCACAAAGCAAGTCAGAACGAGGATTTGTGTCTGCGCGCATCCGTGGACTAATGTTCTGCATCGCGACGGGCGACGAACTCGCCCGTGGCGCGCGGATGTAGCGCAGTTGGTAGCGCATCACCTTGCCAAGGTGAGGGTCGCGGGTTCGAATCCCGTCATCCGCTCGAAGGTGCGATTGTGGCATCAACCCCAATGGTGGAGTGGCCGAGTGGTGAGGCAACGGCCTGCAAAGCCGTGCACACGGGTTCGATTCCCGTCTCCACCTCCAACAAATTTCGACCAGCGCGATTAGCTCAGCGGGAGAGCGCTTCCCTGACACGGAAGAGGTCACTGGTTCAATCCCAGTATCGCGCACCATCCCCGCTCGGGCCGGTTGTCCGGTGTTGCGACATCCGTCGAGATGCGCCAAATCTTCTCGCCCGTATGGGATCTGCCCCGCGGCCGGGCGTTCGATTCAGCCGCGGCGAGAGTGTGAATCAGGCCACAGCACGACCGCCCGTCCGGCGATCGACGGACTCAAGCCCCGCCCGCCGCATGACTCCCCGATCCACCGACCGACCTCGGTGTCGTCGTTCCGTAATCCTCGTCACCGAAGATGAAGCAGCCCACCGGTGACCTATCCCCGATGCCCGCACTCCACAGCGATTCGACCCAATCGGCGACAGCATCGACGATGACGTCCTGAACGCAGAACCCGGCCGCGCGGGAACCAAACATCGGCAGGTCGATTTCGGCGGCGTTGTCGTGGTTGAAGGTGAACAGTTCCCGATGCGCCGCTATCGCCTGATTCAGTACATACGAATCCGGCCCGGCGAGTGCGACGGACACATCGAAGGTGCCCTCCCCATCCTGGTCCGGGAAGACGCCGACCTCGATCCCGGTGGCCCTCTCCGGCAGGGCCGCCACAATCGCCCGCAACCGCGAGGCGGCCAGCTCCGAATGCGCGGTGAGTGTGCGAGCGAGCAGTTGGCGGTACTCATCGGATCCCATGGCGCGCAGCCTATCGACCGAGCCCCAGCGCTCAGCCCGCGGCGATCGAGTCCTGAATCCGCTGTGTGACGGCGGGATCCCATCCCCGCGGTGCCAGGATGTCCACCCACAGGTCGGCGGCATCCGGACCGAAGGCGTGCCCATATCCGTACGGGACGTCGGCGGAGAAAATCATGTCGAGTGTCACCTGCCAGAACGTCACGAACGGCAGCCAACGCATCCCCGGGTCCACATCCGGCCCAAGCGGTTCGCGCAGCCAATCCGGGCGGTGCAGCAGCAGGTCGAACGACCACCAGGTGATCGGGTCACTGGCGTGCTGCCAGAACACCACCCGCGGAAACTCCCACGGCCCAGCCAGATCCACATCGGAGGTCCGGGAGGCGAACCGGATGTGGCGGCCCTCGTCGACCACCGGCAGCCGCTCCAAGGACCCGGGATCCCGATCGGCGGTGATCCTCCCCCACGGCTGGGCGAAGTTCGGCGTGCCGACCAGCAGTGCACCGTCGGTGCGGGCGACGATGTCGGCCGCTGAACTGAAGGCCGACTGCCCGCCGAACGAGCCCAGGCTCTCCCCGAACACCACCAGCTTGGGCCGCTTCCCCTCGGGCAGCCCCGCCCAAACCCGGTGCACCGCTTCGAACAACGACTGGCCTGCCAACGGGGGTGTCTCGCGGTCGGCGATGAAGGACAGTGCGCTGGGCAAGAACGAGTACTGCATCGCGGCGATCGCGGTGTCGCCGCCGTTGACGTATTCGAAGGCTGCCGCGACGTTCGGGTTCACCCAACCGCGCCCCGTCGTGGTCACCACGGCCAGCACCTTGCGATCAAAGGCATGCGTACGGTGCAGTTCACCGATCACCTGTTCGGCGATGCCCTCGACGCTGTCGGCGGCGGTGCGCCCGGCGTATACCCGGATCGGGGTGAGCGCCACTGCGCCGGTCACCTTCGAGATCTGTTCGGCTGTAGGACCGCGGCCGACGAAATTGCGACCCTCCCGCCCGAGGGTGTCCCACGCCTGCGCCGAGGCCGGCGAGCCGGAACGTTCCGGAGCGCTCGGCTGGGTCACGCCCTCGGCGGTGCTCTTGTCGGCCGCCTCAGCCGAACGTTCGGCCATGCCCAACAGCCCACGGTGCAACGCGCCGTCGAGCCCCATCACCACCAGGGCCACCACGATCACCACCGCGGCCAACCGGGCCACCGGGCCCGGTACCACCCGCCCGCCCGCCAATAACGGTCAAACGGTTGATGACCCAACGCAATCCACGCCCGATCGCCAGGATCGCCAACGCAATCACCGCGGCAATGAGCAGCACCAGGAGGTAGAAGGACCGCTGAGCCCGCGGCATACCGATCAGGTCGCGCAGAATCTGCTGCCACCATGACCCCAGAACCAGGAACGCTGGGACGACCACCAGGGCCGCAAGCGCCAGCGTCCACCAACCAACGGCCTTGGTACGCGACGACCATTGCGGGCGGATCCCGCAGCGGCGCACCACCCACGCCACGGCGCACCCCAGCCCGTAACCGATCGCGACGCTGATGCCGGTCGCGACCCCCTGCAGATACCAGGGCCGCGGCAGCAGGGACGGGCTCATCGACCAGGCGAAGAACAGCAACGCGACCGAGAGTCCGACCGGATGCAGCGTGCGCGCCGCGGCCCCCAATCGTGAAGGGACGGATTGAACTAGCGGTAAAGCACGCAGCACGAAGTACCGCCCTTCATTCAGTTGGGTACCGAGACTGTAGTGGACGGCCCAACCCCGAACCGGTAGCCGAACGCGCCGCACCGCAGCAACCGTCGCGAAGAGCGTTAGAGTCGAGCGTGCCCAGGATCAGCGCCTCATCGGTCGAAGAACACCGCGAGCTGGTCCAGCAGCGCATTTTCGAGGCCTTCGCCACGCTGATGGTCGACCACAGCTTCGACGCGATCACGATGGCCAAGCTCGCGGCCGAGGCCGGTATCGGACGGACCGCGATCTATCACCATTTTCCGGACAAGGAATCGGTGGTGATCGCCTTCGCCTCACACGAGACGATCCGCTATCTCGACGGGTTGCGGGCCGCCCTGTCCGAAGTCGACGATCCGGTCGAGCGGCTGAAGGTCTACATCCGGCATCAGCTGGAGGCCGGGCAGGAATTCCACATGGGCATGGGCGTGCAGCTCTACGGCGCGGTGTCGACCGAAACCATGCTGGCCATCCGCGACCATGTGGTGGCCGTCGAAGACGTGCTACGCGAGATCCTGGCCGACGGTGTGGCCGCGGGGCAGTTCGTCATCGACGACGAACCCGCCACCATGTCTCTGCTGCACGCGTGCCTAGCCCCACGCCATCTCCCGGCGACAGCCATCGAGCAGTTCATCCTCCGGGCTTTGGGCGCCACACCCTAGCCCCGAGACGTAGCCCCCCGAACCCGGCGACACCGTGTTAGGTTTCAGACAGGTTGTCAGGATGCTGACAACCTGTCAAAGTTGAGTCCTACCAAGTGGAGCCGAGTATGCCGCCAAGGCCCGTTACATCCGAGTCCGTCCGCTCGTTGTCAGTGGCGATGCGCCAGGACTCGACCGACCAGCACGACGCGGCCGAACAGTCGTCATTTGTCACCGAACTGCTCGGCGGGCGGGTCAACGAGCAGGGCTACGTCGACTATCTGCTGCGGTTGCGCGCGATCTACCACGCCCTGGAGGAGGCCGTCCGGGAGCACCGCAACGACCCACTGGTCGGCGCCGTGTACGACCCCGCCCTGGAGCGACTGGAGGCCATCGACGCCGATCTGGCGCATTGGGCACCGGGCGCCAATCGCGACGTCGACTCGCCGGCGGTACGGGCCTATTGCGCCCGGTTCACCGACAACCCCTGGGGCGGAGCGCTGGTGGCGCACCACTACACCCGCTATCTGGGTGACCTTTCCGGCGGCCAGGCCATCGGTCGGATACTGGGGCGCTCCTTCGACTTGGACGGCGCGGGCCTGGCGTTCTACGACTTCCCGGTACGGCCCAAGCCGTACAAGGACGCCTACCGGGATCGCCTCGACGGGCTGGGCCTGGACGACAGCGAGATCGATCGCGTGGTCGACGAGGTGAAATTGGCCTTCGGCCTCAACCAGGGTGTGTTCGACGAGCTCGCCGAGAATCTGCCGGCCTACCGTCGCTGAGCGGCCGCCACACCCGCGCCACCGGCGAGGAGATACCCCACACAATCGCGAAGAGTTGAGCTACGCTGCCGGAGATTCGCCTAACTTTGGTTAGGCAAACCTTTCAACCGGGAGCAGCTTCATGACGAGGAACCCGAGGTGACCGCCCCGGTGTGGATGGCGGTGCCGCCCGAAGTGCATTCGGCCTTGCTCAGCAGCGGCCCAGGCCCCGGACCGCTGTTTGCCGCGGCCGGTGCCTGGAGTTCGCTCAGCGCCGAGTATTCCTCAGCTGCAACCGAATTGACCGCACTGATGGGCACGGTGCAGGCCGGGGCGTGGGAGGGCGCCAGCGCCGAGCGCTACACGGCCGCACACGTTCCCTACCTGGCCTGGCTGAGTGAGACAAGTGCGAGCAGCGCCGCGGTGGCCGCCCAGATCGAGACAGCGGCGGCGTCCTACACCGCGGCCCTGGCGGCCATGCCGACGCTGGCCGAGCTGGCCGCCAACCGCGCCACCCTCGGAGTGCTGGTGTCCACCAACTTCTTCGGGATCAACACCGTCCCCATCGCGGTCAACGAGGCCGACTACGTCCGGATGTGGATTCAGGCGGCCACCACGATGACCGTTTACCAGGGCGTCTCCGAGGTGGCGGTGGCGACCACACCGCCGTCCACCGCGGCCCCGCTACTGCTGGCCCCGGGCGCCGGGGAGGCCGGTTCGGCGTCGGCCACCATGATGCAGTCCGCGGCCCAGGCCCGGGCCGCCGAGTCGGGGCTGGCCCTGACGTTCAACGATCCGATCGAGGAATGGCTCGGCGAACGGTCCAAGCACTTTCAGGGCATGTACGTGGCGCTGCGGGATCTGATCCTGCACCCGGAGACCATTCCCCAGATCATCGCCGACATCATCGCCAACCCGTCGTCGCTGTTCACCACGTATCAGAGCCTGTTCTTTGTCGGCGCATACGCCGCGACCTTCGCCCTGATGGGAACGCCGCTGTACGCCGCCGCGATGGGTTCGGGCGCAGCCTTGGGCATGCTGGGCCTGACCGGACTCGTCGGGATGACCCAGAACCCCGACATCCCGATCGATGAACCCGCCCCCGCGGCGGCCAATCAGCCCGCCGAGCAGCCCGCCGTGGCCGCAATGCCCAGCGCCCCATCACCTTCGGTGGCCGCGGGCGCACCGGCCGCGCCGGCACCCACCTCCGCGGCAGTCACCCCGGCGCCGGCACCCACCCCGATCGCCACCGGCGCGGAAACCAGCATCTATGCGGTGCCCGGTGGTGGTCCCGGATTCGGTTTCGGCCCGACGATGCGCCACGGCGCCACCGCCCAAGCCTCGGACTCCGTCGGAGCATCCGCGGCGGCCGCCGCAACGGCCGCCGCGATCAACCGCAGAAGGTCGCAGGCCCGCAAGCGCCGCGGGGGGACGGCCAAGGACCGTGGGTACCGCTACGAGTTCATGACGGCCGACGACGCTGCCGCGCCGCCGCCCGAGCAGCCCGTGACCACCAGCGCGTCGGGCAGCGGTGCCGGCGATCTCGGATTCACCGGCACCGCAGTGAAATCCTCGGTTGCCGGCCCGGCCGGGCTGACCACGCTGGCCGAAAACACCTTTGGCAACGGCACGACGACGCCGATGATGCCCGGCAGCTGGCGGACCTAGCTCGAGCGGTTGGCCAGCTCGCGCAGCACCAGATCGGTTGCCTCCCAATCCATGCACTTGTCGGTGACCGACTGACCGTAGGTGAGCGGCCGGGCCTCGGGCGACTGGGCGCCGGCGACCAGGAAGCTCTCCAGCATCACGCCGCTGACCGGCAACCCGTCGCGGACCAGCTGGGCCACCTCGGTGGCCACCGAAGCCTGACGGATGTGGTCCTTACCGGAATTGGCGTGGCTGCAATCGATCACGACCCTGCCGGGCAGTCCGGCGGCGGTCAGCTTGGCCGCGGTGCCGGTCACCGACTCGGCGCCGTAGTTCGGTCCGTCGGTGCCACCGCGCAGGATCACATGGCAATCCTCGTTGCCTGCGGTGCTCACCACCGCGCCGCGGCCCAGATCATCCATACCGAAGAAGACGTGCTGGGCGGCAGCGGCTTTCACACCGTCGACCGCTACCTGGATGTTGCCGTCGGTGCCGTTCTTGAACCCGACCGGCATCGACAGGCCCGACGCCAGCTGGCGGTGCACCTGCGACTCGGTGGTCCGGGCGCCGATCGCACCCCAGGCCACGGCGTCGGCGATGTACTGCGGGCTGGTCGGCTCCAGGAATTCGCACCCGACCGGCAGGCCGATGTCGATGATGTCCAGCAGCAGTTGACGGGCGGTGCGCAATCCGCGCGCCACGTCGAAGGTTCCATCCATGCCCGGGTCGTTGATCAGACCCTTCCAGCCAATGGTGGTACGGGGCTTCTCGAAGTACACCCGCATCACGATCTTGAGCCGATCCTTGAGCTCGTCGGCCAGCTTCGCCAGCCGGCCGGCGTACTCCAACGCAGCCGCAGGATCGTGCACCGAGCAGGGCCCGACCACCACCAGCAGCCGGTCGTCGCGCCCGGCCAGGATGTCGGCGATCTCGTCGCGGTCGCGGGCCACCCGCTCCGCGCGGCGTCCCCCCAGCGGGAATTCGGTCAGCACGTCGTGCGGGCTGGGAATCGCGCTGAAACTGCGGACCCGTCGGTCCGAGGTGGCGGTGGCATTGGCGGTCTGCGCCAAGTTCATTTTTCAGGTGCCTTCCTGGTGGTGGGCACCTACGAGGATCCGGCGCCCTGTAACGACGAAAGGCAGCGACCAATGGTCACTGCCTGGGCTCCGGGTGGATGCGTGCTTAGTGCTGCGCTTTATCGGCTCCGCCCGGAGCCTCGATAAAGCGCCAATAGCTGGCACACACACCGATAGTCACGTCGGCCAGGCTACACCACGCGGCCGCGTACCCCAGCAACCGGCCGTTCACAAGCGCGATTTGTGACCATGGTTACCATCCTGACCATGCCGCTGAGCGCCCGAATGCCCGAGCTGGCAGCGTTCGAGGTGCTGCTGGCGATCGCGCGCACCGGCAGCCTCGGAGCCGCCGGGCGCGAGCTGGGTCTCACCCAACAGGCGGTGTCGTCGCGGCTGGCTTCCATCGAGGCCCAGACCGGTGTGTTGCTGGTGCAGCGCAGCCCGCGCGGTTCGCGGCTCACCCCGGCCGGTGTGGTGGTCGCCGAATGGGCCGATCAGTTGCTCGAGGTCGCTCACCGCGTCGACGCCGGGCTGGCCGCGATGCGGACCGAGAACCACAAGCGGCTCACTGTGATGGCCAGCCTCACCATCGCCGAACAGCTCATGCCGCGCTGGCTGGTGTCACTGCAGGCCGCCGCGCAACGCCGCGGCGCCCCGGCGCCCGAGGTCATCCTGACCGCGGCCAACAGCGATCAGGTGATCGCCGCGGTGCGCGACGGCTCCGTCGATCTGGGCTTCGTCGAATCCCCGGTCACACCAACCGGTCTGTCCACTCGTGTGGTCGGCCACGACGAGCTGGTCACCGTCGTTCCGCCGAACCACAAGTGGGCGCGGCGCTCGGCACCGGTCACGCCGGCCGAGCTCAACGACACCCCGCTGGTCTCGCGGGAAACCGGTTCGGGCACAAGGGAATCCCTCAGCGCTGCGTTGCGTGCGGCGCTAGGGCCGTCGAGCCGGCAGGCCTCCCCCGCGATCGAGCTGTCCTCGGCGGCCGCGATGCGCGCCGCGGTGCTGGCCGGCGCCGGGCCCGCGGTGATGAGCCGGCTGGCCGTCGAGGACGATCTCACGGTGGGCCGGCTGCGGGTGGTGCCGATCCCCGGCCTGGACCTGCGACGCACGCTTCGGGCCGTCTGGCTGGGCGGCCGGACGCCGCCTGCCGGCGCGGTCAGGGATCTGCTCGGCCATATCGCCTCGACCCGCTGAAATCAGCCGCGCAGCAACCGACCCGACCGCAGCCCGCGAGCGGTGTTGGTGGCAACCGTCGCCCAGGCACCGAGCAGCACCACGTACAGCGCGACCGCAAGCCAGGAAATCACCACGGCACCGGTAGCCGCGCCCAGAGCGGAGGCACCCGTCACGCAGGTTCCGACCGGGAAGGTGAAGCTCCACCAGGTCAGGCTGAACGACAACCCACGCCGGGCCCCGTGCACCGTCAACGCAGCCGCCAGACAGAACACGAACGCCCCGAAACCGCCCATCACCAGGCCGTAAACGATGCCGAAGGAGTGCAGCGCCGACACTGTGGCCGCATCGGCCACCACGGACCCGGCACGCGAGCCCAGCAGGTTGGCCGCGGTGATCGACTGGCCCACGACGCCGAGCACGATCCACACCGTCGGAATCGCCTGCACCTCTCTGAAGCCGCCGTGCATGAGGCGCGAGTACACCATGGTGGTGGTGATCAGGCCGGCCAGCAGGCTCAACCCGAACATCGCATAGCAGGCCACCAGCAAGGCCATTCCCGCCTGCCCCGGGGAGAGGTGCGACAGCAGCAGTGCGCCTGTGGAAGCTGAGACCATGGGCGAAACCACCGGCATCATCCAGGCCGGCACCGCGGCGATATCGGTGTGATCCTTGCGGGTGATCATCGCGAACGGAAGCCACAGAGCGACAACCAATCCCAGTATCGTTCCGACGGTCCACAACACCACGTCGAGCACCACGGCCGCGGATTGACCGATGATGCCGGGCCCGAGCAGCAATGCACCAGCACCGACGGTGAGCAGCGCCATCGCCGGGGCGCCGTAGAACTGCCCGATCACATGGTGCGCCGCATAGGCTTTCGCCTGTTCACGGTGCCGGATCCAGTGTGTCGCAAACGCAGCCGTCAGAACGACCAACCAGGTGCCTGCAAGAACCCATACCGCGGTGGCGAATTCGTGTAGGCCGGGTAAGTGCAGCGGCAGGGTCGCCGCGGCCGTCGCGACAATGCCGGTGCCCATCACCGAGGCGAACCAGTTCGGCGTGATGTGACGGAAGACAGAACCGGCGCTGTCCAATTCGGCCAGCTGCGCGGTGTGGTACGGCCTCGACGCGATGTAGTTGGTCACTCACCAATGGTCGCTGCGGTGACAGATCACCGGTAGCCGTCAGCGCCTTGTGGAGCCACAAGGCGCTCTTGTGTCTGGTCAGACGTAGCGGTTGCGACCCGCCAGGCTGCCCGCCACCATCTGCACCAGATAGACCGCCAGCACCATGGCCCACGGAACCGTCCATCCGCCGGTGACGGCGTGCAACAGCCCGAACAGGAACGGACCGGTACTGGCCAGCAGATAGCCGAACCCCTGCGCCATCCCCGACAGCTTCGCGGTGTCCTCGGCGTCACGCGCCCGCAGCGCGATGACCGTCAGCGCCAACGAGAACACGCTCATGCCGAGCCCGACCAACACGCTCCACAGCAGCGGTGCCGCCGTCGCGTCGACCAGCAACCCGATCACACCGGCGATGCCGAGCACCCCGAGTCCGACGATCCAGCCGCTCTGGCTGGACTGGCGCGCGGCCAGTGGCGCGACGATCAGGCTGACCGGCACCGCCAGCACCGAGACCAGCCCGAGCAACAAGCCGGCGTCAGCCTTGCTCAATCCGTTGTCGATGAACACCTCGGGCAGCCAGCCCATCACCACATAGGCCAGGAACGACTGGCAGCCGAAGAACAGGGCGATCGTCCAGGCCAGCGGACTGCGCAACATGGAGCGACCGGACCCGGCCGGCGCCGCCTGACTGACGCCACCGATGCCCCGGGAGGCCGGCATCCAGAAAACCAGGGCCAGCGCGGCCAGGACGGCCCAAGTGCCCAGCGCACCTCGCCATCCGCCCAATGCCGATTCCAGCGGCGGGGTGAGCGCCGAGCCGAGCCCGCCGCCGCCCTGCAGAGCGGCGGTGTAGATACCGGTCATCAGGCCGATCCGGGCCGGGAACGAGCCTTTGATCACCACCGGGATCAGCACGTTGACCAGGGCGATCCCGGCGGTGGCCACCAGCGTGCCGCCGATCACCACATAGCTGCCGTCGAGCACCCGGATGACCAGCCCGACGCTCAAGATGGCCAACGCCACCGATATCGCGCGCCCCAGCCCGATCTTGCGCGACAACCACGGCGCGGCCAATCCCGCGGCGGCAAAGCACAGGCAGGGCAGCATGGTCAGCACGCCCGCCCACACCGTCGACGCACCCAGCGATTCGCGCATCTCCCCCAGCACCGGGCCGACGCTGGTAATGGCCGGGCGCAGGTTCAGAGCGGTCAGGATCACCGCGACGACCAGCAAGGCGCCACCGGCTGCCATCGCCCCGGGACGAACCTCTACGGCACCGTCCAGCTCGAGTTCCAGATCGTGCTCGTAGCTGTCCAGGGATTTGTTGCGCAGGGTCCGACTCACCCGGCTATGATGCCATACATCCGATGATTGGATGAAAGGACTTTTGAGTGCCACTCGCCACAACGCGTCGCACGGGCCTGGTCGACCAGGTCATCGAGCAGCTGCGCACTCTGGTCACCTCTGGCGAATGGCCGGTCGACAGCCGGATTCCCACCGAGCCCGAACTGGTCGAGGCGCTCGGGGTCGGCCGCAACACGGTTCGCGAGGCCATCCGCGCGCTGGCACACAACGGCATGTTCGAGGTGCGCCAGGGTGACGGCACCTACGTGCGCGCCACCAGCGAGATCAGCGGGGCGCTGCGCCGATTGTGCGGATCAGAGCTGCGCGACGTGCTGCAGGTGCGCCGTTGTTTGGAAGTCGAAGGCGCCCGCCTGGCCGCCACCGCGCGCACCGAGCAGGACCTGGCCGAGCTACGCGACCTGCTGGCCCACACGGACACCACCGACCACGAGCGGTTCACCCGGTTCGACACCGAGTTCCATCTGGCCGTCGTACGCGCATCACACAACGCGGTGCTGATCGAGCTGTACCGCGGGCTGCTCGAAGCGATCACCGCCAGTGTCGCGACCGCAAGCGCCGGCCCCGGCGGGATGTTCCCGCACGACGAGCTGGTCGAGGCGATCGCCGCAGGCGACGTGGACCGGGCCGGCCGCGAGGCCGCAGGGTTCCTCAACGAGCTGCTGGACCGGCAGCCGATTCAGGACGGCTGAGTCCGCCTGGCATTCCAGGACTCTGACCAGTCCCACAGTCCCGACAGCGCCGCACCTAGTCCGACACCAGACACTGTGAGTTCCCATGTCCCGGTGTCATTCTTGGCGACCAGCCCCGCCGCGGTGAGCTGCTGCAAGCGCTCGGACAACATGCTCGAAGAGCAGTTGCCCATGCGTCTGCGCAGTTCAAGGAAGCCGAGCGACCCCGGCTCCAGCTCCCAGATGATCCGGAGCATCCAGCGCTGACCCAGCAGCTCCATGACCGCCAGCATCGGCGCATTCGCCGGGTCATCGCCACGGCGAACAAACTCAGGTCCACTTGCGCTTCTCATTTAGAACTACCATATTGGTTCTAAATCAGAAGCATGGAGGCACTGTCATGCAAGTCGCACTCGTCACCGGTGCATCACGCGGGATTGGCGCCGAGGTGGCCCACCAACTTGGTGCGGCCGGCGCTCACGTGATCGTCAACTACCGCGAGAAGGTCAAACGGGCCAACACGATCGTCGACGCCATCGCGGCAGCGGGTGGCCAGGGATCGGTTGCCGGCGCCGACCTCAGCGATCCGGACGCAGCGGCCGAGCTCGTCAGGCATATCGCGGATACGTTCGGCCGGCTGGACGTGTTGGTACTCAACGCTTCCGGCGGTCTAGAAGTCGGTGCCGATGCGGGTTATCCGATGCGGATCAACCGCGATGCACAGGTGCATCTGGCCGAGCTGGCGCTGCCGCTGCTGACCCCTGGCGGACGTATTGTGTTCGTCACCAGCCATCAGGCCCATTTCCACGGGCAGCAGCCGGTTCCCGACGCCTACCTGCCGATCGCGGCGAGCAAGCGCGCTGGCGAGGACGCGTTACGCGCCATGCAATCACGATTCGACGACGCCGGGGTGTCTTTCGTCGTGGTCTCCGGCGACATGATCGACGGCACGATCATCGTGCGCCTACTGGCCCGTCGCGATCCGGATGCGGTGGAGGCCAGGCTGGCTCACGGAGCACTCCCGACGGTCGAGGAATTCGCCCGGGCGATCACCACCGCAGCGCTCGGACCGGTCACCTCAGGCGACACCGTGTATGTCGGCGGCACCGATTACGTCGCCGCACACTCCTGACTCAGAAGGGTGCGTCCTCGTTCCGCGCATGGCTGATCGGCAGCCGCAGCAACAACCGTGCGCCGCCTAGCGGACTCTCCTCCAAAGACGCGCTGCCGCCATGCAATTCGGCCTGCTGCGCAACCAGGGCCAGGCCCAGCCCCGATCCCGTGCGGGACGCGGTGGATCCGCGGGCGAACCGCTCGAACACCTCGTCACGTTCGGCCGCCGGCACCCCAGAACCGTTGTCGTCGACCACGATCTGTACGTCATCGGCGGAGCGGACTGCGCTGAGCCGGATTTCGGTGGCACCACCATGTTTGACGGCATTGGCGATCGCGTTGTCGATCACCAGGCGCAGACCCGCGGGCATGCCCAGCATCAACACCGTCGGCGACGGCATCAGGGTGGCCCGCAGACCCGGATAGGTGTGCAGCGCGTCGTGCGCGGCGCGGTCCAGCAGTTCGGTGACATCCATCGGCACGAAGTCCTCGACCGTGGTCAGCTGCCCCTGCGCCAACCGCTCCAGGGCGGTCAGGGTGGCTTCGATGCGGCCCTGCGTGCGCATCACATCCCCGATCACCTCCTGGCGCTGTTCGGCCGTCATGTCCAGAGTGGAGAGCACTTCCAGGTTGGTGCGCATCGCCGTGAGCGGGGTCCGTAGTTCATGGGATGCGACAGCAGCGAAATCGCGAGCCGACTCCAGCGCGGCCTTGGTGCGTTCCTGTTCGTTGCCGATGCGCGCCAGCATGCCCTCGACGGCCTCGGCGATCTCGACGGCCTCGCGCACCCCGCGCACCTGCACCTCATCGGGCTTGGACTGGGCGTTGATCGCGCGGGCCTGCTGGGCCAACAGCCGGAACGGGTTGATCATCACCAGCGAAATCACCCAGCCCACCACGACGGTGCTGCCGATCACCCCGGCACAGATCAACAACACCCGCAGGTGCAGTTCGTCGATTCGGCGCTGCGTCTCGGCCAGCGGCGCCCCGAGCGCGATGACGGCCGGTCCCGCGGTGAACGTGCGCACCCGATATTCGACCCCGTCGATGGCGGTGTTGGAGTAACCGTTTTCCAGCCGCGGCAACACGATGTCACTGGGCACCGAGACGCTGACGCTGCCGATATGGGCGGTGCGCACCAAGCCGCCGTCATCGAGCGTGGACTTGTCGGCCGCACCCTGTCTGGTGGCGTTGAGCAGGGTACTCACGTCACCGAGGCTGCTCAGCGAATCCAATCGCCGGTCCAACTGGCTGTACTGATCGTTGGTGACACCGAGCCAAACCCAGGTCCCGAGCGTGATGACCGTGACCACTACCGACAGCGCACCGACGATGACGATGGTGCGCAGCGACAGGACTCGCATCACCGGCCGCAGCACGGGCCGCAGCAGCCGGTACACGCGTTGTTCGAGATTCACGGCGCCATTTTGCCCGATCCGCGCCGGGTTGAGCCCGGCGGAACGTCGATAACTCAATCGTCAACCCGAGGTTGACGATTAGCCCTCGTCAACCTAGAGTTGACGCATGAGCCAACCAGTCACCCTCACCAACCCCGTCCGCCTCGACGACCTCATCGGCGCGATCAAGAAGGCCCACTCCGAACCCCTCGAGCAGCTGATCGACGCGATGATCGCCGCAGACGCCCTCGGCGATATCGCCGACCACCTCATCGGGCATTTCGTCGACCAGGCCCGACGCTCCGGCGCATCCTGGACCGACATCGGCACGGCCATGGGCGTCACCAAGCAGGCCGCCCAGAAGCGGTTCGTGCCCAAGATTCCCGATTTCGACCCGGCCGCCCTCGACCCCAGTGCCGGATTCGGGCGGTTCACCCCGCGCGCCCGCAACGTCGTCGTGGTCTCCCAGAACACCGCGCACGAGGCCGGCAATCCCGAGATCACCCCGGATCACCTACTGTTGGCGCTCTTCGCCGAACCCGACGGCATTGCCGCCAAACTGCTTGCCAGCCAAGGCATCAACGACCAAACCGCGCGAGCGGCCATCACCCTGCCGCCGCGCAGCGGCGCGGTCCCCGCGCTGATCCCGTTCAACGGGGCAGCCAAAAAGGTGCTGGAACTGACCTTCCGCCAAGCACTTCGGCTGGGCCACAACTACATCGGCACCGAACACATCCTGCTCGCCTTGGCTGAGGCCGAAGCCGACGACGGTCCGCTGCACCGCCTCGGCGCCGACACCGAACGGTTCGAAACCGATCTCACCGTCGCCCTCGCCCCGTTCACCGCGAAAGGCCAGGACACGACAGCGGAATGACAGCCGACCCGGGCCGGCCGAACCGGCGCGCTGACCGCGAAGCGGCTGTAACACGTTTCAGTCTGTGCGATCATGCGTGACATGCCTCGCTGGTTACTACCCATGATCTCCCTGATGGTCTCCGTGCTGACGGCGGCCGCCGGGCTCCTGGCTCCCCATGCGGCCGCCTCCGAAGGGACACCCATCGGCCGAATCGGCGAGACCCTGCGGGTCGAGGACAACGGCATCGTCGCCGATGTCACCGTCCACGATGTACTCGCCAGTGACGTGCCGCCGGGATGGGGCTGGAACGGCACACCGCGCTGGCGCGCCCAGGGCGGCCCGTGGCGGGTTCCGGTGACCGTCACCACCATCCAGTCGCCCAACCCGTATGCGATGGCGCTGGCGTTCACCTTCAACGGCGTCACCCCCTACGCCGACTCCTACCCGCCCAAGCACACCGATGCGCCCAATCGGCTGGAGGACGCGCTGCGCAACGCTCCCCCGGGAGCCACCGTCAACGGCGACGTCTACTGGGACGTCTACCGCGGGCTGGTCACCAACGTCGTGCTGGTGGATACCCGCAGCGGCAAGCACCTGGCGCAGTGGAACCTGTGGCAGCCAGGCACACCGCTACCGTAGGAGCCATGATCATTGCCGTCGCCGGGGCTGCCGATCTCCCGGCACTGGCCGCCGTCGCGGCCGCCACCTTCCCCCTGGCGTGTCCGCCCTCGGCAACCCCCGACAACATCGCCGCGTTCATCGCCGAGACGCTCTCCGAGGAACGCTTCGGCACCTACCTCACCGATCCGAACCGGATCGTGCTGGTCGCCCGCGACACCACCATCGCGGGCTACGCCATGCTGATTCGCGGCGTCCCCGACGACAGCGACATCGAGCGCGCGGTGCCGCAGCGCCCAGCGCTGGAACTGTCCAAAATCTATGTGCTGCCCGAACGCCACGGCGGCGGCGCCGCCAAGGCTTTGATGGCCGCCGCCCTGGGCGCGGCGGCCGAGGCCGGCGCGAGCTGCGTGTGGCTGGGCGTCAACCAGCAGAACCAGCGGGCCCAGCGCTTCTACACCAAGCACGGCTTCACCATCACCGGCACCAAGACCTTTCAGCTCGGCGCCGGTGTGGAGGACGACTACGTGATGGTCCGCCCGATCGGTGGGTCCGACTAGCTGGTTGTCTGCGCCGCGGCGGTCAGCGCCAGCAGACGCGAGGTGGCCCGCAGGTACTTCTTGCGGAAGCCACCGGCCACCATCTCCGGGCTGAAAATGGTGTCCAGCTTGGTCCCCGACGCCAGCACCGGAATGCCGGCGTCGTAGAGCCGGTCGGTCAGCGCCACCAGTCGCAGCGCCACGCTCTGATCCTCGATCGGGTGCACCCCGGTGATGAACACCTCGGTGACGCCCTCGATCAGCGCGTGGTAGCGCGACGGATGCATGGTGGCCAGGTGCGCGCACAGCGCGTCGAAGTCATCGAGGGTCGCGCCGCTGACCCCCTCGGCCCGCTGTGCCACGTTTTCGTCGGATAGTGGCTCCGGGGCGGGCGGCAGATCGCGATGACGGTAGTCCGGGCCCTCGATCCGCACCGTGGTGAAGATCTGGGCCAGCGTGTGGATCTCGCGCAGGAAATCCTGGGCGGCGAACCTGCCCTCCCCCAGCTGCTCGGGCAGGGTGTTCGAGGTGGCCGCAATCGACACCCCGCGCTCCACCAAGGCCGAGAGCAACCGCGAGATCAGCGTCGTGTTGCCCGGGTCGTCGAGCTCGAACTCGTCGATGCACACCACCGAATACTCGGAGAGCAGTTCGATGCACTCGTTGTAGCCGAACACCCCGGCCAACTGGGTCAGCTCGCCGAAGGTGGCGAATGCGGTCGGGGCGTCACCCTGAGACAGCGTGTAATACGTCGAGGCCAACAGGTGGGTCTTGCCGACGCCGAACCCGCCATCCAGATACAGCCCGACCCCGGGCAGCACCTCGCGCTTGCCGAACAGCTTCTTCTTGCCGGCTCGCCGCACCGCGGCCTGCTCACAGAAGTCGCGGCAAAATTGCACCGCGGCGGCCTGAGACGGCTCGGCCGGATCCGGGCGGTAACTGTCGTAGCTGACGTCGGCGAACGTCGGCGGCGGGATCAGCTGTGCGACCAACCGCTCCGGCGTGACGGTGGGATGACGATCGGCGAGATGTGCGACGCCGCTGGGCCCGTGCATTCAGGCAGCGTAACGACGTGGTCCAATTCAGTTCATGTCCGATGACACCGCCGGGACAGATCTGACCGTGCTGGGAAACGTCGACAAGATCGCCGACGGGCAACTGGCCGACTACTACGCGTACCCCGATGACCTGCAGCGATGTTGGGTACGCGGCAACATGATCAGCAGTCTGGACGGTGGTGCCACCGAGGGCGGTAAGTCCGGCGGGTTGGGTGGTCGGGGTGACCGCGCTGTGTTCAATCTCATGCGCCAGACCGCCGATGTCGTTCTGATGGGTGCGTCAACCGTACGGATCGAGAACTACTCCGGCGTGCAACTGTCGGTCGCGCAACGACAGGAACGCCAGCGCCGCGGGCAGGCCGAGGTGCCGCCGATCGCCGTTGTCACCGCGTCGGCCAACCTCGACTACGACTCCAAGTTCTTCACCCGCACCGAGGTGCCGCCGCTGATCCTGACCGCCACCGACACCGTTGCCGACGCCCGGCGCCGACTCGGCGCGGTCGCCGAGGTGATCGATGCGTCCGGCGCGGACCCGAGCCTGGTCGACCCGGCGGTGGCACTGCGAATCCTCGCCGAACGCAAGCTCTTCCGCGTCCTGACCGAGGGCGGGCCGTCACTGCTGAGCCTGCTGATCGAGGACGACCTGCTCGATGAACTGTGCCTGACGGTGGCGCCGATCCTGGTCGGTGGCGCGGCGCGGCGCATCGTCAGCGGGTCCGGGCAGGCACACACCCGGATGCGGCCGGCGCACCTGCTCACCGACGACGAGGGCTACCTGTACACCCGCTACGTCCGCGAGTAACGCCGACGAGCGCTTGCGCGAGGAGCATCGGCACCGACGAGCGCTTGCGCGAGTAACGCAAAACGTGTCGCTACTGTGGTCAGCATGCGTCATCAGCTGGTGAAAGCCCTGAGGAGGTCGGCGGTCGCCGCGCCGGTCCTGTCACTACTGCTCACCTCCTGCTCGCCGCTGTTCGCCGCAGATCCCCGCTATGCCACCGATTCCGGCGCGCACCCGCAGGGACAACCCGAGACCACCGCCGCGCCCCCGCCCGGGGCGCCCGGGATTGAAGCGCCCAAGAACGACCTCGCCTGGCGAGACTGCACACCGCGGGTGTTCGGTGACGCCGGCATCCAGCCGCCGCCGGACGTCACGCTGGACTGCGCGAGCTACGACGCCGATCTGGACCCGATCAACGGGGCCACCGGCACCCTGACCATCGGCGTGGTGCGGGCGCGGTCGGCGCAGACGCCGGCCGATGCCGGTCCGCTGGTGATGACCACCGGCTCCGATCTCCCGTCCTCGGCGCAACTGCCGGTGTGGTTGTCGCGATCGGGAACCGAGATCCTCAAAACCCATCCCATCGTCGCCGTGGACCGGCGCGGCATGGGCATGTCCGGCGCACTGGACTGCCGCGATGCCTACGACCGCCAGGACATGCAGGACCAGTCCCAATTTCAGGCCGGCAACGATCAGGTGGCAAATCTGGGCGCGGTCACCATGACGGCCACCACGAGTTGCACCGACACCATCGCCCCGGGCGACGGCGCCTACGACAACGCGCACGCCGCCGAAGACCTGGAGCGGCTGCGCAGCACCTGGGATGTGCCCGCGCTGGCACTGCTCGGGGTCGGCAACGGCGCACAGGTGGCGCTGGCCTACGCCGGCTCACACCCCAACAAGGTGTCCCGCCTGATGCTCGACTCCCCGCTGCCGCTGGCCATCAGCGCCGAGAACACGGTCGAGCAGCGGGTCAAAGGCCAGCAGGCCGCGCTGGATGCGTTCGCCGCGCAGTGCCTGGCCACCAACTGCCCGCTGGCCCCCGACCCCAAGGGCGCCGTGGACGCCCTGCTGGCCGACGCCCGGGCCGGTCGTGGCCCCGGTGGCGCCTCGGTGGCCACCCTGGCCGATGCCATCGCCACCGGACTGGGCTTCCCCCAAGGTGACCGGGTGGCCGCCACCAACAACCTGGCGACCGCGCTGGCCGCGGCCCGTGCCGGGGACGCCGGTCCGATCTCCGGCTTGATCAGCCGCGCCGACCAGCTGCGCCTCACCGATGGTCAGTTCGTCAACTCCTGCAGCGACGCTCTCAATCGGCCCACCCCCGACCGGGTCCGCCAACTCGTGGTCGCCTGGGGCAAGCTCTACCCGCAATTCGGCACCGTCGGCGCGCTGAACCTGGTGAAGTGCCTCAACTGGCCCAGCGGCACCGCGCCAAAAGACCCGCAGAACCTCAAGATTCCGGTGCTGCTGCTGGGCGTGCACAACGATCCGATCGTCGGCAGCGAGGGCGTTGCCGCCGTCGCCGCAACCATCATCAACGCCGGCGCCAACAACCGGCGAGTGATCTGGCAGGGCATCGGCCACGGCGCCAGCATCTACACCCCGTGCGCGCTACCCCCGCTGACCAGCTATCTCGTCAGCGGCCAACTGCCGGAGACCGACACGTACTGTCCCGCCTGACGCCGGCCCCGCGGGCCGCCAGTGTACGGTTCGCTGGTGGCGGCACCAGATTCCATCCTTTCCGGTCTCATGAACGCATTCCGTCCCCGCACCTCCGCGCCCAGCACCGCGACGGTACTGCGCTCGGTGCTGTGGCCAGTGGCGATCCTGTCGATCATCCACCGCAGCTACGTGCTGTCCACCAACGGCTACATCACCGACGACTTCGGCCCGGTGTATCGCGCGGTGTCGAATTTTCGGCGGCACTGGGCCATCTACAACGAACACTTCAACTTCGTCGACCCGCACTACCTGTACCCACCGGGCGGCACCCTGCTGCTGGCTCCGTTCGGGTTCCTGCCGGAGTTCGCGTCGCGCTTCTGGTTCGTCGCGTTCAACTCGGTGGCCGTCATCATCGCGGCCTGCCTTCTGGTGCGGCTGTTCAAGTTCTCCCTGACCTCGGTGGCGCTGCCGGCCCTGCTGCTTGCCATGTTCTGCACCGAATCAGTCACCAACACACTGGTTTTCACCAATATCAACGGCTGCATCCTGCTGGCCGAGGTGCTGTTCTTCCGCTGGCTGCTGTCGGGCAAGGTGGGGCATCAGTGGTGGGCCGGTGCGGCGATCGGTCTGACCCTGACGGTCAAACCCGTGCTGGCCGTGCTGCTGTTGCTGCCGCTGCTGAACCGACAGTGGCGGGCGTTGGTGACGGCGTTCGCGGTGCCGATCGTCTTCAACGCGGTGGCCTGGCCGCTGTCGGCGGACCCGATGGGCTTCGTGCGCAACACCGTGCCCTACATGTTCGAAACGCGCGACTACTTCAACTCCGCCGTCCTGGGCAACGGCATCTACTACGGGCTGCCCATGTGGCTGATCGTCGCGCTGCGGGTCGCATTCGTGGTGCTCGCCGCGGCCAGCCTGTGGCTGCTCTACCGCTACTACCGCGAGCGCGATCAGCTGTTCTGGATGCTGACCTCCTCCGGCGTGCTGCTGATCACCTCGTGGCTGGTGCTGTCGCTCGCCCAGGGCTACTACTCGATGATGCTGTTCCCGTTCCTGATGACGGTGGTGCTGCCGAATTCGGTGATCCGCAGTTGGCCGGCCTGGCTGGCGATCTACGGGTTCATGACGATGGATCGCTGGCTGATGTGGCGCTGGCCGACGACCGGTCGCTTCCTGGAGTACATGAAGATCACCTACGGCTGGTCGCTCATGCTGGTGGTGGTGTTCTGCGTGCTGTACTTCCGCTATCTGGACGCCAAGTCCGACGACCGGCTGGACGAGGGCATCGATCCGCCGTGGCTGAGCCGGCCGCGGGAAGCCGCATCAGTCTGAGGCCAACTGCATGCCCTGGCGCAGATCAGCGCACAGCACGTAATTTGGGGGCATGACGACTCAGGGTCCCAAGCTGGAACTGACCGATGCGCAGTGGCGTGAACGGCTCACCCCCGAGGAGTTCGCGGTGCTGCGCCAGGCCGGAACCGAGCGGCCCTTCACCGGCGAATACACCGACACCAAGGCCGAGGGTGTCTACCAGTGCCGGGCCTGCGGCGCCGAGCTTTTCCGCAGCACCGAGAAGTTCGAATCCCACTGCGGGTGGCCGTCATTCTTCGATCCCGCCGATTCGGACGCGGTGATTCTGCGGTCCGACACCTCGCTGGGTATGCGCCGCGTCGAGGTGCTGTGCGCCAACTGCCACAGCCACCTGGGGCATGTGTTCGAAGGCGAGGGCTACCCCACCCCCACCGATCAGCGGTACTGCATCAACTCGATTTCTCTGCGCTTGGTCCCGGCCCAGGACTGAGCGGCACGCATCTCCGATGGTCGCGACACAACCCACGGCGTCGCAGCTGCGACGATGGCGACAGCACCTGGCCAATGAACGCGCCGAGGCCGCCGTCTACCGAGATATGGCACAACGGCGCGAGGGCGCCGAACGTGACATCCTGCTGGAGTTGGCCATCGCCGAAGGCAGGCACGAACAACACTGGTTGACGTTGCTCGGTGAACACGTCGGCAAACCGCGTCGGCCCGACCTGCGCACCCGCGCACTCGGTTTTCTCGCCCGGCACTTGGGATCGGTCTTCACGCTGGCCCTGGCGCAACGTGCCGAAGCACGTTCGGCTTACGACACCGACGTCGACGCAACCCCCACCATGGCGGCCGACGAACGCATCCACATGGAAGTCGTGCGTGCGCTCGCCGCGCGTGGCCGCGACCAACTGTCGGGGAGCTTCCGCGCCGCGGTTTTCGGCGCCAACGACGGATTGGTCAGCAACCTGGCACTGGTGCTGGGGATCAGCGCCACCGGGGTGTCCAACCAGACGATTCTGGCGACCGGCCTGGCCGGGTTGATCGCAGGAGCACTGTCCATGGGTGCCGGTGAGTACGTGTCGGTCAACTCCCAGCTCGAGCTCCTGCAGGCCTCCACCCCGAGCGCCACGGCCGGCACCGCGGTGCAAGCACTCGATGTCGACGCCAACGAGCTGGAGCTCGTGTACCGGGCCCGCGGGATGAGCCAGCAGGACGCCGCCGACCGCGCCGCCGAGGTGTTCGCAAACCTCCGATCCGGGGAGCCCGGCGACGCACCGCTCGGCGAGGCCGCCACCGAGAAACACGAGGCCGTGGGAACCGGGCTGCGGGCCGCGGTGTCCAGCTTCCTGTTCTTCGCCTCCGGCGCGCTGATCCCCGTGCTGCCCTACCTGTTCGGGCTCACCGGACTGACCGCGGTGGTCACCTCCGCCGTACTGGTCGGGCTGGCCTTGCTGGCGACGGGGATGATCGTGGGTCTGCTTTCGGGTGGGCCGCCACTTCGACGGGCGTTGCGCCAGTTACTGATTGGCTATGGCGCCGCTACGGTCACCTACCTACTGGGTCTGTTGTTCGGCACGCTCGGTTAGCCTTCAACGCACCGTTCACGACCGGTACCGATCCGGGACCGGCTAAGCAGCCGTGTTTCGCCGCGCTGACCGCAGCACCAGCACCGAACGGGGCCCGACCTGCGTCTGGCCGATCACCGCACCGCTGTGGGCGGGATCGAAGGTGTCACAGCCGACCTCCCAATTGCCCGCCCGGTATTCCGGTGGCAGCTGAAACGTCAGCGGTTCCCACCAGGCGTTGACCAGCACCAGGAAATCGTCGTCGAGCATCGGACGGCCATCCGCCGTGACATCGGGATCGGTTGCACCGTCGATGAATAACGCGATGCTGCGAGCTTCCGGATCGGCCCAGTTGGCCTGTGTCATCTCGGTCCCCGCCGGGGTGAACCAGCGAAGGTCCGGCCCCGCCGAGCCGGCGGAAAACCGCCGCCGCCGGAACACCGCATGCGCTCGGCGCAGCGCGATGACGTTCTTGGTGAACCGCAGCAGGTCCGGGTTGACCGCCGACCAGTCGAACCAGGTGATCTCATTGTCCTGGCAGTAGGCGTTGTTGTTGCCCCGCTGGGTGCGGCCCAACTCATCGCCGCCCAACAGCAGCGGTACCCCGGCCGAAAGTAGCAGTGTCACAAGGAAAGCCCGCTGTTGGCGGGCACGCAGGGCCAGAATGTCGGCATCGGTCGTCGGCCCCTCCGCCCCGCAGTTCCACGACCGGTTGTCGTCGGTGCCGTCGCGGTTGCCCTCGCCGTTGGCCTCGTTGTGTTTGCCGTTGTAGGACACCAGATCCGACAGCGTGAAACCGTCGTGCACGGTGACGAAGTTGACCGAGGCGCTGGGCCGGCGCCCCTCTTCGGGGTGGTCATAGATGTCTGCCGAGCCGCACAGCCGACTGGCGAAGTCCGGCAGCAGGCCGCCGTTGCTGCGCCACCAGTCCCGCACGGTGTCGCGGTAGCGGCCGTTCCATTCGCTCCACAGCGGCGGGAACCGGCCCACGTCGTAGCTGTCGTAGCGGCCGACATCCCACGGTTCGGCGATCAGCTTGACCTGTGAGACAACTGGATCCTGGCTGACCACGTCGAAGAACGCCGAGAACGGATCGAACTGGTCGGAGCTCTCCCGCCCCAGGGTGGGCGCCAGATCGAAACGGTAACCGTCCACCCCCATTTCGGTCACCCAGTAGCGCAGCGAATCCATCACCATCCGCAACGCCGTCGCGTCGGCGGTGTTCACTGAGTTGCCGGTGCCGGTGGTGTCCAGGTATCGGCTGGGATCGGCCGGATCGAGCCGGTAGTACGCCGCATTGTCCAGTCCGCGGTGGCACAGCGTGGGCCCGCCGGGGCCGCCCTCAGCGGTGTGGTTGAACGCCACGTCGAGCACGACTTCCAGGCCGGCGGCGTGCAGGGCGTCGACCATGGCGCGGAATTCGCCGACCTGACCGCCGGGCCGCCCCGCCCGCACCTCGGCCGAGTAGGCGGCGTGCGGAGCGAAGAAGCCGATCGTGTTGTAGCCCCAGTAATTGGTGAGACCCCGCTCGACCAGGAACGACTCCGGCACATTGTGGTGCACGGGCAGCAATTCGACTGCGGTGACGCCCAAGTCGACGAGGTGTGCGATGACGGCATCGTGGACCAGCCCGGCGTAGGTGCCGCGCAACCGCTCCGGCACGCCGGGATGACGGGCGGTGAACCCGCGGACGTGCACCTCGTAGAGCACGGTGTCGGCCAGCGCATGTCCCGGGCCGGGTGTCACCGGCGCCGCTGCCGGTGCGGTCACCAGGCTGCGCGGCACGAAAGGCGCCGAATCCACCGGGCTCGGCGCACCGGGATTGTCGATCGTGTAACCCAGCACCTCGGACCCGAACCGCACGTCGCCGTGGATGGCCCGGGCGTAGGGATCGAGCAGCAGCTTGGCCGGGTTGTAGCAGAGCCCGCGGGACCGGTCGAACGGCCCGTCGACCCGGAAACCATAGGCCTGCCCCGGTCCGACGCCGGGCACATACCCGTGGTGGATGTCGCCGTCACGCTCCGGCAGCACCAGCTGGGTCTCGGCGCCGACGCCGTCGAACAGGCACAGGGTCACCTTGTCACCGCCGGACGACACCGCGAAGTTCGTCCCGTGCTCGTCCGGCCGGGCACCGAGCGGCCCGACCCGTCCGGGCAGAATGTCAACGGTCATCGGAGCTGCTTTCCCCAGCGCAGACGTACAGCGAACATGCTGTCAGTCACAAGGATCCGGCCAATGGCCACCGGCTGCTGTCATGGGTAGAGCACGATGACATCGGCGACACAAGCGGGACGGTCCCCACCCTCGATTTCGTAGGTCAGCGTGAACACCGCCTCCACCCCGGAGGTCTTCTGTTGAGCGTTCAGCACCATCACCACGCCGCGAATCCGGGCCCCCACCCGCACCGGGGTGGGAAACCGCACTCTGTTCAACCCGTAGTTCAGCGCCGCAGTCAGCTCCCGGATCTGCATGACCTCCGAGATCATCACGGGCGCAAGCGAAAGCGTGAGATATCCGTGCGCGATGGTGCCCTTGAACGGCCCGTTCGCCGCGCGCTGCGGATCGGTGTGAATCCACTGATGGTCGCCGGTGGCCTCGGCGAAAAGATCGACCTGATGCTGAGTGATCGTCATCCAGCCGGTGGTGCCGACCACCTGGCCGACCAACTTCAGCAGATCCGCCGGTTCCTCGAGAACGGTTGCCATCCCAGACCTCCCATCGCGGTCGATGGCCGAGCGACCGCAGTCTCGCCGCGGGCCCGCTCGACCGGGCCAATGCCGTTGCGGTGCGGTCGATTCACGGATACCTCCATCGTGCGGATTCCCGGCCCGATCATCGTTGTCATGTCGAACAACGTCGGGGTTGTGACGGTGTAGCCGCGAACAAGCTCCGGGCCGCGGCGCGGTCAACGGGGTGCGAGAGCCACCGGCGGTGCGAATGGACGGTGGCACTGTGACGCCATGTGGCATCGGCAATGTACGGGGAAACACCAAGCCCGCACCGATGTTGTAACCACAGACAACTCCCGCGGCAGCGGCCTAGGTAAGAATCAGGCCACGACCGATCTCGGGAGTAGACATGACCACAACCCATTCACATTCTGCGAAACCGTTCGGATTGATCGACGAGGCCCTCGACGACCTCGTCGCCAAGACCAAATACTGGTGGCTTCTTCTGGTCGCCGGTGTCGCGTGGATCATTATCGCGATCGTCATCCTCCGTTTCGACTACACCACCGTCGAGGCGATAGCGATACTGTTCGGAGTTTTCTGCTTTGCAGCCGCTGCCAACGAGATGATGATCACCGCCGTCACACCGTCAACGGGATGGCGAATCCTGCACGGGCTGCTGGTAGTACTGTTCGTGATCGTCGGCGTGTTCGCGTTCTTCCGGCCCGACGACACCTTCGTCGGACTGGCGGCGGTGATGAGCTTCTACTTCATCTTCCGTGGGGTGTTCGACATCGCCACCGCATTCACCGCCAGTCGGATGCCGGGATGGTGGGTACTGTTGCTCGCCGGCATAGTCGAGGTCGGCATAGGGTTCTGGGCGGCTGGTTCCTGGAATGTCTCGGTCGTCGTCCTGGTGTCGTGGGTGGCCGCCGGTGCCCTCATTCACGGTATCGGACAGATCAGCTCAGCATTCCTGGTACGTAAAGTAGGCAAAGGGGCGTCAGAAGTCGCGGCTCATCGAAGCGATACGGCAACCGCGTGATCCGGACGGTCCTCCTGGTGCCACATGAGCCGACGGTGCACCTCGAACGCCAGGCTCATTTCTGCGACGTCACGCGGCCGGGTCAGCGAACGCCCGGTGCGTTGTTCGATCCGGTGTAGCCGGTAGCGGACAGTGTTGGGGTGGCAGAACAAGATCCGCCCTGCCTCACGCAGCGATCCGTCGTTGTCCAGCCACACCCGGAAGGTGTCGAACAGTACGTCACGCTCGCTATCGGCCAGGCCACTGAAGCAGTCGATGATCGGCGCCGCCAGCTTCACCATCACCTCGGGTGCGCTGACCGCAGCGGTAGCCAGGATCGAGCCATCGAACACCGTGACGTTCACCCCGGGGTCGGGACGGCCGCGCAGCGTCACCCTGGCATAACGCAGCGCATCCGCCGCTTCGCGCAGATCGTCGAATCGCGCGCTCACTCCGATCCGGCCGGTGGACATCCGCGACATCAGCGCCAGCACCTGATCCAGAAGTTCCTCGCTGCGAATATGCACGATGCCGACCTGTAGGTCCGGTAGCAGCCGCCACGCCGAAAACACATCCATACTGCGCAGTTTCGATTCGATCCCGGGCAGCGCTTCGGAGCCCAGCTCGGCGACCTCGGCGGCGACCACCACAAACGGCCCGTCGCTGGGTAACCGAAGCAATTCGGCGGCCTCCCACACACTCCATTCGTCGAACGGACGGCCGTGTAACACCGAATCGATCAGCACTGACCGTTCCGCCCGGCCATGGGCCACAAGGCGAGCCTGCTCGGCCTGGTAGGCATCGGCCGTCGCATTGGCCAAAATATCGTGGGCGGCGAAGATCTTCGCGGTCAGGATGCGCAGCAGGTCGCCGTTCACCCGGTATCGGTTAGCGGATTCCTCGACCGCAGCAGCCCAGACTTCGCGGATCACGACGCGGTAAGCCCCGAGCAACAAGGCCAGCGACACGCCGTCACGTGCGCACACGGTACCCAGCTCGGCGGCCGCGGTCGCTTCGGGCGTTTGACCGGCAATCACGCTGACCACGGACCCGATGTGGGCGGCACAACCCAGCTGCATCACATCGATCGCCTCGGGCTGCGGGTGATCGGTCCGGACCTCCGCGACAACCGCCTTGGCGATCCGGGCCCCTAGCGCAGCGCCGCACTCCTCGAGCGCACAAGCCACCTCGGCGAGCTGGGTGTGAATCGCTTCGGTAGGCATGCGCGTAGGTTAGGACCCCGACGGGCCCGTCTTGTTATCCCGCGAGGACGAAGTCGGCCAGCCCGTTTGTCCGTTGGGGATGACGGCAACGCCGTACCACTGACACACCAAGAGTGCCAGTTCGACGTCGAGTCGGTCGTCGGCAATCGGCCGGCCCCGTCGCTCGATCGCCCGGCCGACCCGGTATTTCACCGTGTTGAAGTGCAGGTTGAGTTCTTCGGCAGCCAGTTTGTGACTGGACCCGCACCGCAGGAAGACCCGCAACGTCTCCCTGAGCCGGCCATCGTTGTCCGTGTCGGCGGTCAAGGTGTCGACATTTCCCTCCACGCTCGCTCCGAGAAGATCGAGAAGCCTTGCGTCACCGCGCAGTTCGGGCATCTCAGCTTCGAGGGAGGCACGGATATACATCGACAGCTCGGCCAATCGATCGTGCAATCGATCGGCCGTCACCTCGACGAAGCGTATGACGTCGGCGTCGGGACCCCCATTCGCCATGGAATCACGGTAGAACCTCGAGGGCACCGTCGAGGACCGATTCGTCGCAGCGGCCGACCTCAGACCCGGGTGGCGTGCACCTCCCAGAACGGCATGTGCACCCGGCCGTCGACCAGCCACGGCTCGATCACCCGCAGCCGCTCCAGCAGCGGGGTTATCTCGTCGGCCAGGTCCGGATTGCGCGTGGCCATCATCTCGAAGGTTTGCACGCTCACGTTGCCCTGATACGTGGTCGGCCCGAGGTAGGTGATCTCCCAGCCGCCGTCCGGAAGCACCTCGCGGAAATCGTCGGCGGTCAGTGACCGCGGCATCCGGAAGCCGTTGACGTTGTGCGCGCCGAACTCGTACATGTACAACCGTGCCCCGGGTTTGGTGGCACGGTGCAGCGCCCGCACGTACGACTTCTGCAGCTCGGGCTCACCGGCGAAGACGTGATAGAACGCGCAGTCCACCACGGTGTCGAACCTGCCCTCCAGCCCCTCCAGCTTGGTCGCGTCCGCCACCCGGAAATCGACCGACACCCCGGCCTTCCGCGCGTTCTGCCTGGCCCGTTCGATCGCGGCCGGTGATGCATCAATGCCCGTGGCCGACAACCCTTTTGATGCGTAATGGATGGCATGGTGCCCCGGCCCGGTGCCAGGATCGAGCACCTCGCCCTTGACCGCGCCGAGCGCGACGAGCTGCTGCACGACTGGCTGCGGGCCACCGATGTCCCACGGTGTCGCGGCGGGCAATCCGTGTGCCGTCCGCTCGTCGCGGTACATCTCTTCGAAGCGATCGGATTCTCGCGGAGCAGTCATGCCCGCGAGGGTAGACCCGCAACTTGGCGAGCAGACATAAATGTGCCCCGGAATGCACATTCCGGGGCACATTTATGTCTGCTCGCGCAGGAAAAGTTAGGGCAGCTTGGCGACCAGATCCTCGACGCTGACCCGCGGACCAGTGAAGAACGGCGTCTCCTCGCGGGTGTGCCGGCGGGCATCGGTGGCCCGCAGATCGCGCATCAGGTCCACGATGCGGTGTAATTCGGGGGCCTCGAACGCGAGAATCCACTCGTAATCGCCGAGCGCGAACGCCGGCACCGTGTTGGCCCGCACATCCTTGTAGCCCCGCGCGGCCATGCCGTGCTCGGAGAGCATGCGTCGACGCTCCTCTTCGGGCAGCAGGTACCACTCGTAGGACCGCACGAACGGGTACACGCAGATGTAGTTGCCCGGGTCCTCACCAGCGATGAACGCCGGCACATGGCTCTTGTTGAACTCGGCCGGACGGTGCAGCGCCACGCTGCTCCACACCGGGTCACTGATCCGGCCCAGCGCCGTGGTGCGGCGGAAGTCCGAGTAGGTGGCCTGCAGCGCTTCGATGTTGTCAGCGTGCGTCCAGACCATGAAGTCGGCGTCGGCGCGCAGCCCGGCGACGTCGTACAGGCCGCGGACGACCACACCACGCTCTTCTTGGGTCTTGAAGAATGCCGCCGCCTCGGCGGTCACCTCGGCGCGGTCCTCGCCCAGTTCCCCGGGGCTCACCGCGAATACCGAGAACATCAGGTAGCGGATGGTGGAGTTCAGTTCGTCGTAGTCGAGCTTGGCCATACGCCTATCGTGCCACGCCGGGTTTCACCAGTTCCGCGGCCGCTCGTGTTGCGGTGCCCACACAGGCCGGCACCCCGATGCCGTCCAGGTAGCCGCCGGCCACCGCCAGGGTCGGGGGCAGCCCGGCCCGCAGTTCGGCGACCAGTTCGCCGTGGCCAGGACCGTATTGGGGCATCGCGTCGATCCACCGGTGCACATGGCAATCCACCGGATCCACGGTGACCCCGAACAAGGTGTTGAGATCGCGGGCCGACCAGGCCAGCAAGTCCTCATCGCCGGTATTGCGCGCCATATCGTCGCCGTACCGGCCGAACGACAGCCGGACCAACTCGACGTTGCCGCGCCGGCCCCACTTGCGCGACGACATCGTGATCGCCTTGGCGTTGAGCCGTTCGCCCGCTGCCACCAGCACACCCGACTGCTGCGGCAACGGCGTCCCGCCGGGCAACGCCAGGGCCACCACCGCCGCCGAGGCCACCGTGATGCGGCCGGCCGCCGCGGCCGCTCGCGGTGCGATGTGTTCGATCAATCCGGGCAGCCGCGGCGCCGGAACCGCCAGCACCACCGCGTCCGCCTGCCACCGGGCGCCCTCGTCGTCGAGCACCTCCCAGCCCCGCTCGGCGCGATCCACCCGCACCCCGGCGACCTGCGCCCACCGCACGTCGGCGCGACGGCGCAACTCCTCCAGCAGCACCCCGTAGCCCCCGTCCACCGCACCGAACACCGGCGCGTCGGACGGTGGCGCAAGCGCGTCACGCACCGCTTGGGTGAGGCTGCGGGCGCCGCGGTCCAACGCGGCGGCCAGCGCCGGGACGGCCGAGCGCAACCCGATCGTGGCGGACGACCCGGCGTACACCCCGGTCAGCAGCGGATCGACGGACCGGGTCAGCACCTGCGGGCCGAACCGGTCGCCGACCAGGTCGGCGACCGACGGATCGGCACCAGGGCTCCACCGCAGCGGCCGATTCCGCTCGTCGAGAATGCGTGCCACGGTCTCGTCGTCGACCAGCCCGAGCAGCGACGACGCCTGCGCCGGAATGCCCTGCAACGTGCCCTGCGGCAACTGGTGCAACCGCGCACCGCTGTAGATCAGCGGACGGGTGCCGGTGGGGCTGATCCGGCGGCCGGCCAGCCCCAACTCGTCAAGCAAATCCAGCATCTCGGGACGGCGGACCACAAACGCCTCGGCCCCGACGTCGAACGGCTGCCCACCGACACGTTCGGTGCGAAGCACCCCGCCCAGCCGGTCAGCCGGGTCGAGCAGGGTGATCTGCGCCTGCGGCCCGGCCGCCACCCGCAACCGGTATGCCGCGACGAGCCCTGAAATGCCGCCGCCAACAACGCAATAGGACGCACTCACAGCGAGTGCACCAATGCCACCGCCTCGGTGATGATGCCGGGGTCGGTCGCGGGCAGCACGCCGTGGCCCAAGTTGAAGACGTGACCGGCGGCCCCGGCGGCCACCGCGCGCCGGCCGTCGTCGACCACCCGGCGCACCGCCGCCTCCGCCGACGGCCAGCCCGTCAGCAACACCACCGGATCCAGGTTGCCCTGCAGGGCGGTACCGGGCTTGACCCGGGCCGCGGCATCGACCAGCGAGGTACGCCAATCCACCCCGACCACCGTGGCCGGCGCGGAACCCAGCGCCTCCGACATCGCCCCCAGCAACTCGGCGGTGCCGACGCCGAAGTGCGTCATCGGCACGCCCGCGGCGGCCATGGTGGCGAACACCCGGGTGGTGTGCGGAAGCACATAGCTGCGGTAGTCGGCCAGCGACAGCGTCCCTGCCCACGAATCGAACACCTGCAGGGCATCCACCCCGGCGTCCACCTGGACCTGCAGGAAGGCGATGGTCAGGTCGGTCAGCTTGGTCATCAGGGCGTGCCAGACGTCCGGCTCACCCAGCATCATCGCCTTGGTGCGCTCGTGGTGCCGGCTGGGACCGCCCTCCACCAGATAAGAGGCCAGCGTGAACGGGGCGCCGGCGAAGCCGATCAGCGGCACCTCACCCAGCTCGCGCACCAGCATCGAGACCGCGTCGGAGATCGGCGAGACCTGCACCGGCTCGAGCGCCTTCATACCCTCGACATCGGCGGCGGTACGGATCGGATGCTCGATGACCGGACCGACGTCGGGGACGATGTCCAGGCCGATCCCGGCCGCCTTCAGCGGCACCACGATGTCGGAGAACAGGATCGCCGCGTCGACACCGTGACGGCGCACCGGCTGCAGGGTGATCTCGCAAACCAGTTCGGGGTCGAAACAGGCCTCCAACATGCGGTGCTGGGCGCGCAATGCGCGGTATTCGGGCAACGACCGGCCAGCCTGCCGCATGAACCACACCGGCACACGGTGCGGGGCGCGGCCGCTCGCAGCGGCGAGATACGGAGAATCGGGCAGCTCCCGGCGGGTGTTCATCGGCTCCTATGGTGCCACGAGCCCGCGAACCCGGGCCGTTGCCGGTTCGTGAGCCCTAAATACGGCGCGCCTGCCTACCGTCCTGGCCTTATCCGCTAGCGTCAAACGCCGTGACCTCTGCCGAACCGGCCCAATTCCGGACGGCGGTGGCGGCGATGAATGCCACCACCGTACGGCCGGAAATAGAGCTGGGTCCGATACGCCCGCCGCAGCGGCTGGCGCCCTACAGCTATGCGCTGGGCGCCGAGGTCAGGCACCCCGAGGCGGCGGTCGACACGGAGCGTTCCGAGAGCGACGCCTTTGGCCGGCTGATCCTGCTGCACGACCCCGACGGCGCCGAGGCCTGGGACGGCACCATGCGGTTGGTCGCCTACATCCAGGCCGACCTGGATTCCAGCGAAGCCGTCGACCCCCTGCTCCCCGAGGTGGCCTGGAGCTGGCTGGTGGACGCCCTGGAATCGCGCGTCGAGCACGTCACCGCCCTGGGTGGAACCGTCACCGCCACCACCTCGGTGCGCTACGGCGACATCTCCGGACCGCCGCGCGCGCACCAGCTGGAGCTGCGTGCCTCCTGGACCGCCACTACGCTGGAGCTGGGCCCGCATGTGGAGGCATTCTGCGAAGTACTAGAGCACGCCGCCGGATTACCTCCGGCCGGCGTCACCGACCTGAGTTCCCGCACTCGCGCGTGAGATGACTGACGAAGACATAGAAGCAGTCGAGCCCGCCGAGGCGGAAGCGACTCCGTTACTGGCACCGGCCGAAGGCGTGCCAGACGTTAGCGTGTCTGCTGGGGAAATTTCCTCTGCGGCAACATCTCTCGCGAGGGGCAGCGGACCGTTCGCGATCGACGCGGAACGTGCTTCCGGCTTTCGCTACTCCAACCGCGCCTACCTGGTGCAAATCCGCCGCTCCGGTGCGGGCACCGCCCTGATCGACCCGGTCAATCACGGCGGCTCCCCCATCGACGCCATGGCACCGGTGGCCGAGGCCCTGGCCCAGGATGAATGGGTGCTGCACGCCGCCGACCAGGACCTGCCGTGCCTGGCCGAGATCGGCCTGCGACCGGGCAAGCTCTACGACACCGAACTGGCCGGGCGGCTGGCCGGTTTCGAGCGGGTCAACCTGGCCGCAATGGTGCAGCGGCTACTGGGCCTGCAGTTGATGAAGGGCCACGGCGCCGCCGACTGGTCCAAGCGCCCACTGCCGCCGGAATGGCTCAACTACGCCGCACTGGACGTCGAGGTGCTGCTGGAACTGCGCAACGCGATCGCCGCAGTCCTCGAGGAACAGGGCAAAACCGAGTGGGCGGCACAGGAATTCGAGTACCTGCGCACCTACGTGGCCCAGCCCACCCGACGCGACCGCTGGCGACGTACCTCCGGCATCCACAAGGTGCGTGACCCGCGCGCGCTGGCCGCGGTGCGGGAGCTGTGGACCACACGCGACACCATCGCCCGCGGTCGCGACATCGCGCCGGGACGGATCCTGCCCGACGCCGCGATCGTCAACGCCGCCACAGCTGACCCCAAAACGGTCGACGACCTCATCGCCTTGCCGATCTTCGGCGGCTCCAAACAACGCCGCAGTGCGCAGGTCTGGCTGGACGCACTGAACCGGGCCCGGGATAACACCGACCGGCCGCAGGCAAACGAAGCGCAAACCGGGCCGCCGCCGGCAGCCCGCTGGGCCAAGCGGAAACCGGAAGCCGCCGCCCGGCTCGAAGCCGCCCGGGCCGGGCTGGCCGAGCTGTCGCAGCGAGTCTCGGTGCCGGCGGAGAATCTGATCACCCCCGAGGTGGTGCGCCGATTGTGCTGGGACTGGCAACCGGTCCGCGACGTGGCCACCGCGGTGTCGGAATTCCTGACCGAGGCCAACGTCCGGCCCTGGCAGCGGGAGCTGACGGTGCCCGTGCTGACCGCCGCGCTGGCCGCCCACAATTCCTGACCCGCCCCGGAATCAGCGGGTCTGGTTCTCGATGTGCGCCAGGAAGTGGGTCAAGACCGCGTCCGGTGCCTCGATCTGCGGCCAGTGCGCGATGTCGTCGGCCAGCATCACCACATCGGGGTTCGGGATGACCTCCAGATAGCGTTTCGCCATGTGCCGTCCCGAGTTCGGGTCGGATGGCCCGTCGATCAGCCGCATCGGTACCGCGGTTTCACGCATGGCCCGCACCCAACGGTTGCGATGCGTGTAGCGGTCATTGATGAAGCGGCCGACCTGATGCATGACGCGCTTTCCGTCGTTGAACTCCAGGATCTGGTGGAACTTCTCCATCAGCTGCGGCGACGGCTTGGTGTTGACGCCGAACATCTCGTTGATCGTCGCCTCCAGCAGGCGCCGTGAGATCCGGTTGTCCTGCAGCGGGCTCATGATGTCGCCCAACGGCGTTCGTGACATGACCTTCTGCATCAGACGCGGCGTATAGGCCTCGTTGAACATTCCACCGTTCAGCCAGGTGATCGATTCGATGTTCAGCGCGCCGTAGGCCTGTCCGCCGAACTCATGACGGGCCAGCAGTTCCTGACCCACCGAATCGCCCAGATCGTGAGCAAGAATGTGCGCCGAGCCGACACCCAGCTGCGCCAGCAGCGCCTCGTGCATGTCCGCGTGGTCGGTCACGGTGTACTCGTAGGCGACCGGCTTGACGGAGAACCCCATGCCGATCATGTCCGGGGCGATCACGGTGAATCGCTCGGTCAGGGTGGGCCAGATCAGTGACCAATCCCACGAGCTGAACGGGTACCCGTGGATCAGCAGCAGATTGGGCCCTTCGCCCAGGCGACGCCCGGCGACCCGGTAGAAGATGTCGAACCCGAGATAGTCGAAATAGTCCCCGGCCGCTTTCCAGTTCTCCAATTCGGAGTCCATGTCAGGAGACTAACCGGGCCGGCGCGTCCAGGACCGAGACTCAGTCGACCTGTTCGCTGACTTCTGGTTCGCCGGCCGTCGCACCGATGGCGGCAATCCAGCCGGTGACCTGACGGGCGATGTGCCGATCGGTCAACCCGATGTCGGCGAGTACCTCCCCGCGCGAGGCGTGCTCCTGGAACACCTGCGGCACACCGAGATCCCGGCACGGCACGTCGACCTCGGCACTGCGCAACGCCGCGGACACCGACGAACCGATGCCGCCGTGCACACCGTTGTCCTCGACGGTGACCACCAGCTTGTGGCCGCGGGCCAGCTCGACGAGAACCTCCGGAACCGGCAGCACCCACCGCGGATCCACCACCGTCACGCCGATGCCCTGACTGCGCAGCAACTCGGCCACCACCAGTGCCATCGTCGCGAACGACCCCACCGCGACCAGCAGCACGTCGTCGGTCAGACCGGCCGCCGGCACGGCGAGCACGTCAACACCCGCGCGCCGCTCGACCGCCGGGATATCTTCGCCCACATCACCTTTGGGGAACCGGATGGCCGTCGGGCCGTCGTTGACGGCCAGCGCCTCGCCGAGTTCCTCCCGCAGCCGCGCCCCATCACGCGGGGCGGCCACCCGGATCCCCGGGACGATACCCAGGATCGACAGATCCCAGACCCCGTTGTGGCTGGCACCGTCGGGTCCGGTGACACCGGCCCGGTCCAGCACCATGGTGACCGGCAGCTTGTGCAGCGCCACGTCCATCATCAACTGGTCGAAGGCCCGGTTCAGGAATGTCGAGTAGACGGCCACCACCGGGTGCAGACCACCCATCGCCAGACCGGCCGCCGAGGTCATCGCGTGTTGCTCGGCGATGCCGACGTCGAAGAACCGGTCCGGGAACCGGTCCCTGAAGGCGCTCAAACCGGTGGGTCCGGGCATCGCCGCGGTGATCGCCACGATGTCACGCCGCTTGGCACCGATCTGGACCAGTTCATCGGAGAACACCGAGGTCCAGCCGGGACCCGAGGTCGTGGTCGGTAGCCCGGTTTCCGGATCGATCACGCCGCAGGCGTGCATCTGCTCGGCCTCGTCGTTCTCGGCATGCGGGTAGCCCATGCCCTTGCGGGTCACCACGTGCACGATCACCGGCGCGTTGAAGCCGCGGGCGGAACGCAGGGCGCTCTCCACCGCGTGCTCGTCGTGGCCGTCGATGGGGCCGACGTACTTGAGCCCGAGATCGGTGAACATCACCTGCGGGGCGATCGCGTCCTTGATACCGGCCTTGATGCTGTGCATGCACTGGTAGCAGAACTCGCCGACGATCGGCAGGCCGCGCACGGCCTTGCGACCCTCCTCCAGCAGCCGCTCGTAGCCGGGCTGCAGCCGCAGACCCGCCAGATGGTCGGCGAATCCGCCGATGGTGGGCGCGTAGCTGCGGCCGTTGTCGTTGACCACGATGACCACCGGACGACCCCCGGTGGCGATGTTGTTCAGCGCCTCCCAGCACATGCCGCCGGTCAACGCCCCGTCGCCGACCACGGCCACCACATGCCGATTGCGGTGCCCGGTCAGCTCGAAGGCCTTGGCCAGGCCGTCGGCATAGGACAGCGCGGTGCTGGCGTGGCTGGACTCCACCCAGTCGTGCTCGCTCTCGCTGCGCGACGGGTATCCCGACAGTCCACCCTTCATCCGCAGGGTGTCGAAATCCTGTGCGCGCCCGGTCAGCATCTTGTGCACGTAGGCCTGATGGCCGGTGTCGAAGATGATCGGATCGTGCGGCGAATCGAACACGCGATGCAGCGCCAAGGTGAGTTCGACGACACCCAGATTGGGGCCAAGATGCCCACCGGTTGCAGCGACCTTGTGGATCAGGAACTGCCGGATCTCGGCCGCCAAATCACTTAGCTGCGATTGCGACAGGTGCTGCAGATCGGCGGGTCCGCGGACCTGTTCAAGCATTCCGTCAGTGTACGCAGGCGATCGGATATCAGTCCTGCCGAGCCTGATAGATGTCTGGCACACCGTCATGGTCGGCGTCGATGGTCTCCAACTGATGGATCCGCCGATAGGCGGCGTTGCGTGACAGCAGCACCGCCGACGCGAGCAGACCTGCGACAACCGACCCGGTGACCACCGCGATCTTGACGTCGTCGTCAGACACGCTGCCGTGCCCGAAGGCAAGTTCACCGATCAACAGCGAAACGGTGAAACCGATGCCGGCCAACAATGCGACGCCGAACACATCCCGCCAGGCGAGGTCCTCATCGAGGCTGGCGTGGGTGAATCGGGCCATCAGATAGGTGGTCCCGAATACCCCGATGGGTTTGCCGAGCACCAGACCGGCGATCACCCCGATGGTCACCGGATGCGACAGCGCATCGGCGAATCCCGACCACCCGCCGACCGTCACGCCCGCGGCGAAGAAGGCGAACACCGGCACCGCGACGCCCGCCGACAGCGGCCGCAGGCCATGTTCCAGGTGCTCGGCCGCGGAGTGCCGGCCCAGCACCGGAACGGTGAAACCGAGCAACACCCCGGCCACCGTGGCGTGTACGCCGCTGGCGTGCACCAGCGCCCAGGCCGCCACCGCCAACGGCAACAGCAGCCACCACTGCCGCATGCCGCGCTGCACCGCAACGGCGAACAATCCGATCGGGATAAGCGCCGCCGCCAGCGGGCCCAACGCCAGATGATCGGTGAAGAAGACAGCGATGACGGTGATGGCCAGCAGGTCGTCGACGACCGCCAGGGTCAGCAGGAATATCCGCAATGCGGCCGGCAGATGGGTGGACAACACGGCCAGCACCGCCAACGCAAAGGCGATGTCGGTGGCGATCGGCACCGCCCACCCGCCGAGGTTTTCCGGGTGGCCGGTGAACGCATTGATCGCGACGAAGATCCCCGCCGGTACCAGCATGCCGCCGACTGCGGCCGCGATGGGCAGGGCGGCGCGAGCCGGGTCTCGCAGGTCTCCGGCGACGAACTCGCGCTTGAGTTCCAGACCGACGACGAAGAAGAAGATCGCCAGCAGACCATCGGCCGCCCAGGCCGAGAGGCTCAGATCGAGGTGCAGCGATGACGGGCCGACGACGAACGCCGAGAGCTGGTGATAGCCGTTCGCCCACGGCGAGTTGGCCCACACCAGGGCTGCGGCGGCGGCCGCCAGCAGCAGGGCTCCGCCGAACGTCTCGGCACGCAGCAGCTCCGAGATCCGCTGCCATTCCGGCCAGGACCCACGCGCTAGAAGGCGCCGGTCGCGGCGATTGCTCATGAGGCTCCTCAGGTCAGCATTCAACGATCGCCGACCAGACTTCCCGGCTCACCTGCGGTTTACCGTAACAGGCGGACCGATCGAGCACGCGTCTGAGAGCGCCGAACTGTGCGGCCAGCACCCGCAGAACCATGCTGCACTGCAACGCTTCTGGCAAATCGTCGCGCCCGGCCCGCAGCACCTCCTCGACCCAGTGATGCACCGCGCCGAGCAGGCCGGTCGAGACCGTCGACACTGGCTGGGACGGTTGGGTGGTCTGGGCGCCGACGGACCGCGGGCCGCCACCGCCGCCCGTGTCCTGAGTTTGCTGAACGGACCGTGTCCGGCGGCCCCTACAAAGTCCATCGACCGTGTCGAAAACGGCAAAAGTCCGGTCACATCGTGATTGCGTGGGCTCGTGATTGCGTAGGCTGTAGTCCGCAATCAATCTCGCGGGGTGCGCATTGAGTTCATTCGATCATTACTACGCGCGTACTGCGCTGCTCGCAGGGCAAGGCCTGCGTATCCGCATGCGTCGGATCGTGACGCTCACCATTGTCTGCCTCGGCACCATCCCGCTGCTGCTGACCGGGACGCCTGCGGGTCCACAGGGCATCTGGCGGTGGTTCGGGGTCTCGGTGATGGTCGGCGGCCTGCTCATGGCCTGGTGGTGGTGGCGTCGGCAGTGGCCCACCCGCACGCAGTCCTGGTTGGTGGTGTCGATCGGCACGGGCGGGATCGCGGCCATCTGCATCATGATGTCCGACCCGGTGGTCGGGTTGCTCGGTTCGGCCTCCTTCAGCCTCATCACCACCTATACGGCGTTTCTGCACAGCCGCCGAGTCCTGTTCCTGACGTGGGTGGCCTCGGCGATCGTGGTCGCCTACCTCGCGGTGCGGGTGGCCGTGACCGATCTGTGGCTGGGCGCGTGCGGCGCGGTGGTGGCCCTGCTCATCGTCGTGAGCACCTCGGCGATGGTCCGGATGGCGGTGCGGCTCATCGACCGCGAAAACGTCAAACACCCCGACGAGATCGACCCGCTGACGGGTTTGCTCAACCGTGCGGCATTCAACATCCATGCCGCCACGATGCTGGGGTCTCACAGCCGACACGACGACCAGTACCTGGTGATCCTGGCTATCGGTATCGATGACATGACGCTGCTCAGCGACATGGACGGCGCCGACAGCACGGTCCATGCCCGCGTGGCCGTGGGCCAGGCCCTGCGGGAGACTGTGCGTCACCGCGTGCCGCTCGCGCACATCTCCGACACCGAGTTCTTGATCGCCGACGTTTTCAAGACCAATGATCCCTCGCCCCTCGTGGACCGGATCCGGATCGCGCTCACCACCACGCCCATGCGGTTGACCGCGAGCATCGGCACCGCGTGCAGCCCACTGCGCCCGTTGACCGCACTGCCCGCCGAGCAGGTGGTCGATGATTTCGTCGACCTTGCAGTCCGCGCGATGAACCAGTCCCGCGCGGCCGGCGGCAACCAGACCACCTACGCACACTTCCCCACCCCGACGCTGGGACCCGACGCTCAGGATTAGAGCTCGGGGTGCGCTAACGGGTCAGCACCGCGATGCACTCCACGTGGTGGGTGAGCGGGAATGAATCGAACACCCGCAGGTCCTCGACGGTGTAGCCATGCCGTAGGTACAGACCGACGTCACGGGCGAACGAGGCTGCCTCACAACCGATATGGATGACCCGGGGCACCCCGGTGGCGGCCAGCGTGTCGATCACCTCACGCCCCGCCCCGGTGCGCGGCGGGTCCAGCACAGCGACGTCGGGGCGTCCGGATTGCGCCGAGAGGGCGCGGCGCACCGAATCGGTGACCACCGACACCCAGGGCAGGTCGGCCAGCGCAGTGCGGGCCGAACGCGACGCGGCGCGGGAGGTGTCGACGGTGACGACCCGCCCGTTCGGCCCGACCTGCTCGGCCAGCGCCGCGGCGAAAACCCCGGCGCCGCCGTACAAATCCCACGCCGTCATACCCGGCTGCAGTCCGGCCCAGCCGGCGACGAGCTCGCTGTAAAGCGCCGCCGCCCCGCGGTGAGCCTGCCAGAACGCGGTCACCGGAAGCCGCCACTGCCGATCCCCGATGCGCTGCACCGCCTCGTAGTCCCCCTCGACTACCCGGGTCGAACTCTTGCGGGCGTCTTTGGGGCCGGACTGCACGACATGGCGATTGCCATCCGAGTCCAGCACCACATGCAGGTGTGCACCCGGTGTCCAGCGCACTTCGGCCAGCCCGTCGGTCATCCCGGCCGGCAGTTGCGCACAGTCGAGCTCGTACACCAACTCGGCGCTGTGGTAGCGGTGGAATCCGGCCCGGCCATCGGCCGTGGTGTCCAGCCGCACCCGAGTCCGCCAGCCACTCACCTCACCGGCGCCGACCGGCTCAGCAACAGCGGTCTGATCGTCGCGCCAGCTGAATCCGCCCAGCCGGGCCAACTGGTTGGCCACCACCGAGCCCTTGAGCCGCCGGGCCGCCTGCGGCTCGACGAACGCCAGATCACAGCAGCCCGCGCCGTCGACCCCGGCGATCGGGCACAACGAAGGGAGACGGTCCGGGGATGCCTCGATGACCTCGACAACGTCGGCGTGCCAATACGATCCGCGTTCGTCGCGTACCTTGACCCGCACCGTCTCGCCGGGCAGGGCGTAACGGACAAACACCACCCGGCCGTCGTGGCGGGCCACACAGCTGCCACCGTTGGCCGCCGAGCCGGTGGTCAGAATCAGTTCGCTCATTCCAAAATTCCCCTGCGCGCATCACCCGGGGTGGCCCGAGGCTGCATCGACTTCAACCGCTCCGACGAATTCAATTGCCACGGCACCGATGTCACCATCACGTTCGGCATGAACAGCAGCCGACCCTTGAGCCGCAACGCACTCTGGTTGTGCAGCACCTGCTCCCACCAGTGTCCGACGACGTACTCGGGGATGAACACCGTCACGACCGTTCGGGGCGATTCCTTGGTCACCCGCTTGACGTAGTCGAGCACCGGCCGGGTGATTTCGCGGTACGGCGAGGCGATCACCTTCAACGGCACGCTGATGTCGCTGTCCTCCCACTGATGCACCAGCGCGCGGGTCTCGGCGTCGTCCACGCTCACCGTGATCGCCTCCAGCACGTCGGGCCGGGTGGCCCGGGCATAGGCCAATGCCCGCTTGGTCGGCAGATGCAGCTTCGACACCAGGACCACCGCGTGGTTGCGGCTCGGCAGCACGATGTCTCCGCCTTCGTCCTCGTCCTGCCGGTCGAGCTCGCGGGCCACGGTGTCGTAGTGCTTGTGGATGAGCTTCATGACCGCGAACAGGGCACCCATCGCCAGGATGGCGATCCAGGCGCCCGCGAGGAACTTCGTCACCACCACGACCACCAGCACGGTGCCGGTTGCGGTCAGACCGATCGCGTTGATGATTCGCGACCTCATCATGTGCCGCCGCACGGCGGGGTCGGTTTCGGTGCGCAACAACCGGGTCCAGTGCCGCACCATGCCGATCTGGCTGAGGGTGAACGATACGAACACGCCGACGATGTAGAGCTGGATCAACGCGGTCACCTCGGCCCGGAAGGCCACCACGAACGCGATCGCGGCGAAGGCCAGGAACAGGATGCCGTTCGAGAACGCCAGCCGGTCACCTCGGGTGTGCAACTGCCGCGGCAGGAAACGGTCCTGGGCCAGGATCGACCCAAGCACCGGGAATCCGTTGAACGCGGTGTTGGCGGCCAGCATCAGGATCAGCGCGGTCACGCCGGCGATCAGGTACAGCCCCACCGGGAAGTTGTGGAACACCGCATCGGCGAGCTGAGCGATCAGGGTCTTCTGCTCATAGCCCGGGGGCGCGCCGATCAACTGCTCGTGCGGGCGTTCGGCCATCTTCACCCCGGTGGCCTTGGCCAGCAGGATGATGCCCATCAGCAGTGTCACCGAGATCACACCGAGCAGCAGCAGGGTGGTTGCCGCGTTACGTGACTTGGGTTTCCGGAAGGCCGGCACGCCGTTGCTGATCGCCTCGACACCGGTCAGCGCCGCCGAGCCGGACGAGAACGCCCGGGCCACCAGGAACACCAGCGCGAAGCCGAGCACCTCGCCGTGTTCGGGATGCATCTCGAAACCGGCGGATTCGGCGCGCAGCGGATGACCCAGCACATAGATCTGGAACAGTCCCCAGCCCAGCATGATGTACATGCCGATCATGAACGCATAGGTGGGAATCGCGAACGCGGTGCCCGATTCCCGGAGCCCGCGCAGGTTCATCGACGCCAGCAGCAGGATCGCCGCCACCGCGAACAGGACCTTGTGCTGGCCGACGAACGGAACCGCCGAACCGATGTTGGACATCGCCGACGACATGGAAACCGCCACCGTCAGCACGTAATCCACCATCAGCGCACTGGCCACCGTCAGACCCGCAGTCGGCCCGAGGTTGGTGGTGACGACCTCGTAGTCACCGCCACCGGACGGATAGGCGTGCACGTTCTGCCGGTAACTGGCGATCACGATCAGCATGACCGACGCCACTGCCAGGCCGATCCAGGGCGTCAGCGAGTAGGCCGTCAGCCCTGCCACCGAGAGCACCAGGAAGACCTCCTCGGGGGCGTAGGCCACCGAGGACAGGGCGTCGGAGGCGAACACCGGAAGGGCGATCCGCTTGGGCAACAGCGTGTGGGAGAGCTTGTCGCTGCGAAACGGCCGCCCCAGAACCAGACGGCGCGCTGCCGTCGAAAGCTTGGACACGAGTGCCAAGAGTAAGCCCGCCGACTAATAGACGTCACAAAGCTGTAGCGTTCCGAGTGCACGGATTGAGCAACATCGCTTTTCTGCCACCGGAAAGGACCGTCGGGTGCGTGTAGTCGTCATGGGGTGCGGCCGGGTTGGCGCGTCCCTCGCAGACAGCCTGGCCCGGATCGGCCACGAGGTCGCGGTCATCGATCGCGACAGCGCCGCCTTCCACCGGCTGTCACCGGAATTCACCGGCGAACGGGTGCTCGGCATGGGTTTCGACCGCGATGTGCTGCTGCGCGCCGGGATCGAGGAGGCCGGCGCGTTCGCCGCGGTGTCCTCGGGTGACAACTCCAACATCATCTCGGCCCGGGTGGCCCGCGAGACCTTCGGCGTCGAACGCGTGGTGGCCCGTATCTACGACGCCAAACGCGCCGCGGTCTACGAACGGCTGGGCATCCCCACCGTGGCCACTGTGCCGTGGACCACCGATCGTCTGCTCAACGTGCTGACCAGGGAGACCGAGACCACCAAGTGGCGCGACCCGTCGGGCAATGTGGGCGTCGCCGAGCTTCCGCTGCACCAGGATTGGGCCGGGCACCTGGTCACCGACCTGGAGGCGGTGACCGGAGGCCGGGTGGCCTTCATGATCCGGTTCGGCAGCGGCCTCCTGCCGGATCCGAGGACCGTGATCCAGGCCGGCGACCAGGTGTACATGGCCGCGGTGTCCGGGCATGTCGCCGAGGCGCTTGCCATCTCGGCACTGCCGCCCAGCGAGGATTTGGAGTCGCACTGATGAAAGTTGCCATCGCCGGGGCCGGGGCTGTCGGCCGCTCCATCGCCCGCGAGTTGCTGGAGAACAACCACGAAGTGACCCTGCTGGAGCGCAACGCCGAGCACATCGACGTCGATGCCATTCCGGCCGCGCAATGGCGGCTCGGAGATGCCTGCGAGCTCACCATGATGGAGTCGATCAAGCTCGAGGATTTCGACGTGGTGATCGCGGCTACCGGTGACGACAAGGTCAACGTGGTGGTCAGTCTGCTGGCCAAGACCGAATTCGCCGTGCCCCGGGTGGTGGCCCGCGTCAACGATCCCCGCAACGAGTGGCTGTTCGACGAGAACTGGGGCGTGGACGTGGCGGTGTCGACGCCGCGCATGCTGGCCTCACTGGTCGAGGAGGCCGTTGCGGTCGGTGATCTGGTGCGGCTGATGGAGTTCCGCAAGGGGCAGGCCAATCTGGTGGAGATCACCCTGCCCGACGACACCCCCTGGGGCGGCAGGCCGGTGAAGCGCATGGAATTGCCCCGTGACACCGCGCTGGTGACCATTCTGCGCGGAGCCAGGGTGATCGTGCCGGAGTCCGATGAGCCACTGGAGGGTGGCGACGAGCTGCTGTTTGTGGCCGTCACAGAGTCCGAGGACGAACTGCGCGAACTGCTGCTGCGGCCGGCGCCGCGCTGAGCACCTAGTCGGCGGTGTCGGCCGCGCCCTGGCCGTGTACGGCACGCTGCGCGGCCCGGATTGCGAGATAGGTCACCAACGCGGCCACGGCGGTCAACGGCCAGCCCATGGCGATACGCGTGACACCCAGCCAGCCGGTCTTATTGGCCTCGTAAAGGGGCTGCTGCACCAGGAACCGCGATGCGAACACCGCGACCCAGGTGAGCGTGGCGACGTCGAACGCCAGCACCGCCTTGCGCACATCACGCCAGTGCCGGTCGTGGGTATTCACCCAGCCCCAGATGTATCCGACCACGGGACGACGGATCAGCACCGATATCCCGAACACCACCGCATACACCAGCGAGCTCCAGATACCAAGCAGGAAAAAGCCTTTCGACTCCCCCACCACATAGGCGATCAGCGCGCTGGCCCCCACGGCGAAAAATCCCGACACAGCGGGCTGAACCGATTCGTGGCGGATCAGCCGCCAGAGCAGGATCAGGGTCGCCACGCCGAGTGCCGCGCCGATCGCGGGCTTCAGCCCAAACATCGTGGACACCGGGACGAACACCATCACCGGTAGGGAGGAATAGATCAGGCCGCTGATGCCGCCCATCTGTTCGAGCACCGCACGCCCACCGGAATGGGTTTGGGCTCGGCTCAGGGCCGGATCAACCTCGGGGGGTTGAGGTGCGCTGCCTGTGTCCTTTTCGTCCTGACTCACTTCTGAATTTCGTAATGCGGGTTGTAGATGGCTTTGGTTCCGTTCTCCAGCTTGCCGACCCGGCCGTGCACCCGCAGGGTGCGGCCCGATTCGATACCCGGGATACGACGCTGACCCAACCACACCAACAACACCATGTCCGTACCGTCGAACAGTTCAGCTTTGATGCCGCCGGAACACCCCTTGCCGTTACATTCGACGCTGCGCAGGGTGCCGACCATCGTCACTTCCTGACCGCGCTGAGCATGGATCGCCTTCAACGCGCCGGTACTGGCCGCTTCGTCGCTGAGCTCTTCGACATCGAGTTGTTCGGGGTCTTCTGTCAGGCGTCGCGTAAGCCGGCGCAGATACCCTTCGGCCGTAGCCATGGCCTCTCCTGACCTTTCGCGGACCCACCGTGGATCCACCCAACCAACGCCACGGTAGACCTCTTGTTCAGCAAATGCCACGTAGGGTCCGGGTCGGCACGCCGACGATTTGACGAGGCAGGCACGATCATGTGATGAGCGTCATCCTGCGTGGTGTCACCACGGTTCTGTTGCCCGGCACCGGGTCCGACGACAACTACGTCTACCGAGCGTTCTCGGCTGCATTGCACGATGCCGGCGCGCTCGTGGTGACCCCGCCGCCGACACCGGAGCGCCTCATCGAGGGGTATCTGCACGCGCTGGAGAACGCTGCCCGCTCCGGCCCCATCGCGGTCGGCGGAGTATCCATCGGTGCCGTGGTCGCCACCAGATGGGCTCTGGATCACCCCAGCCGGGCCGTGGCGGTGCTGGCGGCCCTGCCGCCGTGGATGGGTTCGGCCCAGAACGCCCCCGCTGCGCTGCTTGCCCGCCAATCGGCGCACCTGCTACGCCAGGATGGGCTGGCGGCCACGGTGGCCCAAATGCGGGTGTCGAGCCCGGCCTGGCTGGCCGACGAACTAGCCCGATCCTGGGTCGGCCAGTGGCCCACGCTGCCCGACGCCTTGGACGAGGCGGCCGGATACGGGGCTCCCACCTGTGCCGAACTCGAACAGCTGGCGGTGCCGATGGGTGTCGCCGTGGCCACCGACGATCCCGTTCATCCGGCCGAGGTCGGATACGAGTGGATGACCGCGGTGCCGCGCGCGGCGCTGCGCACCGTCACCCTCGCCGAAATGGGGCGCGATACCGGTGTGCTGGGCGCCGCCTGCGTGGCCGCACTCCAGGAGGCCGCCGGCGCAGACTGAGCCGCCGGCTGGAGCCGAATCAGGCGGGCGCTACCCGCCGGTGATGGTGCGCAGCTGCTGCATCGCCGAACCCTGCGTGCTGCGCCGGGCCGTCGGCTCGGCCGGCGGCTGCTCCTGCGGTGGGGCCTGCTGCTGGGCCATCTGCTGCGCGGCAGCCTGCTGAGCCGCGGCGCGCAGTTGGGCCGCCATCGGCTCGGGCAGCTGCACCTGCAGCGGCGTGCGGACCGGCAGCGGGGTATCACCACGACGAATCACACTGTCGGCCAGTGAGGCCCGAGCCTCGTCGGTCAGCGCGTCGATGGTCTCCGGAGCGCCGTTGACCACACAGCGCACCATCCACCGGTAGCCGTCGACACCGATGAAGCGCACCACTCCGCCGTTGCCGACACCGACCACCTCACGACCCCATGGGCCGTCCTGGATGCTCACCGAGCCTGCGTCGTTGCGCAGCGATTCGGCGAGTTCGCCGGCCACCTCGCGCCACAGGCCCGGGCTCTTGGGCGCCGCGTAGGCGGCGACGGTGAATCGCCCGTTGGGGGTCACCACCCACACGGCGCTGGGCGCCCCCGCCTCGTTGAGCTCGACCTGAACCTGCCCGCCGTCGGGCATCGGGATCAGCACCGAGCCGAGGTCGAGCCGACCCTGCGCCGCGACGGCGGGGTCGTCGAAATCGTCGACGTCGAACGGGCCGTCGATGAGGTCCTCGTCGGTCGTATCCACTGTGGCCGGCTCCTCGGCGTTCTGGTCAGCCGCGTTGTCGGCCGAATCGTTGCTCTTGCGTTTTCCTATTGCCATCACAAACTCGCATGTCCGCCGGAGGAACCGTGTCCACCGTCACCACGGGTGGTGTCAGCCAGGCCGGCCTCGTCGAACGAGGCCACCTCGACCAGCTCGGGCAGTTCTACCCGCTGCACCAACAGCTGGGCAATCCGATCACCGCGATTGATCACGATCGGCGTCTGGGGATCAAGATTGATCAGCGAAACCTTGATCTCGCCGCGGTAGCCGGCGTCGATGGTGCCCGGGCTGTTGACGATCGAAAGACCCACGCGCGCAGCCAAACCCGAGCGCGGGTGGACCAGCCCCACCATTCCGTGCGGAATGGCCACCGCGAGGCCGGTGGACACCAGCGCCCGCTGCCCGGGGGCCAGCTCAAGTTCCTGCGCGCTGTAGAGGTCTACGCCCGCGTCGCCATCGTGCGCCCGGCTGGGCATCGGGAGTTCGCGGTCCAATCGGACCACCGCCAGAGTGTTGGACACGACGTCACAGATTACTCTGAGCCGCGTGTCCGACACGCGAGCAACCGCCCAAACCGTCCAGTACCGCGAACGGTTGTGGGTGCCATGGTGGTGGTCGCTGCCCGCTGCCGTGCTGGCAGGGGTGATCGCGTTCGAAGTCGGCCTGGCGGCCCCGGCCATCCCGGCCTGGCTGCCCTACCTGCTGCTTTTCGGGGTGGCGGCGGCGGTGTTGTTCTGGTTCAGCAAGACCGAGCTGAAGGTGATGCGCGGGACAGCCGGCGACAGCGAATTGTGGATCGGCAACGCCCACCTGCCGGTCAGCGTCATCTCCCGCACCGCCGAGGTGCCGCGTTCGGCGAAGTCGGCCGCACTCGGCCGCCAGCTCGATCCCGCCTCGTACGTGGTGCACCGCGCGTGGGTCGGCCCCATGGTGCTGGTGGTACTCGACGATCCGGATGACCCCACGCCGTACTGGTTGATCAGCTCGCGCCATCCGGACCGGGTGCTGGCGGCACTCCGCGGCTGAGCCGCGAATCAAGCTCCCGCGGCTGAGCCGCGAATCAAGCTCCAGCGGCTGAGCCGCGAATCAAGCTCCAGCGGCCGAGCGGACTCAGGCCGCGCAGTCGGTGCAGATCATCACGCCGTTCTTCTCGCTGGCCAGCCGGCTGCGGTGATGCACCAGAAAACAGCTGGAACAGGTGAACTCGTCAGCCTGCTTCGGGATCACCCGTACCGACAGTTCCTCGCCGGACAGGTCTGCGCCCGGCAGCTCGAATGACTCGGCAGACTCGGATTCATCCACGTCCACCACGGCAGACTGCGCCTCATTGCGCCGCGCCTTGAGCTCTTCCAGCGAGTCCTCGGAAACGTCGTCAGCTTCGGTTCGCCGTGGAGCGTCGTAATCAGTAGCCATCGTCGGTCTCCCCTCCCTTACCCCTGCAGCAGAGCTTTGTACCAGCGTCGAACGCATTCCCCAAATGATTCGTGCCCGTATTGCCACACGTTCCAGTGTGATTTACATCACACTACCGCCTGAGCTCTGCTGGGTCAGTGAACCAGCTTGCCCTTAGAGTGCACGTGTGGTCGCACAAATCACCGACGGCACCGCGTTCGACCGGCACGGTCGCCCGTTCCGTCGGCGCAATTTCGTCCCCGCCATTGCGCTGTTCGTCGCACTGGCGGTGGTCACGCTGACGGTGTGGATCGTCGCACTGAGCCGACCCGCCGATGTGCACGAAGCCACCGTCTGCAACGCCCCACCCCCGGCCACCGACCCGGCCGCTCCCAAACTGGGTGAACAGGTAGCCAGTTCGGCCATGACCGAAGTCCTGCCGGCCCCGCTGGCCGAGGCCAAGATCCGGGTGCTCAACGCCAGCGGCCAGGGCGGCCAGGCCGGCGAAGTGGCCGGCGCGCTCCGCGATCTCGGCTTCGCCCAGCCCGAGGCCGCCAACGACCCGATCTATTCCAGCGCGCGACTGGAATGCCAGGGCCAAATCCGGTTCGGCCCGGCCGGCCGCACCGCGGCCGCGGCAGTGTGGCTGGTCGCCCCGTGCACCGAGCTGCTCCAGGACGAAAGGGCCGACGCCACAGTCGATCTTGCACTGGGCACCGAGTTCAGCCAACTGGCCAGCAATGACGACATCAACGCGGTCCTGGCCAGCCTGCGGCCCGACGCCACTGCCCCCGCCGACTCCGCGCTGCTGTCAAAAATCCATACCGGCGCCTGCTAGGACGCCGTGCAGGGCGTCGGCCACCCCCGGCGCCGAAGCCGCCACGCGCTCGGAATCGGCAGCGGTCGGCAGCCACACCGTGGCCCCGGCCTCGGCAGCGATCAGTGCGGCCGCGGCCCAGTCCCAGACCTGCACACCCTCTTCGTAGTAAGCGTCCAGCTGGCCGGCGGCCACCATGCACAGGTCGAGGGCACACGAGCCGATCCGCCGCACATCGCGCACCGCGGGCAGCACCTGAGCCAGCACGCCGGCCTGTCGCGCGCGTTGGTCGGGATCGTAGGAGAACCCGGTACCCAGCAGCGTCATCGACAAATCGTCGACACCGCTGCACCGCAGCGGGGTACGAACTCCGCCCGCCAGCACCTCGGCACCGTGCCCGAGGGCAGCCGAGTAGACCGTGCCCGCCGACACGTCGGCCACTGCTCCGGCCACAGATCGCCCGTCGCGCTGGACGGCCACCGAGACCGCGTACGCCGGGATCCCGTAGACGAAGTTGACCGTGCCGTCGATCGGATCGATCACCCAGCTCAGGCCGCTCCGCCCGTCCAGGTCGCCGCCCTCCTCCTCGCCCAGGATCTGTTCCCCGGGCCGCAACTCCGCCAGGCGCTCGCGCAACCACCGTTCGGTTTCGGTGTCGACGATCGTGACGGGGTCGGTCGGGGTGCTCTTGGAGCGCACCGCGCCGGGGGCAGGGTCACCGGCGGTGCGCGCCACGGTGCCGAACACCTCGGCGCGACGACGCGCGACGAACTCGGCGGCTTCGGTTGCAAGTTGTTCGGCCACCGCCCGCAAGCCGGGCAGATCGAAACTGTTGTCGGTCACGGCTCTATCGCATCATCTTCTGACCGAAAAGTCGCTTCGCGGGGGGACCGCCGTTGAACTTCGCGGCCTCGCCGCGGCGGACCACACCCGCGGTCGTTGGGGCGCCCACGGCGCTGTTCAACGACTAGGGTGAGGGCGCGCCTTGGTTTGTCCCTCAGCCCGTCCGACAGCCTGTTCAATGCCTGTCCCGCAAAGGAGCACCCCATGACCGCACCCGCAACAGATCCGGTGGTCGACATCCATGCCCGACACCGTGGATTCGGCGTCGACGTCGGCGGCAGCGGCATCAAAGGCGGCATCGTCGACCTCGACACCGGGCAACTGATCGGCGAGCGGTTCAAGCTCGACACACCCCAGCCCGCCACCCCGGAGGCGGTGGCGAAAACGGTGGCCGCCGTGGTGGCCGAATTCGGCTGGACCGGCAGCGTCGGCGTCACCTATCCGGGAGTGGTGACCGGCGGCATCGTGCGCACCGCGGCCAACGTCGACAAGAGTTGGATCGGTGTGGATGCGTGCGAGTTGATCGGCTCCGCCCTCGGCGGAGCACGGGTGACGGTGCTCAATGACGCCGATGCGGCCGGTGTCGCCGAGGGGCGCTATGGGGCAGGCAAGGACAACTCCGGTGTCATCGTGATGCTGACCTTCGGAACCGGCATCGGGTCCGCGGTGATCCACAACGGTGTGTTGTTGCCCAACACCGAATTTGGCCACCTGCAAGTGGGCGGTAAAGAGGCCGAGCACCGGGCCGCGTCTTCGGTCAAGGACCGCAAGAACTGGAGTTATGCCCGCTGGAGCGAAGAGGTCACCAAGGTTCTGGTGACGCTCGAGAACGCGATCTGGCCGGATCTGTTCATCGCCGGCGGCGGCATCAGCCGCAAGGCCGACAAGTGGCTGCCACTACTGGAGATCCGCACCCCCATCGTCCCCGCGACGCTTTTGAACACCGCGGGCATCGTGGGCGCCGCCATGGCGTCCGTCATCGACGTGCAAGCTACCGCTCGGTAGCCGGGCCGAAATCCGGATCGCCGAAGCGTCAAATTTGCCGCTCGGCACGGTGAAGTTCCACACTGTCGTTACAATGGTGCACGGCGGCCGCCTACCGAATAGCGGCGAATATCCCAGCCGATAACAACGCCGACATTCGATAGCAGACGCTTTCGGTGGAGTATGCCCATGCCCACCGGAAAATTCGTGAGACCGAAAGGGTGTACGTGGCAGCGACAAAGGCAAGCCCGGCGACCGACGAGCCGGTGAAGCGCACCGCTACCAAGACCCCCGCCAAGAAGGCCCCGGCCAAGCGGGCAGCTAAGAGCACTGCCGCCAAGGCCGAGGGCGGCACCGCCACCAAGCGTGCGCCCGCCAAGAAGGCCCCCGCCAAGCGGGCGGCCAAGGGCCCGGGGACCAAACCCGAAGACGTCAACGACGATCTTGAGGCCACCGACGACCTCGAAGGCGACCCGGGCGAGGACCTCGACGACTCGGATCTCGAGCTCGATGATCTCGACACCGACGACGAGGACGAGGAAGATTCCGGCGGCGAGGACGACGCCGAAGAAGGCAAGGGTGCCACGCCGGCCCCCGGCAAGGACGCCAAGGACGGCGACGACCATCCCGAGCCGTCCGAGAAGGACAAGGCCTCCGGCGACTTCGTCTGGGACGAGGAAGAGTCCGAGGCACTGCGGCAGGCCCGTAAAGACGCCGAGCTGACGGCCTCGGCTGACTCGGTCCGCGCCTATCTCAAGCAGATCGGCAAGGTCGCGCTGCTCAACGCCGAGGAAGAGGTCGAGCTCGCCAAGCGCATCGAGGCCGGGCTGTTCGCCACCCAGAAGATGGCGGAGTTCGCCGAGAAGGGCGAGAAACTCACCACTCAGGTGCGACGTGACTACCAGTGGATCTGCCGCGACGGTGACCGCGCGAAAAACCATCTGCTGGAAGCCAACCTGCGCCTCGTGGTGTCGCTGGCCAAGCGCTACACCGGTCGCGGCATGGCGTTTCTGGACCTGATCCAGGAGGGCAACCTGGGCCTGATCCGCGCCGTCGAGAAGTTCGACTACACCAAGGGCTACAAGTTCTCCACGTACGCCACCTGGTGGATCCGTCAGGCCATCACCCGCGCCATGGCCGACCAGGCCCGCACCATCCGTATCCCGGTGCACATGGTCGAGGTCATCAACAAGCTGGGCCGCATCCAGCGCGAGCTGCTGCAGGACCTGGGCCGCGAGCCCACGCCCGAAGAGCTGGCCAAGGAAATGGACATCACGCCGGAGAAGGTGCTGGAGATCCAGCAGTACGCGCGTGAGCCCATCTCGCTGGACCAGACCATCGGTGACGAGGGCGACAGCCAGCTCGGTGACTTCATCGAGGACAGTGAAGCTGTCGTCGCCGTCGACGCCGTGTCTTTCACCCTGCTGCAGGATCAGCTGCAGTCGGTGCTGGAGACGCTGTCCGAGCGTGAGGCCGGCGTGGTACGCCTGCGCTTCGGCCTGACCGACGGTCAGCCGCGCACCCTCGACGAGATCGGCCAGGTGTACGGGGTGACCCGCGAACGCATCCGCCAGATCGAGTCCAAGACCATGAGCAAGCTGCGCCACCCGAGCCGTTCTCAGGTGCTGCGCGACTACCTGGACTAGGCAATCTCCGTGGACGGCGGACCGGATACTTCCGGTCCGCCGTTCGCGTATGCGGCTAACTCGGCGCCAGTGCCCGACTACCTGGACCAGGACTTGGCGTTCGGCACAAGGAATCACCAAGTGGGCGGATATAGCTTCGCCCGGTGATGAAGCCAGAAACCGCCACTCGCCCGAAGCCTGCCGCAACCAAGACGCCGCCACCGGTGCTGATCAGCGCGATCAACGCGTTCCGCGGGGTTCTTGAACGCCTCCGCCAGGCAACCGTGCCCAGCAGCGTGGCGGTCATGGAGCTCGGGTTCGGCGCCTGGCAGACCCAGGCGCTGTATGCCGCGGTACGGCTCGGCATCGTCGACGCGTTGCAGGATGGCCCACAGACAGCCGACGACGTCGCCGGGCGGATCGGCACCAACCCAGCAGCCACCTACCGGCTGATGCGCGCGCTGGCCAGCCGCTCGGTGTTCACCTTGGGCCGCGACGGCCGGTTCGCGCTGACCCGGACCGGACGTGCGCTGGTGTCCGATGCCCCGAACAGCATGGCGCCGATGCTTGCGTTCATCGGCAGCCCCATGCACTGGGAGCACTGGGGCAGCCTGGAGCATTCGGTGCGCACCGGTGCCACCGCAGTATCCAAGGTGCGCGGCAAGGAGTTCTTCGACTACCTCGACACCGACGCCGAGTTCGCGCGGGTTTTCAACGACGCGATGACCGGCGTCTCGACCGTTGCGATCGAAAATGCAGTCCCGACATACGATTTCAGCGGAATGCGCCGAATTGTCGATGTCGGTGGCGGGCACGGCGCACTGTTGGCGGCGGTGCTGCAGCAGGCTCCCGAAGCCCGCGGCGTGTTGTTCGACCTGCCCTCTGTGGTCGCAGACGCCGACGAGACGGCGCGCTGCGACGTCGAAGGTGGATCGTTCTTCGAATCGGTTCCGACAGGCGGCGATGCGTACCTGCTCAAGACAGTCATCCATGACTGGGATGACGATCAGGCGCTGCAGATTCTGCGGAACGTGCGCGGCGCCATCGCGCCCGACGGCAAACTGCTGCTGTTCGAGATGGTGCTGCCGGAGGGCGCGCCCGCGCATCTGGGTCTGCTGCTCGATCTGGAGATGCTGGTGTCCGCCGGCGGCCGCGAGCGGACCCGCCGTGAGTACACCGAGTTGCTGTCGCGGGCGGGATTCCGGCTCACCCGTGTCCTGCCTACGCCGACCCCGTTGGCGATCATCGAAGCGGTGCCTGCCGACCCTCCCGGCGACACGGCATGCTGAATGCGTGAACGTGGACGCGCTGTTGCAGACGATCCCGCCGCTTGCGGTGTACCTGCTGGTGGGTGTGGTGATCGGGCTCGAAAGCCTGGGTATTCCGTTGCCCGGAGAGATCGCCCTGGTCAGTGCGGCGCTGCTGGCGTCGCGCCACACCCTCGACATCAATCCGGTCTTGGTCGGTGCCGCCGCCACCGTGGGCGCGATCGTCGGGGACACGATCGGCTATTCGATCGGTCACCGCTACGGCATGTCGCTGTTCGAACGGCTGGGCCGCCGATTCCCCCACCATTTCGGCCCCGGTCACGTGGCGCTGGCCAAGCAGCTGTTCGCTCGTTGGGGTGTGTGGGCGGTGTTCTTCGGCCGTTTCATCGCGCTGCTGCGGATCTTCGCAGGGCCGCTGGCCGGTGCGCTGAAGATGCGCTATCCGCGCTTCCTGGCCGCCAACGCCACCGGGGCGCTGCTGTGGGCCGGTGGCACCACGGCGGTGGTCTATTTCGCCGGTCTCGCAGCCGAGCACTGGCTGTCCCGGTTCTCCTGGGTCGCGTTGGTGGTGGCGATCCTGGTCGGCATCGGCGTGACGCTGCTGCTGCGCGAGCGCACCTCCGCACTGATCCAACAGCTGGAGTCCGAACACGATTGGGAATCCTTGCACCGGGCTCACCGCGAATGACGATTCGTCCGCCGGTGCGCTCTGCCTGGACTATGTAACCAACAACGGCGCGAACCGTCCGTCAGGGCCTGGCAGGTAAGCGGCGACCCCGGTCACCACCGCGGCCGGCAGCGGCCCGTACAGGTGTGGAAACAACATCGACTGCGGATCCGTCGGAACGCCGGGCTCCCAGCGGACCGGGTCCGAAAGCCCGGCCGGGTCGATGTGCAGCAGCACCAGGTCGGCGCGTCCGGCATACAGCCGGTTCGCCGGCAGATGCACCTGTTCGGGAGTCGAAAGATGGACGAAGCCCTGCGCACTCAGTGAGTCGGGCCGATGTTCGCCGCGGTTCTGGGCCCGGCGCCAATCGTCGGCGCTGCACAAGTGAACCAGGACACGCGGTGACGGATGCACATTGTCAGCTTGCCCGGCCGGCCACACGCAGGCCAAGTGAGACACGACACACCGTGAACCGTTGGGGAACAAGGCCGGAAGCCAAAACGTCTGACAGAGTAGACATACGCAATCACGGCGCCTTTGCCGAGATGCGCAGAGTAGAAGACGGAGGAGCCGTGAACGCAACTCTGACCAGCCCCGAGCTAACCAGAGCAGACCGCTGCGATCGTTGCGGCGCAGCCGCGCGGGTACGCGCGACGCTGCCCTCAGGAGCTGAGTTGCTCTTCTGCCAGCACCACGCCAACGAACACGAAGCCAAGTTGATCGAGTTGGCCGCCGTGCTGGACACCAGCCCGGCAGAGATCTAGACGGCCGGTCCGGTCACTGGCATCGCCGCCTCCGACCACCCGCTTGGGCAGGAGCATGTTTCGTCAGTAATGCTTGACTGGTCATGACTGGCCAGCCACTTCCAGTACCACCCTCACGCCACCACATCTGGCACATCACTCGACGCACGTTGTCGAAGAGTTGGGACGATTCCATTTTCTCGGAATCGGCGCAGGCGGCGTTTTGGTGCGCGTTGTCGTTACCACCCCTGCTACTGGGAATGCTGGGCAGTCTGGCCTTCGTCGCACCACTGTTCGGGCCGGACACCTTGCCGATGATCCAGCATCAGCTGATCACCGCGGCGAACAGCTTCTTCTCCCGCAACGTCGTCAACGAGATCATCGAGCCGACGATCCGCGACATCGTGAAGGGCGCCCGGGGCGAGGTGGTGTCGGTGGGCTTCGTCATCTCTCTGTGGGCGGGGTCGTCGGCGGTGTCGGCCTTCGTGGACTCCATCGTGGAGGCACACGACCAGACGGCGCTGCGGCATCCGGTACGGCAGCGGTTCTACGCCTTGGGCCTCTACGTGATCATGCTGGTGTCCGCGATCGCCGCGGCGCCGGTTCTGGCACTGGGGCCGCGGGCGATCGCCGAGCACATCCCGGACAGCTGGGCCAACGTCTTGCGCTACGGCTACTACCCGGCGTTGTTCCTGGCGGTGCTGATCGGGGTGACGGTGCTGTACCGGGTCTCATTGCCGGCCCCGCTGCCGACCCACCGCCTGCTGCTGGGCGCGGTGCTGGCCACCGTGGTGTTCCTGGTCGCCACGTTCGGGCTGCGGATCTACCTGACCTGGATCACCAGCACCGGCTACACCTACGGCGCGCTGGCCACACCGATCGCATTCCTGTTGTTCGCGTTCTTCCTGGGTTTTGCGATCATGCTCGGCGCCGAACTCAATGCGGCGATCCAGGAGGAATGGCCGGCATCGGATACCCACGCCCGGCGCCTGCGGGAATGGCTGGAGGACAAGGCCCTCAACGGCAGCGCCCAGGCACCGGTGCGATCGGTGCCTGAACCCACTGAACCGCCGCGGTAGCCGTCTACTTCTTGAGCGAGTCGTAGATCTTCTTGCAGTCGGGGCACACCGGCGAGCCGGGCTTGGGCGACTTCGTCACCGGGAAGACCTCGCCGCACAGCGCAACGACATGCGTACCCATGACGGCGCTTTCGGCGATCTTGTCCTTCTTGACGTAGTGGAAGAACTTCGGGCTGTCATCGTCGGTCCCGTCGTCGACGCGTTCGTCGGTGTCCGGGCGCTCGAGGGTCTGGGTCTGCATGGGTTTCATTCTGCCTGGCAGCGATGCATAGGGAAATCCACCTACTCCCGCGAGGCGACAGTGTGAAAGAGTAGAAGCATGAAACAAAGCCACGAGCTGAGTTTCGACGACGATTTCGATGATGAAGGCCGGCCGGTCCTCATCACCCGAGCTGAACCCGCGTTCGAAGTCCAGCACCGCCAGCGTGTCCGTAAGTACCTGACGTTGATGGCGTTCCGCATCCCGGCGCTGATCCTGGCCGCCGTCGCGTACAACATCTGGCACAACGGATTGATCTCGCTGGCGATCATTGTGATCTCCATTCCGCTGCCCTGGATGGCGGTGCTGATCGCCAATGACCGTCCTCCGCGTCGCGCCGAGGAACCACGCCGTTACTCCGGCCGCGGAAATCGGGTCCCGTTGTTCCCCACCGCGGAGCGACCGGCGTTACAGAGCGACGCCTCCCTGCCACCGCAACCAGACTCGGCGCAGTCCGACGGTGCTGACCCCAGCTGAGCGATTCCTTTAGCCATTCTTAGGACATTCTCAGGTCGACTCGAAAAAACTGCAGGTCAACGGGTGTGAATCCGGAAATCGGCGGGAACTCTCAAGGGTCCTACGACGTTGTAGGTCATGACAGTTCGACCCGATCAGGAGGCCGTCATGGCTAATGCCACCACAAGCCGCGTCGACAGCGATCTGGACGCCCAGAGCCCTGCCGCCGACCTCGTGCGCGTGTATCTGAACGGCATCGGAAAAACGGCATTGCTCAATGCCGCCGATGAGGTAGAGCTCGCAAAGCGCATCGAGGCGGGTCTTTACGCCCGGCACGTGTTGGACACCAAGAAGCGCCTCGGTGAGAACCGCAAACGGGACCTGGCCGCCGTGGTCCGGGACGGCGAGGCGGCCCGCAGGCACCTGCTGGAGGCCAACCTCCGCCTGGTGGTGTCACTGGCCAAGCGCTACACCGGTCGCGGGATGCCGCTGCTGGATCTGATCCAGGAGGGCAACCTGGGCTTGATCCGCGCGATGGAGAAGTTCGATTACACCAAGGGCTTCAAGTTCTCCACGTATGCCACCTGGTGGATCCGGCAGGCGATCACCCGCGGGATGGCCGACCAGAGCCGCACCATCCGGCTTCCGGTCCACCTGGTCGAGCAGGTCAACAAGCTGGCCCGGATCAAGCGCGAGATGCACCAGAACCTCGGCCGCGAGGCGACCGACGACGAACTGGCCGAAGAGTCCGGCATCCCGGTCGAGAAGATCAACGACCTGCTGGAGCACAGCCGCGATCCGGTGAGCCTGGACATGCCGGTCGGCACCGACGAGGAAGCCCCGCTGGGTGACTTCATCGAGGACTCCGAGGCGATGTCGGCCGAGAACGCCGTCATTTCCGAGCTGCTGCACACCGATATCCGCCACGTGCTGGCCACGCTCGACGAGCGTGAGCAGCAGGTGATCCGGTTGCGGTTCGGCCTGGACGACGGCCAGCCCCGCACGCTGGATCAGATCGGCAAGCTGTTCGGCCTGTCCCGTGAGCGGGTCCGCCAGATCGAGCGTGAGGTGATGGCCAAGCTGCGCAACGGCGATCGCGCCGATCGGCTTCGCTCGTACGCCAGCTGATCCACTTCCCGATGTGCCCCGCCGGCTTCCGGCGGGGCACATCGTGTTTCCTGGTGTTTCTCGCCGGACCGCCCGGACTGTCCGACCGCCCCGATGTTGCACCGCAGTTCAAAGAGCGGAAACGGTAGACTGTCCGTTGACGTTTGGGCTGGGAAGGCGCGCATGAATGATCTTGTCGACACCACCGAGATGTACCTCCGGACTATCTACGACCTCGAGGAAGAGGGCGTAGTACCGCTGCGCGCCCGCATTGCCGAGCGCCTCGATCAAAGTGGTCCCACAGTGAGCCAAACGGTGTCACGGATGGAGCGCGACGGTCTGCTGCACGTCGCCGGTGACCGCCACCTGGAGTTGACCCCCAAGGGCCGCGCCCTGGCGGTCGCGGTGATGCGCAAGCACCGGCTGGCCGAGCGACTGCTCGTCGACGTGATCGGGTTGCCGTGGGAGGAAGTCCACGCCGAGGCGTGCCGATGGGAGCACGTGATGAGCGAGGATGTGGAACGGCGCTTGGTCCAGGTGCTGGACAACCCGACCACGTCCCCGTTCGGTAATCCCATCCCGGGCCTGTCCGAACTCGGCGTCGGCACGGCGGGCTTCGGGTCCGACGATGTCAGCCTGGTTCGGCTCACCGAGCTCCCGGTCGGGTTGCCGGTGGCCGTGGTGGTCCGCCAGCTCACCGAACACGTGCAGGGCGACACCGAGCTCATCGGCCGGCTCAAGGATGCCGGGGTGGTGCCCAACGCGAGGGTCACCGTCGAGGCCAATGACCATGGCGGCGTGCTGATCGTGATCCCCGGGCATGAGCAGGTCGAACTGCCCCACCAGATGGCGCACGCGGTGCGGGTGGAGAAGGTCTAGCCGCTCAACTGGCGCGGCGCCCCCACATCTGTCGCGGGGGCAGCCGCACGCCGAGTTGCTCGGCCAGCCGATACCCGGTGACCGCGAGCTCTCGGATCCGTTCCGGGTGCATACCCGTTTGCAGCGCGGTATCGAGCATGCCGGCCATCCGGTGCATCGGCTGCACTCGCAACGCCGCGTCCAGCGAAACCCCGGCCAGTGGTCCGTCCCCGCGCGCGTAGGCCGAAAATGCCAGTAACACAAGCGCTTCCACGCGCCACGGGTCCGGCATGGTGCGCGCCAGCAGGGCCCATAAGGCTTCGGCCTGGTGCGCGCACTCCCCGACCGCCAACGCATACAGCGTGTCGCGTACCCGGGGGTCGGCCAGCCCGACGACCACGCGCGCCAGTTCGGCGCTGTCCGGCTCGTCACCCTCGGCCACCCGCAGGGCCGCGCTCATCGCCGCTTCGACGTCACGGCGCACCTCGGCATCCGAGCGCGATTCCAGCTGCCCGGGCGGCTGCGCCGCCAGCGCCAGCGGCCGCGCCATCGAGGACGTGCGGACCGGGTCGGGCCGGATCACCTGCAGCAGTTCGTCCCGGCTGCCATAGAGCCGGCGACCGTCCAGCACGGCCGCTGCCGCCAGCGGCGAGGCACCCGGGTCGTCCACGCGTCCCGCCTCACCGCATCCGTCGGCGCAGCGCCAGTATCCGCCGGCGGCCACCCGGTCCACCACGTGCGCCGCGTAAAGCTCGATGCCTTCCTCGGCCAACGCTCGATCCAGCACCAAAGCCAGATCGCGGTAGCGGTCGTCGCAGACTCGGCAGTCCGTGCTGTCCTCGTCCACCACCACGGCGATCACCGCGTCCGGACTCGTCGTGGTGGCCACGTCGACGAGGTGCTCGATGCGCTCGGCCATGTCGACGGCCAGATCGGCGCGCATGACGCAGCCCAACTCGCCGCGATCGACGGTGACCAGGACAAGGCTCTTTTCCGGCACGAAGCCGAGTACGGCGGGAAGGGCGGCGATCAGCGCGCCGGGACGGTTGAGGTGGAAGTCGGGTGCGGACGGAGGTGGTGTTGTGGTCATGGACAGACCGTGCCCATCCACTCCGTCACGCCGGTCCGGGCGAGCTGGGCGGTTGCTGGGGCACTGCCCCGGCTGGGGATGAATTCGACACTGGGGATAGCCAGCCCGGGGCATTTGTTCACCCGGTATTCGGCGTCCGCCACATGTGCGATCCGGGCAACTCCGCGTAGACAGTTGTCCCATGGGTTCGATGCAGGAGTACGACCTCGTCGTCATCGGTTCGGGTCCCGGCGGTCAACGCGCCGCCATCGCCGCAGCCAAGCTCGGCAAGACGGTCGCTGTGATCGAGCGGGGCATGATGCTCGGCGGGGTGTGCGTCAACACCGGCACCATCCCGTCGAAGACGCTGCGCGAGGCCGTCGTCTACCTGACCGGCATGAGCCAGCGCGAACTCTACGGCGCGAGCTACCGCGTCAAGGACAAGATCACCCCGGCCGACCTGCTCGCGCGCACCCAGCACGTCATCGGCAAGGAGATCGATGTCGTGCGGTCCCAGCTGATGCGCAACCGCATCGAGCTCTACACCGGGCACGGCCGGTTCCAGGACGAACACACCATCGTCGTCGAGGATCCCAATCGCGCCGAACTGATCACCGTCCGTGGCCGCTACATCGTGATCGCCACCGGGACCAAACCGGCCCGACCGGCCGGGGTGACATTCGATGAGGCGCGGGTGCTGGATTCCGACGGCATCCTCGATCTCAAAACCCTGCCCACCTCGATGGTGGTGGTCGGCGCCGGGGTGATCGGCATCGAATACGCGTCGATGTTCGCCGCGCTGGGCACCAAGGTCACCGTGGTCGAGAAGCGGGACAACATGCTGGAATTCTGCGATCCCGAGATTGTCGAGTCGCTGCGCTTCCATCTGCGCGACCTCGCGGTGACATTCCGGTTCGGCGAGGAGGTGACCGCCGTCGACGTCGGCCCGACAGGCACGCTGACCACGCTGGCCAGCGGCAAGCAGATCCCCGCCGAGACCGTCATGTACTCGGCCGGCCGCCAGGGCCAAACCGATCACCTGGATCTGGCCAACGCCGACCTGGAGGCCGACAGCCGCGGCCGCATCTACGTCGACGACAACTTCACCACCAAGGTCGACCACATCTACGCAGTCGGCGATGTCATCGGCTTCCCCGCCCTGGCCGCCACATCCATGGAGCAGGGCCGGTTGGCCGCCTACCATGCCTTCGGCGAACCCACCAAGGCCATGATGAGCCTGCAACCGATCGGCATCTACTCGATCCCGGAGGTGTCCTATGTCGGGGCCACCGAGGTCGATCTGACCAAGGATTCGATCCCCTACGAGGTAGGTGTGTCGCGGTACCGGGAACTGGCTCGCGGTCAGATCGCCGGGGACTCCTACGGCATGCTCAAACTGCTGGTGTCCACCGAGGATCTCACGGTGCTGGGCGTGCACATCTTCGGCACCAGCGCCACCGAGATGGTCCACATCGGGCAGGCGGTGATGGGCTGCGGCGGCACCGTCGAATACCTGGTCGACGCGGTGTTCAACTACCCAACGTTCTCCGAGGCGTACAAAGTCGCGGCCCTGGATGTGATGAACAAGCTACGCGCGCTCAATCAGTTCCGCGCTTAGCAACCGAATTCGAGCGCCGCGGGCACCACGTCACCGCTCCCCCCGGCCTCGGCCCGGGCCAGTAGCCGGGTAACCCGGTCGTCGAAACGCGGCGAGTAGGAGACGTCGTCGTCGCATCCGCCACCGTCCAGCCCACCGACCAGCCCGGTCACCCTGGCCCCGGAAACCCACGGAGCACCGCTGAAACCGTCGGTCAGGCCCGCGCAGGCCAGGGTCGGGAACCCCTGCGGCGACAACTGGGTCGCACCATGACACGCCAGCGGGCCGCCCTCACCCATCGGGTACCCGGTCACTGTCACCGCGCTGCCCGCGGGCGGTGTCGAACCCAGCACCATTCCGCCCCCTGCGGCGGCCAGCAGGCTCGGGCCCGAGTCACTGCTGACCCGCACGATGGCGAAATCGGCCTGCGGATCCTGCTCGGCGATCCAGCGCGGATCCAGATATGCCGAGGTGACCCGCCAGGTGTCACCAGCACCTGCCCCGAAGCCGGGCACGAAAGTGGTGTCGACACCATCGAGGAGGCAGTGCGCGGCCGTCAGCACCAGATCCCCCGATGCGCTCGCCAACACCGTTCCGCTGCAGGTGTGCACCGTGGTGTCACCCAGGAACACCGCGCCCACCCGTCGATCGGGGATCACGACCTCCGCGCCGGCCTGCGACAACGGGCTCGCCGCAGGCGATGGGCTGCTCGGCGGGACGCTCGCGGGGCTACTGGGCGCGACGCCGGCTGTTTTGCCCCCGGGCGCCATACACCCCGCGGACACGGCGGCCATTCCGACCGCCGTGATGATCAAACGTGCCATCCGGGTCACCCGCATCACCACGATCTTGCCCGATGCCGGGGCCGTGCGCTGGAATGCCGACCGTGCAACGCGCGCGTTCGAACGCACAAGCGGGGCAGGCCGCACCCGCGGCGTAAGTATGCGGGACACTAGATGGCACGGTGGGTGGTCGCGACAGCGTCCTACCGCAGCGAGGAGACGAAGCGAGATGACCGACAGCAGCGACAACCCTGACCAGCGCTACCAGCCCGATCAGACCGGCATGTACGAGCTGGAATTCCCGGCCCCGCAGTTGTCGTCCTCGGATGGCCGCGGTCCGGTGCTGATTCACGCCCTGGAGGGCTTTTCCGACGCCGGCCACGCGATCCGACTCGCCGCCGAGCACCTCAAGGACACCCTCGACACCGAATTGGTGGCGTCCTTCGCCATCGACGAGCTGCTCGACTACCGGTCCCGCCGGCCGCTGATGACGTTCAAGACCGACCACTTCACCAGCTATGAGGAACCCGAGCTGAACCTGTACGCGCTGCATGACAGCGTGGGCACGCCGTTTCTGCTGCTAGCCGGCCTGGAGCCGGATCTGCGGTGGGAACGCTTCATCGCCGCGGTGCGACTGCTCGCCGAGCAACTCGGGGTGCGCCGGGTGATCGGCCTGGGCAGCATTCCGATGGCGGTGCCGCACACCCGTCCGGTCATGCTCACCGCACACGCCAACGACAAGGACCTGATCGCCGACCACACCCCGTGGGTCGGCGAGGTGCAGGTTCCGGCCAGCGTGTCCAACCTGCTGGAATTACGAATGGCCCAGCACGGCCACGAGGTGGTGGGCTACACCGTGCATGTTCCGCACTATCTGGCCCAGACCGCTTACCCGCCTGCCGCGGAGGCCCTGCTGGCTGAGGTGGGCCGAACCGGTTCGCTGCAGCTGCCGCTGGACAAGCTGTCCGAGGCCGGGGCCGAGGTGTACAGCAAGATCAACGAGCAGGTTGAGGCCAGTGCCGAAGTCGCTCAAGTGGTGACCGGCTTGGAGCACCAGTACGATGCATTCGTTGCCGCACAGGAGAATCGGTCTCTGCTGGCGCGTGACGACGAACTGCCCAGCGGTGACGAATTGGGAGCGGAGTTCGAGCGGTTCCTCGCCCAGCAGGCCGGCGACAAGTACAAGGACGACAAGTACAAAGACGGGCGAGACGGTTTGGGCGACGGCTTCCCGAACGGCGACAACCACCCATAACGGCGTGCCGCCTGGCCGAGAGCGAGGTTGACCGACATGACCGAGCGCAAAACCCATCTGCGAACCGTCCGCGAGCTCACCCCGAAGCTCGAATTCCGCACGATCCACGGATACCGGCGGGCCTTCCGGGTGGCTGGATCCGGGCCGGCGATCCTGCTGATTCACGGCATCGGTGACAACTCCACCACCTGGCACACCGTGCAGTCGACTCTGGCACAGCGCTTCACCGTGATCGCGCCGGATCTGCTCGGCCATGGCAGCTCCGACAAGCCCCGCGCCGACTACTCGGTCGCGGCCTATGCCAACGGCATGCGGGATCTGCTCAGCGTTCTCGATGTCGACCGGGTGACCGTGGTCGGCCATTCGCTGGGTGGCGGTGTGGCGATGCAATTCGCCTACCAGTTCCCGCAGTTGGTGGATCGGCTGATCCTGGTCTGCGCCGGCGGCGTCACCAGGGATGTCAACGTGGCGCTGCGGATCGCCTCGCTTCCCATGGGCAGCGAGGCACTGGCCCTGCTGCGCCTGCCGCTGGTGCTGCCGACACTGCAACTTCTCGGCCGGGTCGCCGGCACCGCATTAGGCTCGACCGGCGTCGGGCACGACATTCCCGATGTGCTGCGCATCCTGGCAGATCTTCCAGAGCCGACCGCATCCTCGGCGTTCGCCCGCACGCTACGGGCCGTGGTGGATTGGCGCGGCCAGGTAGTGACCATGCTGGATCGCTGTTACCTGACCGAATCCGTTCCCGTGCAGTTGATCTGGGGCGAACGCGATTCTGTCATCCCGGTCAGCCATGCCAAGATGGCACACGCGGCAATGCCCGGTTCCCAGTTGGAGATCTTCGAGGAATCCGGGCATTTTCCGTTTCACGACGATCCCGACCGTTTCGTCGAAGTGGTCGAACACTTCATCGATTCGACCGATCCGTCGGTCTACGATCAGGATCGGCTGCGCCGCTTGCTGCGCACCGGGCTGAGCGAATCGACCATCAGTGGGCCGCTCGATACCCAGGTAGCGGTGCTCGACGCGATGGGCGCCGACGAGCGCAGCGCAACCTGACCTCCACCACCGCGTCGCAGTCCGCCCAGAGACCGGGTAGCACGACGTAGCATCGGTCCATGGCCATCGACGTCACCGTGTTGCGTGTTTTCACCGACTCTGACGGCAACCACGGCAATCCGCTCGGCGTGGTCGACAACAGCACTGTCGCGCCCGGCGACCGTCAGCGCATCGCAACCGAATTGGGTTACAGCGAAACGATATTCATCGACATTCCGCAGCCGGGCGGCAATTCCGCCCATGCGCACATCTTCACCCCGGTCGCCGAAATACCCTTCGCCGGCCATCCGACCGTGGGCGCATCATGGTGGCTGCGAGAGTCCGGGCGGCCCGTGCACACACTGCAGGTGCCCGCCGGGATCGTTCAGGTGGATTACGAGGGCGACCTAGCGGTAGTCAGTGCTCGATCCGAATGGGCGCCGGAATTCGCGATACACGATCTGACATCCACCGATGAACTGTTCGCCGCCGAACCCGACGACTATTCAGACGACGTCGAGAACTACCTGTGGACCTGGCTTGAGCGGGACAAAGGCGTTCTGCGCTCCCGGATGTTCGCCGCGCCCTTAGGCATCCCGGAAGATGAGGCCACCGGCTCGGCGGCTGTGCGGATGACTGACTACCTCAGCCGTGACCTGACGATCATCCAGGGCAAGGGCTCGGTGATCGAGACCCGCTGGAGCCCGGAAGGGTGGGTGCGCGTCGCCGGGCGGGTGGTCAAAGACGGCGTCACACGGCTCGACTGACCGCACCGTCAGCTGCGGTGGGCCCGCAACGCCTCGATCTCACGCTCGAAGTCTTCGGCCGAAGAAAACGACCGGTATACCGACGCGAATCGCAGGTAGGCGACCTCATCGAGTTCACGCAACGGTCCCAGAATCGCCAAGCCGACCTCATGGCTGGGGATCTCCGGTGTGCCCAGCCCACGCACGGCGTCTTCGACCTTCTGTGCCAGCACATTGAGCGCATCGTCATCGACCTGCCGGCCCTGGCAGGACCGGCGCACGCCGCGGATGACCTTCTCCCTGCTGAACGGCTCGGTCACCCCGCTGCGCTTGACCACGGCCAGCACCGCCGTTTCCACGGTGGTGAATCGACGTCCGCATTCCGGGCAGGACCGCCGCCGTCGAATGGCCTGCCCCTCGTCCGCCTCCCGCGAATCGACCACGCGTGAATCAGGATGACGGCAGAACGGACAGTGCATTACCGCTCCTTCGTCACGCCGCCGGACAACTAGTTCGAGCGCCCTTGAGCGTACCCGCGATGCCCTCGGCAGACTCACCGCCGGGTCCAGTGGCGTGTAGGTGGTCATTCCGAGGCCGGTCAGTGTGGCCGCCGGCCAGGACGATTCAGTGCACATCGCACCGCTCAGCCAACCGGTGCGAGCAGAGTCTGTCCGGCGTCGACCGCCGCGGATTCGAGCTGGTTGAGATCACGGATCTGCTCGACGACCCGGGACACCGGTGCACCGGGGGCAACCCGTCGGGCCACCTGCTGCAGCGTCTCCCCCGACTTCACCTGCACCACCGCGAGCTGACCGGGAATCGGAGCTTCCGCCCCCACCACACCGCCGAACTGAGCCACCAGCCCGAGCCACACCGTGACACCGGCCGCGACCAGCGCCAACAACACCGTGGTCAGCGGCGTGATCGGCCGGCTGCGATGCGATGCCCGCGACATCAGCACGCCGGTTCCCCGGTAGCGGACCGCACCAGCGGCGGGACGAGCCGGCCCCGGCCGCCGGACCCGGCGCACCGGCCGGGCCGCACCGGTACCGAAACGGGCACTTGCACCGGCACTCTCCCCGGCACCCGCACGAGCATGGACAGGCTGCGACTGGGGCATGGCCCGGACAGCGCGGGAACGGCTATCGGCGGGGATATCGATGATCGCCATCTGACTGCCTTTCGGTGGGACGTGTTCGCTCTTGTGTTCGAATATAGTCGCTCAGGTGTTCGATTGATAGAACATGTGATCGAACTGTTGCCAAACGATAGAACGAGGCACCGACAAGTTCGGGGCCGTGAGATCCACACAGCCCCAGGGGCCGCCCCACCCGCGGGCACCCCAAATCGATCCCGCAACACACGTCGAACACATGTTTGATTAATGTTCGACCAGCGACTACATTCGGCCCTATGAGCGACGACCGCAGCGACACCCCAGACGCCAGCACGGACGCCAACACCGACAGCCCGGACGGATTGACCGGCGCGGGCTCTCGCCGCGCGGCGGACAGCGGACTCACCGAGCGGCAGCGGACCATCCTCGAGGTGATCCGCGCGTCAGTGACCAGTCGCGGCTACCCGCCCAGCATCCGGGAGATCGGTGACGCGGTCGGTTTGACCTCGACCTCCTCCGTGGCCCACCAGCTGCGCACGCTGGAACGCAAGGGCTACCTGCGACGCGATCCCAACCGGCCGCGCGCGGTCGATGTGCGCGCCGTCGCCGATCCCGCGGCCGCGCCGCTGGTGTCAACCGACGTGGCCGGCTCCGACGCCCTGCCCGAACCCACCTTCGTCCCGGTGCTCGGACGTATCGCTGCGGGCGGCCCCATCCTGGCCGAGCAGGCTGTCGAGGACGTCTTCCCGCTGCCCCGCGAATTGGTCGGCGAAGGCTCGCTGTTTCTACTCAAGGTGGTCGGCGACTCCATGGTCGACGCGGCCATCTGCGACGGCGACTGGGTTGTGGTGCGCCAGCAGAACGTGGCCGACAACGGTGACATCGTCGCAGCCATGATCGACGGCGAAGCCACGGTCAAGACCTTCAAGCGGACTCGCGGTCAGGTCTGGCTCATGCCGCACAACCCCGCCTACGACCCCATCCCGGGCAACGATGCCGCGGTGCTCGGCAAGGTCGTCACCGTGATCCGCAAGATCTGAACCTGGCTCGACCGGAAATCCGGCCGAGCTCAGTACTCAGTTCGCCCGCACGAACCCGTTTGTGCGGGCGAATTCCTCACTGGAGAACCAGATTTCCGCCACGGCACCGTCGTACTCGATGCTGTCCGGTGACCAGTACCGGCCGGATTTGGTGTCCGCCTTGATCGGATAGCCCTCAGGTGCCCGGTGTGGGTCGTCGAGCGGTAGGTGAATGGCCGTCGCGCTGGGCACTTCATCGAGCTCGATGGCGGCGTGACGTCCGCTGTGCGCCTCAGCGCTGTGCAGATCGTCATCGGTCACCACCCGAGTCGGCGCGGTGTCGACGGAGTCCGGATCGTGGGTCAGGCCCCCTGGGTTGACCAGCCTGCCGAGACCGTGCGTCTCGTGCACCCCGGCCGCCCCAGCGAGAGCACCGGCCCCAGCCAGAGCGCCAGCCCCGGCGAGAGCACCGGTATCGACGAGATCCTCGTCGTCGAGATCCTCCTCGACGAACTCGGCGTAGTCGTCCTCGTAGTCGTCCTCATCGACGTCCTCCTCGACGTCCACGAGGTCCCCGTCGTCCTCATCGTCGTAGTCGTCGCCGTCGAAATCGACATCGTCGAAATCGTCGTCGTCTTCGTAGTCCGCAAAGCCCGGGTCCCGGTCCGGGCCGACCAACTGCGACGGCTCCTCGGGTAGTTCTTCCTCGTCGTCCGGTGTGCCATAGTCGCCGGCCGATCCATGCGGCGCGGCCCATTGGCTGAGCGGCATGGCGATGTCGGTCGGACCGTCGAACGGAGATCCCGCGGTGCCCGTGGTGTCCTCGCCCGGCCGCCCGGCGAATCGCGACGTCGTGGCCTCGCTGGCGCGATAATCGTCGCTCGGCCGATCGTCACCGAACTCGTCGTCATAACCACGCGCGTCATAGTGCGCGTCGTCGTAGTGACCCTCGTCGTAGTGGCCGTCGTCGTAGTCATCGTCGAACGGGTCGTGATCGAAGTCGTCGCGATGGGCCCGACGGCGGTGCCACAGCGCCGCACCGATGATCAGCGCCGCGAGCAGCACCACCGGGATCACGGCAATGAGCCACCACCGGCTCCAATGCCAGGAGAACGGCTTGCCGGTGTCAGCCCCGGACGCCTGCGGGCCGCCGGTCTGGGACTGTTCCAGCCCGGGGATCTGCAGACCACTCAACCCGGAGGCGAGATTTGGCGGTTCAGTGCTGAACTTGTTGGTGGCGCGATCCCAGGAGATGGCTCCCCCGCTGAACCGCTGGGTGATGACCGAGCCGTCCTCGGCCTGATCGGCCATCGGGGCACCGAGCGTGCCCTTGGCCCCGCCCAGCTTGTCCCACGCAGCGTTCATGGCGCCTCGGACGATCACCGCGCCGTAGTCGGGCGTCCAGAAGATGACCGGGTTGTCGGCGGCGGCGAAGGTGCTGATCCGGCTGTTGGGGCCAAGCCCGCCCTCGGCCTCGCTGGCGGTCGGGAAGCCGAGGTCGCCCTCGGGTCCGCCGACGCTCTCGTACTTCTCCAGAAGCTGGCCGGTGATCACGTTGGCACCGGTTGCCTGGGTGTAGAAGATCCTGCCGCCGGCGAAATTCTGCCCGACACCGCCGGTATTACCGACCTGGTACTGATCGCCGTCCGCGGCACCCAGCGGCCCCATCGGTCCCCCCGCCGCGCGACGCGCCGCTGCGATGGCCGCGGCGGGATCGTCCGGCACCGCCAAGCCGCTCAGCTGATCGGCCAGTTCCGCCGGCACGGTGGTGAACGCCTTGGTTCTGCGGTTCCAGGAGATTTCCCCGCCGGTGAATTTCTGGGAGATCACATCGCCGTGGAACGACTCGTCGTCGGCCGGCACACCCAGTACCCCGGCGGATCCGCCGAGCTTGTCCCACGCGGCGTTGATGGCGCCCCGCACCACCCGGGCACCGGTGGCCGGGGTCCAGAAGATGACTGGATTGTCGGCGGCGCTCAGCGTGGAGTTTCGACTGTCCGGGGCGCGCCCGGCACCCTCGTCGATGGTCGGAAATCCCAGGTCGCTATCGGCCGGGCCGCCCATCGACTCGTACTTGTCCAGAATCGCGCCCTGCATGGAATGCGCACCGGTTGCCGGCGTGAAAAACATCTTGCCGCTGGCGAAGTTCTGCGCGAAGCCCGAACCGACCGCGTACACGCCGCCCTGCCGCGGCCCCAGCGGGCCACCCTCGCCTCCATTGGCCCCCCATGCGGCGACGACCGCGGTGTCGGCATCCGACTCCGGGGTGGCCCAAGCTACCGCCGGCACCACCAAACCAGCGACCGCGAGTGCGAGCAGACCGATCGCCATCCGCCATCCGGCCGCGTTCAGCCACGCTCCCGGCCTAGTCATTCGCCCTCCCGATCGTTCGGCAAAGTTTTCTCAGAAATGTTCCGCCCGACAACTTTGCTTCAGCAGGTGACGATAACCAAGGAACGCGGCCGATCTTGACCAAAAAACCCACAAGATATGGGTCTAGCGGGGTCCAGGATCGGTCTTCCTGGGGCAGAAACCGGGAGATTCCGGCCCGCTATACACCCAGACTGCGCCCGATTATCTCCTTCATGATCTCGGTGGTGCCACCGTAAATGGTCTGCACCCGGGCATCCAGATAGGCCCGCGCGACGGGGTACTCGCGCATGTACCCGTAACCGCCGTGCAGCTGCAGGCAGCGGTCGATGAGGTCCACCTGCTTCTCGGTCGAGTACCACTTGGCCATCGCGGCCTGCTCGACGGTGAGCTTCTCATCGAGGTGCAGCCGGATGAACTCGTCGACCATCATCCGCACCACGGTGGCCTCGGTGGCCAGTTCGGCCAGCAGGAACCGACTGTTCTGGAAGCTGCCGATCGGCTTGCCGAACGCCTTGCGCTCCTTGGTGTACTGCACCGTCTGCTCCAGCACCGCCTCCATCGCGGCGGCGGCCATGATGGCGATCGAGATGCGTTCCTGCGGCAGGTTCTGCATCAGGTAGACGAAGCCCTGGCCTTCCTCGCCGAGCAGGTTCTCCACGGGCACACGCACGTCGGTGAACGACAGCTCGGCGGTGTCCTGGGCATCCAGGCCGATCTTGTCCAGGTGCCGGCCCCGCGCGAAGCCCTCCATCCCGCGCTCGACCACCAGCAGCGAGAAGCCCAGGGCCCCCTTTTCCGCGTCGGTCTGGGCCACGACGATCACGAGATCGGAGTTGATGCCGTTGGTGATGAAGGTCTTGGACCCGTTCAGCACGTAGTGGTCGCCGTCGCGCACCGCACGGGTCTTGATGCCCTGCAGGTCGCTGCCGGTACCGGGCTCGGTCATTGCGATCGCCGTGATCAATTCGCCGGTGCAGAACTTCGGCAGCCAGCGCTGCTTCTGCTCCTCGTTGGCCAGCCGCAGCAGATAGGGCGCGACGACGTCGTTGTGCAGGCTGAACCCGATGCCGCTGTAGCGGCCGGCCACGGTCTCCTCGCAGACGATCGTGTTGTACCGAAAGTCGTCGTTGCCGCCGCCGCCGTACTCCTCGGGCACGGCCATTCCGAGAAAGCCCTGCTTACCGGCCTCCAGCCAGACCCCGCGGTCGACGATCTTGTCCTTCTCCCACTGGTCGTGGAACGGCGCGACATGCTTGTCCAGGAACGCCCGGTACGACTCGCGGAACAACTCGTGTTCGGGCTCGAACAAGGTTCGGTCGTACTTCACAACACTGCCCACGGTGTGACCTCCGGTACTGGTTACGGATTTGGGGCCAACCTATACCAACCGGGTGGTTGGTCAGCCCCGGGGAGGGTGGGTACCGGCCGTAAGCTCCTGCCATGCCCCAGTCCGCCACCAGCCTTGCGCACTGGGGAGCCTTTACCGCCGAGCTCGCGGCCGGTGATATCGCCGCCGTCACCCCGCTGGCCGGAGACGCCGACCCCTCGCCGCTACTGGGCAACTTGGCCGGCTCGATCCGGCACCGCTCCCGCATTGCCGGGCCGGCAGTGCGACGCGGCTGGCTGCGCGACGGCCCCGGCCCCAGTTCCGAACGCGGGGCCGACGAGTACGTCGCGGTGTCCTGGGACGAGCTCACCGAGTTGCTGGCCACCGAACTGCGCCGGGTCGTCGACACCCACGGCAATGAGGCGATCTACGGCGGTTCCTACGGCTGGGCCAGCGCCGGACGCTTTCACCACGCCCAAAGCCAGGTCCATCGCTTTCTGAAAATGCTTGGTGGATATACGTTTTCCCGCCATTCCTACAGCCTGGGCGCCACCGGGGTGATCATGCCGCGGGTGGTCGGCACCCACGATGATCTGTTCAAACGCTCCACCGACTGGGACGTCATCGCCGAACACACCGACCTGCTGGTGTGCTTCGGCGGCGTCGCACTGAAGAACACCGGCATCAACCATGGCGGCACCACCGCGCATCCGGCTCGCGACGCGCTGCGCCGGTTCCGTGAGCGCGGCGGCCAGAACGTGTCGCTGAGCCCGCTGCGCGATGACGTCGACGGTGACTGCCAATGGCTGGCCCCGGTTCCCGGCACCGACGTGGCCGTGATGCTCGCGCTGGCCTATGTGATCGCCACCGAGGACCTGGCCGATCGCGACTTCCTCGAAACCCACTGCACCGGATACCCACAGTTCGAGCGCTACCTGCTGGGCCGTGACGACGGCATCGCCAAGAGCCCGGATTGGGCAGCCCGGCTCAGCGGATTGCCCGCCGAGGACCTGACGACGCTGGCCCGGCGGATGGCCGGCTCACGCACCCTGGTCACGGTCAGCTGGTCCCTGCAGCGGGTCCGGCATGGCGAACAGGCGCCGTGGATGGGCCTGACCCTGGCGGCGATGCTGGGCCAGATCGGACTGCCCGGCGGGGGTTTCGGGCACGGCTACGGGTCGATGAACGAGCCGGGGCTGCCACCACTGCGGTGCGGTCTGCCGGCCTTGCCGCAGGGGCCGAACCCGGTACAGACCTTCATCCCGGTCGCGGCCGTCACCGACATGCTGCTGCACCCGGGCCGGTCGTTCGATTACAACGGCATGCGGCTGAGGTATCCGGACATCAGGTGCGTGTACTGGGCCGGCGGCAACCCGTTCCACCACCACCAGAACATCCCCCGGCTGCGCCGGGCGCTGAGCCGGGTGGACACCATCGTGGTGCACGACCCGTACTGGACCGCGATGGCCAAACACGCCGACATAGTGGTCCCATCGACAACCTCGTTCGAGCGCGAGGACTACTCGGGTTCCCGCAACGACCCGCTGCTGGTGGCGATGCCCGCGCTGGCCGAACCGTACGCTCAGTCCCGCGACGACTACACCACCTTCTCGGCAGTGGCCGAGCGGCTGGGCTTCGGCGAGCAGTTCACCGAAGGCCGCACGGCCCGCCAGTGGCTGGTCCATATGTACGAGAAGTGGTCTGCTGGCTTGAATTTCGAGGTGCCCGGGTTCGAAGAGTTCTGGGCCGCCGGACAGTTGCGGCTGCCCACCGAACCGGGACTGACCCTGCTCGCCGACTTTCGGGCCGACCCGCTGGGACACCGGCTGGCCACACCGAGTGGCCGGATCGAGATCTTCTCCCGCGATATCGACGGCTTCGGCTACGACGACTGCGCCGGTCATCCCCGGTGGTACGAGCCCACCGAATGGCTGGGCGGTGAGCGCGCCCGGACATATCCGTTGCATCTGCTGGCCAACCAGCCGGCCACCCGGCTGCACAGCCAACTCGACGGCGGCGCCACCAGCCAGTCCTCGAAAGTTCAAGGGCGTGAACCGATCCGGATGCATCCCGAGGACGCGACGGACCGCGGGCTCACCGACGGAGACGTGGTCCGGGTGTTCAACGATCGCGGGGCCTGCCTGGCCGGGGTGGTGATCGACGACCGGGTGCGCCCGGCGGTGGTGCAACTGTCGACCGGAGCCTGGTACGACCCGGCCGATCCGGCGGACCCCGATTCGATGTGTGTGCACGGCAATCCCAATATGCTCACCGACGACGTCGGAACCTCGTCGCTGGCACACGGTTGCACGGGTGCACACGCCCTGGTTCAGGTGGAGAAGTTCGACGGAACGCCGCCCGCGGTGCGGGCTCATCAGCCACCGGTGCTGATCCCCCGGTAAAACCGTTGGCCGGCAATCACTTCGACCGTTTTCCCATTCACCGTTGGGTGCCGGTGTAAAAATCCCTTCTGCTGACGCCCGGGTCAGCAGAAGGAGATCCAGGCCGATGCGATTTTCACCCCGTTCTGCTGCCAGGTCTTTGTTGGTCGGCGCCGTGGCCCTGTCCGGATCGGTGGTCATCGGCCTGACTCCGGCCGGCACCGCCATGGTCGGCCTGGTGGTGGCGGCGACACCGTTGATCGTGCCCGGTACCGGTACCCCAAAACCGCAGGACTCCAACAACTACATGGCCCACGCCGTCGAGTACTACATTCAGCCTGGTGACACCTGCGGGGCCGGAGTCGCCTGCCAGGATCCGGTTCCGGTCCCCTACATCGCCCAGTTCTGGCCGCTCCCGTTCGCGGGCTGGGGCGGGTTGGAGGGTGCCAAGTGGAATGTGTCGGTAGCCAGCGGTGTCACCCGCCTGACCAGTGAGCTCGTCGGCACCAACAATCCCACCGCTGCGCACCCCGTGGTCGTGTTCGGCTACTCCCAGGGCGCCACCGTGGCCAGCATCGTCAAGGGCAATCTTGCCGATCTACCCGACACCCAGAAGCAGCACCTGGCCTTCGTGTTGATCGGAAACCCGAACCGCCCCAACGGCGGATTGTTCGAACGGCTCGCCGCGCTCGGCACCGTGCCGGTTCTGGATGCCACGTTCGGCAACCCGACGCCGACCGATACCGGAATCGAGACCTACGACATCGCACTGACCTACGACGGGGTGGCCGACGCCCCGTCGTGGGTGCTCAACCCGTTGGCCCTGGCCAATGCGGTCGCGGGATTCGAATACGTGCATGGCACGTATCTGGCCCCCAGGGGAACCGATGCGGCCGGCGCGACACCGTACGGTTACACCCCCGAGCAGGTCCAGGCCGCGATCGAACAGGCAAAGGCGGACTGCAGTGCCGCGACGCACTGCCAAACGCATGGCGATACCCACTACATAACGTTGCCGGCCAAGTACCTGCCGATCATGCAGCCCGTTCTGGACCTGGCGGCCGCCACCGGAACCTCGGCAGTGGTGATACCGCTGGTCGACCTGGTCTCGCCGGCCCTGCAGACGCTCATCGAAACCGGTTATGACCGCACCGATTACGGCCGCCCGACCCCCTTCGGACTGTTGCCCCGGGTCAACCCGGTGAAGCTGGTCAGTGATCTGCTCAACGACATCCCCGAGGGCATCAAGGCGGCGCGCGAACCGGGTCTCACCCCACTGCCCGGATGGACCGATCCGACCAACCCTTCGGCTACCACCCACACCACGCCAGACACCCTTGCCACCACGACCACAACGCAGATTCCGACATCCGATCGCAAACCGCTGCTGCGCCTCAACGCGATCGCCAAGCCGGGGACTGCACCGAACGATGACGTCGCCACCAAAGTTGACCGCCCGTCGTTGCGTAAGGCCTTGGGGATCAAGGGTCATCCGGTCCGCGATCTGGCGAAGTCGATCGACAGCACGGTGCGCAAAGCCCTCGGGCAACCCGATGACGGTAAGAAATCCACGCCCGCCGCGTGACCGCGAGCGGCGGATCAGAACGTGGAGTATTCCCGCAGGCTGGCGGCCAGCGGCAGGGGTACCCGCGCCTTGATGCGGGTGCCGTCGGCGGTGTGCTCGGTGGCGTCCACCCGGCCGTCGGCGTGTACCCGGGCAACAAGATCCCCACGGTCGTAAGGGATCGTCACATCCACCGTGGCATCGGTGGGCGGGATCATCTCGCCCATCCGGGCCCGTAACCGCTCCAGTCCTTCACCGGTGTGCGCCGAGACGAACACCGCATCGGGCAGCGCGCGTCGCAACGAGGCCAACCCAAGGTCGGTGGCCGCGTCGATCTTGTTGACCACCAACAGCTCCGGCGGCGGGGCGATGTCGTACTCGGCCACCACCTCGTTGACCACCTGACGGACCGCGTTGATCTGCGCCAGCGGATGCTCATCGGAGCCGTCCACCACGTGCACCAGCAGGTCGGCGTCGACCACCTCTTCCAGGGTGGACCGGAACGCCTCGACCAACTGGGTCGGCAGATGCCGGACGAAGCCGACGGTGTCGGTCAGCACGAACGGCCGTCCGTCGTCGAATTCTCCACGCCGCGTTGTGGGTTCGAGCGTGGCGAACAACGCGTTCTCCACCAGCACACCCGCCCCGGTCAACGCGTTGAGCAGGCTGGACTTACCGGCGTTGGTGTAGCCGACGATGGCGATCGAGGCGGCGTCCGAGGACAACCTGCGGCTGCGCTGGGTGTCGCGGATCTTCTTCATGTCGCGAATCTCGCGGCGCAGCTTGGCCATCCGCTCGCGGATGCGTCGACGGTCGGTTTCGATCTTGGTCTCACCGGGACCGCGGGTGCCGACGCCGCCGCCGGCCCCACCGGCACGGCCACCGGCCTGGCGCGACATGGACTCACCCCAGCCGCGCAGCCGGGGCAGCATGTATTCCATCTGGGCCAGCGACACCTGCGCCTTGCCTTCCCGGCTGGTGGCGTGCTGGGCGAAGATGTCCAGGATCAGCGCGGTGCGGTCGATGACCTTGACCTTCACCGCCTTCTCCAGCGCGTTGAGCTGGGCCGGTGAGAGCTCGCCATCGCAGATGACGGTGTCGGCTCCGGTCGCCAGCACCGTCTCCCGCAGTTCGGCGGCCTTACCCGAACCGATGTAGGTGGATGGGTCGGGCTTGTCGCGACGCTGGATGAGCCCCTCCAGCACTTCTGAACCCGCGGTCTCGGCCAGCGCCGCCAACTCGGCCAGGCTGGCGTCGGCCTCGGCCGCGCTGCCCTCGGTCCACACCCCGACAAGCACCACCCGCTCCAGCCTGAGTTGGCGGTATTCCACCTCGGAAACGTCGGCGAGTTCGGTGGACAACCCGGCGACGCGGCGCAGCGAAGCGCGGTCTTCGAGGGCAAGCTCACCGGTGCTGGGGGTGACGGGATGTTCTGAATGAGTCATATGTACTTACAGGTTGTCACGTGGAGCGGGCCTCGCGCACCCCGATTTACGGGGTACCGCCTTGCACCATGCTCCACCAGTCGGCGGCCAGCTCACCCCGGGCCAGCAGGACGGACGGACCACGCAGATAGCTGGTGGACTCGGTGATGGTCACGGTGACCTCGCCGCCCGGGATGCGCACCCGCAGCGTCCCGGTATCGGCGCCCTGGCCGGCCAGGGCGGCCACCGTGGCCGCCACGGTTCCGGTGCCGCAGGACCGGGTCTCCCCGACACCACGCTCGTGCACCCGCATCGACACCGCGCCGCCCACCGGAACGGTCAGGACCTCGACATTGACGCCTTCGGGGAACAGCTGCGCATCGAACGACACCGGCGCGCCCACGTCCAGTGCCGCCAACTCGCTTGCGGTCGGGCCCACACAGGCCAGGTGCGGGTTACCGACGTCGACGGCCAGTCCGGTGAAGGTCTGCCCGCCGACCACCGCCGTGCCGGTGCCGAACTGATTGGCCTTGCCCATCTCGACGGTGACGTCGGCGGTGGTCGCGTCGATGTGGTGCAGCACCACAGGACGCGGCCCGGCCAACGAGCCGACCACGAACTCATCGGCCGATTCCAGGCCGGAGGCGCGCAGGTAGTGGGCGAACACGCGCACCCCGTTGCCACACATCTGCGCGATCGATCCGTCCGCGTTGCGGTAGTCCATGTACCAGTCGGAGGCCGCCACCCCGTCGGGCAGCCGGTCGAACACCCCGGCGGCTTGCGCGGCGCCCGCGGTGGTCACCCGCAGTACGCCGTCGGCGCCCAGGCCGCGGCGGCGGTCGCACAGCGCGGCCACGGCGGCCGGCGTCAGCGACAGCGCGGCGTCGAGGTCGGGCAGCACCACGAAATCGTTTTCGGTGCCATGCCCTTTAGCGAAGATCACCTGATCAGGATACGTGCCGCCACAGCCGCAGCGCGTCGTCCACCAGGTCGGTGGACGAGCCGTCCAGCCACGCCACCCGATGGTCACGCCGGAACCAGGACCGTTGCCGCCGGACGTAGCGGCGGGTGCCGATGAACGTGGCGTTCCGAGCCTCCCGGAAATCCGGCTCTCCCCCGGCATCCAGCTCGGCAAGCACCTGTGCGTAGCCGAGTGCCCGCGCAGCGGTGACCCCGTCGCGCAATCCCTGACCGATCAGCGTGCGCACCTCGTCGACCAAGCCGTCATCGAACATCAGGTCGGTGCGCTGCGCCAGGCGCTGATCGAGAACCTCTGTCTGCCAATCCAATCCGACGATCGCGGTGCCCCAGCGCGGCGCTCCGATGCTCGGCGCCGACGCCGCGAACGGCTGCCCGGTGAGCTCCACGACCTCCAGTGCCCGCACGATTCGCCGGCCGTCGCTGGGCAGGATCGACGCGCCGGCGGCGGGATCCACTCGGGTCAGCTCGGCGTGCAGGGCGGCCACCCCCACCTCGGTCAACCGGGACTCCCACCGGGCCCGCACCGCCGGGTCGGTGGCCGGGAAGGTCCACTCGTCCAGCAGCGACTGGATGTAGAGCATCGAGCCGCCGACGATCACCGGCACCGCGCCGCGGGCCGCGATCGCCTCAACATCGGCCGCCGCGTCCTGCTGGTAGCGGGCCACTGTGGCGGTTTCGGTGACCGCGAGCACATCCAGTTGGTGGTGCGGGATGCCGCGCCGCTCGGCGACGGGCAGCTTGGCGGTGCCGATGTCCATGCCGCGGTACAGCTGCATGGCGTCGGCATTGACGATTTCGCCGCCGAGTTGTTCGGCGACTGCCAGCGCCAGCGCCGATTTCCCGGTGCCGGTCGGCCCGATGATCGCGATGGGCCGGGTCATGGCAGCCATTCGCCGACGAAGTAGCCGACGCCGTACGGTGCGCCGCGGTAGAGCTCATGGGCGGAGCCGGGCGCGGGTTCGGCCAGACCGGCCAGCACCTGGTAGCCCACCCTGCCGAGCACGCTGTCGGGCAGCTCGGCCAGCGCCGCGAGGTCTCCGGTGGCGAGCGCGTCGTCGAGGTCCTGCTGGGTTGCCACCGAATCCGGCAGGTGGCCGCCGGGGGCCGCCGGGGTGAGCGTGTGCAGACCGTCGGCGACGACGAGCACACCGATGGGATCCGGGGATTCGTCGATCCGGGCGCGCAGGGTGCGACCGTGGGCGAGCGCCGCGCCGACCGGATGTGCTGCGGCGAAGGTGTGTACTTCGACCTCGATTTCGGCGGCGGCGTCGGGAGCGGCCTGGCCGCGGATCCATCCCGCGATCAGGGCACACAGCGGCAGTTCGACGGGCTCGCCGACCGGTCCGGGACCGAGTGCGACCGGAATGTCGACGCCGTAGCCGGCGAAGGTGCCCGTGCACTCCGGGCCGTAGACCGCGTCGTCGGGGCCGACGCCGACGGCCAGCCAGCGCCGCGGTAGCCCGCCCACCGCAGCGAGGACGGCGTCACGCAGCCCGGCTATCTCGACGGCGGCCGCACCCACCAATTCGGGCACCAGAACGGGGGTGGCGGGGACCATCGCGATGACGCTCAGCACCTCACCAAACTAGTGCGCCGCCGACGCGGCCCGATCGCTGGCGGCTTCGCCCCGCGCCAACGCCCCGGTGGCGATCACCATCACGGCGACCGCGACCACCAGCGTCAGCCAGCCGGCGTCGCCGGGACGCAGCGATTCGCCGAGCACCACGACCCCCAGTACCGAGGCCACCACCGGTTCGGTCACCGTCATGGTGGGCAGCGACGCGGTGAGCGCTCCGGCCCGGAACGAAGACTGCTGTACCGCGGTGCCGGCCACCCCCAGCGCCGCCCACAGGTAGATCTCGGGCGTGGCCAGCACGACCCACAGCCCGTCACCCAACCGGTCCACCACGCCCTTGGTGAGCACCGCGAACACCCCCCACAGCGCGCCTGACACGGCCGCCAGCAGTACCGCGCTGACCGGCTCGGACCAGATCCGCGCCCCCACGAGGCACAGCACCAGGGCCGGCCCCAGCACGCCGATCACCAGCGTCCAGGCCTCCAGCGGCGCCCGCGCGTGGCCTGCGGTCGGATTGCCCACGGTCACGATGACCGCGACCGCGCCGGCCAACAGCGCCGCCCACAGCCATTCCCAGCGGGTCACCCTCCGGCGTGTCATCCGCGCGTTGATCGGCAGGGCAAACAACAGCGACGTCACCAACAGCGCCTGCACCAGCAAGACCGAACCCAGCCCGAGCGCGGCCGCCTGCAGCCCGAACCCGGCCGCGGCCACCAGACTGCCCAGCCACCACTGCCGGTCGCGCAACAGGCGGGCGAAAAAGCCCAGATGACCGACCTGTTCATCGGTGGCCCGCTGCGTGCAACGCTGGTGAATGACGTCGCCGAAGGCGATGCAGACCGCGGCGCCCAAGGCCAGCAGGACAGCCAGATCCGCCCCATCCATCGTCGCCTCCGTCACCGGGTATTCGGGTTTGTGAAGCCATTGAACCTAAAGCCGTGGGCATGGCACAGCACGACCTGCTTGAATAGCGGTCGATACTGACAGCATCGGGCGCCGCGTCGCGCGGCAGATGCGCGGGAGACCGCGCGGAGTACGAGGAGCGGATATGACAACCAGTGAGCCAGGCCCAGCCACCCCCGAGCCCACCCCCCGGCCCACACCCCAGCCCACCCCGCGGCCGGGCCCGCCGCGCCCCGTCCCCCACCCCAGCCGGGTGGCACCGGTGGTCGCGGCAACACCGCACAGCGATCCGCACCGCTTCGGGCGGGTCGATGCCGACGGCACGGTGTGGCTGATCACCGGATCCGGTGAGCGCGTCATCGGGTCGTGGCAGGCCGGCGACGCCGAGTCGGCGTTCGCCCACTTCGGCCGTCGCTTCGACGATCTGCACACCGAGGTGGCGCTGCTGGAACGCCGGCTGAACTCCGGCACCGGCGACGCCCGCAAGATCAAGTCGACGGCCGCAGCACTGGCCGAAACCCTGCCCACCGCAGCGGTTCTCGGCGACGTGGAGGCCCTGGGTACGCGACTGTCGGCGATCCTCGAGCAGGCCGACGCCGCCGCCCAGACCGAACGGGCGCAGCGCGACGAGCACCGCGCCGCCAAGACCGCACGCAAGGAAGCCCTTGCCGCCGAGGCCGAGGAGCTGGCCGCCACCGCCACCCAGTGGAAGTCCGCCGGTGACCGCCTGCGCGAGATCCTCGAAGAGTGGCGCACCATCACCGGGCTGGACCGCAAGCTCGACGATGCGCTGTGGAAGCGCTACTCGGCGGCGCGGGAGAACTTCAACCGCCGGCGCGGCTCGCACTTCGCCGAACTCGACCGCGGCCGGGTCGGTGCCCGCCAGCTCAAGGAGTCGCTGTGCGATCAGGCCGAGCAGCTGTCCGGATCCACGGATTGGGGCGCCACCGGGGCCGCCTTCCGTGATCTGCTGACCCAGTGGAAGGCGGCGGGACGCGCCTCCAAGGATGTCGACGACGCGCTGTGGCACCGCTTCAAGGCCGCGCAGGACATTTTCTTCTCGGCCCGCAACTCCGCACATGCCGAGCGCGACGCCGAGTTCACGGCGAATGCCACCGCCAAGGAGGCGCTGCTGGCCGAGGCGGAACAGATCGACACCACCGATGTGGATGCCGCCCGCTCCGCCCTGCGCGTCATCGGCGACAAGTGGGACGCGATCGGCAAGGTTCCCCGTGAGCGTGCCGCCGATCTGGAGCGACGACTGCGCACCGTGGAGAAGAAAGTCCGCGACGCTCCGGTAGGGGGCATCGACCCCGAGGCCCAGGCCCGCGCCGATCAGTTCCGCTCACGTGCCGAGCAGTTCGAGCGGCAGGCGGAGAAGGCCGAGGCCGCCGGTCGGACCAAGGACGCCGACGAGGCCAGGGCCAGCGCCGCACAGTGGCGGCAGTGGGCCGACGCGGCTGCCGAATCGCTGGGTAAACGCCGCTAGGACTGATCGGGCTGATCCGGCTGGTCCGGATCAGCCGGGTCCTGGCCCGTCGTTTCGGTCTTGGTGATGTCGTCGAGCAGGCCGCGCTGGTGTTGTTGTGCGGCCGCGCGACGGCGGTCCTCTTCGGCCGCCAGCTGAAGCGCGGTGCGCGACCACACCACCCGCGCCCAGTGGAAGGTGAGCACGATCACCGCGACCCAGGCGATGATCAGCCCGATACCGGGGCCGGGATGGTTCACGGCGGTCTGACGCGACCACACCGCGAGCATGCCCAGAGCGCTGGCCACCGCTGATCCGGCCAGCGCCACCCAGGCCAGGGCCCACCGGCGGGTGGTCAGCGCCAGCGTCGAGAATCCGACCGAGAACACCAGTGCCAACCAGACGAATACCCGTGACGGCAAGGAGATGCCGTCACGAATGGCCGACGGGTCACCGACCAGGACGTCGAAACCCCTGGTGGCACCGGTGTGTGGCAGCGCGAACGACGCCACCAGGATGAACACCAGGATCGCCACGACCAGCGCCCGTGGGCCCGAATCGAATTCCCGGGTGACTTTGCGTTCGACTGCGGCGAGGTCGTCCTTGAAGTGTTGGAAGTCGCCTTCGTTGCTCAACAGCCACATCCTTCTGCTAACGGTTGGGGTGCCGGCGCACCGATCCGCGGCATCCCCAGGCCGACTCCGGTGCGCGGACGCTGTCCGGCTGCGTGTGCGTCGCCGGCGCGGGTGCGCCGATGGCCGGCCAGTGCGGCATCGGCGATGAGATGGTGCGGCGCGGCGCCGGTCACCGTGGTGGTGACGATGTCGCCGGGGCGGATGTCGTTGTCGCCGGGGCTGAAGTGCACCAGCCGGCCGTCGCGGGCCCGCCCGGACATCCGGGCGGTGCTGGCGTCCTTGCGGCCCTCGCCGGTGGCGACCAACAGTTCCACCGCACGCCCGATCTGAGCTTGGTTCTCCTGCAGGGAAATTCGCTCCTGCAGCTCGATCAGCCGTTGATAGCGTTCGGTGACAACCGCTTTCGGCACCTGGTCGGCCATCTCGGCGGCCGGGGTGCCGGGCCGGATGGAGTACTGGAAGGTGAATGCGCTGGCGAAGCGCGATTGTTCGACCACGTCAAGGGTGGCCTGGAAGTCGGCCTCGGTCTCACCGGGGAAGCCGACGATGAGGTCGGTGGTGATCGCGGCGTGCGGGATCGCGGCCCGGACCTTGTCGATGATGCCCAGGTAGCGTTCGGCCCGGTAGGAGCGCCGCATCGCCTTGAGGATGCGGTCCGAACCCGATTGCAGCGGCATGTGCAGGGTCGGGCACACGTTGGGGGTCTGCGCCATCGCCTCGATCACGTCGTCGGTGAACTCGGCGGGGTGCGGTGAGGTGAACCGGACCCGCTCCAGCCCGTCCACGTTGCCGCAGGCGCGCAGCAGTTTGGCGAACGCACTGCGGTCCCGGGGTACCTCGGGGTCGACGAACGACACGCCGTAGGCATTGACGTTCTGGCCCAGCAGGGTGATCTCAAGCACACCCTGGTCGGCCAGTGCCTGCACTTCGGCCAGGATGTCGCCGGGCCTGCGGTCCACCTCCTTGCCGCGCAGCGACGGCACGATGCAGAACGTGCAGGTGTTGTTGCAGCCCACCGAGATGGAAACCCATGCCGCGTAGGCGGACTCCCGCGTCGCGGGCAAGGTGGACGGAAACTCCTGCAGCGCCTCGACGATCTCGACCTGGGCGGTGCGGTTGTGCCGGGCCCGTTCCAGCAACGCCGGCAGGGATCCGATGTTGTGCGTGCCGAAGACCACATCGACCCACGGGGCGCGGCGCAGCACCGAATCGCGGTCCTTCTGCGCCAGGCAGCCGCCGACGGCGATCTGCATGTTCGGATCGGCCTGTCTACGCGGGGCCAGGTGGCTGAGGTTGCCGTAGAGCTTGTTGTCGGCGTTCTCCCGCACCGCGCAGGTGTTGAACACCACGATGTCGGCGTCGGTGCCGTCCTCGGCCCGCAGGTAGCCGGCCTCCTCCAACAGCCCCGACAGCCGCTCGGAATCGTGCACGTTCATCTGGCAGCCGTAGGTGCGGACCTGATAGGTACGGGCGCCCGACGAGTGCTCGGCCGGTGCCGTGGACTCCTCGCGCAAGCGCTCGTCGGCGTCGGCCGTCGCGTCCTGGGGCACCATCGTCGTCACGGCCTCAATGGTACGGAGCCGCCGGAATCGTCGACCCGGCGGATTCACAAGATGCGGGCAGGCTGGAGGTTCCCTGGGTAAGGTCACCTGCCATGGGAAGCCCCGGCGAGCAGCCGCAGGTCGACGACGCCGCGGCACCAGATGTGCCGATGATCTCACTACGGGAAGTCAACAAGCACTTCGGATCGCTGCACGTGCTCAAGGACATCAACCTGGACGTGGGCCGCGGCCAGGTGGTGGTGGTGCTGGGGCCGTCCGGGTCGGGCAAATCGACGCTGTGCCGCACTATCAACCGGCTGGAGACCATCGACTCCGGCACGATTGCGATCGACGGCCAAGTGCTGCCCGCCGAGGGCCGCAAACTGGCCCAGCTGCGTTCGGATGTCGGGATGGTGTTCCAGTCCTTCAACCTGTTCGCGCACAAGACGATCTTGGAGAACGTCGCGCTCGCCCCGGTGAAGGTGCGAGGGAAATCGAAAGCCGAGGCCCGGGACTCCGCGATGGCGCTGCTGGACCGGGTCGGGGTGGCCAACCAGGCCGACAAGTATCCGGCTCAGCTGTCCGGCGGCCAGCAGCAACGCGTGGCGATCGCCCGGTCGCTGGCGATGAACCCGAAGGTCATGATGTTCGACGAGCCGACCAGCGCGCTGGACCCGGAGATGATCAACGAGGTGCTGGCGGTGATGACCGCGCTGGCCGGCGAGGGCATGACGATGGTGGTGGTCACCCACGAGATGGGCTTTGCCCGGCGCGCGTCTGACCGGGTGGTGTTCATGGCCGACGGCGCCATCGTCGAGGACGCAGCGCCTGCCGAGTTCTTCGACAATCCGAAATCCGATCGCGCCCGAGATTTTCTCGGCAAGATCCTCCATCACTAACGCTCCGGCGAAAGGAACCCGAACATGCCCTCCGTGCCGCTCAAGTTGGTCGGTGCTGTCGCGCTCGCCCTCGCTCTCCCCTTCGCCGCGACCGCGTGCGGCGGCGGTGATCATGGCAACAAGATCGTCATCGGCACCAAGTACGACCAGCCCGGGCTGGGCCAGAAGAAGCCCGACGGCACCATGGCCGGATTCGACGTCGATGTGGCCAAGTTCGTCGCCAAGGAGCTGGGCTACACCGAGGATCAGATCGAGTGGAAGGAATCCCCCTCGGCGCAGCGCGAGACGCTGATCCAGAACGGTCAGGTCGACTACATCGTGGCGACCTACTCGATCACCGATGCCCGCAAGGAGAAGGTCGACTTCGCCGGGCCGTATCTGCTCACCGGTCAGAGCCTGCTGGTCCGCGCCGACAACAACGACATCACCGGAGCGGCCTCGCTGGAGAACAACAAGAAGTTGTGTTCGGTGTCGGGTTCGACGCCGGCGCAGAACATCAAGAACAAGTTCCCCAAGGTTCAGCTGCAACAGTTCGATACCTACTCGGCCTGCGTCGACGCACTCAAGAACGGCGTCATCGATGCGGTGACCACCGATGAGGTCATCCTGGCGGGCTACGCCGCGCAAAGCCCGGGCGCCTTCAAGATCGTCGGTGACACCTTCACCGAGGAGCGCTACGGCATCGGCCTGAAGAAGGGCGACATCGAACTGCGCACCAAGATCAATGACGCCATCGAGAAGATGGAGTCCAGCGGCGCCTGGAAGGAAGCGTTCGACCGCAACCTCGGCCCCGCCGGCATCGAGGCGCCGGCACCGCCGGCCATCGACCGCGGCTGATCTGCGAGGCCGCGCACCGACCGTGGAGATTTTCGACGCATACCGCGAACAGATATTCGCGGCGTTCTGGACGACGATCCAGCTGACGGTGTACTCCGCGATCGGTGCGCTGGTCCTGGGCACGGTGCTGGCCGCCATGCGTCTGGCGCCGACACCGATATTGAACTGGCTCGGTGCCGGCTATGTGAACATCGTGCGCAACACCCCGCTGACGCTGATCATCCTGTTCTGCTCGTTCGGCGTCGGACAGACGCTGATGATCACCCTGGTCGACCCGCATTCGCCGACGTCGATCGCCGACAGCAACTTCCGTCTGGCGGTGCTCGGATTGACCGTCTACACCGCGTCTTTCGTGTGCGAGACGGTGCGCTCGGGGGTCAACACCGTACCTATCGGCCAGGCCGAGGCGGCCCGCTCATTGGGATTGTCCTTCGGCCAGAACCTGCGGATAATCCTGCTGCCCCAGGCCTTTCGGGCGGTGATCATCCCACTGGGATCGGTGCTGATCGCGCTCACGAAGAACACCACCATCGCCTCGGCGATCGGGGTGGCAGAGGCCGCGCTGTTGATGAAGGAGATGATCGAGAGCACCGCGGCGCTGCTGACCGTGGGCGCCATCTTCGCGGCCGGGTTCGTCATCCTGACCCTGCCGTTGGGGCTGTTGTTCGGCTGGCTGGGTAAGCGCTTGGCGGTGGCGCGGTGATGAGCGCTTGCGCGAAGAACAGAGAGGCACGCTAATGGCCGGCGCCTCGGTTCTGTTCGATGCTCCCGGGCCTCGGGCCCGGACCCGCAACGCTGTCATGACCGTGCTCACCGTGGTGGCCGCGGTGGTGCTGGCGGGTTTCGTGATCTCCCGGATGTCGGCCAAAGGCCAACTCACCAGGCAGAAGTGGGAGCCGTTCCTCACCGCCGATCTGTGGCGGACCTACGTGTGGCCCGGCGTGCAGGGCACGTTGACGGCCGCGGCGGTCTCGATCGTGCTGGCGCTGGCGCTGGGCGTGGTCCTCGGGGTGGCCCGGCTGGCGCCGATTCCGCCGGTCCGCTGGGTAAGCGCGGTGATCGTGGAGTTCTTCCGCGCGGTTCCGGTGCTGATCATGATGATCTTCGCGTATTTCTTCTACGCCCTGTATGACGTGTTCCCGTCCAAACATCTCGCGCTGGCCGGGGTGATCACCGGTCTGACGCTGTACAACGCCGCGGTGATCGCCGAAATCGTGCGTGCCGGAATCAATTCCCTGCCCCGGGGACAGCATGAGGCCGCGGCCTCGCTGGGCATGTCCTGGGTGCAGACGATGCGGTTGATCCTGCTTCCGCAGGCGATCACCGCGATGCTGCCAGTACTGGTGTCCCAGCTGGTGGTGGTCCTCAAGGACACCGCGATCGGCTATCAGATCACCTTCGTGGAGATGGTGCGCCAGGGCACCAACATCGGGTCGGCCTACGGCAATTACCTACCCGCGCTGATCGTGATCGCGATCTTGATGATCACGGTGAACTTCACCCTGTCCAGCTTCGCGACCTGGCTGGAACGACGGCTGCGCAGATCCCAACGCGGGCCGGCGCCGTTGGAGGCCGAGACCATCGAGCAGGAGGGGGCACCGGGCGCCCAGGTGCTGCAGTCCCATCGGGACTGAGCACCGCTGCCGCACCCGATTTATACCCGGCGGCGTTCCCGCTCATTGGCCAGCTCGACGCTGACCACGTCGAAGGCCATCGACTGGCTGTAGCCGCGCCGAGCCAGCATGCCCACCAGCCTGCGGGTCACCTTGACGTCCTCATCTTTGCCCGCGTCACCGCTGAGGCGTTCGCGGCGCAGCTTGTCCCGGACCAGTTGCTCGGCGCGTTGCCGTTCGGCAGCCGGGTCGAGGTCGGCCAGCGCCGCATCGATGACCTCGCCGTCCACGCCTTTCTTACGAAGCTCGACGGCCAACGCGCGCTTGCCTTTTCCGGCATTGGCGTGCCGGGACCGCACCCACTGCTCGGCGAAATCCTCGTCGTCGATCAGCCCGACTTCGGCGAGCCGGCCGAGCACCCTGGCACTGAGGTCGTCTTCGTACCCGCGCTTGCTCAGCTGCCCTTCCAGCTCGGCGCGGGTGCGAGCCCGCACGGTGAGCAGGCGCAGGCAGACATTCTTGGCCTGCTCCTCGCGTTTGCGAGGATCCTGCGCCTGCTCCCCCTCTGGTTTGTCGGGCGAATCAGAAGTCGACCGGGGCGGGCAGGACGTCATTGGCTTCAGCGGTCACAACGGCACCGATACCGAGCTTTTCCTTGATCTTCTTCTCGATCTCGTTGGCGACGTCGACGTGCTCCAACAGGAATTTGCGGGCGTTCTCCTTGCCCTGGCCCAACTGCTCACCCTCATAGGTGAACCAGGACCCGGACTTGCGGATGAATCCGTGCTCGACACCCATGTCGATGAGCGAGCCTTCGCGGCTGATGCCGTGGCCGTACAGGATGTCGAACTCGGCCTGCTTGAACGGCGGCGAGACCTTGTTCTTGACGACCTTGACCCGGGTCCGGTTACCGACCGCGTCGGTGCCGTCCTTGAGCGTCTCGATGCGGCGGACGTCCAGGCGGACGGAGGCGTAGAACTTCAAAGCCTTGCCGCCCGTGGTCGTTTCGGGCGAGCCGAACATCACACCGATCTTCTCGCGAAGCTGGTTGATGAAGATCGCGGTGGTGCCGGAGTTGTTCAGCGCGCCGGTCATCTTTCGCAGCGCCTGGCTCATCAGGCGGGCCTGCAGACCGACATGGCTGTCGCCCATCTCACCCTCGATCTCGGCGCGCGGCACCAGTGCCGCCACCGAGTCGATGACCAGGATGTCCAGCGCGCCGGACCGCACCAGCATGTCGGCGATCTCCAGCGCCTGCTCACCGGTGTCGGGCTGGCTCACCAGCAGTGAGTCGGTGTCCACGCCGAGCTTCTTGGCGTAGTCGGGGTCCAGCGCATGCTCGGCGTCGATGAACGCGGCGATGCCGCCGGCCGCCTGGGCGTTGGCCACCGCGTGCAGTGCGACGGTGGTCTTACCGGAGGATTCCGGGCCGTAGATCTCGACCACGCGGCCGCGCGGCAGGCCGCCGATGCCGAGTGCCACATCCAGGGAGATCGAACCGGTGGGGATGACAGAGATGGGCTGGCGCACCTCCTCCCCGAGGCGCATCACCGATCCTTTGCCGAAGTTCTTGTCGATCTGGGCCATCGCCAGTTCGAGCGCTTTTTCGCGATCAGGGGCCTGTTGCGCCATGATGGTGCCTCTCAAATAGTCGTGTTGACCGGTGTTCCGATCGGTTGTCCGTGACGCTAGGACAAGGCACCGACAACCCCGGTTTTCCGCTCGAATATCGCCCAGCGTAGCCGAACATCTGTTCGACTCAAGTGGACACGCCGTATCCCTGGCGAAACGGGCTTATCGTGGGAGCATCCGGCCCGGAACGGGGCAGCGATGCACGAGATGGCGATCACCCAGAGCGTTGTCGACGCGGTGTGCGAGCACGCCGCAGGTAGGCGTGTGCACAGCGTGAAGCTCGAGGTAGGCGCCTTGTGCGCGGTCGTCCCGGACTCCATGCTGTTCTGCTTCGACCTGGTCACTCAGGGCACGGTGGCCGACGGCGCCCGCCTCGACCTCGACATCCAACCCGGCACGGCACGCTGCCGCAGCTGTGGAGCGCGATTCGATCTGCCCGACCTGATCCTGCTGTGCCCGTGCGGAAGCGCCGACGTCGAGGTGACCGCCGGCCGGGAGCTGCGGATTCTCTCGATGGAGGTGAGTTGACATGTGCGCAACCTGCGGCTGCGGCCAGGCCGAACAAGACGGAGCAACCATCACCCTGGCCGGTCACGACCATCCGCACGAGCATCCCCACGACCACCCGCACGAGCATCCCCACCCGCACGACCACACTCATCAACCACACCAGCACCAGGCACCGATCGAGACCATTTCGCTGGAACAGAAAGTGCTGGCCAAGAACGATCTCATCGCCGAGCAGAACCGGCAGTGGCTGGCCGAACGCGGCATCGCCGCGTTCAACGTCACCAGCTCACCGGGCGCGGGTAAGACCACCCTGCTCGAGCGCACCATCGGCGATATCGGCGGTACCCGCCCGGTGGCGGTGATCGAAGGCGACCAGGAGACCCTGCTCGACGCCGAACGGATCCGGACCGCCGGTGCCCGGGCGGTCCAGATCAACACCGGGGCCGGCTGCCATCTGGACGCGGCCATGGTCAGGCGCGCCCTGGACACACTCGACCCCGAGCCCGGGACCCTGCTGTTCATCGAGAACGTCGGAAATCTGGTCTGCCCCGCCCTGTTCGATCTCGGCGAGCACAGCAAGATCGTCGTCGTCTCGGTCACCGAGGGCGCCGACAAACCGCTGAAGTACCCGCACATGTTCGCCGCCGCGGGCCTGGTGATTCTCAACAAGATCGACCTGCTGCCCTACATCGACTTCGACCTCGAAACCTGTTGTAGCCACGCCCGATCGGTCAATCCCGGGGTGACGATCCTGCCGACATCGGCCACCCGGGGAGATGGCCTGCCGGCCTGGTACAGGTGGCTTGACTCGACTGTCGACATCGGGCCCCGTTGACAAGCCTTTCCACCCGGAGTAAACCCAAATTTCAGCGCCGGAAAAAACGGCGCACGTCTGGACATGAGACGGTGGGGCTCACAGCCCGGGCCCCGGAAAGCTGTGACCTATGCCAACAGAGGCAGCAGTCAAAGCAGAAGAGGCACTGATCCATGTGCTGTGGATCAACGCCGGTCTGAGTTGTGATGGCGATTCGGTGGCGTTGACTGCCGCCACCCAACCGAGCATCGAGGAAATTGCCCTTGGGGCACTCCCCGGCCTGCCCAAGATCGCCATCCATTGGCCCCTGATCGACTTCGAATGCGGGCCCAGTGGAGGCGCCGACGACTTTCTCGCCTGGTTCTTCAAAGCCGACCGTGACGAGCTCGATCCGTTTGTCCTGGTCGTCGAGGGATCCATCCCCAACGAACGGCTCAAGAAGGAAGGCTATTGGTGCGGATTCGGCAACGATCCCGCGACCAACCAGCCGATGACCACCAGCGAATGGCTGGACCGGCTGGCCCCCAAGGCCACGGCCATCGTGGCAGCGGGCACCTGCGCCACCTACGGCGGGATTCACGCCATGGCGGGCAATCCGACCGGAGCCATGGGCGTACCCGATTACCTCGGCTGGGACTGGAAGAGCAAGGCCGGCATTCCCATCGTCTGTGTCCCGGGTTGCCCCATCCAGCCGGACAACCTCGCCGAGACGTTGACCTATCTGCTCTACATGGCCACCGACCAAGCGCCGATGATCCCGCTCGATGAGGCGCTGCGGCCCAGGTGGCTGTTCGGCAGCACCGTGCACGAGGGGTGTGACCGGGCCGGCTACTACGAGCAGGGCGACTTCGCGAAAGAGTACGGATCACAGAAATGCATTGTGAAACTGGGGTGTTGGGGCCCGGTGGTGAAATGCAACGTACCCAAACGCGGTTGGATGAACGGTATCGGCGGCTGCCCGAACGTCGGCGGTATCTGCATCGGATGCACGATGCCGGGATTCCCGGACAAGTTCATGCCGTTCATGGATGAACCGCCGGGCGGCAAGTTGTCCAGCACAGCATCGGGAATGTACGGATCGGTGATCCGCAACCTGCGTGATATCACCGGACGCACCGTGGACAAGGAACCCAGGTGGCGTCACCGAGGGACAACCCTGGACACCGGGGCCACCCGCACCTGGTAGCACCCGGAACCCGACGCCCTCTCACCGCTGAGTACACACCAACATCGACACCCGCTGTATCGCAGCGCATTCCATGAAAGAGAAGTTCGATGACGACCATCATTCCCGAACCCTCACAGGTAAAGCGCGAACCGGGTCAACTGGTGGAGATGGCGTGGGATCCGATCACCCGCATCGTCGGCAGCCTCGGCATCTACACCAAGATCGACTTCGAGAACCGTGAGGTCGTCGAATGCCACAGCACATCCTCGATATTCCGCGGCTACTCGATCTTCATGCGGGGCAAGGATCCTCGCGACGCGCACTTCATCACCAGTCGCATCTGCGGGATCTGCGGTGACAACCACGCCACCTGCTCCTGCTATACCCAGAACATGGCGTACGGAGTCAAGCCTCCGCACCTCGGTGAGTGGCTGATCAATCTCGGCGAGGCCGCCGAATACATGTTCGACCACAACATCTTCCAGGAGAACCTGGTCGGCGTGGACTACTGCGAGAAGATGGTCTCCGAGACCAACCCGAGCGTGCTGGCCAGGGCCGAGAGCACCGCCGCACCGCACGCCGACGCCCACGGGTACCGCACCATCGCCGACATCATGCGCGCGCTCAACCCGTTCACCGGCGACTTCTACCGCGAGGCCCTGCAGGTCAGCCGCATGACCCGGGAGATGTTCTGCCTGATGGAAGGCCGACACGTGCATCCGTCCACGCTGTATCCCGGCGGCATCGGCACGGTTGCCACCGTGCAGTTGATGACCGACTACATGACCCGGCTGATGCGCTATGTCGAGTTCATGAAGAAGGTCGTCCCGATGCACGACGACCTGTTCGACTTCTTCTACGAAGCGCTGCCCGGCTACGAGCAGGTCGGTCTGCGGCGCATCCTGCTCGGCTGCTGGGGTTCGTTCCAGAATCCCGAAGTGTGCAACTTCGACTACAAGGACATGGAGCGCTGGGGTAATGCCATGTTCGTCAGCCCCGGCGTGATCGTCGACGGCAAGCTCATCACGCACTCCCTGATCGACATCAACCTCGGCATCCGAATCCTGTTGGGCCACAGCTACTACGACGATTGGTCCGATCAGGAGATGTTCGTCAAGACTGATCCGCTGGGCAATCCGATCGACCGCCGCCATCCGTGGAACCAGCACACCAACCCCAAGCCGCAGAAGCGCGACCTGGACGCGAGCTACAGCTGGGTGATGTCGCCGCGCTGGTTCGACGGCAAGGACCACCTGGCATTGGATACCGGCGGCGGTCCACTGGCCCGGTTGTGGGTCACCGCGCTGGCCGGCCTGGTCGACATCGGCTATGTCAAGTCCACCGGGCACAGCGTGCAGATCAACCTGCCCAAGACTGCGCTGAAGGGACCGGTCGAACTGGAATGGAAGATCCCGGCCAAGGGCAGCAACACCATCGAACGCAATCGTGCCCGCACCTACTTCCAGGCCTACGCGGCGGCGGCGGCATTGCACTTCGCCGAGCAGGCGCTGGCCGAGATCCGCGCCGGACGCACCAAGACCTGGGAGAAGTTCGAGGTGCCCGACGAAGGCATCGGATGCGGTTTCACCGAGGCGGTGCGCGGCGTGCTCAGCCATCACATGGTGATCCGGGACGGAAAGATCGCCAACTACCATCCGTATCCGCCGACCCCGTGGAACGCCAGCCCGCGGGACAGCTACGACACCCCGGGACCGTATGAGGATGCGGTGCAGGGCCAGCCGATCTTTGAGGAGAACGACCGAGAGCATTTCAAGGGCATTGACGTGATGCGCACGGTTCGCAGTTTCGATCCGTGTCTGCCGTGCGGTGTGCACATGTACCTGGGCAACGGGAAATCACTGGAGCTGTTGCACTCCCCCACCCAATCAGCCACCGGGGAATGACACATGCCGCCCGTCCCGACGCCGATTCCGGACAACCCTGAAGACGACACACGGTGGCGCGCGGCGGGTGAGCGGATACAGGCCCTGTTGGATGCCAGCGCCGCCGGTGGTCCTGGCGCGCTGCAGAATGCCGAGCAACTGGTACGGGAGCTCACCGACCTCTATGGCGCGGCTCTGGGACGCCTGTTGCGGATCGCCAGCGATTCATCGCCCGAGCTGGCCCAAGTCGTTTCGGAAGCGGTAGCCGCCGATGATCTGGTGGCCAGCCTGCTGTTGGTACACGGGCTGCACCCGCACTCGGTGCAGCGCCGCGTGGCCGACGCGCTCGACGGGGTCCGCCCCTATCTCGGGTCGCACGGCGGTGATGTGGACCTGATCGAGGTCGACGGCACGACCGCACGGTTGCGGTTCACCGGGACCTGCAAGAGCTGTCCGTCGTCAGCCGCCACGCTCGAGCTGGCGATCAAGGATGCGGTCATGGCGGCCGCACCGGAGATCACGTCGATCGACGTCGTCACCGACATGCCGGAACCGGACCTGATTCCGGCCGCGTCCCTGCTGGACCGGGTGCACCCCAACGGGCATCGGCACTCCAGCTGGCAACCGGCTCCGGTCCTCGACGAGTTGGCACCGGGTGAGGTGGGCGGATTCGCGGTCGCCGGTGCCGCCGTGCTGGCCTGCCGAATCGGGGCCGAGCTGTTCGTCTATCGGGATCGCTGTCCGAACTGCGCTCGCGGGTTGGCCGGGGCCAGGCTGACCGGCACGGTACTGCAATGTCCGCATTGCGGTTCCGGTTTCGACGTGGTGCATGCCGGTATCGCCGCCGACGATCCGTCCGGTTCACATCTGGAACCGATTCCGGTGTTGGTCCGGGCCGGGGTGCGCTCGATCGCCCTGGCCGAAGAGGTGGCGTCGTGACCGGCCCCCTCGAGGTGCTGGCCCGCATCCGCGCCACCACGGCCGCCCCCGCGCCAGACGGCCAGCGGTGCGAGATGTGTGCCGAACCCATCGCCGAACCGCACCAGCACGTGGTCAATGTTGCAGGCCGCCAACTGATGTGCGTGTGCCGAGGCTGCTACCTGCTGTTCACCGACACCCATGCCGAGCTGCGCTACCGCGCGGTCGGCGACCGGTACCTGCGGTTGGCCGATTTCGCCCTGGGCCGGCGGGAATGGGAGGCACTGCAGATCCCGGTGGGTCTGGCGTTCTTCTTCCGGAACTCGATGCTGGGACGTGCGGTGGCGTTCTATCCCGGCCCGGCTGGGGCAACCGAATCCGAACTGGATGTAGACGCCTGGGCGATCGTCGCACGTGCCGACCCCCGGGTGGACCTGCTCGCCGAGGACACCGAAGCCTTGCTGGTTCACATCCCTGAAGACGAAACATGTTCGCCTGCGGGCTATTTGGTGCCCATCGACGCCTGCTACGAGTTCGTCGGACGGCTGCGGATGTTGTGGCGCGGATTCGACGGCGGCCAGGACGTGCGCGACTACGTCGAGGAATTCTTCGGCAGCCTCGCCGACCGCAGCACGGTGGTGACGAGATGACCAGCCCGAGCGCCAGCCCGGACGTCACGGCCTCGACCGACGTCACGTTCGCGGTCCTCGACATCGCGCCCGAACCGTATGCGGTGTCCCCGATCCTGTCCGCCCGGATCGGGGTGGCGGCCGTCGGCGAAACCCCGGTGCAGGCAATCGCGTTGCGTTGCCAGGTCCGCATCGAACCGGCACGACGCGGCTATACCGACGAGGAAGCCGCCGGGGTGCTCGATCTGTTCGGGCCGCGGGAACGCTGGGCTACGACGCAGCGGACCTTCCTGTGGCAGCACTGCACCGCGATGGTGCCCGGATTCGTCGGCAGCACCGAGGCCGAGCTCCCGCTGACCGTCACCTACGACTTCGAGGTCGCGGCGGCGAAGTACCTGCATGCCCTGCGCGGCGGCTCAGTTCCGCTGCGGTTTTTGTTCAGTGGCACCGTTTTCAGCTCCGGTAGCCGTGGATTCGCGGTCCAACAGATTCCCTGGGACCGCGAGGACCAGTTCGACATGCCGGTCGCGGTGTGGCAGCAGCTGATGGCACACTACTTCCCCAATACCGGCTGGCTGCGGCTCGGCCGCGACACCCTCGACGAGCTGGCTGCGTACAAGACCCGGTGCGGCATGCTGTCGTTCGACGAAGCGATCGACACCCTGTTGGCCCGGCAGGATCTCCGATGAACCGCCGATTGGACCGGGTCCTCGCGGTCGCCGATGCCGTCCTCTATGAGGGCTATTTGCTCTACCCGTACCGGGCGAATTCGGCCAAGAATCAGTGCCGCTGGCAGTTCGGTGTGCTCGGCCCGACCGATGCCGAACGGTCCGGCATCGGCGAGGACAGCTCGCTGTCGGCCCAACTTCTGCTGCGTGGGCACGAGCACCCGCGGGTCTCGGTTCTGGTCCGCTTCCTGCAGCTGCAACGCCGAATCGCCGAACGCCGCCGCGACGACGGCACCTTCGAGCCGGTCGACGAACTGATCGCCGGAACGCGGTCCTGGCTGAGCTGGGACGAGGCGGTACCGCGCCACATCACCTTCGGCCCCTTCGATGTCGCCGACTTGAGGACACCGCGGACGCAACCCATCGTGATCGGTTCGCGCACCGACAGCGAACGCGTCGACGGTGGCCGGCTCGTCCGCCGCCGCCGCAACTTGGTCGGCGAGTTCGCGATCGGAGCCGAATCCGACGACGGCCTGGTCCGGCTCACGGTGACGGTGCGCAACTGTGCCGCACCCGCCCGTGACAAGGACGACGCGATCGCGGTGTCTTTCCTCGGCGCCCACCTGATCATCGAGGTGACCGACGGTGAGTTCGTCTCGCTGCTGGACCCCGACGAGTCGGCCGCCGCAGCGGCGTCACGCTGCCGGCGGCACCGGTGCTTCCCGGTGCTGGCCGGGCCGCCCGGTACACGTGACCTGATGCTGGTTTCGCCGATCATCCTCTACGACCATCCGGAGATCGCCGAACAGAGCCCGGGCGACCTCTACGACGCATGCGAGATCGACGAAATCCTGACCCTGCGGGTCATGACGATGACCGACGAGGAAAAGACCAGCGCCCGTGCCACCGATCCCCGGGCGGCCGCGATCATCGACCGGTGTGACTCGTTGTCACCGGAGGCGATGCTGGATCTGCACGGGGTGCTACGCGACCCACATGCCGCGGCGCCCGGCTTGATTCCGCAGATTCCCGACGGTATCGACTGGTGGGATCCCCTGGCCGACAAGGCGGTGGATCCCGGCGTCGATGCGGTTCTGATCAACGGGGTGCGGGTCTGTCGCGGCAGCCGGGTGCGGTTGCACCCGTCCCGCCGTGCCGACGCTCAAGACATCTTCTTCGCCGGCCGCACCGCCCAGGTGGCCTCCGTACACGAAGACGTCGAGGGCGAACGGCATATCGGTGTCGTACTCGATGACGACCCGGCGGCCGATCTGCACGACTGGTACGGCCGCTACCTGTACTTCGCCGCCGACGAAGTCGAACCGCTACCGCAGTGAGAGGAGTTCGAGATGCAAGTTGTGGGTTGGATCGCTGTCATAGCCGTCGCGGCGGTCGTGGTCGCCGGGGTAACGGTCGGGGTCCGGTCTATCCCCGACGCGCGGCGCTACCTGAAGATGCGGCGCATGTAGCGGCTTGGGGGTTTGATTACGTCTTCAGTTCTGGTGGCCGGCATCGGCAACATCTTCCTCGGCGACGACGGATTCGGTCCCGAGGTGATGCGGCGTTTGCCTGCGCACCTCGCGGGTCCCGGTGTTCGGCTGTGCGACTACGGAATCCGGGGCGTGCACCTGGCCTACGATCTGCTTGACGGCTGGGATTCGCTGGTGCTCATCGATGCGTTGCCCTGCCGGGACCGGCCCGGCGCGCTGCACGTGTTCGAAGCCGATCGCGAAAGCCTTTCGAGCGCTTCCGGTCTGGATGCGCACGCAATGGATCCGGCGGCGGTGTTCGCAAGCCTGCGAGCGCTGGGGGGCGCTCCGCCCTACACCGTCGTGATCGGTTGCGAGGTGGCCAGCGTCGCGGACGGCATCGGGCTCTCGGAGGCCGTCGCGGCCGCTGTTCCCGATGCCGTGGCGGCGGTGGAAGCTGCCGTGGCACAACTCTCGACCGCGGTTAAGGAGGGTTGACGCATGTGTCTGGGAATCCCGGGGCAGGTGGTCCGAATGCTGGACGGGTACGGCAACCAGCTTGCGCTCGTCGACGTCGCGGGCGAGCACCGCAAGGTCAATATCGGCATGCTGCCCGATGAGACCTTCTCCCCCGGCGACTGGGTGATCATCCACATGGGTTTCGCCGTCGAGAAGACTGACCGCGCCGGCGCCGAGGCCGCCATGCGGGGCCTGGAGCTGCTGGGCCGGGGACGCGATCCGGGGGCGCCACCATGACCGCTCGACGCCGACTGCGCATCGGCGTGCATGGAGTCGTCCAGGGCGTGGGCTTCCGGCCGTTCGTCTATACCACCGCGGCCGCGCTCGGTCTGACCGGCTGCGTCCGCAACGACAGTTCCGGCGCCCTGATCGAGATCGAAGGTGAGACCGGCGCTCTCGACACCTTCCTACATCGGCTGCGCAGCGACCCGCCCCCTCTGGCGGTGATCGAATCCATCGATGCTGAGCCGATTCCGGTCTCGGGCGGCACCGGATTCACGATCGCCGATACGTCCCGGGTCGGCGGTGGACGCACGCTGGCCTCTCCCGATGTGGCGATGTGCCGGGAATGCACTGCTGAGCAACGTGATCCGACGAATCGTCGGTATCGTCACGCCTTCATCAACTGCACCAACTGCGGGCCGCGGTTCACCATCATCGCGTCGCTGCCCTACGACCGCGACGCCACCACGATGGCGAGGTTCGCGATGTGCGCCGATTGCGCACGCGAATACGGTGACCCCGCCGACCGGCGCTTCCACGCCCAGCCGGTGTGCTGCCCGCACTGCGGCCCGACGCTGCGGTTGCAGGACGGTGCCGGTGTGCTCACCGGTGAAGCCGGGCTGCGGCGCGCCAGGCAGCTGCTGGCCGACGGAGCCATCCTCGCGGTCAAAGGCATCGGCGGCTATCACCTGGCCTGCGATGCGGGCAACGCCGCCGCGGTCACCGAGCTTCGGCGACGTAAGCGCCGCGGCGACAAGCCGTTCGCGGTGATGGTGCCCGATCTGGCCGCGGCGCACGCGATCGCCGACGTCGACGACACTGCGGCCCGCCTGCTGTGCGGCCCGCAGCGGCCCATCGTGCTGATGCCCCGGTTGCCCGGTGCGCCGGTCGTCGAATCGGTTGCGCCACGCAACCCCGACCTCGGCGTCCTGCTCGCCTACACGCCGCTGCACACCCTGTTGTTCGGGTTGCCCGGCGATGCGCCCGGTCCGGCCGTGCTGGTGATGACCTCGGCCAACCGCAGCGGGGAGCCGATCTGCTTCTCCGATGACGTTGCGCTGCAACGGCTGTCGCAGATCGCCGACGCATGGCTGATGCACGACCGCGAGATCCTGGTGCCGTGTGACGACTCGGTGGTCCGGGTCGCCGACGGCGAGGAGTTGGCCATCCGCAGATCCCGGGGCTACGCGCCGCTGCCGGTGGCGCTGCCGGTCGCGGTGCCGCCCACGCTGGCGGTGGGCGCCGATCTCAAGAACACCATCGCCGTGGCCGAGCACAAGTACGCCTGGCTGAGCGCCTATATCGGCGATATGGACAGCCTGGCCACGCTGTCGGCATTCGAGCGGGCGGTGCACCACCTGCAGTCGCTGACCGGTGTCGAACCCGACACCCTGGTCTGCGATGCGCATCCGGGGTACCGGTCCAGCGACTGGGCACATCGCAACGGTCCGGTGAGCCCGGTGCGCACCGTCCAACATCACCATGCCCATATCGCGGCGGTGATGGCCGAACACGGTATGGACGGAACCCAGCAGGTGCTCGGATTCGCCTTCGACGGAACCGGATACGGCCCCGACGGCACCGTGTGGGGCGGCGAGGTGCTGCTGGCCGACTACAAGGGTTTCCAGCGGGTTGCGCACCTCGCGCAGGTGCCGATGGCCGGCGGCGACGTGAGTGTGCTGCGCCCCTATCGGATGGCGCTGTCACACCTGTGGGCGGCCGGGCTGCCGTGGGATCACAATCTGCCGCCGGTCCGGGCGTGCCCGGACGACGAACGCCGGGCCCTGGCGCACCAGCTGGCAACCGGCACCGGCTGTATCCCGACCTCGAGCATGGGCCGGTTGTTCGACGCGGTATCGGCGTTGATCGGGGTCCGGCAAATGGTGGCTTATGAGGCCCAGGCCGCCATCGAACTGGAGGGAATCTCACGCGACACTGCCCCGGGCGCTCGCCGATACACCTTCGAACTCACCGCAGGCCCGGCGCCGGTCCGCATCGCCGCGGCCCCGGTACTCGCCGCGATCGTCGATGACCTTCGCGCCGGTGTGACACCGGCGGTGATCGGTGCTCGATTCCACCGCGCGGTCGCCGAACTCATCATCGAGCTGGCGGGTGACCTGGCGGCCCCGGCGCAGCCGGTGGCGTTGTCCGGCGGGGTATTCCAGAATGTTCTGCTGCTGCGCCGGACGCTGACCGGATTGCGCGACAGGGGTTTCCGAGTGATCACGCACCGGCAAGTGCCGCCGAATGACGGTGGTATCGCCTTGGGCCAGTTGCTGGTCGGGAATGCGGGGTGAGGCGATGACCACACTTCCGACCCAGCCCCTGCCCGCCGGCTACCGGCTGTTCGCCCGGTATGCATTCCCGCCCAATGAACTCGGGTACTGCGGGCCGACGGATCCGGCATTGCCGCCCAGCCGGGATCCGGCCGTGATCGCCTCACACGCAACGGAATTCGACGGCGCGTGGCCCTACCTGCATGCCCTTGCCGAGGCAGGCGGCACCGACCCGCTGGCCGCCGAGGTGGTGCGCGGCTACTGGGTCGGCGGGCAGCTGCTGGACCGGGTCGATCCGGCGCTTTTGCTGACCCAGCTGCGCACGGCGTTCCAGGGCCAGGTGACCGGGTTGCTCGACGAGGTGACCCCCGCCCGTACCATACTGGCGCACCACAGCTTCCACGTGTTGGTCGTCTACCCGTGGATCCGGTTCCTGGACCGGGCACCGGACACCGCGCTGCAGGTGCTGCAGAACTGCCGGATCCGTTGGGGCACAGTCACGGCTGTCGCCGACGAGCACGTGATGATCGAGTCCTGCCCGTTGGTACTGGACGGCAGCCGTCTCACGATCGGCGACGCCGTCGCCGAACGGGTCCGCTGGAGTAGGGACGGGCACTCCCTGACAACCGTGCCCACGCCGGGTGACACCGTGTCCGCGCACTGGGATTGGGTGTGTGACACGTTGACGCCCGAAGAGACCTCGGCGCTGGCCGACGCCACCCGCGCCACACTCGACCTGGTGAACAAGGGAGGTCGACAATGACCCTCACAACACAACCGGGCGTGCCCTTCATCGACACGGATCTATCCGCCGATCTGGCCGCGGCAGCGCTCGACATGGCCCGCAAGTTCCACGACGGCGCCACACTCTGGGTGATTGCGCCCCAATGGGAACCGCACGCCCACCATGTCGCCGTCGAATTCGTCCATCCGGTGATCGTCGGCAAGCGTGCGTTGCCCTCGGTCGCGCTGGTCGAGCCCGATCCGGTGGCTCAGGCCAGGGTGGCCAGTCAGCCCGGCGACCTGTTCCTGGCCGTGGCCTCGGCCGACCAGCCCGCTGCGGTCGACGCCATGCGGCGGGCCGCCGCCTGGGGCGTCACCACGTTGTGGATCGGCTGCGGCCCCCGCCCGCCGGCCGGCGCCGCCCACCACATCCTGTGGGTCGATTCCGATAACCCGATGGTGCCCTCCACCGGCCGGTTCGTCCTGCTCTACCACCTGTTGTGGGAGCTCACCCATGTGTGCTTCGAACACCCGGGGCTGTTGAGACCCGACCTCGACGACGCCGGGACGCCCTGCGTCACCTGTAGCGACGAAGGACGTCTGGCCGAAGTCGTCATGGCCCCCACCGATATCGATGGGCGGGCACTGGTCCGAAGTGCTGCCGGCGAGGAGTGGGTGGACACCGCGATGCTCGATCGGGTCACGGTCAACGACCTGATCCTGGTGCATGCGGGCACGGCAATCGCACTGGCGGAACAAGGCAGGTGAACCGATGACCCAAAACATCACTGGACCCGGTGCTGGGCCTGATTCCGGGCCTGGGTCTGGGCCTGGCTCCGAGAGCACCGGCTTCCTGTACCCGTTCATCGAATCCGAGGAGACCGACGTCCGGGCGCTGCTCGATGACCTGGCCGCCTCCGCACGCGGCAAGGCCACCGAAAGCGCCCGGCTGCAACAGGAATCGCTACAAGAGTACGACGCGGCCCTGACCGCGGCGGGCACCGCGATGGCTGACCGGTTCCTGCGCGGCGGGCGGCTCTACACCCTGGGCAACGGTGGAAGTTCCACCGATGCCGCAACACTGGCCTCGCTGTTCAGCCGGCCCGCGGTCGGCAGGCCGGTGGCGGCCTGGTCGCTGGCCGCCGACGAGGCGGTGGTCACCGCGTTGGGCAATGACGTGGGTTTCGAGCTGATCTTCAAACGCCAGATCATCGCCCACGCCCGCGATCGCGATGTCGCCATCGCACTGTCGACGTCGGGCAACTCCGAAGATCTCATGACGGCGATCGCCGAGGCCGGCCAGCGCGGCGTCCTCACCATCGGATTCTCCGGACACGACGGCGGACGTATGGCCGCCATGTGCGGGGAACCCGATGGTTTGGACTTCTGCTTCACCGTGCACAGCCAGAGCATTCACCGCATCCAGGAGAGCCACGCGATGCTCGGCTACCGGTTGTGGCAAGTGGCGCAGGAACAGATGGTGCAGGCGTACGCATCATGAGTACCCCGACCGCAGCCCAACGCGAAGACCGGGTGCTGGAGCGGATCGAGAAGTTCCGGCAGCGCCGCCCACGACTCATCGACGAGGTTGTGACCCTGGCGCACGGCGCCGGCGGCAAATCCTCGGCCGCGCTGGTCGACGCGGTGTTCGTCGAGGCGTTCCGCAACCCCGAACTCGAGCAACTCGGGGACGCGGCGGTGCTGCGCACCCCGTCGGGTGACACCCTGGCGTTCTCCACCGACTCCTATGTGGTTGCGCCACATCGATTCCCGGGTGGTTCGATCGGGCACGTCGCGGTGCACGGAACCATCAATGATCTGGCCGTCTCGGGTGCCCGCCCGCAATGGCTGTCCGCGGGATTCGTCATCGAGGAAGGCTTCGCAATCGCCGAACTGCGTGAGATCGTCGCCGACATGAGCGAGGCCGCCGCGCGCGCCGGAGTCCAGATCGTCACGGGCGACACGAAAGTCGTCGGCAAGGGCGCTGCCGACGGCATGTTCATCTGCACTTCCGGCGTCGGCGTGGTGCCCGCGGGCCGACGGTTGTCCCGCGACAACGTCCGCGCCGGGGACCGGGTGCTGTTGTCGGGCACCATCGGTGACCACGGGATGGCAGTCATGCTGGCGCGCGGCGACCTGGCCATCGACGCCGACATCGTCTCCGATACCGCGCCCGTGCACGAACTGGTCGAGATCCTGCTGGCGGCCGCACCGTCGACCCGGTGGATGCGCGACGCCACCCGCGGAGGCGTCGGCACGGTGTGCAACGAACTGGCCAAGGACTCGCCGTTCGCGGTGATCCTCGACGAGGACCGCATTCCGATCGAACCCCAGGTTGCCGGCGCCTGCGACCTGCTCGGCATCGATCCGCTGTACGTCGCGAACGAAGGGAAGTTCGTCGCGATCGTCGCCCCCGACGAGGCAGACGCGGCGGTCGCCGCCCTGCAGGCCCATCCGCAGGGTGTCCGTGCCGCGGTGGTCGGCGAGATCGTCGCCGAGCCACCGGGGATCGTCGCGCTGCGTACCGCGTTCGGCGGCAGCCGGATCGTCGACATGCTCGTGGGTGATCCGCTCCCGCGGATCTGCTAGCTGAAAGGAGCAGGCTATGTGTCTGGGCATACCCGGCCAAGTGGTCGACATCGTCGACGCCGAGACCCACCTGGCCAAGGTCGATGTCAACGGTGTGCGCCGGACGATCAGTGTGCGCCTGCTGGTTGACGACAATCTGCAGGTCGGCGACTGGGTGCTGGTGCACGTCGGATTCGCGATGGCCAAGATCGACGAGCACGAGGCAAAGCTGACGCTGGATCAGGTGCAGAAAATGGGTGCCGACTACACGACGGAGATCGACGCCTTCAATTCCTCCGAAATCGCCTGAGGCAAAGGGGTTTCCGCATGAAGTTCGTCGACGAGTTCCGGGACCCGGCGGCCGCCCGTGCCCTGGTGAAGGCCATCACCGAGCTCGCCGCCGGTGACGAGTTCAAGTTCATGGAGGTCTGCGGCGGCCACACCCACACCATCTACCGGCACGGGATCGAGCATCTGCTCCCGGAGTCGATCGAGCTGGTCCACGGCCCCGGATGTCCGGTGTGTGTGATCCCGATGGGCCGGGTGGATGACGCGATGTGGCTGGCCGAACGGCCCGGCGTCATCTTCACCACGTTCGGCGACATGATGCGGGTGCCCGGGTCCAACGGCAACCTGATCGAAGCCAAGGCCCGCGGCGCCGACATCCGGTTCGTCTATTCACCGCTGGACGCACTCAAGATCGCCCGTGACAATCCGGAACACCACGTGGTGTTCTTCGCGGTCGGGTTCGAAACGACGGCCCCGTCCACCGCAGTCACGCTGGTTCGGGCCCGCGCGCTCGGCGTGCACAACTTCAGCGTGTTCTGCAACCACGTCACCATCGTTCCGCCGATCAAAGCCATCCTGGAGTCACCTGACCTGCGACTTTCGGGATTCCTGGGGCCCGGGCACGTCTCGACCGTGGTGGGCCTGCGCCCCTACCGGTTCGTCCCCGCCGTCTACCGGAAACCGATCGTGGTGGCGGGTTTCGAACCGCTCGACATCCTGGCCTCGGTGCACATGCTGCTGCGTCAGATCCGCGACGGCCGCTGCGAGGTGGAAAACCAGTACACCCGGGTGGTGCGACCGGAAGGCAATACCGCGGCGCTGAAGCTGATGGCGGAGACGTTCGAGTTACGGCCGCACTTCGAATGGCGTGGGCTCGGGTTCATCTCGCAGAGCGCGCTCAAGGTCCACCCCGACTACGCCGACTACGACGCCGAGCTGATCTTCGACATGCCCGGGGTCCGGGTGGCCGACCCCAAGGCCTGCCAATGCGGTGAGGTGCTCAAAGGCGTGATCAAGCCGTGGGAGTGCAAGGTGTTCGGCACTGCGTGTACGCCGGAGACACCGATCGGGACGTGCATGGTGTCCCCCGAGGGCGCGTGTGCGGCCTATTACAACTTCGGCAGGTTGCATCGAGAAACCGCGCAGCTGCTGCTCCGGCATTAACCGCTACGAGATCAGTGTCGCCAGTTCGGAAAGTTGTCCAAATCCCGCAGCGTCATCACGAACCCGATGGCGCCGACGGCGATGGCCAGGAAATACCCGAGTGCCGCGTGCCATCCGGTCAGCGTTGAGGCGACCAGCCAACACAGCAGGACTGCCGCAATCACCATCAGAACGCCGTAGAACGGTGTCCGCGCCGGATGGTCACCGAGACCCATAGCTCTGGTATACGCCGAAAACGCGAAGCGGTAAATGGTCGGCCGACTCACCACAGGTCGCGTGGCACGTCAAAGTCCGCGCACAGCGCCCGCCACACCGTACGGGGCTCGACCCCGTCCTCGATGGCCTGCGCCGCGGTGCGGCCGCCCAGGTCGGTGAGCACATGGTCGACGAGCAGCGAGCGGCCCCGCATCGAGCCGAACTGGCTGTCCAACAGGACATGGAATTCGGTCAGCCGCACGAACCCAACCTACCCAGCGCGTCATGGCACACCCGTACCGGATCTGCCACCTCGGCCACCGAGGCCCCGGCCCGCGCTGCCGCCGCGCGGTAGGCCGGCGACCCCAGCACGCTGCCGACCGCCGTGGCGAGCGCTTCACCGGTCAGTGGCCGCACCAGCTGCGCACTGCCTTGGCGCACAACACGATTGGCGATCTCCCATTGATCTCCGCCACCGGGCACCACCACCATCGGCACACCGGCGAGCAGCGTCTTGGACACCATGCCGTGGCCGCCGCCGCAGATCACCAGATCGGCGTGAGACAGCAGTTCGTCCTGGCGTCCCAGTCCCACCACCGCCCACGGCGGTACCTCGACGGCGGCCCCACCCAGCCGCGACACCACCACGCGGGCGCCTTCGGGCAGCGTCTCACCCGGGCGCAGCGACTCCAGGGCCAGTTCGGCCATTCCCTTCGTACCGGTGAGCGCGGTGGACGGCGCCACCACAACGACCGGACCGGACCCGGGCGGCACGCTCAGCACGGCCGTCGTCGGCTCGAAATGCAGCGGGCCGACCAACACTGCCTCGGCCGGCCAGTCCGGGCGCGGCACCTCCAGTGCGGGCAGCGTCGCGATCAACCGGCGCACTGGGCCCGGGTCGGCGGCCGGCAGGCCGATCTCGGCCCGCACCTCGGTCCGCTGCGCCAGGCCGGCCCGCAAGGACCGCGCGGTCAGCGCCCGCATGACGGTGTCGCGCAGACGTCCCCGGATGCCGACGCCGGGGGCCAAACCGCTGCCCACCGGCGGCAGTCCCTTCGACGGCAGATACAGCGGATGCGGGCTCAGCTCGACCCACGGCAGGCCGAGCAGTTCGGCGGCCAGCCCGCCGCAGGCGGTGATCACATCGGACACCACCAGATCCGGGCGCAATTCGCCCAGCCTGGGCACGTTGAGCTGCGCCATTCGCCCGGCACGCTGATGGATCTTGGCCCCGGCGTCGGCATCGTCGTCGGCCTCGGTGGGATCGAGCCCGGCGAGTTCGATCGCATCAATACCGGCGGCCCGCGCGGTGTCGAGCCATTTCACCCCGGTCAGCAACGTCGGGGTGTCCCCGGCGGCCAGGAACTTCAGGCACAGGGCAAGCGCCGGGAAGGCATGTCCGGGATCGGGTCCGGCGACTACAGCTACACGCACCGGCCTACCCTGCCATAGCCGTGCCCACTAGGCTGCGGGCATGGCTGACCAATCCACCGCCGCAGCTGCGGCCCAGACCGGTACGGTCGAGGTCTTCCTCAACGCACTGCAGGCGCAGGACTTCGACACCGCTGAGAACGCGCTGGCGCAGAATCTCGTCTACCAGAACGTCGGATTCCCCACCATCTACGGCCGCAACCGGGCGATCAAGCTGTTTCGGTCGATGCCGAAGTGGATGGGCTTCGAGGTCAAAATCCACCGGATCGCCGCCGACGGCGCCGCCGTGCTGACCGAACGCACCGATGCCCTGATCTTCGGGCCGCTGCGGCTGCAGTTCTGGGTATGCGGGGTGTTCGAGGTGCACGACGGCCGGATCACGCTGTGGCGCGACTACTTCGACATGTTCGACATGTTCAAGGCGACGCTGCGCGGCTTGGTCGGAATCGTCATCCCGTCGCTGCGCACCTCGCTGTAGGTTCAGGCCCGGCGGAGCTGACCGAGTTCGTCGAACGCCTGCGCCCAGCCCACCAGCCGATCGGTGGCGCCGGTCAGTTCGGTCCGGTATCGCTGCTGCGACAGCGGCGACGCCGCGGCCTGCCCACTGTTCACGGTCGACACCAATTGCGCTGCGGCAGTGACCATTTCATTGTACTGCCGAACGCCCTGACCGAGCTGCGCGGTGAACGCGTTGATGGTGGGCACCAGATGCTGCCGGGCCTGTGGGGCGTTGCTGATCGCGCGCTCCATCGACACCACCTCGGTGGCGGTGGCGGCCATGGTGCGCGCGGTCTGATTGGCCACCGCGGTCAGTTCGCGCAGTTCGTCGGCCGGCAACATCCGCCCGCGCTCCATCACACCGAGCAATGAGAACATGCCCCGCTCGGAGGCGATCAACGCCGACATCGGTTGGCGGGCAGCAGAACTCCACGGCGGTAACCGGCGTCCCGCGATCGGGCGTTCGGCCGGAAGCGGTTCCGCACGCAGCCAGCGGTACCGCAGCCACGCCAGCGTCGCCGGGAATGCCGCGCCCGCCGCGAGCGCACCGGTGATGATCAGGCCCCAGACCGGTGTACTCCACGACGCCAGCAGCGCGGTGATCAGCACCCAGAATCCGCTGGACAGCGTGAAGAACATCGCGAACCGCAGCGCCCACCGCCGCTTGCGCAACAACTTTGCCCGCGGATCGGCGGCGGCGCTGAGCTTTTCGGTCAGCGCGCCGGACAGGTCGGCAGCGGTGTCTATCCCCCGCTGCATACCCTGCTGCAGCAGAGACCGCCAGGCGTCGTGTTGACCGGTCTTGGTAGCCATGATCTAGTCCATCCGAAAACTATTGGCCGAGGGGATTTTCCGGGGTGGCCTGGGACTGGTTGGCAGCAGGGCCGGCCGGAGTGGCCGGGGTTGATGCGGTACCGCCGCTGGGCAGAGCTTCGCCGCGCATCGAAGCGCGGATCTGCTCCAGTCGGGAATGACCGGCCATCTGGACGCTGGCCTGCTGGACCTCCATCATGCGGCCCTGCACCGAGTTCTGGGCCAGCTCGGCCTGACCGATCGCGTTGGCGTACCGGCGCTCGATCTTGTCCCGGACCTCGTCGAGGCTCGGGGTGTTGCCCGGTGCGGCGAGCTCGCTCATCGACTGCAGCGAGGCGCTGACCTGCTCCTGCATCTTGGCCTGCTCGAGCTGGCTGAGCAACTTGGTGCGCTCGGCGATCTTCTGCTGCAGCATCATCGCGTTCTGCTCGACGGCCTTCTTGGCCTGCGCGGCGGCCTGCAGGGCCTGATCGTGCAGGCCCTTGAGGTCCTCCACGCTCTGCTCGGCGGTGACGAGTTGCGCGGCGAACGCCTCGGCGGCGTTGTTGTACTCGGTGGCCTTGGCGGCGTCACCGGTAGAGGTGGCCTGGTCGGCCAGCGTAACCGCCTGACGGACGTTGACCTGCAGCTTCTCGATGTCGGCCAGCTGGCGGTTGAGCCGCATCTCCAGCTGGCGCTGGTTGCCGATGACCTGGGCGGCCTGCTGGGTCAGCGCCTGGTGCTGCCGCTGTGCGTCCTCGATGGCCTGCTGAATCTGCACCTTCGGGTCGGCGTATTCGTCGACCTTGGAGCTGAACAGCGCCATCAGGTACTTCCACGCCTTGACGAACGGATTGGCCATGGGTTCGTTCCGCCTTATCTGTCGGGCTTATGCCGCAATTCCTCTGATGCCAACTTATCGGTTCTGGGCATACCGCCACAGCCCCGCGAGCTGTCCGCGTGGGTGTTTTACGAAAATTCGGTCCCCGACCAGCGATCATGCCGATCAGTACGAGCCGGCCGGCATCGCACTGGTCGTTGCGCTGGTCCCTACGCCACCGCCATCGAGACGACCTGCGGGATGACCACCTTGGTCGCCGCGTCGATGTGGGCGACATTGGCGCTGCCGACCGCAGCGGCGGTGCCGTGTTCGCGCTGGGCCATGTTCTCGCCGGCGTCGGTGAGCACCCGCGACAGCGGGACGTCGAGCGCGTCACAGATCGCGCTGAGCAGTTCGCTTGAGGCCTCCTTGCGGCCACGTTCCACTTCGGAGAGGTATCCGAGGCTGACCCGCGCGGTGTCGGACACTTCGCGCAACGTGCGCCCCTGCTCGGTACGCGCGTTCCGCAGCACATCGCCAATCACCTCGCGCAGCAATGCGGTCATCGGGTCCTCCTTCGCCTGGCTGTCACAGGTTCGCTAATTTGACCAACGCCGACGGCCGCAGCATGGTTCCCGGCCCGTCCGGCTATTGATTTTCGACCAGGGCGCGCAGCCGCGCGATCGCCTCGTCGACGGCGGCGCGACGGATGTCCCAGCGGGAACCCGACAACGACAGTTCAACGACATCGGTGTCGACCGGACCGGCCAATCCGATGAACACCGTGCCCGCCGGGTGTCCGCCGTGCGGTTCCGGGCCGGCCACACCGGTCAGGCCGATGCCCCAAGTGGCCGCGCAACGCTGCCGGGCGCCGACAGCCAGGGCCCGCGCGGTGGGCGCGGAGACCGGGCCGACCGCGTCGAGCACCTGTGGAGCCACTCCCGCCAGCCAGATCTTGGTGTCTTCGGTGTAGGTGATCAGGCCGCCGTGCAGGACGGCGCTGGCACCGGGCACCCCGGCCAGGGTCGCCGCGAGCAGCCCGGCGGTCAGCGACTCGGCCGTGGCCACGCTCTGTGCGCGTACGGTCAGATCGGCAACCAGCGCCCGGGCGCCGTCAGTGAGCAGCGGGTCGTCCACGCGAATCCCTGATCGCCGAAATCACGTAGTCAGCGCCGGTGAGCACGGTCAGCACCACCGCAGCCCACATGATCACCCAAGCGACGTTGAGCCAGATGCCCGACCACGAATGCAGCGGCAACACGAACAGCCCGATCGCCACGGCCTGCACCAGCGTCTTGAGCTTGCCGCCGCGGCTGGCCGGGATCACCCCGTGACGTAGCACCGCGAAACGCAGCACCGTGATTCCGATCTCACGGATCAGCACCACCACGGTGATCCACCACGGCAGATCGCCCAGCATCGACAGGCCGATCAGCGCAGCGCCGATGAGGGCCTTGTCGGCGATCGGATCGGCGAGTTTGCCGAACTCGGTGACCATGCCGTAGCTGCGCGCCAGCGCCCCGTCGAAATGGTCGGTGATCACCGCCATCGCGAACACCGCGAAAGCGGCTATTCGCCAGCCGGTTTCATGGCCGTCGCCGACGAACAGCAGCATGAGGAATACCGGAACCAGCACGAACCGCACTCCGGTGAGCGCATTGGCGAGGTTGGCCACGCGCACGCGCGGGACCACCGGATCGGTAGAAGGTTGGCCCGGCACCGCAACAGAATATCGGTTGCCGAAACCGATACTCTGACGCCTGTGAACCCAGGCATCGTCGAGGAGCGCAAATCCCCTGTGGTGCGCCGGGCCAGCACGTCCGACGTCCCGACAATCAAGAGCCTGGTCGATGTCTACGCGGGCAAGATCCTGCTGGAGAAGAACCTGGTGACGCTGTACGAGGCGGTCCAGGAATTCTGGGTGGCCGAACTCGACGGTGAAGTCGTCGGATGTGGCGCGCTGCACGTGCTGTGGGCCGATCTCGGCGAGGTGCGCACCGTGGCGGTACATCCGAAGGTTCGGGGCACCGGCGTCGGGCATGTGTTGGTGGAACGCTTGCTGGACGTCGCACGCCAGTTACACCTGCAGCGGATCTTCGTGCTGACCTTCGAAGTCGACTTCTTCGGTCGGCACGGATTCGAGGAGATCGAGGGCACGCCGGTGACCGCCGAGGTGTACGAGGAGATGTGCCGGTCATACGACACCGGCGTGGCCGAATTCCTCGATCTGTCCTACGTCAAGCCCAATACGTTGGGCAACTCACGAATGTTGTTGACGCTCTAAGGCTCTAGAACTCTTCGTCGTCATCGGCGTCGGCGCCGTTGGCGTCGGCCCCGCCCCGGATCAGCGCGAGGGTGCCGGCCAACTCGTCGGGCTTGACCAGCACCTCGCGCGCCTTGGAGCCCTCGGACGGCCCGACGATGCTGCGGGTCTCCATCAGGTCCATCAGCCGCCCTGCCTTGGCGAACCCGACGCGCAGTTTGCGCTGCAGCATCGAGGTGGAGCCGAACTGCGAGGACACCACCAGTTCGACGGCCTGCAGGAAGACGTCCAGGTCGTCGCCGATGTCCGGGTCGACATCCTTGCGCTCGCCTGCCTTGGCCGCGGTGACGCCCTCGGTGTAGTCCGGCTCGGCCTGGGCCTTGGTGGCCTCGACGACGGCGTGGATTTCCTCGTCGGTGATGAACGCGCCCTGCATACGCAGCGGCTTGTTGGCGCCCATCGGCAGGAACAACCCGTCGCCCATACCGATCAGCTTCTCGGCGCCGGGCTGGTCGAGGATGACGCGGCTGTCGGTCAGCGACGAGGTCGCGAACGCCAACCGGGACGGCACGTTGGTCTTGATCAGACCGGTCACCACGTCGACCGACGGCCGCTGGGTGGCCAAAACCAGGTGGATGCCGGCGGCGCGGGCCTTCTGGGTGATCCGCACGATGGCGTCCTCGACGTCACGCGGCGCGGTCATCATCAGGTCGGCGAGCTCGTCGACGATGGCCAGGATGTACGGGTAGGGCTTGTACACCCGCTCGCTGCCCAGCGGCGTGCTGATCTCCCCGGACCGCACCTTCTCGTTGAACACGTCGATGTGACGCACCCGGGACGCCTTCATGTCCTGGTAACGCTGTTCCATCTCCTCGACCAGCCAGGCCAGCGCGGCTGCGGCCTTCTTGGGTTCGGTGATGATCGGCGTGATCAGGTGCGGAATGCCCTCATAGGGAGTCAGTTCCACCATCTTCGGGTCGATCAGGATCATCCTGACCTCCTCCGGGGTGGCCCGGGCCAGCAGCGAGACCAGCATCGAGTTGACGAAGCTGGACTTACCCGAGCCGGTGGAACCGGCGACCAGCAGGTGCGGCATCTTGGCCAGGTTGGCCGAGACGAAGTTGCCCTCGATGTCCTTGCCGAGGCCGATCACCAACGGGTGGTGGTCACGACGCGTCGACGGTGCGGTGAGCACGTCGGACAGCCGCACCATCTCGCGGTCGGTGTTGGGCACCTCGATGCCGACGGCGGACTTGCCCGGGATCGGGGCCAGCATGCGGACGCTCTCGGTGGCCACCGCGTAGGCGATGTTGCGGTGCAGCGCGGTGATCTTCTCGACCTTGACGCCGGGGCCGAGTTCGACCTCGTAGCGCGTGACGGTCGGACCGCGGGTGCAGCCGGTGACGGCTGCGTCGACCTTGAACTGTTCCAACACCGAGGTGATGGCGTCGGTCATCTGGTCGTTGGCGGCGGTGCGGAGTTTCGGCGGGTCACCGGCGATCAACAGATCGATCGGGGGCAGCGTGTAGGGCCCTTCGACGACCCGGTCCATCACCAGGGTGTCGTCCGTTTTCGGCTTGGCCTCAGCCTTGGCTTCGATCTTCTTGCGGCGCGGCTTGACCGCGGGCTCGGGAACGGTCGGCGCGTCCTCGGCCAGCGGGTAGTTCTCCATCGGAGTTCCGGTCGGCGGCTTGGGCGCCTCGATGGCCGCTGTCGGCCAGGTCTGGGCCTGCGCGTCGGTGGGCGAGGCGGCGTTGTCGTAGTAGCCGTCGGACAAGTCGTCGTAGTCGTCGGACTCCCGCCCGTCGTAATCGTCGGCGTAGTCCGCGTCGTAGTCGTCTTCGTACTCGTCGTACTCGTCATATTCGTCGTCACGGAACGCCCGGGTGCTGAACATGTTCTGCAGGGTCGCGGGCACTTCGCGGATCGTCGTCCCGGTGACCAGCAGCAGGCCGAACAGCACGCCGATGAACAGCAACGGGGCGGCGATCCACTCGGTGAGGCCATCCGCCAGCGGTCCACCGATGGCGAAACCGACGAAACCGGCGGCGTGCTGACGTGCGATGGGATCCTGCGGCGAACCCGACCACAGGTGCCACAGGCCCAGCAGCGGCAGCGTGATCATGGCCGAACCCAGGATCAGCCGGGGGCGGGATTCCGGATCGGGCTCGGTGCGCATGAGGACCAGTGCGATGGCCCCGAGGACGACGGGCACCAGCACGACCGGGCCGCCGATCACGGTGCGCAGCGCGGTGTCGATCCACTGCCCCACCGGGCGGGCAGCATCGAACCAGGAGCTGGCGGCGACGACGACAGCGATGCCCAGCAGGGCGAGCGCCACACCGTCTCGACGGTGGCCGGGTTCGATATCGCGGGCGCGACCGACCGAGCGAGCCGTCGATCCGGCCCCCTTGGCCAGCATCAGCCAACCGGCGCGCGCGCCTTGGCCGAGCTTCTGACCGGCGACAGCCACGGGCGAGGCCTGCTGCCGGCGGGCAGCGGGCTTGCGGGCAGCGGGCTTACGGCGCTGCGCTGCCGAGCGGGCCGGCGCCTGACGCCCCGAGCCGCCCCGTGATCCACCCCGCGAGCCGGCAGTTGACCTGCCCGAACGCGCTGCGGATCGGCCGGCGGTCTTGTTAGCCATGACCGCAAGCGTAGTCGCATATGCCCCACAATCACCATCTGCCACACAGGTCACAGGACGGTATCGAATGAAATTTAGCCATACGAACCGAATCGGACCGGCGAATCGATAGGCTGGACAGTCGTCCAGTTTCAGCACCCGTCGAGGAGTTCTGCACCTATGCCTGTTGTCGTCGTCGCCACCATGAAGGCCAAGCCCGAGTCCATCGACGCGGTGCGTGAGGCCTGCACCAAGGCCGTCGCGGCCGTACACAGCGAGCCGGGTTGCGAGCTGTATTCGCTGCATGAGGCCGATGGAACCTTCGTGTTCGTCGAGCAGTGGGCCGACGCCGACGCACTCAAGACCCACAGCGCCGCCCCGGCCATCGGCGCGCTGTTCGGCGCGATCGGCGAGCTGCTCGACGGCGCACCCGATATCAAAATGTTGCAACCCGTCGTCGCCGGTGACCCCGCCAAGGGCCAGCTGCGTGGCTGATGAGCGCTTGCGCGAAGAAGAGACAGCACTGATGAGCGCTTGCGCGAAGAAAAGACAGCACTGATGAGCACCGACACTCCCCTGGCCGGGAAGGTCGCCTTCATCACCGGCGCCGCGCGCGGCCAGGGCCGGGCCGAGGCCCTGCGGCTGGCTGCCGACGGGGCCGACATCATCGCGATCGACCTGTGCCAACAGATCGACTCGGTGCTCTATCCCCTGGCCACCCCCGAGGATCTGGCCGCCACGGTCAAGCTGGTCGAGCAGACCGGCGCGCGCATAGTCGCGCAGCAGGCCGATGTCCGCGATGAAGACGCCCTGCGCGAGGCCCTCGCCGCCGGGGTGGAGCAACTCGGTCGGCTCGACATCGTCGTCGCCAACGCCGGGATCGCCCCGATGCAGTCCGGCCCCGATGGTTGGCGCGATGTCATCGACGTGAACCTGACCGGGGTGCACCACACTGTCGAGGCGGCGATGCCGATCATGATCGACCAGGGTGACGGTGGGTCGATCGTGTTGATCAGCTCGGCCGCCGGCCTGATCGGCATCGGCGGCGGCGACCGCGGCTCGCTCGGCTACACCGCGGCCAAGCACGGGGTGGTGGGATTGATGCGGGCCTACGCCAATTTCCTTGCCCCACACAGCATCCGGGTCAACTCGATCCACCCCACCGGGGTGGATACCCCGATGATCAACAATGAGTTCACCCGATCATGGCTCAAACACGTCACCGAGGAGTTCAAGGCGCCAACCGATTTCGGCAATGCACTGCCGGTGCAGGTGGTGCAGGCCGAGGACATCGCCAACGCGGTGGCATGGCTGGTGTCCGATCAGGCGCGCTACGTCACCGGCGTGACACTTCCGGTGGATGCTGGCATCGTCAATAAGCGATGAGCGATCCCGTCGCCGCAACCGCAGTCGGACCGATGGTGCTCGCCGCCGTCGAGCAGTACGAACCGGTCCGACGACGGTTGGTCGACGACGATCTGGCGCTGCCCTTCCTGCCCACCGGGATAGGCGCCGTCACCCGGACCACGCGCTGGTCGCCGGTCCGCAGGCTGCTGATCGGGGCGACCGAACGCGCAGGGCCGGGGCTCTGGGCGAATCTGACCTGCCGTAAGCGCTACATCGATGACAAGCTCGAGCAGGCACTGCCCGATATCGACGCCGTGGTGATCCTCGGAGCCGGCCTGGACACCAGGGCCTACCGGCTGGCCCGGCGCAGTCCGATCCCGGTGTTCGAAGTGGATCTGCCGGTGAACGTCGAGCGCAAACGCTCGGTGGTGAATCGCGCGCTGGGAACCGCACCAGCCTCGGTGCACCTGGTGCCGGTGGACTTCGAACGCGATGACCTGGCCGCCGAACTCGCCCGGCACGGTCACCGCAGTGAGCACCGCACTTTCTTCGTCTGGGAGGGCGTGACGCAGTACTTGAGTGCCGGCGGTGTCGCGGCGACATTCGAGTTTCTCGGCTCCGCCGCACCGGAGAGCCGGTTGGCATTCACCTATGTCCGAAGCGATTTCATCGACGGCACCAACCGGTACGGGGCCGAATCGCTGTATCGCCGATTCCGGATTCGCAGCCGGCTGTGGCAGTTCGGCCTGGCCCCGGACCGGGTGGCCTCGTTCATCGAGCCCTATGGCTGGCAGCTGGCCGAGCAGGCCGGGCCCGATTACCTCATCGAGCACTTCGTCGCCCCGTCCGGGCGGGAACTGTCGGCCTCACAGGTGGAATGGACCGCCTACGCCGAAAAGCGCTGACAGGCAGCCAAAGCGTCCAGTTCCGCGGCATCGGCGCCGGCCAGCCGGCGGTGCATCGCCTTGGCGATCCGCCCGGCCTGCAGCTTGGCCCGCTCGGCGTGGGACCCCTCGAACAACTCGTCGACGGTGTCGTTCCACAGCGTCAGCCAACGCACGAAATGCCGCGCCGACAACGGATGTCGGGCATGCAGCGCGCGGTGCACGATCAGCGCGTTGCCCCGGTAGATCCCGGCCCGGAACAGCACCGTCTCCCAGAAGTCGCACATGACGGGTAGGTGGGATCGCAGCCCGTCGGCGCGCAGCTCGGCGAACGGCTCAGCCAGCACCGGATCGACCAGCGCTTTGCCGTAGAAGCGCCACAACAGCAGTTCCACATCGTGACGGTCCGCCAGATCCTCAGCCATCGGGGCACCTCTCCAGGCCGGTCACGAGTCGCCCTAGTTTCTACAAACTTATCTTGTATAAACTGTGGCCATGATCGCCGAGATCGGAAAGCGCCGAGTCGACGTGCTGAGCATGCTGAAGGCATCCGCCAAGCCGTTGACGATCGTGGAAATCGCCGCAGAACTCGGCATACACGCCAACACGGTGCGGTTTCACCTGGACCACCTGCAGGAGAGCGGGCAGGTCGAACGTGTCCAACCGCAGCACCGCAGCCCGGGCCGCCCGGCACAGATGTATCAGGCGGTGCGCCGGATGGACCCGACCGGACCGACCCGCTATCGGGTGCTGGCCGAGATCCTCGCCGAGGGGCTGGCCACCGACGACAATCCCGCAGCCAAGGCCCGCGAGATGGGCCGCGCCTGGGGGCGCACCGTGCAGCGTCCGGCAGCCACCTCCCCCGCCGACGCACTGCTGCACATGCTCGACGATTTCGGCTTCGCGCCCGAACCACCCGAGGGCGGCCAGTTGCGGCTGCGCCACTGCCCCTTCCTCGAACTCGCCCAGACCCGCGCCGCGGTGGTGTGCCCGATCCACCTGGGATTGATGCAGGGGGCACTGGAGAGTTGGCGAGGGAGTTGGTCGACCGAACTCACCGTCGGCCGGCTGGACCCATTCGTCGAGCCGGATGTGTGCCTGGCTCACCTCGAGGATGGAGCTACCCGATGAACACCGCCGTTGCCGTCGCGGTCGCCGTCACCTTCTGCTGGCTCGGGATGGTGCTGGCGATCTCATTCATCGAGGCGCCGTTGAAGTTCCGCGCACCGGGTGTGACGCTGCAGATCGGTCTCGGTATCGGGCGCTTGGTGTTCCGCGCACTCAATTCGGTCGAAACCGTCTTTGCCGTCGCCATCATCGCGACCTTCGCCGTGCACCGCCCATCGACGGCAGTCATTGTCGCCTTCGCGGTTGCCATCGTGGCGCTGGCCGTGCAATTGATTGCGGTGCGGCCCAAGCTGACTCAGCGCTCCGATGCCGTGCTGGCTGTCGCCCCGGGCGAAGAGGCGGCGGGGCGATCACAGGCGCATTACTACTACGTCGGATTTGAGCTGATCAAGGTGATCACCGTGCTGACCGGCGGGATTCTGCTACTTGCCAGTTGACTCTGGGCTCGGCGTGTTGATGTGGACCACAACACCTTTCGAGTACGGCCGGTACGGGTCGCGCGGATTCGCCTCGGGCAACACCAGACGCCAGCCGTTGTTCAAGTCCGTATCCCGGGCGACAAGGAACCCGCCCCGGCCGCCAGGTCCGACGAGTTCTTCAGCGCTGCGAATCGGACCGTCGGCGAACAGGTCGCCGAGTTGAGCACGAGCCGCCGAATCTGAGGCCAACCGCCCGAGCCAGGTGGCCGTCGCGTCGTGAACAAAGGCTGCCTGCGCGTCGGACAACCGGGTGTCGACCAGGATCGCCGTCTTGGCGTTGGGGAAACCGGCCGGGTACACGTCGCACAGCACGCCGCCACGCATCACCCGGTCGTAGAAGCGACGCATCAGGGACGGCAACGCGAACTTGGTGGCGCCCACGAAGGATGCCAAATACACCGCCACGAGCACCGTGACAACAACCATGTTCTGGTGATCTCGGGTGGCGAATGCATAAACCGTCACGCCCAAGAAGTAGACAGCCGCGATAGCCATCATCGTCACCATCACACGGATGGTGTGCGGATACTGAGCAACGCGCTTGACTTCGTCCAACGAGCTGAACGGCGGAATCGGACGGCGTCGTTCGATGGGCACCTGCGGTGCGGGACGGCTCATTGAGCCAATCTAACCGGCCTGGAGAGCTGGCCAGAGCACCAATTCGGCTAGATCTCGATGACTGTCGGAACGATCATCGGCTGGCGCCGATAGGTCTCGCCCACCCACTTGCCCACGGTGCGCCGGACCGCCTGGGCGATCCGAGTCGGGTCGGTGATGTTATCGGCCGCAAGGCTTTCCAGCTCCCGCTCGACATGGCGCGCCACCGGCTCCAGCGCCTTGGGGTCTTCGGAGAACCCACGGGATTGCAGATGTGCCGGACCGACGGGCCGGCCGGTCTCCCGGTGAACCACCACGGTGACCGCCACGAAACCCGAGGACAGGATCAGCCGCTCGCCCAGGGTGGCGTCGCCGACGTCGCCGGTGATCAACCCGTCGACGAACATCTTGCCGACGGTCACCGCGCCGGCGATGGAGGCCTTGCCTGCCACCAGATCCACGCTGACGCCGTTCTCGGCCAGCACGATGTTCTCCGGCGGCACACCGGTGCTGGCGGCCAGCGCCGCGTTGGCGCGCATGTGACGCCAGGTTCCGTGCACCGGCATCACGTTGCGGGGCCGCACCCCGTTGTACAGGAACAGCAGCTCACCGGCGTAGGCGTGACCGGAAACATGAACGCGCGCTTGAGCATTGGTGATGACGCGGGCACCGATCTTGGCGAGCGCGTCGATCACGCCGTAGACCGCTTCCTCATTGCCCGGGATCAGCGAGGAGGACAGGATGATCAGATCGCCTGCGGTCAACGTGATGCTGCGGTGCTCACCCCGCGACATCCGCGATAGCGCGGCCATCGGCTCACCCTGGGTACCGGTGGTGATCAGCACCACCTTCTCGGGCGGCATCATCTCGGCCGCCCCGATCTCGACAATGTCCGCGTCGCTGACCCGCAGGTAACCCAGCTCGCGAGCGATGCCCATGTTGCGCACCATCGAGCGGCCGACGAACGAGACCCGCCGGCCCAGCGCCACCGAAGCGTCGATGATCTGTTGCACGCGATCGACATTCGAGGCGAAGCAGGCCACGATCACCCGGCCCTCGGCCCCGCGGATCAGCCGGTGCAACGTCGGGCCGACCTCGCTTTCCGACGGGCTGACCCCCGGATGCTCGGAATTCGTTGAGTCACACAGGAACAGGTCCACCCCGGCGTTCCCCAGCCGCGACATACCCGGCAGATCGGTGGGACGGCCGTCGAGCGGCAACTGGTCGAGTTTGATGTCACCGGTGTGCAGCACCGTGCCCGCACCGGTGTGTATCGCAACCGCCAGACAGCCCGGGATCGAGTGGTTGACCGCGAAATACTCGCATTCGAACACACCGTGCTGGCTGCTCTGCCGCTCGGCGACCTCGACGAACACCGGTTTGATCCGGTGTTCACGGCACTTCTCGCGGATCAGGGCAATGGTGAACTTGGAACCGACCACCGGGATGTCGGGACGCAGCTTGAGCAGGAACGGAATCGCTCCGATGTGGTCCTCGTGTGCGTGCGTGACAACGAGTGCCTCGACGTCATCGAGTCGGTCCTCGACATGGCGCAGATCGGGCAGGATCAGATCGACCCCGGGCTCGTCGTGCCCCGGAAAGAGCACCCCACAATCCACGATCAGCAGACGGCCCAGGTGCTCGAACACCGTCATGTTGCGGCCGATTTCACTGATTCCGCCCAGCGCGGTAACTCGCAGACCGCCAGCGACCAAGGGCTTGGGGGGCGCGAGTTCGGTACTCATTACCGCAACACCGTAGCCGCACGCATATCGACGGCCAGCGCCTCGATCTCATCCGGGGTGGCCGGGATCTGCGGCAGCCGTGGCTGTCCGGCGTCGAATCCCTGCAGCCGCAGGCCTTCCTTGGACATGGTCACCCCACCCAGCCGAGCCTGCGCGGCAGCAAGCGGAGCCAACGAGACGTTGATCTTGCGAGCCGTGGCGATATCGCCAGAGTTGAACGCGGTCAACATGTCCCGCAGCTGGCCTGCGGCCAGGTGTCCCCAGACGCTGATGAAGCCGACGGCCCCCATGGCCAGCCAGGGCAGATTGAGTGCGTCGTCGCCGGAGTAGTACACCAGTCCGGTCTCGGCAATGATCTGGCCACCACCGGCCAGATCACCCTTGGCGTCCTTGACGCCCACGATGTTCGGGTGGGCGGCCAGGGTGCGGATGGTGTCCCAGGCGATCGGGATCGCCGACCGCGGCGGGATGTCGTAGAGCAGGTTCGGCAGATCGGTGGCGTCGGCGACCGCGTTGAAGTGCGCGACCAGACCGGCCTGCGGCGGCCGCGAGTAATACGGCGTCACCACGAGCAGCGCATGTGCGCCTTCGGCAGCGCTGGCCTTGGCCAGGTGCACGCTGTGGGCGGTGTCATAGCTGCCCGCACCGGCCACGATCCGGGCACGATCACCGACAGCCTCGAGCACCGTGCGCAGCAGGGCGAGCTTCTCGTCATCGGTGGTGGTGGGCGATTCGCCGGTGGTACCCGAGAGCACCAGACCATCGCAGCCGGCATCAACCAGGCGGTTGGCCAGGCGAGCAGCAGCTTCGAGATCCAGCGAGCCGTCGGGCTTGAACGGAGTCACCATAGCGGTCAACACGGTGCCCAACTGGGCTGTCACATCAATTCCGCGGGTGCTCACGCGCCAAGATTACCCGGTGGTCTTAAGCCTCCGTCGCCAGCGGGGAGGTAGCCACCTCACTACCATCTGCCAGCGTCGAAATCTCGAAATCCGAGAACACCGCGGGAGCGGCTTCGACGAGCTCACGTAGGCAGGCGATCGCCAGCCGGCGGATCTCGACGTCGGCATGTTCGCTGGCACGCATCGCGATGAAATGCCGCCAGGCCCGGTAGTTGCCGCTGACCACGATCCGGGTTTCGGTGGCGTTGGGCAGCACCGCGCGGGCGGCCTGACGGGCCTGCTTGCGACGCAGAACAGCGTTGGGTTGGTCGGCGAACTTGGCCTCCAGGCGTGCCAGCAGCTCGGTATAGGTGGCGCGGCTGGCGTCGGCGGCCGCGGCGAAGATCTCCACCAGCTCCGGGTCGTCCTCGAACCCGGGCGGAACCACCACCTCGGCGTCGTTCTCAGGCACGTAACGCTGCGAGAGCTGCGAGTAGGAGAAGTGCCGGTGCCGGATCAGCTCGTGGCTGGCCGACCGCGAGATACCGCTGATGTAGAACGACACCGACGCATGTTCGAGCACCGAGAAGTGCCCGACGTCGATGATGTGCCGGATGTAGCCGGCATTGGTCGCCGTCTTGGGATTGGGCTTCGACCAGCTCTGGTAGCAGGCCCGGCCGGCGAATTCGGTGAGCGCAGGCCCACCCTCGGCGTCGGTGTTCCACGGCACGTCAGGCGGTGCCTGAAATTCCGTCTTAGCGATCAGCTGCACACGCAGCGGCGCGATCTCGGCCACGGGCTCACCCTACTGTTGCGCCAGCAACAGTAGGGTGAGAGACCCGTGACGGACAGAATTGGCGCTGCGGTGCTGGTAGACGAATTCTCATCGGCCCGGTCGATTTCTCCTTAGAATCGGCGAATGCCCAGTGGTCTTCGGTCAGCCGACGACCAGAGTGAGCGCCGACAGTGCTGATCGGCGTGGCCGCGGCCCTGCTGGCCTGCTTCGGATATGGAACGGCATCGGTCTTGCAGTCCTATGCCGCGGGCACATCCGGCGCCGCACCAGGCCAGGACGCAACGAAGACCCGCGAGGGTGGGCCGACTCTGCGATCGACCATCGGAGCCATGCTCTCCCCCATCTTCCTCGCGGGCATGGCGCTTGACCTTCTCGGCTTTGTGGGCAGCCTGGTTTCGGCCCGGCTGATACCGCTGTTTCTCTCCCAGACCATCATGAGTGCCAATCTGGTGGTGACCGCGGTTCTAAGTGTGTTTGTGCTCCATGTGCGGCTGTACCGGCGTGACTGGATCGCCATCGCCACAGTCCTTGTCTCACTGTGCATTCTGGCCGCCACCGCCGGCCCCCTGGGCGACCGCGATCCGGGCATGGCGATGCATTGGGGCGTCTTGGCGGTGTCAGTGTTCATCCTGGCCACAGGAGCCATACTGGTGCGGCTGCTGGGCAAGCGCGCCGCGGTACCGGCCGGTTTGATAGCCGGGGTGCTCTTTGGGGCGATGGCAGTCGCGATCCGGGTGGCGCACGGACTTCAGCCCCTGAACCTGGACGCGCTGCTCGCCGACCCGGCGTTGTGGGCCGTGATGGTCGCCGGCGCCGGTGGCTTCTATCTGTTCACCGTTGCACTGCAGGTCGGTTCGGTCAACGGTGTCGCCGCCGCACTGGTCGTCGGCGAAACCGTGGTGCCGGGCATCGTGGGCGTGGTCCTGCTTGGTGATTCTGCGCGACCGGGATACAGCTGGCTGGTCGCGCTCGCGTTCGCGACGGCCGTGATCGGCGCTGTCGCGGTTGCCGTTTTCGGCGCCGCCGAGTACCAGAAGGCCGCGGTTGCGGCGAAGCGCGGCTAACTGGCGTCGACGACGGACTGCGGGCCTTTGGCCTCAGTCCGCCGATCGAGTGACGCGTCGCGAAAGCAGTGATTCCGTGGAGCTTGTGAGGAATGCGCTAAATAGAACAAAGGGCCAGGCGGACAGCGCCGTTATCGATGGAGGAGGCTTCCACAATGAGCGCGTACCACCAAATTTTCATTCGAACAAATAAGTCCGAGCAAGATCTAATAAGAGACCTCGGTTTCGCAGCCAGCACAGCCATCAACCCAGTTCATCGGAATGAAATCGCGTACGGCGACAGGATGCCAAATGGTGTTATCGAAGTCGAGTTGCACCATGATTTCGATGATGATTTCGGTATGAAGTTCAGCTCTTATCCGACGGTAGTCACAGTACGAGAACTAAATGCCGATAAGACTCGGGAAGAACAACTCGCACGGACGATATTCGAGAAACTCCGAATTATTGGCGGGTACGAACTTCTTCTTGCGTTCGACCTTCAACGGTTGGTACTGCAGACCGGCTGACCGACGCCGCCATCGCGAGCGACAGGGAGCCAACGGGCGCGCTCCAATCCCCCAAACCAACTAAATGGTCGCTGATCGACGCGGGCAGCGACCATTTCGAGTACCTGGAATCCCCCGATCGGTGGACAGGCGGTTGGGCTCGGTACCGGGCCGATCGGCGGACAGACTCCGGGCCGCAGGTCGGCAAGGCTTGACGGCAAGGCCACCGACACGGAAGGAACGAAATGAGCTACCACGTCATGGATCTGGTGCGCGAGCGGGCAATCGAGCGGGACTGGGAATTGATCTTCGACAGTGGCCCGAATGGCGACCGCCGCACCATCGTGTGGGAGCACCCGTGCCGAGAAGAAGCCGGACAACCGGTCGAGCTGGAGATCACATTCAACACCGACGGCCGGGTCGTCCACACGGAGAAGCGCCGGGACGGCAAGTGGTGCCACCGCACCACCCCGACTGACGAGTTCGCATCGACCGACGTCCACCTCGAAACGCTCAGCATGATCTGAGCACCCACACCGCGAAACGGCTATTGATCGCCCCTCGGTCACGGCCGTTTCGCCGGTCTCCGACCGGGTCCGATATGACCCTTGTCACTTTACGATACGTATCGTAACTTTAATCACGTGTCCGCACCCGAACCCGCTGGCCCCGGCCGGCCGCGTGATCCGCGAACCCAGCACGACATCATGACCGCGACCCGTCAACTCCTCGCCCGTGACGGCTACGACCAGCTCTCGATCGAGGCCATCGCCCGCGAGGCAGGGGTCAGCCGGCCCACCATCTATCGACGCTGGCCGTCCAAGGCGCACTTGGTCTTCGACGCCGCATTCGGCCAGCCGCCAGACCATGCCCTGCTCTCCATCTCAGGAGATTTCGAGACCGACCTGCGCGCGTTCACCTTCGCGGTGCTCACCTTCTGGCGCGATCCGGTGGTCGAGGCCGCGTCACTGGGCATCCTCGCCGAGCGCCGCCGCGACCCTGAGCTGCACATCCGGACCCAGCAACTGCTCGATGAACGCACCCGCGGCGCATTCCGCGTCCTGGTCGACAGCGGCGTGCAGCAGGGCAAGGTCCGGGCGGATATTGACGTCGACACGGTCTACCAAACCCTGATCGGCACCGCGTTCTACGCCGCCCACATGGCACCGGAGATCGACGCCGGAGAAGCCGCGGATCGACTGTGCTCCTTGCTGATCGAAGGAGCAGGAACAAATCAACCACAACGGAAGGACCACCCATGACCGATGCGGCCGAACTGTCCGCAGCGTTCAATGCGCTGTTCGACGAGGTGCGCGGGATCGAGCAGAAACTGCTCACTGCCGATCCCGCACTGAGCGAGCCCGACCTGCTCGACGGGTACCGCCTGGCGTTCAGTCTGCTGCGGGTCGCTGTCGACGCCTATGTGTGGGGTGACCGCGACAAGCCGATTCTGGTCGACGTCATCAGCCCGTACCTGAAATGGGGTGGGGACAACTCCGATGCCTACTACCAGCTCGCACCGCTGGACCCCGCCCGCACCTATCGCGTCACCGGTAACCGCGGCGATGCGGTGTATCTGTCGATGACCGTCTACGGCGGGCCCGGCGAAGGCCGCTACAGCGACCGCATCGTCGGCACGTTGAACGACCGCGGCCTGGAATTCGACGAGAACGGCAACTTCGAGTTCATCATGAGCCCCGACCCGCACCCCGGCGCGTGGCTCAAACTCGACACCGACGCCGAATTCGCGCTGACCCGTGACTATCTGAACGACCCCAGCACCGGGCGACGGCCAGTGTGGCGGATCGAGGCGCTCGACCCGCCGGCCCGGCGCTCCGATAGCGCCGCCGAGCTGGCCCGTCGCTTCCGGTACGCGAAAAACTGGCTGCACGAACAGGTTTCCTTCCTGCCGACCAAGGTGGAGCCGGCCAACGAGCTGCACGAGCCGTTCCCGGTCCCCGAGCATGCCTACGGGTGGTCGGCCGCCGACGCGGCGTACTCGATGGGCGCCTACGAGCTCGCGCCAGATCAGGCCCTGGTGATCGAGGGCACTTCACCGGACTGTGTGTTTTGGAACCTCTGCCTGTGGAATCCGTTCCTGCACACCTATGACTACACGCACGAACGGGTCACCATCAACGGTGCCCACGTCAGCTACGAGCCGGACGGGTCCTGGCGCATCGTGGTCAGCGAGACGGATCCCGGCCACCCGAACTGGGTATCCACCGCAGGACGGTCCAAAGGCCTGATCTGGCTGCGCTGGTTCCTTCCCGAGGAGACACCGGCCCGTCCGAAGTGCCGGGTTGTCGACGTAGCCGAAGTACCGGCACTGTGACCACCGACGTGCAGCGTCCGGCCCCGATCCGGTTCGACGACCTGTCCAATCCGGTGTATCCGGCTGCAGCCCAGCCGATCCGCGACGGGCTGGCCGCCTACGGCGCCACTCTGGACCTCAACCCCGCGGCGCTAATGGCCGCAGCGACCGAGCGGACCAGCCTCGACGATTTCGGGGATCCAGCCTTTCGGGAACGCCTCGACGTCCTCACCGCCTCCCTGCGCGATGAGGCCAGCCTGTCCGACACCGGCCTGGCCATCGCGTTCGAGCAGTTGGTGGGGCATCTGGTCAACCGGCTGCGACTGGAGGCGTTGATCGCCGAACATCCCGAGATCGAGAACATCACGATCGACCGGCCGATCATCATCTGCGGTCTCCCCCGCACCGGCACCACGCACCTACACAATCTGCTGGCCGCGGACCCCGCGCTGCGCCATCTGCCGTACTGGGAGAGCCTCGAACCGATACCAGCGCCCGGCGAGGACACACCCGGGCCGCGCCGGGATCGGTGCGGCGCCGGCCTGGACCTGATCAGCACCTCGATGCCGGAGTTTCGCCGGATGCACGACATGACCGTCGAGCATGCCCACGAGGAGATCCAGCTCCTGGGCAATGACATCTCGGGCATGTTGTTCGAAACCATGTATTACGTACCGAGTTTCGCGGCCCATTACAAAGCACACGATCAGGCGGCGTCCTACGCTTACGTAAAGCGCAGCCTACAGGCCATGCAGTGGTTGCGCGGCGGCACCCGCTGGGTGCTGAAGTCACCGCAGCATCTGGAGCAGTTCCCGACCCTCGCCGCAACCTTCCCGGACGCGACTTTCATTGTCACTCACCGCGATCCCGTCGAGGTGACGCTGTCGATGATGACCATGCTCTGCTACGCGATGCGGATGGCCGTGACTCAGCCCGACGTGGAGAAGCTGACCGGCTACTGGCTGGACCGGATCGAGGATCTACTCCGGGGCTGCGTCCGCGATCGAGACGTGTTGCCCGCCGGACAATCAATCGATATCCGGTTCGACGACTTCATGGCCGACGAACGGGGCACGCTGGCCGAAATCTATCGGATCGCCGGCCAGCCGTTCGGCGACGATGTGCGAGCGGCCATGAGCGACTTCCTGACCGAAAACCCTCGCGGACGGTACGGGGGCGTCATCTACGACCCGGCGGACCTGCACCTCGACCCGGCCGCGATAGCCGAGCGATTCCGCGACTATCGCGAACGCTTTCTGACCGCCACGGAGGAACGATGAATCAAACTGCAGGGAGCCCGATCTCGGCCGATGCCTGGGTGGCTACCGCGCTCGGTGAACCCACCGAGGTGCTGGAACGCCAGACCGTGGAGGTGCGTGCACCCGGGCCCAACGAAGTCCGGGTCGCGGTACGCGCGTTCTGTCTGAACTTGAACGACATCGACATCATCAAGGGTCGCTACACCACGCTGCCCCTGCAGCCGCCGTTCGTGCCGGGTATGGAGGCGGTCGGGGTGGTCGAGAGCGCGGGCCTGGGCGCCGAGCATCTGGTCGGCCGACGCGTGGTCGGGATCCCGGTGATGGCCTTCGGCGGGTACGCGTCCTATGCCATCGTCGACGCCGCGACGGTGCTCGACCTGCCGGAGTGGGTCAGCGACGTCGACGGCGCCGCCCTGCACTACCCGTTCCACCTGGGCTGGTTCGCGCTTCGCGAACGGGGCCGATTGCAGCCCGGAGAAACCCTGCTGGTGCACGCGGCTGCGGGCGGCACCGGGTCGGGCGCATTGGTACTCGGAAAAGCACTGGGCGCCAGGGTGATCGCCACCGCGGGCAGCGACGAGAAGGCCGAGTTCTGCCGGAAGCTCGGCGCCGACCATGCCATCAACTATCGCAGTGGCGACTGGGTTGAGCAGGTCATGGACCTCACCTATGGCCGCGGTGTGGATGTCGCCTTCGACGCCGTGGGTGGTTCCGTGACGACGGATACGTTCCGCTGCATGGGCTTCAACGGACGCCATCTGATGGCGGGCTTCGCCCAGGACATCGCGCTGGAGGATGGCGATTACATCTCGCCGCGCCCGATCGCCTACGGCAACTTCGACGTCTGCGGGGTGTGTCTGGTCTACGTGACCGATCCCCTGGCGGTACGCCGCACCCTCGGGTTCAACTGGCCCGCCCGCTCCGAGGGGCTCAACGCCCACGTGCAGATTCTGGAACTGATGCGGACCGGCCAGATCCGGACTGTGGTGGGCGACAACGTGACCTGGGCTGAACTACCCCAGGCGCTGCAGCGGATGGCCGCTCGTCAGACCACGGGCCGACTGGTGGTCAGCACCGGCGCCCACGACTGACCGCGCGCGGACAGTTAATTCAGTCTGCGAGCACTCCGGCCCGGCGCATCGCAGCGGAGATAAGTTCGAAATCGATGGCGACGTGGGCGCGCGCGAGTGCGTCCGCGTCGTCACCGCGGCCATCGACGATCGCCTCAACCAATTGTTCGTGCTCGGCCAATGCCCGTAGTTCGGTCTGGCGCATCGTCGCGGGCTCGCCCCAAAGGTGCGCAGGCGCACCGATACTCACCGAGGCTTCCAGCTCCAGCAGCACTTGCTTGAGGACGGTGTTCTGTGCGGCATCGATGATCGCCAGATGCAGTGCACTGTCTGCCTGCTGGGCCGGCAGCCCGCTCTCGGCGTAGCGATAGGCCTCCAGCCGCTCATGCAGCACGGCGATATCGCGATCCGATCGGGACTCGGCCGCGGCCCGGCAGATGGCTCCGTGCAGACGGCAGATGGCGTCGCAGCGATCACGGAGTTCATCGAGCCGCATGGTCAGTGTTCGGCACACCGCCTCAGTGGACGACTCCGGCCACTGCTGCAGTACGTAGGATCCGCCGCCACGGCCCCGCCTGGTTTCCACCAGCCCACGGTCCACAAGCCTGGCCAGCGCCGCACGCACCGTCATCCGCCCTACCCGCAGGGCGGCAGCCAACTCACGCTCGGCCGGCAGCCGCGCACCGGGAAGGTACTCACCGAGCGCAATGGCCGTGACGAGCCGATCGGTGATCTCGTCGATCCGCGACGGCGATTCGAGCTCGCACTCCAGCAAACCGGGTGTCCCGGTGCTGGTGGGCTGCGTCATCGCGTCTCCCCTCTCCCCGTACCGCACCCACAGTATCGCCACCAATTGTTAAAAACCCATTAATGGTCTTGCCGCGAGACCATTTATGTTTCATGCTGACCACCATGCCATGTTCGACTCGCACCGTGCCGTTCCGCGGACACCAGACCTGGGTTCAGGTCACGACGCCCGAAACCGCCCGCCCCGACGCCCTGCCCCTCTTCGTTCTGCACGGCGGACCGGGTATGGCACACAACTACGTCGCCAACATCGCCGCACTGGCCGACGAGAGCGGACGCACCGTCATCCACTACGACCAACTCGGCTGCGGCAACAGCACCCACCTGCCTGATGCGCCCGCCGACTTCTGGACCCCGGAACTGTTCGTCGACGAGTTCCACACGGTGCGGACGGCACTCGGTATCGAGCGTTATCACGTGCTCGGGCAATCGTGGGGCGGCATGTTGGGCGCGGAGATTGCCGTCCGGCAACCGGCCGGTCTTGCGTCGCTGTCGATCTGTAATTCCCCGGCATCGATGCAGCTCTGGCTCCAAGGTGCCGCCGAGCTTCGGGCTCAGCTCCCCGAGGACATGCTCGCCGCGCTGCTACGCCATGAAGCCGATGGGACCGTCGACGATCCTGAATATCTGGCGGCGACGCAGGAGTTCTACCTCCGCCATGTGTGCCGGGTGACCCCGATGCCCCAGGACTTCGCAGACAGCGAGGCCCAGATGGCGGCCGAGCCGACGGTGTACCACACCATGAACGGCCCCAATGAGTTTCACGTCATCGGCACGTTACGCGATTGGAGCATCATCGAGCGGCTACCCGCGATCAGCGCACCGGTGCTGGTCGCGGCGGGAGAGTTCGACGAGGCTACCCCCGCGACGTGGCAACCTTACGTCGACAACATCGCCGACGTCCGCGCCCACGTCTTCCCCGACAGCAGCCACTGCACACATCTGGAGAAGCCCGAGGAGTTCCGCGCCGTCATCGCGGACTTCCTGCACAAACACGATCTGGCCGCCGCCGCCCGGTTCTGACACCCACCTCCCCACGACCCGACAGGACCCCTATGGCAACTGACACCGGCGCGGCGAACGCCAGCCACCTCACCACCGGTGAGGGCCAACGCAGCCTCGAATCATTCGGCTACAAGCAGGAACTCAACCGCTCGGTCTCCACCGTCGACCTGATTGTCTACGGGCTGGTGTTCATGGTGCCCATCGCGCCGTGGACGATCTTCGGCACCGTTTACAACAGTGCCTCGGGCATGGTGCCGCTGGTTTATCTCATCGGGCTGATCGCCATGGTGTTCACCGCCCTGGCGTACTCGCAGATGGCCAAGTCGTTCCCCCTGGCCGGATCGGTCTTCGCGTATGTGGGCCGGGGTATCCATCCCGGGCTCGGGTTCTTTGCCGGCTGGGCAATCCTGCTGGATTACCTGCTGATCCCCACGCTGCTGTACGTCTTCGCCGCCGAGTCGATGGTCGGGCTGTTTCCGGGGACTCCGCGCTGGGTGTGGGCGATCGTGTTCGTACTCGTCAACACGGTCATCAACCTGCTCGGGGTCGGATCCCTCAAGATCGTCAACCGGATGTTCCTGGCCGTCGAGCTGGTGTTCGTCGTGTTGTTCGTGATCATCGCGGTGCGCGCGATCAACGGCCAAACCCTGCCCGACATTGGGTGGGGCACGACACCGATCTGGAATCCTGACCTGGTCAGCGCCCCGCTGATCGCGGCCGCACTGTCCATCGCCGTGCTGAGTTTCCTTGGTTTCGACGGCATTTCGACGCTGGCCGAGGAGTCGACCGGCAAGAAGAACCCGGCGGGTCGGGCGATGATCGTCGCACTGTTCGTGGTGGCCTTCCTGTTCATCACCCAGACTTGGCTGGCCAGTCTGCTGGCCGGCGGCCGCGAGTCGTTCAGCGATGACGAGGTGGGTAACGCGTTCTTCCTGCTGGTTCAGGCCGCGTCGAGCACAGGGTGGATGAACGCATTCTTCGTGGTCAACGTGCTCGCGGTCGGTTTCGCCAACGCCATGGCCGCCCAGGCGGCCACCAGCCGGTTGCTGTACTCGATGAGCCGCGACCGCCAACTGCCGTCGTTCCTGTCGACGATCAGTTCCCGCAAGGTGCCGATCGCGGCGATCCTGGTCGTCAGCGCGCTCAGCCTTGTGCTGGTGCTGTTCTTCGTCGGCCAGATCGGGTTGATTTCCTCGCTGGTGAACTTCGGCGCTCTGTTCGGGTTCTGCCTACTCCATGTTTCGGTGGCCTGGTACTACCTGGTGCGCAAGAAGTCGAAGAACTACCTGCTGCATCTCGTGGTCCCCACGATCGGCTTCCTGATCATCGGCTACGTGCTGGTCAACGCCGACGTGCTGGCGAAGATCGGCGGCATCGTGTGGCTGGTCATCGGTGGAATCGTGTTCGCCACCAACATGATCCGGGGACGCGGCGTACCGGACCTCGCCGAGGAGAGCGTGGAGTAGCACGCGTTATGCCACCGCGGACCGCAATGCCGCCGCCAGATCCCCACGCTTGCCGACCGTTACGTCATCCACCCCGAGCCAGGACGCCATCGACCGCAACTCCCCCGCCATCTCGTCTGCGACCCGCGAATGGTCCTGCCCGTCCTCGGTGAACGCCCCAACCACATGCAGGGCATCTTCGGTCCGCTTGAGATCCACCCGCCCCACGAGTTGACCGTCGAGCAGGAAAGGCCATACGTAGTAACCGAATTGACGTTTTGGTGCCGGAGTGTAGATCTCAAGCCGGTAGTGAAAATCGAACAGCCGCTCCACTCTGGGCCGGAAAAAGATCAACGGATCGAACGGGCACAGCAGCGCTGTCCCGCGATCACTGCGCGGCACGATCTGCCCGGCCCGGAGGTAGGCCGGAACACCGTCAATCTCGACGGGCTCCAGTTCACCGTCGGCGACGAGCTTGGCGATCGCCGGCTTGATCTGCTTGGCCGCCAGCCGGAAGTAGTCGCGGATATCGGCCTCGGTGCCGACGCCCAGCGCGGTGGCGGCCCGCAGGGCCAGCTCGCGGACTGCCTCCTCGTCCCCCACCTCCCGGGCCACCACCTCCGCTGGCAACACCCGCTCGGTGAGGTCGTAGTGCCGGGCGAACCCGACGCGCGTCGCCGTCGTCAGCACCCCCGAGGACCACAGCGCCTCGGCCACCCACTTGGTGTCACTTCGGTCCCACCATGGGCCCTTGCGGCCGCGCGGCTCGGACTCCAGATGTGCCTCGATCTGCCCGGCAGTGGACGGGCCGAGCTCGGCGACCGCCGCAACGATGTCCTCGGCCAACTTGGGGTTCTTCCGCACAATCTCGGTGCCCCACCGGCCGTGGGTGTACTCACGCATCCGCCACCGCAGCAGCGGCCAATCATCGACCGCCATCAGCGCGGCCTCGTGCGCCCAGTACTCGACCAGCAGCCGGGGTGAACGTGCGCTATGTGACCAGGCAGCCCGGTCCAGCGCGTCGCGGTCGTACGGGCCGAGCCGGCTGAACACCGGGGCGTAGTGTGCCCGCACCGCCACCGACACCGAATCCAGCTGCAGCACCTGGATCCGAGAGATCAGTTTGCGCAGATGCGCCCGGGTTACCGGGCCACGGGGTTTGGGTTCATGGAACCCCTGCGCGGCGACTGCGATGCGGCGGGCCTGCGCCGTAGTGAGGGTTGCCACCCCGCCATCGTTGCCTATGCCACCGACAAGCCGACGCGAGGAGTTGGCGATACTGGTCGGCGTGACGTTCGACTGGCATGCGTTCGAGACCGAATTGACCCTGGCGGCCGCGGACGCCGTGCGCAAAGTGGTCGCCTCGACCACAGCAGAACAGCCGTATGCGGTGGCGTTCAGCGAGTTCTACGCCGAGACCACCGGGGTGATCTACCTACCCAATCTCGCCGTCGCGACCGAGGAATCGGTCACCGAGCCGGACTGCCGGTTCAGCCCACCGGACTGGAAGTACCAGGATTACGAGTGGGGCGAGACCGATTCGGAGTGGGGTGACCGACTCAGCGAATCGGTGGCGGGATTGCCTCGCGCGCAGTGGGAACAGCAGTGGGACCGGTTCGCGCAGGCCATGCTCGCCATAGCGGTTGGCGTGCGGACCGCGCTCGTGGCGGACGGGACCCTTCCACCGGATGCGGTGGTCTATCTCGACGACGAGGACGCGGATCTGCTGGTTCGCTCGCTGACGGCTGACGAGCTGCGTCGTCATTTCCCCGAGTATGTCGCTGCAATGGATGCCGAACGGGATGTGCTGGCCATGCCGGCTGAACAGCGGGTGGCGGTGCTCGCCGCTGCGGCCGGTCTGACACCAGGACGGCACGGACACGAACTCGGAAAACACCTCGGCCGGGAGAGGGCGCTGAGGCTCCTGCTCGACGCCGGTGAGCCCGCGGTACCGATCGGGATTGCGGCGCTCGGTCACCCGGACACCGCGTGGACGGGCGCCAAACTCCTGGCAGACCTCAACATCGCGACCCCCGATGTGCTCGCCGCGTTGTGGGCCGCGCTGCCGCTTGCGGGCAACGGCCACGACTGGGTGGCCACCGCGCTGGGACGCCTTGGTTCGGGTATGGAGGTCGTGGCGCGCCACGATCTGCCGGCGGACTGCAGAGCCGCGGCGGTGACCGCCCCGTACCGTTCGTTCCGCGATCACGGGCGCGGCCACCCACCGCTCGACTACACGCTGCTGGCCGCCGGTCTTGCCGACGCGGCGGTCGCCGCAACAGTGGCGGAAGACCTGCAGCCGGGGCGCGGCTACTGCACGCTCGACGTCGCTGACCTGCCCGGCGCCCGCAGTGGGCTAGACCATGCCGAACCGGTGATCCGCCGCCACGCGGTCACCACCATCGGCGAGCTGATCGGCCCGATGGGTCCCGATGACCTCGACACCGACGTGGCGGACGCGCTGCGGAAACGGATCGCCGAGCTGGCGACCGGTGACCCCGACCCCGACGTGCGCAGGCTGGCCGGTTACGCCGTCGGCTGATCCCGCCGGTAGCTGCAGAACCGGTAGCGCAGGCCCGAGCCGCTGGTTAGCCACTCCCCCGTGGTTTTCGTCCAAGAGTCGTCGAGCACCGGTGCCAACGCGTCCCCCTCGGCCGGCGACAGGTCGATATCGATCTCCGTCACCTCGCACCGGACCGCGGCGGGGAGAGCCTGTGCGTAGATCTGCGCGCCTCCGATCACCCAGCCCCGAAAGACGTCAGCGAGATCGGACAGTACCTCGGCTCCGTCGGCGACGTACCCGGGGTTGCGGGTGATGACGACATTACGGCGCCCCGGCAACGGACGGACCTTGGCGGGCAGCGACTCCCAGGTCAGCCGGCCCATCACGACGGTCTGGCCGAGGGTCAGTTGTTTGAACCGAGCCTGGTCCTCGGGCAGGTGCCACGGGATGTCGTTGTCACGGCCGATGACGCCCGAGGTCGACTGCGCCCAGATCATCGCCAGCTGTCGAAGATCATCGGTCATACAGCGACGGGAGCCTTGATTGCCGGATGTGGGTCGTAGTTCACGATCGCAATGTCCTCATAGGTGTAGTCGAAGATCGAATCACGATCTGCCAGAACAAGTTCCGGATACGGCCGAGGTTCGCGGCTGAGCTGCAAGGCCACCTGGTCGACGTGGTTGTCGTAGATGTGGCAGTCCCCGCCGGTCCAGACGAACTCGCCGACGCCCAACCCGGCCTGGGCGGCCATCATATGCGTAAGCAACGCGTAGCTGGCGATGTTGAACGGCACCCCGAGGAACAAGTCCGCGCTGCGCTGATACAGCTGGCAGGACAGCTTGCCGTCGGCCACATAGAACTGGAAGAAGGCGTGACACGGCGGCAGCGCCATCTGTGGGATTTCGCCGACATTCCACGCCGAGACGATGTTGCGCCGCGAGTCCGGATCACTCTTGAGCAGTTCCAAGGCGCCCGAGATCTGGTCGATGTGTTCACCCGACGGCGTCGGCCAGGACCGCCACTGCACGCCGTAGACCGGCCCCAGATCGCCTGTCTCGCTGGCCCATTCATCCCAGATCGTGACACCGTGGTCCTGCAGCCAGCGCACGTTGGAATCGCCGCGCAGGAACCACAGCAGCTCGTAGATCACCGATTTGGTGTGCACCTTCTTGGTGGTGATCAGCGGAAAACCGGCGGCCAGGTCGTAGCGCATCTGATGCCCGAACAGGCTGCGGGTGCCGGTGCCGGTGCGATCGGATTTCGGTGTCCCCTGCTCGGACACCAATCGCAGCAGGTCCTCGTAGGGCGTCTGGATCGGCACGCGCCCAGCTTACGTGCCGTGCCGGAGAGTAGAACGGAAGCCATGCCGACCACAAAGGACACCATCACCACCCCCGCCGGGACCTGCTCCGTCACCCTCGCCACCCCCGACGGCGCCGGACCGTGGCCGGGCGTCGTCATGTATCCGGACGCCGGTGGTGCGCGCGCCGCACTCGACCAGATGGCGGCCGAACTCGCCGGCTACGGCTATGCCGTGCTGGTGCCCGACATCTACTACCGCGACGCCGGCTGGAAGCCGTTCGATATGGCGACCGTGTTCGCCGACCAGCACGAACGGGCCCGGTTGTTCTCGACGATGCAGAAGGTCACCCCGGAAATCATGGCTGCCGACGCGGCCGCGTTCTTCGATTACCTGCAGTCCCGGCCCGAGGTCAGCGGGGACAAATTCGGCACCACCGGCTACTGCATGGGCGGACGGACATCGCTGGTGGTGGCGGGACGGGTTCCCGACCGGGTCGCGGCGGCCATGTCCTTCCACGGCGGCGGGCTGGCTTCCGATGACCCGGGCAGCCCACATCTGCTCGCCGACAAGATGCAGGCCGCTGTCTACGTCGGCGGCGCGCAGGACGATGCGTCGTTCACCCCGGAGCAGGCCCAGACCCTCGATCAGGCTTTGACCGCGGCGGGCGTCGAACACACCATCGAAACCTATGCGGCCGCACATGGTTTCGCGGTTCCGGACAACGTGACGTATGACGAGGCCGCCGCCAAACGGCACTGGCAGGCGATGGAGAGTTTCTTCGGGGCCAAACTCGGCTGACGCCCGTTCACCCACCCGGGCTGATTCGCTCCGGCCCGGATAGGCGACGATTGACGTATGTACGACCAGCCTTTCACCGACGAGTCCCATCCCACCGAACCCGGGTTCCGTATAGATCCGGTACTGGCGCGGAGCTGGCTGCTGGTCAACGGCTCGCAGTATGAACGCTTCGCCCCCGCGGCCCGCTCCCGCGCCGACATCGTCGTCCTCGACATCGAGGACGCGGTGGCCCCCAAGGACAAGGTTGCGGCGCGCGACAACGTGACCCGGTGGCTGGCTGACGGCAACAGTGACTGGGTCCGGGTCAACGGTTTCGGCACCCCGTGGTGGGCCGATGACCTGGAGATGCTCAGCGGCACATCGGTGGGCGGCGTCATGCTGGCCATGGTCGAATCCGTCGACCATGTCACCGAGACGGCTCGACGGCTTCCGGATGTCCCGATCGTCGCACTGGTGGAAACCGCGCGCGGGCTGGAACGGATCACCGAGATCGCGGCCGCCAAGGGCGCCTTCCGGCTCGCCTTCGGCATCGGCGACTTCCGCCGCGACACCGGGTTCGGCGACAGCCCGGCGACCCTGGCGTATGCGCGGTCGCGGTTCACCATCGCCGCCAAGGCCGCCGGACTGCCCGGCGCCATTGACGGGCCCACAGTGGGCTCCAGCGCGCTGCGGCTGTCGGAGGCCACCGCGGTCTCGGCCGAGTTCGGCATGACCGGCAAGATCTGCCTGACCCCCGACCAGTGCCCGACGGTCAACGAGGGTCTGGCCCCGTCACAGGACGAGATCAGCTGGGCCAAGGAGTTTTTCGCCGAGTATCAGCGTGACGGCGGGGAGATCCGCAACGGTTCAGACCTGCCCCGCATCGCGCGGGCGAACAAGATCCTGGATCTGGCCAGGGCGTACGGCGTCCACGAACCCGCGTACAGCGACGACCCGGATCACGTACCGGCCCCGTCGGACACCTACCACTACTGAGTGGCGTAGCGGCGCTGGTCTACTGCGGCGTCCCGGCCTTCTGCCCACGGCTGCGCCTGAGGCTGGCCAGCGCCCGCAGCACGCCGCGGCCGGCATAGATACCGGCAAGCACCGAGACGATGATCATCACGATGAACATCACCGTCCAGTTGGTCCGGGAATGGCTGACGTTCCACCAGATGAAGGTGAACAGCAACGCACAGATGAAGACCACGATGTCGCGCCAATTGCCCTGATAGGAAGCGGCCGCCAACCGCATCTCGCGACCGCGTTCCCCCGCGGCGATGAGATCGTCGATGCGCTGGTCGATGCTGGCCCGCAGCCGTGCCCGCCGGTCGGACTGTTCGGCGGGGATGCGGTCCAGCAGGTCGAAGTCCTTGGCGATGAGCCCGCGCACATCCGGCGCCTTCAGATTGCCCGCGGCCATCCCCAGTAGTGCGCCACCGGCAATCGGCGCTGCCCCCAGTGCAATTTCGGCGATCCCTGGCATGACCCTCCCTCACTCCATCAACGTCGCGGCCAACGTACCGCCCAATTCGTAGGCGCGCGCACGAATGTCGGCATCGATCGCACCGATGACCTCCAGCACATCGGCAACCCTGGCCAAGCCCAGACCCTTGACGATCCGGTCCACGGCGTTGACCGCCCCGGCCGTGTCGTTGTTGCCGTGTACCCACAATCCGTACGGCCGGGCCGCGACATGGTCAAGGACCGGGTAGTACACGGTGTCAAAGAAGTGTTTGAGCGCCCCACTCATGTACCCGAAGTTGGCCGTGGTGCCGAACAGGTAGCCATCGGCATCGAGCATGTCGGGGATGGTGGCGGCCAACGCCGGCCGGGTGCAGACCTCCACCCCGGTGATGTCGGGATCATGGGTGCCGGCCAGCACCGCTTCCAGGAGCTCCCGTGTGGCCGGGGACGGCGTGTGATGCACCACCAGCAGTCGCGGCACCGGCAAGCTCCCATCAGCATCCCTGTACCGGAGCATCGGTGGTCCGGCTGGAGAGCACTACGGTATCTCTCCAGGGAAACGGGCTGAGGACATGCCGCTGGCGGTGACCTCATCTGGCCTGGTCGCGGCACCTACGGCCGGTCAGACCAGCTCGGGCACACGCAGGTGGGCAACCGCCAACTCGAAGTCGCACTCGTCGAGCACCTCTGCGTGCGCTTCCTGACTGCCCGTAGCTCTGATCCTGTCCATCTGGTCCTTATTCCGCTCCATCGCTTCGACGCTGTCGAACGTCGCCGAGGCCACGCCACGACCGGATGCTCGGTCGACTAGCAGGCTGCCGCTGCAGAAGCCTTCCAGTTCCTCTAGAGCGGGCAGGATCCTCGTCTTGTAGAAGTCGATGCCCCGGTCGATCTGATCCGCGTCGACCTTGACCCAGGTGGCTCGGACACAGGCACCTTCACTCGCGGTGTGCTCGCGATGCATGGCAGCGATCTCCCATTCCTCGACCTGCCTGCTACCGCCCAAAAGCTCGACGGCCCGGTCACGAATCGGCCGAACGGACTCCTCGCTTGCGTGCATCGCCTCCTCGGACTCCCAGGAGCTGGTAACAATGCAGCGGCCGGACGTTCGGTCGACCAAGAGTGACAAGCCAACACACCCGTCAATTCTCTCGAGCGCGGGCATGACGCTGTCGCGCGTATGCGCGATACCGGCGTCAATGGACGAGGGCTGCCCCTGGATGGTGGTGCTTCTTGCGTACATGATCTGCCTCCGTTGGATATGGGGCAGCGTCTCGACGGCGCCGCCGGACTCCTTCATCGTCCTCCAGCAGACAAGGCATGACAATGGGTGGCTGGTTTCGGCCTGACGGCAATTCCGCCCAGCTGAACTCCGTTGCGCGCCCGAACAATACGTTGCTCATAAACACGCGTCTAATGAGATCTGAGATCCGACATTGGCGACCGTAAGAGGGTGACCGAGCCTGACGCCAGGGGCTCCGCCGTCTGGGTCATGACGACTGTTGTTCCTGCATCCGCACCGCCGTACGCATGGTTTCACGGGCGCGGCTACGGTCGCCGGCGAAGTCGTAGGCCCGGGCCAGCCGGTACCAGCGGATCCAGTTGTCGGGGTCGGCCTCCAGCTCGGCCTTGACCGTCCCGAACAACGCGTCGGCCGCCTCGCGTTCGATGCGGCCCGAGGGACGCCTCGGCAGATCACTGACGTCGAGTTCCATGCCCTGCTCGCGCGCAAGGCGGGCCAGCCGCTGATGGGCCAGCCCCGCCCGCAGGGTCGACACCAACACCCAGGCGCCGATCAGCGGGAACGCCAGCAGCGCCAGCCCGAGCCCGATCGCCGCCGGCTTGCCGGATGTGATGAAGATCCACGCCGCCCGCCCCAGCATGACGAAGTACACGACCAGGGCCAGACACATGAACCCGATTACCAGTTGGATGCGCAGCGACCGCGCGCCGTTGTTCACGACAGATCGAGCAGCGGCTCAATACCGATGGTCAGCCCCGGCCGCTCACCTACCTTGCGGACCGCCAGCAGCACACCGGGCACGAATGAGGACCGGTCCAGGCTGTCGTGCCGAATGGTCAGGGTCTCGCCCTGCGTCCCGAACAGCACCTCCTGGTGCGCAACCAACCCGGCCAGCCGCACCGAGTGCACCGGCACCCCGTCGACGTCGGCGCCACGGGCGCCGTCGAGGCCGGTGCTGGTGGCATCCGGGTTGGGCGGCATGCCTTTTCGCGCCTCGGCGATGAGCTTCGCGGTGCGTGCCGCCGTGCCCGACGGAGCGTCAGCCTTGTGCGGATGATGCAGTTCGATGATCTCCACGGACTCGAAGTAGCGCGCCGCCTGCTGGGCGAAGTGCATGGACAGCACCGCGCCGATGGCAAAGTTGGGGGCGATCAGTACTGCGGACTCCGGCTTGTCCTTGAGCCAGGCCTCGACCTGCTCGATACGCTCCCAGGTGAATCCGGTGGTGCCGACCACAGCGTGAATACCGTTGTCGATCAGGAACTTCAGATTGTCCATCACCACATCGGGATGGGTGAAGTCGATGACCACGTCGGTCTTGGTGTCGGTGAGCAAGGTCAGCGGGTCACCCGCGTCCACCCCGGCGGAGAATGTCAGATCCTCTGCCGTTTCGACCGCCGCCACCATCGTCGCGCCGACTTTGCCTTTTGCCCCGAGAACGCCAACTCGCATGGTTGGGAGCCTACTGCCCGAGGCTCAACGGACACCGCCAGCGGTCGGGGAAAACTTGTCAGTGGTCGAATGTATGTTCGAATTATGCAGGATCGGGTCGGTCCCAAGCTCGCCGCGTTGGCCGCGGCGATCGCTGACCTGCGGGAGTTGTCGTTCGCTTCGATGTCGGCCGCGGAGTTGTTGGACGTGTGTGCGGGGGTTCAGGAGGCCCGCAACCTGATCCCGACGATCGAACACCCCGCGGTGGCCGCGTTGGCCGAGCAGACCACCCCGGCCCGGATCGGGGCGAAGTCCTGGCCCGAAGCCCCTGCGCATCCGATTACGGATCTCCGCCGAGGAGGCCCGCCGCCGCTACCGCGACGCGGTGAATCTCGGGCCGCGGGTGTCGGTGACAGGTGAACCGTTGCCGCCCCAGCGGGCGGCGACGGCTGCGGCCCAGGCCGGGGGCTGGGTGACCCAGGAGCACATCGAGGCCCTGGAATCCTTCTTCACACGCTGCCCGGTGTGGGTGGACACTGCCCGTCGCGAGCGTTTCGAAGGAAAACTGGTCGCGGTCGCCGCCAGCAGTCCGCCGGAATCCCTGCGCCAAACGATCAACGAAGCCTGTATTTGTTGAATCAGGACGGCCTCCCACACCCCGCAGCCCGACACCGCACTCCCACACCACGGCCACCTCAAATGCCACCCAACCACGCAGACGCCGTCACGTCAGCGGCTACCTACGGGCTCGGTTGGCCCGGCTCGTCCACGACTTCAGGTAGTTCTACCGATCCGGTCGTCCGCCGAGTCATCGACGATGGAGCCATGAGTCAGGAAAACGACCGCGGCGCGATGCTGTCGGTTGCCGCGCTTGCCGCGATGGTCATCGCCTACCTGCTGGCGTTCACGGTTCTCACCGACACCGACGTGGCCTCGAAATTCGAGAATGGCGTAGCACCGCCGGGAACTGATGTCGCTGGTCTGCGCGCCGCAGCATTTGCCAGCATCGTCGCCGCAGCTGGCGCATGGGTCACTGCCGTCGCAAGTCGCAAGGCAGTCCCGGTCGTGCTGGTGGTCTTCGCTTGTGTGCCGTTTTCGCCGCTGGCACTGTTCGCGCTTGGGCTGGCGTTCTAGGCACCGAACGAATCCAGGCAGCGAGGCGGCCTTCGGGACTGCGGGCGGGCCCGGATCAAGGGGATAGATCGAGGTATCTATCCATCAAGCACGGTGCTGATGAGGTTGCGGACGCGTTGGGTGTATTCGTCGTGGGTATTGCCGAACGCCGCGGCCATGCGGGTGAGGCGTTCACGGTAGGCCGTGGCACGTTCGGCGCGGGCGATTGCCTCGGCCTCGCGCTGCACGAGCAGGTCGGGTTCGGCATCGTCCAGGGGTCGCCAGTCGGCGGTGTCGGTGAGCGTCCAGTCCTCCGCGATCTGGAAGCCTTCCGATTCCACACGCGCAGCGAATCTCAGCAGCGGCTCACGCCGGGCCAAGACCGCATCGGCCCCGTCTTTCCTCACCTCGCTCAGCGCGTGTGCGGTATTCAAGATCGCCGCGATGGCGTCGGCCACGGCGGGCATCTCATTGATCAGCCGCAACGTCATCGCCTCATCCTTGGGGTACTGCTCAGCGATCACCTGCGTGCGGCGGATGAGCTCATCGCACACCTCGCCCACCGCAACCCCGAACTCCCCGGTACTAGCCAGCTTGACCGCTTCACGGTCCCTCATCGCGCGCAGCAGTTGCAGCGCCGCATGGGGAGTTTTCACGCGATCATGCTCTCACGGCTGTTGAGCGATCTAAGGGTCCGGAATGATAGGCCGACCAGCGTAGCCAGGAGAACGAACACGCGAGGGTCCGCAGCAGAAATTGCCGCAGTTGCCGTCGGCCCGTGCCTGCTAGATTTGGACAGCAAACTAGATATATTGCGTACGCGTATCGGGGGGTTGGCGATGGGCAATGATTTGCGGGTCGATTTGCCGTCTGTGCAGGCGGCTGCCGAGAAGATTGAGGTGGCCGCGGAGGGGCTGCGGGCAGCTCACGGCGCGGTCCATGACCGCATCACTGCGGCACAAGGTGGCTGGATTGGGACGAGTGGACCAGCTCTGGCAACCGCCACTGGCAAATGGGAAGACGAATCGTCGGCGCGCTACACCGAACTGATCGGGCACGCCGCGAACTATCGGTCGGCAGTGGCCAGCTACAGCACTACCGATGACAGCCAGGCTTCCGCGGTTGAAGCCACCGCCGCAGCGATGAAGATGTGACAGCCATGACCCTGTCCATGGCTGATGTTGATCAGTGGCAGCCCGAGCAGATCGATGAGGTGGCGGACGCGCTGGCCGAACGGGCGCGCGCCGGCGGGCAGACGGCCCAAGACTTGCGCGGTCTGCACGATATGGCGACATGGGAGGGCCAGGCGGGTGAGGCCGCCAAGCACGCCATCGAAAAGTCGGCCGCCTCGCTGGAGACCTCAGCGCAAAACGACTTTCTGACATCGATGGCGACCAAGAAGTCCGCCCAGGACGTGCGCACCGTCAAAAACGACCTCAAAGCCATCGTCGATTATGCGGTAGCTCAGCCGGCTGTCCCGATCAACTTGGACACCAATACCGTGACCAAGCCCGACACCACCGGGTGGGACGACGAGGACATCAAAACTCTGAACGACAAGATCGCCGAACTTGAGGACCGGATCGTGGCGATGCTGGCGACCGCGACCGAAACCGACAGCGATCTGGGACGGGTCATGCAGGCTGCGGCCGGTGGCGATCCGCAGACCCCGACCGAGCAAGGCTCCGGAGACGGGCATTCGGTGCGCGACGGGCAGCTGACGCCCGAAGAGTTGGCCCGGTTGAAGGAAAACGCCACATTGACTCCCGAGCAGTTGCACGCGCTGGCACGGGGCGAGCTGGTGCTACCGGCCAGTCAGCTGGAGTACCTGAATTCGATGGCCCGCTCGATGGACGGTATGAATATTCAGCAGACCCGCGCCATGATGGACAACCTGGACAAGACAAATCCCGGTGCCAGCCGCGACCTGATGAACGCGATGCAAATGCTGTCCGACCCGAAAGTCAAAGCCGCGGGGGCCGACTGGAAGGGCGGACTGGACCGGTTGCCCGACGGGATCAAGAACGTCGCCCAAGGTCTGCCCGAAGATCGGGGCAACATTCACGTTGGCGATCGCCAAGACCTTGCGGCGATCATGATGAAAGGCAGCCCGGAATTCATGCACGGCACCGATCTGGACCGATCGGTGCTGAAGCAAACCGAACAGTTACTGAAGGGCGCGCCGGCCGGGACATTTGAGAAAGGGTGGGAGCATTCAGCTGATCTTGCCCTCAAGCCCTTGTTGGAAGCGGCCGGACGGGATCACTGGGCAGTGCATGACCTTGTTGCCGGCGCCGACGGTAAGTCGCCCAACAACGAGTTCATCAGCAACGCTCTTCGGCACCAGTGGGATGACGGTGGTGCGGCAGCGGGAGCCTTGGTGCAGGGACTGGCACCGGTCGCAACCGACGCCACCCAACTCGACGCCGCCACTAGGGCCGGTGAAACCGTGTTCGCTTTCGACAAATACATCGTCGACCACCCCACAGAATTCACCAATATGTTTGACCGGGTACCCATGGCCCCGGGGGAGGTTGGGACACCAGATGTTCAGGGAGACCAAACATTTGGGAAGGCTCACCCAGAACTCGTACAGGCGCTCGCCAAGGCGAATGCGCCGTTCCTGGATGACATGATGAAACATGATTGGGACAACACCCACGGATTCGGCAACTTGGAAACTACGACGGACGAGAACGGCAACCTGGTTGACAGGGGTGATGCGAACATGCCTAAGACGCGTGACCTGCTCAGTACCCTCAATTCCGATCCCGTCGCCGCTTCGACGCTCAAAGGTGCGGTAGAAGGTCATCATCTGGGTTTCCAGAATGACTACGTCAACTCCCTCGCCAATCACGACACCCCCGATGTCGATGCCCTCAGGGCCGACGGGCGACTTCAAGGATTAAACGACGTGGCAGTGAGCCAAAGTGGCGCCCAGCAAGCAGCCAACGATTATGCTCAAGCCGTACTGGAGCATGAACAAAAGGCCGCCAGGTGGGAAGCCTTGACGACGATAGGCGGCTCAGTCCCCCATGTGAGCGATGCGCTCGACGCCATCGGTAAAGTACCCGGAGCGGACGGCCTTTTACAAGACATGTTCGGTGCAGGTGACGCGCCAAAAGCCCCCGACGCTCCACACATTCCGCTACAACAGTCAGGACCGAATCTCTACCAAATCGCCGAACAGTTGTACAAAAGCGACTACGGCGACAAGAACATCTTTCCGAACGGCTTCCCAACCTACGAGGCCTACGAAGCCGATATGGAGGGTGATGTGCGAAACAAGGTGGAGCAATACCTTGGCGATAGGGTTACGGGAGACCTCACCAAATCGGAAGTTGCCTACCAGGGGACCCTCCCGCATGATCCTCCCAAGGCTGGTCAGTAGTTGAGCACACGCATGATGATACGAATGGCCAGGAAAACATTCGCCGTCACCGCCGCTGCGGTTTGCGTACTCGCGGGATGTTCCGACCACAAAGAATCACCTTCTGCCCCCCCGGCCGTAAAAACCATGTACCCGAACTGGCCGAACGACTTGAACGGCTTCCGATTCCAATGGACAGCACAACCCGGTATCGACCTGCTTACCGGCCCCGCGATTCCGGTGCGCGCTTACCTTGAGTCTTTTCGGACTGGATTTATGACTAAGTCATCAGCCAATACCTACCCGGGGTTTCAGCGGGCTATCCCGGACCTCCCCGACCCGCGGGCCGGCTATGACGAGCATGTGCAATGGGGAGAATTGCCATTTGAGTTGAAATGGCTTATGCCCGCGATCGACAAAGACATCAATTTCGGCGACGGACCTTTCTTCGGCAACGAATACTTCCATGTTATGGAACTCTCCCCACTCGCAGACGGCTACCTCGCCTACGTATGCGACGGTAAGTACAACATATTTCACCCGGCCATTGGACATTCTGGAAAGTATGCGTCGGTGCTGGACTATCCGAGTGGAAAAAATGATGTGCAGAAGCGCGAAGAGGCCGCGGTAACCCTCTGGCGGATCGAGTTCAAGAACGGCGACGCCGGGGATATAACTACGCAACTCCAAGAGGGCAAAAGCCCCGCACCGATCGGTGATGTGTTCGGCAACTGGAAGATCACCGGCGCCTCACAAGGCAACTACTGGGGCAGCCTCAAAAACACTACCCACACGCCGCGTGATCCAGACTATGTCCAGCTACGACAGCAGTGCCGCGACACGATGCCCCATAACGTCGATGAGCGAGCGCAAATCCTCATGAGTGTGCTCGACACCCCACCCCAAGCAGAGCCAGCGGCACCCGGGTGGCCCGGAAGTACGGCGTAGCCGGGCGGCTTCCACACGACTTGGTGACGTGCACTGCCATCCTCTGCGGTTCCAGCTTGTGCGACTCCAGGATCATGCGGGTTGATCAAGAACCTGTCAGCGAACTCGCCCTGGGATGCGGCCCCGACCAACGCCTCGTCGGCCCCGGAAAATGGACCACCCGCATCAACCGTCACGGCCGCTGCGAATGGATCCCACCAGCACTACTCGACACCGGCCAACCCCGCACCAACCACCATCACCACCCCCAGCACTACCTCACCGAAACCAACAACGACGACGAAACCGACTGTCAACCAACCTGATTGCAAGTAGCGGGCACACCCACGTGCCCGACATCTACGGTGTAGCCATGCGTCTGTCCTTGATTGCACCGGTTTCGCTCGCACTCCTCGCTGTCGCGGGATGTTCCGACGACGCCAGAGCCGACGATGCCGTCCTCACCGGCCGCACCTTCGCGTCGGTGCTGGTCGAGGGCGACCAGATCCCCGGCGGCGGGCCACTGACCGTCGGTTTCGACGGGAATCAGATCAGCACCTTCGCGGGCTGCAACCACGGTTCGGGAACCGCGAATTTGTCCGATGGTCGGATCAGCACCCAGTTGGCCATGACCATGATGGGGTGTCCGCCACCAGTCGGTGACTCGGACGGCTGGATGTCGAAGTTCTTCGACGCCAAGCCAACCTGGTCATTGTCCGGCGACACCCTCACCCTGCACACCGACGCCGCGACCGTCACCCTGCAGGACAAGAAGGTGGTCGATCCCGATCGACCACTCACCGGCACCACCTGGCAGGTCACCGGTCTGGTCTCCAAGCAGGCGATCACCACGTCCATCGCGCTCGAACGGGGCAAGCCGAGCCTGACCATCGCCGACGACGGCGCCGTCAGCGGATCGACGGGCTGCAACCGAATCACCGGCCACGCAACCGTTTCCGGGTCGGTCATCGAGTTCGGCCCGCTGGCCACCACCAGGATGGCCTGCCCGCCGGAGCTAAATGAGGTCGAGCAGGCGGTGCTGCGGGTGCTCAAGGGCAATGTGCAGACCGCCATCGATGCCGACCAACTCAAGCTCTCCGGCGCGGACGGTTACGGATTGATTCTGCGCGCACAGTAACCACGAGTGACGCAGGCAGCTCATAAAGGTGAGGCGCCGCGCATGTGCTCGAAGATCAGCGATGTCTGGGTGCCCGCGACATCGGCGTCCGCATTGAGGTTCTCCACCACGAATGCCCGCAAATCGTCAGTGTCGCGGGCGGCCACATGCAGGATGAAGTCGTCTCCTCCGGCGAGAAAGTACACATCCATCACCTGTGGCCGGTTGCGAATTTGGGCGATGAAGCTGCGAATCTTGCCCCGCGCGTGCGACTGCAGGCTCACCGAGATCATCGCCTGCAGACTCAGTCCAAGGGCTGCCGGGTCGATGTCGGTATAGAAGCCCCGGATCACCCCGATCTCCTGGAGGCGGCGCACACGACCGTGGCACGTCGATGCGGCGATACCGACCGCGTCGGCCAATGCACTGTTGGACAGGCGGGCGTCGGAATGCAGCGCCATCAGGATGCGACGGTCCACATCATCCAGGTCCGGCCGAACATCCTTCGACGGACGGGCCGCACGCCCGGGCGCGATCGACGATTGTTCTGTCATCGCACAATGCTAACGAATCTTCGTCATGGATATTGCTCAGCAATCGAAGTTTCTTCACAATTATTGTCAGCACATCAACTTTGAAGGAGCGATCATGCTCGTCGGAATCCCGACCGAGATCAAAAACAACGAGTACCGCGTGGCAATCACCCCGGCGGGCGTGGCCGAGCTGACGCGCCGCGGCCACGAGGTGATCATCCAGGCCGGCGCCGGCGAGGGTTCCGCCATCACCGATAACGACTTCAAGGCTGCGGGCGCCCAGATCGTTGCCTCCGCCGATCAGGTGTGGGCCGACGCCGAGTTGCTCCTCAAGGTCAAAGAGCCCATCGCGGCCGAGTACTCGCGCATGCGCAAGGGCCAGACACTGTTCACCTATCTGCACCTGGCGGCGTCCAAGGAGTGCACCGACGCGCTGCTGGCCTCCGGCACCACCTCGATCGCCTACGAGACCGTGCAGACGGCCGATGGCGCGCTACCCCTGCTCGCCCCGATGAGCGAGGTCGCCGGCCGCCTTTCCGCACAGGTCGGCTCATACCACCTGATGCGCACACAGGGCGGCCGCGGCGTACTGATGGGCGGTGTCCCCGGTGTCGCCCCGGCTGAGGTCGTCGTCATCGGCGGTGGCGTGGCGGGTTACAACGCCGCGCGTATCGCCAAGGGCATGGGCGCTCACGTCACGGTGTTCGACCTGAACATCAACACGCTGCGCAAGATCGACAACGAGAACGGCGGCAGCATCGAGACCCGCTACTCGTCCTCGCTCGAGCTCGAAGAGGCCGTCAAGAAGGCCGACCTGGTGATCGGCGCGGTGCTGATCCCGGGCGCCAAGGCCCCCAAGCTGGTCACCAATTCCACTGTGGCCCAGATGAAGTCCGGGGCCGTGCTGGTCGACATCGCGATCGACCAGGGTGGCTGCTTCGAGGACTCGCACCCCACCACCCACGACGACCCGACGTTCGCCGTGCACGACACCGTGTTCTACTGCGTGGCGAACATGCCCGGCGCGGTGCCGCGCACCTCGACCTTCGCCCTGACCAACGCCACCATGCCGTACGTGCTCAAGCTGGCCGACAAGGGTTGGCAGGCCGCCTGTGCAGCCGACCCGGCGCTGGCCAAGGGCCTGTCGACGCACGAAGGTGGGCTGTTGTCCGAGCAGGTCGCCCTCGACCTCAACATGCCGTTCACCGATCCGGCGCCGTTCCTGGCATAAGCACTCCCCCGCAATCGCCCGGCCGAACCCTTCCGGCCGGGCGATTTGCTTTCCGCATGGCCAAATTTGACATGTGTCAAGTATCGTGATGGTCGTGTTGCAGGAGTTGTTCTCTACCATCCCGACGACCACATCCGAGGCGCTCGACATCTTCGACGCCGCCGAGGCCGTCGAACCGGACTTCATGCTCGACACCTGGCATGGAGCCGAACTGCCCACCGGGCATCCGATGGATGGCCTGTTGGAGGCCAGCGGTTGGTGGGGCAAGCAGTTCGTCGACGCCGAGACGGTCCATCCCCTGCTCTTCCCCACCGGCGATGGTGCATCGCTGTGGGCCCTCAACCCGGCGCTGGCCTTCGGAGGTCTCGCGGTGTTCACAAAGCTACCGCTGCTCCGCAACCGCTCGATGGTGGCGCCGATCGCGGCGCTGAGGCCCGTGCTGCATACCCGTGCGGCCAAGGCCCGGCTGCGCACCACCCGCTACCGTGACGTCGACACTGCGACGATGATCTACGACCAGCTGCCCATCAACGACGTGTTCCGGCGCATCTCCGATGCTGCCGTGATCGGGGCGATGGACCTGCGGAACTCCACCAAGCCCTACTTTTTCGTGCTGCGGCGCGACAACTCGATGCGTCTGACCTAGCAGGCCGAACGCAGCGAGCGCGTCGACCTCACAGCAGCGACGGCAACACCGCCGCGGTCAACTCTCCGATCAGCGGACGCAGATTGGCGGCCTTCGGGTCGTCGGTCTGCGACCTGGTCATCATCACCAGCAGCAGGCGTTGCCCGTCGGGCCCGTAAGCCACCCCGGCGTCGTTGGTGCTGCCGTAATCTCCGCTGCCGGTCTTGTCCGCGGTGGTCCACCCCGGTGGCAGACCGGCACGCATGCTCGACGTCTGATTGGCCCGCATCCAGTCCTCCAACTGCCGGCGCTGTGGCGGGTTCAACGCGTCACCAGTCAGCACCGCGCGGTATCCGACCGCCAGCGCCGCGGGGGTGCTGGTGTCCCTCGGGTCACCGGGTATCGCCGAATTCAGCTCAACCTCCCAACGGTCCAACCGGGTGCGCTCGTCTCCGACGCTGCGCGCGAACGCGGTGATTCCCGCGGGCCCGTCAATGGTCGCCAACAGCAGGTTGGCCGCGGTGTTGTCGCTGCGTTGCAGCGCCGCCTGGCACAGCTCCCCCAGCGTCATCTCGGAACCGGCATGGGTCTCGGTCACCGGCGAATTAGGCAGGATCGCCTCGGGGTCGACAAACACCCGGTGGTCCAGCGACTGCTGCCCGCGTCCGACCATCTGCAGCACCCGCGCGGCGGCATAGGTCTTGAAGGTCGAGCACAGCGCGAACATCTCGTCGGACCGATGAGTCAGTGTCCGGCCCGAATTCAGATCGGCCGCGTACAGCCCGATCAGGGCGTTGTACCGGGATTCGAATCCCGCGATCTGGTCGTCCAACGGTGCCGCAGCCGCCGTCGCGGTGTTGCTCACCCCTACACCGACGGCAGCCGCCGCCACAAGCGAGCCAACGAGAATTCTGCGCCGCGGGAGCCCCATCATGGGAAGCAGCCTAGCGAGTCAGCCGGCGATAGTTTGAAGTTGTTGCGGCAGAGACTTTTTCGTCCGATGCGGCCCGAGTACCGCGGCACCGTAGTCGCGGTTGAGCAACTGATGCGCAACTGCATTGACCTCTTCGAGGGTGACCGCCTCGATCTGGGCCAGGGTGTGGTCGATGGTGCGATGCTCGCCGTAGTTGAGTTCGTTGCGCCCGAGCCGATGCATCCGCGAGCCGGAATCCTCCAGACCGAGCACCAGTCCACCACGCAGCGAGCCCTTGGCGATCCGGCATTCGTCGGCGGTAATGCCGTCGCGGGCAACACCTTCCAGCACATCGGTGGCCACCCGGACCACCTCGTCGAACCGCTCCGGCAGGCAGCCGGCATACACCGACAACGCACCGCTGTCGGAGAACGTATCCACCGTCGAGTACACCGAGTAGGCGAGGCCGCGGGTTTCCCGAATCTGTTGGAACAGACGCGAACTCAGGCCGCCGCCGAGCGCGGTGTTGAGCACCGACAGCGCCCACCGGTGCTCCCAGTGCCGGCCGGGCGTACGCACACCCAGCGATACGTGGGTCTGCTCCCCGTCGCGATCCACCACCTGCAGCGACGGCCGGCCCGGAACTCGGCCCGAACCCTTGCGTGGCGCCACCGCGCTGCGCAAGGGTTCCAGCCGTCCACCGAAATGCTGCTGCACCAGCGATACGACCACGTCGTGGTCGATATTGCCCGCCACCGCCACGACCATCCGGTCGGGCGTGTAGCGGCGGAGATGGAAAGAATGCAGCTGGGCACGGGTCATCGCCGTGATGGACTCGACGCTGCCGATCACCGGGCGGCCGACCGGGTGATCACCGAACATCGCCGACAGGAAGACGTCGCCGAGGCTGTCCTCCGGATCGTCGTCGCGCATGGCTATCTCTTCCAGCACGACATCGCGTTCCACTTCGACATCGTCGGCGGCACACCGGCCGCGCAACACCACGTCGGCCACCAAATCGACCGCGAGTTCCAGGTCGGTGTCGAGCACGTGCGCGTAGTAGCAGGTGTGCTCGCGCGCGGTGAAGGCGTTCAGCTCCCCGCCGACCGCATCGACGGCCTGCGCGATTTCCACTGCGCTGCGCGACGGGGTGGCCTTGAACAGCAGGTGCTCCAGGAAGTGGGCGGCACCCGCGACGCTTCGACCTTCGTCGCGGGAGCCGACACCCACCCAGACCCCGACCGATGCCGAACGCACCGATGGCAGGTATTCAGTGACCACCCGAAGTCCACCAGGCAGAACAGTCCGGCGAAAGCCGGCGGTGCCGGCGTGGCCGCCGGCGCACGTGGTATCCAGTGCAGACGCCTTGGGTCGAGCCGTCAGATCAGGACTCAGCCGGGGCAGCGTCGGCCGCCGCCGGGGCGCCGTCGGCCTGCTCCGCCTGGTCTTCGGCAACAAGCACCAGCGAGATCTTGCCGCGATTGTCGATATCGGCGATCTCCACCCGCAGCTTGTCGCCGACCTTAGCCACATCCTCGACCTTGGCGATGCGCTTGCCGCGCCCCAGCTTCGAGATGTGGACCAGGCCGTCACGACCCGGCAGCAACGAGACGAACGCGCCGAAATCGGTGGTCTTGACGACGGTCCCGAGGAACCGCTCACCGATCTTGGGCAGCTGCGGGTTGGCGATGGCGTTGATCTTGTCGATCGCGGCCTGCGCGGACAGCCCGTCTGCCGCACCCACGAACACCGTGCCGTCGTCCTCGATCGAGATCTGGGCGCCGGTCTCCTCGGTGATCGAGTTGATCATCTTGCCCTTGGGCCCGATGACCTCGCCGATCTTGTCGACCGGCACCTTGATCGTGGTGATCCGCGGTGCGTACGGGCTCATCTCGTCGGGGGTGTCGATGGCCTCGGCCATCACCTCCAGGATGGTCTGCCGCGCATCCTTGGCCTGGGCGAGCGCACCGGCGAGGACCTTCGACGGAATGCCGTCCAGCTTGGTGTCCAGCTGCAGGGCGGTGACGAAGTCCTTGGTACCGGCGACCTTGAAGTCCATGTCGCCGAAGGCGTCCTCGGCACCGAGGATGTCCGTCAGCGCGACGAACCGGCGTTCAACGACGCCATCGGCCGCTCCTTCGACCTGAATGTCATCGGACACCAGGCCCATGGCGATGCCGGCCACCGGCGCCTTGAGCGGCACACCGGCGTTGAGCAGCGACAGCGTCGAGGCACACACCGAACCCATCGAGGTGGAACCGTTGGAGCTCAGCGCCTCAGACACCTGCCGGATGGCGTACGGGAATTCCTCGACACTCGGCAGCACCGGCACCAGGGCCCGCTCGGCCAGCGCGCCGTGGCCGATCTCGCGGCGCTTGGGCGAGCCGACGCGGCCGGTCTCACCGGTCGAATACGGCGGGAAGTTGTAGTGGTGCATGTAGCGCTTGGTGGACTCCGGTCCCAGCGAGTCGATCTGCTGGGCCATCTTGATCATGTCCAGCGTGGTGACACCCATGATCTGGGTCTCGCCGCGCTCGAACAGCGCGCTGCCATGCGCCCGAGGGATCAACGCGACCTCGGCCGAGAGCGCCCGGATATCGGTGACGCCACGACCGTCGATGCGGAAGTGGTCGGTCAGGATGCGCTGGCGCACAAGCTTTTTGGTCAGAGACCGGAATGCTGCGCCGATCTCCTTCTCACGGCCGACGTAGGTCTCGGCCAGCCGCTCCAGCACCTCGACCTTGATCTCATCGGTGCGGTCATTGCGCTCGGTCTTGCCGGCGATGGTCAGCGCCTCCGACAGGGCATCGGTGGCCACCGAGGCCACCGCCAGGTACACGTCTTCCTGGTAATCGGGGAACACCGGGTACTCGCCGGTCGGCTTGGCGGCCTTCTCGGCCAGCGCCTGCTGGGCGGTGCACAGCGCCTTGATGAACGGCTTGGCCGCTTCCAGCCCCTCGGCGACGACGGCCTCGGTGGGAGCCTGGGCGCCGCCGGCGACCAGCTCGATGACGTTGTCGGTGGCCTCCGCCTCGACCATCATGATCGCCACGTCGCCATCTTCGAGGACGCGACCGGCCACGACCATGTCGAACACGGCCCGCTCGAGCTGCTCGACGGTCGGGAACGCGACCCACTGGCCGTCGATCAAGGCGACCCGGGTACCGCCGACCGGCCCGGAGAACGGCAGGCCGGCCAGCTGGGTGGACGCCGATGCGGCGTTGATCGCCAGCACGTCGTAGAGATCCTTGGGATCCAGGCTGAGCACGGTGACCACGACCTGGATCTCATTGCGCAGACCGTCGACGAACGACGGCCGCAGCGGACGGTCGATCAGCCGGCAGGTCAGGATCGCGTCGGTGGACGGACGTCCCTCACGACGGAAGAACGAGCCGGGGATGCGGCCCGCGGCGTACATCCGCTCCTCGACGTCCACCGTGAGCGGGAAGAAGTCGAAGTGATCCTTGGGGCTCTTGCTGGCCGAGGTTGCGCTCAGCAGCATGGTCTCGTCGTCGAGGTAAGCGACGGCGGAGCCGGCGGCCTGCTGGGCAAGCCGGCCGGTCTCGAAACGGATGGTGCGGGTGCCGAAGCTCCCGTTATCGATGACAGCGGTGGATTCGAACACACCGTCTTCAAGTTCAACTACAGACATTGAGTCCGTTGGCCTCTTTCGAATTCGTTCAAACTGTTTCGCGTCGTCACAGTGGCGATACGCCATGGGGCCTGGATACGGCTACGGCCGTCGATCGAAGCGGCCGGAACGACCCCGTCGACGGGGTTTCCGGCAGCCACTACCGAAGACCGCCCGACCAGGCGGGCCCGATATGACTCGCAGGAACAACGCCCGCGGATCGCGGGTATCGCACCTGTGTGTTCAGCGCATACTTCGGCCGCCGAACGCCCTCATGCTACACGGCAGCAACAGCTCGACCACCAGTGCAGCGCTGCTTAGGACACGTCCTCCACACATACCGTGAACTGCCGTTCCGAGTAGGCGTAACCCACGCCGCTGGCGCACTGATCGACGTTCGACACCCCGCGCAGCACCTCGGTGGCCCGCCGCCGGTGCAGCGCAGACGAATCCGCGCAGTCCACCCGATACGGGTCGGCGTCGTTCTCCGGGTCGACGTTCATGCAGCCACCGACGATCCAGTCGATGTCCAGGCACAACGTCTGGGTCTCATCTCGGAACGCACTGCGCACCGAGTAATAGGTGTCCACGTCGACCGGGCACTGATCGCCACTGGCGGTCCCGGTCAGCACGGAAATCACCTTGTAGTTCGACCCCTCGCTGCCGCAGGTGGCCCGGTCGGCTTGCGGACGCTCATAGGTGCCGCTCATCTTCAGGCAGTCCCCCGCCTTCATCTCCGCGGCTGCCGCGGACGAACACCCCGTCAAACCTCCGAGGAAAAGGATCGCGGCTGCCCCAAATGGGGCAGCCGCGGAAAAAGATGGCATCGAGGCCGCGTCAGCGACGCAGCCCGAGGCGCTCGATCAGCGAGCGGTAGCGCGCCACGTCAACCTGGGCGACGTACTTCAGCAGCCGGCGCCGACGGCCGACGAGCAGCAGCAGGCCGCGCCGCGAGTGGTGGTCATGCTTGTGCTTCTTGAGGTGTTCGGTCAGATCCGAGATCCGCTTGGTCAGCATGGCGACCTGGGCTTCCGGCGAACCGGTATCGGTCTCGTGCAGGCCGTACGAGCTCAGGATCTCTTTCTTCTGCTCGGTTGTGAGCGCCACGAAGTAACTCCATCATTTCAGTCCCGCGAACATAATTCTCGGCACAGCCACCGCGGACTGCAGCATGCACCGGATCGGCGGAAAGTCTAGCAGTCCCTACTGGGCAGCCAGAATCGTGCGTGCCCGGTCGGTGTCGGCCGCCATCGCCGCCACCAGAGCCTCGACCGAGTCGAACTTCTCCATCCCCCGGATCCGGGCCACGAAATCGACCGCGACGTGCTGCCCGTAAAGATCGGCCGTGGTGTCCAGCACGAATGCCTCGACCGTGCGGGTGCGCCCGGAGAAGGTCGGGTTGGTACCGACCGACACCGCCGCCTGGTACCGCTCACCGGGGACCACGGTGCCCATCGCCGGGCCATGTCCCAGCACCGTGAACCAGGCCGCGTACACGCCGTCGGCCGGTATCGCCGAGTACATCGGCGGCGCCACATTGGCGGTCGGGAAGCCCAGCCCCCGGCCCCGCCCGTCGCCGCGCACCACCACGCCTTCGACGCGGTGCGGCCGGCCCAAGGCTTCATCAGCGGCCACCACGTCGCCGGCGTCGACACATGACCGGATGTAGGTCGACGAGAACGTGACCCGCTCGTCGCGGTGCTCGGGATCAAGCGTTTCGGTCACCAGGCTCATGCTCTCGACCGCGAAACCGAACCGCTCCCCGGCGTCGCGCAGCATCGCGACGTTGCCGGCCGCTTTCTTGCCGAAGGTGAAGTTCTCCCCCACCACAACCTCGACCACATGCAGGTGCTCCACCAGCAACTCGTGGATGTAGCGGTCCGGGGTCAGCTTCATGAAGTCGGTGGTGAACGGCATGACCAGGAACACGTCGATACCGAGTTCCTCGGCCAGCTCGGCCCGCCGGGTCAACGTGGTCAACTGCGCCGGGTGACTACCCGGAAACACCACTTCCATCGGATGTGGGTCGAAGGTCATGAGAACCACCGGTACGCCGCGCGATCGGCCCGCCTTTACCGCATGGCTGATCAACTCTGCGTGTCCGCGGTGAACACCGTCGAACACCCCGATGGTGACTACACACCTGCCCCAGTCCGTGGGGATCTCGTCCTGCCCACGCCAGCGCTGCACAGCGATCAGCCTACGGCCCGATCGCGGCACGGTCTGCGCGAGATCCCCCGATCGAGCAATGATTGCTTAAACTTCCCTACTGTGAGTCCAGAAGGTAACCATCACGACCTCTCCACGGTTGCCCAGGATTATCTGAAAATCATCTGGACAGCCCAAGAGTGGTCTCGCGAGAAGGTCAGCACCAAACTGCTGGCCGAACGGCTCGGCGTGTCCGCATCCACGGCATCCGAATCCGTTCGCAAACTCGCCGATCAGGGCCTGGTCGACCACGAGAAGTACCGTGCGGTGACGTTGACCGACGCGGGCCGGCGCGCGGCCTTGGCGATGGTCCGTCGGCATCGGCTGATGGAGACCTTCCTGGTCCAGGAGCTGGGCTACAGCTGGGACGAGGTGCACGACGAGGCCGAGATCCTCGAGCATGCGGTGAGCGACCGGATGCTCGACCGGATCGACGCCAAACTGGGTTACCCCACCCGCGATCCGCACGGAGATCCCATTCCGGCCGCCGACGGCCAGGTGCCCACCCCTCCGGCCCGTCAGCTGTCGGCCTGCCAGGACGGCGACGCCGGCACGGTGGCCCGCATCTCCGACGCGGATCCGGAGATGCTGCGGTACTTCGACACCGTCGGTATCAGCCTCGATTCCCGGGTCCGGGTACTGGCACGCCGCGATTTCGCCGGCACGATCTCGGTGTCGGTCGAGTCGGCCGGCGGCGAGGACAACACGGTGGACCTTGGCAGCCCTGCGGCAGAGGCGATCTGGGTCGTCGCCAGCTAACGCTGCGGTCAGCCTTAGCGCCTCCGGCGCTGCGGCCATAGAGCGCCTCCGGCGCTGCGGCCATAGAGCGCCTCCGGCGCTGCGGCCATAGAGCGCCTCCGGCGCTGCGGCCATAGAGCGCCTCCGGCGCTGTGATCACCACGATTCTTAGTCGTGCCCGGTGTCCGTTTCCGGACCAGGATGACATCCCGTGTCCGTTACTTTGCATTGGTTCCTGCCCACCTACGGCGACAGCCGGTTCATCGTCGGCGGTGGCCACGGCACGCCCGCAGGCGGCGCCGGTGGTGACCGTGAGGCCTCGATCGACTATCTGGCGTCGATCGTGCGCGCTGCCGAACGGTTCGGTTTCACCGGCGCGCTGATCCCGACCGGGGCCTGGTGCGAGGACGCGTTCATCACCGCCGCGCTACTGGCCCGCGAGACCACCACGCTGGCGTTCCTGGTGGCGTTTCGCCCGGGTCTGGTCAGCCCGACGCTCTCGGCGCAGATGGCTGCGACGTTCGCCCGCCACGCACCGGGCCGGATCCTGCTCAACGTTGTCGTCGGCGGCGAGGCCCACGAACAGCGCGCCTTCGGCGACCACCTGGACAAGGACGCGCGCTACCGGCGCTGCGATGAGTTCCTCGATGTGGTCCGGCGACTGTGGGCCGGGGAAACCGTCACCCACCGGGGTGAGTTCGTCGACGTCGAGGAGGCGGCCCTGGCGCTGCCCCCGACCCCGGTGCCGCCGCTGTACTTCGGCGGCAGCTCCGCGGCGGCCGGACCGGTGGCCGCACGGCATTCCGACGTCTACCTGACCTGGGGCGAGCCGCCCGCCGCGGTGCGGGAGAAGATCGAGTGGATCCGGGCACTCGGCGAGGAACACGGCCGCAAGCTGCGATTCGGCATCCGCCTGCACACCATTTCGCGGGATACCTCCGAGGAGGCATGGGCTCAGGCCGACCGCCTGGTCTCCGCGCTGGACCAGCAGACCGTCACAGCGGCGCAGGCCGGGCTGGCCCGCAGCCAGTCCGAGGGCCAGCGGCGCATGCTCGCCCTGCACCAGGCCAACCGGGTGAACGGAACCTGGGGTGACGTACGCAGTCTGGAGATCGCACCCAACCTGTGGGCCGGCGTTGGGCTGGTGCGTGGCGGCGCGGGCACCGCCCTGGTCGGCAGCCACACCGAGGTGGCCGACCGGATCGCCGAATACGCCGAGATCGGCATCGACGAGTTCATTTTCTCCGGCTATCCACACCTGGAGGAACTGTTCTGGTTCGGCGAGGGGGTGGTGCCGATCCTGCGCGAGCGTGGCCTGTTCGGCGCTGGCGCACAGCGGGACACCCCGGCCTCGATCCCGTTCGTGGGCGCGGCGCGATGACCGACCTGGCCCGGATCACCCGCATCCGGTCGGCTCCCCTCCCGTCAGCCGCGGCTGCCGTGTCCGCAGCGGCGCGGCTGTCCCGGTCGTTCGCCGAAGGCGCAGCCGCCCGCGACGCGCACCGGAGGTTGCCGCACGAACAAGTGGGCGCACTCAAAGACTCGGGGTTGCTGGCCCTGACCGTGCCCGTCGAACATGGTGGGCTCGACGTGCCCGTCGCCGTGCTCGCCGAGGTGATCAGCTTGCTGGCGCACGGCGATCCGTCGATCGGCCAGATTCCGCACTCGCACTTCACGTTTCTGGAGGCCCTGCGACTGCAGGGCACCGCCGCGCAGCAGGCGTACTTCTTCGGCCTGGTATTGGATGGGGCGCTGTTCGCCAATGCCCAGTCCGAACGCGGGCCGCACCCGATCGACGTGGACACCACCACACTGACCGCGTCGGGCATCGACTTCGTTCTGCGCGGCCGCAAGTACTACTCCACCGGGGCGTTGTTCGCCGATTGGCTCGTCGTGCGGGCCACCCTGTCCGACGGCTCGGGGCAGGTGCCGACCGCCGCCTCGCCCAAGGCCGTCGCGTTCGTGCCGCGCGCTGCCCCCGGTGTCGAGGTCGTCGACGACTGGGACGGCATGGGTCAGCGCACCACCGCCTCGGGCACCGTCACGCTCGACGACGTCGCGGTGCCCGCCGAACATGTGATCGCCTACTCCCCGATCTTCACCCGGCCCACGGTGTATGGGGCCCGCGCGCAACTGCTGCATGCCGCCATCGATGTGGGTATCGCCACGGCCGCGCTGGACGAAGGGGTGCGCCAGGTCGCCAAGGCCCGCCCGCATTTCGAGGCGTCGGTGTCCAGCGCCGTCGAGGACCCGACCCTGGTGCAGGTGGCCGGCGAGCTGACCGTGACGGTGCGGGGTGCCCAGGCGCTTCTCGCCGACGCGGCCCGGCAGGTCGACGCGGCCCGCGCCGATCTCACCGAGGACAGCGCCGCGGCGGCCTCGATCGCGGTGGCGATCGCCAAGGTGTCTGCCGCCCGGGCCGCCGTGGAGGCGAGCAGCGCATTGTTCGAACTCGGCGGGACCCGCAGCGCATCGGCCACCGGCAACCTGTCGAGGTACTGGCGTGATGCCCGCACCCACACCTTGCACGACGCCACCCGGTGGAAGATCCGCCACATCGGGAATTACACCCTTTCCGGCACGAAACCACCGCGCCACGGCCAACTCTGAGCCGGCCAGGCCAATGGCCTACAGCGTGGCTGGGCGCAGCACCACCACGTTCTTGGTGCGTGACGAGCCATCCTGCAGCAGCGCGATGACCTGACCGTCGGGCGCGGTGGCCGCGTACACCCCGTCGATGCCGGCCGGTTTCAACGCCCGGCCATGCCTGGTGTCCTCGGTTTCCGCGGCGGTCAGATCGCGGCGCGGGAACCCGAGCAGACAGGCCTCATCGAGGCCGTAGCTGAGCCGGGCGTTCTCCCCCAGTCCGTCGAGTGTGCGAGCCTCCTGCAGGCCGTACCGGCCCACCCGGGTGCGTCGCAGCGCGGTCAGATGACCGCCCACGCCGAGCGCTGCGCCCACGTCGCGGGCCAGGGCACGGATGTAGGTGCCCGACGAGCAGTCCACCTCGACGTCCACGTCCACGAACTGACCGTCGCGCCGGATGGCGAGCACCTCGAACCGGTCGATGCGCACCGGCCGCGCGGCCAGTTCAACGGTCTGCCCTTCCCGGGCCAGCTTGTAGGCCCGCTGACCACCGATCTTGATCGCGCTGACCGCCGAGGGCACCTGCTCGATGTCGCCGCGCAGCGCCGCCACCGCGACCTCGATCTGCTCGTCGGTCACGTGTGCGGTCGAAACTGTTTGCAGGACTTCACCTTCGGCATCTTCGGTGGAGGTCGTCTGCCCCAGTCGAATGGTTGCGGCGTAGGACTTGTCAGTGGCGATGAGCAGGCCCAGGATCTTGGTGGCCCGTTCGATACCGATCACCAGCACCCCGGTGGCCATCGGGTCCAGGGTGCCGGCGTGGCCGACCTTGCGGGTACCGAACAACCGGCGGCACCGGCCCACCACGTCGTGACTGGTCATCCCGGCCGGTTTGTCGACGATCACCAGGCCGGGATCCGGACTGCGCTTCACCCGCGCGGGTTCGGGGCCGGTCATAGCACGATCGCCGTCAGGGTCACGCCGTCGCGCACCGACCAGCGGCCGTCCAGTGCGGTCAGCGGTGGGCCGTGCTCGGCGGCCGGGTCGATCAGGATCTGAGTCCGGAATGCTCCGGCGGTGCCGGATCCGTCCACGTCGAAGGTGATGTGGGCGTCGTCGAACCCGAGCCAGCGGTGAGTCAGCGGATACCAGGCCTTGTAAGTGGCTTCCTTGGCGCAGAACAAGATTCGGTCCCAGTGCAGTCCGTCGGGCAGCGCGCCGAGTTCGGCCCGCTCGATGGGCAGGCTGATCGCATCGAGCACCCCGTTGGGCAGGACGTCATGCGGCTCAGCGTCAATCCCGATGGAACGGACCTCGCCGGTCAGTCCCACAGCCGCGCCGCGAAACCCGAGGCAGTGCGTCAGGCTACCGACCACGCCGTCGGGCCAACAAGGTTCGCCCTTCTCCCCCTTGAGGATCGGCACCGGGCCCACACCCAGCTCGCCGAGCGCTTGGCGCGCCACGTGCCGCACCGTGACGAACTCGTTGCGACGTTTGGCCACCGAGCGGGCGACAAGCGGCTCCTCTTCGGGCAGCGGGGCCAAACCCGGTGGGTCGTCATACAATTCGGCAGAGGCGACCGCATCGGGTAGCACCTGCGCGAGCAGCGTGCCGGTCATGACCGCCTCGCCTTGATCCGGTCCTGCATCTTCTGCGCGTGGGCCCGCATCTCTTCGGTGATCTCGAAGTGTCCGCCGAACTCGTTGAGATAACCGGGCGGGTAGTTGGGGTCCGGCAGGATCTGGCGCAACCAGCGATAAGGCTTGCGGCGCCGCCACTCCCGCGGGTATCCAACCGACACCTCTTCGAAGCGCACGTCGTCGTACCAGGTGGTGCGCGGAATGTGCAGGTGACCGTACACCGAGCAGATCGCGTTGTAGCGGGTGTGCCAATCGGCCGTGGCCGTCGTGCCGCACCACAGCGAGAACTCCGGATAGAACATCGCGTCACAGGGCTCGCGGACCAGTGGGAAGTGGTTGACCAGAACCGTCGGCGTCATCCAATCCAGATCCTCGAGCCGCTTGCGGGTCGCCGCCACCCGGTCACGGCACCAGGCGTCGCGGGTGGCATACGGCTCACAGGACAGCAGGAACTCGTCGGTGGCCACGACATTGTTTTCCCGGGCGATGGCCAGCCCCTCGGCCTTGGTCGAGGCCCCTTCCGGCAGGAAGGTGTAGTCGTAGAGCAGGAACATCGGCACGATCGTGGCCGGGCCGCCCTGTTCGGTCCACACCGGAAACGGGTGCTCTGGAGAGATGATCCCCATCTGGTCGCACATGTCGACGAGGTAGTCGTAGCGCGATCGGCCGAAGATCTGCATCGGGTCCTTGTTGGTGGTCCACAGCTCGTGGTTCCCCGGCACCCAGATGACTTTCGCGAACCGCTTACGCAACAGGTCAAGAGACCAACGGATCTCATCGGTGCGCTCACCGACATCGCCCGCGACGATCAGCCAATCGTCCGGTGAGGCCGGATACAACGACTCGGTGACCGGCTTGTTTCCGTTGTGCCCGGTATGCAGATCGCTGATCGCCCAGAGAATGGGCTGCCGGTCCCTCGACTCGTGATCCATCAACACGGTTGCACCACCACAGCTCGCCTCACCACAGCAGACCAGCCTAACCGTGCGCCGGCGGCCGGAGCCGGGGCCATTGGCCACTAGAACAGGTTCTCGTTTATGGTCGAATCCGCTGTGGCTGACCGCTACACTCCCCCGCAAGCCGGAGGAACTTTTTGCCACCGAAACTGCGAGGGGGTGTGATGGCCGCCAGGTTGCGCCTGCTGTCGGCATTGACGGCGCTGGTTGCGGCGGTGATCGTGGTGTGGCAGTCGGGTCCGCCGCAAGGCTCGGGCGCAGGTCCGCTCCACCTCGATGTCACCGACATCCCGATGACCAACGTGTCCACGACGATCAAGTGGCCGGTGATCAAGACCACCGATCCGTCGCCGTTCGATGCGTGTCGCGACATCCCGCTGGACGTGATCGACCGGATCGGCCTGGCCTACACCCCACCGCAGCCCGAGGACGGCCTGCGCTGCCACTACGACGCCGGCGATTATCAGATGGCGGTCGAGGCGTTCGTCTGGCGCACGTACGAGCAGACCATCCCGGCCGACGCCGTCGAGCTCGATATCGACGGACACCGGGCCGCGCAGTACTGGATCATGAAGCCCACCGATTGGAACGACCGGTGGTGGGTCACCTGCATGGTGGCGTTCAAGACCAGCTACGGCGTCCTGCAGCAGTCGTTGTTCTACTCGCCGGTGCACTCCCCGGCGCGGCCGGACTGCTTGCAGACCAACCTGCAGCGGGCTCACGAGCTCGCGCCGTACTACAAGTTCTGATCCGTAGCCTGGTCCGGTGCGCAGATTCCGCCGGTACGCCGGCCAGGCCATCAGCCGGGCGCTGAGGCTGCCGCCGCACGAAACCGACTTCACGGTGCATCACGGGCTGCGGGTGCCGATGCGCGACGGTGTCGAACTGATCGCCGACCACTACGCGCCCGTCACCGACCGACCCGCGGGCACCGTGCTGGTGCGTGGGCCCTACGGCCGCCGCTTCCCGTTCTCGCCGGTGTTCGCACAGGTGTATGCGGCGCGCGGCTATCACGTGGTGTTGCAGAGCGTGCGCGGCACGTTCGGCTCGGGCGGGCAGTTCACCCCGATGGTCCACGAAATGGCCGACGGCGCCGACACCGTGGCCTGGTTGCGCACCCAGCCGTGGTTCACCGGCTCATTCGCCACCGTGGGCCTGTCATATCTCGGCTTCACGCAATGGGCGCTGCTGGCCGATCCGCCTCCGGAGATGAAGGCGGCCGTCATCACCGTCGGCCCGCACGATTTCAGCGCATCATCCTGGGGCACCGGCTCGTTCAGCCTCAACGACTTCCTCGGGTGGAGCGCGATGGTGGCCCGCCAGGAAGAGCCCGGCGTGGTGCAAGCCCTGTCCCGGCAGCTGCGCGGGCCCGCCGCGCTGGCCAAGGCAACCGCCGGCCTACCGATGGGAGCCGCCGGCCGTCAGTTGCTGGGCGCCGGCGCACCCTGGTACGAATCCTGGCTGGAACACCCCGAACGCGACGATCCGTTCTGGGATCTGCTGCGGTTCGACGAGGCGTTACAGCACGCCGAGGTACCCATCCTGCTGCTCAGTGGTTGGCAGGACCTGTTCCTGGACCAGACCCTGGAGCAGTACGAGCAGCTGCACCGGCGCGGTGTGCCGGTGGCTTTGACGGTCGGGCCGTGGACCCACACCCAGCTGATGACCAAGGGGCTCACCACCGTGGTGGGCGAATCGCTGGACTGGCTCGGCACCCACCTGGCCGGTCGCGGTGACACCGCCCGCAGCCCGGTGCGTCTACACGTCAACGGCCACGGCTGGGTGGAGCTGGCCGACTGGCCGCCGGTGATGCCGGAGTACGAGTTGTTCCTGCAGCCCATGGGACTGCTGGCCGGCGCCGCTCCGGCGGGCACCCACTCGTCGGACAGCTGCTCTTCGCGCGAGCGCTCATCGGCCTTCACCTATGACCCGGCCAACCCCACCCCGACCGTCGGCGGCCGACTGTTGGCGGCGACCGGCGGGTACCGTGACGACACTCGACTGGCCCGGCGCACCGATGTGCTGACCTTTACCGGCGACCCGCTGCCGGCCGATCTGTATGTGGCCGGCAACCCGATCGTGGAGTTGGCCCACAGTTGCGACAACCCGCACCACGACATCTTCGTCCGGATCAGCGAGGTGGACGCAAAAGGCCGTTCCCGCAACGTTTCCGAAGCGTTCCGCCGGTTGAACGATCACACCGGACCGGTTCGGCTGGAGCTGGACGGCATTGCGCACCGGTTCAGCGCAGGGTCGCGGATCCAGCTGTTGATCGCCGGCGGATCTCATCCGCGGTTCGCCCGTAACCTGGGCACCGCCGAGCCGCCGATCTCCGGTTCACAGTTGGTGCCGGCCACCCACACCGTGCATCACGGCGACGGTGGCGTGTCGCGGCTGACGCTGCCGGCGGGACCGCGTCCGCCGTCAGCCGACTGAGGACCGCACCCGTTCGGCGATGTCTCGCAGGGCGGCTTCGCTGTGAATCGAGTTGTGCCGCATCGGGATTCCAGGTTCGTCCGGCACCTGCAGATCGACCCAGCTCTTGCAGCCCGCATAGTCGGGGGTGCGGACCAGCCGGATAGGCTGCGGCAATGGACTGACCTGCACCACCAGCACCGTCAACCGGTGCTTGGGACGGAAGTCGATGCGATCCGCCCGCACCGACTCGGCGGTCCAGATGTGCAGGCCGGCCAGTTCGTCGATCGCCTCGGGGCGGTTGACCTCAACTGCGGCAATCGCTTTGGCACTGGCGCGCAGCACCAGTGCGTCCTCGGTGCTGTCGGCGGCCGCGGCGTCGAGCAGGTCGCGGTGTTCGGGCCGGACCCGTTCGGCGTGGCTGTGCGCGATCGTCGGGAACAGCAGAAACTCGGGTGCGGCCACCGCGAATCGCTTCTCGTGGATCCCACCTTTGCGCAGCAGCACGGTCTGACGACCATCGAGCAGCGCATGTATCGCCGCGCTCCACTCCTTGAGCGCGGTGTGGGTCACTGGGCCGCCAGCCTTGCCCGGACCTCCGGGCGGCGCAGCGGCGGAACAGTCTTGGGTGGCTGACGGCGCGGGGCCAGCCCATCGAGGAGGCGGGCGGTGATGGCGGTGACCTCGGCGACCGCGGTTTCGAACGCCTCGACGTTGGTCCCGGACGGTCGGGTGATACCGCTGACCTTGCGCACGTACTGACGGGCGGCGGCCTCGATCTCTTCGTCGGAGGCGGCGGGCTGCAACCCGCGCAACTCAGTGATGTTCCGGCACATGACGTCAACGATAGATTGATCACATGAATGACGACGTGCTGCTGATCGACACCACCGACCGAATCCGCACGCTGACGTTGAACCGTCCGCAGTCCCGCAACGCGCTGTCGTCCGCGCTGCGCACCGCGTTCTACGGCGCGCTGCGCGCCGCACAGGCCGATGACGATGTCGATGTCGTGATCCTGACCGGGGCCGATCCGGTGTTCTGTGCGGGCCTGGACCTCAAGGAGTTGGGCGATACCACCGAACTTCCCGACATCTCCCCCAAGTGGCCGACCATGACGAAACCGGTGATCGGGGCGATCAACGGCGCAGCAGTGACCGGCGGCCTGGAACTCGCGCTGTACTGCGACATCCTGATCGCCTCCGAGCAGGCCAAATTCGCCGACACCCACGCCCGGGTGGGGTTGCTTCCGACGTGGGGTCTGTCCGTGCGGCTGCCGCAGAAGGTCGGCGTGGGCCTGGCCCGGCGGATGAGCCTGACCGGCGACTACCTGACGGCAGCCGAGGCGCTGCGCGCCGGACTGGTCACCGAGGTGGTGCCGCACGACGAGTTGTTGCCGACGGCGCGGCGGGTGGCCGCCTCGATCGTCGGCAACAATCAGGCCGCGGTGCGGGCACTGCTGGCCTCATATCACCGCATCGACGCATCCCAGACCAGCGCCGGGCTGTGGATCGAGGCGGCCTCGGCCCGGGAATGGATGGCCAGCGCCACCGGCGATGACATCGCGGCCAACCGTGATGCGGTGCTGCAGCGGGGCCGTTCCCAGGTTCGCTGACAGGTACGGCCGCCCCGGCAGGCGTCGCCTCCACTCAGCGGTCCGATTGATTGAAGGCCACAAAGTTTTGTAGTAGCGTTCAATTATGGTGATCGCGGCAGCTATCCAACTCGATGCGGTACTGGGAGATATCTCGGCCAACCTCGCCGCATGTGAGCGGCTTGCCGATGAAGCGGGGCGGGCCGGCGCCGACATCATTGCCCTGCCGGAGTTCTTCTCGACCGGTATCGGTTTCGCGGACTCACTGGCCGGGGCGGCCCTCGCCCCCGATGGCACCGCCACGGAACTGCTCGTCACACTCGCCCGCCGGCACAGCGCACTGGTCGGCGGTTCGTTTCTGTGCCGCGACCCCGACGGACACGTGCGCAATGCCTACATCCTTGCCGACGCCAACGGCGTCGCCGGAAGGCACGACAAGGACCTTCCAACCATGTGGGAGAACGCCTTTTATGTCGGCGGTGACGACGACGGCGTGCTCACCGCCGGCGACTACCAGGTCGGGGCGGCGGTGTGCTGGGAACTGATGCGCACACAATCGGTTCGGCGCCTGCGCGGGCGCGTGGATCTGGTCATGACCGGCTCGGGCTGGTGGTCGATTCCCGCCTGGAAACCGCGCGCACTTTTCGACCGACTCGAACGTGACAACTCCGCCATCGCCCGCACCGCAGCGGCCACGTTCTCCCGCTACGTCGGCGCCCCCGTGGTGCATGCCGCGCACGCCGGTGAGTTGAACTGCGAAATGCCCTGGCTGCCCGGGAAATACCGCGGCCATTTCGAGGGCTCGACCATGATCACGACCGCGGACGGCACCATCGTCGCCGAACGCCGTGCCGATGAAGGCGAAGGTGTCGTCCTCGGCGAAATCACCCTTGGCCGAGCCAATCCCACCCTCGAGCCACCTGAGGACTTCTGGCTGCATTCTCGGGGCCTTCTGCCCAGCGCCGTCTGGCACTATCAGCGCTGGCACGGGCGGCGCTGGTACCAGCGCCATGTGGCAGGCAGGTCAGCCAATCCGTACGAATCGCGTTTGTGACAACCAAAGTTCGCTAGCCCGCCAACCGCCTGCACTGCTGGGAGGAGCCGGAGTGTCGGAAAATACGACGCACACGTTGAGCACGGCCACATCGGTGACACTGCTAGCCGCCGGGCTGATATTCATGCTCGCCCTCGGGTTGGGCGTATGGAAGTACCGCCAGATGGCCACCTCCCCGGACCACTTCGCCCACCCCTACGTGGACATCGCCCACCGGGCCGCGCTGCTCTACTCCTTCGCCACACTGCTGACAGCCGTCTTCGTCGAACTCAGCGCGTGGCCGGGCTGGCTGAATCTGACCGCGGCGATGGTCCTGGTTTTCTTCTTCGTGGCCGCCATCGTCAGCTACATCGTCCACGGTGCCCGGCGGGACACCACGAACCAGTTTGAACACCCGAGCGCGGGAATGCACATTGCGATGGTGCTGCTCATCATCGGCGAGATCGGCGGTTTCGGCGTCCTACTCGCCGGCTTCATATGGGCTCAGCTGTCCTGACCTTCGTCATCTCTCACACGATGCGCTGATTTTCCGTCAATTCGCTTGGAGCAGACCTCGTTCGACGATATCGCGGCCGACAGTCATGACCTGCGCCAGCTCCGCATCGTCAAGTTGTAATCGATCCGGGCGAATCCGAAGCGCCAGTACACCGTTCCATGCGCCCCAGAGGAAGATCGCCGTGCGATCTGGATCTGGGCATTGAATCTGGCCGGCCGCGTCGGCGCGACGAAGCGTGTCCGCGAGGTCGCCCACCAGACTCTCGACCTTGTCGGCGATCCGTCGTTCCACCTCGCTGGCCATGTCACCGGGAGGTACGTCGAGAGTTCGGAGGGCGATCATCCGGAAGTACCCAGGGTTGTTCAGATGGAATCTGCAGTACGCGTCGCTGGCTGCACGCAACTCCTCGATGGGGGTGCGCCCATCGCCGTACGCGGCGGCCATCGCTTCCTCATTGACCGTCAGCGCACGCTCGACCAGCGCGAGATACAGCCGCTCCTTGTTTTTGAAATGGTGATAGATCGAGCCGACCGCAAGATCCGCCGCCTCGGCGATCGCGTCCATAGTCACCACATGGAACCCACGCTCGGTGAACAGTCGTTCGGCGGCGTCGAGAATGTTCGCGGTGGTCACCACTGAGCGACGATCGCGACGTCGAACCTTCGGCGGCGGAGTCATCCATCGAGCCTACGGAGGAACCCGGTCGCGGCGTTCACCACACAGGGTGTTGCGTCGACCGCTGCACCGGGGTGATCCTCAGGCCGTACCCGGTATCAGCCAGCGGCCCGAAAACGCGCGCCAGCCGACGAACACCAACCGCAGCACCATGAATGTGGACAGCCCTGACCAGATTCCGAACAGACCCCAGCCGAAGACCAGTGACAACCAGATCAGCGGCAGGAAACCGACCAAGGCACTGATCAGGGTGGCGGTGCGCATGAACTTCGCATCGCCGGCCCCCAGCAGCACGCCGTCGAGCGCGAAAACGATTCCGGCCACCGGCAACTGAGCCACCAGGAACCACCACGGCACCCCGATGGCCGCCAGCACCGATTCGTCGTCGGTGAATACCGGCGGCAGCACCGAGGACCCCACCGCGAACACCACGGCCAGCACCACGCCGGCCAGTGTGGAGAATAGGGTCACCCGCCAGGCCACCGATTTGGCATGGGCCAGCTCACCGGCGCCGAGTGCCGCACCCACCAGTGACTGCGCGGCGATCGCCAGTGAATCCAGCACCAGCGCAAGGAAACTCCACAGCTGCAGGACAACCTGGTGTGCGGCCACCGCGGCCGCGCCGAACCGGGCCGCGACCGCTCCCGCCGACAGGAAGCAGGCCTGAAACGCCAGCGAACGCAGCAGCAGATCGCGGCCCATCGTCGTCTGGGCCCGCAGCACGGCGGGCTGGACCCGCAGCGGAACCTTCTCGAGCAACAGGGCCCGCAGGAACAGCAGCGCCGCCACCCATTGGCCTACCAGGTTGGCCACCGCCGAACCGGCCAGCTCCAGCCGGGGCAGACCCAGCCAGCCATATACCAGCAGCGGACACAGCACCGCCGACACCATGAAGCCGAACACCACATAGCGCAGCGGGCGGACGGTGTCCTGCACGCCGCGCATCCAACCGTTGCCGGCCAATGACACCAGGATCGCCGGGGCGGCCAGGACGGCGATCCGCAACCACGGCAGCGCCGCACTCGCGATCTCCGGGCGACCGGCGATCAACGTCAGCAGCGGCCCGGCCACGGCCTGCACAACCGTGATGATCAGCAAGCCCAGACCGACCGCCAGCCAGGTGGCCTGCACGCCCTCGCCGACAGCAGACGCCCGGTCACCGGCACCGAACAGCCGGGCCGAACGCGCGGTGGTGCCGTAGGACAAGAAGGTCCCTTGCGAGTTGACCAGGCTCAGGATCAAACCGCCGATGGCCAGCCCGGCCAGGCTCAGCGCACCCAGCCGCCCGACGATGGCCAGATCGAACAGCAGATAGATGGGCTCGGCCGCAAGGACCCCCAGTGCCGGAAAAGCCAGCGCGGCGATCCGCCGGGTGGTTGCCGGGGTGACCGGAGGATCCCCTTCCGCGCCGAAATCAGCCGAGCGCATCGGTCAGCGCGCGCACCACCTCGTCGACCGGGCCGGACGCCGAGTATCCAGCCGCGTGCGGGTGGCCGCCGCCCCCGAAGGAACTGGCGATCTCCGCCAGGTTGATCGACTTGGCCCGCATCGACACCGACCAGTGGTCCGGCTCGATCTCCTTGAACACCGCGGCGACCTCAGCCTGCTGAGTGGTGCGCACGATATCGACGATGCTCTCCACTTCCTCCGACCGGGCGTTGGCCCACTCATCATGCGCGACAACGGCATACACCAGTCCACGGCCACCGGCGACCTCCGGCAGCAGCCGGGCCGAAGCCAGCACCCGCGACAGCATCGGCAGCCACGCGAACGGGTGGGTGTCGAGCAGGGCACGGCTGATCTCGGCGTTGTCCACGCCGAGTTCGACCAGCCGGGCCGCCAACCGGTGCGCCCGGGCGGTGGCCCAGCGAAACGAGCCGGTGTCGGTGGTCAGCCCGGCGTACAGGCAGTGCGCCACCTGGCTGTCGATGGGTTTGTCCCAGGCGTCGAGCAGTTCGGCGATCAGCATGGTGGTCGAGTCCGCCGACGGGTCGACGTAGTTGGCGGTGCCGAACAGCTGATTGGACGCGTGGTGGTCGATCACCAGCACGTCACGGCCGTCCTCAGCCAGCTCGCGCAGCGCGCCGAGTCGATTGACGCTCGGGATATCAACCGTCACAACCAGATCCGCGTCCTCACGGATGGCATTCGGCGCGACCAGCAGGTGTCCGCCCGGCAGGGTCTGCAGCGATTCCGGCAGTTGCTCCGGGGTCGCGAACGCTACCTGGACCTGCTTGCCGGCATCGTCGAGCACCTGCGCCAGCGCCAGCCCGGCACCGATGGTGTCGGCGTCGGGATAGACGTGACACACCACGCTGACGCTGGACGCGCCCGCCAGCAGCCCGGCGGCCTGCTGTGCGTCGACGCGCGTGCCCGAAGTCTGCTCGCACGGAGCCCCCGAAGGAGCAGCGTCAGTCATCCGATCGATCGTGGTCACCGGCATCCTCTGTGTCTGCCCCGTCCGCAAGCCCGTCTGCGTCCTCCGCCCCGTTCACACGGTACGGGTCCGCATCGCCGGCGTGCTTGGCGCCATGCCGAACGCGCGCCAAATCCTCATCTGCGGCCCGCGCGCGGGCCAGCAGCTGCTCCATCCGGTGCGCCGCGTCGGGCACGGTATCGCGGACGAACGCCAGGGTCGGGGTGAATCGCACCCCGGTCCCGGCGCCCACCTTGGACCGCAATACGCCGTTGGCCTTCGCCAGTGCTGCCGCCGCGCCGGCATAGTCCGGCTCGTCGTCGAGTGTGGATCCCATCACCGTGTAGTACAGCGTGGCATCGTGCAGATCGCCCGACACCTTCGCATCGGTGATGGTGACCCCCGCCAGGCGGGGATCCTTGATCTCATACTCGATGGTCGAGGCGACAATGGTCGAGATCCGCTTGGCGAGCCGCTTGGCGCGTGCTGGATCGGCCATTACCTAGGTACGCACTTTCTCGACGAGTTCGTACGTCTCGATGACGTCGCCTTCCTTGATGTCGGAGTAGGTCAGCGTCAGACCGCACTCGTAACCCTCGCGGACCTCGGTGGCATCGTCCTTCTCGCGCTTGAGCGAGGACACCGTGAGGTTCTGCGCGATCACCACGTTGTCACGCAGCAACCGGGCCTTGGCGTTGCGGCGCATGATGCCCGAGGTGACCAGGCAGCCGGCGATGTTGCCGACCTTCGACGACCGGAAGATCGCGCGGATCTCGGCGCGGCCGAGCTCCTTCTCCTCGTAGATCGGCTTGAGCATGCCCTTGAGGGCCTTCTCGATCTCGTCGATGGCCTGGTAGATGATCGAGTAGTAGCGGATCTCCACACCCTCGCGGTTGGCCAGCTCGGTGGCCTTGCCCTCGGCCCGGACGTTGAACCCGATGATGATCGCGTCCGACGCCGACGCCAGGTTGACGTTGGTCTCGGTGACGCCACCGACACCGCGGTCGATGACCCGCAGCTCCACTTCGTCGTCGATCTCGATGCCCATCAACGCTTCCTCGAGGGCCTCGACCGTACCGGCGTTGTCGCCCTTGAGGATCAGGTTCAGCTGGCTGGTTTCCTTCAGCGCCGAATCCAGGTCTTCCAGGCTGATCCGCTTGCGGCTGCGTGCGGCCAGCGCGTTGCGCTTGCGCGCGCTGCGCCGGTCGGCGATCTGGCGGGCGATGCGGTCCTCGTCGACAACCAGGAAGTTGTCACCGGCACCCGGCACCGACGTGAAGCCGATGACCTGGACCGGACGCGAGGGCATCGCCTCTTCGACGTCGTCGCCGTGCTCGTCGACCATGCGGCGGACGCGGCCATAGGCATCGCCGGCCACCACCGAGTCGCCGACCCGCAGCGTTCCGCGCTGGATCAGCACGGTCGCCACCGGACCGCGGCCGCGGTCCAGGTGCGCCTCGATCGCCACGCCCTGGGCCTCCATGTCGGGGTTGGCCCGCAGGTCCAGAGCCGCGTCGGCGGTCAGCACGACCGCTTCCAGCAGCGCATCGATGTTGAGGCCCTGCTTGGCCGAGATGTCGACGAACATGGTGTCGCCACCGAAGTCCTCGGCAACCAGGTTGTACTCGGTCAGCTGCGCCCGGATCTTCTGCGGGTCAGCGCCTTCCTTGTCGATCTTGTTGACCGCGACCACGATCGGCACATCCGCCGCCTGCGCGTGGTTGATCGCCTCCACCGTCTGCGGCATCACACCGTCGTCGGCGGCGACCACCAGGATCGCGATGTCGGTGGCCTTGGCACCGCGGGCACGCATGGCGGTGAACGCCTCGTGACCCGGGGTGTCGATGAAGGTGATCGGCCGGACATTGCCGTCCAAATCGACCTCGACCTGGTAGGCACCGATGTGCTGGGTGATGCCGCCGGCCTCGGCCTCGCGGACGTTGGCCTTGCGGATGGTGTCCAGCAGTCGGGTCTTGCCGTGGTCGACGTGGCCCATGACGGTGACCACGGGCGGGCGGACCGCCAGGTCCTCCTCGCCACCCTCGTCCTCGCCATAGGTGAGGTCGAAGGATTCCAGCAGCTCACGGTCCTCGTCCTCGGGCGAGACGACCTGAACCTTGAAGTTCATCTCGCTGCCGAGCAGCTCCAGGGTGTCGTCGCCGACAGACTGGGTCGCGGTGACCATCTCACCGAGATTGAACAGCGCCTGCACCAGCGCGGCCGGGTTGGCGTCGATCTTCTCCGCGAAATCGGACAGGGATGCGCCGCGGGCCAGCCGGATGGTCTCGCCGTTGCCCTTGGGCAACCGCACACCACCGACGACGGGCGCCTGCATGTTCTCGTATTCGGCGCGTTTCGCCCGCTTCGACTTGCGACCACGCTTGGGTGCACCGCCGGGACGACCGAACGCACCGGCCGCGCCACCGCGCTGACCGGGCCGGCCACCGCCGCCGCCACCACCGGGACGACCGCGGAAACCACCGGCAGCCGCGCCGCCTGCACCACCACCGGCACCACCGGCACCGCCGGCGCCGCCGCCGCGGTAGTTACCGCCGCCGGCACCGCCGGGACGACCGCCCTGACCGGCACCGCCGGGACGGGGTCCACCGCCCGGACGCGGGCCGGGGCGTGGGCCGCCCCGCCCGGGAGCACCGGCACCTGCCGGACGCGGCGGCATGTTGCCGGGCGAAGGACGGGGACCGCCACCTGGACGCGGAGCACCGGGCCGAGGCTGCGGACGCGGAATGGGCCGGTCGACCGGCTGCTGCGAGGAGAACGGGTTGTTGCCGACGCGCGGGGCACGCGGGGCCGGCTTGGGAGCATTGGACGCCGGACCCGGACGGGGGCCGGGTGTGGCACCAGGCGTAGGCCGGGGGCCGGGGGTGGCACCCGGAGCGGGTGCCGCGGGGGCACTGGGCTCCGCAGCGGCAGCCGGTGCACTCGGCGCGGCCGGGGGCTGCGGAGCAGCCGGCTTGGGCGCCGACGGCTTCACAGGTGCCGACGGCGTCGGGGCTGCAACCACGGGGGCTGCAACCGCGGGGGCTTCAGCTGCCGGGGCCGCGGGGGCGGGCTTTGCCGGTGCCGGCTTGGCCGCCGTGGCGGGGCTGGGTGCCGGCGCGCCGGGCTTGGGCGCCGCAGGCGCGGCAGCTGCCGCGCCATTGCCCTGCGGGCGGGGCTTGTCTTCGACCTTCTTGCCGCCGGCCTTCGAGCCGAATGTTTCGCGCAGCCGACGCGCGACCGGCGCCTCCACAGTGGAGGACGCCGACTTGACGAACTCGCCCTGCTCCTTGAGCTTGGCTAAGAGTTCCTTGCTGGTGACACCGAGTTCCTTCGCCAACTCGTGTACACGGGCCTTACCTGCTGCCACTACATCTCCTCGTCTGGAGGCAACAGCGGTGGTAGGCGCCGCGCCTCGGGTTTAGCTATGACGCATGGTCATCGGGACTTCACGGTGTGCTCATGTTCTTCGCTACCTGTTCTGTTGCCGGGGGCTCGGACGTCGCAAACTTCTCGACGTACTCGATCACCCCGGATGTATCCGGTAAACCGGCGAGTCGCAACGCTCGGACGAACGCTCGCCGCCGCACTGCCACCTGCACGCATTCCTGGTCGGGGTGCAACCACGCACCACGCCCGGGAAGGCTTCCCGCGGTGTCGACGATCACGGAACTCGTCCCGTTCCCATCGGTCACCGCGACCACACGAAGCAAATCGGCGGCCAACTCTCGCTTCCGGCACCCGATGCAGGTCCGCACTGGTCCGACAGACGTGCCGGAGGTGCTTCGATGCGTCAGAGCCGGAGCCTCACGCTGGATCACGGCTGAGTCTACCGCCCCATGCGGTGTGATCCGAACCGCCGGTCACTGTGATCAATCGTGTACCGCCCTGGGCCGGACATCCTGGTCGGACTGTGGCGCCGCATCGCTGCGAATATCGATTCGCCAGCCGGTCAACCGGGCCGCCAACCTGGCATTCTGGCCTTCCTTGCCGATCGCCAGAGACAGCTGGAAGTCGGGCACGATCACCCGCGCCGCCCGACCGGCCTCGTCGATCACCGACACCGACACCACCTTGGCCGGCGACAGCGCATTGGCGACGAACCGGGCAGGGTCCTCGTCGTAGTCGATGATGTCGATCTTCTCGCCGGACAATTCGCTCATCACGTTGCGTACCCGCTGCCCCATCGGGCCGATGCACGCTCCCTTGGCGTTGAGTCCCGGGACCCGCGAGGCGACCGCGATCTTCGACCGGTGCCCGGCCTCCCGGGCCACCGCCACAATCTCCACCGACCCGTCGGCGATCTCGGGCACCTCCAGCGAGAACAGCTTGCGCACCAGGTTGGGATGGGTGCGTGACAGCGTGATCAGCGGCTCCCGGGCGCCGCGACTCACGCCGACGACATAGCAGCGCAGCCGGTCACCGTGTTCGTAACGCTCCCCCGGCACCTGCTCGGCACTGGGGATCACGCCTTCGGACCCCTTGGTCTCGCTACCCATCCGCACCACGACCAGGCCGCGGGCGTTGGCCCGCGCGTCACGCTGGATCACCCCGGCGACGATGTCGCCTTCATGGGCCGCAAATTCCCCGTAGGCCTTCTCGTTTTCCGCGTCGCGCAACCGCTGCAGGATCACCTGCCGCGCCGTGGTCGCCGCGATCCGACCGAACCCCTCCGGCGTGTCGTCCCATTCGTGGAGGACGTTGCCGTCGGCGTCGGTCTGGCGGGCCATCACCTTGACCACACCGGTCTTGCGGTCGATGTCGATACGCGCGTCGGGCTCATGCCCTTCGGTGTGCCGGTAGGCGGTCAGCAGTGCCGACTTGATGGTCTCGACGACCACGTCGACCGAAATACCTTTGTCCGCCTCGATGGCGTGCAACGCCGCCATGTCGATGTTCATGGCCGGGCCCCCTTCTCCGTTTCTCCGGTCAATTCCAACTCACGCCGACTTGGAGGCGAAAACTCCACTTGGACAACAGCTTTGTCGATATCTGCGAGGGCGACCTCACGGACCGTCAGATCCCGTCCGACCGGCACCACCACCTTGACCACGGTGCCGTCCGTTTCCCCCAGCCTGCCGACGAACACCGAACCGTCGGTCAGCGTCAGCTCGGCCTTGCGCCCACGGGCGCGGCGGAAATGCTTGGCCTCGGTCAGGGGCCGGTCCACACCCCGGGAGGTGACTTCGAGCACATACGGCGTGTCGCCCGGGGTCAGCTGGTCGAGCAGCTCGGAAGCCGTTCGCGACAGCGCAGCGATGGAATCGAGATCGAGACCTTCGTCGCCGTCGGCGACCACGGTGATCCGGGGCGGACGAGCCGACCCGTCGACCACCACATCGTCGATTTCGAAACCAGCGCGCGCGAACTCGCCGTCAAGTAGCTCGATCACCTGCGCCTGCGACGGCAAATCCGCAGACCGCAACTTCGGATCCGGTGCCACGGCGAGCTCCTCATCTTGAATTGTCTCCGACACGATTCCCCGGGCCAGCCACTTCGGCCAGCCCCGAATTCGCCTATCCACGATACGCCAGACCGGCGCAGCAACCGCCAATCACAGCCCCGTGCGTGGCGGCGTGGTCCGTCCCGGCGCCTGCCGGTCCGGTCAGCACCGGGTCGGATGCGTGCCCGGGCAATGGCAGGATGTTCACGTGCCGAGCGCCCATGCAGACATCAGCCGGCGGCGCGTATTGCTCTCGACCGCGGCCCTGGCCCTGCTGGGCACCACCGCCGCCGCTTGCGGTACGACAACGCCGCCACCCGAATTCGACGACCTGACCGCACAGCTGGACCGGGCCAGGGCCGACAGCACGCTGGCCACCGATGCCGCAGCCGCCCAGCCGGCGCAGGCACCGGCGAACCGCGCGCTGAACGCGGTGGCAGCCGATCGCTCCGCACACGCCGACGCACTGTCCGACGAACTGGCCCGAATGACCGGGGCGGCACCCGCCAGCACCACGACCAGCACAGCAAAGCCCACCACGGGCACTAACACCGAGCCCCCCACCGTCGAGCAGGTGATCAGCGCGCTCAAGGAGTCCGCCGATCGCGCAGCCGCCCTGGCCGGCACGCTGTCCGGCTATCGCGCCGGGCTGCTCGGCTCCATCGCGGCCTCGTGCACAGCCAACTACACCGTCGCACTGGGAGGTGGACTGTGACCTCACCTCAGCCGTCACCACAACCGTCGCCGCTGCCGACCCAGGCACCCACCCGTCCGTCCACCGCTGCCGACGCGGCCCTGTTCGATGCGGTGGCCGCCGAGCACGGGGTCATCTACGGCTACGGGTTGGTCTCGGCGCATTCGACACCCGAGGACAACGCCCTGGTGGCGAATGCGATGGCCGAGCACCGAGCCCGGCGCGAGGAGGCGGCCGCGATGCTGCACGCCCGCTCGGTCACCCCGCCACTGCCCGCGTCCGGCTATCAGTTGCCGGCACCGGTCACCGATCCGACCGATGCCGCCAACCTCGCGGTACGCATGGAGGAGGACGCCGCGACGGCCTGGCGTGCGGTGCTCGAACAGGCCGCCAGCACCGAGGACCGGGCGTTCGCGGTGACCGCGTTGACGCAGAGCGCCGTCACCGCAGCCAGGTGGCGTGCCATTCTCAACACCTGGCCGGTGACCGTCGCCTTCCCCGGCGGCGGCGAGTAGCCGGCGAGCAGTCCCCCGCAAGCGGGAGGGGCCCCCAGCGCAAGTACCCCATTCCCGCGGGTTTCGGGTACCTCCACGTCTGCTCGCGCTAGATCAGGCGCCCGAGATGGCGGCCGAGATCTCGGTGACGGCGGCGTCCACGGCCACGTCGCGCTTCTCACCGGTCAACCGGTTGCGGAGCTCCACCACACCGTCGGCCCATCCCCGGCCCACGACGACCACCCAGGGCATGCCGAGCAGCTCGGCGTCCTTGAACTTCACCCCCGGCGATGCCTTACGGTCGTCGAACAGCACGTCGTGACCGAGCCGGTCCAGGCCGGCGACCAGTTCGGTGGCGCCGGCACGGGCCGCGTCGTCCTTGTTGGCGACCACCACCTGCACATCGAACGGCGCCACCGATGACGGCCAGCGCAGCCCGAGCTCATCGTGCTGCTGCTCGGCGATCACCGCGACCAGCCGCGACACCCCGATGCCGTAGGAACCCATGGTCAGCCGCACCGGCTTGCCGTCCTCACCCAGCACATCGGCGTTGAACGCGTCGGCGTACTTGCGACCCAGCTGGAAGATGTGACCGATCTCGATGCCCCGGGCCGAGGTCAGCACGCCCGCACCGTCCGGCGACGGATCGCCGTCGCGGACCTCGGCGGCCTCGATGGTGCCGTCGGGAGTGAAATCACGACCGGCGACCAGCCCGACCACATGCTTGTTGGGCTCGTCGGCACCGGTGATCCAAGCCGTTCCGGTCACCACCCTCGGATCGACAAGATAGCGAACCCCGTTGTCCTGCAGCGCCTTCGGACCCACATACCCCTTGACCAGGAACGGATTCTTGGCGAAGTCGGCGTCGTCGAGCATGGCGAACTCGGCCGGCTCCAGCGCCGCACCGAGACGCTTCTCGTCAACCTCGCGGTCCCCGGGCACGCCCACCCCAAGCAGCTCCCAGTCGCCGCCGGGCTGGCGAACCTTGATCAGCACGTTCTTGAGCGTGTCGGCGGCACCGACCTCGCGGCCGGCGAACTGCGGCAGCTGCGCGGAGTTGGCCCAATCCACCAGCGTCGCGATGGTCGGGGCGTCCGGGGTGTCGTAGACCTGCGCGGGAGCCTGTCCATCGACGGGCAGTTCGGCGGGTGTGTGGGTGACCACGGCCTCGACATTGGCGGCGTAGCCCGACTCCAGGCAGCGCACGAACGTGTCCTCGCCGACCTCGCTTTCGGCCAGGAACTCCTCGGAGGCACTGCCGCCCATGGCACCCGACACAGCGGACACGATCACGTAGCGCACGCCGAGCCGGTCGAAGATGCGCTGGTAGGCCTCGCGGTGCGCGTGGTAGGCGGTCTTGAGGCCGTCGTCGTCGACGTCGAACGAGTAGGAGTCCTTCATCACGAACTCGCGGCCACGCAGGATGCCGGCCCGCGGCCGCGCTTCATCGCGGTACTTGGTCTGGACCTGATAGAGGATCACCGGGAAGTCCTTGTAGGAGGAGTACTCCCCCTTGACCGTGAGGGTGAAGATCTCCTCGTGCGTCGGTCCGAGCAGATAGTCGTTGTTGCGCCGGTCCTGCAGCCGGAACAGGGTGTCGCCGTATTCGGTCCAACGGTTGGTGGTCTCGTAGGCGGCACGCGGCAACAACGCGGGCAGCAGGATCTCCTGGCCGCCGATCGCGTTCATCTCTTCCCGCACGATGCGCTCGATCCGGCGCAGCACCCGCAGGCCCAGCGGCAGCCAGCTGTAGATACCGGGGCCGACCGGACGGACATAGCCGGCCCGGATCAACAGCTTGTGGCTAGGCACCTCGGCATCAGCGGGGTCTTCGCGCAGGGTTCGCAGAAACAGCTCGGACATACGGGTGATCACAGCCGACAACCTTAAAGCGTGGTCCTCAGTCCCTGCCTTGCCAGGTACAGATGCAGGCCTCGTTGCCCTCCGCATCGGCCAGTACCCAGAACGCCGGGGCGGCCCGATCGCTGAGCAGCGTGCCGCCCACGGCCAGGGCTGCGGCTATGCGCGACGGCGCCACGTCGTGCGGAACGTCGATATCGAGATGGATCCGATTACGGTCCGTGCGCCGTTTGTCCATCTGCTGAAACCAGATCGCCGGGCCACGGCCGAACGGGTCGACGAGCCCCGCGTTGAGATCGGACGGCCCGGGCTGATCCACGTAGCCGGTGACGGCCTTCCAGAACGGCCGCACGGCCGCAATGTCCAGCGCGTCGATGGCGATCTCCAGCGACTGCACGGCCCCGCCGGTGGTCATCTCGAACCCATGCGCCGCCAGAGTCTGCGACACCTCGCCGGCCAGCGCGACATCGCGTTCGGTCACCCGGCCGGCAGCAACGGACTGCAGCCGCAGCACAGCCCGGTCGGCACGGATATCGACAGTGAGGTGATGCGGTGCGGCGGGCCCTGCCGCCGATACCGCACGGGACGCGGCGGCCACCGCATCGGCCATCGAGGGCACCAGCACCTCGGTGTAGAGGGCGCCCAGCACCAGTCGCCAGCCCAGCGGGCCGACGGTATCCGAAACGTCCCGACGATTCATCGTCGTCAGCCTATTTCCGGCTCAGTCGAGCTCGATCTCTCCGGCATCAATGGCGTCCTTGACCTCTTGGGCCTGGGCGACCTGCTCGGAGGTGTAGCCGATGAACAACGCCGCGGCACCGACCAGGACCGCCACTGCGGCTACCCACAGCAGACCGTAGGTGTAGCCGGCATCCAGGGCAGCCAACTGGGGACCGGTCATGTCCTTGACCGGGCCGGTGATCCCGCCCAGATACAGCGTGCGCGACGTGATGACGGCCTGGATGATCGCGAGCACCAGCGGACCACCGAGGCTCTGCAGCATCAGCGCGATGGCCGAGGCCGGGCCGATGCGGTCGAAGCCCACCCCGGCGATGGCCGACAGGGTCAGCGGCACCACGATCATGCCGATACCGATCCCGCCAACGGTGATCGGCAGCACCAGGTTCGGGAAGTACGGGATGCCGGCGTGCAACGTCGAGCCGTACAGCATCGACCCCAGCACCAGGATGCCGCCGGCGATCACCACCAGGCGGGGTTGGAAGAACCGCACGATCTGGGACGAAGCCCCCAGACCGATGCCCATCCCGATCACGAACGGAATGAAGCCGATGCCGGCGTGCAAGGCGCTGTAGCCCAGGATGTCCTGCACATACAAGCCGATCAGCACGGTGAGGGTGAACAGCACGCCACCGGCCAGGAAGACCGCCGCGAACGTGGCCACCCGGTTGCGCTCGTGGAACAGATCGAACGGCACCACCGGGTTCTCGGCGTTGCGTTCGGCGATCAGGAAGGCGATGCCGAAGACCGCTGCGGCCGCCCCGGAGCCCAGGGTGACCGGCGACAACCAACCTCTCTCGGGTCCCTGGGTGAAGGCGAACACCGCGGCCGTACAGGCCAGCGTGGCCAGCAGCGCACCGGCGGCGTCGAGCTTCATCCGCTCCCGGTTGGTCTCACGCAGCGCGGTACGGGCCAGGTAGAGCATCACCAGCCCGATCGGGACGTTGACCAGGAACGCCCAGCGCCAGGACACCTCGGTCAGCGCGCCGCCGACCACCAGGCCCATCACCGAACCGACCGCGGTCATCGCACCGAACACCGCGGTGGCCATGTTGCGGGCCGGGCCTTTCGGGAAGGTGGTGGCGATCAGGGCCAGCCCGGTCGGCGAGGCGATGGCCGCGCCGACCCCCTGCAGCAGCCGCGCAATCACCAAAGTCGCCTCGTTCCAGGCGATACCGCACAGGACCGAAGCGATGACGAACAGCGAGACACCGACGATGAACGTGCGCTTGCGGCCGATGGTGTCGCCGAGGCGCCCACCCAGCAGCATCAGGCCGCCGAAGGTCAGGACGTACGCAGTGATAACCCAGCTGCGTCCGGCATCCGACAAGCCGAGCTCGTCCTGGATCCGGGGCAGCGCGACGATCGCGACCGTGCTGTCCATGGTCGCCAGCAGCTGCATGCCGCCGATCGCGATGACCGCGGAAAGAAAGCCCCAGGACGGGAGCCAAGATGGGAGTCGGGCCGCCATACCCCCGCCCCGTGCCGATCCGTCACCGTTGGCGCGCTCTGCGTCGTTGAGAGCCGTCATACCGGGCCACCTTACCGGAATCTTAAGAATCCTTTAACCGCCGAAGGCCGCCACGGACCCGATCACGATGATCGCCGGAGGTCGGATGCCTTCCGAGCGGATGCGCTCCGGCGCGTCGCCGAGGGTGGCCCGCATCGTGCGCTGCGCGACGGTGGTGCCGTGCTGCACCACCAGGACCGGGGTATCCGCAGGTCGGCCGCCCTCCAACAGTGCCTTGGTGAACAGCTCGATCCGTTCAACGGCCATCAGCAGCACGATCGTGCCGGTCATCGCCGCCAGCGCATTCCAATTGACTAACGATTCCGGATGCCCAGGCGCGACGTGGCCGCTGACCACCACGAACTCGTGCGTCATCCCGCGGTGGGTGACCGGCACGCCGGCCAGAGCCGGGACCGCGATGGCGCTGGTGACACCGGGGACAACGGTCACCGGGATCCCGGCCTCGGCGCAGGCCAGTACCTCTTCATAGCCCCGGGCGAAGACGAATGGATCGCCACCTTTGAGCCGAACCACGAACTTGCCGGCGCGGACCCGATCCACCAGCACCTGGTTGATCGCCTCCTGCGCCATCGCCCGGCCGTACGGGATCTTGGCCGCGTCGATCACCTCGACATGCGGCCCGAGTTCGGCCAGCAGTTCCTGGGGAGCCAGACGATCGGCGACGACGACGTCGGCACGGGCCAGCAGCCGGCGTCCACGCACGGTGATCAGCTCGGGATCGCCCGGGCCGCCGCCGACCAGGGCCACCCCCTTGGGCGCCTCCCCCGACTCCTCGCCGGCGTCGGCGGTGAGCAGACCGCGCTGCAGCGCTTCGCGGATGGCCGTGCGGATAGCCGCCGAGCGGCGGTGCTCACCCCCGGCGAGCACCCCCACCGACAGGCCGTCGTAGTCGAATGTCGCCGGGGTCACCGCGGATCCGTCCCGGGCCACATCGGCGCGCACACAGAAAATCCGCCGCTCGTCGGCTTCTGCGGCAATGGCGGCGTTGACCGCGGAGTCGTCGGTGGCTGCGATCACGTACCAGGCGCCGTCGAGATCGCCGGCGCGGAAGTCCCGCAGCTGCAGACTGATCCCGGGTTCATCGTGTGACAGCGCCTCCACCGCGGGACTGGCCGCCCGGGCAATCACATGCACGTCGGCGCCGTGGGAAATCAGCAGCGGCAGCCGACGTTGCGCGACGGTACCGCCACCGACAACGACGACCTTCTTGCCGGACAGGCGCAGACCGACGAGATAGGCATTCTCCGAAGTCACCCGCCGAGCTTAGTGCGTGCGGCTGAGCGAACGAACCGGGTGATGGACTCCGGGTGCGCCGCGGGATGGGTGTGCAGGTAGCCGGCGTGCACGCCGCGCTGCACCGCGCCGTCGCGCCGGACCGCCCGGCCGGGGCCGGTGAACGCCCAGGCCGGCGGATGATCGTCGGCGAACTCCACTGTGGTTCGGTGAAATTCGTGACCGGTGCCGCGGTCGCCCGCGGCATGCATGGAGGAGTCGACAACCGCGACCGCATCGCGATAGCCCAGGGTGAGGCGGTCGGTGAACCGCGCCGAACCCGCCAACACCCCGCACATCGGCGCCCCGTCGAGATCGTCGACCAGGTAGGTCAGCCCCGCGCACTCGGCATGCACCGGGCCGCCACGGCCGGCCAATTCTTTGATCTGCTGACGGACGAGGTGGTTGGCCGACAGTTCGGTGGTGAACTGTTCCGGGAAGCCGCCGGGCAGCACCAGCGCGTCGGTCCCGGGCGGCAGCGACTCGGTCAGCGGGTCGAACTCGGCGACCTGCGCCCCGGTACCGCGCAGCAGTTCGGCGTGCTCGGCGTAGCCGAAGCTGAATGCTTTGCCTGCGGCCAGAGCCACCGTGACATCCGGCGTCACCTCGGCTGCGGCCGGACTCCACGGCTCGGCATCGACGTGGGCGGCAGCGGCCGAGACGACAGCCGACAGGTCGACGTGGCGGCCCACCAGGGCGGTCATCGCGGCCACCGCATCACGGGCTTGTCGACCGTGTTCGACAGCGGTGACCAGGCCGAGATGCCTTGACGGGACGGTCAATTCGTCGGCGCGAGGAACCGCACCGAGCACCGGGACACCGGCGTGCTCACACGCTTGACGCAGCACCTCCTCGTGCCGCGCGGAGCCGACCCGGTTGAGGATCACCCCGGCGATCCGCACGGCCGGGTCGAAGGTGGCGAAGCCGTGCAGCAGGGCCGCGATGCTGTGGCTCTGGCCACGGGCGTCGACCACGAGGATCACCGGGGCGCCGAGCAAGACCGCGGCCTGGGCCGCCGAACCCCGTGGGATGCCGATCATCTCGGCCTCGATGCGGCCGTCGAACAGACCCATGACGCCCTCGACAACGGCGACGTCGGCGCCGTGGCATCCGTACCGGTAGAGCGGTCCGATCAACCCCTCGCCGACCAGCACCGGGTCGAGGTTGCGGCCCGGGCGGCCGGCAGCCAGGGCGTGGTAACCGGGGTCGATGAAGTCCGGCCCGACCTTGAACGGGGCCACCACATGACCGGCCAGGCGCAGCGCCCCGACCAAACCCGTTGCCACCGTGGTCTTCCCGCTGCCCGAGGACGGCGCGGCGATCACCACCGCAGGGGTGGTCACCTGCCCACCCCTGCTGCACTCACCACTCGATGCCCTTCTGGCCCTTGCGGCCGGCATCCATCGGGTGCTTGATCTTGGTCATCTCGGTCACCAGGTCCGCGGCATCGATCAGGCCTTGCGGCGCGTCGCGACCGGTGATCACCACGTGCTGGGTGCCCGGACGCGTATTGAGCACCTCGACTACTTCTTCCAGGTCGATCCAGCCCCACTTGAGCGGGTAGGTGAACTCGTCGAGCACGTAGAAATCGTGGCGTTCCTCGGCCAGTCGGCGTTTGATCTCGGCCCAACCGTCGGCGGCGGCCGCCGCATGGTCGACGTCACTGCCGTGCTTGCGGGTCCAGGACCACCCGGAGCCCATTTTGTGCCATTCGACCGGGCCGCCGGCACCATGCTCGTCGTGCAACCGGCCGAGCTGGCCGAACACGGCCTCCTCGCCGACCTTCCATTTCGCGCTCTTGACGAACTGGAACACCGCGATGCGGAAGCCCTGGTTCCAGGCCCGCAGCGCCATCCCAAATGCCGCGGTCGACTTGCCCTTGCCCGGGCCGGTGTGCACGGCGAGCAGCGGCGCGTTACGCCGGGCCTTGGTGGTCAGACCGTCGTCGGGGACGGTCAGCGGCTGCCCTTGTGGCATGGGCGGTCCTTCCTGCGCAGGGTCTCAGGCGGCGGTCTGGTCTTGGACCAGCCGGGTCAGTTCGGTCGCGCGGAGCTGCTCCAGGCGCACCGCCGGCGCCCCCAGCTGCTGCGCCAGTTGCCCAGCCAATTCCAGTCGCACAAAAGATGTTTCACAGTCGACCACCACGGCGGCTGCCCCCTCAGCCAGCAGCGCGGCGGCGGCCGTTCTGGTGCGGCCCAACGGGTCGGGACCGCCGGTGGCGCGACCGTCGGTGAGCACCACCACCAGGCTGCGCCGGGCCCGGTCCCGGGCCTTCTCCCGGATGACCAGGTCGCGGGCGGCCAGCAGGCCTTGGGCCAGTGGGGTTTTGCCTCCGGTGTCGAACCGGGCCAGCCGGCGGCTGGCGATGTGCACCGAGGAGGTCGGCGGGAGCAGCAGCTGCGCATCCTGCTGCCGGAACGTGATCACCGCGACCTTGTCCCGGCGTTGGTAGGCGTCGCGCAGCAGCGACAGAGTCGCCCCGCTGACCGCCGACATGCGGTCTCGGGCGGCCATCGACCCTGATGCGTCGACGACGAAGATCACCAGATTTCCTTCGCGGCCTTCACGTACCGCGCGCCGCACATCTTCCGGGCGAGGTCGCGGCAGGCCCGCGCCCTGCTGGCGCCCGGCGGTGGCCAGCAGGGTGGCGAACATGTGCAGGCCGTGCCCGGTGCCGGGTTCGGCGGTGGCCGCGATGGGAGTACCGGTGCGGTTGCGCGCCCGCGAGCGCCGCCCGGGCGCACCCTCGCCGACCCCGGGCACCACCAGCGCCTTGGTCCGGAATACCGCCGACGGCGAGCCGCTCTGCCGGGTCGAGGATTGCTTCACCGCGCTCTGCGATGAATTGCCCTGCGGTGCTTGACTTTCCGCATCGGATCCGCCGCCACCACCGGGCGGATCAAAGTCGGGGTCGGGATCCGGCTCAGGATCTGACCCCGATTCCGGGGCTGACTGTGAGGCCGACTCCCCCGCCTGCTGCATGGCCTCCTCGAGACGTTCGGGGTCCAAGCCCGGATCGTCGAACGGATCACGACGACGCCGGTGCGGTAGGGCCAGTTCGGCGGCCACCCGGATGTCCTCTTCCGCAACCGTTGTGGCACCGCGCCAGGCGGCATGGGCGACGGCGGTGCGCGCCACCACCAGATCGGCCCGCATCCCGTCGACGTCGAATGCCGCGCACAGAGCCGCGATTCGGCGCAATTCGCTGTCGGGCAGCAGCACCGAGCCGATAGCGGCACGGGCCGCCGCGATCCGGTCGGACAGCTCGGCGTCGGCGACCGCGTGACGGTCGACGAATGCCTGCGGGTCCGCCTCGAAATCCATCCGGGCCCGGATCACCTCGACGCGTATGTCGACATCCCGGGAGGCGGCAACGTCCACGGTCAGCCCGAACCGGTCCAGCAACTGCGGGCGCAGTTCGCCTTCCTCCGGATTCATGGTGCCGATCAGGACGAACCGGGCGTCGTGGGTGTGCGAGATCCCGTCGCGCTCAACGTGAACCCGGCCCATGGCGGCAGCGTCAAGCAGCACATCGACCAGGTGGTCGTGCAGCAGGTTGACCTCGTCGACGTAGAGCACGCCGCCGTGCGCGCGGGCCAGCAGGCCGGGCGAGAAGGCGTGCTCACCGTCGCGCAGCACCTTCTGCAGGTCCAGTGAGCCGACCACCCGGTCCTCGGTAGCACCGATCGGCAGTTCCACCAGCCGGGCGTCGTCGTCGACCCCGGAGAGCACCGCGGCCAGGCCGCGGACGGCGGTGGACTTCGCCGTCCCCTTCTCACCGCGGATCAGCACCCCGCCGATCTCCGGATGCACCGCACACAACAGCAAGGCCAGGCGCAACCGATCCTGACCCACCAGTGCGCTGAACGGGTAGGTGTGATTCACCGCCACCATCAGGAAAACTCACTCTCATGCCATGTCGGCTCCTCGCGCGAGCGCTCGTCGCTGCGAGATCCGGCGCGCACCATGGGCACGTGCGGGATTCCGTCGTCAAGGAATTCATCGCCGTCACGAACGAATCCGTGCCGGCCGTACATGTCGACCAAGTAGGTCTGGGCGTCGATGCGGCACGGATAGTCGCCGACCTCGGCCAGGGCGGCCCGCATGAGCCGGGTGGTGTGCCCGTTGCCGCGATCGCTGCGCTTGGTGCACACCCGTCCGATCCGGAACGCCTTCTCGCCGCCGGGATGTTCCTCCATCAGCCGCAGCGTCGAAATCACCTCTCCGCTGGGCCCTTCCAGCCAGAAGTGCCGAGTCTCGGCGAGCAGATCCCGGCCATCGAGCTCCGGGTACGGCGTGGCCTGCTCCACCACGAATACCTCGATCCGGAGCTTGAGCAGTTCGTAAAGCGTTGGTACGTCCAGATCTTTGGCCCAGCTGCGGCGTAATGCGACCGTCATCCGCCCGACCCTGTCACGCAGACGCAGGAGCGTCCAGTTGGAGCGCCTTGCTGCCCCACGCCCAGACCTCCTGGAACAGGCCGGGTTCGTTGGACAGCTTGGTACCGAGCGACGGCACCATATCCTTGAGCTTGGGCAGCCAGCTCTGGTAGCGATCGGCGAAGCAGCGCTCCAGCACGTCGAGCATGGCCGGCACCGCGGTGGATGCGCCCGGCGAGGCGCCGAGCAACCCGGCGATGCTGCCGTCCGCAGCGCTCAGCACAGTGGTGCCGAACTCCAGCACACCGCCGGCACCCTTGCGCCGGATCACCTGCACGCGCTGACCCGCGATATCCAGTTCCCAATCGGAATCGACTGCGCTGGGGGCGAATTCGCGCAAGGTGTCGACCCGGGCAGCCTCACTCAGAAGCAGCTGTCCGACCAGGTAGTTGACCAGACCGACCTCGGTGAGCCCGACGCCCAGCATGGACATGATGTTGTTGGGCTTGACCGACAACGGCAGGTCGGTGAACTTGCCCTGCTTGAGGAACTTCGGCGTCCAGCCGGCGAACGGGCCGAACAGCAGCCAGGACTTGCCGTTGATCACCCGGGTGTCCAGGTGCGGCACCGACATCGGCGGTGCGCCCAGCGGCGGCAGCCCGTACACCTTGGCCTGGTGCCCCGCGGTCAGCGCCTGATTGTTGGTCCGCAGGAACGCGCCGCCGACCGGGAAGCCGCCGAAGCCCTTGGCCTCGGGGATGCCCGACTTCTGCAGCAACGGCAGCGCACCGCCACCGGCGCCGACGAACACGAACTTGGCATTGAACTTGCGCTTGAGACCGGTGCGCCGGTTGGTCACGTTGAGCGTCCAGGTGCCGTCGGATTCCTTGCGCAGGTTGCGCACCTCATGGCCGAACAGGGTATCCATGCCGCGCTGCGCGGTGAAGCCGATCAACTGGCGCGACAACGCACCGAAGTCGACGTCGGTGCCGTCCTGCGACCAGTTCAGCCCGACGGGATCGGAGAAGTCACGCTTTGCGGCCATGAACGGCAGCCGGCGGGCGAACTCGTCCTTGTCGTCGATGAACTCCATCGTGGCGAACAACGGATTGCCGACCAGCGCCTCGCGGCGGCGCTTGAGGTAATCGACGTTGTCGGCGCCGTGCACGAAACCCACATGCGGGATGGGGTTGAGGAAGCCACGCACATCGGGCAGCACACCGTTCTCGGCCGCGTAGGCCCAGAACTGCCGCGACACCTGGAACTGCTCGTTGACGTTGATGGCTTTGGTGGTGTCGATGGAACCGTCGGCCAGCTCGGGTGTGTAGTTGAGCTCACACAGCGCCGAGTGCCCGGTGCCGGCGTTGTTCCACGGATCACTGCTCTCCGCGGCGGCACCGTCGAGCCGCTCGATCATGGTGATGGACCAGTCCGGCTCCAGCAACCGGATCAGGGCTCCAAGGGTTGCACTCATGATGCCGGCCCCAACCAGCACGACGTCTGTCTTTACGGTCGTACCTACGTTTGACTCAGACACCCTGATCGCTCGTCCTTTGTATAGCGTGGTCCGTCGATACCAACGGTTTTTGTTATGCCCAGGTTATCGCGCGACGAATTTCGGTTTGCCGCGCATCGTAGTGCTATCCGTCACGCCCTGGTGCCAACTTGAGCCCATCGACCTCAGCTCGAACTTCCACCACGCGGTTAGGGTGGAACCGTGACGTCACGGGAGCCCGCCTGGGAGCCGGATGTGTTGCCGGGTTTCTGGCAGCAGACCATCGATTTAGGGCCCGATCCCGACGGCGAAGGCGACTTGGTCGCCACGCTCGTGCGCCGCGGTCCCGGTGGCGCGGACGGTCGGGCCGGCCGCGCTGTGCTGGCGCTGCACGGCTACACCGACTACTTCTTCCACACCGAGTTGGCCAGCCGATTCGCCGAACGCGGGTTCGCCTTCTACGCCCTGGATCTGCCCAAGTGTGGGCGCTCCCGGCGCGCGGGGCAGACCCCGCATTTCACCACCGACCTGGCGCGCTACGACACCGAGCTGGAACGGGCCCTGACGATCATCGCCGCCGACACCGGCAACGCCACGGTGTGCCTGTACGGCCACTCAGCCGGCGGACTGATCATGACCCTGTTTGCCGACCGGCTACGCCGACGGGACCGGTTGGCCACCCATCATGTCGGCGGGCTGGTGCTCAACAGCCCGTTCTTCGACCTGCACGGGCCGGCGGTGCTGCGCACCGCGCCGACCTCGGCCGCCCTGATTGCGCTGGCACGGCTGCGCAAGCTGTCGATAGTCCGGAAACCCAGCGGGGGCGGCTACGGCAGCACACTGCACCGCGACTTCGACGGAGAGTTCGACTACAACCTGGAATGGAAGCCGCTGGGCGGCTTTCCCATCACCCTCGGCTGGATCAATGCCATTCGGCGCGGGCAGGCCAGGCTGCACCGCGGCCTGGATGTCGGCGTGCCCAATCTGATCCTGCGATCTGATCGCAGTGTCACCGAAACCCCCGATCCCGCTGCGATCCAACGCGGTGACGCGGTGCTCGACGTCAGTCAGATCGCACGCTGGGCCGGTTGCGTCGGCAACCACACCACCGTCGCCCCGATCACGGATGCCAAACACGACGTCTTCCTGTCGCTGGCCGATGCCCGGGCAGCGGCATATCGCGAGCTGGACCAGTGGCTGGAGCACTATCTGGACCCGCAAACCCGTTCGAGCACAACACCTTCCGGATAGGAAGAGCACATGGAACACTACGACCTGACGATCATCGGCACCGGATCGGGCAACAGCATCCTCGATGAGCGCTACGCCGGCAAGAGGGTCGCGATCTGCGAGCAGGGCACCTTTGGCGGCACGTGCCTGAACGTGGGCTGCATTCCCACCAAGATGTTCGTCTATGCCGCAGAGGTTGCGAACACCATCCGCGACAGCGCGAAGTACGGCATCGATTCACATATCGACAAGGTGCGCTGGCCCGACATCGTGTCGCGGGTGTTCGGTCGCATCGACCCGATTGCCGCCGGTGGTGAGGACTACCGCCGCTCCGAGCCGGACGTCACCGTGTACGACAGCCACACCCGGTTCGGTCCCAAAACCGCCGACGGGCGCTACACCCTGCGCACCGCTGCCGGCGAGGAGTTCAGCAGCGACCAGGTGGTGATCGCCGCGGGGTCACGCACGTTCATCCCACCGGCCATCGTCGACTGCGGTGTCACCTACTACACCAGCGACGACATCATGCGCATCGCCGAACTACCCGAACATCTGGTGATCGTCGGCGGCGGATTCGTCTCGGCCGAGTTCGCCCACGTGTTCTCCGCGCTGGGGGTGCGGGTCACCATCGTGGTCCGCGGTGAGGGTCTGCTCACCCACTGCGACGAGACGATCTGGCGACGGTTCACCGCCCTGGCCGCCGACAAGTGGGACCTGCACACCCACGAGAACGTCATCGGTTCCCATCACGACGGCGATCGCATCGTGCTCGAGCTCGACGACGGCAAGACCATCACCGCCGACATGCTGCTGGTGGCCACCGGACGGGTGCCCAACGGGGATCTGTTGGATGCCGACCTGGCCGGGGTCGAGGTCGACGAAGACGGCCTGGTCATCGTCGACGAATACCAGCGCACCACGGCACCTGGCATTTTCGCGCTCGGCGACGTGTCATCGGAGTATGAGCTCAAGCATGTGGCCAACCAGGAAATGCGAGTGGTCAGAGAAAACCTGCTGCGCGACTGGGACGACACCGACGCACTGGTACGCAGCGATCACCGGTTCGTGCCCTCTGCGGTGTTCACCGCACCACAGATCGCCATGGTCGGCCTGACCGAAACCGAGGCCCGCGAGGCCGGGTACGACATCGCGGTCAAGGTGCAGGCCTACGGCGACACCGCCTACGGCTGGGCGATGGAGGACACCACGGGTATCGCCAAACTGATCGGCGACCGCGACAGCGGGCGGATCCTGGGCGCCCACATCATGGGCTATCAGGCATCCTCGATCATCCAGCCGCTGATCCAGGCGATGAGCTTCTACCAGACCGCCAAAGAGGTTGCCCAAGGACAATATTGGATCCACCCGGCGCTGCCCGAAGTGATCGAGAACGCGCTACTGGGACTCGCCGACTGAGGTCGCGCACTTCGATCTGCGAGTTCAACGAAATGGCTGCCCCCCTGCCCGACCCACCCGCGCTGAAGCTGCCACCGGCGGGTTGACTCAGTACCTGGGTACAGGGTTCATGCTGGTGGGGTGAGAACGAGCGAGGTCGCCGCGCAGGCCCGGGTCAATACCCAGACCCTGCGGTACTACGAACGTCGAGGCTTGCTACCCGAACCCAAGCGGACCAGGTCGGGGTATCGCACCTATACGTCTGACACGGTGCGGGTGGTGCGCTTCGTCAAACGCGCTCAGCAACTCGGATTCAGCCTCGATGACATCGACGAGCTGCTGCGCATCGACGAACTCGCGGGCATGCGTGATGCGCTCGCCAGTCTGATTGACACCTGTGATTGGCCCCGTGCCGAGCGTGACTGCCCGCTCGTGCAAGACATCGAGACCGCCGCCGCTACAACAACCTCCACCCAGCGGGAGTAACCGTCATGTACATCGAACTACTGACCTCGCCGGGATGCCCCAATGCCGCCGCCGCCAAACAGACAGTGAGCGACTGTCTGGCCACGCTCGGTCTCGATATGCCGATCATTGAACGCATCGGTCGTTATCCCTCGCCGACGGTCCTCGTGGACGGCGTCGACGTGATGCGTCCCGAGGCCGGAGCGCAGATCGGCGACACATGCCGACTCGATCTGCCCACATCGCAACGTGTTCTCGACGCACTGCGCACCCACATGTCGGGTCAGGTCGAAACCAGCTCAGCACCAAGGCAATTTGCGATTCCTGACCCCTCCGTAGCCACACCCCAGTCGGTCGTCGACTCCGCCCAGCGGCTCCCGCCGGCGGTCCGGGAACTACACCGAGCGGTGCTCCGCGGCTTCCGCGATCACGGCCAGGGACATCGAGACGACCTGCGCCCAACCGCGGCCGCGCTCGGAGTCGACCTCGACGACGCGCTGCACCAACTGAGAAGCGCCGACCTCGTGCACATCGGACCCGATGGACAGATCGAGATCGCCTATCCATTCTCCGGCCGCGCCACCGGCCACACCGTCCACCTCACCGGCCACCTCCCGGTCGCGGCGATGTGTGCGATCGACGCGCTCGGCATCCCGTTGATGACCGGCGCCGACGGCATCATCGATTCCGCCGACCCCGATACCGGGGCACCGGTTCGCGTTCAACGCCGCGGCACCAAATGGACGTGGAACCCTAACACCGCCGTCGTCGTCGTCGGCCACACCGACTGCTGCGGAACCCTGGCGAATACCGCGTGCCGATCGATCACCTTCCACACCGACCCGCAACACGCACAATCCCACCTCGACAACCATCCCGAACTGCAAGGCTTCATCGTCGGCCAGGACGACGCGATCGCACTCGCCGACCGCGTATTCGGGGCCCTGCTCGTAGGCTGACCAACCAGCTCGACCACATCGATTGCTCGATGGTGAGCACAGCTGATCACACGTCCGCTGAAACGGCCACGTGGCGGTCGCCGGCGATTGATCAGGCCTGGACGCTGAAGCGTTCTTCGATTCTGCCGAAACGCCAGATCCCCAGGGCCACAATCCAGCTCAGCACGAAGAGCCCGACGATCAAGAAGCCGACGAACTCCAGATCGGCCGATCCGATGAACGCGAGCGGCCCGGTGGTGATGCCGAGGTGGTCGACCAGCAGTCCGGTCAGCACGATCACCCCGATCACCAGAGCGACGATGACCGACAGCACCGTGACGGTCAGGTTGTAGTAGACCTTGCGGGCGGGTTGCAGGAACGCCCAGCTGTAGGCCCGCGCCATGAAGATTCCGTCCAGGCTGTCGAACAGACTCATCCCCGCGGCGAACAGCACCGGCAGCACCAGAATGGCGTACCAGGGCAGGGTGAAGGCTGCGGTCCCGGCCGCCAGCACCAGCAGCGCCACCTGGCTGGCGGTATCGAAACCCAGCCCCATCAGGAATCCCACCGGGTAGAGGTGCCAGGGTTTGTTCACCCGTCGCATCACTCGCCCGAGCAGGCGGGCCAGAAACCCCCGGTTGTGGAGCTGACGCTCGAGCTCTGCCTCGTCGTACTCGCCGCTGCGCATGGCGCGGAAGACCTTCGCGATCCCCACCGCGGCAAACAGATTCGTCAACCCGATCAGGATCAGGAACGTTCCGGCCACCAGCGAACCGATCAGCCCCAGCGTCTGCAGCATCGGCGAGTTCTCGTCCAGCACCGGCCCGGCCAGAGCTTGGACCCCCAGCGCCAACAACAGCGCCAAGCCGAACACCACGCTGGAATGGCCCAGTGAGAACCAGAAGCCGCCCGACACCGAGCGGGTGCCCTCACCGACCAGTTTGCGGGTGGTGTTGTCGATAACCGCGATGTGGTCGGCGTCGAAGGCGTGGCGTACCCCCAGAAGATAGGCGGTGACGCCGAGACCCACCCCGAATACGCCGGCCGAGCCCAGCGTGATGCGCTGCGGTGCGACACCGAAAACCAGGATGCCCCAACCGATCAGGTGTAACACCAAGACGAATCCAGCAAGCGCGGCGATCGATGTCCAGTCGGCGCGGTCGAATCGGGCCGGTCGAGCGGGTGCCGGCAGCGCGCCGATGGTCATTGACCGAGCGTAAGACGAAGCACCAATACCTGTCTAGATGAACAGATGAGAATCCGGTTTCAGCCGTGCCGGGCGCCGATCCAGTGCAGCAGGTCATGCACGATCTCGTCCTCCAGCCGGTAGTTCACCGTGCGTCCGACCCGAGTGGAGGTGACCCAACCCTGTTCGCGTAGCACCCGCAGTGCCTGCGATACCGCGTTTTCCGAACGGCCGAGTGCCGTGGCCAGGTCGCTGACACAGATGCCGGGGGCGCTGTGCAGCCCGAGCAGGATTTCCAGCCGGTGCGGGTCGGACAGCAGGTCGAAACGCTGCGCCCAAACGGAGGTGTCGACGTCGGCCAAGGCCGACGACGCACGCGCGACCTGGACCTCTTTACCGGGCTGGTCCACGGTTCGAATCTAGTCCAGGGGCGCGGATGCCCTCCGCGAGCGACCGCCGCGGCACGCAATTTACGGCGTGTTGGCGTACAGACACTCAGTGTCAGCCTGGACAGTGCCGCTATGCGGTGGTTGGGTCTTTCCACCTGGTGTCTGGCTCCTACAGACACTGCCGCCTT